>NZ_FNSV01000001.1 GCF_900105905.1 Rhodococcus koreensis | reverse complement strand
CGCCCTCACTGGGCACCCACCCACCACCGCGGTTGATGTGTCTCACGGATCTGTGCTCAGAAACGGACAGTTCCGATACGTCCCACAGTGGGACAACTATCAGGCCCGTGTCCTACAGTGGGACACATGAATTCGGTAGAGCGCGCCAGAGGCAGATTTGGCAGCATACGAATTGGCGGCGCGAGAGGCCGCTGCATGGGCGGAAGTTCGCGATCGACTATTAGTAGTAGCCGCGCATTGCTTGCCGGGACGAGTTGGGGCATGTCGGTTCGCGACGCGGCTGACGAGCTCCAGATATCGAAGAGCACGCTGGCGCGGACGGTTTGGAAGGACAACCGTGCGATCAGCAACGAGTTCGGCATGTCTGATCTCGCGCGTGAGCATCAGGATCAGTGTGGATCAAGGTCGGGCTGGGCGGATGCGCGTCACCGGAGGCACAGTGCGCCGCGGGGCTGATTACCGAGTACGAGCGTGACACGATGCTCGATCAGATGCAGCGGGCGCGGATTTCGATCCGACACAGATCCGCGAGGCGGTGTCGAAGTACCCGGGAATCAGCAAACATCGGATTGCCTCGGATGATCGTGATGGCGTACGCGCAGGGTCGCACTCCGGACCTTCGTCATCACGCGGAAGCTGCGGAATGCACGGTCGACGTAGACGGTCGGTGGTGGCCGGCCACCGGGCCCGAGGGAGCCTAGCAGGCGATCAGCCTACAGTCGAGCCCCCGACACCGGACCCCAAGGTGATCCACTCGCCGTTCCCCTCCGGTGTCTCACCGTCCGGTGCCCCAGTAACGGCCATTACTGAGGCACCGCCCCAGTGGAAACACCCACCATCGACTAAAAGCTTGCTTGAGACATCTGGCCCTGCCACGTCGAGATGATCGGCCCCGCGCCGCCCAATAGACCGGCATCTGCAGTGCAAGCAATACCAGCATTGATTGCATTCGAATCGCTTCCGCTTGCAGCTCCACCGCCGCGTCGATTGATGTGTTTCACGGAATCAGTGCGTCGAAACGAACGAATGAAAGAAGACACTGCCGCATAACTATGCAACGCCGTCGACGGGCGCGACGTCGACGGCGCGTGCTTCAACACCGGCGATGGCGTACCGGACGGCGGCGCTACGTCGAAAACGGGGCCTACATACTCGGGCGTGCTTGTCGGACTTGGTCCAGTCCCCGGACAAGCCTCGCATTGGGATCTTCTGTGGCCGCGGGATCCGCACACCACCGAGACACGGCGGATCTCACTTGATTGGGCGTTCTCGCATCTTCCGCATACGTAATGTGACCGGTGCGTGTGGAGTGATCGGTGTTCCCGCCTGAGGTATGAGTTCGGCGACCCGTGTGTCCGGCCCGTTGGCCCCTCCACGGATGGGTGGCCTTGGACGCCGGAATCCAGAAGCCGACACATTGCCTCGGCTAGACCATGACCGACCACATCCGGCAGCACAACCGAGAGTCCTGACGAAATAGATAGCGCGACTTGGGTTCCCGGCTCCACTGCGTCTCCGGCCTCCGGGTCCTGCGCGACGACCATGCCGGCGGCCAGGGAGTTGTCCTGCTCCGTGATGGCGCCGACATCGAGATCCAGGTCGGTCAACGTCGCCCGTGCGGCGTCCAGATGGCGGCCCGTCAGCCGCGGAACCTTGATCGGCGTGGGCACCGGCAGCGGCCGCGGGCCCTCCGGCGCGGGCAGGTCCACCAGAGCCCGGCGCAACGAGATCGCTTCGTCGAACGTGAGTCCGAATCGCTCCACCTGCTCCGGCAGCGGTATCTCAAGCAGCGCCGCGCGCGTCGTCCGCGGCGCGTATCGCGACACCCGGCGGGCAAGATCCGCGGCGTCCCCGGACCAGTCGGCGACACGCGGATTGAGCTTCTTGTCAGTCCTACGAAGTGCCGTTCCGAGCACGTCGGCGATCAGCTGGGTATCGAGCAGGTCGACGGTGTTTCGCGGATAACGGTCAGGACTGTTGATCGACTGCACCATCTCCTGGTGGATGCTCGCCGACAAACGGTTGGCATCACGGATCGACAGCTCCGGCCGCACCCTACCGCCCTCCGAGAATCTTTCGACCAGCTTCTTCTCGTAAACAAGGCGGCCTTTGCTGGAAATGACAGTGCCTAGTGGTGGTTCCTGTTCACAGCTACATACCGAGCGGCCAGTGAGAAAGAGATGATCGGTGTACCTTTCGGCGTCCGGCGCTTTCTCTATCAGATGGATGGTTGCTGCGAGATCGACCGAAGCGGGCGACTCGGAGTCTCGGGTAACACCGGCTTGGGTTCTCGACGTGATCTCGGCGTTGAGGTCACCTGTTCCGGTTGCACATCCCACTCCAGGTACACCTCGCCCTGTTCGTTGTAGCTTTCTATCTTGTAGCCCTTCCCGTCGAAGGTCGTGTCGACCTCGTAGCCGGGAACCGACTCCGGGGAAACTTCACAGTCGCCTTTTGGACTGTGGTGTATTCAAAGTTAAGGCCGTCAATCCTGGTGCGCTCGGTGACCCCCGGGCCGAAGTCGTCGGCTCCCAAGGTCAGCGTGCCGGGTCGCCGTCGGGGTCCGGGTCGGGATCCGGCTCAGGTGAGCCGTTTCGAGGTACGCCTCGACGCAGAACCGCTTTTGATCGGCGGGCCGCGCGACGATGAGCATGAAGTCCTGAATGCCTTCGATCTGGCGTGGACCGTTGACGAAGGTGTTCACCGATTGGTTCATGTGCGGCCGGGCTGGATGAAGAACGCTGCCCGGTTCGTGCCGACGTGGTAGCTGTTGAGCAGCTGATACATGTGGCTCATCTGTGTCGTGTGCGACAGCGTCTCGCGGCTCTCCCGCGCTGCATCGGTTGTTCGAACATTTTCCGTCCTGCGCTCGGAGAGGTCCGTCGTCGTCGATTCCACACCGCCGATAGCCCGACGCCCAAGACCTCCGCAGTGGCGCCGACTGATACCTCGTCCCTCACCTCGTGGGACTGCAGCGTCGTCTGGCCTCTTCTGACGTTCACATCGTCGAGTGACCTGGACATGACTTCACCGGTGTCGGTCACCTGCTCGTACATCTCGCGCTTCTTCGGATCGAAATCGACGAAGTATGGATAGTCTTTGAACTCGATGTCACCGGGTTCCGGCGGTGCAACAACAACTTCGAGCATCGCCCGTAACACGGGTAGGACAAGGTCAAAGCGGCTCCAAGAAACTGACCGAAGTCTGTACCCAAGTTCGCCTCCACCCAGCCGGACCGAGAGACCCGATCCCGAATCTGGATCTCGTCCCCATACGGCTGGTAGCCGGTGACCGAGCAGGACACCTTCAGGTAGCTGATGATGACGCCGTCGATCCCCTGGTCATCGGCTGGGGTTCGTATTCGAACACCGTGACCGACGACCGCCATCGGAGCGGATGGGTCCGGTCGCAGGCGACCCGGTCCATCATGTCCGGGCTGAACGCGATGCGTCGCCACGGTATGTCTATTGGGATTGAAGAGCTTGCGATCGCCATTAGTGCCCCCTACCCGTTAATCATTGCGAGGCTCGGTCCCTGGTCCACGCTGCTTGCCGTCTAGGCGTAGATCACCCTTCTAGACTCCCACCTCGGCCTGATCGAATGGAGGTTTATGTGCAGAATCGAATGCGTTCGGTGTCTGCCCTGCGCGGTCGGAGTGCTGTTCGTCGTCGCTGGCCGCTTTGACGGCCTTGCGTCACGCGAACGCTAGGGTTTGGCACCTTTTGGTGAGTGGACAGTGACGGCTGGAGCGTTAGGGGTGGCGAGCGAGTTCGGGTCGCGTGGACTTGCCCAGGGGTGGACACCGGATCCTTCCGTGCCCCAGTTCTGTACCTCGCGCGTCAGCGCGGCCGCGGTGAGGCCGGTCGCGGTGAGGGTGCCGAGGACGGCGTGCCGGAAGGCCTCCTCGCGGTACATGTAGCGGCCGAGCCAACGATTGAGATCCTTCGGCATTTCCAGCAGGTTGAACCCCGCGTTGCGGAACGGCTCGGCCCACTCCGGTAACGGCTGGCGATTTGCACTGTGGGCGATGAATATGTGGCTCAGGTCCTTGCCCGCGGCACCGCCCTGCAGTTTCCAATATTCCCTACTTTTGCTCTTGAACAGTCGATTCTCCCGAAACCACCGTTTGACCGCCAGCGTCTGCCTCCCGTCTGAGCCCTGAGGACGAGGGCACCTCGGAGCCGAATGCTTGCCAGCTTCCCCGGAGGGCGAGGCGCATGCCTTCGGCAGTCTCGCGCACCGCGACCTCGGCGCTGTTCCACACAGTCACCGGAATGATCCGCTTGATGGCTGGGCCTGCTACGCGGAGGACGCCGCCGGTGGCCATGTCGGTCCCAAGCGTGCGCAGGCTCGGTGCGTCCTCCAGTTCAGGGAACAACCAATGAAACCCGGTCCGCGAGATTGTCCAATAGGCTCCTGATTCGGCTGATGCTATGGCGAAGCCCTGCCAACTCAGCCAGCCGAATCCGCCTGCCGCGGAACCGCCCGCGGAGGTGCCCCCGAACCCCAATGTGACCGCGGCACCTGCCGCGATCCCACCGAGGGCACTGAGCCACCCGATCCCGGCACCAACGACGGTGTAGCCGAAAGGCTTCAGTATCCCCGCACCCTCGTAGTCCTCGGGGTGTTCCACGGCGTCGTAGGCCGAGTAGCCCGCACCGAACACGGCGCCGAGAATGATCGGCACCGCGATGACGGCCGGGATCAACTCACCGGTGGGGTCGAGAAGGTCGACCGGGTCTCCGCCGGCGACCGCATACGGGTCCGCCGAGTTGATGGCGCCCCGCGGATCCCGTTGCAGAAACCGCGCTGTTACCGGGTCGTAGACGCGCCCGCGCATGTCGTACAGGACCGAACCTGTGATCAGGGTGTGACCCGCCCACGTCGGTGGCACATTGGGAGAAGGTTGGGTGTGGTCCCGTCCGGGCCGAGCACGCGGGTGGCACCGAAGGCGCCGTAGTCGTATCGGGTCTGTACCGCGCCAGCGGCATCGGTGACACAAATGAGGCAGGAGTGGGCGTCGGCATGTCCGAAATGGTCGGTGCCGTCGCTGACCAGCACGATCGGATCACCGGATGGTCCAAAGACGGTTTGCCGCCGTGGGATGCCGGCCCGATCACTTTCGGCGACGGCTACACCACCGAAATACGCTGTCCGACGAACTGTGGGGCCACTTGTGCGCTCCACAACTCGTCCGAGCGGGTCGTATGCCTGCCGGAAGATGACCGACCCACCGGCGCTGACCTGTACGAGACGGCCCGCGGCGTCGTAGCGGTAGTCGAATCTCGGGTCGCGGGTGCGACGCCCGTCTGCGTCGTGCACCACCGGGGCGACCACGATGCCGGCCGGTGTGGTGCGCTCGATCGAACTGGGTGCGTGTCGGCGTCCAGGGTAAAACGTTCGATGATCAGGCCTGCGGCGGCAGGGTGCGGGTTTCGTCGATCGCGCCGGCGGCGTTGGCCGTCCAGTTCGTCTCTTCGCCCGGCTGCCCCACAAGGTCCGCGATCCGTGCGAGCTGCTCTGCTGGGCTGGGAGTCGGGCCTGTCGCCACTCCGGCAATCCCGCGGCGTTCCATGGATACCTGGCCGGTTACGTCGTGGTCGTAGACCCGATTGCCGTGTGACACGTCGTCGGTGAGCCGCGCGCGCCGGCGGCCGGTGGCGTCGTGGAGGTAGTGCACGTCGGCGAGAGCGGTTCCATCGGCAGCCAAGTGCCGAACGTCGGTGGTGCGCAGCACGGTGTCGTGGTGCAGCGAAGTTGCGGTTCCGTTGGCCAACTCCCGTCGGTTCAGCTGTTCGCCGCGCGCGAAGCCGTACCGTGCCAGGACCGCACCTGGCGGGTACGTCGTCAATGCGGCGTCTCCGGTCCTCTCCCGCCGGATCTCGGTCACGCGACCGAGCGGGTCCAACAGGTGCCGGTCCACACGCCCGTCGGGGTACCGGAGATCAACATGCCCTGCGGCGTCGTCGTGTTGTGCGTGGGTCCTCCCGCCGGGACCGTCCTCTTCGACCAGCCGGCCCTGCTCGTCCCACCCGAGACCGAGGACCGTGGCCCCTTGCGTCATTCGGACTGGGCGCCCCGGCACCGTCCCGGTGGATGGTCAGGTCGTCCAGGCTGTCGAAGCCGGGTGCGGCGGTCCACCGCGCTCTTGTGATCAGACCGTCCGCTCCTCGATCGAAGGACACCGAGCATCCGCTGGGCGCGGTCTCGGCCTTCACCTCGCCGACCTCGTCGAAATCTCGCACGTCCACACCGGCCACTCCGGCCCGGATCCCGCGACGTGACCAACCGGTCGTACGTACATACGTCACCCCGGCAATCCCCAGCCGGATCGTCTGACCGGCCACACGCGGAACCGTTCACGTGAGGGTTCGACCGGCGGTCGGCCGCGTCGGTGTCCACCGCGTGGGCGAGCGGAGTCGATCTGCGGCGGAGCGCGGGGTCGGACTCTGGGTCGACACCCGGCACGCCGCCGCGTTCCGGGCGCGAACACGATGACGCCGGACGAGCGGACTCCATCACGATCACCGAGACACGGTTCCGGACAGCGCCAGCCTGCTCGATGTTCGACAATCAGGGACAAAGAGGGGCCTGTCCGCCGAGAAGTCGAACGCGGTGACGCTTCCGACACGACAGCGACGAGCCGTGCAGACCATCGACGAACGGGCGCGTCCACCGGTACAACTACGACTCCGCGCCGGCTGCGTGAGACGATCGACGCGTCGGGACCGTGACATGCGAGTACGCGTGCGCGGGCTACCTGCTTGGTGGCGGCAGACACGGCCGGCACGCACCGGGTGGAGGAAACCTGGGATCCTCGGCGCCGCCTCGCTAGCAAGCCGACGATGCGGGAACGACCACGTTCGCCTACGACGACAGGGATCTGCTGACCGGCTCGGTGGATCCCTCCGGGTCATCGTGTTCGCTGCAGTACGACGCAGTCGGTGACCTCATCGGGACCGCGCTGGCGCAGACGATCCGATTGCGCACCGGTGGACACGCGACAGCGGTGGACGGGTCACCTCGTACACGGATCCGGCCGGTGCCGTGACGCGGTGGGATTGGACGATAGACGACCGGTGGTCACGTCGGATCCGGCCGAGTGGCCGTGTGGACGTGCGAGATTTCGACGAGGTCGGCGAGGTGAAGGCCGAGACCGCGCCCAGCGGATGCTCGGTGTCCTTCGATCGAGGAGCGGACGGTCTGATCACAAGAGCGCGGTGGACCGCCGCACCCGGCTTCGACAGCCTGGACGACCTGACCATCCACCGGGACGGTGCGGGCGCCCAGTCCGAATGACGCAAGGGGCCACGGTCCTCGGTCTCGGGTGGGACGAGCAGGGCCGGCTGGTCGAAGAGGACGGTCCCGGCGGGAGGACCCACGCACAACACGACGACGCCGCAGGGCATGTTGATCTCCGGTACCCCGACGGGCGTGTGGACCGGCACCTGTTGGACCCGCTCGGTCGCGTGACCGAGATCCGGCGGGAGAGGACCGGAGACGCCGCATTGACGACGTACCCGCCAGGTGCGGTCCTGGCACGGTACGGCTTCGCGCGCGGCGAACAGCTGAACCGACGGGAGTTGGCCAACGGAACCGCAACTTCGCTGCACCACGACACCGTGCTGCGCACCACCGACGTTCGGCACTTGGCTGCCGATGGAACCGCTCTCGCCGACGTGCACTACCTCCACGACGCCACCGGCCGCCGGCGCGCGCGGCTCACCGACGACGTGTCACACGGCAATCGGGTCTACGACCACGACGTAACCGGCCAGGTATCCATGGAACGCCGCGGGATTGCCGGAGTGGCGACAGGCCCGACTCCCAGCCCAGCAGAGCAGCTCGCACGGATCGCGGACCTTGTGGGGCAGCCGGGCGAAGAGACGAACTGGACGGCCAACGCCGCCGGCGCGATCGACGAAACCCGCACCCCTGCCGCCGCAGGCCTGATCATCGAACGTTTTACCCTGGACGCCGACCACGCACCCAGTTCGATCGAGCGCACCACACCGGCCGGCATCGTGGTCGCCCCGGTGGTGCACGACGCAGACGGGCGTCGCACCCGCGACCCGAGATTCGACTACCGCTACGACGCCGCGGGCCGTCTCGTACAGGTCAGCGCCGGTGGGTCGGTCATCTTCCGGCAGGCATACGACCCGCTCGGACGAGTTGTGGAGCGCACAAGTGGCCCCACAGTTCGTCGGACAGCGTATTTCGGTGGTGTAGCCGTCGCCGAAAGTGATCGGGCCGGCATCCCACGGCGGCAAACCGTCTTTGGACCATCCGGTGATCCGATCGTGCTGGTCAGCGACGGCACCGACCATTTCGGACATGCCGACGCCCACTCCTGCCTCATTTGTGTCACCGATGCCGCTGGCGCGGTACAGACCCGATACGACTACGGCGCCTTCGGTGCCACCCGCGTGCTCGGCCCGGACGGGACCACACCCCAACCTTCTCCCAATGTGCCACCGACGTGGGCGGGTCACACCCTGATCACAGGTTCGGTCCTGTACGACATGCGCGGGCGCGTCTACGACCCGGTAACAGCGCGGTTTCTGCAACGGGATCCGCGGGGCGCCATCAACTCGGCGGACCCGTATGCGGTCGCCGGCGGAGACCCGGTCGACCTTCTCGACCCCACCGGTGAGTTGATCCCGGCCGTCATCGCGGTGCCGATCATTCTCGGCGCCGTGTTCGGTGCGGGCTACTCGGCCTACGACGCCGTGGAACACCCCGAGGACTACGAGGGTGCGGGGATACTGAAGCCTTTCGGCTACACCGTCGTTGGTGCCGGGATCGGGTGGCTCAGTGCCCTCGGTGGGATCGCGGCAGGTGCCGCGGTCACATTGGGGTTCGGGGGCACCTCCGCGGGCGGTTCCGCGGCAGGCGGATTCGGCTGGCTGAGTTGGCAGGGCTTCGCCATAGCATCAGCCGAATCAGGAGCCTATTGGACAATCTCGCGGACCGGGTTTCATTGGTTGTTCCCTGAACTGGAGGACGCACCGAGCCTGCGCACGCTTGGGACCGACATGGCCACCGGCGGCGTCCTCCGCGTAGCAGGCCCAGCCATCAAGCGGATCATTCCGGTGACTGTGTGGAACAGCGCCGAGGTCGCGGTGCGCGAGACTGCCGAAGGCATGCGCCTCGCCCTCCGGGGAAGCTGGCAAGCATTCGGCTCCGAGGTGCCCCTCGTCCTCAGGGCTCAGACGGGGAGGCAGACGCTGGCGGTCAAACGGTGGTTTCGGGAGAATCGACTGTTCAAGAGCAAAAGTAGGGAATATTGGAAACTGCAGGGCGGTGCCGCGGGCAAGGACCTGAGCCACATATTCATCGCCCACAGTGCAAATCGCCAGCCGTTACCGGAGTGGGCCGAGCCGTTCCGCAACGCGGGGTTCAACCTGCTGGAAATGCCGAAGGATCTCAATCGTTGGCTCGGCCGCTACATGTACCGCGAGGAGGCCTTCCGGCACGCCGTCCTCGGCACCCTCACCGCGACCGGCCTCACCGCGGCCGCGCTGACGCGCGAGGTACAGAACTGGGGCACGGAAGGATCCGGTGTCCACCCCTGGGCAAGTCCACGCGACCCGAACTCGCTCGCCACCCCTAACGCTCCAGCCGTCACTGTCCACTCACCAAAAGGTGCCAAACCCTAGCGTTCGCGTGACGCAAGGCCGTCAAAGCGGCCAGCGACGACGAACAGCACTCCGACCGCGCAGGGCAGACACCGAACGCATTCGATTCTGCACATAAACCTCCATTCGATCAGGCCGAGGTGGGAGTCTAGAAGGGTGATCTACGCCTAGACGGCAAGCAGCGTGGACCAGGGACCGAGCCTCGCAATGATTAACGGGTAGGGGGCACTAATGGCGATCGCAAGCTCTTCAATCCCAATAGACATACCGTGGCGACGCATCGCGTTCAGCCCGGACATGATGGACCGGGTCGCCTGCGACCGGACCCATCCGCTCCGATGGCGGTCGTCGGTCACGGTGTTCGAATACGAACCCCCAGCCGATGACCAGGGGATCGACGGCGTCATCATCAGCTACCTGAAGGTGTCCTGCTCGGTCACCGGCTACCAGCCGTATGGGGACGAGATCCAGATTCGGGATCGGGTCTCTCGGTCCGGCTGGGTGGAGGCGAACTTGGGTACAGACTTCGGTCAGTTTCTTGGAGCCGCTTTGACCTTGTCCTACCCGTGTTACGGGGCGATGCTCGAAGTTGTTGTTGCACCGCCGGAACCCGGTGACATCGAGTTCAAAGACTATCCATACTTCGTCGATTTCGATCCGAAGAAGCGCGAGATGTACGAGCAGGTGACCGACACCGGTGAAGTCATGTCCAGGTCACTCGACGATGTGAACGTCAGAAGAGGCCAGACGACGCTGCAGTCCCACGAGGTGAGGGACGAGGTATCAGTCGGCGCCACTGCGGAGGTCTTGGGCGTCGGGCTATCGGGCGGTGTGGAATCGACGACGACGGACCTCTCCGAGCGCAGGACGGAAAATGTTCGAACAACCGATGCAGCGCGGGAGAGCCGCGAGACGCTGTCGCACACGACACAGATGAGCCACATGTATCAGCTGCTCAACAGCTACCACGTCGGCACGAACCGGGCAGCGTTCTTCATCCAGCCCCGGCCGCACATGAACCAATCGGTGAACACCTTCGTCAACGGTCCACGCCAGATCGAAGGCATTCAGGACTTCATGCTCATCGTCGCGCGGCCCGCCGATCAAAAGCGGTTCTGCGTCGAGGCGTACCTCGAAACGGCTCACCTGAGCCGGATCCCGACCCGGACCCCCGACCGGCGACCCGGCACGCTGACCTTGGGAGCCGACGACTTCGGCCCGGGGGTCACCGAGCGCACCAGGATTGACGGCCTTAACTTTGAATACACCACAGTCCAAAAGGCGACTGTGAAGTTTCCCCCGGAGTCGGTTCCCGGCTACGAGGTCGACACGACCTTCGACGGGAAGGGCTACAAGATAGAAAGCTACAACGAACAGGGCGAGGTGTACCTGGAGTGGGATGTGCAACCGGAACAGGTGACCCTCAACGCCGAGATCACGTCGAGAACCCAAGCCGGTGTTACCCGAGACTCCGAGTCGCCCGCTTCGGTCGATCTCGCAGCAACCATCCATCTGATAGAGAAAGCGCCGGACGCCGAAAGGTACACCGATCATCTCTTTCTCACTGGCCGCTCGGTATGTAGCTGTGAACAGGAACCACCACTAGGCACTGTCATTTCCAGCAAAGGCCGCCTTGTTTACGAGAAGAAGCTGGTCGAAAGATTCTCGGAGGGCGGTAGGGTGCGGCCGGAGCTGTCGATCCGTGATGCCAACCGTTTGTCGGCGAGCATCCACCAGGAGATGGTGCAGTCGATCAACAGTCCTGACCGTTATCCGCGAAACACCGTCGACCTGCTCGATACCCAGCTGATCGCCGACGTGCTCGGAACGGCACTTCGTAGGACTGACAAGAAGCTCAATCCGCGTGTCGCCGACTGGTCCGGGGACGCCGCGGATCTTGCCCGCCGGGTGTCGCGATACGCGCCGCGGACGACGCGCGCGGCGCTGCTTGAGATACCGCTGCCGGAGCAGGTGGAGCGATTCGGACTCACGTTCGACGAAGCGATCTCGTTGCGCCGGGCTCTGGTGGACCTGCCCGCGCCGGAGGGCCCGCGGCCGCTGCCGGTGCCCACGCCGATCAAGGTTCCGCGGCTGACGGGCCGCCATCTGGACGCCGCACGGGCGACGTTGACCGACCTGGATCTCGATGTCGGCGCCATCACGGAGCAGGACAACTCCCTGGCCGCCGGCATGGTCGTCGCGCAGGACCCGGAGGCCGGAGACGCAGTGGAGCCGGGAACCCAAGTCGCGCTATCTATTTCGTCAGGACTCTCGGTTGTGCTGCCGGATGTGGTCGGTCATGGTCTAGCCGAGGCAATGTGTCGGCTTCTGGATTCCGGCGTCCAAGGCCACCCATCCGTGGAGGGGCCAACGGGGCCGGACACACGGGTCGCCGAACTCATACCTCAGGCGGGAACACCGATCACTCCACACGCACCGGTCACATTACGTATGCGGAAGATGCGAGAACGCCCAATCAAGTGAGATCCGCCGTGTCTCGGTGGTGTGCGGATCCCGCGGCCACAGAAGATCCCAATGCGAGGCTTGTCCGGGGACTGGACCAAGTCCGACAAGCACGCCCGAGTATGTAGGCCCCGTTTTCGACGTAGCGCCGCCGTCCGGTACGCCATCGCCGGTGTTGAAGCACGCGCCGTCGACGTCGCGCCCGTCGACGGCGTTGCATAGTTATGCGGCAGTGTCTTCTTTCATTCGTTCGTTTCGACGCACTGATTCCGTGAAACACATCAATCGACGCGGCGGTGGAGCTGCAAGCGGAAGCGATTCGAATGCAATCAATGCTGGTATTGCTTGCACTGCAGATGCCGGTCTATTGGGCGGCGCGGGGCCGATCATCTCGACGTGGCAGGGCCAGATGTCTCAAGCAAGCTTTTAGTCGATGGTGGGTGTTTCCACTGGGGCGGTGCCTCAGTAATGGCCGTTACTGGGGCACCGGACGGTGAGACACCGGAGGGGAACGGCGAGTGGATCACCTTGGGGTCCGGTGTCGGGGGCTCGACTGTAGGCTGATCGCCTGCTAGGCTCCCTCGGGCCCGGTGGCCGGCCACCACCGACCGTCTACGTCGACCGTGCATTCCGCAGCTTCCGCGTGATGACGAAGGTCCGGAGTGCGACCCTGCGCGTACGCCATCACGATCATCCGAGGCAACTCGATGTTGCTGATTCCCGGGTACTTCGACACCGCCTCGCGGATCTGTGTCGGGATCGAAATCCGCGCCCGCTGCATCTGATCGAGCATCGTGTCACGCTCGTACTCGGTAATCAGCCCCGCGGCGCACTGTGCCTCCGGTGACGCGCATCCGCCCAGCCCGACCTTGATCCACACCTGATCCTGATGCTCACGCGCGAGATCAGACATGCCGAACTCGTTGCTGATCGCACGGTTGTCCTTCCAAACCGTCCGCGCCAGCGTGCTCTTCGATATCTGGAGCTCGTCAGCCGCGTCGCGAACCGACATGCCCAACTCGTCCCGGCAAGCATGCGCGGCTACTACTAATAGTCGATCGCGAACTTCCGCCCATGCAGCGGCCTCTCGCGCCGCCAATTCGTATGCTGCCAAATCTGCCTCTGCGCGCTCTACCGAATTCATGTGTCCCACTGTAGGACACGGGCCTGATAGTTGTCCCACTGTGGGACGTATCGGAACTGTCCGTTTCTGAGCACAGATCCCGTGAGACACATCAACCGCGGTGGTGGGTGGGTGCCCAGTGAGGGCGATTCGAATGCAATCAATGATGGCATTGCTTGCATTGCAGATGTCGGTCTCGTGCCGGTCCCAAGAAGCGGAATGGCACGCTCAAGAATCCGCGGGGAGCCAACTCGCCAATCGCCAGCACTCCGCGGACAGGAACCCGGTCGAATGGTCCGTGGCTGGCCGCTAGCTAGTAGGGAGCTTCCACTCGATTTGCACGTCGCTTCCGCTCAGGTCTGACTGGTACCCGATTACGGTCGCGGTATTCGGAATATCCAGGGTCGCAAATCCGTCTGCACTCGAGTTCGCGGGGAGGTCGATGAAAGCGTTCTTGCCCGCGCCTGGACACGGGGTCGCGTCTGATGTGGTCAGATTGCGGGTGACCTTCCCGCTGGCGTCGACGTAGTAAAAGTCGGAGGGCCACAGCCATTCTGTGGACGTTTGGTTCCCGATGCTGACAGTGGCCGTCAGCTTTTGCTTGGTGATCTGCGTCCGGTCGGTGGTGTTGTTAGGACATCCCTTCGCCGATAGAGCGGTACCAGTGACCTCAAGAATGAGGGCACCGGACGGGCCGCGGACCGTTGCCGGTTCACCGAGAGCAACCTCGACGGCTCCCCGCTTGTTGAGCGCCGTCCCGTCGTCAGTCGCTGATGTCACGGGCACCGCTTCAGTGTCCGCGGTCGTGCTCGAGTTGCACCCAGTCAACGGCAGGAGTCCCAATACGGCGCCAGCGGCGAACATCTTCCTCATCGCTGAATAGAATCAGACGAATCCGACATGGCAGGCGGCGGGATGGAGCAAACCCACTGGGTCGCAACTAGATCCCATTGTCAATACGCTGCATGAATGAACTTCGTCTTATGCGACGACGCGTTCGAAGGCGACAAAACGCCCCACCCGCGAGACACGGGCGGGGGCCGGTATCGCGCGACTGCGTCGCATCGAGTAAATCGGCACGCGCAGGAGGTTCACGAGGTGGATCCAGCGCTGAAAGTTATCAAACAGTGATGTGTCTCAGAAACCCGTCTCAGGCTGAACTGCTCGATTGCGGGTGTAGGACGTTTCTGGGACAGTAATGTCCCTCGTGAGCGCCGTGGAGTTCCGATTCCTGCTGGCTCTTCCGGTTGGGTGGCGGCACAACGGGTGACCGTGAAGTTGTCTTGTGCGGACACCGATATTGGTTGGAACGGCTCTCCGGCTCGGCGTGGGCTACGCCGGCCAGCACTTCACCGATGTGGCTAAGCTCTACACCCCTTAGTCCAGTCCTGCTCACCCACTACCACCGCTGCGCACCCTCTGCTCGTTCACAGCGGCCCATCTGCCCTCTGGCGCACTGACCTGCACCCAAGCCTGAGAGGAAAATCTCCTTCGAGATGATCCCAGTATTTGTCGGCCATTCGGCTGCGTGACCTGGTTCGATGTCATGAATGACCAGCAAGGAGTACTCGACGTCTGCCCCTGGTCGGTGTCGGTGACCAACACCCACCTTGGTCGTCACCGAGGGGAGAGTCGGTGACCTGCCGGATTATCATTGACAGCCGCGTTGCGGACGTGCTGACCAGCGATAGGGCAGCCCGACCCGGTGGAGTACTAGGCAGCCGGACTAACCCTTCTCGCGAGAAAGACGCCCCACATGTCGAATCCGTACTACCCCCAGCAGCCGAAGCGGCGCCCTCAGGGGCCGCAACCGGGCCAGTTGGGGCAGCCCACGGCAGGTCAGCCACCTAAGCCGCCGAAGAAGCCGTTCACGCCGCCGTGGGCGCCTCGTGAACCTGATGCTCCAAAGCGGAACTGGCCGTGGATCGTCGGTGGCATCTTCGCCGTGCTGATCGTCACCTTGGGTGTCGCCGCGACGATGAACGACTACGATTCGCCTTCGGCCGCGGACGCCGCCCGGAACTCGACGACGGCTCGCCTCACCCCGATAGCCACCCGGACCATGACCCCGGAGGAAATCGCGGCGAACAACGCGCAGCAGGAGGAGATTCGGCGGCAGCAGCAGGAGCAGCAGGCCAAGCGGCAGGCGGCAATTGACGCAGAGAAGGCCCGGCTGGCGGCGATCGAGGCTGCGAAGTGGGATCGGACCACGTACGAGACGCTGGGCGACCGGGATTTCGCCCTGGTGATGAAGAACCCAGATGCGAACAAGGGCAGGAAGCTGGTGGTGTACGGGTATGTGACCCAGTTCGACTCGGTGACGGGCCCGGACCGGTTCAGGGCTGACACGATGGCTGCGCCTCAGGATTACAGCTTCCTGTACGACCACAACACCGTGGTCACCGGGACGGTTCCGCTGTTGGTGAATGTGGTGTCCGGGGACTTCGTGACCATGTATGTCGAGGTTTCTGGCTCGCACACGTACTCGACGACGCTGGGCGGGGAGACGACGGTACCGAAGCTGAATGCGCTGATGCTCGACGTCACCCGAACCAACTAGAACTTCGACCCCAGTAAGCATCGGCCCGCCGTTCGATCTGCTGGGAGGTCCCGGCGAGCAGCTGGCGCCGTTGCAGGGCGGCCCCGTTCAGCGAGACCGGGAATCGGTTGATGGCCGGGCGCCGCCTATTTTGCGGAGTCGTGCAGAGTTCAATCCGGTCTGTGCAATGCGTTGCTGGTGAACAGCTCAGAAAGGTGGCTGGTCAGGAGACAGGCTCCATGGGTCCCATGGGTCGCGGTCTCGACGGAGATGGGCTGCGGCATCGGCGAAGGACTCGTGCAGTTCGCGGGTGAACCGTTCGACCTGTTCGGGTGTCTTGGTCTCTGGATCGACAACTCGGGGGCTCAAATGCCATGAGTGAACTAGATGAACTTTGGATGTGTGAACCCATCCTGGTTCGACCTCAGGCGCCCCGCCGACCTCGACTGGTGTGTACTCGTCGAGTCGCGCCCATGCCTTCTTCGCGATGACACCGTGCAGCATGACAACCTCAAGGTTGGGCAGCATTGACAGAAGTTGAGATAGGGCTCGTGTTGCCGCCAGCTCATCCGCGCGAGTGCGGTCCTTCTTGTTTCCGTACAAGTTGGACCCGTACCAGGGGTAAGCGTTCCAGCTGAGAATGTCGCACGTGTCGATCTTGTATTCGGCGAGGAATGACTTGTGACGCGCGGCGGTCTCATCGGCGTTCTCGACGCACAGCATTCCGGATCCGCGAGGATTCCGGGGGTTCGTCATCGGCCCCGGATCCTGGAAGAGGGCGAGCATACGAGCGTTTGTGCCACCGAAAGTTGGGGCTACGTACGGAATGAACCGGTCAGGGTGTACTCGCCTCAACATGTCGACGAAATGGTTGATGGGCGCGACGTGCGGATCGTATCGCCGGCCCAGCAGATCTCTGGCATATGACTCGTCTGCACACCACTGCACCGGCTCGGCCCTTCCTGTGAAAACCCTGGTCCCGCAGCAATCTAGACTAGGTCGGTCGGCGACTGGCCTGAGCCACGGGAACCTATCATCGACGACTTGCTGCCCCCCGACATGTGAAGTGACACCTCCGATGTCCAATCGGACCAGGTAGTTGTCCACCCGTTGCTGCTGGAATGCCGGATCGGTGTGCCACTTATCCTGGCCATTTGATCGAGGATCGTCGTTCTCGGCGCGTGGCGTGTCATTGGAGTTGTTCACCGGCGGAGGTCCGGTCGGCGCCCTTCTTTGGGTGGGTTGGCGAGGGCGGGACCTGCGGCGATGACAGCGCCGTGAGTGCTGCCACTCTCATCTCGGCTCTGGCCGCGGCCCTTCAGATGCCCAACTTTCAACGGTCTGATCTGCGTGGATCAATGGAAGAGGTGTCGGAACTTATGGAAAACGGCAATCATCTTAGGTGCCTCGACGAGCCCATAGGCACGCTCACCCGCCCCATGGCGGCTTACTTCCGGTTTGTGCGCGGTTGGTGACGAGAATTCCTCTTCCCGCACCGTCTCCCGGGAAACCGCGCCTCAACGCGTTTTCGCTCGTGTCGGACTCACCGAGCCTGATGTGGATTCAGCGATCCGACGGAAAGAACGGTCGATCGGACGCTCGATGACATCCGAAGACCGCGCCGACCAGTTGCTGGCCGAACTGGCCGGAATCCTTGACGATGGCTCCTGAATGGCCGACGGAAGCCCTGACTCGAACGGACGATCCGCATGGACATCAATGAGCGGTTCTACGACGACAGCAACTTTCTGCCGATCGGATCGCCCATGCCACCCCCCAGCACTACCGGTGTACTACTCAACCAGCTGAAACTGGGAAGAGTCGACCGCAAGACGCAATCCGCAGCCATCGCTGAGTGGCTTCGAGATCACACGCCGTCGGCCGGTCTTGTCCGGAGTCTTCGCCGTCGTGGTTTCGGCGACCTCGTCGACGGAGGGAAGGACCCGCAACCATGAGGCGAACGGGCGATCGCGGGTTTGCACAGTGGCACGGGGCATTCGCGAAGGTCACATGTCGTCGACTTTGCGTCCTACACACCGATCAATCAGATCGGCTCGGAGGGGCTGGCCGTCCCCTGACGGATGCTGGGCTTCGACCTCCTCGGTGCACTTTTCCGTGAACATGTCCAGGCGTTGTTGTGGCGACATGTTAGAGGGGAAGAAGAATGCGTACATCAAGGCGCACACCACAAGGAACACGCCTCCTCCAACGACCTTGCCCGTTGTTCGATCGGTAGGTGGCTTCCAACTGGTCGAGATCCACACTCCACCGATAGCGGCAGCGATGTAGATGAGCTGCGCGACCACGCCGACAATGATCGCCGGGGTCGAGTAGCGGTCAATGCCGTGCTCAAGCAGGATGTAGTTCTGAGCGAAGATAAATGGCCAAAACAAGATGTGAAGAACGACCGAGATCGCGAGTAAGACGATCGCGCCGACGAGGATTGCGGCGATTAGCGCTGGCACGCGGCCTCGCCATCCGCAAACGATTCGCGCGTACATCCGTCCGGCACATTCGGCAATCCGAAAATGTGATAGTTGGCACCAACCGTCGAGAACATCGGCCTGGCATTGACGGTCGACGAGCAGGACAAAGACATCAAGGTGCTCAAAGTGTGCTCGCCGCTGCCAAGTAATGAGAGATCACGCGATGCAATGTACGGCATCAATCGCCGAATTCCTCAGTGGGGAAGCAGGTATCGAGAAGCGGCATCGAAAATTCATTCGTCTGAATGACTTGACATTTTCGTGGCTGTCGATCGACAGCCGACTCGCGGGGCACTGAAACGCACTTGTACCGCGCATGTTCTGGTGGGCAACGATTGCTTTCTGCCGGTCTCGTTCGCTCACTACGCCGTGACCGTCTGGGGTTGGAGGCGGTACCTCAAGCCGGAAGCGATCAGGATTCCACGTCTAACGGCTCATCGAGTCGGGGGCGGCTCCTGGCACTGGCGGCACTGATGCGTTGACCCTCAACCTCGGTCGGATGGACCATCACACCGAAGAACCACTCCTGGTTCTGGCAGGCTTCCGACGGAACCAAGCTCCGTCAGGTGCGTCCGCAACCACAGGGTCCGATAAAACAGGCTTCAGATACGGTTTGTTCACCGCGGAAACAACGAGCTCGTTGTCGCGGACCGATCGTATTACGGGGTGCTGGCTCCGGACGAGCAGAGCTCGACCGGGTGTAGTCATTGCAGCTCGAGAAGGTGAGATCGCTATGAGTTCCGGTCCCGGGGCCCTGCCTGACTCCGTCATGGGGCCGCAGCGGCGGCCCGCACTGTCGCCGCGCGAGGTGGAAATTCTTCGTCTGTGGCTGCGCAGCGAATCGAAGAACGTGGCCGCCTCCGAACTGGGAATCAGTTTGGGCACGATCCAAACCCACCTGGCCAGGATCCGGGCGAAGTACGCCGCCGTCGGGCGTCCCGTTGCCGACAAGTCCGGATTGCTGGTCCGGGCGCTGCAGGACGGGCTGGTGTCGCTCGACGAGCTCTGACGCCCAGATCATCTGCTGTTTCAACCGGAATCCGGCGATTGGGCGGTATTCGACGGCTCTGCCGGTGCCTCGTCTACGACCGCGGGGTCCCGATCTGATCATGAAGTCGTGCTGCTCGGGCATTCTCGTGAGCGACGATTGCCTCCTGCCACTCCCGATCGGTCACGGCGAGGTGATCGCGGGCAACTGGAGGCGGAACCCCGAGTTGCGTGGCGATGTGCGCCCACGACGTGCCCGCCTTGAGGGCCTCGATCACCGCTCGGGTGAGGAGATCGTCGGTCTGGACGCCACCGGAGACGGCGTCGGCGCTGTCAGCGTCCACGCGAAGGCTTCCGGCTCTGGCGTGCTCGATGTATGTGGGTTGGGTTTTGCATCCAGAAGACTCTAACGGTCGAAATTGAATAGTGATATAGGGCGCCGGGTGGGTTCGTTGACGCGGCATCTGGTCAGCTGCGCGGGTTCGTGAGGTCAAGTGCGGCTACCCGAAATGCTGATGCAGGGCATGCTCGGGCCGTCTGGTTTGATACCGGCATGACGACACCGACGCCCCAGCCGGGCTGGCATCCCGATCCGGAGGGCAAACCCCAGCTTCGCTGGTGGGACGGGCAGCAATGGACTGCAGCAACCCAGCCGCTTCCTGCGCATCCGGGGACGGTTACCCCGCCACCGAGTGGGTTCGACCCGAGGACCAACGAGAGCAGCAACCCCACCTTCTCGGCGCGGTCGTACCCCGATCTCGCCCGCGATGCGTCCTCCACGTCAGTTCGCAACGGTTTCGGGGTCACCGCCCTCGTTCTGGCCATCGTCGGAGTGGTTTTCGGACTGGTTCCCCTGACCGGGTTCATCGCGCTCATCCTGGGGCTGTTGTCTGTTCTGTTCGGGCTGCTGGGATTTGGTCGAGTCCGGAAGAGGCTCGCGACGAATAAGATCATGACCCTCGCAGGCACAGGACTCGGAGTCGTGGCAGTGGCACTCGGAATCTGGGGGATGACGATCTTTTTCGGTGCCGTCGACGAGTTGGATCAGAAGCTGGACAACCTCGGGGATTCGGCATCCACTGTCACCGGGGAAGCACCCGCACCCGACGCCGAAGCGGCTCCCGGTAGCCGGGAGAACCCGCTGCACCCGGGCCAGGCACTGACCCTGCCGGGATGGGACATCACGATCCATTCCACCACCCGGGACGCGACGGACGCGGTCCTCGCAGAGAACCAGTTCAACGACCCCCCGGTCGCCGGCCGTCAGTTCGTCATGGCGGATGTGTCGGCCACCTACACCGGTGCCGAGACCGGCACTCCGTGGATTGATCTGAACTTCCGGATCCTTGGTTCATCGAACAACGTCTTCGGTAGCGCATCGGCCGATTCCTGCGGCGTTATTCCGAACGCCCTCCGCGACACCGGCGAGTTGTATCCGCGCGGAACATCACGCGGAAACGTCTGTGTCTCCGTGCCCGCGGAGCAGCTCCCCGGTGCCAATTGGATCGTCGAAGCGTCGTTCAGCGGTGACGACGAAGTGTTCGTCTCGTTGGAATGACCAACGCTCACGCGTTCACCACGCGGTCCGGGTTCAGCTGATATGCACAGTTCGATCTACATGCGGGGCCTGTCTTTTCGGGCCCTTCTGGGAGGTTCCGCGCGATTTGACGCGACGACGGGGCCGCTTGTATTTTTCGAGGTGAATCACTTCCTTCCAGAGGGATTCCGCGTCAGGCTCCTCAGTGCACTGGGGAGCCTGACGCATTCCGTACGGGCACTTTTCACGTGAGGTGAGTGGTACCCGGCCTGGAGGTGGCCTCTGGGCTTGAGATGTCGAGCGCGGCCTGAGCGAGTTGGCGGCAGTGTGACGGCTTGTAGGCGGACTGTCGTTTGCGCATCAGGTCGAGATTGAATGCTGCCGCCGCTGCCCGGACATGCTTCGACTTCAGGACCGACCGCAGATCGCGGATGTCGTTGACGGCCAGGCATTGCTCGAAGGCGCCGCCCGACTTGTGACCATGGTCGTCGTCGAACATCGTTCCGCGGGCGGCGAGGAGAACACGGCCCCACTTGCCGGAGGGCAGGTGACGTTTGTCCACGAACATTCGGGCGTGAATCTCACTGTGGTCGTTGTCGGAGACGGCGATGAAGAAGGTCTCCAGCGTAGCCATGGAGATGCAGAAGATTCGGGTGCGGTTGGAGCTGGGGAAACAGCTCACGGTCCAAAAGGTGGCCTCGGTGCGGCGTGGGAACGGAATGCAGGAAGCGGCGTATGTGCTGAGGACCTCGATGATCTCGGCGTAGCGCGGGTGCCGGCGGAGCCGTTGGAAGTCGCCTTCGTGGGCGGCGAGTTGACTGTGACCGAGTTCGACCAGGGCGGACTCGTCGAGCGCATTGATCCCAGCTGGATCATGCAGCCATGCTTGCTGCTCCTGCTCGCTGATCAAGACATCGAGCGTCGAGGGCCCCACATGCCCGCTGGCGTGTTCCCGGTTGCGGACGGTCAGGCCGGCGGTTTGGGCATCGCGGACGAGCCGCCGCTCCATGGTCCGACGTTCCGCTTCATTCCCGGGATGCGGTAGGAAGCGGAAGGTCAGGGCGTCAGGGTGCTTCTTGCGGTGTTGGGGCAGTCGTTCGGCCACATCTTTGCCGATTCCGATATACACGTCATGGTTAACGCACTCGAACACATAGAGACCGCACCGATCGGCGGGATACTCGCTCTTGAACAGCTTCAACCCATCGCGGTCGAAGGGAAACGCGGCGACGCCGAAACCACGACCGATCGCCCACTGTGCCACACACTCGTCACCCGCCCAATCGGCTGAGAGGTCATCGGCAGACAGGTCTGATGGTGGCCTGGACGCAGCGCGCCCTGCGGCAGGAGTGTGAGCCGGCTGGCGGGACAGTAGAGACGTCAATGTCGAAGGCCGCCTCATTTCTTCCGCCGCTCGGAAGCAATCTTCTGCGCTCGTTCGGTCCGCAAGTCGGCTTTGGTGAACTGGTCGAACGGGCCCGAGTCGTCGCGCTCGCCGTTGATCACACCCTGCTTGCGGAGCCGGTTGGAGACCGTCTGTAACGACAGTCCGGAAGCGTCCGCAATCTGATCCCACGACCACCCTTCGAGGTAGACTCCCTTCAGGAGCGGGTCGATGTCGGCCTCCACTTTGGCAAGTTCGGCTCGCAACTCGCGCCGGCGGGCCCCGATTTCGGCCAGCTGATCCAGTCTTTTGCGGTCAATCCGCTTGCGCGTGGTCATCGCTATAACTTAGACGAGGCCCTCAGCATGTAGAGGAATGATCAGGCGCATGTATATCGCGTGAATGACACTGAGCCGAAGAGTAATTGAGTGTATGAGTTCTCCACACGTCCTTCGAGCAGCCGACATTCAGTCGGTCTACATGCGTGCGAGGCCGTGCTTCGGCTTCGGCCATTCGGGGGCATCTTTCAGGTACGCCGGACGTCAGTCATGTCCCAGCCTTCCAGGCTGACGACGTTCGCCGTACTGAGATAGACGACGTCCATATCGCCAACCTCGCTTCTTCGCAGCGGCGGCGGCCCGCTCGTCCGCTTCGATCTCGGCGTCGATGGACGCCATCAGAGGGCGAAGGCTCGCGGGTGGTTCGAGGGACCGAAATCTCTCGCTCGCGGCCCTCGATCGCTTGATGCAGCGGCCGTGCACGTATGCGAGAACGCAGGAGATGAGACAGCAGAAGTAACCTCCCCCCACCAACCACCAGTTCGATTGATGCCCGATGAAGAGCTCGAGCAGCGTAAGGATCATTAAGCTGACGGTGAGGATCGCGAATAACAGGATCCACCTCAGGATCTTGTGGGCCTTGTCCTGCCAGTGCCCGCTCTCGGAGTGATGGAACTTCAAATTCAAGGCGTGAACTTCGAGGTCCCGCTGGAACTTCTCGGCTCCGAAAATAAGCCGTTCCCAATGATCGTCGTCATCGTGCATGGTGTTTCCTTCGGCGTGTGCCTGCGGGAGCCCTGTCGAGGCCCGCTGTGCCGTGATGACAGTGCGGGCCTCGACGTGGTCTGAGCCGACTGTGGCTACTCGAGCGAGGCGTCGACTTCGGCGGCGGCTGCCTCGACGACCGTGAGCAGGTCGGATACGAAGCTGTTGTCGTTCGATGCTTCCGGTACGAAGCGATCGAAGATGTCGTGGGCGATATGGTTCGCCCGCTGGCGGGTGGAACCGGACCCGTACAGGTCGTAGCTGCGTTCCCACTCCGGCTGAGCCGCGGTAGATAACCGTCCGCTGATCGGAGCGTTCAGCCCGCGGGCCACGCCCTGCGCGAGTTGGTTGACGATGGCGGTGTGTTCGGCGTCGTCCGGGCGGTGGCCGTTCCAGCCCCGCGGCGATTCGAGCTGACGGTAGAGCTCCTCCTTGACGAACTCCCGCAGCTCCGCCGACGGCCGGAGGGTGTCGTATTGATCGTCACTGGCCTCGGCGAAGCGTTTGTTGAGCGCCTTGATCCGTGTCCAATGTTCCCGGGCGACAGCACGCGATGTTTTCAGTCCGAGGATCGCGTCCCAGCGGTGGTGGAACTTCTCGACGGCAGCAACGACGGCCTGATGAAGCTCGTCCTTACGGTAGATCGGCCGGGCCGGGCCCAGGTCGGGTCGTTCGCCGGTCTTCTCGATCACGTCGAGGAGCTTGCGGAAGGACTTGATCGTGAAGAGGCCTTCACGGTCGCTGGGGTCGAGCGGTTTGTCGATGCGTGAGAGGTAGACCGTGGCGTTGTCGAGTCGCCGGCGAAGTGCCTGCTCGTCCCGCTGATGGAGATCGGTACGGATGGCGGCCAGCAGGTTGTTGGCGCTGCCGCGCACGTGATCGGCCCGGTCTCTCGGGGTGGCGAGGTTGTCGCCGGTGACCTCGTCGAAGTGGGTGAAGCAGAACACGAGCTTGTCGACGTTGCCGGAGATGAGAATCGACCGGATCGCGGCGGCGGGAGCGGCCTGCATCGGTTGGGCGGCGTTGTCGACCAGCAGTACCACGTCGACGGTGTTGATGCGTTCCGACACCGCCATCGACAGGGCCGCCGCTGACGTCGGGGTGTGACCGAGGCCTTCCCCGTCGATGAGGACCAGCGGGGGGACTGCACCATCGTTCCAGGCGGGCGCGAACGGTCCGGCCACGCGGATGCCGTCCACCAGAGGGGAGAGCAGGTGCCCGAACAGGGGCGCATAGTTTGAGGAGAAGCGGTTGACGGCCCGCAGGAACGCGGTTCGGTCGTCGCTCTTCCAGGTCCAGCTCAGCGGCCAGCCGTTGTCGCCCCGGTCGACCTGACCGATCGACAGCGCACGAAACCGCTTGTCGATCTCGAGGAGCAGCGCATCGGTGATCTGATCGAATCGTGGATCTGCCCTGAGCAGACGATCCAACTCCTCCTCGAGCAGGTCCTTCAGTTCCTTTTCCTCGTCGACGCCGTCAACGCCGAGTTCGCGTCGTGCAGTATCGCTGTGTGTTGCGACAAGCGTCTGCAGCGTGTCGATGGCTTGATCGACGACAGCCTCCGTTTCGGCGAGGTCGATCGTGGGGAGTGCTTGCGGGTCGGCGCCGAAGGTCTCGGATCCGGCATCGGTCAATGCTGGGCCGGGCTCGTCGAAGATATCGAAGGGGTCGTTCTCGACCACATCCTCCTCCTGATCGGAAGCGGGCTCCTGGCGCCGGCCCAGAACATAGCTGAAGCGGAACCGTTGCTGCTCGTGATCGAGGAGGTGCTCGCGGACCCGAGAGCGGTCGAGCCCGTTGAGGATCGACACTGCCGCACGGCTCGCACATTCTTCGAGGTGGCGGACGACTTCGTCGCGGGAAAAGAACGTGATGACGGCCTGGAAGGGGCCGGGAGCGAGCACGATCTCGGTGTCCGACACGGTGGTCTTCGCGGTGGAAGTGGACGGGAATCGGTCGTTGTCCGGATCGGTGCCGAGCAGTTGGCGAACGACGGTGGTCTTGCCGGCGCCGGTGGTCCCGAGCAGCAGGATCTGCCGATAGCCGTCATCTCGGGTGGGCAGGGGGAGATAGTTCTCGCGAACCGCGGCGGTATGTCCGGATAGGGCCATGTGGCTCTCCTGAGGGAGTAGGGGTAGAGGGGTCTTGTCAGCTCGAGGCCAGCGTTCCGTGTGCCGGCGGGGGAGCGGCGCTCCTGCGTACGGTCGAAATTACCTGGCGTGGACGGTAAGACCACTGGTCTCCGCGACCCCGCTCGTGGAGTCGCGTTTGCCGGCGGTCGTCGCGCCTCGACAGCAACCGGTCACAGGGGGCCCTGCGGGTTCTGCGGATATCCGTAGATTCCATAGGGATCACCGGCGAGGAATGCCTGGTTCTGCATGTCGGCGCGGGCCGCGATCCGCGCCCGTTCCTGCTCGGCCAGCGCTTGCCGGTGCTGCCATTTCCGGAACGCCTTCACTCCGATCCAGATGGCGAGCACCATCAGCACCACCCACCAGAACTTGATCAGCAATCCGATCGCGAACAGGACGGCGATGCCGGTCAGGATCGGATGACTGGTGCGGCGCGGCGACCGCCGATACCCCTGGTGGATGTTGTTCTGAATGATGTTGATCTGCCCGTGGTTCGGGCCGAAGTACATGTTCCCCATGACGCTCTCTTCTCTGGAGGAAAGACGGAACGCCGCCGCCCCGGCACCGGAAGGTCGGGGCGGCGGGTGGTGGTCACGAGCCGAACGGTGACCAGGGCACAGACGCCGGAGCCGGAGCCGGAGCAGCCGGAGCCGGAGCTGACTGCCGCACCCAGGTGCCGCACCCGTCGGTGCTGAAGCCGACGTCACTGGACTTGATCGTCACGGCGGCCGGTCCGTCCTCGATGAAGTCATTCGCGATGAGTTCGTCGAAATCGCCGCTGAGTCCGGACTGCCGCTCCCAATAGCAGTAGTCCCCACCGCCGCCGGTGTAATACGTCCCCGGTTCGATGTCGATGCCGACACGGTAGACGCCGTCCCCGTCGATCACGGCGGCCGGCGCTGCCCAGGCAGCATTGGCCCCGGCAAGGAGGAGGCCGCCAACAGCGAGCGCCGCAACAGTGGTGTTCACGAGGTTCCGCATTCATTACTCCTGGAGTTCAAGTGTTGACGGGTCTTCCCGTCCGGAAAGTCCGTGCTCGCAGGTGAGCCGGACAGAATGACAGAAGGGTCCGACAAAGATGCTCGGATCGATCCTGGTCAGCTCATCCGCTGCCAGCTGCCGCAGCGTTTGGTGGTGAACGCGACGTCGGAGGCCGCGATCGTGACGATCGCCTGACCGCTTTCGTTTCCGTTCGCGAGAATGTCGTCGAAGTCGCCGGATGTGCCACTGGAGCGTTGCCAGTAGCACCCGCTCCCGCCCGATGTCTGATAGGTGCCCGGCTCGATGTCCTTACCCACCAGGTAGATCCCGTCCTTGGTGATCTTCGACCGTGCCGCTGCCTGCTCCTTGGGCAGCAGAGCCTGCTCACGCCGTCCCAGATCGGCGGAGATTTTGTCGAGTTCGGCCTGCCGGGTATCGAGCCCGTCGGATCGCAGCGACAGGGAGTCCTCCTTCTGCGCGGTATCGGTGTCGCGCTGCGCCACCTCGGCCTCACGCTGCTCGAGTGCCGCCGTCCGCTCGGCAAGGACGTCTCGCTCGGTGGCCTTGGCCACTGCGGTACCGAGCGCGGCGCCGACGACTACCGCCACCACCACGGCGGTGATCCACCGCCACCTCTTCGGTGTAGCAGGGGAGGCGGTCGGGTCCTGCTCCGGAACCGGCAGGTTCATGTCATTCATCGTTCATCCTCAGTGCTCTGTCGAGACTGCGAGCCTGACGGCCCGTTCGTCGCCCCAATGAGGAGCCGCACAGCATGACAGAACCCACTGACAAGTTCCGGCCAGCGGTGACCACGAGAACAAGTTGATCGAACTTCAGGACGAAGTTCGTTCACCATCAGGCTTCCTCGACTCACGCGTGTCGGTGCCATGGCCTAACGTCTGCCGGCTGTCGCCAATACAGCCCCGATCCTCGGGCGAGACGACATTCGAAATGAGTACCGATGCCCCGTATCACCCTGCTCGTGTGTGCGGCCATGGCGCTGTGCGCCGCAGCGAGCACCACGCGACCGGACACCGAACAGCCGGCCCCTCCCGCCGCTGCCACTCCGACGACGACCCCTGGGCCGCACCAGCACTTCACCGCCGCTCTGGCTACGTTTGGTCTGCGGTTCGAAGATCATTCATCGGCAGTCGAGGTAGGGCTGGCGACGTGCGACGCGCTCGATCGGAACGTAACCCCGTCCCAGATCGCCGAACTGCTCACACAATCCTTACCGATCACACCCACAGAAGCGGAACTGTTGATCCTCACCGCGGTCGACGAACTCTGTACCGACGACTTGACCGGCGAAAAGTAGCCGCGGCCAGAGCAGGTTGCGAGAGTTCACTACCTCCCTGGTTGGCTTTCCTGGGCGCACTTCTGGTTCGATGCCAAGGGAGGAGTTGACCTGGTGAGGATCCAGAGCCCGAGAGCGCTCCGCGTTACGGCCCGGTTCTCTTGGCTCGGGTGTCGTCTATTCGATATCCGATTTCGTCGCCATGGCCGCTGACTGAATGACCAGCACGTGGCGGGTGAGGGGTTCGCGGTGATGCGACCGCCGGGGGTGAGCTCGACGGCGCGGAGGCGCTCGCACCCCGACGACTTGCCTATCTGCTCACCCCGACGGCAATGCTCGGCTTCCTTGTGCCGGTGCTCTTCGACGGCACGAATAGACGTGGGGTTGATATCTGAACCCGACCGCTTTTATAGCTTGGCTGTTTCGCTATTATTTGCTAGCCGGTTGCAGCGCATGGACATGCGCAGGTTGGCTGATGTCGCCCGAGTAGCGCGGTGATAACCTCACGGCTCAGCGAATGGTTACGCGTACAGGGCGGTGTGGTGGACAAATTGGTGGAACGCAGTCGGCCCGGGGCGAACCAGGCGCAGTGTGTGGCCGTTAGTGGGTTTCCGGCTCCTGACAGGAAGCGCGTGCGGCGACGATGACCTCCGAATTGTGTTCTACCGGTACACGGAATCCCTCGCCCGCAAGGACATTCACTGCCGCTCCCGGCTCGATCGTGATCGTCCGCGACGAGGACTGGTTGGTCACCAAGGTTGAGGCGACGCTGGACGGCTTCTTCGTGCATGTCACGGGCCTGTCGGAGCTGGTCCGTGACACCGAGGCGGTGTTCTCGACCGCGATCGACGAGGTCGTCGAGTCCGATCCGACGAAGGTGTCGGTGGTCGCCGACACCTCTGATCAGTTCCGGCGGTCCCGGATGTGGCTTGAGTCGATGCTCCGCAAGACGCCGGTCGCGGTCGCCGACCCGGGTCTGACCACCGCGCATCGTGGCCTCGCGAACCACCTCGAGTACCAGTTGAAGGCCGTCCGCATGGCCCTCGACCCCGACAAGCTTCGCCCTCGAATCCTGCTCGCCGACGCCGTCGGCCTCGGCAAGACCCTTGAGATCGGCATGATCCTGTCCGAGCTGGTGCGTCGGGGCAGGGGCGAACGCATCCTGATCGTGACGCCGAAGCACGTGCTCGAACAGATGCAGATGGAACTGTGGACGCGGTTCGCACTGCCGTTCGTCCGCCTCGATTCGACCGGTATCCAGCGGATCCGGCAGGTGCTGCCCGGCAACCGCAATCCGTTCACCTACTACAAGCGGGTCATCATCTCGATCGACACGCTCAAGAGTGACCGCTACGTCGCCAGCCTGCGCAAACACACCTGGGATGCGGTGGTGATCGACGAGTCGCACAACGTCACCAACCCCGCATCGCAGAACAGTCGGCTTGCCCGGTTGCTGGCGGCGAAGACGGATGCGCTGATCCTTGCCTCCGCCACCCCGCACAACGGCCGCGCGGAATCGTTCGCCGAGTTGGTCCGCATGCTCGATCCGAGCGCGGTGAGTCCCACCGGCGAGCTGGACCTCGACGAGGTCGCCAAGCTGGTCATCCGCCGCCACCGCCACCACCCGGACGTCGCCGGCGAGGTGGGATCGGACTGGGCCGAGCGGCAGCCGCCCCGCAACATCACCGTCCCGGCGTCGCCGCTCGAGGACGAGGTCGCCCGCGAACTCGAGCAGGTGTGGTTGTGGCCGGAGTCGGGCACCTCGCCTTTTTCCGGGAAGAACGCCTCGCTGTTCCCGTGGGTGCTCGCGAAGGCCTACCTCTCCTCCCCGGCGGCGCTGGCCGAATCGGTCCGTGAACGCCGCCGGCGCCTGGACGAGGACAACCCGGCCACCACAATCGAGCGCGACGCGCTCGACCGACTCGACGACCTCGCCGTCCGGGCCCGCGACGCCGGCTCGGCCAAATACGATGCCCTGCGCGAGCACCTCGCCGAGATCGGCGTCTCCCGTACCGGCACCCGCCGCGTGGTGATCTTCGCCGAGCGGGTCGCCACTCTGAACTGGCTCGCCGACGCCCTCGCGAAGGACCTGAAGCTCACCACCACGCGCGGCAAAGAACTCGGCCAGGTAACGGTCCTGCACGGCGGCCTGTCCGACACCGAGCAGCAGAACATCGTGGAATCGTTCAAGCTCGAGTCGTCACCGATCCGGGTACTCGTCACCGGCGATGTCGCCTCCGAGGGCGTGAACCTGCACTCGCAGTGCCACCATCTGGTGCATTACGACATCCCCTGGAGCCTCATCCGCATCGAGCAGCGCAACGGCCGCATCGACCGCTACGGCCAGCGTCACCGGCCCGAGATCACCACACTGCTGCTCACCCCGTCCACCGAGCGGTTCGGCGGCGACATCCGGGTGCTCACCAAACTCGTCGAACGTGAGCACGAGGCGCACACCGCGCTCGGCGACTCGGCCTCGCTGATCGGCACCTACGACGTGAAAGCCGAGGAGGAGGCCATCCGCGAGGTCCTCGCCGGCAACAAGCAACTGGACAACGTCGTCAAGACCGTCGAACAGGTCGGTACCGGCGGCGGCCTCGACGCGCTGTTCGCCGACCTCGCCACCGGCCAGATCACCCAGGACGTCCCCGAACCCGTGGGCAGCACCCCGGACCAGTCCGGAACCGGCGTGTATTCAACCGAATTCGCCTTCCTCTCCGACGCGCTCACCGAGTTCATCAAGACACCCGAGAAGGCACCGCCGAACGGCGTGAGTTGGACGGTGCACAAGCGGCAGTCGATCGCCGCCCTCACCCCGCCGCGCGATTTGGCGCAGCGGCTCGAGGTACTGCCGCAGTCGTACCTGCGCGACCGCAAGGTCATCGAGACGTTCAAGCTCGCCTACACCACCCTGCGCGGTGAGGAGGAGCTGCGGCAGGCCCGGGCCGGGGAGTCGACCTCCACCTGGCCGGAAGCGCACTATCTGGCGCCGCTGCACCCGATCATCGACTGGGCGGCCGACCGATCACTCGCCGAACTGGGCCGCGACCAGATCTTCGCGGTCCGCGGGGACATCGCCTTCCCGACCGTGCTGGTGCAGGTCACGCACACCAACGTGCGCGGCCAGGTGGTTGCCGCGTCCTACTACACCGTCGCCTTCCCCGACCCCACCGCACCGTCCGGGCTTGCCCGGCCGCACGCGAGTGCACCGGATGCCGTGGCAGCGTTGGCCTTATCGGTAGTCAACGCCGGTGACCTGACCGGTGCCGAGTCGCTGCAGCCGCTGGCCGCCGCGGCCGTGCGCGCTGCCGATTCGGCGGCCGACCAGCAGGCGACCGCGATCCGCCAGGAAACCGCGCAGCGAGTGGACGACTGGATCGGGCGGTCGCGAAAATGGAAGCAGGAGGCGGACGCGCTCGTTCAACGCGCCGACCTCAAGCGGCGCACCGCCCGGATCTCGGAGGAAGAGACCCTCGCGCAGGCGATGAATCCCGACCGGCGCCTGACTCGGCCACTGATCGTGGTGGTTCCGCAGGACTTTACGCCGACGGCACAGGAGACACGATGACCACGTCGGATGCCCTCGTTCTCGGCGAGGATTTCATCAGCGAGCACTACTTCGGTACCGACGCGAAATCGCAGTCGTTCCAGGCGAAGGTGCTCGAACGCCGCAAGCAGTGGGACACCGCCAAGGACGACGGGGGCGCGACGCCACGCACCCGCTACACCGAGCACCGAAACGCGTTGACCCGCACCTTCAACGGCCTTTCCGAGGCGGCCGACGAGACTCTGCTCGGCGAGCTCTACCTACAGCTGCGGGCGATCCTCGGTTTCGACTCGTCACTGCGGTGGGAGTCCGAACGTCTGGGCGGCTCAGACACCGAACCCGGCCCGGTGCTCGCGTTCCGCAGCCGCGGACTTACCGGTCCGGCTCCGCTGGTGATCATCGAGGCGCGCGCCAACCTGACGATCGACGACCTCCTCGGCAAGACCGAGAAGACGCTGCTCCGCGAATTTAACACCGACGACGAGACGATCAACTCGACCGCGTCGTTGCTGTCGCGACTGTTCGTCGCCGAGGACGGGCCCCAATTCGCGCTGGTCCTCGCCGGCGGTCTCGCACTCCTCACCGAACGCGAGCGTTGGCTCGAAGGCCGCTACCTCGCCGTCGACCTGCAACTGGTCGGCGAACGCAACGACGACAAACGCGGCGCCGAGATCGACCGCGCCCTGACCTGTCTCGCGGCCGAGTCGCTGGCCCCCGACGCCGAGGGCACCATCTGGTGGAGCCAGGTGATCGACGAGTCGATCAAACACACCGTCGGGGTCTCGCAGGATCTGCGCGAGGGTGTGCGGCTGTCCATCGAGATCATCGCCAACGAGGTGGTCACCCGCCGACGCGAACTCGGCCTCGATCCACTGCCGGCCGGGCAGGCACAGCCGTTGGCCCGCCAGTCACTGCGGTTCCTGTACCGCATCCTGTTCCTGCTCTACGCCGAGGCCTCCCCGGAGCTCGCCGTGGTCCCGGTCGGCGTCGACGCCTACGAGCGCGGCTACAGCCTCGACCGCCTGCGTGAGCTGACGCTCGTCGAACTGGCCAGCCCGAAAGCACGATCCGGTACTCACCTGTTCGGTTCGCTCGCCGCGCTGTTCGAACTCGTCGACCGCGGGCACGACGGCGGCGACCTGGACGACACCGATGACACCGACCCCACCGCCGAGTTCGACCCGGACGACGAGAACGAGCAGGTTGGGCTCGCCGGACTCACGTTCCGGTCGCTGAGAGCCGACCTGTTCCTGCCCGCTGCGACCGCCCTGATCGACGAGGTGAAGCTGGGCAACGCCGCGTTGCAGCAGGTACTGCGGTATCTGCTGCTGAGCAAGGAGGCCAAGGGCCGCGACCGCGGGTTCATCTCCTACGCGCAGCTCGGTATTAACCAGCTCGGCGCGGTGTACGAGGGCCTGATGAGCTACACCGGCTTCTTCGCCGAGGACGACCTGTACGAGGTCGCCAAGAACGGTGACTCGTCGAAGGGCTCCTGGGTGGTGCCGCACGACCGCATCGAGGGTATCGCGAAGACCGACCTCGTCCGTGAGCCCGATGAGATCACCGGTGAATCCAAGCCGGTCATCCACCGACGCGGCACCTTCGTGTTCCGGCTCGCCGGCCGTGAACGCCAGCAGTCAGCGTCGTACTACTCGCCGGAGGTGCTCACACGGTTCGTGGTGGGGCAGGCGATGGAGGAGCTGCTCGATCAGGACGGCACCCGTACCCCCGCCCGCGACATCCTCGACCTGACGGTATGCGAGCCGGCGCTCGGTTCGGGGGCGTTCGCGATCGAGGCGGTCCAGCAACTCGCCGAGCAGTACCTCACTCGTGCGCAGCAGGAACGTGGCGAGCGGATTAAGCCGGACAACTACGCGGCCGAACTACAGCGGGTGAAGGCGTACATCGCGCTGCACCAGGTGTACGGCGTGGACCTCAACGCCACCGCAGTCGAGTTCGCCGAAATCTCGCTCTGGTTGGCCACAATGGGCAAGGGCCTGTCCGCGCCGTGGTTCGGACTCCATCTGAAGCGCGGCAACTCCCTAGTCGGCGCGCGGCGCGCGGTGCTGCCCTCGGCGTCCGTGAAAACCGCGGGCTGGATCACCGCGACACCGGTCGACAAGCCGATCTCCGGGCTGGGCGAGGACTTGAAAGGGGCGGTGCATCACTTCCTGCTCCCCGCCGACGGCTGGGGCGCGACTGTCGATGCCAAGGAAGCCAAGGAACTCGCTCCGGAAGCGCTGGCGCTGCTTAAGGAATGGCGAAAGACGCTGCGGTCCAAGCTCACCGCGAAGCAGGTAACCGCGCTGTCCGAATTGGCGCGGCGCGCCGACCGCCTGTGGGAATTCGCGCTGCGGAGGCTCGAGATCGCCGAATCGGAAATCCGGCGCGACATTCGGGTGTGGGGCGCCGACGGTCTACCTGTCGGCGGGAAGGTCAGCCGGGAGGAGATTCAGAGCAAGCTCGCCGATCCGCGCGGTGCCTACCAACGGTTGCGGCGGGTGATGGACGCCTGGTGCGCGCTGTGGTTCTGGCCGCTCACCGACGAAACCGCCACCGTGGAAGGCGAACTCGTGAAGCCGCCGAGCATCGACGAGTGGATCGACGCGCTGCAGCAGTTGCTCGGACTCGACCTCAAGGTGAGCCGGAAGGACCAGCAGCAGCACAGCCTCGCCGATATTTCTGAGTGGGGCGAGCTTGGCAAGGCCGAGGACATCGACCTCTCGTTCGCGCAGGCGAAGGACCCCGAGGTGATTCTCTCCGCGCATCCGTGGCTGGTGGTGTGTGAACGGTTGGCGGGGCGGTACGGGTTCTTCCATTGGGAACTCGACTTCGCGCCGGTGTTTGCGCGCGGTGGGTTTGACCTGCAGGTGGGGAATCCGCCGTGGGTGCGGCCGGATTTCGATGAGAACGCAGTCCTTGCTGAGTTCAACGTCGCTTTTGCGCTCGAAACGAAGATCACAACGGCACAGGCAAGAGAAGATAAGCTACGGACATTGAGCTTGTCTTTCGCGCGGCACTTTTACCTGGAGGAGCTCGGCTCGACCGTGGCGATTCGCGCCTTCGTCTCCTCACCGCCGACTTACCCTCACCTGGAAGGTCTTCGTCCCGACCTCTACCGCTGCTTCATGGAGCAGACCTGGCGACACCTATCTCCACAAGGAGTTGTATCGCTCATCCATCCCGAAACGCATTTCACCGACGAGAAGGCCGGCGTTCTGCGGGAGGCAACCTACACCAGACTTCGGCGGCACTGGCAGTTCATCAACGAACTACAGTTTTTCGAAGTTCACCATCTGGTGGCCTACGGTATTCACGTGTACGGAGCACCGCGTGAACCTCAATTCATGAGCGCTGCTTCGCTGTACCACCCCGACACGGTCGTGCGTTCACTCCTGCACGACGGTTCAGGAGCAGAGCCAGGACTGAAAGACGATGCAGGAGCCTGGGATCTACGCCCTCACGCGGCACGAATTGTCAATGTCACAGACGAGGTTCTTGAGTCATGGAAGGACGCGCTTGAGAGCGCTGATCTCCCGGTACGGCGGACTCGAATGGTCTATACCGTTAATCGTTCAGCCGCGATTGTTTTTGCTAAAATTTCGGATCTTAGTCGAGTCGGCGCAATGAACCCTCAATTCTCGCTCGGCTGGGACGAAGGAGCGGACTTCAAAAAGGGATATTTCGCACGCGAATGGGGCGCGTCACGCGCCTGGGATCAGGTTATTCTTCAAGGTCCGCATGTGCACGTTTCGACACCATTCTACAAATCACCCAATGAGACCATGCGTCACAATTTGGACTGGTCCGCAATTGATATCGAAGCGATCAGCGATGACTTGATCCCAGCAACCTCGTTTAAACGCTCTGCCCCTCTCCAACGCTACGACCACGCTTACGACTCGTGGCTTGTCGAAAACCCCGGCGCTGGCGCGACGAGGGAATATGCCCGCGACCATTTCCGCATTGCATGGCGAGCAATGGCCGCCAATACCGGTGAACGAACACTTATTCCGGCGCTCATTCCTCGCGGTGCTGCGCACGTGGATGGGTTGATGAGCCTCGCCCTTCCGTCGCATGAGTTATCAGAAACGGCAGCGCTAGAAGCCGTCCTCAGTTCTCTTATCATCGATTTCTTGGTGCGCGCCGCGCCCAAGAAGCACATCCGTTCGCACGCAATTTCACGCCTTCCGAGCGTTGACGAGTCACGCATGAAAGGCGAGCTGGTGCTCCGTGCACTCCGCCTGAACTGCATGACCACCGCCTACGCCGACCTCTGGCGCGAATGCTTCGACCCCGCAATGCAATCCGACTCCTGGACCGGCGGATTTGCCCACACCCGCCGCCGCCCCTTCGGCGAAGTCGGACCGAAATGGACCCGCGAAACTCCACTCCGCATCGCCGCCGATCGCCGTCAGGCGTTGGTGGAGATCGACGCCCTCGTTGCCCTCGGCCTCGGCCTGACTGCGGACGAGTTGTGCACGGTGTACCGCACCCAATTTCCGGTGCTGTACGGCTACGACCGCAAGACCTACCTGTACGACAGCTCCGGTCGCCTCGTCCCGAATGAAGTACTCACCAAGTGGCGCACCAAGGGCGACAGGCTTTCCGAGGACGAACGCATCGCCACCAACCCGGCCGGGAACACCTACACCTACGAGCTGCCGTTCCGGTTCCTCGACCGAGAGGCTGATATGCGTGAGGCGTACGCGGAGTTCGAGCGGCGCCTCGGCGCGGAGCAGTAGCGCATGTCGGAGCTGCTGCCGCTCGCGCAGGCCGAGTCGATCAAGCACAGTCTGCTCGACTACCTCGGCACGACGTTCGCGCTCGCCGACCCCGATGCGCGGCGGGTGCTCGACGAGTTCCTGCAGCATCCCAACACGGGGATGTTCCGCGGTCCGTATGTGCGGCTGCGGCTGCCGTTCCGCCCCGCCGGAGAGGGCTGGCGCGATAGCCTCGAATGGTACGAGGGCTTCACCCCGTACGGGCATCAGGCGGTGGCGTTCGAGCGGCTCTCGAGCTACCGTTTGTCCGACGAGCGGCCCCGGCCGCTGCCCACGCTGGTCACCACCGGTACCGGGTCCGGCAAGACGGAGGCGTTTCTGTACCCGATCCTCGATCACGTGCAGCGCGCCAAGCGTTGCGGCGTGACCGGGACGAAGGCGATCATTCTCTACCCGATGAATGCGCTCGCCAACGATCAGGCGTCCCGGCTCACCGCCCTACTCACGGAGCGCGCCGCACTCGCTGGCATCACTGCGGCCCTGTACACCGGTGAGGTGGGGGAGAAACGCACCCGGGTGACTGCGGACGGGTTGATCACTGATCGCGACGTGATCCGTGACCTCGCCCCGGACATCCTGCTTACCAACTACAAGATGCTCGATCAGCTGCTGCTGCGGACCGCCGATGCCGACCTGTGGCGGCAGAGCGCGCACAGCCTGCAGTACCTGGTGCTCGACGAGTTCCATACCTATGACGGAGCGCAGGGCACCGACGTTTCCATGCTGTTGCGTCGCCTCGGCCTCACCCTGAAAAGCCATTGGGCCGCTGACGATCCGGCGATCACGGCCGAGGATCGGGGGCGCCCGCTCGGGCGCATCACCCCCGTCGCGACGTCCGCCACCCTGGGCGACGGCGGGGACCCGGCCGCAATGCTCACGTTCGCGCGCACCGTTTTCGGTGAGGAGTTCCCGACCGATTCGGTCGTCACCGAGTCGCGCCTGTCCATTGACGACTGGGTTGGCGAGGCGCCCACGAGCGAATCGGTCGCTGGGTGGCGGGCCGCCAGCCTAGACCCCGCGCGGATCACTGACCTCGCCGCTGCGACGACCGGGCAGGACGACCCTCGGGCGCTCACGCTCGCGGTGTTGCGCGGACTCTACGACGGCGGTGACGCCGCGGCGCTCGCCGCCGCTGTCGCCGGCGACGGTCCGCTCGTGCTTGATCTCGTCAAGACCCACCCGGTGTTCCACCGGCTGGTCGCCCTCACTCGCGATGCCGTCCACCTCGACGACCTCGCGCCAGCACTGTTCCCGGGCGACACCGCGCGCGAGGTGCGTGCGGCGGTGCTGCGCACCGTCACCTCCGCCCTGGTGGGCGTGCTCAGCCATGTGCGGGCCCGGCACGGTCGCGCGGCCGCGTCGGTCGACGTGCACCTGTGGACGCGGGAACTCACCCGCCTCGACCGGGCCGCGTCGGGCGCGCCTTTGTTCGTGTGGGGCGACGACGGCCTGCGCGTCGACGGGGTGGACCCCGACCTGCCGACCGAGCCGTTCCTGCCCGCCGTGTATTGCCGGCACTGCAACCGCTCCGGATGGGGCATCGCCCTGGCGCCCACTGGGTCCGACCTCGACGCCGACGACACCACCATCCGGCGCCGGGCACTGCGCAACGACGACCGATTCCGTGCGCTCATGCACGCCCCCGGCGAAGCCGCCGAACTCGAGGCGAAACTGGCCGAGGGCGCGACCGACCGGTCCGAGGATGAACCGTCGGGCTTGGCGTGGCTGCTCGTCGACGAACGCCGGCTCACCTACAAACCCCCTGGCGAGGCGATCTTGGCCGAGGGCCGCGCGCTCCCGGTGCTGGTGCACCGTTCCGACTCGGCCGGATCGGATTCGGTGAAAGACGTCTGCCCCGCATGCCGGCAGCCCGAAGGCATCCGCTTCCTCGGCTCCGCGATCGCGACCATGCTGTCGGTGTCGTTGTCCACCCTGTTCGGCAGCCCCGATCTCGACGCGCGGGAGAAGCGGGCGCTGGTGTTCACCGACAGCGTGCAGGACGCCGCGCACCGCGCCGGCTTCGTGCAGGCCCGCTCGCACGCCCTGACCCTGCGCACGTTGCTGCGCCAGGCCCTCGCCGACGGCGAGTCCGACCTCGACTCGCTCGTGCACCGCGTCATCGACCTCGCTGGCGACGATCCGGGTGCCCGCTACCGGGTGCTGCCACCCGAACTGGCCGACCGGGACGCGTTCCGCGAGTTCTGGAAACGGCCGTCGCTGGCGCGGGTGCCGTCGAAGGTACGCACCAATGTGCGACGCCGGCTGCTGCTGGACATTCAGCTCGAACTCGGACTGCGGTCCGGCGTCGGCCGCACCCTCGAACGCACCGGCACCGCGGTCACCCGCCTCGATATCGCGCCGACCGTGCTGCTCGCCTGCGCCCGCGAGGCGGTCGACTCGCCCGATGTGCAGCAGGGCCTGTTCGGCCCCGTTGACGATGCCCGCCTCCTCGCGTGGGTCCGCGGCGTGCTCGAACGCATGCGCAGTCGGGGCGCGATCGAGCACGAGTGGTTCGCGACGTTCCGCCAGGAGGACGGCAACCGGTGGTGGATCACCGGCGGACGGCGTCGTGGCCAGGGCATGCCGGGTTTCGGCAGGGGGAACTCGGCACCCGGCTATCCCGTGCTCGGCGGGTCGGCACGCGACACCGACCTCGAACCCATTGCGTCGACGCGCGGCTGGTACGCCCAGTGGACCGCGAAGGCGCTCGGTGTGGGCCGCCAGGAGGGCGCGGTGCTGGCGCGGCTGCTGTTCACCCGGCTGCGCCGCCGCGACGTCATCGGCGACACCACCTCCACCAGCGGTGCGCAGACCTTCCACCTGCCGGCGAGTGCCATCGTGGTGCGCCCGGTCGCCGACACGGAACTCGCGTCGGGCGCCATCGCCCTGGCCTGCACGATCTGCCGCGACGTCCTGCACGGCGCCCCGGAGGCCCTTCGCGACCTGCGCGATGCTCCGTGCCTGGTCGACCGGTGCGACGGCACCCTGCGGCCGCACCAGCTCGAGGACAACTTCTACCGGCAGATGTACGCGGCCACCGACATCCGCCGCGTGGTGGCCCGCGAGCACACCAGCCTGCTGCCCGACGACGTGCGCCTCGAGTACGAAACCCAGTTCAAGCAGCCCACCCCGCCGCCCAACGCGCCGAACGTGCTGGTCGCCACCCCGACGCTGGAGATGGGCATCGACATCGGCGACCTGTCCGCCGTGTTGCTGTCGTCGCTGCCGCGCTCGGTCGCGTCCTACCTGCAACGCGTCGGGCGTGCCGGCCGACTCACCGGCAATGCGCTCGCGCTGGCGTACGTCACCGCCCGCGGTGACCAGCTGCCGCGTTTCACCCGGCCTGAGGCCACCATCAACGGTGCGGTCCGCCCGCCGGCCACCTACCTCGACGCCGAGGAGATCCTGCGCCGCCAGTTCACCGCGTCGGTCGCGGACGTCCTCGCCCGCCGCTCAGGCGCGCCGCATCCACGAACCACAGCGGATGCGTTGCGCTCAACCGGAAGCCGAACGTATCTGGGTGCGCTGATCGCCGAGGCCGAAGGCCGAGCCACCGACCTCGTAGGGGAGTTCCTCGCCGGATTCCCCGCACTCGATGCCGATGTCGCGGCCCGTCTGCGTGCCTTCCCGCAACCGTTGACCGGTCCCGGCACCAGCGAACTCGCGGCCCGGTGTCACCGTGCGTCGGTGGAGTGGAACCGCCGCATCGAGATGCTCACGCACCGCAAGGCCGCCGTGGACAAGGCACTTCCCGACCTGCAGGACCGGGCCACCTCTCCGGCTGCGACCGAGGAGAACCGTCGCGACCTGCGGGCAGCGGAGGCCGCGAAGCGCCTGATCAACAGGCAACTCGCCGAGTTGCGGTCCGAGTACTGGGTGAGCGCACTCGAATCGTTCGGGCTGCTGCCGAACTACACCCTGCTCGACGACACCGTGACCCTGTCGGTATCGGTGAACTGGCTCAACCCGGAAAGCCAGGAGTACGAACACTCCGAGTTCGAACTGCGCCGCGGCTCGGCGCAGGCGTTGCGCGACTTCGCCCCCGGATCCACCTTCTACGCCAACGGTTTCGCCATCGCGATCGACGCGGTGGACCTCGGCGCCGACGGTGATGCCGTCACCCAGTGGGCGTGCTGCCCGGCATGCGGATACGTCAAGGAACTGTCCCCCGACCTGGCCGGGGCGGACGCGCCCACACGATGCCCGCGCTGCGGCTCGGCCGCCATCGCCGACACCAGCCAGCGCCTGCCGGTCGCCGAACTCAGGACGGTGTCGGCGATCATCCGGCGCGAGGAAGCGACGATCGACGACTCCCGCGACGAACGCAACCGGGAACGGTTCACCGTGCTCACGGCCGCCGACATCGACCCTGTGCACGTCGGGAAGCGCTGGTTCGTCGAGGGTGTGGGATTCGGCGCCAAACACCTGCGGCAGATGCAGATCCGCTGGTTGAACCTGGGCGCGGCAGCAACCGGGGGCGGAAGCCGCCTGCTCGCCGGGCAGGAGGCCGATGCCGCGCTGTTCCGGGTGTGCTCGGAGTGCGGCAAGCTCGATGCGGCCACCGGCGCCAATCGTGCGAGCGAACACCGACCGTGGTGCTCGCTGCGCACCGCGATGGAGGAGTCGACCACCTCGCTGGCACTGGCCCGCCGGCTCACCACCGAGGGTCTGGTGCTGCGCCTGCCGCCGTCGGTGACGCTGGGCGACACGTTCGCGATGCCCTCGCTCGCGGCCGCGATCCTGCTCGGCGTGCGGGAATACATCGGCGGCGACCCCGACCACCTCGAGATCACGCCCACCGTTGACCCCTCCCCGCACGGCGCCGACCATGCAGCTCTGCTGCTGCACGATGTGGTGCCGGGCGGCACCGGTTACCTCGCCGACTTCACCAAACCGGACACGGTATGGGACATGCTGCACCGCGCGTGGGAGGTGGTGAAGGACTGCAGGTGTCGCGACGACGGCAAACTCGCGTGTGAGAACTGCCTGCTGCCGTTCGCGGCCCTGCCCGACGTACCCCGGACCTCGCGGTCCGCCGCTGAACGTCACCTGGCTAACCTGTTGGCGGGCAGGGAATTCGGTCCAGCCGACGAGCCGGAGGTGCCCGAGATGATGCCGTGGTCGGTCACCGAGACCGAACCCGAGGTCACCGAGAGCGAATCCGATCTCGAGAAGCGATTCCGGGTCGAGTTCGCTAAACGGCTCGAGGCACTCGGCGCGACCATCACCGAGAAGCCCACCGACCGCGGAATTATGTGGGACATCGCGCTCGGTTCGAGCAACCGGTGGACGCTGCGACCGCAGGAGAACGTGCTCGGCAGCAAACCCGACTTCGTGCTGACCTCGGCGCGCGGCGGCGTCCCGCCGACTGCGATCTTCACCGACGGGCGGGCCTACCACGCGACCCCGGCACACAACCGCATCGCCGACGACGCCGAGAAACGCCGAAACCTGCGCGACGGCGGCTATCAGGTCATTGCCGTCACGCGTGACGACGTCGACGGTGCGGTGCTCGACACCTCCGGATTCCGCGCCAACGTCACCCCGGTCGTGTTGGGCCTGGCCGGAGACCAACTGTCCAAGAGCGCGCTCGACCTCGTCTTCGGCAACGCGATCGACCTGCTGCTGGCCTGGATTCAGCAGCCGTCACGCCACGCCCGAGGCCAGCTTGCGCATTGGTTGCCGATTCTCGGCCTTGCCAGCCTGCGGGAAGTGGGGCGCCGCGCTCACGGATCGCCCAGCGCACTCGCGCTGGCGGCACTCGACGACGGACTCGACGAGTCGCCCTCCGGGGACACGCTGGTCTGGCGCTACGGCGGATTCGCCGCCGCCATCAGACTCTCCCCCGGATCGCAGTCCTCCACCGAGGTCGCGGTGGTGCTCGACGACTCGGACACGGCGCTAACCGAGGATGCCAAAAGCGCGTGGCGGGAGTGGCTACGCTGGGCGAATCTGCTCAACTTCCGATCGCTGCCGACCGAGATCACGAGCAGGACCGCACTGTCGGAAGCACTGCCGGTGCCCGTCCCCGCACCCACGCCGGTCCCGGCGCCGGAGCCGCAGGCCCCAGCCGGGCTCACCGGTCCGTGGCTCGACGTGTACAACGAAGTCGCAGCGAGCGACCGCGAACTCGTCACCCTGCTCGCCGCCGCGGCCGCCGTGCCGGTGCCCGAGGTCGGCGAGGAGTTCCGCGGCATCCCGCTCGAGATCTCGTGGCCGGACCGCAAGGTCGTCGTCGACACCGGCATCGACGACACGGAGCGCGAGGAGTTGTCCGCCGCCGGCTGGGTACTGTGTCCGGCCGACCCCGACGCCGTTAAGGCCGCATTGCAGGAGGCAGGTGCGTAAAATGGCACAGATCATTCTCGGTCCGGGACTGTCCGGGATGGACGGGAGCCTGCACCAGGCCACCTACCGGTTTCTGGCGAAACTTGCTGCCGACGACACCGCACCGGGCCTGCACATCGAGCCGATCAACAACTCCGCCGACCCGCGGGCCCGTACCGGACGGGTGGACATCTCCAACCGGGCGGTGCTGTTCAAACTGCAGGGCAGCCAGCAAGACGCGTCCTACGTCTTCATCGGCACCTTCCAGCACGACGAGGCCATCTCCATCGCGCAGAAATCGCGGGTGAACATCAATCCGCGCAACGGTGTCGCCGAGCTGATTCCGGTGGACGAGCAGCCAGTAGCCACCACTCTGCCGGCCACCCCGCCTCCGGCGACGGAACCGCCGGCCGCTGCCGACGACGTCGAGACCAGCCTGCGGGACCGCGAGTTCACGGTCGACGATTTCACCGACCTCGGCATCGACGCCGCGTTCGCGGAAGGCGCACTCGACCTCCTCGGCAGCGACGCCGTTCTCGACTACGCCGAGCAGGCGCCCGCCACATGGCAGGCCAGCGCATTGCTCGACGTCTACACCGGCGAATCGTTGACCGCGATCCGGGAGAAGTACCAGCTCGACCAGCCAGCCGCCGCCGATGCCACCAATGACGACGACCTGCTCGCCGCGCTCAAACACCCGGCAGCGCAGATGGAGTTCGCGTTCATCGAGGACGACATCGCGCTGCGGGCCGCCATCGAGAACCCCGACTTCTCGGCATGGCGCATCTTCCTGCATCCCGAACAGCGGGCGTACACGACGCGCAGCTACAACGGCCCGTTCCGGATCTCCGGCGGCGCAGGGACCGGGAAGACGGTGGTGTTGTTGCATCGTGCCCGCGAGTTGCACCGCCGCAATCCCGAGGCGCGGATCGTGCTCACCACGTTCAACCGGACCCTCGCCGATGCACTCAAAGAGCAGCTGAGCGTCCTCGATCCGAGTATCGTGCCCGCGGCGGAGCTGGGGGAACCGGGGATCTACATAGCCGGTGTCGACGCAATCGCACACCGAGTGCTCACCTCGTACGCGACCGAACTCGGCGGCTCGGACGGTAAGCCGGGTGCCGTCGCGCAGGTGCTCGGACCCCGCACCGCGCAGGTGAGCAAACACACCCACTCCCAGGCGTGGGCGATCGCCGCGGACGAACACGGCGCCGGACTCGGACCCGAATTGTGCACCCCCTCGTTCCTCGAGTCCGAGTACGCCACCATCGTCCTGCCGAACCTGGTGACCACCCGGGAGGAGTACCTCAAGGCCCGCCGCACCGGGCGCGGTGTCTCGCTCAATCGTGCCCGCCGCAACGCGGTGTGGGACGTGATCGAGGCATACCGGGCCGCGGCCGCCGCCGACGGCACCACGGACTTCGAGGAAAAATCCGCGATCGCCGCGCAGGTCCTGCGCAACATCAACGGCCGGGGACTGGCCGATCACGTGCTGGTCGACGAGGCACAGGACCTCAGCCCGTCACGACTGATGCTCCTACGGGCACTCGCCGCGCCGGGCAAGGACGACCTGTTCATCGCGGAGGATTCGCATCAGCGCATCTACGGCCAGCCGATCGTGCTGGGCCGCTACAGCATCAACATCGTCGGCCGCGCACGCCGACTCACACTGAACTACCGCACCACTGAGCAGAACCTGCGCTACGCATTGGGCATCCTGTCCGGCGCCGAGTACACCGACCTCGTCGACGAACCCGAGAGCACGGACGCCTACCGGTCGGCCCGGCGCGGCCCGCAGCCGCGCCCCGTCGAGGCGAGTTCACTCACCGACGAATACGACATCGTCGCACACACCGTCCGTGAGTGGCTCGATGCGAAGGTGGCCCCCGAATCGATCGGTCTGCTGGTACCCACCCGCAAGGAAGGCGAATCACTACCACGCGCCCTCGGCGACCGCGGGGTCCCGGTCGCCTTCGTCGACCGGGACACCGCAGGACCGACAGGGACCCCCCAGGTGATGACCATGCACCGCGCGAAAGGCATGGAGTTCGCGAAGGTTGTCCTCGTCGGTGTCGGCGCCAAGAACATGCCGCGCACCTACTTCATCGACGCACTGCCCGAGGGTGACCGTGCCGACGCGCTACAGCGAGAACGGTCGCTGCTGTATGTCGCCGCGACACGCGCGCGAGACGAACTGGTGGTGGTCTACGCAGGCGACCCCAGCGACCTGTTGCCACAGGCCGTTTCGGGCAGGCCCGCATAAGACGCCCACCGCCACGTTCGGTTTTCGCGCGGTGGTCAAGGTGATAGTCACGACAAGGCGATGTGGACCTTGACCATCCACCCGCGACAGCCGGACAGCACGGGGAGTCCGACGGCGGCTGTACGCTGCGCATCACTCGAGTACCGAAGGAACACTCGAAGAGAACGAGAGGCATCCCCCATGGATGAACAGACGCCGGCAGGAGGTATCCACGCCGAGGGGCAATCGGAATTGACGGTAGTCGTCGAACCCGAGGGCGTCCTCGTGGCCGGAGATCCCACCGCAGTCGAGGGATACCTCAACAAACTGCGCTTCAACGCCGCCAATGCGGTCGAGGTCGCCGGGATCGACGCCCAAACTACCGCCGGCACTGCTGCGTTGGCTTCCGGTCTCGCCGCTGTCGGCGCCCAGCACGGTACCTTCGTTCGGCTTGCGCCCGACAGTGTCGAAAAACTGAGGAAGTTCCATGTCCTTCCCGGTCAGCCGGGATTCAACAGGATGACCGTCGTCGACGCCGCCGGTAAGTTCCGCGGGCAGATGCAATGGCAGAGCGCATCACTAGTGGGCACGCGCGCGCTGTCCATCCAACTCGCCATGGCGACTCTCGCTCTCCAAACTGCGATCGCGGAGACGACGACTGCCGTCGAGCGGGTCGAAGGCAAGGTCGACCAAATCCTCAACCTTGCCCAGGCCTCGATGATCGGCGACGTGATCGGGCACCACCAGGCGCTGCGCCGGACTGTGCTGATGCTCGACGAGTCAGGGCAGCTGCCGACGGCCGACTGGGATTCCCTCGCACCGCTCGGCCCCGGTCTCGAAGTTGTCGTCGAGCGTTTGAGGGCACATATCCGCAAGTCGATCGACGGATTCGATGCGAGTAGACCGGTCCAGGAGCGCGCCAGTTATCTTCAGAAGGCGGTGGAGGACAACCGACTCGGCGAGAGTCTCGAACTCTTGGTGATCGCGGAAGACTCCCTGTACCTGTGGCAGCGCCTCCGAATCGAGCGCGTGAAGCACACTGAGCCAGAACACCTCGAACTCGTCGTAGCGTCCGCCCGCAAGATGCTCGCCGACCATCTTGCCGCCGATGGTGAGCTACTCCTGCGCGGGCGGGCTGAACTCGCGCGGTACGCCGCGATCAAGCCGCTCGAGATCGTGCGATGGATGTCGAATGCACAGCTCAAACGAGATGTCCTTCAGCTGCGCCAAGATCTCGACTCGTTTGCGAAGGCCCGCCGAAGCCAAGTGCAAGGTTGGCAGGACCATGAAGATCCCACCGTCGGCGACGCGCTCACGGAACTCGGTACACGCTTCAAGTCTGTGGGTGAGACCGCACTCGAACTGGGAAGCCGTGGTCTCGATGCGGGGGCGGCCGGCCTCGGGTTCCTCGGGAAACGTTTCACCAGAGTTGCAGAAGCACGAGAGGCGTCGAAGCGTAACCCAGGTCCATGCGACTGAGCTGGGCATGATCGGCCCCGTCGGGCGTCGACGCGCCAATGAACCCGAGACCCACGGGCTGTATTCCAAATATGAGGAGAAATGATGGCGAGTAGCGGCTGGGAATACTGGCGAGTAACTCGGGTTGCCGACGATAGCTTGGAATGGTTGGCCATCACACGGCCTGGCGCGCGTGGGATCGACGCCCGCAAGGTCTGGACATTGATGCCGAACGGCTTGTGGTTCATCGCCAACTGGTATCTGACCGAGGACTACTGGCGAGAAGACACCACGAGTGTGTGGGCATTCGAGAATATCGACATCGAGGACGCCCGGCAGGTGGCCCTCGAAGTGCCGCAGCCTTCGCCAGAGGACATGACTCGCCTGACACGTCCCGAAACGAGCCTCACGTTCGATCAAATCGACCGTCACGCCACCGACAAGATTCTGGGCAAACGGGCGGCCGGCGCGATAGCTTCCCGTCGTTAATCCGTTGAACAGACCGCATCGTCCAAATCTAGTGCGTTGACCACGAACATAGCCGGGGTGGGTGACACACCGCTGAGAATCCGGCGGTATGTCCCCTTTCTGCGAACAAGACGCCCAGATCCGTTCCTGGGCGCGGAAACAACGTCGAACTATGTTTCACGCCGACCAACGCGTCCTGGGCGATCGAGGGCCCAGTTCGGGCCGTTGTGTACCTTCGTGATGGGCGATTCGAACGACCCCAACCACACCGTTCTGGCCCGACGCCTGCGGGACTACTACCTGCGCTGGCCGCAACGTCAACGCCCGCCACCCTGATGTCCTGGCAGCACAACGCCAAGAACGTGCCCCCGTCCGCAGCGAACGCCAACAACGCTGGGGCCGACCACGGGCCAGCGCAGCCGCGGCCTGACCGGTGAACGTTTATGGCCAGCGCACTAGCTCTTGTCAAGGGTGCGATACAGCGTCGATCTGGCCACTCCAAGGGTTTGTGCGATCGCGGTCATCGAGACGCCTGCGCCTTTCATCGTGCGGGCGATCGCCTTCTGCTGTCCGTCGAGCGCGGGCGGTCGGCCACCGCTGCGTCCTTGCTTCCTAGCAGCTTCCAATCCCGCAAATGTTCTTTCCCGCAGTAGGTTTCTTTCGAACTCGGCGAGCGCGGCAAAGATGGTGAAAACCAGCCTTCCTCCCGGGGTGGTGGTGTTGATTTCCTCGGTGAGCGATCTGAATCCGATGCCGCCGGATTCGAGCTGGGCGACGATCTCGAGGAGGTGCGGAAGCGAGCGGCCGAGGCGGTCGAGCCGCCACACGGTCAGGGTGTCGCCGGGGCGCAGGTGGTCGATGACGGCGGCGAGCTCCGGCCTGTCTGTCAGTCTCAGAAGTCGGCTGCACTGCATCAATACTCGACTGCACGGGGACGGGCGGGGTAGCCACTTGTGCGTCGATCTCGTCGAACACTGCCACCGGACAGCACGGCCCGGGGCCCCGCCACCGGACCCGGCGCTCGCCGCGGGACGTTCTCGTCTATGCGCGGCTGCGAGCGTCGGCGAGATCGGCACGTAGCTCTTCGGCTCGTTCACGGGCGGCAGCTGCTTGCGCCAGGGCGGTCGCGAGATCGGCTTTGGTGGTGGCGAGTTCGTCGCGGACTTCGTCCACGCGGGCGCGTTCGGCCTGCGCCGCGGATCGAGCGTCGTGGAGGTCCGATTCGAGGCGGTCGATCGTCGCCGCGGCGGCCGCGGAGGCGCGGTCCGCTTCCTTGCGGACCAGGGCAATCTCGTTCTCGCGCTCGGTCGCCCGGGTACGCAGGGATTCGACGAGGCGATGCTGCTCGGCAATCTCCTCCTCGTGGGCGGCCGTCAGCGCGCGCACCTGCTCGGTGTGCTGACGCCGGGCGTCGGCCAATTCGGCGGCGGATTCCTCTGCCGTCCGCTCGGCGGCCTGGGCGGCGGCGTCGGCGTTGGTTCGGTCGTCGAGCGCTGTGTCGAGTTGGTCGCGGAGCTGCTCGAGTTCGGCGGCGGCGTCGGCCCGCACTTTGTCCGCGGTTACCTGGGCGCGGCGCAGGTGCGCATCGATGGCGGCGGGATCTCCGAGACGGTCGACGGCGCTGGTAATCCGGTCGGCGACCGCGGACAGCTTCGCTACGGCGTCACCGGCTTCCTGCCGTAGTAGCGGCAGGGCCTGAGTGAGCGTGGCCGCAGCCTCGGCCGGATCCGGCGGTGTCTCCGGGGTGTCCGGCGCGGCCTGGGTAGTCTTCTCCTTCTGCCTGGCGCGCCAGGCCCGAACCCGGTCGGCGTCCGACGGATACTCCCGGGGTCTACCCGGCTTACGCTCGCCCATGGCGAAATCGTATCGGGTAATTCATTTCATATCGTTACGCTCGCTGACGGCTGCACGCCGGATCGTCCCGGAATGCGCTCTTCCGGTGCGTCCGGTCAGGGTTGTTCGATGCGGGATCACCGACCTGTGATTTGACCACCACCTCGGCGTTGAAGGGGTGGTGGATTGACGCGTCCCCCCGTTGTGTGTTCCCTAGTCGGACAATAGGTACTGAGCAGCGAATGTCCGTTTTGTCTGTTGTTTACCGCGGTAAACAACAGACAAAACCGACATTTCCCGGGGTGAGTGCGCTTGCAGGCTTGGTCAGGTTCGTTGGGTAAGCGCGGCGAGAAGGGCGCGAAGGCCATCGCCGTCGAGGTACTCGACCAGCGCTTCCGCGAGAATTGCGGGGTCGGCATCCAGGCGTCGGAAGGTGCGGGTGACCTTCGCTGCGGTCACCGGCGCCCGTTCCGCTGGCCCGCGACCGTCGTCAGTGGAAGCGGAATCCGACTCAGCGCCTTGGCTTTGACGCTGCCGTTCGGTGTTCCAGGCCTCAACTTGTTCCTCCGGCGGGACCTGCGCGAGTGAGCGGGCGGTGCGTATCGCGAGTTCGCCATTGCGCAAGGCGGTTTGGAGTTCGGGGTTGAGTTGGAGCAGAGACCGCCGTTGGGAGATCCACCCCTTGGACTTGGCGAGCTTCATCGCTGCCTTGTCGACGGTCCCACACTCGCTGATGAGGAGCTCGACGGCCTTGGCCTCTTCGATGACGTCGAAGTCGCGGCGGCCGACGTTTTCGATGACCGCCGCGGCGAGCAGGGTGACACGGTCCTTGGCGACCTCGTCCTTGACGACGATGTCGAGGTTGGGGCGGCCGAAGTTAGCGGCTGCGGCGAGGCGCCGACAGCCGTTGATCACCACCCACCGCGCCAGCCCGATCTCGGTTTCGTCCTCCGGATACAGCCGCAGGTAGGCGTCCCGGGTGACCACCAGGGCGGGTTGGAGTTGGGTGCCGGTAATGGAGGCCAGATCGTTGAGGTCGCCGAGGTCATCGCGCGGGTTTCGCGGGTTGGGCGCCAGCTCGCTCAACGGAGCACTGGTCGGTGTCATGGGCGGGGTGGGCCGGTCGACGGGAGAGTTGTCACCAACGGCACCGGCGAGGGTTGCCAGGTTGGTACGAGTGCCGCGTGCCATCACCGACCACCGTCGATCCGCAGCTCGAGGGCGAGCCGGTAGAAGTCCTCGCGGGCCTGGAGCGCTACCCGGTTGGCCGGGTACTCCGTTACGACCAGACCGTCGGCGCTGGCCCGAGTGTGCAGTTTGTAATGCCGGATGACCGTCTTGGCGAGCGGCCACTTGTTCGCTCGGACGAAGTCCTTAGTCTCCTCCAGGTCGAGTTTGCCGTCGCGAGGATCCCAGTTGTTGATCACCACGCTGTAGGGAATGCCGCGGGGCTCGAGGATCTTTCGGATCGTGCGGGCGGTCGGGTCGAACGAGAGTGGTTCGGTTTCGATCGGCACGATGACGTGATCGGCGACCTCGAGGACCGTCCGCAGGGCGTCGGCGGCCGGCCCGCGGCCGAGCGGGTCGGAGGTGTCGTCGGCGGCGTTGAGGTCGATCCAGCCGGGGGTGTCGACGTAGACATGGCGGATGCCGGGCAGCTGACCCAACTGGCGTAGTCCGTTGAGGTCGTCGTGCGCCTGGACGACGTGGAACGGCAGGTTGTCGAGACGGTCGGCCCACCAGATCGCAGAGCCCTGCGGGTCGACGGAGACCGCGGCAACAGGGGAGGTGGCGTCGGGGTCGTCGTCCTGGTTGAGAACGTCGGCGGTGACGGCGGCGAGATTGACGGCGAGGGTGCTTTTGCCGACGCCACCCTTCTGATTGAGAAGGACATGAATGGTCATGGGACCCTTTCCGTTTGCTTCACCCACCTGGTGTGGGCTACTTCGGACGGGTATGCACGGTACGGCACCGCGGCGGTGGAACGGTGCCGACACGCGGGGTGTCATGCAGGCTGAGCGCGAGGTATCGGGCCGACCGTCGTTGGCCGCGCGCCAGCGTCGCGGATGCCGGTTTGCGCGGTATCACTTCGACAAGGTCTCGCCGGCTCGACACGCGCCTGACGCAGCCGACGCGACACTCGAAATGCCGTTCGAGCCCCGGGCCGCACCGCCAATGCCATTGTCGGGGGCGACTTGCAGAGTGCTGTGCGTCGCTTGTTTACCGCGGTGAACAAACAAGACCAATCGGTTTGGTTTGTTTACCGCGGTAAACAACGGACAAAACGGACATTGGCCGGAGTGGTGAGGTGGTCGGTGTGTCGCGCTATCTGGCGGCGACCGTGACGTTGCCCCGGGCGGGGCCGAAGATGGTGACACCACGTGCGGCCGCGGCGTGTGCGTTGCCGTGCAGCACGATGCGGGTGCTGTCGGTGGCGTGTACCTGCGCGTCGCCGTGCGCGTGGACGGCGGCGTGGTCGTAGGCGTAGACGGTGGTGTTTTCGCCGGCGGAAACGTGGGCGTGGTCGACGGCGGAGATGGCGGCGCGGTTGTGTGCGGTGACCCGGGTGTGATCGAAGGCGTCGACGGTGGCGGTGGTGTACGCGTGGGCGCGGGTGTGGCCGAAGAGTTGGGCGTGGGCGGCGCCGGTGATCACGATCGCCGGGGCGTGTTGCTCGGCCCGGTCGGTGGTGTCGGTGATCTGCACTCGGGAGGAGCCTTCGACGCGCAGGGTGAGGCCGTCGGGGAGGTCGCGCAGTTCGACGGTGGTCTCGGGCGGGCTGTCGAGGACCACCGTTTTCGCCCCGGTCGCCAACCGGGTGTGCACGTCGTGCGCGGTGCGGCAGGGACTGCGGCGGGCGTGCGCGGACGCGGATTTCATGGCGCCAATCTAACCCGGTGAGTGGGCGTTTTCCGGCTGGGTGGGGGTGGTGTCGGGAACAGGGAGGGAAATGCCGTGCTGGGCGAACGCCGTGCGCAACCGCAGCACCGCGGCCTCGGTGCGACATCCGTTGCGGGCGAGCGTGAACAGTGCCTGCGCGGCCGCGGGGTCCTGCCGGGCCGCCGCGATCGCTGCTTCCATGCTCGAGCGCACGCGCGCCCACAGTGCCGCGGTCTCGTCGCCGGTCACCGGGTGCACCGATCGGGATGGTGACGGGTGGCGGGTGGGCCGGCCGCCGAAGACGGTCGTCGACGGCCAGGGGCACAGCAGGTGCCCGTGGGTGCCTCGCGCGGTGATCGTTCCGGCGGCGAGCAGGTCGATCGCGACGGCGGCCGCGGCGAGCAGGTGTGCCTGCGTCGCCCAGTCCAGTTCTTCGAAGGTGGTGGTCAATACCCGATGGGGTCTGCGGCCGACGCTGGTCCAGATGCGGCGCAGGTCATCGCCGCCGGGTCCGGCGGCGCGAAACGGGGTGCACAGTTCGTCGAGCAACGTTCGCAGCATGCGGAACCACACCGCGGCGTGCACCGCCCGCCGCGACAGGGTGACGGTGCCCGCGCCCAGCGCCTGGGCGATGAGTGCGTCCAGGGCGGCTTCGGGTGCGGTGGTCGCCCGGGTGACCAGTGAGGCAGTTTCCCAGCGCGCCAGCGGGTGCGGGATGGTGTTACAGGATTCGAGCCGGCGGTGGTGAGCGGGGCAGCCGAGTGTCAGCGGCAGCTGCCCGACCAGGGGGATCGACCACGGCCCAGACGGCGCGACGCAGTCCGGGCATGCGCGATAACTACGGTTCACGTTCACCCAGGGCCGCCACCGAGCAGAGGTGGGGGCGCGGACGGCTGGATCGCGCCGATCGGTGGGGAGCAGGACCGAGAGTTGATGGACGTAGGTGGGAAACGAACAACGGTCCGGGTCGGGATTGTCGAGCAGCCACGGCGCCCATCCGGCCAGGCTCATCGGGCGCAGCCGATCCAGGGGGACGCCGCTGCGGTCGGCGATGGTGTCGAGCAAGGCCGGTGGTGGGTCGTCATCGAGTTCTCGCGCGGTCAGCCCGCGGTGACTGAGGTCGTGTTCGAGGAGTTCGTCGAGGCTCAGGGAATGCAACTGCGCGATTCGGTACAGCCAGGAGGAGAGCGCTTCCCCCGGCTGGGGTGGCGGGTGCAGCGGCCATTTCCCCGTGCGGGTCACAGCAGTTCGCGTTCGAACTGGCGGCGGCGGTCGCTCGGACCGGTGTAGTCGGCAACGGTCAGGGTGCGGTGGTTGATCGCTTCCTCCCCGGTTTCCACGGCGGCGACGGCGGCCGCGGTCAACAGCATCGCGAGCTCACCGATGGTGCCCTCGCAACGGGAAAGGAGGTACCCGGTCATCTCGTCGCTGCTCAGATGCGAGCGGCCGCGCAACGGATAGCTGGCGGCGAAGCTGGCCAGCAGGGACCGGGTGTCCGGGTCATCACCCCACGGTGGCAGGGAGATCGGCAGGAACCGGTTCTCGAGTTGGTCATCGGTGCGGATCGCCAGATACGCGTCCCGGGTGCCGACGCCGGCGAGGGGGATTTTCAGTTCGTTGCCGAGATAGCGGAGCAGGTTCAGGAATTCGCGGCGGACGTTGTCACGGCCGGCGAGGATGTTGTGGATCTCGTCGATCACCAGCAGCTGCACTCCGGTGCGGCGCAGCAATGTGAGGGTGAGCTGTTCGAGTTCGGCGATCCGCCGGTGCGGGCGCAGCGGGGCTCCGAGGGCGGTGAGCACCGCGACGTAGAACCGGCTGATCGAGGGGTCCGAGGGCATCTGCACACACAGGACGGGGATCTGTTCGGCGTCGTCGCCGCTGACCGGCGGATGCCGGCGGCGGAATTTCTCGACGATCATCGACTTGCCGTTGTTGGTCGGCCCGATGATGAGCAGGTTCGGCATTCGTTGCCGGGCCGGCCAGTGCAACAGGATGTCGAGTTGCTCCACGGCTGCGCGGGCGCGGGGATAGCCGATCCACCGTTCGGCGCGGATGTGCCGGATCCGCTCCTCGGCCGGTAGGGCAGCGACCGGACGGACCGGTGCGTGCAGGTGGTCGAAATCTTCCGGTGCCGCGGTGTCGACCATCTCTCACCATTCCTCGATGTCGTCGAACACGGCCACCGGGACGCCCGCTCCGGAGGTGGGATCAGGGTCTGGTGGTGGTGGCATCCGGGCAGCGGGTACGGGTGGGCGCAGGTGGCGGCGGCGTTCGGTGTTGCGGCGGGCTGTGCGGGTGGCTTTGCGTGCGGTGGCGGTGATCTCACGCATCGTGTCGAGCATCTGGAACAGCGCCGCTTCGTCGACTTCGGTGCGGCCTCGCTCGCGCAGGCGGGTGATCGCGGCACGGTGTTCCCACAGGGTGATCGGCGGTCGGGACAGGGTGCGGTAGGGCACCTCAAGATAGGTGGTGCCGTCCGGGTCGAGCACCCAGATGCGGCTGAGATCGCGGGGGTCGCGGCGGAGGACGAACTTGCCGCACTGTTCTCGGCGCGCGATCCACGGCTTGAGGGCGGCGGAGAAGTAGTGGATGTGGTCGACGACGAATCCGGTGCGGGTCAGTCGGCGCCGCAGCACCGGCAGGAAGTCGAGCAGGAACACCGCCCGGTTCGCCGACACCGGTGGGGGAGCGGGCAGGGCCGCGATGCCGTCCGCCCACCGCCCGGCGGGGGTTTGACCAAGTCCGGTGTGGACGGTGCCGTGATACGACGCGACTGCCAGGGTCAGCCAGCGTTCGAGCTCCGTCAGGGTCAGTGCCGCGGTGTTCTCGGAGTCGTAGCTGCCGCGGTCGGTGGGATTGGAGAAGGTGGTGCCGGGCAGCTCGTGTACCCGGGTCATGGCGGTGCCGATGAGGCGTTCGATGATGCCGCCGTAGTGCGGGCGGCCGAGTGGCCGGTAGTTGGGGTCGATGCCGTGCTGTTGGCAGCCGCGGTGCAGTGCTTCGCTGTGGAACTCGGCCGCGTTGTCGAGGTACAGGTGACGCGGTTTTCCGCTCATGGGCCAGGTCATCTGCTCGCCGACGCCGAGGCTGTCGAGCCAGGGCCGTTTGTCGCAACACACCTGCCCGAGACACAGTCCCACCGATACCGCGGACGGCGGCTCGAGGGTGAGGACCAAGCCCAGCACACACCGGCTGAACACGTCGATCGCAGCCGTGAGGTAGGGCCGCCCGATGGGTTGTCGATCGCGTTCGTCGACGACCATCACATCAACCACGGTGTGATCGATCTGCACCTGCTCGAGCGGCGTACCGATACTCGGGACGGTGCCGCCAGCGGACCTCCGGCTGCGCGCGGCGGGGGAGTCGGTACCCTCCCGCTTTCGGGCGACCTCACCCGGATGCAATGCAGCGATGCGCGCCGCCACCGTGTTGCGGGCCGGCACCGGCAACTGCTGCCGCACGCAGGCACCTACGATGGCCCGATAGACGACTGCCACGGAAGGCTTCTGGCGTTTGAGGTACATCCTCGTCAGGTGGTCGGCGATCACCTCGTCCACCGTCTCGGGCAGGCGGCGCGCTCCGCGGCCGCCGGACGAGCGGCCAGGGAGCAGATCGGTGACCGTGCCCGCTCCCGTCCGGAGTCGATGCACCAGCGCATATACCTGCCGGCGTGACAATCCCAGCTTCGCTGCTGCCTCATCGGCCGCGGCGTGGCCGATCACCTCCAGCGCGGCCAACGGGGCGATCACCGCGAACCGCGCACACGCGCAATCCCATTCAGGGTCCGTGGCAGTCAGCACACCGGTCTCGGGGACCGCAGGTCCCGCAGTCACCGCACATCCCACCTCATCTGGTGCCACTGCTCGACGCTAGTGGCCGAGACCGGCGATCGGCAGCGCTATCGGCAAATCAAATGACAACCCCATTTGGCCCCACTGTGCTGCTCTGATTTGGCCCCACCCTGCTGGTGTTCGGTCACCGGGTGGTGGGCCCGGTGGGGGTCAGGTGTTGGCTCCCTTCTTTCGGCTGGTGCTCAGGCGGTAGGAGGTGGTTCCGGTCTGGATGATGTGGGCGTTGAAGGTGAGTCGGTCCACGACGGCGGCGGCCAGGCGTGGGTCGGTGAAGGTGGCTCCCCACTCGCTGAAGGGCGCGTTGGAGGCGCAGGCGATGGAGGCGCGTTCCTCGCGGGCGGTGATGATCTGGAACAGCAGTTCGGCGCCGCGGGGGTCGAGGGTGACGTAGCCGACCTCGTCGAGGCAGAGCAGGTCCAGGCGTGCGTAGCGGCCCAGGACTCGGGAGAGGTGTTTGTCGTCGGCGGCCTCGACCAGCTCGTTGACCAGGGCCGCGGTGGTGACGTAGCGGACTCGGCGGCCTTGTTCGGCGGCGGCGGTGCCCAGTGCGATGAGCAGGTGCGTCTTTCCGGTGCCGGAGTCGCCGAGGAGGACGAGGGGTTCGCCGGCGTCGATCCAGTTGCCGCCGGCCAGATGGGCGAGGGTGGCCGGGGGGAGGTCCGGCACCCGGGAGACGTCGAAGTCGGTGAGTCTCTTGGTGCGTGGGAACTTGGCTTCGTTGACCCGGCGGATTCGGCGGCGGGCGTCGCGTTCGTCGCATTCGGCAGTGAGGATTTCGGCGAGGAACGCCTGGTGGGACAGGCGTTGTTTGACCGCGGCCTCGGCGATCGGGAGGGCTTGGGCCCGCACGGTCGGCAGGGCCAGGGCCCGGCAGGCGGCGTGGATGGCGGCCTCGGCGGCGTGATCGGTCAGCGCGGTCACCGCCGTGGGTGTGGCGCTCATGCGGTTGCTCCGTTCAGGAGTTGGTCGTAGCCGGCCAGCGAGGGGGCGGAGCGCTCGTGGGCGGCGTTATCGGGCAAGGGAACCGGTGTCGGGACGGTGTGGGTGAACATCGAGCGTCGGGCCTCGACCGCGACCAGATCGGGATCGAAGTTGCCGATCCCGAGCGAGGCGAGCATGCCGGCGGTGACGGCGTCGGCGGGCAGGGTGCGGTGCAGCAGCAGCACCCCGACCAGCGACCGGGTTCCGGCCGCGTCCCCGAGTCCGGTGCGAGCGGCCTCCCAGAATCGTTGATGGACAGCGGTGAATGCACCGCTGGCGCGGGCCGAGGCCAGTGCGGTCGCCCCGGCCAGGGCCCCCGGTTTGCGGGTGAGGACCTCCAGGTAGTGATCCAACACCAGGTCCTCGGAGCCCTTGCGCAGGGAGCGGGTGTGGGTCGCGACCACGTGTCCGGTGCTGCCCGGGGCCAGGATGCGGATGGTGGTGGCGCCCAAGCGAACCTCGAGACGGCGGCCGGCGAACCGGGCCGGCACCGAGTAGTAGGACTGCCGGACACAGACCCTTGCCTTGGCATCGACCCGGCACGACAGTGCGGCGGAGACGTCGAAACGCTCGTCCGGCAGTGGCCGCAGCAGCGGCATCTCCCGTGCCGCGGCCGCGCCCACGGTCTCGGCGCGAGCCCCGATCCGGCGGGCGTCGTCGCGCGCGTCCGCGGCGGCCAGCGCCTCGTTGAGCGCCGCCAGCGATCCCACGTGCGGGACCGGGGTCAGGTGCCGGCGGCGGAACCGGCCGATCTCGCCCTCGACCCCACCCTTTTCGTGCGCCCCCTCGATTCCGGGAGCGCAGAAGAACGAGTCGTAGCCGTAGTGCGAGCGCAGCGCGATGAACCGGGGATGCTCGAACCGTTCCCGGCCGAGGGCGACCCGGATCACCGCGGGCTTGAGGTTGTCGTAGCGGATCATCCCGACCGGCACCCCGCCGAGCGCCTCGAACGCCCGGACGTGGCCGTCCAGGAACGATTCCTGGGACTGGTTGGCATAGGCGACGTGGACCGCCTTGCCCGAGTGCGACAGCCGCAGGCAGAACATGAACAGCTTCATCACCACCCCGGCGATCACCGCGGTGAACTCCCCGAAGTCGACCTCCGCCTCCTGAGCCGGCGGATGGGTCTGCGGCACCATCACCGACTGCCCGGGACTGATCTCGGTGCGCAACCGGGCCACCAGGGCACGGACACTGGACTCGGCCACGCTGGCCCCCTCCTCGTCGATCAGCCGCTGCCAGACCCGGCGCGCGGTATGTCGCTGCTTCCTCGGTGCGTCCAGGTCCTCGACCAGCCAGCGCCGGATCGTGGCCTCGTACCGGCCCAGCACCGGCGCCTCACGCACCGGGGTCTTCCGCGTCGGCGGCGTCGCGTCGGCGAGCGCCTGACGCACAGTGCGCCGGTGCACCCGGTGCTTGTCGGCGAGCGCCCGGATCGACATCCCTTCATCCCGGGCATCGCGTCGGATACGTTCGAACTGCTCCACTCTCGATCTCTCCTTCAACCCCTCGCCCTCTCGTGATCGCCTTGGCAGACGACACGAACGGTAGGGTCTGGTCGGTCGAGGGTGGGGCCACTTCAAGCCAGCACTACGGCTCCAGATGGGGCCACTTCAGATTGGCACACTCAAATCACGGATCGGCCGGAGATAGTGGTTGGTGGCGCTCCGGGCGTGGCGTGTGGATGGCGGCGGGGGACCCGCAATCTATGGATCCGGGGTATGCCGCAGCGGGTGGCCGGCGGTGTCGGCCCCGACCACCGGGGTCCGCAAGCCCACGCCCCCGAGTTCTGCCCCGAGTCCCCGGGCTGCTCCTCCCGACCTGACGCTGCACCCGACCGCGATCAGGGCGTACCCGACCGGCCTCGAGATGCGAATGCTGTTCACTGCCGACGGCGCTCTCGCCGTGCTTGCCCGGCACAAGACCCCCGGGCGCTGACCGACCGTGGCCACCGGCCCGGCATCAGATTCACTGAGCCAGGCATCAGATAGACCCTCGGCCGCGTCAGGTCGACCGAGGCGGCATCGGATGTACCGAGCCGGGCGCCTGTCCCGACTCAGTGGATCTGGCGAGAACCCAGACGCCGCATCTGCTGTTCGCCAGGTCTATTGAGCCACCACGGCGACTTCGGAATCAGTGAATCTGGCGAGCGCGGAACTCGGTGCCTCGATTCATTCCCGGATCGCGGGTGAGCACCTCGGATTCGCCAGGTTCGCTGAGCCGTCCGTCAGATGATCGACCGCGCTCGCCAGATTCACTGAGTCGTCGCCACCTTCACTGAGTCAGGACAGCGCCAATTCGCCGCTCGCATGTCCGTTTTGTCTGTTGTTTTGTAGGTTCTCATTCTTCTTTTCGTCCTTCTCATCGACTTTTCGGACGCTCTGCGCCGGCTCTGGGCGGGCAGGAGGAATCTCCAGGTCAACGGCCTGCGGCCGGACGCGTCGCGGCTTGGCTCAACCGGGCAGCAGCTTCAATGACCGAAGAAAGCGAAAAATCGGTGAGAATCCCAGCCGCAAAATCGGTGAGAAACCTCAGCACATTCCCTGGTGGCGGAACCATCCACCGAAAAGTGCGACGAGAACCTACATGTTTACCGCGGTAAACAACAGACAAAACGGACATGCGGAATTCAGTCCGCTTCGAGGATGGAGAGCAGGTCGGCCAGGAGTTGGTCGGCGCGGTCCTCGATGTCACCGAGAACGTCGGTGACACCGCTCATCGTGGTGTGCGCATTCGCGCGAGCGCGAATGCCGCGCTCGTAGTAGTCGCTGTCGAGGATGATGTCGTGCACCTTGGTCGGCGCAGGCGTCTCCTGGGTCGTAGCAGGTTGTCGGTGCACCCGTTCATGGGTGGGCGCATGGCCGGTCAAGTGGGCCCGGACGACGGTGGCGACGGACTGCCCGGTCAGTGCGGTCGCGACGTACGGCGTGTGGCCCCATCGATCGATCGGGGTCAACAGCGGTCGATCGTCCCGGCGAGCCGTCGCCGCGTGCGCGGTCAGGTCCGCACCCCGGCCCAGGGACTGCGCCAGCAATGAGGTGCTGGGGTAGCGGTCGAGGAAACCCAGGACCTCGAGCCACCCGTGGTAAACCGCGACCACATCTGTGGTCGGCAGATCGAGTCGGCGGGGGCCATCCTCGTCGAGGTGGATCAACAACGTATCGACGTGGACGCTGACCTGGTTTCGGCGCAGTCGGGCGATCTGCTCGAAGCGCAATGTGGCGGCGAGGGCGAGGAGGAGGGCGTCGCGGCGCCCGAAGAGACCGGCCGGCGATCCGGTGAGCGGCAGCTGCACTATTCGATTGGCGATTGCCGCCGCAGCGCGCTCACGCCTTGCCGTGCGCCCGGCATCGAGCAGGTCGCGGACGAGTTCACTGCGCCCCGGTTGCGGCAGGCCGGCTCGGCGGTGCACGGCGTTGATCACGCCGACCCGGCGCCGTTGCGTTCCCGGGGCAGTGGGGTGCTCGCCGAGGAACATCGCCACGGTCACCGGGTCGGCCGGCAGCGATGCGAGGCCGACGGCCGTGCACCAGTCGGTGAACAATCCCCACACGTGCTGAGACGCCCGGTCCATGCGGTGTTCGGGCCTCTCGCCACGCTCTGTCCGTGCCGTCCGCCCGTCGGTCTCCGACCCCGTAGGCCGTGCGGGATCGGGCGGCGAAGGGTCCGGGCGGGGGCGAGATGCATTCTGGAATCATGCCGAACCTGTCGGACACAGCACGGTGCGACCGCAACCCGTGATGGAGCGCCGTCTCTTCTGTGACTCGTCTGCGGTCGTGGAATGCGTTCGTACCTTCAGTGCTTGCGGTGTCGGCGTAGCCGATTCCCGCCGGGTTGCTATGGTCCTGGTGTAGCAATCTCATTGCGGTGGGATTGGAAGTGAGCTGCAGGATTACTCGCCGGACGACGAGGCCTGTGGCTCGCGTCGCGTCCGGCTCAGATCGCCCAGGTGGGGCTCCGTCTTCGGCCGGCCCACGGTCGCGGTTGCATCGACGGATCCGGCACCGACATAATCCGGGTGCCCGACGCAGTAGCCGAGGGAAGTGGTTCGTGTAGGAGGTCTCCGGGGGGTAAGCACCCCTGTAGGCAGCCCCACCCAGCGGTTTCCAGCCTTGCGTGCCCACATACGACGAAGGCCCTTCGGCGCTGAGGGTTCTCGTGGTTCAGACCGGTCCGGCGCAATCAGGGGCGCCATCGCCCGCGCACAAGCTGCCGCCGCGGCGCGAGTGGTGGCTGACCACCGTCCCCAACCCGGGGATCGAAGTGCCCGTTCAGGAGGCGAGCAGCGGACCATACTTCTGACGGGCTGCCTCCCCGGACGTGCCGACCTCGGCGCCGATCGTCGACCAGGGCAGGCCGTGCTTGCGGGCCGCGACGATGTGGTCGACGAGCTGACGCTCGGCTTCGGCGCGGGCGACCACCGCGGCGCGAAGCTCGGCAAGCGCGGCCGGGTCCCGGCGGTCCCCCTCTCGGGGTTCGTAGTCCTCGAACCGCTTCGCGAGTTCGTCGGCGTGCGCGAGGATGTCCTTCGTTGTGCGTGGCATTGTCATCACCTCAGGTAGTTTGGTCGGGCCTTCATGGCGTGGACGATCACGTGGGCGTCGGTGCTGGTGACGTAACCGATCTCCAGCAACGTCGCGTCGAGCGCTGGTCCGACGAGCATGATGAACCCCTCGCCGAGATCGAACGCGGTGATCGCGTTGTTGAACGCATGCACCATGTCTGCGGAGTCGATCCCGTGCTTGTAGGCGCTCTCGGCGATGACCGGCTCCGATTGCATTATTCCAAGTTACCTTGCCGCTCGGCGGTCTGCAAGGTAACTTGCCGTCTTGGTGCTGACTGCACCCCACGCCTCGCCTGCCTCAGTACCCAGATCCACGACCATTCGCCGGATAGCCGACGGGCCATTAGCCGGGCTGGGGATCCGGAGCGAGGCTGCCTCAGGTTCGGCCAGTCACCAGAGGGTGAGGGGCAATCCCGCCGCTTCGGCGCCTCTGATCCGCTGTTCGATGCTGTCCGCATTGTCGCCGCTGGCCAGGCCATTCCGGATCGCGGTGGCGATGGCACGGGTGCGCCCGGCCTGGCCGCGGACGTCGGCGAGGGGACTGGCGAGGTTGCGCCGCCGCAGGTAGTACTCGGTGCGGTTGACGGCGTTGGTGCCCAGGCGCATGTGCTGGGGGTTGACGCAGCCGGCGAAGTCGCACTGATGGCACAGCACGGCGTCGTCGGCGCCGGACCACCCCAGCCGCGGGATGACCCCGTATTCGAGCTGGTACGCGAACAGGTGCGCGGGCACGGTGCCACGGCGAGATGTGCCGGGCAGACTCGCGGCCCGAAAAGATCCGTGCCCGGTGGAGGAGACACTGCCCAGCCAGGCGGTGCATCGGTCTGCTTCTCGCCGATAGCATTTGGCGACGAACCGGGCGACGACCGAGGGATCGTCGAGCCAGGACCGCCATAGCCGTTCGGGGATTCGGATCGGCTGCGGCTGGCCGAGCAGGGCGAGTTGCTCGGCCCCCGCTACCGCCGGGTGTGCGGGCAGTCCGGGAAGCGAAAGTACGTCGTCTACGACTGCCACAGTGCTCGCCCTCCGCGTCCTCCTGGGTGTTGTTACCAGGAGGGTAAGGCCGCTATCCGACACGAATGGTGAGGGTCAGGAACCGCACGCACCGGAGGGCTGACGCTCGGATACGACTGCGTTTAGCAGATGCAACTCCGCTCAGTTCCGGTGTCAGAGGCCGATGTCGGTGACGGCGTTGGCGATCAGTGGGGCGTTCTCGCGGGTATAGACCTCGATCATCGCAGCGGTCGAGTGCCCGGTTTGGCGCATGATCGCCTGTGCATTCCGGCCGTTGCGGACCGCCTGGGTGACAAACCCGGCGCGCAGTGAGTGCCCACCGAGCTGAGCGACGACGTTCTCGTCGTATCCGGCCTGTTCGGCGCGGCGACGGATCACCCAGGGCACCGCCGAACCCGAGAGTCCGGTCTCGGAGAGGTTGCCGTTCTTGCGGATCGACCGGAATAACGGTGCCCGAACAGCGGTGCGCGGCACCGCGCCCTTGCAGACGTGCCCGTCGAACGGCGGGGCGTTGCGCAGCAGCCGGATCACCCCGGGCCGGCCGTAGGTGTCGTGGGCCGCGAGCACCTGTACCCACCGCAACCAGGCACAGGGCGGGCAACTGGTGTGGGAGACGGTGAACGGCAACGCCCGTGTGGCACCCTCGCCCTCCTGGTCCGTCTTGGACCGCCGCAACCGAACATGCACCCCGTCGAGTCGGTGCATGCTCACGTCCCCGCAGACCAGGTCGGCGAGATCACCACGGCGGAACGCCCCGGCGAATCCCATCAGCAGTAGGGCGGTGTCGCGGCGCTCGAGGACCTCCGACGCCCACCCGGTAACAGCCTGCCGGGCGGCGGTGACGATGGTGACGAGGTCGTCGACCAGTAGCGGCGCAGCCTGCCGCCGCGGCCGGTCCCCGTTGGCGGCGTAGTCGCGGCGGATTCCGGACAGGGTGGCCGCGACGACCTCGTGACTGCCAGGAGCGGAGTGACCGGCGCGGCGGTGGTGATGCCCGAGGGCTGCGACCCACCGCGAAAGCGTCGCCGGGGCGTAGGCGCGCTCGCCGTCCTCGGTGAGCGTGTCGGCCGCGTCGATCAGATACGCGGCCACCACCATCGGATGCGCCGGCAACGCGTTGCGCCCGTGCGAGAAACACCACGTGACGAAACGATCCCAGTCCGAGGCATAGGCGCGGCGGGTGTTCTCCGCCCGCGACCGCTGCACGGCACCGGCGATCCGCGCCGCCACGTCCTCCGGGACCACCGGCTCCGTGCTGGAAGAAGCTGTTACCGAGCCGCTCGGGCCCTCATTCACCGGTTCGATCGTCACCGGCGCAGGGTATCCGAGCGCACCGACACTCCGCAGAGCAAAAACACGCTGACGTCGCAGTTCCCGGAGATAGCTGCGATAACTGAAATTATCATCGCCAAGTGCGCACAAACCATGAGTGACTCGGAGTCGGGTGTCCCGGCTCCGCGCATCTGATGCCGACTCAGCAGATCTGATGTGAAGTGACAGGCGGGTTGTCCAATTGACAACCTTTCTGTTCAATCGTGCCTATGGGCTTGTCCAGCCACTGAAGACCGCCCTCATGAAAAGCCCCGACCGCGCTCGCTGCCCTGTCATCGCCGCAGGTCCGGACCCTCATCCCCACGCGAGGACGGTTCCGGCCGGTCATCCACGTTTGGACAACGTCACTGACGTGACGCGCACGGGGACCGACGATTTTCGATCGTTGGACAGGTTATTTGGCACACCGACCCGGCACTCCAGCAGCAACGCGGTGGACAACTACCTGGTCTGTTTGGTCCCCTGGTCGCGGTCGACGTCCTCGTTCGTCGGGACTTAGGCCACGTGCAATCGGTCGGGCGGCACGCCAACAACTTCCACGCGCATCAGATTCAGTGAGGCGAAGTCGATCATTGCGGCTCAGACAATCTGACGCACCGCAGGTCGGCGGCATCAGATTCACTGAGTCAGGACATCGGGGCAGAAACACCGTTTAGGTAGCGCAGCAGTTGTAGCTTCCACGTCTCCCTGTCGGGTTTCCAGATTTCGTGTCGGTGGGGTGTCGAGTGTCCAATGTCGGCAGGAAACCTAACCAGACACGTTTTCGCTGGTCACAGCGCGGATTGAGCACGGACTATTCGGATCCACCGTGTGATGGTTGTCTTCGAGAAACGGCGCCGATCGAGTGGAAGTGCGGGGGTCCGGAACTGCCTGTAGGTGGGGCGGGACAGCGTGAGTACGGCGGTGCAGGTCCGGGGGTGCATCCCACCGACCTGCACCGAGTCAGTACCTGTCGCTGTCAGGCTGGAGCCGTACCACGATTACCGCTGGCCGGGAAGGGTTAGCTGTTGACGTTCTCGAACACGGCCGCGATGCCCTGCCCACCGCCGATGCACATCGTCTCGATGCCGTAGCGGGCCTGGCGGCGGTCCAGTTCACGGAGCAGATTGGCCAGGATGCGACCGCCGGTGGCGCCGACGGGGTGACCGAGGGAGATTCCGGATCCGTTGACGTTGAACCGGTCTCGCATGTCGGACTCGTCGAACTTCCACTCCCGCGCGCACGCCAGCACCTGTGCTGCGAACGCCTCGTTGATCTCGAGGAGATCGATGTCGTTCAGGGTGAGTTTCGCCCGGGTGAGGGCCTTGTCGACGGCGGGGACCGGGCCGATGCCCATGCGGTTCGGCTCCACTCCGGCGACGCCCCAGCTGACGAGCCGGGCGAACGGGCGCAGGCCCAGTCGTTCGGCGTTCTCGGGGGTGGTCACGATCGCGGCGGCGGCGGCGTCGTTCTGACCGCACGCGTTGCCTGCGGTCACCGTCGCCTCCGGGTCGATGCGGGACCGGATCGGCCGCAACGCCGACAACGACTCCGCCGTGACATCACGGCGCGGGTGCTCGTCGGTGGTGACGACGACGTCGGACTTCCCGCGCTTGCCCGGCACCGTCACCGGGATCGTCTCGGCGTCGAACAGGCCGCCGTCCTGGGCGCGGATCGCACGCGCGTGGGATTCGGCGGCGTACGCGTCCTGCTCCTCGCGGCTGATCGAGTACTCGCGCCGGAGGTTCTCCGCGGTTTCGATCATGCCGCCCTCGACGGGAAAGTTGACGCCGCCGGAGTTGGTGCGGGGCTTGGCCAACCGGTCGCGGAATTCCACCGACGCACCCTTGACGCCCCAGCGCATTCCGGTGCTGTAGAACTCGGTCTGGCTCATCGACTCGGCACCACCCGCGATCACCAGATCGCTCATCCCGGTCTGTACCTGCATGGCCGCGTAAATGACCGCCTGCAGCCCGGAGCCGCAGCGGCGGTCGAGTTGGATGCCGGGCACGGTGACGTCGAGGCCGGCGTCGAGCGCAGCGATCCGGCCGATGGCCGCAGCCTCGCCGTTGGCGTAGCCCTGACCGAAGATGACGTCGTCGATGTCGTCGGACGTGATCGACGTCCTCTCGATCAGGCCCTTCAACACCGTCGATGCGAGGGTGGTGACGGGGATGTCACGGTACATGCCGCCGAATCCCCCGACGGGGGTGCGGACGGGTTCACAGATCACTGCTTCGTACATGGGCTCAGAGTGCTTTCTTCGCTTCGCGGCCGAGGCCGCCGCCGATGATCAGTCGCTGGATGTTTCTTGAAGTTCTAGGCACTCACTTCACGTCCAGCCATGACGTGGAATATCCGGCAACCGGACGTCCGTGTCAAGTGCACGCGTATTAGCGAAATACGTTGGCCTGAAGTTGGTTACGATTCATAGGGAGAGGGCAACCGTCGGTTTCCTTCAGCGTCTTTGACCACGTTGGTCCGAGGGACTTCAATAGGTGTCAGCGTCCGGAGGAATTGTCCGGGGCATATTCGCGAACAATGAAGTTTCCCGGCGAGGTGGAACTCGATATTCGACATGGTTGGCAGACCCGAGGACGCACTCCTCTACAAGGGCTACACCGTCGATCCGCACGAATTGGAACAGCTGTTGCTGTCGCGACGAGGCATTCTCGATGTCGTGGTGGTCGGCCGTTCCGTTCCCGGGGTCGGGGAGATGCCTGTCGCATTCGTGGTGGCGGAAGCCACGGCTCGCATCACCGCCGAGGAACTGATCGAGTTCGTGGCGGCCACGGTGCCGCCGTACAAGAAGGTGCGCGAGGTGGTCTTCGTCGACGAGTTGCCCCCGTCCCCACGGGGTGCGGTCCTGCGGTCCGCGTTGCGCGACCGTCTGAACGACGTGCACGCCGAGCAGCGTACGGAGAAATGATGAATACGGGACAGGTGGAACAATGACACGACTGGCGCAGACCGCCGGGCTCACGGACACCCAGGGCGAGATCGTCTCGGCGGTTCGAGAGTTCGTGGACAAGGCGATCATTCCGCAGGCGCAGGAGCTCGAACATTCCGACTCGTACCCGACGGCGATCGTCGAGCAGATGAAGGAGATGGGCCTGTTCGGGCTCACCATCCCCGAGGAGTACGGCGGAATCGGGGAATCCCTCCTCACCTATGCACTGTGCGTCGAGGAGATCGCGCGGGGCTGGATGAGCGTGTCCGGGGTCATCAACACCCATTTCATCGTGGCACACATGATCGCCAATCACGGCACACCCGAACAGAAGGCCCACTACCTGCCGCGCATGGCGACAGGTGAAGTGCGCGGCGCGTTCTCGATGTCCGAGCCCGAACTGGGTTCCGACGTCGCCGCCATCCGGACCAAGGCGGCCCGGGCAGCGGACGGCAACTACGTGATCGACGGCCAGAAGATGTGGCTGACCAACGGCGGGTCGTCGACGCTGGTGGCGGTGCTGGTCCGCACCGAGGAGGGTGCGGCGAAGCCCCACGACAACCTCACCGCGTTCCTCATCGAGAAGCCCGCCGGGTTCGGCGAGGTGCTGCCCGGGCTCACGATCCCCGGGAAGATCGACAAGATGGGCTACAAGGGCATCGACACCACCGAGATGGTGTTCAGCGGCTACCAGGCCGCGGCAGAGACGATCCTCGGCGGCGACCCGGGCCGCGGCTTCCGGCAGATGATGGACGGCGTCGAGGTCGGCCGCGTCAACGTCGCCGCCCGCGCGTGCGGGATCGCACAGCGCGCGTTCGAACTCGGCGTGAAATATGCGAAGACTCGGGAGACGTTCGGTTCGCCGATCGCCGAACACCAGGCGATCGCCTTCCGGATCGCGGAGATGGCGACCAAGGTCGAGGCGGCACACCTGATGATGGTGAATGCGGCGCGGCTCAAGGACTCCGGAGAACGCAACGACGTCGCGGCCGGGATGGCCAAGTACCTGGCGAGCGAGTTCTGCTCGGAGGTGACGCAGGACAGCTTCCGGATCCACGGCGGCTACGGCTATTCCAAGGAATACGAGATCGAACGCCTCATGAGGGAGGCACCGTTCCTCCTCATCGGTGAGGGCACCAGCGACATTCAGAAACAGATCATCAGCCGCGGGCTGCTGCGTTCGTACAACTGATGTGGCCGTGTCGTTCCATGTGACAGGAAGAGGCGGCCCCGGGATGCTCAGTTTCCGGGGCCGCTTCTGTATCGGTCGACAGTGGATGTCAGCAGTGGGATCGGTATGTCGAATCACGCGACACGATGGTGGGACTGATGTGCGCCGGATGGTTGTCGACTGGTGCGACGCCTGCGACCATCGTGGGTTGCCCGCGCACCTGTCGGTCCTCGCGCCTCGCCAACCGCGCCGCGGCCACCACGACCCTGCGGCGCCTGATTGCCACGGCCAACACCATCCGTGCGGCCTACAGGCATCAGTCGCCGGGCGCGCCGAAGTCGGTCCGACAGTCACGACGATGACGCGGCGATGATCTCGACGGTGTGCTGCTCAACGACGCCCGGTCGGAACGCCTCCCGAGGGTGTCGGCTATTGCCGTGCAGCGAATCCCGATAGCAGGGTGGGCAAGAGGGTTGTTCGGCCGCCGCGCCGCCCTCATCGTCGCCCTGGCCACCGCCGGCACCGGCGTTCGCGGTCGGCGATCTTGCTCCAGCGTTTCGAAGCAGGGCTATCGAAGCGGGTCAGCGAAATTGGCCGTAGCTCACTACCAGCGAGCATTGTGCATCGGGCGGAGCGCTGAGTATCTCCAGGTAACCGATGGGACCAGGTCAGCGCTCCTTCCCGCGATGCGGGACCCCGCAGTAGCGACAAAAGCCTGCCGCTACTGATGTTCAGAGGTTCTTGTTGAAAAAGGGGATGAGCTTGTCAAGTGCCTTGGATACCGGCTCTGGCTTGTCGTACAAGTCGTAGTGCGACCATCCGTGGACGACGACGAGTTCCTTGTTATCCGAGGCTGCGCGGCGGATGATTTCGTGACCGGTGCGGTAGGCACCGAAGGCTCCGGGCTTGTCGCCGACCACAACCATCAAAGGTTGGGTGAGCAGGACCTCGGCCCGGTTGAAAGCGTCCCAGCCGACGGCGGTCGCCTGGTGGGAGAACAGGGAGCGGTTGAGACCGTTCGGTTTTTGCCCGCGCGGCGTGCGGTAGTACTCAGTTGCCTCGAAGAGATCGATCTCCGTCAAGCCACGTTCGGTGGCGTCCTGAGGTGAGGAGGGAAGCACGTCGTCGACACGTAGATCGGCGCCACGTGCCTCAGCAGTTCGCTGGGCGGCCATGGCTTCCAAGGCGGCGATCGGCGCGTAGTCGCTGAACGCTTCATTCATCAACCATCCGTAGTTCACACCGGTGACAGTGCCGACGGCTTTGAGGCGGCGCTCGGTCATGGTGGCATTGATGGCGTAGCCGCCACCCCCGCAGATGCCGAGCACACCAATGCGATTCTCATCAACGTAAGGCAGTGTGACAAGGTAGTCGACGACGTAGCTGAAGTCCTGGACCCGGAAAGTTGGATCCTCGATGAAGCGTGGTTCCCCACCGCTGGCACCCTGGAAACTTGCGTCGAACGCGATCACCACGAAACCTGCGTCGGCCAGCGCGGTGCCGTAAACGTTGCCAGCGGTCTGTTCCTTGCAGCTGCCGATGGGGTGCGCGCTAATGATGGCGGGGTACTTTGCCGACTTGTCGAACCCGGGCGGGAAGTAGATATCCGCCGCGATGTCCCAGCTCAGAGCCTTCACGCTGACGTGCTCAATGTTCTCAGAAGTCATGTCCTCAAATCCCTTTATCGTGTTCCACAGTTCAATTTGCAAGCTGTGTGTGACTGTGAGTGCAATTTGGCGGCTGCGCAGGGGTAACCAGTCGCAGTCATATGCATTGGTAGCCACAACTATTGTGTCCCGCCCGGGCAGTCGCATCCAGGGGACAGTTCTTCCTAGATTTACTCGCCCTAGTCCTAGTCCTAGTCCTAGTCTGTGCGCATCTGATCGGGAAGGCGCCCCTTTGTACAAGCGGCCCCGACCCGGCGGGCCGCGACTCCATCGATCAAGCTGCGCCGGTCTCGGACATCGCCGTGAATTGGACCGGGGCCCACCACGACCGAGGCATCGCCGCCCACCGGTACCTGGAAGAGGTCGCCGACGGCCGTCCTACCCGACCTACTGGCGATCCTTGACCGTTCCGGCGGCTAGTGCGGCGTGGGGCAAGTTGTTTGACGAACAAGTTGTCGCGAGACACTAGACGATCCGGTCACACCCAATGACGTGCGGGTCGCCGACTCGGCGGGGGTGCGGGTATACGCTCGCTAAAATGCGTATCTCGTCTTGGGCACAGTTCGATTCAGGGATGACCTGCCACAATCGCTCGATGAACCGGCGCATTGTCATTCCGAAGTGCACAAGGATTTCCTCCTCGGTGGCGCCCCCGAACGGTGCCCATTTGCTGGCGAACTCAATGAGGAGCTCCGCCTCGGTGTCAGGATGGTTGCGTTTGCGGTTGGCTTCGATCCAGGCGCGACGCCTTTGGCGCCACTGGCGATACTCACGAGAGTTCATGGGAATTCACACATCCGATAGTCGGGACAGCCGAAGCCTCCGAGGTTTGAGGCCCTCGCCGCAGCGACGGAAATGCGCGTAGTGCCATTCGCTCTCGACTGTCAAAATACTCATGCCACGCCGCACTAGCGGGTGTCAGCCCACAAGCCACGCAGCTCGAGTTCTGAGATCAAGTGATCGGCTCCGTCGAGGATATGGGCTTCCATGAGAGCTCTCGCTTTCTTGGAGGCGCGTTTACTCAAGGCGTCGAGTATGAGAGGATGGTCGACCTGTGTGGTCGAAATGTGGCCGTCGACGGTGGCATATAAGCGGTTTGGCAGGTTCGTGACAACCGAGTCCAACAGTCGGGCGAGCCGCGGTGAGTCCGCGGCGATGTTGATCTTGCGGTGAAAGGAGTGGCCCCGTGAGGCGATTTCACCACCGTCGCGCCGTGCTATTGCGTCCTGATGTTCATCGAGACTCATTCTCAGCTCTTCAATCTGGTCACGGGTGATGCGCGTGGCGGCTCGCGATGCAAGCTCGCCGGCCAGCTGGGCCTGTGCCCAGAAGAGATCGCGGACGTCTTGCCGGGTGACGGGAAGCACGAGGAACCCACGTCGAGGGACCGTTTCCACGAATCCTTCGCTGCGGAGTGTGAGGAGTCCTTCTCGGACGGGCGTGGCGCTTACGCCGAAGGCGGCGGCCAGTGGTTCTATTCGGAGGAATTCACCGGCTCGTACTTGCCCGGAAATAATCATTTCGCGTACCTGTGTGGCGACTTCCTCGGGAAGTTGTTGTTTTGTGGAGTTGGGGGTCTGCAGCATTGTCGCACGCACCTTCCGGAGTCTTGGACCATTGGGCATCGCGGGACGGCCTTAGGGTGCGAACAGCACACCGTCGCGAAGCAACTTGTCGATCGTTGGTTCGTCATACACCTCAGCGGCAACCGCGCGCGTGTGTTCGCCCACGCGAGGCGTGGAGCCGGCGCGGCTCGGGCGTGCACCGTCAAATCGCCATGGAGCGCGGAGCAGCGCCGGCCCCTCGTCCTGCGGTTCGAGAAGTTCGAGGAACTCAGTTTGCGGGTGCGTGGCGAACTCGGACATGCCGAGCACGGGCGCGAACGGGACATCGGCATCGGTAAGGATTTTTTCCCACTGGTCCGCTGTCCGGGTGAGGAACTCGGCCTTCACGACAGATACCAGTTCCGAATAGTGCTGGACCCGGGATGGGTAGTTCGAGAAACGGGGATCGTCGAGTAAGTCCGGACGTCCTATGGCGTCGGTGAGTGAACGCCAGAATTTCTGTGAAGATGACAGGTGGATGGCGATCACACCCTCGGAGCCGGTGTGGAGGCAGAAGTTCTGGGCCTGGGGATGGCGGGATTGCCGGTGTGGGTCGGCCCCGTCGTCGTACATCTGGGTCAGGGCGTCGACGGTCAGTGCACTGACCGCCTCGAGCATCGAGGTTTCGATTCGCGGCGCCGACCCGGTCTTCGATCGTGCGACGAGCGCGGCGAGGACGCCGGTTGCGCCGACAAATCCGGTGATGAGATCGGCGATACACGTGCCCGAGAGTTGGGGTTCACCGGCGTCGCCCATCACGGTGTACATCCCTCCCAGGGCTTGTCCGATCGTGTCGTAGGCGGCGCGATCAATCAGGGGGCCACCGTTGCCGAATCCCGTGACGGAGGTGTACACGAGGTCGGGGTTGGCCTCACGGCACGGGCCGGGGCCCAAGCCAAGTGCAGCGAGTTTGCCGGGCCGGATGTTTTCGATCAGGACATCGAACTTCGGCAGGAGGGCTCGAACCAGGTCCACGCCCTCAGGTCGTTTGACGTCCACCGCGATGCTCTTCTTCCCGGCGTTGTACTGAACGAAGTAGGGGCTGCGATGATCGAGGTCCCGCCGGAAGTCGTCACCGCCCTGCGGCTTCTCGACCTTCACGACCTCAGCTCCCAGTGCACACAGGATCGAAGTGCTGTAGGGGGCGGAGATGTAACCACCGATCTCAAGGATTCGTACGTGTTGCAAAGGTTTCGGACTCATCGAGTACCTCGTTCTGGAAAGGATGCGCCATCCTGGGCCCGCTGTATCGGCTCGCCGGCGGAAGTGGAATCTGGTTCATATATTACGCATCATAGTGTTTGTTGGCTAGGTCTAAGCGCCGGCTGTTCCAATAGGAGCGTGCGTTGAGAGCTGAATGTCGCCCGAACGGGGCGAAGATTCTCGTGGTGCCGGTGTCCACAAGCGGGTGTGTCGATATCGCATATCATGCGGGAAGTGGAGTAAGGTGCGGGTGGACGAAACGACCTGGTTGGGAGCTCAAGATGATGGTGGACGCACGGGCGCACGGTGCGCGCAACGCCAATCGACAGCAGGGTTTGCCTGAGCAGGTGGCCAGCTACGTGCGTGAACGGATCTTCTCGGGCGAGGTCAAGCCGGGTGAGTTTCTGCGCATGGAGCCGATCTGTGAAGCGGTCGGAGTCAGCAACACCCCCGTTCGGGAGGGTATGCAGCTGTTGCGAAGCGAGGGCTTTGTGCAGATGGTGCCTCGGCGTGGGTTCATCGTCGCCTCGTTTACCAGGCGAGACATCCGCGACCTGTTCTGGGCGCAGGCCCAGCTCGCTGGTGAGCTTGCGGCACGGGCGGCCTCGAACATCAGCTCGGAGCAGTTGGCAAGGCTCGACCAGATCATGGCGGAGAACAAGGAGGCCGTCGCAGCTGGTGACAGCCAGCGGGTCACCGATTTGGGTCATGAGTTCCATCGTCAGATCAACCATGCCGCCGATTCGCACCGACTGGCGCTGTTGCTGGGGTCGGTGGTCAAGCACCTTCCGAACCGTTTCTACGCGACGATCGAGCAGCAGGTAGACGCCACGGTGAACGAACATCCGCAGCTGGTGGAGGCCTTGCGGACCCGGAATACCCGCGCGGCCAGATCGATGATGAAGAAGCACATCGCCACCACCGCTGATCATTTGATCGCGAAGCTCGAAGAACAAGGCATGTGGAGCGACGACACCGCTAAGTAGCGGCGAAATAGTTCGACAGCGCCGAATTTGCGCACTTGACGTACCTCCCAAGGCCGGACTCGGTGTAACTCGGCGCGCTTATTTCTCTACGTCTTGCCGTTTTTCTGATAGCGGCTACATCTGTTGCGTTGCCAGCGGCAGAGTCGCTGGTTTCGACGAGCTCTTGGGGGCCCTAGCGCTTACGTTGCACCCGCTGTGTGGGCTCTGTGATGTCGGCTATTTTGGCGAGTCGACGTGCCGACAGTGCCGGTGAGGCTCACGGTACCGGAGCTCACGCAGGCTCCCTGCTGACGCGTGTTCAGCGGGGATTCCCCATGCGCCAGTTCTGTTCTCCGTGGGTGCAGGCCTTGGGGTGAAGCTGGCTAGATCCGATTGGATCGAATCCATCGCGCATCCGCGGACCGGATCGTCGGTTGTTGAAGACGACCATCATCAGCTGAACAGGCAGGGCGGGCCTACCCGCATCAAGATTTCTCGCTGACTGCAGGTCCGGCGTCTCATTGACACACATCATATATTGTGTAACATGCGATATCACGTGAACTTGTTCTGGCGGGAATCCCGCCGAATCGAAAGGACCCCCATGCCTGGTTTGTACTTTGAAGAATTCGAGCCGGGTGCGATCATCGATCACCCGACGCGGCGCACCGTGACGGAGACGGACAACATTCTGTTCAGCACGATGACGTTGAATCTGGCACCGCTGCATCTGGACGCCGAGTACAGCAAGGACTCGATCTACGGGCAGCGCCTGGTCAACAGCCTGTTCATCCTCGGTCTGGTGTCGGGTATCTCGGTGCCCGAGACCACCCAGGGCACCACGTTGGGCAACCTCGGCTATGAGGACGTCAAGTTCCCCAAGCCCGTTTTTCACGGTGACACCATCCGTGTCCGCACCGAGATCCTCGACAAGCGGGAATCGAAGAGCCGCAACGACTCCGGCGTCGTTCAGTTCCGTCATTATGGCATCAACCAGCGCGACGAGGTCGTGTGTGAGTGCCGCCGCGCCGGGTTGATGCTCAAGCGCACCGCGACCGAATCGGTCAACGCCTAACCGGTTGCAGGCGTTTCGAGAAGGAGCGGGTATGACGAAGAGTCAGCAGGATGACACCGCGCAGTACGCGTGGGTGCCGAGTGAGTCGGTCGTCGAGCGCAGCCGGTTGCTGACGGCGATGCGGCGCTGGGGGTACGAGAGCATCGAGGAGTTGAACCGGTCGGCGGTTGCCGACCCGGAGCGCTTCTGGCGCGCCGTCGTCGACGATCTGGAGATCACCTTCGACGCACCGTTCGAGAAGGTCCGTGACGAGTCCGACGGCAAACCCTTCCCGCGGTGGTTCACCGGCGGGCACCTCAATGTCGCGAACCTGTGCGCACACCGGCACGCTGTCGGCCAACTCGTGGACAAGACGGCGGTGATCTACGAGGGGGACAGTGGGCAACGGCGGAAATTGACCTACGCCGAGCTCGATCGTGCGGTGCGCAGGTTCGCGGCGAACCTGACCCAGCTCGGTGTGGTGCGCGGGGATCGGGTGGTGCTGTTCGTCCCCGCGGTCCCCGAGGCCGTGGTTGCGTTCCTGGCGATCGCGATGATCGGCGCGATCTCGGTGCCGACATTCACCGGGTACGCACCGGATGCGCTGGCCACCCGGCTGCAGGACTCCGAGGCGGTCATGTTGATCACCGCGGACGGCACGACCCGCCGCGGCAAGGCGGTGCCGATGAAGGAGACCGCGGATCAGGCGCTCGAATCGGCGCCGTCGGTCCGCACCGTCGTCGTCCTCCGCCACCTCGGCACCGATGTCGCAATGCACGCGGGCCGCGACGTCTACTTCGACGACCTGGACCCGAATCCAGCACCGGTGGAGACGGCGGCGACCGAGGCGAACGACCCGCTCACCATCGTCTACACCTCCGGCACCACGGGTCGCCCGAAGGGCATCGTGCACTCGCACGGCGGTTTCGGGGTGAAGGCGGCGGTGGACTTCGCCTATGGCTTCGATGTCCACGCCGACGACGTGGTCTCCTGGATCACCGACCTCGGCTGGCTGGTCGGTCCACTGTTGATGACCGGCCCACTGCAGCTCGGTGCCACCATCGTGATGATCGAGGGCCTGCCCACCTACCCGACCATCGACCGGATGTGGGAGATCGTCGAACGCAACGGTGTCACCATTCAGGGCATCGCCCCGACGGCGGCCCGCGCGCTGATGGCGGGCGGGGACGGGGCGGCGCGGGAGATGCCGACGCTGCGCTCCTTCGTCTCCACCGGCGAGGCGTGGGACGAGCCCACCTGGTGGTGGCTGTTCCAGCAGGTCGGGCGGTCCCGCCGACCGATCATCAACTACAGCGGCGGCACCGAGGTCGGCGGCGGCATCGTCATCGGGTACCCGTTCCTGCCCACTGCGGCCGCGGCGTTCAACGGGGCGCTGCCCGGCGTCGCCGCCGCCGTGCTCGGGGAGGACGGTGCGCCGCTTGTCGGCGAGGTGGGGGAGCTGGCCGTGCGGAACACGTTCCCGGGCATGACTCATGCGTTCTGGCGCGACCGTGACCGGTACCTCGAAACGTATTGGAAGCGGTGGGACGAGGTGTGGGTGCATGGTGACCTCGCCAGCATCGACGAGAAGGGGGTGTGGCGGATCCACGGCCGCTCGGATGACACGATCAAACTGTCGGGTCGTCGAGTGGGGCCGGCGGAGATCGAGGCGGCGCTGCTGCGGGATCCGCGGATCGGCGAGGTCGCGGTCATCGGGGTACCGGACGAGCTGCGAGGTCAGCGGGCCGTCGCGTTCGCCGTTCTCCGCCCTCACGCGGTTGCCGATCTCGACGATCTACAGGCAACCGCCCTGGCCAACGCCGGCAAATCCTTCGCCCCGACCGTCCACACGGTCGCGACCCTGCCGAAGACGAAGAACGGCAAGATCATGCGCCGCGCCATCCGGGCGCGGTTCCTCGGGGACCCGGTCGGGGACATGTCGTCACTCGACCCGGCGACACCACTCGAAGACATCCCCGTATCCACGGGTTCATAGAAAAGGACAACCGATGAGTGAGACCGACCAGAGCAACGTCGAAGTCGTTCGCGAGGCAACCCGCGCGCTGGCACGGAAGTTCGACAACAACTACTGGCTCGACAAGGACAACAAGCACGAGTACCCCTGGGAATTCGTGAAGGCCTTCGCCGCCGGCGGCTGGCTGGGCGCGATGATCCCGGAAGAGTACGGCGGCATCGGCCTGGGCCTCAAGGAGGCCGCCGTGATGATGGGCGAGATCTCCGCATCGGGCGCCGGCATGAGCGGCGGTTCGGCGGTCCACTTCTACGTCTTCCCGCCGGCACCGATCGTGCGCTACGGCTCGGAAGAGATGAAGCGCGAGTACCTGCCGAAGCTCGCCAGCGGCGAAATGCTCATGGCCTTCGGTGTCACCGAGCCCACCGCCGGCGTCGACACCTCCCGCATCAAGACCAAGGCCACCAAGATCAACGGCGGCTGGGTGATCAACGGCCAGAAGGTATTCATCACCAACGCCAAGAACGCGCAGCGCATCCTCCTGCTCGCACGCACCTCACCGCGACGCGACGACAAGCCACTGCACGGCATGACCCTGTTCTTCGCGGAAATGGATCCCGAGCGGATCACCATCCGCGAGATCGACAAGCTCGGCCGCGCCGCGATCGACACCAACGAGCTGTTCATCGACAACCTCGAGGTCGCCGACCACGAGGTTGTCGGAGAGGTCGACAAGGGCTTCTACTACCTGCTCGACGGCTTGAATCCGGAACGCATCTGCGTCGCGATGGAGGGCATCGGCCTCGGCCGCGCCGCCCTCGACCTGGCGACGAACTACGCCAACGAACGCATCGTTTTCGACCGCCCGATCGGCAAGAACCAGGCCGTCGCACATCCCCTGGCAGATTCGTGGATCCGGCTCGAGGCCGCCGAAGGCATGGCCATGAAGGCGGCCGACCTGTTCGACGCCCAGCAGCCCTGCGGCGCCGAAGCGGCCGCGGCCAAGTACCTCGGCGCCGAGGCGGGGTTCGACGCGTGCGATCGGGCCTTCTCCACCTTCGGTGGCTACGCGTACGCGAAGGAGTACCACATCGAGCGGCTGTGGCGGGAGGTGCGGCTGCTGCGCAACGCCCCGTTCTCGCAAGAAATGGTCCGCAACTACATCTCACAGCAGGTGCTGGGGCTTCCCCGCTCCTACTGATATCCGACTCCCACGGTCCTACTGAACCAACAGGGGACCGCGGGCCAGGCCGCCGGCCGCGGCGAGTGAAAGCCGCGGCCGGGGGCATCCACGACAAAGCTCACGGCGAGAGCGAGAGCGAGACGCGCGGACGTGCTGGGGCTGAGCGTGTCGTGCGTCAGTGGCGATGCTGATGTGCCGACCGTGCGTCCACATGGTGCGACAGGGCAATGGGCCAGCCGCCTCGAGGCTCAGTAGCGGGACCCGGTTCGCTTTCTTCATGTCGCGATGTTCCGGGACGGATCGACTGCCTGATCCGCACCGGTCTCTCAGCCCGCGTTCGCCTCGGAGTCCGTTTCCCAAAGCCCGCGCTGCTCGAGTTCCTCGATCAGGTGATCCGCGCCGTCCAATATGTGCGATTCCATGAGGGTCTTGGCCTTTTTGCCGCTGTGCTTCCGTAAGGCCTCGAGTAGGAGCGGGTGCTCCTCCTGCGTTGTGGTGAGGTGGCCCTCAATGGTGGCATAGAAACGGTTCGGAAGGTTCGTGACGATCGAGCCGAGGAGGCGGGCGAGGCGCGGAGAGCCCGCAGCCAAGTTGATCTTGCGGTGGAACGCATGACCCCATGAGGCAATACCGTCTTTGTCGCCCTGAGCGATCGCGGCCTGGTGGGCTTCGAGGATTGCCTCGAGCTCGGCGATCTGCTGGGGGGTGATGTTCTTGGCCGCCCGGGTGGCGAGTTCACCGGCGAGCTGGGCCTGTGCCCAAAACAGGTCCTGTACGTCTTGCTTGGTGAACGGGGCCACCATGAAGCCGCGTCGAGGGACCATCTCGACGAATCCCTCGCTTCGGAGCGCAAGCAGACCCTCGCGGACGGGCGTAGTGCTGACCCCGACGGCTTCGGCAATGCGCTCGATCCGGAGGAAATCACCCGCCCGCACCTCGCCGGAGATGATCATCTCACGAACGTACGAGGCCACTTCGTCGGGAAGTTGCTGTCGTCTTGACCTGTCACTCAGGGGCATCGTACCTTCGCACCTTTCCCGGATTATAAGACTCGACATAATATACATTCGCCCGCCCAGGGGCTCGGCGCCCGCACCGGGCCAGCAGAACCGCGACGGCCCTGAGTTCTCCGGATTGCCGGCGCCCGTCACCGGTTAGCCGCGGATCGTCAGTCAACGCCTTCTTGTGACGTGACCGCATTCACGGCTGCCCTTTCGGCGCATTTTCGACCACTCCCTCCGTGGACTCCGCCCGGATGTTTTGAGACTATCTTCCTGCCGCACAATATATTGTGTAATATGCGTAAAAGCACGGTCAAATTCTGGGGAACCCCACTGGCCTCGGCCGATGGCCGCAGCGTGACAGCGATGTGATTGGGCGGTACCCATTGAGCGAAAGAGTTGCGATATGAGCGGACCACTCGGCGGCGTCCGGGTTCTGGTGTTGTCCGGTATGGGCCCGGTGCCATATGTGTCGATGTTGTTGGCTGACATGGGTGCGCAGGTGGTGCGTGTGGTGCGGCCTGCTCACCGGATGGCGCGAGCGTTAGCGCAGACCGATGGTCTGCGCGACGAGTACGACGTGGCTAACCGCGGCGTCGAGACGACAGCTCTGGACCTCAAGGACCCGCGCGGTGTGGAGACAGCCCAGCGGTTGGCCGCGGCCGCAGATGTCTTTATCGAGGGCTACCGCCCGGGCGTCGTCGAGAGGCTGGGTTTGGGGCCCGCGGTGGTGCTCGGCCACAATCCGGCGATCGTCTACGCGCGGTTGACTGGCTACGGGCAGTGCGGCCCCCGTGCTCAGGAAGCGGGGCACGACATCAACTATGTCGCCCAATCGGGCGCGTTACATGCGTTGGCGCGGAGTGGGGAACGCCCTCGTCCGCCAATCAACCTGCTCGGTGACTACGCGGGTGGCGGAGCCATCGGGGCGTTCGGAATCGTATGCGCCCTACTGGAAGCAACGAAGTCGGGACGGGGACAGGTCGTGGATGTCGCCATGGTCGATGGTGTTGCCCTGCTGACCGCGAAGCTGCAGGGACTGCGGGCGGCCGGACTGTTCTCCGATGAGCCGGGCACCAACTGGATCGACTCGGGAGCACCGTTCTACGACACCTACCGGTGCGCGGACGGCCGCTACCTCGCGGTTGGTGCACTCGAACCTGACTTCTACCGCGAGTTCCTCGCCGGCCTCGGGGCGGATACCACCCGCTGGCCCGACCAGAATGACCGCGCTCGGTGGCCACACTTGCGGGAACTCATCGCGGCGACGATCGTCGGGCGGACCCGCGACGAGTGGGAGTCCGTCTATGCCGGCACCGACGCGTGCGTGAGCGCGGTCCTGAGCTTCGACGAGGCCGCCGCGGCCCCGCACAACGCCGAACGCGGGCTGTACCAGCGGGTCGGTGGGGTACTGCAACCGGCGCCGGCACCCCGATTGGCCCGTACGCCCGCTCGCCGACCATCGGTGCCGCGAACCGACCAGGTCGCGGCCGCCGATCTGCTCGACGCCTGGGCGGCTCCCGACCTCCAATCGAACAATCTCCTCGAGGAATTAGAGGTACAGCAATGAAGACGTACGACGAGTTCCCGACCCTGGCGATCGACCGGCCCTCGGACGGATTGCTGCGGATCGTGCTCGACGGACCTGACCTGCACGCGGTCGGTGCGGACATGCACCGTGAGTTGGCGGATGTGTGGGCAGCGATCGCCCGGGACGAGTCGGTGCGGGCGGTGCTGATCCGCGGCGCCGGCGACCGCGCCTTCTCCGCCGGCGGCAGCTTCGACCTCATCGATGCGATGGTCAAGGACTTCGACACCCGCACCCGCGTCATGGCCGAGGCCCGCGATCTGGTCCGCAACATCATCGAATGCCCGGCCCCGATCGTCTCCGCCATCAACGGCCCCGCGGTCGGGGCCGGACTGGTCGCCGCCCTGTTGGCGGATGTGTCGGTGGCCGGTCGGCGCGCGAAGATCGTCGACGGGCACGTGCGGATCGGGGTGGCAGCCGGCGATCACGCTGCGATCTGCTGGCCGCTGCTGTGTGGGATGGCCAAGGCCAAGTATCACCTGCTCACCAACGAGGTCCTCACCGGCGAGGAGGCCGAACGGATCGGGATGGTCTCGGTCTGTGTGGACGACGAGAAGGTGCAGGACCGCGCCCTACAGATCGCCGAGAACCTCGCGCGCGGATCGCGCAGCGCGTTGCGGTTCACCAAGCACGCCCTGAACAACTGGTACCGGCAGGCGATGCCGATCTTCGACGCCTCCCTCGGTTTTGAGTTCTACGGGTTCGGTGGTCCGGATGTGGCCGAGGGTATCGCCTCGCACCGCGACAAGCGTGAGCCGAGGTTCACGTGAGCGGGCCGCTGGACGGGATCACCGTCCTCGCGCTCGAGCAGGCCATCGCCGCACCGCTGTGCACCCGGCACCTGGCCGACTTGGGTGCCCGGGTGATCAAGGTCGAGCAACCCGGTACCGGGGACTCGACCCGCCACTACGACCGAACCGTACGCGGGCTGGCCGCCCACTTCGTCTGGCTCAACCACGGCAAACAGTCGGCGGCACTCGACCTTACGGCGCCCGCCGACCACGACCTGCTGCACGACCTGCTCGAACGGGCGGATGTGATCGTCAGCAACCTCGCTCCGGGCGCATTGGACCGGCTCGGTCTCGGCGTGGACGACCTGGCCCAGCGGTATCCCCGCCTGATCATCGTCGACATCTCCGGGTACGGGCGCGGTGGACCGCTCGATCACAAGCGGGCCTACGACCTGCTCATTCAGGCCGAGGCCGGGTCCTGCACCATCACCGGGCTACCCGGGCAGCCGGCGAAACCGGGGATCCCGATCGCCGACATCGGAACCGCACTGTATGCGTACTCGGCCATCCTGGCCGCACTGTACGAGCGGGAGCGGACCGGACGCGGGGCGGTCATCCCGATCGCGATGCTCGACGTGGTCGCGGAGATGATGGGTTTCGCCCTCAACCAGGTGATCCACGGCGGCGTCGAACCCGAACCGGTCGGGATGGGCTCACCGATGGTCGCCCCGTACGGGGCGTACCCGACCGCCGACGGCCTCACGGTGGTGCTCGGCACCACCAGCGACCGGGAATGGCGTCGCCTGGCAACCGACCTCCTGCACCGTCCGGACCTCGCCGCCGACCCGCGGTACGCGCACAACGCGGACCGGGTCCGGGAGCGCACCGCACTCGACGAGATCGTCGGCGTCTGGTGCGCGCAGCGCACCCTGGCCGAGATCCAGCAGGCCGCCGATGCGGCCGGGATCGGCAACGCCCGGCTCAACGGGGTCCAGGGCCTCGTCGAGCACCCGCAACTGGCCGCCCGCGGCCGGTGGCGCGATATCGACACCCCGGTCGGCCCGGTGCCCGCCCTGTTGCCGCCCGGCCTCGCACAGGGGTGGACGGTGGCAGCCGGCCGGGTCCCGGCGTTGGGCGCAGACACCGACGCCATCCGGACGGAGTTCGCGAGTACTGCACCGAACGCCGCGGACATCGGTGTGCGGCCGTAATCGCAAGGTTCGACACACGATTTCACACACGTTGGGAGAAAACCATGAGACCGCTTCGTTCGTTGTTGTTCGTGCCCGGGCATCGGGAGGGGTGGGCCGAGAAGGCCATCGCCGCCGGTGCCGACGGCCTGATTATCGACCTCGAGGACTCCGTGCCCGAGCACCTGAAGGATCAGGGACGCGCCACGGCCGCTCGGACCATCGTGCGGTTGCGGGAGGCCGGCGCGGATGTCGGACTGTATGTGCGGCTGAACGCACTGGACACCGGGATCACCGGCGACGACATCGCCGCCGTGGCACTGCCGGGACTCGACGGTTTCGTGTTGCCGAAAACCTTCGGTCCCGATGACATCGTCCGGTTCGACGCGCTGGTCACCCATTTCGAGCGGGCCAACGGCGTGGACGCCGGGAAACTGGAGTTCATCTGCTGCCTCGAGACCGCGGAGGCGTATGCGAACTGCGAGAAGATCGCCGTCGCCTCCCCTCGGGTGGCGACCCTGTTCGCCGGGACCGCGCGCGACGCGGACGTGTCCAGATCCGTCGGGTTCCAGTTCACCCCATCCGGTCAGGAGACCCTGTATCTGCGCAGCCGCGCCCTGCTCGCCGCCCGCGCCAACGGTCTCGAGTTCCCGTTGGTCGGTGTCTGGCAGGACCTCACCGACCACGACGGCGCACGCAACTTCTCCGAACGCAACCGCGAACTCGGATTCCGCGGTCAGGTGTTGATCCATCCCTCGCACATCGCCCTCGCCAACGAGGTGTTCAGCCCGTCCGACGCCGAAATCGCCTTCTACTCGGGCATGATCGAAGCCTTCGATGACGCCGAAGCCCAAGGGCTGGCCGCCGTCCGGTACGAAGACATGCACGTCGACTACGCCCACATCAAAACGGCCCGCGAGATCCTCGCCTACGCACACAGCCTGAGCCGAGTGACCGACTGACCCGACGTGATATCCGAGCCGGGTGGTGCTGATATCCGGCTCGGCCTTGCCAGCCAGATTCGACGAATCTCGATCTTGGAGCAATCGCGGCCGTTATCCGAGACTTCTGCTTTCGAGGGCCTCCGCATGCTGCGGGGGCCCTGGAAGTCGTCGCCCTGATGTGCGTCAGGCCAGGAGCTCCGCGGGCATCGGCAGCGAGATCTCGCACCTCGGAGGCTGAGACTCCCTCTATTTCCATTCCGGGAGGTCGGTATTGCGCCGATTCATCGCCTTGACCGACTTTTGCAAAAGCAATGCAGGTCAACCTGTTTCGATTCCATTGCAGGTGTGGTCGATGAAAGCGAAGAGAAGCTCATCAACGTTGACACCGCATCATATATAACGCATAGTGCTGTCAGTCACACGTTGCATGGAAGAGAAGAGGCTCGACGTGACCCAGTCACCAACACCACCCACCGCTGCCGGTACTCCGCCAGGTCCGAAGCCGAAGTCCGTCGGCCCCGCCGTGGTGGTCGGCACCGCTCTCGAATTTTTCGACTTCTACCTCTACGCCTCGATGGCCGCATTGGTGTTCGGCCCGATCTTCTTCCCGTCGGAGAGTTCAGCGGTGAGCACGCTCGCCGCGTTCTCCACGTTCGCGGTGGGATTCCTGGTTCGCCCCCTCGGCGGCATCGTGTTCGGAATCCTGGGCGACAAGATCGGGCGGAAGGCGGTGCTGACGTTCACCCTCCTGCTCATGGGCGTGGCGACTGGCCTCATTGGGTTGATCCCGTCTTACGAGACGATCGGAATCGCTGCACCGATCCTGCTGATCGTGTTCCGTCTCCTTCAGGGATTCGGTGCAGGTGCTGAGTTCGGTAGTGCAGTCGCCATGTCCTACGAGCACGCCGACAGCAAGTCGCGCGGTCGGCAGGGAGCATGGCCGGCGCTGGGGGTCAACATCGGTCTGTTGGCTTCCTCCCTGGCGGTGACGGCCGTGACGAGCCTCAGCGACGAGGCTCTGCACAGTTGGGGGTGGCGAGTACCGTTCCTGTTCAGCTTCATCCTGGTCGGCCTGGGCTACTGGATGCGCCGAAACCTGCCCGAAACACCCGAATTCGAACAGCTTGCAGCCGACGCCCAGACGCGGAAGAAGGTGCAACCACTCCGCAACCTGCTCAAGAATCATTGGCGCGGACTGACCGTCGTCGCGGTTTCCACCATCGGGCTCAACAGCATCAGCTACATCTTCAAGACGTTCTCACTGTCGTATCTCGCCGAGTTCCGCGATGTCGCCGCCAATGTCGGAGCGTTCGGCATCAGCCTGGCCAGCGCCGTCGCGATCGTCATCGTCCCGTTGGCTGGACGGTTCTGTGACGCCGCCGGTGCCCGCCGGGTCATGCTGATCGGCGCCGGTGGCATCGCCGTCCTCGCGTTCCCGTTCTTCTGGCTCCTCGACACCGATCGCCCGATCTACATCTGGGCGGCGCTGATCTTGACTGTCGGCATCGTCCAACCCACACTGCTGGCAGCGTCCGGTTCCTTTCTTGCCCAGCAGTTCCCGGCTGATGTACGCACGTCCGGTCTAGGCGCCGGGCGAGAAGTCAGCGGCGCCTTCGCCGGCGGCCTCGCTCCGCTTGCGGCACTGACAATGGTCACCCTCTCGCCTACCCACTCCACGTGGGGAGTTTCCATCATCTTCGTCGCGGGCGCCGTCTTCATTGCCGGCTCTGCTCTCGGCGACCAGTACCGCAATGTCGCGAACGGCGACCGCATCGACGATCCACAGCAACGACAGCACGCAACCACCCCGTAACAAGCAAACCGGGCGCAACGCTCCCCATTGCCCGCTGCGGACCCGACCGGGTCCGCAGCGGGCATGCAGCCGCGCACGAAGGTGTCGAGCACGGTGTATGAATCTCGTCCGGCCGGGACAGCGGCGATCGCAATCGAACAGGTGTCAGCGTCCGTAGATGGCCACGTGGCACCCGGCATTCGGTTCTCGAGATTGGTGGGAGCTTGCTTGGTGCGAGGTCGGGCTGTCGCAAGTGAATCACGGGTGATTGTCCGCGTCTCGGCTTACACCGTCCGATCCGTGGTTTCGCCGTCGGCGCCGAGCTGCGTCCTCGACATCGGACCTCGGGCGGCCCGGGCGCTACGAACGATCTAGTTGCCTGGCATTTGTCGCCCGGGTGCGCTCGTATATGCCGTCGGCGGCCTCGTGCGGTCGAGTTGTGAGCTGCACGTGCCGCGGCAGTATCGATACGGTGACGATCAACCCTGATGCGGCGAGTGCGATGCAGACGAACACCGGGTGTAGGGCGGCGTCCAGCTGGGCCGGTGATTGCGGGTTACCGCCGTGTGCTGCGACGAGGGCGCCGAACCCGGCTGCGCCGACAGCTCCACCGATCGAGCGGGCGAAAGTGGTGCAGGACGTGACAACTCCACGTTCGTGCCATTCGACGCTCGCCTGCGCGGCGATGATGGTGGGGCTGGTGATGAATCCGAGTCCGGCGCCGATGACGAAGCACGCTGCGGCGATCTGCCATTCAGCCGTGCTCTCACCGAACAGGACCGTCAGACCGGCGCCGACGATTGTGATCGCCGTTCCCGCCAACGCTGTGCGGCGGAATCCGATTCGCAGATAGAGCCGCCCGGACTGGCTCGAGGCCAGCGGCCACGCCAACGTCAGCGGGGTGAGGAGGAAGCCGCCGGTGAGGGCGGTCGTTGCGAGGACACTCTGTGAAAACAGCGGGACGTAGGAAGTGAGCCCTGTGACGACCGCACCGATGATCGCCGAGGTGAGAACCGTGCCCAGAAGGGTCCGCCGGCTGAGAATCCAGGGCGGCATGATCGGGTCGCGTACCCGCCACTCGACGACCCCGAACAGCAGAAGGCAGACCGCTCCGATCGTGACGATCGCGATCCACGTCGTAGACCCCCACGCCCAGCTCCGGCCGCCCTCCAGGAGCCCCAGCACCAGAAGCCCGGCACCGAGGGGCAGCAGCGCTGCACCCAGCACGTCGGGTCGCCTGTGCCGCTTCCGTGGGTCCGTACCGTCCTCGTGGAAGTTCCGGATGAGCAGTAGCGCCGCCACCGCGCAGATCGGAACGTTGACGACGAAGATCCCACGCCAGGAGCCGTACTCGGCGAACAATCCCCCGACGGCGGGACCAAGGACGGAGGCGGCGGCCCACACACTGGCGATGTATCCCTGCGCTCGTGGCCGCTCACGCAGGGTGTAGATGTCGCCGGCGATCGTCAGGACCGTGGGCTGGACTGCCCCCGCACCGAGGCCCTGCAGGGCACGGAACGCGATCAGCCCGGTCATGGACTGCGCGAACCCGCACAGCATCGAACCGAGGAAGAAGACACCGATCCCGAGCAACATGACAGGCTTGCGGCCCACGGTGTCGGACAGTTTGCCGAAGATCGGTGTCGTGACGGCGTGGGACAGCAGGTACGCGGAGAACAACCAGGGAAACTGCTCGAAACCTCCGAGGTCCTCGACTATCGCGGAGACCGCGGTCGCGATGACCGTCGTGTCCAAGGCGACGAGAGCATTGCCGAGCATCAACGCGGTAAGGACTCGCCGCCGACGCGACCGCTCCTGCGTCTGTGGTTCGTTTCGTGTCGGGGTCACCGCTCGGTTCGGTGTCCGCCGGTCAGTTCGGTACGCAGCTTGTCGCGGTGCGCCGGTGCTGCGACGGCGATGAGTCGCTCCGCGCGCTGGGCTGCCGTGGTCGCGCGCAGGTCCGCGACCCCGTACTCCGTGGCGATGATGTCGACGTCGCTTTGCAGTGACGTCGTCGGCCCAGTGAGCTGCGCGACGATGGAGCTCTTGTCACCGGCCGGATTGGTGGCCGGTAGCGCGATGACCGACAGACCGGATTTCGCCATCCGGGTGGCGCGGAAGGAGTCGACCTGCCCGCCGACTGCGCCGACATAGAGTCCACCGAGCGATTCCGCGTTCACCTGCCCGAGCAGGTCGACTTGCAGAGCGGAGTTGACGACGATGAACGGGTCGCAGGTTGCGAGTGTGGCGGGCGCCAGAAGTTCGTCCAGGTGCACGAAGTCGATGCCGGTGTTGCCGTCGACGAAGTCATATAGTCGCCGGCTCCCGAGTGCCATGCCAGTGGTGCACGACCCGGCCACGCTGATGTCGACGGCACCGGAGTCCACGAGATCGAAAATCCAGTCGCCGATCAGGTTGGACCGGATCCGCAATCCTGATCGTTCTCGAATCACCTTGGTGATCTCGGCGGGTATCGCACCGACGCCCAGCTGCAGACTGGCACCGTCGGGAATCAGGGTTGCCACATTGGCCGCGATGGTCCGGTCGACCTCGGTGGCCGGTCTGGTCGGGGAACCGGGGAGCGGGATGTCGGACGTGACGGTCGCGGTGATCCGGGACTGGTGGATGCGTCGGGAACTGTTGGTTCGGGGCATGTTGGGGTTGATCTCGGCGAGAACCACGCGTGCCGAGTCGAGTGCGTCGACGAGATAGCCCACAGTCGCTCCCAGGCTGTGGAAGCCGTCCGCGTCCGCAGGCGGCAACTGGATGAGGACCACGTCGACCGGAAGGGTGCCGTTGCGAATGAACCGGACCACACTCGAGAGATGGCACGGCAGGATCTGGAGTTGGCCGGTGGCCGCCAGCTTCCGCAGGGACCCGTGCGCGGCGTAGGACATCACCGTGGGGTGCCCGTCAGGCACGCTGTGCCAGATGTCATCGAGAGCATATCCGCACAGCGCCGTGAGGTCGTCGATGTCGCGGGCGGCATCGAGGAAGCGTGCGACGAGAGTGCGCGGCTCGGCAGTGGCCTCTCCGATGGCGACGAGATCACCGGGACGGAGGAACTCGGTGATTGAAAAGTCGGGCATGAGTGGGGTTGTCCTTGTCTGGATAGTTGCTCACGATAGGCCGAAATCGACGGCGCATGAAGTAGCGCGGAAACTCACGCAGAATACGCATCATATATCATCCATGTTACGGTAATAGGGTTCGCAATCCACGACAAGAGCACTGGAGGTAGTGAGATGGTTGCCGGTTCAGAGACCGACTTGGATGGAAAGGTTGCACTGATCACCGGAGCCACCAGCGGCGTGGGGCTCGAGACCGCCGTGCGGCTGGCCAAGCGCGGTGCGACGGTAGTGGTGAACGGTCGGTCAGCTGAGCGTGGCAAGGACGCGATGGATCGGTTGCGCGAGGTCTCCGATCAGGTGCGGTTCGAGGCGGGTGACTGTGGTGACTACGACAGCATCGCCGAGGTAGCCGGCCGAGTGGTGCGTGACTTCGGGGCCATCGACATCGTGGTCAGCGCCGGCGCACAGGGGGAGTTCGGACCCACACCCTTCGCGGAGATGACCGGCGAACAGCTCCAGCGTGCCTTCGTATCGCGCTTCTTCCCCCGGATCTACCCCGTGCATGCCGCGGTGCCAGGCCTGCGCGTACGCGGTGGCGCCGTGGTCATGTTGACGACAGATGCGGCCCGGACCCCGACCTCCGGCGAATCCATCATGGGGGCCGCGGGCGCTGGGGTGATCCTGCTGACGAAAACACTCGCGAAGGAACTCTCGCGGTGGCAGATTCGGGTCAACGGTGTTGCCATGACCATCACCTCGGGTACCCCGTCCTGGGACCGGATCTTCGCTACCGAGAGCTTCCAGCAGAAGCTCTTCGACAAGGCATTGAAGCGATTCCCGGCAGGTCGACCGCCGGCGGTCGAGGAAGTAGCCGACGCAGTCACATTCCTCGCTTCCGAGGAGGCCGGCCAGATCACCGGGCAGACACTGTCGGTGAACGGGGGACTGTCCTTCGGCGGTTGGTGAAAAACACGTGTTGGGACGCGACCGCATCTCCACCGACGGGATGCGCCGCGGGGCCAGTCGGCGGGGTCAGACGTGCCGGCTATGCGGTGACAATCACCTTCTCGGCACCAACCGATCTGGTTGATCGCCTCGGTGGACATTTTGCAGGCGAGGATAATCCCTTAAGACCTGACGCGTGCGACCGGATTCAGGGAGGGTGCAGACGATGAGAACATCGGGGCCGCGACCCCTGCAGCGTGATCCACACGACCCGCGCGTCAGTCCCCTCGAGCTGTTCTTCGACCTCGTCTACGTTTTCGGGATCGGGCAGCTGGTGCACCATCTGGTCGAACATCTCAGCTGGACGGGGCTGGCGCAGACGCTGGTGCTGTACGTTGCAGTGTTCCTCGCGTGGTCCTACACGTCGTGGGCCGGTTCCCTGACCAACCCCGATCAGTCCCCGGTTCGCATGATGCTGTTGGTGATCATGGTGCTCGGATTGTTCATGAACGTCGCGGCGCCGGAGGCATTCGGCGAGGCGGGGTGGTTGTTCGTTGCGACGTACCTCACGATCCAGCTCGGACGAACGCTCTGGCTGCTGACCACCGGGCTCGACGACGTGATGTGCCGGCACTTCCAGCGTGCACTGGTGTGGCTCGTGGCCACCGCACCGCTGTGGATCACAGGTGCGGTGGTCGACGGTCCCGCACGATTGATTCTGTGGGGTATCGCGACGGTGATCGACCTCCTCGGCCTCCTGTCCGCACACCCGCTGCCGGGAAAGCGATTCCACTCCGAACGCATCGACTTCGCGGCCGAACATCAATTCGAGCGGGCCCGGCTCTTCTTCATCATCGCGCTGGGGGAGACGGTGCTGACGACCGGATCCGCCATTGCCAGTGCACCTCTGGAACCGATGACTCTTTTTGCCGGTGCGGTCGCAGTGATCGGCACCATCGCGGTGTGGTGGGTGTACTTTCGCCGTTCCGAATCTCGCGCGGTGAGTCAGGTCATTGCCGGCCGGGACCCAGTGAGGACCAGCCGCTACGCGATTAACACGCTCTTGGTGATGGTCGCCGGACTGCTCGCGATCGCGGTCGGGGATGAATTGGTGATCGCGCATCCGACTGGTCGCACCGATGCCGTGACCAATGTGTTTCTCTTCGGCGGCCCGTTCCTCTTCTTCGCCGCGCAGACCTGGTACATGCGGTCGGTGATGCGCGAGGTGCCGATATCGCGGCCGATAGCCCTGGTCGCACTGGTCGTGCTGGCAGTGGCGACCCTACCTGCACCGCCCTATCTGGCGGGATGCGCCGCCCTAGCCGTGCTGGTCGGTGTCGCGATCGCCGACGGCCGACGGGCGACGGGCGAGGAGACACACGCCGCTTCCATGGATACCGAAGAATAACCGGGAATCTCCGCACGTTCGTCACCCCAACGCCCTGATGGGGCCACCGCAGAGATGACGGTCGATCCCCGGCCCTGCGTTCAGCGAGCGCGGTTTATCCCACTGTGGGAGTTATCCGGCGATCGTCCCACCCTTTTGCGCGTACGACCCTCGTTGCCGGATTCGACTTCGGTCCCGTGCCGGGTCTGAGCATCTCCCGCGCATCGCAGGGCACTATCGCCTAGAGCGCTCGGCGCCCGCGCGAAGTCTTCCGCGATATCCGCCCGAAAATTCTGCTGTGCAGCAACTTACGGCCGGCTTGAATGCCGTGCTTAACGGCTACACGAAACCCGGGCCGCCTGTTCGTTGTGATGGTTGACACACTGTCGGCGCCTTGTTAGTTTTACCGCATCATATTTGATCCATGATGCGGCAGGGCTCCCGTGAAGCGCGAGCCGCCGTCAATGTCGGAGGTACCTACTTGACGCCACAAACCCCCTGTCCTGTTCGGCCCGGTGACGCCGACTCCGCGTTGCTCCGCGGTGAATGGTTGCCCTGGATTGATGGGCGTATCAGCGCCCGGGCGGGTCGGAAACTACTCCCCGTGTTGGATCCCGCCACTGACAGGGAACTGGGCATCGTCCATCTCGCGGACGAGGAGGACGTCGATGCTGCAGTGGGCGCCGCGACACGGGCGTTCGAATCCTGGAGCGAGACCCCTGGCCGTGAACGTGCCCGCCTGCTGTGGGCGTGGGCCGAGCTGATCGAACGGCACGCGTACGAACTCGCGGCACTCGACGTGCTCGAGAACGGGATGCCGGCGAGGCAAGCGCTTGCCTATGTGCACTGGGCCGCGGACACCATTCGTGAAACATCGGGTTGGGCTACCAAACTCACCGGTCTGACCAGCGATCAGGGCCCCGGCCTCTTCGCGCACACACTGCGGGTTCCGGTGGGGGTGGTCGGCACCATCTGTCCATGGAACGCGCCCGCCGCGGGTTTCCTGCGCCAGATCACGCCTGCCCTCACCGCCGGTTGCACGGTTGTCGGGAAGCCCTCGGAACTGACCCCGTTCACCGCGCTGCGGGTTGCGGAACTGGCCGCAGAAGCCGGCTTGCCACCCGGAGTCCTCAATGTCGTTCCCGGTGTCGGCTCCGTTGCCGGCGAGCATCTCGCCAACCATCACGGGATCGCGCGCATCAACTTCACCGGTTCCACCGCCACCGGGCGCCGCATCGTCGAAGCCTCGGCCACGAACATGAAGCGGATGACGCTGGAACTGGGCGGAAAGTCCCCCGACATCATCTTCGATGACGCGGACCTGCCGGCCGCGGTCGTGGGTGCGGCGGCGGGCATCTTCACGAACGCCGGTCAGGTCTGTGTCGCCGGTTCGCGGTTGTTCGTCCAGGCCGGATGCTACGACGAGGTCGTGGAACGGTTGCAGCAGGAGGCGCGGCGGTTCACCGTCGGACCGGGATTCGAACCGGCCAGCGACATCGGCCCCCTGATATCGACCAGTCAACGCCTGCGAGTCCAGGGACACGTCGACGGAGCCGTCGAGGACGGAGCCACCGTCGTCCTCGGAGGCAGGTCAGCGGACGCGGACTGGAACGTCAACGAGAACTTCTACCAGCCGACGATCATCGCCGACGTCACGCCCGACATGCGCATCGCCCGCGAAGAGGTATTCGGCCCCGTGGTGAACGTCGTCCGATTCGGGGACGAAGAGGAGGCGCTCGCGCTCGCCAACGGTACCGAATTCGGTCTCGCCGGCGGTCTCTGGACGCAGAACCTCAGCCGCGCACACCGCTTTACCCGCCGCGTCCGGGCCGGAATGTTGTGGGTCAACTGCTACGGCGCGTGGGCCACCTCGCTCCCACATTCTGGACAGAAGCAGAGCGGATACGGCGCCAAGTACGGATTCCAAGCCGTCGCCGAACACACCGAAGAACGAACCGTCCTGATGAAACTCTGAAAAACCTTCCTCCACTTACTCTTTCGATACGGAGACATCCATGAAGACCAAAGCTGCAGTACTATTCGAAAACAGCACCGAATTCGAGATCCGCGAACTCGACATCGACGAACCCGGAGTAGGCGAGGTACAGATCAAATTCGTCGCCTCCGGACTCTGCCACTCGGACCTGCACCTGCTCGACGGCGACCTCACGCCCAGGTATCCGATCGTCCCAGGTCACGAAGGCTCCGGCATCATCGAAAAGGTCGGACCCGGGGTGACCAAGGTCGCCCCCGGTGATCACGTCGTCTGTAGCTTCATCCCATCCTGCGGAACCTGCCGCTACTGCTCCACCGGCCGACAGAGCCTGTGTGACCTCGGCGCCAACGCCGTCCTCGGCACCTTCCCCGACGGCGGAACCCGCTACCACGGAGACGGCCTCGACTTCGGCAGCCTCTGCATGCTCGGCACCTTCTCCGAACGCGCGACCCTCTCACAGCACTCCGTCGTCAAAGTCGACGACTGGCTGCCGCTCGAGACAGCAGTCCTGGTCGGATGCGGTGTGCCGACCGGCTGGGGCACTGCGGTCTACGCAGGCGGCGTGCGCGCCGGGGACACCACGGTCATCTACGGAATCGGCGGAATCGGCATCAATGCCGTCCAGGGCGCAGTCAGTGCCGGCGCGAAATACGTCGTCGCCGTCGACCCGGTGGCGTTCAAGCGCGAGACCGCCCTGAAGTTCGGCGCCACCCACGCATTCGCGTCCGCGGCCGATGCGGCCGAGAAGATCAACGAGATCACCTGGGGGCAGGGCGCCGATCAGGCTCTGGTCACTGTGGGGGTCGTCGACGAAGAGGTCGTGCAGAACGCGTTCGACGCCGTCGGCAGGGGCGGTGTCGTCGTGGTCACCGGACTGGCGGCACCGGAAAAACTCACCGTCCACGTGTCGGGTGCCGTGCTGACGAAATTCGAAAAGACCATCAAGGGAACCATGTTCGGCTCCGGTAACCCGCACTACGACATCGTCCGGTTGCTCCGCCTCTACGACAAGGGCGACCTGAAACTCGACGAACTCGCCACCAAGAACTACCGCCTCGAAGACATCAACCAGGGATTCCGGGATCTGAAGGACGGCAAGCTGATTCGCGGCGTCATCCTTCACGACCAATAGAACCGAACGCTAGTGCCCTACCCGAGATTTCCTCACAACGACAACTCGAGAAAAGGAACACCCATGCCTTCCGACCACAAGCAATTCCAGGCCCGGCGCGTCGTGTCCGGCGTCAACGGCGACGGAAAGTCCACAATCGTCCTCGACGAGAACACCGCCACCCGTGCAGTAACCGACGGATTCACCGTCGCCGACGTCTGGCAGGCCGACACAATTCCGGCGTCGGTAGATGCGAAGGACACCCTCGACGGCACCGTCGCTCTGGCACCTCCGGCCGAGGGCGTCGTCGTGCGCCTCGCAACGTTCCCGCCGGACAGCGAGTGGGATGCGGCGGCGGGCTACGAGAGCGCTCTCGGCGACCTGCAAGCCGGGGACGCCTACACCGCCGACGACGCCATCAGCGGACTGCACGTCACCGAGACCATCGATATCGTCACCATCGTGTCCGGCGAGGTGTATGCCGTGCTCGAGGACTCCGAGACGCTTCTGCGATCCGGGGACACATTCGTGCAGCGCGGGACCAAGCACACCTGGAGCAATCGGACCGACCGTTCCGTCACATTCGTCGCCACCATGATTCCCGCGACTCGCGGTTGACCTGCGCCGCCGGGTGGGACGGTGTCGTCCCACCCGGCCCTGCGCACCCCTCACACCGAAACATCGACACAACAAAGGAAGATCATGACGGTATCGCGTGACGGCGAGGGCGCGACCGGCGCACTCGGAATCAGCTCTACAAGTACCCGCCGAAGTCCGAACGTCATCGTGGCCCTCTGCTTCGCCGCATTGATCTGCGACGGGTACGACTTGGTCGTCTACGGCGCCACGGTGCCATCGTTGCTGGGGTACGAACGGTGGGGCCTCACTGCAATGGAGGCTGGTGCCATCGGCAGCCTCACCCTCGTGGGAATGCTCATCGGCGCGCTCGCGTCGGGGGCGGCCTCAGGACGGTTCGGACCGCGACGGCTCTTTCTTGGATCGATGGTGTGGTTCGCGACTGCGATGGGATTGTGCGCCCTCGCGCCCAGCCCCGAGGTGTTCGGGATCCTCCGATTCATCGGGGGCATCGGTCTGGGAGGATTCGTCCCGGTGTCCGTCGCGCTGATCATCGAGTTCTCACCCCCTAGCCGGCGCCAACTCAACAACGCGCTGTCCTGCTGCGGGTACTGCCTCGGCGGGATAGCTGCCGCGGTCGCGGGGATCCTCCTACTGCCCGACCTCGGGTTCCGGTGGATGTACGCACTGTGCCTCCTCCCGCTGGTCACGGTGTTCCCCCTGGCACTGCGGTACCTCCCGGAGTCGCCGGCGTACCTCATGAGCCGTGGCCGGGTCGAGGACGCCGATGCGATCGCCCACGACTTCGGTGTGGAGCGGACCGGCACGGCGTCGAGCGAGTCATCCGGGTCCGACTCCGCGTCGATGCGCGCGATCCTGAAGCCGGCGCACCGGCGTGCAGCCACCCTGTTCACGGTCGCAGCCTTCTGCGGTCTGCTCATCACCTACGGCATCAGCACATGGCTGCCGCAAATCATGAAGCAGGCCGGCTACTCGCTCGGAAGCTCACTGATGTTCCTCCTCGCGCTCAACGCAGGCGCAATGGTCGGAGTCCTCATCGCCTCGACCCTCGCCGATCGGGTGGGGTCGCGAAAGGTCACTGCAACGGTGCTGCTGCTCGCTGCGGTATCGATCTTGATGCTCAGCTTCCGGATGCCGCTGCCGATGCTGTACGTCTTCGTGGCAATCGCCGGCCTGGGGACGATCGGCACCCAGATCCTGATCATGGGATACGTGGGCACGGTATTCAGGGGAACCCTGAGGGCTCCCGCAATCGGACTCACTATCGGAATCGGACGCGCGGGCGCAGTCGTCGGTCCGATCATTGGCGGGTGGATAGCGGCGTCCACGCTTGGCTACCAATGGAACTTCTACGCGTTCTCCGTCTTCGCGGTCATCGGGATGGGGGCGATCCTGCTGGTGTCGACACGAACGTCACAGAACGACGGGAAGCGCGACGCCCACGAACCAGTCCGCTCGGCGATTGCACCGAATTGAGTGGTGGAATCAGTATCTGGGTCTCCACACCCGGTGGACTATGCGGAATCATGGACCACGGAGCCGCGCAGCGAGGTACGTCATGAACCGAGCGGTGACGGTCAGCCGTTTCGGTGGGCCGGAAGTCATCGAGGTAGTAAAGATTTCGATGCCCCACCCAGGACCCGGCGAGGCCCGAGTCAAGGTGGAGGCGGCCAGTGTGCACCCGGTCGATCTCGAGACCAGGGCCGGACGCTACGGCGAGCTTCCCGAACCAAGTGGGCGATTGGTGCTGGGCTGGGACTATGCCGGTCGCATTGATGCAGTAGGACCCCACGTCGATGCGAGTCTCGTCGGTATTACCGTAACCGGCTGGCGGTACTGGTTCGACACCCGCGAGGGAACGCAGGCGGACTACATCGTCGTTCCAATCGAATCGGCAACGCCCTGCCCGTCATCGCTATCACCGGCCGCGTTGACGACTCTGCCGCTCAACGGGAACACCGCATTTCAAGCCCTGGAACTGCTGGGGCTACAGCGAGGCGACACACTTGCAATCCTGGGTGCCGCAGGAGGGATCGGCGGATTCGCCATGGATCTGGCGGTGCACCGCGGCATCGCCGTTGCGGGTATCGCCGATGACAGCGACAGAAATTTCATCGAGGGGCGGGGCGGGCATTTCATCTCACGCACCTCGCGTGATGTTGCCGGCTGCCTGCGGCGGGCACTGCGCGGCCCGGCCGACGCGCTCATCGCGACCGCACCGGTCGACCGGTCGGTTCTCGCTGGTATCGAGCCAGGAGGTGCGGCTGTGAGCGCGGTCGGGGAGCGTCCGGCGAACAGCGGGCTCGACTGGCGGTTCTTGAACGCCCACCCGAACACCGATCAGACAGTGGAGCTGGTCCGGATGGCCGAGCGCGGCGAGATCGCTCTGCGCGTCGCGGGCACGATTCCGTTCGAGGACGCGGCAGAGGCACACCGCGCCGCCGCGAGACCGGGAACGCGCGGCCGATACGTATTGACATCCACAGAGAGAAGGTAGAGATGGCCACGGTGGCGCACATGCCGCGAGTGGGAATCGTCGGGGCCCGAGGCTCCGTCGTTCCGGACTCGGGCGAATACATCCCGATCGAGAACCCGGCCACAGGTCAGGTGTGGGCGGAGGCGTTCGAGTCATCGGCCGGCCACGTCGACGAGGTCGTCACGACCGCCGGGCAAGTCTTTCGCGAGACGTGGCGAGACATGGCCCCCGACGAACGAGGTCGGCTCGTCCGCCGCTGGGCCGAGCTGATCGCCGAACGGCGTGACGAACTCGCCGACCTCGAGACCGACGACGTCGGTCACCTGCGACGAGAGGCACTCGGCGACGTCGACGGCGGAGCCCGCTGGCTGACGTACTACGCGGGAATGGCCGACAAGATCGAGGGCCGATCGTTCGCGCAGTATCCGGACCGCGTCGCCTACCAGGCGCGGGAACCGTACGGCGTCGTGGCCGGGGTCAACCCGTTCAACGGCAACCCGATGATGTTCGGCTGGAAGGCCGGGCCGGCGCTGATTGCAGGAAACTGCTTCGTACTCAAAGCGCCGGAAGTTGCGCCGCTGTCGTCATTTCGGATGGCGGAACTCGCGCTCGAGGCAGGGATTCCGCCGGGCGTGGTCAATGTGGTCACCGGGCGGGGGGAGGTGACCGGTCGCGCATTGACCGAGCATCCGGAGATCGGAATGCTTGTATTCACGGGTAGTCCGGAGGCATCCCGGGCGGTGATCGCACAGTCCGCGGCGACCATCACGCCGCTGAGCCTCGAACTCGGCGGTAAGAGTGCGGTAATTCTGCTCGAGGATGCCGATCTCGACACGGCGATTCCGTCGATCCTGCATTCGAACTTCGTCAAGAGCGGGCAGAGTTGCGCTGCGGGATCGCGCATTTTCGTGCCCGACGCGTTGTATGACGAGGCGGTGGGTCGGATCGAATTGCTCGCCCGGTCGATCCGGGTAGGCCCGCCGCGCGATCCGGCGTCGCAGATGGGCGCCCTGATCAGCCATCGGCAACTCGAGCGGGTGGACTCGATAGTGACGTCCGCTGTCGGCCAGGGCGCGACCCGGCTGGCGGGCGGTTACCGAGCGGACGAGGGGGCACTGGGTGAGGGCTACTTCTATCGCCCCACCGTCCTCATAGACGTCACCGATGACAACATCGTCGCCAGCACAGAGGTTTTCGGTCCGGTCGCCAGTGTGTTGCGGTACTCCGACATCGACGAGGTTCTCGCCCGGGCGAACGGAGCAAGGATGGGTCTGACGGCCCAGATCTGGGGCAATGACGCGCGCGCCATCCAGTATCTTGCCCGGAATCTGGAAGCTGGCACCGTGTGGGTGAACACCTACCGAGCCATCCATCCGACCATTCCATTCGGTGGGATGAAGGAAAGCGGATACGGCCGCGAGAACGGGTTCGACGCAATCGACCTCTACACGCGATCGAAGGCCGTGGTGTGGGACCTGAATGAGGAACGAACCCTCCCGTACGGCGCGCGTTGACAAGAGCTTCGAGGGAAGGGAAACGAGTGGCTCACACACAGGGTCGAGTGTCCGGCAAAGTGGCGCTCGTGACCGGAGCGGCGCGGGGACAGGGCCGAAGCCATTGCCTGCGGCTGGCGCAGGAAGGGGCGGACATCATCGCACTCGACGTCTGCCGGAACATCGATACGGTCCCGTATGCACTCGGCACCGAGGCCGACCTCGCCGAGACCGTCGCGTTGGTAGAGGAAAGTGGCGGGCGGATCTTGGCTCGTCACGCTGATGTCCGCGATCGGGAAGGATTGACCGCGGTCGTGGACGAGGGTGTGGCACTGTTCGGCGCACTCGACATCGTGAGCGCTAACGCGGGGGTGATGTCACCGGCCAAAACGCTCGAGTTGACCTCAGAGATGTGGCAGGACCTGCTCGACGTCAATCTGGTCGGTGTCTACAACACCTGCGCCGCCGCGATCCCTCATCTCATCGCAGGCAAGGGTGGATCCATCGTGCTCACCAGTTCATGCTCCGGCCTCCGTGGCACCCCAAATTTGGCCCACTATTCGGCGGCCAAGCACGGCGTCGTGGGATTGATGCGCACGCTCGCCATCGAGCTTGCTCCCGAATTCATCCGGGTAAACACCATCCACACCACCGTCGTCCCGACGGGAATGGGATTGAGCGATGCCGTCCTGGAACTGTTCCGACCCGACCTCCCACGGCCGACAGTCGAGGATGCGCGGGCCGGGTTCGCCCAGCAGAACTTGATCCCGGTGCCGTGGGTGGAACTCGACGACGTCTCGAACGCACTGCTTTTCCTCGCCTCGGACGAGTCGCGGTACATCACCGGGGTGGCGCTGCCGGTCGATGCCGGCTCCATGGAGAAATGAGGAGCTGGTCAGGCCTTCAACCGATGCCTGGCGTCTCGCGCTCCGCGAGACATAGAGAACATCTGAATCAGCGATGCCGGGATGGTTGCTACCGCGACGACACCCGATCCCGGCGATATAGGAGTGAATTCCCATGACCGACAACAAATCGAACGAAGTGATCGACGGCCTGGCCGACTTCTTCGCTACGTCGTACCGAACGCCGGTCTTTCGGCGCCCCGACGAGGTCGGGCTGGACTACGAGGATGTCTCTTTCCCATCCCTTGACGGCGTGCCCCTCGAGGGCTGGTTCATGCCAGCCGACTCCGACCGCCTCGTCATCTGCAACCACTTCATGCCGGGGAACAGATACGGCTATCCGGGTCACCTGGAACCGTGGACGAACTTCGGCGGCTTCGAGGTCAGTTTCCTGCCGCAGTACAAGGCCCTCCACGACGCCGGTTACAACGTCCTGGCGTACGACCTGCGCAACCACGGGCTCAGCGGAGCAGGGAACGGCGGCGTCGTCGGCATCGGCCTGCTCGAGTATCGAGACGTGATCGGATCTCTGCGATACGCGAAATCACGCAAGGACACGTCGAATATGAAAACCTCCCTCCTGAGCGTATGCCTCGGTTGCGACTCGACGATCGTCGCCATCGACAAACATCCCGAGGAGTTCAGTCACGTCAAGTCATTGATCGCATTGCAGCCGGTTTCTGCGCGTCCGTTCATCGAACGCGCATCCGAGGACGCCGGCATCGACAATGGGCCCGACCTGTTCGATGTGGCGATCCACAAACGGACCGGCTTCCATATCGACGAGTTGTCACCGATCGAGCATGCCAAATCGGTGCAGCTGCCCACGCTCGTGGTGCAAGTACACGAGGACTCCCTCACGAAGCCATCCGACGTGCAAACCATCTACGACAACATCGCTGCGAACGACAAGAAGCTGTTCTGGATCGAGGGAACTACTGAACGGTTCCGGGGTTACAACTACTTCGGTGAGCATCCCGAACTTATGCTCGAGTGGTTCGATTCGCACATCGATTAGTTCAACACGGCAATAGTCAGCGATGTCGAAGTCTTCCTTCTCGGAGGAGATCGGCACGAACCAGTGCTGACGACCCCACTCACGCCTCATCTCCACACCACAGCCTCGTGCGCGCGCCGGCCACCCAGTGCCCCAGGTGTCCGGCGCGCGCCACGACCGGGATGTCCAACTTCGCTGGAACGACGCCTGAACGTCTTCCGGCACCGCATCTACAGCGGCAGGTGCGCCACCGGTCGCCCGTCAGGCGAAGTGGGTATCGAACCAGTCGAGCATCTGCGCGGGCTGCTGAGCGAAAAAGTTGTACCCGTCGAACCGGCGCGTGGTGCCCTCGATCCAGAAGAGCTTCTTGTCCTGCGTACCGAGGGCGTCGTAGATTCCCTGCACATCGGACGGTCGGGTACTGGAGTCTTCACGCACCTGAATCACAAAGGTCGGAGCCTGCACATCCGGGGCGTAAGACAGAGGGGAGAGCTCGTCCAGGTCGAAGCTCGTCAGATTCTTGATTTCCTTGGCGAACATCTCCACGCCACCCGGGATGCCATTCGTTTCACAGGCAACCTCTACAAAGGGCCGAAGAGACACCGGTTGGACCGCGACCATGGCTCGGACGTTCTCGAACTCCTCGGGGTGCTTGGACATCGCAACGATAGTGGAGTCCGCGCCAAGGCAACGGCTGAGCAGTCCGATACGGGAGTTGTCGATGTTCATCCGGGACCGACCGTAGCGAAGGGATCCGATCACGTCTCGATACTCGAGCAGTCCGATGCCGACGACGCCGCCGTTCCCTGCTCCGCTGAGCCCGTGGTTGCGCAGGTCGTACGCCAGGACGTTGTAACCGGCGTCGTGGAGGTTCTTGTAGTCGGGGAGAAAGTTGACCTCGAAGTCGGCGAAGAAGCTGAACTCTTCGATGTGTCCCGGATAGCCGTACCGGTTACAGGGCATGGGGTGGTTGGCGATAACAAGCTTGTCGGAGTCGGCCGGAATGAACCAGCCTTCCAGCGGAGTCCCGTCCATCGAAGGGAAAGTCACGTCCTCATAGGCGAGACCCACCTCGTCTGGGCGGCGTAGCACAGGGGTCCGCATCGAATACGCGAGTGTCCGTGCAAGCGTCGACACAAACTGCTCTGACGTGGTTGTCATAGTTCTAACTCTCCTGGTTCAGGGGGATCAATCTGGGCATCAGGACCGAGCCGTGAAGTGAAGGCCCTCGTAACGCCTCATCCACATTCACACGCAATTCCCACGCGAGGCAGAGCAGATCCCTTCCTGGCAATACCGGTTCCAGGGAACAAACTTGCCCACCCAACATCCGCGCCGACAGGGGACAATTGCAGTCATGAGCAACCGCGGGGAACACACGGAGTTGGGAGACTTCCTGAGGGCTCGTCGGGCCGAAGTCACCCCCGAGGAGGTTGGCCTACCAACCAGCGGACACCCGCGCAGGGTCACCGGGCTGCGCCGGGAAGAAGTCGCTCAACTTGCATCCATCAGCGTGGACTACTACACCCGCATCGAGCAGGGGCGGCTGGCCGGTGCGTCAGCCTCCGCGTTGGCCGCCATTGCTCGCGCCCTGCGCCTGAGCCTTGACGAGACCCGCTACCTTCACCAGCTCGCACACAAATCCGAGGCGCCCCGCCGTCGCAAACGCGTGCAGCAGCAGGTGCACCCCCAGACCCAACGTCTGCTGGACAACTTGACTGACACGCCCGCTCTTGTTCTCGGCCGCCATATGAGTGTCCTGGCTTGGAATTGCCTCGCCGCGGCTCTTTACACCGACTTCGGGACGCTCCCGCTCAGGGACCGCAACCTGTTGCGGCTGACTTTTCTCGATCCGCAAATCCGTGACCTCTACACCGACTGGGAATCCGCCGCCCGAAACTGTGTGGCTTTCGCCCGGATGGACGTTGCTCATTCACCCGCAGATCCGGAACTCCAGGCGTTGGTCGGCGAACTATCCGTCCTCGACGAGGACTTCCGTCAGTGGTGGGCGTTACATGACGTCGCTTATAAAACGTTCGGCACCAAACAATTTCACCACGCTGTGGCCGGTGATCTGACGTTGGATTGGCAGATACTCACCTGCCCACACGACCCCGATCAGTCGATCATGGTCATGACGGCACCACCCGGATCACCTTCCCAGCAGGCTCTGCGCTTTCTCATCTCGTGGGCTACCGAGAGTGGAGATGCGCGCCACAGCGTGCAGCCGTAGGAACAAGTAGCACAAGCAAAGGCTCGAACGACAGGTTTCGCAACAACAGCTAGTAATGCCCGTATGAGTTGCGTCGGTTCTAGTCGTGCGTTCGGTCCACGACCCAGGCCGCGACCTGCGTCCGGGAGTTGAAGCCCAGTTTGGCCAGGATGTGCTCCACATGCCCTTGCGCGGTGCGCGGGGAGATCACCAGACGGGCAGCGATGGCCTGATTGGTCAGGCCATCGGCGATCAGGGCAGCAACTTGGCGTTCCCGCTTGGTCAGTCGCGTCGACTCGCCGATGGCTTGTCCAGAGGTGCTCGGCGGTTGCTCGTGAAGGGCATAGGCGATGGCGGCATCGAAGCCAAGTCCCTCGCCCTTGCGGAATGCCGCCGCGAATGCCGTGTCGCCGAGTTTGTGCCGGGTACTCCGTTCGCATTCCTCATGGAAGACAGCCAAGTTGGAATGAATGACCACTGTGCTGCCTATGGACCGCGCCAGCCCTTCTGCCGCGCCCATCAGGACCACAGCCCGTGGCGCGTCGCGTTGTCCGACACTGATCCAAGCCAGTGTCTCGAGGCAGGCTGCGGCGATGCGGGGGCTGTGCACTTTCCGGGTCAACTCCAACGATTGATCGAGGAGCTGGACCGCACGATCGGTGTCGCCCTGTCGCCACACGGCAAGGCTCAGGGCCCACAGCGAATGCGATCGATACACCTTCTCGTCGAGGGTTTCTGTAATCGCGAGAACACGTTCGTGGCATTCAATCGCCCGGTCCGTCAGTCCCGTCAACCCATACGCCAACCCCAGCAAATACAGGACGCTGGCTTCGAATGCGCGTCCCTCACGCTCGCGGGACTCCGCGCGCGCGGTTTCGAGGTGAGTGCATGCGCACGCGAGATCACCGCCGCAGAGTGCCAGTACGCCGTCTGCATAGGCAATGAGGGCGCACATTCTAGGGTCGCCTGCCCGTGCGGTGAGCGCGCGCCCCTCCTCCACGAGTGCCGTCCCGGCCTCGAGATCACCCTGCACAGACGCCATCACGCTGGCCCGATGCAAGGCCTTGACCCGTTCGAGGGTGGGTTGACCGCTGTGGTGGGCGAGCAGCTGGTCGAGCCAGCGCCGCCCCTCGTTGTAGAGACCCTGGGAGAGCCAGAACCAGTACAGTGCGGCGGCGGTACGCAGGCCGGCGGCGGGGTCGTCAGCGGTGGAGAATTCAAGGGCCTCTCGCAGATTCGGGTATTCCCGTTGCAGGCGGGTGATCCAATCGAGTTGCCGGGCGCTGATCCACTCAGCCTCCGCGTCGAGCGCTAACGCCTCGTACCAATCCCGGTGCCGGCGACGCAAAGCCACAGCCTCACCGGTCTGCTGGAGTTTCTCGTGGCCGTACTCGCGGAGGGTCTCGAGCATCCGGAACCGCACCACCGACCCGGATTCCTCCCGGATCAGGATCGACTTCTCCACCAACGAGGTCAGCATATCCAGCAGTTCGCCCGGGTCGAGGTCGGCGCCGCACACCTGCTCCGCCGCATCGAGCTCGAAGCTTCCCGCGAACACCGCCACCCGTCCCCACACCAGTTGTTCACCGGCGGTGCACAACTCGAAACTCCAGCCGATGCACAACCGCAGCGTCTGCTGCCGCGTCGGCGCACCCCGGCTGCCGCGGGTCAGCAGGGCATAGCGGTCGGTCAGGCGCCCCAGGATCTGCTCGGGCGACATCGCCCGCAACCGAGCCGCCGCCAACTCGATCGGCAACGGCAACCCATCGAGCCGGTGACAGATCCCCGCCACCGTCCCCGCGTTGTCCTCGGTGAGCGCGAACCCCGGAACCGCGTCAGCGGCGCGCTCGACGAACAACGTCACCGCATCGTATTTGGGCAACCCCCGCAATGAGGTCCGCCGCCCCGGATCCGGGACAGCCAACGGGGGGACCCGCAACACCGCCTCCCCACCGATGACCAGGGGTTCGCGGCTGGTGGCCAGAATTTGCAGGTCCGGGCACACTCGCAATAGTGCCTCGCCTAGTTCGGCAACGGCGTCCAACATGTGTTCGCAGTTGTCGAGGACCAACAGCACCTCTCGCGGTGTGAGGAACTCGATCAGGACCTCCCGCAGTGGCCTCGCCGAGTGGTCTCGCAATCCCAGTGCGCCTGCGATGGCGTCGTCCAGGGACCACTGGTCACGCAGTTCACCCAACTCGACGAGGCGCACACCGTTGGCGTAGTCGCGTTGCACAGCGGCCGCGATCCGCATCGCCAGCCGGGTCTTGCCGACACCGCCGATTCCGGTCAACGTCACCAGCCGGGATCTGGTCAGTAGATTCTTCGCCTCGGTGAGCTCGTGTCGGCGGCCGACGAAACTCGTCAGTTCCAGGGGAAGGTTCCTCGTCGTGATGGGAGCGGAGGCACCTGCGCGGCTCGGTCGTACTTCGGGGCCCGGTCGCGGGTCGTTGCCCTGTGTGTCGGGTTCGGATCGTAGGGGCATCTCGTCGACCAGGAAGCCGTGGGCGCGTTGCAGACCCTGCAGTTCCTCGCCGAGGTCGGCAGCGGTGGCCGGGCGCTGACCGGGCTCGCGGGACATTGCCCGGGCGATCACCGCGGACACATCGTCCGATATTCCGTGCTCCCGCAGATCGGGCACCTCTTGCGTGGTGATCCGCAAGAACTGCGCGACCACCTGCTCACCGCTGCGGCGTTCGAACGCGGCATGCCCGGTGAGGGCACTGAACAGGGTGGCGCCCAGGCCGTAGACGTCGGCCGCCGGGCTCGGCGGTTCACCCCCGAGCACCTCCGGCGCGGTATACGCCGGCGACCCGGTGATGGCACCGGTGGCCGTCTCGAAACCCCCGGTGATGTGCGCGATGCCGAAATCGGCCAACTCCGGCTCGCCGTAATCGGTGAGCAGAATGTTCGCGGGCTTGACGTCCCGATGTAGGATGCCGAGCCGGTGCGCCGACTCCAGAGCACCTGCGATCTTCACCCCGAGCCTTAACGCCTCCGCCACCGGCAGCGGACCGTGGCGGCGGATCCGCACGTCGAGGGAATCCTGCGAGTGGTACGGCATGACGATGTACGGACCGCCGCTGTCGGTGGCACCGACCTGCAGGATGTGGACGATGTTCGGGTGTCCGGTCAGCCGGCCCATCGCCCGCTGTTCCCGGAAGAATCGGGCCCGGTTCTCCTCGTCGAGTTCGACGGTGAGCACCTTCACCGCCACAGTGCGATCCAGGTCCGCCTGGGTGCAACGGTAGACCACGCCGAAACCGCCGCGGCCGATCTCCTGAACGTCAGCGAAACCAGATCTACCCAGTTCGGCGGCCGGGGACGGCGGATACCGCTGAGTGTCGAGCGGATCACCTTCACCCATCGGACGGTCTACTCACTCCGTCGGCACCGATCCCCGCAGACTGGTCCCGGCGGCACGACCAGTCCAATATCAACCTTGAACTCACCTTTCGATGGCGTGCCCTCAAGGATATCGCCGACGCTGATCAACGCATGCAATCCTTGGGTCGGTGGGCGACGACATCATGCGGCAAGGAAAGTGCTCGCGCATTGTTGACCAGCAAGAAGGCCGAGGGTCCCACCTCGATCGCGGAATAGTGAAAGTTCTGTCCAAGCCCTCACGCTCACGGTAAGCCGTCCATATGTCCCCTCGGCGGCGGAACACACCTTTCCCGGCGGCCCTGCTCCTTCCGCCGCACTTGCTCGCTGCAGCCGTGCACTCCACTCCTGAACCGGAATCGCCAGAAGTCGGCTGCGCGAGGTCGCAAAACCCCAGATGACGGTGCAGCCGCCTTCTGAATCTGACACTGTCCGTCTTGGCTCCCGATGCGACATCGGTCCAGATCTTGAAACACCCGGCGGCCTTCAGAGCGTCCGTCTGCAGTGTCGGATCCTGGTCGGTGGTCGAGACCCTCGCGTACCCCAAAAGTGTGCTCACAGCGGCACAGTGTTGCAGAACCCGACGACAGGAAGTATTGAGCTACAAACAGTTTTCGGACGGGTTTTCGCGACACTCAACGATTCGATAACGAAAGGTCGCCGAACACTGCCCGTGTGAGTCCGGGAGTGTCCGAGAAAGGATCGAATGAGAGACAAGCCGAAACAGTGCATAACTATCCAGAGCAGTTGGCGGAGTCCCGTTCGTCGCCCCGATTCGGGATTCTTCACCGGACGGGGCTATCGAGACCGTGCAGCTCAGCGCGTTCCGGTCATGGGCCGGCTTCGGGACGTGTCCGATCGGCGTTCGGCTTCCGGTGTAAATGCAGGGTTCGAACAGCTCGACCTGCCATAATTCGCTAGTGGACTGGGAGCCGGTACTTGGAGACCTGCCACATTGGCCGATGCGCGCCGAAGTATGGGGCACATTCGCTGCGTGGGCGGGTGCACTGCTGACCGGTTTGTCATTCGCAGCTGCTGCGACGTACTACTTTTATGACAAGTGGAGGGAAGACAGGGCGCAGGCGCAGCACGTGCGCATCGTCATCACTGATAGGGAACGCCTGAAAGTGACGGTGTTCAACTATTCTGATAAGACGATTTACAACATTAAAACGATCGCCGACCGCATCAAACTCGAAGACGCAATACCGCGGGTTCCTATGATTAGGGAAGACGGCGTGTTTCGCTCGGTAGAGATGAAGGACTTTCCTGTGCTCGCAGAAAAATGGGACAACGCGAGCACGTGGATGAAGGACGTGCCAGGTCTTGAGACTGGTCAGGTCAAGCCAAATGACAGTTTAATGATCGACTATGAACGCCCCCCGCTATTCGTGTACAGGTATCGCATCGTGTTCCGGGACGCAATGGCGAGGGCGTGGGAAATCGAGTTTGATCCGTTTGCTGACCCCGAAGAAGAGTCGAAGAAAGTTCAGAAGCATAAGGTTGATCCACACTTGGAAGGACGAAGATCCAACGAGAAGGACCCGCACAGCAAAGATCGGAAAAAGCAGGTAGCGGCTTGGCAGGCGGGACCTAGCGGGCGTCCTGGCAAGGGGGCCGCGCGGTGAAGGATAGTGAATCGTCCGAAGGATCTGAGAGTCCCGGGACGCACAGGGACATAGTTCGGAAGCTGATCGCATGGTTCGCCGCTGCGCTAATTATTTGTGTGCTCGTATGGTATTTCCTCACGTTCTTAGAGTTCCCACTGATACCTCGGGTAGCGATCGTTTTTCCGCTATTCCTCGCTATTGGCCCAGTGCCCTGGTTCAAATTGCTAGAAAAACACATTCTCGAGTTTCGCTTCGAGGGCAGAACGGCTTCAACCGTCATAACAATGCTCGTACTCTTACTTATAGCAGTCGTAGCCGTACCGCCGGTCATGCGATGGGTGACATCGCTTCGCGAAGAAAGTACCGTCGCCAGCCCAGAACCGGACGATGAGCCGTGCCAAGAGCCCGTGCCAGCCCTCGCCGCCGATTGGGGGCCGGATCGCCCACTGGTTCCTTATGGGCAAGGCGATGTGCCAGCTTTTAATAACTCGATTTTCAATGAAGGCGTGGACTTCCGCACGCAACTAGTCTCTGCGCGGGACGCCGCGTATACGGATAGTCCTCCGCCTAATGGGGGCTACGCCTTGCAAATCCCGGTGCAGGAGGGAAGCAGCTACCGCGTCCGATTCTTGCCGTTTAACAGCGCCGAGGAACGGCCTGGCATGACCATTACAGGCGCGCGAGCGTTCGTGACCTTGCCGATGTGCTCGTCAACTGATGTGCGCCTCGTTGGCGCAGTGTCCGGAGCGAACGCAGTGCCTCATTCGGTTTGGAGCACCGTCCATTTCTTTGCACAGAGACCGTTCAAGCTAATCCTCGATAACACTCGGCAAGCCTCGATTTGCTTTAGCAGTGACGTATGTTCCGGAGGCAAATTTTCTCCATTTGGCGAAATGCCGCAGATGGTCGGCAAAGACGGTGCGCTCTTAGGTGCGTATGACCTGGATGGAACTTTCCCGGGCGCATCGGGGCCCTTCGTCATGTTCTACGTACGTCCCGTCTTTGACTGACGCGGGTTCTACGGTAGTAATCCCCGGCTCACCTGGTGCAACTCAGGTCATATGCAACGAGACAGGACATCTCGACAATTCGGTTTCCCAGCTACCCCCTACGGCAGACGGTCCGCCTCACACGCGATGGGGAAGGCCACGAAACAAGCTTCCTGCAAATGAAGCTGCTGGTTGCAAAGAGGTTTCTGAAACTCTGGCATTCTGCAAGAAATGGCTTGAATAAGTCGATGCTCGCCGTGAAGTCATCTCCCGATGATGCGGGATGCCCCGTCAGCGATCCGCTTACGCAACACCCACAGGACAGGAGGTTCCAGGCAAGCTTCACCGGCAGTTCGACCTCGGATCCCGTCTCGCCATGAATCGTGGCGCCAGCGTGCCGCGACTGAAGATGCCTCACAGACAGCACCGTGCCAAATAGCGTCGGCAAAAACGTGCCAGATAGCGCCGGGAGTCACAGTTGCGACGAGCTCACCACTGGCGGAAACTTGCGTCGAGAACATGTGTCGAAAAACCATCTTGCGAGCATTTTCGACACATGTTTGTGACGCGCCAGGTTGTCGGCGCTCGTCGCTCCACCGCCCTTTGCCATGCCTATGAGAGCTGCTGAAACATCGGCGAACCGTTCGTTCAGCGGCGACCGTCTCGGATCTGGTACACCCTCTCTCAGCTGATTCCTGCCGCCGCCGCGAGTCGTGTCGCAGAGCCACCGGCGAGCATCGCGCCCGGGAGAGCGGCACGCCACACAATTGTGTAGCCCGGTTCGACCTCGGACTCGCCATTGCCGATCGCTCGCCACCCGTTCGAGGTTCCCGTAGTAAAGGCGGAAAAATGGGCATATATGCAGGTCAAACCGGTGTGGGGTGAGTCTTCGTCGGCTGGGCTTCCGTACGTCGTGAGCTGGTAATCCGCCCATTCCTCGGCCGTTACAGCCCGCAACCCTGATCGCGCCCCAGCCCGAGGAGCTCGGCAGTGCGTCGCACCAGTGGACCCAGGTCATAGGTGTCGGTGAGTGACGATCTCGCTTAGCTGTAGCGTCTGCGGCAACAAGGAGGATTGAGTGAGAAAAGTTGTGACCGCTGCCGTGGTGGCAGTAGGTGTTTGCATGGCGGGAACCGCGTGCCAGGCCTCAACCAAGGCCAACGAGCCGGCCCCGATCAATGCGCTGACTGCGCCAACGGCTTCCACAAGCACTGCTGTGCCCGCTCCCACGGTGCCGGTGGAGCTCAGTGGCTCAGGAGAGTCTGTTCTGACAGCCAATCTTGAACCAGGTGGTTACACCGTCCAGTACACGAACACCTCGGGTCATCTGATCGTCAAGCCGGTCAATCGCGACGGATCGACGGGTTCCGCATTCATCAACGCCAATGAGACGTCCGGTGTCACCACCTACCCCTCCACCGGACCAGTGACCCTCAAAATCGAGAACACGAGGGGTCCGTGGACGCTGCGCTTCGTACCTCTGACGTAGCGAGGAGCTCCCCGCGGCCCGGGCCGACAACGCGATCGCATCGCACTGCGCTGACGCCGGCCAACTGCAGCACAGCTCCACGAAGAACCCGCGCTCTGCCTCCCGGTGCGGGTTCTTCTCTTTCGTCACCGGACGGCAACGGCACTACCGCCGTACAACTGTCCATCGGCAGGGCCTGCAGGAACGACCCGCTGCGGCCCGTGTGACTCTGTCAGCGGTCATGTAATTCCCCAGGTTGAGGGGTTTGTCCGTCACGTAATTCCCCACCCGGCCGTCACGTAATTCCCCACCCTGGGGCGTGTCGGCCGGGGCTGGGGTGCTGCTGCAGGTTCGCTCCTGACTGGGCCACCGACACGGGCCCGGGAAGGGGCCTGACGGTGGCAAGGAGAACGTGGACGATGATCGATCTGATGGAGTTGTTCCGGCATTGGGATGCCGGAAGGTCTCAGGTGCAGATCTCGACGGCCCTGGGAATCGACCGCAAGACCATCCGGAAATACCTGGCACCCGCGTTGGCGGCCGGGCTGACGCCGGGCGAGGGCGGCAAGTTCGACGAGGCGCTCTGGCGGGAGCTGATCGCCGGGTGGTTTCCGGAGGTCGGCGACCCAGCGGCGCGGGCGGTGACGTGGCCGGCGATCGCCGCGCACCACGACTGGATCGACGCGCAGCTGAAGGCGTCGGTGACGGTCGCGACGATCGCGCAACGCCTACGTGACGACCACGAGGTCGCGGTGTCTGAGTCGACGGTACGACGTTATGTGGCAGCGCAATTCGCCGATCAGGTGGCGGAGCCGAAGGTGACGGTGCTCCGGGGTGCGGTCCCTCCCGGCAACGAGGCTCAGGTGGACTACGGCAAGCTCGGGATGTGGCGGGATCCGGCCACCGACCGCCGGGTGGCGGTGTGGGCGTTCGCGATAATCCTGACCTGTTCGCGGATGCTGTTCGTGCAGCCGGTGCTGCGGATGGACCAGTCCTCGTGGTGCGCCTCGCACGTGGCCGCGTTCGAGTTCTTCGGCGGCACGCCGGCCCGGATCGTGTGCGACAACCTCAAAACCGGAGTGGACCGGCCGGATCTGTACGACCCGAAGATCAACCGCGCCTATGCCGAACTCGCCGCCTACTACGGGCTGCTGATCGACCCCGCTCGCGCCGGAAAACCAAAGGATAAACCCAGGATCGAGCGCCCGATGCCTTATATCCGCGATTCGTACTTCAAGGGCCGCGAGTTCACCTCGCTGGCGCAGATGCAGGACGCCGCTCTGGCCTGGTGCACCGACGTCTACGGTCGCCATAACCATCGTGGTCTCGACGGAGCGCAGCCGACAGCGGTGTTCGATGCTGTCGAAAAGCACCGTCTCACACCACTTCCACCGCGACCATTCGACCCGGTCCGCTACCAGGTCGGCAAGGTCGCCCCGGACTGTCACGTCAAGGCCGGCAAGGCCCTGTACTCGGTGCCCTGGCGGTTGATCGGTCAGCAAGTGCTGGTCCGCACCAGCGGCGACGTGGTGCAGATCTTCCACACCGAGCAGGTGGTCGCCACCCACGTGCTGCACCTGTCGGGGCGGTCGACGAACCCCGAGCACTACCCTCCGCACAAGATCGCCTACACGCTGCAGACGGTGTCCTGGTGCCGGGCGCAGGCCGAGCAGATCGGTCTCGGCGCCGTCGCGATCGTCGCCGAGTTATCGCAGGTCAACGCGCTGCACCGGCTGCGGGCGATCCAGGGCATCATCCGGCTGCGGGACCGCTACGACGACGCCCGCCTGGACGCGGCCTGCGCCCGCGCCCTCGAGGTCGGTGACCCCAGCTACCGCACCGTCAAGGGCATCCTCGCCGCCGGCACCGAACACGACGGACGGCCGGCACCAGCCCCCGCACCGGCGCCGGCATTCCTGCGCGGACCCGATGCCTTCGACACCGAACGCACCGCCTGAAGTGTTGAACGCTGCCACTGACACATGCTGCACACCAATTACTTTCACCTTAGGAATCGTCATGACCATTCACGACCCCAGCCTGCGGGCTGCGCTGAAAACGTTGAAGCTGACCGGGATGCTCGACACGCTCGATGCCCGGCTCGCCCAGACCCGGGACGGGCAGCTTGGGCACCTCGAATTCCTGCAAGTGCTGTGTGAGGACGAGATCGCCCGCCGGGAAACCGCGGCGCTGGCCCGCCGGCTGCGGCGGGCGAGGTTCGAGCAACGGGCCACGTTCGAGGACTTCGATTTCACCGCGAATCCGAAACTCCCGGCGGCGATGCTGCGGGATCTGGCCGCGCTGCGCTGGCTCGACGCCGGCGAGTCGGTCATTCTCTACGGACCCGTTGGAGTAGGCAAAACCCATGTGGCACAAGCTCTTGGGCATCATGTCGCCCGCCGTGGTGGGGACGTGCGGTTCGTCAAGTGCTCCCGCATGCTCGCCGATCTGGCCGGCGGCCATGCCGACCGCACCATCGGTCAGCGGATGCGGGAATACACCCGGCCGCTGGTGTTGATTATCGATGATTTCGCGATGCGTGAGCACACCACTACCCAGTCCGATGACCTCTACGATCTGGTTTCCGATCGTGCGATCGCCGGCAAACCCCTGATTCTGACGAGTAACCGCGCCCCGAAGGACTGGTATCCGCTGTTCCCGAACCCGGTCGTCGCCGAGTCCCTCCTCGACCGGCTGATCAACACCAGCCATCAAACCCTGATGGACGGACCGTCCTACCGACCCCGCAAACGACCCGGACACCGCACCGCCAGCGCAACTTGATCCGCACCCCGTCCGCTCGGGTTACCCTCGACTCAGCACGCCCGAGCATGGGGAATTACGTGACGGACACCCCTGGGGAATTACGTGACGGTCGACAGACCCTGACGCCAACACCGATGCGATGACCCCGTTCGCTGCGCTCGGCGGGCCCACCGATACGACGCAAAACCGCCTCCGGCGTCCTTGCGTCATCTGCGTCAGTGACATAGCTCATGGGGCGCAGAAAATCGAGGCCATCCTTGCGACCCCCGTTTTGCGCGGAACTTAGGTCCCTGCGACCGGTCGCAAGAATGGAAAATCTAACCCGTTTCCCTAGTACGCCAACTACGCAAGCTCCCTCGCTAACGCTCGGAACCGCTTGCTATGGCTCTAACCAAGAGCCGTTACAGCCCGCACCCCGTTCGCGGCCAGGACGCCGGCCGGGGAGTCGCCGTCGGGTAGGGCGTAGCTGGCAATGGGGTCACCGCCAGAGCTCTCGTCATCATTCGAGGCCATCACGATGAATCTCGGCGCCCGCCGAGGCCGACGGCGTCGCTGGTGACGACGTGAGCGGGCGTAAGTCGCGTCCATTGCAGTCCCTTCCTCCCGGTCCAATACCGCCTCCATTGTCAAGCGCGTTACACAAATATATCTTTCATTACGTTCGCCACAGTAATGAAACGTAATGAAATGAAATATGTTACGATTTCTGAGTTGCCGATGACGGGAGGCGCCCAATGGGCGAGAACAAGCCAGGTAGGCCCCGGGTGTACGAGTCGAACGCCGACCGCGTCCGCGCCTGGCGGGACCGGAAGAAGCAGGAGACCGCCTCGGCCGCGGCGGAGGCCGAATTGCCCACCGACCCAGGGGAAGCTGCGGCGACGCTGACGCAGCTCCTGCCGTTGCTGCGGCAAGAAGCCGACAACGCGTTCGAGAAGCTGACCGCGGTCACCGACCGGATCACCGGCGCGGTGGACCTACTCGGCGACCCCGCCGTGATAGATGCTCACCTGCGCCGCGCCCAGGTGGCCGCGGACAAGGTGCGAGCCGACGCGGCCGCCGAACTCGAACAGTCACAGGCCCGGCTCGACGCCGCGCTCGACGACCGGGCCAACGCCGACGCGGCAGCCGACGCGGCGGAGTCGGCGGCCGCGGAGTCGGCGGCCGCACTGGTCGAAGCCAAGCGCGAGCACGCCGAGCAGGTGCAGACGCTGCAAGCGGCTCACCAGGAGGAGCTGTCCACCCTCACCGAGGAACACGCCGCGGTCCTCGACCGCGGGCAGGAGCGGATGCAGGCGGCGGAGGCGGAGTACCGCGACAAGGCCGCGGAACAACATCGAATCATCGAATCCCAGCGCACCCGCATCGCGGAGCTGGATCGGGAGATGCTGCAGACCCAGGCCGGCGCCGACCGCGCGGCCGCGGCGGCGGCGGCCACCATCGAACGACTCGAGGCCGATCTGGCGGAGGCGCGGAGTGCGACCCAGACAGAACGCACGCGAGCGGACACGGCCCGCGACGAACTCGCCACCACCAAAGCGGATCTCGCCACTGCCCAGGCCCACGCAGAGGCCGCCCGCGAACGTGCGGAGGAGCTGCGCACCGAACTCGCCGAGGCGCGTAGCGCAAGCGTGACCGCCAAAGACACCGCACGAAGAGCGAAATAACTGCCAGTACTGTCAGCTGGTCCGTACCAAGAACCTCAAGGAGTGGAATCTGTGGCACGCAAGGTCGTGGTGGAGCTGGTCGACGACATCGACGGCACCGACTTCGGGGAGGACGGCGAGAGCATCAGCTACGGACTCGACGGCGTCGAATACGTGATCGACCTGAAAGACGAGCACGCGAAGGAGTTCCGCGAGGTGCTCGACTACTACATCACGCACTCCATCCGCGTCGGCGGCCGCAAACACCGCTCGGACCGGCCAGCCCACCCCACCACGGCGAAGCGGCCACGGGGCGAAACGCAGAAGATCCGCACCTGGGCGATCGAGCAGGGCTACGAACTCTCCTCCCGCGGACGCATCCCCGCAGAGATCGAGCACGCCTTCCACGCTGCCCACTGACAAAGTCTCAGCACGCGACATAGATCCGAGGGGGGCTGTGCGTTTCAAAGATAAGTACCCAGAGCTGTTCCGGCAGCTGGATCCGGCCCGCAATTCCGGGATCGACCTGGATTCGATCCCGGTCTCGTCTCACGAAATGCTGTGGTGGCGATGCCCCGTCGGTCACCAGTGGCGAGAGACCCCGCTGCAACGGTGCTCGCCCGCGATGTGGAAGAACGGGGACGTCGACGCATGCCTGTACTGCGTCGCTCCCGGCTGCCTCGTGTACAGCTGCGGTCATCGCAGCTTTCGGTCCAGTGAGTCGACCTTCCGGGTGCTCGCTCACCCATGCGCCAAGTGCGAGATCACCGAGCACGTTCGGCTGATCCTCGACGCGGTCGACGACTCGGCCGGCGCCGCGGTCGCCCTCCTCGACGCCGACCCCTACTACGCCCGGTTCTGCGCCCAGGCGAGCGAGATCGTCGAGTGGTGGGACGAGATCTTCCCGCTGGTGGAGGCGTACTTCGTGCGGATGGTCAGCGTGTACGTCGCCATCGCGGTCGTCGAGCACCGCCCCGAACTGAGCTACCCGACATCGAGCCTGCTCGGTGCGTGCATGCTGCGTATCCTCGCCGCGCTACCCCACAGCGTCCGGGACGAGCTGCATTCGGCGGTGCCGGACGATGCCGGCGACTTCCGGCGCACTCATCTTCCCGGCCGACACAATTCCGAGATCGGGTGGTCGCTGAAGAAACTCGGCTTCGACATCCTCGACACACCCCTGGACGACGATGTCGAGCGGCGCCTGCAGTTCTGTGAACAACAGCGCTTCTCCGCGACCGGGGAGCAGCCGCCGATCGACCTTCACGGCAGGCACTATCCGCCCTTCGCGCACCTTCCCCGTGACCGCGAAAGGGGCGCGTCGTCCGAGCTGCGGGGATTCCGATCGAAGCAGCTCCCACCGCGTATCCCGGCAGTCCGGGTCACGCTCGGCGAATCCTCACCCGCCGACACCGACGACCCCCTCGGCCGCACACACCTCGGGTACCACCGCGACCTCACCCCGCACGAGTTGTGGGAGCGCGCCCGCGGAGTGTGGAAACTGCGCGCCGACCACGTCGCCGCGTCCACGATCGCCCTGGTCGTGCACGACAAGACCGTCGTTCTGGTCGCCTCGATCACCGGACTGACCATCCACCGCGGCGGCCTGGCCATCCTCGGTGAGCCGATCCCCGACCACCCCCTGATCGGCACACCCGACCCGCTCCACACACCGAGCCCGCTCGCCCATGGCGTCATCGACGGGGAGGGCGTGCTCGACCAGGAGTCGAAGTGCGCACGTGCGTAGGCGTCTCGGCCCGAGGTGCGGATCGCCGAACTACCGGTTCACACGCGGCGATCGCCGCAGCACCCGCCGTCAGCTCTCCGGTTTCGTCGATGCTTCCGGGCCGGAACGTTGTCAGTACCGCCAATCCATCCATGCTTGCAACAACGGTTGCCATAGGTGCTGAGTCGGCTGCAGGACGTGCAGCGAGAACCAATCGGCCATATCAGTAAATATCCCGAACATTATTGCTCCTGGTCCTCCCGACCTGTCTGAACCATCGATGACGGTGCGCCCCCCGTTACTGCTGGCACCACGTGCGGACACCCGGCCACCGAGGTGGACCACATTCGCAAGACCACTCGCCCGACCGGCGGCTACTCAGCCCACCTGGCCAGCCACATTCCACGCCCGAGACTCGGAATATCGCCACGTCCGATCATGTTGAAAAGGGCTGACGGTGGCGGGCATACCCCGCGTACCACATCAGAACAGTCGCTGCGAGCGACCACTTGCCGAGAGGCGATATGGCGTCACCGTCACCCCGAACCGGGTAAGACCTGCACTGCGCAGCGTTCTCGGCAGGGATGAGGAGCCGCTGACACCGGGGAAGGTGCCGGCGGCTTTCCTCTGGAGTCCCTACAGGTCCTCGACCCGAACCGAGCCAGGATCGGTGTCGAAGACCTGGCCTTTGAGGCTCGGATGCCGAAGCCCACCATGCCCGGTGTACTCGCGATACTCGATCTCCAGCGTGATGACCGGGTCCAACCACCGGACACCACTGGGATGCGCCTCGGCGGGCGGTGGCCCTTGCTCGGCGAATGGGCTGGCCGGCCGCTCCAGCTTTCGGAAGTCTTCCCGGAGTTGACGGCGCATCAGCATCGTCAGGCCCGACGAGACCACACCGACCGGGACCAACCGGCTTTCGGCATCGTAGGCACCGAGAATCACGGCGGCCACCGACCGGCTCGAACCAACAAAGCCGGCGGCCAAAATCGCCCGCCTCAGGCGGATCGCGGTCTTCACCCAGGCCCGGCTGCGCTGACCCGGAAGGTAGATCGACGTCGATCTCTTCCCGACGATGCCCTCTTGACCTGCGGACCTGGCCGCATTTGGCATGATTCGCCCGCTTTGCGATTCCCAATGCGGGGGGACGGTGATCGGCAGGCCGCCGACGTCCTTTAGCGCCGCGTCCAGCGTGGCCAGCTCCGCCCGCCGGTCCAGATACGACGCCGTCATGATTGATTCGCCGCTTTTGACCAAGACGTCAAAAGGTAGGTATGTCACCGGGATTCGCTTCTGCAGTGGCCTTGTGGCGCGGGCCACGGCCATCCGTCGCATGAGCAGATTGAAGCTGGGCTTACCCCGATCGAGGGCCACGATCTCCCCGTCGAGCACGATCCGTTCAGCGCTGCCGAAGGCCACCGCGAGCGCCTCGGCGACCTCGGGATACGAGTCGGTCACCACGTTGAGGTTGCGGGTCCACAGCTCAGGATCGCGGCCGCCCCCGACCGACGCCAGGACCCGGCACCCGTCGAACTTCATCTCAAAACTCCACGGCCGCTCGTCGTCCGGAGGAGGGCCGGCCGTGGCCAGCATCGGCGCGATCAGCCGCATAGGCCGATTGTCCCTGCGAGCTGGCCGAAGTTCGCGGGGCTTGCAGCACAGACCCCCAACACCCCACGCTAGGCGTCAGTATTCTGTTGACATGTACTTGACTTGTCAGCAGGATGAGGACGTGGCTGAGTCGAAGAAGATCGTGGGAACCGTGACGAACGAGCAGGTCGTCGACGCGATCCGGGCGCAACACGAGGCGACGGTCCGCGCCAAGTCGACACTGGCGCAGATGGTGTCCGTCGCCCGGACCCGGGGGATCAGCTGGACGGTGATCGGCGAGGCACTGGGCGGGATCACGAAGCAATCGGCGCAGCGAAAGTATGCGCCCTCGATCAAGGCGGACCGAGAAGCCCAAGAGCGCAAGGTCGCGGAGCTGCTCGGACTGACGGACGACGAGGTCGACATCCCGCGGGGCCGGGAAAAGAACAGCGAGCAGAGCAGCGCACCGCACAATGAGGACGTCGAAACGAACGGCAAGGAAGAGGGGACCCTGTGACCTCGGTACACGAGTTCTACACCGCGGCCGAGCTCGAACAGCTCGGCTACGTTCGGAACCGGCTGGTGGAACTGTTCGGTGATCCCGACCCGACCGACAGCGGGGACCGTTGGTCGCGCGAGACCGTCTTCGCGGTCGAACGTGATGTTCTCGCGCCCGCCGCTCAGAAGATCTTCACCGCGTTCGAACCGGACTTCGACACTCGAGCCGGGATGATCGCAGCCGATCAGCGGCTCGGGTGGCCGCAGATGGAGCAGATGCTCGCGCGTGTCACCATGCGGGAGCAGGCCTGCGCGGACCGCGGCTAGCAGCGAGGACGTCGCCCGGGGCGGGCGCACAGCGAAGTAGGTCCCCGTACCGAGGAGAACGGGCTCGGGAAACGGGGTTCGGTATTCCTGTCCGGCACGGCGATTCGCAGACCGGAGGTCAGGCGGTCGTGGCGATCCGGATCTCGGGACCGTCGTCGTCGGAGTGCAGTCGGTAGTGCGGGCACGCGACCACCTGTCGGGGCGCGCGGATCGCCCGTCTGGCGGGGTCGAGGTAGAGCCGATAGGCGAGCTGCCCGTCCCGGTGCTCGCCGGTGTCCGGGTCGACCGCGCCGAGAAAGTACCCCTGCCGTGCGTCGATGGCGGAGAAGATCGCCCTCGCCCACTCGTGCGGCTCAGCGATCGGGAGATATCGCGGTCGACCGGTCGCGGTGTCGACGAAGTACACGACAACCGTGACCGCGAACCCCGATGCGGCCGGCGCCCACGGCCCGGCCACGACGTCGAACGCGGTAAGACGGGTGTGGATGCGCAGCTCGATATCTGTGCCGGTCCGCGCCGGGGCGGTGATGACGTGCGGTTCCGCCGAGACGCCGAGAGTGGTCAACGGCGGCAGTGTTCGGCTGTCGTCGGTGCCGATACCGCCCGATGGAGTGGACACCCGGCAAGCGTACTGATCCCGCCGATGGATGAAGTCAGCCGCGCCCTCAGTCCGGTGCCGGGACGAGGAATTTCACCGCGACGCTGAACGGGAACTTTCCCGGGGCCGAAATGACACTCTCGATCAGAGCGTGGTCGTCCTCGACGGACAGGATTTTGAACTTCGAGACGCCCTCGGGATGGAGCATGACGATATCCCCGACAGACAGACCCGCGCAGGTTCCCGGATTCTCGGTCATAAGACATGACTAACCCGTCCGGTTTCGGTGTGAAAGCCGTCGATATCCGCCCGGGTCCGCTCAAGGCTCCACTGCCTCCACGGACACCTCAGTGCACCGTTCCGATAGCGGATAGTTCGAAGCGCGGCGGGAGGCACGGTGTCAGAGGCGTTGTCACAGTCGGCGCATACCACGGAGAAGCTGCACGATGGGTAGAGAGGAGCCGAGGCCGACGCTGAGTCTTGGGTGGACGGGACCGATATTGGCAATGACGGCGTATCGGAGGCCGTTGTAGCGCCATTCGCTCAGTTGATCCAGAATCTCCGACGGGGTCCCGGCCAGACACGTTTCACGGACCAACGACAGCGGCACGCGTTCGACATAGCTGAGGGCGGTGTGTTCCTCGATGGTCTGCGGCAACAAATCCTGGATGCCGGAGAATGTAGCACCCATTGGATGCTCGACGCCGTGCCGAGCCCACACCTCGGCGGATGCACACAGAGCGAATGCCCGGGCCGCGATCGATTCGACCATCTCGTCGACCTGGGCGCTGCTGCCCGCGGTCAAGACGAAGAACAAGGCTGCCGGCGTAATGGCCAACGGATCACGTCCAGCGTCCTCGGCCGCCGACCTGATCACGACGAGTTTTTCGCCGTACTGTTTCGGCTGTTGCGGATAGGAAGGGAACCAGGCGTCGGCGTACCTGCCGGCGATGCCCAACATCCGCGGGCCGTGCGCGGCAACCCAGATCTCCGGCCACCCGCCCTTGCATGGTGGGACGTCGAACACGGCGTCGTGGAGCGGAAAGAATTGCGATTCCCGGGTCACCGGCGCGCCGCCCGAGTCCCACAGGGCGCGGATGGTCGCGATCGCCTCGTCGAATCGTGCTACCGGCCTCGCCCAGTCGACTCCGTAGGGTTCATTGCCTTCCCGTTCGCCAGGGCCGATACCGAGGATGGCCCGCCCGCGGCTGAGGTGATGAAGTGTGGCGGCGGCCTGCGCCGTCACGGCGGGGTTTCGCCTTCCGGCGTCGGTAACCCCCACACCGAGTCTCAATCGGGTGATCCGGTTCTGTGCGGCGATGTAGCCCAGGGTGGTCCAGGGTTCGTAGATTGCGTCCGCTCGCGGCGCGAGTTTGGCCACGCCGAGGTACTTCGGGTTCCAGATCGACGACGGAAACACGCCGTTGAGGTGATCGGGTATCCACATCGAGTCTGCCCCACCCGCGACGGCGATCTGTCGGGTAGTGCGGAGGAGCAAATCGGGGGCGAATCGAGCGTGCAGTGCGCCGTCCATCAGCCCAGTTCTGAAGCCGTTCATGGTTGTTCCTCCGGTTCGGGTTTTGGCGTGGTGCGGAGTGCGGCGGTGAGTTTCGCGTCGGCGATCTCGAGGAGCGGTGGGAGGGCGTGGACGTCGATGTCGAGGTAGGTGCACATCTGGTCTTCGGCGACGCCGGCGTCGCGCAACCGTAGGGCGAGTGAGTAGGGCTGGGGGAGTCGACGCAGCGCCTGTTCACGGGGGGTGAGTGGTGTGGTCATAGTTTTCAGGGTGCGTTCGCCGCGCAGGGCGGGGTGGAGTAGTGGGCTACTCCAGTTGATTCCCGCGGGCCAGGTGTGCACCGTCTCAGGTGATGGTGTCGCCGAGGTCGTCGCGGCCGGTGAGGCCGGTCTTGCGGGAGGCGCGGTAGAGGTGTCCTTCGACGGTGCGCACCGACAGGGTCAGCTTCTCGGCTATTTGTTTGTTCGACAGTCCTTGCGCGGCGAGGGTGATTACTTCGCGTTGCCGGGCCGTTAGCGGTGACGGCTGGAGGGCCTCGGTCAATGCGGGAGTGCGGGCACTGTCGCAGGCGTCTGCCAGTCGCCGAGCGCGGGTGGCGGCGGTGAGGGCGGATCCGTTGCGGCCGTGCCGACGGTGAGTGGTGGCGGCGTGCGCGGCAGCGTCCATGGCGGACAGGAGGTCGCCCATATCCTCGAACTGACGGGAAGCGTCGAGGAGGCCGACGGTGTCACCGGCGGCCAACGCGGTCGCGTGTAGGGCGGCGGCGGGGGCGCGGGGTCCGTCTACCTGCTGGGCAAGCTCGTGGAGGCGGTCGGCGGTGGTGAAGTCCCCGAACCGGGTCGCGGTGTGCAGGCACATCACCTCCTGGGCGTATTGGCCATGCTCTGCAGCGGATCGGGCGCCGCGGTGTGCGAGTGCGATCGCCTGGGTGGTGGCACCTGTTGCGGCGGAGACCCAGGCATTGGTGAGAAAGAACTCCGGCCTCAGGTACGGGACGGTGGTCCGGGACCAGGTGTCGAGTGCACACAGGGTTTCCGCTGCGCTCGTGCCGTCTCCGGACATCGCTTGGGCCTGGGCGAGCGAGCAGTACCAAATGGTGGGGATGTAGCCGACGGGGATTCCGACTGAGGTGAAGCGTTGTTCCAATCGTTTCCGTGCCGCGCCCAGGCGCCCCGCCGCGAGGTCGGCTTGTCCCAAGAGTATGGAGGGAAATCCCTGCGCCCACCCGGTTCCATCGGCGGTCTCATCATAGATTCGCGTGGTGACGGCGCTGGCTTCATGGACGTATCCGGCTAGCCTCAAGCTTCTTGTGTGGAACTCGCTGAAGGGAAGACGAACTATCGAAACCCGCGGGGAGCCGGTCATGAGGTCGTCTGCGCGGGCGGCGATGGGGGCAATTTCTGAGGTTCTTCCCATATCACCCAAGGTGATCAGGAGGGCGCCTAGCGCCCACATCTGAGACAGCTCCGGCGGGTCCGGCACCCGCAGCGCGGCCTGTGCGGCTTCGACCGCGTCGATCGGGCGGCCCTTGAATGCGTGAACGATGGCGAGGCCGCCGGCCAGTGCACCGTGCGGTGCCGTCATTTCGCGCGCCTCCCGGAGCACGGATTCGGCGTCCTCTGGACGATTGAGGATCCAGAGCAGATTCGCGAGACGAAGATATGCGACGTCCACGAGCTGCCCGTCGGTGAGGGGCTGGTCGAGCAGCCTTGTGAGGACCTGTTCGCATTCATCGCCACGGCTGAGCATGGTCAGCGCTACCGTCAGAATGAGGTGGGCCTCGTAGCCGGCGCTGTCGGAGATCGCGGCCTTGCACAGTCGTACCGCGAGTTCAGGGTCGAACAACGATAGTGATGCGGTCGCGGCCTCCGTGAGGAGGACAGGGTCGGCGGTGAAGCCGGACTCGAGGATCAGGACTGCGCGGCGTACGAGGTCGCGGACGTCGGAATCTTTCATCGCGCCAAGGGCTTCGGCGATGTCGGCTTGGATCCGTCGTTGTCGTAGGGGTGTGGCCTGGGCGCGGCGGGCTTCGCCGTAGAGCGGGTGCGCCAATCGAACCGGGTAGCGGCCGCCCCGGTCAACGGTGATAAGCCCAACTGAATGGGCCTGTTCAACGGCCTCGGGATCGGTGAGGTCCGCTACTGTCTGTTCGGGGAGTGGTTCGCCGACGGCGAGGACGTCGAGTACGGTGCCGACCTCGGGGGGAAGGGCGTCGAGTTGCGCTCCGATGAGGTCTGCCAGTCCCGGAGATACGGTGGGAGGACCATCCCACACCCATACGCCCGCGCTGAGTCCGGGCGCTTCAGGGCTCGGGGCGAGTCGTCCGCGGGCGAGTTCCTGTTCGACCAGATGGCGCAGGTACAGGGTGTTGCCGCGGGTGACACCCCATAGTCGGCGGGTGGACATGGGGTCCAGTGAGCCGCCGAGGACTGTGGCGACGAGGTCCCCGGTCTCCTGTTCAGAGAGTGGTTGGAGTTCGATGCGCTGGAGGTGACCGTCTTTCCAGAGTGCGCTGACCGCATCGGGGACCGGTTCACCGGTGCGGACGGTCACCACGACGGGCGCCAGTCGCCGCTGTACGAGTTGGAGCATTACACACGCTGACAGGTCGTCGAGTAGGTGTGCATCATCGACGCCGATCACTGTCCTTGCCCCAGCCGGGTGAGCGGAAAGGTGATCGATGACGCCATGGACAACGGACATCGTGTCCGCAGTGCCGTCGCCGGTCCATTCGGCAAACGCGCCGAGTGGGAGCGCCCTGGCGGAGGCGGTGGCTCGCGCCCATCGCGATTCCCAACGCCCGGGGTGGACGTCGGCGAGGGCTCTTCGGGCGAGGCGGCTCTTGCCCACACCTGCGGCGCCGGCGATCACGACTCCGCGGTAACCGTCGGCTCCGGTCACGGCGGCGTTGATCAGGCCTAGTTCCTCCGCGCGGCCGACCAACGGCCAGACTCTGGCCACGTCCTGATCGTAAGCAGGGCTGGCACAGAAAATCGACCACCCGGTTCGATTCGTGTCTGTGCCCGATAAACGGTTCCGGTATTTCTATAACGGTTCGCACGCGGGTTTGCGGCGGTAGCTACGACCATCACCGGGTCAACATGCAGTGCACCGCGGTTACCCACCTGTCGCCCTCCGAGAAGTCTGGGGCGACAGGTGGGTGGAGATCGGGTTCGCGGTTACTGCGGAGATCCCGGGATCGATGTGAACCCTTGACTGCCGAGGCAGAAACCAGTCACTGGTGCCACCGTATTCCAGTCCCCGATCATCGGGTTGACTTGAACCTTGTTCCCAATCTTCAGTCCGCTCCCCGACTCGAAGCCGAGGTTAAGCCCCTGGAGGACGGCACAGGACCAGGACTCCGGTACAGGGGCTGCAGCGGGTACGTCGCTGCTGAGCTGGATATCTACGGGAGCACCCGGGTCGCCGATGAGTGTTGGTTTGGCGGTGGCTGTGCCGGACCCGATTCCGAGGATGATCGCAGGGATGATGGCGGCGGTGGCGAGGGATGCGCGGAGAACGTTCTTGTTCACTGCTGTTGCCTTTCTGAGGCCGGCACGGTGCCGGAACGTGTGGGTTGTAGTCGGTGCGGTGAAGTGTTGCGGTGGATCGGATTTAGGTGAGATTTGGGTGGGAAGCGCCTCCTCTGCGGATTCGTGGAGCTCAATTAATGGGAGAACTTGGAGGTTGCTCGGCTCAGATGTGAGCGGTGTTGGATCGAACTGTGGTCATGCTTTCGCACCGTGATGGACGCGTTCAGAGCACCCGGATGCGGTGGTGGGGTGTCAGGACGAAAGCGCTGTGGGGGGATGACCCGGTGGCATACACGGAAGGCATGCGCGGTGATGGCCCGGCGTTCGGTATCGAGACCGTCGGTGAGCCAGAGCCTCTCCCATATGAGCTCGGCCAGCGAGTTGGTACGGAGGAGGTCGTGGATCCACGCATCCCATTCGGCGCTTGTGATAGTTGCGGCCACGATCGGTGCGGCTTCATCTTCATCACGCCCCATCTGGGGTAGCAGGACCGCGCAAAGTCGCTCCAGCGCCCCCCGGAGGTCGTCGCGTGCCCCCACGGTGCCGGAGTCGCGGTAGGCGCAGGCCGCGCGTTCGGCAGCACTCGCCGCGTGGTGGACGCGGACATGACTAGCGGCCAGCTCGTCCAGCAGCGGCTGCGCGGAGGATGAGCGCTGTCGGACCGGAGGCCAGAGACTCGCATCTTCACTGGCGTGGTGGCGGCGGAGAAAGGCAAGAGTCCAGACGAGGTGGTCCGCAAAAGGACGCGTCGGCGCGCATCGATCGGGGTGGACAACGTGTCGAATGCGCGGCCGAGATCGCGGCGAATTGCGTCGTAAACGATACCGATCAGGTGCGTATCGATGGGTTTGTCGGCGGTTGAAGTCATGGTGTGCTCCTGGTGTGCGGTGCGTCCCGTGAGCGGTTCGATCGGCTATACAAGAAGCCTGCGCGCCAGAACGAACCTCACCTGAAGTGGTGCGGTACTCCATGTGGCGGTGATTTGCCTGTACGTCTACTCCTCGGGCCACCGTCTACGCGTTAACCAGGTGGGTGTGGTCCCCTGCGTAGGCCCCAGTTCGGCCGCTGATCGTCACGAATCCGGCCCAGACTGAGGTCCGGTGGTCGCGGACGGGTGGTGCGGCGTGGCGATCTCATGCCCGAATGTGGCGGTTGGGTTCGAGGAAATTCACGGAACGCGACGCCGAGCGCTCGGTCGCCAGGACTGGCGCTTCCGGGCGGGTCAGCGTGGCCAATGATGATCCGGTGAGCCCCGACTTGTGACCGACGCATAAACCTTCACCGTCACATCCCCTGGTCGGGCGCGTTTCACGGGGCATCACTGAACTGGCGGATTGCCGTCTGATCCGTTCGTTGAGGATTCCCTGGTCGTCTAGGTCAAAGGGCGAAAACTGCGGGCCGATGCTCCCCAACTGACGAGTATCGGAATCCGCCAGCAACTCGCGGATTGCACGCGTAACTCATGGAATCCGCCAGTTATGAGCAGAATCGTGCAGCAGTTCTAGAAGCTGCGCGTGATGTCGTGACCAGCAGAAATCGGCCGGTACCGCGTGCCGCGACCCGAACAAACCTGCACACACTCCGGTATTCCAATCCTCCAACGCTCGACCACCGGAAGCGCCCGTTTCCGGCGGTGAGAAAGTATGCGCCCCGGCCGTCTTCCCTACGAACCGGGGCAGCAACCACGGTACCACGTGAATCGAACATGTGTGCGAAGATTCGAGAATGAACTGGGTGGAGTCTTCGCCGGCTCAATGTCCGAACGGCCACATTCTCGGGCCGGAGAAGTGTGTCGTCGGGTGGGAAGTCTGCGGGTGTTCGACCGCTGAGAACGGTGGCCACCGCACCCATTTCTGCCGCCGATGCCGTGCCGTGGTGCGGACCCCTGTATGTGCGGGCCCCGAGCCCCAGGCCGACCGCTGGTCCATGCCGCCACCGCAAACCCCGAAATCAGGCGGATAACCCCTTCCACGCCCGATTCGCCGGACCGCATGGGCGGCGGTAACAGCAGATGTTAACGCGCCGGTATTCGCCGACCCATCTGTGTGAGCTGTACCTCGCTTTCGATGAGACGGGACACCGACGCCGGCCTCACACCGCAGGGGGCGAATCGGCCAGTATGTCGAGAACCAGTGTCGAAAATATGTGTCGGAAAACGGTAAATATTGGTATTGTCGACGCATGTTGATCGGCTACGCCCGGGTCAGTGCAGACCAGAACCCCGACGATCAGATCGCTGCCCTGCGCGGTGCCGGGGTGGTCGCCGAGAACATTCACGTCGACCAGGCGGGCTGGGCGAAGGCGTCACGGCCCCAACTCGATCGGGTACTGCAGGAGCTGCGCGAGGGCGACGTCCTGGTGGTCACCCGGCTGGAGCGGCTCGGGCGGTCGATGCTGCACCTGGTCACGCTCGGTGCGGACCTCCGCGTCCGTGGGATCGGACTGAAGGTGCTCGAGCAGGGCATCGACACCGAAACCGACAAGGGCCAGGCCATGTTCGGGATGTTCTCGATCCTGGCCGACTACGGCCGAGAACTGGCCGTGGCCAACACCCGCGACGGCCTCGCGGCAGCTCGCGCCCGCGGCCGCAAAGGCGGGCGCCCATCGAAACTCAGCGCCGACCAGATCGAGCTTGCTCAACGCCTCTACGATGCCGGGGAACACACCGTCTCTCAGATCGCAGGGATGCTGAACGTGCCGCGCACCACGGTCTATGGGCATCTAAACAAGCGCAGTGTGGACACCGCCCCGGTCACGCAGGAGATCACGACACCACCGGTCCGCACCTCCCGAACCTGCCCGACCTGTGGATACGAACCCACCACACGCGCCGAAGCGGCCCACCAACGCGCCGATCTCGCGGTGACGTGGCTCCACCCGCACCCCTCTCGCAGAGGAGCGGTGATCAGTCGACACCACTGCCGCCATTGCGAACCCGGGAAGCCGGCCTTCGACATCGCCTGCAGAATCTGCGGAGACGGCCCCATCCTCGCCGGCGTACTCGCCGAGAAAGCCGAGGCCGGCGACCTGACCAAGGCGGTTCAACGATGGCTCACCACAGCCGGATGGGCCACCACCCCCGACCTTCGCTGCCCGGACCACACCTGAGGGCGGCAGGTCGGCAATCCGGCTCTCGCCCAGCCTCGTTCCCCGGAATTTCCAGAAGACCGATGCGCAACGAGTACGGCGCCGTACGGGTGCGCAACTGCTTAGGCCACAGGTAGGCCCGCATATCCGCTCAGGTACGCTACCTCCGTTCTGCTGAACATCCCCCCAATTTTGTTCTCAGAACACCCCCCTGGCGCCCCGGCATCACCTCCCCCGATGCCGGGGGGCATTCATGCGGTCAGGATCGAGGAATGACGGAGTCGAAGCCCGGCCGTATCCCGGTGGGCGACCCGATCGGGCTTCGCTTCGACGAAGAGACCAAACGCAGGCTCGACGAGATGGCCGAGGCCATCGGCCCGCGCCGATTCGGGGCGCTAATCCGCGTGGCCTGCCGACGACTGGTCGCCAAACCCAACAGCGTCGGTCCCGCTCTCGCGGAACACCGTCGGCTCTCCGAAGTCCTGCGGGCGATTCCCCTGGTCATGGTCAAGATCAAGCTCGAACCCGAGACCGTGCAGCAGGTTGCGGCCCTGGCCACCGACCACGACACCACCGTCAGCGCACTCATGCGGATCGCGCTGCACCGATTCCAGGAAGCGCCCGGCCGCTACAAACACCCGATGCTCCGCGAAGCCGAGCGGACCGGACTGTCCGACCGGGTCGACGTGATGGTCAATCCATCCAGCAGGCAGCAGATCCGGTACCTCGCCGGCCGATACGGCGACAAACTCAGCACCGCACTGCTTCGGGTCGTCCTACGGCGTCTACTCGACGAGCCGGGCGACCTCGCCGCCGACCTGGAAACCATCGCCCCGCTGCGTGATCTGCGGCCCGAGAACTATCCCGCCACGATCAAGGTGAACTTCGACGACCCGTTGCGCGACAAGCTCGACACGTTGGCCGCACAGGTCGGGTCCGACCGCACAGAGCTCGTCCGCCTGGCCGCCCGCCGTGTGCTCGACCAGCCCGGACTGATCGAGCACGCCGTGAACGACGAGATCATCCGCAGCGACAAGCACAAGGCGCACCTGCTGGCCCGGCACGCCCGCCGCCAGGCACGACGCCACACACAGCTCGACTGATCACCCCGGACTCTCTCGCCCTACCCGACCGATCCCGGTCAGCGCCTTGCCGGTCGGCTTGTCGGGCGTGTCCGGCCCCGATGTACCCGCCTCCGGCGGTCACCCGGCCACCTGCGGTGTCCCCAATTCGGATGTAGGGTCTCGCGGCCAGTGGCATTTTTGAGACGCTGCGAACTGCGGACTTGCCGCTTGTCTCACGGCATGGCCACAGCAATCTGTCTCAATTCCCTGGCATTTCCTTGGCGATCATGATGCGGACCGTGCCGATTGTCGTTCCGCGACGGGCGATCGGCAAGCCTTGGTACGCCCGTCAGGAGTGGTTGGCGATCCCGTAAGCGGATCGGGAAAAGGACGTTGCGCCTACAGGCTTGTGCGGACCCGAGTTCGGCGTTTGAGGCGTGCGAAGCCGGGCGCAGGTCGGCCATGCGTCAGTTCCGAGGCAATTTCACAACGCGAGCGTTTTCAAGGTCGGCAACATAAAGGTTCCCGGTCGAGTCCACAGTCAGTCCGAAGAGGCTTCGGCCTAGGCCGGTGAACGGCAGGTCAGTTTGGGTCGTAGCAACGTTTGCCAGCTTCACGACGCGGCCCGCACCGTTCGATAATGTACCGCCGTCTCCGACGAACACATTGCCCGCGGCGTCCACGGCAAGACCGTTGTAGTTCGCGCCTAGGCCAGTGAAGGGCAATACGGTCTGGGTGCTGGACCCCGGTGCGAGTTTGAGGACGCGATTGTCCATCGCAAGATAGACATTCCCTACGCCATCGACTGCGACGCCTCCAGCGCTGGTGCTGCGGTCGCTAAAGGGGAGAACCACTTGCTGGCTGGAGCCTGCCGGAAGTTTGACGACACCGAGTTGTACATCGGACACGTAAACGCTGCCGGCCGAGTCCACTGTCAAGCCGAAGAGATTCGAGGTTAGGCCGGTGAAGGGCAGCACGACCTGACTGGTTGATCCGGCAGGCAGTTTCAGTACTCGCGCGTTGTTGGAGTCAGCCAGGTACACATTGCCGGCGGAGTCGACAGCGATGCCGCGGGCGACATTTAGCCCGCTGAACGGGAGTATTTGCTGCTCTCCGCTCGGTAGTAGCTTGAGTACTTGATTACGGCCCTGATCCGCGATGTACACGTTTCCGAGGGAGTCGACGGCGGGGAACGAGGGCTGGATGAGTCCTGTGAACGGCAGAGTTACTTGACCCTCGTTTGGCGGCGGGGTACTCCGAAGGCCCGAGATCACCTTTTCTACAAGTGGCGTGACTGCACCGTGAGTGCTTCCTCTGTAGGACGCCTCGTGGATCACCCTCCCGATGGACTGTCTAGCTAGGAAGCGAGGATTAGATGGGGTGAAGAAGGGGTTGGTCCAATCGCAGACGATGTCCCGAGACACGCACACACTGAAAACGCGGGCGCGCACGTCACTGGCAAAGGGTACGCCGCTGGCATGAGAGAACAGGCTCAAAGCAGCGCCTACACCTTGTGTGGTCGCCGTAACGCCACGTGTGTAGAGGTTGTCGGTGTCACCTGGCATCTTGTCGCCGTCGGCGATTAGCAACGCTGCACCGACCCGACCGAGCAACTCAGAATTCGCGTCGGATCCGCCTGGGCGGAGTCGTTCGATCACACGATGCATAACCATTGCGCCTTGGGAGTACCCAGCCAAAATGATTCGTGGGCCCGCGCAAGATGGCGTGCGCAGACCATTCTGAATCTGGAAGAGCTGAATGATCGCGTTGTTGACACCGATCTCGATACTGCCGAAAAAGACCTCGCGGCCCGGCGGCGTCGCGAGTTCGGGCGGCTTGACGGGTGCGGCAGGAAATACCACGGCCTGGTACCGGAACTTGATTCTTTGCCGATCGAACTTGCGCTTAATCTCGTTGTAAGCGAAAGAGACTTCTGGACCCAACCCGCCCTTCTCGTTCTGGCCTTGGCCCGAACCTCGCGCTCCGAGCAGAACGACACCATCATTGCAATCGGCCGCGTAGGCGCGGTTTTCGCCGACCAGCATATGGAACCCACATACGAGTGTGAGCACCGCAAGGACGGCCAAGCTTGATCGCGATGCTGCGGCGGTTCGGTTCGGCATGCGAGCCTATCTTCCTGCTTAGCGGAACGATCTGGACTTGCCCCACAAGTTGCTGGGTCGCTAGTTGATAGCACCATCCCGCGCCAGGCCGGGATCGACCGGCCGTGGGACACGTCGAACCGTTACATTCGCCGAATCATCGTTATGGCGGTGATATCCCGCGCGCCGACGGCAACCAGGCAGCTCAAACCGCTATGCGCTTGAACCCATTCCATGCCACTCGCCGGCAGCGTCGTCAAGCTTGGTCGCTGAGGCCCGTCCCGGATCAGGAACGTCGATCGGCACTCTCCCGGAAGCGGGGCGTTGACCGAGACTCCCCTGAGCTGCGCGTTCCCGTTTGACCCGTCCGGTGATGATTTTGCTTTCGGGGCGTCAATCGGGACACCTTGAACGATCTGGATCACGCCGCCGCTCGGATAGCGGCGATTCGGTGAACCGATTCGTTGCGTGTCGCAGCACGATGGCGGATCCGCCACGGCTCACCACCCGCCACGAGATTCCGCCACGGGATTCGAGACCCGCCGCGCAGGCACGTCGAAATGCAATCTCATTCATTTGGCCAACTGGCCACCGAGTGGCCACCTCGCGTGAGAACTGGCCAAGGTTCTCGAGACCCTACATCGGAGCTCCGCTGCGCTCCGCCCTGTGGAAGAGCATCGTTCTTTGACCTGCTGGCTTCCGATCCTGATCGACGGCGGCCGGGGAACAACCCCTGGCGGCGCGGGCGCCGGCACAAGGCTCCGAGAACTTTCTCAACCCGCACTCGCTGGCGCTCGCAGAGAAACTTCCCGGCCCAGAGGTTGCACCCCGTCCTGATACCGCCGATCCGGACTCTCCTTGCCAGCAGGGCAAAAAGAACGATCAGGGCGCGGCAGGTGTCCTGATCCGAGCGGAAGGTCACTGACATATGAGCACATCAACACCACCCGTGGAGCCAGTCGACGCGACGTCCGAGGTGCTCGACTACCGGGGCTACGCCGCCTTCGAAGAGATCTACACCCGTGAGCTGGCTCTCCTGGCCACCTTCGGCATCGCCGATCCCGAGGTGACCTGGACTGGTGGCAACTGCTACGCACTCACCGGTGCACTAACCGCAGCCGACGGCCGGTCGATCTACCTGCTCGCCACCACCAACGGCGAGCCCGCACTGACGATCGATGAACCCGTCACACACTGGACTGTCGGTCTGTACGACACCGAGAGCGATTCGGTCGCCCTGGCGATGGGCGAGGCCAGCGTCACGGCACTCATCGATGAATACGGCGAGGAAATCGTCGACTCTTCCGATGCGCTCGGCAGCGCGCTCACCGGCGCCCGCATGGCACTGGACCAGTACGCTGCACCGAGCGGAAAGATCGTACTCATCGGGAACCGGGGCGTGAGCTGGATCACCGAGTGATCGAAACCTCGTCCGGACCTGCGTCCGAAAGGCTAAGTGAGAGTGCGCATGATCGCGACGTCCGGGCCGGTTCCCGCAGAACGAGAGAAGCACCGAACAATGGAGCCTTCGAATCGCACACGTCCTCTGGCTGCTGGCAGAGGTGGCGTTCGTCGTCGTGGTGATCTGGCCCACCGATTCGATGCCCGAATTCATCACCGCCTGTGTCGGGATGGTCGTCGTACTCGGAGCGGTTTGGGCTACCGACAAGGCAAGGCGCCGGCAACGCGCGCAGGAGGCAGCGGCCTAACCGCCTGCCACGGCGTTCTGCTTCACCGCCAGCGCACACGAGAGTCAACACGTCGGTGGTAGGTGAGACCATCCGCGCAGACGATCGACAAGATGGTCGCGGCCGCCGGTCCGGCGGCCGCGCAGAGGGGGAACTATGGACAACGAATTCCGCAACCGCAGTCAGCTTCATGAGGACCTGATCACGACCCTCGAGACCGCGCACCAGCATCGCGACAGGGCCGCGGGGTACTGGCCGACGGTGGTGGTGATTCCGACCGCGATTCTTGCAATCGGGAGTGCCCTCATCGCTCTCACGAACTTCGTGGCGCCAGGAGGATCGCTCATCCGTTGGATCATGTGGCTCGGTGTCGTCGGATCCGCGGCCGCAGTCCTTCTGATTCAATCGGCGCCGTACCTGCGAGCGGCGGCAGCCGACTCCAGGGCGCGAAAGATGCTGAAAAGGCTGATTGCCCGCGACGAGGAAGAGCAGCGACGCGCCGGCGGACACGGGGCACCCGCATGATCGGCCAGAGTGGTCGCAGACCGTATCTCGCCTTGCGGCCGCCCCTGACGAGGTCGGTCGGACTGTGCACGCCACGAGCCTGGGCCGAACTGGTCGGGGTAGGCCTGCTGGCGTCGGGTTTACCTCTCCGCCTGTTCGCTGACCACGTCACCGTTCCGGCGATCCGGGCGGCCGGCCGGGATCAGGTGTCCAGCTGGGCATTGATCTGGATGGCGGCGACTTCTCTGCTCTGCATCGTCATGGCCCTCGTAGCTTTGGCGGCCGTCCTGGTTGCGAGCATTTGGTTTTTCGCGGTCGCCGTCGTTGCCGGGCAGCGAGTCGGCGACTACTGGCGGCGGCGAAACGAACAGGTCGAGCCGGTGGGCGTGGAGGTGCTCCGCACACGGTTCGGGGCGCAGGCCGTGATCGAGCACGACCCGGCAACGGGCGTGTCCACCGCCTACGGCGCCGACGGCACCGAGCTGCACACCGTGGGTATGAGATCCGATATCAGGCAGTGGTGAGACAGATCGATGAGCACCTATCACCACGTCGTCCTGAAGTCCGTCCGTACGGGCGAGTGGGTCGCCCGAATCAATCCAGCAGACTGGGGTTTCAGCATCAAATAAGGACCCGGCGGCAGCTTCGACGTCGAGAAGTTGCCCGCGGTCTTGGTGAGAGCCAGCTCCCGCTACGGTCCTGTCGACCATGTCTGGGTCAATGACGAGGTAGATCCGGACTTCGACGAGAAGTGGCCATGGGAAGGGCCGAGAGATCTGTTCTTGAGCCCGGATCTGTCGTCCTTCACGCCGCACGGTGACTGACACCCGAGATCGAGGGGGCCCGCCCCATTCGGGGCGGGCCTCTTGCGTGAACACCGACACCTGGACAAAACGATGGCCAGAACCATTCGAGGTCACTGGCGGTCTGCTTTGATATTCCGATGACCGTTCACACATACACCGGCGCGGGGTCCACCGTCTCGTTCGACGACGTATCGGGGACTGTCACGTTTGAGCACACACACTGGCGTCAGCCACGCAATAAGCGGGCGGCGTCACCGTGGACCGTTCCGGTAGGAGCGATCGAAGGCATTTCCTGGCGTGAGGCCACTGTGTCCAAGCCTGCCCAGATGAGGTTGCTACTCCGCGGACGCGTAGGGCACAGCAAGGACGGCCGAGCTGACTTCAACTACGTCACCGGCAAAGACAAGATTGGGGTCTTGGTTACAGCGATCAACGCCGCTGTCCAAACCGCTGAGCCAGTACTCGGATTCGGGGACGAGCTGACCCCGCGACAGGCACCTGCGCCGCCGGCGGTGTCAGTCAACGTCCCTGTCGCTGGCGGCCCGCCGGCGCCCGACAAGGAGGAGTTCGGCGGATTCAAACTGAACGGAAAGATCCTTACCTACAAAGGCGTGCGATATCGCGTCGCCGGTATAAAGGCGTCGGTAGACATCGGGGGGACCCAGCGACGCACGACCCTCACACGCATCGCCGTCGGGACCGCAATCGACCCCGGTAAAGGAACGCTCATCGGAGCGATGGCGAAGAAGCAAACGAGCTATGTCTACCTGACAGTCGAATTCCCGAACGGAACAGAGATCATGGTCGAAGCGCCCGGCAACTATGAGTTGTTCGCTCGCAATTTCGCATCGGCGCTCAACTCTGCCAGCCGCTCGGCGTCGCGCTCGGGCTAGGATCTGCTGATCGGATAAGGATCCGTGTCTGAGCTTGCGACGCCAGTACCTTTGTAGCCGGGTCGACCAATGTGCCTACTGACGAGACGATCACCGATTGAAGCTAGTCCGTGCTCAGGGACGGCTCTTATCGCCGACGACCCAGCGATGGCGCGCCGCCGGAAAACACGCCAGGCTGGCGTACCCGATCAGTGTCGGCGCTGCTATCTGGTAGCGAGCGTGGCTCGGCGACGATCTGCGGTTCGAGGGTACCGGGGCGCGGACGCTCCGGCGCGGTGAACTCCAAGCCAGATTGCTTCGTGGCAAATGCCGGCGCATACCCACCGGGCTCCACCCAGTTCGGCACGACAGCCCACGCGGGCTTCTCGTCTGCGCCGCGACACCTGCCGCCGCGGTAGGCGTCGTGTGCCGGCACCCGCTTACTGGCGGTCAGCTGCCCAGGTCGCCAGCCGCACGAGGCGCATATCGCAACGCGCCGTTGCCTAGTCGCGCCCTTCTTGATTCGCCGTCGCCTGGTCGCGTCCGTCATATGCGGAACGGTACCTGTGGGGTCTGACAACGGTGACGGATCCGCACCCGGCCGCCACTCTCCGTGAGATTCCGCCCCGGTTCGCGAGACCCTGCCACTCAGCGCTGCGACATCGTGAACCGGTGACGCTACCGAACGCGGCCGTCTACCACCGGGGATCCGCCTGCCCGGCGGTCTGGCCACCTTCGGTGTCCCCCAAGAGGATGCTCCGCTTCGCTCCGCTCTGTTGAAGGACGTCGTTCTTGTTGACTTGCTGGCCTCCGATCCTGATCGACGGCGGTCCTGGCAAAACCTCTGGCGGCTTCGCCGGCCTGCTGCTCCGAGAACTTTCTCAACCCGCACTCGCTTCGCTCGCAGAGAAACTTCTCGGCCCAGAGGTTGCGCCAGGCCCTGATACCGCCGATCCGACTCTCCTTGCCAGCAAGGCAAAAAGAACGATCAGGGCGCGGCAGGTGTCCGGATCCGAATTGGAGGTAACTGTGAGCGGCATAAACGATTTCGTGGTCAACGGAGTCATCACCAGCAGTCCCGACGTCGCCCGCGTCGAACTGGCTCAGGCACATTCCGAACGAAAGGCGCACAAGGTGTACGACATTCTGAACATCTGCGAGTCCGCAGACCGGTTCGCGCAGATCTTCGCGGACGAGTCGATCGCCCGGCAGATCGCTCTTCTCGGCTGCCGCGACGTCGACCGGTTCGTCGAGTTGCTGGACGCACTGGGATACGAGGAGCGCGCGGCCACCGTTCGCCTGATCCACCTCTCGGAGCACATCGAGCACCAAGGGGGAGAGATGTGGACACGGGTGCTTGGCCTTCCCGGTCATGACTGGTCCGCGACCAGCTAACAGAGGCAGCACCACCGGAAAACACAAGACACCGGGCAGCGGATATCTGCCCGGTGTCTTGGATCCGAATTCTAGGAGAGAGATCATCATGGCTGCAATTCAGAACGGTCCCGTCGCCGAGGTCATCGACGGCGAAATCTTCGTTCGGCTCGACCCACGTGCGCTCGAGATCGGTGCCAACGTCCGAGATCAGGTCGACCTGTCCGCGACGCCCGATTTCGTGGAATCGATCCGCGACCACGGGGTGCTCGAAGCGATCAGCGCGGTTCAGCATGCCGACGGACGGATTGTCGTGCGAGATGGTCAGAGGCGCGTACTCGCCGCTCGTGAGGTCGGCGCGAGTTCGGTGCCGGTGATCGTGTACGTGGACACCGCCAAGGACGAGCGTGCACGCACCGCCGAGCGGGTGATCGCCCAGATAGTGGCGAACGACCAGAGATTGGCCCTTACGACGGGCCAGCGTGCCGCAGGAGCGGCGGAACTGCTCGACTTGGGCATCTCGGTCGCCAAGGTCGCCAAGTCCCTCCACAGGGACAAGGCGTGGGTGGAGAAGGCCGCGAAGGTCGGCATGTCCCAGGTGGCCCGCGCGCTGGTGGACGAGGACCAGCTCGACTTGGAGAGGGCCGCTATTCTCGCGGAGTTCGACGGCGATGACGAGGCCGTGCAGCAGTTGCTCCGTTGCCCTCGCTGGCGGTTCGTCTCGACTGCCGAGGAGCTGCGAGCAGACCGAATCGAGCGGGAAGAATTCGAGGACGCGGCGACACCCTATGTGGAGAAGGGTTTCTTGGTTCTGCGCGAGCACCCCGGCTACGGAACCGTGCTGGCAATGGCGGACCTGCGCACCCTCGAAGGCGGCGAGGTCACCGTCGAGACTGTCGAGTCCGGCCCCGAGCATTGGACCGTGGTCCTGAGCAAGGGCCAGCTTCTCTCCGACATCGCGACCGGCCTGCCGATCGACGAGGACGCCGTCGATTGGTACACCGAGGGGGAGGCCGACATCGAGCCCGATGAAGGTCTGGTCCACGTCAACACCGTCAACATCGAAGATGTGTGGCTTCCCGAGTACGTGTGCGCCGATCCAGATGCCGCAGGATTGCAGCTCTCGCCGGTGATGGCGGCCGTGCGAACCGGCGGGGCGAACGTGGACCCGGCGGTGACCGAAGGGGATCCACGCGCGGAGGCGGAGCGTCAGAGGCTCGAAGACGAGGCCGAGGCCCGGCGTAAGGAGCTTGAGACGGAGGAGCGCGTCCGGCGTCAGCGCAAGTTGGTGCGATCGCTCAATCTCAAGGCAGAGGCGGCGACCACGGTCCGACGGAAGTTCCTGTGCAGTCTGCTCGCGGCCACAACGCCACCGAAGACCGCCGCCGCGTACGTGGCCACCACCCTCGCCGGTGACGGGCATCTGTTGACCGAGTTCCGGGCCGACGGCGTGCTCAAGGAGGTGCTGTCGATCAAGGATTCATACAGCTCGCAGTACGTGGCCGATCAGGTGGTCAAGGCCGGCGCCTCCCGCGCCCAGGTGCTCACGCTGGCGTTGGTCCTGGCAGCGCAGGAATCACGCATCGTCAAGGACTCGTGGCGATCGAAGCGACGGGGCACCGAGGCGTACCTGGAATACCTCGAGATACAGGGCCACGCGCTGACGCCGATCGAGGAAATCATGGTCGGCAGGCGACAGCCCGATCAGGTTTTCGACCTCGACCTGGACGAATAGAGGGCATACGCACGATGCATGCGGGTCTAGTGGTCTCTTGCGTTCGCCGTAGAAGTTGCGAGAATCCCGTACCTCGCTGAACCCGACCCGGACGGAACAACTGGTTTTCCCGAAACTGGTTGTTCCGCCCGGGCATGGTTCGCGACCACTCGACTCGCGCGGTGTTATTCGACCCAATTTCTTGCAAAATCCAGGGCTCAATTTTCTCGAAAAGAATGCGCAAGGAGTTCCAAACATTCTTTCAAGGACTTGGCAACGACGCGCGGGAAGGGTGTGGTTAAATTGCGATGACTGAGTGTTTAGGCAGCTAGGGGCCGGTGTATCGGTGCCTGAAGAATTGCGTAAAGAAATCGAAAGAAATGGCTTCGCGAATATGGACAATTCCGTATCGGCGACTACAATAAATGGTAAGTCAAATTTCGAAAAGGGGAGGGAAAATGGCCGCGCCGCTGCACCTCGCGCCACCTGTCGCCGAGCCGGTTCACGACCGTGACCCGATCGAGCATTCCGTCGACGTCGCACACCTCGATGCGGAAGCTTGCTGCCTGTCTGCGCTGATGCAGATCTCCGCCGCGCAGGCCCGCCCGATCATCGACACCCTCACCGTCGGTGACTTCACCGATTCCGCGCACGGGGCTCTCTACCGGCTGATCCACGGCCTGATCCGGCGCGGACAGCCCCACGACTACGTGATGGTCGCCCACGAGATCGATCAGCACCCGGGCGGCATCGATCACCACCGGGCGCAGCTGCGTCAGCACCTGGTCCGCGTCGTCGGCGCGGCCACCTTCCCCGAGCGGGCACCGCACTACGCCAAAGCCGTGGTGGCCCAGTCCTATCGACGCTCCTTCGAGACCGCCGCCCAGGCACTGCAGGAAGCCACCGCGACCGTGGCCACCGATGACCTCTACGAGTACATGTGCCGCCTCGGCCGCCGTCAGCGCGACGCTCACGCACGCTACGCCGCGATCTGCGCTGCCACCGAATGAAAGGAACCCCGTGATGGACGACCAGAAAGATGCCTACACGCTCCAGCAGCAGGGCCTGACGTGGGCCGAGATCGGCCGCGAGCTCGGCACCAATGCCGAGGTCGCCCGGTCCTTCGCGGCCGCCTACGAGCGCCGGACCGACCGTGCCGCCGCCGAGGAGCAGGCCGCGCTTTTCTGACGGACAACTATGCCAGATCCAGCAATTCGTCGACGCCCGCCACCATTGCGCACCGCGGCTTTGCTGCGCCGACACAACGCACGGAGCAAGGCCCGCAACAACCTCGGTCGCGGGCGACCGGCAGGTCACCCGTGGCGAGGCACGTCCGCCTCAGAACTCGCGCGCAAGGCCCTCGCCGTTGCCACCGACCCGCAAGTCCAGCCGCCCCGCACTCACCGGCGTCCGTTGAGACATCCCGGGGATGCATCAGTACGTCAGAGGCTTCTGAGACCATTCCATACGACGATCGACCACACAGTCGCGGCCGCCACGACCGGCGGCCGCGCGGAGGGGGAAGTAATGAGCACCGCATTCATAGTGGGTCTGGGGGTTTTGCTCGCCGGAGGGTTGCTCGGCGGACCGATCGCAGGACGATCCAGTAACCCCTGGCGGTTACGCGAATGGGCACTCGCCCTTGTCGTAGTCGCCTGCCCCATCGTGATCTACGCCGCGATGACTTCCGTTGTCTCGACCATCCCCAGGGTTCTCCTCGTCGCCACCATGACGGGCCTGCTCGGTGTATGCGCCTGGACGCTCGGGCACCTCGCGCGGCGAGCCGGGGGATCGGGCATGGGACGACGGCTCAACGACGAGCAGCCGCCGAACACGACGGGAAGGTCGTGACCCTGGCTGCCACATGCGGCCGTGACGGAACGATCAGAGCTGATTGAACCAATCAACGAAGTTGTTCCATTCGATTGCGAGCGGAAGCCACATCGTGTAGCCAAGGTCTGGCAGTATGCCGATCATTGTGGGCTCCTTAGAACGGATTCCACCAGTTGGCGATTTGGGTAAGGATGGGGAACCAGAAGGCCGATTCCCCTTCCGAAAACCAGCCTGGGAGGTCAGGCAGATTGCCGATCATTTCGACTCCTCAGAACTGATTCCACCAGTTGGCGAAGTTGACGTACCACACGCCCGGTGGCCAGATCGGGTCGCCGACCACCGGGATGTCAAACACGATGCCGATCATGACTGCCTCCTGGTCCTCCCGACCTGCCTGAGGTATCGCTGACCTGGCAATGCCCGTTACCCAGACAGGGGCCGCACCCAGTCGAAGGACAACCCGGGGCGCACCCCTGCGCACTCGCCGCCGAACTCCTACCGGAGTGGGCGGCGCAGAGCGGCCAGGTGGATTCGTGGAGTGAGGGTCACTTCTCGGTTTCCGGAAACCCGAGACGCTCCTCGATCTCAGTGAAGACACCGCCGAGGTAGTTGCGCCGCAAGCCGACCGCGCCCAGGACCGCGGCGACCGCGAAGAACACGTAGAACAGCACGCTCTCGAATCCGAAGATCGCGAGTGCCGCGAGCGCCAGCACGACACCGACCAGGATGAGCGCGGTCCCGGACAACCGCAGGACTTGGCCCTCGCCGCGATAGGTCGGGGCCTTGCGCGGCCGCCGTGTGAAAGTCATGAATCCTCCCCTTCTTCGCTGGTCAGCGTAGCCAGCGGTACCGACAGATTCTGTGCCGACCGACAACGGCCGGCGCGAGCCATTCTACTTTAAGGGGTCTCTATGTAGAGTGTGTGGTGAGTTGTCGAGTCGAAACGCGGAGGACGCGCGAACGGGAGGGCAGGTATGGCGGTTCTGTTGATCGACCAGGCGTCGGTGCGCGGCGGGGGAGGACTGGCGGTGCATCAGCCGATGGGCGCCGGCCACGAACAGGCGCTGGCGCAGCTGGCGCGCGAGTTCGAGTGCAGCGACTCGCACACCGAATCCCTGGCTTCGAGCATCACGCTCGACGACGGCGACCTCAGCTGGCACAGCGGCGACGGCCACGACATCCTGTTCACCGCCGTGGACGTCGCCGGCACGCTCGTCGTCCGAGCGTTGGAGAGATCGTCGGACGGGTGGGTTACCGTCGCAGACCGACTCGTCGACCCGCGCGATGCCGCCAGCACCGCACACGCAGTCTGGCAACTGATCTCACTACTGACGGCATGAACGAGAAACCAGAAGGAGCAGGCATGGCCAAGGTTGTCCACCTCGCGGAGAGCGTGACGATCCCGCACCTCGACTACTACGCGACCGATGTCGAAATGGTGGAGCTGAACGAACTCTTCGACGGGTGGGCGCGCCGCCATCACGTGCTCGACGAGAGCGAACGGTCCAAACTGGGGACTGGGGCCGCAGAAGGTCAAGTTCCTCGCTGCGTTGCGAGCGCGGGCCGGGTATCGATCCGTGCACACCACGGGTTTCCACTCCGGTCATTCGTCCGTGTGGTTCACCGTGGAGAACCCTCTCGCGAGCCTGATCGCGAAGGCCAGAGAGCTCGATCCCTCCAATTCGGACCTGGGAGTGCAACCGGCGAAGATCGAGGTCGAACTGTCCTGGACTCGGATCGAGGCGGTCACGCAGATCCTCGACTTCCCGGCCGCCGCCCCGGCCGGCGGCCGCCCCCTGGCGGGTGCGCAGACCGCGGCCATGGGATTCGCGGCAGGGGCGACCATTGGCGGGGCCTTTACCCCGGGAACCTTCGCCCCGGGCGGCGGTTCCCCGATCAACGATGTCGACCCGATGCGGTTCGATGAAGGCACCTAACACCCGCTAGAGAGGTTGGTCCTGTGATGGACGGAAACGCGTTCGCCACCACCGTCTTTGTCGCGTTCAATGTGTTGTCCATCACAGGGGCGGTGGTCTGTGCTCGGCGCTCGTACACCCGCCATCGCCGCCCCGCACGGGCACTCATGGCGGGTATCGGCGGGTTGTTCATCGTCCCGCTGGCGCTGGTGGTGTGCGTCGCTCTGGCGCGCCCTCAGGGCACTTCCCGGAGCTTCTGAACCCAGCAAGAATTCAGCATAAATGCAGGTCAGAGCCTATTTTTGTTGATGCTCTGTAGTAAAATCGACCTCAGAAAACTCCCCGTTTTCGGGTGGGGTGTCGCCCTGGATGGGCGCTGACGAGGAGGTCGAGTGGCACGCGGAAACGGCAACCAGGGCGCGTTCGATTTCGAGGATGAAGGAGCAGGGGATGGAACCGCAGAGCGAGGAAACGATCGAGCAGGTCGAGGGGATCGACGTGACGATCGCGGACGAGACGCATCGGATCCTGGTCGAGTGGATCGGCCTGGACCCGACCTCCCCGCAGGACCTGGAGCGGATCGACCGGGAGGCTCTGCGCCTGCAGCAGATGACCGAGTCCGCGAGCGGGCCACTGGAGACGCAGGCGCACGAGCAGTGGGCGGAGGCGAACCAGGGCCTGACCCCGACCTACTGGAACGTGGTGCAGGCGAAGGAATCGGCGTGGCGGGCGGCGCGGGAGATGATACTCGCCGAGGAACTGTATCCGCAGGTGACGCCGGAGATCGCCGCGCGCAGGACGGAATTCGAGGCCTGGGCGGACAACCAGATCGAAGCGGAGCAGGATCGGGCCCGTCGGGAACACGATCCGGACCGGTGGAAGAGCCTGAACGTGCGGCCGATGCCGGTGGCGGAACAGATCGTGCACCGGGTGTGGCTCGATCGGCAGGCGTGGTTCCAGCAGCTGGGGCGAGCGCTGGTGGCGCAGCGGATCGAGGACAACCAGCCGGTGCCGATGACCGCGTACGACCCGGTCGCGGACGAGCTGGCGGAGATGATCGACGAGGAGATCCGGCGCAATCCGCCCGAGGACCCGAATCTTCCGTTCTAGCTGCACAAGCGCAATGGGCGGCCGCCAGCGAGCAGGTCGCAGAACTCGAACGGCACGGCGCCAAGCTCACCCGGCAGTTGGCGGCCGCTCAGCGGGCACTCGCGACCGCACAGCAGCGAGGGCTGCAGGCCGGAATCGTCGCCAATACCGAGAACATCAACAGCATCACCGGAAAACTCGAGCGGCTCCGGACGCAGTGGCGGGTCCAGTCGGCCCGTGAGGGTGAGCTACGCAATCGGATCCACGCGCTGGGCGTCGATCCGCACGAGGTGCCGCGTGCCCTCGTGCAGGAAATGTCCACAGCCGAGCGCACCCCGCAGGCGGGTTGGCGCAGCGAGCGGATCAGCAGGTCACAGATCCGCAAGCTCGAACAGCTGGCCGGCGAGGTCGCGAAGCCGTTCACGGTCGACACGACGATCACCAAGGGCGAAGCGCACGACCTGATTTCGGGCATCCTCAGCGGCAACCTCAAAGAGGTCCAGTTCCGCGAACGCCCCGCCGGCCCCCTGTTCCCCGAGGCCCCGCCCACCGACGCCGCGCCGGTCGACGCCGCAGGCGCGAACACCTCCGCCGGCATCGACCCGATCGCAGCGGCGGCCGCGACGACCCTGGACGCGACCGCCGAGGTCGAAGCCAGAATCCTGCAGGCACTCGCCGAACCGGACACCGAAGCAGATACTTCCGCCGCATCCCCGGCGAACACCGCCATCGGGTTCCTCGCCTGGGCAGAGGGCCACTTCAAGACGAAAGCCCAGGTGGCGCTGGCGGACCTGATGAGCGACCGGCAAAACATCTCGGACGAGATGTTCACCGCGTGCCGGACGATCCTGCTCAACACCGACCGGTGGCACGAACTGGGCCGCAAGGCCGCCGAGGCGTACTGGGAAGCCCGCCGCCCCGAAGCGATCGGACACCCGACGACCACCGCGATCGTCGACGCCGTGGTGGCGGCACGAGACGCCGACGACCGTGAGGTCGGCGAGTCGTACCTCGACACCGCGCAGCGGGCAGCCGAGTCCGTACTGGCGGCCGACGAGAACACCGACACCGACCTCGACCCGGACCTCGAACTCCACGACGAGATGAGTCTCGAGCAGGCCGAGGCAGAGCTACTCGACATCAACACGCGGATCGAAACCCTCGAGGCTGTCCAGGAAGCCCTGGACCTGGGCGTCATCCCCGAAAACGACTGGTACCAACGCGCCCGAGCGAAATTCGACCCCGCCGCCCCGCTCGAACTGCCGCACCCCGACGTCGATCCCGCCTTCGCGACCGCCCTGCGCAAGCTCAAGAGCGAGAAAGCTCGAGAGGCGCTGACGAACCAGTGGTGGAAGGGCTGCAAGGACGCGCAACGCGAAGCCACGGGCGCCGACCAAACGTTCCTGTACGCGGCGGCCGCGGCGGATCCGAACATCGTCGACGCGGTCGGTGGCCGACTAGCCGACGACCTCGCGGCGCACTTCCCATTCGAGGAAATGGTCCGCGACAAGATCGTCGACCTCGCCCGAAACGGATCCACGACCCGACAAGCAGCGGCCCAACTCATCGTCCGCGACCTCCGCCAACTCGAGGACGTCGGGTTCTACGACACGGTGACCCAGGCGTGGACCGAGGCGCACCGCGACGATCTGACGTGGGACGAGTCGGTACGCGACGACTGGACGCAGTGGATGCGCGCGCACCTGCGCAGCGATCCGCTCGTCGCGACCTGGGCAGGTCTGCCCTCCGTGACGCGTGGCGATGAGCTGGAAGCCGCCATCGAGGTCGCCTTCGATGTCCTCGGCTTCGAGCGCCCCGATCTGATCGAGGCCACCGCGAGCATCGGCCAAGAGCGGCTCGCCGCCGAGTTGCGTCGCACCATCGTGCCGAACCTCCACGACGACATGGAGGTCGTCTACGCCAAGAACGGCCACGAGTACTTCGAACAAGGCGGCCAGCACGGACTGCGGCTGAAGTCGAAGCCCCGGTCCGGGATCCGCCACGTCTCGGTGGGGTGGGAGTACACCCTCAACGGAGCCGACACCGAGGTCAACTGCGGCGGTGACTACCGCGTCGCGGTCGGTGGTCTACTCGAAGCCGCCGGCCACCCGATGCCGGCGTGGGTCGAGCGCACCTACCGACCCGTGCGCGAGGCACGCGATCGTGTCACGTCCACCGCCGCCATGCTCGCCCGTGGGCACGAGTTCTACCACGCAGCCGCACACAGCGATCCGCTCTGGGTGTACTCGAAGAACGGTTCAGCCGCAGCCGACACCGAGCCCGTGCAGGAAGCACGTCGCGGCATCATCGAAGACCTGCGCCGCACACTGCCCGCAGACGTCTCGTTGCTCGAAGCGAAGGGCTTCGATCTGGACTGGGTGCTGCGCGCCGAGGTGGACCGTGCGCTGATCACCGAGCTGCGGAAGAAGAACGCGAAGGACCCGTACGCCACGTTCGACGTCAGCGATCTGACGATCTACCAGAACGGTCATGTGTTCGTGGGGGACGCCGGCGGCACGCACGTCGATGTCACGCAGCTGCCGTCGATGACTGACACCCCGAACCCGATCACCCTGGACGGGCAAACCTACGCCGACGTCCACACCTTCCGCGACGCCATCGACCAGGCCCGCGTGCTCCTTCCGCGCAAGCGCGCCGCCGTCTCATCCGACATCACCGAGGTCACTGCGACCACCGAGACCGAGGCCGAACGCGACGCTCAGACACCGTCCGAACAGGCCACCGCCGACGAGATAGAGATCGCGGCGGAGCCGGCCAGCACGCCTGTCCGCGAAGACCACCCGGAGACCACCGCTCAGGCAGAAGGTGTCGACCCGTCGTCGGAACTACCCGGGGCCGCCGAGGCGGCCCCCACTGAGCAGAAGGCCCCCGCCGCCGACGCGGAGCTGCTGGTAGTACCCGATCACGTTCATGGCGAACCGATCACCAGCCCGCTGTGGCGCAACGGCGGCCTGATCGAGGTGCGCAAGGAAAGCGGCGGCCACGTCTGGGTTTCCCCCGAGACCGCCGCCGAGTACACGACCACCAGCACCGACACGGCCACCGCGCCGGAGCCGGGGATCACCCCGGCACCCGAGACCGCCGCACCGCTCACACCGGACGAGCTGGCCGCCCTGGACCCGCTCACCGCCACCACCGACGAGCTGGCCCAACGGCAGGCGCTGCTGGAGTCGATGCTCGGGGACTCCGAAGAGACCGAGGCGGTCGAGGAGACCGAGGCCGAGGAGATCCTGCGGCCGACAGAGCCCACCGCGGCACCCGCGGACTTCGCGCTCGGCACCGACATCCTGGTCCCGTCCGGCGCGAAAGCCCGTGTCCGCGCCAACATCGCCGCTGCACGGCTGGTCACCGAGCTCGGCCGCGAGCAGCGCCCGGCAACGGCGGAAGAGCAGGCAGTCCTCGCGCTGTGGTCCGGCTGGGGCGCGGTCCCCGAGGTATTCGACAACCGGGCACGGTTCCGCGAGACCTGGCGCACCGAACGCAACGAGCTGTACGAGCTGCTCGGCGAGCGCGGCTTCGCGCAGGCCCGCGAGACCACCCTCAACGCGCACTACACCGATCCGGCCGTGGTCCACGAACTCTGGCGTGCCGTGCAGCGCGCAGGGATGCCATCGAGCGCCCTGATGCTCGAACCCGGCTGCGGAGCCGGGTACTTCGTCGGCACCGCCCCGGCCGGGGTGAACATGGTCGGCGTCGAGATCGAGCCGATCAGCGCCCAGATCGCGCACCACCTGTATCCGTCGCAGCAGATCCGCAACCACGGATTCGAGCGGAACTTCGCCGGCAACGACACCTTCACCGGCGCGATCGGCAACGTGCCCTTCGGCAAGGACGGCGCCTACGACCCGATCCACAATGCCGACGGCCATTCACTGCACAACCAGTTCATCGTCAAATCTCTCGCCCTCACCGCCCCGGGCGGCTACGTCGCGGTCGTGACCTCCGCATACACCTCCGACGCGAGACGACCGGGCGCCCGCCAGAAGATCACCGAAACGGCGGACTTGATCGGCGCGGTGCGGCTGCCGACCGGGGCTTTCGACCGGCAGGCCAAGACCGCGGTCGTCACCGACATCCTGGTGTTCCGGCGCCGCCCCGACGGGCAGGAACCATCCCCGGAGACGACGGCGTGGGCCGGCGAGGTCAAGAGCATTCCGCTCGACCATCGCCACGGCGCGGACCAGGGCGGCGCACCGACGGCGCCGTACTGGATCAACCGCTACTTCGCCCAGCACCCCGAGCGGGTGCTGGGCACCCTGGCGGTCGGCAGCGGTCCGAACGGCAAGCTGAATCTGATCGTCGAACCCCGCCCCCACACACCGCTGTCCGAGCAGATCCGCCGCCAGCTCGACCCGATCATCGACCGGGCCGTCGACCGCGGACTCGGATTCACCGCACCGAGGCCGTCGCCGTCTGCCGCCGCACCGTTCGCCGCCGCCGGTCTGTTGACCGGAACCGGAATCGAAGAAACCACGGTCGAACCCGGCACGATGCGGTTCGACGAGGTCAAGGGCCAGTTCGAGCAGTTCAAGATCGGACAGGGCTGGACGTACGTCAACTGCACCGGCAAGGACAAGGCCGAGCAGTGGAAGGTCCTCATCGCACTCGGTGAGACCGTCATGAAGCTGACCGAGGCCAGCCGCCAGGTCGACTCGACCCGGGCCGAACGCGACGCCCTCCGTGGCCAGCTGGGCACCCTCTACGACCGCTACACCCATCGGTGGGGACCGCTCAACCGGTTCACCCTCACCGAACCGGCACCGCTGACCGAGAAGAAGATAGCCGAGCGCCTCGACAAGGCAATCATCCGGTGGCGCATCAAGACCGGCAAGGCAGAGGCCCGCGAGGAGGGGCTCAGCTTCGAGGAGGCCGGCCCGTACACGGGGCCGATCCCCGACGACGTCCTCGAGGACATGCAGGACAAGGCCGCGACCGAGCCGAACCCGCAGAAGAACCAGAACCACCTCAAAGGCGCGATCCTGCGCGATCCCCGCATCGGCATGGTCCTGGCGATCGAGAACTTCACGTCCCGGTTCGACGGCACCGACGCCGAGGCCGGCAAGTCGCCGATCTTCACCGAGGACACCACCCCGTTCAAGAGTCGAGCCGAAACCGCCGACCACGTCGACGAGGCAATGGCGATCAGCTTCGACGAACTCGGCTACCTCTCACCCGAGCGGATGGGGGAGTTGCTCGACCTCGAGGTCGGCGATGTCATCGACCAGGCGCGCGGGCGCATGTTCCCGTCCCTCGATCACCCCGGCGCCTGGGAGATCGCCGAAACGTTCCTCTCCGGACACGTCCGCGACAAGTATGCCAAGGCACGCAGGCTCGCCGCCGAGGACCCCGAGCTCTACGGCGCGGCCGCCGAAGCCCTCGAACGAGTCATCCCGGCCGACGTCGATCCGTCCGCCATCGGTGTCCGCCCCGGCGCGATCTGGGTGCCGATGGAGTACTACCGGGAATTCCTTCTCAAGGAGTTCGGCCTCAACCCGAACCGGCTCACGACCGAGTTCGACAAGGTCAGCGGCAACTGGAATTTCGAGACCGAGCAGAACAGCCGCCACAAGAACCCGACCAGCGGCTACACCGACAAGTACGGCAGCGCCCAGCTCTCCGGCGTCGAGATGTTCAACCTGATCGCCAACAACAAGGCTGTGCAGGTCCTCAAGACGGCCGAGGAACTCGAGCACTCGTCGAAGCCGCGGTTCCATCCCGAACTGACGGCCGCGGCCCGCTCGAACGCGGCCGCCCTGCAAGAGCGGTTCGCCGAATGGTTGTGGTCCGACGGCGACCGCTACGTCACGCTCGCCGCCACCTACAACGAGCTGTGCAACTCGTTCGTCCGACCGAAGTACGGCACCGAGTTCAAGCAGTTCCCCGGCCTGAACCCCAAGTACAAGCTGTACGACTACCAGGCCGCCGCCGTCCAACGCTTCCTGCACGACGAGACGATCCTGCTCGACCACGTCGTCGGCGCCGGCAAAACGTTGACCATGACGGTGTCCTGCATGGAGGCCAAACGACTCGGGCAGGTCCGCCAGCCGTGGGTCGTCGTCCCCAACCACCTGCTCTCGCAGTGGGGCAACGACGCCCGCGACGCCTACCCGAACGCGAAGATCCTCGTAGCCTCCGAGCTCGACGGGATCGAGGACCGGCAGCGGTTCATCGGGCAGACCGCCGTCGGCGACTGGGACATGGTGATCGTCCCGCAGTCCGTGTTCGGCCTGATCGCGATGAAACGCGAGGCACAGATCGAATACCTTGAGAACGAGGAAGCCGAACTGCGCGGCGCCCTCGAGGCCGCCACCAAGTCCGGATCGGAGTTCTCGGTCAAGCAGATCGAGAACGCGATCAAGGCGATGAAGAAGCGCATCGAGACGATCGTCGGGCAGAAGTCCTCCGACGACGGTCTGAGCTTTGAGCAGTCAGGTGCGGACTTTCTTTTTATCGATGAGGCCCACGACTTCAAGAACCTGTCCAGGCCCTCGAACTCCGCTGACCTGTCGGTAGCGGAAGGGTCGCAGCGGGCCACCGACCTGGAGATGAAGGCGCGGTTCCTGCGCAAGCAAGCCCAGGACCGCAACGCCCGGGCGGGCAAACCCCACGCACCGGCCAAGGCGATGGCCTTCGCCACCGGCACCCCGATCACCAACGCCATGTCGGAGATCTGGGTGATGACCAAGATGCTGCGGCCGGACCTGCTGGTACGGACGGGGATGAGTCGGATCGACAACTGGGCCGGCGTCTTCGCCAAGCCCGTCACCGCCGTCGAAATGAACATCACCGGCACCAAACTGCGGATGGTCACCCGCATGGCCGAGTACGCGAACGTGCGCCAGCTCGTGGCGATGCTCGACCAGTTCCGGGACGTCGTGACCTCCGACCAGATCCCGGTCCAGCTCCCGGTGATCGAGGGCGGAACGCCCACGATCCTCGAATTCGACCAGGGCCACGACGTCCTCGACTTCGTCGCCGACCTGGACGAGCGCCTGGGCAACGTCAAGGGCGATGCGATGCACATCGACAACACGCTCAAGATCTCCACCGACGGGCGCAACGTGGCCATGCACCCGAGACTGGCGAACCTTCCGTCCCCGCCCCCGGAAAACTCCCGGGTCGAGGTCGCCGCCGACGCCATCTGGAGCGCGTACGTCGACAACGCCGACGTGGTCATCCCGGCCGACAAATACGGCCCGGACATGACCGGGGCGTTCCAGCTCGTGTTCTGCGACCGCGGAACACCGAAGATCGGCGACAGTCGCCGCGCCCGCAACGTCTACACCGAACTGCGCGACGCCTTGATCGCCCGCGGGATCAAGGCCGAGGAAATCGCCTTCATGCACGACCACAACTCGCCCAAGGCGAAAGCCGCACTCACCGAGGCCTGCCGAGACGGGCGGATCCGGGTCCTGCTGACCTCGACGAAGAAGGGCGGCACCGGCCTCAACGTCCAGCGCGCACTCAAGCAGCTGGTCAACCTCGATCCGGCCTGGACGGCGGCGGACATGGAACAGCGGATCGGGCGCATCATCCGCCAGGGCAACACCTTCGAGAAGGTCAGTGTCATCAACGTCGTGGCCCGGCGTTCCTACGACGCGATGATGTACCAGTACGTCGCCCGCAAGTCCGGGTTCGTCGCGCAGCTGCGCCGCGAAGACGTCCCCCAGACGATGGAGGACGTCGGAGGCGACCTGTCGTTGTCGTGGGCGCAGACCAAGGCCGCGGCAACCGGCGACCCGGTCTTCGTCCAGCAAGTCGAGGCCGAGCAGAACGTCACCATGCTCGAAGCTGGGCGCAACGCCGTCACCAACAACAACGCCGCCCGGCACGCCACGATCCGTTCCCTCGAACGGCAGATCGCGGCCGCGACGCAGCGGCTTCCCGAACTGCGGGAACAGAGCAGCAAACTCCAGGAATGGCTGGCCGTCGAGGACCGCAGCAAACGCATCTGGCACGTCGCCGGCCGCGCGGTGCCCGACAGTGAGGTATCTGATCTCCGCGATGCGATCACCGAAGCGCTGGCACAGGCCCGCGAAGAGGTCACGAGGGAACGCAAGTTCCTTCCGATCGGGTCGATCAACGGAGTACCGATCACCCTCGGCTACTCGCACACCCTCGCCAACTACATCGTCGACATCGCGGGGGAGGAGCGCTACATCGAGCGCGACAAGATGATCGACATCGTCGCACTCGACAGCGCCACCACCGGGTTCATCGCGTCCACCCGAAATCACCTCTCCGCCGTCAGCAACCGCGGCGACGCACTCGCCGCTCAGCTCGAACGCGACAAGGCCACACTCGACGTCGCCACCGCCGAGCCAGAGCTGGTGTTCACCCACGAAGACGAACTCGAACAGGCGAAACTCGAGGCCCATGAACTGAGCCTCGAGGTCAACTCGCGGGAGAACTCACCCGAGGCGCTACGCCAGGAGCGGCTCGACACCGAACGACGCCGCGCCGACGGCCAGTACCCAGGATGGTCGCTCGACCTCAACCCGACCGAAGGATGGGCGGAGGAGCAAGGGATGACCCGAGAGGCGGTGATCGCGAGCGTGCCGGTCCGCATGGCCGCCGCCCGCAAGGAGTGGGAAGAAAACGCCCAAGCCCGCACCGAAAACCTCGCACGGCGGGAATGGCAAACCCTCGACGCCAGCGAACACGAGTGGCGGTACGGCTTCGACCCCAACTCCGGAATGCCCGGTGCCCGCACGTACTGGCACGGCCGCCAGTGGGCCTGGGAATCCTGGGACGGCACCGGGCAGACCGACCGCGGATCCGCCAACCGCCGCGGCGACGCCTTCGGCAGCAGTTCACGAAGCGCCGACAAGCTCGCCAAGGAACGCGAGGTTCCCCGGGAGAAGCTGTACGAGGCCAGCCTCGAACGTGGCGCCAAGCTCCGGGCCGCACAAACCCCGGACCATGCGGCGGACACCATCACCGAGCCGACCCAACCGACCACCACGCTCGTGGAACAGTCCGTCATCGACGGCATCAAGGCCGCCGACAGCGGACACGCCCGCCCGATCCGAGATGTCCTCGGCACCACCACCGGCGCGGACAATGGGAACGTCACCCCGATCCACCCGGAAACCGAGATCGACCGCGACTACGGAATCGACGAAGAAGGCGAGCGCGCCGTATGAACGACGACACAGCACACCGAGGGCTGACCGAAGCGCAGGCGCGAGCCGAATACGACAGGCTCGCGCCGATCATGGCGATCGAGGGCCGCACGATGGACGAGCCCACCAAGGAACTCCTCGTCCAACTGCTGCAGGAGAACATCACCCTCGACGATGCGCTCGACTCAATCCTGCGCCGCCGAGCCCAGACCGAGCAGTGACCCGGCCGCGCCCGTTCTCACAGGAGTGGATCGACTACTTCATCCCGTCGACGGTGCACTGGGATGCCACCGGATTCCCGGACATCTCCGGCGCCGTCATGCGCAACCTCGTCCGGGTGTCCGCCGACCGGCCGTACGGCATCACCGACCCCGAGGTCCTCGACGTGTACGAGGGGCTGGCCACGTACAAGCGCATGTCCGAACTCCGACGAGAACCGATCCCCGGCAACTACGACCTGACACACCTACGCCGGATCCACCACCACCTGTTCCAGGACGTCTACCCCTGGGCCGGCGAACTGCGCACCGCCCCACGTGATTGGCCGATGGTCAAGCACGGCCCGGACGTGCAGGCCTACCGGCGGGGAGTCCGAAATCCCCCGGAGATCGCGCACCGCTACTTCGCCGCCAAGGAGATCCGCGGGTACGGCACCGCGGTGCTCGAGCGCATGGCAGCCAAGAACCACCTGCGCGGCCTCGACCGCGAGACCTTCGTCGACGAGCTGACGAAGGTGTGGGCGCGGATCAACTACGTCCACCCGTTCCGGGAAGGAAACACCCGGGCGCAGTTCGCGTTCTTCACACAACTCAGCGCGGACGCCGGCTACTCCTTCCAGACCGCACGATTCCAACCCGCCGAAGCCAACCTTCCCCACGAGAATTCGTTAGTCGGCGATCTTCGAGAGCAGTTCGTGTGGGGACGATTCGAGTACATGCAGACCGGCGACACCACCCTGCTACGCGAAACGATCGACGCCGCCGTAGTCGTCGCCTCGGCTCCGCCCGATCGGACGGAGTCAACCCCGGCCCCCAGCTACGACCTGAGCGCGGTGCGAACCGCGACCGCGGGTCACCCCCGCCCCATCGGTCGGATGCTTTCGGGCAGCACCGAATCACGGGGCGAGTCAGTGGAGGCGCTCGGTCCGGAACGGGCGCCCGCGCACGACGCCGGATACGAGCTGTAAAACCATCCAATCTGGATCACTCGGAAGAGGTGTCCTCGTTACACCATATGATCAGGCGTTACCAGACGGAGGCGGAGCGTGGCCGGTAGACCATGACTCATCCACAGCAGCAGGAGCTCCATGCCCGCGAAGCCGCCAAGTCCGCCGACTACGTGCTGTTCCTCAAGCCAGGGTTGCCGCTGGCGGTCGTCGAGGCCAAAGACAACAACCACAGTCTTGGCGCAGGCTTGCAACAGGCGCACGGCTACGCAGATCGCTTGGACGTGCCGTTCGTGTTCAGTTCGAACGAACGGTGACGGCTTCCTGTTTCACGACCGAACGATCACCTCCGGTGACATCGAACGAGAGTTGCCGCTCGACGAGTTCCCGTCGCCGGAACGAGTTGCATCGCAAGTGGCTCGCCTGGAAGGGTATCGAGCCCAATACCACTGAGACGCAGGTCATCGAACAGGACTACTACTTCAACGTCTACGTAGGAACAACGTGTTAGTTCTGAAGCCATGTGACGACGTCTTCGAGCTGAGTACTGAGTTCGTTCCACGGGCGGTTGAGGTCGAGTGTTCGCGCGCCGATGCGGTTGCCTTGGACGATGACGTCCAGTCGGGGCTGCGCAGGTGCTTCGGTACGCGCGTAGAGCAATAGCCCGCTGACCGAGCCGTCGTGGTTCACGTCGGCGTTCTTCACGTATGTCAGCATTTGGTACAGATTGGCCGAGTGGACAGTCGGCTTGCCCCACATACCGACCTGCATCGATTGGCTGTAGTACTTCGCATCAATGATGAGTGCCCGGTGTCCACGCCGCAGTGTGACATCGGTGCGCATTGCTGGGAGCTGTTCGGCTCCGAGTGCGGTTGTGTCGTCGTAGTCCCAATTGACGGTGGATGCGGTGGGGGAGAGTTCGGGGTGGTGGACGATGTAGTACTCGCGCAGGAATCGTTCGTACAAGCGGCTCATCGCGTCGTCCGAGACCCATGAGGTGAGCTTGGTGCTTCCGGCCTCCTGCGTGAGGAGGAGCCCGCGGACGATCAGTTCACAGACACCGAGCAACAGCCGGTATGTGGCGTTGGCGCGGTGGTAGGTCAGTGCGCCCCAGCGGATCGATGTCGGCGCGATCAGCGTCACCGCGTCCAGGTACGGCAGGAGCCGACGCAGCGCAGCCCGGCGCGGTGCGGCGACATCACCGTGGCGGAGGAGTAGGACGACGACCGACTTCAGCGCCCGGTTGTGGGGCGTGTCGAGTTCGTACTCGTCGAATTCACACACCAGCCTGCCTCGGAGCGTAGAGCGAGTCGCTGCGGTGCGAGTGATATCGATGCGGCCGCGAATGGTGGCGAGTGTTTCGCTGCGGTACAGGTAGTCGTGGTGAAGGCCGCGCTTGACCTGTGTGCCGACGCCACGCACGAGGATCTCCGCGAACAGGTCGTGAAGATGGTCGAAGGCCTCGGCCGCGATTCGGTCGTTGCCTTCGCTGCGGATCGCTCGAAAGGCATAGGCCATCATGACGTACACGTTGCGGATGGCGATGGACCTCTCGGTCATGCGACGGCGGCCCTGAGTCGGCCGGCCCACTCCTCGGCCGTGGTCGGCTCGTCGAACCAGTACTCGTCGAGGAGGGGGATGAGTTCGTCCTCGACCACCGAGTACAGCCATTCATCGTCAGTGGCGTCGTCTGGAGGACTGGAGAGGAAGCTGTGCCCGATGGCGAAGCCCTGGCCGAGTGCAGGGTCGTCGGCGATGGTCTTGTTGAGGTCGATGACAACTTCGACGAGGCGGTCGAGCGTGGGGCTTCCAGCGTCTTGCTGCCAGCGGGTGAATCCGGCCGAGTGGAAGCCCGGGGTCATCTCGAAAAAACCAAAGCGACGACGCAGCGCGTAGTCCAGGACGGCGAGGCTGCGGTCGGCGGTGTTCATCATGCCGATGATGTGGACGTTGGAGGGGACCGAAAATGTCTCGTTCTTGTACAACAGTCGGAGTTCTTGTCCGCGTTTGTCGGCTTCGATGAGCATGAGCAGCTCGCCGAAAATCTTGGAGATGTTGCCGCGGTTGATCTCGTCGATGATGAAGAAGTAGGGCCGGTCGGTGTCGTCGGCGCGGGCCTTCTCGCAGAATCGGTAGAACGGCCCTTCAGCGAGTGTGAAACCACCGGTCTGGGTAGGCCGGTATCCCATCATGAAGTCCTCGTACGAGTAGCTCTGATGGAACTGGACCATCTGGACCCGACTCGGATCCTTCACCGCCATGATCGAGTATGCCAGGCGCTTCGCGGCGAAGGTCTTCCCGACACCGGGCGGGCCAGCGAGGATGACGTTTTTCTTCCGCGCCAGCAGGGAGCGCAAACGCTCGTATTGCTCCTCTGACAGATAGACCTCCTTAAGGAATGCCGCCTTGTCGTAGGCCGGAAGTGGCGTCGGAGTCTCGAGCAACTCCGGCTCTTCCTCGTCGGCGATGAGCTCTTCGAGGTTCTCGACGTAGTCGTGATAGCTCGTAATGTCGGTCAGTGTCTTGATTGCGGCATCCCCCGGGTGCTCCCAGGATCCCGTATGGGTCCACTTCACTGAGCGCACATGGCGATACGAGGTGCGACCCGGCTCGAACCGAGCGCTGGAGGTGACCTCGCCGCGTCCGACGATCTCGCGCCGCCCACACTTGGCATAGATGATGTCGCCCACGGCGATCTCGTTCTGGAACTCCCACACCGCAAGAACGTCGTTTCTCAACGACCCGCCGGTCCCCTCGACGTCGAGTGCCTGTCGAATCGACTCTCGACTCGGGTACGTAGCGAGGTCCTTGAGTTCGTCCCAACCGATCGCCATGATGCCGCTGGACGAGAATTCGTCCCACTCTGAGGCCTGCGGGCCGGGGGAGTAAAGCCAGTAGTGCCGTGGACGAGGCTCAGCGAGCTCACCGATCTCAGCTGCTGTGAGGGCCAAGTCAGCGCGGGAGGCGTCCCAAAGCTCTGCTACCCCAGGCGTCCAGAAGTGGAACGGTCCCTCGATCTCGTGAGCCAGGGCAGCGCGGATCGCGAGTAGATCGCGGTCGATCGAGCCAGGAGTATCGCCCGACGCCCCGCCGATCCGATCGGCCAGACCATTACGGATTTTCACCTTCATCGAGGCCGAAGAGATCGGCTCGAACACATCGGGTCGAGCAAGGAACTGCAGCGCGTTGCGGATGTCGGAGCGGTCGTCACCGGAGGTGAGCATGACACGCTGCAGCTCCCATGGATCGGTCCGCGCTGACTCGCGCTCGGCCTCCGACAGGCCATCCCAGTGACGCACGAAGGTCGAAGCCCAAATGACGTGTCGCCACAGTGCCCCGTTGTACCAGGAACCCGGTTCGAACCCTGCGGTCCCGGCTGGGCGGGCAAGCCAGGTGGACATTGGCGCCGGGATTGCCAAGGGGGAGTCGAGATGTGTCAGCACCCGGTCGACATGGGCCCTGCGTGTCTCGGGGCGGGCCGACCGAATCGCGTGCTCTCGTAGGAAGACGAGTTCGGCCGCAAGGAGCACGACCTCACGAGATGCTCCTTGGAGTTGCCGGTCGAGCTTCTCCCATTGGCCCTGGTCCTTTCCGACGATGGGGTTGTCCCCAATTCTGGCCCGAAGTTCTTCTGCAGCCTCAGCTGTCCAGATCGTGGTCTCCGGGTCGATCACGGACCGACCGTCTCCAAGCATATGGGTGAACACCACGCCGATCGCGCGCGCGATCTCCATGTCAGGGACCGGCCGTGAAGATTCGAGGGCAAACTCTGAGTCGACGTCGAAATGATCATTGGCCATGTCTGCAGTCTGCCCGAACTTGGGAAGCAGATCGCAGGCAGGGAGTAGTACACCGCTCCCATCAGAACAACGTCGCTTGATCCGGGCCGGGGTCCGTCTTCGCCCTCATTACCGCTTCTTCGTTGTAGCCGAACTTGAGTGCTTCTCGAATGGCGATGGAGCGGTCGACGCGTGATCTACCGCTCCCATCAAGTAGCGTGTGACCGGACAACCGTCCGAGCGCGATCGCGAACCGGACGTTCTCCGAGTACGTCGACTGAACCAAATGCTTCGCGTGCACACGTACGCAGAGCGGCTCATTGCACTTGTGCTCGCACACGACACCATCGTCCATCGGACCGTGCACCAGCTCGACCGAGAAGCGGTGTGCGAGAACGGTCCGTTGGCGGTTGTCGCGTTGGTAGTTGAAGCGGCCGTACCCGTCTGGCGCGCTGATTGCACCGGTCCAGTACCAACAGGTCGGGGACTTTACGACCTTCGACCAGAACAACGCAATTGTGCGCGCGTTCGGCACCAGTGACGTGTCGACGGAGCGCCGTCGGCGTGCGCCGGCCGGAACGTCAACGGCGCCGGGGTCGGTGCCGTCAGATTCGTCTGCAGGCCACAACCCCGGCTCGACTTCTTCAAACACCGATCACCCGGAACCCGCGAGTGTGCCGTACGACCGATCGACCATCTTCACGATCAATCGGCCACGCGTGCGGCGCGAGGCGGGCAATGAACTCCCACCTGTCCTGCGTAGCATCCTGTGTCGAGTCCATGTCGCTCACAACCGCCCGGGCCACCAGAACTCGAGCCACAGGTCGATCGCGCCCTGCCACATGGGCTGCACCCACGGGAACACGTCGTAGAGGGTCACGGTCTAGCCTTCCGAAAGTTTCAGACCCCGCCCGGGCCGTCACGCCGAGGCGAGGGCGGGCGCGTCGACCGGCGCGGTCTGAGCCGCGTCCTTGTCTTCCGTTGCAGGCGCAGGCTGCTCTGCGGCCGGCGCCGACGAGTTCGCGGCGGGCGCCGCGTCGGCCGGCCGCGAGGCGGAGATGCCGGCCTTCTCCAGGTCGGCTGTCGACGACACGATCAGTTCCTTCGCTTCCTTCTGCGGGACACCGAGAACGGTGGCGAGGTCGGCGTTCGATCCGCCAAAGGAGAACTGCACGACCGCCTGAGCGTACTCGAGTAGCAGTGCATCCTCGGACCCGCGCTGCGAGTTGTGAAGCTCCGCGAGCTTGCTCTCGGTGTCCTTCTTCGCCAGCTCAATCTTCGCTGCGGTATCGGCCTTGAGCTTCTCGATCTTCTTCTCCAGACCGCTCTGCAACGACTCGATCCGACGGTCACGCGCCGCGGTGACCGCGTCCCGTTCACGGTCCAGGCGGGCGAGCTTCTCCGACACCGCGTTCAGAGGCTTCGCCAAATTCTCGATGCGCTTCTGATGTTCGAGCGCGCGCTGCCGGGCTGCCTTGACGTTCTCTTCGACGTTCTTGACGGTGTGCAGTCGGCGGGAGCGGATCGCCGCCGCTTCAGATGAGGTGGCCATGGCGCGAAGTGTATCGGCTCGACATGCGCGGGGGCGGGCGCAACGCGGCGACAGCGAGCTGTGAATTCAGACCCGAATCGAATCGACACCTCCAACGTTCGACCGAGCAACTACCTAACACCCTCGCCTCCGGCGAGATGAAATCGAGCCTGACGGCACCGAATAGCCAAGCCCTGCCTGCGGCAGGGCCAAAATCTTTTACACACCTCTTGCACTAAAGGTGCCACCTGGCACAATGGTCGCCATGATGACCATCCACAAGCTCTCAGCTGGGGATGGATACACGTATCTGACGAACCACGTGGCGGCCGGCGACGCGACCGAGTCGAAGAAGGGCGATGTCATCGATTACTACAACGCCAAGGGCACCCCGCCCGGGCGTTGGTACGGGAAGGCAACGGCGCGAGCCGGAGTCGCAGTCGGCGACGAAGTCACCGAAAGCGCGATGCGCTCGTCGTTCGGCGCGGCCCGAACTCCGAACGCTTTCGCCACGATGCCGCCGGTCACGGCCTCGCAGCAGGAACGCTACGACTGGTCCGCCGCAACGGCGCTCGGGCGGCCGTTCAGCTGGTTCACCGCCTCCCAGGAGTACGTCCACGAGGTCGTGGACCGCTGCAACGACTACAAGCGAGCAACGGGAAAGTTCCCCGAATCCGCGGCGAAGGATGGCATCAAGCGGGATGTCGCCGTCCGCTATCTGGCGAAGACGAAGGGCGGCAAGGCCGCTCTGCTCAGCGACGCACAGGTCACAGAGTTCATCGCTGACAGCTACCGGAAGATGCGGCAGCCGGTCGCAGGCTACGACCTCGTCTTCACTCCGATGAAGTCGGTTTCGTTGCTGTGGGGGCTGGGTGATCCGCGCGTCAAAGAGATCATCGAGGCGGCGCACCGCCAGGCCGTAGACGAGACCCTGGGATACGTCGAGGACGAACTGACCTACACCCGGCGCGGCGCCGGCGGAACACGGATGGTCAAGGCCGAGGGTCTGCTCATCGCCCGATTCGACCACTGGGACAACCGCGTCGGCGACCCGAATCTGCACACCCACTGCGCGGTCCTGAACCGGGTCTACGCGGAGGGCAAGTGGACCACCATCGACGGCCGCATGTTCTACCGCGCGGCCGTCTCGGCGTCCGAGCGGTACAACACCCGAGTCGCGGATCTGGTGGCCCGCAACCTCGGCGTGAGCTTCGCGCCGCGCGCCGACACCCCCGCCGATAAGCAGCCGGTCTACGAGGTCGAAGGCATCCCCCTCGCGCTGATCGAAGAGTTCTCGCGCCGCCAGGCCATCGTGGACCGGCAGGCGGAACTGGCCCGCGAGTACACCGCACGGCACGGCAAGAACCCGCCGAAGAAGGTCCAATTCGCGCAGGCACAGCAGGCAACGCTGGACACCCGCAACGCGAAGAACCCGCCCCGCTCGATGGCCGAACTGCGGGCCGAGTGGGACGAGCGAGCACGCGCAATCATCGTCGACACCTCACCCCGGCAGCTGGTGGACGAGGCGCAAACCGGCCACGACAACCGGCCACCGTTCGGCCCCGCCGATCTCCCGGAACTGATCCGAGGCGTCGAAGAAGACCTGTCCCGCAAGGTCGGAACCTGGACCGTCTACAGCCTCACCGCCGAGGTGCAGCGGCAAGCGAGAGCGTTCAGCTTCGCCGACAACCTCGACCTCGACGTCTACGTCCGCGCGGCCGTCGACACCCTCGTGAAGAACCATTGCATCCCCGTGTTCACCGAGATCTACGTCGCCCCGGACAAGCTGTCCGAGACGATCGAGGGCGGCCTGGTTCGGCTGCACACCGTGGACCGCACCACCATGCGCTACACCTCCGAGTCGGTCCTCGCCGCTGAGTCATTCATGCGCAGCAACGCCGACGCCGACAGCGAGCTGACCGTCGCCGATCGTGTCATCCGGCGCCAGATCCGGAAGATCGAGAAGGCAGTCGCGAAGGAATCGAAGATCGACGGGTTCCATCTCGGAACCGATCAGATCGCGATGATCGAGCACTTCCTCACCGCCAAGAAGACTGTCGCGGTGGCAGTCGGCGCCGCCGGCGCCGGAAAGACCACCGCCGCCAAAGTGGTCGCCCGCGCCTGGGAACAGACCAACGGCAAGGTCATCGCACTCGGCCCGTCCGCCCGCGCCGCGGAAGTGCTCGGATCGGAGATCGAGGTCGAGGGCCGCACCATCGCGGACATCCTGACCCGCGACAAGCACGGAATCCCGACCGGAATCGAGGCCGGCGACCTTCTTCTGGTGGACGAGGCCGGCATGGCATCGGCGCGAAACCTTGCCGACCTCACTCGAATCGCCGCGGATACCGGGGCCGTGGTGCGCCTGCTCGGCGATCACCAGCAGTTGGCCTCCGTGGAGTCCGGCGGTGTCCTGCGTGATCTCGCCGAGCGCACCTTTGCGCCGTTCCTGTCGAAGATCCACCGATTCCGCACCGAGGGCGAAGCCGCCGCGAGCCTGAGGCTCCGCGACGGCGACGAGCGCGCGATCGAGTGGTACAAGGAGAACAGGCGCATCGAGTCGGCCATGACCCACGAGCTCGCCGACAAGGTCTTCGACGCGTACGTCGCCGACGTCGAAGACGACGAGGTCACCCTCATGGTCGCCCCGACCAACGACCTGGTGCGCGAGCTGAACCTGAAAGCCACCGCGTACTACCGGGACAACGGCACCGTCACCGGGCCCGGGATCGTGCTCGCCGATGGGCTCGAAGGGGCGGTCGGTGACGTCGTGGTCACCCGCAAGAACAACAGCAAGTACGTCGTGAAGGACGACAGGGGCAAACGCACCGGACGCGTCAACAACGGTGATCTGTGGACCATCGTCGAGATCGGCGCCGACGGCTCCCTGCGCCTGGAGAACCACGCCAGCGGCGGCCGCGTGGTCGTCGCTGGCGACTACATCGCCGAGAATGTCCAACTCGGCTACGCCGCCACGGTCCACCGGTCGCAGGGAATGACGGTCGGGTCCTGCCACGTCCTCACCTCCGCCGGGATGGACCGACAGGGCTTCTACGTCGCGATGACACGAGGCAAGAGCAAGAACATCGCCTACGCGGTCGAAGACGAGCTCCCCGACTGGGACTTCGAGCACCTCCCCGAGGAGCATCCCGGATCGCTCGGGGTCATCAGGGGGATCCTGGCCCGCGACGGATCACAGCGCACCGCACACCAGATGATCGAAGAGGCCCGCGCCCACGCCGAGTCCTTCGACGCCATCAAGGACGGCTACATCGCCGCCGTCAGCGCCCTGTACGAGGAACACACCGCCACCCTGCTGGACGAAATCCTCACCGACAAACAGTTCACCTGGGTCCACACATTCGGCGGCTGGGACAGGATCGTCGAGACCGTCGCACAGTCAGAGACATTCGGCTGGGACACCCGCCAGCTCCTCACCGACGCCGCCAAGGTGATGCGGGCGGTCGGCAAGACGGGGAAGCTCGACGACGAGAAGAACACCCCCGGCAAGGTCATGGCCGACGCGCTCGAGAAGGCAACCGCACCCGGACAGCTGCCGCGGCGCCGCACCGACGCGGTTGCCCGATACCGCGTTCCGTTCCTCTCCGAGGCCGCGGCCGGCGAGGACATGATCCTCGCTGCCTACGCCCGCCAGCACCAGGAACAGATGCACGCCTACGTCGACACCTACATCGAGAAGGCGATCGACGGCGACGCGAAATGGGTCGCAGCACTCGGCGACCCCGGCACCGATCCACGCAAGCAAGCCCTGTTCCACAGCACGGCCAGTGAGGTCGCGGTCTCCCGGATTCTGCGGAATGTCGGCGACGACGACGTGGCCGACCCGTTCGCATGGTTGAACGAGGTCCGCACCGAGGCGGTCAAGAAGCAGATCGAGCAGATCACCGCGCCACAGCAGGCGGCCAGTGTCTACTCGTCCTACGCCACCGACGATCTGAACACCGCCGCCGCGGCCGCGCGCCGGCGGATCTCCGACACACGGCAGATGCTCGGATCGGCGAAGCACGAACTCGATCGTGCGACCAACGAATCGAACACCGGCGCGGTCAATGCGGTCATCGCCGAGGTCGAGGCCGACGAGCAGAAGGTCCTCGCGGTGCGCCGCGCCCGTGCGATCCATGACCGGATCCAGCGCGATCCCGCCGCCACCGCCGAACAGATCGAACAGGCCCGCGCCGCACGGCAGGCCGCCGAAGCGGATGCGCCGTCCGAGCGACGATGGGGTGCGATCGAAGCATCGGCGGCCGCGAACCGCGCCAACCAGGGACGCCGCCAGCGGGCCGAGCAGACGGACGAGCGGGTGCTCGGGCAGCTGCAGACGCGAATCACGCGACTCGAGGAATCGCTCACCGCCGACCGCAAACGGCTCGAGCTCATCGAGGCAGAACAACGTCGCCGGACCGCAAGCCGTGCAGCAGGATCGCGGCGCCGGGACGCACAGGTCACCGAGCAGCAGCCCGACCCGGAACCGCCCATCTACGAGCAAGATGCACCGCCCATCTACGAGCAAGATGCACCGCCCATCTACGAGCAGGAACCACCGCCGCCCTACGACGAGGAACCGCCCTACGACGAGGAACACGATCGAGGCCCGGAGCTGTAGGCGAGCACTGAACATCCTCGCCGCTACCAGCGAGGGGGGAAACGAGGAGGAGAAGACATGGCCGACATCGACCGAGCCACCGACGAGTACCAGCAACGCATGGACGACGAAGCCGATTGGGCCGAACGGAACTACGACGAGGAACAGGTGACCGGGTACGAGGAGGAACTCGACCTCGACGCACCGCGACGCCTACTCGTACCGCAACGAACTCCCTCAGGAGAGTGGGAGTACCACGAGCAGGAGCCCGAAGACCGCGAGGCCGGCATCCAACCGATCCCCGGCCGATCCACCGAATCCGCGGCGACCGACGCGGGCTCACTCGAACCGCAAGAGCAACTCGACCTCGACCCATCCTGGGCAACAGGCGAAGACAGTGAACAGGTCGCCGCCGATGATCCTGACCGGTCAGACGACTACGCGCACTCGCCGGCGCTCACCAAAGAACCCGCACCCACCCGCACTCCCACGCGAGCGGTCGACGACGGAGTGCGCCTCGACCCCATCGCAGCGAGACCGCGCGACAACCAGACGAAACGGTCGAAGCAGCGCATCGCACCGCCGCCGAATCAGCGTGTGCACGACATCGCAGCGTTCCTGACCGACGTCGAGGAACGCCATCGAACAGGCCAAAAGATCGCGCGCCCCAAACCGATCCGTGAGGTGCTGGGCGTCTACCGCGGTGCACCGATCGACCAGACCCGAATCCAGGTCCTGGCCGCCGCCGCCGCCGCACGCCACCTCGAAGGCCCGGAGTCCGCCAACGCCCAACGCTTGAACAAACTCGTCCAGGACAACGACGCCCGCCTGCACGCACTGCGCGAGCACGAACGCCGAAACGCGGTCCTCTTCCACGCCGCCAACGAGACAACGAAAGAGGACATCGCCGCCGCCGACCAGGAGCGCATCGAGCGAGAGACGACCAACGATCGCCGCGTCTTCGACGCAGCATCTGCCGTCGCACTGGGATATGTCGCCGCGCGTGGGCTTCCCGCCTACGACCAGCTCGCCCAGATTTCCGAAGCGCAGCTCGGTCCCGTGCCCGAAACCGCAGCGGCAGAATCTGCTGATTGGGCACCCGCCAGCGGCGGCCCATCGAAGGTCGACAGGACCAAGAGCGTGCTCGACTCCGTGGGACGAGGACTCGCCCAAGCAGCCGGACCAGTGGCCGGCGACGACGACGTCGCCGCCAATCTGTCGCCGATCAACCTGACCCAGCTCAACGAAGAACTCGCGAACCTGGCCGCCAGCATTGCCCCCGCGATGAAGGCAGCCATGTCCAGCCACCCCCGATCCATCAAGGAACTCCTCAACGTCGAGCAACGGCCCGACGAAGAGAGCGACCTCGCATTCGAGCAAGAACCGGAACTCGAACGCGAACGCGGCCGAGACACCGCGCACGCGGTCTAGATCCGCCGGCAGCGGCGCCGAACAGAGAAAGAGGTCGCCACCCCGCCGATCCGAGAGGACTTCTCGGATCAGGGCGCTAGGGAGTCCTCCCCGTCGACCATGGCAGTGGGTGGCGACCTCTTTCTCGTCGCTCAGGCAGTGTAGAACTGCGATACGACACGTTCTTGCGGTGGTCGATGACGACACTGCTCGATGACAGCTCCGATGGTGGAGCACTGTCGCGAGACGTAACATCGCCAGGACAGGGAAGCGAACTATCGACCAGGCAAAGGAGGCGCGACCATGGCGAACAAGTTCTTCGAGTATCAAACGGAGGGCGGCGCCCGGACGGGCCTTGCCATGGTCGAAGAAGATCGCAAGGCCGTATACAGCTTCGTAGCCAACGACGGGACTTGGCGTCGCAACCGTGGTTTGGAGAAGGAATACTACCTTCGGCGTGACAGGGTGTCTTTTAAGCCGATAAAGAAGTCTGCCATGAAAGCAGTCCAAGATCGTGTTCCCAAGATGTCCGATTTTTCTTACGATATACTCACGCGCAATAATGCTCCGAAGAAGATGGGCGGTCCGGTCCGCAAGCCCCACCGCCGTGGTAAGCACGTCAAGGTTTTTATAGGAAACAAAGCCGTGACCGCTCTTGTCACTGAATCCGAGAGTTTCCGCCGGGTTCCCGCGAAAGCTGCTGCTCACCGCCACTTCATGATCAATATTGTAAAGAAAAAGGCAAGCAGTATCGCTGGGACGAAGAAGAAAATCTGACATTGGCGGATTATTCATACTCGGAGTCGGGAATTCCGGGCATACTCGACGAGCCTGTGGAAATGGCGGAGGATGTACATCCCGAAATTTTGCGAGTAACCCGTTCGTATGTCGCTGCAATCCGTGAAGAGCCTGAGCCTGAAATCACAGCTCTGCTGCTCCAGTCGCTACCCGAGGGTTGCTGGCTTGACCGACTTGAATACAGAGTTAAAGGTCCTATATCGATGGCCAGGGCTATCGAAGAAGAAGTATCTAAGCCTGTTGAGGGCATCTCAGATGAGGGACTATCGTTTGACGAAATAGTGCTCAAGCAGGCTTGTTCGCTTGGCGATGCGGTCCGTTATAGTTGCGTGGTTCACAGCATCGACGTTTTCGTGAAAAAGGCCGAAACTCTCGTAGGGAATCTTAATTCCAGTCGAGATGCGGAGGTTCTTAAGGTATTCAAGATTAAGAACTTCTTCTTCGATGGGAATCGATACAAAGGCCTTCATCTGTGTGTCAAGCACATTCCCTCGGGAATAATTTTTGAAGTGCAAATGCACTTTTCTGAGAGTTTAGAAGCGACACGGAGAACGCATGAGGATTATGAAATATTTCGAGACACAACAAGGTCGGACGTTGAGACAGTTGCCGCACAGGCGCGGATAGTAGCCGTGTACGCGTCTCTGTCCCATCCGCCTGGGCTGAGTGATTTGGAGAACATTGGCGGTGTCCCGGTCACGAAGAAGATCGACCGCAAGTAGGCGCACGGAGTCAGAGATCTCCCTTCGCGGGATCGTTGAGGAGGCCATCGAGCAACTCCGGGGGTACCGATTGGGTTGGCAGGGCCGGCCAGCCGGAGAAGGAGCCGTCGGCTTTGGCGTGGGACATGGGACCGGTTTCGCCGTCGAAGATGACCCTCAGGTGCGGCTCGAGGTGCTGGATCCACCAGTGGGACATTGCTGAGGGTTTGTCGGATGCTCGGGCTTCCTCCCACGCGTACCAGGCGGCTGTGAGCCGGCCTGCGACTTCGGGGTACAGCCACCAGCGCTCGTCCCAGGCGAGTCCACCTTCTCCACCCCCGGACCCCATTCTTCGGCGGATGACCTTGGTGAACCACCCTTCCACCCACTCGACGACGCTGCCGTACATCGGCTCGATCTCGGCGAGCGCGCCGTCCTCGTCGTCCTCTGTGATCTCCTCAGTGTCTTCGTCGGAGTTGAGGCTGGGATCGTCCCCATCGACGGTAGGGTCGTTCTCGTCCACGGCGTTCGGGTCGTAGTCGTACGGGTTCTCGTACCCGGTCTCGTCGTCGCTCTGCCACTCGTCCTCGGTTGCCGAGAGATTGACCATCAGTGCGTTCCTTCCGCGAAGAATTCGGACTCGAAGATGTCGTCGACGGCATCAGGTGCTGCGGCGACGCCCGTGGTCGGCGCGACGCCGCTCTGCTGAACGGGTAGCTCGATCAGTTCCTTGTCGGCGGCGGCAGTGATGCGCGGAATCGGGCCGGTGGGTTCCTCCGACGCGGCCCGATCGGAGAATCCGAGCGGGAGCGCCTTCTGCTCAATGCGATCGGTGCTGGCCTTGCACTCGGCGAGGGATCGCTTGATGTCGGCGGCGAACGGTGTGTTGCCCCAGAAGTTCTTGCGGACCAGCAGCGGCTTGCTGCCGCCCATCGTGACGATGGCCCGAGTTTGCGGCAGCGCCTTGAGGTCGTCGACGGTGAGAATCTTCTCCCGTTGGAACGACGTGCTGATCGTTGTTTGCCCACTGCCCAACATGCCGCCGCTCCGGCTGCGGTTCTCGACCTCGACGAAGTGGTCGCCGATCTCATCGGACAGCGAGGCCAGAAACCCTTTGTCGTTGACGTTGCCGCCGTACCAGAGCATGTTGCAGGCATCGACCATGGCGTCGTAGTTGGTCTCACCCCACACCTTCTTCGCCTGCGACGGTGACTGCAGGATGGTGATGAGGATGCATCCGCGGGATCCGAAGTGCGAGTACCACTCGGGGAGTTGCTGCAGCTTGCAGATGTTCGCGGCTTCGTCGAGAACCATGACCGCCGGGATCGGGACCCGCCCGTCGCTCTGTTGGGCGCCGTACTCCTGCAATGCGTCGCCGATGGCGCCGACCAAGGCTGTGGTGAGCGCGGAGGCGGATCCGGCTCCCTTCTTGCTCATGGCGTAGACGGTGTCGGTGCTGCGTACGACCTGGTCGATATCGAGTTCGGGCAGGTCGTGGACTTCACGGCCGGGGGTGACGAGGATTCGCCCATCACTGTCCGTCCCGATCGTGATCCGGGTGTTCGGCAGGATCGCTTCTTCGTAGCGAGGCTCGTCGAGAGGCGCGAGGAACCGGCGCGCCATGTCGTAGAAGCCGTCCCGCTGTTTGGCGTTGACGCTCTGCTTGCTCTGCATGGTGTTCGCGAGATCGGCGTACCCGTTCTGGGCGAGCACCTTCACCGGGATCTGGGACTGTGTTTCGCGGAGCCAGTCCACCACGTGCCGAAGATCGCCACCGGCGAGCGCGGCGGCGAGAAGGTAGGAGCCGAACAGGTCCCGGGCGGCGCCGTCGAAGTAGGCGTCGACCCGGGCGTTGTCGTCGGTGGCGGCGGAGATGAAGTAGTCGCACACCACTCGCGCGGACGGCAGGTCGTCGACTCGGCGCAGCGGGTTGAACCAGAAGCTCGCCGTCTCGCGCCTGTTGCCGGTGGTCACACCTTCCAGGTCGAAGAGCCAGACCCTTCCCATCTGTTTACGCAGGTACAGGGTGTGGGTGTAGATGTCGGGCTTGTTGGACGTGCCCAGGCAGAATCCGACTGCGTAGCAGATGGCCGGAATCGCCAGGGTCGCCGACTTTCCCATGCGGGAGCCGGCGATCGCGATGCACACCCACTCCCACGGCATCCGCAGCTCGCGGTTCGATCTGACCGTGTTGCCCACGACGATGCCGCCATGACCCGGATGGGTTTCGCTGATCGTCGGTGCTAGCCGCCTGGTCTCCTCGGCGGCGGCGGCCGGATTGGTCTGCTCGACTTCCCGCGGGTCCGTCATGGAGTCGGCGTACTTGTCGATCCGCTTCTCCGCGCGCTTCTCCTGTATCTTCTCGAGCCGCCCCGTCGTCTTGAGCAGCCAAAACCCGCCCGCCACGAGCGCCGCGATGGCGACCACTTCTCCGATCAGTACAGCGGTCGCGCCACCCGGCCACGTCCGATTTCCCTTGGCCACATCGATGATCAGGCCGAGCGGGTGCCACAGGGTTTCGTCACCCCCGCCGAGGTTGTAGGCGAACACCGGCAGGAAGGAGGCGGGGACCACTACGGCGATGGCTTTGAGCACCACCATCTCTTTGTTCCTGCTCACCCGGGGCCGGTCGCGACGCATTTCCGTCATGTCGTTGTCCTTACTGGTAGCGGAAGTCGGTCAGCCGCCAACCGTCGTCGGTGCGGGTGACAGTGGTGCGCCAGGTCTGTTCGGCGAGAGGCGTGCTCGACCCGGCGGTGTGCAGCACGGTCTGCCGGCAGCTGACGTCGATGACGACGGTCCGCATGCCCTCCGGAGCCGCTGGGGTGCTGTCGGCCTTGGTGCAGGAGGCAGTCAGTGCGTCACCAGCCTGCTGCCACGCCAGCCACTCCCGATCAGGCCGAAGACCGGTCGCTGCACCGCTGTCGTTGTCGACGGTGGCCGCCAGGTCCCCACCCAGCCAGGGGCGAGCGCGGCGCAACGCATCGGACTTGCTCCCGTCGACTGCGGGCTGCCACGAGAGGATTGCCTGCATCGCCGTCGCGGCCGTGCCGTCCGCGTCGAGATGCGCCGGATCCAGGGGGTCGATGTGCGCGTGATCGTCACTGCCCATGGGCTCGTCCTCGTCGCTGGATGAGCCGCAACCGGCCAACATCAACGTCGCGGACACCGCGCCCGCGATCAGCAGCTTCCTCGAAAAACGCATGGTGGTCACACGTCAATTCCGCTGTTCCGGGCTACCTGTGCGGAGCCGCGCTGCCGGGCAACGAGTTCCAGAACCATGAGTGCCAGCTGGACTAGTGCCGCGACGAGGAATACGACACCGCCAGCGACGAAGACTTGCCACTGAGGGATGGTTCCGAGGTGCGGGGCGTCCGAGGATCGCACACTCCAGCCGTAGTAGAGGGCTGCCAGGCCGCCGAGGCACAACGCCACCGCAAGCAGCGCCATGGGTTTCATCGGGAGTTCCTTTCCTGTGGGCGTGAAGTGGGCTGATCGGCCGAGATTCGCGTGGGAAGTCTTCATCACATCATTCTATTATAAGGGGTCTCTATGTAGAAATTCCTGGTTGGTTATTTGTTGATGGCGCGGTACTGCGCCTCGTTGGCGATGATCTTGTCGGCGTAGGGGCGGGTCTGGACGATGTAGTCGGTCGATCCGGTCGGGAAGCCGCCGGAGCTCTGTACTGCGCCTTCACCGGCGTTGTAGCCGGCGAGGTACAGCTCGGTCGGCCCGTGGGTCGCCGTGACCGATCCGTCGGCGATCCAGCCGTCGATCGTCTTCGCGATCGTGCACATGTAGGTGCCCTGCGCCATGACCGCATCACCGATGCTGTTGATGTCGACGCGGCCGTCGCCGTCGTAGTCCTTGCCGTAGGTCGCCCACGTTCCCGGCATGAACTGCGCGGGGCCCCCGGCGCCGGTGCTCGAGACCGGGGCGTTGGCGCCGTGCTGAAAGCCGTTCTCGGCTTCGAGTTGTGCAGCCAGCAGGGACGGTTTGATCTGCGGGCACAGTGCTCCGGCTCGTTCGATCCACGGTGCGAACTCGGCGGGCACCGAACCGGCGGCGAGGGTGTCGCCCAGGCCTTCACCGGAGATGGTGCAGTCGGTGGCCGCCTTGGTGGCCTGACCGCTGCCGCCGGGCAGGGATCCCCACTGGGTGGTGGCTTCGTCGAATCCGCCGCCCGTGACGGTGATGTGGACGTGGTTGAAGTGGTTCTCGTTGTCGCTGCCCCGTTCCTCCATCTTGTTCGGGGTGCCACCGGCCGGGTAGTACGTCTGCCGCCAGATCGCGTAGTCGACGTGGAAGAAGTCGGCGTTCGCCATCACGTAGTTCAAGACGGCATCGCCGGTCGCGACGCCGGTGCCGGAGTTGTAGTCCGGGATCATCGCGTCGACGGCCTGGCCGCTCGGGTGGTCGTTGAAGCCGCCGCCGTCGGCGCGCCACCCGCCGAGGGTGTCGAGGCGGTCCCCGAATCTCAGGTGCAGGGCCCGGATCAGGCGTTTGGTGTTGACCTGCATGTTCTGCTCGGACCCGGCCGAGGCCGGCAGGGCCTGCGCCAGGTCGGCGCCGCCGGGCGCCGAGGGGGACGGTGCGGGCGGTCCGGAGGGGCTCGGTGCGGCCTGACCGGACTTCTGTTCGCCCGGTGCCGGTGCGGAGTCGTACTGAGGCTTCGGGTCGACGGCCGCGCCGCCGGTCCGGCCACCCGGCCAGGTCTCGAAGTGCAGGTGCGGGCCGGTCGATTCACCGCGGTTGCCGATGGTGGCGATCTGCTGGCCCGCGCGGACCTGCTGGCCCGCTTCGACGAGGTAGGTGTCGACGTGTCCGTAGACGGTGGAGAACAGCTGCCCGTTGATCACGTGGTCGAGAACAACCCACTGCCCGAAGCCGCTCGCTTCGCCTGCGTCGGCGACGGTGCCGTCGGCGGCCGCGTAGATCGGGGTCCCGATCGGGCCGGCCAGGTCGATGCCCTTGTGCTGGGCGCCGTCACGTTCACCGAATCCGGAGGTGAACGTCACCAGAGCCGGGTCGACCGGCTTGATGAACGATCCGGCGGGGGCGATCAGGTCGCCACCGGTCACCGATGTGCCGCTGCCACTGAGGCAGTCCGTCGAGGCCTGTTCTTCCTCGTCCTGGAACAGGATGGCCAGCAGAATGATCAGTGACATCGGGATGCCGAGCACGACGGCGAGCACCACGATCAGCAGTGAGTTGTTCTTCGATTCCATTACTGGGCCGCGCCCATCCCGCAGTCGGCTGGGGCGTACCGATTCACCAGGCGGCGATTGAGTTCCGTGGCGGCCGCGAGATCGGCGCGCAGCCGACTCACCACCGTCCAGGACGGCTGCGGACGCTGGCCGGATGCGTTGACCCAGCTGCGCACCGCGGTCTCGGACACGTCGAGCTGTGCCGCCACCGCGGCGCAGGAGGCGGTGAACGAGTCGCCGGCCTCGATGCACTTGATGGCCGTGGCCACCGCATCGGCCTTCGTCTGGTCATCGACCACGCGGTAGCGGCGGCGTGCGGGCGTCATGCGGCGAACCCCGTATGCTCGCGGTCCTTGACCGCGGCATTCAAACGCTCGTCGGTGTTGTGGATACCCGACGCACGTTCGGCCGGGGTCACCCACACCTTGAACGGCACACCGGGACGATCGCCCTCACCGAGCTTGAGCAGGAACTGCCCCGTACCGGCGGCAACAGGATTCGGGACCGGGGCCTGTTTCGCCGCCGACACGATTCCGGCCTTCTCGGCCGCGAGGCGGACCTTCTCCGCAGCCTGGCGCCGCCGCGCCGTCTTCTGGTCGATCGGGGAATTCAGATCTGCGGCGTCCGACCAGTTCGTGAGCATGCTCTTCTCGATCTGCGAGAAGTGGATGACCTTCTCGAGGCGCTCGATCTCCGCGGACGGAACCGGGCCGATGATGCGGGCGCGGCACCGTTCGATCAGTCCCAGAGCGCCGGCCTTCTCCAGCTCCTCGATCGAGTGGGTCACGAACGTGATTCCCACACCGACCACACGCTGCAGACGCAGCAGCGCATCGATCCGCTCGGCCATCATCGGAAGAGCGAGGACCTGCCAGAGTTCGTCCATCAGCACGTTGAATGCGAGGTTCGGTCCCAAGCCGGCGTCTGCTCGCACGTGAGCGGCTTCGATCGTCGCGAACGCCTCGTTCCACCCTGCGATCAGGACAGCGGCGCGCATCATCTTGTCGTCCTGCGGGACGCTGGACATGTCCAGGCACATCGAGGGTGCCTCGACATCGAGGCGGACGGTCGACTCCCCGTTGAAGACCTCCCCGAAGCGGCCCTTCACCATCGAACGCAGCGTTCGGCGCAACCCTTGGATCGCGGCCCGGTACTCCTCGTCGGTCTCGGCGACCGCGTCGTCCTTGAGTTCCTGACTGTTCGACGTCAGCAGTGCGATCAAGTCGTCGAGGATGGCGGGGTTCTCGGAGGTGAACCCACCACCTCCCTGCGCTATCGGGGTGTAGAGCAGGCGAATCGCCGACGCGAGCAACGTCTGCTCGAAGTCCTCGAGCCGCTTACCGCGCACGATCTCACACAGCGCGGCGGTGATGTTCTCCTGCCGCGCATGCAGTGCGTACTGAGTCTGCTGACGTTGCAGCTCCAGCTTCTGGCGCTCGAGCATCAACTCGTCCCGCAGCTCCGGGTCGGTCTCGAAGTCGATGCGGTGGGCGAGTTCCTCGATCCGACCGGAGAGCAGGATGATCGCCACCCCGATCAGCCCGGGATCGAGCGGATTGATCCGGCCGATCCCGCCGTACCCGACCTCGGTGACCTGACCACCCACGGCCTCGGTCAGCTTCCGCCCGTCCGGCTTGACGTCGCCCGGCCACACCACGCGCACACCAGCGGCGATGTCGCCCAGGGCGATCCGGCGCAGCAACGTCGACTTACCGAAGCCGTTGAGCGCGATGATCATGCAGGCAGGCGCGGTGATCGCCTTCGCTTCCTTCGCCGACAGCGGGTCGAAGCACACCGGTGCATGCGGCGGTGCCAGGTGATGGCCCAGCGGGGTGCCCAGTAGAGGGGCATTCGCTCCCACCACCCAGGGATTGACTCCCGCCACCTGAATGTTGGTGCCACGAAACTCGACTGGGGGCAGGATCGCGCCCATCCTGCCACCGCCGGCACCGGAGAAGCCACGCTCGTCGAGGGCATGAACCTCACGGTCGGACAAGTCGGAGCGGGCCCGCTCGTTCGCCGCGATGTTCGCCCGCCGGTCGTACTGGCGTTTGACCAGTATGGCCAGCACCTTCTTACGGAAGAGGCTGGTCGCCGCTGCTTCACGGGCTTCCAGGCGTGCGAGGTCCTCGTCGGAGAGAACCTTGATGTTCACCGCTTTGGGGGTCTTGGTCTTGGCCACTGTGTCCGCCTTAGTTGCTCAGGAACGAGGGAATGGTCGTGTGCTCGGGTGGAATCACGCCGACGCCGAGCGATGACCAGAACGCAGCCGACTGCCAGCAGAATGACCGGCGCACCTGCAGCTGACTCTGGAGGGACAAGTCGCGCACCAGTGCGTCCACTCGGGGAACGTCCGCGCTGCCGACCGGCTGTGTGACGGTGATGAGGATCCCGAAACGGGTCAGACCGTGGCCGCGCGCGACCTCCATGCGGCTCTGTTCCGTCGCCGCCACTTCGAGCTTCGCCTTCGCCGACGCGATCCCGCGCCCTGAGGTCACCGCGGCCATCGCGTCGCGGTGGTCACGGTTGACGATGTCCGTCGCGTCCGCGGCCGAGTGCGGCCGGTAGATGATCGCGACGCGCTTGATCGGCAATGCCGGGTTCGGGTCGAGCAGTCGTTTGAGGACGGTCTCGTGGACCGCGCTCTTCGGAGCTTCTCGCATCTCCCACGTCACCGAGATCGCTCCGTCGTGGATCAGGCGGTCCTTCTCCTCGATCTGGGTGCGTGGGCCACAGTCTGCCCACTCCAGGCCGGTGCCTTCACCGGAGAACAGTGCCCGTTCGATGTTGCTCAGGGACGCCGGATCGACTGATCGGCGTACGGTCCCCATGATCTCGTCGGCGCTCATCGGGGTGGCCGGCACCCCGGCACGGGCCGCGGCTTCGGTGATCCCCGGCAGCCGGCGGGCGATTTCCACGGCTTGCTCCGAGGGGTCTTTCTTGCGGTCCGCGGTCTGAGCCTGGAAGGTGATCGAGATCCGGGCGCCCAGGCGGACGCCGCCGGTGACCAGGCCGGTCGCCAACTGGTACATCGAATCGCGGGCCAGCTTCGGTGCGTCGTGACGCACCCGTTGGGACACGGTCTCGTACAGCTCGATCCCGGTGTTGGGCAGTGACTCGATCACCGCGACCAGTGCAACGATGTCCGAGGTCTCGCCCATCGCGGTCAACATCTGCGACCAATTGCCCACCGCCGCATCGAGGACGGACTGGTCGAAGTTCTCACTGCCCTGCGGGTATGCGTCGAGAACGATCGTGTAGTTGTTCACCTGCGGCATGTGGATCATCCCGAAGGGCCGGTTGTTCCCGTCGATACCTTCGTAGATCTCGGTGTCCGCCAGCACACCCGGGGGCCGGTACCGGCCGCCAGGGATGCGGGAGAAGGTGCCCGAGCTGTAGATGTGTTCTCCGCGCTTGAACGCCCGCCGCCACTGCATCATCAGAAGTGCCCTCTCATATCCGCTACGCCCGTCCTTCTCGATCACCAACGGCACGAATGCAAGCGCCGTGAACAGCCCCAGAACCAGTGCGGGCACGAAGCCGATCACCAGGCTCGACAAGCCCAGGGCAACGACTGCGGCGATGCCGAGCATCGTGGTCCCGAACGTTGTCCCGGCCATGCCGGTCGACCTGGGCTTTCGCCAGTTGCCGTACATCCGGTACTCGGTCGTCGTCTCGGTCCTCGTCATCCCTCGAAACCTCCATTGCGACTCGGTGGCGTTGCTCCGGTCGGGCCGTCTCCGGATGCGCCCGGACCATCAGGCGCGCCCGGTGCGCCGTTGTGGTTGGTGGGTGTGCCGTCCACCCCGCCTTCGGCGTTCCCGCCGGACGGCGCTGACTGGTTGGACGGTGTGCCGTCCACGCCACCCGTGGCGTTTCCGCCCGGTGTGCCGCCGCCGATTCCGGAAGTGCCGAAGCCGGAGGGCGCCCCAGAGGGGCCCGAAGGGGTGGTCGTGGAGGTGCTTGCCGAGGTCATCCCGCCCCCGGCCATACCGCCCGACGCACCGCCGGTCGCGACCGCGCCGCCGACCTTGGCGCCGACCGCGGCCAGGCCCGCTGCTGCGGCAAGGCCGCTGCCGCCGCCGCCGAGGGATCCGACGGCCGGGACGATCAACCGCATCAGGGACGGCAGGACCAAGGCCGCCGAGCACAACAGAAGCGCCCCGATCAGCGCCGTCATAGCGCCGCCGTTCTCATCACGGGAGGGTGCAGACTGCATGAAAAGCATTGCCGCTACCCCGATCACGAACGAGCCGACCGGCTTGAACAGCAAGAACGCGAGGGTCCAGGCGATCATCTTCTCGTACGCCTGCGAGCCGATCTTCGTGCCGCCGGCCGCGCCGGCAATCGGGAGCGCTGCGGTGATGACGACGAGCAATCCCATCCTCATCAGCAGCAGGAACGCCATCACCAGGCCACCGAGAATGCCGATGAACCCGATGACATACAGCAAGGACGTTCCACCAGGTGAGGCGTAGATTCCGATCTGAATCATCGCGTCCACGAGTGCGTCCGGATCCGAGCCGACAGTGCCGTCGATGAACCAGCGGGAGATGTTGTCCGAGAGCCGGGTGCCGAGTACGACGATGAACCCGAGCGAGCCCGCGAGCACCGTCGCCCGGGCGAGTTGCTGAACGCCTTCGGTGGAGACGTCACGGATGGCACCGGAGCGGGCCATCATCAGCCGAATCCCCAGGAACATCAGCGAGACCACCAGGAACGCGACCTGAATCCAGTACGTGTACTGCGTGACCTGGCCGAGCGTGGCCATGAAGGAGTTCTCGTCCTGGCCGGGAATGGTGATCCACCAGCCGAGTGCGAACTTGAGCACCGCAGCGCCGGCGTCCCCGAAACTTAACCCCATCGTCTCGAACGCACCGGTCGCAACCTTCTTGACGTAGGCCTGCGGTGCCTCGGCGACGGTCTGCGCACCATCGGCGCAGCTGGGCATTTCAGTGCCGGTCGCCGCTCCCAGTGCGTCGAGGGCCAACTGCAGGCCGCCGCCACCGATCGGCGCCGCGGCGCACATCGCCAGGTCCCCGGCAGTGTCGCTTGCCGAAGGTCCGGGATCTTCTTGTGCGAGTGCCGGCGGGGCGGTGCCGATCAGTGCGGCGCACGCCACGAGGCAGACCAGGAGGAACCGCTTCCACGCGGTCTGCGCCGTCACCACCACGACGTCCAACCGTCGGAGAAGTCGGCGACCGCTCGCGCACCGAAGGGGTTGGTGCCTTGGACCTGCACCACCCACCCGGTTCCCCCACGCCAGACCAGGTCCAGCGAGATGTCGGCGTTCTGGGTGCGGCCGTCCTTGAGATCTGTCGCCGCGCCGATGTGGACTCGCGCCAGATCTTCGGTGAAGTTCACCTTGATCATCTGCAGGACACGACCGGGGAAGTTGTCCGGAGCCGACCCGGGCTGATTCGAGGCGTTGAAGGCCTTCTGCTCGGCGAGCTGGTCCTGCGGATCGGCGACCAGGCCCGCATCCTGGAGCATCTGGATGCGGTTGTTGCCGGTGGCAAGGTAGTTCAGGTAGTGGACTGCCGCCAGGCCCGCACCTTGGGCAGTGCGGGCGAAGCCCGTCGCGACGCCGGTGTCACTGAACGCCGTCGGTCCGTCCGAGGTGGAGAACGGCAGGTACATGTTCCCGTGGACGCGTTGGAGCATGATCCCGGACGGCGCGGTCGTCGCGGAACGCCCAGTGGCCGGCGAGGACTGCGCCAGCAGCACTCCGTTGTCGTTGAGTGGGGCGTAGATGACGCGGCCCTGCTCGTCGAAGAACGGATCGGGTTCGAATTGGTCGGGCCGGGTCGCGGCGGTCGCCCCGGATCCCTGGTCCCCGGCGGGAACCAGCGGCTCGTCCCCGCCGCGGAAGAAGATGATGATGCTGGTGATGATCGCGGCGACCACGATGACACCGAGGATCGATCCACCCATCAGCAGGCGGGTGGCGTGGTCGCGTCCGGATCCGGAGTCGGAGGGTTCCGGGCGCGGGGCCGGCGCCGGGGTCTGGGTATCGGTCGGTTGCTCGCTCACTTGCGCGTTCCTTCCAGGTCCACCATGTTCTGAGGAAGTTCCGTCAATGCGGTCGCCGCCACCGCGTTGTCCGAGGTCGGGAGGTCGAGCTTCCAGTCGGAGTCGGCCCAGACCACGGCGGTGCGCGTCGAGGCCAGGGACTCGTCCGGGAAGCGTTGAACGATGTCGACGGCGGCCGCGGTGTCGGTGTAGTCCGCGAACACGTAGCCGACGATGGACGGCACGACCGCGGGGTCGACCGTGCCGGTCGAGGAAATCAGGGAACGGTTGACGGCGAAGGCGTCCCGTCCCTCTCCGCTCGCCGCGACGACGGACAGCACCTTCGACCAGGACTGATCCGAGGCCGTGGAGAGCTGGACGGATTGACCGATCGCGGCGAGCGCTGCGCCCTGCGGGGTGTGTGAGAACCCGGTCAGCGGCTCCCAGGTGCCGCTCTCGGGGCCGTCGGTCGTCCCGAGCGGCACCAGCACACCGTTCACACTCGACCAGCTCGCGATGGCGGGGGCGTCCGTGAGCGACACCGTGGGGCTCTCGCTGCTGTCCTCGGAGGAGCCACCGCACCCCGCCAAGGTCAGTGCAGCGACGGCGACTGTCGCACAAGCAAGTACACGCATTACTTCTCCTCTTCGAGCGGGGGGAACTTCTGTTGGATGTCGGTGACGAGACTCGGCGGCTTGTCCGGCGCCGGAGCCGAGTTCTCGGGAATCCGGCCGGCCTCGATGAGCACGACGGCCATCGTGACGGCCGCACCGCTCGCGAGGACCCAACCGAACACCGCCGCGAGGAACTCTGCGGCCGTGGGCGACTCCAAGCCCGGTGTGTGCTTGTGGTCCCACGCCATCCGGCCGCCAACGAAGATGATCTTGGCGATGCACACCACCGCAGCAATCCCGGCGATCCAGCTCAACGCGGTATTGATGTCCTGGGTGATGTAGTCGGGCAACTCCACCGCCGCGAGGACCGCACCGTCGTCGAGGCCCGTCACGGTCGAACCCACTCGATCGAACCGATGGCAATCGAAAGCACGAACACCGACGCCAGGGTGGCGATCAGCGAGATTGCCCCGAAAACTCCCGCGGTATCCACCTGGCCGTTGAGCGTTGCCCGGCCTCCCCGGGTGAAGAACGTATAGCCGGCGAGACCGGAGCACATCAAAGCCGCGAGCGTCAGGACGACCGAGACGAGCACCACAGCCCACCCGCCGTAGGAGGCAACGCGGATGAGCACCTCACCGCCCTGAACCTGCTGTTCAGTGGGAGGGAGCTCGATGACAAATCCGTTGACGAACCAGCTCAGGAGCCAGTCCACATGCCACAGGACGGTTGCAGTCAGCGCCGTCGCGGCCGCAACCATCGCGGCCCTGTAGAGGTAGAACCGCCGCGATCTCACATAGATGGTGGCGCGCGCGGAACGTGTGGCGATGTCGATGATCCGCCACTCGGGTATCAGCGGTTCCCCGGAGCAGGTATGCCCGGTGTGGCCTGCCAGTTCGTGGCAGACACTGCCCATTGCACGGTGAAAAGCCACCTCGCGGTCGTGATGGGCGACGGCAATCCCCGCGGCGGCGAAAGTGTCCTCCTGGACGGCTCGGATCTGCGGTTCCCATGTCGCCCGGTCGGCCGCGGAGTAGGACAACCCGCTGGTGCCGGCACCGGCTCGAGCACCGTGTTGCTTGTCGATCTTCGTCATCGTGCGTTCCTCCCCCTCATTGCCCTGCGACGGTCGTCAAGATCAGTGCGGAGCTGGTCGCGACGACCATCCCGATTGCGCTTCCGATCGCGTGAGTGACCAGGCCATTTGTTGGCGCTACGGCCCGTCTTGCCAGGAGGTTTCGCACCCGCATCACCGCCAGAACGGTCACGGAATAGACCATCGCCACCGCGCACGCGCCGGCGATAACCCAGAGCACCCAGATCTGCAGCTCTATTGGCGGCGGGCCGGACATGGGCGGAGAGCCGCCATCGGTGGGAATCATCGCGAACATCAAGAGGCGGTGACGGCGTTGAGGATCGTGTTCGCCGAACCGGCGACGATCGCGCCCACGAGTGAACCGACGAGCATCGTCACACCGCCGGTCTGGCCCTGGCTCCACTTCTCCCACGCGAACTTGCCACCCGAGAAGACGAGCGCGGCGACGCAGGCGAGGAGGATGCCCCACAGGAGCCAGTTCACTAGCTTCAGAAGGCCGTTGGCTCCCGGCGGCAACTCGGGTGTGACGTTGAATTCGATCGCGAGGACCGCGGTGTCGTGGATGGTGTGGATCATGACTTGTCCTTTTCGGTGAGGTGAGAGTGTTCAGTGCCCGGAGCGCAGATGCGGCAGTGAACGCTGGATTGCTGTGACGATGCCGACGCCGGCATCGATCACGTCCTTGGGAACCGCGCCGCGGGCTCCCTTGGTCTGTTCGGGCACACCGTCGAGCGGATGCCACCGGGGAAGCGCTGGCAGGGACGCTGCGGGGAGGAATCTGTGCCAGTCGATCCGCCAATGCGCCGCCGTTGCCGACTCCACGACGTCGCGGTACTGGCGCACGCTCTTGTCGAGGGTCGGCGAGTGCGCGACGGTGATCAGCCCGAGAAGCTCACAGTCGAGGTTCTCCTCGCGATGCTGGATGAGCCGCTCGTGCGCCTTCTTCAACCCGTCGTCCGTCTCGCGGGCGACCATCACCACGTACGGGGACTCGGTCTCGATGTCGTTGCCTCGCGGCCATTGCCGCTCGCAGTCCCCGGTGAAACTGAGGTAGTGCGCCAGGGTGGAGACTCCTGCGCCGCCGTGCGCGCCGAGCAGCCACACGGCAGGTCCCGGACGGTCCGCGGGAATCGGGGCGGAGTGGATTGCTGCGGTCATGCCGGTTCTCCGGTCTTGCCGTCGCGGCGGGTGTCGGATTGGGGCGCGAGAGTGCCGAGCACATCGAGGGCGTCGGTCCAGGCGTCGATCGTGGCGGTGGACAACCGGCGGTGGTCGATCACTCCCGGGCGGGCCAGGGCTGGATCGAACGGGACCTCGACGAAACCGGCGATCTGCGGTGCGAGTGCCGCCCGGATCGGGGCCAGTTCGACCGGGGAGGTGGGCATTTGATGGGAGACCACGACGATCGTCTCTCCCAGGGTGTCCGGACCGAATGTCGACTTGAGCCAGTTCATCGCCTCCCGCATCCGGCTCAGCGGCTCCGACCGGGCGGGGGCCACGACGACCAGGGCGGCCCCGGACTGGATCAGTGGGGCCAGGCGGGGTGATCGCAGGGCCGTGCCGACGTCGTGGACGCGGGCGCTCGCTCGGCCCTTGAGCAGCAGATCGACCATCATCGGATCGGCGCTGTGGCCGTGGTGGGAGCTGCCGACGACGACCGTCCCGGAGGTGGTCTCTGCCATCCGAGCACTGAGACTGTCGATGGACCGGGCGGGATCGACGGCGCGGAACCGGGTGCGGGAGAGTAGGTTGCCTCCGTCGCTGGTCGAGTCGATCGCGGTGATGTCCTTGCCGGTGCCGAGCCGCAGTGCCGTGGCCAGGCCGAAGGTCGTGGTGGTGGTGGAGGCCCCGCCGGAACCGGCGACGACCATGGCGGACACCTTCTCCGGTTCGGCGACCTTCGGGGTGCGGCGGATGGGGACGACGTTGCTCATCGGATCTCCTCGAGGGTGGCGATTTTCAGACCTGCACCGGAATCGGCGACTGTGATGCGCTGCGGGATGGTGCTCTCGGAACCGGAGTCGGTCCGCAGGAGCAGCTGGACGTCGAAGGCGTTCGGGTTGGGGGTGACCGCGATGGTCAGGCAGTGCGCGGCGCCCGTGGCGGCGGCCGCGTCGATCGAGGCCTGGATGGTGCCGACCGGGTTCGGGGTGAGCATCATCGACGCGACCTTCGCGCCGTCGTGCTCGACGTAGTACGCGTAGTCGAATGCCTGGATCAGACCCGGACCGCTGGCGAGGTCACCAGGACCGCGGCCGACGATCTTCCCTCCCCCGGTCGAGCCCTCGCACCAGGCAGGCTCGACGGCCGCCACGGTCGGGCCGGCGACCCGGGCCGACGACGGCAGCGGGGGCACCGCGACGTCAGAGGTGTTGTCGGAGGAACCGAGCACCACGACGGTGCCGGCGACTACCGCCAGTGCCGCCGCACCTGCACCGACGAGGACCCAAGGGTTCTTCTTGCCGCCGGCGGCGGACACGCGGGCAGGCTTGACCTTCGGTTCCTTCGGCTCCTTCGGCGCGGGCGCCACCACGTCGTCGGGGACGTCGGCGTGCTCGACGGAAGCTCGGGCGGGGCGACGAGGAAGGCGGGCAGACAATCCACGCCGCGCCTGCTCCTCGGCGACGAGTGGACCGCGCGGGATATGAGCACGGACCCAATCCGGTGCGTCCGCATACGGATCGGCGTCCACCTCGGGGAACCCGATTGCAGGCTCGCCGCCCGGGTCGGCGGCGTCTGCCTGCGGGTTCTCGACTACCGTGTCGTGTTCGTCGGCCTCGCTCCAGCCGTAGACAGGCAGAACCGCGGTCAGTTCGTCGGTCGGATCGTCGTCGTGTGCGATGACGGGCGAAGACGCGGCCGGGATCTCCGGTTCCATCTGCACCACCGGAAGCACGACGTCCTCGTACGGAGCCTCGTCGACGGCGGGATAGGCGGTGTCGTAGTTTTCCTGCGGCACAGGGAAGTCCACGTCACCGCTCATGTCGAGGATGGCGTCCCCGTAATGCTCTGGAACGTCCGGAAACAGCTGATCCGTGCGATTGTCCGTCGCCATTTTTCCTCCAAGTTGATCGGCGAGGGCAGGATGCTTTCCGGCCCTCGCCGGGGGCTCACGCCGGGATGCCCGCGCGGATCGCGTCGGTGATCATTCCCATCGGCAATCCGGGGACTGCGGTGTTCGCCTGGAAATCGGTCACTGCCTGGTCGAACGCGGCGACAGCCTGCTCGCCACCGGGGAGCGAGGACACCGCGTCGCGGGCCTGCTGATCGACGATCGGGGCCGAAGCAACCGCGTTGCGAACAGAGTCGGCGGCCGCGGAACCAACCGGAGCGTCGGCCTCCCACTGATCGAGGGTGGTCTCGGTCTGCGCCGTGATCGCAGCGTGGTCGATGTTGGGAATCTCGACCTCGGTCGGTGCACCGACCTCACCGGCACCGTAGGTCGTAGCCGCCGCCACGCCCGCCGCACCGCCGATAGCCGCACCGGCCGCAGCTGCCGGAACACCGGCGAGGGCACCGACACCCGCGCCGATACCCGCACCTGCTGCTGTTCCGACCACTCCGGCCGGGATGACACCGAGCGGCGTCAGAACCGGGGCGGCCAGAACGACAGCGCTGGTGCCGCCGATCGTGCCGCCGACAAGTCCACCGGTCACGGCACCCACGGTTGAGACCGGCACCCCGGCGGCGAGGGCACCGCCCACCGCTCCGGCTGCACCGCCCGCGACCTGCGCGGCAGCGAGACGCTCGGCTTCCTCGGTCTTGAGGCCGGTGGAGCGCCAGAAGTCGGTGACCTGGGCTTCGATGACGGCCGTCTGGCCATTCGTGCGGTCAGCGGTGTCCTTGCTCATCCAGTTCGGGCGATTCCCGAGGTAACGACCCCAACGAACCTTGTCTTCCGGTGCCTGAATCGGCGCGGTGAACTCGTCGAGCGGCGTCGGCAGGTGCAGCTGCGAGTAGTCGATCGGCGCGACGTAACTGCCCTGGTCGTACGTGGGTGCGATGTACTCGTTCGAGTTGTAGTCCCAGTTGTCCAGGGGCTTGGCGGGCTGCTGGTACTCCACCGGCACCGGAACCCACGTCTGCACCGGCTCGGGCTCGGGCGCGGGAGCGGTGGTGACCCCGCCCTGTGTGGTCGGAGCGGGTGTGGTGACGCCGGACTGCGTCGACGGCGCCGTCGTCACGCCGCCCTGCGACGGCTCTGCGTGCGCGACACCGCCGCACACAGTGACAATGACCGCGGCCGTGACTGCGGTTGTGCCCGCGGCCCTCACAATCCTGGCCTGCTTACGGTGCTTACTCATGTGTGCTGTTCCCTTCGGTGGATGAATCAGTGGTCAGGCCGTTCTGCGAGAACGTCGAGTCCGCCGACGTGGCGACGGAAGCGGAAGAGGTCGGCGTAGCCGACGACGTCGAAGATGAGGAGCTGGCCGGCCGAGACGTGGTGGGCGCCAACGGCGTGGCACTCGGCCGGGTCGTGCTGGTGGAAGAGCTCGACGACGAGGACGTTTTGTTGCTGGTCGCGAGGTCGGAGGCCACCGCGGCGAACATCTTCGCCACGTACGCGGTCGGGGCCAGCCCGGTGGCGGTCGCCGCAGACGAGCCGTACGAGCCGTGGGCTGCCTGGATGTTCGAGTACTTCGTCAGCGCCGCCAGGTCGAAGAGGTCCTTGTTCGCGCTGACCTCGTTCTTGACCAGGTCGAACGTCTGCTTGACCAGTCGTTGCGTTGTGGCCGGCGGAACGAGATTGATGACCGCGTTGACCGTCTTCGCGGCGATGATCCCGAAAGCAGCAACGGGATTCGCCAGACCCACGGCCGCGACGGCGGCGATCGTCTCCGGCGTGATGACCTTCTTCGCGACCGTGACCACCGAGTTCACCGCCACGAGGCCTACCTTCATCAGCGCGGACAGTGCTTCTTGGCCGGTCGGCGGTGTCGCCCGAGGATCCGAGCCCTCAGCCAAACGCTGCGACAAGGTCTTCTTCGGTGCGATCGAGAGGTTCTCGAGCGAGTTCTTCGGGACCTGGATGTCTTCGTTGATCACGTCGACCCCGACGTTGAACGCGGTCGACGCGAGAGCGAGACCGATCGTCTGCACGGCGACGAACGGATCGCCGCCGACCTCAGCCTGACCAGCAACGTTCGCCACAGCCCGTGCGATCGGGGCCTTCGGCGGAGCATCGCAGGCCAGGTCACCGGTCTGGCACCACATCGACACCCGGCCGGTCAGCGAGCCGAAGCTGGAGGCGATGTCGGCGACCGGACCGATACCCGCCCCGGTCGCCGTCGTGACCGTCACCGCGGGAAGGGCCTTCAGTGCAGAACCCGAGGTCCCCGGCACCGGAGAAGGTGTGGTCTGGGAAGTGCCGGGGAAAACACCGGAGCCTTCCGAGCGAGTCGGGGACCCGAACAAGGCAGCCGATGCGATGGAAGACGCCGGAACCCCGCTGACCTTGCCGGCGCCGACCTCGGAAAGGAACTCCGAGGCAGCTTGGGCGAACTGGCTGTAGGCGGCGATCGCGAGCTTCGTCGACGGGCAGGAATCCAGGACCTTCTCCGCGGCGGTCTGGAGATTGTCCTTTGCCGCGGTGACCGACACGGCGTAGGACTCCTTGCCGCCGGGAACCGCACCACCGAAAGCCGCTGGATACGGCACGTAGGCGCGGTCGACGTCGACACCGAGCTGTCGCGCCTGGTCGAGCAGCGGCGACATGATGTTCGAGAGCATTCCCGTGTCGGCCTTCACCGGAGCATCCGGCGAAGACTCTCCCGTGCCCTGCCCTCCGAGCACGAACAACGCGGGGCAGTCCTGCACCAACTGATCGACCCAATTGGTCGACGCGTGTGCGGGAACGGGATTCGCACCGACACTCACCGCCACCGCGACAGCACCGACGACGGCCGAGGCGGCGAGACGCCGAAGCGGACGAGGTCCGCCACCCGGCCGTGAACCCTGATCCATATTCATTCGGAACCCTTCAATGCAGAGGTCGGGGAGACGTCGAAAACACCAGCTGAACTCGCACGTGAGATCGCGATAAGCGCGTGGCCAAGCACGCACATTGCAAAGCCGGAAACTGCCGGACTGAAACAGATGTGGCCCGGCCATCGACCTGGACACCCCGCCGCCTCCGCCTTGACCGGCGGCACGCGGTCGACAGGTACAGAAGGTCGGGCCGCCTCGGGCGATCGAGTGTGTCCACCTGTTTCGAGAGTCGTACTCGCCTTGTGCACTAGCTCAAACTACCGCACAGAAGCAACATACGGAACCGCTAGAAGCATCATAGAAGCATCACCACAAGTCGATATGGCGGTCGGTCGGTGGGTGTTTCACCCTGGAGCAGGGTTCGCCTTTACTGTGAACGCATGCCCAGCCACCGTGAGCTCGTGAGATTCGGCGCTGTTGTCGCTGCGCGCAGGAGCTGGCTTGGACTAACTCGGGACCAGGTGCATGCCGCCGGCGGGCCCGCGGACACGACCCTGGCGCGAATCGAGAATCCGACCTCGACCACCGCACCGCCGAGGGCCCGGACCCTGCGCCGGCTTGACGAAGGGCTCCGGTGGTCGCCTGGTAGTGCGGCCAGAACGCTGGCGGGAGGTGAACCCGATCCGCTCGATGTCGAGTCGACAGAGGACTCGGAACTGTCCGCGGCTCCTAACCCGCTCAATTTCAGCAAGCTCGAGATTTCCGTCGAGCTTGTACGGGGATTGCTGACCACGGCTGATGCCGTCTACGACGTCCTTACCCGAAGGGACTTGCCAGAAGCATGGATGCCGGTCGCAGAGAAAGCGGCCGACGAGCTGGCTAGCATCATCCGAAAGCTCAGTGCCGCGTACGCGACAGAGGTTCTCGAACGCGCTGGCGGACCAGGTCGTGTGCTTACCCCCGCTGTAGAGATGGCTTATCGTGAGCACCTCTCCAGCTCAGCGCAGAGCGCCGACCCCGAGATAGCAGAGGAACAGTTGTACCGCCGCTGGCTCGCCGGTAAGGAACAAGACCTCGACGAGGTAACGCGAGAGGCGTTTGTCCGGCGCTGGCAAGCCAAACAGCGTGTACTACAAGCAAGGAAGAGCTGAAAAACCCATGAGCAATCAGATCCCGTTGTCCCAACGCCTCGACCTGCTGTTTGTCTTGTGGTGCAAGAGTGCGGACTCCCCGGCGCCGTACGCAGATATCGCGGCAGAAGTGTCGCGGCGTACCGGCATGGTGTTGACCGCCGACGAGGTCGAAGACATTCGCTGCGGACACCGCTTACCTGATCCCGCAGTGGCAATCGCTATCGCGGAAGCGCTCGGCTGGGATGAACCCGTCTACCTTTCCGACGAACCGGCGCAGTACGTCGAGTACTTCAACAATCTCCAGACTCTGCTAGTGCAGCGGGATACGAAGACTGTCTTGGTTGGGGGCTTCCGTTCGTCTACCGAAGATCTCAGCCAGGAAGCGCGCGATGAGCTCCACGAGCTTCTTGGAGAGATCGAGGCCGTCGACGATAGCCGCAGAACAACCAAATAGGCGACGAGGAACCGTGCACTATTTTGTTGGCGAGGACGAAGATAAGGAGATCGCTGAACGTGCGGTCGCCAAGATGCCGATGCAACGGCCGTGGTCGCTCGACCGGCTCATCGCGGAACTGAGCCTGCAACGTGGTCGGCCTATTGTCATTGCTCCACTCCAGCACAAGCCGAAATTGAGCGGGGAAGTGTCGGGACTGTGGGTTCCACGCGAAGACCGTGACCTCGTCTTTTACCGTGCCGGCGCAACGGGAATGCAACGCGACGCAATCATCTGTCATGAGCTGGGCCACATCGTCCTCAGCCATGGTCGTCTCAGCCGTGAGGCCGTTGCGCGATACAACTCGCGTCTCAACAGTCGTCTGCCGCGGGAGATGATCACACGATTCTCGACTCCTCTGTGCCTGATGAGGTCCCAATACGAAGAGCCGGTCGAGCGGCAAGCCGAATGGTTCAGTCGGATTCTCCTGGAGAAAGGGTCGGAGTTGACTGCGCCTTTGGTACCAGAGGATGCATCGCCCCGGCATCGTCGGATGCTCGAGCGTGCTGCGCGTGCCTTCGGGTGGGACCAATGACGATCCTCATAACGGCCGTGATCTCGCTAGCGGTGCTCGCCGTCGCTTCCTACCGGATTGTCGTCGACGGTGCCGCAACTCGATCTCGTGGCCCTCTGGCGGGCCTGTCGAATCCTGTGACCCAGCTTCTCCTGTGCCTCGGGTTCGCCAAACTCTGTCGGGTACCCGTGATCACGGACGACCTCATCAATCCACGACTCCGCGACTTCACAGGCGTCGCCAACATCATGTCCCTGGCCGGTATGACGTGGGCAGCGTTGATTGCCATTCCGCTGATGGGTATCGCTGCCTACATCACAGGCGGCGTGCAATTCTCGGCACGGCTACAGCTGCTCCAGGCCGGCCTCATCGTCGGCGTGATGACCATCGCCTTTCTGTATTCGCCGATGGCCGATCAGCCCACCTCATACATGACCAGCGATTTCCCCGTCACCGGCTCGGTGCTGTTGTACTGGTTGGCGTTCCTTCTGCCGATTCTCACATCGTGTGGAGTGACCGCCTACCACTGTGCGGCGTCACTGCTCCTCGTACGCCGAGGCCTCCTGGCCCGCGCCCTAGGCGCATTGTTCTGCGCAGCAGTGATCGGGATCCTCTACTGCTCACACAAGGTGGTCGACCTGTTCTTGCAGTATTCGGGGGTCGATAACGCATATTCGCAACACGCCAAGGCAATTTCGCTGGTACTTGTGCTTGCGGCGCTGGCATTCGCGGCACTGGCCGCCGGCATCTACGCCGGCGCCCAACTGCCCCAGCGCTTCCAGCGCTACCGCCTCTTGCGCAAATACGGCCGCGATTGGCTCGCAGCGCGGGCGAACACCCCAGTAGTTGTCTTGGACAGCTCGCACGAGCTGAAATACACCCGCTGGGCATGCTGGGCGGCGGCGAGAACACCGACCGCCGCATTCCACCTTCAGGTGGAGCTCGCAGATGCCTCGGATCTAGCTCCCAAGCAGCCTGTCACGGCAATCGCGACGCGATGAGCCAGGCCACCTCGTGCCCTGGCTGTTCGAGGTACGGGACCTCTCTGCCAAGGGTTTGAGCGAACTCTTTTATCGATACTGATTCGGTCTCCCAGCCCCATTCGGCCAGCCAATCACCGGGATCGGCCACTACGGACTTGAAACCGTATCCCCCTTGTTCAGTCCGCGCCGCCATCTCCTTGGACTGCGCCTCTTCAAGCGAACCGACACCGAAGTGGACAGCCAGTAGGCGGCTACCGGGTGCTGAGAGCTGCGTGAGCTGTTTCATGATCTGGGCGTTCTGGTCCGACGTGAAGTAAATGAAGACTCCCTCTACGACCCATGCAGTTGGCAGCTTTGCATCGAATCCCGCGGCGACCAGGTGTGTCCCCCAGTCATCGGCGAGGAGATCAGCTGCGACGTCGATAACCGTGAGGGCAGCGTCGATCGGCTTCGTGGGCGCGGAATCGAGCGCTCGCCGCTTGAAACTGAAGAGGTGCGGGAGATCCAATTCATAAGCCGTTTCCACAACTGGCAAGGCGAGCCTTCGGGCACGGGTGTCCAGGCCCGCGCCAAGCACGACCAACTGCCGGACCGCGCCCGAGGCAGCGGCCTCGCGCAGCGAGTCGTCCAGGAACTTCGTACGCGCGACGACCGACTGATAGACCCGCGACGCCGTCACGTCACTAAGGCCGATAGACCCGATCGGCAACCCCGAAGTTTCGACGAAATGCGCTGCTAGGTGGTCGGAAAAAAGGCGGTCGTCACGCCCGGTCTCCAGAGCACGGAAGTGCGCGACGGCCACTGCCGTTGCGCTGATGTCGCCTTCGCTTCGGATCTCTTCGCTCATGCCCCGGTTCTACCGCACGCCGGCCCGAAGACAAGGAGCAGGGATGGCCGAAGCGATATGATGCCCATATGATGCATGTATGTTGCCCACGGTGATGATCGTATGAAATCCGTCCCCTACGGCGTGTCGCCTCGCTTGAGTCTGTTTCGGGTACCACAATCTGACGCATGGTCGAGATGTCACCGCGGAGGCCCGGACGCCCAAGTCTGGGTGAACGCAAGCAGCTGAAGGTTCGTGTCATTCCGGAGATCAAGGACGCTGCCAAGCGTGCCGCGCAATCGCACGGCATGACGGAAACGCAATACATCACTGCTTTGATCGCGGCCGACACCGGTCTGACAAACCTCGTGACCCCAATTCAGCAGGAGGAGTTGCCACACACCGCGTAAGTGGAATTCGCGAAGTCGGCCGTCGGGTGACGGTCCGAGACAACTGAACGTTTCCAGCAGTGCAGCAAGCCATCCTTGAGATATCAAAAACCCCCGGCGGGTCAGGCCGAGGGTTCTCGAAGTTGGCGAGATCCGAGTAATCAGCTCGTTTCTCTGCGGTACTGCTGTTTCCCCGAAGGGACTGTCTTGCCGGACAGAGCCCAGGGTACCTCGACGTGCCCTGACGGATCAATTATTCATGCGCGTGTCTCAACTAACAGGTACACGCATGCCGTTCTCTATCAAGCATTTGTGCAGCAGTGGTCGCCTCGTCGTACCATGCGGGTCGACCCATCGCGCACCCACGATTACGGCGCAACCATGGTGGTGCCGCAGCAGGCGCCTGACTATCCATGGGCGGTGTATCTCGCGGACCGTGACCTGCGCTTTCGGCTTCTTGCGTTCGACTTCGACTCCTCCCGACTCGGTCCTGATCGGGCTCTTGCCGATTCGGACCGCCTTGCCGCTCACCTCGACAACCTGGGTGTCTACTTCCTACGTGCGCACTCCGGGCCGGCGGGTGGCCAACACATCTGGATTCGACTTGGCGAGGACGGTGCCGATCCGGCCGCTGTCCGCGAACTCGCACGCGTGCTCGGTCAGCACTACGCCACCTTCGACACATCCGCCCTGAGAAACCCCGCTATGGGGGCTGTGCGGCCTCCAGGCGCACCACATCGCGACGGTGGACGGTCCGTCCCCCACCTGGACGGCGCCAAGCTGCAGCAGGCTCTCAAGCGTGTCGGCCGCGGGACGACGCCGGAAGTCGTCACCTGGCTTCTGGCACGTCACCCCCACACCTCACCCAGGCCGATAGCCGCGATCTCGGCGACGGTGCGCGTCAGTGATCCGACCACAAACCCTCACCTCGACCGCCCGCGCCGTCCGCTGTCCGCGGCCACCCAGGAACTCCTCGACACCACACCCGGTAAGCGTGCCGACCGAAGCGCCATCACGCATAGCATCTTCCTGGGGATGGCATGCGCGGGCCGCACCCTCGACGATGCCCGCACCGCGGCCGCATCAGCCCCCGGACTAGTCCGACTCCGGGAAGACCGCGACAACGGCCGCGACGACCTCGCCCGTCAATGGGACCGAGCCCTACATCGCGCCGCCACCTTCACACACCTGCCCGATGACAACGCCCCCCAGGAACCGATCGACGAAGACCTCGACACGATCGAACGGGCACTCACTGTACATGCAGTGCGATTCGCCCAACCCGGCGGCGAGAGCGACGAGCGAATTCTCTACGCCCTGATCACCTTCGCCCGTACGGCCCGTACTCGAACCCTGGATATCGACTGCCGCCGTCTCGCGCAGAGAGCAGGACTCGCCGCCTCGACCATCTCGCGTCGCCTACGCGTCCTTGCTCAGACCGGGTGGGTCACGCAAACCGATGTTGCGGCCGGAACCAGAGCAGCCAGCTGGACTCTCAACCTTCCCCCGAAAGGTTGGGAAGATGCAGCTGCAACACAAGGGAACCCGCCCCCGGCTCTGACGCCAGCTCCCACGCTCCTGGCCCACCACACACACGACCTCTGGACCCCCCGGCCGGGTCTCGGAGCTGCCGCTGCCCGTATCCACTGGGCACTCCTTGGTGGCGCCCGGACTCCCGAGAAGATCGCGGGAGCGACGGGTTACAGCCTTAAGACGGTGGAGAAGACGCTGCAGAGGCTCTGCAGCGTCCACCTGGGGGGCCTCGGTCCGGCGAGTGCAGAAAGCGTAAAGGGGGAGCTCCATGCGGCGGCGAAGGAGTTAGGCCTGACCGAGGTCTCAGCTGGTAGACGGGAGCGGCACATCGTCGATCGGGAGCTGTACGCGTGGTGGAACGACGAGCAGGCGTGGCGACGGCGGAAAGGCAAGAAACGTGGACCCAAGCGTAATGCCGGAATGGCAACAACCCTCGCGCTACCGATCGACGGACCAGCCAGGATCAAGTACGGCCGATTCCCAACAAAACCCGGCGGCCGCGCCGATTATCGGACCGCACGCGACACTGTCCGTGGCTACCTTGCCCCGGCTGAACGAGTGGCGGCGTAACCCTGATATACACGCGGTACTCCCCCTTCAGAAAGGTCCCACCTACGTGGTTCTTACCCTCGATCAGCCTTACACCGGTCACGTCTCACCTGGATCGAACCCACAGCTCCATAAGGTTGACGGCGCCCGCATCATCAAGATGTCCGTCGCCGCTGGCGACAACAACGTCTACCTCATCGAGTGCACTACTACGGGGCAAGCGCTACTCATCGACGCCGCGAACGAACCTGAACGCGTCATAGCGCTCGTGAAACAGGAGGCACCCGATCTCCGCCTAGTCGTCACCACTCATCAGCACATAGACCACTGGTGGGCGCTGAAGGATGTCGTCGCCGCCACCGGCGCCCCGACTGCAGCGCATCCACTCGACGCCGATGCCCTACCTGTCACTCCCAACCGTCCTCTCGTAGACGGTGACACGATCACAATCGGGGTCCTCACCTTCGAGGTCATCCATCTCCGCGGCCATACTCCTGGATCGATTGCTCTGGCCCTCACAGAACGCGATCGCGGGCGAACCCACTTGTTCACAGGTGATTCCCTGTTTCCCGGAGGCATTGGAAAGACCGCGGAGCCAGAGAACTTCGACACCCTCATCACCGACGTGGAACTAAAAATCTTCGATCGGTACCCGGACAACACCGTCGTCTACCCCGGTCACGGCGACGACACCACTCTCGGCGTAGAGCGGCCCCACCTCACCGAGTGGCGCCAGCGAGGCTGGTAAGCGTGAGCGGTGTGCTCGGGAAAACTCACGCCACTGTCGCGTACCGATAGTCCGGCGGCTACGCCGCGAGCATCGGACCGTGGGGGTGGGAACCGAATACGCCGGAAAGGGGCCGCGGGTTGCTGTAGGCCCTGGTCATCAGGCGTCGTTGTCGGCGAGTGCCCGGTAGAGCGAGGCTACCGTTCGGGTCTGTCGTCGAGGTGGACAACCTTGGCGCTGGCGGTGGCAGTGGCCACCACAGTGCCGGTGTGGTCCATCAACGTGCCGTCGAGTTTGGCGAGGTTGCCGTCACGGGAGATCACTCGACCCCGACCGACAAAGCGCCCGGGCCGGGGCGGCGAAGAAACAGTGCAGATCCAGAGTCTCGATGAACCACCCCGCCGGCAGGGTCGCCAATAGTGCCGGACCCATGGTGTCGTACAGCATCGCCGCCAGGAAGCCGCCGAGGACCTGCCCGAACGGATTGGTGAACTCGGCGGTTCCCTGAAACTGCACCGTGATGGTTCCCGCGGCCGGGTGAGCATCGATCAACTCGAACCCCAGCGTCCGCGCCGCCGGCGGCATCTGGGTACGGCCCTCCACACCATCCCAGAACGAACCGGACCTCGTCATCGCGGTGTCCTCCTTCTACGCACTATGGGGTCGGGAACCGAATACGCAGGGAAGGGCATTCGGGGACCTAACACTCGCTACGAGGAGGACGCTCCCAGCTGCATGAGCCGCAACCGGCCTACTTTCACACTGCCGAATGGTTCGCATACCCGCAATTCGACGCGCCGATCAGGCCGACGGAGATCAGGGTGGTGCACGCTGTTCGAGTTGTTGATCCTGCGTAGTGCCACTCCGCTCCCCCACTGAAACGAATGGCTAGTCCTCCCTAGCCGGTCGACTGGTGCATGGAACTGAGGGCGATATCCGTAATTCCGTAGATTCGCATATCCGTAAATCCGTAGATCCACCGACGTGAGTTCGATTGCACGCGCTACGGGCAGGCGGTCCGCGCACCGTGAAGGAGGGGTCGTGCATGTTCCTCACTCTCCGTGGTGAAGTAGATACGCAAGTCCGCAGTTCCGTATATCCGTAGTTTCGTAAACCGAAGGCGTGGAGCGGCCTACCGGATCTTGCACTGCCACGGCCGGCGATCAGTCGTGTACGCCCGGACTTGACCGGCGACGAGAGCCCCTGCATTCGCGAGTCCGTAGATCCGTAAATCAGTAGAGGCGGAACGGTTAGGGCAAATTGCACGCGCGGCAAGTCCTGCGTCTCGGACCGCAACGTTCGTGCAGTCACCGTGGTCGGATTGCGGCACGATGCCCCACTGCCGGAAGCGCTACCGAGACCGCTGCAGACCTTGTGGTCACGGTTGCACCCAGCCCGCAAATCCGTAGATCCGCAAATCCGTAGATCCGGAGCCGCGCGACCGGTCGTGTACTCGTTGCATCGCCGCGACCACAGGGCGTGCAACCTCACTGCACGGCGGTTTCCATGCCCCGGGCGGCCACGCAAGTCCGCAGTTCCGTATATCCGTGTGTGCGGAACGGATTGCTTCCGCACCGCCGCGCCCGGGCAGCACGCAAGACCAGGGCCCGGCGGCCGAATGTCCCCGCCTGCAATGTCCGTAGATACGCAAGTCCGCAGTTCCGTATATCCGTAGTTTCGTAAACCGAAGGCGTGGAGCGGCCTACCGGATCTTGCACTGCCACGGCCGGCGATCAGTCGTGTACGCCCGGACTTGACCGGCGACGAGAGCCCCTGCATTCGCGAGTCCGTAGATCCGTAAATCAGTAGAGGCGGAACGGTTAGGGCAAATTGCACGCGCGGCAAGTCCTGCGTCTCGGACCGCAACGTTCGTGCAGTCACCGTGGTCGGATTGCGGCACGATGCCCCACTGCCGGAAGCGCTACCGAGACCGCTGCAGACCTTGTGGTCACGGTTGCACCCAGCCCGCAAATCCGTAGATCCGCAAATCCGTAGATCCGGAGCCGCGCGACCGGTCGTGTACTCGTTGCATCGCCGCGACCACAGGGCGTGCAACCTCACTGCACGGCGGTTTCCATGCCCCGGGCGGCCACGCAAGTCCGCAGTTCCGTATATCCGTGTGTGCGGAACGGATTGCTTCCGCACCGCCGCGCCCGGGCAGCACGCAAGACCAGGGCCCGGCGGCCGAATGTCCCCGCCTGCAATGTCCGTAGATACGCAAGTCCGCAGTTCCGTATATCCGTAGTTTCGTAAACCGAAGGCGTGGAGCGGCCTACCGGATCTTGCACTGCCACGGCCGGCGATCAGTCGTGTACGCCCGGACTTGACCGGCGACGAGAGCCCCTGCATTCGCGAGTCCGTAGATCCGTAAATCAGTAGAGGCGGAACGGTTAGGGCAAATTGCACGCGCGGCAAGTCCTGCGTCTCGGACCGCAACGTTCGTGCAGTCACCGTGGTCGGATTGCGGCACGATGCCCCACTGCCGGAAGCGCTACCGAGACCGCTGCAGACCTTGTGGTCACGGTTGCACCCAGCCCGCAAATCCGTAGATCCGCAAATCCGTAGATCCGGAGCCGCGCGACCGGTCGTGTACTCGTTGCATCGCCGCGACCACAGGGCGTGCAACCTCACTGCACGGCGGTTTCCATGCCCCGGGCGGCCACGCAAGTCCGCAGTTCCGTATATCCGTGTGTGCGGAACGGATTGCTTCCGCACCGCCGCGCCCGGGCAGCACGCAAGACCAGGGCCCGGCGGCCGAATGTCCCCGCCTGCAATGTCCGTAGATACGCAAGTCCGCAGTTCCGTATATCCGTAGTTTCGTAAACCGAAGGCGTGGAGCGGCCTACCGGATCTTGCACTGCCACGGCCGGCGATCAGTCGTGTACGCCCGGACTTGACCGGCGACGAGAGCCCCTGCATTCGCGAGTCCGTAGATCCGTAAATCAGTAGAGGCGGAACGGGTGCACGTGAACTGTACCGGTCCGCCTGGGGGCCGCAATCATGCAAGGCCATCTGCAACCGCCGCGCAGGGGGCCTCTGGGCCGGCGTTGCGGCGACGGTGCGAGGCGGGGCGTGTCGACGAACCCCGCGATCCGTAAATACGGATTTACGGAAACACGGAAAGCCGTTTTTCCGCGTGTCAGTCCATCAGTAGATGCTGAAGTCCGCGTACGCTGACCTCCGTAGATCCGCCATTCCGCACCTTGCGGCTCGTGCGACTCGGCTTGCACACCCGCAAGATTCGGGATCTACCAGTGCAAATCCATGCGGACACACGGAAATACTGAAACACGCAGGAGCGAACATGCGGAAGTGGGAGACATGCTTGTCATCACAGTCTTGAACCTCAAGGGCGGTTCCTCGAAAACCACGTCAGCCGCCTTCATCGCCCACGCAATGCATGAATCGGGGCTCAAAGTCCTCGCCGTTGACGCAGACGGAGAGAACGAGTCGCTCCTGCAGTGGGGGAGTCTCGGCGAATGGCCTTTCCCAGTCATCGGCATGGCTGTCCCGAACTTGCACAGGCAGCTTCCGGGTATTGCAAACGGCAAGTACGACGCTGTAGTCATCGACACGCCGCCGATGAAGGAGCAGCGAAGCATCGTGCTCTCGGCTGCACGACTTGCAACCCATGTGGTCTGCCCGATGGCCCCGACACCGATCGAGTACAACCGTCTTCCTGCGGTGCGGCAATTGCTTGTGGACGTCGCCGACCTTCGGGATGGGGACGCCCCTGCCTTTGCAGTCCTGTTCACCCGAACTGTCTCGAATGCGGCCTCGACAGAGGTGTATCGAGAAATGGTCGCCGAAGACGGTGACTACGTACTCAAGCCGACTATTGGCCGTCTCGAGCGCTACTCCCAGGCCTTTGGTATGCCGATCGAGAATGCTCTCAACTCGGCCTACGGGGATGCGGTGATCGAGCTCCTCGACCTCGACGTGCAGAAGGAGATCGCATGACATCCGCAGCAGACAAAGTCCGCGCTAGTGCCGAGCGCGCGCGAATGCAAGTGGCGGCGCAACCCCAACCCGGGGAGGAGCAAGAGCCAGTAGCGGCGCCCCCGGCGACGAGGGTGCGAGAAGAAGAGCCCCGCAAGCCTGCCGTTCGCGCGGTCCCTGTCATTCCTCCCCGGCAGAAGGACATCCGTAAGAACGTCGATCTCTCGCCCGATCAGAATGACCGGCTGGGGGACTGGCAGCGCGCCGCAGCAAGAGAGCTCGGCGTAGCCCGGGTGACGGCCCAGGACGTACTTGTTGCACTCGTGGAAAGACTCCTTGCAGATTCCGACCTGAGCGAGCAGGTCAAGAAGGACCTGCACAACGCCCGTTTTTAGCTGCAACTCCGTAAATCCGTAAACGCGAGAATCCGTAAACGCTGAGATGAGGAAGTCCCGCCGGCGCGCACCGACGGGACTCCTTCGACCGGGCACACCCCTAGGAAGGACAACCCGATCATGATCGACGATAGCTTGCAGGCGGCACGCCGCCGGCTCCATGCGAAGTCAGCCGCGTTGATTGCAATTACTGTAATGACGTTGGTCCTTGCAGCCCTTGTCTTCATCCTCTCGTTCGACGCCCAAAGGCAGCTCATCCTCGAGATCGGCGTCAAACCCGAGTTCGCGTGGATGGCGCCGGTTGCACTCGATATCACGACAACCGCCGCACTGCTCGGACTGACCGTCTTGGCCGACGACGAGGAATTCAACTCGGCCCGTGTCTACTGCAAACGGTTCGCCATTGCCACTGTGGCACTGAGCGTTGCAGGCAATGGATACCATGCTTTTGGGCTCGCCAACGTCCGGGTTGCCCAGACCGCTGCGGGAATGGACGTCGGGTACGACCCGCAGCCCGCGGAGGTCGCCGCGTTCATCGCGATGATTGCGCCTTTTCTGTTCTTGGCGCTGACGCACTTTCTCACGCTCATGTTGGGTGCAATCGTGAACGAGCGTGCACGGTACCTCCGCGTTGTTGCCGAACACTTGCAGCGAGAGAAGGAAAGCGCGGAGCAAAGCGCAACCGTTGACGGTCGGTCCCACGCTCCGACCGATGTACTCCCTGACGGCTACAACGAACTGGCCGCACCGACTTCAGATCCGTGGCCAACGATTGCGCCTATTGCCTACGCCTTCGATCCTGACGAGGAGGCCGGCGAAACGCTTGCACCCGGTCACGATGCGCTTCCCGCTGCGATTGCATCCGAACTGGAAGCGATGCACGAGCTCCACGCCCCCGCGGCAACCACACGCAACGGATACGAGCAGACCGAATCTGGCTTGCAGGCCTTCCTTGTGAGCTGCAATCTCCGTCCGCAGGAGAAGGAAGTCGCTGCATTGCTCCTCGACCGGCCGGATCTGACCTACGCGCAGGTTGCAGGGATGCTCCCGGACGAGCCGGTCGAGTCCACCGTTTGCAGGCGGTGGCACCGGTTCAAGGACGCTGCCATGAACGAAGGCTTCGATATTCCACCCCTGCCGCGGATGCCGTTCACCGCTGCAACTGCTGCCGGCACGGAGGAGCTCTCGGTCAACCGCGAACTCCTCCCGGTCTAGGAACAGCGCAGAGAGCAGACGAACGATGAGGGACGGAGTGGGCGGCGCACGAGAATTGTCGGGCGTCGCCCACTCCGAACGCTCCCGGCCGTCACGTGATGAAAAGACACGGCAGCGAGTGGGTGGTCAGCTATCGTCCGCCGCGAGTGTTAGGCACTCGTCGGATATGTTGCCCGCGTCCTTCCTGCTCACAGCGAAGAGTCGGTGATCGAGGTGTCCGACGAGGTGGTCGCCGCCCGCGTTTGGGTGATCGAGCAACTCCGCTTCCCTCAGCGCGCGCCCCGCACAACGGCCGTCATCGCTTGGCTCCACGTCTCTGCAACAACTCAGTCGGCGGTGGCCGGCCTCTCGAATGCGATCCTCGACGCGAACGAGCTCGTTGCACAGCCGAGCTGGTGGCACAGCATCATCGGACGGCCCGCGGGTATCCGCAACTGACAACCAGGCAGCGTGCAGAGTTGCAACAAGTGCATACGACTTTGCACTGGCCGTTGCGCGAGGAGGGCCCGAGATTCGCCTCGTTGCAGTCGTCGAGGACGTTGTTGCACGCCTCGCTTCCCATCCGGTGTGGGCGCATCCGTTACTCGACGGACACCGCACCATCCTCGGATTCACCATCGAATTGCAGATGATCGCGGCCGCGGCGCACTACCTATTCAGGCTTCGCGCGAACCACCCCGGTGGCCCCAGCTGACGGCGGAACCGACAACCTCGCCAGAGCACGGGCCGAATGGGAACGGCGCCAGGTGGTCGCTGCGAGGGCGGAAGCCGGTCTCATCGACCGAGTTGCAGCACTCCGCGCCTACGAAGACGCGCTGACACCTATCGCAATGAGCCTGCGCAACCTCTGCGCCATCACCGAGATGGCCACCGGGGGAGCGGACGTCGACCGGCTCTACGAACGCATCGTCGGCGCCGAGTACGCCGTCGAGCGGACCTGCGCGCTACGCAACGACATCGACGACATCCGTGCATCCCTCGAAGCCCAGGTCACCTACCTCGACAGTCTCATCGGACCACTCCGGAATGCGTGAGTGCATGCATGCATGCGTTCGTCGCAGAAGGCGGTGCTGCCGCGACACCGCTCCGCGCTGACTTGCCCCCTTGCCGGCTGGTGGCGGCGCTCAGTGGTCGGCGGGGGAGGTGGGTGCGTTCCGTCGGGTCTTCTCGCGGGCGAGGTACTTGTACAGACCGGGCTGGCTGAGATTGAAGCGCTTCGTCAGCTCTGCAACGGAGTGCCCCGCTTTGTGCAGTTCGTAGAGTTCCGACTGCTGCGCAGGATTGAGGCGCGGTTTGCGGCCGGCGAAACCGCCTGCCGCCTTACGACGGGCATTGCCCTCCATCGTGCGCAGACGAATCAGGCCGGACTCAAACTCGGCGAAGGTGGTCGACAACATCGCGAACACCGTTCGCCCGATCGGCTCCCGCGGGTCGTGGACGGTGCCGTCGAACATCAACAGCACATCGCGCGCCTGGAGATCGGTGGCGATTGCGCTGAGATCGGCGACCGAGCGGGCCACTCGATCCAACGAGGTGACGACCAGGGTGTCCCGCGCTGACAATGCCGACAGGGCCGCAGTCAACCCTGGTCGGGGCCTGTCCGTGCCCGTCAGACCATGATCCACATGGATGGAGTCGCCGCCCACGCCCAACACTCGCAGCTGATCGCGCTGGCCTTGTTCGTCGTCCGCGGACGACGAACAACGTGCGTACCCGATCAACATCCCACCATCGTATTCTACGAACAGGCCTCTTTATTTAGAGTCCACGGTAATCGCGCTGTGGCTCGGCCACGAAAGCATCGCCTCAGCGCAGATCTATATGTACGCCGCCCTTGCGCTCAAACAACGCGCACTGGACAGGTCCACACCTCCAGAAGTGACTCCGAAACGCTATCGACCTTCTGATGTTGTGCTCCCGGATGGTCTCGGCGATCAAGCGCTCGGCCAGCGCCTTCGACTCGTGGGAGGCGATCATCCATCCCACCACGTACCGGGAGTAGATGTCCAAGATCACATACAGGTGGTAATACGTCCACTTCGCCGGCCCGTGCAACTTCGTGATGCCCCACGATCACACCGAATTCGGTTGATGAGCAACCAATTCCGGCTTCACCTTCGGCGGTTGTGTGGGCGGCGGCGGTCCCCGGTCTGGTTCTTCTCCCGCAAGAGCCGGTACATCGTCGACTCACTGCACAGGTAGGTGCCCTCGTCGAGGAGGGTGGCATACACCTGCGTGGGAGCGCTCGTATTCCTCGACGACGGCGAGTTTGTACCTCGCGGTGAACGTCCGCCCTCTCCGCCACCTGGGGGTCGGGTACCTCACCCGGGTTGCACACCGACCGGATCTGCCCCGGTCCTCGCCCTCTTCGCTACGCAATGCTTCCTACTCCGAACTCGCCCTCAAACCTCACTGATTACAGACACCGATTGCGTCTCAGAGAAGGTTGACAGAGAGGGCTGGCCTGGTCGAGCAGTGTGCCGACCTCGGCCGCCACGGGTAGAGCCCCGTCGAGAGTTGGCTTCGCGAGTGGGAAGTCGAGCCGGTTCCTCTTTTGAAGGCCTAACGATCAGTGACATCGTCCGTCCACTGGAGGACGATGAAAAAGACCGGTCTTGTTGCGCTCGTCAGCCAGTACGCCGCTAATCCGGACGCGGCGAACCTAACGATGAAATTTACATGCGGGTAAACACGTCCAATATAGGGAGAGTGGCGAAATGGCAAGTGGTCCCACCGCACGTGGTCCCATCAAGGTAGAGGTCAAGCCAGCCGACATATCGGTGCAAGAGCCCGATAAGACGGTCATTGACTCGCTCCAGCTAGTTAACGCATTCATCGTCCAATCAGTCGACACTTGGCAAAGACTCGCCGCCTCGTTCACCGTCGTTCCCACCGACGCCGTCCGTGTCACCGCCGACGGTAAGGTTGTCATCGCCGATGCGGAGTTCACAAGCCTAGTGAAAGAGTTCCTCGCGAACCCCGCCGGTGGAGCCTCGACTAACGTCTCCGTTGTATGCGCGAATGGCAGCTGCCCCGAAGAGCTGGTGGTGTAGACGAGCCCAGCGCGGGAGGCTTCGAATGTCCGACCAGTACCGGGATCAGAAACAATCACCTAACGGCGAACGGCCAACCCCTGATCCGCTGCTAATCGCGGAAGCCGCGGCGGCGTTCAACGACCGATCGCTGCAGCTTTTTGTCCTTCCCACAGAAAAGTGCAACTTTCGGTGCACATACTGTTATGAGAAATTCGACGTGGGACGAATGAAACCTTCGACAGTCCAAGCTGTCAAGGCGTTCATCGATCGGCGCATTGAACACCTCGACGCGCTATCTGTCGAGTGGTTCGGCGGCGAACCGTTGCTCGGGAGACCGGTTATCTTCGACATCTGCGAGCATATTCAGGCGTCACTGGCAAACTTCCCAACCGTCATGTACGGGGGGAGTATGACAACTAACGGATATCTTCTCGACGAAGGCACCGCCACACGGCTTATTGGCCTTGGAGTTCGTTCTTTTCAAATATCGCTAGATGGACCACCCGACATCCACGATCAGTCGCGGATCAGGGCGGACGGCTCCGCCACCTTCTCCGCAATTTGGGATAACCTCGAAACAATGCACAATAGTGACCTCGACTTCGAGGTCAGGTTGCGTTTACATTTCACACCTGGGACTGCGCCGAATCTATTTTCTCTCATTGACTTAATAAATAGCGACTTCGGTGAGGACAGTCGATTCAAGGTGGCGTTCAAGGCTGTCTCGCGGCTAGGTGGAGAAAACGACCACAAGATTGAACTGTTCAGCCGTCCTGCGGAACTCGAAACAATGGCAGCCTTTCAACGCCACCTTCGAAATGAAGGTCAACTCATTACCCACAACCGATACGATCCCCAGATATGCTATGCCGCGAAGCCTAATTCCTTCGTGATCCGCGCCGATGGAAGAATCGCGAAATGCACGGTGGCTCTATACGATGATCGGAACACGGTGGGTCATATTTCGGAGGATGGTCGCATATTGATTGATAACCGAAAATTGCAAACTTGGATGAGGGGTTTTAAGAGCCTTTCGCTGGCGGAGCTAGGGTGTCCGCTGCACTCCCTACCGAGAACAGATGACGTCCAGCCTCCATAATGACATAACTGCAATGTCCTTCGTTAAATCCCGACTGCGCTAATGCGGTCAATTGGGTCCGTCTCAGGCCACTAATTTTGCACCAAGATGCACAGCCAGAATCCACAGCCTTTGAAATCAAGACCAAGTGAGCCCAAATATGACCAGCGCATCGCATCGCAAAGTGTTCGACAGTAGTCGAACTGAAGATTCGGTAGTATATCTGAGACAGGATGTGATTCCACCACTCGGCGGGCCGGGCCGGCTGATTGGCCCACAAACTCTTCTTATCGCTAACGACGATCTTCCTGCCCTGGTGGAGGAAAAGCCGATAGGGGACGTTTTCAACAACGCGGTCATTACCTTCGACCTCGATAAAAGCGGGGGAGGGGGAGCAGCTACGTTCGTCGATAATGATGACAACTGGGGGATAGGGACAGACGGACTAAACGTAAAGACGTTCTGGAACAAGGGTGTGCTTGGTCACGGGGTCCGAGTCGGGATCGCTGATAGCGGCATGGATAGTACGCATCCATCGTTCGAGAAATTGACGGCAGAGAAGCGATTGAAGGGTTTTGCGCAATTCGATCGGCAGGGCAACCAAGTGCTACAAAAGCGCCCGGACGGAACGGTCATTCCGGACTCGGTAGCGATTCCCACCTTTGGGCACCTTCACGGTACGCATTGCGCCGCCATCATCGTTGGAGAGGGACCAGACGGAAAGGACCGAGGCGTCGCCCCGGGAGCGGAGCTGGTAGTGACGCGGGTCTTGGAACAATCGAACACGGGATCCGTAGCGCAGATCGCGGCGGGTCTGTCGTGGTTGGCGACACAAAAGTGCGATATCGCGTCTCTTTCCTTGGGTTGGCCTGGGTTGCACGAAGAATGGGCATCTCCAGTCAAAGCCCTGCTCGACGCTGGTGTTATTGTGGTCGTTGCCGTCGGTAACGAGTTCGATGCTGCTGGTGTAGCGAAGTCGCGGTCGCCCGCAAATTATCTCGTCACTCCCGGCCCGACCGATGGCCTTCTTATTGCTGTGGGTGCTCATGAGCAAGCTGGCACAGTTTGGGAAAGTAGTGGCGGCGAGACTGTGAGCTGGGCCGATGTCACGGTCCTACAGACTGATGGCACATCTCGACAATCAATCTTCGCAAGTCAGCCCCCGCGCATAGTGCCCGGGATGGTCGCACCCGGTGTAGAAATCATTTCGGCGGCGCCGTTCAAGAAGTACCTTCCCCTGGACGGAAGCTCGATGGCAACGCCGCATGTTGCTGGATTAATCGCCCTCGTCTTATCGCACCTGCGTTCCAGCGACCCTGGAGCTCGACCTCGTACAGCAGCCGAGCTAATGCTAACGAGCCTTAAAGATCTTGCCCCTATTGGCCTTGACATCCGGTCGGGGGCTGGCCGCGTCGACAACTCTGCTCTGGCGCACACGGTTATTGGGCCGTGATCCACAAGACGATCGGTGACCCGGCTATGCCGCAACTCTTGTCCGACGATTGCGATCGGCCTGAGAATGCGGGAATCGACCGCCGCACTCTGAGTAGTCTCGATTTAAACGGCAGTCTCCGAGCGGCCCTGTTAAGGGTTGCCGGTTACGCCGACTATTTGATAAACGATTTTTTCGCGCGCCCGCCGATTTGTGGTTTTAGCGAAAGTTGCCATAGTAGTGAAGCACTTATGCGGCTGAGTGAATTGTCTATCCTTGTTAGCGTCGCAAATCGATCCTCGCACCATCTTCCGCAGGAATTCGAGATTCTCGAAGATATTCTGATCCGTGTATCCGACAGTCCCTTTGCCGAGGTGGATACCTCCGACATTCTGCCGACGGCCCAATTGCTCTTATACACGTCTCCAGCCAACGTCGTGAGAGCACGGGCACTATTACTCCGTCCTGGATTCCGGCAACTATACCGCGACCCGGCAACAGAGCTGTGCTTCAGGCATCTACTGTCCTATTCGCGCAGACTGCCTTTCTTCCATTGGGTAGACCTCAACAGCCAGCTGCTGTGCAGCAGCACCGAATCGCCGGAACTTCTACGGCGTTGCGATGTGTATTCATTTACTCACGAGATTTTTTACCTAACGAACTTCGGCAAGCGTAGACTCCCTAGCGAAGTGAACACTGACGTGTCATCGTCAATAATTAAGTTTCAAGTACAACGCACATTTGAAGTCGGCGACGATGACTTGCTTATGGAATTGCTTCTTGCCGCAATGATGTGCGAAACCGATCTACCTGCCTGGGAGACCGTGCTGAGTACCTTAAGAACTCGCTCCGATGAAAGATGGTTCGTCCGTCCAAATCACTCCCTGCTCCTCGCAAATAAACTTCGAGACGACCATCGCCGGCGGTACGAGTTTGCTGCTCAGTATCATCCCGAGATTGTCTGGTGCTTATTATTGCTTTCCCTCGCGTCGTCCGAATCAAACCCAGTTTATTCCCGGCAATGAAAGGATTTGCGATATGACACCACAAGATACTGCATTGGCGATAAGGCGGCTCGTGGACAGTCCGTGGGCCTGTCGTTCGCTAGCCGCCGGTGACGAATACGCTCTAGCCGGGTTGAAACTTACGGGAGAAGAACGCAAACTGCTACTGCGCGAAGTAGACGATTCCTTCGAAGAAATGAGTAAACGCCTGGCAACGGCATGTGTTGACCCAACGTTGCGTGATCGGACGAATGCGGGGGCGTTCTTTGACGCCGCTAAATATTCCTTAGACGGACTATGCGGTGCAGAGGCTGACGACTTCCAAGCCTTTTTGGCCAACATGTCCACTCGCAGATAAGCAGAAATTTTTGCTTTTAATCGGGCACCTCTGCAGCAGTGCCGGGCTGCGAGGAGACGCTGGCCGATATGCCGATACCGAGTCGAAAATTGCATTCTAATTTATCAAACTCCGGACGGAGGGAAATGTCTCAGCGAAAGGCGCATCACGTCCAGGTTAAAATCGACGGTGAAACGGTTGATGTTGCGAAGGAGGGGTTTGAACGGAAGTCCTTTGAAGAATTTTTGAATACGGATTCCGGATTTCAGTCATTCAAAGACGATCCCAAGGCGGTGCTGGCCGAGCATCACTTGACCATATCCGACGGACTTGCCAATAAGCTGAAGTATGCACTACAGCCTTTTTCGACTCGTGAAGAAATCGATCTGTCTAAAAGGGATACAAGAGAGGGTCTTTGGGTAATTGCCATAGGCGAGAGCTCGTATTCCTTAGCCTCAACCAGGGAAACTGCAGTTGCCATCCCCGAGTAGCAGTCTAAATGCAGAAAGCAAGACAATGGCGAAAGTACCACTTCTCAGCTTTGCAATCCATGTCACTTACACATGTCCTCTTTCCTGTGCCCATTGTTGCTTCTCATCGAGCCCGCAAAACCGTGATCGACTCCATTTCGATCACATCGCAGCTACAATTGATGAGATTCCTGAGGGAATCCGATTAATCGCATTTACCGGCGGGGAGCCTTTCTTGCTCGGAGACGCACTCGTGAATTTGGTTCGACGCGCCTCAGGGAAGGGAGCTAAAACACGGATAGTTACCTCGGCGTACTGGGCAAAATCAGATAGATCTTGCGAGAAACGTCTCCGACCCCTTGTAGATGCAGGGTTGGATGAACTAAGTGTCTCATGGGACGACTTCCATGAGAAATTCGTCGACTTCGCGAATGTTCGAAACGCCTGGACGGGCGCAAAGAGGCTTGGCCTTGACGTCGGAATTTCGACCGTTCAGGCCGCGAACAGCAAATGGACCACCGAGCGAGTGCGAGCCGAGCTGGGTATTGAAGGAGAGGAGCAGCTTCGGCATGCGGAAACTCCGCTCAACCTCACAGGGCGTGCGGTTGAGCAGCTCCAGGAGGCAGGCCTTCGGCCCCAACGCACTGTCGGTCCGTGCCCATTCGTGTTAACAGGCCCGACTCTGAGTGCTAAAAACAAGTTACTTGCGTGTTGTGGTGTTATTCCAGATACGGAGCAACTCGTCCTCGACAGCAACTTTCGGCCAGAGAACCTACGGAGCGCAATCGAACGTGGAATGCAGAATTCGCTGCTGAACTGGATCTACTTGCGGGGCCCCTATAATATCATCGAATGGATAGGGAACAGGTGGGGAGTGGAAATCCCTCCAAAGAGTGAGGTGGGTGGCAATTGCGAGGCCTGTGCCCGATTGTTCACAACTCCGGGCATCCGCGAATACGTTGAGCCAGCCGTTAAAGAGATGGCGCGAACAATCGCCGACGAGATAACGGTCTTAGATGCGATCGGACTCTTGAATCCCGCTTCTCTGCATTCATTATGGGCTTCCGACGGTGTCATATCAGATGATGGCATGGCTAGTGGGAACGTGCGACGGCGCCTACCGCTATTCCCTGCCTAAGCCGCTATCTCGCACGTAATTTCGAGTCGTCTGTTGAGCGTCTCCGGCGGGAAGCTTCAGTTCCGAACCTTGAGCGTCAGTTTCATAAACGGCCGATTCTGAGACACCGACGGACGAGACACGGCAGCCTTGTCGCGCGCACCGAAGGCCACATCGGCCCAACAGCCCGTCGGGGTCGTCCACCAGTCAATCCGTTTGCCAGTTTCGGAAGACATGAATCAAGCGGAATGTGTCCGATTTGTCAGGTGTCTACCGCGGTAAACAGCCCCCGTGGGGTGCGCGGTCGGTTCCGGGGCGGTTGGTGAGGGCGTCGACGAGGGCATCGGCCAGGGAGGTTCGCCGTCACGGACGGCCGCGATCGTCCATGGTGATGTCGGCATCGAACCCGGGTACTTCATTGTCATTGCTGGCCGCGTGTCGAGTTGGAATTCGAGTGATACCGGTGTTCGGATGAGCCCCGGGTGGGAGTCTGGGGTAGGCGGTTTATGCAACAGCAGGATCGGTTGAGCTGGGACCGTGCCCCATGATTTGAAGGAAGGGCTGCCAATGGCGATCGCGCGCTTAACGGCTCCCCGACCTTTCGTAGGACCGAGCCAGCTTCAGCTTCACAGAGTGGCTCTCCGCGTCGAATTCTGAAAGGTTGCAACGATGCCGCCGCCGGATGGCCCCAAAATCATCTGCCAGATTCCCTCAGCCATTCACCCTGGAACCTGGCTAGTGACTTTTGACGCGATGTGTGACAGTCCGCTTGCGCGACCGCTCGGCGAAGTGCCTGCCGCGACGCCCCCGCCCGGTGGCGACAGCGCAGACTCGTTGGGCGCCCCGTCACCACCGGTTGACACCGGCGAACCTCAACCTGCGCCGGCGGAGCCCGATCCGCGACCGCTTACCCAGCAGTACCTCGACCCGTCGAACCCGCTTCCCGACTACGCCGTCGCCGACGCTCTGGAGGCCGCCGGAACGGCGACCGAGGAGATTGACGAGGCAGTGGAAGATGTGAAACGCAACCGCCCACCCCGTCACCAGCCGCACCCGTCGTTCGGCCAGCCGGATCGACAGGGTGGTGTTCAGGTAGCCGAACCGGTACTGGTCGCGACCGGCCAGTTCGAAGCACGCTTTACTGATGTCGTCCTCCCGAGCGCGGGCGGGATGGATTTGCGGTTGGACCGCGTCTACCGTAGCGGCGAGCCGTGGTTCGGGCCGTGGGGCTGGAACTGGGATCACAACTATGACGTGTACGGCCGTGAGCTGGCCGACGGCGGTCTGGCGGTGTGGACGGGTGATCTCAATGAAAACGTCTTTCCGCGGCGGCCGGACGGCAGTTACGGGGCCCCGAGGGGAGTCCGGCAGCGACTGGAACGCGTCGACGGCGTCGGGCCAACGGACCGGCAGTACCGTCTGAGAGACATCAGCGGAATTACCCGGGTTCTTGCCCGACCGCCCGGATTCCCGCTGACTGAACGCTTTCCGCTTGTCCGGGTCGAAGATCGCTTCGGCAATGGACACGACCTGCTCTACGACGCGGAGGGCCGGCTCGCCCGCGTGGCTGACAAAGACGGCAGATTCCTTCGATTCGAATACGGCGACTGCGGTCTACTCGAGGCGCTCGCAGACCACACCGGGCGAACGTGGCGCTACACCCACGACGTGGACATCGAACACCTCGCCGCAGTGACCACACCACCGACCCCAGACTCGCCCGACGGGATGACCACACGCTTCGAATACGACCGGTTTCGCACACACCCTGCCCTGCTGCACGGCCTGATACGAGTCATAGATTCGGTCGGCCGCTGCACCGTGGAAAACGAATACGGCAGTGATCCCGGATCCCTCGACTTCGGTCGAGTGGTCCGCCAGGTTTACGGGGTCTGGGAGGCGCTGTACGCCGCGACGTTGTTACAGGATGTGCCGCTGGCTGCCGAGTTGGTCGATGCACCCGCTCGACGAGTCGAAGTGATCGACCCGGGGGTGCTCCACGTCTACACCTTCAATTCGTTCGGAGATCTCCTCGACCATCGTTTCCGGCTCGTGCGCGACGGATCGATGCGGGTGCTGGCACATACTTGGCGCTACGACGAGCAGGGCAACGTTGTGTCCCGGTGGGAACCCGACGGCCTGGGGGTCGGCATGACGTACGACAGCGGAAACCAAGACCCGCGAGCGACGGGCAACGTGCTCACGATCTCCCTGATTGCCCCACCGACCGCGATCGCACCCTCACGCACCGTGATGCGATGCACCTACGAGCCGCGGAACCACCAACTGGCGACCATGACGAACGAAGCAGGGCACGTGACCCGGCTGACGTACGACACCGACACCGACCCCCGGGGAGTCGGTGCGCTGATGACTGTAGAGCACCCGGTGGCTACCCTGCCGGACGGGACTGCGCAGACCGCGATCGAGCACTTCACCTACAGCCCAGAGGGATTCGTAACAGAGCACACCTCCGCAGTCGGACGCGGCACCCGACTCTCGTACGGCACTACGGGCCCTGCGGCGGGGCTACTCATCGAGCGAGCTTCCGGGGCCGACCCGGAGCTAGAGCGCGAGCACTACACCTACGACGCCTGGGGCAACGTCGTCACCGTCACAGATGGGTCGGGGGCCCAGTTCGAGCACGAATTCGATGCGCTGGGGCGGGTGCTGCGCACCCGTCGGCCGCCGGTCGACGGGTCTACCGGAGACATCACCTACCGCTACGGCCCTGACGGGCAAATCGCTGCGGTCGAGACGCCGGCGGGACAATGCCAAGACCTGTTGGCCGGTGAATCGACAATCAACCAGACCTTCGTGTTCGACGTGGTGGGCCAGCTAGTCGAGACGACGTACGCCGCGAACACGACGATGCCGCGTCGATGGTGCTTCGTTCGTGACGGTGAGGGCTTCCCGCTCCGTGTCACCGACCCCGTCGGCCGCCTGCTCACGGTGCGTTACGACGAACGGCACCTTGTGCTCGACGAGCGGATCGAACTGAGCGGCGAGACTCGAAACGTTCGACAGCGGTTCGACCGGGGTGGCCGAGTCGTCGAATCAACCGACGGGGCGGCGCGGAAGGTGAATTTCTCGTACGACGGCTGGGGACGACTGCGGTGGGTCGACAGCCCCGGCAACGCCGATACGCGTACCCGAACGAACTACGAATACGCCGAGGACGATGCGCTGACTCGCATCACGATCACCGGAGACACCGGTTCCGGGACCAGCGCCAGCCTGCTCGATGTTCGACAATCATGGGACGAAAGAGGGCGCCTCGTCCGCCGAGAAGTCGGAACGCGAGTGACCGTCTTCCGACACGACAGCGACGAGCTCGTAGTCGAGACCATCGACGAACGGGGCGCGTCCACCCGGTACAACTACGACTCCGTCGGCCGGCTGCGTGAGACGATCGACGCGGTCGGGGACCGGGTGACATGCGAGTACGACGTGCGCGGGCTACCCGTGGCCTTGGTGGCGGCAGACACGGCCGGCACGCACCGGGTGGAGGAAACCTGGGATCCTCGGCGCCGCCTCGCTAGCAAGCGCGACGATGCGGGAACGACCACGTTCGCCTACGACGACAGGGATCTGCTGACCGGCTCGGTGGATCCCTCCGGGTCATCGTGTTCGCTGCAGTACGACGCAGTCGGTGACCTCATCGGGACCGCGCTGGGCGCAGACGATCCGATTGCGCACCGGTGGACACGCGACAGCGGTGGACGGGTCACCTCGTACACGGATCCGGCCGGTGCCGTGACGCGGTGGGATTGGACGATAGACGACCGGTGGTCACGTCGGATCCGGCCGAGTGGCCGTGTGGACGTGCGAGATTTCGACGAGGTCGGCGAGGTGAAGGCCGAGACCGCGCCCAGCGGATGCTCGGTGTCCTTCGATCGAGGAGCGGACGGTCTGATCACAAGAGCGCGGTGGACCGCCGCACCCGGCTTCGACAGCCTGGACGACCTGACCATCCACCGGGACGGTGCCGGGCGCCCAGTCCGAATGACGCAAGGGGCCACGGTCCTCGGTCTCGGGTGGGACGAGCAGGGCCGGCTGGTCGAAGAGGACGGTCCCGGCGGGAGGACCCACGCACAACACGACGACGCCGCAGGGCATGTTGATCTCCGGTACCCCGACGGGCGTGTGGACCGGCACCTGTTGGACCCGCTCGGTCGCGTGACCGAGATCCGGCGGGAGAGGACCGGAGACGCCGCATTGACGACGTACCCGCCAGGTGCGGTCCTGGCACGGTACGGCTTCGCGCGCGGCGAACAGCTGAACCGACGGGAGTTGGCCAACGGAACCGCAACTTCGCTGCACCACGACACCGTGCTGCGCACCACCGACGTTCGGCACTTGGCTGCCGATGGAACCGCTCTCGCCGACGTGCACTACCTCCACGACGCCACCGGCCGCCGGCGCGCGCGGCTCACCGACGACGTGTCACACGGCAATCGGGTCTACGACCACGACGTAACCGGCCAGGTATCCATGGAACGCCGCGGGATTGCCGGAGTGGCGACAGGCCCGACTCCCAGCCCAGCAGAGCAGCTCGCACGGATCGCGGACCTTGTGGGGCAGCCGGGCGAAGAGACGAACTGGACGGCCAACGCCGCCGGCGCGATCGACGAAACCCGCACCCCTGCCGCCGCAGGCCTGATCATCGAACGTTTTACCCTGGACGCCGACCACGCACCCAGTTCGATCGAGCGCACCACACCGGCCGGCATCGTGGTCGCCCCGGTGGTGCACGACGCAGACGGGCGTCGCACCCGCGACCCGAGATTCGACTACCGCTACGACGCCGCGGGCCGTCTCGTACAGGTCAGCGCCGGTGGGTCGGTCATCTTCCGGCAGGCATACGACCCGCTCGGACGAGTTGTGGAGCGCACAAGTGGCCCCACAGTTCGTCGGACAGCGTATTTCGGTGGTGTAGCCGTCGCCGAAAGTGATCGGGCCGGCATCCCACGGCGGCAAACCGTCTTTGGACCATCCGGTGATCCGATCGTGCTGGTCAGCGACGGCACCGACCATTTCGGACATGCCGACGCCCACTCCTGCCTCATTTGTGTCACCGATGCCGCTGGCGCGGTACAGACCCGATACGACTACGGCGCCTTCGGTGCCACCCGCGTGCTCGGCCCGGACGGGACCACACCCCAACCTTCTCCCAATGTGCCACCGACGTGGGCGGGTCACACCCTGATCACAGGTTCGGTCCTGTACGACATGCGCGGGCGCGTCTACGACCCGGTAACAGCGCGGTTTCTGCAACGGGATCCGCGGGGCGCCATCAACTCGGCGGACCCGTATGCGGTCGCCGGCGGAGACCCGGTCGACCTTCTCGACCCCACCGGTGAGTTGATCCCGGCCGTCATCGCGGTGCCGATCATTCTCGGCGCCGTGTTCGGTGCGGGCTACTCGGCCTACGACGCCGTGGAACACCCCGAGGACTACGAGGGTGCGGGGATACTGAAGCCTTTCGGCTACACCGTCGTTGGTGCCGGGATCGGGTGGCTCAGTGCCCTCGGTGGGATCGCGGCAGGTGCCGCGGTCACATTGGGGTTCGGGGGCACCTCCGCGGGCGGTTCCGCGGCAGGCGGATTCGGCTGGCTGAGTTGGCAGGGCTTCGCCATAGCATCAGCCGAATCAGGAGCCTATTGGACAATCTCGCGGACCGGGTTTCATTGGTTGTTCCCTGAACTGGAGGACGCACCGAGCCTGCGCACGCTTGGGACCGACATGGCCACCGGCGGCGTCCTCCGCGTAGCAGGCCCAGCCATCAAGCGGATCATTCCGGTGACTGTGTGGAACAGCGCCGAGGTCGCGGTGCGCGAGACTGCCGAAGGCATGCGCCTCGCCCTCCGGGGAAGCTGGCAAGCATTCGGCTCCGAGGTGCCCCTCGTCCTCAGGGCTCAGACGGGGAGGCAGACGCTGGCGGTCAAACGGTGGTTTCGGGAGAATCGACTGTTCAAGAGCAAAAGTAGGGAATATTGGAAACTGCAGGGCGGTGCCGCGGGCAAGGACCTGAGCCACATATTCATCGCCCACAGTGCAAATCGCCAGCCGTTACCGGAGTGGGCCGAGCCGTTCCGCAACGCGGGGTTCAACCTGCTGGAAATGCCGAAGGATCTCAATCGTTGGCTCGGCCGCTACATGTACCGCGAGGAGGCCTTCCGGCACGCCGTCCTCGGCACCCTCACCGCGACCGGCCTCACCGCGGCCGCGCTGACGCGCGAGGTACAGAACTGGGGCACGGAAGGATCCGGTGTCCACCCCTGGGCAAGTCCACGCGACCCGAACTCGCTCGCCACCCCTAACGCTCCAGCCGTCACTGTCCACTCACCAAAAGGTGCCAAACCCTAGCGTTCGCGTGACGCAAGGCCGTCAAAGCGGCCAGCGACGACGAACAGCACTCCGACCGCGCAGGGCAGACACCGAACGCATTCGATTCTGCACATAAACCTCCATTCGATCAGGCCGAGGTGGGAGTCTAGAAGGGTGATCTACGCCTAGACGGCAAGCAGCGTGGACCAGGGACCGAGCCTCGCAATGATTAACGGGTAGGGGGCACTAATGGCGATCGCAAGCTCTTCAATCCCAATAGACATACCGTGGCGACGCATCGCGTTCAGCCCGGACATGATGGACCGGGTCGCCTGCGACCGGACCCATCCGCTCCGATGGCGGTCGTCGGTCACGGTGTTCGAATACGAACCCCCAGCCGATGACCAGGGGATCGACGGCGTCATCATCAGCTACCTGAAGGTGTCCTGCTCGGTCACCGGCTACCAGCCGTATGGGGACGAGATCCAGATTCGGGATCGGGTCTCTCGGTCCGGCTGGGTGGAGGCGAACTTGGGTACAGACTTCGGTCAGTTTCTTGGAGCCGCTTTGACCTTGTCCTACCCGTGTTACGGGGCGATGCTCGAAGTTGTTGTTGCACCGCCGGAACCCGGTGACATCGAGTTCAAAGACTATCCATACTTCGTCGATTTCGATCCGAAGAAGCGCGAGATGTACGAGCAGGTGACCGACACCGGTGAAGTCATGTCCAGGTCACTCGACGATGTGAACGTCAGAAGAGGCCAGACGACGCTGCAGTCCCACGAGGTGAGGGACGAGGTATCAGTCGGCGCCACTGCGGAGGTCTTGGGCGTCGGGCTATCGGGCGGTGTGGAATCGACGACGACGGACCTCTCCGAGCGCAGGACGGAAAATGTTCGAACAACCGATGCAGCGCGGGAGAGCCGCGAGACGCTGTCGCACACGACACAGATGAGCCACATGTATCAGCTGCTCAACAGCTACCACGTCGGCACGAACCGGGCAGCGTTCTTCATCCAGCCCCGGCCGCACATGAACCAATCGGTGAACACCTTCGTCAACGGTCCACGCCAGATCGAAGGCATTCAGGACTTCATGCTCATCGTCGCGCGGCCCGCCGATCAAAAGCGGTTCTGCGTCGAGGCGTACCTCGAAACGGCTCACCTGAGCCGGATCCCGACCCGGACCCCCGACCGGCGACCCGGCACGCTGACCTTGGGAGCCGACGACTTCGGCCCGGGGGTCACCGAGCGCACCAGGATTGACGGCCTTAACTTTGAATACACCACAGTCCAAAAGGCGACTGTGAAGTTTCCCCCGGAGTCGGTTCCCGGCTACGAGGTCGACACGACCTTCGACGGGAAGGGCTACAAGATAGAAAGCTACAACGAACAGGGCGAGGTGTACCTGGAGTGGGATGTGCAACCGGAACAGGTGACCCTCAACGCCGAGATCACGTCGAGAACCCAAGCCGGTGTTACCCGAGACTCCGAGTCGCCCGCTTCGGTCGATCTCGCAGCAACCATCCATCTGATAGAGAAAGCGCCGGACGCCGAAAGGTACACCGATCATCTCTTTCTCACTGGCCGCTCGGTATGTAGCTGTGAACAGGAACCACCACTAGGCACTGTCATTTCCAGCAAAGGCCGCCTTGTTTACGAGAAGAAGCTGGTCGAAAGATTCTCGGAGGGCGGTAGGGTGCGGCCGGAGCTGTCGATCCGTGATGCCAACCGTTTGTCGGCGAGCATCCACCAGGAGATGGTGCAGTCGATCAACAGTCCTGACCGTTATCCGCGAAACACCGTCGACCTGCTCGATACCCAGCTGATCGCCGACGTGCTCGGAACGGCACTTCGTAGGACTGACAAGAAGCTCAATCCGCGTGTCGCCGACTGGTCCGGGGACGCCGCGGATCTTGCCCGCCGGGTGTCGCGATACGCGCCGCGGACGACGCGCGCGGCGCTGCTTGAGATACCGCTGCCGGAGCAGGTGGAGCGATTCGGACTCACGTTCGACGAAGCGATCTCGTTGCGCCGGGCTCTGGTGGACCTGCCCGCGCCGGAGGGCCCGCGGCCGCTGCCGGTGCCCACGCCGATCAAGGTTCCGCGGCTGACGGGCCGCCATCTGGACGCCGCACGGGCGACGTTGACCGACCTGGATCTCGATGTCGGCGCCATCACGGAGCAGGACAACTCCCTGGCCGCCGGCATGGTCGTCGCGCAGGACCCGGAGGCCGGAGACGCAGTGGAGCCGGGAACCCAAGTCGCGCTATCTATTTCGTCAGGACTCTCGGTTGTGCTGCCGGATGTGGTCGGTCATGGTCTAGCCGAGGCAATGTGTCGGCTTCTGGATTCCGGCGTCCAAGGCCACCCATCCGTGGAGGGGCCAACGGGGCCGGACACACGGGTCGCCGAACTCATACCTCAGGCGGGAACACCGATCACTCCACACGCACCGGTCACATTACGTATGCGGAAGATGCGAGAACGCCCAATCAAGTGAGATCCGCCGTGTCTCGGTGGTGTGCGGATCCCGCGGCCACAGAAGATCCCAATGCGAGGCTTGTCCGGGGACTGGACCAAGTCCGACAAGCACGCCCGAGTATGTAGGCCCCGTTTTCGACGTAGCGCCGCCGTCCGGTACGCCATCGCCGGTGTTGAAGCACGCGCCGTCGACGTCGCGCCCGTCGACGGCGTTGCATAGTTATGCGGCAGTGTCTTCTTTCATTCGTTCGTTTCGACGCACTGATTCCGTGAAACACATCAATCGACGCGGCGGTGGAGCTGCAAGCGGAAGCGATTCGAATGCAATCAATGCTGGTATTGCTTGCACTGCAGATGCCGGTCTATTGGGCGGCGCGGGGCCGATCATCTCGACGTGGCAGGGCCAGATGTCTCAAGCAAGCTTTTAGTCGATGGTGGGTGTTTCCACTGGGGCGGTGCCTCAGTAATGGCCGTTACTGGGGCACCGGACGGTGAGACACCGGAGGGGAACGGCGAGTGGATCACCTTGGGGTCCGGTGTCGGGGGCTCGACTGTAGGCTGATCGCCTGCTAGGCTCCCTCGGGCCCGGTGGCCGGCCACCACCGACCGTCTACGTCGACCGTGCATTCCGCAGCTTCCGCGTGATGACGAAGGTCCGGAGTGCGACCCTGCGCGTACGCCATCACGATCATCCGAGGCAACTCGATGTTGCTGATTCCCGGGTACTTCGACACCGCCTCGCGGATCTGTGTCGGGATCGAAATCCGCGCCCGCTGCATCTGATCGAGCATCGTGTCACGCTCGTACTCGGTAATCAGCCCCGCGGCGCACTGTGCCTCCGGTGACGCGCATCCGCCCAGCCCGACCTTGATCCACACCTGATCCTGATGCTCACGCGCGAGATCAGACATGCCGAACTCGTTGCTGATCGCACGGTTGTCCTTCCAAACCGTCCGCGCCAGCGTGCTCTTCGATATCTGGAGCTCGTCAGCCGCGTCGCGAACCGACATGCCCAACTCGTCCCGGCAAGCATGCGCGGCTACTACTAATAGTCGATCGCGAACTTCCGCCCATGCAGCGGCCTCTCGCGCCGCCAATTCGTATGCTGCCAAATCTGCCTCTGCGCGCTCTACCGAATTCATGTGTCCCACTGTAGGACACGGGCCTGATAGTTGTCCCACTGTGGGACGTATCGGAACTGTCCGTTTCTGAGCACAGATCCCGTGAGACACATCAACCGCGGTGGTGGGTGGGTGCCCAGTGAGGGCGATTCGAATGCAATCAATGATGGCATTGCTTGCATTGCAGATGTCGGTCTCGTGCCGGTCCCAAGAAGCGGAATGGCACGCTCAAGAATCCGCGGGGAGCCAACTCGCCAATCGCCAGCACTCCGCGGACAGGAACCCGGTCGAATGGTCCGTGGCTGGCCGCTAGCTAGTAGGGAGCTTCCACTCGATTTGCACGTCGCTTCCGCTCAGGTCTGACTGGTACCCGATTACGGTCGCGGTATTCGGAATATCCAGGGTCGCAAATCCGTCTGCACTCGAGTTCGCGGGGAGGTCGATGAAAGCGTTCTTGCCCGCGCCTGGACACGGGGTCGCGTCTGATGTGGTCAGATTGCGGGTGACCTTCCCGCTGGCGTCGACGTAGTAAAAGTCGGAGGGCCACAGCCATTCTGTGGACGTTTGGTTCCCGATGCTGACAGTGGCCGTCAGCTTTTGCTTGGTGATCTGCGTCCGGTCGGTGGTGTTGTTAGGACATCCCTTCGCCGATAGAGCGGTACCAGTGACCTCAAGAATGAGGGCACCGGACGGGCCGCGGACCGTTGCCGGTTCACCGAGAGCAACCTCGACGGCTCCCCGCTTGTTGAGCGCCGTCCCGTCGTCAGTCGCTGATGTCACGGGCACCGCTTCAGTGTCCGCGGTCGTGCTCGAGTTGCACCCAGTCAACGGCAGGAGTCCCAATACGGCGCCAGCGGCGAACATCTTCCTCATCGCTGAATAGAATCAGACGAATCCGACATGGCAGGCGGCGGGATGGAGCAAACCCACTGGGTCGCAACTAGATCCCATTGTCAATACGCTGCATGAATGAACTTCGTCTTATGCGACGACGCGTTCGAAGGCGACAAAACGCCCCACCCGCGAGACACGGGCGGGGGCCGGTATCGCGCGACTGCGTCGCATCGAGTAAATCGGCACGCGCAGGAGGTTCACGAGGTGGATCCAGCGCTGAAAGTTATCAAACAGTGATGTGTCTCAGAAACCCGTCTCAGGCTGAACTGCTCGATTGCGGGTGTAGGACGTTTCTGGGACAGTAATGTCCCTCGTGAGCGCCGTGGAGTTCCGATTCCTGCTGGCTCTTCCGGTTGGGTGGCGGCACAACGGGTGACCGTGAAGTTGTCTTGTGCGGACACCGATATTGGTTGGAACGGCTCTCCGGCTCGGCGTGGGCTACGCCGGCCAGCACTTCACCGATGTGGCTAAGCTCTACACCCCTTAGTCCAGTCCTGCTCACCCACTACCACCGCTGCGCACCCTCTGCTCGTTCACAGCGGCCCATCTGCCCTCTGGCGCACTGACCTGCACCCAAGCCTGAGAGGAAAATCTCCTTCGAGATGATCCCAGTATTTGTCGGCCATTCGGCTGCGTGACCTGGTTCGATGTCATGAATGACCAGCAAGGAGTACTCGACGTCTGCCCCTGGTCGGTGTCGGTGACCAACACCCACCTTGGTCGTCACCGAGGGGAGAGTCGGTGACCTGCCGGATTATCATTGACAGCCGCGTTGCGGACGTGCTGACCAGCGATAGGGCAGCCCGACCCGGTGGAGTACTAGGCAGCCGGACTAACCCTTCTCGCGAGAAAGACGCCCCACATGTCGAATCCGTACTACCCCCAGCAGCCGAAGCGGCGCCCTCAGGGGCCGCAACCGGGCCAGTTGGGGCAGCCCACGGCAGGTCAGCCACCTAAGCCGCCGAAGAAGCCGTTCACGCCGCCGTGGGCGCCTCGTGAACCTGATGCTCCAAAGCGGAACTGGCCGTGGATCGTCGGTGGCATCTTCGCCGTGCTGATCGTCACCTTGGGTGTCGCCGCGACGATGAACGACTACGATTCGCCTTCGGCCGCGGACGCCGCCCGGAACTCGACGACGGCTCGCCTCACCCCGATAGCCACCCGGACCATGACCCCGGAGGAAATCGCGGCGAACAACGCGCAGCAGGAGGAGATTCGGCGGCAGCAGCAGGAGCAGCAGGCCAAGCGGCAGGCGGCAATTGACGCAGAGAAGGCCCGGCTGGCGGCGATCGAGGCTGCGAAGTGGGATCGGACCACGTACGAGACGCTGGGCGACCGGGATTTCGCCCTGGTGATGAAGAACCCAGATGCGAACAAGGGCAGGAAGCTGGTGGTGTACGGGTATGTGACCCAGTTCGACTCGGTGACGGGCCCGGACCGGTTCAGGGCTGACACGATGGCTGCGCCTCAGGATTACAGCTTCCTGTACGACCACAACACCGTGGTCACCGGGACGGTTCCGCTGTTGGTGAATGTGGTGTCCGGGGACTTCGTGACCATGTATGTCGAGGTTTCTGGCTCGCACACGTACTCGACGACGCTGGGCGGGGAGACGACGGTACCGAAGCTGAATGCGCTGATGCTCGACGTCACCCGAACCAACTAGAACTTCGACCCCAGTAAGCATCGGCCCGCCGTTCGATCTGCTGGGAGGTCCCGGCGAGCAGCTGGCGCCGTTGCAGGGCGGCCCCGTTCAGCGAGACCGGGAATCGGTTGATGGCCGGGCGCCGCCTATTTTGCGGAGTCGTGCAGAGTTCAATCCGGTCTGTGCAATGCGTTGCTGGTGAACAGCTCAGAAAGGTGGCTGGTCAGGAGACAGGCTCCATGGGTCCCATGGGTCGCGGTCTCGACGGAGATGGGCTGCGGCATCGGCGAAGGACTCGTGCAGTTCGCGGGTGAACCGTTCGACCTGTTCGGGTGTCTTGGTCTCTGGATCGACAACTCGGGGGCTCAAATGCCATGAGTGAACTAGATGAACTTTGGATGTGTGAACCCATCCTGGTTCGACCTCAGGCGCCCCGCCGACCTCGACTGGTGTGTACTCGTCGAGTCGCGCCCATGCCTTCTTCGCGATGACACCGTGCAGCATGACAACCTCAAGGTTGGGCAGCATTGACAGAAGTTGAGATAGGGCTCGTGTTGCCGCCAGCTCATCCGCGCGAGTGCGGTCCTTCTTGTTTCCGTACAAGTTGGACCCGTACCAGGGGTAAGCGTTCCAGCTGAGAATGTCGCACGTGTCGATCTTGTATTCGGCGAGGAATGACTTGTGACGCGCGGCGGTCTCATCGGCGTTCTCGACGCACAGCATTCCGGATCCGCGAGGATTCCGGGGGTTCGTCATCGGCCCCGGATCCTGGAAGAGGGCGAGCATACGAGCGTTTGTGCCACCGAAAGTTGGGGCTACGTACGGAATGAACCGGTCAGGGTGTACTCGCCTCAACATGTCGACGAAATGGTTGATGGGCGCGACGTGCGGATCGTATCGCCGGCCCAGCAGATCTCTGGCATATGACTCGTCTGCACACCACTGCACCGGCTCGGCCCTTCCTGTGAAAACCCTGGTCCCGCAGCAATCTAGACTAGGTCGGTCGGCGACTGGCCTGAGCCACGGGAACCTATCATCGACGACTTGCTGCCCCCCGACATGTGAAGTGACACCTCCGATGTCCAATCGGACCAGGTAGTTGTCCACCCGTTGCTGCTGGAATGCCGGATCGGTGTGCCACTTATCCTGGCCATTTGATCGAGGATCGTCGTTCTCGGCGCGTGGCGTGTCATTGGAGTTGTTCACCGGCGGAGGTCCGGTCGGCGCCCTTCTTTGGGTGGGTTGGCGAGGGCGGGACCTGCGGCGATGACAGCGCCGTGAGTGCTGCCACTCTCATCTCGGCTCTGGCCGCGGCCCTTCAGATGCCCAACTTTCAACGGTCTGATCTGCGTGGATCAATGGAAGAGGTGTCGGAACTTATGGAAAACGGCAATCATCTTAGGTGCCTCGACGAGCCCATAGGCACGCTCACCCGCCCCATGGCGGCTTACTTCCGGTTTGTGCGCGGTTGGTGACGAGAATTCCTCTTCCCGCACCGTCTCCCGGGAAACCGCGCCTCAACGCGTTTTCGCTCGTGTCGGACTCACCGAGCCTGATGTGGATTCAGCGATCCGACGGAAAGAACGGTCGATCGGACGCTCGATGACATCCGAAGACCGCGCCGACCAGTTGCTGGCCGAACTGGCCGGAATCCTTGACGATGGCTCCTGAATGGCCGACGGAAGCCCTGACTCGAACGGACGATCCGCATGGACATCAATGAGCGGTTCTACGACGACAGCAACTTTCTGCCGATCGGATCGCCCATGCCACCCCCCAGCACTACCGGTGTACTACTCAACCAGCTGAAACTGGGAAGAGTCGACCGCAAGACGCAATCCGCAGCCATCGCTGAGTGGCTTCGAGATCACACGCCGTCGGCCGGTCTTGTCCGGAGTCTTCGCCGTCGTGGTTTCGGCGACCTCGTCGACGGAGGGAAGGACCCGCAACCATGAGGCGAACGGGCGATCGCGGGTTTGCACAGTGGCACGGGGCATTCGCGAAGGTCACATGTCGTCGACTTTGCGTCCTACACACCGATCAATCAGATCGGCTCGGAGGGGCTGGCCGTCCCCTGACGGATGCTGGGCTTCGACCTCCTCGGTGCACTTTTCCGTGAACATGTCCAGGCGTTGTTGTGGCGACATGTTAGAGGGGAAGAAGAATGCGTACATCAAGGCGCACACCACAAGGAACACGCCTCCTCCAACGACCTTGCCCGTTGTTCGATCGGTAGGTGGCTTCCAACTGGTCGAGATCCACACTCCACCGATAGCGGCAGCGATGTAGATGAGCTGCGCGACCACGCCGACAATGATCGCCGGGGTCGAGTAGCGGTCAATGCCGTGCTCAAGCAGGATGTAGTTCTGAGCGAAGATAAATGGCCAAAACAAGATGTGAAGAACGACCGAGATCGCGAGTAAGACGATCGCGCCGACGAGGATTGCGGCGATTAGCGCTGGCACGCGGCCTCGCCATCCGCAAACGATTCGCGCGTACATCCGTCCGGCACATTCGGCAATCCGAAAATGTGATAGTTGGCACCAACCGTCGAGAACATCGGCCTGGCATTGACGGTCGACGAGCAGGACAAAGACATCAAGGTGCTCAAAGTGTGCTCGCCGCTGCCAAGTAATGAGAGATCACGCGATGCAATGTACGGCATCAATCGCCGAATTCCTCAGTGGGGAAGCAGGTATCGAGAAGCGGCATCGAAAATTCATTCGTCTGAATGACTTGACATTTTCGTGGCTGTCGATCGACAGCCGACTCGCGGGGCACTGAAACGCACTTGTACCGCGCATGTTCTGGTGGGCAACGATTGCTTTCTGCCGGTCTCGTTCGCTCACTACGCCGTGACCGTCTGGGGTTGGAGGCGGTACCTCAAGCCGGAAGCGATCAGGATTCCACGTCTAACGGCTCATCGAGTCGGGGGCGGCTCCTGGCACTGGCGGCACTGATGCGTTGACCCTCAACCTCGGTCGGATGGACCATCACACCGAAGAACCACTCCTGGTTCTGGCAGGCTTCCGACGGAACCAAGCTCCGTCAGGTGCGTCCGCAACCACAGGGTCCGATAAAACAGGCTTCAGATACGGTTTGTTCACCGCGGAAACAACGAGCTCGTTGTCGCGGACCGATCGTATTACGGGGTGCTGGCTCCGGACGAGCAGAGCTCGACCGGGTGTAGTCATTGCAGCTCGAGAAGGTGAGATCGCTATGAGTTCCGGTCCCGGGGCCCTGCCTGACTCCGTCATGGGGCCGCAGCGGCGGCCCGCACTGTCGCCGCGCGAGGTGGAAATTCTTCGTCTGTGGCTGCGCAGCGAATCGAAGAACGTGGCCGCCTCCGAACTGGGAATCAGTTTGGGCACGATCCAAACCCACCTGGCCAGGATCCGGGCGAAGTACGCCGCCGTCGGGCGTCCCGTTGCCGACAAGTCCGGATTGCTGGTCCGGGCGCTGCAGGACGGGCTGGTGTCGCTCGACGAGCTCTGACGCCCAGATCATCTGCTGTTTCAACCGGAATCCGGCGATTGGGCGGTATTCGACGGCTCTGCCGGTGCCTCGTCTACGACCGCGGGGTCCCGATCTGATCATGAAGTCGTGCTGCTCGGGCATTCTCGTGAGCGACGATTGCCTCCTGCCACTCCCGATCGGTCACGGCGAGGTGATCGCGGGCAACTGGAGGCGGAACCCCGAGTTGCGTGGCGATGTGCGCCCACGACGTGCCCGCCTTGAGGGCCTCGATCACCGCTCGGGTGAGGAGATCGTCGGTCTGGACGCCACCGGAGACGGCGTCGGCGCTGTCAGCGTCCACGCGAAGGCTTCCGGCTCTGGCGTGCTCGATGTATGTGGGTTGGGTTTTGCATCCAGAAGACTCTAACGGTCGAAATTGAATAGTGATATAGGGCGCCGGGTGGGTTCGTTGACGCGGCATCTGGTCAGCTGCGCGGGTTCGTGAGGTCAAGTGCGGCTACCCGAAATGCTGATGCAGGGCATGCTCGGGCCGTCTGGTTTGATACCGGCATGACGACACCGACGCCCCAGCCGGGCTGGCATCCCGATCCGGAGGGCAAACCCCAGCTTCGCTGGTGGGACGGGCAGCAATGGACTGCAGCAACCCAGCCGCTTCCTGCGCATCCGGGGACGGTTACCCCGCCACCGAGTGGGTTCGACCCGAGGACCAACGAGAGCAGCAACCCCACCTTCTCGGCGCGGTCGTACCCCGATCTCGCCCGCGATGCGTCCTCCACGTCAGTTCGCAACGGTTTCGGGGTCACCGCCCTCGTTCTGGCCATCGTCGGAGTGGTTTTCGGACTGGTTCCCCTGACCGGGTTCATCGCGCTCATCCTGGGGCTGTTGTCTGTTCTGTTCGGGCTGCTGGGATTTGGTCGAGTCCGGAAGAGGCTCGCGACGAATAAGATCATGACCCTCGCAGGCACAGGACTCGGAGTCGTGGCAGTGGCACTCGGAATCTGGGGGATGACGATCTTTTTCGGTGCCGTCGACGAGTTGGATCAGAAGCTGGACAACCTCGGGGATTCGGCATCCACTGTCACCGGGGAAGCACCCGCACCCGACGCCGAAGCGGCTCCCGGTAGCCGGGAGAACCCGCTGCACCCGGGCCAGGCACTGACCCTGCCGGGATGGGACATCACGATCCATTCCACCACCCGGGACGCGACGGACGCGGTCCTCGCAGAGAACCAGTTCAACGACCCCCGGTCGCCGGCCGTCAGTTCGTCATGGCGGATGTGTCGGCCACCTACACCGGTGCCGAGACCGGCACTCCGTGGATTGATCTGAACTTCCGGATCCTTGGTTCATCGAACAACGTCTTCGGTAGCGCATCGGCCGATTCCTGCGGCGTTATTCCGAACGCCCTCCGCGACACCGGCGAGTTGTATCCGCGCGGAACATCACGCGGAAACGTCTGTGTCTCCGTGCCCGCGGAGCAGCTCCCCGGTGCCAATTGGATCGTCGAAGCGTCGTTCAGCGGTGACGACGAAGTGTTCGTCTCGTTGGAATGACCAACGCTCACGCGTTCACCACGCGGTCCGGGTTCAGCTGATATGCACAGTTCGATCTACATGCGGGGCCTGTCTTTTCGGGCCCTTCTGGGAGGTTCCGCGCGATTTGACGCGACGACGGGGCCGCTTGTATTTTTCGAGGTGAATCACTTCCTTCCAGAGGGATTCCGCGTCAGGCTCCTCAGTGCACTGGGGAGCCTGACGCATTCCGTACGGGCACTTTTCACGTGAGGTGAGTGGTACCCGGCCTGGAGGTGGCCTCTGGGCTTGAGATGTCGAGCGCGGCCTGAGCGAGTTGGCGGCAGTGTGACGGCTTGTAGGCGGACTGTCGTTTGCGCATCAGGTCGAGATTGAATGCTGCCGCCGCTGCCCGGACATGCTTCGACTTCAGGACCGACCGCAGATCGCGGATGTCGTTGACGGCCAGGCATTGCTCGAAGGCGCCGCCCGACTTGTGACCATGGTCGTCGTCGAACATCGTTCCGCGGGCGGCGAGGAGAACACGGCCCCACTTGCCGGAGGGCAGGTGACGTTTGTCCACGAACATTCGGGCGTGAATCTCACTGTGGTCGTTGTCGGAGACGGCGATGAAGAAGGTCTCCAGCGTAGCCATGGAGATGCAGAAGATTCGGGTGCGGTTGGAGCTGGGGAAACAGCTCACGGTCCAAAAGGTGGCCTCGGTGCGGCGTGGGAACGGAATGCAGGAAGCGGCGTATGTGCTGAGGACCTCGATGATCTCGGCGTAGCGCGGGTGCCGGCGGAGCCGTTGGAAGTCGCCTTCGTGGGCGGCGAGTTGACTGTGACCGAGTTCGACCAGGGCGGACTCGTCGAGCGCATTGATCCCAGCTGGATCATGCAGCCATGCTTGCTGCTCCTGCTCGCTGATCAAGACATCGAGCGTCGAGGGCCCCACATGCCCGCTGGCGTGTTCCCGGTTGCGGACGGTCAGGCCGGCGGTTTGGGCATCGCGGACGAGCCGCCGCTCCATGGTCCGACGTTCCGCTTCATTCCCGGGATGCGGTAGGAAGCGGAAGGTCAGGGCGTCAGGGTGCTTCTTGCGGTGTTGGGGCAGTCGTTCGGCCACATCTTTGCCGATTCCGATATACACGTCATGGTTAACGCACTCGAACACATAGAGACCGCACCGATCGGCGGGATACTCGCTCTTGAACAGCTTCAACCCATCGCGGTCGAAGGGAAACGCGGCGACGCCGAAACCACGACCGATCGCCCACTGTGCCACACACTCGTCACCCGCCCAATCGGCTGAGAGGTCATCGGCAGACAGGTCTGATGGTGGCCTGGACGCAGCGCGCCCTGCGGCAGGAGTGTGAGCCGGCTGGCGGGACAGTAGAGACGTCAATGTCGAAGGCCGCCTCATTTCTTCCGCCGCTCGGAAGCAATCTTCTGCGCTCGTTCGGTCCGCAAGTCGGCTTTGGTGAACTGGTCGAACGGGCCCGAGTCGTCGCGCTCGCCGTTGATCACACCCTGCTTGCGGAGCCGGTTGGAGACCGTCTGTAACGACAGTCCGGAAGCGTCCGCAATCTGATCCCACGACCACCCTTCGAGGTAGACTCCCTTCAGGAGCGGGTCGATGTCGGCCTCCACTTTGGCAAGTTCGGCTCGCAACTCGCGCCGGCGGGCCCCGATTTCGGCCAGCTGATCCAGTCTTTTGCGGTCAATCCGCTTGCGCGTGGTCATCGCTATAACTTAGACGAGGCCCTCAGCATGTAGAGGAATGATCAGGCGCATGTATATCGCGTGAATGACACTGAGCCGAAGAGTAATTGAGTGTATGAGTTCTCCACACGTCCTTCGAGCAGCCGACATTCAGTCGGTCTACATGCGTGCGAGGCCGTGCTTCGGCTTCGGCCATTCGGGGGCATCTTTCAGGTACGCCGGACGTCAGTCATGTCCCAGCCTTCCAGGCTGACGACGTTCGCCGTACTGAGATAGACGACGTCCATATCGCCAACCTCGCTTCTTCGCAGCGGCGGCGGCCCGCTCGTCCGCTTCGATCTCGGCGTCGATGGACGCCATCAGAGGGCGAAGGCTCGCGGGTGGTTCGAGGGACCGAAATCTCTCGCTCGCGGCCCTCGATCGCTTGATGCAGCGGCCGTGCACGTATGCGAGAACGCAGGAGATGAGACAGCAGAAGTAACCTCCCCCACCAACCACCAGTTCGATTGATGCCCGATGAAGAGCTCGAGCAGCGTAAGGATCATTAAGCTGACGGTGAGGATCGCGAATAACAGGATCCACCTCAGGATCTTGTGGGCCTTGTCCTGCCAGTGCCCGCTCTCGGAGTGATGGAACTTCAAATTCAAGGCGTGAACTTCGAGGTCCCGCTGGAACTTCTCGGCTCCGAAAATAAGCCGTTCCCAATGATCGTCGTCATCGTGCATGGTGTTTCCTTCGGCGTGTGCCTGCGGGAGCCCTGTCGAGGCCCGCTGTGCCGTGATGACAGTGCGGGCCTCGACGTGGTCTGAGCCGACTGTGGCTACTCGAGCGAGGCGTCGACTTCGGCGGCGGCTGCCTCGACGACCGTGAGCAGGTCGGATACGAAGCTGTTGTCGTTCGATGCTTCCGGTACGAAGCGATCGAAGATGTCGTGGGCGATATGGTTCGCCCGCTGGCGGGTGGAACCGGACCCGTACAGGTCGTAGCTGCGTTCCCACTCCGGCTGAGCCGCGGTAGATAACCGTCCGCTGATCGGAGCGTTCAGCCCGCGGGCCACGCCCTGCGCGAGTTGGTTGACGATGGCGGTGTGTTCGGCGTCGTCCGGGCGGTGGCCGTTCCAGCCCCGCGGCGATTCGAGCTGACGGTAGAGCTCCTCCTTGACGAACTCCCGCAGCTCCGCCGACGGCCGGAGGGTGTCGTATTGATCGTCACTGGCCTCGGCGAAGCGTTTGTTGAGCGCCTTGATCCGTGTCCAATGTTCCCGGGCGACAGCACGCGATGTTTTCAGTCCGAGGATCGCGTCCCAGCGGTGGTGGAACTTCTCGACGGCAGCAACGACGGCCTGATGAAGCTCGTCCTTACGGTAGATCGGCCGGGCCGGGCCCAGGTCGGGTCGTTCGCCGGTCTTCTCGATCACGTCGAGGAGCTTGCGGAAGGACTTGATCGTGAAGAGGCCTTCACGGTCGCTGGGGTCGAGCGGTTTGTCGATGCGTGAGAGGTAGACCGTGGCGTTGTCGAGTCGCCGGCGAAGTGCCTGCTCGTCCCGCTGATGGAGATCGGTACGGATGGCGGCCAGCAGGTTGTTGGCGCTGCCGCGCACGTGATCGGCCCGGTCTCTCGGGGTGGCGAGGTTGTCGCCGGTGACCTCGTCGAAGTGGGTGAAGCAGAACACGAGCTTGTCGACGTTGCCGGAGATGAGAATCGACCGGATCGCGGCGGCGGGAGCGGCCTGCATCGGTTGGGCGGCGTTGTCGACCAGCAGTACCACGTCGACGGTGTTGATGCGTTCCGACACCGCCATCGACAGGGCCGCCGCTGACGTCGGGGTGTGACCGAGGCCTTCCCCGTCGATGAGGACCAGCGGGGGGACTGCACCATCGTTCCAGGCGGGCGCGAACGGTCCGGCCACGCGGATGCCGTCCACCAGAGGGGAGAGCAGGTGCCCGAACAGGGGCGCATAGTTTGAGGAGAAGCGGTTGACGGCCCGCAGGAACGCGGTTCGGTCGTCGCTCTTCCAGGTCCAGCTCAGCGGCCAGCCGTTGTCGCCCCGGTCGACCTGACCGATCGACAGCGCACGAAACCGCTTGTCGATCTCGAGGAGCAGCGCATCGGTGATCTGATCGAATCGTGGATCTGCCCTGAGCAGACGATCCAACTCCTCCTCGAGCAGGTCCTTCAGTTCCTTTTCCTCGTCGACGCCGTCAACGCCGAGTTCGCGTCGTGCAGTATCGCTGTGTGTTGCGACAAGCGTCTGCAGCGTGTCGATGGCTTGATCGACGACAGCCTCCGTTTCGGCGAGGTCGATCGTGGGGAGTGCTTGCGGGTCGGCGCCGAAGGTCTCGGATCCGGCATCGGTCAATGCTGGGCCGGGCTCGTCGAAGATATCGAAGGGGTCGTTCTCGACCACATCCTCCTCCTGATCGGAAGCGGGCTCCTGGCGCCGGCCCAGAACATAGCTGAAGCGGAACCGTTGCTGCTCGTGATCGAGGAGGTGCTCGCGGACCCGAGAGCGGTCGAGCCCGTTGAGGATCGACACTGCCGCACGGCTCGCACATTCTTCGAGGTGGCGGACGACTTCGTCGCGGGAAAAGAACGTGATGACGGCCTGGAAGGGGCCGGGAGCGAGCACGATCTCGGTGTCCGACACGGTGGTCTTCGCGGTGGAAGTGGACGGGAATCGGTCGTTGTCCGGATCGGTGCCGAGCAGTTGGCGAACGACGGTGGTCTTGCCGGCGCCGGTGGTCCCGAGCAGCAGGATCTGCCGATAGCCGTCATCTCGGGTGGGCAGGGGGAGATAGTTCTCGCGAACCGCGGCGGTATGTCCGGATAGGGCCATGTGGCTCTCCTGAGGGAGTAGGGGTAGAGGGGTCTTGTCAGCTCGAGGCCAGCGTTCCGTGTGCCGGCGGGGGAGCGGCGCTCCTGCGTACGGTCGAAATTACCTGGCGTGGACGGTAAGACCACTGGTCTCCGCGACCCCGCTCGTGGAGTCGCGTTTGCCGGCGGTCGTCGCGCCTCGACAGCAACCGGTCACAGGGGGCCCTGCGGGTTCTGCGGATATCCGTAGATTCCATAGGGATCACCGGCGAGGAATGCCTGGTTCTGCATGTCGGCGCGGGCCGCGATCCGCGCCCGTTCCTGCTCGGCCAGCGCTTGCCGGTGCTGCCATTTCCGGAACGCCTTCACTCCGATCCAGATGGCGAGCACCATCAGCACCACCCACCAGAACTTGATCAGCAATCCGATCGCGAACAGGACGGCGATGCCGGTCAGGATCGGATGACTGGTGCGGCGCGGCGACCGCCGATACCCCTGGTGGATGTTGTTCTGAATGATGTTGATCTGCCCGTGGTTCGGGCCGAAGTACATGTTCCCCATGACGCTCTCTTCTCTGGAGGAAAGACGGAACGCCGCCCCCGGCACCGGAAGGTCGGGGCGGCGGGTGGTGGTCACGAGCCGAACGGTGACCAGGGCACAGACGCCGGAGCCGGAGCCGGAGCAGCCGGAGCCGGAGCTGACTGCCGCACCCAGGTGCCGCACCCGTCGGTGCTGAAGCCGACGTCACTGGACTTGATCGTCACGGCGGCCGGTCCGTCCTCGATGAAGTCATTCGCGATGAGTTCGTCGAAATCGCCGCTGAGTCCGGACTGCCGCTCCCAATAGCAGTAGTCCCCACCGCCGCCGGTGTAATACGTCCCCGGTTCGATGTCGATGCCGACACGGTAGACGCCGTCCCCGTCGATCACGGCGGCCGGCGCTGCCCAGGCAGCATTGGCCCCGGCAAGGAGGAGGCCGCCAACAGCGAGCGCCGCAACAGTGGTGTTCACGAGGTTTCCGCATTCATTACTCCTGGAGTTCAAGTGTTGACGGGTCTTCCCGTCCGGAAAGTCCGTGCTCGCAGGTGAGCCGGACAGAATGACAGAAGGGTCCGACAAAGATGCTCGGATCGATCCTGGTCAGCTCATCCGCTGCCAGCTGCCGCAGCGTTTGTGGTGAACGCGACGTCGGAGGCCGCGATCGTGACGATCGCCTGACCGCTTTCGTTTCCGTTCGCGAGAATGTCGTCGAAGTCGCCGGATGTGCCACTGGAGCGTTGCCAGTAGCACCCGCTCCCGCCGATGTCTGATAGGTGCCCGGCTCGATGTCCTTACCCACCAGGTAGATCCCGTCCTTGGTGATCTTCGACCGTGCCGCTGCCTGCTCCTTGGGCAGCAGAGCCTGCTCACGCCGTCCCAGATCGGCGGAGATTTTGTCGAGTTCGGCCTGCCGGGTATCGAGCCCGTCGGATCGCAGCGACAGGGAGTCCTCCTTCTGCGCGGTATCGGTGTCGCGCTGCGCCACCTCGGCCTCACGCTGCTCGAGTGCCGCCGTCCGCTCGGCAAGGACGTCTCGCTCGGTGGCCTTGGCCACTGCGGTACCGAGCGCGGCGCCGACGACTACCGCCACCACCACGGCGGTGATCCACCGCCACCTCTTCGGTGTAGCAGGGGAGGCGGTCGGGTCCTGCTCCGGAACCGGCAGGTTCATGTCATTCATCGTTCATCCTCAGTGCTCTGTCGAGACTGCGAGCCTGACGGCCCGTTCGTCGCCCCAATGAGGAGCCGCACAGCATGACAGAACCCACTGACAAGTTCCGGCCAGCGG
>NZ_FNSV01000002.1 GCF_900105905.1 Rhodococcus koreensis | reverse complement strand
CGGCGCTCTGGACGGCGATCCTCCTCGACCGCCGGGCGATCTCCATGGCGTCCGCCACCCGGGCGAGGTGGTCGGTTGTCAGCACGATATCGGCGGCTTCGGAACTGGCTGTGGCTCCGCGCGCGCCCATCGCGACTCCGACCGACGCGGCCGCCAGGGCCGGTGCATCGTTGATCCCGTCCCCCACCATGATCGTGACGGCCCTGCGCTTCTCCTCTTGTACTGCCGCCACTTTGTCCACGGGAGTTTGCTCCGCGAGCACGGCGTCCAGTCCGACGATCGATCCGATCTCGAGGGCAGGCGCTCGGCGGTCACCGGTCAGCATGATCAGTCGGTCCAGCCCGGCGCCCCGCAAGCGGCGCAACGTGCGAGGTGCGTCTCGTCGGAGCGGGTCCCGCAACAGAATCGCCCCGACCAACGTGCCGTCGACCTGTACCCAGGCCACCGCCGCGCCGTCCAGGGCTGATCGGGTCGAGACGCCCTCCGCCCAGTCCGGCAATACGCCGTGGTCCGCACCGACCTTGACGGCACGACCGTTCACGATGCCACTGACCCCGGTCCCGGCCTGCTCGCTGACGTCGGTGGGCAGTGGCAGTGCGCAGCCTCGCGCCTTCGCGAAGTGCACGATCGACTCGGCGAGAACATGGGGAGACAACTGGTCGACGGCAGCGGCGAGTTGGAGTACCTCGTCGGGGGTATGACCGGGGGCGGTTGCGACGTCGAGTCCGGATGGCCTGCCGGTCGTCAGAGTTCCTGTCTTGTCCATTACCAGGGTCTGCGCTCGACCGAGTGTTTCCAACGCTCCACCGCCGCGGATGACGACACCGATCCGGGAAGCGCGAGACAGCCCCGACACGATGGCAACAGGGGCGGCGAGCAGCAGCGGGCACGGTGTCGCAACGACGAGGACTGCGACCGCGCGCACGGCTGAACCGCTCAGCCACCACGCGAGAGACGACACCAGCAGGGTCAGGGGAAGGAACCAGACGGCGAAGCGGTCGGCGATCCGCACGATCGGTGCCTTGTCGTTTGCTGCTGCCTGAGCCAGTCGGACGATGCCGGAATAGGTGCTGTCCGCCGCGTTCGCGGTGGCACGCAGTTCGATCGTCGATCCTACGTTCACCACCCCGCTGCGCACCGATTCCCCGACCCGTCGTTTCGACGTGAAGTGACTCCCCGGTGAGCGCGGACTCGTCGAGGACCGCCGGTCGGTCGGCGACGACGCCGTCGACGGGGACCACCTCGCCAGAGGCGACAACCAGCAGATCGGTGGGGCTCGACGTCGTCAAGGGGTACGAGGACGACGTTCTCGCCGATCCGTTTGTGTGCTCTTTGTGGTGCGCGTTCGAGGAGGGCACGCAGATCGCGTGACGCGCGTCGTTCGGCCGCGGATTCGAGCGTCCGTCCCGTCGCGAGCATGAACCCGATGAGTGCACCTGCCAGGTATTCGCCGACCGTGAGTGTTCCCAGGAGGGCGAGCACGGCGATGAGGTCGACACCAGCCGTGCGCTGAAGGAGTGACACGACGACCCATCCCACAGCAGGTATCAGGGATACCACAGTGCCGACCGCCCAACACACGTCCGCAACGCTAGGACGACCCAGCGAACTGGCCACAATGCCGGACACGAGCGCCACCGAGGTGACTGCCAGCAGGTGGGGGCCGGCAGCCTCGCGAGGTGCGATTTCCACGTTGTGTGTGGGTTCGTGTGTCGTGCATGGACCTTCCCTCGTCGAGGGTCGACGCGTGAGGACGCGTGTCTCCATCGTTGCAGCCCGAACCCGTTAAGGCGGCGTGCGATGGCAAGTGAGGACCAAGGTCCCTTTCCTCGCGACCATCGGTGGCGCACCGTCGGAGAAGAACTCCGCCGGCCCGTCCCACCTCATCCGTGCTGGAATGGCCCGACGACCAGGAGCGCGATGGTGACAGCGACCGAAACTGCGCAGGTGGACCCTCAGGAGTCGACTGACCGGCTTCTGCGTGACCTCCGCACCAGACGGGACGGCCTGTCCCCGAGAGAAGCGGAGCGGCGAACACTCGTTTACGGGACCAATGAACTGATACGGCATCACGGTCGCGCCTGGCCCCGACAACTAGTGCGCCAGTTCACGCATCCGCTGGCGCTGCTCTTGTGGATGGCTGCCGTTCTCGCCGGTATCAGCGGTTCGGCACCGCTGGGTGTCGCGATTGTCATCGTGATCCTGCTCAACGCCGCCTTTGCGTTCGTGCAGGAACGGCACGCCGAGCAGGCGGTCGAGGCGCTGGCGGCGTTTCTGCCGGCCAGGGCGCGCGTCGCCCGTCAGGGAACGACGGAGACGGTCGACGTGCGGTCACTGGTGCCGGGTGAAGTGATCTTCCTGTCCGAAGGCGACCGGGTGTCTGCCGATGCGCGACTTCTGTCGGGATCGGTCGAGGTCGATCTGTCGACACTCACCGGTGAGTCCGTGCCGGTTCTGATCCGCTTCGACGCCGGGTCGACCACGGGACCGTTGATCGAGGCGCCGGACATCGTCTTCAGCGGCACCAACGTTGTGGGCGGCGATGCCACCGCGGTCGTGTTCGCCACCGGAATGCATACCGAACTCGGACGCATCGCTGCGCTGTCACAACGCGTGGGCCACGAGGAAAGCCCCCTCGAGAAACAGGTGAAGCGCGTGGCCTGGCTGATCGCGGCGGTTGCGGTAGCGATGGGTCTGGCGTTCATCCCCGCTGGGGACGCTCATGGCGGGATTGTCGCTCGACGATTCGGTCAATTTCGCCATCGGGTCTGCTTGTCGCGAACGTGCCCGAGGGATTGCTGCCCCACGATCACCTTGGCTCTCTCGCGGTGGGCGTGCGCACTCTCGCCCGACAGGGCGCCCTCGTGAAACGCCTGTCGGCCGTGGAGACTCTCGGTTCCACCAGCGTCATCTGTACCGACAAGACCGGCACCCTGACGATGAACCGGATGCGCCACCCACCAAGTTGTGGACCCGCCGACGGTGCTCGTGACATTCGATGGCTCCGTCGCCGTTCCGGCACCGGATGCTCCGGCAGGTCGGGCGGCCCCGGGCCGTCGTCGCGTGCTGTAGCGCGGAGATCCGCCGCCCGAGTTCCGGTGTCGAACCCGGTGATCCGACGGAGGTGGCGTTGCTGCCCACGCCGCGCTGTCCTTGGGAGTCACAGGTGAGGCCGCTGGCGCAATCCGGTTGTCGCAGTTCCATTTCGACCCCAGAGTTGCGCAGGATGTCCACCGTCGATCGTATCGGCGACAGGCTGCACGTTCACGTCAAGGGAGCGCCCGAAGAGATTCTGGACCGGTGTACCCGCATCGCCTGTCCGGCGGGTGCGGACAGGGTCTTCACCGGTTCCGATCGGGAGTTCACCGCGAACCTCATACGCGACTGGGCGCGAGAAGGTCTGCGTCTGCTCGCCGTCGCCGAGCGCGACCTCGACGCGGCACCCACCCGGGACTGACGCGGGGGGAGGCGGAGAGCGACCTCACCCTCCTCGGAATCGCGGCGATGCTCGATCCTCCCGCGCCCGGAAGTGGCGGCGGCCGTCGCCAGGTGTCATTCGGCGGGAATTCGGATCATCGTCGTCACCGGCGTGATCACGGCCTCACCGCACGAGGGATCGGCACGGAGCGTGGGGATTCGGGCACGCCGGTCTGCGGGTCGTCACCGGCGCGGAACTCGAGCAGATGCCCGAACCCGATCTGGACAGGTTGCTCGCCACCGGACGTCGAGTTGATCCTTCGCTCGCAGTTCCCCCGAGGCGAAGTTACGGATCACCGACGCCCTGCGCGACCAGCGGGCAGGTCGTCGCCATGACCGGTGACGGCGTCAACGACGCTCCCGCGTTGCGAACGGTCCGATATCGGTGTGGCGATGGGGCGGTCGGCACCGATGTCGCGCGGGAGGCCCGCGACGATGGTCCTCACCGATGACAATTTCGCGACCATCGTCAGCGCCGTCGAGGCGGGCCGGAGGGTCTACGACAACGTCCGCAAATTCATCGTCTACATTTTCGCGCACGCCACCCCCGAGGTGGTGCCGTTCCTCGTCTACGCGCCTCTCCCGGCGGACAGGTTCCCCTCCCCCTAACGGTGATGCAGATCCTCGCCATCGACCTGGGCACCGAGACCTTGCCGGCGCTGGCGTTGGGTCGGGAGAAGGCGGAACCGGGCCTGATGGATCGGCGTCCGCGCACGCGCACCCAGAACGTGGTCGACCGGGGAATCCTCGTCCGGTCGTGGGGCCTGCTCGGAGGTGTGTCGGCAGTATTGGTGATGGCACTGTTCTTCACGACACTTCTCGAAGGCGGCTGGTATGTGGGTGCCGATGTGGGTGCCGGAAACCTGCACCACACCTGGCAATCGGCGACGACAATGAGCTTCCTCGGTATCGTTGCCTGTCAGATCGGCACTGCGTTCGCCGCGCGCACCGAACACGCGTCGCTCACCGAGGTAGGGGTCAATTCCAATCCCTTGTTGCTGTGGGGCATCGCCTTCGAGGTGTGTTTTGCCGCGCTGGTCGTCACAGTGCCGGTGCTTCGACAGGTTTTCGGCACCGTACCCCCACAGTGGAACCAGGTGCTGTGGCTCCTTCCGCTACCATTCGTCGTCTGGGGATGTGACGAACTGTGGCGATGGCACCGGCGACGAACACCGCGCAGCACCGCCACCCGAGCGGCGGCCGAGATCGCGCCGTAGTCGCTCGTTCGTCAGGCGTGTGTATGCGACGAAATGTATTCGACGATGTCCTCCACGGTCACCAGCGTCGCGTAGTCGGATTCCGGGATATCGACGTCGAACACGGCATGCAGGCGCACCAGGAAGTTCAGCCAGTCCATCGAGTCCAGATCGACCTGATCGCGCAACGGCACGTCCGGAGACACCTCCTCGTCCTCGATCTCCGGAGCGATATCCCGCAATGCGTGCAAAACTTTCGAGTCGATCGATTCAGCGTTCATCGTCGTCCTCACCACGTGTCCGGCTGTTGGAGCAATTCGTTGATTCGGCTCAGGAACTGTGCACCCCGTGTTCCGTCGCTGGCACGATGATCGGCGGCGAGGGTGGCGGTCACCACCGTCGCGACCTGCAGTTCACCCTCGAACACCCAGGGGCGTTCACTGGGTTTCCCGAAACCCACCAGCGCCACCTGCGGCGGATAGATCACACCGAATACCGTGGTGACCCCGTGTTCGCCGAGGTTCGTCACGGTCAACGTCGGGTCCGACATCTCGGAACTGCGCAGCGAGCCGGCGCGGGCGCGGGTCACCAGATCGTTAAGTTCCACCATCAGCTGGGAGAGGGGTTTGTCGGCGGTGTCGTGGATCGCGGGAGCGACCAGACCGCCTCCTCTCAGCGAGATCGCCACCCCGAGGTGGATGTGGGGTGCCGGCCGGAACTCGCCGTCCAGCCAGAACCCGTTGAGGTCCGGGAACTGCTGGGCAGCGAGCGCTACTGCCTTGAGTTGCACGGCGGCGAGGAGGACTCGTTCGGTGATCGGGCGGGCGGCATTTTCGGTGCGCAACCAGTCCGTCGCCGTCCGAAGTGGAATCTCGTCCATCAGGTAGTAGTGTGGGATCTCCCGCTTGGAGCGGCTCATGGACGCGGCGATGGCGCCGCGCATGTCGCGGGTCTTGGCCTCGGCCGGTCCGTGCTCGACGCCATGGGCTGCCGCGCGCTGGACGTCGTCGAGCGTGACCGCAGCGTCGGCGCCTGTCCCGGTGACACCGGCGAGATCGATTCCTGCTCTTTCCGCTTCCCTGCGCGCCCTGGGCGAGACCTTGCGTCGCGGTGCCGGTTCCGGTGCGGGGGCGGCCGCAGTGGTGCCGGGCACCGCATCGGCCGTAGGTCGCTCCGGTGGTGGTGATTCTCCGGGGCTGATCAGGGTTGCCAACGGGGTTCCGACCGACACGGTCGTTCCGGGCTCGACGAGGAGTCGGTGAACGGTGCCGCTCTGCCAGATCTCCACGTCCACGGCCGCTTTCACGGTGTCGACCGTCGCGATCGCCTGACCGCGCTCGACCGCGTCCCCGGGTTTGACCAACCAGTCCGTCAACGTTCCTTCGTCCATGTCGGCGCCCAGGGAAGGCAGCGTGAAATCGAACATGACAGTGCCTCGTTCCTACCGATCGCCGATCACATTCCATGCCGTGGACACAATGGTTTCGACCTGAGGGAGGGTCGCGTATTCGAGATGCTTGGCGTAGGGCACCGGGACCTCGGCGCTGCACACGCGGCGAGGTGGCGCGTCGAGCTCGTAGAATTCGCGTTCGACGATCTGCGCCATGACTTCCGCCGCGAGACTGCCGGTGCGCCAGCCCTCGTCGACCACCACGGCGCGGTGTGTCTTTCGGACCGATGCAGCGATGGTATCGGTGTCGAGGGGGCGCAGCACCCGAAGGTCGACGACCTCGGCGGCGATTCCCTTCTCCGCCAGGACGTCGGCGGCGGCGAGGACCTTGGGCAGCGAACCACCGTAGGTGATCAGGCTGATGTGGCTTCCCTCCCGGCGTACCGCTGCCGAGTCGATGTTCACCGGGACGGGTCCCTCGAGGTCTTCCGACGAGTTGTACAGCTGGGTGTGTTCGAAGATGATCACCGGATCGGGGTCCGCGAGGGCGGGTCGGAGCATGCCGCGCGCGTCCGCCACCGTCGCGGGCGCCAGGACCCGGATGCCGGGGATGTGGGCATACCAGTTCTCGAGGCTGTGCGAATGCTGGGCGGCGAGTTGCCTGCCGGCGCCGGTCGCCATGCGCACCACCACTGGGACGGAGAATTGTCCGCCCGACATGTGCCGGAGCGATGCCGCGGTGTTCACGATCTGGTCGAGAGCGAGCAGGCTGAAGTTGACGGTCATCACCTCGATGATCGGGCGCATCCCGCCCACGGCCGCCCCGATACCGATGCCCACGAAACCCAACTCCGAGAGCGGGGTGTCGCGGATCCTCTCCTCCCCGAATTCAGTGAGCAGGCCCTTGGACACCGCGTATGTACCGCCGTAGCGTCCCACGTCTTCCCCCATGAGAAACACCCGCGGATCGGAGTGCATTGCCTCACGGATCGCTTCCCGCATCGCATCTCGGAAGGTGATTTTCACGACGCCTCCTCGGTTTGCGCCGGTGTGAGTACGTCGCGCAGGAGATCCTCCGGCGCCTCCCAGGTACCGGCCTCGGCGAAGGTCACCGCAGCATCGACCTCCGACATGACGCGGTCGTCGATACGGAGGAACTCCTCCTCCGAGAACAACTGGAGCGCTTTGAGCCGTGCCGAGAAGGTGTGGATCGGGCCCCTCTCCTTCCACGACTCCACTTCCGCCTTGTCGCGATACAGTTCTGGGTCGAACATCGAATGGGCACGAAATCGGTACGTCTGGAACTCGATGAAGAAGGGGCCTCCGGTCGTGCGGACGTGGGCGGCACCGGAGCGGGCCGCGTGCAATGAGGCGATCACATCCATCCCGTCCGCCTTGAGCGTCGGGACGTCGAACGACGCGGCTTTGACGCACAGATCCGTTTGCGATTCCGAACGGGACAAGGCTGTTCCCATGGCGTACAGGTTGTTTTCACAGCAGAACAGCACCGGTAACTGCCACAGGGATGCGAGATTCATGGTCTCGTGAAAGGCGCCCTCCGCCATGGCACCTTCGCCGAAGAAGCAGGCCGTCACCCGGCGCTTGCCCTGCATCTTGTCTGCCATCGCCAGGCCGGCCGCGAGTGGTAGGCCGCCGGCGACGATCGCATTGCCCCCGTAGAAGCGGGTGGCGGCGTCGAAGAGGTGCATCGATCCGCCTCGGCCCCTCGAACAGCCTTCGCGTTTCCCGAACATCTCGGCCATGATCGCGTTCATCGGGACACCGTGCACGAGCGCGTGGCCGTGTTCGCGGTAGGTCGCGACCACCGCGTCGCCCGGAGACAACGCATGCAGGGCCCCGACCGCGACCGCTTCCTCCCCCACGTACAGATGCAGGAAGCCGCGGATCTTCTGGGCACCGTACAGTTCTGCTGCCTTCTCCTCGAAGCGGCGGATGCGCAGCATGTCCGTCAGCAACTCGACCGCGAACGTCTTGTCGTAGGGAAAGTCCGGGGCAGTCATCCGCCTACCTCCAGGGTCGATGTGTCTCCCTCCGGTAGACCGAGTTCGCGTGCCTTCAGCAGCCTGCGCATGATCTTGCCGCTCCGTGTGTGCGGGAGGACGTCCACGAATTCGATCTCTTTGGGGGCGACCGCAGCGCCGAGCTTCTTGCGGGAGTGCCCGAGAAGTTCGCGGCGCAGGGCGTCGTCCGGGTTCTGGCCCTTCTTCACGGACACGAAGGCCTTGACCACGGCCCCCACGATCGGGTCCGGTTTACCGATGACTCCGGCTTCGGCGACCGCGGGGTGTTCCATGAGGACGTTCTCGACCTCGAAAGGGCCGATGAGATGACCCGCCGATTTGATGACGTCGTCCGCGCGGCCGACGAACCAGTAGTAGCCGTCTGCGTCGCGCTTGGCCAGGTCGCCGGTCAGATACCAGTCGCCGGCGAATGCACGCCGGTACCGGTCGTCGTTGTTCAGATAGCCGCGGAACATCGAGGGCCAGCCGCGTCGTATCGCGAGTTCCCCCTCCACATTCGGTGTTTCGACGGGTGCGGTCCCGCCATCGTCTGTGCGCCGGACGATGCACGCGTCGATGCCGGGAAGCGGTCGACCCATCGATCCCGGTTTGATGGCGAAGCCGGGTGTGTTGGCGATCATGATGCCGCCCGTCTCGGTTTGCCACCAGTTGTCGTGGATGGGCCGTCCGAGCACATCTCGTCCCCACAACACGGCGTCGGGGTTGAGCGGTTCGCCGACGCTCGCGATGAACCGCAGGTTCGGGTGGGAGTACTTGTGCGCCAGCTCCGGACCGGACTTCATCAGCATGCGGATCGCGGTCGGCGCGGTGTACCAGACCGTGACGGCCTGCTCTTCGAGGATGCGGTACCACCGTTCGGCGTCGAATTCGTTGCTGTCGACGATCGACGTGACGCCGTGCAACAGCGGTGTGATCACCCCGTACGACGTGCCGGTGACCCAGCCCGGATCGGCCGTGCACCAGAACACGTCCGAGGGATGCAGGTCGAGGGCGTACAGTCCGGTTGCATAATGTGTGGCCACGGCGCCGTGGACGTGGATCGCACCCTTCGGGGTACCGGTGGTTCCACTGGTGAAATGCAGCAGGGCAGCATCGTCGGCGGAGGTCGGGGTGATGTCGCAGTCCCCGTCGGCGTCCGCCATCGCACTGTGGAAGTCGAGCGTGTCCGGAATGTCGGTGGTCGATCCGGAATCCCCCACCACCAGAATGTGTCGGAGGGAGGGCAGCGAGCCGCGGATCTTCTCCACCCGTCGCCGGTACAGCTGCTCGGTGGTTACCAGTACGTGAGCGTCGCCGAGTCGAATTCTCGTGGCCAGCGGCTCGGGGCCGAAGGCGGAGAACAACGGCGACACGATATTTCCGTTGCGCAACGCGCCGAGGATGCTGACGTACAGCTCCGGGATCCGGCCGGTGAATACGACGACGGGGTCGCCTTTGCCGACGCCGAGTTCGCGGAGCACGTCGGTGAACTTGCGGACTTGGAGTGCGAATTCCCCGAAAGTCATCTCCGTGGTGGCTAGCTCGCCGACATCGTTGGTGTTCGGCCCCACGAATCGGAAGGCGATCTCGTTCCGGTGCGAATCGCAGTCGTGGCGGTCGACTGCATAGTAGGCGATGTTGCAGCCGCCGGGGGCGGGCCCGAGCTGACGCTCGATGTCAGACCACGAGAACCGGGTGCGTTCACCGTCGTAGTCGGTGAAGTTCGGTTTCACCGAGTTCGTGGACGGCGATGTGGGAATGATGGTCATGACGGTTGCTCACAGCCCACATCCGGTTTCGCGAGCCCTGTGCCCGTGGGCGCACGCAGCCGCGTCGTCGGTGGCTGCCAGCTCGAACAGTTGGTGCGCCAGGTCAGTCAAGGCACGTGCGGCGGCCATCTGGCGACTGACCTGGACTGTGTCGGCGTGTCGGGAACGGCAACCGGCCTCGCCCTGTCCTTCGATGGTCTCATCGCGAGTGTGCAGGCGCGCCGTGGCCCGTGAGCAGGTGGGCTCCGCGTCGGTTTCTCGTATCTCGATCTCCACGGGCCAACTGGTTGCGGGGATCGGTCGGCTCATCGCGGGTCGGCACCCCTGCGATTCGTGATCTTGCCACGGCATTGTCATGGCCCCTCCACTTCGGTCGGTGTGTGGTGCTCGGTCGCCGGACCCACTTCCGCCAGGCCGTAGGGCACCGTGCCGGCGGTCGGAGTGATGACTGCCCATGTGTTCGGCGCCGACTCGTAGCGAAGGGACAGCACCGATTCCGGGTGAAGTTCCAGAGCCGTGAAGAGTCGCTGCCGCGCAACCCGCTCGGCAAGCTCCGGTAGGTCTTCGATCGGAACCCCCGCAAGGTCCGCAATACTGCCCGCAACCGTGCGAACAATCGCGTCTTGGGTGAAGTACGCACCGAACTCGGAAGACAGCGTCCCATGGGGTGGTGTACTTCGGATCGGTGAACCATCTGGTTCGTGATCAACGAGTCATTTTGTAGGTTATGCGGTTTCGAGTTCGGGTGTCAACGATTGCGGCGTCGTGTCGTCAGTCGAGGCGCGTTGTTTGGCGGCGATGATGACTTTGAGCTCGTCCATGCTGACGTCTGAGACGTAGCGGCGGGTGACCTGCCACTCGTCGTGCGCTTCGATCACCACCGCCGTCGCCAACCGGAGGAACGCTGCCGGGTTCGGGAAGATCTCGACGACATCGGCGCGGCGTTTGATCTCCTTGTTCAATCGTTCGATTAACCGGCCTTCGCGTGTGGGTCAACCTCAGGTTCGCGATTTGGGTCAGCGGTCGAGCCGGTGAAGGTGATCGGTCAGGGCGTCTGCAACGCGGTGGTGGCGAGCAGCTTCGTCGGGCCAGCCGCGGTCGCAGGCATCGGCTTCGAGTGCCTGGACGTCGGTGCGTTGCGCCTCGAGCGTGTCGCGGAATTCGGGTCCGGTGACGAAGTTGTCGCAGGTCTCGCAGATGTTGGCATAGGGACAGGCTCCGGCCGCCTCGTGCCGAGAACAGTAGCCATGGGCGAGGCGGGTTTTGAGCATCTCGCTGCCGAGCCAGCTGACGGTGTCGGGAACGATCGGTTTGCCGACCGGGGTGAGGGTGAACCGCCGCCGCATCTTGCCCATGGCCTGGTCGTAGGCGTCGCGCAGCGTCGGCGATGCGAGGGTGGCGTAGCGGAGAGTCATCTGAGGAGTGACGTGCCCGAGCAGCGCCATCAACGCCTGCAGGCTCATTCCGGCATTGGCGAGTTCGGTCGCCCAGGTGTGCCTTGTGTCCGCAGAGGCCGTGTGCGGTCGGGTTCGTGTTGCGTTTGAAATGGAGGGTCTCCGGCGCGGAGTTCGCGACGCTCGTGGCCGCCTGTGTAGCGATAAGACGTTAGTGTTTGTGACTGACGTCACCGCTCGATCTCGCGTCAGCATGGCCCGATGATTTTCTGGCGTGTCGTCGGCAGGCGGGTGACGGTGGTGTTCGGGTCTGCGGCGGCGCGGAGGCGGAGGATTTCTTCGTGCTGTGCGGCCAGCCTCGCCAGTGCCTGGCCGCGGAAGTCGGTGAGCTCCTCGATGGTCGAATGGGCCTGGTTCAGGCGCTCTTTGAGCTTGTCTATCTCTGCTTTCAGTCGTTCGATCTGCGCAGTCTTCGGGTCGGGGGTGTCGCCGTTGCTCTGTAGCTGCTCAAGCCGGTGTTCGAACTCGGCGCGTAGGTGCGCGTAGGGCCTGCTGCCGTAGAAGGCGGTGCGATCGACGCCGGCCTCCGCGGCGAGGGTCTTGATGTCGCAGCCTCCGCCGGGTGGGATCTCGCCGCGCAGCAGTCGGTCGATGGCGGCGCGAATGCGGTTCTCGTTCTGGGTGCGTTGGTCGGCACTGATTCTCATGGCAGGTCCCCGCTCGCGGTGGTTGTGGCCGTGTCGATATCGGCGATGACCCGGACTGCGCGGTCGTGGTCGGCTTGCAGGCGGGTGCGCTCGGTGGCGCGAGTCTTGCCGAGTTGGCCGAGGAAGATCTTGGTGCGTTCGGCGTGCTCGGCCCAGACGGAGCGATGGACATCGTGGTGGGTGGCCTGCGGGCAACGCGCCGAGTCACACATGCCGATCATCGGCCGCGTCGCGGTCGGGGTGCCGGCCAGCTTGAGGCAGAGGGCGCGGGACGGGTCGACGAACCAGCAGTAGTTCGCCGGGCCCAGGTGCAGGACCTTGGCTCGTTTGGACAGCAGGTTGAGGATGTCGCGATCGTTGCGCTGCACCTTCGGTGCCGCAGCCGATTCCGCGTTCACGTCGGCGTCGACAGTGGCGAAGAACTCGGTGAGGTTTCGTGCGCCGGGGCCGGAGGGCAGGATGCCGTTGCGGTAGTTGTGGAACTCGGCCAGTATCAGCTGAAGGTTGCGGTCGGCTTCATGCTTGTTGACCTCGGCCAGTAACTCGGCTTGAGCGCCACCCGGCCGGGCCGCATAGCCTTCGGTTGTTGCGGTTGCGATATGCTTGAGCTGCAGTTTTGCTGCGAGAACCCCGCCGGGGCGATAGGCCAATTCCAGCGCGATCGTTCTTCTGAGCATCCGCAGTGAGACCGGTCCCTCGGGAATTGGGGCCAGGCCCAGGCGTTCTCCTGCCGAAGAGTTGACCCAGTTGCGGAACCAGATGTAACGGACCCGGAAGCTGAACCGGGACAACAGAAGAGCATCATCGCGTGGATCGTCGTGCAGTTGTTCGATGAGTTCGACAGCTCGGTGGACCGGTTCGATGACGACCCATTCGTCGTCGGTGCCGCCGAGCGGCTGGCCTTTGACGATCTTGCTGGCGATGCGGTAGCGCATGAGCCCGGGTATGGGTTCCTCGATCGGGCGGCGGCAGCCAACACGTAGTTCCATCAACTCGCTGCTGCGCATCCCTGATGATGCCGAGAGCACGATGATCGCGGCTGTTCGGACGATCCCGACCACGGCGACGGCCTGCGATCGGTGCAGCGGCAGGCTCCAGGGCCGTGTCGCGCCGTCGGCGGTCGGCGCCTGTTCGGCGTCGCGAGCGAATACCTTCTCGACCCCGACCGCGGCGACTGCGTTGGTGAGCGGTCCGCGCAGTCGCGGCAACCAACGGGAGTCGATATTGCGGCGTCCGGCCTGCCTGGCGAGAATCCCGGTGGCGACGGGCAGCAGTAGGTCGTCGGCTGACCATCCGGCGGCCAGCCGTTTGGTGATCTCATGGTCTTCGTGTCGGGGCAGCGGCGTCCCTGTCCTGGTGTAGTCGGCCAACACGGTCACGATGTCGTCGACCGCAGAGGTGGTGGTTTGACGCCGCTGTCCGATCCTGACCGAATGGACGCGGTCGTGTTCGCGGACCTGCTGGTTCAATGCGACCGCGTGCGGGCCGAGGACCTGCATCAGGTGCAGCGCCGCCGCGAGCATCGGCTGCAGGATCTCGTCGGGAACGGCGGGCGTGGTGTTTCCGTCACGGCCGGAACGCATTTCGGCGACGGCGGAAGCCGATGCGCCGCCCCAGGGGCGAAGATCGGCGCGGACGCGGTCGGCGGTGAACAGGTCTCGGTGGTTGACCAGGTCGACGATGATCTGCGCCGCAGCGCGTCGAACCGCGGGGCTCTGTTCACCGACAACATTGCCGTCCTCGTCGAGGATGTAGCGCCGGAATGCCAGGTAGGCCTCGCAGGTGTGGGTGTCGATTTCGGCCAGCGTGGTGACGTGTCGCCGGTCGAGCCAGCGGAACAGTCGCGTCAGCTCGCCCAGCCGTCCGATGCAGCTGCGCAGATGCAGCGGTGTGCGGTATGCCCTGGGCAATTCGGCGACGGCGGGATGCCGCGGGGCGAGGGCGGCGATGATCAGCTCCTTGGCGACCATGCGCCATCGCGGGTCGCCGATCACGGCGAAGTCGAAGCGGCGGTTCGCCAACGGGATGTTGACTGCCAACCCGACGACCTCGGTGAAGTCCCATAAGTCGTCGTCGAACAGGGGGCGGCGAACGTCGTCGGGCAGTGTCAGACCCGCCTGCAGACAGACATCGGCGCCGGTGAAGACTGATGTCCGGTGTTCGCGGGCGCTGTTGGTGGCGAAGGTCGTCATGCGGTGCGTTCCTCTGGGCGAAGGGGGATTTCGTCGTCGGTGTCGGTGACCCGGGAAGCCGCGGCCGTGAGTTCGGCGGGGTCGAACCGGCCCAGGATCTGATCGATCCGAGTCGCGTAAGGCCCGAACACCGCCATGAACTGCGCGGCGGGCAGCTGCTGCCATTGGCGGGAGAAGAACGCCTTGAGCCGCAGCAGGTTCACCGCGTGCCGCGGCGCGAACACCGCCAGCGGGCAGAGCAGGCAGACCCACGGCCTGGCCGGACACGGCTTGCCGACCGGACCGTGCAGGCCGGCCAGCTGATCACCGCATGCTGCGGTGAACACATCGCGCGCGCCGCCGACCAAATCGGCGATCGCGTGGTCGTCGAGATTCATCGCCGCCATCAGTTGCGGGTAGCCGTCGGCCAGCGCGGCGGCGTCCTCCTCGGCGATCACGGTGGGCGGCTGCGCGCGGCGCAACAGATCGTGCTGGGCATCCTCGATGACCGCCTCGACCGCGTGCCGTTGGCCCGGGGTCGTCACCGACAGGTAGTGGTCGCCTTCGACAGCGGGCGTGTGATTGGGGTCGATCGTGGCGCGGGCGTTGCCTGTCCAGGTCTTCCTCTCGCGCATCGCATGGTGAGTGGTGCGGATGCGTGCTCGATGGATCTTCAACGGCCGACCGTCGGCCCCGAGCACGCCGTGGCGGTTCACCCATCGCTGGATGCTGACCCGATTGATCTCGCGGATCAGGACGGGTTTGCCCACGTAACTCAGGCCCAACCACAGCCGGTCGCGGTCGCTTGGTGCGACCAGGCTGCGCAGCAGCGACGAGTGCGTCAGCCACTGCTCGAGCAGACGCACCGCCGGACGCGGCAGGTTCAGGGTCTCCGCCGCGGTGCGGCGTTTGACGTAGGACAGCAGAATGGTCGAGTCCCCGGCCCATTCGATGTCGTCGATCCCCAGGTCGGCGATGCCGTCGGGGACGATGCCGGAGTAGACGCCGAACAGCAGGCGGTAGGCGATGACGGCGTCCAGGTGCGGGAACACCGCCCTCAGGGCGTCATAGAACGCTGGTGGTCGGCGATTGTGGAACACGCTGTGCGTCACGCCGATCGTGTGGGCGAACACGGGAGTGCTGACCGGGCCGAGCCGTGCCAGCAGCCAGCAGAAGTTCTCCCATGTCCATCCGTGCTGGGTGGGATGACGGCCCTGCCCGATCGCGGCCAGTGCGCGGCGGTGCGTCGCATACGACTCCTCGACGACCGTGCGGCATGCGGTGATCAGACCCTGCCATTCGACTTCGGGATAGGGCGGCAGGGGTCGACGGTTGGGCTGGATATTGAAGTGTCGGCCCGCCGCCAGCTCCAGCACCCCGTCGCCGAGGCCGCCGCCGGATCGGGCATATCCCTCCACCATGGCGCGGGTGTATGCCTCCAACCGTCTGGGTCCCGCCATCCAGAACTGCGCAAGCTGTCCGCGGCGCAGCCCACTCGCGCCGCCGGTGAAACCCTGCTCGGCGAGCGCGCGAACCATTGCTCGGAGTGCACCCGCGTAGGCATCGACCGTTCCGGCCGAGTTCGCGCTGCCGTGCGGATGAATCAGCTCCAGGAGCCCGACTGCCAGATCACGCGCCAACCGAGGGTTCGGCAACCCCGCCAGGTCGAACTCCGCCCGGCTGCCGTCGCTGAACACACAGCTCAAGCCAAGCGGTTCGTCGGTCACTCTCGTCGGCATCACAGATCCCCGTCGGTGTCATGGTCGAATTCGGCGTCGGCTTCCCACTGGGCTGCGGTAGCATCGATGAGTCCGGCTGCCGCGCCCTCGGTTTCGTAGGCCTGCCGGTAAATCCGTGTGGTATCAAGACGCTTCAGGTATTTCTCGGTGGTCAACACGGTCGAATGCCCGAGCAAATCTCGCAGCACCAGCAGCGGATCGGCCTTGGTCAGGTAAAAGATCAGCGCCGCGTCGGCATCGGTGTGGCGCACCAGCTTCGCTGCCTGCCGGTAGTAGCCGGTCACCAGATATTCCAAAGTCTGCATCGAGAAGCAGTGACGAAGCCGGTGCGGGTGAACGTGCGGGAACCGCGGCTCGAACCGGGCCCGGATCCGGTCGGCGGTGCGCTCGAACACCGTCGCCCACGCCGTGAACGGTCCACCGTCGGCCTTGACCGCCAGCAGGCACGACCCGCCCTCCGGTGCCACGAGCCGCCGCCGCTCCGGCGGGGTCAATGACTCCCACGACCGGCGGATGCCGTTGATCCGGCCGCCGCGGGCGTCCGGTTCGCTCACGTGCATCGGCTCGCCCCACCGTCGTGGTGGCCGCCAGCTCGATTCGACGGTGACGGCTGCGCGATCGAGCTGCAGGTAGTCGTGCAGCCCGGCCAGGGCGTCGTAGGAGATCCAGGTGGTGCGGAACTTGCGGCCCTTGGTGATTCCCGCCGGCACCGGAAATGGGATCGGGATCGCCGTCCGCGCCGGCGGCAGTGCCGGGATCTCCCACGGCAGCAAATGCGTGAACTCGCCCAACCGCAACCCGGTCGCCAGCGCGAGATCACCGATCGCGGCGTTGCGGGTCATCTCCCGGCCCGCGAACCCGGTGTCGCGGTTGCCGTCCGGCGCCAGCCCCCGCAACCCTTTCCGGAACAGGTCGGTGAAGTCCGGCTCCAGATACTTGATGGTCACATGCGGTTTCGGGGTGCGGCGCACCGCCAGATTCACCCGCACCTCCCGGCCGGTCCCGGCGAAGACCGCCCGCGCCGACCGGTAGGTGAACGGTTCGGCAGACGCGAACCCTTCCTCCATCGCCCACCGGTAGAACAGCGACAGGATGCTCATGTGCTGGCCCCATGTGGTCGCCGCGAACCGCGACCGCGCCGGCCCCGCTGCGCGGTGCTCCGCATAGCGACTCAGCCCAGCTTTCAACCGTTCCCGGGTATCGAACAACCCCACGCCGTGTTCGGCGAGGAACTCCGCCCATTCCTTGACCGCCCGCGCGTAGTTCTCCCACGAACTCGGCGCCGGAGCCCCGCTGGCCGGAAGCTCCCGCAGCCACCGGTTCACCACGGACGCCTGCCGCGGCGCGGCCGGGCCGTCCTCGAACAACAGATCGTCATCGATGAGGAACGCCATCCCCTCCGGGATCACGGGACGATGCTCAAGGTCCCAGGACCGCCAGTCCAGCGACGAGAAGTAGCTCAAGATCATGGGCGCTGACAGTAGAAACACCACACGGCTCGGCGCAACAACCAAACCCCCAGGTCGCCCTCACCTTCGGGTCTAATGCAACACGGGAACTAAGCAGAGACAATATGCCGCAGCTGATGCGGTGTCACCACCAACGGTGCGCCGCCGGCGCCGCGCAGCCCGGACTGCTCGACGGCGGCGAGCAGCCCATTGCGCAGCCGGGTCTGGCCGAGGCGGCGGCCGTGCGCGACGAACAGGAAATCGGTCAAAGCTCCGGTCCGCGGATGCGGCAGCGGCCGGCAGACGCCGCGCCCGCCGCTCCACTCGTCCAACGCCGCGACCGTGGCCGCCGACAGCGGCACCATGCGCTCGGTCGCGAGTTTGCCCAGCGGCACCTTCAGCCAGGTCCCGGCCGGGCCGTAGTCGACGACGCTGCCGAGCTCGAGGTCGAGCAGTTCCCCGACCCGCAACCCCGCACCGCGGAGCACCGTCAACCCGATGCGAGCGAACGGATCCTCCAACCCGGCAACAGCGTTCATCACCACGCCGTCGACGTCGGGTGCCAGTGCGCGGGGCAAGGGTTGGTCGAGTTTGGGGACGTCGGCGGCGAAGACCAGCCGGCGCGGCGGTGCCTGCTCCCAGCCCCATGCGGTGATGTCGTCGAGCAGGTTGCGCAGGCTCAGCACCGTCGATTGGATCACCGCCATCGAGATGGTGCGTCCGGCGCCGGCGGCGGCGCGTTGCCCGCGCCAGGTGCGGGTGCGGTTCCAGACGAGGAAGCCCTCGATGTGACTGCGGTCGAGACCGTCGAGGGAGGTGACCTCGGGGTGGTGTGTGGTGAGATAGTCTGCGAATGGCAGCAGGTCGTTGATCAGTGATTCGACGGACTTCGGGCGAAGCACCGCGGCCCGGACGGTGACATAGCGCAATAGCGTCTCGCGGATCGCGTCGGCCATCGGAACGTCGGCGAACCGTTGGCCATAGCTGCGGGCCCAGACGCGGCGCCGTGGTGGTGTGTCGACGATGCGGGCCTCGAACAGCACCTGCCGCAGACCCGCGATCCGATTGCGGTAGGCCCGGCGCGACGACGGTGGAATAGCTTGTGTTGCAGCCAATGCGGCATCGAAATCGTCGACGGTGTCGTTGGTGATGCCGCTGACGGATCCGCCGTGCCAGGCGAGCAGCACCGCCAGGCACTCGCCGAGGACGGTCTCCACCCATGACGGTGTCCAGCCCAAGGCCAGTCCGGCGGTCCGGGCCGCGGCGAACCCGTCCGGGTCGCGCGCCTCGATCGCACTGCCGAGTCCGGTGAGGTTCTTGACGGCGGCGAACTCGAGGTCCAGTCGCAGCTCGTCTCGCCCGATGACGTGACACAGCAGCGGCCAAGCCCCGGCACTGCGGAGTTCGGTGAGCCGGTCCGATGCAGGCCGGGCCATCCATTCCTGCAGATCCGGGTGCGCGGCCAGAAACGTGCTCGCGATGCGGGTGCGGCCGCGGACGGCCCTTCCGCCCAGCCCGAGGGTGGCGACGTGGTCGAGATAGCCGGCCAGCACCGTGTCCGGGGCCACCATGGTCGTCGATGCGGTGGTCATCGCCGTTCCCCGGCGAGACTGGCCCGGGCGGCGCCGTATTCGGCGGCGAGCTGCTCGATCGACAGGTGCACGTACTCGGCGGTGGTCTCCGGGGACGCGTGCCCCATCAACTCCCGCAGTACCATCAGATCGATTCCCGCGGAGGCGAGTTCGGTGCCGTAGGTGTGTCGCAGCCGGTGTGGACGCACCCGACCCGCGCCGGACAGCTCTCGGTGCCGCCGAAACAACGACCGCAGCCCGGCCTCGGTCACCGGCGCCCCCAGCGTGGGGCCGCGCAGCACCACAAAACATTCCGGTGTCGCCAACCCCGGTGGCCGCTCGAGGCGCAGATAGGCCGACAGTTCGGTGAAGAACACCGCATCGACCGGCACCACCCGCTCCTTCGAACCCTTGCCGAGCACCCGCAGCCGACGTCGACCGAAGTCGACCTCCGCCAGCCGCAGCGACCGCACCTCGGCGCTGCGCAGACCGCCGAGCAGCATCGCCCACACCATCGCCCGGTCCCGATGGGTGCGCAGCGACGAGACGAACACGTCCACCGCGTCGGCGTCGAGGGACTCGGGCAGCAACCGCGGCTGGCGCACCAGCCGGCCTCCGGCCCGGGGCCGGCCGGGCCCGAGATGCCCGAGCAAACCCCGCCCCGACGGACGTAACCCCTGCCCGCGCCGGGGTGAGGGCACCGGATTGTCGGCGCGCACCCCGGTCATCACCAGGTACTCGAACAATGCCCGCACCGCCGCGACCCGCCGGTTGATCGTCGACGCCGCCGTCGTCCGCTGCCGGCCGTTCCTCGGTGCTGCACCGGGTCGGGGATCACGGCGCACGCCCTGCCAGTCGATCCACTCGAACACGGTCACCGGCGTCACCGCCGCCAATCCGACATCGCGGTCGATCAGGAACCGCGCCAGATTCAGCATATCGAACGCATACGCCCGCACCGTCGCCACGCTGAACGCCCGCCCGGCCAGATGCTTGAGGAACGCGTTCGCCGCCGCGCAACCCTCCCACTCGCCGTCGACCACATAACCGTCGCCCGCCGTCTGCACCCGAACGGCCATCGTCTGCTCCTCTCGTGAATCGAGCCGCCACCGTCAGCATGCGCCCCATCCGGGCGGCGGCCCCGGACCTCACGCCGCGGACAGAATCGTGTCGCCCGAGAGCCGGTTAACCGATCTCGGGTTGTTCGACCAGATCTTCTGCCAGTGCGCTTTCGGGAACGCCCGGAACGCGAGCACGTCGTGCTTGGCGTCGCGCATCATCGACGCGACCTTCGGAAAGGACTTCGCCAACGTGTCCGCGACCTGATCCCATTGCGCGGCCACAGCCTCGGGATCGGTGTGAGCGAAGATCGTCTTGATCGCCGCCATCACCGGCGGCACCTGCTTCGACGTCACCGCAGACCCGACGTTGCGCATGAAATGCACCCGGCACCGCTGCCACGACGCTCCGGTGAACTGCTGCGCCACAGCAGCTTTCAACCCGGAATGCGCATCGGAGATCACCAGATGCACCCCCGACAACCCCCGTGCCTTCAACCCGACGAGGAACTCGCGCCAGAAATCGAACGACTCACTGTCGCCCACCGCGGTCCCCAACACTTCCCGGGTCCCGTCGATCGACACACCGGTCGCCACGACGAGGGCATGAGAGACCACATGAGCGCCGATCCGCACCTTGCAGTAGGTCGCGTCGAGGAAGATGTACGGAAAGGTCGTATGCGTCAATGTGCGGTCCCGGAACCGGGCGATCTCGGTGTCCAGTCCGGCGCAGATCCGTGAGACCTGCGACTTGGAGATTCCCGATTCGACTCCGAGTGCGGTGACGAGATCGTCGACGTTGCGGGTCGAGACGCCGTGGACGTAGGCCTCCATGATCACCGCGTACAACGCCTGATCGATCCGCCGGCGGCGTTCGAGCAGGCTGGGGAAGAACGAGCCGGACCGCAGTTTCGGGATCTGCACTTCGACGTCTCCGCTGGTGGTGGCGACGGTCTTGGATCGGGTGCCGTTGCGATAGTTGGTGCGCTCAGCGGTGCGCTCGTAGCGGCCGGCGCCGAGGGCTTCGGTGGCTTCGGCGTCGATCAATGCTTGCAGTCCGGTTCGGATCAGTTCGGCGAACACGCTCGCCGGGTCGGCGCCCCTGAGTGCATCGAGCTGGGTGATCAGGGCAGAATGGTCGTGGGTCATCGCGTGGTCCTTTGGTCGAGTCACTTTGGTCGGTAACTCGTTCATCACTACGCGATGGCCCACCCACACACTCGGAGCGACACGCCCGAGCTGCGGCTACGCTGCCCCACCGAATTCACACCACGCCGTGGGACTTACCCAACTCGGAAGTCAGCCGCTCCGCCGAGAGTTGCGCATGCGGCAACGGGTTGTCGTCCGTGTCACTGTTCGTCATGGTCATAGCGTTATGACGTCCTTCGATGCAAAATTGCGCGGTCCTGGTTCCCTCAGCATCGCGACCAGCCCGAGCCGGCAATAGAGCCGAAGGACCGTAGTCGAGGACCAAAGGCTCTGACGTGTCTGGCCGTACACGCGATTGAATGAAGTTCCACGACGACGGGCAGGTGACGCGTATGAATGCCATTCGGCCACCCTCAGTCACGGATGGTGTCGTCGTGCGCTACCTCGACTCGACCGATGGTGCCGCTGTGCAGGATTTGCACGAGCGGATGGATCAGCACGATTCCTACATGAGGTTCTTCGGCGCCCGTCCGAAGCATTTCGAGGATTTGGCCGAGTCCCTGTGCCGACAGGATCGCGAACATTGCGCACTCGGCGCCTTCGTCGGCGGCACTCTGGTGGGAGTCGCGAACTACGTGCGTCCGGCCGATCAGGCCGGCGCCGACGCCCCTCTGGTCGAATTCGCAATGGTCGTCGATCACGACTACCAATCGCACGGCATCGGAACGATGCTTCTCGATCATCTCGTCGATGCGGCGCGTGCGCATGGGATCAAGCGGATGACGGCCGAGGTGCTGGCGGTGAACACGTTGATGCTCGAAGTGATCCGCGACCACGGGTGGGCCCACGCGCTACGTTGCGACAGGACCACACTTCACCTAGACCTCGGTCTCGATGCTGACGACACGAGTGCCACCGCACCGACGGCACTTCGCCGATAGCGTGATGAAGTCCCATGTCGACGTCCGGGAGAGTGCACGGGGGTTCGCGGGTATCGACCGTCGGCGAACTCGACGTCAACGGCGTCGAGACGCACACCGCCTATCTCGTTATGGTCGGTGACGTCGTCTTCAAAGCGAAAAAGCCGATTCGGACGGCGTTCGCCGATTTCAGTACCGCCGCCAAGCGGCGTGTGGCCTGCCACCGTGAAGTGGCGTTGAACCAACGGCTGTGTCCCGATGTCTACCTCGGAGTCGCCGAATTGACCAACCCTGCGGGAGGGGAAACCGAATCGTTGGTAAAGATGCGCCGGATGCCGTCGGATCTTCGGCTGGCCAATCTGGTCGGCACCGGCGCGGATCCGACCTCGCATCTGGATGCTCTCGCCGCCGCCATCGCCCGGTTCCATGCCCGGGCGGAGCAGAGTGTGGAGATAGATCGTGACGCGACCTCTGACGCCATAGCAGCGCGGTGGCGCGCCAACGTCTCCGAGGTGACGAGCTACCGGTGCGATGTCCTGCCGGCAGCGGACGCTGACGAGGTCGGTCGTCGGGCTCTCCGGTATCTGCAGGGACGGAAACCGCTGTTCGAAAGCCGCATTCGGGAAGGCCGGATCGTCGATGGTCACGGAGATCTTCTCGCGGACGACATTTTCTGTCTCGCCGACGGGCCGCGCATCCTCGACTGCCTCGACTTCGACGACCACCTCCGACACGTCGATCGCGTCGACGATGCAGCATGCCTGGCCATGGATCTCGAGTACTTGGGGCGTGAAGATCTGGCATCGCGGTTTCTCGATCGGTATTGCGCCGAGGCCTGTGACCAGCCACCGGCATCTCTCTGGCATCACTACATTGCGTATCGCGCGTTCGTCCGCGCGAAGGTCGCCGGCTTGCGGTACACGCAGGGTTCGGACACTGCCCGCGAGGATGCCCGGGCGCACTGCAGCCTCGCGTTGCGGCATCTGCGTGCCGGAACCGTGCGAATGGCACTGGTCGGTGGGCTGCCCGGCACCGGAAAGTCGACACTCTCGAACGGATTGACTGACGTCACCGACTCCGTCGTCATCTCCAGCGACCGCGTCCGCAAAGAACTCGCCGGGCTCGATCCGCATTCCCGGCAGGTATCCGGATTCGGTGAGGGCTTGTACAGCGGCACCATGACCGACCGCACCTACGCCGAGATGCTGCGGCGCGCTCGCGACAACCTCGAGGCAGGAAGATCGGTCGTCCTGGATGCGTCGTGGACCCAATCGATCTTCCGTGAGCGCGCCGCCCTCATTGCTTCCTGCACCCATAGCGATCTTGTCGAACTCGAATGCAGGGCAACGCGCGGCGTGGCGATCGCGAGAATCGGCAGTCGCCCATCCGGCGACTCGGACGCCACCCCCGCGGTATACGACGCGATGGCCGCGCGTGCCGCGGAGTGGACGTCGGCCACCGCGGTCGACACGGACACCGCCCCCGAGGACAGCCTGCAGGCGGCAGAGCGGATCTGGCATTCGACATCGGGGTGGCGAGATGACTAGTCACAGCGGCCCATCCCCCCGGGCACGGGCCCGGCTCGCCCGACGACAGGAGTTCTCATGCCCGACATCGTGACGTTGACGATGAATCCCGCGCTCGACATCACCACAAGCACCAACCGGGTGGTCCCCACCGACAAGGTTCGCTGCGGCGCGCCTCGCCGCGATCCCGGCGGCGGCGGACTGAACGTCGCCCGAGTCCTGCATGTTCTCGGCACCCCCGCGACTGCGGTATTTCCTTCAGGCGGCCACACCGGCCGAGCCCTCGAGGACCTCGTCGCGACCGAAGGCGTTCCCATCCGGAGTCTGACGATCCGTGGCTCTACACGGGAGAGCCTGACGATCAACGAGAACGAGACGGGTCTGCAGTACCGATTCGTCCTGCCGGGACCGACGGTGACCACGAGAGAACAGAGAGCCTGTCTCGACCTTCTTATCGAGGTCGCCTCGGGAGCCGACTATGTGGTGGTGAGCGGGAGTCTGCCACCGGATGTACCTGCCGACTTCTACCAGCATGTTGCGGGCGCCGTCGGTGACCTCGGTGCACGAGTGATCGTGGATACGTCCGGTCCCGCGTTGAGGCAACTTCGAGGCCGTGTCTTTCTCGTCAAGCCCAGCATCCGCGAACTTCGTGACTGGACGGGCCGCGAATTGTCGGCGATCGACGACCAGGTGGCCGCGACGCGGGAGGTCATCGACCGGGGGGTCTGCGACGTCGTCGTCCTCTCGCTCGGCGCCGAAGGCGCACTGTTGGTCACTCAGGATCGCGACGAATACTTCCCGTCGGTCGAAGTCCCCGTCGTCAGCGGTGTCGGTGCCGGCGACAGCATGGTCGCAGGCGTGGTGAGCGGCCTGGCGCGCGGTCGGTCGTTGAGCGACTCGGTGCGGTACGGGATCGCCGCCGGGGCGGCCATGCTGCAGACACCGGGCACCGCCCTGTGCCGACGAACCGACGTCGAACGGTTCTATACACTGCTCACAGAGGGGTCTGCTGCAGACACGACCGTCGGATAGTCACGCATGCGCGAGACACAGACCGGCCACGCGCAACTCCGCGCATCCCGGATCGTATCGGGCCTCATCCACAGCGGTTTGGCGGTTGATGGCACATACGCCTGTGGGTCTCCGGTAAGACTGGCACGCTCACGCGGCCGCGTGAGCTTGCCACCTCGACTGGAGTGACCCGGCGAACCGGGGCCCTATCGACCTCCACGGCTGAGAGCGGACCCCTCGCGCAGCACGGTTCATTGCCGTCACGGTGCGCGGTGACGTAGTCGCCGCCACTGCTGATCGGTATCGCGACAGGCTCACTCACCGGGTTGCACCTCGCCGGTCCCCGTTCGCGGACATCCGCAGATCGGACCTCGCTCGGTCGAGCAGAATCCTGCGTTCCGCAGCCGAAACATTGTGACGGGTAACGGCGGCAACGTCCGGTGCCACGGACACCGAGGTAATACCTTTGCGCACGAGATGTTCCGCGAGAGCGGGATTGGTCGACACCGCCTGTCCGCACAGGGATGTGGTGAGCCCGGCACGTGTGGCACGCTCGATGATGACGTCGATGGCGTCGAGTACGGCAGGGTCCATGGTGTCGAACAGATCTCGGCAGATCTCGGAATCCCGATCGACGCCGAGCACCAGTTGGGTGAGGTCGTTGGTGCCGATGGAGACACCGTCGATGCCGAGTGCCGCGTACTCCGGGATCCAGTAGGCGACGGAGGGCACCTCCGCCATGATCCACCGGTGCATGCGGCGATCCGCGCCCAGCGGATGGGAATCGAGGTCCGCAAGGCACTGTGCGAGCTCCCATCGGGTGCGAATGAACGGGATCATCAGATGCACGTTCGGGTAACGCTTCCGGACGGTGAACAGCACGTCGAGGTCGAGGCGGAACAGTTCGGGTTCGCGCACGTAGCGGAAACAGCCGCGGTAACCGATCATCGGATTGTCTTCGTGAGGCTCCACGTCGCCACCGGACAGGTCGGCAAATTCGTTGGTGCGTAGATCGATCGCCCGATAGATGACCGGACGCGGGGCGAACGCAGCGGCGATACGTTCGACCGCCGCCGACATCTTGGCCACGTACTCGTTGCGGCGTCCTTGCGCGATCATGGCTGCCGGGTGCGTCCCGGCCAGTGCGTCCATGATCATGAACTCGGCGCGCAGCAAGCCCACTCCGTCGACGTCGGATGCGGCCACACGTTCGGCGGCGTCCGGTGTCGCGAGGTTGACGTACACGGAGGTGGCCGTCACCTCCGGCGTCGGTAACCCACCGACCCGGTCAGTCGCCGGTCGCGGTGAGGAAGCGGAAACGGCCCCTCTCTCGGGTGTGCTCGATACGGATGCAGCTACCGCGCCGTCGTAGACCACCCCCGAGTCTCCGTCGACGGTGACGATCGCCCCGTCCACCAGTTCGCTCGTTGCGGTCCGGGTCCCGACCACTACCGGACGTCCCAGTTCGCGGCCGACGATGGCGGCGTGACAGGTGATCCCGCCGCCGTCCGTGATGATCGCCGCTGCACGGCGCAGCACCGGGAGCCAGTCGGGGCGTGTCATGGGTGCCACCAAGATCTCTCCCTCGGACAGCCGGTGAGCATCGGATACGGACCGCAGAATGCGGACGCGGCCGGTCGCCGTTCCAGGACCTGCGCCGAGGCCGTGGACGAGGACCTTGTTCGTCGATTGGGGGGGCTGCTCCGTGTGGGTCCGGGGCTTGTCCAGTGTCGTGATGGGTCGTGTCTGGACGATCCACAGCCGATCGGCGTCGAAGACGAACTCGAGATCCTGGGGAACGTGGTAGTGGTCTTCGACAGCGACGGCGAGCAACGCCAATCGTTCGAGCTGCTGGTCGGTGAGAACGCGCCGGCCCCGTGCGGTGGCGGGAATCTCCACCGAATGTTGCCCTTCCGCATCCGCGGTGATCGAGAACGACTGTGACCCGATGTGGGCATCGATCACAGCGAAGCCCGACTTCGCCACCACGTAGGTGTCCGGCTCCACCTGTCCTCCGACTACCACCTCACCGAGTCCGGTCGCGGCTTCGACGACGATACGGTCCCGTGCGCCTGTTCTGGGATCCGCGGTGAAGACGACGCCCGACTGGTCGGCGCCCACCATCAACTGGACGACGACCGCGATCGACGGCTCCTCGGTCACCCCCTGCACACTGCGATAGGTGAGTGCACGCTCGGACCACAGCGACGCCCAGCATTTGGTGACCGCCTCGATGAGCGCGTCGTCACCGGATACCCCGATGAAGCTGTCGTGGATACCCGCGAACGACGTATCCGCGGCGTCTTCGGCGGGCGCTGAGGAGCGCACCGCCAGCCTCGGCGAGCCGGCGCCGAATTCGCGATATGAACCGAGAATTTCTGCGCGCAAGGCAGCGGGCATCAAGACGCCGAGCACGGTCGCGCGCAACTGCTGCGACGCTGCGGTCAAGACGCTGTCATCGGCCCCGGCGGGCGGCAAGGCGTGGTCACGCAAGGTGTCGCGCACTCCCGCCTTCTCCATCGCCTCCAGGTAGCCTTCGGCGGTGACGGCAAATCCGGGGGGCACCGGATAACGCGCGCGCGTCAGCTCACCGAGATTGGCCGCCTTGCCCCCAACTGATGGTGCGTCCGCCAATCCGAGTTGATCGATCGGCTTGACCCAACGGTGTTCGACCACCGCCTGTTGCACATTCATGAGGTCTCCTCGTCGTCATGATCCAGCGAACACCGTCGAGTTCGGACCGCACAGGGTCCAAAGTCACCGTCACCTCGCGCAGCGGGCCGAAGCACCCTGTCCGTCTCCGGCCTGCCGGTTCGATGATGGAACGACCCTCTACCGACAGGAGGCGCCGACGTGACCCGCTCGACCGTCATCACGCAGACCATTGGCGGCGCGGCGCTGATCGCGGTGCACGTGATCCTGACGAAACCGCTACGCCGATGGCGCACGAGGTGGGGTGCAACCGCAACGGAGGCGGCGGCAACGTTGCCGGGAGAGAGCTGATCGCGAACCGCACCTGGCGTTACATGCCTGCCGTCGCGGTCGACGCGCCGCCGGAAGTGTTGTGGCCCTAGATCATCCAGCTGGGACAGGGTCGCGGAGGCTTCTACAGTTACGTCGGACTCGAGAACCTGATCGGCTGCCGCGTGCGCAACACCGAGAAGCTACTTCGCGACTACCAAACCCTGGGCACCGGTGACGAGGTGCAGCTGCACCCGAAGACACCCCCGCTGACCGTCGCGGCTGTCGAACCGAATGCACGCCTGGTTCTCCATGCCCGCGACCCCCGCACCGGTGACGCCTTCACCTGGGCATTCATCTCCTTCCCGACCAGGCTGGGCGCACTCGGCTGATCGAGCGGGGTCGCAGCACCTGCGGTCCCGGAATCGTCAGCCGTCTGTGTTTCGGGCCGTTACTGATGGAGCCGATCGGCTTCGTCATGAGCCGGAAAATGCTCCTCACACTCCAAGCTCTCGCATCGGCCGACGGTACCGCAGCTACGCAACCGTAAGAACATCACGGCACCCACACGAAGACTTGAACGAATAACATTGTTGTACAACATCTCCCATTCAGAATGTTCAGACTTCGGCGACAAACCTCGAAGCATCGCGGCCACTACCGAAAACTGAGGCCTTTTGATCCTTGTCGGCGCGTCTGCCGCCGGACGAGCATCGAGAGCAGGCCGCCTACCCAGAACCGGCGACACCGCAGAGGAGTGCCTCATGAGTGAAGATAACGCGCTGGTCCTCGTCGCCGGCTATCAGGACCTCGATCGTGCACGGCAGGACTTCGACGCGCTCGCCGTTCAGGTGCGCGGTAAGCAGATCACGCTTCGGGGTGCGGTCCTGGTTGCGAAGGACGCGGACGAGAACCTGACGGTGATTGACACGGGCGACCATCTGGGCCGGAAAGGCGCCGGGTGGGGTGCGGGCGTCGGCCTGGTGGTGGGGTTGTTCGCCCCGCCGATGCTGGCTGCAGCCGCGGTCGGCGCCGGTGCCGGCGCGCTTGCAGGCAAGTTCACCTCGCACCGTATCAAGAGCGGTCTCGAGGCCAAGGTCGGTGAGGCGCTGGCCTCCGGGACGTGTGTGGTGATCGCAGTCCTGCCGTCGGGCAGCCGGCTCCCGGTGGAGCAGGCGCTCAGCGGTGCCCCACTGAAGTCGGTCGCGGAACTGGATGGTTCGGGTTTGAGGGACCTGGAGGCGTCCCTGGCCGAGGCGATGGGGAAATTCGATCCGGATCGCACGCGGCTACCGATCCCCGACCGAACCTTCGGGGGTACCATCGGCCGCACGGTGCAGGAATCCGTACCGGATTGGACGATCGTGCCCGGGCCGAAGCCACCGGACGGTGCTCCGAACGTGTTGATCGTGCTGATCGACGACGCCGGTTTCGGCGGCCCGGACACCTTCGGCGGTGCGATCCGCACCCCCACACTGAGCCGGGTTCAGCAACAGGGATTGACGTACAACCGCTTTCACGTGACGGCGGTGTGCTCACCAACCCGGGCGGGGCTTCTCACCGGCCGCAATCACCACCGCGTGGGATTCGGCTCGATTGCCGAGTACCCGGGCCCGTTCCCCGGATACACGGCGGTGCGGCCGAGGAGTTGCACCGCACTTCCCCGGATTCTCAGCGAGAACGGGTACGTGACCGGTGGGTTCGGTAAGTGGCATCTCACCCCGGACAACGTGCAGGGCGCCGCGGGGCCGTTCGACAACTGGCCCCCGGGGTGGGGATTCGACCATTGGTGGGGCTTCCTCAGTGGTGCGGCCGGACAATACGACCCGATCGTCACCCAGGACAACTCGATCCTCGGCGTCCCGGAGGGCGAAGACGGTCACGGCTACTACTTCCCCGACGACCTCACCGACAAGGCAGTGCAGTGGCTCCACGGTGTCCGGGCCCAGGACCCACAGAAGCCGTGGTTCATGTATTACTCCACTGGGTGCAGTCACGCCCCGCACCATGTGGCCAGGGCATGGGCGGACAAGTACACGGGGCAATTCGACGACGGCTGGGATGTCTACCGCGAGAGAACGCTCGCGCGTCAGAAGCAACTCGGGATCGTTCCCGCGGACACCGAACTGACCGAGCGACCGGATCTGTTCCCCGCCTGGGATACGTTGTCCGACTCTCAGAAGAAGCTCTACGCCCGACAGATGGAGGTGTTCGCCGGATACTCCGAGAACGCCGACTGGAACGTCGGACGGCTGCTCGACTCGATCGAGGACCTGGGCGACCTCGACAACACCCTCGTCGTCTACATCTGGGGTGACAACGGCGCCAGCATGGAAGGCACCGTCACCGGCTCGTTCAACGAGATGACCTTCCTCAACGGGGTGGTACTCGACGCCGAACACCAGCTGAGGCTGATCGACGAATACGGCGGGATCGAGGCGCTCGGCGGCGACCATACCGCTCCGCACTTCGCCGCCGCCTGGGCGCACGCGAACAACACTCCGTTCCAGTGGGGCAAGCAGATGGCCAGCCACCTCGGCGGGGACCGCGACCCGATGGTCGTCGCGTGGCCGAACCGAATCACCCCCGACGCACAGGTGCGCGGGCAGTTCACCCACTGCATCGACATCACCCCCACCGTCCTGGCGGCGATCGGGCTGCCCGAACCGACCACCGTCGACGGGATCGACCAGGAGCCCATGGACGGAACGAGCTTTCTCCCCACATTCGACGACGCCGCCGCCCCCGAGCAGCACACGGTGCAGTACTTCGAGATGTTCGGCAGCCGCGCCATCTATCAGGACGGCTGGTGGGCGTGCACCCGCCTGGACAAAGCCCCCTGGGACTTCTCCCCGGAGACCATCCAACGGTTCGCACCGGGTGTCTACGACCCGGACGACGATGTCTGGGAGCTCTACTACCTGCCCGACGACTTCTCCCAGGCCCGGGACGTCGCGGCCGATCACCCCGAGAAGCTCGACGCCCTGAAGGAGCTGTGGTGGCGCGAGGCGGAACGCAACCGGGCGCTCCCCTTGCTCGGAGGGCTGTCGATCTTCTTCGGCCTGCTGCCTCCGATGCCGACGACGACCCGATTTACCTTCAAGGGCGACGTCCAGAACGTGCAGCGCGGCATGGTTCCCCGAGTGGCAGGACGCTCGTACGCCATCGAAGCGCACCTCCACGTGCCCGATGACGGCGCCGAGGGTGTCATCGTCGCCAACGCCGACTTCATCGGCGGGTTCGCACTGTGGGTCGACCACACCGGCATCCTCCACCACACCTATTCCTTCCTCGGTGTGGAGACCTACAGGCAGACGTCCGAGCGGCCGATTCCGACCGGTGACGTCACCGTGAAGATGCTGTTCGAGACCGACGAGCCCAAGCCGGGGAGCGGTGGGCACGTGTCCCTGTGGGCGAACGACGAACTGATCGGCGAGGGGGACATGCCCCGAACGGTGCCGGTCGCCTTCACTTCGTACGCGGGAATGGACGTGGGCCGCGACAACGGCCTGGTCGTCGACCTCGATTACGAGAACAACGCCCCGTACCGGTTCACCGGAACCGTCCACGAAGTCGTGTTCGATCTCCAACCGGCAGACCACGACGCCGAACTCGCGCTGCACGAGCACGCGGCGATGCAGGGCGTGGGGCACGGCGCGGCCGGCTGACCGACGCCGCCCTCGCCCGGAATCAGGGGCGTTCGCGGTACAGCGCGGCGCCGGCTGTGACCCCGGCACCCGCGGCGATGATCAGGACTCGATTCCCGACCGGGATGCCACCGGTCCGGCGGTCCAGGGCTGCCACGAGGGACGCGGTATGCATCCGTTCGTCATCCGCGACCACAATCCGCGGCACGGGCACACCCAGGTGCTCGGCGAGCGCCGCACGGAACTTCCGCCGGGCGGGGGCGGCCACGATCAGATCGACATCCGCGAGCTCAACGGACGATGCCTCCAGGCATTCTCGTGCCGCCCGCGCTCCGGCGGCCGCGAACCGCTCGTCCATCGACTCCGATTCCCGGAACCGAAGTACGTTCCGGGAGTCCTCGAGTCCGACCGTGGCGCAGAAGCTTTCACCGGCGTCGGAGCGGTTCACCCAGTGGACGGGTCCCAGGCCGTATTCGTCGTCGGTCCAGCGGCAGAGGATCGCTCCCCCGGTCGGCGCGAACGGAAAGTGCTCACTCATCCCACGTCCGGGATCGGCGTCACTGGCAACCACCAGCGCCCAGTCGATCGTGTGCGACCGCAGGAATCCGTCGACGATCTGCAGACCGTTGAGAGCCCCACAGGATCCGTTCGCGACATCGAAGGAAAAGGTCCCGTGCGTGTCGTCGTGGGGGTCCTCCGGGTGGGCACCGATGTCTTCCTGGATGAGCGCCGCGAGGGCGGGCTCGCCCAGATTCCGGTCGCGGTACAACCCGACGTTGACGAGCAGGTCCAGGTCGTCGGCCCGACGGCCGGCCCGTTCGAGGCAGGTCTGGGCGGCCGACACCGCCAGATGCAATGCACTGTGGCGGGTACGCCAGCCGCCGCGTGTGACATCGAGCCGATCAATGACTGTGCCCATAGTGTGCCACCAATTCCTCGTCCAGCGTCAACAGAACGACACCGATCTCCAAACCCGAGGCGAGCGCGATCAACGCCACGGTTTCACCCGCGCGGATGCGGCCTGCTTCGAGTTCCTCGACGAGCGCGACGGTGTGCGTCGTCGAGGCCGTATTTCCGTAACGGTCGACGGTGATGACGGCGTCGTGCCGCGGAGAATCGCCGAGCGTGGCGGTCACCTCGGCCATCCCTTTACGGATCGCCCGCGCCGAGGTTTGGTGTGTGATCACGTGATCGATGTCGTGGAGGGAGATACCGGCGGCATCGAGCACCTCGTGCAACAACAGCGGGGTGTCCGCGATCGCCGCCCGCTGGATCCCCCGCGAATTGGTGAACATCCGGGCGCCGGGGTCGCCGCCCTTGGGGTAGGCGAGACAGAGCCGACTGTAGTCGGCGACGGTGGTGAATCCGGCCAGACCGATCCCTGCCGACCCGGCGGGGGCGCGTTCGAGGAGTAGAGCGGCGCCGGCGTCGCCGAGGGTGAGGCACGCGAGCTCCTTGCTCATGATGTTCCGGATGTGTTGGGCAGCATTCTGTCCGAGCTGCGAAATGTACTCACCGCTGACGACAAGTGCCCGTTCGACGATTCCCTGACGGATCCAGTTATTCATCACCGTCACACCGGTCAACATCCCGGCGCACGCGTTCGAGAGATCGAAAGTCATCGCCGCCGGTGCGCCGATCGCCTGCGCGACAGCACTACTCATCGTCGGCTCCAGCCATTGGGTGAGCCCGCCGTGAAACTTGGTGATGCTGCAACTGACCACCACATCGATCGACGCGGCGTCCCGGTTCGACCGTTCCAGGCAATCCAGGGCCGCCGAGATCGCCAATGTGTAGGAGTCCTCGTCCCCCACCGATACCCGGCGCTCACGGATTCCGGTGAGCCGCTCGAGGTCGATGTGCGTCGAGTGCCGGGTGGTCGACATCAGGTCCGTGGTAGTGAGATGCGTCGAGGGTAGATGCCTCCCGGCCCCGGCGAGGCGGGATGCGAACGGCATTCGCACGCCGTCGTGCTCGGTCTCCATGACCAGCCAACGCTTGACCATCCATCTCACCTCCGTGCTCACTTTCACCATCGCGCACCGGCGATCTCGTCACCAGGGCATTTGGACCCTTCCGGGGAACCTTCCTCCGCTCACCGACGAATCCGCGGAGGTGAGGTCCTAGGACCCTTGTCCTGAGGCAGCCGGCACGCCGACGCTGAAGAAGCAACGAGAGGAGTCGTCATGCAGGCACGACACGTCATGAGCAGCCCGGTCACCACCGTGGATCGGTCGACCTCGGTCGACGAATGCCTCCGAGTGGTCGGCACGTCGGGTTTCACAGTGCTCCCGGTCGTCGACGAGCAGAAACATCTCGTCGGCATCGTGTCCGAGGGGGATCTTCTCCGTGCACGATTCCGTGAGCTCGGCGGGGCCGAACCGACGGCCACGACGCAGGATGAGGCGACCGCGGGCGATGTCATGTCCAGTCCCGTCGTGGCGATGACCGCGGACGCGGAGGTCAGCGAACTCGCGTCCGCCATGCTGCGATCGCGGCTGCGCGGCATCCCCATCGTGCACGATCACGACATCCTCGGGATCGTCACCCGTCCCGATCTCATCGCCATCCTCACGACGGACGACGATCAGATCGCAAAGGAAGTGCAACACCGCCTCGATATCTACGGCGGAGCCGGCCGATGGCGCGTCAACGTTGCCCACGGCTCCGCCACGATCTTCGGGGCCACGCCGGAGGACCCGGAACGAAATGTCATCGCCGCGCTGGCCGAAACCGTACCCGGCATCACCGAGGTGCACATCCCTCCGGACTAGCCAATAGCCCTCAGTCGACCCCGATCTTCGACCTTGCCCGACTGGAGGTGGCAGTGCAGACCAAGTATCTCGACGCCCGAGACCTCCGATGGCCCTGGATCGCCGCCGCCACCCTCGTGGGGGTCGGCGCACTGTCGGTGACGTCTCCCCTCACCGTTCTCGGTGGCGCAGCCGCGGTGGTCTTCGTCGGGCTCGGTGTCTTCCGCAATCCGCGCCACCGCGTCACCGGCGCCACGATTGTGTCCGTTGGTGTCGGACTGATGGTCCCGGGTTTACCCACCCTACTTCTACAGGGCGTCAACTCGCTGTGATCGGCCGCTCGTCGGTCCGGAGATTGGCTTGTGCCCTATTCGGGCGATCTTGGGAGTGAACATTCGCGGCGGGTCGCCCGAACTGAAACGAGGCTTTGCGATGAAGACAGAGTCACCGATTGTCGCCGGTGTGGACGGATCGGCGCAGTCGCTCGAGGCCGTACGTTGGGCCGCCGACGCAGCTGTCCGCCATCGTGTTCCGCTACTTCTGGTGTCCGCCCTCCCGGCTGCTCATGGTACGTTCGGCGACGCCGTCAACCTGTCCGCGGGCGTGTTCACCGGCATCGAGTACGTGGGTACCCAGAGGCTTGCCACAGCCGCGGAACTCGCCCGACGCAGCGTTCGCGACAACCACCTCACCCTCCGGACGGTGCTGCAACACGGCTCGGCCGTACCGGCCCTGCTCGAGGTGGCGAAGTCGGCTCGCATGCTGGTCGTCGGTTCCCGCGGGCTCGGAGAGTTCACCGGCGGCCTGGTGGGGTCGGTCAGCTCCGCAGTAGCCAGTCACGCAGCCTGCCCGGTGGCGGTGGTCCGCGGAATGCCCGAAATGGATGCGCCTCCATTGGACGGGCCTGTAGTCATCGGTGTCGACGGCTCATCGAACAGCGAACCGGCCATCGCGGCGGCATTCGAGGAGGCCGCTCTGCGCGACGTCGATCTGGTTGCGGTGCACGCGTGGAGTGACTTCAGCCTGTTGACAGTCGCGCCTGCCGATCTCAGTGACAACGAACTTGCCTGGTCGGCAGCCGAACCAGCGGAACAGGCCCTCCTGTCGGAGAGCCTCGCCGGATGGAAGGACAAGTACCCGGACGTCGTCGTCCGCAAAGTAGTCGTCCGGGACCGGCCAGTTCATCATCTGCTCCAGCAATCGGAGGCTGCGCAGTTGGTCGTGACCGGCAGCCGTGGGCGCGGCGGATTCGCGTCGCTGTTGCTCGGATCGACCAGCCGGGCACTCCTCCACGCCGTCAGCCGCCCGCTGCTGATCGTGCGTCGCTGACCTCAATTGATTGATATTTCGACTGCCCGAGATCTGCGCCGAGACAGCCTGGGGTGCATTGCTCTTTGCAGAGCATTACTAATGGTGACGGGCAGGTGCTACACCTCCATCTGTGTCCGTGAACAGGTGACCGGAACCCACGAGGTAATCACCACGACCGTGACGCCGGACGTCGAAAGGATGGAGCCGTCATGCATACACGTCACATCATGAGCAGCCCGGTCACCACCGTGAGTCCGTCGACCGCCGTCGACGAATGTCTCCGCATCATCGCGAGGACAGGGTTCACCGTCCTACCCGTCGTCGACGAGTCCCAGCACTTGGTGGGAATCGTCTCGGAGGGAGACCTGCTCCGCGCAAAGTTCCACTCGCTCCCCAGAGCCGACTTGTCAGTGTCCGAGACGATGACCACCCCGGTCGTTGCGATGACACCGGACACCGACATCAGCGACCTCGCGTCGGCGATGCTGCGCTCGGGTCTACGCGGAATTCCCATCGTCCACGAACACGATGTCATCGGAATCGTCACCCGGCGTGATCTTCTCGCGCTCCTGACAATGGACGACACCCGCATAGCGAAGGACGTGCAGCATCGTCTCGACGTTTACGCAGGATCGCGGCGGTGGACGGTCGAGATCACAGACGGCACGGTGGCGATCACCGGGCTCGCGCTCGACGATCCGGAACGAGAGGTGGTGACGGCCCTCGCCGCGGGCGTACCGGGCGTCGCGGACGTTCAGTTCACCCAGTCCTGAGGCTTCTCAGGCACCCCCGTGGCCGGTTCGGAGACTCCGCTGTTCGGGGTGTGGTTGGCCGGCAATAGCGTCTTGTATCGCGGAGATTCGTTGTCGTTCGCGACGGTCTTCCTCGACCTTCTCGGCGGCTGTCACCACGTGCGCGTCCGGGCCGGGAAATACCAGTGCCTCGTGACCGTCACGTATCCACCTGACAAGGTACGGAGGCTCGCCGTCCGCGTGGCGAACCTCGACGATCTGACCGACCTCGTCGGGGCTGTCCACGACTGTGCCTTTCACAACCAGCCAGTCCCCTGGTTCTGCGTGCATGTCGATCTCCATCCATGGCAACCTATCGAGCGACGCGCACATATGTCGTGGTTCGGTTGTGCCAGTTCGTGTGCTGCCGTATGGCGAGTGAGGTAGTGGTTGCTGCCCCTTCCCAGTTCACTCGTCATTGGATACCGGCAGTAGGGCCGAGGGTCCTCAATCGAGGGACCCCGGGGTGCTCTGTGAGGGAACATCGAGCCAAGACCTGCACAATCGACGGGCCCGGAACTGTCATGTTCCGTCGATCCCCGCTGCGCGCGGTGAACGCGGCAGGGTGAAGACGGTTCCCGCTCCCCGACAGGCGGCCGACGGTCGCGAGGTTCGCGACCCAGATCGAGTCACGGTGGGCGGATCCCGATCGGTGACTTTGTGCCCTGTACAGCAATCCCGTCGCGAGGTGAGAACCATCCGGCTTCCGCCCGCCCGGACTTCCCCCGTGTTCGTTGACAGTCAGGCCCCGACAGGGGCCTCACACTGCCCACTGATCGCGTTCCGTGCCGTGCCGTGCCGTGCCGTGAATGGTGACAGGAGACCCTACTGACCGCCGTCTTTCCGATGTTCACTCGAACTGTGAGAAGTGTTTCGGCGCACACGAGTCGTGTCGCGCGGAGTGATCCGCTCTCGACTACTCCGCACCGGCATCCCGCTCAACGAACACCGAGAGAAGGGCGCGAGAATGTCCGAGGATACGTTGGTCAAGCAGAATGTCGCGGCTGGCACCGCCACGGGCGCGGCCGTCGTCTTGGTCACAGTGGGGATACTGCAGCTTCTCCAGGGCATCGCCGCTGTTGCGAAGGACGAGGTGTTCGTCGTCGGCATCAACTACACGTACAAGATCGACCTCACCACCTGGGGATGGATCCACCTTGTCCTGGGTGCGGTCGTCGCACTCGTCGGCTGCGCGTTGTTCACCGGTGCCACCTGGTCTCGTGTGGCCGCAGTGATCATCGCGGCAGTCTCCATACTCGCGAACTTCCTCTGGCTGCCGTACTACCCGCTGTGGGCGATCCTGATCATCGGGCTCGATGTGGTCGTCATCTGGGCGGTATCGACCTGGAAACCCGACGAGGCATATCCGGACGCCACACGGCAACGGTAATACCGCGATCGAATGCCGGTGCACCCGCGGCGAACCTGTACCGGACGGGGCGGCATCACGTCAGCACAGACAGACCGCCACGCTGCCGGGGAGCTGGATCTGTAACGAGGAGCCTCGCATGACGAACCACGTGAACCTCACCTTTCATGGTGCCGCGAAAACAGTGACCGGCTCCTGCCTGGAGATTGAGTCGGACGGCACACGCATACTGGTGGACTGCGGACTGTTCCAGGGCTCACGGAGCCTGGAGACACTGAATCACGGTGCCTTCGCCTTCGCGCCGGAGGGGATTGATGCGGTCGTACTCACCCACGCCCATATCGATCATTGTGGCCTGCTGCCCAAGCTGGTGGCCCGCGGCTTCGAAGGGCCAATCTTCTGCACCGACGAGACCTCCGAGCTCCTGCAATACATGCTCGCCGACGCGGGAAGGATTCAGGAGTTCGAGGCGCAGCGACGAAATCAACGGCGAGATCGCGCCGGCGAGGGGACATTCGAACCGCTCTATACCGAACAGGATGGGTTGACGGCGTGGAGGCAGACCCGCCCCGTCCCCTTGGAGGAATGGTTCCAACCCACCCCCGGGTTTCGAGCACGATTGTGGAATGCCGGACACATTTTGGGTGCGACGTCAGCGGAGGTCGACGCTGGAGGGGTGAGTCTGCTCTGTTCCGGCGACCTCGGTCCACAATACAAGGCGTTCCACGCCGACCCGGAAGGCCCTTCGGGCCTGGACTACGTTATTTGCGAGGCGACCTACGGCAGCCGGTCCCGCGCGAAGCTGACCATCAGCGAGCGACGGGACCTGTTGGAAGGAGAGATCAACAGGGCCAGCTCACGTGGTGGCAACCTGGTGATCCCTGCCTTCGCGCTGGAACGCACGCAGGAGTTGTTACTCGACATTGCGTACCTCGCCGATGAGAACCGCATCCCCAACGTGCCGGTCTTCGTCGACTCGCCGCTGGCCAACCGGGCTACGAGCGTCTTCGCCAGGCATGCCGCCGAACTCGAGGATCTCGAGGGCAAGGACATCTTCCACCATCCGGCGATTCACTATGTCGATGATGCTGCAGTCTCCATGCGGATCAACACGATGTCGGGGGTCATCATCATTGCGGCCTCGGGAATGTGTGAGGCGGGACGGGTTCGCCATCATCTCGCACACAATCTGCATCGCCGGGATTCGACGATCTTGTTCGTCGGGTTCCAAGCTCAAGGATCGCTCGGTCGCATAATTCTCGAAGGTGCAAAACAAGTTCGTATTTCGGGCTCGGACGTCAATGTTCGCGCCCACATCCGGCGGATCGACAGCTACTCTGCCCATGCAGATCAGGCCGAACTGCTGGACTGGATCAAGGCGCGGAATCCTATTTCCGGAAGCCTGTTCTTGACCCATGGTGAGCCGGGAGCGATCGCGGCGCTGACCGAACTGGTATCCGACGACGACCCTTCGCTTTCCATCGTCACCCCGAAGATCGGCGAATGCTACCAACTGCAGTCCGGCACCCCCGCGAAGCTGGCGGGTACCGCCCGGACGGACGCGGCGCAACTGATCGGTCGGGACTGGCAGAACGACTACGCGGATTTTGCCGTGAGCCTCAAGCGTCAACTCGCCCGGATCTCCGAGACCGGGAACCGCCAGAAGGCCATAACGGAGATGCGCAGAGTCCTGGAACGGTATTCCGACGTCCACGACTCGCAGACGGAGCCGGTGCGCGATTGATCCGAGGACTCTGGGTGCCTGCGATGCAGTGGCCGCTGACGTCAGCAGTTGCCCTATCGGAGCTGGACCGGGGCCGTCCCCCGCGGTATCCCAAGTGTGTCCTGTGTAACTCTGAGGGTTGGGACATCGAGGCCGCATTGCGTCGCCCAGCCTTGTTCCGCCCCAAAGATCTTCCGTGGTGATCGGAAGCATCAGTATGTCCTTCGCGAAAAAATCGACATGCCACGCCGCGGAGATGCCGACGGTGCAGGTCGTCCGATCAACAGCGTGCCGACACCGATAAGATGCTCACCCTCGACGGCGCCGAGGGCACGATGTGCGTAAGACTGTCGGCAGAGTGGGGCACCGAACTCACCGAGGTGTTTCGGGCGTCGAGCGAAGATCAGAGTGAAGCGTTATCGGCCGACATCCGCTGGCGCAGGGGCACGACCACGTCTACTCGTCCGGTTGAGGTGCCGGATGGGTGAGGCCGGCGATCGCAGTGCCAGTCGCTGGTGCCGCGCGTGTTCGCATGCAGCCTGGGCGCCCTAGCGCCCGGCATCGCACCGCCGCAAGGCCCGCGGAGCTATACCTGATGTTCGGAGAGTGATGTGGAGAATCAGGCGAAAGGTTCAGCGCGAGATCGCTGGTACCCGGAATCAACACCCCTCGAGGCGAAGAGAAACGATCGACCATCCCCGAGTCATGGTGCGGTGAGTGCCCGTACAGAGATCGCGGTTGAGGTTCTCTGCAGGACCGGTGTGGAGGGCCCCGGCCCTCCACACCGCGCGGGTCATTGGCTGGGAAGTGCTTTCGGGGCACAGATGGCTTCGACGAACGACCCGACTGCATGCTCGGGAAGATGACGGGCGATGTCAGCTTCGCTGATCATCCCAACCAGTCGATGATCGTCGAGAACCGGCAGCCGGCGGATCTGGTGCTCCTCCATCACGGTGACCACCACTTCGACGCTCGCTCCGGCATCGACATGGTAAGGGCTGCCCTGCGCGAGATCGCCCGCGGTCATCGTGGCCGGGTCCTGTTCGGCAGCAACGCATTTGAGTACGATGTCTCGGTCGGTGATGATGCCGTGCAGGCGGTCGTCGTCGCCACAGATCGGCAGCGCCCCGACGTCCAATTCCCGCATACGTTGGGCGGCAGTGGTCAGGGTGTCGTGCTCGCCGATGCAGGTCGCCCCCGCGTGCATGATGTCACTTGCTGTGGTCATGATTGGTGATCTCCAAGGGTCTGTCGAATAAGCGGTTTCAGATGGTGGCGTGTGGCCACGTCAGCGGTTCCCTGGCCCGGTGACCGCAGACGCCAGCAGGTAGGTGCCCAGCACGACGGCGGCAAGGACGGCGATCGCGAAGGCGATGGTGCTCCAAGCACCGATCACCGCCAGAATGACCCACAACGTCGCGATAACCGGGATGATCGTCTTCGGCATACTGTCCCCGTTCAGGAAGGAGGCCTGGGTGAGCGGGTCCCCGTGTTCCGCGGTTCTCTGCCGCGGCAACCGGTCTGCCATCCGGGCGCCGATCCTCATCGCGTTCCACCCCGGCACAAGGCGGCGGTCAGGTGACTTTGCCGCCACTGGGCGTCGCCTTGATTTCGACGTGCTTCTCCGGTGTCGAGGATTCGGTTACCGGTACCGTCACAGTCAGGATCCCATCGGTGTAGGAGGCGTCGATGTCGTCTTCCTTCGCCCCGGCGGGCAGCGGCATGGACCGGTAGAAGCTGCCGTAGTGGAATTCCGACCGGGTGCCTTCCTTGTGTTGTTCGGTGCGTTCGGCCTTGATGGTCAACTGCCCGTCCCGGACGCTGATGTCGACGTCCTTTTCCGGGTCCATCCCGGGCAGTTCGGCGCGTAGGGTGTAACGGCCTTCGTCGAGATGTTCCTCGACACGGATCATGTGCCCCTCGAGGGACGTCCACGGCGGCATCGCCTCGAACCTGGCCATCAGATCCGACCAGTCCGGCAATGACGGCCACGCCGGCAGCAGTGCCTGGTGTGGGCGGCGGGGCGAGAGAATGCTCATGGCTGACTCCAGAATCGGGAGGTGTTACCTGACCCCTCCGAGTCCACTCCCCCTCAGGGGAAGACAGTAGGGCCAACAGTCCTCAGTTCGAGGGCTCACGTCACCGGCGGCAACTTTCATCCCGACCCTCCCTGAGTTGCCACGGTTCGCGACACCGGAAGACTGAGACCTCGAATCGAATCTGTTGGCCCTCTCGTGAATCCGGGTCTTATCGGTGTGCGCTGCGGCGCAGAGGTGGCAGTGTGGACGGCAGGTAGGTGGTGAACCACTCGCGGGCCAGTACCCCAACTTGCTCGAGGGTTCCGGGCTCTTCGAACAGATGGGTGGCACCGGAAACGATCTCGATCCGGCACTCGGCGGGGATCGCAGCTTGCGCGCGGCGGTTGAGCTCGAGAACGGTGTCGTCGCGGGAACCGACGATCAACAGCGTAGGGGCGCGCACTTCGGTCAGATGCTCACCAGCGAGATCGGGTCGGCCGCCACGGGAGACAATCGCCCTGATGTCGACGTGAGAGTAGGTGCCGGCAGACAACGCTGCGGCGGCGCCGGTGCTGGCCCCAAAATACCCCACCGGCAGGTCGGCGGTGTCGGGTTGGTTTTTCAGCCACAACGTGACCGCGACGAGCCGTTCCGCGAGGAGGTCTATGTCGAATACCAGGCCACGGTTGCCTTCTTCGGCGGCGGTGAGGAGATCGAACAACATCGTAGCCAGACCGGCCTGGTGCAGAATTTGAGCGACATAGCGGTTTCGCGGGCTGTGGCGGCTGCTGCCGCTGCCGTGGGCAAAGACGACTATCCCGATCGGGTTTTGCGGGATGGTGAGATGGCCCAGGCAGCGGACCCCGCCGGCGGAGACTTCAATGTCTTCGTCGCGAATCGGCGGATCAACTCCGGCGTCCGCCGACGCGTGTTCGCGGACGCCGCTGCGTGCACACCGCAAGAGTTCAGCTACCTCTTCGTCCGTGGTCTGGGAAAAATCCCGATAGCCCTGTCCTACCGCGAAGAATCCTCTCGGGGTCTGCATACACACGACCTCGTCGGCGTCTTCGGCAAGGTTGTCGATTTGCCGTGGCGACCCGATCGGGACAGCGATAACCACCCGCGCGGCGCCCTGTGCACGGGCGACCTGGCACGCGGCCCGGGCGGTCGAGCCTGTCGCCACTCCATCGTCGACGATCAGCGCGATCCGTCCCCTGATCGGGACCTGGTCGAACATGCCGCGTAAGCGTTCAGCGCGGTCACGAAGCTCGGCCGACTGGGTGCGTTCGACGGCGGCGATGTCGGTGACGGTGAGCGCGGCCCGTGATACGACGTCGGGATTGATCACCCGTACGCCGCCCTCACCGATGGCGCCGAAGGCCAGCTCGGGTTGGTACGGGACCCCGAGCTTGCGGACCATGATCACGTCGAGGGGGGCGTGGAGCGCCTTGGCGACTTCGAAGGCGACCGGCACGCCACCTCTGGGGAGTCCCAGCACCACGACGTCCTGTCCTTGGAATGTGCGTAGGCGTCTGGCCAGCCGCCTTCCTGCGTCGGCGCGATCGACGAATCCCATCAGAACCCTCCTCTGGCCAGAACAATTTCTCAGGCCTGTTCCGAACCTACGTCCGCCGGTGCACGCGTCACAGGGCCATAGGTCGCCAACTTGGAAGTTTGCTACCGATGGTCGGCGTGCACTCGAATGGTGGCGAATTCCTGGTGAAAACTGTTGTACACCAGTATGTTCTATTGTCGATTCGACCGGGACTGGTGTTCGACCCGGATATCTGTCAGGAGCGCGTCGGTGATGCTCCGACCAGTGTGAGCCACTCGGTGGCCCCCTGCGTGCCGGAACCGCTCCGAAACCCGATGTATCCGTCGGGGCGGACGATCACGGTGCCGGTGCCCGGCCAGCTGCGAACTCGGTGAACCCGTAGCCGCCCGTTGGGGATGAGCGGCACTTCCCAACTCGTGTCCCGCTGCAGGAGCATGTGAATTGCCGGTGTCGCAATCAGATGGTGTAGCTGCTGCCGGGCACCGTTGACGGTCACTTCCTCGTCCGGGATCCGCTCACCCGCTGGGGCTGCGACGGCGGTGGAACCCCTGGCGTCCTCGACCGTCAGCGGGCTGTGTCGATAGTGCCGGCGAAGTTGGGCGAGCAGCTGTACTGCGTACGTGAGGAGCCGACGACGTCGTAGCAGCAGCGGGACCAGCGGCGCCCCTGCCGACGAGAAGGCGATGCGGAGGAGTGACGGCACCGGACCGCGGCCTGCCTCGGCCCAGAACAACAGGTGGGTCAGCAGCAACACTTGCTGGGCGACAGGCCGTCGCTCGGCGGCGTAGGACCGCAGGAGGGTGGCGTTGCTGCGGCCCGGAAGGCGTGCCGCGAACGCGAGTTTCCATCCCAGGCCGGCAGCGTCCTGGATGCCGGTGTTCATGCCTTGGCCACCCGCTGGGGAGAAGGTATGCGCGGCGTCGCCTGCGAGAAATACCGGTCCGCGGCGATACCGTGACGCGATGCGGTGCTGGACTCGTACCCGTTCCGACCACGGGATACCGGTGATGTGGGCGTGCAGATGTGCCCGGTCGAAGAGGTGCTGCAGGTGGTGGCGGTCGGTTGGGGCGTGCGTGCGGTTCGGTGGTTGGGCGGTGAGCACGCGCCATTGAGCGGCTTCGCCCGTGGGGAGCAGGAACAGCAGTCCCTGGCGGTGGAGCCCGATGTGTGCGATGCCGGGCTGGACGTCACCGTCGAGTTCGACGTCGGCGAGGAGAATCTCACGCGGGTACGCGGCCCCGTCCCAGGAGATTCCTGCGGTCGCGCGCACTGTGCTCGTGCTGCCGTCGCACCCGATGAGGAACCGGGCCGCGATCTGCCGGCGGACGCCGTGATGGGTCACCTCGCAGACAACTCCTTTGTCTGCACGGTACGACGTGAACTGTGACTCCCACTCCACCTCGACGCCGCGGTTGCGGAGTGCTCGTCGCAGGACGGCTTCCACGTCGGCTTGCCGAACGAGCAAGAAATTGGGAAATGCGGTGTTCGGCAGCCGGAGTTCGCCCGGGCGGACGGGCACACAGCGACGGCGCAGGTGCAGGTGGACCTGCGGGCTGGGATCTCCGAGCGCCAGGAGTTCATCGATCACACCGTGTGGTCGGAGTACTTCGAGGGTCCGGGGCTGGACGAGGAAAGCCCGTGAGAATCGGGGCGCGTCGGGTCTGCGGTCAATGATCCGCACGTGGGCGCCGTAGTCGTGGGCGAACAGGGCCGCGGCGAGTCCGGTCGTGCCCGCACCGACGATGAGCACGTCGAGAGGCTCACCGTCCGGCGCGATCATGTTGATCCTGTCTCCGTCCGGACCAGCCGCCACCACGCCTGGTCGGGCGGTGCGGACCACTCTTCTGATCGGGCGCCTTCGAGGACGTCGTCGCGAAGCTGACCGGGCAGGATGCAGTAGCGGATCGAGTGGCGATGGCTCACCAGCGCGAGAGCCCACCACAATGCCCGGACGTAGTCCTCGGCCGGGCGTGTACCGTCCCACTGGTAGAAGCCGCGGTAGCGGTCCAGGTCGTCCGCGGTGAGCCACAACTTTGATACGAATCCGGGGAAGCCCGCGAATAGTGGTGTGTTGAGCAGCCTTTCGGCTTGGAACAATGCGTGACCCCATCCGTGGGCTCCCCGCAGCCGGAAGGATACGACGAGGACTGATGGATCGCGTGGAGACTCGTCGCAGGCGACGGTCTCGCGGTAGACGACTCCGGTGGTGCCGTCAGCGAACGTCATTCGCCGGCCCATGTTCCGTTCCGGTTGGTGAAGACGGTGGCGGGCCAGGAGGTTCATCGTGCGCGCGGCGCACCGGGCCAGCCGCGGTGCCGCCACGCGCAAGGGCAGTGGTCGCGGTTCGCAGTCACGGATGGATCGCTCTGCCACAGGGTCAGCCCTCGCCTGCGCCGCGTTCTCGGGTGTCGCATCCAGGCGCTCGGCGCAGGGCACGAATACCTCGGTGCGGGGTGCCGCGACACCAGGCCCGTCCAGGTAGGACTCCCACGGGTCTCCTGATGGGACGTAGCCGTGCTCCGTGATCCAGTGGACGGCGGCGTCGTACGCTGCACCGATTCCGCTGTAGTCACCGGCATGGATCGTGGTGGCAGCGCGACCCGCCGGTTGTGACGTCGGCTCGACACGACCGCGGGCGGCGATGCCGCCGCTGAGGGGGAAGCCGACCTCGACGTCCAACCTGTCGTCTGCGGTGTGGCGGTACCGCGCGGATGGAGCACCGGTGATGCGCCGGCCCTGCCGTTCGGCAACGGTTAGGGCATGCAGAGAATTAAATCGTAACATTCGGTGTTTTCGGACTATATTGTGGTATGGGCGATTTCGTTGTGACTGTGGAGGATCTGGCGGCGAAGTTCGCGGTGGTGTTGCCGCATTTGGATGAGCGGCAGCGTCGGCTGGTGTTGGGCGCGGAGGCTCGGATGTTGGGGCGCGGCGGGGGTCGGGCCGTGGCACGGGCAGCGGGGGTGCGGGAAGCGACGGTGTCGGCGGGGGTGACGGAGTTGGAGTCCGGGCAGGCTCCGCTGGGGCGGGTGCGCCGGGCGGGTGGTGGCCGCAAACGAGCGGCCGAGGTCGACCCCGGCCTGGTTCCGGCGTTGTTGGCGTTGGTAAAACCGGACCAGCGAGGCGATCCGATGTCGCCGCTGCGGTGGACCGCGAAGTCGACGTACAACCTCGCGGACACGTTGACCGGTCAAGGACACAAAGTCGGCGCGGATGTCGTCGGGGACCTGCTGCGGCAGGAGGGTTTCAGCTTGCAATCTGAACCGTCCTGGACGAGGTGGAGACTCCTGATCGAACAAGGAGAATGCTGGTATGCCTGCACCGAGGAAGTACGACGCCGAGACCCAGGATCGCGCCGTCCGGATGTATCGGGACCGGATCGACGAGCACGGAGGCTCGAAGGTCGCAGCCCGTCGCCATGTCGGCGAGCTGCTCGACATCGCGCCGGCGACGCTGAGGAACTGGATCGAGCGGGAGGAAGGCCGCCAGGCCCCCGGAACACCGTCTTCGGTACCTGACGTGTCGGCCGAGGTCGCCAGGCTTCGCCGCGAAGTAGCCGAATTACGCAGAGCCAACGAGATTTTGAAGACTGCGAGCGCGTTTTTCGCGGCGGCGGAGGTCGACCGCCGACTGCGGTGATCGTCGACTACATCGACGCGTACCGTTCTCAATTCGGGGTCGACCCGATCTGTGCCGTGCTCACCGAGCACGGCATCAGCATCGCCCCGTCCACCTACTACAAGGCCAAGCAGCGCGGACCCATCTCGGACACCGACCTGGGCGAGGCGTACGCCGCCAACGCCGTGCACAGGGTGTACGTGGCCAACAAGCGCCTCTACGGTGCCCGCAAGATCTGGTGGGCGATGAAACACGCCGGCCACGACATCGGGCGCGATCAGGTGGCCCGCCTGATGAAGATCTGCGGCATCCGCGGGGTGGTCCGCGGCAAACGCCGCACGACCACCACCGAGCGCGACGAGCGGGCACCACGACACCCGGATCTGATCAACAGGAAATGGGACACCCCGGACCGTCCGGACCAGTGGTGGGTCGCGGACTTTACGTACGTGTGGACACTCACCGGATTCGTGTATACGGCGTTCTGTGTCGACGTGTTCTCCCGCCGGATCCTCGGGTGGCGGGTGATGACATCCAAGACCACCGTGTTGGTCACCGGAGTGCTCGAGCAGGCGTTGTTCACCCGCAGGAGAACCGACATCCGTTTCACCTCAACGGGTTTGGTGCATCACAGCGATGCGGGGAGCCAGTACACGTCGCTGGCCTTCACCGAGGCGTTGATCGCTTCGGGGATCGCCGGGTCGATCGGCAGCGTCGGGGACGCCCTCGACAACGGATTGATGGAATCGACGATCGGACTCTACAAAACCGAGCTGATCGACCGTGACGCGTCGTGGAGCGGTCGGGCCGAGGTGGAGCGGGAAACCGCCGAGTGGGTTCGCTGGTTCAACGCGGACCGATTGCACTCGTCGATCGATTATCTCTCGCCGACCTGGTACGAGGCCCGCTATCGTGAACAACGTCCCCCTGCTGCCTCAACCCCCGAGGTGGCCTGAACCGGAGTCTCCACTCGATCCAGGGCGATTCAATCCAACGCCAAAACCCTGGAGGGCAAGCAGAGCCCCGACCGCGACGCCCAGTTCAATTACATCAACGAGCAGGTCAAAGACCATCAGGGTGGTGGGCAGCCGGTGGTCAGCGTCGATACGAAGAAAAAGGAATTGGTCGGACCGTACAAGAACAACGGTGCCGAATTTCAGCCGAAGGGTGAACCGGAACGGGTCGACACCCACGACTTCCCCGGCGAGCTGGGCAAGGTCGCGCCCTACGGGATCTACGACTTGTCCGAAAACGCGGGTTGGGTCAACGTCGGCACCGACCACGACACCGCCGCCTTCGCCGTGGAATCGCTGCGCCGCTGGTGGCGCGGTGTCGGTGCCGTGAACTACCCCGACGCCACGAGACTGTTGGTCACCGCGGACTCCGGCGGCTCCAACAGTTCCCGCACCAGGGCGTGGAAAACCGAACTCTCCGCACTCGCCGCCGAAACCGGCCTCGCCATCACGGTCTGCCACTTTCCGCCCGGCACCTCCAAATGGAACGCCATCGAGCACCGCCTGTTCTCCCACATCTCCATGAACTGGCGTGGCAGACCCCTGACCAGCCATGACGTCATCATCAACACGATCGCGGCGACCACCACCCGCACCGGACTACGCGTACACGCGCAACTCGACACCGGCACCTATCCGATCGGCATCAAAATCAGCGACCAGCAACTGGCCGCCATCCCGATCACTCGCCACGAATGGCACGGCGACTGGAACTACACACTGCATCCCACTCCCATCGACTCCCTCCCCGCCGAGCCCACCACCCACAGCGAACCCGCCACACCACCCCAGCGACCCGACCTGCAGTGGCTACACGCCGCCGAACTGACCGGACTGACACCGACCCGATGGACCCAACTCATCGACGAACTCACCCCTGCCCATCGGGCGCAACACCCCAACCCCACCCGAACCAACGGACGCAAACCCGCACTCACCCTCGCCGACCGCACCGCCCTCACCCTGCAACAACAGCGATTCTCCACACCCGCCACCGTCCTCGCCGAGCTGACCGGACTCAGCGCTACAGCCATCCGCAACGCCGTCAAGCAGACCCGGCCCCTACTCGACCTGGTCGGCCACACAACCGAACCCACAGGCATTAAACTCGACACCGCAACCGACATAAGAGAATTCGCGGCCAACGCAAGCAGACACGCCGCAATCTAGCCAGTATTGCGTGTTATTTATCTGCACGCCCTAACCACCTCGCCGAAGGCCTGCCCGAGAAAGTCTTGCATGTGGTCGAGGCCGATGCGGCCTCGACCACAGCGGCCGGGTGTGCATCGATCTCGACGAGTTCGATTTCGTATCCCATACCTCTACCATCGGCGTCGCCTGTAGGCGACGCGAGGGCCGAAGGTCCCCCGGCAGCCATTTTCTCGAAACCCTCGAACCGATCGTTCCGCCCTGCCGGCACCCCGCATCACGTACCGCAACTCGCGCTACACGTCCACGACATGTCACAGGACACCGAGATGCCGATCGTCCGGACTGTTGCTGGTGCGGTCGTCTCCAGGACAGGCCTCCTCGCGGAGGGCATCCAGGACGACGGAGCCGTCCACGGTTTCCCTGGCCTCCAGCAGCACAGTGAGGCGATCGAGTGCGGCGTGATGACTTGTCAGGAGATCGGTCGCCCGTGTTTCCGCCGCCCTGAGCAGCCTCGCCACCTCCTCGTCCACGACGCGCTGCGTGTGCTCCGAGTAGGGTCTGGCCAACATGTTTGCTTGGGTGTCGGCATGTAGGGAGTCAGGGTTTTCGGAGGCATAGCCGACTGGGCCCAAGGCCTTCGACAGGCCGAACTCGCGCACCATTCGAGTGGCGATGGCGGTTGCGCCGATCAGATCGTTCGCGGCGCCGGTCGACCCCTCGCCGAACACCACGAGTTCCGCGGCTCGCCCCGCCACCCGCACCGCGAGCAGATCGGCGAGATAGCTCTCGCTGTAGAGATGCCGTTCGACCTCGGGGAGTTGCTCGGTGGTGCCCAACGCCATTCCGGCGGGCAGGATCGTCACCTTCTCCACCGGATCCGCGTGCGGGCACAATGCGGCGAGCAGGGCGTGGCCGGATTCGTGGACTGCCACCGAGTGCCGTTCTTCCGGCAGCAGCGCATTTGTGGTGTCGCGCCGCCCGAGGAGCACCCGATCGCGTGCGGCGGCCAGATCCTGCGCCGAAATGACTGTGCGATCTCCCCGCACGGCGTTGATCGCGGCCTCGTTCACGACGTTCGCGAGATCGGCGCCGGAGAAGCCCGGTGTGGCCCGGGCGACGATGGTGAGATCGGCATCCGGGCCGAGATGTTTCTCCCGGGCGTGGACCGCGAGGATCGATGCCCGCTCCGTCTGATTGGGGAGCGGAATCGTCACCCGACGGTCGAATCGGCCGGGCCTCAGCAGGGCGGGATCCAGGGATTCGGGCCGGTTGGTGGCGGCGAGGACCACGATTCCCACGCTCTGGTCGAATCCGTCCATTTCTGCGAGTAGCTGGTTGAGGGTCTGTTCGCGTTCCTCGTTTCCACCGAAACCGGCTCTCCCGCGCCGGCTTCCGATGGCATCGATCTCGTCGATGAAGACGATGGAGGGTGGACTCTTGCGGGCTTGCGCGAACAGGTCGCGGACGCGGGAGGCGCCGACACCGACGAACATCTCCACGAATTCGGACCCGGTGACCGACAGGAACCGGACGCTCGCCTCCCCCGCGACTGCGCGCGCCATCAAGGTCTTGCCTGTTCCGGGCGGCCCGATCATGAGCACTCCCCGGGGGCCCTGTGCTCCGGCGGCGGCGTACTTCGCCGGATCTCGGAGGAAGTCGACGACCTCGCTGACTTCCTGTTTGACGCCTTCGTAGCCGGCGACGTCGGCGAAGCGGGTGGTGGGACGCTTCGCTTCGATCACCCGAGCCTTGGAGCGGCCGAAGGCGCCAGCACCGCCGATACCTCCGCTGAAAGCGTGCTGTGCCCGCCGGGTGACCCAGAGGAAGAGTGCGCCGAGAAGTACAAGCGGCAAAAGACTTCCCAGTAGTGTCCCCCACACGTTTCCGGTCGCCTTCTTCGCCGTGATTTGGATGTTCTTGGATTACAGGCGCTGGTCGAGGCCGCTCACGTTCAGGGCCGTCGGGAGTTGGGTGACGAAGGCCGAGCCGTCGGTGAGTGTTCCGTCGATCCCGCCGTCGCCGTCGATGGTCACTGACTTGACCGATTCGGAGTCGATCCTGCCCAGGAAATCGCTGTACGACAGTGTCTGGCTGTCCGTGCCGGCCAGAGTGGCCACCAGGATCACCGCGAGCAGCATCCCGAAGAAGGCGAGCATCGGCCACCATGAGCCCGGCGACGGAGGCTGGGGCGGACTGGGATCCGGTGGTGGCCCCGATCGCGCCGAGCGGGAGAGATACCGGCGCGAGAACCGCAATCTGGTGATCACGGCTGGCCCCATGGTTGCGCGAGCGAGCGGGCGGGTCGACGACCAGATCCGATCAGGTGCATGCCGGACCCCTTGTTCGAATTCCCATTCTCGGTGTCTATTCAGCGTCGCCGGAACGCGGCGGGGAAGACAGGGCCGAATGTCATCTCACCCGGGAGACGTCCAGGTCGGCAGACCGCGGCGGGGGCCACGAGTCGGTGCCCTGCGGCCCCTCCGCGAGGGACCAAATCCTCTCGGGCACCCCGCGCGAACAGCGTTCGATGGAACATAGACACGGGATGAGACGCACGACCTCTCCCGACCGGGTGATACCGGATTCTGGAGGACCGCGCCCCGGTCGACTCCCGCGCACAGCGACCCGGAACAGATCTTCGTCGCTCGGCTCGGCCGAAGGGTACCGGAGAGATGCTGCTATTGAACCTACTCGGCGGATTGACCGAGGAGGAAGTCGACCTCGTCGTCGCAGAGGAACTCGAACTCCCCTGATGCCTCATCTGAACTGGACCGCGTTCACGCCAGTGAACCCGCACGCGATCGACACGGACTGTACGGTTCCTGACACGGTTGGTGCGGGGTGTGCACCCCGTGTCAGGTCGGCCGGCCTTGTTGCCCTGCACGGCCTGCCCGGGGGGCGACCCGGGCGAGGTGCTAGAGCGCCGAGGGATAGGTTTCCGGTGTTTCGCCTTCCACCCAGAGACTTGTGCGTTCGAGGGGCTCGACCGCCCTGGTCGTGTCGATATGGATCACCGCATCGAATTGCTCGGAGATCCGGGTGTGGAAGTAGTGGCTCTGCCGCTCGGTCTCAGGTCGGTAAATCACCCCAATCGCCCGCTGGAGTCTCGCGGCACGCAATGTCTTCGCAACAGTGTTTTCCTCATCGGTGCGCACGAGGAAGGATTGCTCGCCGAGCTCATGGAAGAGCGCCTCGACGCTACCGGGCAATGCCGGGCGCACGTCCTTGCGTTCGGCCGGGCCGCCCCACTGACTCGCCGCGGTGACGGTGCCGGAAAATGTGGTGAAGCCGATCAGCAGGCAGTCGCCGGGATGCGTTTCGCGCACCAGCTGCCCGACGGTCACCTCGCCGCGGCTTCCGGCCTCGGTTGCTCGCGCATCGCCGACATGTGAGTTGTACGCCCACAACACGATTCGAGATGTCGTGCCGCACTGTCGGTCGAGATGTTCGATGAGCGCCTCGAGTGTGCGGACCATATGACGGTCGCGTAGATTCCACGAGAGCATGCACCCACTGAACATCGTTCGGTAGTAACCTTCGGCATCACACACGCCCACGGCGTTGCGTTCTGCGTAGAACTGCTCGTCCTCGGCGCCCATCCCGTCCCGCCGCACGTAGTCCAGGGAGTGGCGTTGCAGCTCGACGAGTTGTTCGACAACCTTCTGTTCGCACCACTCTCCAGCACCGAATGCCGCTGCATAACCATATGATTGACCATCGTCACCACCGCGGTTATCGAAGCAGGAGTAGCGGTCACGGGCACGCTGGGCGGCGGCGGGGTCTACCCGATCGAGATAGTCCACGACCTCGCGCGTGGATCGGTGCAGGCTGTACAGATCGAGACCGTAGAACCCGGTGGGGGTCCGACCGGGCGCCCTGCAGCGTTCATTGTGTTCCTTCAGCCATCCGACGAAGTCCCGTACCGGGGCGTTCCGCCACATCCAGGCCGGGAACCTCTCGAATCCGCGCAGTGCTTCTTCTGCGGTCGCGTCGGGACCATCCCGCGCACGTAACGGGTGACGCGGTAGGCGTCCGACCAGTCGGCCTCGGCAGCGACCGCCGAGAATCCTTTCTCCTCGATGAGCCGTTTGGTGATTTCTGCGCGCGCCGCATAGAACTCGTGGGTGCCGTGGGAGCTTTCGCCGATCACCACGATCCGGGCGTCGTCCACCAGATCGAGAAGCACGTTGAGTGAGGGAACACCGTGTGGGGCATCAAGTGCCGCGGCGCGCAGTGCTGCCGCCGAGCTGAATTCGAACGCCTTCGCATCACCAGCTGTCCCGGCGACAGTGGGCGTGCCCAGAAGCGTCAGGACCTCGCGGTCGGTCACCTGCGCGAAATTCCAGAACGATTCACTGACTGCGTGGAAGGGGAACGGCATTGTCGCGCATACCACGTCGTCGACCATGGCGGCGAGGTCGCGGCATGTGGACTCGGTGCGTCGACGGCGGCGAACATGCTCGCGCCGGTGGCGAGGCCGTCGTCGACGAGGATGACGATCTTGTCGGCGACGTCGGGAGGCGGTCGGTTCTCGCGGTAGACAGCTTCCCGTCGCGATAGTTCCCGGCCCTCGCGATCGAGCTCTCGGCGTATTTGTTCCGGGGAGATTTGCAGGTCTCGGATCACGTCGTCGTTGACCACCACGGTGCCGCCGCTGGCCAGTGCGCCCAGCGCGAACTGGGCGTGGCCCGGTACTCCGAGCTTCCGTACGACGAACGCGTCGAGTGGGGCGCCCAGCGACGCTGCCACCTCCCCTGCCATGGGTATCCCGCCCCGCGCCATGCCGAGCGCAGTGACCCTGGGATTGCCACGGAACCCCTCGAGGAGTCCGGCCAGGACCCGTCCGGCATCTCGGCGGTCTTGAAAGACTTGTTCCGGCCGTCCCGCCGGCATTGCGGTGGTTGCACTCATGTCACCCTGCTTCTTCAAGGTCCGGACGCGTGGGTATTGCGTGCCCCTATTCGATCCTTCTTGCTCTGATACCCAGGGAACGGGGTCAAAGTGCCTTTTCCGCACTGGGTGCGGTGTTCCGGTCGGAGGGCGGGACGCGCCACGGTCACGGGCGCGCGCCACCTTCGGGGACCAGCCTCAACTAGTGACTGTCGACCCTACTGTCATGCCTGCCAGGCGACTTCGATGAGGATGTACTTTCGTCGACGTCGGAGCCCTCATGTCTGCCGTGATCATCCTTGCCGTAGTCGTCACACTCGGGCTCCTGCTCGCCCTGTCCATACGTGTCGTGAACCAGTACGAGCGCGGTGTACATTTCCGGCTCGGCAAGATCATCGGGGTGCGCGAGCCCATTCTGACGCTGATTGTCCCGGTCGTCGATCAACTGTCCAAAATGTCCATGCGGATCGTGACGCTGCCCATCCATTCTCGAGGAATCATCACCCGTGACAACGTCAGCGTCGACATTGCAGCGGTGGCCTATCTCCGCGTCGTCGACGCGAGGAAGTCGGTGGTCGTAATGGGAAACGTCGGAAGTGCGATCAATCAGATTACCCACACCACCCTCCGCTACGTCGTCGGACAGCATTCTGTCGACGAGACGCTCTCCGGCACCACAGTCATCAACGGCAGCATTCGGCAGATTCTCGACACGACCACCCTCGAGTGGGGTGTTCAGGTCACCCTGGTCGAGCTCAAAGACATTCAGCTTGCCGACAGCATGAAGTGGGCGATGCCCCGGGGGGCGGAGCGGGAGAAGAGAGCAGAGATCATTGCGGCGGAGGGGGAAGCGAAGGCTGCCGCCGCGCTCGGCACGGCTTCCGACTCCATGATCGCCCACCCACTCGCATGGCAGCTACGGAACTTGCAGACAGCCGCGGAGTTAGGCGTCGAGAAGGACACTACCGGCGTCTTCCCTGCCCCGCTGATGAGTGCTAGCGGTGAGCTCGGGTCGTTCCTTTCCCGCGAGAGCACAGCCGCATCGCCGGTAGTAGATCCTCAAGCCGTGTGGACGGACTGCGCCCCCACCCCCTTGGCCATGTCGGCATGAGTTCGCTCGCAACCCGATCACGGAGAACGGAACAGCGAAATGAGTGGCCCCTCCGATCATCGTCACATCGTCGTCGGAATCGACGGTTCCCGCGGTGCACTCAACGCCGCTGCGTGGGCAACAGAAATCGCTGCCCTTCATCGTGTTCCACTGCGACTGCTCTGCGTGCACGACCCCTCCGAACACGAGCGAGAGGTCGAGCCGCACCACGGGGAGCACGAGCGCCAACGCGCCCAGGACGCGCACAGGCACCTCACCGAGGCCGCAGACGTCGCCCGCCACGTTGCTGCCTCGGCACCGACACGTCCCGGGAACACCGAGATCAGGATGGAAATGCGGGCAGGAACGTCCTTCACCACACTGCTCGAGGCCGCAGATGCGGCCGACCTTCTGGTCCTCGGTGCCCGAAACGGTTCGTCCTCCGGCAGCGAATCACTGGTGACGACCGCGGCGCTGATCGCACGCGCAGCCTGCCCCGTTGCGGTGGTCCGGGCAGGATTTCGCCGTACTGGAGGGCCGGTCGTGACAGGAGTTCGATCGGAGTGCGAACCGGACGTTCTCCACTACGCCTTTCGCTACGCGCACCGGCGCGGGTCCTTACTGCGTGCTGTTCATTGCGTCCTAGCCGGTCCGGGTTCATCGGAACCGGGAACCGAGCACGCCGCGGGTTCGAACGAGGCTCGCGATCTTCTCGATACATGGTTGGAGCCGGACGAGGCCCGCTTCCCCGATGTCGTGGTGGACCCGATCACCACCGAGACACCCGCGGATGTGGCGTTGGTCCGCTACTCGTCGTCGGCCGAGTTGGTGGTGGTCGGGCGCGGCGCCCCCCATCCACCCCGCGGAATCCTCGGCCGCACGGCCACGAGCGTTTTTATGCACGCGATGTGCCCCGTCATCTTTGTCGGTCCACACCGGCGCGATCGGTATCCGAGGGCGTGAGCCAGGCCCCTGCGGCGGAGCGGTTGGGTAGACGGCGATGAGTCCGCTTCTGAGGATCGGCCGCGCACTCGGTGCCTTCGTGTTCGTCGTCGTCGCTGGGACGCTCGGGTATGTCGTCCTGGGCTTCGGGATATTGGATGCGCTGTATCAAACTGTCACCACCATCAGCACGGTCGGCTTCCGTGAAGTTCACCCGCTCAGTGCGGTGGGCCAGTTGTTCACGATCCTTCTCATCCTGGCAGGTGCCGGTACGGCGCTGTACACCTTTGGGGTCATCCTCGAAGCACTCATCGAAGGTCATCTACGTCAGCACATGGAGCGTCGACGAATGGACAAACACATCAGCCGGATGACCGGACACGCGATCGTCTGCGGTTTCGGCCGGGTCGGACGCGCCGGAGTGCAGTACCTGACCTCGCTCGGGATGCCGGTCGTCGTCGTCGACCGAGATCCGGAGCGCCTCACCGAACTCGATGTTCCGACAGTGGTCGGGGATGTCACCGACGACCACGTCCTCGAAGCGGCGGGAATCGGCCGGGCCCACGCTCTCATCACGGCGCTCGACACCGACGCCGACAATGTCTACGTCACACTGTCGAGCCGCGCACTGAGCCCGGACCTGATCATCATTGCCCGCGCACGCAACGACGGTTCGACATCCAAGCTGATTCGGGCAGGAGCAAACCGCGTCGTCAACCCGCAACTCATCGGGGGGCGCCGGATGGGCGCCTTCGCGCTCCAACCACATGTCGCCGAGTTCCTGGACGTCGTGATGCACGAGGACACACTGGACTACCGGATCGAGGAGGTCGCGGTGTCAGCTGATTCGCCGCTGGCCGGGCGCACGCTGGCCGAATCGGCCCTCGCGGCGGTCACCGGTTCCCTGCTGATGGCCCTACGGTCACCGACGGGGCAGTTCGTCGCCAATCCCCCGCCGGAGCGGCGTCTCGACCCGGGCACCATTCTCATTGCGCTGGGAACCGCGCCGCAGCTCGAGGCGCTTCGCCGCGAGCTCAAACAGAGTGAGGGAGTCGACTCACCGTGAACAATTCCTTCCCGTCACTGCAACTCGGCCGGGGTGCGGCGAGCCCACCTAAAGTACGCGATCGGTCCGAGGAAGTTCACGGCGATCACAGCGGCCCATGTCGTTCTGCTGCCCTTGATGTCGCGTGGATCACGTGTCGCCAGATCTGCCCAGGCAGCCACGGCCAACCCCAATTGCACCGCCGCCGCCACGACCAGCGCAGCGCGCTGCAGCGATGTCAGGCTCGACCACCTCACGCGCGTCTTCGACGAACTCATACTGCTCCTCCGATGTCATCTCGCGCCGGCCCGGCAACGCAACGAGTAGGACCTCCTCGGTGCCGACCGCCAAATCTAAGACCGCCGCTCCGTATCCCGGGTCGATTCGGCGGCGATGATGCCTGCCCATACGCACACGTCCGACCAGTCTCGGGCGTCGCCGTAGTGCCCACCCATGAGCACAAAGACGACCCGTCCGAAGCCGGGCCAGTCACCCGGGGCAATCGCCCCGGCAAAGAATCGGTGGTCCCGCACATCGGCCGCGTCCCGCAGCATCTGCACCGCCCGAGGCTCCGGTGTCACGCGACGCAGAAAACGCGCCAACCGTCTCGACAGGGTCGTGCTGGTGACCCCCACCGACGACACCGAAAACGCCCAAACACGCTTTCCCTCCAACTGGGACCGCAGCCGCTCGACAGCGTCGGATGCCTCGACGAGCCACTGCCCGTCATGGATCGCACTCCCGAGAACAATCACGTCGTAGGAGTGCACCTGAGACACATCCGCCGCCGACCGCACATCGACCGCCCGCCCGGAACCCTCGATACACGACCCGAGTCGCTCCGCTATTCCGCGAGTCGAGCCCTTCGCGGTCGCGTACGCCACCAATACCTTCATGTGCGGGGCCCTTCTCGGGAGGTGTCGGCGCCAGAATTGTCTCCGTCCGCACCCGCCGTGGACTCATGCGGCTCGAATGGTCCCTGATCGAGACGGAACGGTGGGTACTCGTCTCGCATCAGAGTCGCGTACGCCGCAACGCGAAACGCCCAGCGATTGATGCCCATCACGAAGTCGAACAAACCGTGTGGGTACCGTCCGGTGACGAGCAGCGACATCGCCGAGAAAATCACCACGAGACCGAGCACGGAACTGAAAAACCACGGCTGCCCGTAGTGCGCACCGGCGGTGACGGACACTCCGGCACGCCAACTCCCGAACCAGCCTCCCGCGAGTAACGCCAGGATCAGGTAGTGCGGGAGCGCCAACAACCACCACTTCACGACGACCAACCCACGAGAGAGCCGGGCAGGGTAGTCGACGTCGAAGTCCGCCGGATAATCGGTACGTTTCAGGGTGAAGGGTGGGTAGCGGTCCGTGGCCAGCGCCGAGTAGGCGTAGAACTGCACTCGCCACATCCACCGGAGAACACCGACATTGAAGTCGAAGAGGGCCCGCGGGTACCGTGCCGTGAACAGGATCGCGAATCCGGACACCAGGGTAGTGACGACGAACGCGACAGCGAGGAAGACGAGTACGAAGAAGTGCGGGATCGCCAGGAGCCATTTCACCAGCCACATCCATCGCGACAGTGGCGCGTCGAGTTCACCCACGAGACGAACGGGATAGACCGTCGACGGACCCTGTGCGTCACTGGGGTCGCCGGCGTCCCTGTCGTCGGCCCCGACGGGATGTGGTTGCGGCGGACCGTGCCGGCCCAGGCCGATTGCTCCTGCCACGATCAACGGAATTCCGATGACCAGAAGGGCGACTGCGCCGATCACGACACCCAGAGCGAGCGGGCCGAGAAACGCTAGATGTGCACCGGCTTGAATGTCGGCGGACACCCCTGGGGTCGCGTCGGCATTCATCACGACAGCCGTCCAGGCCCCCTGCCGTAGCTCCCATCGCACTTCCTGCATGCCGGGCCCTGATGAAGAAGCCGACCAAAATGGCTGTTCCCCGGGCAATGCTGCCTGCCGTGCGCCGGGAATCTGCCGATAGGTCGGCCGGAACGGATCGAACTGCACCGCCGTCACCTCGGTGTGAGCAACATCGGTGAAGTACTTGTCGACCTCATCGCGGGGACCGATCCCGATGAAAATATCTCGATCGGGATCACGGGAGGTGGCTCGCAGAAGAACCCGGCCGAGGTCCTCGGAACTGAAGCCTTCGGGCAGGTCCGCACCGGCGAACAGGTCGACCTTTTCCGACACGAGCGCGCTTTCACTCGTCTCGTAACGCGCACTCGGGGAGGTGAAATGCCCACCGTCGCGTTGCATGAAGTAGGCCCACCCGAGAAACACCGCGGCAGTGAGAAGCGCGAATCCGGTCAGGGCGCTCAGACAGCCCAAGACGAGAACAGCCACTCTGCCGGTTCGCACAGGCAATTCCTCCCGGTCCGCGGTCCCCGAAGTCTCAGTGTGAGTCCTGCCTCCAGCCGCACGTCAGGGTCATTGGTCACTTCCTCCCGTGCACCGGAAGCCACACCTGCCCCGCCGCCCCAGAATACGAAGCCGCCACCTTTCCTCGATCTGATGTGCATCCTGAGGCTGCGAAGGATCGCAGACCAGGCCCCAGTACACCGGCCAAGGGGCCGACACATAATGGACGAAGCGGCCGAAGCCGCCGCGCCGACTCTCGCCGGGCCGGTATAGGCCGGGTGTGGGGATGTACCACGGCATACCGCTGGCGTCGACCGTTGTCCTGCTTCTACACGGACTAGTCCCGAGGTCAGCGGACGTGTTGCAATCCACACCTATTCCGAGGGTGAGCGTCGCACGTTCGAGAGGGGAGTCCGCCAAACGGCCGGGTCGACGACCGGAAACCGGCGGCCGGTCACCAGTGTGGGAACGAGTCTGATGAAAAGATTCTTCGCCCCTTTCTGCCATGGAAAGAGCGGCAAATCCACGGTGTCCATCAACTCATCGATCTCAAGGATCCCCTCGGCGCGCCCCTTGATTACAACACTCCACGCTTCGTGCGCCGGCGCCTCGTAGCCGTCGACTTCCAGCGCAACCGGCGCATCCGACAGCGCAGCGGACACCTTGGTGCCTCTCCCGGACCTGAACACGATGGTTCCATGATCGACCGCATAGTTGAGAGGGAAAATATCCGGGTGGTCGTCCACCCACACGGCAAGGCGGCCAACGCTCTCGGTACGGAGCAGTGCCCAGCATTCGTTGACGGCAAGTTCCTTGGCGCTTGGGTCGTCGCTTCCCATCGTCTTCGCCTCCTGTCGTTGCATTCAGTCTGGTGCCGTCCATCTTCCATCGCGGCTATCCGCCTCACGAGAATCCCCGTCGCTGGTTCGGCTTTGCGGGAGGTAAGCGCCCTATCCACTGTCGGACACTCAGCCGTGAGTTGCGGGAATAGTTGGCGAATCCGAATACCACCGGTGTCGCATACACCAGCAGCATGATCGCGCCGTGCATCGTGAACAACTGGCTGGACTGCTCGACAGGAAATAGACCCGACACTGCCGACTCGGCTCAGCATTGCTATCAGTCCGCCGATCATGACGAGGTGCGAAGGCGGTGACGAGATTCATCTCGTCGGGGTTCTTTGGGTCGGTCGTGGTGATCGGGGGAAGAGTGGCACTCTCGCGGCAATACCGAGTCGGGTAAGGCCTCCTGAGCGGACCTGTGGCCATCATGAACTCCCGATTCGACACCTGAATCGACTCCTCTGGAGAAGGGTAGACCCGCGCCGCTGCGCGTACAGCGGGAAGCGCAGATCGACACCGAGCGCCCCTACTGCCGGCGGCAGTGAGGCATCAGCTTGCCCAACGTGCTGACAATGACGGCATTCGGATGCCATCATCAGACATGGGCAATGGCACGGATGAGGCAGCCGGGCAACCGATCACCGAGCTGACCGCGCAGGAGAGCTGGCAACTGCTCAGCTCGAAAGAGCTGGGGCGGCTCGCCTTGAGCGTGACCGGCCGGGTCGACATCTTTCCCGTCAACTACGTCGTCCATCAGCGCAAGGTGTACTTCCGAACCGCGGAGGGAACCAAGCTCGTCGAACTCACCATCAACCGGGACGTCGCCTTCGAGGTGGACGAGCTAGCCGAGAAATCGGGGTGGAGCGTCATCGTCCACGGCACCGCGCGGCGGCTTCAGAAGCTCGACGAGGTCGCCGCAGCCGACGAGTTGCCGTTGCGGTCATGGCTGGCCACCCCCAGGTTCAATTACGTCGAGATCACGCCCACCGAAATCACCGGCCGCCGACTCGTCTTCAGCGACGGACCGGACCGGTAACCGCCCGAGCTGCCTCGGGCTTCCTTCGCCGGGCCATTCCGACCGACCCTGTAGTGACGACCGCGGTGCCAGGTAGGCGGCCGCGAGCGCGAAGAAGGGAATGGGAGGCGCCAGCAACCTTCGTAGGAGGCGCCGGAGAGTCGTGTTGGGAGCGGGCCAGGCGTTTCCTCTCGTTACCCGATCCGAGATCGGTGAGCAGCCTCGTCACTGGGGCCGCCCTCTCGTCAAGTGCCGCGCGGAGACCGTGGTGGGCGGCGTGGGGATTCACTGCTCACCGCAGTGGAGCGCAGGGTGCAGGTCTGCAAAGTGGTTTCGCTGCATCAGCAGTCTCAGTGTGAATCGTTACTCCAGGCGCGCATCGGGGTGTCGGCTACCAGCTTCCGCGAGCTGGAAACCACATGTACCGCGCGTCCCGGATTCGGGACCTCCATCATTTACATTTACCTCCGCCTGACCCGTGTGGTGTGGCAGCGAAGGATCGCAGACGAAAGGCCCTAGTACATCCGCCGACGGATCAGCGACAGTTGACGAAGATCGGCGCCCGAAAGTCCGAAAGCCGCACCGGCCAGGGAAGTGGTTGCAGACCTGCGAGGAGCACGACGGAGGCGGACATGCAACACATCATAGAAGTGCACGGCCTGCACAAGCACTTCGGTCATGTTCACGCCTTGGACGGCCTGGCCCTCACCGTCGACGCCGGCGAGATCCACGGCTTCCTCGGGCCCAACGGCTCCGGAAAGTCCACGACCATCCGCGTACTTCTCGGGATCCTGCGCGCCACAGCCGGTCAGGCCCGGTTGCTCGGTCGCGATCCGTGGTCCGAGGGTTCGCGCTGCACCGTGAAGTGGCTTACGTGCCGGGCGATGTCACGCTGTGGGCGTCCCTGTCCGGTGGCGAAACAATCGACCTGTTGGCACGACTGCGCGGCGGGCTCGATGAACACCGCCGCGACGAGTTGGTCGAACGGTTCGACCTGGACCCGCGGAAGAAGGCGCGCAGCTACTCCAAGGGGAACCGGCAGAAGGTCGCCCTGGTGTCGGCTCTGCTCGTCACACGCCCGGGTTCTGCTCCTCGACGAACCCACCTCCGGCCTGGACCCGTTGATGGAGCAAATTTTCCGTGAGTGCGCCCGCGAAGCCGTCGAGCGCGGCGCCACCATCCTGCTGTCGAGCCACATTCTCTCCGAGGTCGAGGCGCTCTGCCATCGGGTGACGATCATCCGCGACGGCAAGACAGTCGACAGCGGCGCCGTCGACTCGATGCGTCACCTCAGCCACACGTCGATCACCGCCGAGCTACTCGGCGATCCGGCGACCTGCACCGCATACCCGGAGTCGCGGACATCACGATCAACGGCAGCACTCTGCGCTGTCAGGTCGATAGCGTCGGCCTCGGCCAGCTGATCCGGGTACTCGGGGACACGGGCGTCCGGAGCCTGGTCAGCACACCACCCACGTTGGAGGAGTTGTTCCTTCGGCATTGTCGGGGGGACGGCACCCCGGACGAACCGATCGCGAACAGGGTGAAGGAACGGACATGATCACCACGTCCGCGACCAGTTCCGCGAATGCTGGGACGCGCGCGGATCTCACCGCAGACTTCACCGGAACACTTCACCTTCTGCGACTGTGCCTGCGCCGCGACCGGGACGTGCTTCCGATGTGGGCCCTGATCATCGGCGTGCTGATGCCGATCACCTATGCCGGCAGCATCGAATCGGTCTACCCAACGGCCGCCGATCTGGCTGCTAGCGGACATGCCAACCTCCCTGTAGACGGACACGTTCGTCCCTACTGACGGACAGCTGATCTCCCTGTCGATGGACAAGGGGCCGGCGGTGTGTCGGTCCTGACACCGACGCCCCTCCGGGGTTTTGCTCGAGGTCTTCGACCACCTACGAGCGACTCCCACCGGAGGGACGCATGAAGAAGTCTGACAGGGACATCATGGAAATTCTCGAGGCCTACGACACCACCGGCACCGCGCACTCCGCGGCGCAGCTGGCCGGGGTCGATCCGAAAACGGTCCGACGTTACGTCGCCGCCCGTGACGCCGGGATGCCGGTGACCGGCCCGTCGCGGCGACCGCGCATCATCGACGAGCATTTACCCCAGATCGAGCAATGGGTCGAGCGCAGCAAAGGCAAGGTTCGTGCCGACATCGTCCACGAGCGCCTCGTCGCTCTCGGCTTCGACGGCACCGAACGCACCACCCGACGCGCCGTCGCGGAGGCGAAAGCCGCATGGCGGGCCGGGCACCGCCGCACCTACCGACCGTGGATCACCGAACCCGGACTGTGGATGCAATTCGACTGGGGTGCGGGCCCGAAAGTACCCGGGCCCGGTGGGATCCTGCGCTCGACCCTGTTGTTCTGCGCCTGGCTGGCATGGTCACGCTACCGGGTGGTGATCCCGGTGTGGGATCAAACATTGCCGACGTTGATCGCGTGCCTCGATGCCACGGTGCGCCGCTTCGGTGGGGTGCCGACCTACGCGTTGACCGACAATCCCCGTACGGTCAGCATCGACCACGTCGCCGGGATCCCGGTGCGGCATCCGCAGATCGTCGAAACAGCCCGCCACTATGGCATGGCCGTGCACACCTGCGTGCCCTTCGACCCCGAATCGAAGGGCGGCAGCGAAGCTACCGTCAAGATCGCCAAAGCCGATCTGGTGCCCACCGACGCGAACCTGCTGCCGGACTACGCCTCGTTCGCCGACCTCGAGGCCGCGTGCGAGCAGTTCTGCGCCACGGTCAATGCCCGTCGGCACCGCGAAAGCGCCCGCATCCCGGAGGAGGCCCTGGCCGAGGAACGCGCCCGGCTGCACACCCTGCCGACCGCCCCACACACCCTGGCATTGGGCACCACCCGCAGCGTCGGCACCGATCAGACGATCCGGTTCGGGTCGGTGCGGTATTCGACGCCACCGGGGTTGGTCGGCACCGAAGTGTGGGTGCGCGCTGCCGGCACCGACCTGGTCGTCGTTGCCGACCTCGACTCCCTGCCGCGGACCCCGGACTGGGCCGGTGACCGTCGTGGTTTGACAGAGATTGCGCGGCACCGTCTTTCGACACCCGGCAATCCGAGCATCGACCTGGCGCATTACCCCGGCCACCCCCAAGAACCGGACGGGGCACCACGCCCACCACGACCGAAGGCCCGTTCCGCGGCCGAAGCCCGGTTCCTCGACCTCGGACCCGGGGCGCACACCTGGTTGGTCGCCGCGTCGGCGGCCGGCACGGTCCGGATCCGGGCGAAGATGACCGCCGCAGTCGAATTGGCCGTATTCGTCGGCGCCGAGACCGTCGACTCGGCACTGTCGAGAGCAGCCGAAGCGGGCCGATTCGCCGAGGGGGACCTGCCGGCGATCGTCGCGCACCACACCGACACCACAGCCGGCGCGGTTGTCGTCGCCGACGAGGAGCATTCGGTCCAACCCGGCACCGCCGCCTGGGCCGGATTCGGCAGCACCAGTGCGCAGGCAAGCTCATGAACCCCGCACCGCCATTGCCCGACGACCTCCTCGCCGTCCTCAAACGGATGCGTCTGCCCTACCTGCGGGCTGCCGCACCGGAGGTGCTGGCGACGGCGAAAGCGCAGCGGTGGGATCCGACCGAGGTCCTCAAGGTCCTTCTCGACGAGGAGGTCCACGGCCGGGACGAGGCAACGAAGGCGATGCGCCGCAAAACCGCCGGGCTTCCCGCCGGCAAGACGTTTTCCTCATGGCGGGAACAGGATTCATCGATCCCGGCTCCTACCCAGCAAGCCCTGAGCACGTTGGAGTGGGTGCAGCGCGCCGAGAACCTGGCGGTCAGCGGACCGTCGGGGACCGGCAAGACCCATTTCGTCGAGGCGCTCGCGCATGCGGTGATCGACGCGGGCATGCGGGTGTCGTGGTTCACCCTCGAAACGTTGACCGCCGCGATCGGGCGGGCGGCGGTGGACGGGTCGATCACCAAGACCATCACCAAGATCACCCGCGCCGAGTTGATCGTCGTCGACGACATCGGCATGCTGCCGTCCGGTCAGGCCGCCGCCGAGGCGTTCTACCGCCTCGTCGATGCCGCCTATGAGCGCCGCAGCGTCGTGGTGACCAGCAACCTGCACCCGTCCGGGTTCGACACGATCATGCCGAAAACGCTCGCGACCGCCGCGGTCGACCGACTGCTCCACCATGCGCATGTCGTGATCACCGAAGGCACCTCGCTGCGATTGCAGGAGGCCACCGCCGGACGCGGGGTGATGCCCCTGACCTGATGGTGCGGGAGATCAGCTGACCGCCGACAGGGAGATCAGCTGTCCGCGCATAGGGACACCACCTGTCCGCCTACAGGGACGCTCCCATGTCCCTTGACACTGGCAAAGTTCGCGGCGGCGACCGCGGCCAGCCACGCCCAAATCGCTATGTAAAGGGCCCATTTTCAACTCCAGTCCCGGCGTGGTGGCGACCTGGAAAGCCGGGGCGCTGTACACCGTGATCGCCGTCGCGGTGATCCTGACCGTGATCCGGCACACCCGGGCCGAAGAGGAATCCGGGCGCGCCGAGCTGATCGATTCGACCTCGGTCGGCCGGTACGCCGCACTGACGGCCGCCATTGTCGTCGCCACCGGCGCGTCGATCGTGACGGAAACCGCGTTCGGCGCCGTGTTACGTATATTCGACCTGCCACTGGCGGGCTCGGTCGGCTACGGAGCCGCGCTGGCCGCAAGTGGTCTCGTGTTCACCGGCATCGCCGCCGGCGCCGCGCAGCTGACCCGCTCGGCGCGAACGGCCCGCGGCATCGCGTTGGGCACACTCGGAGTGTTCTTTGCACTCCGCGCCGTCGGTGATGCCGGTTCCGGGACGCTGTCGTGGGTGTCGCCGCCAGGGTGGTCGTTGCAGCTGCGCCCCTTCGCCGAGGAGCGCTGGTGGGTACTCCTTCTGCATGTGGCAGCGACCACAGTGTTGATCACCACCGCCTACACCCTGCTTCGCCGCCGCGACATCGGCGGCGGTCTCATCGCCGAACGATCCGGCGCCGAGACCGCCGGGCCGACTCTCTCGGGGCCCGTCGGTCTGGCCTGGCGGATGCACCGCGGAACACTGCTCGCGTGGACCGTCGCCCTGCTCCTGTACGGACTGTTGTTCGGTAGCGCCCCAACGGACTCGGCAACCAACTCGGCGACAGCCAGACGATCAACGATTTCCTCGTCCGCATAGGCGGCGATGCAACGGTGGAAGACATCTTCGTCGCGTTCGCACTCACCATGCTCGGGATCGCCGCATCGGCCTACGCGATTTCCGCCACACTCCGGCTCCACTACGAGGAAACCGCGCAACGCGGCGAGCCAGTAATCGCAGCAGCTGTCAGCCGCGTCCAGTGGGCACTGAGCCACCTGCTGTTCGCGATGCTCGGCCCGGCCGTCGCCATCGTCGTCGCCCGTATCGCCGTCGGAGTGACATACGGCGCGTCCGTCGGTGACATCGCGGACAAGCTCCCCGCGACAGTCGGCGGCGCGCTGGTCCAACTTCCCGCGATCTGGATATCGGCCGGAGTAACCGTTGCGCTGTTCGGACTGCTGCCCCGCTTCACGCCTACCGCGTGGGCCGTCTACGTGATGTTCATCCTGATCTTCACGGTCGGCTCTCTCGCCGGTCTCCCGGCCTGGGTCCTCGACCTGGGGTCGTTCAGTCACCTTCCGAAATTGCCTGGTGGACAATTCGACCCGACGTCGGTGGTTTGGGAGGCGGTCATCACGGCCGCGCTGGTCACAGTCGGATTGATGGCCTTCCGCCGACGCGACCTGAAGTGACGGCGGATCTCGATCCGGGGTCTCGTGCAACGCCGACACCCCATCGTCGGGAAACTATATTGGGATGAGAGAAACCGCGCACGCTCCGCGGTGCGTTCGTGCGTCTCCGAACCGGGGATGCGTTCGGACCGGAGGCTAACCAGTGCTTCCGCGGGCCGCTCGTTCGACGTTGCGCTTGAGTACGGCCAACATCCGTGCCTGCATGATCCAGACAACCGGGGGAAAGAGCCAGTAGAACACGAAACGTCCAAGCCATCGAGGGCGGAAGACTTGATAACCGCCGATCACCAGACGTGTGCGCCCGCCAGGCAACTCATTCAACAGGAAGCCCCAGAGTCCTTCCGTGTAGGCCGACGGCCGTGGCTGCTTGGGATCAAGATTGCGACCTCGAAGATCGCTCAACCCGCGCAGTCCCAGGAACCGATTCGGTTCAAGCGCTGCAACCTCCCACGCGTCCACCGGGCCGTGGCGGCGTGTCCAGTACTTCACGTAGTCGCCAAGGGCGATGTGCTGCCACTCGGGGTGGACTCTGTGGGCACTTGGACGACCGCCGTTGTCCAGGTGATCCCAGGAGTACCATCCCCCACGATCCCCGCCCAGCTGGACGAGCCACGGCCAGATCCGATCCGGCGGGGCGTCGATCGTGACGGCCATCGCCCCGCCCCTCTCACCGTCGGGAACCAGATCGGCACCGGGATACGGTCCAGCGATTTCCTCATCCGTCGCGCCCCAGCGCACGAGCCGAGGGCGTACCCAGGCTACGTAGACGACAGCTGCCGTCCCGGCGACACCGACGATCTTGCGTCCGACTGCCATACGACAAGCATCGGAGGCTCTGCACCACCTCACAAGGGACCAAAGTCACGGACGCTGTGCTCACGGCGGCCCGGCCGCAGCCGACAGGAGTGGGACACGAGCACAGAAGATCGGTGCTGCTGAGGCAAGCGCGGGTTGCGTCCATGAAGATCTTTTACGAACTGGATCCGAACCTGACCGCCTTGAGGTTCAACTGGGGCCGTCGAGCAGTTCGGGAAACAGCTCACGGGCAGCAGGAGAGGGCGTCCTCGATTGAGCGTGCATGCCGTTCACAGCGCTCCTTCAGTCGTCCCAGCGCCAGCGTCATACCGTGACTACCTCGCTGATGGCGTCGTACGTGGCGCGTAGGTACTGCTCACTACGAGTCGTAGACGATGATGCCTGGCCCCATCTTGTTCATCATGTAGGTGAACGTCATTCGGCGGACGAGGTCCATCTCCGTCATCGATCCACCCCACCCACCCCAGAAGCAGATCCGACCGTCCGGGATGCCCGGCACGGTGCCGAGGCGCGGCAGTGCGTATCCGATGCCCCGCCGAAACGGCACACCGAGGACAAGGTCGACGTCGTTGTTCTGCTCGTCGAAGATCATGTCGATCGATGCGCTGTTGAGTAGGCGGACACCCTTGCTCTCACCGCCGAGCGCAATGGTCGAGAGGATCCGGGCGAGGGAGCGTGCGTTGCCGTGGCCGTTGAGGGCTCCCATGTCGGCGTGCCCCGATGCTGTCGATGGCACGGCGACGGCCCTCACCACGTTGACGGCATACTCGGTCGCACTGACGGCCGGAGCCAGGGCGGATTCACCGGGTTGTGTCGACACCCTGGTTGACGCCCGGGCCTGAACCGACTGGGCGGCAAGCCGCCCAATTCGTGGCCCTACGCCGGGTCTATGCGATCGAGGTGCGGTGGTACGCGACGGTGCGGGCCTGTTCGGTGCCGTCGAAGACCAGCCCGAGTGCCCGGGAACCGAGACCGGCGACCAGAGTGGCACCCGCCTGCAGCGCGTCGGCCTGCGTCCGGTAGACCCCGACATCGAGGCGACCGCAGCCGCTGTAGCCGCGGTGCGCGAGCGTCCACACCGCGGGATCACGTGTGGTTTCGACCGTTCCGTCCAGGCGGTAGAGCGTCGAGGAGACCACCTGCTTGACGAAACCGGCTGTACGGGCCGCCGTCCGATCCTAGCTCCAAGTCGAGCGTAGTCGCCGGCTGACGAGGTCCCCGGAGATGAAGGACCGCACCACAACCCGCGCGAACCACCCTCGATTCCGGCTGCCACCCAGACATGAGTCACGGACAAAGCGGATGACGATGATCGTCTTGCCATACGGGTCTGTACCTGGGCCTTGTCAGACGTGTGCATCCCAGCGGGTCTACACGCTGCGGGAACGGACGCGACGATTCCCTCGTGCCGCGGCGCGCCGCGGCCGCATCGAGCAATCAGCTCAGTCTTGGTCGCGGATGAACTGGTGGAAGCCGGGAACCGTGAAGGCGAGGACGCCGCGTTCGGGCGCGTAGACCAGACCCTTCTTGATCAGTTCGTCGCGCGGCACGGACAGCGCCGACGCGCTGGGCTTGCCCATCGCCCTGGCCAGGTCCCGGACGACGACACCATCGCCTTCGCCTTCCTCCGCCAGGGCCCGCAGCAAGTCCTTCTGCGCCGGTGTCGCACGGTCCCACCGCGACTGGTAGAGACCGGCATTGACTTCCTCTCGCGCGACGTCGGTGCCGACCCGCGCATCCTCCACGGTGAAGACTCTCCCTAAGGCGTTGTTCCACACCGCCTTCCCCACCTCCTGCAGGAAATAGGGGTAACCGTTGGCTGCGTCCAGCGCCAGCCGCAGTGCCGCCTCGTCCCATTCAGCGTCCCGCTCGATGACCGGTTGCACGAGCGCCGCCCGCGAGTCCAGCTCGCTCAGGGTCGACAACGCCCGGAACTGATACAGCCGCTCGGCGTAACTGTTGGCCGTGGCCAACTGCGACGGCAGCGACGGCAAACCCGCGCCGACCAGGAACAACGGCAACACCGGCGAGGTCTGACTGATCTGATGGATGGCGGTGCTGACCGCCGCCATCTCCTCGGCAGTCGCCTCCTGCAGCTCATCGATCAGGATGAGCGCACCGACACCCAGCTCACGCACGGTCTCACCGAGAACAACGAACAGGTCGGTCAGGTCGGTGGACAACCGGCCGGTGTCGGCGAACCCGGCAGCCGGGTCGATATCGACACCGAGGGTGACCACACCCACGTTCAGCGACACCGTGAACGAGGTGAACACGCCCAACAGTTGGGTGAGCTTGTGTGGGTCGAATCGCCGCCTCGCGCCCCGCAGGCTGGTGGCGAGCGTGGTGGCGAGTTCCTCGGCCATGGAATGACCCTTGCGGACCTCCAGCTTGGCGACAATCCAGCCCCCGTTGATCGCGGTGCGCGCGAGTTCCCCGATCAACACGGTCTTGCCGACCCCGCGCAGTCCGGTGAGAATCCAGCTGCGGTCCCCCTCGCCCAGTTCGGTGATCCGCCGGCGGACGATGTCGAAGTCCCCGAACAGGGTGTCGCGACCAGCAAGGATGGGCGGGCGCAGACCGGCACCGGGCTTGAACGGGTTGAGGACCGGATCCATTCATCAGACATTATCAGCCTTTATAAGAAGTTCCTTTATAAAGACCGATAGGATGGCACCTCGCGTGCACCCACTGCACCGTCCACTCGGGTCCCGGCCGGTACTCGCACCCGGCCGGGCCTGAGTGGTCGGAGACGGAACCACCGACCAAACCAGCCTGGTGATGCACGTGACGCCAGTGCCACCCGAACCGCCGACCGACGTACGTGATGTGATTCGGTCCACGATCCCGGAGGTTCTAAGCCCCGCCGGCACGGAAGTGGAGGACCGAGATGACCGGAGTCGACCACCTCGACGTTCTCGGGGCACAGTCCGTGCTCGAGGTCGCCGAAGTGGTCGCCGCGGTACTCGGGGCCCGGATGGAGATGGGCGGCGAACCGGGCCGCATCGTGGTCACCGGGGCACCCGACCCCGCTCTTCGGGTGGTCATCGAACTGGCCATCCACGACCGCGGGCTACCCGAAAGTTGGACCCGGCGAATCACGATCACCCACGACCGCAGTAGCGACGAACGCCGCCGCTGGACCCAGCACTTGCACCGCGCCCTCACCGAACGCCGCGACTGGACACTCACCTCGGCATGACGATCGGGTCCAGATGTCACCAGCTCGCGCGACGAACCCGCGGGATTTCCCAGAGGTCGGTCACGAAACACGTCTCGGAGTTCCTGCAGTGCCGAAAAGCCATGACGTCAGACCGGCCACGTGGTCGTCTTTCATGGTGCGCCACAGTCGTTTCGCGACCTGCCGCTTCGAGCAGCGCATCGCCTCCTGTGGGTTTTGTCATCCTCGATCGTGCCTCGGTAGTACCCGGGGGTGCGAGCCTGGGCCACGGCAACGGCACATGGCGGGATTGAGTGTTCAAACGCCGGCATGGGAAAGCCGGTGCCGTTGTTTGTCGGCGCTGGCCACCTCCATCGGTGCGGTACCGGTGTAGGTGGCGCAGGCGCGGCCTCGCTGGTGAACCGGGTCGGGGTGCCCGTGCGGGCCGCGGTGAACGGGCGCCACAGGCGTGACAGACCCTAAAACGGTCCCTGTGGAGTTCTCAGGGACCGTTCTAGGGTCTGCCTCCCCACCTACATGAGGGCGTGCGGGTCCCGGTCTTGGATGATCTGGTCGGCCAGCCGGTAGACCGCCAGCTCGTCGGGGATGCCGATCTCGGTGGCGTGTTCGCGGGCCGCGATGAACGCCCGGACCTCGTCATCCCCTGATGTGCGGTCTCGCTTCAGGAACGCCTGGCGTGCGTCGGCGAGGTCTTCGAGCACCCACCATTGGAAGCGGTCGAGACCGGCGGCGATCCCGGCGATCCGCGCCCGCTCCGACTGGCGGGTGCGCCAGCGGTCCGCCAGGTCGTATCCGCGAGCAGTACGCCGAAAACCATGGCGCAGACCGCGGTGATCACTGCGTGCCCCGTCGCGCGGCCGCGGACTTTGCCGGCTGATTGGTGATTGCGACCAAGGCACAGGTCGCCGCGATCGCAACCACGAGAGTGATCAGCAAGGGCAGCGAGAGTTCGGACGTGGTCACAGCCCCCACTGCGGTGGCCACGAAGGCCAACACGGCGACTACCCAGCGGGCGCGGGCCGCCCACTGCCTGATGCTTGAGCTGGGCGGCCGAGCCGCCGACGACCAGCAGGGCGCCGATCCAGAGGGTCCAGGGGATCATGCGGCACGGGTCCTCCCAACGGTCGGCGGGTGTGAAGTCTCGTCACAGGGTGTCATGCCGCCGTCCGCCGAGCAGTCCGGCGGATCCCGGTGGGCGGGTCGGTGATCGCGCCGCACTCCTGGAAAGGCCGTCGGACCTGGGTACATGGGCGGGCAATCGGCCCATGCGGTTGATTGCGCCCGATGCTGGCCATGGACGGGCGACCGGGCGACGGAAATGAAGTGCGACAGCTGCCGACTCTAGGCCGCGGTCGGCCGACCGACCGACCGGCGTTGTCGTCCCGCAGCCTCGATGTCGTCACCTCTTCTACCCGGAGGTGACCGAGTCGCTGGCGGAGATATTCGGCGGCCACGGCCGCATCGTCTTCGACGGTGGCAGCCCTCGCGCAAGCCGGCCGTCGTCTGCCCGGTGATGGTTCGACCCGGTCGTTGTCGTGGACGTCGCGCACTCACTGATCGGTTCTGAACCGTTTGTCGAAAAACGACGAGCCCGGCGCCCGGCGGAGTGCACGATGATGATGCATATGCGGATGAAGTTTCACGAGCAGCTCGACGCACTGACCGATCGATTGGCACTGATGTGCCGCCTGGCCGGGGAAGCCATCGAGACGGCCACCGACGCCCTCGTCAATGCCGACCTTCCGATGGCTGAGCGGGTGTTCGACCTCAACGAACGGATCGAGGAGTTACGCGGTCCGTGCGAGGAGCAGGCGATGGCGCTGCTGGCGCTGCAGGCCCCCGTCGCCCGGGATCTGCGCCAGGTCGTTACCGGTGTGCACCTGGTGACGGATCTGAGCCGGATGGGCGGGCTGGTGCAGCATGTGGCCGAAAGCATGCGCCGTCGGCACCCCGAGCACGTCGCCTCCGGGGAGGCGGAGGAATTGCTCTCCCGGATGGGGCGAGTGGCGGCCGAACTAGCCGGCCTCGCCGAACGGGTCCTGCGCACGCACGATCCCGAACTGGCCGCCGAGATCGGCAGACGCGACGACGAGCTCGACGACCTGCACCGACGACTGCTCACCCTGATCCAGGACCCGTCCTGGATCGGCAGCATCCCGGCCGCTGTAGACATCACCCTGCTCGGCCGCTTCTACGAACGCTTCGGCGACCACACCGTCGTGGTCGGGCGGCGGGTCATCTTCCTGGTGACCGGCGAACAGTTGAACCCATAGATCAGCGGCCACCCGGGCGGCGGCAAACCGGCTCGGCCTGGCCGCAATTGCGATGGTGGCTCTCCGCACCGCATCGCGTCGGCGGTCATCGCGCCCGCGATGGTCTTCGCGGGCGGTACCGCCGCCGCGGTACCGGCGCTGAGCGCCGGGGCGTCCGGTGAAGTGGTGGTGACGGTACCCTCCGGTGAGAGCTGGACCTGCTTCGGATTCGACTCCGGCTTCGACGTCGAGACCGGTGCGTTCGAGCCCGGGGTTGCGGGAAAGCTCAGCGGTTTCGCGACGGGAACGCGACCGTCTTCTGCTTCGGTGGCACGGCGCCGTTCTTCTTCACCGGCCTCGTGGCGGTGATGTAACCCTGGTCAGTCGCCCGGGACATGGTCTCGGGCTGCTTCGTCCACCGGCCGAGGTCGGTCTACCCGGAGGATCCTGGCGTGCTCGGCTCGGCGGTGAGGTCGTCGGTGTCGGCGAACACAAGGCGCCCGTCGTCGAGGGCGACAGCCCACCGGTGCACCGGCGCCCAGGCGTGCCCGCGCTCCTCGGTGTCGGTCAGCTCGGCGTAATCCTCGATGATCCGACCGGTCTGCGCCGACTCGGACGGCCGGCGCACCAGCACCCGCGCGCCCGCGCCGAATGGACCGGGTTCGGGTCTCGGACTGCGATCCTTCTTCTCGGGCATCGGTCTGCGCCTTCCGCTCGGCTACACGTCTGGATCATAAGCACTGATGACGCGCCGCTGCGGTGCTGCTGCACGGCTTCCCGGACACCGCGCCGATCTGGCGCCACCTCGGCACTGGCCGCCGAGGGCTGGCGGGCGGTCGCGCCGTTCGCCCGGGGGCTACGCCCTCATCCTCGTCACCGGCGAGCAGCACCTGTGACGAGTCGATGAGTGGCATTGCGGTGGGCCGCTGAGCGCGCGTAAATTAGAATTCGCGGATCGAGAGAGTAATCGGTAACGGTGAAAGACTCGAGAAGCAGAGATCCGGCCGAGAATGTGAAAACATTCCCGGCCGAACCCCTGTCTGGGGCATGTCCCGTGACTTCCCGGTGTCAGCCCCCGGGGACGTTCACCACCCCTTCCGTCGAGCGAGCCTCCGCCGTCGGTGCGACGCCTGCGGGCTCGTACTGGGAGGGGGTGGGAGGGTTCATCGCATCGGGATCGGGTACGCCCGCTCCATGGTCACCGAACAGCAACCCCTCCGGCATCCACCGCGGTCGAGCGAGTTCCCCGACCCCCGGGCGACGGATGCTCGGGAGGAGGAGCTACAGCAAACCCTGGTGCGGGTGGTGAAGCTCCTCTCGGCCAAGGGGATCCGGTTCGCCGTGGCCGGCGACTGCGCCGCACACCTGCTCGGCGGGCCACCCGCCGAGCAGGACGTGACCATCGTCCTCACACGAGACGATGCGCGGCGCGCAGCCGAGGCCTTGGCCACCGCCGGAATGCGGGCCGCCGGGCGACGCGAGGACCGGCTGAACACGGTCTATGACGGCGACACCCCGGTCGACCTGGTGTTCGGGCGCCCGAACTCCGTCGCGGTCACCGGGCGTCTGCTGGACCGGGCCTCATCGGTGCAGATCGGGAGCGCCGCGGCTCCGGTGATCGCTGCCACCGATCTGATGACCGACAAACTTCACGAACTCGGCACGCACCGGTGCGACTTCGTGCCGATGGTGCAGCTCGCCCGGGTCCTGGGCGAACGAGTCGACTGGCCGGCCGTCGCCGCAACCACCGCCGACTCCCCCTATGCACGCGCCTTCCTCGGGCTCGTCGCGGATCTGTCGATCGCGGCGGCGACACCCCCCACCGCGGGTGGAGGCGCGCGGTCGTATCCGACGACCCGACCCTCGGGCCTCGGGCCGGAACCACCGGTCCGATGAGCAGCGCGGGCCACGGGGAGGGGTGCAATGGTGTTCGAGTCGCAGGGCCCCGAACTGTGGCGGTCGGTGTTCGAGCGGGCCACGGACCTGGTGATGGTGTCGGACTTCGCCTCCGGCCGCATCCTGTCTCTCAACCCGGCGGGAATCCGGTTGGTGGGCCTGCGCGACGACGTGGACGCCCGCGCCCGGACCACCGCCGAATTCCTCACCGACGCCGGGCTGGCACAGACCCCCGCGGTGGAGGCCGCCCTGACCCGCGACGGGCACTGGGAGGGGACCAGCGAGCTGCGGCACTTCGGCACCGGGGCGCCGATCCCGGTGTCCGTCTCCACCTTCACCGTGCGCACCGGGGAGGCCGGCCCCGCGGTGATCGCCATCATCGCCCGCGACCGCCGAGGTCGCCGCACCCAGGAGCGCCGATTCCGGAAGGCACTCGATGAGACCGCGCACCGGGCCCGCGAACAACACGCCCTGGCCGAGCTCGGTCAGCTCGCCGTCGACGCCGACCTCGACACCCTGCTGCCCGCCGCCGCCGGTGCGGCCGCCACCCTGATCGGGGTGCAGTGCGCCTCGATCGCCCGGCTCACCGACACCGGCGACGCGCTCGACATCGTCGCCTACCGCGGACAACCCCCGACCCCGCGCAGCTTCGCCGCCGGGCCGGCAACCCAACCGGGATACGCCCTGGCCACCGGTGACGTGGTGGTCTGCCCGAACCGGGAGCACGAAACCCGGTTCGCCACCACCACGATGGCCGGGCGCGGGCTGCGCAGCGGCATCAGCGTGCCGATCAGCGACGGAACCCCGTGGGGGGTGCTCACCGTGCACAGCGCCCACCCCCGCGACTACACCGACCGCGACATCGCGTTCCTGCGGGCGGTCGCCGCCGTGCTGTCCGCCGCGATCGGCCGGATCGACACCGAAACCCGGGTGCGGCAGCAGAGCAGCCGCGACCCGCTCACCGGGCTGCCGAACCGCACCGCCGCATACCGGCGGATCACCGCCGCCCTCCACACCGCCCACCAGGACCACACCCCTCTCGCTCTGCTGCTGGTCGATGTCGACGACTTCAAGGTCGTCAACGACAGCCTCGGCCACGCCCACGGCGACGCAGCGCTGATCCGGCTGGCGGAGCGACTGGTCGGGGCGGTCCGCCCCACCGACACCGTCGCCCGCCTCGGCGGCGACGAATTCGTCATCGTCTGCGAGGACATCGGCACCGCGGACACCGCGGTCGACCTCGCTACCCGGATCACCACCGCGCTACGCACCCCGGACCACTCCACCGGAACCCCGGTGCCGCTGCGCGCCAGCATCGGCATCGCCGTCTCCGACCCCACCTGCACCACCGAAGAACTGATCCGGCGGGCCGACCTGGCGATGTACCGGGCAAAGAGCGCCGGCGCCGGCGGTCACGCGCTCTACCACCCGGGCGAAAGCGGCAGCTACGACGCCGACCGGGTGCTGCGAATGTCCACCGACCTGCGCACCGCACTCGACCGCAACCAGCTGACCCTGCTCTACCAGCCGATCGTCGACCTACGATGCGGCGCCGTCGTCGCCGTCGAGGCCCTGGTCCGGTGGGCGCACCCCACCCTCGGGAACATCAGTCGCACCGAATTCGTCGCCGTCGCCGAACGCACCGGCCTGATCGGCCCTCTCGGCACCTGGGGGCTGCGCACCGCCTGCCGGCAGGCCGCCGCCTGGCAGGCGCACCCCGGGACCGAGGTCCGCGTCCACGTCAATGTCAGCACCGTGCAACTGCGCGACCCCCTATTCGCCGACCAGATCGCCGACATCCTCGCCGACACCGGGCTGCCCGCGCACCGCCTGGGCCTCGAGATCAGCGAGACCGCATCGGCGTCGGTGACCGCCCGCACCGTCGGCACCCTGACCGCGTTGCACGAGCTAGGGGTAGTGTTGCTGCTCGATCACCTCGGCACCGGACACGGCCCACTCGGATATCTCATCCGATACCCGATCTTCGACTCCCTCAAGATCGACAGGTCCTACATCACCGCCCTCCCCGGGCCACGCCCCGAGGCCGTCGTCACCGCCTTCGTCACCATCGCCCGCGCCTACGGCGCCACCGTCATCGGCAACGGAGTGCAAACCCGGACCCAACTCGCCACCCTCCACGCCTGCGGCTGCGACCTCGCCCAAGGCTCCTACCTCGCCGAAGCCGCCCCCGCCGACACCATCCCCGCACTGCAGGCAGACCAGCGGGCCGGCACCGACGGACCGAACTCGGTACCCCCACCAGCCCACTGAACCGATACCGCACGGCCCGGCTTCGCGCCGCCCAGGACCACGCGGAAATAGCGGTACGCGCTGACAACGCTGCAACGACAAGAGGGTGACAGCCTCTCCGTCGGCCGCGGCTCACGAGGTCGATCGCCGTTCTCCGCAAGGCTATGCGCAGTTCGCTCACGGCACGTCTCGGCCGGGCTACGATCCGTCGGTGACACTCGGCTCCCTCTCGAGGGCTCTCCTGCGCGCGAACTACGACATCGCGCACCTCCCGTTTCAACTGGTCGAGGATGTCGGGATGTCCCGGCTCGATGATGTCGAGGACAGTCAGGCAGGCAGCTCCGCTCCGGCCTGTTCGGCGACCATGTAGGCGGCGTACCAGCCGGGCCAGTTTGCCCTTCCCACCCTCGTCGCGTGAGGACCTGCGCGAACGGATTGCCGACATAGCCGGCCGCGACGGCGTGTCCAAGGCGATCGACTGTGTCAGCGGTCAGGTCGGTGCGGACGTCTCGCGTGCCCTGGCACCGCACGGTGAGCTGATCGTCTACGGTACGCTGTCCACGCACCGCAAAACCGATCCCGAAAACTCACCATCCCCGTCTTCGCGCGCTCCCTGATCTACGAAACCAAAACCGTTCGGGGTTCTGGTAGTTCCGCTGGTTCACCGAGACCCCGAAGGATCGGATGGCCGCAGTGATCGATCGGACCCTTTCAGCTCGTCGACAGCGGCGTACTGCGCGTGCCGGAGGGCCAGCCGATTCCCGTCGAAGAGTTCAGCGAAGCCGTCCTTTTGACCGAAGCTCCCGCACACGGGGGCAAACCGCTGCTGGTATTCGAAGGTTGAGAGGCAGACGCTGCCCCTCGGGAGTAATGCGCGACGACCCGGCGGCCTGAACCATCCCCGATTTGTCGGGAATCGATACCTTCTCCACAAATCGGCGTGGTGGAACAGCGTAGCAAGGAATTCGGCTCACTCCCGTCGTCGGCATGGTTACGACCACGTGCCACGGCGTTCGCAACTCTTCCGCTATCGGTGCGCTAGAAAATAGACGTGGATTCGGAACAGGTGTTCGGTGGTGGTGAGCCGCAGCGGGTGGGCAGCTTCCGCTTCTATCTGGACGGACAGCGGTGGGAATGGTCTGACACCGTCGCCCAGATGCACGGCTACCGGCCCGGCGAAGTCACCCCGACCACCGAGTTGCTGCTCTCGCACAAACACCCCGAGGATCACCCGCACGTAGCGCTGGTCCTGGACCGGATGATCAACTACGCCGAACCGTTCAGCAGCAAACACCGCATCATCGACACCACCGGCAAGATCCACCAGGTCGTGATCGTCGGCGACCGCATGCACGACGACACCGGCGCCGTGATCGGCACGACCGGGTTCTACATCGACATCACCGACTCCCACCGCAACGACGTCAAAGACTCCGTCGATGAAACCGTCGCCGCCCTCGAGCAATCACGGGCGGTGATCGAGCAGGCCAAGGGCGCCCTGATGCTGGTCTACGGTATCCCCGCCGACCGCGCGTTCGACATCCTCACCTGGCGCTCCCAGGAAACAAATACCCGGCTCCGCACCATCGCCGAACGAATCGTCGCCAGATTCGGCGAGTTCGAACCCGACACCAGCCTGCGCACCCGGTTCGACCATCTGCTGTTCACAGCCCACCAACGAGTCCCCCGACCGCAGTAGGGGGAGGGTCCCGGGCCGGCCTGAGGATCTGCGGCCCGAGGTGATTGCGGCTCTGCAATCGAGCTTCGGGTGTCTAGCCTGGTCACGGTTTAGGGCCGGAAGGGTCCGCCCCATTCGCGGCGGACCATCGAGGCATTCGAGGCAGCCCGTCGAGAATTGAGAAGACAACGATGGCTGTCATACCGCGGACAGCAAACGCCCAGGGTGTCCTTACGTTCTGGCCGCTCATACCAGACATGCTTTGCGCGACCACTTCGGCAACGGCCACAGCGTCGGGTCGACGTGCGCCTGCTGCTCCATGCCTCGCGTCGATCGGCCGCACACGGTTTCCATCTCGTTCCACGACCGGCCCTGAGGATCGGGGCAGTGCACGGCGTGAACGTGACCCGTCGTTAGGCACCAACGCCGTCAACCCCACCGAGTACTACCGGCGCCTGCGGAACCTCGCCACCCTCGCCGACATCCGCGCGCGGCGGACGCACCCGCGCCATCGCCGCCGCCATCCGCACCGGCCTCGCGTACGGTGGCGACACCAGCAGCATCGAGGAACGGATCCGGAGTGCCAAAGCGGCCGGACTTCCCCTCACCCTCTGGTAAGAGCTGGCAGCCGTCTCCGTCTCCGCCGTTGCGGCCGAGCGAGTTTCGGCTCGGCCGTGTATGCCCTACCTGCTCAGGGGACGGCTCCGCCACCGCCCGTCATCTGGTCGAGGATCGCCTGCTGCGCCTGCATTTCCTCCTCCTCGGTGATCTCACCGCGTTCCCGGGCCTCCTCGAGTTCCTCGAGCGCCCGGCGGGCGCGCGCCGGATCGTGCAACTCCTCCTCGACCTGCCGCTGGATCAACTCCGCCAGCGAGATCACCCCTTTGACCGGTTGCAGCGGCAAGGTGACGATGAACGAGAACAGACCCATCCCTTCAGCCCTGCCCCTCCGGCTTCGGGGCGACCACGAAGTCATACGCCGCCTGCGGTCCGAGCAGGCGCATCTCCACCCGCCCGTCCCAGTCCCGGGCCAGCTCGCTGAGCACCCGTTCGAACTCGTCCTGCCGCTCGACGTCGGCGAGGATCGCCACCTGCACGGCCTCCTCCTCATGCGTGGGTTCGCGCACGTTCACGGAAGCGGCGAGGTCATCGAGCGCCTCAACGACCCTGCGGCTGTCCCGTTCCCGCTTGGCGACGATCGCGTTGCTCACCAGTTCCCCCAAGGCCATCCGCGCCTGCCGACCCGCGTCCTCCGACTTGTCGTGAATCTCCTCACGCAACGCCGCCGCCTGATCGTCCTCGTCGAGGATCTCCCGCAGGATCGCCTTCTCCACGTACCGGCCCTTCACCATGTACTGGGCCTTGCCCTCCAATTTCCCGAGAGCAGTACCGAACTCGTCCGCGTGCGCCGAGAGCAGTTCCTCCCGCACGGCGTCGGCGTCGCTGAGCACCGCCCCGAACCGCAGCGGCAGCACCGGCGCCACCCCGGCCACCCCATCCAGCAGGTCCGCATGCGCCCGCAGGTCCCCGGGTGCGCCGAGCGCCCGGTCCACCGACAGTCCGCTCACCAGGGCGGCAATGTCACCATGAGTGACCACCTCCACGGTGCCGTCCGCGACCCCGGTCGCATCCTCGGCGACCTCGACGCCGGCCGGGACGATGCCGTAGACATACACACCGGTCGTCTGCTTCGTCTGCTCCGAGGAGGCCATCACCGGTCACCCCGCGTCGATTTGCGCGACACTCGTTCCCGCTCCGGTTCTTCCTCTTCCTCCCCGCCCCCGAACAGGCCGCCGAGCTTGTCCCCGGCCGATTCGAGCGCGCCCTTCGTCTTCGACTTGGCACCGCCCTCGGTGGCGCCCGAGACGATCTCGGACAGCCCCTTCGGTTCGCTGCCGATCTCGAGCCGGTTCACCGCCTCCGCGAACCGCAGGTAGGTGTCCACGCTCGCGACCACGACCCGGGCGTCGATGGTCAGCAATTCGATGCCGACCAGCGAGACCCGCACGTACGCGTCGATCACGAGGCCCTTGTCGAGGATGGTGTCGATGACGTCGGCGAGACTACTCGAGCTGGGTCCACCTGCCGTGGTCATGCGCGTGCTCCCGTCCTCCGCCGCGGTGTTGCCTTCTTCGCGGCAGTTTTCTTCGCGGGGGTCTTCTTTGCGGGGGTCTTCTTTGCTGCGGCCCTTTTCACGGGGGCCTTCTTCGCTGGGGCCTTCTTCGCGGGGGTTTTCTTTGCTGCGGCCTTCCTAACGGGGGCCTTCTTCGCGGGGGCCTTCTTTGCTGCGGCCGTCCGGGGACGACGCCGCCGCGGCTCGGGCTCCTCCTCCGCCTCCGCGGTGTCCTCCTCAGGTTCCTCGTCCTCGTATTCGCCGGTCTCGTCCTCCGGTTCCTCCTCGTCGTACTCGGCGGACTCGTCCTCCGGTTCCTCCTCGGGTTCCTCGTCCTCGTACTCGCCGGACTCGTCCTCCGGCTCCTCCTCGGGTTCCTCGTCCTCGTACTCGCCGGTCTCGTCCTCCGGCTCCTCCTCGTCGTACTCGCCGGTCTCGTCTTGGTCCTGCGGCTCTTCGTCGTCGGCCGGTTCCTCGTTGTTGTCCTCGGACTCCTCGGGTTCGACGACCTTGCCGTCCCGAATTTCTCCGCGCCACCCCTCTATCTCGTCGGGATGGAGAACGGACTGGGTCATGACGTGGCGTCCGAAGTGCTTCAACTCCAAGCGCGCTCGCCGACCCTGCGCACGCCACAGGTTTCCCGTCCTCTCGAACAACCCCTTCGGGTGATACTCGAGGATCAGAACGATGCGGGTGAGATCGGGAGTCACCTCGTGGAACGTCACCGCACCGTCGATGAAACCCTTGGCGCCCTTCGACCGCCACACGATCCGCTCATCCGGGACCTGCTCGAGGATCGACGCCTCCCAGGTTCGATGCGACAGGAAGATCTGCGCCTTCCACTCGAGTTTCTCGTCCGCTTCCTGCTCCACCCGTTCGACCTTCTTCATGAACGACGGAAAGTCGGCGAACTGGGTCCACTGGTTGTACGCCAATTGGACCGGCACACCGACATCGATCGTTTCGACGATGTTGGTCAACTTGAGCTTCTTGCCCTTACCGCCACCACCGCCGCCGGTGACCGCGTCCTTCACACCCGACGCCGTGTCCTTCACCTTGTCGGTCAGCCCGGAGAACAGTGACTTCCCGTCGCCCTTCTCGTCACCGTCACCGTTGCCGTTGCCGTTGCCCTGTTGCTCTTTGCCGGTGACCGCGGACAGCAGGCTTCCGCCGCCGCCCTCGGCGTAGTCGGTCAGCCGGCCGGTCGCGCCCGCCACCTTGTCGGACACGGTGGACATCGCCTTGTCGGTCACGGTGCCGAGCAGGCCCTGCGCCGCCTTCTGCAGCGGTGACACCGATGCGGCCTCACCGGACGTACCGGAGACGTTCTGGCGCAGCTTCTTCGCCGCACTGTCAAGATTCGAGGTCATCGCTGATCACTTCCGGGTGCGTCGTCGTACGGGTATGGAATCGGTCGTCGTCCTCGCCCGCGTCCTGCGGGCCCGGGCCAGGTCGTCGCCCTCGTCGTCGTCATCGTCATCCTTCGTCGACGAGCGTGACCGGGATCGGGTGGGTCGGGAACTTCCGCCACTCGACGAGCGGCGGCGCGGGGCCGGCGCCCTGCGGGCGCGGGGCGTCTGTTCGGAATCGTCGTCACCGGTCTCGTCGGCGCCCTCGTCCTCGTCGTCCGCGGACTCCTCGTCGTCCTCGTACTCGTCGTCGGGTTCCTCGTCACGGGCCCGCTTCGACTTCTTCTGCCCGCCGCCAGCCTTGCCGAGGCCGCCGAGCAGGTCCTCACCCGACTGCAGCCGGGTGTTGAGCGAGTCGATGCGCTGACTGGCCGCGGCCACCGCGGCCGCCTTCGCGGCATTCATCAACTCCTTGCGGACCGTCGCACCGAGCTTGGCGACCTCGGGGGAATCGGCGAGCAGTTTGCGGCCCTCGTTGAGAACACCCAGCGACCCGCCGGGAAACCGTCTGCTGGCTCCGAACCCGGCGAGCATCAGCGCCAGCTTCATCTTGTGCGTGCGGCCCAGCATGTACCCGGCACCCACGGCCATCGCCATCTGGCCCTTGCTTGTCATCGCCCAAACCCCTTCATCGAGTGGATGTTGTGGTGCACCTCGGCGCCGGCGTCGGTCTGTGAGCGGATCCTGCGCGGTGGGGGGCGCATTCCGCCGACTACCCCGAGGCAGGGCCACTCAATCCGCCGCCCCACGCAACACCGCAGTTCGGCCACCAAACGGTCCGACCGGTCGGTGGCTCCCGCGGACGACGACGGCGGCGGTGTGCCGGTGCCGATCGTGGTACCGGGGAGCATCGGGGTCGCAATCGCGCACAGGGGATCCGGGTGACGAATCTGCGTCTGGTGGAGCGGGCGGGAGGCTATGTGCGGGCGACGATGAAGTCGTAGGGCGCCATCGGCCCGAGGAGGCGCATCGTGACCCGATTGTCCCAGCGTTCGGACAGCTCCCCGACGGCCTGTTCGAGTTCGTCCTGCCGGTCCACCTCGAACAGGACCGCGATCTGCACGGCGTCCTCGTCGTGGGTGGGGTCACCGGCGGTGACGGTGGCGGTCAGCGGGGACAGTGCGTCGACGGTGGTGCGGGTGTCAGTGTCGCGTTTGGCCTCGAGTGCGTGGCCGATGATCTCCCCCAACGCCATCCGGGCATCGCGGGTCAGTTCCTCCGGTTTGTCGCGGATCCCCTCGAGCAGTGCGGTGGCCCTGGGGCTCTCGTCGACGATCTCGCGGAGGATGGTCTCCTCGACGTAGCGACCCTTCACCACATACTGGGCGCAGCCCTCGAGCTCGTGCAGGGCGGAGGTGAACTCGTCCTCGTGGTCGGCGAGGAGCTCGTTGATCACCGCGTCGCGGTCGGAGACGACGGCCCCGAACCGCAGCGGCAGCACCGGGGCGACGTGCGAGGTGCCGTCCAGGATGCGGGCGTGGGCCTGCAGGTCCGCGGGGGCGCCGAGTCGTTGGCCGGGGTCGATTTCGCTGACCAGTGCCGCGATCTCGCCGTGGGTGACGATCTCGATCGGGGCGTCGTGGATGCCGGTGGCGGCCTCTTCGGGGTGCACGTCCGCCGGGACGATGCCGTACACATAGATCACGGCCGCCGCAGCACCCTCGTCGGTGTCGTCGTCTGTGTGGTCGGTGTCGTCGGTGGTGGTCATGTCTTTCTCCGGCGGGGTGCGGGCTCGCGTTCGCTGCCCGATCCGCCGAGCAGCTCACCGAGCGTCTCGCTCACGCCCTCGAGGACACCTTTGGTCTTGGATTTGGTGCTGCCGCTGCCCTTGACGTCGGAGACCAGGTCGGTCAGGCCCTTCGGTTCGCTGCCGAGCGCGAGTCGGTTCGCCGCCTCGGCGAACCGGAGATAGGTGTCGACGCTGGCGACGACGATGCGGGCGTCGATGGTGAGCAGTTCGATGCCGACCAGCGAGACCCGCACGTAGGCGTCGATGACCAGTCCCTTGTCCAAGATGGTGTCGATGACATCGGCGAGACTGCTGGAACTGGGCCCGCCTGCCGTGGTCATGCCTTTGCTCCTTGCCTGTGTCCGCCCACCACGCGGCGCCGCAGCTCCGCCCGCCCGGCAGCCCGCCCGGCAGGTTCCACAGCGCCGGCGGCCCCCGGCGGCCCCCGGCGGGTGCACGCGGGGTCGGCTAGCGGACTACCCCGAACGGGCCCAGTTCAATCGGTCAAAGACGGGAGAGGACTGCGCAATTCGGGGCCGAGGAACAGTCCATCCGGTCGGATCCTCCCGTCGTCCAGGAGAGGTCAAGGATTCGAGGTGCCGCCTTGCGGCGGAGTCTCGCCCACTGGGCCGGACGCGACCTTTCGCTCGGCCACGCGCCCGGATCATGAGCACACCGAGGTCGCGGTGCTGCCAAACGCATTCCCGGGGTCTGCCCGAATCCGGCGTAGCCGGCCCGGATCCGGGTACCCGCTCACTACGTTGTCCCGGGCCCGCGCACACCGGCCGGGGCAGCCAGCCCCGGCTCCGGTCGCCAACCCCTTCGGCCGCGGGGCGCCCTACGTCGTACGCGCCGAGGCCGAGTGTTCGCCCACCCCGCCTCGGCCGCGTGCGGCCCCCGTAACCTCATGAACCACTGCCACGCACACGTCTCACGCGAGGAACAGGTCGACCTCCTCAGGGGTGATGACCTGCGTACCGTGAATGGATGAAGACGAAATCACCTCCGAACGAGCTCGCCCGCCGGCTGGCCGAGCGGGAAGAAGTGGAAGTCGGCATTCTCGAACTCGAGGGCCTGCTGGCGAAGGCCAGACGCCACCTCGACGAGGTATCCGCCGAGATCGACTCCCTCCAGCATCGAGCACCACCCAGGTAAGCGACGATCACACCACCCCAAAGCTCGGACCTCGCCGAGCCGGACCACCCGTCGACAACTCACGGTGTCGTCTCCAGCGCCGGCCGGGCTCCGGGAATACCGCGTGGGGGAGCACACCTGGCACGTGTCCGCCCAGCGGAGCCCACGGAAAGGGGCTCATCGGTGCGGGCGTGGTCAGGATCCTGCCCAGAGGCGTCGGCGAGCAACGGCCTTCATCGTCTCGACCAGTTTCGGTCGCAGCGGCGCCGGCGGGTCGAGTTCGAGGTTGGTGTGCAGCTCCCGGAAGAACTCGGTAGAGCTCATCCCAAAATCCGCCAGGATGGTCTCTTCCGGGCCGCCGCCGTGGCTGTACCAGCGCAGTTCGAAGGACACCATCCGGTTCATCTGTGCGGTGCTCATCTGGCCGCCTTTCCCGTGTCGTCGTGATTGTCTGATGGGTGGAGAGGAGCTCGACGCCCGATTCAGGGGCGAGGACCGAACCTGATCGGCCACGTGTTTCTGAACGTCGTCATCGATGTGGCCGAGTCGATGCTGAGGATGCAGCGCGGGGTTCGCCGAGCCTGCCATGCAGCCGTCCCGACCCCGTGCGAGCGCCCCCGATCCGAATGTGGCACGCGGCGGCGATTATCGGCGAATTGCGAATTGTGCACGAACTTCATTCAGGGTATCGGGATAATTTTTTGACGCCGGTAGCGTTATTCTCGGCGCACGAACGGCCGATATTTCGGGTCGGTGCGAGCAATTATTCGGGGTTCCCTCTCTGGCGTCCGTGGCCGGCCGGGCGGGTACCCGGAATCGTCGATGGCAACCACGCGCATACCAAGACCGATCGGGTGGGTCGGCCGCCGGCTGCTGCGAGGGGCCGACCCGACACCGATGCCGATGCCGATGCCGATGCGCCACAACCACGCATACGTGCAGTATGCGCAGTTCAGCGTGGTGCTCGGCTCACGTTTGGTGAGCCGAGCACCACTGCTGCCGTGTCTAACGCGGATTCCCGCATGGTCGTCATGGGCGATCAGGCTGGCGTTGGCTGGGATCGGGTAGTGCCCGATTGGCTGTGTCTCTCTGCGGCTTCGGCTTCTGAGGTACTTACTTCCAGCACCGGCTGGGGTAGGTTTCGCTGCCTGTCGCAGCCTGTATCCGTATCACGTTGTGCAACCGACGGCTGCGAGAGCCGCAGTGCATCCGAACAAATCACAACTCTGTAAGTAGTTTCCGCTTCGCTGGGCGGGTCGCCTTGACCCGCCCCGACCAGACTGTTCTAGTACAAGGGTGGAACAGGCAGCGGAATCGACCCCAGCTGGGGCCGCTCGGCCCGGTGGTGAGTTCTTCGCTGCCCCGACCGAGGTGAACCACCGCCGTTACGAGGCGCTGCGCGCCTACCTGTTCGAAGGTGCCTCGGCCGCACAGGCTGCCGCCCGGTTCGGCTACACGCCGGCCGCCCTGACCTCGTTGGCCCGTGACTTCCGGGCCGGACGCACCGACTTCTTCGCGGCCACCAAGCCGGGCCCCAAGTCGGCGCCGACCAAGGACGCGGCGCGGGGACGGATCATCGAGCTGCGACAGGCGGGCCGGTCCGCGCACGAGATTGCAGCGGTGCTGGCCGAGGAGGGCACGCCGCTGAACCGGACCGGGGTGGCCGAGGTGCTCGCGGAGGAGGGCTTCCCCAGACTGTGGCCCCGGCCGCACGCCGAGCGGGGTCTGTCACGACGTGAGCCCCCGACCCGGACGAAGGTCGTCGACTTCACCGACCTGCCCGAAAGCTCGGAGACGAAGCTGGCCGGGCTGCTGCTGGCGATCCCGGATCTGGTCGCCCTGGACCTGCCCGGCCTGGTCGGCGCCGCCGGCTACCCGGGCACCCGGGTGATCCCGGCCCTGAACTCGGTGTTGTCGCTGCTCGCGCTCAAGCTCACCGCGACCCGCCGGGTCTCCCACGTCGAGGACATCGCCGCCGACCCGGGCGCCGCGCTGTTTGCCGGACTGACCAGCCTGCCCAAGGCAACCGCGCTGACCAGCTACTCCTACCGGCTCTCCCACGACAAGCAACGCGCGTTCCTGACCGCGCTGGACCAGGCCACCCTGGCCGCCGGACTTGCCGACGGCGAAGCGTTGAACCTGGACTTCCACGCGGTGATGCACTGGGGTGACGACGCGGTGCTGGAGAAGCACTACGTGCCCCGACGCTCCCAACGCACCCGCTCGGTGCTGACCTTCTTCGTCGAGGACGCAGCCACCCACAACCTGCTCTACGCCAACGCCGATCTGGCCAAGGCCACCCAGAACACCGAGATCCTCGCCTTCGCCGACCACTGGAAGCAGGTGACCGGGACCGACCCGAAACGGTTGATCTTCGACTCCAAGGCCACCACCCAAACCCAACTCGGCGAGCTCACCGACCGCGGCATCGGGTTCATCTGAATCGCCCTGGATCGAGTGGAGACTCCGGTTCAGGCCACCTCGGGGGTTGAGGCAGCAGGGGGACGTTGTTCACGATAGCGGGCCTCGTACCAGGTCGGCGAGAGATAATCGATCGACGAGTGCAATCGGTCCGCGTTGAACCAGCGAACCCACTCGGCGGTTTCCCGCTCCACCTCGGCCCGACCGCTCCACGACGCGTCACGGTCGATCAGCTCGGTTTTGTAGAGTCCGATCGTCGATTCCATCAATCCGTTGTCGAGGGCGTCCCCGACGCTGCCGATCGACCCGGCGATCCCCGAAGCGATCAACGCCTCGGTGAAGGCCAGCGACGTGTACTGGCTCCCCGCATCGCTGTGATGCACCAAACCCGTTGAGGTGAAACGGATGTCGGTTCTCCTGCGGGTGAACAACGCCTGCTCGAGCACTCCGGTGACCAACACGGTGGTCTTGGATGTCATCACCCGCCACCCGAGGATCCGGCGGGAGAACACGTCGACACAGAACGCCGTATACACGAATCCGGTGAGTGTCCACACGTACGTAAAGTCCGCGACCCACCACTGGTCCGGACGGTCCGGGGTGTCCCATTTCCTGTTGATCAGATCCGGGTGTCGTGGTGCCCGCTCGTCGCGCTCGGTGGTGGTCGTGCGGCGTTTGCCGCGGACCACCCCGCGGATGCCGCAGATCTTCATCAGGCGGGCCACCTGATCGCGCCCGATGTCGTGGCCGGCGTGTTTCATCGCCCACCAGATCTTGCGGGCACCGTAGAGGCGCTTGTTGGCCACGTACACCCTGTGCACGGCGTTGGCGGCGTACGCCTCGCCCAGGTCGGTGTCCGAGATGGGTCCGCGCTGCTTGGCCTTGTAGTAGGTGGACGGGGCGATGCTGATGCCGTGCTCGGTGAGCACGGCACAGATCGGGTCGACCCCGAATTGAGAACGGTACGCGTCGATGTAGTCGACGATCACCGCAGTCGGCGGTCGACCTCCGCCGCCGCGAAAAACGCGCTCGCAGTCTTCAAAATCTCGTTGGCTCTGCGTAATTCGGCTACTTCGCGGCGAAGCCTGGCGACCTCGGCCGACACGTCAGGTACCGAAGACGGTGTTCCGGGGGCCTGGCGGCCTTCCTCCCGCTCGATCCAGTTCCTCAGCGTCGCCGGCGCGATGTCGAGCAGCTCGCCGACATGGCGACGGGCTGCGACCTTCGAGCCTCCGTGCTCGTCGATCCGGTCCCGATACATCCGGACGGCGCGATCCTGGGTCTCGGCGTCGTACTTCCTCGGTGCAGGCATACCAGCATTCTCCTTGTTCGATCAGGAGTCTCCACCTCGTCCAGGACGGTTCAATCACCCTGCGCGCCCGCAACCCCACACTCACCGCACACCTGCACGCACTGCCGCCCAGCGCATGGACCGCACTGACCGTGGCCCGGGCCGGCGGCAAGACCCGCAAAGTCAAGGTCCACGAGAACCCCGCAGCGACACTCTCGGCCTACCCCGGCACCGTCCGTCAACTTGCCATCGCCGGCCTCGGCCACGACGAACCCACCATCCTGATCACCAACGACATCGACACCCCCATCAAGAACATCATCGAGGCCTACGCCCGCCGGATGAACATCGAACAACGCCTCGCCGAAGCCATCCGCTCCTTCGGCCTCGACGCCCTGGCAGGCGCCGTCCCCCTCAACGTCGACCACGACGTCGTCCTCACCGTGCTCGCCCACACCGTCTGCAACGCACTGCGACGTCGGCTACCCGGCTACGCCACCGCCACACCCGACACCCTGCAACGACGGTTCCTCTCCACCGGCGGACAGATCCTCAACCGCGGCAACGAGATCACCGTCCGACTCGACCGGCGCACCTACTCACCCGTCCTCCGCCAAGCCAACCTCCCCGACACCGAGGTCCCCTGGTGGGACGGACGAACCCTGCACTACGAGTTCACCTGAACTGGGGTCGAACTTCCTGCGCGAGAATCCGCGCTAACGGCCTGACGTTCAACGCGACGGGCACAACGGTCTATCGAATCGAGGACGATGACCCACTCGCCGCCGCAGTCGAGAGTACGAAAGGATTCGAATTCACCCGCGATCACTGGACGACAAAGGTGCTTGCCCGCGAAACCGTGACCGCTGATGCCACCCACTTCCACCTGACCACCACCATTGAGGCATTCGAAGACAATTCCAAGATCTTCGAACGATCATGGGAACACGACATCCCACGTGATCACCTTTGAGCCCGATGCCATCCGCTGCTACCCGCATGCGCGCATCTACCACTGCCGGCGTCCGCCGCACCCACAACCGCCGCCTGAAGTGCATTGCGACGGCGTGAAAGGTGCGATGCCACGGTGGAAGCATTCGAGAAGACCTCCGCCGCGGCTCTCGCCTGCGCGATGATGGTGGAGGATGGCGATCCGGCGCGCGGTCTTGCTGTCCGCGCCGGTTCTGGACACCGACGACTGTTGCCCGGTCGATCACGCCTGGCTGTCGTTGCACAGGGCGCGCTGCTTGGCCGAACTCGGTGACCTCGAGCAAGCGCGGGACCTGGCGATCGAAGTGCAGGTGCTCCGCAACGTCGCACCCCACGATCCGACCGCTATGACGATCATGGGTGCCAGCACCGATCTGATCTTCACCACCAGCAGCTGGGAAGCGCAGAAGGTCCCCGAAGCGATCACCGGCCGCGACACCCTTGCCGCATGGTGGCGAACGCAGGAGATCTCCTGGGGGTTGCAGCACCAGTTCGAGTCGAATTTCAAGCACTGGTACCAGGATTCGAGTACGTGGTGGGGTGCAAGCGATCAGACGTGGCTTCACCTGCGGGCCGCGTCCCTGATCGCCGGGTTGGCCGGAGACCACAGCGGGTGGCGCCACGCGTTTGGCCTCCTGGCTCGACGAGTGCTCACCACCACGACGACCGATACTGAGGCGATGGCCGGAGCGTTGACCGTCCTGCGTCGAGTCGGTGACTCGCCGTCGGTCAAGCTCGCTGCGCAGCACCTCCGGCGGGTGGTATCGGCTCCCGCTGCGCGTGACGCCGCCCACGTGATCGATCTCGAGCTGTCTACTCGAACGTCGTTGCGTGCTGATCTGGAGATGCTGCGCTATGCCTCCGACGTCATCACCAGCGAGGACGCAGACCGGCACACCCAGTGGCTACTCGATGTCCTCCGTTGTCCGGATGTCCTCGTCGATCGACTCTCCCCAGACTTCCACCTCGCCACCACAGTGCTCGCGACACTCGCCCCGCTCACACGAGTCATCTCCGCTTCAGCAGTTCGAGATGTAATCGAGTACCTGGTATCACTACCGGCTCAGGAGGACCAGGCTCACGCACATGACTACGCCCAGGTCTTCCGGCAGATCCCAGACGATGCGTGGACCGCCGACGACCTCCGTGCTCTCGCGGCCCGAGGTGCCGCGGACAATTTCGAACTCACCGAAGAGATCACCAACGTTCTGGCCGCCAACGATCCCGCGTTCCGGGAGCAACTGCGGGTCAGGATCGCCGCCGGAGACCTCCCGGCTCTCGAGTCGTTTGGCGACATCGACGATCTCGACCCCGACACCGCCCGGGGTCTAGTCGATGTACTGGCTGCAAAAATCACAGACCAGGTCGCGGAACTCAAGCGCGGTCAAGGAACTGTATGGGCGCGCGACTTCGCGGCCACACTGATCATCGTCAACATCGCTCACCCCGAACATGCAGATTGGGCTTCCATCCTGTCCCTGCTGGCCACCCCGGCCGCTTTCACCGACCACCTCCGGGCATCGCTGACCACATTGCGGCAGTTCGGTGAGCGCGTACCCGACCGGATCGCCGACGACCTCGTTCCCATACTTCGCGCGCGCCTGACTTCTCCGCCGAAACGCCACCCGTTCTTCGGCTCCCCCGATATACGAGGTGACGCGGCCACTGCCCTCGCCGCCATCAAGCCCACCGAAGTGACCGACCCAGAACTGTGGGAACTGCTCAACGGCGACGAACACCAGCGTGCCGCAGCAGTTCACGTAGTCGCGAACAGAAACAACCCACACGATCTCATGACCCTGGCTGCCATGGCCCAAGACACCGCACCCTGGGTCAGAGCGATGGTGGCCAATAGTCTCGCCCGGTGGATCACAGACGACATTGCCGCAGAGCCTGCATTCGAGTTGCTGACACGCGTCCTCGACGATCCCGGCACGCTAGTGGCGCAGGCAGTGGTGGTCCGACTCAGCGACACCGTCGATAGCGCGGCAGCGGTACAACTCACCGACATGTTGCGCGAACACATTTCGGCCCAGGTACGTACCGCAATCGAGAAGCTCGAACCCCACTCCTGAACCGATGCGAGTCACAACCGACCCGAACCCGACCCTCGCGAGCCGGCCAACGGATCAATCACCGACGGGCTCGTCGGCAAGGCGCGAACATTCCTCGGCGGAGTGCACTCTCCCCGTCAGCGAGTACCGGCGTGAGGGCTACCGCAAGGGCCTGCACCCGCCGCCGACCCTGACCCGTTTGCTTTCGCCGTGCGCGTTTCGTAGGCTTTAACCCTACGAAACGCGCATGAAAGGGTGGTATCAACATGGCTCTGACACACAGCACCGCCGTACCCACAGCGCTGGCCCGACGGCCCCTGCGCACCTTCCGCCCCCAAGACGCCACCGACGTCTACGCCCACCCCCGCCCCGAACTCGCCCGCCTCGTCACACGCGGCGTCCTGCACCGCGCCGCCCCCGGCTACTACATCGTGGTCCCCCCGGAACAAGCCGGGCGCCCCTGGATCCCGAACCTCGAAGCCACCGCCGCCGGAATCGCCACCGCGATCTACGGGCCCGATCACGCGATCGTGATGGGCATCAGCGCCGCCCGCCTCCACCATGCGATCCCCCGGGCGTTGGCCACCTCGGTCGTCGCCGTCCCCCGCCGGCACCGGACCATCACCCTCACCGACCGGACCGCCACCATCCGCTTCCTCCGCCGCGACACCCCCGAACTCGACGCCGAACGCCTGGACACCCCCCTCGGGCCCGCGCTGGTGACCACCCCGGAACAGACCGTCCTCGACCTGGCACGCTGGCCGGCCCTCGGCGACGCCGAAAACGAAATCCCCACCGCCATCACCTCGCTCTACCGGCGCAGCGACCGCGAACACCTCACCACCCTCGCCGCCGAGCAGAAACTGACCGCCGCCCTCTCCCGCGCCGAAACGTGGGTGCAGGCAGCCTCGTGAACCTCGACGAACGCGACAGTGTCGCCGACCAGTTCGGCGTCGCCCCCGAACAGGTCGAACGGGACCACCTCATCTCCCTGCTCCTCGCCTACCTCAGTGAGCATTTCGCCGACCGGCTCCACTTCGTCGGCGGCACCGCCCTCGCCCGCACCCACCTCCCCAATGGAAGATTGAGTGAGGACATCGACCTCATCGCCCTCGACCCACGACGCAGTACCCTGGCCGCCGACCTCGACAAGGCGCTCCCGAGAGCGGTGCAACGCGCATACGGTCGCCTCGAATGGGCGCCCCCGCTCAGCGCCGGCACGAGCGTCGACGCTGCCACCCTCCACACCGCCCGTGGCCTCTCGGTGAAAATCCAACTCCTCTCCTCCACCGACCGCACCCTCTGGCCCACCGAACCCCGCACCCTCATCCAGCGCTACAGCGACGCCCCACCCGCCCGGCTGCTCGTGCCCACCCTGCCCGCGTTCGCCGCCTCCAAAACCGCCACCTGGTGCGACCGCGCCGCCGCCCGCGACCTCTGGGACCTCTGGGCACTGACCAACATCGGCGCCATCAACCCCGACACCGCGGCACTGTTCCGCAAACACGGGCCGACCGGGAAGAACCCCGGCAACTACGTCTTCACCCGCCCGCCCAGCGACAACGAATGGCAATCGCAACTCGCCGGCCAAACCCGATTGACCATCACCGCACCCGACGCCCTCCACACCGTCCGCACCGCATGGGACCACCTCACACCCCACCCCTGACACATCCCGAACCCATTTCCCCGGTGGGGTTTTCGCGCTCGCATACCCACAGCTCACGTCAGCATCGTCGGTCATGGTGCCCGTCGGTTGCCGTCATCGATCTGGGCCTGCCGAACCCAGGTCCGCAGCACCTCTCGATGCACACCGAGCTGGTCCGCGATCCGCGCGATCGCTCCAGCCCATGCGCTCGGGTCGCGGGCCTCGACCGCCAACCCGCGTCGCCCGCTCCTTCAGCTCCTCTGGATACTTCCTCGACGCTCCCATGAATCTCACCTTCCGTGTGATGAGACCCTCCGTCAGAGTCGGGGCGCACCACGACGGACCGCCCCGCCGCCGAGGCGGCTCAGCCCTGCCGCAGGATGTAGCGCTGGATCTTGCCGCTGGGTGTCTTCGGCAGCCGGGGCACGAAATGCACGGTCCGCGGGTAGGCGTGCGCCGCGAACTTACGCTTGACCAGCTGCTGCAGTTCCGCCGCGAGCTCGTCGGTGCCGTCGACACCGTCGCGGAGCACCACGAACGCCTCGAGCACCTCACCGCGCAACTCGTCGGGCATCCCGACGACGGCCGCCTCGACGACGTGCTCGTGCATCACCAGCACGCTCTCGACGTCGAACGGGCCGATCCGGTAGCCCGCCATGATGATCACGTCGTCGTCGCGGGCCGAGAAGTAGAAGAATCCGTCCTCGTCGACCTGCCCGGCGTCGCCGGTGAGGTACCAGCGACCGTCCGCGGTGAACCGCTGCGCGGTCTTCTCCGGCGCGTCCACGTACCCGGTGAACCACAGCAGGGGGCTGGTGTGGGTGTCGATCGCCACACGCCCGGGCACGCCGGGGGCGGCGATCTCGCCGGAGTCGTCGGAGAGCACGGCGCAGGACCAGCCGGGCAGCGGCCTGCCCATCGACCCGGGCCGCACCTGCTCGCGCAGCCCGTCAGCCCACGCGTTGACGACGAACATGCCGTGCTCGGTCTGCCCGTAGTGGTCGCGCACCACTACGCCGAGGATCTGCTCGGACCACGCCACGATGTCGGGCGTGAGCGGCTCACCGGCGGACGACGCGCGGCGCAGCGAAATCGACTCCGCCGCGGGCGTCGGGTCGGCCCGCAGGCTGCGGTAGACGGTGGGCGCGGCCGCGAAGTTGGTGACCCCGAACTTCTCCATCACCTGCCAGGTGAGGGGGGCGGAGAACCCGGCGTGCAGCAGCACGCTGCGCACCCCGGCGGCCAGCGGTGCGAGCAGGGCGTAGTAGAGCCCGTAGGCCCAGCCGGGATCGGCGGCGTTCCAGAACACGTCGTCCTCACGCACGTCGAGGCCGAAGTCCAGGTAGGCGTGGAACGACGCGAGCGCCCGCACCGGCACGGGCACGCCCTTCGGGGTGCCGGTCGTGCCGGAGGTGAACAGCTGCACGAGTCCGCCGTGCCCGCCGACGGCGACCGCGGCGCCGCGCGGATCGTCCGCGTCGTGCGAGGCCACCAGGTCGGCGAAGCTCAGTCCGCGGCCGGCGGCACCACCCTCGGTGTGACCTGCGACGACGATCTGCCAGGGTGCGTCGGCGGGGATGTCCTCGCCGGGCGCGAGCTTGGCGACCTGGTCGGCGTCGGAGACCACCACCTTCGCGCCGCTGGCCTGCAGCCGGAACCAGATCGCCGGGGGCGCGAACGCGGTGAACAGCGGCACGTGCACGGCGCCGCGGCGCCAGATGCCGAGCAGCGCGACGACCAGGTCCGCAGACTTGCCCATCAGGGTGGCGACGTGGTCGCCCGGGTCGACGCCGAGGTCGGCCAGGGCCGCGGCGAACCGGGTGGACTGCTCACGCAGGTAACCGAAGGTCAGGTCGGTGGCACTCAGGTCCGCCTCGACCACCGTGAACGCGACGGCCTCCGCCCGATGCCCGTCGCACAGCAACAGTGCGGCACACGCGTCGGCGGTGTCGTAGCGGTCCAGCAGGTCCCGCACTCGTGCCTCCTGCTCGGAATGCGCACGCGCGGTGGTCTCGGTGATCATCGAAATTTCCTTTCCTGAGGAGGTGGTGATGTGAGTCCTGGGACGCTGCCAAAAGGACGCGTCCCAAAGAAGGAGCGCCCGGATCAGGACCGTCCGGATCAGGACCGTCCGGATCAGGACCGTCCGGTGGTCGACGGTGAACTGCCCGATCTCGGGCGCCGCCGTCCGTATTTCTCGACGATCGCCCGGTCACCCGATCGCCCGTGTAGTTGTCGTTGCCGTCGATCGCCGGGTCGTGGACGCTGGCGATGCTCGCCTCGGTGGTATCGATCCGCAGCACGATGCGGCGGACCGCTAGACCTGTCTGACTTGGGAAGAGAGTGCGGATCGGTCAGCACCGGCCGCCGGCCGGCGACACGACCATGCCAGAGTGCCGATCCGGTACTGGGTTGGTTGCCGTTCGAACCGCGGCCGGCGACCGCGCTGCCGGTCGGTCCTCAGTCCGGGATCGGTCCGCCGTGGAACGCGGTGAGGCCGCCGTCGGCGACGAACGTTCCACCGGTGCAGTAGGACGAGTCGTTGCTCGCCAGAAAGAGCATCAGATCGGCGATCTCGGCCGGTCGCCCGTACCGACCCATCGGGATCGACGTGGCGAACGCCGTCATGGCCGCATCCGGGTCCTGCGGGCTCGCAGTCTCGTGGAGCTCGCCCATCATCCGGGTATCGATGATGCCGGGGTGGACGGTGTTGACTCTGATGTTGTCCCGCGCCAGATCCATCGCCGCGTTCTTCGCAATGCCGACGACGGCATGCTTGCTCGCCGTGTACGGCGACGAGTGGAAGTAGGCCGAGAGGCCCTGGGTCGACGACGTCACGACGATGCTGCCGCCACCACGGTTGCGAAGATGCGGTACCGCCGCACGCAGACCATGCCACGTCCCCTTCACGTTGACCGAGATGACCTCGTCGAAACGCTTCTCGTCGTAGGCGTCCACCGGCGCCATATCACCGAAGATCCCGGCGTTGAGGAGCACCGCGTCGAGCCCGCCGAACCTCTCGACGGCCCGCCTGGTGTAGTCGTCGACCTGACCGCGGTCGGAGATGTCGGCGGCCGCGATGTCGACGTTCCCGTCGAGACCTGCAGCGACGCGCTCGAGGTTCTCTTCGCTCCGGTCGACCAGAAGGACAGACGCACCCTCCTCGACGAGGCGCTGCGCGGCGGCAGCACCGATTCCGCTGGCCGCGCCGGTGACGATCGCCACCATATCCTGCATCCGTCCCATGCTCACAGCTCCTTCGGCTTTCGAATCGGCAGATCTGCCATACGTGCATCACGCACACGGGTCTGTATTACGCGGTGTCGCGAAAACCCTGCGCCGCAACTGTTCCTGACCGCTCGTTCACCAAGGTGCCGGCGAAGCGGGCGTACCCCGCGTGGCAGCGCGTGCTCCTTTTGCGATGCGGCCTGCGCGTATCCGTGCCCGCGTCAGGCCACGCGTCGACTTCTCAGATCAGCGTCCAGTTCTCGGTGTGCGATTCGGTGTAGTCCTGGTGGAACCACTGAAAATCGTGGAGCAGCGCGCCGCCGTCGATCATGACCGAGTGACCGTTGATGTATCGGGCATCCGGCGACGCGAGGAAGGCGACCAGCGCGCCGACGTCGTCCGGTGTCCCGAAGTGCCCGACCGGGGTCCGCGAGGTCAGATGCGACTTGGACGTGGGGCTCAGGTCGAAGATCGGGGAGACCATGCCGGTCTCGATCAGGCCCGGCATGATGCCGTTCACGCGGATGCGATGCGGCCCGAGCTCGGAGGCCAGACATTCGGTCAGCATCTTGACTCCGGCCTTGCTCACGGAGTATGCGGATGCCTGATCGACGTGCTGGACGGCAGCCCCGGAGGAGACGATCACGATCACTCCACCGCTCTTGCGCTCGACCATGTTCCGGGCGACGCCCTGGGCCAGCAGCATGGTTCCGGTGAGATTGATCGCGAGGTGCTTGTTCCACTCGTCGAGCGGCTGCTGCAGCAGAGTCGACAGGGCGCAATACCCGGCGTTGGCGGACAGGATGTCCACGCCGCCGTGCTGCTCGACCGCCCGGTCGATGCCCTGCTGAATCGAGCCGGGGTCGGTCTGGTCGACCATCGCGGTGGTGACGTTCACGCCGGCGGCGCGACACTTCCCGGCGATCGGCTCGATGTCGGCCTCGTTGATGTCGAAAAGGGCGAGGTCGGCTCCGCCTTCGGCGAGACGCAGCGCGACCCCACCGCCGATCCCGCCGGCTGCTCCGGTCACGATGGCGGTCTTGCCGCTGAATGTGGGCATGAAAAGTCTCCTTCTGGTCGAGCCATTGTCAGTACGTGGTTGCGGTATGTGCAGCAGGTCTCACGTTTCTCCGTGCCTGGCCGTCCGCTCCGCTCCGGAGAGCGAATTCGGAGTCGACGGCGACCACTCTCGCCGCCGCGGTAAATCTTTGGTGTTGTTCAACTCTGGGCGTCCGCCGAGCAGCTCCTGGCGGACTCTCAGATCACGAGCCTTCGTCGAGGAGGCGCTCGGCCCGTCGTCGAAAAGCTGCCGGAGTCGTGCCCGTCCAACGCTTGAATGCATACGTGAACGCAGGGGTCGCGCTGTAGCCGAGTGTGCTGCTGATCTGGTCGATCGAGAGATCGTTCGTCTCGAGAAGTCGCACCGCCCTGGAGAGGCCGACCTGACCTTCCAGGCTCCTAAACGACGTCCCCTCCGCGAGCAATGCCCGTCGCAGTGACCGGGCAGACAACGCCAGATCATCGGCCACCAGTTCGAGTCCCGCCCGGCCGTCATACCGCTCCAGGCAGTCGAGCACGGCTCCCGTGACCCCCACCCTCGCGTGCCGGCGCATCAAAAGCCGTTGACATCCCTCCTCCAGCTGTGGAATCGCAGTTCCCGCCGCAGACGCCAGCGGCTCGTCGAAGGGCATCGCGTCGAGGACGAGCTGATTCCGGGGCGCACCGAACCTCGCCGGCCGCCCGAACAGGTCCCCGTAGCGCGCGGCATGCGGCCGCGGCGGCCCGGTCAGGTTCAGCGCCAGCACACGAGCGGGACGGCCCGCACCCAGCTCCTCCCACACCTGTGCGATCGCAGCAAGCTGGTAGTCGACCACGACCTCCTGCATCTCTGCAGGCAGGAGGCCAGGATCCATCTCGATGATCAGTTGGTGTCCCTGCCGCACCTGCCGACTCCGCGGAAGCGGGTGACACAGATTCTGGAAGCGAATGGATTCCGTGAGACCGTCGGAGAAGTTTCGGCTGGAGCGGATCAAGAGACCGACGAGGCCGAAATCCGCGACACAACACCGGGCCCCCGCGTCCAGGCCAACGTCCGAGTACTCCGGACGCGAACGGAGGACATTCGCCACGATCATGACTTCGTCACGCTGCCGGATCTCTCCCCGAGCGTCGAGAACATCCGGTGCAGCCACCGGGGTGCCACGAACGGCTTCTGTGGCACTGAGTTCACTGGTGACGATGAGGTCACGGACGGCGGCGGTGCCCCGCGGTACCCTCGGATCCCACATGTCGAAATCCTACGCCGTTGCGCTGTCTTCTCTATTCTCGTCGAGCTCACTCGACGACAGCGGCGAGCACCAGATCGGAAAGCTTCTGGCAGCGCACGATGTGGTCGGTGTCCTCCAGGATGCCCGTCGTCAGCATGGCGAACGTCAGGTCCCGCTCGGGGTCGACCCAGAAGATCGTGCTTCCCGCCCCCCACCCACCGAAGGTCCGGGCACTTGCGAGGTTGGGCAGCGGTCCAGGCGTGAGGGCCTGGCCGCGGACGAAGAACCCGAGCCCGACCGACGCCGGCCACGGCTGCCACCCCCGCACATCGAGGGCATAGTTGAACAACGAGTTCACCTTGTCGCCGGTCCAGTTCCGGGTAGCCAGCTCGATCGTCGCCGGCGACAGGATCCGATGATCTCCGGCCAGACCGCCGGCGCGCAACATCTCCGCAAATCGCCACAGGTCAAGAATCGACGTGATACCGCCACCACCAGGGAACTCGGAACCCTCGGCCGTGACGAGACCACCCAAACCCTCGATCTCGGCAGCATCGAAGATGCCCGACGGGCGGGCGTAGCGCTGCACGACCGGCGCGATCGGCCGGCCGTCACCCGAGGGCCCCAACGACGTGTCATGCATGCCGACCGGGTCGAACAACTCGTCCTGCAGGATCTGCCGCAGCGTGCGCTTGTCCGGATCGACGGCGACGAGCATCGACGCAAGGACCGCATGCACACCCAACAGGGAGTAGATCACCTGCGATCCAGGCTCGCACTCCGGCGCCGTCCCACAGACGTACTCCACCCACTTCTCGTACTCAAGCAGGTCCTCCGGAGGCAGCGGGGCCACCCCAGAGAACACACCGCTGGTGTGTGTCAGCAGGTGCCACAGGGCGATCCGGCTCTTGCCACGCTGCCCGAAGTCCGGAAGCACCTCAGCGACGGGCTGAGTGAGCTGCACAAGCCCACGCTCGACGAAGCTCAAGGCAACGACGTTGAGGAACTGCTTGCAGATCGACATCGTGAGAAGAAGATCGGTCTGCCGGATCGCCTTCTGACCCTGACGATCCGAGAAGCCGACCTCCTCCACAGCGGCCAACCTGCCTCCGCGGCCGACGGCGACGAGTGCGCCGTCATACTTCCCGTCCGCGATGTCAGCGTCCAGAACTTCGCGGAGACGGTGAAGACGAGACGGGTCGAAACCTAGAGACTCTGGTGAGACGACCTGCATAACCGGCCACCCTTCTGTACGGCCCTGAGCGGGGCTGGGACATCGACGTTCTCAGTGTCGCCGGGAACCGCCGGCGACGGCATCCCAAAAGCGGCCAAATCCTTACGATTTGTGGCCACGCCCCGAACGCTGCCAGCAGCCACCCGTGCCGGCCGCGGGAGTACGTGGCCGGTCTAGCCCAAGGCTCTGGAACGTAAGAACGGGTGGACTCTCGCCGAGCGGACGGGCGAAGTCCGCCCGGACGGTATTCAACGCCTGCTGCGGCGCGCGGACTGGGACGTCGACCGGGGTCCGCGACGATGTCCGCGATCACGTCGCCGAACGCCCGTTCGACGGCCGAAGTGCCCCGATCTGGAGCTAAACCGGTGCGCCAGAGCTAGATCCATCGAAAGCCTGACACTCCCGCGGGAGCAGCAATCCGGTGACCAAACCAGCAACTCACTCCCACGCGTGCCGTCAGCGTTGCCACCGACGACAACGAGCATACCGAAACCCACTGCGGCAGAGCGTTCGAGACCGCGGAAAGGAGCTCACCGATCGGCACGGAAGCCTTTGCCGCCCGTCGGGCACCGCCGGCTGGTACGCGCGCAGTCCTACGGCGACGCGGTGAGGAAGACGGCCGGCCCGTAGGGCGAGAGTTGCCAGACTCCCCCGTCCTGCCAGTCGAACAGGGTGCCGCCCTTGCAGTCCGAGTACAGCCATCGCATCAGGGCGGTGTGCGGCTTGTCGTTCACTGTCAGGGTCGCGTGCACTTCGACGAGTGAGGCTGCTTTGTGGCGAATGCGTTCGAGAGACCAGGACGTCAGTGCGAGGTGCCGTAGAGGTTCTTGGCCAATGCGCCTGCTTGTTGGACGACGGAATCGGTTTCCCGCTGACGTAGAAGTGCTTGCCGACCAGGCCCTACTGCCGATCTTGCCAACGTTGCAGAAAGTCGAGACAGGCACGGTCGATGTCGGTGTGCTCGTCGACGTTCGAGCTGATTGTGTGCTCGTGCTGCTGCCACGCATCCAAGCGCCGGCGACGGTCGCTGTGCTCGAGGGCCTGGCGAGTGATGTCGGACGAGGTCGGTGTGAGTTTCGGCTTGGGCGGGTTGGCCTGTTTCTGCCGGGCCTTGGCCCAGTCGACAACGGCGAAGAGCCGATTCCATGCTTTGGTTGCGACGATGTCGTTGTCGAAGTTGACGATCATCCCGTGCAGGATGCCGTTGCGAAGGAGCTCGGTGGTCTCGCTGGTGACCGTCTTGTAGGTGCCGGTGTTGAATGTGTTGTGGGCATGGCTCAGTCCCAGGTGGTGGCTGGCGACGCTGTCCCACGGCACCATGTCGGCGGCGTCACGGCTGTTGAGGTTCTTGCGGCCGTTCTGCTTGTCGGTGTCGTTGACGAATCCGTCCATGGCGGCGAGAAGGACGAGCACGGTGCTGTAGTAGCGGCCCGCGTGGTAATCCGCGAGGGCCTTCTCAAGCATGGGTAGTCGTGATCTCATGTCGGGGAGCTTGTTCAGCAGAATCAACATCAGGGTGGGTGTTGTAAGCCTTCGGCATGGTTGGGGACATAACCTGCTCGGCACCCAACTTGGCGTGGCAGAGCACCGACCCGGTACAAATTCGAACATTCTGACCGACCCGAACAGGGCTGACGCGCTGACCGGAACCGCTGTCCTCAACGGAATACCAATCTGGGTATCGAAATTCGCCGCGCAATCCTGCTAGGCATTTCCCACATCCTACGGTTGGGGCTACCGCGGGTCGACGCCCACCGCCTTCTGCATCGTGTCGAAGGCGCCGTCGGCGTCCGTCTGGGGTGCGACGACCAGCAGCTCCCACCGCCGACCGTCGGTACCGAAGACGTACATGATGTCCGGTGGCTGGTCCGGCAGGGGCCCGGACACGCGCACCCCGTCGGGACGGTCGATGCCCCGTTGCGAGACGCTCATCGAGTTCCAGTCGAAGCTGACTTGCTCGGTGGTGCCCACCCGATCGGCGAGCACACTGATCAGGTCGTGAAGTTCGGTGGTCAGGTTGGTGGTTCGTGGCCACCACGCCCCGTCCACGCCGGCCGAATGGTCGTCGCGCGCGCGGAGCAGCAGTCGCGGGGTCCGGGTGGGCTCGTCGAAGGGTTGCGCGCCGTCGGAGGTCGGGCGGAACAGGCCCAGGCCGCGCCCGGAGTAGATGGGGTTCGTCTCGTGTTTCATCGTCAACGCTCCTGCCGCCGCTCAGACGGCTGCCGCATCATCACGTGCATCGGTAGCTCGGGGAGGGTTCGGTCGTGTTGTAGCGTCATGAGGACGCTCCCGCCGTGACCGCGTGCGGCCACCGTCATTACCGGCGGTGACACGATCGTGGACGGTCGTGTGCGAAAATTCCTCCGACAACCTCATGCTACGCGCAGGGGGTACCCCACCCGGTGGCGCCTACGGACGAATCGCGACCGTGCTCCCGCACGACCGAGCGCGCCACCCACGCACCCATCGGTCGACGGATTTCGCCGAGCTGTCCGGTGCACTCCCGGGCGCCGTCAGACCCGACTTGCTCGGAGCCGACAGCGACGCCCGGTGGTGTCACCTGCAGGACGATCCTGCTGCCGTCGGCACCGAGGACATGCATCGTGTTGAACAGCTCGAAGGGGCAGGCATCGAGCCGGACCCGGGTACCCCGCGGCGACCGACCGCCCGGGCACCGCGGCCCGGCCCCGCGGGGTCGTAGACGGCCCGACCGTTGGGGCCGAGCCGAACCGTCAACACTGCCAGTAAGTCCGGAAGTACCTCGCTGAGGTTGCGGGTGCGGGGCGACCAGACACCGTCGATAGAGCCGGCACACCGATCTTTCGGTTTCACCCCTCGGCCGCTGCGCGTGTTCGGCTGAAATCTGGTGTCGGGGACGATCGCGGGATGCTGCCTGCTGCGGCATGGGCGGCCGCTCCTGTCCCGGCTGCGAAATCGGCCGGATATGTCAGATCAGGGACGATGCGACCATGGACAGTCAGTGCACGAAATGCCTCCGATAGGGGTGCGAGTCTCGCCGTTGGACCCTTCCATCGCGCACCCAGGTCCTCCCGTCCGCGATAGCGAACCTGGACTCGATGACTCGGACGCGGCGGACCTATGTCCGGTCGCTCTCGCGATGGATCGCGTCCAGGTCCGCGGTCGCGGCCCGGATTCGGGCGTCCGCGGTGCGATCGGCCCGGTCCTTGCGCCGCGCCAGCTGCGCGCCGGCGCGGTCACCGGCCCGCATCGTCTCCTCGACCGCGGTGTTCTCGGCCTCCGTCACCGCCGCGTCGGTCGCGTGCCGGACCGCCCCCGTGTGTCGGGCGGCCTCGTCTAGCCGGTCGGGGAGCTGCTCTGCGGCATCGGCCCGGATGCGTTTGGCCCTGTCGCCGAGCACCGCCGCACGAGTCAGCATGTCGGCGTGCCGGCGAATCCGATGACCGCGATCGATCAGGTCATGGTCACCGAGGAGCGCGCCGACGACGCCGTCGAGTCCGCCGAGCGCCCGTTCGTAGGCGCGCCGCACCGGAGCCTGCGCGCCCCACCACTGCACCACTCGCCGGTCGATCACCGCGAGCGGCAGCCGGACCACGGCGTACTGCACCCGCAGTACCGTTCGGAGCGAGGACAGGTTCACCGCGCGACGTCCACGGTCGTTCTCGACCTCTGACCGCACCGTATCGGCGGCATCGTCGAGCATTCGGGCCCTCTGCTGGGCGCGCGCGTCGTCGTCTCGAGCGTCGACGACGTCCCCGGCCGTGCGCAGGTCCTCGACACGGCGTTTCTTTTCGGCGTCGTGCACGCGCGCACGCGCGCGTTCCTCAGCGGCGAGACGGCCCTTCTCCGCTCCTCGCGTCGCCTCCTGCTCGGCCGCATCGTGTTCGCGCCGCCGATCGCTCTGCGCCGCTGTTATTTTGGCGTCGGCTTCGTCCGCGGCTGCCCTGTCATCGCCCCTGACGGGGTCGAGAACGTGCTGTCGCGGCTCCGGCCGTGTTCCCTCTCCCGCAGTCAACGGATTTCTCCTGTGCCGGATTCGTGCGCGATACGGTCGCGCGGCGGGGAGGCGAGGTGCGGCCGCCGCGGCCCGCGACGCGAGGCGGCCCGAGCCGTGCCGACGCCGATGCCGATGCCGATGCCGATGCCGAGATGGTTCGCGATGGTGCGAAGGTTGCTGTGCGTCATATGTGACGCTCCCGCCTTGGCCGGGAACCGGCCAGGTACTGTCCAGTCGACGACGACGCGACCCGATTGCCCGCGTACGAAGTATCTCCGACACTTCGACTATACGGCGCCACAATCCCCGGAACCTCTGACCACCGCGGTGATCGACGTTCCGGCCGCACCGAACTGTCTCGACGCCCGCGGTGCTCGACGTTCCGGCCGCACCGAACTGTCTCGACGCCCGCGGCGAGCCGGCTCCGCGCAACTGCCGACCGGAGGTGCCACCCTCACAGGCCGATGCACAGCGTGGTGGGCCTTGCCGCGCCGAGATACTCGAACGGATCGGCGAGGGCGCCGGTGTTCGGGTCCCGCCCGGGGGCGATGTCAGAGTCCCCCGCGATCGCGAAGTGCTGTCGACAGCCCACGGCGTCTGCCCGTGACCGGGTCGAACTGTGGCCTCGGATCGGTGAACCTGCGTTCCGACGCGGTCTCGGGCGCGTCGTCGGCGGTCGCCTGCAGGAACTTGTTCGGCAACGCCAGCTTGGCGATGGTGCGCCACGACTTCAGGTACTGCACCGGCAGCGAGCCGGTCGTGTAGGGCAGGTCGTACCTCTTGCACAGCGCACGCACGCGCACGGAAATCTCGCGCAACCGGTTGCTCGGCAGATCGGGGAACAGGTGATGCTCGATCTGGTAGCAGAGGTTGCCGCTCATGAATTCCATCACCGGCCCCGCCTGAAAATTCGCGCTGCCGAGCATCTGCCGCAGGTACCACTGCCCCCGCGTTTCGTCCTCCAGCTCGGCCTCGGTGAACTTCTCCGCGCCGTCGGGGAAATGCCCGCAGAAGATGACCATGTTGGTCCAGACGTTGCGGATCATGTTCGCCGTCAGGTTCGCGGTCAACGTGGGCAGGAACGCCGGGCCGGTCAGCGCCGGGTAGAGAACATAGTCCTTGGCGATCTGCTTACCGACCTTCCCGGCCACCTCACGGCATCGGCGCGCGAACTCGACACGATCGACACCTCCCCTGGCCACCCTGCCCAGCTCCAAGTGCTGGAGGGCCACCCCGTACTCGAAGAACAGCTGCAACAGCAGGTTGTAGACCGGATTGCCGACGCTCAACGGCGTCCACCGCTGATCGCGGGTGACCCGCAACAGGTCGTAGCCCACGTCGTCGTCCATCCCGAGCACGTTGGTGTACTTGTGATGGATGTGGTTGTGGGTCTGCTTCCAATGCGCCGACAGGCCGGCGAGATCCCACTCCCACGTCGACGAGTGGATCTCCGGATCGTTCATCCAATCCCACTGACCGTGCAGGACGTTGTGGCCGAGCTCCATGTTCTCGACGATCTTGGCGGTGCCGAGCATCGTCGTGCCGGCAAGCCAGGCCGGCGGGAACCAACTCGCGAACAAGACCGCGCGACCGCCGATTTCGAGGGACCGCTGCAGCCGGATCGCGGTGCGGATGTACCGGGCATCACGCTCGCCACGCGAGGCTTCGATATCACGCCGGATCGCGTCGAACTCGACGCACAGCGCCTCGACATCCGCCCCGGTCAGGTGGGCGTACTCCGTGACATCCGAAATCGCCATGAATTTACGCTAGCGCAGGTTACGCAACCGTAGGTTACGTCCAGGTGAGACGTGAGTTAGCGAGGACGGTATTCCTACCTAATCGTCGGCGACCGAGTCCGGCCTCCCAGTGGTCGCGCAGCGTCGTCCTGTTGTCGAGGGCGGCGACCGAGTCGAAGTACGTAGGCCGCATCTACCTGGGAGTGGTGCTTGATCAGGGTGAGGTCGGCGGTGATGTGCTCAATCGCGAGGTCGCGCGATGACCGACCGTATTTTACTGTTGCTTTAACTGGAGATGCGGCGTAGACCGGAGGTACGGATCCACGACAGACCAAGGTCGGACCGGAAGAGAAGATTCCACCTCTCGGTTGTGGCGCCCAGCACGAGCTGTAGGCACCCACGCAAAGCAAAGCCCCCACAGTGGGCTCAGCACGGTGGGCTTGCGTCAGGCGGGAAATGTCTCCTGACGCCGAGGCCACATTTCACCGCGCAACCATGCACGCCTGGTAACCGAGTGGTCAGTGCTCGCGGGCGGGTCCCCCTTTGGGTCAGGGGCGCCCGCCCGACGTGTGTATGCGGAACCCCAGGGTCCGGCTCCGTCATCGATCGCGAGCAGCATTCGGACCCGGCCCAGGACCGAATGTGCCGATGTGCCCGCACGTGACCGGTTACGGGCACAAGAGCGTTGACATGCAATCGACCTCCGCGATCGCGGGGCGGCTCCGGGGAAGACGCCCGACGAGAGGGAGGGTCATGGCCACCGACTACGACGCACCCAGAGTTACCAACACCGACGACGAGCCATCCGAGAACTCGCTCGACCAGCTGAAGGCCGGAAGGAACGAATCGCAGTCGGCCGTCGCCGACGTCGAGGAGACGGACACCGCGGAGTCATTCGAGCTGCCCGGGGCCGACCTGTCCGGCGAGGAATTCACGGTCCGGGTGATACCCAAGAAGGCGGACGAATTCACCTGCACCAGTTGTTTCCTCGTCCATCACCGCAGCCGCCTCGTCGACACGGCCGGTGGACAGATGATCTGCCTGGACTGCGCCGGCTGAGCACATCCCAGCACAGACGAGGGTGTGCGGCGCTGGGAACCGCGGCGGAGGCGAGCACCTGCCCGGCATCGCGCCTGCTCTCGACGCATGAGGTGATGTCGCGGCCCGCATCGTCGGGCGGCACCGGAAGCGATGCGCCGGGGCCGGCCTGCAACCCGGGCTGCTGGGGTGGGGTCACGACAGCTTCGCGACCGTCAACAGGACCGCCGAGTCCACCAACGCTTCGAGGCTGTGCCGTGCGTCGGGAACGATGAGCAGATCACCCGCCCTCCCCTCCCACGACAGATCGCCGGTCGAGAGCCTGACCCGACCGGACAAGACCTGCACCGTCGCCTCACCCGGGTTCGAATGCTCCCCGAGGACCGCGCCCTCAATCATGCCGATCACCGTCTGCCGCAACACTTTCTCATGCCCGCCGTAGACGGTGTCGGCGGTGTGACCACCACCCGCGGTGGCCGCCTGTTTCAGCTGCTGACGAGCCAAGGCCTCGAGAGAAACCCGCTGCATGTCAGTAGTGTATCCAACCCCGCACACGGAGCAGCACGGCGAAAGTCTGCTCCGCCGCAGAGCCACGATCACCCGACCGGCGCGGCCGGGTTGTTCTCGCTGGCACCAGGGGAAAGTGGTGGTGGACGACGAAACCCCAGCCCTCCCGGCCCGCACCCGGCGGGGTCTGGGCCGTGGTGATCGGTGGCCTGAACGCAGCGGGCAGCACCTGTCCGCGAAACACTTGCGGCCTCGGTCGGAAATCCTTGCAATCCGCCGGAACCGGGCGTCGAGCGCACCTGGCGCCCGCACAGGTGCAGTGCAAAACTAGAAGGAGCGCAGCCAGCCGACACCCGTCGCGATGGCGAGGTGCGGCCACCAACATGTAGGAGGTGGTTGCTGTGCTTCATCCCGACCCATTCCGTGACATCGACAGACTCACCGAGCAGCTGCTCGGCACGTCGGCCGGATCCGCCCGGGCCCCACGGTTCATGCCGATGGACCTCTACCGCTCCGGCGATCACTACGTCCTCCACGCCGACCTCCCGGGCGTGGACCCCGGCTCGGTCGACGTCAGCGTCGACGGCGGCATCCTCACCGTGAAAGCCCAACGCAGCGAACGCACCGAACACGACGTGCAGTGGCTGACCTCCGAGCGCTTCACCGGCAGCTACCTGCGTCAGCTGGCCCTCGGCCAGGACATCGACGCCGACCACATCGCCGCCACCTACGAGAACGGGGTGCTGACGGTCACCCTCCCCGTGGCAGAAAGGGCCAAGCCGCGCCGCATCGAAATCACCCCCGGGGCACGTGAGGAAACCAAGGTCATCGAGCCCAGCGACTCACCCGACCAGACCACCACGACCTGACCTCTCCACCGGACACGGTCCCGGCAGGTCACGCCGCCGGGACCCGGGTCACGTCGGCTTCGGGATGGCGTATCGATCGAACAGCACACCTGTAGTTTCATTGCGTATGCGCGAGACCGGGATGCAACTGGGCGAGATCGCCGAGATCCTCGGTGTCGGGCGCACCACCTTGTACCGGCATCCCCTCGAGCGGAGCTGATCGGCACCCGCCTCTGGGTACACGGCGGGCGCTACCAGGGGCTGCGCTCACTTCGGTGCGTGAGGTGGGGGCCGGCATCCCCCGTCCGAGCAGATCGCTTCGCTGCGCCGTGCTCCTCACGCAGTGGACCAGTCCGCCCGGCGCTCAGCCACCGGGTGTTCCCGGGTGCTCGCCCGTTCGCGCCGCTGTAAAACCCCCGAAACAGCGGTCGGGCCGGGGGCGTGACTTCGCACCCTCGGCCTAATCTCTGCTTCACAAGGGTGTGATCATTACCAATCTTTTTCCTTGATCCGCATCTACTACGATACGCCCTCCGCAATGGTTCTGACCTGCGGATTGCAGGAATTCCGACCGAGGCCACACATCACCGCCGAGGGGCAAGTGCCGGCCGATACGGTCCGAACCATCGCGGCCACGCGCTCGGTCGTGCCGCAGACTGGGTTTCGGTCGCGAGCATCCGGTCGAGCGGCGCAAAGCCGGCCAGTCACCCGAGGATCGGCTCGACTCGCGTACGGGGACCGAGCCCGCGGAACAATCCGCTGCTCGCCCGTAAGCCCTTGGTGAGCGGCAGGTCCGTACAATCGATGATGTACTGGCGAATCGCCGCGGCGGCGAAGGGCAGATCGCAAATATTCCTGGCGACAACCTCGCCGAAGCGCCGAAAGTCATCCCTGCCGACACCGCAAGCGGCCACCACCGGAAAGCTGTCCTCGAACTGATCGAACGTCACGACCCTCACGGTGGGCACCGCAGCTTCCATCGGGTGATCATCCTCCATCCCTCCCGGGTGGCCGGCAGGGGAATCTCGCATACGTACAGCACACGAGCCAAGGCCCCCCGGGGCGGGAGCCATGACACGGGCATCACCCCGATCGAAGGCCACACCGACACCGTTACCGCCGAGGATTGGACACTCGACCGACGCAACCGATACCCACGACACATCGACAACACAGAAATCAGTTTCCCGCGTCCGGATCTGCCCCACAGGTCCCCGCGTTCGGGAACGAAAGGAACCGCACTTGCGCCCCGCACGAATCCCATCCACGCCGACCCACCAGGTCACCAGCGGACCCGAAGGATGGTGGGACGGCGCCGCGTGCCGCGGTATCGAACCGTCGGTGTTCTTCTCCCCCGACAACGAACGCGGTACCGCCCGAGGTCAACGCGAATCGCGGGCCCGGCAGATCTGTCAGGACTGCCCCGTACTCACCCAGTGCCGCGAGTACGCCCTGGCGGTGGGCGAACCGTACGGAATCTGGGGTGGCATGACCGAAACCGACCGCAGACGACACACCAATCGAGCTCGCCGCGGCGAGCAACGACCCCTCGCGCCCCCGCAGCCGGCACCGGCCACCGCCGACGCCCTGCACCTGAGCTCCGCCCGATAACGAGGGCGTTCAGCGCGGCATCCCGACCGCCCCCACCACCCGACGGAGAACCCCGGTTCGGCACCCGAATACGAACCAGATCAACGATTTTGGAGAACCCAATGCGCTGATTGCCGAGAAAGGGTTCAACCCTGGAAAAGGTGCCAGACAGCGGTGGCCGGCCACGCCGGCCCCGAGCACTCGCCTGTCAAGGTAATCGCCACAGGCGACCGTAGACCTGCCGCCGGAGGACCAGGTTCGTGAATGTCAACACGATTCGGCAGGGACCGCACAATACGGGATCACCGGGATGCTCGTGTACAAGGCTGCAGCCGCACGAACCGGATCGCACGCCACCCCACCTGAAAGTCGGCGGCAAGGCCATCCACCACGAACGCCACGACTGTCACGTCGAACAACGTGATTGGGATATTCGGCCCCACAGTGAGAGTTGGCGGACCATCTCGGCGCGGCCCGGCGCCGGGAACTGGGCGTCGGTGTGAACGGCATTGATCGCGGTGATGCGCCGACGTTGGGTACCGTCCGCCGCGGGGTGGTCGGCGAGGAATTCCGCCAGCACCGACGGGTGCGCGGGCAGCGCGCAGTGCTCGCAGGCGTCGCACCAGTCGACGAAGAGCGCCCAATCATGCGCATACCGTCGCGCCACCACGCCGGCACCGTCGGTTCATGGAGCCCGATCCTCGGCGAAACCTGTGCCACATCCGGACACGCTATGTGGCGGTTGCGCCGTGGGGTTGATCGTCGGCGTCGGGTAAGGGGCGTCGGCAGATTTCGTGGGCTTCGTCGGCCGGGAGGCCGAACATCCGCAACAGGTCCTCGGTGACTTGGTCGGTGTCCTCCGCGTCGTCACGTTCGGGGTGGTCGTGCAGCAGTTGCCCGAGGCACAGTGCGGCCCCCGCCGTGATTGTCAGGGCCAGTTCGGGGTCGCGCACGCTGAACCGGCCCGCACGGGCAGCGGCCTCGATGTCGCGGCGAGCTCTCGGCGCCAGGCCTTTGTCCGAGCTGACCAGACTCGGCCCGTCGCGGAGCAGAACTTTGCTCAGTTCGGGATTTCGGCGATGCAGGCGTCCGGTCAGTCGGAAGCTCTGCGCAAAGACCTGGGCAGGGTCGTCCAGATCGGCGGTCAGTTCGTCGAGTATCGCGCCGTGGCGGTCGAGGGCCTCCTCCACGGCGGCGTGGAAGAGCTCCTCCTTCGTCTGAAAGTGGTTGTAGAACGACCCCATTCCGACATCAGCGGCCTGGGTGATCTCGAGAATCGGGGCGGTCAGTTTCCCCGCCGCCATGAAGGACTGGGCTGCGCGTATGAGTGCGGCGCGGGTGCGCGCCTTGCGCCGTTCCAGACGGTTCGGTGCATCGGTGATCTGCTCGGTCATGCCTGGGTGCCCTTCTCCTGATCCGTCTGACCTCGCCCTACCCTACCCGCGTGTCATCAATATTGACGAATTCCTCACACTTGGCAGCTGCTCCAGTCGGCAAGCAGCAGCCACACGGCCTGACCTAATGGGCGAGGATCTTGATGCCGACCACAAGTACGCCCACACCGACCAAACCCGTGATGGTGAACAGCTGTTGCCACCACCGTAAGTGGGCCATTCGCACGGCAAGCAGAGCAATGACGCCGAGTTCGACAACGAGGATCCACATCGCGATCCACATCGCTGTGGATGTGCTCAGTAGTCCGACGGCGGCTGCGACCAATACCAGCAGGGGCAAGACCGCGGCCTCCACAATCTGGCCAGAGGCCTGCAGCATCCGCAGCGCCGCCCGTCCGCGCGGAGCACGGTGGTACGCGCCGAGGTGTGCCACCCAGTCGGCCAGCAGGCTTGCCGCCCAGAGCCCGCCGGTGGCCACCGCGACATCGAGGACCCGAGCCCAGGGGCTCGTCTCGGGAGCCGTATAGCGGACGAGGACGGCGAGCGTCGCCAAACACGTCATCGCGCCGTACACACGCTCCCGCAGGAGCGCGACGACCTGCTCCACGGGAATCTCTTCCCGATTCGCCTCGCTGGCCGCGCTCACTTCGGTCACCGCGCGAATCGGTTCGAATCTGCCTTGTCCGAGCAACCGCTGCACCAATCCCATTCCAGCCATTAGCATCCCGTCTACGCCGCGGGTGCCCGTGACGTTCTGGCGTGCGGTGAGTGTGGCCCGCGGCCGCGGGCCACGCTTGGTACGCAATCGGATGCGGTCCGCAATTTTCCTGGCGTCGTCGAAGTAGTCGGCGTCGGCGTAACCGACCGGGCTGCGCGTACAAGCGCGGTGCGGGTATGCGCCTTGCGCCGGTCCAGGCGGTTCGGTGCATCGGTGAGCTGCTCGGTCATGCCTGCGTGCCCATCTCCTGATCCGTCTGACGCTGCCCCACCCTACCGCGCGTCATCAATATTGACGAATTCCTCAAACCCCCTTGACTGACGATATCCTCGTGAATGACGATATCCTCAGTTAATTGAGAGGAGAGGTCAATGAACGACCGCCACGACCCGCATACCGGTCTGCACAGTCAGCAGGGCGCACTGGCGGGCGAACACCGCGGGCGGGCCGCCGAGCCGATCATCAAGGTCCATGACCTCGCATGGCTGGAGTTCGAAAAGCCCGACCTCGATCGGGCGGAGGCGTTCGCCCATGCCTTCGGTTTTGCGACGGCCCTTCGCACCGCACACGAACTGCAGTTGCGCGGGACGGACCCCGGATCGCCCTGCGTGCTCATCCGCCGAGGTCCACGGTCGCGGTTCGCCGGTCCCGCCTTCCGGGCGGCCGACGCGACCGACGTGCTGCGACTGGCGGACGCGGTCGGGGGTGCGGTCGTGCCCCTTCCCGAGAGTCTGGGCGGGATCACGGTCGATCTCACCGATCCCAGCGCTCTGGGAGTGCGCGTCGTGTCCGACACGTTCGAGTTGCCGGCGCTGTCCGACCAGGCCCCGCTCCCCCTGAATTTCGGACACGACGGCGGGCGGGTGAACGCCCCACAGCGCCCGCCCCGCACACCGGCCACCGTGCAACGACTCGGGCACGTCGTGCTCCAGACGACGACGTACCTCGAAACGCTCAACTGGTACCTCGAGCACCTCGGACTGATCGTCAGCGACTTCCTCTACTACCCGGGGCAACGGGCCCGGGGTCCGATCATGAGCTTCATCCGCTGCGACCGGGGCGCCACGCCCACCGACCATCACACCCTCGCGATGGTTCTCGGCCCGGCCAACCGCTATGTGCATTCGGCATATCAGGTCGCCGACCTCGACGGCCTCGCCGCGGGAGGCGAATACCTGCTCGACCGGGGCTACCGCCGGTCCTGGGGCATCGGCCGACACATCCAGGGCAGCCAGATCTTCGACTACTGGCGCGACCCCGACGGATTCATGGTCGAGCACTTCAGCGACGGCGATCTCTTCGACGACACCCTCGAGGCGGGCTGGGCACCGATGACTGCGTCCGGACTGTCCCAGTGGGGGCCGCCCGCCACCAAAGACTTCCTCGGAGTGAACCCCGGTCGGGAATCACTCCAGGAACTGCGCGCCATTGTCCACGCGCTGCGCGCCGACAACGAATTCGACCTCCACCGCCTCCGCGGCCTTCTGAAAGTTGCCAGCTCATGACCATCTCCGTCCTCCGCACCGCCGACGCCTGGTGGGTCGACACACCCACCGGCGCCGCACGGGTAGACACCGAGGCCACCACCACCGCCCAACTGCTGACCGACCGACCAGCCGTCGAGGCCGCGGCGTCCAGCAAGGGCACCGTAAACGTCGCGACCCTCTCGTTGCTCTCCCCGATCACCGCCCCGTGCCGGGTGGTCGCACAGATGACGAACTTCGCCTCGCACGTCAAGGACGCCGGGATGAACCCCGACACCATTCCGTTGACCTTCTTCCGCAAGGCATCCGGCTCGATCAGCGGCCCCACCGACGACGTGATCCGTCCTGCCCATGTCCGACTACTGGATTACGAGGTGGAGATCGGGCTCGTCCTCGCCCGCGACATCCCGGTCGGGACCGAGATCACCGCAGACACTCTCGCCGATCACGTGGCCGGCCTGGTCGTCACCAACGACATCTCCGCGCGCGACATCCAGCTTCCGAAAACGCAGTTCTACGAAGCGAAGTCCTACCCGACGTTCACCCCGGTCGGCCCCGCGCTCGTACTGCTGGACGGCGACGAGCTGAAGCGGTTCACCGACCTGCGCCTGCGGCTCTGGGTCAACGGTGAGCCGCGCCAGAACATGACCGTTGCCGACATGATCTACCAGCCGACCGAGACTCTGCAGGCGCTGACCCGGTTTCAACGCCTCGATGCCGGGGACTTGCTGCTGACCGGAACACCGGTCGGGACGGCACTGAGCGCCCCACCGAAGCCGATCGCAACCCTCTCCTCCCTGCTGCCGCCGGCAGTCAAATGGAAGCTCTTCTTCGCGGGCCAGGCCAAGAATCCGAACTACCTGCAGGACGGCGACCTCATCGAAGCCACCGTCGCCACCGACGACGGGGCCATCGACTTGGGGCGCCAACGCACGGTGGTGAGGTACGCGCGATGACCACCGACCTGCTGTGGCCGCGTTACGCGACGCCCACGGATCTCACCACGATCGAGGCCGTGCCGCTGCGCGATCGGGGGCTTCCCGAGTCCACCTACGCGTTGCTCACCCGCGCGGCCCGGATGTGGCCAGATCGGCTCGCGCTCACCGTCCTCCCCGACGGGGCACGGTGGCGGGAGCCGGTGCAGCGCACCTTCTCCGAACTACGCGACGATGTTCATCGATACGCGAACCTGCTCCATCGTCTGGGCGTGCGACGCCACGACGCGGTCGCCGTGATGGCGCCCAACTGCGCCGAGTTGATCCCCGCCACTCTCGCCGCACAACTCGCCGGCATCGCTGCACCCATCAACGCCGCGCAGTCGCAGCAGCACATCGGTGAATTGCTGCGCCGCTCAGGTGCCCGGGTACTCGTCGCGGCCGGACCGGAACTTGCGCCGCAGACATGGGAGGCCGCGCACCAGATTGCCGTGAGCGGGAAGGTGGATGCCGTGTTGGCCGTGCGGCCCACCGGAGCCGCCGGCGCGCCTGCGGACCTGCCCGAGGTCGACGGAGTGCGGATCGGCTATCTCAGTGCGCTGTCGGCCGATATCGATTCCTCCGACTTCGTCGGTGATCCCCCCCGTGGGTTCGACGTGGCCGCACTGTTTCACACCGGTGGTACCACTGGTGTTCCGAAGCTGGCCGCCCACACCCACGACAACGAGGTCGCCGATGCCTGGATGCTGGCCGCGAACTCGTCGTGGGACTCGGACGCCGTCGTCTTCGCTGCCCTGCCGCTGTTCCATGTCAATGCCGTGATGGTCACGCTGCTGGCGCCGCTGTTCAAGGGCCAGGGTGTGGTGTGGGCCGGCCCGCTCGGCTATCGCGACCCGGCACTGTTCAGCGAATTCTGGAAGATCGTCGAGCACTACCGCATCGCGTCGATGAGCGCAGTGCCCACCGTCTACGCGGCCCTCGCGCAGCGCCCGGTCGACGCCGACATCAGTGGTCTGCGCTTCGCCATGGTGGGAGCGTCGCCTCTGCCGACCGCGGTCGCCACGACGTTTCAGGACCACACGAGTGTGCCCCTGCTCGAAGGCTACGGACTGACGGAGGCAACCTGCGCGAGTGCACGCAGCTTTCCCGACGCACCACGACCTGGCTCGGTCGGGGTACGGATGCCCTATCAGCAGGTCAAGGTGATACGCGTCCGCAAAGACGGCACCTGGGACGACCTGCCCACCGGAGCGACCGGAGTGCTGGCGATCAGCGGTCCGACCGTGTTCGCCGGTTATGTTTCCGGCCACGACGAACACGGACCCGTTCTCGACGGTATGGGCAAACTGGTCGACGGTTGGCTCGACACCGGCGACCTGGCGCGCATCGACAGCGACGGTTTCATCCACCTGGTCGGACGCGCGAAGGACGTCATCATCCGGGGCGGGCACAACATCGATCCGGCGGTCATCGAAGACGTCCTCCTTGACCATCCGCAGGTCACCGCGGTCAGCGCGGTGGGACGCCCCGATGCCCACGCCGGCGAAGTACCCGTTGCCTACGTCACCGTTGCCGCCGACGCCGACATCACCGCACACGAACTGCAAGCCTGGGCGGGCGAGCGCGTCCCCGAACGGGCCGCCGCACCCAAGGCGGTCACCACCCTCCCGGCGCTGCCGGTCACGGCGGTAGGCAAGCTCTACAAACTCGCACTGCGCGCCGACGCGACACGGGCCGAGCTCGAGCACGCCCTCGCCACCGTCGCAGGCATCGACAGCATCCAGGTGTCCGTCGAGGACGGTTCGATCCTCGCCACCGTCGAGATCGACGGACCTGCCGGCGAACCGACGGTCAAGGCGATCCTGAACCGATACGCGATCAATTGGAAGGTCACGGTGCGCACATGACCACCGCATCACTAGTTCTGGCACTCTGCCTGGCAGTGTTCTACCTCCTGCTCGGCGCCGGCAAGATAGCGGCAACCTCCCCGATGCGGGAACGAGCAGCCCACGTCGGTATGCCCGTCAGCACGTATCGGGGCATCGGCGCTCTCGAGGTCGCCGGTGCCGTCGGTCTCCTGATCGGCGGAGTTGTGCCGGCACTCGGCGCCGCCGCCGGCATCGGGCTGCTACTCCTGATGGTCGGTGCCGTCGTCACACACGTACGCAACGGTGACGGACTGCGGGAGATGGCACCCGCCATCGTCGTCGGCGCAGCGATCGTGGCCTACCTCGTCGTCCTGCTCGGATCGATCCGATGAGCGAACAGGTCGTCCCGGTCGTCATCGTCGGGGCCGGACCCACCGGACTGACCGCCGCCACACTGCTGGCCCGGTACGGTGTCGAGTGCCTGCTCCTCGAGCGCTGGGAGGGCGTCTATGCGCAGCCGCGGGCGGTCCACCTCGACGGTGAGATCCACCGGATCGTGGCGCACCTCGGGATCGCCGAGGAGTTCGCGGCGATCTCCCGGCCGTGCCTCGGGTTGCGGCTTGTCGACCGGAACATGCGCGTTCTCACCGAGTTCCACCGAAACCCCGGTCCCGGCGTCCACGGCTACCCCGAGGCCAACATGTTCGACCAGCCGCAGTTCGAGGAGATCCTGCGCGCCAACCTGACACGGCACCCGAAGGCCTCTCTCCGCGGCAACGTCGAGGTCACCGGGCTGGCCGACGACCAGGCCGGCAGCGTTCGTGTCGACTTCACCGACCGAAGCACCGGTGTGCAGGAATCGGTGCAGGCCGGATACGTCCTCGGCTGCGACGGCGCCAACAGCCTGGTCAGAAACCAGATTCAGGCAACGATGAGGGACCTGAAGTTCGACCAACGCTGGCTGGTCGTCGACGTCGCGACCACCGCGGACCTCGGCGCGTGGGAGGGCGCCCACCAGGTGTGTGACCCGGTACGCGCGGCAACATACATGCGGATCGGACACACCCGCTACCGCTGGGAGTTCCGGCTCGAACCCGGCGAGAGCGCCGAGGACTATCGCGACATGGCTCGACTGCAACCCCTCCTCTCCCCATGGACACGGAACACCCCGGTCGACGACCTGGCACTGGTCCGCGTGGCCGAGTACACCTTCAAAGCCCACATCGCGGACCGATGGCGCGACCGCCGGGTGTTCCTACTCGGCGACGCCGCCCACCTCACACCACCGTTCATCGGACAGGGGATGGGCGCAGGGATCCGCGACGCGATGAACCTCGCCTGGAAACTTGCCGGCGTCCTCACCGGAGATCTGCCCGAACGCGCACTCGACACCTACGAGATCGAACGCAAACCCCACGCGCTCGCACTGATCCGGCGCGCCAAGCTCGTCGGAATGGCCATGACCGAAGGCGGCGAACCCGGCAACCTCATCCGCCGCATCGTCCTACCACTGCTGCACCGCATCCCGGGCCTCGGCGACACGATCATGGACGGCGAAACCCCGGCCCTGCACCGCTCCACTCTGATAGCACGACCTCGACTACGCCGAAGCCGAGCGGGCCGCCTGATCCCGAATCCAGACCTCGACCAGGGCCGCCGATTCGCCGAGGTCGCCGCCGGCCGGTTCGCGGTAGTCACCTCCCTCCCCCCGACCACGACACAACGCACCGACATCGAACAACGCGGTGGCACAGTCCTGCTGACTCGACCCGGCACCGATCTGCACCACTGGCTACGCCGCGGCCGCGCCCGCGCCGCCATCATCCGACCCGACGGCACCGTCCTCAGCACCGGCAACGACCTGTCCACCCTCGCCGCCGCCCTCCCCCGCTTCCACCCCGACCCCGTGCCGACGTCCTCACCCAGTGACCCACCCCTGACGAAGCCGCCACTGCGCACGCACGCCGACGCTGTGAGGTACCGGCCCGACGCGTGACCCTCGCATTCCGACCGGGCCCGCGGCGATACGACCGCCCGCACTGTCCTGCAGGACGGTGTGGTCGGTCGTCGCCGCAGGCCCGGGAGCGCGATCCGTGGCTCGTCCAAGGCACTTTCGACATCGAAAGATGCTGTACACCAGTCGAAGTGATTCGCATCATAAAATACTCGCCCGTAACCTACGGGGCCGTAAGTTACGGTACCGTAGGTTCATGGCGATATCAGACATCAAGGAATACGCGCACCTCACGGACGCCGACGTCGAGGCCATCGGCCGCGACCTGGATGCGATCCGCCGAGACATCGAGGAATCCCGCGGTGCACGCGACGCCCGGTACCTCCGCAACACCATCCGGCTGCAACGCGGCCTGGAACTCGGCGGCCGCGCGGTACTCTTCGGCTCCCGCACGCGCACGCTGTGGATGCTGGGCACCGGGATGCTCTCGTTATCGAAGATCATCGAGAACATGGAGCTCGGGCACAACGTGATGCACGGGCAGTGGGACTGGATGAACGACCCCGAAGTGCACTCCGTGAACTGGGAATGGGACAACGCCGATCCGTCGGCACACTGGAAAATCACCCACAACTACGCGCACCACAAGTACACCAACGTCCTCGGCATGGACGACGACGTAGGATTCGGCCTGCTCCGCGTCACCCGGGACCAGCGCTGGAAGCCGTTCTACCTCGGCAACCTCGCCTACAACGCGATCCTCGCGGCACTGTTCCAATACGGCCTCGCCATCCAATTGCTCGAGCTGGGCAAAGTGACCCGCGGCCGGGACGACCGCGAACTCACCAAGACGCGCGGCAAGGAAGTGCTCGCCAAACTCGGCCGGCAGACCCTCAAAGACTATGTCGTGTACCCGGCGCTGACCGGCACGGCGTGGAAGTCCACCACCACGGCGAACGCGACCGCCAACCTCGTCCGCAACCTGTGGACCAACGCCGTGATCTTCTGCGGCCACTTCCCCGACGGCGCCGAGAAGTTCACCAAGACCGACGTCGACACCGAGACGCACGCCCAGTGGTACCTGCGACAGATGCTCGGCTCCGCGAACATCTCGGGCGGCCCCGTCATGGACTTCATGACCGGCAACCTGAGCTATCAGATCGAGCACCATCTCTTCCCGGACCTGCCGTCCAACCGCTACCACGAGATCTCGGTCCGCGTGAAGCAGCTGTGCGACAAGTACGACCTGCCGTACACGACCGGCCCACTCGCAGTGCAGTACTGGAAATCGTGGCGCACAATCGCGAAACTCTCACTCCCCGACAAATACCTCACCGACACCCGCGACGCCGCACCCGAAACCGCGTCCGAAGCCGGGTTCGGCGGTCCCCCCGCCACCGACCCACTCACCGGCCGCCGCATCGGCCTGGCCACGACGATCAAGACAACACGCACACGCGGACCCGTCCGCCGACTCCTCGGAATGCGCTGACCAACAACTATTCCGGGGCTGCTGCGGACAACGGTCGGTTACTCGTCCCGGAGCTGTCGATCAGCCGAACAGTTCCGCTCCTTGCGGGATGGGCAGCGGTGAGAATGGTCCGATGCCGTCGCCCAGATTCACTGGCTACCAGCCCGACTGAGGGAGACGGGCGCGGTTCCCCTCGTCAATACGCGTCAATGGACTCCGCCCACCAACGACCACCCGACCTGACACCAGGCGGTTCGGCTTGCGGTTGCGCCTCCGAAAGGTTCCCCGCGAGCGGATCGCCCAGCGGGATAGCCAGGAGTCGTAGCACCCGAGACTTCGTCGCCCTGCTGGTCGAACCGGCCGCGATCAGCGGCTGGGGGTGCGGCGTGTTTTCGTGCGTCACTCACCACGTCTGTCGTGAGCGGTGACAGCAGATCGCGAGGCCCGGGAGCGGGGCACCGGTGTCGGCGGCCGTCCACCACACCCGGGCTGGTGTGATCTTATCCTTCGATAAGACCGGGGAGGCCGACTACGAAGGTGGGGGTGCATGCCGTCGCCCCCCCGCTCATTCAGGTCGGCGTCGACGAACTCGTGTCCGAGCCGGCCCTGCGATCCGCGCGGGCGCGGTCCCCTCCGCCCGGCCCGCCCGGCACCGCAGAAACCTGCCCTTCCGGCATAACGACATCGTCGGATACAGCGGTGTGGACAATTTCTGCCCACTCCGGTGTGGGTGCTCGGCATACTGTGGCAGTGGTGTCCGAGGCGAGGTGGGTGAGCCGCAAGGGCGGCGGGTGTAGCTGTGGACAGTGATGAGCTCCTCGGCTCGACTGCACCCCCACAGGGCGGAAGTTTCCGGTTCTACCTCGACGGCCAGCGCTGGGAATGGTCGGATCCCGTCGCCCGGATGCACGGCTACCAACCGGGCGAGATCACCCCCACCACCGAACTTCTGCTCTCGCACAAGCATCCAGACGACCAAGCTCAGGTCGCTGCACTCTTCGACAAGATGATCCATGCCGGTGCGCCGTTCAGCAGCAAGCATCGCATCATCGACACCGACCGCCGCATCCACCACGTCATCGTGGTCGGCGATCGGATGCTCGACGAGAATGACAACGTGATCGGGACGTCCGGGTACTACATCGACGTCACCGAAACGTTGGAGACCGACCCTCGCGAATTCAACGCGGCGCTCACCGAGGCCGTCGCCGAACTCGAACAGTCGCGGGCGGTGATCGAGCAGGCGAAGGGTGCGCTCATGCTCGTCTACGGCATCACCTCCGAACGGGCCTTCGGCATCCTCACCTGGCGCTCACAGCAGACCAACACCAAACTCCGCGTCCTCGCCCAACGCTTCGTCGACGTCCTCACCGCCGAGACGGCACTGCCCGCGTCGTCTCGCGCCCGGTTCGACCACCTACTCCTCACCGCACACAAACACCCCGACACACGGCCGGGGGCGCAGGACTAAAATTGGCGGTCCCACCCGCGGGGAACTCAGCCCTCGCGGCCCGGGGCGAGATCACCCGCAGCCGGGAACTCCGGCGTCGGAACCCGCCTCCCCGACCCGGCATATCTCGCTATGCGGGGTGATGAGTCGGTCTATGTGGTGATGACGTCGGGTGGGTCGGGAAGATCGACATCGAGAAGAAAGTCGAGCCAGATGAGGGCGTCGGCCAGAGTCTCCGCCCGCATGGTGGTGTCGAATTGCTGCTCGGCGGCGGTGAGCGACCGCACCCCGTTCGCGAGATCCCCGCCGAGCAGAGCCGACACCGTCCGCAGGACCCAACGCCCCGATTCCGGCAAGTCGTCGACATCGACGTATCCCCCATCGATGAAACGGAGATCGAGAATGAATCTCTCGCCCGGACCCGCCGGGCCTAGGCGCGCGATGATCACGTCGACGATCGCATCGACCACCCACGCGAGCACCTCGCCGTATTCCGACGGGCCGTCGGTGGGGTGCGCGGCGCACACCCGGGATACCTCGCACGAGAACCGGGCGGCGTCACGGTCACCGGCCAGTTTTACCAGCCGGCCCCCGAGAGCTGCGGCCGACGAGCTGGTGGGCGGCCTGCGTTTGATCCCATACTCGGGGAGTGCCCGACCCTGGGCACCACGACACAGCCCAATTGGCGCTCGCGGGCCGACACCTACCCGGCCGAACTTCCGGCGTCGTTCGACAGCATCACCACCTTTGGACCCGCTACCTGATGGGAGTCGATCGGGGCTCAGCGAATGAGCCGCCCGCGGCACCGCATGGTCGACCCCGGTCGCGCGCCTAGCGCGACCGGGGTCTTGCCGACACGTCCCACGGTAGGCGCAGCGGCCGTGCGCGACGTCGCCCTCGATCGGCTGCCCTCGCACCTCAAGCCGCCAGACGGCACCGCTCCACCACTGCATGTCTCCCCGCGCGCCAACCACCGGAAAACGACGCGAATCTTGCCACCGATGCGCGGGCGTCAGATGGGCCGCACGTTCTGGGTCTGCGGATCCCTCTGCCCCTGGCCAACCCATATTCGACGTGCTGGCCACGAAACAGTCCTGTTCGGCGCGGGGTTATGCCAGGGTTGGGGTTGGTTGACGTTGAATGGCCCCACCTGACGACTGTGGCCGCAGGGGATGTCGGTGCAGCCAAAGATCAGGCACCTCGACGATCGCAATGAGAACAGTGCGCGGCGGCCAACCCGATTGGAGCAGCGATGTTCGAAAAATTCACCGATCCAGCACGCCGCGTCCTTATCCTGGCCACCGACGAAGCCCAGACCCGGAACTGCGACCATGTCGGGACCGAGCACATCCTGATCGGCCTGATCACCGAAGGTGACGGGGTAGCGGCGAAAACACTGGAATCGATGGGCATCTCTGCCGACGTCATCGGCAATCGGCTACCCGACATGGGCCAAGCCCAGCCGCACCGGCCTGGGCACATCCCGTTCACCCCGCGCGCCAAGAAGGTACTCGACCAGAGCCTGCGCGAAACCTCCCTGCTCGGCCACGAGCACATCGACACCGAACACCTCCTGCTAGCCCTCCTCCACGACAGCGCATCAACAGGTGCTCGGCTACTCATCGAGAACGCATCGATGGACGTCGACCAACTGCGCCAGCACATCCTTCGGCACATCGCCGAGACCCGGCGGGCACCGGAGACGGTAGGACCGACGAATCTCACCAGCATCAGGTTGACCGACACCGAACACACGTCGTGCGCAGTCGCGGCCGCCAAGGCCGGCCAACGCATCGATGTATGGATGCGAGAGAAGGTCCTCGACGCCGCACGGGAACACCCCACCGACACCGAATAGAACGAGACGTCACCCTCTCGACAGTGGCGGGTGCACCCGCGGCCAGCGCTTTGTCAGTAGGAACCGAGAAACGTTGTGCGGTCTGCACACTAAGCTCACTCTTTACGAAATTGCGACGCCCGAAATACCGGCTGGGACGTCCGACTTCATCTGCACTGCCCGACGATGGTGGTGGCGCGGATTTCGGCATGATCGCCGAACGCACCGACTCCGGCGCTTCCTGGCCGCCGGTGTCGCCACCGTCGTGACCATCGACCACATCGCGGCGGAATCAGGCACGCGGCGCGGTACCGCCTCGCCCCCACACTGGCGAGAGCGCCCGTCGACCCGGTTCCACCTCGATTCCACTTCGTCGGTTGGGACACCACTCCCGCGCAGCCCGGAAGGGGTATGCGGGCAGCGCAGAAGCGGCTGCTGTCGATGGCCACTCCGCGACGGAGGGTGTTTTGGGATGTGATGTACCGGGTGCATAAAACCGACCACTTGCTCTGTGCACCACTGCCGACTGGACGATCTTGCTTCCACGGACTTTCGTGACTTAAGGTGGAGTGCGCGCATCGCGCGGCGTGTCGGGGTCTGGGCGGATTGCGTTGATAGACAGGCTAATTAGCCCTTCTAAGGATTGATCATGTCCACCAGACCCCTCCTACCGACGGTACAAATATCCTGTTGTTCCTCAACGGGCTTGTCAGCAGGAATGCACGAGCGGGCATCGCCGGCCCTAATGCGCGGATAGTCGGTTTTCCTCAGGTAGCGGAGCCTCCCGACTGGGCCGACGCGTCGAGAGGTCTTGGTGGCAATCATCCGCACCGCCGGGACGGGCGGACTTCACGGCATGGCGCCTCATTCCACAACGTCGGCCGTATCGCCTCCAGTCGGTGAATCACACGAGCTCCCCGTGCTGGAGGAGGGCGCCACAGGGTGCACGCTCAGACGAATGCTCCTGCCACAAGTTCGAGGGACCTCATCAAGTCGTTGCACCGGCGAGAGACAACGCAGTGTCGCATCCCTCACGCGCCGAGAGCCGGGCGAACGATGTTTACCAAGACGTTGTTGATCGACAATTACGATTCCTTCACATACAACCTCTACAGCTTTCTCAGCGACGTCAACGGGTGCCCGCCGACGGTGGTGCGCAACGACGTGGACTGGTGTGCGATCGACCTGGCCGAGTTCGACAACATCGTGATCTCTCCGGGGCCCGGTCGTCCAGCAATCGAACGCGACTTCGGCATCAGCTCGCGGGCCATTCTCCAGGGTGGGCTTCCCACACTAGGAGTGTGCCTCGGTCACCAGGGTTTATGCCAACTGTTCGGTGCGCATGTCGTCTTGGCTCCAGAGCCGAGGCACGGTCGCAACTCAGAGATATTTCACGACCAGAGGGAATTGTTCGCGGGTCTCCCCTCGCCTCTGTCGGTCGTTCGGTACCACTCTCTCGCCGTCGAAGATCTCCCCGCTGAGCTGGAGGCGACTGCGTGGACATCCGACGGGGTTCTTATGGGGGTAAGGCACCGTCTGCGCCCACTGTGGGGGTTGCAATTTCATCCGGAGTCGGTCTGCACCGATCATGGACATGAACTCCTCGCCAACTTCCGCGACCTCACCCCGACCCACCGGAAGGGATCCGTCCCGAAGCCACGACGTCGGCGGCGGACCCTATCTCCATACGTGGTCGAAACACGACGGATAGATCGGCGAGTCGACCCACAGATGGTGTATGAGCGCCTGTTCGCAGACGGCCCCGACAGTTTTTGGCTCGATGGCAGCTCCGCCGTGGAATCGGACGCCCGCTTCACCATCATGGGTGACGCATCTGGTCCACGCGCCGAGTACGTTACGTACGACGTAACGGACGGCACCGTCCTAGTGCACCGTTCCGGCGTTCCGGCCGACAAACGACGCGTGCGATTCTTCGACTACCTCGACGAACAGTTGCGGATCCGCGCGGTGCCGCGATCACCAGACCTGCCGTTCTCGTTCAATCTGGGCTACGTGGGCTACCTGGGCTACGAGTTGAAGGCCGAAGCCGACGGCAGTGCACAACACTCCGCGGACACACCCGATGCGGCCCTGGTATTCGCCGACCGCGCAGTCGTGATCGACCATGTCGACGGCAGCTGCTACCTACTGGCGCTCAGCGAGCAGGCACACGAACCCGGAACCCGCGACTGGATGCGCCGTACGGCGCGGGTAATCAACCTGATGCCCGTCACGACCGACGATGCGCTTCCCGCCCGGCCGCTCATCAGGTCGGCGGCAGACCCGCGCATGACGCTGCGCCACAACCGTGAAACCTACCTCGACAAGATCCGTACCTGTTTGGAGAACATTCGGGTCGGCGAAACGTACGAAGTGTGCTTGACGAACCACGCCCAGATCGATGTCGATATAGACCCCGTCGAAACCTTTGCCTACCTCCGATCCATCACGCCAGTGCCGTACGCAGCACTCCTGAGGTTCGAGGCGGCGGACATACTCAGCGCCTCCCCCGAGAGGTTTCTGCGCGTGGGCGCCGACCGGGTCGTGGAGTCCAAACCGATCAAGGGCACCCGACCGCGGGGTGCAACCGCTGCGACGGACGACGCGCTCCGCCAGGACCTTCTGACGAGCGAAAAGGATCGGGCCGAGAACCTCATGATCGTCGACCTCGTGCGCAACGATCTTTCACGGGTCTGCACTCCCGGTTCGGTGCACGTACCGCGATTGTTCGACGTCGAAACCTACGCACCGGTCCATCAGCTCGTGTCGACGGTTCGAGGGACGCTGCGCAGTGACGCGACTGCGGTCGAGTGTGTGCGTGCCTGCTTCCCGGGTGGCTCGATGACCGGAGCACCAAAGCTACGCACCATGGAAATCATCGATCGGCTGGAGGAGGGGCCGCGAGGGGTGTACTCGGGCGCCCTCGGCTGGCTGTCGATCAACGGCACCGCCGACCTCAGCATCGTCATCCGAACAATGGTGTCCCGGCGCGGGACAGTGAGCTTCGGGATCGGGGGCGCCATCGTCGCGTTGTCCGACCCCGACGAAGAGTTCATCGAGACCCTGGTCAAGGCGGCCGCCATGCGCAGGGCCCTCACGATCAGCGCCGGCAGATCGCCCGCCCTCGCCCACCACGTTGGTCCGCCGACCTTGAGTGACACCATCGATCGAGCCGGGCGACTCTCGCGGGCCGAAGTGGGCGGTGTAGAGGTATGGGTCCGCCCCGGTATGCCGGCGCCCCAGGCAAATGCCGAACTTGTACTTGCCGAGGCCCTCGCCGATATTTCACGTATCACGGCTCCAGTGGTCGTGGACCTGTGCACCGGTTCCGGAGCAATCGCCCTGGCGATCGCGCATGCCCGAGCCGATGCCGGTGTACACGCCGTGGATGTGGATCCGGCAGCCCTGAACGTGGCGCGACGCAACATCGAACGTCAGATCCGCCTCGGTGGGAGCCCGATCGTGCTTCACGAAGCCGCCGTCACCGCGCCCAATCTGTTGTCCGGCCTGGACGGAACGGCAGATCTGGTCCTCGCACGTCCACCGTGCATTCCCGACGACAACGAATTTCCCTTGCAGCGCAGCGAGTACCACCGAGGGGCCTTGGTCGGTGGTACAGAGGGGTTGAAGCTCGCCCGGCAAACCATTGTTGCGGCGGCACGGCTCCTGCACGCGGGCGGCAACCTCGTCGTCGAGCACCGTCCCGACCGCTACACGACAGTGCTCGCACTACTCGACGAGAACAAGTGCTTCGCCAACGTGGCAACATATTTCGACCACGCCGGAGAAGCGATCTACACCACCTGCGCGCGGACCTCGATGCCGCCCCAACACACCGAGGTCGGGCCCGAGCCCAACCCCTGCACGCATCCTGGCGCAAAGAGCAGATCGGAGAACAGTCGTGGACGCCGTCCCGCCACGGGTTCCAGGAGTTGAAAAGCGCTCGGGGAACCGTCTTCCGTCGAAGGCGTGCCGTTTGTCTGCCGCGCAAAAGGGCATCTGGTTCGCCCAGCAACTGGCCGGCGAGCTCCCGATCACGATCGCGCAGTACGTCGAGGTCTTCGGCGAGTTGGATATCGATTTACTCGAGGCGACCAGTCGCGTCGCCGCCAGGGAGTTCGGTTCGGGGTTCTTACGCCTGGTCGATCACGACGGTGAGCTGTATCAACTGGTCGACGATTCTTCCGACGACGGGCTCCGGCGAATCGACTTTCGCGCGGAGAACGACCCGAGGGTCGCCGCGCAGCAGTGGATGCGCCGGGAGTTCAGCACCCCGATAGACCTCCTCCGGGATGCGCTCGCAGTCTCGGCCATTCTCCGGATCGGTGACCGGCACCACTACTGGTACTCACGCATTCACCACATCGCGCTCGACGGCTACGGCGCCATGAATCTGGTGCAGCGTATTGCCGAGTTGTATTCGGCCGCATTTGCCGGTGTCGACGCCCCGCCGCTCCGCGTGCTGGACCTCGCGCAGATCGTTGAACTCGATGCTGCCTACCGGAACTCGGATCGCTTCGAAGAGGATCGGCGGTACTGGGCGGAACGGACCATGGGACTGCCGGAGCCTGCGAGCCTGGCCGGGCGGTCGGCGCCCGTCAAGGCGCATCCGCGAGTGGCCAGCGCGGCCTTGTCACACGACGTAGCCTCAATGCTCGAGTCGGTCGTCGCGAAGCACAACTCGAGTGCGGCGCCGGTCTTGGTCGCTGCTCTTGCCGGCTACCTGTGCCGGATGACAGGCAGATCGGACATCGTACTCAGTCTGCCGGTTTCGGCCCGAACGACCGCACCGCTGCGACGCTCAGGTGGGATGGTGGCCAATGTCGTACCGCTACAACTCGAGGTGGGCCCGGACGTGACGATCGGGACACTGATCAAGTCCGCCCAGCTCGAGTTGACCGGGGCGCTGCGACGGCAGCGGTACCGGCGCGAGGACATCTGCCGCGATCTCGGCAGGGACATCAGCCGAATTCGCTCGTTTGGTCCGACTCTCAACATCATGCCGGCCGACCGTGAGATCCGGCTGGGCCCCCACTTGGGCCGACTACATGTGTTGACCTCCGGGCTCGTCGACGATCTTTTCGTCAACATCTACCCGAGCGTGGGGGGCACCACGACGCACATCGACTTCCAGGCCAACCCGAGCCTGTACGACGGCGACGTTCTCGATCGTCATCACCACCGCTTGTTGTCCTTTCTCGAACGCTTCCTTTCTGCCGATGTGGGGAGTCGGGTCGGTGACCTCGACATCCTCGACGCCGACGAACGACGGAACCTGCTCGACCACACCGGCGGCCCCGAACACCCCGCCACGACACTGCCCCAACTGCTCACCACCGCCGCCACACACGACCGCACCACACCCGCGGTGCTATACGAAGACCACCACCTGTCCTACCAACAACTCGACACCGCATCCTCCCAGCTGGCACGGATCCTCATCGCCGAAGGCATCGGCACCGAAGACACCGTCGCCATCGCACTGCCCCGCTCCCCCGACGCGGTCCTCGCAGTCTGGGCGACCACCAAAACCGGCGCCGCGTTCCTCCCGATCGACCCGAACTACCCGAAAGACCGCATCACCCACATGCTCTCGGACTCCCGAGCCGCACTCGGATTGACCGCCACCCCACACGCCACAACCCTGCCCGGACCACTGCCGTGGCTCGTCATCGACACCCCCGACTTCGAAACCCGATGCAACACCATGGATTCAGGTCCGATCACCGACGACGACCGACTCCGACCCCTGCACACCACCAACACCGCCTACCTGCTCTACACCTCCGGCTCCACCGGCACCCCCAAAGGCGTCGCCGTCACCCACCAAGGGCTGGCCAACCTCGCCGCCGAACAACGCGAACGATTCACCACCACCCCCGACTCCCGCACCCTGGCCGTGGCATCACCGAGCTTCGACGCCTCGGTCTTCGAACTGCTCCTCGCCGCCGGATCCAGCGCCACCATGGTCATCGCCCCACCCACCGTCTTCGGCGGCGACGAACTCACCCAACTCCTCCACCACAACCACGTCACCCACGCCGTGATCACACCGGCCGCACTGGCCACGATGGACCCCACCCACCTCCACACCCTGCACACCGTCCTCTCGGCCGGCGAGGCCTGCACCCCCGACCTGCTCACCCGCTGGGCCACAAACACCGACACCTCCCGCACCCACGCCCCCCGCCGCTTCTTCAACGGCTACGGCCCCACCGAGACGACCGTGATGAGCAACTGCAGCGGACCACTGCCACCCGGTGGCCCGGTCACCATCGGCGGCCCGATCCGCGGCACCCACGCCTACGTCCTCGACGACCGACTCCGCCCCGTCCCCACCGGCGTGACCGCAGAACTGCACCTGGCCGGGATCCAACTCGCCCGCGGATACCAGAACCAGCCCGCACACACCGCCGAACACTTCGTCGCCAACCCCTACGGCCCACCCGGCCAACGCATGTACCGCACCGGCGACCTCGTCCGCTGGCACCCCGACGGCACCCTCGAATTCCTCGGCCGCCGCGACCTCCAAGTCAAAATCCGCGGCCACCGCATCGAACTCGGCGAAATCGAAGCCACCCTCACCACCCACCCCGACATCACCCACGCCGCGGTGACGGTACACAAAGGCCCAGCCACCGAACAACTGGTGGCCTACGTCGTGCCCACCCCAGGCGCCCACGTCGACCCCACCGCCATCCACACCTTCGCCGCCGAACACCTACCCGACTACATGCTGCCCAACCCCATCACCATCCTCGACGCACTACCCCTGACCACCAACGGCAAGATCGACCGCCGCGCACTCCCCGCACCCGTACTACCAACACCCCAGTACCGGCCACCGACCACCGCTGTGGAAGGAATCGTCGCCGGCATCTTCGCCGACGTCCTCGGCCACGAGCGGGTCGGACTCGACGACGACTTCTTCACCCTCGGCGGCAACTCGCTGCTTGCGACGCAGGCGGTGTCGCGGCTGGGTGTGACGTTGGATGTGCGGGTGCCGATGCGGGTGTTGTTCGAGGCATCGTCGGTGCAGGCACTGTCGAAGTGGCTCGAGTCCCGGACGGCTACGGGCGCACGCGCACCGCTGCTGCCGCGGACCCGGCCCGAACACATCCCGCTATCGTATGCACAGCAACGGATCTGGTTCCTCAACCGGTTCGACCCACACTTACCGGTCTACAACATCCCATTCGCCCTGCGCCTGTCGGGAACCATGGACACGGCCGCACTGCTGGCAGCGATCGCAGACGTCGTGGACCGACATGAGACCCTGCGGACGATCTACCCCGAATCCGACACCGGCCCGCACCAAGTGGTTGTCCCGGCGGCGGAGGTCAGCGGCGGATTCGTCACCGCCGCCGTGACCGAGAACGAACTCGCCGCGCGGCTGACCGCGATGGCCTCGGCCGGGTTCGATGTCACAGAATCGGTGCCGGTGCGGGCCGCCTTGTTCGAGACGGCCGACGATGAGCATGTGCTCGCCGTGGTGCTGCACCACATCTGCGCCGACGGCTCCTCGATCGGGCCGCTGGCCCGGGATCTCATGGCCGCCTATACGGCCCGCACAGGCGGACACCCGCCATCGTGGCCACCGCTGGCGGTCCAGTACGCCGACTACACCCTGTGGCAACGCGAACTACTCGGGTCCGAGGACGACCCCGATTCGTCGCTCGCACAGCAGCTGACCTACTGGCGCACGACTTTGGATGGTCTACCGGAACAGCTCGAGCTGCCCGGGAACAGAACACGGTCTGCCGTCACCCGCCGTGGACGAACACACACGTTCACCATCGACGCACGCACCCACGGCGCGGCAGCCGCACTAGCACGACAGCACACCGCGACCGTGTTCATGGTGCTGCACACCGCGTTCGCGGTGTTCCTGGCCCGGATATCGGGCACCGGCGATATCGCGATCGGCACCCCTGTCGCCGGCCGCGGCGACCCAGCCCTCGACGACCTGGTCGGCATGTTCGTCAACACACTAGTGCTGCGAACCCCGGTCGACGGCGCCAGCAACTTCACCGACCTGCTCTCGACGGTCCGGGAAACCGACCTGGCCGCGTTCGAGCACGCCGACGTGCCGTTCGAACGGGTGGTACAGGCCCTCAACCCGGCACGATCGACCACCCGACATCCACTGTTCCAGGTGATGCTCGTCCTCCAGAACGGGGAGCACCCGAAACTGGAATTGGCTGGGCTGAACGCCCGTATCGAGGACATCGACCACGCCGCCACCCAGTTCGACCTGACCCTCACCATCAGCGAACGTTATTATGACAAGGGCGCACCCACCGGGCTGAACGCAGCGTTCACCTACACAGCCGACCTGTTCGACGAGGACACCGTCCGCGGCTTCGCCGACCGGTTCACCCGACTCCTCGACGCTGCGGTCGCCGATCCCGACAGCCCGGTCGGCGACATCGACCTCCTCGACCCCACCGAAAAACAGCTGATCCTCGCGGACTGGAACCACACCGATCATGCTCCAACCACCGACACACTGGTGTCGATATTCGGTGCGCAGGCCGCCCGCACACCCGACGCGCCCGCGGTGGTGGATGGGGACCGGTGCCTGTCCTACGCCGAGTTCAACGCACGCGTCAACCGTCTCGCCCGACACCTGATCACAGAAGGAGTAGGCCCGGAAACCATCGTGGCACTGCGGATGCGCCGCTCCCTCGACTTCGTCGTCGGAGTCTACGCTACCCTCACCGCCGGTGGGGCTTACCTACCCATCGACCCCGACCACCCAGCCGAACGCACCCACTTCATTCTCGCAGTGGCACAACCAACCTGCATGCTGACCACCACCCACGACGACCACATCGATCTGCCGGACCCGGTACCGGTCCTCCACACCGACACCATCGATCTGTCACGGATGTCCGCGGCGCCGGTGACCGATGCGGACCGTCGTGCACCACTGCGCCCACAGAGCACGGCATACGTGATGTTCACCTCGGGATCGACCGGCCGCCCGAAGGGGGTGACCGTGGCCCACAGCGCGATCGCCAACGAGGTGCAGTGGGTTGCGTCAGATTACGGCTTCGGTGACCGTCTTTTGCAGAGCAACGCGGTGACCTTCGACGCGTCGACCCCCGACCTCTTCGCTCCGCTGCAGGTCGGCGGATGCGTGGTGTTGGCAGGGCCCGACGGCCAACGCGACCCCGACTACCTCGCCGAACTCATTCACACCCAGGCGATTACCCACATGTCCTCGGTACCGACCGTGCTGACCGCCCTGATGGCCAGCCGACCACCCGACGTTCTCCGCAGTGTGCGGGTGATCTACCTCGGCGGTGAAACACTGTCCGGGCGCACGGTGACGCGATTGACCCAGTCCGGTCCGGCAACGGTATGGAACCAGTACGGGCCCACCGAAACCACCGTCAGCGTCATCTGTCACCGCTGCACCCAGCCCGAAGAGTCAGTGGTACCCATCGGCACACCCCAGACCAACTGCCACGCCTACGTGTTGGACCGCCGCTTGCATCCGGTGCCGGTAGGGGTGGTGGGCGAGTTGTATGTGGCTGGGGTGCAGCTGGCGCGGGGTTATCACGGCGCGCCCGGACTGACCGCCGAACACTTCGTCGCCAACCCCTACGGCCCACCCCGCGAACGCATGTACCGCACCGGCGACCTCGTCCGCTGGCACCCCGACGGCAACCTCGAATTCCTCGGCCGCCGCGACCTCCAAGTCAAAATCCGCGGCCACCGCATCGAACTCGGCGAAATCGAAGCAACTCTGGCGGCTGATCCCGACGTCACCCAGGCTGCCGCCGCGGTGCACCACGATCACCACACCGGGGACCGGTTGGTCGGCTACGTCGTCTCCCGTGACGGCGCCCACCTCGACCCGGCTCGTGTCCGCGCGATGGTCGCGGACCGCCTCCCCGACTACATGGTGCCCTCGCCGATAACCGTCGTCGATCGGTTGCCGTTGACGGCGAGTGGGAAGGTGGATCGGCGGGCGTTGCCGGTACCGGTGTTGCCGGCGCCACAATACCGGGCGCCGATGACGGTGGTGGAGGGTGTCGTTGCCGGGGTGTTCGCCGACGTCCTCGGCCGCGAACGGGTCGGACTCGACGACGACTTCTTCACCCTCGGCGGCAACTCGCTGCTTGCGACGCAGGCGGTGTCGCGGCTGGGTGTGACGTTGGATGTGCGGGTGCCGATGCGGGTGTTGTTCGAGGCATCGTCGGTGCAGGCACTGTCGAAGTGGCTCGAGTCCCGGACGGCTACGGGCGCACGCGCACCGCTGCTGCCGCGGACCCGGCCCGAACACATACCGCTATCGTATGCACAGCAACGGATCTGGTTCCTCAACCGATTCGACCCACACTCACCGGTCTACAACATCCCATTCGCCCTGCGCCTGTCGGGAACCATGGACACGGCCGCACTGCTGGCAGCGATCGCAGACGTCGTGGACCGACATGAGACCCTGCGGACGATCTACCCCGAATCCGACACCGGCCCGCACCAAGTGGTTGTCCCGGCGGCAGAGGTCAGCGGCGGATTCGTCACCGCCGCCGTGACCGAGAACGAACTCGCCGCGCGGCTGACCGCGATGGCCTCGGCCGAGTTCGACGTCACCACCTCGGTGCCGGTGCGGGCCGCCTTGTTCGAGACAGCCGACGATCAGCATGTGCTCGCCGTGGTGCTGCACCACATCTGCGCCGACGGCTCCTCGATCGCCCCGCTGGCCCGGGATCTCATGGCCGCCTACACGGCCCGCACAGGCGGACACCCGCCATCGTGGCCACCGCTAGCGGTTCAGTACGCCGACTACACCCTGTGGCAACGCGAACTCCTCGGGTCCGACGACGACCCGAACTCGGTTCTCGCACAGCAGCTGACCTACTGGCGTTCCACACTCACCGGGCTACCGGATCAGCTCGAATTGCCGCGTGACCGCACCCAGCCCATGGTGTCGCACCGTGGACGGACACACGCGTTTACACTCGGCGCAGAGACCCACCTCTCGCTCATTGAGATCGCACGAGAACACTCCGCGACGTTGTTCATGGTGCTGCACACCGCGTTCGCGGTGTTCCTGGCCCGGATGTCGGGCACCGGCGATATCGCGATCGGCACCCCTGTCGCCGGCCGCGGCGACCCAGCCCTCGACGACCTGGTCGGCATGTTCGTCAACACACTAGTGCTGCGAACCCCGGTCGACGGCGCCAGCAACTTCACCACGCTGCTCTCGACGGTCCGGGAAACCGACCTGGCCGCGTTCGAGCACGCCGACGTGCCGTTCGAACGGGTGGTACAGGCCCTCAACCCGGCACGATCGACCACCCGACACCCACTGTTCCAGGTGATGCTCGTCCTCCAGAACCAGGAGCACCCGAAACTGGAATTGGCTGGGCTGAACGCCCGTATCGAGGACATCGACCACGCCGCCACCCAGTTCGACCTGACCCTCACCATCAGCGAACGTTATTATGACAAGGGCGCACCCACCGGGCTGAACGCAGCGTTCACCTACACAGCCGACCTGTTCGACGAGGACACCGTCCGCGGCTTCGCCGACCGGTTCACCCGACTCCTCGACGCTGCGGTCGCCGATCCCGACAGCCCGGTCGGCGACATCGACCTCCTCGACCCCACCGAAAAACAGCTGATCCTCGCGGACTGGAACCACACCGATCATGCTCCAACCACCGACACACTGGTGTCGATATTCGGTGCGCAGGCCGCCCGCACACCCGACGCGCCCGCGGTGGTGGATGGGGACCGGTGCCTGTCCTACGCCGAGTTCAACGCACGCGTCAACCGTCTCGCCCGACACCTGATCACAGAAGGAGTAGGCCCGGAAACCATCGTGGCACTGCGGATGCGCCGCTCCCTCGACTTCGTCGTCGGAGTCTACGCTACCCTCACCGCCGGTGGAGCATATCTACCCATCGACCCCGACCACCCAGCCGAACGCACCCACTTCATTCTCGCAGTGGCACAACCAACCTGCATGCTGACCACCACCCACGACGACCACATCGATCTGCCGGACCCGGTACCGGTCCTCCACACCGACACCATCGATCTGTCACGGATGTCCGCGGCGCCGGTGACCGACGCCGACCGCCGCGCACCACTGCGCCCACAGAACACGGCATACGTGATGTTCACCTCGGGATCGACCGGCCGCCCGAAGGGGGTGACCGTGGCCCACACCGCAATCACCAATCAGGTTCGGTGGGTGGTGGAGGCGTTCGATCACCGCGCCGGTGACCGCCTCCTGCAGAGCAACGCGGTGACCTTCGACGCCTCCACCCCCGACCTCTTCGCACCGCTGCAGGTCGGCGGATGCGTGGTGTTGGCAGGGCCCGACGGCCAACGCGACCCCGACTACCTGGCCAAACTCATCCGGGCTCAGAAGGTCACCCACATGGCGTCCGTGCCAACAGTGCTAACCAGTCTGATGGCGAGCCGGTCGTCGGACGCTCTCGGTGGGCTGAAGGTGGTCTACCTCGGCGGTGAAATGCTGTCCGGGCAGACGGTCGCGCAGTTGGCGCAGTTCGGTCCGGCGACGGTGTGGAACCAGTACGGGCCCACCGAAACCACCGTCAGCGTCATCTGTCATCGCTGCACCCAGCCCGAAGAGTCAGTGGTACCCATCGGCACACCCCAGACCAACTGCCACGCCTACGTACTGGACCACCGCTTACATCCGGTACCGATCGGCGTGACCGGAGAACTGCACCTGGCCGGGATCCAACTCGCCCGGGGATATCACGGCCGACCCGCCCTGACCGCCGAACGCTTCGTCGCCAACCCCTACGGCCCACCCGGCCAACGCATGTACCGCACCGGCGACCTCGTCCGCTGGCACCCCGACGGCACCCTCGAATTCCTCGGCCGCCGCGACCTCCAAGTCAAAATCCGCGGCCACCGCATCGAACTCGGCGAAATCGAAGCCACCCTCACCACCCACCCCGACATCACCCACGCCGCGGTGACGGTACACAAAGGCCCAGCCACCGAACAACTGGTGGCCTACGTCGTGCCCACCCCAGGCGCCCACGTCGACCCCACCGCCATCCACACCTTCGCCGCCGAACACCTCCCCGACTACATGCTGCCCAACCCCATCACCATCCTCGACGCACTACCCCTGACCACCAACGGCAAGATCGACCGCCGCGCACTCCCCGCACCCGTACTACCAACACCCCAGTACCGGCCACCGACCACCGCTGTGGAAGGAATCGTCGCCGACATCTTCGCCGACGTCCTCGGCCACGAGCGGGTCGGACTCGACGACGACTTCTTCACCCTCGGCGGCAACTCGCTGCTCGCCACCCGGGTCAGTGCGCGGCTGCGAGAGGCTCTCGGCGTCGAGATCCAAGTTACGTGGCTCTTTGCTGACTCCACGGTGGAGTCGATCGCCAGTAAAGTCGAGGCAGTCTCCGACGATTCGACACATCTTGCACCGACCGGACCTTCGGCGTTCGACGTCCTGTTGCCGATCAGATCAACCGGGAATTCAGACCCTATCTATTGCATACACCCAGCCAGCGGATTAGCTTGGTGTTACGCAGGTTTGGCTCCACATATCCAACCGGGACGGCGAATGTACGGGCTCCAGTCCCCCGAACTTGTCGAAGATGACCCGCATCCCCGGTCGATCGAGCAGCTGGTGGAGCAGTACGTCCGGGAGATCCAGGCCGTGCAACCACACGGCCCATATCACCTACTCGGCTGGTCATTGGGCGGAGTCATCGCCCACGCCGTAGCCACACGGTTTCGCCATCTGGGGCAAAGGGTCTCACTGCTAGCGATGCTGGACAGCCGGTTACGCGAAGCGGAATCGGCTGCGGCCCCAGAATTCACCGTAAGAGACATTCTGGTCGAGCTATCCGATCTGATTGGATTCGATGCCGAAGACTTCGATGCCGCGGGAGCACCCATGTCGCCTGAACACGCGACCGAACTGATCCACATGCGGACTGGAGCATTCGAGTTTCTCCAGTCATCACATGTGAAGCGGATCGTCGCATCATTCAATGACGCGCCACGGCTGGTCGCCAATTATCAACCCCCCGCGTTCGACGGAGACGTGGTCTATTTCGCCGCCGCTGCAGCCGACGGCATGACCGAAGAGCTTGCCGACAGCTGCTGGAAGCCATACATATCCGGTTCCCTCAAGTACTATCCCATCGATGCCACGCACATTCACATGACCACGCCGCGAGCTTTGGCGGACATTGCACGAGTTCTCAACACCTATCTCGGCGACGGAGCCAGTTAGTTGCGACTCGACATCGGCCAGCGCCAGCTCCGCCGGGTTGGTTAGCGCCCCCATCAGGAGCGGCAGATGATCAAGCGCACCAGGATCAGGGAATCCACCACTATCTGATCAGGTCCGGGACGGCTGGCGCCGACTTGTCCGCGATCGTCGTGCGCTTGCTGCGGCGCAGGTGCCGGCCCACGACGTGGTGGATTCGCATCAGCCGGGCCACCCGCTTGCGGTTGATCCTGCGTCCGCAGGACCGGAGTTCGGCATGCGGGCGGGAGCGCCGTACGCGCTGCGCTGCTCGGTATGGATGGCGCGGCTCTCGGCGACCGTCGTGGCCTCGTCGGCCTGGCGCTCGACCCGGGCCGGCTCAGTAGCCAGGTGCTTGTAGGGACCCGAGCGGGAGATCCCGAGCGCCCGGCACAGCCGCTGCACGTGTCGCGCGTTTTTGTGGTCGACGATCGCGTCCTGCCCCTGACGGTCGGAACACTCGCGGTCCGGTGCGCAGAGATCGGGAACCCCGAGCCGTGCGCCGATCTGCGCCCAGGACGCGCCCTGTGTCAGGGCGGCAGTCACCGCCCGGGCGAGGAGTTCCTCGCCCGGCTCCCCGGGCGGGGCGAGTTGAGTGCGAGCGTCTCGGTGCTGCCGCCGCCGATCCTGATGGTGGACTGGCGCCATCTTCGGGACTGTATCGATTCACGGGCCGGTAAGTGACGACGTTCGCCCGCGGAGACGCCGGAGCCCGAGCGGCCTCACGTGAAGGACGTTTCTTTTCGAAACCTGCGCGCCGCTCCCGCGCACGGAGGTAAGCGATGAGCAGACCACTGACCGGCCCGGGACGCGATGGCGACCCGCGCGGATGGAGCTCGGGGTCGACGACCGCCCGGTCGCTGTTGAGGAGCGGGTCGTGACCAAGCCCGCCCGCACCAGCACGGCCGCGACCTTCGCGCGCCTTCGGGGTGAGGGTGTGGCGATCGCCGGCCTCGTACTGAGTGCGCCTGGCGATCGTCCTCGATCGCCTTCACCGCCGGCGTGGTTCGAGACGCCCGGTGCTGTGGGGTGCTTCAGGGCTGTGGGACCTCGACGTGGTCGGGGAGTTGATCGCGCATCTTGGTTCAGCCCTGCCCCGCCGGATTCTGGGTGACCACGAAGTCGTAGGCGGCCATGGGCCCGAGCAGCTTTATCTCGACCCGGCCGTCCCACTCCTCGGCCGGCGCTCCCACCGCCCGCTCCAGTCCGTCCTGCCGGTCCACGTCGACGAGGACCGCCACGTGCACGGCCTCCTCCTCGTGCGTGGGTTCGCGGCGGTTGACGGAGTCGGTGAGGTCGCCCAGGGCCTCGACCGTCTTGCGGGTGTCTTCCTCGCGCGTGCCGGCGATCGCGTTGTTCACCAGTTCCCCGAGCGCCATCCGCGCCTGGCGGCCGGCGTCCTCCGACTTGTCCCGGATTTCGTCACGCAACTGCGCCGCCTGCTCGTTTTCGTCGAGGATCTCCCGCAGGATCACCTGCTCCACGTACCGGCCCTTCACCACGTACTGGGCCTTGCCCTCCAGTTGTTGAAGGGCCGCCGCGAACTCGTCCGCATGCGCCGAAAGCAGTTCCTCCTTCACGGCGTCGGCGTCGGTGAGCACCGCACCGAACCGCAGCGGCAGCACCGCCGCCACCCGGGACGTCCCGTCCAGCACGTTCGCGTGAGCACGGAGGTCTTCGGGTCTGCCCAGTGGACGGTTCACGGATATTTCGCTGACCAGGGCGGCGATGTCACCGTCCGTGACGACGTCCACCTTCCCGTCGGCGACCCCGGTCGCGTCGCCCCCGGGTTCGACGTCGGCCGGGACGATGCCGTAGACGTACACCCCCGTCGTCTGCCTCTTGTCCGACTTCTCTGTGTTCTCGCTCTGCTGGTTCTTCGTCTGCTCCGTAACCATCACCTGTCACCTCGAGTCGACTTGCGCGACGCCCGTTCCCGTTCCGGTTCCTCTTGCCCGCCCAGCAGCCCGCCGAGCTTCTCCTCGATCGCACTCTTCGTCTTCGACTTCGCAATCTTCTCCGTCCCGCCCGACACCAGATCGGACAGCCCCTTCGGCTCGCTGCCGATCGCCAGCCGGTTCGCCGCCTCCGCGAATCGCAGATAGGTGTCGACACTGGCGACCACGACCCGGGCGTCGATGGTCAGCAGTTCGATACCGACCAGCGAGACCCGCACGTATGCGTCGATGACCAGGCCCTTGTCCAAGATGGTGTCAATGACGTCGGCCAGACTGCTCGAACTCGGCCCGCCCGCTGTGGTCATCTCCTCGCTCCTCCCTGCCCCGCTCTCGCCCCTCCCGCAACACCGCGTGCGGGCGGCTCGGTGACGCGTGGCGGTACCGGTCGTTTCTCGGCCCGCTCGGCGCTCTCGCCGCGTCCAGCTCGTCCCGGTGCAGAACCGAAATGGAGATGTACGTGCGGCCTACCGGACTACCCCAGGAACCCCGGACGCTCAATCCAGCAGAGACCGCTAAGGACTGAGTAATTCGACGCGCCCACCCCTGCGCGAAACGGTCCGACCGGTCGGCTCCTCGGACGCCGGTCACCGGTCGGCACGATGCCGTACACGTAGACACCGTTGGGACGTGGCTCCTCGGGTGTCGTTGGTGTTCTGTTCCGACGTTTCTGCGCGCCGTCGCCGGTGTCGCGCAGACGACCAGCGGGACGATTTGACATCACTTGTCCTCGCGAGTGGACTTGCGTGAAACCCGTTCGCGCTGAGGTTCTTCCTGTCCGCCGCCGAGGAGGTCGCCGAGTTTTTCGCCGGCGGCTCCGAGTGCGCCCTGGGTTTTCGATTCAGAGTCGCCATCGCCGCCTCCAGCCAGGTCCGTCAGCCCCTTGGGCTCGCTGCCGATCTCGAGCCGGTTCACCGCTTCCGCGAACCGCAGGTAGGTGTCGACGCTGGCGACAACGACGCGGGCGTCGATCGTCAGCAGCTCGATGCCGACCAGCGACACGCGCACGTACGCGTCGATCACGAGGCCCTTGTCCAAGATGGTGTCGATGACGTCGGCGAGGCTGCTCGAGCTGGGCCCGCCGCTGACTCCGCCGCCGCCACCGCCACGACCTGCGGGTTGTATCGACGTCATCGCCGCGCTCCTTGCTTCGAACCGGCGGACTTGGCCGCGGTCTTGCGTGGGCGGCCACGGCGTGCCGGCGCCTTGTCCTCACTCGCGGCCGCCGTCTTGCGCGGGCGACCCCGGCGTGCCGGCGCCTTGTCCTCACTCGCGGCCGCGGTCTTACGCGGGCGGCCACGACGTGCTGGCGGCGGTGATGCCTCCTCGGTCTCCTCTTCGGGCTCCTCAGCCTCCTCCTCGGGCTCCTCAGCCTCGGTCTCGTCTGTTTCCTCCGGCTCCTCGGTGTCCTCCTCGGGTTCCTCGTACTCGTCCGTTTCCTCGGCCTCGTCCTCCCCTGTTTCCTCCGGCTCCTCGCCTTCGTCCGTTTCCTCCGGCTCCTCGTACTCGCCCCCGGTCTCGTCTGTTTCAGCGGGCTCCTCGGTCTCGTCCTCTTCGCCCTCGTCCGGCTGCGCTTCGTCCTGCTCGTCTTCTGGTTCCACTTCCTCGGGCTCGACGACCTTGCCGTCCCGGATTTCTCCGCGCCACCCCTCTATCTCGTCGGGATGGAGAACGGACTGGGTCATGACGTGGCGTCCGAAGTGCTTCAACTCCAAGCGCGCTCGCCGACCCTGCGCCCGCCACAGGTTTCCCGTCTTCTCGAACAAGCCCTTCGGGTGATACTCGAGGATCAGAACGATGCGGGTGAGATCGGGAGTCACCTCGTGGAACGTCACCGCACCGTCGATGAAGCCCTTGGCGCCCTTCGACCGCCACACGATCCGCTCATCGGGAACCTGCTCGAGGATCGACGCCTCCCAGGTTCGATGCGACAGGAAGATCTGCGCCTTCCATTCCAGTTTCTCGTCCGCTTCCTGCTCCACTCGTTCGACCTTCTTCATGAACGAGGGGAAGTCGGCGAACTGGGTCCACTGGTTGTACGCCAGTTGGACCGGGACACCGACATCGATCGTTTCGACGATGTTGGTCAACTTGAGCTTCTTGCCCTTACCGCCACCACCGCCGCCGGTGACCGCGTCCTTCAGATTCGACGCCGTGTCCTTTACCTTGTCGGTCAGCCCGGAGAACAGTGACTTGCCGTCGCCCTTCTCGTTCCCGTCACCGTTGCCGTTGCCGTTGCCGTTGCCGGTGACCGCGGACAGTAGGCTGCCACCGCCGCCCTCGGCGTAGTCGGTCAGCCGGCCGGTCGCGCCCGCCACCTTGTCCGAGACGGTGGATAACGCCTTGTCGGTCACGGTGCCGAGCAGGCCCTGCGCCGCCTTCTGCAGCGGTGACACCGAGGCGGCCTCACCGGACGCACCGGAGACATTCTTGCGCAGCTTCTTCGCCGCACTGTCGAGATTCGAGGTCATCGCTGATCACTTCCGGGTGCGTCGAATGGGGATGACATCGGTCGTCGCCTTCGCGCGCGACTTCCGGACACGGGTGGGGGTCTCGTCCTCGTCGTCCTTCTTCGTCGACGACCGGGACCGGGTGGGCCGGGAACCACCACTACTCGAGGAGCGGCGGCGCGGGGCCGGACGCTTCCGGGCGCGAGGCGCCTCCTCCTCGGAACCCTCGTCCTCGTCTGCGTCGGGCTCCTCCTCGACCTCTGCGTACTCCTCGTCGTCGTAGTCGTCCTCAGGCTCCTCACGACGCCTGCGATTGGACCTCTTCCCGTCCGGGGTCTCGTCACCGCCCGATTGCAACCGGGAGTTCAGCGAGTCGATGCGACGACTGGCCGCGGTCACCGCGGCCGTCTTCGCCGCGTTCATCAATTCCTTGCGGACCGTCTCGCCGAGCTTGGCAACCTCGGGTGAGTTCGCGAGCAGCCTTCCTCCTTGTCCGAGAACACCCAGTGATCCGGAAGGAAACCGACTGGATGCTCCGGCACCCGCGAGCATCAACGCCAACTTCATCTTGTGCGTGCGGCCCAGCATGTAACCGGCACCCACGGCCAACGCCATCTGACCTTTGCCTGTCATCGCCCAACCCCTTGTTGTCGAGAAGATGTGGTGCACCTCGGCGCCGGCGTCGGCGAAAAGGATGGGGCCGTGGTCGGTGGGTGGTGCCTTCGTTCCGCCGACTACCCCGGGGCCGCTCCGCTCAATCTGCCGAAGCCCTCGAGTTCCGCGAGGGCGGAGGCGAACTCGTCGTCGTGTTCGGCGAGCAGTACGTTCGTCACCGCGTCACATCGGACAGGACCGCACGGTATGACCGCGGGCCTTCGGGGATACCCGTGTATCGCAGTTGTCTGCGGGTACCCGCTCAGTACGCTGCCCGCGCCGCGAAGGTGGACCGGGCAGCCAGCCCCGCTCGGTCGCCGAACCCCTTCGGCCGGCGGGGCGCCCCGCCGCGCGCGGACCGAGGTCGAGCGCTCGCCCACCCCGCCGTAGCCCACGTGTGGTCCCACCTCCGTAATCTCGTGGATCACGCAAATACACACGAGAGACAAACGCGCCGAGTAATTCGGAGTTGCCCCCATTTCCCAAATTGATTACCCAGGAACATTATGGGCGGTCGTTAATTTGCGCAGAACATTATGGGCGGTTGTTAATTTCATTATGTGAGAAATTCGCTTATTTGCGAAACGCTTCCCAGCCCCGAGCGCGATAGGCATGGTAAGCGGGGATCGACGAACCCGTGGATTCATCACCAGGAAAGGCGTGAATTCTGATGGGTTCTGCAGGAATCAACTTCGACGTCGCGTTCGAGGCAGGTGACTGAGCGTCACCTTCGGCGGCATCCGACCGAGCCGACCGACCGAGCAATCCAGGCCAGCGGTGACCCGGCTCACCTGGGGCAGCCGGGCCACCGCCCCGATCAGTACGATCACCGGCCAGGTGACGCCTGTCCCTACCGCCATCCTCGGCCGGCAGGCGAGCTCGGCCTGCGGGGTGCCCGGTCGGCGGGCGATTACGCAGTCGAGTCGAAATTGTCACCTCGAAATCAGGCCGGTCGACCCCAGAATAACCTTGCGCGAAGCGCGGTTCGAGAATGTGGGCCTCGCAGTATGTACACGTGATTTTGCCGACATCGGATATCTGAGGGTCCCGTTTCTGCATTTTCATCTCACCGTGCACGAGAGTGACTGGTCTCGGAAATTCCCGGCCGCAGCATATACAAAGGACACCCTCACGGAGACGACCCGGATGAACACCAGATACGGCCTCGTCACCAGCTCGTTGATCAGCGCGACTTGCCCGAAACCACACCCCGCACCCATGGATCAGCAGGGAGCCCGCGGCGTAGGGCATCGGGCCCCAGGACATCTCCGCCTCGGCATGTCCGCGCCGCCTGGGCGGCCTTCACGCGAAACGAATGCGCCATCCGGTGCGACATACCAATTCACTGAAAGCTGCTGAACGAGAATGAAACCGACCAGTAGTGACTGAATTATCCGAACCATGCCGGGTGCCGGAGGGCGCCGGACAATCCGGGTTCCCCGAAGAGGGGACCCGATCCGAAACGGGATCGTTCCCGGGCGCGGCGATGTCGGCGCAGCTGGCCGCCGCACTGGAATGCGCACCGACCCCCGTAGGACTGTGGGAATTCAGGTCGGGCCGCCTCCGGTACCTCAACCCGGCCGGCGCCGCCCTGCTCGGATTCCCGGACGGCGGCGAGGCGTTCGGGCACACGGTCGCCGACGTCTGCACCGACACCGTGGTGGAACAGGCACCGGAAGTCTCCGCCGCCCTGACCGAACATGGTCGGTGGTGCGGGCAAACGGAGCTGCGGCACCTACGCACCGGAACACCGATCCCGACGGTCCTGTCGGTTTTCGTCACCGAACGCGACACGGACGGGCGGCCACTGCTGATCGGGGCGATCGCCCGGGAGCCGTCCACCTCCGGCGAGCGGGAACACCCGCTGCTCGCCGCTCTCGCGGACGCCGACCGCCGGTGCCGGGAACAACACGTACTCGCCGAACTGAGCCGGCTCGCGGTCACCGCCGACCTCGACACGCTCCTGACCGCCGCGACCGGGATGGTCACCGCGCTGCTGGGGCCGCGGTGCGCGGCGGTCGCCCGGGTGCACGGTACCGGCGGGGCGGCCCTGCCGGTGCTCGGCTACCACGGACCCGGGCCGCGCCCAAGCACCGTCGCCGCCGGCTGCGGCTCGCTGACCGGGTACGCGGCCGCCGAGGCGGTGGTGGTGTGCTGCCCGGACCGCGCCCGCGAGCGACGGTTCGCCACCGCGGATATGGCCGCGCACGGGCTGGGCAGCGGCATCGGCGTGCCAATCGGGCACGATCCGATCTGGGGAGTGCTGACCGCCCATTTCGCCCGACCGCGTGTCGCCCCGGAGCGTGAGGTGGCGTTTGTGTCCGCGGTGGCCGCGGTACTGTCCACCGCGATCGACCGACTCGGCGTGGAGGAGCGGTTGCGGCATCAGAGCCTGCACGACCCGCTCACCGGGTTGCCGAATCGCACCCTGGCCCTGGAGCGGATCACCGCCGCCCTCGACCAGGCGGCGCACACCGGCATTCGGGTCGCGGTGCTGGTGATCGACCTGGACAACTTCCGCCGCCTCAACGCCCGACTGGGGCACGCCGGCGGCGACGCCGCCCTGGTCCGACTCGCCGACCGCCTGCGGTCCCTGGTCCGGCCCACCGACACCGTGGCGCGCCTGGGCGGCGACGAATTCCTGATCCTGTGCCCGGCCGTCACCGGTCCCGCGGAGGCGACCGCGATCGCCGACCTGATCGCCACCGTGGACCCGCACCCGGGGGCTGCCCCGATCACGGCGAGTGTCGGGATCGCCGTCACCGGTGCCGCCGTCTCCCCGCACGAGCTGATTCATCACGCCGACCGGGCGATGTACCGGGCCAAGGCCACCGGCCCCGGCCGGTACGCACTACACAGCCCCGACCCCGCAGACCCAGGCCGCTGAGCGGTACCCCGGGACCGAGGCTCAACAAACCCGCCACGGTATGCGTCAAACCCCCGATATTCTGCCGCTCCAACACCGGCAACGGCGGGAACGCTCCGAGTAACAACTGCTCACCGCGATGTCGTGCCTGCTGAACGTGCAACATCTAGGCCGGTCCACCGCGACACCCGCCCTGGGGTGCGCCCACCACTCCTCATACCGGCCACCGCGGCGGCCCTCGACTGCCGCCGGGAGCACCGCACCGCACCGCGAATGTTCCGACGATCAGCGGCAGAACACGCATCGTCGACCACGAAAGGAGTCCTGTGCTCACAGCGCGTCACCGACTGCAACGATGAACACAGACTCCTCGAATGCTGCACGCCACAGAATCGTTCGTCAGCCCTCCGGTTTCGGTCTCACCACAAAGTCGTAGGGGGCCATGGGGCCGAGGATGCGCATCGTCACCCGGTTGTCCCAGCGTGCGGCCAGCTCTCCCACCGTCTGCTCGAGTGCGTCTTGCCGGTCGACCTCGAGGAGGATCGCGATCTGGACGGCGTCCTCGTCGTGGGTGGGTTCGCGAACGGTGACGGTGTCGGTGAGCGGTGACAACGCGTCGAGAGTGATACGGGTGTCCGTCTCCCGCTTGGCCTCGAGGGCGTGGCCGATGATCTCGCCCAGAGCCATCCGGGCGTCCCGGGTGAGCTCCTCGGGTTGGCCGCGGATCGACTCGAGCAGGGCGGTAGCCTTCGGGCTTTCGTCGACGATCTCCCGAACGATGCGCTCCTCGACGTAGCGGCCCTTGATCATGTACTGCGCGAAACCCTCGAGTTCGTCGAGAGCCGAGGCGAACTCGTCCTGGTGGTCGGCGAGCAACTCGTTGATCACGGCGTCGCGGTCGGACACGACGGCACCGAACCGCAGCGGCAGCACCGGGGCCACGTGCGAGGTGCCGTCGAGGATGCGGGCGTGGGCCTGCAGATCCGCGGAGGTGCCGAGTCGGTGGTCCGGGTCGATCTCGCTGACCAAGGCCGCGATGTCGCCGTGCGTGACGCTCTCGATCGGGGCATCGTGAATACCGGTCGCATCCTCTTCCGGTTGCACGTCCGCGGGCACGATTGCATACACGTAGATCACGGACGCCGCAGCGCCCTCGGTGTCGTCGGTGTCCTCCGGGGAGGTCATTTTTGTCTCCGCCGCGGTGCCGGTTCGCGTTCGCCGCCCGATGATCCGCCGAGCAGCTCACCGAGGGTCTCCCCCACCCCCTCGAGGACACCCTTGGTCTTCGACTTCGTGCTGCCGCTGCCCTTGACGTCGGAGACCAGGTCGGACAGACCCTTCGGTTCGCTGCCGATCGCCAGCCGGTTCGCCGCCTCGGCGAAACGCAGATAGGTGTCGACACTGGCGACCACCACGCGGGCGTCGATCGTCAGCAGTTCGATACCGACCAGCGAGACCCGCACGTAGGCGTCGATGACCAGGCCCTTGTCCAGGATGGTGTCGATGACATCCGCCAGACTGCTCGAGCTCGGACCGCCCGCTGTGGTCATTGCTTCGCTCCTCGCTCCCGGCCACCCCCGTCCCGGAACTTTCCGTCTGTGGTCCGCTCGGCGCCCCGGCCGGACTCGCCCCGCGCGGGCATACCCCGAAACGGATGCCCGCGCGCGAACTACCGGACTACCCGCAACGGCCGAAGTTCAATCCGTCAAAACCGCTGGAGGCTGGTCGATTCGGCCCCGAAGGTGTGCTGGATACTGGCGGTTCCTTCGTCACGGCCGCCGCGGCGCCGAGCGTGGCATTGCCCTGCCCTCCTTGAATGTGACCGTGCCACCGGTGAAAGCGGGCGCAAGCTGGGCGGTCAAGGTGACTGGGCACGTCGTCGCAGCCATACCCTGGATCGAGACTGTCGTTGTGGTGTTGATGGCCGCAGCTGCGGCGTGCGGAGCCACCAGCATCATTGCCGCGGCGGTCGCTGCAAGGGTCAACATTCCGGCCCGCAGGCGGCGGGCGGGTCTGCGTCGACGATGCGCACCACGGCCTGCAGACTCCCCACCTGACAGGTTGGATGCCACTGATGTGATCATGGCCGCACTCCTTCGATTCGCGCTGTGGGGAACGCGAAGCGGACGACCACGCATCAGATGTTTTCGCGGCCGCCCGGGCCGCTGAAGTTGACGCTACTCGGGGCAGTAGCCACCAACAATGCCAAACCGACCGTTCGGCACTGTGTGGTCGGCGGTACTTCTTTCCTGGCGATCTGGGCATATCGGCAAATCTCGTACCTCCTGACCCCCTCGGGGCGGCATGCGTGCAGTGCTGATGCTTCCCGCGCACCGACCTCGGGCAGCCGATCATCCACATGTTTCCGCCGCGAGGGTTAGCATCAATGCCGCGCAGTTAGGGATTGTCCTGGCAGGTCAAGTTGGGGCGTGTCGCGAGATAGGGCAACGGAACTCCTGGTAGGGAAGCTTTGTCCGCCAAAGACAAGCCTCTCCGGGAGTTCCGTTGCCTGTTCAGTCTGTCATCAAACATGAGTCGGTGGTTGCCGCCGGGCGGTTCGCGCCGGGGCATATCGGTGAGTTGACGCGGATCGTGCCGTTCGAGATGGTCGATGCCGCGCTCGAGTCGGCGAGGGCCACGCAGGCTCGACTGCGGGAGTTGCCGTCGCGGGTCGTGGTGTACCTGGTGCTGTCCGCGTGCCTGTTCCCTGATATCGGCTATACCCGGGTGTGGGCGAAGCTGACCGCGGGACTCGAAGGAGCGGTGGCCGATCCGGGTTCCTCGGCGTTGTCGCAGGCCCGCCTCCGGGTCGGCGCCGCACCACTGCGGGAATTGTTCAACCTGATCAAAGGCCCCGTCCCCGGTACCGCTCGGTGGCGAGGACTGTTGGTGTGCGCGATCGACGGCACCTCGATGTTCGTGCCCGACAGCGTAGCCAACCTCGGTGCCTACCACCGTCAAACCGGCGGCCCCAACGGCGACTCGGGCTACCCGATGGTGCGCATGCTCGCCGTGGTGGCGTGCGGTACCCGCACCATCGTCGATGCCGTGTTCGGAACCTACGGTGTCTCCGAGATCGCCTATGCACCCCAGCTGTTGGGGTGCCTGCGCGATGGCATGTTGTTGTTGGCCGATCGCAACTTCGCCGTCGCCTCGTTGATCGAGCAGATCGCGGACACCAAGGCCGACCTGCTCATCCGCTGCAAGAGCAACCGCAAGCTTGCCTCCATCGAACGGCTGCCCGACGGGTCCTGGCTGGCCCCGATCGGCTCGGTGGTCGTCCGGGTCATCGATGCCGAGATCGTTGTCACCCCGAAAGGTGGCACACCCCGCACCGGCCGATACCGGTTGATCACCACCCTCAACGATCATCGCCGCTACCCGGCATCGGAACTGGTCCGGCTGTATCACCAGCGATGGGAGATCGAGACGACCTATCTGGAGCTGAAGTCGACCATCCTCGGCGATGCGATGCTGCGGGCCCGCACCCCGTCCGGGGTCGCCCAGGAGGTCTACGCGTTGTTGACCACCTACCAAGCGCTGCGTATCGCGATCGCCGACGCAACGACCGGTGCGGATGTCCCACCGCTGCGCGCGAGTTTTACGATCGCCGTCACCACCGCCCGCGACTTGGTGGTACTCGCGTCAGGCGTGATCGCCGGCACGACCATCGATCTGGTCGGACAGATTGGCCGCGCAGTCCTGGCCGAACTCAATCCCGAACGCCGAGCACGTGATTGCCCCCGCGTGGTCAAACGAGCGATTTCCAAACACCGTGCCAAAGGAGACATCGACCGCACCAACTACGCCACGGTCAACATTGCCATCAACGTTCTCGAACCGCCCGATTGGACAGGCAGCCCAAACCCTTAACTGCGCGGCATTGGGGTTAGCATCCCAGAGCGTGACAACATTGCGGTCGATACCGCTCACGCTTTTGCGAATGAATTACCGAATGTTACGTATCCCTTTGCAATTGATCGAACAGGTCGCGGAATCACGCCTGGATGAGCACGACCGGTCCAGGCTGACCTACGAGGGATTCCTTGTCCAGTGCGACCGAACTGCCGCCACTCATCTCGGTGACACTGTCGCTGCAGAGCGCGCCGAGGAGTTACGGCGCCATATCCTCGCCACACAGATGACCGTCGCTCTGCAACGGCGGCGGCTCGAGCAGCGACGAGAAGCCGAGGCCGCCGACAGGACGGCGCAATGGGAGGAGCGGCAGCGACACAAGGAGCGGCTCCGTGCGGCGACGGTGGTACCGCTTTTCGACCCCATCGAACCCCCGTCGCCGTAACATCGCCACGATCATCGCGGATGTCCGGTCGATCCCCCGCCACGTCCTCGAACATTACGCCCGGGATGCGATCCGCCCACCGCGCGTGCACCAGGCCCGCCTGCGCGAGCCAAATCAGCACGTCTCGTGCAACACTCGAGTACAAGCACATTCGCGTCGCAGAAGCCGGTGAAGGTCACGTCAGTACAGTCCGCGGCCTTCTGTCAGGGTCGCCGGCTCCTCCGCGGCGCCAGTTTGTGCAGCACCCTCCCGGCCGCCGCCCCTGGGCACATCCCAGCGCCGAGCGGGTCATCCCGCGAACCCCATTTTGGCCGCGAGAAGGGGACCGATTGCGGCGGGTCGGCGCCCAGGCACCGCCCGATGCCTCGGGCAGCAGTCGCCGACCATCCCGACACGCAGTAGCTGCCGCACGTGGTTTCGGCCAGTGCTCGCGGCACATTCTCGTGTGAGACTCGACAGGTGACCAGGGCCCACGATCCGGGACCACTGGCCGTCGAGACGGACACCGGCGGTGAGAGCACACGCACGGTGATCATCGCGTTCGGCGCCAATGCCGGGGTCGCCATCGCCAAATCGGTGGCAGCACTGATGACCGGCTCCGGATCCATCGTGGTGTGCGGCTGTCAGTCAAGAAGGTCGCGTCACTGGGGCCACAGCGGGGGTGTTCTGAGGCCTAGGTTTCTCTCTATTCCCCAGCAGAGGAGATTCTCATGGCGTCACATCATCATTCCTTCCGTGCCGCGGCGGTCCAGGCCGCACCGGTCTTCCTCAACTTGGAAGTGTCAATCGACAAGGCCATCGCACTGATCGAGGAGGCGGCGAACGCCGGCGCCGAGCTGATCGCCTTCCCGGAGACCTTCTTACCCGGTTACCCCTGGCACATCTGGCTCGACTCCCCCGCCTGGGCCTTCCAGTTCACCGCAGAGTATTTCGACAACTCCCTCGAGTACGGATCGGTTGAGGCCGATCGCCTCGCCGCCGCCGCCCGCGATAACCACATCATGGTCGTGATGGGGCTGAGCGAGCGATTCCAGGGCAGCCTCTACATCGCACAGTGGATCATCGGCGCAGATGGCCGCACGATCGCCACCCGGCGCAAGCTGAAGCCGACCCACGTGGAACGGACCGTGTACGGGGAGGGCGACGGAACAGACCTTTCGGTCTACGACACCGATCTCGGCCGAATCGGGGCACTGTGCTGCTGGGAGCACCTTCAGCCGCTGTCGAAATACGCAATGTACGCGCAGAACGAACAGATTCACGTCGGTGCCTGGCCCAGTTTCTCGCTCTACCCAGGCGCAGCGTATGCGTTGGGCCCCGAGGTGAACACGGCCGCCAGCCGCGTGTATGCCGTCGAGGGCGGGAGCTTCGTGATCGCGCCCTGCGCCACGGTTTCGGCGGACATGGTGGAGATGTTGTGCACCGACGACGCGAAGCGGGCGATGCTGTCGGAAGGTGGTGGATACGCCCGGATCTTCGGCCCCGACGGTCAGCTGTTGCACGAGCCCCTCGACCCGTCGACCGAAGGCCTGGTCTACGCCGACATCGACACAAGCGCGATCGCTGTCGCTAAATCCGCCGCCGATCCCGCCGGACATTACGCGCGACCCGATGTAACCCGGTTGTGGCTGAACAAGTCTCCGGGCGATCGCATCATCTCAGGGACGCCCGCCGAAGCCGGTGCGACCCGAATAATCGAGGGAGACGACACCATATCCGCTGATGTCAACAGCCTCCCCGAAGAACTCGCGCTCGTCGACACCGTCACCCGGCAGCATGTCTGATTACGAGTCGGCGATCCCGGCGCACCTGGCCTCGGCGCGGACGTGCCCTGTTCGCACACCCCACAATTTCCGCCCGCCATATCCGTCGTACACGGCCCGCTACGACACCTCAACGACCCGAGTGGTGCTGGCCTACTTCGGAGTTCAGTCGATCAGCGACAAACGACACGTCGCACAGGAAGCGGTGACAGGCCTGCGCCGACAACTCGCCGTCGCGGCGGGATCGCCACGGATCGAACGTGCCCGCTACCTCGATGAGAGAGGGTACGAGACGGAGATCGTCATCGGGTATTGGGGCAATGACGAGACGTTCAACCGGTGGTTCACCGAAATAGGTTCGGAGTGGACCGCGCCGAGGCGCCACACCGACGGCATCGGCTTCTTCGTCGAGGTCCTTCACCCCGAGGTCCGACGTTTCGAGACACTCTTCTCCGCCGTCGACCGGCTCGAGGGTGTCGCTCGAATCTCCGAGACCCTCAGTGGTGAGATCGGCGAGCACGGCTACTGGGGAGGTATGCGTGACCGGCTTCCCATCGCCGCTGCGAGCGCCCTCGAACCCTCCGGTACTCCGTCCGTCACCCACGACGGGCCGCGCACACGCGTGCATCCCGTGGACAATCTGTGCCTGATCCGCTCCGGACAGGACTGGACCGACGCAGACGGCGATGAGCGGGCGCTGTATCTGAACGACGTCGAACCGGTCCTCCGCACCGGAATGAACTTCCTGCGAGACGCCGGCCGACCCCTCGGGTGCTTCGCGAACCGGTACATGACCGTGCTCTCGGACGACGGCGACCCGCTGGACAAGACGTTCGGGATGAGTTGGTGGCGCAGCCTCGGTGACCTCGAGCGGTGGGCGGAATCCCATCCCACACATGTCGCGATTTTCGGTGCCGCGCTTCGCTACCTGTCCACTCTGGGCCCGGCGGCCACGCTCCGCCTGTACCACGAAGTCACCGTGGCGGCGGCCGACGAGCAGTTCTTCGAGTACCTTGGGTGCCACGATGAAACCGGGATGTTGGCGTCGACCAGCCATCGGTCCGGCGCAGCGCTCGACTCCGAGGTAGTCGAGACGTCGTAGGTCTGAAGGTGAACAGATGATTCACGATCCCGCCGGGCGGACGACATCGAGAACCGTCCTGAGTACCGACTCCGTGGACCATGCCGACCGGAGAGAGTTCTGGACCCGGGCCGTTAGCCAGACGTATGTCGATCTCCAGTGCGAGGTGCCGGGTTCCTCGGCTGCGGCCGCCTCGATCGATGGCTCGATCGAGGCGGCCCAGTTGGTGACGCTCGGGTTGTCCAAGGTCACGGCCACGGCCCAGTCCGTTTTGCGGACCCCGGCCGGCATCGCGCGGACCAGTGACGACTACTTCCTTGTCAGTGTGCAGAACCGGGGCAACGGATTCGTCGTGCAGGATGACCGGATCGCCCGACTCGAACCCGGCGACTTCGCGATGTACGACACCACCCGGCCGTACGAACTCCACTTCGCCGACAACTTCGAGCAATACGTCCTCCGGTTGCCGGGCTCGACGCTGCGCACCCTCGTGCGCAACACGGCCGACCTCACCGCCCGCCGAGTCCCCAGCGCTCAGGGCGCCGGGAAACTACTCCTCACTATGCTGCGCGCCCTCCTCGACGACACCGAGATAGCCACCCAGTCGGCGGAGGCGCTAGCGCAAAGTGTGGAATACCTCGTAGTCGCAGGCTTGTCCGGATTCACCGGTCTCGACGCACCGCCGCCGCAGCTGGCGGCGCGGCGGCTCGCCGCGATCAAACAGGAGATCCGCGCCCGCCTCCGCGACCCCGACCTTTCCGTCGCTTCGGTCGCTGCGACGCTCCACCTGTCGCCCAGCACACTCCACCGTGCCTTCGCCGACGAACCGTGCTCGGCCAGCGAGTGGATCTGGACGCAACGGCTCGACGGGACGAGGCGGGAACTCGTCGATCCGACTCTGTCGAACATCTCGATTTCCGACATCGCCTTCGGTTGGGGCTTCTCCGACGCCGCGCACTTCAGCCGGGCCTTTCGTGCTCGATTCGGATGCAGTCCCAGCGACTACCGCAGATCCGCGCTCGGGTAGCCGTCCCGCCCGGTGCACCTCATGTGCCCTTCACCGATCGACAACATCGCCCGAAAGGCTGGTGATGCGATTGCGCTCCGCGCGCCCGACACGAAGTCGGGCCCAGTCCGCGCGGACGTGTTCGCGATCGGAACACTTCACCACACCAAAACGCGGCAGTGTGAATCACGTCACGAACACCGGCGGTGGTTTCGGTCAGGGCAACCTCCGAGTGCACGTGCACAACCGGCACTCTCGGAAATCAAATATTCACGCGGAGAACCCGCCCAGACGGGCGAGTTCCAGAGGAAGGGACAAACTAGTGTCGTCGCTGAAGACCGGGCCGGAAGTGGCACATGGACGAGACATCGCTGACGTCGACGCTGTATTGACCGCAGAGCAACTCGGTCACATCCGGCATTTCGACAACCTGTCCCGGCAGCTACCCAACGACTGGTCGTTGATGCAGGGCAAGGGAATCGGCCAGTTCGACTTCGGGGGGATACGGTTCCAAGTTGCCTACATGGCCTACGCGCTTGCGCTGGCCCATGTCCATCGGTTGCCGAACGCACCGGGTGTATTCAAACCCGTATTCGAACGTCTTATCGAGAAGATCTTGATGCCCGAGGCGTGGCTGTACTGGCGCGACGTCAGTCGCGGCGGTGCGGTGTTCAACGCGCACCTGGCCGAGAACTACCACGAGGAGTGGAACCCGGTCGCCCGCGACAACATCATGTACAGCGCCTACGTGCAGTCCATGACCCTGATGTATCACCACCTCTTCGGTGACGACCGATATGCACAGCCCGGCGCCCTGAGCTTCGACTACTGGTCCTTCTTCTGGGGCGGCGAACCGAAACGATTCGAGTATGACGAGAACTCCCTCAACGAGCACCTGTACTGGCAGATGGTCGAGAGCGGCTATCTCGGCGTCGCCTGCGAACCCAACTGCACCTTCCAGATCTGCAATCAACCGGCGATCCTCGGCTTCCGCATGCACGATCTGGTGACCGGAGAGAACGTCGCGGCCGGGGTCACCCGCAGCTACGAACAAGCCTGGAAGCAACTGGGCAGACTCGACTCGACCGGCCACTACAACATGATGCTCACGCAGGATTCCGGCACCGTCGTCCCCAACGAGGCGACAGCACCGTGGATCGACGCCTGGTGCGGAACGTTGATGAACACGTGGAACAGCGAGTTCGTCCACGCCCACTACCCCCAGCAGATCACGGACCTCCTCGTCGACGGCCCGGACGGCACGAAGTCCGTGCGCACTCCACCCGCCCAGCAAGTGATGGGTCAAACCGTCATCAACGACACCTGCGATTTCGGATGGGTCGCGGCGTGGGCATCGGAGATGGGCGACACCACCGCACTCCACGGACTCCTCACTCACGCCGACCGCTTCATGAACCCCACCTGGCGGGACGGGGGCCTGTTCTACCCGCGCAATGACACCGAGGTCGACGAACACGGCAACCGCACCCTGATCGAACCGCTGACCGGCAACGCCTTACTCGGGTACGCCCGACTGAACGTCCCGGACGGTATGCGGAAGTTGTACAACGAACCCTGGGGCCCAGCACATTTCACCGAACCTGTGTTGTCCGATGTGGCTGGTGACATCGCGGTGAGCCAGGCGCGCTTCGATCCCGCCTCGGACGTGCTGACTTTCCGCGTGCAGCGACATGGTGAGCGCGAGGGTGACGGGTCGATTGTGCTCGGCAACGTCGCCGACAGGAAGCACTGGTCGTTGACGGAGAACGGTGTCGTCGTCGCGACGGGCGGGGCCGGCGGACCGATCGCACCGGGACCGCACACCGGCGGTGCACAGGAAATTGAGATCGATCACGTCGAGGGCGGTATCGGAATCCGGGTTCCCGCCGGCGCACCGCGCACATTCCACCTCGAGGTGTCCCCTCTGAAGGGACACAGCGATGAATGAGACCACGAGCAACGTCACCGGCCGACACATCGGCGGAACGTTCGACCTCGTCGACCATCACGGGCACGAGGTGAACGAGCGCACCTACCGCGGCACGTACGCGGTGATCTTCTTCGGCTTCACCCACTGCAAGATGGTGTGCCCCCGTGCGCTGCACCGCCTGTCGACGGTACTCGACCGCCTGGGGCCGCTCGCCGAACGCGTTCAGCCGCTGTACATCACCGTCGACCCGGAACGGGACACCCCGGAGGTGATGAAGGATTTCCTCTCCCCCGGTTATCCGCGGTTCACGGGGCTGACCGGTACACCGGCACAGATCGACCGGGCCAAGAAATCCTTCCGCGTGTTCGCCACCACCGTCGCCGACCCGGATGATCCCCACAACTACCAGATGCCACACTCGGCGTTCACCTATGTCCTCGGTCCCGACGGTGCCTATCTCACCCATTTCACCGACGCCGTCGACGAAGACGAGCTGGTCACCCGGCTGTCGTCGATTCTCCGGTGACCCTGCAACCACGTCCGCCGGGCAAGCCCGCCCGGCGTCCGTTCGCGAGCAATCGGGAACAGTGCTCCTCGACGGCCGTCAACCTCAGTGAAGTTCGAAGGTTCTGATGCATGATCTCCCTCTGATCCACGCACTGGGGATTATCGGCATCGTCGGTGCTGCGCTTCCCCTGTTCCGCGAACGCGGCCGCAGACGCAGGGCATGGGTTGCGCACCTGGCGATGGTGGTGGTGATGGCGGCGATGTTCATCCCCGGTGGCATGACGGGGTGGGTGAGCGTGGGGACGGGATGCCTTCTGATCGCTCTGGCGATGTGGGTTACCGCCGACGCGGCGGACCGTGCGGCCGCATTGCCTTGCGCAGCGGACCTCGCTGCAATGGCTCTGATCCTATTGTTCGTTTCACCCGCCCTGACCTATTCCGACGGGGCACCCCGATCGGACGGGTATCAGGTGCCCCTCCACGCACACCAGATGCTCGGTGGGCCGCCGATGATCTTCACTACCTGGCTCGGCCTGCTCGTTCTGGCCTGCTGGGCCACCATCGCGCTGTACCCCCTCCTCTCGCAGCGGGGCCCGATCGGCAGGCAGACAAAGATCACCGTGGCCTCGGGCATACTGATGATTACCGGAATGGTGCCGATGGCAGCATGACGGGAGATGAGGAACGCAAGCGCCTGACATGCGGAATCATTCGCGAGGGCGATGGAGCAAGAGATGACACCTGAGCAGTCCCCGAACGCGTCGTCCCGCCGGCGACCGGAAATCGAGCTGGCGTGGCACCGTGCCACGCTGAGCGGACTCGACCCCGGCATGGAGGTCCGCGAAAGCGCGATCAGTGACATCGAGGTGCGCAGCACCCTCACGATCGCCGCCGGTCCCGTCCTGGACAAAATGGTCGACGAATTGGCGGACACCCGATTTTCGATACTCCTCGCGGACCGGACCTCCCGCATCGTCGACCGGCGCGTGACCAGCAGCACGATCGGCCGTGCCCTCGACCGCGTCCTCGCCGTTCCCGGCTTCCAGTACCTGGAAGAGGTGAGCGGGACGAACTCGTTGGCCACCGCCTTCGAGCTCCGGCGGCCGATCGCGGTGACCGGTGAGGAACACTTCCTCGAGGCGCTGCGGTGTTTCTGTTGCTACGGAGCCCCGATCATCCATCCGGTCACCCACCGGCTCGAGGGCGTCATCGACGTCTCCGGCCCCGTGGCCGACGCGACCACGCTGCTCGGGCCGTTCCTGATGCGGGCCGCACGCGACATCGAAGAACGTCTGCTCGAAGGATCACGGGTGGCGGAAAAGCAGCTCCTCGCCGAATTCCAGGCCCACGCGAACCAGCGAAGGTTCGCGGTGGTCGCCCTCGGCGAGAACCTGGTGCTGACGAACTCCGCAGCCGTCGATCTCGTCAAAGGTTCCGACCATGTCGCCCTGCGTGCCATCGCAGCGGATCTTCCCGGGACCGCGCCGGTCGAATGCTCGCTCACCCTCTCCTCGGGCGCGGAAGTGTCCGTCCGGGCCAGAGCGGTCACCGGGAGCCACGGGGGCGCGCTCTTCGAGATCACCGAAGGCGGGATTCCCAGGACGCGCCGGCCCCGGCCGCGCAGCGCACCCGTGACCGGCGCACCGGACAACGAGCCACACCCGACCGGCCTGGCCCGGACCATCTTGATCACCGGAGAGCCGGGAACCGGCCGAACCACCACCGCGCGGACGATGGGCGGCCCGGAGTGCGCGATATTCGACGCCGCCGACGCGATCGGGGAGGAAGCACAGTGGTTCCTCCCCGTGCGATCGGCTCTGCTCGAGGAAGACAGCTCGATCGTGATCGACAACATCGACGCCCTCAGTGCGTGGTTGGCCGGTCAGCTCGCCGGCCCCGTGCGAGTCAGCCGCAACCAGGTCGTCCTCACCAGCGCGCCCGTACCCGACCTCGACAACCCGCACCGCGCCCTCGCGTCCTTGGCCCTGACCCGGCACGAGCTGCAACCGCTGCGCACCTACCCGCACAAGCTCGCAGCAGTCGCCAAGTCCGTTCTGGCAGAGCTACTTCCCGAATCCACCGTCGAGCTCGCCCCCTCGGCCCTCCACCTTCTCGCCACACAGCCGTGGCCGGGCAACATCCGCGAACTGCGAGCGGTCCTCGAGTACGCCGCCCGCGGCCGAGAACGCGGAATGATCGTCGAACACGATCTCCCGGACACGGTGCGCATGAACACCAGCACTGCCCGGTCACTGACCTTGATGGAGACCGCCGAGAGGGACGCGATCGTCGCCGCCCTGCGGGCGTCCAACGGGAACAGGGCAGCTGCGGCAGCGGAACTCGGCATCGGACGGACGACGCTGTATGCCCGTCTGCGCCGGTACGGTATCGCGGAGTCGGTACCGCGGCCGGGTGTTCGTAATCGGAACAGTTGAACCGTCCCTGATCGACAAATGTGAGTGGGGCCACTCCAGTGGGGAGTCGGCCTTACTCGCAAAGGACGAATCTGGTGACCGTTCACGCCCAGTCCCGAGTCAACCTCGACGCAGAATTCCCGATGACGATCGGCGGTGACCCCGTCACTACCGCCGACACCGCGCCGGTCTACAACCCGGCAACCAAGGAGATCATCGCCCGCGTGCCGGTCGCCTCGCGCGGCGATCTCGACGCCGCCGTAGTGGCCGCGAAGACCGCGTTCGTGACCTGGTCCGCGACAGCACTCGAGGAGCGTCAGGCGATCGTGGCGGCGATCGGTGACCGGCTCGAGGCGCACGCCGAGGACTTCCTCGCGCTACTGACCGCCGAGCAGGGTAAGCCGCGGCCGATGGCGGAGTGGGAGGTGTACGGGTCCGTTGCCTGGTTCCGGGAGATCGCCACGCAATCGCTGGACGAGGAGATCCTCGTCGACGACTCCGAGCGCCGGGTCATCAGCCGGCACACACCGCTCGGCGTGGTCGGAGCGATCGTGCCGTGGAACTTCCCGATCCTGTTGGCGGTGTGGAAGATCGCGCCGGCCTTGGTCGCGGGCAACACGATCATCGTCAAGCCCTCACCGTTCACCCCGCTGTGCGATCTCAAGCTCGTCGAACTCGTTCAGGATCTGCTGCCATCCGGTGTGCTCAGTGCGGTCAGCGGTGACGACGACCTCGGCAAGTGGATGACCGCGCACCCCGATATCGCGAAGATTGCCTTCACCGGCAGCACCGAAACCGGGCGCCATGTGATGAGCTCGGCTGCGGGCACGTTGAAGCGGATCACCCTGGAACTGGGCGGTAACGATCCGGCGATCGTGCTCGGCGACGTCGACCCCGTCAAGGTGGCGCCGCAGATCTTCTGGGCGGCCTTCCAGAACAACGCCCAGTTCTGCAATGCCGCCAAACGCATCTACATTCACGACAGCGTGTACGACGCAGTCCGCGACGAGTTGGTGAAGTATGCGCGAACGGTCAAGGTCGGCAACGGAGCCGACGGCGACACCCAGCTCGGCCCGATCCAGAACCTGCAGCAGTACGAGAAGGTCGGCGAATACTTCGACGACTGCGCCGCGAACGGATACACCTTCGCGCTCGGCGGCCGGATCGACCCGAACGCCGACGGTTGGTTCGTGCCCGTCACCCTGGTCGACAACCCGCCCGAGGACTCCCGCCTCGTCACCGAGGAGCCCTTCGGCCCCATCCTGCCGCTGCTGCGGTGGACCGACGAGGCCGACGTGATCGCCCGGGCCAACGACACCATCTGGGGCCTCGGTGCGACGGTCTGGGGTCAGGACCTCGAAGCGATCGAGCGGATCGGACGCCGCCTCGAGGCCGGCACGGTCTGGCTCAACGAAGTGCACCAGTACTCCCCCATCAGGTGTTCGGCGGGCACAAGCAATCCGGAATCGGTGCCGAGAACTCCCTGCACGGACTCGCCGAGTACACCAACAACCAGACCATCACCCTGAACAAGGCGCGGAACGTCGTCTCCTGACCGCATCGGCCCTTGCTCCGATGACCCGCCCCACCAAGAAGGAACTTAGTTTGATGGACACCACCGCTGCTGTTCTGCGCTCCTCCGACGGCCCGCTCACGCTGGAAAAGCTGCACATCGACGACCTGCGCCCGCACGAGGTGCTCGTGCGGGTCGTCGGATCCGGAATCTGCCACACCGACCTCGGCGTCATCGCCGGCCACGAACCCGATCAGTCGCCGATCGTGCTGGGTCACGAGGGTTCCGGCATCGTCGAGGCGGTGGGATCCGAGGTCACCACCGTCGCCCCGGGCGATCACGTGGTGCTCTCCTACAACTTCTGCGGCGAGTGCGACAACTGCGTTGAGCACAACGTACCGATGCACTGCCGGAAGTTCTTGGAACTCAACCTGGTCGGGGCCCGCCTCGACGGCAGTACGGCGTTGGCCCACGGCGGCGAACCGATTCGTGGCCACTTCTTCGGCCAGTCGTCCTGGGCGGCCCACGCCGTCGCCAACGAGCAGAACTGCGTGAAAGTGGCCCGCAATCTGCCCCTGGAGCTGCTCGGCCCCCTCGGGTGCGGCATCCAGACCGGCGCCGGGGCAGTCTTGAACACCCTGCAGCCCGAACCCGGTTCCTCGATCGTCATCTTCGGGGTGGGCTCGGTGGGACTGGCAGCGTTGCTCGGCGCGGTGGCCGCCGACTGCCGCACCATCATCGCCGTCGACATCCAGCAGTCCCGGCTCGAGCAGGCGACCAAGCTCGGTGCCACCCATACGATCAACTCGGCCACCGAGGATGTCGCCGCCCGGGTCCGTGACATCACCGGCGGCCCCGGCGCCCAGTATTCGGTCGACTGTATTGCGCTGCCGGCGGTGCTGCGGAGCGCTCTCGAATGCCTGCAGTCCCCCGGTGTCTGCGCCACCGTGGGTTTTCAGGGCATGTCCAACGAGATCACGATCGATCAAGGACATCTGCTGTTCGGCCGCATCCTGGTAGGAGTCATCGAGGGCGACGCCATCCCCGCCGAGTTCGTCACCCGCATGATCGACCTGTATCAGGCCGGGCGGTTCCCTTTCGACGAACTGATCACCACCTTCCCCTTCGAGCGGATCAACGACGCCCTCGAGGCGGCCCACCGCGGCGAGGTCACCAAGGCGGTCTTGACGTTCGACACCTACTCCCGCGAAACCGAAACCGAAACCGAAAGCGCAGAGCAGTGAGTGATCTCCACGCCGCGGCCCTTCCCTCGGTTGGCCCCGGTCAGATTCTCCCGTTCGCCGCTACCCGCCATCCCGACAAGATCGGGTTGGTGGTCGGCGACCGCCGGCTGACCTACCGAGAACTCGACCACCTGTCCGACGGGGTCGCCGCATCCCTGCGCGCCCGCAACATCGGGCCCGGGGACGTGGTCTCGCTGTACGGCCAGAACAGTGCCGAGTGGATCGTCAGCTACCACGGCGCCCTCAAAGCCGGCGCGGTGGTGAACCCGGTGAATGTGATGCTCACCGGTCCCGAACTGTCCTACGTCCTCAGCGATTGTGGTGCGAAGGCGGTGTTCGCCGGGGCCGCACAGGCGGACACCGTAGAAGGTGCGCTCCAGGCTGTGGCGTCGGTCGAACTGTTCTGCGTCTTCGACGGTCCGGGTGGGGCACACGAGAACGCCGTCCCGTGGGCAGAGTTTCTGGATTCGGCCAGCGACACGTCGGCCCCATCGGCACCGAAGGTGACACCGAAGGACCTGTGCTGCATCGGATACACCTCGGGGACCACCGGTCACCCGAAGGGAGCCATGCAGACGCACCAGGCTGTGCTGCTCAACTGTGCCCTGACGGCGACCATGCACGGTCGCCGCGACGACGACATCGTGGTCACCGCACTTCCCGCCGCGCACGTCTACGGGAATGTCGCCATCAACAGCACGTTCCTGGCCGGTGGGACGGTCGTGTTGATGGAACGGTTCGACGCAGGTCAGGCTCTACGACTGATCGGTACCGAGAACGCCACGATGTTCGAGGGCGTCCCCGCCATGTACTCGATGATGCTGGCCGACCCCTCGTTCGAGACCGCCGAGTTGTCGAGTCTGCGCAAGAGCACCATCGGCGGCCAGACCTTCAGCCCGAGCCTGGCCGAACGGTGGCAGGCCCGTGTCGCCGGGCCGGTGCTCGAACTCTGGGGGATGACCGAAATCGCAGGCCTCGGCACCACCCACTCCCTCTACGCTCCGCCCGTCCCCGGGTCGATCGGCGTCTCCCTACCCGGAATCGAGATCAAGATCGCCCCCATCGACGGCAGCGTAGGTGAGGTACCCGTCGGCACCCCAGGCGAACTCACAGTGCGTGGACCGCTGGTAATGCTCGGGTACCACCGCCGCCCGGACGCGACCGCGGAGGTCCTCAGCCCCGACGGGTGGCTCCGCACCGGTGATGTCGCGTACGTCGACGACACCGGTCACCACTTCGTCGTCGACCGACTCAAGGACATGATCCTCACCGCCGGCTACAACGTGTACCCGGCCGAGATCGAACGCGTCATCAGCTCACACCCCCAGGTGACGATGGTCGCGATCGGCAAACGCCCGGACGAGGTGAAAGGCGAGGTCGCGGTCGCCTACATCGTGGCCGCGCCCGACAGCGATCTCGACGCCACCATCATCTCCGAATACTGCAGGGTGCACCTCGCCGCCTACAAACGCCCCCGCGAAGTCGTCTTCGTCGACGCCCTCCCGACAACGTCCTCAGGAAAGCTGATGCGCCGCAAACTCACCGAACTCGATCCCACCTTCACCCGGTAGATTCCGGGTTTGCACAACGAACTGGATCACCAACCATCGCACCCGATGCCAAACCGAACTCGATACTTGCAGGTACTCCGATCACAGCTGATCCGCGCGTCAATACTGTCCACGCACAAGTGAAAGCACCCGTCCCGCATCCGAGGCGGCGTCGAGGACCTCTCGAAACGGAGAACATGTTCATGGCACCGCCAAAACGACCTGACTTGCTCGTCCACTGCGCCTTGTGCTGGAAGTCCTCGAAGAGAAACCCACCGACCGAGGGTAAACAGTGTCCTTCCTCGACCTTCCCAGCGTGGCCGAGAAGGGTCCACCACGTCTCGGCATGCACGATGACGCGGAGGCCGTTCGAACTGCGTTGGAGAGCCTCAACGGCCCGACCGTCATCGTCGTGCATTCCTACGGAGGCATTCCACCTCATCTATCTGGCAGCGTTCCAAGCTGATGTCACCGAGTCGCTGCTCGCGCTGACCGGCGGTGAGCATCCAGCCTGGACGAACGTCGAGGGCGATGTCATCACGGTGGTCGCCTCACCATGCATCGTCAAGTGTTCGCGGTTGGAGCATTGTGGCTTCGACAATCGCGTGCAAAATGAGCGATGTTCAACCCGCCATACATGCAGACGTCGAGCCACGAACGGGCTGGCCTCGCGATTCGAAGGAGAACGACATGACCGACATTTCAAGCAAATCGATCGAACAAATCTCTCGCCGTTGGGTCGACCTGTTCAAGGATCGGGACGGCATAGCCTTCGCGGCACAGTACAGCGACACTGGCGAGTACATTGACCATGCTTTCCAACTCCGCAGGACGGGCCGAGAATCGATCGCTCTACACATCGACATCTGGAGCAACTCAATTCCGAACTTCGAGATGAAAATCGCTAAGATCGATGTCGTAGGGTCACGGTCGATGTTCTCATTCGTCGGGTCCGGCACTTTCGAGAAAGACCTCCCCACGATGGCGGCGACCGGTACTACCTTCTCCTACAGGGGATTCATTGTTCTTTCCGTGAACGAACAAGGACTCATCACGCGGACTGAAGAGTTTTACAGCACCAGCTTTCCGAATGGGATTCCGTTCGAGGACTATAACTTTCGGGGAAGCAGTGCTCCGTTGGTTCGATAGGTTTTCGCCGCCTTTTCAGCCACGGCACGAACACCGAAACTGTGCCTACCGACGCAAATGACACGGACGACAGTGCTGCGGCGACAGGCGTGAGTGCCACTCCGCCGTCGTGAACTGTCGTACCGGTGACACAGCTTCGCTATGGTTCCGCGATTCGGTCATCGACGAACGCCGACAACCACGCTCCGACGGCTTGACAGTGGCCTTGACTTCGACGGCGGTACGGTGATCACCGTGATTCCGGCAAAGCAACACCCACCCCGGTGAAAAATCGTTCCCGCTCAGCCACAATCGGGTCTGGTCGGTGTGAGAAACCGGCCGGGTCGTCGAATACACCGCAACGAACCCGAGACCGGCCACCGCCTCCACCTCGTCCCGGCCCGGCTCGGTGGCTGCCCGAAAATGCTTGCCACCTCTGCCACGCCGTCGACCAGATCGACGCCGACCTCCGGCGACTCGTCGAGTACCTCAACCAGATCACCCGCGACGCCATACAGGTCACCGCCCTCCAATTGGCCTACGCCCGGCACGGTGACCTCGGGATCCTCATCACCTCCACCTACGGTGGCGAGATCGCCGCAGCCAAAGCTCGCACCTCGGCCGACACCACCACCCGGGGGACGAAGGACAGCTTTCTCGACACCATCGGCTCCGACACCTACCGCGAGCGCGGAGAAACTCTTCGCGCTCCTCGACCAGGGTGACGATCGGCGCGGAACCCACGACGACCTCTGGTACGGCAACCAGCCCGGGTGTGGCATCTTCCACCCCTACCGGCTGCGCTACGCGCCGATCCAGTTGTGGATCAACAAGGCCGGGCAGCTGATGGCCTACGGCAACTGGTATCAGTACGACAAAATCAAATACCAACCGCGGGTTCGCCGAACTCGCCCGCCTCGTCGGCCAGGATCACCAATCCACTGCGAAAGGCTTCCCCATCGCCGACCTCCCCGACTTCGACCAGTTCTGGTCCGTCACCCTGCGATGCGCCGAACACATCAACCGACCGGACGCCTGGTCCGATCACCGGGACGTCGGCCCGACACCGCAATCCTCTGACCCGAACCGGCACGCCTCGGTGCCGGTCCGCGAGCGTCGATCAATGGCACCGGGAAAGAAATTCGCCACGCCGCGGTCCGTGGTGGCCGACGACGAGCGGCATCGTCGCGGGCCCTACTCGGCACCGCGGGATTCACCGTCTCCGCGATCACCCTGTTCCCATGCCGGCGCATCTGTGAACTGCCAACACGGCAATCGCATGTGCGGTCACCATCCGGACTGACCCACACCACCCACCATCGTCCCCGGCCCACAGGTGGCTCCATCAAGACCACCACACCTCGGGGTGCCGCACCGCCGTCAATCACGTCGAAGCCCACCGTGATCTTTCGACACTGTTCAGCTCGTCGAGAACCTCATCGACCGTGGTCGTCGGGATGCGGAAGTCTTCGCCCTCCGACGCGCGGAGACAGTCGCGTACGTAGGCGAGCATGGCGAGTTCACGCTCGAGGTCTGCTGCGGTTCGGTCGCCCACGGCCTCATCCTGTACTGGGCGGGCCATCATCAGAGGGTGCCGCTCGACACACACGAGTGGCACCCTCAGCGCGGCGCAGCATCCTCGTCACGGGGAGGGACTTGGCGTTCGAGCAGCTCGGCCAACTCCTCGATGGTGACCTCCACGGTGCCGAACAGGGGATCGCCCTATGGCAGCGCGGGCGACAGCCCGGCCGAGACGTTCGGTGAGGTGGGCATACAGCGGATCCGTCATGACGGACATGTCGGCTGCACCCGCATCACCGTGCTCACCCATGCGCGCCCACACGTCCCGCATGGGTGATACGCACTCGGCGGTTCTCATGGGATCGACTGCAGGATGTGCCGGTGAAGTGACCTCCCCATGGACGGCTGCCGGGCTTTCCTTCACAGCTGCGGCGCCGGCCAGCGCCCCGGCGTTCCCTGGTCCCCGACTTCCAACAGGCCAGCGTGGTCAGCGCACACCCTCGATGCTGCATCCTCGCCGTCGCCGCGACACCGGTGTGCCCATACCAAATTCTTTGGTCCCGTTCGTCAACTCCGGCGGGGAGCACTTCACGGATAGGGACCACGAACTCGCCGGATACTCGGCCTCGATGCCGCACTGCCCGAACCCGGAATCGGGGAAATACCATGGCCAGATGGTGCCCGACCATCAAGGCCGCGAAGCCGCGCGTCCGCACCCTCCGCAGCGGGGCGCAGCCGACAGCGTCATCGAAATGCGCGGATTGTCGAAACGCTTCGGTGATCTCGTCGCCGTCGACGCGCTCGACCTCGATGTCCATCGGGGTGAGGTGTTCGGGTATCTCGGCCCCAACGGGTCCGGGAAAAGCACCACGATCCGCATGCTGTTCGACTTCATCCGTCCGTCCGCCGGAACCTACACCGTGCTCGGCGGCAGCGGCGCCGACCCGGCGATCCGCCGCCGGGTCGGCTACATCCCCGGCGAGCTCCGGTTCGATCCCCGATACACCACTTCAGACCTGATCGCGTTCTACGGCCACCTCCGCGGCGACATCGACACGACCTACGTCGACGAGCTCCTCGCACGCTTCGACCTCGATCCGGCGCGGCCGATCGGGCAGCTCTCCACCGGCAACCGCCGCAAGACCGCAATCGTACAGGCGTTCCTGCACCGTCCGGAGCTGCTGATCCTGGACGAACCCACCGCGGGTCTCGACCCATTGCTGCAACACGAGTTCCACCAACTGATCGGCGACGTCACACGCGCCGGCGCGACGGTGTTCCTGTCCTCCCACGTCCTGCCCGAGGTGGAAGCGCTCGCCGACCGCGTCGCGATCTTGAGGACGGGCCGGCTCGTCACGGTCGCCGCCGTCGACGAACTCGCCCGCCACGCCCGCCAGCACATCGACCTGCACCTTGCCGGCGAAGCGAGTGCCGAGCCGTTCGACAAGCTCCCGGGCGTCGTGCGCGCCACGGCGTCCGGGGCGGTGATCCGGCTCGTCGTCGAGGGCAACCTCGACGCCGTCCTCAAGGCGGCGGCGACGCTGCCGGTGCGGCGGATCGTCACCCACGAGACCGACCTCGAGGACGCCTTCCTCGACTTCTACCGGGACCAGCCGTGAAGGTTCTGGGGCGTTTCCTCGCGGACCGGCGTCGCTCGATGCTGTGGTGGTCGGGCGGCGTGGCCGCCTACGTGGCGGTCAACAACGCGTTCTACCCGACGATCAAGAACGTGACCGGGATCGAGAACCTTGTCAAACACCTTCCGGACACCTTCAAGACCCTGATCGGCTCGAGCGACCAGATCCTCATCACCTCCCCGCCCGGGTACCTGCAGGGCCGATTGTTCGGCCTCACCCTGCCGGTCCTACTGTTGATCTTCGCCATCGGGGCCGGCGCATACGCGATCGGCGGAAGCGAGGAGGACGGCACCCTCGAACTGCTCCTGTCCAACCCGGTGACCCGCGGACGTGTCCTGATCGAACGATTCGTCGCCGTCGCCGCGCTGTCGCTCGGCCTCGGGATCGTCACCACCGCGAGCCTTCTCGCGTTCTCCCCACCCTTCGGTCTGCTCGTGGGCGTGTCGATCCCCGGACTCGTCGCGGCGGTGTTCGCGGCGACCGCATTCGGGCTGATGCACGGCGCGATCGCGTTTGCCGCCGGCGCCTGGACCGGCCGCCGGTCGGTAGCGATCGCCACCGCCGCAACCGTGGCCGTGGTGGGAAACCTCCTCAACGCCGTCGCCGCGTCGAGCGAGAGCCTGCACTTCCTGCGGTTCGCCTCACCCTGGCACTGGTACGGGGGCCGCAACATGCTCGCGCAGGGGATCGCGATCGAGCCGTTCCTCGCCCCAATCACCGTTTCCGCAGTCTGTGCGGCGGTGGCCTGGTGGAGCTTCCGACGGCGGGATCTGCACTGACCACCCGCCGCACATGGAATGAACTTCGAACCGCGTCACGTCCCACCCCGGCGGCCACCGACACCGCGACGGTCATCACGTAGTCGACGAGCAGCGCGGCGGCCACCGTCAACCCGGCCGACGGCCCCAGGTTGCGGTTCGCGACCTCGTAGGATCCACCGCCGCTGGGGTAGGCGAACACCACCTGCCGGTAGGAGAGCACCACCACCGCCAGCAGCACCACCACCGCCGCACCCAGGTACGGGGTGACAGGTGCCCAAGGACAGCACCAGCAGGATTTCCTGAGTGGCGTAGGCCACCAACGACAGCGGGTCGGAGGCGAAGATCGGCAGCGCCAGCCGCTTGGACAGCAACTGGTCACCGAGATGCTCACTGCGCAGCGCACGACCCAGAATCAGGCGCCGCACCGCATGGACGGCTTTGGACACCGCCGAAGCGTACGGCCTGACAACGCCGAAATCCGCCGCCGAGGCGTAAGGATTCCGCTAAGAAACCAGCCCGCGCGGCAGCCCTCTGCTACGACCGAACTCGGTGCCAGAGATTCCCCCGGACGGATCAAGCCTCACAGGCCATACCGAACATCATGCGACGAACCTCCACATCGGGTAAGCATTGTGCAGGGCGTCGGTCAACCCCATCCAGGACCGTTCATAATTCGCGTCCGGTCGATGATCTCGGTACTCGAAGGGCAGGTCAATGGCCACCCAGAAGCGGGCGGAAGTCACTCGTCGCGCGTTGCTCCATGCCGCGGCCGAGGTATTCACCCACCGCGGCTACGCAGAGACGAAGCTGAGCGAGGTCCTCACCCAGGCCCGGGTCACCAAGGGGGCCCTGTACTTTCACTACGCCTCCAAGGAAGAACTCGCCCGCGCCGTCATCGAGGAGGGCACGAGGCGGTTCACCGCCGTGTGCACCCCGTATCTCGCCTCCCCCACACCGGCATCCGAGGCCATGATCGGCATCTCCTTCGTCACGGTCGATGCCGCCCTCAACGACCCGGTGATGGGCGCAACGTTCCGCCTCATCACCGAAATGGGCGACTACCGAAGTTCGGAGACGGACACCTTCGCGACCTGGATTACCACCTACCAACTCCTCGCCCGCCGAGCAATCGACGAGGGTGACCTCCGCGAGGACGCCGATCCGGACGCTGTCGGCCGGCTCCTGGTGGAACTCTTCGCCGGGGCACGCCTCCTGGCGACGGCCACCGACACCCCCACCACCCTGCCCACGCGGACCGCGATGGCGTGGGATCTGCTGCTCCCGGTGCTGGTGACCACACCGAAGATCGACTACTTCCGACAATTCGTCACCCGCAGGCTGCCCACGGTGCGGCTGCCGTAAAAGGTTCTGTCAACAAGGGCCGAGGATCCTCGGTGTAACGGAACGCAGGATAGAGCCCTCGCGCAGTGCTTGTTCGATCAGGAAGTCCTTGACCATATCCGGCGTCGAGGCTGCGGTACCCGTCCAGGTCGGGGATGTGGTCGCGGAGCAGGGTGCTTGCCGGAAAGGCCGAGCGCGGAAACGACGCTCGCTAACCCTCGAAGTGTGTAGGCGAGGTCCCTGCCAGCAACTACCCCAATCCGCGAGTAGTCACTACATACGATCTACGACGGGAGTTGGACGCGGCCCCAGCAACTGCTCAGCCGGATTACGATCGGGCAACGCAGGCTGTTTCAGCTGAGCCGGGAAACCTGGTAGTGGATGATCCGATCGCCGTCCGGCGACTGGCTGATCAGCACGCCGAGGTTCACGGTCAGTGTCGGCCGGTCCGTGAAGGAGAAGTCGACGCTCAGGTAACCGAGCACCAGGTCGTCGGCGAGTCGACGGGTTTCGAGGATCCGGTACGCGGCCGTCATGCCCGGCGGCTGGGATTCGTAGTAGTCGGCGACACCCTGCCGTCCCACGGTATAGGGATGCAGGCCCTGGAAAATCGCATCCGCGGTGAAAACAGCGGCGACGCGCTGCGGCTCGTGCGCGTCGACGGCGGCCTTCCACCGGTCGAGCACGCCGCGCAGGACCTCTTCGTCTACTGCTGTGTGGTTCATGAGATGTCCACCTCGTGCTCTCAGTGTCCGGCGCTCTGGCCGCCGTCGACGTGCAGGATCTCGCCGGTGACAAACCCGGCGTGCTCGAGGTAGAGGATCGCGTCGACGACCTCGTCGATCTCGCCGAGGCGGCCGACCGGGTGCAGGGCGGCGAGCGCCTCATACGTGTCGACCGGGTGCATCGGGGTGCGGATGACGCCGAGCGCGACGGCGTTGACCCGGATTCCGCGGGTCGCGTACTCGACCGCCAGGGACTTGGTGACCGCGTTCAGTCCGCCCTTGGTCAGCGAGGCCAGTGCCGAGGGCACCTGCGAGTTCGCGTGGTCCACCAGGGTGGTGGAGACGTTCACCAGATGGCCGCCGCTGCCCTGGTCGAGCATCGCGGCGACGGCGCTACGGGAGATGTCGAAGAAGCCGCGCAGGTTCACACCGGTCACGGCGTCGTAGTCCTCGTCGGTGTAGTCGGTGAACGGCTTGGCCACGAAGACGCCCGCATTGTTCACCAGGGTGTCGATCCGGCCGAACCGCGCCAGCGCCTGCTCGACGATGTCGGCGCCGGTACCCGGCCAGGACAGGTCGCCGGGCACGGTCAGCACCTCGGGATCGTCGGATGCGCCGATGGAGCGGGAGGTCGCGGCGACGGCATAGCCGAGCTTGCGGTACCCGGTGACCAGGGCCGCGCCGATGCCCTGGGAAGCGCCGGTGACGATGACGACTTTCTGCATGGTGCTCATATGCGAATGCTCGCTTTCGCAACGGGGTTGGTGCACAAGGACTCAGTGAGCGAACGTCCCGGTAATACCGTTCGGAACCTGGGGTGTTTCGTTCACGGATCGATGATGCGCCCGAGGCGGGGGCACGCGCCACGACGTGTTTCCTCCCTCGTGGGAGGCGCAGCCTCCTACGAGGGAGCCTTGTTACCGGTGGGGGTCGTCCGCGGGCAGCCAGACTCCGCTGTCGTGGATGCCGAGATCGCCGACGTCCCCGGTGAGGGCGCCGGCGGCGGCGAGCACGACGGGGCGGATTTCATTCCGGCGCCACACCAGCGACCACGTCCAGATCACCGCCGGGTTGATCACCGGGCGTGCGACGAGGTCGGGCGGCAATGTCGTGGTCTGCCCCTTGGGCGAGTTGAGCACGGGGCGGCCCACGGCGCGGACGTGGTCGAAGAATGCGGGGCCGGTGATGCCGCCGTCGTCGATGCGCACGATCGGAGCGCCGGTGTCGTGGGCGAGTTGTTCGGCGAAGAGGTTCCACGACGACCAGGACGTCGCGTCGTCGTCGACGAGCAGCAGGGCGTCCCGCGCCCGCACCGGTGTGGCTTTCTCACCGGTGGACACCGCGTAGAGCCGGTCCGCGCCGAGCAGCCGGGCCTGCAGGCCGTACTGGGCGAGATAGGCGTTGCGCACCCAGCACACGGCCAGGTCGAGGCTGCCGTCGGCGACCCGTGCGGCCTGGGCGTGCGAGGGCACCACCCACGGGTCCACGTGCAGTTGCGCCACACCCGAGGTGCGCGCGGTCAGGTCCGCGGGAAGCCAGCTGACGTAGCCGATCCGGACCGGCTCCGCCCCGGAGAGGCGCTCGGCGCGGGCGCGCAGGTCGTCGGCACGCTCGAGCAGTGCGCGGACGTGGGGGAGCAGCTCCGCACCGGCCGGGGTCAGGGCAACGGAACGGCGGTCGCGGGCGAACAGCTGTACGCCGAGGTCACGTTCGAGAGCCCTGATCTGCTGGGACAGGGAGGGCCCGGCGATCAGCAGCCGCGTCGCGGCCCGGCCGAAGTGCAGTTCCTCGGCGACGACGAGGAAGTACTTCAGCTGACGTAGCTCCACGACCGCCCATGCTACGTGCGGTGAGAGGCTGCGCCTACCAGTCGGGAGCAAAGCGATCGTGGCGGGCCGGCCGGACCCGGACGCACGATGAGTTCCATGGTTTCAGCCCCTGAACGGAAAACGACCATGCAGGAGTTTCTCGTCGAGATCACCACCACGGTCCCCGACGGCACCACACCCTCCGAAGTGGCTGCACGCCGCGCCGCGGAAGCACTGCGCGCCACGGAACTTGCCTCTGCAGGGCGCCTGGTCCGGTTGTGGCGCCCGGTCGGTGAGCTGCGCAGCATCGGGGTGTGGCGCGCGGACGACGAAGCCGACCTCCACGCAAGTGTGCTCGACACGCTGCCCCTGCGGCCGTGGATGAGTGTCGCTGTCACCGCGCTGCGGCCGCATCCGAACGATCCGGGCCAGTGGTGAGCGCGGTTTCTCCGCGGGCGCACGTCATCCAGGCCGCCGCGGCGTTGGCGGCGAGCATGGGCATCGGCCGATTCGTCTTCACTCCGATCCTGCCGTTAATGCACACCCAGGCCGGTCTGTCCTCCTCTCTCGGCGCCGCGCTGGCCACGGCGAACTACGTCGGATACCTGGTCGGGGCATTGGCGGGGATCCTCATTCCGGGAGGGGTGCGCTCGGCAACGGTGATGCGAATCTCGCTGGTCATGCTCGTCGCGACCCTGGCGCTCATGCCCACCACACACGATGGATCGGCCTGGTTCGTCCTCAGACTCGTCGCCGGCATCGCGAGCGCACTGATCTTCATGATCGCCGTCAGCACCATGCTCTCCCGCCTGCGGGTGGACGCCCAGCACCTGGCCGGGTGGGCGTTCGGCGGGGTCGGAGCGGGCATCGCCCTCTCCGGTGTCCTCGTGTTCATCCTGCGTTGCGCCGGCAGTTGGCGCTCGGCCTGGTGGGCGGCCGCCGCCCTGGCGGTGGTCTGTGCCGTCGCAGCCTGGGCACTGGCACCGGAGCCGTCACCGACCGCCACGCCGTCCGGACCGGCAGCACATGGCCGCCCGCGGACCGGTCGCTGGTTCACGGCCGTGTTTGTCAGCTACTTCTTGGAAGGTATCGGCTACATCATCGCGGGCACGTTCCTCGTCGCCGCGATCGATCAAACTGCGGGCGGGTGGGTCGGCAGCGGTGCCTGGATTGTCGTGGGGCTGGCTGCGTTGCCGAGTTGCGCAGTGTGGGCGTGGCTGGGCCGTCGTTGGTCGCGGCTGATCCTCCTGCTGGTTGCCCTGCTTATCCAGGCGGTCGGCATCGCGCTGCCCGCCGTCGTCGCCGGTGTCGGCCCAGCGCTGATCTCCGCCTTCTTGTTCGGTGCCACATTCCTCGGGGTCGGGTCGATGACACTGGGTATCGGTGCGCATCTGCAGTTCCCACGCGCGGTGGCACTGCTGACCACTGGATACAGCGTCGGTCAGATTCTTGGCCCCCTCGTCGTCGCCCCGTTCCTGCACGACGGCTACCACCAGGCCCTGCTGGTCGGCGCCGCTATTGTCTTGGCCGCGGCCCTCGCCGCCGCAGCGCTGCGCTTCCGTTTTCCTCACCACGTCGGTGTGATGCACGCACCACCGCACTCGAACATCCAACACGCGGAGACCCAACCTGACCGCAGTGTCGAGTGGGCTCAGTGCCCCGTTGTGCCTCCCGCACAGCAGCTTCGAGGAGAGGGAGTTCACCCCGAACGGCGTTCCAGTGCCGGCGTCTTTCATCCACGCAGCACCCTGAAGTAGGACGACATTCTCGTCCGCGATGCGCCGGAGGAGATCGGCGCTCCCTCCGGTGCTCCCGCGCGATGTCCTGGGAACAGTCGTTGTCGGCGGCGAACAGCCCGAAGCTGCGCCCTTCGCCGGGCTCGAGCAGCGGTTTCGATTTTGCCGTCGAAATGGTCGTTGTCCTCGAGCGGGTCGCCGTCGGGAAGTGTGATGCCGTTGCGTCGGCTTCGGCCCCGGATCGTGCAGGCATAGATGCGGAAGGCGTCGGCGTCGACGGCCACCGGGTTACAACTACTCATTGATCGACAAGACGTCATGACCTGGCCGGCCTTGCAGTCAGAGTTCAGATTTGGGCTGCCTGCGGCTTGCACCAGTCAGCTTGGCCCGCCAACGGCGAGTCGACCAGCACTGCTGACTTCTGTCCAGAGATCAATCGGAATGGTCTCTGCGCAGCGACCATCCGTGTCGAGGATTCTGCCGTAGATTTTGACTGGTCGAATCCCTACCACCGCGTCGGGCGTCATAGAGCAGATCGGACACCTCTCCCGAAGTGTCGGCGAGCTGGTGGACCGGGCCCGCGCGAGCGATCTTGCCGCGGGACCGCACCACCCCCACCGAAGCCGCCGGCATATATTGACGCCACAGCCAGTTGCGGCGTCTGATCAGCTGGTGGGCAATTCCGGTCACCGTCAGCGTCTGTTGGCGCACTCGCCTCCGTCACCCGGTCGTGCGAGAGTGGCGCCCCCGTCGCCGAGATCACCGCCAAGACCGGGCTGACCCGGGTCGCACCCGACCAGCACCTCGTCGAACGAATCGGGCGGAAACACCCTGGTCGACACGCCCAGCGAGATGTGATCAGGAAACCGCTGATCGCTCTCCAGCTTCACCAACCCCACCTCGTCTCCCGGCGTTCCGCGCCGGGAGACGGGACGGGTCGCTCCATCTCCCCGCCAGGAAGCCGTTGTAAATCAACAGCTTTCAAGACTGCTCTACACGGGACGGACCAGGCACCCCACGCGCCCGGCGCCGCCCGCGCCGGCACCCCGACACGTCGCTGGTACCCCCACATCACAAACCGGGGGACATGTCATCACACCAGGTCACAGCACCATCACATCCCGTAAAACCGACCCGTAACCCCCTAGCCTGGAAGGCATGGGAGAACCGACATCGGCGCAGAAACTCGACCCCACATGGGTCGACGAGTTCGTCGAGCGCTGGGGCAACGCCTGGAACGCCCACGACCCCGCACAGCTCCTCGAGCTACTCACCGACGACATCGTCTACCACGACTCCGCCTGGCCCACGATCATGCGCGGCAAAGCCGACGTACGCGAATTCCTCGACCACACCTGGCGCGCATTCCCCGACCTGACCTTCGAGCTGATCGCCGGCCCCCACATCGCCGGTGACGGCGCCCGCGCCGCCTACTGGTGGCAGGCCACCGCCACGCACCAGGGCCCCATCGACCCACCCGGCATCCCCGCCACCGGCAAGCACATCGAATTCGACGGCGTCGACATCCACGAATACCGCGACGGCAAAATCGCCACACTACGGATCATCTGCAACATGAACGACATCGCCATGCAGCTGGGCCTGCTCCCCGCACCCGGAAGCACCGCAGAAAAGATCATGGTCGGCATGCACAAACTCAGATCCCGCCTCACCCGCTCCTGAGCCACCCCGCACCGGGACGTGTCATCCTCCCAGCACAGAACGTGTCACCAGGAGCGCGGTCCTTACCGAGGTATCGAGCGGGCCGCGGGCACGACCTGCCCGAGTCGTTCACACAGAGACGGAGTGATCGCATGACCGACGTCGACCAACCGGCAGCCGGCGTGCGCCAGCAGCCCGGCACCCTGACCGACGTGCAGCTGCACCTCACCAACGCCGCCGCGGCACTCCGGGACGTGATCGTGTGAGCACCCCCGCCGACCTCGACGAGCAGGTAACCCAGGTCCGGGATGCGCTGCACGCCCTACGCCGAACCCTCCTCGACCTCGAGCGCACCTACGCAGCCCTCGACGCGCACACGCTCGACGTGAACGAGCCCGGCGACCCGACCACCGCACCGGAGACGTTGGAGAGCGCCGTCGACGCCCTCCGCGCCGCCCAGGACACCCTCGGAATCGCCGACGCCGACCTCGACGTGGCGAAGCGGCACACCGCACGGTTGACAGAACGCCAATGACCGCCGCCGCCGGTGCCGACCGATCCACTCGCCGATAACAGCAAAATGCCGGCAGCAGGCCCGCTCGGAAACGCTTCGGAACTGACCTCAGGCACCACACCCACCTGGGCTGTTGCAAACTGCTACAGTGGTGTCGAGAGGAAGGTGCACGACATGGCAGCCACATCCCCGACTCGAATCGACAACGAGCTCTACGCATCGGCGAAACTGGTCGGTGGACGGATGAGTCGCAGCGCCGCGCAACAGATCGCGCACTGGGCGCGGATCGGCCGCGAGCTGGAGGCCTCTCACAGCGTTTCCTACCGCGACGTCGCCGACGTGCTGGACGGACGACGCGACTACGACGAGCTCACCGACCGGGAACAGGCGGTCGTCCGCGCCGAATGGACCGAGCGCATCACCGAGCGCCGAGAAGGACTGAACCTGGCAGAACAGTTCGCCGACTCCGGCCGTTCCTACGTCGAGCTGGACCAACACGGGAACATCGTTCGGCACCCCGCACAAGAGGGCGGGTCGGCCGACGCTTGAGCCCCGATCCCGTCCTGCACGCCATCGCCGGACCGAACGGTGCCGGCAAGACCACGTTCTACGAACACGTACTCGGCCCTGTCACGCACCTGGACTTCGTCAACGCAGACGTCATCGCCGCCGCACGCTGGCCGAACGAGGCGGCAACCCACGCGTACGAAGCGGCCGCCCTTGCGGCCGAACAACGAGCACAGCGGATCGCCCAACGCCGATCGTTCGTCACCGAGACCGTGTTCTCCCACGAGTCGAAACTCGACCTGCTCCGCGCCGCCCAGCAGGCAGGATTCCACATAACCTTGCACGTGGTCCTGATCCCGGAGGAGTTAGCTGTCGCGCGCGTGGTCGACCGCGTGGCGAACGGAGGCCACCACGTACCCGAGGAGAAAATCCGGGCCCGGTTTGGGCGGTTGTGGCCCCTACTGCGGGCCGCGATCGCCGCCGCCGACCAAGCCTACGTATACGACAACACCACCACAGCCCACCCGTTTCGCCTGATCGCAACCTTCACCAACGGCAATCCGATCGACGACCCGACCTGGCCGTCCTGGACCCCGACCGCTCTCCGCACGGACAGCTAGCCTCCGGTGGGACCTGCACCGACGGGCACATCCGCCGCAACCAGATCGTCCGCGGTGAACCGGTCCGCCTCCCCTGCCCGGTCCCCGGTGCTCGACCAGGAATCGAAGTGCGCCCCGACGTAGGCGGCGTCGCCCAGATACGGGCGGCCGTAGTACCGGTTCAGCGCCGCGACCGCCGCAGCATCCAAGTCCATCGCAAGAGCGTGGGCAGCCGCAATGTCATACCCCGCACCCTCTCACCCCTCGGGCGCCGGCGCCCGAGAACCGAGCCGAAGTGGTCCCTACGCGCCCGGCCCGGGATCAGAGGCGGTGTCGGCCGCGGCGTTGACCTCCTCTGGCATAACCGGGCCTGAACTTTGCGCAACACCTGCAGCAGGTGGATTCCACATCGAATGGGAAGATCGGCGCGCGACTAACTCCCAAGACCGCGTTATCGAGTGTCGGCGGACATGAAAAACGGATCTGGCGCACTCTCCGTGATTCTGTTGTGGGGCTTGGCTATACGGCGTGAATCACTCGCTTGCGGAGGAGGTCGAGGTTGGCGCGTCCATACATTTGACGTTTGAGCATTTTAATGCGATTGACGTGGCCTTCGACGGCACCGGAACTGTGCGGCAGGGTCAGCCCCGCGGTGACGGCATCGAGGTCTCGGCGCAGACCCCGGACGAAGGACCGCAGCGCCGGTTGCCCGTCAGCGTCGACAGCAGTCATCCAGGTGGCGAGGTCGCCGCCACGGCGGTCGGTCATGATCTCGGCGAAATCGTGGACCAACTCTCGGGTGGTGGTCAGGGCAGGACTGCGTCCGAGTAGCGCGTTGAGCTGTTCACGTTCGTCGTCGGTGAGCCGGTCCGGACGGCGGGTAAGCCAGCCGGTGGTCTGCCGGATGGTGGGCGCGACCGCTGCCGGTGGCAGGGCGTTGTGTGCGTCGCGCAGCGGTTGCAGGTAGCGGCGGACGGTCTTGTCGCTTCCGCGATACCCACGTTCGACGATCTCACACGTGAGGCGGGCCGCATCGGTGCACCCGGCATTGAACCGCTCGTGCAGATAGGGTTTGAACTCGTCGAGCAGGCTTGTCCGGAAGCGTGTCTTGGCGAGCAACTCCTCGACGTCCGTGGCGCGGACGAACCTCCGTACCGTTCTCCGGTTCAGGGAGAGTTTCCGCCCGATCGCCGAGATCGACATACCAGCCGAGGCCAGTTCCTGTATCGCGGCGTGTCGTTCTCGGGTTCGGATCACCACTCGGCAGGGATCTGCCCACGTGACCTCGCCTAAGCCGATCGTCTCTTGATCCGGGCCCTTGTCTACTTCATCCGCCTCGGTCTCGCGGAGGACCGGGCGGAGATCGGCGCGGTGTCGGGTCACCGTTTTCTCCACCGCTTCGACGAGGTTGTGCCACAGGTGCCAGCGGTCGGCCACCTGGACGGCGTCGGGGGCGCCCGATCGGATGCCGTCGGCGTAGGCGCCGGCGCGGTCACGGCACACGATTTCGGTGCCGGGATGCTCCTTCAGCCAGGTCGCGACGGTCTCCGCGGTCCGATCGCCGAGCAGATCGATCGGTGTGCGGGTGGTCATATCGACCACGACCGTTCCATAGATATGCCCGCGGCGGATCGCGAAGTCGTCGATGCCCAGGACGCGGACGTCGCGGATCTTGGAGTCCGGTATCGCCCGGACGGCTCGGAGCAGGGTGTCACGGCCGACGCGGATCCCGAGCCGCGAGGCGAGGCGGGCCCCGGCCCGGCCGGCCACGGCCAACCCGATCGCGGAGATCACCGCGCCCAGCACCGGGGTTCTCCGCGCCCAGGGCTGAGTCAATCCGGGGATCTGTTCGGCGAAAGTCTTTGCCGCGCAGTCGGTGGTGTCGCAGAAGAATCGGCGGACTCGGATATCGATGGTGACGGGGTGCCCGCCGATCGCGGTGTCCGACAGCTGCCGGCGGTAGCGGGAATGCACCCGGGCGGACTCGCCGTCGCAACGCGGGCACCGACCGCGCCCGCCTGTCGGTTCCGCGGCGACACGGATGGTCGAACCCACCCTCCGGACGCCGGCAACGACGACACCCACCAGATGGGGCAACAATGCTCGCACACTCTCGAAATCACACGCCGATGATCCTCACCCGCCGCAGGTCAGCAGGCCGTGACGACACGCCCAGAATCTTCACACAAAGTGCGCCAGATCCTGAAAAACTGCCCATGGGCGGTCACGAAAGCGCCCGGTAGTGGCCACGAAACTGCCCGCTGACGGATACGAGTTTCTGCCCACTGGCGGACACGAAACTGCCCACTCGGGTGTCTCAGCTGTATGACACGTTCGATTTTCTTCCCGATCGCCTCCCCGGATCGGGGCCTCTCCTCGGGTTCGCTCGACGGTGCTACCACGCCGAAACGCGAGTCCTCGAGGAGAGGCCACTGTGAAGTCTGCCAAGGAAGCCATGGAAATTCTTGCCGCCTACGACCTGACGAAGTCGTATCGTGCCGCCGCCGCGTTGGCGGGGTGCTCGCATCACACCGTCGCCCGCCTCGTCGCCGAACGCGACAGCGCCGGTGGGCCGAGCACGCCGCGGGAGAGGAGACCGATGTTGATCGACGAATATCTACCGAAAATCGAAGAGTGGGTGGAACATTCGAAGGGCCGGGTTCGCGCCGACGTCGCCAATGACAAGCTGCTGGTCCTCGGATTCACCGGCACCGAACGCACTACCCGCCGTGCCGTGGCCCGGGTCAAGCGCGCCTACCGGCTCGGACACACCCGGGTGCACAGGCCGTGGGTGTGTTGACTGAACTACCGGAGTGTGGGTTCGTGTTCTTCGAGCTGGTCGCTGTGAGGCCCGGCTATGTTGCCTGACCATGTCTGAATCACGAGATGGAAATCGGAATCTGGAGTCGTTGAGGGTCGAGTTGGTCGGGTCGTTGGTGTCCACCGGCGATCCGTGGGAGCCGTTTCGGTTGGTCGATGCTTGTGGTGAGCCGGTGGGCGCGGTGACGGCGTATCTGGCCGAACTGCAGGCGGCGGGCCGGTCGACGGCAACGCAGCGTTCCTACGGGATGGACCTGCTTCGGTGGTTCCGTTTCCTGTCGGCAGTGGAGGTCGCGTGGCAGGAGGCGACCAGGGCCGAGGCGCGAGACTTCTCCCGATGGATTCAGATGGGCACCAAACCCGTTCGGCCGCATTGGCGTTCCTCCGACAAGCCTGCAGCGGCGACGATACCGACGCTTAACCCGGTGACCGGCAGGAGCTCGCCGGGTCGCACCTACGCCGTGGCGACCGTGGCGCACTCCGAAACGGTGCTGCGCGGCTTCTACGCGTTCCACGTGGAGGCCGGTACCGGGCCGTTGGCGAATCCGTTTCCGCTGGCCCGGTCCGGTCGCCCGAATGCGCATCACAACCAGATGGACCAGTTTCAGCGGCAGCGCGCCGGTCTGTATCGGCCCCGGCAGGTCAAGCGGATCCCTCGGCAGATTCCTGACGCGCTGTTCAATGAGTTGTTCGCTCGCTTGTCGTGTGATCGGGACCGGGCGTTGGTCGCGTTTTGGGTGTCCACCGGAGTTCGAGCGTCGGAACTGCTGGGAGTGCTGCAAGGCGGCGTCGATCCTGGCGGGCAGTTGATCACAGTGGTGCGCAAGGGGTCACGGGCGATGCAACAGGTCCCCGCGTCGCCGGACGCGTTCGTGTGGTTGCGGCTCTACCAGCAGCAGACACACGGCGTGGTGCCCGCCGGGCCGGATGACCCGGTGTGGTGGACGCTGAGACGGCCGTATCGTGCGTTGAACTACCACGCCGCCCGGGCGATGTTCGGCCGTGCGAACGCGCTGCTGGGGTCGAATTGGTCGCTCCACGACCTGCGTCACACCGCGGCCTATCGGCTGGCCCGCGACCCGCAGATGCCGATCACCGACGTGCAATGGGTGCTTGGCCACTCGTCGCTGACCACAACTCAGATCTACGTCAATCCGACTCCCGAAGACGTCGTCGAGGCGGTGCTGGCCCACCACCGACGACGAACCGAGCCGCTGCCCGAACCCGAGCAACCGCCGCTGAGATATCGGCAGGACAGCCTGGACGTGCTGTTCGGGCGGAGGACGTCATGACGACGGCAACCGTTTCCAGCGCCGGGAACACGAGAACATGGCAGCTCAGCCGGGAAGCGGAGGTGCTGCGTGAGAAATTTCCGCCCCGGCCGGCGCCGACCTCGTGGCCGGCAACCCGGCAGAGCCGCGGCACCGTCGAAGCCCGACTGGCGGGCGAACCATTTCGGGCCGAGGACTCGAACGCCCGCTATCACCGCAAGAAGTCGCTGCAGACGGTGCTGGACTGGCTTGAGCTGTATCCGGGCTCGTCGTGGCAGCAACGGTGGAACGCCACCGGCGCCGGGATCGACGGTCACCGGGACTGGCGCGTCAAGCTGCTTGCCGACCTGGACGACGCCGGGCTGCTCGGCGAGCAGCCCGGCTCGGTCCACAGGCTGTTGGGTATGGGGCTGATCCAGCTCATCGGTGGCGACTACGTGCGCCCGTCGCTGGGCTGGCTGATGGCCACGTCCTCGCCGCTGCGCATCGCCAACGAGATGGCCAAAGTCCGCGATCGTCATGGCCTGGCGCAGCTGCGGGCGGTCCGCACGTCGAGCACGGTGGGCGATGCGACGATGGTCCCGGCCATCGAGCGGGTGGCGCTGATGATGGCCGCCAAGGGCGGCACGGTCGCCGACGTCACCCCCGGCGACTGCATCGAATTGATGCAGACCAGCCGAGAGGTGTTCCCCGGACCCAACCGATCCAGTCGGCACAGCCCGCTCTTCTACCAGCTGCTGCATTCGATCGGGGCCTTCCCCGCGGATGCGCCGCCAACGGTGCGCATGTTCAGCAGCCTTTTCGCCGGCAAGCTGTCGGTCGAGCAGCTCGTCGACCGCTACGACCTGGCCTGTCGCCCGGTGCGTGAGCTGCTGGTGGACTACTTGCGCGAACGGCAACCCGCCGTCGACTACAGCACGTTGACCAACCTGGCCACCACGCTGACCCTGTGGTTCTGGAAGGACCTGGAACGACACCATCCGGGAATCGACTCGCTGCAACTGACCCCCGAGGTCGCCGCCGGGTGGAAACAACGAATCCGCACCCGCACGGTGCGGTCGAAAAACGAACACGGCGACGTCGTCGAGACGACGGTCGAACGCGACTCCGCGGCCGACATCCTGATCACCGTGCGCTGCTTCTACCTCGACCTGGCGCAATGGGCCGTCGACGACCCGGCCCGCTGGGGACCGTGGGCGGTGCCGTGCCCGATCCGGGCCGCCGACGTGCAGCACCGGAAGATGACTTCCCGCCGCAAGTCTCGCATGGACCAGCGCACCAGGGAACGCCTGCCCGCACTGCCCGCGCTGGCCACTGTCGTCGAACGAGAACGCAAGGCAGCCGCGGCCCGCCTCGAGGCAGCCCGGACGGTCGGACCTGGCGAGCAATTCACCGTGGAGGGCCTCACCCTGCGGCGCGCACGCCTGAAACGGCACTCGCCCCGCATCTGGGCCGAAGAACCCGACACTGGTCGACGACGTGACCTGAACCGAGAAGAGGACAACGCCTTCTGGGCGTGGGCCGCCATCGAAGTCCTGCGGATGACCGGCATCCGGGTCGAGGAGCTCACCGAGCTGACCCACCCCAGCCTGGTCCAATACCGCACACCTCACACCGGGGAACTCATTCCGCTACTACAGATTCCGCCGTCGAAGACCGATCAGGAACGCCTGCTGGTGATCTCACCGGAACTGGCCGATGTGCTGTCGGCGGTCGTCTGTCGCGTCCGCGGCAGCGACGGCAGTGTCCCTCTGGTGGTCGCCTACGACCACCACGAGAAGGTTTGGAACCCACCGATGCCGCTGCTGTTCCAACGCGCCATCGGCCTCGAGACCCGGCCGATCCCCATCGGCGGTGTCCGCGACCTGATCAGCGGCGCCCTGGCCCGCTCCGGTCTCACCGACACGGCGGGCCGACCGTTGGACTTCGCGCCCCACGACTTCCGCCGCCTGTTCACCACCGACGCAGTGATGAACGGGATGCCGCCCCACATTGCACAGCTGATACTCGGCCACCGCGACATCAACACCACCATGGGCTACAAGGCCGTCTATCCCGAGGAAGCTATCGATGGACACCGCGCCTTCATCGCCCGTCGCCGAGCCCTGCGGCCCAGCGAGGAATACCGCAGACCCACCGACGCCGAATGGGAGGAGTTCCTTGGCCACTTCGAGCGGCGACGACTGGCGCTGGGTGACTGCGGCCGCGCATATGGCACCGGCTGCATTCACGAGCACAGTTGCGTTCGCTGTCCGCTGCTGAGGGTCGATCCAGCCCAACGACACCGCCTGGTCGACATCCGCGACAACCTCATCACCCGCATCGCGGAAGCCGAGCACAAAGGCTGGGTCGGGGAAGCCGAAGGACTCCGGGTCAGCCTCGCCGCGACTAGGGAAAAACTCGCCGAGATCGGCACCGCCATCGCCAGAGGCAATGCCACAGTCGCACTCGGTATCCCCGGCTTCCGCGAACTCGCCGGCCGCACCGCGACAATCCCACACCACCCGACCACTCCCATCAGCCGGGAACATGACCAATAGTCGCCACCAACAGCAGGAACGGCACCTGGCCGCTAGTTCAGAGAAGATCACCGAACCCGGGCTCTGGTTGCAGTACGACTTCGGTGACGGCCCGGTCGTCGACGGCGCCAAGACGGTGCTGCTGTATGCGTGGCTGGCCTGGTGCCGGCACCGGGTGGTGATCCCGTTGCGGGACCGCACCGCCCCCTCCGTCTACGCGGGCCTGGACCGGATCTTCCGGCAGGTCGGTGGTGTCCCGACGTATCTGCTCACCGACAACGAGAAGATGGTCACCACCGAACACATCGCCTCGGTCGCCGTCCGCAACCCTGGCGTGGTCTCGTTCGCCCGGCACTACCCGTTGACTGAACAACGACACGCGTTTGCCCAGGTTGACGGGCTGGGACGGGATCGCTCGGTAATGTCCGGATTGTGAACGAAGACGAGGAGCGGCCACGGGATCTGGCGGCGCTGGCGGTGCCGTTGGTCGGTTCGCTGGAGGAGACCGGTGACCCGTGGTTGCCGTTCCGACTGATCGATCCGTCCGGGGCGGCGGTGGAGGCGGTGTCGGCCTACTTCCGTGATCTGCAGGCGGCCGACCGATCCGAGGCAACGATCCGCTCCTATGGCATGGATCTGCTGCGGTGGTTCCGGTTCCTGTGGGCGATCGAGGTTTCGTGGAACCGGGCGACGCGGGCCCAGGCCCGCGATTTCTGCCGCTGGATGCTTGTGGCGGGCAAGCCGTCTCGCCCGCATTGGCGCAGACCGCAGGAGGTGCCTGACCCGTCGTCGAGTCGGGATGCTTACGCGCCGTCGGTGCGTGCGCACTCGGAGACGGTGCTGCGCGGATTCTACGAGTTTCACCTGGATGCGGGCAGCGGACCGCTGGTGAATCCGTTCCCGCTGGACCGGTCGCGGCGGGGCCGACGAGCGCACGCCCATCACAATCCGATGGAGCCGCACCGCAACGAGCGGACGGGTAGGTATCGACCGGTGGTGCCCGACCGGATTCCCCGCAGCGTCTCGGACGCGGAGTTCAACGAGATCTTCGCCCGGCTTCCCTCGAACAGGGATCGGGCATTGGTCGCCTTCTACGTTTCCACCGGTGCGCGGGCCTCGGAGCTGTTGTCGGTCACGCAAGGCGGTGTCGACCCCGGCCGGCAGCTGATCACGGTGATCCGCAAGGGCAGCCGGGAGGCGCAGGAGCTGCCGGCGTCCACCGATGCGTTCGTGTGGCTGCGGCTCTACCAGGTGGAGATGGCCGGCCTGACACTCAAGGGGCGGCGGCAGCCGCTGTGGTGGACGTCTCGAACCCCGGTGCGTCCGTTGACTTATCATGCGGTGCACCGCATGTTCGAGCGGGCGGTCGACGCAGCGGGAAGCACGGTCACCTTGCACGCGCTGCGTCACACCGCCGCCTATCGGATGGCCGAGGACCCCGAACTGCCGCTGACCGATGTGCAGTTCGTCCTCGGGCACGCGCTGCTGACGACGACCCAGCGCTATCTGACGCCCCGCAAGCAAGACGTGATCCGGCGGATTCTGGCTCACCACGCGCAGCAGAACCGGAAGGCGGCCGAGCGGGCGGCCCCGCCACCCGCTCCTGGCTATCGGCCGGAGACACTGCAAGTGTTGTTCGGCGGCGCCGGATGACCACCATGAGCGTCGAAGAACCCCGGGATGTTTCGGCTGGGCGGACGGCAGCCGGCCCGTCGGCCCGGCTGCGCCCGTCGGCCCGGCCCCCAGCGGCGGACTGGCCGACGATCCGACAGGATCGTGACGCCGTCTGGGCGCGGCTGACGCGTGCGCCGTTCGCGCCGGACAGGCCCGGCAAGCGACACCCGAACGCCTACAAGACCGGGGTGGGCCTGCTGCTGGACTGGTTGGCAGAGCAGCCGGGCCGAACCTGGCAGGACCGGTGGCGGGCGAGCGGCGCCGACGCCGACGGTCGGTCCTGGCGGCATATCCCGATTGCATGGCTGCGCGATCACGGCCACCCTGCCGGTTGGCTGCACGACTGCTTCTTTCGGGCGCTATATACGGCGGTGGCCGCCGACCTCATCCGGCCGTCGTTGACATGGCTGGTCACCGCCAGCTTCCGGGGCGGATCTCTGGTCAACGTCCTGGCTCAGTGCCGTGATGCTGAGGGGTTCGCGCGGCTGCGAGCGCTATGCTCGGCCGATCCGGACGTGTCCCCGGCGGCGGCGACTCGCACCGCCTACCGCGCCGCACTGATACTCGCCGCCAAGGGCGGCACCCTGGCCGATGTCACCACCGGCGATGTCCTCGAGCTGCTCGAGGCAGAGGCCGACGCCCGCGGAACCTCGGTCGGTGCCACCCACCTGTTCTACCGGACCCTGCGCACTATGGGGGTCTTCGCGGAGAACGCACCGGCGACGCTGAGGGAGCTGCGCACTGCCGGGCAGCGCACGCCGGAGGAGATGATCGACCGCTACGGGCTGGCCTGCCGTCCGATCCGGGATCTGCTGGTCGATTACCTGCGCGAACGCCAGCCTGTTCTGGACTACACCAGCCTGCACTCACTCGCCGGCTATCTCGGTGGCCTGTTCTGGGCCGACCTCGAGCGTCACCATCCGGGCATCGACAGCCTCCACCTGTCCGCGGCGGTCGCCGACGCCTGGAAGCAACGGCTGCGCACCGTCCCCAAGACGATCCGGACACCCGACGGGAAGAAGGTGCAGACCACCGCCGCGCGGATCAACTACCGCGAATGCCTGACCCCGGTCCGAGCGTTCTATCTCGACCTGGCCCACTGGGCCGTCGAGGACCCGGCCCGCTGGGGACCGTGGGTCGCCCCGTGTCCGGTCGGGAGCGAGGAGATCAACAGGCGAAAAGACAAGCGTCACCGCAAGTCCCGCATGGACGCCCGGACCCGGGAGCGGCTGCCCGTCCTGCCGGTCCTGGTCCGCAGCGTTGACCAGCGACGCAAGGACGCCGCGGCGATACTCGACGAGGCCCGCCGAACCCAGCCCGGCGAGGCCTTCACCGCCGCCGGGCAGACGCTGATCCGCCTCGCCCCGACACGCTCGGCGGCCGCCAAGATCTGGGCGCAGGATTCGGCGAACGGCGAACGCCGGGACCTCGGCCGGGAGGAAGAGCACGCGTTCTGGACGTTCGCCGCCGTGGAAGTGCTGCGGGCCACCGGCATCCGCATCGAGGAACTCTCCGAACTGTCCCACCACAGCCTGGTCCAATACCGGCTTCCCACCACCGGAGAGGTGGTGCCGCTGCTGCAGATCGCCCCGTCCAAGACCGACACCGAACGACTGCTGGTGGTCAGCCCCGAACTCGCCGACGTGCTCTCCGCGATCATCTGCCGGGTCCGCGGCACCACCGGCGCGGTCCCGCTCGTCTGCGCCTACGACGACAGGGAACGCGCCTGGTCGCCGCCACTGCCGCTGCTGTTCCAGCGCCGCTACGGCTACGAACACCGAGCGATCAGCGCCAGCACCATTCGTGACATGCTCACCGCGGCTCTCGCCCACACCGGCCTGGACGACCCCACTACCGGTGACCCAATCCGGTTCACTCCCCACGATTTTCGAAGGATGTTCATCACCGACGCCATCCTCAACGGGCTGCCACCACACATCGCCCAGATTATCGCAGGCCACCGCGACATCAACGTCACCCTCGGCTACAAGGCGGTCTATCCCGACGAGGCCATCCAATCCCACCTGGCCTTCCTCGCCCGGCGGCGGGCACTGCGCCCCACCGACGAATACCGCGTCCCCACCGACAAGGAATGGCAGGAATTCCTCGGTCACTTCGAGCGACGCAAGGTCTCCATCGGAACCTGCGGCCGGGCCTTCGGATCGGCGTGCATTCACGAGCACGCCTGCGTCAGATGTTCACTGCTCTGGCCCGATCCCGACCAAAGACCCCGCCTGGCCGAGATCCGCGACAACCTCGCCGCCCGGATCACCGAAGCCAACCGCGAAGGCTGGCTCGGCGAAGTCGAAGGACTCCAAGTCAGCCTCGCCGCCGCCGAAGACAAACTCGCCCAAATCGACAAACGCACCCTCAACACCGGGACCGTCGAACTCGGAAACCCGACCCTCCCCAAGGATTCCTGACTCAGGGCGAGACGGCCAACTAGCCGTCCCCGTCAAGTTCAGAGAATACGGCCTGGTCGTCAAGACCTGCCTGCCCGCCGACCCGGCCACCAAGGGCGGGGTGGAGAACACCGTCAAACTCGCCAAGGCCGACCTGGTGCCCACCGACCACAATCTCGCCGCCCAGTACGACAGTTTCGACGACCTCGAGGCCGCCTGCACGCAGTTCTGCCACCAGGTCAACACCCGCATCCACCGCACCACCCGCCGCATCCCGGCGGAGATGCTCGCCGAAGAACGGCTTCACCTGCACCCGGTCCCGGCCGCCCCGCACACCGCGACCTGGGGTGTGACCCGCACGGTCCCGGACAACACACCGATGGTGTCCTTCGAGAACGGCCAGTACTCGGTGCCGCACACCCTGCGCGGGCAGACGGTGTGGGTCCGCGCGCACGGCGCCGGTGTCTCCGAGCGGATCGTCTTCGTCCACCACGGCGAGGGTGGCCCGGTCGAGGTCGCCCGTCACCGGCGGGCCCGCCCCGGCTCCCCGCAGATCTGCGACGAGCACTTCCCGCCGCCTCCTGCCGGGGTCCTCGACCGTCACCCGATCCCACGGACCGACGCCGAACGCGCCTTCTGCGACATCGGTGCCGGTGCCCGGCTGTGGTTGTGTGAGGCCGCCGAGGCCGGCACCGGGAAGATCCGCGTGAAGATGGGCAACGCGGTCACCCTGGCCAAGCTGCTCGGCGCCGAACGGGTCGACTGGGCGCTCGGACACGCCGCCGCCTACGGCCGCTTCGCCGAAGGCGACCTGATGGCGATCCTCGACGCCCACCCCACCGGCGCCGCCTCGGACACCACCCACCGCGCCGACGAATCGCGGTCCCTGGCCCAGGGCACCGCCGGGTGGGCCCGGTTCGGCGCTGCCCCGATCCTGACCGAACTCGCCGACCCCGACGGCACCGGCGACACCGGCGACACCGAACCCTAACGCCGACCACACGCAGGGCTATCTAAATCCACTGTGCTGCAACAGCATCAGAACGTCATGCAAACACCGACCACAGGAAGGTTGTTCTCGTGAGCACTGCACCACCGTCGGCGCCGCCGTTGCCGGCCGACCTGGAAACACTGCTGCACCGGCTGCGGCTGCCGCACATCCGCCGCGCCGCCCCCGACGTGCTGGCCACCGCCCGCGCCCAACGGTGGGAACCGGCCGAGGTCCTCAAGGCGTTGCTCACCGAGGAGGCCGCCGGGCGGGAACGCTCGGCGCTGGCCACCCGCCGCGCCGCCGCGGCGTTTCCCACCGGCAAGACCTTCGACGCGTGGAAACCGGAACTGTCGTCCATCCCGGCGCCGACCCAGCAGGCGCTACGGACCCTGGAATGGATCGACCGGCGGGAGAACCTCGTGGTCTGCGGCCCGTCCGGCACGGGCAAGACATTCTTCCTCGAGGCCCTCGGCCAACACGCCGTCGAACACGGACGAAAGGTGTTGTGGTTCACCCTCGAAGACCTAGCATTCCTTCGTGTGGGAGCCGATTTCCATCGTCGGCGCGCCCGGACGTGGGCGTTGGCCGCCTGCGAGGCGTGGTCGAGTTCGGCGACCTTGTCGATCGTGACCGCGAGACCCTTCGCCGCCACGAGGGCACGGGTCGCTACGTCGGGCGTGAGGCCGCCGCGATCGGCGTCGCGACACCTTTTGGCGAGCAGCCACGCGCCGAGATGCACCTCCCGCTGGGGGCGGACTCTTGTTTCCCCAACTCGACGACACACATAATTCGGCTCTCAAAGTTTCGAGTTACCGAATCGAGATAGGTCAGCATCCAGACCAGCAAATGATCTTGAACTGTCAGACCATCCACGCGGAAAATGACATTCAGGGCACTGCCAGTGAGGAACCGACGCGGCGCAGACACGACCGGAAGATCCAAGTACAGCGAGAGGGGTCCGCAGGTAAAGGACGGGCCCCCTCTCTGCCGCCACAGAGCCAGTTCAGTTACTGGCCAGCGTTACTAGCCGCTGAGCGACCCAGCAGAACCCGAGAAGAAATCGAGAACGCCGAGAAGAGTGGAGACGTTCGAGAAAAAGTCGGCCAAGAAAGCGAGGTCCATCGTTGCAACTCCAGTTCGATTGTTCAGAGAATCGTGACACACAGCACACGATGTGAATATTTATACCGGCCAGATAACAATTCCGCAACGACAAATTTGCGGTCAACCAGCAAGAGTGAAATCCGGCCCCGCACCGAGAAGAGGGCACATCGCGGTCCGAGTCCGCGATGGGGTGGTGGAACTCGGATCTATGGTCAAGACCTCGGTGTCGGCAAAGACCAGCCGCCCATCATCGACCGCGACCGCCCACCGATGCACCGGCGCCCACTGGTGACCACCACCCCCGGTCCGGCTCACTGCCGCGTTGTCCTCGATGATCTCCCCGATGACATCGGCCGCGGCGCTCCCGCGGACCAGCACCCGGCACCCGGCACCCGGCACGCGAGCGGACCTGCACGAACACCGGCCCCGGCGATCATCCCATCGTTGTTCCGATCGCGTCGCCGGCGGAGTGCGGATGGCGCACTTATCGGTCTGCAGCAAGCATGCGCGATCGTCCCGGTAGGTTGAGCGCACTAATCCTTACGGTCGGGCGGTCCGGGTGACGGGAACGTCGGTGCGGGCCGCCCGGATCCGCATCATGCCGGAGTGCCGGGTGGTCGGCATAATCCCCGGCAGCAGGAACCCCCACATCTCGTCGACCCGCTGCTCGAGATCCACGCGATGGGTCAGAACCTGGGACACGGTCTGGACCCCGGTGAACGCGCCGATGACGAACCGCGCGAACGTCGGCGGGTCGATGGTCTCGACAAGATCGCCCTCGGCGACCGCACGGGCCGCCAACCCTTGACAGGCGGCGATCCAATCCAGATACGGGCCCGCGGGGCCACGGTCGTCGGCGCTGAGCTCGAGGGTGATGCGGATCCCGGCCCGCACAATCGGGTCCTGCACGATCTGCCGGGCCATCTCATGACACAGCATCACGATCTGCTCGATCGCCGACGCCTCCTGCGCGGCGATCGCCTGCACCGCGGAGATCGAGATCCGGTGCTGCTCGGCGATGATGTGCCGGGCCAAATCCTTCTTGGACCGGAAATGAAAATACAACGCCCCCTTCGTCATGCCCGCCGCCTCGAGGATCTCGACGAGACTGGCACCCTCGAACCCGGACCTGTCGAACATTTCCGCCGCCCCGCGGACGATCTGCGCGCGGGTCACCGCCGCCCGTTGCTGTTGAACCATCTACCGCACCTTCCGTGCCATTCGCCACTGCAGCCCGGTACCTTTCGCTCGCACCCCTGCAGCCTGCGCGACGCTACCACCGGCACCGGTGCGCCTCACCTCAGGAAAAACCCGCGTCCACACGCGCGGGCGCCGACACCGGCTCACACGAAAACAGACCACCGGGGCGCTTTTTCGGTGAACTCCGCCCGCCCTCTCGGGGCGTCGCAGCTCCCACGTGTCGTCATCGGTGGTCGCGGCACTGCCCGGCGATCTCGTCAACTCCCCACCGACGTATCCCCGGGCAAGAGCAGATCCGCCCACCGGCACTGCGGCCCAAGGACACACACACCAACGCCAACCCGGAATCGGACAACGTCTGCCACAGCTGCTCACCCACAGGCGACCCCATACCACCCATTCAACCGCACCACACCGCACCACACCGCACTGACACGAGGTCCATACCAACCAGTCCGACCTCAAACACCCGCACCCACCACCGGGCGCCGTGCACCACACGCCGACCATCTCTCTACGTCCGGACGAGCGGAGTTCGGGGATCGCTGCCGGCCAAATCGATCGGTCAGGCACCAAATCCGCCCCGTTAGAACCAACGCCCACACTTGAATGCGTCATTTCGAATCGGCGATTCTGCGCCGACGGCCGCCAGCCGTGTATCGGACAACCCGAGAAATCCATGTGGCGTGGATCACACTTAGGACACCGGGACAGACGGCGGATCTACCATTTCCTCGCACCGGAACACGAAGCAGCGGGTGAACAAACGGATACCGCGGCCGCCAAACCCCCACTGGCTAGCAGGGATTGATGCACTGCGCCGCCGAAAACGTCCCTTGCCGCCAGACGATATGCCTTCCTGTAGATCCGGTCGAAATCCTCACACCCAGCAAACGTCCGAGGAGACATCAGCGACGCCAATCATCCAGGTACACCGACGCGGAACCCCCGCCGCTCCAACGGAGCGGGTCGCCTCACGGACGCACACTGCGTGACGAGCGCGGTCAGGATTGACGTGGCGGGTACCTGTTACATGTCCCGGCGAGGCTCGGTCGGAGCGGACGATACTCCGACCGGGTCGCTTCGGCTCACCTGGATGCCATCGCATCTCGGGCGACCACTGACGCGCGTATACCATTGGGGCCGAGATAGTTTCATGTTCCGGTGATACTCTATCCGCGCGGGGGCAATTTCGTTTGTGCAGCCGGCCCCCGGCGGCAGGTGCGAACCGCCAAAATTGCACACTTTCGGCACATGCCGTCACCGTCACCCGACACAGATCAGTGCACCCACGACCGCTACTGCGACCAGCGAGGCGCCGCCGCAGATCAGCCACGCTCGGGTTGCCAACTGCCGCCACCGATCACACCGCACTTTTACATCCGCAACAGCGACCGCCCACCGGATTCGGATACGATGCCCGGGACTCCGCAGGGCGGCGGACCTTCGCGTCCGCTCGTGCCGCCAGACCAAACGAGACGGGCACCACCAGAAGCGCCACCACCAGCAGACCAACCATGAGAGCTACGCCCGTCCCGAACATCATCGTCCCTTCCACAGCATCAGGGCCCGTCACGGGTATCGCGCGCTGATTTGCCGGCCACGCTGAGCCACGGGCAGAACCACGCCCCTGTCGCTCTATCCCCGAACTGCCACCACGTGTTTCACTCTGCAACGCCAGGCGCCGGCGCAGGACCACAGACGCCGCGGGCCTACACGCCGGGCATCGGGAACTTCCACACCGCCACCACAACGACGCCCATGATCAGACCGGCGTACAGAACAGTGCCAACCACACCGACCCGCAACGTATTCAGCACAGTTGCACCCATGCTCTCGGTATTTCGTGCCATGACAACTCTTCTCTCACGTGCAGATATTCTCGATTGCCACGTCGACGGCGGCGTACCAGTTACCTTGGACCGACGTCGACACCTGCACATCGGCCGAACTACGTACACCCATACCCGAAATCGGGTCCGAAGGATTGGGTCTGGGCACAGCACAAGACCACTCGAGATCACACTTACTGGTCGGTTATTGAGTGATGCGAAAATAGTGCAATGGCGTGGATCACACTCTCTGGACTTCCAGGCTCCGGCTCACGAAGATCAGTGATGCGCTGCTCGTTACGACGTGCAGGTTGTCCGTGTAGCGCCCCTGCCAGCTGATGTACATCGTTGGCGGGGGCTGCGCTTGGCCGCTAAACCACACATAAACCGGTGCCGCCGCCCCATGGGCCCTTCGACGCGGCGACCCTCGGCTGACGCGTCACCCACGAGGCGAGTCACTCCTCCCCCATCCCCTTCGCCTACTTCTGTGCACGCTGGTCCGCGATGGTCGTGCGCTTGGTGCGGCGCAGGTGCCGGCCGACGACGTGGTGGATCCGCGTCAGCCGGGTCACCCGCTTGCGGTTGATCCTGCGTCCGCGGGACCGGAGTTCGGCCTGCGCGCGCGGGGCCGCCGTAGGCGCTGCGGTGCTCGGCATCGGTGGCGCGGATCTCGGCGACCGTCGTGGCCTCCTCGGCCTGGCGCTCGACCCGGGCCGGCTCGGTGGCCGGGTGCTTGTAGTAGCCGGAGCGGGAGGTCCCGAGCACCCGGCACAGCCGCTGCACGCCGAACTTGGCGCGATGAGCGGAGATGAAGTCCCAGCGGCGGGTCTTCACTTCACCTCCTTGGCGAAATACGCTGCTGCCCGACGCAGAATCTCGCGTTCGAGCTGCCATTCCTTCTCCGCACCGCGCAGCCGAGCATTCTCCGCGCGCAGCCGCGCGAGCTCGTCCGCCTCGGTCCCGTCGGCGCCGGTACTGCGGTCCTGCGACCGCCCGTTCCGGGCGGTGTCCTTACGGACCCACGTCCGTAGCGTCTCGCCGCTGATGCCCACATCCGCGGCCACCGCCGCGTACGTGCGTTTGCCGTCGGCCGCGCGGTACAGCGCGACCGCGTCTTTCCGGAATTCCTCCGTGTACAGAGACTGGCGTCCCACCTCGACATCCCTCCTGGCTCTCCTGGAACCATTGTCCGGGGTGTCCACTCCCAGGGGCCACCTCAGACTGCCCGCGATGGCATCTTCCATCGTGCCGACCTCCACGGTCCGCCGCAGTTCTTACCGAGCGGGGTCAACAACCCCTCGAACGGTGTCCGGTAGCGCGGTGTCAGGATGGTGGCTTGGCTCGGTGGCAGTGCGTCCGATCCGGACGGCGGCCAAGTCATGTCGCGAAGCGGGTCGGGTCTTCGAACGAACGCCAGTACTGCACGATGATCGGCGACGGCAAAAGGGCCTGCTCGTATCCCAACAACCCGTTCTCCGGGTGGGCAAGTATGTCAGTATCTTCGGCATCGCGGCGAAGACCGGCCACCAGGTCCGGAACTTCCAGGGCTTGTTGATTCGCGCTCCGATCAGGTACACGACAATCTCGTCGCCGAGGACGGAAACGTCGGCCGTGAAGCGGCCGCGGTGGATGTCGGCCATGGGCGGTACCTCTCGCGGGTGCGAGCGACATGGTCGGTCGCGGGTGCGTTGCCGGTTCGGGATCGTCTCCGCCCGCGTTGTGTGGCGAAGCGATCGGGTGTTCCCCGCCATCCCGAGGTCCCGGCGACGAAAAGGGGGCTCCCACGGTTCAGGCCGTGGTGGGGCATGTGCCCTCCGGTGAATGCGTGGACCCGAGCTGAGAGTGGGCTGCTTCCGTCCGGTCCTGTAGTGAGTATGCGACGGCAGACCGTGGTCCCGATATCCCCCCGAGTGTGGGATGGTTTCCGGCCCGGCCCAAGGCTGACACTGGCGGTAATCACCAGTCATGCCGACACGGGCGCGACGGGCACGGCAATCGCAGTCACGCCGGTGCCGCAGCGCCGCGCCGGCCCGGAATCGCTCACGCCGACACGGCAAGGGCCAAGCGCATCTCGGCGTGTCGCATCCGACACCAACCTCGGAAAAAGGGGCCAGAACATGCGAGATCACCGTTTGCGCCGCGCCGTGGGACTGATACTCGCGGTCTGTGTGACCGTGGCCGGGTGCAGCGCCGCCGCCGGACCGGAGGGCAGCCGCACGTATTTCGGGTCGGCTGCGCGCGTCGGCGAGGGGGCGGTGCGGACGTTCGACAACAAAGCACGAGTGGGTATGACGTGGCAGGCACGCCAGAGAGTACTGCTGACTTCACCAGCGTAAATGTCACACTGCCGACCATCGGCAAAGGTGGCGTCCTATCGCCGCAGTTCAGAGACCTGGATTTGGCTCGCTCCTCTTCACCCAGCCGGTCCTGCGCCCGCCGGCATCCTCGGCCGTCGCCCCTCGCTCTCGTACCCGCCGGTTCGGTGTGTCGTTGTCGAACGTCGCGGCGCGATGCGTTCGTTCGCGCGTGCTGAATAGTATTCACGCCGCCGGATGTGCTGCGCCGGGCCGGTAAGGGCATGCAGAGAATTAAATCGTAACATTCGGTGTTTTCGGACTATATTGTGGTATGGGCGATTTCGTTGTGACTGTGGAGGATCTGGCGGCGAAGTTCGCGGTGGTGTTGCCGCATTTGGATGAGCGGCAGCGTCGGCTGGTGTTGGGCGCGGAGGCTCGGATGTTGGGGCGCGGCGGGGGTCGGGCCGTGGCACGGGCGGCGGGGGTGCGGGAGGCGACGGTGTCGGCGGGGGTGACGGAGTTGGAGTCCGGGCAGGCTCCGCTGGGGCGGGTGCGCCGGGCGGGTGGTGGCCGCAAACGAGCGGCCGAGGTCGACCCCGGCCTGGTTCCGGCGTTGTTGGCGTTGGTGAAACCGGACCAGCGGGGCGATCCGATGTCGCCGCTGCGGTGGACCGCGAAGTCGACGTACAACCTCGCGGACACGTTGACCGGTCAAGGACACAAAGTCGGCGCGGATGTCGTCGGGGACCTGCTGCGGCAGGAGGGTTTCAGCTTGCAATCCAACGCCAAAACCCTGGAGGGCAAGCAGAGCCCCGACCGCGACGCCCAGTTCAATTACATCAACGAGCAGGTCAAAGACCATCAGGGTGGTGGGCAGCCGGTGGTCAGCGTCGATACGAAGAAAAAGGAATTGGTCGGACCGTACAAGAACAACGGTGCCGAATTTCAGCCGAAGGGTGAACCGGAACGGGTCGACACCCACGACTTCCCCGGCGAGCTGGGCAAGGTCGCGCCCTACGGGATCTACGATTTGTCCGAAAACGCGGGTTGGGTCAACGTCGGCACCGACCACGACACCGCCGCCTTCGCCGTGGAATCGCTGCGCCGCTGGTGGCGCGGTGTCGGTGCCGTGAACTACCCCGACGCCACGAGACTGTTGGTCACCGCGGACTCCGGCGGCTCCAACAGTTCCCGCACCAGGGCGTGGAAAACCGAACTCTCCGCACTCGCCGCCGAAACCGGCCTCGCCATCACGGTCTGCCACTTTCCGCCCGGCACCTCCAAATGGAACGCCATCGAGCACCGCCTGTTCTCCCACATCTCCATGAACTGGCGTGGCAGACCCCTGACCAGCCATGACGTCATCATCAACACGATCGCGGCGACCACCACCCGCACCGGACTACGCGTACACGCGCAACTCGACACCGGCACCTATCCGATCGGCATCAAAATCAGCGACCAGCAACTGGCCGCCATCCCGATCACTCGCCACGAATGGCACGGCGACTGGAACTACACACTGCATCCCACTCCCATCGACTCGCTCCCCGCCGAGCCCACCACCCACAGCGAACCCGCCACACCGCCCCAGCGACCCGACCTGCAGTGGCTACACGCCGCCGAACTGACCGGACTGACACCGACCCGATGGACCCAACTCATCGACGAACTCACCCCTGTCCATCGGGCGCAACACCCCAACCCCACCCGAACCAACGGACGCAAACCCGCACTCACCCTCGCCGACCGCACCGCCCTCACCCTGCAACAACAGCGATTCTCCACACCCGCCACCGTCCTCGCCGAGCTGACCGGACTCAGCGCTACAGCCATCCGCAACGCCGTCAAGCAGACCCGGCCCCTACTCGACCTGGTCGGCCACACAACCGAACCCACAGGCATTAAACTCGACACCGCAACCGACATAAGAGAATTCGCGGCCAACGCAAGCAGACACGCCGCAATCTAGCCAGTATTGCGTGTTATTTATCTGCACGCCCTAAGGCCAATTCGGCGTCGACCCCCGGAGTGGCCCGGACACCCGCCGTTCCGAATGAACGTTCAGTGTCCCCCGCCCCCGGCTCGACCTCATATTTCGTCACTGTGACGAAATGGGGTGCCCGACCCGCACGTGAATCATCGCCCGGGCGGTGACCATCGGCCCTTATCTCGCGCCGATGGACGGCGAACACTGGGATACAGGCATCGGCGTTCCGCGCCGGGTGGGGGCGGAACGCGATTCACCGAGGAGGCGATCGTGAACAGTACCATTCCCGATGAGAACGTTGTTCGCATTGCCGTGGACCTTGCCTGCCGGGCGCCGTCAGTGCACAACAGCCAGCCGTGGCAGTGGACGTACGCCGACGGCCAACTCGACCTCTACACCGAACACGGCCGCGTCCTGGCGTCGACCGACCCGACGGGCCGGCAGTTGGTCGTCAGTTGTGGTGCGGCGCTGAATCATCTTCAGACGGCGCTGACCGCACTCAGATGGGCGGCGGACGTCCAGCGTGTCCCGGACGGGCCCCGCTCCGGTCACCTGGCGACGATTCGGTTCCGTCACGACGCCCGGCCGCAGTCGCACGACTTCGATCTGCTCGCGGCGATCCGGCACCGGCACTCCGACCGCAGGCCCTTCGGTCCCGTCAGCGTGAAGACGCCGCTGCCCGCCGCGTTGGACGACGTGGTGCGCCGCCAGGACGTCCACCTGACCGTGCTGAGGCAGGAGGCGCGTCCGGCACTCGCGAGGGCAACCGAAACGACCGCGGCCGCGAGGAAATACGACTCCGCCTATCAGGCCGAGCTGCACTGGTGGGCCGGTCATTCCACCGCGCAAGGCGGAATCCCCGCCGAGGCGCTGGCCACCGCGGACAACCGGGACCGCGTCGACATCGGGCGCCGCTTCCCCGCCGGCCGGGACGCCGGCGCGACCACGGAGACGGACCGCTCGACGGTGCTGGTGTTGAGCACCGCCACCGACGGTCGCGGTGAGTGGCTCCGCGCCGGTGAGGCGCTGTCTGCGGTGCTGCTGGAGGCCACCGTCGGCGGATTGTCGACGTGTCCGCTGACCCACATGACCGAACTCCGCCAGGGCCGGGAGATCATCCGCGAACTGCTTCCCGACCGCGGGTTCCCGCAGGCGCTGATCAGGGTGGGCACCACCGAGAAGAAGTCGGCGCCGCGGCAGACTCCGAGACGGCCGGTCGAATCGGTCTTCTCGGTCGGCCGGCGTCGTATCCCCCGCTGACGGGCGCGCGTCGGCGAGGGCAATTATCCGGTGAGATGGACGCGGCTGTGCGTGGCCGTCTCCACGTCGGCCGCGGTGGCCTCGATCAGTTGGTGGGCGAGGTCGGACAACGCGCGTGCGGTGGCCAGTTCCTCTCCGATCTCGGGGATTTCGGTGTCGTCGGGGTTTCGGCGGGCGAGTCCGGACCCGACGAACGTGCGGGTGTCACGGGTGCGGAGCCGGGCCTGTGCGCGGGTTCTGGAGCCGCCTTCGTCCGAGTCGTGTTCGTCGATGACGATCTCCACCAACCATGTCGTCTCGTTCATGTCCGGTGGCCTCCGTTCGGTGTGAGTGCGGGACCGAGGTGGTCCTATTACCCAGTGTCCTACGGTGCCGGCGATCAATGAACCGTGAGAATCACGGAACGGCATAGGAAAGGGCAGGGAGTCGTCCGCTCCGTGCCCCTTTCAACGTATAGCGCACCCGGGGCCTTGCGGCAAGACCCTGGTCGTGCCGCAGAATCTCCCTTCGAAGCCAGAACCTGCGGAAAGCGCAGCAGCTGGCCGAACGCAACCGTGTCGAATGGGGTTTTCATGATCGACGTGATCGTTGCCGGCGGCGGACCGACCGGCTTGATGCTCGCCGCCGAGTTGCGGCTGCACGGCGTGGACGTGCTCGTGCTGGACAAGGAACCGGAGCCGACGAAAGTGGTCCGCTCGCTCGGCCTGCACGTGCGCAGCATCGAACTGATGGATCAGCGCGGCCTCCTGGACCGCTTCCTCGCGGAGGGCACACGATACGAGGTCGGTGGCTTCTTCGCCGGCATCGACACACCGTGGCCCGACCGGATGGACACCGCACACGGGTACGTCCTCGGCATCCCGCAGACCGTCACCGAGCGCCTGCTGGCCGAGCACGCCACCGAACTCGGTGTCGAGATCCGGCGCGGCTGCGAACTGGTCGGGCTGATTCAGGACGAGGACGGGGTGAGCGTCGAACTGGCCGCGTCCGGAGACACCCGGTTGCGCGCCCGGTATCTCGTCGGCTGCGACGGTGGCCGCAGCACGGTCCGCAAGCTGCTCGGCGTCGGCTTCCCCGGCGAGCCGTCGAGGGCCGAGACGCTGCTGGCGGAGGTGGAGCTGACGGCGCCGCCGGAGGAACTGGCCGCCGTGGTGGCCGAGGTCCGCAAGACGCAGAAGCGGTTCGGCGCCATGCCCCTCGGGGACGGGGTGTACCGCCTGGTCGCGCCCGCCGACGGGGTCGCCGAGGACCGGATGGTCCCGCCGACCCTGGACGAACTCAAGCGGCAGGTGCGGGCTCTCGCAGGCACCGACTTCGGCGCGCACTCGGCGCGCTGGCTGTCCCGCTTCGGCGACGCCACCCGGCTGGCGGACCGCTACCGGACCGGACGTGTGCTGCTGGCCGGCGACGCGGCGCACATCCACCCGCCGACCGGTGGGCAGGGCCTCAACCTCGGCCTCCAGGACGCGTTCAACCTCGGATGGAAACTGGCCGCCCAGATCGGCGGCTGGGCCCCGGGCGGGCTGCTGGACAGCTACCAGACCGAACGGCGCCCGGTGGCCGCCGACGTGCTGGACAACACCCGCGCGCAGATGGAGTTGATGTCCACCGAGCCGGGTCCCCAGGCGGTGCGCAGGCTGCTGTCGGAGCTGATGGACTTCGAGGAGGTGAACCGGTATCTGATCGAGAAGATCACCGCGGTCGGCGTCCGCTACGACTTCGGCGCCGGCCACGCACTGCTCGGCCGACGGATGCGGGACGTCGCACTGAAACGCGGTCGCCTGTACGGGCTGATGCACGGCGGCCGCGGACTGCTGCTCGACCAGACGGGCCGGCTGTCCGTGGCGGGCTGGGCGGATCGGATCGACCACGTCGTCGACGTCAGCGAGGAACTGGACGTGCCCGCGGCGTTGCTGCGTCCGGACGGTCACGTGGCGTGGGTCGGTGACGATCAGCGGGATCTGCTCGAGGTGCTGCCCACGTGGTTCGGCGCCGCCGACGCCTGAGGACGGACGTGTGACCTTCGGCCCTGTCATTGTGCTCGCCGTTATCGCACCGTTGTACGAGGGCCGGCGCACGACATCGGAGCCGGCGAAGGAACGAGGACACCATGTTCGAACACTCCACCGCATCGCCGCGCGAGGATCGTCACCGGCGGGAGGACGAGCCCGGCGAGTTCCTGTACGTGCATCCCGCGGGGTTCGCGCTTGCGGTGGTGGCGGGAGCGGTGACCGCGGGCCTGATGGTCCTGCTCGGTGCCTGGCTCGCGACTCCCCTCGTCGGAGTCGGCGCCGCGGCGACGCTCGTCGCGACCGTGGGGTTGGCGGCGGCGATGTTGATGCCGCACCGGCCGCGGCGTCGCGGATCCGCGCCGTTTCGTCCGGCCGCGCGCTGACCGGCCCGGTGCTCACCGGCGTAATCTGAATTCTCCGAGGGTGACGCGGCCAGGTCTGGAGGGTGCCCATGATCAGGGTTTTCCTGGTGGACGACCATGAGGTCGTCCGGCGAGGGATCGCGGATCTCCTCACCTCCGATCCCGCTCTGACGGTGGTCGGAGAGGCCGCATCGTATGCGCAGGCGATGGCGCGGGTGCCTGCCCTCAAGCCGGATGTCGCCGTCCTGGACGTGCGTTTGCCCGACGGCAACGGAATCGAGCTGTGCCGCGAGCTGCACTCGCTGATGCCGGAGTTGCATTGCCTCATCCTGACGTCGTTCACGGACGAGCAGGCGATGCTCGACGCGATTCTCGCCGGGGCCAGCGGATACGTCGTGAAGGACATCCGGGGCATGGAGCTGGCTCAGGCGGTCCACGACGTGGGGGCGGGCAAATCGCTGCTCGACAGTCGTGCCGCCGGCGTTCTGATGGACAAGGTGCGTGCGGACGCCGATGGGAAGGACGGCATCTTCGCGCACCTGACCAATCAGGAGCGGACCTTGCTCGCCCTGCTCGGTGAGGGGCTGACCAACCGGCAGATCGCCGCACGCATGTTCCTCGCGGAGAAGACCGTCAAGAATTACGTGTCCCGGCTGCTGACCAAACTGGGTGTGGAACGAAGGACGCAGGCGGCGGTGCTGGCCACGAAGTTGCCGTCGAAACCGCCCGGCACCTGACGGGACCTATGGTTGTTCCGGCTCCTCGTGAGGTCACCGGGTGGGACAATGCGTCGTGTGACCCGTCAACCGGACGAACACGACCGGGGGCCCCTGCTCGGTAGCCTGTCCGAGCTGAGGCTGCGTGAGCTCCTGACCGAGGTGCAGGACCGCATCGCGCAGATCGTCGATGCGCGCGATCACGTCGACGGCCTTCTCGAGGCGATGCTCGCCGTCACGTCGGGACTCGACCTCGACAACACGCTCCGCACCATCGTGCACGCGGCGATCGATCTCGTCGACGCCCGGTACGGTGCGCTGGGGGTGCTCGCTCCGACCGAGGGGCTGAGCGAGTTCGTCTACGAGGGCATCGACGAGGAGACGCGGGAGCGGATCGGCGACCTGCCTCGTGGTCGCGGCGTCCTCGGTTTCCTCATCACGGATCCGAAGCCGGTCCGGTTGGGGGACCTGTCCCGGCACCCCGTGTCGGTGGGATTCCCGCCGCACCATCCGCCGATGAAAACCTTTCTGGGAGTTCCCATTCAGGTCCGGGACGAGGTGTTCGGGATTCTGTATCTCACGGAGAAGGCCAACGGTGCGCAGTTCACCGAGGACGACGAGGTGCTTCTCCGCGCGCTGGCGGCGGCCGCCGGTATCGCGATCGAGAACGCCCGCCTGTACGAGGAGTCCCGGACGCGGCAGGCGTGGCTGGAGGCGACACGGGAGATCGCGACCGAGTTGCTCGCCGGCAGCGAGACCGCGGAGGTGCTGCAGGTGATCGCCGACGACGCGCTGGCCCTGACCGCCGCCGACAGTGCCTTTCTCGCGGTGCCGGACGATCCTGACATCCCGTCGGACGAGGTGACCGAGCTCGTGGTGACGGCATCGGCGGGGACGGTCTCGGATCGGATCATCGGCCGGGCGATCCCGGTCGAGCGGTCGACGTCCGGTGAGGCGTTCCGGGAGCGGACCCCGCTTCGTGTCACCGCGCTGGCGTTCGATCCCGGGTTCGAGACGGGGGCCCGGTTCGGTCCTGCGCTGGCGCTGCCCCTGCGTGCCGCGCAATCGGTGTCCGGGGTGCTGGTGACGCTCCGCCATGTCGATGCCGCGCCGTTCACGGACGACCAGCTGGCGTTGATGTCGGGATTCGCGGATCAGGCGGCCGTCGCGTTGCAGCTGGCCAACAGTCAACGCCGGATGCGTGAGCTCGACGTCCTGTCCGATCGCGACCGGATCGCGCGTGACCTCCACGACCACGTCATCCAACGGCTGTTCGCGGTCGGCCTGTCGTTGCAGAGCACCCTGCAGCGGGCGAAGGCTCCCGTCGTCAAGGACCGGCTCGAACAGTCGATCGACGACCTGCACGACATCGTGCGGGACATCCGCACGGCCATCTTCGACCTGCACGGCGGTTCGGGCGGCATGACGCAGTTCCGGCGGCGTCTGCACGAGATCGTGGCCGAGACCACCGCGGATTCCGGGTTGCGCACGACGGTGCACATGTCGGGGCCACTGTCCGTCATCGACGCCTCGCTCGCCGAGCATGCCGAGGCGGTTCTGCGTGAGGCGTTGAGCAACGCGGTCCGGCACGCCGGAGCCGAGACGGTGACGGTGAGCATCTCGGTCTACGACGATCTCGCGATCGAGGTCGCGGACGACGGCAAGGGATTCGAGGAGAACGTCGCCACCAGCGGGCTGGACAATCTGGCCGCCCGGGCGCGGGAAGTCAACGGGCACTGCGCCGTCGACTCGACTCTCGGCGGTGGAACCACGCTCCGGTGGTCCGCTCCCCTTCCGTGAGTCCGGGTGCGCGTCAGCTCAACGCCGCCCGCACCACCAGTTCGAAGGCCGGCCGCGGATCGGTGGTGTCCTCGCGGGCGATGCGGTGCAGGATCAGTCCCTCCGCGCAGGCCATGAGTGCGGTGGCGGCGGTCCGCGGGTCCCGCGCACCGAGGTGGGCGAATGCCGAGACGACGGACGCCTCCATGGCGGTGCGCCCGCGTGCCAGCGCATCCCGGAGAACGGGGTCGTGGCTGGCCTCGAGGAACAGGACCAGCCGCGCCGCGGTGACGGTTCGGTTGGCGACGGTCGTGTAGTCGATCAGGCCGCAAACCGCGTCGACGAGATCTGCGGCAGACGCCGGTGCCAGCATGCCGACCTCGGACAGTTCGCGGTCCACGATCGCGTCGACGGTCCCGGTGAGCAGCGCAGCCCGGGTGCGGAAGTAGTTGGACGTCGACCCCTTCGGGAGGCCGGCGCGGTCGTCGACCCGGGCGTGGGTGAGCGACCGCAGCCCTTCGGTTCCGAGCAGTTCGATCGCCGCGTCGAGTGCACTCGTTCTCGTGGACGTCACCTGGCTACTATAAACATAGTGACGTACCACTATGATCGTAGTAATGTGAAGTCATGAGACCCGCGGCTCCCGACGACGCCAGAGGATCCGGCCCGAACGGATTGCCGGACAACACTTTTCCCGCACTGGACGGGGTCCGGCACCGCGACGTCCGGCTCCCCGGCCTGCGCATGCACGTGGCCGAGGCGGGTCACGGCGAACCGGTGGTGCTGCTCCACGGGTTCCCCCAGCACTGGTGGGAGTGGCGCGGGGTCGTCCCGGGACTCGCCGAGCACTACCGGGTGATCTGCCCGGATCTGCGCGGCGCCGGCTGGACCGACGCCCCGCCCATCGGATACACCCGCGCGCAGTTGCTCGCCGACGTCGAGGCACTGCTGGACGCGCTCGAACTCGACCGGGTCTGCCTGATCGCGCACGACTGGGGCGCACTGCTCGGATACGAGCTGTGCCTGAGCGCACCCCACCGGGTCCGAAAGCAGATCAGCCTCGGTGTCCCCCACCCCTTCATCCGGTTCGACCCACGGTTGCTGCCGACGATCGCACGGCACGGCTGGTTCCAGCCCGTGATCGCCGCGCCGTTCCTCGGTCCGTTCCTGCTCGGCCGCGGGCGTCAACGGCTGACGTACCACCTGCTGCGCGGCTTCACGACGGACCGGAACGCATGGTCGGAGCGCGACGTCGAACTGTTCGCCGGACGGCTGCGCGAACCGGCCCGCGCACAAGCTGCGTCGGCCCTCTACCGTTGCTTCATCATGCGTCAGGCGGCGCGGATCATGACGGGCGCATACCGGCACACCCGGCTCGCCACTCCCACCCGGGTGCTCGTCGGCGCCGAGGACCCCATCGTGCGCAAGGAATTCCTCGGCGGCTTCGAGGGGCACACCGACGACTTCGGTGTGGAGTTCGTCGACGGCGCCTCGCATTTCCTCGTCGACGAACGGCCCGATGTGGTGCTCGAACGCGCGCTCGCATTCTTCGCAGCGGCCTGAGGGGGCCGGGCATCACGGGGATCCCCGGTCAGGCAGTGCCCAGCGGGTGTGCGCCGGCGTCGGGGTGGATGTAGGTGACCATTCCCGCGGGCCGGTGTCACGACACGGCGACGGACACCTGACGGGCGGGGTCGATGGTCCCCGGGCGTACGTCCTCGCCGAGGGCGAAACCCACACCGCGCACGGTGTGGACGACATACGGCGAGCCGACGGCCACCAGCTTCCGCCGGAGGGAGCAGACGTAGGCGTTGAGGACGTTCGTCTTCGATTCGACGGTCACACCCCACACCATCAGCATGAGGTCGCGGCGGGTGACGACCCTGCCGACGTTCTGCGCGAGCACGGTGAAGAGGACGAATTCCGTCCTGGTCAGCGTGGTGCGCAACCCGTCGTAGTCGGTGTCGTGCCGCTCCTCACACAGGCACAGGTCCTGGCTGCCGGCGGGCGCCGGCGCGGGCACCTCGGGTTTCACACGGCGGAGGATCGCGCGGAGCCGGGCGACGAGTTCGTCCGCGCCGACCGGCATCTCCAGCACGTCGTCGGCGCCGGCCTCGAGGAGGTCGCTGCGACGGTTGCCGGAACGGAAGGTGCCGATCACCACGATGGCGAGCGCGAATCGCATCGCCTTCAGTCCCCGCACGGTGGTGTCGGCGTCGAGGTGGGGTGATCGCGCGTCGACGATCACCACGTCGGGGGGTTCGATCCGCGAACGCACCGGTTCCGCGTAGGTTCGGGTGACGAAGAATCCTCCGTCCCGGAGGCGTTCGACGAGGGAGCTTGCCACGTCGGCGTCGATGAGCAGGACACGCGGCCGGGCGGCGGCCGGGCTCGACACAGAGTTCATGCGGATTCCTCCTGTTTTCGAGCCTCACGTCGGTGTGCCGTGTAGATCAACCCGGCGCCGAAGATCAAGTTCCCACGCCGCAGTTGATGACGATATCGAGCGGAACTCCCCTATCGTTACCGTGAGACCGCTGCATCACCCGATCGGGAGGTCGCTGTATGTCGGAACTGCGACACATCGCACTGCACGGGGACGACGTCGCCTACCGGCTGAGCGGTGAGGGCGAGACGCTTCTGCTCGTGCATGGGATGGCCGGAAGTTCGGCGACGTGGCGCGCGGTCCTCCCGCAGTTGGCGCAGCGCTACCGGGTGCTGGCCCCGGATCTGCCCGGTCACGGCGATTCGGCCAAACCGCGCGGCGACTACTCGCTGGGCGCGTTCGCCGCGTGGCTGCGCGACCTGTTGCACGAGCTGGACATCGAACGGGTGACCGTGGTCGGGCAATCCCTCGGCGGCGGGGTGGCGATGCAGTTCAGCTATCAGCATCCCGAACGGTGTGAGCGCCTGGTCCTCATCGGCAGCGGCGGACTGGGACCGGACGTGAACTGGACCCTGCGGTTGCTGGCGGCGCCCGGGTCCGAGTTCCTGCTTCCCCTGATGGCGCCCGCAGCGATACGCGACGCCGGCAACAAGGTTCGCAGCTGGCTGGCGGCGATCGGGTTCAGTCGGTTCGCGGCGACGAGATGTGGCACGCCTATTCGTCGCTGTCCGATCCGGAGACCCGGCAGGCGTTCCTGCGGACTCTCCGCGCGGTCGTCGACCATCGGGGGCAGGCGGTGAGCGCGCTGAGCCGGCTGTACCTGAACGCGGGTCTGCCCACCCAACTGATCTGGGGCGATTCCGACGGCATCATCCCGGTCTCGCACGGTTACGCGGCGCACGAGGCGATGCCCGGCAGCCGGCTCGCCGTCCTCGACGGTATCGGCCACTATCCGCACCTCGAGGATCCGGCCGCGGTGGTCGGCATCATCGACGACTTCGTTTCCACCACGCCCGCACGCAGGTGAACTCTTGGGTGGTGTCGACGCGTCACCCTGGTCAACGTGTTCACGGTGACTCGGATCGGGCGGCGCGCATGCGTCGTCCGGTGACCAGGATGTAGATGCTGACCAGCAGCACCCAGGCGGGGAACGCCAGCGTCGTCCACAGGCTGAAGCTGACGACCAGCAGCAGGGCCAGGGCGAGCAGGTACGTGGTCACGACGAGGAATCGCGGCATCAGTCCGGTCCGGAGCCAGATCGTTCCCAGCGAGATCATGAACACCGCTGCCATGCGCAGCGCGTAGACGTGGTTGATCTGCAGCATGATCTCGCGGCCGAAGTAGACGATCTCGTCCGCGGAACTGCCCGAGTGCCGGGCGATCGCGAGGACGCCGCCCGCCACGCCCATCGAGATGAAGCCCATCGCGAGGAACAGCAGGCCACTGCCCAGGAATACCGTCGCGAAGAAACGGTCCTCGAGGTCGCCGAGACGGTCGCGGATGACGCCGATGAACCAGAGGAACGCGATGCCCGCGAACGGGGCGAGCACGAGGGCCGTCTTGATCCGTGTCTCACCGCTTCCGACCCAGGGGGTTTCGTCGAACGGGTCGGCAGGCAGCGCGGTGTGCAGCAGGACGAGGCTGGCGGAGAAGAACGCGGCGAACACGATTCCCGCGACGGCCGCCGAGCGTGGCGTTCTCAGCCGGCGGAACTGTTTCTCGCGCTGCATGGCGGCCATGGGTCAATCCTCGCTCGAGCGGTGAGCGGGAATCACCGATTCGCGCCAACCAGCCCCGTGCCCGACGAAGAAACCGACCGCCGCGCCTGCTACGCCCGATTCGGCGGCGCGAACTGGCCCTTCCCGGGCGATGGTGCAGACCGGGCGTGTCGGCCTCCCGCTGGGCGGAACGCCGCATGGCGTGCCGCATTCCCGAGAACTGTGATGTCAATTACACATTCGCGAGACTTCGACCACCGAATGTGACCACCCACCCCTACCGCCCGGCTCGGGCGCGCCGCACTGCCGCGGCACCGCCACGAGTTCCCGTGCAGGTATTCGAAAGGACCCGATGATGGTCACCCATGCGCCAGACGGCGGATCGGCTCGGACGCGACAGCAGGACGCGACCGACGAGCGATGGACGCCCCGACTGATCTTCTCGCTCGCCTCGATCGTGTTGCTGCTGGAGATGCTCGCGGTCAGCTACATGATGATCTCGATCGCGTTGCCGCAGATCGTCACCCACTACCGGACGACGCAGGGTGCGTGGTTGCTCACGTCGTTCCTGCTGGTGGGGGCGATCACCTGCCCGCTGATCGGCAAGCTCGCCGACACCCACGGCAAGCGCAAGATGCTGCTGACGGCCGTCGGCCTGTCGGCGCTCGGGTCGCTGATCTCGGCGATCGCACCGACGTACGCGGTGCTGATCGCCGGCCGCTCCCTGACCGGGCTGCTCGTGCCGTGCCTGTTCCTCAGCTATTCGCTGATCCGCGACGTCTTCCCCGCCCGGACGGTGGCGTTGGCGGTCAGCATCGCCACGAGCGGTATGGGGCTCATCGCGATCCCCGCGCCGTTCTTCACCGGCTGGCTGATCGACAATTTCGGCTTCCGGAGCATCTTCTGGTTCTTCCTGGCCGGTCTCGTGGTCCTCAGCATTCTGATCCGGGCGACGACCGGCGAATCGACCGTCCGTCTGCGGTCGCGCATCGACCTGATCGGCGCCGCGCTCCTCGGCGCGGGACTCGCCGGCATCCTCGTCGGAGTGAGCTTCGGGCCGTCGTGGGGCTGGACGTCGGGGTCGACCCTCGGGTTCATCGCCGGCGGTGTCGCCCTGCTGGTGGCGTGGATCGTGTCCGCACTTCTGCTGCCGGACCCGCTGATCGACATCCGGTTCTTCGGTAAGCGGCCCGTATTCCTGACGGCACTCGGCGCCGGATTCTGCTACGGCACGTCCTCGGTCTTCACGATCATGCTCCCGATGATGTGCATGACCCCGGCGATCCTGGGGCTCGGCTACGGATTCGGTATCAGCGCAGAGGGATTCGCGATCTTCCAGGCTCCGTTGGGTGGTGCGGTGGTGATCGGCGGACTGATCGTCGGAACCCTGGTTCCCCGGAACGTGAGGCCGCGGATCCTGATGGTCGTGGGCATGCTGCTGATGGCCGCGGCCTGCCTGCTCACGGCGACGATCCACGACGACAAGGCGCTGCTGATCGGCTTCGCCGCCCTCCTGGGAGTGGGAATGGGCATGGGGTACGCCTCCATCCCGAACCTGCTCATCGCCGCGGTGCCGCCGCAATTGCAGGCGACGACGGCGAGCATGGTGGCGGTGTTCCAGAGCATTCTGCCCGCCATCCTTCCGGTCATCGCGTTCACCGTGTTGAACTCGCACATCGCGACCATCGTGCAGGGCGCCGTCTTCTACACGGACACCGGCATCACCATCGCATTCGTGATCGGCGCGATCTCGGCGCTGCTGGGCGCGGTGGTGGCCGTCGCGCTGCCCCGCAGGATTTCGCAGCTGAGCGCACCCGGTGCCGAGTCCACCTCGGCGACCGACGTGGTTCTCGCCCACTGAGCGGCTGGTCATGACGTCGTCGCCGCGTCCCCGAGCGGGCGCGGCGACGACCACCGGGCGGCCCGCTCCGTCGAAACCGCTCCCGGCCGTCTGCCGAGTGGGAGGCTGAGGTGGGGAAACAGTTCTCTGGTTCGACCCGGACGACAGGAGACCACCATGCGACTGACCACACTCGGCGACCTTCCCGGACGCATCGCGACAGGGGGCTTCATCCTCCATACGGGATTGCAGAAATGGTCGGCGGACGAGCAGACCGCCCAGGGCGTTCACGGTATGGCGGCGGGCGCGTTCCCGTTCCTGAACGCGATTCCGCCGGAACGATTCATCAAGTTGCTGTCGATCGCCGAGATCGGCACGGGCGCAGCGTTACTCGCACCGTTCGTGCCCACCGTTGTCGCGGGGGCCGCACTCACCGGGTTCTCCGGGGGGCTCGTGGCCATGTACGCGAGGACCCCCGCTCTGCGGAACCCCGGCAGCATCTGGCCGAACGAGAACGGCACCGCCGTCGCGAAGGACACGTGGATGCTCGGGATGGGGCTCGGTTACGTGCTCACCGGGTGGACGCGGCTCCGCAATCGCTGACGGTCCGGCGGTGGCGTCGACGCTGTCGTCACTGTTCGGGCACGGCGCAGAAGTCGCTGTCGGAGAATCCCGAAGGCCGCACACCGAGCGCCTGGTTGAGACGTCCGCGGTGATTCTCCCAGGCGATGGCCGCGGCGAGTTCGGTCACCTGGGACTCGGAGAAGGCGGCGAGCAGCGAACGCCGCAGGTCGTCGCCGATGTGGGCGGGGGTGCGTGTCATCGCGTCGGCAAACTCCAGGACCAGCTTCTCGGTGTCGTCGAACGCGGAGCTCTCGCGGAACGCCGGCAGGGCGCGCAACTGGGCGTCGCTGACCCCGAGCGCACGGCTGAACGCCGATCCGATGTCGAGGCAGTACTCGCAGTTGGTCAGCGCGGCCGCCTTGATCTCGGCGAGCGCCTTCAACCGGGGGTCGACCCGGGCGCTCGCCGCCAGCGCGACCTCGTGGAATCCGACGGCCGCGAGCAGCTGCGGCCGGCGTCGCAACCAGCGAAACAGGTCTGCCCGGTTGCGGCGGGCGGTGGGAAAGACGCGGCGAAACGAGTCCATCTGACCGAGGACGCTCATGCTGTCGGTTTACACCCGCCGCCGGACCGAGACAACCCCTGGGCCATTCGGCAATCGCCGTGTCCCGGCGGCGGGAGTGTTCTACGTTCGGAGCTGAGGCCGACCCCGCCGCACCCCGAGGAGTCACCATGAAGGCAGTCGTCTGCACCGAGACTCGCCTGGAGTTCGGTGACGTCCCGGCTCCCATCCCGGCCAGGGGTCAGGTGCTGATCGACGTGTCCCGGTGCGGGATCTGCGGCTCGGACCTGCACGCCCGCGTGCACGCCGACGAGATGGCGGAACTGGCCGCCGAGACCGGCTACCGCGACTTCATGCGTTCACACCAGCGGGTCGTGCTGGGTCACGAGTTCAGCGGCACCGTTGCCGGTTACGGGCCCGGCTGCCGGAAGCGGTGGCCGGTGGGTACCGCGGTGGTGGCGTTGCCGATCGTCCGCACCGGCGCCGGGATTCACCTGACCGGCCTGTCTGCCTCGGCGCCCGGTGGCTACGCCGAACAGGTGGTGGTGCAGGAGTCGATGACGCTGCCGGTCCCGAACGGTCTGACGGCGGAGAAGGCGGCCCTGACCGAGCCGATGGCGGTGGCGTGGCACGCGGTGCGCAAGGGTGACGTCGGCAAGCGCCGGAACGTGGTCGTCATCGGGTGCGGCCCGATCGGTCTCGCGGTGATCAGCATGCTGAAGGCGACCGGTGTCCGTACCGTGGTGGCCGCCGACTTCTCCACCCGCCGCCGCGAACTCGCCCGGCAGTGCGGTGCCGACGTCGTCGTCGACCCTGCCGCGGCGTCGCCCTGGACGTCGTATCCGCGACGTCGGGAAACGACCTCGATCACGGATGTGCTCGGTCTCGGGCTGGACACCATGGAGAATCTGCGCCGAATCCCGAGGCTGCCGTGGTGGCATGCGTTCGCCCTCGCCGACACGGTGGGCGCGACACCGTCCGGGCCGGTCGTCTTCGAGTGCGTCGGCTTGCCCGGCGTCATCGACGGCATCCTGGCCGGGGCCCCGCTGCGGTCCCGCGTCGTCGTGGTCGGGGTGTGCATGGAGACCGACACGTTCCGGCCGGCGCTCGCGGTCAACAAGGAGATCGAACTCCGCTTCGCCGTCGCCTACGACCCCCGCGAATTCCGCGACACCCTCCACATGCTCGCCGACGGAAAGGTCGATCCGACACCGCTGATCACCGGCACGGTCGGCCTGCCCGGGGTCGAATCCGCGTTCGCCGCGCTGGGTGACCCCGAGGTGCACGCGAAGATCCTGATCGACCCCGAGATCAGCACCGCTTCCCTGTGATCCGCCGCCGATCATGAACTCTCACCATCCCCGCCTCCGATGGGTCGCCCCGGCGCTGCTCCTCGCGTTGATCTACGCGGCGTCGCTCACCGTGTACGGGTTGAGCAGCCGCACCGGCGAGGACGAGGGACCGTTCGAGGGCAGCAACGACGAGGTCGTGGTCCTGGTGACGGCGAAGTCCCTGCAGCCGACGACCGACCGGGTGCAGGCCGAGGTGACGATCGCCGTCGGCGAGGAGTACCTGCACGCCAACGGCGACACCCTGAATCGGGACATCACCCTGCTGCTCTTCCCGAGCACCAGTCACGAAGAGATCGTGTTCCGGGCGGGCGCCGCACCGACGACGTTCGACACCGAGTTCATCGCCACCGGCAACGCGGCGTACTGGCCGTTCGACCGGTTCGAGGTGAACCCGATGGTCGTGGAGGCGTACGAGGGCGCCGGCGCCGACCGTGAACTGCTGCCCACGGGTCTCCTCGTGGACGGCAGAGTCGACGGGTGGAAGGCGCGGGCCGAAGCGGTGACAGTCGACACGGACCTCTCGCGGAACGGCACCGGCGCCGCGCTGTTGTTCGCGCGCACGGGCGGGAACCTGATCTACGCCGGCATCCTCCTGCTGATGATGACGATCCTCGCGGGGCTCGCCGCGTTCGTCGCGCTGCAGACGTTCCGGCGCAAGCGGGCCGTCAACACGGACATGCTCGGATGGATGGCGGCGATGCTGTTCGCGGTCGTGCCGTTGCGCGGAATCCTGCCGGGAAGCCCGCCGATCGGGTCGTGGGTCGACATCGCCCTCACGGTGTGGGTGGTGTCCACCCTCGTCGCGTCGCTGGCGTTGTTCGTCTTCTGCTGGTGGCGGGACAGCGAGCAGCCCGCTCAGCCCTGATCAGCTGGGGCGCGTATACGGCGCCAGCCGTGTGGGTGTCAGGCCCGGTGTGCGGTGAGGGAGTCGATCGCGGCCCGCAGTTTGGTGGTGGCGTCGTCGGCGACGTCGTTCAGTCCCGGTTCGCCGGTGACTTCGACCATCAGGGCTGGGTTCATCGCGTCGACGATGACGCTGTTCTCGGTGGCGGTGTCGGCGCGCACGACGACATTGCAGGGCAGCAGCAGCCCGATCTGCCGGTCCACGTTGACTGCGCGGTGGGCCAGAGGCGGGTTGCACGCGCCGAGGATCAGATAGTCCTCCATGTCCTCGCCTAGTTTCGCCTTCAACGTGGCTTTCATGTCGATCTCTGTGAGAATTCCGAAACCCTGCTCGGACAGAGCCTTCCGAGTGCGTTCCACGGCATCGGCGAACGTTGTGTGAAGTGTTGTCGACAATGCGAGATTCATGACCATTCGGCCTTCTTTCGGTGTTCGTGGGATCTGGTGTTCGGCATTCGCTGTGTGATCGTCGATGCGTTGAATCGGAGCGGCCCTGGGCCATGCGGGTCAATGACGATCAGGCGAGCGCAAGGAAGAGCTTCTCCAGTTCAGCCTCAGTCATGGGTTCGGCACCCTCCGCAACGTCGCCGGTCAGGCATTCACGCAACCCGGTTGCGACGATCTTGAACCCGGCCCGATCCAGAGCGCGAGAGACCGCAGCGAGCTGGGTGACGACGTCTTTGCAGTCACGTCCCTGCTCGATCATCGAGATCACCCCGGCCAGCTGCCCGTGCGCGCGGCGGAGCCGATTGAGTACCAACGCAATGCTGTCGTCGTCGCCGACCACGAGTGTCCCCTTCCTGAAATCTGACCCCAATAATACCCATGGGGGTATCGTGTCGGGGTAGGTGAGTCCAGTGTCACCTCGCTCGCGCCGCGCCTGCTCCTTGGACCTCCCGAGTGGCTGAGCGGGCCGTGCTCACCGCGACTTGTACACCGAATACCAGGTCCGCCGTACAACACGCATCATCGCGGCGTGCAGATGCTCAGCGCGGCGATACAGTTCCCGTCTACGCAGCTCCCGTCGGACGTCGGGCTCGGTTTCGAGATCGGCGATCGCAGCGCGGTAGGCGTGCTCGACCGCGGACAATTCTTCGATAGCGTGATCGGCGCACGTTGCCGCGTCCCCACTCGGCAGCGCCCGCAGCCCCTGTGCGAGGGGGACCATCGCTTTCGCGAGCCTGTCTATCAACTCGACGAGGTAAGGATCAGGCGGGGCGCAGGTCGGGCCGGAACATGACAGCTCGGACTCCCGGATCAAGGCGTACCCGGCCTCGGTGATCTCGCCGAGACGCTCCCCCAGTTCGAAGAGGTCTTCCGCCTCGATGGGGGTGCTGAAACTGTCGCGCACGGCGTCGTTGAGAGTGCGGCGGGCACGATGCTCGTTCCCTGCGGCGACCCGCAGCTCCGCGACGGCATCATGGGTCGGGATCTTGCCGTGTCCCCAGTCGTTCAACACGTGTATGCACTGCTCGACGATGTCGAGCTGTTGGCGCAGCATGCCCAGCACGTCGAACGAGCGTGGCAGGAACCACGCATTGGACAGTCGCGGCCGATGCATCAGATCGCCCCCCACACCGGAAACAGCATCGCCCCCAGCAGTGCGGTCATAGGTAGCGTGACGACCCAGGCCACGCCCATCTCTGTGACTACCTTCCAGTGCACATGCCGCGCGCGGTGTTGTGCTCCCGTGCCCACTACACCGGCGGCAACTACATGTGTGGTGCTGACCGGTGCACCCACGAGGGATGCGCCGAGGATCACGCCGGCGGCGCCGGCCTGACTGACCAGCCCGTCGAGCGGAGTCATCCGAAACACCCCACGCCCCACCGTCCGCACGATACGCCACCCGCCGAACGCGGTTCCGACCGTCAGACTCGTCGCAGCTGCCAGCTTGACCCACAGGGGCACGGTGAACTCGGTGAGATGGCCACCCGCTATGAGCAGCAACGTGATCACGCCCATGGATTTCTGCGCATCGTTGCCACCGTGGCTCAGTGCGAGTGTGGCGGCCGTGACCCATTCGGCGCGGCGCACCGGGCCGAGTGCGCGTCGACGGGCACGTCGCATCAGTCTCCAGGCGATGGTCGCGAGCAGCGCACACGCGACCGCGCCGAGAAGTGGGGAGATTGCCAGACCGACCAGGATCCCCACCACGCCGGAAGGTCGGCCGTCGGTGAATCCGCCCCAGTGCACACCACTCGGGCCCGCAGCGATCAGGGATGCACCGACCAGTCCGCCGACCAGGGCGTGCGATGAACTCGATGGCAGCCCGAACCACCAGGTGACAAGGTTCCATGCGATCGCTGCAGTCAGTGCGGCGCCGACCGCTGTGACCGTCGCGCTCGCGGGCAGTGCGACGACTCCTCCGACGGTGTCGGCCACGGCCGTTCCCACGATCAATGGGCCGACGAAGTTCCCGGCAGCAGCCAGGATGAGCGCGTGTTCGGGGCGAGCGGCCCGGGTGGCGACGAGCGCGGCGATCGAGTTCGCGGAGTCGTGGAAGCCGTTGGTGAGGTCGAACGCGAGCGCTGTCGCGATGGCCAGGAGGACAGCGACCTCCACGGCTCAGTACACGCGATCGGTGTGTGGGCTCTCTGCGGCCGGCATCGAACAGGCCATCACGGCCGCACGAGACGGGCTGGTGAACATCTGCAGCGCCGTGACGGCGTGATCAGTCCCGTGCACGGTCAGGCCTCCGATCGGTCGCGGAAGAGAACCTCGGAGAGCGGTCGTCTCGGCGTTGTCGAGAGCGGTTCGGCCCGTGGCCCGATGCCGACCCGGATGAGGACTTGAGGCAGGCCATCGCCCTCGAGCAGCTCACCCACACGGGTTCGCGTCTCCCCCAGCTCGGTCATGTGCGTGACCGGGCACGTACCGAGGCCTCGCGCTGTGCAGGCCAACAGGAGCGCCGAGAGCGCCTCGCCGCATCGCAACCAGTTCAGCCTCGAGTCCGAGCCGGTGGTGAGCACGAGTATCGCTGCACGGTCCTCCAGGTCGCCGGGGTCACACGTGGCAGTGCCTGGAGGGAACTCTCGTCCGACCGGGACAGTTCCCGGTGGCGCGGCTGGTAGCGCCGCCGACGGAATCCCGTCGGGATACAGTGCGTGCCCGGCCCACCAGCGCAGCTCGGCTTGGTACACCGGGTTCTCGCGGCGTAGACCTCGGAGGCGAAGTGACATTGCCTCGAGTGCGGGTCGTGCGCGATCTCCGATGTCTTCCACGTGTGTTCCTGCGCGTTCGGCGAGTTCGGTGACCTGCGCCAGGGTGTCGTCCCATGAGGTAGGTGCAGACATCGGTAGCCGCTCGGTGTACCGGCGTGCGATCGCCGTTGCCATGGAGATCTCGGATTCGGACACCTCCGCCGTGGGGGTGAATGCAACAGTTGCCAGACACTCGCGGTTCGCCGAATGCGGCATGCGTTCGATCACCGAATCCCAATGGTGCTCGAGTAGAGCGTATTTCAGATGGTTGAGCGCCGCACCGCAGGACACCACCATTTGACGTCCGAATGAATCGGTGGCAGGCAGGATGCGGTCGGGGTCACTGGACAGTGTCAGACCCTCCGGCTCGAGGACCCACCGCCACGGTTGACTGTTGTGAAGAGATGGCGCCCGGCAGGCCGACGCGACCACCGACTCGATCGTGCGCCAACTCGGCATCGTCTCCGCAGCTGTGCCCATCACCCACCTCATTACTCGTAGCCAGGTGCGCCGCTTGGTGCCATCGTGGTGATGTCGAGTCTCGCGTACCGGGCCCTCGCACCGGTAGGGCCGGAGGTCATCGCGACATTCTGCCGTCACCCACCCGAGGGCTGGACCGACATGCGACTGTGGGATGGCGGGTCCCCGATCAGCTCTGGCTGCCCGCGGTCTCCAACCGGGCTGCCGTCAGTAGCGAGGACACGCCCTGTTCGATCGCCGTTCCCAGGTCGGCGAGGTCCGGGGTGGTGTCGTAGTCACCAGTCAACCCGAACGTCAGATTGTCGGCGTAGCTGAGGATTGCGATGCCGACGCGCAATCGCAGTGCGATGGGTACGTACGGGAAGATGTCGACGATTCTTCGGCTGAGGAGGTGACGAGTCTGTTGGGGTCCAGGGATGTTGGTGGCCACTGCCACCACGCTGTGCTGGGGGAATCGGGTGGCCAGACGCAATGCCCAGGCGAGCGGCATGAACGGCCCGGATTGCGCCAAAGTGGTGAACACCTTTCCGCCCTGCGCTTCCTTGCCTGCCTTGTGCGCGGACATCCGCCGATGCACTGCGGTGAGCTGTTCGACGTGATCTTCGATGTCGACCGGCAGGAACGGCAGCATGAGCGATACCTGGTTGTGGAGAGATTCCGCGTCGTCGTTCGCGGACCGCACCGAGACCGGAACCAGTGTGCGCACCGTGTGTGCGTCGGGGTGTTCACCGCGCCGGAGGAGCAGTGTCCGTAATCCGCCGGTGATGGCCGCGAGGGCGACGTCATTGACCGTGACGCCGTATGCCGCACAGATCTCCCGGACATCCGCCATCCGGGTGCGGGCACCGCGGTAGCGCCGTTGCTTTCCTATCGGACCGATCAGTGAAGTGTCGGACGACGACGTCAGCATCTCGGTCAGGAGCCGGGCAAGTCCCCGGCCCGCTCCCAGTCCCGCTCGAGCGATCGTGAGAGGAGCGCGCAGGATTGTCTCGAGTAGTTCGCACTGGTGGCTCGGGGAGAGCAGCGTGGAGATCGACGGTGCCGGCGGTGGTTGATGCGCGGGGCGATCCGGACCCGACGAGTCGGCGGCGGGGTCGATTGTCGGCTCCACCTCATCGCACATAGCCTCGAACAGTCGTGTTCCGGTGATCCCGTCGGCCATGCAGTGGTGGAGTTTGGCGAGCATCGCCCAGCGGTCGCCGCTGAGTCCTTCCACTACCCAGCATTCCCACAGCGGGTGGTCCCGGTCGAGCCGGTGCCCCATGACTCGGGCAACGAATCCGAACAGTGCCTCCTCCTCGCCCGGGTTCGGGATGGCGACCCGTCGCAGGTGTCGGTCGAGGTCGAAGTTCGAATCTTCCGTCCACGACGGGGCACTGACATCGAGTGGAGCCGTGCGGAGTTTGTCGCGTGCGTGTGGAAGGTCGAGGAGACGTTCCGCGACGGCGTCGCGGAACTCCTTCTGATCGGGCGGGGGGCCTTCGATGACTGCCAGCGCTCCGATGGTCAGGCTCGCATGCCGGTCGGAGTCTTCAGTTTCCAGGAAGCCGGCGTCGAGGAAACTCAGCGTGTCATTGCCCATGGTCGACCTCATCGCCTTCCAGTGCGGTGTTCCTGAGGTCCGGATTCACGGCCGTGTCGACTTCAGCTCACGGGCCATCCGGGTGCCTTTCCGATCCCGGCCCATTCCCGGTTCCATTGCGCGAGGCGGTGCCTCGACGCGCTCCAGTGAACACCCAGAAGGAGCAGCACTCCCGCGATGATGCTCGTTGCCCACACTGCGATGGCGGCGATGACCGCGGCGACCGCGCTCTCCCCGCCGGTCATCGGCGCCGCACTGAGATTCCCGTTCGTGTCGACCCAGATGCTCACAGCGTCGCCCGCTTTCGCCCCGGAATCGACGTCGATCATTTTCGTGTGCCCCGTCCCGCCAACGGACCAGTGCACCCGCGCCTGACCAAGATCGGACCCTCCAGTTCCGCGCACCGCATCCTCGCTGTATACGCGCGCCGCATCCTCGACGAGCACGGCGGTCACCTCGCTACGGGTCGCCTGTTCGACTCGTGCTTGGTCGCTCAACCTGGTGTAGGTGGCGGTTCCGAACGCCCCGGCGACCGGAAGCAGGAGTACGACCACCGCGACTACAACGATGACGATGACGGATTCGAGGCGGTCGCTCGGACGCATCAGCCCGTTGTGGCTCCATGGCACCAACCGCCAGATTCGAACTGGTGTAGTCAGTTCCCCAGCCACCACGACCTCCTGCGTTCCGCACTCTCAGTCTTCCGGCTCGTGTCACAGGTCTGTAGAGACCAAGGTCATCTCGCGTCCCTCGGTCGGTGACTGGTGACTTCGGTTGTCGTCAATGCACGGCGGCCCTTCCGGAAGGCGGGACCTTCGGCTCTATGAGGCGTTTGTACCAGCGAAGACGATTGTTGAATCGGGCGAACGCACACTCAGTCGAGGAGACCATCATGACCGCCCACAAGCCGATCGTCGTCGGAGTAGACGGGCAGTCGGCACTGCAGGCCGTGACCTGGGCCGCGCGCGAGGCCGTCTACCACGACGCCCCGTTGGTCCTGGTCACCGTCACCTCCGCGTTCGGCGACCCCGGGGTCCCTGCCGGGATACCCGCCAGGTTCTTCGACGACAAGGAACTCGATGCGAGGAAACGCCTGGCAAAGGCCGAGGAATTTGCTCGGGCGGCCGCCGACGGTCACGACATCGACATCGAGATCGCGCGCGGCACGGGCTCACCGGCTCACGAATTGCTCGAGCGGTCGAAGACGGCACGCATGGTGGTGATCGGCAGCAACCGGTACGGCCCGGTGGAGAGGGCACTGCTCGGTTCGGTCAGTACCGCAGTCGTCACCCACGCCCAATGTCCCGTCGCGGTGGTCCGCGAGCTCCCCCATACCGAGGTGACCGAGATAGTCGGACCGGTCGTCGTCGGGGTGGACGGGACAGCCAACAGCGAACCTGCGATCTCCGTGGCGTTCGAGGAAGCTGCGCAGCGGCACGTCGGGCTGGTGGCCGTGCACGCCTGGTCCGATATCGACCTCGATCTCGCGGGCTGGCGCGGTAGCGGATTCGAATGGGAGAAGCAGCACACCCGCGAGATGGCACTGCTGGCCGAAAGTCTGGCCGGTCGCGCTGAGGACTACCCGGACGTCAAGGTCCAGCCGGTGGCGGTGATAGATCGTCCTGTCCACAATTTGCGCGCACAAGCCGAACGCGCACAACTTCTGATTGTGGGCAGCCGCGGTCGTGGTGGATTCGCGAGCATGTTGCTGGGATCGACCAGCCGGGCCCTGCTGCACTCCGTCACCTGCCCGCTGATCGTCGCCCGCTGAGTTCGTCGCCCTCGCGCGGACAGGGTCATGCACCCGTGCCCGGGGACATCCCTGTCGTCGGGTGTTGCAGCCGCGGTGCGGAGGGCCTACGCGGTGTGCGGTGAGGTCTCGTCGCGGCGACCGCGTGTGAAGTAAGCGATCGGGCCGATGAAATTGACCGCGATAAATGCGGCCCACATCTTCTTGCTGCCGTTGATCTGCCACGGATCGCGGCGAGCGAGATCGGTCCACGCGGCGATCGCGAGTGCCATTTGTACTGCCGCTGACATGGCGACGGCGGTGCGCTGGCGGTGCGTCAGATCAGACCACGACTTGCGGCTTCGTCTGCTGTGCATTATTCGTCCCCTTCTCTCTCACCGAAGATATCGCACGGGCGTTTGTGTTGACGACAGTGCGGATTTCAGTCCACGGCTGTCAGCGGAAGAGGCGTCGGCCCTCCGAGCGCGGGCGCACGATCAGAAGCGGGCACGTGGTGATATGCAACAGGGCCTCGCTGGTCGAACCGAGTGTCATACCGGCGAATCCGCCGCGGCCGTGGCTTCCGACCACGATCAGCTGAGCTTCCTCCGCCTCGGCCAGCAGGTGACGCACCGGACGATCTCTGACCACGACGACCCGCACGGCGATGTCGGGATACTGCTCCTTGCGCCCCGCGAGGCATTCTGCCAGCAGGGCCCGCTCTGACTGTTCTGCGGCCGTCCACTGTTGCGGATCGATGTGGATCTGCGACAGGTTCTGATCGGACCAGGCGTGTAGCGCAACCAGTTCAGCACCACGCAGTGCACATTCTTCGAAGGCGACGTCGATGGCGGCGGCACTGTTGGCGGATCCGTCGACTCCGACGACGACCGGCCCCGCGCCGTCCTCGATCCGAGACCACCCCTCGATCACCGCGACCGGGCAGCGTGCGTGGCGGGCGACGATCGAGCTGACGGAACCGAGCAAGCCGCCCGTGAATTCACCGAGACCGCGCCGGCCGACAACGATCATCCTCGCGGAGTCCGAGCAATCGACGAGCGCCGCGGGCGCGTACTGCGCATGTACCTCGGTGCGGATCTCGACTCCGCCCCCGCGGTTCTGGGTTTGCGCAATCCCGACCGCGGCGGCCAGGTCTCGTTCGGCGCGGGCGCGCAGTTCGGTTCCGATGCAGGGGACGGCCTCGGCGCCACGATAGCTGACGCACGACAGGATCAGGAGTGGAGCGTGGCACATTCCGGCCTCACGCGTAGCCCATCGCACGGCGTCCGACGACGATGGGGATCCGTCGACGCCCACGACTATCGGTGCGTTCGTCACGGTGTTCTCCTCGAATCCGTCGGGACGGATGGGGCATCGGTGTGGGGCGGTGCCGGAATCGTGTCCGGACGGCAGATCGTGACGGGGCAGGGAGCGCGATGCAGCATGTCTTGACTGGTCGATCCGAGCAGCGCCCGTCCCAGCGCTCCTCGCCCGTGGCTTCCGACGACCAGGAGTTGCGCCTGACGACACCGCGCGAGCAGGGCATCCGCCGGGGTGCCGCGTTCGGTGACCTGTTCGATCGTCACGTCGGGGTACTCGGTCCGGCAGCCGGCGACGCTTTCGGCGAGTAGTACGCTCTCTGCCGCCTCGACCGGATACTCGTGGCGATGCGAATCCCCTTGGGGCGCTACGCCCGTCCAGGTGTGAACGGCCACGACGGGCACCGCGAACGACTCCGCGAACGAACACGCCCACCGCACCGCCGCGATGCTGATCTCGCTTCCGTCGACGCCGACGATCACCGGCCAGCGGTCGGGCACGGCGGGACCCGTGGCCTGCCGCCACACAGTGACCGGGCATTCGGCGTGGTGCGCCAGCCGTAGGGCCGTGGCGTTCAGATATCCCTCGACGGGCCCGGCACACGACGATCCGATCGCCACCATCGAGGCCGACGATGCCACATCCAGCAGGACATCGGCGGGAGTCGGCCCCGTCATGGTTGTGCATTCGATCGCGGCGGCTGGTTGTTCGCCGCGGATGATGTCGGCGGCACGCGCGAGCGCGGCGTCGCCGAGCACACGGTGCGCCTCGATGTCCCGGACCGGTGCCGGCACCCCATAGAAGACAGGTGCCTGTGGTAGGACGTGAACCAGTCGGAGCGGCACGTTCCACTGCGCGGCGACAGCGGCGGCCCAGCGTGCCGCCGCCTCCGCCACGGCCGAGCCGTCGACCCCGGCGACGATCTGCCGGCCGCCCGTGCCGTGCCCGGTCACCGCTACCTCACCATGTCCCACCGGTTGCATCCCACGACGACGATCAGCGCCGATATCGTGGCCGGCGGGGCGGTGATGGAGAACCTGCGCCGAAGGGGATCGAGTCTTCCGGTGGGTTCGTCGAGGACGGGGACGGAACCGTACGATTTCGTGAGCCCCGCGGTGCGGACGTCGAGCGAAGTGGCCATGTGCCCAGGCTCTCAGCTGTCGGGACGATGTCAGTAGGGTCTTCGGTCCCCGAATGACGGTCGCGCGGACGGACCGCAGTGCTGCCGACGGTGCGCCCTGTCACCGATGACAATCGGCCCTAACCCGCAGACCCCGCGCGATGGACACTGTTGTCATGCACCAGATCTCCGGCACGAATCGTGACCTAGCGTGGACTGAAGTGGAGACGATCGTGGACACCACAATTCCTGAGGTGAACGTGGTTCGAATCGCGGTGGACCTTGCGTGTCGTGCACCCTCGGTGCACAACAGCCAGCCGTGGCAGTGGACCTATTCCGACGGTCGCCTGGACCTGCACACCGACCGCGGCCGGCTCCTGGCGTCGACCGATCCGAAGGGTCGGCAACTGGTGGTCAGCTGTGGCGCTGCACTGCATCACCTGGAAACTGCGCTAACCGCTCTGCGATGGACGGCAGACATCGAGCGACTTCCCGACGGGCTTCGTTCCGGGCATCTGGCGACGATCAGGTTCCAACATGACGCGCACCCGCAGTCACACGACTTCGATCTCCTCTCCGCGATCCGCCACCGGTATTCGGATCGGCGTCCGTTTGGTCCGTTGAGTGTGAAGTCGCCGCTTCCGCGCACTCTGCCGGACGTTATCCGCGCCCCGGGGGTGCATCTGACGGTCCTGCCACCCGAAGCTCGCGCGACCCTCGCGGCAGCCACCGAGATCACGGCCGCAGCACGAAGGTACGACAGCGCATATCACACCGAGTTACACTGGTGGGCAGGTCATTCCATTCTATCCGGTGGGATTCCCCCGAATGCTCTGGAAACAGCGGAGAACCTCTCCCGGGTGGACATCGGGCGCGGTTTTCCCGCCGGTCGCGACGATGATTCCGCCGAGGAGATCGATCGGTCCACGGTGCTCGTGATAAGCACCGATGCGGATGGGCGGCCGGACTGGCTCCGCGCCGGCGAGGCGCTGTCGGCGGTGCTCCTGGAGGCGACGGTGGAGGGCCTTGCGACCTGCCCCCTGACCCATATGACCGAACTTCGGCAGAGCCGTGAGTTGATCCGTGAACTGCTCCCCGACCGTGGATTTCCTCAGGCCCTGATTCGGCTGGGTGTGACGGACAAGAAGCTCACTCCGCGGCAGACACCGCGGCGCCCCACAGACTCGGTGTTGTCGGTCGTATCGCATCCGCGGTAATCGCCGACGGCCTTCCCGCCGAGATCTCTACAGAGCGGAGGTTGCCGAATGATCAGCATCTTTCTCGTGGACGATCACGAAGTCGTGCGCCGTGGCATCGCGGAACTTCTCACCGCGGACCCGGATCTCACCGTAGTCGGAGAGGCGGCGTCGTATTCTCAGGCGCTGGCCCGGATCCCTGCGCTCCGACCCGATGTCGCCGTGCTCGACGTCCGTCTGCCCGATGGAAACGGAGTCGAGTTGTGTCGCGAACTGATGTCTCGGATGCCCGGCATCCGCTGCCTGATGCTCACCTCGTACACCGATGATCAGGCGATGCTCGATGCCGTCCTCGCCGGTGCGAGTGGGTACGTGGTCAAGGACATCCGCGGCATGGAACTCACCGAAGCGGTCCACGACGTGGGCGCAGGCAAGTCGCTGCTCGACAGTCGCGCGGCGGCAGCGCTGATGGCAAAACTGCGGTCGGACGCGAGCTCGGAGCGCGGAACCATCGCCCGCCTGACCAACCAGGAACGGACCCTTCTCGCCCTGCTGGGTGAGGGACTGACGAACCGGCAGATCTCGGAGCGGATGTTCCTCGCGGAGAAGACGGTCAAGAATTACGTGTCACGGCTGCTGACGAAGCTGGGGGTGGAGCGACGGACCCAGGCCGCCGTCATCGCCACTAAAATGAGCCCACCCCCGACCTGACCCGCCCGGGTGTGCGCATCCTCTTTTGCGCCCTGCCATACGGTGGCCGTGGAACAAGCCGAGGGTGACCCACACGAGGATGAGCGGTGTCGGTCATCGACTCACTGCTCGCCGAAAATGCGGAAGCGGTTCTGCGCGAGTCACTGAGCAACGTTGTGCGGCACGCCGCCGCCGACACGGCCACGGTCACGGTCACGGTGTCCGTGTACGACAACTTGACGATCGAGGTCGCCGACAACGGTGTGGGCATTCCGGACGACGCCGTCATCCGGAGACTCGACAATCTCGCCGCCAGGGCACGTCAGGCCAACGGGCGGTTCAGCATCGACACGACCGCGGGCGGCGGCACCACGATTCACTGGTCCGCGCCGCTGCCCTGACCTTCGACCAGTGCCGCGAAGGTGAGGACCTTCTCCCCTACGGCGCCGGTTGCGGCGGCGGTGACGATGGTGTTGACGGGATCATTCACGCGAATTCGAGGAGACCATCATGACCGCGCAGCATCCGATTGTCGTCGGGTTAGACGGGTCGCAGTCATCCCTGCAGGCTGTGTCGTGGGCTGCGCGGGAAGCTGCGTTGCGCAGCGCTCCATTGACGTTGGTCACCAGCATGTTCGTGCCCGGTACCTATGGTGTGCCGATCGGGGTTCCCGTCAGCCTCTTCGAGGAAGAGGAACTCGCCACCAAGCAGCGACTCGCGCAGGCGGAAGAGGTGGTCGCCCAGGCCGCGGCGGGGCATACCCTCGACGTCGACACCGCGTTCTGCACCGGGGTGCCCTCGGGCGAGTTGATCGAGCGGTCGAAGTCCGCGCGGATGGTCGTGGTCGGCGCGCATCGGCACGGGTTCTTCGAACGTGCGGTCCTGGGGTCGGTCAGTGCCGCGGTCGTGGCCCACGCGCACGCACCGGTCGCCGTCGTACGCGGCCTCCCGCACACCGAGGTCAACGCCATTTCCGGTCCGGTCGTCGTCGGTGTCGACGGCTCCGAGCACAGCGAATCCGCGATCACGATGGCGTTCGAGGAGGCGGCGCTGCGCGGCGTCGATCTGGTGGCGGTGCACGCGTGGTCGGATATCGATCTGTACGCGCCGTTCCCCAGCGATGTCGACTGGTCGCAGGTCGAGAGCCGCGAGCGTGCACTGCTGTCCGAAAGCGTGGCCGGCCGTGCCGAGGAGTTCCCGGATGTGACGGTGCGACCGCTGGTGGTCATGGATCAGCCGGCTCGGAATCTGCGGGAGCAGGCCGAGCATGCACAGCTGATCGTGGTCGGCAGCCGTGGGCGGGGCGGGTTCACGAGCATGCTGCTGGGTTCGACCAGTCGGGCGCTGGCGCATTCGGTGACCTGCCCACTGATTGTTGTCCGGTAGTGCTCGCGAGTTCGGACAGCACCGCCCGTACCACCGGTTCGACTGCTCCCGCGGCCACGGGTGAGAGCCCGCGGCCGTATCCGAGGTCGACCACCTCGACAGCGTAGAGCACCCACCGGCGGGGCAGTCGGTCGAGCACGCGCCCCAGTTCGAGTGCCGTGGCCAGTCCGACACCGTGTGTGCTGGTGTTCGGGGTTGGCAGCTCGGCAACGGCGGTCGGGTCGAATCGATGAACGGTTCCGGGTCGTGGTGGCTCGGACACGACGGCATCGACCAGGACGGCCAGGTCCGCTCCGGCCCAGGCGTCCAGCATGCGGGTGGGGTCACCGTCCGAGGTCGACACCCGAATGTCCGCTGCCACGCGGGCAGCGACTTCACGTGCGACGGCGGGTCCGAGGCCGTCATCGCGGCGGTAGTCGTTGCCCAGCCCGAGCACAACGGCGGTCATCGGCGGTCGATTGTGAGGGTGAGGAAATGAGTGGCGCATGAGATGCACGGATCGTAGTTGCGGATGATCCGCTCACACACCGCGGTCAGGTCGTCGTCGGCAAGCGTGAGATGTGCGTTCACGGCGGTGCGGAGGTCGTGTTCGATGGCCGCCTGGTTCTGTGAGGTGGGCGGGATGATGATAGCCGCCGTGAGGAGGCCGTCGGTATCGAGTTCGTAGCGGTGATACAGCAGTCCTCGCGGCGCTTCGCTGACGCCGTGTCCGACGGCGTATTTCGGTGCGGCGGCGGCGAAAGATGGCGCAGGCCGCTGGTAGCGGTCGATGATCCGCAGGGCTTCCTCGACCGCGTACACGACTTCGACGGCGCGGACGACGATGCTGCGATACGGATTGCGGCATTGCACGTCGAGTCCCGCTGCGGTGGCACTCGATGCGGCCTGCCCCGTCAACTGGGACGAATTGAGGGAGTACCGGGCGAGCGGGCCCGTGAGATAACGCCGACCGTCGAGTTCGGCGTGCAGAGCGGTGGAGTGCGGCACCTGGTGTTCGACGACGTGCCGGGGAAATTCCTCGGCCGGGCAGCGCAGTCCGGTGGACGAGACGATCTCGCCGTCTTCGATGGCGTATCGGGATTCGTGCCGGAGTGCGAGGAGATCGTGGTCGAGTTCGATGTCGGGGTAGGTGAACGACGACACCCAGTCAACCGTGGCCACCGCGTACTCGAGCGCGGCGCCGAGTTGTTCGGCGAGCGGAGCCAGTTCGGTGCGGGTCGGTGCGCGATGGAAGCCGCCGACGCGGACGTTCACCGGATGGATGGGACGGCCGCCGATGGTGTCGAGGATGGCGTTGCCCGCCTTCTTCAGGGCGAGTCCCCGCTCGATTGCGGCGCGATCGGTGCGGGCGAGTGCGATCGAGTCCGGCAGACCCAGGAAGTCGGGGGCGTGCAGGAAGTAGATGTGCAGCACGTGGCTCGCGATCCACTCCCCGCAGTAGAGCAGGCGCCGCAGATCGAGAACGGCATCGTCGATCTTGAGCGCACAGGCTTGTTCGAGCGCATTGCAGGCGCTCACCTGATAGGCGACCGGGCAGATGCCGCAGATCCGGGAGGTGATGTCCGGTGGTTCCAGATAGTGCCGCCCACGCAGGAACGACTCGAAGAACCGGGGTGGCTCGTAGATCGCGAGGGCCACCCGGTCCGCGCGGCCGTCGCGGATGGTCACGTCGAGTCGGCCTTCCCCTTCGACACGGGCGAGGGCGCGGACGATCAGCTCCCTACGGGCGGATGTCATTCCGGACGTCCGCCGTTGCCGGTACCGTACGCCGCGACGTTGAAAGTCGCGAAGACACGGGCAATGGCGGAATCGGTCATTCCGCAGGTGCGCAGCCATCCCGTCATCGACGCGAGATTCGGGTCGGTCGTCGGGCCGAAACATCCGTAGCACCCTCGCGAGACCGCCGGACACAGTGCACCGCAGCCGGAATGGGTCACCGGACCGAGGCAGGGGGTGCCGTCCGCGACCATCACGCAGGTCAGGCCGCGACGTTTGCATTCGGTGCACACGCTGGTGTTCGGGATGTTCGGCCGCCGCCCCGCCAGGTACGCCGTGATCACTTCCAGGAGCTGGCGTCGGTCGATTGGGCAGCCGCGCAGTTCGAAGTCGACCGGAACGTGCGCCGAGATCGGGGTCGAGGTCGCGAGGGTGTCGATGTAGTCGGGGCTGGCGTAGACGACCGCCAGGAACTCATCGATGTCGGCGAAGTTGCGCAACGCCTGAATTCCGCCGGCGGTGGCGCAGGCCCCGATTGTGACGAGGAACCGCGACTGCTCGCGGATCGCGCGGATGCGGTCACGGTCGGCGGCCGTGGTGACCGATCCCTCGACGAGCGAGACGTCGTACGGTCCGCCCGTGACGGTGTCGGACAGCTCGAGGAAGTGCGCGATCGACACGGCCTCGGACAGTGCCAGTAGTTCGTCTTCGCAGTCGAGGAGCGTGAGCTGGCAGCCGTCGCACGAGGCGAACTTCCAGACAGCGAGCGTCGGAGTGGTCTTCGGGGGTGCACTCATCACAGCTCCGGTGTTCGTAGGAGGGGTTCGGCGACGGTGTAGTCGACGACCGGGCCGTCCCGGCACAGCAGAAGCTCACCGAGCTGGCAGTGACCGCAGACTCCGGCACCGCACTGCATGTTCCGTTCGAGGGACACCTGGATGTCGCCGGGGCGCACATCCCGATCGGTCAGGGCCCGGGCGCAGAACCGCATCATCGGTTCGGGTCCGCACAGCAACGCGGTGGTCCGGGCCGGATCGACCGGCACCCGGTGTAAGGCTTCGGTGACGAATCCGACCGCACCCGTCCAGCCGGAGACCGGTTGGTCGATCATCAGCTCGACGGCAAGGTCGTCGCGGGATTGCCAGGCGGACAGCTCGGATCGGAAGAGGATGTTCGACGGAGTCCGCGCGCCGACGACGAGGGTGATCCGCCGGAACCGGTCGCGGGCGGCGAGGGCGGCGAGGATCACCGGACGAAGCGGTGCCAGTCCGACGCCGCCGGCGACGATGATGAGGTCCCGGCCGGACTCGCTGCGCAGGTCCCACCCGCGTCCGAAGGGACCGCGGACACCGAGCACGGTGCCGACCGGTGCGTCGTGGAGGGCCCGGCTCACGGCGCCCACATTCCGGATCGTGTGGACCAAGGTGTCGCGGTCCCGCGCCGGGTCGCCGCTGACCGAGATGGCCACCTCCCCGACACCGTGTGCGTACAGCATCATGAACTGACCTGGCGTGAACTGATTTACGGGTAGGACGCCGATCGGATGCAGCGTCAGGGTGACGGTGTCGTGCGTTTCGACCGTGCGGGAGGCGACGCGGTAACCGAGCGGAAGCATGCAGTCCTGTGGCACGGGTGTCACTCCTGACGGTGGCCGGCGTAGAGGTCGAGCAGCCGCGCCCGGGTGGACTGGAGGCGGGCGATGAGCACCCCCGACAGCGCCCGGGTGACCGCGTAGGTGAAGGCCGGATCGTCGGCGGCTGTCGCCTGCAGGGCGATCACATCCAGTTCGGTGGCGTCGGTCGCGGTCACGGCGTGCGCTGTGAATTGCCAGCGTGGATTCGTGCCCAGCCAGGACCAGCCCAGGATGTCGCCGCCGTGCAGTGTCTCGAGGCTGACGGTGCCGTGCCCCGGCACCACCGTCGTCAGGACCACACTGCCGGTCTGCAGCAGCCAGCAGCGGGTCGCCGGGTCGTTCTCCCGGAAGACGACGGCGCCGGGAGCGAATCGGGTCGCCGTCGTGAACTCTGCGAGCCGGACACGCTGTTCCTCGGCAAGCGCTGCGAGCGCGGCCGAAAGGACCGGTTCGCCGGCGTTCACTGGTCGTCCTGCCCCCACACCGGGAGGAGTTGCGCCAGCCGCGCCGCCTCCTCGGTGATGTCGATGCCGACGGGACACCAGTCGATGCACCGTCCGCATCCCACGCAGCCGGAGCTGCCGAACTGGTCGAACCAGGTGCCGAGTTTGTGGGACATCCACTGTCGGTAGCGGCTCTCCCCCGAGGTCCGCACATCGCCGCCGTGCAGGTGGCTGAAGTCGAGTTCGAAACAGGAAGACCAGTGCTGCCACCGCTCGGCGTGCTCGCCGGTCAGGTCGGTCATGTCCTCGGTGGTGGTGCAGAAGCAGGTGGGGCACACCATGGTGCAGTTGCCGCAGGTGAGGCACCGGTCGGCGACGTCCTCCCAGGCGTCGGCATCCCGCGCCCGCTGCAACAGTCCACGCAGGTCCGTCTCCGGCATGCGCCGGCCCATACGCTCGGTGGCGGTGGCGACCGCGGTGCGTCCTTCGTCGACGTCGCCGGGTTCGGCAACGCGGCATTCGACGTCGCCGAGGATCTCGGTGCCGGCTTCGGAGCCGACGTCGACCAAGAAACGGTGGGCGCGGTCGTCGAGGAGTTCGGTGAGCGCCAGATCGTAACCGGGACCGGCTGCGGGGCCGGTCCCCATGGAGGCGCAGAAGCACACCCCGCCGGGTTCGGTGCACTGCGCTGCGACGACGAACAGGTTCCGGAACCGGCGCGCGGTGGGAGTGTCCGCGTCCGGGTCCGGACACAGGACACGACGCAGGACCGCGATCGCCGCCAAGTCGCAACCGTGCACTCCGAGGAACGCATACGGTGTCTCGTCGTCGACGGGTGCCTCCCACGAGCCGTCCGGTTCGGTGGACCACAGTTGCCGCCGCGGCGGGTGCAGGAATTGTTTCCACGACTGCGGGCCCGACGAGTGCGCGAACACCGCGTCGTCGTCGCGGCGGTGCAGCCGGTACGTGCCGGGGCCGGTTTCCACGCCCCACCCCGTCGGCAGATCGGCGCCCGATCCAGTTCTCCCAGAACGATGGCGCTGTCACGAACCGTCGGGCCGACCACCCGATATCCGTGGCCACGAAGCACCTCGATCAGAAGATCGAGGCCCGTGCGGTCGAGGATTCGTTCACCCGGTCGCTGGACACGTGCGCTGCCCATACGCTGACTCCTCCGCCGGCGGAATTGCCGTGACCACTCATCTCCCATTGAGCCAGCGCACACCCGGCGGTGATAAGGGCCGTTCGGCCTTTCCTCCGGCATAGTCGGAGCCGGGCGGCCGCACTCACGATCGCGGCACGCCGCCGGTGTAATCCTCTGATCGGGCGAGGAGCAGCGGGCACGGGTCGCGACGACGAAGGTCACCGCGCCCAGTGACCGGGTGCTCTACCTCGGCGCTCGCGGACCGAGGTTCGCTGAACACATGATCGAACGCACGCGACGAGGGAGCGCACAGTGAATGAGCAGCAATGGTCGGTGGATGTCCGTCTCGACGAGCACATGGCGGACGGCTCCGAGATGTCGGTGTCGGCGCGGGCGCGGCTGGTGGGGCTCGATGGTGTGACGCTCGAGGGCGCTGGGCGGGCACGGCTGTTCGCCCGCCACTCCACCGCGGTGACCATCAGCAAGAAGGTGGCGGTCGCGCGCGCGTTGGCGGACCTGTCACACAGACTGCTCCGCTCGGCGGCCGACGAGGAGGCGGTCGCCAGGCGCGCGAACCGCGCGGCGCAGGAAATCGGGTCACCCGCGCAACCCGATATCGGGTAGCACGCATCTCCCCTCCATCCGTGTGGACACGTCTTCGGTCGCGTCCCGCAGTGTGACGAGCTGGCGCTGGTCCGCCTCGGGGATGCCGATCCCGAATTTCGTGTGCAACCGCACGAGGAAGTTCAGCCAGTCCATCGAGTCGAGGTCGAACTGTTCACAAAATGGTGAGTCGTCGGCCAGATAGTAGTGCGCCAGATCTCGACGTCGTCGTCCCTCCCGGACTTTCGCGACCCGCCGCCGGTACAGCAGGGCCGTGGTCACCAGGACATGGGCGCCGCCGAGCCGGATCCGGGTGGCCGCCGGTCCCGGTCCCTTTCCCGCAGAACATTAGTGAAACACCCGACACGCCTGGCGAACTCGGAGAAGGTCAGGTTCTCCGTGGCAAGCGAACTGGTGTCGATGTCCGCGCCGACGAATCGGAACGCGGACCTCTCTTCTGTGGGCCGTCGGCATGCCGATCGACGGTCTGCCTTACGCGTCGAGGTGAACGGTCTTGCGCGTGGCCGCTTCGAGGTCCGCGACCGTGGTTTCGATCAGTTGGTGGGCGAGATCGGCGAGCGCGCGGGCGGTGGCCAACTCGTCTCCGATCTCAGGGATTTCGGTGTCGTGCGGATTGCGGCGGGCCATTCCGACGCCGACCAGCGACGTGGTGTCCTGTGTGCGTAGGCGCGCCTCGGCCCGAGTCCGGGATCCGCCTTCTTCCGAGTCGTGTTCGTCGATGACAATGTCCACCGACCATTTCTTCTCGTGCGAGCTCATGGCTGTCTCCTCCTGGTAGTGGTGGCACGTCGCGGTTCGACATGTTCGATGTGTGCGGGCATGATGTCACTGCTTCCCAGCGAACTGTGCCGGTTCAGCCGGACGTTCGCAGTAGGCCCCCGCGATCCCACGAGGCGGCCCGCTCCAGGGCGGCGAGGAGGCGTTGACGGGCGACGCGTTCGGACAGTTCCGGAATGTCTGCCGCCGGAACTCCGGCCAGGTCTCGAACGCTCGCCGCGACGACCCGGGAGATGGTGGATCGGGAGATCGAGTCGTCGAACTCCACTGCAAGACGCGCGACAACCGCGTGTGCTGGGTCCGCATCGGTGCTTTCGGTGGGCGTATCGGTGCTGGCCATCGAGTGTCGATTTCCTCTCTGTGTGGTGGAGGTTCCTTCAGCATCGCCGCCTCGACGCCGGGATCGATAGAGGCGAAGGACCGTAGTCGGTGACTTGTGGCTCTGACCCCTCGGGCCCTCTGCGGGGTTGAATTTACTGAGACGGCATCGACGGATCAGGTGAGTACGGATGGTGAGCACGTTTTCCCGGTCGCCTGCGGGCCTGGTGGTCCGCCCGCTGGACACCGCCGACCATCAGGCGGTCCGTCGGTTGCACGAACGGTTGAACGAGTACGACACGTACATGCGGTTCTTCACCGTCTACCCCGCGCACCTGGCCGCGCTGGCGGAGGCGATTTGTGTGGCCGATCCCAGCCATTACGCGCTCGGCGCATTTGTCGACGGCACGCTGGCGGGTGTTGCCAACTATGTGGCCCTCGATGTCGGCGACGCACCCGCGGAGGTCGAATTCGCTCTTGTCGTCGACGACGAATACAGGATGCACGGGATCGGGACATTGCTGCTGTCCCGCCTCACCGCGGCCGCGCGACAGCACGGCGTCACGCGTATGAGGGCTGAGATTCTGGCGCAGAACGCCATGGTGCTGAAAGTGATTCGAGATCTGGGCTGGTCCTCTGCGTTGCACCGCGATCGCGCCGAGATGCACCTTGATCTCGACCTGGATGACGTTCCTTCGCCTGCGGTTGCGGGCGGATGAACGGGGTCGGCGTGCACGGGTGGACCTCGTCGGAATCAGAGGACCGTTCGGTCGACATCTTCCCGACGGTGGTCCGGGAAACCCACACAGCGTATGTGGCAATGGTCGGCCACGGCGTCCTCCTGGCGGATGGCATCTTCTGCCTTCCGGACGACGCGCGCATCGTAGATTGCCTCGCCGTCGACGACCGTCTGCGCCACACGCAGGGTGCGGCAGGCGCGCGGTCCGAGGAACGCGGACATGTCCGTCTGGCGCCGCGGTACCTGCGCGCGGATCGGCTTCCACCGGGGAGCCCACCATGAACGACATCGTGACCCTGACGATGAACCCCGCTCTCGACATCACCACGGTCACCGGGCGGGTCATCCCCACGGACAAGATGCGCTGCGGTGCCCCTCGGCGCGACCCGGGGGGCGGCGGTATCAACGTCGCCCGGGTCCTGAATATGCTCGGCGAACGGGCGACAGCAGTATTCCCGTCCGGGGGACACAGCGGCCGGGCACTCGAGGATCTCGTGGCGACCGAAGGCGTGCCCAGTCGCACTGTCACGATCCGCGGATCGACACGGGAAAGCTTCACCGTCAACGAGGAACAGACGACATTGCAGTACCGGTTCGTCTTGCCCGGCCCGCGACTGACACCCCGGGAGGTCGATTCGTGCCTCCACCTGCTGTCCACCACCGCTGCGGATGCCCGGTTCGTGGTGGCGAGCGGAAGTCTCCCCCCGGGCGTTCCGGTGGATTTCTATCAGATCGTGGCGGACATCGTGTCCGACCTGGGCGCGCGCCTGTTTCTCGACACGTCGGGTCCGCCGTTGCGGGCGCTCCGTCGCGGCGTATATCTCCTCAAACCCAGCATTCGGGAGCTGCGTGAGTGCGTGGGGCGCGAGTTGCAGACCATCGACGACCAAGTCACTGCTGCAAGAGATCTCATCGCGTCTGGGGTGTGCGAGGTTGTGGTGCTGTCGCTCGGCGCGGCGGGCGCGGTACATGTGACGGCGAAGGAGGCGGAGCATTGCCCCTCCGTGGCGGTTCCCGTGGTCAGCGGTGTCGGAGCGGGCGACAGCATGGTCGCCGGCACTCTCTTCGGGCTGGCACGCGGCTGGGAACTGCGGGACTCGGTGCGTTTCGGAATTGCCGCGGGAGCGGCCATGCTCGGGACCCCCGGCACGGCACTGTGCTGCCGCGCCGACATCGACCGCTACTACGCACAACTCACCGACCACGCCCCGGTGGGTGGTCGCGACAGGTGACCGGTGCGCCAGCTATGCGGCGGTGTCGATTCAGGGTATGGCGGAGACGGTCTACGGGTCATATCGGTCACCGAGTTCGTCGCACTAGGCGCGCCGCAATCAGGTGACTCGGCGTGTGCTGGGCGCCCGGTTCAGCCTTCGGTACGGTGTTCGGACCGTGCACGATCGAGGAGGATCCGGCGTTCGGCAGCGGACACCATGCGCCGGGTGGCCGCCGCCGCATCCGGTGCCACCGACACCGAGGTGATCCCCTTCCGGACCACGTGTTCGGCGAGGGCCGGGTTCGTCGACACGGCCTGACCGCACAAGGACGCGGTGAGCCCCGCGCGGATCGCCCGTTCGATGATCGAGTCGATGGCATCGAGCACCGCCGGATCCATCGTGTCGAACAGGTCCCGGCAGATCTCGGAGTCACGGTCGACGCCGAGGACGAGTTGGGTCAGGTCGTTGGTTCCGATGGAGATACCGTCGATTCCGAGGGCCGCGTACTCGGGGATCCAGTAGACGACCGACGGGACCTCCGCCATGATCCACCGGTGCATCCGGCGATCGGAGCCGAGCGGATGCACATCGAGATGGCGGAGGCAGCTCTCGAGCTCCCAGCGGGTCCGCACAAACGGGATCATCAGGTGCACGTTCGGATGGTGTGCCCGCACGCGGTGAACGACGTCGAGGTCCAGCCCGAACAATTCCGGTTCACGCACGTACCGGAAACATCCGCGGTAGCCGATCATGGGATTGTCCTCCACGGGTTCGACGTCGCCCCCCGTGAGATTGGCGAATTCGTTGGTGCGCAGGTCGATCGCACGGTAGATCACCGGCCGGGGCGCGAAGGCCGCGGCGATACGTTCGACACCAGCGGCCATTTTCGCCACGTATTCGTCCCGCCGGCCCTCGGCCAGCACTGTGGCCGGGTGGGTCCCTTGCAGCGCGTCCATGATCATGAACTCTGCGCGCAGGAGCCCGACCCCATCGACATCGCTTGCCGCGACTGATTCGGCGGCGTCGGGTGTTGCGAGATTGACGTAGACCGCGGTCGCTGTCGGTTCCGTCCAGGCATGCCCGCCACCGCGCGGAGGGGCCGAGAGGCCGGACGGGGTATCGACGGCGCGCGCGGTAAGGGCTACGCCGCCTTCGGATATGGTGCCCGCGTCGCCGTCGACGGTGACGACGGTTCCGTCGATGAGTGTGGTGGTGGCATCCCTGGTTCCGACGACCACGGGTCGGCCCAGTTCCCGGCCGACGATCGCGGCGTGGCAGGTGATGCCGCCCCCATCGGTGACGATCGCCGCGGCGCGTCGTAATACGGGCAGCCAGTCGGGTCGTGTCATCGGGGCAACCAGGATGTCGCCGTCCTGAAGTCGGTGGGCATCGGCGACCGACCGGAGAACACGCACCTGGCCCGATACCGTTCCGGGGCTCGCGCCGAGCCCCTGCGTGAGCACCCTGCCGGCGGACGCGATTCCCGATGCCGGTGGTGCAGCAGCGGCGATCGGACGGTCACCGAGCGTCGTGATGGGGCGGGTCTGAACTATCCAGAGTTTGTCGCCGGCGAATGCGAACTCGAGGTCCTGCGGCGCCTGGTAATGCTCCTCCACCGAGACCGCCAGCAGGGCGAGGCGCTCCGCCTGGGTGTCGGTGAGGACCCGGATGCCGCGCTCGGTGACGGGGATCTCGGTTCTGTGTTCTCCGTCCGCGTCGGCTGTGATCGCGAAATCCTGTGCTCCGATGTGCACATCGAGGACGCGGAATCCGTCCTTGGAGACTGCGTAGGTGTCCGGCTCGACCTGCCCGCCTACCACCACTTCGCCGAGTCCTGTCGCGGCCTCGACGATGACATGATCACGTGCCCCGGTTCGCGGGTCGGCGGTGAACGCCACTCCGGAGCGGTCGGAATCGACCATCCTCTGCACGACGACCGCGGCCGCCGGCTCCTCCGAAACACTGTGGACGCTGCGGTAGGTGAGCGCTCGCTCGGACCACAGCGACGCCCAGCATTTGCGGACTGCCTCGACCAGAGCATCCAGCCCGGCGATATCGGTAAAGCTGTCGTGGATACCGGCGAATGACGTGTCAGCGGCGTCCTCAGCTGGTGCGGAGGAGCGCACCGCGACACGTACCGTCGGGCCGAGTTCGCGGTAGGCCTCGGCGATCTCGGCGCGCAGGGAATCGGGCACCGGCACCCCGAGGACGACGCCGCGCAGCTCCTGCGCGGCGTCCGTGAGCGCGGCCTCATCCGCCCCGGCAGGGGGCAGTGCCCGGTTGCGGAGGGTGGACCGCACCCCGGCCCCGTCCATCGCGTCCAGATAGGCGTCCTTGGTTACGACGAACCCCGGCGGGACGGGAAAACGGGCGTGGGTCAGCTCGCCCAAATTTGCGGCTTTCCCTCCGACGGAGGGAGCGTCGGGCAAGCGGACCTGATCGATCGGTCGTACCCATCGGTGCTCGACCGCCGCATGGGTGGCGTTCATGGGATCTCCTCACCGTCTCGCTCCAGACAACACCGCGCCTGCCGCGACCGCACAGGGTCGAAAGTCACCGTGACGGCGGCCCCGCGCCGCGACCGAAGACCCTGGTGCCGTGCCGGCGCCGAACCGAGGATGAAGGCTATGACGACGACACCGACCGGGCACGCTCTCGCGCTGCGCCGGGCCGCGGCCAGGATCGGGCAGGCCATCGCCGGCGCCGCCCTCATCGGCTTCCACGTGGCCTTCACGAAACCGCTGCGGCGGTGGCGGACCACCTGGGGCGCCACCGCCGCGGAGGCCGCGGCCACGCTCCCCGGAGACGAACTGGTCCCAGCGGCGCGCTGGGGATACACCCACGCCGTCACGATCGACGCACCGCCGGATCAGGTGTGGCCCTGGATTGTCCAACTCGGGCAGGGGCGGGGCGGATTCTACAGCTACGACGGACTCGAAAACCTCATCGGCTGTCGGGTACACAACACCGAGACGGTACTGCCCGACTACCAGATCCTGGCTGTCGGCGACGAGGTGTGGCTGCACCCGAAGGCTCCCCCGTTGACCGTTGCGATGGTGGCGGCAAACTCCGGCCTGGTCCTGCACGGACATGACCCGCAGACCGCCGACGCGACCATCTGGGCATTCCACCTGCACCCCGTCGGCGACCATCAGACCCGGCTGGTGGAGAGAGGGCGCGGCAGCTACGGTCCCGGCCTCGCCAGTCGTCTCGCGTTCGGTCCCACTCTCATGGAGCCCGTCAGCTTCGTCATGAGCCGGAAGATGCTGCTGACGATCCGCCGCCTCGCCGGCCCCGCACCCGAACACAGCTGATCGGGAGACCTCCCGGGTCATCTCGCGGGTGCGTTGCGCTAGCTCGGGGTGGGTGTCCCGGGTGCCGGGGGTTCCTCGTAGAGTGCGGCACCTGCGGTCACCCCGGCACCCGCGGCGACGATCAACGTCCGTGTTCCCGCCGGCACGTGGTGGCTGCCGCCGTCCAGTCCGGCCACCAGGGCAGCGGTGTGCATGCGGTGATCCGCGGCGATCGTGATGCGCGATTCGGGTAGCCCCAGTCGCTGCGCGAGTTCGGCGCGGAACTGCGGTCGAGCCGGTGCCGCCACGATGCGGTCGACATCCCCCAGTTGCAGGGATGCGTTCTTCAGGCACGCGGTGACGGCGGAGGCCGCCGCCGCCGCGTAGCGCGCATCCATCCATTCGGATCGATCGACGCGCAGCACGTTCCGGTCGTCGAGGTGCCCGACGGTCGCGCGGAACGCACCGCCGAGATCGTCGTCGGCGTTCGCCCAGTGGACACGGCCCAGGCCGTAACGGCTGCCCGTCCAGCTGCACAGCACGGCCCCGCCCGCCGCGGAGAAGGGGAAGTCCTCGCTCATCCCATGGCCTGGGTCGGCGTCGCTGGCGACGACGAGCGCGTAATGAATGGTGCGCGAGCGGAGGAAGCCGTCCACGATCTGCAGTCCGGTCAGGACTCCACAGGTGCCGTTTGCGACGTCGAACGAGAACGTTCCGTGGGCGTCGGTGTGTGGGTCCTCCGGATGCGCGCCGATGTCTTCCTGAATCATCGCGGCGAAGGCCGGTTCGCCGAGATTGCGGTCCCGATATATGCCCGCGTTGACGAGGAGGTCGAGATCGTCCGGGCTTCGGCCGGCTCGTTCGAGGCAAGTTGTCGCGGCGTTCACCGCAAGGCGGAGCGCGCTGTGCCGGGCGCGCCATCCCCCGTGCGCGACGTCTACCCGTTCAATGATCGTGCCCATAGCCGGCCACCAATTGTTCGTCTACTTGTACCAGGACAATGCCGATTTCCAGGCCGGATGCCAACGAGATCAAGGCAACGGTCTCCCCTGGCCGGATACGACCGGCCTCGAGCTCCTCGACCAACGCCACGGTATGGGTTGTCGAGGCGGTGTTCCCGTACCGGTCCACCGTGATGACCGCATCATGGCGGGGTGCGTCGCCGAAGGACTCGGTCAACTTGGCCATCCCTTTCCGGATCGCACGTGCGGAGGTCTGGTGCGTGATCACGTGGTCGATGTCGTGAACCGCCAGGCCGACGGTCTCGAGGACTTCGTGAAGCAACAAGGGAGTGTCGGCGATCGCTGCCTTCTGGATGGCTCGCGAATCGGTGAACATGCGTGCGCCGGGATCGTCGCCCTTCGGATACGCGGTGCACAGTCGGCTGTAGTCGGCCACTGTCGTGAACCCGGCGAGCCGGATCCCTCCCGCTCCGGCCGGGGCCCGTTCCAGAACGAGCGCGGCACCCGCGTCGCCGAGCGTCAGCGACGCCAGCTCCTTGCTCATGATGTTGTGGATGTGCTGCGCGGCATTCTGTCCGAGCTGGGAGATGTACTCGCCGCTGACGATCAGCGCGCGTTCGATGACGCCCTGCCGAATCCAGTTGTTCGCGACCGTCACCCCGGTGAGCATTCCGGCGCAGGCATTGGCGAGGTCGAAGGTCATCGCGGTGACGGCACCGATGGCGTGGGCGACTGCACCACTCATCGTCGGTTCGAGCCACTGGGTCAGTCCTCCCCGGAATTTCGTGATACTACAACTGATCACAACATCGATCGACGCCGCGGTATGCCCGGACCGGCGGAGCGCGTCCTGGGCTGCGGCGGTGGCAAGGGTGTAGGAATCCTCGTCGCCCACCGAGACCCGGCGCTCGCGGATGCCAGTCAACCGTTCCAGGTCGATGTGTGTCGTGTGACGTGTCGTCGCCATCAAATCGTCGGTGGTGAGCCGCGTCGACGGCAGATGCCGGCCCGCGCCCGCCACCCGCGTGCGATACGGCGCCCGGGCGCCGTCGTCCTCGGTCTCCATGACCAACCAGTGCTTGACCATCGAACGTGCCTCCTCCGTCCACCCACCATCTCGCAGACGCGGGGCCGCTACCAGAGCACTTCGGCCCCTGCCCGGCCCCGGACTCCCGACCCTCGGTCGGGGCGCGTCGGCGTGCGTGAAGGCCAGGAGAGGCCCAATGGCCCTTTCCTCGAACACGTCCGGCGGTGAGGCTGGATTTCGAGGGAAGGAGCCCGCCATGCATGCGCGGCACATCATGAGCAGCCCGGTCACCACCGTCACTGCGTCGACGCCGATCGACGAATGCCTCCGGATCGTCGAGGAATCCGGGTATACAGTCCTGCCCGTGGTCGACGAGGCGCACCATCTGGTCGGGATCGTCTCCGAAGGCGACCTTCTCCGCGAGAAATTCCGAACCTTGCCCCGGCCTGGCTCGGATATCGCAGAAACGATGACCAGTCCGGTGATCGCGATGACTCCGGACACCGACGTCAGTAGTCTCGCTTCCGCGATGCTGCGTTCGGGCCTGCGTGGCATTCCGATCGTCCACGACCGCGACGTCATCGGAATCGTCACGCGGCGCGACCTTCTCGGACTTCTGACGATGGACGACACACACATCGCGCACGAAGTGCAGCACCGCCTCGACGTGTATGCGGGATCACCGCGCTGGACGGTCACGGTGACGGAAGGCGAAGTCGCGATCGCGGGGCTACGCGGCGACGACCCGGAACGCGGGGTCGTCGAGGCCCTCGCCGAGACCGTGCCCGGCGTTGCCGACGTTCAGTTCGTCCAGACGTGAGTCGCCGCGACGTCCTGCGCGTCCGGGCACAGTGCGAGCACTTCCCGGAATCCGTCTGCGAGGCATGCGGTCAGAGCATCGAGATCGGGAACGGCGTCGGTGTCGGTGTCGATCCCGACGCAGCATTGCGACGTGTAGGACATCAGCGTCACGTTGAACGCCGATCCCAGGGTGGGGCTGAACGCGTAGTACCGGAGGACTTCCGATCCGGCGATGAACAGTGGCACCGGCGATCCCACCACGTTCGAGGCGACGAAGTCGACATGTTTGAGCATGTTGCCCAAGGTCGATGCCGGAAGCAGATTCAGGGCACCGGCAATAGTGGGCGACAGTGCCACCGCGGGTTCGTTGCGCCAGACGTCGACGGTGGCGTGGACGGTACGGATCAGCTCGGCGGGGTCACCGATGTCGGTGGGTAACCCGAACCGGGCGAGCGTGATGCGATTGCCTCCCAGCGAATCCTCCGCGGTCCGGAGACTGATGGGGAGCGTCAGGCGCAGCTCGTGGATGTCGACGCCGTGGAGACGGTGATACCGTGCCATTCCCCGCAGCACCGACGCCAGAAAAGCATCGTTGATCGAGCCCCCGCCGAGGCTGGCGGCCCGGCCCAGAGCTTCCACCGGGACGTCCAGCACGGCGAAGCGCCGTCGAGTGCTGCGCTTGGTCATCACCGGGGAGAGAGTGGTGACCACCGGGCGCGTGAGGCGCGTAATCGATCCCAGGACGGTGGCGGTGTTGCGCAACGTCTCACCCGGGTGCCGTGCCAGCTCCGCGCCGTGCCGGGCCACTGCTGTCGACGCCCGGCGCGCAAACTTGGTTGCGGTATCCCGGTACCAGGCAAGACCACCGGTCAGCGGACAGGACTCGGCCTCCTGAGGCTGCGCCGTCGCGGCGGGCTCTGCACGGGTGGTGCCCTCACGGGTGAAATCGACCATTTCCCGAGCGATTTGCATGCCGCCGACACCGTCGGTCAGGGAATGGTGCACCTTCATGACGAGGGCGGCCCGCCCCGAGTCGAGGCCGCTGAGCACCGTGAATTCCCACAGTGGGCGGTCCTTGTCGAAGGCTGCCATGCCCACGGTCCGGGCGAAGTCGAGGACGGCGGCCCAGCCTCCCGGGGCCGGCACCGTGAACCGACGCAGATGCCAGCTGAGGTCGAAGTCGGGGTCGTTCACCCATCGAGGCGGGGCCGGACTCATCGGGTCGGTGACGACCTTGCGCCGGAAGATCGGAATGTGTTGAGTCCCCCGACTCATCATGTCGACGAACCGCGACCAGTCGGGGCTCCGATCGAGGAGGGCCACGGCGACGATCGTCGAGCGCAGGATCGGGTCCTGCTCCATCCGCCACGACATGTAGTCCGTCTGTGTCATGTATCGGTGTCGTACCGCTCTCATCCTGATCACCTCGCTGCCCGCGGCCGCAGGCCTCGGAGGGAAAACACATGCGGTCGGGCACTTCTCGCCTCGGTCCTCGCTGCACGCTCCAGTATCTCGGGGAGTTTGTGACTGCTCCAGTGCCGAAATGCTCTTTTCCCGCCTGCCGCCGGCGACGGACGCTGAGGGGCGTCCGAATGTACCCACCGGGGAAAGAGCAACCATGTGCCAGATCCATTCCGAGGTACCGAGACTCCGGTGGCCGTGGGTCGTCGTCTCTGCGCCGCCCGGACGACATTGGTAGGCGTCGGCCTGATGATCGCCGCCGTGCCGATGGTCGTCCTCCGGGGCGTCAATTCGTTGTGACTCCCCGATCTACTCGCGGTCCGCATGTCACATCGGCATCATGTTCATGGGCGGCAGTATGCCCATGCTGTGCAGCCACATCATGAACTGGTGCATCATCTGCATCGCATCCATCGCGGTCACCTCCTTCCACGCGGCAATCCCCGACGACGTCGCGGCCCAAGGTCATGGCGGTCCGTGTGTCCGCAACGTGGCGAGGCGTTCCCGGTACTCCGTCTCGTCGATTTCTCCTCGTGCGAAGCGTTCCGCCAGAAGCTTTTCGGCTCCGTGCAGGGCGGATGGTGAATGTGCCGGCGGCATCGACGCGGAGTGGCCGACGTAGTGGACGAGTACGCCGATGCCGAGTACGAGCAATCCCCAGAACAGTGCCATCCCAACGAACATCAGTGCATAACCCCAACCCCAGCCGGGTTCGTAGTCGTACATCACGGCGAGGCCTCCTACTCCTCGGTGGCGGCCGCTTCGGCTCGATCGGCAGGGCGGCGGCTCCCGTGCCTCCAGTGTCTCGCTCCGTCGACGACAGGCACAGAGTCTTTCGGCTCCTGCCCTGGTCGCCCTGCAGACCTCCGCCGTCGCTGAACGGCCGTTCGGCCCTCTGCGAATTCTGTACGCGTCCGGATCCGGGAGGGGTCATCGACTAACGCGTTCCCGATGCTGGGTCGGCGGCATGAACCGGCGCGTGCCGCCTGTAGGCCGGAACGACATCGACGTCTGTAAAGCTCCGCGTGTGTGCACCCATGGGGGATACGGCAGCGCACTCCGCTCAGACGTCGGTGCGGCAGATCATCACCGGGCACATCACGTGATGCAGAAGGTTCTGACTGGTCGATCCCATCAGAGAGCCGGCGAACCGATTATGGCCGTGACTTCCGACGACGACGAGTTGGGCATCGGCGGCATATTCGAGGAGAAGTTCCGCGGGATTCTGCTCCTCGATGATGGTCGTCAGCTGGAGGTCGGGGTACTTCTCTCGCCACCCGGCCAGACTCTCCGCCACCAGGACGGCCTGTTCCTCCGCCACGATTTTCCAATTCACCTTCTCGCCCGCGGGCCGCCGACCCACGATGTCACCGGCGCCCCACGCGTGCACTGCCAGGATCGGGACCTCGAACAATGTCGCGAACTCGACCGCGGACTCGATGGCCAGGGCGCTGAGTTCACTGCCGTCGACACCGACGATGACGGGGCTGTGGTCCGGCTCCGGGGATCGGCTCTGCGACCGGAAGACCGTGACAGGGCAATGCGCGTGGTTGACCACTCGCATGACAGTCGAGCCGGTGACGAGCGACTTCATTGTGCCGGCACCGGTGGCGCCGGCCACCACCAACTCCGCATGTTCGCTCATTCCGACAAGGGCCTGTCCCGCGGGCCCCGGATGGGTGCTGCGCGACAACCGGATATTCGGGAAGGCCTGCCGCACTCGGTGCGCGACCCCATCGAGGATCTCGTCCGCGGATCGTTCTACCTCCGCAGCGAATTCGTCCTGGAACAGCAGTGCCGCCTCGCTGAAGTGATATCCGGGGGTTGGCAGCGAGTGCGCCAGATGCAGAGGCGCGTTTTTCCGCTGGGCTACCGCCGCAGCCCACACCGCGGCCCGCAACGCGCGTTCCGAGCCGTCGATACCGACGACGATGGCTTGCCGGTTCGCGAGAGTGCTCATGGTCTACTCCATCTCCTGGGCACACGTGTCAGGCTCGGCGGGCTTGGGGCTGTCGGGCGATCGCCTGCTGAAGTTCGGCGATGCGGCTCTGCTCGTGACTGTCCGCCTTCAGCTTGTCGGCGGCCGTCACCACATGGGCGTCGGGTCCCGGAAAGAGGAGCGCCTCATGGTCGTTGCGCAGCCACCTGACGCGATACGGCGTCCCGCCGTCGGCCTGACGGACCTCGACAATCTGCCCGACGTCGTCCGGCGTGTCGACGATCGTGCCCTTGACCACCAGCCAATCCCCCGGTTCTGCATGCATTCCGATCTCTGTCCGCCACAACCCATATGGCCGATTGGTGCGTAGCGGTTTCGATTGTCGGTGGCGGGTGCTGCGGCGGGCAAGAGGCTTTCGGCACCTGTCCGGACCCAAGCGGCCGGGAGAAGACGGGCGGTGGCGGCCCAAAAGTGACGGTCGGCCCTAGTCGGGGGCCGGGCCGGGCGGGTTCGATGGCAGAAGGAATATCACCCCGGATGGAGTCGACATGAAGCCAGCACCCAGAGAACGCCGACTGCCTGCGGCCCGGCGAATCCCGCCGTCGAATGCCGGAGGCAGGCAGCAATGCGTTCCGGTGCCCGAACCGGACGTCGTGAGGTGGCCCGATCCGAGCCCGTTGGCCAACTGGTGGGTGCGCGTCATGTTCGACGCCGATTACGATCAACGCGCGTCGTGACTGTCCTCTGTCATCTGAAACTGTACACGAAATCCCAACTGTCACAAATCTTTGCGCCCTCACGGGGCGGCTACAGCGGATGAAACGGTCGTGGATGAATCCTTCGGAGGACTGCACCTGTGGTCGATCCACTCGCCCCGACGGGGCACTCGTTACAGGAGGAATAGATCATGAGCACACTCGTCGTCTATGAGTCGATGTTCGGAAACACCCGTCACGTCGCCGAAGCGATCGCGCGTGGAGTGGCCACGACCGGTGCGGTGAAAACTGTTCCGGTGTCGCAGGCACGTGAGGAGGACCTGTCCGCGTACGACCTGTTGATCGTCGGCGGCCCGACGCACGTACACGGGATGAGCCGGGAGTCGACGCGCCGCGGTGCGGAAGAGACCGCTCACAAGCCTGACAGTACGGTGACGCTCGAGCCCGATGCCACCAGTGAGGGTCTTCGAGAATGGCTCTCGTCGCTTCCGCCCTCACATGGCAGGGCAGTCGCGTTCGACACCCGCGCGGATGCACCCGCCTTGTTGACTGGGAGGGCATCGAAAGGTATCGGAAAGAAGCTTCGCCACTTGGGGTTCGATCTCGTTGCGGAGTCGGAGAGTTTCCTCGTCGACAAGGAGTCGCATCTCGAGGACAACGAAGCGGCGCGGGCCGAACAGTGGGGGCGAGTGCTCGCGCAGCATCAGTGATGCGACCGCATCTGGTGCGTGCCCGCGCTCGTACGCCGATTTCGGCCAGAACCAAGCCGCCTCAGACGAGGCTCCCATGGCGAATCACGTGACCCTCACGGCGCCGCGAAGACGGTAACCGGCTCGTGCATGGAATTTACGTTCGAGGACCGGCGCATCCTGGTGGACTGCGGACTGTTCCAGGGATCACGCAGCCTCGCGACGCTGAACTGCGGGGCTTTCGCCTTCGCGCCGGACACCGTTGACGCCGTCGTCCTCATCCACGCCCATATCGATCATTGTGGACTGCTGCCCAAACTGGTGGCACAGAGCTACGAGGGACCGATATTTTGCACCGACCAATCCGCCGACCTCCTGGAATACATGCTCGCCGACGCCGGGCGGATCCAAGAGTTCGAGGCAGAGCGACGAAAAGGCGTTCCACGCAGATCCTGAGGGGCCTTCAGGGATGGACTACGTCGTCTGCGAATCGACCTACGGCAGCCGAACGCGGGCGCAACTCACCCTCGCCCAGCGACGCGACCTGTTCGAAGAAGAAATCAACACGGCCATCGCCCGCGGCGGCAATCTGGTGATCCCCGCCTTCGCACTCGAGCGCACCGAGTAACTCTTACTCGATATCGCGTATCTCGCCGACCAGCATCGCATCCCCCACGTGCCGGTCTCCGTCGACTCACCACTAGCCAACCGTGCGACCAGTGTCTTCGCCAGACATGCATCCGAACTCGAGGATCTCGGCGGCAAGGATGTCTTCCACCATCCCGCGATCCACTATGTAGATGACGCTTCCGCTTCCATGCGGATCAACAACATGTCGGGGGGCATCGTCGTTGCGGCCTCGGGCATGTGCGAGACCGGACGCATTCGCCATCACCTCGAGCACAATCTGCATCGCCGGGATTCCACGATCCTGTTCGTCGGGTTCCAGGCACAAGGATCGCTTGGACGTGTGCTGCTCGAAGGCGCAGAGCGCGTGCGCATTTCGGGAACCGACCTCAATGTTCGAGCCCATGTCCGGCGGATCGACAGCTATTCCGCCCATGCCGACCAGACCGAACTTCTGACGTGGATCACGGAGCGGAAGCCGATCTCGGGCAGCTTGTTCCTGACGCACGGGGAGCCGGGGGCAGCGGCGGCGCCGGCCGAACTGGTCACAGAGCACGATCCTTCGCTTCCCGTCATCATCCCGGCGATCGGAGAAAGTTACCAGCTGCAGTCCGGCACCCCGGCGAAGCTGGTCGGCACCGCGCGTTCGGATGCGGCTCAATTGGTCGGCCGCGACTGGCAGAACGACTACGCCGATTTTGCGGTCGGTCTCAAGCACCAACTCGCGCGGATCTCGGATTCCGAGAACCGTCGGAGGGCAATCGCGGCCATGCGCATGGTTCTCGACGATTACGCCGAACCCCGCGACACTCGGCAGAAACGGGTCCGCGTCTGATCCGACGGGATCTGTCCTCCCTGTTGTTGCCGGAGCGAGCGGCGGCTCACGCTCCTCGACCGTGCCCGGCCCGGATGGCGATGCCCGAGATCGGCGCCTAGCGTGGATGAGGCCCCGCGTACCCGGCTGCCTGGGACGGCAGATAGGTCGTGAACCAGCCGCGAGCCACGGCCGCGACCTGTTCGAGAGTGCCCGGCTCCTCGAACTGGTGCGTGGCACCCGGAATCTCGATGCGGCTGTTGCCGGGGATCGCGGCCTGTGCCCGGCGATTGAGGTCGAGGAAACCGACGATCAACAGGGTGCAGGTCTGCACTTTCCTCAGGCACTCGCCCGCGAGGTCGGGTCGACCAGTCGCTCCGAGAGGAGGTCGATGTCGAACACCAGGGTTCGATCGCCTCCTTCGCCGACGCAGAGGAGGTCGAACAGGAGTGTGGCGAGTCCGGCTCGGTTCAGGATGTCGGCGACGCAGCGGTTGCGGGGGCTGTGTCGGCTGCTGCCGCTGCCGTGCGCGAACACGACCATTCCGATGGGGTCTTCCGGGATGGTCAGGTGTCCTGCAAGCCGGACCGTGCCCGTGTCGATTTCGATGTTCTTGTCGCACAATGGCGGATCATCAATGCCTGGGGCTGTGATGGCCGGTTCGCGGACGCCGTCGCGTGCGGCCTGCAGCAGCGCGGTCCGGCCTGCCAACGGGATCCGGTCGAGGCCGACGTGGAACCGTTCGCCGTGTCACCCTCGCCGCCAGGCTGATTTGGAGGGGTAACGCGAAGAAGTCCTCGGGTTCGCGCGCCGACCTGCGACTATGTACCGATTTGGCATCGATGCTTCGAGCGTTCGGAAGGTGCGACTATGTCCGATTTGATGGTTGACCTCATGGCCTCGCCGCGGACCGCGCTCTGGCATGCGTGCACGCGGGTACCTGTCGGTCGGCGCTTTCCTGGCGGAGCGCACAGGCAGCCGAGAACGAGCGCGACGGTCCTGCCGGGTTTCACGGATCACCACTCCGGGTCTCGGTTGCCGGTCGGCGTGTTCGAGGACTGTGGACCCTAGCGCAAGGAGACGATGGTGGGGTCGAATCGAGGGGTACTGTCCGCACGATGTGGAAAGCGCCGTGACCGGTGTCCCGTTCTTCCCACGTGACCCCCGTTCGACGGTCGCTGTGCCCAACGCTGGTGTCAATGGAAAACAGGCGAACATGCTCGCGTGCGATGGAGGCTGAGACCGTGACCCGGCCGCTGATCGATCTGCGTCACCACGGCGCAGTCGTCTTCGATCTCGACGTGGTCGTCGACACCGAGGCGGCGAGAACCGCAGCATGCGCTGACGTTCTCGACGCCTTCCTGTCCCGGCGCGCAGGCGAGGGCGGTGTGGACCGCGGCCCGTTCCGCGACCGCGACTACCACCGGTTCTTCGAGGGGCGGACGACAGCGGCGGGAATCACCGACTTCTTGACATCCCGGGGCGTATCCCTTTCGCGGGGGGTGCGCGGCGCGGCGGCGGATGAACATACCGTTGCAGGACTGTGCGCACGCGTAAGACAACACTTCCGGGCGCGCATCGCGCGTGACGGTGTGCCGTGCGTCGAATCGACTGTGGCTCTGGTGCGCCGGTTGCGGGGTCTCGGGGTCGGGACTGCGGTGTTCTCGGCGGGTGGCGATGTGAAGGACGTGCTCGCTGCCGTGGGAATCGATGACCTGTTTCCGATCGGGGTCGACGAGGCCGCTCCGCGGAACGCCGCGGCCCAGCTCGGTGCGCCGCTCGCGAGTGCGGTGGTGGTCACCGCCTGCGAGGACTCTGTAGCGGACGCGAGCCGAGCCGGGTTCGCTCTGGTGGTCGCCGTCGGCCGGTCGGAACGGACCGATGTGTTGCGAAGTCGGGGCGCCGACGTGGTGGTCGGGAACCTGTCCGAGGTCGAACTCCGCGCGTGCGATCGCCGGCTCTCCGAGATTCCCGACGCGATGACCTCCCGTCACGAGCTCACCGCGCTCCTGCGTGTGCGCAGGCCGGCGATCTTTCTCGATTTCGACGGCACACTGGCGGACATCGTGCCCGATCCGGCCGCCGCTGCCCTCGTCGACGGAGCGGCAGCCGCACTGTCCCGATTGGCCGCCGAATGCCCCGTCGCCGTGATCAGCGGCCGTGACCTCGCGGATGTCCGGGAACGGGTCGGCATGTCCGGGATCTGGTACGCGGGCAGCCACGGTTTCGAACTCGCCGGGCCCGCGGGCCAGAGGTACGAGAATCCCGGCGCGCTCGCCGCCGTTCCTGTGCTCGACCGGGTGGCCCCGGTCCTGGTGGAGCGTCTGCAGCACATTCCGGGTGTGCTCGTCGAACGCAAGCGGTTCACCGTCGCGGTTCACTACCGGAACGTGCCGGCCGAGCACGTCGACGAGGTCGCGGCGGCGGTGTACGACGTCGGGGGCCGGGAAGAGGCGCTTCGGGTCACCGGTGGACGGAAGGTGATCGAACTGCGCCCCGACGTCGAGTGGGACAAGGGCCGGGCATTGCAGTGGATACTCGAGCACGTCGTCGATGCGGGGTCGACGCTGCCGATCTACATCGGCGACGACCTGACGGACGAGGACGCGTTCGACGCGGTGTCGGCCGAGGGGGTGGGCATTGTGGTCCGGTGCCGGGAGGCCGCAGATCGGCGATCCGCGGCGCAGTTCGCGGTGAACGCCCCCACACAGGTTCGGGAACTGCTCGAGCGACTGGCGGATCTGCTCGACCGAGACCCCGCGGACGCATCGCGGGCCGGGGGATGGACCCTCTTCTTCGACGGCTACTCCCCGGCGACCGAGAAACTTCGCGAGGCTCTCTGCACGGTGGGTAACGGATTCTTTGCCACGCGCGGCTGTGCACCCGAAGCCCCGGCCGGACCCGGCCACTATCCGGGCACCTACGTCGCGGGCGTCTACAACCGTTTGAGTGAGGAGCGTTCGGGCACGGCCCTGGTGAACGAAAGCCTGGTGAACGTGCCGAACTGGCTGACGACGACGTTCCGCATCGACGGCGGACCGTGGTTCGATCTCGATGCGGTCGAATTGCTCGACTACCGCCAGTATCTCGACCTCCGCCGGTCGGTGCTCACCCGCAGGTTGCGGTACCGCGATCGGGACGGGCGGACGACCTCGGTCGTCCAACGCCGTTTCGTCGCAATGCATCTCCCCCACGTCTGTGCGCTCCAGACGACGATCGTGGCCGAAGACTGGTCCGGCACAGTCGAATTCCGTTCGGCTCTAGACGGTTCGGTGCGGAACACCCTCGTCGACAGGTATCGAGACCTCGCCAGCGACCACCTCGAACGAGTACACGCCGCCGAGCTGCCGCCCGATGCGGTCCTACTGACCATGCAGACGAACCGGTCCCGCATCCCGGTGGCGATGGCGGCACGGACCACGGTGTGGTTCGACGGTAAGCCCTGCAACAGCCACTACCGGTTCTTCGACCGCGACGGAAGGACCGGACACGACATCACCGTCGACATCGCGACGGGGCGCCCAGTCACAATGGAGAAGACGGTGACCCTGTTCACCGGGCGCGATCACGCGATCTCCGACCCCGGCGACGAAGCTACCCGCTGGCTGCCCGGGTTTGGCAGATTCGACGAACTGCTCGACGGTCACGTGCTGGCGTGGGAGCACCTGTGGGACCGGGTGGGAATCGACCTCGCCGGCCACGAGGACGCATCGCGGATCGTGCGGTTCCACCTACTGCACCTGCTGCAGACGGTTTCCCGGAACACCGCAGACCTGGACGTGGGTGTCCCGGCTCGTGGCTTGCACGGCGAGGCGTACCGGGGCCACATTTTCTGGGACGAGCTCTTCGTCTTCCCCGTCTTGAATCTGCGAGTTCCCGCACTGACCCGGTCGCTGCTGCACTACCGGTACCGTCGTCTCCCCGAGGCCCGCCGCGCGGCGAGCGCCGCCGGGTACCGGGGTGCGATGTTCCCGTGGCAGTCGGGCAGCGACGGGCGTGAGGAAAGCCAGCAACTGCACCTCAATCCGCGATCGGGGCGCTGGTTGCCCGACCCCAGCTGGCGACAACACCACATCGGCATCGCGATCGCGTACAACGTGTGGCAGTACTACCAGGTCACCGGTGACCTGGAGTTCCTCGGGGATTTCGGCGCCGAGATGCTCGTGGAGATCGCCCGGTTCTTCGCCAGCCTCGCATCGTACGATCGAGCGCGGTCCCGGTTCATCATCCGCGGCGTCGTCGGACCGGACGAATTCCATTCCGGCTATCCTGACGCACCCTACGACGGCGTGGACAACAACGCATACACCAATGTCATGGCGGTGTGGGTGATTCTGCGTGCCATCGAAGCACTCGATGCCGTTCCCGCCCCGAACCGGGCAGACCTCGTCGACAGCCTCCACCTGGACGCGCAGGAGATGGCCCGGTGGTCTGACATCAGCCGCCGCATGTTCGTTCCCTTCCACGATCAGGTGATCAGCCAGTTCGAGGGCTACGGCGATCTGACCGAACTCGACTGGGACCGCTACCGGGAGCGGTACGGCGACATCCAGCGGCTCGACCGCATACTCGAGGCCGAGGGCGACGACGTCAACCGGTACAGGGCCTCCAAGCAGGCCGATGTGCTGATGTTGTTCTACCTCCTCTCCGCCGACGAACTGCGGGATCTGTTCGGGCTCCTGGAGTATCGATTCGAACCGGACGCCATCCCGCGGACCATCGACTACTACCTCGCCCGAACGTCGCACGGCTCGACCTTGAGCGCGGTCGTGCACTCGTGGGTACTGGCCCGCGCCAACCGCGACAAGGCGATGGACTACTTCGAGAGGGTGCTCGCCTCCGATATCGCGGACATCCAGGGCGGTACGACCGCGGAGGGCATTCACCTGGCTGCCATGGCAGGCAGCATCGACCTACTCCAGCGGTGTTTCACCGGCCTCGAAACACGCGGAGATCGACTGGTTCTCGGCCCACAGTGGCCGGAGACGATGGGCGCGCTGGTGTTTCCGATCTCGTACCGTGGACACCAGCTGTGGCTGAAGGTCAGCGGGAGGCAGGTCGAGGTCAGCGCCGGCGCCGGAAACCAGCGACCGATCGAGATCATGTGCCGCGACCGGGTCGTCGAACTGCGGCCGGGCTGCACCATCAGCCTGGGCTAGCCTGGTGGTGCGCCGATCATCCCCAGCCACTCGACGGCCCCGGCGGTGCGGGCGGAGTGGAGGTTCGTGCCTCATTCGACCTCGATCACGCGGGCGTGAAGTGCTCGCCGCCGTGTGGGGTCATCGCGATCGACTTCCCGTTCGGACCAGTCGCCACCAGGGCCCGCAGGTGGGGCCGGTGCTCGCGTCGGGTGCGGCGGAGTCTGCGAGAACCTCGTCGCGTCGTAGGCCGGGCAGCACGCGGTATCGGATCGAAGCACGGTGGCTCACCAGGGCCAGGGGCCACCACAACGCGCTCACGTAGTCGTCGGCGGCCCGGGCGCCGTCCCACTGATAGAACCCCCGGTATCTCTCGTCTTCGTCTGCCGTCAGCCACAGCTTGGAGACGAAGCCGGGGAATCCGGCGAACAGGGGGGTGTTGAGCAAGCTCTCTGCCCGGAAGAGGGCGTGGCCACGGCCGTGGACTCCGCGCAGCCGGAAGGACACGACGAGGACTACCGGGTCGGCGAGAGGGTCACCGTCCGCAACGGTTTCCCGGTAGACGGTGCCGGTGGTGCCGTCGGCGAAGGTCATCCGCCGGCCCTTGTTTCGGGTTGGTTGGTGCAGGCGGCGGCGTGCGAGCAGGAATGCCGTTCGTGCGGCGCAGCGGGCGAGTCGCGGGGCGGCCACCCTCAGCGGCAGTGGTCGAGCTTCGGTATCGACCGCGGCGCTCGGGGTGAGTGAATGCGGTGCAGGTTCGCGGGTTGTCATCGTTCGTCCTCGTCGGATGGTCTGTGCGGCGGCGGTCAGCGCTCGTTGCGGTCGCAGCAGGGGAAGAACACTTCCGTGTGGGGTGCCGCAGTCCGGGACCGTCGAGGTAGCACTCCCAGGGGTCACCGGAGACGGCGTAGCCGTGGGCGGAGATCCAGTGCGCGGCCGCGCCGTAGGCGGCGCACACTCCTCGGTAGTCGCCCACGTGGACTGTCGTGGCGACGGTGCCGCCCTGCAGTGCCGTCGGTTCGACCTGTTCGCGGGCGGTGATGCGGCCGCTGAGGGGGAATCCGGCTTCGATATCGCACTGTCCGTCCGCAGACTCGCGGTACCGCGCGAACGGGGCCCCGGAGATGCGCCGTCCCTGTTTGTCGGCGACCGCGACCACCTCACCGAATGCGGGCCCGAGAAAGTCGACGAGGCGGTCCCAGTCGACATGGCCCCGGACCACGGCCGCCGGGGTTGCGTCGACTTCGACCAGTTCGACTTCGTAGCCCATGGTTCCACCATCTCGCTGCTTCGTCGGCGCGGGCAGGGCCGAAGGTCCCCCGTCGCCGGTCCTTGGGCATCGAATCCTGTGTGACCGCCTCCTCGCCCGTGCCCGGACTGCTCGACACGCCTGGGCCGAGGTGCCTGGCTGGGAACATGTGCCCGAGGTGGTTGCCACGGCAGCGGCGGGTTCGGAATAGTCGAGGCATGGTGCGCCGGACCGGGAGAGTGCTGCCGCCGTGGTATCTCGCCCACGTCAACAGGGTGATCGTCGGCCTGCACCGGCTGGGGGTGCCGATGCCGATGCCGGCGCTCACCGTCCCGGGCCGGACGACGGGGGTGCCGCGGTCGACGCCGGTCTCGCCGTACGAGGTGGACGGCCACACCTACGTCGTCGCCGGGTACGCCGAATCGGATTGGGCGAAGAACGCCCGGGCGGCCGGGCGCGGGGAACTGACCCGCGGGCGCCACCGCGAGCGTGTTCGCCTGGTCGCGTTGCCGGTATCGGAGCGGGCCCGGATCCTTCGCGAGTTCCCGATCCGGGTGCCGCACGGGGTCACCATGTTCCTGAAGGCAGGGACGGTCGCGAACTCCTCTCCGGAGGCGTTCGCGGCCGCCGCCGACCGGTGCGAGGTGTTCCGCATCGAGCCGCTGGACTGACGGGGGTCACCGAACTTCGAGCGTCCCCACCATGTTCGGGTGGTAGGTGCAGTGGAAGGCGAAAGTGCCCGGCTGCCCGGGCACCGTGAACGTCGCGGTCGCACCCGGTTCGACCTCCACGTCGAACAGGTCGCCGGTGTCTGCGGTCACGGTGTGTTCGGCGGTGTCGTCGTTGCGGACGGTGACCTGCTCTCCCGGCGCGAACGTGCCGGGCAGCGTGTACTTGAAGTCGCTGATCACGATCTCCCGTGCACCCGCAGGCATGGACATCGGCATCGACGGCATGTCGGTCATCATGTGGTCCCCGCCGTGCTCCGATTCGGAGGAAGCGGACGAGTCGTCGCTGCCGTTTCCGCACGCGACCAGCGCGAAGGCGGCCAGTAGGATCGACAGGACAAGTGTCAGTACGCGTTTCATGGTGGTCGCCTCCGGGGTGCCGGTGGGAACGGATGCCCGACGCCCCGTTCCTCGCGGGAGTAGTACCCGTTTTCCCGGAAGACACCCCTCGAAGTGCGTGGTGACTCGTCAGCCGCCGTTCAACGCCTCCTGCGTCTCGAGGTTCACGACCGGGGTGCGGAGCGAGGCGACGGCGCCGGAGTAGAGGGAGGACTTGATTTCACCGAGCGTGCGCCCGCGCGTCGCGACGAGTCCCTGCGCGTGTGCGACGGCGTCGGCGAGCACCTGCTGTTCGGAGGCGACCTCGTCGACGAATCCGAGTTCCTTCGCCGCGATGCCGCCGTACCGCTGTCCGGTCACCAGGGCGGTGTGCACCGCCCGCGCGGGCAGGCGGGCTGCGAGCAGCGCGATGCTGCCGGGTGCGTAGCTCGCCCCGATGGTGATCCCCGGCAGGCAGAAGTAGCCGCGATCCTCCCGCATCACCCGGTGATCGTGGGCGGCCGCGAGGATGGCGCCGCCGCCGAAGGTGTGTCCGGTCAGCGCGGCCACGGTGGGCAGTGGAAAGGTGAGAATCCGCGCGAACAGGGCCTGCACACGGTCGATGTAGGAGTTCAGCTTGTCGGTGTTGGCGAGGACCCAGGCGGTGTCGAGACCGGTGGAGTAGAACTTTCCGACCGCGGTCGTCACCAGCGCGGCGGGGCCGTCGTGCTGCTCGACCCGATCGAGGAGTCCGTCGACACTCGCGATCCAGTCCGGGTGGAAGGCGTTCTCGCTGTCCCGTTCCCCTTCCTCCCCGAAGTACAGGACGAACACATCACCCGAGCGTTCCAAGTACGGCATGCGGCGAGGCTACCCGCAGACCGGCGCGCTGCGCCCCTCGAGCACCCACCGGTGGGTGAAGTTTCAACTGTTGCGGGGCCGGGTATGTCGATCGTCAAACAGCTGAGGCGGTGGACGATGAAGAGCGGAACAGGCATTGCCGACACCCGCACCGTTCGGGACTACATCCACACGGTGGCCAGGAGCGTTCACGCCGATTCCATCGACTGGTGGGACTGCGACGGATTCGACGCCGTCCTCGTGCTGCCGTTCCGGTTGCACTATCTGCCCGGTCGCAACGCGGTGCTCGCGTGGAACCGGACCTTCGGCTGGTCACTCGGCGTCGAAGGACTGGGCCGCCGCAGTGTCATCGTGATCGACGGCCTCGGCCTCGGCCGGATGCCGTCGCCCGCCGTGTGCGCAGAACGTGCGGTGGAGTTGATCGACGACTACTGCCGCTCCACACCGGCACTGCCGGGCGCGAACGGTCCCGGCCCCGCCGTACCGGCTGCCGCGGATCGCTGTCCCCGCATCGGCAACGCCGCCGCCGGTGGCGGACGGCGGGACAGAGTCGTCAAACGACCGTGACCGGGGGCGGCGGGGGCCACGACGACAACGTGGCCCACCCGCATTCCTCCGCGCAGGAGCAGCCGATCGTCGCCGCGGAGCAGGGCGCGGCACGCATCAGCACGGCGGCGCATCCGCTGGGCAAACCCGGCCCGCGGTTCGACCGCCGGTCTCCGTTCTTCATCGGCATGGCCGGGGCCGCCGGTGTCGCCGTCACGTACGCGCTGATCGAGGTCGTTCTCGCCGCCCGCGGGGTGCTGGTGCTCATCGCCGTCGCCGCCTTCCTCGCAATCGGTCTCGAACCGGCCGTGTCCTGGCTGGTGCGGCACGGATTTCCCCGATGGGCAGCCGTCACAACGGTTTTCGTCGTCGCGTTCGCGATACTGGCCGGTTTCCTTGCCGCGGCGATCCCGCCGATGGTGACGCAGGGCGGCGCTCTCGTCCACAACGCCCCCGACTACCTGGGCCACCTCGAGCAGCGTTACCCGGTGCTGGAGGAACTGAGCACCCGCTTCCATCTGCAGGACGAACTGCGCCGGGCGCTCGATGCGGGCAATGTGCCGGTGGTGCTCGGCGGGATCGTCGGCGCGGGCAAGTTCGTGTTCAGCGCCATCAGCGGCATGGTGATCGTGGTCGTACTCACCGCGTACTTCCTCGCCGACTTCGGGCACATCCGGGCCTCCCTGTACCGCCTGGCCCCGAACTCGCGGCGACCGCGCACGATTCTGATCGGTGACGAAATCTTCGCGAAGGTCGGCGGCTACGTGCTCGGCAACCTCCTGATCTCGCTGATCACCGCCGTCCTCACGTTCGTGTGGCTGGTCGCCTTCGACGTCCCCTACCCGCTGTTGCTGGCCGTCCTCGTCGCCGTGCTGGATCTGATTCCTGTGGTCGGTTCCACCCTCGCCGGTGTCGTGGTGGCCCTGGTCGCCCTGACCGTGTCGCTGCCGGTGTCGCTGGCGACCATCGTCTTCTTCATCGCCCTCCGCCTGTTCGAGGACTATCTCCTCGTTCCCCGCATCATCGGTAGAACCGTCAAGGTGCCCCCGATGGTCACCGTCGTCGCCGTCCTCATCGGCGGGGCACTGCTGGGCATCGTCGGGGCGCTGCTCGCGATTCCCGTCGCCGCCGCCGTCCTGCTCCTCGCCCGCGAGACGGTATTTCCGCAGCTCGATCGGGGTTGAGCAGGCGCGGCACGAAAACGGCCCTGTGGAAGAAGTTTCCATGTTCTGCTTACCCTGGAGACGTGGGATGCGCCGGGGCATGCTCGGGGTCGTGTCCCGAGCATGAGAAAGAGGCGCTGCATGTCGGTGATGAGTCCCACCGAGGCGATGTTCGTGCTGTTCGAAACACCCTCGCACCCCATGCACATGGGTGCGCTCGAACTGTTCGAACCGCCGCGCGAATCGGGACCAGATCACGCCCGGGTCATGTACGAGGCGCTGATCTCGCAGGAGGGTGCGTCCGACACGTTCCGCCGGCGCGCCGTCCGCCCCCTGCGGGGCGCCAGTTACCCGTGGTGGTCGTTCGACGACCGCATCGACCTCGGCTACCACGTGCGGCACACGGCGGTGCCGGGGCGGGGCCGCATGGAGGACCTGCTGTCGCTGGTGTCCCAGATGCACGGCATGCCGCTCGATCCGCAACACCCGATGTGGGAGATCCACGTCATCGAGGGGCTCGCGGACGGACGGACGGCCGTGTTCTCGAAGATCCACCTGTCGCTGATGGACGGACCGGCGGGGCTGCGGCTCCTCCACCACGCCCTGTCGACAGACCCCGACGCCCGCGACTGCCCCGCACCGTGGACACCCGGGGTGTCCGGCACGCCGCGGCGCGAATCCGCGCTGCCCGTCGCCGCGGTCCGGGCCGGGGTGCGGGCCGCCACCAGCATCGTCGGGGTGCTGCCCGCGCTCGCGAAAGTCGCGTACGACGGTGTCCGCGACCAGCATCTGACGCTTCCCCTGCAGTCACCGCCCACGATGCTCAACGTCCCCGTCGGCCGGGCCCGGAAACTCGCGGCCCGGTCGTGGCCGATCCGGCGTCTGGTGTCGGTGGCCGCCGCCGCCCGCACCACGATCAACGCGGTGGTGCTCGCGATGTGCTCGGGGGCGCTGCGTCACTATCTCGTCGAGCAGTACGCACTGCCCGAAGCGCCGTTGACTGCGATGCTGCCGGTCCCGCTCGACCTCGGCGGCACCATGATCGGACCACGCGGCCGCGACCACGGGGTCGGCGCGATGGTCGTCGGGCTGGCCACCGACGAAGCGGACCCGGCCGCCCGCCTCGCCCGCATCAGCGAATCGGTCGAGCACACCAACCGGGTGTTCGGGGCGCTGAGCCACACCCAGTTCCAGGTGATGAGCGCACTGGCGATCAGCCCGATCCTGCTCGAACCGGTCCGCCGGTTCGTCGACGACACTCCCCCGCCGTTCAACGTCATGATCTCCTACATGCCGGGCCCGTCGCGGCCGCGGTACTGGAACGGCGCGCGCCTGGACGCGGTGTACCCGGCGCCGACGGTCCTCGGGGGTCAGGCGCTGAGCATCACCCTCACCAGCCGGTCCGGTCAGCTCGACGTCGGGGTGGTCGGTGATCGGCACGCCGTCCCGCACCTCCAGCGGATCATCACGCACCTGGAGACGTCGCTGACCGATCTGGAGAACGCGGTCGCCGCGTCCGGCACCTGACCGCTACCCGGCCGGTTGCCGCAGGGACGTGCGATTGCGTTCCCAGCACCGGGTGACGTGGTCGCCGACCAGGTCGTCGAACGCGAGACACGCCGCGGCCCCCAGCAGGACGTCGTCGGCCGCCGCGGGCCGGGCGGCGACCAACCCGCCGGCGAGGTCCCGGCACACGATCTGTTCGTGCACGGAGTCGGCCTCCACGTGCTCGTCGAAGAACCGGGTGGCCGCCGTCCCGAACCCGAGCCGGCGCAGTCCCGCGGCGTATTTCTTGCTCGGCAACGCGGACGTGGTCTCCACCGCGCACAGGTGCCCCACCAGGGCGCCGAGACGACTGCGGTGGAGGCCGAACAGGGACAGCGCGTTCAGCGACGCCAGCGTCACGGCGGGCACCGCGTCGACGTAGTGCGCGTACGCGTCGGACAGTCCGAGTTCGCGCATCGTCGTCGCGAACAACGCCGAGTGCATGCGGTCGGGTCTGCCGCCGCCGTATTCGTCGGACTGCACCTCCACCAGCGCCGCCTTCGGTGCGCCCGCGAGCCGCGGAATGCCGAGCGTGTGCACGTCCGCCTCGCGCAGCTGGTTGAGGGAGCGGTGGATCAGCAGTTCCCGGAACTGGGTGAGATCCGCGTCATGGGCCATATACCCGGACAGTCCCGGCGCGGTGCTGGGTGCGGTCATCTCCCACAACGCCGCCACCACGTCGTCGACGCCCGTCGGCGGACCCGCGAGCACGCCGATCGCGGCGTCGAACGGCACCTCCAGCGCCGACCGGGCGGCGATCAGGTCGCTGTCCCACTCCCACCGGTCGTCGACCCCGGCGATCCCCTGCAGGTGCAGTTCGTACAGGGCAGTCAGGCAGATCTGCGCGTCCTCGTCGAACAGGAACGCACGCGGGTCACTCCGTTCCGCCGCGGCGAGAGCGCGCGCCGCCACCACGAACGGCTCGGCGTCGGCGGCGTCTCCGCGCAGAATGGGGAACAGGAGGCCGCTGACGGGACCGCGCGGCGCCGGACAGGGCATGGACGTTCCCGGTTGCGGCACCGTGCCCGACGCCGACCGAGAGTGCAAGGTGGTCATATGAACTCCATTCCCACATCCGGGGCCGGCGAATCCGACGTGACCATCACCGTCTGCCCCGACGGCCCGCTCCTGGTGCGTGGTGCGGCGCGGATCCTCGACACCGAAGGTAACCCGATCGGCGGCGATCGGGCCACCGTGGCGCTGTGCCGGTGCGGGCGGACGAGCATCGCCCCGTTCTGCGACAGTTCGCACAAGAAGCGTCGGCGCCGCACATAGAGCCGCCGCTGCCTGGCGAGAAACGCTGTGGCGCGGTCGAAAACAGAAACGGCGGAGTCCGGCGGCAATCCGATGCCGAAAAGCCTCCTGCCACCGTCGGCGGAATGAGGTAACGTCGGAGACCTGCACGGTTGAGCCCCCAGCCGCAATGGACGGGCACGGTTCCCGCGCCTCTCTGCCTGTCTCCTTCGTCGCTCGACCGTGAGGAAACAACATGAAATCCGTTCTCAGTGCGCCTCCGACACCCGACGACCCCGCCGCGAATACGCCGCTGTTCAGCTGGGCGGCCGAGCCGGAACACGGGCGGCTCGCCGTTGACAGCGCACCGGGCGCCGGCGGGATCCTGGTCGTCCGGATCTCCGGCGACATCGACGTCACCACCCTCCCATCGTTCGGGAGTCATCTCGAGGAAGCGATCGACGATCGGTTGCCGTTCGTGCTCGATCTCTCCGACGTCCAGTTTCTGTGTGCGTCGGCGCTGCCGATTCTGGAGATCATGTCCGCCCGCGCGCACCGGCTCACCGTGCCGTGGGCGGTCACCGGGAACAACGCTCTCCGCAGGCCGTTGACAGCGATGAACATGGCGGCGGTCATCCCGTTCTGCGCCGAGCTCGAGGACGCGTTCCGGCTGGTTGCCGGTGGAATGCAGCGGGGTGGGCGCTCGGCGTGACCGATTCCGCTCCGCACGGCACATCCGATTTCGTAGTGGTCGCCAACCGGCTGCCCGTGGACATGGAGACACTCGACGACGGAACGACACGCTGGAAGCGCAGCCCCGGAGGTCTCGTCACCGCCCTCGAGCCGATCCTGCTCGACCGGGAGCGCGGTTCCTGGGTGGGCTGGCCGGGGGTGCCCGACACGAAGGTCGAACCGATCGTCTCCGGTGGGATCGATCTGTACCCGGTGGAGTTGAGTTCGGACGAGGTGTCGCAGTACTACGAGGGCTTCTCGAACGCGACGCTGTGGCCGCTGTACCACGACGTGCTGGTGGCCCCGGTCTTCGACCGGGATTGGTGGCACACCTACCTGGAGGTGAATCGCCACTTCGCCGAGGAGACCGCGCGCACCGCGGCCGAGGGCGCCACCGTGTGGGTGCAGGACTATCAACTCCAGCTGGTGCCGTGCCTGCTCCGGGAGATGCGCCCCGATCTGACCATCGGATTCTTTCTGCACATCCCGTTCCCGCCGGTCGAGCTGTTCATGCAGCTGCCGTGGCGGAAAGAGATCATGGAGGGGCTTCTCGGGGCCGACCTCATCGGCTTCCATCTGCCCGGGGGCGCCCACAACTTCCTGTTCCTCGCCCGCAGGCTACTCGGACTCGACGCCACCGCGGCAGGCGTCGGCGTGCGCGGCGCGCTCGGCCGGGTGACGCTCGATGACCGTGTCGTCCAGGTCGGTGCGTTCCCCATCTCCGTCGACTCCCGGCAACTCGTCGAACAGGCCGCCGACCCTGCCGTCGTCGAACGGGCCGCGGAGATCCGCCGGGAGCTCGGAAACCCGCGGAAGATCCTCCTCGGCGTCGACCGGCTCGACTACACGAAGGGCATCGACCTGCGGTTGTCGGCGCTCGGCGAACTGCTCGACGAGGGTCGCCTCGACCCCTCCGACACCGTGATGGTGCAGCTCGCCACCCCGAGCCGTGAACGCGTCGACCACTACATGAAGATGCGCAGTTCCATCGAGGAGCAGGTCAGCCACATCAACGGCGATCACGGGCAGATCGGCCGTCCGGTGGTGCACTACCTCTACCAGCCGGTCGATCGCAGCGAGCTGATCGCGCTGTTCCTCGCCGCGGACATCATGCTCGTCACCCCGATGCGCGACGGAATGAATCTCGTGGCGAAGGAATACGTCGCCTGCCGGGCCGACCTGGGCGGTGCGCTGGTGCTCAGCGAATTCGCGGGTGCCGCCGCCGAACTCCGGGGCGCCTACCTGGTGAACCCGCACGACCTCGACGGCATGAAGAACACGATCGTGGCCGCACTCGGCCAGGAGCGGGAGCAAGGACGGCGCCGCATGTCGCGGCTGCACCGGCAGGTGCTCGATCACGACGTGCACCGGTGGGCGCAGTCCTTCCTCGGTGCCGTGGCCCCGGTCACCACCGACTGATCACCGTCACACAGGCCTCACTCCGGATTCGTCGTCACCGATTCGACGATGCGGCGCGCCACCTCCGCCAACTTCACGTGCTCCTGCTGCGACTGCGCGACGAGAATCTCGAACGCCTGGTCCGCGGACACACCCCGCAGCGCCATCACGATCCCCTTGGCCTGCTCGATGACGGCGCGGCTCTTCATGGCCCGCGTGAGGCCCGTCACCTCGTTCCTGGCCAACTCCACGCTGCGCGCGCTCCTGAGCAACCCCTCGATCGCCGTGGTGTAGACGAGGAGCACCACGGCGTCGAGTTCACTGAACCCGTGATCGCCCTGCCCGTAGATGTTGAGGGTCCCGGCGAGGGCCTCGTCGACGGCGAGCGGCGCGGACAGGAAACTGCGCATGCCGGCCTGGTCGAGGTTGTCGGCGAGGGACGGCCACCGCGTCGCGGCCTCCCCGAGTCTCGCCTTGACGACCTTCCGTGTGCCCGCGACACCGAAGTAGTCGCCATCGATGGCCTGGAAGTTCTCGATGTCGATCTGCCGGACCGCCTGGTCCGTGAAGGCGACGGTCTCCACGTGTCCGTCGCGCAGCAACGAAATTCCGGCCATGTCGGCGCCGGCGATCGCGTCCACCACCTGCTCGCAGACCCGTTGCAGCAGCAGGCCCATCTCCACCTGTGAGCCGGAGTTCCGATTGAACTCGTCCAACACGGTTGCCAACGAGCCCAATTGGGCGGCGATCGTCGCCCCGTCGAGATCAGGGGACATCGACTCAGGGCGCTCACCCGCAGTCTCGGCCATTCTCGGATACACCTCGGATTCCGGGTGTAACCGACAGGACACCCACTGAACGAACGCAGCAGTTGTCTCTACCGTCGAGAAGACTTTACTCGACCCGGGAACCGACTTCGTCCACCGATCCCGTCGCCGGGCGCGGCCGGTTCACCGGAAGCGGTCGAACGAGCCGATACGGTCCGCTCAGCCGCCGCCCAACTGCTCCCGCAGCGCGGACAGGGTGCGTGCCAGGATCCGCGAGACCTGCATCTGTGAGACGCCCACGCGCTGGGCGATTTCCGTCTGGGTCATCGATCCGAAGAAGCGCAACATCAGTACTCGCCGTTCGAGCGGCGGAAGTTTCTCCAGCGCCGGCCGCACCGAGGCGTGACTCTCCACGTTCGCGAGCTCCGGGTCCTCTTCGCCGAGTGTCTCGGCGAGGGGAAGGTCGTCGGGGTCATCTCCCATGGCCGCATCCATCGACAAGGTTTGGTAGGCGTTCTTCGCGAGCAGGCCCTCGGACACTTCCCGGACGTCGAGTTCGAGTTCGGCGGCGATCTCACTGGCCGACGGTGACCGCCCCAGTTCCTGCGACAGCTCGTCGACGGCCTTGGCAATCAACGCGTGAAGTTCCTGCATGCGCCGGGGCACCCGCATCGACCACCCGGTGTCGCGGAAGTACCGGCGAACCTCACCCATGATCGTGGGCACCGCGTAGGACACGAAGTCGAAGCCGCGGTCCGGATCGAAGCGGTCGACCGCCTTCACCAGCCCGAGCCGGGCGACCTGCAGCAGGTCCTCGTGCGCCTCGCCGCGACCGCCGAACCGGCGGGCGATGTGATCGGCCAGCGGAAGGCACCGTGTGATGATCTCGTCGCGCAGCGCGGACGCCTCCCCCGACGACTCCTCCAGGGTTCGCAGACGCGCCACCGCGGGCGCCACGTCCTTGTAGTCGTCTCTGCCGGGACGGTGCCGTTCGCTGCGTTCCGAAACCGGTGACACTAGATGGTGCCCCGGTATTTGACCAGTTCCACCGCCACGGTCCGCTCGACGGACCCGTTACCGACGGGTCCCTCCGACACCGACACCGCATTCATCAACGTCTCGAGCACGTGCCAACCGAAACTCTCCCGGTTGGGCACCCCGCGTCGAGCGAGGGGTGCACTGATCGTCACGTGCAACCCGGTTTCGGTCACCGCGAAGGAGCACGTCAGTTCGGCACCTCCCGGCGTCGCCGCGATCAGTTCCGAACACACCTCGTCCACGGCGAGTTTGATATCGGCGACGTCGTCGAGCGTGAAGTCACCCAGAACGGCGAGCGTTTCCGCCACGGCGCGCACCACGGGCAATTGTTCGAACTCCGCCGCCACACGAAGTTCCACGGGCACACCGGATCTCGTTTTCATTCGTCTAACCTCGTCGACCTCGGCCATCTGCACTCCACGTCTGTGTCGTCGGTTTCTGCGACTCTCGGCAGCGTACCCAGCTGCCGCGGCCCTCAACCCGCCGGCGAACGAAAGTGCGAACGTGTCCCGAATGTGTCCTGACGTGTGGTTCGACGAACCCGATTCGGTGGGTCTCAGGCGATCCGGACGTCGCGTGCCTGGTTGCCGGTGTCGGTGCGGCAGACGGTGAAGCTGACGCGCTGCCCGTCCACGAGGATGCGGTGACCGTCTCCAGCGATTTCGGAGACGTGGACGAAGACGTCGTCGGATCCGTCGGCCGGGGCGAGGAACCCGAAACCCTGTTCGGCGTTGAACCATCGCACCGTGCCGGTCTGCAGGTCCGTCGACGGGCGGGCAGGCAGTGTGTCGCCGGCGCTCATCGTGCCGCCCTCCGATCGGCCAGGCCGCGGAGCGCGGCGCCGCCCCCCAGGCTCGCAATGAGCAGAACCACAAGCAGAGCCACGTTGAGCATTGCTCCTCCTCGGCATGCACACTTTCGACCCCCTGGCCGAATCAACCCGAAAATAGTGGGTCTCTTTCGAGTACGGGGCGGTTCGGGCCGAGCGTTTGCACAATCGTGATCTGGCGGACGCAACGCATCCACGCCCGACACCACAGAAGATCTGATTTGCCAGACATAGATTTTGTAGTACGGTCGAAGCGTCGGAACTTCAGCGATCGAGTCGAGAACGCGTGGCGACACGAACAGAAGTCGCCGGCGAGGTCAGGGCCCGTGATTCGAGACCTTCCGTCACGGGTAGGCGGTGAGTTCACCACGCGCCTCCCCGACTCGCAGGCGACCGAAACGGGGCATCCACCCCCGGGGTTCCGCAGGCAGTCAGTAAGCGAAAGAGAGGACCGAGAATGTCGAAGTTCACCGTGCCAGGTCTTTCCGACGATCAGGGAGCGCAAGTCGCCGACATCCTGCAGAAGCGGCTCAGCGCGTACAACGATCTTCATCTGACGCTCAAGCACATTCACTGGAATGTGGTGGGTCCGAACTTCATCGGCGTGCACGAGATGATCGACCCGCAGGTGGAATTGGTGCGCGGCTACGCAGACGCGGTCGCCGAGCGCATCGCCGCCCTGGGGAAGTCGCCCGACGGCACACCGGCCGCCATCACCCGCGACCGCACGTGGGACGACTACTCGGTGCACCGCGACACGGCGCAGGCGCACCTCGGTGCCCTCGACCTCGTGTACAGCGGCGTCGTCGAAGACAACCGCAAGGCGATCGCCGAAACGGGCGAACTCGACCCGATCACCGAGGACCTCCTCATCGGCCAGACCGGCGAACTCGAGAAGTTCCAGTGGTTCGTGCGCGCCCACCTCGAGAACTCCGGCGGCAGCCTCTCCACCAACGGTGCGCACTCCGAGAAGCAGGCCGCCTCGCAAGCGCGGTGAGTACGGACCGACCATCCCACTACCGAAAGGTGACGAACATGGCTGAGAACAACAGCGGACCGGCAGAGGCCGTCAAGGGCGTCGTCGAAGACGTCAAGGGCAAAGCGAAGGAAGCCGCGGGAGCGGTGTCCGGCCAGGACGACCTCACCCGCGAGGGCAAGGCGCAGCAGGACAAAGCCGCCGCTCAGCGCGAGGCAGCCGCGAAGGAAGCCGAAGCAGAGAAGGCACGCTGCAAGGCCGAGGCGCAGGAAGCACGCCAGCGCGCCGAACAGTGACACGTTTGCGGGCCGGAACCCTACCGGCCCGCAACGGGCGTCTCCTCTCCGAGTGGCACCGGCGACCGCCGGATGACACTCACCCCCGAAAGGACTGATACGTGCTAGGACTGGGAATTCTGGGCTGGATCATCATCGGCGGTCTCGCCGGGTGGATCGGCAGCAAGATCATGAAGACCGACGCCCAGATGGGGATCATCCTCAACATCGTCGTCGGAGTCGTCGGCGGACTCCTCGGCGGCTTCATCCTCAGCCTCTTCGGCAGAGACGTCGAAGGCGGCGGTCTCTGGTTCAGCTTCTTCACCTGCCTCCTCGGCGCGGTGATACTCCTGTTCCTGGTCAAACTCGTGACCGGGCGACGTTAGACGCTCGCATTCCGGAACCGGGCCTGCCCATCACACGATGGGCAGGCCCGGTCTCTTCGTCGCCGCCGCTGCCGCGCTGGTGATGTTCTGCGGACTCTGGGGTTTCGCCGCAGTCCTGCAGTCGCGGCATCGGTGAGCCTCGCGTTTTGGTCTCACCGCTTTCGGGTAGGCGAAGCGGGGTCAGCGGAAGGAGAGGGTGATCGTGTCCGAGAGCACGCACGACGAGAAGGACGAGCCGAAAGGCGGGCGCCCGGGCCCAGCCGATCGCGGCAAGGACGGCGGCATGGCCACGAGAGAGAACGCGCCCGAGTTGACGGAGGACTCCGCCGACGCCGAGAACGACTGACCATCTGGCACTGCCGCTGACCGATCAGGAGGGGCATTGACCGATCCGAAGGCAGACCTCCACGACTACCTCCAGGCCGCGCGCGACGCGCTGCTGTGGAAGCTGGACGGATTGTCCGAGTACGACATCCGCCGACCGTTGACCGCAACCGGCACGAACCTGCTGGGGCTGGTCAAACACCTGACCGGCGTCGAGATCGGCTACTTCGGGGAGCCCTTCGGCCGATCCGCAGACTTCCCACCGTGGGTGACCGACGACACCGAAGACAATGTGGACATGTGGGCGATGGCTGACGAGTCACGCGACTATGTCGTCGGCCTGTACCGCCGGGCGTGGGAGTACACGGACGCCACCGTCCGGACGCTGCCGCTCGACGCGCCCGGACGGATACCGCACTGGCCCGAAGACCGCCGCGACGTCACACTGCATTGGATTCTCGTGCACGGGATCGCCGAAACTCACCGGCACGCGGGCCACGCCGACATCGTCCGCGAACTCGTCGACGGAACCGCCGGGCTGAGGGCGGACAACGACAACCTGCCTACAGCAGAGCGCACATGGTGGGAGAACTACAGGTCCCGCGTCGAACGGGCGGCACGGGAAGCCGGCCGAGATTGACGGCTTTCACCCCGCCGCCGGTTGCGCAGTCGTCGTGGTGACGACCGGCGTGGTGGTGGTCACCGACTCCGCTGCGGTGGTCGTCGTGGGTTCCGCCGTGGTCGCCACTGCGGACGATTCCGAGACGGCCTGCGGCACAGACGGCGACGTCGTGGTTACTGCGGCCACCTCCACGGCGGTCGTGGGTTCCGGCGATGCCGTGGAGGCGACCGTCGTAGGTGCCGGTGAGCTGGTGGTCGTCGTGGTTGCACTCACCGTGTTGCCGGCCGGCGCGGACTTCTTCGCGGCGGACGTTGTGGTGGGTGCAACCTGCACCGCTTCTGCGTCCTTCGTCGAGGCGGCCGCGAGTTTCGCTGTCGACTGCTGCGGCGCAGCCGTGCGCGCCTCGCCCTTCTCCGCTTCCTGCGCAAGGTGCGTCAGCCAGGCCGCTGCGTACTGGGCAGACGTCAGCGGTTTCCCGTTTCCGGCGTTCGCGTCACGCCAGTAGTCGAAGTGGTGGCCGGTCCCCTCCCCCAGCGTCTGCTGGTACGGATCACTCATCGCCACCTGGATCGTGTTCTGGTTGTCCGCGATGAACCCGATGATTTCGTTCCGCACCTTCGCGGGCAGGTAGACGAGGTCGACCGCCTGGTTGGACGAGATCGGACCGGCCGGCGTGTCGGACTGCGCCGCAACGGGATCGGCGGGCTTGTAGGCCGGATCCGACACCTTGACCAACACGTCGAGGAACGTCTCGTCGGACTGCATCCAATTGTCCTGCGACTGGATGTCCGCGAACGCGGCGAGAGCGATCTGCCCGATCACCACCGCGAGATCCTGTCCCGTCGCCGGGGTCAGCCCCTCCTTCTGCAACGCGTCGACATTCAACTGGCGTCCCACGTTGATCGCGAGTTGCAGCAGCGCAATGTTCTCGGGAGCGGAGCAGGTCAGATCGCCTTCCGAGCAGAACGATGCCACCTTGCCGTCCAACGCCCCGAAACTGCCGGACGTCCCGGGCAGAGCACCTCGCCCGGGTGTGCCGGTCTGACCTGACTGGTAGGCGAGATCGAAGCCGTCGGGATTACGGAATTCGTTCTCGGCGCCCGGAAATGCTCCTTCGCCGAGATTGCGGCCGGCATCCGCCAGGATGACGACGCCGACAACGGAAGTGGGATCGAGAATTTCGTACGAGCCGTCCTGGCCGTCCTGGTTCCCGACTTCCATCGCAACGCGTCTCGCGACGTCGGCGCCTTCGCTGTAGCCGACGATCGAGAACTTCGTGTCGGGGCACGACGCGTGAATGGAACGCATGACGGTTTCGGTGTTGTCGACGCCGGCGTTCACGGCGTCCTCGTAGGAGTTCATGTTCGCCGGGTACTCGATGTACACCGCGGCGTAGGAGCCTCCGCCGACGGATTGCTGCGGCGCGTTCACCACCTCATCGATCCAGGGACTGGTGTAGTTGCTGGAGTAGGACGCGGGAAGCGGAGTGCCGTCCGGTGCCACGAGCATCTGGTGGGTCCCCGGCCTCGGACTGTCGCCACGGCCGGCCACGGCGATGCTGACCATGTCGTAGCACGCATTCGAGGCCGCTGCGGTCAAGGCTGTCGCCGTCGTGGCGGGTGACCCTGGGTTCGACCATGGTGTCGCGAGCAGTGCCGCCAGTCCCAGTGCACCAGGGGCGACCAGACTGCCTGCGATCCTCCGTCGATGCGCGACCTTGCGTGCTGAAACGCGACGTTTCATGGTCTACCCCATCCGTTCGTGGCGCGTGCCGAACACCCGAATAGGTGTCAACGCGTTAACAGACAAGTCGCGCAACGCCGCAGCGGTGTTACACGGTGCGCCGGCAGAGTCGCTTCATGACGCTCGCAGATGCGCGATGAGGATCGCCTCGATCTCCGACCGTCGCGCCGCGGACGGGAGGCGTGGGGCCGCGGACCGGTAATGGTGCCCCGTCGGAGTGCCGAGGTCGAAGAGATGCGTTCGGCCATGCCTCCTGACGGGGCGCGCGGTCCAGCCGTCGCCCTCCTTCGCGTAATTGCACGCCGCGCACAAACCCGCCCCATTATGTGCCGTGGTGGCCCCCTTCTTGCGGCGCGAGAGAATGTGATCGTGATGGCGGATCGGCGCATCACACCACGGGGTGCGGCACGTCCGGTCCCGGAGATCGATCAACTTCGCAAGACCCTTCGGAAACGAACGCGACTGCGCTTCCATCGCCGTCAACGACCCCGACAACGGACACGAGTACACGTTTCGTAAGGTCACCGCGGTATCACTATTAAGGGCGTCGGCGACCAGTTGCCGGGCGATCCCCGCCGGCACCGGCCCGAACCCCGCCAGATCCGCCGCCTCACTCTCACTCGCCAATAGGGCCTCGTCGGATATCACCAAGTTCACCGCCACCGGCACCCCCGATGCCACCGATGCCCCGGTGCCGCGGTCGAACAACAGATCCGCCATCACCTGATTCCGAGTGCGGCCACCGCTGTCCCCGGTCGCGATGAGACTGTCCGCGTCGCGCCCCAATGTGGCATGTAGGCACACGGCCTGTTCCATCGGCATCAGCACACTCAGATACGCCATCGAATCCGGCGCCGGCCGCGTCGTGACCCGCCGCTCCGAGACCGCCTTGCGGTACCGGGCCACGACCGCGGCCGCGTCGAGTTCCACCGCGAGCGTCCTCGCCTTCGCGACCAGGCCGCGGTCCCCGACCCCGTCGAGAATGTTCGGGTCCGAACACAACCGGTGGTCGACGATCTTCCGGTCCGCCGCCGACAGACCGGCTGTTTCCCCCACCAGGAGGGTGGCACGCCACTCGTTCAACCGGCCCGACCGCAACAACGCCAACGTGTGCGGCATCTCGTGCACCACCGCCCGAGCGAACCCCAGATGCCGGCCGCCGCGGTTCGGGGATTCCCTGCGCGCCAACGCAATCTGTGAGGCGATACCGCGGTCCCACTCCGTCCGCGGCAACCGCCGGGCCTTGCGGTCCTCCCGCATGCACGTGGCGACATCATCGGCGACCACCGCCTGCACCGCGCACCCCACCGACTTCAGCGCCTCCACCGCGTCGAGCCACTCGATCCCCAACCCCGCCTCACCACACGGCCCGACGCACCGTAACCGTGCCGTGAATGCCCGCAACTCCTCCAGATCCGGTGCCACCACGTCCCCCACGACCAGCCTCCCCCGAGGTTATTCGAATATACGTTCGATAGTAACCCATCGGCCGCAGCGCCGGCAATAGTCGAACCGGGTCGGTCCCAGGTCGGCGACCGTCGGCTCGATCCACCGGCGGGTGTCGCCGTTCTGGCAGAATTGTGCGGACGTCGCTCGAACTGCGGCGCCCGGTTCACGCCGCGTTGTTGCACCTCGGGAGGCGAGTCATGCCGAATGATCCTTCGGGGACGGCACGTATGGGAGGCGACAGTCCCAGCGTCGTCTTCGCGAAGTTGGCAGAGATGGTGTACAACGGCGACGACTTCGATCACGTCTACCGGGCCATCTGCGATGCCGCGGCGACTCTGGTCCCCGGGTGTGCGCATGCCAGCCTCATGCTGAAGCAGGATGATCGTCATATCACCGTGGCGGCGAGCGACGAGGTCGCAGCACACGTCGACTCACTCGAGCGAGCCGAGCAGGAAGGACCCTGCCTCGACGCGATCGAGAATGACGCACCGCAGGTAGAAACCGAACTCGCGAGTTCGAAGCAATGGCCGCGGCTCGCCCGGCGGACTATTGCCGAGACGCCCGTCCGAGGCGCCGCAGGGTTCCGGCTCATGATCCGTGGACGGAAGGTCGGCGCACTCAACCTGTTTGCGGACAACCCCGGAGAACTCACCGACGAATCGATCGACCAGGCGATTCTGATCACGGCGTTCGCGGCGGTGACGTTGACAGCGCTCCATGAACACCAGGAAGCGCAGACGCTTCGCGACGGCCTTGCCAGCAACCGCGAGATCGGGAAAGCCATCGGGCTGTTGATGGCCTTCCACGACATTTCGGAGGACCGGGCTTTCGATCTGTTGCGCAAGACGTCGCAGGACATGAACATCAAGCTCACCGGCGTCGCGCGGGAAGTCATCGCGCATCACAATTCGAAGTTCGACTGAGGTCGGAATGTGTCGACAATCGGTTGATGCCGACCTGGGCAGAGCCGTAGTGTTGATCGCGCGTGGTTGAGAACACAGCCGCAGATTGTTTGGAGGCCGCAGCAGTGCGCGGTAGACGGATTTGCGCGCACTACCAAGCCGCTGTGATCCTCCTGCCAGTGCGCTCCTTCCGCCGATAGCGCACTGGGACCGACAGGGTGCACGCGATCGGAGGGTCATGAAGACATCACGCACGTCATTCCACGCCACTCCCCCGTCTGCGTCTCCGCCCATCCATTGCTCACTGGATATGCCCACCCACGAACGCGGGCTGCGCATGACCGTCGAATTCGCACCGTACGCAGACGCCACCGTGGGACGAATCTCGGGCGACATCGATGTGCTCGCCGCACCGTCCTTCGCGCTTGCTCTCGCACATCTGACCGACGGAGGCTCATTCTCACGGGTCGTCGTCGACATGACCGCGGTCGACTTCGTCGGGACGTCGGGACTGTCAATTCTGTCCGAGTTCGCGGAATCTGCTCGGCGGCAGCATATTACGTGGGCCTTAGCGGGGAATCGGGCGGTCTTGCGCCCCATCGAGGCCATCGGGCTGAGCGCGACCATTCCCACGTGCAGCACGGTTCACGACGCGTTCGACAGAGTGGAGAAGGCCGCGCACAGGTGATCGGAGCCGGGCGATGCCGTCGCACATCACCCTGAAACGACGCTCCTTTTCCACGCGATCTGGGGCTCTACCGGACGATTCCGGCGCACTGTCCGACCTCGCCCCGCAGGGCCGGGTCGCGGAACTGGCAGCCGCCCGCATGCGGGTCTCCCTCGACTCCACAACTTCGCGACGAAGTGCGTGGCGAAAGTTCGCGAGAACCGGCGTCGGCCCTACTCCGCCCGAACTGCAATCGACTCGTGCTCGTCGTCCTCGCGGAACATCGCTTCGATGCGGTTCTTGATCTCCGCCGTGCTCATCGAGCCTCGAGAAGGGGCGAAGCCACGATTGCGAGCCGAGGTGGGCGTGAAGGTGTTCATTGCCAGTGCTTTCTGTCTTCCGCGGCGGCGAGAGCCGCGGGGTGGTCGAAGGGGTGCGTCCGCGATGCGGACAACGGTCAGATCAAGAGCGCGGCGAGTGCTACGGCAGCGAGCACTGACAGGGAAGTGGCCACCGCGACGAGAACGGAGCCCGTCACGACGATGGCGGGCGCGGTCGCTGTCGCGGCCGAGACGGAAGCGATGTATGCGGTCGGGCGCAGTGTGTGCCGGGTCGACGGCTCCTCGGCGGAGGGCGGCGACATCGTGTGCAGATCGTGCTGTTGCACCGTGGTGCGGGTCATGTGCTGGCGTACCCCGTAATAGCGATCGAGTGACCTGAGTCACAAACTTACGAGTACGTTGTACATCACAACCGGCCTCTCGCGCCAGTGGCTGCCATCCCAATCGCCTCGATTGCGCTCCCCCGTCGCCGCCGGCGTCACTCCAGCCACACCAGCGATCCACGCGACGCGCTGTGGACTCGGCAGTGGTATCGACGGACGGCCACCCGACCTGTGCGCCCCCGCCCTGTGTGTCGTTGCTGGATGTGAACGTGGTTGATCGGATCCGGAAGTTGGGGTTTGTGGTGACGCCCCGAAATGCCACTACCTCGCAGAAAGGCGGTCACACGTTCGCGTCAGAACCAGCCTTTGCGCTTCGCCCAGACGAGCAGTGCCCCGGACATGGCGAGCATGACGAGCACGATCACGGCGACGGAGGGCCATTGCGTCCGTTCGTTCACGATCACGTTCATGCCGATGATCGAGGACAGGGCGGTAATTGGCAGCGTGACAGCCGCGATGACGGCGAGGCGTTCCGCGGCGACGGTCATCTTGGTGTTGGTGCGGGCCTGGTAGAACTCGATCGTGCCCTGGAGGTAATCCTTCTGTCCCCTGGCCATCACGGTCAGGTGCTGGAACTGATCGACCGCATCGAGCAGGAGGTCCTGCCCCTTGCCGGCGCCGAACGCCTCGATGGTGACCATCCTGCCGTACACCTCCCCGCTCAACGCGGCCATGGTGCCGACCGTCAGCAGACCGTGCCGGACCCGGAACATCTCGTCGAGAAACGTCTCCGGATCACCGAGGTGCCCGCCGGTGACCTGCTGCTCGAGCTTCCACACGTCCTTGGTCAGTTCTGCGGTGTAAGCCCGCATCCGTGCCGTCAATGCGGCGAGGAGGGCGAACGACAACTCGAATGCCGTGCCGGGCCGCAACTTGCCCGACTCCAGTCGGCCCAGCACCACATTCACCTCGACCATCGCCGTCGAGGGATCGATCGCCGGATTCACGGGGCCGTGCACTGTCACCAGGTAGCGGGTACCGATGAACTGGTCCAGTTCGACGTAGTGCACGTGCCCGTGTGCGCCCGACTGCGGCGCGTGCAGAACCACGAAGAAGTGGTCCACATACCTGTGCACCTTCGGAACCTGATTGCGGTGCTCCGAATCGCGCACGGCGAGAGGATGAAAACCGAAAACTGTGGTCAACGCGTCGTGTGCCTGTTCGTCCCAGGTCGGGATGTCCACCCAGACCAATCCGTCGGGCCGGTCGAGCAACTGTTTCAACTCGGTCGCCGCACACGAACGCACACCGTCCTCGAAGATGAAGCGGACGTCCATTTCGGCCTCCTCGCCCTGACGCACCGTCACCACTGTCTTAGCACCCACAGCTGCCCGGTTCGGGAGACCCGGTGAATCCGGTCTCCGGAGAGGGGAAACTGTGGAAATGACTGACGACAGGACTGCACTGATCGTGGTGGATGCGGCGAACGTCGTCGGCTCGCGGCCCGACGGCTGGTGGCGTAATCGTGCCGGTGCGGCCCGGCGATTGCTCGTCCAACTGGGCGCCCTGGACCAGCATCTGGACCCACCGGCCGAGGTGGTGGTCGTGATCGAGGGTGCGGCGAAGGCCGCGGTTGCCGGGGAGCAGGATCGGGAATTCGACGGTCTGCGGGTGGTGTCGGCGGACGGTTCGGGCGATGACGCGATCGTCGACGTTGTGGCCGCCGAGAAAGACGGCGACCGGGCGATGACCGTCGTTACCGCCGACCGTGGGCTCCGGGCCCGAGTCGAGGCACTCGGGGCCGTCACGGTCGGCCCGCGGTGGCTCTTTGCCCGCATCGACGGAGAGAGTTCCTGACCGTCGTCGGCCAGGGCGGCGTGGGCTGCGTTGTGTCCACACATCCCGTGGACACCGCCGCCCGGGTGGGCGGTGGAACTGGCCAGGTACAGCCGGTCGATCGACGTGTAGGGCCCGGACGAACCAGGGGTCGGACGGAAGACGAGCTGCTGATACAACTGGGCGGTGCCGCCGTTGACGGCCCCACCGTGCAGGTTCGCGTTGCTCGCCTCGAGGTCGCGGGGACGCTGCACGTTGCGCCCGACCACGCGCTCCGCGAATCCCGGCGCGTGCGATTCGAGCATCGCGTCCGCTCGGTGCGCCGGCAGCTCCGCCGATTCGTCGTCGGCAATCCCCCGCGGCAGATGCGTATAGGCCCAGGCACTTTCGATTCCTTCCGGGGAACGGCTGGGGTCCGACGTCGTCATCTGACCGAACAGCAGGAACGGGCGTTCCGGGACGACCCCCGTCGTCGCCGGCGCCCAGATGGACTGTTCCGGCGGATTCGAGGTTCCGGGACGGCCACGGAATCTTGCGGTCGAGTGCGTAGTTCACCTTCACGACGGGGGTGTCCCATTCGAACTTCTCGAGGTCACCTCTTCGCCGCAGCAGACTCGAGCGCCGTCTCGCCCGCTCCGTCATCGCGGCGGAGAGTGTGCCGGCACCACCGACATGACGTCAGGGGTTCGTATTTCGCTCGGCGAGGAACGAAAGTCGGCGCAGGCATTCGAGATTGCGTGGGAGCACCGCCAGGTCCTGCGCCATCCGCGGAACCCAGGACAACGGGACGGAGGCCGCCACCTCCGACATCTGGAGGTGGCAACCGGATCCACGCGGCTCCAGCCGCAGCCGCACGATCGCTTTCGTGGGGGTCACCTGCGCCAGCAGTCGGAGTTCACGGTTCTCTTCGGCGAGGAGCACCTCGGTGGAGTCGTCGATCAGTGCGGGCCAGGCACCGACGGAATGGTGCAGGCGGCTTCCCACCGCGGGCCAGTCCGCGGAGACGGCACGCATCCGGGACGCGCCGACCACCCACGACGGGTACAGCCACCCGTTGGCGAGGACGGACCACACATCCGAAGCCGACGCCGACGTGTCGCGATGTGCCTCGATGACGACCACTCCCTCGAATCGGTACCTGACGACTCTCCGCGCTTACCCTCCCCGACCGCATCGAAAACGTGAGCCGCGTCGCGCTCGCCTCCCGACAGTTCAGGTCTGCGCTCCGATTTCCACGCCGGCCGCGAACCGTGATTCCGAATCGGTGACCAGCCCGATCGACACGAGTGGACGCGGGAAGATCAGATCGGTGAGGTAGGCGAACGCGACCGCCCAGCGATTGGCGGCGTTCGGCATGGCGTAGAGGTGATATGCCCGGGTGACCACCTTCGCGAGGAACCCCGACAGCCGGATGCCGAGGGGGTTGGCGACGGCGAACCCCGGGCCGAGATCCACGACCAGGCCCATGTCGCGGTGGGTGTACGGCTTCGCGTCGCCGACGCCCAGGCTCGCCGCCACGTTGCGGGCGAGGGCCCGCCCCTGCCGGACGGCGTGCTGCGCGGTGGGCGGGGTGATCGATCCGCTGTTCTTCGGATCGGGAACGGCCGCGGCGTCGCCGCCCGCGAAGACGTCGGGATGCCCGTCGACCGAGAGGTCGGGGCGCACCGTCAATCTGCCCTTCTCGGTGGGCAATCCGAGCGTGTCGACGAGGGGGCCGGCGGTCACACCCGTCACCCAGGCGACCGTGCGGGTGGGAACGACGGTTCCGTCGTCGAGAGTGACGTGTTCGGATCCGAGTTCCGTCAGGGTGGTGCCGAGTCGCACCTCGATGCCGCGGGAGCGCAGCACCTCCAGCACCTTGTCACCCAGCTTCTCCCCCACCTCGGGCATCACCTTGTCGGCGGCGTCGAGCAGCAGGAACCGGATCTTCGCGGGGTCGAGGTTGCGACGGGACGCTGCTTCGTCGGCCAGGGCGCGGAGTTGGGCCGTGAGTTCCGTGCCCGCGTAGGACGCACCGACCACGACGACCGTCCGTCGGGCGTCGGCGACCCGGGGGTCGGTGTCCCGCTCGGCGAGTTCGATCTGGGTGAGCAGCTGGTCGCGGAAGTACAGTGCCTCGGCCGGCGATTTCAGTCCCCTGGCGTGCTCGGCGAGTCCGGGAATGTCGAACAGCCGGGTCACCGATCCGGGGGTGAGCACCACCCGGTCCCACGCCACCTCCTCGACACCCTGCTCGCAGTCGGTGACGTGCACGGTGCGGGCGTCGAAGTCGACGGCGTCGACTCTGCCCGTCACGAGCTCGACGTCCGACAGCGCCTCGGACAGTGGAATGGTGACGAACCGCGCGTCCAGGATTCCGCCCGCCACCTCGGGCAGGAGCGGTGTGTAGAGCATGTAGTCGCGGGGCGAGATCATGATGACGCGGGCGTCGGTTCCCCGGAGGCGCCGCGTCAGAGAGCGTGCGCATTCGAATCCGGCGAAGCCGCTGCCCACGACGACGATGCGCGTCGGCTCTCCGGCTGATTCGTAGGTCATACGGAACGCATTCCCCAACCACGCGCCGAACGAAACAATCCCCCGGTCACGACCGCGGCGGTGTGAGGGCGTCGAATCCGGGTACTCGACCAGCGGAGATCGATCGACGGGATCGAATGCGAAGGGCGGGAACATGAGCGCCGCATCGAAGGCGATGTACAAACCGTTGGCGCTCGCTGCGAGTGTCGCCGGTGGAATAGCGGCGAGTGCCGTGTTCGGTCAGGTGTGGAAGCGTGTCGCAGGCGAATCCGAGGCTCCCGACCCCAAGGATCTGTCCCGCAGCACCCGCGAAGTGCTGATCGCGGCCGCCGTGCAGGGCACCGTCTTCGGCCTGGTCAAGGCGGCGGTCGATCGGGCGGGTGCCCAGGGGTACCGGAAGCTGGCCCACGCCGACCCCCGATAGAGCGAGGCACTTGTCCCAGAACACCCCTAGGCTGAGCCGATGCGTACTCGTTTCGCGGAAAATCTCGACAGCCTGTCCGGCGATCTCGCCGCCATGTGCCGGCTGTCCGTCACCGCGATGTCGGAGGCGAGCGACGCACTGCTGCAGGCAGACCTCGAGCTCGCCGAACACGTCATCGACGTGAGCGGCGAGCTCGACGATGCCGCGGCGCACTGGGAGAAGCGTGCGTTCGCGCTCCTCGCGCTGCAGGCTCCGGTGGCCCACGATCTCCGATTCATGGTCGGCGGTCTCCACATCTCCGCGGATCTGCACCGGATGGGCGGTCTCGCGGTGCACATCGCGAAGATCGCCCGCCGGCGGCATCCCGACCACGTGGTCCCCGACGAGGTGCGGGACGTGTTCACGGAGATGGGCACCGTCGCCGTCGCGCAGGCGAGGGAGACCGAGCAGGTGCTGCAGCACCGCGACCCCGAGCGCGCCCGCGGATTGCTGACGGCGGACGAGGCGATGGACGACCTCCACCGCAGCCTGTTCACGATCACCCAGAACGAGGACTGGCCGCACGGTGTCCAGTCGGCCGTCGACATCACCCTGCTCGGCCGCTTCTACGAGCGGTTCTGCGACCACACCGTGGAAATCGGCAGGCGCGTCATCTTCTTGGAGACCGGCAGCCTGCCCGAACAGTGAGAGAGCCGACCGGTCAGCTCAGCCCTTCCGCCGCGGCGACCGAGCGCGTCGCACCGCGGGTGTAGACGTCCAGGTGGAAGTCCGTGTCGCGGTACGACCCGACGCGGTGGAGGCCCTCGAACGCCGCGACCGCATCGTGCACCGCGCGGCCGGTCTGCGGGTATTCGGGCACCGGATGCTGCCAGTGCACGGCCACGAGGGTGCCGCCCTCCTCCAGGGCGTCGACGGCCCGCCCGAGCACGGTGTCCAGGTCTGCGGGCGTCAGGTAGTACAGCACCTCGCTGAGCACCACGAGGTCGAAGGTGCCTGCCGGCCACGGATCGAGGAGCGATGCCCGGCCCAGCTCCACGCGGTCGGCCAGTCCCTCGCGGCGTATGCGGTCCCGTGCGCTCGACAGGGCACGAGGCACCACGTCCGTTGCGACGACCCGGTCGCAGCGTCTCGCCAACTGCGCCGTCAGTACCCCGATCGAGCATCCCGGTTCGAACGCCCGCCGATAGTGCGGACGGGGCAGGGCGGCGAGCGTGAGCGCGTACTTGCGGTGTTCATACCACCGTTCGTCGAATCCCCACGGGTCCGACAATTCCGCATACATCGACTCGAAGTAGCCGGGATCCATCGCGCTCACCACAGCACCCGTTCCGTCGTCCGCATCAGTCGCGCCAGCACCCACGGCGGGAGGATCGTGGCGTCCCGGGGGTCCTCGGACAGTGGGCGGATCTGGGTACGGAATTCGTCGACGGCCCGGCGTTTGCGCGCCAGGACGTCGACGGTGGGTGCGAGTACTCGCATCCGGTTCCACGGCACCGACGGGTCGGCGGGTCGCGCCCAGTGCCACATCCAGACCGGATACTCCACCAATCGGTGGCCGGTGACCGAACACGCCTCCGCGGCGGCCCGTCCGGTGGCGTCGTGGTCGGGGTGACCGTCGCCTCGCCAGGTCGCGAGCACCCACACCCTCTCCCCGGCCCGGGACGTCGCGGTGAGCACGTCGACGAGGCGGGTGGTGAGTTCGCGTTCGTACGCGCACACACCGCCGTCCGGCAATCCGAGACGGAGTGGTTCGCCGACGCCCAACAGCGCTGTCGCCCGGTTCGATTCGGCGATCCGCGCGGCCGCCAGCGCGGCGGGTGACAGGGTCGGCGACTGCGGATGCGACGCCGCGCCGTCGGTGACCGCGACGACCTGGACGGAAACACCGGCGGTGGCCGCGGTGGCCATCAGCGCGCCCACGCCGAGCACCTCGTCGTCGGGATGCGGGGCGACGACGACCATGCGGTCGCATTCCGTGAGCGGTATCGGCGGACACCGGACGGAGGCCAGCCACCGCTGCCACACGTCCTCCGGGGTGCCCCGGCCGGCCACGGGTGTCTCCCTGAATCTGGTGGCGTTGTCCACGGTCAGTCCTCCCCCGCGACGAGTTCGCCGAGTGTCGCGAGATCCCGCTCGGCGTGGGATTGCCGGATGTAGACGAGCAAATCCGCGACGTTGCGGGCGTGGTCCGCGTCGCCCGCGAGCGGCGCGGCGCCCAGCGCGCGGCCGACGCGGTCGATCACCTCGCTCGCGGTGCGCTCGACGAGGCCCCGCACCCGGAACGCGCGCACCTGCGCGGACGTCCGATCGACGGGATCCGAGTCCACCTCCGCGGCCGCGGACGCGAGTGCCCATCGAGTCGCGCTGACGGCGACGTCGATCGCGCCGAGGTGCGCGAGCTGGTGACTGTCCGCCCGGCCATCTCGTGCGCGAGCCCGCAGCGGTTCCGCCACAGCGAGCGTGCCACCGAACCAGCACGCCGCCACCCCGATGCCGCCGTGCCAGAACCCAGCCCGGTCGAGGTACCGGTCCGCGGCGCCGACAGCTCGCACGGGAACGCCGTCGAACGTCACTGCTTCGGTGTCCGTCGCCGCCATCCCCGGATTGCGCCAGCCCCCGCGTCCCGGCGTGACCCCGGGTTCCCGCAGATCGACGGCGAACAGCCGGGGTTGCCCGTCGACACGTGCCGTGACCAGCGCGTGCGTGCACATCGACGCCCCGGAGCACCACGCCTTCGCTCCCCGCAGTCGCCATCCGCTCGCATCGTGGGCGGCGTCCAGGACCGGGCGTGGTGGTTCGCTGGCCCAGACTCCCCACCACTCGTTCCGGCCGGCGCGGGTGCCGTCGATCTCGGCGAGGATCGCGTCCGCGTCGGCGTGTGCCTCGAGCAGCCGGCCGACCGAGAGGTCGCGGCGGCACCATTCCGTGAGTTGCGCCCACCGGGCGGCGGTGGACCCGTGGCCGGGCAGCGGCAGTTCCGCATCGCCCGAACGGATGATCGCCCGCACGGCGGCATGGGTGGGACTGCTGTCGTGGGTGACGTCGGTGATCATCGGTCCTGCAGTCCCTCCAGGTGGGTGGCGAAGCCCTGCGGCGCGCGGGCGTCGGCCCGTGCGGACGTCTCCACCGGCGCGTCGATGCTCCACACCACGTGCGCTCCGCGTTCGACCATCCGCTGCACCAGGTCCACGTCCTCGTGCGCGGGCAGGGCGGCGAACCCGTCCACCGCCCGGTACAGGTCCGCCGAGAATCCGAGGGACGCGCCGTGCACGTGCCCGTGGGCGGTGCCGGAGCGGTAGGCGCTGCCGTACAGCGACCGCACGTGGTCGGGCCACCCCGACCAGTCGGTGACCGTCACCGTCCCCGCCACCAACTGCGCGCCGCGGCTCGCGTGCTGCAGGTGGGAGGACAGCCAGTGCGCGGGGACGAGCGAGTCCGCATCCGTGGTGGCGAACCACTCGTGCGGGCGCAGGGCGACCGAGTCGAAGCCCGCACGCCGGGCGGCGCCGACGTTCCGCGCACCCAGCACCACGACGTCGACGTCCGCTGCGCGGGCGACGGCCTCGCTGCGGTCGGTGCATCCGTCGAGCACCACGACGATCGTCACCGGCACCGACACTTCCCGCGCGGCGGTCTGCACCCCGTCGAGGCATCGCGGCAGCAGTGCCTCCTCGTCGTGAGCGGGCACGACCACCGTGATGTGTTCGACGCGCATGACGTCCCTTCCCGATCATCCACTGTGTCCGGGTTCAGCAAGTACCCAGTCCTTCGCCGGCGGAACCACCGCGGACACCGATTCGGGATCGCTCACCGCGGGTAACCTCCCGCCATGAATGCCGCGGACAGCCCCCGCTACCGGAAGATCGTGCTCACCGTCGACGGCGAGGAACGCACCCTCGACGTGGACACCCGCACCACCCTGCTCGACGCGCTCCGCGACCACCTCGGGGTCACCGCGCCGAAGAAGGGCTGCGACCACGGCCAGTGCGGTTCGTGCACCGTCCTCCTCGACGGCAGGCGCGCCACGTCCTGCCTGACGTTCGCCGTCGCCCACGACGGTGCACGCGTCGTCACCGCGCACGGACTGGCCGACGGCGACGTGCTTCATTCCGTTCAGCAGGCGTTCGTCGAGCAGGACGGACTGCAGTGCGGCTACTGCACGCCCGGTCAGATCTGTTCGGCGATCGGGATGTTCGACGAGTTTCTCGCCCTGCAGCCGAGTGCCGTCACCGAGAGCCTGACCGCTCCTCCCGAACTCACCGACGACGAGATCCGGGAACGGATGAGCGGGAACCTCTGCCGGTGCGGCGCCTACCCGAACATCCTCGCGGCGATCCGGCAGGCGGCGGAAGCATGATTCCCTTCGACTACGAGCGGGCCACCGACGTCGACAGCGCCGTCGCCACCGTCACGGCCGATCCGCGTGCGGCGTTCCTCGCCGGTGGCACCAACCTCGTCGACCACATGAAACTCGGGGTGGCGGCGCCGCATCTCCTCGTCGATGTGAGCCGTCTCCCCCTCGACGCCGTCGAGGCACTTCCCGACGGCGGACTCCGGATCGGGGCGGCCGTCCGCAACAGCGACCTCGCCGCGCACGACGTGGTGCGGGCCCGGTACCCGATGCTGTCGCGCGCGCTCCTGTCCGGTGCGTCGGGACAGCTGCGCAACCTCGCGACGACCGCGGGAAACCTGCTTCAGCGGACCCGCTGCGTGTACTTCCAGGACGTCACGACGCCGTGCAACAAACGCGAGCCCGGTACGGGGTGTTCCGCGCTCGGTGGTTATGCCCGCTATCACGCCATTCTCGGTGCGTCGGAGCACTGCGTCGCCGTGCATCCGTCCGACATGGCCGTCGCGATGACGGCCCTCGACGCGGTCGTGGTGGTGCGCGATACCGGCGGGGAACGGCGGATTCCGCTGCGCGAGTTCTACCGGCTTCCCGGAGACCGGCCCGACCGCGACACCGTCCTGCGGCACGGCGACCTCGTGACCGCCGTGGAGTTGCCCGAGCCGCCCGCCGGGAACCGGTCCGCGTACCGGAAGGTGCGGGACCGGGCGTCCTTCGCGTTCGCGGTGGTGTCGGTGGCCGCCGAGCTGACCATCGACGACGCGTCGATCACGTCGGCGCGAGTCGCGCTCGGTGGTGTCGCGCACCGGCCGTGGCGTGCCACACGCGCCGAGGAGGTCCTGCTCGGGTCGCCGCCCACGGGGGACACGTTCACGGCGGCGGCCGAGTCGGAACTCGCCGCCGCACAGCCGCTTCCGGGCAACGAGTTCAAGGTCGTGCTGACCCGCCGGGTCCTCGTGTCGGTACTCCGGTCACTCGCCGAGGAGGCGCGCCCATGACGCTCGTCGAGCCGAAGGTGATCGGAACCCCCGCCGAGCGCCTCGACGCCCCCGACAAGGTGACCGGGACGGCGCCGTACGCGTTCGAGCACGCGGTGGAAGATCCGGCGTACCTGTACCCGATCCTGTCGACGATCGGCCGCGGCCGGGTCACCGCGATGCACACGGCGGACGCGGAAGCCCTGGACGGGTCGCGGTCCTGACGGTGTTCGACGCGCCCCGTCTCGCGGACACCTCGGACGGGGAACTCACGATCCTGCAGGACCCTGAGGTTCACTTCCGCGGCCAGTTCGTGGGCGCGGTGGTCGCGGAATCACCGGAAGTCGCCCGGCACGGCGAGGGCCTCGTCCGCGTCGACTACGACGAGGCATCCCACGACACCGACTTCCGTTCCGGCAGGGACGATCTGTACGCGCCCGACGACGTCAACGCCGGGTTCCCGACCGACACCGACGACGGCGACGTGGAGGCCGCGCTCGCCGCCTCGGCGGTCACGGTCGATCAGGTGTACTCGACCGCGATGGAACACAACAATCCGATGGAACCGCACGCCACCATCGCCCGGTGGACCCCGGGTGGCAGCGGACCGGTTCTGACGCTGCACGATTCGACGCAGGGCGTCCATTCCGTTCGGCAGACCCTGGCACCGCTGTTCGGACTCGAAGTCGAGCAGGTGCGGGTGATCGCCCCGTACGTCGGCGGCGGGTTCGGGTCCAAGGGACTGCCGCACGCGCACAACGTGCTGGCGGTGCTGGCGGCCCAGCGGGCGGCGGGCAGGCCGGTGAAGTTCGCGCTGACCCGGCAGCAGATGTTCGCCCTCTCCGCGTACCGCACCGCGACGGTGCAGCACATCCGGCTCGGCGCGGACGCCGACGGACGGCTGACCGCGCTCTCCCACGAAGCGATCGAACAGTCCGCGAAGATCAAGGAGTTCGCCGAACAGTCGGCGGTCCCGTCGCGGATGATGTATTCCACACCGAACCGGCACACCACCCACCGTCTCGCGGCCCTCGACGTCCCCGCTCCCTCCTGGATGCGTGCGCCCGGCGAGACGCCGGGGATGTTCGCGGCCGAGGTGGCGATGGACGAACTGGCCGCGGCCTGCGGACTCGACCCGATCGAACTGCGGATCCGCAACGAGCCCGACGCCGACCCGAGTACGGGCCGCCCGTGGTCGGGGCGGCGCCTCACCGACTGCCTGCGGGAGGGCGCCCGACGATTCGGGTGGGCGGAGCGCGATGCGATGGCGCGGTCACGGTCTGACTCGGAGTGGCAGGTGGGATTGGGCGTCGCGTCCGCGACGTACCCCGCGAACACCATGCCGGGATCGGTGGCCCGGATCGTGTACCAGTCCGACGGCACCTACACCGTGCAGATCGGCTCGGTCGACATCGGCACCGGCGCGTGGACGGCGCTCACCCAGATTGCCGCCGACGCGCTGGGGTGCCCCCTGGACTCGGTCGTCCTGCAGATCGGTGACACGAACCTTCCGCCGGCGACCGTCGCCGGGGGTTCCACGGGAACCACGTCCTGGGGCAGCGCGATCGTCGCGGCGGCCCGCGCGTTCCGGGACGAGCACGGCAGCACCCCGGTTCCGGGGGCGGAGGCCAGCGCGGGGACCCTCGACAATCCGGACGCCGAGAAGTTCGCGCTCCATTCGTTCGGCGCCCATTTCGCGGAGGCGCACGTCCGCCGTGACTCCTGCGAGATCCGCGTCGAACGCATGCTCGGCGTGTTCGCGATCGGCCGGGTCGTGAACGCCCGGACCGTGCGGTCGCAGCTCATCGGCGGCATGACGATGGGGGTGTCGATGGCGTTGCACGAGAGCAGCGTGAACGACCCCCGGTTCGGCCACGTCGTGACGCAGGACCTGGCCTCCTATCACGTCAGCACTCACGCCGACATCAGGTATCTGGACGCGGTGTGCCTCGACGACGTCGACGCGCACGCCGGCCCGATGGGGTCGAAGGGGGCAGGTGAGATCGGCATCGTCGGGGCCGCGGCCGCGGTGGCGAACGCGGTGCATCACGCCACCGGGGTCCGGGTGCGGAAGGTGCCGATCCACCTGGACGATCTGCTGCCGGGGTGACCGGCCGGGCCTACTGCACGCCCCACGCCTGCGCGAGGGAGGTCCGCAGCTGACCTTTCATCGCTCGGATCTTCTGGATGTCGGTGGCCTTCGGCGCGAGTCCGTCGAGCACGAGTTCCATGAAACGGCGGCGGTTGACGCCGAATGTTTCCAGCAGTTCGGCCGCGCTCGCACCGCCGAACGGCGCCCACTGGATCGCGAAACTGATCATCCAGCGCGCATCGGAGCTCACCGAGTGCATCTGTGCGAGCAACTCGCACCGGCGCAGCGCCAGGCGCAGCCATTCGGTGCCGAACGCTTCTTTCGGTTCGCCGTCGGTCTCGGTCGCCACGGCGGTCATCGCGGATCACCGGAGCGGACGGCGAACACCGGCAGCTGTTCGGCCGTCGACGCGGGACGGAACTCGACCCGGACCGGGCAGTCGGACGGTGCAGGGACGTCGCCGTCGATCCAGGTGTACACCCACGGACCTTCGTCGAGTTCGACGATCGCGATCGTGCAGGGGGCGCGGCCACGGTCGCCGCCGCTGTGCCCTCGGTCGACCACCTTCGAGGACACGATCGAGCCGACACCGCACGACGGGACCCGCTCGAGGTTCGAACCCTGACAGGCGGAGCACGTGGCCATCAACGGCGCGAGCAGGGTCGTGCAGTTGAGGCACCGCTGGATCATCAGTTCGCACTTCTGGGCGATTCCCTGCCAGCGGGTCATACCGTCCGTGGTCACGCCGCCACCCCCGCGAGTTCCTGCCCCACCGCGTCGTGTGCCACTAGCTTTCCCCCGGTCCACACAAGACACCGGTCGACGGTGTGCACCCAACGGAGAAGCGGGGGCAGTGGAAGTTGGGGGTCGGGCTTTCGGTGCATTCGGGGATCAGTGGACATCGGGGGCCTCGGTCTGGAGCCGGAGTGGGGGACGTGTATGAGCATCCCGTCCGCAGCGCGGAAGTACAGCGGCTGAACGACCCGGGGACATACCTATTTCGCCCCGTGCGGGAGCCCGGTCAGGGGTGCGGGTCCTGTGCGTGTTCGACGATCCACGCCGCGATCTGGGTGCGTGAGGTGAAACCCAGTTTCGCGAGAATGTGCTCGACGTGCCCCTGCGCCGTGCGCTGGGAGATCACCAGCCGCGCCGCGATCGCCTTGTTGGTCAGCCCGTCGGCGACCAGTTCGGCCACCTGCGATTCGCGTCGGGTCAGGTGCGTCGTCCCGTTCGACGACGCCGTCGCGTCGGGTCGCCTCTCGTCCAGTGCAAGTGCGACCGCGTCGTCGAAGGACGTGTGCATGCCGTGGTCGAACGCCGCATCGAACGCGCGGTCCCCGATCACGGCGCGTGCCTGCTGTTCACATTCCGCATGATGGACGAGCAGGTTGGGGTAGACGGTGCTCGGGTTGCCGACGGCCTGTGCGACGGCCTCCGCGGCACCCATCAGTTCGGCGGCGTTCCGGGCCCGGCCGGAGCCGACGGCCACCCACGCGAGCACCTCGAGCGCCCCGCACGCGCTGATCCGGTCGTCCACCAGGTGCGACAGCCGCAGTCCCTGCTTGACGTAGTCGTCGGCGAGGGCGAGGTGCCCGCGCTGCCACGCCGCCATTCCCGCAGCCCACAGCGACCAGCCGCGATACACGGATTCGCCGTGGGCCTCGGTGAGCGCGAAGATCTCGGATCCGCACATCTTCGCCACCGCCCCGTCACCCTGCATGCCGCTGACCAGTGCCACCCCGAGCAGTCCCCACGTCAGTTGGAGCAGGCTGCCCCGGTCGCGGAACACGGGCAGGGCCTCCTCGAAGCACGCCCGCGCACGCGGCAGGTCGCCGGCGAACATGGCGCAGCACCCGGCGGCGTGGACCACCAGGGCGCCGAGCAGTGTGTCACCGTTCCGCTCGGCGAGAACGGCCCCCTCGTCGACCAGCGCCTTCGCGGCCTCCCGGTCGCCGTGCATGCCCGCGAGCACACTGTCGACGTACAGCGCCTCGATCCGTTCCCGGCTCCCTCCTCCCGGGTGCCGCCCCAGCAGCTGCCCGAGCCAGCGGCGCCCCTCGCGGAGCAGTCCCCGGGCACGCCAGTACGGGTACAGTGCGGCGGCGATCCGCAGTCCCGGTTCGGCCTCCCCCGGCTCGGTCAGGCAGAAATGCAGGGCGGCCCGTACGTTCAGCTTCTCCGCGTCGAGCCGGCCGATCCACATCACCTGCCGGGGTCCGATCCACTCGGCCTCGCACCGCACCACCAACTGTTCGTACCAGTCACGGTGCCGCCTCCGCAGCGACACGAGCTCGCCGGTCTCCTGCAGTTTCTCCCGGCCGTAGTCGCGCACCGTCTCGAGCAGGTGATACCGCACCGAAGGCCCGACCTCCTCCCGGATCAGGATCGACTTGTCGATCAACGACGCCACCACGTCGAGGACGTTCTCGACGGGCAGGTCGCCGGCGCAGATTCCCTCCACCGCGTCCAGTTCGAAGCCGCCCGCGAACACCGACAGTCGCGCCCACAGTTCGCGTTCCTCGTCGGTGCACAGTTCGTGACTCCAGTCGACGCACAAGCGCAGGGTCTGCTGGCGGCTCGGCGCGCCCCGCGACCCCACCGTCAGCAACCGGTAGCGGTCCGTCAGGCGCTGCAGGATCTGCTCCGCCGACATCACCCGCAGCCGCACCGCCGCCAGCTCGATCGCCAACGGCAACCCGTCCAGCTGGCGGCAGATCCGGGCCACCGCCACATGGTTCTCCTCGGTGAGTTCGAACTCCGGCACCGCGGTGGCCGCCCGTTCGACGAACAACGTCACCGCCTCGTATTGCGGCAGGCCCTGCAGGGAGGTGCGTTCGGGTTCGGGCACCGTCAGCGGCGGCACCCGGAGCACCGCCTCCCCGCCGATCGCCAGGGGTTCGCGGGTCGTCGCGAGGATCCGCAGTTCCGGACAGCTCCGTAGCAACGTCTCCGACAGCGCCGCGGCCGCGGCGACCACGTGCTCGCAGTTGTCGAGCACCAGCAGCAGTTGCCGGTCGGCGAGGTACTCGGTCAGCAGTACTTCCGGGTTCCCGGTGCGCTGCTCCCGCAGTCGCAGCGCCGACGACACGGCGTCGACGAGCGTGGTGTCGTCGTCGAGTTCTCCCAACTCGACCAGCCACACACCGTCCTCGAACGCGCGGCTCGCGTCGGCGGCCACCCGCAACGCGAGCCGGGTCTTCCCCACACCCCCGATACCGGCGAGAGTCACCAGACGGGACACGGACAGCAGGCGTCGCGCCTCGGTCACCTCACGGCGACGGCCGACGAAACTCGTCAGTTCGTGGGGCAGGTTTCCCACTGTGCCCTTCACTGCCGCCGGCATCACACCGTCACTCTCGACTCGCAGCCCCCTGCGCACACGGTACTCCCGGTGTGCGGGGGCAACGACGCTTTCGGCTCCGCGTCCGCGTTTTCGGCTGCGCGTCCGCGGGTTTCGAATGGACCCGCGGACGGGATCACCGCGTCCAGCGGGTGGGCGCCCAGCGGCCGGTGTAGGACCGGATGCGGCCGGCCCGGCGGGGCGGACGCAACGCACCGGCCTCGGTCAGGCTGTGCGGGATCATCGCGATCCTCGTGCCGTCGACGACGTACGCGGCACCGGTCACGAACATTCCGGCCGGCGCACACAGATACGACGCCACGTCGGCGACTTCCCGATCGTCGGGGCCGGGCGCCGCGAAGTCCGGTTCGACCGCGGGCACCACCACCGAATTGACGGTGATCGAGTACCGCGCCAGTTCGGCGGCGAGCAGACCCGTCAGCCCGCCGAGACCGGACGCGGAGGTGGTGACGTTGACGATCCGTCCGCCCCCGCCACCGGCGATCATGTACCGCACGGCGCGCTGGATGCACTCGACCGCGGTGCTGCCGGGGCAGCTGACGAGGACGCCGATTCCGCCCAGGTCCCGGGCGAACTCGTCGACGGCGGCAGCGGAGCCGGGCAGGTCGGCCAGGTCCATGCGCTGCACGGCCGCGCGCACCGATCTGGATTCGACGTCGGCGGCCGTGGCTTCGGCGCTTTCCCGGTCCGCGGCATAGGCGAGGCCCACGTCGAAACCGTCTCCCGCGAGTGCCAGGGCGACGGCGCGGCCCATCGGCGAATCAGATCCCGTCACGACTGCGGTGCGTGTGCTGGGGTGCATGGCTTCGGAATACCCCCTGGTAGATCTGCTCAAACGCTCAACATTTCGGACTGCGCACGGGCAGAACACAATCCGGCGACGAGCCTGGGTGGCCCGCCGCCGATCGGCACCTACCGGGTCAGCAGTTGGACGGCGCCGGGTCGCCGCGGAAGCGGGCGTCCAGGTAATCCAGGGCGGTCGGCAGACCCAGAACGGCCGTGGTCAGGTGATCGGGACTCGGGAACAGGTCCGACTGCACCTTGGCGCCCGCGGCGCAGTACCGGGCGATGGTCGCCTCGATCGAATCGACCGGGATGAGCACATCGGTCGGGCTGTGCCATTCGAAGATCGGTGCGGTCGGAACTCCCGGGTACAGCTCGACGCTGTTCTCGTTCAGCACCTCCCAGGCCTGCGGACTGCTCATCAGGTCCGTGGTCTTGGCGACCTCCGTGGCGCTGCGGCCGGCGCCGGCCGCGAGAATGCCGTTGGTGCAGGCGTTGACCATCTCGTCGCGCATCGCCAGTCCGCGGTCGTTGAGCTGCTCGCTGATCGGAAGCTTGTCCGGGTACTCCCGCTCGAGTCCGAGCGCCGCCGCCATCGCGAGACCGAACGCCGGATGCGGTTGCATGCCGAGACCGTTGGCCATCTTGCCGATGTTCATGGGCACACCGCCCTCGGCGACGCCGACGATGTTCAGTTCCGGGGCGTAGGTCGGTGCGAGTGCCGCGGCCCACGCCGAGGCCATGCCGCCGCCGGAGTACCCGGCCAGCGCGACCGGGCTCTCGGCCACCGCCAGTTCCGGTACCCGCTGCACCGCGCGGATGCCGTCGAGCGTGATGGTTCCGCCGAGCCGGGCAGCGCCGTAGGCACTGTTCGGGCCGAGGTGGTCGGGCAGCGCGACGGTCCAGCCGCGCTGCAGCGCGAGGTTCAGTGCCGGTGCCTCCTTGATCTGGAGGTCAGGATCGTTCGAGTACAGCGTCCGCGACGGCGCGCACCGCGGCCCGAGCGCGTTGATGATGTGCTGATACGACAGCAACGGCCCGTTCACCGGCCGGTTGCGGGGTACCAGCACGGTCGTCACCGACGAGATCGGGTGGTCCTCCGAGTTGGTGGTGCGGTACTTCACCTGCCAGACGTCGGTGTCGGGAAAGGCCAGCAGCGGCGGCATCGGGCGGACCGCGAGCGGCTCACCGACCGCGGCCTCCGCCAGACCCTGCGGCTGCCCGTAGAAGGGGTCGGGGTCGGAGGCGGGATAGATCGGCAGGGCGGCGGCGACTCCGGCGTTCGCGACCGCGGTACAGGCGACGAATGCGGCGCACAGAGCGCTCGCGGTGAGGCTCGTGATACGTGAGCGCTTCATGTCGCCTCCTGTTGTGGGTAGAGATCGATTGTTACCGAGTTCGCAGGAGATATCGCGATTCGGGCCCGCCCGTTACTGCACTGCAATCGACGGCGGGCCCGCCCGCAACGTAAACGGGTCAGTGCGTGCCCAGATAGTCCTCGAGGACGGGCCCCACCACGGCCAGGACCTCGGGTTCGATCATCTGGTTGTGCTCGCACTCGATCTTGACTTCCCGGATGCCGCCGGTGACCGAATCGCGCCATTCCTCCGGTGAATGCTCGCCCGTCGCCGCCGACCCGGCGGCGGTGAAGAACAGCAGGTCCCCGTCGAACACCTGGGGCCGGAAGTTGTTCATGATCCGCGAGGAGTTCGTGAACCCGGCGCTGATCCGCTCGAGGTGCCGAGGAGTCAGTCCGGTCTTCTGCCCGAACGCGTCGTCCAGCAACTCGACCGCCCGCTCGTACGTGAGTTCCTCCCCGGACACGGACTCGAGGTCCAGCCCGAGACCGTGCAGCAACTCGGGCACGGTGAGGCTCTGCGGGCCCTGATCGGTCCCGTTCGCCACGTAGCTGTCCATGAGGGCGAGGGTGTCGACGGCCTCCCCCTCCCGCCGCAGTTCGACGGCCATGGCGTGCGCGATGACGCCGCCGAGCGACCAGCCCAACAGGTGGTACGGCCCGTGCGCCTGGACCTTGCGCATCTCCAGCACGTACTGGTGCGCCAGCTGCTCGATCGAGTCGACGGCCGGGCCGCCGCTGATGATCGGCAACTGCAGGCCGAACGCCGGACGGTCCTGCGAGAGGTGCTGCAGCAGTCCCGCATACCCCCATGACAGACCGATCCCGGGATGGATGCAGAACAGCGGCGGCTTCTCCCCCGTCGGGCGCAGAGGGATGACGACGCCGAGCGCCTCGTCCACCGGCGACCCGGCGGCGTTCTCGGTGTCGACCCGGAGCGCCAGTCCCGCGGGCGTCGGATCCAGGAACATGGACTGCAACGGGATCTGCCGTCCGAGGCGCTCCTGCAGCACCGTGATCACCCGGGTGGCGACGATCGAGTTACCACCGAGGTCGAAGAAGCTGTCGGCGGTGCCGACCCGGTCCACGCCCAGCACCTCGGCGAAGGCCTCGACGATGATCCGCTCGGTCGCCGTCGTCGGGGCCCGGAAGGCCGCGCCGGTGGTGCCGAACTCGGGCGCGGGCAGCGCCTTGCGGTCGAGCTTGCCGACCGGGGTCATCGGGATCTGGTCGAGAACCACCACCGCCGACGGGACCATGTGCGCGGGCAGGCGGTCGGACGCGTGGGTGCGCAGTTCCGCCGGCTCGAGGTCGTGGCCCTCGGCGGCCCGCACGTACGACGCGAGGAGCGTGTCGCCGGACGGACCGGTGTGACCGATGGTGGCCGCGAACGCGACCGCGGGGTGCCGGGCGAGGACGGCGTCGATCTCACCGAGTTCGATGCGGAAGCCGCGGACCTTCACCTGGAAGTCGGTGCGGCCGATGTACTCGATGGTGTGGTCGCCACGCCAGCGCACGACGTCGCCGGTCCGGTACATCCGGCGGCCGGGCTCCCCGTACGGGCTGGCGACGAACCGTTCCGAGGTGAGCGCCGACCTGTTGTGGTACCCGCGTGCCAGTCCGGGGCCGGTGATGTACAGCTCGCCGGGCACGCCGGCCGGGACGGGCTGCAGGCGTTCGTCGAGGACCAGCGAACCGAAGCCCAGTGCGGGGGCGCCGATGTTCACGACCCCGCCCGGACGCATCGGGGCGCTGACACTCGCCTGGATGGTCGTCTCGGTGGGCCCGTACCCGTTGTGCATGTTGCGGTGCTTGCCCCAGATCTCCACCAGTTCCGGCGGGCAGGCCTCGCCGGCCACCGCGAGGACCCGCAGCGACTCGAGCCCCACATCCTCGATGGACGACAGCGCGGTGGGCGTGATGAACGCGTGCGTGACCTCGTTGCGCCGGAACAGGTCCGCCAACTCGGCGCCACCGAAGACGGTGGGCGGCACGATCACGACCCGCGCCGAGGCGCCGAACGCCATCATCAGCTCGAAGATCGACGCGTCGAAGCTCGGGGACGCCAGATGCGAGACCCGCGAATCGTGCGTGACCTGGAACCGTTCGTGTTCCTCCGCGGTGAGGTTGGCCATGCCGCGGTGAGTGACGATGACCCCCTTCGGTTTCCCGGTCGACCCCGATGTGTAGATCAGGTACGCCGGGTGCGCCAGATGCAGCGGGATCGTGCGGTCGGCGTCGGTCACCGGCGCCGAGGACATGCCCGCGACCTGCTCGGCGAAAGTCTCGTCGTCGAGCACCAGCCACGGCACCGTGTCCGGGAGGTTGTCGCGCCTGCCGGCGACGGTCAGGCCGACCGAAGCCCGGCAGTCGGTGAGCATGTAGTCGATGCGGTCCCGCGGGTACGTCGGATCGACTGGCACGAACGCGGCACCCGACTTGGCCACCGACCAGATCGACACCACTTCCTCGATCGACCGCGGCATACCGATGGCCACGAACGTCTCCGGTCCGACACCCTGAGCGCACAGCACCCGCGCCAGCCGGTTGGACCATTCGTCGAGTTCCCGGTACGTGACCTGCCGATCCTCGAACGACAGTGCCACCGAGTCGGGGTCGAGGGCCGCGGCGGCCGTCAGCAGGTCCGGCCACACCTCGGGCCGCACGTCGGGCTTGCCGCGGGCCGGGACCATCTCGTCGATCTCCGCCTCGTCGAGCAGCGGGACGGTGCCGATCGGCCGGTCCGGGTCGGCGACGACGGCCGCGAGGACCCGCACGAACCGGTCCGCGATCGAACGCGCCGTGTCGGGGTCGAACAGGGAGACGGCGAAGTCCAGGCCGCCGGCGACACCCGCGGGCGCGCCGTCCTGGTCGAACCGCTCGGCCAGGATCACCTCGAGGTCTTCCTTCACCACCCGGGTCTCGAGGTCCACGTTCTCGACCCGCAGGTCCGGCAGTTCCAGCGTCGGGTTCTCGTTGTTCTGGAACTCGAGGGCCACCTGGAACAGCGGCGAGTACGACGTGGACCGGGTCGGGTTGAGTTCCTCGACGAGCCGCTCGAACGGCAGATCCGCGTGCTGGAACGCGGCCAGGTCGGATTCCCGGATCTGCTGCACCAGTTCGGTGAACGTCGCGGACGGATCGATCCGGTTCCGCAGGACAAGCGTGTTGACGAACATGCCGACCATCTCGTCGAGCGCCTCTTCACCGCGCCCGGCGACCGGGGTGCCGATGACCACGTCGTCGGTGCTGCCGAGCCGCGACAGCAGCACGGCCAGCGCGGCGTGGACGGCCATGAACATGGTGGCGTTGTTGGTCCGGGCCAGTGCTGTCAGCCGCTGATGGAGATCGGCGTCGATCGCGAACTCGACCCGATCACCCTCGAACGTCTGCTGGATCGGCCGCGGCCGATCGGTCGGCAACTGGATGACGTCCGGCAACCCGGCCAGCGTCTCCGACCAGAACCGCAACTGCCGGTTGATCATCGACTCGGGATCGTTCTCCGACCCGAGTCCGGCATGCTGCCACAGGGTGTAGTCGGCGTACTGCACGTGCAGCGGAGCCCACTGCGGGCCGTCGCCGTCGAGCCGCGACGTGTAGGCCACCATGACGTCGCGGGCGAGCGGCGCCAGGGAGAATCCGTCCGCGCAGATGTGGTGCACCACGATCGTCAGCACGTGATGGTCGGGCGCCGTCCGGAACAGGGCCGCCCGCACCGGGACGTCGGTGCTGACGTCGAATCCGCGGGACACCAGGTCCATGATGTGCCGCGGCAGGTCCGCCGCGTCCACCTCGACCGTGTCGACGTCCGGTTGGGCGTCGGCGGCGGCCAGGATCCGCTGGGTCGGTTCGTTGCCGACCGTCGGGAAGACGGTGCGCAGCGTCTCGTGCCGTTCGAGGACGTCGGCCATCGCCAGGCGCAGGGCGTCCTCGTCCAGGGTTCCGGTCAGCCGCACCGCCAGCGGAATGTTGTAGGCGGGTGAGGACGTGTCGAACTGGTTGAGGAACCACATCCGCTTCTGCGCCAGCGACAACGGGATCCGATCGGGGCGTTCGACCGGGGCGAGAGCGGGTCGGGCGCCGCCGCTCACGCTGTCGGCGACGCGTTCGGCCAGCGACCGAGCGTCGGGGGCCTCGAACAGCGCCCGCACACCGATGTCGGTGTCCAGGGCGTCCCGCAGCCGCGCGGTGACACGCGTCGCGACCAGCGAGTTGCCGCCGAGATCGAAGAAGTTGTCGTCGATGCCGATCCGTTCGAGACCGAGGACGTCGGTGAAGATGTCCACGATCTTGCGTTCGAGGTCGTTGGTCGGTGGCTGGAACTCCGCGGTGGTGACGTGGAACTCCGGCGCGGGCAGCGCCGACCGGTCCAGTTTGCCCACCGGGGTCAACGGGATCTCGTCGAGGAACATGATGCTCGTCGGCACCATGTGCGCGGGCAGCCGCGTCGACAGGTGCGCGGTCAGCTCGGCGGGGTCGACGCCCCCTTCCGTGACGGGCAGCAGGTACGTCACGAGCACCGTGTCCCCGGACGGGCCGGGGGCACCGAGGGTCGCGGCGAAGCCGACCCCGGGGAACGTGGCGATCTCGTTGTCGATCTCGCCGAGTTCGATGCGGAACCCGCGGATCTTCACCTGGAAGTCGCTGCGGCCCACGTACTCGACGGTGTGATCGGCGCGCCACCGGACGATGTCGCCGGTGCGGTACATCCGCTCCCCCGCCTCCCCGAACGGGTTGGCGACGAACCGCTGGCTGCTCAGTTCGGGGCGCCGGTGGTAGCCGCGGGCGAGACCCGCGCCGGTGATGTACAGCTCGCCGGGAACGCCGACAGGCACCGGCTGGAGCCGCGAATCGAGCACGAGTTCGCCGACGCCGCGGATCGGGCCGCCGAGGGTGATGGGGTCGCCCACCGTCATCGGGTCGCTGATGTTGGCCATCACCGTGGTCTCGGTGGGGCCGTACGCGTTGGACAACTGCCTGCCGGGCGCCCAGCGGGTCACCAGTTCTGGCGGGCACGCCTCGCCGCCGAACACCACGTGCTGGAACTCGTCGAGCCCCTCCGGGTCCACCGTCGACAGCGCCGCGGTGGTGACGAAGGCGTGGGTGACGTGTTCCGACCGGATCAGTTCGGCCAGTTCCGCTCCGCCGTACACCGTGGGCGGCGCGATGACCATGGTGGCGCCGACCCCGAACGCCTGCAGGTACTCGAACACCGACCCGTCGAAGCTCGGTGTCGAGAAGTGCAGTGTGCGGGACGTCTGCGCGGCCGCGAAGCGCTGCCGCTGGTCCTCGGCGAAGTTGTCGAGGCCCTCGTGGGTGACGACGACGCCCTTCGGCTTGCCCGTCGACCCGGAGGTGTAGACGATGTACGCCGCGTTGTCGAGGCTTATCGGCGACCGGCGGTCCGAATCTGCTACCGGCAGAGCCGGTTTCGCCTGGCACGCCTTCTCGAACTTGGGCGAGTCGAGCTGCAGCCACGGCACCGAGTCGGGCAGCGACTTCTCGTAGGCGGCCATGGTCAGCCCGATGGTCGCCCCCGAATCGGTCAGCATGTGCTCGATCCGGTCCATCGGGTAGTTCGGGTCGACCGGGACGAACGCGGCACCCGTCTTGGCCACCGCCCACACCGCCAGCACCGACTCGATCGACCGCGGAATGCCGAGCGCCACGAACGTCTCCGGGCCTGCGCCGCGGGAGATGAGAACCCGGGCGAGCTGGTTGGAGCGCTCGTTGAGTTCCCGGTAGGAGACGTTGCGGCCCTCGAACGTCAGAGCGGTACGGTTCGGATCCAGCGCCGCCGCGTCCTCGAAGATCTGCGGCAGCGTCCGGACGGAGAACCCGGGGCGGCCGCGCACCGGCGCGAACTCGGCGAGTTCGGCCTCGGTGAGCAGTTGCATGTGGGCCAGCGGGATCTCGGGCCGGTCGGCGAGGGCGTCGAGCACCCGCCGCAGCCGGTCCGCGATCTCGTCGACCGCGCTTTCCTCGAGGACCTCGGGGAGGTACTCGAACTTGAAGTTCAGCCGGGCGTCACCGGAGGCGACGACGGCCAGCGGGTAGTGCGCGGAGTCCTTGCCGTCGATGCCGAGGACGAACATCCCGGCGATGTCGGTCTGTTCGGTCAGCCCCGCCTCGTCCACCGGGTACGACTCGAACACGGTCAGCGTGTCGAATGCGCCGCCGCCGCCGACCGCCGACTGGATGTCGGTCAGCCCCACGTAGTGGTGGTCGAGCAGCGTGGCCTGTTCGCGCTGCACGCGTTCGAGCAACTCGCCCAGCGACTCCCACGGGTCGAGGGTGACCCGCACCGGGAGGGTGTTGATGAACAAACCGACCATCGACTCGATGCCCGCGATTTGCGGCGGCCTGCCGGACACTGTCCCGCCGAACACCACGTCGGAGCGGCCGACCAGGCCGCCCAGCACGATTCCCCACGCCGTCTGGACGACGGTGTTGAGGGTGAGCCCGCGTTCGCGGCTCAGGTCACGCAACCGGGTGGTGTGCTCCTCGGACAGCGTGAACGCGGTCTCCTCCGCCACGGCGGAATGCGCCTCACCCCGCTCCAGCGGGGCCAGCAGCGTCGGCTCCTCGACACCGTCGAGCGCGGCGCGCCAGGCGTCGAGGGAGTCCGTGGTGTCGTGGCGCTTCATCCACGACAGGTAGTCGCGGTAGGAATGGACCCGCGGCAGCAGGCTGCCGTCGGCGTCCAGGGCGTACAGCGTCAGCAGGTCGCGGATGACGAGCGGCGTCGACCAGCCGTCCAGCAGGATGTGATGGTTGGTCAGGATCAGCCGGTACTCGTCCCCGGTGAGCCGGACCAGGGCGAGGCGCAGCAACGGCGCGTCCGCCATGTCGAACTTCACCGACCGGTCGCCTGCCACGATCCGCTCGTATTCGCGGGCCGTCTCCTCGGGACCCAGGGCCGACAGGTCGAACTCCGACCACGGCAGTTCCACGTGCTGCTGGATGATCTGCGCGGAAGCGCCGGCACTGTCGTGGACGAACGCGGCCCGCAGGTTGGGGTGCCGGTCCAGCAGCGCCTGCCCCGCCCGGCGGAACCGGTCCGCGTTCACGTCGCCGCGCAGCTTCAGCGCCAACTGCACCAGGTACGGGTCGACCGAGGCGTCCGAGAACTGGGCGTGGAACAGCAGCCCCGACTGCAGCGGCGACAGCGACCAGATGTCCGACAGCGCCGGGAACCGGGACTCGAGCCGGTCGATGGCGTCCTGGTCGAGCGTCACCAGGTCCAGGTCGGACGGTGTCACACCGCCGGCGTCGGGCCGCGCGACGTGCTCGGTCAGCGCGGTCAGCGCCTGCACCCACAGGTCGGCGAGCGCACGCACCTCGGACGGGGTGAGGACCCCGGTCGGGAACGCCCACGTGGCCCGCAGCCGGTTGCCGTCGACCCCGGTACCGGTGACGGCGTTGATGTCGAGCGCCGACGCCACCGGGATGTCGGAGGCGGGGATGTCGTCGAGTTTGGTGTCCGTCACCGGGACCCAGGCGTGCCCGTGGATGTCGGTGGACGTCGCACCGCCCAACCGGCCCAGGTAGTTGAACGTGACCTGCGGCTTCGCGAGCGCCCGCAACCGGTCGGCGCTCTCCGGGTCCAGGTAGCGGAGCATGCCGTACCCGATGCCGTGGTCCGGGATGGCCAGCAGCTGTTCCTTGATCGCCTTGATCGCCGACCCGGCGGCCCGGCCACCGGCGAAGGCGTCGTCGAGGTCGATGCCCGACAGGTCCAGGCGCACCGGGAACATGGCCGTGAACCAGCCGGCGGTGCGGCCCAGATCGGCGCCCGGCAGCACCTGGTCCTCGCGGCCGTGGCCCTCGAGGCTCACCAGCGACTCGCGCGTGAAATCGCCGTGGGTGCGCCGCCACTGCGCCAGGGCCAGCGCCAGTGCGGTCAGCAGACCGTCGTTGACGCCGCCGTGGAACGCCTCGGGGACACGGGTCAGCAGAGCATCCGTGACGTCGGCGGGCACCTCCACGGTGACCTTCTCGACCGTTCCCGCCACGTCGATCGCGGCGTCGAGCGGACGCGATCCGATCAGCGGGTCGTCCGCCTCGAGCACCCGGCGCCACAGTTCGATCTCGGCGCCGCGTTCGCGGGTCGCGTCGACGAGTCCGTGCGACCACCGCCGCATCGACGTGCCGACCGGATCGAGTGCCGGTTCCTGACCCGCGGTGACCTGCGCCCACGCCGTCGCCAGGTCGGGGACCAGGATCCGCCACGACACGCCGTCGACGACCAGGTGGTGGGCCACGACCAGCAGCCGCCCGCCCTCGTCGCCGGCGTCGAACCACACCATCTGCAGCATGACCCCGGCCTCGGGGTCCAATCGTCCTGCGGCGGCGTCGAGTTCGTGGGTGGCGATCTCCGCGAACGCAGACCCGACCACCGACGCGACCTCGACCCGGTGCAGCACGTCGTCCACGTCGACGGCGCCCGTGGCCTGCACCTCGATCCGCCACTGCGGTGCGGCGCCGAGCAGACGCGCCCGCAGCATGTCGTGGTGATCGACGACGGCCGCGATCGTGCGCTTCAGCAGTGTCTCGTCGGCCGCGGCGGGCAGGGACAGCAGCGCGGTCTGGGTGTAGCGGCGGAAATCGCCGCCGCGTTCGAGCAGCCACGCGGTGATCGGGGTGACCGGCATCTCGCCGATCCCGCCGCCGGGCAGTTCGTCGAGGACCACCACGTCGGCGGCGCCCGCCCAGGACGCCGCCTCGGCGAGGGCGGCCACGGTCTTGGCCTCGAACACGTCCCGCGGGGTGAGGACCACCCCGGCGGCCTTTGCGCGCGCCACCAACTGGATCGACATGATGCTGTCGCCGCCGAGCGCGAAGAACGAATCGTCCACACCCACCGATTCCAGACCGAGCACCTCGGCGAACAGGCCGGCGAGGACGGTCTCCATCTCCGTCGCCGGGGCGCGGCCCGCCGACACCCGGGCCCCGAAGTCGGGTTCCGGCAGCGCGCGGCGGTCGAGCTTGCCGTTGCTCGTCAACGGCAGCGCGTCGAGCACCACGAGGGTGGCGGGCACCATGTACGAGGTGAGCTGGGTGCCGACGAACTCGAGGGCCGAGGACACCTCGACGGTGGCACCGGATTCGGGAACCACGTAGCCGATCAGCCGGTGGCCGCCGTGCCCGTCGTCGCGGGTGAGGACGACGGCCTGCGCGATGCCACGGTACCGGAGCAGCGCGGATTCGATCTCACCGAGTTCGATGCGGAACCCGCGGATCTTCACCTGGAAGTCGCTGCGGCCCAGGTATTCCAGCTGGCCGTCGGTGTTCCACCGGGCCAGGTCGCCGGTGCGGTACATCCGTGCCCCGGGACGGAGCGGGTCGGCCACGAACCGGGTGGAACTGAGCCCGGCCCGGCCCAGGTAGCCGCGGGTGACCTGGTCACCCGAGACGTACATCTCGCCGATGGTGCCCGGGGGCACCGGGTGCAGGCGCCGGTCCAGGACGTGCACGTGCAGCCCGGCGATGCCGCGGCCGATCACACTGGCCGACGCCGATTCCGCGAACGCACGGTCGAGCGCGAGGTAGCTGACGTGGACCGTCGTCTCGGTGATGCCGTACATGTTCACCAGGGTCGGGGCGGTGTCGTCGTGCCGTGAGTACCAGCGGCCGAGCTGACCGAGGTCGAGAGCCTCACCGCCGAAGATCACGTACCGCAGCGCCAGTGCCGCCGCGTTCACGTCGATCTCCGAGACGATGCGGTCGGTCTCGGCGAGCTGATAGAACGCGGTCGGGGTCTGGTTGAGGACGGTGACCTGTTCGTTGCGCAGGAGTTCGTGGAACATCTCCGGCGACCGTGCCGTGTAGTAGTCGACGACGACGAGCCGGCCGCCGTGCAGCAACGGACCCCACAGCTCCCACACCGAGAAGTCGAACGCGTACGAGTGGAACATCGTCCACACGTCGTTCTCGTCGAACCCGTACAGCGGCTGGGTGTTCGCGAACAGGGTCAGCACGTTGCGGTGCGAGACGACGACGCCCTTGGGGCGGCCCGTGGACCCGGACGTGTAGATGACGTACGCCACCGACGCGGCGTCGAGCGGGGTGACCCGGTCGGCGTCGGTGATCGTCGCCGGCGACTGCTGCGCGAGGTCCGCGGTGGTCTCCGGGTCGTCGAGCAGGATCACCGGCGTCTCCGAGTCGGGCAGGGCGGAGACGTCGCCGGTGGTGGTGATCACGCAGTTCGGTGCGGCGTCCTCGAACACGAACGCCAGCCGGTCCGCCGGGTAGGTGATGTCGACGGGCAGGTAGCCGCCGCCGGACTTGATCACGCCCAGCAGGGCGATGATCAGATCGCAGGTGCGCGGCAGTGCCACGGCCACCAGCGTTTCCGGGCCCACCCCCTGGGCGATGAGCAGCCGGGCCAGCCGGTTCGACCGAGCGTCGAGTTCCGCGTACGTCAGCGCCACGTCCTCCGACGTCACGGCCGTGGCGTCGGGGAACCGGGCCACGCTCTGCGCGAACCGGTCCGCGAGGGTGTCGGTGCCCGCCTCCACTCCGGCGGTGTTCCACACGGTCGCCATCGCCGACCGCTCGGCGGCGTCGGTGACCACGATGTCACCGACCGGGGCCTGCGGGTCGGCGGTGACGGCGGTGAGGATTCGCAGGAACCGGTCGGCGAACGTGCGGACGGTGCCGGCATCGAACAGGTCGGTGGCGTAGATGAACGACGCGGTGATCCCCGACGCCACCCCGTCCGCGTCGAATCCTTCCTCGACGCTGAGCTGCAGGTCGAACTTGGCGACCTCGAGGTCGAAATCGACGGCGGCCGCGGTGAGTTCGGGCAGCTCGAGGCGCGGTGTCTCGTTGTTCCGGAACTCGAGCAGCGCCTGGAACAGCGGCGAGTGCGCGGTGGAACGCTCCGGCGCGAGGACGTCGACGAGCCGCTCGAACGGCAGGTCCGAGTGGTGGAACGCGGCGAGGTCGGTGGCCCGCACCTGATCGATCAGGGCGCCGAAACCCGCCGCCGGGTCGACCGCGCTCCGCAGCACCAGGGTGTTGACGAACATGCCGACCATGTCGTCGAGTGCGGCGTCACCGCGACCCGCGATGGGGGTTCCCACCGCGATGTCCTCGGTGGACGACAGCGCGGACAGCAGCACCGACAGGGCCGCGTGCACGGCCATGAACATGGTGGAGTTGTGTTTGCGCGCCAGCGCGGACAGCGCCCGGTGCACGTCCGCCGGAATCGTGAAGTCGACCTGCGCACCCCGGAACGACTGCTGGACCGGGCGCGCCCGGTCGGTCGGCAGCTGCAGGAGTTCGGGCAGGTCGGCCAGCTGATCCGTCCAGTACCGGAGCTGCTGGGAGATCAGCGACTCGGAGTCGCTCTCGTCGCCGAGCAGTTGCAGCTGCCACAGCGTGTAGTCGGCGTACTGCACCGACAGCGGGTTCCACTGCGGTGCGCTTCCCGCGATGCGGGCGGCGTACGCGGTCATGACGTCCCGGGCGAGCGGGGTGAGCGAGAAGCCGTCGGCGCAGATGTGGTGCACCACGATGACGAGCACGTGATCGTCGGGGGCGAGTGCGAACAGCGCCGACCGCATCGGCACGTCGGCCGTGACGTCGAAACCGGCGGTCGCGAGACCGGCGATGTGCTCGCGGAGTTCGGCCTCGGACACCTCGGTGATCTCGAGGTTCGGTGTCCACTGGCCGGGTGAGAGCACCACCTGGGTCGGTTCACCGTCGTGGGACGGGAAGACGGTCCGCAACGACTCGTGCCGGACGAACACGTCCGTCACCGCCGCGCGCAGCGATTCGACGTCCAAGTGACCGGTCAGCCGCACGGCGAGCGGGATGTTGTAGGCCGCCGACGACGTGTCGAACTGGTTGAGGAACCACATCCGCTTCTGCGCCAGCGACACCGGCACGTGCGCGGGCTGCGCCATCGGGCCGAGCGGCAGCCGCACGTGGTCGCCGTCGTGTGCCGGGGCGAAGGCCGTCGATTCGATCAGGCGGGCCAGCTGGTGGATCGTCGGCGCCTCGAACAGGGTGCGGACGCCGATGTCGGTGTCGAGTTCTGCGGTCAGGCGTGCGGCGACCCGGGTCGCGATCAGCGAGTTGCCGCCGATGTCGAAGAAGTTGTCGTCGATGCCGACCCGTTCGATGCCCAGGACCGTGGTGATGACGTCGGCGATCGTGTGTTCGAGGACCGTCGACGGCGGCCGGAAGGCGTCCGACGTGGGCAGGAACTGCGGTTCCGGCAGCGCCGACCGATCGAGCTTGCCGACCGGGGTGAGCGGGATCTCGTCGAGGATCATGATGCTCGACGGGACCATGTGCGCGGGCAGCAGATTCGCCGTCCACTCCTTCAGCTCCGGCGGTTCGAGCACCGACTCGGCCTCCGGCAGCACATAGGAGACGAGCACGGTGTCGCCGGCGGGACCGGGGCGGCCGAGGGTGACGGCGAACGCGACGGACGGGTGCCCGGCGAGTGCGCTGTCGATGTCGCCGAGTTCGATGCGGAAGCCGCGGATCTTGACCTGGAAGTCGGTGCGGCCCAGGTATTCGACCGTGTGGTCGGGCCGCCACCGCGCGAGGTCGCCGGTGCGGTACATCCGGTCGCCCACGTCGCCGTACGGGTTGGCGACGAACCGCTCGCTGGTCAGCCCGGCACGGGCGTGGTAGCCGCGGGCCAGGCCCTCACCGGAGATGTAGAGTTCGCCGGCGACGCCGACGGAGACCGGTTGCAGCCGGGAGTCGAGGATCACCTCGGACACGCCGCGGACGGGGGCGCCGATGGTGACGGTCTCCCCCACCTGCAGGTGATCGCTGAGGTTGCTCATGATGGTGGTCTCGGTGGGGCCGTAGCCGTTGTACAGCGTGCGCCCCGGTGCCCAGCGGGTCACCAGTTCCGGCGGGACGGCTTCGCCGCCGGCGACCACGTTCTGGAACACCTCGAGACCCTCGGGGTCCACGGAGGCCAGCGCCGCGGGGGTGACGAACCCGTGGGTGACACCCTCGGCCCGGATCAGCTCCGCGAGTTCCTCACCGCCGTACACGGACGGGGGCACGATCACCATGGTCGCGCCGACGGCGAACGACAGCAGGTATTCGAGGACCGAGGCGTCGAAGCTCGGCGAGGAGAAGTGCAGGGCCCGAGACGCCGAATCCGTCGCGTAGCGGGTGCGCTGCTCCTCGGCGAAGTTGTCGAGACCGCGGTGGCTGACCACCACACCCTTCGGCTTGCCGGTGGACCCGGACGTGTAGATGACGTACGCCGGGTGCGCGAAGCGCAGCGGCACGACGCGTTCGTCGTCGGTCACGGTGTCGGTGGACATCGCCGCGACGGCGGCTTCGGTCTCGGCATCGTCGAGGGTCAGCCACGCCACCGCGGCGGGCAGCCGGTCGCGATCGGCGGCCACCCGCACGCCGAACGTGCACCCGGAGTCGGTGACCATGTGCTCGACCCGCTCCCGCGGGTAGGTCGGGTCGACCGGAACGAACGCGGCGCCGGTCTTGGTGATCGACCACACGGCGAGCACCGATTCGATGGACCGTGAGATGCCCAGGGCCACGATGTCTTCCGGGCCGACGCCGCGGCCGATGAGCAGCCGCGCGAGCTGGTTGGACCGTTCGTCGAGTTCCCGGTAGGACATCCGGCGGTCGCCGAACACCAGTGCGGTCGCGTCGCCCGACGCGGCGGCCGTCTCGGCGAACATCTGCGGCAGTGTGCGCACGGACCGGCCAGGCCTGCCGCGGGCCGGAACCAGTTCCGCTTCCTCGGCGTCGGTGAGCAGGCGCAGCTGCGCCAACTTCATCCCGGGGTGCTCGGCGAGCGCGATCAGCGCGCGGACGATCCGGTCGCCGATCCGCTCGACCGCGGCCCGGTCGAACAGATCCTCGACGTATTCGAGTTTCAGTTGCAGATTTTCGTGTGCCGAGGCGATCAGGGCGAGCGGGTAGTGCGCGGCGTTCGCGCTGTCGTGCACGTCGACGACGTGCATGCCGGCGATGTCGGTCTGCTCGGTCAGTCCCTCCCGGTCGACGGGGTAGGACTCGAACACGGTCAGCGTGTCGAAGCCGGCGCCCGGACCGGCCACCGACTGGATGTCGGTCAATCCGACGTAGTGGTGATCGAGCAGTGCGGCCTGCTCGCCCTGGATGCGTTCGAGCAGCTCCCCCAGCGTTTCCCGCGGGTCGAGGGTCACCCGTACCGGGAGCGTGTTGATGAACAGACCGACCATCGACTCGATACCCGCGATCTGCGGGGGCCGACCCGACACCGTCCCGCCGAAGACGACGTCGGAGCGGCCGACGAGGCCGCCCAGCACGATTCCCCACGCGGTGCGGATCAGGGTGCTGAGGGTCAGGCCGTGTTCGCGTGCGAGCACACTGAGCTGATCGGTGCGGTCGACGTCGAGTTCGACGACCAGTTCACTGGACTGCGTGTCGCTCTGGGCCGAGGCGTCGGCCGGGGCGAGCAGCGTCGGCTCCTCCACCCCGGCGAGGGCGCGCTGCCACACCCCGAGGGAGTCCTCGGTGCTGCGGTGCGACATCCACGCGAGGTAGTCGCGGTACGGGTGCACCCGCGGCAGCGCCGTGGCGTCCCCCTCCGTGGCGTACAGGGTCAGGAGGTCGCGGATCAGCAGCGGCATCGACCAGCCGTCGAGCAGGATGTGGTGATTGGTGATGATCAGGCGCTGCTCGTCCGCACCGACCTGGATCAGCATGAACCGCAGCAGCGGCGGGGTGGCCATGTCGAACCCGCGGCGGCGGTCGGTGTCGAGGAGTTCCCGGACCTCGGCTTCGCGGCTCTCCTCGTCGAGTGCGGACAGGTCGATCTCCGTCCACGGCAGTTCCGCGTATCCGTGGACCGCCTGGACGGGGGTGCCGCCCTCGTCGTAGACGAACGACGCCCGCAGGTTCGCGTGCCGGTCGAGCAGGGCCTGCCCGGCCACCCGAAGGCGGGACGACACGGCGCCGCGCAGTTCGAGTGTCACCTGCACCGTGTACGAGTCGATCGACTCGTCGGCCAGCAACGCGTGGAACAGCAGTCCGGACTGCAGCGGCGACAGCGACCAGATGTCGGACAGCGCCGGGAAGCGCGACTCGATGCGGTCGATGGCGTCCTGGTCGAGGCTGACCAGTTCGAGGTCGGACGGGGTCACACCGCCGGCGTCGGGGCGGGCCGCGTACGTCGTGAGCGCGGTCAGTGCCCGGACCCACAGTTCGGCGAGTTCGCGCACCTCGGCGACGGTGAGGACGCCGGCCGCGTACGCCCAGGTGGCGCGCAGCTGAGGCCGGTCGTCGACCTCGGTGGTGACGGCGTTGACGTCGATGGCCGAGGTGACCGGGGTGTCGAGGTCCTGCGCCCGGTCCATGTCGACTTCACCGGTCGGCGTCCAGCCGGCGCGGGTGGCCGCCTCGGACAGGTCGGCGGCGAAGCGTCCCAGGTAGTTGAAGCTGATCTGCGGCAGCGACCGGGCCGCGAGCAGCGGTGCGGTGTCGGCGTTGAGGTACCGCAGCATGCCGTAACCCATGCCGTGGTCCGGGATGGCCAGCAACTGTTCCTTGATCGCCTTGATCGCCGACCCGGCGGCCCGGCCGCCGTCGAACGCGTCGTCGAGGTCGATGCCCGACAGGTCGAGCCGCACCGGGAACATGGCCGTGAACCAGCCGACCGTGCGGCCCAGATCGGCGCCCGGCACGACCTGGTCCTCACGGCCGTGGCCCTCGAGGCTCACCAGGGTTCCGTCGACGGACCGTCCGTGCAGAGTGTGGCCGCGGGTGCGCCGCCACTGGGTGACCGCCATCGCCAGCGCGGTGAGCAGTCCGTCGTTGACGCTGCCGTGGATCGCTTCCGGCAGGGCCGTGAGGACGGCCTCGCTGACCTCGGCGGGCAACTGCACCGTGACCCGGCCGACGGTCGCATTGACGTCGACGTCGGGGTCGAGCGGACGGCTGCCGACGAGCGGGTCCTCGCAGTCGAGGATGCGCTGCCACAGATCCAGTTCGCCCGCCCGGTTCGCCGCCTCGTCGACCAGTCCGTGCGCCCACCGGCGCATGGACGTGCCGACCTGGTCGAGGACCGGTTCCTGGCCTGCCGAGATCTGCGCCCACGCGGTCGCGAGGTCGGGGACGAGGATGCGCCACGACACACCGTCGACGACGAGGTGATGCGCGACCACGAGCAGGCGGCCGCCGGACTCCCCGGCGTCGAACCACACCACCTGCATCATGACCCCGGCCGCCGGATCGAGCCGGTCCAGCGCGGCGTCGAGTTCCGCGATCACGGTGGCCGCGAACGCCGGTGTTCCCGGGGCGGCGGACACCGCGACCCGGCGGATCAGGTCCTGCGCGTCCACCGCACCGATCGGGCGGACGGCGAGATGCGATTCGTCGGCGGAGACCATCAGCTGCGCGCGCAGCATGTCGTGCCGGTCGAGGACGGCCTGAAACGTGCCGATCAGCGGTTCGAGTTCGCGCAGGTTCGGCGGCGCGGTCAGCAGCGCGGACTGCGACATCCGGTTGAACTCGCCGCCCCGTTCGAGCAGCCACTTCGTGATCGGGGTGGTCGGCATGTCGCCGACTCCGCCGCCGGGCAGTTCGTCGAGGACGACGACGTCGGCGGCGCCCACCCACGACGCCACCGCCGCGAGACCGGCGACAGTCTTGGCCTCGAACACGTCCCGCGGGGTCAGCACGACGCCCGCGGCCTTCGCGCGGGCCACCAGCTGGATCGACATGATGCTGTCGCCGCCGAGCGCGAAGAACGAGTCCTCGACACCGGCGGATTCCAGACCGAGCACCTCGGCGAACAGTGTCGAGAGCACCTCTTCCATCTCCGACACCGGCGCGCGGCCGGTCGACACCCGGGCCCCGAAGTCGGGTTCGGGCAGCGCGCGGCGATCCAGCTTGCCTGCCGGGGTGAGCGGCAACTCGTCGAGGACGATCAGCGCGGACGGCACCATGTACGGCGCGAGGAACCCGCCGACGAAATCGAGGACGGCCTCCGGGTCGAGTTCCGCGCCCGCCGTGGGGACGAGGTAGCCGACGAGCCGGTTGGCGCCGGTGCTGCCCTTGTGCGCGGACACCACCGAGCGGGCGACGCCCGGGTAGCGGGTGAGGGCGTTCTCGATCTCGCCGAGTTCGATGCGGAACCCCCGGATCTTCACCTGGAAGTCGCTGCGGCCCAGGTACTCGAGCTGGCCGTCGGTGTTCCAGCGGGCCAGGTCGCCGGTCCGGTACATGCGGGCACCGAGGCCGCCGTACGGGTTGGCGACGAACCGCTCCGCCGTGGTGCCCGCCCGGTCCTTGTAGCCGCGGGCCAGACCGGAACCGGTGACGTACAGTTCTCCGGTCACCCCGTTGGGCACCGGGTGCAGGCGGGAATCGAGCACCATCTCGCCGGTGCCCATGGGCGGACGGCCGATGGTGACGCCCTCACCGGGCAGCATGGGTCCGGTCACGCTCGACACGACCGTCGCCTCGGTGGGTCCGTAGGCGTTGAACATCCGCCTGCCGCCGGTCACCCACTGCGCCACCAGCTCCGGCGGGCACACGTCACCACCGGTGGCGACGCACTCGAGCTGGTCGAGGCCCGCGGGGTCCACGGATGCCATGGCCGCCGGGGTGATGAACGCGTGCGTGACCCGGCCCTCGCGGAGCACGTCGGCGAGTTCGGCGCCGCCGATGACGGAGGCCGGGGCGATCACCATGGTCGCGCCGGATCCGACCGCCAGCAGCAGTTCCAGGATCGAGGCGTCGAAGCTCGGCGACGAGAAATGCAGGGTCCGCGACCGCGGGGTGACCCCGAACCGGACGCGTTCGTCGGTGGCGAAGTTCGCCAGGCCGCGATGGGTGACGACGACCCCCTTCGGGGTGCCGGTGGACCCGGACGTGTAGATCAGGTAGGCCGGGTTCTCCAGCTCCAGCGGGTGTGTCCGGTCGGCGTCGGTGACGACGGCGGCAGAGTGCGCACTCACCTGGTCGTCGAAGCCGGGTGCGTCGACCACGACGTACGGGGTGCAGTCCGGCAGGGTGGGTCGGAACTCGGCGACGGTGAGCGCGAGCGCCGCACCGGAGTCGCTGAGCATGTGGACGATCCGGTCGGTCGGGTAGTTCGGGTCGACCGGCACGAACGCGGCGCCGGTCTTGGCGACCGCCCACAGCGACAGCACCGACTCGGGCGAACGTGCCATCGCCAGCGCGACCACCGATTCGGGGCCGATGCCCCGCCCGATCAGCAGGCGGGCGAGACGGTTCGACCGTTCGTCGAGCTCCCGGTACGTCACCTCGCTGCCCTCGTAGGACAGTGCGGCCGCCTTCGGGTCCACGGACGCCGCCGACGCGAGCAGTTCGGGCAAGGTCCGCGGTTCGGCGTCGGGACCGTCCATCACCGGGGTGAGCGCCGCACGCTCGGACGCCACCATCAGGTCGATGTCGCCGACCGCGATGCCCGGCTCGGACGTCACCGCGTCGAAGATCCGCTGCAGGTAGTCGGCGAAACCGGCGATCGTGGACGCGTCGAACAGACTCGACGCGTACGTGAATGCCGCGGAGATCCCGGCGGGCTCCCCCGACACCCCGAATTCTTCGGTCAGTGTGAGCTGCAGGTCGAAGTTGGAGATGTCGGTGGCCAGGTCGAGGCCGGTGACGGTCAACCCGGGCAGCTCCAGCCGCGGCCGCTCGTTGTTGCGGAACTCGAGCACCACCTGGAACAGCGGCGAATGCGACGTCGCGCGTTCCGGCGAGATCGCATCGACCAGCCGCTCGAACGGCAGATCCGCGTGGTGGAACGCGTTCAGGTCGGTGTCGCGGACCGTGGACAGCAGGTCGGTGAACGTGCCGGACGGCTCGACCGGGGTGCGCAGCACCAGGGTGTTGACGAACATGCCGACCATGTCGTCCAGGGCGGCGTCGCCGCGGCCGGCGATCGGGGTGCCCACCGTCACGTCGTCCGTGTCGCCCAACCGGGCCAGCAACACGGCCAGCGCGGCGTGGACAGCCATGAACACACTCGAATTGTGTTCGCGGGCGGTCGTGATCAACCGGCTGTGGATCTGCGGGTCGATGCTGAAGGGGTGGATGCCGCCGCGCATCGACTGCTGCGTCGGGCGCGGGTGGTCCGTCGGCAGCGCGAGCAGTTCCGGAAGCCCGGCGAGCGTGTGCGTCCAGTAGTCGAGCTGGGCGGCGAGCAGGCTGTCCGGGTCGTCGGCGTTGCCGAGTACCCGGTGCTGCCACAGCGCGAAGTCGGCGTACTGCACCGGCAGCGGCGTCCAGTCCGGTGCCTGGCCCCCGGTGCGGGCCGCGTAGGCGGTCATCACGTCCCGCGCGAGCGGGGCCATGGAGAAGCCGTCGGCGCTGATGTGGTGGACGACGATGACGAGAACGTGTTCGCCGGGATCCGTGCGGAACAGGGCTGCGCGCACCGGCACCGACACCGTGACGTCGAATCCGGCGCCCGCCAGCCGCGAAATATGCTCGGGCAGTTGCTCTTCCGTCGAATCGATCGGCGACAGATCCGGCACCACGTCCTCGGTCGGCAGGATCACCTGGAGGGGTTCGCCCTCCACCATCGGGAACCGGGTGCGCAGCGACTCGTGCCGGTCCATCACGTCGGCGACGGCGTCCTGCATCGCGTCCTCGTCGAGGTCGCCGGTCAGCCGCACCGCGAGCGCGATGTTGTAGGCCGGCGAATCGAGGTCGAACTGGTTGATGAACCACATGCGCTTCTGCGCCAGCGAGACCGGCAGGTGGTCGGGGCGCACCCCGGCCACCAGCGGCGGACGTTCGGCGCCCTGCACGGCCTCGGACTCGATCCGGGTGGCCAGCGTCGCGACGGTCGGGGCGTCGAAGATCTCCCGGACCCCGATCCGGCTGCCGAGCGCGGCGTTGACCCGCGCAACCAGCCGGGTGGCCACCAGCGAGTTGCCGCCGAGGTCGAAGAAGCTGTCGTACACGCCGATGCGGGGTGCGTCGAGCAGGTCCGCGAAGATCGACGCGAGGATCTCCTCGATCGGGTTGCGCGGCGTGACGAATTCCGCTGACGGGCTGAGGAACTCCGGCTCGGGCAGCGCGCCGCGATCCAGCTTTCCGGTGGCGCCGAGCGGGAACCGGTCGAGCACGATGATGCGGGTCGGCACCATGTAGGCGGGCAGCGCCTCCGCCGCCGCGTCGCGCACGACCGCGGTGTCGATGTCGGCGCCCGCCACGGGGATCACGTAGCCGACGAGGCTTTCGCCGGTGGCCTCGCTGCGGTGGACCGTGACGACGGCCTGCGCCACCGACGGGTGCGCCAGCACGGCCGCCTCCACCTCGCCGAGTTCGATGCGCTGTCCGCGGAGCTTGACCTGGAAGTCGCGGCGGCCGATGTATTCGATGTTGCCGTCGGCCCGCCAGCGGACCACGTCGCCGGTGCGGTACATCCGCTGTCCCGGTGCGCCGAACGGATTCGCCACGAACCGGTCCGACGTCAGGTCACTGCGACCGACGTAACCGCGGGCCAGCTGAACGCCCGCCAGATACAGCTCGCCGTGCACCCCGACCGGCACCGGATGCAGCCGGGAGTCGAGGACGTACAACTGCGTGTTCCACACGGGTGCGCCGATCGGAACCGAGGCCCGGTCGCCTTCCGTGCACTCCCAGAAGGTGACGTCCACGGCGGCCTCGGTCGGGCCGTACAGGTTGTGCAGCGCCGCGGATCCGAATTCGCGGAAACTGTCGGCAGTGGCCGGCGGGAGGGCCTCACCACTGCAGAACACCTGGCGCAGCGAACCGCACAGTTCCGGTTCGGCGCCCGCCGTGAACACGGCGAGCATCGACGGCACGAAGTGCATGGTGGTGACCTGGTGGTCGGCGATGATGTGGGACAGGTACGTCGGGTCCCGGTGACCGTCCGGCGCGGCGAGGACGAGTCGCGCACCGACCTCGAGGGGCCAGAACAGTTCCCACACGGACACGTCGAACGTGACCGGCGTCTTCTGCAGCACCACGTCCGTGTGATCCATCCGGTACGTGTCCTGCATCCACAGCAGCCGGTTCGCGATCGCCCGGTGACTGACGGCGACGCCCTTGGGCCTGCCCGTCGACCCGGACGTGTAGATCACGTAGGCGGTCGAATCGGGGTGGATCGGACCGCCCCGCTCCGCGTCGGTGATCGGGGTGCTGGGCCGCCGGGACAGGTTCAGGGTGTCGATCTCGATCACAGCGGCGTCCGCGCTGTCGACGCCCTCGCACCGATCGCGGGAGGCGGTGAGAACGCAGGCGGGTTCGGCGCTCTCGATCACGTACGCGATCCGCGACGCCGGATGGTCGGGGTCGAGCGGCACGTACGCGGCCCCGGTCTTCTCCACCGCATAGATCGCGATCATCAGTTCCAGGGAACGGCGCAGCGCGACGGCCACCCGGGATTCGGGTCCGACGCCGCGGGCGAGGAGTTCGCGGGCCAGCCGGTTGGCGCGGGCGTCGAACTCCGCGTAGAGCAGTTCCTCTTCGGCGAACACCACGGCCACGGCGTCCGGGGTGCGGGCCACCTGCGACTCGAACAGGCTGACCAGGGTCGCCGGGTCCGGGACGGGAACGTCGGTGGCGATCCACTGCTCGAGCATCCGGTGCGTCTCGTCCGCGCCGATCAGGTCGAGGTCGCCGACTTTCGCGTCCGACCCGGCGGTGATGGTCTCGAGAAGGGTGACGAACCGTGCGGCCAGCGCCGTCATCGTCGGCGGGTCGAACAGTTCCGACGCGTAGGAGAACTGGACGTCGATCGCGCCCGGGGCGCCGGAGTCCTCGATGTGCTCGGTGAGGATGACCTGGAGATCGAACTTGGCGGCACCGGTCTCGAGTGCCTCGACCTCCACGTCGAGTCCGGGCAGCTCGAGCCTGGTGTTCGCGAATCCCTGCAGCACCAGCATCACCTGGAACAGCGGTGAATGTGCTTCGGAGCGCGTCGGTTTCAGTTCGTCCACGAGCCGCTCGTAGGGCAGATCGGTGTTGCTGAACGCCTCCAGATCCACGGAGCGGGTGTGCGAGAGGATCTCGGGGAAGCTGCGATCGGGGTCGACGGTGGTGCGCAGGACCACGGTGTTGACGAACATGCCGACGACGTCGTCGAGTTGCCGTTCTCCCCGGCCGGAGACCGGGGATCCGATCGACACGTCGGCCGACCCGGACGACCGGGACAGCAGGACCGCGAGCGCCGCGTGCACCACCATGAACAGGCTGGCGTCGTTCGCGCCCGCGATGTCGAGCAGCGCGGTGTGGATGCGTGCCGGAATCGTGAAGTCGGCGGTGGCGCCGATCATCGACTGCCGGGCCGGGCGCGGGCGATCCGTCGGCAGATCCATGACCTCGGGGGCACCGTCGAGGGTGCGGGCCCAGAACGCCAGCTGCCGGGACAGCAGACTCGTCGGATCGTCGGAGGATCCCAGCAGTTCGCGCTGCCACACCGCGAAATCGGCGTACTGCACCTCCAGCGGCGCCCACTGCGGGGCCTCGCCGGCGGCGCGGGCGTGGTAGGCCACCATCACGTCCCGGGTCAGCGGCGTCATCGACAGGCCGTCGGCGGCGATGTGGTGCACCACGAACACCAGCACGTGGTCCTCGGTCGCCGTCCGGTAGAGTTCCGCCCGGATCGGCGGTTCCACGGTGACGTCGAATCCGGTTGCGGCGTCGGCGATCAGGCGGGATTCGAGTTCGCTCTCGGCGACCTCGACTGCGTCGAGGTGCGGGCTCACCTCCGCGACCGGCAGCACTACCTGGATCGGACCGTTGGGGGTGTTCGGGAACACGGTCCGCAGCGATTCGTGGCGGGTGAGGACATCGCTCACCGCGGTCCGCAACGCCTCCACGTCGAGCGTGCCGCGCAGCCGGATGCCGACGGGAATGTTGTACGCGGGAGATCCGGTGTCCAACTGGTTGATGAACCACATCCGCTGCTGCGCCAGCGACACCTGCACCGGGCCGGATCCGGGCCGCGGCGCGAGCACGGGGCGGGCGGAGGTGCGGGGCCCGGCGGCGTCGACGCGGGCGCTGAGCAACGCGACGCTGGGCGCCTCGAACAGATCCAGCACCCCGATCTCCGTGCCGAGGGCAGTGTTCACCCGGGACACCACGCGGGTCGCGACGAGGGAGTCGCCACCGAGGTCGAAGAAGCTGTCGTCGACGCCGATGCGCTCGACTCCGAGCAGCGTCGCGAACACCTCCGCGATCTGCATCTCGGTCGGGGTCACCGGCGCCCGGTAGACGGTGGACGTCGCCTCGAACTGTGGTTCCGGCAACGCCTTCCGGTCGAGCTTGCCCGCCGGGGTCAGCGGGACCTCGAGGAGCTCCATCACCCTGGCGGGCACCATGTGCGCGGGCAGCGCGGCGGCGGCGTGTTCGAGGATGTCGCCGACGACGATCTGCGCGCCGTCCACGGGCAGCACGTACGTCACCAGTGCCGTGTCGCCGGACGGTGCGGTGCGGCCGACGGTGGTCGCGAACGCCACGCTCGGGTGCGAGCGGACGACGGCGTCGATCTCGCCGAGTTCGATGCGGAATCCGCGGATCTTCACCTGGAAGTCGGTGCGGCCGAGGTACTCCAGCTGTCCGGCGGCGTTCCACCGGGCCAGGTCGCCGGTGCGGTACATCCGCTCACCGGGTGTCCCGTGCGGGTCGGCGACGAACCGCTCGGCCGTCGGGACCGACCGGTTGTGGTACCCGCGTGCCACACCGTCGCCGGTGATGTACAGCTCGCCGGGCACCCCGGCGGGGACGGGGTGCAACCGCGAATCGAGCACCAGCAGACCGCAACCGCGGGACGGGCGGCCGATCGTCACCGGTTCGCCGACCGTCAGCGGTCCCGCGACGCTCGCGACGACGGTGGCCTCGGTGGGACCGTAGGCGTTGAACATGACGCGACCCGGCGCCCACTGCTGCACCAGCGCAGGAGGACAGCTCTCACCACCGGTGACGACGCACCGGATGTGGTCGAGTCCGGTGGGATCGACGGATGCCAGCGCGGCCGGCGTCACGAACGCGTGCGTCACCCGTTCGCGGCGCAACAGGTCGGCGAGTTCGGTACCGCCGTACACCGTCGACGGTGCCACCACCATCGTGGCGCCTGCGCCCACGGCGAGAAGCAGTTCCAGGATCGACGCGTCGAAACTCGGGGAGGAGAAGTGCAGGGTGCGCGACTCGGCGGTGACGTCGAACCGCTGCCGCTCGTCCTCGGCGAAGTTCGCCAGACCGACATGGGTGACGACCACACCCTTGGGAGTACCGGTGGAGCCGGACGTGTAGATCAGGTAGGCCGGATCCGCCGTCCGCAACGGCCGGAGGCGGTCGGCGTCGGTGATCGCGCCGGCGGCGTGCTGTTCCGTCTCCCGCCCGAACGACGCGTCGTCCATCACCAGCCACGGCGTGATCGCCGGCAGCGACGAGCGGTGCGCTATGGCGGTGAGACCGACGACCGCACCGGAATCGGTGAGCATGTGCTCGATGCGGTCGGCCGGGTAGTTCGGGTCGACCGGGACGAACGCGGCCCCGGACTTCGCGACCGCCCAGGTGGCCAGCACCGATTCGATCGAGCGCGCGATCGCCAGCGCCACAACCGAACCCGGCCCCACCCCGTGCCCGATCAGCATGCGGGCGAGTCGGTTCGACTGCTCGTCGAGTTCGGCGTAGGTCAGGGTGCGCCCCTCGTAGACGAGGGCGTCCCCGTCGCCGCCCGCCGCGACGGCACCGGCGAGCAGTGCGGGAAGCGTGCGGGGCTCCACCGCGGGCTCGTCGCGCACCGGTGCGAGTTCCGCGTACTCGGCCGGTTCGAGGAGGTCGACGTCCCCGATCGGCGCGGCCGGATCCGCCGTCACCGACTGCAGTATGCGGACGAAGCGGGCGGCGATTGCCTCCGCGCTGTCGCGGTCCCACACGTCCTTCGCGTACCGCAGCCGGCCGTTGATGCCGCCGGTCTCCGATTCGGTGAGGGAGAACACGAGATCCAGCCCCAGGGCTCGGTGTTCACGCTGGATCGGGCTGACCGTCACGGTCCCCGAGGAGTCGTGCGGATGGCCGCCGTCGGTGAACTCGAGCATCACCTGGAACAGCGGCGTGTGCGACGGGTCGGGTTCGGCCACCACGGCAGCGACGAGATCGTCGAACGGCAGCGCCGCGTGCGAGAACGCGGCCCGGTCGGCGTCCCGGACCCGGCTCAGGTGGTCGACGAACGACGACGCCCCGTCCACCTGCGACCGCAGGACCGCCTTGTTGAAGAACGCTCCGGCTTCCGGGTCTTCGGAGTCGGTCGTGTCGCGCCCGACGATCGGTGTTCCGACCACGACGTCGTCGGTGTCACCCAGCCGGCCCAGCAACACGGCCAGCGCGGCATGCAGCGCGGTGAAGATCCCGGTGCCCGCCTCCTCGGCCAGCAGTGCCGCGCGGTGCTGCACGCCGGCGTCGACGGCGAACCCGACGACCTCGCCCGCGCCGGCCCGCTCAGCCGGGCGCGGCCGGTCCAGCGGCAGCGCCGTCACCTCGGGCAGGCCCGCCAGCTCCCGCTTCCAGAACTCGAGCTGGGACTCCCGTTCGAGGAACCGCGCGCCGAGGCGCGCGCTCTCGGCATGGATGTCGGCGGTCCGCGCCTGCGGCTCCGCGGTGACGAATTCTTCGACCAGTTCCACGAACCGGCGGTGGTGCGCGCGCAGCTCCTCCGCGCCGTACCGGTTGGGGTTGCCGCGGAAATCGAGCAGTGTCTGGCCGTCGCCGCTCTGATAGATGTTGACCAGCAAGTCGTCCACCGGACCCGACGTCACGATGTGGTACTCGCCGTTGACGGAGCCCAGCGTGAACGCCTGGTGGAACAGCATGACATTCACCATCGGGCCGGCGAGACCCTCCGCGGTCCCCGCGAGTCCGGCGTCGCGGCGGATGTCCTCGAGGCTGCACCGCTGATGACGCAGCGCACCCATCAGTTCGAGCTGCGTCCGCTGGACGAGTTCGGTCACCGTGTCCTCGGGGCGGACGGTGATCCGCAGCGGCGCGACGTTCACGAGCATGCCGCCGGACCGCTGCAGCGGCGCCGTGGTGCGCGCCGACACCGGCAGGTTGATGAGCACGTCCCGCCTGCCCGTCATGCGGGACAGATAGCAGGCGAACCCCGCGAGCAGGACGGCCGCCGACGTGGCACCGACCCGCTGATCCGACTCGCCGAGGAAACCCAGCGCGGATTCGGAGATCTTCGCGCTCTCGAGCCTGCTCTTCGCCGCCGCGGGGGCGTCGTGGGTGGCGAGCGTCGACCCGTGCTCGATGCCGACTATCCGTTCGGCCCAGTACAACCGGTCGTTCTCGAACCGGGTCGACTTCCGGTACTTCTGGTCGAGTGCGTACAGCTCGCGCAGGTCCAGCGCACGGTTCGGTTCCGGTTCGGTGCCCTCGATCGCCGCCGTGTACAGCGCCGCGATCCGGTTCACCATGGTCATGCCGCTGTACCCGTCGAGGGCGACGTGATGAATCCTGGTGTACCACAGGTAGTGCTGCTCACCGACCTGCAGGACGTTCATCTCGACGAGCCGGTCCCGGGTCAACCGCAGAGGTGTCGCGTAGTCCTCGTCGATCCACGCCTGCGCGGCGGACATCGGCTCGTCCTCGCCGCGGAAGTCGAGGAACCCGATCGACGGGTCGATCGTGAAATCGACCGCCTGATAGGGCTCCCCGTCGACGTCGAGCAGACGCAGGAACGGCGACTGGAACTCCTGACCGGCCCGCACTGCGGCATCGCTCAGCAGGTCCAGGTCGATCTCGCCCCGCAACTCGATGTACTGCGCGATGAACTTGGGGACCGTGGGGCTCAGTTGTTGGGCAAACCACATGCTCCGTTGCACCGAGGAGAGCGGGAAGGCCCCTTCGGGAACGTTCACATCTTCGGCGCCGTTATTCGGCTGCGGCGAATTCACACTCGTCATCTCGTTCCCCCAGCGGGTAGAAGACCTTGGATGCGCAAGTCCTGCGCGTGAGACGGACCAACCGACGCCGGTCTCCCACGCTGTACTGATCGTGCTGTACGTGTGGGCCCGGTGTGCGTCGATTCGTGATGTTCGTATCGGAATCGCCATCGATCGGCGACGGTCGGACCGGTCGAGCAGAGTGCGTCCCACGCTCCCCCGCCTCTGTCCGAGGCTCAGCGGAAGCGTTCGGCCTCACGTGCGAGTTGCACGAGGTCGGCGCACAGGGACTCCACCTCATGGGCCGCCGCACCTTCGGCAACGGCTGTCGCCACGTCCTCGGCGGCACATCGAACCTGGAAAACCCGGTCGACCATGGCGGAGGCTTCCTCCGAGGTGAGCACCACCGCATCGGCTGGGATGCTGGTGCCCTTGACCTGGGTGCGCTGCTCGTACGCGCGTTGACGGCACGATTGGCGGCAGTACCGGCGACGCCGGCCCATCCCCGTCTCTGCCACTTCGCGTCCGCACCACACACAGGAATCCGGTCTGCGGGAGGCGCTGGTCATGGTCGACCACCTTACTGCGCGGCGCCCCCGAGCCCGCCCGGTAAGATGTCGAGGTTGCATCTGCGCGGCGTGCGGGAACCAATCGGGAGGCCGTGGCGTTGTAGATGAGTGTGAACGCTTGGTGCTGGTCCAGGCGTGCTCGCGCGGAGACGAACGAGGAGAGGACACAACCATGGCAGATCGCGTACTTCGAGGGAGTCGACTCGGAGCGGTGAGCTACGAGACCGACCGTGACCACGACCTCGCGCCCCGTCGGATGGCCAAGTACCGGTGCGACAACGGTGAGGTCTTCGACATTCCCTTCGCCGACGATGCCGAGATCCCCGGTACGTGGCTGTGCCGCAACGGCCTCGAGGGAACCCTGGTCGAGGGCACGGCGCCCGAGGCCAAGAAGGTCAAGCCGCCGCGTACCCACTGGGACATGCTGCTCGAACGCCGTTCCAAGGAGGAACTGGAAGAGCTGCTGAAGGAGCGCCTCGACCTGCTGAAGGCGAAGCGCCGCGGAGCCTGACACAGGCCACCGAACCGTACGAACGCCGTCTCGGCTCTGCCGGGGCGGCGTTCGCCGCGTCCGGGGGGTGTGCGACCCCGCCTTCGGCGCGGTCCGGGGTGCCTGCGACCCCATTTTGGGCGGGGACGGGATGTTCGACACGGACAAGCTTCTGTAGGCCACTGGGCTGGTCACCGTCTCGACAGGACTCATCCAAGTACTCCGATCTGCTGAACGCGGGCGCGTTACATTCCGAGCACACCAAGCACCGAGCGTCACGCCCCGAACACGCAGTCGAAGAAACCACGTATGACCGACCTCCCGGGCTTCCATACCGTGTGAGAGGTAGGTCACATGACCGCTCTCAATCTACTATTCGGTACGGCGGAGTCAAGGGTTTGGTCTTCTCTTCGGGCAAATCTCACACCTGGGGTATGAAACCGGCACCCTGAAACCACGGCAGGTCCGGCGTTCACGATGTTCCGGGTGGTCAACCGCTCATTTCCACTACAACCGCTCACATTTCGTGGTATTTCCCCATCACCGCCCAAACCAAACCTTGCGGTCGGTTGAGCGGCGGCGGAGTGCGGTCATCGCACCGAGTGCGGCCGGTTCTCGCTGTCGTCCGGGTCGGTGTCCCTGCCGGTGTCGGGCGCGGCGTGCCGCGGCCGGCGCCGCGAACGCTCGAGGTGCGGCGCGATCGCGGCGAGAGCGTCCGGTGTCGTCATCGTCCAGTGCGTCGCGTCCACCGGGTGCTCGTCGATCCTTCCGCGCACGAACGGGCCCCAGCAGGTCACCGGGTCGACGTGGAAGCCGTCGTCGAGGGCGGCCGTGAAGAACACCAGTTCGCCGTCGAACATTCTCGGGCGGTGTCCGTCGATGAGGTCGGGGGCCCGCAGCGCGTTGCCGTAGATCCGGTCGAGTTCCGGGGCGGTGAGCGCCGCCAGCGGACCGCCGACGACCCGGAGCAGCGCGGCCGCCCGCTCGGCGTCGAACTGCCCGCCGGGCGCGAGTTCGTCGAGAACACCGTCGTCGGGCAGGTCCAGGCCGGCACCGCCGAGGAGATCCGCCGTGGTCGCGGTGTTCTCCACGCTGCGGTCGAGTCCGACGTAGCTGTCGAGGAGTCCGAGCAGACGCACCTCTTCGCCCGCCGCCTGCAACTGCACCGCCATCTCGTGAGCGATGACCCCGCCCAGCGACCAGCCCACCAGGTGGTACGGGCCGTGCGGCTGGATCGAGCGGATCTCCCGGACGTAGCGATCCGCGAAGTCGGTGATCGTCTCCGGGTGCGGCTCGTCCTCGGTCAGCGCCGGCGACTGCAGCCCGTAGATCGGCCGGTCCTCGGTCAGTTCCCGGCTCAGCCCGGCATAGCTCCAGGCAAGCCCGATGAACGGGTGGACGCAGAACAGCGGCTCCGCCGTCCCTCGGGTGCGGATCGGGAGCAGCACGTCGAGCGAGGCGCCGGCGCCGCGCACTCCGTCGGTCGCCGCGTTCTGGATGCGCTGCCCCAGCGACCACGGCGTGGGGTCGGTGAACATCCACTGCAGCGGGAAGTCGATGCCCAGTTCGGACCCGAGCGCGGACGCGACCCGGGTGGCGATCAGGGAGTTGCCTCCGAGGTCGAAGAAGCTGTCCGTGGCTCCGACCCGGTCGATGCCGAGGACCTCGCCGAACACGGTGGCGACGGCCCGTTCGGCCGCGGTCCGTGGGGGCTGGTACTCGGCGGCGGCGGAGCGGACCTCCGGTGCGGGCAGGGCCTTGCGGTCGAGTTTGCCGTTGACCGACAGCGGGAAGGTGTCCAAGTGCACGACCTGCGCCGGAATCATGTACGACGGGACCCGGGTCGACAGGTGTGCGCGCACGTCGGACCACTCGGCCGCGCGCCGTCCCACCAGATAGGCGACGAGGGCTTCCTCGCCGCGTTCGTCCCGGTGCACCACCACGACCGCCTGCACCACATCCGGGTGCGCCTCCAGGGCCGCCTCGATCTCCCCCAACTCGATCCGCTGCCCCCGCAACTTCACCTGGAAATCCGTACGACCCAGATACTCCAACGCCCCGTCCCCGCGGCGCCGCACCAGATCCCCCGTCCGATACATCCGCCCACCCGCGGCGAACGGGTTCGCCACGAACCGATCCGCCGACAGATCCGCCCGATTCAGATAACCGCGCGCCAACTGATCACCCGCCAGATACAGCTCCCCCGCCACCCCGTTCGGCACCGGATGCAACCGCGCATCGAGCACATACACCTGCGTGTTCCACACCGGACGACCGATCGGGACCGACAGCGTGTCCGACGCACCGGTCTCCCAGTACGTCACGTCGACCGCAGCCTCCGTCGGCCCGTACAAATTGTGCAGACCCGCACCACTGACCGCCCGGAACCGCGACACCTGCTCCGGCGTCAGCGCCTCCCCCGAACAGAACACCAACCGCAACGAATCACACTGCACCACAGCAGGTTCAGCAGTGAACACCGACAGCATCGACGGCACGAAATGCGTGGTCGTCACGTGACGTTCCTGTATCAGCCCTGTCAGGTACCGCGGATCGCGATGCCCGTCGGGTGCGGCGATCACCAGGGACGCCCCGACCTGCAGCGGCCAGAACAGCTCCCACACCGACACGTCGAACGTCACCGGCGTCTTCTGCAGAACGACGTCCGAGCTGGTCAGGGCATATTCGTGCTGCATCCACAGCAGCCGGTTCACGATCGCACCGTGCGTGACCGCGACCCCCTTCGGACGGCCCGTCGAGCCGGACGTGAAGATCACGTACGCCGTGTTCGCCGCGGACAGCGGCCGGAGCCGGTCCCGATCGGTGACCGGCGCGCTGCCGTACCGGGAGAGGTCCTCGGAGGCGACGTCGATGACGGGGACCGAGCCGCTGTCGGCGAGTCCGGCACCGCTGACCAGCACACATGCGGGCCGTGCGGTGTCGAGCACATACGCGGTGCGCTCGGCCGGATGGTCCGGATCGATCGGCAGGTAGGCGCCGCCGGCCTTGACGACGGCATGGATTCCGACGAGCAAATCGACCGAACGGCGCATCTCCACCGCCACCACCGACTCGGGGCCGACGCCCTGTTCGATCAGTCGGCGCGCCAGCCTGTTCACGCGGGCGTCGAAGCTCGCGTAGGTCAGCTCCTCCCGGTCGCAGACCACCGCGATCCGGTCGGGGTCCGTCGCCACCGCCGCGTCGACCAGCGACGCGAGGGTGCCGGCGGGCACGGGGTGCGACGTCGCGTTGGTGCCGGCGATCTGTTTCCGTTCACCGCTGCCGAGGACGTCGAGGTCGCCGACCGCGGTGCCCGGACTGTCGACCGCCGCCCGCAGCACCTGCAGGAACCGCTGCCCGAACACGTGCGCGGACGGTTCGTCGAACAGGTCGGCGGCGTACGTGAGGCGGGCGGCGATCCCGCCGGGGCCTCCCTCGGAGTCGAACTGTTCCATCAGGGTGAGTTGCAGGTCGAACTTGGCGATGTCCACGTCGAAGTCGACACCGCTCACCGACAGGTCGCCGAGTTCCAGTGTCGCCTGGTCGAGGTTCTGGAACGTGAGCATCACCTGGAACAAGGGGTGCCGCCCGGTGGACCGCGACGGATTGACGACCTCGACGAGGCGCTCGAACGGGACGTCGGCGTGGGAGAACGCGGCGAGATCGGTCTCGCGCACGTCGGCGAGGAGTTCGGCGAACGTGCGCGCGCCCTCGACGTGCTGTCGCAGGACCAGCGTGTTGACGAACATGCCGATCAGGTCGTCGAGTTCGCGTTCGCCGCGGCCCGCGACGGGGGTTCCGATGGCGATGTCCGCGGAACCGGCGAGCCGGCTCAGCAGCACCGCGAGCGCCGAGTGCACCACCATGAACACGGACGCGTTCGCGTCCCGCGCCGCACCCAGCAGCGTGCCGTGCAGATCGGATGGCACGGTGAAGTCGACGGTGCCGCCCCGGTACGACGCGACCGCGGGACGCGGCCGGTCGGTGGGCAGATCCAGCTGATCCGGGGCGCCCGCGAGGGTCTGCGTCCAGAACGCGAGTTGCCGCGCCGATACCGAGTCGGGGTCGGTGTCGTCGCCGAGGAGGGCCCGCTGCCACAGTGCGTAGTCGGCGTACTGCACCGGCAGAGGCGCCCAGTCCGGGCTCGCGCCCGCCGACCGCGCCGCGTACGCCGCCATCACGTCCCGCACCATCGGCGCCATCGACCAGCCGTCGCCGGAGATGTGGTGCACGACCACCGCGAGGACGTGTTCCGTCGCGGAGATCCGGAAGATCCGCACCCGTACCGGAACCTCCGCGGTGACGTCGAATCCGGTGGTTACCAGGTCGGCGATCAAGGTGGGCAGTGCGGTCTCGTCGGTCGCGACGACGGACGCGTCATCGACCCGGTCGGCGGGCAGGATCACCTGGTGCGGGCCGTCGGCGGAGTCCGGGTAGATCGTCCGCAGCGACTCGTGCCGGTGGAGGACGTCGGTGACCGCGTGCTGCAGTGCGTCGACGTCCAGGACGCCCGACAGCCGGACCGCCACGGGGATGTTGTGCACGGCGGAGTTCGGGTCGAACCGGTTGAGGAACCACATCCGTTGCTGCGCCGAGGACAGCGGGAGCCGTTCGGGGCGCACTGTCGGGGTCAGCGCCGGGCGGGTGGGTGCGGTCGCGTCCGTCGAGTCCAGCAGCGACGCAAGGGCACCGACGGCAGGCGCCTCGAACAGGGACCGAATCTCGACGCGGCGACCGAGCGTCGCGGACAGCCGGGCGACCACCCGGGTGGCGACGAGGGAGTTGCCACCGAGGTCGAAGAAGTTCGCGCCGGTGCCGACTTCCTCGACGCCGAGTACGTCGGCGTACACGGCGGCGACGATCTCCTCGGTCGGTGTTGCGGGCGCGCGGTATTCGACTGCCGTCGAGGCGAAGTCGGGTGCGGGGAGCGCCTTGCGGTCGAGTTTCCCGTTCGCGGTCAGCGGCAGTTCCGCGAGCACGACGAGGGCGGCGGGCACCATGTAGCCCGGCACCGCGGCGCCGACGTCGGCCAGCACCGCGGCGGGGTCGACGGTCGAGCCGTCCGCGGGGACGACGTAGGCGACCAGGGCGGTCCCGGTGTGGTGGTTCTGGTGGGCGACCACGACGGCCTGCCCCACCCCGGCGGACCGCACCAGCGCCGATTCGATCTCGCCGAGTTCGATGCGGAATCCGCGGACCTTCACCTGGAAGTCGGAGCGCTCGAGGTACTCGAGGACCCCCTTCGCGTCCTGGACGCGCCAGCGGACCACGTCACCGGTGCGGTAGAGCCGTGAACCGGGTGCGCCGAACGGGTTGGCGACGAAGCGCTCGGCCGTCAGATCGGTGCGGGCCACGTAACCGCGGGCCAGCTGGTCACCGGCCAGGTACAGCTCCCCCGCCACCCCGACGGGAACCGGGTTCAGCCGGGCGTCCAGCACGAACGCCTGCGTGTTCCATTCCGGTCCGCCGATGGGGACGGTGTCGGCGTCGCCGTCGGTGTGGGTCCAGGCGGTCACGGACACGGCGGCCTCGGTGGGCCCGTACAGGTTGTGCAGGGCAACGGAGCCGAACCGGCTGCAGAAACGGGCGGCCGTGTCGGCGGGCAGCGCCTCACCGATGCACAGGACCCGGCGCAGGGCCGGCTGCTCCCCCGCACCCGGGGTGAATGCCTCCAGCAGGGACGGCACGAAATGTGCTGTCGTGACGCGCTGCTGACGCATGAGGTCCGCCAGGTAGGCCGGGTCGCGGTGACCGTCCGGGCGCGCGATGACGAGCCGGGCACCCGCCGTCAGCGGCCAGAACAGTTCCCACACCGACAGGTCGAACGTGACCGGCGTCTTCTGCACGACGGCGTCGGTGGTGTCGAGCGGGTATTCGTGCTGCTTCCAGCGGAGTTGGTTCGCGATGGCGGCGTGCGACACCCCGACGCCCTTGGGTCGGCCGGTGGACCCGGACGTGAAGATCAGGTACGCCGTGTTCTCCGGTCGCAGCGGCGCGCGGCGGTGCGCGGCGGTCACGGGTCCGCGCGGGGCGAGGTCGAGGGTGTCGATCTCGAGTACGGGGACGTTTTCGGCGGTGAACCCGTCCGCGGACGTGGTGAGGATGCACACCGGGCGTGCCGTCTCCAGCACGTACGCCAGCCGGTCTGCCGGATGGCCGAGATCGATCGGCAGGTACGCGCCACCGGCCCGCAGCACCGCGTACATCCCGGCGAGCAGTTCGATCGACCGGTTCATCGCCAGCCCCACCACCGCTTCCGGCCCCACGCCTGCATCGATCAGCCGGTGGGCGAGCGCGTCGACGCGCCGGTCGAACTCGGCGTACGTCAGTTCGGTGCCCTCGAAGAAGACCGCGGGGTCGTCGGGTGTGCGCACCACCTGAGCGGAGAACAGGTCGGGGAGCGTCGTCGGCGGCAGATCGACAGCGGTGTCGTTGAATTCCGTGATCACCGACTGCCGTTCGGCGTCGTCGAGCAGGTCGATGGCACCGACCGCGATGTCCGGGTTCTGCACGACCGACCCGAGGATGCGGGTGAACCGTTCCGCGAACGCCCGGACGGTCGCGTCGTCGAAGAGGTCGGTGGCGTAGGTGAACTGGGCCTCGATCACGTCCGGGGTGCCGTCCGCGTCGTGCTTCTCCGACAGTGTCAGGTGCAGATCGAAGTTGGAGATCGTGTTCGGCACGTCGAGTCCCTCGACGTGCAGGCCGGGAAGTTCGAGTGTGGTGGCGGCGAGGTTCTGGAACGAGAACGCCACCTGGAACAGCGGGTGGTGTGAGCGCGAGCGCGCCGGGTTCAGCACGTCGACGAGGCGCTCGAACGGGATGTCCGAGTGCGCGAACGCGCTCAGGTCGGTGGACCGTGCGACGTTCAGGCTGTCCACGAACGAACTCTCGAGGTCGACGTGGGTGCGCAGAACCAGGGTGTTCACGAACATGCCGACGAGTTCGTCGAGGGATTCCTCGCCGCGGCCGGCGATGGGCGCGCCGACGGCGATGTCGGATTCGTTGCTCAGTCGCGCGAGCAGCACCGCGAGCGCGGTGTGCATCACCATGAACAGGGAGGTGTTCCGGCCGCGCGCGAGGGTCAGCAATGCGCGGTGGGTGCCGGCGTCGATGGTGAACGGCACGTGCGCACCCCGGTGGGAGGCGACCGCGGGCCGGGAGCGGTCGGTCGGCAGGGACAGCCGGTCCGGCAGACCGTCCAGGGCGCGGGTCCAGTACGCGATCTGTTCGGCGGCAACCGATTCGGGATCGGACTCGTCGCCGAGGAGTTCCCGCTGCCACAGGCTGTAGTCGGCGTACTGCACCGGCAGCGGCGTCCACAGGGGGACGTGTCCCTCGGTGCGGGCGGTGTAGGCGAGCATGACGTCGCGGGCCAGCGGGGCGAGCGACCAGCCGTCCCCTGAGATGTGGTGGGCGACCATGACGAGCACGTAGTCGTCGGCGCCGACGCGGTACATCCGCGCCCGCAGCGGCACGTCCGAGGTGACGTCGAAGCCCGTCGTCACGAGTGCGAGCACCCGTCCGAGGATGTCGTCGGGGTGCGCCGGCACCGGGGTCAGGTCAGGCACCGCGTCGGCGGCGGGCACTATCATCTGGTGCGGGCCGTCGGCGGAATCGGGGTAGACGGTGCGCAGCGCCTCGTGCCGTCCGACGAGATCGGCGATGGCGATCTGCATGGCGCGCAGGTCCACCTCACCCGACAGCCGGAGTGCGACCGGCAGGTTGTAGGCCGGTGACGCGGTGTCGAACTGGTTGATGAACCACATCCGCTGCTGGGCGAGCGACAGCGGAATGTGTTCGGGGCGAACCCTCGCCGTCAGTGCGGGCCGCCGTGCACCGTGAGTGGTGGTCTCGGTGATCCGCGCCGCGAGCGCGGCGACGGTGGGCGATTCGAACACCTCACGGACCCCGACGTGGACGTCGAGGGCGGCGTTGATCCGCGACACCACCTGGGTTGCGAGCAGCGAGTTGCCGCCGAGGTCGAAGAAGCTGTCGTGGATGCCGATCTCGGGCAGGGCGAGGATGTCCGCGAAGATGCCGGCGACGATCACCTCCATCGGGTTCCGCGGCGCCTCGAACGTCGTGGCCGCGGCGGCGAAGATCGGTTCGGGCAGCGCGGCCCGGTCCAGTTTGCCCGCCGGGGTGAGCGGCAGGGCGTCGAGGAGGGTGACAGACGCGGGCACCATGTACGCGGGCAGGGTGCGGCCGACGAAATTCGCGACCTCGACGCGGTCGACGTCCTCACCGGTGAACGGCAGCACGTACGCGACGAGGGAGGTCTCCCCGTTCGGGTGCTCGTAGCCGACCGTGGTGGCGTACTCGATCTGCGGGTGTGCGGTGAGGGCGGCGTCGATCTCGCCGAGTTCGATGCGGAATCCGCGGATTTTCACCTGGTGGTCGGTGCGGCCGACGAAATCGAGGACGCGGTTCTCCCGCCACCGGACGAGGTCGCCGGTGCGGTACATGAGGTCGCCGGGCTCGCCGTACGGGTCGGCGACGAAGCGTTCGGCGGTCAGTCCGGGCCGTCCGAGGTAGCCGCGGGCCAGGCTCGGTCCCCCGACGTACAGTTCGCCCGGCACCCCCACCGGCACCGGACGCAGCCGCCCGTCCAGCACGAGTGCCCGCACCCCGCGGCTCGGACCGCCGATGGTGACCGGTTCGCCGGCGCGGAGGGGTTCGGTGATGGACGACATGATCGTCGCCTCACTGGGGCCGTATGCGTTGACCATGCGGCGTCCGGGCGCCCAGCGGGCGACCAGTTCCGGCGGGCACACGTCACCGGCGACGACGACCACGGCGAGGTCACCCAGCCCGCGGTGGTCCACCGACGCCAGCGCCGCCGGGGTCGAGAACGCATGGGTGATGCGTTCCGCCGCGAGCAGTTCCGCGAGTTCCGATCCGCCGTAGATCGTGGGCGGCGCGATGACCATCGTGGCTCCCGCGCCGAGTGCCATCAGCATCTCGAACACGGAGGCGTCGAAGCTCGGCGACGCGAAATGCAGTGTCCGCGAACGGGACGTGACACCGAGCAGCTCACGCTCGTCGGTCACCAGGTTCATCAGACCGCGGTGCGTCACCGCGACCCCCTTGGGCCTGCCGGTCGATCCCGACGTGTAGATGACGTACGCCACCTGGTCGGACAGGATCGGCCGCATGCGGTCGCGGTTGGTGAGCGGCAACCGGGACTCGTGGGTGCAGTGCACCTCGAGTGCCGGGTCGTCGAGGAGCATCCACCGGATCGAGTCCGGGAGCAGTGCCCGCTTCCCGGACACGGTGATCCCGACCATCGCCCCGGAGTCCTGCACCATGTGCAGGATGCGGTCCGCGGGGTAGCCGGGGTCGACGGGCACGAAGGCGGCACCGGTCTTGGCCACCGCCCAGACGGCCACCACCGATTCGAAGGACCGGGGCAGCGCCAGCGCGACCCGGGTTTCGGGTCCCACTCCCCTGTCCACCAGCAACCGGGCCAGCTGGTTCGACCGTTCGTCGAGGTCCCGGTACGTCAGGCCGGCACCGTCGAAGACGACGGCGAGGCCGTCGGGTGCTGCGGCGATGGCGTCGGCGAGGATCTCGGGCAGCATCTGCACCGGTCGCGGGTCGGCGCCGCGGACCGGGGTGAGCGCCGCGTATTCGTCTTCGCCGAGAACGGGGATGTCGCCGATCGGCCGCTGCGGGTCGGCGACGACCGCCTCGAAGATCCGGCGTAGCCGGGTCGCGTATCCGGCGGCGGTGCTCTCGTCGAAAATGTCGGTCGCGTAGATGAGTTCGGCGTCGATGCCCGCCGGCTCGGTCGTGTCGTCGAGCCGCTCGGTGAGCGTGAAGTGCAGATCGAACTTGGCGATGCTCGCGTCGAGGGCGAGCGGTTCCACCGACAGTCCGTCCAGCTCCAGTCCGTCGGCGGACACGGCCTGCACACCGAGCGCCACCTGGAACAGCGGGTGGTGCGAGGTGGAGCGGACCGGGCTCAGGACCTCCACCAGCCGCTCGAAGGGCAGGTCGGCGTGGGCGAACGCCTCGAGGTCGACGTCCCGCGCTTGCTCGAGCAGCGACACGAACGACGCTCCCGGATCCAGCGTCGTCCGCAGGACGAGGGTGTTGACGAACATGCCGATGATGTCGTCGAGTTCGGCCCGGCCGCGGCCGGCGACGGCGGTGCCGACGGCGATGTCGGCGGTGGTGCTGAGGCGCCCCAGCAGGACGCTGAGCGCGGCGTGGGCGACCATGAAGATGCTGGCGCCGTGCGCCCGTGCCAGCTCGGCCAGGGCCCGGTGGGTGCCGGCGTCCAGGGTGAAACGGGTCGCCGCACCCCGATGTGACGGCACCGCAGGCCTGCCCCGGTCGCCGGGCAGGTACAGCTGGTCCGGGACACCGGCGAGCGTGCGGATCCAGTAGTCCAGTTGCGCGGCGGCGAGGCTGCCCGGGTCGGACTCGGCGCCGAGCACCTCCCGCTGCCACAGCGCGTAATCGGCGTACTGCACCGGCAGCGGTGCCCAGGTGGGCGGATGGCCCGCGGCACGGCTTGCGTACGCGGTCATCACGTCGCGGATCAGCGGTTCCATGGACACGCCGTCGGCGGAGATGTGGTGGACGACGAGGGCGAGCACGTGCTCGGCGTCGCCCAGCGAATACACCTTCACCCGCAGCGGCACCGCCTGGGAGACGTCGAAACCGGTCAGGAGGAATTCCTGGAGATCCGCGCGCAACCCGGTCTCGCTCACCTGGACCGGTACGAGGTCGGGGGTGAAGTCTCCGGGATCGAGGATCACCTGGTTCGGCCCACCCCGGGAATCGGGGAAGACGGTCCGCAGCGATTCGTGCCGGGCGATCAGGTCACCGATCGCCGCGGCCAGCGCCGCCGTGTCCAGCGGGCCGGTCAACCGGACCGCTGCGGGCAAGTTGTAGGCGGGTGAGGACGTTTCGAACTGGTTGAGGAACCACATCCGCTGCTGCGCCAGCGACAGCGGGATCCGGTCGGGCCGGATGGCCGCCGTCAGCGGTGCGATCGCGGTGGATGGACCGTGCTGGTCGAGTCGCCGGGCCAGGGCCGCGACGGTGGGGGCGTCGAACACGTCGCGGATCGCGATCCGCGTCTGCGTCGCCACCCCGATGCGGGTGCTGAGTTTGGTGGCGGACAGCGAGTTGCCGCCGAGGTCGAAGAAGTTGTCGTCGACACCGACGCGGGGAACGCCGAGGAGTTCGGCGAAGACGGCCGCCACGACACGCTCCGACGCGGTGCGCGGCGCAGTGTATTCCGCCTTCCCCGCGAATACCGGTGCGGGCAGGGCATTCTGGTCCACCTTGCCGTTCGGCGTCACCGGCAGTTCGGTCAGCGGGACCAGCAGCGACGGAACCATATAGGAGGGCAGGCTGCCCGCTGCCTCGGCCAGGACGGCGTCGCGGTCCAGTGCGATGTTGCCGCGCGGCACGACGTACCCGACCAGGTGCTCGCCGGTGTGCGGGTCCGAGTGCGGGACGACGACCGCCTGCTCCACGTCCTCGTGCCGGAGCAGCGCGGAGACGATCTCGCCGAGTTCGATACGGAATCCGCGGACCTTCACCTGGAAGTCGGTGCGCCCGAGGTACTCGAGCAGGCCCGCCGCGGTCCAGCGGACGAGGTCGCCGGTGCGGTACAACCGTGCGCCGCACGTCGAGAAGGGGTCCGCGACGAAGCGTTCGGCGGTGAGGTCGGGGCGGCCCAGGTATCCGCGGGCGAGCTGGATACCGCCGAGGTAGAGCTCTCCCGCCACCCCGGCAGGCACCGGACGGAGGCGGTCGTCGAGGACGAGGGTGCTGGTGTTCCAGACGGGCAGGCCGATCGGGACGGTGTCGGAGTTGTCGGACCGGGCCGCGAAGAACGTGGTGGTCACCGCCGCCTCGGTGGGTCCGTACGTGTTGTCGATCTCGGCGGGATGGGACGCCCGGAAGTCGTCGATCGCCTCCGGGGACACCGCTTCGCCGCCGACCAGCACGTGCCGCAGCGACGGCAGGCCGGTCAGGCCGGGGCCGGACGTGAGGGCCGCCAGCATCGCCGGCACGAAATGCACGACGGTGACGCCGTGCGTACGGAGGGTGTCCGCGAGGTACTGGGGGTCGCGGTGTCCGTCGGGTTCGGCGATGACGAGCCGGGCGCCGGCGGCGAGCGGCGCGAAGCATTCCCACACCGACACGTCGAACGTCACCGGGGTCTTGAGCAGCATCGTGTCGGTGGTGCCGAGCGCGTACTGCTCACGCAGCCACTCGAGTTGCGCCGTGATCGCCGCGTGGGAGACGGCCACGCCCTTGGGCCGTCCCGTGGATCCGGACGTGAAGAGGACGTACGCCGTGTTGTCCGGGCGCAGCGGTGCGATCCGTTCGCCGGTACGGATCGGTTCCCCGCCGAACGCGGCCGGGTCGAGGTCGTCCGGTGCGATCGCTCGCACTCCGTGCCGGGTGGCTTCGGTCTGCGTGAACAGGTCGCTGCTGGTGAGCACCAGGGACGCGCCGGACTGTTCGACGATGTCACGGTTGCGCTGCTCCGGTTGACCGGGGTCGAGTGGGGTGTAGGCGCCGCCGGCCTTCACCACGGCGTGGACGGCGACGAGCAGGTCGAGCGACCGCGGGATCTCCACCGCCACGACGACGTCGGGGCCCACTCCGTCGCCGATGAGCCTGCGTGCGAGTCGGTTCGCCCGGGCGTCGAACTCGGCGTACGTCAGGGTCGTGTCGCGCCAGAGCACGGCGGGGGTGTCCGGGGTCGCCCGTACCTGTTCGTCGAGCAGACCGGTGAGGGTGGAGTCCACGGTGTCCCGTGTCGCGCCGTGCGACTGGGCGAGGAGACGCAGCCGGGTGTCGTCGCCGAGCAGGTCGAGGTCGCCGACCGGGATTCGCGGATCGCAGGCCAGCCCGGACAGGACCCGGAGGTAGGACTCGCCGATCCGCAGCGCGGTGTCCGCGTCGAAAAGGTCCTTGGCGTAACCGAGTTCGAGGTCGAGTCCCGCCGGGTTCCCGTCCTCGTCGTGGCGTTCACCGAGCACGAAGTTCAGGTCGAACTTGGCGATCGGCGACTCGATGTCCAGTGCGGACACCTCCAGTCCCGGCAGTTCGAGTGTCGGGGTCTGCAGGTTCTGCAGTGCGAGCGCCACCTGGAACAGCGGGTGGAACGCGGTGGAGCGGGTCGGGTTGATCGCGTCGACCAGTTGCTCGAACGGCACGTCGACGTGGGAGAACGCCTCGAGGTCGACGCGCCTGACCTGGTCGAGCAGTGCGGCGCCCGTCGAGTCCGGCCGCACGTCGGTGCGCAGCACCACAGTGTTGACGAACATGCCGACGAGTCCGTCGAGGGACTGCTCGCCGCGGCCCGCGACGGACGTTCCAATCGCGACGTCCGGACCGGCACCCATCCGCGACAGCAGTGCGGCCAGTGCGGTGTGGACGACCATGAACAGGCTGGCGTGGTGGGCGCGCGCCAGGTCCTGCAGGCGCTGGTGGATGTCGCCGTCCAGGGTCAGTCGCGCCGTTCCGCCGCGGTGCGACGGTGCCGGTGGACGGGGACGGTCGGTGGGCAGTGCGACCTGATCCGGCAGACCCGCCAGTGTCCGCTTCCAGTACGCGATCTGACCGGCGGCGAGCGACTGCGGATCGTCGGCGTCGCCCAGCAGGTTCCGCTGCCACATCGCGTAGTCCGCGTACTGCACCGGCAACGCGTTCCACGCCGGGGCGTCGCCGACGGTCCGGGCCGCGTAGGACGTCATCACGTCGGAGGCGAGGGGGATGAACGACCAGCCGTCCGCGGAGATGTGGTGGACGACGAACAGGAGGATGTGCTCCGACCGGCTCTCGCGGAACAGGTGGACCCGCAGCGGGAGGTCGGTGGAGACGTCGAACCCGGTGGAGGCATGGCGCAGGATCGCACCGGTGAGGTCTTCACCGGACAGGCGGATGGGCGTCAGATCGAGGGGGATCGACTCCACCGCGGCGATCACCTGATGCGGACCGTTCTCGGTCGCCGGGTAGACGGTGCGCAGTGCCTCGTGACGGGCCAGGACGTCGCCGAGTGCCATGCGCAGGGTCGCGACGTCGATCCGGCCGGACATACGCAGCGCGAGCGGAATGTTGTAGGCGGCCGAGGATGTGTCGAACTGGTTGAGGAACCACATCCGTTGCTGCGCCGGCGACAGCGGGATCATCGCGGGCCGATCACCGGCGACGAGGGCAGGTCGCTCGGCCGTCGTGTCGGACGCTGCGGCGGTCGCGAGTGCGCGCACGGTGGGATTGTCGAACAGGGTGCGGACGGAGATGCGTGTTCCCAGTGCTGAACCGACGCGGGAGACGACCTGGGTGGCGGACAGCGAGTTGCCGCCGAGGTCGAAGAAGTTGTCGTCGAGTCCGATGGACGGCTCCCCCACGACGTCGGCGAACACGGCGGCGATCGCCTGTTCGGCCGCAGTCTGCGGTGCCGTGAACGCGCTGCGGCGCGCGAAGACGGGTGTGGGCAGGGCGTTGCGGTCGAGTTTGCCCGCCGGGGTCAACGGCAACACGTCGAGGACCATGATCGCCGACGGCACCATGTACCCCGGCAACCGCTGCCCCGCGAACTCCGCCAACACCCGGTCATCGACCACTGCACCTGGCGCGGCAAGCACATACGACACCAAGCGAGTATTTCCGCTCCCGTCGTCATAGCCGACCGTGTGCGCGAACTCCACCACCGGATGCGACGCCAACACCGCATCGATCTCACCCAACTCGATCCGGAACCCCCGGACCTTCACCTGAAAATCACTACGGCCCAAAAACTCCAGAACCCAAGACCCGCCCTGCGAGGCCACCCAACGGACCACATCACCCGTGCGATACATCCGGCCACCCACACCGAACGGCGACGCCACAAACCGTCCCGCCGTCAACCCCGCCCGGCGCACATACCCCCGAGCCAAGCTGGAGCCGAGGACATACAGCTCACCGCGCACCCCGACCGGGACCGGACGCAACCGGTCATCGAGGACGACGAGATCGACACCCACGGTCGGTGACCCGACACTCACCGCCTGTCCGGGCACCAGCGGACCCGTCGCCGACGACATGATCGTCGTCTCACTCGGACCGTACGCATTGACCATCACCCGGCCCGGCGCCCACCGCGCCACCAACTCCGGCGGACACACATCACCCGCCACCACCACAGTCCGCAGATGGTCCAGACCACGGTGATCGAGCGACGCCAACGCCGCCGGCGTGCAGAACGCATGCGACACCTCGTGGTCGGCCAAAAACTCCGCCAACTCCGACCCACCAAAAATCGTGGTCGGCACCACCACCAGCGTCGCCCCCGCACACACCGCCATCACCAACTCGAACACCGACGCATCGAAACTCGGCGACGCGAAATGCAACACCCGCGAATCCGGCGACACCCCGAGCCGAACCCGCTCGTCCGCCGCCAGATTCACCAGACCACGGTGCGTGACCGCCACACCCTTCGGCCGCCCCGTCGACCCCGACGTGTAAATCACATACGCCGGATGATCCACCGACAACGCGCGCGTCCGATCCGAATCCTGCAGGGGTTCCGGGGAGTACGACGCCAGAGCACCGATCACGGGGTCGTCGTCGAGAACGAGCCACTGCGTCGAATCCGGCAGGGTTTCCCGCAACGCCGCAGTCGTGATACCGATCGGCGCACCACAATCCTCGAGCATGTGCACGATCCGCTCGAGCGGATAACCCGGATCCACCGGAACGAACGCCGCCCCCGACTTCGCCACCGCCCACGTGCAGGTAACCGACTCCAGGGAGCGGGGCAACGCCAACGCCACTGACACCTCGGGGCCCACCTGCATGGCTGCGAGCAGTCGCGCCACACGGTTCGACTCTGCGTCCAATTCTCGGTAGGTGACGGTGCTCGTGGAGCCGCCGAGAAGTGTCGGGGCGACGAGGGCGTCACCGTCGGGGTTGCTGCGGACGGCGGCGGCGAGCAGATCCGGCAGCGTGACCGGTGCGAGCCCGGGCCGGCCGTGTGCCGGGACCAGACCTTGCCGTTCGGTGTCGTGGAGTAGATCGAGGTCCCCGACCGCGGTATCCGGGTCGGACGTCACGGCCTCGAGAATCCGCTGCAGCCGCCACGCGAAGTCGCGGACGGTGGACTCGTCGAACAGGTCGGTGGCGTAGACGAATTCGGCACGCATCCCGGACGGCGAGCCCGTGTGATCGAGTTCCTCGCCCAGTGTCAGCTGGAGGTCGATCTTGGCGACCCCCGGATCGACGTCCTCCACGCCGATCCGCAATCCCGGCAGTTCGTAGTCCGCTGACTGCAGCGGGTTCATCGACAGCGCGACCTGGTAGATGGGGTGATGCGCCGCGGTGCGTGTCGGGGCGAGGACGTCGACCAGCCGCTCGAACGGGACGTCGGCGTGGGCGAACGCTGCGAGGTCGGTGTCGCGCACCGTACGGAGCATATCGGCGAAACTGTCTCCGCCACGCACGGCTGTGCGCAGAACTAAAGTGTTGACGAACATTCCGACGAGGTCGTCGAGGGCGCGTTCGCCGCGGCCGGCGATCGGGGTGCCGATCGCGACGTCGCCGGTGGCCGACAGTCGTCCCATCAGCAGCGCGAAGGCGGCGTGGGCGACCATGAACGTAGTGGCCCCGTGTTCCCGGGCGAGTCGTCGAATGCGCCGGTGGGTTTCGGGGTCGATGCCGAAGCGCACCGTTCCCCCGGTGAACGTCGGTTGCGCGGGGCGTGGCCGGTCGAAGGGCAGGGGCAGTTCGTCGGGCGCGCCGGCGAGCGTGCGCGTCCAGAATCCGAGTTGCGTGGCCATCACGGATTCCGGGTTGTCTTCGCTGCCGAGGACGTTCCGCTGCCACACGCTGAAGTCGGCGTACTGGACCTCGAGCGGCGCCCACTGCGGGGCGTTGCCCTCCGCGCGGGCCGCGTAGGCGACCATGACGTCGCGGCCGAGTGGTCCGAAAGACCAGCCGTCGGCCGCGATGTGGTGCAGCGAGATGGCCAGGACGTGTTCGGTGGGCGTGGTGCGGAACAGGGTGGCCCGTACCGGTGTCTCGGCGGTGACGTCGAATCCGCGGGACGCGAACGCCGCCATCCCGCCGGGGAGATCGTCTTCGGTGACGTCGACCGGAGGCAGTGTCACGGTGACGTCGGCGGCGGCCAGTACGACCTGCTCGGGGCCGTCCCCGCCATTCGGGAACACCGTGCGCAGCGACTCGTGGCGTTCGACGACGTCGTCGAACGCCGCCGCCAACGCTGCGGTGTCGACGACGCCGGACAGGCGCACCGCGAACGGCAGGTTGTAGGCCGGGGAGCCGGCGTCGAACTGGTTGAGGAACCACATGCGCTGCTGGGCGAGCGACAGCGGGATGCGGGCGGGCCGGGTCGCCGCCGTCAGGGCGGGGCGCGCGTCCGTCGTAGTGGGGTCGACGCGCAGTGCCAGGTCGGCCACGGTGGGTGCTTCGAACACGTCCCGTACCGACAGCCGGGTGCCGGTCGACTCGGCGATGCGCGCGGCGACGCGGGTGACGGACAACGAGTTGCCGCCGAGGTCGAAGAAGCTGTCGTGGACACCGATCCGGCCGGCGCCGAGCACGCCGGCGAACACGTCGGCGAGCACCTGTTCCACCTCGTTGCGCGGTGCCACGTATTCGGTTGTATCCGAGGTGAACTCGGGTGCGGGCAGGGCCTTGCGGTCCAACTTCCCGCTCGTGTTCAACGGGAACTCGTCCAGCAACACCGTCGCCGACGGCACCATGTACGACGGCAGCGAACCCGAAGCATGCCGGCGCAGATCCTCCACATCCAGCTGACCGGCAGGCTTTCCGACCACATACGCGACCAGATGATCACCCGTGACGGCATCCGAGTAGACGACAACAGCGGCACCGGTCACCCCCGGATGCGACCGCAACACCGCCTCGATCTCACCCAACTCGATCCGCTGACCACGGAACTTCACCTGAAAATCGGTACGCCCGATGTAGTCCAGCACACCGTCCCGCCGGCGCCGCACCAGATCACCGGTGCGGTACATCCGCGACCCGACACCACCGAACGGATTCGCCACAAACCGGTCCGACGTCAGATCGACCCGGCCCAGATACCCCCGCGCCAACTGGACGCCACCGAGGTACAACTCCCCCGGCACCCCGACCGGAACCGGGTGCAACCGCGAATCCAGCACATACGCCTGCGTGTTCCACTCCGGAACCCCGATCGGCACCGTCGCCTCGTCGGTGTCGGACGTCTCCCAGTACGTCACCGACACCGCCGCCTCCGTCGGCCCGTACAAGTTGTGCAATCCCGCCGTCGACAACTCCCCGAACCGTGTCACCGTCGCCGGCGGCAACGCCTCACCGATCACGAACACATGACGCAAGGAACCACACGAACTCGCAGGAACCGACGCAACGAACACGTCCAACATCGACGGCACGAAATCGGTGACCGTCACCCCGTGTTCGTCGATCACCTCCGCGAGATACGCCGGATCGCGGTGGCCGTCCGGAGACGCCAACACCATGGTGGCACCCACCTGCAGCGGCCAGAAGAACCCCCACACCGACACGTCGAACGTCGTCGCCGTCTTCTGCAACAACACATCCCGGCCGGTCAGCCCATACTCCGACTGCATCCACACCAACTGGTTCACGATCGCAGCATGCGCAACCGCCACACCCTTCGGCCGCCCCGTCGACCCCGACGTATAGATGACATACGCGGTGTTGAACGGACGCAACGGAGAAATCCGGTCGGCATCGGTGATCGGATTCGACCCGAATCTCGAGAGATCCAGGTCGTCGATGTCGAGCACCGCGAACGTGCCCGGAAGATCCCCGCGATCAGCTGACGTGCTGAGAACACAGACGGGCTGCGCCGAGTCGAGCACATACCCGATGCGATCGGCCGGATGATCCGGGTCGACCGGCACATACGCACCGCCCGCCTTCACCACCGCGTACATTCCCACCACCAGGTCCAGTGAGCGCCGCATCGCCAACGCGACCCGCGACTCCGGCCCCACACCACACGAGATCAGATACCGCGCAAGCCGATTCATCCGCTCGTCGAACTCCGCATACGACAGCGCAGCTCCCTCGAACACCACGGCCGTCGCCCCCGGAGTTCGCCCGACCTGCGCATCGAACAGATCCGGCAGGGTTGTCGCGGGGACCGCGTGTTCGGTCGAGTTCCAGTGGGTCAGTGCGGCGTGCTCGTCGGCGCCGAGTAGGGCGATGTCACCGGCCGGCGTTCTCGCGTCGGTGGTAACGAATTCAAGGATCGTGGTGAATCGGGTGGCGATGGAGGCGGCCGTGTCCTCGTCGAACAGATCGGCTGCGTACGTCAGTTGCGCAGTCATCCCGTCGGGGTCGCCTGCGGCGTCGAACCGCTCGACGAGGGTCACGTGCAGATCGAATTTCGCGACTCCGATGTCGGTGTCGAGTCCGTGCAGGGTGAGTCCGTCGAGTTCGAGTGCGGTCTGCTCGAGGTTCTGGAAGGTGAGCATCACCTGGAACAACGGATGCCGGGCCGCGTGCCGGGTGGGGCTGAGCACCTCCACCAGCCGTTCGAACGGCACGTCGGCGCGGGAGAACGCCGCGAGATCCACCTCCCGGACGTGGTCGAGCAGGTCGGTGAACGCGGACCCCGGATCGATGTGGGTCCGCAGGGCCACCGTGTTGACGAACATGCCGATCAGATCGTCGAGTTCGGGTTCGCCGCGACCGGCCACGGGGGTGCCGATGGTGACGTCGGAGGAGGCGCTGAGACGTCCGAGCAGCACGGCGAGCGCGGTGTGCATCACCATGAACAGCGTGGCCCGCCGGGACTGCGCGAGCGCCGTCAGCGCGCGGTGCGTGGACGCGTCGATGACGAAGTCGACGTGCCTGCCGCGGTACGACTGCTCCGCCGGTCGCAGCCGGTCCGTCGGGAGATCCAGTTCCTCGGGGATGCCCGCGAGGGTGTTCGTCCAGTAGTCGAGCTGCCGGGCGGCGAGGGATTCGGGGTCGGATTCGTCGCCGAGGAGTTCGCGCTGCCAGAGGGCGTAATCGGCGTACTGCACCGGCAGCGGCGTCCAGGTGGGGCGTTCTCCCCGGGTGCGGGCCGCGTACGCGACCATCACGTCGCGGACCATCGGTGCCATCGACCAGCCGTCACCGCAGATGTGGTGCACCACCAGTGCCAGCACGTGGTCGTCGGCGCCCACCCGAAGCAACGTGACGCGGACCGGCAGGTCTGTGGTGACGTCGAACCCCGTCGTGAAGAATCGCGCCAGGACGGTCTCCAGTTCGTCCTCGGCGATGTCTGCGACGGTCAGATTCGGTGGCGCGTCGGCAGTGTCGCGCACGACCTGGTGCGGTCCGGTCGCCGAATCCGGGAATACGGTGCGCAGCGTGTCGTGCCGTTCGATCAGGTCCGCGACGGCCGCCGCGAGCGCCACGCGGTCGAGTGCCCCGGTGAAGCGGACCGCGAACGGCAGGTTGTACGCCGGGGACGACGGATCGAACTGGTTGAGGAACCACATGCGCTGCTGGGCCGGCGACAGCGGAATCCGTTCCGGCCGTTCCCGCCGGGTCAGCGACGGTCGGGTGTCCGCACCGGTCGACTGAGACAGTCTGGCCGCGAGTTCCGCGACGGTCGGCGACTCGAACAGGTCCCGCACCGCGAGCGGGACACCCAGTTCGCCACGGATCCGGGACACCAGCTGGGTCGCGATCAGCGAGTTGCCGCCGAGGTCGAAGAAGCTGTCGTGGACGCTCACCCGGTCGAGTCCGAGTACCGTGCCGAACACCGCGGCAACGGAGTGCTCGACGCTCGTGGTCGGTGCGGTGTATTCACCCGCAGCGGAAGAGAACTCCGGCGCGGGGAGTGCCTTGCGGTCCAACTTCCCGCTCGTGTTCAACGGGAACTCGTCCAGCAACACCGTCGCCGACGGCACCATGTACGACGGCAGCGAACCCGAAGCATGTCGGCGCAGATCCTCCACATCCAGCTGACCGGCAGGCTTTCCGACCACATGCGCGACCAGATGATCACCCGTGACGGCATCCGAGTAGACGACAACAGCGGCACCGGTCACCCCCGGATGCGACCGCAACACCGCCTCGATCTCACCCAACTCGATCCGCTGACCACGGAACTTCACCTGAAAATCGGTACGCCCGATGTAGTCCAGCACACCGTCCCGCCGGCGCCGCACCAGATCACCGGTGCGGTACATCCGCGCCCCGACACCACCGAACGGATTCGCCACAAACCGGTCCGATGTGAGGTCGACCCGGCCCAGATACCCCCGAGCCAACTGGACGCCACCGAGGTACAACTCACCCGGCACCCCGACCGGAACCGGGTGCAACCGCGAGTCCAGCACATACGCCTGCGTGTTCCACTCCGGAACCCCGATCGGCACCGTCGTCTCGTCGGTGTCGGACGTCTCCCAGTACGTCACCGACACCGCGGCCTCCGTCGGACCGTACAGATTGTGCAGGCCTGCGGAGGACAAGGCCCGGAACCGACTTGCGGTTTCGGGGGGAAGTGCCTCGCCGATCACGAAGACGTGCCGCAGTGTGGCGCAGGATGCGTCCGAGGCCGCGGCGACGAAGACGTCGAGCATCGACGGCACGAAATCCGTCACCGTCACCCCGTGTTCGTCGATCACCTCCGCGAGATACGCCGGATCGCGGTGGCCGTCCGGAGACGCCAACACCATGGTGGCACCCACCTGCAACGGCCAGAAGAACCCCCACACCGACACGTCGAACGTCGTCGCCGTCTTCTGCAACAACACATCCCGACCGGTCAACGCGTACTCCGACTGCATCCACAGCAATTGGTTCACAATCGCCGCATGCGCAACCGCCACACCCTTCGGCTTACCGGTCGATCCGGAGGTGTAGATGACGTAGGCGGTATTGTCCGCGCGCAAGGGATGCAATCGTTCGGCGTCGGTGATGCGCGTGCCGGAGTAGTCGGTCAGGTCCAGGTCATCGATCGTGATCACTTCGACGTCGGAGGGAACTGCACTGTGATCCGTGGTACTGGTCAGAACGCGTACCGGCCTGGCAGACTCCAGCACGTACCCGATGCGGTCGACGGGATGGTCGGGGTCGACGGGCACGTAGGCACCGCCCGCCTTCACCACCGCGTACATTCCCACCACCAGGTCCAGCGAGCGCCGCATCGCCAACGCGACCCTCGACTCCGGCCCCACACCACACCAGATCAGATACCGGGCAAGCCGATTCACCCGAGCATCGAACTCCGCATAGGTGAGGGAGACGCCCTCGAAAACCAGTGCCGGGGCTTCGGGAGTCCGCGCTACCTGCGCGTCGAACAGATCCGGCAGGGTGGTGAGGGGGACGTCGTGGTCGGTGGCGTTCCATCCGGACAGTTCGCGGATGCGTGTGGCGGGGTCCGCGATCGCGATGTCGCCGACCGGCGTCTGCGGTGCAACTGTGACGGCCTCGAGGATCCGGACGAACTGCGCGCCGAACGAGCGGACCGTGCTCTCGTCGAACAGGTCGGTGGCGTAGTTGAATTCGGCGGCGATGGGGCCGGGTCGCCCGTCGGCGGCGTGGGTGTCGGTGAGGACGAGTTGCAGGTCGAACGCGGCGACGTCGGGAAGGATCGGTTGGCTCGACACCGACAGGCCGGGGAGTTCGAGGTGCGTGGGGGCGTGGTTCTGGAAGAACAGCGCCACCTGGAACAGCGGGTGGTGTGCTGCCGTGCGGGTGGGGTTCAGGTGCTCCACCAGACGCTCGAACGGCACATCCGTGTGCGCGAACGCGGAGAGGTCCACGTCTCGGACCTGCTGCAGTAGTTCAGTGAACGACGAGGCCGGGTCCAGTTGTGCGCGGAGCACGAGGGTGTTGACGAACATGCCGACCAGGTCGTCGAGGTCGCGGTCACCGCGGCCGGCGACGGGCGTGCCGATGGCGATGTCGGTGGTCGCGCTGAGCCGGCTGAGCAGTACCGACAGTGCGGAGTGCGCGACCATGAACAGGGTGGCGTTCTGTGTGCGGGCCAGGTTCAGCAGGCGTTCGTGCAGTTCGGCGGAAATCTCCCACGACAGGGTGGCGCCGTGCTTCGACGCGACGGTGGGTCGCGGCCTGTCGGTGGGCAGGTCGAGGCTGTCCCGCAGCCCGGCCAGCGCGGTTCCCCAATACGCGAGTTGGCGGGCGGCCCGCGAGTCCGGGTCGTCCTCGTCGCCGAGGAGTTCGTGCTGCCAGAGTGTGTAGTCGGCGTACTGCACGGGCAGCGGCGTCCACTGCAGTTCGTGGCCGCCGCTGTGCGCGGCGTACGCGAGCATCAGGTCGCGGGACAGCGGCGCGAACGACCATCCGTCGGCGGCAATGTGGTGCACCATCAGGACGAGCACGTGTTCGTCGTTCCGCACGCGCAGCAGTTGAGCGCGTACCGGAATCTCGGTGGTGACATCGAAGCCGGCGAGGGCGAATCCCCGGATCGCGGCGGGGAGGTCGGCCTCCGTCACCTCGGCGACGGTGAGGTCGAGGTCGGCGTCGTGCACGTCGCGGATGCGCTGCCAGGGGCCGGCGTCCGAGGCGGGGAACACGGTGCGCAGCGATTCGTGCCGGTGCAGTACGTCGCGGAGCGCGCGACTCAGTGCCGTGATGTCGAGGTCACCCGAGAACCGCACGGCGAGAGGCAGATTGTAGACCGGACTCGCGGTGTCGAACTGGTTGAGGAACCACACGCGTTGCTGGGCTGGCGACAACGGCACCTGCTCGGGCCGCTTCCGCGGAGTCAGTGCGGGAGGCGCGAGGTGCGCCGCAGGGTCGGCCCCGTCGAGTCTCTGTGCGAGCCCGCCGACGGTCGGCGCATCGAAGACATCGCGCAGCGACACCGGGACGCCGAGTGCGTTGCGCAGTCGCGATACCAGGCGGGTGGCGACGAGGGAGTTGCCGCCGAGGTCGAAGAAGTGGTCGTGGATGCCGACCCGCTCGACACCCAGGATCTCGGCGAACACGTCGGAGACAACCACCTCGGCGGGGGTCCGCGGTGCCACGTATTCAGCGGTCGCGGTGTCGAGGTTCGGTGCGGGCAGGGCCTTGCGGTCGAGTTTTCCGTTCACCGACAGCGGCAGCGTGTCCAGGTGCACGACCTGCGCCGGAATCATGTACGACGGCAGCACCCGGGCAACGTGGTCTCGGAGATCCGCCGCCTCGGTGTTCGCGGCACCGACCGTGTAGGCGACGAGGGCTTCCTCGCCGCGTTCGTCCCGGTGCACCACCACAACCGCCTGCACCACGTCCGGATGCGTCTCCAGGGCCGCCTCGATCTCACCCAACTCGATCCGCTGCCCCCGCAACTTCACCTGGAAATCCGTACGACCCAGATACTCCAACGCCCCGTCGGCCCGGCGACGCACCAGATCCCCCGTCCGATACATCCGCCCACCCGCGGCGAACGGGTTCGCCACGAACCGATCCGCGGTGAGATCGACGCGGCCGAAGTACCCCCGCGCCAACTGGTCACCCGCCAGATACAGCTCCCCCGCCACCCCGTTCGGCACCGGATGCAACCGGGCATCGAGCACATGCAACTGGGTGTTCCACACCGGACGACCGATCGGGACAGAGAATGTGTCCGACGCACCGGTCTCCCAGTACGTCACGTCGACGGCAGCCTCCGTCGGCCCGTACAGATTGTGCAGACCCGCACCACTGACCGCCCGGAACCGCGACACCTGCTCCGGCGTCAGCGCCTCCCCCGAACAGAACACCAACCGCAACGAATCACACTGCACCACAGCCGGTTCAGCAGTGAATACCGACAGCATCGACGGCACGAAATGCGCGGTGGTGACGCGGTGCCGGCGGATGAGGGTGGCGAGGTAATCGGGATCGCGGTGCCCGTCCGGTGCGGCGATCACCAGGGACGCCCCGACCTGCAGCGGCCAGAACAGCTCCCACACCGACACGTCGAACGTCACCGGGGTCTTCTGCAGAACGATATCCGAGCTGGTCAGGGCGTATTCGTGCTGCATCCACAGCAGCCGGTTCACGATCGCGCCGTGCGTGACCGCGACCCCCTTCGGACGACCCGTCGAGCCGGACGTGAAGATCACGTACGCCGTGTTCGCCGCGGTGAGCGCGGGGGCGACCGGTTCCGAGTCCTCCTCGGGGAGGTCGAGGGTGTCGATGTACTCCACGAGTGCCGCGGTGGAGAACGTCGTGTCGTCGGCGGCGCGTGTCAGCACACAGACCGGCTGTGCGGTGTCGAGCACGTACGCGGTGCGCTCGACCGGATGGTCGGGATCGATCGGCAGATACGCTGCGCCTGCCTTCACGATCGCGTAGACGGCGACGAGCAGGTCGATCGAGCGCCGCATCCCGACCGCGACGACGGACTCCGGTCCCACCCCGTTCCGGATCAGGTGGCGGGCGAGTCGGTCGGTCTGCTCGTCGAACTCGGCGTAGGTCAGCCGCCGATCGTCGAACACCAGCGCCACGGCATCCGGGGTGGCGGCGGCCTGGGCTGCGAACAGCGACACCAGGGTGTCCGCCGGCACCGGACGGTGCGTTGCGTTGGCCGCGGTGAGGGCGGCGCGTTCCCCCGCCGCGAGGAGGTCGAGGTCGCCGACGGCGACCGGCGGGTTGCCTGCGACCGCGTCGAGGAGCCGGGCGAATCGTTCGCCGATCGACTCGGCCGTGGTGTGGTCGAACAGATCTGTCGCGTAGGACAGTTGCACGGCCAGACCTGCGGCGTCGCCGGCGGAGTCGAACTGCTCGACGACGGTGAGTTGCAGGTCGAACTTCGCCACCTGGACGTCGATCTCGGCGGCCTCGACCTCGAGCCCGTCGAGTTCCACCCGGGTGTTCGCGGTGTTCTGGAACGTGAGCATCACCTGGAACAGCGGATGATGCGCGGACGACCGGGCGGGACTGAGCACCTCCACGAGGCGCTCGAAGGGGACGTCGCCGTGCTGGAACGCGGCGAGGTCGGCGTCGCGCACCCGGGCCAGCACGTCCCCGAACGTGTCGGCGGGTTCGACGGCGGTCCGGAGTACGAGGGTGTTGACGAACATGCCGACGAGATGGTCGAGCGCTTCCTCGCCGCGACCGGCGACGGGGGTGCCGATCACGATGTCGGACCCGGCACCCAGGCGGCGCAGCAGCACGGCCAGCGCGGCGTGCGTCACCATGAACGAGGTGGTGCCGGTGCTCTGCGCCAGATCGAGGAGACGCCGGTGGACGTCAGCGGGGATCGTGAACTCGACGCGGCCACCGCGGTGCGACATGTCGGCGGGCCGGGTCCGGTCGGTGGGCAGTTCGATCACCTGCGGCACTCCGGCGAGCGCCGACCGCCAGTAGGAGATCTGCTTGGCGGACAGGCTGTTCGGGTCGTCCTCCGACCCCAGCAGCTCACGCTGCCACAGGCTGTAGTCGGCGTACTGCACCGGCAGGGGCGCCCAGGTGGGCGCGTGACCGGCGACGCGCGCAGCGTACGCGAGCATCACGTCGGCGGCCAGTGGTGTCATCGACCAGCCGTCGGCGGCGATGTGGTGGACGACGAGGACGAGGACGTGCCGGTCCGGCGCCTCGCGGAACAGCCCGGCGCGCATCGGCGTATCGGTGGTGAGGTCGAATCCTGCGCCGCCGAGGGCCGTCACCGCGGCGGTGAGCGACTCGGTGGCGACGTCGGCCGGGCCGTCTGCGGGTAGCACGCTCACGGCGGGGGTGATCAGCTGATGGGGTCCGTCCGCGCTGTCGGGGTAGACGGTGCGGAGCGCCTCGTGCCGTTCCTGGACGTCGTCGAGCGCCCTGCGCAGGGCGTCGCGGTCGAGTGCGCCGGTAAGCCTCAGGGAAATCGGCAGGTTGTAGGCGGCCGAGGAGGTGTCGAACTGGTTGAGGAACCACATTCGTTGCTGCGCAACGGACAGGGGCACGCGGTCGGGTCGTTCCCGCGCCTCCAGCACCGGCCGCGGGTCGGATTGCGGCGCGGCGCCCACCACCGAGGCCGCCAGTTGCGCCACCGACGGCGACTGGAAGAGGTCCCGGACCCCGATCCGCACACCAAGGGCGGCGTTCACCCGGGACACGACCTGGGTGGCCGTCAGCGAGTTGCCGCCGAGGTCGAAGAAGCTGGTGTCGACGCTCAGTTCGGGCAGACCGAGGACGCCGCGGAAGATTCCGAGAAGGATCTCCTCGGTGACCGTTCTCGGGCGCACGATGTCGGCCGAGCGTGCGGCGAATACCGGTGCAGGCAGGGCGTTGCGGTCCAGTTTGCCCGCCGGGGTCAACGGCAGCGAATCCAACACCACGATCGACGACGGCACCATGTACCCGGGAAGACGCTCCCCGACGAACTCCGACAACACCCGGGTTTCGATGTCCGCTGCCGGCGCCGGCAGCACATACGACACCAAGCGAGTATTTCCGCTCCCGTCGTCATAGCCGACCGTGTGCGCGAACTCCACCACCGGATGCGACGCCAACACGGCGTCGATCTCACCCAATTCGATCCGGAACCCACGGATCTTGACCTGAAAATCACTGCGGCCCAGAAACTCCAGAACCCAAGACCCGCCCTGCGAGGCCACCCAGCGGACCACATCACCCGTGCGATACATCCGGCCACCCGCACCGAACGGCGACGCCACAAACCGTCCCGCCGTCAACCCCGCCCGGCGCACATACCCCCGAGCCAAGCTGGAGCCGAGGACATACAGCTCACCGCGCACCCCGAGCGGGACCGGACGCAACCGGTCATCGAGGACGACGAGATCGACACCCACGGTCGGTGACCCGACACTCACCGCCTGTCCGGGCACCAGCGGACCCGTCGCCGACGACATGATCGTCGTCTCACTCGGACCGTACGCATTGACCATCACCCGGCCCGGCGCCCACCGCGCCACCAACTCCGGCGGACACACATCACCCGCCACCACCACAGTCCGCAGATGGTCCAGACCACGGTGATCGAGCGACGCCAACGCCGCCGGCGTGCAGAACGCATGCGACACCTCGTGGTCGGCCACAAACTCCGCCAACTCCGACCCACCGTAAATCGTGGTCGGCGCCACCACCAGCGTGGCCCCCGCACAGACCGCCATCACCAACTCGAACACCGACGCATCGAAACTCGGCGACGCGAAATGCAACACCCGCGAACCCACCGACACCACCAGACGGTCCCGCTCGTCCGCCGCCAGATTCACCAGACCACGATGCGTGACCGCCACACCCTTCGGCCGTCCCGTCGACCCCGAGGTGTAAATCACATATGCCGGATGATCCACCGACAACGCCCGCGTCCGATCGGCATCGGTCACCGCATCCGCCGGATATGCGGCAACGGCCGACAAAAATTCGTCGTCGTCGAGAACCAACCACAGTGTCGAATCCGGCAAACCCGCCCGCAATGCCGCCGTCGTGACACCGATCGGCGCACCACAATCCTCCAGCATGAACGCGATGCGGTCAGCCGGATAGCTCGGATCGACCGGAACGAACGCCGCTCCCGCCTTCGCCACCGCCCACACACTCGACACCGACTCCCGCGACCGCGGCAATGCCAACGCCACCACGATCTCCGGGCCGACCTGGAGGTCGATCAGGAGACGGGCGAGCCGGTTCGAGGTGTCGTCCAGGGCGCGGTAGCTGAGAGTGTCGGCGGATGGCCCGGGCCCGGGCGCGACGAGGGCGTCACCGTCCGGGTTGCCGCGGACGGCGCCGGCAAGCAGGTCCGGCAGCGTGACCGGTGCGAATCCGGCGCGTCCGGTGGCCGGAACCAGGTTGCGGCGTTCGTCGTCGTCGAGGATCTCGAGGTCGCCGATCAGCCGCGGGCGCCGGTGTCGGAGGTGAGGAAAGCGCCGAGGAATCGGGTGAAGCGGCGTGGTGG
>NZ_FNSV01000003.1 GCF_900105905.1 Rhodococcus koreensis | reverse complement strand
GAGTATCAGTGTGCCCGATCGGCGGGCGGTCGGGGAAGAATCGGTCCCCGATCCGCGTGTCGGCCTGGTGTCGTTCCGCGAAGAGTTCCACCGGTGTCTGCCGGCCCGAGGTGATGCTTTGTTCGAGTTGACCGATGCGCTGCTGTGTTCCGGCACCGCGGTTCGCACCCTGGTCGAGTTGTCACTGGCCGCCGAGCATCGGCGCGGTCACGGCGCCTTGTACGACGCAATCAATTGCGGCCGAATAGATCTCGCTCGGCTGCGCCGCGCCCTCGGCGGACTGACGATCCCGCGTGATCGCGGCGGCCGGATCGTGTTGGCCGTCGACATCAGTGCCTGGTTGCGCCCGGATGCACCGACGAGTCCGCAGCGGGGGTTCTGCCACGTCTACGGCCGCGGGAAGAATCAGGCACAGCTGATCCCGGGGTGGCCGTACTCGTTTGTCGCCGCCCTCGAGACCGGCCGTACCTCGTGGACGACGGTGCTCGACGCGGTCCGCCTGCGCCCCGACGACGACGAAACCGTTGTGACGGCCACCCAGGTGCGTGAAGTGATCACGCGGTTGCGCGACGCCGGGCACCACCGCGACGGCGACCCGGACATTCTGCTGGTGTTCGACGCCGGGTACGAGCTGGCCCGGCTGGCGTTCGTGCTCGCCGATCTCCCGGTTCAGGTGCTGGGTCGGATGCGTTCGGACCGGGTGCTGTGCTTCCCGGCGCCGCCACCGGGCCGTACCGGGCGCCCACCCCGGCACGGTTCCGACTTCAAATTCGCCGACCCCCAGACCTGGCCCGAACCCGAGACCACCACCAGCACCGACACCGATCGCTACGGAACAGCCACCGCTGCGGCGTGGAATCGGTTGCACCCGAGGCTCGTCCATCGTGGCTCGTGGGCGGACCACCCGGGACCGCCGCCGATCGTCGAGGGCACGGTGATCCGGCTGACGGTCGATCACCTGCCCGGGGACCGGCATCCCAAACCGGTGTGGCTCTGGTACTCACATCCTGGTGCGGGAACCGCCGATATCGACCGATTGTGGCAGATGTTTCTGCGGCGCTTCGACCTCGAACACACGTTCCGTTTCTTCAAGCAGACGTTGGGGTGGACCGCCCCGAAGCTCCGCAGCCCCGAGGCGGCCGACCGCTGGACCTGGATCGTGCTGGTGGCCTACGCCCAACTCCGGCTCGCCCGTCCTCTGGCCGAGGACCTACGCCGCCCGTGGGAACGGCCTGTCCCACCAACACGATTGACGCCGGCACAGGTTCGTCGAGGGTTTTCGCGCACCCGCGCGACGATGCCTGTTCCGGCCAGTGCACCGAAACCCAGTCGACCCGGACCCGGACGCCCACCCGGATCGAAAAACACCCACCGCGCACCGCATCACCACGTGGGCAAACGCGCCGAAACCAAAGCTAGAAAACCCGTCGGGGCCGCCTGCCCAGGTTAAAGATCAAGCTCAGGTGGGCAATTCGCGCCGGCAACCCTGAAGGTGTCGTCTACAGGTCGAGGGCGGCACAGCCCGACGTGCTGCCAGCTGGTCTAAGCTTGTCGTTTAACCTCGGCCATCGCGTGGGGCAGTTGGTGCTGGTGTTGTTCGGCGTGTCGCCGCGGCATGAGGCGACCACCGCCTGATCATCTTGAGGTTCCTTCCACAGAACTTTCGAGACGAAAACAGGCGGTGGCCGTGAGTATCAGTGTGCCCGATCGGTGGGCGGTCGGGGAAGAATCGGTCCCCGATCCGCGTGTCGACCTGGTGTCGTTCCGCGAAGAGTTCTACCGGTGTCTTCCGACCCGAGGTGATGCATTGTTCGAGTTGACCGATGCGCTGCTGTGTTCCGGCACCGCGGTTCGCACCCTGGTCGAGTTGTCACTGGCCGCCGAGCATCGGCGCGGTCACGGCGCCTTGTACGACGCAATCAACTGCGGCCGAATAGATTACACTCGGCTGCGCCGCGCCCTCAGCGGGCTGACGATCCCGCGTGATCGCGGTGGCCGGATCGTACTGGCCGTCGATGCCAGTGCCTGGTTGCGCCCGGATGCACCGACGAGTCCGCAGCGCGGGTTCTGCCACGTCTACGGCCGCGGGAAGAATCAGGCACAGCTGATCCCGGGGTGGCCGTACTCGTTCGTCGCCGCCCTCGAGACCGGCCGTACCTCGTGGACGACGGTGCTCGACGCGGTCCGCCTACGCCCCGACGACGACGAAACCGCTGTGACGGCCACCCAGGTGCGTGAAGTGATCACACGGTTGCGCGAGGCCGGGCACCACCGCGACGGCGACCCGGACATTCTGCTGGTGTTCGACGCCGGGTACGAGCTGGCCCGGCTGGCGTTCGTGCTCGCCGATCTCCCGGTGCAGGTGCTGGGTCGGATGCGTTCGGACCGGGTGCTGTGCTTCCCGGCGCCGCCCCCGGGCCGTACTGGGCGCCCACCCCGGCACGGCCCCGAGTTTCGATTCGCCGACCCGATTACGTGGCCTGCACCCGAGACCACCTCGAGCACCGAGACGGACCGATACGGCACAGCCTCCGCTGCGGCGTGGAATCGGTTGCACCCGCGACTCGTTCATCGTGGCTCGTGGGCTCAGCACCCGGGGCCGCCACCGATCGTGGAAGGCACGGTGATCCGGCTGACCGTCGACCATCTTCCTGGGGACCGGCATCCCACCCCGGTGTGGCTGTGGTGCTCGGACCCGGGCGTCAGTGCCGACGATCTCGACCGGTTGTGGCAGCTGTTTCTGCGGCGCTTCGATCTCGAGCACACCTTCCGATTCTTCAAGCAGACGTTGGGGTGGACCGCACCTCGGCTCCGCAGTCCCGAGGCGGCCGACCGCTGGACCTGGATCGTGCTGGTGGCCTACGCCCAACTCCGGCTCGCCCGTCCTCGGGCCGAGGACCTACGCCGCCCGTGGGAACGACCCCTCTCACCAACACGATTGACACCGGCACGAGTTCGACGAGGGTTTTCGCGCACCCGCGCGACGATGCCTGTTCCGGCCAGTGCACCGAAACCCAGTCGACCCGGACCCGGACGCCCACCCGGATCGAAAAACACCCACCGCGCACCGCATCACCACGTGGGCAAACGCGCCGAAACCAAAGCGAGAAAACCCGTCGGGGCCGCCTGCCCAGGTTAAAAAACAAGCTCAGAGCGCATCTGAAAACTCGAGGTAATCGGCGTGTGACTGGTGAGGAATGGGTGAACTCCTGGTAGGTCAGTAGGTGCTTACGCCACGACCCGACCAGGAGTTCACTTGCCATCATCGCTCATCGCACTGTGTCCGTCATGCCCTACCCCGGATTCTGGGATCCGGCATCGGTGCGCGGTGTACTCGTCATCCTCGGTGACCGACGCTCAATGGGCGATTCTCGAACCACTGCTGCCTCCACCCGGCAACACCACCGGCAGCGGTGGCCGACCGGAAAAGCATTGCCGCCGTCTTGTCCTCGATGCGATCTTCTATGTCGTGCGGGGTGGGATCGCCTGGCGGCAGTTGCCGTCGGAGTTCCCGCCGGCGATGACGGTGTACGCGATCTTCGCCCGGTGGGTCCGGGCGGGGGTCTGGCAGCGGATCCACGACGCGCTGCGCGATCGGGTGCGGGTCCACGGCGGCCGGAAACCGCTGCCGTCGGCGGCGATCATCGACTCCCAGTCGGTGCAGGGCGCCGACACCGTTGCCCGGTCGAGTCGTGGATACGACGCGGGGAAGAAGACGAATGGGCGTAAACGGCACATCGCTGTGGACTCGAGCGGGCTGCTGCTGGCGGTCGTGGTGACGATGGCCGGGATCCAGGACCGGGACGGCGCGGTCCGGCTGCTGGCTGCGATGCGCGCCCACTGCTCGACGATTTCTTTGGTCTGGGCCGACGGCGGCTATGCGGGCAGGCTAGTCGATTGGGCGAAACATGTTCTGTCCCTCACGGTTCAGGTTGTCAAACGCACCGACGATGTCAAAGGATTCAAGGTTCTGCCCCGGCGGTGGGTGGTCGAGCGGACCTTCGCCTGGATCTGCAAATACCGCCGCTGCGTCCGCGACTACGAGACCAGACCCGACCACCACGAAGCCGTCGTCTACATCGCCATGATCGCGACCATGTCACGCCGACTCGCCCGCACTGCGTGACACGAACGGGAGTTCTCAGACGCTCTCTCAGACGCGAACTGGCCCAGCAGCCCACCCCAGGCCCCACACGCCGCATCCCCATCCGGCTCAGCGACGACGAATACACCCGCGCCCACACCGCCGCCCGCACCGCCGGCCAGAACCTCGAAACCTGGATCCACGACCGCATCACCGCCGCCCTCGACACCGAACAACCCGAATAGCAGGCTCAGTCGGAGGTGACGGATCATCCGGGACGTGTCATCTTTCCTGGTCAGCGCGCCGTCCGAGACCCCGGTTCTCGCCATCCATCCACGCGATCACATCGAACACGCGGAGCGCTGAGATCTCTTCGGGGAGGCCGGCCTCCTCCCGGATCGACAGCCACCGGCGGTGCAACGCGCCGTCGTCGGCGCGAAGGGCCTCCCGGGGACCGGGTTCAAGTGCGATCGCTCGGTGCCCAGAACCTGACTGACCACCGAGTCCCAGATCGGGTACAGCCGGGACGTTTGCGGGCGATCAGCTTCGTTGCCTTCGTCCAGCCCACCTCCCGCAGACCGCGCAGGGCCGTTTCCAGGTCCCACGCGGGCCACCCCGGGACGAGCGGCTCCGGTTCGTCGAAACCAGGTCCCGATCAGGGCCTACCGCCGCCAGAAGGGCATTCAGCGCCTCCGCCTCGGTGTCCAGGATCGCCCTCGCCGCCACCGGGGAAACCTGCACCGACGGGAACACCCGCCGCCACCAGATGTTCACGTCCGGGTTTGTCGACGCTACTCACATCCACTTGGAGGGGACTACAAGGACTGTGACGGGTAGAAGCTGCGCACCGGTCAACCGTCATCGGGTCCAGCACCCGCTCGTTAGAGCCAACAGAATCCCTTGAAAGCGTCGTCGAGGTACTGCCCGCTGGACCTGTGCGCGCGCCTTCTCGTCCAGCTGCCGGGCAAGCCACCCATCCGGGTCGCCGAGTCCGTGCCGGATGCGTTCAGCGCGGCGCCCGGGAGTCTTCGACATCGCCCAACACCAACGAGCTGTGCGGACTGAGGCTGTGGGGTGGCGGCCGCCCCACCGACCGCATCCTGTTCCGTGCCAGACAGTTTCACGCGCGCGCCTGACGCTTTCGGGGAGACAGTCGCGCCATCACAGACTCCGCCCATCCAGACGGCGCGCGCCCGGAACTCCGGCTCGCACCGGCGCGGAGGTGATCGCACTGCAGGCCGCCAACCACTTCGGTGTGTTGTTTTGACCTGGACATTGGTGCCCGAATGTGTGTGTTTAGGCCCGTATATGTTGACATGAGAGCCACGTCACAGCTATAACTGTCCGCAGGCTCATCGATACAGCGACGCAGGATCAGGCAGGGCAGCCTCGATCGGTCCTCGCCTCGGCTGCGACAGCGAACCGCTAGGAAAGGCGCATGACATGAAGTTCGTAGCCGCAACCTCGTGCCCTACGGGCATCGCACACACATACATGGCGGCGGAATCGCTGGAGCAGGGTGCCGCCCGCAGCGGTCACGAAATCCACGTCGAGACGCAGGGCGCTTCTGGCTCCGAGCCACGCGACCCCGCGGTGATCGCCGCGGCCGACGGGCGTGATCTTCGCCGCCGCCATCGGCTCCGGCCAGCTGGCCGCCCCCGAGATGACCAGCACCTTCCCCGTATGCGCCACGCCTCGACCTCTCGCTGATGGCGTGTGTGTGCCCAACCCATCGCGCTGTGCACGGAAATCCTTCTTTTCCATGATATTTCAACCGCAAGAGAAAGTAGATCTCTCGTGAAACCCATAGTTGTTCGCAGCGCCATAGTCGCCGCGACCGGCGGGCTGCTCTTCGGATTCGACACCGCGGTCATCTCCGGTGCGGAGGAACAGATCCAGCAGGTGTTCGCGCTCAGCGATGCCAAGCTTGGCTTCACCGTCACCACCGCACTCATCGGGACGATCCTCGGCGCTCTGGTCGCCGGCCGGCCGGCCGACCGGTACGGCCGCAAGAAGGCGCTCTACGTGATCGGCGTCCTCTTCGTTCTTGGCGCCGTCGGGTCTGCCCTGGCCCCGAACGTCGAAATTCTGATGCTGTTCCGGTTCATCGGTGGCATCGGCGTGGGTGGTGCCAGCGTCTGTGCACCGATCTACACCGCCGAGATCGCCCCCGCGGCCAACCGAGGACGCCTGGTCGGGTTGGTGCAATTCAACATCGTGCTCGGCATCCTCATCGCCTATGCATCCAACGCCGTCATCCGCGCGGCGGTCCCCGGCGACAATGCTTGGCGCTGGATGCTCGGCGTCATGATCGTTCCGGCACTGGTGTTCGTCCTCATGCTGCCGACCGTTCCCGAAACGCCGCGCTGGCTGGCCGCCAATGGTCGATGGGACGACGCAACCGCAACGAGCAAGCGCCTGTGCGCCACCCAAGCCGACGTCGACTTCCAGATGAGTGAGATCCGGGAGTCGCTGGCGGCCACCGCGAACACGACGAAGGTGCCGTTCTTCACGCGCGGGCACCGCAAGGTGATCCTGCTCGCCGTCGCGATCGCCGTCTTCAACCAGTTGTCGGGCATCAACGCGGTCCTGTACTACGCGCCACGGGTCATGCAGGAGGCCGGCGCCAGCACGAACGCCGCGTTCCTGATGAGCGTCGGGGTGGGCGCGATGAACTTGGTCGCCACCATGGTCGGGCTGAGCCTGATCGACCGGCTCGGCCGGCGCAAGCTGATGATCGTCGGCTCGATCGGCTACCTGATGTCCCTGGGATTCCTTGCCGCCGTGATGTTCTACTACGAAAATGCGCGCGGTGGCGAGTTCACCTCTACGTCGTCGATATTGGTGCTGATCGGGCTGATGGGATTCATCGCCGCCCACGCCGTCGGCCAGGGCTCGGTGATCTGGGTATTCCTCTCGGAGATCTTCCCGAATCGGATCCGTGGTCAGGGGCAGTCGCTGGGCAGCCTGACCCACTGGGTGTTCGCCGCGATCACCTCGTTCGCCTTCCCGCCGATCATCGGTGCCCTCGGTGCCGGCGCCGCGTTCAGCATCTTCTTCCTCGCCATGGTCGGTCAGCTGATCTGGGTGCTGAAGGTGATGCCCGAGACCAAAGGTGTGCCGCTCGAGGAGATGGAGGCCAAGCTCGGCGTCGCACTCGACCACGGCCCGGACCAGCCGACCGCGGTACGGGCTCACTGATGACCCGCCGCGTACTCAGCCTCGGCGAAGCACTGATCGACGTCGTCACCAGGCCAACGTCCACTCAGGAACACGTCGGCGGCAGCCTGCTCAACGTCGCGGTCGGACTCGGCGCACTCGGCCACCCGGCCAGCATCTGCTCCCACTGGGGCAAAGACCCCCGGGGAAGTCTGCTCAGACAGTGGGCGGAGTCCGCCGGCGTGCAGATCACGCCCGGAACCGACTCCGCACACAAGACGTCGGTCGCGTTCGCCCGGATCGACGCGGACGGACGCGCAAACTACGAGTTCGACCTGAACTGGGCGGTCCCGCAACTCCCGGACCTGGAACCGTTCGGGCATCTGCACACCGGCAGCATCGCCGCCACCGTCGAACCAGGCGGCTCCACGGTGGTCGTCGCCGCCGAACGGATGCGGCTCCTCGGTACCGTGTCATACGACCCGAACATCCGTCCCGCACTGATGCATTCGCCCGACACCGTCGTCGACCGCGTCGAGCACCTGGTCTCACTGTCCGACGTGGTGAAGACCAGCGACGAGGACCTCGACTGGCTCTACCCGGGCGTGCCGGTCGAGAACATCATGCGGCGGTGGGTGAAGACAGGACCAGCGATGGTGGTCGTCACCCGCGGATCCTGGGGCGCCTACGCGCGACTGGCACACAACCGGGACATGCTCCACATCGACCAGACACCGGTCACCGTGGGCGACACCGTCGGCGCCGGGGACTCCTTCATGGCCGGACTAATCTCCGGACTACTCGACGCGGGCCTGCTCGGCTCACCCCAAGCACGGGATCGACTCGCGGCTGCGGACTGGCCCGATGTCCAACCCGCACTGCTCCGCGCGATACACACGAGTGCATTGACGGTCAGTCGATCCGGCGCGTACGCGCCCTCCCGGGCCGAAGTGCATGCGCTTCACGCGCTCGACCCGGCCCTCACCTGAACGATCGTCGCGGTCACCGAGGACGCCATGCTTGGTTACCGGCGTTGATGCACAACCCCATTCACGAGAGGAATCACCGGACGTGCAACTGCTGTTCCTCCGGCACAGCCAAACCCCCGCCAACGTCCGCGGCGAACTCGGCACCCGGGGATCTCGGTGGCGGGATCGATGCCGGACATGTGGCGGGCGAAGCCGCGCACCACGGTCATCCGCCGCGCCCACACCGAACTGGTGGGATCGGCATCGGGACGTTGCACCCACTGCAGGGCCACGTCGACGGTGATCGTCGTGACGCCGGCCGCGTCGAGGCAGGCGACGAAGCGGGGAAGCAGTCGGGCGGCCTCATCGAGCCTGTGTCCCAAGGCTCGACGCAGCCGCAGGTACTGTTCGGCCTGCTCGGCGAGCGCGCTCATCGCCGTGTCCCGGGCCAGGGCTGGGCGACCGTACGTAACACGGCCCGATCGACCTTGGCGTAGCCGGAGGTGGTCCCCAGATCCGACTGACGCAGCACCTGGGCGATCTCGATCAAATCGGCCCCCCGGCGCAGCAGCTCGGTCGCCAACGCGTGCCGGAGCCGGTGACCACCGACCCGTGCCAGGCCGGCTCGCCGACACGCACGGTAGACGATCCCGGTGATCGTGCTCGGGTGCAGGGGCCGTGGAGGCGCGTAGATGGTGAGCAGCAACTGCGGACACCCGCACACCGGGCGCCCGTCGGTGAGGTAGTCGACGAGGGCCTGACCGACGTCGACGGGCAGCGGGAGACGATCGCGGCGGCGGGCCTTGCCCCGCACCACGATCTCCCCGGCCCGCCAGTCGACGTCGCCGAGCCGAAGGGCGGCCACCTCCCCGGAGCGCAGACCCAGCCGCGCCAGCAGCATCAAGATGGCCCGGTCACGCCGTCCACTCGCGATGCGGCGATCGCACCCGGCCAACAGGTTGTCCACGTCGGCGGCGCTCATCGTCGCGGGCAATCGGGCACCGCGCCAGCTCGCCACCGGCGGCATGGCGCCACCCAGGTCCGTCTCGAGGATCCCGTCCAGATACAGAAAGCGCAGCAGCGCCCGCAGATCGGCGGCCTCTCGCTTCGCCGACTCGACCGTCAGCCGCGAACCGGCCTCGAGCATCCACTCCGCGACCTCCGTACCGGTCAGATTCCCGATACCGATCTCGTCTCCGGTGCGCGATGCCCGACCCGCCAAGAATCGGCGCGCGAACCGCTCGTAGCGTCGAATCGTGGTCGGGGCCAGTCCCCGCACAACAATCAGATGGTGGCGATAGCGGACCAACATCTCATCACGACTCGTCGGCGTCGCCAGCGTCTCGAGCGGTACCACCTGCCGGTCCCGCAGATACTCCAACAGGCGCGCCACGGTCACCACCGTCGGCACCCGCCGACGACCACTCGCCCGCCGGGATGCCAAAAATCCCTCCACCAGAGCAATACTCAGGTCCTCGACCGCAAGACCCTCGCCGGTCAGCCATCGATCGAGCTGTCCCATCAACACCATGTGGTGCCGGATGGCGCCGGGTCGATGCCCGAGTCTGCGCAACTCCTCCTCGAAGCCCTCCGCGAACGGCACCAGCGGTCCCGCACCACGCATCCATGAAGTCGTGCCCATCGGACACCTCCTCCGTCGGTGGAGCAACCTGCCCCACCGACGGAGCCTGGAACACGCGGGATTATCCCGACCCGAATTCATCCGGATCTATCCGAAGATGCTCCTCACCTGCATCAATGCCGCCGCTTCGATACCCGTATCGGGATAATTCCGGGGTCGGGATTACTCGACGATTTCGCGTTGCGGCCCCTGGACGCGACCGAGACCAACGACTTCTACGAGTTGGTCGTGGAGCGTCATCGACGCAAGGCGACGATCGTCTCCTCAAATAGGTCCCCAGAGTGGCTGTCGATGACCACCGACGCCCTGCTGGCGCAGTCTGCGATCGACCGGCTCACCTCCTCGGCGCACACCCTCGTCATCGAGGGCCCGCCCTACCGGCAACGCACCCGTCTGGGCATGGCGTGGTTGACAGTTCAGAAGGCGAGGTCGATGCTCGATGACACCTTCGGGTGGTCCCATGCTCGTGGCAACGAGGTGGTCCCATCACCCTGACAAGCGACACCAGGATCGCCCGCGGCGCCCTCGGCGGGACCTCCCGCCGACAGAAAACGTCACCGCAACCAGATCATCCGCGGTGAACCGATCCGACTCCCCCCACCCGGTCGCCGGTGCTCGACCAGGAATCGAAATGCGCACCGACATAGGCTCCTTCGCCCATATGGGGGCCAACTCGCGGCGACGGAACTCCCGCCCCCACACCGAGACCACCGAGCCGAGTCCACCGATCGAGCCCTCCGTACCGCCACGCCACCGCGGCAGGATCAGGCGGCCGTTGAGCCGTTGCGTTCGAGCCTCTCGGCGATCCACACCTTGATCAGAGACTGCCGGGTAACCCCGAGACGAGTCGCCTCACGATCCAACTCCGCGATCATCCACGCCGGGAAGTCGACGTTGACACGCCGCTGCTCCTCGCCCGGGCGCCGGGCCCTGGCCGTATCGAGCGCGAACGTCACGTCCTCGCCGGCATCAAAACGCTCGTCGAACTCGTCAGCTCTCATAAAGCGCCACCTCTCCATCACGTGAGCGCCGAACCGAGATGATCCGGGTCCGGTCCGCACGATAGGTCACCACCGCGGACCACCATTTTCCGTCAATCACACCGATCACCAGCCACCTCGGCTCATCCGTAGTTCTCGCGGGCACCTCGAGCCGGTGCGGATCTCGCCACAGTGCCTGCGCCGACAGAAAATCGATGCCGTGCTTGGCCAGGTTCGCTTCGCTCTTGTTCGGATCGAACTCAAACCCAGACATGTATAGAAACTATACCATTTTGGCTGGATGAATTCCCCGCTTTCCCACGCCAGCTCAGGCCGGAAACGTACGACTCGACACCGGCGGCGTCGGAACCAGAGCTGATCCAACGAATGGAGCCTCGATCGATCAGTGACCTCCCCCGGCGCACCCGTCACTTCGCGCTGGAGCGGACCGCGGGGTGGGTCCGGATCCTGACGTTTCCAGTCGCCTGCCGCCGCCACCGCGGGCGGACTGGTAGACAGACCAGGTGTGGTGGAACGCTCGGATCAGGAGGCCTCGATGCCGCGACCATCATCGTGGGTGAGCACCACGGCCTCAGCCCTCGGTGAGGAGCTGGCACGCATCGGTCTGACCGTCCCCACCGACCGACTCGAGGCCCTGCTCACCGACCGAGTCGCCGCCGTAGCGGAACAGATGCGCATCACCGAACGCACCGCCCGCCGGTACTTCGACCACGACACCCTGCGCACCCTCGCCCGCGAACTGGCCCTGAGCATCAAAGAAGAGGCACCCGGCGCCGACCTGCTGACCCTGCCCCGCACCATCACCATGCCCCTGCCCACCCTCGGGTCGACGATCGCCGCCCTCGTCGAGGCGGCCGCCCTCGCCGGCGTCGACAAGGATCCCCACGAGCCGGCACCAGCGATGGCACTGATCTCCACCCTCGGCGTCCTGACCCGAGACCACGCCGGCGACCTCCCCACCGTCCGAGTGCCGGAGCCCCTCCTCACGCGAGCGGCGCGGCTCATCGACAACACCGCCGCCCTCGTACACCACGGCTGCCCACTACCACCAGACGTCGCCGAGGACGTCCGCCCCCACCTGCGGAAGGCACTGCGCGACGACGCCGCCCGGCTCCGGGCACTGATCCCCGACACCGGCCGACGGTCCGGCTCGGGTCTCTGGGCGGTTCCCGACGACCCACCATGACCACCGTGGCCGTCCCGGGGTGCATTCGTGTCGCAGAAACGATCGAATGAGAGACAAGTCGAGCCACCGCACAACCAGGCAATCGACAGACTACGGAGATCGACGCAAGCACAGAGAGCGGCGTTGGCTGTTGCTCGGCCTACGGCCCATGGAGTCAGGCGTTCCCCCCGGCGTCGGGTGTGTTCGTGACAATCACATCGGTCCCACGGCCACCGAGACGTGGAAGTTCCCCGCACCCACGGACCGCTCGAGGGTCGCAATGACGGCAGCCGGATTGTCGTAGGGCCCGTTGAGGTAGAACGGCCGACCATCCCTCCCGAACTCGATCCGACCCGGCCCGTCCCACTCACCCAGGAACGCGGCGGCCTCGTCATCGAAGGCGCCGGCGGGCTCGAAACCGAGCCCCCGCGCATACTGCACCGCCCCCAGGATCAGTTCGCGGCCGAGTTCGATCGGAATCTCCACCGCAGGACGGTCGAACGCCGCGTAGTACGTGCGGATGGCGGTGGGGATCCTGCCCGCGTCCATGGTTTCGGGGTCACGGGCGTTCTTCACCCCCAGGCAGTGCACGTCGGCCAGGTAGCCCCGCAGCGTCGCCCGACCACGCCGCCCCTCACGTGCCACCAACACCTGCGCGAAACCTTCGACCTCACCGGCGGGAGCATCCAGCTTCGCCCACTCCGGACGACCCTCGAGGCCCAGCCCGACACTCCAGCCACAATTGACCCAGCACCCCAGCACCCGCCCCAATCCTCGGGACGCCTCGGCCTCGGCAGCGATTCGTCGCACCACCGGCGCCACCACCGACGGCCGCACACCCAGAGCACGCGCGATCACCTTCGGCGGGACACCCTGCTCCCAACGCCGCCGCACCTGCTCGACCAACTCCACCTCGTCCATGGCACCCCATTCTGCTTCACCGATCGGGAAGCTTCCGCGTCTGCACCTATCCGCTCGCGCCGCTGATCGAGCGATCACTGCACCCCACGAGCAGCAGGACCACACCCCCGCATCACGCACGCAGGCCACGGCAGCATCTCCACCATGCCGCCGATACTGCCGTGCCGGTTCCCGGTCCAGGTTCTGCCTGCTCCCGGAGTCCCGATCATGACCGGATCGGGGCCGGATCAGGAACCGGGTGGGCTCGCCGCTGGGGGCGTGCCTGGGAGCTGGACACGGCCCTGTGGGCGTGCCGGGACCCACGCCCGCCAGGAAGAACGGGCAGACGCCAACGCGCGCAGGCCCATACCTGGGCGTGACTATTCGGTTTCCTTCGGGTGGCCGGGTTCGCAGCGTTCGAGCAGGACCCGGCCCGCGATCTTGGCGCCCTTCTGTGCAGGATCGACAAAGAACCAGATCCGCCCACCATCGGTCACCTTGTACTGGTATCGGGCGTAGTTCTGCCCGTTGTACGTCCCGTAGGCGTAGTCGCCTTTGAGTTGATACAGCCGCCGCGTCTCTACCGTCGGTTCTCGGGTGAGGGTGTCCCACGCATCGACCGTGGCGTCGCGTGCAGTGGCCAGCAGATCGGTCCAGCCCTTCTCCGCGTCACGCGTGGCGAACACGATCTGCCACTCGGCGCGTTTGATTGGGCGGGAAACCGCGCCGCCTTTCCTGCTCACGCGTCGAGATCCGGCGCCGCGACCACCTCAGGGACCTCGAGGTACTCCAGGTCGGAACCGTCGGCGGTCAGGCGCGGGTCGGCGTACGCCTCCGCGGTGGCCTGCCACGCTTCCAGCAAGATCGCGAGTCGGTCGAAGCGGGCCACCGCGATGCAGGCACGGGCAGTGTCCTGGAACGCTGCGACGAACTCGGCGTGCAATGCGGTCGGCAGCATCCCGATCCACGGCAATGCGACGGCGAGGCGGGAGGCGACGCGATCGAGGGCCGCCTCGTCGAGAGAGGCGGCGAAGAGCTGCCCGACGACGCCGAGAGCGCTCAATTCGGCGCGGCTCGTCGACTCTTGGGTCAGCCGCAGAGCCGGGGCATTCCGGCGCGTGAGCACGACCTCACCGTTGTCCTCGAGCGCGCCGAGAACATCATTCGGTGCCCGTAAGAAATCGGAGAACGTGGCGGTGGCGGTCGACTTGCTCATACCCACCATTACATCAGAACTAGTTCAGATATTCCAGAGGTCGGTGATCTCCGGACAGAACCGCTGACAAACTCTGTGTCGAAGACATCAGCGGCGAGAGCGGATCACAGAGTTCAGGCGAGCTCGAGAGCCTCGACGACCGGGTACACAGTCTGATCCAGCTGTTGAAGCACGAGCTGTCAACACATCACTTTGCTCTGCCGACACCTTCAACGCGATGCGACCAGCACGCTCGTCGCTCGCCAGGGGGTCGGCCGCGTCCATGGGCGCCGAGGCCCGGGCATGGACGCAGCTCAGCTCGTTCGTGTCGATCGCTACGATCTCGGCGTGTACTCCTAGCGACTCGCCATACCGGCCGGCCGAGGTGAGTCGGCTCGAAGGCGCCTGCCGTCCACCCATGCCTGCGTACATTTCGACGGGCCAACCCGGATGCTGAAACTACCTACTATCGATTGCACGAGAGGCTTGTGAAATGCCGCGTTTCTACACCGTCGATCGACGGGGAACCCTGCACAAGGGACAAACCCTCGGACTCACCCGGTACGACGATGTGAACCCCTCACATCTGCAACGACACCTCGACGTGCTGTTCCCGGACGGCGTTGCAGCCCACGGTGAAAACAACTTCGTCAACGGGGATGTTCTCTTTCAGGTCACCGACCACTCAATCGAGCTGATCTGGGAAAATGTGCGTCGTGCGCACTATCCGACCGCGCCCTCTCGCTTCCAATCCGCCTTCGCCGTGGACACACTGGAACAAGCCCACGCCTTCCGTACCGCATTCGACCCAGCGGGCACCGCGACCATCTGGCAAGTGGAGACCGCTCACGACGGGTTCCGGGCAAACATGGATCTGCTTCGTACACACGGCACCGCTCCGATGACGTCGTACCACGCCCACTGCTATTGGTCCCAGCAGAGCCCCGACCACGAGGTACCCGTGACCTGGGAGATCCTGCTACCCCCGCCTGTCCACGTAACTGGTCCAGCAGAGTAGTCAGAATCTGTTATCTATCAAGAATTTCACACGAAGGTTCAAAAGTGAGCTGCCGACGCCGAGAACTCGGCAATGTCGACCGAGAGGTCTATCCAGGTGCGCCTGCTCGTTCTTGTTCGCGGCCATAGTTGGTGGCCGGCCGCAGACACGGCCACCCGGGACCGACCACGGATGATCCGGCGTTCGCTCTGCTCGACTCGTTCGACGACTCCATCGACACGACGTGCCAGAACGAGATAGTTTCCCGGTCGTTTCGATGGACTCCGAAGGCCCGCAGGTCAGCGGCGGAAGTTCGACTGCTCGTCGGTCTGCATCGCCACAACCGCGGCGAACGCGGTCAACAACAACATCATCAGCAACAGCACATTCACGGTGCCTCCCCCTCGTTTCTAGCGTGCGACCGACGAGCGACGGCGGTCGGCGAACATGGCCTCGATCCTCGACTTGATCTCCGCGGTGCTCATCGACCCACCACCGCGGGGCGGGCGTGCGGCGATCGGGGTAGTCCGGAGGGTCGAGGCTGTCGGCACTGCGTCCTCTTTCGTCGAAGGTCACCGGCGACGAGAACAGTCAGGGCATGATGCCTGTGTTTCCCCGTCACCGATGATGTGAGCTGCTTCACATTGACTGGCTCATGAAGTTGTACACCATAACGGAGAACTGCGCCAATCCACCTGTCCGTCAGTATCTTCGGCAACTGCCGACTACTTGCCGGTAGGTACGTCCGGCGGGGCCAGACGGTCGACGCCGAGGAAGAAGTCCAGCAAGATCAGCGCCTCGGCGGGGGTACCGCCGCCGCACCGGATCGAGCCCCACCACCTGCGCCAGCTGCTCCGCCGAGATCGGGGCGTCGGCCAGAACACCGCCGCGGTCCGCAGCACCCACTCCCCCTCCTCCGACGCGGACAACTCGACCAATGCCATGCCGCCCCGTTCCCACTCGGACCTGCACGACCGCCAGACGCCCCCACTGCCTCCCGGTACGGGGCGGTCGGTGTTCACTCCCGGTATGCCGAATCGGCGAAATGAACGTGCGCCTGCCTGTCGGTTCAGCTCGCGTGCGCGTGCCGACGTTCGGGGAGCTGGGTCAGTCGCTGCTCCCGTTCGTCGAACCGGACGGCGTCCGGGGTGCGCCGACGGGGCGGGGATCGCTCAGATCCTCACCGACCTCGCATCCCTGCCCATCAGCGAGATGCGCGAGCACCACCAGACGCGAACTCGCCCACAGGCCCACCCCAGACCCCGCCCACCGCATCCCCATCCGCCTCAACGACAACCGAATACACTCGCACTCACACCGACGCCCTCGACACCGAACAACCCGAATGGCAAGTTCAGTCGGGGGTGAAGAACGGCTCTATCGACATGAAGATCCACGCCACCATTGCCGCCATCAGCACGAACGCGCACTACCAACGGCACAGCGAACTACCGGGCGGGCCGCCACGAAACCGTCACCAATCCGAACACCACAACCAGCACCGCCCGTGCCGCCCAACTCACCCAATACCCGGCCGGCGGCGGATCCGACCCGAACGACGTAAACGAACCATGCGGATACACCCGAGGTTGCGGAACAACGAAAAAAGTGCTGCCACACCATCACCGCCGGCACATAACAGAAGAACCCACCAGCAGACCCACGCACACCCCCAGCGAAATCCGCCAACCCCGCCCCGACCCCGCCGGTGGTGGTTACCTCGTCCACACCCACCATCATCGGCCGTGCCGACCTCCGGACCGGGTTCAGATGTGTTTGGGCGGTGCAGATTCCGCCGTTGGGGTTGCCCAAGTCCGACCCGAAATCCCGTACAGCCCTCGGGTCAGGCCTCCGGTGCTACGCGGCCGCCCTCACCGTCATATCGACGTGGAGTCCAGCGGCCGAGACCATGTTGACCAAAGCATCCAGACTGAACAGGTCGATCTTGCCGCGAATCAGATCCGACACCCGTGGCTGCGTCACACCAAGCCGGGCGGCCGCGTTTTTCTGGGTCCATCCTTCGGTCTCGATGCGCCGAGACAGCGCGATCAGCAGATTCGACCGCAGTCGCATGTTCTCCGCCTCCTGCGGAGTGTCCTCGATGGCATCCCATACGCTGCCATAGATTTCATCGCTCATCAGTGCTCACCATTCCTGTCGTCCGCTATCACCTGCTGGTACCGCTTCGTCGCAAGAGCCAAGTCCGCCGCCGACGTTTTCTGAGTCTTCTTCTGGAAGCAGTGCAGGACAACCACCCGGTCTGCGAATTTCGCCACGTAGATGACGCGGAAAGCTCCCGATCGATCGCGTACCCGTATCTCCCGCACACCAGAACCCACACTCACCATCGGTTTCCAGTCCGTCGGCTCGAGCCCCTGCTGAACGCGGTCGAGTTGATAACCGCACCGACGCCGAACCGCATCGGGGAATCCACGAAGATCCTCCAGCGCGGTACCCAGGAACTGGATCTTCTTCCACCAATATACAAGATTTTGTATGACTCGGCACCCGGCGACCGGGCACACCACGAAACCCACCTCTGCAACGAACCCGCAACTGACGACCGGCGATACCGACTCGGGAGAAAGCCACGTCCGATCGGCGGTGACGTCGCGGTCGGACGACACTCTCGGACCATCGACCAAGGCGCCGTACGGCAGCACCCCGGCCACACCGGAGGACATCAACACCAACTCCTCACGCACACCGGTCGCGATCGTGCGGGAGCGGCCCTGCTCCTCCGACATCGGGTACCAGGCGTACAGGAACTCGAACCACTGCCGATCCGACACCGCCACCGAGGTCAGGCGCGGCACCGTCTCGGTGAACTCGTCCGCGGTCGGATGGTCGTCGCCTGATCACAGGCCTTGACGCACCAGATGCCATTCACGCAACAGGGGTTTTACTTGAACGAAAACGCCCCTCATTCAAGTTTCCGTGAGCGCAACCTGCACCGAGAATGAACTTCGCGACCTTCGCTCCGCCGCCCGTGGTCGACAGGTCCACCTCCGACGTCAACGCGAGGAACGAGCGCGGCGCGATCGTCGAGTTCCCCAAGCGACTGCACCAGGTTCTACCATCCCCTCGGCCCTACCAGTAATCCAATCAGATCCAGCTCAGCTCGCGCCGGGAGATTCCAGCCCCGTGTGCTTTCGAAGCGACCAGGTCGAGGTGGCACACTGCCAGTTCGACCGCAATCGATCCCCAGAATCAGCGCGCCGCCGGCCACGAACCGGATCTGTTCATCGGGACCAGCGCCGGAGCGATCAATGCGACCCTGTTCGCCGCGGGCGCGCACCTTCCGGCGGACGAGCAAGCCGACACCGCGCTCGCGGTGTGGCGCAGCGTTCAGATCGACGACGTGTTCCGGCCGTTGTTGCGGACCGGGCCCGGCACCATCGCCCGGTGGGCCGGTCAGCTCTGCCGAATACCGGGGATGCGGCTGACGAGCCTGGTCGACACCGCACCGCTGGCCCGGACCGCGCACCGGTTGGTCGATTGGACACAGCTCGCCGCCAACCTCGACGGCGGCAAGGCGTCGCTGGCGGTGGTGACGACCTCCGCCGCGACCAACCGGACGGTGATCTTCGTCGACGGGAACCGTGCCGACCCGCTACCGCCGTCGGACACCACCCGTCCGATCGACTACCTCGGAGTGCGAATCACCGCCGAGCACGTCCGCGCCTCCGCCGCGATTCCTGCATTGTTCCCCGCGGTCGAGGTCGCCACCCCCGACACTGCCCGCGGCTGGTACGCGGACGGCGGGATCCGGCTGAACGCTCCCCTCAAACCGGCGTTGTCTCTGGGCTGCGGACGGCTGATCGTGGTCGCGACCCACCCCGCGGTGTACCCCGTATCCCCGGCCACCGGCGGGGACCAGGGACCACCGGATGTGGACGACATGATGGTGCGGGTGCTGGACGCCGCCCTGGTCGACCGCATGGTCGAAGACCTCCGCACGCTCGGCAAGATCAACGAACTCGTCGCGGACGGACGCCGCACCGGCGCCAGCCAACGCCGCTATGTCGATGTGCCATACCGGTTCTTCGGCCCCGAGGAACGCGGTACCCTCGGCGCCCTCGCCGCAACCTCGTTTGATGACCGATACCGCTGGCCGGGCGGTGCACTGCGCACCATCCGGAACCCGGACCTGCCGTTGCTGGGACGGCTCCTCGGCGGTGACGGGGCCCGCCGAGGAGACCTTCTCAGCTACCTGCTCTTCGACGGCGCCTTCATCGACGCCGCAATCGGCCTCGGACAACGGGATGCGCAACTGCTCCTGGCGGACGGGGACGGCACATCCTGGCTCACAGCGGCTCCGAAGCACGTCGCTCCCGACCGGATCTCGGTGCGCGCCGCGAAACAGGCGCACGGCGAAGCGCTGCGACACTCATCGTGAGCGAGGAGAACCGCCACGGCGATCACGCTGCCCGGGCACACCACAGCATCGACGCTGGCGGTCTGCACCCGCCCGAACGCGCCGCTCATCGCCAACGCCGTCACCGACATCGGTCCTCGACGGGTTGTCACGGACCTCCCAGACCCGGGGCCGGGCGAGAAGAGCAAAAGAGTCGAGAGCGCTGCGCCTCTCGCGGACTTCTCCGAGTTCACCGTGGGCAGGGCCGCGCGGCGGGATCGGAACGGCCGCCACGAAAGTGCGACGGGTGCCCACCTGATGAACCCGTCAGACCGACCGCAGGGATGCGACTCAGTGCAGATCGAGATGCAGCCGCAGAGCCTCGTCGAGCGCGGTACGCGTTCTCGTCGAGAGCTTCCCGACCGGGTCACCGTCGAGACGACGCACCGAAACCGAACGCACCTGTTCCGCTTGAGCCTTCGACTCACGCGGCATACCCGATTCGTCAGGGTCGACGAGAACCTGAAACGCGAACACATGTGCCGTGTTACTCGTCAACGGCACCACAGTGACCACCCCCTGACCGAGCCGCTCCGCCGTCGCGTTGGCGCGATCATTACTGACCACAACAGCGGGTCGACGCTTGGCCGCTTCGCTACCCTGCGCCGGATCAAGATCAACCCAGTGCACCTGACCCCGGCGGATCATTCCTCATCTGCCGAAGTGACGTCCCAGTCGTCGTCGACACCACCCTCGACGAAAGCCGCCGCGTAATCGCGCTCGAGACCCACCTCTCCGAGCATCCGAACCGCGGCTCGAATCCCCGCCGACCGGCCACCCAGACTGTGGTCGCGAACGTACGCGTCGAGGACGCGAGCGTCCTCGTCGGGCAAACTGATCGTGAACCTCGTCGTCATACTGCAATCATACTCCAGTATGAACGGGCAGCCCGAAACCGACGCCGGCATCTCCGGCAACCACCCCTCCGATCACAGCGGGCCCGATCTGCTCGACCACCGGGTCCACGATGCTCGCCGCCGACATCGAGATGGCATCGCAGGCCCGGTCGATCCCCTCATGCGGGATCTCCACCTCCGGGACATCCCGCGCGACCTCGCCGGCTGCATCGATCTCTCACCGGTGATCATCGACGTACCCCTGCGCCTGGCGGATCTGACACCGCTGCTCCAGGGTGAGTCCGGCGTTGTACTGCAGGTTCATCTGACCTCCCAGCCCCGTAGATGGGTCCTTCCACCGACGAGCTGTGTCGATCACGCAAAACGACAACACTGGAACGCAACTCACAATTCTGTGCCCGGCCCGACCCGGGGATGGCCTGGCGAGTCGAACCGCACCCGTCGACGACGGGGCCGTCAGACGGTCGGCTCCCACGGGTCGACGCAGCGGACACCGAACGTCTCGACGTACTTGGTATTACGTGTCACCACCGTCATCTCGGCGGCCTGCGCGACGGCGGCGATGAGAGCGTCGCCGAACGGCGCATGCTCTAGCACCCGGTAGGTGGCCAGCACCCGTACGGCCGGCACATCGAACGGCAACACACGGTCGGCGCAGACCGGCAGCACCCGCTCCTCGAACCACCGGCGCAGGACCCCTCCCTGCGCCGGGTCGAAATCGCTCCTTTGCGCTGGGCGGCCACGGCGGCGTCGCGGCGCAGCGGGACCGGGACGATCACCGCGTGCGCGGCCGTGATCGCCCACCGCCAGCTCTCGGCGTGGCTGGCGTTGCCGGTGTCGGCGACCAGGACGTCGCGGTGCCGGCCGAGGATCGCCCCGAGCGCCGCGGCGTCGTCGTAGCGCAGGGGTGAGTCGGCCCCGGCCCGGCCGGCGATGATGTCGGAGCCGGCCGGCTGGCGGGTCAGGAACCGCGCGAGCCTGGACGGCCGGGCGTCGGTGGTCGTGGGGTCGATGCCGGCCAGGCTGACCGCGTCCTGGCCCGCGGCCGGGGGAACGGCCACGCGATCGGCGAAGCTGCCGCCGGCCTCGCCGAGGTCCAGGCACGTGACGGTGGCGGGGCCTCGGTGCTCGGCCAGCGTCTCGGCCAGGCCGATCGACATCGGGGTCTTGCCGACGCCGCCCTTGAGGTTGGCGACGGTGATCACCGCGCCCTCCGGGAGCGGTCGGGCGATCGTGGTCTGCGCGTCGCGCAGTCGCATCTCGAGCGAGTCCGACTTCGGTGCAAGCCCGAGTCCGAGGAGGGCGTTGAGTCGGCCACGCACACCACGCCGAGCAGGGTCGCTCGCCGCGGAGTTCGCGCGGGGCGCCGACAGCTGCCCGAGCACGTCCAGCGGGCCCGTGACCGGCTCAGCCGGAGCGGCCCGCGCGGGCGCCGCGGGTTGCGGGGCCGCCGCGGAGGCGATCTGCTCGGCCCCAACTACCACCGGCCCGCCGGGCGGGGTGGAGACAGGCTCCGCTGCCACCGATTCGGGCGCCGCCGGCACGGCGATCGGCACCGGCATGCTCGGGGCACGTTCCTCGGCCTTCCCGTCCGGTCCGACGGTCAGGAACCGAGTGTCCTTCGCCGTCCGGTAGACGACCTCGACGTCAGCGCCCCGGGCCCGCGCCATCTGGTGCAGGAACTCGTGCACGACCGTGGACAGGGTCTTGCTCTCAGTCGCCTCCAGATCCATCGGAGGCACGTCGGCATCGGCCAAGGTGGCCGATGCCGTGGTCGTGGAGGTGATCTCGACATCAACAGTGGGCGTCATCGTCAGCCGACCCCGAAGGCGCCGGCGCCGGCACCGGCGCCGGCCAGTGCGGTGTCCATGTCGTCGACGACGGCCTCGGCCGTCTCCAGCTCGGCCAGGGCCGTGTCGCGGGCGCCGCCCTCGGGCAGCGCTTCGATGACGACGCGACGCTTGGACGAGGCATCCCGGATTTCCGCGAGCCGCTCGCGGGTCAGCTCCTGCTCCTCGCTGAGCTTGGCCAGCCACGCGGGGACCGAGTCCTTGAAGTAGTCCCGCAGCGCCTTGATCACGGGGTCGTTCGCACCCTTGGCGACGAACGGTCCGCGCAGCGCGGCGACATCCTCGGTGGTCGGGATGATCGACTGGGAAATGCGGCGGCTCATGGTGTTCCTTTTCGGTGGTGGCGGTTCGGGCAATGAGGGGTCACGTCGACGCGGCAACGAGGTCGGGTTCGGGGAGGACGACGCCGCCGGTGGCATCGAAGGTGATGCGGGTCTTCACGCGACCGGCGCCGACGGTCAGGACGGTCTCGACGACATCGCCCGTGGCGCCGCAGCGGACGTCGACCGAGTCGACGGTGACCGGGACGAGTTCGCCGTGGTCGTCGTCGACGAGGACGGTCTGGCCGGCCTCGACCGCGGAGGCCGGAATGACGTCCGAGAAGTCGTCACCGCCGGTGGGCGCGCCGTTAACAGTCGGCGACTCGGCGGACGTGTCCCCGTCGGTGGCGGTCGCGCCGATGACGATCGGCTCGGGAGCACGGCCGTGCCTGCGTGCCCGCGTGGCCAGAGCGCGCTCGGACTCGATGAACGAGGCCAGCTCCCGCGAGTAGCAGGTGAACTGCGGGGCCTCGGTGGGCAGGAGGCCGTCGATGATCGCCTGCTCGCGCTCGGCGAGCTGGTTCCACTTGTTGGGGTGGCGGTCGACGTTCGGGGTCCACCACATCTGCGCGTCGACGGGGTTGCCGTCGTCGCCGAGCGCGATGCCGCGGCCCTTGACGGAGGTGTCGACCTCGCGGCCGACAGTGGAATCGCCCCACATCATCAGCGCACCGTCCTGCGAGAGGTTGCCGAGGCTGATGCGGGTACCGAAGTTGTCCCGCGCGTTACCCGAGGCACCGCCGAACAAACTGGCGTCGGGGCGCTGCACCCCGAGCAACAACCGGATACCGGCCGACCGGGCGAGCACGGCGAGGTCGGCCCACGCCCCGAGCGGGTCGAGTTCCTTGAGCTGCGCCCGGGTCTCGTCGTCACCGGTCTTGGCCAGGCGCTGCCACTTGCCGGAGAGGATGAAGAACTCGTCGAGCACCGCGATCATCAGCGGCAGCTGCGCGCCCTCGATCTTCATCTGGTGGATGTAGGCGTTGCGGGCCATCATCTCGGTGTGCAGCGCGCGCACGAACATCGCCGCACGCAGCGCGTCGTAGATGATCGCGCCGCAACCGGGGTAGCCCTCCAGGCCGTCGAGTTCGATCATCTTCGGATCGACGCCGACGAACGGAACCCCACGGCGGGCGGCCTCGGTCAGCAGGGTGCGGATCACCGACGTCTTGCCACCACCGGTCGGGCCGACGATCAGGCAGTGCGGCTTGTTGGAGCTGGTGGAGACGTCCCAGTACATGATTCGGTCCGCGGCACCGGTCGCATACGGCAGGTGGCGCAGGTTCTCGTCGACCAATGCGAGCGGGTGGTCCACGCGCGAGGGCATCGCGGTGACCAGACGCATCACCAGGTAGCCCTGGTCGGGGTACCAGTCGGTGGTCCAGTTGCGGCCGGACTCGTGCTGCCCAGCCAGGGAGGCGAGGGCTTCCTCGACCTTGAGCTGGAAGCCCCTGGCGCCGGCGTTCATCGACACCCTCGGGTCGGTGAACATCGAGGCCGCATCGAGCGCGGACTGGAGTGTCCGCTGACGGGCAGAGCGGGTGTCCGGGGTGATCGACTCTCGGGTGATGACGATGCGGTCGCGGTGCGCCACGTGCCGCACCTTGGTCTCGCTCTGTGCGGTGGCGGGGAAGGCTGCCTCGATCGTGCGGGAGAGCTCCTCGAACTGCTTGGGCCGAATGACGGTGCCACGGTGCAATGTGATCCTCGCGCGGCGGATCACACGCCACCCGGGCGAGAACGAGACCACGATCTTCGTCGGCAGGTGCCCGGTACCCTGCCGGACCACCGATTCGAGCATCTGCGACCACCTGTGCGCGCGGTGGCGCAGGACGTCGACCATGACGAGCAGGGCCGCGGCGGCAACGAGCAGCACCCGATAGCCGTGCAGCTTCGCCAGCACCTCGGACGACCGTCTCGTTGCCGGCGGCCGCCGACACCACACACAGGGAGTACACGGCAACGCCCGCGGCGGCGACGGCGATCGGCGATCGGCGAGAGCGGGGTAAACCGGCGGATGCGCGTCGGCTGACCGTCCGCGCCGACCCGGCCGGCGCGACCGCCGCCGGAATCGCCGAAGACATCGCGCCACGTCGCGACCAACCAGTCCTCGAGTGGGTCGTGATTTCCGCTCACCGCCTGTGCCTTTCGATCGTTTCGAGCCTGAACGCCGTCCGGGGGCGTCGTTGAGCACAGTGACAGAAACCCGCGATTTTCCTCAACGGGGTGTCCCCCTCGTCTGGCGGACCCAGGCCGGGACGACGAACACCCCTCTCGTGCACGATCTGCAGGCCGGATTTCCCGAACCTTCACCGCGTTCGGCTGGCACCCTGACGGGCGCTCTGTTCACCGCCCGCGTGCACGGTGGTTGCATCGGGCCGTCGACCACTCTGACGGGCGCTCTGTTCACCGCCCGCGTGCACGGTGGTTGCATCGGGCCGTCGACCACTCTGACGGGCGCTCTGTCGAGCGCTGTGCGACCGCTCGGTCGAGCGCTCTACGGGGCGTGCACCGAGTGCTCTACGGGGCACTGTGAGGCGCTGTTTTCAGCGCTCGCGGCAGTGCTCTGTCGAGCGCTTCGCCGCGCGCCTCTGTGGGCGGTTCCGCATGCTCGATCGAGCGGTGTTGTGAGCGCTGCGGAACGCGTGGACACCCGTGGCGGTGAGTGCTCGCCGCGGCACTGCTTCGAGCACCGCGTATAGCGTTCTACATGGGCGCTTTCGAATAGCGTTGGCGCTGAGCGTAATTCTGGATTACACTCCCCCCAAGGAACGCCGGGGGGAGTGACCCCCGGAGGGGGTGGGCGTGGGAGCCGTATTTTCGGGCGGTCGAATCCACCGCCGAAATCCATAGCCGAATCCGGCGCCGGATTCACCGCGCATCCGAGCGCTTTCTCCACGCACCGGTTCACTGGGTGCTCGATCCGCTCGCTGCGGACCTGCCGCGACAGCCCGCCCGGGCGCAGTCTCCGACGCCGCCGTCTGCACCGCGTGCGCACACCGCCCGACCTCACGCCTGTAGAGCCCGTGTACGTACCTGGAACCCTTTGCGCTCCACAGCGCCTATACGCGAGCCGTATCCCCTACGCCCCATCGGGTTCTGATCGCCGCGCCGACACACGGGCCGCCCCGTCGTGCGAATCACCGCGGGAATCCCCTCACCCACCGCCTGGTTGCCGGCTGGCCCTTGAGGTTGTTCGAGCCCCGCTGCACGCCTGTCGCGGGAATCGACATTCCCGATGCCGCACAGCCCTGTTGGCCTGCGCCGATGACCCGATCCCGGCGCGGACACCCCGTTGAGATGAAAAGCGACATCGACTTACGGTCGTGCGCATCCACATTCAGATGCACCTACCGAACTCAGCGATGGAGTGTGCTCATGTCCCTCACGTCCGCAGTCGTCGACCTGTCGACCACCCCGCCCGGAAGCGTCGACGTGCTCGCCCAGAACACCGAAGTCTCCACGGGCGGGCTGCGCGCGTGGATCGGCGACAACATCATCTTCACGATCCTCGCCCTGATCGCATGCGTCGTCCTCCTCGGTGGCCTGCGCGGCAACCTGTCGAAGGTCTTCACCGTCGGCGGCCTGTCGCTCGTCGGTATCGCGTTCTTCTCCCTCGCGAGCAGTGAGAGCGCCGCGACCGGCATCGGCAACTGGATTCTCGGCCTGTTCGGGATCCGGGTGGTCTGACCGTGCCTGAACACCAATCGACGATCGACGGGAGCCGACCGTGATCGACAACGACGACCTGCTGCACCGGGTGGATCAGCACTACCTCGGACCGACCGGGTTCACTCCGGACAACCGTCGCTGCCGTTTGGGCACGATCTGCGGAGTGAACGAACCGTTGCGGTCACGCGGCACCTCAATGGCGACCTCACCACATGCATCGGTCAGCACCCGCTTGGTGCGCGATCCGTTGCGCGAGTTCCCGCTGCCACGACCCGCCGCGGCGTGCTTGTCGTACCCGAGATGTTCGGTCATCTCCTCATCGAGCGCCGCCTCGAGCACCGACTTCGTCAACGCTTTCAGCAGCCCATCCCGGCCGGTCAGTTCCACGCCCTCAGCGCGCGCCTGACGCACCAAATCGGCCACCAGCCGCTGCTCGCCGGCAGACAGCTCACGCACCGCCTCAGCGGCAACCACATCGTTGTTGCCGGACACGGCCGGCCCCGTCACCTGGGTGTTCTCCACACCCCTCAGTGTGTCGGTCATCGCAGTGATTCCTCCTGCCCCACGCCGGGGGCGATCAAGACCACTTACACCGAATCAGCGACAGACCCGCGGACCCCTTCTCGACCCCTGGCGAGCTCGACGCCGAGAACGTTGATCAGCCGTCGACGTGGAACTCGCGCCGACCGTGGTCGGCTGAACGGCGCAACGCGGCCTGGATAGCGGCGGTGCCACCGATTCCGCCGACGAGGACAAGGAGCAGTAGGGCTACATTGAGGTTCATGGGAAGGTCCTCCTCGGGGTGAGCCAAATGTGGCGGCCGGTGCGGATCATGATGTGGTGGGCTCAGTTCGCGTGCAGCCGGCATAGCCGGCAACGAGGGCGAAGGATGCGGTGTTGTCGTCCGCGACGACCGCGGCGGGTGGGGACTTGATCTCGACGTGCTGATCGACCCGGCACCGGTGAGGGTCGACGATGCCCTGTGGTCGGATGCCACACTCATGGTGGACGATTCCTGTCTTCGTCTGGAAACAATTGGTTGGCTCCGAGTGCACTCGGTGAGATCACAGACGGATATGCAGCCCACCCCACGAAAAGACCGCGAAGTCATCGCCGACCGTTACACCCTCACCAACGAACAACACGCCCGCCGCCGTACCACACGAGCGGCGACGGACCGTCAAACATCAAGTCGCTCCGCACACCATCGACCGATCCGTCCAGCACCCAGGCCACGACCGCCGGAGCACCTAGTCCCCCATTAGCACTTCAGCGAATCCTGTTATCAAACTTGCTTTTTGCTGACGCACCCCTGCCGGACATCGCCGGCATACTGGCCACGCCGTACCGAAACGCAAACCATGAAGAATCGACCGATGTGGCCGGAGCCGGACCTTCGCGCCGCAGGGTGCGCGTACACGGACTCTCACCTCGGGACCGCCACCGGACTGGGTGACGGCGTGGTGTGCCCCGACGACGGTGCACACCCCAACGGTTCCGTGCTCAGCCCGTGCTCACGTACTCATCGTGAAGTGCCAGCCGAGGCATTCTCTCATTCACTTCACTGCCGCCGTCGTCCACTTCACTGCCGCCGTCGTCGCGGATGCCTACCCAAGCGGAGTCGCCAGAAGCTGGCGCAACTTCGCTTGATGAGCGTCGATCCTGGACCTCAGCGGTTTGCCGACCTTGGCCACCCGACGTCCGGCGACAGTCAGCATCGGTCGTGGAATCCCGATCCCCATTACCGGCACGCCTGTCAGGTAGTTCTCCTTGAAGAGAATCATCGAGGCGTCGGACACTTCTCGTGGGTGAGCGCCGAGGCCACCCACCCGACTTCCGCTCCGATGGCATCCGCGTCCAGAATCGGGCTGCGATAGCCCTCCGTTGTCTTCGCAAGAAGCCAACGCAGAACAGCGTCACGAACCGCCCACTGACGATCGGTAGCTGCACTCACATTTCAGTCCTCCAGATAGATGCCAGTAACGCTGCCCTGCACCAAAGCCATCGGCAGGAAATAAACAAGCTCCGTGAAATTTACTGCGCGCCTTGCACCTCGGACGCTCTGACTGCCACTGCAGGACGACCGGGTGCACGCTACTGAGACGTAGAGCGTCTCCGATGGAGGCACAACCCGGTGACGTTGTTCCAACCGACCCCGTCGTCACGACCCGCCTGTACCTGATCCACCTCGTATCGGCCGCTGAACTGGACTTATTTCTTTTGTTGGGTATGGTCGAGGTCAGTTCGCGGTTGCCGATTCGGAAAGGACCGACAATGGCTGACAAGTCCGCCGTCAAGAGTTCGAAGCAGTCTGCACGTGCCCTCAAGGAGCGCCGGGCGGAGAAGCGAGAGAAGGCCCTCGAGTCGACCGAATTCATCCGAAAGCGTAAGAGCTGAAGTACAACTGACGTCAATACACCGAGCCACCTCTTCGTGCCTGAGGATTGATGATATCGCCCCGGGAATACGGCCAAGAAATCCTGACCCGGCCCACATCAGAAGTAGCGGCCACGGAAGTGACCGCATCGGCGTGGCGACATCACCGCTGCACTCTCTTCCGATTTTCTACAGGAGCGGACAAGACTCACGCGACCCTGACAAGTTCCATGGAAGCACGGCGTACGTGTTTCGGCTCGCCCTGCGTGTGACCACCTGATCGGGGGGCCAAACTTCCGGCCTCTGGCATGTCGTCCCGGCCTCTCCCGGCCGGGACGACATGTTTCCCAAAGAAGTCAGGCTGAGCGAGACAAGGGCAACTCACACAACATCCGGCGGGACATCAGAGCACACTAGATCAGCGGTAGCTGACCACTCGTCGTACCAACTTTCCTAATCACCCTCGACAATCCGCTCGGCCGTCGCCACTACCTCACGAAATCCGCTCCACCGTAGGCAATATGACTGACCGGCCGCAGGGCCTCGAACCTGATGTGTCAGTTCTGATCGCGTGTCTGTTCCGCAACCCAGGCGGCGACCTGTGTCCGGGAGGTGAAACCCAGCTTGGACAGGATGTGCTCCACATGTCCTTGCGCGGTGCGCGGTGGGCGGTGTCACGTTAACGGTAGTGGGGTCCGGCTGGCAGGATCGGCTTGGTGAGCACCGCAGCGCCGTCGTAGAAGCGTCACCGCTTCCCAGTCGACATTTTCCGGCGCTGCGTGTGGTTGCACTTCCGCTTCTGCCTCAGCTTCCGTGATGTGGAGGAGATGGTGCTCGAACGCGGTGTCGTGGTGTCCTACGAGACGATCCGGGCGCTGGTGCGCGAAGTTCGGGCAGGACTGGGCGAGCCGGCTGGGGCACCGCCGGGCACGACCGGGCGATAAATAGCACTTCGACGAGGTCTTTATGGACAGCGTCCCATGGGGTGGTGTACTTCGGATCGGTGAACCATCTGGTTCGTGATCAACGAGTCATTTTGTAGGTTATGCGGTTTCGAGTTCGGGTGTCAACGATTGCGGCGTCGTGTCGTCAGTCGAGGCGCGTTGTTTGGCGGCGATGATGACTTTGAGCTCGTCCATGCTGACGTCTGAGACGTAGCGGCGGGTGACCTGCCACTCGTCGTGCGCTTCGATCACCACCGCCGTCGCCAACCGGAGGAACGCTGCCGGGTTCGGGAAGATCTCGACGACATCGGCGCGGCGTTTGATCTCCTTGTTCAATCGTTCGATTAACCGGCCTTCGCGTGTGGGTCAACCTCAGGTTCGCGATTTGGGTCAGCGGTCGAGCCGGTGAAGGTGATCGGTCAGGGCGTCTGCAACGCGGTGGTGGCGAGCAGCTTCGTCGGGCCAGCCGCGGTCGCAGGCATCGGCTTCGAGTGCCTGGACGTCGGTGCGTTGCGCCTCGAGCGTGTCGCGGAATTCGGGTCCGGTGACGAAGTTGTCGCAGGTCTCGCAGATGTTGGCATAGGGACAGGCTCCGGCCGCCTCGTGCCGAGAACAGTAGCCATGGGCGAGGCGGGTTTTGAGCATCTCGCTGCCGAGCCAGCTGACGGTGTCGGGAACGATCGGTTTGCCGACCGGGGTGAGGGTGAACCGCCGCCGCATCTTGCCCATGGCCTGGTCGTAGGCGTCGCGCAGCGTCGGCGATGCGAGGGTGGCGTAGCGGAGAGTCATCTGAGGAGTGACGTGCCCGAGCAGCGCCATCAACGCCTGCAGGCTCATTCCGGCATTGGCGAGTTCGGTCGCCCAGGTATGCCTTGTGTCCGCAGAGGCCGTGTGCGGTCGGGTTCGTGTTGCGTTTGAAGTGGACGATTCCCGGCGCGGAGTTCGCGACGCTGGTGGCCGCGTGTGTAGCGATAAGACCTGTGTGTTTGTGACTGACATCACCGCTCGATTCTGCGTCAGCATGGCCCGATGATTTTCTGGCGTGTCGTCGGTAGCTGGGTGACGTTGGCGTTCGGGTCTGTGGCGGCGCGGAGGCGGAGGATTTCTTCGTGTTGTGCGGCCAGCCGTGCGAGTGCCCGGCTGCGGAAGTCGGTGAGCTCCTCGATGGTCGAATAGGCCTGATTCAGGCGGTCTTTGAGGTTGTCTATCTCTGTTTTCAGTCGTTCGATCTGCGCAGTCTTCGGGTCGGGGGTTTCGCCGTTGTTCTGTAGCTGCGCAAGCCGGTGTTCGAACTCGGCGCGTAGGTGCGCGTAGGGCCTGCTGCCGTAGAAGGCGGTGCGATCGACGCCGGCCGCCGCGGCGAGGGTCTTGATGTCGCAGCCTCCGCCGGGTGGGATCTCGCCGCGCAGCAGTCGGTCGATGGCGGCGCGAATGCGGTTCTCGTTCTGGGTGCGTTGGTCGGCACTGATTCTCATGGCAGGTCCCCGCTCGCGGTGGTTGTGGCCGTGTCGATATCGGCGATGACCCGGACGGCGCGGTCGTGGTCGGCTTGCAGGCGGGTGCGCTCGGTGGCGCGAGTCTTGCCGAGTTGGCCGAGGAAGATCTTGGTGCGTTCGGCGTGCTCGGCCCAGACGGAGCGATGGACATCGTGGTGGGTGGCCTGCGGGCAACGCGCCGAGTCACACATGCCGATCATCGGCCGCGTCGCGGTCGGGGTGCCGGCCAGCTTGAGGCAGAGGGCGCGGGACGGGTCGACGAACCAGCAGTAGTTCGCCGGGCCCAGGTGCAGGACCTTGGCTCGTTTGGACAGCAGGTTGAGGATGTCGCGATCGTTGCGCTGCACCTTCGGTGCCGCAGCCGATTCCGCGTTCACGTCGGCGTCGACAGTGGCGAAGAACTCGGTGAGGTTTCGGGCGCCGGGGCCGGAGGGCAGGATGCCGTTGCGGTAGTTGTGGAACTCGGCCAGTATCAGCTGAAGGTTGCGGTCGGCTTCATGCTTGTTGACCTCGGCCAGTAACTCGGCTTGAGCGCCACCCGGCCGGGCCGCATAGCCTTCGGTTGTTGCGGTTGCGATATGCTTGAGCTGCAGTTTTGCTGCGAGAACCCCGCCGGGGCGATAGGCCAATTCCAGCGCGATCGTTCTTCTGAGCATCCGCAGTGAGACCGGTCCCTCGGGAATTGGGGCCAGGCCCAGGCGTTCTCCTGCCGAAGAGTTGACCCAGTTGCGGAACCAGATGTAACGGACCCGGAAGCTGAACCGGGACAACAGAAGAGCATCATCGCGTGGATCGTCGTGCAGTTGTTCGATGAGTTCGACAGCTCGGTGGACCGGTTCGATGACGACCCATTCGTCGTCGGTGCCGCCGAGCGGCTGGCCTTTGACGATCTTGCTGGCGATGCGGTAGCGCATGAGCCCGGGTATGGGTTCCTCGATCGGGCGGCGGCAGCCAACACGTAGTTCCATCAACTCGCTGCTGCGCATCCCTGATGATGCCGAGAGCACGATGATCGCGGCTGTTCGGACGATCCCGACCACGGCGACGGCCTGCGATCGGTGCAGCGGCAGGCTCCAGGGCCGTGTCGCGCCGTCGGCGGTCGGCGCCTGTTCGGCGTCGCGAGCGAATACCTTCTCGACCCCGACCGCGGCGACTGCGTTGGTGAGCGGTCCGCGCAGTCGCGGCAACCAACGGGAGTCGATATTGCGGCGTCCGGCCTGCCTGGCGAGAATCCCGGTGGCGACGGGCAGCAGTAGGTCGTCGGCTGACCATCCGGCGGCCAGCCGTTTGGTGATCTCATGGTCTTCGTGTCGGGGCAGCGGCGTCCCTGTCCTGGTGTAGTCGGCCAACACGGTCACGATGTCGTCGACCGCAGAGGTGGTGGTTTGACGCCGCTGTCCGATCCTGACCGAATGGACGCGGTCGTGTTCGCGGACCTGCTGGTTCAATGCGACCGCGTGCGGGCCGAGGACCTGCATCAGGTGCAGCGCCGCCGCGAGCATCGGCTGCAGGATCTCGTCGGGAACGGCGGGCGTGGTGTTTCCGTCACGGCCGGAACGCATTTCGGCGACGGCGGAAGCCGATGCGCCGCCCCAGGGGCGAAGATCGGCGCGGACGCGGTCGGCGGTGAACAGGTCTCGGTGGTTGACCAGGTCGACGATGATCTGCGCCGCAGCGCGTCGAACCGCGGGGCTCTGTTCACCGACAACATTGCCGTCCTCGTCGAGGATGTAGCGCCGGAATGCCAGGTAGGCCTCGCAGGTGTGGGTGTCGATTTCGGCCAGCGTGGTGACGTGTCGCCGGTCGAGCCAGCGGAACAGTCGCGTCAGCTCGCCCAGCCGTCCGATGCAGCTGCGCAGATGCAGCGGTGTGCGGTATGCCCTGGGCAATTCGGCGACGGCGGGATGCCGCGGGGCGAGGGCGGCGATGATCAGCTCCTTGGCGACCATGCGCCATCGCGGGTCGCCGATCACGGCGAAGTCGAAGCGGCGGTTCGCCAACGGGATGTTGACTGCCAACCCGACGACCTCGGTGAAGTCCCATAAGTCGTCGTCGAACAGGGGGCGGCGAACGTCGTCGGGCAGTGTCAGACCCGCCTGCAGACAGACATCGGCGCCGGTGAAGACTGATGTCCGGTGTTCGCGGGCGCTGTTGGTGGCGAAGGTCGTCATGCGGTGCGTTCCTCTGGGCGAAGGGGGATTTCGTCGTCGGTGTCGGTGACCCGGGAAGCCGCGGCCGTGAGTTCGGCGGGGTCGAACCGGCCCAGGATCTGATCGATCCGAGTCGCGTAAGGCCCGAACACCGCCATGAACTGCGCGGCGGGCAGCTGCTGCCATTGGCGGGAGAAGAACGCCTTGAGCCGCAGCAGGTTCACCGCGTGCCGCGGCGCGAACACCGCCAGCGGGCAGAGCAGGCAGACCCACGGCCTGGCCGGACACGGCTTGCCGACCGGACCGTGCAGGCCGGCCAGCTGATCACCGCATGCTGCGGTGAACACATCGCGCGCGCCGCCGACCAAATCGGCGATCGCGTGGTCGTCGAGATTCATCGCCGCCATCAGTTGCGGGTAGCCGTCGGCCAGCGCGGCGGCGTCCTCCTCGGCGATCACGGTGGGCGGCTGCGCGCGGCGCAACAGATCGTGCTGGGCATCCTCGATGACCGCCTCGACCGCGTGCCGTTGGCCCGGGGTCGTCACCGACAGGTAGTGGTCGCCTTCGACAGCGGGCGTGTGATTGGGGTCGATCGTGGCGCGGGCGTTGCCTGTCCAGGTCTTCCTCTCGCGCATCGCATGGTGAGTGGTGCGGATGCGTGCTCGATGGATCTTCAACGGCCGACCGTCGGCCCCGAGCACGCCGTGGCGGTTCACCCATCGCTGGATGCTGACCCGATTGATCTCGCGGATCAGGACGGGTTTGCCCACGTAACTCAGGCCCAACCACAGCCGGTCGCGGTCGCTTGGTGCGACCAGGCTGCGCAGCAGCGACGAGTGCGTCAGCCACTGCTCGAGCAGACGCACCGCCGGACGCGGCAGGTTCAGGGTCTCCGCCGCGGTGCGGCGTTTGACGTAGGACAGCAGAATGGTCGAGTCCCCGGCCCATTCGATGTCGTCGATCCCCAGGTCGGCGATGCCGTCGGGGACGATGCCGGAGTAGACGCCGAACAGCAGGCGGTAGGCGATGACGGCGTCCAGGTGCGGGAACACCGCCCTCAGGGCGTCATAGAACGCTGGTGGTCGGCGATTGTGGAACACGCTGTGCGTCACGCCGATCGTGTGGGCGAACACGGGAGTGCTGACCGGGCCGAGCCGTGCCAGCAGCCAGCAGAAGTTCTCCCATGTCCATCCGTGCTGGGTGGGATGACGGCCCTGCCCGATCGCGGCCAGTGCGCGGCGGTGCGTCGCATACGACTCCTCGACGACCGTGCGGCATGCGGTGATCAGACCCTGCCATTCGACTTCGGGATAGGGCGGCAGGGGTCGACGGTTGGGCTGGATATTGAAGTGTCGGCCCGCCGCCAGCTCCAGCACCCCGTCGCCGAGGCCGCCGCCGGATCGGGCATATCCCTCCACCATGGCGCGGGTGTATGCCTCCAACCGTCTGGGTCCCGCCATCCAGAACTGCGCAAGCTGTCCGCGGCGCAGCCCACTCGCGCCGCCGGTGAAACCCTGCTCGGCGAGCGCGCGAACCATTGCTCGGAGTGCACCCGCGTAGGCATCGACCGTTCCGGCCGAGTTCGCGCTGCCGTGCGGATGAATCAGCTCCAGGAGCCCGACTGCCAGATCACGCGCCAACCGAGGGTTCGGCAACCCCGCCAGGTCGAACTCCGCCCGGCTGCCGTCGCTGAACACACAGCTCAAGCCAAGCGGTTCGTCGGTCACTCTCGTCGGCATCACAGATCCCCGTCGGTGTCATGGTCGAATTCGGCGTCGGCTTCCCACTGGGCTGCGGTAGCATCGATGAGTCCGGCTGCCGCGCCCTCGGTTTCGTAGGCCTGCCGGTAAATCCGTGTGGTATCAAGACGCTTCAGGTATTTCTCGGTGGTCAACACGGTCGAATGCCCGAGCAAATCTCGCAGCACCAGCAGCGGATCGGCCTTGGTCAGGTAAAAGATCAGCGCCGCGTCGGCATCGGTGTGGCGCACCAGCTTCGCTGCCTGCCGGTAGTAGCCGGTCACCAGATATTCCAAAGTCTGCATCGAGAAGCAGTGACGAAGCCGGTGCGGGTGAACGTGCGGGAACCGCGGCTCGAACCGGGCCCGGATCCGGTCGGCGGTGCGCTCGAACACCGTCGCCCACGCCGTGAACGGTCCACCGTCGGCCTTGACCGCCAGCAGGCACGACCCGCCCTCCGGTGCCACGAGCCGCCGCCGCTCCGGCGGGGTCAATGACTCCCACGACCGGCGGATGCCGTTGATCCGGCCGCCGCGGGCGTCCGGTTCGCTCACGTGCATCGGCTCGCCCCACCGTCGTGGTGGCCGCCAGCTCGATTCGACGGTGACGGCTGCGCGATCGAGCTGCAGGTAGTCGTGCAGCCCGGCCAGGGCGTCGTAGGAGATCCAGGTGGTGCGGAACTTGCGGCCCTTGGTGATTCCCGCCGGCACCGGAAATGGGATCGGGATCGCCGTCCGCGCCGGCGGCAGTGCCGGGATCTCCCACGGCAGCAAATGCGTGAACTCGCCCAACCGCAACCCGGTCGCCAGCGCGAGATCACCGATCGCGGCGTTGCGGGTCATCTCCCGGCCCGCGAACCCGGTGTCGCGGTTGCCGTCCGGCGCCAGCCCCCGCAACCCTTTCCGGAACAGGTCGGTGAAGTCCGGCTCCAGATACTTGATGGTCACATGCGGTTTCGGGGTGCGGCGCACCGCCAGATTCACCCGCACCTCCCGGCCGGTCCCGGCGAAGACCGCCCGCGCCGACCGGTAGGTGAACGGTTCGGCAGACGCGAACCCTTCCTCCATCGCCCACCGGTAGAACAGCGACAGGATGCTCATGTGCTGGCCCCATGTGGTCGCCGCGAACCGCGACCGCGCCGGCCCCGCTGCGCGGTGCTCCGCATAGCGACTCAGCCCAGCTTTCAACCGTTCCCGGGTATCGAACAACCCCACGCCGTGTTCGGCGAGGAACTCCGCCCATTCCTTGACCGCCCGCGCGTAGTTCTCCCACGAACTCGGCGCCGGAGCCCCGCTGGCCGGAAGCTCCCGCAGCCACCGGTTCACCACGGACGCCTGCCGCGGCGCGGCCGGGCCGTCCTCGAACAACAGATCGTCATCGATGAGGAACGCCATCCCCTCCGGGATCACGGGACGATGCTCAAGGTCCCAGGACCGCCAGTCCAGCGACGAGAAGTAGCTCAAGATCATGGGCGCTGACAGTAGAAACACCACACGGCTCGGCGCAACAACCAAACCCCCAGGTCGCCCTCACCTTCGGGTCTAATGCAACACGGGAACTAAGCAGAGACAATATGCCGCAGCTGATGCGGTGTCACCACCAACGGTGCGCCGCCGGCGCCGCGCAGCCCGGACTGCTCGACGGCGGCGAGCAGCCCATTGCGCAGCCGGGTCTGGCCGAGGCGGCGGCCGTGCGCGACGAACAGGAAATCGGTCAAAGCTCCGGTCCGCGGATGCGGCAGCGGCCGGCAGACGCCGCGCCCGCCGCTCCACTCGTCCAACGCCGCGACCGTGGCCGCCGACAGCGGCACCATGCGCTCGGTCGCGAGTTTGCCCAGCGGCACCTTCAGCCAGGTCCCGGCCGGGCCGTAGTCGACGACGCTGCCGAGCTCGAGGTCGAGCAGTTCCCCGACCCGCAACCCCGCACCGCGGAGCACCGTCAACCCGATGCGAGCGAACGGATCCTCCAACCCGGCAACAGCGTTCATCACCACGCCGTCGACGTCGGGTGCCAGTGCGCGGGGCAAGGGTTGGTCGAGTTTGGGGACGTCGGCGGCGAAGACCAGCCGGCGCGGCGGTGCCTGCTCCCAGCCCCATGCGGTGATGTCGTCGAGCAGGTTGCGCAGGCTCAGCACCGTCGATTGGATCACCGCCATCGAGATGGTGCGTCCGGCGCCGGCGGCGGCGCGTTGCCCGCGCCAGGTGCGGGTGCGGTTCCAGACGAGGAAGCCCTCGATGTGACTGCGGTCGAGACCGTCGAGGGAGGTGACCTCGGGGTGGTGTGTGGTGAGATAGTCTGCGAATGGCAGCAGGTCGTTGATCAGTGATTCGACGGACTTCGGGCGAAGCACGCGGCCCGGACGGTGACATAGCGCAATAGCGTCTCGCGGATCGCGTCGGCCATCGGAACGTCGGCGAACCGTTGGCCATAGCTGCGGGCCCAGACGCGGCGCCGTGGTGGTGTGTCGACGATGCGGGCCTCGAACAGCACCTGCCGCAGACCCGCGATCCGATTGCGGTAGGCCCGGCGCGACGACGGTGGAATAGCCGGTGGTCATCGCCGTTCCCCGGCGAGACTGGCCCGGGCGGCGCCGTATTCGGCGGCGAGCTGCTCGATCGACAGGTGCACGTACTCGGCGGTGGTCTCCGGGGACGCGTGCCCCATCAACTCCCGCAGTACCATCAGATCGATTCCCGCGGAGGCGAGTTCGGTGCCGTAGGTGTGTCGCAGCCGGTGTGGACGCACCCGACCCGCGCCGGACAGCTCTCGGTGCCGCCGAAACAACGACCGCAGCCCGGCCTCGGTCACCGGCGCCCCCAGCGTGGGGCCGCGCAGCACCACAAAACATTCCGGTGTCGCCAACCCCGGTGGCCGCTCGAGGCGCAGATAGGCCGACAGTTCGGTGAAGAACACCGCATCGACCGGCACCACCCGCTCCTTCGAACCCTTGCCGAGCACCCGCAGCCGACGTCGACCGAAGTCGACCTCCGCCAGCCGCAGCGACCGCACCTCGGCGCTGCGCAGACCGCCGAGCAGCATCGCCCACACCATCGCCCGGTCCCGATGGGTGCGCAGCGACGAGACGAACACGTCCACCGCGTCGGCGTCGAGGGACTCGGGCAGCAACCGCGGCTGGCGCACCAGCCGGCCTCCGGCCCGGGGCCGGCCGGGCCCGAGATGCCCGAGCAAACCCCGCCCCGACGGACGTAACCCCTGCCCGCGCCGGGGTGAGGGCACCGGATTGTCGGCGCGCACCCCGGTCATCACCAGGTACTCGAACAATGCCCGCACCGCCGCGACCCGCCGGTTGATCGTCGACGCCGCCGTCGTCCGCTGCCGGCCGTTCCTCGGTGCTGCACCGGGTCGGGGATCACGGCGCACGCCCTGCCAGTCGATCCACTCGAACACGGTCACCGGCGTCACCGCCGCCAATCCGACATCGCGGTCGATCAGGAACCGCGCCAGATTCAGCATATCGAACGCATACGCCCGCACCGTCGCCACGCTGAACGCCCGCCCGGCCAGATGCTTGAGGAACGCGTTCGCCGCCGCGCAACCCTCCCACTCGCCGTCGACCACATAACCGTCGCCCGCCGTCTGCACCCGAACGGCCATCGTCTGCTCCTCTCGTGAATCGAGCCGCCACCGTCAGCATGCGCCCCATCCGGGCGGCGGCCCCGGACCTCACGCCGCGGACAGAATCGTGTCGCCCGAGAGCCGGTTAACCGATCTCGGGTTGTTCGACCAGATCTTCTGCCAGTGCGCTTTCGGGAACGCCCGGAACGCGAGCACGTCGTGCTTGGCGTCGCGCATCATCGACGCGACCTTCGGAAAGGACTTCGCCAACGTGTCCGCGACCTGATCCCATTGCGCGGCCACAGCCTCGGGATCGGTGTGAGCGAAGATCGTCTTGATCGCCGCCATCACCGGCGGCACCTGCTTCGACGTCACCGCAGACCCGACGTTGCGCATGAAATGCACCCGGCACCGCTGCCACGACGCTCCGGTGAACTGCTGCGCCACAGCAGCTTTCAACCCGGAATGCGCATCGGAGATCACCAGATGCACCCCCGACAACCCCCGTGCCTTCAACCCGACGAGGAACTCGCGCCAGAAATCGAACGACTCACTGTCGCCCACCGCGGTCCCCAACACTTCCCGGGTCCCGTCGATCGACACACCGGTCGCCACGACGAGGGCATGAGAGACCACATGAGCGCCGATCCGCACCTTGCAGTAGGTCGCGTCGAGGAAGATGTACGGAAAGGTCGTATGCGTCAATGTGCGGTCCCGGAACCGGGCGATCTCGGTGTCCAGTCCGGCGCAGATCCGTGAGACCTGCGACTTGGAGATTCCCGATTCGACTCCGAGTGCGGTGACGAGATCGTCGACGTTGCGGGTCGAGACGCCGTGGACGTAGGCCTCCATGATCACCGCGTACAACGCCTGATCGATCCGCCGGCGGCGTTCGAGCAGGCTGGGGAAGAACGAGCCGGACCGCAGTTTCGGGATCTGCACTTCGACGTCTCCGCTGGTGGTGGCGACGGTCTTGGATCGGGTGCCGTTGCGATAGTTGGTGCGCTCAGCGGTGCGCTCGTAGCGGCCGGCGCCGAGGGCTTCGGTGGCTTCGGCGTCGATCAATGCTTGCAGTCCGGTTCGGATCAGTTCGGCGAACACGCTCGCCGGGTCGGCGCCCCTGAGTGCATCGAGCTGGGTGATCAGGGCAGAATGGTCGTGGGTCATCGCGTGGTCCTTTGGTCGAGTCACTTTGGTCGGTAACTCGTTCATCACTACGCGATGGCCCACCCACACACTCGGAGCGACACGCCCGAGCTGCGGCTACGCTGCCCCACCGAATTCACACCACGCCGTGGGACTTACCCTCTTTATGAGGATCGATGGCGAAGAACGCTACTTGTGGCGGGCGGTCGACCAGCACGGCAATGTGCTCGACATGCTGGTGCAGTCCCGCCGCAATGCCAAGGCGGCCAAGCGTTGCCACTCAAGTTCATGGCGGAATAGCGCCCCGGCCACAGATCGCAAGGGGTCTCTTGCAGTATGCGACGAGGCGTTTCGCATCGCTCCATCGCTGTCATCACTCGCCAGCGACTGCGACGGACCCTAAGTGGGTGAATTCGGCGACGATCTGCTTGCCGGGTTCGACGAAGACGGCGTCGGTCATGCCGCCGGTCAGCACGATCCAGCCGGCTTCGAGTGCGAGCCCGCGATCGGCCAGGGCGTTCGCGGCGAGCGCGAGAGCTTCGGCCGGATGGCCCTGCACTGCGGCGCCCGTCGCCGAGTCCACGACCGTGCCGTCCACTGACAGCACGCAGGCCTCGAGTGCGAGGTCGAGGTCGCGCGGGTCCCGTTCGACGCCACCGATGACGAAGCGGGACGATGACGCGTTGTCGGCGAGAACATCGGGCAGGGTGAACTTGAAGTCGGTGAAGCGACTGTCGATCACCTCGATGCCCGCGTAGACGGAACGGACGGCCGCCATCGCGGTGGCGGCGGTGACCCCGGGACCTTCGAGACGTTCGCCGAGTACGAAGACGATCTCGGGTTCCACCCGCGGATGAATCAGCTCGCCGGTAGGGATCGGGACGCCGGCCTCGAGCACCATGCCGTCGGTCAGCCACGCGGTGAGAGGCGACGTGATGCCCATCCGCTGCTGCTTCGCACGGGAGGTGAGCCCCAGTTTCACGCCGATGATCTTCTCGCCCTGTGTCACCTTGCGGGCGATCAGCGCGGCCTGCACCTGGTAGGCGGTGTCCACGTCGAGTTCGGGCCAGTCGTCGCTGATGGGGTGGCGGTCGGTTCTGGTCTCCTCGGCGCGGAGGAGGACCTCGGCGGCGGTGTCGACGTTCCACGCGGTGGTGTCGGTGCTCATACGGTGAATGCTTCCTTCTGGTTGGCGCGTTGTCCGGCGAGTTCGATCGCGACGTCGATGATCATGTCTTCCTGCCCGCCGGCGTAGCCGGCTTCGCCGACGCGGGCGAGGATCTCGTGGGCGGGGACGCCGTAACGTCCCGCGGCTCGTTCGGCGTGGAAGAGGAACGAGTTGCACATCCCGCACTTGCCCTGAATGATCGAATTCCGATCCGCCACGGGCAGTCTGGGGGTGAACGGCTTCGTCACTTTCGCGGCGACGCGAGGACGGCGTCGGTGTCCACCCTGGTTGCTACACCGAGGCGTTCGAATGCGCCGGCGAGGATCTCCGTGGGCGAGTGTCCTGCGACTGCACCCAGAGCGCACGAGGTGCCATCGATCTGCCGGGCGCCCGCCTTCACTCCGGCGATGGAGTTCGCGACACCGAGCGACAGATTTGGTGCGCCTGCACCCCGACCTGCGCGTCGGAGTGAGTTCGGCCACGAGGACGGCGACGCGGTCGGCCACTCCGTCGGGCAGCAACGCGCCGGCGGAGTCCACGACGTAGACGCACCGGCATCGTCCATGATCCGGGCCTGTCTCACGAGGTTCGCCGACTCGGTGGTGTGTTGGAGTTTGACGAGGAGGTCGGCCGATGTTGCCCGGGACCGACGATCGCTGCTGTAGCCACTACTTCTCCTTCGATTCCGCGAAATCGGCGGTCACGCTGCCGAGTCCGGCGAACGTTGCGGTCACGGAGTCACCGCCGGCGACCGGGCGGCCGCGGTCACCGATCCCCGCATGATCACCGACCCGGCCTCCAGGGTGAT
>NZ_FNSV01000009.1 GCF_900105905.1 Rhodococcus koreensis | reverse complement strand
CGACAATGCTGGAGGGGTCGGAACGCGCACCGATGAACAGGACACCATGGACTCTCACCTGGAGCCAGCGAGCGCCCCGATCAACGGGGCGCTCCGGACGGGGGAGTGCCTGAGTCTGTTGCGGTCCGTGGCCGCCGGGCGGCTGATCTACACTGACAATGCCCTGCCGGCCGTGTGGCCGGTGACCTTCGCCGCCCCGGACGGGCAGATCGTCATCCCTACCGGAGGACATCAATGGTTCGACCGTTTCGACGCCACCGTCGTAGCCCTCGAAGCCGGGGCCATCGCGTCGGTGACGCGCACCGGCTGGACGGTCCTCGCCATCGGGCGATCCCGGTTGGTGATCGGCACCGACGGCCTCCACGGATTCGACGACCCCACCCGCGCGCCCTGGACCGAGGGCCCCGACGAGGGGTACCTCGTCTTCGACATCGAACGCCTCACCGGGCACCGAGCTGCCCTGCTCCGTCCCACCGGTGACCACCGCTGAAAACGCCCGCATAAGCGCAGGCCCACAAGGTTTTTCCGAGGCCATCCCTCTCGGATGTTACCGCGGGCCTGTTTCGAGGACCGTGGTCGCATCGGTGCCCAGCAATACCGTTGCGGCCCGCTCCGTAATGTGTCTGGTCGCTTCGATTGTCGCTTTCGGGTCCTCACCGAGCAGGCGCACCAACAGGTCGGTCGAGGCCGACAGCAGTCAGATCACCGGGCGCACCACCGTGGCGAACCGGCCCAGGGTCGGAGTAGTGAGCAGGGACACGTCACTGGAGCGGTGCAGCGCAATATGTTTGGGAATCAACTCGCCCAGGATCAAGGACAGGTACGCGATCATCGCACCGGCGGTTCCGCCGCCGACGGTACGGGTGCCGATGCGCGACGCGACCGCTCCAGCCCCGGGCTGGCGGGCAACCTGGAGGCTTACAATCGGGTTATGCGGAAGGGCGGTCCGGTGCGCGAGGTGCGCGAGGTGCCCGATGTGGTCGGCTTCGGCGCGGACGATGCCTGCGCCATTGTGCGCGGGGCGGGACTGATCCCGGTCGGGCCGAAAGGCGCCGGGGCGCCGACCGTCGGAGTGATCGTCGCCCAGCGGCCGATCGGAGCTGCCGGAATCGAAAAGGGCGGCGAGGTGATTCTGTGGAATCAGGACAGCGGAGGCGCGCACGGCGCACCGGTACCCCGGGGCCACGAGTCCGCGGCCCTGGATCCGGTATGACACCGGCCACTCCGGCGGACACGCGAGGTGATGCAACCTGCAGCGAGGTGGTGGGTCGGGGAACGCCGGTGTGGGGGCGTCGAGCAGCGCGACCCACACCAGTGGGGCGACTACGATCTGTGTCCGCACCGCCGGATCAGGTTGGGCCGCGGCGGCGGCCTGCTTCCCAGCTTCGAGGACACCATGATCATCGGCTACCTGAACCCGCTCCGTACACTCGTGTTGGCGAAACATCCGGCCGCGCACCGGCGGCACGAATTTCCAAGTCCTCCAGGACCAGCAGTTCGGCTGCACCGGTCCGTCCTCGAGTCCGGTCCGTCGTCGTCTCGTCTGACGGGCGTGATGCCACGGCCATCGTCGCGTTGGGGGTCTCGAGCGACTGGCGCACAGGAGGTTCGAAAAGGGGTGAGGGCCGCGCCGACATGTGCGGCGGCGGCCGATGACAGTGGCTCGTGCGGGGGCGGGTCAATCGTTGCCCGGCACCCGCGCCGGCACAATCGGGTCCGACACCCACTTATCGGGTGGACGACATGTAGCAGCAGGTTCACGGCCTGCGGTGCAGGGAATGGCTGCGCTCACCCATCGACGCCGGTTCGATTCCAGCGGAACCGGGGAATAGGTGGAATTCGGCGGTCATCCGCCGGGGCACGGGACACCGAGAAAAGGTCGACCGGAGTCACAAACCGATCGATCCGCTCGCCGACCGCCGCCACCTGACTGAACGAGAATCCCCGGCACACACAAAGGTACGGCAACTAAATCCATGTAGACGTCCCAGCTCGCGTCTACACCATGGTCTGAGAAGGGTCTCCGCGGTGGGCGGGGAGTACGACGATTACGGCTCGATCAGTCCGGAACGGATTGCGTATCGGGTCAGGGCGAGTCTGTCTCGTAGTCCGAGTTTCTTCAGGATGTTTGCGCGGTGCCGGTCGACCGTTTTGGCGCTGATACTCAAGGTGTTCCCGATTTCTCGGTGGTGTCGCCTTCGGCGATCAGTTTCAGTATTTCCTCTTCGCGGGGGTGAGGATGGTGCTCGGTAATGATTCTCCGTGCCGGGCTCGGTGCAGGTAGTCGCGGATGAGGGCGGTGACCGCGCCGGCGTAGAGGAAGGGTTCGCCCCGCAGGGTTGCCCGGCATGCTTCGAGCAGGTCGCGGTCGGCGACGGATTTGAGGACGTAGCCGGAGGCGCCGGCTTTGAGGGCCTCGAAGAAGTATTGCTCGTTGTCGTACATCGACAGGATCAGGATCCTCACGTGGGGATGGGACCGGGTGATTTCGCGGGCCGCTTGCAGCCCGGTCATCCGCGGCATCGCGATGTCGAGGATCGCCAGGTCCGTCGGGGTGTGGGCGAGTGCATCGATCGCCTCGTATCCGTTGGCTGCCTCGGCGACCACCTGCAGGTCGGGCTCGGCGTCGAGGATCATCCGCAGGCCGCTGCGCACCATCGCGTGGTCGTCGGCGAGCAGAATGCGGGCAGGTTGCCTGGTCATCGTGGCCTCGATTGCACGTGGACCGGGACGATCAGCCGGATCTGCGTCCCTCGCTGGACGACGAGTCGATGGTGAGGGTGGCGTCGACCAGCAGGGCGCGTTCGCGCATTCCGGTGATACCGGCACCGGCAGTGACCACTCCGCCCTTGCCGTCGTCGGCGATGCGCAGCGTCAGGTGTTCGTCGGTGGCATGGAGGTCCACCCGAACCTTGTCGGCGCCGGCGTGGCGAGCGACGTTGGTCAGCGCTTCTTGTGCGACGCGGTAACAGACGAGTTCGATGTTCGGGTCCAGCCGGGCGAGGTGGGCGTCGAGGTGTTTGACGACGTCGACGCCGGTCGCCTGGGTGAATTCGCTGCACAGGGCGTTGAGCGCGCTGTGCAGGCCGAGGTCCTCGAGAACGTCGGGTCGCAGCCGACGGGCGATGCCACTGACCTCGTCGAGGCTGCCGCGCACGGCATCCTGGGCGTGGTGCAGGTCCCCGCGAAGTCCCGTCGGCGCTTTGTCGACGGCACGTTTGAGCGCAAGCAGTGCGACGGTGAGGCTTTGGCCGATCTCGTCGTGCAGCTCGCGCGCGATCCGCGCTCGTTCGGCTTCCTGGGCGGCGAGGGCCGACCCGCTCGCCGAGGTTCGCTCGGTCTCGAGCCGGTCCAGCATGGCGTTGAACGAGGCGATGAGATGCCGTAGGTCGCCCGTGCCTCGGTCGTCGATCCGGTCACTGCGGCGTGGGGGGTCCACCCGGCCCATGGAACTGGCGAGTTGGTCGAGCGGTGCGAGGCTCGACCGCAGCAGAAGGGCGTTCGCGGCGAGGATCGCGGCCAGTCCCACGACGAGCACCGGAATTTCGGTCAGCCGGATATGCGTCGACACTGTCGCCGGTGACAGGGCGAGGGCAAGGGTGCCGACCGTGAAGACCAGCCCGTTGATCACGAATACTCGCCAGAACAGCGCGCCGGCAGGTGTTCGCGCTTGTCCTCGGAACCGGTCCACGACCGATGCGCGACGGTTCATGGGTCCAGCTTGACCGCTGCACATCGCAAATGTCCATACATGTCGTTGCCCAGTGTAAATGGGTGTCGGACCCCATTGTGACAGCATCGATCGCCTGCACAGACTGGGTTCATCTCCAGTAGGGAGCTTCGATGTCCATCGATCGGACGACGGTACCCGGCAAGGGCGTGCTGCACCACGTCGTCGCCCGCGCCGGCGGACACCTCTACCTGCTGGTCGATCCCCGCGGCCCCCGGCACATGCTCTGCTATGACGACTCCGATCTTGAGGTTCCCGCCCGGGCGATCGCTCTGGCACCGGACGAGGCCGACCAGGTGGCCGAGATCCTGCACAGTCAGCCGATCGCCGACCGACTCGCTTCGCTGGAACGACAGGTCAGGGACCTGATTCGGGGGGCGAGGTAGATGACGAAGAGCTGCCCGCTGATCGCCGTGGTCGAACCCGCCCCACCCACCCCCGGAGTGGGCCGAAACGGGCATTCTGTGTGTGTCGTCCGGCCCGTTCACAACACGTCGCCGGCCGTTGCGATAGGCGTGGGGGTCCGCGGGAGGTGAGCATGCAACCGTCGGAGGATGCGCGGCCGCTGTCGCGGGGAGCGGTCAGATCGATCTGGGTGCTGCTGGGCTTTGTGGCGTTGCTGGTGATCGGGCCGCGGCTGATCACGGTGTATACGGAGTGGTTGTGGTTCGGTGAGGTCGGCTACCGGACCGTGTGGGGCACGATTCTGCTGACTCGGCTGGTCTTGTTCCTCGCGGTGACCCTGCTCATCGGTGCCCTGATGTTCGGCACCCTGATCTGGGCCTACCGGTCACGGCCCCTGTTCGCGGCCGCGGCCGCGAACAAGGATTCGCTCGAGCAGTACCGGACCGTGGCGATGAGCCGGCCCCGGTTGTTCGGCATCGGTATCCCACTGCTGCTGGCTCTGCCGTTCGGGCTGAACGCGCAAGCGAACTGGGCCACCGTGCAACTGTTCCTGCGCGGTGGCGATTTCGGCACAGCCGACGCAGAATTCGGGCACGACATCGGTTTCTATGTCTTCGACCTGCCGCTCTACCGGCTGATCCTGACCTGGTTGTTCGTCGCGGTATTCTTCGCCTTGTGGCTCAGCCTCGCCGCGCACTACCTGTTCGGTGGGATCCGGGTGACCCCCAAGCGCGGCGGGAACCCCATCGAGGTCACCGCCGCGGCGCGTGTCCAGCTCGCGGTGCTGGCCGGGTCGTTCGTCGCGCTGAAAGCGGTCGCGTACTGGCTGGATCGGTATGCGTTGCTGTGGGGCAGCCGTAAGGAACCCACCTTCACCGGGGCCGGGTTCACCGACATCAATGCCGTCCTGCCGGCGCGGCTGATCATGTTCTCCATCGCGATCGTGTGCGCGATCGCGTTCTTCGCCGCAATCGTGGTGCGGGATCTGCGGATTCCGGCGATGGCCACCGCGCTACTGGTGTTGTCCTCGATCCTGGTCGGGGGAATCTTCCCGGCGCTGATGGAACAGTTCTCGGTGCGCCCGAACGCGGCCGATCGGGAACGCCCGTACATCGAACGCAACATCGCCGCGACCCGGCAGGCCTACGGACTGGGCCCGGACCGGGTGCAGTACGAGGCCTATCCGGGTGTGGGCACCCGGGCGCCGCGCGACGTCCCGGCCGACGTCACCACCATCGCCAACGCGCGACTTCTGGACCCGAACGTGCTCTCCCGCACCTTCACCCAGCAACAACAATTGAAGAATTTCTACGGTTTCACCCCGACCCTCGACATCGACCGATACACCATCGACGGGGAGGTCGCCGACTACATCGTCGCCGCCCGGGAGCTGTCCCCGAACAGCCTCAGCGGCAACCAAACCCAGTGGATCAACCGGCACCTCGTCTACACCCACGGCAACGGGTTCGTCGCCGCCCCCGCCAACCGCGTCAACGCCGCCGTCCGGGACGCCTCCGGCCAGAGCGCCAGCAGCGACAGCGGCTACCCGATCTACACCGTGAGCGATCTCGCGTCCCAGGCGACCGGCCAGCAACTGATCCCGGTCGACCAACCCCGCATCTACTACGGCGAGGTGATCGCGCAGTCCGAGGGCCCGGACTACGCCATCGTCGGTGCCGAGGCGGGTGCACCGGCGCGGGAGTACGACACCGACGTCTCCACCTACACCTACACCGGCGCCGGCGGAGTGCCCATCGGGAACTGGATCAACCGGCTGGCGTTCGCCGCCCAATACGCCGAACGCAACATCCTGTTCTCCGGCGCCATCGGAGCCGAATCGAAGATCATCTTCAACCGCGACCCGAAAACCCGGGTCGAGCACGTCGCCCCCTGGCTGACCACCGATACCAACCCCTACCCGGCCGTCGTCGACGGGCGGATCACCTGGATCGTCGACGCCTACACCACCCTCGAGCACTACCCCTACGCACAGTCCGGGGCGCTGACCGAGCCGGTGATCACCGACACCGGGCGTCCGCTGCCCCGGCAGGAGATCTCGTACGTGCGCAACTCGGTCAAGGCCACCGTCGACGCCTACGACGGCACCGTCACCCTCTACCAGATCGACCGGGAGGACCCGGTCCTGGCCGCGTGGATGAGCGTGTTCCCCGGCACCGTCAGACCTGGCGAGGCGATCTCCGACGAACTGCGCGCTCATCTCCGCTACCCCGAGGACCTGTTCCGGATCCAGCGCCAGCATCTGGCGAAATACCACGTCAACGATCCGCGGGAATTCTTCACCAACAACGCCTTCTGGTCGGTGCCGTCGGATCCGACCTCGGACAGTACGGGGCAACAGCCTCCGTATTACATCCTGGTCGGAGACCCCGAGACGACGCAGCCGTCGTTCCGGCTCGCCAGCGCCATGGTCGGCTTCAACCGCGAATTCCTCTCCGCCTACCTGTCGGTGCGTTCGGATCCCGATGGATACGGAACGATCGAAATCCTGCAGTTGCCGACTGACACCCTGACCCAAGGTCCGCAGCAGATACAGAACTCGATGATCTCCGACACCCGGGTGGCCTCCGAACGCACGTTGCTCGAGCGGTCGAACCGCATCCACTACGGCAACCTGCTCACCTTGCCGATCGCCGACGGCGGTGTCCTCTACGTCGAACCGCTGTTCACCGAGCGGCTGTCCACCACAGCCGAGGGCTCGACGTTCCCGCAGTTGGCCCGGGTGCTGGTCAGCTACCGCGAACCCGGCACCGGCGGTGTCCGTGTCGGGTACGCCCCCACCCTCGCCGAAGCCCTCGACCAGGTCTTCGGTCCCGGTACCGGCCGCGCCGCCACCGCACCCGGCGGCGACGCCGCCACCGCACCCCCACCGGCACCCGAGACCAGCCCCGGCACCCCGGTTCCCGAGGTCGTGCCGCCGCAGGCAGTGCCGGAGGAGCTGACCGGCGCGGTCCTCGAACTCAATGCCGCCCTGACCAACCTGCGCGCCGCCCAGCACACCGGGGACTTCACCGCCTACGGCACCGCCCTCGACCGCCTGCAACGTGCCATCGACGGCTACCTCGCCGCCGGCGGCACCCTCAACTGAAGGCTCGGTGCCGTCGCCGACACGCCCGATGTGCGCACCAGCGATAGTGTTTCGCCACTCGGCGATCAGGGAGTGAGGGACAGGTTGCCCATGCCCTGCGGCCCGTCACCGGCACTGCCGATTCCTCGACGGTCGCTGTGGCGGCTGATCGCGTCGCCGACGAGACGTCCCGAGTCCGCCCGGTCGTCGTGAGCGCGAACATGCCGTACATCAGCAGCGACACCACTACCGACAGGCCCACACAAGGCCATGGAGGGTGCTCATGACGCCGGAATGGGCCCCACCGGTCCAGGCCGCCCATGGCTGACCGATGGGGTCCATCGCCCGTGTGGCGGCGTCCGACGGAAAATCGATTCGGCGTCGGCGCGCCGCGTACGGGCACACCCGCCCAATCTCGGTTGGGCGGACTCTCGCCTCGGTCTCGAAGGTCCGAGATCGCGATTTGCCGCTGCGTCGTGCGACTGGTTGGACGCTATCGCGATCCAAGGTAAAGCGCAAGTAAAGGCGCTCGGGTTTCGGGACGACCGCTCCGCGCCCCGCCGGAGCGACGCACCGAACGGAGTGCTGGGGACGGGCTTCACGTTCGCCCAGGTTCCCGTGTGCCGGGTTTTCCCGGAGTCATGGTCACGCGTGCCTAGGGTGCGGTAGGGAGGCGCGGTGGACTATGGTTCCGTTCTGCACGCCCGTGACCTGCGTGCGAGGTGGGTGATTGCCGCGGCTGCACTCGGATACGTCGCGGTGGTGTTGAGCTCGCCGGTGACGGTCTTATTTGTGGCGGCCGTACTTTCGGGTCCGCGATCCCGGCCTTCCACCTCGAGCAGTGCCGTCCGATTGCCGGCTGGTGCGCCTCGATCAGCGCCGGGCTATGTATTCCGTCGGTGCCGTTGTCGGTGCTGCAGTTGGTCAACTCCCTGTAGATCGGCCTTACCGGATGAAGGTTCGAGAACCGGATGCACCGCTCGGTTCGGCCCGATCAACGACGGCGCAGCACCCGACGATGCCGACGCCGACGACCGCCTCGTCTGGTGAAACCCCGTGACGAAGCCGCAACTGGGACTCGCAGGCCGGACATGCGGGGAGGATTGCGGGATACCCGAGGATTGTTCCACCCGGATGTACGGACCAATCATGCGCCTCGGTCGAATGCACGAAAATTGTTCTCCCGCAACGGCAGAAACTCCACACGTCTTGCTCCCAAGCGGGGCTGGGGCCGGACGCCGATCGAGCTCATGGGGCCAGTTCATCCTTAGCCGCTAAAGGTAAAGGATTGACAAAAGTAGTGCGCCAGGGGGAGTGTGATCAGCTTTACTTATGGCGCTCCCGCTGCCGTCTGGCGAATCGTCCCCGCTGCTCGTCCAAGATCGCAATACCCTGCCGCTCTTTGCGGTGATGCTCGCGCGCGATCGCAACACGAACTCGGGTGGTGTGGGCCGTCAACGCGATCGCACGGTGGGCTGCGGTCTCGTCGTTCAACAAACATGCGGCAACCTGGTCGCATCCAATCAGGAACTGCTCGTAAGCGAGTCTGGTCGACGCCTCCGGGTTCATCTGCGACACCCCGACGTCCTCGATCAGCTGCAGCGGAATGCGCACCAACCGGTAGTTGAATCGCAGCACGGCAACCGGGAATGTCTGAAATGTCCTAATCGGGGTCACGAACGTGGATGTTAACGGGTGAGAATCGACCGTGGGGGAGGAACGTGCCGATACCCGCGAATTGCCGCGGAGGATCGGCTCGGAAGCGACTGCTCAGTAATGCCCACACCCAGTCGATCGTGTGGTGTGAACAAATTGCTCATCGACGAACCAGATATGGGAATCGGGGCCACCTCCGTTCGCTGCGGCGGCGACAGAATGTGCGAGGGGCACGTTCCTGGTCGACGGCATACTGTCGGTGAGCGGCAGCGTCGTGGAAGGAGAGATGGTTCGGGCGGTGCACCTTCTTGGTTGGCGCGCCATTGGCCGTGAAGCAGTTACGCACGGCTGAGAGTTCGGCGAATTCAGTTGATGCCCTTCGCCCACCATCCGGATGGCGGGGATGCCGCAAGCTCCCAGCGTGGCGCGTAGTGCTCGAGGAATATCTGCCCCACCAGTTCCCCGCGGCTGCGCACCCCGGTCTTGTCGAAGATCGACTTCATGTGGTCTTGAATTGTGTAGACGGATAACGACATTGCGTGCGCCATCTCCCTTGTCGATCGCCCTTGGACGCACAGCGCAGTGAGATGGCATTCGCGTTGGGACAGTCCGTAGGCCATGGCAATGACGGGCGCGATCTCATGCGGCGTCGCGGGTTGGATGATGACGGCAGTGCGTCCGTCTTCGACGCCGGAAAGCCTGGTCCCGTACAGCAACAGCCAGGCGCCGGATCGCGTGCGTACCCGCGAGCGCGCGGCAAGTTCCAGCGGATCGGTGCCCGGTTCGATCGCCCGCGCCCTGGCCGCGATGGCCTGCACGACCTTCGATTCGAACGGCGTCGACGGCGCCGGGACCTCGACAATTTCGTCGATCCAGCGTTCCGCGGCGGGTGAGACCGATTCCGGGTCGCCCGCGGCGTCGAAGACCACCACGCCGGGGCCGTAGTCCACGGTCGTCACGGCGACCTCGACCTCGTGGAGCATCGAACGTCGCAGACCGGTAGCGAGCGCGGGCGCCAGCGCGGCGATTGCGCGGACGTGCTCGGCGGTGTACCACGGCGCGCCCGCATCGCGCAGGAATGCCGCTGCACCCCAATAGACCCCGTCCGACACCAGGGAGACCCGCAGCTCGTCGCCGATTCCGTACGCCTCGTGCGAACGGTGCCGTGCACTGCGGGACATATCTCCGTGGGTATCCAGACTGAGTGCACCCGCCAGGCGGCCACTGTGCGCAAGAAACGCCCACTTGTCGACGTCCTCGACCTCGTATTCGTAGTGCGCCAACCAGGATCCGGAACACCCAACGTTCCGGTTCACGCTGCCGGTGAACAGGATGGTGCCCGGGTCGACGGTGTGCCAGCAGCAGCGGTCATGTGGGATCACCGTGCGCAGGGCCTCGCTCATTCGCGCGCTGTACCCCACCCAGTCCAGCTGGTCGGCGACGGCACGCGAGATTTGATCGCGGACGCGTGGCAGCAAGCTCTGCGCCATGTCCGAAGTGTATCGCAGCAGGTTAGGGCTGCCTACCCCAGAAATCTGGGTGAATTCCCCAGGATTCAGGGATATGACGCAGAACCGACAACAACGACGCTGGTTTCATGACGATGACAGCCCATACCTCCGCCGAAACCGACCACGACCTGCCTAACCCGGAGCCGATCATGCAGCTGGCGTCCGGGTTCATGGCCGCCAAACACCTCTTCGCCGCCAGCGAACTCGGTTTGTTCGAGGCGTTGGGCGAGGGCCCCACCGACCTGCGTGGCCTGGCCGCCCGCACCGGGCTTACTGCCCGAGCCACCCGGATCAGCGCCGACGCCATGGTCGCGCTGGGTATGCTCGAACGCCGAGGCGAACAGTACGTCAATACCGAGACGGCGGCCGCGTTCCTCGCCGGCGGATCGCCCGCCGACCTGCGTCCGCTGCTGCGGTTCTGGGACAAGATCAGCTTCCCGGCGTGGGAAGATCTGGCCGACGCACTAGCCCGCGGGCCGAAACACCAGATCTTCGACCTCGAAGCCGCCCTGCAACCCATCGCCTCGATCGGTATCGAGGCGTTTTCGGCCGGCCCCTCGCTCGCCCTGCCGGACACGGTCGATCTGTCCGGCAATCGTCGACTCCTCGACATCGGCGGCGGCACCGGCTCCTGGTCCATCGCGGTGGCGCGCCACTGCCCGCAACTGAGCGCGACCGTGTTCGAGCTGCCGGCGGTTGCCCAGACCGCGCAGGACCGCATCGCGTCGGTCGGGCTGGAGGGGCGAATCGACGTATGCGCCGGCGACGCAGGGGCCGACCCGCTGCCCGCCGGATACGACGCCTTCCTGGTCGCGAACCTGGCGCATTACTGGTCACCGGAGCAGAATCGTGCTCTGCTACACCGCATTCGCGACGTCGCCGCACCCGGCGCCACGCTGCTGATTGCCGACTTCTGGACCGACCCCACCCACACCCAGCCGGTCGCGGCCGCCCTGATGGCGGGCGAATTCGCGGTCCACCTCGAACACGGCGACGTCTACAGCGTCGACGAAGGCATCGCCTGGCTGCAGGACACTGGCTGGCGCTACCGCGACCATCGCTCGCTCACCGGCACGATGAGCGTCATTGTCGCCGAAACCGCATGAAACAAGACAACACCCAAGGAGCACACGATGAGCGAGCATCAAGTCGCAATCGTCGGTGCCGGCACCTCCGGGGTCGCGGCGGCGGTGGCCCTCGCCGACCGTGGCATCAACCCGTTGCTGATCGACCGAGCCGACCAAGTCGGTTCGTCGTGGCACTCTCGTTATGACCGGCTGCGACTGAACACCGGCAGGCAATTCTCCCATCTGCCGAACCGCCCCTACAAGCAGGGCACACCGACCTTTCCCACGCGGGAACAGGTGATCGAGCATCTCGAGCGGCACGCACGCGCGGACGGGATCGAACTGCGCCTGGGCTGCCCGGTGGAACGGCTCGACCGAACTGACGGGCGCTGGCGGTTGACCACCGCTGCCGGTTCGGTCGACGCTGCCGAGGTGGTGGTCGCGACCGGCTTCGATCATGAGCCCTTCGTCCCGGACTGGCCCGGACGCGGGGACTGGCGGGGTGCACTGGTTCATTCCTCGCAGTACCGGAATCCCTCGCCGTACAACGGGAAACGGGTCCTCGTGGTGGGAGCGGGCTGCTCGGGCATGGAAATTGCCTACGACCTCGCCACCGGAGGCGCGGCAAAGGTCTGGCTTTCGGCTCGCACGCCGCCGAACATCATGCTCCGCCAGGGACCTGGTGGCATACCGGGAGACTTCATCGCAACGCCGCTCTACCATGCCCCGGTCCCTATCGCGGACGCAATCGCTCGGTTCGGCCGGAAGAGGAGCATCGGCGACCTGCGCGAGTTCGGATTACCGATCCCCGACGAGGGGATCTTCGCCCGCAGCGCCCGCCTCGGCGTGGCACCGGCGATCGTCGACAAGGAGCTCATCGCCGCGATCCGAGACAGGTCCATCGAGGTCGTTCGCGGAGTCGAGTCACTCGACGCGGACAGCGTGTGGCTGGTGGACGGGATGCGAATCGACCCGGAGGCGATGGTCTGCGCGACGGGGTTCCGCCAAGAACTCGAAAAGCTGGTCGGGCACCTCGGCGTACTGGACGAGCGAGGTTGGCCGCACGCCACCGGTGAAAAGCCGGCCGCCGAGAGGTTGCGTTTCATCGGGTTCGTGCCCAGGCCGTCGCAGATCGGGTTCGCGGCGAAGCAGGCTCGCCGCGCGGCCCGAGCGATCGCGCGGGAACTGCGGTGAGCGTCGGCGGTAGGATTCTCTCGCCCTGCCCCGGCGCTCGAACAATGGCGGGTCTGCGCGGAGATGGCCGACCGGTCAGATCCCCCCACACAAACGGTCGATATCTTTAGTCGCTCCGCTGCTGTCTTTCACGTAGCCCACGTGATGTTTCGGTGGCCCATGCTGCGTCAAGGACGGGCTACCGTCGCTGTCGTCCATGACGAAGACGGTGGGAGATGTGATGCGAGTGATGCGAGTATTGGATCCGTCGAGTGACGCGGTGTCATTTACTCTGCTCGACGAAAAACGGTGTCGTGGCGCCGGCTGAACGCTATCTGCGGTACCTGGCCGATATCGAGCGGTCGCCGAACACGATCAAGGCTCATGCTCATGACCTCAAAGACTGGTTCACCTTCCTGGGTGAGATCGAGTGTGATTGGCAGACAGTAAGACTAGAAGAATCGGAGCGTTCATCCGATGGTTGCGGCGACCTCCGCTACACACTCTGAGCTCGTCCACGAGTTGCAGATCCATCAAGTCAGACTCGGCGGGACTCGGGTCCGCCCATTGTCGGGTTGCGCCGACGTGGTGGTCGGTGCCTCGTCATCGCCACCTTGCCGACCCAACACTTTGAAAGTACATTGAAAGTTATGTCTGTGGGTGAGGTGCCGTTCTCGGATATCCAGAACAAGGGGAAGGCGACACTGTCGGAATGGCAGCGGTCGGGAGCGCGGCCGCTGCGGGTGACGCGCCGCGACGATGAGGATCTGGTGTTGATGACGGCGGCGCGGGCGGATCAGGCGCGGGAGGTGCTCGCGGCGGCGACGGCGATGGTCGACGCCCTGCTGCACTCGGATGACCGTGATCTGGTGCGCAAGGTCGTCGCGGCGGCGTTCCCGTGGGTGAGCTACCTCTCGGGTGAGGAGGTCGCCGACTTCGTCGACGAGCTGATCGCGTCGCTGCGGGCGGGTTCGTCGCTGGATAATCCGGCTCCGCCGGCCCGCACGATCGAGACGTGGCGCCACACGGCGGAGGTGTATGCGGATCCGGAGTTGGCTCGGATCCTGTCGACGCCGTCCGAGGGTAACTTCGGTGCTGTGCCGGTGCCGGAGCTGTGAGTCCGAAGCGGGGCGAGCGAGTCGCGCCGCCGGTGGCCGGAGAGTTGTGGGACCTGCGGTTCGCAACGAGCGATGCGGCAAAGGGGTGGGACGAGCTGTGCCGGCAGGCGCCGGCGAACACATTGGTGGCGTACGAGGGGATGCGACGCCGCGCGGTCGCGCAGGAGTCGACCACCCGTCATCACCGGTTGAAGGGCAAGCTCGCGACCGGGGTGCACAACGGTGTTGAGATGGAGCAGTGGCAGTACGAGGTCACCGCAGGTGGCCGAATCTGGTACGTGATGGACATCGAGCACCGCACCTTGTGGCTGAAGTACGCTGGCACAGGACATCCCAAACAGACCGAATAGTGTTGCCGGAGACGAAAATGGCCCGAACCCCCAACGCCACCTTCAGCAAGGTCACGCTCAGCCCGGCCATCGCGGCCGTCGGTTGTCGGGGACTCTGTCCGATCTCGATGGGCGGGTCCTCCGTGACGGCCGGGGGGCACCGCAGCGAAAGCAATTTGGGTCGAAGGGAATTCGGTCCTGGGTTGGGCTGCTGGTGAACGTGGGCAGCACCAGGGCAAGGGTGATGAGCGAGACGATGGTTGCGAGGGCGGCGCCGGTACCCTTGGCGCTGAACAGCACGGCCCCATGGCGCCCTGCGCCGACGAACAGGGCGAGCCCGACGATGCCGTTGAGGGCGATCATCACGGCGGCGAAGACGGTGTCTCGTGCGAGGGACGCCGTCGAGGGGCCACCGGAGATCATCAGGACCACGATCAGCCCCACCTGGATGACCGTGACCGCGACGGCAAAGATCAGGGACCCGAACGGCTCGCCGACCCGGCGGGCGAGCACCTGCGCATGATGGACCGCCGCCAGGACCGCGCCGATCAGCGCCAGCGCCACCGCGAGCACCAGCACGGGTCCGAGGTCGCGTCCCCAGGTGACGGCGAGCACCGCCATCGCGACCGATGGACTCACAAGGGGCCACGTAGTGATGGCCGACCGCCGACGAAGCGCCATGGTTCGACTGTGCCAGCACCTTTCGGGTCCTGTTTACTGAAATGACGATTCCCAGGGATCTGTGACCGAAATCCGTTAGGTCGACAACAGCTACCGACTCTTTCGACTGCGGACCGGGGAGGTGCGCCGGGATGTGCTGTAGAACGGCATCCCGTGGTGACGGCACGAGCGGTGTGCGCAGGGGCCGACTCGGAGGTCAGGGGGTGCGCCCGAATGCCCTGATGGTGCTTGCTGATTCAGCGCGCCCCAGCGGGGCGACCGGTACCCCTTGCCAGTCTGATCAATCCGGTTCGGGTTTCCGGCGTCTGGTCCCACACCATCATCGGTTGTCACCGTGACGCCGCATCAGCGTGACGCGTCGGCCCGACACGTATTCCATGTCGATGATGAGATGCCGGTCCCCGGGATGAATCGACCACGGGACCGCGTTCCGGTCGTGGAATCTGGCCACGGAATCGGCGAAGGACACGTACGTGGCGTGGCCCATGGCAGTGACACTCCACCCGATTCGGGTGATCAGATCGATGTCTCCCGCTTCGAAGGCGAGAAACTCCCCGTCGAACCGTGCGAACGACTCGTCGTCGGTGGGGATGACGACTTCGCCCCCGACGGCGGCGAAGGTCACCGGACGCAGCGCCGGCGCCGCGTTCTCGGTGAAGACCATTCGACCGACCGGAACCGACCGCAGCAAGTGAATGCACTCGGCTGCGGAGAGCACCGAATCCGGTGCTGTCGTGGTCATGGCGGTGTCCTCCCTCGACGTGCCCGACCACTTCAACACTCACCTCACCGCGGGTGGTGGAACAGAGGACAAGGTCACCCGCTAGGCCGGTCCCCGAACTCACGAGGAAACACACCCACCTTGACGGGCACCGTTGTCGGACCGCGGGAGCGTGTGCGCCGTCGTACCGGCCTGCCTGGTCGCCACCACGGCCGGCGCGCCCGGCGTCTTAATCGATGACGTCGAATTGCCAGGCATTGCCGGCAACATCGCTGGTCCGGGGCAGAGTCGCTTCGCCGGTGTTCGGTGGATTGCGCGTGCGGGCAGCGCCGGGGGTGCCTGCGGATCGTCGACGCGATGATCGGTCACCGGCGGGGCTCGTCGTCGCCGTGGGCGAGGGCCGCTCCTGATCGGGTGGCGCCTTGGTGGGTTTCGTGACCGGGCCCGTGTGTGCACGACGTTCCGCGGTGATCCGGCTGATCGTGGGTGTCGGGTGCTGTTGTGGGTACACCACCTTCAGCACCGTGGGAGTCGAGGACCGTACCGCCGATCGAGCACCGGACGTACCTCTGCCGGTGCGGCGAGCGCGCTGGGCGCCGCGGCGGTGAGGAGGAGCAGGTGATCGAGAAGAAGCCTTCCGACCGGGACGGCGTGCGGGACTGGCGGAAACCGGTGCGGGTGGACGGGCCCGCAGCCGCGACCGCGCCGGTGTGCCATCTGGTGGTGGGGTTCGACCGGTATCCCGCCAGCCATCGGGCGCTGTCCTTCGCCATGGGCCTCGGGGTCCCGCTCCGTGCGTATCTGCATGTCGCCCACGTCGTCGACCTCGACGATTTTCCGGTCGAGCCGGACCGGGACGATTGGGAACGGCGCATCGTCGAGACGGTCGAGCGGGACCGGACGGAGGCGTGCACCATGCTCGCAGCGCTGCCCGGGAACTGGAGTTACTACTCCCATGAGGGCAACCCGGCGCACCTGTTGGCGTCGATCGCCGACGCGAATGACGCCCTGATGATCATCATCGGCAGCTCACGGGGAGGGCTGGTGTCCGTCCTCGAGCGGGTGGTGGGGGAGTCGGTGTCCTCGCATCTGATCCACCATGGCCGCCGTCCGGTGGTCCTGGTCCCCGAACACATCGGCGGGCGCTGAGTGAGATGCCACAGCGAGGTCCGGTCACTCGCGCCGCGACTCGGACGCCGCGAGTCCGTCCCGTTGTGGCCGGGATGGGGTCATCCGTGGGCGAGGCGGCGTACGGCGCCGCGGAGGGTGTGTTCGATCTGGGGCAGGTCGACGTCCTCGGGGGCGGTGGCGGTGTTCTGGGTGGGGTTCCAGCTGATTCGGCGGTCGATCCCGGTGGCCGCGGCGGCGAGTTCGGTGCTCCACTCGCTCAGGGTCGGTTCGGGGTTGTCGACGCCCTCCCACTCGAGAATCCAGAGGGCGAGTGAGTTCCACTGCAGATCGGCGGCGTGGATGGTGCGGGTCGTCATCGGGTGGGTCCTGTTTCTGTGTCGAGGTTGGCGGGTCGCTGCGGTCGGTGATCTCGACGAGCATGGGTGGTGGTTCCGTTCCGGTGTCGCCCCGTCGGCGACGCCCGGGGGGCGAGGGTCGGGCACGGTGATGCGAGGGAGAAGGCTATCGGCCCGAGTTTCAGGCGTGCGGACTTATTCGCGTTCCGGCGCTCCCACGGATCGGCGGCTCAGCCGTTCGGTGATCTGGTCCGGTTCCACCAGCTCGAAGTAGCGCGGGTCGGGATTGGTTCGCGCCGCGACGATGTCGCCGTAGTTGATCATCCGGGTCGCAGCACCGAGATGGATTCTCTCGTGGGTGCCGACGTATCGGAAATGTGGCATGACGTTCCTCCCTCGCGGGCGTGGCCGGTGATCGGGCGCACCGCCGGACGGATATGGGGCGCCACCACCCACAATGCGTGCCGATCCAGCCTGGCTGGTTTCGCCGAGCCCCGGTTCCGCGTCGCTCGATCCGGGAGGCGCGCATACCCCGCCCAGTTCATCGTCCATTCCATTTTTTCTACTTACGAAGATTAGCAATTAATCGTTTGGTAGTGAACTGGGGTGGACCCCAGGATCTGGGGTGCGCCCCGGTTGTTTGCGGGTTCAGGGGGCGGATCGGTAGCGGGATTCGTAGGAGGCCTGCTCCTGGTCGAGTCGGCGTTGTTTGGTGGCGTTGAGGAGGCGGGGGTCGAGGCCGTGACTGACCAGGCGGTGGCGGAGGTAGATGTTCTTCAGGGCGAGGAGGAAGTACACGAACGGCAGGAACAGCAGCAGCACCATCCCGGTACGGATGATCCAGGGGCCGGGGATGAGCAGGAGCCCGACCAGGATCGGGATCAGCGGGATCAGGCAGCGGGTGGCGTAGCGGCGGGTGGCGCCGGGCCCGGTGGTGTCGCCCACGACCCAGCCGTGGAACTCGGCGGGCAGGGTCCTGCCCAGGACGTAGCCGAGGCGTTGCCGCGCGGTGGGCGTGGGGGTGGGAGTGGCTGCGGGGTTCTCGGTCATCGGTCCTCGTTCGTGGTGGGGGTGTAGTGGTGTTCGGGTAGGACGAGCATGCGGGCGTAGGCGATGGCAAGCGGGGTGGTGTCGAAGAGGTGCCGGTCTTCGCTGTCGGTGGTGGTGAACACCCCGAGCGCGGTCAGGGGGCGGAGGTGTTCGGGTTTGGCTCCGGAGATCAGGACGGTGATGTGCCGGTGCTCGAGCTTGGTGATGACGTCCTTGAGGACGATCGCGCCGGTGGCGTCGATGGCGGTGATCCGCGACATCCGCAGGATCACCACCTTGACGTCGGAGACGTCGGCGAGTTCGAGTAGGAACCGGTGCGCGGCGGCGAAGAACAGGGCGCCGTCGATCCGGTACGCGACGATGTGCTCGCGGAGCAGGTCGTGTTCCTCGGCGAGGTGGTCGTCGGTTTCGAGCGGGACCTGTTCGAGGCGGGCGGATTTCGCGACCGCGCGGAGCGCGAGGACGGCGGCGAACCCGACCCCGACGGCGACCGCGGTGACCAGGTCGAAGACGACGGTGACCAGGAAGGTGGCGACCATGACGATCGTGTCGGCGCGGGTGGCTCGGGTGATGGCCAGGATCGAGGCGGTCTCGACCATCCGCACCGTGGTCGCCAGCAGCACCCCCGCCAGGGCGGCGAGCGGGATCTGCGCGACGAGCCCGGCCGCCGAATACACGATCGCCGCGAGGATGAGCGCGTGGGTGAGGGCGGCGAGCCGGGTGCGGGCGCCGGAGCGCACGTTGACGGCGGTGCGGGCGATCGCCCCGGTCGCCGGGACACCGCCGAACAGCGGGGCGGCGATGTTCGCGAGCCCCTGCCCGAACAGTTCCCGGTCCGGGTTGTGGCGGGCTCCCACGGCCATCGAGTCGGCGGCGGTCGCCGACAGCAGTGACTCGAGTGCCGCCAGCGCGCCGACCGCGAGGGCGGGGGCGATCAGTGAGGTCAGCTCGCCGAGGTGCAGGAAACTCAGGGTGGGTGCGGCGAACCCGGCCGGAATGGTGCCGATCCGGGCGATGTCGAGGTGAAAGAGTTGCGCGATCAGGGTGGTGGCGGCGACCGCAATCAGGGAGAAGGGGACGCGGGGGAGGTAGCGGCCGCCGAGGAGGATGACCGCGGCCACCGCCAGTGCGGTCGCCGGGGTCAGCAGGGAGGGGTCCTGGGCGAACTGGCGGACGGCGTCGGCGGCGCTCTGCCACACCTTCTCCCCGGCGGCGCCGGTGATGCCCAGCGCGGCGGGAAACTGCTGCAACGCGATGACGACGGCGATGCCGGCGGTGAATCCCTCGATCACCGGGGCCGGCATGTACCGCACGGCCCGGCCCACCCCGGCGAACGCGAGGACGACCAGCACCATTCCGGCGATCAGCCCGACCGCGAGGACCCCGGTCGGCCCGTACTGACCGACGATCGGCACCAGCACCACGGTCATCGCCCCGGTCGGGCCCGACACCTGGAACCGGGACCCGCCGAACACGGCCGCCACCGCCCCGGCAATGACGGCGGTGGTCAGGCCGGCGGCGGCGCCGAGACCGGAACTGATCCCGAACCCCAACGCCAGCGGCAGCGCCACCAGCGCGACGATCAGCCCGGCGAGCAAATCTGCGCCCGGGGCACCAGCCGCGGGTTTCCACTCACCCCAGCGCGGCAGCAGCGCGGCCACCGACCGCGCCGCCCGCACGAGGGTGCTCTCGGCCGCGTCGGCCGGGCCGGTGGTGGTGGGTTCGGTCATCGACGTTCCTCGGTAGTGACGGCCAGCAGGCCATCTCCTCTATAGTTGCTAATGTTAGCAAGTAACCATCATGGAAAGTTGAGTGATGCGGGTAACCCCGATCACCGTCCTGCGGGGGGGGCGGATTCTGCATTGCACCGACTGCGGACGGTGGTGCCGGGTGTCGGCGCTGCGGGCCGGCGACGACCGCTGCCCCGGGTGTGGGCACCGGACGCTGGTCTCGGCCGGGACCGGACGGCCTCACCGCTCGGAACCCGGCACGGTCTCGAACTGATCCGTGCTGCCCGAGCGTTGCGCGTCCCGGGTCAGAACCGCGGTCGTGACCAGCGCGAATCCTTCTCACCGGAGGTGGCGTGAGTTCCCCTGCGGTGGAGGGCGTCGCCGAGTTCGAGCTCGGCCAGGCGGAGCTTGAGGGCCCCGAGTTCTTGGCGCAGGACGTCGGGCAGCGTGTTGCCGCCGATCCTCGCGTACCACTCGTCGATCAACCGGGTCTCGGCTACCCATTCGGTCGTGTCGACCTTCAGGGCGGCGGCGATCTTGGTGTGATCGAACTTCAGGCCCGTCAGGTCGAGGGCGCCCGGGGTGGGCACCAGGCCGATCGGGGTCGCCTCGGCGTCGGCGGTGCCCTCGATCCGCCGCAGCGCCCACTCGAGGATCCGGGAGTTCTCCCCGAAGCCTGGCCAGAGGAATTCGTCGTCATCGCCGCGGCGGAACCAGTTGACGTAGAAGATCTTCGGCAGCAACTCGGCGTTCGTCCGGGTGCCGATGTCGAGCCAGTGCTGGAAGTAGTCCCCGACGTGGTAGCCGAGGAACGGCAGCATCGCCATCGGGTCGCGGCGCACGACGCCGACCTGCCCGGCCGCGGCGGCGGTGGTTTCCGACGACAGGGTCGAAGCCAGGAACACCCCGTGCTGCCAGCTGCGCGATTCGGTGACCAGTGGGATGGTGGTGGCGCGGCGGCCGCCGAAGAGGATCGCCGAGATCGGCACCCCGGCCGGATCGTCCCATTCGGGGGCAACGGTCGGGCACTGGGTGATCGGGGTGCAATACCGCGAGTTCGGGTGCGCGGCAGGCTCTCCGGAGGCCGGGGTCCAGTCCCGCCGTTTCCAGTCCGTCAGATGCGCCGGCGGCGTGTCCGTCAGCCCTTCCCACCAGATGTCGCCGTCGTCGGTGAGGGCGACGTTGGTGAAGATCGAGTTGCCCCGCTCGATGGTGGCCATCGCGTGCGGGTTGGTGTGGACGCCGGTGCCGGGGGCGACGCCGAAGAACCCGGCCTCCGGGTTGACCGCATAGAGCCGGCCGTCGTCACCGAACCGCAGCCAGGCGATGTCGTCGCCGATGGTCTCGGCGGTCCACCCGTCGAGGGTGGGGTCGAGCATGGCCAGGTTGGTCTTGCCGCAGGCCGACGGGAACGCCGCCGCGATGTAGTGCACTCGCTGCTCGGGTGAGGTGAGTTTGAGGATGAGCATGTGCTCGGCGAGCCAGCCCTCGTCCTTGCCCATCTTCGACGCGATCCGCAGCGCGTAGCACTTCTTGCCGAGCAGGGCGTTGCCGCCGTAGCCGGAGCCGTAACTCCAGATGGTGCGCTCCTCGGGGAAGTGGGAGATGTATTTGGTGTGATCGCACGGCCACGGCACGTCCACCTGACCCGGGTACAGCGGGGCGCCGACCGAGTGCAGGCATCGGACGAATTCGGTGCCCGCGGTGAGCCTGTCCCAGACCGGGGTGCCGGAGCGGGTCATGATCTGCATCGACACCGCCACGTACTCCGAATCGGTGATCTGGACCCCGAACTTCGGCTCGGCCGCATCGAGGGGTCCCATGCAGAACGCGATGACGTACATCGTGCGCCCGGCCATCGCGCCGCGGTAATGCTCGGTCATCACCGTCTTCATGTCGACCGGGTCCATCCAGTTGTTCGTCGGACCCGCGTCCGCCTGGAACCGGGAGCAGATGAAGGTGCGGTCCTCGACCCGGGCAACGTCCTCGGGGTCGGAGGCGCACCAGAAGGAGTTCGGTTTGCGCTCCAGTCGCACGAAGGTGCCCTTGTCCACCAATTGTGTGGTCAGCCGGTCCCACTCGCCGGCGCTGCCGTCGCACCACACCACCTCGTCCGGTGCCGTGAGGTCGGCGATCTCGTCGACCCAGGACACGACGGCGGGATGCGCGGTCGGGGCAGTGCCGGCGCCGGCAGCGCCGGGGGCGGTGGGGGTGCTCACGGGTGTTCTCCTCACAAGAATCCGACAGAATGTGCTGCGTGCGGTGCGGTGCGTTCGATCACCGATGTGGATCGCGATACGGGACGGGATGGCCGAGGGCCCGGCTCACGTGGCGGGCGACCGCGGACACCAGCAGCCGGTCACCGAGAGACGGCAGCATCCGATCGGCGGGGGTGATCAGCGCCAACGCCCGCACACATGCGGCCACCACCTCGACCGTCACGGTCCGCACCTCGTGTCCACACAGCGCGGCGAGCAGCCCCGGCAGCACCAGCGCACCATAGGCGAAGCCGTCGGCCGGGACCGTCACCGTGCGACCGACTGCCGCACCGTCGGGGGCGCAGCCGGCGAGATCGACCAGGACATCGTTGTGGTCCATCACCCGGCGCAGCGGGAACGCCTCGGCATCACGCTCATGCCAGCTGCTCAGATCCCCGACCCCGGAGGCGATCAACACTGGAGCCAGCAACGGCGCCCACGACGCGCCGGTGATCACGACCCGGCCGGCGCGCGGCGGCACGCCGCGGCGGCGCAGGGTGGTGATCGCCGCGGCCGCCACCGCCGCCGTCAGCACGTCCAGTTCGGTGAGGACCACGGGCCCGCCGCGCCCGGTCACCGCACGCGCTACCGCCGCGGACTCCCGGTGCCCCACCCCGACCACGAACACCGCGGACACCCCCGTCGGGAGTCCCAGGATGCGCTCGGTCAGCACGTGCGGGTCGCCCGTGGTCACCGGAAGGCGCAGCGCGCGCATCGGGGTGTTCGCCCGGATGAGTGCCGCATAGTCCTCCATCGCGACCCACGGCGGCCGGGTCCGCGCCGACCCGGCCGTGCGCGAGCCGGTGGTGGACACCGCGACGACGGCCACGCTGATTCCCGTCAAGACCGGACCGCCGTCGGACGGACCACTGGCACCACCGTCGTGATTGTTCGTCACCGCCCACTTCTCTTTTCTCGTTTTCCGGTCGAGAGCGACATCTCCCACGCCACCCGATCGCACAATGTACGCACTTAAGAAAATTCGCAACCAACCCATGCAATGGGGGATTCCTGCCTTGGTGAGCCCCCGTCAGCCCCCGGTTTCACCCACCAAGGCAGGAGGTTGGGAGACGTCCTCGAGCACCTCGGCCTGCCCGGCCACCACCCCCGTCAAGATCCCCCGCGCCACCCGCAGGAGTTCGGCGATGCGGGGGGAGGTCAGCGCGTAGGACACCGACAGGCCCTCACGGCGGGCGGTGACCAGGCCGGCGCGCCGGAGGATCGATAGCTGCTGGGACAGGTTCGCCGGCTCGATTCCCACCTCGGGCAACATCTCGGACACGGCGTGTTCGCGTTCGCTGAGAAGCTCGAGGACCCGGATGCGCGCCGGGTGCCCCAACGTTTTGAAGAAGTCCGCCTTCATCTGGTACAGGGGTTGGCGCGAGTTCGCGGTCATGGCTCCTCCTGTCGTCCGGGTCGAGCCTGCGGCGGCGAGGTGCGTGTCGCGCTCGCCGCGTCGCCGGGTCTGCGGCCTCGCCTGCAACCTCCAACTCCGGCAGGTTGCATTACTTGCGAATCTTAGCAATTTGCTAGAATTCGCGCTGCAGAGCCCCTTCCGGCCCCGCATCCCGAAACCCGGGCGCCCGTAAAACGGTCGCGGCAGGCGCCTCGCCACCGAGGGGAGAGGACCGGACCGACCGCGCTGGTCCACGATCCCCACCCTGCCCGATGCCGGCAACCTACCGGTGGTGAGAGAGCCGATGAGCACAACCGATGCAGAGATGACAGCGCGACCGCGGTCACGGCGACCGGTGGAGACGATCGTCGCGATGCACCTCGGATTCGTCGACGCCTTCGGGTTCGTCCTGCTCGGCGGGTTCTTCGTCTCCTCGATCGAAGCCACCACTACCCGAGCCGGCGTCGCCCTCGGCAGCAGTTCGTGGTTCGTCGTGGGCCTGACCGGGGCCATCCTTGCCGGGTTCGTCGTCGGTGTCGTCCTGGCCGCGGTGGTCGGGCAGAAGTGGCCACGCCAGCCGGTACCACGGGTACTGCTGCTCGCGGCGGGCCTCCTCGCGGCGGCCGGCGGCCTCCACGCGGTCACCACCACCGCACCCCTGATCGGATTCGCCCTCGCCCTGGCCATGGGAGCCGAAGCCACCCTGCTCGAGACCGGCGGCCTGCTCGCCGACGCGGCGCGGTCCCTGACCGATCGACTCTTCGGCCGGGGACCCCATCGATGGGTTCGATACCTACAGCTCTGGGCTGCGGTCGCGGTGGGGGCGGCCGCCGGCGCGGCGACATACCGGGTGCTCGGGTTCGGCGCCCTCTGGATCGCCGCGGGCGCCGCCACCCTCGCCGCCTACGCCTTCAGAAACAACCCCACCGACCCGACCGACACCGCCGGCCCGTGTGGGCTGGAAAGGTAGGTGCCCCACCACCGATCGGCCAGCGCGGGGGTCGATCGGCCGATCCGGAGCAGACCCGCGAAGTCGCCCACAGGTCCCCCGCAGACCGCCGCCCGGCCGCGCAAGGCCGCGGTGTCACCGCGCGCCAGCGAGGCCCAGCACGACCCCTCGATGGGCCACCGCGCCCACCAGTGCCGGCGACAACGCCGGGGAGACAGCTATGCCAGGTCCCGGCGGAGCACGGCCCCGGACCCGCGGACACTTTCGCCGTGGCGTGTTCCCGGACGAGGGGTTAACTCGCGGTAACCAATCACCGTGTTCTGTGTTCGCGCCTGGTGGTTGGTCGCCGGTGTGTCTTCCATCCTGCTCCGCGGCCCGGGGACGCGGGGCAGCGTTTCGGGCGCGGAATCAGCCGAACTCCTCTTGTCCGGATCGGCGCTGGCCGCGCAGACTGAAGATGTTGCGGCGGAAGCGCCGGCCGTGCGGGCCGATCGGGTCACGCCCCCTGTGGGCGCCTGCTGCTCGTCACTCGATCAGGAGTTCCCATGCCCAGTCCCAGCCCCGGCTATTCGATCACCGTCCGCGTCCACGCACCGGTCGGCGTCGGCACCACGTCCACGTTGGCGGCAGCCATCGCGTCGGTGAAGGGCGCGATGACGGCGCTCGATGTGGCCGAGAGCCACCCCGACCACATGGTCATCGACCTCACCTGCGACGCCTCGGACGTCGCGCACGCCGACCAGATCGCGACCGCCATCGCCGAGGTGCCCGGGGTGACCGTCGGCAAGGTCAGCGACCGCACCTTCCTGCTGCATCTGGGCGGCAAACTCGAGGTGAACCCGACGGTTCCGCTGACACACCGCGACGACCTCTCCCGCGCCTACACCCCCGGCGTCGCCCGGGTGTGCACCGCGATCGCCGAACACCCCGAGGACGTGCGCCGGTTGACGATCAAACGCAACACCGTCGCCGTGGTCACCGACGGGTCCGCAGTCCTGGGATTGGGCAACATCGGTGCCGCGGCGTCGATCCCGGTGATGGAGGGCAAGGCGGCACTGTTCAAACAATTCGGTGGTGTGGACGCCTGGCCGGTGTGCCTGGACACCCAGGACCCGGATGCCATCGTCGAGATCGTCCGCGCCCTGGCACCCGTCTACGGCGGGATCAACCTCGAAGACATCTCCGCGCCACGGTGTTTCGAGATCGAGGCCCGGCTCCGCGACATGTTGGACATTCCGGTGTTCCACGACGACCAGCACGGCACCGCGATCGTGGTCCTGGCCGCCCTGACCAACGCGCTGCGCGTGGTCGGCAAGACGCTCGACCGGGCTCGGATCGTGGTCTCGGGTGTCGGCGCCGCCGGGCACGCCGTCATCCGGTTGCTCGTCGCCCAGGGCGGCACGAACATCATCGGTTGCGGGCGGAAGGGAATTCTGTCCCCGGACGACACCGCCGACGAATTTCGTACCTGGATCGCCGAGCACACCAATCCGGAGGCTCGGACGGGATCACTGCGGGACGCGCTGGTCGGGGCGGACGTGTTCATCGGGGTCTCCGCGCCGAACATTCTCACGGGTAAGGACATCGCGGCGATGGCCGACGACTCGATCGTGTTCGCACTCGCCAATCCGGTCCCGGAGGTCGATCCCGTCGTCGCCGGTGAACATGCCGCCGTGGTGGCCACCGGCCGGTCCGACTTTCCGAACCAGATCAACAACGTCCTCGCCTTCCCCGGGGTGTTCCGCGGTCTGCTCGACGCGCACGCGGTCGACATCACCGACGAGATGCTGATCGCCGCGGCCGGCGCGATCGCCGACAGGGTGTCGCCGCCGGAGCTCAATGCCACCTACATCGTGCCGAGCGTGTTCGACGCCACTGTCGCGCCGGCGGTCGCGGCGGCGGTCCGTCAGGTGGCCGAGAGGGGGCCACAGCCGCAGAAGTGAGCTACTCGATCGTCGTCGTGCGTGCGCCCGGGCGATCACCGCAGCGGGCACGAGGTGTCCCGATGCGTCGGCACGTGGGAATCGATCGAGTCGCAATGCTCGCCGGCCTGGCGAGGACCTTCCGGGTCTCCTTCGCGGTGACCTCGGGGGCCGCGGAGATCGGCCGGTTCGCGATCTGCCCGTGCGTTCCGTTCACCGCGTCAGGTCTCCGGATGGACCGGTGGATCAGCGGATCAGCGGGCTCGGTGTGTCGCGTCAGTCGCGGAGCTCGCCGATGTCTCCGACCCCTCCCTGCAGGTGCATCCGGCCGTCGGACAGTTTGTAGGTGACGCCGGCAATAGCGCAGGCACCACTTCCGACGCGATCGGCGATGATGCGCGAACGCTGCATCAGGAGAGCCCCGGTCTCCACGACGTGGCGGCCTTCGAGTTCGTCGACGGTGGTGAGGCCCTCTTTGCGACCCACCATGATCGACGGCGCCACCCGTTCGACGATGCTGCGGATGAAGCCGTCCGGAACCTTGCCCTTGTCCAGCGCGTCCAGCGTGGACTTCACGGCGCCGCAACCGTCATGACCCAGCACGACGATCAAGGGCGCGTCGAGGATCTGCACCGCGTATTCGATGGAACCGAGCACGGCGTCGTCGAGGACGTGGCCGGCCGTGCGGACGACGAACATGTCACCGAGTCCCTGGTCGAAGATGATTTCCGCGGCGACACGTGAGTCTCCGCATCCGAACACCACCGCGGTGAGGTGTTGCTCGGCGTCGAGCTGCGCGCGGTCGGCGATTCCCTGACCGGGGTGGATCGAGACTCCGCTGACGAAGCGCTCGTTACCCTGGCGGAGGGTTTTCCACGCGGCAACCGGGTTGGAGTGGGGCATGCGGTTATCGTGCACCCGCCCTGTTGCGGCTGCTCGGCGGGAACATTACGGCGACGGAAACTCCGGTTCGCGCCTCGCCGACGGGACGTGTGAGGAGAAGTGACGGGCGACGCCTCGTGCCGATCAGCCGGTGCGAGTCGGAGGCCTGGAATCTCCCGCGGCGTCGTGAGGGTGTGTGACCGCCCGACACATCCTGATGAGCGAGATCATGCTGCAGCAAACGCCCGTCGTCGGTGGCGCCCACTGGGGGGATGGGTGCAGTGGCGGGCGTCGAGCCAGACCGACATCCTGCGTGCTTCCGGCGGGCCACCATCGACGGGGGAGACAGCCCTCGATAGGCCTCGCGAGTCTCGTGTCCCGACCGAACCGCTGATCCGCAACCCGAGGGCATACCCCGGCGCGCGAATCACGGCCCAGCAGGAAGCCATGAACGCGATGATGTGGATTGGGGCGGCGCCCTCCTGGTGGTTGACGGCGCGGTCAGCCTGCTGACAGGGCCCATCACCTAGCGGGTCCTCCGACGTCCGGACAACCCCGAGCAGGAACCGCCCCGTGTCGACGAGGTCACCTCGAGCAGGGCCACCACACCGATGTCCTGCGGCCACCCGGCCTCGTCCGGCCACAGATTTATCACATCCTGGCGGCCAACCTCTCGATGAGCCTCACCCGATCCGTGCCGGATCGTCCACCCCGGAAAACGACATCGCCCGCCCGCCGTCTCCCCACCCCCGCGACCAGATCACCCGGCCGCCGTACCGCCACCGTCCGGGAACCCGCCGGGCCGTCGAGTCGTCACGCTCGATCGTCCACCTGGCGTTCGCGCACCCGCGCATAGCCACTGGTATCCGAGTCGGCGAACGGTCCTCGCACCTGATCCACCACGGCCGCCGCCCGGTGGTCCTCGTCCCCCCCACACACACACCAACACCGCGCCACCAGCAGCCGGTCGCTGAGTTGAGACGACCGACAGTCGGTCGCCGAGTCAGCCGGTGCCCTTGTGTCACCGCGTCTTCCGGAGCACATGCGCGTGAGGGGGCGCCCCGGCAGCGGTATCCGTCGGAGGCCTGCTCCTGGTCGCGTCGGCGTCGCTTGTGGAGACCGAGCAGGTGGGGGTCGAGGCGGTGGCCGACGAGCCGCTGCGGAGGTAGATGTTCTCTCGGGGCGAAACAGGGAGTACGCGAAGGGCCGGAACAGCAGCAGCACCATGCCGATTAGGATGAACCGGCGGACACCAGATTCCAAAACCCGTGAGCCTGACAGGAACTCGAACATCGTAACGGTAAACCGCGGTAACCAACCAATTGGGCGAACGGTGGTAGGTCCCGGCAGTCGGACTGAGGCGCAAGCCTCCATGCATGGGAGGAATCGCCTGTTGCGAGGAGGGCGGCGGAGCACCTGCCGATTGCTGATCGTCTCGGCACCTGGCGAAACCTCTACTGCGGCGGTCTGACCGCACACTTCGACGAGATCGGTACGCTGGAGTGGTGCCCGCTTTCTCGGCACTGGCCGCGTTGCCGTTCCACCGTGCTCCCCACCATCCCGCTCGTCCGCGTTTGGGGATGCGACCCGGTGAGGATCGAAACATGTCGCCAGCGCGGCATCCTGGCAATCGATATGCTCCCGCCCTGCAACGAGCCGAACACCCACCCGCCCACACCACCGTTCACACGCCGGAGAACCGATGCTGCCGTGCTTCGTGCCCCAGACGGTGCCTCCCACGTATCACCGCCGCCCAGCGCTCTAGAATGTGACGGTGGTCATCGTTTTCGAGGTGTTGCTGGTTCTCGCGGCTGTGCTCATCACGTGGTTCTCCCTGTACGTCGTCTACCGCTTGATCGACGGCGAATCGAACCGCCGATACCGGTAACCCTGCAGGGGTCGCCCGCACACGCATGATTGGGCGAGCGTCGACTCGATCGAGCGGGCCAAGGGCTGGCTGAGTTCGGCTAATCCAACCTGCGTACCCACGTCAGACATCCTGAAGCGTCGGGCAGCCGACGGGATCAACGAAGTCGACGCCATCGTTGAAGCGCACAGTCGCTTCGCGGTCGCGCCGATGCTCACGGATGAACCGGCCGGGATCTCCGCTGAGGCTTTCTCGCCGACCCGGGAAGCGAAGCCCACCCCACGTGCCTGACGTGACCGAAGACGATGTTGCGGTCGAGTAGATCAAGGCAGTGGGGGAGGGAATGGGTCGGCGACGTACATCTGTCGGTGTGCTGTCCCGGCGCGGGCACAGTATCGACATTGCGGGCAGGCCGGGACATTCGGTGAAGGAACGCCCAGTTCTTGATCGACGCGGTCCTCAGCGTCGATCATCAGTGATGCCGTGCTCGGGGAAGGGAAGGCTGTGGATCGCGGTCCGGATGGTTGGTGGTTAGCCTTCGCCGGACGTTCGTCGAGCGGTTGGTGCGGGTGACGATGAGCCCGTCATCGGTGGTGAACGGGAAGTTCGGTAGATCGCCGAGGTGGGTGTTGAAGGTGGCGGCGAGGACTACTGGGGAGCGCAACAACGACCGCGTTTCGACCGATGTTCATGGCCATCGAAGGTCGGCCGAATCGTGCTGCGGCCAACCGGCGGCCCGGATCGATGTCGGGGACCCCTCGACCCTGTAGCAGTGAGAAGAAACGCCACGGCATCCCCATCGGTATCCCGCGGGGCATCAACCGAGGGGAGCCTCCGCCGGCAGGTCCTGGTCATCGGCAAGCTCTACGGTGAACTTTCAGCGAAGGTGCCGGTCGCAGGGCCAGGCGGACGCTTCCGTGCGGACGAGTGCGCAGCCGCGGGCAGTATCGACGTTGCGTGTCACACCGGTTGGGCAGACCTGACTTTCGATACCCTCCGGATGTGGAGCTGCCTCGATCGGCCCCTCAGCGACCGGCTTGACGCCGCCAGGGTCTCTCCCGGAGGCGCTCGGCGAATGCCGTCGGCAGGTCACCGTGGTCGCCCAGCTGATTATCGGTGCGGAGGACTCTCGAACTCCAGACGGTTCGTCCGCTGGCGGTTGAGCATCGGACGCAGCTCAACCCATACCAACGGCGACATCTCAAACGGTGACCCGTTGCACCCGGTTCCTCACTTACCCCACCGGCGACGTCACAGGCATCGACCGACTCATGCTCGAGCGCTACCTGGACGACCTGGCCAACGATGCGGTAGAAGACCATCGGCGTTTGATGCGGGTCCCGGTGCAGATCCGGAACCCGCAGGAGTCGGAACAGGGGTCACCGGCATATAACTCGGTGTGCATTGCCGCCGTGAAAGGTCGCAACGTCCCTCAGCGGCGCGCTGCGGTCTTTGACGACGCGCACGTCGACCCGGTCGAAACGATGGTCAGGGGCGATGATTTCGGTGGTGGCGCAGGTGAACGCGTGCTGCGGGTTGTGGGAGGTCATCACGACGGCCATCCCGTCCGCGAGGGCCGCTTGCCGATCCGCCACGGCTCGCCCAGCGGCATCGCCACCTCCGCGCCGACGATGCCCATGACGTCGTGCTGCACAAGGCGCCGGCGGCGGCACAGTCGCTGGCCGCGGTCCCGATCGGCCTTCGGCCATGAGGCCGAGGACCTCGCGTTCACGGGTCGACAGCGTGTCGATAGGGCGGCTGTCGCGGTGCGGCCTGGCGACCATCCGGCTCACCACGCTGGGGTCGATGGCCGAGCCGCCCGCGGCGACGCGGTTGAGGGTGTCGATGAACTCGTCGATGTCGGAGACCCGGTACCGTGAGCGAACACTCGCCCTCATCACCGGCCCGGACTCGGCGAAACGCGAGTACCTGAAGCAATCAGGCCTGAGTTCCGAGGACATCGAGGAGTCGATGCGCAAACGGCAGGCCGACCCGCAACATGAGGCGCTCGATCTGATGATCAAAGACGTCCGCAATGTTGCAGCGACAGGACTCTATGACCGCGAGTGGGCGGTTTGTCGCACTGCGACACCGATCGTCACCTGTGATGACCCGGTTGTTCTTCTGGCTGGACCTCCCTTCACCCGAGATATCAACGCGGGCGTTGGGCTCAGCGCCGTGGCGTTGTATCCCCTGAACCCGCATCAATTACTTGTGATGCTCCGTCCAGGACTTCACCACCGCACTCCGTATCGTCTCGACGAAGCCGAGACGCACAGCGTCAACGTCGAGATCGTCGCGGCCGCGACACAGACGACCTTCGAACGACCCGGTGACGAGATCGCTGTCAAGATCAGCGTTCCGCAGTGGCCGGTGCGTGAGGTGGTCGACGAGGAAGCCATCGCGAACCTCAGCGCCACAGCGGCGTTGAAGAAGTTTCTGAACTCGGTGGTACCAGGTACCCGATGGACTGACCTCGGCGTCGCACCGGATTGGCCCGTGCCGCGTTGGTACGGAAACTAGAGAAGGGCCGATCCATTAAATTGGTCGCTGGCCCTTCGGGTCCCTATCCGGTGTGAGTCGAACTGACGCAGTAAGTTTCACACAAGCGTGACCAGAGAGACCACATGCGCGCGCACCGCCGCCCGAGATGCGTTCACGACGAGGAGATCGCCGGCCCGCAGCGGAAGCGGCGTCGGCGCGTCCTCGCCCAGGTAAGCGATCGCGGCATGGCGCGGCCTCCTCACTCGAATGGCGCGGGTGATGTGCGGCCAGGGACCGGCCCGTGAAATGTCGTCCCCATACGTTGAACGGTAGCGCGGGCGTGATGGGCTGTGCCGCTACTGGCTCGGGCCCGGCTCGTACGGTGCAGCCCATGAAGACAATTGCATCTCGGATCTCGCGAAAAGCGGTGATCAACTGTGGATATGACACGTCCCCTCTATGACATCGAACGCCGCATCTTCGACCCCGACCGCAAACTGTTCACGGTCACGCCGCAAAGCGCACGCACACAACGAACTCCCCCATTCCCCTCGAGGGTGGGGGCTTCGTCGTTCCAGGAGGTCCTCTAACGGAAGGACTGGGCCTGTACCGGAGTGTGCGCGGATTCGTTCTGGTCGCTGAACGAGGATCAGACGATTTTCAGCTGCTCGCGACATCGCGCGCAGCTTTAGAACTACCGCACGACAGACGGCGCCGTGCCGATTTCGGGCTCGTGCCTTCTGCAGATCGACCTGACCTCCGTGGACTCCAACAAAGCCGGAGACGGCCCCGGACTGCCGATGCGCCTCACGCCCGACGGCGACGCATCGGCAGTGACGAGGTTCTCGGCTACTCGAGCAGCGGCATTGTGACGCAATCCTTCGTCGGAGCCCGAAGTGGCACAAACGAGGTCACGGCCGACACATCAATCGACAGCCGCGCGATCACGGTCGCAATGCTGACTGAAGAACAACACCCACTGAAGAACAACACCCACCCGCGGCCGCCCGCTGCAGGATCGTCATCCGGTGCTAGGCGTTCGGCTTGCGGGCAGCCGAGGTGTTAATCGGGTGCGTGCCTGTCGAAACCTCACCTGGGTCCACTGCCATCGCGCACGTGCGCGGCCTCGCCGAAGGCGTTCCGCTCGATCGGACACCCCGTGTGACACTCGAGTCTCCCCTGGCGGTTGGCGTTACCCGATCCGCACGTTGCGACCAGCTGATTGATCGAAATGCCACTCTCCGGACAGGTACTCGGGAGCAAAGTACTCGGGGTAGAGCCGTGAGTACCGGGGATGGACGTTCATCCCCGGGACGTGTTTGTAGGCGGAGTCAGCGGCGGACGCCACAAACCACTTGCGAGCGAGTACGCGTTGCGTACCGTAGACGTCGTCCTCGAAGGCAGTCCGGGAGTGAATTACCTGGGGATTTCGGATTAGTACCCCCTGGCCCGGATGCATCATGTGCACAAAGGTTGATGATGGCGCGAAAGGCTGCGCGAGCCTCACAAGCAACTCTCGAGCTTGGTTCAGGGCGGGGAGATCCTTTCGCCAGCTGATTTGGTACTCGCCCGAACCGATGCGGAAGAACGTCTGTGGATGTCCATGGTCATTGACATAGAGGACTGGTGACGCGACGCGGATCGCGCCCTTGCCCCGCGGGCGGACAGCAACGATTGCGTCCGGGGTGAACAGGGCGCGAAAAGCCCTCGCGTCAGAGTTAGCTAGGGCTATGGCGAGTCGGATGAACTGCTGGAAGCAGGTGTATCCACCCCATGCCGGTGCAGAGTCGAGTACGAGCATCGCGGCTGAGACTGCACCCGCATAGCCGAGCCCGTCGTTGTGCGCGGCGAACAACTCCTTGCTTTCAGCGACTTCCCGGTACTTGTCGACCTCGAGAGGAATCGGAAGGTTGTAGATCTTCAAGGTGCCGTCGCTGGGACCGAATCTCATGCGAGCTTGTGGGTGTTGCTCCATCGGGTGGTCAACAGCGTGTGCGAGCGGCAATCTGCCATTCAGTTGTTCGGCGAGCGCGAAAAGTTGATGTCGATCGGTCTTCTTCGACCGCTCCCCGGCGTAGGCGAAGTGTGCGACTCCATTCGGTCCGAAGAAGTCATCTTCGATTTGCCTGCGTTCTTCTCGCGTGGGCGAGTCTGGGTTATCGATCCACACCGGCGTAAGCGGACGGGGCTCCTGCATCAGGACGTCTGGGATGGTGAGTTTCGCAGCATCCGGAAACTGGGTGCGCGCACTCTCGAGAAATTCCTCGCTCTGTTCCAAAAAAGCCTTCAGTCGAATCCGATCGCCTGTCATGGCGGTCTCCTCTTCATCCGGGGAAACCCCAGTCTGAATCACTATCCGACTGGGGTCAATACCCGACTCGGATTGTGACCCGAGTGAGATAGGCATCCGAGTCGGATGGCACTGAGTATGAGGACTATGGTTTGCGCATGACTCCGAAGTTAGAGGACCGTGCGGCGGCGGCGCGAGCGCGTGCAGCTGAGACCAAGAATCAGCGGACCAAGATGAAGATCTTCGGAAGCGCTGTGCGGCAGGCTTCGTCTCGCCGGAAGCAGCCGATCACGGTAGCTTCGATCTGCAAAGAAGCTGGTGTCAGCTCGACCACCTTCTACTATCACTTCGAGCGCGGCATCAACGACGTGTTCAGTGAGCTACTTCTGCGCTCTGTCAGACATGTGGAACACCGAATCCGCGAAGATGTTCAGCGGGAAAATCCAGACGCAAACTATCGAGTTGTGATCACGATTTACCGGCTTGTCGAGGAACTCTTTCGATATCCGAACATGTTCGAGTTGGAGTCAGTTCCCAGAGAATGGGTGCAGAGGCTTGCTGAGCCGCTTGCGGAAGCGATCGGCGGTGGGCTAGATGACCGCGATGCCTCCGCGAATCACCCGGCATTGATCATCGCGGAGTATCACGTCAATGCGATCATCGGCCTGATCAGGCGTGATTTTACGCCGAGTTTTGACTTCATGACAAAACTTGTTATCTCGCAGGTGATTCCAGTCATCGGTCTAGCTGAATTTGAGTTCTCCGACAGATGGCACAATTTGGTTCACAGCATGCCGCGTTTCTGAACGTCGCTCACAAACCGTAGTCGCGGGTGGGTGGAGGCGGTGCCGCATCGTTGACCACGGCGGTGGCCAGGAATCGACCCTGCGGTTACATCGGCTCAGCCCTCCCTGACTCCGGCTGGGCCACGAAGGACCTGACACCTACCTTCCAGACCCGCTACGCAGCGGAGAGCAGCGTCGGCGAGCCAACCTCATGGGGTGAGTCGCCTCGACGGCACTCCGAAGAAGTCATGGATCTGCATCCGAACCGCGATGGGATAACGCAGGATTCGTGGGCTGCATGCCAAGCTACGCAGACGATCTACGTAGACCCTCCTCGTTACGCCGAACGTAACCATGATGTCCTCATCTGAACCACCGCCGAAAGGAGCCCACCGCTGGAAGAACTGCACAAGGAGATCGTCTTCGCGGGTACTCTGATCAGGTTCTTTGGACCGATTCATAGTTGCTCCTTCTCGACCGGGGTGGGCTGCTGGCCGTGCATTGAGGGTGAGCGCCCGTCAGGGAGGGAGCCGGAGGTGCGACCCAACTCGATGACGACCGAGAACTCCGCATGTGTCGACCTTCGACGTGTGGAGAGGCTGCGACGTTGGTCAGATGAATCCTGTCTCAGGCGGAGATGAGTCCGTGGGGATCGATCACGAACTTCTTCGAGGCGCCGCTGTCGAATTCGGCGTAGCCGGCCGGTGCCTCGTCGAGGGAGATGACGGTGGCGTTGACGGCCTGGGCGATGCGTGCCCGGTCGCGCAGGATCGCGTGCATCAGTTCGCGGTGGTACTTCATAACCGGGCACTGTCCGGTGGCGAACGAGAGGGACTTCGCCCAGCCGGTGCCGAGGCTGAGCGACAGGGCTCCCTTGCGGGCGGCGTCGTCAACTCCGCCCGGGTCGTCGGTGACGTACAGGCCGGGAATGCCGATTCCGCCGCCGGCGGCGGTGATGTCCATCAGGGAGTTCAGGACGGTCGCCGGTGCCTCGTGGCCGGCGTGGTCGCCGTGCCCGCGGGCCTCGAATCCGACGGCGTCGACGGCGCAGTCGACCTCGGGGACGCCGAGGATCTGCTCGATCTGCTCAGCCGGGTCGCCCTGGGACACGTCCACGGTCTCGCACCCGAAGGAGCGGGCCTGCTCGAGTCGGCTCGGGTTCATGTCGGCGACGATGACGGCGGCCGCCCCGAGGAGCTGAGCTCCCACCGCGGCGGCGAGACCGACCGGGCCGGCGCCGGCGATGTAGACGGTGGAGCCGGGCCGCACGCCGGCGGTGACGGCGCCGTGGTACCCGGTGGGGAAGATGTCCGAGAGCATCGTCAGGTCGAGGATCTTCTCGAGTGCCTGGTCGCGGTCGGGGAACTTGAGCAGGTTGAAGTCCGCGTACGGGACCATCACATATTCGGCCTGACCGCCGACCCAGCCGCCCATGTCGACGTAGCCGTAGGCGGATCCGGGACGATCGGGGTTGACGTTGAGGCAGATACCGGTCTGCCCGATCTTGCAGTTGCGGCAGCGGCCACAGGCGATGTTGAACGGCACCGAACAGACGTCGCCGACGGAAAGGAATTCGACGTCGCGGCCGAGTTCGACGATCTCGCCGGTGATCTCGTGGCCGAGAACCAATCCTTCGGGGGCGGTGGTGCGTCCGCGGACCATGTGCTGGTCACTGCCGCAGATGTTGGTGGTGACCACCTTGAGGATGGCGCCGTGCTCGCACTTGCGTCCGATGTTGGCGGGATGAACTCCCGGTCCGTTCACCAGTTCCAGTTTGGGGAACGGGATCTCATTGACTTGGACCTCACCGGGTCCGACGTAGGTTACTGCTCTGTTCGACGCCATCGCTGGCCTCCTCGACGCTGGGGGTGGTTTTCGGGGATGTGATGTGTTCTCGTAGGGTCGGCGGTCAGGCGTCGACGACGAGGGGGGTTCGTGGTTTCGAGCAGCACAGGAGGATCTTGTTCTGGGCGATCTCCTTGGGGCGGATGCCGCCGTTGTGTTGCATGTCGACTTCTCCGGAGACGAGGGTGACCTTGCAGGTTCCGCACAGGCCCTGACCACAGGAGGAGGGCATGTTCAGTCCAGCCTTGGTTGCGGCGTCGAGGACGGGGGTGTCCGAGGAGCAGTGGATTGTCGTGGCACTCTTGGTGAACTCGACATCGAAGCCGGTCGCGTTCTCGCCGCCGCCGCTGACCCGCATCAAGATGCATGGCCTACTGCAGCAACTGGTCGCCAAACACCGGCCTGCGGTGCTGCTGGTCACCCACGACGTGGACGAGGCGATCCTGCTCGCCAACCGCGTGATCGTGCTGACCGACGGTGAAATCTCCCTGTCCTCGGAGGTCGGAATCCCGCAACCCCGCTCTCGCGAGACACCCGAATTCGGAACGCTGCGTCGGCGGCTACTGACAGAACTCGGCGTCGGCGACGAGCCCGACGCACGATGACGCGAGTCCCGCCCACCACGAATCGCTTCAAGAAAAGGATTGAATATGCTGTCTTCCACACGTTCCCGGTGGCTCATGCTGCCCGTGTTGGCCGCGAGTCTGGTTGTCTCCGGGTGCGGACTGTCCGGCTCGAGTGAGCAGGAGGCGCTGGCCGAGGCCACCATCGCGAACGGCGGTGGCGACATTCCCGAGGGAACCAAGCTGGTCGTCGCCGAGCAGGATGCCAGCCGCTCGCGGCCCCTGAAGCTGTCGGGCGCGGCCGAGAGCCTACCGTACGAGCTCGAGTTCGCCGACTTCAGCGGAGGACCGGCGGTCATCGAGGCACTGCGTTCGGGCGCCGCGGACATCGGTTCGATCGGTGAGGCCCCGATTCCGATCGCCGTGGCGAACGGCATCACCGACATCGTCGCGGTCGGCCTCGAAGCCAATCCGGGCAGCAGCGGCGGGTACTTCCTGGTGGCACGGCCGGGAAGTGACGTCAAGACCGTCGCGGACCTGAAGGGGCGAAAGGTGGCATACCCACCGGGGACCGGGCGCCACATGGTCACGGCCGGACTGCTGGCCAAAGCCGGGCTGAATCCGAAGACCGACATCGAGGCCGTCGAGTTGGCAGGTTCGGAGGTCGCGCCGACGTTCTCCTCTGGCGCGGTGGATGCAGCGATGCTCGCAGGTGCCCAGTACTACAAGGTGGGCGAGCCGCCCGTCCTCGGAGACGGAACCGGAATCAACACCGGAATCAACACGTTGATCGTGCGACGCGAAGTTCTCGAGGATCCGGCCAAGGCGGCGGCGATCGGCGACTTCGTGGGCCGGAACGTCGCCGCGAACAACTGGATCGAATCACATCCCGACGAATGGGTCGAGGAGTACTACGTCGGCACGCAGGGTTTGACGACTGAACAGGGACGCGAACTACACGACACGGTCGGTACCGGCAAGTTCTACCCGATCGACGACAAGTCGATCGTTCTGTTCCAGACCGTCGCGGACGGACTGTTCAATACCGGCACGATCGCCACTCGCGTGAATGTCGGCCCCTATGTCGACGGTCGCTACAACGACATAGTCGTTGCCCAGAACGCGGCGGACGGCGTTGCGCCGACACCGCTGCCCTGACAGTTCCCATCGAAGGAGTTCACATGACGCAGGCCGCTTCTCGACTCGCTGTGATCGCGCTGTCCGGTTCCACCGGCGTGTAGGTCCGCGGCGTCGACCTCACCCGCGAGCTGGTCACAACAATCCGTGAAACGAACCAGGGGAGATGCACATGTCCAACACTGCAGACATCGAGGAGAGTCGGCCCCGTTGGTGATCGTGCCTTGCGGAGCATCCCGCGGCTGCCCGCGAGCGGAGTCAGGGCGTGTGGATCTCTTTCTTTGGGACCTTCTTGGTGGCGATGTCGTAGGAGTCGGGCGGCGGTGGTACTGATCACCGCGGACGCGAAAGCACTTGGAAGTCCCTCCAAACTGGCCCCACTCGTCGCGGTTCCTCGCTTGAGGCTTCAGAGCGCCCTGCTACGTAAATCCAAGATGCGAGGCGAAATTGCACTCATCGCTGTGCGTCCACGACGCCGCAGAATTGTGCCATTTCACCGCGGCATTCGGGGTCGGGCGGAAGCTTGGGCCAAGGCGCGTACGCGACATCGGTCCGGTCGTCCGTGGCAGTGGGATCGCTGTCTGTCGGTGCCAGGGTGAGTCCGAGTAGGGGAGCGACGGGGCCGTGGGCGTAGAACCACCACACTAATGTCACTTCACACGTGCGCCGTGGCGCGAGGGCGGCGCAGGACGCTCCGGGAATCGGGAGCGCGGGGTGGCCGAATTCGGTGACAAGTTCGTCATCGTGCGAGGGAACCAAGGCGATCGGGGATCCATCAGCGTCGCTGGCCACGCGCAACCTATCCGAATGACGCCCGATGTTGGAGACCGTCAGCCACACCACGTATTCGGGATTCGAAGCGGTGATCGAGGGCAGGGAGATCGCCTCGTCCCCGGCAGTGACCTGCACAGTGGCATACACGATGTGGCCGGGACTGATCTGTCCGGTGTCGTCGTCTCTGTGCTGAACGTCGAGTTGACCCCACGCGAGCGGTTGCAGATGCGGGCGCACGGGAGCCGCGGCCACCTGACGGTCTCGGTCGAGAGCGGGAAGCATGAACGTCGTGACGATCAGTACGACACCAACGATCCCGGCGCCGCCGAGGACGTAGCGCCACCGCCACATGAGTCCGATGACCGCTATCAGGCCGGTGCCGATCAGGCCCACGATCCAGATGACGAGCGGGGCGATCATGGTGCGCGCCGTCTATTGCGGTGTCTGGGGGTCCGGCGGAAGATTCGCTGTATCACCAGCCGCACGTTGTTGGGCTCGTCCGAGTCGGGTGTCCCGCTGGAACCGTCTGACTCGATGACCTTGCCCTCTACGTCCCGGGGAACTCGCAGATCGGGAATGTCGGCCTGGAGGCCATCGTCGCGGATATGCCCCTCCGTCGGGGTAAAGCTGGGGTCGAGTGCGGCGACCATCGGAGCAAGGCGGCCATACGTGCCGGCGCGGAACTCGTCGATCATCTGTTGTCCGAGGGGTGAGGCTGTCGCGGTCAAGTGGTTCATCGATTCGTGCAGATCGCGCATCTGGCGAGCCAAGTCCTCGGGATCTCGAGGCGAAGCCGGTTGGATCCATCGGCTCGTATAGGCGCAGCGCGAATCACGTCCGGGTGTGTCGTTGTGGGTCATTGGACGAGCCTTCCGATCAGGCGACTGGTGCGGATCGCGACTCTCTCGGCCATCCGGCGCTGTGCCCGGGGAATCGACGGGGGCAGAGCCTCGACGGCGCGCACGCAACTGCCGATCGCTCCCAGGGCCGCGTGTTCCTTCGCGATCTGCGTTCGCACCTGCTGAACGGCCCGGGCCACTTCGGCCTCGACCCGCGCGATATCGCGGTTGGTGCGTCGGTCCGCCGAGTTCTGGCGGCGCCTCTCCAGGTCTCCACCCATCAGGTTTCTCCTTCTGTTTCGGATGAGTCCGCCCGTCAGGCGAGGACGGTGTGCCTCACGAAGGGTGCGGCACACCGCCTCGCCATCTAGGCGCGTTCGATGGCCTCGCTCGCCGAGTTCATCACCCGCTGGATCCTCGCGCTGCTTCCCGGAAACAGCTCGGCAACCAGCTGATCGGCGAGGGGGCCACTCTGTGCGAGCACATTCGACACTTCCTCGGCGAGGTGGGCGGCACCGAGTAGTCCCTCCTTCTCCACCGCGAACGCGCCGCGGACCTTGACGACTCCGACGACCGCTCGACCCTCCGCCTTCTGCGCATCGAGAAATGTGTTTGCTGCGATCTCGTTCGCCCGGTGCGTCGTCGCCCGCTCCAGCCGTCCTGCCGCGGTGAACGGCAGGGCAGGACGAGGTCGGTCGTACCCCGCCGGGCTCGTCGAGGACGCCCGCTCAGGGAGATTCGGTCTGCTCATGTGCCTGTTCCTCTCGGTCGGGACTCGAACGTGAACTGCTTCTCGGCCTGCAAGACTCGCTGATAGTCGAAGACCCGCGCGGCGTGTCGCTCACGCACCTGCTCGATGATCGGCAGGTACCGATCTCGTTGAGCAACTGCATCATCGAATCGGCGAGTGTCGAGTTCGATCCGCGCCTTTCCGGTTTCCGCTTCGAGCTGGCGGGACTGCGCGTGAACCAGGCCCGTGATTGCGGAGATCTTGCGGTTACTGCTCATCGTGTGCGTCCTTCCGCTGGAGAGATCGGTGTTCGGGGCGAGGAGCCTCGACCCGAACACCGGTCTCTGCTCGCCTGGTTACTTGTTGCCGCTCCCGCCGTTACGGACGCCCTTCGCGCGGGTCTCCCCACGCATCCTCGACGCGTCATTGTTGGCGCGGTCGCGCATCATCGCCTTGCCCTCACGTTTCGAGTCGGCGATGTTGCCGGTGTTCTGCACCGGAGCGGTGGCCATGTTCACCACGATCCCAGCTGCGGTGCCGGCGGCCTTCGCTTTGTCCTTCCATCCCATCTGGTCACCATTCCCTCGGTTCGGGGGGCTGGCTTGTTGCCGTATCCCTCTGTGAGAGAAACGTTACGGAGTACTCAAGTGCGCGAATAGGACAATGAATGTCGCGGCATGACCGGAATATGTTGTCGCGCCCAGGCAGTAAAAAGTTGTCTTCTGCGCGACAGTTCTTAATCTTGCCGCGGGCCGCTGGTGGTGTCAGTGTGTTGGGGTCGGGAGAGATGAGGGGGTAATGGAAAACGATCTGAGGACTCTCTATAACGAGAAGTTGAAGGAGCTCCAGTTGAGTTCTCGTCAGCTCGCAGAGCGGCTCGGCGGTCGATATGACTACGAGACCGTCAAGCGCCGGCTGAAGTCCGGTGGGCTTCCGGTCAACGAGATAGCGCACTTCGTTGAGGCGTTGAAGATCGACCCGGACGCCCTGCTCAGGGCGCTTCTTCCTGATTTGCCGGACGCACATTCCACCGTCACCGAATGGAAGAACCTAAAAATGCAGGTCGTGCAACTCGAGGATGAGCTGAAGGTCCGCCGTTCCGGAGCCGTTGATCACTTGGGGTTGGCCGCGGACATCACCGCGTCCGGACGATGGGCGGTCGGGATTCTTCCGAACCGGTCGGGCCCGAGCGCTGACGCCGAGGTTCTGACCGGAACCAGGCTCGCGGTCACTCCTGTCCGACCGGACCTGATTCCACCTGGAGAGACCGTCCGATCGGCCCTTCTTCTCGAGTTCGGGGAGATCATCCGAGACCGTGCAGTGTTTCTCGCCGATCATGTCCGTCCGCGTCCGAAGCCGCCTATCCCTGTCGACGACAGTCAGGTCGTTTACCTCTCTATTCCCGGCTTCACTGCTGACCGGCCACCAGCCCAATCAGCGGTGCCGCTCCCGCGACTCGGAGTGAAGTCGGTCGCGGTCGTCGCGCTGACGCAAACCGCTTGGCGTGAGAATGTCACGGCCGTCGCCGCCCGCGCGCTGGGCTGGGGCGTCCAGAACACCTCCTCGATCGGCCGAGTCGCGACTCCTGTGAAGGACGGCGACCGCGACCTGTTCATCGAGTCGATGAACAAGGTGCGCAATGACGGACTGAACAGATACCTTCTGTCCCCACCAGATCACACCTTCATCCACCACGCCGGCCGCGAGGTGACCGGCGAATTCCCGGAACGGCACTCACTGGTCGAGCTGGCAGCGAGCGAGTTCCGCGACCAACTGCCGTTCATCGTTCTACTCCGTGAAAGCGACCGGATCATTGCACGCCAGGAGCGGATGTCGGTGCGCTACGACACTGGAGAGCCGCGTTTCCCGGCGACGACGTGGGAGAAGTGGCGAAACGAGCTGACCGACGCAGTCGAATCGTTGGACAGCAATCGCATGATGATTCTGGATGTGGACCTCCCGTGGGACAAGCAAGATGAGCTCGACGGGCCACCGGCCGACGTCGAGGTCAGAAACCGTGCGCAGTGGGGTCGCAGCGCGAAACTGGCTCAAAAGATCATCAACCAACTCTTCAGCCTCGGCACAGTCGGCAGCAGCCGGCCCGCGGACAACATGGACCCCGAGGCCGAGCGTGTACTGCGAGCCGCCCGGATGTACATCTGAGCGGAACGAATCCTTGGGTGACGACGGCGGCCTCCCCGCCGCCGTCGTCACCCCGTCTACGCGCCCATCCCCATGCCGGGATCGACTTTTGCATCTCTCCGACCACCGCGAAATCGTTGCGGCTAGGGTGGATCGCATGACTGTGTTGGCGACGGAGCGACCGGCCCGGTTCCGGGCGGAGGCCGACATGCTCATGCCATTGGCCCGAGCCAAAGCGGTCTTCAGCAAGGGCTGCACGGCCTTGTTCGAGGTTCCGTGTACCGCGGGAGTCCCGGACATCGTCCTTGTGCAGTTCGACAAGAAGGCGCTCGGTGACCGCGGCGGCAGACATCCTTTGACCGAGTTGGTCGACGTGCGCGTGCTAGCCGCGACCGCGCACGCGCGACATCCGATCACCACTTCATGGACCACTGACAGCCTGGCATCGGCCGCCGGTGTGACCGCCATACACCTAAAGAGATCCGTCCTTCCGCGGCTGGTCGATGGAGGCCACCTGGAGACGGATGGCAAGGACTGGCGGCCGACGTACCGGTTCCGTTCGCTTGCCCGGAAGGTCGTGACGATCGAGGCTAAGCTACGCGACTGGCGAGGAGCCATTGCCCAGGCTTCCAGGCACACTTCGGTCGCGGATGCGGCATGGGTGGCCATGGACGCGTCGAGCGTGCGCACCGCGGCGAACAATCACCAATGGTTCACGACGTATGGTGTCGGACTCGCTGCGGTGGCGATCGATGGCACGGTGTCCCCGATGATCAGACCGGCTGCCCCCCACACGCGGCCGGTCCACCGAGAACTCCTCGTCGAGCGCGCAGCCGCGCTCCATCAGGCAGGCCGTGTCTCGGGAGAACTGCCGCGTGTGTTCGGGCAAACCCTCGTCGCTACTACAGGAGCCGATCCCAGACTGATAGGTGTTGGGGCACACTGATACCGACCAACGGCTGATCAGCGGCCGCGCCCATCGCATCTCGAACCGTGCGCCGTACCGCGGCCGCTTGCGATCGTCCGGTTGCGGTGGCGACACCGGCGAGACGGCCCATCCAGTGCAGGTGGTGAAGGCGAGCCAACCCGTGGTCCCACTCGCCACCGGACAGTAGGGCGGGGCAGTACGGGCAGTCGCACGTGACGTATCCGGGTCGGGCGCTGAGCACGTCGTGCACATTGCGCTCAACCGGGTGCAGCAGTGTCGGCTCGAAGTAGCGGGGGATCGGTGGGTTGCCACCACCGCCGCCTTGGCTGTCTTCCTTGAAAGCATGACCTGATCCGAACGGGCCGGCCCCGAATCCCGCCGCACCGAAGCCAATCTGCAGCCACCCTGTCAAGCCGCTCTGGGGAAGCAGTAGAGCCCGTTCCTCGTCGGAAGCCAGTTGGGAGAGACGCTTGTAGCCGTCGAGAAGATCGTGATCCAGCGGTTGGTGGAGCGCCCGCAAGGTCGCCGGCCACTGGACTCGAATGTGCCAGAGATCGAATTGTTCCTGGTCGACGAGTTGTGCGAAGAGGACGTTACGCAGCGAACGGTTGCTCAGCCATTGGGCGGGCAGCGTCAGGTTCAGTGCCAGTCGCTCACCCGGGCCGAGTGCAGAGAGGGCGTCGTCGGCCTCCTCGAAGGCAGTGTCGAGGGACTTCTGCGCCGAGGTGGGGTCGAGCGCCCGACCGGACGACAGCAGCAGATTCGCGCCCGCGGTGCGTTGGGCGTCGAGCACATCGCCGATGTTCAACGGCCCGCCGGCGAGATAAGGAGATCGCCGCTTGGCGAGTGAGGAGACCTCGGGTACTCGGACGATCGTGGGGTCGAGCAAATAGCAGAGGGGATCGGCGAGACGAACCGATGCGGCGGCGCAACTGTCCAGCCAGTCAGTGTGAGCGGTCGCTGATCCAGCGGGCAGCCGTACGCTCGCCCCAACGCTGACTGCCCCGCTGGTGGCGGCGAGGACGGAGGCCAACAGGCGGGGGATACTGCCACGATTCTGGTGGGGACAGTGAACGATCATCAGAGGCCGGGTACCGCGCAGAGCCTGGTCCCGGGTGGCTATCCCCGGCACCGTCTGCGGCGAACCTGTGCCAGTGTCAGTCGTGCGGGGAAGGACTGCCGTTCCGGCGCCGGGTCCGCTCAGCACCAGAGACCCGTCCCCTCCGGGAAGTTCGGCGACGACCCGCGGACCGACGTCCTGCGTGAAGTGCGCGTCGATATCCGGCGAAACATAGTCTGAGACTTCGTCATCGAGGTCGGTCCAGTCGGCCGAGTCGGCGTCGTCGGTGTTCCATGGATCGGTCATTCAGCTGCCGCCAATCTGCGAAGGTTGCTCGTTGCGCTGCCGCGTTCGAATTCGGCCGGGCGTACCAGTAGGTCGAGAACGTTGTGAATATTTGAAGGAATGGTTTCCGGTAACGGGGTGGGTCCGAGGTCAATCTGTTTGAGCGCCTCGTCGTAGGTGTAGTGCTGGCCTGCTTCGTAGAACGGATGCTCGCCGGTGATCGCCGCCCGCACGGTCACCCCGACGGCGAAGAGGTCTGCGGCCTTTCTGGCCCGGCGGGCTTCGAGCTGCTCAGGTGCCATGTATGGGGCGGTCCCGATATGCCCGGGGTAGATCGTGACGGTCTTCTCGGTCGTGGACTTCGCCAGCCCGAGGTCCAAGATCACGGGAAGATCCCACCTGCCATCGCGCAGGGCAATGTTCTGCGGCTTGATGTCTCGGTGGACTGTGCCGTCGGCGCCATGGAGGTCTCGCAGACCAGTAAGAAGCCCCTGAAGCAAACCCAAGGCCTCCATGCTTGTCGGCCGACTCCGGGCGTCCAGCTTCTGTTGGAGGTCACCGCCCGGGATGTACTCGAAGGTCAATGCGGGGCGAGGCTGTCCGCCCAAGGACACAGCACCGGCCTGCACCAGTTTCACAACATGGGGGCTGTCGACGCGGGAGAGTCCGCTGACCTCGCGGGCGATACGTTCAGGTGGGTATCCGTCCTTGCAGATGATCTTCACTGCATGGTCGCCAACCTTCCAGGTGTCTCCGAACACCCCTGCGCCGAGGAACGACACCGTGGGTACCCCTAACGCAGCCGCCACTTCGGCTGATTCGTAACGCGGAGACATGCAATAACCCCTTAGTAACTCGGCCCTCGAATGGGCGGCAGCAGATAAAGGATACATTCCCGGCGATCCGGCAAATGCCCTGCGGAATATATGTGTTTCGAGCGGGCACATGCACCGACCTGAAGGTTGCCTCCCATACGCCGATCTCCAGATCTCTGGCTGTGGGAGGCATCTGGAGTCCGGTAGAAAGGCATTTCCACTGGCGGGAGTGGATTACGACGGGTTGAGCGTCGGCACGTGGGCGACAAAGAGTGTGCAGGAGGCGTTCCGGTCCACCGCGGAGGATCTGGTCGCGGTGACGTTCCTGAGTCCGTGCAGGTCCCACCGAGGGCGGCGCGGGCGATCCTGCACGCCGAGTCGGAGACGCTGACGCGCTTCTGACGGCAGTGGCCCGGATCGGGACCTGGTGCGTCGAACCGGAGTCGCTGGCCCCGGGGCGGCCCGCCTGTGACCTGCCCTTCGGGAGCTGCTGGGATTGGGCGGGATGAAGGGCGACGAAGCTGATCGCCCGCAAACGCCCCAGTGATCGCAGGTTGGATGGTGATCGATGTCGACAGCCATGAGCGGGCGCTCGAGTTGTCCGCGGCTCAGGGTGCGGGTGGGGGGCGATCACGAGTGGCTCGAGTTGCGTCCGGTCCTGGGTGGATGTCATGACCGTGACGGTGATGGAGTGATGCACGGTGGATGGAGGCCCCTACTAGGGATCGGGATGGAGCTCGGTGATGCGGTCGTGGATCCAGGTTTCGAGGTTCTGGCCGGCTGTGCGGGCGGCGGCGTGGGCGCGGGTGTATTCGTCGTCGCTGAGTCGGATGGGGATGCGGTAGGCGGAGCCTGCGATGCGCTGACACCCCGAGCTTGCTCTCGAGGGCCGGGGCGGTGACACGCTATGAGGTCAGACTGCTGCTCCGGGGCCGCCGCCGCGTTGACGACGCTCGACGTCTCCACCTTGTCCGGGGTCCTCGACGCGCGTGGGTGGCGACGAGTCGGCATGGTTCGATCCCAGCATCTGCCACCGGGTTGCACACCGATCGGCTTCTGCGGGGATTGGGCGACGGCGAGGACCGCGGATCCGGTTACGGTAGGGCAGCAGCGCCACGTCGAGGCGGTCTAGATCTGCCGATCCCACCGCGTACGTCAGAAGGCGGATGATTCCCTCGGCGCCGGGATCGGTCACGTCGATGGCCACCGGGATTGCGCTCACGTGGCCCACGGTAGGGCCGATGCCCTGCGAGGCGCAGTTGGGCCGTGTCTCGCGCTGGGGAGGCTCCCTTTCCTGCTTGAGGTATACGCCCGCGAGCAGCGGTTACTGGCCGCTGAACACGCCTCCAAAGTCCTGGGAGCCGTCACGCGGTTGTCGCGCGGGTAAAACGGGCGTAGCGTCACCCCACGTCGGTGCGTATCATGTATGTTACGTTTAGTTGAGAGGGGCCGGTATGGATAGCCACAGCGTCTTTTGGGACGATCTTGCCGAGGATCTTGAAGATCCGGAGTTTCTGCGCGCGTTTCTGCTGGAGTCCATCAGGATCAAGACCGTTGATTCCATCATCAATGGGATCGACGATGCACGCGAAGCTGCCCATTTGAGTAAGGCGGCCCTGGCAAGGGCGGTCTCTGTCGAACCTGCAGCAGTTCGTCGGCTGCTGAGTGCCTCTTCGTCCAACCCGACGTTGGGTACGGTCTCGGAGTTGGCTGCTGCAGTGGGCTTCCGGTTGACTCTGGAACCCCTGAATGACCGGCAGGGTTCCGCCTTGTCCAAGGCTCTCGTCGACGGTGAGGTGCAAGATCAGGCCGAGCTGCGCGCTGCCATCGATGTGTTCGACGCGGCCACGTGTTAGTTGAGTGAGCGGGGATTCTTGGCGAAATACTCGTCACCTAGTTCGCGTACGGCAGCATAATCGTCTTCTGAGAATGTGGTTCGGAACGGCTTGCTCATCCCCGTGATGACCACAAGCAGTGGCTTGTCGTACCCCTCGGCGTCGTAATCGAGTCGACAGAATAGCCGGTGATGCGTGCGTCCAGGACCGTCGACTCGAACCTCGAACCAGCCGGTCATGCTGCCGTGCATGGCCTCCCAATACCCGCCGCCGGCGAACCGCTTAGGGGGTGTTTTCGCGACGGCGATCAAACATGCACTCATGGTCGCGCGAACCTTGGTAGGGAGTCCTTGGAGGTACTCGCGGCCTGGCGCCGAATCGGCTCCGATGTAGCGGCGGAAGTACACGATCTCATGGGGGTCGTCGGAGGACGGGCGGCTCTGGGCGGGGAGGTCGTCGCGAGTCTTCTTCGGTGTGCGGGCGCGGCGGGATCGCTTATCTGGTGACATTGCTCGACCGCACCTTCTCTTGTCGGGTAGCCATGGAGCGATCCGAGGCGCCCTTGGGGCTGGCGGGCTGTGGCCGAGGTTGAAACACGGGCGGCAATTCCTTCCCAATATGTTGTTGCACCCAATTTGGTATATGTACAGTTCAACAGACTATTCGCCCCACGGCAACCTTAAACGGGTATATTCCCAATATGGGAAGGGATGATCGTGCCGAGAGCTATTTCCGCAAGCGAATCAAGGCGGAAAGGATGGCAAGACGCTGGTCTCAGGAAGATCTCGCCAAGCGCCTTGCCGAGCGCGGTCTCACCGCACATCCGACGACCATCGCGAAGATCGAGGCGGGAACACGCGCGATCAAGTTGGACGAGGCAGCGGAGCTGGCCGCTCTGTTCGACATCTCGCTCGATGCCCTCCTGGGGCGTGGTGATGTCGAGGATGACCTAAAGCATGCGACCAAGACTCTCGCTGACACGGCTATGAACGCCCATGCAGTTCTGGTAAAGACAACGGAATCGATCGTCGAGGCTTACGAGCTCCTACGGCAACAGCTCGACTTCACCGGTATGGAGAAAGGGATCATCGAAGGTCGCCAGTTCGATATCTCCGGGCTGTCGCTCGAACATATTCGCGCTCTGATGATCTGGACTTCCCAAGACCTCTTGAGAGATGCGCTCTACAAGGCGTCGATGTCACTCTCGACGGTGGCTTGGGCGCATTACGCGACGCCGATTCAGGTGAGGGATGGCTGGGACGGAATCATGCAACGTGTGGAGCAGTTGCGGCGAGAGAACCCTGAGGATCCACTGCGATTGCGGCGCAGGATGGTCTTCGTCCAACAGAACCCCGACGAAGCGTCGGAGACAGAGGGCGAGCCGTAGATCCCCGCCATAGGTTGCGATGACGTCACACCCTCGGCGACCCGGGAATTCCTGTGAAAGATGCTGCACGGCCGAGGTTGCGGTCTCACTAGTGAGCCGATCGGCGTGACTGTGGACTTCCCCGAAGTCGGACATACCTCCGTAGTCCAGACCGGTTCTGTCTGGCGCGACAACGGATCGGGCGTTTCCCATGGGACGCGGGAGTTCGCGTCGGCAATCGCGGGTTCACTGCAGCAGGATCCGTGATCGACGAGGAGTCGAGAGGAGGACTATGGTTCAGCTGGCGTCGGGAATGTCCTGTTCTCCGAGCAGTTGGCGGATTGCTTTCGCGGCGTACACCTTGCGGTTGGCCAGGGAAATGTCCTGGAAGTCGATCTCGGCGCCCCTTGGGTTGCAGATCCTGAGTCCAGCAAGTGCTGTACCTCCCGACGCAGTCGGGCCCACAGGTCCTCGTCGAGGTAGCGAGCGAGGTTGAGCGCAGAGGTGTCCGCCCATTCCTCATACGGGATCTCGGTGGTCAGGGCTCGCACCGCGAGGCTGATCACCTCCCCACGCAGCGCCGAAGTTGCCGCCAAAACCTGGGCCGGGTCCACCGAGGGCACTTCCGTCGGTCGCGCCAGAACATCGACGATCGCAGACATACCGAACCGCACCCGGTAGTCATCGACGAACCTGGTGGCTTCCTCGGTGGCACTCGCCGCGCAGATCGCCCCCCCCCCCGAACAACGTGTAGTAGACCACCTCATCCCACCCGTGAATACGCCAGGTTGCTGCCACTGGGCGAGATGATTTCCTCGGTAATCAGGTGCGCAGCCGCCGCGGACTGTCCCCCGGAGCCTGCACGATGACGTCGAGGTTGTGCAGGACCTGGCACCGCGCGCGAGACGCCGGCAGGCGTCGTCACCGATGCATTCGCGGTCAGCGAATCGTGCGCTCATTCCCCCGCCTGCACCTGGTGCGTCAGGTCAGCGCGCACGTCGGCATCCTTGACGTCACGAACGGGGATGCAGAACGCGAAATAGCGGTCAAAGTATTCGCTGTCGTGGACGCGGCGCGGCGCAGTGTGCGGTAGGGGATACACGCCGGTCGGTCGTGTCATGTGAGGGAGCAACATCACAAGAAGCCGGTAGATCTCGGTCAGGAGACACGCACCGCGTGCGGTGACGCCTCCGGCTCATCCGTGCATCATCAGTGATCCGGCGATAGCCGTGTGTTGTGAGGGCGCCATAGAGGCGACTCATCGGCTGGGCGCGCCCTGAGCGTGTTTCACTGTCGGGCTCGTTCGGCTCTCTCGGAGATGAGGGGACGTGTCGTTTCCCGAGGTCAGAGCCTGCGATGCCGGACCTTCATGCCGGATGCGTGGAAGGGTGTCAGCGAGTTCCTCGAAGATGGCTGGCCATCCGTGGCGAGAGGCAGGTAAGCCGGCCGCGATCGCGGTGGCAGCTGTCGGGACAACAACCGACACACATCGCCCGACATCAGCTGCCCGCCAACCCCGTCTGTGCCAAACTTCGTGAACTGTTAGGTCCAGCTATGGCCAGCGTGGGTGCATGGACTTGCCGACGGCGATGAGTTGTTATCCCTATCCCTTGTCCAAACCAAGCGCCTGCAATAGTGAATCGGTAGCTTCGAGATTTGGAGAGTTCTTTGACACAGCCGTCACCTTCGAACGCCCTGACACCGCACGTGATGCTGGCGGTTTCGATGTACTCACAGCCTGGCGTGTACGCCGTCCTGATCGGCTCGGGCGTTTCGACGGGCGCTGGCATCCCCACGGGGTGGGGCGTGGTGAAAGATCTCGTCAAACGTATAGCGATTGCTTCGAATCCGGGTTCACCCGATTCGGTCAGTGCTGCGGAAGAGGACCCGGAAGCTTGGTGGGCCGCCAACGCGGACGGTGAGCTCGGTTACTCGTCACTCCTAAAGTCGTTGGCGCCGACGCCGGCCAACAGACAGGGTCTCCTCGCTGGATACTTCGAACCCTCAGGCACCGACGGGACCAGGATTCCCAGCGCCGCACACGAAGCCCTCGCGCGGCTCGTGAAGCGGGGAACGGTTCGGGTCATCCTCACAACCAACTTCGATCGACTTACCGAGCAAGCACTCGAAGCAGAAGGGATCGCGCCTCAGGTGATTTCCCGGCCCGAGGCGGTGAAGGGGATGGCGCCCCTCGCCCACGCGAGAGCGACGGTGATCAAACTGCACGGCGATTACGCGGATCTGGAAACACGCAACACCCCAGAGGAGCTGGAGCAATACCCCGCCGAGTGGAACAACCTACTTGACCAGGTCTTCGACCAGTATGGACTGCTCATCTCAGGGTGGTCCGCCGATTGGGACACGGCCCTCGTCGCTGCCTTCGACCGTGCGCAGTCGCGGCGCTACCCGCTCTACTGGGACCGCAGATCAAGCAAGGGCACAACCTCAGGGCGGTTATTGAGCTTGCGGGCCGGCCACGTTGTCGAGGCGGCCGACGCAGACGAACTCTTCACGAACCTCGAGACCAGCATCGAGGCGCTGGAAAGGCTCGCTGAACCTCCACTGACTACTGCGATGGCGATTGCTCGACTCAAGAGGTACCTCCCGGACCCCGTTCACCGGATCGATCTTTATGACCTTCTGATGGACGCAACTGACCGAGTCGTTCGTGAGATCGGGGACCAACCTATCAGTGATCCGAACTGCACTTGGGAACTCGTTGACGAGACTTATACAGCATTCTTGCGGTCGTCGATTCCGTTGCTGCGGTTGCTCACAACCGGAGTGTGGCACGACCATGAAGGTGAGCACTCAGGACTGTGGTGCGAAGTCCTGCAACGACTCCTATCCGCGGGGAATGCACCAATTCCTAACGGCTCGTTCAACCAACATCTGCGGGATGCCCGCTTCTACCCAGCGCTGTTGGCGCTCCAAGCGATGGGTGTGGTTTCTGTCGCGAGAAACCGAGACGCAGACTTGATTCGTCTGCTGCTGGAGGTTGAGATGCGTGATCCATATCGGAACGACCTGTCGGTCCCGGCCGTCCACGCACTTCATGTGAATGCTCGATTGGATGGCGAAGTCGTCAACGCTCTCCCACGGTTCGGGGGAACTCGTTGGAATTTTCCGGGCAGCCACATGCTGAAAGAAGACCTTCGAGAGGTGCTGCAAGAGTTCTTTCCGGACTACCAAGGTTATGCGTCAGCTGTTCACGGATATGAGTACAGAGTCGGCCTCGTTCAAGAAGCGACCAAAGCTGAAGGCGCCTACAGGGCTATGAGCGGTGAGTACGTTGGGGAGCGAGAATGGAAAGCCGATGGCAGCCTGACGGCAGAACAAGAGTTCCGCAAGAGCGCAGCTAAGGGGGCGAGAGACTGGCCGTGGACCGGCCTCCTCGGGGACCTCAAGAATCTTGAGGAGACGCTCCTGCGTCATCGCGAAGTAGTCTCGAAGTACAAGCGGTGGGGATAGCAATTCCGAGTGGCCCCCGGGGCCGGTTCTCAACCTGGTGACCGTCAATCGTCACAATGGGCTCCATGGTCTCCCTTGATGTGAAGCTCATTCCGGAGGAATCACGGTGGATGGCTGCGGCCGAGGAATGTCTACAGCTATTCGAGACTCCTCCGGCGAGAGTCCTGGTCGCAGAAGAGGACAACCACTGCTTCCGCGTGTGCTATCCGATCGCCCGGCATGCACTGAACCAGGTCGAGGCCTGCCTGACGCTCATCAGGACTGGCCTGGTGTATCCGGCCGTCGCCAACGTGCGGGTTGCGTTCGAGCACGCACTGGTCGCTCAATGGGTCCTGCTCACGGATCAGGGTGAACGCGCATTCGTGGCCGCGACCCGGCGGAGCAGCGCCGCGTTTGTCAAGGACTTTGCGCAGTATGCGAAGATCCCGGACGATCTTCTCGCCGGTGCGGATGATCCTTCGCGCGACGGAGGGAATTTTCCCAACATGCAATCCCTTTGCGACAGATTCGACGGCAAGACTAAGAAGATCTACACGGTGTACAGGTCGTTGTCTGGCGCAGTACACCCGTCAGCATCCACGCTGGCTCGCCACCTGGAATGGGATGCTGCGACCGACAACTTCAGACTGAGACCCAAGGGATCGACGGAGTTGCCGACGGACCTGGCGATGGCGCTCGGCTGGTCGGCAGTCATGGCGTCGTATGTCATCGAGACCCTGAAGCAGGAGAAGTCGCGAGTGAAGGAAGTCGAGAGGATTGCGCGTCGCGGCGGACTCCCTATGGATCTCAGGTCGGATGATACACAGCCGCATTTCCAGCGGAGGTCGTCCGGCCTTTGAACAGGGGGCCGAACTTCGGCCTGATAGTCCTCGCATCTGAACCCGGTCTGGGAGGCGCTGCGGGCCGACGGCGGGGCGTTGCACCGCCGGTTGCTTGTCGATTCGGGAGGAGGCCGGCCTTCCGGAGGAGGTCTCGGCGCTGCGGGTGTTCGATGTGATCGCGTGGATGGACGGCAAGAACGGCGGCCTGGGTGAGCGCTTTGACCTGGGGAGATGACACGTCCCTGGGTGATCGGTCGTCGGTGAGGCTGATGATGGGTGGTGTGGACGAGGTGACACCCGTGGGCTCGGCGAGGGGTTGGCGGATTTCGCTGGGGGTGTGCGCGGGTCTGCTGGTGGGGTTCTTTTGCTATGTGCCGGCGGTGATCTTGTGGCAGCACTTTTTCGAGGTTCCGCGACCTCGGGTGTATCCGCACGGGTCGTTCACGTCGTTCGGGCTGGATCCGCCGCCGGTCGGGTATTGGGTGAGCTGGGCGGGACCGGCGGTGCTGGTGACGGTTCCGTGGCGCGCTGCCCGGCAGTTCGCCGTTCCGTTTGTGCCGATCGCCGCGTTGGCGGCGTGGTTCGTGATCGGGATGGACCTGTTCTTCACCCCGGACTGAGCGTGGCTCGATGGTCCGCCGGGTGGGGTGTATGTGGAGGGCCGGGAGGATCGGCCCTGGCTGGACTCCGTGACGTGGACCGCCGCACCCCGCACCCCGCAAGCCGCGGCCCGCATCCGGTTTCCGGGGTGCGGGCCGCGCCTGTGTGAGAGGTGTGATGGGGTTGTGACCTGGTGTGATGGCATGTCCCCGGTTTGTGATGCGGGGTCGCCGGCGACCTGTGGGGGCGGAGTGCCGGAGAGGTGTCGGGGAGGGGCCGGTGCCGGGGGCGGCGTGGGTGTCCGTTTCGCCCGTTTTGGAGGACATTTGAAAGTTGTTGACTTGCAATATGTTTGAGTAACCAATTGTGTAATAACTATTTACAAGTGTTGTGCACAAATATGAGATTGTAAGGTACGTAATATGTTGTAGATCAATAGTTTTGGGTGTTGCGATGTTTTCGACTGTGCGAGTTGCGTGGAGGGTGGGTGGTATGCTTTGGGTATGACATGGAGCGGTGCGGGGAGGGTGGGTGTGCGGCGGGTCGGGCGCACCCACCCGCTTCCCCAGCTTGGTTGGGGTGTGGGGGGACCGGGTCGAACGTTCCGGATTAAAAGTGCAGGTGAGAGCCTAATCTCGGAAACGCAGAGGAGCGAAGCGACTCGATCGGCGGCAACGGGAATCGGCCCACTGCGAGCCGCGCAGCGGCTC
>NZ_FNSV01000004.1 GCF_900105905.1 Rhodococcus koreensis | reverse complement strand
GCCGACGCGTCACGCTGATGCGGCGTCACGGTGACAACCGATGATGGTGTGGGACCAGACGCCGGAAACCCGAACCGGATTGATCAGACTGGCAAGGGGTACCGGTCGCCCCGCTGGGGCGCGCTGAATCAGCAAGCACCATCAGGGCATTCGGGCGCACCCCCTGACCTCCGAGTCGGCCCCTGCGCACACCGCTCGTGCCGTCACCACGGGATGCCGTTCTACAGCACATCCCGGCGCACCTCCCCGGTCCGCAGTCGAAAGAGTCGGTAGCTGTTGTCGACCTAACGGATTTCGGTCACAGATCCCTGGGAATCGTCATTTCAGTAAACAGGACCCGAAAGGTGCTGGCACAGTCGAACCATGGCGCTTCGTCGGCGGTCGGCCATCACTACGTGGCCCCTTGTGAGTCCATCGGTCGCGATGGCGGTGCTCGCCGTCACCTGGGGACGCGACCTCGGACCCGTGCTGGTGCTCGCGGTGGCGCTGGCGCTGATCGGCGCGGTCCTGGCGGCGGTCCATCATGCGCAGGTGCTCGCCCGCCGGGTCGGCGAGCCGTTCGGGTCCCTGATCTTTGCCGTCGCGGTCACGGTCATCCAGGTGGGGCTGATCGTGGTCCTGATGATCTCCGGTGGCCCCTCGACGGCGTCCCTCGCACGAGACACCGTCTTCGCCGCCGTGATGATCGCCCTCAACGGCATCGTCGGGCTCGCCCTGTTCGTCGGCGCAGGGCGCCATGGGGCCGTGCTGTTCAGCGCCAAGGGTACCGGCGCCGCCCTCGCAACCATCGTCTCGCTCATCACCCTTGCCCTGGTGCTGCCCACGTTCACCAGCAGCCCAACCCAGGACCGAATTCCCTTCGACCCAAATTGCTTTCGCTGCGGTGCCCCCGGCCGTCACGGAGGACCCGCCCATCGAGATCGGACAGAGTCCCGACAACCGACGGCCGCGATGGCCGGGCTGAGCGTGACCTTGCTGAAGGTGGCGTTGGGGGTTCGGGCCATTTTCGTCTCCGGCAACACTATTCGGTCTGTTTGGGATGTCCTGTGCCAGCGTACTTCAGCCACAAGGTGCGGTGCTCGATGTCCATCACGTACCAGATTCGGCCACCTGCGGTGACCTCGTACTGCCACTGCTCCATCTCAACACCGTTGTGCACCCCGGTCGCGAGCTTGCCCTTCAACCGGTGATGACGGGTGGTCGACTCCTGCGCGACCGCGCGGCGTCGCATCCCCTCGTACGCCACCAATGTGTTCGCCGGCGCCTGCCGGCACAGCTCGTCCCACCCCTTTGCCGCATCGCTCGTTGCGAACCGCAGGTCCCACAACTCTCCGGCCACCGGCGGCGCGACTCGCTCGCCCCGCTTCGGACTCACAGCTCCGGCACCGGCACAGCACCGAAGTTACCCTCGGACGGCGTCGACAGGATCCGAGCCAACTCCGGATCCGCATACACCTCCGCCGTGTGGCGCCACGTCTCGATCGTGCGGGCCGGCGGAGCCGGATTATCCAGCGACGAACCCGCCCGCAGCGACGCGATCAGCTCGTCGACGAAGTCGGCGACCTCCTCACCGAGAGGTAGCTCACCCACGGGAACGCCGCCGCGACGACCTTGCGCACCAGATCACGGTCATCCGAGTGCAGCAGGGCGTCGACCATCGCCGTCGCCGCCGCGAGCACCTCCCGCGCCTGATCCGCCCGCGCCGCCGTCATCAACACCAGATCCTCATCGTCGCGGCGCGTCACCCGCAGCGGCCGCGCTCCCGACCGCTGCCATTCCGACAGTGTCGCCTTCCCCTTGTTCTGGATATCCGAGAACGGCACCTCACCCACAGACATAACTTTCAATGTACTTTCAAAGTGTTGGGTCGGCAAGGTGGCGATGACGAGGCACCGACCACCACGTCGGCGCAACCCGACAATGGGCGGACCCGAGTCCCGCCGAGTCTGACTTGATGGATCTGCAACTCGTGGACGAGCTCAGAGTGTGTAGCGGAGGTCGCCGCAACCATCGGATGAACGCTCCGATTCTTCTAGTCTTACTGTCTGCCAATCACACTCGATCTCACCCAGGAAGGTGAACCAGTCTTTGAGGTCATGAGCATGAGCCTTGATCGTGTTCGGCGACCGCTCGATATCGGCCAGGTACCGCAGATAGCGTTCAGCCGGCGCCACGACACCGTTTTTCGTCGAGCAGAGTAAATGACACCGCGTCACTCGACGGATCCAATACTCGCATCACTCGCATCACATCTCCCACCGTCTTCGTCATGGACGACAGCGACGGTAGCCCGTCCTTGACGCAGCATGGGCCACCGAAACATCACGTGGGCTACGTGAAAGACAGCAGCGGAGCGACTAAAGATATCGACCGTTTGTGTGGGGGGATCTGACCGGTCGGCCATCTCCGCGCAGACCCGCCATTGTTCGAGCGCCGGGGCAGGGCGAGAGAATCCTACCGCCGACGCTCACCGCAGTTCCCGCGCGATCGCTCGGGCCGCGCGGCGAGCCTGCTTCGCCGCGAACCCGATCTGCGACGGCCTGGGCACGAACCCGATGAAACGCAACCTCTCGGCGGCCGGCTTTTCACCGGTGGCGTGCGGCCAACCTCGCTCGTCCAGTACGCCGAGGTGCCCGACCAGCTTTTCGAGTTCTTGGCGGAACCCGTCGCGCAGACCATCGCCTCCGGGTCGATTCGCATCCCGTCCACCAGCCACACGCTGTCCGCGTCGAGTGACTCGACTCCGCGAACGACCTCGATGGACCTGTCTCGGATCGCGGCGATGAGCTCCTTGTCGACGATCGCCGGTGCCACGCCGAGGCGGGCGCTGCGGGCGAAGATCCCCTCGTCGGGGATCGGTAATCCGAACTCGCGCAGGTCGCCGATGCTCCTCTTCCGGCCGAACCGAGCGATTGCGTCCGCGATAGGGACCGGGGCATGGTAGAGCGGCGTTGCGATGAAGTCTCCCGGTATGCCACCAGGTCCCTGGCGGAGCATGATGTTCGGCGGCGTGCGAGCCGAAAGCAGACCTTTGCGCGCTCCGTGCGAGGTCGTAGGCAATTTCCATGCCCGAGCAGCCCGTCCACCACGAGGACCCGTTTCCCGTTGTACGGCGAGGGATTCCGGTACTGCGAGGAATGAACCAGTGCACCCCGCCAGTCCCCGCGTCCGGGCCAGTCCGGGACGAAGGCTCATGATCGAAGCCGGTCGCGACCACCACCTCGCAGCGTCGACCGAACCGGCAGGGTGTCAACCGCCAGCGCCCGTCAGTTCGGTCGAGCCGTTCACCGGGCAGCCCAGGCGCAGTTCGATCCCGTCCGCGCGTGCGTGCCGCTCGAGATGCTCGATCACCTGTTCCCGCGTGGGAAAGGTCGGTGTGCCCTGCTTGTAGGGGCGGTTCGGCAGATGGGAGAATTGCCTGCCGGTGTTCAGTCGCAGCCGGTCATAACGAGAGTGCCACGACGAACCGACTTGGTCGGCTCGGTCGATCAGCAACGGGTTGATGCCACGGTCGGCGAGGGCCACCGCCGCCGCGACCCCGAGGTGCCGGCACCGACGATTGCGACTTGATGCTCGCTCATCGTGTGCTCCTTGGGTGTTGTCTTGTTTCATGCGGTTTCGGCGACAATGACGCTCATCGTGCCGGTGAGCGAGCGATGGTCGCGGTAGCGCCAGCCAGTGTCCTGCAGCCAGGCGATGCCTTCGTCGACGCTGTAGACGTCGCCGTGTTCGAGGTGGACGCGAATTCGCCCGCCATCAGGGCGGCCGCGACCGGCTGGTGTGGGTGGGGTCGGTCCAGAAGTCGGCAATCAGCAGCGTGGCGCCGGGTGCGGCGACGTCGCGAATGCGGTGTAGCAGAGCACGATTCTGCTCCGGTGACCAGTAATGCGCCAGGTTCGCGACCAGGAAGGCGTCGTATCCGGCGGGCAGCGGGTCGGCCCCTGCGTCGCCGGCGCATACGTCGATTCGCCCCTCCAGCCCGACCGACGCGATGCGGTCCTGCGCGGTCTGGGCAACCGCCGGCAGCTCGAACACGGTCGCGCTCAGTTGCGGGCAGTGGCGCGCCACCGCGATGGACCAGGAGCCGGTGCCGCGCCGATGTCGAGGAGTCGACGATTGCCGGACAGATCGACCGTGTCCGGCAGGGCGAGCGAGGGGCCGGCCGAAAACGCCTCGATACCGATCGAGGCGATGGGTTGCAGGGCGGCTTCGAGGTCGAAGATCTGGTGTTTCGGCCCGCGGGCTAGTGCGTCGGCCAGATCTTCCCACGCCGGGAAGCTGATCTTGTCCCAGAACCGCAGCAGCGGACGCAGGTCGGCGGGCGATCCGCCGGCGAGGAACGCGGCCGCCGTCTCGGTATTGACGTACTGTTCGCCTCGGCGTTCGAGCATACCCAGCGCGACCATGGCGTCGGCGCTGATCCGGGTGGCTCGGGCAGTAAGCCCGGTGCGGGCGGCCAGGCCACGCAGGTCGGTGGGGCCCTCGCCCAACGCCTCGAACAAACCGAGTTCGCTGGCGGCGAAGAGGTGTTTGGCGGCCATGAACCCGGACGCCAGCTGCATGATCGGCTCCGGGTTAGGCAGGTCGTGGTCGGTTTCGGCGGAGGTATGGGCTGTCATCGTCATGAAACCAGCGTCGTTGTTGTCGGTTCTGCGTCATATCCCTGAATCCTGGGGAATTCACCCAGATTTCTGGGGTAGGCAGCCCTAACCTGCTGCGATACACTTCGGACATGGCGCAGAGCTTGCTGCCACGCGTCCGCGATCAAATCTCGCGTGCCGTCGCCGACCAGCTGGACTGGGTGGGGTACAGCGCGCGAATGAGCGAGGCCCTGCGCACGGTGATCCCACATGACCGCTGCTGCTGGCACACCGTCGACCCGGGCACCATCCTGTTCACCGGCAGCGTGAACCGGAACGTTGGGTGTTCCGGATCCTGGTTGGCGCACTACGAATACGAGGTCGAGGACGTCGACAAGTGGGCGTTTCTTGCGCACAGTGGCCGCCTGGCGGGTGCACTCAGTCTGGATACCCACGGAGATATGTCCCGCAGTGCACGGCACCGTTCGCACGAGGCGTACGGAATCGGCGACGAGCTGCGGGTCTCCCTGGTGTCGGACGGGGTCTATTGGGGTGCAGCGGCATTCCTGCGCGATGCGGGCGCGCCGTGGTACACCGCCGAGCACGTCCGCGCAATCGCCGCGCTGGCGCCCGCGCTCGCTACCGGTCTGCGACGTTCGATGCTCCACGAGGTCGAGGTCGCCGTGACGACCGTGGACTACGGCCCCGGCGTGGTGGTCTTCGACGCCGCGGGCGACCCGGAATCGGTCTCACCCGCCGCGGAACGCTGGATCGACGAAATTGTCGAGGTCCCGGCGCCGTCGACGCCGTTCGAATCGAAGGTCGTGCAGGCCATCGCGGCCAGGGCGCGGGCGATCGAACCGGGCACCGATCCGCTGGAACTTGCCGCGCGCTCGCGGGTACGCACGCGATCCGGCGCCTGGCTGTTGCTGTACGGGACCAGGCTTTCCGGCGTCGAAGACGGACGCACTGCCGTCATCATCCAACCCGCGACGCCGCATGAGATCGCGCCCGTCATTGCCATGGCCTACGGACTGTCCCAACGCGAATGCCATCTCACTGCGCTGTGCGTCCAAGGGCGATCGACAAGGGAGATGGCGCACGCAATGTCGTTATCCGTCTACACAATTCAAGACCACATGAAGTCGATCTTCGACAAGACCGGGGTGCGCAGCCGCGGGGAACTGGTGGGGCAGATATTCCTCGAGCACTACGCGCCACGCTGGGAGCTTGCGGCATCCCCGCCATCCGGATGGTGGGCGAAGGGCATCAACTGAATTCGCCGAACTCTCAGCCGTGCGTAACTGCTTCACGGCCAATGGCGCGCCAACCAAGAAGGTGCACCGCCCGAACCATCTCTCCTTCCACGACGCTGCCGCTCACCGACAGTATGCCGTCGACCAGGAACGTGCCCCTCGCACATTCTGTCGCCGCCGCAGCGAACGGAGGTGGCCCCGATTCCCATATCTGGTTCGTCGATGAGCAATTTGTTCACACCACACGATCGACTGGGTGTGGGCATTACTGAGCAGTCGCTTCCGAGCCGATCCTCCGCGGCAATTCGCGGGTATCGGCACGTTCCTCCCCCACGGTCGATTCTCACCCGTTAACATCCACGTTCGTGACCCCGATTAGGACATTTCAGACATTCCCGGTTGCCGTGCTGCGATTCAACTACCGGTTGGTGCGCATTCCGCTGCAGCTGATCGAGGACGTCGGGGTGTCGCAGATGAACCCGGAGGCGTCGACCAGACTCGCTTACGAGCAGTTCCTGATTGGATGCGACCAGGTTGCCGCATGTTTGTTGAACGACGAGACCGCAGCCCACCGTGCGATCGCGTTGACGGCCCACACCACCCGAGTTCGTGTTGCGATCGCGCGCGAGCATCACCGCAAAGAGCGGCAGGGTATTGCGATCTTGGACGAGCAGCGGGGACGATTCGCCAGACGGCAGCGGGAGCGCCATAAGTAAAGCTGATCACACTCCCCCTGGCGCACTACTTTTGTCAATCCTTTACCTTTAGCGGCTAAGGATGAACTGGCCCCATGAGCTCGATCGGCGTCCGGCCCCAGCCCCGCTTGGGAGCAAGACGTGTGGAGTTTCTGCCGTTGCGGGAGAACAATTTTCGTGCATTCGACCGAGGCGCATGATTGGTCCGTACATCCGGGTGGAACAATCCTCGGGTATCCCGCAATCCTCCCCGCATGTCCGGCCTGCGAGTCCCAGTTGCGGCTTCGTCACGGGGTTTCACCAGACGAGGCGGTCGTCGGCGTCGGCATCGTCGGGTGCTGCGCCGTCGTTGATCGGGCCGAACCGAGCGGTGCATCCGGTTCTCGAACCTTCATCCGGTAAGGCCGATCTACAGGGAGTTGACCAACTGCAGCACCGACAACGGCACCGACGGAATACATAGCCCGGCGCTGATCGAGGCGCACCAGCCGGCAATCGGACGGCACTGCTCGAGGTGGAAGGCCGGGATCGCGGACCCGAAAGTACGGCCGCCACAAATAAGACCGTCACCGGCGAGCTCAACACCACCGCGACGTATCCGAGTGCAGCCGCGGCAATCACCCACCTCGCACGCAGGTCACGGGCGTGCAGAACGGAACCATAGTCCACCGCGCCTCCCTACCGCACCCTAGGCACGCGTGACCATGACTCCGGGAAAACCCGGCACACGGGAACCTGGGCGAACGTGAAGCCCGTCCCCAGCACTCCGTTCGGTGCGTCGCTCCGGCGGGGCGCGGAGCGGTCGTCCCGAAACCCGAGCGCCTTTACTTGCGCTTTACCTTGGATCGCGATAGCGTCCAACCAGTCGCACGACGCAGCGGCAAATCGCGATCTCGGACCTTCGAGACCGAGGCGAGAGTCCGCCCAACCGAGATTGGGCGGGTGTGCCCGTACGCGGCGCGCCGACGCCGAATCGATTTTCCGTCGGACGCCGCCACACGGGCGATGGACCCCATCGGTCAGCCATGGGCGGCCTGGACCGGTGGGGCCCATTCCGGCGTCATGAGCACCCTCCATGGCCTTGTGTGGGCCTGTCGGTAGTGGTGTCGCTGCTGATGTACGGCATGTTCGCGCTCACGACGACCGGGCGGACTCGGGACGTCTCGTCGGCGACGCGATCAGCCGCCACAGCGACCGTCGAGGAATCGGCAGTGCCGGTGACGGGCCGCAGGGCATGGGCAACCTGTCCCTCACTCCCTGATCGCCGAGTGGCGAAACACTATCGCTGGTGCGCACATCGGGCGTGTCGGCGACGGCACCGAGCCTTCAGTTGAGGGTGCCGCCGGCGGCGAGGTAGCCGTCGATGGCACGTTGCAGGCGGTCGAGGGCGGTGCCGTAGGCGGTGAAGTCCCCGGTGTGCTGGGCGGCGCGCAGGTTGGTCAGGGCGGCATTGAGTTCGAGGACCGCGCCGGTCAGCTCCTCCGGCACTGCCTGCGGCGGCACGACCTCGGGAACCGGGGTGCCGGGGCTGGTCTCGGGTGCCGGTGGGGGTGCGGTGGCGGCGTCGCCGCCGGGTGCGGTGGCGGCGCGGCCGGTACCGGGACCGAAGACCTGGTCGAGGGCTTCGGCGAGGGTGGGGGCGTACCCGACACGGACACCGCCGGTGCCGGGTTCGCGGTAGCTGACCAGCACCCGGGCCAACTGCGGGAACGTCGAGCCCTCGGCTGTGGTGGACAGCCGCTCGGTGAACAGCGGTTCGACGTAGAGGACACCGCCGTCGGCGATCGGCAAGGTGAGCAGGTTGCCGTAGTGGATGCGGTTCGACCGCTCGAGCAACGTGCGTTCGGAGGCCACCCGGGTGTCGGAGATCATCGAGTTCTGTATCTGCTGCGGACCTTGGGTCAGGGTGTCAGTCGGCAACTGCAGGATTTCGATCGTTCCGTATCCATCGGGATCCGAACGCACCGACAGGTAGGCGGAGAGGAATTCGCGGTTGAAGCCGACCATGGCGCTGGCGAGCCGGAACGACGGCTGCGTCGTCTCGGGGTCTCCGACCAGGATGTAATACGGAGGCTGTTGCCCCGTACTGTCCGAGGTCGGATCCGACGGCACCGACCAGAAGGCGTTGTTGGTGAAGAATTCCCGCGGATCGTTGACGTGGTATTTCGCCAGATGCTGGCGCTGGATCCGGAACAGGTCCTCGGGGTAGCGGAGATGAGCGCGCAGTTCGTCGGAGATCGCCTCGCCAGGTCTGACGGTGCCGGGGAACACGCTCATCCACGCGGCCAGGACCGGGTCCTCCCGGTCGATCTGGTAGAGGGTGACGGTGCCGTCGTAGGCGTCGACGGTGGCCTTGACCGAGTTGCGCACGTACGAGATCTCCTGCCGGGGCAGCGGACGCCCGGTGTCGGTGATCACCGGCTCGGTCAGCGCCCCGGACTGTGCGTAGGGGTAGTGCTCGAGGGTGGTGTAGGCGTCGACGATCCAGGTGATCCGCCCGTCGACGACGGCCGGGTAGGGGTTGGTATCGGTGGTCAGCCAGGGGGCGACGTGCTCGACCCGGGTTTTCGGGTCGCGGTTGAAGATGATCTTCGATTCGGCTCCGATGGCGCCGGAGAACAGGATGTTGCGTTCGGCGTATTGGGCGGCGAACGCCAGCCGGTTGATCCAGTTCCCGATGGGCACTCCGCCGGCGCCGGTGTAGGTGTAGGTGGAGACGTCGGTGTCGTACTCCCGCGCCGGTGCACCCGCCTCGGCACCGACGATGGCGTAGTCCGGGCCCTCGGACTGCGCGATCACCTCGCCGTAGTAGATGCGGGGTTGGTCGACCGGGATCAGTTGCTGGCCGGTCGCCTGGGACGCGAGATCGCTCACGGTGTAGATCGGGTAGCCGCTGTCGCTGCTGGCGCTCTGGCCGGAGGCGTCCCGGACGGCGGCGTTGACGCGGTTGGCGGGGGCGGCGACGAACCCGTTGCCGTGGGTGTAGACGAGGTGCCGGTTGATCCACTGGGTTTGGTTGCCGCTGAGGCTGTTCGGGGACAGCTCCCGGGCGGCGACGATGTAGTCGGCGACCTCCCCGTCGATGGTGTATCGGTCGATGTCGAGGGTCGGGGTGAAACCGTAGAAATTCTTCAATTGTTGTTGCTGGGTGAAGGTGCGGGAGAGCACGTTCGGGTCCAGAAGTCGCGCGTTGGCGATGGTGGTGACGTCGGCCGGGACGTCGCGCGGCGCCCGGGTGCCCACACCCGGATAGGCCTCGTACTGCACCCGGTCCGGGCCCAGTCCGTAGGCCTGCCGGGTCGCGGCGATGTTGCGTTCGATGTACGGGCGTTCCCGATCGGCCGCGTTCGGGCGCACCGAGAACTGTTCCATCAGCGCCGGGAAGATTCCCCCGACCAGGATCGAGGACAACACCAGTAGCGCGGTGGCCATCGCCGGAATCCGCAGATCCCGCACCACGATTGCGGCGAAGAACGCGATCGCGCACACGATCGCGATGGAGAACATGATCAGCCGCGCCGGCAGGACGGCATTGATGTCGGTGAACCCGGCCCCGGTGAAGGTGGGTTCCTTACGGCTGCCCCACAGCAACGCATACCGATCCAGCCAGTACGCGACCGCTTTCAGCGCGACGAACGACCCGGCCAGCACCGCGAGCTGGACACGCGCCGCGGCGGTGACCTCGATGGGGTTCCCGCCGCGCTTGGGGGTCACCCGGATCCCACCGAACAGGTAGTGCGCGGCGAGGCTGAGCCACAAGGCGAAGAATACCGCGACGAACAACCAGGTCAGGATCAGCCGGTAGAGCGGCAGGTCGAAGACATAGAAACCGATGTCGTGCCCGAATTCTGCGTCGGCTGTGCCGAAATCGCCACCGCGCAGGAACAGTTGCACGGTGGCCCAGTTCGCTTGCGCGTTCAGCCCGAACGGCAGAGCCAGCAGCAGTGGGATACCGATGCCGAACAACCGGGGCCGGCTCATCGCCACGGTCCGGTACTGCTCGAGCGAATCCTTGTTCGCGGCCGCGGCCGCGAACAGGGGCCGTGACCGGTAGGCCCAGATCAGGGTGCCGAACATCAGGGCACCGATGAGCAGGGTCACCGCGAGGAACAAGACCAGCCGAGTCAGCAGAATCGTGCCCCACACGGTCCGGTAGCCGACCTCACCGAACCACAACCACTCCGTATACACCGTGATCAGCCGCGGCCCGATCACCAGCAACGCCACAAAGCCCAGCAGCACCCAGATCGATCTGACCGCTCCCCGCGACAGCGGCCGCGCATCCTCCGACGGTTGCATGCTCACCTCCCGCGGACCCCCACGCCTATCGCAACGGCCGGCGACGTGTTGTGAACGGGCCGGACGACACACACAGAATGCCCGTTTCGGCCCACTCCGGGGGTGGGTGGGGCGGGTTCGACCACGGCGATCAGCGGGCAGCTCTTCGTCATCTACCTCGCCCCCCGAATCAGGTCCCTGACCTGTCGTTCCAGCGAAGCGAGTCGGTCGGCGATCGGCTGACTGTGCAGGATCTCGGCCACCTGGTCGGCCTCGTCCGGTGCCAGAGCGATCGCCCGGGCGGGAACCTCAAGATCGGAGTCGTCATAGCAGAGCATGTGCCGGGGGCCGCGGGGATCGACCAGCAGGTAGAGGTGTCCGCCGGCGCGGGCGACGACGTGGTGCAGCACGCCCTTGCCGGGTACCGTCGTCCGATCGATGGACATCGAAGCTCCCTACTGGAGATGAACCCAGTCTGTGCAGGCGATCGATGCTGTCACAATGGGGTCCGACACCCATTTACACTGGGCAACGACATGTATGGACATTTGCGATGTGCAGCGGTCAAGCTGGACCCATGAACCGTCGCGCATCGGTCGTGGACCGGTTCCGAGGACAAGCGCGAACACCTGCCGGCGCGCTGTTCTGGCGAGTATTCGTGATCAACGGGCTGGTCTTCACGGTCGGCACCCTTGCCCTCGCCCTGTCACCGGCGACAGTGTCGACGCATATCCGGCTGACCGAAATTCCGGTGCTCGTCGTGGGACTGGCCGCGATCCTCGCCGCGAACGCCCTTCTGCTGCGGTCGAGCCTCGCACCGCTCGACCAACTCGCCAGTTCCATGGGCCGGGTGGACCCCCCACGCCGCAGTGACCGGATCGACGACCGAGGCACGGGCGACCTACGGCATCTCATCGCCTCGTTCAACGCCATGCTGGACCGGCTCGAGACCGAGCGAACCTCGGCGAGCGGGTCGGCCCTCGCCGCCCAGGAAGCCGAACGAGCGCGGATCGCGCGCGAGCTGCACGACGAGATCGGCCAAAGCCTCACCGTCGCACTGCTTGCGCTCAAACGTGCCGTCGACAAAGCGCCGACGGGACTTCGCGGGGACCTGCACCACGCCCAGGATGCCGTGCGCGGCAGCCTCGACGAGGTCAGTGGCATCGCCCGTCGGCTGCGACCCGACGTTCTCGAGGACCTCGGCCTGCACAGCGCGCTCAACGCCCTGTGCAGCGAATTCACCCAGGCGACCGGCGTCGACGTCGTCAAACACCTCGACGCCCACCTCGCCCGGCTGGACCCGAACATCGAACTCGTCTGTTACCGCGTCGCACAAGAAGCGCTGACCAACGTCGCTCGCCACGCCGGCGCCGACAAGGTTCGGGTGGACCTCCATGCCACCGACGAACACCTGACGCTGCGCATCGCCGACGACGGCAAGGGCGGAGTGGTCACTGCCGGTGCCGGTATCACCGGAATGCGCGAACGCGCCCTGCTGGTCGACGCCACCCTCACCATCGACTCGTCGTCCAGCGAGGGGACGCAGATCCGGCTGATCGTCCCGGTCCACGTGCAATCGAGGCCACGATGACCAGGCAACCTGCCCGCATTCTGCTCGCCGACGACCACGCGATGGTGCGCAGCGGCCTGCGGATGATCCTCGACGCCGAGCCCGACCTGCAGGTGGTCGCCGAGGCAGCCAACGGATACGAGGCGATCGATGCACTCGCCCACACCCCGACGGACCTGGCGATCCTCGACATCGCGATGCCGCGGATGACCGGGCTGCAAGCGGCCCGCGAAATCACCCGGTCCCATCCCCACGTGAGGATCCTGATCCTGTCGATGTACGACAACGAGCAATACTTCTTCGAGGCCCTCAAAGCCGGCGCCTCCGGCTACGTCCTCAAATCCGTCGCCGACCGCGACCTGCTCGAAGCATGCCGGGCAACCCTGCGGGGCGAACCCTTCCTCTACGCCGGCGCGGTCACCGCCCTCATCCGCGACTACCTGCACCGAGCCCGGCACGGAGAATCATTACCGAGCACCATCCTCACCCCCCGCGAAGAGGAAATACTGAAACTGATCGCCGAAGGCGACACCACCCGAGAAATCGGGAACACCTTGAGTATCAGCGCCAAAACGGTCGACCGGCACCGCGCAAACATCCTGAAGAAACTCGGACTACGAGACAGACTCGCCCTGACCCGATACGCAATCCGTTCCGGACTGATCGAGCCGTAATCGTCGTACTCCCCGCCCACCGCGGAGACCCTTCTCAGACCATGGTGTAGACGCGAGCTGGGACGTCTACATGGATTTAGTTGCCGTACCTTTGTGTGTGCCGGGGATTCTCGTTCAGTCAGGTGGCGGCGGTCGGCGAGCGGATCGATCGGTTTGTGACTCCGGTCGACCTTTTCTCGGTGTCCCGTGCCCCGGCGGATGACCGCCGAATTCCACCTATTCCCCGGTTCCGCTGGAATCGAACCGGCGTCGATGGGTGAGCGCAGCCATTCCCTGCACCGCAGGCCGTGAACCTGCTGCTACATGTCGTCCACCCCGATAAGTGGGTGTCGGACCCGATTGTGCCGGCGCGGGTGCCGGGCAACGATTGACCCGCCCCCGCACGAGCCACTGTCATCGGCCGCCGCCGCACATGTCGGCGCGGCCCTCACCCCTTTTCGAACCTCCTGTGCGCCAGTCGCTCGAGACCCCCAACGCGACGATGGCCGTGGCATCACGCCCGTCAGACGAGACGACGACGGACCGGACTCGAGGACGGACCGGTGCAGCCGAACTGCTGGTCCTGGAGGACTTGGAAATTCGTGCCGCCGGTGCGCGGCCGGATGTTTCGCCAACACGAGTGTACGGAGCGGGTTCAGGTAGCCGATGATCATGGTGTCCTCGAAGCTGGGAAGCAGGCCGCCGCCGCGGCCCAACCTGATCCGGCGGTGCGGACACAGATCGTAGTCGCCCCACTGGTGTGGGTCGCGCTGCTCGACGCCCCCACACCGGCGTTCCCCGACCCACCACCTCGCTGCAGGTTGCATCACCTCGCGTGTCCGCCGGAGTGGCCGGTGTCATACCGGATCCAGGGCCGCGGACTCGTGGCCCCGGGGTACCGGTGCGCCGTGCGCGCCTCCGCTGTCCTGATTCCACAGAATCACCTCGCCGCCCTTTTCGATTCCGGCAGCTCCGATCGGCCGCTGGGCGACGATCACTCCGACGGTCGGCGCCCCGGCGCCTTTCGGCCCGACCGGGATCAGTCCCGCCCCGCGCACAATGGCGCAGGCATCGTCCGCGCCGAAGCCGACCACATCGGGCACCTCGCGCACCTCGCGCACCGGACCGCCCTTCCGCATAACCCGATTGTAAGCCTCCAGGTTGCCCGCCAGCCCGGGGCTGGAGCGGTCGCGTCGCGCATCGGCACCCGTACCGTCGGCGGCGGAACCGCCGGTGCGATGATCGCGTACCTGTCCTTGATCCTGGGCGAGTTGATTCCCAAACATATTGCGCTGCACCGCTCCAGTGACGTGTCCCTGCTCACTACTCCGACCCTGGGCCGGTTCGCCACGGTGGTGCGCCCGGTGATCTGACTGCTGTCGGCCTCGACCGACCTGTTGGTGCGCCTGCTCGGTGAGGACCCGAAAGCGACAATCGAAGCGACCAGACACATTACGGAGCGGGCCGCAACGGTATTGCTGGGCACCGATGCGACCACGGTCCTCGAAACAGGCCCGCGGTAACATCCGAGAGGGATGGCCTCGGAAAAACCTTGTGGGCCTGCGCTTATGCGGGCGTTTTCAGCGGTGGTCACCGGTGGGACGGAGCAGGGCAGCTCGGTGCCCGGTGAGGCGTTCGATGTCGAAGACGAGGTACCCCTCGTCGGGGCCCTCGGTCCAGGGCGCGCGGGTGGGGTCGTCGAATCCGTGGAGGCCGTCGGTGCCGATCACCAACCGGGATCGCCCGATGGCGAGGACCGTCCAGCCGGTGCGCGTCACCGACGCGATGGCCCCGGCTTCGAGGGCTACGACGGTGGCGTCGAAACGGTCGAACCATTGATGTCCTCCGGTAGGGATGACGATCTGCCCGTCCGGGGCGGCGAAGGTCACCGGCCACACGGCCGGCAGGGCATTGTCAGTGTAGATCAGCCGCCCGGCGGCCACGGACCGCAACAGACTCAGGCACTCCCCCGTCCGGAGCGCCCCGTTGATCGGGGCGCTCGCTGGCTCCAGGTGAGAGTCCATGGTGTCCTGTTCATCGGTGCGCGTTCCGACCCCTCCAGCATTGTCGGCGGCACCGCGGACGGGCAGGGGACAAAGTCATCACCTTCATACTGTTTACGCCGACCGTGGGCGAGTCGAATGGATGCAAACCCCAACCCGCGTGCATCGAGCGCACCCGACCGGACAGCGTTCCCGTGGGCGGTGCTCGGGCCCTCAAGGCGGGCAGGTCGTGGGCACACATTGCGACGCAAATCGAGGTTGCACCCCCTGCCACCAGCGACCACCTCGCTCTGACGGATCGGGACTGGCGGGAGGCATTCGTCGCCCACCAGAATGCCCGGGCAGCACGGCTTGATGACCATACCGGGACCCGGTGGTCGTAGACGAGGCACCGTCACAAGTCGGCGACGACCGCGCATCGCCGGATGCCGGTTGAGGACTGCAGCTGCACGTGGGCGCCAGAGAGTGATACCAGCGGATTTCGGTCACAGATCCCTGGGAATCGCCATTCCGGCGCCCGGGACCCGAAAGGTGCTGGCACAGTCGAACCATGGCGCTTCGTCGGCGGTCGGCCATCACTACGTGGCCCCTTGTGAGTCCATCGGTCGCGATGGCGGTGCTCGCCGTCACCTGGGGACGCGACCTCGGACCCGTGCTGGTGCTCGCGGTGGCGCTGGCGCTGATCGGCGCGGTCCTGGCGGCGGTCCATCATGCGCAGGTGCTCGCCCGCCGGGTCGGCGAGCCGTTCGGGTCCCTGATCTTTGCCGTCGCGGTCACGGTCATCCAGGTGGGGCTGATCGTGGTCCTGATGATCTCCGGTGGCCCCTCGACGGCGTCCCTCGCACGAGACACCGTCTTCGCCGCCGTGATGATCACCCTCAACGGCATCGTCGGGCTCGCCCTGTTCGTCGGCGCAGGGCGCCATGGGGCCGTGCTGTTCAGCGCCAAGGGTACCGGCGCCGCCCTCGCAACCATCGTCTCGCTCATCACCCTTGCCCTGGTGCTGCCCACGTTCACCAGCAGCCCACCCAGTACCCAATTCCCCCCGACCCAACTCGCTTTCGCCGCGGTGGCCTCGCTCCTGCTGTACGAGATGTTCGCCCTGACCCAGACCGGATCCCATCGCCATGTCTTCCCCGCGGCCGTCGCGGAGAATCCGCCCACCGAGATCGGACGGAGTCCCCGACGACCGTCGGCTGCGATGGCCGGGCTGAGCCTGATCCTGCTGGTGGTGGCGTGGGGCGCGGTCGTGGGGTTGGCGAAGGTCGGGGCCCGCGGGATCGAGGGCGCAGTCAGGGACGGCGCACTGCCGCAATCACTGGTCGGCGTCGTCATCGCCCTCCTCGTGCTGGCGCCGAACACCCTCACCGCCGTGCGGGCAGCACAAAGAAACCAGGTTCAGGCCAGCCTGAATCTGGCACTCGGATCGGCGATGGCCAGCATCGGATTGACCATTCCCGCGGTCGCGGTCGCCTCGATCTGGCTGGACGGACCGCTCCTGCTCGGCCTCGGCCCGACGCAACTCGTGCTCCTCGCCCTCACCGTGGTGGTGGCTGTCCTGACGGTGGTCCCCGGCCGCGCTACCCGGCTACACGGCGGACTTCACCTGGCGCTGCTCACTGCCTATGTGGTCCTGTGCATTCACCCGTATCCGGGATCGGAGGTGCCGATGTGATGGAATTCGGCGGCCCGACCGCCGGCCTGCGCCGACGGCGTGCCGGTGAATCGAGGTAAGTGTGCTGGGACCCGGCGGGCGAACCCGCCCGTCGTTTCGGGTCGGAGGGTGGGAGCTTCACCGTCCGGCCGCGGGCGTCACGCGGAGCACCTGGTCACCGTCGCCGTTGTCGGTGGTGACGAGCAGCGACCCGTCGGGCTGGGCGGCGACCGTGCGGATGCGGCCGTATTTGCCGGCCAGTTCGGGTGGCGCGGCCTCGGCAACGACATGCGCACCGGTGGGGTCGAGTCGCAGAAACAGCACCTTGCGGCCTTTCTGGACGCCGACAGCGAGGGCTCCGTCCCAGTCCCCCCACTGCGCGCCGGTGACGAATGTGCCGCTGGCGGTGGCGATGGTGGCGGGTCCGGAACTCCAGACCGCCTCGATCGCCTCGGGTATGCGGTCGAGGTCGGTCATCGGCACGGATTCGTCGTAGAACCCGTCGCCGGTGTCCGGTTTCCATCCGTAGTTGCCGCCGGCGACGAGTCGGTTCACCTCGTCGTCGCGGTGGGTGCCCTGCTCGACGGAGTAGATGTCCCCGGTGCCCGGGCGCACTGTCAGCCCTTGGACGTTGCGGTGCCCGAGGGTGTAGACGGCGCTGTCGGGGAAGGGGTTGTCCGCCGGGGGTGACCCGGTGGCCGCGTCGATCCGTAACACCTTGCCGCCCAAGGAGTGGAGATCTTGTGGCGCCGCCGCTTGGGTGGCGTCTCCCGTGGAGATCCACAGCGTCCCGTCCTGGTGCGGGAGGAGTCGGCAGCCGCCGTGCCGGCCGCGGTCGCTGAGCTGCAGGCCGTCGATCAGCACGCCGGTGGGCGTCAGGGCGGTCCACTGGGCGTCTGCGGTCCACGATTGCACCCGGATGTCGGTGACCTCGCCCGCCGCATGGGTATGGCAGGTGTAGAGGGTGCGGGTGGTATCGAAGTCGGTGGCGAGGGCGATGCCCATCAGGCCCAGTTCGTGGTGGACGACGAGGTCGGGCAGATCCGCCGCCAGCACGGCGGTGGAGCCGTCCGGGTGTTTGACGACGAAGCGTCCGGAGCGCTCGCCGGTCAGCAGGGTGCCGTCCGGCGCGGCGACCACGTCCCAGGGGTGGTCGAGATCGTCGATTTCGGTGACGACGTCCAGTGCTGGAAGGGCGAGCGCACCGTCCGGTGCGGGTGCGCCGCATGCTGTCGCGGCCGTGCAGCAGGCAGCGCTCACCGCCGCCACCCACAACAGATGCCGATGTGGGTGTGTCGTCATGAGCGGTGTTCCCTTCCGTGCGGGACGAGTCTCCAGTCGGCATGAAGGCGACACGACCAGCGGGCTGCAGGCGTAAATCGTTGATGCACTGCGGAATCGGAAAGCCCATGTAGGTGCTTCATTGCGTCACCCAGCGTGGGCGGTAGTGTGCCGGCGTCGCCGACGGATCACCCACTTTTCGGCCTCGGCGACGAAGAACACCACGAGTCCCACGCCGAGGACCTTGACCCATTCGGTCGCCGTGAGCCCGGACGAGCCGAAGATTGCCTGCATGAACGGGGCGTAGGTGAACAGCACCTGCAGCACGATGCACGCGGTGATCGCGCCGAGCACGTATCTGTTGCCGAACAGCCCTTCCCGGTTCAGAACCGATGCTCTGATGTGCCGGCTGTTGATCAGGTAGAACATCTCGGTCACCACGATCGCATTGACCGCGATGGTGCGGGCCACCTCGACGGTGGTGCCGGATTCGAGTTCCCACAGGAACAACCCGAGCGCACCGGACATCATGAGCACCGACACCAGGGCCACCCGCCAGACAAAGAACCCGGACAGCAGCGACTCGGTCGGGGGGCGGGGCGGACGCCGCATCACGGAGGGTTCGGTGGGCTCGAACGCCAACGCCAACCCGAGCGTGCTGACCGTGGCCAGGTTGATCCACAACACCTGCGCCGGCGTCAGCGGCAACGTCAGTTGGAACAGGATCGCCGCGATCACCACCAACGCTTCGCCGCCGTTGGTGGGCAGCATGAACAGCACGAACTTCTTGAGGTTGTCGTAGACGCCGCGTCCTTCGCGGACCGCGGCGGCGATCGTCGCGAAGTTGTCGTCGACCAGCACCATGTCCGAGGCCTCCTTGGCGGCCTCGGTGCCGGTGCGGCCCATCGCCACCCCGACGTCGGCGCGGGTCAGGGCCGGGGAGTCGTTGACCCCGTCCCCGGTCATGGCGACGACCTGTCCACCGTCTTGGAGGGCCCGCACCAATCGCAGCTTGTGTTCGGGGCTGGCGCGGGCGAAGACGTCGGTCTCGGCGACGACGCGGCGCAGTGCCGGGTCATCGAGTTCGTCGATCTGCGCACCGGTCACGGGCCGCGTACCGGTGCCGAGGCCCATTTGCGCCCCGATCTCCGCGGCGGTGTCGGCGTGGTCGCCGGTGATCATCTTGACGGTGATGCCGGCCCGGTGGCAGTCCCGCACCGCGTCGATCGCTTCCTGCCGCGGGGGGTCGATGATTCCCACCAGCGCAAGCAGGGTGAATCCGTCCTCGGCGTCGGCGGCGTCGAGGATGCCGTCCGTGGAGGGGCGGTCCCGGTAGGCGAGGGCCAGAACCCGCAGTCCCTGCGCCGCGGTCTCGGTGGCGCGCCGCGGCCAGTGGGTGTGGTCGATGCGGACCGCTTCGCCGGCGTCGAGGTGATGCGTGCACGCCGCGAGGACCCGCTCGGGGGCGCCCTTGAGGTAGATCCGCTCATCCCCCGCGGTGTCGCCGGGATGCAGGGTTGCCATGAAGCGCCGCTCGGATTCGAACGGAACCGCGTCGAGCCGGGGCCACGACGCGTCCGCGGCCGCCCGGGACAGCCCGGCCTTGACACCGAGGACCAGCAGCGCAGCCTCGGTCGGGTCGCCGTCGATTTCCCACACGTCGTCGGCCTCATAGAGCGTGGCGTCGTTGCACAGCACTCCGGCCCGCACTGCCACCTGCAGGGCCGGGTCGGTGTCCGGGTCGATGACGACCCCGTCGTCTTCGGTGAGGTTGCCGACCGGGGCGTATCCGACCCCGCCGACGTCGATGGTGCGGTGCGCGATGACCACCTTCTGCACGGTCATCTCGTTGCGGGTCAGTGTGCCGGTCTTGTCCGAGCAGATCACCGTCACCGACCCGAGGGTCTCCACCGCCGGCAGCCGGCGGATCACCGCGTTGCGCCGCGCCATCCGCAGCACGCCCAGCGACAGGGTCACCGTCATGATCGCGGGCAGCCCTTCGGGGATGGCGGAGGCGGCGAGAGCGACGACGAGAGTGAACATCTCGGAGGGTGATTCGCCGCGCCAGACGATCCCGAGGAGGAATGTGCCCGCGGCGGCGGTGAGGATCACGACGGCCAGCCACCGGCCGAACCGGTCGATCTGCCGCAACAGCGGGGTGGTGGTCTTGGCGATGCCCGCAAGCAGCGCATTGATCCGGCCCAGTTCGGTGCCCGCCCCGGTGGCGGTGATGACGCCGTCGCCTTGTCCGAATACGGCCACCGTGCCGGCGTAGGCGGTGGATCGGCGGTCGGCCAGTTCGGTGTCGCGGTCCACCGGGTTCGAGGTCTTGTCGACGGGCACTGACTCCCCGGTGAGCGCGGCCTCGTCGATGCGGAGTTCGCGCACCCGGATCAACCGCACATCGGCCGGCACCCGGTCCCCCGAGACCAGGCGGACCACATCCCCGGGAACGAGGTCGGCGGCGAGGATCTCCACGATCCGCCCGTCCCGGTGCACACGAGCCCGGGGAGAGAGCATTGCGCGGATCGACTCGAGCGCGGATTCGGCTCGTCCCTCCTGGATGAAGCCGAGGATCGCGTTGATCACCACCGCCCCGAGCAGTACGGCAGTGTCCACCCAGTGTGCGAGGAATGCGGTGATTGCCGCGGCAGTCATCATGACGTACAGCAGCACGTTGTGGAACTGCCGCAGCAGCCGCCACCACCACCGGTCACTGCGCCCGGCAGGCAGCGTGTTGGGGCCGTGGACGGCCAAGCGCCGGGCGGCTTCCTCCGAGGTCAGACCGGTTGGTGTCGAATCGAGCAGGTCCAGCGTCCCCGGCGCTTCCAACGCATGCCATGGGGGATCCATTGCCTGCACCTCATTTTCGGTGGGGTGACCCGTCGCATACCGGCTCCTCAGGCCAGTCCTGTTGCGCTGCTGCATCTATCACGGATTCATGGGCGGAACCGCGGTTGCGGCCTCGCGTCGAATCCCTGTGACTCTCACACCGCTGGTGGGGTTGTGCAACGCTCCTGTGGGTGACTGGCCCGGGCTGATCGGCGACCGCTCGCGGGTGGACGGGTTCATCGTCACCCACACGAACGCACCGGCACAATCGGGTCCGACACCCATTTCTCGGGGTGCCGAACATGTAGCAGGGTTGACGACGGCACCCGCGATCCGGCGCAAAGGGGTGCCCCCACCGATTGACGCCGGGTTGACTCCAACGCAAGGCTGACCATAGAGGAAGCCGACGGTCACCCGAAGGGACCGGAGACGCGGGGCGCGGGCCGATGGACAGATCCTCAGCTCACACTGTGACCCCGTGCGGCCGAGCGATCACCCGTCTGCAGGGGGCACAGTGAACACGGCCCGGTTCCGGTACGACCCAGCCTGAAACGGGTGACAGGAGTGCGATGAAGACCAGGGCCATCGAGATCCACGACCTGCAACCCTGGTGGGTGACGGCCGCATTCGTCTGCGGATGTGTCGCGGTGCTCCTGATCTCGCCGATCCGTGTTCTCGTTGCCGCGACTCTCATCACCTTCGCCGGACTCCTCGCCTTCCACACCAACCGGTTCCGCCGCGCCCGTGCACGGGCAGCATCCTTCAGCGCCGGTTTAGCGATTCCTGCACTACCCCTGTCCGTACTCCACTTGGTCGACTCACTCTGACCAGCCGAACCAATCCTTACAGGAACCGTCGCCGGCTCGCCCGCGCAGCGGGTGCGTCCCCTTTCCGCCGGCGCCGACCACCAAGCCCTAATGTCCGATTTGCCCGATTTGACTACACTGAAGGTCACCGCAGATCCACATCGCCTCCGAGGTGAAAGGACCATGGGTCACCGTCACAGACCCCGGCCGCTTCGAGGTAGGCGGCTGCGATGAACGACACGGTAGCCAATGCCGGACTGGTGCTGTTCTTCGTGCTGGTCGGCGGCGTGTTCGCGGCCACCGAGATCGCGTTGGTGTCGCTGCGCGAGGGCCAGATCCGGCGCCTCGAGCGCCGCGGTGGCCGCGGGATGCGGACCGCCGCCCTGGCCCGCGACCCGAACCGGTTCCTGTCCGCGGTGCAGATCGGCGTCACGGTGGCAGGGTTCCTGTCGGCCGCCTACGGCGCCTCCACCATCGCGCCCGCCCTGGCGCCGACCCTGGAGTCGTGGGGGATGCCGACCGGGCCTGCCTCGGCCACCGCGCTGGTCGGCACCACCCTGACGATCGCCTACCTGTCCCTGATCCTCGGCGAACTTGCCCCCAAACGCATTGCCCTGCAACGTGCGACCGGAGTCTCGCTGCTGACCGCGCCCGCGCTGGACCGCTTCGCCTCGGTGATGCGTCCGGTCATCTGGTTGCTGTCGGCCTCCACCGACCTGCTGGTCCGCATCCTGGGCGGCGACCCGAGGACCACGAACGAGGCGATCACCCACGACGAGTTGCGCGACCTCGTCATCGGGCATACCGCAATCGCCGAGAACGAGCGCCGCATCCACTCGGAGGTCTTCGACGCCGGCCAACGCTCCCTGTCCGAGGTCATGCGCCCGCGGACCGACGTCCGGTTCCTGTCCGCCGACACCCCGGTGGCACAGGCCGGGCGGCAGGCGCTCGAGTGGGGACACAGCCGATACCCCGTCATCGGGTCGTCCTTCGACGACGTCGTCGGATTCGTCCACCTCCGTGACCTGCTCCGCGCCGACCAGTCCGAGGTCATCACCGTGGCCGACGTGTGTCGGCCGGTCCTGCAACTGCCCGCCTCGAAACCGGCGCTGGCAGCACTGGCGGACATGCGGCAGAACAATCGTCAGATGACGATCGTCGTCGACGAATACGGCGGCACCGCAGGCATTGCCACCCTCGAGGACATTGTGGAAGAAATCGTCGGCGAGATCGGCGACGAGTACGACAACCCCACCGCCGCCGAACCGTCACCGCTGCCGCCTCACCGGCCCGTCGACGGGCTACTGATCGTCGAAGATTTCGAGGAGGCGACCGGCATCGCGCTGCCCGACGGCCCCTACGAGACGGTCGCCGGCTTCCTGCTCCACCGACTCCAGCGCGTCCCCCAGCTCGGTGACAGCATCACCTTCGACGGCCACATTCTCACCGTCAGCGCCCTCGACGGTCGCCGGATCTCCCGCATCCGGGTCACCACCGGGCATCGGATCCGCGGCGCACCGCCACCGGCCGTGCCGCGCTCGACCACAATCAGGGCTGATCAGGCGATCCGGGCTCGCGGCGACGGCCCGGGAAGATACTCCCACGATGAGCCCAACGCGCATGGGCGCGGGGCGAGATGGCAGCCGAACACCGTCACCTCGTAGGAAGTGAAGGTGGGTGCTGGAATCGACAGCCTCCAATGCCGAGCCTGCCGTCCTTGCCAGTGATCGTCGACCATCCGCTTCGCTCCCCGGAACCGACGTGCTGCTGCACGTCGTTACCTCGTCTCCGCGCTCAGGCAATCCTCGCCTGCGCCGACTGCGCACGACAGAACGGCAGAAACCGATTTCGTCATGTCCGGTCCGCGCGGACGGGGTCGTCGAACACCGGTTCCACAGTTGGGGCAGACGTGACTCCACACAGAGCTACGTCGCTGTGCGGAGTGACGGAACCCCGCTCGCCGCAATGAACCGGTCCGAATCTGAGATGGGTTGCCCACCAGCATGGGCGACAGAAGCCGTCTGGATCTAGAACGAACGCGGCAAGCTGACAATGGCCGGCGGTAGATCTCGGTGCTGTCGCAAACGTTGCGGAAGTGGACGGCACAGACCCCGATGGACCTGCGCGCGTTCGCGGTGCGCTCGGACACCAAGGTGTCCCGCTCGGTCGAGGCCGTGGTGCATTTACGATGTCGCGATCCCGGTCACCACCGATCCGGTCAAGCTCGCTGCGGAGATGGGGCACCGCAAACGCGCCAGGGGCTTGGTGGTCGTGTTCACCACCTACGGCTCCCTCCCCGTGGTCGCGGCCGCGGCCGCGCAGAAGATCGGGGTGGATTGTTCGACCTGGCGATCTGTGACAAGGGCATACTGCACCACTGGGGTGACGCTGTTCGGGGAGGACGAGTCGGACTTCGTCCGTCCATGACGCTGACTACCTGCACGCGGACCGCTGTCCCGTGTCCTAGCTCTGCTGACTGCCGTCAGTGGCAGTCGTCGACGGCAGGCGTATCGGCGAATCGTGCTGCGAGAAAATCGATCGCTCCCGAGGCCCCGGAGATCAGCATCGTGTTGTGGCTTCCGCCGGGGTAGCGGACGATCTCGACGGTACTCCCGGCAGCGCAGTATTGCCGGACGAATGCGTCGTGGACTGCGACGGGTACCAGCTCGTCCCCGTCCGCGTGATAGCTGTAGATCGGTGCGCTGACTTCTACTGCGGTAGGGCTGTTCTCAGCGAGTGCCGAACGCAGCGCCGGATGGTCGAACGGTCGAGGGTCGATCGTGAAGTCGTGCAACGACCGAAACGCATAGGTCGCGATCAGATCGACGGTGCACGCAGCACCGGTCGCGTGCATGGCCGCTCTGCCCTCAGCGGTGAAGAGTTCGCTCATCTGCTTCTCGGGGTATGCCCGATCGATACCGGTCACTCCGCCGAAGGTCAGTCCGAAACCGTACCCACCATCGACGTTCCGCATGGTCGCCTCAAGGTCGGCGGGTAACCCGCCCAGTGCAATACCGTTCAGACCCAGCTCGGGAGCGTGGGACTGCTGAAGTTCGGCGGCCCACGCCGTGGCGAAGGCGCCGCCGGAGTATCCCCACAGACCCGTCGGCGACTGCGTGTTCAGCCGGGCTGGTTCGAAATGCTGAGCGGCGCGGATCCCGTCGAGAACCGCGAAGCCGGCTTGCGGGCCGGCGAGGAACTCGGACTCCGGCCCCTCGTAGTCCGCGGTGACGACCGCCCATCCACGGGACAGCAGGTGCGCGATCATCAGTGACTCCGATGCGGCGTTCGAGGTCGCGGCCCCGAGGCCCGCCGTGAGTGCATACGACGGAGCGCACCGGGATCCGAGGCTGTCCTCCGCGGTCTGATAGGAGACCAGGGGCCGATGGCCGGCGTCCGTCCACGGTGTTCTAGGGACCAGAATCGTGGCGACGTCGGCCACCGGTTCGCGGTGGGAGTCGAGCGACTTGTACAGCAGCTGCCACGAATCGACCGGAAGGGGCACACTTAGCGCCGTCGCGGTCACCGGCCGCGACCGCAGGATCGTCCCCTCAAGCTGCGACTCGTAGCCGGTCGGAGCTTGATAGAACGGGTCCTCGGATGGTGCCGGTATCTCGGCCAGCGCAGGAGCGGCGACCGCCACCAAGCCAGCGCTCGAGAACGTCACCATGGCAAGACAGACGAGCCACGCCGCCATTCGCATGGAAATCATATTACTACCCAAATGGTACGACCGAAAGCATCATTTATCTGCCCGGATCCGTTCCCAGATCGCAACACCGTTGAGCGGGTCGAACAGATGACCTCAGCACACCCGAAATTGCAGTCGCGCAACGCCCAACACTGACCGTGGGAGCCGACGTCCCCCTGTACCGCGCATCGAAGTCGACGCACGGGCGGATCTGGAAGGTATTTCGCCACCCGCAAGCACGATCTGCGCGTGAGGTGAACTTCGCAGACGATCGTGATCGGCAAGCTGATGCCGGCGGAAACCAACGCGGTGCGCCCTTGCCCCCGGCGCGCGTCGACGCCACATCCTTGCCGCTGGGCAATTCCCCCACTCGCCCGGGTCGTGTGCGGCACTGCTTTCGAAAGCGCAAAGTGCCGTCCGGTCACTCATGGCGGCTCGAAGAAATCGCACATCGCACCGATTGTGATTGACATCACCCCTGTCGACACCTATCGTCCATTCCAATATGAGTATGCACCATTCGTATATAGGAACGTGATGCTGATGGCCGGGATGTCCCGAATAACCGCACTGCTTGTCGCTGCCGGACTTGCGACCGTCGGATGCGCCGAGATGCCGAAGTCCACCGCTGGGTACTACCCATCCGGGACAGTGCGGATCATCACACCGTTTGCCGCCGGCGGAATCTCTGACACCACCGCCCGTGTCGCGGCGAAATGTATGGAGGACGAATTGGGTGGGACGTTTATCGTCGAGAATCAGGACGGTGGTGGCGGAGCGATCGGGATGACGAGGGTCGCCAACGCCGAGCCGGACGGATACACACTCTCGGTGGTGTCGTTGTCGACCGCGGCACTGGTACCACTGGTTACCGATGGCGCTCAGTACGACGGATCCAGCTTCGATCCGATTTCCGGTATCACGCTTGCCCCCTCGGTGCTGGTGGTGAAGGGCGACAGCCCGTATCGCAACGGGGAGGAGGTGCTGGAGGCAGCCCAGCGGAAGGACGGTACGTTCTCGGTCGCCATGCCAGGCTCGATGGGCATCTTCGCGCTCGCTATCAACGGTGTCACCGAGGCCGGGGGCCCTCGTTTTACCAACGTCCCCTTCGTCAGCAACGATCAGTCCGCGGCCGCGGTGCTGGGCGGAAACGTTGACAGTGCCTACCTGAGTACGTCGCCGACGCTGCTCAAGCAGATCGAATCGGGAAATCTGCGAGCCCTGGTCACGGGGGCCGACGAGCGGATCGAATTCCTGCCCGAGGTACCGACATTCACCGAGTTGGGATACGGCGACCTACCTGACTCGACAGTCAACGTCACCCTGCTCTCCCCGGCCGGGATCGACGGTGAGGTGAAAACCACTTTGGCGCAGGCCATGGGATCGTGCCTGAAAGACCCGACGACTGCCGACGTGCTGGGAGAGGAATTCGTGCGCGACGACGACCCAGGCCCCGAAACGATTCGTGCAGAGATCAACTCGGCCGAAACCCAATGGCGAGAGGCGGTCCAGAAGTGAGCGACACGCTAGTTGTCGAGGAGTCCGCCGAGAAGAACGAGAGGGTTGTGGAGAATAGACGCCTCGCCCCCGCGGTCCTGACCGTTCTCGGCGTATTGGCGACAATCGAATCGGTGCGTCTCGGTCTCGGTGACCTGACCGAGCCGGGCCCCGGAGCTTGGCCCCTGCTGACCTCGGTGGGCGTGCTCGTTACGAGCGCCTGGTTGTTCATTACCGGGGTCGAGCGTTGCGAGAAGGTCATGATCAGCGACCTCGCTCGGGTGGCTGCCGCCATCGCCTCCGTCGCATTCTTCGTGGTGATGCTTCCGCTGGTGGGCATGCCCGTACCGGCTTTCGCGCTACTCGTGGTGTGGCTCCGGCTCTTCGGTGAGTCGTGGCGACTCACGCTGGTCACCGCGGCACTGGGAGTCGTCGCACTGCAGATCGTCTTCGTCGAATTGCTCGGCGTACCGTTCCCAATCGGGCCGCTGGCCCCCGGAAGGTAAGTCTCGTGGATTTCTCCGGCATTATCACCGGCGTCGAGACGACGCTGACTCCAATGAATTTGCTTTTCGTTCTGCTAGGTGTGCTGGCGGGCATGGTCATCGGCGTGATCCCGGGCCTCGGTCCCACGGCAACGATCGCGCTCCTGCTGCCGCTCACCTACAGCCTCGAGCCCGCGACGGCTGTGATTCTACTGGCGGGCATCTATTACGGTTCAATGTACGGCGGCACGATCACCTCCGTGTTGCTCCGCCTCCCCGGTGAGGCGGCGTCCGTGGTGACGACGTTCGACGGCTACCAGATGGCCCGCCAAGGGCGGGCCGGGCCTGCCCTCGGCATCGCCGCGATCGGGTCCTTCGTCGGCGGCTTGGTCGCCGTCGTCGGTCTTGTGCTGCTGGCGCCGGTCCTGGCCTCCTTCGCGCTGAAGTTCGGGCCGCCCGAGTTCGCTGTCGTGGCGCTTCTGGGCATTGTGTTGGCGGCGTATCTCGCGTCGCGGCGCTTCGCGGCGGCCCTGTTAATGGCCTTCTGCGGGCTGCTGCTGGCCACCGTGGGGCAGGATTCGATCGAGGGCAGTGCGCGCTTCACGTTCGACAGCCTCGAGTTGCTCAACGGACTGGACTTCGTCGCGGTCGCTATGGGGCTCTTCGGGCTCGGCGAGCTGTTGTACACCCTCGAGCGCTCGCGCCAGCCTGCCGGCACCGTCGCCCGTGTCGGCCATGTGCTCCCGTCGCGAGCCGAGCTGCGCCAGTCCAGGGGACCGATCGCCCGTGGCAGCCTGATCGGGTTCGTTCTCGGGCTGGTACCCGGTGGTGGTGGCATGGTGGCCTCGCTCGCGTCGTACGCGACAGAGAAGCGGCGGTCGAAGAATCCGGAACGCTTCGGCCGCGGCGCCATCGAGGGCGTCGCCGGCCCCGAGACCGCCAACAACGCGGGTTCGCAGTCGTCCTTCATCCCCTTGCTCACCCTGGGCCTGCCACCGAACCCCGTGCTCGCATTGATTCTGGGCGCGTTGCTCATTCAGGGCGTGACCCCCGGGCCTCAGCTGATGAACGAGCACCCCGACATCTTCTGGGGAGTAATCGCCTCGATGGTCGTCGGCAACGTGATTCTGCTGGTGCTGAATCTGCCGCTGGTGCGGGTATTCATCCGAATTCTCGACGTACGCGTCGCGATCCTCGTCGCCCTCGCCGTCGTGGTCACCATGCTCGGGGTCTTCAGCATCAACAACAGCATCTTCGACCTGTGGGTGGTGCTCGTCTTCGGTGTCCTCGGGTACGCCATGCGCAAGCTCGGCTTCGAGCCCGGCCCGCTGGTGCTCGCCTTCGTTCTCGGAGTGCTGCTCGAGCCCGCCATTCGCCAAACGCTGCTCATCAGCGGCGGCGACGTCACCGTCTTCGTCACCCGACCGATCTCCGGCACCATGCTGGCCTTCGCGGTCGTGTTCATCGGGGTGATGGCCGCGCGTTCCTTGCGCGCGCGCCGTACCCGACATGTAACCGACCGCCAACCCGAAAAGGCAACCCAATGACCCAGACTGTTTCCACTACCACCATTCCCACCACACAGGCGAAGCAAGAGAATCTACCGCTGACAGGCGTCACCGTCGTCGCACTCGAGCATGCCGTCGCCGTACCCATCGCCACCCGGCAGCTCGCCGATCTCGGGGCGCGGGTGATCAAGGTCGAGCGAATCGACGGTGGCGACTTCGCCCGCGGATACGACGCCGCCGTGGCCGGCGAGATGTCCAGTGTGTTCCTGTGGACGGGCCGCGGCAAGGAATCACTGGCGCTCGACCTCAAATCGCCCGAGGGCCGCCAAATCATGCTGGAGTTACTCGCGTCCGCCGACGTCTTCATGCAGAACATGAGCCCCGGGGCCGTCGAGCGGCTCGGCCTGGGTGCCGACGAGCTGACCCACCACAACCCGCGCCTGATCGTGGTGTCCAACTCCGGGTATGGCACGCCAGGCCCCTATGCCGGCAAGCGTGCCTACGATGCCCTGGTACAAGCGGAGTCCGGAGCCGTAGCCGTCACCGGCACCAAGGACCTGATGGTCAAACCCGGCTTCTCGGCCGCCGACGTCGCCAGCGGCATGTACATGACCTCGGCGGCGATGATGGGCCTGTTCCAACGCGAGCGCACCGGATCGGGAACCGTGGTCGACGTCGCGATGATCGACGCAATGACCGACTTCATCGCCAACCACATCTACTACGCCCAGCACCACGGCAGCCCAGCCGAGCGGATCAGCCTCGGCCACCCCTCGCTGGTGCCCTACGGCGAGTACGCCACACAAGACACCCCGGTGGTCATCGGTATCCAGAACGACCGCGAGTGGGCGCGCTTCGCCGAGCACGTGATGGGACGCCGGGACCTGGTCTCCGACCAGCGGTACGCCACCAACGTGGCCCGGGCAGGGCGCCGCGACGAGGTCGACGCGCTGGTCGCCGACACGTGCCGGAGATTAACCGCCGGCGAGCTCACCGAGCTGCTCGATCAGATAGGGATCGCCTGCGCCCGCGTCAACGATCTCGCGGTGGTGGCCGAGCACCCGCAGTTGGTGGAGCGGGGCCGGTGGGTCGAAACACCCACGCCCGTCGGGCCTGTGCCGACCCTGCGCCAGGTGATCACCGAGCGCGGTAAGGAGTACCCGGTGCGCCCGGTACCGGCCCTGGGGCAGCACTCGCGGCAACTGCTTGCCGAGCTCGGCCACGACGAGAAGAAGATTGACGATTTCCTTCGCCGCGGAATCGTGGCGACCGCCGACGCCGACCTGTTTGCTGGAGCGTCCGCTCCCGCAGGGGACAGATAGACTCGCCGTCTAAATCACGGGCCCGACAGGATGACACAGGAGGGGTGGGTATGGCCGACAGCGAGGGACACCGAGCAGTCTCCCGGGCGCTGCACGCGCTGGAACTCGCGGCGGCGTCCAAGGACGGAATTACTCTGGGCGAGCTGGCACACCAGATGGGAGCCGCCAAGTCATCACTCCACCCACTGCTCAAAGCGCTGGTCTTCCGCGGCTATCTCACATACGACGGGTCGCGCTACCGTACCGGCCCGTCTATCGGCGCCCTCGCCGCTGTCGACAGCCCGTCGATCGTGCCGATCGCGCAGCCCTTCATGGACGACCTTGTGCGGCAGTTCGACGAGACGGTCATGTTGGGTCGCGTGGTCGGTGAGACCCTCATCTATCTGCACAATGTGGAGTCCAATCAAGTTGTGAGGTATTCCCCGCCACGAGTTCGTCCTCCCAGCGACCACCCGTCGTCCATCGAGAAGCTCTACCTCGCCCAGCGTGATGACGAGCAGATCGACCTCTACATCGGCGAGCACATTCACCCGTCGAAGCAAGAGGGCTTGCGCGCCGAAATCATCGAAGCCCGGGCCACCGGCGTTGCCTTCAACCACGGTGACACCTTCCCCGACCTCAGCGCCGTCGCCTCAGGCATTGTTGTTGGTAAGAGTCTCGCGGCATGCCTGGCCATCGGCGGGCCCAGCCGACGCATCGAAAGCCGATTGGACGAGCTGGCGTCCGCCACAACTTACGCCGCCAACAGTATCGCCAAGTTGCTACTCCGGTGAGCCGCGAACTTCCCGAGTACTACAGCACCGCCGCCTGCCTACATCACCCACAGCTGGTGGCGTCGGCACTGGTGGGATCCGGACTGGCGACGATCGGAACCGGTCTCCGTCCAGTCCGGCCGGATGCGGCGCACCAAGCCCGTAGCTTGAACCAATTCGGGCGGTGGCGTCGCGCATTCTCCGCGGCGCCGAGTGGACCTGCACCCATCGCTCTATAGGAGGGATGCCCGTTGAATCCGGCCAGTCCAACCCGCGAGTGATCGAGCGCCGCGACCTTTCCCCAGCCTGCGCTCACACTGCTCCCCGAAACCGCTGATCTCACCATCGCCACCGGTCGGTGAAGGTGCCTATCATCGAAGTCGTCGAGCGTGGAGCATCACATCAAGCGATAGTCGGTCTCTGCACCCTCGCGTGGCAGTAGCCTCTGGCCGGTGAGTGCTTCAACAACACCGGCGATATCAGTGACGGACAGTTGTCGGACCGCGGGAGGCGTCGTGCGCCGATCGAATCGGCGGCTACGGGCTACTTCAGGCGTCATCAGGTTTGCGCCTCTCCGGTCGAGTGGTGATGCGTAAATCCAGAATATGCGACCCACGGCAACCCCTGGGTTACGTCGAAGTGAGGTCCATGTGACCGCTCCGAGCATGGCAACACACCCCGGACAGTCCCAATCCAGCATCGGAGCAGCTTGCGCTTCGGCTACCACGAGAACGTTCGATGTGCATGGCGCCTCAGTTGCATATCTGGCGAGGGGTAGAACGCGATCATCAACGGCGACTTGCCCGGCCAGTTCATGTGGAATGCGACGACGTCGTCGCATTCCTTACGGTCCGACTTCAAGCTCGGCGACCGCCAACTGGTCGACGACACATTCGGTAGCGTCCACATGGCCGCACGCCGAGCCCGTGGACCCGCAACTACGGCCCGAGCCAGCAGCAGGACGAGTCCCAGCGCCGGGGGCCGCGTTCTCCGACGAGATCAGTCGTGATCGGGGCGCCGCCCGGAAGAAGATCGAGGTCGACGAGCACTCCCAGTCCGGCACCATCTTGGAGGCCCTAGCGATGCTGCGGCCGGCCTTCGAGGAGAACTTCTTGATCGATCCCGCTGCAGACGCTGCCCTGGGTCGATGTGGTTCCCCTCCCCAGCCACACTCAGGCGGCCGCGACCGCCTTCGCAACGGGCGCGCCATCCGGCTCGGGCGTAGCAAACGGCCGCGGAAGGAACTTGCTCGCGCCGTTCACCGCCAGAGTGCACAACGTAATGGTGAGTAGGGTTGCTGCCCAGACTATTCCGCTTGAGAACTCGGACTCGTCGAGATGTAGGGCAATGATAATTGGTGCACCGAGGCCGAAGTTCGCACCGAACATTGTGACGGGGAAGACCGCCAAGAGGCCGACGAGGCCCCACGCGGTCGACACCCGCCGCCAGAGCTGCACCGCCAGTACAGTAAACAGCACTACCTGGGTTCCCTCAAGCACGCCGATGACCAACGGATAGTTCCAGATCCGCAACTCGTACGGACCGTAATAGGTATAAACATTTGTGCCGGTACCGATGACCTCGAATACGCACGACGTGATGATCTCGGCACCCCAGATCAGGAACAGATGCTTGCGCCGGAGGCTTCCCTCGTACATGCGACGGCCAGCGTAGAGGCAGGCGCTCGCGTACAGGATGATGTAGCCGCTATGCGACCAGTTCGGCTGAACGACCCCGAATGCAGTGAAGTGGGAGTACATCGCTCCCGGCTCGCCGTTGTGGACATCGTAGAACCAGAGATCGAAAGCGACATCGTAGAGCGGTTCAGCGAAGGCCGCGATACCGGCCGCCAGGCATGCCAGCAGATAGAAGGGAGTCCGCTGCCGGACGCACATTCGGAAGGCAATGGCCAGCATAACGGCAACTATGGCCCAACTCAGCCAGGTGAAAATACTCTGCCACATCATGTCGAGTTCATGCTGCATGACCTCGGATGGCATGCGCCCCATAGCTGCTCCTAGTCCAACATCTTTGTACGAATCGCCACTGCCTGGCCGGTGTAGGCCAACGATCCTTTGAGGCTAGGTCCGCCACCCCATGGCGCGCGTCTCCCCAGGGGGGTACGGGAATCACACTTTGGGGGTAGGCGTCGGGGGAAAGCCACACTGCCGGCCATCTCGACCGGGAGCGAAAAATCGACGAGAAAGGAACACTCCGCCCGCGAACGGCTTTCGGGCCGGACAGTCCCAGAGTTAGAGTCAGCCCCCATGAGTGATAAACGAATTCGTCTCAGCGTGAGCGACAGCGGTGTAGCGACTGTCACGATGGTCCGTGCCGAGAAGCACAATGCGTTGGACAAGGCTATGTTCGAGGGATTGCTCGAAGCCGCAGGTCACCTCGCTACCGATCGCACAGTGAGAGCGGTTGTTCTTCACGGCGAAGGGCGCAGCTTCTGCTCAGGTTTGGACATCTCGAGTTTTCTTGCTGACTCAGCGGGAGGCATCGACACCCTGTTCGTCCGGGAGCATGGGAAACCTGCCAATTTCGCGCAGCGCGCGGCGCACGACTGGTCAGGAGTTCCGGTGCCGGTGATCGCCGCGATCACCGGAAACTGCTTCGGTGGCGGTATGCAGATCGCGCTCGGCGCCGACATCCGAATCGCTGCGCCCGACGCCCGGTTGTCCCTCATGGAGGTCAAGTGGGGACTGGTCCCGGACATGGCAATCACTCAGTCCCTACCACGTGTTATGCGCATCGACGTGGCGAAGGAACTCACTTTCACCGGACGAATCGTATCGGGCCTGGAGGCGAGTTCGTTGGGATTGGGCACTCGCACGGCCAAGGACCCACTCAGTGCAGCACTCGAATTGGCTGATGACATCGCCGAGAAATCGCCAGATGCGATCCGGGCGGCCAAGCGCCTCTACGACGAGGGCTGGAACAACGGCGACACAGCGGAGGCGCTGGCCCTCGAATCCCGGCTTCAATTGGGACTTCTGGGTTCACCAAATCAGGTCGCCGCGGTCGCTGCCGGCGTCTCCGGGCGCGCCCCCTCGTTCATCGACCCGGTATGAATCATGTTCTATTCACGCTTGATCCGCGCTTCGGGCGATTGTCGGAGCCCCGATCTAGCCGTCCGCCCTGTACCCCACCGCGTTCAATGCAATGGCACCATACTTCTGCGCAACGGCCTGATATTTGGGCGGACACTCGACGTACCAGCGGGGAACGGCATCACACATGTCGAGCAACGCCCTTGTGGTGAGCACGGGATCCGATACGGTGAAAAGGCCCCGGCGGCGCCCCTCTCGTACGATCCCGAGCAGCAGACGTTCGACCCCTGTTCGCACACGCTCAAAGCGGTCGCGATTCGGTGCGCTGAGGAACCGGATATCGGGCTCCAACGCCACCATCCGCGGGCTGATGAGGGTCCGGAGAAGTATCGATTCGACCACATAGGCCAGTCGGACCTCCGGCTTGTCCCCGCCCTCGTCCCGCGCGGCGTACGCGCGCGCGAGGACATCCTTGGTCGCGCACTCGAGCAGCGCCGTGAAGATGCCTTCCTTGTTCCCGTGATAGTAGTACAGCGTGGGCATCGTCACGCCGGCGCGTTGAGAAATATCTCGCACCGTCGTACCACGAAAACCCTTTTCGTAGAAAGCATCCAGGGCCCCGCGAAGAATCGGCGACAATTCTGGTTGCGCCACATATCGCCAATCCGGTTCGTCGAGTACCGCCGTTGCCTCGTCGAATACTGCTGACGGTACTCGCCGCCGTGAATCCATGGTCCTGCCTGTGTCGCTCGTCCGTCGATCTGGGCTGTCGCAGTTTCCTACAGTGGGGGGAGGTGACCTCTGACGAGCAACCACGCAATCGCGGTCACCAGGTTCTGGATCGGGTCTACCAAGTCGATGATCATGTGCTCTCTCTTCTTCGGGGGTTGATCGGATTCGCCGCGCGCTAGTCGACGGCGTACATCTCGTCCGCCATGATGGCCGGAAATTCTTCGGTGAGTGCGGTGGATTCGAAGCTCTCCTGGATCGCGAGCTGGGCACTGTAGGGCAGGGTGTCCATGATCTCGCGCACCCGTTCTTGCCTGCGGGCGACGGCTTGGCGGAATGGCATGCCCGGGGTGGCCTTCATCTGCGGGACGATGCCCTCGACGTCGTCGACGCCACCGGCGTGGTGACCGGCGTCGACCATGGCCTGCTCCGCTGCCATCTGAGCGTCGTCCTTCTCCTCGGACATGCCGATCGGTCCGATCATGGTGCCGTTGAGGAACTGTTTGACCACCGGCTCCTCGCTGGTGAGCAGCACCTCGCGGGGACCGAACATCACCAGTTGGCGGCGGAAGAGCATGCCGATGTTGTCCGGCACCGTGCGCGCGAGGTTGATGTTGTGCGAGACGATCAGGATCGTCGCGTCGATCTCGGCGTTGATGTCGATCAACGTCTGACTGATGTAGGTGGTGCGGACCGGATCCAGACCGGAATCCGGCTCGTCGACGAGGATGATCTGCGGGTCCAGCACCAGCGCCCGGGCCAGGCCGGCGCGCTTGCGCATGCCGCCGGAAATTTCGCCGGGCAGTTTCGTTTCGGCGCCGATCAGACCGGTCAGTTCAAGCTTTTCCATCACGATCGTGCGGATCTCGGATTCGCTCTTCTTGGTGTGCTCGCGCAGCGGGAACGCCACGTTGTCGTAGAGGTTCATCGACCCGAACAGGGCACCGTCCTGGAACAGCACCCCGAACAGCTTGCGGATCTCGTAGAGCTCCTTGGTCGAGCACTCCAGGATGTCGGTGCCGTCGATCACGATCGATCCCTGCTCCGGGCGGAGCAGACCGATCAGCGACTTCAGGAACACCGACTTACCCGTACCCGACGGGCCCAGCAACGCGCTGACCTCACCGGGCGGAAGCGTCAGCGACACGTCCTGCCAAATCTTCTGCGATCCGAAGGACTTCGTCAGATTGGTGACCGCTACCTCGACACCCATTGTTTCCTCACTCTCACGGCCTGGGGATTGGTGTTTGCAGCAGCGGTGGCCACTATCCCGCTGCCCTACTGTCAGAACAACGGTTCGAATTTGCTGATCAGCCAGGTGTCGTCGACGCGGGTGAGGCCGACCCGAATGGCGTTCTGCGACTGCGTAGTTTCGGGGCTGTTTGCCGTCGTCGTGCTCTGGTTGATGTAGACGAGTACTGATGCTTGGTCTGCGGACACCGATTCGACAGCAGAACCTGCCGCGGACGCTTGCATCGTTACCTGCTTGTCTTTTGCCGTCGGCGCGACCACATCTTTCGCGAGCTTTGTGTACGTTTCGAGGAAGTCTCCGGTCAGCACGCCGCGTGCGGCGTCCAGATCCTGATCGACGGTGTCGGGCTTGTACGACAGGAGCGCTACGGCACCGTCGGAGGCAACCTGCGTCACGGATCCGTGCGCTGCCGCGATTTCCTGGTCGGCGGCGCGTTGGCTGAAGAATTGGACCAGGACGAGGAGAAGGACGGCACCGAGTGGGATCACCGCTGCGGCCGTCATGCCGAGTCGGCGCCGACCGTCGGTTGGACCCTCCGTGTCGTACGTTCTGACGACTGATCCGGCGATGTTGTCGGCGAATGTGCGTCGCTGTCCCCGATGGAGGGGCCAGAACCGCCCGATCAGGAACAGGATCCCGTCGGCGGGCAGGCACCCGAGCCGGATGAGTGCACGGAGGACGCCGATCGGAGCTCCCGTGGTGGTGGATACCGTGCGGAGGCCCACGAGGTACTTGCCGGCGGTTCGCCCGGTGCGACCCTGATAGATGATGCTGTTGGCGACGATGACGAGCCCGGACACGGCCACGATGCCCCAACACAGGACGGCCCATACCTGCCCCGCCAGAATGTGGGACAGCATCCCTACGGAAGCCGCCGCGGTGACGGGCGGGCACATGTCGATTGCCAGTGCGCGGGCGCGGCGCACGAGTGATGCGCCCTGCTCCCTTGCGCTGTCGCGGTCGGGCTCTGCGCTCTCTTCTTTCACCTGGGTATCGATGTTCAGTGTCGTCATTGGACGAATCCCACCTTCGACAATTTGAGTTGCCCGTCGACGTCGACGACGTCCACGCGCAGCTGGTACTCCTGTGGCTCGATCGTCGCCGTCATACCGGGATCACCGCCCGGGGGTGGGGCCTGTTCTCCGGCCCCGCCTGTGGCGGGGTCAGCGGCGCCGGGCCCGGCGAGCGGTACATTGCCGTCCGCCGAAACGGCCACCAGAACAGTGGTGCTGCCGTCGTCATTTCGTCGCTCGATGCCGGATTCGACGGCATGGCCTACGGTGACGTTGCCCGCGGCTTTCATGGTGTCGAGAACGGTCTGTTTGCGGGCATCGAAGTCGTCATGCCACTGGCCGGCTGCGTTGTCGAGGATGCGTTGCACGTAGGCGTCGGGGTCTTCTTTGCTCGTCGAGATGAGCTGCACAACAGCGTCTTCGGCATAATGCACCACGGCCTGGTCCGCCGAATCGCGTTGTTCGACCGCACGGTGATCCCACCAGGCCTTGACACCGGCGGCGGAGCCGGCGAGCGAGGTCACGGCGAGGAGCATCACCGCGGCGCGGTACATTGCTGCCTTCCGGCGCCCGCGCAACGCACCACCTCGTCCGGCCGCACGCTGTGGTTGCTCGTCGGCGACCGGTGCGGGGGAATCGTCCGGCGGACGTGGTTCGGCGGCTTTCGCGGCGCGCTCGGCGGCCGCGAGTGCGGCCGCCGCTGCGGCACGGGCTTCGATTGCGTGAGCGCGCAGGGTCGTGGTGTCGACGTCGATCCGCGATCGTGGCGTGTTGGTGGATGTCTTCGTCATCCCAGCCTCCTTGGACGTTTCGAGACGGGGCATTTCACAGGGGCTCGAGTTGGGAAATGAGCCACTGATCGCCGGACGCCTCCATGCGTACTCGTACACTGCTGAAGAGGTATGTCGGATCTGGTTTCGCGGCGCTGGCCGTGGTGCCGCGGAGGAAGACGAGTACCACCGCGGAGTCGGGTTCGGCGGAAATTACCGACGCTCCGCTCGCTTCCCAATGTGTCTCGACCTGTCCTTGCTTCGCCTGCGGGACTATCGTCTCGGCGGTGAGAGTTGAGTACGAGTCCAAGAATTCGCCGGTCAGATGGCTTTTGGCCTGGGCGACGTCGTCCTCGACGGTGGGTGCCTTGTAGGTCAGGACCCCTGCGGTCAGTGCACCGGCCTTCTCCGCGACAGCGGCCCGTGTCTGTTCGGTGCGTTCGCCGGAGACGGTGAGGTGCAGGTGTGCCACGGCGGCGAAGGCCACCGCCGAAGCGGCCAGGAGCGCCACCGCAACCAGTGTGCGCGTGCGCCGCCCTCTGATGGTGGCGGAGCGGGTGAACGCGATTTCACTGCGGTAGGTCAGAGCGCCGATGGCGAGGACACCGATTGCGCCCGAAAGGATGAACCAGAGGGGGAACTCGAGAACTGCCCCGGTGGCCAGGAGGGCACCGAGTGCGACCACGGTGAGTCCGCATCTGAGGAAGACGGCGTGACGGGCGTTGGCTGGGTTCGGTTCGGCCGCTGCGGGCGGTTCCTGTGTTGGTTCCGCTGCGACATTTTTGTTCTCGAGTTCACAGGTCATGGCACGACCTCCACCTTTGACAGTTTGTAGGACCCGTCGACATCGACGATGCCGACTCGTAGACGCCAGGTTCGCGGCTCGTCCTTGGCGCCGGCGGCGTTGGTTACCTTCGACACCGCCGATACCAGGACGGTCGTGCTGCCGTCGTCGTTTCGGTCCTCGATGCCCGCACCGAGAATTTCGCCGCTCGACTCGGTCTTCGATTCCGCGATGGCGGAGACGAACTGATCTTTAGTGCCTTCGAATTCGGTGAGCCACGAGCCGGTCGCGTCGTTGATGATGCGATCCGCGCCGGCCGCGGGATCCTGCGAGCTCGGGGAGATCAGGTTGAGGACTGACTGCCGGGCAGCGCCGAGCATGGCCAGATCTTGGTCGCTGGCGTCCTGGCTGTTGCGGTGCGCGTGTGCGAGGGCGCCCGCGGCCACCACCAGGCCCACCAGGACGACCGCGAACAGCGCCGCGGCGAGGGTGTTCCATCGGCGGGTACCTGGTCTGGGGCGCCGCGGATCGTGGCGGACGGCTGGTATGTCGCCGGTATCGCCTGCTTCCTGTGCGGCGGCCGCGGCTTCTGCTGCCTCGGCCGCCTGGACGGCCGCCTCGGCGGCCTGCCGTGCGTCGAGTGCGGCGCGGACGGCGGCGACATCCGACACGGTCTCGGATTTGCGTCGGAGCATCAGTGGCCTCCTGTCAGAATCGCCTGTACGGGCGATGTTTCACCGTGCGCAGATCCCGTGTGGCTGAGATCTGTTTGCGTGTATGTTCTGCCGTCGCTGCCCTGATACTGGCCGGACCGTGGGTTGTAGCTTGCCGTCCCGATCTGAGGGGCGGGCGTCTCCGGTGTGTGGGACGCGGGGGCGGCGGAGTTGCCGGTGGTCGGTGTCGGGTCCCCCACCCAGGGGTTGGTTCCCGACGGAATGAACGGCTCGTCGCTCTTGCAGATCTCCACGGTGGGGGCGCGTTTGCCGGGTGTGTCCATGCACGGCAGGTTCCGTGCGCCGCGCACGGCAACCGACGAGTCCTGCGGCACCGCGCAGAAGATCGGGTCCGATGTGCGCGTCGGAGCGTCGACGGCCGAGCCATCGCGCCGTTCGGAGGCCGGGAGGAACCCGGTCGTGCAGGGCGGGGGTGCGTTCAGATTCAGGTTGAAGTCGAGGAATGCGCCGTTGGACGTTCCCTGATCGGGGACGTTGATCGTCTTGAGGGCGCTGACGCTGGCGGGCAGCAGTACCAGCAGCTGTTCCAGTGATTGATTGTAGGTGACCGCGACCTGACCGAGACTGGTCAGGTTGGCCGCCAGGAGCGGAGCGGTGGGGTGCAGTTGCTGGAAGAGTGCACTTGCTTCACTGGCCGCTGCGGGGCTGGTTTCCAGGATGTGCCGGACGTGCTGGTCATTCGCTTCGGCCTGCTGGACGGTGCCCGCCAGGTTCGCCACCCACTCGCGGATCGCGGGGCTGCTGACCTTTTGGGAGTCCAGAAATGGTGCCGCGTCGTTGATCAACGTGGTGGTGGCGTCGGCGTCGGTGTAGGCCTGATCCAGGACACGGTCGGACCCGTTGAGGATCCGCTGCAGCGCGGGGCCGGAGCCCTCGAACGCAGTGTGGGTCTCGTCGATCAGTGCGCTCAGCTGTTGCTGCGGGATCGAGGTGAGGCTGGCGTTGAGGGTGTCGATCATCGGTCCGATGTCTTGCGGCACACTCGCTTGGCTCGCTGGTACGACCGCCCCATCCTCGAGGAACGGTCCCTCGAGCGAGCTGGGAACGAAGTCCAGGTACTGTTCGCCGATCGCGGACCTGCTGTGCACCTGAGCCTCGGCTGAGACCGGGATGCTGACCGAACTATCGAGATTCAACGTGGCACGTGCCCCGCCGGCGGTGGGCGTGACGTCGGTGACGGTACCGATGGTCGACCCGCGATAGGTGACGTTCGCGCTGCTGTACAGCCCACCACTCGTCGGAAGTTCGACGGCGACCGAGTAGCGCCCGATGCCTACCAGCGCGGGCAACCGCATGTACACGACACCCATCGTGATCAGGGCGATCACGGTGAGGACGGCGAAGATGATCAGCTGAATCTTGACGAATTTCGACAGAATCATCGGGTACCCCTCATCGCAACGTTGTCGAGTCCCGCCGTCAGCGGGTTCTTCGTCGAGACCGCCGGAATTCGACCCTCCGTACGACCAAGGGCGGTTTCGGCGTTCGTGAGCGACCCCTCGAGGGGTGTGCCCTGCAGCAATCCTCGGTCGAGGCGTCCCATGGTGAGATCGACGGTGGCGGAGAGGTTACCGGCGTCACCCTTGAAGAACTTCGGAATGTTTTCCAGCGGCCACGGATACGTGGGAAGCAGCCCCAATGCCTGGGTGAGGTCGGAACCGGAGTTGCCGAGTTCGCGCAATACCGGCTCGAGCTCACGGACGTTGGTCTGTACGTCCTGCGAGCTCACCGTGACCACCCGGTTCGCCGAGTCGGCGAAGTTTCCGACGGAGGTCACCGTGTCGGTGAGCTTCCTCTGCTGTTCGTCGAGGACGGCGAGCGCGGGCGGGATCCGTTCGAGCGCGCCGGCCAGTACGGCGTTCTGCTGGTCGACGGTCGAGGCAAGGCGATCGAGGCCTTCGGCGGCGGTGATGATGTCGTCGCGCTGTTCGTTCAGACTGCCGCTGAACGTGTCCGCTTGATTGAGAAGGTCGCGGACTTCTACCTCGTGCCCGGACAACCCGGCGTTGAGTTCACCACTGATCTCCTGGATCTGTGCGAGGCCTCCGCCGTTGAGCACGGTCGACACCGACGCCAGTGTCTGTTCCGTGGTCGGATACGTGCTGGCGTTGTCGATCGGGATCGTGTCACCGTCGCGGAGTTCGCCCGCGGGCGGTTCCGTCAATGGTGGTGCCAGTTCGATGTGCAGCGAACCGAGCAAACTGGTCTGCCCCACCTTCGCCGTCGCGTTGCCGGGGAGGTGGACGTCGGACTCGAGTGAGACCGTGACGACGGCGTGCCATCCGGCGAGCTGCACATCGTCGACGTTGCCGACCGTGACATCGCCGACGCGTACCCGACTGTTGCGTTGGATCGATGTCACATTCGGCATCTCGATCTTGACGGTGTACGCGCCGTCGTCGGAACCGGCGGTTCCTGGCAGTGGCAGGGAATTGGCGCCTTGCCAATCGCACCCCGACACCGTGAGGGTGAATCCGACGACCAGAGCCACGAGGGCACCCCGGGTGAGTTTGTTGTTGGCCATTATCGCCCACCTCCAGCGGGTGCCGGGATTCCGAGTAGCCCTGCCAGCCCCGCAGGTGCGCCGACGGGCTCGACGGCTGCGGGAGCAGGGACCGTGCCGCGCAGCCACTCTTCGCTGTAGTCGATCTGCTCGGGTCTGACCTGTTTGCCGGCCACCGGGTTGATTCCGACCGGTGGGTAATTCATCTGCACGAGCTGCAATACCGGTGCCAGCTGTTGGACACATAGTTTCGCCGCCTCGGCCGCACCCAGCTGACTTGCCGCCTGGATTGCACCGCAGATGAACTGCACCGGGTTCTGGAGCTGGGTGACAGCCAGCGCGCCGGTGAAGGACCCGTGCGCGGGTTCATAGATGTTGTAGAAGTTCTGGATCGCCGTCGGACCGACGTGCAAGAGTTGCTCGATGTCTGGCCGTATCTCGTTCAACGACGTTGTCACGGTGGCGAGGTCGCTCACCGATTTGCTGAGCCCGTCGCGGTTGTCTTTCACAAACTGCCCCAGCCGGCTGGTCATCGCATCGATGTTCTGCAATGCGGTCGCCAGTTCTTGATCGGAGTTATCGAGCACCGACGACACCGAGGCGACGTTCTGATTGAGCTCGACGATTTGATCGTCGCTAGCGGCGAGTGCGGTCATGAAGGCCTGCAGGTTGCGCACGGTGGCGAAGAGATCATCGCGGCCGTCCGACATCGTGGACATGGCATCGGAGAGCTTGGTCAATGTCGAGTTGATGTCGTCCCCCTTGCCGGCCAACGACTCGGCTGCGGTGTCGACGAAGTCACCGAGAGAGCCGGCCTTGTTGGCCTCGGTCGGGCCGATCGATTCGGCGAGGTGCTGCAGCTGTTCCCGAAGGTCGTCCCATTCCACTGGCACAGCGGTGCGTTCGATCGGGATCTGTCCGCCGTCACTCAGTTCGGGGCCGCCGGTGTACGCGGGTGTCAGTTGGATCGCACGTGAGGAGATCAGGCTCTGCGAGAGTACCGCCGCCTTGGCCTGCTGAGGGACCTTGTAGTCGGCGTCGTAGTGGAACCCCACCCGCATCCGCTCGCCGTCCGGATCGATGGAATCGATCACCCCGACGTCGACGCCGAGGATCTTGACCTTGTCCCCGACGTACAGACCGTTGGTGTTCTCGAAGTACGCGACCGCGGACCTCGTGGTGACGCGGTCGTACGCACGCCATGCGAGGCCGAGTGTTCCGGCCACGAGGAGGACGACGATGGTCAGGATGGTGATTTGCCGTCGGGTCGATCCGCGTGTCATCAAAGACGCGAACATGCTCATCCTCCCAGTCCGGGTAGCGGCGGAAGTCCAGGCAGCTGCGGGAGTGGCGGCAGGCCAGGCAGGCCCGGCAGTGCGGGTGGTCCGGGCTGGGCCGGAGCGGCTGCGGGAGCGGCGGGGTCGCCGGGTTGGACGGGGCAGGTGCTCGGATCGGGTAGCGGGGTGGTGTGGCCGGGCGGGACCAGTCCTGGGGCCGCGTTGTGTCCACATGTCACCGGGAACTGGTTTTGCCCGTTGAGCGTGCCGGGGTTGACGCCTTGCTCCCGGAAGGCGGCGTCGATGAAGGGCTGCAGGAACTGGCCGGGAAGTAGATTCATGATGTAGGCCTTGAAGAACGGGCCGGAGGCCACCGATTCACCGAGCGAGGTGACATATTGGCTTGCCGGCAGGATCGCCTTCTTCACATCGTCCTTACGTTCGTTCAAAAGTGCTGTCACACCGTTGAGTTGATCGAGTACTGGTCGGAGTTGGGCTTCGTTGTCATCGACCAGCGATGCCACCTGCGCGGTGACGGCGGACAGGTTCACCAGGAGCGTGTCGATTGCCTGTCGGCGCTGATCGAGCGCGGTGAAGAGGGTGTTGCTGTCGAGGAGCAGCTTGTTGATCTGCTGGCTGCGTCCGCCGAGGACCTTGGTCAGTGACTCCGCGTTGTGGAACAGATCCTTGACCATCTGGTCACGGGTGCCCACGGTGTCCGAGAGCCGGGAGACCCCGTCGAGCGCGGCACTGAGGTTCGGTGCGGTCTGATCGAGAGTTTGGCTCAGGGTGTCCAGTGCGTTGGTGACCTGGTCGGTGTCCAAGTTGCTCACGGTGGTGGACAGGTCGCCGAGCGCATCGGTCAGGAGATAGGGGGTGGAGGTGTGCTCGAGCGGGATCGGCTGATCGGGTGAGAGCGCCTTGTCGCCCTTCGGCGTCACCTGCAGGAACTTTCGTCCGAGCACGGTCAGTGTCTTGATCGATACCTCGGAGGCCTCGCCCAGACGCGGTCCGTCCACGCTGAATGCGATCCGGACCTTGTCGCCGTCGAGGTCGATGTCTTCGACATCCCCGACGTGGACGCCGGAGAGGAACACCTTGTCGCCGGTCTCGAGCCCGCCTGTGTCACCGACGTATGCGGTGTAGGTCACCGACGAGCTCAGTGTGGAGGCGATGCGGTCGAAGTTGACCGAGATCAGCACCAGGGCCGCGACCACCAGGACGCCGATCAGACCGGTGCGTACGGTGTTGGATTTCTGTGTTCGGCTCACTGTGCTGTACACCTTCCTGCCCGCTGTCCGATGATCGGGATGAGGGCGGGATTGCCGTCAGGGCCATTGACTTTCAATGTGACATCGCAGAGGTAGAACGTGAAGAAGTCGCCGTAGAGTCCGAGTCGGGCGAGGCGGCCATACGCATCGGGGAGTGCGCTGAGCGCCCAGTTGACGTAGTCCTTGTCGGCATTGATGTTGCCGGCGACTCGTCCGATCTCGGTGACGTCGTTCCTGATCGCCGGGCGGGCGTTCACCAGGAGGTCGGCGACGGAGGCGGACGCGTCGTTGACGCGGACCAGGGCATCGCCGATCGGGTCGGACTGCTCGGAGAGTCCACTGATGACTTGCTGCAGTTTGTCGACACCTTCGTCGAACTGCTTGTTGTGTTCGTCGACCGTGCCGAGGACCCGGTTGAGGTTGTCGATCACCGAGCCGATCAGCTGATCCCGGTCGGCCAGTGCGGAGGTCAGTTCGCCGGATTGTTTCAGGAAGTCCGATACCGTTCCGCCCTGTCCTTGCAGGACATGCACAAGTGAGGTGGAGAGCTTGTTGACCTGGTCGGGGTCCAGTGCTTTGAACAGTGGCCGGAAGCCGTTGATCAGGGCGTCGAGATCCAGCGCGGCCATCGTGCGATCTGCCGGGATGGTCGAGTCCTCGGGCTGTGTGGTGTTGGACCCGGGGCTGTCGAGCAGTTCGAGGTAGTGGGCTCCGATGAGGTTCTCGTACCGCACGGCGAGCTTGGTGGATTCGGTGAACGGCACGGCCTTGGTGAGCGAGAACTCGACCAGGGCGGTGGCCTCGTCGACGATCTCGACGGACTTCACCTTCCCGACTTCGACGCCGGCGACCCGCACGAACTCGTCCGACTTCAAACCGGATGCGTCCGCGAAGGCGGCCTTGTAGGTTCGTTCGCTGCCGAATCGCACTTGCGAGAAGACCACGACGACCGCGGCGGTGAAGAGCACCATGATCACCGCGAAGAGGGCCAAACGTGCAATGGTTCCAGTGATTTTCATTAGCGTGCAGGCCCTCCCACGATATTCCCGAACAGATAGTCGACGAAGAACGGGGAACCCAGACGGGGGGTGGTCGAATCGGCGATCGAGGCGCCGGTGTCGGTGACCAGCACGGGCGCCGGGTACATGTCTTTGGTGATCATCGGATAGCACCCCGGCTGCCCGCCCGGACCGCCGGAGGCCTCGACCTTCGGAAGGTTCTCGGGGTAGCGATACGGGTCGTCGCCGGGAAGGAATCCGACATCGAGGTCGGCGGAGTATCCGGTGTTGCCACCGAACGCGTGCATCTGCGCATTGCGCGCGTCGACGGATTGTTGCAGTAGGCAGGTGATCTCGGGGCTGTACTTGGACAGAAGGCCGGTGGTCGGCAGCAGTAGCCGCATGGAATCGACCAGCCCGCGTTCGAGGTCATTGGTCAGCGCCGCGCCGTCGTTGCCGAAGTTCACCGCCGCGGTCAGCGTCGCATCGAGTTGGTCCTCTCTCTCGACGACCGAATCCGACGTCGTGGAGGCGAATTTCAGCAGGTCCATCAGGGTCGGCGCGACATCCGCATAGGTGTTGACGACGGTGGAGGTGTCGCGGAGGTCGCTCTGCAGTTGCGGCAGAGCTGGGTTGAGTCGAACGAGGACGGAATCGGCCTTGACCATGGTGTCGCCGAGCTGCTCCCCGCGGCCGCGCAGACCCTCGGCGACCGCGCCGAGTGCCGAGTTCAGCTTCGCCGGGTCGACGTGGTGCATCACCGACGTCAAGTTCTCGAATACGGTGTTGATCTCGGTCGTGACGTTGCCCGACCGGACTTCACTTCCTGCGGCCAGCGGGCTGCTGTCCTGTCCTGCGCTGGTCAGTGCGACATACTTGGCGCCGAACGCCGTCGTCGCTTTGATCTCGGCGGTGGTGTCGGCCGAGAGCAGGTCGAAGCGTGCCGAATCGATATCGAGGCTCAGTCGCGAGGTGCCGGCCACCTGCTGGACTTCCTTGACCCTGCCGATCTCGACACCATTGAGTTGGACCTTGGCCCCGGGTTCCATCACCAGGCCGGACCTGTCGGCGACGACGGTCAACGGAACGGTTTCCTCGAAGGCCCCGCGGAATGTCTGCATGCACAGCACCAGGGCCGTGATGACGCCGACCAGCATCGCGGCGCCGGCGACCCGCAGCGGTGGCTGTTTGTAGTGTGATTTGTTGCGTGTTCCCATCAGCGCGTCCCCCGTCTAACCGGCCAGGTTGAAATTGCCGGATGTTCCGTAAATGGCAAGTGAGGCAAACAGAACCACCATCACCACCGCGATCAGTGATGTGCGTACGGCCCGTCCGACCGCCTCGCCTACGCCGGCGGGGCCACCGGCGGCGTTGTAGCCGTAGTAGCAGTGGATCAGCATGACCACGGTGGCCATCAGTAAGGCCTCCAGGAAGGACCAGAACAGGTCGCTCGTCCGCAAGAAGGTGAAGAAGTAGTGGTTGTAGACGCCGGCGGACTGGCCGTAGATCCCGGTGGTCGTCACCTGCGCCGCGAGGAACGACATGATGACGGCCATGGAGTACAGCGGGATGATCGCGACGATGCCGGCGATGGCCCTGGTCGACACCAGGTAGGACATCGACCGGATGCCGGTCACTTCGAGTGCGTCGATTTCCTCGCTGATCCGCATCGCCCCCAGCTGGGCGGTGGCGCCCGCACCGATGGTCGCTGCCAGCGCGATACCGGCGACCACGGGTGCCATGATCCGCACGTTGCAGAACGCGGCGAAGAACCCGGTCAGTGCCTCCACGCCGATGTTGCCCAGCGAGTTGAATCCTTGGATAGCGGCGAGGGTTCCGCCGGCGAAGGTCATGAATCCCACGATCGCCACGGTGCCGCCGATCACCGCCAAGGCCCCGGATCCCATGCCGATTTCGGCGATCAGCCGGAGGGTTTCGCGTGAGTATGTCTTCAGGGCGTGCGGAGTGAACCGGATGGTTCGCCAGAAGAAGACTGCCTGTTCACCGAGGGATTCGAGGAACCGCAGCGGCGCCGCCGCGACCTTCGATGCTCGTCGTTTGCCGGTCAGGCTGCCTGTCACGGTCATCGCCCCGTTCCGTATTTCACGCCGATGGCGGTGACAATCACATTGACCGCGAACAAGGCCATGAAGGCGTACACGACCGTCTCGTTGACGGCGTCGCCGACGCTCTTCGGGCCGCCCTTCACCGTGAGCCCACGATGGCACGCCACCAGACCCGCGATGAGCCCGAACAAGCACGCCTTGACCTCGGAGATGATGACCTCCGGCAATCCGGTGACGAAGGTCAGAGACGACACGTATGCGCCCGGGGTGACGTTTTGGAAGACGACGGAGAAGAAGAAGCCTCCGACGATGCCGATCGTGATCACCAGCCCGTTCAGCAGCAGCGCCACCAGGGTGGAGCCGAGCACGCGCGGGACCACCAGACGCTGGATCGGGTCGATGCCCAGGACTTTCATGGCGTCGATCTCCTCGCGGATCGTCCGGGCTCCGAGATCGGCGCAGATCGCGGTGGCTCCGGCGCCGGCCACGACCAGAACGGTGACGAGCGGGCCGATCTGGGTGACCGCGCCGAGTGCCGCACCGGCACCGGACAGGTCGGCAGCACCGAACTCGACCAGGAGGATGTTGAGGGTGAAGACCACCAGAACGGTGAACGGCACCGCGACCAGCAGGGTGGGCAGCAACGCGACACGAACGATGAACCAGGACTGCAGAACGAACTCTCGCCATTGGAACGGGGGCCGGAACAGCGCCCGGAATGTCGCCGCGCACATCTCGAAGAATGCGCCCAGGGGCCGCACTGCCGATTCGGCCCAGATCCGAGCCTTCCCGGGCTTGCGGACAGGCGCGTCGTCGCGGCCCGGTGCACGCGGATCTACAGCGAGCGGTGGGGAACCGGTCACCGGTTTCCTCCTCGTCAAATGGAAAATGAAGTGTGTCGAGCGACTAATCGGGCTACTCGGGCCCATCCACAACCAGATATGTTGTGCGCCGCATCACATTTGAATGGTAGGGCTACGCTCGATCACAACACAAGTAAATTGCGATTCACTTCCTCCGTTTGGGGGAGCAATCTCACCCCGAAGTGGCAGGAAACCGCGTCGGAGTTCCCCCCGAGGGGGGATGAGGGGAGGAGAAAGTGATCCGCAATGTACTTTCGCCCGTGGGACCTCCCGTAGCGGCGTAGGGAACGGCCGACCCGCCCAGCGGCAAGGAGACAACCGCCGGCGACGCGGCTACAGGCCCCTGTCGCCCCTGCTGTCGCCGCGCGCGGATGGGGTTCTCGGCGCGTACACGAAAGCCCTCCGGCGTCCTGCTCGGGACAGGAAACCGGAGGGCTTCGTGGCAGCCGATCAGTCGTTGAGCTGCTCGGGCTGCAGAAGATACTCGCCGATGTACGTGCGAGATTGGTCGGAGTTGAGCGGCTGGAACATCGAGGCCGCCGAATCGCGGTACAGACGCTCGAAGATCGCCCCCTTACGGAACGACGACCCACCGGCCATGCTCATGGCGTGCCTGGTCATGTGCATGACGTTTTCGGCGACGAAGGTCTTGGCCAGGCCGATGTACGGGAAGCGGAGCTCCAACGGCCATTCGTCGTCCTTGCCGTCGAGGAGTTCCTGGCAGGTCTGGTAGAGGACCCGGCGCGAGATCTCCACCCGCGAGGCCATGTCGCCGATACCGTCGATGATGTGGCCGACGCCGGAGACCTTGGTGTCTTCTGCGACGATGGCACCGAAGGTGGCGCCGAGGGTCTTCTTCGACAGGGTGGCGCGAGATTCCTCGAGAACGCGGTACTGCATACCCAGGTAGATGCTCGCGAACATCAGTGACGCCCACTCGAGGACGCCGAACGCACCGGAGCGCCACTCACAGATGAACCCGTCTTCCGGAACGTAGTAGCCATCGAAGTGGATGGTCTGCGTACCGGTGGCATGCATACCGAGAGCGTCCCAGGTCTTTTCGATGCGGATGCCGTCTCCCTGGCCGTTCTCGTCGACGTTGAAGTCGCCGATGAAAAAGCTCTCCGCGTTGACGCGGTCCTGGAAGTCCTCCGGGAGATTTCCCTCGGCGTCGGTGATCGTCGCGTTGGTGGTGATGATGTCCGCGGCCTCGCAGAGTGTTCCCCACGTCTTCTTGCCGTAGAGCTTCCATCCGCCGTTGGGCTGGGGAATGGCCTTCATGTCGGCGAGACCGCTGAATCCGGCCCGCTGCTCGGAGAAGGGACCGAACATGATCTCGCCGTCGGCGACGCGCCCGAGCCAGTACTTGTTCTGCTCTTCACTCATCAGGTTGCCGGCGATGCCGACCATGATGTAGTGCATGTTGTAGGCCAACGTGATTGCGGAGTCGCCTTTCGACAACTCACTGATGACCTTCGAGGCCTGCAGCAGGTTGCCGCCGGGCCCGCCGAACGCCTTCGGCACCGGAAGGGTTCCGAGCCCGGATTCCTTGAACGCCTTGATGGACGGGTATGCGAACGTGTTTTCCGCGTCGTACTTGGGGCCGATCTCGCGGAAGAACTTGGACAGCTCTTCCGCCTTTTCGAAGTAGGGCTGAAACTCTTCGTCGGTCATGTCCTGCTCTAGCATGTGCACTCCAATTGCTGTGTCGTTAAATGAGTTGTTCAAGCGTGGTGTCAGTCGATCAAGAGGTCTTCGCGGCCGTTTTCCTTCAGAAGCTGCTTGTAGACGTCGAACAGGCCGCCCGTGAGCGGGAGAAGCTTGAGCGCCACCGAGCGTTTGCCGTCGAGCTTGACCTTCCGCTGTGCCATCGCGAGGGTGAAGTTGAGCTTGCCCTGCCAGAACTTGTTGCTGTTGTCCGACGACATCCGCAACTGCACCGTGGACGCCATTCCCTCGGTCGCATCGCCCGTGGTGACCTTCTGTCCCGGGAAGTCGATGATCATCACCGCGTCCGGATCTGTCTGGATCAGCTTGATCACCAGACCGGTCCCCGCGGTCGCGTCGATGAAGGTCTTTTCCTTCGTGGCTCTGTCGAAAATTCCACCGATATAGGTGTAGACCTCGTCGGCGTTGGCGAATGTACTCATGTCGACCCTTCGGTTCCGGTGCTGGATGAACCAAGTGTGGCAGCGGTCACTCCGTGTCCACACCCCTCTGAAGAGGGATTTCACCCCCACGTTGGGGAGATAAGTCGGCGACGCAGTTCGAGATGCCCGCACGGCCCTGAGGGTGCCTTTGCGCGCCGGCGACGAGCTCGCCGGTTCCCGAGATGGGCTATTTCGCAACAGTTTCAAGCGGAACGACAGGGAGAGTGTCGGCCGTTTGGACTTGGCAGGACCGGATCGAGGTTCGCCGGATCTGGCTCGGGGGGTGGCAGACGGCGGAAGTACACGGTTGCCTTGCGCGCCTCATCCGCTTCCGGCGTCCCACAGATCTTCAGGTCGGCGGATGGCAGCGCCCTCCCCCGTCGAAACGCGGAAAGGCCGCGTCGTCTTCGACGCGGCCTTCGTGAGCGAGTTACAGCAACGATCTACCGGAGGGGTGTTCGTGCCAGGGCTGCCCCTCTGGGGGGCGGGTAGACCCCTCGCAGCGTTAACCACGGCAGTGACTCGTTCACAACGTGGTCCAGCACTGCGGGTTCCGACATTGGCAGAAGGGTGACGCCGTCGACGACGCCGACGACGTACAGATCCGCGATCAGGCTGGCGAGTCCGATGGGCGTGCCGATGTATTCCAGGGACTCGCTCGGCCGTGGGCCGGGCAGCGTGCTGTCGAGCGTCATCAGTTCCTTGCGCGCGGTCCGGGCCTCCGGGGCGATGAGCACCGCAATGTCGACGAGCACCGCGATGTCGTCGGGATGGCCTCCCTTGGCCTGGATCTCCGCGCGCAGCGTCGCGCGTTCTCGATGAGCTTGGGCCATGTCTGAGGCCTGTATCCGCACGATCGTCGCGTGATCGTGCGGTAGACCGCCGTCGTCGTCGGCTCGGCGCAGGTCAACCCAGCGAGACTCTGGACGTCCGGCCCGGGGGTCGATGCTGAGCGCGGGGTGGTGGCCGTGGCCGTTGAGTTCCGCGGCGATCCTCAGGGCGGGTCGGGACGTTCCGTGCAGGCGTGTCATGGCACATTTTCTCCAGTTGGGGTGCGGGGAGGCAGTGGCCGTGGCGGTCTACGACCCGAACGGTACGGCCCGGTGATAGCGGCCCTCGTGATACAGCAGTGGGGCCGCGTCCGACGTTGCGTCGGGGTCTTCGATGTGGATTTCCTCGACCGCCCCGATGACCAAGGTGTGATCGCCGGCCTCGATCAGCTGATGCACACCGGTCCGCAACCAGCAGTGCGTGCCGCGCAGGAGGGGCTCTCCGGTGGACAATGTCACCCAGGCCGATTCGTCAGCGAATCGCTGATCGGCACTCGCGGAAAAGCGTTGCGCGAGTGGGAGTTGGTGATCTCCGACCAAGTGGACGATCAACGACTGCGCCTGGTGTAGAGCAGCGATACTCGACGAGGTGTGTGCGATATTGAAGGACACCAGTGGCGGGTTCAGTGACAGGGACGAGAACGAGGTCGCGGTGAACCCGACCGGTCCGTTCGCGGAGTCGAGGGTGATGATCGTGACGCCGGCAGGATGGCGACGAAGTGCCGTCCGGTAGAGATCGGCATCGATGGTGGTGGACGCTCCCGCCCTGTGGGCGGAGTTGTCGAGGGACTGGGACAACGGATTCTCCATTCAAGCGGGAAGGGTTCTCTGCAGCCGACGGCGATCTTCCTCGGCATTTAGTGAAGCCTGATGTACATGATCTGAGATTGCCGCTGCGTTACCACCTACGATAGCGCCGATTCTGGGTGATCTCAAGATGTAAGTGTACGGCGATTCACTTTTGGGTTACTCTGGTCACAGCTTCGATGCTCGCCCTCGTCGGTGAGAGTCCCCAGATCTGACAGAAAGGCGTACGGATGCCCGTACTCGACTCGGTGATCGACACATCATCGGATACCTATCAGGAGAACCGCAGAGTTCAGCTCGCCGCGGTCGCCGCGCTCAATGAGCAACTCGAGCTCGTCATCGCCGGTGGTGGCCAGCGGTACACCCAACGCCACCACGATCGCGGACGCCTACTCGTCCGCGAACGGATCGAGCTTCTCATCGACCGCGATGCCCCGTTCATGGAGTTGTCACCGTTGGCGGCGTGGGGAACTCAGTTCAACGTCGGGGCGGCCATCGTGACGGGCGTGGGCGTCGTCTCCGGCGTCGAAACCATGATCATCGCCCACGACCCCACGGTGCGGGGCGGCACGATGAATCCCTTCACGTTGAAGAAGAATCTGCGCGCGTTGGAGATCGCTCGCGTGAACCGGCTGCCAGTGGTCTACCTGGTGGAGTCGGGCGGCGCGGACCTGCCGACGCAATCGGAACTCTTCGTGTTCGCCGGCAAGATCTTTCACGACCTGAGCGAGCTGTCGTCGATGGGAATTCCGACCATCGCGCTGGTCTTCGGCAATGCCACCGCCGGCGGCGCGTACGTCCCCGGCATGTGCGACTACGCGGTGCTGGTCGACAAACAGGCCAAGGTGTTCCTCGGTGGTCCCCCGCTGGTGAAGATGGCCACCGGAGAGGACGCCAACGACGAGGACCTCGGGGGCGCCGACATGCACTCGCGCGTGTCCGGTGTGGCCGACCAGTTCGCCGTCGACGAGAACGACTGCATCAGAATCGGCCGCGACATCGTCAGCCACCTCAACTGGCGCAAGTTCGGACCCGCCCCGTCCGCGACCGCCGACGACCCGTTGTACGACCCCGAGGAACTCCTCGGTATCGCCTCCGGGGACCCGCGGGTCCCGTTCGATCCCCGGGATGTCATCGCCCGGGTCGCTGACGGCTCGAGGTTCTCCGAGTACAAACCACGCTACGGGTCCAGCCTGGTGACCGGTTGGGCGTCGATCCACGGCTTTCCGGTCGGAATCCTCGCCAACCACCGCGGCGTCCTCTTCAGCGAAGAAGCCAAGAAGGCCACCGAATTCATCCTGTTGGCGAACCAGACCGACACCCCGTTGATCTTCCTGCACAACACCACCGGCTACATGGTCGGCACCGAGTACGAGCAGGGCGGCATCATCAAGGACGGTGCCAAGATGATCAATGCGGTCACCAACAGCAAGGTCCCGCACATCACGATCAACGTGGGCGGTTCCTTCGGTGCCGGAAACTACGGAATGTCCGGCCGGGCCTACGATCCCCGCTTCATGTTCACGTGGGCCAATGCCAAGCTCGCGGTGATGGGTGCCCAGCAACTCGCCGGCGTGATGTCGATTGTCGGCAAGACCGCCGCAGAGTCCGCTGGTCGTGAATTCGACGTGGAGGCCGATGCCGCGCGCACCGCCGCGATCGAGCAGCAGATCGAAGCCGAATCACATCCCTTCTTCATCTCCGGACGCCTCTACGACGACGGCGTCATCGATCCGCGTGACACCCGCGCGATCCTCGCGATCGCCTTGTCCGCCGCCCATTCCAACCACATTGCCGGCCAGCGTGGCTACGGCGTCTTCAGAATGTGAGTACCGCAGTGTCAACGATCACCAAGCTGCTGATCGCCAACCGAGGCGAAATCGCGTCGCGCATCATCAGGACGGCGCGCGAAATGGACATCTCGACGGTGGCGCTCTATTCCGACGCCGATCGGCACTCGCCGTACGTGCTCGAGGCCGACGAATCCATCCACCTTCCCGGCACCACCCCCACCGACACCTACCTGCGGGTCGATCTGGTTGTCGCGGCCGCGCACCGAACCGGCGCGAACGCCATCCACCCCGGCTATGGGTTCCTCTCGGAGAACGAGGACTTCGCACGACGGTGCAAAGCCGAGGGCATCATCTTCGTCGGTCCCTCACCCGAGGCGATCGCCGCGATGGGATCGAAGATCGAGGCCAAACGCATCATGGCGGATGCGGGAGTCCCCGTGCTGCCGGGGATGGTGATCGAGAACGAATCCGACGAGGATCCCGAGCGGCTGCGGGCGGCTGCGGACGACATCGGGTTGCCGGTGCTGGTCAAGGCCGCGTTCGGTGGCGGCGGCCGCGGGATGCGGATCGTGACCGACCGCGACGAGATCGCCGAAGCGGTCCGCAGCGCCCGCCGCGAGGCGCAGTCGGCGTTCGGCAACGGCACGGTCTTCCTGGAGAAGTTCGTCCAGTCGCCGCGGCACATCGAGGTGCAGATCTTCGGTGACAGCTTCGGCAACGTCGTTCATCTGGGCGAACGAGAGTGCTCCATCCAGCGTCGCTACCAGAAGATTGTCGAGGAGTCGCCCTCGACGGCGGTCGACCGGGAGTTGCGGGAAGAACTCGGCGCCGCCGCGGTCTCGGCGGGTAAGGCGCTCAACTACGAGGGCGCCGGCACCGTCGAATTCGTGATGGCACCCGACGGCGCCTTCTATTTCCTCGAGGTCAACACCCGACTGCAGGTGGAACATCCGGTCACCGAACTCGTCACCGGGACAGACCTGGTGCGCGGGCAGCTCCTCGTCGCCGCCGGCCAGAAGCTGCCCCCCGAGATCGAATCACCGGAGTTCGACGGGCACGCGGTCGAGGTTCGGCTCTACGCCGAGGACGTACCGGCCGGATTCGTGCCGGTGTCCGGGAAGCTGACCACCTTCGAGATCGCCGACCTTCCCGGCATCCGCGTCGACGCGGGATTCGCCTCGGGGTCCACTGTCAGTACCTTCTACGATCCGATGTTGGCGAAGGTGATCGGATTCGGCAGTACCCGGGAAGAGGCCTGCGACCGGGTGGCCCGGGCCCTGGAGGAATCACTCATCCACGGCGTGACCACCAACCGTGACCTGCTGATCGGCATTCTCCGTGAACCCGAGTTCCGCAACGGGCAGACCGACACCGGCTACCTCGACCGGCACTCGGTCGCCGATCTGACCGCCAGCCGCGTGAACGGCGATGCCACTACCGCGACCCACGCGCTCGTCGCCGCGCTCGCCGCTCAGACCGAGCGCCGAGCGACGACGGCGACGCTGCCGGGACTGCCCTCCGGCTTCCGCACCGTCCGCAGCGCACCGCAGGCAGTGCTGTTCCGCCATGGTGACAACGAGATCGAGATCGCATACGCGTTTCTCCGCGACCGGATCAATGCGGCCGCCGACGGACGTGACATCGAAGACATCGAGCTGATCGAGGCCTCCCCCACTCTCGTCGACGCGGTCATCGAGGGGGTGCGCCGCCGCTACTCGATCGTCCGAGACGGTGCCGCGCATTTCGTCAACAGCGCCCTCGGGGCCACCGAACTGCATGAGGTGGAGCGGTTCCCCGACCCGAGCGATGTGCAGGAGTCCGGTTCCCTGCTCGCGCCGATGCCCGGCGCGGTCGTGCGGATCGAGGTCTCCGAGGGAGACGAAATCACGGCCGGGGCCGCGGTCGTCGTGCTCGAGGCCATGAAGATGGAGCACACGGTCAAGGCCCCCATCGACGGAGTGGTGACGAAGATTCCCGTCACCGTCGGCCAGCAGGTCGACTCCGGCACCGTGCTCGCGGTGGTGCACGACGGGCAGGAGGACGCATAGATGGCACTCGACATCTCCACCGCGGCGGTCACCTACGAGGTGCGCAATTCCATCGCCTGGCTCACGATCAACCGTCCCGATGCCCGCAACAGTCTCAACCGCGCGGTGAGAGAGGGCCTGTTCGCCGGCGTCCGGCGCTTCAACGACGACGAGTCCGCGAAGGTCCTCGTCCTCACCGGCAGCGGCGAGAAGGCGTTCTGCGCCGGCGGGGATCTCAAGGAGATGAGTCAGGAACAACTCACCGTTCCGCCCGTGGACTTCGTCCCCCAGTTCGGGCGGAACATCGAGGTCGACAAGCCGACCATCGCGGCGGTCAACGGCGCCGCCTTCGCCGGCGGCTTCCTGCTGGCACAGACCTGCGACCTCTGTATCGCCTCGAGTACGGCAACCTTCGCCATTTCCGAGGTGAAGATCGGCCGCGGCTCGCCCTGGGCGGCTCCGCTGCCGCTGATGATCCCGCCGCGGATCGCGATGGAAATCGTGCTCACCGGCGCGCCGCTGACCGCCCAGCGCGCCTACGAGATCGGCTTCGTCAACCGCGTCGTCGAGCCCGACGAATTAGTTGACACGACACAACGATTCGCCGAACTGATCGCAGCGAATGCCCCGTTGTCGGTGAGTGCGGGAAAGAAGACGGCCAAGCTGACCGCCGAGCATCCACTGTCCGGCGCGTTCGAGATGGCCGAAAAGATCTGGGAACCGGTGTACCTCAGCGACGATGCCCAAGAGGGAATGCTCGCCTTCAGCGAAAAACGGCGCCCGCACTGGAAGGGGCACTGATGGCACTGGACTATGAGGCACTTCTCGACGACCTCGATGTCGAGACCGTACGGCTGATCCTCGTTCTTCGCGACCTCACACCGGATCAATGGGAGATCGATACCCCAGCCGAGGGCTGGGCCCTGCGCGATCAGGTCTCGCATCTGGCCTTCTTCGACGACGCCGCACGTACTGCGATGGACGATCCCCAGCGGTTCCGCGAAGAATCCGCCGCCCTGATTTCCGGCGGAATGGATTTTCCGGACCGGATCGCTCGTGACCTGCGAACGATGTCCCACCAGGACCTGATCGACTGGTTCGTGCACTCTCGAAGCGAGTTACTCACGACGCTGCGGCGGACCGATCCGAAGGCACGGATGCCCTGGTATGGACCCGATATGAGTGCCGCCTCTTCAGCAACCGCACGGTTGATGGAGACTTGGGCCCACGGCCGGGATATCTACGATGCCCTCGGCATACGACATCCGGCCAGTCCGGGTCTGCGCAGCATCGCGCACCTGGGGGTGAGTACCTTCGCCTTCGCCCATCAGCTCAATGGACTTCCCATGCCCGAGCAGCCTGTCCGGGTGGTGCTGCAAGCCCCGGACCCCGACGCCGATGCGTGGACGTGGGGGCCCGCTGACGCCGAGAACGCCGTCGTGGGTCCGGCCGAGGACTTCGTCCTCGTCGTCACGCAACGACGCAACGTGGCCGACACCCGCCTCGTCGTCACCGGCCCCGTCGCCCACACCTGGATGGGCATCGCCCAAGCCTTCGCCGGGGCCCCCGGCCCCGGCCGACCCAGTCTCGCCGCCCCGTCAACCACTGGAGGAACCCGATGAGAGAGTCTGACGCCCCGCGTCGGCCGATCCGGATCGGCAACGCATCGGGATTCTACGGCGACCGGCTCTCCGCCTTCCGCGATATGGTGGACGGCAGCCCGGTCGATGTGATCACCGGTGACTACCTGGCCGAACTGACCATGCTCATCCTCTGGAAGGCCCGCAAGAAGGACCCCGCCACCGGCTACGCGAAGACCTTCCTCACCCAGGCCCGTCAATCACTCGCCGATTGCGCCGCCAAGGGAATCAAGATCGTCGTGAATGCGGGCGGCCTCAATCCTGCCGGTCTCGCCGACGAGGTCCGCAAGCTCATCGCCGATCAGGGGCTCGACCTGTCCGTCGCGCATCTCGAGGGCGATGACATCCGGCCCCGGCTCGAATCACTTCTGACCGACGGGCACGAGTTCCGGCACCTCGACAAGGGGCTCACGCTGGCAGAGGCCGGGGTGAGCCCGGTGTCGGCGAACGCCTACCTCGGTGGCTGGGGTATCGCCGCAGCACTGAACAACGGTGCCGACGTGGTGATCTGTCCACGCGTCACCGACGCAGCACTCGTTGTCGGCACCAGCGCGTGGTGGCACGGCTGGGGGCGCACCGACTTCGACGCCCTTGCCGGGGCGGTGGCAGCCGGACACATCATCGAGTGCGGCCCTCAGGCAACGGGGGGCAACTATTCACAAATCCGGGAAGTGCACGATCGTCGGTATCCGGGCTCCCCGATCGCCGAAGTTGCGCACGACGGGAGCTTTGTCATCACCAAGGACCCTGGAACCGGGGGCCTGGTGTCCGTGGGAACCGTCACGGCCCAGTTGTTGTATGAGATCGATGGCCCCCTCTATCTGAACCCGGACGTCGCCGCGCACTTCGAGACCATCGAGATCACCCAAGAAGGACCCGACCGGGTCCGGGTGGCCGGAACCACGGGAAGTCCCCCGCCGCCCGATCTGAAGGTGGCGATGAACTACATCGGCGGCTTCCGCAACACGATGACCCTGGTCCTCACCGGACTCGACATCGAAGAAAAGGCCGCCTGGGCGGTCGACGAGCTGTTTGAGATCCTGGGTGGGAAAGAAAAGTTCGACGACGTCGATATCCAACTGCTCCGCTACGACATTCCCGACCCGCCCACCGCCGCTCAATCGACAGCGCACTTGCGGGTAACTGTCAAAGATGCCGATCGCGCCAAGGTCGACCGCGCGTTCTCCAACTCGGTCACCGAGATCGCCGTCGCCGGCTATGCGGGTTTCCACACCACCACTCCGCCGTCGTCGGCATCGGAGTTCGGGGTCTACTGGCCCTCGCTCATCCCGGCGAACGAAATCGAGCATGTGGTCCTCCATGCCGACGGAACCAAGGAACTCATCGACCACTGCCCGCGGACCCAGAGACCGGCACTGACGCCGGCACCGTCGACGCCGCACACGGACGTGGCCGACACGGTATCCACCGCTCGTCTGCCGTTGGGGTCCGTCGTTGCCGCCCGCTCCGGCGACAAGGGGGGCAAGGCGAATGTCGGTGTGTGGACCGATACCCCGGAACGGTGGGACTGGCTGCGCCGTCACCTGACCGTCGAGAAGTTCATCGACCTGGTCCCCGAGGCGGCGTCCTTGCCCGTACACCGTTACGAGCTCCCGAACCTTCGGGCACTGAACTTCGTCATCGTCGGATTCCTGGGCGACGGCGTGGCGTCCTCGACCCGCACCGATGCACAGGCCAAGAGTCTCGGTGAGTACCTGCGCGCCCGGCACACCGACATCCCGACGACATTGCTCCCCGAGACCAACTGACGCACCGGCGGCGACCGCCGCCCCACGGAGGAACCACCATGGATTTCATCGAATCCGACGAGCACGTCGCGATCCGCGAGGCGGTCGCCGCCATCACCACCAAGTTCGGTCCCGACTATTACACCCGCCACGCCTTGGCCCACGAACCGACCACGGATCTATGGAAGGCACTGGGTAACAGCGGTTTCATCGGCATCAACCTCCCGGAGGAGTACGGCGGGGGCGGCGCCGGCATGACGGAGCTGGCGCTGGTGTGCGAGGAGACCGCCGCCCACGGCTGCCCGCTTCTGCTCCTGCTCGTCTCCAGCGCCATCTCCGGGGAATTGATCGCCAAGTACGGCAGCGACGACCAACGGCAGCGATGGCTTCCGGGCATGGCGTCGGGCGAGACCAAGGTGGTCTTCGCGATCACCGAGCCCGACGCAGGGTCGAATACGCACCAACTGTCCACGCACGCCGTTCGCGACGGCGACGACTACGTTCTGAACGGCACGAAGTACTACATTTCGGGTGTCGATGAGGCGGAGGCGCTCGTGGTCGTCGCCCGTACCGGGCACGACGAGGTGACCGGGCGGGCTCAACTGTCGTTGTTCCTGATCCCCACTGATGCTCCGGGGCTGGTCAAAAACGTGCTCCCGGTCGGGGTCGCGCTCCCCGAAAGGCAGTTCACCCTGCACTTCGACGACGTACGGGTTCCGGCCGACAGCCTGCTGGGAGTCGAACACGAGGGCTTTTCCCAGGTCTTCGACGGCCTGAACCCCGAGCGGATTACCGGCGCCGCGATCTGTGTCGGAGTCGGCCGGTTCACCCTGGGCCGCGCGGCCGAGTACGCCCGGACACGCACGGTTTGGGGCCAGCCGATCGGGATGCATCAGGGACTGTCTCACCCGCTGGCAAAGGCGCAGATCGAGGTGCAACTGGCCGCTCTGGCCACTGCGAAGGCCGCGTGGTTGTACGAGCACGGAAAACCCGCAGCCGAGGCATCGAACGTGGCGAAGTACGCGGCCGCCGAGGCGGCGGTCGCGGCGGCGGATGCCGCCATCCAGACGCACGGCGGCAACGGACTGAGCAACGACTACGGGCTTCTCCCGCAGTGGGGCCTCGCCCGGCTTCTCCGGATCGCCCCGGTGAGCCGCGAGATGATCCTCAACTACGTAGCCCAACACAGCTTGCAACTGCCCCGGTCCTACTGACAGCGCCCTTCCACGAACCGAGGAACACGATGTCCACCACCGAAATCGGCCGCAATCTGATCCACCGGATCAACGTCGGTGACAGCCTCACCCGGTCGGCGTGGCGCAGACCCGAGGCACTGGCGCTGGTCGACGGGGACCGCCGATTCACCTACCGCGAGTTCAACAACTGGGTCAACCGGGTCTCACACGGGCTGCACCGTCACGGTCTTCGCAGCGGCGACGCGCTCGCCCTCGCGTCCGGTAATTGCGCGGAGTTCCTCGTCACCTACTACGCCTGCGCGAAACTGGGGCTCGTGTGCGTTCCGATCAATCTTGGCTGGGGCACAGGCGAAATCTCCTACGTGCTTGACCACTCGGCGGCCAAAGCGGTCGTCGTCGAGAACGAATTCCTGCCGCGAGTCCACGATGCCCTCGCCGATTCCGTCGGCGGCGTTGACATCTTTCTCCTGGGCGGCGACGCGGTCTCGGGTGATCCCACCGTCACAGCCTTCGCGGAGCTGGCCAGCGGTTTGCCGGATTCCGAACCTGAGCATGTGATCGCCGACCGCGCACCGCTGTCGTACCTGTACACCAGTGGCACCACCTCGTTTCCGAAAGGGGTGGTCGGAAACCACGCCGCCATCTACCTCGAGTCGATGACCATGGCGCTCGAGGCGCAGTTCCGTGAGGACGACCGGTTCGTGGCAATGATGCCGATGTTCCACACCGCGCAACTCAACACCCACTGCACCGCCGCGATCCTCGTCGGAGCGACGATCTTCATCGAACGACGCTTCGACGCTCGCCGCCTGTTGGCACTCATCGAATCCGAACGAATCACCCAGATCTTCGCCCTCCCGATGATGTACAGCGAAATGCTCGAGCATTCGGACATCGGTTTCCGTAATCTTTCCTCGCTTCGCCGCGCGCTGTACGCCATGGCCCCCATGCCGCGGCATCTCATCGAACGCTGCATCGAGGTCTTTGCATGCGACTTCTACCTGCTGTTCGGCCAAACGGAGATGAGCCCGACGACCACGCTGTTCCGACCCGAACACCAGTTGACCCACACCGGCGCTGTCGGAACTCCGGTGATCGGGGTACAAGCGGCGATCATGGGACAGGACGGCGGACTCCTGCCCACGGGGGACGAGGGAGAGATCGTCTACCGAAGCCCACACACCATGACCGAATACCTGGACAACCCCGAGGCCACCACGAAGGCCTTCGACCACGGGTGGTTCCATTCCGGCGACATCGGACGGTTCGACGACGACGGTATCCTCTGGTTCAGCGACCGGTTCAAGGACGTCATCAAGACCGGCGGCGAGAACGTCTCCTCCCTCGAAGTGGAGCGCGCCATCTATCAGGCCGATCCGCGCATCGCGGAGGCAACTGTCGTCGGGCTTCCCCACCACCGATGGAGCGAAGCGATCACCGCGGTCGTGGTGCCGGCAACAGGGGCAACGGTCGACCCCGCGTCACTGATCGACAAGATCAAACAGTTGATCGATCCGTACAAGACCCCGAAGTCGATCATCGTGGTCGATGCGCTCCCGCGAACCTCGACTGGCAAGATCCAAAAGAACGTGGTTCGGGACCGGTTTGCCGAGCACTATGAGAGAAGGTGATAGGACGATGGTGGAGAGTAGTGGGATGATCGAGGACAGAATCGGGCCGGTACGCACACGGGACCCGGCGCGCCGCTACAGGATCTTGGCCGCCGCGGCCGACCTGGTGGCGCGCAATGGCTTCAATTCCGTGTCGATGGCCGACATCGGTGCAGCCTCCGGGATCACCGGCTCGGCGATCTACCGGCACTTCGACAGCAAGTCCGCCGTCCTCGTCGAACTCTTCGACAGCGCGATCGACCGCCTCCTCGAAGACGCGGAGCGCACCCTCGACAGCGGTATAGGACTCGAGCAGGCACTACGCGATCTGGTCGCAGGACAGATCGAGTTTGTCGTGGGAAAACGCGAGGTCGCGCAGGTCTACCACAACGAAATCCACAACCTCCCCGAAGACGACCGCCGGCGCCTGCGCCGAAAGCAGCGACTCTACATCGAGGAGTGGGTACACCTGGTCGACGAACTGCGCTCGGATCTCGACGACGGAGAAGCCCGGGCGGTCGTGCACGCCGCGATCGGGGCGATTCAGTCCAGCTTGTTCCACAGTGTCGGGCTACCGATCGACCGCCTCCGGGAGATTCTCGCCGATTCGGCACTCGCGGTCCTCGGCGTGAGTTCGACGACGACCTAGCGCCACAGCGAGTCCTGCGGCGGGTGTCGGGATGACCGCTGCAGGACTCGTTGGTGGATCCGCCGAACCGGACCGCCGCCGCTGTCCCGACTCGACATCGTCTACCGCTGTGCGTTTCGGAGCGAAACGTGCTGCACCGCGGATGCCGGAAAAGTCCCCGCGGCAGTAGCAATCGAACCGATCGCCACGAGTCAGATCGACGAATTCCTGTCGTGCAGCGCAATGATCATCGTCCAGCCTGGCGCCGACTTTTCACTCCCACGAAAGTGCATGGGAAGGGAACGACGTTGCCGGGCAGTCCGGCCGGGTGCGACATGCGCTGACTTAGCACGGTGGCGCCGACAGTGAAGGCGACAACCTGAGCGGCCTCGAGGGCCTCACGCGCCAACGGGCAGTCGAATATCCGGAACACGTGCGGTCTCCAGTAGGTATGGCGGCGTTGCCGTTCATACCAATTATTTCGGAGATGTAGGATCAGCAGTTCGATACCGGCGAACGCGTACAGCGCTTTTTGGGTTGGCGCAATCTGACGAATATCGTCGCACTCGCATAACACGAGCTATTCGCTATGCGCCCGAATCGGCTGCGGGATATCGCGTGCGGGATCATTCTATCGGCAAAAGGAAGCTGATGGCGTGTCCTCTCGGTTACTGATTGTCAGATCTCGGAAACTCTGCCCGAGTATGTCCGACTTTACAACCGTGAGATTCTGGACTGCATCTCGTCGCCGCGTCAAAGCGGTTGGGCAGAGGCACCAATCTTCGCCAGTGCAGTAAACCACCAATCGGTCCCGAGACATGCCACACCGGGGCATGCCTTGCACTGGCGCAACAGTCGTCAGTCTGGACTGACGACTGCGACAAAGATAACAACGCTCCGCCATAATGGCGTCCAGCGAGTTCCCGGCCGTGCGCCGGCATCCCGATCAGGCTCATGGCAATGAGCTAAGAGACGGCTTCCGCCTGGGTTTGTGCGGCGTCGACGGGCGTCTTCATTGGAAGTCGTTGCTGCGGCGCCACTAGGAGCTGCGATGTCCACCACAACGCGGTTGCCGCGAAGGCGATGCTGATAAACCCTGTGACCCAGATCAGCAACGTCGATGGGTCGGTGGCGTTGATCGTGATAATGGTAGGGAAGCCCGCCCCGAGGGTATCGAATGCGAAGTTCGCCGGAAATATGACAAACAATGCAAGGCAGTGCCACTCCCGCGTTGACCGACGCTCCAAGGCGGCGGCGAGGATAGCGAATCCGGTTATCTGCGCGGCCTCCATAAACGCGATCCACATTGGGTAGCCCAGGAAGCGCATGGGGTGTTCGCCATAGTATTGGTAGAGGTCGAGGTTGATCGCAGTGATCTCGAATACCGCCGTCGTGAAGGCTGTAAAGCCCGCGAATTTGAATACGGTCGATAAGGTGGTCCCCTTCTCGGCGAAGGCCTTGTACAAGAAGAGTGCCGGCGCGCCGAACACCACTACGTAAGCAGGCATCACCCATACCGGCTGAGGCAGGTCGAACGACGTGAACAGCGTCCACTGCCCGGGGATGTGCCACAGCAGATGATAGGAAATGTCATAAAGCGGTTCAATGATGCTGCCGACGGCAACAGCCAAGACCAGCACGACCGGAAAGGCACTCCGATCCCGCACCGATTGCCGGACCGCATACGCCAACAACACGGCCGTGAGAGCCCACAGGACAATTGTTGCAACAGTTTGCATCGCCAGATTCAGCGGTGCATCGAACGGTGGTGTAGGCATCAAATCCTCCGGGAAGTGAAGTAGACGGGTTGAACTTCCCAGCGCCCGATTTCGGCCAACTCCGGTATCCAATACTGGCCGGGTGATGGGGACGGCTCTGGGGCCGTGTGGTCCGGGTTTCTCGCTCTGGAGGTCCTGACATTTTGGGGAGTTGGTTCACCGACTCAACCCACCGGACTCCCACGAAATGTTGCCCCTGCACGATCCTTGAGGATGAATCGTGCAGGGGCAAAATGTCAGACCGGATCGATCACGATCGCGAAGGCCCGCGCCTCCGGACCCGGGGAGCGATTCAACGAAATGAATTTCGCCTCGGTGTACTCGTCGAGTGCGTGGGGGCCACCTTCACGGCCCAGACCGCTCTGCTTGAATCCACCGAACGGGTAGGCGGGGTGAATGACGTGCCAGTCATTGATCCACACCATGCCGGCATCGAGTTCGCGGGCGATCTCGATCGCCTGGTCCTCATCGCCCCAAACCCCGGCGGACAGCCCGTAATCGGTGTCGTTGGCGATCTTGATCGCCTCCTCGACCGAGTCGTAGGTGAGCACGACCAGGACCGGTCCGAACACCTCTTCACGTGCGATCCTGGCATCGTTGGTTACACCGACGAAGATCGTCGGTTCGATCCAGTAGCCCTTGTCGAACCCGGGACCGGTGGGAACGCCGCCGCCGATCACGGCCTTGGCGCCCTCGGTTTCGGCGATCGCGAAGTAGTCGAGGATCCGCTGATGCTGGACCTTGGAGATGATCGGCCCGACTCCGGTCGCGGGGTCGAGTGGATCACCGACCTTCAGCGTGCGGGCACGCTCGACCAGCCGCGAGACGATCTCGTCGCGGTTGCTCGACGGAATCAGCAGTCGGGTGCCGGCTTCACAGGCCTGGCCGTTGTTGGCCAGGGCCGCGAACAGCGCACCGTCGATCGCGGTGTCGAGGTCGGCGCTGTCGAGAATGATGTTCGGTCCCTTGCCTCCGAGTTCGAGGGTCACTCGCTTCACGGTGTCGGCCGACTGACGCAGGATGCTCTTGCCGACCGCGGTGGAACCGGTGAAGGCCACCTTGCGGACATCGGGGTGACCGCTGAGGTACGCGCCGGTGGGTTCGCCGTCGCCGGTCACCACGTTGAGCACGCCGGGCGGCAGGCCCGCCGCCTCGAACTCCTTCGCCAGCTCGAGCGCGACCAGGGGGGCGTGCTCGTCGGGCTTGAGGACGACCGTGTTACCCGCGGCGAGGGCCGGGGCGATCTTCCACACGATGACCAGCAGCGGAATGTTCCACGGCACGATCGCCGCCACCACACCCAGCGGCTCGCGCCGGACGAGGCCTTCGGCCGGCACTGGCCCGATCTCGGGACCCGCCGTCTCGAACTCGTAGGTGGCGGCCTGGTCGGCCAGGTACTGCATCTGAGCGATCGACAACCCGATATGCAGGGCCCCGGTGATCCGGATGGTGGCGCCGTTCTCCCGTGTCTGGAGCGCGGCCAGCTCGTCGATACGGCCGCCGAGGCGCGTGGCGACATCGTTGAGCAGGGCTGCTCGTTGCGCGGGCGGGGTGCGCCGCCAGGTGCCCTCTTCGTGCGCCGCCTTGGCCGCAGCGACGGCCTGGTCGACCTGCGCCACGCCGCCCTTGGCGACGGTGGCGACGAGCTCTTCGGTTGCAGGGCTGCGAATTTCGTAGTTCTCGCCGGTATCAACCCATTCGCCGTTGATATAGAGCGAGTAGTGCGGGACGCTCATCGGCGTGCTCCTCTTTCTCTGATGTGACTAGCGACAGCAATGCGGTGTCGAAGGTTTCGACGGTCAGCTGATCTGGCGGGCCCGCCCTTCCCAGAACGGGGCACGGATCGACTTCTTGTCGATCTTTCCGGCCGGATTGACCGGAAGGGTGTCGACGAATGCCACCGTCTTGGGCGCGTGGACGCTGCCCATCTCCCTTTTGACGTGATCGATCAGTTCCTGCTCGGTTGCCGCGACACCGCTCTTGAGAACGATGACCGCATGTACCGCTTCGCCCCACTTCTCGTGGGGGACTCCGATCACTGCTGCCTGCGCAACTGCGGCATGACCGGCCAGGGCGTCCTCAACCTGTCGCGGAAACACGTTGAATCCGCCGGTGACCACCAGGTCCTTCTTGCGGTCGACGATGTAGAGGAACCCGTCCTCGTCGAGGCGACCGATATCGCCGGTGTGCACCCAGCCGTCCCGCAGCGCCTCGGCGTTGCGGGAGACGTCGACGTAGCTGAGCATCTGCCCGAGCTGGCGGGACACGATCTCGCCGGGTTCGCCGAGCGGCAACACCTGATCCGCTTCGTCCTGGATTGTCACGTCGACGTGGAACAGGGGCCGACCGGCCGAGGCGAGCCGTTTGATCCACACCTCGCTGTCCACGCGGTGCTCGTTTTTGCGCAGACAGGAGACGTACCCGGGTTCGGTCCCGGCATAGGCCTGGATGAAGATCGGGCCGAACACGTCCAGCGCCTGACGCAGCCGGTCGGGTGCGATGGGAGATCCCGCGTAGATCATCGTCCGCAGCGAAGTCAGGTCGTGCGCTTCGCGGCGCGGATGGTCGAGCAGCAGGTAGATGATGGTGGGAACGACGGCGGTGGCGGTCACCTTCTCCTGATCGATGGTGGTGAGCAGTTTGTCCACGTCCAACCCGGGCAGCATCACGTTGGTGCCGCCCCGCAGGAACGTCGGCATGACGAAGATCTGCGTGTAGTGGGTCAGTGGCGCACCGTGCGCGAAGACCTCACCCCAGGCGATGTCGCCGATCTCGAGACCCGCGGTGATGCTGTAGTGGCCCCAGGTGAAGTGCGAGTTGACCACACCCTTGGGGTCCCCGGTGCTCCCGGAGGTGAACAGGACGTACGCCTCGTCGTGGACGTCGATCTCCACCTCGGGACGAACCGTCGGCTGCGATCGGAAGAGTCCGTCGTAGCCGAACACTTCGCCGATCTCGGGGGGCGCCGAAGCCGGACTGCTCCCGATCCGGATCACGGTCTGCAGCTTCGGCAGGTCGCCTCTGATCTCGGCGACGACTGCGTCGAACTGGGCGTGATAGATCAGCGTGGTGGCATCGGTCTGGGAGAGACTCGACCGGAATGCGTTGGCAGCATTACGCGTAGGCATCTGCACCAACACCCCGCCGGCTGCCCAGATTCCGTGCTGCGTGGGAATGAATTCCAAGCAGTTCGGCATCAGCAGGCCGACGCGCTCGCCCTTCTGCAGCCCCAGAGAGACGAGTCCGTTCGCTACCTGGTTGCGCCAGTCGAGAAGCTCGCGATAGGTCACCCGACGATCACCATCGACGATCGCGACCTTGTCCTTGTAGTAGGTACATGCCCGATCGAGCACGTCCGGCAACGGCCCCCACATGGTCAGGATCCAACGAGGACGGACGGGTCGAATCCTTCGACCCAGTACTCCGGCGTGATGATCGGGATTCCGAGTTCCTGCAGCACAGGGGTGTCGTTCCAGTACGTCGTTTCGCGGACGATCTGTCCGTCGCTGTCGAGCTGGTGCCAGGTGATGCCGCGGGTGGACAGCGTCTTGCCCTGGGCCGGAACGCCCTTGTAGGTCTCGAGACCGGTGCCCGTCCAGTTCCACAGGATCACCACGGCCGGGTTGCCGGCCACGCCGGCCACCGGGAACGAGTCGGTGATCTCGAAGGAGTGCAGGCCGACACCGTTGGCGGTGTCGGTGTTCGCGTACGGGGCGAGCTTCGGCGCCAGCTCATCCTTGGTGATGGCGGTGTCGGTGACGTGGTCGGAATCGGCGTGGTCGTCGTAGACCAGGTCGTCGGCGTACAGGGCGACCGCCGCCGCGGTGTCGGTGGTCAACGCGGTGATCCAGCGCCGGGCGTGCTCTTCGTGCTTACTCATGATGCTCGTAGTTTCCTTTCGCAGGGTTCGGTGTCAGACGAGAACAGCGGACTTGGTCACGCTGGACGGGTCGATGGGCTGTCCCAGATCCGCCGCTGCCGTCGCGACATCCCACAGGCTCGCTTCCCGGGTGATCAGGCCTGCTTCGTTGTAGATGTGGAACGTCAGTCCGCGCGCTCCGGGCACCTTCCCGTTCGTCGGGACGCCGACGAAAGCGGTCGCCGTGGGCGCCTTCCAGGTCCACCGGTAGATCGCCGACTTCTCGTCGCCGACAACCTCATCGATCCGAAAGTTGTTGATGCCGATGCCGTTTTCGGTGTCCTTGTTGGCGTACGGCGCAAAAACACGGAGGAGCTCGTCCCTGTCGGTGATCTTCTGGCCGAGGATGGGATCCTCGAAGAGGAAGTCGTCGGCGTACAACGCAACGACCGCTTCGGGGCTCTCACGGAAGGCCTTCAGCCACTTGACAGCAAAGGAATGACTCATGAATATCGCTCTCCTCGGTGGTTGTCATAGTCCCCGCGGATACTCGAATATCGATGTGCTCCGCTCACTTCAGGAACACCATCAAGGTATTGCGTAGGTCACACCGGCGGCGACTTACTTGGGGAGGAAACCCACCCCTCAACAGGGGGATACTCGGTCGATCACCGAGCCGGCTGTTCCGGTCCGGAATGCCGACGCGGCTGCGAGCGGTCGTCAGTTTCCGAAACGGGCGTACCCGGGGAGCATGGTTTGGCACCAGAATAGAACCGCCGCCCGGCACAGTGCCGGGCGGCGTGACGCTGAGGAGATGGTGCCGAATCGACTACGCGATGCGGTTGCCGATCGACCAGGCAATGGCCTGTGAACGGTTGGTCGCACCGAGCTTCCGCAGGATGTGCTTGACATGCGATTTCACCGTCCCCTCCGTGATGACGAGGGACTCGGCGATGTCGTTGTTGGTCGCCCCCGCCGCCATCAATGTGAACACCTCTTGTTCGCGGGAGGTGAATTCGGCGAGCGGGACCAAGCTGGGACGCGAGGCGAACTCCGCCGACGAGTCGACTCCAGCAGGATCGGAGTCTGCCCGCCCGGCCGAGGCCATCCCCGATTCGCACAGCTCGTCCATCGTCGCCACCGTCGACGAGAGGATTTCCCTGATCTGGTCGCGTTGGCTGCGCAACCGTTCCATCAGCGACGTCCGCTCGTAGATGTAACCGACCCCTTCGGTGAAGGCCCACAGGACGTCGCGGTCGATCTCGTCGATCCGGCTCGGAACCGGGAAGTGGTCGGCATGAAGCAAACCGACAACGTTGTTGTCGAGAACCAGGGCGGAGACCACGTACGAGCGTGAGCGACCCGACTCGACGATGATCGGCCGGTATACCGGCGCGTTTTCCGTGTCGTAGACGATCGCCGGCCGATGATCGGTCAGCAGCCGCGCCTCAGGAGCCCGCTCGTCGAACGGTATCCCGCGATCGATCCAGTCGGTGAACCATGAGTCCGATTCATCGCCCTCGCCCAGATACGCCTTCCACGGTTTCCAGGTTCCCGCCTCGACCCGCGACAACACCACCCGCCGGAATCCGCAACGAACGGCCACGTCCTCACAGAGGCGGTCGAGGAGGTCGGAGGTGCTCGGGACGGTCCGCAACCGGTGGAGTCCCGCCGAACACTCCGCCAGACGTTCGGTCCTGCGGCCCATTTCGTTCAGGTACAGATCCATCGCCACCTGCTGCAGGTCGAGGACTGTCTTGGTCAGTCGCTCCACCTTGGCGGTGTCGGCTGCCGCGGCCCGTCGCAGCTCGTCGACGCAGTGATGCGTCAGGACTGAGATCGCCTCTGCGGAATGGGCGGGACGCTCGTGCCGGATCCCCGGAAGAGTGGTCGAACCGACATCAGCGAAGATCTCGTCCCGGATGGCCTCCAGCCGAGTGATCAGCTCGATGTCTTTGCGTCGCCACCCCTGCAAGGATCCCCGTGCAGTCTGGTGCTGCGTCGTTGCGATCAATGCCTGTGTCATAGTGTCCGTCCCATCGAGCGTTTCATCTTCCCGTATCGCGCGATGGCGCTGGCCCTGTTGGTGGCACCCAACTTGCGGAAGATGTGTTTCACGTGGGATTTCACGGTGCTCTCGGACACGGTGAGCTGGGCGGCGATTTCCGCGTTCGACGCGCCTTTCGACAGCAGTTCCACCACATCGATCTCGCGTGCGGTCAAGTGCCGTTCGGGCCGACCCGTGACCCGCACCTCCGACGATCCGCCCGCCGCCCCACGATCTCGGCGAGAAGGATCGACAGCCGCCGGAGGCAACATCCCGATGGGGGCGTCGAGGGTCAGCGGGCCACCGTGAACGTCGTCGATCATCGCTTCCGTGGCACTGAAGACCATACCGAGCCGGTCACGCTGCTCACGCAGTCGCTCGGTCAGCACCATCCGTTCGTAGATCGGTCCCAGCCCGTCGGCGAAGAGCCGAACGATGTCACGGTCCGCGGACGTCAGCACCCGCCCGGAGATATTGGTGTCGGCATGAAGCAGGGCGACGACTGTTCCGTCGACCACCACCGGCGCAACGACATAGCTTGTGGTCCTCGACAACCTGATGAGCGGACGATACGTCCGGGTTTCTGCCCCGGCATCGCTCACCAGCATCGGGATCCGGCGCCGTACGACATCGGCCTCGAGCGGCGACGCGCTCAAGGGGATCTCCAGATCGCTCAGATAGTTGCGCAGCGCGGCGGAGATGGCCTCGGAGACCAGGTGCAGGGTGTGCGGAATCCACATCGAACCCTGGATGCGAGAGACCAGAACCCGGTCGAATCCCCCTGCGGTACACAGTTCTTCGGCCGAACTACTGAAGAACTGGCCGGGCCCGGTCGCCGCCGAGCGCAGGCGGGCCAGCGAACCGAGCACGCGTTCCAGACCGCGCTGCGGAGTCAGGCAGGCCTGCTCGTAGAGGACGCCCTGCGCGTGGTGTAGCTCGTCGAGAATGGCGGACAAAGCACCGGTCTCATCGATCGTGTCACCCGCGTTTCGGGTCTCGGTGACCTCCACCCCCGCCATTTCTCGCATCGCGGCCGCCATCTCGCTCAGCCGGTGGGCGACGGACGGCTGGGCGGCGGAAGTATTCACTGTTCCTCCATCTCGGGGTGCGGGGCATCCATTGCCGCCATATCGGCGACGTCCTCCTCGGGATGCTGCGGCACTGCACCTGCCTTCAATTCACCATGTCGTGGCTCACGATTTACTTACGTCTGCCATTGTGGTGACCCGCATCACTATTGTCAACGCGGTGACCTCGAAAACTGCCTTGTCAGGGGGTATGCGCTGAAATCGTGCGGGGTTGAGGTCACGATCGGTAGTGAATCGCCCTTAACTATGGGGGCGGTGAGTGTCAGCCATACAATGCGCGGCGGGCGGCCAGGCGCACACGTTCCTGCACGTTGGGCATGCAGCGCAACCGTACCGTCCGGGATACATCGTTGACGATTGTCAGCGCAGCGTGAACACGAAATCGCACCTCGGTGTCGTCGAGTTCGGGCCGGGATTCTTGCAGCAGTTGGAACCACTGCCCGACGTAGTCGTGCTGCGCGCTGCGCACAGCGTGTCGTCTGGCCGGTGGAAGGCTGAGTACCTCGCAGGTCAGCACGGCCAGCAGGTCGTGGTGGATCATCGCGAACGCGATGTACGCATCGACCGCGGCGTCCAGAGCCTCCTGGGAGGTGTCCGCGGAGAACAGTGCCTGCGACAGCCCCAACTGGAGCGGTTCCGCGCCCCGGTCGATCACGGCGGCCAGGAGATCGGCCTTCGTATCGAAGTGCCGGTACACGCTGGCGCTGTGGACCTGCACAGCGGCTGCGATCTCGTCCATCGTGACTGCTTGGTATCCCTTCGCGCCGAACAGTCTGGCGGCCGCGCCCAGGAGTGCCTCGCGGCGCGATGCCGGCGCCATGCCGCCCCGTCCGGGAAGATCGGCGGCCGGTTCAGCTGTACTGTTCAGCGGCGCCGCGCTGACGGCCACGGACATGGTGGCGAGCAGGTCGATCAAACGGCCCGGCAGGATCTCGGTGCGGTGATAGCCCGGGCTGGTCAGAACCGCAAGAGTGCACCACGCCAGCAGTTCCGCGTCAGCGGCGCCCGCCCCCGGCACGGAATGGCCGAGCGCCGCGGAGAGACGCGACACCACATCATGCAATCGGCCACGCAGGGACGCGTGCTGCTCCGGTGGCAGGTGTCGAATCTCGCGATTCCACAGAACTCCGAGGTCACGTCGAGTGCCGGCCGTTTCCGCCAGACCGTGCAGCAGCGCCGGGAGGTCATCGATTCCGCGTGAGAGCAGCAGCTCACCCGCCTGATCGAAGCTCTCGGCCACCGTGCAGGCGAGCAATTCCTGTTTACTCCGAAAGTGCCGGTACAAGGCCCCGGCGGTGATCCCGACGGACGAGGCGATGTCCTCGGTGCTCACATTGTGGTAGCCGCGTTCGGAGAACAGGGCGCTCGCGGCCACCAGGATCTGGGCCCTGCGGTTGCGGGGACGCGGAGTGCTGGTGAGCCGAGCTCGCCTCGGGCGCACTAGTTCGTCGATGCTTCCCGCCCCTTTCGACGCATTCGATGTGGCTTGAGATTTACTTACCGGGGTTGTAGCTTGATTTTCAACCTAGCATGCGTCATCGCCGCTTTTCCGGCATTTACTTAGGTGCGCACCCTGCCTCTCGTGGTTCTCGCAAGGAGTTGACGTGTCCATTTCCGAAGCGTTGGCGAATCGATTGACCGTTCCGTTGATCGCCGCCCCGATGACGGAGGTATCCGGCCCCGATCTGGTCATCGCGGCGTGCCGCGAAGGCGTCGTGGGATCCGTGCCCACCCACAACGCGGCCACCACCGGTGAACTCGCCCACTGGCTCACCCGCATCGAGACGGCCCTGAGCGAGGTCCCGAGGTCGGCGCCCTTTGCGCCGAACCTCGTGGTGCACCGATCGAACCGGCGACTGCGCGAAGACCTCGCGTGCCTGGTGGATCACGGCGTAGAACTCGTCATCACCAGTGTCGGGTCCCCCGAGCCCGTTCTTGCCCCCCTGCGCGCGATCGGATGCCAGGTCTATGCCGACGTCGCGACGTTGCAGCATGCGGACCGGGCCATCGCCTTGGGCGTGGACGGGTTGGTGCTCCTGACCGCGGGTGCCGGCGGCCAGACGGGCTGGGCGAACCCGTTCTCCTTCGTCCGCGCCGTCCGCGAGCGCTTCGACGGCACCATCGTTCTGGCCGGCGGTATCAGTGACGGCGTGGCGTTGCACGCCGCCCAGGTTCTCGGCGCCGACCTCGGGTACATGGGCACGAAGTTCATCGCCACCGACGAAAGTCGGGCCGACAACGACTATCGGCGGGCGCTGGTCGAGGCGAGCCTCGACGACGTCGTGCTCTCGACCCAGGTAGGTGGCATTCCGGCGAGCCTGCTCAAGTGCTGGGTCGATCGGCAGGCCGGAGACGCTGCCGCGGCCGAGCATCCCGCATCCGAGGGTTTCCGCCAGGACCGATTGCTCAGCAACCGCACGGCGTGGAGTGGTGGGCACAGCGTGTCCGGGGTGGACGCGGTCCTCTCGGTCGCCGCGCTCATCGAGAAGACCGCCCGGGAATACGAGGAATCCCGCGCCAGATCGGTGGCGCGGGATAGCTCCGCCGTACAGGCCGTCAGGTAAGCAGTTCTCGCGCCATCAGTTTCCACTCGTGCAGGTGCGGGTCGGTGGCGGGATCGCGCGGATCGAGCGCATAGGTCAGTGCGGCACCCCGCATCGAGGTGTTGAGTTGTTCGCGTACCAACTCGTAGCGCGGGCGTGCGCACAACTCGCCGCCGAAGAACGCGTCGGTCGTTGCTCTCACGAGGTGGCCCAGCCGGCGCTCCTCCGGCAGCAGCGCTTCGCGTAACTTGTCGTTGGCGCGGGAGGCGAGCCACAGCTCGGTCGCGGCCCAGAAATACGGCTGGTGGAAGGTGGGCCACATGATCTCGATCGCCCAGTCGATGCGCTCTGTGGGGTCGTGTGGCCAATCTTCGCGATGCCGCATGTCCTCCATCCGCGCCGTCGCGAGATGCTGGACGGCGGCGACGAGCAGCGCTTCGCGGGAGGGAAATTGTTGTAAGAGACGGCCGCGGGACACCCCCGCCTCGTGTTGGATCCGCAACGTGGTGGCGGCAGAGTAGCCGTCCCGGAACAACACCGCAACGGCGGCGTCGAGTATCTGCCTGCGTGTGATCGCCCGCCGTTCTTGCTGGGTGCGCTTGACCGAGGCGTCACTGATCGACACCGACATCAGCTCCATCCGTTCGGAGAAAAGCCCTCAACGGGGTTGGCACCACTGCCCACAGTGGTGCCAACCCCGATCGTAAATGACGCCGTTACTCGTAGGTCTCTCCGCGCTCGGCCTTGGCCACCAGTGAGGCGGGCGGCTCGAAGCGAGTGCCGTACCGGGCGGCAAGTACGCGTGCCCGCTGGACGAACGCCGCGATCCCACCCGGGTAGCCGTTGATGTACTGGAGGACGCCGCCAGTCCACGCCGGGAACCCGATACCGAGCAGGGATCCGACGTTGGCGTCGGCGACCGACGTCAGGACCCCTTCGTCGAGGCAGCGCACCGTCTCGAGGGACTCCGCGAACAGCATCCGTTCCTTGAGGTCGTCGAACGGGATCTCGGTGCTCCCCGACTGGAAGGCGTCGCGCAGCCCCGGCCACAGGCCGACGCGGCTGCCCGACTCGTCGTACTCGTAGAAGCCGCCACCGGTCGACCGACCTCGACGATCGAGTTCCTCGACCAGCCGGTCGAGGACGGCCTCCGATCCGTGCTCGACCCAGACGCCGCCGTCCGCCTCGACCGCCGCACGGGCTTCCTGACGAATCTTGCGCGGCAGGGTCAACGTCAGCTCGTCGAGCAGCTGCAGCGGGGGTGCGGGATAGCCGGCCTGGGCCCCCGCTTGCTCGATGATCACCGGTTCGATGCCCTCACCGACCGCGGCGGCGGCCTCGTCGAGGAATTTCGTGATCACGCGGCTGGTGAAGAAGCCGCGGCTGTCGTTGACCACGATCGGGGTCTTCTTGATCTGCTGCGCGAAGTCGAACGCCCTCGCCAATGTTGCCGGTGCGGTGTGTGCGCCAACGATGATCTCGACCAACGGCATCCGTTCGACCGGGGAGAAGAAGTGCACCCCGATGAAGTCTTCCTTACGGTCGACGCCTTCGGCCAGCGTGGTGATCGGCAGCGTCGACGTATTCGAGCCCAGCACGGCGTCGGGGGCGACGATGTCCTGGATCGACTTGAAGACCGCCTGTTTGACCTCCACGCTCTCGAAGACCGCCTCGACGACGAAATCGACATTCGCGAAGTCGGCCGGATTGTCGGTCGCGGTGATGCGGGCGAGCAGCGCGGCGGACTTCTCCTCGGTCGTTGTTCCACGAGCGAGGGCCTTGGCCTCCAGCTTCTCGGCGTAGGCCTTCCCTTTTCGCGCCGACTCGATCGAGACGTCCTGTAGCACGACGTCGATTCCCGCCTTCGCCGAGACGTAGGCCACCGCGGCACCCATCATCCCGGCGCCGATCACGCCGACCTTCTGGGCCGCGAACCTGGGATGCCCCTCCGGCCGGCTTCCGCCGGCTTTGATGCTCTGCAGATCGAAAAACTGTGCCTTGATCATGTTCGTCGACACCTGACCGGTGACGAGGCCGACGAAGTAGCGTGTCTCGATCTGCGCCGCCGTGTCGAGGTCGACCAACGCACCCTCGGCGGCGGCGGCGAGGATGGCCCGCGGCGCCTCGAGGGGTGCCCCCGCCACGGTGCGGCGCAGGTTCGCCGTCACCGCCGGATTGAGCGCGGTGCCGCCGGGGATCCGGAATCCCTTCCGGTCCCACGGCTGTACACCGCCCTCGGGGTTGTCCTTGATCCACTTCTTGGCGGCGGGAACGAGTTCGTCGGCGCTGGTCACCAGGTCGTCGACGAGGCCGAGCGTCTTCGCGGCCGCGGGGCTGAACGTCTTCCCGGTCAGCAGCAGGCTCGTCAGTGCCTTCTCGAGCCCCAACATCCGAACGGTCCGGGTGATTCCGCCGACACCGGGGAGCAACCCGAGCGTCACTTCGGGCAGTCCGAAGATCACCGATCTCGAATCGACCGCGATGCGGTGGTGGGTGGCCAGGGTGATCTCGAGGCCACCGCCGAGGGCGGCACCGTTGACCGCCGCCACCACCGGACGGCCCAGGGTCTCGAGACGTCGGAACTGGGCCTTGATCCCATTCGCGAAGTCCGTGAACCTGACCGCATCCTGCGCGGTGGCACGGACCAGGTCGTTGAGGTCACCGCCCACGAAGAAGGTCTTCTTCGCGGACGTGATCACGACACCGGTGACAGAGTCACGCTCGGCCTCGAGCCGGTCGAGTACGTTGCCCATGGACTCGACGTACTGCGAGTTCATGGTGTTTGCGGACTGGGCCGGATCGTCGAGGGTCAGCAGCACGATTCCGTCCGAATCCTGCGACCACGTGATGGTTGATGTTGCACTCATGTTGTTGCCGTTGCCTTTCAGACTCGCTCGATGATGGCCGCGATACCCATGCCGCCACCGACGCACAGGTTGATCAATGCGCGCCGGTCGCCGCGCCGCTCCAACTCGTCGATCACCGTTCCGACGAGCATCGCGCCGGTCGCTCCCAAGGGGTGGCCCATGGCGATCGCGCCGCCGTTCACGTTGAGTTTCTCGTCCGGAATGGCCAGATCCTTCTGGAATTTCAGGACCACCGAGGCAAACGCCTCGTTCAGTTCGAACAGATCGATGTCGTCGACGGTGAGTCCGGCGACATCGAGTGCCTTCAGCGCCACCGGGGTGGGGGCGGTGAGCATGATCGTAGGGTCTGCCCCGGTGACAGCGGTGGCGATAATCCGGGCGCGGGGTGTGAGGCCGAACTGCTTGCCGGCCTTTTCGTTGCCGATCAGGACCAGCGCCGCGCCGTCCACGATGCCGGAACTGTTACCGCCGTGATGGACGTGGTTGATCCGCTCCACCGACGTATACTTCTGCAGCGCAACAGCATCGAAGCCACCCTGTTGACCGAGTGCCGCAAAGGACGGCTTCAACGAGGCCAGCGATTCGACGGTGGTGCCTGGACGGCGGTGCTCGTCGTGATCGAGCAGCGGGACACCGTTGAAATCCTTGACCGGAACGACCGACTTGGCGAAGTATCCACCGGACCAGGCGGCCTCGGCGCGGGCCTGCGACCGCGCAGCGTAGGCATCGACGTCTTCGCGGCTGAAACCCTCGATCGTGGCGATCAGGTCCGCACCGATTCCCTGGGGAGCGAAGTGGAGGTCGTATGCGGTCGTCGGGTCGTTGAAGAGGGCACCTCCGTCGCTGCCCAGCGGCACTCGCGACATGGATTCGACGCCACCGGCGATCACCAGGTTCTCGAAGCCCGACCGTACTTTTTGGGCGGCGAGATTCATCGCCTCGAGTCCGGATGCGCAGAACCGGTTGATCTGCAGTCCGGCCACCGTCAGAGGCAGGCCCGCCACCAACGCCGCGGCCCGGGCGATATCACCACCCTGTTCGCCGACCGGGGAGACCACACCCAGCACGATGTCGTCGATGTAGCCCGGGTCCAGGTCCGGAAACCGTGCGCGCAGCTCGTCGATCAGGCCCACCACGAGGTCGATCGGTTTGACCGAGTGCAGACTTCCGTTCTTGCCCTTACCGCGAGGCGTGCGAATGGCCTCGTAAACAAATGCCTCTTCAGACAAGGCAACTCTCCTCGGATCGTGAACGAATTCCCCTGGGACGCGATCTGCGAGACGCGCAGAGCCACAGGGGACGAAGTGAAGAACCTGCGGTCGAACCACTGTCGCCGACCGTTCGCTCACGGTATCGTCGAACCAACATCCAGTCAACCCTGACTGGATGTTGGAGTGTAGGGAGTTCGGATGCTGATCGACGGCAACATAGGCGGATCCATCGACGGGACGGCCGGGGCAAGTCTCCACGAGATACAGGAGCAGGTGGGACTCGCGGAACGGGCCGGCTTCGACGGGGTGTGGTCGACGGAAGTCAGTCGCGACCCCTTCCTACCGCTTCTGCTCGCCGCGGAGAACGCACCCCGACTCCACGTAGGCACCGCCATCGCCGTGGCATTTGCACGCAATCCCATGACTCTCGCCACGGTTGCCAACGACATGCAGTCCTTCAGCTCCGGCAGATTCACGCTCGGACTGGGGTCACAGATCAAGCCGCACATCGAGCGCCGGTTCAGCATGCCGTGGTCCGCGCCGGCGCCGAGGATGCGGGAATTCGTCAGGGCACTCCACGCCATCTGGGAGAGCTGGCAAAACCAGACAGCCCTCGACTTCCGCGGGGATTACTACAACCACACCCTGATGACACCGATGTTCCGGCCTCCGCGTAACGAATTCGGGCCGCCCCAAGTGATGATCGCCGCCGTGGGCCCGCAGATGACCTCCGTCGCCGCCGAGGTCGCGGACGGGATGCTCGTACACGGCTTCACCACGGAACGATATCTCCGGGAAGTGACCGTCCCACAGGTCAAATCGGCCCTCGCCAAGGCCGGAAAGACGTTCGAGGACTTCACCCTGTCCTACCCCGGACTCGTCGTCACAGGGTCCGATGAACGGCAATTCGAGGAAGCGGCAACCGCCGTGCGCAAACAGATCGCCTTCTACGGGTCCACACCGGCGTACCGGGCGGTCCTCGACCTTCACGGCTGGGGTGATCTGCAGACCGAGCTCCACCGGCTGTCCAAGATCGACGACTGGGCGTCCATGACCCGGCTGATCGACGACACCGTCCTGCGCACCTTCGCGGTCGTCGGCGAGCCCGACGCGGCCGCGGCCGAGATATCACGCAGGTTCGGCGGCATCATCGACCGATTCACCCTGTACACCCCGTACGGCCTCGACGCAGCGACCCGGAGCACGGTTGTCTCCGGAGTCCACAATCGGCCCACAACTCCCTGATCCGCAACACCCACCGCCCACCCGCGGTCACCCTGGTGAGGCGGCGACATCATCGCTGGACCGACCCGGCGCGATCGTCGCGGGATCGGCCAGTTCAATTCGAGGGGCGCGTCCCGCCCGCAAGGGAAGTCCCGACACGACACCCGGCGAATCTCTCCAAAGGTGGACCCTTATCCCCAAATGGTGTGAGGAACATCGCCGCCCAGTGGTCGAGACTTGGATCACATCAGAAGATTTCACAGGGTTGGGTCACAGCACGGGAGGAAGTAGATGTCGGTCGATCCTTCGGCGATCATTGTCGCAGTCGCCACAGCGCTCGGCGGCGCGATACACGGATCGGATGCGCCTCCGGCCTTGAAAGACTATGGCACCCAACAGGTACAACAGATCACCGATGCCGCACCCGCGATCGGGCAACAGGTCAACGACGCCGTCGAGCAGCTACCTCCCGAGGCGCAAGACGCAGCACAGCAAGCAATCACCGAGACCGCAGATGCCTTCCAAGATGCGATAGAAACCTACGCGCCACCACCCGAGAGCGCCCCTCCCCCACCCGACGCGACCGGTGACACCACGGGCGATATTCCTGCCACCGAGCACGAACCCGAATTCGAATCCGACGGGAAGATCCCCGAATACGGTGACCCCGTTGAACAATTCGACTCGACGCCGCTTGCCGTCTCCGAAATCTCCCACCTCACCACCGTTTACGACGCCCCCACTCGGGCCGCCTCACAGCTGGGGGCGATCGCAGTATTCGTCCCCTGGTTTCAGAAGGCGGGAAGCATCTGCGACGGCATCAAGGCCCCTGTCCTGGCAGCCTTGTACTCGGCGGAGAACAACTTCCGATACGGCGCCTCGGCGCCCGTGTCGCCGGATGGCGCCCGCGGTCCCGGCCAGTTCATGCCCGGCACCTGGGCAAAATACGGGCGCGACGCCGACGGCGACGGAAAGGCGGACGTCCTCGCCGTCGGCGACTCGGTCATGGCATCAGGACATCTGCTCTGCGACATGTACGAGGAGATCGATTCGTGGAAGCAGGCCGGCCTCGTCTCGGGTGACGTGCTGGACCTGACACTCGCCGGATACAACGCCGGCGTGGGAGCCGTCCGCCGATCGGGCGGAATGCCCTCAGGACTCCCCGACTACGAGAATCAGACAAAGCCCTACGTGGCGAAGATCCGCGCGGCCGAATCCCGCTTCGCGTCGATCCTCGACCCTGGGTCCGGCGACTGGGGAGGCGTCGGCGGCCGGATCGTCGAGGCCGCCCTGCGTTATCTGGGCCTTCCCTACGTGTGGGGCGGCGGCAACGTGAACGGGCCCTCCGGCGGCGGTTTCGACTGTTCCGGACTCACCTCCTACGCCGTCCACGCCGCAACAACAGAGAACGTATCCCTCCCCCGCACCTCGGAAACTCAGTGGAACGTCGGTACCGAGATTCCCCTCGCCGACGCCAGACCCGGTGATCTGCTGTTCGGCAACTGGGGCCCAGCCGGTCCTGGGCACGTGGCAATCTACCTCGGCAACGGCAAAATGGTGCACGCGCCCACCACCGGCGACGTGGTTCGCATCGCTCCCGTGTTCGACGGAATGAAAGCGCGGCGAGTGGTGTGAGACGGCACCCGGGGATCCGTCGACACGGGCTCGACCACCATCCGGAGTGCGCCCCTGCCGAACCGCGGAGCCAGAGCACCATCACCTTGGCGAAAACGGACATGGCAGACGATCTCGACGGGCACAGCAATGTCGCACGGGCGCACCGGGAAGGACCGTAACCCATGACGACCGCACACCCCGCTCAGCGGCCCGGCCGACCCGGCTATGACCTCGAATCCCTCCTCGCCGTCACCGTGAAAGTTTTCAACGACAAGGGTTACGAGGGCACCAGCATGGAAGCCTTGGCCCAGCGGCTGGGAATCACGAAGTCGTCTATCTACCAACATGTTTCAGGAAAGCCCGAACTGCTGGAGCGAGCGTTGACGCGGGCGCTCGACGCACTCTTCGCCCTCACCACCGAACGGCAGGCCACCAGCGGCCGACACATCGACCGCCTCGAATACCTCGTCCGGCGCACCGCCGAGATCCTGGTCGCAGAACTGCCCTACGTCACCCTCCTGCTGCGCGTTCGTGGGAACACTCCCGTGGAACGCCGCGCCCTCGCCCGTCGACGGGAATTCGATCTCTTTGTGCGTGACCTCGTCGTCGGGGCCGCGGAGGAGGGTGACCTTCGGCCAGGCATCGATCCCGCGCTCACCGGCCGCCTCGTGTTCGGCATGATCAACTCGCTCATCGAGTGGCACCGGCCGCGAGCTGGAGGATCAGCCGAGGATCTCGCCGACGCAGTCCTACGCCTGACCTTCGAGGGAATGCGGCGTCGGTAGCGGCTGACCAGTTGGGATCTGCCGCCACCCCTGGCTGTCCAGTCGGATTTGGGAACAGCACCGAATCGCACTGGGCTAGCATGTGAGGTGGATCACATGGTTGGAGGTGCGCATGAGCCGCTTGCGGGCGGACGTCGCCCCGAATGCCGAGGCCCACAGCCGTGGAACATCCTCTGACCTGCCACAATAAGGTAGAAGTACACAGAGGATTGAGCTACCGATGGACGAGTGCGACGAAGTCGACCTGCCGAATACTCAGCGCGATGTGAGCCGTGATATCGCCACCGAGTTGGACATGGCCGGACTCGAGAATGCACAGGAAATCGGACGCGGAGGATTCGGGGTGGTCTATCGCTGCACCGAGCGTTCCCTCGATCGAACGGTCGCCGTCAAGGTGCTGACCTCCGAGGTCGGACCCGACGACCGCACCCGCTTCGTACGAGAACAACGCGCCATGGGCAAACTCTCCAGCCATCCCCACATCGTCCAAATTCTCCACGTCGGCGTCACCGCGAACGGCTCCCTCTTTCTCGTGATGCCCTACCACGAACACGGTTCTCTCCAAACCCTGCTTCGGCAGAAAGGTCCCTTCCCGTTGCCCACCGTGCTCGGGATCGGAGTGAAACTGGCCGGGGCTCTGGCGGCCGCTCACCGTGAGGGCATCCTCCACCGTGACATCAAACCCGCCAACATCCTGATCACGGGATACGGCGAGCCGCAACTGACCGACTTCGGCATCGCCCGGATCGGGGGCGATTTCGAAACATCCGCGGGCAGCGTCGTCGGCACCCCCGCCTTCACCGCCCCTGAGGTGCTCAAGGGCCAACCACCGAGTCCCGCGTCCGATGTATACGGTCTCGGTGCGACGCTGTTCTGCCTGATGACGGGACACGCCGCCTTCGAGCGCCGCACCCGGGAAGGGGTGGTTGCCCAGTTCGTGCGGGTCACCAACCAACCGATCCCGGACCTGCGTGAGCACGGCATTCCCGATGACGTGTGCACCGCCATCGAACACGCCATGGCGGGCGATCCCGCCGATCGACCAGCATCGGCCGACGCATTCGGAAACGAGCTTCGAACGGTGCAGCTCTTGCACGGGCTGAAGATGGATGCGATGGCGATGCCCGCCGATCCGTTCCGAGCCACCTCGCCCCCGCCCGGCACCGGCGGGGCTCCCCCGGCGAAGACCCCGGCAGCAATCCCGAACACCCCGCCCACCGCCGCCACGAAATTTCGTCCCCCGACCTCGGCACGGCCGTTGGTCGAGCGCCGACGACTCCTCGAGACCCTCCGCGCCGGCGCTGGGCGGCGCCTGACAGTGATCCACGCCCCCGCAGGTTTCGGTAAGAGCACGCTGGCCTCCCAATGGCGGCACGCTCTGATAGCCGAGGGAATGCCCGTCGCCTGGCTCACCATCGACCGCGATGACAACAACGTCGCCTGGTTTCTGTCCCACCTGGTGAAGGCGATCCACACCGCGCTGCCCACGATCGCGCCCGACCTCGAGCGCATCCTCGAAGATCACTACGAAGATGCCGCGCGATATGTGCTGCCCTCGTTGATCAACGACATCCACGACGGCGGCCGCGCGATCGCCATTGTGATCGACGACTGGCACCGGGTGACCTCTTCCGACACTGTGGCGGCAATGGACTTCCTGCTCGAGAACGGATGCCATCACGTCCAGGTGATCGTCGCAACACGATCCCAATCCGGTCTCCCGCTGAGCCTCATGCGAGTACGCGACGAACTCGTCGAGATCGGGCCGACGGCAATGCGTTTCGACACCGCAGAATCCAGGGCATTCCTCGTCGACGTCAACGGACTCACAACTCGACGACCAAGAAGTGAGCAGTCTTCGAAGCTCGACCGACGGGTGGGTCGCGGCGCTGCAACTGGCGTCCCTGTCACTACGCGGGCGTAGCGATCGTATGGACTTCATCGCGCATCTTTCCGGAGGCCACCATGCCATCCACGAATACCTGGTGGAGAACGTCCTGAGCACGCTCGAGCCGACAATCCTCGAGTTCCTCCTGTCCACCGCCATCACGGAGAAGATCTGCGGTGACCTCGCCGGCCTGCTGACACACGTTCCATCCGGCCAAGAGATGCTCGAGGAAATCGAACGCCGAGACCTGTTTCTGCAAAGCATCGATGACGACAGGGACTGGTTCAGGTATCACCACCTCTTTGCCGATCTCCTTCATCGCCGCCTCGAACGCCTCCATCCGGGCCGTCGCGAAGAACTTCACCGGATCGCCGCGCACTGGTTTGCCGACCACAATATGCTCAGCGAGGCTGTCGACAACGCACTTGCCGCCGGCGACACCGACCACGCCCTTCGACTGGTCGAGGACGGCGGCATGACACTCATCGAGGACTCGCGGATGACAACCCTCCTCGGCCTGGTCGCGAAACTTCCCCCGAACGTTGCTGTGACAAGTGCCCGACTCCAACTGAACATCGCGTGGGCGAACATACTGATGCAGCGTCCACGACAGATGCGAGCTGCCCTCGATCTCTTCGATGCCGCACTCACGAACACCGAGGTAGACGAGGCTGCAATCCACGCCCTTCGCGTCGAAGCTGCCGTCGTCCAAGCATCCGGCAAACTCTTTGCCGATGAGATCGCCGGGGTACAGGAACTCGTCACCGATTGCTTGCACCACCCTGACACGGTGCGGCCCTTCCTCGCGTCGGGCGCCGGCAGCATCGCTTCCTTCGTGGCCCTCTACACATTCGACTTCGATGCAGCGCGCCGTTGGCAGGACTGGGCCGCCGCATATCACGCACAAACCAGCGGCCCCTTCAGTGTGATGTACGGATACTGTCTGGCCGGCGCCGCGGCATACGAACAACTCGACATTCCTGCGGCAGAAAACTACTTCCGCTCCGCCGTAGCGATGACCGGAAAATCTGGGGTTCACGCCCACGCGGCACGACTCGCCGGGGCTCTGCTCGGAGCGCTCCTCTACGAGATGGGCACGATCGCAGAGGCCGAACAGCTCCTGGACGAAAGCTACAAACTCGGTTCCGAGGGCGGCGGGCTGGTGGAATTCATGCTCGCCACCTACGGCACCGGATCACGGGTCAAAGCCTCACTCCGACATCATGCGGAGGCCGAGAATCGGCTGGACGAGGGCGCCAGAATTGCCGAATCGCTGCGGCTGCCACGTCTGGCCGCGCGGATGGTCAACGAGCGGATCCGCGCAGGGCTTCCCGTCGGCGACGAGATCCGCACGCGGTTGATGGCGTTGACGGCGTATCGCCCGCAAGCAGACGGGATCGCCACCATCACATCCGAACTCGACGAAGATTCGTCGATCAGACTGCTACTCCGCGAGGGTTCCCCGGAGGAGATCGAGCATGCCTGCGCGCGGGCGAAGGACCTCGTGCTCAGCATCGAAAGTCAGGCCAGACCCCGGGCGCTCATCCGCGCGAAACTGCTGTTGGCGATGTGCTTGTCCGTCGCCGAGCGGTTCGCGGAAGCGCGCACCGTGCTGGCTCCGGTCGCGGCGAAATGCACGGAGCTCGGACTACCCCAAATACTGTTGGACGAGGACGCACGCATCGCCAACCTACTGGCCCCGACCTGATATGACAGCACACACGTAGTCGTCCAACCGGACCATCGACGAGAAGTCCGCCCACGATCGACCTTCCTCCGCGCGGGGAACGCTCGCACGTCATCACAAGGCCCACGCCCTGCGAGAGTGAATTCAGTCGCACTCCACCGATTGCAGGGTGTCCACGGACACGGTAGGCCTGGAATCACGGTCCGCCTCCATGTTCAAAATGACCACACCGGCCATGATGCATATCAATCCAGCCACTCGTGGAACCGATACAGCATCACCGAACAGCAGCACTCCCACCACCGCAATAGAGGCGGTGCCAATTGCCGACCACAACGCGTACGAGACCCCGAGAGGGAGCGATCTGAGCGCCTTCGACAAGAAGAAAAATGAAAGGAGGTATCCAGCGAGAACCCCGACCGTCGGAAGCGGCCGCGTGAACCCGTCAGTCGAGTGAAGGCCGGTGGTGGCAAAGATTTCCACGACAACCGCACCCATGAGGTAGAACCAACCCATGGCGCCTAACCTCCAAAATTCATCGCGACGATACCGACGACGGTGAGAGCCAGACCGGCAACCTTGACCCGCGAGACACGTTCTCCGTGGAAGAGGACGCCGAGTGCAACCACCGCCGCCGTCCCCAGCGCGGACCACAGCGCGTACACAACGCCGATGTCGATCTGCCTGACCGCATTCGCCAACAGAAAGAACGCACCCCCATAGAGCACCAACACCGCCGCAGACACCCGAAATCGGGTGAACTCCTGCGTGAGCGGCAACATACTCGTAGCCGCAACCTCGAGAACAATCGCTATAACAAGCAACAGCCACGCCATTGAAATCGATTCCCATCCGTCGTGAGGATTTGCCGTACCCGTCCACGCAAAATCGCCTGTGCGGCTCGTGCCGACAATGTTGCTCACACAGATCTGCTGTCACATCGCAGCGATCTGCCGTACGGGATTCAATCCCAGAGCATCGCCGTACCGACCTGTGTCACGCGATCTCGCGGTCCGAATCGAGGGGGTCCGGCGCCGAATCGCCGTTTTGAGCGGTGGTCACCGCGCGAATGAACTCCGCGACGTGCTCAATTGCCCTGCGCGCCTCGGGCAGAAGATCCGCAGCCACATGAAAGACGTGGAACTGGCCGTCCCAGATCTCGAGGGCGACGGGAACCCCGGCATCGGTGAGGCACTCGAACATCAGCCGCGCATCGGGATACAGCATGTCTCTGGATCCGACCTGAAGTAGTACTGGCGGAAGCCCGCGCAGGTCTGCATTGACGGGCGACAACGGCAGTCCCGAGACGCCACGAGTACGGTGCTCCACGCGCTCGGTGAGGGCGGTCAGCGCCACCAGCGCAGAACTGGGAAGGATCGGACATCGTGCAGACGCGGGATGCTGCAACTTGACGGTCGGGTCCAAGTCGGTGAGCGGTGACAATGCGACCAGACCGGCCGGTCTCGGCAGATCCAGGTCGGCGAGTGCCAGTGCCACCATGAACGCGAGATATCCGCCGGCGGAATCGCCGGAGATGACGATCTGGGTCGGGGAGAATCCTCGTGCCAGCAACCAGCGATAGCCGGCGATCCCGTCGGCGACCGCATCCCCTATCGCATGGGTGGGCATCAGTCGGTAGTTGACACTGAGCACGCTGGCATCGGCCGACTGCGAAATCCGAGAAGCGAGACGGCGATGCGTATTGAGGCCACCGGTCAGGAAACCCCCACCATGTAGGTAGAGGACCACGCTGTGTAGGTCGGCGTTGTGCGCCTGGATCCAATCCGCGTCACAATCGGTCAAGCGCACACGACGATGCCCGACCCCATCGAGCGCGGGTAGCACACGCGCGGCCTGGTCAACCACCCGCGCGGTCCAACGTGCGCTCGGAATATGCGCCCACACGCCGAGCGCCGGCTTAACGGTCACACGCAACGCGTGCGTCAGGAGCTTTGACTGAATGCTGTTGCCCGGAAAGAAGCTCGAACGTGTCGAGAAGTCCGATTCGGTCCCCACCCTTCGTGAGTGGTTCCCTCCCACAACGCCAACCCCCTCCCCGGGTTGTTTCACCGACCTGACGGCTGACATCGGAGCTCCAAACTTCCAGGGATGAACTGCCGGGATTGAGCCACATAGACCCCAAACGCCGTACCAAGACATCTCTCAAGATATGGCTCACGCCACCCGACCGGACTCCCCCTGAGGGGGAAACACACTCCCCAACAGGGGGATCCTTCAGACAAGGAGTTGCAGTCCAGTCCGCGCGCTGGTGCACTAGACAGATCGAATGGTCTCGCGCACTCAGCATGAATTTCACACAGCAGTGTCTTTCTGGCGACAGCCTGACCGGTTCCGGGGCACCGTCCCGGAACACCTCGGTCGGGAAGACGCATCTCTCCACGTTTGTCCATGGTATGACGGTTGGAGGTAGCACCGTGATCGACGACTCTGTCATCGAAGACATGAGGATCATCGAGTTCGCGCGCCGATGGCTTCCCTACGGCGGTGGCACAACCGGCGACCTTCTGGTCGAGTTCGGTATGACTCCAGCCTGCTACGTTGCGAGACTGAACAGCATCCTGGCAGGACCGACAGCCGACCAACTCGATCCCAACTTCCGAGACGACCTCCGACGATTCGTGTCCCTACGCACCTCACGGCCCGCCCCTACGGCGTAGATACGGTGCTCGGCGACGGGGACACCCCGCGGCGGAATCGACGGCTGCACCGTGCTGCCGCGTATGCACCTGGCTGTCCCGAGCTTGATTCGGCGGTGAGCCGGCCGCCGACATCGCAGCGAGTCCCGCGACGTGAGTCCCTGACACATCCCGGCGGCTTCGAAACGAAATATTCGCTGCATCCACGATTCCTGTCGAGCGCTGGGGTATCGACACCGACCGCTGAGGTCGTTCTCAACGTCAGAAATCGACGAACCGATCGACCGCAGAGCCTTGTGCCGGAGAGCCGCCTAAACGCTCTGTGTTACCTCTCGTCGTCCGGCACTGGATGCCGATGAACTCGACCCCGAAGTCTTGACCGCGCACAGTTCGAGCAGACCACGCCTTGTTGCGAATTCGACTCCGTCGAGCGCGCGCGCCATCAGTATGGCCTGGAGACGCCGGTAGAACACTGCGGGCAGGAGTCCGAACTCGGGAAGGATGTGCTCGTCTCCGCCACCGTAGGGCGCCCAGCGCAGGGCGAAGGTAAACATGGCGACTTCATCTTGAGTCATGGTCACTCACATTTCGAGAATCAGGTGGACTGCGGAGAACTTGAAGCAAACCACTGCTGGAAGCGTGTGACAGTCCCCCTCAGGGTTATCTCTGTACCCCGTTCGAGATATGTTCTGAGTCACAGCAATGAGGTGACTCTAAACATCGCCGCACCTGGCGCGTGAAACCTGCTGCCACACAAAATCTGTGCAGCATCGGCCGACAGGGGCGGGGGGGCCGCGACGTAGAGGTTGGATGCGCCCGCGACTGTCGGCCGTCGCGTCTGTCGTGGCGAGCGAATAATTGGCGTAGGTCGTCGCCGTCACGTACATGCGCGGATCCGGGATCGGGCCGGCCGGGGTCATGGTCATACTCGGCATCGCCTTGATGCCCGGGTCCGCGACCCGACCGCCGAGCAGCGCGGGCAGATCACCGATGCGATCGCCGCGACGAGCGGACGATAACCCACACGAGGGGACGTGTCATCTCTGCTGTTCAGATGGCAATTTTCTTGTCTGGGTCAGGACTCGACCGGAACCAACCGGTCGAGTCGGGCATGGAAGGGGAACCGGCCGGGACGTCGTCGCGCACCGACTCGATGACCGCGTCCTCGCCGTCGAGGCTCACAATGACGAACTCCGAGGTGGCGTCGCTATGCACCTTGACGCGGTCACCCACATTCACCGGCCCAGTCATTCCGTTAGGGGACCTGTCGTCACTGCAGGGAGAAATGATCAATACCTGTGGGTCGGGGAGGGCGTACCTTCCCGGATGATGATCTGCAAGAAAACAGGTATTCGATCAAGACCAGCGCTGCAACGCTGGTTGGGAAGGTACGCCCGTGCTCACGGTAGTACATGACAACGACCGCTCCACCGACGACGGCGGGCGGTCGTTGCTCGACGAAATCGTCCGTGACGGTGCCCGGCAGATGCTGGCGGCCGCGCTGCAGGCGGAGGTCGCCGCCTATATCGAACAGTTCGCTGATCAGGTCGACGAGAACGGTCACCGCCTGGTGGTGCGCAACGGCTACCACCACGAACGCGACGTGCTGACCGCCGCTGGTGCGGTCAGCGTGAAGGCCCCGCGGGTCAACGACAAGCGCGTCAACCCGGACACCGGCGAGCGACAGCGGTTCTCGTCCGCGATCCTGCCGGCGTGGGTGCGCAAGTCCCCGCAGATGAACGAGGTGCTGCCGCTGCTGTATCTGCACGGGCTCTCCACCAGCGACTTCGGGCCGGCGCTCGAGCAGTTCCTCGGATCGGGTGCCGGGTTGTCGGCGGCCTCGATCACCCGGTTGACGACCCAGTGGCAGGACGAGGCCAAGGCCTTCCAGGATCGGGACCTCTCGGGCACCGACTTCGTCTATGTGTGGGTCGACGGCATCCACCTCAAGGTGCGGCTCGAGCAGGACAAACTGTGCCTGCTGGTGATGATCGGGGTCCGCGCGGACGGCCGGAAGGAGCTCGTCGCCCTCACCGACGGGTACCGCGAGTCCACCGAGTCGTGGGCGGACCTGCTGCGCGGCTGCCGACGCCGCGGCATGACCGCTCCCGTTCTCGCGGTCGGTGACGGCGCCCTGGGGTTCTGGAGGGCGTTGCGGGAGGTGTTCCCGGAAACCCGGGAGCAGCGGTGCTGGTTCCACAAGCAGGCCAATGTACTTGCTGCGCTACCGAAGTCGGCACATCCCGGGGCGCTCGCGGCGATGAAGGAAATCTACAACGCCGAGGACATCGACAAGGCGCAAGTGGCGATCAAGGCCTTCGAACTCGACTACGGCGCGAAGTATCCGAAGGTGGTCGCGAAGATCACCGACGACATGGATGTGTTGCTCGAGTTCTACAAGTATCCGGCCGAGCACTGGGTGCATCTCCGCACCACAAATCCCATCGAATCTACCTTCGCGACGGTGCGGCTCCGGACGAAGGTCACCAAGGGTCCCGGATCCCGTGCGGCGGGACTTGCCATGGCCTACAAGCTGATCGACGCCGCCCAGGCACGCTGGCGTGCGGTCAACGCACCACATCTGGTCGCGCTCGTCCGTGCCGGCGCGGTGTTCCACAAGGGCAAGCTGCTCGAACGACCCACCGACATCAGCCCCAACACCGGGGCGGTTGAGCCCGAAAGCACCGGAGCGGAGGTCGCCTGAAACTCACTCGTCCACAGGTATTGACAATATCTCCCCGCTTGATCTTGTCGACGATCGCCGCACCGGTCCGCGCCGGTGTCGGCCCCGGAAGCACCCCGAGGTGTTTCGCACACCACGCCAACCGGCGACCCAATTCCCGCGCCGCCGGCAGGTCCTCGTCGGGGAGATACGTTCCCGCCGTCGGTGAGCCGAGGATCCCCATCTCCCCGACCCGGTTGTTCCAACCGAAGTCCTTGTTCCAGTACGTCCACACGTACGGCTCGAGCACCACATCGACCATCGAGGTGAACTTGCCGATGCTGCGGGACAGATGCACCACGTGCCCCGGATCACCCCGCAGCTCCCACCCCGCGGTCAGCATCGGCGTCAACGTCGCCTGCAGCACCGCGGTCAGGTCGGCGGCGGCGCGGGTACGCAGCGCCTCCATGTCGTCGAAGTCGTCCTCACTGCCCGGGTCGATCACCCACCCCAACGCCTCACACGCGCCCTGGCCCACGATCCACACCTGCGGCGGCGAACCCAACGGCGTCAAAGCGGCCCAGCGCACCAGTTTGTCCAGCTTCTCCACCGAATCGACCGGACCCGTCAACTCCCGCCCCGACGGGGTATAGGTTCCCGCGGCGGTCACGATCACAGCGTGCTCATCCGCCTCCACACCCACCGGCAACGACTCCCACACCGGCCGGCCCGATGCTGTCGCCGGCTCGGGTGCCGATACAGTCGGCGATTCCGCTGGTTCCGCGGCAGCGGTCGGTGGCGGCGATTCTGCATCAGCGGTAGGTGTCGGCGGTTCTTGCGCGGCGGTCTGCTCCGCGTCGATCTCGGTGGCCTCGACGGTGTCAGGATCCGGGGCGGAGGGCTGATGCAGGTCGAACAGGGCAATCTGCTCCCACGGACGACTCATCGCTCTACCGTTCCCCGATCCGACCATCAGGGTCGGCCGGTGGTACGTCGTAGCGGTCGAGCAACTCCTGCAGGGCCACGTCCACGACGCTGGTCACCGTGAACCCTCGGTCCTTCACCAGCCACTTCAACCGGGCCTCCGTCGACGCCAGCACCCAGGTGTTCAGCTGCACCTTCACCGGACCCCTGCGGGACTCGAGCTTCGAGGTCAACCTCTCGGTGGGCGCCGCGGCGACGGGACCGCCGCCCGAGTTTCGGGTATTTTTGCGCGGCTTCGACGTTCGACCTCCCTCGCTCGTCCGCGACGAGTGGCCTCCCCGCTTTCCGGCCTGCGCCATACCCACTCCTTTTGCCCGCACCCCTGTGGCCGCCGTCCGTGTTGCCGGCGGCCGCTGGACCCAGACTAGTCGATACGCGCAAGGTAACACGCTGTATTACGCGCAGTACTGCACGCACATTTGCGCGTTGAACTCTGCGACCTGGGCTCCGGTCGGGTCGCCGGTTCCCCCCTATCTCCCGAACGCGCGACGTCGAATGGGTCGACGATCGCTGGCGTCCACGCGAGCGTGTCAACCGCCATCGGTATCACCGACACGGGTAACCAGACTGTCCTCGATCGGCTCGCCATCGCGACCGCTCATCGATCCTCAGATGGACCTGGTCAGTGGCCCAGATTCGTCCCGCTGGGTCGCATCCCCGCGATACGAGAGGGGTCAGCGGTTTCCATTAGCCTCGAGGAATGTCCTCCCCTGTCCCTACCGACTACTCCGCCACGCTCGAGAGCATCAAGCGGCTCGTGCACGAGGCGCGCTACATCGCCCAGCGCCGGGTGAACACCGAACTGCTCAGGCTCTACTGGCAGATCGGGGCGACGATCATCGAGCGGCAGAAGACGGCACCGTGGGGCAGTAAGGTCCTGTCCCGGCTCTCCGCGGATCTGCGCACAGAGTTCCCCAATGCGAAGGGTTTCTCGCCGGCCAACCTGAAGTACATGCGGAGGTTCGCCGAGGCGTGGCCGGACCAGGAGGCAATCGGTCAACGACCCGTTGGCCAATTGCCCTGGGGTCATGTCATCGAGTTGCTCGAGAAGCTCGACGATGCCGAGTTGCGTGACTGGTACAGCGCCAAGGACATCGCACACGGCTGGAGTCGTCCCGTGCTGGCACACCAGATCAAGACCCGACTGCACCTGCGTGAGGGTGCGGCCCCGTCCAACTTCCCGCACGCTCTCGAGCGCACCGATTCCGAGCTCGCTCAGCAGATCACCAAGGATCCGTTCACGCTCGAGTTCCTCGCCATCGACGGCGATGCCGCCGAGCGGCAGCTCGAGGATCGGCTCGTCGAGCGCATCATCGATACCCTTCGCGAGCTGGGCCCCGGGTTCGCATTTGTGGGCCGCCAGGTCCACTTCGATGTCGAGGGCGATGAATTTTTTGTCGATTTGCTCTTCTTTCACGTCGAGCAACTGCGGTACGTGGTCATCGAACTCAAGACCACGAAGTTCGACCCGCGCGATGCCGGCCAGCTCGGTTTCTATGTCGCCCTCGTCGAGGACCGGCTGCGCAGGCCGCAGCACCAGCCCACGGTCGGGATGCTGCTGGTGGCGGACAAGAACGAGTCCGTCGTCCGGTACGCACTGGCCGGCACCACCCAGCCGATCGCCGTCTCCCGCTACGATCTCTCGCCCGCCGAGCAGGCCGCGCTCCCTGCCGAGGACGCCCTCACGCGCGCGGTCGCCCTCGAGTTCGACGACCACACCCCGCAGCCGACACAACCCCATCGGAAACAAACGTCACGCAGTGGATCCGGCGGGTGATGCGGGACATGCGTGTCCGACAGGGGATCCGCTGACGGGGATCGGGCCCGCACCCGACGTCGGCGTCGGAGCGTCCGGATCGCCCGTGGCGGCGGGGGCACCGGCCCGGGCCGGGCTGCACGAGCCGCGGTCGTCGCCGGTGTGGCGTCAAACCCCAAGGTCCGGGCATTAAGGTGCCCCGACGTCGGGGGGTGACGCCGGGGCAGGGGTTCCGAGAATCGAATTGGGGGGAGGATCCCCGGAACCGCGCAAAGACTACACACCACGACCGACACGAACTTCGCGCGGCTACGGTTCCGCGGTCAGGCCAACGCGTTTGGGGTCCACACTTATTCGCGCATCCCGTCGGCGAGCTCGAGGACGCGTCCCAGGTACCGCGTCATGAAGGCATCGAGCGCACGCCGCGACAACTCGGGGTAGCCGGCCTTGCGGAAAATAGTGCTCGAGCTCGACGAGCTTGGTACCGATACCCACGCGCTGCTCATCCAGGCTCACCAGCTCGCCCACCAGACGATCGAGTTCATCGGCCTTGCGCATCACACTGTCCATCGGTCTCACCTCGGCACTCGAGTTGGCGCGGGGCGGATGCTTCCCGAGACCCTCGGCCTCCACCCGCCCCGCAAGGGAGAGCCTAACACGCACTTCGAACGTGTGTTCGAACATCTGTCGGTTCTCGGTTGCAGCCCGGTTCGGGGTGACGGGCGCACAGCAAGCCGAGGACCTCTCGATCGCGGAGCGCCGACGAATCGGTGGTCTCGGCGACAATCAGCACCCAGCCCCGATCCCCGCCGCGGGCCCCCGCCCGGCCCGAGAATCAGCGCAGAGCACACACCGATTGTGGGCATTCGCGTCCACCAGCACCGGATGTTGCCGCCGTGCCGGTGACCGCGCGGGCCGTGAACCGGGTGAACCCGTAGCCTTTGCTGGTGTCCGCTCCCTCCGGCGACCTCCCCGCCGAGCAACCTCCAGCGCTCCCGCTACTGACCACACTGGTGCCCTCGGCGCACCCGCACATCATCACCACCCCGGCCCGGACCGGCACCAACATCGCACTGCGGATCCACACCTCGCTGACGGTGTTCGAGGTCCCGGCCGCACCGTGGGCGCCGGCGGTCTCGGGGTTCGTGGTCACCGTGCTCGTACACAGCATCGACACCGCCACCGGCCTGCCGCGGCATCTGTCCACCGCCGAACCGAACGAGTGGGCGCGGGCGATCTTCGCCGATGTCGACGCTGGGCAGGGGTATTTCCTCGCGCCGTCGACCCGCACACCGGCGAGCACCGGGACGGGCAACTGGCGTACCGGCTCTACCTCGATACCGACCGGCAGGCGATCCGCGTGCCCCACCAAGTAGTCGGCTGTCCGCACTACCGGATGCGCACGGGCGGTACCGATCCCGAGATTCGGATCGTCACCACTGCGTGACCTCACGACGTGCAGCACGTGGTCGCTCGCGGCGACAGTTCCGGTGCGGCACCCGGGGTTTGCGCGCCACCATCGGCCTGTTCCACGGCGGACCCCTGCGCGGGCATTCCGCAGCCGGTGTGTTCGCCGACGGTGAACGACCCTGAGTACGGGTCACCCGTGGTCAGTGGGCGTCGCGGAAGGCCTGCTCGATCTCGGCGGGGATACGGCCACGGGAAGACAGTTCGTAGCCCTGCTCGCGCGCCCAGGCCCGGATCTTCTTCGTCTCGTCCGACGACCGCCGCGCAGCAGGGGCAGCCGACCGGTCCGCGCGGTGTTTGCGGCCGCCGACCCGGGTGGAGTGGGCGATGTAGTACTCGAACGTCTCGCGGAGCTCCCTGGCGTGCTCGTCCTTCAGGTCGATCACGTACTCGACGCCGTCGACGGCATAGTGGATGCTCTCGCCGTCGTCACCGAACACGGTGCCGTCGATGTCGTCGACCAGCTCCACCACGACCTTGCGTGCCACAGATCCACTCCTCGCGTTCTTCGTCGGTCCGGATCTGATGACAGTACTGGAAGTACCAGATAACCCCGCCGAGCTCAGCGGCCGACAGCGGGATCCGCCGAACCACCGGGCGTGCGCACCGGCCTAGCATCGTGCAATGACGACGATGAGGTCGCTACCGCTGAACGCGATCAGACTCGGCTACCGCATCGCGCGCCTTCCCCTGCGGCTGGCGGAGGACGTCACCGCGTCCGAACACATCGCAGCGTTCGCCTATCGGTGCGATCGTGTCGCCGCCCGGATCCTGCGGGACGAGAGTCTGTTGTTCGTCGACCCCGAGCACTCGGCGGTGGTCCGGCTGCACGACTACCGGGACCGACTGCGTGGTCGCAGCAACCCCACGCAGTAGACGAACACCGACCTCACCACGGGTGAGGACCGAGATGGGGTGCCGAACCGCCCTGCGTGGGGGTGGTGCCGGCCTGCCGAACATGATCGACGACGACGGCTACGGCGCGGCTCGAGGACGCATGGCAACAAACGGGTGCGACGGCAAGGCCGCCCCATCCAGCCGCGTGGAAGCCGACCACCACCGCCTCCGGTGATGTGCTTCCGGGGGCCGATCCAACACCCTACGCAGATGGTGGGTGCCTCCAGCAGGGCACGGGGGAGGCCGCCGGCGCGGGCGACCCTGGGTGCGTCCGAGGATCGGTGCCGCGTCCGCTACCGGGCGGATGCCCACTCGCGTTCGGCATCGCCGGATTCCGGTCGCCGCGGTGGCAGCGATCGGCGTTCGCCGCGGCGGCGGGCATGTCGCCTGCGCTCGGTTTCGGTCATCCCGCCCCAGGTTCCGTACGGTTCACCCGTCGCCAGGGCATGGTCACGGCACGCGGCGAGCACCGGGCAGTTATGGCAGATCTGCTGGGCCCGCATTTCGCGCCGGGCCCGGGCCTGGCCGCGTTCGGTGTCCGGGGAGAAGAACACCGACGAGTCGAGTCCGCGGCACGCGGCCCGCTCCTGCCACCCCACCCCGGCAGTCGGGGTCTGGTACGCCGGTAGCGGTGCGGTTCCTGCGGGTGACACTGCCGATTCCCTTTCCGTTTCCGGGCCCGTCGTTGCTCCGAGCCCGGGAATGGATCGCCGGGCCAGGGAGAACGGGCGTCAGGCCTTCATGTGGCCACGGGGTACCGGTTACGCCGTGTCGATATAGGAAACCGGTCACCCTGTTTGCAGAGGTATACCGGAGCGTGCGGCCCCGGCGCCACTCGGTCGCATGTCCAACATCCCGGCCCGCCCCAGGATTCCGACCAGGGCGGTTCACCTGCACGTTCGGTGGCATTCGTGCGTTGTTCATTTCACACGGCAACCGATGGATCCGCCGGCGGCGCGACCTCAGAGTTCAGGAATGCCTCGGCAGCCCCAGCGCGGCGGCGTGCTCGCGCAAGTACTCGCGCAGGTACGGCATGGTGAAGTCGAGCATCCCGTGACCGACCGACGCGACCAGTTCGGCGTCGATCAGCCGCAACCGGTACTGGCTGGCATAGGTTCCGTCCACGCCGAGTCGGACGGCGATCTGGCCGATCCGGCTCGGGCCGTCGTCCTGCGACATCGCGACCAGGAAACTCCGGTCGACGTCGGAGATCCCCGCGAGGCTCGGCTCGAGGACCAACGATCCGATCCGGCGGCGGGCCGCGGCGACACCCACGGTGACATCGCCGGTGGAGACCACCGCCGCGGTCCGGTTCTGCCGCCAAATGTGTTATCCGACAAGCTTAATCAGAACCGGATAACCCGTTCGTGGCCTCCGCCGCGGTGCGGCAGTCGGCCTCGGCGATCGAGCGCTCGGTGCCCTCGATCGGCTCCCGGATGGCCTGCGCCACCTCGTCGAGGGGCACCGCACCCAGGGAATGTCGGTCGGCACGCCGCAGGAAGGTCAGGACGTCCCTTTTAGCTTTTTTAGCTTCTTTAGGGTTGGGTAGCGATCCGCTCCTCGACCCCCTCGCAGCCCGAGTGTCCCGGCTCAATGAAGGGCGAAGACTCAGCGCGTCGCGCACGAGTGGCGCACTACGCCCACCTGGTCCGATGACACGTCCCCCCGCACCGGGCCCGTCCCCGTGAACTCTCACGAAAGCCCCCCGACGAGGGCAGAAGCCACGGATCCGTCACCGCTCGCCGGCCCGCGGTTCGCCACCGCCGATCAGTGCCGTCGTCGGCGACGCCGGCCGATATGAGACTGCACGCCCAGCGCACTCCGCCGCACCGTCGGTGCAACTACCGATGCACGCACCTCCGGACGCGCAGGACTGCAGCGGCTGCGTGCAACCGGTCCGCCGACGGTTGGACCGCCCGCCCCCCGGGGGGAGGGTCCGTTGTCCGCGGTTGACCCGAGGTGCCTCCCACCGTCTGCAGTCGACCACGGCGTTCACCGCGACATGCCGACGGCAACAATGCATTAGCACTCCACCATAGAGAGTGCTAAATTTTCTGCACCCGATACCGGGACCCGCACGAACCAGCAACGCCCAGAAAGGATCCGCACCCCGTGACCGCCATCCCCGGCCCGCATTTGCGCACCACCCAGCCCGCCACTGGCCGCGACGAGGCTGCGCCGACCGATATGGCGCTGCTCGAGTCCTGGGAATCGGGTATCGCCGTGATCATCGGCCTGGCCTTGCTGACGACCCTGGCGGGCACCGCCCTCGGATTGTTTCCGCTGGCCCTTTTCGCGCTCGTCGCGGTCGCCGGCGTCGCCGGTCTGGTCACCGCCGCCCTCTGATCCGGCCGGCATGCCCCACCCGCTACCCGGGGAGCGGACAGATACGCTCGCCGGGCGGCAGCACGCTTGTGGTGGATATGCACCCCGATCTTCCGTTACCGGCCTTCAGGTTGTGGCCTCAAATTACTTTCTGGGAGTGGGACTCTCAGGAAATTCACAGGCACCGCGGGGCCGGGTGATGCGACGATGAAGCATGCGCCGCCATCGTTGGCCGGCCCTCGCGCCGCCCACCACCGGAGGGATCGTCGTGCACGCGGGCATGCCGATCGCGGCGGAAAAGGATCTCGCCCTCGAGTTGTCGGCGGCGACCGCGTTCGCGTCCGGGCTGGGGCTGCGGTTCACACTGTGCGTCACCGGTGTCCGCGCCGACTTCGCGCGCTACGAAACCCGGCCCCTGACCGACCCCGGTGACTGGTCGGCGCAATGGTCCTACCTGGCCGTGCACCTCGGCGCCGACGACCTCGCCGGGTTCGCCGACCCGTTCCACCCGACACCCGATTCCGGGCAGGACGGATCCGGGCCGTATCGAACCACACCGCAGTACTGGATCGGCACCTACCCGACCACCAGGTCACTGACCATCACCACCAGCTGGCCGCAAGTCGGACTCCACCCCACCTCGGTCACCCTCACGCTCGGACCCAGCCCCTTCCCCACCACCTTCGGGTCCGGTGCTCGTCGATGACAGGTGCACCAATCCTGTTCGACGAGATGAACGTCCTCGCCGCCGATGACATCCGCCGAGCAGCTCCACCGTCACCGACAACCACGTTCGTGCTATCCCCGAGGATGACAAGCGGGCCGCGGCGCCGCCCGGACACCGCCCGCAAACGCAGACAGCGCGCCGGACACCGATAGCCGACCGCGCACATCTTTAGAACGGTTGGCGGTGACGTGGCGAATCCGCCACCGTTCCGAGATTCCGCGTTGCCTCTGGCAGATCGGCATGCTCGGCCAGTGCGTTGACGATCAGCTCGAAACGCGGTGGGCCGACTGCCCCGTAGTAGCCATCCGCGACCGGTTTGGATCTGGAGGCAGGTCCGAGAGACACGCCACCACAACCGAATCCGTTCTCGGCATGCACGTTCGGCACCGCCACACTCGAAAAGTGGGTGCCGGCGTCGATAGCACACATGGAGGACCGGGGTCGAGTCGACCGGGCCGGGCCGGATCCGGCCGTCCGGCCGGGGCCGCGTGCCAGGCCAGCCGAACGGATCCGCGGCGACAGCGCCGAATGCGTCGCCGTCCGGCTCGTCCTCGAAACAACCGTAGGGGACACCGCCCGCGGTGCAGCCGACAACGAACATCGACCCGCTTGTCCACCATGATCCGACCGAACACCGATGCCGGCCCGCCTGTGATGTCCGGTTGGTCGTGGCGGTTGCCGTTGTCGTGCCGGCGTGGGCTGAGGCTCGGCTCACGGCCCGTGGAGTCGGGCGTTCCCCTCGGTATCGGGTGTGTTCGTGGCGGTCACATCGGTCCCACGGCCACCGAGACGTGGAAGTTCCCTGCCCCCACGGATCGCTCGAGGGTCGCAATGACGGCAGCCGGATTGTCGTAGGGCCCGTTGAGGTAGAACGGCTGACCGTCCCTACCGAACTCGATCCGACCCGGCCCGTCCCACTCACCCAGAAACGCGGCGGCATCCTCATCGAAGGCGCCGGCGGGCTCGAACCCGAGTCCGCGCGCATACGCCGCCGCCCCGAGGATCAGTTCGCGGCCGAGTTCGATCGGAATCTCCACCGCCGGACGGTCGAACGCCGCATAGTAGGTGCGGATGGCGGTGGGGATCCTGCCCGCGTCCATGGTTTCGGGATCACGGGCGTTCTTCACCCCCAGGCAGTGCACGTCGGCCAGGTACCCTCGCAGCGTCGCCCGACCACGCCGTCCCTCTCGTGCCACCAGCACCTGCGCGAAGCCTTCGGCCTCACCGGCGGGAGCATCCAGTTCCGCCCACTCCGGATGCCCGTCGAGGCCCAGCCCGACACTCCAGCCACAATTGACCCAGCACCCCAGCACCCGCCCCAAGCCTCGGGACACGTCGGCCTCCGCGGCGATTCGTCGCACCACCGGCGCCACCACCGACGGCCGCACACCCAGCGCACGCGCGATCACCTTCGGCGGGACACCCTGCTCCCAACGCCGCCGCACCTGCTCGACCAACTCCGCATCGTCCATGGCACCCCATTCTGCTCCACCGATCGGGAGCTCCCGCGTCCGCACATGTCGGGCCAGGTGAAGGTCCGTGGATACCGTTCGGCGGCATCCAGCATATCGGCGCCACCGACTGGTCACCCGTCTCGCCGTGGGAATCCTCCACCACGGATACTCACGCGAAATCAAGCAACATCCACTGGCGAAGTCCGGCCCCGCAGCAGGTTCAACGAAGCCCGACCTGCCACTTCAGATTCCTCACCGCAGGGTGCGGAAGACGTGCCTGCTCGAGTCCTGGATCTGCGCGGTGCCGATCGGGACAGGACGAGCCTGCACACCGAGTATCGCGGCGGCGGGCGCTGGTTCGTGGAGCGGCGGGGCATGCCGGTTCTCGTCGATGGTTGACTGATCTCGTGCCGACCTCAGACGACGTACGACGGCTCGCCGAGCAGCTCATGGCCGAGTTGTCCCCGCAGCAGCAACAGGCGTTCTTGGGCGCGATCGGGGCGGATCGTTCGATGGCGTTGATCGAGAATGCGCTGCGAACCCCCGAGCCCATGGTCGGTGATGCCCCGACCCGCATCCGCGGCTTTCGGGTCCGGCTCGACCTGGTCGGCGCCAAACCGCCGGTGTGGCGGCGGCTCGAGCTGCCCGGCGACCTCACCCTCGACCGGCTACACATGGTGATCCAGGCGGCGATGGGGTGGTTCGACGGCCACCTGCACCGGTTCCGCACGGGTGGTGATCCCCGGTCGCCGTACTTCGTCACACCGTTCGACGTCGAGGAGGGCGAGGACGGCGTGCTCGAAAACGGCGTCCGGCTCGATCAGGTGCTGACCGGCACCGGTGACCGCCTCTGGTACCAATACGACTTCGGTGACGGCTGGGACCACGTGCTCGCGGTGGAAGCGGTCCTCGACGAGCCGCCCGCCGAGGTGCGCTGCACCGGCGGTCGGATGGCCTGCCCGCCCGAGGATTGCGGTGGGATCTGGGGTTACACGGAGCTGGCGGCGTGGGTGCGCGGCGGATGCGACCCGTCGTCCGTCCCGCCCCCGTTCGAGGACGCCGGCCACGCCCGCGACTGGCTACCGCTCGACTGGCACCCCGACCTGTTCGACGTCGACGAGGCCACCGCCCTCGCGGCGACGGTGGCCGCGCCGCTCCGGGTGGCCGGGGAACTGGCCGCGATGGTCGAGCAACTGGAGCGGGGCGGCAACCGGGCACTCACGCAGCTGCTGGAACGGTCGGCGTCACACACCGCGGTCGAGGTGACCGAGGCCGACGCCGCACGCCTGATCGAGCCGTACGTCACACTGCTTGACCTGATCGGTGACGGGGTGCGGCTGACCAGCGCCGGCTACCTTCCACCGGCACTGGTCGAGCAGCTCGCCGAGCGGACCGGCGTCACCGATTGGTGGATCGGCAAGGCGAACCGCGAAGACCTCACGTGGCCGGTCGCGCAACTCCGCGACAGCGCGCGAGCGCTCGGCCTGGTGAGTGTGCGCAAGGGCCGGCTGGCGCCGACCGCGCTCGCCCGCCGGAGCGGTAACCAGCCACTGGCGCTGTGGCAACACATCCTGTCCCGACTGCCGGTGAGCAGGACCGAGTTCGACCGCCAGGCGGGCTGGCTGGCACTCGCCGTCGTCGCCAGCGGCATCCCGGCCGAGGAATGGACCCGCGAGATCCGCAACCTGCTGCTCGGCCTCGGCTGGCGCACGAAGGGCAGTCCGACCCTCGGAACCGCTGCCGTCGCCAGCCCCACGCTCGACGTCCTCGAACTTCTCTCCGGGAAGACACGCGGCACGATCACCGGCACGGATCCCGCCGTTGCCGCCACCGCCCTCGCCGTGACCGGCCCCGACCCCAGCGACGCGAGCTGACCGATCCCCCTCGCCGCGCCGTACGTCCGCATCTCCTCATGGTGGGGAACCAGCGGGGTGCCGACCCGGGACGTCCCGATGTGTGCTGGCAGCTTCCGATCCGCCGCACCCAGGAATGGGTCGAACGCCCGACGGCGAACAGGTCCTCAGGACCACCATCACCGAGCGCGACCGCCGCGGCTGGGGCGAAGGGGGGCGCCGACCCGGACAGGTACTGCTCCGGCTCCCCGGACGCATACGTGGGGACCAAGGCCGTCTGGCAGTCGTTTGCATCCGAGCTCACCGAATTGCCGGGCAAGGCCGCGTACGGCGAACTCGCGAAGCTCTGCACACGCCGGGCCGGGCCGGGAATGCACACGCATTCTCGGCCGGATCCGATTCACCTGCAGCCGCCCGGCGGTCGAAGACCTGGCACACCCGGCGACCCCGCTCCGGGGAGGATGTGGATAGCACACGCCACCATCACCTCATCCCTGCCCGATCTCCTTCACCACATCCGACAAGGCCGACTTCAGCCCTCCCGGTGTTGCGAGTCCATCGAACCGACGGCACGAAACGCGCGGGACGCCTTCAACCCCTTTCGCACCACCCAGAGGTGAAAAATCGCCACGACAACCGACACCGCCGCGAAGACCATCGCCAGAAACCACCACCACGCGTCAAACACGAGATAGAGCACCGCACAGGCACCGGCGGCGGCAATGAACGCCCACTGCACACGGTTCAGCGTGCGAGCCTTCACTGTGGCACGAGTCGTCTCCGCAAGATAAAAGTCCTGGCTGTGTGAATGAATGTCGATCTCCCGTCCTCAACTGATCCGGCACCGGGGCGGCCGTCCACGGCGACCGGGGACACAGTGTCCGCGGCCTTCGTCGCTACCACCTGCCATCGCGCACCGTGAGCGTAGAGGTCGTCACCGACACTGCGCGATGTCCACACACCCCGACCACCGTGGGCGTGGCTGCACGCCGCCGCGACCCCACCACTCGGCAACGGGTCGTTGGCGGCCAGTTACCGGCGGACACCACTATGAAACCGGATCCCGTCTCGCCGTTGCCGCACCGATCCTCGGTGCCCGACACAGGTCGAGGGTGCTCCGGCCACCGTCCGGGTGCAGCGGCTGCCCGTGCTGCCCAGGTGCACCCATTGCCGAGAAACTGTTTCGCGCAGCGCTCCTCCGGCCACGCTCACCGCCGAGCCCATAGCGCGCTGCGCCTGGCGTGCGGTGCGGGTGCCCTCGAACAGGATGTCCCACTCGTCGTCGGCGAGCACACCCCGCCGCCCGCCGCACGTCATCCCGGCTGCCCGTGGCATACACGTCCACCGGCTGGTCGCTTTCGGTGGGTACAGAGCCGTAGGTGTAGTTCCAGTGCACCCCGGAACGCCCCCTGATGGGGACCGCATCCCCCTTCGGCCCCGGCTTTGTGCCGACGCACCGGGTGGGCCACTCCACGTAAACACAGGCCCCGTGCGGGCTGGCGGTGTGACCGTTCGCGGACCGGCCTCAGACGATCATGTCCGGGCCTCGGAGACGTCAACGTCGAGCAGGACACCCCACGAGACCACCCAACGCCAGCCAGCACGTCGCCCACCGCGGCCACCGCCGTCCGTGGCGAGGCCGGGAAACCTGAATTGCGGAGCACCATCGCGTCCGGCCAGATGACGGGCTCGGCGTCCTCATCGCGACCACTGGTGCTGCCCCGCGAGAATCACCGCCAAGGCCGTCCACATCGTCGGCCGGGGTAGTGACACCCCCGCAGTGCTGACCGCACACCAGTCCCTGGGACCTCGCACGAGAAACGCCACCTGCCTGGGGGGTTGGCCAGGGCGTCGTGTGTCGGCGACCCGCAGGGTCCGGAGCCGGTTATCGTCGAAGACCTGTAGTGAAGCAAGGGGGCAAGCGACCATGGCATCACCGACCACCACCGACCTGTCGACACTGCTGATGATCGACTCCGCGACTGCGCGGGACCGCGACGACGCCTTCGCCGTCACCCCGCTCACCGGCGGCCACGGCTGGGCGGTCGAAGTTCATATCGCCGGTGTCGCCGACGTCGTCGGCCTGGGGTCGGTCGCCGACGAGCAGGCGTTCCTGCGGGCCGAGACCCGATACCTGCCGGGCCGCACCGTCCCGATGCTCGGCGACACCGCCGAACAGGCCGCCACCCTGACCACCGAAGCCGCGCGGACCAGCCTTCAGGTCACCGGCACCCTCACCCCCGACGGCCGACTGCACGGTGTCACCGTCGGGCGTGGAGAGATTCCGTCGGGTCGGTGTGTGGCCGTTGATCACGCGCAGGTGCCCGGCATCCTGACCGACCCGGCCCATCCACTCCGTGCCCAGTTGGCTGCGGCGGATGCGGCCGCGCACGTCTTGCTCGGCGCCCGCCGCGACGGCGGGGCGCTGGCGTTCTACGACCTCACCCGCGGCTGGGCGGCCAATGAGGACGGGGCCATCGTCGCGATCGCCGCCGAACTGCGGACCGTCGCCTACGTCATCGTCCAAGAACTGATGATCGCCACCAACGAAGCCGTCGCCCTCTGGTGTGTGGAGCAGGGATTACCGATCCTGTTTCGCAACCACCGACCCAACCCGGTCGCCGGCCCCGCCGACGAGCTGATGACCGAGATCGCCGCCGCGGCCGGGGACCCGGACCTGTTCGCGAAACTCCGCGGACGGCTGCTGTCGACGCTGCGGGCCGCGACGTACGATCCGACGGTCCACGGACATTCCGGTCTTCGTCTGAGCGCCTATGCCCATGTCACCTCCCCGCTGCGGCGGGTGGCCGACCTGATCAACCAGCGGATCATCCTCGCCCACCTCGACCACACCCCCACCCCCTACACCCCGGATCAGTTGGCTGCCCTCGGCGCCGACCTGAACCGGCGCACCCGCCAGGCTCGGGAGGCGAAGAAGAACCACTTCAAACACGCCGACCACCGCCACGTCACCCAAGAGGCGGCCCGCGACCTCACCGCCCTCGATGCCCGCACCTTCCACAAGGTCCTCAAAACCGCCGCCACCGCACCGCTTCGCGCCGAGATCGCCGCCGAACTCGCCCGCCGCGCCGACGCCGACCTGCTCACCGCCCCGGACGTCGCAGTCCTGATCGACGCCGCCGACCCCACCTGGCGCCCGATCCAACTCCGCGTCCTCGACACCCTCGCCGATACTCATCCGGAGATCGGCCCGAGTGTGGTGTCGGTGTGGCGGCAAACCCACCCCGACCAACCCCCCACCGACCTCGAGACCCGGCGCGGCGGCGCCGACCACCACCCGCTGTTCGCCGCCCGCGCCACCCACCTCGGCATCCGCGGACCCTGGGCCATCGCGGCGGCGAAGAAGCCGGCCGAGCAGGCAGCCCTCTGGGCCGGGCTGCGCGCGCAGCTGACCGGAACCGACCACCCCGACACCGAACCGGAATGGCCTGCAGCACCTCAGAACCCGCAGCCTGCTACCCCGCCCGCGTCCGCGGATCCCGGTCCGGCGATCTCACCGCCGCCGCGCGATACGACCGGTCCGGCCGTGTTCAACCTGGACGGGGCGAAGAAATCCAAGGCGCTGTCCAACCCCATCGCCTGGTTGATGAGCCTCGCCCAGAACAACCATCAGGCCCCACCCGAGTGGGAGTTCCGCACCGACGGGCCCGCGCACGCGCCCCGATTCACCGCCACCGTGCACCTCGCCGGCCACACCGCCACCGCCGACGCAACCACGAAAACCGCCGCAAAAACCGCATCAGCAACCGCGCTCATCGAAGCACTCTTGACACAGCGCTGAAGTCAACAGGTGTTCGTCGGAGGTGCGCCTGCGCCCCGATCGCACCCAGATCCCCACATAACGTTGCGAGCAGCGCTAGCCTCGATAGCAATCCTGTCCGCGGCCCGGGCCGCGGACACGAGACGTCCCCCATCAGCTCAGATCCAATCGATGTGGCCAGTGTAGATTCCGAACTAATCACCCACTCGTCCTGTTCGCGTCGGCATTGTCCCGCGCTTAGCATGAACACCGTGAACGACATTATCGACGGGATGACACCGATCGACGGTGGATTCCACGTCAAAGACTTGAACGATGAGCATTGCGTCGACGTAATGCGTATGGCGTACGACTGGCGTGTAGTGCTGGGGCGGCGCGGACACGTCATCTACGACCACGGTTGGTGCTACTTCGGTCACGGTCACGACGAGAACGGTCACCCTCGTTCGATGCACACCGCACGGTTGCGCGCTATTGCCGCCGCTATCGCGTGGGACGGCACCGGTTCACCGGACGGTTACGACAAGCAAGCATGCTGAAAATGTCTCAGATTCGTTCTACGGAACACCGATGTCACCCTGGCGATCGCCGATGCCGAACGCGGTGAACTCGCCATCGTCGATCTCTTCACCTCGCCCGCGAATCCGCCTCGGCGCGAACCACACCCATTCGATTGGCCCCGGCGGGTCGTTACCGGAATATCACGCGCGACCCGCAGGAACCACATCTCATGTCCGCCCGCCCGGACTTTCGCATGACATCGACACCGCGCCGTTGAATCGGCGCAACCGTGGGACAAAAAAGGCCGCCAAGGACCACAGATGAGAGAGACGGGAATGACGAACGCGCATCACGGCACCTGGAGCAGTTGGAGGGACGTTCCGGAGGGTGTGCTGTATCGAAGTACCGGTCCGTGCTGGTACCCGTACGTGAACCGTGTAGGCGTCCGATACCTCGCGACCACGGGGGTGGAATCGATCATGAATGACACGGATATGGACGAGCTGGCACCGTTCCAGGTGGTGTCCGAGCGCACCCAAAACGCCCTGCGCCCAAGGCGCCAGCTGGCAGATGAAACTCGCCCCTGACAGCCGTCACCCGAATAGATCGCATGCGCACCAACCGAGTATGCAGGGTTACCAGTAAAGCCCTCACGTGACGCTGAACCACCAGTACGCGATCTGTGCCAGACCGTTGGCGATCGCATAGAAGGCGGGCTGCGCCCACTCGGGAATGCCCCAAACACTCAGGTCGTCCATGGCGTCCTCCGCACGGTGAAGTTGGCCCCGACAACTACGTATTGCACGCGGTCACGGGAAACTCCTTGGTCGGAACGGGCTCAGTTGAATGGAAGCACACCTCCTGCGCTGTGTATCGACCGCCGGAGGCGGATCGGTACAGCTACCCAATGAGTGGGCCCCATAGGGGACAGGCCGACTGATGGCGGGTTTACCCGCAGATCGCAAAGAGCAACAGGCCGGCGCTGCCGCGCCGATCACCGCACCGCTGTGAAGTCCGGTTGTTTCTGCAGGGCAAGAGGCACACCGGGGTTATCGGGTGTGCACAGTGCCGCCGAGTCCGACGTGAAACGGCGGGCACAGCGCGATCGATGGCTGGGAGGTGGGCACGGCCAGCCCCCACACGGAAAAGTCCATATAGGGGAACCCTCCGAGCAGATGGCACACCACCTCCACCTGATGGGAATTCACCGAACTCGGTGCACACGTCGACAGCCCGCCGATGACGAAACTCTGCCATACGCATCCACTCGGGACGGATGGCGCGGCGTGTGCGGGCGCTGCGGTCAGGGACACCGCCGCAGCCGCTGTGGCCGCCGCGGCGAGGGTGAGGAGCAGAAACCGTGACATGGGGTCCTCCGGTGGTGCGGGCCCGACCCACGATCTATTCTCGCAGTTCAGGTGTCGCTACCGCGGTCCGTCCGTCGAGTTTTCTCGCGGCGGGCGTGTTTGGCCAGCAGGTGTTTCCGGCTGGTCGGGGCGCGGAACATCTCGTCGAGTATCCGGTTTTCGATGTTGTGATGGAAGCGGAGGATCCGTTTGGCCGCGAGATACACCAGTTCCTGACGGTCCGAGCCGAGCCGGTCGGCGAGGGCGTCGAGGTGGACGAGGAGTTCGTCGTCGAGGGCGACGTCGACCCGGGCCGTACGCGGTGCGGGACGCAGGTCGTGCGCCGGCGCAACGGTGACGAGGTCGCCCGCGAGGTCGCCGGGGTCGTCGAGGAGCCGGCGCACCGCGACGCGCACCAACGCCGAGCTCAACCGGGTGCCGTGGCGGCCGGCGAGTCGGTCGATGTCGCGCAGGGCGGTGGGGCGGAGCGAGACCTTGATCTTCTCGTCGAGCCGGGATGCGCCGGCCTCGTCGATCAGCGCCGCCTTGTAGTGGCCGGGGGCGGTGAGGAAGCGGTGCACCGCGACCGCGACCAGGTCCCGCGGCGTCGCCTCATGGTTGGCGGCGAGGGCGCCGAAGCGGGCCCCTGTGGGCGAGTCCAGCCTCAGGGTGACCGGGTCGTGCGGCAGCGCCCGCGCCTGGTCGGCGACCCGGCGGGCCTGCGCGAGATCGGCCTCGGCGCAAGGGGACCCGATGAGTCGGCGAATTCCCACCCGCAGCAGCGCGGAGACCCGGCGGGGACCGTACTCGTCCGCCAGCTCCTCCAGCCGGCGTTTGGTGTCCTCGTCGAACCGGAAGACGTGCCGTTTCCCGAATGGGTTCCCCTGCGGACTCGGCGCCCGAAGAGGCATCTGAGCGAGTTGATCGGCGGCCGCGGCCTGCCGACGGCGGGTGTTGCGGGCGAGGAGCTTGGCCCGGTTGGCGTCCCCGCGGTAGATCTCGTCGGTCACCGCCTGATCGAGGTCCCGCGGGTTCGCGAGGAGTTGGCGGGCGGCCAGGCGCATGAGTTCGGCGCGGTTCGAGTCGAGCCGTTCGGCGAGCGTGTCGAGTTGGTCGCGCAAATCGTCGTCGAAGTTCACGTTCGAGCGCGGGCCGAGGGTCTCCGGTTTCAGGTCGCGGGCGGCGCCGATCGTGGTCAGGTCGGTGGCGAGATCGCCCGGGTCGTCGAGGAGACGACGCACCGCGACCCGGATGGCTGCGGCGGTGGGGGCGTCGCCGTGGCGGCTGATGAGCCGCTCGAGTCGGTCGAGGGTGGAGCGGTTGAGGTACACGTAGGTGCGAGTCGTCAGGTCGGTGCGGGCGTCTTCGCGGAGCACCGGGTGGCGGAATCGTCCCGCCGCGGTGAGGAAGCGGTGCAGCGCGACGCGGACGATCGCGCTGCGGTCGGTGTGCAACTCGCGGGCGAGTTCATCCAGGCGTGTGCGGGTGGCGGGGTCTAGGTTCAGAGGTCGCTCCGCCCACGGGAGGCGGCGGGCGTCGGCGGACGCCCACCGGGCTGCGGTCAGGGCCGCCGGCACCCGGTCAGGGTCGGCGAGAAGCCGGCGGGCGGCCACCCGCACCAGCGCCCCGAAACGTCGGGGCCCGATGCCGGCGGCGTACTGCTCGAGGCGTTGTTTGGTCGTCGGATCGAACCGGAGCGGGATCGGATCCCCCACCGGTACGCGGCCCATGCTCGTCTCGCTCATCACCTTCCACCTCGACGGCAACGCCTGCCGGTTCTGCACTCGACCCCGGGAACACCGCCCCACCGCCGCAGTCTGCCTGAGTGACGGCGAGTCGGGCGGTCCGAACGTAGTGCACCCCAGCACCGGGGGGTGGTGCTGGGGCGCTGGCGTCCGCGTCGGGGGGCGACGCTGGACACAGGGGGACGTTCTACAGAACAAAATTGGGGGGATGTTCTGTGGAACAGTAAGGAGTGTACTGCGCCTGCGTGAGTGCCCATCCCGCGGCCCGCGAGAAGAAAAGTCCGCAAGCGGTGCGCGAGTGGCTGTGGACGATGGTGTCGACGTGTTCGTAACCTGTCGACCGTCCGACGGGGACCGCCGGGGATTCGTCAACCTCGGCGATCTGGTCTCGGGGCGGTGCGAGCAAAGGGCGATGTCACAGAGACAACCCGGACGAGCCGATCTCGGCGATCGCTGACAGCCGTCGCATCTGAGACCGCAGTTCTGCCGAGTCGTCGCCGGCCGGGTGTTCGAGTGATGTCGTGGCCTCAGATCGTTCCGACGACACCTCGCCGTCCGCAGGGTCGTGCGCACTCACACCCGCTTCCCCTCACCTAGATTGTGCAGTCCCGGTCTCGCACGCAATACGTTGCGCACCAGCGAAGTCGGGCTTTCGACGTGGAACGATTGACCTCGCGCAACGTCGGATGCCTGAATGCATGGTCAGATCAGATCAGGTCGTTCATGATGACGTCGGGGAGCCCGTCGCCGTTGTGGTCCTCGATCCGTAGGTCGTGCGAGTGGTCGCCGTCGGTATCGAAGACGGCAGCGTCGACCTGGTCATTTCCGTCGGTGTCGTAGAGCATCGCCTCGAAGGAGAGGTCGTTGTCCGCGTCGACCGACACCATGTCGAAGACCCCATTTTCGTTCGCGTCGGTTTGCACGAGCTCTGCGATGCCGTCGTTGTTCGCGTCGAAGGCGACGTTGTCGAAGGTCTCCGAACCCGGCGCTCTGTTCTCCTGGACGTCGGTGAGTCCGTCACCGTTGAGGTCGTGCTCGATCGAGTCGACACGTCCGTCGCCGTCGAGGTCGATCTCGGTCGTATCGACGATGCCGTCACCGTCCAGATCGCGCTCGGAACGGTATTGGCCGGTTGAGTTTTCGGGGTTCGTCATCGTCATCTCCAGTTCGTGGTGGCGTGGTCGCCTCTACTACGTTGGAGTCGCGGTGTGGCGGAAATGTTCCCGTTCCCCGGACTGACTTGGGGGCCACGGGCCGGCAGATACAGCGGTGCCCACCCGCCACAGGGCGGGTGGGCACCTTGGCGTGCGGTCGATTTATTCTGCGTCTTGGTCGGCCTGCTCGAGGATCAGGTACTGCGCCGCGATCTGCTGGTCGACGTCCTTCTTGTCGAGTCCACCCGCTTCGCCCATGTAGCGGCCGTTGACCACGTAGCAGTAGTTCTCCTCACCCGAGGTGGTGTCCTTGGCCAGGCACTTGGCGTCCGGCAGTCCTGCGGGCGCCGGTGCGGCGGCGAAGCCGGCCGCGGTCAGGTCGTCGACGAAGGCGTCGAGCACCGTGATCGCATCGTCCGCCGAGGCGGCCCGGTAGACGCTCGTGTTGTAGGAGGCGGCGTGCTCGACGCCGGCGCCGGTGAGCACCTCGTAGGTCAACTGCGGGTTGGTCGATCGGTGCGCCATGCCGCGGGGCCCGTAGACGGCCATCTGCGAGGTCTGCCTCGCGTCACCCTCTTTGTTGGGGACCGCGTAGATCAGCAGGTCGTTCTGGTCGATCTTGAGTTCTTTCGTTTTGTCCTTCGGGGTGGCTGGGAACTTGTCGAGGAGCGGTTCCTGCAACTGCAGGGCCTTCGCGACGGACTTCGCGGTCCAGTCCTTCTGATCGGTCGGTGCCGAGGCCCAGGTGTAGATGATGTAGTCGCCGTGCACGGTCAGCGCGTTGACATCGACCTTCTTGAGGTCCGGGATGTCGTGGACGGTGACCTTGGTGTTCGGCAGGACGTCGATGTTCTCCGGGACAGGCAGACCCATGCCGCTGTCCTCGGTGAGCAAGCCCTGGTAGATCCCCTCGGCCGCCGCGGTTGCCGCGGCGTTGTCGCCGAAACGCAGGACCGCGTGCAGGACGGAGCGGGAGTTGTCCCTCCCGGGAGTGGATGCGACGGTGGAGAACCCGGTCATCATCCCGTTGTCCAGGGCAACCTGGCTGACGTTGCCGCTGATCAGCATGGACACGGCGCCGCCGTCTTTCAGCGGCCCGGTCGGCATCTTCACTTCGGTCAGGTCGGCGTCGATCTCGTAGGGCAGGGTGGTGAACTCGGAGAGGCGTTGTCCTTCGATGGATCCGGCCGAGGTGGGGTCGGCGTAGCCGTAGGGAGGCGCCGGGGTGGTCGGGTAGTCACCGGTGTCCAGGGCCGCCTTGTCGACGTTCGCGGTCGTGGGTGCGTCGCCGCCGGATGCACCGGTCGGTTCGCCGTCGGCGCTGCAGCCGGCGAGCAGCAGGCCCGCCGTCAGAGCGGCGGCCAACGGTATCAGCTTCGTGGTCCTCAACGTGGTGTTCCTTCCATGCTGGTCCTTCGCACTGATCGGGCACGGCTGATTGCGGCCACGTGGAGGACTCTTGTGTAGTCGGATGCCGGCGGGAGGCGAAAGGTTCCCCACCCTTTTGTGATCTAGACCACAGGCGCATCGTGTGCGGGCAACCTCGAGGTCGCCCGACGGCCGGAGCGAACCTCGTTGGGAACTTTCCCTATTCGGCGGCCCTCTCACTACCGTCCACGCTCACCGCCATCAAGGAGACCCTCCGATGAACCCGCCCACGAATGTTCCGGATCCCTCGATGTCGATGCACCAGGACCTTTCTCCGCCCACCACCCCCTCGCGGGTGGGGCCTCCGTCGAACATCGGCTGGGCGGTCACGGCCCTGATCTTCTTCTGGCCACTCGCCTTCTCGGCGTTCAGTCATTCGTCGAAGGTCCTGCCCCACTGGATCGTCGGCGATGTCGCTGCCGCGGAACGTTCCTCCGAGCGGGCACGCATACTCGGGCAGCTCGCGCTCCTTTTCGGGGCCGTCGTTGCAGTGTCTGTGCTGTGGTTCGTGGCCACGACCTCGGTGATGACGTCCGCGGGCACGAAGGCCTGGTGAGCGCCGCTACCGGTGCGGACCATCCACGGCCACACAACGATGCGGACGCAGGTCAGCCCTCCCGCTCGGGTGAGGCACGTCACATCATGGAACTTTCCGTGTGGCGCCCGCATCCAACCGGGGACGACACATTCACCGGCGACGCACCGTTGCCATCACGGTGATGATCGCGGGAAGGACATGCACAGGTGAGGATGATCAAATTCATGCGCGTGGCTGCAGGGGCAGTCGCGGCCGGGGTACTGCTGGCAGGATGCGGCAGCTCGGAGGCTGCGGTCGGCGGCGACACCGCACCGACCGCGGGTGTGGATCGCGCCGCGTTGAACACCGGGGACTTCCCGACGACGCCGCAGCCCCCGTACGGGACTGCCGACCCGGACAAAACCGTCGCGATCGAAAGTCAGCGGATGGCCGAGTTCACCACGCTGCCGTTCGAGGTCGACCCCGAAATAACCGAGTCGTTCGGCTCCTCGAAGCCGGTGACCGATCCCAAGGTGCTCAAGGACAGCTTCTCCGAACCCGGGGCCGCGATCGTGGGCGAATCGCTCGTCGCCGGGTACATGACCTCCGCGAAGACGCCCAGTGGCGAGCGTGAGTTTTCGCAGATCGTCCTGCGCCTCACCGACGATGCAGCGGCAGCTTCGGCGGCAGAGCGAATCCACACCAGTCTGGTGACCACGGACAACGGCGGGGTCGGCGCCCAGACGGCGGAGAAGATCGACATCCTGCCGAACTCGTTCGTCTCGAGCCGGGAATCGGCCGACTTCACCACGAAGAAACCGGTTGTGACCGTGAAGGGTTTCACCGCCCACGGCAACTACTTGCTGTACTCGTCGGCGCGGGTGCCGGGCACGGAGAAGGATTCGACCGCACGGACGATCGCGAAGGCCCTCGAGCTGCAGGAGCCGCTGATCGATCAGTTCCCTGCCACCCCGGTCGATCAGATCAAGGACATCAAGATGGACCAGGATGATGTGCTGATCTACACCGTCGGACGACCCGACGGGGCTCTGGCCACCCAGGAGATGGCCGTCTACGGTCCGCGGGGAATCTCGCAGCTCGCCAACGATCAGTTCGCCGACGCATCGCGCCTCTACAAGGTCCTCGATGACACCAACACCGACCGTGTCGCCGTCTACGACTCGTATGTCTATCGCTCCGAGTCGCCGGAGTCCGCGCAGAAACTCCTCGACGGCCTCGTCACCGCGAACCTCGACCAGGAAGGGTGGACGAAAGCTCCGTCGCCGGCGGGCCTACCCAACGCGCAGTGCACCACAAACGGCACCAGCGATGCGTGCTGGGTCGCAGGAGGCCGGTACGTGGGCCAATCGACGTCGGGAACCAAAACCGATGTTGATCAGCGTATTTCCGCACAGTATCTGATCCTCGACGGCGCGAAGTAACGACGCTCGCCCATTGTGCCCACCCGTCTCAGCGGGTGGGCACAGTCATTTCCGGCCGGCGCTGTGGGAACATTCTCGCCGTTGGTGGCATCTCACGGACGATGAACGTGACCTTGCGGGCTGCCGCGACCGATAGTGACCCCGTCACCGTGATGACCCCTCACGGGGGCGAACTCATGGGCATCTGGCGCGGAGTGAACGCGCCGGAGGGCGCGTGTGTCCACGTCGAGGTCGACGTTGCCGACGCCGTTGCCTGGCACACCATCGAGAGGACGGCGCCGGGGACACCGGTGTTGGCGACACACGCCGATGGTGTTACGACAGTGCGCGGCCGCCTCGTGGACCTGTCCACCGATGGTGTGCTCATCCTCGACCTCTCCCCCCGGAATCATCCTGATCGACACGACTGGGCGCCCACCACCACTGCGCCGGGATCAGTTCCTGGAACTGGTGGTGACCGCGATCGCTCTGCACCCCACGGGGTATTGATCTCGGACGGACCTCGTCGTCTCGAGACTCACCATGAGAGTCCCATACGGCGGACAATGTGTTGACCTGCAACAGTTCTGATGATCACAAGGATTGGGTCGACCTGGTGCTGAACACCACCGGGATCCGGGAGATCTACGGTGCTCAGCGCCCGTCGCTTTCCGGTGCAGACCTTCACGAGATTCGCTTGGATCGACACGCCACCTCGGCACTGATCCGGTGCGATCTCGCCGATTACCCCGCCACCCGCCACGCAAATACTCCCAGCGTGGGTGCAACACCGTGCAGATCGTGCTTGCTCTCTCCGAGATCAGCAGCCTGTCCATCACCGGGTGGGCGAGCACGATGAGTGTCGACCTCGCAATCGAGCCCGGCCCGGACGGATTCACCCTCACGTGTCGTGCAGTTCCACAGCTCGACATCACCGCCAGGTGGATAACGCTGACGAAGATATCGGCGCACCGCAACGCACTCCGAGGGACCGGTTGACAAAGACCGGCCGCACCGCCGCGCACACGACGAAAAGGAGCCAAGTCCAGATGGAAGTCACCCTGAAACCGAACGCACAAGAATTCCTCCCGCACGCAGGGAATCGCCTACCGAGCCTGCGTGCGGGCGGCACCCATGTCCTCGAGATTCTGACAAAACCCGACTGCACCTTCACCTTCCGAATCATCGATAAGTCCGGCCGGACGTCGGTCTGGCCCGCCGACCTGGTCACGATGATCGACAACTCCATTCCGGATGCGTGGATCATCCGCGCCAGGCCGTGCAATACCTTCGCCCTGACCTACCCGGCGTTCGCCCGTGCGGGGTTCTGGGAGGACTACTTCGACGGCGATCCCGAAGCGGAAGCCGCGTTCGACGAGATCATCCACACGCTCGGCGATGGCAGGTACTCGCAGGGGTAGGCACGCGACACGATCACGGCCGTCCAGAACCTCGACGAACTCGCCGCACACGACACGGGAACTTTTCCGCGCTCCGCACCATCTCACTGATAACAGCACGAACCCGTTGCCCGCACCGTGTGAAGGAGATCCCCGCGATGTACCCGGCCTCGTCTCCCCTGTCCGGCCCGTCGTTCCCCGCCCAGACCATGCCGACCTACGGTGCAGCCCAGCCCGCACTGCCGAAATCGAACGCCGGCTGGGCCGCCGCCACCATCATCTTCTTCTGGCCGTTGGCGTTCGCCGCGTTCAACCACTCCGCACGGGTCTATCCGCTGTGGGCGACCGGCGACTACACCGGCGCCGAGCACGCTTCCGACCGAACGAAGCGCCTCGGCAAGACCGCCCTGTGGATCTTCGTCATCCTCAACGCGATGCTGATCGCGTTCTACATCCTGATGATCGCGATGGTTGCCGGCGCTGGCGACTACTCCAGCTACTGAGCATGCGTCCCAGAACGCCACCGGGGACTGCGCTGTCCGCCGTGGCGGTCGCGACATCAAATTCGATGACGCCCTTCACAGATTGGATCCTCGAGGTGACACCCACTCGCGTCGCAACGACCACACCACCACTGCTGCGTGGTCGCCCACTCCCCGCCAGGCACGGCGCACCTGGTGATCCTCGTTACCCGTCGCCGCGCCGGCTCCGGCGTCTGACGGCGTTCGTCATCGACTGGGGATTGCATGCCGGTATCGCCGCCGCAGCGGTGGCACTGTGCGACCGGATCCCGGAGCTGAAGCCGTTCGCGCTGCTTGCCGCGCTCGCCTCGTGGGCCGTTGTGTCCTTTATCCACCGGACCGTGGTGCAACGCGCATTCCGGTGCACCGCCGGCAAGGCGATTGTCGGGCTACGGGTGATCCGCCCGGAAGATGGAACGGCGCCCACGTTCGGCTACCTGGTGAAATGGTGGTTGATCGGCCTGGTGGGATTCGTCGTCTCCCAGGAAGTCCCCGACGAGGACGCAAACGGCTTCCCCTCGGTTGTCCGGGTCTGCGACCTTTCTCATGAGCCCCGCCCCGTGCCCCGGCTCCGTGTAGGGGCGGTTGGCGGTGACCGCTAATGTCTACGCCGCGGCGATCGGTTCTCGCCGCACCCGCACCGGTCCCAGCTTCGGTGCGGGAGTCACTACCCAGGGGGACGAGATGGTGGAGGGCGCAGTTCAGAGTGCGCAGAGCACGCCTGCGCCGACTACCACGCCCGCGGTACCGACGGGAACCCCGGAAACGCAGGCCAGGACCGCCCTCGAACACGCGGCGAAGATCCTCCGCCCGTACGGGTTCGACGCGACCGCCGACCTGGCCGAGCAGAAGGCATCCCGCACCCAGCAGACCCGCACCGTCGTGGTGGTCGGTGAGGTCAAACGCGGCAAAAGTTCCCTGGTCAACGCGCTGGTCGGTCGGCGAGATGCCTCCCCGGTCGGGGTCGATGTCACCACCTCGACGACGATCAGCTTCGCCACCGCCACACCCGCGCATCCCGCCGGGACCGCGGAGCTGCTCTTTCCGGGCACGTCCGAGCAGATCCCGCACCACCAGTTGGCCGACTGGGTCACCGTCGACGGCCGGCACGTGCGCGACGCCCGCGTCGAGGTCCTCCCCACCCGGGCGATCGTTCCGGTCGAATCCAGCGCCCTCGGCGATGTCACCGTGATCGACACCCCCGGAGTCGGCGGACTCGATCCCTCCTACGCCCAGCTCGCGGTGCATTCCGCGCAGCAGGCCTGCGTGCTGGTCGTCGTCTGCGATGCCACCACTCCCCTGACCGCACCGGAGATGGCGTTCATCCAGGACGCCGCCGCCACCGTCGACTCCCTGGTGGTGGCGGTGACGAAGACCGACAAGAACCTGCGCCGGTGGAAGCCCATCGTCGAGGAGAACCGCAAACTGCTCCAGCAGCACCTACACCGCACCGTTCCCGTGATCGGGGTGTCGAGCCTGCGGGCGGTCGTCGCCGCTGAGCTGCCGGCCGGCCCCGAACGGCAACGGACGGAGCAGGCGTCGGGGATCACCGCACTGCGCACCGAGATCCTCGGGCGTCTCGACGTCGCCGAGCACCTGCCGGTGGTCGACGGCCTGCGGACCGCACTCGGTGGGATGCGCAAGATCCTCGACAAGATCGGCACCGAACTCGCCGCCGCCGAAGGCAGCGAGGACGTCATCCCCGACCTGACCGCCGAGCTCGAGAAGCTGCAATCACTCAAGGACCATTCCCAGCAGTGGGAGCAGTACCTGCAGCGGGATCTGACCCTGATCCGTCAGAAGGCCACCGACGAACTCGACCGCCAGCTCGACGAGATCCGCACGAAATGGACGAACCGGGTCAACAAGAACGGGATGGAGGTGCTGCGCCGGAACCCGCAGAAGTTCACCGCGGAGATGGAAACCGACCTGCACCGGGCGATGGCCGCGGCGATGAACCTGTTCTTCGAGCAGATGTACACCGTCATCGTCTCGCCCCGCTTCGACTCCGAGGTGGTCTGGAACGAGATCTACCACCAGATCATGGCGACCATCGCGGACCGGCGGATCGAAACGGCGCAGGTCGGCAACAAACGGCACGGGTTGCTCGACCCGAGCATGTTGACCATGGGTGTCATGGGGTCGTCGATGATCGGCGGCCTGATCGGGGTGTCCAGCGTCATCGGGATCGGTGTGGTCGTCGGCGCCGTCTGGGTCGGGGTCAACCTCGGGTTCCGGGCGATGCGGTCGGGGAAGACGAATCTTCTGACGTGGCTGCGGGAGACCATCGGCACCACCAAGACGACCACCGCGAGGCTGCTCGAGAGCGCCACCGCGCTCAGCCGGCCCGAGATCGTGATCCGCTACCGCGAGCACCTGCGCACCCGCATGGAAGAGCTGCAGACGCAGGTCACCCACGCGAAGGAGACCGCGCGGCAGGACGCGGCCACGCGGGAGAAGACCATCAAGCGGCTGAGCAACAATCAGCGTGTAGTCACCGCGCGCTGCGCCGAAGTCGAGAACGTCATCGCACGGCTCACATCGTCATCACAGGGGGTTTGATCAGATGGGACTTGTTGTCGCAGTGGGGTTGCTCTGCCTGCTCGGTGGACTCGCCGGCGGGTGGACGTTGCGCACCCTCAACGCACCCGAACCCGCGCCCGCCGCCGGGTACGCGCCGGCGCCGCAGGGCACCCAGCTCTACACCCCACCGCCCGCTCCCCCGGCCCCCGCAGCCCAGGCCCCAGCGCCCCCGGCGGCCGCCCCAGAGATCGTGACCGGGCCGGTGGAACGGCAGCTGGTGCAGGCGCTGATCTCCCTGTACGACCTCGCTGAGGCCGCCGCCGTGCGCACCCAGATCGCCGAGGACCTCACCCGCGCCGGCGTGAACCGTATCGATGCGCGTGTCGGCGTCGGATTCGACCCCGCCCTGCACCGGGCCGTCGATACCGCCTCCGCGGTGGCCCCCGGGGACGTCGACACCATCGCCCGGCAGCTGCGGCCCGGCTGGGTCACCGGCACCACGATCATCCGGTACGCCGAGGTCGCGGTCTACGCGCCGCCCGCGACCGTCGAACCGGCGGTGTGATGTCCACGCCCACACTGCCGCTCGACCCGGTCCGGGCCAGCCTCGATCGGAGCCTGCACGCCCTCGCCGGCCTCGGCGGCGACCTGATCGCCCACGCCAACCGGATCGGGGCGATCCTGTGGTCTCCGCCCAGGGTGGTGATCGTCGGACGCCTCAAGGCCGGTAAATCCACCCTCGTCAATGCCCTGATCGGCGCCCCGGTCGCCGAGACCGCGGCGCTCGAGGCCACCCGCCTGGTCGCGGTCTACCAGGACGGCGCCCCGTCGCGGGCCGAGGTGGTCGGGCTCGACGGCACCCGCCGACCCATCGACCTGGTGCGCGGTCAGCCCGCCGACCTCGGGGTTCCCGCCACCGACATCGCCTACATCCACCGCTATCTGCCGTCGGCGGCGATCCGCGACGTCACCCTCGTCGACACCCCCGGGCTGGCGACGCTGACGACGGCGAACGAGACCGCGACCCGGCGGGTGTTGATCGACGGGTTCGAGCAGACCCGCACCGCATCGGTCGACGCCGACGCCGCGGTGTTCCTGTTCGACTCCAGCCCCCGCGCCGACGAGGTCGCGTTCCTCAAACAGCTCGGCTTCACCCCGCTCAACACCCTCGGGGTGCTCTCCCGCGCCGACGGGTTCGGGGAAGGTGCACTCGGGCAGCGGAACCCGATCGAGCACGCCCACCAGCATGCCCGCACCCTCGCCGCGCAACTCGCGGACACCGTGATGACCGTGGTCCCGATCTCGGGGTTGATGGCCGAAACCAGCCACACCGGTGCCCTCACCGAGGTCGACGCCCGCACCCTCGCCGAACTCGGCGGGTTCGCCCCGTTCGACCTGATCGACCTGATCGAATCCGACGACACCCGGTACCTCACCGCCCAGCAACGGGACCGGCTCGTCGACCTCCTCGGGGAATACGGCATCATCCACGGCCGGCAGATCGCGGCCCGCGGCGCCGCCGCGTTGAACGAGTGGCTCGCCGACAACTCCGGCATCAGGCCGCTGCGTCAGATCCTGCACAACTCGGTGGCCGAGTTCGCGTCCGTGCACCGGGCCCAGCGGATCCTGCTCGAACTCAAGAACCTCGCCTACAGTCATCCCGCCCGCGATCACATCCGCGGCATCGTCCACCAGGTGCGCGAAGACCCGGCCATGCAACCGATCGTGCTGTTCGTGGCGCTGCGCAGCATGCTCGAAGCCGACCCCCGCTCCCCCGTCGCGGCCGAACTGCGCCGACTCCTGCAAGGCCGCACCGTCGCCGAGAAACTCGGCCTGCCTCCGGAGGCACCGATCCAGCAGGTTCGGGCCGAGGCCCGCACGAAACTGTCCTGGGCACAAGGACAGGCACTGTCGACGATGACCGCCGCCGACGACGCGGCCCTGGTCACCCTCATCCGCACCTACAACACACTGTCCCAATAGGACCTGGTCGAAGTAGGACCTGCCGTTTCGTGCCCCGAAGTGAGTGGGGAAGGCAAATGCCTGAAGACACCGTACGACTGCGTCACCGGCTGCTCGACAGCGGTGAGGCTAGGCGTGGCCGCCGGTGTCGACGAACGACGGTGTGCTGGTGCTGAGCAGCCGTACCTGACCCCAGTCGCCCTCGATCCGCCAGGACGCGCCGTCGACGGTCAGACTGTCGATGTTGCCGAGATCCACGTTGCCGGCGGCGTCGACGGATCGGAGTGGGGATCGTCTGATCCACTCGATCGTGGTGATGCCCTCGAAGATGAGCACACCGGTTGCGTAGCAGTGCTGTTCGCCAGGCAGGGGTGCACGGTAGCGCGGATGCGCGGGCGTGAGGACCGCGTCGAGCATGAACGACAACCGGCGGGGCGTCTCGGATATCGCTAGAACGTAGCTGTCTTCGAGGTAGAGACCTGCCAGGTCTGGGACGTGCATGTAATCGCGTGCCACCAGGAGTCCAAACCCTCTGTGTCGATGAAGAATCGAACATACCCGACCGCCCCGTCGCCCCTCGGCGTTCGGGCGATCACATAGTCCCGCTACCGCTCGTCTCCGCTCCCAGCCGTCGTGAGGCGAGGATGCCGGCGAGCGACTGCGGACGCTTCGGGCTCATCACCAGCGGATACGTGAGAAGAGATCTGGCTGGCTACGACAGAGCGCGGGGTGGATGGAATGATGCGATGCGGTCCGCGCCGCCACGGTGCGGGCCTTCACAGTGCTGGATGGATCTTGGGGGGAACGAACCGTGTCTTCGTCGTGGCTGCTGGGGATCGATTTCGGCACGGCCAATACCGCGGCCGCGAGCATGGAACCGGGTTCGTCGCCGTCGGTGGTGCCGCTGGCCGGCGAGCGAACGGTGATGCCGTCGGCGGTGTTCGTCGAATCCCCGAACACGATCACCGCCGGCCGGGCGGTGATCGACGCCGCCGACCGCAATCCCGGCGGTGTCACCCCGACACCGAAGCGGTCGGTGGGCCTGCACGCGGTACCGATCAACGGCTATGACATCGCCCCGGTGCGTCTGGTCACCGCGGTCCTCGGGGAGACAGTCAACCGGGCCATCGCGGCGCGGACCGCGCAGCTGGGGCGGGCGGAATCGCCCGCCCAGTTGATCCTCACCCATCCCGAAGACTGGACACCGGACGAGATCCGGGTGCTGCATGACGCTGCCGCCGCCCTGGGTTTCGACCCGGCCTCTGTTCGGGTGATCTCCGAGCCGCGCGCCACCGCGCACCAGTGCGTGTCGGCGAACATTGCGGCCGGCACGAAGTTCGGGGTGGTCGATGTGGGGGCCGGCACCCTGGATGTCACGGTCCTCGAGGCGACCGGCCGGGGTGAGTTCACCGTGGTCGCGGAACACCGCGATCATGCACTCGGTGGGGCCGCCGTCGACGCGGCGGTCCGCGGGTGGGTGGATTCTCGGCTGGCGGCGGAGAATCCGCAGCTGTTGACCTATCTGCGGGAGAACTCCCCGGCGGGTGATTTGCGGGACCTGGACGACTCGATCCGCCGGGCCAAGGAGTTGCTGTCGACGGCGCCCTCGGCGACCATCACGGTCACCGGTGCCGGACACGTCCAGAACATCGAGCTCAGCCGGGGGATTTTCGATTCGCTGATCGGCGAGATGGTCACCCGGAGTCTGGGGCTGGTCGAGCGGGCCCTGGCCGATGCGGGTGTGCGCGGATCCGATCTGTACACGGTGTATCTGACCGGTGGCGCCTCCCGCATCCCCCTCCTCCACCAGCGTCTTTCCTCGATCGTCTCGGTCACAGCGGTCGATGACCCGAAGACGGTCGTCGCCCGCGGCGCCCTCAACGCTGCCGGGATCGGTGCGGTCGACGCCGCCCCGGCACCGGTTCCTCACACCGCCCCGGTGTGGTCCACCCCCGCGGCCGTGCCGCAGCCGGCCGGACGCACTGGTCGGGCGAAGGTGTGGGCGGCCGCCGCAGCAGCGGCCGCCGTGGTCGTGGTCGGGGGTGCGGTGGTGCTCAGCCAGACGGTGTTCTCCGACGACGCCGCCAGCGCGGGACCGTCGCAGACGGCCGTCGCCGATCCGGTCGCCGATGAGCAGGCGATCCGCGAGCTGACCACCGCCTACGTGCGGGATGTGCCCGGCGCCGGCATCGAGGTCGTCAACAGTTTCCGGTGCGCGCAGAAACAGGCCACCGCCGAGGACGTGGTCGGTGTTGCCGGGGAGGAGCTGGCGATCGACGAGATCATCTCCGTCAGCACCAATGGAGATACCGGCAGCGCCCGGGTCCGCCTGACCCAAACCCTGCCCGACAGCGAACCGACCACCTCGACGCAGATCTTCACCTACACGCGTGAGGACAGCGGCTGGAAGATCTGCGGAATCCGAACCCAATGAGACCCGAGCGTGCCGCCCACGATCGGGTGGGAACTTTCGGCCCGCTGGGCGCATCTCACTTTTCAGACAGGCACGAAGAGTGCCGAGTGAGGAGCACCACCACCATGAGCACCACCGGCCCAGCGTTCCGGCCTCGGCGAGCAGGCCGAGGCCTGCATGACATGATGCTCTCGCGCCACGGCCGCCGCGATGGCGCGGCGCAGAAACAATTGGGATCCGAGGGGGGACACGACCATGTCTGAGTGGCTTCTGGGTATCGACTTCGGCACGTCGAACACGGCCGCGGCGCACACCGGTGCGGTCAGCGGTGCGGTGGAGGCACTGCCGCTGACGCACCAGGGCAACCTGATGCCCTCGGCGGTGTTCGTGGAGTCCCCGAACTCGATCGCCGTCGGTGACGTCGCGATCAACCAGGCCGAACGCAACCCGGCGGCGTTCCTGCCCTCGCCGAAGCGCGTCGTCCGGCAGGGCATGGTCACCGTCAACTCCTATGACCTGCCCGCCTCGGTACCGGTGGCGGCCGTGCTGCAGAACGTGATGACCCGTGCGTCCAGCGCGCACGGCGGCACGGCTCCGTCGCAGCTCGTCCTCACCCACCCGGAGGCCTGGTCCCCGCGGGAAGTCCAGGTCCTCCTCGACGCCGCCGGCACCCTCGGGCTCAGCCCGGGAATCGTGCAGACCGTGTCCGAACCCCGGGCCGCGGCGCACTATTACACCCGCACCAACACCCTCGCCCCGGGTGCGAAGATCGCCGTGTTCGACTTCGGTGGCGGCACCCTCGACATCGCGGTCCTCGCCGCCACCAGCGAAGGCACCTTCGACGTCATCGCCGCCCGCGGCGACAACGGGTTGGGCGGGAAGAACTTCGACGCGTTCATCCGCCGATGGGTCGACGACCAACTCGAAGGCCGCAACCCCGAACTGCTGACCTACCTGCGGCAGTCCGCGCCGATCAGCGTGCGGCACAACCTCGACGATTCGATCCGCCGCGCCAAGGAACTGCTCTCGGAGTCACCGTCCGCGACGATCACCGTCGCCGGCGGCGGGTTCCACGAAACGTTCCAGATCACCCGCGACGAGTTCGAGGACCTCATCTCCGCCCCGCTGGAGAAGGCGGTGAACCTGACCCGGGCCACCCTCGCCGACGCGCAGATCACCGACCCCTCACAGCTCGAGGCCCTGTATCTGACCGGTGGTTCCTCGCGGATCCCGCTGGTGCACGAAAAACTCAAGCCGCTCGGACCCATTGCCACCCTCGACGATCCGAAGACCGTGGTCGCGCAGGGAGCGCTGGCCGCGGTCGCACCGGTGCTGCGGGGACTGTCCGTGCAGCAGCCGGCGGCGGCGCATCACCAGACTCAACCCAACCACAGCGGCGCGTATCAGCAAGGACCGCCGCAATACGGGCAGCAGCCCCAGCCGGCGGGGTACGGGCAGCAGCCGCAGTTCGGCGGGTACGGCCAGAGCGCTCCGGCACAGACCCAGTCCGGGACGGTCGGTGCCGCGTCCGGTTCGCACCCGAGCGGACCGATCACGCGGTGGCCCGAACCGGCACCTACGCACAGCACCTCCCCGGCCCCGGCCTCGTCCGGGAAGAAGAAGTGGCTGATCGCCGGGTCCGCCGCGGCAGCCCTCGTCGTAGTCATCGCGATCGTCTCGACGGTCCTGCTCACCGGTGGCGGCGACAACACCGCCGCCGCCGGCACCGACGGCTCCCCCAACAGCGCCCAGCCCGTCGACAACGACCAAGGCGCCTCCGGTGACAACGCGCCCACCCTGGCGAAGACCCAGGACCAGGTCCTCGCCGCGATACCCGCCGCGTTGAGCAAAGACCTCACGGACTGCAAGAAGATCGGGTTCACCGAAAACGACGGCCTCCAACTGCAATGCACCATCAAGAAGGGCAGCACCCTGACCAAGGGGGTCACCGACGGCACCTTCGACAGCATCATCTTCTCCGTCGACCTCGCGGCCGCCAAGAAGGCCGTCCTCGGGATCCGTGAGGGCTACCACGACAACACCGCCGTGGCGGAGAACGTGATCGTCGAGAACACCGCCCGCACCGCCGCCGCCCACGTCAATGGCCCACTCTCCCAGGAGTTCCCCGACTACTCCATTTACTACGCGAACAACTCCAGCGGGGTCCAGGTCAACTTCTCCGGCGCGAGCAGCGTCGACACCGCGAAGACCTTCCTCTCCCGCGCCGGCCTGCTGAACTAAAGTCCCACCCGGAACGCTTCGACAAGGCAAGGCTGCGCCCGCGTCACCACACCTACGGTGACGCGGGCGTCGGCATTCGCGGCCACGCCGCAAGCGGCTGATTCACCGTCGCTCTAGGGAACCTGGAAGAGGCCAACCCCCGAGCTGATGGGGCGATGATCCCCGGTGCGAGAGGCGGCCGCGGCGACATCGGCGGTCGCGGCGACTGTGCCGCTGCCGGTGACCACCGTGGTCGGGTTGTATCGGCACCACTCGCCCGGCGCGGTGGGGCGACTGTAGTCGGGCGGCACGCGTCGGATCTCCGTGGCGCCAGTGGCGCCGGTGGTCAGGTTTCGCCAGTGCACTGTCACGTCGATGCAGTCGAGCCAGGTGATCGAGATGGTCGTCGGAGGCGTTGCAGCGAAGCTCACTGCGCCGGGTGCGTTCGTCGTTGCCGACGGTGTCACGGCAGCGAGCGTCGGCAGGTAACACCTGAACCCCACCCCGCATGCCGAGAGGAACGTCACCGGGACCTGAAACTCGGTGGTCGACGCCGCCGAGACCGGGGCCGCTATCGCGGCGGCGGAGCCGAGCGCGAGAGCGAGGATCGCTGCGGACACAACACTTCCTGCGACGAGGGAACGATGAACCTCTAGACAGTGCATGACGTGACCCTCCAGTTACGGATATGCCCCGACCCAGCTGACATGTCAGCGTACGCGCCGAGCGCCCACACAAGGTCGCAGTGTGTGCAGTCGAGCGCCGATTGCGGTGTTGTCGACCTCGGCCGCCTACGACCGAAGACCTCTTCCGAGCGGAGCGGGTCTCGATTCGCGCCGGTCCAGCCAATAATCATGCGGCCTGAAAATAATTGTGGGAACTCGCGGGAACCTTTCCGTCATCGCCGGCATCTCACCTACATAGGCGGGGAGATCGGCTCCCGGCTAACCGGACCGACAAAGGACGAGACGATGACGAACCCCTCCAGCAATGCCACCGCCGCGCCGACCGCGCCGTCTGCGAACCTGACCGGGTCCCCGGAGGACGCGTCCTTCACCTCCGCCGTCGCACCCGAGCCCGAACTCGCACCGGAGCCCACCCTCGAACCCGAGTTGGCCCCGGCACCCGAAGATGTCCCCGGCGCCAGTGGGGAGTCGTACCGCTCCCCCCGCGACCTCGACGGCGACGGAAACGTCGACACCGTCCACACGACCATCGACGGCGTCAACCAGATCGAGCACCTCGACACCGACGGCAACCTGACGACCATCGAACTCGACACCGACAGCAACGGCACCTACGAGTCCGCCGTTCACCCCCAGGCCGACGGAACGGTCCGAGTCGCAACCGATCTCGACGACGACGGCAACGTCGACGCCAAGGGCATCCTCGACGCGCAGGGCAACGTCATCCAGGCCGATGCGATCGCCGACGGCGTCGTCCGGGAGTCCTACCGCGACACCAACGGTGACGTGCACCTCGACACCACGCTCATCGACAGCACCGGGTCCGGCCAGTTCGACACCGTCATTCTCGACAGCGACGGCGACGACGTCCCCAACACCGTGCTCGTCGACACCGACAGTGACGGGATCTTCGACCTGAAAATGGAGGACACCACCAACGACGGAATCCTCGACGAGATCACCACCGGTTCGCAGGGCCTCGTCGCCGAGTACGACGGCACCTTCGACGCCCCCGCTGAGCCGCTCCCCGGCGACGACCTCGTCTGACCTATCCACTTCCCGCTGCCGTACACCGACCAATTCGGGTGTGCGGCAGCGGTCACTGTCACTTCCGCTTGGACTCACAGAGAGATCGATTCGATGGACGACACCATTTCCGACCTCGAGGACCGCAACGCGTCCCTCTGGGGTCCAGGCCCCGAACTGGACGAACCCGTACTGGACCCGGGATTCGTCGACGAGTCCTCACCGGTGTTCCCCGACGATACGACGACCGGTCTCCCGTACGACGACGTCACGCCTACTCCGCCAACGGCCCCGGACCTGCCACCCGCCTCACCGGAGGCGGACCTGCCACCCGCCCCGCCGGAACCAGACCTGTCGACACTGCCTCCGGTAGCACCGGAACCGGACCTGTCGGCCGTACCGCCCGCGGAGCCCGAACCGGAACTGGTCCCCTACCCCGAACCCGCTGCCGCCCCGCAGGACGGGGTGTACGGCAGCCCCACCCAGTGGACCACCAGCTGGTTCTTCCAGGAACTCGACGGGTACTGCGGGCCGTCCAGCGCCGCACAACTCGTGTCCGAGTACACCGGCCTCGACATCACCGACCCGCAGCAGCTGATGGACCGGGCGCTGGCCCTCGGCCTGATGGCCAACGGTGATCCCTCGCAGGGGATGACCTTGCCGAACCTGGAAGTCCTCCTCGAAGACCAGGGGGTGCCCTGCCACATCGAGAACAGCTCCCTCGACGACCTGAAGGGCAAGCTGGAGGGCGGGTACGGCGTGATCGCGATGGTGGACTCCGGGGAAATCTGGACCCCTGGAGAGGAGATCGGAGAGGACGATCAGCCGGACCACTTCCTGGTGGTCGCCGGCATCGACGAGGCCCGCGGCGTGGTCATCCTGTCCGACCCGGGCAGCCCGACCGGTAACCAGCTGGAGGTGCCGATCGCTCAGTTCGAGGGTGCCTGGCAGGACTCCGGCTGCCAGATGCTCACCGCCGACGAGGTCGACCCGGACCTCGCACCCCGTGACACCCCGGCCGATCCGACGGCGATGGCCCTCGATCAGCGGCCGTGGGCGATGCTGCCGCTGTGAGAGTGGGCAGTCCGAGCAAAGGCGTGGACACTGGATTTCGCGCCCCGACACACCGGGGTGCGAGATCCGATGTCACCTCGTGGGAACATTTCCGTTCCTGCAGACATCTAACTCTCGAGCTGCCGGATACCACCGGCACCGAACGCAGCAGGGAAGAGGTGTAGAGCGATGGAGGATCATGATCCTCTCCTGGAGTCCTTGGGCCTATCGACCGAGGACACACCGGTACCGGACGACGTCTGGAACCGCGCGCTCGAGGTGGCGCTCGACCCGCAGACCCCCGAGGCCGACGGCTCTCTCGTCCCGGAGATGAATGACACCCCGGTCGTTCCCGAGGACGAGTTGATCCTCGACCTCGGCGACATCGACGACGGCGACAGTGACAGCGGTGATCAGGGCGTCGATGTGCCGGCCGAGGTCTTCGCGGACGACGATCACCTCCCCGACGTCGACCCGGCGGTGCACCACGATGTGTCGACTCATGTCGAGGACCCGCTGCCTGACCTCGAGCTGCCCGAGCAGGACTTCGGGCACGACACCTTCTGACCAGTACCGAACGCGAAGCGGGTTCGCGGAACGAACACCGCTGGCCCGGTACCCGCCGACCCCGCACAACGGTCCGCGGGTACCCCGGTTTCCCGGCGGGTACGATCACACGGCACTGGAACAGGGCGGGACGCACGACAAGCCGGGGGGACAACCGATGGACGACGCTGAGCTGATTTTGCTGTGCCGACACGGCGACCAGCACGCCTTCGCCGAGCTCGTCGGCCGCTACCGGAACAACGCCTGGGGCGTGTGCCTGCAGATCACCGGCAACCACACCGACGCCGAAGATGCCCTCCAGGAAACCTTGGTCGCCGCATGGCGGAACCTCGACAAGTTCCGCGGCGAGTCCCGCTTCAACACCTGGCTGCACCGCATCGCCGCCAACGCCGCCCTCGCGGTCCTGCGCCGACGGAAAGAAACCAGCAGCCTCGGCGCCGGCGACGACGAAATCGAACTCCAGCTCGAAGACCCCTCCCCTCGCGTTGATGATCGGGTCGCCACCGTCGACGCCGTTCGCCGCGCCCTCGCCGAACTCCCCGAAGACTTCCGGGTCGCGATCGTCCTGCGCGAGTTCGCGTCCCTGACCTACGCCGATATCGCCGAACACCAGGGCGTGAGCGTCCAAACGGTCAAGACACGGATCCACCGGGCCCGGACTCAGCTCGTCAAGCTGCTCGCGCCCGCTTCCTGACCGGCGGCACACCACCGGGGCATCACGCCGACCAGATCACACGACGCCGAGTTCACCTCCTGCACGAGCCGGGTCCGAGGACCACTGCCCCACCAAAGGTCAGTGGCACTATCGGGCGGTCAAGATGTGGCGTAGGTCGACAAGTCCGGGAAACCGCTCAAGCAGCCGTACTCCATTCACCCGGCCGAGGGTGACACTCTGCCGTTGGCCGGGATCTTCGACTTGTAGCGCAACCCCGACGTCTCCGACGATGATCCGGACGCCTGGCTGGTCACTTTCTCGGTGATCACCACCAGTTCCACCGACGACGTCGGGCACATCCACGACCGGATGCCGATGAGCGTGGCCGAAGCGAATTGGGCGGACTGGCTCGACCCGACCAATACCGACGTCGACTTCGCCCGATCTCTGATGGCACTCCCGGCACCGGGCAGCTTGGGGCCGTGAACAACGTCCGCAACAACGGCAAGGACCTCGTAGCCGATCACCACCGGCGATGCCCACTGAGGACGGTCTGGCCCCGTACAGGCCAGGGCCTGTCGGCGCACCGCGGGCGTGTGGAATACCGACGGACAGTCCGCTGTTGCAGAGGCTGACGGTGGCGCGCATACCCCGGGTACCACATCAGAACAGTCGCCGCGAGCGACCACTTGCCGAGAGGCGATATGGCGTCACCGTCACCCCGTGACCGGGCAAGACCTACAGTGCGTAGCGTTCCCGGGCGGGTGAGGAGCCGCTGACACCGGGGAAGGCGTCGGCGGCTTTCCTCTGACATCCCGCGCAGGTCTCCCACGGCATGATCGAGAATCTGGGACAGCCGGCGACCTCGCCCGAACCGGACATCGGCGATCACGGCTCGGCCATGGTCACTGCTTGCGCCCTCCTCGACCGGGACGAAAAGAGGGCGGCATCACCGCTGGTCCTGAGATTTCGCCGAGAAACAGGCCGCCACACATCTACCAATCCGCGGAACACCGCAGATCAGGACCGTGATCGGATCACCGGTCTGGGCAGTGAGTGGCGACCTGTTGCTCGTCGCACAGGTCACCGTAGTCCGCCCCTCCGCCACGGCCGCGGAAACCCGACGTCGGTGGCCCCGAGAGCGGGATGCTGGGCGCCCTCTGCGACGGCCGGCACCGCCGCACACGGCTGATCGACCGTGGGTTGCTACCGTCCGACGGTGCATTCTCTCCTCAGCAACCGTGGCCCCGTGTATTGGCGGCGGATCCAGCGGGAAGCTGGCGACCGATGGCTCACCCGGGGCAGCCGGGGACTGCGCGGAATGACCCGCACCCCTCCCCCGATCACCGACCACGAGTGCGCCACCCTCGTCGCGGTGCTCGTCGAAACGACCGGCGGCCGCTGGCCGGAGAACCAGACCCGCATCGCCCGCCTCCTGACCAGACTTGACATCGATGGCAGCGCAATACAAATGGCGGCAACCATCCGATCGCTGACCGCCGATTCCGCCTGGCCCACCCGCGCCCACGAAATCGAATCCAGCGCCGCCGAGTGGTGGCACCAGAGGCGCTCCTGACGACGCCAGGGGCCCGTCGCCCGGAATCATGTCGACGGGCACGCGTCGAGTGCGGAGACGGTCACCCCACGCGTGAGCGCGTCCGAGACACCGTTAGGATGAGTGCTGTTCCAGCAGCGCATCCCCCCAATTTTGTTCTGCTGGACACCCCCCGTGCCCCGGCGTCATCCCCCGATGCCGGGGCACAATCATGCGCACGACGGACGCCAAGGTCGAGCGACGACGGAGACGAATCCGAGTCGAACACCCGTGGGCGACTCCGTCGCGCTTCGCTGTGATCCCGCAGGCCACACGCCGACGCGACGAGACGGCAGAGGACATCGGCCCACAGCCGATTCGGGGCCGCACGGTGGCGACGCCTGAGGAGCAGAACCCGCTCGGCGCTGGGTTCGTGCCGAACCCCGACTCTGCTGCGCTCCGGCCCACCGGTCTCATCCGGGGGCGGATCGCCGGGCATCGAACACGCCCCTTGCTCTGCACCAGGACCCGGCAGCGGTGATCGGCGGTCGGGACTTCGCGCAACACGGCGGCCCGCAGCGTTCTTGCCACTCACGATCGATCAGCCGTACGCCTCGGGTGGGCGGCGCCACCAGTGGGGTCTTCCCTACCCCGCCGCTGGCGCCGAAGCGTCACCATAACACATAATCGAATGTATGTTCGATGGGAAGTTCCGGCACTGGCGACCCACCTACGACCCCAAACCGTGGCGCACGATCACCCCACCCCAGCCGGTGACGGTCGATCTGGCCACGGCGATCGCCCACGACGGTGGCCGCCTCGCCCACGACCTTCCGCTCCGGGTCCGCGCCGAAGGACTCAACCTCGACATCCAGGTTCCCGGCGTGCTGCATGCCTGGGCGCGCACCTCCCGCGGCTCCTGGCTGGCAGCATGCACCTTCACTGTCCCCACCGGAAACAATCTCGGCTCCCTCGAGGTCACCCAGTGGTGCCCTGCCGCCGCCGTCACGCCGCGCGAAACCGGGCCGCCGAGTACATGATTCCACGACGCCCGACCGTGTCACCCCCACCGATTTGCAGCCTGTCCACCACCACACCCCGGAGGAGGCGACGAAGATGAGCACCAGCGACCAGGCGAGCGTCGAGGAACCCGTCGACGTGCTCCGCCCCGACGACGTGGACGCCGACCTCCGCGAGGACATCGAAGCCCTGTGTCTGTGCGCCCTGCTCTGGGCACCGGCCGACACCGCCGCACGGGCGGTCGCCATCGTCGAAACCACCGACTTCCACCGCCCCCTCCACGCCGAGCTCTATGGTGTCATCGCCGCACTCGTGCGGGAGGGAGCACCTCACGGCACCGCCATGGTTGCCACCGCCCTCGAGCGCGACGGCGAACTCGCCGGCCACCACGGCATCCGCATCGCCCGTGCCCTCACCGACGTCGCCACCGCGGGAGCTGATCCGGTCTCTCTCGGCTACTACGCCAAAGCCGTCGTCACCCGCGCCTACCGGCGCGGCTACCACGAGGCCGCGCAATCGATGGCCCAAGCGGCGGCCGAACTGCCCGACGATCAGCTCTTCGAGCACCTCCTCGCCATCGGCCGCGAACGCCGCACTGCCAGTCGGCGGCTCATCGCCCTTCACGCCGCGGAGATCTGACACCCGGCAGCCGTGCTCGGATTGCCCCGTTGACCCACAGATATGGAAACATACCGATCTGCATGTTTCATCAACGGGGAGGGCGTACATGGGGCAGGGGGATGACCCGCGCATCAGGGTCATGGGCAGTGTGATCTGGAGGTGGAGCAGATTCGACGGTCTCGCCAATCATCACCTGGAGCAGATTCTGCAACGGGGAGGTTTCCTCGACGGTGACATCACCGACCCGGAAGCTGTCAACCGGGCGGTACGCGTCGCCGTCGAAAACCCTGCCACTGTCGCAGAACTCGACGACTGGACGCAACGTGCCGCCAATCGGTGCGCCGGCGCACCCACCTCGGACCTTCGGTTGGAGGACTCGATCGGCTACCTCACCGAACGCCTCGACGCCGTCCCGTTGACCCCCGAGATGATCGATGAGTGCTTGCGCAAGGTCGCGGCCGTTGATGATCAGATCGTGGGGGCCAAGGACCTACCCGAGCTGGCGCACCCGGACGCCACGACGACCGCGCTGCTGTGGAGATACGTCGAGGCCCGGGGCAGGGTGCTCGCCGCCTCACTCTGACTCGGCCGCGGCGGCGGGCTGACCCGGGGGCCTTGGGACCGTGGACATGTGCAGGTGTCCGGAGACAGTGCTGGTGTCCGGGAGCGCGCCGCGCAGTTCGGGATTGGAGATGAGCCGATCGGCGACGTGCCAGATCGTGTTCGGCTGAATCTCCCGCCCAGTGCCACTTCCCGACCTCGACACCAAGTTCCCAGGGCGTCACCCCGGCGGCGGGGCGCACCGGCCGTTCATCATGGTCGGGCGCACGAACGGATGCGGTGGACACCGTCTGTGCCCGCGGACAGGGGTGGGCTGGACCCGGCGGCATCAGGAGTAGGACAGGAGGCAGCGCCGAACTCGGGTTCGGGTCGAGTCTCCCGGGTGACGCGGCTGTGGGTGGGCGACCGGCACCGCTCCGGTTGTCAGTGGGCGTCGGCGAAAGCGTGCTCGATGTCCGCGGGTATGCGTCCGCGGGAGGAGATCTCGTAACCGTGCTGGACAGCCCACTGGCGGATTTCCTTGGCGGTGCGTGTGCTCCGGTTTCGTCGGGGTCGGTGTCGCGGCCGTTGTTCCTGCTCGGGCTGCTCGGTCGCGGGGCTCTCGTCGGTCTCGTCCGTCTCCTTGCCCCGCTTCCCTTTTCCCTTACCCGCTCGCTTTCCGTCTGTTCGGCCCCGTTCGTTCGCTGCGGACCCGTCCCCCTCACGGTCCTTGGTCTCGCCCTCGTCCGGCTCGACGAGGTGCAACCGGCGGATATCGCCGGACCTGCCCAGTGCGCCGGCTCCAGTGCCCACGTGCCCCGCCAGGCTCTCACCGCCGGAGTGGAGCCGGCTGGTCAGCGAATCGATGTGCGAGGTGACCGCAGTGATCGCCGCGGCTTTCGCGGAGTTCATCAGCTCTCCCCGAACGGTCTCGCAGAGCTTGGCGACCTCCGGGGAACTGGTGAGCGTCGCGGTCCCTCGCCCCAGCAGGTAGCCCGCCCCGAGGGCCACTACCACCTGGCCGCTGGTTTTCATCGTCGTCACCCCGCAAATGCCGAGCTGTCGTCCGCGTACCTCGGTTGGCGGGCGGGAAGGGTGTGTGTTGGAGCCGTGCCCGGCGCGGGGTGCGTATACGGGTGCTTACCCGGGACCGGGACGCCTAATCATCGGTACGCAACGTCCGTGGACGGTGGGTCGAACGGATGGCGTCCCCCGATCGCGTATGGCGGTGCGCGTCCACGCTGGTCTCGGCTGGCACAGCGGTGCTCAGCAGGAGTGCAGGACCTGGCTCATCGCGTCCTTCTCCGCCTGGGTCACCCACAACCGGTAGAGAGCCTTGACGTCGACCTGCCGGGCAACGTAGGTGCACCGGTAGGCCTTGTTCGGCGGCAACCACGATGCAGCGTCCGAATCGGACTTCTGCGAGTTCGTCGGCCCGTCGACGGCCTGCAGATTGCGGGGGTCGTTGGCCAGGTCGCGGCGCTGCTCCGGGCTGAGCTGCTGGGCCCCCTTCTGCCACGCATCGGACAGGGCGACGACGTGATCGATCTGGACGGCGGTGGAGGTGTCCTGCCCGCGGACGAACGCGATGGTGGTGCCGGTGTAGGTGTCGTGCAGGGTACCGGTCGCCACCACACAGTCCCGGGTGCTGGACTTGTAGGTCAGATCCACCAGGTCGCGGCGGAGGATGTCGTTGCGGGTGTCGCAGCCGTTGTGTCCGCCCTCGACACCGTTGTCGTCGGACCACGACGGCCCGAACTGCTCCCGGGTGTACCCGGTCTTCGGAGCACGGCCCTTCACCGCAAGGGTGTCGAGCTTCGCCAACGCCGGTCCCGCATCGAACACCGGCGCCGGAGCGGCCGGCGCTCCCCCGAGTGACCCGGTGCCCGGGTCCGCATCGACGATCGCCGAGCACCCGGTCAGACCGAGGACGGTGACCGCACCCAACGCGAGCAGGGCGGTCCGGGGGTGTGGGCGCATGCGACTGTTCTCCTGTTACCTGTGTGACTGGTGGTGCACGCAAGTATTGCGGACACCTCCGACAGGCTCGGCGAACGGGGTCGGCGCGGGGTTCATGGTGTCACCGGTGCAATCATCTCCGTCGAGGATGGTCATGCCCTCATCGAGTCCTTGGTGGACAGCCCGAGAGCATTCCCCACTCCGGGTCCAGCTGAGGTTCCTCGCAACAGCGACCTGAACCGCCGTGTCCGCGGCACGACGCCGCAATGGCCTTCCACGGTGATACATGCGGGCGTGGTGACCCACCAGAAGGGAACCTCTGGATGCGCGTCCGCCGGACGCGGATCAAGGCAGGCGAGGCGCTCGTCGGGTGGTCGCCCGGCCAGGGATCGCACCGCGTCGGCGGCATCGGCCGGACGACCCCGACGGTCCGGCCGGTGGTCGAGGGTGCGGTACACGCATCCTCCACCGCCGACCTCGGCCGCATCCGCAGGTCACGCGGGCGCCGGTGAGTGTGAATCCCTCGTGGGCGAATTAATCTGGTCGGTTGTTTAATTTCACAGACTGGGAAATCCGGATTTATGTGAAACGCGGCCGACTGGTCCGTCCGATAAAAGAAATAAGCGCGAAACAACGTTCGCGTGGATACCCGACCACAGCAGAAGGAGTGAAATCTGCATGGGTTCTGCAGGAATTGATTTCAACGTCGCTCTCGAGGCGTTCCTCCATTGGCTTCAGTTGAGCTTCGGCATCGGCGGCGGCATCGGCTGACCGCCCGCAGCGCCCGGAACACCGCACCGTAGAACGAGAAGCGGTGGTGCTCGGTTCACCAATAGGTGAGCCGAGCACCACGCTGAGCTGCGCAAACTGCAATTCTTGCCAGGCCCGGCGGCACGCCGGTGTCGAACCACCCGCCGGGGAGCGGTCAGACCGGCCCGAGCGGTTCATGCTGGTGAGGCCCGGTTTCCGTCGACGGTTCGGAGCGCCCACCCGGACGGTCGCACACGTCCGGGGACGGGTCCGAGAAAATTGTTCGCGCGGCGCCGAAATATTCGCGTGGAGCCGAAATTTCTACCGCCTGAGCGCTCATTGCCCGAATTGCGAGGGTGACACTATTCGAGATTGTCGGAAATGAGATGCGGGGCACAATTCGCGGGCTTCGCGGCAAGCGCGGCACGTCACTGAACCCCGGGCGCATTACAGCTCCCCACCAAAGCACATGAGCACACGAGCACACGAACGACGAGACGGGAAAGGGGTGGCCAGATGAGTGCTGCACCGATGAGCCGGATGGTGTCCTTCGAACTGCGCTGGTACAGCCACGGCGGCGGCCCGGAAGAGACGATCCTGGCGGACTTCGGGATGAGCCCCACCGAATTCTTCCGGGAACTGCACACCAACCTCGAACTCGACCCGCCGACGCCACTGCAACCGAAACTGGTCGAGACGATGAAGGCCGTTGCTCGCCGACGGCTGTGGGCAGGCTCCTGACCACACCGGCACCGATCAACCCGGCCCCGCCGCGGCGGCTGGGCACCCGGAAGCGGTCCCCGCCGGAGGGTCTCCCGTCGGTGACCGAAGGGCCCCGGGTTCGCAACCGCGCGGTGTCCGGGCACGCGGGAAACGCGACATCAGCGCATCACGACCGCGAAGAGCGCGAAGCGTTGTGGATCAATTGTTTTCGTAGCACCGGTGCTGGAAAGGGCTCATGGGATTCCGGCCCCGCGGGCGGCGGGTCCGGGAGCGGTGCCCGCGCGGTAGCTCCGTTGCTGTCGGAGCTTCGTTGGGCGGGACACCTGCCAGGTGTGCACCCCCACGCGGTATCCCCCCGAGCCGGGTCGGCGGCGGAGACGTCATCGTCAGTGTCGAGGTTGGTCTGGGCGGCGAGGTCCGAGCTTTGGGGGGTGTGACCGTCGCTTACCTCGGTGGTGCTCGATGTTCCTGGAGGGAGTCGATCTCTCGGCGGAGACCTCGTCGAGGCGGCGCCTGGCCTTCGCAAGCAGGGCCCTCGAGTTCGAGAATGCCGACTTCCAGGCACCCCTGGTCGCCAACCGGTCGGTGACCTCCCGATCGACCGGCGACGGCGTGCCCGCGCAAGAGGCCGCGGAGTCGTCCTTGCTTGTCCGCAGAACTCGACGCCGAATGGAACAAGCACGCTCGAGCAGCGGAATCCCTTGTGGGCCCTGTCGTTACAGCGCTCGAGCGTCGTGTAGTCAGCCGTCACAACGGGGTAGCGTCGCGTTGCATTGCAGGCGTACCGCTTCCGCCCCACCTTCATGCTCCTGTGACCGAAACGTTATAATTTGGTTATGAGTTCGAATCTCAGGGTGTCCATCGGAGCGAGTGCGGTGCGGCGCGTACCCGGACGAAGAGAGCACCGGCGTAGCGAAGTCCCGCTCGCGGGCCGTCGGCACCGACGGATCCCACCCGGAGGAACTCGCCGCGGAAACGGTCGGCACCCTGCTCGCCGAGCATTCCGGCGACTCCCACCCGCCGGCCGTCGCCCACCAGGATCACCAGTAGGCCGGCGTGGTGCGGGCGGCGGCGGCCCGGCACCAACTCCACCACGTGCAGGTGGTACCCGCGGAGACGGCGGCGCTGCGGCTGCTCGAGGAGACCGGTGTACTCGGAGACCACAGGACCGGTGTCCTCCTCGACCTCGCCGGCTCCGGACTCACCATCACGGTGCTGGGCCGGTCCACCGCCACGGTGCTGTCCAGGACCCGCACCGACGAGATCCGCGGCGATCTCATCGACGAACTCATCCGCGACCACCAACTCGACCAGCACCACCTCGGCGAACCCACCGACCCGTTCTCCCACTATCAAAGGCGGCGATTGTCGTGGACTCTCTGACGACTTCATTGGTCAGATCAAGCTTCAAATCCGTCGGAGCGTCCCCAGGGGGCGAGAACGCCTTCGCGCGAGCCTTCTATGCCGTCCTGTTCGCCTCCAACCCCGAGATCCGCCAACACTTTCCGGCCGCCATGGACGACCAGCGCGACCGACTCATGCACGCCATCGGATACGTCATCGACCAGCTGGACACACCCGGCGAGGTCCTGCCGTTGCTCGCGCAACTCGGACGTGATCACCGCAAGTACGGCGTCACCGATGACCACTACAACGCCGTCGCAGACGCACTCATCACGGCGCTGGCCAACCTGACCGGGACCGAACTGTGGACCGACGAGACCGAGCGCGCATGGCGCGACGCGATCGCCCTGATCGTCGCCACCATGACCGACGCGGCGAACGCCGAGCAGGGGCCGCCCACCTGGGTCGGCACCGTGATCAACCACCACCGAGTCCTCGACGACCTTGCCATCGTTCGTCTCCAACTCGACCAGACCATGCCGTATGTCCCCGGTCAGCATGTGAGTGTGCAGGTACCCACTCGCCCCCGGATGTGGCGTTACCTCTCCTTCGCCACCCCTCCGCACCCCGACCGGATCGTCGAATTCCATGTCCGCCGCGTCTCCGGTGGCTGGGTGAGCCCCGCGATCACAACAGACACCCGCATCGGCGACACCTGGCTGATCGGCTCCCCGCTCGGCGGCCTCGGCGTGTCACGGCGGCCGGGTCGACGTCGCCTGATGATCGCCGAAGGGACCGGAATCGCGCCGCTGCGGGCGCAATTGCTGGATATGCCCCGACTGGACGACACTCCCCGGACCCATGTGTTCGTCGGCGGGACCTACCCGTGCGACCTCTACGACCTCGATATCCTGTGGGGGCTGTCTCGGACCTGCCCGTGGCTCACCGTCGTCCCGGTCATCGAAAACAGCGACAACCCGTGGTGGGTCTCGGGAAACACCCAGAATCCGGCCGGGATGCACGATCTGCTCACCGGCCAGCTCGGACGCGTCGTCGCCACGTACGGGGACTGGACCGATCACGACATCCAGGTCGTCGGCTCACCGTCCATGGTTCGCGCCACGAAGTACCAGCTGATGGCCGCGGGCGTCGATTCCGCCGACATCTGCCACGATCCCTTGTACTGAGAGGTGGATCGGGCACTGCGGAAGTTACTGAACAGTCACGTAGGGTGAGCGCCGACCGAGTTGCCCTCGATTCCCGTCAGGAGCGTCATGAGTGCCCGCCCCCCGATCGGCAGCGTCGGCGAACGAATTCTCCAGTGGAAGTTCGGAACACAGGAGCGCGCCACCCGGTTCTACTCCGACCAGATGCTCGATCACCTCAATCCGGCGATGATCGAGTTCGTGGGCCGTCAGGAGATCGCGTTCGTGGCGACCGCCGACGCCGACGGCGAGTGCGACAACAGCCTGCGCACCGGCGAACAAGGATTCATGCACGTTATCGACCCGCGAACGCTGGCGTATCCGGAGTACCGCGGAAACGGGGTGATGGCGAGCCTCGGCAACATCGCCGAAAACCCGCACGTCGGGATCCTCCTCGTGGACTTCGTTCGTGACCTCGTCGGCCTGCACATCAACGGTTCCGCTCGGATCGTGGAGGACGAGGACCTGCGGGCCGCGGTGCCCGACCTGCCCGCCGATCACGGCGGTGGCCGTCTGTCCGAACGGTGGGTGGTGATCACGGTGCAGGAGGCGTACATCCACTGCCGCAAGCACATTCCCCGCATGGTTCCGGCGCCCCGGCACCGCTGCCGGGGAACCTACAATGCCCCAAGCAAGGGCGGTGACTACTTCGACGCGAAATCGACTCCACGCCAGGACGAGTCGGCGAGCACCACGGTCGGCGTGCAGCGGCCGGCCACCCCTGCGGAGTCGACGATCCGTGACGCGACAGCCGACGCCGGCGACCACTGAACACGGATCTTTCACCTCGTCCTGGAGAACTGAGCGATAGCCCCGTGCAGCGCCCAGGCTGTGCGCGGGCACAGGCAGTTCCGCACCCCCGTCGATCAGGTCACCCGGTACACGCTCGACGCCCCGGTTCCGATCCTCGCAACTACGCCCGTCACACCCCGCTGACCACCTGTTGAGCGGCCGCTCGGTCATTGTTGCGGAGGCGGTACGCGCGTAACGTCGACGGTGCGGATCGAGAGAGTAATCGGATTGCGGTGAAGAGCTCGAGAAGCAGAGATCCGGCCGAGAATGCGGGAGCATTCCCGGCCGAACCCCTGTCCGGGGCACTCCCGGAACCCATACGTTCGGACCCCGACATCGGTGACGTACCCGCGACCCCTCGATCTGCGCCGGTTGCAGCGGCAGCGCGGCGCTGTGGGGTGGGGCCGGATACACCCGCCTCTCCACCCGAGTCCCCGACCGGTGCGGCCGGGCAAGGTCCGGCTCTGGCGTGTGCCGGACTCGCTCAGGGGACGGCTCCGCCACCGCCCGTCATCTGGTCGAGGATCGCCTGCTGTGCCTGCATTTCCTCCTCCTCGGTGATCTCACCGCGTTCCCGGGCCTCCTCGAGTTCCTCGAGCGCCCGGCGGGCGCGCGCCGGATCGTGCAACTCCTGCTCGACCTGCCGCTGGATCAACTCCGCCAGCGAGATCACCCCCTTGACCGGTTGCAGCGGCAAGGTGACGATGAACGAGAACAGACCCATCCCTTCAGCCCTGCCCCTCCGGCTTCGGGGCGACCACGAAGTCGTACGCCGCCTGCGGTCCGAGCAGGCGCATCTCCACCCGCCCGTCCCAGTCCCGGGCCAGCTCCCCGAGCACCCGTTCGAGCTCGTCCCGACGCTCGACGTCGGCGAGGATCGCCACCTGCACGGCCTCCTCCTCGTGCGTGGGTTCGCGCACGTTCACCGAAGCGGCGAGGTCGTCGAGCGCCTCGACGACCCTGCGGGTGTCCTTTTCGCGTTTGGCGGCGATCGCGTTGCTCACCAGTTCCCCCAGTGCCATCCGTGCATCGCGACTGGCGTCCTCCGACTTGTCGCGGATCTCCTCGCGCAGCGCCGCCGCCTGCTCGTCCTCGTCGAGGATCTCCCGCAGGATCGCCTGCTCCACGTACCGGCCCTTCACGATGTACTGGGCCTTGCCCTCCAATTTCTCGAGAGCAGCACCGAACTCGCCCGCGTGCGCAGAGAGCAGTTCCTCCCGCACGGCGTCGGCGTCGCTGAGCACCGCACCGAACCGCAGGGGCAGCACCGGCGCCACCCCGGCCACCCCGTCCAGCAGGTCCGCATGCGCCCGCAGGTCCCCAGGTTTACCGAGCGCCCGGTCCACCGACAGCCCGCTCACCAGGGCGGCAATGTCACCCTGAGTGACCACCTCCACGGTGCCGTCCGCAACCCCGGTCGCACCCTCGGCGACCTCGACGTCGGCCGGGACGATGCCGTAGACATACACCCCGGTCGTCTGCTTCGTCTGCTCCGAGGTGGCCATCACCGGTCACCCCGCGTCGATTTGCGCGACACTCGTTCCCGCTCCGGTTCTTCCTCTTCCTCCCCACCCCCGAAGAGGCCGCCGAGCTTGTCGCCCGCCGATTCGAGGGCGCCCTTCGTCTTCGACTTGGCAGCGCCCTCGGTGGCGCCCGAGACGATCTCGGACAGCCCCTTCGGTTCGCTGCCGATCTCGAGCCGGTTCACCGCCTCCGCGAACCGCAGATAGGTGTCCACGCTCGCGACCACGACGCGGGCGTCGATGGTCAGCAATTCGATGCCGACCAGCGAGACGCGCACGTAGGCGTCGATCACGAGGCCCTTGTCGAGGATGGTGTCGATGACGTCGGCGAGACTACTCGAGCTGGGTCCACCTGCCGTGGTCATGCGCGTGCTCCCGTCCTACGCCGCGGTGTTGCCTTCTTCGCGGCAGCCTTCTTTGCGGGGGTCTTCTTAGCTGCGGCCCTTTTCACGGGAGCCTTCTTCGCGGGAGCCTTCTTCGCAGGGGTCTTCTTAGCTGCGGCCCTTTTCACGGGAGCCTTCTTCGCGGGAGCCTTCTTCGCAGCGGCCTCCTGGGGACGACGCCGGCGCGGCTCGGGACGACGCCGGCGCGGCTTGGGCTCCTCCTCAGGCTCTTCCTCCTCCGTCTCCTCCTCAGCGGTGTCCTCCTCGGGTTCCTCCTCCGTCTCGTCCTCCTCCGTCTCGTCCTCCTCCGTCTCGTCCTCAGCGGTCTCGTCCTCAGCGGTCTCGTCCTCGGGTTCTTCGTCCTCGTACTCGCCGGACTCGTCCTCCGGCTCCTCCTCCGGTTCTTCCTCCTCGTACTCGCCGGACTCCTCCTCCGGCGCCTCCTCGGGTTCTTCCTCCTCGTACTCGCCGGACTCGTCCTCCAGCTCCTCCTCCGGTTCCTCGTCCGGTTCCTCGTCCTCGTACTCGCCGGACTCCTCTTCCGGCTCCTCCTCCGGTTCTTCCTCCTCGTATTCGCCGGACTCGTCGTCCTGGTCCTGCGGCTCTTCGTCGTCGGCCGGTTCCTCGTAGTCGTCCTCGGACTCCTCGGGCTCGACGACCTTGCCGTCCCGAATCTCCCCGCGCCACCCCACAACCTCGTCAGGATGGAGAACGGACTGGGTCATGACGTGACGCCCGAAGTGCTTCAACTCCAGTCGCGCTCGCCGACCCTGTGCACGCCACAGGTTTCCGGTCCTCTCGAACAACCCCTTCGGGTGATACTCGAGAATCAGAACGATACGGGTGAGATCGGGAGTCACCTCGTGGAACGTCACCGCACCGTCGATGAAACCCTTGGCGCCCTTCGACCGCCACACGATCCGCTCATCCGGAACCTGCTCGAGGATCGACGCTTCCCAGGTCCGGTGCGACAGGAAGATCTGCGCTTTCCACTCGAGCTTTTCGTCCGCTTCCTGCTCGACCCGTTCGACCTTCTTCATGAACGACGGAAAGTCGGCGAACTGGGTCCACTGGTTATAGGCAAGTTGGACCGGGACACCGACATCGATCGTTTCGACGATATTGGTCAACTTGAGCTTCTTGCCCTTACCGCCACCGCCGCCGCCGGTGACCGCGTCCTTCACATCCGACGCCGTCTCCTTCACCTTGTCGGTCAGCCCGGAGAACAGCGACTTGCCGTCACCGTTGCCGTCACCGTCACCGTCGCCGTTGCCGTTGCCTTTGCCGGTGACCGCGGACAGCAGGCTTCCACCGCCGCCCTCGGCGTAGTCGGTCAGCCGGCCGGCCGCACCCTGCACCTTGTCGGACACGGTAGAGACCGCCTTGTCGGTCACGGTGCCGAGCAGGCCCTGCGCCGCCTTCTGCAGGGGTGAGATCGATGCGGCCTCACCGGACGCACCGGAGACGTTCTTACGCAGCTTCTTCGCCGCGCTGTCAAGATTCGAGGTCATCACTGATCACTTCCGGGTGCGTCGTACGGGTATGGAATCGGTCGTCGCCTTCGCGCGTGTCCTGCGGGCTCGGGACAGCTCGTCCTCGTCCTCGTCGTCATCCTTCGACGGCGACCGCGACCGGGACCGGGTGGGCCGGGAACCACCGCCCGCGGAGGACCGGCGGCGCGGGGTCGGCCGCCTGCGGGCGCGGGGCGTCTGTTCGGAATCGTCGTCACCGGGCTCGTCGGCGCCCTCGTCCTCGTCGTCCTCGTACTCGTCGTCCTCGTACTCGTCGTCGGGTTCCTCGTCACGGGCCCGCTTCGACTTCTTCTGCCCACCGGCGGCCTTGCCGAGGCCGCCGAGGAGGTTTTCACCCGACTGCAGCCGGGTGTTGAGCGAGTCGATGCGCTGGCTGGCCGCGGTCACCGCGGCCGCCTTCGCGGCATTCATCAGCTCCTTGCGGACCGTCGCACCGAGCTTGGCGACCTCGGGGGAATCGGCGAGCAGCTTGCGGCCCTCGTTGAGAACACCCAGCGACCCGCTGGGAAACCGTCTGCTGGCCCCGTACCCGGCGAGCATCAGCGCCAGCTTCATCTTGTGCGTGCGGCCCAACATGTAACCGGCACCCACGGCCATGGCCATCTGGCCCTTGCTTGTCATCGCCCAACCCCTTCGTCGAGTGGATGTGGTGGTGCACCTCGGCGCCGACGTCGGTCTGTGAGCGGATCCTGCGCGGTGGGGGGCGCATTCCGCCGACTACCCCGCGGCGGGGCCACTCAATCGGCCGCCCACCGCAACACCGCAGTTCGGCCGCGAAACGACCCGACCGGTCGGTGGATCCTGCGGACGACGACTTCCACTAAGCACACCGAGGCCACCGAGCTGCCACGCATTCCGGGGGCCTGCGGGAATCCGGCGTAGCCCGCCCGGATCCGGGTACCCGCTCACTACGTTGTCCCGGGGCTCTTGCCAGACCCGCCGGGGCAGCCAGCCCCGGCTCGGTCGCCAACCCCTTCGGCCGCGGGGCGCCCAACGTCGCACGCGCCGAGGCCGAGTGTTCGCCCACCCCGCCCCGGCCGCGTGCGGCCCTCCCATAACCTCACGAACCACTGCCACACACACGTCGCTCCGGTCGTCGATGCCGCAGAGCTCGCCGTGGGCGGGTCCTCACACATGCCCGATGTGCCGGTGAGACCGAGGAAACCGTGTCGGCGCACCCGGCCGCGCCACTACCCTCTGACCATGGGAATCGGCGGCGAGGCGCGAGCGCTCGCCCGTTTTCAGTACCGGCTGATGCGGCTCCCGTTCGACCTCATCGATACCACCGTGATGCGGTTGATCTTCGATGACGGTGCCCTAAGCCGGTTGGTGTACCAGCGGGCGCTCATCGAGTGCGATCGGGCGGTGGCGTTTCTGCTCGACGACGACTCCGCGGCCGCGCACGCCGAGATGCTCCACCGGCGCAGCGCTACCGTCCGTTACGCCGCCGCTCGACAGCGGCGGCGGAACCTCGCCACCGACGCGGTGCTCGACGGTCACCGGGCCCGGTTCCGCGACCGGCAACACCGGCCCACCGTCGACCCCCAATGACCGATCCTGATTCGCGACGGGCACCGAGGCAGACAAACTATCGGAAATTTTATACCGTTGCGCAACAACGCATTTAGGGGACTGGTCGCAGCGTCCGCTTGCGTGCTCACGGCTGCAGTGCCGCCGAGGGCCGCGCCATGTTCGGGATGCTGTCGGTCCTGGCCGACTACATTCGGCCCATTCCGCCGTTTCACCTGCTGTTTATCGGGGCAATCGTGACATGTTCACAAGAACGGGTGCCCGAATCGGCGCCCAGCGTAGGGCAGTTTCGCTACCCGTTCGCTGCAAGAGTCGGGGACTCTCAGAACGAGGTGAGCATCATGAAGAAGAAGATCGCGGTCCGCACAGCCATCGCGTCGGCAGTCATCGCGCCCGCGATGATCTTCGCGGGCGGCACCGCCGCCGCGGTACCGGCACTGAGCGCCGGGGCATCCGGCGAGGTGGTGGTGACGGTACCCGCCGGCGAGAACTGGACCTGCTTCGGATTCGACTCGGGCTTCAACTTCAAGACCGGTGCGTTCGGACCCGGGGTTGCGGGCAAGCTCAGCGGTTTCGCGAAGGGAAACGCGACCGTATTCTGCTTCGGCGCCGCGGCGCCGTTCTTCTTCACCGGCAGCGTGGCGGTGACGTAACCCAACTCGGTCGGTCGCCGGAGGCACGGTCTCTGACTGGTTCGTCCACCGGCCAGGGCCGGCCTACCCGGCGGAGTCTGGCGTGCTCGGGTCGGCAGTGAGGTCGTCGGTGTCGGCGAAGACCAGGCGCCCGTCGTCGAGGGCGACCGCCCACCGGTGCACCGGAGCCCAGGCGTGCCCGCGCTCCTCGGTGTCGGTCAGCTCGGCGTAGTCCTCGATGATCCGACCGGTCTGCGCCGGTTCGGACCGCCGGCGCACCAGCATCCGCGCGCCCGCACCGAGTGGACCGGGTTCGGGTCTCGGACTGTGATCCTTCTTCTCGGGCATCGGTCTGCGCCTTCCGCTCGGCCTACCTCCGGATCGTAAGCACCTCTCCGACGAAACCTCATACGAGGCGCCTCCAGGGCCTAGCGACCGACAACGATCCGACCGGACTCCGGTGGTTGCGCCTTAGCCAACGGCGGTTCCCATTGCTCGCTCGGCGAGCACCAGCTCACTACCTTCCAGCGGACGGGGAACGCGGTCAGGCCCGGGCCCGACGCGAAGCGCTCGGGAGGAGCCTGAAACCCCGGCGCCCGGCGGAGTGCACGATGATGATGCGCATGCGGACGAAGTTTCACGACCAACTCGACGTCCTGACAGACCGATTGGCGCTGATGTGCCACTTGGCCGGTGAGGCCATAGGAGTTGCTACAGATGCCCTCGTCCAGGCCGACCTGTCGCTGGCGGAGCGGTGTTCGACCTCAATGAGCAAATCGAGGGGGCGCGGGGAGAACGCCCTGCCCGCGGTGCGGCCGGTGACCTTCGCCTGCCCGGACGGGCAGATCGTCATCCCGACCGGAGACAATCCGTGGCTCACCCGCTCGAGGGCACCGTCCTCGCCTTCGAAACCGGAAACATCACCGCGTCGACGCGCACGGGCTGGTCGGTGCTCACGATCGGCCGCGCCCGACTGTTCGCCGGCACGGACGGTCTCGACGGATTCGACGATCCCACCCGCTCCCCGTGGAGCGGGTCTGCCGACGATTGTTACCTCCTCATCGACATCGCCTCGCTCAGCGGCCACCGCACCACCCTGCTCCGCCCCACCGGTGACCACCGCTGACGACTTTGGGTGCCGGTTCACCGCAGGTGCAGGCTCCTGGCCTCTCGAAGACGACCCGTCAGGCCGTGACCGCGCCGATCGAGGCGCAGCCGGGACACAGGACACCGTCACCGATCTCCCACCCGTTCAACCGGGCCATCGCAGCGGCGAAGGACCGCTCTACCTCCCGCGACCGGTACACGTGATCGCAACGGCTGCAAGAGAAAACGGTGTGCGGCGGGCGCATGGTTCTCACATCGCCTCCCGTTCACCGAACAGTATCTGCTGCCACCAGTTCGCCAGCGGGCTCGGCTCCGGCCAGCGCACCGATTCACCCAGCACCAGCGGGGCCTCGACCGTGGGATCACCGAACTGTTGCTGCTGATGTCGATCGTCGTGGCGCACAGCAGCACACCTCCCCTCGACTCCGGCACCCGTCACCCGACGAGCGCAGTCACTGTGCACACCAGAAATTAGCACTCGACCCTCCCCAGCGCCATCATTGCCATCCAGTTGCGCATGCATGCGGAAATTGATAAGCAATGATTGCGAGTGCTCATGTCGATGGCACCCCACGCGCTCTCGAATCGGGCTTTGCTGGCGCAGAGACGTTTTGCTCTGTCTCCTCGACGCGAGATTCCGGCCCGGTTTCGAGATTTGCGATGGCTGGAAAATAACCCAGATACGTATTCGCGGCGTCGCCCGCAGACTCGCCGAGCTCCCGTCTCGCCCGGCCGCCGCCGTGTCGACAGAGTCGCCGTTCCCCGGTCCGATGAAGGAGGATCATGACCACCGCCGCCCGTCCGTTCGCCTCCGAACCCGCGCGCAATTCCTCCCCCACTGCTCCCACCCCGCGCCTCGGGACGTGCCTGTCCGATGCGGCGATCATGTTCGGTGCCCTGTCCATCGTGATGTTCTGGATGTTCGGGTTCGGCATCATCCTCGGTGGGGCCGCCCTCGTCACCGGCGCATTGAGCCTCCGGCGCCCGGACGTCACCGACGACAAATCCACATCCCTGGAAGTGCTTCTCGGCGTGCTCGCCGGAGTGTTCGGCATCGCGGCAGGTCTGATTTTTCTGGTCTGCGCGCTACCCCATTTCTGACAACTCACGCGTGTGCGCGCACAAGGACGTCGCCGTCCGACCGGCGCCGTAGAGACCATGATTCACCAGTCGAACGGTCGGGGATCGCTCACTCGACGAGGCCTAGCGCGGCCCGTCACGGCGGCGGTGGTCGTTGCGCGCGCAGCTGGGCGTTGTCGGTTTCCAGACGGGCGTTGTCGGCTTCGAGTTCCCCGGTACGGCGCTCGAGGTCGAGGACGTGACCGATACCGACCAGGTTGACGCCGGCGTCGATGAGTTCGGCGATCCGCCGGAGCCGGACCAGGTCGTCGTCGCTGTAGCGACGGGTACCACCCCCGGTGCGGGCCGGAGTGAGCAGCCCGTACTCCTCGTACAACCGCAGCGCCGCGATCCCGAATCCGGACAGTTCGGCGGCCACCGAGATGCCGTACACCCCGCGCCGGGAGCGGATCTCGGTGTCGCGCTCGGATTCTGGGGTCATGCCGTGCTCCGATCGGAAATTATCTCGCCCAGACTCTTGCCATAGTCTACGACAGATGCTATACCAAATCTACAGCATCTGCTGGAGCTTAATTGTTGAGATGAGAGGGTTTCTGGAGGTGGAGACGATGTTGATGCGCACCGATCCGTTCCGCGACCTCGACCGTCTGACGCAGCAGATCCTCGGCACCGCGGCGCGGCCGGCGGTGATGCCGATGGACGCCTGGCGCGAGGATGACCGGTTCGTGGTGGAGTTCGACCTGCCCGGCGTGCAGGTGGAATCGATTGATCTGGACGTCGAACGCGACACCGTGACCGTGCGGGCGCAGCGGCCCGGACTCGACGACAAGCAGGAGATGGTGGCCTCCGAGCGTCCGCGTGGGGTGTTCAGCCGGCAGCTGTTCCTCGGCGAGAACCTCGATGCGGACAAGATCGAGGCGTCCTACGACGCCGGGGTGCTGCGGTTGACGATCCCGATCGCGGAGAAGGCCAAGCCCCGCAAGATCGAGATCAGCAACCATTCCGAGCGCAGGGCCGTCACCGCCTGACCCACACCGTGACAGCCCTCCAGGAGGGGGTGAACGTCGATGACCTCGGCGATCATGGTCACCGCAGCACCCGGCACCGGCTCACCGGAGCGCCTCGCACGCGCGGCGGTGCGGCCGTGGCACGAGCTCGACTACGAGTTGTCGTCGCCGATTCGGACCGCATCCTCGCCGACGCGCTCACCCCGCAGGCCGCGATCCTGCTCGCGGCGATGGCCACCGCACGGTCCGGCCCGTGGCACCCACCGCGTCCCCGGTGGTCGGGGTGGCCGGTGACCGCTCCCCCGGCCCCGCAGATCCGGGCCACCCAGCGCTCACCACCGGGCGATACGAGCCCACCGGGGCGGTGGCTGGGATGCGAACTCGAACACCCGCGGTGAGACGCCGGGATCGAGAACAACACCGGAAACGATCGCGACGAAGAAGAAAGGGGGTGAGAAAGCACCACAGCGAAATGCACGTGTGCGTACCCGCAACGAGATGCACGAAAGGGGTTCGACCGCCGCCGCGCCTCCGTCACCTGTCCACTGCGCGGACACGGCACGGCGAACCCCTGGTACACAGCACCGATCCGGGGCCGCCGACCCACCGACGAGACACACCGGCGCCACCACACCACAGCGATGGTGTTCGGGCGCAACGCCATTGACTATGGCACCCTTTTCGAATTCGACGTCGTCCGCCCCGGATCCGGCCACCCGCCACGCACACGAAAAACCACACCCGCGTCGAACCACCGCACGCGGGGAACCGGCAGAGTTAAGCAGTGCCGCAGGCGGGCTCGCGGTGCGGACGAAGCCGACGCACCCGGTGACCCGGACGCGTACCCGAACGGGCGGCCGGGGCCGCCGCAACGCACGCGGTCTTGCGGCGCGAAACGACAAGGTCGTGTCGAACACTGCGGGCGCGGTCACCACGCGTCGGAGCGCGGAGACCACACGGATGCGGGGGCGAAGCGGGACGAGGAAGTGTGACGATGAGCGTCGACCGAGATCCGTACCGGGTGCTGGGAGTGACCCCTGCGGCCTCTCAGTCCGAGATCGCCCGCGCCTACCGACGTCTGCTCCGCCGACACCACCCCGACACCCGCGGACCGGGGCCCGCCGACCCCGGTGCTGACGAACACCTGCAACAAATCCTCGCCGCCTACACCCTGCTGCGCGACCCGGTCCGCGCCCGCGACCACACCGCCCCCCGGGGCGCCGAGCCCGACCGGCAGCAGAGGCGTGCTCCGCCACCCCGGATTCGCGTGCGGATCGTGCCGCGTCCCGCGGCCCGCCGCGTGTTCGGCGTCACCGTGCGGATCGGCCCGGTGCACTGGCACCACTGACCGGGCGCGACCCCCAGGTATGTCCTCGTCGGAGAGCGTCCGCGCGAGAAGGGCAGGCATCCCGCCGAGCCGCGACGCGGCCGGGTGAGGTGGGTGTGGGCGCCACACCGGCGGGTGCTGTGCCGATGCTGGGGTTTCATTCCGGCTGCAGCCCGATTACCGTCGTCGTCACAGGTTAAGACAGCAGCCGCCGAACTTCATCCACTGCGGCCGCTGTGCGTGCACCGACCCCCGCCCCCACCGGCAGGGTGCCCGCTCCCCGACCGCCCCCACCCGGGAGCGACCATGACCTACCTGCGATCGGTCATCGAAAGCCCACAACGCCTACGCCTGTCCCTGTCCGAGACCGCCGGCTGGGACCGAGCCGGCACCGACCACTGCCCTTTCACCCTCAAGATCGACGAACCCACCGGCGGTCCGATCGTGCTGCGCCTGAGCGGCGACGTCGACGCGGTCACCGCCCCGATACTCACCGCCTGCCTCGACGAAGTCGTGCTGCACGGCCGCAGCGCCGTCGTCGACCTGCTCGGCACCAGCTTCGTCGGATCCGCGGCCCTGTCCGTACTCGCCGAGGCCGGCCCCCGGATCCGCGAGCAACGCGGCCACCTGACCGTCGCCGCACCTCACCCTCTGCGCCGCATCATCGCACGGGTCGGTATGGACACGGTGCCCACCTTCGACAGCCTCGCGCACGCCTTCACCGCCGCCCACGGCGGGCCCCAGTTGGCCGGCGGGCAGCCGCCGGACCCGACGACCGACCTCCCGTCCACGCCGCGGCGACAGACCCGGTGACCGTGCCATCGCCGACCGTGCCCGCCGACCGAGGACCTCCCGTCACCGACAGGCTGAGCGCCCGCTCTCCCGCCGTCCCCCCGAAACCGTCGCCGCGGGCATGTGACGCCGACTACTCCTTTCCGATTTCATCCAGACGTCAATCAGACCCTCGCTACCCTAGGCATAACACCTCGTCAGACCCATAGTTCGGTCAACGACGAGGGTGTGGAGGCACCCCCGAGACCGCCGCCTCCGTCGTGTCCCTCGATGTCGAGCCCAGGCATCAGCACCCCACCCCGAGCGCGTGGGGCGCACCGGCCGCCGATACCCCTGATCGGTACCGCCCGTACTCACCCGCGCCCGCTCGCCGCAGCGAAACCCGTCAATCGTGCGACAGGACGAGGGGTCCTGTCGCACAACATCATCGGGTCCGCGACCGGTGTCCACCCCTGACCCGCGCACCCTCGTCCACGCGCACCGCCCCGCTCCGCTTCCCCGCGCCCGCCACCATCCCGCATCGCCCATCCGCCGCCCCACCGGAAGAACACACCATGCCCCTCCCCGCCCACCCCCGCAACGAAGCACCCGGCGACGCGATGAATACCGCCACCATCAAAGCCCACCTCGCGGCCATGTTCGCCGAACACGACACCCCACCCCGTCCGGAGCACGACGGACCCGAACCCTGCGGCACCCCCTCCGAACGGGCGTACTGACACCACGCACCACCTTCCCACCCCTTTCCTCGCTGTCACCCACCCCGGTACCGGAAGAAGTGCATGAACACCCCCGAACACCTTCGCCCACACCCGCACACCCAGTCGGACTGGCAGCACCACGGAGCCTGCCGCGGCACCGAGACGACCGTGTTCTACTCCCCCGAGGGCGAACGCACCGGAGCCCGCGCCCGACGAGAACGGGCGGCGAAGCAGATCTGCCAGCAGTGTCCAGTGCTCACCGCATGCCGCGACCACGCCCTCACCACCGGCGAGTCCCACGGCATCTGGGGCGGACTGACCGAACGAGACCGCACCCGCCACCACCGCCGCACCCGCACACCCCACCGCCGCCCCGGACCCGAACCGCGGTGACCCCCACCCGCCGCCCTCGACCTCACCATCGGTGTGATCGCTGTCAACGGACACAAGGAAGCCCGGGCCGGCACCGACACCGTCTTCGAGGTGGCGGACCAGGCACCATCGCCCACCGCCCCGGGACTTCTCCTCCTCGCAGGCTCAGCGCCCCCTACACGGGGATACTGGAAGTGGCAACCGGCTCCACTCGCAGGGTCCGCCGAGGGAGTGATCAGCGGTGTTCGACAAATTCAGCGATCGGGCCCGGCACGTCCTCGCCTCCGACAACGCCCGCACCCACCATCACAACCACCTCGGCACCGGACACCTCCTCACCGGCATCCACGCCGCCGGCGGCCCCACCGGCGCCACCCTCACCTCCTGGGGAATCACCGGCCCCCACCTCGACAGCGCCCTCGACGAGATCCCCGCCTACCCGAACACCGACACCGAATGCGCCGGGCCCCCCTTCACCCCACCCCCGGAAAAGGCCGTCGGACAAAGCCTGCGAGAAGCCGCTCTCCTCGGCCACGACATCATCGACACCGAACACCTCCTGCTTGCCCTCCTCGCCGACACCACCTGCACCGGCACCCGAATCCTCACCGACCTCACCGCCATCAGCGCGCACGAGATGTACGACCGCCTCCGACGCCAACTCGCCGAACACCCCCACACCTCGGCGAAATCCGTCCACCTCACCCGACTCCACGGCCGACCGCTGCGCGCGCCGGAGAACAGCAGAGCTCAGAGCCGATCCGATCTTCGGAGGAGCGGCCACGCGACCCGCCGCGGGACGTGTCCTCCTGTTCAGGTCCGAGGATTCTCCGAGACTGTGGTGTCGGCGAGGTCGACCGGGGGCAGCTCCCCGGTCGCGGTGAAGCGTTGGTGCTCGCAGAACTGCACGCGCCGCTCGATATCGCCGCCGAGGGGTGTGTCGAGGATGTCGAAGCCGAGCTTCTTGAGCGCCCACCCGATCTCGCTCTTGTGATGGCCGGGTAGATACCTGTCACGAAAGTGACCGGCGTCGTCCGGCACGGCCGCCTGCATCTCCTCTCGGCAGCCGGGCGGCAGCGCGTCGAGGATCCGCAGCATGCACGCGCCGAGCAGACTCGAGGTCGGGGAGCTCAACGTGGGCCGGTGCTCGACGGCCGCGATCGCGACGTACACGCTGACCATCCGCACGAAATACGCCTCCACCAGTGGGAAGAGCTCGTCCCACCACTCGACGGTGTCGGCCGCCGTGGAGCAGAACAGGGCGTAGAGGGGGCTGGTGTCGAGGAGGCGGACCGCGGCGGCGGCCGACTCGTCGTGGGCGTCGAGGATCAGGTGGGTGTGTTCGGTGACCTCGCACCTCTCGCACGGGTGGGCGAGCACACGGAAGGTGGTTTCGCTGGGCTGGAGTCTGCGGTGACCGCAGCTGTGCACGACGGCGCCAGGCGCGATGCAGTACAGGCAGGCGTAGAGATCGCCCTTCTTCCACCGCGCGGGCGATCGCCGTTGCAGCGGGGTCTCGCGCCACTCGTGACCGACGGGGCATCGCCACCACAGCATCTCGTGGGACGAGTTCGAGATCGCATCCAGATCGACCCCGACATTGCGGGTCGGATGGAGTTGACGAAACAGTTCCGGGTGCTCGTCTTGGAGCCGCATGACCCCCCTTTGGGTTTCGATTGGTAGAGATACTCTCTCGTGCATCACGTGCGCGGAATTGCACTCGGCGCAACCTCAGTCGCTGTGGGAGCGCTAGACAGCCAGGTCATGAACCCGAGGACGAAGACCCCCAGGCCGGCTGAACAGCACCGGGAACTCCAGTGCTGACCTTCATCCGGCCGAGGACACCGGTGGACGAGGCGTACCCGATTGCGGCGGCCGATCGCACCGACAATCATCAGGTGCCCCGCCAAGGGTGCGGGAAAGTTCGTCATACCCGTGAACGGTAGCCAATCCTCGAGAGTCCCCGGAGAAGGTGTTTGCTTGCCTTGACCAGCAGCGATGCTTCTGCGGCATCGCTGAGCCTAACAATCACGACCGAATGTCGGGCGTGTCGTAGCGCTGATGCCGCCAGTGATGTCGATCCGGTCGGTACCGGAAAGATGAGGAGTGGAATCTGTGGCACGCAAGGTCGTGGTGGAGATGGTCGACGACATCGACGGCACCGTCATCGGTGAGGACGGCGAGAGCATCCACTATGCCGTCGACGGCGTCGAGTACGTGATCGACTTGAAGGACGAGCACGCGAAGGAACTCCGCGAGACCTTCGAGTACTACATCGCGCACTCCACCCGGGTCGGCGGCCGCAAGCACCGCGCCGACCGGCCGGGCAACGCCACTGCCGGCAAGCGGCCGCGGGGCGAAACGCAGAAGATCCGCGCCTGGGCGCTCGAGCAGGGATACGAACTCTCCACCCGCGGACGTATCCCCACCGAGGTCGAACAGGCCTTCCAGGCCGCCCACTGACGGCCCCGCCCGCCCCGCCGAACCGGCGACATTGCCCACTACCGGCCACCAGCAGCCGACACCCAGGGCCAGCACGATGACCGAAGCCGGGTCGTCACGATCATCGCAGCGGCGGCCGTGACGACTGGTAGACAAACCAGGTGTGGTGCAGCGATCTGATCAGGAGGCCTCGATGCCGCGACCATCGTCATGGTTGAGCACGACCGCGGCCACTCTCGGTGGAGAACTGGCACGCATCGGTCTGACCGTCCCCACCGACCAACTCGAGGCCCTGCTCACCGACCGAGTCGCTGCCGTAGCGGAGCAGATGCACATCACCGAACGCACCGCCCGGCAGTACTTCGACCACGACACACTGCACGCCCTCGCCCGTGAAATGGCCCTGAGCATCAAAGAAGAGGCACCCGGCGCCGACCTGCTGACCCTGCCCCGCACCATCGCCATGCCCCTGGCCACCCTCGGTGCAACGATCGCCGCCCTCGTCGAAGCAGCCGCACTCGCCGGCACCGACCAAGATCCCCACGAGCCGGCAACAGCAATGGCACTGATCTCCACCCTCGGCATGATGACCCGAGACCACGACGGTGACCTCCCCACCGTCTGGGTGCCGGAGCCGCTCCTCATGCGAGCGGCGCGGCTCATCGAGAACACCGCCGACCTCGTACACCACGGCTGCCCACTACCACCGGACGTCGCCGAAGACGTCCGACCCCACCTGCAGAAGACACTCCGCGAAGACGCCGCCCGACTCCGGGCACTGATCCCCGACACCGACCGACGGTCCGGCTCCGGACTGTGGGCGGTTCCCGACGATCGATCGTGACGGTCGCGGCCGCGATCGCGCCAGCAGAAACTGTCAACTCGTAGGCGTTCTCCGCGAAGGGCTGATCCTGGATGCGGGGCGCGCCGCAGCGATCACGACCATTCCAGCCGTGTCGTCTGCCAAATACGCTGACAGACAGGGAATTCCATTTAGACGGTAACGGACCTTATGTCAACTAGAATGCTCCGTATCTGCATCAGATGCATCTCGGCACCATGGCGTAGCTGTCCGTTGACGGGATAGTTGGCATTTTCGACAGGTTGTGCGACACACTACGGCTTGGCGCTTGATTGTCAGGCATGTGACATACGATTCGTCTCGCGAAACTGATCGAACGCACGTTTGCAACGCTGCCATGAACACGCTGTCCGTCAACTCGATTCTCGTCAACACAGTTGGCATCTCTCCCACAGATGCGTATGCCAACTCGACTGACAGCGGACATTTACCCACAGGGCCATGGATATTTCGAGAAATCAGTGGGAGATGCCACGGGAGCCGAATCCGCGAGCCATGACAGCCACCCTCACTGCAGGGTCAGCACCGCCAGTCGGCCGGCTCGGAGCGGAATGTGTACTGGTCGGTGTGGTTTTCGATCGGGATCACGTCGGTTTCGGAGTCTTGATACGCGACCAGCCAGCAGTCGTGGTCGCGTGATGGAACGGTCATCAGGATCTGTGCCCACTGTCCGGTGCGGTAGCCGTGCTGGTTGCTGCGACGGACGAACTGCCCGACACGCTCGCGAGGAAAGGTGACGGTCATCAGTGGCTCCTCATCTGGGTGTGGTCATACATCGATGCCGTGGGCGGGAAGCACCCGTCGGCGACGCTGGGATGCAGACGTCGACTGGGCAGTTCAGTGTTTCTCGGCGGCTGTGTGTTGTTCAGGGAGCTCGCTTCCGTGATCGTCGCTCGCAGCGCCCTGGCCTTCGGCAACCGGCGCCCCATCAGCATCCGCGAGGCTGCGACCTCTGACCACCAGGTGCTTTCAACGAGTTTCGACACGGCGAGGGCGGGCCTGTCGCCGTGGCTACGATCGCTGGTTCCCTCATGGCCACCAAGATGCTGACCGGACCCAGTCTCGGAGCGATGCACCTCACGGTAGGCATCACATGGTTCTCCACCAACTATCCGCGGCGACGGAACCCGAACTCGCGCAACCAATTATCGGTGCGACAAGCGAATTTTCAAACTGACAGGCTTCCCGTGACGAATACTCCCGGCGCACCGCACAGGAGCGACCTCGGGGATCGAGGACCTTGCTTGGCGGTCCCCCGCGGCCACCCGATCCAGGCCTCGTCGGCGGTCAGCCAAAGAGCGTCCACAGAACGTGTAGGAGGATGTAGGTGGCCGCCGACGCGGGAAGCTGGGAACACTCTTGGCGGCACCCGGGTCCCGGGTCTCCCTGCGACTACAGATGTGGCAGGTCAGCCGCGGTCGAAGTAGTTGCGCATCCATTCCAGACCGGCGGCGAAACTCCCGACCCCGAACACGTCGTCGAACAGGGCAGAGCCAACTGTGATGCCCCACGGGGACAGGTGGGCGATCTCGTCCATGCGGTCGGTGCTGTTGATTGAGCCGGTGACAACGACAGGGGACTTGACTTCCTCGATGAAGGCTTTTCCGAGCAGTCCGGGATCGCCGTCAGTCCACCGGTACAGCGACAGCGCGACCCCATCGGCCTGGGGGCGAATTCGGTTCGCATCTCCCACGATGTCCTCGATGCTGCCGTGAAGCATCCGCGGAAGTCCACTGCGGCCGCCACAGGTCGGCAGGTACCCCACCTTTGCCTCTGCGAGCAGCGTGGCGACAGACGGGTGAAAGGCCATGCCGATCAGGAAGTCCAACCCGTTGTCGATCGCGAACTGGGCTGCCGCCACGCAGCGTGACTCCTCCTCCTCCAGCGACTCGAAGTGCACAGTCTTACCCGCGTCCTTCATGTCTCGCGCAAGCAGCGCCAGTTCCGGGGAAGAGAGACCGGTGTCCTTGAACCCCCAGTGCTGCGTGGGCGCATCGACGGACTGCGCGAAGACCTCCCTTGCGTTGTCAACGGTCTTGTCGTTGTGCGTGAGCATGGCGATTAGCTCGATCATTTCAGGCCTTGTCTGCATCGTGGGATCTCCGCGGCAGCGATCAGCTGGTCGGAGTTTGGGCGGTCCGCCATGGCGGACGATCCCGCGCCGTATGCGCTGGGACTAAATGTGATTCATGCGAGGTAGCTTGACTGAAACGGTAGCCCGGTTTGCCGAACATATCAACCCCGTATCGAGCTTTTCGTTCGGCAATCCGATCTTCAGATGCTGATTTCATCTGATTGATCGAGCTTGATGTTCGGAATTGCGATTTTCCAGCGACATGGCGGCGATGTTCGGCTGGTTCGACACCGAAAGCTGTGTCGCCTGGCACCGCTCACCGGAGTGAACTGTTCAAAGTGCTACGGACAGCGACGAGGACGCCTTGTTCGACTCGCGGAACGGCTCACGCAGCCCGATAGAAGTCCACGAGGGACGAAGTGTCGTTGTGTCTACTCATCTCGCACATGTTGACGGGCAGTCGGCGGCCTTCCGCTCGCGCACAGTTGCGCCGGGATCGACCTCGGTCACCCCAAATCCGCGACGCGGCTACGCCTGTACCTCGTGTGCCTGGTGGTCGAGAGCGAGGCTCCGGGCGTAGCTGCAGACAAGTCGGACCGTCCAGTTACGTGTGCGCGCATGGTTATACGCTTCGCGAACGAGGAAGGCTGCGAGTCCTTGCCGGGCCCAGTCCTCCGCGATGATGGTGTGCATGAACGCCACTCCGCGCCGGTCGGAGGGTTCCTGGGCGGCGATGTCGTGCTCGTTGAGGTAACCGAGCACACCTACCAGTTCGTCGCCCACCCAGAGATCGAAGCGATCCCGGGCCGGATTGTCCAGTACTGCAGCTATTGTCGCTGTGCGGTTGACGGCGTCGCGGCGGAGATCGGCTGCGGGTGTCAGGGCCCCAGTCAGGGATGGGTATCCGTCCGCGGTGGTAAGCGGTTCAGGATAGAGGTGCCGGGCCACGTCCAGCGCCGCCGCTGCGGCGGCCCTCATCATCCGCACTCCCGCACGGACTGCGCCGGAGAGGATTCTGAGCACTCGTCTGCCGGTAGTGCTATCAGTCTGCAGCCGGCGGGCGTTCCCGCGTTCGGTCGTGTTCGTCATTGGTCCTCCGAGGCGTATCGGTCGGTGACCGCACGGCAGGATCGGATGTTCGAGGCGAGGATGGCCTTGGCGCCGAGGGCGGCGAGTTGGTCCATCACCCGGTTGTGACCGGTGATCGGGACCATCGCCCGCACGGCCACCCAGTTCTCGTCGGCGAGCGGCGACAGCGTCGGCGACTCGACTCCCGGGGTGATCGTCAGCGCGTCGTCGAGGATGGTTTTCGGACAGTCGTAGTCCAGCATCAGATTCTGCTGCGCGAAGACGATGCCGCGGATCCGCTCGACGAGCTGGTTGCGGGCGGTGTCGTCGACGGCCGACCCGGTGCGTTCGATAAGCACGCCCTCGGAATCGCACAGGGTGTCGCCGAACGCGACCAAGTTGTGCTGGCGCAGGGTGCGGCCGGAACCGACGACGTCGGCGATCGCGTCGGCGACCCCGAGCTGGATGGAGATTTCGACGGCGCCGTCGAGCCGCATGACCGAGGCGTCGATTCCGCGGGCGTCGAGGTCGTCCCGGACCAGGTTGGGATACGACGTCGCGATCCGGAGTCCGGCGAGGTCCTCGACCTTCCAGTCCTTGCCCGCAGGGGCGGCGTACCGAAACGTGGACCGGCCGAAGCCGAGCGCGAGCCGCTCGCTGACGGGGGCGCCGGAGTCGCGGGCGAGGTCACGGCCGGTGATGCCCAGGTCGAGCTCACCGGATCCGACGTAGATCGCGATGTCATTGGGCCGCAGAAAGAAGAACTCAACCGAGTTGGCGGGGTCGAGGACGGTGAGGTCCCGGGAGTCGGTGCGGCGGCGGTAGCCGGCCTCGGTGAGGATCTCGGCGGCGGACGCGGACAGCGAGCCCTTGTTGGGAACTGCGACGCGAAGCATCTGTGGATCCTTTCGGGCGGACTCGGTGTTCTGGTCAACGGTCGTGGGTGGCGGGCGATTCTTGGGCACTTCCAGGGCGAGGTGCCGTGTCAGTGCAGTTCTTCGAAGAGTTTCGCCGTGGCCTCTTGCCGACTTCCGACATCGAGCTTCTTCAGGATGTTCGTGACGTGGAAGCGCACTGTGTTCTCACTGATGCCGAGTTGTTCTGCGATGGCTCTGTTCTTCTCGCCGCGAGCGACGATGTTCAGGACGTCGCGTTCGCGGGTGTTGAGGGTCGTCAGTGGATGCCCGTGAGGGAGATGGGATCGTGCCAGATTGTGGTTTCCGATCACATGGGTCATCGCGATCTCGGTTCCCCATCGGGGGATGCATCGAACGTCGAGTTGGTGGGGTCTGGGCAGACCGCCGAGGTCGATTTCATTGTGCAGCCACTGCCCGTCGAGTTCGCCCGGTCCGTCGTCTCGGATGCTGATGACGATCTGGGTGGCGCCGATGTACCAGGTGACGTGGAAGCGTGAGACCCGCGTCTGGTTGCACAACAGGGTGATCGCGTGCGTGGTCCACCGGCGGGCGGTGGTGGCGGCGCGGGTGGGAACGGTGGTGGTCGACTTCGGATCGAGGACGCAGTCGATTCTGAGCTGCTGGGTGAGCTGCAGTTCGCGCAGTTGGGCGCGTAGCGCGTCGAGCGCGAGGACCGACGTCTGCCGTGGTGTGTTCTCGTTCGCTGCCGCTGGTGTGGAGTCTGCGAGCAGCCGTGTGGCCGAGGCCAGGGCGAGTGATCGCGCTGCGCTGTCGCTGAGGTCGCGGCTTCTGAGCACGCGGAGGAGCTCGAGGAGGGCCGTCTTCCATTCGCCGGGGGACGGTGCGGTGGGCGGGGCGATCTGCGTGGCAGCGGAGCTCACGTGAGGGCCTTGATCTTCTCGAGCGTGGCCGGGGGGATCGTCTGAGGGTGCCGGGAGATGACCCTGTGAAGGCGGCGCAGGTACTGCGGCCGGGTCAACCCGAAGGTCAACATCGTTTCTTCGCCGGGGCCGCCTCCGTAGGGCAGCCATTTCGTCGCGAAGTCGAGGAGATCTCGTTCGTCTGGCGTCATCGTGTCGATCTCTTCCGAGTGCGGGTGCTGGCAGGGGCAGATTGCGGGTGATCCGCCCCTGCCAGGACCCGAAAGTCATCGTTCGATTTGAACGACTTCTTTATCGGCCAGGTTGGGGACGATCAGTTCCTCGAGAATGCGTTGGTGCTCGGGGTGGTCCCGGTAGTGCAGGAAGTCTTCTTTGCTGGCGAAGGTGCCGACCACCGCGAAGTCGGAGTTTCCGGGGTTAAGGCCGGCATCCGAGCCACACAGATAGCTGTGCACACCGGGAAGGGAGCGCACCAGTTCTTCGAGTGACCGGCGCACCTCATCGGCGACGTCGTGCTTCTCCGGTACCCACCGGAACGTCACGACATGGGTGAACGGCATGTCGTCCTCTCTGCTGGGAACTGTTCGGTCGTGGGCTACTTGGCGAGCATGCCCGCGTCGACGGGAATTGCTGCGCCGGTGATGAATCGGGCATCGTCGGACACCAGGAAGAGGATCGCGTTCGAGACGTCCTCGGGCTGAACCCACGGGGTGTCGAGCAGGTGGATCGAGGCGAATCCGTCCTTGGCGTCGTCGAGGGTGGGGCTCTCGAGGTCGGGACGGAACATCTTGATCACCCCGGTGTTGGTCATCATCATCGTTTCGCAGTTGCTCGGGTGCAGCGAGTTGACGCGGATGTTGTGCGGAGCAAGCTCGTTGGCCAGTGCCTTCGCGAGTCCGGTGACGCCGTGCTTGGCGGCGACGTAGTGTCCGATCTCGTTGAGGTTCCGCAGGCCGGCGGTGGAGCTGGTGAGAATGATCGATCCTCCGTTACCGGCGTCGATCATGGCCTGGGCGCCCGCCCGGACGGTCTTCCACACGCCGGTGAGGTCGATCTCGATCATTTCGTCGAACTGCTCTTCCGACATGGTGGCGAGCTTGCCGTAGGTACAGACGCCGGCGTTGCCGAGGATGATATCGAGTCGCCCGAACTGTTCGACGCCCTCGTCGACGGCCGCGGACAGTGCCGCCAGGTCGCGGACGTCGGCGATCCGGCTGACGATCTTGCCGCCGGCCGCTTCCACCAGGCGAACCGTTTCCTGCAGGTCGTCAGCGGAGGCCATGGCGTAGGGAGCGGACTCCACGGGGGCGCAGATATCCACCGCGATGATGTTGGCGCCTTCTTGCGCCAGCTTCACCGCGTGCGAGCGTCCCTGACCGCGGGCGGCGCCGGTGATGAAGGCGACCTTGCCGTCGAGCTTTCCCATTGATTTCTCCTCCGCTTTTGGACACGAGGGTCTTCTGATCTCAGGTCAGAAGGATTTCGGCGTGTCGATCCAGATGTATTCGCTTACTTCGTTTGCAACGTTTTCAATTTTGTGGGGAGTGGTGCTCTGGAACCAGATCGAGTCGCCGGGGTTGAGGAAGTACACCTCGTCGGCGAGGGTGATCTTGAAGCGTCCTTTCAGGACCATCGCCCATTCCTCGCCTTCGTGGCTGTACAACTCGTCGCCCGTGCTGGCGCCGATCTCGTACCGACCGAAGATGGCCTCGAGGACCTCCGATTCATTGGGCGAGGCCAATTCGAAATGCACGCCCTGGGCCTGCATCGAGGTGCGGGCCTCGTGCCCGTTGTCGCCTGCCGAACTGATGGTGACCCGTTCTTTGGCGCGGATCACGTGACCGTTCATTTGTGAGGGCGCGGTGAAGAAGTACGTGATACTGGTTCCGAGCGCGGCAGCCACACGCTTGAGGGTCGAGATCGACGGTTCGGTCTTTCCCCGCTCGACTTCGCTGATGACGGAGGATGAGATCTCGGCCCGCTCGGCGAGCGCACGAATCGAGTAGCCGTGCTCTGTGCGCAGCGCTCGCAGCCTGTCACCGATCGAACCCACATCCGCCGGATCATCCGTCATCTCTTCTCTCCATCTCTTGACACCTGGACCGCCGGTGAACAGCGCCCCGGCGCGGTATCGGCCGGGCTTCTCACCGTGCCGAAGGTTACTTCGGGCCGAGTCCAGTCTACGTCGGGGTGTTCGGTTTGGCGAACATCGCGTACACGCGGTTTCGATCGCGTTCGGTGCCTATTCCGACCGAATCCTTATGGGAGTAAACAACTCAAAGGTAGCAACTTGCCCGTCGACGGTCGGGGGCGACCGTTAGCTCTCTGTGAACTTGTTCGGAATCTCGGCCACTGCGGGTGAGGTGGATACCCGGGTAGGGCGAGAGAAGACATCGCCCTACCCGGAAGCTTGGGTTCGAACCCCGAGGGGCTCGCCCCTACACCAGGGAGTACCCGGCGGGACTTGTCGCTGGTGTAGGGGTGGGGCGGGGTCAGGCCTTCAGGATGTACTCACGCTGGGTGATGTCGACCTTGACCTTCTTAAGCTCACCGACCGCGTCGGCGAGATGCTGGGAGAACCGGTCGAAGATCTGTTCGCCCTTCTCCGCGGTGGCCCGGAAGGGGTTGCCGATGACGCCGTGCGGGGCCATCTCCTGGTGCTCCATCGGGAAGTAGAAGTACTCGTAGCCCTGGAACTCGACGTCGGGGCTGGCGTCGACCTTCTTGAAGGACTCGGGCAGCCACTCGGGAGCCTGCGCGCGGGTGTCGAGGCCGCGGTCGAGCTTCACGTTGTCGCGCTTGTACGCCATCATGATCGACGTTTCCTGCTCGCTGGCGTGCCAGCCGGCGGTCTCCTCGGGGGTGTTCTCCATCAGGTCCTCGATGATGCCGAGGTAGCGCTCACCGTAGGGCTTGAACATGCCGAGCAATGCACCTGTCTCGTACCGCAGGGTACGGAAGACCTCGTCGGTGACCTTGGTGTTGGAGGTGTGGCCGTTGACGAAGATGATGCGGTTGAAGCCGTGGTGGATCAGCGAGCGGGCGGTGTCGTAGATGATGCCGCGGACGGTGTCTCCACGGAAGGTGATGGTGCCCATGCCGTTCTCGGCTTCGCGGAGGTGGTGCGGGCTGTAGCCGGTCCAGATCGGCGGCCCGTAGAGCACGCCGGCCTTCTCGGCTGCGCGCTTGGAGACCTCCATGGCGTTGTAGATGTCGGTGCCGATGGGCAGGTGGTAGCCGTGCATCTCGACCGCGCCCATCGGGATGAGGATGGTGTCGTCGGTCTTGAGGTATTCCTGGATGTCCGGCGGTGCGAGGTCGGTGATCAGGCGCGAGTGCAGTTCGGTCATGGGAGAGGCCTTTCTAGGGTGTTCGATACAGGTGTCGGTGGTGGTCAGAGCTGCGGCTTGACCAGAATCTTTCCGTTGCCGCGTGCCTTGGTTTCGTCGATGGCGTCGACGAGCCCGGCGAGGGGGAATCGGCGGGTGATGGCGTGCTCCATGTTGATTCGCCCGGCGGCCATCAGGTTGATGACGTTCGGGAAGTCCCAGGTGCCGGAGTGCCCGACGGTTCCGTAGAAGGAACCCGCCTTGAGCTGGATGTTGATGAGGTTGATCTGTGCCGCGTTGGCGTCCATGCCGGCGACGATGACCTTGCCGCCGACTCCGAGGGTGTCTTCGACACCGCGCATCACGGCCTTGGTGTTGCCGCTGGCCTCGACGACCATGGCCGAGCCGTTTCCGCGGGTTTCGGTGAGCACCGCGTCGGCGGCGTCCTCGTTGATCGGGTCGATGGCGTGCGTCGCTCCGAGCTCGAGGGCGAGTTCGCGACGCTCGGCGATGGGCTCGACGATGAAGATCTTCGAGGCGCCGGCGGCTTGTGCGAGTGCGACAGAGGCCAGCCCGATGGGTCCGCCGCCGAACACCGTCACCGCACCACCGGGTTTGAAGCCGCCGCCCCGGGTGAACATGCCCTCGTAGGCGACGCTGGTCGGTTCGGTCAGGGCGCCGACCTCGAGGGTGGTTTCCTCGTCGCCGTATCGGTCGAGGACATCGTCGAGGGGCCAGCAGAAGCGGGCGTCCACCTTGACGTACTGGGCGAAGCCGCCGTTGACGGTGAAGCCGAGGTCTTCGATGTTGCGGCACTGGTTCCAGTACCCGCCGCGGCATTCGCGGCAGTTGCCGCACCACTGGATTTCCTCGACGGCCACGAGTCCGCCGACACGCAGTTCGGTGACGTCCTTACCGGCGGCGACGATCTTGCCGGCGAATTCGTGGCCGGTGATGACCGGGGCCTTGAGGTGGTACGGGAGCAGCATGTACCCCTCGTCGTCGGTCTCGAACATGTGCACGTCCGAGCCGCACAGCCCGCAGGCACCGACCTCGACGACGACCTCGGTGGGGCCGGGTTCGCCGGGGTCGGCGATCGTCCGGAGGTCGACCGACGGGTTACGGTACGCATCGCTGGCGATGCGGGCCCACTGGCGTTCTGCGTCGCGGTCCGAGATGCGTGCCGATGCACGCGGGGCCCACTCGGCTTCGAGAACTACTGCTTTCATCGGTGCCTCCGATCGATCGTGTTCACTCGCGGATGGTTGAGTTTGCAGCTATCAGGCCCGCCCTTACCGATGGGCATAGCTACCTCTCGTGGGGGTGGTGATGGATGCCTCCGCCAGGGCGGCAGGCGGTGCGTGATGGTCACGGCTTTCGAGCAGAGGAACGAAATCTGCAAGTATGTGGTCGATAAAGGCGGGATCGTTGATGTGGACGTCGAGTTTGGTCAGTTCGATGCTCGGCTTGAGGCACGATTCGAGCACCGTGGTGAAGGCGCGGTCGGCTTCCGGATCCCAGAAGACCTGGCCCGGCGCGTTGGGCACGGACAAGCCCGCGGTCGGGACGTACACCCGGGTCGGGCCGACACTGTTGTTGGCCTTTGCCGCGAATGTTTCTGCTACCCGCATCATTTCGGATGTGGTCAGCCGCACCAGCGTGAGTTCGGGGTTGTGCCCGAAGTAGGTGCGTCCCGGAAATTGTCGTTGGGTGTCGGCCAGCTTGCCGCAGGTGATGAAGTCGACGCAGCCCGGAACGAGCACCTGAGGGAGCCCGGCCTTGCCGGCCGCCTCCATCCGGTGGGGACCGGGATCCATCAGGCCACCGATGAGGTGTCCGCTCAGCTCCGTGGTCGTGAAATCGATGACCGCGTCGACCTGTCCCGCTTGGACGGCGTTCTCGAGTGCCCGGCCGCCGGTGCCGTTGGCGTGGAAGGCGACGAAGCCGAAGCCTTTGCCTTCGAGGTGTTTCTGGGCTCGCTCGAGGGCGGGGGTGGTGTTGCCGTTCATCGACACCGCCACGGTGGTCGGCCGCTGACCGGCATCAGCGGTCGGCGCGGCGAGCGCGGCGGCGGCCGCGGCACCGACGATGTAGCCGGCGGCGCTTCGGTAGATCTCGCTGGTCACCGAGTTGATGCCGATGATGTCGGCGACCGAGTGCAGAACGGCGATGTCGCTGATTCCGACGTAGGGGTCGAAGGTCCTGTTTCCCGAGGCCAGCGGCGAGACGATGAGTTTGGGGAAGCCGAAGGGCAGGTACTGCAGGGCAGGGCCGGCGATGTGCGTTCCGGCCCCTCCCATGCATACCGCGCCGTCGATCTCGCCCTCTCGGACCATCGCGCTCAGGAGGCGACTGACACCCGACCGCAGGGCACTGACGGCCTCACCGCGCGGCAGTTCGCTGATCGCGGCGATCGAACTTCCCGCCGCGGCGGCGACCGTCGCCTGGTCGATGAAGCGGCGAGTGCCGATCACCGCGTCCGAGGGACGCTGCGCCGTCCGAGCCGAGGTGTCGAGCATGATCGCGATCCCACCGAGCCGCTCGATCTCATCGCTGAGGGCTCCGAGTTCAGCGGCCTTGGTGTCGAAAGTGCCGATGACCACGACGATCGGAGCTGCTTCGATCCTCGCGGCGCCGGGCCGCCTTGCGCTTGTCATGAGAAGAACGTTAGACGCGTTTGGCGAACAAATCAAGAGTGTTTGGCGATTTTTGATCGGAGTTCCGAACGAACTGCTGTTTCATTCGGGTTTTCGATCGGACATCCGCTCGATCCGGACACTGGAGACTGTGGTGCGGGGCGGGCGGCGACGGCTGCCGCGTGCAGGCGACCGGCGCGATACGAGGAGCGCACCAGCGGTCCCGACATCACGCCGGCGAAGCCGAGTCCTTCTGCGTGGGTGGCGAGTTCGGCGAACTCGTCGGGGTGCACCCACCTGTCGACGGGAAGGTGGCGGGCGGAGGGGCGCAGATACTGAGTGATGGTCACGAGGTCGCAGCCGGCGGCGTGGAGCTGCTCGAGGGCTTCGTCGACCTCGTCGCGGCGTTCGCCCATCCCCAGGATCAGGTTGGATTTGGTGATCAGGCCGGCGGCTTTCGCGCGGGCGAGCACGTCGAGGGACCGATCGAAGGTGAAGCCCGGTCGGATTCTGCGGAAGATCCGCGGGACGGTTTCGATGTTGTGGGCGAGCACCTCGGGCCGGGCCTCGAAAACCTGATTCAATTGCGCGGGCACTCCGGAGAAGTCCGGGATGAGCAGCTCGACTCCGGTTCCCGGGCAGAGGTCGTGGATGATCCGGACGGTTTCGGCGTACAGCCAGGCCCCGCCGTCGTCGAGATCGTCGCGGGCCACACCGGTCACCGTGGCGTACTTCAGGTTCATCGTTCGCACCGATTCGGCCACGCGCCGCGGTTCGTCCCGATCGAGTTCCACGGGCTTGCCGGTATCGATCTGACAGAAGTCGCAGCGGCGGGTGCACTGGTCTCCGCCGATCAGGAAGGTGGCCTCGCGGTCCTCCCAGCATTCGAAGATGTTCGGGCATCCGGCGGAGCGGCAGACGGTGTGCAGGTCCGCGGACTCGACCAGGGCGGAGATCTCCCGGAACTGAGCGCCGATGCGAACGGGGGCTTTCATCCAGGCCGGCTTGCGTTCGACCGGGGTCTGAGCGTTGCGGACCTCGAGACGCAGAAGCTTGCGGCCGTCGCTGGTCACTGACATGGCGATTCCTCGGGTCGGGGTGATCGGAATGCCGAACAGCGTGGGCGGTCGCCCGACGCTCGTTCCCCAGAGTGCCGCACCGAACCCGCGAACACAAGAACAGATCGCCTCAAATGAGCGGAATTCCGCGCATTTTTCTCGATTGTTACCAATCGGCGTGCGGAACTCCGAACATTTTGGGTACAGTGGCGGGGCACACAACAACCGCATATGCCGTTCGATGCGTGTCAGGAGATGCCCTGCCGAGGCAGGGCCGCCGTAGGAGCAAGTTCCTCCCCGGGAATCTCTCAGGCCCAGTACTGATACGCAGAGGCAACTCTGGAGAAAGCGTCGCGAACGCTTACCGAAGGTGAAGAGTGCCCCAATGCTGTTGGGGTGCCCAATCTCTCAGGTGACAGGACAGATCGGGGAGGGCCGCGCTCTGCGCTCGACGTCGAGTCGAGCAGAACCGACCATTGGAGGTCCTTCGTGTCCCATCCCGACATCGCACCCACTTTCCAAGACCGGCACATCGGCCCGTCCGAGACCGAGATCGCGCAACTGCTCGAGGTCCTCGGATACGACTCCCTCGACGCCCTCGTCTCGCGTGCCGTTCCGTCGCAGATCCGGACCGCGCAACCGCTGAACCTGCCTGCCGCCCGCGCGGAACAGGATGTGCTGGCCGACCTGCGGACGATCGCCGGCAAGAACCGGCCGCGGGTGCAGATGATCGGACTCGGCTATTACGACACCATCACTCCCGCCGTCTTGCGTCGCAACATCCTCGAGGCGCCGGGCTGGTACACCTCGTACACCCCGTACCAGCCGGAAATCTCCCAGGGCCGACTCGAGGCACTGCTGACCTTCCAGACCGTCATCGAAGAGCTCACCAGCCTCCCGGTCGCGGGCGCCTCACTCCTCGACGAGGCCACCGCCGTCGCCGAGGCCGTCCTGCTGATGCGCCGCGCCAACAAGACCGCCTCGAGCCGGGTCCTCGTCGACGCCGGCTGCTTCCCGCAGACGCTGTCCGTTCTGCGCGGCCGCGCGGACGCCGTCGGCATCGAGCTGGTCATGACCGATCTCGACCGCGGCTTGCCCGACGGGGACTACTTCGGCGTCGTCTACCAGAATCCGTCCGTCACCGGCGGGGTGCGGGATCTGAGCGAGTCGATCGCCGAGGCGCACCGGCGGGGCGCCCTGACCACGGTGGCCACCGACCTGCTCGCGCTGACCCTGGTCACCTCCCCCGGCGAGCAGGGCGCGGACATCGCCGTCGGGTCGGCCCAACGGTTCGGTGTGCCGCTGTTCTTCGGCGGCCCGCACGCCGGATTCATCTCCGTCCGCAACGGTCTCGAACGCATGCTGCCGGGCCGGTTGGTCGGGGTGTCCAAGGACGCCGACGGCTCCCCGGCGTACCGGCTGGCGCTGCAGACCCGCGAGCAGCACATCCGCCGCGACAAGGCGACCAGCAACATCTGCACCGCCCAGGCCCTGCTGGCGAACGTGGCCGCGATGTACGCCGCCTATCACGGCGCCGAGGGACTGCGTGCGATTGCCCGGCGGGTGCACTCGCACGCCGCGCACCTGACCTCCGGACTGCACGCCGCGGACATCGAGACCCTGCACTCGAACTTCTTCGACACCATCGTCGCCCACGTCCCACACCGGGCCGGTGTCATCGTCCGCGCCGCCAACGCGGACGGCATCAACCTGCGCTACATCGACACCGACCACGTCGGGGTGTCCTGCGACGAGCACACCACCGGCGAGATCGTCGAACGGGTCCTGGCGGCCTTCGGTGCGGCCCTGGCCCCCGTCGACACCTCCTACATTCCGCCGACACTGACCCGGACCTCGCCCTTCCTCCAGCACACGGTGTTCCGGCGCTACCGTTCGGAAGCGGCGATGCAGCGGTTCCTGCGCAAGTTGTCCGACAAGGACCTCGCCCTGGACCGGACGATGATTCCGCTCGGCTCGTGCACCATGAAGCTCAACTCCGCGGTGGAGATGGAGCCGATCAGCTGGCCGGAGTTCGCCGGCATCCACCCCTTCGCACCGGCCGACCAGACCGAGGGCTATCGCGAGCTCACCGACGACCTCGAACGGTGGCTGTGTGAGATCACCGGCTACGACCGGGTCTCGCTGCAGCCGAACGCCGGCTCCCAAGGGGAGTTGGCGGGTCTGCTCGCCATCCACGGCTATCACACCGCCAACGGCGACACCGACCGCACCATCTGCCTGATCCCGCAGTCCGCGCACGGCACCAACGCGGCCTCCGCAGTGCTCGCCGGCATGCAGGTGGTGGTCGTGGCGACGGCCACCAACGGCAACATCGACCTCGACGACCTGCGCGCCAAGATCGACCGGCACAGCGGCAAGATCGCCGCCATCATGCTCACCTACCCCTCCACCCACGGGGTCTACGAGAACGACGTCCGCACCGTGTGTGAACTCGTCCACGACGCCGGGGGGCAGGTGTACATCGACGGGGCCAACCTCAATGCGCTGGTCGGCCTGGCGCGGCCGGGCGAATTCGGTGGCGACGTCTCACACCTGAACCTGCACAAGACCTTCTGCATCCCGCACGGTGGTGGCGGTCCCGGTGTCGGTCCGGTCGCCGTGCGGGAGCATCTGGCCCCGTTCCTGCCGTCCGACCCGCTCGCGGCCGATCCCGCCAGCCCCCCGGTCTCCGCGGCGAACTACGGCTCCGCCGGCATCCTGCCGATCACCTGGGCCTACATCGCGCTGATGGGACCGGACGGACTCACCCGGGCCACCGAAACCGCAGTACTGTCGGCCAACTACCTCGCCGGCGCGCTCGCTCCCTACTACCCGGTGCTCTACACCGGCGACGGGAATCTGGTCGCACACGAATGCATCCTCGATCTGCGTGCCCTGACCAAGGCGACCGGTGTGACCGCCGAAGACGTGGCCAAGCGGCTGATCGACTACGGCTTCCACGCCCCGACCCTGTCGTTCCCGGTCAACGGGACCCTGATGGTCGAACCCACCGAGTCGGAAAACCTCGAGGAACTCGACCGGTTCATCGACGCCATGATCGGCATCCACGCCGAGATCCAGCGGGTGGCCGACGGCACCTGGCCACTCGAGTCGAGCCCGCTTCGGCAGGCCCCGCACACCGCCGCCCAGGTCACCACCACCGAGTGGACGCTGCCCTACACCCGGCAGGAGGCCGCCTTCCCGGTGCCCTCGCTGCGCGAGAACAAGTACTTCCCGCCGGTCCGGCGGATCGACGGAGTACACGGCGACCGCAACCTGGTGTGCTCGTGCCCCGCACCCGAAGCTTTCGAAGCCCCCTCATCGACCGATACCAGAGAAGAAGTCCTCGCATGAGTTTCGCTACTCCCCTCGAAAACGAGCACCGTTCCCTCGGAGCCAGTTTCACCGACTTCGCCGGGTGGCAGATGCCGTTGAAGTACGACAGCGACCTGACCGAACATCATGCGGTCAGGTCGGTGGCCGGCCTCTTCGACCTGTCCCACATGGGCGAGATCGACGTCACCGGCCCGGATGCGGCCCCGTTCCTCGACCATGCCCTGGCCGGTGAGTTCACCGCCGTGGCACCGGGCCGCGCGAAGTACTCGCTGATCTGCAACGACGACGGCGGCGTCATCGACGACCTCGTCGCCTACCGGCTCGGCGCCGACCAGTTTCTCGTCGTCGCGAACGCGTCCAACGCCGGCACGGTCTTCGCCGAGCTGACCGAACGCGCCGCCGGATTCGACGTCGCGGTCACCGATCGCTCGCAGACGACCGCCCTGATCGCCCTGCAGGGACCGGCCGCCGAGTCGATCCTGCTCACCCTGGTCCCCTCCGCGGAGGCGGCCACGGTGCAGGAGCTCAAGTACTACGCGGCCACCACCGCCACCGTCGCCGGGATCCCGGTTCTGTTGGGCCGCACCGGATATACCGGTGAGGATGGTTTCGAACTGTATGTCCCGAATGAGAACGCCGTACAGCTGTGGCGGGCGCTGCTCGAGCCGACGGTGCGCGCCGGTGGGGTTCCCGCCGGTCTCGCGTGCCGGGACTCGCTGCGGCTCGAGGCCGGGATGGCGCTGTACGGGCACGAACTCAGTCTCGACATCACCCCGTTCGAAGCGGGTCTTGGTCGGGTGGTGCGCCTGAACAAGAAGTTCGTCGGATCGGAGGCCCTGGCGAAGATCGCCGACACGGCTCCGGCGCGCACGCTGGTCGGGCTGGTCGGCACCGGGAAGCGGGCGGCGAGGGCGGAGTACGCGGTGCACGACGCCTACGACCCGAGTTCCGTCATCGGGGTCGTCACCTCGGGGATCCTCTCGCCCACTCTCGGCTACCCGATCGCGCTGGCCTACCTCGACAGCGACCGCAGCCGACTCGGCTCGACGGTGCTGGTCGACGTTCGCGGCGGCAAGTTGCCCTTCACCGTGGTCAAGCCCCCCTTCTACAAGCGGTCCTGACGCCCCCCGTCGGCCGTCCCGTCCCCAGCTTCATCTTCGAAAGGCCAGAAAAGCCATGAGCGAGATCTCCCTTCCCGGAAACCTGAGCTACACCGACGAGCACGAGTGGGTGGCCGTCGAGCCCGGGGCTGCCCTGCCCGCCGACCCGGTGCGGGTGGGTATCACGGCGGTGGCCGTCGACAACCTCGGTGACCTCGTCTACCTCGAACTCCCGACGGTGGGTTCGACGGTGACCCTCGGCGAGGCGTGCGGCGAGGTCGAGTCGACCAAAACGGTCTCCGAGCTGTACCCGCCGGTCAGCGGCACCGTTTCGATCGTCAACACCGCCGTGGTCGACGATCCGGAACTGGTCAGCAAGGACCCGTACGGCGAGGGCTGGCTGTTCGCCGTCCTGCCGTCCGAGGCCGGTGAATTGCTCACCGCCGCCGAGTATGCGGAGAAGAACGGAGTCGACGCATGAGCATCCTTTCGCGTGAGCTGAGTGATTTCGATCCCGACGTCGCCGACCTGATCCGGAAGGAACTCGAGCGCCAGCAGACCGGCCTCGAGATGATCGCCTCGGAGAACTATGCGCCGATCTCGGTCATGCAGGCGCAGGGCTCGGTCCTGACCAACAAGTACGCGGAAGGCTATCCGGGCCGCCGATACTACGGCGGCTGCGAGTACGTCGATCAGATCGAGCAGCTCGCCATTGATCGCGTCAAGGACATCTTCGGGGCCCAGTTCGCCAATGTGCAGCCGCATTCCGGTGCCACCGCCAACGCGTCGGTCATGCACGCCCTGATCAACCCGGGCGACACCATCTTGGGCCTGTCCCTCGCTGCCGGCGGGCATCTCACCCACGGCATGCGCATCAACTTCTCCGGCAAGCTCTACAACGTGGTCGCGTACGGGGTCTCCGAAACCGATTATCTGATCGACATGGACGAGGTCGCCCGCATTGCCCGGGAGAGTCGGCCGAAGCTGATCATCGCCGGCTGGTCCGCGTACCCGCGTCACATCGACTTCGCCCGGTTCCGGCAGATCGCCGACGAGGTCGGTGCCCTGCTGATGGTCGACATGGCGCACTTCGCGGGCCTGGTCGCGGCCGGACTGCATCCCTCACCGGTCCCGCATGCCGACGTCGTGACGTCGACGACGCACAAGACCCTCGGCGGGCCGCGGGGCGGCATCATCTTGACCAACGATGCGGCCATCGCGAAGAAGATCAATTCCGCGGTGTTCCCCGGCCAACAGGGCGGACCGCTCGAGCACGTGATCGCGGCGAAGGCCGCCGCATTCAAGATGGCCCAGCAGCCGGAATTCGTCGAGCGGCAGCAGCGGTGCCTGGACGGAGCGACGATCCTCGCCGAGCGGCTCTCCCGCGCGGACGTCAAGGACCGCGGCATCACGGTGCTCACCGGCGGTACCGATGTCCACCTCGTGCTGGTGGATCTGCGTGACGCCGCCATCGACGGCAAGCAGGCCGAGGACCGTCTCGCCGCGATCGACATCACGGTCAACCGCAACGCGGTGCCGTTCGACCCGCGCCCCCCGATGGTCACCTCCGGTCTGCGGATCGGCACTCCGGCCCTGGCGGCACGCGACTTCACCATCGACGATTTCGAGAAGGTCGCCGACCTGATCGCGCGTGCACTGATCGCCGAGGACGACTCCGACCTGTCCGACGTCGCCGACCAGGTTCGTGCTCTGGCGCAGAGCCGGCCGCTCTACCCGGGATTGTGATGTCATGACTGTCAGCGTCTTCGACCTGTTCTCTGTCGGAATCGGCCCGTCGAGTTCTCACACCGTCGGGCCGATGCGGGCCGCCGCACGCTTCGCCGGTGAACTTCGATCGCTGCGGGTCCTCGACTACATCGACGAGGTCCACGTCGAGGTGTACGGGTCGCTCGCCGCGACGGGGGCGGGGCACGGCACCTTCACCGCACTCCTTCTCGGACTCGAGGGGCTGCACCCGGACACCCTCGAAGTCGACGAGATGGAGCGTGTCGTCGCACGGCAGCGCACAGACCGTCGGGTCCGGCTCGGGGGCACGCACCTGATCTCCCTCGACGAAGAGCGCCTGATCAAACGGCCGCTGACCGTTCTCGACTACCACCCGAACGCGGTGAAGTTCCGTGCGATCTCCGACACCCACGGTGACCTGCTCGAGAGCATCTTCTACTCGGTGGGCGGTGGCTTCATCGTCTCCGAAGAGGAGAAGAATCGGCCGCCGGAACACGAGGGCTCCTCGCCCTTCTCGTTCTCCACCGCCGCCGAACTGTTGACGTTGACCGAGCAGTATCGGCTCGCCGTCAGCGACGTGATGATGCAGCACGAACTCACGCTGCGTCCGGAACGAGAGATCGTCAAGGAGATTCTGCATATCCGCGATGTGATGGAGCAGTGCCAGTACAACGGGATGCAGCGGACGGGGAACCTGCCCGGCAACCTGAATGTGCGACGGCGCGCGCATACCTGGCATCAGCGGCTGCGGGACGAAGATCCGGACAAGTCGCCCGAGCATGCCGAGGACTGGGTCAACCTCGTGGCGTTGGCCGTCAATGAGGAGAACGCGTCCGGTGGCCGCGTGGTGACGGCGCCGACCAATGGTGCCGCCGGCATCATTCCCGCGGTTCTGCACTTCGCCACCCACTACACCACCGCGGGCAGGGAGGATCCCGACGACGTCGCTCTGCGGTTCCTGCTCACCGCCGGTGCCATCGGGGCGCTGTACAAGCAGCAGGCCTCCATTTCCGGTGCCGAGGTCGGGTGCCAGGGCGAAGTCGGGTCGGCCGCATCCATGGCGGCGGGCGCTTTGGCGGAGATCCTCGGGGGCACACCGCAACAGGTGGAGAATGCCGCGGAGATCGCGATGGAGCATTGCCTCGGATTGACCTGCGATCCGATCGGCGGCCTGGTGCAGATCCCCTGCATCGAGCGCAACGCGATCTCGGCGAACAAGGCCATCACCGCGGCCCGCATGGCCATGCGGGGCGACGGCACCCACCGGGTCAGTCTCGACGAGGTCATCGCCACCATGCGGGCGACCGGGCTGGACATGAGTTCGAAGTACAAGGAGACCTCCACCGGCGGCCTGGCCGTGACCGTCGCGGTCAACGTCGTCGAGTGCTGATCACACGCCTGGCATTCCCGCACACCCTGTCCACCGGCGGCCGGGGGCAGAACGTGACCGCCCACCTGCGCAGAAGGAACCCACTGCAGTGACCTCCCCGCCCACACCCCAGGCCGTCCGGGCTGCCACCTCCACCTCCGGTTTGTGCGCCGGCCTCGGCGCCTACGCCATCTGGGGCGCGTTTCCTGCGTTCTTCGGGCTGCTGACGTTCCTCTCGCCGCTCGAGGTCGTGGCGCACCGGATCGTGTGGACCGTCGTGTTGATGCTTGCCGTGCTCGGGTTCGCCGGACACCTCGGCGAGCTGAAGGGACTGCCCAGACGCACCTGGGGGATGGTGGCGGCCGCATCATTGTTCATCTCGATCAACTGGGGGATGTACGTGTTCGCCGTGGCCACCGGCCACGTCGTCGAGGCTGCCCTGGGATACTTCATCAACCCCCTGGTCAGCGTGCTGTTCGGGGTCATCGTGTTCAAGGAGTCCATCAACAGGGCGCAGATCTGCGCCGTAATACTCGCGGCGGTGGCGGTCGCGGTCCTGACCGTCGACTACGGTCGGCCGCCCTGGATCGCACTGACCCTGGCGATGTCCTTCGCCTCCTACGGGGTGGTCAAGAAGCTCATCCCGTTGCGGCCGACGGTGAGTCTGACCGCCGAAGGTCTGGTCGCACTCCCTGCCGCTCTCACCATCTTGGTGGTGGCCCTCCTCAGCGGGGCGCCCCACGCCTTCTCCTTCGGTCCGGCACAGACCGTCCTCGTGGTGTGCCTCGGCCCGATCACCGCCGCCCCGCTGCTGCTCTTCGGACGGGCCGCCCAGGCGGTACCGCTCGTGACCCTGGGGATTTTGCAGTATCTGACCCCGGGGATGCAGATGATGTGGGGAGTACTCGTCGTCCACGAGGACATGCCGCCGGCGCGGTGGGCGGGTTTCATTCTGATCTGGATTGCCCTCGCCGTCTTCACTACGAACGCCGTCATCACACTGCGTTCCTCGCGTCGGGTACGCCGCGACGATCGCGACCCGGCGTTTCGATGACACCGATCTCACGCACCAGCATCGATCGATGTGCCGATCAGACTTCGATCGCAAATGCCGTCACGTTCGCCTTCCCGATCGTTACACGGAATTTTCGCCAGACTATAGCCGCAATACCGATCACGGAGTAGCGTTTCTCCCACAACGCGAGCTCGTCCGACGGCGAAGGTGGGATCCCCTGCCGCAGAGCCGAAGACGAGCCGCCTCCAGGCCGCGTTGCAACACACACGCAATCCGGCCAGCTCACTGTGAAAGAACCTTGAAGGGACCGCAAAATGCCTGCCACCGGTGACAGCGCCGACCTCCAGGCGGACACGCCACCTCCGCCAGACTCCTCCACCCCGTCGGAGGTGTACGAGCACCTCGACGACGACGCGCATCTGCGGGAACTCGGGTACGAGAACAAGTTCGAGCGGAAGATGAGCCTGTCCGCGAACTTCGCACTGGGCTTCGTCTACCTCTCGCCCATGGTGAGCGTGGTGTCGATCTTCGCGCTCGGCATCAGTACCGCGGGCCCGCCGGCGATCTTCTGGATCTTCCTCATCGCCGGTGGCCAGCTCCTCGTCGCCCTCGTCTTCGGAGAGGTCGTCTCCCAGTTCCCCCTCGCCGGCGGCCTGTACCAGTGGGGACGACGATTGTGGAACGGGCGCTACGCCTGGTGGATGGCATGGATCTACGTCTTCGGCATCACCATCGGAATCACCACGACGGCCCTGTTCAGCTCGGACTTCATCGCCAGCCTGTTCTGGGGCACCGATGACGAACCGTCCATCACCGCATCCCCGGTGCAGAAGCTCACCATCACCCTGAGTGTGATCACGATCTGCCTGCTGCTGAACATGGCCGGAACGAAGACCCTCGCCCGCATCTCGCAGATCGGTCTCATCTGCGAGATCGCCGGCATCATGGTGATCGGCCTCTACCTGCTGATCTTCGAACGTAAGCAGCCCTTCTCGGTCTTCTTCGACACCATGGGCGCCGGCGGATCGAGTCCGTACTTCTTCGCCTTCCTCGGAGCCTCACTGGTGGGCCTGTACATGTTCTACGGCTTCGAATCCTGCGGCGAGGTCGCCGAGGAAACGCCCAACCCCGCCCGCGCCATCCCCGTGTCCATGGTGTTGACGGTAGTCATCGGCATGGTCGTCGCAGTGATCGCATTCTCCGGCTACGTGCTCGCGGCGCCGAACCTGCAAGCTATCGTCGCCGGCGAGGACTCCAACCCCATCCCGGCAATCTTGCACGACAGCATGGGAATGATCGGTACCAAGCTCTTCCTGCTCACCGTCTTGACTTCGTTCATCGCCGGCGTGATGGGTCAGCAGGCCGCGGTCAGTCGCCTGGTGTACTCGTTCGCGCGCGACGGCATGTTCCCCGGCAGCGCCCTGTTCTCGAAAACCGCCAAGAAGCGTCACGTGCCCATCAATGCACTGATCGCCGTCAACGTACTGCCGGTACTCCTGGTGATCTTCGTCTTCTACTCCCCCGACTCACTCTTCCGGATCGCCGCATTCCAGATGCTGGCCGGCTACTGCGCATTCCAAATGGTGGTCCTGGCCGCTCTGCGGATGCGCCTCAAGGGCTGGAAACCGGGTGGACCGTGGAGTCTCGGTCGCAGCGGCCTGGTGATCAACATCGGGGCCCTGATCTACGGCATCGTCGCCATGGTCATCCTCGCCAAGCCGAGCGCGGATACCAGCCTGCCGTTCTACGACCGATGGATCGCGTTGATCGGGTTCCTCGTCGTCGCGGTGGTCGGCCTGGTGTACCTGTTGGTGGCCAAGCCGGATCGCAAGTCGACCGCTCCGGAAGGCGATGCCATCGAGATCGCCCAACGACTCCGCGCCGGCAGGGCATAGGACTACCAGCACAGTTCTGCGGCTGCAGCGCTCCGAGCAATCCGCCGGCGCTGCAGCCGCCCCTCATCAACGTCCCTCCATTGGTGGGGGCATTCGTTCGATACCGGGCGACGGAGCCATACGGATGGATCGTTACCACCACGCGATCGAGGAATTTCACCGACAGTGGGAACCCTACGGTGGCCCGTCACCAGAGGCGGTCTTCACCGAGTTCGGGCTCACCGTCAACCAGTTCTACGCACGACATCGTGCACTGACTCGCGGCCGCCGACGCCGCGCGGACCTCGACCGGACCTGCGCCGACGACGCCGCCCGGAATGGGCAGTCCGACCCGCAGCGATGACGGCCGAACCCGGTGAACGCGCGCCGCAGAGAGGAACCAACCCATGGCCGAGCTGAGGCCAACCACTACTGTGTGCGCGCAGAACGCGCACAGCAGCGCCGGATGCACGTCCCGGATCTTCGCAACTCCGCTGATCAGGCGCATTGCTCGCGAGCGCGGTATCGATCTGGCCACCGTTCGAGGATCCGGCCCTGCCGGGCGCGTCGTCCGCAAAGATGTCGAGCCTTCGTAAACCGTTCTGCACATGAGTGGTCGGCCCTGCCGGGCAAGGATTCCGAGATGTCGCCGTTCCCGGCGGGCACCCTGAGAACCGCCGGGAACGGGAGGAAATCAGCGGACTGCGGCTACGTCGTGGACAGGTCGGGGAACCACAGGGCGATCTCGCGCTGCGCCGACTCCGCCGAGTCCGATCCGTGCACCAGGTTCGCCTGGGTTTCGAGGGCGAAATCACCTCGAATGGTCCCGGATGCCGCCTTCTCCACCGGGTCGGTTGCTCCCGCAAGTTGCCGGAAGGCGGTCACCGCACGCGGCCCTTCCAGCACCGCCGCCACCACAGGTCCGGAGGTGATGAAGCCGAGCAGCTCACCGTAGAAGGGCCTGTCACGGTGCTCCGCGTAGTGTTCGGCGGCGACCTCCTCTGGGACAGAGAGCAATTCGAGGGCCTTCAGGGACAGCCCCTTCCGCTCGGCCCGGTCGAGAACCGCCCCCACGAGTCCGCGTGCGACACCATCAGGTTTAACAAGGATGAAAGTACGTTCACTCACCTCTTGACGATAACCGGAATCGGACCCCCTGACGAATCGACAGCTATTCAATCATCAACGGGGGGTTACATTTTCGCGTTCGTCGGCGCCTCCAACGAGGCTCCGGCGAACAGGCCGAAGCGGCGACAGCCATCCGGGGGGCCGGTCACCTAATCGACGTTCGGTAATTCGATCATAGCGACACATTTTGTGGGTATTTGAAACGGAATGCCGATCAAATACTCGCTTCCTTGACGAAATCGATTGACTTGACCGGTCGACGCCGATACCGTTCTCCTGGTGCGTCCGCCCCGACCGGACGCGCCGCACTTCGAGAGCGGGTCACGAAAGGCGGATACGCATGTCCCAGCGGCTGACAGGACGCGTCGCCGTCGTCACGGGCGCGACCGGCGGACTCGGCGCCGCGATCGCCAGACGGTTCGCCTCCGAGGGAGCCGACCTCGTGCTCACCGGTCGCCGCCTCGTCCAGGGCGAAGCACTGGCCAGCGAACTCCGCAGCACCGGCGTGCGGGTGGATTTCATTGCCGGCGACCTCAGCGATGCGCATGCCGTCGACGCCTTGGCCGCGTCGGTCGAATCGCTACATCGGCGGATCGACATCCTGGTGTTGAACGCCGGAGTGATCAGCTACGGCCCGTTTTGGAGCACCACACCCGAGGAGTTCGACCGCATGTTCTCCGTCAACGTCCGCGCACCGTGGTTGTGCGCCCGGCGGATGCATACGATGCTGTCGAGCGGTTCCAGTGTCATCGTCATGGGCTCGATCAGCTCCTTCACGGCATATCCGGACGAGAGCGTGTATTGCATGACGAAAAGCGCTGTCATCCAACTCGTTCGCGGCATGGCACGCGAGTTGGCCGATCGTCGCATTCGCGTCAACGCGCTGTGCCCCGGAATTGTGGGCGAGGCCGGAATGTCACAGGATGCCGTTGCGGCCAGTGCCAATCCAGTGGCCGTGGCTGCGGACAACGACTCGACCGTCCCGCTGGGACGGCCCGCCGCGCTCGACGAGATTGCGAACGGGGCAGTCTTCCTCGCCAGCGAGGAATCCTCATACATGACCGGATCGCACCTGGTGCTCGACGGCGGGATATTGGCCTAGCCGTTCCGCCGGCAATGACCCCGCGGAGGGCCACAGAAGTCCGGCACTACGTCGGTGCGCATTTCCTGAATTATGTTGTTGCACTTGCTTTTTGAATAAAACTAGGGTAAGCTATGAGCGAATCTGAGGCTGGGGTGCCTCGATTCCCGGCTCTGCTGGCGTCCTACCGGCAGAGCCACCTAAACCTCCGGGCCGACGGCACGCCGGTCTCATGAACCGACTATCGAGATCGGCCTGCCGTCCACACCGGTGACCCGTCCGCTCATGTCACACGCCACCGACGGTGGACGGGGCACCGGTTCTGTCGGAAGACGATCGGTCCCGACGTCGTCCGACCGGGCTCACCGCCAATGGACTGCACACCGAAACGACTTCGGGAAGAAGCACACCGACATGTCACAGCCCATGCGCCCCCACCGGGTCGTCGTCATCGGCTCGGGCTTCGGTGGGCTGTTCGCGGCCAAGTCCCTGCGCAGGGCCGATGTCGAAGTGATCCTCGTCAGCCGGACGAACCATCACCTTTTCCAGCCGCTGCTGTATCAGCTTGCTACCGGCATCCTGTCCGAGGGTGAGATCGCTTCGCCGACCCGCATGCTCGTGAAAGACCAGGCCAACGTCACCGTTCAGCTCGGTGAGGTGACCTCCATCGACCTGGCTGACCGTACCGTGACCTCGGTTCATCGCGGGCATACTACCCTGATCGGTTACGACAGTCTGATCGTCTCTGCCGGCGCCCGTCAGTCGTACTTCGGCAACGATCACTTCGCCGAACACGCTCCCGGGCTGAAGACGATCGACGATGCACTGGAGCTGCGTGGGCGCATCCTGACCGCATTCGATCAGGCGGAATTGACCGCTGATCCGGTCGAGCGAGAAAAACTGCTCACCTTCGTCGTGGTCGGTGCGGGTCCGACCGGTGTCGAGTTGGCCGGGCAGATCGCTGGCCTGGCGCACCGCACCCTTGTCGGCGCCTATCAAAAGTTCGACACCCGTGATGCGCGGATCCTTCTTCTCGATGCCGCATCCGACGTACTCCCCCGCCTCGGCGGTGATCTCGGCGCCGAGGCAGCGGAGGCGCTCGAGCGCATCGGCGTCGAGATCAGGCTGGGAACGACGGTCGAAGACGTCGATGCGGACGGTGTCACCGTCAAAGACGGCAAGGGGGAACGGCACACCATCGCCGCCACCTGCAAGATCTGGTCCGCTGGCGTGGTGGCCAGCCCCCTCGGTGAACATCTGGCCCAGCAGTCGGCGGCGGCAGTCGACTCGGCAGGCCGCATCGAGGTGCAGCCCGACCTCACCATCCCAGGCCATCCGAATGTCTTCGTGGTCGGCGACATGATGACCCGCGATGGGCTGCCCAGCGTCGCCCAACTCGCCATCCAGAGCGGCCGGTATGCGGCACGGCAGATCGCCGCGGAGGCGAAGGCCGCGACTCGCGGGAAGCGGCGCCCCGACCGCGCACCGTTCCGGTATCGCGACAAGGGGTCGATGGCCATCATCTCGCGTTTCAACGCAGTGGCTCGAATCGGAAAGATCGAGCTGCACGGGTGGTTGGCCTGGATGCTCTGGATCGCCGTGCACATCGTCAATGTGGTCGGATTTCGCAGCCGCATAGCGATTCTTCTGGCGTGGATGTGGATGCTGCTGGGCTCGTGGCGAGGTCACCTCACCGTCACCGATCAACAGATCACTGCCCGGAATGTGCTCCATCAGGTCCGGCAGGCCGAAACGGCCGCACCCCCGCCGCCCGATGGCCACCCCCGGGCACCGCAGAATCCCGGTGACCGGTGCGTCACCACTACAGAAGGAGTAACCGCGTGCTCGGCACAACGGATGGAATACAGACGCCGCACGTTTCGCAGTCAGCTCAACTCTTCTTCAGGGCCGAACCGGTCATTCCCGGCGGTGTGAATTCGCCCGTCCGCGCCTTCCATTCGGTCGGCGGCACCCCGCGGTTCATCAGGGAAGCGTCCGGCTACACGCTCACCGACGTCGACGGCAACGACTACGTCGACCTCATCTGCTCCTGGGGACCGATGATCCTCGGGCACGCGCACCCCGCCGTCGTCGAGGCCGTGCAGAAGGCAGCCACCACCGGCCTGTCGTTCGGCGCGCCCACCGAGGGTGAGATCGAACTGGCCGAGGAGATCGTCCGCCGCGTCGCACCGGTGGAGAAGGTGCGGCTGGTCAACTCCGGCACCGAAGCCACCATGAGCGCCGTCCGCCTCGCCCGCGGATTCACCGGCCGGACCAAGGTCCTCAAGTTCTCCGGCTGCTACCACGGACACGTCGACGCACTGCTCGCCGACGCCGGCTCGGGACTGGCCACGTTCGGCCTCCCCACGTCGCCCGGCGTGACCGGCGCGCAGGCCGAGGACACCATCGTCGTGCCCTACAACGATCTCGACGCCGTCGCCCAGGCGTTCGCCGCGAACGAGGGCCAGATCGCGTGCGTCATCACCGAGGCCGCCGCCGGCAACATGGGCGCGGTGGCGCCGCAGCCCGGATTCAACGAGGGCCTGCGCACGCTGACCCGCGACAACGGCGCGCTGCTCATCATGGACGAGGTGATGACCGGATTCCGGGTCAGCTCCGCCGGCTGGTACGGACTCGACGGCGTCGCCGGCGACCTCTACACGTTCGGCAAGGTGATGAGCGGCGGCCTGCCCGCCGCCGCGTTCGGTGGCCGTGCCGACGTCATGGCCCACCTCGCCCCCGCCGGGCCCGTCTACCAGGCCGGCACCCTGTCCGGGAACCCGGTCGCCGTCGCCGCCGGGCTCGCCAGCCTGCGCGCCGCGGACCAGGGCGTGTACGACGCCCTCGAGCGCAACAGCGCCACCCTGCGGACGCTGCTGTCCGACGCACTGACCGCGGCGAGCGTGCCGCACCGGGTGCAGACCGCGGGCACCATGCTCAGCGTGTTCTTCAGCGAAGACCCGGTCACCAACTACGCCGAGGCCAAGGCCGCGCAGACCTGGCGCTTCCCGGCCTTCTTCCACGGACTGCTCTCGCGCGGGGTGTACCCGCCACCGAGCGCGTTCGAGGCGTGGTTCGTCTCCGCCGCCATGGACGACACCGCATTCTCGATCATCGCCGACGCCCTGCCGCACGCCGCGAAGGCCGCCGCCGCGGCAACACAGAACTGAGCGGTCTGGACAAGTTCCGGTCTCCAACCCGCGCGAGCGGGTCTCCGCCGGGTCGGCTTCCATGAGCCTGGGTGGTTGCCCCTGTTGGGCAACCACCCAGGCTGCGCGGCTACTTCGCGAGCATCCCGGCGTCGACGGGCATTGCGGTGCCGGTGACGAATCGGCCTTCCTCGGATACGAGGAACAGGATGGCGTTCGAGACGTCCTCAGGTTCGACCCAGGGTGTGTCCAACAGCAGGATCGAGCCGTACGCGGGAATGGCGTCCCCGAGGGTCGGGTTCTCCAGGTCGGGGCGGAACATCTTCCGCACACCGGGGTTCGTCATCATGGGTGTGCGGCAGTTGGTGGGGTGGATCGAGTTCACGCGGATGTTGTGCGGCGCCAACTCGTTCGCGAGAGCCTTGGTCAACCCGGTGACACCGTGCTTGGCGGCGACATAGTGGCCGATGGTGTTCTGATTCTTCAGGCCGGCGGTCGAACTGGTCAGCACGATCGACCCGCCGTTGCCGCCTTCGATGATCTTTCCGACGCCGGCGCGGACGGTCTTCCACACCCCGGTCAGGTCGATTTCGATCATCTCGTCGAACTGTTCCTCCGACATCGTCGCGAGATCGCCGTAGGTGCAGATACCGGCGTTGCCGAGAATGATGTCGAGTCGACCGAACTGTTCGACGCCCTCGTCGACGGCTGCGGTCAGGGCGGCGAGGTCGCGAACGTCCGCGATCCTGCTCACGATCTTGCCGCCGGCGGCCTCGACGAGACGGGTGGTTTCTTCCAGCTCCGCGGCTGTGCCCATGTCGTAGGGTGCGGACTCCACCTGAGCACAGATGTCCACAGCGATGATGTTGGCGCCCTCTTCGGCGAACCGCACCGCGTGAGCGCGTCCCTGGCCCCGTGCCGCGCCCGTGATGAACGCGACTTTCCCGTCAAGCTTTCCCATGTCATTCTCCAATTTCTGTTGTTCCGTTATGTCCGCGGCCGCAGTCGGACTATCCAACTTCTGGTCGCTTTCAGTTCTCCCGCAGCGCGAAGCCGACCCCTCGAACGGTGTGCAGGGCATTCGGGGCACCGATGGTTGCGAGTTTGCGGCGCAAGGACCACACGTAAGCGTTGAGCACGTTGGTTTTCGACTCCGAGGTGATTCCCCAGACGATCATCAGTAGGTATTCACGTGAAACTGTCCGGCCCGCTGTGCGCACGAGAACCGCCATGAGGTCGAACTCGGTCATGGTCAGTGGAGTCCTTCGACCATTGAGCTCGATGGAGCGGTCACTCCACGTGAGGGCGATGCCGTACGGGCCTGTGTGCTCGGGTGGTCCCGCCGGTTCCGCGTCCGAGCGGTCCCGACCTAGGCGACGGCAACAGGCTCGAACCCATGCTCCGAGTTCACGCGGCTCGATGAGCAAGTCGAGGGCATAATCGGCGCCGGCATCGAGGATCGCAATCCTTTCGTCCTCGTGATCGAACTGCCCGATCGACACCACCGCATCGGTGTAGCCGGTGCGGCGCAACGCTTCTACAGCGGCGACGACGTGCGGGAGGTGCGGTTCGACAGCAATCGCTACCACCTCGCCCGGCGCCAGCCCTGGCTGCTGCAGGTACTCCAAGGCGGCGGTATCGATCGCCGGGTCGACGACGAGCACACAGATCGGCGCCGAGACCGGGTGGCGCCTGAATCTCGCGCGGCGTGTGCGGGTCCCGGACCACGGCAACGAACCAGTCGCGACCGCCACGTCGGGAGACTCCCCGACGTTGTGAGGGCGGGTCGGGGCGTGGGGGCAGGCTGGCCGGTGCCGTGCCCCCGCGCCCCGTATCCGGCTAGGACTTGACGATGAAGCCGGCATCGATGGTGAGCGTCGTTGCGGTGACGTAACGACCGGAGTCGGTGACCAGGTACAAGATGGCGTTGCTGACGTCCTGGGGCTCCATCCACGGGACAGGGAGAATGTGTGTGCTCGCGAAGGTGTCGCTGACGTCCTCACGCGTGGGCTTCTCGAGGTCCGGCCGGAACAGCTTCCACACGAACTCGTTCTGGATCATGTGCGTGTCCACGCAGGTCGGGTTGACCGAGTTGACTCGAATGTTGTACGGGCCCAGTTCCCTTGCGAGGGAGGTCATCAGGCCGGTGACGCCGTGCTTGGATGCCGAGTACGCTCCGATCCCTGCGGCGCCCTTGAGGGCCTCGGTCGAGCCGATGAAGACGATCGAGCCTCCCTCGTTCTGTTCGATGAGGGTCGGTGTGGCGGCCTTGATCGTGTGGAAGACGCCGGTGAGGTTGATGTCGATCGTTTCGCGCCATGCTTCGACGGTGTTCTCCCAGATCGGTGCCCCGGCACAGATTCCGGCGTTCGGGATGACGATGTCGACGCGGCCGAGTTGTTCGAGTCCGGCGTCGAAGGCGGCCTTGACCTGGTCGTAGTCGCGTACGTCGGCTTGGGTGACGACGGCTTGGCGGCCGAGGTCCTTGATCAGACGGACGGTTTCGTCGAGGTCGTCGGCGGTAGCGCCTTCGTAGGCGGTGGACCCGATTTCGCCGCACAGGTCCAGGCCGATGATGTCGGCGCCCTCGCGGGCGAGGGTGAGGGCGTGTGACCTGCCCTGTCCGCGTGCGAGTCCGGTGATGAAAGCGACCTTGCCGTCGAGCTGGCCCATGTTTTCTGTCCTTTCGAAACGAGACGCTCATCCTGGGTGCGAGCGCACTACCGATGAGGAGATGAGGTCTTCTCGTGTGTGGTCAGCCCCGGTTCGCCGTAGTCGGCGAACCGGGGCGGGGGTGGGTTGTCTGGTTCAGGATTCGGCCGCGGCGGTCTGCCGGTCCTCGTCCGTCTGGGCCGTCAGGGTCTGCGCGGCTCGGCGGGCGCGCATGGCGTTGGCGACCTCGATCGCATCTCCTTCCGGTGCGGTCGAGTTCTTCTCGGGCTTGGCGATGAGCAGGTACGCCAGGCCGGTGAGGGTCACGACCGCGAAGCCGACGACCGCGATCCAGCGGTCGACGAAGGCCAGGCTGGGATCGCCGGAAGGCCTGGCGAGCACCAGAATCGAGAGCACTCCGTATACCAGGGCGCCGATGTTGACGACGAGTCCTGCGCGGCCGAGGGTGAACGAACCTGCTGGGTTCCATCCGCGCAGTCGTGACCGCAGCGCGGCGAACACGACCATCTGGAATGCGACATAGCCGGCGAGCATCTGCATTGATGCCACGCGGAAGAGCGACTCCGGGAAGAAGTAGACGAACGCGAGGATGCAGCCGGACAGCAGGTTCACGCCGACGATGGCGTTGACCGGGACGTGGCGCACCTTCGACAGCTTCGAGAACACGTGGCTGCCGGGGAACATGTTGTCGCGAGCGAACGAGAAGACCAGACGGCTGGCGGCGGCCTGCTGGCCCATCACGCAGGCCAGGAACGAGGTCAGCGCGATGACCATGAAGGCCTTGGTGCCGAAGAGTCCGATCGAGTCCTGCAGGATCACCGGGATGGGGTCCGCGACGTCACCGTCGACGATCTCCTGCAGGTTGGGGGCGGCCAGGACGTATCCCGCGAACGAGAGCAGCGCGGAGGCTGCGCCGACGACGACGGTCAGGATCATGGCCTGCGGGATGCGGCGACCGGGGTTGGGGACCTCCTCGGCGACCTCACCACATGCCTCGAAGCCGTAGACCATCAGCAGACCGACCAGCGCTGCACCGATGAACGCGCTGAAGTAGCCGCCGTTGCCTCCGGTGCCCATGGTGTCGAAGAAGACCGAGAAGGGCTGATGGCGCTCGAACACCAGCAGGTAGAGGCCGACTGCGACGACGCCGACCAGTTCGGCGGCCAACCCGGCGCCGGCGATCCTGGCGAGTGTCTTGGTCCCGGTCATGTTCAGCAGCACGCCGACCGCGAGCATGGTGCCGGCGATGAGCGCCTGAACTCCGGGAGTGACTTCCGCGCCTGTGCTCGTTGATGTTCCGGTGAACAGGTTCGCCACGAAGCTCGAGCTGAACATCGCGGTGGTTGCGATCGCGACTACGACAGTCGCGAGGTAGATCCACGACAGCATCCACGCGTATTTTCCGCTCCACAGCCGCCGGGCCCACTGATAGAGCCCGCCCGCAATGGGATATTGCGCCACGATCTCACCGAAGATCAGCGCCACCAGCAGCTGCCCGCCACCGACGATAATGATCCAGAACATCGACGGCGGACCGGCGGTGGCGAGTCCCTGCGCGAACATCGCCACCACGCTGACCAGCGGCGAAAGGTACAAGAATCCGAGAGCCAGATTCGACCACAGCGACATCTTGCGGTCGAATTTCTGCTCGTAGCCGAGCGACTCGAGGTGGGCGGCGTCGGAAGAATCAGAGACCTGTTGCACAGTCTCCTCCTTGGGGATCATCTGATGGGGCCGCACAGAAGTCCGCATGGCAAGTCAACGCACCGGTACGATGCGTTCCGAGCTTGTTATTGGACGTGTATGCGTCGTTGAAATGACGTGGTGCGGTGAGGCACCCACGCTCGTGGACTGTCAAGTTGTCGAACCGAAAGCACTGTCGCCCAACCGAAACCGCTGTCGCGCCTCGGACGAGGTTCAAAGCCTCCGCATGAGTGATCTCAGTCACGCCATGCGCTAAAAGTACCACTCACGTTCGGCAAAGGTAACCCCCGAACGTTAATCGAGTGTAAATCGTTCGCCAGTTTGAGCAACTCAGCCGAAGATACCCGGCTTCCGATCGGAACTCCGATCACTGCACCCATTGCCAGAAGTTGCATTGGAGAGGCGCGGAGGGGGCTACGTCGGCTGGTGCCGCCGGCGGTGTCATCTGCAGCGATCCGCTGCACTTCCCGGCTTATGCCGGGGTTTTCCCAGCTCCTGCCAGGGTTAAGCTCGATATCGCCGGAACAGCCGTTGCATCGAGAGCGAGGGCGGGTTGTCTGATGGACGTGAACGATCCATTCGCCACCCAGCGCGACCCGGGCAGTGGCGTCGTCGAGGAACTCGCCGAGGCCGGCTTCGATGATGCGCAGGAAGTGGGCCGGGGCGGGTTCGGTGTCGTATACCGGTGCCGGCAACGGTCCCTCCACCGGACGGTCGCCGTCAAAGTACTCATTGCTGCTCTCGACACGGACGGCCGTGAACGATTTCTGCGCGAACAGATCGCGATGGGTCAACTCTCCGGACACCCACATATCGTCAACATTCACCAGGTCGGGGTGACCGACACCGGCCGGCCGTTCATCGTGATGCAGTTCCACGGCACCGGTTCGATCGATGCCGCACTGCGCCGCAGTGGCCCGGTGGAGTGGAAGCAGGCACTTCGATACGGCGTCAAACTCGCCGGCGCTCTCGAAACCGCCCACCAGCGCGAGATCCTTCACCGTGACGTCAAACCCGGCAATGTTCTGCTCACCGATTACGGGGAACCACAACTGACCGACTTCGGCATCGCACGCGTGGCGGGAAGCTTCCGCACCACGAGCGGTTCGATCACCGGCTCCCCCGCCTTCACCGCCCCCGAGGTCCTCCGCGGAGCCGAACCCGAGCCGACAGCCGACGTCTACGGTCTCGGTGCCACCCTCTTCTGTCTCCTCACCGCGCACGCCGCGTTCGAACGCCGGGACGGTGAGAAACTGATCTCCCAGTTCCTGCGGATGACCCAACAGCCGATTCCGGACCTACGCGAACAAGGGTTCCCCGAGGACCTCGCCGACACCGTCGAACGTGCAATGTCCCTCGACCCGGCCGACCGACCGGCCACCGCGGCCGCGCTCGGCGACGAACTCCGCGCCGTCCAACGGCGTCATCGGCTCACCGTCGACGACATGGCGATACCCGCAGCCACCGGCGAAAACCTGGTGCACGACACACCCGCACCGATCACCGGCACCTCACCGGCGCCCAGGTTCACCACACCACCGATCCCGGTCACCCGCTCACGCCCGCCCTCCACCCACGCCATGGTCGGCCGCGAGCGTCTCCTCGACCACCTCCGCGCGGGCCTGCCGCGACGACTGACGGTGATTCACGGGCCGGCCGGCTTCGGCAAGAGCACGCTCGCTGCACAATGGCGCGACATCCTCGTCTCCGACGCTGTGCCGGTCGCCTGGATGACCATCGATCACGACGACAACAACGTCGCGTGGTTCCTCGCCCACCTCGTCGAGGCGATCAGACAGGTCAAACCGACACTGGCGGGTGAGCTGGGGCAGATCCTCGAAGAACACGGTGACCAGGCCCAACATTACGTACTGGCGACACTGGTGAACGACATCTACCACCGCAGCGAGCATCTCGCCGTCGTGATCGACGACTGGCACCGCGTCGACGATCCCGACACCATCGCGGCGCTCGGATACCTCATCGACAACGGCTGCCATCACCTCCGGATCGTGGTCACCAGCCGCACCCAAGCCCACCTGCCGCTCGCCAAGATGCGCGTGACAGGAGAACTGAATGAAATAGACTCCGCCTCTTTACGCTTCACCCTCGATGAATGTCGGGCGATGCTCGTCGACCGCGCCGGGCTCGCTCTCACCGACGACGCCGTTGCGACCTTGCGCGACTCGACCGAGGGGTGGGCGGCTGCTCTGCAACTGGCATCGCTGTCGCTGCGCGGACGGGACAATCCCGAGCAGCTCCTCGGCAGCATCTCCGGCCGGCACCCGGCGATCGGGGAATTCCTGGCCGAGAATGTGCTCGACGCCCTCGACACGGATGTGCTCGAGTTCCTCCTGCAGACGTCGGTCACCGAACGCCTGTGCGGCTCGCTGGCCTCCGCACTCGCCGACGTCGGGAACGGGCAGGCCATGCTCGAACAGATCGAGAGCCGGGACCTGTTCCTCCAGCGAACCGACGATGAGGGGAAATGGTTCCGCTACCACCATCTGTTCGCCGAATTCCTGCGTAAACGCCTGGAACGCGATTTCCCGAACCGGGTCGGCCCCCTGCATCTGGTGGCAGCACGATGGTTCACCGCCCACCACCTGCTCAGCGAGGCGGTCGATCACGCCCTCGCCGGCGGTGACACGACCGGAGCGGTCGACCTCGTCGAACGAGAGGGCTTCCACCTGCTCGAACAGGGCCGCCTGACATCACTGCTCGGTCTCGTCGACAAGCTGCCCGATCACCTCGTCGCTACCAGCCCACGGCTCCAACTGTGCATCGCGTGGGCGGACAGCGCCCTGGTACGACCCGAGTCGGCTCAGGAGGCCGCCGGTCGTGCCGTCGAGCTCCTCACCCACCACCCGTTACCAGCCGTCGAACTCGACGCGCTCCGGGTCGAGGCCGACGTGGTCCAAGCCGACATCAAGATCGGCATCGACCAGATCGACGGGGTTCGCGAGCTCCTCTCCGCCTGCCTCTCCCAGCCGGAAGCGGTGCCCCCCTGGGTGGCCTCCGCCGCGGCGGGCATCGCGGGCTTCGTCACGATTTTCGACTTCGACTTCGAAGCCACCCGTCAGCTTCAGCAGCAGTCGGCGAAATACGACACCCAACTGAGCGGACCGTTCAGCGTCATCTACGGCCACTGCTTTGCTGGGCTCGCCGAGATGGAAGAACTCGATGTCGTCGGCGCCGAGCGACGGTTCCGGAAGGCACACCGCCTGGCGGTGGAATCCGGCGGCCATCGCTGCCAAGCAGCGCTGCTGGCAGGGGCGCTGCTGGGTGCATTGCTCTACGAACGCGGTGAATTCGTCGAAGCCGAACACCTACTCGACGAGAGCCAAGTTCTGGGGCGAGAGGGTGGCGTCGACTTCATGCTCGCCCACTACGTAAGTGGCGCACGGCTCAAGTCGTATCGCGGTGAACGGGACACCGCGGCCCGGTATCTCGAGGCGGGCGCCCAACTCGGCGCGTCCCTGCAGTTACCGCGGCTTGGTGCCGCGGTGGAGTACGAACGACTCGTCCTCGGTCTTCCACCACTGCGGGCACCGAACTTCGCCGGCGTCGAGTACTCGAATCGCCGCTATCCGAACAACGGGCTCGAAGAGGTCGTCGTCCAACTCGAGGAAGCGGTTGCCATCAGGCGGCTACTGGACACGTCCTACTCCGGCGGCGTCGCACGGGCCTGCTCCTGGGCCCAGGAGTGGGTCACCGCTCTTGTGGGAACCCGCCGACGACGAGCTTTGTTGCAGGCGCAGCGTTTGCTGGCCACCTGCTTCTGCGTCGCTGGACGGCACGACGAAGCTACAGATCTCGTCGCTCAGATGGTGTACACCTGCCAAGAACAAGGCTTGGTGCGCTATCTCCCTGACGGTGGTGCGCTGATGGTGTCGTTGCTTGCGGCTGTTCGAGACGATCTCGCCGACGACCAGCAGGCCTGGACCGGGATACACCTTTCGTTTCTCGACTCGATGCTGGAGACCTAGGCGGACACCCACCGTCGCACTCGCTGAGGGGCGACACCGAGAAACTCACCGATTTCCCGCAGGGAGATCTCGGCACCGGCCATCTCCCGCGCGATCTGCTCGAGTTCGGCCTCCGCGGCGGCCTGTGCCGAGGCGATTGCGGCGAGATCCTGACGGACCCGGTCTACCCGGTGAGACAGGCTGCGCCCACCCGAGTCGAGGCAAACCTGGATGCACACGTCGATGTCACCGATCGGCTGCGCCGTCTCCAAAGCGATCAACTCCCGTGCCATCAGCTCGGCCTCACCGAGGCGGCGTGTCTGGGTAAGACCCTCGATCTTCGGCACCAGGACATCCCACCATGCGCCGGAGCGGACCACCGTCACCTCATAGGCCGTCACTGCCGCATGATTCCTCTACGATCCTGACGACCATGTGGTAGGCCGACGGTGACAGCGAACGATGTCCATCGGCAAGCACGACGCGGCGACTCGAAAGCTCGGAGCACCACAGGGTGTGAGCCCCGATCGACTCTGCTGGGCGGAAACCAGCCCGACGCAATTTTCGGATCACCTCATCGGTGGGATATCCCGAAGGCCCTCGGGCGCTCACTGCGACCTCCTGTAGCTGTTCATCACCCCGGCCTGGCGCTCGCGCGCCATTCCTTCCGTCGGCGGGCGTCCGGCCGTTTGTCGCTACTCACGGCGCGCCTGTGCTGCAGGACATTCGAAGACGCCCACCGGGGAACCTGCCAGACCCCCGGTGGGCGGGCACATTGATTCTGTCGAGGAAAACAATGCGCTGCAATGCTATACATGGATCTTTCGCTGACTGAAATCGAACACTATTGCAGCGCATCCCGATTCAGTCGCGCGCGCTGCACCCGCAGGGCGGCAAGGTCCAGCTTCACACAACCCCTACCACCTTGCCGCCCCTTTCCGCGAGCGCACTGATACTAGCGGGTGATCGGCATTACCTGTCAAGATATGAAGCAATGTCGCTGTTCGATCGTCATACCGATCAACTAGTCGACTTTCTCCGCATGGGGGGTGCCTTTGCCGAACACTGAGTGGTAACCTGCAGAAACGCGCTATCACTTATCCCGCGGTCACTGCGCCCAGGACTTTGCCTGGTCGGGGGTGGCGGCGGGACCACGCGGAGCCTGGCCCATGCATCGGCTCCTGCTTTGCCGATAGCCGGCACGTGGCACGGCGACATCTCGCCGCCCAGGAAAGGACGACAGTGCCCCAGCTACTTCATGTCGATTCGTCGGCTGATCTTCACTCCTCTACCAGCCGGGAACTTACGGCGCGGTTCGCGGCGGAATGGAGCTCATCCGGGGCTGAGTACTCGGTGGTGCGGCGCGACCTGCATACCAGTCCGCTGCCGCACATCCCGACGAACGAGCTGCACTGGGCGCCGAGACTGCGCACCCCCGGCCGGCCCGTGCCCGTCGAGGCCGATGCCCTTCAGCGCGAGCTGATCGAGGAGCTGATCGGGGCCGACGTCGTCGTGATCGGTGCTCCGATGTACAACTGGTCGATCCCGTCGACCTTGAAGGCGGGGATCGACTACATCCATGTGCCCGGCATCACCACCACGTTCGACGCGGTGACGGAGCCGCTGGCCGGAAAACCTGTGATCGTGGTGACCAGCCGGGGCGATCAGTATGGCCCCGGGACCCCCGATGAGCTCATCGATCACCAGATCCCGCCACTGCAGCAGGTGCTCGGGGTGGCTCTGGGCATGGACGTCACCTTCGTCCGTGCCGAACTGACCCTGGCCTCACGCGTTCCGGCGATGGCCTCGTGGGTGGACACATCGCAGTCGAACAAGGCGACTGCCCAGCACGAGGTTGTCGATTTGGCGCGGCAGTTCGCGAAGCATTTCGGCTGACCCCAGAAGTGCCGACCGTGGTCGCTTCACATCGAGAGGGGCGACCGCGGCACCGGGGCTGATCATGAGGCACCGACCATCACGAAGGGCACGGCGATGCAAGAATTCATCGACTTCCTCGGCGCGCAAACACCGTACGACCTGCTCGACAGTGACGATCTCGACAAGCTCGCACGCACGGTGGAGGTGGAATTCTTCGGCAGCGGCGACGTCATCGTCCCCGAGAATGTACCGGCGCTCGAACATCTCTACATCGTCAGGACCGGTGCTGTCGAAGTCCTGGACCGTGGCCGCACGGTCGATGTACTCACCTCGGGCGACACCTTCGGTCACGTCTCGGTGCTCTCCGGACTGCCGCCGGCTCTCGTAGTGCGCGCCGCCGAAGACACCCTCTGCTACCGCATCCCCGATCCTCGCACGGTGATCGCACATCCGGACCGCCTGCGCTACGCACACTACGGAACAGTCACTGCGCGTGAGCGCCTGCTCGCATCCGGCGGATCGTTCAACAGGCTCGAACGCCTCATCGTCGATCTCACCCACCCCATTTCCTGGTGCCATGCCTCCGATTCCATCCGCGAGGTCGCCCAGACCATGACCCGCACCGGCCAGTCGTGCGCGAACTTCGTGCACGACGGCCAGATCGGCATCGTCACCGACGACGATTTCCGCAAGAGGGTGGCCACCGGGGAGATTCCGGTGGATGCACCGATTTCGGCGATCGCCAGCATCCCGGCGATGGCGGTCTCGTCCGATGTCACGGTCAGCGCCGCCTACCTGCACATGGTTGAACACGGCATCCATCACCTCGTCGTCACCGACACCAGCGGCAGCGCAGTGGGCATTGCGCGAGTCGTCGACATCGCAGCAACCGACGTGCGTCATCCCTTGCTCATCCGCAGCGCAACCGCGTCGGCGAACTCGTTCGACGAGCTCGCTCGGGCCGCCACGATGCTGCGCCCCACCGCGGTCGAACTCTGGGATGCCGGAGTCCCACCCTTCCATCTGGGGGCGCTGTACTCGACGATGGTCGAAGCCGTCTTCCGCAAGATCATCGATCTGTCCACCAGCACAGCGCCCCTCGCCGGTATCCACAGCAGCTGGATGCTGCTCGGATCGCTCGGACGACGCGAGCCACTGCTGAACTCGGACATCGATACCGCACTCGTGTGGAACCCGACCGCCGTCGACGGATCCACCCAACCCAGTCGTGAAGACATCGCAACAGCCTGCCGCCCCCTGCTGGACCGGCTCGACCAGTTCGGCCTGATGCCCTGCCCCGAAGGGCTCAACGCCTCCTCCCCCCTGTTCAACCGTACCGTCGGTGCGTGGCAACAAGCGGCCGCACTCTGGCGGGCCGAGCTCGACAACGCCAAATACCTTATGCTCACCTCAACCCTGCTCGACGCGCGCCCAATCACCAATACCGCACTGGCGCAACCGGTACGCGCAGCATTTTCGGCCGGAGCCGAAGACCCCAGTTTCGGCCGCACCTTCACGCACTACTCCCTGGGGAGTCGACCGCCCTCCGGTTTCACCCGCAACTTCGTCATCGGCCGATTCGGCGAACTCAAAGGCCACCTCAATCTGAAGAAGGCAGGACTGCGACCGGTCGCATCCTTGGCTCGTGCGCTCGCTCTTCGCACGGGGGACACGACCGGGTCGACCGTGGACCGCCTCGATCGCGCACACGCGGCCGGGTGGCTCAACATCGACGAAGCGGAATCCCTCAAGGGCGCCTTCAGACTGTGCTACGAACTCGTCCTCGACGAACAGATTCAGGCAATCAAAGGGGACCGTGAAATCCGTTCCACCGTCGATGTCGACAAGCTCGACAGTCTCCAGCGACGGCACCTACGCGCAGCGTTTCGCGCCATCAACCAGGTCCAAGAACGGATCAGTTCGGATCGGTACGAACAATGACCAGGAAACTTGGGTGGAGGCGGCGCGGCGCTGACCACGGCCGTGTCGATGAGTCAAACAGCCGGCAACCACCAAATTGGCGGTCGTCGAACTACCTCGTTATCGATCTGGAGACCACGGGTCTCGATACCTGCAACGATCACATCGTCTCGTACGGAGCGGTGCCCATTCGAGAAGGCCGAATCGCGACCTCGGAGGCCACGTACAGTCTGGTCCGATCGGAACGTGAGAGCTCGGAAGCAGCGCTGCGGACTCACTGTCTGCGTAGACAGGATCTGGCTGCAGCGCCGTCGGTCGGCGAATGCGTCGACCGACTCGACGAACTGCTGCGCGGGCATATCCTCGTGGCACACGGTGCGTGGATTGAGCACTCTTTTCTCCGGCGCGCGTTCAAATGCTCCCAACGCCTGTTCACCTACGACGTCATCGACACAGCGAAACTCGCATCGCTTGTCCTGGACGTTTCTGTGGGGCCGAACCAGTCGATCGGACTCGAATACGCCACATCTCGTATGGGCCTGCCCGTGCACACTCCACACCACGCGCTCGGGACGCGATGACTACCGCTAATCTGTTCCTTGCGCTCGCCAGTAAACTTGAGCGCCGGGAGGACTCGCTCACTGGCAGTCGCCTGATCACACTGTCGACCTGACCCCTTGACCAGCGTTTAGTCGATACTCGACTGGTCCAGGAGCGCCAGCAGATCAGCGAGGAGTTTGTCGGCTTCGTCTTCGATGCCGTCGAGGATGTCGGTGACCTCTTCGAGGTGGGTGTGAGCTCCTCGGCGGGCGGCGATGCCGCGTTCGTAGTAGCCCTGATCCAGCTCGACATCATCGACCACGACCGGGACCGGTGCGTCCTCGCCTGACTTTGTCGGGGGCTGCCAGGCCGGAGGCCGCTTGTGTACCGGTGCTGACCCGGCCAGATGCGCCCGGACCAGGGCGGCGATGGAGTGCCCGGTCAACGGAGTCGGATCGTAGGGCGTGTGGCCCCACCGGTCGATGGGTGTGAAAAGTGGTTGTTCGTCGCGGCGCGCACTGTCCGCGAACACCGAGAGGCTCGCACCTTTGTCGAGGCGACCGGCGAGGAGCTTGGCGCTCGGATACCGGTCCAAGAACCCAAGCACCTCAACCCAATTCCGATACACAACAACAGGTTCGACACCGGATTCGGTGGCAACCCGCACCCAACCCTCACCCGCCTTGACGACCAGCGCGTCACGCTCGGTGGTGACGTCGGTGCGCCGCAGCCGTGCGATCTCCTCGAACCCCAGACCAGTGGCGGCCAACGTGAGGAGGAGTGCGTCGCGGCGGCCGAACAACCCGCCCGGCCACCCGGTGACCGGGATCCGTGGCACCACCTGCGCCACCCGCTCCCCGACCCGGGACAGCCGGTCCGCCCGCGTCATGTTGAGCAGCTGCCGCGATAGAACCACGGCAGATCTCGAGCGTGAACTCCGCATGCTCGCCTCTGTCCGCGTCTACCTCCGGGACGCGGAGGGGACGGATCTACGGATTCCGACCACCGCCGTCGACGAGGTGCTCGATGAATTCAACAGACTCGATCGGAAGACCTGACCCCTTTCATCCCTGCTCTCGGTGGGGATCGGTCCGTGTACAACTCGCGCACTCGGCCCACGATCTGACGATCAAACGACAGAGCAAGCATGTCGGACCCCGCCCCTATCCTCCCCGGTAACAGCACGAACGGCGGAGGGAAGGCGAGCGATGACGACCACCGTCACCGGCAATCCCCTGCCGCTGCCGGGGATGCCCTCCCCGACTCCTCCCCCGGCGCTCGAACAGCTGGTCCTGATCGGTGCACCGCAGCCGATCCGGATACCTGAACGGCTGTGGCGGACCTGGCTCGACGACCCGGTTGTGGTGGCCCGGTTCGAGGCGAAACGCTATCGGCGACAAGAGAATCTATGCTCGATTTGGATAGCGGGTGTCAGTTTCACGGGCCACGGATCGTTCCGGGCCGCCAGCCTGCCCGGGCGCTCCCGGCGGGGCACCGTGCCCGCGCACCTGTTCGCCTACCAACTCGAATACGGGATCATCCCCCGCCTCGGCTGGTCCGGCGCCGACGACGCGGTGCTGTGCCACCAGTGCGACTTCGCCGGCTGCACCAACCCGCACCACCTGCGCCTGGGCATCAACCGCTCCAACCGCAACGAGTACGACCTGCGGCGCCGCAACCTCGCCAGCCCCCTGTCGGATGTCCGCGGCGCGGCCGGCCGCACCCGCGCCATCGCGGCAGCCGTCCGCACCGGCCTGGCCAACCACGAAGATCCCCAGACCATCGAATCCCGGATCCGGGACGCCGAGGCCGCCGGATCCCCACTGACGCTGTGGTGACGACCGCTTACAGTTCCCGGATCCAGACAGCGCGTAGTGCTCAGCAGGAGTGCAGGACCTGGCTCATCGCGTCCTTCTCCGCCTGGGTCACCCACAGCCGGTAGAGGGCTTTGACATCGATCTGCCGGGAGACGTAGGTGCACCGGTAGGCCTTGTCCGGCGGCAACCAGGATGCGGCGTCGGAATCGGACTTCTACGAGTTGGTGGGGCCGTCGACGGCCTGCAGGTTGCGGGGGTCGTTGGCCAGGTCGCGGCGCTGCTCCGGGCTGAGTTGTTGGGCGCCCTTCTGCCACGCGTCGGACAGGGCGACGATGTGATCGATTTGCACCGCGGTGGAGGTGTCCTGGCCGCGGACGAACGCGATGGTCGTATTGGTGTAGGTGTCGTGCAGGGTGCCGGTCGCCACCACACAGTCCTTCGTGCTGGTCTTGTAGGTCAGGTCGACCAGGTCGCGTCGGAGGATGTCGTTGCGGGTGTCGCAGCCGTTGTGGCCGCCCTCGACGCCGTTGTCGTCGGACCACGACGGGCCGAACTGCTCCCGCGTGTAGCCGGTCTTCGGGGCGCGGCCCTTGACCGGAAGCGTCTCGAGCTTCGCCAACGCCGGCGCCGCATCGAATATCGGTGCCGGGGCGGCCGGGGCGCCGCCGAGCGACCCGGTTCCCGGGTCCGCGTCGGCGATGGCCGAGCACCCGGCCAGGCCGAGCACGGTGACCGCACCCAACGCGAGCAGGGCGATCCGGGGGCGTTGGCGCATGCGACTGTTTCTCCTGTTACCTGTGTGACTGATGGTTCACACAGTATGGCGTGCGCCTCCGACAACCGGCGCCGCGGGACGGACCGAATTGCGGTGTCGGATGACGACCGTCGAGGAAACCTCGACCTCAGCGGGCACCGGGATCAGGTGGCGTGTTGTGTCAGCAGCCAGCCGCGTCGCGCGCCCCTTGTACGTGTGCGATTCGTCATCGGAGTGTCAGTAGTGCAACCTGCGATTTCGTCACTCGAGGTCAGTAGGTCTCGTCGCCGGATGTCAGTAGACGACGCTGAGCTGCGCGAACGCCGAAGGTCATGTTCTATTTGACGCCCAGTTTCCGGATCGATCAGCGAACTACCTCTACCGGGCCGCCCGGACGGGCCAGCACGTTCCGCTGCGCGGCAGGCCCCGGAGGAGGGCGTGCGTTGGCACGCCCTCCCGGTCGCGTCACGCGATACATAGGGTTGTCAGTCGAGGTAGACCAGTGTGCGCCCCTGAGTTTCCCCGTCGAGGATGTGGTCGAGTGCTCCCGACAGCTCGTCCAGGGTGACCTCCGAGGTGCCGAGGGCGTCGAGGTTGCCGGGGCGCAGGTCCGTGCCGAGTTGCTGCCACACGGTCCGGCGCAGTCCGATCGGGCACTGCACGGAGTCGATTCCGATCAGGCTCACGCCGCGCAAGATGAAGGGAAAGACCGTGGTGGGCAGCTTTACACCGCCGGTGTTTCCTGACGCTGCCACGCTCGCGTCGTATTTGAGGCTGCTCAGTATGTAGGCCAAGGTGTTGCCACCGACGCAGTCGATCGCTCCGGCCCATCGTTCGCGTTGCAGAGGTTTGTCGACTGACGACGTCTCGGCGCGGGTGAGTACCTCGGTGGCGCCGAGTTTGGTCAGCCACGCAGCTGCGTCCTCCTTGCCCGTCGAGGCCGCGACCTCGTAGCCTTTGCCGGCGAGGATGTTCACCGCGACGCTGCCGACGCCGCCGGTGGCACCGGTGACGAGGACCGGTCCGTTGCCGGGTTGCAGACCCTGCACTTCGAGTGCGCGGACGCTGAGCGCTGCAGTGAAGCCGGCGGTTCCCACGCTCATCGCCTGACGTGCGGTGAGGGTGTCGGGAAGGGGCACGACCCAGTCCGCCGGTACTCGCGCGAACTGGCTGAAGCCGCCGCTGTGCGCCACGCCGACGTCGTATCCGTGGACGATGACCTCGGTACCGACGTCGAGGCCCGACGATCCTGGATTCACCACTGTGCCGGCAAGATCGATCCCGGGAATCAGTGTGGTGAGGCGCGCGACCTTGCCGTTCGCCGAACTGGCGAGGCCGTCCTTGTAGTTCACGCTCGACCAGGTCACCCGGATGACCACGTCGCCAGCCCCGAGGTCGTCGAGGCGCAGATCGCGCACCTCTCGGGTGGTGTGACCGTCGGCGTGATGAACGACGAATGCACGGAATGAGTCGGTAAGTGCCATGAGATCTCCTGCAGTTCTGGGGATTACTGGCAGTCTCACAGCGGCCGACGGGTTCGGGAATCGACAGATCGTCCGGGGCTGCGCTCATTTGGGAACACCTTGTCAGTGGTGCAGCTCACCTGTCAGCCGCACAGTGATCCCATGCTTCTCGACAGACTTTTGCGGCCCCAATCGATCGCGGTTGTGGGCGCCTCCCCTCGCTCGTTCATCGGCAGCGTCGCATTGCGGAACTGCCTCGAACTGGGGTACACCGGGGCCCTCATTCCGGTGGCGCAGAACCACAGTGAGGTCGCCGGACTTCGCGGCGTGCCGTCGCTGAGCGCGATAGACAAGACCCCGGACCTCGCGGTCGTGCAGGTTCGCACCGACCGGATCCTTCCGATCGTCCGGGAAGGTCTCGAAGCCGGCGTCCGTGGATTCGTCATCCCCGGAGCCGGCTACACCGACTCCGGCGCCGATGCCCTCGCCGTCTCCGACGGTTTGGCCGCGCTGCGGCGCGAGTACGACTTCGAGGTGGTGGGGCCGAACTGTATGGGCGTGCTCGACCTCGTCACCCGGGCGGCGCCCTACGTCGGAACGGTCACCTCGGACGTTCGCCGTGGCACTGTCGCGGTGGTGGCACAAAGTGGTGCGATCATCGAAGCGTTCGTCAATGTCGGCGGCCGGGTGCCGTTGTCGACCGCGGTGTCGTCGGGCAGCGAGGCAGTGACCGGGTTGGCCGATTACCTCGACTTCTTCACCGAAGACGTCCATACCTCGTCGGTCCTCGCGTTCATCGAAACACTCACCGACGCCACACGAACCCTTGCCGCGGCCCGCCGGCTGAGTGAGGCCGGCAAGACCCTCGCCGTCTGCATCGTCGGGCATTCGGACACCGCCACCGACGGCGTGACCGCGCACTCGGGGAAGCTGGCGGCCGGGGCTCGGCTCACGACCGCGGCGTTCCGCCAGGCTGGCGCGTTGATTGCCGACGACCTCGACGAACTCATGGCCTTTGGTGAGCTTCTCGGGGCCGGCCGCGGTCGTCCCCGGGGACGACGCACCCACGTGGTGACGAACTCCGGGGGCGAGGGCAATCTCATCGCCGACATCGCCGATACCGTAGGACTGCAGCTGCCGCTGATGAGCTCGGCCGCGGTGAAAGCGCTGCGGGAACGGTGGCCATTTCTCGGGGTCCGCAACCCACTCGACCCCTGGGGCGCGGACGACTACACGAACATCTACCCCACCGCGATCCACCACGCCGCCCAGGAACCCGGTGACATCTTGCTGGTCGCGATGGACCAACACCGCGCGTCCGGCCCGCACGAACGTGAGCTCGGACGCGCTCTGGCCCAGTACCTGCACGACACCGACTCCGGACAGGGAAAGTTTCCGGTGCTGCTGAGCCCGGTCAGCGACGAGATCGATCCGGTGCTGGTCGAGTACTGCCGCAAGGCGGCGATTCCAGTGCTGCGCGGGGCACGCCCGGGACTGTCCGCGTTGGCGAAACTGGCAACCGAGGTCCAGGATGTCGCGGAAAGCACCCGGCAGCGCTCTGTCGTCGTCCCCGACCTGCCCCCGTGCGGGACGGTCACCGAAGACCAGGCTCTCGACATCCTCGCGTCGATGGGTGTGACCACTCCGCGCCGGCTTCGCGTCGACAACCCCGCTGAGGCCGCCGCCGCGGCCCGCACTTTGTCGACGCCGATCGTCCTGAAGGGAATCGCCCCGAACATCACCCACAAGACGGAACGCGGTTTGGTGGCGATCAACCCGATCGATGTCGAGCAGTCCGCAGCCGAGATGATCGCCAAAAATCCCGACTTGAACCTCGATTTCCTTGTTGTCGAACAGATTCGGGGTGAGCTTGAGGTGATCATCGGATACAAGCGTGACCGTGTCTTCGGGCCCACGATCATCGTAGGCATCGGCGGGGTGTGGACGGAGTTCCATAACGACGCCGCCGTGCACGTCGGCCCCGTTGACGAGAAGGCTGCGGCCCGTCTCCTCGACGAATCGACCGTCGGCACCATGATGAGCGCCGCACGCGGGGGCGCGCTGCATCGGCCCGGTGTCCTGGCTGCGCTCCGCGCGGTCAGCGACCTCGCCCTCACGCACCCGAACATCCTCAGCATCGACATCAACCCCCTCATCGTCGGCCGCGATCATGCCACCGCGGTCGACGCCGTCATCGAACGCGCGTGAGCGCATTCACCGAGAAAGGAAGAAAATCACCATGAGCAAGAACAAGGACATCACCTCGACACTGCGGGTGCGCATCGGACAGGAGGAGGCGCATTACGGCGGTAACCTCGCCCCGGGTGCGCTGATGCTGAAGTTGTTCGGAGACATCATCACCGAGATCGCAGTGATCACCGACGGTGACGAAGGGTTGTTCGTCGGATACTCCTCGGTCGAGTTCCTCGCCCCGGTCTACGCCGGTGACTTCATCGAAGCCACCGGGCGTGTGGTGAAGATCGGAAACACCAGCCGCACTGTGGAGTTCGAGGCCCGGAAGATCATCGCATCGCGGTACGACCTGGCTCCGAGCGCCGCCGACGTACTCGACGAGCCGGTCGTCGTGGTCCGAGCAACGGGGACCACGGTGATCCCGAAGGAACATTCGCGGGCCCGGTAATCGGCACAGCCGGGCGGCGTCGGCGTGTCCTGTCCCACTTACCTGTCGGGGTGCTCTCGCGACTCCCAGCCCATCAGGGCGGCGTGCAGCGAGGTGCACACCTCACCGGATCCGAGGTCTGCCTCGAGGATCCTCTCGATGGTGGCCAGGCGTTCGTAGAACGACTGACGTGACAGGCGCGCCGCCCGCGCGGCCTCGGTCTTGTTGGCGCGATATTCGAGGTAGACCCGCAGCACCGTGGTGAGGTCGGTGCGATGCCGTGCATCGAACTCGAGCAGCGGGGACAGGGTGCGTTCGACGAACGCCTGGAGCCGGGGGTCGTCGGCGAAGGTGTAGATCAATCCCCGCAGTCTGATGTCGGGGAGCTGGAAGTACAACTTGTCCTCGGGGTGCGCGCGGGCGGCTGCGGTGATGTGGAGGGCCTCGGAGAAGGCGCCGCGGACGGCATCGAGTCCGGTGATCGGCTCGGCCATGCCGATCACCGGTGGCTTCTGCGGCGACAGTCGCCGCAGCTGGGTGGCCAGCCTGGTGACCGTCGCCGGTGCTTGTCCGGCCGTGTCGAGGGGGATCAGGATTCCGACGGTGCCGTTGGACAGCATGTTCAGCAGGCCGACGATGCCTGTCGCCTCGAGTGCTCGTGCCACTGCCTGCAGGCGGTCACCGGTCGCGCCGTCCCCGGGGTGCGCGAGGCCGTCGACCACGACCGCGACCAACTGTCGGCTGCCGAGAGATATCCCCACAGACGCTGCACGTGAGTGTATTTCGCTTTCACTTCGGTACCGGCCCTCGATGAGGTCGGTCAGAATCGATCGCTGGGCGTGAATTTCGATAGCGGTGCGGTCGCGTTCGAGGACACGGTTGAGGGTCAAGGCGGTCGCGGCGCGTTCGAGGATCATCGTCTCCTCGGGCGTGGCCCGGTGCGCGGGCAGCATGATCAATCTGCCGAACACATCGCCGTTGGCTTCGACGGAGGTGACCGCCCACTCCTCGGGTCCGCAGACCGCCGTTCTCGCGCGTGATTGTGCCGCGCGGGAGCGCACCTCCCACCGTTGCAGCAATATATCGACGGGCTGGCCCGCCGGTTCGTAGGCCTGCACGCGGCGCATCAGGTCCTCGAAGACGACTGGTGCCCCGACCATGTGCGCGGCTTCCCGGACGATGTCGGTCACGCTCGCGCCTTCCACCGATAGTGCGGTGAAGGAGGCGTGGGCGCGTTCGGACAATTGCAGTGCCGTCATCTGCTCGTGCAGGATCTGGGTGTGGACCGCCTCGGTGAGGCGGACGAACTCGACCGGCCGGTGGAGCACGATCAGTGGGAGCTGCTGGCGCGTGCAGGCGCGGATCAGGCTGGTCGGCGGTGTGGTGAAACGTCGACCGAGCTCGATGATCAGACCACTCGCCCCGGCGGTTGCCAGAGCGGTGACGTACTCACGCAGTTCTCCTTCGGTGTCCGCGAGTGCGATACCGGTGGTCAAGATCAGTTCCCCACCTTGAAGCATCTGCGCGATGTCCGCGAGCTCGCTCACGTGGACCCACCGCACCGTGCGGCGCACGTGCCTTTTGCCGGCGGCTATCTCGGGGCGTCCTGACTGTACGACCGGCATTGTGATGATTTGTTCGATGGTGGGTAGCACGGTCGGGCTCCAGATAGGTGTCGGCGGCGAACCGGGTCGGCCGGTGTGTGTGTCAGCCGGGTGTACTCAGCAGGTCACGTGCCCGCAGTGCCAGCCACAGCTCGGTGATGTGCGCGGTCGCGGAGAGGTTGCGGCCGGTGATCTCCTCCACCCGGCGCATTCGGTAGACCACGGTTTGGCGGTGGACTCCCGTCGCGGCGGCGGCCTGCTGCCAGGAACGGTCGTGGGTGAGGAAGATGTCGAGAGTTCTCGTCAGATCACTGCCGTGTTCGGCATCGTAGCGCAACAATTGACCCAGCACACGGTCCACCACCAGCTGCGCTTCTTCGGCATCTCGCAGGACCGACAGCAAGGTGACGTCCGCATACCTGCTGAGCCGACTGGCAACGTTCGCCGCGTCGCGCACCGCCCAGTTCGCTTCACGAACCGCTGCCGCGGCTCGGGCCGGGGAGCCGAGCGGGTCGCTGACGCCGACTACCGTATCCGGGCCCAGGCGACGGTGCAGCACGCTGATCGCGTCTTCGGAGGAGGGAAGGAGTGCGTAGAGCAGGCTGGACCGTTTGAGCAGGAGGTGGGGAATCCTGTGCCGGTCAAGGCTGAGATGGACGTGCTGCTCCCCGGTCTCGCTCCCGCCGCGGGCGGCGATGAGGACACAGTCGTCTGCGACGAGTTTGCGCTCGGAGAGCTGCCGGAGAGCGTCGTCCTCGTCGAGCCGGTTGTCGATCAGATGTGCCAGCAGTTCTCCACCGATGCGCCGCTCGTGTTCGCGACGAATGCCTCGTTGGGCGAGCAGGACCGCCGCCGCTGTGGCGATGTGCTGGAGGAGCACGATGTCGGGGGCGGCCGCGCGGTGAGCGTAGGTCAGCAGAACGGTGGGCTCCTCATCGGGAACTTCCACCACCTGCGCTCTCGTGCCTGCGACGTCGAGGTGAACAACCCCCGGGAGGGCGCCGTCGCGTCGGCGGACTTCCGTCAGCAGCGCGTCTCGGAGCCCGTCCGGTATCGCATCGGCGTCATCGAGAACCGGGCGCCCGGTCTCTGCGTCGAGGACGGCGAGCTTGCACGCGAGGTCGCGGGCGAGTTGCGTGAGCGCCCCGTCCCGCGTCGGCTGGGTGACCGATCTGCGGATCATCGTGTAGACCCGCTCGGTCACCGCCATTCGACGGCCCTCGTCCGCGGTCGTGGCGTCGGCGACGGCCCTCCCGATCGCGGCGAATCCCACCGAATAGGGGGCGAAGATGACGGGCAGGGCCAGCGAGTTCGCCGTAGCGGCGGCCGCCGGGTCCAAGGGTGGTGTCTCGGGGTCGATCCCGAGTACCAGACCGCTGATTCCGTGTTCGACCAGGCCTTCGAGGAGGGCGATCTGGCCGGCCGGGGTGGGTGGCAGGGTACGGCCGTTCTTCATGAGCAATTCGCCGCCGGTCATCCACTCCCACGGCCGGTCCAGATCCGAGGTCTGTGCCCAGGTCACCCGGTTGCCGGAGCCCTCACGACCGGCCTGAAGCGCGAGACGTAGATGGGGCGTGTCCAGTAGATCGCCGACGCTGAGGGCCATGAGCATTTCTCCCACCGAATTTGGATCATCATCTAAACGAGATAGCCAGATCTGTACTTTTTGAGTATTCACCCCTGGATGTTCAGGGACCATAGTTGAGCCTCACCAGGATTTTGTGAGGAGCACCACCATGGAATTGGACAACCCGGAGATCGACGTGCATCACGCCCGCTCCTCCCACCCACCCGAGACCGAACAACTCAACCGCGGATTCAACTTCCGCTCCGCGTTGTCGCTCGCCTTCGCCGATGTCTCCCCCATCGTGGCGTTGTACGCGATCTTCACCCTCGGCCTGTTCGCCGCAGGGCCGCAATTCTTTTGGGCGTTCCCGATCGTGTTGGTCGGTCAGCTCGCCGTCGCAGCCGTCTTCGGTGAACTCTCGTCACGGTGGCCCTACGCCGGCAGCGTCTACCAGTGGGCGCGCCATGTCCGCAGCACCACGTGGGGGTGGACCGCGGCGTGGGCCTACATGTGGGGTCTGACCATCGCCCTGTCCACCCTCGCCTACGCCGCGGCGGGATTCATCATCGAGGTGTTCGGGGTCGAACATCCCAGCCGGTGGATGACGACCACGCTGGCGGTGGCGATCATCGCGATCGGCACCGCCACCAACATGATCGGCCGGCAGATTCTCAAGGTCATGATCATCGCCAGCATCATCTGCGAGGTCGTCGGATCGGTCGGGCTGGGGATCGTCCTGCTCCTGTTCTACCGGGAGAACCCCTTCTCCACCCTGTTCGAGGGACTGCCGAACACCGGCGCGTGGGCGTCGGGACCGATGCTGCTGGCCATCGCCTACGCCGGCTTCGCCTTCGTCGGGTTCGAATCCGCCGGCTCGATCGCCGAAGAAGTCGACGACCCCGAACGCAATGTGCCCAAGGCGATTATCCTCGGCCTGCTCAGTGTGGGCTTGATCGTGATGTTCTCGAGCGCAGCGCTGATTCTGGCAATTCCGAATCTGAATCAGGTGCTCGCCGAACAGTCGAGCGATCCGGTGGCATCGACCCTTCTCGCGCACCTCGGATCGGGCGTGGCCAAGCCGCTGCTGATCATGTTCGTCATCGGATTCGTCTCCAGCTTCCTCGCGGTCCAGGCCGCCGTCTCCCGGTGCATCTGGGGAGCGGCCCGCGACCGCGGACTTCCCGGATCCGCGCTGCTCGGCAAACTCGCCGGGCCGGAACGGATGCCGATCAACGCGATCGGTCTGACCGCCCTCGTCGCCGCCCTCCTGGTCCTGCTGGCCGGATCGAGCTTCTACAACATCCTCGTCAACTTCACCGTCATCGGCTTCTACATCGCGTTCGGCATCCCGGTCATCGGGGCCGCGATCGCCCACCTGACCAGCAAGTGGTCCCCGGGACGGTTCACTCTCGGCCGCGCGAGCGCACCGGTGACGTATTTCGCCGCGGTGTGGATCATCTTCCAGACGGTCAACGTCGTATGGCCGCGCATCCAACCCGGTCAGCCCTGGTACATCAACTGGAGCATGCTTATCACCGCGGTCGGGCTCGGCCTGATCGGCGCCGTGGTCTACCTGAAGGTCAAAGACCGCATCATCGAACCGGTCGGCGACCGGATCACGAGCACTACCGGAAAGGAACCGCGATGACCCGCATCGCAGTGATCACCGGCGCCGCGTCCGGCATCGGCGCCGCCGTCGCCACCACACTGGCCGACCACGGCTGGACGGTCGCCGGCCTGGACCTCGTCCCGACCCCGCACACCAGCTACCACGTCGTCGCCGACGTCTCCGATTCCGATTCCGTCACGCAGGCGATCAGATCGGTACAACGCGACGTCGGCCTGATCGATACCCTGGTCACCGCCGCCGGCCACTACTCCACCGCCCCGGTCTCGCAGATCACCGGCGACGCCTGGAACAGGATGCTTCGGGTACACCTGGGCGGGCTGCGCAACACCGCCCACGCCGTGTTGCCCCAGATGCGGGGCCGCGGCCGGGGATCGATCATCGCGATCTCCTCTGAACTCGCCATCGGCGGCGGCGACGGCGAAGCCCACTACGCCGCAGCCAAGGGCGCGGTCATCGGATTCGTGCGCAGCCTGGCCGCCGAAGTCGCACCGCACGGGGTGCGGGTCAACTCGATCGCCCCCGGCCCCACCGACACCCCGATGCTGGCGCCTGATTCGCCGTGGCGGGCACCGGAATACCTCGCCACCCTGCCGGCTCGGCGGTTGTGCCGACCCGACGAAGTGGCCCGCACCGTCCAGTTCCTCCTCGAGGAAGCCGACTTCTGTACCGGAGAAGTGTTGTCCCCCAACAGCGGAGCCGTGATCTGATGACAACTCAGCAGCACCAGCAGGGGAGGATAGCCCTCGTCACCGGCGGCACCCAAGGCATCGGCCGCGCCATCGCGCAACGCCTCGCCGCCGACGGAGCACGGGTCGGTGTCAACGGCCGCAGCGAGAACGCGAGTATGAAAGCCGTCGTCGAACAGATCGACGGGTTCCCCGTGCCCGCCGACATGTCCGACCCCGCCACCATCCGGTCCGCGGTCGCCGCGATCGAACGCAGCGAAGGGTCCGTCGACATCCTGGTCTGCAACGCCGCCTACATGTGCATGGGCGCACTCGGCGAACACCCGGAAGAGGACTGGTGGAAGATCGTCGAAACGAACCTCACCGGCACCTTCCACACCATTCAGGCCGTCCTGCCCGGCATGCGCCGGCGCGGCCGCGGCAACATCGTCATCGTCACCTCCGAATGGGGGGTCACCGGATGGCCGCGCGCCACCGCGTACGCCGCGTCGAAGTCCGGGCTGATCGCCCTCACGAAATCCCTGGGACGTGAACTCGCCCCCGAAAACATCATCGTCAACGCCGTCGCACCCGGTGTCATCGACACCCCCCAACTCGAAGTCGACGCCGCCGACGCACAGATCAGCCTCACCGACATGCACGCCCAATACGCCCACGACATCCCCGTCGGCCGCATCGGCCGACCCGACGAAATCACCGCCGCCGTTGCCCTGCTCGCGCACAAAGAGAACGGCGCCTACGTCGGCCAGACAATTCAGATCAATGGAGGAACAACCCGATGCCGAGCATGACCAACAACTCCGCCCACACCCAAGCCACCGCGCCGGTCGGGCAGGTCGACGGACTCAGCGTCCCCCGGTACGCGGGCCATTCGACCTTCGCCCGGCTCCCCCGCATCGAGGACGTCCCCCGCTACGACGTCGCGATCGTCGGTGTCCCCTTCGACACCGGCGTGACCTACCGCCCGGGTGCCCGGTTCGGCCCCGCGCACATCCGCCAGTCCTCCCGCCTGCTGCGCCCCTACAACCCCGCCCTCGATGTCGAGCCGTTCGCACACCAGCAGGTCGTCGACGCCGGCGACATCGCGTTCAACCCCTTCGACATCGACACCGCCGTCGCCCAGATCGAAACCAGCGCCTACGAACTCATCAAGGACGGCGCCACGCTCGTCACCCTCGGCGGTGACCACACCATCGCCTACCCCCTGCTCAAGGCCGTCAACCGGGTGCACGGCCCGGTCGCGCTCGTCCACTTCGACGCACACCTCGATACCTGGGACACCTACTTCGAGACACCCCTGACCCATGGGACCCCGTTCCGCCGCGCCGCCGAGGATGGTCTGTTCGTCTACGGCCACAGCGCCCACGTCGGCATCCGCGGGTCACTGTACTCACCGAACGATCTCGCATCCGATGCCGAACTCGGCTTCCAGATCGTGCACTGCCGGGAATTCATCCGCCGCCCGATCGACGACATCATCGACCAACTCCGCCAGACCATCGGTGAGACACCGCTGTACGTTTCCATCGACATCGACGTCCTCGACCCCGCCCACGCCCCCGCCACCGGAACCCCCGAGGCCGGCGGTATGACCAGCCGTGAACTGCTCGACATCGTCCGCGGCTTCGACGGACTCAACCTGGTCGGCGCCGACATCGTCGAGGTCTCCCCCGCCTACGACCACGCCGAGATCACCGGGGTTGCCGCGGCCAATCTTGCATACGAGTTCACCTCCCTGCTGGCGAAGAAGTCGTGAGCACCCATGTGTCACCGGGAGCGAAGGACCGTTAAACCATGACCGAACCGGCTGCTCCAGTGCAGTGGCCCCACGGTAAGAAGGGCGCGGCCTGTTTCACCTTCGACGTGGATGCCGAATCAGCTCTGCTCGGTGTGTCCATTCAGCATGCGGGCCGGATGACCGCGATGTCCCACCAGGCCTACGGGCCCCTGGTGGGTGTACCTCGCATCCTCGATCTGCTCGCCCGGCACGAGGTCACCTCGACCTTCTTCGTCCCGGGGTACACCGCCCACCGGTATCCGGATGTCGTTCGAGCGATCGCCGATGCCGGTCATGAGATCGCCCACCACGGTTACCTGCACGAATCGATGGCCGGCCTCACCGCGAAGGAGGAGGCCACGATCCTCGATCGCGGCCTCGATGCCCTCGAGACCGTCACCGGGCAACGCCCGGTCGGCTACCGGGCACCCATGTGGGAGTTGAACTGGCACTCCCCCGGGCTGCTGGCCGATCGCGGCTTTCTCTACGACAGCAGCCTCATGGACGCCGAACATCCCTACGAGCTTGCAGTGGCCGACAGCCGCAGCCTCGTCGAGATCCCGATTCAGTGGGCTCTCGACGACTGGGAACAGTACTGTTACATCCCGGACTTCTCCGGGTCGGGCCTGATCGAAAGCCCGCGCAAGGCCGCCGAGATCTGGGGGCTCGAGTTCGAGGGGATCCGTTCCGTCGGAGGATGCTTCGTGCTCACCAACCACCCCTTCCTGTCCGGCCGGCCGTCCCGAGCGACTGTACTCGAGGAGCTGATTCAGCACGTCAGTTCTCAGGACGACGTATGGCTTACGTCCATGCACGCCATCGCCTCACACATCAGAGGACTCGGACTCTCGCCACGCTCGATCGAGCGGCCTGACCCAAACGATTTCTAACACCGATACATGAACGGAAATCTCGTGGACATAGCAATAATCGTCATCTACTTGGGTGCCATGCTGATGTTCGGCTGGTGGGGCAAACGACGCTCCCGCAACTCATCCGACTATCTCGTCGCCGGTCGACGGCTCGGACCAGTCCTGTACACCAGCACCATGGGCGCCGTTGTCATCGGCGGCGCATCGACGGTCGGCGGCGTGGGACTCGGTTACAAATACGGAATCTCGGGAATGTGGCTCGTCGTATCCATCTCGGTGGGCGTATTGCTACTGAGTCTGGTGTTCGCTCCCCGCATCCAGAGACTGCGCGTCTACACGGTCGCCGGAATGCTGAAACTGCGCTACGGAATCGACGGCGCCGGCGCGTCCGGAATCGTGATGGCCGCATACACCCTGATGCTCACCGTCAGTTCCACCATCGCCTATTCGACGATCTTCTCGGTCCTGTTCGGCTTCGGACAAATCTCGTCGGTCATCCTCGGCGGAGCCATCGTCGTCTGCTACTCCTCCCTCGGCGGGATGTGGGCCATCACCCTCACCGACATGGTGCAATTCGTCGTCAAAACCCTGGGCATCTTCGCCCTCATGCTGCCGATCACCTGGAACAAAGCCGGAGGATACGACGGCATCGTCGACCGACTCGGCGCCCAAGCCTTCGACCTCGGGGCCATCGGCGGGGCCACCATCATCACCTTCTTCGTCGTCTACACCTTCGGGATCCTCATCGGCCAGGACATCTGGCAGCGCGTCTTCACCGCCCGCTCACCGCAAGTCGCGCAATGGGGCGGCACCGCAGCGGGTATCTACTGCCTCCTCTACGGTGTCGCCGGAGCGCTCATCGGAACCGCCGGCGCAGCCCTGCTCCCCGGAATTGAAGCCTCCGACGATGTGTATGCCGATATCGCGAAGACCATCCTGCCCGTCGGCATCAGCGGACTAGTCCTCGCCGCCGCCGTCGCCGCGATGATGTCGACAGCATCCGGTGCACTCATCGCCACCGCGACAGTCTGCCGCCAGGACATCGCCCCACTCCTACGCTCACAGTTCATGACACAACCGATACAGACCACCGACATCGACCCGGAAGCGGACGTGCGAGGAAACCGCCTGTACGTCCTCGCCACTGGGATCATCGCCATCGTCCTCGCCGCAATGATCAGGGACGTCGTCGCCGCCATCACCATCGCGTACGACATCCTGGTCGGCGGATTGCTGGTTCCCATCCTCGGCGGACTGGTCTGGAAACGAGCAACCGGCACCGCCGCACTCGCGTCCATGCTTGTCGGCGCCGTAGCAACGGTCGCCGCAATGCTCATCATCGGCGACATTCTGGCGACCGAACCCGTCTACTACGGCCTCGGCACCTCCCTGATGACGTTCATCATCGTCAGCCTCACCACCGCATCTACATCCGAGGATGTACTGCGGGAATGGACCAGTCGGACGACGGGACGTCCGAAGGCGCCAAGCGAGCCGGACGAGCCCGCGACCGTCTAGCTCGGACGCAGATGCAACCCGCACACGTTGGAGCTAATCGAGTTGGGGTTCGAACGGCACCGGCCCCGGTCTTGTACCCAGCCCGGAGCGGGACCCCAACACGAATAGCAGCTTCTTCGGGGGCGGGCAGCCAACCAACGAGCTGAAGATTCAGACACGTTCGCGAGAATTGCGCACTGACACGACTTCGAGAACCGAAAACTCGGAGAAGTGACACGTGAGCCAAGAACAAACCCACACTGCCTCCGGCCTTCTCGCCCACCACGATGCCTGGCCAACGGAGCGGATTGATGGTCCTGTGCCCAGGTCACGCGACGGTCCGCCTCATCTTCGCGGCGGATTCACTGCACTTGCCTCGGACACTCCGACGATCCCTCGGATCGCACTTTCGCGCATCATCGGACGAGCCTCGACCCGGCTGATCCAGCAGTCCGACCAGGGATGTAGCGGTGGAATGGTGACTTCACACTGGTGCGCCGAGTTGCGCAGGTGTCGGCCGGTGGTGCCGATGCCCCCAGAGAGCAGATGCTGGTTGGCGTCGGTTCCGCGCAATTGCGCAATGGCCCGTGCCGCCTTGAACAGTGGGCGCACCGAGATAGGGATCGGGTGCACAGTTGGATGCCGAAAGTGGCGGCGACCGACGACACCGCTCAGCACAATCGCGTCGGCATCGATGGTCAGGGCACTGACCGGAATGGACGCCAAATGCGGTCCGGGGCTGCCAGCGCACAGCAGAGCAGCGAGCGCGGCGGCATGTGTCGGGCTGGGAATCATCGAGCGGATACGATCGGCGATCTGCTCGGTAATCGGCACCGTGGTCAATCCAGGTCCGACACCGAAGGCCAAGTTCGGGGGCAGGTGAAGGCGGACGCCGTGCATTCGCAGACCTGTCTGCGCGCCGCGCAACCGCGCCATCGTGTGACCACGGCTGGGACTGTCGGCGGCCAGCGCTCCGAGGAAGCGCAGCAGCGCGACCTGGTCGATGACCGGCAACGCCGACTGTGACGACAGGAGACCCGCGCGAGGGGTGCGCGCGTCCTGGTCCGTGTGGGCACGCTCCTCGAGCGGACACTCGGCTGCCCAGCGGCAACCGGCTCGAATGCCCGAGGTGTAAACGTCATCGACACGCGCAAAGTCCTGCGGCGAGAGAGCCCGACGTGCCGCGGCCCGGAAATCGCCGACGGCATTGGACAGAGTCGGCAACGGCAAGGACGCCGGGTCCGGTGGGGTGGTGACCGCTGCCCGGGATGATGCGAACGCAGCGACGAGGACGGCATGGTCGCTGGTGATGCGCACCGGGCACCCGAGAATCTCACGTATGTCAACTGGTCGCGTGTGCCCGACCAGCACCAGGTGCACGCCGGTGGCACGGTGAAGTGCGAGGAGCCGCTGCCGTTGCCCTGCGGTGAGGTGGTGAGCGCGCAGCACCACCAGGTGCGCGATCCCTTCTGCGGTTACCCACGCCGTGGCAGCCCGCCACGCTGGCGCCGGGCTGCCAAGTCGGTACGCGGCCAGCCGCGACGGTGACCGTCCCAGTCCGGCGAACAGGTCAGCGGCCAACGAGGTCTCGCTCCTGGTGGCCGGGGTGGGATGCACGGTGACGACACCCGCAGCCGGACAGTGCGCCTCGAGCAAGGTGCGCGTCACCGTGGCGTCGTCTGTCGGGTCGGCCAGCACGGTGATCGACGCTGCCCACTCGCCGCTGTGTGCTGCGATCCCCTGCGGGTGTCTTGTCATCGACTGCGGCCGGACAGTTTCGAGAACACCCAACCCAGCACCTCCTGGTCGACCTGGACCCGCTCGAGTCGTTGCAGTGCCCGGACCGGCCACTTCCCCTGCTGCCCTGGCCTATTACCTCGGCAAAGGTGTTCGCGTTCTGTCGTCCCCAACGCTGCATGCGAAGGTAATCGCCACGAACCGGCGTGCGGTGGTCGGTTCGGCGAATGCGTCCGAGAACTCCACATTCGCTGACGATGCCGTGATCATCACCGATGACCCTGAGGTCGTTGCCTCAGTGCGGAAATTCATCGACCGCATCGACGGCATCGACGAGATCACTGAAGTCGATCAGGTGTTCATCGACAACGCCAACCGCAAAGCGCACAGGTTCGTGCGAACGTGTGCACGGTGACGCCTGAAATCTCACAGGTCCGCGAGCAGGGTGGGATCGACGCGGTCGGCGAAGTAGGCCAGGACGCCCTCGGCGCTCATGCCGTAGGTGGTGGCAATCAGATTGGGATCGTGGCTGATGGCCAAGGCCAGCAGTCGGGAGGCGCGCAGCGTGGAGATCGTGGTGTCGGCGGGGTCGAGGAGGCGGCTGAGGTAGGGCCGGGACGCCGGTGTCCGCCCGGATCGGGTTCGGCTGGTGACGATGACGTGGGGATTATGGGTGCCGGATCTGCGGTGCTCGAGGCATCGGGTCAGTGCGGCCCAGGTCGCCGGGTCCAGCGGGATCGGATGTGGGCGGCGGCCGAGCCGAACCGTGTGGTGCTGGGGATCGATGTCGGCGAGCTGCAGGTGACGCAGTTCGTGCGGTGAGGCACCGTGGATCAACGCCATCAGGCCGACGAGGGCCTCGTTCGGCGCCACCTCGGTGGATGTGCACCAGCGCGTGAACAGTTCGCGCTGTCGCGAGCGCGGCAGGGTCCGTCCATGGAATCCGCGGGGCGTGCGCACGCGCAGCTCGGCGGTGGGATCGATCAGGATGAGCTTGCTGCGGCGAGCGAAGCGGAAGAAGTGGCGAAGTCCGCCCAGGGGGCCGCCGGCCGGCGAGACCTCGGCGAGGTAGTCCTCGATCACGGCCTTGTCGACCTGCGCCCAGTCCTCGATCCCGCGTCCGACGAGATGACATGACAGGTCCCGGATCTGGGCCAATCGCTTGTCGATGGTGGTGTCGGCGCGGGGCCGGGTCCCGGCACGGCGGGCGCGGTCTCGTTCGTCGAGCATTGCACGTTCGAACGCGGCGACGGCGGGCCGCAACGGTTCGGGCACGGCCTGCACGCGCCGCGCCCGGCGACCGGCCGCGAGCCGCTGCGACTGGTCGGTGGGCAGGGCAAGGCCTCGGGCGGTGAAGAAGTCCTCGAGCATCTTCGCGAGCGACCCGATCGAGCGGCCGGGGATGCGGGCCCGGTCGAGTAAGGTCTGCGGCATTGCCCGTGGCTCGGTGCGCAGCAGCGCCCCGAGCTGACTCACCAAGGCTGTCGCCTGCCCCGGACAGTACCGATCTGCAACGTGGATGGTGAAGTCCCACAGCCAATTCGGCGGATCATCGAGTTCGGCGAGGAGGTGCTCGGCGCGGGTATAGGGCCGCTGGGGGCGGCGTTGCCAGCAGCGGTTGCACAGCCTCGCCCCGCCGCCGCGGATCACGCGCCCGCATTCGGTGCATGCGGCGGCCGGCTTCGGCGCCGACCCCGGGTGCGAGCACGGTCCGCACCAACCGGTGTGTTCGCGTAAGTAGCCGTCGCGGCCGCAACGCGGACAGCGTCGGCGGGCGGTGGCGAGGTCGTGACGGCGTCGGCACCGCAGGCACCGGGTCTCGCCCTTGCCGCGCACGACGGCACCGCAGTCGTGGCAGGTGCGCGAACACGACCGGCATCGCCCGGTGTCCGGACTCAAGACCCGCTCGATCCCGCAACGGGGACACGGCGACTTCGCCGCAGCGGCGACCGCGTTGCGCCAGCACCGGCAGCACAAATCGCGCCCGAGTCGACCCCGCGGCCGACCGCAGCGGGTGCAGTCCCCAACCTTCTTCGTCACACCGGCGGCATCGACCGGCCGCCGACTCGCCGCGCCGCGGGCTCCGACGCTGTCGGCGCCGAGGGCTCGGCGGGGACCCGATCGGGCGTGGTGTCGAGGTCGAACAGGTCGTTCGGGGTGCAGTCGAGCGCAGTGCACAACGCCAGCAGCGTGCTGAGCTTGATCTGCGAGGGTTCCTTGGTGAACAACGCCGACACCGACGCCGACGACAGCTCGAGTCCGCCGCGTTCGGCGAGCAGACGGCGCAGCTGGGTGCCGGTCCATACTTCCCGTTGCGCCGCGGCCATCCGCAGTTTCCATCTAATGTGCATCATCATCTCCCTGCAGGAACGCGACGGTGTCGGACACCGCGCTGCGGTAGGCGTCCTCGATGAACGTCTCCGACGGACGGACGTACCGCATCGTCGATCCCACCGTCCAGTGCCCTAACATCTGTTGTATCGCAACAAGATCGACTCCTCGTTCGTAGTTGTGGGTGGCGCATGCCCGGCGCAGCGCGTGCGGGCTGAACCGGTCCGCCGGCGAGCAGTGCTCGAGATCCTGCAGATACCGCAGACGGTTGCGGATCGTGCCCCGGGCCATCGCACCACCACTCTGATCGCAGAACAACACCGCCGATTCCGGCAACTTCGGTCGTACATCCTCGAGATACCACCGCACCACCAGATCGAGGTGGTCGAGCATCGGAACCCACCGCGGCCGGGGCCCGGAGGTGCGGGCACCCTTGCCGAACCGCACATGCAACTTCCCGAACGGGCCCCGCCCGAAGTAGACGTCCGCGATCTCGAGTTTGGACGCCTCATCGGAGCGCAACCCGGCGTGATACAAGGTCCGGAACAGCGCATAATCCCGGGCCGCTGGCGCGTACTTGCGAGCCGAGCCGATCCGTTCCTTGAGGAAGTCGAAGAAGACGGCCACCCGACTCACGCTCGGAGGTGGAAGCAGCCTCGGTGAATCGTCACCGACATGACGGCTCGCATTGAACTCGTCGATCGGGTTCGTCAACCGCACCCCGAACAACGCCTCAATCTCCCCGGCGCGGCGGGTGATCAGAAATCGGTGAAAACTGCTCAGCGCCTGCACATATCTGCGTCGAGTCGACGCCAGCAAGCCGTCCGCGGCCATCGCTCCGACCACCCGATCGACATCGTCGGCGGTGGCCTCCCACACCGGTTTGCCCAACGCCGCCAGCATCCGCTCGAGCTCACCTGTCTCGTTCTCGATGGTCACCGCACTGAAGCCTCGGACCACCCGCGAGGTCACGAACGCCTCGACGCATTCGAGTTGAAAGGTCAGCGGATCGGTCGACGCGTGAGCGACCTCGACCGTCCTGCCCTGCACCACACGAAATGTGTGACTCATGCCACATAGGTTAAGGCCACCTTGCTCGTCAAGGTGGTACCGACACGAATGGAATCCCACCTCGAAAACAGTGGACTCCCCAAACCGGGCTGAATGACCAGCTCGCAGGCAATTTCCGAGAGAACGAACGTATGCCACTTCCAATCGAGTGGGAAATCGGTAGGGCGGTGCCAATCCCTGGAGTCACTGGCCGATTCCGCGACACCGAAGCTGATTTTCTGCCCGCCCCGGTCACCCGGATGTTCGTCAAACATGCCATCGACTACTCACCTAGCCTTACGGAACAACACCTGATGCAACAGCCGCGTCCCCGGCAGCGAACGACCGCCGGGCCTGTGGTGAAATACCAACTCGAATCGCTCCGCCTCGATAGTCGCAGCGCTGTCCGGCGCGGCGACGTCATCGTTTTCGTCTCTGCCGACGACGAATGGATCTACGCGCCGGCCGTCGTGGTCTCCGATGCCGTTCGGATCCCGCGGTCGGGCGGCGCAGTGCTGTACTTCCTACGCATCCGCGCCGACCTGCCTCCGCCTTCCCTCTCCGATGCCGCGGCGGCGCTCGCCGACCTCGGTCATCCTGGCCCGCGACTGCAGACCGATCACTACGTCCGCTCCCCCACACTCCGCGCTGCATTGCTGACGCTGTGGGACTTCTGACGTGCTCGCCTTCCGCCGCTCGCAGTGAGTCTCGATCATCGGGATCGCCACGCTCTGGTAACGCTATCGAGGTGGCGCTGCGGGCGTAGCTCGCTCGTGTCGCGGTCGTCTGCCTGACCGCGACATATGTCTGTTGGGTTCTGTGCGGGGGCGAGCCGACTTGACGGGGCTGTCAGAGCCGCGGCCGACGATGGACCTACTCGTCGGGCGAGTATCCAGAACCGGCGTCGGGTAGCCGAATCCAAAGGCCCGCCCGTCAGCACGTGGCCTGCGACGCTCAACACCGCGTTATTGGAACGGCGCCCATCGCGGCGTGCTGGCCGCCCGCTCCGGGGCGACGAGGTATCCGAATCCTGCCTCCACCGCTCGGCGGGCCGCGTTCTACGCAACTATCCGGTGGATCAGGTTGATGTCCATGGTGCGACGGGTTGGCTTGGGCAGACGAATGCGAGGATGCCGTTGCTGCGGGCGAGGTCGCGTTCCTTCTGTGCGTAGCTGGGAGCACTCAAGATGCGATTACACGAAAAGTTTTGGCATGCAGAGATGCTTGAGCATATTGCTGCCGAACTGCAGGAACCACTTGGCCTGCAACACGGGCCAGGTGCCGACGGGTGCGGCACGCTCGGCTGGGTCCCGATATGCGGATGATTCGCATGCGCGTGCCCAAGAAATCGTATATGGCGTACGACACACTCTTGGGATCGAAGTCGTCGGCGTCATACGATTTGGTTTGCACCGGCTGATCCGATGTGCAGGCCGCTGGTGCCGCAACGCCGTGAGTTGAATCTTGTTCAGCCACCGGAGTTCGCGCTGCTTGACCGATCCTCGACTGCCGGTGTCGCGGCCCCGCCGTCCGCCAGCTCCGGCGGGGTTCCGCGTGGCTTGACCCGTGGCGACTCGACGCGACTCAATGACAACGGGTGACGCCAACGAGCCCATCTGCGCCGGCTCGTGCATTCTCACCAACTCCACTGACGCGCGAAGCTGCGGAGGTAGGGCGATCGACAGTGCCCTTCCCAGAGCTACTCTACCGTCGAATTTCGTTGCAGTAGAATACTTTTAGACTAATCTCGAAGCAGCTGTCTTTACATACCAATCTCGAACGATCATATATAATCGTCGATCACACGGACATATGGATCCCACTTCGTGTGAAACCTGATCTGCCCCGAGCCCTGTCCGCAAAGACCCCCGAGCTCTGTCGGCAAGGACTAAGAATCGTCGCCCTGACTGGGGTTTGCTCGCGAAGCCCGGTATTGATCCCAGCCCCCGACAGCCTCCCGCATCGGTTGTGACCACGGTCCGCCTTTTGCACGCTCCTGACGAAGCGGGAAGGATCGGATCCGTGCTGAACCTCTCTCCAACACAACCTGACTGACTTACTCACCACGATGCGTTTTCAACCCGCGCTTTACGTGATGCACGGTGCATCACCTGATGTTCGGGTGATGCACGGTGCATCACCCGAACATGGTTCTAAGGTAGGTCGCGAAGGGCCCGTGCAAGTAGGCGCCGACCACTTCATCGGGCCCAGTTCCCGCACACCGCTGAGCCATTCGATCGGTCTGTGGAAAATATGTCGACGCTACTTGTCTTCTTGAGGCCATTTGGCGTTCGCTAAACACCCAGTCCACCCCGCGATCCGGCGAGGAACACGAGCCACCTTCGTGCCGACACCACTCCGAAAGCTTCGATTGCCGCCCGGACCTGGCTCACTACACGGCGAAGCATTCCTGCACGCGCACCGGAGGTCACGGCTGATGCAGGCCGGTCAGGTCCGAACTTTCCCTCCATAGGTCTCACCTCCGACGGCACCAGGTCGCATAGCACGTGGACCATCGACGGCCCAGCCCCACGCGACCCTGGCATTTACCGCGAGTTCCCAGCATGCGGCCAACGTTCATCGCCCGCCGTAGCACACAAAGCGCTATTTCGAAGGCAGCGCCGCGTCCGGTAGTGGGATGCGGTGGGTATTCTTCGCCGCTTATTGCAGCGAGACAGACGCGACGTTAGCCGACAACGAATCCACTTGCGGAGCATCCGGCATCGCAGCGCTGATCAAGCCGAAGCCGAGCACCCCGCAGATCGATGGGGACGTCCAGGCTTGGAACACGAGGAGATCGAGGCCGCACGCTGAGACATACCCGCCTGACGACGCGTGCTCTGACCTGATGGTCCTGCTCCGCCGAACCAGTCTTCGCCCCGTCGCGAAATCAACGGCACCGAACCACACCAGCCTCCTTCTCGCGGCAGACCGGTGCGGGCGGCACCCTGGACGGTGCTGCCTTCTCCGCGGGCATGGCGTGCGCTCCGCTGCCCATCACATCGAAGTCGCAACACCACGACACCCTGCGGAATGACCTAGCTTCGGTGATGCACCGTGCATCACCGAAGCTGTACACCCCGGCCCGGGCACGTCTATCCGGCCCGAGCGATGCGAGGATCACACTCACACGTGATGCACGGTGCATCACGGCAGCAAGTCGGATAGGGCCACCTCGTCTCCAATCTGCCGATATGCGCGGCCGCTTGTTGCGCTACTCCGCGGTGATGCACCGTGCATCACCGCGGAGTTGCACAAACATGTTCCAAACTGCCAGTGACTGCGACGGCGAAAGGACTTCGACGCCCTACGAGGCGGACAGGCCGCCAACCGATGCGGCGTGGCGCTTCGCCGCGGAGAAGTCACGACCTGACCGGCCCACTGCAAGCCAGACCGCGACACGCCAGTCCGTTCGTCGGAGGTGCGCTCGGTGATGCACCGTGCATCACCGAAGCTGTACACCCCGGCCCGGGCACGTCTATCCGGCCCGAGCGATGCGAGGATCACACTCACACGTGATGCACGGTGCATCACGGCAGCAAGTCGGATAGGGCCACCTCGTCTCCAATCTGCCGATATGCGCGGCCGCTTGTTGCGCTACTCCGCGGTGATGCACCGTGCATCACCGCGGAGTTGCACAAACATGTTCCAAACTGCCAGTGACTGCGACGGCGAAAGGACTTCGACGCCCTACGAGGCGGACAGGCCGCCAACCGATGCGGCGTGGCGCTTCGCCGCGGAGAAGTCACGACCTGACCGGCCCACTGCAAGCCAGACCGCGACACGCCAGTCCGTTCGTCGGAGGTGCGCTCGGTGATGCACCGTGCATCACCGAAGCTGTACACCCCGGCCCGGGCACGTCTATCCGGCCCGAGCGATGCGAGGATCACACTCACACGTGATGCACGGTGCATCACGGCAGCAAGTCGGATAGGGCCACCTCGTCTCCAATCTGCCGATATGCGCGGCCGTTTGTTGTGCTACTCCGCGGTGATGCACCGTGCATCACCATCTGTTCCCCGCTGGGACCCATGTCGGTGCACCAACATTGGGTGTGGCGAGCATCTCGTCGCAGACAAGGGGCCAGCGTCAAAATCTTCGGCCGCCAGCGAGCCAGAATACTGAACCGACGAATCGAGGTAGCTGTTCGAGACTTGGATGCTGACGAAGTTTCGCAAAATTGACGCGAGGAACGGATCCAAGACGACCCAAGCGGCACAATCTGGCGGCAGTGGACGTTGTCGCGTTTGTAGGTGACCGGCCGCTGATGGCTGCGGGCTGTTGCGCCGCTGGCTGGCGGGGCGATAGGCCAAGAGTGGCTGGTCGTGGAGGAGGCGATACGAATACGTGAAAGGCGTTATTTGTCTTGCAAGTTGCAGGCGGTCGGGGGCGAAGGCTGCCTTGCCCGACTGCCCGAGTCTCCCATCGTTGACTGGACAATCCGGCGGCCAGCCGAATCTTGAGGTGATCAACTCGTGCCATGCATAGATGACTGGGGCGACATTGGTCATTTCGCAGAAACCGACGAGCTCAACCCCTTGCGGCATTGCTTGCTTTGCGTGGAACTCAATCTGCGTCTTCTGGTGTTGGGAGCTCGTGTCGGGGACGAGACATCGCGCATCGTTCTGTCCTCCGAGTAGGGGCTATCCCGTTGCAAGCCGCGGCCGCGGAGAGCTGAAAGTCAAGATGGTCGAGGGGCGAACCCGCGTTGATCATGATGCTGCGGAGCTGGCCCTGACCGACATTATTGGATAGGTCGGCACGGATTCGGTGAGTTGCGGCGTTTACGGTGCATTTCCACTACATCGGAAACAACTGGTGGCTGCGTTGCGCGTCGGCAGTAGGACGATTTGGATTAGTCGAGAACGCCCTGGTGGTCGAGCTGTGCCGAGGGCTCCGCATCTCCTTCAAGTGGTATTTCTTAGTTTGCTGGCACGCCGATCTTGGACGGGCCGGAAGTCTCGCAGTGAGGTCCGATCTCCGGATATGGCGAGGTCAGAGCTTGGTCTACGGGAGCGCGGGTGATATCTGCGGTGGACGGCGTGTTTGGGAGACTCCGATCTTTCGTTGCCGGCGAGGTGGTGTAAGTGTGCGTAAATCGCTGTACCACACAGATTTCAATTCATCACGTGACGTTTCTTGGGTGGTGTGATTGCCTATGGCCGCCACGCAACGTTTGATCAGATATTTCTTCGATAGGCGGGGTGGTGATCGCCTACGATTCGGAGCCAGATTCACCCCTGGAGGAGGTCCCGACGCGACATCTTCGAGTTTTATTTAACTCGGCGTGTCGCTGCGCGGTTTAGTTAAACCCAAAGAGCAGGATTTAAGGCATGACAACTCGGAAAAGTCGGGGCGGGCGCCCAGCCCGCGACGTCGCCGTTCGCCACATCGGGGTTGAGTTCCCCGCGGAGATCGCCGACCGGATTCTCGCACCGGTTGACGATGGTCGTGTCAAGACAATCACTGATCGGATGATCGCGCTTATTCAGCTGGCACTCGAGAACGAGCCAGCGATTCCGGCGCAAGCCAGGCAGGAAGAGTTGCCGATGACGGGCTGAAAGAGCCCAGAAAAGGCGAAACCCCCCTTCGCTCGCCAGCTCCGGGGGTTCCGCTCGTCGTACAAACCGCCACGCAAGGGAGGAGGTCTGCCTTCTATGAGTATAGGACGCGCGATTCGTCGTGCGCACGCGACACGACGTGATATGGGTGTCCGCGACGTCTCATCTCAGTGTCAACGTGACAATTCCGTGTACGCAGACCGTATGTTGCCGGCTCTTCCGGCGTTCTCGCATGCCGTGAGGGGGTGTCGAATCCACTAGTGAAAACGTCGGTGGGTCCCACCGTTTCCGGATGAGACCCACCGCCCATATTTGGCCGTTCCAACACGACCGCTCCTGTGATTGGCAGTCCCGCGAGCAGTCGTGTCGATACCGTGCGCTCTTGTCAGGGTAAGCCATGTCCTGCTGGTGATGCCAGCGACTCACGGCAACAACCTGGTTAAGGGCGCGTGAAAGGCGCGTCATGCACCCCAATTCCGCGGCTCATACGGCCGCATTTTCTGTCGATTCTGTTCAGATCACCCCCGCTGGCGAGGTTTCGACGACCAGCGACACCGAATGGGAAGCTCTTGTCTCATCCGCTGTCGAACGGGTCAATCATGTCGAGCGGCTCAACGCGGAGAGCGAGCAGCGGGGCAGGTCCTGGTCGTTGCCCGTCGATCCAGGTCGACAAGCCTCAACACCGGCCTGGACCGGGCGTAGTGCCTGGCAGTCCCAGGTCCGCCAAGTGTTGAACTCCCCCACCGGACGTGACGTTTGTCGGCGATTCCAGGTCAGCACAGAATTCGTCTTCGCCGTGGCAGTGACGATGGCCTCGTTCGCGGAGCGGTCAACGGGCCGTCGCGTATGCGCGGCGCGGGAGACGATCGCCCACCGCAGCGGAGTCAGTGTGTCAGTCGTAAAACGCGCAAGAAGGGCACTCCAGGAACTTTCAGTCGCCCGCGAGATGGCCCGAGGCAGGTACCTGAGAGCTGACGAGTCGTATGCAGCTGAATGCCATCACGGACGGATTCAACGTCGTGCGGCGTCAGTTTGGGCGCTGACGTCGCCGAAGTCCCTGGTCATCGCCGTTGGACGCGCGGTGAAGAAGCTATCGAAGAAGGTCGGACGTTCCGAGAAGGCGGCACGGTCAAGTTATCCCCAGCTGCGCGCTCGTGGCCCCCTATCCCCTTCCAGGGGATTTAAGTTGTTATCTCTTGTTAGAGATTTATCACCAAATCGCGCGCGAGCGCGCGCGGGCGAGCAACCGAAGAGCGCACAGACCCTGACACGGCAACCTCGACCGATCGACCTGCAGCGCACGGCCGCTGAACTGCTCGTTCACGCATCGGTATTCGAATCGGCTGGGCACATTGGGGCAGTGTGCGAGGTGCTTGCACGCGCTGGCATTGACGGGAATCGCTGGAGTGGGCGTGACATCGCCGCTGAACTCACGCGCGACACCCAACAGCGGGGGTGGATTTGGCCACAACACCTCGAGAGGCCTCTCGGATACCTCCGGTGGCGGCTGACTCAGATCGATTGGACCCGCCCCTCACCATCTGAGATGGCCCAAAAAGCCGCCCAGGAAGCCCGTCAGCGCATTGCGGACCGCGACGCGCGGCTCAGCCGCCGTGATCGTGCTGTGGCGACTCCTGGGCACCGTGAGCGGTGCAAGAAGGCCCTTGCGTCGAAATTACTTGAGCGTCGAAAGGCAGATGCGCATATCTGAACACTGACGATCGAACGCGGTAGAGGGCCATAGCCTCTGCAGAGGAGCACATTCGCACGGCGTTCAAGTGCGCAGGTACAACGCGGCGTAGGTGATGGCTCAGAATGTCGGCGCTCTTAGCGAATTGCGATCGCTGCCGTCGGGTCGGTGTCCGTTCTCCGTCGTGCTCATCGCGTCTTCAGTCCAGGGTTGGTCTCACCGGGCCGCGGAGTGCGCACTCCGCGGCCCGAGACGGTGCTGAGTGTATTTTCGCTGTCGCCGCGTCATTTCGTGTTCCTCTCTCGCCTGCCCGAGGCCGAACAGAACGCGGGCAGGAATGAGAGTGGGCGGTCGGGGTGAGTCAATTACTGATCACCCGCCTCCCGGGAGTTGAGGTTGTAAACGTCGTCGGCATGGGATCGGTTGGGTGATCCGTCAAGAGCGACGACGCGCCGGTCCCTCGGATTCATTTAGGACACAAAGTAAAGCAGTTCATTCGCACCGAGGACGAACTGGAAGCAGTTGAAGCAATGTCTTGAGTCGGAGTCGAATTCCGATACACACTGTCTTGCCGGTTGGTCCACTGTCGTTGTGGACGTAAAAGATTGGTCCGCAAGCTAACAGTTTGGGCTGTCACACCGGGCGTCGCGCGATCGATGAGAAACCTGTGGGGCGATGGCACCCGGCAGTCAAATCTCCAGCAATCGTTCGAGCGCGTTGGTGAGATGAGGCCGGCTCCCCTGCGCGAAGAAGAGTGGCGGACGATTCATGTCGAGTCATCGGCCGCTGGATTCGGGACGGATCTCGGCAGATTCGACGGTGCTGGACGACCGCGACGAACTGCTAAACCAAGCGTCGGGCGCCTTCACCAAGGACCTGCCGAATCCAAAGGAGGTCGGTTCTTCGGCCATGTTCGATCGTCATGTTGCGACTGGGTGAGGTGTCGGATTCATGCCCTCAAGTCGAGGAGCAGACCGCATTGGGGTGATGCACCGTGCATCACCCCAATGAGTTGGCGAGGCGAGGTCAGGACGATCAAGTCAGAGATGGACGAGGCATACCTGAAGGGAGTATCCAGTTTCCCATCGGGTTGGGCTAGCAGGAAGACTGGCCAGTGCGCCAAAGTTCTGCACCCTCGACGGATCACGAGACGTTTGCGCGCATCGTTGGTGATTCGGCCTAGTGTGTGGGAGTAAGACAGGTGAGGTGGGTGGCCGCGTCGTGGCGGTTGTCTCCTAGTCCGAGGGTTCGGGCGGATTGAATTCGAATGGCCGGCGCGTTGCGATCCGAAACATGTTCGCCGAGATCTTGCCCCGTACCGGGCGGGGAAAGTGCACAGAGCACTTCAGAAGGGCCCGGCTCGATGGACAGTATTGGGTTGGTCCGCGTCATATTCGACCAAGGCGTCCGTGGGTGATGCACCGTGCATCACCCACGGCTCGATCGGGCAACGCTCCTGCGGGCGCCCGCAAGTCGACTTCAAGCCCACCTTTTTCTTGATTCCCATCAAGTCGCGACACGCCCACTCCCCCGGGCGTCGTTCAGGTCCGATTGCGCTGTCTTGAGAACGGACTCATCCCGCAGGACCAAGTCAGTGCACTCGGAGGAGCGTCATCATGCCGGAGTGACAGAGACGCACCGTTGTGGGGGAATGACTCGCCGATTGCAAGAGCGAAGCCGGCATACTCGCTCGGCCATCCACCGCACCTCGGGCAGGTTCGAATCAGCCAGCCGCCGATGTTGCTCCACTCTAATTTGGCGCCGCCCGCCGGAGGCGTCCCACGAGGCTCACAATGTGCACTGGTCACGTCTTTTTCGCGGACCTCGGCAAGATCGTGAACGGTGATCCGCTCGACAGGATTACGTCCCCCAAAGCGAACTCCTCAAGCGGTCACTAAAGGAACGCCCTACCCAGGCGACGGCACACGTTGTTGTCGTAGCTCCGCGTCTTGCGTCCGGCAGCCTTGCTCCGGCTGATGCACGGTGCATCACAGCCAGACCCCCGCGATGTGGGCGTACGAAGTGTCGCGTGGCTCCCTGAGCGTGGCATGAGGTCGCGCTCAAGACGTCCCTCTGTCCAGATCTTCCAGCGGCGGGTTTGCCCCAAAGGGGGCGGTGGGGTCGAGGTAGACCACCACGGGCACGGTACTGACTTAGTCCGGTTCGGAGTGGGACGCGTCCTCGGTGATGCACCGTGCATCATCGAAGGCAGTGGAAGGCCTTCCCGTCGCCGACGCCCTTCCGCTGACTTAGCGGCCGCTTCTTCCACTCTGGTGCGCGACCCCCGAGGTGATGCACGGTGCATCACCGCGGGGGTCGCGAGGGCGGCGCTGCCGGCATCCTCACTGCCCGGAATTCGTGTGCGGTGGCGGTGTTGTCATCAAGGAGTGGGTAAGGATGCGCGAGGCACATCACCGCTTCGCATTGTGTGAACTTGACTTCGTTCGGAGTGTGGCAGGCTCCGGTGATGCACCGTGCATCACCGAAGCGTCGACTGGGAATCGCTCGGCCGCGCCGATCGGTCGAGTAGGCGGCGAGCCACGCCGATCGCGAGTCCTCCGCGGTGATGCACCGTGCATCACCGGCCGCTCAAGTCCCGGTGATGCACCGTGCATCACCGGCCGGCAGTGGCACGCTCACACGGGCGCCGGATCACTTCGCTGTCACAGCCACCTGCGGCTGCACCTCGCCTGACTGCCTCCGCGGTGATGCACCGTGCATCACCGGCCGCTCAAGTCCCAGTGATGCACCGTGCATCACCGCCGGGTTGCCGACAGCCTTGCTCCGGCTGATGCACCGTGCATCACCGATCGGACAGGTCGTGGTGGTGCACGCAGCACCACTGGCAGAGTGCCACCCGCCTCGCTCCTGCGGAATCGATGTGGTCCGGCCCGATGGGTTGAGCCTTCGGTGATGCACCGTGCATCACCGCCGGGTTGCCGACAGCCTTGCTCCGGCTGATGCACCGTGCATCACCGATCGGACAGGTCGTGGTGGTGCACGCAGCACCACTGGCAGAGTGCCACCCGCCTCGCTCCTGCGGAATCGATGTGGTCCGGCCCGATGGGTTGAGCCTTCGGTGATGCACCGTGCATCACCGGCCGCTCGAGTCCCAGTGATGCACCGTGCATCACCGCCGGGTTGCCGACAGCCTTGCTCCGGCTGATGCACCGTGCATCACCGATCGGACAGGTCGTGGTGGTGCACGCAGCACCACTGGCAGAGTGCCACCCGCCTCGCTCCTGCGGAATCGATGTGGTCCGGCCCGATGGGTTGAGCCTTCGGTGATGCACCGTGCATCACCGGCCGCTCGAGTCCCAGTGATGCACCGTGCATCACCGCCGGGTTGCCGACAGCCTTGCTCCGGCTGATGCACCGTGCATCACCGATCGGACAGGTCGTGGTGGTGCACGCAGCACCACTGGCAGAGTGCCACCCGCCTCGCTCCTGCGGAATCGATGTGGTCCGGCCCGATGGGTTGAGCCTTCGGTGATGCACCGTGCATCACCGGCCGCTCGAGTCCCGGTGATGCACCGTGCATCACCGGCCGGCAGTGGCACGCTCACACGGGCGCCGGATCACTTCGCTGTCACAGCCACCTGCGGCTGCACCTCGCCTGACTGCCTCCGCGGTGATGCACCGTGCATCACCGGCCGCTCAAGTCCCAGTGATGCACCGTGCATCACCGGATATGCGACACGCCGCCGCAGATATCCAAGGAGGAAGTTCGATCCCAGTACTCTCCATCTAAATACATGCAAAGCATGCGCAGAGAATGGAGGATGATGAACGCCGGAGTGACATCCGAAATTGTGGCCGCCAGTCCATCGGCCGGCCCGGCCGCGACCAAGCGGAAGCCCGCCGCGCGCAAACCGGCGGGCAGGAAGACTGCGAGCCGGTTCCGAAAGTTCGCTGGCGGCGAAGAGAGTGAGGAACTCGCGGCGGCCGCCTCCGGTGATGTAACTACGACGCAGGCGAACGGTGATGCAGACTCGGGCGGCATTACCGCCGCGCTGGTCGGACTGGCTGCAGCCGACGGTCAGACCGTTGTGCAGGTTCCGGTACTCCAAACCGCCCCTCACCCCTTCAATGACCCAGACAGGTCTAAGCCTCAGACTGGTGACCCGAAATGGGATGAACTGGTCAATGGAGCCAGGGCAAATGGCATCAAGGTTCCAGCGCTGCTGGTAACGCGCGCGGGCTTCCTCGCGCAGCGGCCCGACCTCGCTCGCGCTATTGGCGACGATGCCGAGTATGTGGTCATCTATGGGCACCGTCGTCGCGCGGCCGCCATCGCAGCCGGTTTGACAACGATTCCTGCAGTAATCGATGACGCCGTGATGGATGATCACGGCGACCTCGATGCCATGACGCTGGAGAATCTTGGTCGTCAAGACCTTTCGGAACTGGCTGAGGCTCAGATGTTCGCTCGGTATTCCGAGCTGGGGTTGTCGCAGCGTGCGATCGCCGAGAAGCTCGGTGTCGACCAGGCGACGGTGTCGAGGCGGCTGTCGATGCTACTGCTCGCCCCTGAGATTCAGGCCGCGATTGCGGAGGATGCGATTCGTGGTGCCGAGGGTGCGGCGCTGGCGGGGGCGCTCCCCTACGGTCCTGCTCGAAATTGGCAGAAGAAGGTGGACCCGACTCAGGGCACGGATGACCGTCGTGCTGAGCAGCTCGCGGCGTTCGCGCTAATGTCCGATCGCGGAATGAGCCCGACCCGTGCCGCTGAACGTGTGTTGACCGAGCGAAAGTCGCGGGAGCAGGCGATGGCTGCGGGTCTCGAGATTGTGGATCCCCGCGAGCGGTTCGGCGATGCTCTTCATGAGCATCGACTGTTTGAGGTCAACGATGTCGATATTGCGAGTGGAAACGTTGTCGGCGCGATCGACTCCGGTCAGGGAACGCTTGTCTTCTACGCAAAAGACAAGCCGACCGATGAGGATGCCACCGAATCGGCCGCAAGATTGGAAGCGGAAGCACGGACGGCGGCACAGAAGGCTCGTCGCGAGGCGGGCAAGAGGCTTGTAGCCTCGGTTCCTCCGCGGGAGAAGTTGGTGAACTACTTCATCGACCAATACGCCTACGGGGTTTCCGCGTTAGCGACGAGCGCGGAAGGGTGGCGCCTGGCTCAGGCGTATATGCGGCTGGAAGGTCTTGACGCGACCGAGTTCAGGGTGAGCGCCGAGAACGGCGACGAGAAGCGCCGCACTGAGATGGCCTGGGCCTGCGCGGTCGCTGGTTACGAACTTGCGGCAGCGAATGACTCTCGGGAGTGGGGGGCATCGGACCTCACGTACTTGGACTTGCTGTCCGAGCGCGCTGGGTACCGGCCGACCGCGTGGGAGGAAGCTCGTCTCGATGCAGCGCGCCGCGAGTTACGTGACGCCGGCTGATCGGTGATGCACGGTGCATCACCGAAGTTCATACATCGCTTCGCCGGGTGATGCACGGTGCATCACCCGAATCAGACATCAATCCAATGCACGACATTCAACCGCAAGGAGTTCCCGTGGCTACCTACGCAGTAGCAACCCTGTCCGGCAGTGCCGGCAAAACAACGACTGTCACCTCGACCGCCACTTTGCTCGCTCAGGACGGATACCGCGTTCGAGTTCTCGACATGGATAGCCAGGCAAACGCGAGCACGTGGCTCGGGTACCCGGAAGCTTCGGGTAAGACCGCCGCCGACGTGCTGCGGCGCAACGCGTCAATCAAGGACGTCGAGCGCCCAGCGCGGGTGGTTAGGGGCTACGACGAAGGTGACCAGCCCGTATACGAGGAGATCCCCAACCTGACGATTGTGCCCGCCGCGCGCGACACACTCGACAAGTTGATCGTGGAGTTGCCTGCGGTGACAGGTGGTGTGCTTCATCTGCGTGACGCCCTCGAGGAAGCGGATCCGGTCGACGTCACCCTGATCGACTCCCCCGGCTCCCTGAACGTTTTGGTGATCGCTGGCATTCTTGCCACCACAGTTGATGAGGAAGGGCCTCATGGTTCATGGGGCCTGATCACGTGCACGAAGCCCTCCGGCAAGGAGAACGAAGGCATCCCGGCGTTGGAGCAGGAACTGCGGAAGATCAAGCGGACCTACCGAGTCGACGTTCCGTTGCTATCCATCGTCCCTTGCGCGGTGCCGCCGATTGGAGACGTCTACCGTGAGCAGATGGATGATCTGCTCAGCGAGTATGCGGATAGGGTTACGCCGCCGATCCGTCGTGCGAGCATCGTGGATGAGGCGTACACGAACTATGTTCCGGTGCCGATATACGGTTACAGGGCAAAGACGGTCACCAGCGACTACCGGGCTGCGCTGACCCATATGCAGAAGCTGGGGCTGTTCGGGCAACGGGCAGTGGTCGCTTAGGGGCTGGAGGCCACCTGTGGTGAACGATGTTGAGCGGCATATGCGGCCTTCGCGTGCGACGAGCACAGTCAATGTGACCCATGATCTGCACGCGTTGGCCCGGGCCGCTGTACGTCTTGTACGCCGCAAGACCGGGCGGCCGTATTCGCTGATGCAGTTCACTCAGGAGGCGTTCGCAGCGCAACTGAGAGTGATCGCGGAGACCTACAACGATGGTCGCGCGATCGGGCCCGATTCTGAGCCGTTGGAGCCTGGTAAGGCGGTGTGACGCAGGGTGCGTGCAGGCGAGCCGCCGGTTGTGTGCAGGAACGAGGGCGCGGCTTTGTGCAGGCTCGGGTCGTGGCGATGGTTCGTTCGGATGTGAGGTTGTCGGAGCCAGCCGTGGGCTACGGGCGGGTCGCCAGTCAGTCGATGCGGACAAAGGGTTTCCCGCTGGGTTTCGTCGTCGCGATCGTTGCAGCGTTGGCCTGCGTGGGTTGATCGTGTCGAACGGTCCAGCTAATCGTGTGTTGATCGGCGGAAGCGGATTCAGAGTCCGCGGCACGCGTAGGTGGTTGCGCTGCCGACGAAGAGGAGAAGGATCAGGAGCGAGATTTCGGTAGCCATTTTGGTGTCGTGGCTGTGTTGCCCGTTCCAGACATGGACACCGGGGGTAAGCGCTGCAAGACCGACGACGAGAAGTAGTGCGAGACCCGCGATCGTGTCTCGGGAGAACCTCATGTCGGTCACTGCGTCACGGTATCGGGCAGAAGTGCCGACACCGGATTTTTCCGCGGCCGTGTTCTCCCCTGGCGACGTGGTTCGGCCTGACCAGGGCCGTTGTCGTCGCTCCGGCTGTGTCCGCTATTCGGGTTCGACACTGCACGGACCGTCGCCGCCTGCGGCCTGACATTGTGCGGTTGTGCTCAGTCTGGTCGCACATTGAGATACAGGCGAAGTGCGTGTTCGACCAGCGCGCTGCGGCTACCGGCGGACCACTCTTCGACGAGGGCATCGAGCGTTGCGGTATCGGAGGAGATGATGCCTCCCAGGGGCACACGCGCCTGTATCTCGCTATGCCTACGGCGACGCGGCTGCGCACTGGTCTCGCGACGCTTGAAGAGTCCGGTACTTGTCTGGGGTTCCGCGGTGTTCCAGTGGCGCAGCAGTTCGCCAGCGTGCGTCTCAATGGCATCGAGAACGACTTGCCCGTAGGGGCGTGCGGTGGCGCGGTCGCGCTGTCGCTCCTCGAGCGTGAGTTGGCGTAATGCTGCGTACACGGCGGGGGGTAAGTAGACCTCCGGCGGCGCGACCCGTATCGGCGCGGGATTGCTGTCGCTGCGTGTTTTGGGCTTTCTGCGGGGCGCGGCGACGAATCTTGTTGTCTCGGGGGCAGGGTGAGTGGGTTCCGGAGCCGGGTCTTCGGTGTCTGGTGACGCATTGTCTGTCTCGGCGTGCTCGGGCGACACCTTCGGCGTCACCTCGGGTGAGGGTTTCGCGGTGGGTTCGGGTGCGGCGTCGACCTGGTCGTCGGTGGGGTTTGGGGGTGGCGGTTCTTGCGCCGGCGCGTCGCGTTCAGTGACGATGCTCAGGGTGGGGAGTAGTTCGTCGAGATTCCCGAGGGCGCCCGGATCGAAAGCTGCCTTCCTGCGTCTCGCACTCATGCCACTCCCCCGGAGATTTCGTTCTTTTCCGCAGCCGCTATGCGGCTGAGAACCTCGCGGGTGAGGGCTTGGTAGTCGTTTGCGAGCCCGTTGGGGTCGCGGGACCACAGGCGCCGTCCGAGGAGTTTCTTGTCCTTGTCGCGGAGTCGCTGGATACGGGTCTTTGCCTGTTCAGCGGATACGGTGACGAGCTCATTTGGAGTTAGATGACGGCTTCGGAGATCCACCGCGGCGGCACGATCGTTCCGGATGAACGTCTCGAAGGGAGCGGCGCCGCTGCCTTCGAGCAGGTCCTCAACCTGCTTGAACACCTCAGGGTTCCGCGCTGTCGCGGTCGGGTTCAGGTCGAACAGCACAACACCGAGCAGTTGGATGACGGAACCATTCTCACGCGCTCGCAGATAGCGGGCAGCGAGATACTCCACGCCGATCAGGCTTGCATCGTCATCCCTGGTCGGTACGAGAAGATAGCGCGCGGTGCCCAGGAGTGCGTCGAGGAGTGGGGCATCGCCTGGGCCTGAATCGATCAGAATCAGGTCGTAGTGTTCGGCCGACTGCAAGTCGTTCAGGGTGGAGACGAGGTTGCCCGTCAGATCCATCCCGGTTTGGGCCGCGGCAGCGGCGATGGCGCCGATGACTGCAAGCGCCGCACCGCCGGGGATGAGATCGAGGTTCGGCCGGACCTCTCGGATGGGTTCTAAGGGGTGCGCGAACTGGAGGCTCATGCTGAGGCCCCTCCCGCGATCCCCCTCAACGCCTAGATCGGACGATGTGACGTTGGCCTGCTGGTCCGCGTCCATGACGAGAACTCGGAGTCCCGCCGCCGCGACCATGGCTGCGAGGGCGGCGACGATCGAACTCTTGCCGACACCGCCTTTTTGATTGGCGACAAGCAGACTGCGCGTGGGCTGCGTTGGCGACATGTTTAGCACGGTACGGCTGCGTGGTCGGTCAGATTGCCAACGACACACCCTTGTCTATGGGGGTGTAAGACGTCGTGAGTCCAGCCTGTGCTAAGGCGATACAGCGGGCCTGTTCAAGAGCGGTTGAGAAGGCGATGTCACCGGCCGTGTTCCCGCCCCTGGGAATGGTTCATGTTGCAGACCTTGCCAACTGTTGTGTGCTTGGTCGAGGCGATGATCATGCACACGGTGAATGTGAGGGTAGTAGCAATGAGTCTGATCGCGGTGCTAGAGCTGGCAATTGAAAAGGTAGTAGCACCGATCTATACGTAGATCCATGCGACGATCTGTCATACTGCAGCAGTTACGGGCGTCGCTAAGGCCATACCTAGTGTCGTAGACATACATGCATGTCAGAGTCATATTCGGTGCTTACCGATTGGACTGAAAGTGGGCCGTGGACGGGTGAGTTGGGTTCGCTGACGAGCGCAGATCTGCTGCAGGGGAGGCGAGTTTGCGGGTTCCAAGCAGGGGTCGGACCGTGGTGAGGCACTTGCGGAAGCGTTCTCGTGACAGCAGTTGTGAAGGCTCTGTCGCACGGCGGTTAGGCGTCAGGTCGGTTCCTGCTCTGCGTCCTCACTGGGGTGAAATTCACTCTCAGAGAATGCATTCGGGGCTTGAGGCCGGAGATCTCAGGCTGGGGGAGGGCCTGGCCTGGCAGTTGATGACCGTTTCACTCTCGCCGGAAAGAGGCAACCCCGATTCACGATTGCCTTCTGCGTCCGACTTCCACGAGAACATTGACAACACCTTGCTTAAGGCCATACGCAAGGCCATACAGACGGTCATTCCAAAAGATGTGATGGAGGTGGTGCTGTTAGAAGGAGGTCGCGGTGAGGTGCATTGCGACCGCAACTTCATGCCCGATGAGGAAGGCGAGGACCGAGCTATTATCCTTCCTTGCACCTTAAGCTAATTTCGTCACTTGACGTAACTATGGACGGGTATTTGGCTCCAAGACTGGACGACCTTCGAGTCCCGACGAGCTGCGTTGGCGTTCCTTTGGTCGGGTCGAAGCCTGCGGAACGGGGTTCTCCAGGGGCAACGGTCCAAAGGTGCAGGTGAGCAGTGTTCGGCCGGCAATCGAGGGGCTACTCACTCGCCGGGGGAGGGGCATGGAAACGTCTCGCGGAGCGTTCTAGCAAGGAAGTTGAGTTCCCGCGGACCTTAAAATGGCAGGTCAGGAGGGTGCTGTAGTGATCGCATCCGGGCCTGCACCGGTTGCGCCTCCTCGATCGAGGACGGGCGCAGGCCGACCTACTGCAGTTACTCCGAGAACAACCTGACCCGCGCCCAGTCGCTTCCTCGGTTCGTTACTAGACCCACGCTAATAACATCCTCGAATTCAACACGGCAGAGAGTGTGCAGGTCAGAGCACTTCCCACAGGGTATATGTATCTTCACGCCCGCGAAAGGGCAACAGCTCGCCGGAGAGGCTGCTCGAATCCGCCAACCTCCCTACCGTGCAGTGCATCATCAACTTCCGCGTGATGCACGGTGCATCACCCAACTCCCGCGTGATGCACGGTGCATCACCCAACTCCCGCGTGATGCACGGTGCATCACGACACGGGGGTCGGGGCCCTGGGTCTGACCGCGAGGGCGATGACGTTGGCGGCTGAGCCGGCGCCGACGGCAAAGGCATGTACGCGGACACTTCTGCCGATGCGCCCGCAGCATGGTGTCGTGGTGGCTTCAATCTCAGCTGCCGCGCCGTCTGATTAGGGGGTGAGTCGAAGCTGGTGGTGATGCACCGTGCATCACGAACCTCCATGGTCTTCCGTTGGTGATGCACCGTGCATCACGAACCTCCATGGTCTTCCGTTGGTGATGCACCGTGCATCACCAACCTCCATGGTCTTCCGTTGGTGATGCACCGTGCATCACGAACCTCCATGGTCTTCCGTTGGTGATGCACCGTGCATCACGAACCTCCACGGCCGTCCGCTGGCGGGGTGCCTACCGAGTCGCCGCGCGCCGAGAATTCTCGAAACTGACACCTTCGCCTGCAATGATGTCCACGTGAGTCATCAAGACACGCCACTCCCATCGAAGCATCCATCTGCAGAGGGGAGTCGCGCGCGTTCCTCGGTTGGCGTATCGGAGTCGTTGCCGGGAGTTGACGCTCGTATCGTGGCTGATCTCTACCGGTTGCATTCCGCCAGCACTGCGCGCAACTATCGGCAGGACTGGGTCAGATTCGCGAGTTGGTGTGCGGACCGTGGGATTTCGATGATGCCCGCAGATCCAGAGGTGGTCGCAGAGTATGTAAGGGAGAACGCGGCGAGACGTTCCGGGGCCGGTGATCGGATGTATTCGATTGCGACGTTGAACCGGTGGGTGGCGTCCATCAACTACTGGCATCGCAATTCTGGACTACGTGTGCCGGGCGAGGCGGCTTGCGTCAGTGCCGCTGTTTCGAGTGTCCGCGGGATCTATAGGGACAATGGTGAACGGCCAACCAGGAGGGCGTACCCACTTCGCTTCGGTGAGCTCGAAGAAATTGTCGATGTGAGTCGTCGAGACGCGACGACTTGGGTCAAGCGCGCACGGGAGCGCCGCGACAGCGCCTTGTTGTTATTGGGGTTCATGGGGGCGTATCGGCGATCGGAACTGTCGATGCTAGCTGTCGACGATGTAACGTTCTCTCGCCGTGGCGATCTGCGTGTCCGGTGTGGTGGATCGCATGACGGTACCGTCGACGACGACTTCGTCAAGCATGTCCCGCTATCGCGGGATCACGCGATGTGTGCTCCGTGCGCCTACCGGCGTTGGCTGGAGGTAGTGGCAAATTTCCACGAGTCCGGTCGTCCGGGCGTGATGCGGTTGCTTCGCGGGCATGAGGAGTTCGACAGCCACGTCTGCTCTTTCGCGCCGCCAATAGTTCCCGACCCCGGGGTGCCTGTGTTCCGCGCAATACGCGCGAACGGCAACATCAGTGCGGCAACGCTGTCCGGCTCTGCGATTCACGCTGCGATACGGCGGCGTGCAGCCCTCGCCGGCTATCCGGACGAGGTGGTCAGCAGGGTCGGTGGTCAGTCATTGAGGGCCGGTGCTACTGCAGAGCGCCTCCTCGACGTTTCGCAGTTGTCGTGATCCATATGCACTTGGCGACCTGGGGTCACGCCCGGTGTTGCGAGCGAGTGAACCAGCTTTGGTCGAGGGCAGTCTTCATGGCGACACAAAGCCTCCGAAGCGTGATTGGTCGCCGCGGATTGCTTAACCTTGAGCAGTGACGAACGGTCAGACGGAATTCACAGGTGGGCAGAATGTTTCTGCTCTGTTTGTCGATAAGGGTCAGGGATCGGGCTATCGATACGATTGGGCGTTGTTCGCTGATTGGTGCGCAGCGTTCCAAGCAGTGGCATTGCCCGCAGATCCTCTCGCTCTTGCGAGCTTCCTCGACGAAAATCCTGCAGCGCGTGCGACTCAACGGCGACGCGTGGCAGCGATCAATTGGGTACACACCGCCACTGGGTACCCAGCGCCCGGGTCTGCGCGAGCAATCCGTCAGGTGTTGTCAGTACGCGCAACCAAACGGGACGATCTCACTCGCGCCGCCACCCGTGCAATAGTGGCGCTTCCGACTTCCGGTTGGCCGCAGGGCATGTTTGGGCGGAGGGACGCTTTACTCCTTGTGCTCCACTGCATCAACGGAGTGTCGGCGAATGAAGTGGGCTACCTGCAACGCAGTGACGTCACGTATGACGGGAAGATCGTGGTGGTCGGCGGCGGGCACGACCTGCAGCTGCACCCAGCACGGGACAACCCTCAGCGCTGTCCCGTCGCGATCTATCTGCGATGGGCACGGCTCCAAGCGTTCTTTGATCGCTATCCCTCGAACCGGGTCCTCGCTCGAAGTCTTATCAGAAGTCACGAGAATGCAGACGGCACCGCAGAGTTCTACGGAACACTGCCGGCTCTGCGGGAGAACCAAGATGGCCCTCTGCTGCCGAGCTTCGATCAGTGGGGACATTTCGCTGCGGTCCGTCGCGATCGGCGCGGGCTGTCGGGCAGAGCGGTTGCGGCGATCGTCGCTGCACATCTGACGGGTGCCGCCTCATCGAGACATACTCGGTCCGAGTCGCTGGATCCTCGGCCCACTGCAAGGGAGGCTAAAGCTGAAGAGTTCTCTCCGTCCCGAGGCGATGGATTCGAGGTCGGGATAGAAGGCGTCGAGCTCACGCCGGACGAGCTCAACGAACAGTACGAGGCGGCTATTGCTCGGAAGTACGCGGATGTCCGGGCTTTGGGGGATCTTGATGACGCGTTTGAAGAGATTGACAGGAAAGCCGAGGCGATCTTGGGTCGGACAGAGGAACTGTTGGCGCAACTGGGCCTGTCGTAGTCTCTGGTCGGTGAGACTGCCGGCGGGCAGCAGGTCCAGGGGCGACATCCAGTGCACGATGCGCGCGTGAGCGTGCCAGTTCATTGAGTGATCGCGCCGGTTCAGCACAAGTGAGGCGCGAAGGGTTGGGCCGAATGGGGGCGTCCTCCGCGCACTGGCGCGACGTGCAGTCTGGTCCCCGATCTCGGACGTAACGGCCGCGAGTGGGACCAATTTGGAGTCCGATTCTCGCTCGCCTGGGAGTTGATGTGTGTCAGGCGGCGGTTCTCGGTCCGCGTGGGCGAGGACCGGGGGAGACCCCGAGCGCCGCAAGTGGACCCCGCTCGTCTTCGGGTAGCGCGTCTGCTCTCCACTTCTTCACGGCCCGGTAGAGCCACTGGCCGACTTGCTCGCCATCCGCGTTGACATAATTCGCGGGCACGAGCGCGTTGCCGTGTTGTTCACGGTAAGCGGCGATTTCGGCCAGCATCCGGCGGCGCTTACTGTCGGTGCGAGTTATGGCGGGGAGCGGGGCATCGTCGTCGCTCCACACGAATCCAATTGAATCGAGCTGACGTATGCGCTCTTCCGGAAGTGTGCCGAGCATTCGAGCGACGCGCTGGCGGTACTGCCAGCGACCGAGCTGGAAACCAGATTCGGTAAGGTAGTTCTCGGGTATAGCTGTGTGAGGATGTTGTTGCCGGAATGCTGAGTACAGCTCCAGCGCCGAGGCTGCGGACCGGTAAGTACGCATCGAGATCAGTCCTTCTGTGGAATCTATATATTTGTAAAGTACATAGCTTCTTCTTACGCTATGTCAACCACATTGACCGTGTGTCGTGAAGATCACCCGATCATGGTGAAGCGACTGCCGTAGTGGCGCCGAGTATCTGGCCACCTCAGATTGATCGATCGTGTCCTCTCGCTCCGCTCGGCCGCCAGAACAATTTCTGGCCAAGGAGGATTCCTCGTTGCGCTTGGTGTTCAGGCCGTGCAGGTCTGGAAGTTTCAGCCGGCGGCGGGAAGTCGTGGTTTGTCGGTGCGTCGGGTATGCCGGTCAACCTCCGCTGATGAGGCTGTGCGGTTGGCAGGATGTGGACTGCATGGACTTTCGCGGGTCCAACGAGACGAGCGTCTATCCTGACAAGGTTCTCGCCAATGACCGCCAGGGTGCGGCGAGCGGCCCTGATCGAGCTCTACTCGGCTGGAATCCGCGATGTCCTGTCGAAACCTGCCATCGTTTGGGATACGAACATTATCTCGGAGTAGTGTTTCCGGGTGTTCGACTGTGAGGGAACGGAACTGTCGCGCGCGATTGTGGTCGAACGTAACGACGGGACTCCGATCAAGAACGAAAAAGAGCAGACCGGTCCGTTCTCTCGCGACGGTGTCGACTACAGGATCGATCTGAAGGCCAAGAACGCCAGGAATTTCCATAGCACTCTCACCTTGTACATCGATCATGCAACTCGCGTCGGTGGAAGAATGCATGGTCGACCCTGCGGGGGACGCAAGCGCGCAGAAGAGATTCGAGAATGGCCGACCACGGAGGGTCACGAGCTGTCCACGCGCTGGCATATCCCCGATCAGATCGGGGAATCGTACAGTGCAGCTCACTGCGGCCAAGACCTCGCGGCGTCGACAAAACAGCCTCCGGCCAGCTCATTTCGAGTTGGCCGGAGGCTGCGGCAGTTCCGAGGTCAGGAGTCAGACGACGCTTCGATCAGCGCCTGGCGCTGGTTGGCTCCGAGGCCGCCGATACGACGGGTCTCGGCGATCGCCAATTCTTCGAGGAGTTTCGAAGCCTTCACTGATCCGACGCCGGGGAGCGCCTTCAGCAGCGCCGAAACCTTCGTCTTCTTCACGATTTCGTCGGTCTCGGCCTTGGTGAGCACCGCTTCGACACTGAGGGTTCCAGCTTTCACTGCTGCGAGGAGTTCGCTACGCGCTTTGCGGGCTTCAGCCGCCTTCGCCAGTGCCTCGGCGCGTTGTTCCGGTGTCAAGACAGGTAGTGCCATGATGGTGCTCCTTGTTGCGTTGTTCGGCCAGCTCGTCTGGCTGTCACTGCCATCGTGCCAGGTGGAACGGACATGTCCGCGTACAGATCAGTGGGGACCGAGCTCCGGGTGGTGGTTGTGACGTCTACGGGTGTGGCCGACGGTGTATTCGAACAGTATGTCGTGTGGGTTGTCATCGTCGCGAAGCTGCCGACTCAGTAATTTGCGAAGCTGCCGACTCAGTAATTTCAGAGGTATGAGCTTGGGGCGGCGTGCTGCCGGCTATCTGTGCTGGCGCAGTCGATTCGGCGACAGTTATCAGTTTCACGCTGCAAGTGGATTGCGCAACGGTATCGGTGGTGGGGTGTGCGTCGGTGCTGCATGATTCGTCGTGGTCGGTCATAGTCGTATTACGAGGTAACAGCCGTGGAGGTGAGCGATGGATCCATTCGAGTTCGTTGCCCATATCCCATGTCCGCACTGCCGTGTAGGGATTGGTGAGCGGTGTGTCACCAAGGACGGATACGTGCGGAAGATCCCCTGCCTCCACCGGGTGAAACTCGCTAAATGGCCTGACACGGAGGTGCGCCCAGATAGCCGATCCGAGCCGGAGCGCGATGATGGCGAGCTCGGTGGCACCCGCGACGAGTGAAGTGAACCATCGTTCCGACGCGAGGATTGTCGGGGACCAATCTATGAGTGTCGAATCTCCGCTGGCCGATCCACTCGGCTCCCGCTGTGCGCTTCGGTCATCCTGAGAAGCGTCGGCCCAGCGGCCAGAAGTATTAGGGGGCGGACCCATTGATGCCGGGCCCGCGAGCCGTGGGCGGCAGACGGCCCTCCGGCCAGCGAAGGGGAGCGCTGGCGGGAGGGCCTGGCTGCTACCGGGACCGTCGAGCCCGGAGCGCAGCGTAGGTCGGGAGTACCCGTGGGATATGGAGTTACTCCGAACGCCGGGAGCAAGAATTCGACCGGACTGTGATCCGCAGGTGCGGCCGCACACACGGCCATTACGTCCATGGCCAGGGAAGGCCCGCCATCCCACGCTGAACTGGGCGCCCAGCGGCTGGCGGCGTGAGTTCGGCTGGTGGGCGAGCTCGAGCCATGCTTGTGCTCCGAGGACAGAGGGAAGGTGCAGTTCATGAGTGACGAGAGCGAGAAGAAGCAGGCGTCATCCGATGTGTTGAGCGTGGGTACCCGGGTGCTGGTGCGGAGGCGATCCGAGGCGGCGACTGGCGTCATCGTCGAGGACTACGCCGAGCTGACCGACACCGCCGAACGTGGCCACGAATGGGCACCGGTGAATCGGTGGGCGGTGGCCCTCGATGACGGGCGTTTGGTTTTCGCCGACATCGAGGACCTCACCGTCGATATCGGCAAATAGGACTCCGGGCAAGGGGGCGGCACAAACTGACTGTGTGGTCCGCGAACGTTCGGATGGGCTCGTCAATGCTTCCCCGAGATCAGTCTCAGCATGCTACTAGGCATTGTTCCGGCGCCTTCACCGATACCGCGGCAGTCCCGAAATTTGCCGTCCAATCCGGCCGCGAATCTAGAAGGGACTCGCTGATCTGCCGAGGCTCGGCTATGGCCTGCGGTGTGGCGGTGAACGGTTCACGAATACGAGAAGATGGACAGTTGCGGGTACGCCTGAAAAAGCGGAGCGCGCCCTGAATGAGACCGGGTGCGACACGGAGGCAACCGCGTCGACCCGATTGCTGACCGATCCTGTGCCGAAAGAGGAGAATCTGCCGAATGAGTGGCACCGACGACTGGAACGCGAACATCATTGCTGAATTCCGGGCAAACGAGGGCCGAGTTGGTGGCCCATTCGGGTGCGCCGGTGGTGCTGGTTCACCACCGGGGCCGAAAGACCGGGCGAGATCGGGTGAGCCCGATGATGTATCTGCCAGATGAGGAAGATCCGGACACGATTTACGTCTTCGCGTCCAAGGCGGGCGCACCGACCAATCCCGACTGGTACTACAACCTTGTCACTGCCGGTGAGGCAGAGATCGAACGGGGCACCGAGCAATACGCGGTAACCGTCGGTGAGGTGACGGGCGAGGAGCGGGATCTCCTCTTCGCCGAGCAGGCGCGGCGGTATCCCGGCTTTGCCGACTACGCGGAGAAGACGGCGGGCATCCGGACAATTCCCGTGCTTTTGCTGCGCCGCAGGTGAGAGTCGATGATGGGCCGTGCAGGTGGGGCATCCGGGCCGTTCTGAGCGCTCGGGTGCACCGTTCCCGCAGGTTGGCCGCCGGGGATAGGCTGGAATGTTACGGGAGGGTTGTGGCGGGCTCTGCCGCTGGTGTGGTCGGGGGCGTCTGAGCACGTGTCTGACGAGCCGACGTGCTCAGGTGCGGCCAGGCGATGGTTCGACCCTTCACTGAACTTGATCGGATGAGTGGCGACACTTCTGCGGTTCGTGGGCGTGCACTGTGCATTGGTCGATCCCCGGTGATCGTGCTTAAGTCTGGGACGGGGCCGTCGAACAGCTGAGCCCCGGACCCCGTCGCTGTCTGCACGCTCAGGCTTGAGCCCAGTGGGTCGCGGCTCAGGGGTGTGCTTGGCGCCGGGTGTCGGCACGGGTGTGGTGTCGTTTATGTTGTGGTCCAACGCCATACGACTGCGGGACGGCCGGTGGCTTGTACTCGGACGCGTTCGTCGGTGCGTTCGAGTCCGGGTATCGCCTTGAGCGTGCGATTGAGGTTGCCTTGATCGGGCCGGTTGCCGGCGAGTGCGGTGGTGACGGTGACGGCGTGGGTGGCGGGGAATTCTGCGCCGAGGAGGGCCCGGGTGAATGTTGTGTCCCGCCAGAGGAGGCTGGTGGCGAGGATGCGGCGTGCGGCGGCGACGATGCGGTCGTGGTCGAAGGCGAGGTTGCCGTGTTCGTCGAAGCCGCGCCACTGCGTCGCGGCGACGGGGTCGGTGGTGATGTTGTCGGCGGTGATGACCGCCCACATGGCAATGGACAGGGTCGGCCCGCGTGGGTCGCGGCTGGGCTCGTCGAACACCGCGAGTTGTCCCACCGCCAGGAGCGCGTCGTCCGGGATCCCGAGTTTGGTGGTGACGGCGCGGCGGGCGGCCGTTTCTAGGCGTTCACCGGCGCCAAGAAGGACACCGGGCAAGGCCGTGTGCCCGGTGTACGGCTCCCAGCGGCGGGGCGCGACGCCGTAGCGCAGCGCGTCGGGTTCCGGTTTGCCGAACCGGAGAGCGACCACATCGACGGAGACGGATGACTGTTCCACACCTGTGATCATGCGATAGCGGGCTCACGGACGTGACGGGCGGCCCGGCTGGGGCCGCTGGAGGTGAGTGCCACCGGTGCGCCGACCAGCGATCCGAGGTGCGTCGCGACGTCTGCCGGATGGGTCGGCAACTCCGATGTGTCGGGGGTGAGCGCGGACAGGACGTCGGTGAGGTGTTGCTGATGCGCGAGGTCCCGCCACGGTCCGAGAGGCAGTAGGTCGCCGACGTCGGGGTACCGGCGTGCGCTGCGGATGGGGTTCCCCTCGGCTGCGGCGCCGGTCACCGCGTCGAGGTGGGTGACGGCCAGACTGTCCACGCTGCCGCATACGTTTGCGGCGTAGCGCAGCAGTACCTCGTCGAGGTCTCCGATCCGGAAGGTGCCCTGGTAGCTGCCGGTGTCGTTGTGAAGTTCGGGAAGGACCGCGCCGAGTGTCGGGTTCTCGGTGGGCATTGGCCCTGCACCATGTCGGGTGGTGTAGGTGCGGGTGACGCCGAGCACGTGGCTGCCGCGACCGTGCTTGGCGGAGAGGGAGCGCGCGTTGCTCGGTTCCACGGTGGACCAGGTGGTGTGCGGGTGGAACCCGCGCCACTCGTCGAGCAGCACTCCTTGTGCGCCCTCGAAAACCAAGCGCCCCTGGTTTGCGAGGGCCGCGAGATCGCCATCCTCGGCGATCCGGACAGCGGCTACGAATTCGGAGTACATCGTGACCATGTTGTCGAGGTCGGGCCACCGATGGACGCTGGGGGCGACCAGGTCCCGATAGTGGTCGGCCATTGTGGAGAGTTTGGTGCGCAGAACGGCTTGGCGGTGGCAGTCTCCGACGGTGGGTGCGTCCGGGTGATCGAGGGCGTAGGCGGCGGTCTCACCGATGCCCTTGCCGCACGAGCCGTGCCTGCCGTTACCGCGGGCATCCTCGCGGGCACGGTTAGCGGCGACGTGGATCGGCGTGGTCAGTAGCGCGGCGGCGTCGATGTGCAGTAACTGGAGCGGATTCGGCACACCCAGCCCGGCCAGGGCGCGGGCCTCGGCGGCGAGGGCGATCGGTTCGACGAGGACATGCTTCGACAGCACCGTCGGGACGCCGGAGAAGGTCCCGGACCCGAACTGGGAAAAGGTGTGGTGGCGACCGTCGACAACGACGTTGTGCGCGGCCTGCGCGCCACCGTTGAACCGGACGACAGCTGCGACATCGAGGCTGGCGTCCGGTGAGCAGAGCCAGTCGACGGTGGCGCCCTTGCCGGCGTCGCCGAAGCCCAGGTCGACGACGATGATGTCGCGGTCACCGAACACCGTGGTCATGGGATCTCCTGTCGTAGAGGGGGAGTCGGGAGGCGGGGCTCGCACCCGGCGCGGGAATCGGAAGCCCCGCCTCTCGAACGGGTGTCAGGTGAAGGACACGTCGTCGCTGCCGGCCGGATCGATCGGCAATGGGCTCACCGCGACGGGGGCCCGCGCCGCACCGAGGGCGGCGAGCGCGTGACCGACGGTGTCCGCTTCGGCGGCGGAGCCGACGTCACGCAGGTCCGCCAGCCCCTCGCCGAGGTCGATGCGGTCCTCGCCCATGCCGACCGTCAGCGCGATCAGCTCGCACACCGCGCCCGGGTCGTCCAGTTTGAGGAACCGTTCCCCGAGCAGGCGCTGCCAGTGCTCTGCGATCTCGGGATCGTGGTAGTACGCGGACTGATTCGGTAGTACGAAGTAGACGTTCCAGCGCCGTTCGAGTTCCCGGTACACCGACTCGACGGTGACATCGCGGTCGAGGTCGTCGCCGATCACCGTGCGCACGTGCCGGGCCGACAGTCGGGCCTTGTTCAGTTCGTCGCCGATGATGAACAGGTAGCCCTTGTGGCCGCGTTTGTCCCACGCGTCCGTGGCGGTGTGACGGGCCATGAAATATGCGGCCAGTTCGTAGCTTTCAGATTTCTGACCGCCGCCGTTACCTTCGAGGAAGATGGTGCGGAGTTGCGCGTCCATGGCGTTGCCGGACTCGAACTGACCGACCTGCAGGGGCACTCGGTCGGAGTCGGCGTCCCCGATGCCGCCGAACAGGATCTGCGGGTCGTCGGCGTAGCCCTTGCGCTGCAGCAGACCGCGTAGTTTGCCGAGCTTGTTCTGCATGATCCGCGGTACGGCGCCCATCGAGCCGGTGACGTCGAAGAGTACGGCGATCGGAAGCGACTCGGGGTGCCCGGTTGAATCCCGGCATTCCCGCACGGTCACGCCCAGCGGGTCCAGGATTGGATCGGCCTTCCACTGGTCTCTCGGTTGTGTGTACATCGCGCTGGTGTAGCCGAAGTCGTCGACGCCGCGGGCGGCGCGGAACGTCTTGGCCGCGGTGTAGGTGTCGTCATCCCACTTGCCGTATCCCATGGTGGATCACTGTCCTTTCGTGGTGGGCATGGTGAACGGGCGGAAGCGTCGCCGCCCGTAGAGCGTGTCGAGCAGGTCGTCGAACTCGTCGAGCAGATCGACGGCGTCAGGTCGCAGACCAGGTTGGGGTTGCAGGCAGCCGCGGGCGAACGCGCGCAGGCGGTCCGGGGCCGTATCGGAGAGCATGGTCAGCATCAACCGATGTGCCATGAAGACATCCCAGGCCGGGGTTGCGGGGGAGTCGGTGGAACTTTCCGGTGGATAGTGGTCCTGCCGAGAGGGGATCGTCGCCAGAGGAACGGTGCCGGGGCGGGTGGCGAACGACCATCCGGCCAGCACCACCCCGTGCCGCTCAGGGTGAATGAGCACGTTGTCCGCGGTCACCGCGGTGTGCACCCACCCGGCGCGATGGGCGGCGGCCAGCGCCCGCAACAGCCGCCGGTGCATCCATACCCAATCCCGCGGATCGAGCCCATCCGGGTAGCCGGCCTGGACCTCGGCGAGGGTGACGAATCCGGTGGTCAGTAAGTCCAGCACGTTCACCTTTCGCCGGGCGCCGGTCACAGGGTCGGCGTGGGTGAGGTGGTCGATCAGTTGCGGGAAGTACGCGCGCAGCCAGTCGTTCCCGTCCTCGGCGGACGCCGCGATCTCGGTGAGCGCGGCCCGCTCCGCATCGATCAGAGCGGTCGAGACGACACTGCGGGGAACCTTGATCACCACGCCCGCGCCGCCGCTGTCGGTGGCATGGTGCAGGTCGGCGATCGAGCCGCGGGCGTGCAGGGTCTCGAGTCGGTAGGAGCCGTTTCTGCCGTCCACGACGGTGGCTGGGGCCGCGTCCGTGATGGTCGTGGCGCGCTGCCAGCGGCGGTACAGGTCGGACGCATGTGTGAATGCCGTTGCGGCGCGGGCGGTGTACGCCGGTTCAACCCGATCCGGGTGAATCAGGACCGACAGGCGGTGGAACCGCCGACGGGCGGCGCGCTGAGCTGCCGGGTCGTGGGTGATGGGGCCGAACAGGTCGCTCGGCACGATTGCCGCGCCGACGACGTCGAGTGCCTCGATCATCGATTCCATTGTTTTAGTCTATGTGACTAAAACAAGGAAGTGCAATCCCACGCTGGGATCGGTCGAAGCAATGTCGATCGATGGCCACCTATGTCGGCGGAACCCACGAGTGCATCGCCTCGATCCCCACTCACTCACACCTGGAGTCGTTCCTGATTGGTGTGAACGACTCGGTCACATGGGACACCGGCACCATCAATCCGCCACCGCAGGTCATTGACGGTGCATTGACGACCGGTCGTAGGTCGGTGTGAAAACGGTGGGCGGTCTTCGCAACTGCACCAAGAAGTGGCAGGATCGAGTGATCGAGATCGGAACCCCGACGACGGAACTCCGGACGTCTTCGTGCATTACTCGGAGATCTCGGGCAGCGGCTTCAAGTCGCTCGATGAGAACCAGCGTGTGGAGTTCGAGGTCGGCCAAGGGCAGAAGGGCCCGCAGGCCACGAATGTACGCTCTGTCTGACCAGTGTCACGTGGGGACCGCATCCAGTGGGTGCGGTCCCCACTTCTAATCGCCGGATCGGTTCCCGCGCGAGGAGTGCCTCAACAAGAGGTCCGAAACCCGTGGTCTCGCCGATCCGGTTTAGCGCTGGTTTAGCGCGACTGATCGCGCAGAGAGGGGTTCGTTCACGCGACGTCCAGCACATCGCCATTTTGTGCAGCAATAGCCGCCCAAAATGGGCGGCAGAGTGTTTGCTCGTGAACTGGACGATTGCGGTACGACCATCGACCTTGCGAGTTGGCACCTTCGTTAGCGCATCCGACCACGGGGACGTCGGTGTCGGTCGGTCCCATCGCCGTGCGGAGTTGCCCGTCCGCGCCAGTGTCGAAGCCAGTACCGCACGTCACCGAGTGGCCTCACCGAGACGGCAGCCGGGAATCCACGTTTCGGTCGGTGGGGGCGGCGAACCGGGCGTGGCCGACGGCCATCAGGCGTTCGATGCTGATGTGATGTGGATGAATACGCTCGGCCGGAAGCGGTTTCGGTACATCATGGCGGTGGCGTAAGCATGTGTGCGCTAGAACAACGCCGCCGAATCGATGAATAGGCGTCGCGATTACTTATCGATCGGGCTGTTCAGAATGGGTCGGATTCTAACGGGAGTCCGCGAAGGAGATTGGGGCGGTGACTCGATTGACAAATCGCTCACCGGAAGGACGGGGGCTGGTCGGGGTTGCTCCGAGACCTGGCATGCGCGTCGAATGGCAAGTCTTAGGGCAGGGGCTTGTCGCAGACATGCCACCCGCACTCCCGCCTTGTCCCTCAGCTTCCACTCCATCCACTCCGCCGTGGAACTCAACTAACAACTGCGCTCTCCTAATGGTCGTCAGTGAGCAGCGTTGTACGCCTCCGCGATCTCGGTAGGAATGCGCCCGCGGACCCCGATGTCATACCCCTGCTCCTGGGCCCATTCCCGCACTCCCCTCACATGATCACGGTCCCGCCGTGCAGGCTTCCGCTTGACCTCATCACCCGACGCGAGTGTGCCCGCTGATCGATTCTTGCGGCCACCTACCCGTGTGGCGTGATCGATGTAGTAATCAAGCTTCTTGTGGAAGTCCTTCGCATTCTTCGCCGACAAATCAATCTCGTAGTCGATTCCATTCACGGAGAATGCGATCGTCTCACCCTTGCCCTCCACAATGGGGGATCCGTCGATATCGTCGACATGCTCGACAACTACTTGGCGCGCCATTTCAACTCCTTCGTCACCTTCCGCACCCACTCTACGTCCATTACGCACTGCTCGCTTCAGTGAATATGAGCGAGTCGGATTGCGACATCAAGAATGGCTAATCGGTCGGATAGCTATGGAAGGTACCTCATCAGCAAGAGGGCGAGGCCCAACTACGCCGACTCCCAACGTCGAATGGATTTCGTCGTGGCACCAATCGTAAAACCATTCGCCGACCCGACTAGATCCGAGTGGAGCCGCTGAGAATAGGTTCAGACCCCTTTGCTCGCATCGCCTTCGCGGGCAAAGGCACCGGGCGTCTTCCTCGATCGCCTTGGGCAGATGCCCCGTCGATGAGTTCTCGATCGGACCCTGCTCTTGATCGGCGACGACCACTCGTGTCCGCAGTCGCTGCACCTCCACCAAATCATCCTGGCACTGTTCACGCCGACCTGATCTGGTGTGATGTTGGAGTTTCTATCCCAGTTCCAATCTGCGACGACGTCCGGCCGCTTGTCGGCCAGTGACGCACCTGGCTTCGGCGGGCGACTACTGCCAGCCTTGCGCGAACAGATGCGACAGCCGCGTCCATATGTGCGGGCTTGAACGCGCGACCTCCAGGTGTGGGAGCACACAACGCATCTCCACCACACGATGGCGGCGGTGTGGGGAGCCACATTGAACGGTGTGAGTGGGTCGTTCTTGGTCGGATGCCAGTCGGCCGCGAGGTCTGGGTATTCGGTGCCGAGGGAGCGAGCAAGTTCTCGCTGCAGCTCAATTGCCGCGGCCCGGGACGGAACTTGTCAAGGGAGTTGAGTCCACCGGGTGTTAAGCGGCTGACGTTTCGGCCTCCGCAGAATCGTCGGCGGGGCGGTTGATCCAGACGGTGTCGGGCAGGTCGAGGATCTTCGGCGCTGTCGTAGTGCCGAAGCGGTACGGATGCCTGGCCCGTGCTGCCTCGAGTACCTGCCGACGTTCGGCGGCCTTCGCCGCCGCCAAACCGAAGTGGACGTCGGCGGCAGTGTGTAGCCCGATGCCGGTGTGGCGATGCTCGTGGTTGTACCACTCGGTGAACTGCATCATGAATTCCCTTGCTTCACGCAGCGATCCGAACCGTTCGGGGAACTCCGGTCCATACTTGAGGGTCTTGAACACCGCCTCCGAATACGGGTTGTCGTTCGAGACCCGCGGCCGCGAATGCGAGCGGGTGACCTCGAGATCCGACAGCAGTGACGCGACTGACTTGCTGGTCATCGACGTGCCACGGTCGGCGTGCACGACCTGCGGAATGCCGTGCACCGCGAAGATCTGCTCCATCAACTCCCGTGCCAGCACACCCGATTCGTGTGCGTGGACGTGCACACCGACGATGTACCGCGAGTAGATGTCGATCATCACGTAGGCGTCGTAGTAGCGGCCCTTGTCCGGCCCGGCGAGCTTCGTGATGTCCCACGAGTACACCTGCCGCGGGGCGGTCGCGACCAGCTCCGGGCAGGTCCTCGCCGGGTGCCGGGCGAGCCTGCGGCGTTCACTGACCTGTGCGTTCTCCCGCAGGACGCGGTACATCGTCGACACCGAACACAGGTAGACGCCCTCGTCGAGGAGTTGCGCGTACACCTCGAGCGGCGCCTGATCGACGAACCGGTCACTGTTGAGTGTGTCGAGGATGCGGCGGCGTTCGATCGGGGTGAGCTTGTTCGCCGGCGGATGCGTAGGTCGGACTGGAGCGGAAGGTGTCGGTGCGGCGGCCGCGGCGCGACGCCGGACCGCGGTCGACCGGACCACACCGGTCACTGCGCTTGCTCTTCTCGTCGACATCCCGACGTTGGTCAGTTCGGTCCATGCTGCGGTCAGCGCTTGGTTGGCTTGTCGTCCAAATCCGCTCTCTCGGAGAGCGATTCCAAGAGAGCATGCGCTTTTCCCATGATGTCCAGGGCGGCTTCGGTGGTGGCCAGTCGCTTGTTCGTGCGGTCGAGCTCCCGCTTGAGGCGAGCGATCTCGGCCTGCTCGGCGGTGAGTTTGCCGACCTTCGCGCCGGCGGGTTTGCCGTCGAGGACGCCGGCGTCGCGTTGCTTGCGCCACTCGGTGATGAGGGAGGAGTAGAGGCCCTCGCGGCGCAGGTAGGCGCCGCCTTCGTTCGTCTGGCAGGCCTGCTCGTAGGCGGCCAGGTGCGCGAGCTTGTCCGCCGGGGCGAATGAGCGTCGGCGTGGTCCGTCGGAACGTGGGTGGGAAGACTCCATGTGACCATTGTCCCCGGCTACGGCCAGGCTGGAAATTGTCATTGTCGGGTTGATCCGTATCTCGCCCTGCAGGCGGGGTTGCTGTGAACCGGTGGACTCAACTCAGCCTGACACGCAGGGGGACGCCCACGGCATCTCGGATAGCAAGTATTCTTCGGCATATTCGATTCGGTAGTCGAGCTCCAGAAGCTTCGTAAGGACGAGCTTGGCGCGGTCGAGCTCTCTGTCCGTTCGTGTCACGTGGACCTCGTTGGCTGTGATCTGCGGAAGGTCGACGCGGACGCGTACGACTGTCCAGCCTGCGTCGGTCAGTGCGGTGGTTTTGACGCGGTCCTGGTTTACGTTGTGTGGAAACTTGTGGTAGTGGTGCCCGTCGAGCTCAATTATCAGCCGCCACTCGGGGCAGAGCATGTCGCAATTGTAGGAACGAGCAGGGGATTCGAGGCGAACCTTTCGTTTGACCGGGTCGAGTGGGACACCTGCTGCGATCAGTTCACATCGAAGTTTGATCTCTTCCCCGCTGGTACCCCAGAGCCGGCATCCTGGGCAGCCGCTTCCTTTGGTGCTGTGGCTCCGTTGGTTGATCGTGGTTTCCCATTCGTGACCGCAGGTTTTGCACAGCCACCAGACCTCTTGCGAGCTTCCGAAGCTGTATTGGCCCGGGCCGCGTCCGTTCCTGGCCCAGTTCCAATCCGCGGCGAGGTCGGGTCGGCGCTTTGTGAGGGAGTTTCCTGACTTCGGTGTCTTCATCTTTGCGTTGTGGGATCTCCGGCCGCATTGAGGGCAACCGTGCCCTGCAAGCCGAACACCGACCGTGGTCCTCCACTCAGATCCGCACTGTCGGCATGTCCACCAGACTCGGTCCCGAGAGGTGACGTGCTCTGCGCTCGCGTCAGAGTTCTTCGACTTGTGAAACTCTTCGAGAAGGTCAGGTCGGTGGCCGAGTGACATTGCATTCCGTTTGTTGGCCCGAGTTTGCATAGTGGTGCTAGCGCTGAGTTTCCAGCATGACGGGCACCCCATGATCCGGTGTGAACCCGTGGTCTCGGTCGACCGGATTCTTGTCCGAGGCGCGCTCAACCATTCATGCCCACACTTCTGGCAGCGCCACCAAATAGGCTTGTTGGTCCCGTAGCTGACGCGGTCCGCGGTGAGGTCGCCGTTCCGGTCTGGGTGCCATTCAACAACCAAATACGGTGCCCTCTCAGCGACTGAAAGCTGGCCTCGGGTCGTCATGCGCCGAAAGTAGCAGCGCGCACTGACAGTTGAAGCGGGGATGGCTCGGTCAGTGCGTGTGTTGTGGGGCTGCAACCCCGCGGTCATGTCGCGGATCCTCGCGGTGTGGTCGGGCCTTGGCAACGGCGGTCCGCTCGATTGCCGGGATGTCCGTGGATCATCGGACAGGGTTTGGCCTTTGGTTTGCCGCAGGGCACGGCGAATCTGCTGACTTGCATCGCAGAAGGATGGCGAGGTGACCACCAGCGGCGTAGCAAAGACGCCGGCCGGACGACGAAGGAGTTCGTATCCCGCCGCGGCATTGCCAAGTCGGTCTTCTGTCCACCAAGGTGGACACCCAAGTGTGAGCACACTCGCGGGGCGATATGCATATCCGCTCACTCGCGTTTGCGGAGGTCCGTGGTCCTGGCATCATTCCTACTCGAATATGCTTTCGGGAAGCCAGTCTGCGTCGAACAGCCGCGCGAGCTTCGCGAATGCCTCGAGATCGCCATCGACACTGGCTGATGTCACCATGAGCCGACTGATCATGATCCGAGCCGCTTGCTCCTCCACCGTTCCGGTGGCGAACAGGAGTGACCATGAGCAAACCTGCCCGTCGCGATGCGCGCGACCCATCGTTTGGCGTGCGGCAATTCCGGAGTAGCGAGGCTGGTGGAAGAACCCGATGCGGCGTGCGGATGAGGCTCGGGAACCGTCGACCATCAACTCGGACGCCTGCAGGTTGATCGAAGATGCGGTGTTGAACACCACGACCGGGTTGTGGCCGCGCTGAAATCTGATGCGTTCCGTCTCGAGATCGCCGCCGCCGAAGATGCGTGAGACGCCAATGCCGTGCTCCTCCACGAGGTTGGCTACCGGGTCGGCGGCCGTGGTGACCAATTCGACGGCGACGAGTACCTGGTAGCCGCGTTCGACGTGTGCGGCTACCAACTCGGCGGTCTGCGGGGCTCTCAGCATGCCTGCTTTCTGCCGGAACCGCATCAGGGCGGCACGGCCGCGGGCGGTGTCGTTCCCTTGGCGGGCGATCTTCATCGCGCTCCGGAACTCGCTCCAGTCCTGGTGGTACGCAGCCCATTGGGTGGCGGTGAAGTCGAGTGGCAGGCCGTCGATAGGTGGCGGCCCCCAGGGCGCGTCGCGATGCATCATGACGGGCGGGTCGCAGTCGGTCATCCATTTCCGGACGCGGGTGACGGCCTGATGCTGCAGCTGCTGAGAGCCTTTTGCTTGGTCGTTCCAGTCCCATTTGCCCTTGTCCCACCCGGGAGCCAGGGGAAGTCCGTGCTCGACCAGCTTCTTGCCAAGATCGGCCCACTCGCCCGGCGGGTCATCGTGCAGTTGCGCGAAAAGCGAGGACAAGTAGGTGTATTCGCCTGGGTGATGACCCGGCGTCGCCGTCACGGTGATGACGAACGGCGCCTTCTCTGGCGTCGCGGCGAGGCGGTTGACGCGCCGCTGGTACTGGGTGCGCTGGGCCGTGAGATGCCTGAATTGCTGTGCCTCGTCATTGATGACGAGGGAGAAGGAGTACTTCGGTTGGCCGTTGCGTCCGAGCAACTTCTTGAGCTGGTCCGGGGAGATGATCAGCCACCGATAGCCACCGTCGCCGAACGCAGCGAGGGCGTCGCGCCACGCGGCGATGGTGATCTGGGCTGGCCGGTCCACGGTGATGAGTACGGTGTCGCCGCCCCCTAATTTCAGCGCAGCTTTCGCGCCGAGGATTGCGCTGCCGGTCTTGCCTACACCGGGCTCGTCGGCCAACAAGAATCCGCGCTTGCCGTGGCGAAAGGCCGTCGCGATCGCCTTCGCGGAGTCCACCTGTTCTGGCCGCGGTGTCTTGTGGAAACCAGTGGCGCCCGGTTGCCGCACGCCGTTGAGGTCCTCTTCGACCCAGCGAGCGTACGAGTACGGTTTCGATGCGTGGACGGCGAGTTCGTCAGGCAATTGAGTGCCGATGTAGGCAAATGCTTTGAGCGCTTTGTAGTACTTGGCACCGGGCGCGGGCGCCCGGTGCGGGACGTCGAGTATCCAGATCTGCTCCCCGTGCCTCGGGGTGGGTATCAGCGGCGCGGCGCTGGCTCGCCTGGGACTGGAGCGTCGCTGGGTGGTCTTCCGTGCGGCCATGAGTGCAGGCTATTCCCAAGGCGAATCGACGGGATCGACGACGTCGACTGCGGCCAGTGTGGCGGCGACCGTCGCAGCGGCTGGAGCCAAGGAATCGCGGGCTGTCGCTGCGGGCGCGAGGGCCGACGCAACGGCAGGTCGATTATCTACGTCGATGGTCTCCACAACCTCGGGTTCGGCCGACGGTTACAACGCTGTCGACACTATATTGATTTGCGATGCAGCCACGAAGCCTGGGAGTCGATCTCGATCTGCAGTTTCGACGACCATCCGAGGATTATCGCCCGGTCGTAACGCAGAGCGACCGTGAGCATCGCATCGAATGACCCCCCTCGCTGCGCTGGGATCCGCGTCCGGTGCCTTCATCGTCCGCGACGGCACGCGGCGTATCCGGATCGCCGGCCACCGCGGCGCGCATCGGTGGCGCCGCGTCGGCGTCCGGGGCCGAGTCTGGGACCGGAAGACCGACGATGCGGGCGAGTTCTGCATTCGTCGGATTGCGCAGCACCGTCTCGCCGTGCCAGATCGCGACGGGAGTGTCCTCGGAGGCGACGTCCAGGCTGCGCAGCAGCTGCTCCGCCCGTTTGTCTCGCTGCGGGTCCTCACTCTCGGATTTTCGATCCGGATGGGCGTCGGCCAGGGATCGCTGCGCAGCCCCGCAGCGGTTGGTGGACGCGCTCGGTCCCGGGTCCGGACGAGTCGCTCGCCGGAGCGGCGGGGGATCGGCGGGCGGTGAGGGGATGCGGACCACGGGGTGAATTTCGTTCTCGAGCTCGCACCACGGTGGGTCGTCCCCTTCGTTTGCGGAAGCATGTCGGGTTACGTACAATTTCTTGTACGTGATAACTGGAGGTGTGCTCAATGCGAACCATGACCTACTCGGAGTCTCGCGCGCGGTACGCCGAGGTCCTCAACGCCGTCGTCGATGACCGGGAAGAAATCGTCATCACGCGGGCAGGTCACGAGCCGGTGGTGATGGTTTCGCTCGACGATTATGAGTCGTTGAAGGAAACGGCATACTTGCTCAGGAGTCCGGAGAACGCCCGCCGGCTGCTGGCGTCGATCGATCGGTTGGAGTCCGGCGGGGGAACTGTCCGGGATCTGGCTGAATGAAGCTTGTCTGGGACGAGTCTGCGTGGGAGGACTACGTCTGGTGGCAGGCGCAGGATCGGAAGATCGTCAAGCGGATCAACACACTACTCAAGGATGTCGAACGCAACGGGAATGACGGAATCGGCAAGCCCGAGCCCCTCAAGCACGGTTTTCAGGGCTACTGGTCCCGGCGTATCACCGATGAGCACCGGCTGGTTTATAAAATTGTCGATGATCAGATCCGCATTGCTGCCTGCCGTTACCACTACGGACACTGATTGCGCTCACCACGGCGGCGGGGCTTGTCGACAACGACTACGGAATGGTTCTAGTCCACTGGTATGACGCTCCGACTGTCCGCGTTTCGGGAGGGCGTGTAGTAGGCACGATTGGTGGCTGAGGTGTGGCCGACCCACCGAGTTGGGGGACATCTTGGTTGCGTGGCCGGCTCGCGCTGGTATCGCACATTCCTGACGCGAGAATTGATCCGTACCGGTGAAGTCGCGAATACCTCCGTTGATGTTCCGATGCGGTTCCTGCACGGAGTGGGGGACCCGGTGATCACTCCGACGCTGCTGCGCGGGTATGCCGAGCACACAGATGGTTTTCGGCTCGAGACGGTCGACGGCGTCGGTCACTGGGTTGTCGATCAACGACCTGAGCTGGTGCTTGAGCGACTTCGAGCGTTCCTGCATGACACCTGAGGTGTATCGCTGATTCGCTTGTGTTGGGCATTGACCGTGCCAGACATTGCAGAGAGATCGCCATCCGGTCTGGTCGCACCCACGATCCGGGGTGCAGGTGATGCACCGTGCATCACGCTGGGCTCGTTGCAGACGATCGTTGTGAGGACTTGGGTGCTCGCGTGGTGGGCTCCCGTCGGTGGGTGCACGCCCTGTTGCGATAAATCGAAGATCGTGTTGCTTTGGCCGGGCTTGGTGCAGGCCTGGCGGATCTGTGCGAGTGCGGATTCCCGCTGTTCGTGGACGGCGTGCCGGGAGCGGGACGCCGGCAATGGGACCGAGGATGTGTGAGCAGCTTGCCGCTACTGTCGTGAACGTTTCACTCAACTCGGGTGTCATCGCGCCTCGGTCTCGCAGGTTCACAGGGGGTGACAGGTGGTCAGGATGCGTGACTTGATTTCCGGGGTGGTTGTGCAGACCATGCTGAAGGCGGCTTCCCGGACCATTCTCTCGGTGGGTTCGCCGCGTTGGACGGATGGGCTTCCTGCGGCGGTGGCGACGTAGTTGGCGGCGGTGACGGCGAATTGGCTGGCTCGGGCGCGGGCGTCGTAGATGTCTCCGTCGCCAGTGGCCGCGTTGTTGAGAGCCTCGCGGAGCATGGTGTGTGTTTCCCACAGATGTGGGCAGGGGTGTCCGATTCGGTCGGCTTCGGTCAGGCATGATCGTGCCACGCCGAGGGCGAGGGAGCCGTTGATCCTGAGAATCGCCCGGTCCGCGATGCTGAGTCCGCCGCGAGGAGTCTTTCGGACGTGGATGACTGCGGTGTGGGGGATGTGGTGTCCGTTAAAGGTCAGTTGCACGGTGTTGGATGCGTCGGCCGCGGACAGCGGGATTCGCTTCGAGTGGATGTTCGGGCCGTCGATGGCGTCGATGAGGAAGGTGACGGTTTTGTCTGCTCGGGTGTCGTATGCGGTGACGCCGATGACGTCGACGTAGCCCCATCCCGTGACAAACGGCGCCCGCCCGGTAATGGTGTATCCATCGTCGGTTTCGGTGGCGACGACCAGGGGGTTGTCCGGGTTGGCGTAGCCGCTACCGGAAACGCCGGCCGTGATGGCGCCGCTTCGCAGGTCGGCGAGAAATTGTGCCTTGAGGGCATCGTTCCTCGACATCAGCAACCGGAGCAGGGTCCCGTGGTGCTGGGCCCAGACGAATGCGGTCGCCAGGCACCCACTGACGAGGATCTCGCCGACGTCCGCGAGGGTGGTGACGGGGTCCTTGGAGGTGAAGGCGAGGCCGTAGAACCCCTGGTCGCGCAGTGTTTCGAAGTGCGATTGCGGGATCATCCCCGACCCGTCCACCTCCGTCGCGGCTGGTCGCAGTACCTCGTCGGTGAGGTGCTGCGCTTGCTGTACCCAGTCAGTCATGGTGACACCGTATCCATCATGCGCCGCACCACGCCGACCCACTGCAACGGTGGGCGGTTCCGTTCATCCCTGACCGCCAACGAGCCTCGAACTGCCGCAGAGAGATCCGTTGAGACAAAACACGATCCAGGTAGCCTCGTATCCGGTCTTGTTGCCATCAGAAGTAATGTCCGGTCGATTATCTGGTGTGCGGCCCGGTGCCGGCGGATGACTCCTCGGGAGCTCAGTGCACCTCCATCCGAATGGCTCATCGGAGGTCAACTCGCTGATGTGTGGTGTGATCCAGGGTTCGGCGGATCTGAGCAAGCGCGGCTTGCCGCTGTCCGTGGGTTGCTTGTGTGGCGTTGCGTTGTGCGATCGCGGTGCGGCGGGCTGCCTGTTCGCGGCGCCGTTCTGCGTCGGCTGTGGCGCGGAGTTGGGTGGGTGATGGCCCGGTCCAGTTGATCTGGGTGAGTCGCCAGCGGAGCAGGGCGACGGGTGCTTCGATGTGGTCGGTTGTGGGCCAGGTCCAGCCGCGTTCTCGGGTGTCTCGGTCGAGGGTGTGTGCGATGTCGTGGCCGGTCCAGTGGGTGGTGTCGATGCCGACGGCGTGGAGGGTGTCGCAGATGTGGCCGATATGGTCGTGGGCGAGAACAGGGGAGCGGGAGGCGAGGGTGGCGGCTGCTCGTTGGAGGTGGAGTGGTCGAGGTTGCCGGGTGGATGTGGTGTGCCGCGCATGTGCGCGTTGGTGAGTACTTCGTAACGAAAGAATATGTGTAGGAACGTAAGTACTGGGGGATAGGGTGTCAGCGCCGGTGGCCTGGGGATGAGTTGCGGTGGTGGGTTGTTGGGGTCGGGTGCGGTGGCGTGCGAGGCGTCGGGTGGCGCGGGTGCGGTGGGGCCGCTGGGGTCGGCTCGCGGGTGGTGGAGTGGTGTCGACGATGTGTTTCGGGGAGCTGAGTGCCCACACGGAGGCTGCTTGGTGCTGTTGGCCGCCGTGGTGGAGTTCTGCGGCCATGTATTCGTGGGTGCGAAGGGTTCGGCCGCGTTCGAGCTCGATGCCCATGTGGAGGGTTTTGAGGACGCGGCGGGCACGGTTGACGACGGAGAGTGAGACGCCGGCGTGGTGTGCGATGAGTTGCCGGGAGGCGGTAACACCACGGCCGGTGGTGGAATCCGCGAATCGGGCATGGGCTGCGGCGACGGCCATAATGCGTTCGATGCTGATGCTGTGGGTGGTGAGTGCGGCCTGGCCGATGGTGTTGTGGGTGATGTGGTGGCGGACCTGGCGTAGCCATTCGATGCGTCCGGACCAGACGGGGATGGCGGCTTCGCGTCCTGGTGTGGTGGGGAGGGTGAAGGAGTTGCCGCGTTGCCCGGTACCGCGGTTGTACTCGTGGAGCTCGTTGATGGCTTGGGTGGCGGCGTAGACGGACGCCTCCCAGGCGTCGACTTCCGAGGACTGCGGAATGCGCGTCCCGCCGCGGGCCGACGACCTGGGTTCGGTGGGCGAAACGAGTTGTGTTGAAGCTGATTTACGGCATGCGTTAGCATGAGACGCCATACCTGGCATAGGTAGGTCCCTTCGGGGAATGCAGTACGAGTGTCGGAAGCAGCGAACCTCCGACTCTCACCCTCAGAGAATGTGACGGCTCGGCGAGGCCTTCACCCTCGTGGTTGAGGAGGACGAGCGAGTCCTCCTCAACGCATGCCGCGGAGCGGTTCGTGAATCTGAAGCCACCCCACCAAGGGGTTTTCGTGTCTTTGAGGGTCTGCGAAATGAAGTTTGATCATCGGGGTCGCGCGGTGGTTTGGGTCAGGGGCATCGCCTCGCTATGGGCAGATTTGGGTGCCGACTCGCCATGGCCGGCCTAGTGCATCGCAGAGTGTCAAGATGGACTGTGGTCGAAGTGGTCACGCCGAATGCGGTGCGGGCTGGAGGGAAGCGACAGCCGCTGTGGGGCTGGGACCGGGCGGATCTGCCCGATGATCGCCGCCGTGGGATCGCATAACCCTCCACAGCCGAAAGATTGCATAGTCACCCGAGTTCCCTAGAACCGGCAGCTGGTCTGTATTCGGCGGCGCGCAGTCTTCCACTCGACGCGCCGGACTGCTTATCCGTCACGAAACTTGCGGCTACTACTCGTCAATCAGAGCGCATTTCCACGCTGCTCCTCTCCCATGTGGGCTGCACTCAAGTTCGTCGCCGACTGCTCTCCCATACTCGGAGGAAGATCCCGGAAGGGGGACGTGTGTGACACGAACGCTGCAACCTTCTAATCACTGTCGTGCGGCATCGCTTCACGTGGAGTCTTCCGCAGCTGGCCCAAAGAATTCCGCCTAGCAGATGGTGTGCAACCGCCGTGATGGAGTGGTGGCGTGGCAAGACACCTGTCCCGACTCAACGAAACTGATGAGAAACGACATCCTGTTCCCGAGATGCATCAGATTGGCCGTGTCGACCTCGTCGCGCGGCTCAACCAGTCGGATGCACACGGACAGTGGCCTGTCGTCGCAAACTTCCTGGAAGCAACACCCGCGATCGGAGCGCTGGTCAGGGACCCCGAATCAAACTGCCTTTGCCGGGGTCAGATTGGCCGCTGTTCGCATCAGATTCACCGAGTCGACCTCAGATGCAGTGAGCCATGACAACAACTGTCCTGACTCAGTGCATCTGGCGAGATCACAGCCGGAGCGCCTGCGGTTCGCCAGGTCTATTGAGTCGCCGCGGCAACGTCTGGATCAAAGAATCTGGCGAGCGTGGAACTCTGGTGCGTCGAATCATTCCCGATCGTGGGTGAGCACCTCGGATTCTCCAGGTTCGCTGAGCCGTCCGCTATATTGTCGGCCGCCCTCGCCAGATTCAGTGAGTCTTCGCCATCTTCACTGAGCCGGGACAACAACTTGTCCTGACTCAGTGCATCTGATGCCGCCGACCTGCGGTGCGTCAGATTGTCTGAGCCGCAATGTTCGACTTCGCCTCACTGAATCTGATGCGCGTGGAATTTGTTGGCGTGCCGCCCGACCGATTGCACGTGGGCTGAGTCCCGACGCACGAGGACGTCGACCGCGACCAGGGGACCCCGCATCAGATTCACCGAGTCAGGCATCAGATCGACCGTCGGTCGCATCAGATCTGCTGAGTCGGCATCAGATGCACTGAGCCGGGACACAACTGGATTCACCAACCAGCCCTTGACACGTGCGATACGCTCCACACAGCGCAACGAAGAGAGCAAGGGTGGAGCGCAAGCGCCGCTGGAGGATTCTCTCGCGCTCAGGCAACAACTTTCTGTGCCCCGCCGAGCCCATCCAGAGGTGAAATGTCCCAGGCATTGCGTCTCATCGAATTGCTGACTTCGCAATCCCACACACTAGCCTGGACGGTTCCCTTCACCTCCGTCGCCTTTCATCAACCCGGTGCCGTGACGAGCAAGCCTCTGTGCGCCGAGCGGTTTCCGTTCGCCTCTGACTGATCCGCGAGTGCATACCCATTGCGGCGCTCTTATCGTTCTGAGTGATTGCCAGGGGCACGAGACGGGATACCGATCGCAAGATGCGATCGGTATCCGGCCGTCGATCGTGCCGGCAATTGGCTGCACACAAGCGGCACTGATCGTTCTGAGGCAATAACGTTCCGGGCGGGCATCAGGCTGCCAACTTCGTCATGCGCTGACGCACGGCGGGAACGTATGCCTGGGTCTGGGCGAATGGCGGAATCCCGCCGTAGGTGACGACGGCACCCTCCCCGCCGTTGTAGGCGGCGATGATCAGATCGGTGAAGTCGCCGCGGACGGCCCCGCTGTCGTGATGCGGTCGAAGGTAGTCGGCGATGTGGCAGAGATAGCGCCCTTCCGAGGCGATCGCGTCGTACGGATTGAACGGGTCGGCAGCGTTCGGTGGTTCCGTGTTTCCGTTTCGATCTAGTCCGGAATCCGTGCCGAATGCCTTCCAGGTCTCCGGCATGAACTGACTCATTCCTTCGGCGCCGCCCTGATTTACGCCATCGCCTTTGCTGACGGCCTTTTCGTTGAATCCGGACTCTTGTTGAACGATGCCGGCAACCAGGATCGGGCTCACCTCTGGGCACAGGGACCCAGCGGCCGAGACTGCGTTGGTGTATTGCGGCGGGATGCTGTCAGGGGCGAACTTGGTCTGATCACCGACCTCTGGCGGGCACGGCTCCGTGGTGGTCGTACTGCCCGGAGCGCTGCCGTAGTGGGTGTCGGGGGTCGGCATCCCGCCGCCTGTGAGTGTGACGTGTACGTGGTCGAAGTGGTTTGCGGTGTAGCCGTGACGGTCCTCCATCAGTGACCAGTCACCGGTGCCATCCCAGTAGCGCTGTTGCCAGATCAAGTACTCGACGTTGAGGGCCGCTTTGTTCTGTTGGAGGTATAGGGCGATCTTGTCGCCGAGCGCCTTCCCTTGGGCGCTCGCGGAGTCGGGAATCATGATGTCGACCGCGCGCCCGTCGGGGTGGTCCGGGGCGACGTCGTCTGTTGGGCGCCATCCGCCGATGGTTGGGATCTCGGGGAAGGCTGCCGCGATGGTGCGCATGACGCGGATGGAGTCGACCTGCATGTGCGCTTCGCTGCCTTTCTCGGCGGGCAGCGGCGGTAGATCTCCACCGGTGGAATTGGTATGTGCGACCGGCTCTGCTGGTCCGCCATTGGGCGAGATGGTTCCTTGTTGTGTGAGCCACGGAATGGGATCTACTCCGCCGCCCAGTGACCAGCCTCCGGGGTAGATGCCGAAGTGAAGATGCGGTCCGCTCGACTGTCCTTCGCTGCCCATCTTGCCGATCAGTTGGCCCGCTGTGACCTTGTCTCCGGTGTGGACGAGGACTCCGGAGGCCTGCATGTGCCCGTATAGGGATTCGACGATCTGGCCATCGATGGTGTGCCGGATCCGAATCCAGTGTCCGTAGCCGGCGGCGGGCTCGGCGGCGATGACTTCGCCGTTACCGGCGGCGTAGAACGGGGTGTCCAGTGGTGCTGCGTAGTCCTGGCCGTCGTGCATGCCTGCCTCGCGCATACCGAAGGGTGAGCTGATGGTGTAGGTGCCTTCGGCCATCGGGACCGCGAGGGATCCGGGTTTGATGCCGATGAGGCTGCCGCCCCTGGCGTCTGGCACAGGTTGACCGCAGTTCGTGTCACTACCGGTTGCCGCGAGGATGACCAGTATCGGAGCCATCATGATGACCATGGCGAAGGCGGGCATGCCGGCGAGCAGCCACCACCACTTTTTCGAGCTGCCTTCCTGTGTATCCGGGGTCGACGGTGGTGTGTCGAGGAGCGTCATCAGCGAGCTCGGTGGGCCAGTGCGCTTGGCTTGACCACCGGCGCGGAACCGGACTGCGCGGCGGCAGCGAGCAGTTGAGCAGTCTTCGACCCTGAACCGTTGGGGATCCCTGTTTCAGGAGAGGCAGGTCTGGCTGGTCGCGGGGTGCGGCTCGGTGTAGTCGGCAACATCACCGGCGCCCCAGATGTGGTGGTGAATGCGCGGAATCGGCGACCGTCCGGACCACTGGTTGTCGTGGCCGAGGCACGGACCTGGCCAGGGTGGGCGACCGGCCATGACGGGGCGACCCCGATGGGGTGCTTGATGCCGGCCTTGTCCGACACCGCCGTTTTCGACAGTCGACTCCGGACAGCGTCGGCAGCAGCGTTCGTAGCGGCGGTTCCACGACTGGTCTGGGCACGGGCCGCGCCGGAGGTGGACTTCGGGTAGCTGTCGGGATCGGCGATCGAGTCGACCTTGTTCTTCGCTCGCTTCGCCGTCGAGGAGAGGGCCCGTCCGGCAACCAGCACTGCAGCCGCCCCGCCGGTTGCTGCGGTCGACGTGGCGCCGGCTGCGACCTTTCCGGTCGTTGCCGCGGCAGTGCCGGACTTCTTCGCTAGTGCTCCTGCCCCCTTCACCACGGCCTTTCCGCCCTGGTACATGTGGCGTCCGTTGGCGGCCATCGCAGCGATGTCGCGCGCTGTGGTGGGCGTTGAGCGACTGATGGCGGTCGGTGCGGCGTTGGGCCGTTTAGCCAGGATTGTTGCCAGGTTGTCCGACATTCGCTTCATTCCCTTGACCGCTCGGCGGTAGAGGAGAAGTGCGGTGACCAGGAAGATGTCGACGAAGAACACCGTGCGGATCAGGTTCGATTCGTCTGCAGCGAAGAGATCCTCGACGACCATGACGTAGCCGACGAGGAAGACGATGGCGAAGATCATCTGCAGCAACGCCATTGCGGCGTTGGCGATGGTCCGCCAGAACTGCCCGCGCATCGGGGGTGCGATGGCGAGGACGACTCCTGGTATCGATTTGATGGCGTTGCCGATCGAGACACCTGCGGCGATGATCAATCGGCCGGCGAGGTAGATCGCGAAGGCCATGAGGAGTGCGCCGGCGAAGTTCAGGAAGAACAGGCCCATTGCTTGTCCGGGACCGGGGTTGTCGGCATAGGCCTTCATCGGCCCGTCCTCCCCCTCACACTTGGCGATGGCATCTTTGACGCGGTCTTCCGGTTTCGCGTCGGGATTGATCAGGTCAAGGGCTACGCCTGCCCCAGGGGCGACCTCGGAGACGACATCCTGTGCTTTGTCCGCGAGTCCAGGTTCCTTGGGCTTCGCGAGGTACGCGGCGTCGAACTCTTTGACGCATTTCCCGTTGTTTTCCGGGGCATCGAGAACGACTCCGAAGTTGATCAGTTGCGTTGGTTGGCGGATGAACGTATCGATGAGTTTCGATTCGATCGTGTCGATCTCGGTCTGCGGGTTTCCGCTGGTATCACCACCGTTCGCGAGCCCTGAGGCAACCTCCAGGCCCACATTTCGCGCCGACAGCACCAGTCCGTCGTCCCCGAGGACGCGATCGACCGGGTTCGAGAGAACGCCCACGGCCGCGGCCGCGATGACGCAGGACATGAGGAGCTCGTAGATTCCGGTGGAGAATCGGCCGCGGATGATCCAGATGGCGACGCTGAGTCCGGCGACTGTGAGCATCAGCGGGGTCAGCGCGAACTGGTCGGTGATGGAGGTGACCGAGTCGGCGATGGTGCGCACGGGGGTGAGGATCAGGTCGAGCCATTCGAACGAGAGCACCCAGGTGATGAACCAGATGGCCGTTGCCATCAGGAAGCGGAAGACCTCGTATTCGAGGGTGATGATGTACGCCCAGATCATGCGCCAGCCGCCGCCCACCGAGGCGTTGCCTTTGTCGATGGACAGGAAGTAGCTCCACGCGTCGATGCCGTGCGAATCTTTCAGATTCATCCAGGCGAAGAACGGGTTCGCACCGCCGCCGCCGGCGGGATCGGCGAGAGCCGGGGTGGCCACGATCATCAAGATGGCGCCGGCCGCGTGCCAGCCGGCGATGAGGCGGATGAGTAGCCGGCTCCACCAGCGTGCCCACAGCCAGCGGGTTACCGGACGGGTCAGGTGTATCAGTGCGGTCAGCCAGGATTGCGGAATCCATGCGGTGACAAGCCACAGCAGTGAGCGTGTGGCCGCGGCGCGGAAACTGAAATACTCCCGGGGTTCGGGGGTCCCGACCACCTCCCGTTCACGGGAGGGCGCCGCGGCCGCGGTCATGATTTCACCAGCTTGGTGTCCTTCGGAGTGGTCGACACTGCACTTCGGCGAGACTCGGTTGCCGGCAGCAGCGTCTTAATACGACCGACGTTTCCGCTGCCATCGCGCATGTAGCCTTCACCGCGGCGGTGAGGTTCGACGTACTTGTCTTTTCCGGTGACCGGAGCTGTCTGCTCCATGTATTGCTTGACCAGTCCGTAGTCGTCCGGGTCGAGGCCGAGCCATTCAATGGCGCGCTTGGCGAGGGTTTCGTCTGTATGACGGTGCGCGATGCGGGTCTTGATCAGTCCGCGCAGCTTCGGGGTGCCGAACGCGCAGTCCTGGTCGCCGAGTCCCACCGCGGCAGAGGACTTGCGGCCCTGCAGCACGAAGTCCTCGACGATGTCGATGCCGTCGTCGGCGCCCAGGAGGTGGTGTGCCTCGTCGACGAGGAATAGCGCCATCTGGTCGGGGTCGGCGAAGCACTGTCCGCGGGCGACCTTCGCGATCAGGGTGTACACCGCGTGACCGAATCGCTTCTCCAGCGTCAGGTTCTCGTAGAGGTGCTGCTTCTCGGTCTGCAGCTGGGTCGGCAAGTCGACCTTGTGGGTGCGGAAAATTATGCCGGGAGCAGTAATGGGCAGCGGGGGTAGATCTGTGCCGAACAGTGCCGCCGCGTAGGTGCGGCGGGCGTAGACGTTCATCGCTTCGCCGAGCTCGTGGGAGTGGGCGATCGGGCAAGCACCGGACAGGAGGTGTTCGGTCAGCTCGCCCAAACCCTGGTAGGGGTGCTCTGCGCGGTACTCGGGCTCGAGCGCCTTCGCCAAGGTGATGCCCAGGTCTGAGGAAGGCTGGATCCGGAGCAGTGTCAACAACACGGACTGGGCCATTTCTGCTGCGACCCCGGCGTCGAAGATCCTCAGTGGATCCATGCTGTATTCGGGTTCGACGAGGTCGACCACGACTGCCTCGGTGACGGCGCGGGCCCAGTTGGCGTATTCGCCGAGATCGCTTTGGTCGATACCGATGACCTGCCCTCCGCAGTCGACGACCTGGCCGGCGATCACCTTCATGGTGACCGACTTGCCCGATCCGAGCTCACCGGTGACCGCGAAGGATGCGGACTGGTCGCGCAGGGACTTTCCGGCGACGTCGTGGTGAACCACACCGATCCGCGAGGTGGTGATGTTCAGTGCCAACAGCGGACCACTGCCATCGCCGAGATCGTTGCGAATGAACGGCATGTACGCCGCGAAATGCGTCGACGTGGTGATCTGGGCGAACTCGCGGACGATCTTCGATGTGGGAACGCCAGGCAACATGGCCCACCACAGGTCTTCCTGGTAGCCGACCGGTGCGACCACCTTGTATTCCTGCTGTTCGAACGCTTTCACCAATGCCTTCGCATCAGCGAGTGCGCGCTCCTCGGAATCAGCTCCTACCGCGAACAACGCCGTCCAGGCAACCTCGACCTCATCGCGGTTCGTCTCGAGCAGCGAGGTGTATTCGGTCAACGCGGCGGCAGCGAGGTCGAGAACACCTTGGCCGCCGGCCAACTCTCCTTCCCGCTGTTCGTACTGCTCCTTCAGGTTCTCGAGCGCGCGCTTGTTCGCTCGCATGACATCGGCACCGGCGGTGACCTTGAGCCGTACCGCGAAATCGACATCGATATCGCCGAAGTCGTCAGCGAGGGTGAAGAACTCCGAGCCGGGGAAATAGACGCCACCGGCGGGGGTGTCAGCGAGCGCGAGGAGCACTTGGTAGGAGGCAGGGTGGTCGACGATTTCGTACGGCTGGTCGACTTTCAGGACCCGACTGAACGTCGGGACCTTGCCTCGCCAACCCGAGGCCTTCTCTCGATCCGATTGGGCGCCCTCGTCGATCCGGCATGCGGACAGAGCGGCACCTGACTTTGCTCCTGGCGTCACGGCTGCGTCCGGCAGGTCAGTGTCGATATGCAGTCCGCGCGTCATCGCGTGCCGCCACAGCCACACCATCTGAGCGGGAGTGGCAGGTTGCGCATCGAAGACACCGGGGATGTCGGCCATGATCCGGTTGGCCTGCCGGACACGGGCCCGGATCTCGTCATCGTCAATTGCGGTCCGCGGCAGCCCGATGTAGTCGGAGAGTGTGGTCCAGGCCGAATGAGCCGCGGCCTTGACCTGATCGACGACCTTGGGTGTGGTCAGCGGAATGCTCAGCCAGTAGATCCGCTGGCCCGGGCGGTATAGCTCGATCGAGTCGAGAGTCGCTTCGCATTCGGTTGCCCAGTCTGGGTGTGCATCGAGATCGACGCCTTCGGTCATTCGGGAAACGACGGCCTCGGCGCTCAACGATGCTGCAATGCCCATCAACAGTGACTCGCCCGGAAGGGCGCGGACGAGCATCGTGTGCAGGGTACGAGCAGTGCGCTTGTCCACGTCGGGGCGGTAACCGTAGTCGATGCCCGTGAGCACGTAGTCCGCCCAGACAACGCCGGACTTCGTCCACCGGATATTTGCGGCCATTGACAGCGTCGGCTGTTCCATAGTGGCGGTGCTTTCTACTCGGAGGCGCCTGCAGCAGCCAGAGCGAGGAGTTCCTTGACGCTCGATCGGCCGGCGCAATGGGTGGGCCCGCTTGCCGGTGTGGGCACCGGAGCGGAGGTCGGCGGTCGTGGTGCGACAGGTTCCGCCGATGCGGTTTCGGTGACCTCGGCGGTAGCGATGTGCACGGCCTTCGGGACGACCGTGGCGCTGAGTTCGGCGGCCGTCGGGTCGGCAGTGATGTAGCCACTCGGACGCACAAGGTGGGGTGGCCGGATGGTCACCCGGCGACCGTTGATCTGGATCTTGGCACCGGCCGGCGCGAAGGCTGCGGCGCAGATTCCCTGTGCCACTGAGGCCGGGCTCCGGCCGGCAAACCGGAGTTTGCCGACGACAAAGACGGTGCCCAGTGACCAGAAGGCGAAGAATCCGACGTTCCAGGAAATGCTGTCCCGAAGCCACAGTGTATGCAGGAGCCACAGGAGCCCACCGACGATCGCACCGCTGACGGCCTGCGGAACCGTATAAGGACCGAACGGCAGCTTCTTTCCGTCAGGCGTACGCCCGATCATCTGCGGCACCTTGCGAGCGCGGGTGAAGTTCTTGATGACTTCCCCGGTGGTGCGCTCGTCGCTCATCGCCGCACCGGCCCACTCGTGACTTCATGCCGGCAAGGCCGCGAACCCGCTTCCGCAGTGCTAGCTACATCGAACATCGGAGCCTCCTTGAAGAGGTCGTCGCGCAATGAGGTCATTGCCGACAAGGCGACTTTCAGCCGGTGCGAACGGGCGGAGATCACACCGGCAGGTCTAAGCCGGAACTCGGCTCCGCCACGATGTGCACCACGGCGGGAGCGCTCTCCAACTCCTCACCCGTCGAGTCCTTCAGGAAGTCCATGTTGAAAACGACCCACAGTGCTGCGCCGCCGATGAGCGCGGAAATGATGAGTCGGGCAACTGTGAATGAGGCCATCAGATTCTTGAGAAGAAAGAACAAAACGAGGCAGCCGGCGGCCGACTGGAGGAGCAGCTTGCCGTCGCTGGTGATCTCCTGCGCCTTGTCGAAAAGCCCTATTGCGAGGACCGCGTTGCTGGGATCGGTGGCTGCGAGCGCAGTGGACATGATGGGTTACCTTCCGGATGAATGAGGATCGGTTCCTGACGGAGAGAACAACGGCACGTCGCCGGCAGTCGGCACTGAAAGTGCAGGGGTCTGCCTTGATTCAGACGATGCGGACTCCGGGGCACCCGCACGTGGTGTGGTCGAGCTCGGTGCGGTCGTTGACGAGGATGGTGTTCGGGGTGCCGCCGGCGGGTACAACGGCGTCGCGTCAATTGCGCTGACCTCCCACCGGCCGCCGCGGGAGGTCATCGTCAGCGCGTACTGCCCACTGACCGAATCGACCTCGGTGACTTTCTGCGCTGCCGTCACCAGGAGGCGCACAACATCACCGTCAGGCCGCGGTGCCGATGCACTGGCAGCGCTCAGGTCTTCCGACGAATAGACATCGGTGATTGCCACGCTGCGATACGGCGCCGGAACAATCGGGGCGATCGAAACCCCCGGCGTGAGATAGCGGGCTACTTCCCCGTTGCCGGTCAACATCGCGGACAGGAACTCATGTGCGGACGTGGCGATGGGATGGTTGGCGACCCGGTACTTGTAGCCGAGTTTGACGTCGATCGAGGTCGACGGTTCAGCTACCTCGGCGGGCAGTGCGGCCGCCCTCACGCCCACTTCGGTAACCACAACCGGCACCTGAAAGTAGCGACGAACGGTGTCCGCATTCGCGTCCGAGGCGGCTCGAACTGACACCGAGACCGTCACCGCGTATGTCCGTGACTTCTGCTCGTAGCCGATCGACGCGACGGCCGGATCAGTCGCGGCAAACAACGGCGCGGTCGGAAGGCTGGGGTTCCCCGAGACGAAATGATCGAGTTCTTGTTCATTCCCACGCGATGCCTGGAGCCAGGCAACGACGAACTGCCGAGCAAGATCCTCGGCTCTCGCTTGACCGATTGTGTCGACGGCTGCGGTGTCCTTGGTGGCGGTGTCGGTGAGGTTCGGAGTGGGCGAGGATCCGAAGACGACAAGGATCAAGGCAACTATTCCGGCGCCGAGTGCGGCGAGGATTCCTGCCCTGAGAAGTCGCGTGGTCCACACCTGCCGAAGGCCCCACTGTGCACGCTCCGCGCGCGCCGATTCCCCGGCTTCGTCGACAACCAAGTCGACGCCGTTTTCGGTCGCGGGATCGGTCGTGCTCTTGGGGCTGCGGCCGAAGTTGTTGATTTTCGCGAGGTCGATTTTCATCGGATGCAGGCTCCTGTCGTCGGGTAGGAGGTTGTGCAATCGGGGACGGAATCCACGATGTCGAGTGCGCACGCCCGCGACAGCGCGGCGCGCGCGGCTGGCGCTTCGACGAACACCAACAGCCACAGCGAAGTGCTCGCCTCTTCATCGAGAGGGTTCACCGCCAAGGCCGCCGCGACTCGGCGGATCTCTTCGGTGACGGCGTGCACGTAGCCGAGATCGTGCAGCTGGGCTTGCAGCGAGTTGTCGAGCTCGTGCATCCGGTCCTCCTGGCGACTGGGGTGTGGAAGAGCGCCACACAGAAAAGGTGGGCTTCTACTTGGAGGAAGATCCGGGTCCGGGGCTTGAGTGACATCGCTCGCGAAACTTCTTGAAGTTTTTCTGCAATCGCCAAGGGGTTATTGCCTCAGCCGAAAGAGCGCACGTGAGGGGCACTCCCTGCCCACCGCCGCAATGCCGGAACCTTCACGACAACAACGTCTTGGCAATAACGACAACCCCTCCGGCAACAACAAACACGCAGTTCAGAGGCAATATCTGGTTGCTGTACTGGGCGCGAGACCACCTCGCCCGCGCCCAGAGGAGACCGATCGTGGAAACGTCCACCCACGCCCCCACCGCCACCACAGCGTCATCGGCAACGCCGGTTCGCAGCACCGCGCCGAGCAATCTGTACAGCCGCTTGAACACCGACTGGATGTACCTGTGCGCTCGCCCCACGGCCGCCGCCGAAGTCTTGACGTGGTCGGTGAACCAGGACGCGCTCCGTGAGGTCGCGGATCTCAACGATCTCACCGCGGCGCACCGCCGAGATCGTGATGGTGTGCTTCTGGCGCTGCTGACACTGCATCAGGAAGGAAGCTCCCTTGCCGGGCGAGCGCTACTGCAGTTGATGCTCGGCAAGCTCATCGCCCTGACGCGCCACGCACGGGTCAGTGGGCACGATCGGTTCCACGCGTGCGATGAGAGAGCGGCCTCCACGGTGGCCACGTTCATGTCTCTGATCGCCACCTACAGGCCCTCCGGTGAGAACGTCTACGCGGCGCTCTTCCTGCACACGCTGAAGAAGATCACGCGTGAGGAAACCTTCGCCCAGGAGATCCCCGCCTCCGATGTCATGGACGAGTCCGACAGCGCTGAGAACGAGCCGGAAGCGGATATCTCTGCATCAGCTCTGCTCACCTGGGCGGTCGAAAAGAAGGTCATCAACGACCTCGATCGCACCCTGATTCAGCGGGCATATCTCGAGCAGACCGATTGCGACCTGGCCGTGATCGCCGCGGAGGTGGGGATGACTCCGGCAGCGCTTCGCCAGCGGCTCTACCGCGCGGTCACACGCCTTCGTAAAAGTGTCGTCGCCTCCAACCAGCCGCCTTCTCGACCCCGGTTTGCACGTGGTCGTCGTCGGACCGCAACGACTACCGCAGCGATCTGATGGCCCGTAGTTTCGTGCCTCTGTTCACCGTCATGGTCTTCATCGCGGCGGCGCTTCTTCTGACCGAAACGTCCTTGCTCCTCGAAGCGACGCGAGGATTCGATGCTGCACTCACCTACCCCGCAATCGCTCGTCCCGGACTGCTCTCCGAGTCCACGCACGCGATGAGCATGGTCGCTCTGAGTGTCGCCGACTTTCTCCCCCGCGACATCACCACTCATATCTACAGCGGCGGTCGGGTAATCGTGCCGGCGCTGCATCGCTGACGAAAAGAGAACACTCATGACGAACCTTCACGCGCCAACTTCTGCGGGCGGTCGCACCAATCAAAGTGCCCGGGTGCCTCTACTCGTCGCCTCCCTGCTCGCTGCACTCCTCGCCTCCCTCATCACGGTTGTGTCGCCAAGTCAGGCCGAGGCGGTGCCCGCATCGTCGGGCTGCCCGGCAGTGGAAGTGGTGATGATGCCGGGAACGTTCGAAACGGACTCGACCGCTAATCCTGACATCGCGACGGGTCTGCTCAAGCAGGTCACCGATCCCCTTTCCCAGCTGTTCGGCAGCTCCATCAAGATCACCTACCCGGCCTACGAAGCGTCCGCCTTCAACAAGGGCAAGACCTACGGCACCAGTAAGGCATCTGGCATCAAGGCCGGTGCGCGCCTGATGCAAACTCGCGCAACGCAATGCCCAAACACTCAGTTCGCACTCGGCGGCTACAGCCAGGGTGCGGACGTGGCCGGCGACTTGGCATGGTTGATCGGACACGACAAGGGACCGATCCCCGCAGAGAAATTGATCGCTGTCGGGCTTGTTGCAGACCCACGGCAGAGTTCGAATGGCGACAACACTCTCGTCGGTCCGCCCATCGACGGGGTTGGGATCGCGGGAGCCAGGCCGGGCGGGTTCGGAAAGACTGCTGCAGTCACGCGTTCGTACTGCGCCCCCGACGACCTCTACTGCTCGACCAACGCCGGCAAGGATGGATTGCTCGCAGGACTTGGGCGGGTGCTTTCGCAGCCTCCGACCGCTTCCGGTCCGCAGCAAAGCGATGGATCTCAGCCCACCACCGCGGGTCTGCAGAACGCCTTGGTGTCCGACTACTCAAAGGTCGATCTTCCGGGATTGGCTGGCAACATCGAGACCCTGCAGCAGCAGCTGCAGTCCGGCGCTCCGAATCTGGAGAGCATGGAATCGGCAGCGACAGATGTTGCCAACACCCTTGTTCCGGTGGCCGATACGACGAGCTGGGTCACCCAGAATCCGGCCGTGGAACAGATGCTCAAGGCGGCGGACGCTTCGACTCCCGAATACGCCGCCGGTCAGATCGTCGACAAGGTCAAGGGCATCGACTTGGGGAGTGCATTTCAGGCCGCGGACACCATCGCGCGTACAGTTCAGAATGCCTCTACGCCGGATCGGGTACAGCAGCTGCAGACCTCGGTGGACACCTTGTCCACTCAGGTAGCCCCCTTGGCCGCCACTCCGGCCGATGGTCTGTCACTCGCGGCGGACGCACTCTCGATCATCAAGCCGAGCGTGCTCATCAACCAGGTCACGCACATCGGGACGAACGCATTCGACCTCGCCAACAACATCCCGCCAGTCCTCGACATCTTGTTCAACCGGATCCCGCACATCGTTCTCGATCCGGGTCTCGATCCGATGTCAAAGGTCAAGGCTGTCCACGCCGAGTTCGACCGCATCAACGTCCTGTTCGAGCCACTCATCAAACTCGCCGCCGGACTCGACTACAAGACGGCTGCGGCCCTGATCGCGATGATTCCCGACCCGTCCGGCGCCGCACAGATCATCTCGATGATCGTCGGCCTCGTCGGGAATCTCGACATCATCGGTCTGGCCAACACCGCCGGCGAACTCCAAAAGCAACTCTGGCACGCCATCGAAACCGGCGACATCATCGGAGCCGGCCTCGGCGCACTCCCCCACATCCTCGACTTCGCGAAGATCGCGGTGGGCACACTCAACGGTGGCCAGAGAACCGAGGCGTCCAAGCTCGGTTCAGCGTCTGCGTCCACGACGACCGGACAGCAGACCACCCAGCAGTCACAGGCTGGGGACCTTGGAGGGCTCGCCTCGAGCCTCACCGCATTGGCAGGCTCAGACGGTGCAGACGCCCTCTCCCAGATCGGTGCCGAAGGACTCAAGTTCGCCGCATTCATCGGGTCCGGAACTCACCAGAACTACGGGGGACTCGTCGTCGATTCATCAGGCACAACGGCCCTACAGGACATGACCAACCACTTCCGCGATCCGATCGCGACGGCGGTGGCTAAACCGATCGGCGCTCACAGTGTCCTGCAGAAATGAAGCACGCATGACCGCTCAAAATCTCCGTCCCGACGAACGTCGAGTGTGAGGCCCAATGATGACGAAAACACCACCGCAACAAAGTGCTACGCGATTCACCCGTTCATCCCGGATCCCTTCCCTGCCGCCACGGTCACGCACATGGATCCGCGACAGCTTCTGCCTAGCTACAACCGGAGTAGGTATCTGTGCCGCCGCCCCGCTGTTCGGGTACAGCGACCTCCCAATGCCTGCCTCCGCAGGATTCTCGATCGCCGCCGCCTACACCGCAGTAACAGGCAAGCGAAGACAGCTTCGCGATGCCGACGTCGACGAGGTGGTAGAGAAGCTATGTCCGATCGTGGGGCTACCGGAAGCGACCCGGGCGGTACTGTCCACAGCAAGATGGAGTCGTCGCGAATGGCCAGGACATCCGCGGAAACTCACCGTGCACTACGACTCGACCCAGGCACTGAATGATGAAACGTGGCTCGCCGACATCTGCGAGATCTTCGAACACCAGGGTTGGGGCTTCTTCGAGCTCGACAAGCATGACCCCGCCCGCCGCCGGCTGATCTTTACATCCGCCGCCGAACCGAACCAAGAAACCCCAGATAGTGACCAGGTCACACGCGCGAAGCGGATCGTCACTCAACTGCTGGGTCCTACCGCAGCCGCAACAGCGATCGAAGTTGACGTTGAAACCGGCGACGTCACCTCGATGGAAGTCCGCCACGAACTCGGCCCGAAACTGGCATCGGAGGGATACCGGACCCGAGTCGAACGAGGAATGAGCGCGACATTGCCCGGTCGCTGGCGAGCAAAATGGAACCTTGAGACGGACTGGGTCCGGTTCGAACTACGCACAGCCTTCCCCGACAGCATCTGGTTGCCGAAGACAGACCTCGACCCCGACGCGGATCTTCTCGCCAGCTATGACTCGGTCGAAATTCCCTACGGTATCGACGAAGACGGCAACGAAGTAGTGTGGCGACCAGCGATCGACCCGAACATGATGTTGATCGGACCACCCGGCAGCGGTAAAACCGTTACCGCCCACAATCTCTTGGTTAATTTCTCACGACGTGGATGGCCGATTTGGGTTCTCGATGGAAAGTACGTCGAGTTTCTGGGATTCCAGGACTGGCCCAACGTGCAAGTGGTCGCCACCACCATCGAGCAGCAAGTAGCGTTGGTCCATCGCGCCCGCGATCTCATGGAGTTCCGGTACCAAAAAATTGTCACAGGCGAGGCTACCGAAACGGACTTCGAGCCAGTTCTCGTCTTCCTCGACGAATGGGCTGAATTCCGCGGGAACGTCGAAGATTGGTACCTGGGAGTCAAATCGAAGGGCGGACCCCGTCTACCGCCCGTGATAACGATGCTCGCGTCCATGGCGCGCAAAGCCCGCACCGCACGGGTTCATCTGGTCTTCGGAACCCAGCGTCCCGATGCGCAGTACTTCTTTGGCGACATGCGTGACAACTTCGCCATGCGCATCTCGATGGGCCGACTTTCTCCGCAAGGTGCGCTGATGATGTGGCAGTCACCAACGATCGGCACCAGCGTGCCCCGCAAGTGCCGCGGTCGCGGCACCACCGTCACCGACAACTATCAACCAATCGAGATCCAGTGCTACCGCGTACCTGACCCGCGGAAGACGCGACCGGACTCCTTCGAGGCGGACCTGCTCGACGCCCTCCGGCCCCCGGTGACACGCCATCCGCGATTGCTGATCGTCCCGCCGGACGAACTTCCCGACCTCGATGCCACCGACGACACGTCCGAACCTGCGCCGCTGACGTACTTCGACTACATCGACGCTGAATGGGTGCTGGCCAGCGACCGACCCGACCTCGATCCGATCCTCAGAAGAGCGAACATGACCCACGAAGTCGACCACGGTATCGCATCTCCGACGGCGCTCCTCGGACTCCTCGGGGGCGGCGCCGAGCCGACCGTCGAAGCGACCAGAGCGCCCAACGACCACTCCCAGCCGTTGACCGCCTCGAACGACGCCAGCGATCCCGCCTCGTTTCTCGATCAGCTTTCAGCTCCACACCCCGGTGAATCGTCTTCGGAGGATTTGGAGTCATTCCGCACTCGGCTGGCGCTGGTCAAGGAGCCGGTAGGAATGGAACGGGAGATGTCAGGCGGTGAATCCGACTTCGTCGACGATCGGTCGGTTTCACATCGGACCGACGAGGACCAGTACGGGCCGGTCCACGACGTTCGCGCCGCGGACGTCGCACTCGGGGACCTTTTGCTGATAGACGACCTGGACGAATGGGTGGTCGTCGATACCGATCCCGAATTAGACATCATCGACGATTCGCTGTTATCCCTGACCTGGCGCAGCGACAGCGATGAGTACGGCGAACTCGCCTTACCCGACAGCTCTTACGTATCGATTCGTAAACCTCTTCAGGTTTCGGTGTGAGGAACGACAGCAGCGAGGCAGCAAACTGAGCCTGGATGTCACCGCCCAGTTGTCCGGCGCGGTCTCGGCGGATTTGCTCGTGCTGGGTTGAGAGAAGACCGCCGGCGTTTGTCACACAAGTCCGCTTGACCGGATCTTCCTCCATGCAAGAGGCCCACTTCAGGAGGAAGGACTTCCTATGCAACCGACTCAGGCACAGTTGCCACGCAAATCTGCGCAGAAACCAACATGCCTGTCGGACGAGGACCAACTGTCTCTGTTGATGGCTGTCCCGCTGGCTTTAAGTGTGGTCGCAGCAGCCCTTCCGGCGATATCAAGTAGGGCAACGGGGTGGCTGCTCGCGCATGAGTTCATAGTTGCGGCCTCGGCAACACCGCTTGTGACTATTCCTGGCACGGACGGCGCCGGCCTTGACCTTCGTCGGCTGATCGTCGCCGTGGCAGTGCTGGCGATCTCGGCAGCTTTTGTGCTGAGCGGCGCGCGACGTTCCATCGATCGTCGACGGCAGCGACGGTTGCGTCGTGGCGACAGCGCATGAGCGCGCCGCGACCATTGACACGCTACCGAGGTGGAAGGGGACGGTTTCGCGCGCGGATGAATGCGTCACGGATCGTCCGTTGTTCCAAGCGCAGAGCCTCAGCGAGTGCAATGGTGTGGGAGTCGGACAGGCTTCCCTCGCCACGCTCGATTCGGCCGATGGTCGTGGTGCTGAGCCCGGTTCGGTCCGCGACATGTTTCTGCGTCAATCCCGCAAGATTCCGCAGGTCGGCGATCGTCCGACTGCCCTCCGGAACGACGATGAGATGGTCGAGGGGTATCCCGAGCTTCTCGGCGGCCCGGGCGAGATGGTCGGGCTGAGGGTTCGATCGCGAGGTTTCCCAGTTGTGGATGGTGGTCGGGTCGACACCTATTGCGCGGGACAGGTCGCCGCGCGAGATTCCGGCAGTGGTGCGCGCGTCTTCGAGGGCCTGGGGCTGGAAGCCGTTCAGGGGCGCTCTCACTGCGATTGTCCGTTCATCGCTGGACATCCTAGTAAAGATGTAGATACCATCATTGCATACCGGGTTTAAATTCCAGTGATGAATGCGGTGTAGCGCTGACGATCATTCGCTGTACTCGAACCCCGGTGCGCTCGAGTACGAACAGTTCCCACGTACATGCGGCCTGACCAGCCGCTAAACGGAAAAGAGCATCCGATGACGACTACCGTTTCAGCTGCCCTACCCTTGTCCCAGACGTCTGCGCATCGACGTGACGCACGCTCGTCCGTATGCGCCGCTCAGCTAGCTAGACTGAATGCAGCCGGATTCCCCGCCCGGTCTGCTTTGCCCAGTCGCGACGACGGGTGGTTCCAGACATCGCGACAGTCGGGTGTAGGGGGACGTGACGGGCAGGCTTGGACACCTGCCCGTCGCGTCGATACATCTGTCGACACGGTTGATGTGCGCTTCCACATCAATGCGCTGATGTGCGCCGGCATGACGACCGCTCTGATCGCTGAGCTGGCCTCTGTGCCGGTCGCGACAATCCGGTCGCTGAGGAGCACTTCGACTCGCACGACCACCTCCGCCATCGCGGACGCGATCCTCTCGATCACTTTTCACCCGAGCCGTGGGCGTGATCTGACCCCAGCAGTGGGGGCTCGCCGCCGACTGCGCGCACTCAACGCCATGGGCTACGGCGATCCGAGCCTCGCTCACCGGTTGAACGTCGAGGTAGACGTCGTCACCTCGATGCCGGAAAAAGGTCTCATCCCGAGCGAGCTGTGGGAAGCGGTTGACGAGATCTACGACGAGCTATCCATGCGCCCCGGACCTGACGCCGACCTCCGTGAAAAAACACGCGCAGAAGGACTGGTGCCGCCTCTCGGATGGGACGACGACGAGATCGACAATCCTAAGGCGCGTAGTCACGAGCGCGAGCGGGCCACGGGAGCGGTCGCGTCCGACGAGGTCGTCATCGTTCGTCGCCTGAGTGGCGAACAAGTCCCCATGCGCAACTGCGAACGGCGAGAAATCATTCGGATGGCCTACGAGCAGCGCTGGTCACCGAGCCTCCTCGCAGACAAGCTCGCCATCAAGTACGACTCGGCCGTGACGGAGCTGAGCCGATACCGCCGAGCCCTCGCCCACACGGACGTCGCCGGTTCCGGTTCCGATTCCACGGCGAAGACGTCGACCCCGACCGACACGCCTACGGGGGAGCGTGGAAAGGGCGAGACTGCCGCAGTCGCTGCCCCGGCCGATCTGACAGGCGCGCACGATTCTGACTATCCGCGAGAAGCAGCAGCTACGTCAGATGCCGCCGAATCACAGTCGCCCGCCGGCTCCAGGGTGAACGCGCCGGCACGGGCTTCCGCCAACCGAGTGAGTGCGATCAGGCGCCGCTGGACCGGCGCCTTCACGACAAGCGCACAGTTCCACGAGGCAACGATCGACTGTCCTCGCTCAGCGCCGGAAAGTGGGGTGCCAGGGAGTTCGCTGCCATCCCGCCGCTCGAAGTTATGGCGGCCGCCCCGCCGGTCGGGTTCAACGAGAGCTGCAGGTGCTGGGCAGAACTGGCCTCACTTGGATGAGCGGTGGCGGCTGTCGTCGGGGCTGCGGCTCTTCGCATCAAGATGGCATCGCCCCGCCGAACAGACATCGGCACCCCGACCCGGCAGGCCTTGTTCCAGTTCGCTGATACCTGCTGACTCCGGCGACCGTGTGGGGCATTGCTGCAGCCCGATCTCGCCCCTTCGAAGGAGAGAGACCAGACCTGATGGCCCTCATAGAAATCCCCGAGGACTTCCACACGGCGTTCATTGCGGCCGCCCACGACGCGAACGATCACAACGACCTTGACCTCGCCGTTGACGAGGACCGCACATACATCGCCCTCAGCAATCTCTGCCCCGGATTCTTCCCGGCTCTTCGGCTCATCAGCCGCGGTGAGCATGAAGCCACGGTGGAAATCTGGTCCATCGTCGACCACCAACGAGACGACGGCAGGTGGGAGCGCACCGAGGGGGTCGATGCCACCACTGTGGTCGACCTCGCCGATCCGACGGACGCTGCCAGGCGCGCCGTCGAGTGCTGGTTGACTACGCTCTGACCTCGGCCGGACGCGGTCATGCACGCTCCGCAGTGCGGCTTTTCGCAATGACCACAACAGGTTCCAACCCTGCGACTTAACCCTCACGTCCCACTCGTGGGGCCACGGAGACGGGAAACGATCATGCATGAGTCATTTTCTTCCGCTCTCAACGAGATGTCGGTCGCCGATGCGGTGATGCAGCTGGCCTCCGGAACCGTCGAACTCGCGCTCGAAGACGCGCCCGAGTTCGCTCGCTGGTGCTGGTTCGCCGACATGCTCGACTCAGACTGGGGTTTGACCGGCAGGCTACCGGCCGCCGGCGACGATGTACTCCACGAACTCGAGCGCGTCGCCGGTATGTGCCGAACATCGGAAACGAAGGCGCTCAGTCCCAACGCGTGGCGCGTGGCCTACGAGGCCACGGAGAGATTGGCCCACAGCTCGGCCGTAACCAGTTCAGAGGCAGCCTATCTGGCACTTTCGGCGGCGAACGACATCGCCCTCGAGTGCATCGACGAAAGGCACCCCGAGTTCACAGTCGCGATAGCGCTGGCATTCGAGTGCCTCGCCGCCTGTGCAGCGGACTCCGCGGTAGCGCGATGCTGGATCGCCCGCGCTCTCACTGAATGGACGAACCGAACGCACCCAGTCGAGGGCGGTCCTCGAACGGGGGAAGCCCCACCGATCACGGACACTGGGCAGAACGCGTCGATAGTCTCCGCAGGTTGTGGCGAGAGGGCCTTGTTGAGAGTGAGCGGCAACCGCTGAAAGGGGCACTGGCAACAGCGCTCCGTGGGGCTCGCCTGGACCGGGGATAGTTATCTCACCCTAGGATCGGCTACGTGCCGACAGTGACAACGCCCGACGCCGACATCTATTACACCGACAGTGGGGGAGAGGGGCCCGTACTTCTACTCGGGCACGGGTTCTTCATGGACTCATCCATGTTCACGCCCCAGGTGCGCGATCTATCCCCGGACCTCCGGGTTGTGACCTGGGATGCGCGCCGCCACGGAAAAACCACTGATAGGGATACGCCGTTCACATACTGGGACCTCGCACGCGACGCTCTCGCCGTCCTCGACGACCTCGGTGTCGAGAAGGCAATCATCGGGGGCATGTCGCAGGGCGGCTATACCGCGCTGCGCACAGCACTCCTCGCACCGGAGCGCACGACGGCGCTGATCTTGCTCGACACGGAAGCCTCAGCCTGTACACCCGAGCAAAAGTCCGGATACCGCGTCCTGTTCGATCAGTGGTGCAGCACAGTCCCACTCGAACCGCTCACCAGCGCACTTGCCCCCCAACTGATCGGCGGAGAACCTGCGGATTGGACGTCGTGGATCAGCAAATGGAACAGCAGTGATCGCATGGCTGTCCGGCCGGCCGCCGAGTGCCTTATCGAACGCGACGACGTCGTGGACCGGCTCTCCGACATCGGCGTTCCGGCGTTGATCATCCGTGGGGAAAATGACCTGTCAGCACCCGCAGAGAAGGCGGATGAGCTCAAAGCGGGTCTTCCCGGTGCTGCGCCAGTTGTCACGATCCCGGTGGCCGGCCATGCCGCAAGCTGGACACACCCCGAGCCGGTCAACGCCGCGATCACCGCGTTCGTCAAGACGCTCCGCTAGTTCCGGAGGCGGGAAGGCGCACTCCGAGGTACATCTGCAGCGGATACTTGCCCCGCATCTCCGCGTGGACCTGCACGTGCACGCTGTATCGCTCACCAGTCTCGGCGTCGCGGAGGTGCATGAACGGCTGGTGCCGGCCGAACCGGACTTCTTCACGTGACCACAGTTCGCGGAAGCGAGGGAACTCGCTCAACTCTTCGAGGGTTTCCACCGCCCAGTCGGGGTTGTAGTAGCGACCCATCAACGCTCGGAACCAGCTGACGGTCAAGGCCGCTTCCGCCTCCCACTCCACCATGACCTTCATTGATGCCGGAGTCGAGAAGAACCAGCGCAACACGTTTCCCTCGTCGACCAGCCCAGGGAACGCCTTGTCATACGCCGAGTTACAGTCGATGACATTCCAGCGTTCGTCGAGGTACGCCACCAGATGCGGGTTCAGCGCCGCGATAGCGGTCTTCATGTCCGGTGTGATCAGTGTCCGATAGTCGGCGATCGTCCATGGGGTGGTTGTGACCTCACGTTCGGTTGGTGTCTGTCGAGCGAGGTTGAAGAGGTGGCGCTGGTCTGCCGAATCGAGTGTGAGTGCCGTCGCCGTGGCTTCGAGGAACTCGGGTGAAGGGCCGTCCTTGCTGCCGGATTCGAGTTGCGCGATGTAGCTCATACTCGCAAAACTTCCGCTCGCAAGCTGCTGGCGGGTCATCCCGCCAGGATGACTCGGTGTGGACCGCGTCCGCCGTGCCCGAATGAAATCACCGAGGTTGGGTGGGCTGAGTGGGTCCATGCTTCATGCCTTCCGAGATCATCTGAGATGTCGAGCGCCATAACCATACTCTGCACGCAAGTCAACCCTTGCAGGTAACACTCCTTAGTGTTATGTCCAGCGGTGGACAACTCGGTCCACCAGCTGATGGGATCTTGTCCAGAAGACTCACAGCTGCGTGGCAGGCAGGTGAGTAAAATTCGGCAGTCGAGTCGCCGGGGACGGGAGGTCCACGGCGGTTCCGGAGGGGAAAAACGCTTATGCCACGTGCAGCGCAACGGTATTCACGCGTGCGGTCAAGGAAGAAATGTCCGGATATCGGCGTGCGCACGCCCGACTTCATATGCGGATGTTCAGAGCGCATCAGTCGCGGCGTCGTTGAGTTTCCTCGTCAGTGTGATCCCACCTGGCGCGACGCAGGTATGGACTGCGTGCCCGGACCTTCTGTCGAATTATGTTCGCTTCAAACGGATGACGCACCAATAACCACCGCGAAAACGGTCCTCTGGATTGCTTACGTCCACGATTCCGAACCTGAGCGCTTCGGCGGCGAAGTAGTCGGCCTGCGGAGACAATTCGCAGATCGTCCAGTGCCGGATGGTCGCAGCGTTCGTGCCAGACGGGCGTGCCAGGTGTCCGCTGGACCTGTACGGCTCAATACCCGTGGCCGCGAGGATATCTGGCACAACACCCGGCGCGACGGTCAATTTTGTCGCAGTCGCAACGTACGTTGTCCCCTGTGGGGGCACGTCCAACGCTCAACACTGTCGAAGAAGCCGATCAGCAGCGTGCGATGGCTCCACGCATCCACGCGGGCGGTAGGTGGCGTCGCCGACGCGAAGTTGTCCAGGTCGCGTTCTATTGTCCACCCCGTACGAAGCGTCCGATATGTCCACACGTCCACTGTGAAGGACCACCATGGCATCCCTGCTGACCAAGAAACTCGACAAGCTCCGCTCGTCCGGGGATGACCGGCCTCCGGCGCACAACGGCGCAGATCAGGACGACCCACCCGATCTGAATACCCGCGCGCGCGTTCGCCGGCGCCCCATTTACCTGGCGATCGGTGTCGCACTCGTCGTGGTGGCAGTGATCGGCATGCTCACCGCGGTCAACGCCATGCGCGCAACCACCGATGTGCTCGTCCTGACGAACGAGGTGCAGCAAGGCGAGACCATCGAGTCCAAGGACCTGGCCGCCAAATCGGTCAACGTCGATGCCGATCTCGGGGCGCTGCCCGCCAGCGAACGCGGCCGCGTCGTAGGAATGAGTGCCAGCATCCGGTTGCCGGCCGGCACCATTCTGCTCCCGTCCGCGATCACCGACCAGGTTGTTCCCGGGGAAGGTCTCACGATGGTCGGCATCACGGTGAGCTACAGCCACCTCCCCTCCGAGCCGATCGTCCCCGGCGACATGGTCCGTGTCGTGGACACACCACGCGACCAGGACGACCCGCCCGTACAGGGCCCGATCAACACGAAAGCACAGGTGTACTCCACCAAGGAGATCCCCGAAGCCGGCGAGACAACGCTCAACCTGCTCGTGCCCGAGGCAGAGGCCAACTGGGTCGCCGCCCGCGGCGCAACCAAGCGTGTCGCGATCGTCCTCGACAACCGAGTGCGGTGACCGGCAATGTTTCTCGCACTGACATCCGCCTCACGCTCACCCGGTGTGAGCACCACGGCGCTCGCCCTGGCCCTGAACTCACCGACCGACCGGACTCTGCTCGTAGAAGCGGATGCCATCGGGTCCTCGCCGGTCCTGGCCGGATACATGCTCGGAAACCACTATCACGACCGTTCCCTGATCAATCTCGTCGACGCGAATCGTCACGGGCGACTCAAGGCTGCTCTGACTGAGCAACTCATCCAGATCCCGGAATCCTCGGTGTCCTTGCTCCCGGGACTGGTCCACTCCGCCCAGGCAGATGCGATGCGGCCCGTGTGGGGACCGTTGGGTGTCCACCTGGCCGGATTGAGCGTCGACGACACCAACGTGATCGTCGACGCCGGCCGGATCGGGCAACGCGGCGCTCCGGTCGAACTGATCGTCAACGCAACAACGATCGCAATCGTCACCCGCACTGAGCGAACGGCAATCGCAGCGCTACGCGCCTCGCAGAACGCCCTGCGACAGCAGCTCTCCGCGGTGCAATCACGCGCAAGTCTGGGGTTGATCCTGATCGGTGAGTCCCCTTACAACGCAGAGGAAGTCACGAAAGTCACCGGACTTGACGTGATCGCCGTCCTGCCCGACTCCGATGACGCCAAGGTCTTCTCGGACGGGTTGTCCATCAGCAAATGGCGCCGTCGCCGCTCGATCTACCTGCACACCCTCCACCGCAGTACCTGGCCGAAGATCACCAAATTCGCGGTGAGCCATCAGGCGGACTGGAAGTCCGGTCCCGCGCTCAATGCTGCGCTGCCGACACTGACAGGAGAACGTCGATGAACTCCGACGACGCGACTGCGCCTCCGCAGAACAAGATCACCGAACTTCCCTTCTTCTCAGCCTCGATCCCGGACGCCGACCTCGCAGGTGGGGGACGCCGTTCGGTATCGGAAATCACGCTCCCCGACACCGACCCGTTTCGATCACTTCGCCTACACGAACTGCCACCGGCCAGCACCAACGGGCACCTCGGCACGGCGCGACGGTCCGTGCCGACGACCGCGAAGGTCAAGGTCGATCGCGCCCTGGTCCGCGCTCTGCAGAAAGAAGCCGCGGAACTGTTGCGTGACTACCGGTCAGCGCGTGACCGCGAGCGCCACGACCCAAAGAACGCCGGCAAATACTTCGCTCCGTTCACTGAGGAGGAAGAACGCGAGTTCGGCCGTGAGACGATCACCGGCCTGGTCAAGAACCACGTCCAGAAGACCATCAACTCCGGTGGGGAAGCCTTCACAATCGTCGAAGAAGAAGCCCTGATCAAGGCCATCTTCGACGCGCAGTTCAACTTGGGCCCGCTGCAGGAACTCGTCGAAGAGCCGCACGTCACCGACATCTTCCTCAACGGTGCGGCCGTCTACGTCAAGTTCCCCGACGGACACTATGAACACCGCGACCCAGTGGTCGACACCCCCGAGGAGCTCCTCGAGTGGATGGGACTGCTGGCCTCACGCGCCGACAACGGCGGTCGGCCCTTCTCCCGGCTCAATCCGTCGCTGCGTCTGACAATGCGCGGAGGCCACCGACTGTCGGTCATGGGCTACTCGGTCAAACGCCCCTCGGTGGCAATCCGCATCCACCGCCTCAAGAACATCGCCCTCGATCAGCTCGTCGTCGAACATCGGATGATGCCGATCGAGCTCGCGACCATCCTCTCGTGCGCGGTCCGCGGCGGTGCCTCGGTGGTCACCGGTGGCGGAATGGGCTTCGGAAAAACGACCTTCACGCGTGCACTGGCCAATGCGCTTCCTCTGCAGACGCGAATCGGAATCGCGGAAACCGAGCGGGAACTGTTCATCGACGAACTCCCCGGCCGCGAGGATTTCGTGGTCGACGCCGAGACGATCCTGGGCGGCGGAGAACGCGGTGCAGACGGCGAGCTCGCCGGCAGCTACACCCTCTCGGACATCCTGTACGAGTTCGTGCGACAGCAGCTCGACTACATGATCGTCGGTGAGGTAGCCGGTCACGAGATCCTCGCCTTCCTCAAAGCGCTGCAGACGGCAAGAGGAGGACTATCCACGACGCACGCGTACACCGCTCGCGGTGTCATCGACCGTCTGGTGAACCTGGCGACCGAACCCCCGATGAACGCGACGGTGGACTACGTCGAACGCCAGCTCGCAGAGCACATCGACCTGATCGTCCAACTCGGCACGAAGGTCCGCGTCGACGGCGAAGGGTCACGCACCTCGGTCCGCTACGTCGACGAAGTCGTCTACGTCGAACCCGGCGACGACAAGAAGCCGTCCTTCTCCACCATCTACCGGGGATACTCCGACGGCACAGGCGAATTCGGATCCATCCCACAACCTCTGCTCCGCAAGCTACTCGCCGGCGGATTCAAGCGAATCAACCTCCCCAGCGACAGCCTTCGCCACTTCGACGAAGAACGCGACCTCTACGACGACGAAGAGGTGGCGTGATGTATCAGCAAATCGGCATCCTCCTGGTACTACTGCTGTGCGCCGGGGTCGCCTGCATCGTCATCGGATGGAAAGACCGCCGCGATCCCACCGCGCCCACCCGTCAGCGCCGGCGCCCCAGCTCATCGAAGATCCCGCGTAGCACCCAGATCCTGCTCGTCGTGGGCTTCGCCGCCGGCATCGTCGTGTCGTCCCTCTCGGGATGGCTCTTCACCCTCTTTCTGGTCCCGGCGCTGCTGGTCGGCTTGCCGTACCTGCTCGGGCGCCCCGAAGCAGAACAGCAGATCAGTCGGCTGGCGGCCATGGATGAGTGGGCCCGCAACCTGTCCAGCAGCATGAAGGCTGGTTCGGGAATCGAGCACACCATCATCTCCACTCCGATCCCAGAGGCACTACGGGAGGAGATCACAGCGTTCATCAGCCGCCTGCGCAACAACGTCCCTCCGGTGGATGCAATCACACGTTTCGCATCGGACCTCAACGACAGCGTCGGCGACAAGATCTGCGGAGCCTTGCTTCTGAGCATGCAACTGCGGGGCGTTGGACTTGCAGCCGTGCTCGAAGGCCTCGCCGAAGACGTCGGTGACATGGTCGCGCGCCGACGCCGCACCGAGGCCGACCGCAAATCCAGCCGTACACAGGCGAAATGGGTCACCATCATCGCAATCACAACACTCGCGGCAGCCTTCCTGTTGACCAACTTCATGGAACCGTACAAGTCGGGCGGAATGCAGATCGTGCTACTGATCCTGCTGACCCTGTTCGCGGCCGACCTGTACTGGATGAAGCAGGCCACCAAACCGCCGACCTACCCCCGCTTTATCGGCACCAATGATCGCGTCAACCGCACCGACCTCGTAGGAGCGCAGCGATGAGCATTCAGATGACGGTCATCCTCTACACGAGCGTCGGCACAATCGGCATCTACCTGGTTGCCCTCTACTTCATGCGCGCACAACCCGCACTCAGCGATGCCATGTCGCGCCTGTCCGGACCGGCCCCGGAGCGCACGTCGACAACTGGAACCTCCCTGATCGACGGAATGGCGAACAAACTCGGCATCCGGGTCCACCCCTACCTGCAGGACAGCAAATTCTTCACGCTCCCCAACGCCGATCTCGCCCTGCTGCACCGAGATCCCGCCCACGTACTCGGGGAAAAGCTCGTCGCAGCACTGCTCGGACTGCTCATCTTCCCCTTCCTCAACCTGGTCCTGACTGCATTCGGGGTCGGCCTGGGATGGTCCATCCCGGCCATCCTGTCGATTGCGACCGCCTTCCTGCTTTTCCTCATCCCCGACATCGAGATCCGGCGCCGGGCAACCGCGGCACGAGCGGAATTCGCGCAGGCACTGAGCTCCTACATCGATCTCGTCGCACTGTGCCGACGCGGTGGCATCGGCACCACCCAGAGCCTCGAGCGCGCTGCACAGGTGGGAGATTCATGGGTGTTCCTACGTCTCGACGAGGAACTGTACGAAGCCGGGCGCTCCGGCGAAGCCCCATGGAATGCCCTGACACGCGTCTCCCAAGAGCTCGGCCTGACCGAGCTGGGCGACCTGGCCGACATCATGAACATGACCGGAGACAAAGGCGCATCCGTCTACACATCACTGCGGGCAAAGGCCGCGGGCCTGCGATCCGCCCAGGCCAGCGCAGAACAAGGTGCGGCAGCGGAGGCCACCGAAAAGCTGGCTATGCCACTGGCCGGACTCGCCGGCCTATTCATCATGCTGCTGCTCATCCCAGCACTGACCATCATCACCGGCTAGTCCGATTCGATGGTGCCCGCCGGCGCCGCGAAGGAGCGAGACCCCCAGACCACACCGGCCACGATCATCCAGTCCAGCTCACCTGCTACACATCGACCAAACACAAGGAGCCCACCATGAGCATCACCACCGTCGCTACCGCCACCCGGCGCACCGCCCGCGAGGCCGTGACCTCCTACATCAGCCTCACGATGATGTTCGTCGCCGCACTGGCCGGCACCCTCCTCCACCGCGCCGGCGGCAAAGGCTCAGACCGCGGACCCTCCACCCTCGAATACGTCTTCCTGGCCGTCTTGGTGGTCGGAGCCGCCGCCGCAGCCGGTGCGATCGTCGTCCGCAAGATCATGTCCCGCGCAAACGCGATCCCCGACTGAAATCAGACAGCGCTGCATCGATTGGAGAGACGGTGAGTACGTGACATACCTCGTGAGGGTCTTCCAGGCCGCGGCGATGGTGGCGGTCGCTGGGGTGCTTGTGCAGCTCGGAATCGATTCCTGGCCGTGGCCGCATATCCCTATTCCGTCCTGAAAAGCCAGCCGTCCAACAACAATCGGAAAGCAGACCATGGTCACACTGGAACAGTTGATCGACCGATGGCGCCGCGATGACCGAGGCCCGGCGACCCTCGTTACGGTCATCGCGATGGTCGCATTCCTTCTGATCTTTTCGGTCCTGCTGCAAACCGCTCTGTTCTTCCACGGCCGCGACGTCGCCAACAGCTGCGCCGAAAAAGCACTGAAGAACACAAGATCGCAATACGGCAACCAAGCGCTCGGAACAGCTGCCGCTTATGCCTGCATCGCCCAGGCAGGCACCGGTGACCTGCAGATCCCGGTGGTCCTCGTCAGCAAGAACATCCGCGAAACAACCGTCAACATCACCGGAAAGGCCCCGTCCCTCGTCCCGGGTCTCGAATTCCCCATCGTCGTCAACCACACCAAACCGACTGAACGCGTCACCAACCCGGGAGGAATCGGATGAGACTCACCCGATGGATATCCCGCGCCCGCCGAGATGACCGGGGCGACGTCACGATCGAGCTGTGCCTCGCAGTCGTCATCCTGATCTTGCTCCTGGGCTGGATGTATGCGTACGGCGTCAACCGACAGGCGCACCAGAAGGTTGAACACGCCGCCACCGAGGGTGCCCGTGCAGCCTCACTCGCCCGCACCATCGCCACGGCCACCCCTCTGGCGTACCAAGCAGCGGCCGGCAGCATGGACGGACAAGGTCTCAAGTGCGCCACCATGAACGTCAACGCCGATACCAGCGGATTCCGCACCAGACCTGGTGTCCCCGCCACGGTCGAGGTCACCGTGACCTGCCAGGTCTCCTTCGACGCTCTTGGATGGCCCGGAGTCAATGGTGCCCGCACCGTCACCGCTACCGCAATCTCGCCGATCGATACCTACCGGGAGCGCACACGATGACCAACACCTTGCGTAAGCGACTCGCCTCCCGCCTGCCGGAGGAGCACCGCGACAAGGGTGCCGTCACCCTGATGACGGTGGTCTTCGCCCCTGTCCTGATCTTTTTCGTCTGGGGACTGATCGTCGACGGTGGCGGCATGCTCACCGCCGACCAGCGAGCCGACAACGTCGCCGAGGATGCCGCCCGAGCAGCCGGTCAGCAGATCATCGGATCGGTGAGCGCCCGCGGCATCGACACGGTCGTCGACCCGGTCCGCGCGACGGCAGCCGCCAAGAGATACCTGTTCGAGGCCGGCGTCGACGGCGACGTGATCCCCACCGGCCCGCGCACCCTCCTGATCACGACCCGCATCGTCTACAACTCGAAACTTCTGCCATACCCCAGAACGAAACTGCTCGTCGGTACGGCCGCTGTGAATCTCAACCGCACCAACGCCGGGGAGGTGTACATACCGTGAGCGCAAACGCCGCGCGGTCCCGCCTTGCCGGACTCGGCTACCTCCTGATCCTGGTGATGCTTGTCGCCGGGATCCCGGCCGCGCTCTGGGCGCTGCGCGGCAATCCGCTCGACATACCGTGGTCGGATTTCGAAGGTTTGCTCGCGAGTCCAGATGACGGCAGTCTTCTCATCGCCCTTCTTCCCCTTGTTGGCTGGGCGGCCTGGGCCACCTTCACCGTCCCGATTCTGCTCGAACTCGCGGCGACACTGCGTGGCGTCAAAGCGCCGAAGCTGCGCCTTCTTCGCTCACAACAGCGGACGGCGACGTTCCTCGTCAGCGGCGCTCTCTTGCTCCTGACCGCCGGAACCGCCACCGCCGCACCCGTCCTGACCCAGCCTGCGGACGTGGGAAGCACCTCTCCGTACGCGCCGCACTCGCAGCAGGAAGATCCGAGCGCGTCACCACGGACGCAGGTGGATCCGCGGGCTACCCGTCCGGCGGTACAACCGGCGGGGCCGACAGTGACGACCGTGCGGGGAGACACCCTGTGGGGATTGGCCCAGCAGCATCTCGGAGAGGGCCGCCGCTACGCCGAAATCCTGGACCTCAACCGGACTGCTGTCCCCGAGCCAGGGTTTCTGGCCGAAGGGTTGACCCTGCAGCTGCCCGAATCCCCGCCCGAGGTGATACGCGGCGCCTATACGGTCAAACAGGGCGACACCCTGTGGGATATCGCCGAGCGCGAGCTCGGTGATCCTTTGCGTTTCAAGGAGATAACGACTCCCGACGGCATCCCGGCGGGCGAGCTGATCACGGTTGGCCAGCAATTGATCATGCCCACCGCCGCCTCCGCGGCGGCTGACGCTACGCCGGCCCCGGCCTTGGTGCCGCCGGCCGATACGGCTCCGGCTCCGGCCTCGGAAGCTGCCCCTGCTCCCGCTCCGACCCCGGAAGCTGCTCCCGCTCCGGCGCCCGCGCCTGTGGATGTCGCCCCCAACTGGAAACTCGACCCCATCGAACCCCAACTGCCTGCCGACCTCGTCACCAATGACGCGCCTGCAGAAACCGATACCGAGGACGGCTCATCCGACGTCGTGTTCATCGGTCTCGGAATCTCAGCGGTTGCCGCAGCCGGACTCACCGGGCATCTCGCACTTCGCCGTCGCAAGCAACAACACCGCCGCCGCCGCGGCGAACGCATCGCCCTTCCCGCCGAAACCGCGATCCAGGCCGAGCACGCACTCACCGCCGCTGACCCGCTCACCACCATCCACGTCGACATCGCATTGCGGCACCTCGCGCACCACTGCAGATCCACAGGTACCGCTCTACCGGGCCTGCTGACGGTATTCGTCGGTGACAACGACATCGAGCTCGGACTCGTCGAACAGGTCTCACCCCCCGCGCCGTGGACACAGATCGACGACACCACCTGGGCAGTAGACCCGAGAGCGCTCCCACGCAGCGTTCCCGAGGCCGAGATCAGTCCGTACCCGGCACTGACGGCAGTCGGAACCAGCGACGACGGTCGCGACCTCATGCTCAACCTCGAACAGATCGGCCACCTCGCCATCAGCGGCACCCCGACCGCAACAGCCGGGGTGCTGCGCGCGCTCGCCGTCGAACTCGCAGTCTCGCCCATCGCCGACAGCCTCCACCTCAACCTCGTCGGATACTGCGCCGATCTGCCGGAGGCAATCGACAACGGCCGCATCACCCACTCCGAGGATGCCGACACGGTACTGACGACACTCGCCAATCACCTCGAACTCGACTCCGAAATACTCGCGGACAACGACATCGAGTCAATCGCGCAGGCACGCACGTCCTACACCACCAGCGAGCTGACCGCACCCGAGATCGTTCTGATCGCCGACCCGGTGACCAAGGCACAGGCCGAGCTACTCACCGGGATCGCACGACACGCACCCCGAATCGCCTTCGCCGCAGTGACCACCGACAGCACACATACCAACGCCACATGGACCCTCGAGGTCGACGACAGCGGCTCGGCCGTCCTTGCTCGACCAGGAATCGCGTCGGCCGGCATCACAGTGACCACCCTCGACGAGGAGAGCTACGCGTCCGTCCTAGACCTCCTGACCACCACCTCACGCGAACCCCGCATCGCCCACACAAGTAATAACCCTGACATTCGATGGGAAGCAGCCCGTCTCGACAACGACATCTCGACCAAGGAGTTCATCACCAGCTCCGATCCCGCCACCTTCAGCGTGGTCGGGAACGATGACCTCGACCACACCGTCGACCGACCACAGCCGTCCGATTCAGGTGAGATCACCGCAGAAGGCGAGCTGCCGGAGGCGGATCACATCTGGATCAGGCTGCTCGGCGAACCCGCCGTCACACCCCCGTCACCAGGGCCGGCCGAAGGCCGAGAGAAGAGCCTGACCGAAATCGCCGCACTTCTCATCACCACTGACGGCGGAGTCCTCGCCGCGGACATCGACAGCAAGATCTGGCCCCATGACGTCGAAGCCGCCAGAACCGGCACAGCCGAGCAGGAGAAAGAAGCGAAGGCCCGGCTCCGCCGGCGCCGCAACGAAGCGCTCTCTCGCCTGCGTAAGTGGCTTGGTGACACCGAGACCGGTGAACCCGCCCTCATCAAGTCCGGAGATCGAACCGGCCGGACCCCCCAACGTCTCCACGACGCCGTCACGACCGACTGGGACTACTGGCATGAACTCGTCAACGCCCATCCAGCTGACGTCGTCACCGCCCGGCTATCCGCCGCACTAGCCCTGGTCACCGGGCAACCCTTCAGTAGCGACGACCCCACCGCCTACGGGTGGGCCGACCACACCAAACAAGACATGATCTCCGCCGTCACCGACGTCGCCGAGGAGCTCGCCACCCGCTACATCCGCGGCCACCAAGCTCCCCAGGACCTCGCGGCTGCACACGCCGCCGCGGCGACGGGCCTCAAGGTCGACATTGTCCACGAAGGGTGCTGGCGTGCGGCGATCATCGCCACCCACTTCTCGGGTGACACCGAGACCACCCAAAGGTTGATCGATCGCATGATCGCCGAGCTCGACGCACTCGAAGAAGAGCCCGAGCACGAAACCAAGATGCTCTTGAGTCAGCTCGACTCCACCTACGGGAGCCACTACCGGATCGGAGCAGCATCATGACGCGCCGCATCGCCGCACTGGCGACACTCACTGCCGCGATGTGCCTGACAGCCAGCTGCAGCATCCTGACCCCAGAACCGGTCACCCTCGAAACCAGCACCGGACCCACGTTCACCGGACCGCCCGGCTCCGGAAAGTCCCCCGAGCAACAGGCCGGTGAAGCCGCACTGGTGAAGGTCAACGAGTACTACACGGTGCTCGCGCGACTGAGTGCCGATCCCGCCGCCAATCCCGCAGATCTCGACAATGTCGCGGCCGGCAATTTCCTTCAATCGACGAAGCGGGACATCACCGCGCATCGCATCGAGGCGAACGCAGGCGAGGTCAAGGTTCTCAAGAACACCATCACCCGCCACAACATCCCGATCGACGAAAACGGCGTCCCCACGCCCGGCACCGCGACCATCGAGATGGACGTCTGCCTCGCCCGCGCTACCGACGTTCTCGAGCTCGGGAAGCCGATCCTGACGAACACCGCTTGGCCCGACCCAGCAGGATGGAGGGTCACAGCCGACTACACACTGCCCGGTACGCCCTGCAATGCCGGACTTTTCTAGGAGATACGACTATGGCACACACCACCATCCGCCGAACCGCCGTCGCTGCCTTGGCTGCCACGACACTATTGGTCGGCGTGACCGCCTGCTCCGACACCGACGCGGCGGATCCGGCGGTAGAGCTCACTGTCACCGGTGACCCGGCGTTCGAGGGGCCCGACGGGGCAGACACCTCGAACAAGACTCCTGACGAGCTGGCACGGGAACAGGCGCTTGCGAAGGTCAACGACTTCTATGCGGTTTGGGCGCGCCTCGACGCCGATCCCGCGGTACCGATCGAACAGCTCGACACCGTCGCCGGTGGCCCCGTGCTGGATGACTGGAGGGCCGACCTCACGTTGCACCGGTCTCAGAACGTGAGGAGTGATGGGGCAATCACGGTTGTCGATGCGAAGATCACCGACGCCGGCATACCGGTAGGCGACGACGGCAAGGCTATATCCGGACCCGCCTGGGTCCACGTGCGCGCCTGCACCGACATCTCCGGTATGACCTGGACGAAGTCAGACGGCAGTCCCGCCTACGACGTCAACCGTCCGCAGTTTGTGCTCGCCCAGTTGACCGTCCGGAATGCGGATTGGCCCGATGCAAACGGCTGGCGAGTCACCAGCGATGCAGCAGGCCGATACGCACCGTGCGATGCACCATAACCAAGGAGAACACATGCCAAATCGTCGTCGTCATGCGACCGTGATCGGCGCGCTCGTTCTGGGAAGCCTGGTCGCATCGCCACACTCAGCGCTTGGACAACCTGGCTTCGGTTCTGGAGGCATCGACGTCAGCCCTGGCATGGGAAACGGCGGCTCGAACATCACAGTGCAAGGCAGCTACGTCCAGGTACCTTCGGCGTCACCTGGCTCCGGAGGCTCCCCAGGGGCGAGTGCAGCGGGGACGGGCGGCGGCGGGTCTGGATACAGCGGTGGTGGCAGTGACGTCGTAGCAGCCCCCACAGGACCTCCGGTTAGGGAGCAGCTGAAGGCGTGCGGCCGATTCACAGACTGCGTTCCGCTGAGCCCGGATGTGGGTATGCCGGCCACCCCAGTGAGTATGGCCCAGGTCATGAACGTTGTGGGTACGGCCGTGACCGGCATGCAACTCGAGGAACCGCCGATGTGCTGGACTCCCGAACCTGCTGATTTCCCAGGTGGGAGAACCGGATTAGTCGGCAAATTTTCATGGGCTTGGCTCTGCCCCGACCAGATTAGGGAGACGAATATCGGTCCGGTTACACGGGTAGTTCCTGGTCCAGGCGGGGTGGTGGTCACCGCGACGGCCGTAAACACCAGTGTGACCATAAATTACGGAGACGGAAGCCCACCTGTGATTTGCCCTGGTGCTCTACTGCCGTTCACCCCATATGCCGACATTGTCGATGCCAGCCCAGTAACGCCGCCGAGTGGAATGCCATCCCCGACGTGTGGTCATCACATCGAGAAAACTTCGATCACAGAGCCCGGCGGGACATTCAAGGTTTCAGCGACCTCTGCGTGGCTCGTGAATTGGACCGCCGCATGGCCGGGAGGAGCTGCGGGAGGTGTTGTTCCTGTACCTCTGACCTCTACGTACCAGCAAAGGATCGGCGAGCTACAGGTGCTCGTAACGCCGAACTGACTGGCGTGCACACTGCTGGAATCGTTTTCGCTCAGAAATTCAGGTGGCGTGCGAGGCGGCTGATCGGATGGGTTTCGATATTCGCGGGTTGACCGGGCCCGGTGGTGTGCACGCTTGGGCTCACTCGGACGTGGGCCTCGCCGTCGATGCGGACGGTGGTGGTGTCAGTGGCGGCGATAAGAGTTTGTCCGTTGGCTTGGACGTGGCAGTGGCTGTGCGCGAAGACGATCGCGCTGTCTTCTGCGCGGATCCTGGCGTTGTCGGTACCGACGATATGGCTCTTACCGCGGGCATCGACGGTGCTGTCGTCGAAGGCTTCGATGTGAGCATGCTCGTAGGCAGTCACCCTGGCGTGGTTGGACGCTTGGACGAAGCATCGGCCGGCGGCTGCGATGGAGCCGCCGGCGATTCCCGCGCAGGTTTGTCCGATAACTTTGACCTCGACTTGGTTGGGGATGTGACCAAGGTCCAGCCAGCTCTCCGGGTCGGCGTCGATGACGATGGTTTTCGCTCCGGCGGCGAGGCGCTTGGCGTATTCCGCATAGCTGCGGACCGGCGATGTGGAGCGGCCACGATACGGCCGGCGTGAGTTGCGCGTGGTCTTCTTCACTGGTGCCCCCATGAAATCAATAGTGCCTTCGTTTGGTGTCGTTCGTGCGAGCGCCGATGTCGGCGTGTCGTGCGTGGGCTGCACGAGGTTCGGTGTGCCTCGGTGTTCTGTGTTAGTCGCCGATCTTGACGGCATTGCCGGTCGGGTCGACGCATTGCAGGTAGGAGTCGGCGTGTGATCGGTCCGGAAGGTAGGGCCAGTTGCAGTGCCAACCGTCGATGACAGCGAATCGTCCTTGTCCTTGTGTGGCGATCGTGCGGTCGTTGAGGTAGCGATCACTGATGCTCAGTGCTGCTGGGCAGCTCGGAGTCCCGGCGATGATGATCACAGGTGCAGTCGCACCGTTCAGGTTGTTCGTGACGGTTCCGCACTGAGCAGTTGTGGGCGGCAATGCGGCGGCAGCGGTGGTCTGCGTGGTAGTCGTCGCCGGCTGTGTCTCGGATAGCCGGGTCTGAGGGGCGGTCACTTCGGGTTGACCTTGACCGACGGTGGTGGGGTTCGCCGACCACTCGACGCGTGTGGCGGCAGCAGTTGGTTCGGCTGACGAGGATGCGGTCTCGGCTTGTGTGCTGCTGCACCCGGTGAGGATGGCGGCCGTGATGAGGGGCAGTGCAGCAATTTTGCTGGTGGTTCGTCGATTCACGAGTGCTCGCTTCTCTTCCAGTCCGGCAGGGAGGACGCATTGTCGAGCCCAGTGATATGTGATGACCTGGACAGAACGACGCTTGTCGCGACCACGGTCGCTCCAGCGTTTCAGGCTGCGGCTTCTCGAAGACCCTTCCAGTGGGTGGGCGGGCTCCCGCATCGGCTCGGTGGTGCTGAGACTGTCCAGGTGGACGGCTAGTGTCGATCCATCCTGATGTCTGTCGCACAGTTGCGGAGGAGTGCCCACGATGACCGAACCGACGTCCGAGCTGGCGGGCAGTGGTCCCAGCGAGGAGCCGCAATCGCCGGCCGTCGGTGCTGAAAATGCGGCAGGGCAACGCAGTGACCACTTGTCGGCGACGGTGTACGCGCCTGCTGGGCTTGTCGTCGTCGCGAGTGTGGTGGTGTGGTTCGCGGCGCGGTGGATTGATGCCGAATACGGCACCGCCGGGCTGTGGTGGGTGGCCGTCACCAGTGCCGCGGCTGGTGCGGCGTTGAGCGTGGTGACAGCACCGATGATGACCAGGTTGTGTGCTGCCGTCGAGATCCCGACAGAGGGCTGCTCCCGGCGGTTCGGTCCCGCGGCGCTGACCGCAGTAATGTGGTTCGGCGCCGTCATGTTCGCCGGCGGCGACGCGATCTTGCCTGCCTGGCTAGTGCTGAGCCTGCTGTGCGTGTGGGCAGCGTGGATCGATCACTTCACGCTGCGGTTTCCGCTGACCTTGATCCGGCTGACCAGCGCAGTGGGCCTGATGTTGGGGGCGTTCGCGGTGGCGGTGGATCAAGATCCTGCGGCAGGTGGGCGCGCACTTCTCGCTGGAGCGTTGGTGTTCGCGTTCAACCTTGCGTTCGCGATCATCACGGGCGGCTATCCCGGGCTCGCCGACGTGCGGCTGAGCTTCATCCTCGGTGCAGCGCTGGGGTGGGTCGGCTGGATGAATGTGCTCGCGGGCATGTTGCTACCGAACATTTTGGCGCTCGTGGTGATGGCGGGGGTGAAGTCGATCCGGCGTCAGAAAGACCTGGGAGAGTTCGGTTTCGCACCGTTCCTCGTCGCCGGAACCGCCGTGGCCATGGCCGTCCCGCCGCTGTGGTGGATCGTCTGGGTTTGAACGCCTTTGACGGGAGGGTGGTCGAGGATCGGTTGCATACTGGTCTCCAGAGAGCGGGGAGGTGTACAGGTATGGACGAGGTGGCTCACTCCGCCCCGATGCCGTCGATCGTTCGCACGGAGTTGCCGTGTGAGTTCTGCGCGGAGCATCCCCAGTACTTCCCGGGTGACCCCGTCGGCTTCGTGCGTGCGGCCCGCTGGGCGGCGGTGGTCAAGGACTGCTGTCACTTCGATGCTGGGGTGGACTACCTGCTGTGTGACGAGCACTGGGCAATGATCCGACACCAACAGTTGCCCGGGCAGTGCCCTCGGTGCGGGGCGATCGCCTACTCGGTCGAGGACATCGTGTGTGCCGAGGTCCCTTTGGGGAGGTCGGCTGTCACGGGACGTGGCCGTTGATAGGCGCGGCGTCCATCGCATCGTTGACCGCACCCCATGCCGATCGATTATCGGTAGGCGATCCACTTCCGGAACGGGCGGCGACTGGCGTGTGCCTGAGCTCGGCGCAGACCTGGTCCCGGTGATGGTTCAGCTATCGGACGTGCCGATATCTGTCGGCAGCTATCGGACGTGCCGATATCTGTCGGCTCTTACACTGTGTCCATGGGGGCGTGCACCGAGACCGATCCCGCTGGAGTGGCATGAGCTGGTTGATGCGTGAGGACCAGCGAATGGTGGAAAAATTTCTCCTGCAGGGCGTTATCACCCTCGCCGAGGCACGTCGGCTTCGAACACCATCTGCTCAGGATCCGTTTCTCCGGGACGCCGTCGACAACCTCCTGATGGATCTGTCCGGCTACCCCCTCAGAGAAGGCGGGCCACGCTCCGGGCTGGACCAACTCGAGTACTTCAGCAAGGCCATCGCACGGGAGCCAACCGAGTTCGCCTGTCAAGGGACATGAGGGCGTCCCTGTAGGCGGACAGGTGGTGTCCCTGTGCGCGGACAGCTGATCTCCCTGTCGGCGGTCAGCTGATCTCCCGCACCATCAGGTCAGGGGCATCACCCCGCGTCCGGCGGTGGCCTCCTGCAATCGCAGCGAGGTGCCTTCGGTGATCACGACATGCGCATGGTGGAGCAGTCGGTCGACCGCGGCGGTCGCGAGCGTTTTCGGCATGATCGTGTCGAACCCGGACGGGTGCAGGTTGCTGGTCACCACGACGCTGCGGCGCTCATATGCGGCATCGACGAGGCGGTAGAACGCCTCGGCGGCGGCCTGACCGGACGGAAGCATCCCGATGTCATCGACCACGATCAACTCGGCGCGGGTGATCTTGGTGATGGTCTTGGTGATCGACCCGTCCACCGCGGCCCTCCCGATCGCCGCGGTCAACGATTCGAGCGTGAACCACGACACCCGCATTCCCGCGTCGATCACCGCATGCGCGAGCGCCTCGACGAAATGGGTCTTGCCGGTCCCCGACGGTCCGCTGACCGCCAGGTTCTCGGCGCGCTGCACCCACTCCAACGTACTCAGGGCTTGCTGGGTAGGAGCCGGGATCGATGAATCCTGTTCCCGCCATGAGGAAAACGTCTTTCCAGCCGGAAGCCCGGCGGTTTTGCGGCGCATCGCCTTCGTTGCCTCGTCCCGACCGCGGACCTCCTCGTCGAGAAGGACCTTGAGGACCTCGGTGGGATCCCACCGCTGCGCTTTCGCGGTGGCGAGCACCTCCGGTGCGGCAGCCCGAAGGTAGGGCAGGCGCATCCGTTTGAGGACGGCGAGGAGGTCGTCGGGTAGCGGTGGCGCGGTGGGGTTCACGAGCTTGCCTCCGCACTGGTGCTGCCGAATCCGGCCCAGGCGGCGGTACCGGGTTGGACCGAATGCCTCTCGTCGGCGACGACAACCGCCCCGGCTGAGGTGGCGGTGTGGTGCGCGACGATCGCCGGCAGGTCCCCCTCGGCGAACCGACCCGATTCGGCTGGTCTCGACAATGCCGAGTCGACGGTGGCGGCGCCGACGAATGCGGCCAACTCGACCGCGGCGGTCATCTTCGCCCGGATCCGGACCGTGCCGGCCGCCGACGCGGCGACCAACCAGGTGTGCGCCCCGGGCCCGAGGTCGAGGAACCGGGCTTCGGCCGCGGAGCGGGCCTTCGGTCGTGGTGGCTTCGGTGCCCCACCCGGTTCTTGCGGATGATCGGGATAATGCGCCGGGTCGATCCGCGGGTTCCCCGGTGTCGAAAGTAAATGTCGCGCAACTTCACTCAAACCCCTTCTGTTTTCGGCCCAGTCCGGGGCCTGGGGCAATGCATCGAGGTCGGCGACGACCACCAGCTCCGTGCCGGCAGCGCGCACCCACACTTCGGTGCCGACCAACCCCGGTGGCGTCGAATACCGCACCGACCCGAACCGGATCGTCTGATCGGTGGCGACGCTGCGGGTGGTGCCCAATGCCAGGGTGTGCGGGGCCGACGGCAGGGTGTGCAGCCGGGCGCGTTCCTCTGCCAGGGCCTCGTCCGGGACGCGGGCGCTTTCGCGGTGCCGACGCGCATTGACCGTGGCGCAGAACTGCTCGCACGCGGCCTCGAGGTCGGCGAACGAGGTGTAGTCCGGCAGCAGGTTCGCGTCGGTGGGCACCAGATCGGCTTTGGCGATCTTGACGGTTGCTTCGCTGCCACCCTTCGATTCGGGGTCGAAGGGCACGCAGGTGTGCACGGCCATGCCGTAGTGGCGGGCTGTTTCGACGATCTGCGGATGCCGCACCGGGATCCCGGCGACGTGATCGATGCTGACCGTGCGGGGATTGTCGGTCAACGCGTAGGTCGGCACTCCACCGAAGCGGCGCACCGTGGCATCGAGGCACGCGATCAACGTCGGCAATGTTTGATCCCACACCGGGATCACCACCCGGTAGCGTGACCATGCCAGCCAGGCGCAGAACAACAGGGTCGAGCGCATGATCCCACCGGGCCCGGGTACTTTCGGGCCCTCACCCCAGTCGAATTGCATCCACAGTCCGGGTTCGGTGATCCACGGTCGGTAGGTGCGGCGATGTCCGGCCCGCCATGCGGCTTTCGCATCCGCGACGGCGCGTCGGGTGGTGCGTTCGGTGCCGTCGAAGCCGAGAGCGACGAGGCGTTCGTGGACGATGTCGGCACGGACCTTGCCTTTGCTGCGCTCGACCCACTCCTCGATCTTGGGTAGATGGTCATCGACGATGCGCGGTCGCCGCGACGGGCCGGTCACCGGCATCCCGGCGTCACGGGCGGCGACATAGCGTCGGACCGTTTTCGGATCGACCCCGGCCAGCTGCGCAGCGGAGTGTGCACTGCCGGTGGTGTCGTATGCCTCGAGAATTTCCATGATGTCCCTGTCAGACTTCTTCATGCGTCCCTCCGGTGGAGTCGCTCAAGGTGGTCGAAGACCTCGAGCAAAACCCCGGAGGGGCGTCGGTGTCAGGACCGACACACCGCCGGCCCCATGTCCATCGACAGGGAGATCAGCTGTCCGTCAGCAGGGACGAACGTGTCCGCCTACAGGGAGGTTGGCATGTCCGCTAGCAGTTCGCCCACGGTCTCGATACCCGAGTCGGAAGGATCGTTCTCGATGCGACGTCGGGTCTTACCCATGAGAACCGTGCCGAACGTCGATGGGCGATTCTCGATCCTCTCGGGGCGCCGCGGATGGACCGGCGGGAGGCCGGCATGAACGTCTGGGTTCGGCTCCTGGCTTCTCGTGTGACGGACGGCCTGCTTCACCCGGTTCTGTGTGCAGAGCTGATTGCGGACGTGGGCCCGCTGTCTGCGGATGATGCGTACAACTCGCGGGAGGTGCAGATCAACCGCGCTGCTCCGGGTTTGTACAAGACGTGGGTGTCCGATCCCGGCACCCGTGACAGCCAGGAACACAGCATGCGGGATCTGTTCGAGTCAGTCAGTTGGGCTCGTTCGCTGTCCTGAGTGCCCGCGGTCCCTTCACCGATCGATGATCGGACCGGGTATCTGGGACATCACCGATGCGCGATTATGGCAGGATTCGACGTCGCACCCTTTACACGGTCCGGCTTTAAGGACGGGGTTCTCTGTGTTCACCATCGTTGTTCACCCTGAGCATGGTCATCCCAGCTCGATATGGCCTTCGCAGGAGCTCGTGATCAGTCATTCGGATGAGCCCTACGTTCTTCCCAGCCAAATCGGCATGGATAAAACCCTCGGGGATGAACTACTGGCATGGACTGTCCAGTTCCAGAAGTTCTTCGTGGAAGAGCTAGATGACTTCAGCTCCCGACCACGGTGGCGATCTGGAATAAATCCCTTCGAGTGGTACGACGAAGGCTGTCGAATCATCCACGAGCTTCGACTCCGGTTCCCCGATGTGCATGTCAAATCCGAATTCGCACAATACGTTTTCTCGGTCAATGAACGCCGCGAGAACATGGGGCTGCCGCCGATCAGCCCCCCAAACGAATTCCGGGCTGGGCACATCAGCATTTCCGACGTCTTGAATGACCCAAAGAGTCACCCTGCCTGCGGCGACGACGGCAGGGCAGAATGAAGGGCGAATGAAATCAAGCTGGATACCGACTCGTGCGAATCGCAGCGCAGCACGATAGCGCTGCGATTCGGCGGAATGGCACGTGCCCGGTCAACGATCGCCGACCGAACACCGATCGTTGGCAACTCCGAGCGCTACCTACCGATTCGTTCGACGCGCCAAGGTGGGATCTCCCGCCGCGGCCTGACCTTGATCGCACGGAATTTGTATCCGTCCTGGTCGATCACCGACTCCCATTCGAAGTCGACCTGCTCGCCGACGTCGAGACCACGGATTCCTCCGCCGATGCTGAAACTGTCGCCCGGCTGGGCATTGATGACTTCATCGGGGTGTAGGGCGCTGTAGAAGGTCCAACAACCGCCCGGTGTGTCCGCAGAGTCGATGACTCCCCAGCCTTCGTCGTCATTCCACGTGGTGACGACGCCGCTCGCTGGGGTGCCGATCCGGGGCGGGATCGTGTCGTCGAGGTCGGTAATCTCGTGGGCACTGCCGTCGGGATCGATATGCCAAGCCCTGGAGCTGAACGGCCCCGGCCGCGCGTAGGGCTCGGTGCCGACTGGCCATGCGCGCACCGTGTGAAAGTCGTAACCGTCTGCCGGCTCGTCGAGTTGATACCACTCGAACTCGACTTCCTGACCTTCAGCCAAACCGGGGAACCCAGGAACCGCTACGGATATCCATGGAGTCCAGCTACCGCCGGGGGTGTCTGCGGAGTCGATCACGCCCTGCATACCCCGCACGTCCCAGCTGCGGACCACTCCACGGCTCGTCATGACATCAGTATGTCCCACACCGCTGGTGGCTAGCGAGCGAAACCCGTAAGCCGAACGACAACCGGGCGCGTCCCGAAGCCGCCCCGTGGCCGGAACGCGCTGAGCTGCGCAGTTCCCGGTAGCCCCGTCCGGTGAAGAACCCCCGAATCGGGGCGACGAACGGGACACTCCGGCTGTCCAACCAAGTGACGCTGTCGATGGTGTGACCGAGCCTCTGTCCAAAGCATGTCACACAACCCCGATGAGGGGGATCTTCCTCCAGATGAGAGGGGAGTGGCGGCACTTTCTACGGCAGAGGTGTGCCTGTTGTGGCGGAGTGACCGATCGCTCGCGGCCCAGGTGAGGCAGTCAAGGTCCGGACCTATGGTCCTCGCAATTGCTGTCGTAGGTACGAAGGAGTGGTACCGATGAATGTTGAGGTTCGCCGCATCCATCCGACGGACGCGAAGATCCGCTACCTTCATCGTTGGTGGTTACCTCGTCCCGAGCCCCGCACGGGTAGCCACCGCGGAGATCAATCTGGACACGGGGGGTTGGTCCGAGGCCTGGGGGACCGGCGATGAGGACCCCCATCGATCGCACACACCTCATCCTCACCGCTGATGGCACCTCCTTGGCGGTGCGTGAGATCGGATCCCGGACGGCCCCAGTCACTGTGATCTTCGCGCACGGATTCTGTCTCCATATGGACGCCTGGGCACCGCAACGGGCCTACCTGGCCGAGGTCTGGCGGGGGCGTGCCCGGTTGGTCTTCTTCGACCACCGCGGCCATGGCAGATCCAGCGCGGCGGACACCGACAGTTACACGATCAGCCAGCTTGGACGGGACCTGGATGTGGTGATTCGCACGGTGGCGCCACAGGGGCCGATTGTCCTCGTCGGGCATTCGATGGGCGGAATGGCTGTGATGTCCTACCTCGCCCATCACCAAGAGGCCGCGGCCGCACAGATCGTGGGGGTCGGGTTGATCTCGACCGCCGTCGACAATGTCGCCGGCGCCGGCATCGGGCGCGCTCTGAATACGCCGGCGGTGACGTTGCTGCGGACGGCATCAGCTCACGCCCCACGGCTCGTCGGTCGCAGCTGGGATCTCTCCCGTCGCATCTTGTCGCCGGTGGTCGGCGCAACATGCCCGCTTGCTCCGAGCGCAAGTGTCCGTGCCGCCGCCACGTCCTACGTGATGGTCCACGCGACGCCGATCGCCACCGTGGCCGCTTTCCTGCGTGATCTGCGGATCTACGACGCTTCCCCGGCCCTCGACGTGCTCGCGCGGGTGCCGGCGTCGATCATCTGTGGAACCCGGGACAGGGTGACCCCGATCGGACACTCACAGCGACTCGCCGCGGCTCTTCCCCTCGCCGAACTGATCCCGGTGAGCGGAGCGCGGCACATGGTCGGCCTCGAGCGCCCTGCCGTGGTGAGCGAGAGTCTCGATCGACTACTCGGCCGCGCGGTCGGGCGCCGCGAACAGGACACCACCGGCAGATCCACATCCACCCTGGTCGGGGCGTGAGATCTGATGGGCCGCAGCCATGACCGGATCAGCCCAGACCGCGGCAACGGTGTGTTCGATCCCGACCGAGGCGACAGCGACGTCGCCACCCGCAAGGAAGGCGCCCTGATCTCGCAGCACGCCTACGACACCCGCGCCGATCTCCGCAGCGGGGCACGTGAACTCGACACCGCCACCGAGAACCTCCCCGGATTGACCCGGGCGCAGCGGGACCTCAACCGGGCCTATCCACGGCCCACGCCGGCGGCAATCGGAAACTCTCGGCTACGCCCCCGGCTGCCACCAGCGATCGAACTCCGTCGCACACTGTCGGCACGACAACGGAACACCCGATCCGCGGCGAAGCGCCGCGTCCTCGACGCCATGCCGAAAGCCCAGTACACGGCGCTGGCGTCGTTGACGTCGGACCCGAAGACCTGGAGGGAGACGAACAACGCCCTCTCCGCGGTGGCCGGCGACGCTGTCGAGCTCGAGGATGCTCGCCGCAAGCAGGTCCAACGAGTGGACAGGGCAATCCAACGATACGAACGCGAATCCGGGCGAGGTCATCTCGTGTACACCGCGGTGAGCATCCCCAACGCGGTCGTGAACCCGTCAGATCTGCCCTCGACGCTCTCGCCGGGGACGGTCCTGTCCTTCGACCGGTTCACTGCAGCAACCCATTCGCTGCACGAGCTGGACTCGACCGCCCAGCCCACCGATGTCGTCTTCGAGATCCAGACCGACCGCGGCATGTACTACGGGCAATCCTCCCGCGTGGACAACTCGCACCATCTGCTGCCACGAGGTATGCAGCTACGGGTGGTGGGGGCTCATTTTGTGCCGTATGAACGGCCCGGGCAGCCGCCGGGGGAGCGCCTGATCGTCCAACTCGTCGATCACGAGACGCCCTGAGGAGTCGAGACGGGCGGTCGAGACAGATTCACCTCACCGGAAGGAACACACAGTCATGACCGCGGACAAGCCGCGCCACCGGCGCCCCGACCTGACCTTTCATCCCGATATCTTCGCTGCGCCCGCGCAATTCAGAGTGGTGGAAGCCGCGCCACACGACGAGGCGGACCAGGCCGCGGACACAACGCAAGGGAATCACAGCTTCGACGCCGACGCTCATACCGGACGACGAAAAGGCAAGGGGCTGTGAGCAGAAAGAAAAGTCGGAGGCCACCTACAAGATGGTGTGCCTCCGACTCACCCGGTGCATTCTCAGTACCCACACCCTATTTGATCGTCCGCATCCGGTCCACCTCTCCACACCCGGCTGATGGGAATGCCCGACTGGGTTGCCCCGGCCCAGAGTTCGGTCGAGTTGTACAGGTCCCTCTCTACTGTCGGTGATCGCACACGACACCCGTCGCGGTCATCGAGACAACTTCCGCCCTTGGCCGCCACACCCACGGCACAGGAGACATCATGGATTTCGCATCGATCATCGTCGGCGTCGCAGTGGCCGGCGCATCAGCCGCCCAGGGCGGCGGAGTGGACCCCGCGATCACCGACAGCGTCACGGCGGTCGCACAGGACCTACCGCCCGCTCTCGCCCAGTATGTCCCGGACCCGCAACCGTATCTCGACGACGCCGCCCGGGCCGTCCAGCAGGCGCAGGAGCAGTTACCCGCGCAGTGGCAAGCCGAGATCGAGAACGCAATTCCACCGGAAGTCCTCGATGCCGCTGCCGGCGCCAGGGAACAGCTGCCGCCCGAGGCGCAGGGCCTGATTCCCGAGGTGGTCCTGCCCGCCCCCAGTCCGGAGCCCGGGCCCGGCGGCGGTGTCACCAACCCGGCGGGACCCGCTGCTCAGGCATCGTCATCGGCTCCGCAGCAGGAGACGAATCCGGCAGTTCTGCCTCCTGTCGTCAGCGGAGCACCCACCACTGCGGCCGGCATCCCCTCCCTGACAGGAATGCTGGCCCCGACCGCAGTCGGCGAGCTGACCTTCGATCCCCGCTTTCCCCGCAACCTCGAGTTCGCGCGTGCGGTCATCGACGCGGCGATGCGTGCGATCGGATTGCCCTACCAATGGGGCGGCGGCCTTCTCACCGGACCGTCGATAGGCGACGGCACCGGAGGAGCTACCGCCGGCTACGACTGCTCCGGGCTCACGCGCTTCGCGTACTACATCGGTACCGGAGGCACGAAGGTCTTGCCGCGAACCTCACAGGAACAGTTCCGGGCCGGCCAGCAGATCAGCATGGACCAAGCCCAGCCCGGTGACCTGCTGTTCGGGAACTGGCAGGCAGACGGAGCCAACCACGTCGCGATCTACCTCGGAGGCGGAAAAATGCTCGAGGCACCGCAGACCGGGCAGCGCGTCCAGATCAGCGCCGTCCGTCCGGACCTGGTGCCCGCCCGCTTCCTGTGACCCCAGCCGGCGGCCAGCGGGGATGGTGCCCTGCGCTTGATCCCGAAGCGGAACAATACGATCGCCACTAGAGACCCCAGACCGGCCACAGGTCGTGTCGCGATGTGCGGCACGACCGCAGAGACGAAGGAGACAGTGCCACATGACCATTACCCCAGCAGCCCACAAGAAGGCAATCGAGACCGCACGAAAGAATGCGGAAGCACTGGCGCAGAAAGCAATCGAAACACGAGTCGCGCTTGTCGGAGCCATCGGGGAAGCAGTCGAAGAGCTCGCCGCACTCGATTCCGCACGCGAGGCAGCTGTAGACGCAATCAGGACGGCCCACGAGAGGGCGATCGAAGGCGGATGGACAGCCAAAGAGCTCGCAGCCATGGGCTACACCGCCCCGAAGAAGCGGAAGAACACCACCGGTAAGGCCGCGCGCGGTGGCGCCAGCAAGGACGCGACTGAGACGACCGACGTCGCAGATGCCGCTGCACCGCAGCAAGGCGCTCAGCCGCCGAGCACCGACGGGCAGATCGCCCGCGAACGCGAACCTGAGCACTCCTACAGCTAGGAAGCAGTCCGGTGGCGTGGCCCCAGCCACGCGCCGTCCTCCTTGTCGGGCGACGGCGCCCGAGCGCTACCAGGAACTCCTCCGGGGCCGGCATAGGAGCCGAAGTCAAGAACCACATGTCAGAGGGTGCCGTCACGATGATCACGAGAAAAGAGGTGGCATGACCAGTACACAGACGTCTCCGCAACAGTGGGCACGGGGCATGCTCGTCCCCGGCCGGGCAGCAGTGCTGGACGTTGAATCGACCAATTTGGACGGCAGCATCATCGAAATCTGCGTTGTGGACGCCGCCACCGGAAATCCGCTGCTCGATACCCTGGTCGATCCCGGCGAAGTTCCAATCCACCCGGACGCCTACGCCGTGCACGGAATTGCCCCGGCCGATCTGATCGGCGCCCCCGGCTGGGCTACGGTCCACCAGACGCTGCTTGCGGTGACCGCTGGCCGAGTGACCCTCTCCTACAACAGTCAATTCGATCAGAGCCGCGTTCTCCATGACTGTGCTCGGCACGGTCTCGACCCCGCGCACCTCGCCGACCCCGAGATGTGGGGATGCATCATGCGGATGCGATCGGAGGCCGAGGGCATCGAGAAGAGCATTCGGCTCGATGGCGGCCACCGAGCCCGCAGCGACGCCGAGGCCGCACGCACCGTCCTGCTCAGCATCGCCGAGGGCACCTCGGCGCCATCGGCCACCATGGACTCCGCCGCTACCTCCCACTTGCCGGCGTAGTCCACCGTGCCGCACATCTCGAGGCGGGTCGGTAGCAGTCTCCTTGCCGGGGCGATGCGTCTGCTCGGACTCGAATGGGACGATACGTGAATCCGGCCGCGGTGTGTCCGATGAGATCTTCCGCGGTGTCGGGCGGAAACCACGGTCGCGACACCGGTTGTTGCTGGGTCGGCGGAGGTCCACAGCGACGCGACACCGCGCTGGCTCTCGTGGGTCGGTCCCGGGATACCCGCTCGCCATCAGACGAATTCGCGGATCCGGGGGAGGACGTGGGCGAGTTCTTCGAACAGTGCCGGCCATCCACGGCGCAGGCGGGTGATGCGGCCGTGTTCGAGGAAAGCACCGTCGAGCATGTGCGAGACCCGCAGGTGCCCCTCGGGGGTGCCGAGGCGGCGAAGTGTGTCGTAGACGGGGTTCACCGGTAGCTGGTGGTGGGCGATGTAGGCCCAGATCTCCTCGACGCTCCAGTCCCAGATGGGCCCGAAGACATGTGTTCCGTCGGCTCGGTCGATGAGACCGCCGTGGTGTCGGCGTTGCTCGGTGGTGCTGGTGCAGCAGCCGTCACAGTCGCGTGAGACGTGGCTGCTGAGTGCGGTGTAGTACAGCGACCAGCGTCCGGTCCCTTTTGGTGACTCGTCGGCGCGTACACCCCAGATTTCTCCTGGCCCGTGCGCCTCGTGTGCCGCGCGGGAGGGTGCTCCGATGAGGATGTCGCGCAGTTTCTGGCTCGTGGCTCGGGTGGGCTGTTGGTGGTCCCATTCGCCGGACTGCGCGAGGACGGTCAGCAGTGGTGGGTCGGCTCGGTGGGGTTCGAGGTTGAGATTCCAGGTGTCGGCGAGTGCGGTGATGTAGCTGTAGGTCTCGGGATACTCGAGGCCGGAGTCGAAGAACACGACGGGGATGTTCGGTTCGACCTGCAGGGTGAGGTGCAGTGCGACGAGTGAGTCCTTGCCGCCGGAGAAGGCGAGGTATCCGTCGTGGTCGTCGAGGTGCCCGGCGATGCGCCCGGTGAGGGCTACCAGGTCGCGGCGGGGCCGGCGCAGTGCCCGGAGCGTGTTCAGGTCGAGGCCGTCGGGTTCGGGCTTGCCCGCCACACGTCCTCCTTCGCGGTGTCCGGTCGGTCTCGAGATCTCGCAGCTTCTGTCACACAGTGTCCGCCCGGTGGATCTTCCTCCAGTCGTAGGGGCGGTTTGGAGTCGCCTGGGCATGTGAGGAGTGTGGTGTGGGGAAACTGTGCGAGGTGGCCTTCCGGCAGGACGTCGTCGCGGCGGCATTCGCGTCGACGACGACGCGCGCGGCAGCCGAGCCCGCGAGGGTGGGCCGGTGCGGAAGATGCGCGGTGTCTCCGGTGCCGGTGGAGGCGGTGACCAAGGTGGTCTCCCGAACGTTCACGGGTTACGACTGCTGGAAAGCGCCCGCGGAGGGTGGGCTGTGCACGTCCTGCGCCTGGGCCTACCAGCACCCGGATCTGCGCAGACGCATGCATGTGGTCACCACACGACCAGCAATGAGGGCAGTGACCGCGGCGGATCTCGAACGGATCTTGTCGCGGCCCCTCGAGCCGGACACCGCCGTGGTGGTGCCCTTGCGGCCCGGCCGAAAGCACATCCTGCCGCACGCGCGGTGGGGCGGGATTGCTGTCGAGGACACGTCCCTGCCCTGGACTGCGCGTGACGTGGCGGCGGTGACAGCGATGCGCCGCCTGCGGGCGCTGGGGTTCGGTGCCCGCATGCTCGCCGAGCCCGCGGCCCCGTATTCGGCGCTCGCCCAGGTCGCCCCCCGGCGGTGGCCGGCGGTCTTCGCGGACTGGGACCGTCTCGCCCCGTACCGCCAGATCGGGCAGTGGTGGGAGCTCGCGCTGCGCGCCACCGTGTCGGCGAGTGCGAAGGCAGCGACATGACCAGCCCGACCGGTCGATGGCTCGCGGCCGCACCGGCGGGGCTGCCGCCGCTCGACGGTCCGGCGGCAACGGCTGAACGCCTGCTGCTGTTGCTGCACTACGGGATCGACTGGGATTCGGGATGGGTCGGCCGGCGGCGGGAAACGTACTGGACCCAGCACCTGCCGAACCGGGTTCGGGTCGCCACCTATATCGGTGGCGGCGATCTCGACCGGTGGTGGTCGGTGGTCTCACGGTCCCTCGAATCGGAACCGACGAACACCGACCAACGGCTGGAGCTGGCGACGTTGCTGCGTGAGGAGTCCGAGCCGGTGCTGACGTTGCTGCGTGAGCGTCCCACGTCGTACGTGCTGCGCACACGGATCGTCGCCGAAGCCGTGGCCGCCGCTCGCACTGCGGGAAGGAAAAGATGATGAGGTCGACCCTGCGCTGGGATGTCGAGCTGACCGCGCTGTCCTCGATCTCCCAGAAGGGGGAGGACTCCGGAACGACGACGACACTATTCCGGCGCGAGCCGGTGATCCAGCCGGACGGCAAGCCGGTGCTGGTGCCGATCGTGTCCGGGAACTCCCTGCGCGGCGGGTTGCGCAGGATCGCCGAGGAGCTGTTCCGCGATCTCATCGGCTACGAAGGGCAGATCCCGCTCTCGGCCGCGCACGCGCTACGCAACGGCGGCTCTCTGACGAAGGTCACCGGCGACGGTCTGACCGGGCGCCGGCGGCAGCGACTGCGGGAGCTGGTTCCCCCGATCGGGGTGTTCGGCGGCAACGGCGGAGGCCAGCCACCGATCGATGGCGCCCTGAAGGTGGGCAAGGTCATCCCGCGGGTGCGTGAGACCGAGACGATCATGACCCGGGCGTATGACGGCCGGTTGATGAGTCAGTTCGAGTTGGTCTCCCTGGAGAGCTACAGCCGATTCGACGACACCGACACCCGGACGTTCCCCGAACCCTCCGCGGGGGGCGGAGCCGGTACAGCCGCCGGCTCGTCGATGCTGATGCGATTCGAGGTCGAAACACTGCCCGCGGGAACCCGTTTCGAAACCTTCTTGCGGCTGGACCGGGCCACCGAACTCGAAATCTCGTTCTTCACCGAGGTGTGGGGCAGATTCGCGCGTGACGGATTCCTCGGAGGGCGCAGCGCGATAGGTCACGGACGGGTCCGCGCCGAATCGGATCGGGTGGTGTTGGCCGGCCCGGACCCGCAGTCAGTGGACTGGCGTGTCGAACTCGAACCACTGCGCGATGAGGTCATCGACGCATTGTGCTGGCTGACATGACCGGCACCGAGGAGATGGCACCGTTCCTGGTGCGGGCGCACCTGTCGTCGGGACTGGCGCACGCGACGCCGTGGGGAATCAGTCTCGACGGGATCCTCGCCGCCGAACTGTGGGCCGATCACAAGGCCGCGGCATGGGGCCGAGGCGAGTATGTGCCGGCGCTGACACCCGAGAGCGCCCCGCCGGACCTCGAGCTGCCACTGGCGCGGTGCGAGCTCGCCGGCGAGGACTGGCATTGGTGTGCGACGTGCTCGTTCCCCGAGGACCCGGCCGGTGATCCCGTGGTGCGGCACTGGGGGTCGCGGGCCGATCACCGCGGGCTCGAGCAACTCAGTCATACGCTGCCGGCGGTGACCTCGGATCGGCAGGGCCGCTACCGGGCTCGCTACATGCCCCTGATGATCACCAGCACTCGCACGGTCACCTGGCGCGGAGTCGGCGATCTCGACGCCGTCGCCACGATCCTGGGTGGCCTGGATGTCATCGGGAAGAAGCGGGCCCATGGTGAGGGCCGGGTTCTGCGGTGGGAGTTCGAACACTGCCCCGCCGCCGACCGGTGGGCGTCGGCGCACCTGCATAGCGATGGCACCCTCGGGCGCACCACACCACCGGCCTGCGTGCCGGATCGCTTGGAACCGGAATCGGCCGGCTTCGGGTTGGCCGGTCTGCGGCCGCCGTACATGCACCCGACCCGAATGAGGCAACTCCACCTACCTCGATGAGTGTTGTGTGCGTACCGGTTCGGTGCATGTTCTCCGCTCGAGGTCACTCAACTCATCGATCTCGGATCTTCCTCCTCATGACGGGATAAGGCCGCTTCGGAGAGGACACGAATGGCCGTGACGGAGGACATCGATCACGGCGTGACGGCCGTGATGCGACGTCGAGTCGCGTAGTCCAGGTCAGGGGATACCGTCCGCCCCACCGAAACACCCATCTGGGACAAGGGAGATGAGCGAGATGACCGATACCGACACACGGCCCAGGATGGCCTTGGACGCTCCGCAGTGGCGAGACTTCGCGCTGTGCCGGGTGACCGATCCGGAAGCGTTCTTCCCGGAGACGGGGGAGAACGGCCGCCCGGCGAAGCGGGTGTGCTCTGGATGCGAAGTCCGTGACGCCTGCCTCGCCGAGGCGCTCGCCCATGATGAGCGGTTCGGGATCTGGGGTGGGCTGACCGCGGCCGAGCGGCGCAAGCATTACCCGAAGCGACACCGGTGACCGCCGTGGCCGTGGACTTCGCACACACCAGCCACGCCGAAGGACGGCGACGCACCAAAGAGATCCACCTCGCTTGGTGCCCCAGTGTTTACCCCGGCTGACCTGCTGTCATTTCGGTCTGATCAGCGTCGCCGCCGTGCGCCGGCGGTGGGCGTTTACCGGTCGCGTTCGACGGAAACCTGGTATGTCACAGCCAGGTTGCTGGAACAGACACCCGTTTCCCTGACCACTCGATGTATGCGTGACGGCGTATGTGAAATGCTGCGCGTCGATGTGCGTGAAGCTGTGCGGGTTCAGGTGCGTGAAGTGTTGCGTGGCGGCAGGCGGGTCACCATGCGTGACGACGCACGAGTGCAGATGCGTGGGGCGTGTGAGTCAGCGAGGTGCCCTGCTCCCCGTGTGGTGGTAGTTGGGGCTGCGGCGATCGGTGGATGTGTGCCCAGTGCTCGTCGCGGCACACAGCCATCGACGGCCGTGGTCAGAGGGGTCGGCACCGCACACTGTCGGTCATGCCGCTTACGCTGGGGGCGTGTTCGACGACGGAGGTCGCGGTGGGTGACGGCAGCCTTTTCCACGCCGGTGCGGACCGCCTCCATGGTGGCCGGACCGATTGTGAACGGGAGGTCGACATTCATTTGCGGAGCAAGGATTTTTATCTTTCCGAGATGGCCCGCGCCAACGAGAAGGCGCGGACGGTGCTGCGGGTGCAGTGGGCGTTTCTCGCCGCCGCGTGCGCCTGTGTGGGGCTTCATGTGGTGTTCGGTGCGTGGTGGTGGCTTCTGGCGATCGTCTTCGCGGTGGGGACACTTGCCTCGGCGACGGTTCATCTCCGGTATGTGAGGCAGTCGAGGAAGGCGTCCCGAGCGTTCCACGCACTCGATGGGGCGGACTCGAAACGCCCGGAGAGCTGAAGCGGGCCTTATGGGTTGGTGGCGGAGCCCGAGCCGGGTGAGATGACGGGCTTCTTCCCGGTGTCGTATGGCGTCGTGCCCGGAGCGCCTCGGCCACCGCGGTCGTGGTGCGATTCACCGTCGGTGACGGGACGGGGTGGGCGAACCACGATGTCACGCGATGTCGAGGGACTGTCGTAGGCACCTTCTGGCACCGCGCGTCGATACACCCCGTGCCGGCCACCTCGGCCGGGGCCGGAATTTGTGACGATCAGTGGCCGAACGGGGGCCTACTGAGGTGACCAATCCAGGCGCCGATGCCGGTGGGCGTGATTTTCGGGCCGCGGGTCCCTGTGATGTCGGTGCCGTCGGTGCGGAGCGCTGCAGGGTTGCAGTAGCCGCCGATCGGGCGGTGTTGGCGGCAGCCGGAAGTTCTAAAGCTCCAAGGCCTCCCGCAGTCGGCGTGCGCTCATCGCCCCGGGCTGCTCCTGTTGTGGGAAGGCGTCGAGCAGCCGGATCAGCTCGTCGCGGCGGGTGGGGTCGGCGGCGCAAGCGCGCGGGGTGTGACCGCCGAGGGCGGGGATTGCTTCGTCGAGCCACTGCTGCTCGTATCGGCGGATGTGCTCGGCGAGCACGGCAGCGATCTCGGGATCGGCGGGGTCGGGTTGGTGTGGGCGAACACCCTTGTCCTGCATCTGTGCCATCAGCTCCGCGGCCGGTGTCCGGGTCTGCTCACGGAGTCGCGCCCCGGGATCGGCGGCGCCGACGGCGTCGATAAGCGAGGTGAACCGTGGCTCGTTCATTGTCTCGATCTCGAGGATCCAGGGTTCGGTGTGGGGCGATAGGTTCAGCATGCCGAGGACGCTGTCGTGCTCGGTCCAGGTCCACCGGTCGTTGTCGGCGGCGCCGAAGCGGCGGCTGAGCTTGCGCCGGATCCCGGCGGTGTCGGCCACCTCGAACACGGCCCGGCACGCGATCATCGGGTGCCCGTCGGTGGTGACCAGTCGCGTCGGCGCGAGGCGGGCGCTGAGGAACTCGACGAGTTCGGCGGGGTCTGTGGCATCGGAGTCGAGCAACTCGATCAGCTGACCACGCTGGGCGGGCGCGATCGGTTCGATGCCCCCGAAGATCTGCATTGTGGTCCCGGCGGGAACGACTCGGGCGGAGAAGAAGTCACCGACCCGAAGTTGTGTGCTGGCGGCCGGATCGGTGACCTGCTGGCGGTCGCCGGTGCGCACGTCGCGCAGCGTCAGCCCCTCGCCCCGGCGCACTACCTCGACCTCGTGCACCGACCGGTCGGCGAGCAGCCACTGCTGCGCGAGGAGCAGTTCGTCGGCGGGCAGCAGCGCGCCGCGCTCGGTCACGAACCGCTCGAACGCGCCGCACTCGAACAGCACCACATCCACGATCAGCGGGTCATCGAGCGCGTGTAGCAGCGCGAACGGATCGTCGTCGTGGGAGGACCGGATCTGGGCGAGCGAGAGCAGCAGCGGTCGCCACGCGATGCCCTGCGCAAAAGACGCTGCCTTCTGGTACAGCCACGGCGCCCGCTGCGCGAGCGGGTGCTCGGCCTTGCCGAGGTGGCATACCTTGTACTTGCGTCCGGACCCGCACCAGCACCGATCGTTGCGTCCCAGGTCCGGCCGGTCGACGGGACGAAACATCTGGAGCAGCTCGTACATCGGTTCGCGATCCCCGCCCGGGATTCGGTCGAGCAGCCCGATCGCCCGCACCGCGTCACCGCGATCGGACGCGAAACGGGCCAGGGCCTCGAGTGCCTCGTCCCAGTTCGGGTCCACCGACACCGCCCGCTCGTAGTGCCGCTCGGCGTCGGTGGTCCGTCCGTCGAGTTCGGCCGCCTTGCCCGCCAGCCAGTGCGCGGTCGGGGCGATCCGGCGGGGGCCGCGGTCGCGGAGCACCGCGGCAGCGGCGTGCAGGGTGTCGGTGCCGGCGCCGCAGGTGGCGTACGCCTCGCCGAACGCGGCGCGGGCCGCGTTCGGCGAGGCGAGCCCGCCGAACCGGTCACCTGAGTTGGCCACGAGCGTGTCGATGGCGCGTTCTCGGTCGTCGTCGGGGGTGTGCTCGATCACCCTGATCAGGGCCGTGAAGGCCGTGACCGCGTCCGTCTCGTCGTCGGTGAGGTGGTGCGCCGCCGCGACCGCCGCGGCGTGCGAGGCCCCGCGGTGGGCGGCGAAGTCGAAACCTGCGGTTGCGATGACGTCGCCGTCGCACACGTATCCGGCGGCGGTGATCAGATCGCCAAGCGGCAGGGTCGGCGCCGTCAGCAGGGCCGGGTCGTCGGCCATCAGCTGCCAGAGAATGTCGTCCAGCGGACCGGGGCCCTCGTGCGGCACCAGGTCGGCCAGCGCGCCGGTGAGGTCGGGTGCTGGTGCGAGCGGAACTGCCGCGGCGGTGAGCCGCATTACGCCGTCGACGAGGGCGAGCGCGACCAGGTCGCCGGGCCGGAATTCGGCGAGCGCATCCGGTTCGAGCAGTAGCGCCGCGTCCGCGGGCCAGTCGGGATCGCGGACGCCGCGTTCGTCGAAGACGTCGTCGTCGAGGTCCCGGAAGATGGTGTGCAGCCCGCCTGCTGCCGGGTCGTGGTCGTCGAACGGCAGCAGCGGTGTCAGGTCCGGGTGGGCGTCGAGGATGCCGGTGGAGATTTCCACGGCGGTGAGCCGGTGGGTGAGCACGCGCCCGGACAGCAGTGTGTCGAGGGCTGCGCTGCGACCGTCCGCGAGGTAGCCGAGCCGGGGGTGGTCGATGTACTCGGTGAGTTCCTCCATGTCGGCGAGATAGCCGTGCCCCTCGGCGACCAGCAACCGCGCCCATTCGTCGGGATGGAGGGGGCCGTGCTCGCGGAGCAGGGCCATGGCGGCTTCGACGGTGGGATCTGTCGGATCGGTCACCGGGCGATGGTATGCCAGGCGCCCGCCGTCTCGTCGGAAGCAGCGGGCTCGGCGTCGGCGCGGTGCAACACGCGGGCTGCGGTTCCGGCACCACAGATGAGACGCCTCCGCCACATGTGTGAAGAAGCGCGCCAGATCGGCTGAGAACCGACACTCGTGTCCGTCGCCGAATCGGAACGTACATTCCCACGGCCCGGCGATTCTGGTGGGGAGTGGGGGAGTGGCAGCATAGTCGCAGTTCACATCGGATAAGTAGGTTGTCGATGAGTGGGGAGCGGGGCACAAGAAGCGGTACTGAATCGGGTTCAAAGACACTCGATCAGGCCGGTAGCGCCGATGTCGGAGATGCCGGTCGGTCGTCATCGGCACCGCAACGCCGCGGCGCGGACACTCCCCTGACACCTCGGCGGAAATCGCGCATCCGCGCTCGGTCTGGACCGGCTGCCCGGGGACCTGCTCTGACCCGAACCGCGACGTGGGGTTCCTGCGCATGCTGTTCTCGGACCGAAGAGCGTCGGGATGTCGATGCTCCGACCGATCGACGTCGCTCTTCTCTGGGCGGGCACGAGAGTGCCGTCCTCGTTTCGGTCGGCGCGCCTCAGGCGCCTCCGGCGGCCACCCGCCTGAGACTGACGGCGCGGTTCAGTGGCCTCGGCGCCCGACTGGTGTTGACGCGGTACACACAAGACCGCGCGGCGCCGTCACTGCCGGGCGAAGAGTGCCTCGATGAGCGCGGCCGCGGATGCGGTCTTCGCCGCGGTTTTCGTGGTGGCGTCGGCGGTGGCGGTGTGGCCGGCGAGGTGCACGGTGGCGGTGAAGCGGGGTGCGTGCGCGGGACCGTCGGTGCGAATCTCCCACTCGGGTGGGTCCTGATGGTTGTTCTGGGCCAGGCTCATCAACCAGGCGGTCGGGTTGGATAGTGCCTTGGACTTCTTTGCCCCGTCCAGATTCAGTGCGGCCGGCGTGGTCTTCCGATGCGGTTCGACGGACTTGGCGGGCCCGGAATCCTGTGGCGCCGGTGGGGGAGTCGTGGGTTGCGTGGACGGCTCGGTGATGGGCCAGTCCGGTTCGGTGTCGGGGTGGTCGGTGCCGGTCAGCTGCGCCCGCAGTGCCGCCCAGAGGGCGGCCTGTTCGGCCGGCTTCTTCGCCGCCGCGGTGGTCCAGGGTCCGCGAATGCTGCGGTGGGTGGCGCGGGCGGCGAACAGCGGGTGGTGGTCGGCGCCGCTCTGCCGGGTCTCGAGGTCGGTGGGGGGTTGATCGGGGTGGGTTTGCCGCCACACCGACACCACACTCGGCCCCATCTCCGGGTGGGTGTCGGCGAGGGTGTCGAGGACGCGGAGTTGGATCGGGCGCCAGGTGGGGTCGGCGGCGTCGATCAGGACCGCGACGTCCGGGGCGGTCAGCAGGTCGGCGTCGACGCGGCGGGCGAGTTCGGCGGCGATCTCGTCGCGAAGTGGTGCGGTGGCTGCGGTTTTGAGGACCTTGTGGAAGGTGCGGGCATCGAGCGCGGTGAGATCGCGTGCCGCCTCTTGGGTGACGATGCGGTGGTCGGCGTGCTTGAAGTGGTTCTTCTTCGCCTCCCGAGACTGGCGGGTGCGCCGGTTCAGGTCGGCGCCCAGGGCGGCCAACTGATTCGGGGTGTAGGGGGTGGGGGAGTGGTCGAGGTGGGCGAGGATGATCCGCTGGTTGATCAGGTCGGCCACCCGGCGCAGCGGGGAGGTGACATGGGTATAGGCGCTGAGGCGAAGACCGGAATGTCCGTGGACCGTCGGATCGTACGTCGCGGCCCGCAGCGTCGACAGCAGCCGTCCGCGGAGTTTCGCGAACAGGTCCGGGTCCCCGGATGCGGCGGCGATCTCGGTCATCAGCTCGTCGGCGGGGCCGGCGACCGGGTTGGGTCGGTGGTTGCGAAACAGAATCGGCAACCCCTGCTCCACACACCAGAGGGCGACGGCTTCGTTGGTGGCGATCATCAGTTCTTGGACGATGACGTAGGCGACGGTGCGCAGTTCGGCGGCGATCGGCACGATGGCCCCGTCCTCGTTGGTCGCCCATCCGCGGGTGAGGTCGTAGAACGCGAGGGCACCGCAGTTGCGGCGGGCGCCGAGCAGGGCCTGCGCGGCCGCATCCGCCGCCGCCAACTGGGCGTGCAAGGGATGTGCCGGGTCGGTCAGGGTGCCGGGCACCTGCGCGTGGTCGACGGCCGCGCACCGTCCCGACGGGATCTGTCCGCGCCCGACGGTGACATCGGCCAGTCGGCCGTCGGGGGTGAGGGTGCCGGTGACCTGAAGGCTGGTGCGCGCGGTTTCGGTGGTCAGGGTGGCGGCCTGTTCGGCGGTGTCGCCGAGCATTGGGATGGTGCGGCCCGGCAGGTATCGGGTCTCGGCTCGTAGGAACGACTGTTCGTCGGCGACCGACCCCAGGTCGACGACGTCGGCGACGCCGGCGATGTGAATCTCGACCGTCCACCCGCGGCCGCCGGTGAGGGGGGTGACGGCGAAGGCGTCGTCGCGGTCCCGCGCAGTCGCGGAGTCGATCATCAGCAGTGTCGACAGGTCGGTCGTGGTCGGTGATGCCATGGTCGCTTGCCCCCTTGATTCACTACAGGTCTTCGACGATAACCCGCTGCTGTCCCTGCGGGGTCGCCGACACACGACGCCCGGGCCAACCCCAGGCACAGGCGGCGTTTCTCGTGCGAGGTCCCCATGGACTGGTGTGCGGTCAGCACTGGTGGGGTGTCGCTACCCCGGCCGACGATGTGGACGGCCTTGGCGGTGATTCTCGCGGGGCAGCACGAGCGGTCACGATGAGGACTCCGAGCCCGTCATCTGGCCGAACATGACGATGCCCGCAATCCAGGTCCCCCGGTCTCGTGGGATGTCCTGCTCGACGGTGACGTCTCCGAGCCCACGGACATGGTCGTCTGAGGCCCCGTCCGCGAACGGTCACACCGCCAGCCCGCACGGGGCCTGTGATTACGTGGAGCGGCCCACCCGCTGCGCGTCGGCACACAGCCGGGGCCGAAGAAGGGACGCGGTCCCCATCAAGGGGCGTTCCGGAGCGCACTGGAACTACACCCACGGGCATGTACCCACCGAAAGCGACCAGCCGGTGAACGCGTACGCCACGGGCAGCCGGGACGACGCTCGGCGGGGTGTGCTCGCCGACGACGAGTGGGACATCCCGTTCGAGGGCACCTACCCGCTGCCGGAGGCGCAGCGCGCTGCGGCCCGGCGGTGAGCGTGGCCGGAGGACCACTGCGCGAAACAGTTTCACGGCAATGGGTGCACCTGGGCAGCACGGGCAGCCGCTGCACCCGGACAGTGGCCGGAGCGCCCTCGATCTGTGTCGGGCACCAAGGATCGGAGCGGCAACGGCGAGACGGGATCGGGTTTCATAGTGGTGTCCGCCGGTAACTGGCCGCCAACGACCCGTTGCCAGTGGTGGGGTCGCGGCGCGCAGCCACGCCCACGGTGGCTGGGGTGTGCGGACATCGCGCAGTGTCGGTGACGACCTCTACGCTGACGGTGCGCGATGGCAGGTGGTAGCGGCGAAGGACGCGGACACTGTGTCCCCGGTCGCCGTGGACGGTTGCCACCGGTGTCGGATCAGTTGAGGACGGGAGATCGACATTCATTCACTCAGCCAGGACTTTTATCTTGCGGAGACGACTCGTGCCACAGAAATGGCTCGCACGCTGAACCGTGTGCAGTGGGGGTTCATTGCCGCCGCCGGTGCCTGTGCGGTGCTCTATCTCGTGTTTGCCGCGTGGTGGTGGTTTCTGGCGATGGTCTTCGCGGCGGTGTCGGTTGGCGTGGCGATTTTTCACCTCTGGGTGGTGCGAAAGGGGTTGAAGGCGTCCCGCGCGTTTCGTGCCGTCGGTTCGACGGACTCGCAACACCTGGGGGGCTGACGTCGGCCTTGTCAGATGTGGTGAAGGAGATCGGGCAGGGATGAGGTGATGGTGGCGTGTGCTATCCACATCCTCCCCGGAGCGGGGTCGCCGGGTGTGCCAGGTCTTCGACCGCCGGGCGGCTGCAGGTGAATCCGATCCGGCCGAGAATGCGTGTGCATTCCCGGCCCGGCCCGGCGTGTGCAGAGCTTCGCGAGTTCGCCGTACGCGGCCTTGCCCGGCAATTCGGTGAGCTCGGATGCAAACGACTGCCAGACGGCCTTGGTCCCCACGTATGCGTCCGGGGAGCCGGAGCAGTACCTGTCCGGGTCGGCGCCCCTTCGCCCCAGCCGCGGCGGTCGCACTCGGTGATGGTGGTCCTGAGGACCTGTTCGCCGTCGGGCGTTCGACCCATTCCTGGGGGCGGCGGATCGGAAGCTGCCAGCACACATCGGGACGTCCCGGGTCGGCGCCCTGCTGGTTCCCCACCATGAGGAGATGCGGACGTACGGCGCGGCGAGGGGATCGGTCAGGTCGCGTCGCTGGGGTCGGGGCCGGTCACGGCGAGGGCGGTGGCGGCAACGGCGGGATCCGTGCCGGTGATCGTGCCGCGTGTCTTCCCGGAGAGAAGTTCGAGGACGTCGAGCGTGGGGCTGGCGACGGCAGCGGTTCCGAGGGTCGGACTGCCCTTCGTGCGCCAGCCGAGGCCGAGCAGCAGGTTGCGGATCTCGCGGGTCCATTCCTCGGCCGGGATGCCGCTGGCGACGACGGCGAGTGCCAGCCAGCCCGCCTGGCGGTCGAACTCGGTCCTGCTCACCGGCAGTCGGGACAGGATGTGTTGCCACAGCGCCAGTGGCTGGTTACCGCTCCGGCGGGCGAGCGCGGTCGGCGCCAGCCGGCCCTTGCGCACACTCACCAGGCCGAGCGCTCGCGCGCTGTCGCGGAGTTGCGCGACCGGCCACGTGAGGTCTTCGCGGTTCGCCTTGCCGATCCACCAATCGGTGACGCCGGTCCGCTCGGCGAGCTGCTCGACCAGTGCCGGTGGAAGGTAGCCGGCGCTGGTCAGCCGCACCCCGTCACCGATCAGGTCAAGCAGTGTGACGTACGGCTCGGTCAGGCGGGCGGCGTCGGCCTCGGTCACCTCGACCGCGGTGTGGGACGCCGACCGTGCCAGCAGCTGCGTGAGTGCCCGGTTGCCGCCCCGCTCCAGTTGCTCGACCAGCGCGGCCAGTTCCCCGGCCACCCGGAGCGGCGCGGCCACCGTCGCCGCGAGGGCGGTGTTGGCCTCGTCGACGTCGAACAGGTCGGGGTGCCAGTCGAGCGGTAGCCAGTCGCGGGCGTGGCCGGCGTCCTCGAACGGGGGCGGGACGGACGACGGGTCGCATCCGCCGCGCACCCACGCCGCCAGCTCCGTGTAACCCCAGATCCCACCGCAATCCTCGGGCGGGCAGGCCATCCGACCGCCGGTGCAGCGCACCTCGGCGGGCGGCTCGTCGAGGATCGCTTCCACCGCGAGCACGTGGTCCCAGCCGTCACCGAAGTCGTATTGGTACCAGAGGCGGTCACCGGTGCCGGTCAGCACCTGATCGAGCCGGACGCCGTTTTCGAGCACGCCGTCCTCGCCCTCCTCGACGTCGAACGGTGTGACGAAGTACGGCGACCGGGGATCACCACCCGTGCGGAACCGGTGCAGGTGGCCGTCGAACCACCCCATCGCCGCCTGGATCACCATGTGTAGCCGGTCGAGGGTGAGGTCGCCGGGCAGCTCGAGCCGCCGCCACACCGGCGGTTTGGCGCCGATCAGGTCGAGCCGGACCCGAAAGCCGCGGATGCGGGTCGGGGCAGCACCGACCGTGGGCTCGGGGGTTCGCAGCGCATTCTCGATCAATGCGATCGAACGATCCGCCCCGATCGCGCCCAAGAACGCCTGTTGCTGCTGCGGGGACAACTCGGCCATGAGCTGCTCGGCGAGCCGTCGTACGTCGTCTGAGGTCGGCACGAGATCAGTCAACCATCGACGAGAACCGGCATGCCCCGCCGCTCCACGAACCAGCGCCCGCCGCCGCGATACTCGGTGTGCGGGCTCGTCCTGTCCCGATCGGCACCGCGCAGATCCAGGACTCGAGCAGGCACGTCTTCCGCACCCTGCGGTGAGGAATCTGAAGTGGCAGGTCGGGCTTCGTTGAACCTGCTGTGGGGCCGGACTTCGCCAGTGGATGTTGCTTGATTTCGCGTGAGTATCCGTGGTGGAGGATTCCCACGGCGAGACGGGTGACCAGTCGGTGGCGCCGATATGCTGGATGCCGCCGAACGGTATCCACGGACCTTCACCTGGCCCGACATGTGCGGATGTGTGCAGACGCGGGAGCCTGTCGATCGGTGAAGCAGAATGGGGTGCCATGGACGATGCGGAGTTGGTCGAGCAGGTGCGGCGGCGATGGGAGCAGGGTGTCCCGCCGAAGGTGATCGCGCGTGCGCTGGGTGTGCGGCCGTCGGTGGTGACGCCGGTGGTGCGACGAATCGCCGCCGAGGCCGACGTGTCCCGAGGCTTGGGGCGGGTGCTGGGGTGCTGGGTCAATTGTGGCTGGAGTGTCGGGCTGGGCCTCGACGGGCATCCGGAGTGGGCGGAACTGGACGCTCCCGCCGGTGAGGCCGAAGGCTTCGCGCAGGTGCTGGTGGCACGGGAGGGACGGCGTGGTCGGGCGACCGTGCGAGGGTACCTGGCCGATGTGCACTGCCTGGGGGTGAAGAACGCCCGTGACCCCGAAACCATGGACGCGGGCAGGATCCCCACCGCCGTCCGCACCTACTATGCGGCGTTCGACCGTCCTGCGGTGGAGATTCCGATCGAACTCGGCCGCGAACTGATCCTCGGGGCGGCGGCGTATGCGCGCGGGCTCGGTTTCGAGCCCGCCGGCGCCTTCGATGAGGATGCCGCCGCGTTTCTGGGTGAGTGGGACGGGCCGGGTCGGATCGAGTTCGGTAGGGACGGTCAGCCGTTCTACCTCAACGGGCCCTACGACAATCCGGCTGCCGTCATTGCGACCCTCGAGCGATCCGTGGGGGCAGGGAACTTCCACGTCTCGGTGGCCGTGGGACCGATGTGACCGCCACGAACACACCTGATACCGAGGGGAACGCCCGACTCCATGGGCCGTGAGCCGAGCCGCAGCCCACGCCGGCACGACAACGGCAACCGCCACGACCAACCGGACATCACAGGCGGGCCGGCATCGGTGTTCGGTTGGATCATGGTGGACGAGCGGGTCGATGTTCGTTGTCGGCTGCACCGCGGGCGGTGTCCCCTACGGTTGTTTCGAGGACGAGCCGGACGGCGACGCATTCGGCGCTGTCGCCGCGGATCCGTTCGGCTGGCCTGGCACGCGGCCCCGGCCGGATAACCGATCCGGCCCGGCCCGGTCGACTCGACCCCGGTCCTCCATGTGTGCTATCGACGCCGGCACCCACTTTTCGAGTGTGGCGGTGCCGAACGTGCATGCCGAGAACGGATTCGGTTGTGGTGGCGTGTCTCTCGGACCTGCCTCCAGATCCAAACCGGTCGCGAATGGCTACACGGGGCGGTCGGCCCACCGCGTGTCGAGCTGATCGTCAACGCACTGGCCGAGCATGTCGATCTGCCAGAGGCAACGCGGAATCTCGGAACGGTGGCGGATTCGCCACGTCACCGCCAACCGTTCTAAAGATGTGTGCGGTCGGCTATCGGTGTCCGGCGCGCTGTCTGCGTTTGCGGGCTGTGTCCGGGCGGCGCCGCGGCCCGCTTGTCATCCTCGGGGGATAGTACGAACGTGGTTGTCGGTGACGGTGGAGCTGCTCGGCGGATGTCACCGGCGGCGAGGACGTTCATCTCGTCGAACCGGATTGGTGCACCTGTCATCGACGGGCATCGGACCCGAACGCGGTGGTGGGGAAGGGGCTGGGTCCGAGCGTGAGGGTGACCGAGGTGGGGTGGAGTCCGACTTGCGGCCAGCTGGTGGTGATGGTCAGTGACTTGGTGGTCGGGTAGGTGCCGATCCAGTACTGCGGTGTGGTGCGATACGGCCCGGATCCGTCCTGCCCGGAATCGGGTGTCGGGTGGAACGGGTCGGCGAACCCGGCGAGGTCGTCGGCGCCGAGGTGCACGGCCAGGTAGGACCATTGCGCCGTCCAGTCCCCGGGGTCGGTCAGGGGCCGGGTTTCGTAGCGCGCGAAGTCGGCGCGGACACCGGTGACGCACAGTGTCAACCGCAGCCCCAGCCCGGACGCGAATGCGGTCGCCGCGGACAACTCGAGGGCGAGATCCTTTTCCGCCGCGATCGGCATGCCCGCGTGCACGACGATCCCTCCGGTGGTGGGCGGCGCGAGGGCCGGCCAACGATGGCGGCGCATGCTTCATCGTCGCATCACCCGGCCCCGCGGTGCCTGTGAATTTCCTGAGAGTCCCACTCCCAGAAAGTAATTTGAGGCCACAACCTGCAGGCCGGTAACGGAAGATCGGGGTGCATATCCACCACAAGCGTGCTGCCGCCCGGCGAGCGTATCTGTCCGCTCCCCGGGTAGCGGGTGGGGCATGCCGGCCGGATCAGAGGGCGGCGGTGACCAGACCGGCGACGCCGGCGACCGCGACGAGCGCGAAAAGGGCCAGCGGAAACAATCCGAGGGCGGTGCACACCAGGGTCGTCAGCAAGGCCAGGCCGATGATCACGGCGATACCCGATTCCCAGGACTCGAGCAGCGCCATATCGGTCGGCGCAGCCTCGTCGCGGCCAGTGGCGGGCTGGGTGGTGCGCAAATGCGGGCCGGGGATGGCGGTCACGGGGTGCGGATCCTTTCTGGGCGTTGCTGGTTCGTGCGGGTCCCGGTATCGGGTGCAGAAAATTTAGCACTCTCTATGGTGGAGTGCTAATGCAATATCGCCGTCGGCATGTCGCGGTGAACGCCGTGGTCGACTGCACACGGTGGGAGGCACCTCAGGTCAACCGCGGACAACGGACCCTCCCCCCGGGGGGCGGACGGTCCAACCGTCGGCGGACCGGTTGCACGCAGCCGCTGCAGTCCTGCGCGTCCGGAGGTTCGTGCATCGGTAGTTGCACCGACGGTGCGGCGGAGTGCGCTGGGCGTGCAGTCTCATATCTGCCGGCGTCGCCGACGACGGCACTGATCGGCGGTGGCGAACCGCGGGCCGGCGAGCGGTGACGGATCCGTGGCTTCTGCCCTCGTCGGGGGCTTTCGTGAGAGTTCACGGGGACGGGCCCGGTGCGGGGGACGTGTCATCGGACCAGGTGGGCGTAGTGCGCCACTCGTGCGCGACGCGCTGAGTCTTCGCCCTTCATTGAGCCAGGACACTCGGGCTGCGAGGGGGTCGAGGAGCGGATCGCTACCCAACCCTAAAGAAGCTAAAAAAGCTAAAAGGGACGTCCTGACCTTCCTGCGGCGTGCCGACCGACATTCCCTGGGTGCGGTGCCCCTCGACGAGGTGGCGCAGGCCATCCGGGAGCCGATCGAGGGCACCGAGCGCTCGATCGCCGAGGCCGACTGCCGCACCGCGGCGGAGGCCACGAACGGTTATCCGGTTCTGATTCAGCTTGTCGGATAACACATTTGGCGGCAGAACCGGACCGCGGCGGTGGTCTCCACCGGCGATGTCACCGCGGGTGTCGCCGCGGCCCGCCGCCGGATCGGATCGTTGGTCCTCGAGCCGAGCCTCGCGGGGATCTCCGACGTCGACCGGAGTTTCCTGGTCGCGATGTCGCAGGACGACGGCCCGAGCCGGATCGGCCAGATCGCCGTCCGACTCGGCGTGGACAGCACCTATGCCAGCCAGTACCGGTTGCGGCTGATCGACGCCGAACTGGTCGCGTCGGTCGGTCACGGGATGCTCGACTTCACCATGCCGTACCTGCGCGAGTACTTGCGCGAGCACGCCGCCGCGCTGGGGCTGCCGAGGCATTCCTGAACTCTGAGGTCGCGCCGCCGGCGGATCCATCGGTTGCCGTGTGAAATGAACAACGCACGAATGCCACCGAACGTGCAGGTGAACCGCTGCGTCGGAATCCTGGGCCGGCCGGGATGTCGGACATGCGACCGAGTGGCGCCGGGGCCACACGCTCCGGTATACCTCTGCAAACAGGGTGACCGGTTTCCTATATCGACACGGCGTGACCGGGACCCCGTGGCCACATGAAGGCCTGACGCCCGTTCTCCCCGGCCCGGCGATCCATTCCCGGGCTCGGAAGAAACGGAAAGGGAATCGGCAGTGTCACCCGCAGGAACCGCACCGCTACCGGCGTACCAGACCCCGACTGCCGGGGTGGGGTGGCAGGAGCGGGCCGCGTGCCGCGGACTCGACTCGTCGGTGTTCTTCTCCCCGGACACCGAACGCGGCCAGGCCCGGGCCCGGCGCGAAATGCGGGCCCAGCAGATCTGCCATAACTGCCCGGTGCTCGCCGCGTGCCGTGACCATGCCCTGGCGACGGGTGAACCGTACGGAACCTGGGGCGGGATGACCGAAACCGAGCGCAGGCGACATGCCCGCCGCCGCGGCGAACGCCGATCGCTGCCACCGCGGCGACCGGAATCCGGCGATGCCGAACGCGAGTGGGCATCCGCCCGGTAGCGGACGCGGCACCGATCCTCGGACGCACCCAGGGTCGCCCGCGCCGGCGGCCTCCCCCGTGCCCTGCTGGAGGCACCCACCATCTGCGTAGGGTGTTGGATCGGCCCCCGGAAGCACATCACCGGAGGCGGTGGTGGTCGGCTTCCACGCGGCTGGATGGGGCGGCCTTGCCGTCGCACCCGTTTGTTGCCATGCGTCCTCGAGCCGCGCCGTAGCCGTCGTCGTCGATCATGTTCGGCAGGCCGGCACCACCCCCACGCAGGGCGGTTCGGCACCCCATCTCGGTCCTCACCCGTGGTGAGGTCGGTGTTCGTCTACTGCGTGGGGTTGCTGCGACCACGCAGTCGGTCCCGGTAGTCGTGCAGCCGGACCACCGCCGAGTGCTCGGGGTCGACGAACAACAGACTCTCGTCCCGCAGGATCCGGGCGGCGACACGATCGCACCGATAGGCGAACGCTGCGATGTGTTCGGACGCGGTGACGTCCTCCGCCAGCCGCAGGGGAAGGCGCGCGATGCGGTAGCCGAGTCTGATCGCGTTCAGCGGTAGCGACCTCATCGTCGTCATTGCACGATGCTAGGCCGGTGCGCACGCCCGGTGGTTCGGCGGATCCCGCTGTCGGCCGCTGAGCTCGGCGGGGTTATCTGGTACTTCCAGTACTGTCATCAGATCCGGACCGACGAAGAACGCGAGGAGTGGATCTGTGGCACGCAAGGTCGTGGTGGAGCTGGTCGACGACATCGACGGCACCGTGTTCGGTGACGACGGCGAGAGCATCCACTATGCCGTCGACGGCGTCGAGTACGTGATCGACCTGAAGGACGAGCACGCCAGGGAGCCGCGAGACGTTCGAG
>NZ_FNSV01000008.1 GCF_900105905.1 Rhodococcus koreensis | reverse complement strand
TTCGCTCCCCGCCAGGGAGCCGCTGCGCGGCTCGCAGTGGGCCAGTTCCCGTTGCCGTCGATCGAGTCGCTTCGCTCCTCTGAGTTTCCAAAATTAGGTTCTCACCTGTGCCTTTCGTCGGCTCGTTCGATTCGGTCCCCCACACCCCAACGAGGCTGGGGGCGCGGGTGGGTGCGTCCGAACCGCCGCCCGCTCGCCTTCCCGCGCCACCTGGTGTCATACCCACAGCATACCACCCACCCCTCATACAACCCGAAACAGTCGAAAATCTCACAATACTTAATACTGTTGTTTTACAACATATTACGAACCTTACAACCTGACATTTGTGCACAACTCATATAAAAACTTATTCACCAACTGATTACCTAAATACATTGTTAATCAATAACTTTCACAACCAGCCCGCAACCGGACGAAACGGGCCCCGCGCGCCCGCCGGCATCCCGGCGCCGGCACTCCCCCGAGCAGGTCGCCGGCACCCCCACATCACAAACCGGGGACATGTCATCACACCAGGTCACAGCACCATTACGGCCCGACGCAGTACATGGCCCGCACCCCGGAAGTCGGGTGCGGGCCATGTACCGAGCGAGGCGATCTAGGCTGCGGGGTCCAGCCAGGGCCGATCGTCGCGGCCCTCGACATAGACCCCGCCGGGCGGACCGTCGAGCAGTGTCAGCAGCAACTCCCGCGCCGCCGCAGAGGCACCGGCGAGCATCTCGTCCCGGTGCTCGCACCAGTCCTCCCACTCCCAGCCCGCACCCGCATCGATGCAGCTCTCCACCGTCTCGACCGGCTCACCGCCCACGAACACCCACACACTGGTCGGCCCATCGGGGTCGCGGACGATCACCGCCTCCACCAGCGCCGTCACCGCTGAGCCGCCCGAGTGAGCGTATAGCCCAGCGACTCCGCCAACAGGTGCAGCAGATCATCCGCCGACGGCAACGGTGCCCGGTCCATCCGATCCCGGACCGCGTCGCACTCCGCCTGGTCCTCGCACATGCACTCGCTGTTGCGGGCCCCGTCCTCGAGGCCGGAGTCCAATCCGCAGCCGTCCACCGTCACCGGATCGAGCACCCACCGGTCGATGCCGTCCCAGTCCCGCATCAGATACACCCAGATCGATTCCTCGATGTAGTGGGTGCCGCGGGCCAGGGCACGCTCACCCTGCGACATGTAGACCTCCTGCGTGGGAATGGTGCTCGTGCCGGTGGTCGTGATCGTTGTTGTCATCGTGGGGTTTCCTCCCTCAGTCAGTGGTGCACGGTGGGCACGAACACCACACCGGTCAGCAGGGCCTCTTTCTGGGCGTCAGACAGGCCCACCGTCGCGCCGTTGCCGTCGTGGGCCGCGAACACCACGGCACCGCAGAACGGCTGCCAGATCGCCCCATGAGCCCGGGCAATCGCCGTCGCCACCAGATTCACCTCCGCATCGGCGACGATCGCGCCCTCGTCATCGACCCACATGTCCAGATCCCCCAGCCGCACCACGTCGAACCAGCGGCACCCGATCGCCGCCCGGACCGCCGACCCGGTCGACTCCCCCGCCCCGAGGTCGATCACCTCGGCACGGCCGTCCACCCCGATCCGCACCGCCTGCGCAGTCAACGTGGTCTGCGTGCTGGTGGTGGCGGTCATGCCTGCACCCCCGCCACCGTGTACTCCCGCAGATCCAGGCCGTGACGGCGGAACCCACCAATCCGGCGACCCAGCGCCCGCGCCAGCACCTCCCCGTCCACCTCGCCCTCGGCGACCTCCTCCGAGCGCGCCGACACCGAAACGGACACCTTCGTGGTGATCGTCACCAGGGCCTCCACCGTGAACTCCCGACTGCGCGGCGGCAGGTCGTGATCTTCCATGAACCGATCGAACTCGCTGCACAGGTTGTTCTCGTCGGCCCACTGGTGGGCCGAGGTCGCGACCGCGTCAATCCACTTCATGTGATCGGCATGCGCCCCCTCGAGGCGCTCCCGCAGCGTCGCCGTCTCCCGGCGCGAGACCATCGCCGCCGCCAGCGAACCCGCCACCCGCTCCCAGAACACCGGCACCGGGCGCTGCACCGACGCGACCACCACCTGATCCGGGCACACCCGCCCCTCCCACACCGGCGCATCCGGGGACAGCGGCACCAACGCCACCGACACCACCCGCTTGTCCTCGGCGACACTGTGCACCGACAACCCCGCCACATCGGTGCGGTCCGCGACCAGCCAGCCCGCCGTCCAGCCCTCGCCCTCACGCACCTCGACGAACACCCCATCCGCCGGGAACACACCACCAACCGGGGCAGACACAGCGGCACCGCCGCCGCTCGACACGATCGCATTCTCGACAACTGCAACGTCCACAGACATCACAACTCCAAACCCCCGGACCACAGCCGGGCTCACCGGAGCGGAAGGGTGGTCAACCCCCTCCGCCCCGCATCAATTGGGACACCGAAAACATAACCCACCCCACCGACACAAACAACCCGAAACACGCTGCACAACAAACGAATTCGAGCCGTACACCACTCACAAAAACACCCCGGAATCAAGCCCCCGAACCCCCAAAACGCCACCTACCCATCCCGTGCCGGGGCACGGGATGGGTAGGGCAAAGCCGCACCGCCGGGAGCCGTCGACGGCGATGATGGGTTCCATGCCGATGCCGGACTGGAACCAGGACAGTTTGGTGTGGCGCTTCGCCATGACCGACGACGGTCCGGACTTCCACGACACCCCGGGATTCGATCCACCGGACCCGTGGCTACTCGCGATCGCAGCCGTTGCCCGGGATCTGCGCTGCCTGCGATACGGAGAACGCGAACTGCAGGTCGAACGTCTGGTGTGGGAACTCGCAATCAGCGACCAGTACGCCGTCACCCTCGGCTGGCGCGGGCCGCGGGTCGGTGGGTTCAACCTCTGCCACGGCGTATCGATGGATGCTCCCTACCCACAGGCCGCGGTCTGGGTCGCCGAGACCACGCAAGGCGAGCTGACCGGATACGAGTTCATCCAGTGGCCATCGCGAGGACGGCACATCCTCAACCCCCTCCTCCACCCGGAAGGACCCGTGTGGGTCGACCCGCACACCGACACCCCGGTCGCCACCATCGGCGAACTCTGCGAGCAGACCGCCGCCTGGGAGGCCCTCGCCCCGCCCCAGGAAAGATGAGGGCAGTCAAGCACCTCACGGGAGAATTCGACTCCTCAGGTTCCATAGACAGCGCTTTGCGAACACCGGCCTTACCGTGGTCTCTTGTGAGCGCACTCCCTGTCGCCATCGACGAGGCCGGTCCCGACGCCGACGGTGCGATTTCGCTCCTGACGTACGCGGTGGGATCAGTGGATCGAGACCGTCTCGACGTGGCGCTCGTGCCCTACCGGACCGGATCTGCGGTCCTCGCCGTCGCCCGAACACCGCAGATGACGGTCGGGGTAGTCGGATACAGCGCGGCACCGGATCGGACGACGCTGCTGCACCTCGCCACGCACCCCCTCTACCGGCGCCGAGGCATCGGCACAGCCCTCATCCACTGGGTGCAGTCGTCCCACCCCGGCATCCCGCTCGTCGCCGAAACCGACGCCGACTCCGTCCACTTCTACGAGAAGAGTGGTTTCACCAGCGTCTCGCTCGGCGAGAAGTACCCCGGCGTCGAGCGGTACCTCGTCCGGCGGGCCCCATCCCACTACGCCCCGCCACGGTGATCACCACGGCCAGAACGATGGCCGGTACGTGACACCACAATGTCTGTTGTACGACGATCCAAGGCATGAACATCCAGGTGATCGTTCTGACAGGTCTCTCCGGCACCGGCAAATCCACCCTCTCCGACCAACTCGCACGCGATCTCGGTGTGCCCTCCTTCGCCGGCGACTGGCTGCTCGGCGCACTCGCACCCGCCCACCACGTTCTCGCCGGACTCGGCCGACAGCAGTACCTCGCGATGTACCACAGCCTGCTCGAATCGCTGATCACCCGGCAGCTGATGCTCGACCAGGGCGCCACCGTCGACTGCGCCATTGCCGACACCGTCGCACAGCGGTGGCAGAAGATCGCCGAGAACCACCGCGCCCGTCTCCACATCGTCGAATGCGTCTGCAGCGACGAAAACGAATACCGCCGACGTGTCGAAGTCCGGCAACGCCACATCCCCGGCTGGCACGAAGTCGACTGGGACCACGTACAACGCATGCGCGCAGAATCGCCGCCCCTCACCGTGCCCCATCTGACCGTGGACACCATCACCCCGTTGGAGGACAACCTCGATCGCATCCGCGCCTGGCTCAAGCAGCATTGACCAGCTGCCCGGAGCACTGAGAGCTGCCGCAGTGTCGGCCGACGTGGATTGTCGGCCACCGACGCGGACGGATCGCCACTGAAGTCGATCAGGGCAGGGTCTCCCTGTATGCCGCGAACAGGGCCAGTCAGACTTACTCCGAACTTTGAGAATTGGAGTGCTGATGGACCTGACCGACCCTGAGTACGCACTGACGTGGCCCCGCGAAGTCTTCGTCGCCGAAGCCAAGGACATGATGAGGACGGACGCGGAACGTCAGTCCTTCTATGCCGACTACGCCCTGCTGCTCGAAGAGGCCTTCGCCGGCAGTGCCCCCGCAACCGAGTATTCCTCTGTGAAGGGAATGATGGACTGGGCCGGAGAAACCGGCGGCAGTTGGCCGGAGAGCATCCAGAGTCTTCAGACCATCCTGCACAAAGTCCCCGTGGTCTCCGAGCTGGTACGCCGTGCCGACGAACTGAGACTCCACACCGCACGCCCCCCGTACTTCTCTCGGCGGAACTCCTCGTCACCACCCGACGACCGCGCAACCGGTGAACCCGACTGGGCCGCCGCGAAGGAGCGATTCAGTACATTCGCTGCACGGTGGCAGAGCACCGGATACTTCGGAGACGTATACCCGGACGGGTGCGTGGACGGCGACGAGGACGAGCCCGCCCTGAAAGAACGGCTCACCGAACTGTACGGACACGAACCGCCGGACTTGGCGCACACCGCGGTCGATGCGTGGAGTGATGACGAGTTCTGCGACCTGGTCGAGCTTCTCCACGATGTCGCCGCGCGACCCCGCAATCGGTACGACCACGAATTTTCCCAATGCGGGTATCACTACTCCGACCACGCACTGCGGACCGGGCAGCTGCTCTACCGCATCCGTGTGAACGAACTCCTGGCAGCAACCCGTCTTCCGTTCCGGCTCGCGACCGAGGGGGAAGATGTAGGCCGCCTCGTCACCATCACCGACGAGGCTCGCGCAGACCTACTCGTCCAAGTGGCGCAGCAACCCACGACCTTGCTGAAAGACCAGGTTGGTCACGCCATCGCTTTGTTCAGGTCACGCCAGGCCACCCGTGAGGACAAGGTTTCGGCGATTCGGGAGCTGATGGCCGTTCTTGAGCCCGATCGCTATCCCGTTTTCAAGGACACCTCAGTTGAGAAGGACAACGACAGCCTGTTCCAGATCGCGAACCGGTATGCCATCCGGCATTACAAAGATACCGATATGCGCGACTACAGCTCCGCGTTCCTCGACTGGATGTTCTGGGCTGCTCTGTCGATGATCCAACTTTGCAAAGACCTGAAGGTAGAAGCGGCTGCCGGCGCTGGGAAGAATCAATGAGCTGCGGGTGGGATACCGCGTCTCCCGCATCACTCCGTACCGTCGACACAGCACTACTCGCTGCAAGTCGGTCCTCGACGAGGAGGTATCGATGAGAACCGCCCCTGCACCGAAATCGACAGCGGGAGTTCGGCAAATCACCGACATCACTCGACAAGCCATAGCCGACCTTCTAACACTCGAGCGTGACTACTTCTGGTTCGGGAAGGGGGATGAACTCTCCTTCCTCGGCGATCTATACGACCTGAAGAAGCTCCCCAGCACTGACTACCGGTTCTCCGACGCCGACGGCGACATATGGCAACACTGCGTAAACAACTTCGACTGGGACGCGAGTTGGGTCTTCTCCGACCCTCGGTTCGATCTCCTCAACGGCACCGACGAGCAGTTCCTTCGCTTCCTCGCCCGCACAGTGCACCCGCTCGTCCGACGTGACGACATCGCAGAACGAATGGTGTCCGACCTCAACAAAGCACTCGCACCCGACAAGTACGAACTGGTCCCCGAGACCGAGATCAGTGGAAGGAAGGTCTACACCTGGCGGCGCCTGGACGGCTACCACGGCGATCGACCCGCTGCACTCACCGTCGACCGAGCCACACTCGGTGACCGTGACACGCTCGACCGCCACCTCAGACGGATCGAACCAAACATCACCGCCGACCCCGAAGCCGCGATCGGTTCGTGCAAAGAACTCGTCGAATCCGTATTCGTCCAGATCCTCAATGAACGCGGGGCGACGCACAAACGCGGCGACGACCTGCCCACCCTCTACAAGGCCGTGAGCAGGGCACTCGATCTTGCCGGTAGCTCCGTCGACGACGATCCTGACGCGAGCACGGCCGTGAATGGCCTTCTCCGCAGTTTAGGGAGTTCGGTCCAATTTCTCGGTGAACTTCGCAACAGAGTCGGCACCGGACACGGAAGAGCCACGGCCAGTACTGCAGATCGTCGGCATGCACGCCTCGCCCTCAACACTGCAGTGGCCATCACCGAGTTCCTTTTCGATGTCTGGGAAACGCGGCATGCCGACCAAATGGATTAGCCGCCAATAGCAGTGCGCGCTTGCAGTGCCACGGTGAGGGTGGGTCACTGGCTACCATCCCAGATTTCTGGAACCGCGTCGTACGCGGCGCTGCGATGCTTGGCGACGTCCGGCGGAGTCGGTGGCACCTAATCGTGCTCGGGACCGCGGACCCGGTAGTCCTCCAGATGAGCCTATTCGGGCGCCGTGCCGCGCCCACCCGCTGTGCTGACGCCTGGACGCGCGGGTGGCGCCCCAACCCACCGGCCGCCGGGCTTGCCGCATGCTCATGCCGCCCGCGACCAACACCCCGGGTGCCTTATCTCGCACCGCACCTCGTGGTTGACCGCCGTTGCCGACCGCGCACGGTGGCGGGGATCCGCGCCGCGCATCGCTTCCCGAACCGCCCTGTCCTGGTTTGACACTTGCTCCTTACGCACTGGTCGACCGGTAATGACGCCGACCACTCAGCCAGATCTACCCGTCCGGCGCTCCTCACTTTCGCCCGAGATCAGGTATACCCCCAGTGAACTCTTGAGAACCGACACCCGGGTCACCTGGCAGCACTACGGCTTTGGTGAGCGGGATGCATAGCCGGGCCAGGGTGTAGGTGAGGCATACGACCCGATGATCGAACCGCCCGGCCGCTGTGCGAAGCTTCCTCGCATGAGCTGCACCGTCCGCCCAGTGAAGACGAGCGACCTCGATGAACTCGAGGACTTGCTGGGCGCAGCCGGCTGGGAAACTAGCGCAGCCCAGATTGAGTCCGGACTCGACACCTACGACGTATACGTCGCACTCGACACCAAGGACAGGATTATCGGGATGCTGGAGGGAAGGTTCGACTCGCTTTACGAGGACGACTATGCACCTTGCGTCCTGACATATCCCCAAGCCTGGATCAGTCTCATGACAGTCGACAAATTCTCGCGTCATAAGGGGGTAGGACGCGCACTGCTACGCCGCTTCGCCCAAGATGCCCGAACCGTCCATGAAAGGGAATACCTATCGCTGGCCGTCGAGCAAGGCGAGGATGACAGCGGCCGGATCGCGTTCTTCAGCAGGTGTGGTTTTCGTACGATCCACCTTGAGCCTGGGGTCTATCACGTGATGGGTGCGCCGCTATCGGAGGTTGCCGTTGAACACCCGCCTGTCTCACCGTTGTGAACACGTCTGGACGAAGAACGCGCCCTCGAATACTTTCCAAACGGCGAAGTCGCTCACCGTGCGGTCTATCCCTCACCGAGTGGCAGCGAGATGAGCAGACTCGGCGGTTCTACCATTTCGTCGATCGCGAGGACGAGGTCGAGCCCAGTGTCGAGAATTGCCTGTACGTCCGCGTGGTCCTGGGACGCAACAATCGCAATAAGTTCCTCGTCTGCGTAGATCGCTAGCGGCTTCGGGTCGGGCTCATCATGTGCGGGCACGAGCGATAGACGTTGACCAAAGTTCACCATTCTTCGGTCGGCACCCGGCAAGTCAAGCCTGACGTTCCCTGATTCGAGAAGTGTCTTGAGCAGGCTTCGGCTGCGGACTCTAGTGAATTCGAGTAGATCGAGTATCTCTGACGAGGTGGCTTCGTAGCGCTCTCGCCAATCGGCAATGTCCATTTCCGCCAACCAGGAGCGAAGGTCTTCATACGCCGGCTCGACGTCTGCCGGGAGCGAATCGTTGACAGCGTGGGCCAATCGCCTGGAGCGGATGCCGGACGTCATGAGCAGCAGGGCGTGCGCAGTATTCACTCCGTACCGGATGTATCCCCCGAGCTCCGGACACAGCCGGATTTCGCTAGCCTCTCCGGCGAATCGGGCGTTGACCAGTTCGACCACTGCGCCAACGGTCCATGCCAGGAAATGCTCGAACTGTTCCGTGATGGCACCGACCATTTGGCTGATACGCCACGCGGCGTTTGGTGCTGTCCTGAGATGGGTGTCGGCGAGGTCGGGTAATGGCTTGCCGGCGATCCAATCGTTGAGCAGAACGAATGGTTTGACGTCAATGACATTGCCTCGGCTGCTGGTGAGGAACTCCCACTCGGGTGCTTCGGCAAGCTTCAGCAATTCTTCGAACATCTGCGGCAATGTTGCGATGGCATGCACGGGGTCCATTACGTCCGGAAGGTTCCCGCCAATCCACAACTCAAGGATCTCCTCATGCAACCGTCGCGCCAAGTCGTCGATAGCTCGAGCCGATCCGATCGACGTTCCTGTCCGCGGCCACCGACGTCGTGCTTCCGAGTCACTTGCGACGTAACGACGGCGCGCTGCCTCCGCGACCTGTGTGCACCTGGCGCGGATCTCGTCCGATTGAGTGGCCGCTAGTGTGGTCCCAACGATGCGGCTGATATCAACGGACTCAGGATCTTGACCATGCCCCTCCTCTATCGCCAGTGTCAGCCACACGAAACTAATAAAGTCTGCTGCTGCGTCGACCGCGGTAAAGATGGAGTCTTCATCTTTACCTAGTTCTTCCTCCAATCTGGCGAATGCGTCCAAGGCACTCTCAGTGATCAGTGACGAGGTAACGGCAAGCGCTTCCGCCCCGGGGTTGAGATCTCGAAAGTCTTGGTCGGTGGGCGAGGCCGCACGCACCAAAACAATCCAGCCCTCGGTCTCCTTCCCTGCCCGCCCAGCTCGGCCCATCGCGTTGACCAAGCGGGCACCGCTCAGTTGGCTGTCCTCATGCTGGTCGGGGAAGGGCTGGTCGTAGATCACCACGGTGCGAACGGGAAGATTTACGCCGTCGGTCAAGGTCGAGGTGCACGTCAGATATGGCAATACGTCTTCGCGAACCGCCTCCTCAAGCGCCTCTAATATCTCGATGGGCAGCCGCGCATGATGGAAGCCGACTCCATGGCGCAACACGCTGACCAGAGGGTGGTCATCGCCGAGCTGTTGCCTCACGAAATCGACCAACGGAGCCAGTGACGGCTGTTCGTCGCGCGTGCCTGCGAGTCCTTTTGCGAGTAGCTCGGCCTGGCTACGCGTCGTAGCAACCACGAGGACTGACCCCGCATGCCCCAGCGCGGCAATCATTTCACTGGCGATCACGTAATGCTTCGTTGAGTGTCCTTCGTCCTTCTTCCACTCTGCAGGGAACTCACTGCCATCTTTCGACTTACGAACAAATCGCCATCCCGTGTCGCTCTGTGTGGACAGCTTCCTGATGCGGGTATCCGCCATGCGCAGGCGAATCAATCCGCTGAGCTCGGTCGTGTGCCGGTACTTCCACTTGCTGCCAGCACCTCCCTCAATCTTGGTCGTCTCCCAGTGCGCCTTCGTGGTGAAAGCTGCGTGAAGGCGACGCGGACCCCGCCACGCGGACTCATGTAGGAGATATCTGCCTTCTGGGCTGAGCCATTGAGCGATGGCGCCCGCGTTACCCATCGCAGCGGAGATCAACGTGATCCGGTGGTCCGTTTGCCTGGTGAGGTAGTCCAGCAGTGCAATGACCGACTCCAGTACGAACCCTCGACCCGACTCCTTGATCAGTTGCGCCTCATCGAAGATGAACATTCCAAATTGGTCGAGAACGGCGTCTGCATCGTGGCGCAAGAGGTTGCCGAGCCGCTCCGGCGTCATGACCTCGACATCGGCTGGCTCCGATGGTTGGAGCTCGAACAGGGTGTCGAGGTAAGTCATGGGGTAGTCGGGCTGGTCGTTGCCGGTCTCCTTCTGGAGAATTCGCACACGGCTGGCCATTGCTCGCCGTACTTCGCGGCCGAGGCTGCGTGTGGGTGCGACGTAGCAGACAGATCGATCGGTGCGGGCAAGTTGCTCGACTGCAAGCATCTGCGCGACGAGGGTCTTGCCGCCGCTGGTAGGTACTGCGAGGACCATCCTTCGGACGCTCCGGTCGAAAGGTGACTGAGGGCCGTTAAATAGGTCGCGTTGCGGCTCCCAGAGCGTGAGGACGGGGGGATTTCCCATGGTGAAGGCTTCGCGAACCAGGACCGGTACCGATGGCGGCAACACAGCGGGGTTCCACAGTGAGCCCTGTTCCGCTTCGTCGGAGAAGCGCAATAGATGGGCCGCAACCCATCGTGAATTGAGGTCTCCAGGACCGGCCTCTCCGATCGCCGCGGAGCGGAGCCGCGCGCGGCCGCGTTCGAGGCGGTCAGAGTTTCCTCGGGCAAAGTAGTGAAGCAGGTCCTCAGCGCCTAGAACCACCATCTGGGTAGGGCCGAACACGGTTGTCGTGAGGTCAGGCACCTCGAAGCCGCGGCCAATCGTCTCGAGCTGTCGCCGCCACCGTGCCAACCAACGGAACAATGTCTTGGTCTCGAATCCGAGGAATGCGAGGCCGACTTCCAACGAGAGGGTGCTGATGTGTTCGGTGACGGCGGAATCGATGTCGATGTCACTGCGAAGCCGGTTCATGATCGCAGTCGCATTCGGGTCCCGGCCGCCCCGGCGGTATCCGATCGCCGCAGCAAATCCGTACGAAAGTCGTTGTTCTGCCGTCCATTCGTCCTGGTCGAGGGCCAAGTCGAAGATATGGGCGCTGACCTGGAATGCCTGCCGCTGCCTCGCGAGTGTGTAGCGCTCACGTGCTTCGTCGACCGAGGCGACACCGTGCAGGTACCAGGCCACGTCGAACAGTTGCGTGTCCATCTCGGGTTGGCGAAGGATGAGGCGGACCTCGACATCCGCCATCAGTCGTTGGAGTTCCTCGGCTGTCGGCAGCCCCGTCCTCCCGCCGAGGGCTCCATTGAGCAACCCTAGGTCTAGAGACCGCTCCACACGATCTCCTTCACTCGATCAGCGAAACCCGGAAAATCCGGGACCGCTACCACGATGCTCTCAGTCTGACTCGCCTCAGTGAAAGCTGGAAACTGTGTCCTAATGGATCCGAACGTGGTCGGCCGCGTCGGCGCGTGGTGGTCCGAGGTACCCACCGACACACCAACACCCGCACGATTACTGCGGTCCCACCACCATTCGATCATGTTGGCATACAAGTCACCGAGCGCAAGGTCCTCCGTCAGCGTCTCCGGGCCTGCGAGTTTGGAGAGGTACTGATCCCCACGATCGCGAAGCTGCTTACTCGCCGTATTGATCGTGGACGAAATCCCAGCTTTCGCATCGTGCTTCTTGATCTCCCACAGCCGGTACACCAACGTGCCCTGACAATCCTGGTAGACGACCAACCCATCACCACCGGGCTCAAGTGCATCCATCTTGATCGGATGCGCACGAACAAGCTGACGGCCGTCACGGCACACTGTCCGCTCGTTCACCAGCCGGTTCCACAGCAGTTCCGCAACATGTCCTTGCACATGATCGACGTTCTTCGGCTTCCGAGGAAGACCGAACGCGACCCCGACAATCGATTCTAGGGTCTTCAGCTTGTTCCCAACCTGCGCGGACCCTCCGTCACGGCGAGTCCGCCACCAATCGAGTGCTGGTTGCCGGCCACAAGCGATTGTCATGGACTCATCGGCCAAGAGATGCGCTGCGTCATCGCGGGCAGAGCCGTTAAGCGCGCTACCCCCGACCACGTACTCCACTTCCGAGGTGGCCGGGCTATCGACGAGGGAGAGCAGGGGCGTCAGAAGGGGCATCGCGGTCATTGTCGGTTACTTCTCCCCTTCTCAACATTTTCGATCATTATTCGTGATCGATCAGATCTGCGTTACCTGGGCGTCGGTAGAAACACCTGTGCTCGGACTGCCGGGTGCATGTATGGCGGCCGCAGCCCCATCTGTCCCTCTCCACCGGTCTGCAGATCGCCTACGTCATGCAGGCAGGCCCGCGGTGCAGTACGGCCGAGACCGCCGTCCGGGTGCAGGTGCGCAAATTCCCACGAGTCGGCGGCCGGGTGTTCGGTGACGGTCCAGGACAGGACGTGGCCGTGGCCGGCGCCGCGCTTCTTCCCGATCGACACGATGGGCGTCAGCAACTCAGCGACGGCGGCCGGGTCACCGACGGCCCGCCACACCAGGTTCCGGCAGATGGTGAGTGGCAGCGGCATCACCCGGGACCGGTAGCGGCCCTGCCGTTCGGACACCAACGCCGGCAACTGATCCGACATCTGGCCCAGGGCCTGCTGGTCGGGGCGGGCGGACCAGTACTGCACGTGCGGGCCCGGCACTTCGTCCTCCGGGAAGGCGAAGGTCGCCGCCCAATGCCAGCGGTCGCCGCCGTCGCCAGTGCAGCAGGCCAGCGGCAACTCCAGATCCTCCGGAACGATGTCATGGCTATAGGGGATGTACTCGCCGCCGGCATCCCGTGCCACGGCTTTCATATTCTCCCGGATCTCCGAGGCAAGGAGGCCGTCAAGACTGATGCCCCACGGCACCCCGTGCACGACACCGGCAGCCATTCTCGCCCGGATCACCAGCGGCACCATCCCCGCTGGCACGTGGAGGGTCATGCGGGGAGTGAGAGCAGGGTTTGAAGGGCCTCATCGCGCCGGGAGGCGACGATGTCCCGCCAATCGACCACCGGGCCCCGATCGGCCTGCTCGATGACGGTGGTGGCGATCTGGCCGTGCCCGATCCCCGTGCGGCCGCCGAGCCAGCCCGACCGGGTGAACTCACCGATAACGTCCGCGGCGAAGGCGTGGTCGAGGTCGGAGCCGCGGACAAGCTGCACCCACGATTCGAACCGCGTGCCCGGGGCGAGCGTTTCGACGTCGTACCGCATCAGCGGCGACCCCGACCCACCCGATCCCGCTACGGGGTCGACCGCGGTGCCGGCGTGGCCGGCGGTCACATCGTCGAGGTGCGAGTACGACTCGAGGGCCTCGATGTCGAACCGCGACGGCACCGGGCCCGGATACTCGCGGCGCAGGATCGGGGCGGCTTCGGTGACGATCGGAACGACGTGTCCGACGCGCAGGCAGCCGTCGATCGGAGCCGCTCCGATGGCGCCGCCGAACACGCTCAGCAGCGGTACCAATTCCCGGAGTTGGTGCAGGCGGCGACCGGTGACCGGCTCGGCGGAGGTTTTCACGATCGCGCCGCCGTTGCGCAGGGCGTGTGCGACGGCCAGCGGCAACTGGCCCTCATAGTCGAGAACGTCCCGCAGCATTCCTTCGGCGATCCGGCGCAGGACGCCGCGGAAGGAGTTCCCGGAGATGACCGGGACCAGCTCCACCGACCCGTCGGCTTGGAGGACCTTCATCCGCCGGCCGATCGCGGTGGTGCCGATCAGCTCGCCCCGGTGGGAGATCGGCGACCGGGCGGTCATTTCCAGCTCCCACATACGGGTGACGGTCACGACGCCAACCCCCGAGCGTCGCCGGTCCGGGAGGCCCGGACGGCGTCCGCGACGATCCGGGTCCGCAATGTCAGGGCGGTCGTTTGATCGCGCATCACCTGCAGCACCGGCCGGGCTTCCATGGTGAGTAGCGTGGCCAGCTCCGCGCGTTGTTCGTCGGTGCGCGGACTCGACCCGAGCCTGGCCGCGGAGGCGGTCCACCACTGGTGCAGGTTGATGCTGTTGTAGGTGGCCAACCGGATCCGGGTGGGCAACAGGTTGTCCCAGTAGTCACCGCGGCGGGCGGCCACCCAGTTGTTCTCCGACCAGTCGATGCCGTAGTGCAGCAGCAACACCAACCGCTCCGCCACCTGCGCGGCCGGATCGGCCAGCGCCGGCAACTGGGGGACCGTGGCCAGCCAGCTCTCTGTCACCGAAAACGCGTGCTTGTCCGAGATGTTCATCGCGGCTGATCCTAGAGAAGACGAGCAGTTTTCTCGAGTCCACGAAATCCGAGACACCCCCGGCCGCCGGTGTGCGGCGCCGACAACCCCGTACCTCGCACAATCCGCTTCTGGTGCGGAACAGGTTTCGGGTTGTCCTGAGCCTCCCTGACGTGCGGGTCACCCGGCTTCAGCTCGGCTTCCGGAAGGGGTGTGGCCTGTCGAGGTTGTCGGGTCCGGGTGGGAGACTTCTCCGCGTGCATGCGTTCATCGACGAATCCAAACGGGGCGAGTACGCCCTGTGTGCTGTGACGGTCGCGTCCGGCGACCTCACCGCGCTGCGGAAGCAGATGAACGCCCTCCGCCCGCCCGGGCACACCCGCATCCACATGACCAGCGTCGGGAAGAAGCTGGCGCCGAAGATCGTCTCCGACGTCGCCCGACTGGAGGCGAACAGCCGCCTCTACCTGATGAGCTCGAAGAAGGTCAACGAACGCCAGGCCCGGGATGCGACCCTCGCGGCCGCCGTGCGGGATCTCGCGCAGATGGCGGTGACAAACCTGACCATCGAGACATGCGATCAGGACCGCGAGGACAACCGGATCATCCGCGACGAACTCGGCGGCCAGGCCCCGTTCCGGTACACCCACGACCGGCCCACCAATTCCCTCTTATGGTTGCCTGACGTGCATGCTTGGGCCTGGGGTCGCGGCGGCAGCATGCGCGCGAAGATCGCGCACCGCATCACCGTCGTACGGATCTGAGGACACGAGAACGCCCCTCACAGAGTGAGGGGCGTTCGTCGTATATGGGTGGGCGCGCAAGGCTGGAAACCTCTGGGTGGGGCTGCCTACAGGGGTACTTACGCCCCGGAGACCTCCTACACGAACCACTTCCCTCGGCTACTGCCTCGGGCACCCACATTATGTCGGCCGGCGTTGCGTCGACGCAACCGCCGCACCGATATCCGCACGTCAACGCGATCAGGTAGGGCTGTCGGCGGTACCGGTCGAGATGTCGCAGACGTCGGCCGTACCGGCCAGGGGGTCGCAGTCTCCTTTCACACCTACCGCAGTCTGAGCGTGACCTGCCCGGACATCCGCAGCCGCGATCCGGTCGCCACCCGGTGCGCAGGACCCTATTGGTGCATCGAACAACGTGGAATGGTCCGTCGCCCCCGCGTCGGAAGGTCCCGAATCCCATGTCGTTGGCAGCTGCTCGTGAACAGTCCGCACTGAGAATTACTTTCGGATCCGGCGCACCCCGAACCGACGACGCGAGAGCCGTTACCGGCGACTGGCGCGCAGGCCGACCTCGAACCACGGCCCCGCCTGCCGCCACGGGCCGAGGCGGCACCAGTCGTCGAGGACCCGTGGCCACTCGTCCGCCGGCAGGCGGCTCAGCACCGGATAAGCCGGGGTGCCCTGTCGCAGCATCACCTCAGAGAAACCCTGACCGAGCAGCCGCCGCATCACCGCCAGCCGGTCCGCATCCGCGGCTGTCCATTTCAACCCGGCGTCGTCGACCGTGACCCGACCCCAGCAGGCGTCGGGCAGGAGGTGTTTGCGGCCCGGCCGCAGCGGCACGATCACCGCCGTGTCCGCGCCGACCGGGGCGGAGAGCACCCGGTGGAGCAGCGCCGGGTCCGCCGGCGTCAGGGTCGCCGGGTCCCGGGTGATGATGTGCGCGTCCGCGCGGAGCGCCCGGTTCCGGTACACCCACACGCACACCCGACACAGATGCCGGCCGGCGAGGTTCGTCCACGACTCGAACCCAGTGAAGCGGCGTGAGATCACCTGCCCGACCGGCGTCATCTCCGTCGTGGCGCGGCCGCACCGCGCGCACCCGGACGCCCGATCCGCAGGCTCGATGGCGTCGACGGCGCCCTCGGCGGCGGTGTAGGCCGCCCACACCACATCCCGCTCCGCCGCGGCCAGCTCCGGCGTCGTCACGATCTCGCTGCGCCGGTGTCGTGGGGGTACTGCTCGGCGGCGATCTCACCGACCTCACGGGCCAACCAGACCAGCTCCCCCGACACGTTCTCCCCGACCGTCACCAGATCCGCCCACTCGCACTGCGGGCCTCGGACACAGACCAATGCCAACTCGTTCTCGGACAATGTCTGCCACAGTTGCTCCACCGCGGACGACCCCATACCGCCCATTCAACCGCAGAACATCGATCCCGGGCGTGGCCACGCCCGGACCACGGGCACGGTATCCGCCAGGGTCGCAGCTCCGCTGCCGGCTATCGAGCACCCATATGGGTCATAGCCCCCCATATGGGACGAATGCCCTGCCAACAGGCGAAGCGTGGTGGGCGCCGTAGCGTGACCGCTGTGGTGATGACACCGGACCCCGGACTGGACCTCGCGTCGCTGCGCGGGCTTCGAACGCCGTCAGCGAAGGCCGGCGCGGCAGCGGTCGCGCACACCATGACTCGGATCGAGGCGCATCTCGCAGCCCATGACGGGTACGTGGCGTTCTCCGGCGGCAAGGACTCCCTCACCGTCCTCGACCTCGCCCGCCGCGTAGACCCGGATGTGCCGGTGGTGTTCTTCGACTCCGGCCTCGACTACCCCGAAACCTACGACTACCTCACCGGCCTCGCCGAGGCGTGGAAGTTGGATCTGCACCGCATCCCCGCCGACCCACCACTACTGGACGTGCTCGTCGCCTCCGGGCTCTGGGACCACACCGCACCCGTCGACGCCGCGGCCGCGCGGGTGGACCTGCACCGGGTGCTGATCACCGAACCCGCCCGCCGTGCCCACCGACTGCTCGGCCCGGGTGAGTTGTGGGGTGTGCGCGCCGACGAATCCCCCGCCCGCCGGCACCTCTACACCCGCGGTGGCCGCCGCGACGGGACTATCACCCGCACGGACGGCACGAGCGCGTACGGGCCGATCTGGAACTGGACCACCAGTGACGTCTGGGCACACATCGCCCGACATCGGCTGCCCGCCAACCCCGTCTACGCCAAACTCCTCGAGCTGGGAGTTCCCACGCAGCAGCACCGCATCTCCCACCTCATTGATGGTGACCACCTCGACCGAGGCCGCCTCACCTGGTTACGCCGCGGCTGGCCCACCCTCTTCGAGGAGCTCGCTCACGTCCTGCCTCGCCTTAGGCAACTGGCCTGATACCTCGACCCCGAGGCGTGCCCCACGATCGGGGTCTGCGACACCGACAGTTGCCCGCGGTCCTGCGGAGACGACACGTCCCCGGGCGGTCGAGATTGACGGCTCCGGCGAACCCGAGATCACATAAACGCCCTGCTGAGAACGTCGGTGACTGCTTCCGAGTCCACGAATCCCTCCCGCACCAGCCGGATAGCCGGGGCGACGACCGTGTCCTCGACATGGTCGACGTGAGCGCGCGCCCAGCCGATGACCCCGCCGGGCCCGGTGGTTTCCGGACCGAAGAGCTGGTCGATGCCCGCATCGGTGTAGCCCCAGTCGCGCAGTTCCGCACGGGTACACCACTCCTCACGGTCCTCAAATTCCTGGGGACGGAGTTCTTCATTCGTTGCTGGTCGTTGATCCACGGGATCACCCCTGCTTTCTAGTGTTTTCGCGATGGGAGGTTAGAATCAGCTACTGCGGATGCACAGGATGAGCCGGAGGCGTTCAACTCTTCTCGGGGTCGGTGTCTCCGGTTTTCTGTTTCGCCAGCCGCTCCTCGGTCATCCGCTTCTTCAACTCCCGTCGGGCACGCTGCTTCGGTGTCTCCTCCGGCTCGGGTTCGTCGTCGACCGGCCGGAAAGTCGCACGCCCGAGCAGGATGTCCGGGTGCACGACCAACTCGGGCCGACCCTTGTCGTCGGTGAACAGTCCCATCTCCAACCTCCTAGTCCTCGGTGATGTCCCTCAGCTGCACGATCATCCGCCGGCCGATGCTGCCGTCCGGGCGACGGTAGCGCCCCTCCCCGGCGGAGACCACCTCGAACCGCATCCCCCGCGGCAACAGGTGCGCGGTGTCGTCGACCGAATCCGACCGGCCCAGATACATGCCCCGGCCGGTCTCGATCTCGAACACCACATCCCGCTTCCCGAGCGTCTGATCGAGTTGATGAATCGCGTGGGTGGCCATCGTGTGCCGGTCGAAGTCCAGGCACGAGCCCGGCTGCAGCGTCGAGGGCAGGTTGACCGCCTCCTGCGGCACCGCATGCGGGAGCGTGACCGCGCAGTACACGATGTGACCGCGGTCGTTGAACCGTTCCGCGGTTTGAATCGCCCGGTCCACCCGCTGCACCTGCGAGCGCATCTTCTCCTCCAGCTGCTGCGCGTCACCGCGCGCCGTCGACAACGCCTCCCCCACGGTGCTCCAGCGCTCCAGGTCGCTGACCAGAGTCTGCACGGCGGTGTAGCCGACCTTCGGCAACGCCGACTGCGCCCTATGTTTGTTGACCGACCGGACCTTGCGCTGGCGTGAACTCGGCGGCAGGCGAATCGAATCCGGGATCGGCAACTCCCGGCGTTTGCGTTCGGATACCTCCGGGACCGTGGCACGGGGGAAGGCGCGCTCGAGGTCCTTGCGGGCGCGGGTGAACTCGGCGTCCTCGACCATCCGGTCCAGATCCCGCGCCGAGTCACGCTCCTGGGCACGGTCGTTGTACGTGGCGGTCGGGCGGTAGCCAGCGGGCTTGGCCACCGGGGTGGTGCTGGTGCCGGCCTCCGGATCCAGCCGAGTCGGGGGCGCGTCCGGGCTCACGTTGTACGCCACCAGATCTCCCCCCTGAGCCGAACAACCCTGATACGGCGAAGCGTGGCAGGCGTGAGTGTCCCAATTGACGGCCTGCCACGCTCGGACCCAACCCCGAAGGGCGGGTCAACCGCAGGAGCAGAATGTACCGGTGACCAAACCAGGACGTGCTCCCACGCGTGCTGCTGGCCTTACGGCCGAGCGCCCCTCAGACTACCGAAACGTGCTGGTCCAGTTCGATCCACACCCACCCGGCATCACGTCAGATCGCAGGATGGCCGTTCAAGACTGTTCAGCTCATCGAGCCCGGACGGTCGTCGGTCGAGCGAATCGCCATCGCCAGTCGGCCGGCATCGGCTGCCCCTACGCTGGCCGCATATCCGGACGCGCCGGAAACCTCAGCGCAGGCGAGTCGCTGCCGTCCTTGGTGACCGGACCCAGTCGTGAACCGACACATGCTTCGGCCGCGTAGTCGTCAACCACAACACTGCGCAAAACTCACGGCACACCATGGTCGCCCGGCGTGCGGAGTTCCTGCGCAGCCGTGCGGGTCCGCCGGGCGGATTTTCAATGGGCGGACTGCGGTTGGAGTACACCGAGCCGTTCGAGTTCGTTGAGAATTTCGCCCATGGCCAGTGAGCTGTGCTCGTACATAGCCCGGTAGGCCCCCTCGGCGTCACCCTCGTGCATGGCAGCGAGGATCTGGCGGTGCTGTTCGGCTTGCATCGCGGCAAGTCCGTCGATATCGGCGTAGTCCCGCTTGGGGATGTACTTGAGTAGTGTCACCAACGTCCAGCCCAGCTTCGGCGAGTCGGCGATGCGGTTGATATGGCGATGCAACTCATCATTGAGCCGTTCCAGTTCGCCGTACTCACGGGCCGCCAGGGCCTCCTCGAATCGTGCCTGGATCTCCGACAGCTCCTCGAATTTTCGGGGGGTGATCGCTCTGGTCGCACGTTGGGCGAGAGTGGCTGATATCTGCGCATGCAGTTCGTATAGGTCCTCCATGTCCCGGCGACGCAGCGGCAACACGACGAAACCACGACGGGAGGCGTGTTGGACGAAGCCGTCCTTGCTCAACCCCAGCAGCGCCTCTCGAACGGGCGTGTTGCTCACACCGGCCTGAGCGGCCAGCTCTTCGTGTCGCAGGAACTGGCCGGGTTTGTATACCCCGGACAGGATCCTCGACCGGATGCGCTCAGCGATGGCGTTACTGAGCTGACCTCTGCCCTGTTTGGGCAACGTGGGTTCCACCGCCGACGTGGCGGGTTGGTCAACAGGTGGCGTGACTGACGTAGACACGGAGGTACTCACACCTAGAACTTTATAAGGAACGCGACCCAATTTTTTGAATCCGCTCACCCCCGAGTCAAATTTTATTAAATCTGACGGACTTCGACGCCCCCGGAAGAGCCACGTTTCGGCGGAAGCGTCTCCGCGGCGTCGAGTCCAAAATAGCTATTTAGCTGCGCATATAGCAGTCGCTGCGAAGGTTATCCAGCCCTGCGGTGGAGCGGAGGACCCTCAGGTGCCGCTGCGGCTCCGCGGAGCTCGCGACGGGGCTAGGGTTGACCTGGACGAAGAATTTTATTAAATTTTTGACATGAACGTCGCTCACGTCACATCGCAGCGTCCGCTCTGCGACCTCTACTTTTCGCCTCGCCGGGTCGTGGTTGTCGGCGCCTCGAATGATCCCCGCAAGCTGTCCGGTCGGGTGATCGACTTCCTGAACCGCAGCGCCTTCACCGGCGAGGTCATCCCGATCAACCCGAACCGCGGCACGGTCCAAGCCCTGCGCGCCTATCCGAGCGTTGGCGCATACCCGCATGGGAACATCGACCTAGCGGTGCTCGCCGTCCCCGCCGCCGACGTGCCGGGTGCCCTCCAGGAGTGCGCCGCCGCCGACATTCCGGCCGCGATCGTGTTCGCGTCCGGATTCGCCGAAACCGAGCGCGGCACGCAGCTGCAGGAAAAGGTCGCCGCCCTCTGCCACCGGACCGGCATCCGGGTCCTCGGCCCCAACTGCCTCGGCGTCATCGGCGCCAAAACTGGTGCGGCGCTGACGTTCAGTTCCGTCTTGGACACCGGGCTGGAGCTTCACGACGGGCCTATCGCTGTTGTCGCCCAGAGCGGAGCGATGGCAACCTATCTCTATAGTCTTTTGCTCGATCACGGTCTGGGGGTTGGATACCTGGCCAACACCGGCAACGAGGTCGACGTGACCGCCGCCGAGCTCCTGAGCTCCCTACTCGAGCGTTCCGACGTCAGCAGCGGTGTCATGTACCTCGAAGCCCTCAATGCGCCGCGGGCACTGCAGCAGCTGAGCCAGACCTCGCAGCGCACCACCAAGCCGGTTATCGTACTCAAGTCTGGGCGTACCGAAGCGGGGGCGGCGGCGGCGAAGGTGCACACCGGCTCCGCCGGCGTATCGGGCACAGAGACGGCGGGTCGTCTGCATGACCTGGGGTTCGTGCAGGTCAGCACCCTCAGCGAGGCCGTCGACGCCACCCAGGTGTTCGCCGCGGGCCGCACGCCTGACGGCAACCGGCTGACCGCTGTGTCGATGTCGGGCGGCGCGGGCGTCCTGATGACCGATGATGCGCACGATGCAGGCCTTCGCGTGGACGAGCTGCCCAGCGAGTGGCGGGCACCGATCACCGCCGAGATCCCGTCGTATGGGTCGTCGCGGAATCCGATCGACATGACCGCCGAGTTCATCAAGGATCCGACGATCCTGTCTCGGGTTCTGCACGTTGTCACCGACCACCCCGACACGGACATGATTGCTGTGCTGCTGGGTAACGCCGAACGTGACAGCACCGCGATCGTCGACACCATCGTCACGTCCTACGCGGCGACGTCCAAGCCGATGGTCGTCGTGTGGACCGGCGGCAGTGGCGCACCTCGCAAGGCGTTGCGTCGAGCCGGGGTGCCGACTTTCAGCGACGGTGCCCACGCCGCCCGCGCGCTCGGGCACCTGTTCGCCTTCTCCCGCACGCGTGAACGTGTCGCGGTGGGCTGACCCATGTCGAACCACAAGAAAGGTAAACTGTTGAACCTTCTCACGGGCCGGACGACGGTCGTGACGGGCGCTGGTGGTCCACATGTCTGAATCGACCCTCAACCCGGTGCAGCGAACTGCCGAACGTTGGACGGCGATGGCAGAGGCGCGGCTTGCGACCATCCGGGCAGCGCAGCAACGAGTGTGGCCGCCGGAGATGCCGAAGGAGCTGCCGGAGCGGTTTCTCCACCGGACCTTCACCCAGTGTTTCACCGATCAGGTCCGCCGGACACCGGACCGGGTGGCCATCCGGTACTACGGCACCGACATCACCTATGCCGAACTCGACGAGTACAGCGATCGATTCGCTGGCTGGTTGCACCGCAACGGTGTCGCCGCGGGCGAACGGGTCGGGGTCTTCATGCCGAACTGCCCCCAGTTCCTGGTCCTCATGCTGGGCACGCTGAAGGCCGGGGCCGTGCACGTACCGGTCAATCCGATGTTCAAGCGCGGCGAACTCGAGTACGAGGCCGACGACGCCCAAATCAGCATCCTGGTCGCGGCCAGCCATTTGGTACCCATCGCCACCGTGGCGGCGTTCCGGACGGTGCGCGAGATCGTGCCGGTCGATGTGCAGGAACTGGTCCCGGCCGAGCCGACCCTGCCGCTGCCGGAGATTTTGCGGTCGCACACCGGCGCGCAGAAATTTCCGAGCCGGTGGCAGGAACTGGTCACCGGGCCCGCCGTCGAGAACCGGCGTGAGGATCCCGATGCGCTTGCCGCGCTGAACTACACCGGTGGGACCACCGGCTTGCCCAAGGGGTGCAGACACACCCAACGCAATATGGTCTATGCGGGCGCCAACTGTGCTGCCGCGTGGGGAATCCTGCCGGAAACGCCGTCCGACACCACACACGAGACGGTCATGTCGCACACCCCGGTGTTCTGGATCTCCGGTGAGAACACCGGCATCCTCGCCCCACTGCTGTCCGGGTCGACGATTGTGCTGCTGGCGCGCTGGGACGTGGGCGCCGCGCTGGCGGCCATCGAAAGTTATCGCGTGACCGCGATGAGTGGGGTCGTCGAGAACTATCTCGAACTGCTCGACGCCGCCAAGGCCGACGCCCGCAACCTGACGTCGTTACAGCATCTGCGGTGCATGTCGTTCTCCCAGCGTTTGTCGATCGATATCCGGCGGCGGTGGGACGAGGAAACCGCCGGTGCCGGCATCCTGCGTGAGGCCGGATACGGCATGACCGAGTCGCACACGTCCAACACCTTCACCACCGGCATGCACGACGGTGATCTCGACCTGAACAGCGAGCCGGTGTTCTGCGGGCTCCCCATGCCCGGAACCGACATCCTGATCCTGGACCGTGCCACCCACGAGCCGTTACCGATGGGCCAGACCGGAGAGATCGCCCTCCGCACACCCGCAGCCTTCGATGGCTACTGGCATGCACCACAGGCCAGCGCCGAGGTCACCCACCACGGATGGTTGCTGACCGGCGACACAGGCAAGCTGTCCGACCAGGGCTACCTGCACTACCTCGGCCGCGAAAAGGACATGATCAAGGTCAACGGGATGAGTGTGTTTCCCAGCGAGGTCGAGCACCTGCTGTCGCGTCACCCATCGATTCAGGCCGTCGCCGTGGTCGGCGCGCCCCACGAGACGAGGGGACAGGAGGTGGTTGCCTACGTCGAACTGCGGCGCGGCCACGACCTGGACAGCGGCACCCTGAGCACCTGGGCGCGGGAGCACATGGCCACCTACAAGGTGCCCACGATGCGGGTACTGCCCGCGCTGCCGATGACGGCGACCGGCAAGGTCCACAAGTCGCGTCTGACCGCGCAGCCCCGGAGGTGGGAGGAACTGGCCGTCGGTCAATCTCTCAGCGAGTTCTGGCCCGCCTTCACGACAGATCAAGCCCGACAGTACGCGGACGCGGCCGATCCGGGGCACAGGGTCTACACCGACAACACCCGGCCGCCTCTGTCCTTGAACACCCTGCACGCGGTCAAGGCGCTGGTCGATCTGCCGCTGGGCACCGTGCACGGCAAGGAGACCGTGGTGTTCCACGGGTTCGCCGCACCCGACGAGCCGGGCCGGGTGCAGATGAGGGTGGCCGACAAGCAGATCCGGCGTGGCAAACGCCATTTGGTGCTCGAGTACCAGGCGTTCAGCGGACCGGTCCATGCACTGTCGGCATTCAAGACGTTCGTTTTCCCCGGACACACCGATGAACCCGACACTGAACCTCAGGTGGTGAGCGATCTCGGGCTGTTCGCAGAACAGCCGGAGATCCACGACGAGTTCGAGGTCACCGACAGTCTTGCGTTCGCTGTCACCCAGCCACTGTTGGACGCCTTCGGCGGCGCAACCGCAACCGCCGGCCCCGTTCACACCGATCCGGTTGCAGCGCGCGAACTGTTCGGCGGAACCATCTTGCAAGGCATGTACGTGTTCGAACGGGCGGCGCAGGTGATGGCTGGGTTGTCGTCGCTGCCGGACTGGGCGCGCAGTGGCCGGCTGAGCGCCAAGTTCGTCGGCAACGCGCTGACCGGCGATGCCGTCACCCTCCACACCCGGATACACGAGGTCGGCGGCCGCGCCCGGTGCCAGTTCACCGCCCACACCGGTGACGGGACGACCATTTTCGTCGCCGTCGGCGACGGCCCACTGGACAGATCCCGGCTGCAGAACAGAAGCGACACATGACCGCGACCGTGGTGGTCGTGGCAGACCTGGACGAGCTGGCCGGGGTCACCCTCGGCCCCACCGACTTAGCTGACCATCGACCAGGAACGGTTCGACCGATTCGCCGACGCAATAGAGGACCACACCGATGCGCACCGGGCGACACAGACTCCGATCGGGGCGACGATCGCGTACGGATACCTCACGGCGTCGCTCGTCGAGGCGATGTCCCAGAGCCGTCAGAGATCATCGGTGCCCCGTCGCCTCAACTACAGGCTGGGCCGGGTGCGGTTTCCCGGCACACGCCCGGTGAAAACGCGGGTGTGCGCCGCCCTGCGCCTCGACGCGATCGAACGCACCGATACCGGGCTGGGCCCGACCTCCACCGCGACGGTCTCGAAGGCGAGGGCATAGCCACACCGGTGTGCATCGCGGAGACCCTCACGTTCATCCCCTCCGAATAAAAGGTGATTCCTGTGTCTTCCGTACGCCCCGATGATGCCGTCATCGTTTCCGCGGCCCGCTCACCGATCGGCCGCGCCGTCAAGGGTTCACTCGCCGGCATGCGACCGGACGACCTGGTCGCGCAGATGGTGCGCGCAGCCCTCGACAAGGTGCCCCAACTCGATCCCGCCGAGGTGAACGACCTGCTGCTGGGCTGCGGCCGACCCGGCGGCGAGCAGGGATTCAACATGGCCCGCGCCGTCGCCGTGCAGCTCGGCTACGACTTCATGCCGGGTACCACCCTCACGCGTTACTGCGCGTCCTCCCTGCAGACCACGCGCATGGCATTCCACGCGATCAGGGCCCGGGAAGGGGAGGTGTTCATCTCGGCCGGCGTCGAGTCGGTGTCCAGCTTCGATCGCGGTAGCTCAGATTCGTGGCCGAACACACACAACCCGCTTTTTGCCGACGCCCAGAAGCGCACCGAGCGGCGGTCCGGCACCGACCCCGAACGCTGGGTGGACCCGCGCGAGCAGACTCTGATGCCCGATGTCTACATCCCGATGGGCCAGACCGCGGAGAACGTCGCCCAGCTCACCGGGATCTCTCGCGCAGAGCAGGACCGCTGGGCGGTGCGGAGCCACAATCGCGCCGAGCACGCCATCGACAGCGGGTTTTATCACCGCGAGATCACCCCGGTGATCCGGCACGACGGCACCGTGGTCGCAACCGACGACGGACCACGACGCGGCACCAACTACGAGGCGGTGAGCCGGCTTCGGCCGGTGTTCCGCCCCGACGGAACGGTGACGGCGGGCAATGCCTGCCCGCTCAACGACGGTGCCGCCGCTCTGATAATCATGTCCGGCGCCAAGGCCACCGAACTGGGCGTGACCCCGTTGGCCCGCATCGTCTCGACTGCGGTGTCCGGGCTGTCACCAGAAATCATGGGCCTCGGCCCGGTCGAGGCATCGATCCGGGCACTCGCCATTGCCGGCATGTCCATCGCTGACATTGATCTCGTCGAGATCAACGAGGCCTTCGCTGTTCAGGTGCTCGCCTCCGCACGCGCGTTGAAGATCGACGAAGACCGGCTCAACATCTCCGGTGGCGCACTCGCGCTGGGGCATCCGTTCGGCATGACCGGAGCCCGGATCAGCACCACACTGATCAACAACCTGCAGACCAGCGACACGCAATTCGGATTGGAAACCATGTGTGTCGGTGGTGGACAGGGTATGGCCATGATCCTCGAACGACTCTGACCATCCGGGCCGCCGGCAAAGGTTCCCGCCGCCGGCCCCAGACGCCGGGTCACCTGACGTAATCTCTGTCAACCCCGCGCTTCATCAACAATTCTTCTCCACAAGGGATCGAGGGATGCCATGTCCATCTCAAAAGTTTTTCACCCACCGTCACACACCAAAACTGCTGTGCCGCAGTCTCGCCGGACAGCTTGGGGAATCACCGCAGTCCTGGTGCTGCTGTACACGATAAACTACAGCGATAAGATTCTTCTCGGACTCGTAGCGCAGCCCCTGAAAGAAGAGTTCGGGCTGACATCGGCACAGATCGGACTCGCGGGCAGCCTCTTCTTCTTCGCCTTCGCAGTATCCGGGTTCTTCGCCGGCGCGATCAACAAGTGGATGACCCTGAAATGGTCGCTCACATTCTTGGCGATTTCCTGGGCGATCTGCATGCTGCCCATGATCCTGGCAGCGAGCTTCGCGGTATTGCTGGTGAGCCGGATCCTGTTGGGATTCTTGGAAGGACCGTCGGGCGCCCTCATTCACACGGCAGCCTATTCGTGGCATCCCCTCGAGAAGCGGGCACTGCCGGGAGCCTTCATCTCATCAGCCAACTCCGTCGCCAAGATCGCGGTGGCACCTGCTCTGACCTACGTCATCATCACCTACGGCTGGCATGCCTCGTTCATCGTGATGATGATCATCGGGGTGGCCTGGTGCGCGCTGTGGCTGTCCACCTGGAAAGAGGGACCCTACGGAGAAAAGCGTAAGAAGCAGACCACACCGGATACATCCGAGCCGACCGACACGAACACTGATGCTGCGCGCGTTCCCTGGACCGCCATCTTCCGCACCCCGACGTTCCTGGCCGCGACCGCAGCAGTGATCCCCATGTACGCGTTGCTGACCGTGGTATTGACGTGGCTCCCGTCGTACTTCGAGAAGGGTCTGGGCTATTCGCGGTTGGAAGCCGGCACGATGTTCGGCTTCCCCAGCATCGCTGCCCTGGTCGCGATGTTCAGCGTGTCGTTCGTTAGCGACCGCCTGATGAGTCGTGGCGTCAGCTCGCGACTGGTGCGGGGTGTACTACCGGCGGCGGGTCTGCTGATCTGCGGACTGTCCATGGTGGTGTTGCCCTACATCGCAGCCCCAGCGATGACCGTGGTGGTGGTCTCGGTGGGCTACGGGATCGGCTGCATTGTCATCCCCGTGATGAACGCGGCCATCTCACAGATCTGCCCCAAACCCCAGTTGGCCGGAACATTGGGCACATTCCTGGCACTGATGGCCATCGGCGGCGTCGTCGCCCCCTACGCAACGGGCAGAATCGTCGATACGGCGATCTCCCCAGCTATCGGGTATTCGCAATCGTTCCAGGCATTCGGAGTACTGGCGGTGGTGGGCGCCGTCATCGCCATGCTCTTCATCAACCCCGCGCGCGATGCCGACCGTGTGATGGCCCATCAGAAGTCCTCGTGAGCAGACCTAGAACCGTAGTCAAAAGAGAGAAGAATTTTGTATGAGTGAGACAACGCAGATCGTCGATCTGTCACCGACCGTGCAGTACGAAGTGCGCGACGGCGTCGCTGTAATCCGGTTGGCAAACCCGCCGGTAAACGGTCTCGGGGACACGATCCGTACCGGTCTGTCCGCGGGTATCGCCGCATCCCGTGATGACGCGATCTGCGGGGTAGTCATCGTCGGAGACGGCAAGGGATTCTGCGGCGGCGCGGATTTACGGCAGTTCGGCACACCAGCCGCTGTGGTGAAACCGTCCGTGTCGGAGGTCTTCGCCCAGATCCAGGCGCTGCGCAAACCGGTGGTCGCCGCCATTCACGGCTTCGCTCTCGGCGGTGGCCTCGAACTGGCATTGGTGTGCAACTACCGCATCGCTCAGACTGGAGCGAGGATCGGACTTCCCGAGGTCAACGTGGGCCTGCTCCCCGGCGCCGGCGGCACCCAGCGCCTGCCGCGGCTGATCGGCACCGCCGAGGCGCTGACCCTGATCCAGAACGGTGCCACCGTGACGGCGTCCCGCGCCGCCGAACTCGGCATCGTCGACTACTGCGTGACCGGCGACCCCCTCGACGCCGCACTGACCTTCCTCAGCAACAGTGTCCCCGAAGGCTCCGCCGCACCGGTCATCGACGATCGTCCGCCCGTCAGCCGTGACGGTGTCGACTTCGACGCCGCCCGCAAGGCCGTCCGTCCGAGCACCCGCAACCGAGTCGCGCAACTCGCGGCCATCGACGCGGTCGAGGCCGCCACCACCCACCCGATCGAGGACGGACTGGCCCTCGAGCGCGCCGCCTTCGTGCGACTGGTCGACAGTCCGGAGGCGCAGGCTTTGCGGCACGTCTTCTTCGCGGAAAAGGAAGCGGTGAAGGTGGCCGACATCGACCGTGCCACCGTGCCGAGGCCGATCAACCGTGTGGCCGTGATCGGTTCCGGCACCATGGGTACGGGTATCGCGATGGCTTTCGCCAACGGCGGTGTCCCGGCCGATTTGATCGACCAGAACGTCGACGCGCTCGATCGTGGTGTGGCGACGATCCGCCGCAACTACGAGGCCTCCGCCGCAAAGGGTCGGTTGACCACGCACCAGGTGGAGCAGCGGATCGCCCTGATCGAGCCGAGCCTCGATCTCGACACCGTCTCGTCGGCCGATCTCGTTGTGGAGGCGGTCTTCGAGGACATGACGGTGAAGAAGGAGGTGTTCGCGAAACTCGATGCCCTCTGCAAACCGGGCACGGTGCTGGCGTCGAACACGTCCCGGTTGGACGTCGACGAACTCGCCCGGTCGATCTCCCGGCCACAGGACGTGATCGGTCTGCACTTCTTCAGTCCGGCGAATGTGATGAAGCTGCTCGAAGTGGTGCGTGGTGAGGTGACCGCGGACGATGTCGTCGTGACCAGCCTGGCAGTGGCGCAGAAGATCGACAAGGTTCCGGTGCTGTCGAAGGTGTGTGAGGGGTTCATCGGGAACCGGATGCTTTCGCCGTACCGCCGCGAGGCGGACTTTTTGCTCGAAGAAGGCGCGACGCCCGAACGGGTCGACCACGTCCTGCAGGACTTCGGGCTCGCGATGGGACCGTTCGCGATGTCCGACCTGGCCGGTCTCGACATCGGATGGGCAGCCCGCAAGCGCCTGGCCCCCAGCCGGCCCCAGCATCTGCGGTACTCGCGGGTTGCCGACGTCCTCTGTGAGGGTGGCCGTTTCGGGCAGAAGACCGCAGCCGGCTACTACCGGTACGAGGCCGGCAGCCGGTTACCGGTACCCGACCCTGTGGTCGAGCAGGTCATCCGCCGCTGCGCGCAAGAGGATGGGATCGAGCAGCGGGAGATCGCCGACGCCGAGATCGTCGACCGGTGCATCCTCGCGCTCGTGAACGAGGGCGCGAAGATCCTCGGCGAAGGCATCGCCCAGCGCGCGTCCGACATCGACGTCGTCTACGTCGACGGCTACGGATTCCCGGCTCACCGGGGCGGGCCGATGTACTACGCGCAGTCCCTGGGCCTCCAGGAGGTCCTCCGCAGGATCCGGCAGTTCGAGGCGGTGCATGGAGAGTACTGGTCACCGGCACCGCTCCTCGAACAAGCCGTCCGGGACGGGAAAACATCCTTCCAGTAAGCGGCTCTTCCACGAAAATTGCGGTGCGCCAGAGGATACCGGTGTCAGCATGCGACGAATCAGTCAAGCTGCCACCGGTATCCGTCGTGACAGCGGTAGCAGGATGTGCGCATAAGGCGGCGAGAGTACGCCACCGTGGTAGATCGTGGCGTACCTGTCGTACGAGTGGCAATGCCACGCCACTGCTTGAGACGCCCGAACCACGTTCGGCGGTGCTGCGTTCGCGGTAGCGGTCCTTGTCGAACGCCGGCGGTCGACCCCAGCCGATCCTCACCTTGCGATATCGGATCTGGTCGCGGCGGTCGGGGACGGTGTGCGAAATTCTGCGGAGCTCAGCGCGTCGAGAACAGGCGACCAAGGCAATTTGGTAATTGTGCTCGACCTCGATCCGTGCCGCAATAAGGCTCTGCAGGCGGGCGAATCATACGAGGGTTGGCTGCATGTCCCGACTCCGACCGCTCAGTGGCAACCGTCCGTAGCTTCGCGGATCGATCTGATCGCAGCAGTTCGAGCGGTCCTCCTTCAGGGGGCGACGCCACGGGAACTTTCGTACTCATCCGGCCGGGTGAAGGCCATTGTTTCCCGCAGTTGCTACCGCTTGAAGGAAGGAAGGTGGAAGACCGCGGATTCGTGCTACCGCATTGATCAACTGGGGGCCGGCATCTGCCAGCAATCGGACTAGCCCCAATTCTGCGCATTGCTGCGCAACCGGGGTCAGCATTTCTTCCGCCTCGGTCATCCGTCCGGCCTCGATGAGACAGGCGATCAGCAGAAGTTTCGCCTGCAAAAGAGCCCGTGGACGATCGTTCATGGCGATTCCCTGCGTCAATTGGCGGGCTCTGACGCAGGCGGCATCGACGCGGTCCGGTTTCTTGGTTCGCAGCATTTGTCGTATGGTCGACGCTTCGACGGTTTGGGCGGTGATCGCCTCAATCCCCTTGATGTGGTCCCTCTTCATATGATCATGCGGCGGTTCACCACCCTGAATGACGCGTGCGGTTCGAAGGAGTCCCTGCCGCAGTTCTTCGTCCTCGATACGTGCTGCCAGCCGCGGAAGGTCCATACTTCGAGCGATTTCCTTTCCCTCGTTCAGAAGCTCGGCGGCGGCACTGACATCGCCGGTGAGCGCCTTCACTCGAGATCCAGTGGCGTAGATGGCAATCATGAAATCCACTAACGCGATTTCCGATCCCATCGCGTGGCTCTCGTCAAGCAGCTGTTCTGCCTCCTCGAGGTGGTTCTGCTCGTAGCGCAGCTCACCGAGCAAAGCGCTGGCCATCCGAGCTGCGTGCGAGTGGAAGCCCATCGATTCTCGGGCGGTATGCAAGGCATGCAGGAAGCTCGCTTCCGCCGATGCTACATCGAGTTGCTCACGGGCTGCCAGACCTGCATAACAGTATCCGTAGACTTCGGTGAAAGTGCCTTCGGCGCGGCGATGGTAACCGGCTGCCCAATCTTGTAGGCGCCGGGCCGCGTCGAACTCGAATCGACAGATGTTTACAAATGATTTGATGTTTGCGGCCACAGAGACTGTCCAGGCGCTTTGGGAGTCTGGGTCATCCAGGCAGGGCGAAACCAGAGTTTCAACATTGTCGATACGGTCCATTGTGACGTCGAGTACGCCCCGTACCACGTTGGCTTCGACCACCAGCGTGTCATCCACCTGCTCATCGGCTGTCTGTCCGAGGGAGAAGTCTGCGAGGTCGAGGGCGGACCGTGCCGCTGCTGAGCGATGCAGCGACACATTTGCTTGCGCGATCGCGATTTGCAACCGAGGGCGATTGACGACCTCGCGTGGCGGCAGCTTGTCTATCAGTCCGAGGAGGGTCACCATTTGGCCGTGGTCGACCAAGTACATCCCGTATGTCTCCACAAGGGTGACCGCTTGTTCCACCTCACCGGCCGCCAAGGCGTGATCGACTGCTTCCCGCAGAAGGCGACGGTCGGCGAACCATCCGAATGCGATCCGATGAAGGTCGTCCTTCCGTTCAGGAAGGTCCCGTTCCAGCCGACCACGGAGGAACGCACTGAACACCCCGCTGAAGCGGTACCACTCTCCCGCGTCGTCCGCCTGGTGAAGGAACAGGTCTCGTCGCTCAACCTCCTCCAGCATCGCTCGACCGTGTCTACCCTGGGTCAATGCCGATGCGAGGTCGCCACAGATTCTTTCGGTCACGCAGATCGACAGGAGAAAGTCCAAGATGGCCGGATCGAGCGAATCCAGTACATTCTCCGCCAAATAGTCTCCGATCGCGCGATGGCGTCCCGACATGGTGCCGATGAACGCCGCGGTATCGCTCCGGCCACGCAGCGATAACGAGGCCAATTGCAAGGCTGCCGCCCATCCATCCGTCGAGCGAACTATCTGGGTGACTTCCGAGCGCGACAACGCCAGCCCGCCCAGCTCGGCGAGGAAATCCTGCGATTCGTCAATGTCGAATTTTAGTTGGCTCGAGTCTATTTCCACCAATTCGTCGTGAACTCGTGTGCGGCTGAGCGGGAGTCCAGATCTGGTCCTGCTTGTCACGATCAGCTGGAGGTGGTGACAGCTGTTGTCGATGAGGTACTCGAGAGAGGCGATCGTGGAAGCATCTGTCACTCGGTGCCAGTCGTCGATCACCAAGGCTATGCGTTCGCCGCTCTCGTGAATTTCGTCGATGAGTGAGGTGAGGACGAATCGTTCGGCGTTGTCTCCGTATTCTTCGAGGGCACGTGCCAGTTCTTCCGCGAGGGCGGGTCTCACTTGTCTGATCGCCTCGAGGACATGGGCCAGGAACCAGACCACATTGTTATCGTCGCGGTCAATCGCGAGCCATGCGACTGAAGTGCCCATTGCCTTCAGGTGACTGCTCCATTGGACTGCCAAGGTGCTCTTTCCGAAGCCGGCGGGACCGTGGATCACGATGAGCCGGCGTTCCCCACCTAAACGCAAGAGATCGATGAGCCGGCTGCGCTCGACCATCCTTCGAAGGCTTCGGGGTGGGCGGTACTTCGTCACCGGGCCGATCGGCACAGACAAGACACCAGACCGTCTCGCACCGCCTGTGTGGCTTCCCGATAACCCTTGGTTGTCGGTCGGGATGTCGTGCCGGTCTTCATCGACCTCTCCAGGCTCTCCTGGCAAAGCCATATCATCGAGTGGAAGCGAGTGGTGGCGCTGGACGAGGCGCAGTTCCTCCCCGAAAGCGGCGGCGGTCGGAGGGCGCTCTGCCGGATCTCGTGTCATGGCGTGCTCGATAGCAACACAGAGATCATCTGGAATTCTGTGGCTGCGGAGATTCGGGATCGGATCACGCAGGATTCTGAAGAACTGCGAGATTGCCTGCTCACCTGATCGGCGTTCGAAGGCCGCATGCCCGGTAATTGCGCAGAAGAGGGTGGCTCCGAGAGCGTAGATGTCGGAGGCAGGTGTCGGAGGCTGCCCTTGGAGCACTTCCGGAGGAGTGAAGGCGGGGGTGGCGGTGATGATGTTTGCGGACGTTTCGAAGCCGCCCTCTATCCGTGCGATTCCGAAGTCGGTGAGGGCGGGCTCGCCGTAGTCGGTCAACAGTATGTTCGACGGCTTAACGTCCCGGTGGAGTATGCGCAATCGGTGGGCGGTTTCCAAGGCACCAGCGATTCGGACTCCGATACTCGTCGCTGCAGGCCAGCTGAGTGGTCCGCCCCGGCGAATCCTTTCGTCCAGTGAACCGCGCCCGTGGAAGGGCATGACTAGGTAGGGGTGTCCGGTGCGTGTAACGCCTGCTTGAAGGATGGCCACTATGTTCGGATGTTCGGACAGAGCGCCCATCGCTTGTTGCTCGCGGAGAAAACGTGCGCGACTAGCGGGGTCGACATCGGATTGCAAGACCTTGATCGCGACGGTACGGCGCAGGTCCTCCTGGTCTAACCGGTAGACGATCCCGAAACCGCCGTGTCCGACCACCCGAGCATGCAGAAACCCCTCAGCCTCCAGCTCGGCGGCGATTCCCCCAGCCACATCCCGCTCGGTCCCCGCCTGATCGGATTCGTCCATGTCGACATCAGGACCCTGCTCTTCGGCCCCGTCCGGCCTCGCGCCCGCGATTGCACGCGACGACTGGAGGGACAGCGCCGAAGCCGGCAGACCAAGATCTACAACTCACGCACATGTGATCACCTCTTGACCGAGCATGAGTAGCCTAGTGCGCGGTGATTGACGTCACCACTATTTCACAGACACCACTGAGGCCGTGACCGGACACCCGCTGGTCGATGCCCATGCCGTCCGTACAGCCTTCGCACTACAGCGCGCTATGTTCGGCAGAGCGAACTCATCGGTTCGCTGTTCGGCAATGAGCTTGCTAGCAGACTGCCTCCAGATCCGGCATGCTGCCGAGAACGGGACCGGTAAGGACTACCGTGCCTGTCAGCCTCGCCGCGCAGTTACGCCACGGCTGCGTCCGCAGATACTCCCCCGAGGTCCGACCCGTGAAGACGATTGGCCTGACGCCGCACACTCATGTGTGGGCTGGAAGCGGTCATCATTGCTGACAGTGGAGACGGAGGATTGGGGAACAGCGAGCTCACCCGCACCGCTGGAAACGAAGGTGCCCAGCGACCTCTACCAGCTTCTTCTGATGCTCGATCAGTGCCGGAAGCGACGACCGCATAGCCGCCGGGGCCATCGACTTGAGGCAGTACAACCGCCAGAGAGCGGCCTCGGCAAAACAAACCGCCGCGGTAACGAACTCCTCCCATCCGAGCCTGCAGATCTGGGCTGCGTATTCGTCCGCACGGCCTGTCGAGTCGTCAGGCATCCCTCCGCGCTGCTCCCCAAGTAGATCGCGAAGACATCGACTCATGTCGGCTTCGCTGTCTCGAAGCGATTCCAGCGCTGCGCACGCGCCAGGGAACATACCCCCCTCAGCTACCCGGCTGAACACCCGTTCCCGGAACACCGCAGCACCCACGCACCCCTCCATCAGTGCGAACAGTTCCGCCGACTCAATCGCGTGCCGGCATCCCGGATGCTCGCCCGACGGAGCCGTTCGGTCTGCCCTCTGGCGTCCCGAGGTGCCGGACGCCACAGCATTGACGGTCACCGAATCAACTCCCTCGCTTCATACGCCGGTACGTGAGAGTCGTTGGCGGGGATAGACGGCCTCTAGCTCGCTCATGAGGTGCGAATCGCAGCCCAACCGGTAAATCGCATCCCAAAGTCTGGCGGCGAATTGATTGAGGGATATCCCAAAGGATTGGAACACCACATCCGACGGCGCTCCACCGTAGGGCGCCCATATCCTGGCGAGCTCGACGAGCTGACGTGTTTCGCGATCCGCGTTCTGTGAGGCGGCGTCCTGTAACCGTCTTCGCCGGGTTCGCCGCAGGCGCTCGCGTCGGTACTCATGCACTTGACGGGCGATATCCGTCACAGGGGAGATAGTGCTGCTATCTGCGGCGACGGGAGGAGATTGCGGGCGGGCGACGGTCATAACAATTCCTGGGGCGGTGTTAGGAAGTGGGCTGCGGTAATGGGTGCAGTGGAGCGGACGGAGGAGCTGTCTCCGCCCAGTACTCGACGTACGCGCGGGCGTACGATGCCGCCATCCTGTGAAGCAGCGTGAGCGTGCTCTGCGAGAGCGGCACGGTCGTGTTCTCCTCTCCTTAGGTTCACTCATGCCGGGTCGTCGGGCGATGGGTACCACCAGCGGGCGGTAGCCGGTGGTACCCATACGTCAGACCATCGCGGAATCGGATTTCATGCCGATGGATGCACGCCAGGTGTCGAGTAGCCCCCGTGAGTCGACCACGAGGCCGAGGAACAGGGAGATAATCGACAGACCAGCTTCTTCGAGGTCGGGTTCGGTTCCGGCGACGACGTCGCGAGGGACGAGCACCCGGTAGTTCATGTTCGAAGCCTCGAACGCACTGTTGAGAACACAGCAGTCGGCATTGATGCCTGTGAACACGATCGTCTTCACCCCCATCTGGCGTAGGAGAAAGTCCAGATCGGTGGGGTAGAACGCCGAAAGTCGGCGCTTGGTTCGGACAAATTCGTCGCGCGGGTCGACTTCTGTTCGCAGGTTGGTCCATTCGGTGCCTTCGAGACCGTGCTCGTTGGCGCCGGGGATGGGCCCGAAATACTCGGGCATCGTGATACGCCATGCCGCTGGTGTGCCTCGGACGTCGTCGATACCCGACGGACGAAGCGCGGAAACGACATGGATGACGGGAATTCCGAGTCCGCGTGCCTCTCGGTGAAAGTCATTGATTGCGTCGATGACTTGGCGTCCTCGAGGCGCCGGGCACGGACAGTCGGGGCTTTCACTGAGGTGCCCTTCATGCATATCGATCGATACGATAGCGGTTTCTGACGGATCGAAATACATCTGAAACGAGGGGGTTCGGGGCACATCTCGTTGTTCGTTTCGAACATAGTATTTCATGTTCACCCTTCCGAGGAGTGCGCCACTTTCAGTCCGACTGCCAGTGTCGGCTTGCCACCCGATTGAGGTCCTGCTGATCTTCGACGCCGTCGAAGGGCGCTACGGCTTCTGTCGTCGGTGACTTCTTCCGCAATTGAGTTGTCAGTCCCACACCACCGAGGATGAGAACAGCGCCACCGATCTGAGCCCATGACAACGGTTGTCCGGCAAGGACTGTGAAAATCGCGGTGAAGACTACGGTCAGGTTCAAGAACATGCCTGCCTGACCTGGCTCTATCTCCTTTGATCCGTAGTTGTAGAGGATGTAGGCACCCACGGAGGGGAAGATCGCGATGTACGCCAGCGACCATGCGCCTGCGGAGGTGGAGGGCAGGGATGGTCCCTCGATAATCATCAGCGGCGCCATGATGATCACAGCGATGGTCACCTGCAGGCTGGTGGAGGTCAAGGGTGGGATCTGGGGTCCGGTGCGGATGATGAGGGTGTATGCAGTCCACACGCTGATCACCCCGAACATCCAGAGATCGCCGACGCCGAATCCATGGCTGAAGAGCAAACCGATCTGGCCGTCGGAGAGAGCCCAGAGAGCACCGACCAGTGCAATGAGGATGCCGATCACTCCCCTTGCTGTGAGACGATCTCGCAAGAAGAAGGTAGCAGCGACGACGATCATTGCAGGGTTCAACGCCGTGATGAGAGATGCGTTGAAGCCACTGGTCGTGCGCAGACCTTCGTAGAACATGAATCCGTATCCGACGATGCCGAGAAGGCTCAGCACAAGCAGGATCTTCCAGTGTCGGAGTACTTCTCGCCAGTTCGGGCGTTCGATGAAATGCGTCAGCACTAGTAGGGGAATGAGCGCGGCCGCCCATTTGATGAACATGAGGCTGGTCACCGACATCGATGCGACGGCGGCGCCACCGAGCATGAAGTTGCCGGACCAGAACAACACTGCAAAGGTCAAAGCCGTCACTGCAAGTACACGATTGCGGGTCACGGGGGGCTCCTGGCGGGGGGAGGATGGAGAAGGGGTGGTTACTGCTCGAAGAGGGGGGAGAAGATTTCGGGGCGGTTGTAGTGGCCGGCGAAGTCGAGAACCAATTTGGGGACGACGACGTCTTCGAGGTCGATGTCGGCGAAGAGCAGTTCGTCGTCGGATCCGGAGCCGTCGGCGATCACGTTTCCGCAGGGGTCGAAGACCAGGGCGCCCTTCTTCAGTGCCCGCTGCTCGGTGAGGAACTGACGCTGCTCGTCGGTCTCGGCGACGGCCTCGATGTAGCCCTCGGGGATTCGTGAGACCGCGGCCACCACGAACGACTTGAGGGTGTAGGCGCAGCCCGCGCCGGCGGTGGTGATCGCGTGGTGCATCGGGAAGTAGGGGTGGAAGTAGTACGGCCACGAGGCGACGTGCACGACCGGGTAGGACAGTGCGGCTGCGTACTGGCCGAGCGGGTTGGAGTTCTCCCCGCAGATCAGGCCGGAGACGCCACCGAAGTCAGTCTTGAACGCGTTGACGAACCCGGTGGTGCCGGGGCGGTGCACGAACCGTTCACCGGTGGTGGGCACGTACTTCTGGTGCTTGCCGGCGATCTTGCCGTCCCGGGTGATGTGGACCTGGGTGTTCCACATCGTTCCGGTGGTGCCGTTGTAGCGTTCGTTGATTCCGACGACGGCGTTGACGTTCGCGCGCCCGCACGCCTCGGCGATCGCGTGCATGTGCTCACCGTCGACCTCGACCGAGTGCTTGAACAGTTCCTTGTCGAACCCGCGTGCCTTCGGGCCCTCACCGATCGTCTCGTACCAGTTCGGGAAGGTCGGGATGTAGGCCTCGGGGAAGCCGATCAGATCGGCGCCGCGGGCGCCGGCCTGCTCGATCAACTCGATCGACTTCTTCGTCGTCGCGTCCAGATCGAGGAACACCGACTCGGCCTGGACACCGGCGACGCGGATCTTGCGGAACGTCTGACGCTCGGGAAACACATCTGAAGACATGATGATTACCTTTGGTGAGGGATGGAGATGGCCATGGGGTCCGGCCGTTGTGAGGGTGCAACACAGTCGACAGGGAATTTCGATCCTGTCAGGTATGAGCAATTATGTTGTTACGCAAAGCGTTTGGGGTCAAACTTGAAGTCCGTTTGACGCAGTTCATCGAGGGTGGGACGCAATTCTGTAGCGAGGAGCTTGCGACCACCTACATGGTCCTGCGGCCGGTTGACCGATTCGATGGAGTTGAGTCGACCATTGTGGAAGCGCAGGACCGAGAAGCGACCGGTAGAGGGGTCACCGTGGATGACGCGTTCGTCCTCCTCTTGGGGTAGACCGACCATCTGCACCCGCAGCTCGAACTGGGTAGTCCAGAACCATGGCACTGACCGGTACGGCTCCACCGAGCCGGTGAGAAGCCGGTGTGCGACGTGGCGGGCCTGATCGACTGCGTTCTGAACGGATTCGAGTCGGGTGCGGCGACCTGCGTGATGGCTGGGAAAGCTGGCGCAATCCCCGATGGCGCTCACCGCAGGGTCCGACGTGCGGAGTCCGTCGTCGACCACGATGCCGTCTCCGACCTCCAGGTCGGCCTGGACGGCGAGGTCGGTGTTCGGGACGGCGCCGATTCCGACGAGGACGAGGTCGGCATCGATCCGCGATCCGTCGTCGAGTTCGACCGCCTCTACGCGGCCGTTCTTACCCGGCAGTGCAACGACTCGGTTCCCCAGTAGAATCTCGGTACCGTGGCTACGGTGCATGTCGGCGACGTAGGTCGCCAGTTCCGGTGATACCGCTCGAGCCATCAACCGAGGCAGCGTCTCCACGATCGTGACCCGGTGGCCGAGCTTGGCAGCGACAGCGGCGACCTCGAGACCGATGAAGCCGCCACCGACGATGACCACGCGAAGTTCCTGGCCGGGCAAGAGTGTGCGCAAGAGTGTCGCGTCGGTCAATGTGCGCAGCACCGCGACGCCTTCCTGGTCCGCTCCCGGAACGGGCAGGGTCCGGGGCCCGGCGCCGGTGGCAAGCACGAGGTGGGCGTAGTCGAGGTACTCCCCGCCTTCGAGGGCGACCTTTCCGGCCGACCGATCGATGCCGTCGACTCTCTGTCCTGTATGCAGGCTGATCGAATTTTCGTCGAAGAACGATTCCGAACGAAGGTCAATCAGGCTGCGGCTGCCGTCACCGGTGAGAAAGGCTTTCGACAAGGGGGGTCGCTGATAGGGAAGCCCCGACTCGGTGTCGACGACAGTGACCGGACCGGTGAATCCGCCCTCGCGCAGGGAGGCGGCGACCTGCACGCCTCCCTGCCCGGCGCCGACGATGACGACCGGCGACCCTCCGGTGAGGCCCGTTGCCGTGGCGGTCACTGTCTACTCCTGCGTCTCGGGAAGCCGGACGATCAAACCGTCGATGGCCGCGGTAACCGAGATCTGGCAGCTGAGCCTGCTGTTGTCCTTGCGCGGGCTGCTGGTGACGTCGAGCATTTCTTCTTCGAAGTCCGCGATGGGGGGCAGGCCGTCGAACTGGGCTTCGTCGACATAGACATGGCAGGTCGCGCACAGTGCGTTTCCGCCGCACTCGCCGACGATGCCTCTGATGTTGTTGTTCAGCGCGGTCTGCATGACCGTGCTGCCCTCTTGGGCGTCGACGGTGTCCTCGGCCCCCTCGGGGCTGACGTAGGTGATGCGAGCCATCACGGAGCTCCTTCAAAATATCACTGGCGGCACGCCGAGCTCAGGCCGTGGCTCGGGTATAGACACCGGCCCTATAGCGGGCTGGTATGTGTGTTTGCCTGGGATTGGTTACAGGTCGGATCTACGGACGCCGGCGAGCGGTGGACGCGGCTGCAGCAGCGCGCGCGATGGCATCTGACGGGTTGTGGGGACGTCCGACAACGCCGTCTGCCCGTTCCTTCTCGAGGAGGTTCTGGATGATCTTGCGCGAACGCAAGGGTCCTCCGTCGACCTTGATGTTGAGTTCCTCGGGGTAGGACGGTTCCCATGCTGCGATGATGTGTTCGATCGCTTCGCAGGCATCGATGTCCTGGCCGATCACCGTCGATACGGAGTTTCTGATGTAGTCGGTGACCGAGGTGTCCTCCACAGCGAAGTCTCGCGAGCACGACCAGAAGTAATGGGTGCTCGTCCGAGTCTCAGGAGTGATGCCGTGCAGTGTCTTCTGGTGACATTTGCGGGAGTCGTCAGCATCCCCGTACGGCTTGAGGGTGGTGGTGGTGACGTGGAAGGCCGGGGCGAAGAAGTCGGCGTACTGCTCGCGCTCGATATCGGTGTCGATTCCGGTGACCTTGGCGTAGTAGGGGGGAATGATGGTGCGGGGCATGGTGCGGCTCACCCGGACCCACCGCTCATCCGACTCCACCTTGACCGGGGTTTCCGCGATCTCCGGCGACCCGATCGATGTCAGATGCAGGAACGACAGGTGCGACAGGTCCAGCAGGTTTTCGTTGAGCAGTTGCGCTCGGGCATTCATGTGTTCGGTGCCGGCGGCGGTAGCCCATCCGTCCGCGGTGTACCAGTGGTGATCAGGGATCTCCGACGTATCAGCTTTCTCCGGATCACCCATCCAGATCCAGATGAAACCGTTGCCTTCATGTAGGGGGAAGCCCTGGACCCGGACACTGTCCGGGATGGTCGTCCGCCCCGGGATACGGGTGCAATGCCCGTCCGGCGCCCAGGTCAATCCGTGATAACCGCATTCGACCTGGTCACCGCGAAGATTTCCCAGAGAGAGCGGCATCTGACGGTGAATGCAGCGATCGACGAGGGCTACCGGTTCTCCGGCTTCGGTTCGGTAGAACAGGATCGGATCACCGAGGATCCAGCGCGAGAGGAACTCACGGTTGACTTCCGAGCTGTGGGCGGCGATGTACCAGCCATTGCGGGGGAAATCGTCGGGGTACACGGAAAGCTCCTTCCGATAATGCTTTCTGGCGGGCTTGGGGGCGGCCATCCGACCCCCTCTGTTGTCCTGATGAGGCGGGGTGTCGACAGCGGCTCTACCAGAGAAGTTCGAGTAGTTCGAGTACTGACAATAGGGCGCGTGCAGGTGTTCGTCAATCCTCAGTTGGGGGCCAATTGTGATCTGGGCCTCTCCTGTCAGGCCTCGCGGAACTGTCTTCACAGGGGGGGTCGATCCCCAGCGATCCGATGCGTTCACCCTGTGACATCACCGCTCCAGAATTCCTGGTTTCCGCACGTCAGCAGAAATTTCCGTCTGAGCGCAGCGTTGCGGCCGGCCCTGCACTCCCCAACCTGATCCACGCCAGTCGACTCGCGAGTGAGGCCCACGCACGCGTGAAGGATGCGCCGCACAGGCAATCGGAGGATGACCCCCACACGAAACAAACAGTTCGAGGGGAAACTAGGGGTCTGACCTGGCACTATCCCCAGATGGGGACACGGGCATGAGGCCCTGGCGAGTCGCGCTGTAAAAGGTCCGTTAACTCCGCCGCTCGCTTCCGCCCCCCCCCTGCGCCTCCCCTCCATGGGCTCGGCTCCTCTCCCCCAGCGCCGACCCTTGGAGATCCCGCACTAGTTGCACCTCCCCCTATTTAGGAGCAACGCAAAATAGATCCACGGTCGCCCCTCCCCTCGCGCACTTGGCGATATTCATCCAGTTCAGAACATTTTTCTGGATTCCCGAGGAGGCTTATAGGCAGAGCCGCCGACCAACATGCCCCAGCGCTACGTCCTCGCCGGTGTGCGGTTTCGCGACTGGGATGCTGGGAAAAACCCTCCAGCCAGGGATTTACTGATCCTCTCGCGTAACCTATGGTGGTTGGTGTACAAACTAGTTTGACGCAACGTCGACCCTCCGCAGCAACCGTGGACATGGCAGAGCCGGTCCGTGGAAGGAACCCAAACTATGTTGATCAGACGCAATGCCCACGAACTCGTTCTCATCGAACAGGTTGCACACGCCAAGATGGCTGGAGATATCGCGGCACAATGGGGCAACGACGACTTCGCGGTCCCCACTCCCCACGAAAAGGCAACGCTTGCAACCGCGATGCATGACGAGGGCTGGCGAGAGCCGGATCTTCTTCCGCTCTTCAATGAGGCCGAACATCGGCCCCTGCATTTCCTCGAACTCAGCATGGAAGACCACGTCAAGCTCTACAGTCGCGGTGTCGACGAGGTCTTTGCGGTAGACCCGTACGCCGGATTGCTGATCTCGATGCACTGGACCGGGCTCTACCGGGCACGCTGGGGGTTGCAGCCCGGTGGGATCAAGTGGGGAACCGACGGCCGCCAGGACGAGGTCGTTCTCGCCGAGGAAAACAGGTGGATCGACGTGAAGCGGTCGCTGATGGAAGGACTGATTCGCAGCGATCTCGAACAACATCTCTGGCACAACTACGACCTCTTGCAGACCTGGGACTTGTTGTCGCTGTACGCATCGGTATGCGACACCACCCCGGGCGAAGGTCCATCTGCGCATGTCTTCGACAGCCTGGCGAGCATCGATCATTCGCCCGGTCCGCGGACGATCCCGTCTGTGCCGGTCGCCGTTGGACGCGAGCGCGTCCAGTTGACCCTTACCGCGGTGCAGCCGCAATTGGTCGAGCTCGATCCCTATCCGTTCAATGTGGACCAATTGCACGTGACGGTGCCCGCACGGGTGATACCGGATCGCCAATACAGCGACGCAGACGATGTCCGCCGCGCACTCGATGACGCTCGCGCCGAAACCATCGAGTGCACATTCGTCCGCCCGGGCGGCCGTTACTGACCGGTCGGCCGGCCCCTCCGACCACGGTAGACGCGCAACCAGTTGTGGTCCCGGTGCCCTCCAAGTCCCGGCGACGATGACAATCGTCCACCTGTCGGCGGTCCCAGGACCCGCGACGAGTTCAGAACTGGATGGAGAATTCCATCTCAAGGAAGGAATCACCACATGAGCACCTCGAGCCAAATCGACGACAACCTCGCACAGATGCCGATGGCCGCCTATGTCCGGATCTACACCGGAGCCGATGGCCACTCGTACTTCGAGGACGTCAAACCCCGCGGGGAGACCCGAGGCACACCGGAATCGGACCTTCAGGCCACGTTCGGTGAATTGTTGTCCGTCGACACCGCCATCTTTCGGCACGTCGTGCGGGAAGCCGATGATCGCAAACGCCACAACGCTCCCCGCCCCCAATTCATCATCGTGTTGAAGGGCGACTGCGAAGTCGAAACCTCGCTGGGGGACACTCGCCGGTTCGGTCCCGGCGACATCTTGCTGGCCGAGGATGTCGACGGATTGGGCCATGTCACCCGGCGAATCGGGGATCAGGAGCGCCTGACAATGGTTGTCACCCTGCGTACCGCTTCCTGATCCCACGACTCCCGGGCCGAACCCGCCCTCGCGGAACAGGACCGGACGCCGTAGAGCATGGCGCGAGTACGGTCGGGGTGCGGACCCGACACGTACGTCGTGGCTGATCTGGCCCGACACATACCGGTCACCGGACGTTCCGTGTATCTATCGGTGCCGGTCGCCCCCGCGGTTACGGGCCGAAACCCACCGCGACCATGACGTATCCCGCTACGTGTGCACGCAGGACCATTCCGCCAAGTGCGCAACAGATCCCGCCGTCCGCGAGGCACAACCAGGAACAAGAGATGACGCCCTCCATGGATAAACCAGTGATATCGGCCGTTCCCGCCGACAAGGCACGATCATGGCTACTGATTCCCGGCACGAAAAGCGAAATATTCACTGCTGCCGCCGAATCCGATGCCGACACCATCATCCTCGATCTCGAGGATGCAGTCGCCCCTGCGGCTAAGTCCAGCGCCCGCGCCGCCGTGGTTGCCTGGCTGAGAGGCGGCGGATCGGCGTGGGTGCGCATTAACGACTTCACGACTCCGTTCTGGGCTGAGGACCTTGCGGCGCTCCGTGGGATTCCGGGCCTGGAGGGTGTGATGCTCGCCAAGACGGAGAGCGGCGGCCAGATCGAGGCGACAGCGAACCGCATGCATCTGGACAATCGAATCGTCGCCCTGATCGAATCCGCGGTAGGTCTGGAGGCGGCTCCCGAGATCGCGCGCACCGAAGGCACCTTCCGGCTCGCCTTCGGTAGTGGAGATTTTCGCCGAGACACCGGCATGAGCGACGACCCGTTGGCGATGGTGTACCCCCGTGCACGACTCGTCGTCTCCAGTCGCGCAGCACATCTCCCCGGGCCGATCGACGGACCGACACTCTCCGACGACGAGTCGATCTTGAGTCTGGAAAGCAAGACGACGACGGCAATAGGCATGACCGGCAAGCTGTGCATGCACGCCGGCCAGGCAGCCACGGTCAACCGTGAGCTTGCGCCGAGCCCTGCCGAGCTCGATTGGGCTCGTGACGTCATCGCACAATTCGGTGAGGACGGCAGCAATGTCCGTGACGGGAGCGATCTGCCCCGGCTGTCACGGGCCAAGAAGATCATGGCTGCGGCCGTCGTGTTCGCAATTGGCACCGAGCCCGCCAACTGTCTCTGACCACAGTCTTCGCAGGTTGCGCCTTGACCTGCGGCGGCATGGTCCTGATGATGAGTCCTCAGAAGGTTCGGGAACGGACTACCCTGAGTGGGACGGCGGCATCGTGATAGGAAACGAAATGACCAGAGAGACCTGGGCGAGGGATACTGTGAGGTGGTGGAGATGAGCGGTGCGACCGGTGCAGTCATCCAACGGGGCCGAGATAGCGCGCAACTCCCCACTCCCCCGGAGTTCCTTGCAATGCCCGGTTACGTCATTCGCCGCCTCAACCAGGCATACGCGGCGGCATGGCTGCGCTACGTGGGTCCCGACCTCACCGGCCCCCAGTTCGCCGTCATGCTCGCGATCAAGCTGCATCCCGGTGTCGAACAAGGCTCCCTTGCCAAAGCTGCGGCGCTGGATCGGTCCACGATGGTCGGTGTCGTCAAACGCCTCGAGACCCGGGAACTAATCGTCCGCGTGCAGCCCCCGGAGGATGGCCGCAAACGACTTCTGCACCTGACCGACGAGGGCGCTGAGTTGTTGGACGAAGTGAACAGCAAGGCGCGACACCTCGACACTCTGCTGTTGGACGGTATGGACCCGGTCGCACAAGCCTCGATGTGGAGGCGTCTCAACGAGCGAGCAGATCTCTGGGAGAGCCTGACCGACGAATAGTCGAGCCTTCTTGGCATGGTGGCGGTATCGATGACGCGCAGCCCGCGGCGGTCCACATTCTCACAAGGACGTCGCGGCGGTTCGACCAGGGAAAATCATCGGAGGGAGCGCTGCTGCCCAGAACGGGCATATCACTCCGCCTGCCTTGTACTGGCCGCGGCAGCACCTGCCGGTCCGGTGGGCACCGAAACGTGGCAGATCCCCGATCTCGCACTTGCGCACCAGAGTAGTCAGTGTTCAAATTAGTTAATCTCGGTTGAGCGCCCCACATGACGTCATTCGTCCGGCCCGGCACCTCGACCATCGAGAACACCCCCTCGGCCCCCGGACCGAGATCCAGACAAAGGAGAAGCATGAAGCCCGCCGCCTTCACCTATCACCGAGCGAGTTCGGTGGGGCGTGCAGTCGAGCTGCTGACCGAACTCGGCGATGACGCAAAACTGATCGCAGGCGGTCAAAGCCTCGTGGCCATGATGAGCTTCCGACTCGCGCGTCCCGAGCACTTGATCGACATCACCCATCTCGATGGTCTGACTGGCATCAAGCGGATTGGTGACGCACTGCATGTCGGAGCTTTGACCACGCACCGCGGGATCGAGGTCGCCGATCTCGGTCCCGACTTCGCGGTTCTATCGCGGACGATGAAGTGGGTGGGGCACCTACCGATCAGGACACGCGGCACCATCGGCGGCAGCTTGGCGCACGCGGATGCAACCGCGGAATGGTGCAACCTCGCCGTGCTACTCGACGCCCTACTGATCGTCGAGGGGCCGGCAGGGCGCCGGCAGATACCGGCGCAAAAGATGTTCCTCGGCCCGTTCACCACGGCTCTGAACCCCGACGAGTTGATCGTCGAGATCGTATTCCCACGACCAGCTCCTCGGGCCGCACTGACCGAATACGCAGATCGGCAGGGCGACTTTGCAATCGTCTCGGCTGCGGTCGACCTCGGTCAAAATGTCGACGATCCCGGAACCCCATTGGTGGTACTGGGCGGGATCGCACCCATACCCGTTCGAGCGACGCCAGGCCCGGATTTCACCGGCCCCGTCGAACCCCACCGATTCGGCGACTTCGCCGCAGCGGTAGCTGAACACGCGGAAATCCGCGAAGAAGCAGGAATCAGTGCGCACTACCGCCGCGGACTCGTCCGAACCCTGGTCGAGCGCGCGTGCAAGGAGGCTGCGGCAGCATGAGGAAGGTCAGCGGCATGAGAAGGAAAAACGGCGCGACAGACGACGCATCAGGCGGCAATACGAAAGCGGGCCATCTGAGCGGAAAGGGCACCTGGGTGGGGACCTCGGTGCGCCGCCGCGAGGATCCTCGGCTCTTGACCGGGCGTGGCCGCTATATCGACGACCTCACCGCACCCGGGATGCTGCATGCCCAGTTCGTGCGCAGTACCGAGGCTTATGCCCGAGTCGTGTCGGTGGATCTGTCCGAAGTTCGGGAGATTCCGGGTGTCGTTGCAGCCTTTACTGCGGCGGACTTGGATCTCGGTGACTTGATTTGTCGTATGGACCGTCCCGAGAGTGAATTTCGCACCACCGCAATGCCAGTACTGGCGCGCGACATCGTCCGATTCGTCGGTGAACCCGTCGCGATCGTGCTTGCTACCGATCCTTATGCGGTTGAGGACGGACTCGAGGCCGCTGTGGTCGAGTACGAACCGTTACCTCCGGTCGTCACCGAGGAAGCTGCGTTGGCACCCGATGCCCCGCTGCTGCATCCCGAAGCGCCCGATAACACCCTTGTCGACGTCACCATGTTCGCGACCGAGGGCATCGACGATGTCTTCGCTGCCGCGCATACCGTGATCACGGTCGATGCAAAGAGCGGCCGTCAGAACGCACTGCCGATGGAAACCCGTGGTGCGCTGGCTGAGTGGGTCGACCGTGACGAGCAACTACTGATTCGAACGTGTACTCAGATTCCCCATACCATCCGCGACGCCGTGGCCGCCTGCACTGGGCTCGACGCGCGACAGGTCAGGTGCATCGTTCCGGACATGGGCGGTGGCTTCGGGCAGAAATCGTGTGTCGGCCGCGAGGAGATCGCTGCAGCGGCCGTAGCTATGCGTCTGCGTCGACCGGTGAAGTGGATCGAGGACCGGCGAGACAATCTGACTGCATCGTTCCTCGGGCGCGAGCAGCACTATCGCTCCCGGGCGGCATTCGACGCTGAAGGCCACCTCCTGGCGCTGGATACCGACGTCATTTGCGACATGGGCGCCTATTCGGCCTACCCGAGCAGCGCCGCAATCGAGCCCATGATGGCAGCGACCGAGATGCCCGGTGTCTACAAGTTGCCGGCCTATCGAATCAGGGCGCGGGCGATTGCGACGAACAAGGCTCCGACCGCCGCCTATCGTGGGGTCAGCCGACCTCAATGCGTCATGGTCATGGAGCTGTTGATGGAGCGGGCGGCGCAAGAACTCGGTCTCGATGCCCTTGATGTGCGCCGTCGCAATCTCATTACGACCTTCCCGTACAAGAACAGCAACAACATCACCTACGATCCGGGTTCCTATCTCGAATCGCTCAACTTGTGCGAGAAGACATTGCGTGAGGAAGGCTGGTACGACCGCAAGGAGGAGGCCGCTGCGCGCGGTCGGGTCCTGGGTATCGGATATGCATGTTATTCCGAGCGCACCGGTTTGGGTTCCACGGCCTTCTCGGAGAGAAAGCCCAAAGCTCTGGTCAGCTATGACCTTTCCGACATAACGATGGATATGTCCGGTTCAGTGACGGTAACCACCGGCACGCTGTCGCACGGCCAGAGCCACGAGACGACGATGGCTCAGATCGTGGCCGACCGTCTCGGCCTTCCCATGGACAAGGTCAAGATCGTTCAGGGGGATACCGACAAGATCCCCTACGGGTTCGGCTCGTTCGCCAGCCGCTCGATCACCATCGGTGGCAGCGCGGTCGCTGGCGCCGCAGTCAAGCTAGGTGACCAGCTGCGCGCGCTGGCGGCCCATCTGATGGAAGTAGACATCGACTCGGTCGAGCTCGACGGTGACAGCGGGGTGCGGATGCGCAAGAATCCTGACCGTCGGCTCTCCTACGCCGACTTGGCTTTTGTCGCCTACCTGCAATCCCCGAAACTGCCCAAGGATATCGGCCCAGGTCTGCGGGCAAGCGCCAGCTTCGACATGCTCGCTGACGGAGTCTTCTCGAACGCCACTCACGGCGTGGTCGTCGAGCTCGATCCCGGCACCGGTGGAGTGCAAATCCTGCGCTACGTGTGCGTCGAGGATGTGGGTGTCGCGATCAACCCTCAAGTTGTCGAGGGTCAAGCCCGGGGCGGGATCGCGCAGGGAATCGCGGGTGCGTTGTTCGAGGAGGTCAACTACGACGCGAACGGGCAACCGCTGGCACCGACATTCATGGAGTACAAGGTCCCCACGGCCATGGAGATTCCCGATATTCGCATTGAGCACCTCGAGACCCCCTGTGCGCTCACCGAAAGTGGCGCCAAGGGCGCCGGGGAGGGTGGCACGATCGGCGCCCCGGCGGCCGTGCTCAACGCGGTCAACGATGGGCTGCGCCACACCGGTGTCCAGCTCGACAACACTCCGATTTCTCGTGAACTCATCTACCGCTCACTCGAGCACCCGCTGCGCACACCTTCGGAGGAGATCCAGGCTCGACGAGAATTGGAGGGAACCAATGTCTGAGGTCCAGCTGATCGAGCTGACAGTCAACGGCCAGCGCTACGATCTCGCCGTCGAGCCCCGTCGCACCCTGGTGGATGTGCTACGCCACGATCTGCGCCTGACAGGCACTCACGTTGGGTGCGAACACGGGATTTGCGGCGCCTGCACGATCTTGGTCGACGGTGCGCCGGCACGCGCGTGTCTGATGTTCGCCGCTCAGGTCGAGGGAGCCGATATCCGAACAGTCGAGTCCTTGGCGAATTCCGATGGCAGCATGGGTGACCTGCAGCAGTGCTTCTCGGAGAACCATGGCTTGCAATGTGGTTTCTGCACGCCCGGATTCCTCATGCTCGCCGAAGGATTCCTTCGCGAGGAACTCGAGCCGACCCGCGAGGAGATCCGTGAGGTGGTGGCGTCCAATATCTGCCGCTGTACCGGCTACCAGACAATCGTGGATGCCGTGGAGGATTGCGCTGGCCGCCGTCGGGCTGCGCTGCAACAGGCTCTCGACCAGCAGGCTGCCACGTAAGAAGTTCTCCCGGCGACAGCGCCGCGATGCCGTCTGGCATCGCGGCGCTGTGTCGTTATCGACCGGCTGATTCTGCACCCGAAGGAAGGACGCGAAGGTCGGCGGCCATGCCATGCCTCACAAAGAAATTCGCCCTGCCGAGTCGAGCGTCGGGCAGGGGCCAGCCGCTCTTGGGCGGTGAGCAGTGCCGTAGATACGCCGCAGGGAGTGCACCACGGTGCCGTGGTGCACTCCCTGCGTGCATGAGTTGCGTACTTGCGCTCAGGGCTGGGTGAACCCTGTGACACCCTTGAGGTAGGTGAGCGCCTCATCCAGGGTGACTACGTCGCCATACTTGGCATTGATATCGAAGAGGTTCGCCTCGTGTGGTCCCTGTGCCCTGTCGCCCACGCATTCTCGTGGTACGAGGACCGGAAACCCGGAGGAGACCGAATCGATAGCGGTGGCACGGATGCATCCGCTGGTGGTCGATCCGCACACCAGCACGGTGTCAACTCGCAGGCCGGCGAGTACACCGGCGAGGCCGGTTCCGAAGAATGCGGAAGCATTCTTCTTCAGCAGGACGTGGTCGGTGTCGGTGACGGTCAACCGTGCATCGATATCCAATGCGGAGGTACCCACCTCGAGGGCCTTGAGCCCCGGTGTCTTCTGCAACCACGTCACCGAATCGTGTTCTGCTCGGGTGTATCCGATGGTGGTGTAGATGACGGGTACACCTGCCGGACGGGCCGCCTCGATGAGGGTGCGGGTCGCTTCGACGACGTCGGTCAATTCGGAGCCGGTCGGATACGTCGCATCCGTGAATCCATTGTTGAGGTCTACGACGACGATCGCCGGGCGCTGACCCCTAGTGATCTTTGCGCCGAGGCCGGAGTCCGCGTAGATAGTGTCGGTTGCCTCGCCGTACTGACTGCTCACAAGTGCTCCTGTGTGCTCGGGCTGGAAGACGCCGTTTCGACGTCTCCAAGGATGATGGTGAAACCGGGTGCCCTACCCGCCGGCGAGGCGGCGGGTAGGGCGGTAAGTGACCTCAGTGGACGAACGGGTAATGGAAGGACTCGGAGTCGTAACTGTTGATCTGAGGTCCCCGCCAGAGCCAGTCGAACGAGATGTGGGATTCGCCGGTGAAGTCGGCCATGGTCCGATCCCGTTCGATCTGCGCCGGGCCGTCCTCGAGGTGGTAGAGGGCCTTGTTCGCCCACGATGCGTCCTGCACCATGCCGGCGCGGTTGATTCGGCGGGCGGCGTATCGCATCAACGCTGCCTCGACATCGTCGCGGCCGACCGCGCCGAGTTCTTCCGCGAGGATGGCTGCGTCCTCCATTGCCTGGGAAGCGCCCTGCCCCTGGTAAGGCAGCATCGCATGCGCGGCGTCGCCGAGCAGGGCGACGCGTCCGTCCACCCAATTCGAGTCGCGGCGCCGACGGAACAGTGCCCACTTGGTGACCGCGTCGCCGCCTTCGCCTTCGGCCTTGGTGAGGATCGATGCGATCCGGTCGTCCCACCCGGGCAGGTGCTCGATCATCTCCTCGGGTGTGGAGGGCACCGTCCACGCCAAGTCTGTGTCCATGGTGCTCGGGACGCACGAGGCGATGTTGAAGATGTCCCCGTTGCGGATGAAGAAATGCACGAGGTGGCGGTCGGGACCCCACCAAATCGTGGAGTGGAACCGGTCCAGAAGGAATCGCGTTGCCGGGTCGGCGGCAAGTTTGTCGGCCGGGATGAGAGCGCGGAAGCACATTTCGCCGGTGAACTCGAGGGTGTCCTCGAAGCCCATGGCATCGCGGACGGTTGAACGGATACCGTCGGCTGCGACGACGACGTCACCTGGATAGCGCCGGCCGTCGGCGGTGACGGCCACGGGCCGGGACGGGTCGGAGTCGTCGATCTGTGTCACCGTCGACAAGGTGTGGATTTCGGTTACCGGACCGGGCCGGTCGGGGTCCAGGCATGCCTGGAGCAGGACGTTGTGCAGGTCGGCGCGATGGAAGTGCCAGTAGGGGGCACCGTACTGCTGCTGCACTGAGGCGCCGAGCGGCTTGGCAGCGATGATACTGCCGTCCTGCCACCGTCTGCGGACATGCTCTTGTGGCTCGGTCTTGATCTTGTCGAGCTGATGACGCAGCCCCAGCCCGAGAAGGATTCGGCTGGCGTTGGGTGCAGTCTGAATACCCGCACCGATCTCGCCAAGCTGGGATGCCTGTTCGAGGACCACCGTGCGGAGGCCACGCTGTCGAAGCGCCAGCGCGGTGGTCAGCCCGCCGAGGCCGGCACCCGCGATGATCACGGTCAGCGACTTGTTGGACGGCATGGAGTTTCCCTTTCACATGGACGCCGGACGACGTCGAAGTTGTATGGACACGGGGCAGGGCGATCCGGCGGAAGTCTGATAGCAGCAGCGGGTGCGCCTGCACTGTCGAAGGTCAGTTGGAGCGGGGCGAACGCCTCAGCACGGCGAGCAGCAGCACGAGTACGGCGACCAGTCCGGCCGCAGGAACGAGAGCTTTCAGGACCGGCCCTCCGGCCGTTCCGAGCAGGTTGATCGCCTCGTCGTTCGACTGTGTAGCGGTGGACAGGTGAGTTACCGATCCATCCGACGAGGCGTCTGGCCCAGCGAGGCGGGCGGCGAGACGATCGGCGAACTGCCCGATCATCCGGTCCGCGACCTCGGAGATCATTCCCCGACCGAACTGCGCGGGACGGCCGGTGATGTTCATATCCGTGACCATCGTGACTTCGGTCTTGTCCGAACTCACCGCCTTCATCGTGCCCGTCACCTTGGCGCTGGCGGAACCGTTTCCGCGTGAGTCTCGGCCGCTGGCGTCGATGACGACTCGGTAGTTGTCATCGTCCCGCTCGATGTAGGTGCCCTTACCGTTGTAGTTCATCGAAATCGGCCCGAGTTTGACTTTGACGACGCCGGTAAAGGAGTCTCCGGTGTACTCGGTCAGGGTGGCACCGGGGAAGCACGGGGCAACCATTTCGGGATCCTTCAAGGCCGCCCACACTGCATCCAACGGCGCGGCCACGGTGAACGTATTTTCCAGCTGCATAGGTTAGTCCTGTCTTCTGCACACTGCGATGTTCACGTCCGCATGAGGCACGGAAACCAGTTTCATCGCAGCGCCTTTCGTAATCGGTGGCATGCGGCCGGAGAATGAGTAACCCGGCTTCGTCCGGCACGTGACCCACGGTCGACGAGTACGTACTGGCCGCCTACCTGCCACCCTCGACGGGTAGTTCGTATACAAATCATCCCTGTTCGAACCACTCGCGTCAACCCCATAGGCGCAAGTAATCCACCGAAACGAAGTCCAGCACAACGCCGCGCGGCCACCGCCGTGCTCACCACGACTTCGGCGGACCTGCGCGCCGGTCTACGCCTTTCGCCTCATCTGCGCGACGTCTCAACCAGGTTCTTCTCCGTTAACTAGCCGTAACAAGCTGGCAGCGCGCTTGACTCCCGCCCCAACACTCTCCACACTGAACGGTGACGCGCATCACCGAACTGCCTCCGTTCTAGTCCGTACTCAACCTAGTTGGGTCGCTTCTCCGGAGCAGCACCGTCAACGCCGGCATAGGCGGCCCACCCCGTCAGCGCCGGAACAACCCCACGCCACATCTGAGCAAAGCAGTCGAACTCCGGCTGTCCAGAACACCAGACCGCACGAACTGCCGAACGACACCCCGCCACCGAGAGAGGCATCGATGAGCACTCACATCGACCGAGAGAACGACGTCCCGAACCCACCACCGAAAGGTGGCTCCCAGATGCGGCGGGTGGTGATGTCCGGACTCATCGGTACCACCATCGAGTACTACGAATTCTTCATCTACGGACTGGCCGCGTCACTGGTTTTCGGTCATGTCTTCTTCCCCAGCGAAGACCCACTGGTCGGCACGCTGCTTTCCCTAGCCACCTTCGGCCTGGCCTACGTGGCGCGCCCGCTCGGCGGAGCCATCTTCGGTCACTTCGGCGACCGTGTCGGCCGCAAGAAGGTGCTGGTCACCAGTCTGCTGATGATGGGCGGTGCCACCACGTTGATCGGCGTGATGCCCACCTACGAGGCTGTCGGGATCTGGGCACCGATCATGCTCACCGTTTGTCGCGTCGTTCAGGGCATCTCTGTCGGTGGTGAATATGCAGGGGCGGTCCTGATGACTGTCGAACACGCCGACGAGAAGAAGCGCGGCTTCATGGGCGGCATCGTCAATACGGGCTCGTCTTGGGGCATGCTGCTGGCCAATCTGGTCTTCCTCGCTGTCGTCCAGCTGCCCGATGAAGACTTCATGTCGTGGGGATGGCGTATCCCGTTCATCGCGAGTGCGATCCTGGTTGTCGTCGGACTGTTCATCCGCCTCCAACTCGATGAATCACCCGCTTTCGCGAAGGTCACCGACGAAGGCGCCGTCGAGCGGTTCCCCATCGTGCAGCTGTTGAGGATGCACGGCGGCAAGGTGGTGCTCATGGCCCTGTGCATGCTTCCATCGGGTGTCGCGTTCTATACCGCGGGCGTTTTCTCCCTGGCCTACGGCCCGCAGACGATCGGGATCTCCCGTTCGGCGATGCTCGTCCAGGTCCTCATCATGACCATCTTGATGATCATCGGCATCCCTCTCGCCGGTCGACTGGGTGATCGGATCGAGCGGCGCAAGATTGCCGCTGTGGGCGCCGCGGGTCTCATCGTCGCACCGTTCGCGTGGTTCGCACTGGTCAACACGGGTCAGCCATTCCTGATGTTCTTGGGCTTCCTCATTCTGTGCATCCCCTACGTGGCCAATTACGGGGTTCTCGCCGCGTATTTCACGCAGGTGTTCCCTGCGAACCTGCGCTTTTCCGGTGTCGGTCTCGGCTACACGCTCGGCGGCATCGCGAGCTCGGCGGTGGCCCCATTGGTGGCGACGGCGCTGTTGCAGGCAACGGGCAGCTGGGTTCCGATCGCCATCTACATGGCCGTCAGCAGTGCCATCGGCATGCTCGCAGCACTCGCACTACGCGAAACGCCAGACGCCATCACGACTGCACCGAAGCCGTCCGCGACGGGCACACCGATACCCTCGTCCTCCGGCGCGTAATGACCAGGCTGCCGGTGGTAGTGGTTCATGCCGGCAGCCTCACGTGCTCAGGTCGGTCGCCCTGCCGTCTGCCTCCGCGGGCGACCGGCCTGAGCACATCACCGAACGTAGTCCGTGCTCACCGACCGAGACCTGTTGAGAACGAGAACCATCGGTTGCCATACTGTGATATATATTCGCAGGCTTCCGCTGCATGGGTCTTCGACCGACTACCAGCTGGCGTCGATCAGAAGGACCGCTGCGTCGAAGCGGAAGGTCCTCGCCGGTTGGCCGCTGCCGCCGTCGCTATGAACTCCGAAAATGGTGAACTGAGCATATGAATGCGCTACTCGATGACATTCACCGCGAATTGAGTGCGGGCCGTGTAGTGGCAGTCGCTACCGTGGTCGCGACACGTGGATCGTCCCCTCGCAAGCCCGGTGCGATGCTCGCTGTACACGAAGATCACTCTGTCGTTGGCAGCATCTCCGGCGGCTGCGTGGAAGGCGCTTTGTACGAGACCGCTTTGGAGGTTCTTGCCGGCGGTGCCGCTCGCATCGAGAACTACGGCCCCGAGGGCGATCTCATTGCTCCTGGACTCACGTGTGGTGGCTCGTTGTCAGTCCTGGTGGAACTCGTCGACGTCCGATCGAGGACATTTGTCGACGTGCTGCATCGGGCGATCCACGCGGAGCGCCCGATCGTGTCAGAAAGTGTCCTTTCCGAAGACGGCCAGGTGCGTCACCGGATCATCACCGATGAGGGTCAACAGACCGGTCTCACCAAAAGCGGCGCGTTCGTGCATCGATTCGATCCTCGTCCTCGGATGGTAATCATTGGTTCCACTGACTTTGCCGCCGAGACTGGGCGATTGGGGAATCGATTAGGATTCCGCGTCACCGTTTGTGACGCGCGGCCGGTGTTCACCACCCGCGCCCGCTTTCCTGATGTCGACGAAGTGATGTGCGAGTGGCCCTCGGATTGGGTCGCACGGGAGCGCGCTGGGGGCGGCTTCGATTCCAGGTCCGTCTTCATCGTGCTTACCCACGACCCCAAAATAGATGTCCCAGTGCTCGTGGAGTGCTTGGACCACGGGCGCTGGAGCGACCCGCCCGCCTACGTCGGGGCCTTGGGTTCGGCGACTGCGGACGCCAACCGACGTCGCGATTTGCGTAACGCTGGCATCACGACGTCCCAGTTGGAATCGCTCCATAGCCCGATCGGATTCGCAATTGGCAACCAAGGTCCCGCCGAGACAGCGGTCGCAATAGCGGCAGAGATCATTTCCTCTCGCAGAAATGCTTACTCCACAGCTACTTACGTCGATCAGAACAACCTCTAAAGTCTGCGCCGTGTAACTCTCCTCCGTCGTCCAGGAAGGTTCAAAATTGGGTTCGAAATGCGCGACCTAGCGAACGCAGCTCACGCCCCAACCAACCCCGTTCCAGGGAAGGCTCGAGGCGGACAACTCCGGTTAGTCCACGCGCAACGGCGAGTGATCAGAGCAAACAATCAGAATCGAGGGCACCCGTGCAGTCGGCCGAGATGAAGCAGGCAACGTCGTGATTCAACGCGGACGGGACAGTGCGCAACTACCCACTCCCGCCGAGTTCCTCGCGATGCCCGGATACGTCATTCGTCGCCTCCAACAAGCATATTCGTCAGCCTGGCTGCGGTATGTCGGGCCGGACCTCACCGGACCCCAGTTCGCTGTCATGCTCGCGATCAGACTGCACCCCGGCGTCGAACAGGGATCGTTGGCAAAAGCCGCGGCCCTAGACCGCTCGACCATGGCCGGTGTGGTCAAGAGACTCGAGACGCGAGAACTGATCCTTCGTGTCCAGCCACCGGAGGACGGCCGCAAACGACTTTTGTATCTGACCGATACCGGCATCGACCTCTTGGCGGAGGTAGACCTGAAGGCGCGACAACTCGATGACCTACTTCGCGAGAGTCTGGACCCGGTTGCGAGCCGTCAGCATCTCAACGAACGGGCCGATGTCTGGGAGAGCCTGACCGCTGAGTGACACCGTTGCTGTTGCACAGGGCGATCGCAGTTGAACTCGTTCTACCGCCCGCAGTCCCTCAGAACCGATCTATGCACCGTATGGTGTTCGGCATTGTCGAAGCCCCTGTAATCGAAACCTTCGTTTCCGGAGACCGCATGGACGAGACCCGCCACTCCTGACTGTCGTCGGGCCGGCGGCTACGCGCACCCGCCGGCCCGCCAAGTCCGCTCCCCGCAGATGGCAGATCAATGGTGAGCGAGAGGGGCGCGGGGATCCCGGTACCACGGAGTTATGCCGCCACGGAGTCCCGCCCATCCACGTGTGACTGAGACGAACACTGCCGGAGAATCGCAGAACAGTGATGTCCCACAACACCACGATCGGCGTCCCAGTGCTCGTCGAATGATTGGACCACCGGCGCTGGAGCGAACCGCCCTTGCCGAAGCAGCACGTCGTCGTACGTGCGGGCGCGGTCAGTGCCGGTAGTCCGTGTGCGCGCGTTGATATTTCCTACACCGGCACCCGACCTCCTTGACGGATGTGGGCGAGCAGACCGCCTGCCGCCAAGATGTCGCGTTCCCCAGGGGTGAAGTCGAGTTGGAGGGCAAGCGGAGCCGAACGCCCGGATACATCGACCACCACTTCGGACGCACCACCGACAAGCGCGTCGCGGAGACCTGTGACCGTCCACTCTTCCCCGACGGTGGAGGGCGGAGCACCGGCGGGGAGGATGAGTGGCGCGATGCCGACTGCGATCAGATTGCGTCGGTGGATCCGGGCATAGCTCTTCGCGGCGACCAGGCGTACTCCGAGGTGCATGGGGATGAGCGCCGCGTGCTCGCGAGAAGACCCTTGCCCGTAGTTGTCTCCACCCACGATTATCCCGCCGTGCCAGTTCTTCGCCCTGTCGTGGAAGCCGGGATCGAGACGATTGAACATGAACTGTGCGCAGAGCGCGATGTTCGACCACACCGACATTGCAATCGCTCCGTCCGGGGCCATATCCCCAGTGGATATGTCGTCACCGACGGCGATCAGGACGCGACTGTGGAAACTATCCGAGACCGGTTCAGGAAGTGCCGGAGAAACCAGATTGGTGCCTCGTTCGACAACAACGGAAGCACGCGCTTCCACCGGAAGGGGGATGGTGATGAGTGCATCGTGAATCTCGGTGTGGGGTGCCGCAGCGGGACGGCGTTCGATCGCCGGCCGAGTCGAGGGATCCGTGATTCGGCCGGTAAGGGCGCTTGCCGCGGCTGTTGACGGGCTACACAGATAGACCTGGTCTTCTGCAGTGCCGCTGCGTCCTGGGAAGTTCCGGTTGAAAGTTCGCAAGGATGCCGCACCTTGAAGCGGGGCTTGGCCGATGCCCACACACGGTCCGCAGACAGGTTCCAGCATACGGGCGCCGGCTTGCATGAGATCTTGATAGACGCCGGACTCGACGATCGTCCGGAGCACCTGGCGGGAGCCCGGAGTGACGGTCATCTGAACCCGGGGATGCACCGTCTGTGTGTGCAGCGCGGCCGCGACGGTGGCGAGGTCGTCGTAGGAGCTGTTGACCGATGACCCGACGCACACCTGGGAGATCGGTGTATCCGGGAGTTCGGCGACCGGAAGAACGTTGCCCGGTGAGTGCGGTGCGGCAACCAGCGGGACGAGATCGGATAGGTCGATTCGAATCGACTCGTCGTAGGGTGCGTTGGGGTCAGCGGTCAGCGGTCGGAAGTCATTCTCACGTTGTTGTTGAATCAGCCATTCCCGGGTCTGCGTGTCGGAGGGGAATATGGCTGTAGTCGCGCCGGTCTCGATGATCATGTTTGCAATCGTTGCCCGTCCGGACATCGTCAGGTCGACTACGGAGTCGCCATAGAACTCGAACACCGCTCCTCGGCCGCCCCGGACTCCGTAGCGTCGCAGTATCTCGAGCACGACGTCTTTCGGCTCGACGGCATGTCGAAGCTGACCGGTCAGTTCCACACCAATGACGCGTGGACATGGAAATTCGAATCCGTATCCGCCCATGGCTACGGCGACCTCGAGACCGCCCGCGCCGGTTGCGAACATTCCGGCGGCACCTGCGGTTGAGGTATGTGAGTCTGCGCCGAGCAGCAGCTCTCCCGGGCGTACGAAACGCTCCAGATGGATGTAGTGCGAGATTCCGTGTCCGGCTGGCGAGTATCGGAGGCCGTACCGTTCGCAGAAGGTGCGCAGGTATCGATGGTCTTGCATGTTCTTGTCGTCGATCTGCAAGACATTGTGGTCGACATACATCACTGCGAGCGGTACCTGGATAGAGTCGATATCGAGCTCTTCGAACTGCATACCCGCCATGGTTCCGGTCGCATCCTCGAGCAGAATTTGATCTGGGCGGACCGTGATGTCGGTGCCGGGTACCAGATCGCCTGCCACGAGATGGTCGCGGAGAATTTTGTACGTGAGGTTCTCAGGCACTTTGCGGAGTCCTTGCTTCGTACGGGGCCCGGCCTGGGACTGCACGGCCACGCGTCGAGTCCAGGGCGCGGGGTGTGCGGGAACGTCCGTTCAACGCCCGGAACGCTGGGTGAGATCTGTTCTGACGACGCGAGAGTGCTTCACAGAGCCGGAACTCGAACCGTGGCATCGTCATACCGAAGCTCACGAGGACCTCCTCAGCGGGTGGCCCTCCGAAGGGCGCCCACTGCGCAGCGAAGGTCATCAGTTCGTGTTCGTCTCTTTCCGTCATTGTTGGCTCCTAGTGGTAGTAAATGTGTCCCGCTCTGGCACAAGTCCGGCTCGTATGCCGATTACCCCGGCCTCGCCGCGGTTGGCGACATCCAGTTTCTTGAGCAGGCTTGCGACGTGGAATTTGATGGTGCTCTCGCTGATTCCGAGTGCGTCGGCTATGGCGCGGTTCCGCTTGCCCACCGCGAGATGGCTGAGAACTTCGAGTTCGCGCGGATTCAGGGTCGAGAGGAGATGCTCGTCCGGTCGGGCGGCAGGTAGGTCTAATGGGATGGCCAGTGACACGCGACTGCCCCAACCCGAGATGGACTCGATGTCGACCCGGCCGCCGAGCGTATGCAGGCGCCCGCAGAGTTGGCGCATGAGGCCGTTTCGATCGATGGCACCCGGTCCTTGGTCGCGTACCTCTATCAAGACGTTGCTGCCGTCACAGTCCCACGCGATCCGCAGTCGAGGGAGCGTCGGTTGTGCACCGAATGCAAGGACGACCGTCCGTACCATTGCTCGTGCTGCGTGCGCGATTTCACCTGGGAGCGGCCGCCCGTCCGCGGGGGGCTCTACGTAGTCGACATCAACGTCGCGGTGGCGTAGGAGCGGGCGCAACTCCCCTTGAAGGCGAGCGAAGGCTGTTGTTACCGCTTCTTCGGACAGTGCACGGTTCGCCGCTCCGGCAGATTGCAGTGCGATCAACGCGGCTACGGCAGTTTCGCTCGCGGTGATGCGTGATCGCCTGTCATCAAGGTCGTTCGATCGTAGGGTTCCTAGGATCGACGACAGTGTCGCCTCATGAAGTTCCGTCAATTCTGCGATCGTGCGGGCACGCTCACTCGACGCCGCACGCGACTCCGCGAGATAATCGGGGCTGGCCTGCACGACCTGTTGCCGAATCGAGGTTGCGACAATCCCGAAGATCGCGGCGATCTCGGCAAGAGTCACCCCGTCTGGTGGGGAAAGTTTCGGGACGAGAACCAGTAACGTGTCGACCTGGTCACGCACCGCCAGGATTCGACGACTGGTGCCGGCGAGTTCGGCAGTGCCGTCGAAGACACCACCGAACGCCAACGTCTGCTTGATGACGTCCAGTTCGTCGATAGTCACCCGTCCGACAATCTCCGGCGTGCCAGCGACCTTGCGGGGACGACCAGCGCATTCGCGAGTAAAAATTATCAGTGCGTGATGCGGGCACAGCCGGGACAGGTAGCGGGAGAACCGGGTCGCGATATCCGGCAGGGACCCGGACATCACCTTCCGCATCTCCGTCCAGGCCTCAATCTGTGGCCCGGCTCCACCCTCAGCGATTATCACCCCGACATAATAATTCCAATGCCGGTGAAATAGATACTAGCCAAACGATCAACCCGAACTAGCCGAACGGGGAGGTGCCAGACGTCCATGGGGCGTGAAACGAAGTGCGGCGCACCAAGATCACCTCACACATGAAGGCTCTTCTCTGCCCGACCCAGCCTAGTGAGGCGCACGCACCCCGCCTGAACGGCACGTCGCGATCACGATATCGGCGAGCCTCGCCCATGAACGGCACCCTCGACCGAAATGCCGCCGCGGCAGACTTGCCGGCCGAGGCGAGCCGAGCCGAGTCGAGTCCACCACAGTTCGGCTGTCGTTATGCACGAGCACTACCCCACACGGCTGCGAATGCGATTCACCTCAGAGCCCGATACGCCGCAACCCCAGCCACACGATCTCGTGATGCGGTCATTATCACAACTCACAACTTCATTACCGATGTATAATTTCCACTGATAGTGAAAATTTAGGAGGGTGATTGCGTGACGAAAACTCAAACGACTGCTCCATCTGTCGCAGCTGCAACCGGGACGGGCACCGCCCTCTTCGGCATCGTCCTCATCGCCGTCAATATGCGCACCTCCACCGCAGGAGTCGGCCCCACCCTTCCGAGCATCATCAACGAACTGAACTGGTCCGCTGCGTTGTCTTCGGGTCTCGTCGTCATCCCGCTGTTGTGCTACGCAGTACTCTCGCCGCTGGCACCTGCCATTTCCCGAGTCTTCGGGATCAACCGGACAGTGCTGATGAGCCTGGCGGTAGTAGCGGCCGGGATCGCGCTCCGCTCCCTTCCAGGACCTATCTGGATCTGGGTAGGAACGGGCTTGCTGGGCGCCGGCATCGGCGTGCTGAATGTGGTGGCGCCCGCCCTTATCAAGCGAGACTTCGCTAACCGCGTCGGCCCCGTTACTGCGACGTACTCCGCGGTCCAGGGCGGTGCGGCGGCACTCGCCACCGCAGCCGTAGCCGTAATCATCGGCATCAGCAGCGACCTCTGGCGGCTCGCGCTGGCGTCCTCCGTCCTTTTTGCGATCGGAGGGTGCATCTTCTGGGGGCTCCGCGTCTTTGGCACCGAACACGTCCCACCGAGGAAACCACTAGCAGCGCAGCGCCGCACCGGAGCCCGACGCCGGCCGTGGCGTCGCCCACTGGCCTGGCACCTTGCAGTCTTCATGAGCATGCAAGCGACGGTGTTCTATGTGCTGATCACGTGGCTCCCCACGATCGAGCAGGAGCACGGCATCACCGCGCTTCATGCGAGCCTGCATCAGTCATACCTTCAGGGCGCAAGCCTGATCGCGACGGTGTTCGGTGCCAGCCTGCTTCTACGCGGTCCAGGCCAACGAGCGATTGTCGTCGTTGCCACCGCCGTCATGGCTATCGGCATCATCGGAATACTCACGCTGCCGACTCTCGCCGCGGTGTGGGCGGCTCTTGTCGGCGCAGGCGGGGGCTTGACCCTTGTCACCGCGCTGACGCTGTTCAGCCTGCGCACGACGCATCCCGCCGAAACAGCAGCTGTATCAGCGATGGCACAAGCCGTCGGATATCTCGTTGCTGCCGCGGGACCGGTCTTGCTCGGTCTATTACGGGACATGACCGACAGTTGGGGTCCGGTACTGATGATCTTGCTCGGCCTCTTGATAATTCAGGCGATATCCGGCCTCCGGGCTGCAAAACCCGGGCACGTCTGGGACTGACACCAGCAGACGTTGTCCCGGTACGGACACAGAGCAAATCCCCGGCGCCTCCTCACCGAGGTCACCTGTTCAGATCCGGATGAGCTCGGATCAGCCATTCTTGCGTGACCGCCGCAGGGAACCTTGGCCGCCGCGCGACTCTTCGTGCAGTACGGCAGTAAACTATCCACAAGGAGTCGGTCATCATGTCTACAAAGGTGTTTCCCGAACGTCAGACGTTCCGCAAGATCCGCGTCGCCGGTGTCCAGGCCGAGTCGGTGTTCCTCAATCTGGACGCGACGACGAAGAAGTCGATCGAGTTGATCGAGCAGGCCGGCGCCCGCGGCGCCGATCTGATCGGCTTCCCCGAGGCCTACATCCCGACCTTCCCGAACTGGTACGAGACGATCGGTGAGGGCCCGAAGGCACGCGGGTTCGACAAGGAACTGTTCAAGCACTCGGTCGAGGTCGACGGTGAGCACATGCACGCGATCGCCGAGGCGTGCGGGCGCGCGAACGTCAACGCCGTCGTCGGAATCAACGAACGCTACAACGGCACCACCGGAACGATGTGGAACACCCAGGTCCACATCACCCGGGACGGCAAGATCGCCGGCAAACACCAGAAGTACGTGCCCACCACCGGTGAACGGTTCGTGCACCGCCCCGGCACCACCGGGTTCGTCAACGCGTTCAAGACTGACTTCGGTGCCGTCTCCGGCCTGATCTGCGGGGAGAACTCCAACCCGCTCGGCCAGTACGCAGCCGCACTGTCCTACCCGGTCGTGCACGTCGCCTCGTGGCCGTACTACTTCCACCCCTACTTCCCGATGCACCACGCGATCACCACCGCCGGCGCGGGCTGCGCCTACACCCTCAAGTCGTTCGTGGTGGCCGCGGTCTCACGAATCCCCGAGGGCTACATCGAGGCCGTCGCCGAGACCGACGAGCAGCGTCAGTTCCTCACCGAGCAGCGGGCACTGAAGAAGGGCGCCCTGGTCTTCGACCCCTGCGGAAACGTGATCGCCGACGGCTCCGGATCCGACGACGAACTGCTCTTCGCCGACATCGACCTCGAAGACGTCATCGTCCCCAAACTCATCCTCGACTTCGCCGGCCACTACAACCGCCCCGAAATCTTCTCCCCCCTCTTCAAACAGCAGCCCGACTGAATTTCGGCCCTGCCACGTGCGATCCCTGCCCAATGAGCAACAACGCGGTCATAGACGGGAAATGTTCAGCCAGACCGCCTTCGCAGGACTGTCACCCGTGTTCTTCATAAGGTGCCGAACCTGCGTCGAATACTGAACGGCATCGCCAGGCGCCAACGGGAACTCTCGCCCATCGATTTCCACGGAGATACTCCCAGACAAGTTGATGCCGTACTCCACACCATGATGAGTGGTGGGGGCGCTGGCACTCGCGGTACCGGGTTCGAAGTCGTACACGTAGAACTCGAGCCGCATGTCTGGATCCGTGATCGCAAGGGTTCGACAGGCACCACCGCTGGTGAGATCACGACGTTGATCTTCGTGTTTCACTACTGGATCGCCGGGGCCCGCGGCCTGGAACAGCGCCGTAATACTCACATCGAGTGCCTGCGCGATCGAATGAATGGTCGCGACGCTCACTCCTGTTTGCCCGCGCTCGACAGTCGAGATCATCGAGGCACTCAGCCCCGTCGCCGCCGCGAGATCTTGAAGTGTCAGATTGTGGAGCCTGCGGTAGTGACGGACCCGCTGTCCTACGCTGAGGAGCACCTCATCGAGCGAATCGTCCGCTGCGCCCGGCTCCACAGCTGGATCATCCATGATCGGCTCCAAATCGGTGGCCATATGCCTCTCCGCTCCTCGTGACGCCCCGGATGGAGCAGGTGTCGACTGTCGCTATCAAGTATTGCACTGCAGGTGCAGGAATGACGGTGCGAGTGCAAAAGGGGACCTGTTGTGCCGATGATTACTCAAGCGTCAGGAGCCGGAACGAGATGGCCGAATGGCGAGCGATGGTGGATCCTGACGTGAATGCTCCGGTTGCACGCACTCGTCGAGCCCTACCCACTCGGAAATCCCATCGGCGAACCGCTGACGCTTCCAGATCGGCACCTCGCACTTGATGCGTTCGACCAGGTCCGCACACGCTTCGAAGGCCTCGGCCCGGTGCGGCGCGGCAACAGCAGCCACCAGAGCGAGCTCACCGACACCGAGCGCGCCCACTCGGTGCACCACTGCCACCGGAAATCCGTGCACTGCGGACACACGCTCGCAGCACCGCCGAAGGTACGTTTCCGCGTCGGGATGTGCTTGATACTCGAGCAAGTCGACGTCTCGGCCGCCGTCGTGGTTGCGCACGACACCGCTGAACAGTACGACGGCCCCGGCCTCGGGACCGGACACCGCGGCGGCCACGGCACCGGAGTCGAGCGGCTCGACAGAGATCCGTGCCAGCAATGTACCCATCAGTCTCTCCTTCACATGGCGACAGCAGTGGTGGAGAACTGGTTGCGCACCACTTGCCAGCCTTTCCGTGACACTCGGGTTGTGAACCGAGCATCTCAATCACGGGCGTCCAACAGATGATCCTCCTCTGCCCCCGGAGAGCGACATGCGCAGGATGCAGGCCACGTCATCGGGGCCACAGCAGTCTCATCTGATGCGCACCGACACCAACTGCCGCTCATTCCACCTTCTTTCGACATCAATCGCACTCGATCCACGCTCGCGGCCGGGTCGACTGCCTTAACCATGTCATGCAGCGTCAGCCCTGCGACTGCGACTGCGGTGAGAGCCTCCATCTCAACGCCCGTAGGGCCCTTAGTCTTTGCCGTCGCCTCGATCTCTACAGTGCGGTCGGTGAACGCGAACTCGATCTTCACCGTAGACAGGGCAAGTTGATGACATAGGGGGATCAGTTCCCAGGTGCGCTTGGCCGCGGTGATGCCTGCGATGCGCGCCGTGGAGAGCACGTCGGCTTTCGGCATCTTTTCAGCACGTACCAGAGCGACCACCTCGGCGGTGGTCCGCAGCTCGGCGGCGGCCCGTGCACTGCGATAGGTGTTTGCCTTGTCGGAGACGTCGACCATGCGTGCCCGGCCATTCGTGTCGACGTGACTCAGGGCGGGGAAGTCCGCTGCGAGCGGAACGTTGCGGAGTGGGTTCACAGCTGGAGGTGCTTTCACGAGTGATTTGAACGGAAATTGTGTCAGCGGCCGGTGCTCTCCGACGAGATCCTTTTGAAGGCTTCGACCGCGGAACGGTATCACTCGCGTGATCAGCAACGCGGACAATCACTCGTACGTCACGCACAGCGCCTACTCCTCAGACCTTCGCGATCCCACTGCCATATGATGGTTCGGGCACTGTGTTGCGAACACCCGTAGCGGCAGACGACTAACCGCTGTCCGCGAACGCCATCCGCCGCTGTCAGCGGTGCGGCTACCTGCCCGCTCCTTGCGGTGACGACGCATCCTGGGCACTGACGAACCAATGGAGGACATCGGCTATGACCGCGGTGAATGTCGGAATCCCAGGGGTACGATCCGAGGCTGCCACGGGTATCTCGGACCGCCCCGACACTCCGGACCTGCTGGACAGGTTCGGGCGTATCGCGCGTGACCTCCGTGTGTCGATCACCGAGAAATGCTCACTACGCTGCACCTATTGCATGCCAGAAGAGGGTCTGCCTCCGATCCCGCGCGAGCAACTTCTCACCGCCGCGGAGATAGTTCGCCTCGTCGCCATTGCGGTACACCGACTCGGGATCCGGGAGGTCCGATTCACCGGTGGCGAACCGCTAATGCGCCGCGACCTCGAGGACATCATTGCTGGTTGTTCTCACGCAGCGCCGGGAATACCGCTGGCAATGACAACCAACGCGGTAGGACTCGCCCATCGTGCCCAGGCACTCGCAGATGCTGGCTTGACTCGGATCAATATCTCGCTCGATTCAGTCAGTCGCGAGCAGTTCGCTCAGCTGACCAGGCGCGACCAACTCGCTTCGGTCCTAGACGGGATTCGTGCGGCCAAGGCGGCCGGGCTCACACCTGTGAAGGTCAACGCCGTACTGATGCCGCAGACCCTCGACGGAGCAGCGGATCTTTTGGCATGGTGCCTCGACGAAGGCGTCGAGCTGCGTTTCATCGAGCAAATGCCGCTCGATGCCGACCACGAATGGGCTCGATCTCGTATGGTCTCAGCAGAGCAATTGCTCACCGTGCTTTCGGCTCGGTTCAGGCTGACCGAGACCGATCGCGAGGACCAGTCCGCGCCTGCCGAACGGTGGGCGGTCAACGATGGACCGGCAACTGTCGGAATCATCGCGTCTGTGACGCGATCGTTCTGTTCGGACTGCGATCGCACGCGCTTGACCTCGGAAGGCACCGTGCGCGCGTGTCTGTTCAGTGATCAAGAAACAGATCTGCGTACGGCTATCCGCGGTGGCGCGAACGACGAGGAACTCGTGGCGTTATGGCGTGGAACGATGTGGAACAAGTGGGCGGGACACCGAATAACGAAGGCGGACTTCACCCCGCCGCAACGCAGCATGGGAGCCATCGGTGGATAACAGTTCGTCGGGGATCGAGGTTCGGTACTTCGCCGCAGCGATGGATGCGGCTGGAATAGCAATCGAGACCGTCGATCTCCCCCACTCTGCGACCCTGAGTGTACTCAAGGCCCTATTGGTCGATCGGCACGGCGCTGCGATGGCCCGTGTGCTGTCGGTGGCTGCCTTCATTGTCGACTCCGAACTCACCCGAGACCTAGACAGAGCAGTCGGCCCCAGAATCGACGTGTTGCCCCCATTCGCCGGCGGCTGACACCAGGGAGCGGAATACTCACAGCGACATCAGCTTCCAATTCTGTGCCCGGTGATGGCTATGGTGGCCCGTGGCCTTCGTTTGCGATCTATTCTCGTCGCCGCCTCACAGCGTGGGCAGCCCAGTCACAGGACGCTCGCGTAGTTGGGTGCGCTGTCACCGAAGGAGGTGGCCGCGCACAGTCTTGGCTGCAAATTTCCTCACTTTGCGCACTGGCCGATCGATTAGTGCGGACTGCCCGGCGGAGGAGGTGACCTTGTGCCCCCGCCGGGCAGCCTTACTTAGGCGCTACCGCAATAATCGAGGAGGATCATGACCGTCACCGTCGAGGAGACCCGCACACGGTTCAATGATGGACGCCGCATTGTGCTCGACGAGAACGAGCGACTGCTCAATTCCGTTGACTCCGTGCAGTGGGACCGAACCGGAGAGTTGATCACGTCCGCACGTTCGGTGTTCGTCATCGGGAACGGCCGAAGTGGACTCGCCATTCAGATGGCTGCGATGCGTTTGATGCATCTTGGCCTGCGGGTTCATGTCGCCGGCGAGGTCACCGCCCCTGCCGTCGGATCCGGCGACGTCCTGATCGCCGTGTCGGGGTCCGGGACCACCGCGTCGGTGATCGGGGCCGCCGATACCGCCAGGAAGGTCGGCGCCTCCGTCGTCGCGGTTACCACCGCCGCCGAGTCGCCGCTCGCGCAGCGGGCCGACGAAATCCTCGTGCTCCCGGCGGCCGACAAGCAGGACCACAGCGCCGCCATCACCGCGCAGTACGCGGGCAGCCTGTTCGAGCAGTCCGTGATCCTCGCCTTCGACGCCCTCTTCCAGGCGCTGTGGAGCAGCGAAGACCAGACCGCCGAACGGCTGTGGGAGCGCCACGCCAACATCGGCTGAGCATCCCTGATCCCAAACCCCCAAGAAGATAACCAGGAGAAACACATGACGAAGCTGCAGGTTGCAGTCGATCTGCTCACCACCGCCGACGCGCTGGCGCTGACCAACAAGGTGGCCCCGTACGTCGACATCATCGAGCTGGGCACGCCGCTGATCAAGAGCGCCGGCCTCAGTGCCATCAGCGCGATCAAGGCGGCGCACCCGGACAAAGAGGTCTTCGCCGACCTCAAGACCGCCGACGCCGGCTTCCTCGAGGCCGACCTCGCCTTCTCCGCCGGTGCCGACCTGGTCACCGTCCTCGGCGCCGCCGGTGACGCCACCATCAAGGGTGCCGTCGAGGCCGGTCAGAAGCACGGCAAGAAGGTCGTCGCCGACCTGATCGGTGTCGAGAACCGTGTCGAGCGGGCCCGTGAGATCGCCAAGCTCGGTGTCGCGTTCGTCGAGATCCACGCCGGACTCGACGAGCAGGCCCAGCCCGGCTACTCGATCCAGACCCTGCTCGACGACGGCAAGATCGCCGGTGTCCCGTTCTCGGTCGCCGGTGGCGTGAAGGTCGACACCATCAAGGCCGTGCGTGATGCAGGTGCGGACGTCGCCGTCGCCGGTGGCGCCATCTACAGCGCCGCCGACCCTGCCGCTGCAGCGAAGGCCCTCAAGGACGCACTCGCCAAGTAGGCGATTGGTAAAGGCCCTGGACAGTCTCCCCTGTCCAGGGCCTTCTTGCGCGATGGCACCATTCGTGAGCGGAGTCGAGGCCGGCCAGGGCCATGTCGTCGTCAAGACAAGGGGGTTCGGCCGTTGCCCTCCCGGCCGAACCCCCTTCGTGATGCGTGAACTACAGCGACCGCCACGTCCTTTGCGACTCGGTGAGGATCCGGTCCGCAGATGCCGGTCCTGCCGATCCTGCCGGGTATACATCCGGGCGACCGTTGTCGGCCCAGTACTGCAGCAACGGATCGATGACGCGCCAGGAGTATTCGACTTCCTCACGCCGGGGAAAGAGAGTGGCGTCCCCGCGAAATACATCACAGATCAGCCGCTCGTACGCTTCGGGGCTTGGTCGAACACAGAGCGGAAGTCCATGCCTAGGCTGACCGGTTGGATGTCCATGCCCCCACCGGGGCGCTTGGCGCCGATGTGCAATTCGATCCCATCATCAGGTTGCACTCGAAAAACGAGAACGTTGGAGACCGCAGTGGTACGGACGGCAGCAGAACCATGCGACGGCGGCGCAAAGGTGACAGCAATCTCAGTGGCTTTCCGTGCCAAACGTTTTCCGGTGCGGATGTAGAACGGCACCCCCGCCCACCGGCGGGTGCCGATACCGACGGTCAAGGCAGCAAAGGTCTCAGTCGTCGACTCGAGCGGAAACCCTGCCTCCCCGGTCAGCCCGACGACAGGGTGACCGTTCGCCATCCCGGGGCCGTACTGTCCGCGAGCTGAGGTCTGCGCCAGTGGACCGAGGAGTTCGGCAGCGGAAAGAATTTTGATCTTCTCCGCGGCGATACTATCGGCGTCAAACGCCACCGGTTCTTCCATCGCGACCAACGCCAAGAGTTGCAGCAAGTGGTTTTGGATGACGTCTCTCGCGGCCCCAACTCCGTCGTAGTAGCCGGCGCGGCCGGCCACACCGACAGTCTCGGCCATGGTGATCTGCACGTGGTCGATGTGCCGGTTGTTCCACAGCGGTTCGAACATCCCGTTCGCGAATCGCAAAGCAAGGATGTTCTGAACCGTCTCTTTCCCCAGGTAATGGTCGATCCGGTAGATCGATGACGGTGGAAACACTTGTTCCAGGACCTGCCCAAGCTCGCGGGAACTGGACAGATCGTGGCCGAATGGCTTCTCCACCACTACCCGCCGCCATCCGCGTTGAGGTCGGTTCAGTCCGATCTCGGCGAGCTGATTGCAGACCGTGGCGAAGGCCGAGGGTGGAACCGAAAGATAGAACACGTAGTTACCGACTTTGCCGCGACGATGGTCGAGGTCAACGAGCACCGCGGCTAACCGTGCGAAGGCATCGAGGTCATCGAAACTTCCCTCCACCAACGACAAACGTGCAATCAACCCTTCCCAAATCACCGGGTCGAACGGGTCCGGGCATGCTCGATTACCGATTCGCGCAATCGAATTTTGATGTTCGTGGCATCCCGCGCGAATCCGACAAGGTCGAAGTCCGGGGGTAGCTGGCCACAGTACGCAAGATCGTAGATCGCGGGATCAACTTTTTGCGGGACAGATCACCGGTGATACCGAAAATGACAAGCGACGCGGGTTCTACAACCTCCCCGCCTCACCCACCAGCACCGACCCGCCGGCCCGGCTGCTATTCGCGCCGACCAGTGGGGACATCTCCTGCACATCAGACACGGTCACTTTGCTGCACTCCGTTTTTCGCGTCGCTCCTGTCGCATTCAGACAATGCGTCAGATACCAGTGTCAAAGGGACTCGGCGGTAATGCACTTGGTCAGCCGGCTAGTAGCAGCTCTCCACCCGGTCAGGTGAAGTCGACGCCTTCCCGCAGTAGACATAGACCAGAAAAGAAGATCGGTGTCGAGAGTGGAACGGTGACGATGAAGCTGGGATTGGTCGGACTCGGTCGTATGGGATCGAATATGCGTGAGCGGCTACGGGACCGAGGGCACGATGCGGTGGGCTATGACCCGAATCCTGAGGTCAGCGACGTGGCCAGCCTGGAGGCACTGGTCGAGGTATTGCCCGCTCCCCGTGCGGTATGGGTGATGGTCCCCGCCGGTCAGCCGACCAGAGAGGTGATCGGGCAGCTCTCCCACCTTCTCTCGCCTGGAGATCTCGTCGTGGACGGCGGAAACTCTCGGTTCACCGACGACCACGTTCATGCAGCTCTGCTCGCCGAGCACGGCATCCACTACGTCGACTGCGGCGTCTCCGGTGGTGTCTGGGGACGACAGAACGGGTATGCCCTCATGGCCGGTGGCGACGAGACCGACATCACTCGCCTACTTCCAGTCTTCGATGCACTGCGGCCGGACGGTGAGCGGGCTGACTCATTCGTGCATGCCGGTGGGTCGGTGCCGGGCACTACGCGAAGATGGTGCACAACGGCATCGAGTACGGACTTATGCAGGCGTACGCAGAAGCTACGAACTGCTCGCGCCGAGGAGTCGATCCAGGATGTGCCCGCCGTGCTGCGGGCTTGGTCGCAGGGGACGGTCGTCCGCTCCTGGTTGCTCGACCTGCTGGTCCAGGCGCTGTCCGAGGATCCTGCCTTGTCTTCAATTTCTGGTTACACCGAGGATTCCGGTGAGGGCCGATGGACCGTCGAGGAAGCGATTGCACACGCCGTGCCGGCCCCAGTGATCTCTGCCGCACTGTTCGCGCGATTCGCCTCCCGCCAGGACGACTCACCGGCGATGAAGGCGGTCTCCGCGCTGCGTCAGCAATTCGGCGGGCACGCCATTCGCCGCGCCGCACCGGCCGGGATCGCGTGAGTGATGACCACATCCGTCCACTCGGACATCACTACACGACTGGAGTGGCTGAATCTCCAAGCTCACTTCCCTGACGTTGCGACAGGGCACCTGCGGGGATACTTCGATGGCGATCCGGCGCGTGGCGGTGACCTGACCGTCACTGCCGGGACCTGTTCATCGACTACAGTCTCAACCGCATCGATCGACGTACCCTGCGGTTGTTGACCGAGCTGGCCAGCGCGGTTGGCATCGAGGAGTACCGCGACCGCATGCTGGACGGGGCGCCGTCAACACCACCGAGAACCGGGCGTACTGCACACTGCCCTTCGTCTACCCCCCGAGATGGAACTTCTGGTGGACGGGCGCAGTGTCGTCCCCGACGTCCACCGGGTGCTTGGACGGATGGGCGATTTCACCGATCGGCTACGCAACGGCCAGTGGCGTGGCGCAACCGGGCAGCGGATCACGACGGTTGTCAATATAGGAATCGGTGG
>NZ_FNSV01000005.1:8327500-9057810 GCF_900105905.1 Rhodococcus koreensis | reverse complement strand
TGGCGTCGCTCGATCACCGTGGTCTGGACCATCTGCGGACTGTGGTGGTGGCGGGTGATGTGTGTCCGCCGGAGTTGGTGGCGCGGTGGGCGCCGGGCCGGGTGATGGTCAATGCGTACGGTCCGAGTGAGACGACGATCATGTCGTCGGCGACGGGTCCGCTGGTGCCGGACAGGCGGTGAGTGTCGGGTCACCGACCGTGGGTGTCGATCTCGTCGTCCTCGATGACCGGTTGCGTCCGGTCCCGCTCGGGTGCGCGTGAGCTGTATGTCCTCGGCTCCAGCTTGGCTCGGGGGTATGTGCGCCGGCGGGGTTGACGGCGGGACGGTTTGTGGCGTCGCCGTTCGGTGCGGGTGGCCGGATGTATCGCACGGGTGATGTGGTCCGCTGGGTGGCCTCGCAGGCGGGTCTTGGGTTCTGGAGTTTCTGGGCCGCAGTGATTTTCAGGTCAAGATCCGTGGGTTCCGGATCGAATTGGGTGAGATCGACGCCGTGTTGGCGTCGCATCCGGTGGTGGAGTTCGCGCACACGGTCGCTATGACGACGGGAGCGGAAATACTCGCTTGGTGTCGTATGTGCTGCCGGCCGGCAGCGGACATCGAAACCCGGGTGTTGTCGGAGTTCGTCGGGGAGCGTCTTCCCGGGTACATGGTGCCGTCGTCGATCGTGGTGTTGGATTCGCTGCCGTTGACCCCGGCGGCAAACTGGACCGCAACGCCCTGCCTGCACCGGTATTCGCCGCACGCTCGGCCGACATCGTGCGCCCGAGAACGGTCACCGAGGAGATCCTTCTCGGAATCTTCCGCGGCGTCCTCGGTCTGCCCGAACTGAGCGTCGACACCAGCTTCTTCGACCTCGGCGGCAACTCGCTGACGGCCACCCAGGTCGTGTCCCGGGTGAACGCCGCCCTTGGTGTGCGGATCGGGGTCCGGGACCTCTTCCAGTCGCCGTCGGTGGCGCAACTGGCGGCCTCGGTGGTGGGCGCCGCGCCGCAATCCGACCCGCGGCCGGTGCTGGAGGCGCGGGAACGACCCGACCGCGTGCCCCTGTCCGTTGCGCAGCAACGAATGTGGTTCCTCAACCAGTTCGACACCTCCTCGGCCGCCTACAACCTGCCGATTTCCCTGAGGCTTACCGGCGCACTCGACCGCGACGCCCTGCGCAGGGCGCTCGACGACGTCCAGGAACGGCACGAGGCGCTCCGCACCGTCTACCCCGACAGCGCGGACGGACCCATCAGCTGATCACCCCGCCGTGAGCGTGCTACCCGCAGACGGCCCGCCGACGTCGCCACCGAGTCGCTCACCGCCGCGGTGACGGCCCTCGGCGGCGCAGGATTCGACCTCACCACCGATACGCCGATGCGCGCCGGGCTGTTCCGCGAGGCGCCGGACCGGCACGTCCTCGTCCTCGTCGTCCACCACATCGCCGCCGACGGCTGGTCGATGACACCACTGGCCGCCGACGTGATGCTCGCGTACGCTGCGCGCGTCGCCGGTCACGCGCCACCTGGGCGCCCCTGCCGGTGCAGTACGCCGACTACAGCCTGTGGCAGCGTGAGCTGCTGGGGTCGGAGGACGACCCGAACAGCCTGTCCGCCAAGCAGATCTCCTACTGGCGGTCGGCGCTCGCCGGAGTGCCGCAGGTGATCGAACTGCCCACCGACCGGACCCGGCCCGCCGACATGTCGCACCGCGGTGGCCGCGTCGAGTTCACGATCCCGCTGACGTCACCGGCGTCTCCTCGATCTGGCGCAGAGCACCGGCACCACCTCGTTCATGGTGACGCACGCCGCGCTGGCCGTGCTGCTGCGCCGCCTGGGTGCCGGGTCCGACATCGTGATCGGCACCCCCGTCGCCGGTCGCGGCGAGGAAGCGCTCGACCATCTCGTCGGCATGTTCGTCAACACCCTCGTACTCCGGACGCCGTCGAACCCGCCGACACGTTCGGGGACGTGCTGGCCCGGGTGCGCGACGCCGACCTCGCCGCGTTCCAGCACGGCGACGTCCCCTTCGAGCGCCTCGTGGAGGTGCTCAGTCCCGCCCGGTCGTCCGCGCATCATCCGCTGTTCCAGGTGATGCTCACGTTCCAGAACACCGCGAACACCCGGGTGGAACTCGACGGGCTCGAGGTCGAGGCCGCCGAGATCGACGTCCAGGTGGCGAAGTTCGACCTGCAACTCACCGTCGTCGAGCAGTTCGACTCCGCCGGCGACGCCGCAGGTCTGGCCGTGCAACTGTCCTACGCGACAGATCTGTTCGACCACACCACGGCCGAGTCGATCGGCGAACGATTCGCCCGGCTCCTCGACGCGGTCGCAGGCAACCCGCCGGTCGCCGTCGGCGACCTCGACCTCCTCGCGGCGGGGGAACGCGCCGCCCTCACCGCGGCCAACGCAACGCACCGTCCGGTGCCGGCGGACACCCTGGTGTCGCTGTTCGCAGCCCAGGCCGCCGCCACCCCGGATGCCGTGGCGCTGGTGTTCGACGATCGGCGGCTGACCTACGCCGAGTTCGACGAGCAGACCGACCGACTCGCCCGCCACCTGATCCGGAACGGGGTGGGACCGGAGTCCGTCGTCGCGGTCGGGATGCGGCGCTCGATCGACCTGCTCGTCGCCGTCTACGCGATCGTGAAGGCAGGCGCAGCGTATCTGCCGATCGATCCCGACCATCCGGTCGAGCGCACCGCGTACGTGCTCGACACCGCACAGCCGGTCTGTGTGCTGACACGCGCCGCCGACGACACGACGTTCTCCACCGCGGCACTCGTGGAGTACATCGACACCCTCGACCTCCCGAGGAGGACTCGGAACCGGTCGCCCCCGCGCTCACCGCGGCGAACACGGCGTACGTGATCTTCACGTCCGGCTCGACGGGTCGTCCGAAGGGGGTCGCGGTCACGCACGGCGCGATCGTGAACCGGCTGCTGTGGATGCAGCACGAATACGCCCTGACCAGCTCGGATATCGTTCTGCAGAAGACCCCGGTGACGTTCGACGTGTCGGTGTGGGAGCTGTTCTGGCCGCTGCAGGTCGGGGCGTCCCTGGTGATCGCCGCACCGGACGGGCACCGCGATCCCGATTACCTCGCCACCCTCATCCGCCGGCACCGCGTCACCACGCGCATTTCGTGCCGTCGATGCTGTCGGTATTCACTGCTGAACCGGCTGTGGTGCAGTGTGATTCGTTGCGGTTGGTGTTCTGTTCGGGGAGGCGCTGACGCCGGAGCAGGTGTCGCGGTTCCGGGCGGTCAGTGGTGCGGGTCTGCACAATCTGTACGGGCCGACGGAGGCTGCCGTCGACGTGACGTACTGGGAGACCGGTGCGTCGGACACATTCTCTGTCCCGATCGGTCGTCCGGTGTGGAACACCCAGTTGCATGTGCTCGATGCCCGGTTGCATCCGGTGCCGAACGGGGTGGCGGGGGAGCTGTATCTGGCGGGGTGACCAGTTGGCGCGGGGTACTTCGGCCGCGTCGATCTCACCGCGGATCGGTTCGTGGCGAACCCGTTCGCCGCGGGTGGCGGATGTATCGGACGGGGGATCTGGTGCGTCGCCGGGCCGACGGGGCGTTGGAGTATCTGGTCGTACGGATTTCCAGGTGAAGTTGCGGGGGCAGCGGATCGAGTTGGGTGAGATCGAGGCGGCCCTGGAGACGCATCCGGACGTGGTGCAGGCGGTTGTGGTGGTGCACCGGGACGAACGCGGCGAGGAACCCTCGTCGCCTACACGGTCGGTGCCGCGAACACCGAGGCGGCGGATCTCCGAGACCACGTTGCCCGGGTGCTGCCGTCGTACATGATTCCGGCGCAGGTCGTGCACCTGGACACGCTGCCGCTGTCGGTGAACGGAAAACTCGACCGCAAGGCCCTGCCCGCACCGAACCTCGACACCGCGACCGCTGAATACGTGGCACCGCGGACCCCCGCCGAGGTGGTTGTCTCCGACGTGTTCGCCGAGATCCTGGGTGTCGAGCGGGTCGGCATCCACGACCACTTCTTCGACCTCGGCGGCAACTCCCTCGTCGCCACCCGCCTGGTATCGCGACTGCGCAACGCACTCGGCGTCCCGGTGTCGCTGCGCGATGTCTTCGATGCGCCGACCGTCGGCGGGCTCGCACAGAGACTCGACGGGGCCGACCCTGCGGCGCACCTCGCGCCTCCCGCACTGACTCCGCGGAAGCGGCCCGAGCAGGTGCCGTTGTCGCCAGCCCAGCAACGCGTGTGGTTCCTCAACCAGTTCGACACCGCGAGTCCGGTCTACAATCTGCCTCTCGCCGTGCGGTTCTCGGGTGACCTCGACATCACGGCACTGAGTCGCGCGCTCCGCGACGTACTGCACCGGCACGAATCGCTGCGCACCGTGTTCCCCGCCTCGGACGCCGGCCCCTGGCAGCGCATCCGCGACGTGCACGACGCCGACCTCGACCTCACCGTCGCCGAGGTGACGGGAGGCCGACCTCCCCGCCGCGATCCGGGGATTCGCCCTCGCCGGCTTCGATGTCACCACCGAGATTCCGGTACGCGCTCAACTGCTGCGCGTGCGGAACGACGAACACGTGCTCGTCCTGATGGTGCACCACATTGCCGCCGACGGATGGTCGTTCGCGCCGCTGTCCCCGCGACCTGATGCTCGCGTACGCCGCGCACAGCGGCGGCCACGAACTGCAGTGGACGCCGCTGCCCGTGCAGTTACGCCGACTACACACTCTGGCAGCACGAACTCCTCGGCGACGAGGACGACCCGGACTCGCGGGCCGCCCGCCAACTCGCGTATTGGGAAACCGCGCTGGCCGGGCTGCGGGACAGCCTCGACCTGCCCACCGACAGGCCGCGACCCACCGTCGCGTCGAAGCACGGCGCCACCCTGTCGTGGGAGATTTCCGCCGAACTGCACGAACGCCTGCTGAACCTGGCCCGCACACAGAACGCCACCCTGTTCATGGTCGCGCACTCCCACTGTCGGTACTGCTCAGCCGGCTCAGCGCGACCACCGACATCGCCATCGGCCACGCCCGTCGCCGGCCGCCGGTGACCGCGACCTCGACGACCTGGTCGGCATGTTCGTCAACACCTCGTGCTCGCGCCACAATGACCCGGCCTCGTCGTTCACTGAACTACTGCAGCAGGTCCGAGACGTGAACCTCTCCGCGTTCGCGCAACACGGATGTGCCGTTCGAGCGTCTGGTGGAGCACCTGAACCCCACCCGCACGGCAGCAACACCACCCGCTGTTCCAGGTGGCGCTGTTCTTCCAGAACCACGCCCCACGCACCTCGAACTCCCCGGCCTGTCGGTGTCGAGCCAACCGATCCTTCCCGACGTCGCCGCGTTCGACCTGCAACTCGTCCTCACCGACACCCACGCCGCCGACGGGCGACCCGGCCCCATCGCCGCCGAATTCAACTACGCCACGACCTGTCGACGAGAGCACGGTCCGCTCGTCGGCGCGCAGTTCGTCCGGATCCTCGAGGCCGTCACAGTTGCACCGCAGACGCCGGTCGGCGACATCGCGATCGCGGACCCCGCCACACGCATCCGCGAAATGTCCGGATGGAACGCCACCGACCACGACGTCCCCCTCACCACCCTGCCGGATCTTTCACGCGCAGGTAGCGCGGACTCCCGAAGCCCGGCACTGGTTTTCGAGGGCGTCTCCTCACCTATGCGGAGTCGATGCTCGGGTGATCGGCTTGCCCGGTATCTGATCTGGTGTGGTGTGGGGCCGGAGTCGAGGGTCGCGTTGGCGATGCGGCGCTCGCTGGACCTGGTGGTGGGCAATGTACGCGGTGGTGGAAGGCGGGCGGTGCCTACGTGCCGTCGACCCCGACCATCCCGTCGACCGCATCGGGTACTGCTGGAGTCTGCCAGGCCGGTACGCGTTTCTGACCAGTACCCACGGATCACAGTTGCAGTTCCCTCCGCGTCGAAGTGCTCCACCGCATCGATGACCTGGACCTGACCCAGACCACTGCCGTGCACGCGGCACACCGGACCGCTTCGAAGGATTGCACCGTCGTTCCGGCGGCGTAATGACGTACCGGCCGTACTCATGGTCCGCGCCGGGAATCGCATTCCGAACGCGCAGTCGGTGATGCGCGTGCCGGAGTAGTCGGTCAGGTCCAGGTCATCGATCGTGATCACTTCGACGTCGGAGGGAACTGCACTGTGATCCGTGGTACTGGTCAGAACGCGTACCGGCCTGGCAGACTCCAGCACGTACCCGATGCGGTCGACGGGATGGTCGGGGTCGACGGGCACGTAGGCACCGCCCGCCTTCACCACCGCGTACATTCCCACCACCAGGTCCAGCGAGCGCCGCATCGCCAACGCGACCCTCGACTCCGGCCCCACACCACACCAGATCAGATACCGGGCAAGCCGATTCACCCGAGCATCGAACTCCGCATAGGTGAGGGAGACGCCCTCGAAAACCAGTGCCGGGGCTTCGGGAGTCCGCGCTACCTGCGCGTCGAACAGATCCGGCAGGGTGGTGAGGGGGACGTCGTGGTCGGTGGCGTTCCATCCGGACAGTTCGCGGATGCGTGTGGCGGGGTCCGCGATCGCGATGTCGCCGACCGGCGTCTGCGGTGCAACTGTGACGGCCTCGAGGATCCGGACGAACTGCGCGCCGAACGAGCGGACCGTGCTCTCGTCGAACAGGTCGGTGGCGTAGTTGAATTCGGCGGCGATGGGGCCGGGTCGCCCGTCGGCGGCGTGGGTGTCGGTGAGGACGAGTTGCAGGTCGAACGCGGCGACGTCGGGAAGGATCGGTTGGCTCGACACCGACAGGCCGGGGAGTTCGAGGTGCGTGGGGGCGTGGTTCTGGAAGAACAGCGCCACCTGGAACAGCGGGTGGTGTGCTGCCGTGCGGGTGGGGTTCAGGTGCTCCACCAGACGCTCGAACGGCACATCCGTGTGCGCGAACGCGGAGAGGTCCACGTCTCGGACCTGCTGCAGTAGTTCAGTGAACGACGAGGCCGGGTCCAGTTGTGCGCGGAGCACGAGGGTGTTGACGAACATGCCGACCAGGTCGTCGAGGTCGCGGTCACCGCGGCCGGCGACGGGCGTGCCGATGGCGATGTCGGTGGTCGCGCTGAGCCGGCTGAGCAGTACCGACAGTGCGGAGTGCGCGACCATGAACAGGGTGGCGTTCTGTGTGCGGGCCAGGTTCAGCAGGCGTTCGTGCAGTTCGGCGGAAATCTCCCACGACAGGGTGGCGCCGTGCTTCGACGCGACGGTGGGTCGCGGCCTGTCGGTGGGCAGGTCGAGGCTGTCCCGCAGCCCGGCCAGCGCGGTTCCCCAATACGCGAGTTGGCGGGCGGCCCGCGAGTCCGGGTCGTCCTCGTCGCCGAGGAGTTCGTGCTGCCAGAGTGTGTAGTCGGCGTACTGCACGGGCAGCGGCGTCCACTGCAGTTCGTGGCCGCCGCTGTGCGCGGCGTACGCGAGCATCAGGTCGCGGGACAGCGGCGCGAACGACCATCCGTCGGCGGCAATGTGGTGCACCATCAGGACGAGCACGTGTTCGTCGTTCCGCACGCGCAGCAGTTGAGCGCGTACCGGAATCTCGGTGGTGACATCGAAGCCGGCGAGGGCGAATCCCCGGATCGCGGCGGGGAGGTCGGCCTCCGTCACCTCGGCGACGGTGAGGTCGAGGTCGGCGTCGTGCACGTCGCGGATGCGCTGCCAGGGGCCGGCGTCCGAGGCGGGGAACACGGTGCGCAGCGATTCGTGCCGGTGCAGTACGTCGCGGAGCGCGCGACTCAGTGCCGTGATGTCGAGGTCACCCGAGAACCGCACGGCGAGAGGCAGATTGTAGACCGGACTCGCGGTGTCGAACTGGTTGAGGAACCACACGCGTTGCTGGGCTGGCGACAACGGCACCTGCTCGGGCCGCTTCCGCGGAGTCAGTGCGGGAGGCGCGAGGTGCGCCGCAGGGTCGGCCCCGTCGAGTCTCTGTGCGAGCCCGCCGACGGTCGGCGCATCGAAGACATCGCGCAGCGACACCGGGACGCCGAGTGCGTTGCGCAGTCGCGATACCAGGCGGGTGGCGACGAGGGAGTTGCCGCCGAGGTCGAAGAAGTGGTCGTGGATGCCGACCCGCTCGACACCCAGGATCTCGGCGAACACGTCGGAGACAACCACCTCGGCGGGGGTCCGCGGTGCCACGTATTCAGCGGTCGCGGTGTCGAGGTTCGGTGCGGGCAGGGCCTTGCGGTCGAGTTTTCCGTTCACCGACAGCGGCAGCGTGTCCAGGTGCACGACCTGCGCCGGAATCATGTACGACGGCAGCACCCGGGCAACGTGGTCTCGGAGATCCGCCGCCTCGGTGTTCGCGGCACCGACCGTGTAGGCGACGAGGGCTTCCTCGCCGCGTTCGTCCCGGTGCACCACCACAACCGCCTGCACCACGTCCGGATGCGTCTCCAGGGCCGCCTCGATCTCACCCAACTCGATCCGCTGCCCCCGCAACTTCACCTGGAAATCCGTACGACCCAGATACTCCAACGCCCCGTCGGCCCGGCGACGCACCAGATCCCCCGTCCGATACATCCGCCCACCCGCGGCGAACGGGTTCGCCACGAACCGATCCGCGGTGAGATCGACGCGGCCGAAGTACCCCCGCGCCAACTGGTCACCCGCCAGATACAGCTCCCCCGCCACCCCGTTCGGCACCGGATGCAACCGGGCATCGAGCACATGCAACTGGGTGTTCCACACCGGACGACCGATCGGGACAGAGAATGTGTCCGACGCACCGGTCTCCCAGTACGTCACGTCGACGGCAGCCTCCGTCGGCCCGTACAGATTGTGCAGACCCGCACCACTGACCGCCCGGAACCGCGACACCTGCTCCGGCGTCAGCGCCTCCCCCGAACAGAACACCAACCGCAACGAATCACACTGCACCACAGCCGGTTCAGCAGTGAATACCGACAGCATCGACGGCACGAAATGCGCGGTGGTGACGCGGTGCCGGCGGATGAGGGTGGCGAGGTAATCGGGATCGCGGTGCCCGTCCGGTGCGGCGATCACCAGGGACGCCCCGACCTGCAGCGGCCAGAACAGCTCCCACACCGACACGTCGAACGTCACCGGGGTCTTCTGCAGAACGATATCCGAGCTGGTCAGGGCGTATTCGTGCTGCATCCACAGCAGCCGGTTCACGATCGCGCCGTGCGTGACCGCGACCCCCTTCGGACGACCCGTCGAGCCGGACGTGAAGATCACGTACGCCGTGTTCGCCGCGGTGAGCGCGGGGGCGACCGGTTCCGAGTCCTCCTCGGGGAGGTCGAGGGTGTCGATGTACTCCACGAGTGCCGCGGTGGAGAACGTCGTGTCGTCGGCGGCGCGTGTCAGCACACAGACCGGCTGTGCGGTGTCGAGCACGTACGCGGTGCGCTCGACCGGATGGTCGGGATCGATCGGCAGATACGCTGCGCCTGCCTTCACGATCGCGTAGACGGCGACGAGCAGGTCGATCGAGCGCCGCATCCCGACCGCGACGACGGACTCCGGTCCCACCCCGTTCCGGATCAGGTGGCGGGCGAGTCGGTCGGTCTGCTCGTCGAACTCGGCGTAGGTCAGCCGCCGATCGTCGAACACCAGCGCCACGGCATCCGGGGTGGCGGCGGCCTGGGCTGCGAACAGCGACACCAGGGTGTCCGCCGGCACCGGACGGTGCGTTGCGTTGGCCGCGGTGAGGGCGGCGCGTTCCCCCGCCGCGAGGAGGTCGAGGTCGCCGACGGCGACCGGCGGGTTGCCTGCGACCGCGTCGAGGAGCCGGGCGAATCGTTCGCCGATCGACTCGGCCGTGGTGTGGTCGAACAGATCTGTCGCGTAGGACAGTTGCACGGCCAGACCTGCGGCGTCGCCGGCGGAGTCGAACTGCTCGACGACGGTGAGTTGCAGGTCGAACTTCGCCACCTGGACGTCGATCTCGGCGGCCTCGACCTCGAGCCCGTCGAGTTCCACCCGGGTGTTCGCGGTGTTCTGGAACGTGAGCATCACCTGGAACAGCGGATGATGCGCGGACGACCGGGCGGGACTGAGCACCTCCACGAGGCGCTCGAAGGGGACGTCGCCGTGCTGGAACGCGGCGAGGTCGGCGTCGCGCACCCGGGCCAGCACGTCCCCGAACGTGTCGGCGGGTTCGACGGCGGTCCGGAGTACGAGGGTGTTGACGAACATGCCGACGAGATGGTCGAGCGCTTCCTCGCCGCGACCGGCGACGGGGGTGCCGATCACGATGTCGGACCCGGCACCCAGGCGGCGCAGCAGCACGGCCAGCGCGGCGTGCGTCACCATGAACGAGGTGGTGCCGGTGCTCTGCGCCAGATCGAGGAGACGCCGGTGGACGTCAGCGGGGATCGTGAACTCGACGCGGCCACCGCGGTGCGACATGTCGGCGGGCCGGGTCCGGTCGGTGGGCAGTTCGATCACCTGCGGCACTCCGGCGAGCGCCGACCGCCAGTAGGAGATCTGCTTGGCGGACAGGCTGTTCGGGTCGTCCTCCGACCCCAGCAGCTCACGCTGCCACAGGCTGTAGTCGGCGTACTGCACCGGCAGGGGCGCCCAGGTGGGCGCGTGACCGGCGACGCGCGCAGCGTACGCGAGCATCACGTCGGCGGCCAGTGGTGTCATCGACCAGCCGTCGGCGGCGATGTGGTGGACGACGAGGACGAGGACGTGCCGGTCCGGCGCCTCGCGGAACAGCCCGGCGCGCATCGGCGTATCGGTGGTGAGGTCGAATCCTGCGCCGCCGAGGGCCGTCACCGCGGCGGTGAGCGACTCGGTGGCGACGTCGGCCGGGCCGTCTGCGGGTAGCACGCTCACGGCGGGGGTGATCAGCTGATGGGGTCCGTCCGCGCTGTCGGGGTAGACGGTGCGGAGCGCCTCGTGCCGTTCCTGGACGTCGTCGAGCGCCCTGCGCAGGGCGTCGCGGTCGAGTGCGCCGGTAAGCCTCAGGGAAATCGGCAGGTTGTAGGCGGCCGAGGAGGTGTCGAACTGGTTGAGGAACCACATTCGTTGCTGCGCAACGGACAGGGGCACGCGGTCGGGTCGTTCCCGCGCCTCCAGCACCGGCCGCGGGTCGGATTGCGGCGCGGCGCCCACCACCGAGGCCGCCAGTTGCGCCACCGACGGCGACTGGAAGAGGTCCCGGACCCCGATCCGCACACCAAGGGCGGCGTTCACCCGGGACACGACCTGGGTGGCCGTCAGCGAGTTGCCGCCGAGGTCGAAGAAGCTGGTGTCGACGCTCAGTTCGGGCAGACCGAGGACGCCGCGGAAGATTCCGAGAAGGATCTCCTCGGTGACCGTTCTCGGGCGCACGATGTCGGCCGAGCGTGCGGCGAATACCGGTGCAGGCAGGGCGTTGCGGTCCAGTTTGCCCGCCGGGGTCAACGGCAGCGAATCCAACACCACGATCGACGACGGCACCATGTACCCGGGAAGACGCTCCCCGACGAACTCCGACAACACCCGGGTTTCGATGTCCGCTGCCGGCGCCGGCAGCACATACGACACCAAGCGAGTATTTCCGCTCCCGTCGTCATAGCCGACCGTGTGCGCGAACTCCACCACCGGATGCGACGCCAACACGGCGTCGATCTCACCCAATTCGATCCGGAACCCACGGATCTTGACCTGAAAATCACTGCGGCCCAGAAACTCCAGAACCCAAGACCCGCCCTGCGAGGCCACCCAGCGGACCACATCACCCGTGCGATACATCCGGCCACCCGCACCGAACGGCGACGCCACAAACCGTCCCGCCGTCAACCCCGCCCGGCGCACATACCCCCGAGCCAAGCTGGAGCCGAGGACATACAGCTCACCGCGCACCCCGAGCGGGACCGGACGCAACCGGTCATCGAGGACGACGAGATCGACACCCACGGTCGGTGACCCGACACTCACCGCCTGTCCGGGCACCAGCGGACCCGTCGCCGACGACATGATCGTCGTCTCACTCGGACCGTACGCATTGACCATCACCCGGCCCGGCGCCCACCGCGCCACCAACTCCGGCGGACACACATCACCCGCCACCACCACAGTCCGCAGATGGTCCAGACCACGGTGATCGAGCGACGCCAACGCCGCCGGCGTGCAGAACGCATGCGACACCTCGTGGTCGGCCACAAACTCCGCCAACTCCGACCCACCGTAAATCGTGGTCGGCGCCACCACCAGCGTGGCCCCCGCACAGACCGCCATCACCAACTCGAACACCGACGCATCGAAACTCGGCGACGCGAAATGCAACACCCGCGAACCCACCGACACCACCAGACGGTCCCGCTCGTCCGCCGCCAGATTCACCAGACCACGATGCGTGACCGCCACACCCTTCGGCCGTCCCGTCGACCCCGAGGTGTAAATCACATATGCCGGATGATCCACCGACAACGCCCGCGTCCGATCGGCATCGGTCACCGCATCCGCCGGATATGCGGCAACGGCCGACAAAAATTCGTCGTCGTCGAGAACCAACCACAGTGTCGAATCCGGCAAACCCGCCCGCAATGCCGCCGTCGTGACACCGATCGGCGCACCACAATCCTCCAGCATGAACGCGATGCGGTCAGCCGGATAGCTCGGATCGACCGGAACGAACGCCGCTCCCGCCTTCGCCACCGCCCACACACTCGACACCGACTCCCGCGACCGCGGCAATGCCAACGCCACCACGATCTCCGGGCCGACCTGGAGGTCGATCAGGAGACGGGCGAGCCGGTTCGAGGTGTCGTCCAGGGCGCGGTAGCTGAGAGTGTCGGCGGATGGCCCGGGCCCGGGCGCGACGAGGGCGTCACCGTCCGGGTTGCCGCGGACGGCGCCGGCAAGCAGGTCCGGCAGCGTGACCGGTGCGAATCCGGCGCGTCCGGTGGCCGGAACCAGGTTGCGGCGTTCGTCGTCGTCGAGGATCTCGAGGTCGCCGATCAGCCGCGGGGCGCCGGTGTCGGAGGTGAGGAAAGCGCCGAGGAATCGGGTGAAGCGGGCGTGGTGGGCGTGGAGGGCGTCTTCGGAGTACAGGTCCGGGTTGGCCTCGAGGTCGAGGTTGAGGCTGGTGCCGGCGACGCCGTGGTAGACGTTGACGGCGAGGTCACTGATGGGGCCGGTGGACAGCAGTTCGAGGCGGCCGACGATGCTGCCGAGGGTGATCTCGGTGTGGAACAGCATGACGTTGATCAGTGGGCCGTAGAAGCCCTGATGATCGGTGGCGGCGTCGCGCCGGATGTCGATGTGCGGGTACCGCTGGTGCCGGAGCGCCGCGGTGACCTCCAATCGGACCGCTGCCACCACATCGGCGTTCGTCATGTCCGGGCGCACGTGCAGGCGAAGCGGGACGACGTTGGACACCATGCCGCCGGAGCGGCGGAGCAGCGCGGTGGTGCGGGCGGTGACGGGCAGACTGACCGCGACCTCTTCGCGTCCGGTCATTCGGGCGAGATAAGCGGCGAAGGCGGCGATGACTTCGAAGGCGGCCGACGAGTCGTGGCGGTTCGTCGCGGCGTCGAGGTGGTCGACGAGGGGGCCGGGGATCTGGCCGCCCGTCGTGCGACTGCGTGCCCGCGCGGGGGCGGTCCGGTCGACGAGGCTGTGCGGTTCGCCGAGGGTAGATGCCCGCTCGGACCAGTACTCCCGGTCGGCGAGGTAGCGCGACGACGTCCGGTAGTCGTCGTCGACGCGGGCGACGTCGGTGAGTTCGGCGGCCTTGGACGGCGCCACAGTGCGCCCCTCGACGGCCGCGGTGTACAGCTCCGCGGTCCGGTCGACGAGCGTCACCGAGCCCATGCCGTCGAGTGCGACGTGGTGCACGCGGCAGTACCAGTAGTGGTGGTTCGGCCCGATCCGCAGGACCGCCGAGGTCACCAGCCGGTCGCGGCACACGTCGAGCGGGGTGGTGTACTCCCGCCGCATCCACTCCGTGGCCGCCGCCCTCGGATCGGGCTCGTGCTGCAGGTCGACCAACCTGACCGATGCCTCCAGCGTCGGATCGATCAGCTGGTAGGGAACTCCGTCGACCTCGACGAGGCGGAGGAAGGCGGAGCCGAGTTCGCGGCCCGCGGCGATCAGCGACTCCGACAGCAGCGGGACGTCGAGGGCACCCACCAGTTCGACGCACTGCGCGATGTTGACGGGCACTGCGGGATCGAGCTGCTGGGCGAACCACATGCCCCGCTGAGCGGCGGAGAGCGGAAATGCACCGTCCGGAATGCGACCTTCCGCGGTCACGTCACCACCCGGTACAGCTTCGACCACCTTGTTCGTCCTCTTCCCACTCCGGCGGTGGGAAGAACCCACCGGCCACCCAAGAAACTCATAGTGACCCGCGAACCTGGGAATTTACCGAACATTACCCGGGAGTACGCTTCAGGTTCCTATCGGACGAGCGGTTCGGACCGTTTCAACGTGTCTCACGATGTGGACATCTCGGGCATATTCCCATGTACATCATGTTTGTCGGCGGTCTACGTAGAACTGCCCCACGCCTTCCGGAGAAGGAATGGGGCAGCGGTCGGCCGGGAGCTATCCGGCGGCCACACCCTTGATCCGGGCGATCCGGTTCCGCAGCCCCCACTGGGTGACCTTGAGGAGGGCCTCGCGGACGATCCCGCCGCTCATCTTGGATTCACCGATCTCCCGCTCCGTGAACGTGATCGGAACCTCACGGACCGTGAAGCCCTCCTGAATGGCCCGCCAAGCCAGGTCCACCTGGAAGCAGTAGCCGTGTGACTCCACCGCGGCGAGGTCGAGCTTCTCGAGCACCTCACGGCGGTATGCGCGGTACCCGCCGGTGATGTCCTTGATCTTCACGCCGAGGGCCAGCCGTGAGTAGATGTTCCCGCCGCGTGACAGCCACTCGCGGTGTTTCGGCCAGTTGACCACCGTGCCGCCCGGCACGTACCGCGACCCGAGGACGAGGTCGGCACCGGCATCGACCTGGTCGAGCAGGCGATGCAACTGTTCCGGGGCGTGGCTGCCGTCGGCGTCCATTTCGACGAGCACGGTGTAGTCGCGGTCCAGGCCCCACCGGAAGCCGGCGATGTAGGCGGCGCCGAGACCGTTCTTCTCCGTCCGGTGCATCACGTGGATGCGACCGGCGTCGTCGTTCGACGCGAGGGCATCCGCGACGTCTCCGGTGCCGTCGGGGCTGCCGTCGTCGACGACGAGAACATGCGTCCGCGGCAGCGCCGCATGCAGGCGCCGCACGATCGGGCCGAGATTCTCCCGCTCGTCATACGTCGGAATGATCACCAGAGTCCGTGCGCTCGGTGCCCCGCTCTGCCCGGAACCGGTCTCCGATGTCATGAGGATCCTCCCTGCCGGCATCTGCCGGCGCCTTCTCGGTACTGCTGTGACTCAGTGTGCGAACGGTGCGTCGTCGTTGCACCACGGCGAACGCGACGGCAGCGACGGCGCCGACACAGAGAAGAATCTCCGGAATCGGGCCGAGCCGACTAGCCAGCGTAGTACCGGTGCTCAGCGGCACCTGCGACACCAGGGCCGCGGGGACGAAGAGCGGAGTTTCCGCCACCGTGGCCCCGTCGGGTCCGATGATCGCGCTCACACCGCTGGTGGCGGCCACGACGACGGCGCGCCCGTGCTCCACGGCCCGCACCTTCGACATGGCCAGTTGCTGGTAGGTCATTTCGGTGTCGCCGAACGTGGCGTTGTTGGTGGGGACCGCGAGGAGTTCGGCGCCGCTGCGCACCGACTGCTCGAACGCCCGGTCGAAGGCGACCTCGTAGCAGGTCGCGACGCCGACCGCGATCCCGTTCGCGTGGACGACGCCGTCACCGTCGCCGGGAACGAAGTTGCCGGCGCGGTCGGCGTACGAGGAGAAGTGCCGGAAGAATCCGCGATACGGCAGGTATTCGCCGAACGGCTGGATGATCTTCTTGTCGTGCCGCTCCTGCGGTCCGGCGTCGCCGTCCCACACGATCACCGAGTTGGTGGTGGTGCGGTCGGAGTTCACGAGCACCGCGCCCACCAGGATGGGTGCGCCGATCGCCTCGGACGCGCGGGAGATGTCCGCGGCGGCGTCGGCGTTGCGCAGCGGGTCGATGTCGGATGCGTTCTCGGGCCAGACGACGAGGTCGGGTTGCGGCGCCGCGCCCGACGCCACGTCGTCGGCGAGTTCGAGGGTGCGGTTCACGTGATTGTCGAGGACGCGTTTGCGTTGGTCGTTGAAGTCGAGACCGAGTTTGGGGACGCTGCCCTGGATCGCGGCGACGGTGATCGTCCGGTCGCCCGAGTGCATTCCCGGCAGTGCCGGCCACAGCGCGAGGGAGACGACCGTCGCGGCGAGCGCGGCGACCAGACCGCCTGCGAGCGGCCGCACCCAGTTCGTGGCGCCGCCCGACCGGGCCCGCACCGTCACCGCGACGGACGCCAGTCCGGCGCCGGTCAGCGCGACGGCGAAGCTGAGCAGCGGGGAACCCCCGATGCTCGCGAGCGGCAGGAACCAGCCCTCCGACTGGCCGAACGCCAACCGCCCCCAGGGGAAGCCGCCGAACGGCACGCTCGCCCGCAGCCATTCCGTCAGCGACCAGCACGCCGCGATCCACAGCGGCGCCCAGCGCAGCCGGGAGACCAGCACGGCGAGTACGCCGAACAGTCCGATGAACAGCGACTCGACCGCTGCGAGCGCGAGCCACGGGAGGGCACCGACGAACACCCCGATCCACGGGAGCAGCGGCACGAGAAAACCGAGTCCCGCGAGGTAGCCGTACCCGAAGCCCGCGCGCAGCCGCGGCGCCGCGCCGCCGGCACCGGTGAGGACGAGCGTCAGCAGGGCGATGCCGACGGGAGCGAGAAACCACAGGGGGCGGGGCGGAAATCCGCCGAAGACGAGGAATCCTGCGGCCACCGACAGGACGGAGCGCACGAGCACGCCCCGCTTTCCGGTGGTCCAGTGTGCCGTCGTGCTACCGCTCATGGACGACGCTCCCCCGGTGAACCGAACGCAGCAGGACCGGCGTGGGCGCGTCGTCCTCGAGACGCGGCAGGGCGGGCACCCGGGACCGGGGATCGGTCGACCACCGCTGCACGGAATCCTTGGGGGCACTGACCACCAGTTCGCCCGCATCCCACACGGCGTACGACGCCGGCGCACCCGGAGCGAGCGTCCCGGCGAGCCCGTCGCGGACCCCCCCGGCACGCCACGCACCGCGGGTGGCGGCCGAGAACGCGGCGCGCGGGGAGATCCCGCTGCCGGGTGTGCGGTGGTGGACGGCCGCGCGCAGCATCGCCCAGGGTTCGACCGGGGTGACGGGTGCGTCGGAGCTCAGTGCGAGCGACACCCCGGCAGACGCGGCGGCGGCGAACGGGTTGAGGGTGACGGCACGCTCGGTTCCGAGGCGCTGCGCGTACAGGCCGTCGGTTCCGCCCCACAGGGCGTCGAATGCGGGCTGGACGCTGGCGATCACACCCCACTGCGCCAGCCGCGCCGCGTCGTCACCGGTCATCATTTCGGCGTGCTCGAGTCGGTGCCCGGCGGCCGCGACGGCGGGACCGCCCAACTCGTCGGCGACGACGGCGAACGCGTCGACCGCGGCCCGGACGGCGGCGTCGCCGATGACGTGGAACCCGGCCTGGATGCCGGCGATCGTGCAGGCGCGCACGTGCGCGGCGATCTCGTCGACTCCGAGGTAGCTCTTGCCGGTGCCACCGTCCAGGTCCGCATAGGGTTCGCTGAGCCACGCCGTGTGCGAGCCGAGGGATCCGTCGATGAACAGGTCGCCGCCCAGCGCGTGCGCGCCGGTGGCGTCGAGCAACTTCCTGGCCTCGTCGGCGTCGGTGACCGCCTCACCCCAGTAGCCGCGGACCTCGACGCAGTGCGGGGTGGCGAGGAGTTCACGGAAATCGTCGAGTCCGGCGATGTCGGGTCCGCCGCACTCGTGGACCGCGACGATGCCGCGCGAGGCGATGGCGTCGAGGGCGGCGACGCGGGCGGCGGACCGCTGCCCGGCCGTCAACAGCGAGCGGGCGACGGTGCGGGCGGCGTGGTGCGCCTCGAAGGTCAGCGGCCCCTCGGACGAGAACCCCGAGGTCTCGCTCAGATCCGGGACCGACCGGCGCAGGGCCGTCGAGCACACGGCCGAGTGGACGTCGATCCGGGACAGGTACACAGTGCGTCCGGGGGCGGCCTCGTCGAGTTGCGTCGTGGTCGGGCCAGTGCCTTCCGGCCACGCCGATTCGTCCCAGCCGTGTCCCCAGATGACCGCGTCGGAATGGGTGCGGGCGAAGGACGCGAGCCGGTCGAGGCACTCGCGGAGCGAACCGACCCCCACCAGGTCGAGTCCGACGATGTTCAGGCCGAGCGCCGTGACGTGCACGTGGGTGTCGACGAACGCCGGTGTGACGAACGCCCCGCCGAGGTCGACCACGTCGGCGCCGGGGTGCAGCGCGCGGGCCGCGCGGTCGTCGCCGACCCACGACACGACGCCGTCGGTCACTGCCATCGACGTGGCGTCTGGAGCAAAGGAACTGTAGATTCGGCCGCCGACCAGCAGTTGTGTAGTCACAGGCAACCAGTCTGCCTGTTAGGGCAGAACGCGGGGATCACGGGTCGGGGTTCGGGGGTCCTCGTCGATCACTTCGCCCTCGAAGACCTCGTCGACCACCTCTCCCTCGATCACCTCGCCGCGTCCGCGCCGGGGTGCCCGCGCGAAGGCCTCGGCCCCGGCCGCGACGGTCGCGGCGCGGCCGCCTGCCAGCAGGACCACGACGGGCCGGAGGGCCCACCGGGTGGGGGGAATGAGGAAGAGCAGTCCGAGCACCGAGGTGACCAGGCCGGGAACGAACATCAGGGCGGAGCCCAGCGCGACGAGTGCACCGTCCGCGACCGCGGCCCCCGGGGATCCGTCGCCGCCCGCCGCCCGGCGCAGGCCGTCCATCACACGACGCCACTGCGACCGCATCAGCAGCAGTCCGATCAGCGTTCCCCCGAGCAGGAGGAGCACCGTCCACAGCACGCCGATCGCGTGACCGACCAGGACGAGCGCGGCGATCTCCACCACTACGTACAACAGGAACAGTGCGGCGTACATGACGCCCCCTTTCGGACGGCCGGTTCATCGGGGGTCTGGGGTCAACCGTCTGCTCGTTCAACGTTCGACGGCGCCGATTTTCTCCCGGCCGCAGATATCGAAGCGGGCACGATGCTAAACCTCAAGTTGACATTGAGACTCTGGGCATGATGCAGTTCACTGCGATGGGGGTCTTCCGATCCCGCGCACAACGAGGAGCCGAAATGACTCGTCCCACAGTCTTCCGCCGAGCCGCAATCGTTCTCGCGTCCGCAGCCGCCTTCGGCATGCTGTCTTCGGGACCGGCGTCGGCAGCACCGGTCGCCGACTTCGCAAAGGGCGCCGCCGAACTGCAGGCGCTGGCCACCGAGGTCTCCCCCGCCGCGACCGCCGCCGTCGACGCACTTCTCGGCGCCAGCATGTTCATCCCGAAGGACGTGCTCGAAGTCGGACTCACCACGCCGCAGGACTTCATGTACCCGTCCCCCACCCTCGGGTGCGGCGTCGCCGACAAACCCGCGACCGTCACGCTGGCCAGCGCCCAGGGCGGACCGAACCTGTTCCCCCAGATCAGCGCGAACCAACTCCGCTTCCAGGCGATCCCCGCCTACGTCGCGATCCCGCAGTCGTCCGAACTCAGCGTCGCGTGGATCAACCTGACCACGTTCCAGGGCGGCATCGTCAAACTCGACGACAAACTGCCGATCTTGGGCACCCCGCTGCTGTCGAAGATCGTCGACACCGGCAAGGGCACGGTTCTCGCGACGATGTTCGGCACGGTCGGCTACGCCGACGCCATCACGTGCACGGTGGTCCCGACCGTCGGCACCTTCACCGTCTGACGGCAGTACGCTTCCCCACCCGCCGGCCTACGAGCCGGGTCGCACCAGGCCCGTCTCGTAGGCCAGCACCACTGCCTGCACCCGGTCGCGGACGTTCAACTTGGTGAGGATCCGGCCCACGTGCGATTTGATGGTCGACTCCGACAGGAACAGCTGAGCGGCGATCTCCGTGTTCGACAGCCCGGTGGCGACCAACTGCAGCACCTCCCGCTCACGTTCGGTCAGCACGTCGAGGATCTCCGGGTCGCGCAGCGGCGCCGGACCGTCGTCGAGGAACCTCGCCAGCAACCGCCGGGTCACCTTCGGCGACACCACGGCATCCCCCGCGGCCACGCTGCGAATGGCCGACACCAGGTCTTCCGACGGGGTGTCCTTGAGCAGGAACCCGCTGGCACCCGCCCGCAACGCACCCATGGCGTGCTCGTCGAGGTCGAACGTGGTCATCACCAGCACACGGCTCGCGACCCCGGACTCCAGGATCTGGGCGGTCGCGCTCACCCCGTCCACCACCGGCATGCGCACGTCCATCAACACCACGTCCGGTTCGAGTTTGCGAACCGCGGCGACGGCGGCCGCGCCGTCGCTCGCCTCACCGACGACGGTGATGTCGTCCTGGGCGTCGAGCACCATGTTGAGGCCCATCCGCATCAGTTCCTGGTCGTCGACGAGTAGCACGGTGATCGGCACAGCGCCAACCTAACACCGCGCTCCGGGTGCGCGCGCAGCCCGCGGGACGGGGCGGTCACGAGTGGATAACCAAACCAAGACCTCCATTAGCCCTGGCATACGCTCGAAGTCTGCCTATGATCGAGTCGGCGGACAGTGGGAGAGCCCAGGGATCGGGGTGTCCAGATGCGAATCGCGGATGTGTTGCGGAACAAGGGTCCCGCCGTGGTGACGGTGGATCCGGATATGCCGGTCAGTACCCTGATCGGCGAACTCGCCCGGCACAACGTCGGAGCGCTGGTGGTCACGGAGAACGACGCCGTCGTCGGGATCGTCACCGAACGCGACATCGTGCGCCGCATCCACGAACGCGGCCCCGACATCCTGAATGCGCGGGTCGTGGACATCATGACCACGTCGGTGTTCGCCTGCCTGCCGACCGACACCGTGGACAGTCTCGCCGAGACCATGACCGAACGCCGGATCCGGCACCTGCCGGTGATCGTCGACGGCCAGTTGGTCGGCATCGTCAGCATCGGCGACGTGGTGAAGAGCCGGATCGGCGAGTTGCAGACCGAACGCGACCAGCTCGAGTCCTACATCGACCACGGCTGAGCGAGGACCCATGCCCCTGTTCGTCGTGGAGTACACGTACAGCCCCGAGACGTCGGCCCTTCGCGACGATCACCGAACACAGCACCGTGCGTGGCTCTCCGAACTTCTCCGTCGCAAGATCATGCGCTCGAGCGGGCCTCTCGCGAGCGGCCACGGTGCGCTGTTCATAGTCGACGCCGAGGACGAGGACGCGGTCGCGCGCGTGTTCGCGCACGATCCGTTCGCCGAGGAGAATCTGGTGGCGAACGTGCAGATCCGCGAATGGTCGCCCGCGATGGGCGAATTCAGCGAATAGCACGCCGGGAACCATCGGCGGCGGGCGGTCCCGCGGCCTGGGGACTCAACCCGCGGAACCTGGACCGGGTGTGCCACCGGTTGCGCCTCCGACCCTGCGCCGTCGATTTCCCGTCAATCCGCGCCGCTAAACACTCACCGCGCACACGACCTCGTCACGTTCGGGTTCGGTGGCTGCGCGGCGCTCTCGCCTGCCCTCTACGATGTCGCGGTGTCTACAGGATTGCTGAACCCGCCGCTCGATCGGTCCACCCCGCCGCCGGTCGCGAACTCGTATCGGGCGCCGGCGATCCTCGCCGCATCCGGCGCCGTGGTGGCGGCCGTGCTGTTCTGGGTCGTGTCCGGCAGCCTCACCGACGATGCCTACATCAGCCTGTCGGCTGCCCGGAACCTGGCCGTCCACGGCGAGTGGGCGATCGTGCACGGCCTGACCGCGAACACGTCGACGTCCCCGCTGAACGTGCTGGTCCTCGGCGCGCTGACGTTCCTGACCCGGTTGTGGGGCCCGGGCGATCCGCTGCTCGCACTCGGAATGCTCAACGTCGCGGTCACCGCGCTACTGGGGTGGGTGCTGGCCCGGATCGGCCGGCGACTCGGACTCGGACCGTTCTGGGCTGCGCTCGCCGGTGCACTGGTGGTGTTCAACCCGTTCGTGTTGTCGGCGGTCGGGCTCGAGGTGCTGTTGATCCCTGCCGCGGTCGCGGTGATGGTGTGGTTCGCGCTCGACGGCCGGGCCGCGTGGTTCGGTGCGGCCGCGGGGATGGCGGCGCTGGTACGACTGGACCTGCTCGTGTTCGTTCTCGTCATCGCGGCCCTGTCGCCGGCGATTCGCGGCCAGGTGCGGCAGGCCCTCGGGGGCTTCGCCGCGATCGCCGCGCCGTGGTACCTCTTCAGCTGGCTCGTCCTCGGTTCGGCCCTGCCCGACACCTTCCTGATCAAACAGGGCCAGGCCTCCGACGTGGGCGGCTACAACTACCTCACGGGACCGGTCATGTACTTCGAGTCCAACCCGTGGCGGACCGTCGCCGCATTCGGGCCCGCAGCACTCGGACTCGTCCTGCTTCTCCTCGCACTCTTCTCGTACGCCCGCTACCGGACGCGACCGCTGCCGGTGCCAGTGCCGGGAGCGGTGCTCGCGCTCGGGCTGTCCGGCGCCCTCTACTACGTCGCCTACGTCGTCCTCGACACCGTGCCGTACCACTGGTACTACGTGGCGCCCGCGACGACACTGGCGATGTTCGCCGTCCTCGCCGCCGGCATCCACTGGACGGCTGCTCGCGACACGACGGACCGCGCCGCCGCCGGTGCGCTGGCCGGTGCGTTCGCCGTGCTGGGCGTCGGCGCGGTGTATTTCGACGTCGAGGGCGGTCTTCCGTGGGAGGCACCACCCATTTTCGGTAACTGGGCGAGCGCGCAGGACTACGAGCGGGTCGGCCGTGCGGTCGGGACGCTCGTCGGGGACGCACCGGTCCGGTCTCCGGGTGAGATCGGCACGCTTGCGTACTTCTGTGAATGCGTGATCGTCGACGAGTTCTCCGACCGCGGGTTGGTGGTCGAGGACCGGTTGGTGCCACGCCTCGCCGAGGCCTCCGAGCCGGCGCGAACGCTGCTGCGCGCGAACTACGCCTTCTTCGATTACCGGCTGGCGCCGGTAGATCCCGCCTTCGACCTCCGGTACGGGGAGGGTCGCGGTCCCGGCGGGCCGATGTCGTGGGAGGTGTTCTCGGCGGCCCGCGGAGTCGGCCACTTCACCCTGGTGCCGCTCGCCGCCGGCTGAGGCCCTGTGGAACGTCGTCGACGACGTTCGCGACCCTGGAGTCACCGATGAAGGTCGGGATCATGCGCCCTCCGGGCGCCGCGCCGCGTCGAGTCGCTGAAGCAGGGCGCGTGCGCCGTCGAGGAACAGTTCGAGCGCGTCGGGATACGCGCTGCGGTCGGAGAGTTCCACCAGAAGTCCCGCGGTCGCCGCGATGTTCGGGTGGGTCTCAGCAGGCAGTTGGGTGTAGGACGATCGCCACAGTTCCCGGTCGGACTCGCGGACGTCGTCGGGTAGCGCGAGTTCGGCGCCGTCGAGTGCGGCGAACGCCAGCATCTGATCCACGAACGCGCGATAGAGGCGGACGGCTGTACCGTCGGGAAAGCCCGCCTCACGCAGTATTCCGAGAATCGTGTCGACTGCGGCTTGCTCGGAGGCGCGGCCGCTGACTCTGCTGGCCGACAGGACTGCCGCCTGCGGGTGGTCCAGATACGCCGCATGCGAACGTATTCCGAGTGCGTACAGGTCCCGCCACCAGTCCCCCGTGGGTTCCCACCCGTGAAACGACCGGCCGATCAGCTCGTCGGCGATCGCCAACGTCAGGTCGTCGATGCCGCGAAAGTAGCGGTACAGGGTGCTCGGGTCGGCCCCCAGCGCAGCCCCGAGACGGCGGGCGGACAACCCTGCGCTGCCGTGATGCCGCAGCAATCGCAGCGCCGTCTCGATGATCGCCTGCTCCGAGAGAACCACACCCTGTTTCGTCGGCCTGCGCCTCCTCCTGGGCGAGTCCGAGACCATCTGCTTCGCCAATTCCGGGGCTCCTTCCCTCACACCTGCCTTATGCCAACACCGTTGACCATGTCGACACCGACAGTGTTGCATGTCACAGGCAGGGAGCGAAAGCCCAGGCACCGGGCATGACAAGTCCGGATCGGCGCGTGGCATCGCACCCATCCCACCCTTCGAGCGAAAGCGACGCAGATGGCAACAGTGAACGACGGCGCGGCCGGCGCGCCCAGGGCGACGGCCTTCCGCAAATCCCTCGGTGTCATGGACGGCATTGCGATCGCCGCCTCGAGTACCGCGGCGACGACCAGCATCGGTGTCGGATTGGGAGTCGTCGCCGCCGTGGTCGGGCTCCAGATGCCGGTGGTGCTGTTGCTGGCCTTCGTCCCCATTCTGGGAATTGCCAGCGGATATGCCCGGCTCAACCGGGTCGAACCCAATTGCGGCAACAGCTACGTCTGGGTGGGCCGCAGCCTCAGTCCGTGGCTGGGCTTCCTCACCGGCTGGATGGCCATCGTCGCCGTCGTCGTGTTCATGGCCTACACCACCGCCATCGCCGGGTCGGCGATCCTGCAGCTCGGCGGCATGGCCGGCGTGCACAGTGTCGCCGGACTCCCGATCGATCCCGATTCCACACTGCAGTCGACGCTGCTGGGACTCACCATTCTGGGAGCGGTGACGTTCACCGCCGTCCGCGGCGTCGCGGTGGCGGCACGACTGCAGAAGTACCTCCTCGTCTTCGAGTACGTCGTGTTGATCGGTTTCTGCGCGTACGGGCTGTTCGCCGGGAGCCAGCCGTTCTCACTCTCCTGGTTCAACCCCTTCGCGATTCCGTCGTTCGCCGTGCTGGCTCAGGGCATGGTGATCGCGGTCTTCTTCTACTGGGGTTTCGAAGCGGCGTTCAGCGTGAGCGAGGAGGTGCGCGATTCGCGCGACGCGTCCCGCGCCGGCGTGATCACCGTCTTCATGGTCCTCGGCTTGTTCCTGCTCGGAGCCGTGGCCTTCCAGCGCGTCCTCACCCCCGCGGAACTCGCGGACAACGGGACAGTCGGGCTCGCGTATCTCGGCGAGACGCTCGCCGATCAGCCGCTGGCAGCGCTCCCCGTGGTGGCGCTGATGTTCTCCGTCGTCGCTTCACTCCAGGCCACCGTGATCCCCAGTGCACGTGGATTGTTCGCGATGGGCAGGGACCGCACACTCGGCCCGGTGTGGACCCGGATCCATTCCCGTTACGGAACCCCCGCAGCCGGTACCGTGCTGCTCGGCGGCATCTCCGCCGTGGTCGCGCTACTGGCCACGGTCATCCCCAAGCTGAGCGATCTTCTCGGTGCAGGCATCAGTTCGATCGGACTGGTGGTCGCACTCTGGTACGGCTTGACGGCACTCGCGGCCGCTGTGCGGTTCCGCGGACTCCTGCGGGTACATCCGTGGGAAGGATTGCGCGCGGTCGTGTTTCCCGCGCTCAGCGCTCTGGTGTTACTGACGCTCGGCGGATATCTGGGCTGGATTTTCTACACCTCGGCCGATCATCTCGAAGTCAGCGCGACCAACGGATGGTTTCAGCTGCTGTTCCCGGTTCTCGTCGTGATCTCCGGACTGATGGTGGCCGCGCACGCGAAATGGGTCCGCCGCTCGCCCTATTTCGTCACCGGCCGCGGAACCGACGCCGACGACGCGAACCTGCTCGCCGGAGGTACACCCTCCGAGGTCGCCGTCACCACCCAGTCCTGATCAACGCACCACCGCGTGATCCGAATACCGACGAAAGCAATTCTCGACAGGAGATTCTCGATGTCAGCACTACCCGCAGATCTGGTCTTCACGGGCGGATCGATTGCCACCCTGGACCCGGCGCGCCGCCGAGCCACGACGGTCGCCGTTACCGGGGGCCGGATATCGGCCGTCGGCCACGACGAGGTCCGGGAGCTGATCGGCGCCCGCACCGAGGTCGTCGACCTCACCGGCAGGCTCCTGCTGCCCGGATTCCAGGACGCGCACATCCATCCGGTGGTGGCGGGCCTCGAGTACGCCCGCTGCAACCTCACCGGCACCAGCGATGCCGGTTCCACCCTCGCTGCCGTCCGCAGCTATGCCGACGCACACCCGGAACTGCCGTGGATCGTGGGCGGCGGGTGGTCGATGGAGGCGTTCGACGGAGGCACACCCACTGCGCAATACCTCGACACCGTCGTGCGGGACCGGCCGGCGTTCCTGCCCAATCGCGACCACCACGGGGCGTGGGTGAACACGAGGGCCCTGACCATCGCCGGCATCACCCGGGATACTCCCGATCCCGTCGGCGGGCGCATCGAACGCGACGCCGACGGCGAGCCGACCGGCATGCTCCAGGAGTCCGCGATGGAGCTGGTCGGCTGCCACACCCCGCAGCACACCCCCGACGATCGGCTCGACGCATTGCTCCACGCCCAGCAGCATCTGCATTCGCTCGGCATCACCGCCTGGCAGGACGCGCTGCTCGGTGACACGTCCGGTATCTCCGATGTCTCGGATGCCTACCTGACCGCGGCCAGCGACGACGGGTCCCTCACCGCTCGGGTGGCGGGTGCCTTGTGGTGGGATCGCGATCGGGGCTCCGAGCAAATCCCCGACCTGCTCCGGCGACGTGCTCGTCTCCGCGTCGGGCGGATGCGCGCCGACACCGTGAAGATCATGCTCGACGGTGTCGCCGAATCCCGCACCGCGGCGATGATCTCCCCGTATCTGGATGGATGCGGCTGCGCGACCACACATTCCGGCACCAGCTTCGTCGACCCGGAGAAACTGCGAGGCTACGTCACCGAACTCGACGCCCTCGGATTTCAGGTGCATTTCCATGCGCTCGGCGACCGGGCCGTGCGGGACGCGCTCGACGCGGTCGAGGCCGCCCGGACTGCCAACGGATTCCGCGACACCCGCCCGCACCTCGCCCACCTGCAGGTCGTGGACCCCGAGGACATCCCCCGGTTCCGCGCGCTCGGTGTCACCGCCAACATGCAACCACTGTGGGCAGCCCACGAACCGCAGATGGACGAGCTCACCATCCCCTTCCTCGGGGACGAACGCACCCGGCGGCAGTATCCGTTCGGTTCCTTGTTGCGCTCGGGTGCGACGCTGGCGGCCGGCAGCGACTGGCCGGTCAGCAGTGCCGACCCGCTCCACGGGATCCACGTCGCGGTCAATCGCACACTGCCGGGCCTGAACGGGCAGGGACGCCCCGTGTTCCTGCCGAAGCAACGGATCGACCTCACGTCCGCACTCACCGCCTACACCGCCGGGTCCGCGCACGTGAACCACCTCGACGACACGGGAAGCATCGAGGTGGGCAAGCTCGCCGATCTCGTGGTCCTCGACCGGGATCCGTTCACCGGACCCGCCGACATGATCGCGGAGACCCGGGCCGTCCTGACCTATGTGGGTGGCGACCGCGTCTACACGGCACCGGACGCCTGACGTCCCGCGGCAGGCGGCGATACCCTGTGGTCCGGATGCCGATCGGCGGCCCTCGTGGCGCCGATCGGCATCCGCGACCACACTGGAGTTGTCCCGCCGAAGTCAGGAGACAGTGATGGGCGACAACAAGCCGTTCGGCTTCGACCCCGACGATCTCGACCGCGTGATCCGTGAGGCCGGCGAGGAATTGCAGGGCGTCAAGGACCGGATCGTCAGGTTCCTGGAGCAGGCGGATTCCCAGATCCCGTGGACGGGCGTCTTCGCGGACTTCGCCCGGCCGCCGCGCGCCGCGTCGAAGCCGGAGACGACCGGGGAGACCGGCGACGGCGTGTGGGCGATCTACACCGTCGACGGCGAGGGCGTCGCCCGCGTCGAGCAGGTGTATGCCACCGAACTCGATGCCCTCCGCGCGCACAAGCACAACACCGATCCCCACCGTTCGGTGCGATTCCTTCCCTACGGCGTCACCGTCAGCGTCCTCGACCAGCAGGAGGAGCCGACGCCGCGGGAAACGGAGTGACTGCACGGACCTCGGCTTCGTTGGATCTCGGTCCGGCCCAACGCTGCCTCGGGAGGCAGGGACGAGCCGTGGAGTGGGTCGGTCAGGGTGTGACGATGGGAAAGCTCGGATCGAAGTCGTCGAGCACCGCAGCGAGCGCAGACAGAGCGCCGGCGTCGCCGTCCAGAGTCACCACTCCCGCCTGCTCGAGTTCGGTCGCGGACGACGGCTTCAGTAACACACCCGCGAGGGCCTTCTTCGGACTCGACACAGTCAGCTGGGTGCCGGCCGAATCAGTCGGGGGGTCAACCAGGTGTGGTGGTGGTCGCCGCGCAATGCCCCGGGTCAGACACGCGGATCGCATCGCCGTCGTCGGTCGTTCCCTCGGTATCAGGAGCGCGAGCAGCGCGATGATCAGGCCGGCCACGGCTGTGGCCGAGTGCGCCTACCCTGATGGAATCGATACTCCTCGACATCGACGAGTCGGGGGGTGCGCCGTGTACGGAAGGAGGAACCGGGTCCTTTCGGATGGATCTGGGTTTGATGGCGGACACCGAACTGAACGCCCCAGCATCTTCTACGATGTATGGCCTGCTGACTATCCGTCGGGTCTCAGGGCACGGTCTGGAGGGTTCATGAGCATCCGTGTCGACCGTCACGTAATTCCCCAGGGGTCTCCGTCACGTAATTCCCCATGCTCGGGCGTGCTGAGTCGAGGGTAACCCGAGCGGACGGGGTGCGGATCAAGTTGCGCTGGCGGTGCGGTGTCCGGGTCGTTTGCGGGGTCGGTAGGACGGTCCGTCCATCAGGGTTTGATGGCTGGTGTTGATCAGCCGGTCGAGGAGGGACTCGGCGACGACCGGGTTCGGGAACAGCGGATACCAGTCCTTCGGGGCGCGGTTGCTCGTCAGAATCAGAGGTTTGCCGGCGATCGCACGATCGGAAACCAGATCGTAGAGGTCATCGGACTGGGTAGTGGTGTGCTCACGCATCGCGAAATCATCGATAATCAACACCAGCGGCCGGGTGTATTCCCGCATCCGCTGACCGATGGTGCGGTCGGCATGGCCGCCGGCGAGATCGGCGAGCATGCGGGAGCACTTGACGAACCGCACGTCCCCACCACGGCGGGCGACATGATGCCCAAGAGCTTGTGCCACATGGGTTTTGCCTACTCCAACGGGTCCGTAGAGAATGACCGACTCGCCGGCGTCGAGCCAGCGCAGCGCGGCCAGATCCCGCAGCATCGCCGCCGGGAGTTTCGGATTCGCGGTGAAATCGAAGTCCTCGAACGTGGCCCGTTGCTCGAACCTCGCCCGCCGCAGCCGGCGGGCCAGCGCCGCGGTCTCACGGCGGGCGATCTCGTCCTCACACAGCACTTGGAGGAATTCGAGGTGCCCAAGCTGCCCGTCCCGGGTCTGGGCGAGCCGGGCATCGAGCGTGTCGAGCATCCCGGTCAGCTTCAACGTTTTCAGCGCAGCCCGCAGGCTGGGGTCGTGAATGGTCATGACGATTCCTAAGGTGAAAGTAATTGGTGTGCAGCATGTGTCAGTGGCAGCGTTCAACACTTCAGGCGGTGCGTTCGGTGTCGAAGGCATCGGGTCCGCGCAGGAATGCCGGCGCCGGTGCGGGGGCTGGTGCCGGCCGTCCGTCGTGTTCGGTGCCGGCGGCGAGGATGCCCTTGACGGTGCGGTAGCTGGGGTCACCGACCTCGAGGGCGCGGGCGCAGGCCGCGTCCAGGCGGGCGTCGTCGTAGCGGTCCCGCAGCCGGATGATGCCCTGGATCGCCCGCAGCCGGTGCAGCGCGTTGACCTGCGATAACTCGTCGACGATCGCGACGGCGCCGAGACCGATCTGCTCGGCCTGCGCCCGGCACCAGGACACCGTCTGCAGCGTGTAGGCGATCTTGTGCGGAGGGTAGTGCTCGGGGTTCGTCGACCGCCCCGACAGGTGCAGCACGTGGGTGGCGACCACCTGCTCGGTGTGGAAGATCTGCACCACGTCGCCGCTGGTGCGGACCAGCACTTGCTGACCGATCAACCGCCAGGGCACCGAGTACAGGGCCTTGCCGGCCTTGACGTGACAGTCCGGGGCGACCTTGCCGACCTGGTAGCGGACCGGGTCGAATGGTCGCGGTGGAAGTGGTGTGAGACGGTGCTTTTCGACAGCATCGAACACCGCTGTCGGCTGCGCTCCGTCGAGACCACGATGGTTATGGCGACCGTAGACGTCGGTGCACCAGGCCAGAGCGGCGTCCTGCATCTGCGCCAGCGAGGTGAACTCGCGGCCCTTGAAGTACGAATCGCGGATATAGGGCATCGGGCGCTCGATCCTGGGTTTATCCTTTGGTTTTCCGGCGCGAGCGGGGTCGATCAGCAGCCCGTAGTAGGCGGCGAGTTCGGCATAGGCGCGGTTGATCTTCGGGTCGTACAGATCCGGCCGGTCCACTCCGGTTTTGAGGTTGTCGCACACGATCCGGGCCGGCGTGCCGCCGAAGAACTCGAACGCGGCCACGTGCGAGGCGCACCACGAGGACTGGTCCATCCGCAGCACCGGCTGCACGAACAGCATCCGCGAACAGGTCAGGATTATCGCGAACGCCCACACCGCCACCCGGCGGTCGGTGGCCGGATCCCGCCACATCCCGAGCTTGCCGTAGTCCACCTGAGCCTCGTCGCCGGGAGGGACCGCACCCCGGAGCACCGTCACCTTCGGCTCCGCCACCTGATCGGCGAATTGCGCTGCCACATAACGTCGTACCGTCGACTCAGACACCGCGACCTCGTGGTCGTCACGTAGGCGTTGCGCGATCGTCGCGACCGTCACCGACGCCTTCAGCTGCGCGTCGATCCAGTCGTGGTGCGCGGCGATCGCCGGCCACGTCACCGCCCGCGCCGCTGGGTCGCCGACCTCCGGAAACCACCCGGCGATCAGCTCCCACCAGAGCGCCTCGTCGAACTTGCCGCCCTCGCCCGGCGTCAGCCCGGCCGCCAACGCGGGTGCCAGGTATTTCCGGATGGTCTTGCGGTCGATTCCCAGGGCCGTCGAGATCTGCACCTGAGACCTTCCGGCATCCCAATGCCGGAACAACTCCATCAGATCGATCATCGTCCACGTTCTCCTTGCCACCGTCAGGCCCCTTCCCGGGCCCGTGTCGGTGGCCCAGTCAGGAGCGAACCTGCAGCAGCACCCCAGCCCCGGCCGACACGCCCCAGGGTGGGGAATTACGTGACGGCCGGGTGGGGAATTACGTGACGGACAAACCCCTCAACCTGGGGAATTACATGACCGCTGACAACCGAATATCGTCGAACACACCGGATGACGAACCGGGGAGCACGTTGTTGCCGGTTCGCGACAGAATCGACGAAGACCTACGAACCCACCCAGCGGTGAGGCTTGCGAGCGAAGCAGTCCCCGTGATGCACCGCACCACGGCCGGAGAGCGATTCGGACCGGTCCGGCTCATCGAACGCGACTCCGATGTCGCCTTCGTATTCGCCGCAGATACCACCCGTTGGGCGGTTCTTGTTCAGCCAGGCGGCGATTCACCGAAGGCATCCCTCATCCTCGGGGTACCCAATCCCCGCGTTGGATTCGGTCGCTCGTTTCGAGCTTCGTACTTGGAGCGGTTGACCGTCCATCAATCCGGCGATCCGTCCGTCGCGAAGGAACCACCAGAGTTCGGATGGATGGCACTGGCCGGAATCACTGCCGAAGGCGTGTCTCGGTTCGAAGTGAGGTCGTCGCTCGATACAGACACCGGAGGTGTCGGAGCCGACGGAGTCGTCCTTGCGGTGCTCCGCGCGCGGTGGAGAGAGAAACTGCACGTCGCCGTAACCCCTTGCCGGCGGCGAGACAGTCTCCGTCCATCATCCAAGCCTGCGGCCCGCGCGCCCGAGCTGACGAGCCCCTGCCGGGCGAGGCGTTATCGGGTAGGCGTCGGGCAAGACGGTGGGGCCATTTGATCGACCCCTTGCGGAGCGGTACCTAACCATTTGCGTTGCGCCGCGCAGTGACATGGCGTTGCCCGAGATCTCGGCTCGGGGACTCTATGGTGGTCAGCACATGACTACCGCTGAAACCTTGTTGGCCGGCCCCCGTGGGCATCGGATGGTACTCGCGTACGCGAGGGACGCCGAACGAACTCTGCAACCCGAGTTCCGCAGTGACTTGTTCGATCACGCGGTTTCCCTGGCGGCGTATCACCTCGAGTCCGGTCGGGAAGGCGCACGCGTGTTGTACGGGCCCGGCGCTGACGAGGCTCGGCAGAACGTCCTCACTGCAGACGATGTGGCGCACCGCCTGTCCCAGGTTCCGCTTCCCGAGGTGACGGCGGTTGCACTCCGTTCGGCGCTCGCCGACGCGGTGGACGCGGCGCGCTACTGGCAGGACCCGGACGGTGAAGACATCCTCGTCGCCGCCGAGCCTGTGCGCCGTGAGCTTCGACGGGTCGCCGAGCACATCGCACGATCCCCGCATGCGCAGTGGTGGACAATGCCTGATGCGACCGATCAGTGGTTGGTGGGCTGGAGTGAGGACGGTACGGATTCCGTTGGGTCGACGACCGCAGAGCTGTTGCGTGACTATGGTGATCGGACTGCCGCGGAGGAAGTGCGAGCCGGACGCGATCGTCCGGCGGATCCGTCGGCGAACTGGTCCGGCTGGTGGTGGTCGACTCCACCTACACGGTGTTCGTCCCGGCGGCTGTTCGACGGGACCCCGGCCGGCTTGTGGGTCGTCGAGGACAGCATGGGATGGGAGCGCGCCATCGCGCGACGAGTGAACATCCCCGCCGGCGCTCGCGTGTACGAGGTCGACGGTGCACAGGCGTGGGCAGAACTCTGCAGACTGTTCCCCGTCGAGGTCACCGCGCAGAAACGCCACGATTGGTACCGCACCACCGGACGGTCAGGGCGATGGGTCATTCCTGACTGGTCGCGGCTCCCCGAACGGTACGAGGGCGTGCACCTCACCGTGGCGGGATACCTCGCCGCGGCGGGCACCGCGATCGCCGTCGATGCCGACACCGCGAGTGTCATCGCGGGATGGGCGCCCGACGACACCTACTGGCTCACCGACACCGTCAAACTCGACAGCGACGATTCCCAGACCTGGGTGTGCGACACCGTTGGGAGGCGTCCTTGCTGGGTCGAAGAAGCGCACCACTGAGGACTGCTGGGTTTTTTCAGAGCAGGCTTGTGAATTATTCATGCCCCTTGTGCCGCAAGCGGATCGATGATTGGTCATCCGCGCCGTGGTGGGTTGTCGTCATGATGAGGAAGTGGTCAGACATCGGCCGGCTTCTTCGACGGCGTTGGCGTCCTCGGGGAAGAACATCTGTATGTCCGGCCAGATAGTGCTCTGCCGGGCTGATTGATCCACACTGACGAGCGGTGCCCCGAGCACACTGTTTGCGTTTGCCGTCAGCGCTTGGCCCTCCGCTGGCGCCGGGCCGGCGCCTAATCCCCACACTCCGTGGGAGATCGAGCCGTCGCTCCTCCTGAACTCCATGGCGATCGCGTAGTAATTGTCGAACGGCACGGATCCCTTGCTGCGGGCCCAGGGGTCGTGGACAGCAACCGCGTCAATGGGCTCGATCGGGTCGGTAAGCGGCCTGCTTGCGATCAGGTCCGTCACGGTGGAGCCGACGCCAAGGCAATCCGCGTCAGGTGCTCGGCGAACGTCCGCGATAACGACGGCCGCCAGCCACGTAACCGCAGAAGCTGCGATCGCCGCGACCATCACCGCGCGCCATGACCAACCCGCCTGTCTGGCCATCTGTTCGCCTCCCCGAGCTCACGCCGTGATCTGACTGAGCGTAATCGCGTTCACCGTCCGGCCGCTTGTTCCGACACCTCACGGACTCTCTGTGGTTGTCCGCTGGCGGATCGCTCTCTGGGGCGGTTGGTAGATGACACGGAGATCGCACCGTCGCGGAATCTCGGAGATCGACTTGTCGATGGTCACTCCGAAGTGAGCCGGAACCGTCGCAGCAGTCCGTTTGCTGACGACGTGACCGTCATCGAGTCGTCGTTATGCCGGCTCTGCCATCACGCCGAAATGGCGCGCCGTCCCAGAAAGCCCCGGAAGCTCCTGCACGGGCGACCAGGTGCGCAGCCCGTCCGTGCTGTCGGAATAGAGATACTTTCCCTCGGTATAGGCGTCGAGATATATCCGCCAGGCGCCGTTCGGCAACTGAACCACAGCCGGGCCCTCCACCAGCGAGCCCCAATTTCCAGGCGGGACGAATGAGTAGGGTCCCGTCACCGACGACGCGACCGCATGCTCGACGAACTTCTTCGTCTCGTTCTTGGTAAACGCGTGATAGGTCGATCCCACCTTCACCACGGTGGTGTCGATGTGGTCCGCGCCGATCCCGGCGAGCGGAACAGGTGGGCTCCACAACCTGAGCGATGGTTCCAGCGCCGTCATCAGATACGGCACGAATCCTCCACCGGTCGACAGCGACAGGATGACGTTGACGCGGTCGCCGTCCACGAACCATTCGGGCGCCCAGGCTTTGGTGACGAATGGCGACAGCGACGGTCCGTCCTTGAACCCGGCCGACCCCGAGAAGCCCGGCGGGCTCGTAGAACCGGTGCCATCCCCCGTGCCTGGCATGAATGCGCAGCAAAACGGGACCGGATAGTTCCCCATAGGTGTCCAGTTGATGCGGTCACTACTGCGTGCGAAGCCGATACTCGCCCCGCCGCCCGTTGTATAGGTGACGTAATACAACCCGTCTGGGTTCCGGAAGATGCTCGGGTCACGCACAAGCCCTGACTGGGGCCGAAACGCCGACAGTCCGACGGGTTGGAACCCCGTGCCGTCCCCCGACTCGTATACATCCATGTCGCGGTCGCTTACGTTGCTGAACGCCACCATCGTGTATCGCCAGGCCGGCGGGGCGGCGCCGCTGTTCCCCGGGGTCGCGACCAGCAGGCCCGCGACAGCGAGCATCACCATCGATATGGCCGAAAAACAGGTCCGTTTGGTCAGCATCACCGGTGCAGTATCCATGACTGCAGGCGCACCATGCGTAACTTTGGCCGCAGGCGCAGCGGACGGTTCGGTTACGCTGATGTCGGCCGCGCGTGCCGCCGACATGGCCCAGCCACGGATCCTTCGACCTCCATCCCAAGCGACAACGTCATACGTTGAGAGGAACCGTCGTGGCCATTGCGATCGTCGTGTGATCGCAGGTGTACGGCTCGACGGGGTGGGAGCTGCTGATGCTGCCGGCGTCGTTGATGGTCGGACTGATCGTGGTCGCGGCGGGCCTGCTCATGGCGGCGGCGAGTCGCCGGAAAGACGCTCGCTCCGAACCGGGAGAACAGCAAGTCGCCTGAGTGATCGGGCCGCTCAGTCCTCCAACTCGAGCGGCAGCTCCGCGGTGACCCGCCAACTCCCGTCGGTCTGCCGTCCCGCCTCGAGCGTGCCGTGCAAGACGGCGACGCGCTCCCGCATCCCGAGCAGTCCGTTGCCCGATCCGAGCGAGAACTGCCCGGACGAGTTGCCGTTGTCGGTGATCTCGACGAGGACGTCCGTCTCGCGGCGCCGCACCCGAACCTTGGCGCGGGGGCGTTCTCCGGCGTGCCGGAGGACGTTGGTCAGCGATTCCTGAACCAGCCGGTGGACGCCGAGGCTGACCGCCGGGCTGATGTCGTCCAACTCCCCCGTCAGTTCGAGTTCCACGGGCAGGCCGGCGCTGCGCATCATGTCGACCACCCGGGCGAGACCGGCCGTGCCGTGCTGGGGCATGTCGTCGGTCGCCGGTTCGGTGCGGAGCAGCGACACGGTGCGCCGCAGTTCCGCCAGCGCCTCCCGCCCGGTGCTCGCGATGTTGGTCAGTGCCTGCTTCGCGATGTCGGGGTTGCTCTTCAGGGCGTAGGACGCACCGTCGGCCTGCACGATCATCACGCTCACCGCGTGTGCGACCACGTCGTGCAGTTCCCGGGCGATCCGGGTGCGCTCGGCGGCCACCGCGTCCTCGGCGCGTCGATCCCGGTCATAGTCGGCGACAACGAGGCGAGCCGCGACCTCTTCGTCGTAGGCGCGACGGGCGCCGAGGAATTCCGCGGTGATCCAGGACAGCGCGAACACAAGCACCGAGTACAGTCCGGCTGCCAGCAGTTCCTGCTCCAGCAACCAGATCGACAGTACGGAGTCGACGACCAGGCCCACCGCGTAGACCGCTGCGGTGCGGCGGTCTACGTAGGCGACGAGCGTGTAGAGGGCGACGGCGAGCGCCAGCAGGCCGGGGTGCTCGGCGTCGAGGTCGCCGATGGAATAGCTGATGAAGGTGATCGTGATCGACATCACCAGCACGGCGCCTGCCGCCGCCCGCGGATACCTGCGGCGCCATGCGATCGGCAGGCACAGCAGGAAACCCATGACCAGCTGCACCCATGGCGACCGGTCGCCCGACGCGGTGAACACGAACACCTCGAGGGTGAACAGGATCGCCGCCAACATCGAGTCCGCGACCGTCGGCTTGCCCCGCAGCCACAGACTGAACCTCCTCATGTGCTCAGCGTAAGTACCTCTCGGCGCGTGTGGTTGAGTCGGCACCATGAATGTGGGTGACTGGGCGCTTCTTCTCACCGCCGCGACGGCCGCCGGGTGGGTGGACGCCGTCGTCGGCGGTGGCGGGCTGATCCTCATTCCCGCCCTGTTTCTCGTCGCACCCCAGCTGACGCCGCAGGCGGCATTGGCCACCAACAAGCTGACCGCGTTCACCGGCACGTCCGCCGCCGTCGTCACGTTCGCGCGCCGCATCCCCATGAACTGGCGGCTGCTGGTTCCCGCCGGTCTGCTCGCGGCGGTGACGTCCGCGCTCGGCGCCGCGACGGTGTCGCGTATCGACAAGGACGTCTTCATCCCGCTCATCATGGCGGTGCTCGTCGGGGTCGCCGTGTTCGTGACCATCCGTCCGCAACTCGGGACCACGCTGGCGAAGGATCCGCCGACCCGGCGGAAGGTCGTCGCCGTCGTCCTGCTCTCCGCCGGGCTCCTCGGTTTCTACGACGGCCTGTTCGGGCCGGGCACCGGAACCTTCCTCATCATCAGCTTCGCCACGTTCCTCGGCACGGAATTCGTGCGCAGCGCAGCGATGGCGAAGGTGATCAATCTCGGATCGAATCTCGGAGCGCTGGTGTTCTTCGCCGCCACCGGCCACGTGCTGTGGGCGCTCGGCCTGAGCATGGCGGTCTGCAACGTGATCGGCGCGATCATCGGTTCGCGGATGGCGCTGAGCAAGGGTGCCGGTTTCGTCCGGATCACGCTGCTGATCGTGGTGATCGCAATGGTGATCCGGTTGGGTTGGCAGCAATTCGGGTGATCGACCGACTACGGTGGTCCAGGTGACGGCTCCACGACAGGTTGATCCGGAATTCCTTGCCCTTCCGCTGCGTTCGCTGGCGGACGCAGCGCTCGCTGCCGCCCGTGCGGCGGGTGCGTCGCACGCCGACCTTCGGGTACACCGACTGACCAGCCAGTCCCTGCGGCTCCGCGACGGCGAGGTGCAGTCGGCGGTGGACACGGACGAACTCGGGTTCGCGGTACGGGTCGTCGTCGACGGCACGTGGGGTTTCGCCTCGCATGCCGAGCTGACCCCCGCGACCGCCGCCGCCACCGCGCAACAGGCCGTCGCCGTCGCCCGGGCGCTGCGCGGGCTGAACCGGGAACACGTCGAACTCGCGGACGAGCCGGTGTACTCGGACGTGCACTGGGTGTCCGACTACGACGTCGATCCGTTCGAAATCCCCGCGTCGGAGAAGATCTCGCTGCTGGGCGAATACTCCCGCCGACTGCTCGCCTCCGACGGGATCGACCACGTCACCGCGGGATGCCTGCAGGTGAAGGAGCAGACGTTCTACGCCGATCTCGCCGGGTCCTCCATCGTGCAGCAGCGGGTGCGGTTGCATCCGCAACTCGAAGCGACCACCGTCGACCAGTCGGCCGGCGTGTTCGAGACGATGCGCACCCTCGCTCCCCCCGTCGGCCGCGGATGGGAATACGTCGCCGGAGACGGAGTGTGGAACTGGACCGACGAACTCGCCCGCATCCCGGACCTGCTCGCCGAGAAGGTGAAGGCCCCCAGCGTGGTGGCCGGCCCCACCGATCTGGTGATCGACCCGACCAACCTGTGGTTGACGATCCACGAGTCCATCGGGCACGCCACCGAGTACGACCGGGCCATCGGCTACGAGGCCGCCTACGCGGGCACGTCGTTCGCCACGCCCGACAAGCTCGGCACGCTGCGCTACGGGACACCGATCATGCGGGTGACCGCAGACCGGACCGAGCGGCACGGCCTCGCCACGGTCGGGTACGACGACGACGGCGTCGAGACGCAGTCGTGGGACCTGGTCGCCGCCGGGGTTCTCGTCGGCTACCAACTCGACCGGGCGTTCGCGCCCCGGCTCGGGCTGGAGCGGTCGAACGGCTGCTCGTACGCCGACTCGCCGCACCACGTCCCGATCCAGCGGATGGCGAACGTGTCGTTGCAGCCCGATCCCGACACCGACCGCAGCACCGAGGACCTGATCTCCGGGGTGGAGGACGGCATCTACGTCGTCGGCGACAAGTCCTGGTCGATCGACATGCAGCGCTACAACTTCCAGTTCACCGGCCAGCGGTTCTACCGCATCCGCGGCGGGAAGCTCGACGGGCAACTCCGCGACGTCGCCTATCAGGCGACCACCACCGACTTCTGGGGTTCGATGGACGCCGTCGGCGGCCGGTCCACCTGGCAGCTGGGCGGCGCATTCAACTGCGGCAAGGCGCAGCCCGGTCAGGTCGCGGCCGTCAGCCACGGCTGCCCGTCGGCACTGTTCCGCGGCGTCAACGTACTGAACACCCGGACGGAAGGCGGCCGATGATCGCACCGCAGCAACTCGTCGAGCAGGTCCTCGCCCGGGCCACCGTGGACGAAACCATCGTGATCGTCACCGATGCCAGCGAGGCGTCGCTGCGGTGGGCGGGCAACTCGATGACCACCAACGGCGTGTCCACCTCGCGTAGATGGACGGTCATTTCCATCGTCCGCTCCGGGCAGGACGCCAGGGTCGGGATCGTCACCTCCGCGTCCGTCGACGTCGCCGACATCGACGGAGTGGTCCGATCCGCCGAAATCTCTGCCCGCGCAGCCACACCCGCGTCCGACGCGATGCCGCTGCTCACCGGAACCGGCACCGACGAGCGCTGGGAGGATTCGGCGCAGCGCACCGAGATCGGCGCGTTCGAACAACTCGCCCAGGACCTGAGCATGGGCTTCGACGGCGACGATCAGCTCTACGGTTTCGCGCATCATCAGCTGCACACCACGTGGCTGGGCACGTCGACGGGAATCCGGCGCCGATTCGTCCAGCCGACCGGGTCGGTCGAGATCAACGGCAAGCGCGGCGACGCCAGCGCCTGGGTGGGCACCAGCACCAAGGACTTCACCGACGTGGCCGGAGTGAAGTTGCTCGAGGACCTGTCGACGCGCCTGGACTGGGCCGGCAACCGCGTGGAGTTGCCCGCGGGCCGGTACGAGACGATCCTGCCGCCGTCCGCGGTCGCGGACCTCATGATCTACCTCATGTGGACCATGGAGGGCAGGGCGGCCGAAGAGGGGCATTCGGCCCTGTCGGCGCCCGGGGGCACCCGCATCGGGGAGAAACTCAGTGCACTCCCCCTCACCCTCTATTCCGATCCCGTCGCGCTCGGCCTGGAGTACGCGCCGTTCGTGATCGCCGGGTCGTCGTCCGAGTCGGTGTCCGTCTTCGACAACGGGATGGACGCGGGCCGCGTCGACTGGATCCGCGACGGCACCATCGGTGCGCTCGCGTACCCGCGGTCGGCGGCGAAGGAGTTCGGCGCCGAGGCGACCGTGCCCGGCGACAACCTGATCCTCGACGCCGGCGGTTCGGTGTCGCTCGACCAGATGGTGGCCGAGACCGAACGCGGACTGCTGCTGACCACCCTCTGGTACATCCGGGAGGTCGACCCCGCCACGCTGCTGCTCACGGGATTGACGCGGGACGGCGTCTACCTCGTCGAGAACGGAAAGGTCACGGGCGCCGTGAACAACTTCCGGTTCAACGAGAGCCCCCTCGACCTGCTGCGGAGGGTCACGCAGGCCGGCGCCACCGAGCGGACCCTGCCCCGCGAGTGGAAGGACTGGTTCACCCGGACCGCGATGCCGTCGGTGCGGGTGCCGGACTTCCACATGTCTTCGGTCAGCAAGGCGCTCTGAGGGCGCGATTTCTATGCGGACGCTCGTCTAGGTGACAGGCCGTGAGCTTTCCGTTATAAATGCTGCAGACATCACGCATATGAGATTTCTCACTCCAGAGACGTTTCGCCGCGGATGTCATATTCAGGTCTCCAGAGAACGGGACCGAAACTCCCGCATCGCCGCGTGGCCGACGCATGCGCCGAGTCCGTCCCTTGCACGCCCGACAAGGAGGTTTCATGCACTCCGATACCCGCATCCGCGAAGCACTCCACGGCCACACCAAGGTCACGGGACGGTTCGCGCTCGCCGACGTGGCACTGACGACGTTCGTCTGCCTCGCCTGCGCCACCGGCATAGGCATCATCACCGGTTCAGTTCTCGCCGCCGCGACGGGGGGACTGATCGTCGTCCTCGCCACGGCGCTGATGGTGGCGGCGGTATGACCGCGCCGAGCATTCAGCGACGTACCACAATCCAGGAGATCCCCGTGTCGAACGACGTCCTCGAGGCTGCACCGCCTGCACATTCGATTCCGCACCGCCACCCCGACGGGCGCGAGGTCCTCGCCACCGCGAAGGGCATCCTCATCGCCACCCGCGGATACGGCGACGCCGAGGCGTTCGAGGAATTGCTCGACGTCTCCCGCCATCACCACGTCAGCGTGCTGCGAGCGGCGAAGTCGCTGGTGGAATTGGCGACTCGGCGACAGCCGTGCCCGTCCGTGACGACGCCGGCACCGCTGTACGCACTCGAGTTCACGGAATGGACGACGCTGCTGGCGCGATGACGTCGCCCCGGTCCGCCCGGGTGAGACGCTGGTGGCCCCGATGTGTGAGCCATTCGAGCGGCCCACGATCGAATCGCCGCAACCACAGGCGCGACACGACGATCAGGGTCGCCGAGACGGCGCCGAACAGTGCGAGCGTCGCCGGAACCACGGTGGTGCCGTCCAATCTGGCCGCGAGGCCGAGTCCCCAGCCGTAGCAGACGATCGAGCACAGAATATTCTGCAGCACATAGCAACTGAGCGCGGTGTGGCCGACGCCCGAGAGTGCCTGGCCGGGCGCGCCGGGTGCGCGACCGTCGGCGTAGCGGTGCGCGATCGCCGCGAGTAACCCCAACGCCACGATCGGCGCGGTCCCGTACCTGCCGAGGATCAGACCCGCGTCGCCACCGAACAGTCCGAGCGCGAGGTCGAGCGGAAGGGCGATCGCCAGGCCGGCGATCATGAGGCCGCGCCGCAGCGCGCCACGGTCCGGGTCGAGGACGCGCGCACCGTAGAGGTGCGCGCCGACGAGGAACAACGCGATCGACAGCGGCAGGATGAACAGCACCTCGAGCCGGAACAGCAACAGATTGTCGGCGCGGAAGACGACGAGGTCCCAGAAACTGCCGTCCGCATAGGGATTCGGCGACAGCGACTGCGGATCCCGCGCGGGCGCCGAGGACAGGGCCGCGACGACGAGGGCGAGCATCGCCGCGTGGACGGCCACCGCGCACACTATCCACGTTCGCTGCGCGCGGATGCCCGTGGTCAGGATGAATGCGACGATCAGTCCGGTGAGGGCATACCCGGTCAGGACGTCGAATTCGGTGAACAGCAGGAAGTGCAGTGCTCCGTCGAGCATCAGCAGCGCTGCGCGCCAAGGGTATCCGCCCGGCCACCGTTGACCGCGCCGCTGGGCGGACCGCTGCTGGATGACCAGTCCGATGCCGAACATGACGGTGAGCAGGCCGAGGAACTTGCCCTGCGCGAATTGCTGCAGCACCGCCTGCACCGGAGCCCATCCGCCGGTGGCCTTTCCGGTGCCGTTGATGTATCCGACGAGTCCCTCGACGTTGGTGAAGATCCAGATGTTGGTGGCGAGCGTGCCCAGGATCGCCGCGCCGCGCATGACGTCGAGCGCAGCGTAGCGGTGGGAACTCGATGGTTGCGATGTCATCCGTTCAGCCCCTCCAGTACTTGTTAGTACGGTCGTGCCAACAAATTCTGATGCTAACACGACCGTGCTAACATGACCGGGTGCCGAAGCTCATCGACCACGACCGACGGCAGCAGGACATCGCCGAGGCTCTGTGGCGGGTGATCCAACGCGACGGCATCGGCGCCGTGTCCGTCCGCGACGTGGCCGCCGAGGCCGGCATATCCAGCGGATCGCTGCGGCACGTGTTCGCCAGCAAGGCCGAACTTCTCGCCTATTCGATGCGTCTGGTAGCCACGCGGGTCCGCGAACGGGCACAGGCCCACACCTCGATCGCCGACCCGTGGCAGCGTGCCCTCGCCGTGTTGGACGAGGTGCTCCCCCTCGACGATCGCCGGCGCTGCGAGATGGAAGTGAATCTGGCACTCGTCGCCGAGAGCCCCGCCCATCCCCTGCTGAAGGACATCGCCCTCGGCGCCCAGCGACAACTACGGGATGCGTGCGCCGCGATCCTGACCGGTCTCGCACGGCACGGTCTCGTCGCGCCGGACATCGACGTCGACGCCGAGGCGATGCGTCTGCACGCACTCGTCGACGGCGCCGCGATGCACGTCCTGCTCGGCGACACCGACACCCCCGACTCGGCGCACCGCATGATCGACGAGCACCTCCGCACCCTCGCCTGAGCGGTTCGTGCCTCGCGGGTTGTCAGTTGCTGTAGACCCGATCGACCCGGACGAATACGACCGCCCGGCCCTGCTCGGCCATCACCCGGTCGTATTCGTCCCAGTCCTCGTGCGTGCCTCCGGCAGAGACGAATACCTCCCGACGCAGAAGCCGCAATCTCTCGTCGTCGAGCCACGGCTGGGGGTCGTCGGGACCGGCTATCTCGGCGGTTCCCTCGACGGTCGCCCACTGCCACCCATCCCGGAAGGTGGTGGCGACCTGAGGGCGAGACCTCAGGTTGTTCAGCTTCACCCTTCCGTAGGTCACGAATCCCAGAACCGGTTCGCCTGTGGCCGGGTGCTCGAGCAGGCCGACGTTGACCATCGAGGCCTGAATGGTTCCGTTCGCGCGAAGAGTGGCGACCACCGCCAGGCCGTTGTCATCCCGTGCCAGAGCAACAGCGTCCTCGAGAGTCGTCATCCACCGAGACTACTGCGGTGCCGGCCTTGATCGATCGTCATTGCCTGCAGTTCGCATCTACGGCACGACGTCATTGTGTGGAACGCGCCGAGGAGACGGGTCAGTGTGGGGTTCCGCCCGCGGCCAGGTAGGTGTCGATGGCCTGTTGCAGGCGGTCCAGGGCCGCGCCGTAGGCGGTGAAGTCGCCGGTGCGTTGTGCCTCGCGCAGGTTGGCCAGGGCGGCGTTGAGTTCGAGGACCGCCGCGGTCAGCTGGTCCGATGACGCCGGCGGCGGGGCGGTCGGGGCGCCCGGTGGAGGCGGCGCCGGCGGTTGCCCATCGATAGGTGGAGGTGTGGTGGCGTCGCCGCCGGGTGCGGTGGCGACGGCGCCGGTGCCGGTGCCGAAGACCTGGTCGAGGGCCTCGGCGAGAGTGGGGGCATATCCGATACGCACCCCGCCGGTGCCGGGTTCGCGGTAGCTGACCAGGACTCGGGCCAGCTGCGGGAACGTGGAACCGTTGGGCGTGCTGGTCAAGCGTTCGGTGAACACCGGTTCGACGTAGAGGATGCCGCCGTCGGCGATCGGCAGGGTCAGCAGGTTGGCATAGTAGATCCGGTTCGACCGCTCGAGCAGGGTGCGCTCGGAGGCGACGCGGGTGTCGGAGATCATCGAGTTCTGGGTCTGCCGCGGGCCCTGGGTCTGGGTGTCCGTCGGCAACCGCAGAATGTCGATCTTGCCGTAGTTTTCGGGGTCGGAGTGCACCGAGAGGTAGGCGGAGAGAAATTCCCGGTTGAAGCCGACCATGGCGCTGGTGAGCCGGAATGACGGGGCCGCGGTGCCGGCGTCGCCGACCAGGACGTAGTACGGCGGTTGCTCGCCACCGGTGTCGGCGGTCGGATCGCTGGGCACCGACCAGAATGCATTGGTGGTGAAGAACTCCCGCGGATCATCGACGTGGTACTTCGCCAGCAGGTCCCGCTGCAGGCGGAACAGATCCTCGGGGTAGCGGAAGTGCGTGCGCAGCTCGGTCGGGATCGCATTCGGCGGCTGCACGGTGCCGGGGAACACGCTCATCCACGCCCGCAGGACCGGGTCGTTCTCGTCGACCTGGTAGAGGGTGACGGTGCCGTCGTAGGCGTCGACGGTGGCCTTCACCGAGTTCCGCACATAGGACACCTGCTCGGGGGACAGGGTGCGGCCGGTGTCGGTGACCACCGGCTCGGCGAGTGAGCCAACCTGCGAGTACGGGTAGTGTGCGGCAGTGGTGTAGCCGTCGACGATCCACACGATCCGGCCGCCGACCACCGCTGGATACGGGTTGGTGTCGGTGGTCAGCCACGGGGCGACGTGCTCGACTCGGGTGGCCGGGTCCCGGTTGAAGATGATCTTCGACTCGGGCCCGATGGCGCCGGAGAACAGGATGTTGCGTTCGGCGTACCGGGCGGCGAACGCCAACCGGTTGACCCAGCTTCCCACCGGCACCCCACCGGTGCCGGTGTAGGTGTACTGGGCGGTGTCGGTGTCGTACTCGCGCGGCGGCGCGCCCTCGGGTCCGCCGACGATGGCGTAGTCCGGGTCCGCCTGCGCGATCACCTCACCGAAGTAGATGCGCGGTTGCTCGACCGGGATCACCTGCCCGCCGCCGGCCTGCGAGGCGATGTCGCTGACCGCGTAGATCGGGTACCCGCTGTCACTGCTCGCGCTCTGCCCGGCAGCGTCGCGGACGGCGGCGTTGACCCTGTTGGCGGGGGCGGCGACGAACCCGTTGCCGTGGGTGTAGACGGTGTGCCGGTTGATCCACTGGGTCTGGTTGCCGCTGAGACTGTTCGGGGAGAGCTCGCGGGCGGCGACGATGTAGTCGGCGAGTCGCCCGTCGATGATGTAGCGGTCGATGTCGAGGTGCTCGGGGAAGCCGTAGAAGTTCTTCAGCTGTTGCTGCTGGGTGAAGGTGCGCGAGAGCACGGTCGGGTCGAGCAGGCGGGCGTTGGCGATGGTGGTGACGTCGGCGGGAATCTCCCGGGGCGGCCGGGTGCCGACCCCGGGATAGTCGAGGTAGTCGACTCGGTCCGGGCCGATTCCATAGGCCTGCCGGGTCGCGGCGATGTTGCGTTCGATGTAGGGGCTCTCCCGATCGGCGGCGTTCGGTCGGACCGAGAACTGCTCGATCAGCGCCGGATAGATTCCGCCGACCACGATCGCCGAGAGCACCAGCAGTACCGTGGCCATCGCCGGGATCCGCAGGTCCCGCACCGCGATCGCGGCGAAGAACGCCGCCGCGCACAGTACTGCGATCGCGACCATGATCAGCCGCGCCGGCAGCACCGCGTTGATGTCGGTGTATCCGGCCCCGGTGAAGGTGGGCTCCTTCCGGCCGCTCCACAACAAGGAGTACCGGTCGAGCCAGTAGGAGGCCGCCTTCAACGCGATGAACGTGCCCGCGAGCACCGCGAGCTGGATGCGCGCCGGCCGGGACACCTCGATGAGGTGGTCCTTGCTCGGTGCCAGCCGGATGCCGCCGAACAGGTAGTGGGTTCCCAGTCCGATCAGCAACGCCAGGAACACCGCGATGAACAGCCACGTCAGGATCAGCCGGTAGAACGGCAGGTCGAAGATGTAGAAGCCGATGTCGTACCCGAACTCCGCGTCCACAGTGCCGAAGCCGCCGCCGTGCAAGAACAGTTGCACCGTCCCCCAACTCGCCTGCGCGTGCAGCCCGAACGGCAGCGCCAGCAGCATCGCGATCCCCACCGTGAACGACCGCGGGCGGCGCAGTACCACCGTCCGGTACCGCTCGAGCGGATCCTTCGCCGCGTCTGCGGCAGTGGCCGCGAACAGTGGGCGGGATCGGTACGCCCACACCGTGGACGCGAAGATCACCGCACCCACCAGCAGCGTCACTGCCGTGAACAGGATCAGCCGCGTGACCAGGACCGTCCCCCAGACGCGGCGGTAGCCGACCTCACCGAACCACAGCCAATCGGTATACCCCACGACCAGACGCGGCCCGATCACCAGCAAAGCAACGAGCGCCACCGTCACCATGATCGTGACCCGGGCCCGACGCGGCAGCGCCCACATCCGGTCGGACGGTTGCATGGCCACCTCCCACGGGTCGGCTCACGAGCAGCCCCGCCGGACCACCCCGCCCGATGCAGCGAAGGCGTCCGTATCACCCCATTCTAGGCGGTGCCGGATCGGGCGCAGTGGACCCGCGAGTGGAACGAGTGCTGCCGGGTGGGGTGGCGTGGCGCGTCGCCGGTGCCTCCGCGGCAAGGTGCCCAAGGAGCTCGTCCGCAAACTCCTCGAGGTCCTGTCGACGACCGCATCGCGACACGACATGACGGACCGCTTTCACAATCTGGAACGAACGATCTGGAACGACCACGAACGCCGCTGCCACCTGAAGGATGAACGCGGGAAGTCTATTCACACCCACCGATCCGGGCAACGACATCGCAGCCCGAATCATCAAGACACACAATTAACTTGACGATGACCCCGTCGGTGACAGGCCGAGCCGATGCTGTGATGAACACCGATCGCAGCATGTCAGCGCACCCCGCTTGAGTCGTGGCGTACGGGGTACCCAGCCGGCACGGGGACATCCGCCCGCAACCGCTGTGCCCCTGACGAGGAGGTGCGCACAATGATCAACTTGTACTACCTACTGACCGTGGCGCTCTACATCATTTCGGCGATCTGGCAGGGCAATCTCGGACACTGGTGACCGAGATACCGGGGCAGGCCGGGCATTGATCGCGTCTGCCCCCGTCTGCGGGTGCCCGACACAGGAGTACATGCCGTCGGTCAGCCATCGTCCAGTGCCTTCGAGGTGACGACCTGGACCAGGTCGTCGAGAGCGGCGAGCGCGGCGTCGCCGTCGCGGTCGACGAGCCACCGCAGCACCAGCCCGTCGAGCGCCGCCAACGCGAAGCGCGCGACCTGCTCGACGGGCGTGCCCCAGGCGACACCGGCCCGGTGAGCGCACAGATCGAGGAACGCGATAGCTTCGGCATCCATGGTGCGGTACTGGTGGCTCGCGACCGCCCCGGCGGAGTCGTGGCCGGCGCCGCGGCGCAGCAGGGCCCTCGCGGTGATCTCGTAGGTCAGCAACTGGTGGTCGGGGGTGGCCTCGATAACCGGCCACAGGCCGCCGATCCCGGCAGAGAGGAGTTCCCGAAGACCGGGAATGCCCGGCAGTTCGGCGGCCCCCGTCAGCCGGCCGAATGCCGCCCGCATCGACTCGCTGACCTGCAGGATCAGGTTCTCCCCCATCTCGATCAGGAGTTCTTCCTTGTCCTCGAAGTGGTAGTGCGCCACCCCGAGCGACACACCGGCCGCGTCGGCCAGGCGGCGGATGGTCAGCGCGGCGACACCCTGGTGAGCGGCGATCGCCAGCCCCGCCTCGATGAGCTGTCCGCGGCGAACATCTGCGGGAAGCGTCTGCGACATCACCAGATCGTATGCGCCCGAGCCCCACCGGGAGACGCATCGGACCACACAAGGGCTACCGGTCGTCGGCCGTGACGGCGAGTCCTATGGTGCCGGTCTTCCCTCGGCGCACGAGGCTGCCTTTCATCGTGAGCCAGCCGAGGATGCCGTACTTGCGGGCGATCACGTCCCGGGTGTGATCGGTGTCCGCGGCGTCGAGGATGACGGCGCGGGCCGGTACCTCGGGGCCCTTCGGCTTGCCGCGCGCATCGCACGCGGCCACCGTCACCTCCGGATTGCGGCGGATGCGTTTGACCTTGTAGGAGTCGGTGACCGTCCACATCAGCAGACGGTCACCGTCGGCGGCGGCCCACAGTGGCGTCGCCACCGGGGTGCCGTCTTTCCGAAACGTGGTGAGCAGGACATACTTCGCGGACGACACCCGATCGAATTCTGTGGTCACCCGGCCCATGCTAGCCCCGATGCCGGTCAGTCCCCTTCGAGTTCGCCTTCGGTTTCGAGGTACACCTGCCGCAGGCCGTCGAGGGTCTGCTGCTCGGGGTGCTCCCACATGTCCCGCTCGGCCGCCTCCAGGAGTCGTTCGGCGATGCCGTGCAGGGCCCACGGGTTGGACTGTTCCATGAACTTGCGGTTCTGCTCGTCCAGCACGTACGACTCGGCGAGTTTCTCGTACATCCAGTCGGCGACGACGTTGGTGGTGGCGTCGTATCCGAACAGGTAGTCGACGGTCGCCGCCATCTCGAACGCGCCTTTGTAGCCGTGGCGGCGCATCGCCTCGAGCCACCGCGGGTTCACGACCCGGGCCCGGAAGACGCGGGACGTCTCCTCCGACAGGGTCCGGGTGCGCACCGACTCGGGCCGGGTGCTGTCGCCGATGTACGCCTCGGGGGACTTCCCGGTGAGCGCCCGCACGGTCGCGACCATCCCGCCGTGGTACTGGAAGTAGTCGTCGGCGTCCGCGATGTCGTGTTCGCGGGTGTCGGTGTTCTTGGCCGCCACGGTGATTCGCCGGTACGCCGTCCGCATGTCGTCGGCGGCGGGTGCGCCGTCCAGTCCGCGGCCGTACGCGAACCCACCCCACGTGGTGTACACGTCGGCGAGGTCGGCGTCGCCGCGCCAGCTCTTGGAGTCGATCAGCTGGAGCAGTCCGGCCCCGTAGGTGCCCGGCTTGGACCCGAAGATGCGGGTGGTCGCGCGACGTTCGTCGCCGTGCTCGGCGAGATCCGCCTGCGCATGGGCGCGCACGAAGTTGCTCTCGGCCGGTTCGTCCAGTGCGGCGACGAGCCGGACGGCGTCGTCGAGCAACGCCAGGACGTGCGGGAACGCGTCCCGGAAGAAGCCGCTGATCCGGACGGTGACGTCGATGCGCGGACGGCCCAGTTCCTTGAGGTCGATCACCTCGAGGTTCACCACGCGGCGGCTCGCCTCGTCCCACACCGGGCGCACGCCGAGGAGCGCGAACACCTCGGCGATGTCGTCGCCGGACGTGCGCATCGCGGACGTGCCCCACACGGACAGCCCCACCGACCGCGGCCATTCGCCGTGATCGGACTTGTAGCGGTCCAGCAACGATTCGGCCATCGCCTGACCGGTCTCCCAGGCGAGCCGCGACGGCACGGCCTTCGGGTCGACGGAGTAGAAGTTCCGGCCCGTCGGGAGCACGTTGATCAGCCCACGCAGCGGCGACCCGCTCGGCCCGGCGGCGATGAAACCGCCGTCGAGCGCGTGCAGCACCTGGGCGATCTCGTTGTCCGTCTCCCGCAGCCGGGGCACCACCTCGGTGGCCGCGAACCGCAGGATCTTCGCGACCGTGGCGTCGTCGGTGAGGGTGTCGGCGGCGTCCGGGTTCCAGTCGGCGTCGTGCATGCCCTGCACCAGCCCGTGCGCCTGCTGCTCGATCTCGTCCACACGGGTGCGGGATTCGTCGCCGTCCTCGCTGAGGCCGAGAGCCTCACGGAGTCCGGGGACGTTCTGCTCGCCGCCCCACATCTGCCGGGCGCGCAGCATGGCGAGCACCAGTTCGACCTCGGCGGCGTCTCGGGGCGCCGCACCGAGCACGTGGAGCCCGTCCCGGATCTGGACGTCCTTGATCTCGCACAGCCAGCCGTCGACGTGCAGCAGCATGTCGTCGAACACGTCCTCGTCGGGACGTTCCTCGAGTCCGAGGTCGTGGTCCATCTTGGCGGCACGCATCAGCGTCCAGATCTGCTGGCGAATGGCGGGCAGCTTCGACGGGTCGAGTGCGGAGATGTTCGAGTGCTCGTCGAGGAGTTGCTCGAGCCGCGAGATGTCGCCGTAACTCTCGGCGCGGGCCATCGGCGGGATCAGGTGATCGACGAGGGTCGCGTGGGCGCGGCGCTTGGCCTGCGTGCCCTCCCCCGGGTCGTTGACGAGGAACGGGTAGATCAGGGGCAGGTCGCCGAGCGCGGCGTCGGTGCCGCACGAGGCGGACATGCCGAGTGTCTTGCCGGGCAGCCACTCGAGGTTTCCGTGCTTGCCGAGATGGACGACGGCGTCGGCGCCGAAACCGCCGGCCGCGGCGTCCGCCGCGATCCACCGGTATGCGGCGAGGTAGTGGTGGCTCGGCGGCAGGTCCGGGTCGTGGTAGATCGCGACCGGCTTCTCCCCGAATCCGCGGGGCGGCTGCACCATCAGGACGAGGTTTCCGAACTGCATTGCGGCGATGACGATTTCGCCGGCGGGATCCTGCGATCGGTCGACGTACAGTTCGCCGGGCGCGGGTCCCCAGTGTTCCTCGACGCCCTCGCGCAGTTCCGCGGGCAGCGCCGAGAACCACTCGCGGTAGCGGGCGGCGGAGATCCGGATCGGGTTCCCCTCCAGCTGCTCCGCGGTCAGCCAGTCCGGGTCCTGGCCGCCTGCGGCGATGAGGGCATGGATCAGCGCGTCGCCGTCCTGGGCCGCGAGGCCGGGCACGGAGTCCGGCCCGTCCGCGGGGCCCAGGTCGTAGCCGGCGGCCCGCATCTCGGTGAGCAACCTGATCGCGCTGGCCGGGGTGTCGAGACCGACGGCGTTGCCGATGCGGGCGTGCTTCGTCGGGTACGCCGACAGCATCAGGGCGATCCGGCGTTCGGGTGCGGGGATGTGCCGGAGCCGGGCGTGCCGGACGGCGATGCCCGCCACCCGGGAGGCGCGCTCGGCGTCGGGAACGTAGGTGGACAGGCCGTCGGCGTCGATCTCCTTGAACGAGAACGGCACCGTGATCAGCCGGCCGTCGAACTCGGGGACCGCGACCTGGGTGGCCACGTCGAGGGGGGACAGTCCGTCGTCGTTGGACTCCCACGACTCCCGGCTGCTGGTCAGGCAGAGCCCCTGCAGGATCGGCACGTCCAGCGCGGCCAGCGCGGCGACGTCCCATGCCTCGTCGTCGCCGCCGGCCGACGCGCCCGCCGGCTTGGTGCCGCCGGCGGCGAGCACGGTGACCACCATCGCGTCCGCTCGGCGCAGCGTCGTCAGCAACTCCGGTTCGGCGGTGCGCAGCGACGCGCAGAAGATCGGCAGCGGAGTGCCGCCCGCCGCGTCGACGGCCTCGCACAGGGCCTCGATGTAGCGGGTGTTCCCGGCCAGGTGCTGGGCGCGGTAGTACAGAACGGCGATCGTGGGGCGGTCCGCGTCGGCGTCGGGGGCGAACGGCGCGACACCCCAGCTCGGCAGGTGGACCGGCGCCTCGAAACCGTGACCGGTCAGCAGCACGGTGTCCGACAGGAAGTGGTGCAGATGGGCGAGGTTGTCGGCGCCGCCCTCGGCGAGATAGTTGTGCGCCTCCGCCGAGACACCGGCCGCGACCGTCGAGCACTCCATCAACTCGGCGTCCGGGGCGTGCTCGCCGCCGAGGACCACCACGGGCAGTCCGCTGGCCAGGACCGCGTCGAGTCCCTCTTCCCACGCCCGCTTGCCGCCGAGGATGCGCACCACGACCAGGTCGGCGCCGTCGAGCAGTCCCGGCAGATCCTCCTCGACCAGCAGCCGTGCCGGGTTGGCCCAGCGGTAGTCCGCCCCGCTGGCGCGTGCGCTGAGCAGGTCGGTGTCGGAGGTGGAGAGCAGCAGGATCACGTGTGGAGCCTTCCTGGGGGTGTCGCGCCCCGTGGCGGTGGTTCTGTGCGGAACCGGAGGTCGGAGGACGGCAGGCGAGGGTCTGGCTCGCCCACCGGTTTCGGCGAGCTCACAGTGGCGCGACCGCACCGGATTCGCACCGGCTTCCTCTCCTGCTGTCGCAAGTGCTGGTGATGCTACCCGGGGCCGGACGTAACCTGGGACCATGGTCGACTACCGTTCCCGCCCCGATGCATGCCCCGGCGCGCTGCAGGTCCATCAGGCGGCCGACGGTGCGCTCGCCCGGGTGCGCCTCCCCGGCGGTGTGCTGACCTCCGCCCAGCTGCAGACACTCGCGGAATCGGCGCGCGACCTCGGCAACGGCGAGATCGAATTGACGTCCCGCGGTAATGCGCAACTGCGGGCGGTCCGCGATCCGCTGGAGTTCGCCCGGCGCCTCGCCGACGCGGGCCTGCTGCCCTCGGAAACGCACGAGCGGGTCCGGAACATCCTCGTCTCGCCGCTGACCGGCCGGATCGGGGGTCTGACGGACCTGCGCGATCTGATCGGTGTACTGGACCGGACGTTGTGCGCCGACCCCACGTTGGCGGACCTGCCCGGCCGCACCCTGTTCACCCTCGACGACGGCCGGGGCGACGTCTCGGCGCTCGGCGGCGATTTCGGGGTCCACGCTGTCGGTGGGTCGGAGGTCGCGCTGATCCTCGCCGGTCGCGACAGCGGCGTCCGGATCCCGACAGCGGACGCGGTGTCGATGCTCGTCGATGCCGCCCGCGTCTTCCTGGAGCTGCGCGAGCGGCACTGGCGGCTGTCCGAGATCGCCGACGGGGTCGAACGGACGCTGTCGGCACTGACGCTGGCACCGACCGCCGACCCGGTTGGCGGGTTCGACGAGCACCGGCCGCCGATCGGGTGGCTCGACCAGCCGGACGGCAACGTGACCCTCGGCGGCGGTCTCGCATTCGGGGTCCTCGACGCCCGGCTGGCGGAATTCCTCGCCGCGGTCGAGAAGCCGGTAGTCGTCACGCCGTGGAAAACGGTGCTGCTGTGCGATCTGGACGAGTGGTCCGCCGAGCAGGTGGTCCGGGTCCTCGCCCCGATGGGCCTGATCTTCGACGAGAACTCCCCGTGGCTGAACGTCAGCGCCTGCACCGGGCAACCCGGGTGCGAGAAGGCGCTAGCCGATGTGCGGACCGATGCGCGGGACGCCGTCGCGAGCGGCGAACTCCCGGTGGAGGGCCGACAGCACTGGTCGGGCTGCGAGCGGTGCTGCGGCCGCCCCAAGGGCGAGGTCGCCGACGTCGTCGCCACCGAGACGGGTTACCGGGTGGAGGAGCGGTGAACCCGGAGCCTCTATCGTGAGCGGATGATCGAGTACATCCGAGACGGCGCGGAGATCTACCGCCAGTCCTTCGCCACGATCCGCGCCGAGGCGGATCTCAGTGCCTTTCCCGAGGACGTCTCACAGGCCGTGGTCCGCATGATCCACGCGAGCGGTCAGGTCGATCTCGTGGACGACGTCGCGTTCACCCCCGGCGTCGTGAAGGCCGCCCGCGCGGCGCTGGCGGACGGCGCCCCGATCCTGTGCGACGCGCAGATGGTCGCCGCCGGCGTGACCCGCAAGCGTCTCCCGGCGGACAACGACGTGATCTGCACCCTGCGCGACCCCCGGGTTCCGGTGCTGGCGGAGCAGATCGGGAACACCCGCTCGGCGGCCGCGCTCGAATTGTGGGGCAGCAAACTGGAGGGGGCCGTCGTCGCGATCGGCAACGCCCCGACCGCCCTGTTCTACCTGTTGGACATGATCGAATCCGGTGCACCCCGGCCCGCCGCGATCGTGGGCGGCCCGGTCGGGTTCATCGGCGCGGCGGAGTCGAAGGAAGCGTTGATCGAGCACCCGAGCGGACTCGACTATCTGGTGGTCCGCGGCCGCCGCGGTGGCAGTGCCATCACGGCTGCGGCGCTGAATGCGATTGCGAGCGAAGTCGAATGAGTTCCAACGAGCAGTCGACCGGCAAGCTGTGGGGCGTCGGCATCGGACCGGGCGACCCGGAACTGGTGACGGTCAAGGCTGCGCGGGTCATCGCCGAGGCCGACGTAGTGGCGTTCCACAGCGCCAGGCACGGCAAGAGCATCTCCCGCGCGGTCGCGGCGCCGTACCTGCGTGAGGGCCAGATCGAGGAGCACCTCGTCTACCCGGTCACCACCGAGACCGTCGACCACCCGGGCGGATACCAGGGGGCGATGGACGAGTTCTACGAGGAAGCGTCGCAGCGGCTCGCCGCGCACCTCGACGCCGGCCGTACGGTGGCGCTCCTCGCGGCGGGCGACCCGCTCTTCTACAGCTCGTACATGCACATGCACAAGCGGCTGGCGCAGCGCTTCGAGGCGGAGGTGATTCCCGGGGTGACGTCGATCAGCGCCGCCTCGGCCGCGCTGGCGATGCCCCTCGTCGAGGGCGAGGAAATCCTCACCGTCCTGCCCGGCACCCTGCCGCGCGGCGAGCTGACGCGGCGCCTGCGGGAGACCGACGCCGCCGCCATCCTGAAACTCGGACGCACCTACCCGGCGGTGCGGCAGGCGTTGAAGGACTCCGGTCGCATCGACGAGACGTGGTACGTCGAGCGGGCCAGCACGACACGGCAGAAGATCGACCACGCGGACGACGTGTCGGACAGCGACGTCCCCTACTTCTCGATCGCCATCGTGCCCAGCCCGTCGAACGCCCGCCGCGACGATGCGCCTCCGCAGGGCGAACTCGTCGTCGTCGGGCTCGGCCCCGGCGATCAGGCCTGGACCACCCCGGAAGTGCAGCACGAACTGTCGCTGGCCACCGACCTCGTCGGATACGGGCCGTACATCGACCGGGTCCCCGAACGTCCGGGACAGCGCCGTCACTCCAGCGACAACCGGGTCGAGGCCGAACGGGCCGCGATGGCGCTCGACCTCGCCAAGAACGGGGCCCGCGTCGCCGTCGTGTCCTCGGGCGACCCGGGTGTGTTCGCGATGGCCGCCGCGGTGCTGGAAGTGGCCGCCGAGGAACAGTGGCGGGGCGTCCCCGTCCGCGTGCTGCCCGGCATGACTGCCGCGAACGCCGTGGCGAGCCGGGTCGGCGCACCCCTCGGCCACGACTACGCCGTGCTGTCCCTGTCCGATCGACTCAAGCCGTGGGACGTTGTGGCGCAGCGTATCTCGGCGGTCGCGAGCGCCGACATGGCCTTCGCCGTCTACAACCCGGCGTCGAAGTCACGGACCTGGCAAGTCGCCGCGATGCGTGACCTCGTTCTCGAGCACCGCTCCCCCGACACCCCGGTGATCATCGGCCGCGACGTGGCCGGCGCGCAGGAGTCGGTGCGGGTCGTGCGGCTCGCCGACCTCGACCCGGCCGAGATCGACATGCGGTGCCTGCTCATCGTGGGCTCCTCCATGACGACCGTCGTCGAGAACGAACACGGGACGAGGGTCTTCACGCCCCGGCGCTATCCGGGTTGAGTGGATCGAGCTCCACCAGGATTCCGCTCTCCCGGATCCAGGGACCGTCCCGCGGCGCCACCATCTCGACCCAGCCCGTTCCCGCGAACGGCCCCGACACAGGTGGCGGCGCGGGAACCAGACCCGTGCGGAGGCCGGCCTTTCCGTCGGGAACCTCGCTCAGCGTGTAGGTGCCTGCGGAGCGGTACCGCCCGTCGGGATCGGCGTGACGCGTGTGCGTGATCAACTGCCGGCGCCGGATTGATCCCGTCACTCGTGCGGACTCGGGGAGCAGCGCGGCGAAATCCGCCTCGAAGTAACCACGGAGGTGGACCGGACCGCGCAGCTCGTCGGCCGATTTCACGAATGCGGTGAACCCGGCGCCACGAAACAACATCGAACGCACCGGCCTGTCGTCGAGATTCTCGATCTCTCCCGTCACGTCCGATCCGAAGTCCGGCAAGTCGCCCGGACCGGTATCGGTATCTCCGCGCGGGTAGAACCTCAGCGCGTACTCCGCGACATCTCCGACCACGGGAAACGCGCACTGGCCATCCATGATCAGGTCCTCGGGAACGACGATTCTCAGTGCCATGTCCTTGCTGTTCCCGATCGAAAGTGTTTTCACACCGATCAGGCGACGCGGCCGGAGCGGAGTTCGGTCACCGCGATCCGGGCGACGTGCCCGATCGCGGCATCGACCACCGGCAGCACCGGGTCCGTCCGCGCGGCGCGGGTGAAGACGGCGACCGCGACCGGAATCTCACCGGGAAACGTCACGACGGCCACCTCGTTGCGGATGGCGCCGATGGTCCCGGTCTTCCCGGCGACGTCCACCCCGGAGTGCGGAAACCCGGAACGGATACGGTGCTGCCAGATCTGCGCGGACATCACCTGCCGGACAAACTCGCCCTGCGCGCCGGGCACCGCCCGTCCGGTCCAGATCGCGTCGAGAAGCGACGTCATCTCCCGCGGCGTCGTCGCGCTCGCGTACGACGGGTCGTAGGCGGACACCGTCCACGCCTCGTCGTTGTCCGCAAGCGCCGCGAATGCTTCGGCGGTGGTGTGCGCATGGGCGTCGATCACCAAACTGCGGTGCGCATCCGCGGTGCCGCCGATGATGCGCGTGCTCGTCAGGCCCAGGTCCGACAGTGACCGCTCGACGCTCTCGAGTCCCACCCGCCCGAGAACCAGGTCGGCGGCCGCGTTGTCGGACACGGTCATCATCGACAACGCCAGATCCCGCCAGCTCAGCACCACCGGGTCGCGGAACGTCGACACTCCCGTCGGTCCAGGAGTGCAGTCGGCCGGATTGACCCGGACGGTCGCGGTCGGCGACAACTCCCCGGATTCGAAAGCGCGGCACAGGGCCACGAGCAGCGGAAGTTTGTAGACGGACGCGAGCACGACGACGTCGTCCGCGCCGACTGCGATGTCGCCGGCATCGCCGACCGGCGTATCGACGCGGCGGGCGTGCAACCATCCGGTGCACCCGGCGTCGGCGAAGACGTCACGGATCCGCTTCTCCGCCGATGTCATCGATCGGCCCTGATCAGCACTCGGTCGAGGGCGGCGGCAGACGATGCGACATCTGCCCCGGAGCGCCAGACGATGCGCACGCGCAGCGAGAGGTCGTCGCGCAGCAGATCGATCCACGCCACACCGGGCATCACCGTGGGCGGCGACGCCGTCACTCCGAAATGCCCGCCGGCGGACACGCGCGTGAGGAGTTCCCGCTGCCCCGACGCGATCACGATGTCCGGGTCCAGACCCCGCACCCGCCACAGGTCGATGAACAGGTCGTGGGCAGGCGGATTGTCCGAGCGCGGACCGGTGGCCAGCATCAGCCCGCGCAGCATCCGGACCTGCGCCTTCTTCGCGGCTGCCACCGGGTGGTCGTCAGGCACCACCACCCACCGCCGGAGCTTGACGACCGGGCCGATGTCGAGACCAGTCAGTAGGGCCGGATGCTCGACCACGGCGACGTCGAGACTGCCTGCGCGGACTGCGTCCACGAGTTCGGTGGTGGACGCCGTGGTCGTCACCACCCGGGTGGGATGCGTGGCGTCGACGTCTCGCAACGCACGAACACAGCGCACCACCACGGCGTCGGCCACCGAGTGCGGGACACCCCACCGCACCACCGCGTCGCGACCACCCGCGATGCGGTGCGCCTCGTCCTCGAATCGGGTCGCGTCGTCCACGAGAAGCCTCGCACGCGGGAGCAATTGGCGTCCGGCGTCGGTGAGTCCGACGCCGCGGGCACTGCGCTGAATCAACTCCGTGCCGAGTCTCTGCTCGAGCCGACGCACCCCCTGTGACAGCGGCGGCTGCGTCATGCCGAGTCGCGACGCGGCATTGCCGAAGTGCCCCTCTTCCGCAACGGCGACAAAGAAACTCAGATGGCGCAGCAGATCCATGGCGCCCATTGAACCAGTTCCGATCACCCGCTTCGGGCGAGCCCGTCACTTCGCACACACAAAACGTCCTGCCGACCTGGGGCAATAGCGCACCCGACTCGCCGCGACGGCGGATTCGTCTTTGCGCTATGGGCGGGGGCACCCCCACATTGGGTCCATGCTGATACATCGACATCACCCGAAGCCCAGGTGCACCGGTCGTCGCGGCGCCGTTGCACTCGCACTGGCTCTGCCGTTGCTGGTCGGGGCGTGCACGGCCACCGCGGAGCAAACCCTGCCCACGACGTCGGAGGTGGCTGCGTTACCGGATCAGCAGTCCCTCGACGCGAAAATCGAGGCACTGGAAGCGCAGTACGCCACGCGGATCGGGGTGACGGCCGTCTATCCCGCGACCGGCGCGGTCTACAGCCACCGGGGCGACGAACGATTCGCGATGTGCTCGACGTTCAAGGCCTACGCGTCCGCCGCGGTCCTGCGCAAGATCGAGGACGGGTCGACCGCCCTCGACAAGACGGTGGTGATCGAACCCGGCGATCTCGTCGAGAACTCGCCGGTCACCACCGCTGCCGTGGGCACCCCGATGACGTTGGGGCAGATCGCCGAAGCGGCGCTGACGCAGAGCGACAACACCGCCGGAAACTATCTGCTCCGCGAGATCGGCGGTCCGCAGGCGGTCACCGCCCTCGCCCGCGACCTCGGCGACGAGAGCACGCGACTGGACCGGTGGGAGACCGAACTCAACACCGCTTTCCGCGGCGATCCCCGGGACACGACGACACCGACCGGCCTCGCCCGGGGTTTCCGGGCGCTGCTCCTCGACGACGCCCTCGACGCGGCAAGCCGCGATCAGCTTCTCGAGTGGATGCGGGCGAGCAAGACTTCGGACAAGCGGATGCGCGCCGGTCTTCCGCCCGGATGGACCGCCGCCGACAAGACCGGTGGCGGCGGGTTCGGGACCGCCAACGACGCCGGCGTCGCCTGGAGTCCGGACGGCTCCCCCATCGTTCTCGCCGTCCTCACCGACAGCCTCACGAATCAGGAAGACGCGCAGGGAAACAACCAGGCGATCGCCGACACGACCGCGGCTGTCATCGAGGGTGTGACCGCGCCGTGAGCCATCTCTGCAGCGACACCGCCAGTTCGACGGGAGCGTCGAACTGGATCAGGTGCCCGGCGCCGTCGATCACCTCGAGTGTCGCACCGGGGATGAGGCGCGCCAGTTCCTCGGCCCGGTCTACGGGGATCCAGGCGTCGTCCCTCCCCCACACGACCGCGACGGGAACCTCGATCGACGCGTACCGGTCCTGGATCTCGTCGGTGTACCGCTCGTCGGCCTGGGCGATCTGCCGGTAGAACGCGACCTGACCCTCCTCCGACAGCCACGGCGTGGTCAGCACGGCCATCTGAGCGGGGGTCAGGCCGCGGTGGGACGCACCCGCGATGTACGCCTCGAGAGCACCACGATGCACGGAGGCCGGTTGCGCGGCGAAGACGTCGGCGTTGTCCGCGACGAGCCGGAAGTAGCCGGATCCCCACGGCCGCAGTGCCACCACGTCGATCAGGGCCAGCGAGGTGTACCGCGCGCCGTGCAGGAGATGGGCGCGGAGTGCGACGGCACCCCCGTAGTCGTGCGCGACGACGTGGGGTGCCTCGAGGTTCCAATGCCGCAGGAGGTCGGTGAGCAGTTCACCCTGGATGCCGAGATCGACGTCGTGGGCAGCGTCCTTCGACGACTGCCCGTACCCGGGCATGTCCCACAGGTAGACCGAGAACTCGGCGGCGAATGCGCGTGCGAACGGCCACCACAGCTGCGAAGACCACGGCGTCCCGTGGCACATCACTACGGCGGGGCCGTTCCCGAACTTGTCCCATGCCACCGACCTGCCGCGCCATTCGAGGGTCTGCGAAAGCTCCACACCCGCAGTGTGCCATCCCGCACGTGAGTGGCACGGTGTACTGACGCACACCGTGCCACTCACCTGTGACTAATGCACGAGGCCGCGTTCGAGGACCGAGTGCCCGCCCTCGACATCGTGACGGCAATCGACTGGGCGCAGCGACCTTCCGCCCTCGGCGACCCGCCGCCCGGCGACCGTCAGCATCGGGCGCGGAATCCCGATACCCATCACCGGCACGCCCGTCACATACCCTTCCTTGTAGAGATGATTCGATGCGTCGGCCACTTCGTCCCGGGTCAAGGGCGACGGCGCCCAGCCGACGGTCTCACCGATGGCGTCCGCGTCCAGAATCGGACTTCGATAACCTTCGCCAGCCTTCGCCAGAAGCCAACGCAGAACAGCGTCACGAACCGCCCATTGACGATCGGTAGCTGCATTCACATTTCAGTCCTCCGGTAATTGGCGTTGATGCCCGCGTGCACCATAGCCACCCGCAGGGAACAAGCAAGTTCGTGAGCTTTACTGCGCTTCTTGGGATCTCACGACTGCGACTCCGGTGGACTTTCCCATTTTCCCGGGTATGGTCGGGACGATGATGCCGGACCTCGAGGTGGGACGTGAATTTCTCCGTGCCCGCCCGTGAATCGCCCTACGATGGGTGAATGGAGAGCGGAACCGACGCGACCAAGACCTGTTCGTCCTGCCACGGTCCGATCGGATACGAGATCAAGGACGCCCACGCCGGATTCGCGTCGCTGCCTCCGGGCAAGCGGTACCGGGTCTTCCACTGCATGAATCGGTGCTCACGATCGGCCCCCGACGGCCTCGAATGCGGACACCGCCACGAATACCTCTGAAACACGTGATCGTTCAGTCCTTCGGTCCAAAGACAATGCATCGTCCCCTTGACCTCGAGTCCACTCGAGCTTTTAGCGTGGAGTGCATGACAACGACCGCCACGTCACAGGCCGGCTGGTCCGAATTGCTCGGACCCCGGTATCGCTCGACCTCCGCTGTCCTCGCCGGCGGCGTCGGACTGCACGCCGTCAACATCTTCCTGACCACGAGTCTGCTGCCCACCGCCATCGGCGAGCTCGGGCGCGAATCGCTGTACGCGTGGAGCGCGACCGTCTTCATGGTGGCGTCGGTGATCTCGTCGATGACCGTGAGCCGCCTCCTCGCACACCGCGGGGCGCTCGGTGCGTATCTGTTCGCGCTGGCGCCGTTCTTCGCGGGCACGATGATCTGCGCGATCGATCCGTCAATGGAGGTGCTCCTCGTCGGACGTGCAGTGCAGGGGATCGGCGGGGGACTGCTCGCCGGCCTGAGTTACGCCGTACTGCGCGAGGCGCTGCCCGAACGTCTGTGGGCCCGCGCGACCGCATTGGTGTCGGCGATGTGGGGCGTGGGAACTCTCGCCGGACCGGCGATCGGCGGCCTGTTCGCCCAACTCGGCCATTGGCGACTCGCGTTCGTCGCGCTGGCGGTGGTCGCCGCGGTCATCGCAGTGATCGCGCCCCGCGCGTTGCCGCGCACCGAGCGTGTGCGGGGCGGCGAACCCGTCCCCGCCACATCACTCGCGCTGCTCACCCTGGCGACGATCGCGATCAGTGTGGCCGGCATCCTCGGCAACCGCACCCACATGCTGATCCTGATCGCAGTCGGAGTCGTGTTCGTCGCTGCGTTCCTGGCCTGGGAGCGGCGATCACCGCGCCGAGTGCTGCCAAAGTCGACGTACAGCGGGGCGTCGTCCCTGAAGTGGATCTACCTCACCATCGCGGTCCTCGCGTCCGGAACCGTGTCCGAGGCCTTCACACCGCTGTTCGGTCAACGGCTCGCCGGACTGGCGCCGTTCGCCGCGGGATTCCTCGGCGCCATGATGTCGGTCGGATGGTCGGTGACCATGATCTTCAGTTCCGACATCTCCCGGCGGCGCCCGAAGACGGTGGCCATGATCACCGGACCACTGGTCCTCGCCGCGGGCCTGCTCCTCACGGCGGCCCTCTGGCGCGACGTCTCCGGACTCGCCGTGGTGATTCTGTGGGCTGTCACGCTGGCCGCCGCGGGCGCCGGCATCGGACTCGCCTTCCCGCACCTGATGGTCGCCGCCATGCAGAGCACCGACGACGCGCACGAGGGCGCCAAGGCGGCGGCCGGGCTCAACACGGTCGAGTTGATCGCCATGGCCGTCGGGTCCGCGGTCGCCGGTGTGCTGGTCAATCTCGGCGCGCCCTCGACCCTCACCTCGGCGCAACTGCTGTTCCTCGGTCTCGGCGTCATCGCGACGGCCGGCGTGTTCACTGCGTACCGCGCGACCCGGCAGGCCGACCGAGGGAACGCCGACCCGTCCTAGTAGACCGTCGCCACTAAGTGTTGGGATATAGGTGGCGGAGTTTGATGCGGGCGTCGTCGGTGGTGAAGTGCCACTGGACCTGGCGTTGATCGGCGTTGGTCTGTCGTTGCCAGGCGGCGAGTTCGGCGCCCAGGGTCTCGAGGTCCTCGATGCGACGGTCCAGGCACTGGCGGGTCAGCACCGAGAGTTCGATCTCGGCAATGTTTAGCCACGAGCCGTGTTTGGGGGTGTGGTGGATCTCGAGTCGCTGCGCGAGCGCGAACGCCTCGGCCGGCTCGAAGGCCTCGTAGAGCGATCCGATGCCATGGGTATTGAGGTTGTCCATCACCAGCACCACTGTCTCCGCGTCCGGGTAGTCCACGCACAGAAGCTCTTTGACCTGCCGGGCCCAGTCGATCTTGGTGCGCCGGGGCTGGGCATCGACACGCCTCCAGCCGGCCAGGGGCTCGACCCAGCAGAAGATCGAGCAGGTCCCGTGCCGCACGTACTCCGAATCCTCTCGCCGGTCGCGGCCCGGGGCTGCAGGGATCGGGTCGCGAGCATGGGCCAGCAACTGGTAGGGCTTCTCGTCCATACACACCACCGGGCGTGAGGGATCGTGGGGGCGGGCGTAGACCGACAGAACATCTTCCATCCGGGCTGCGAACTCCGCGTTCGCTTTTGGTGGGATGGTCCAGCACTTCTTCAGGTGAGGACGAAGTTTCGTTTTTTTAAAATCCGGCCGATGGTCGAGTGGTCCAGGTCTGGGATGTCCTCGACCAGGGCGACGTGCTTCTCCAGCAATCGCAGCGACCACCGGGCATGACCCTCCGGCGGCGTCGAGCAAGCCAACGCAATCAACCTGGCCTCGACCTCCCCGGTGATCTGCGACGGCACCGGTGGCAGGTCACGCTGCTTGCGCCCGATCGTGGCCTCCACGTCCTGACCGGTTTCAGCGAACCGCTTGGCCACCAGCCGCACCGTCTCACCCGAGACCCCCAACCGTGCTGCGATCACCTTCTTCTCATCGACCGCCCCGACCGAGGTGTCCAGTGCCAGCAACACCCGGGCCCGCCGGATCATCGAGGCCGGATGCACCCCGGTGGTGGTCAACCGTTCCAAGAACTCACGATCAGCCGAGCTCAACGTCACCGGACGCTTCTTCTGCGAAGGCATTGACAACAGTCCTGACCGGCAGAGGGGAAGGGGAAGTCTGCCGCCACAACCTTGCAACGAAAACAGGCCGGAACTAAGCAGCGACACGCTACTAGGCCCGCGCTGCGAAGTGGTGCGCGCGACGGAGGATGTCGTGGGCACGGGCGAGTTGCGGCGGATGCCCGCCGTGCGTGACATGGCTACCGTCCGGGCCCAGTCGCTCGATCGTCGACTCGGCCCAGGAGATGTCGTCCGAGTCCGGCGCCATCGCGGTGTTGATCACGGGTACCTGCTCGTTCGCGAGCGTCAGTTTTCCGGTCATCCCCATCTCGCGGGCAAGTCGAGTGTCGTCCCGGACGATCTCGGCGCTCTGCGCCAGCGTCGGCCCGTCGATCGGAGCCGCGATCCGGGCTGCCCGGCTGGCGTTGACGAGCCGGGACCGGGCGTATGCCAACGCCATCGGGGTTCGTCCGGCGCCGGTGTCGCGGCAGTAGTCGCCGATCCCGAACGCGAGCCGGGTGACGGGAGCGGTGCGAGCAATGTCGTCCACGGCGACGACGGCCTCCGCCGATTCGATGAGGGCGACCAGCGGGACACCGGGGATCTCCGCGGCGGTGTCCCGGACCTGTGCGGGTGCTTCGGTTTTCGACAGCATCAGCCCGCGCAGCCCGGGCAGGCCCCGGATCGCGTCGAGGTCGCGCCGCCAGTGCGGGGTGGTTACGTCGTTGATCCGCACCCAACCCGGATTCCGCTCGAGCCATCCGGCGGCGCAGGCACGACCCTCATCCTTCGCGGCGAACGGCAAGCCGTCCTCGAGGTCGAGGATCAGCGCATCGGCGCCGGAGTCCGCCGCCGCGGCGAAGACCTCGCTCCCGACCGCAGGAACCAGAAGCCAACTTCGCGACATCGCGAGGTCGATCTCGCTGTGCTGGGCTGTCTCGACACTCATGCTGTTTTTTCCTCGGCCATACCGAGGAGTCTGCGCTTCACCGGGAGGCGGCACACTCGACGAAGCGGAGTGCAGCGAAGGGGTTCGGGCACCGCTTCGTCAGGTGCGGCGCCCGACCCGTCCGGTCCGGCTCAGAAGTCGAAGCCCCAATTGGCCGGGTTGAAGACGACGCGGTACCAGACGGCGGTGACCGAGTCGAACGTACACGGCACGATCACGACCCCGGACGTCTGTTCGAGCGCCGCGGCCTTCCCGCAGAAGTACTCCGCGCCTTCGCCGGACGTCTCGGCACGGTAGACGGGTCCGACGTGCCACGGTTCGGCACTCGCGGTACCGGCGCCGACGGTGGCTCCGAGGACGAGAGGTGCGGCCAGTATCCCGGCCAGTGCTGCGGCACGCCGGGCGGACTTCTTCTGCACGAGAGCTCCTTCGTAGGCGACGACACGACAGTTCTGTGTGGTTAGTTCGCACAAGAAGCGTCGGACGTTACCGCGGTGCTGCGGCCCTCTCCTCGAACACCTCGCTCGACCCGTTCTGCGCGGCGAGCGCGCGGGCTCTGTCCAGGGCCTCCTGAGCGGCCGCCTTCACCGTCGCGGGATCCTCGGCTGTCGCAGGCGCTTCGACCGGTGCGGGCGTCTCGACAGCGTCGGGAGTCTCCGCGGGATCGGGGGTTTCGACGGCATCAGGGGTCTCCACTGCGTCCGGCGTCTCCACTGCATCCGGCGTCTCCACTGCATCCGGCGTCTCCACGGGGTCGGGAGTCTCGATTGCCGGTGCGGGCGCCTTGGTGACGGGGGGTACCTCGACGGGCGCTGTGCCACCCTTTTTCAGATACTGGCCGCACACCGGCCACGCGCCGGGGCCTTGGGTTTTCAATACGTTCTCGGCGACCCGGATCTGCTCGGCCTGACTGGCTTCCGAGGGCACTCCTGTTCCGCCGTGGGATTTCCAGGTTTCCGGTGTGAACTGCAATCCGCCGTAGAACCCGTTTCCGGTGTCGGTGGTCCAGTCGCCGCCGCTTTCGCACTCTGCGACTTCTTCCCAGTCGTGCGGCGCGCCGAACGCGGTTCCCGCGCCCAGCCCCAGTAGAATGGTGGCGGCCGCGCCGATCAGGGCGATCCAGCCGAACGTGCGTTTCTCCATGTTGCGAGTGGTCATGCTGGCTCAATCCTCTCCGCGCTTGCGGACGCGGCATGCCGGCGACGACACGTCGATTGCCGGCCATCCTTTCGGTGCCTCGTCCCGCGCCTCGAAGGTGTCGGGATCACGAACCCGCGTCGGCAGATTTGCAGCGGCGGGCCCCCGAACGTGGCCTCCTCCCGAAATTCACACGGCATGAACAAGGTACGGATGTTCGACTATTGAGAAACGCGAGTGAAAATTGTGCAGTTCTGAGGTTTCGATACCCGTTCGAGTCCATGTCGTGACAATTCCGACATCTGTTGAACAGGTATGCGAATGCTGGATGACGGTGCAGTGAACGCACGCTCCCGTCCTTCGACGGTGGCGGTGGACTGGCTACCCTGACGATCCCGACACCGCCGGAGTCCACCGGCGCGGGGACGAACAGGACAGTGCCGACATGTCGCATTCCTCAGCCGATCCGTGGCGCTCGAGCACCACCCTGGCGCGGTTGCGCGCCGGCCTGGCCACTCTGGGCCCCGGGGAGCAGCGAGTCGCGCGGGCCGTGCTCGCCGAGCCCGCGGCGGTGGTGGAGTTGTCGACGGCGGAACTGGCGGCGGCGTCGGGTACGTCCCCGGCGACGGTGGTGCGGGCGTGCCAGCGACTGGGATTCCGCGGATTCCAGCACCTTCGGCTCGAACTGGCCCGTGTGACACCGGATCCCGAGTGGGCGGCGGCCACCCCGGTGGACACGGCGTTCGGGGCCGCCGCCGAGGCGCTCGCCGCAACTCGCGCGACCATCGATCCCGCCGGGTTCGCCGCCGTCGTGGACCTGATCGTGCGGGCCCGGCGGATCCTGCTGGTGGGCAACGGATTCTCGTCCCCACCGATCCAGGATGCCGCCTTGCGCTTCACCACCGCGGGTCGCAGTGTGGAGGCGCCGCTCGACATCTTGGGGCAGCAGTTCTCGGCGCGGCTGCTCACCGACCGGGACGTATGTCTCGCCGTCAGCTACTCCGGTGCGAACACCCACACCTTGCGGGCGTGCGCGGCGGCGCGTGACCGGGGCGCATCGGTCGTGGCGATCACGAGTTACTCCACTACCCCGCTGACCCGGCTCTCCGACCACGTCTTGTGGGCAGGCGCAGGCGTTCACGAGAACGAGGCGGATTCGTTCTCGGCGCGGATCAGCCAGTTCACGATCCTGTATGCCCTGCAGCGCGCGGTACTCGGCCATCCCGAGCAGCAGGCGGACGACACCGGAGCACGTGACGTCGTCGCGGACGCACTCAGCGATTCACTTCCCGACGAACCGGGTCATACGAACGAGTGCGGCAACCGGAACATGATCGACTGTTAGCGTTCCCGCCGCCCGTTGTTCCGATTCGCGGTCCCACCTGTTCAATCCCGCCCCACACGATGTCACCGACGGAACGCCGTTCCGCAACAGATGGAACGTTGAGTGACGAAGGATGAGTCGTGGAATCGATGGAGGTGGCCGGCACGTTCAACATGCGGGCGGTGGCGGGCCCCGGACTGATGCCGCACACACTGTTCCGCTCCGCGGCGCTCGACCACCTCCACACCGAGGGCCGGGACATGCTGTGCGCATACGGCATCCGCACGGTGATCGATCTGCGCGACGCCACCGAACGCGCCACGGCCGACACGACCGGCGACTGGACGGTGGCTCACCACCCGCTGTACGACCCGCGCACGGGGCCACCGCAGGCCGGCGACATCGCCCACGTATACCAATCCCTGCTCGACGACCGTGGCGGCGCACTCGTGGAAGCGCTGCGCGCGCTCGCATGCTCCCCGGCCCCGGTGCTGGTGCACTGCACCGCTGGTAAGGACCGCACCGGGTTGCTCGTCGCTCTGGCGCTCGCGGAGGTGGGTGTGCCGGACGCCGTGATCCTCGACGACTACGCCCGGTCCGGAACGCAGGTGCGGCCCCACCGCGAGGAAGCGGTACGGCGCCTGTTGACGGAGCTGGCACTCGACTCGGCCGAGCACGCCCGCGCCCTCGAATTGCACCTGGATTCGCCGCCGTCGGTACTAGCCGGCGCCCTCACCCACGTCCGTTCCCGGCATGGAACCATGACGAACTACCTTCGTGCCCAGGGATTCACGGACAACGACCTCGCCGCTCTGCGCACACGACTGCTCGACGCCACCACCCTCACCGTGCTGCACCTGAGCGACGTGCACGCCTCCGCGTCCGCGCCGCTCCACTCCCGCGTCGACGGGATTGCCCGGGTGCGACGGGTCGCCGACCGCGTCGAATCGTCGACGCTGCGTCCCGACGTCGTCGTGGTCACCGGAGATCTGTCACACCACCGCGACGGGTCGAGCTACCCGGCTCTCGCCTCGGTATTCGACGAGCTGCGCGGCCGACTCAGGTGCCCGGTGGTCGTCGTCCCCGGAAACCACGACGAACCACGCCGCTTTGCAGCGGTTTTCGGACGGAACCCGGTCGAACACGTGCACGGTTTCCGGGTGATCGGGCTCGACACCGCGGCGGGATCGGTGTCGCGGGAGGATCTGGACCTGTTGCGTTCCGAGTTGCGCTCGCCCGCACCGAACGGCACGGTCCTGGCGCTGCACCACCCGCCGGTGCCGTCGCCCGCGGCCACGCTCGCCGGACGTGAACTCGCGGCCCCGGAGGAACTTGCCGCGGCGCTCGCCGATTCCGACGTCGTGGCGATCCTCGCCGGCCATTTCCACCACCCGATGAGCGGGGTGTTCGCCGGGATCCCGGTATGGGTGGGTGGTTCGCTCGCCTACCTGCAGGACACCGGGACGCCGGCCGACACCGTCATCGGGTTCGACGCCCCGATGTACTCGATAGTCCGCTGCTCCCGGCACGGAGTCAGCGCGCTGCCGATTCCCCTGCACACCCCCGACGTGCTGTTCCGGTCGAACCCCACGCTCACTGCCGCCGCATCCTGAACCGACCTCGTCATCCCCTCATCCCCCTTCGACCAGGAGAATTCGTGAAAACCCTGTCCCGCCTCGTATCGGCTGCCGCGCTCGGCACGGTCGCCGCGCTCACCCTCGCCGCGTGCTCCGAGCCCGCCGCACCCGACGCCGAACAGACCGGCAACGCCGACAGCGGCGCCGGGACCCTGACGGTGTACACCTCCGAACCGCAGGCCAAGATCGACGCGCTCGTCGCCGCATTCACCGCGGAGACGGGCATCGACGTGGAGGTGTTCCGCGCGGGCACCGGCGACCTGACCGCCCGCATCGAGGCCGAACGCACCACCGGCACGATCGGCGCCGACGTTCTGCTCGCGGCCGACGCCCCGACCTTCGAGAGCTACAAGACCGAGGGTCTGCTGCAGCCGTACACCCCCGCCGACGTGAACGCACTGAATCCGGACGTCGTCGATCCGGACGGCTACTACATCGGCACCCGCATCATCCCGACGGTGATCGCCTACAACACCACGGCAGTCGACGCGCCTCCCACCGCGTGGAAGGACCTGGCCGACCCGAAGTACCGCGGCCAGATCACGCTGCCGAATCCCGACGTGTCCGGTGCCGCCGCGTTCAACACCGCGGTGTGGCTCAGCACGCCCGAACTCGGCGAGAGCTGGCTCGAGGCCCTGGCCGCCAACGACCCGGTGGTCGCCGAGAGCAACGGGCCGGTCGGGCAGGCCGTCGCGGCCGGAACGCAGCCGGTGGGCATCGTCGTCGACTACCTGGTACGGGAACTGGCGGCGAAGGGATCGCCGATCGCGCTGGCCTATCCCACAGACGGCATTCCGTACATCTCGCAGCCGGCCGGCATCTTCACCGGTTCGGACGACACCGAGGCGGCGCGCAAGTTCGTCGACTTCCTCGTGAGCAAGCAGGGTCAGGAACTCGCCGTGAAACAGCAGTACCTGCCGGTGCGCGGCGACGTCGGCACCCCGGACGGGGCACCGGCACTGGCCGACCTGGCGTTGCTCACCCCGGATCTGCAGGAGATCACGAAGATCCAGGACGACGCGGTCCGGAAGTTCAATGGTCTCGTCGGTTAGGTCCGCATCCTCTCCCGCCGCCCGGGTCCTGCCCGGGCGGCGGTTCGATCCCGTCGGGGCCGTGCGGGTGGCGCTGTGGTTGTTCGTCGCCGCCGTGATCGTCGCGCCGCTCGCCACGGTCGTGTCACTCGGGCTCGGCGGCAACCACATTGCGCAACTGATCGACGACGACATCGTCGGCGCCGCGACCCACAGCGTGGTCTCGGCCGGCCTGTCTGCGGTGTTCGCGGTGGTTCTCGCGACCGCGATGGCGTTGCTGCTCGACCGAACCGATCTGCCCGGCCGCGGCGTTCTGCGCCTGATCCTGTTGTCGCCGTTGCTGATCCCGCCGTTCGTCGGGGCGATCGCGTGGACCGGCCTCCTCGGCCCGAGCGGCCTGGCGAATCGGTTCTGGGGGGAACGGTTCGGCGGTCCGTTGTGGAACATCTACGGCGGTGACGGCGTCGTCTTCCTACTGACGGTGCACGCGTACCCGCTGGCGTATCTGATCATCGCGGCGGCGCTGCGGAAGGTGCCGGGCGACCTCGAGCAGATCGCCCGGATCGGCGGTGCCTCCCCGTGGCGCGCGATGCGCACCGTGACGCTGCCGCTGTTGCGTCCCGCCCTGCTCGCCGCGTTCACCCTCACCGCGGTGTCGAACCTGGCCGACTTCGGGATTCCTGCCCTGATCGGGCTGCCGGAGCGATACGTGACGTTGTCGACGATGGTGTACCGCTACATCCAGTCCGGCACGGTGGACCGGCCGCTCGAGGTGGTCTCCACGATCGGGATCGTGCTGCTGATACTCGCCGTCCTCGCGGTGTTCGTCGATCGGCGACTGTCTCGGCGCAGCAGGCAACTCGACGGTCCGGTCACCGCCCAGCAACCGTTGCCGCTCGGCGGTGCCCGCATCCCGACCGGTGCACTTGCCTGGACCGTCGGTCTCGCGCTGACGGGGCTTCCGCTCCTCACGCTCGCCTCCCAGGCGCTGCTCCCCACCCCGGGCGTGCCGCTGACCTGGGACAACCTGACACTCGAGAGCATCGTGGCTGCCGTGACCGCACCGGGCACCGTAATGGGCGTGCAGAATTCGCTCCTCCTCGCCGTCGGCGCGGGAGTCGTGTGCGCTGTCGCAGGCCTGGTGATCGGAGTGCTCACCACCCGCACCCGGTCGCGGGACAACACGAGCCTCGATCTTCTCGCCATGCTGCCGCAGGCGGTGCCCGGACTGGTCATCGCGGTGGGCTGGCTGATCGTCGGCCGCTACACGGGCCTGTTCGACTCTCGTTGGGTGATCCTGTGCGCCTATGTCACCGCGTTCCTGGCGATCGTCGTGCAGGCGGTGCGTGCACCGCTGTCCACCACCCCCACGTCGCTGGAGGAGGCGGCACGCGCATCCGGCGCGTCCCGCCTGCGGACGCTGCGGGACGTGCCGGTGGCGATGACCGTGCCTGCCGCGGCGACCGGCGGTGTGCTGGTGGCGTTGACCGCGGTCCGCGAGCTGACCATGTCGGTGCTGCTGGTGGCACCCGGCACCCAGACTCTCGGGGTGTCCATCTTCAACCTGCAGCAGGCCGGCGACTACAACGCCGCGTCCGCGCTGTCCCTGCTCGTCGCGCTCGTCGGCATCGTCGGTCTCGGCCTGTTCGCCGGCACCCGCGCCGGGCGCTGACCACTCCACAGATCGGAGTCCTCTTCATGTCCGCGATCACCCTCACCGGTGTCGACCTCCGCTACCCCGACGGCACCGCGGGACTGTCCGGTATCGACCTGGACGTCCGCGACGGTGAGTTCGTCGCACTCGTCGGACCGTCGGGTTCGGGTAAGACCACCCTGCTGCGCACGGTCGCCGGGTTTCTCGCCCCCACCGTGGGGCTCGTGCGGCTGGGCGACGAGGTCGTCGCCGACGGCACCCGCGCCGTGCCCCCCGACAAGCGTGGACTGGGAATGGTGTTCCAGCAGCATGCGATCTGGCCGCACCGGAGCGTCGGGCGTAACGTCGCGTACCCGCTCGAGGTTGCCAAGGTGCCGCGCGCCCGGCGCGCCGAGCGGGTCGCGGACGTGCTCGATCTGGTGGGGCTGCCCGGGTTGGCGAAGCGTGATCCGGCGACGCTGTCCGGTGGGCAGCGCCAGCGTGTCGCGCTCGCCCGGGCGCTGGTGGCGCAGCCCCGCGCGCTGCTGCTCGACGAGGCGCTGTCCGCGCTGGACGAACCGCTGCGCGATCGGTTGCGTCTGGAATTGCGCACCCTCACCCGCGCGCAGAACCTGACGGTCGTGCATGTCACGCACGATCGCGCCGAGGCCCTCGCCCTCGCCGACCGGGTCGTCGTGCTCGACGGCGGGCGGATTCAGCAGGTCGGGACACCGGAGGAACTCGTGCAGCGACCACGCTCGGCGTTTGTCGCGAAGTTCCTCTCGGACGCGAACCTGCTGCCCGGCACCGTGTCCGACCATGGCTTCTCGAGCGCCGACGGCGGTGTGCACGTGGGTCGGGATCGGCTGGCGGACATGTCATCCGGAACCGGCATCCTCGCCGTGCTGCCCTCCGACATCGAGGTGACGTCGACGGACAGCGCGGGTACTACCCAGGGGATCGTGATGTCGTCGCTCTTCGGGCGCGAGGCAAGCGACGTCGTCGTGTCCTGCCGCGGCGCCGAATTCCGGTGTGCGGTCCGCGGAACCCGGCCGGTGGTCGGCGACCGCGTCCGGCTGACGATCCGCCGAGCCCTGTTCTACCCGGCCCCGACGAAGGCCGACGTGCCCGCTCCCAGTGCGGCGGCGCTCGCCGGATCGCGGCGATGAGCGAGACGACCCGGTTGGCGCTGGTCCGCCACGGCCGCACCGACTGGAACCGGCGGGGGCTGTTGCAGGGCCACACCGACGTACCGCTCGACGACGTCGGCCGCGGGCAGGCTCGCGATACCGCGCGGATACTCGAAGCCGAGGCGTGGGACACGGTGGTCACCTCCCCACTGTCTCGCGCGGTCGGCACCGGCCGGATCATCGCGGAATACCTCGGGATCGGTGTCACGGGAACGCATTCCGGACTCGCCGAACGAAGTTACGGCGCCGCCGAAGGGCTGACCCGCGAGGACGCCGAGCGTCGGTGGCCGGACGGCGCCTTCCCGGACCTCGAGTCACTGCAATCGGTCTCGGCGCGGGGTTGCCGCGCCCTCGGCGCGATCGCCGGGACCTACCCCGACGGCCGAGTCTTAGTGATCACGCACGGGGCGCTCATCCGCGCGGTACTCGGTGACCTGTCCGACACGGTGGTGCCGCGCATCGTCAACGGCGCGGTCTGCGAGATCGAATGGGCGGGAGGGTGGCGGGTCGTGTCGGTCAACCGCACCGTCTTTCACGGTGTCGCGGACCCTGCGTAGTCCTTCACTCCGGGCGCCGAGCGTCATGACCTGCGCCGTCTCACCGTCGTATCGGCCGACGAACCGATCATGGGTTCAAGCCGCCACAATCCGGCGGCGGCGAGCACGTGCCACAGCGCGTGGCCCGGCAGGAGAGTACCCGGCCTGCAGATCGGCGTCCGGTCGCCCACGGCGCCGAGCAGCGCGCCGGACGCGACAAGCACTGCCGCGACGATCGTCGTGCGCCGCAACTCCGGTCGGACGCGGGCGCGTTCGAGGCAGAGTCCCACCGCGGCCGCGGCGAGGAATGCCTGCACGATCGTCGACGCCGTCGGGCCGGCAGCCACGGTGGGAATCATCAGGAGCGAAACAACGAGCCACCACACCGGCGACAGCCGTCGGCCGAACCGATCGGACGCGGCGTCGACGGCGATGTACGCGAGCAACGTCGCGATCGGGATGTCGTGCGCGTATCCCTGCCACGGAGGGTCGGGTCCGTGCTGGACGAGCGACCCGACACCGACCGCGACGATGAGCAGGCCGTAGGTGATGGACGGCGCGTCGCGCCGGCGACCCACGAGGACTGCGAGGCCGGCAACCACGAAGGCCAGGCTGGTGACAGCGGCCGCGTGCTGCGCGATGAAACCTCCCATACTCCGAGGTTTCCAAAGCCGCCGACGCACCGCAAGCACGACCGGGGCGGTCGCACGAGTGGACGCGGGATAGGGCAACGGCGCGCCGAAAGCGCGAACAAAACCTTCCAGTCGGACTTTTTCTGTGGCATCGTAACGATCCATGGGGGAATCAGCAGTCGCCGCCGTCGCCATCTACCACGCGCCCGCAGCGGACCGACGGGGTACACCGATGGTGGCGCTGGACTACGACGTCCAGCGCGGATCGCGGCATACGTTGTTGCAGAACCTGGCTGGGCGCGGGTGGCGGGACCCCAGCCCTGTCTTCGACGGCGTCGACGACCTGACGTCGGCCGTGCTGTCGTTGCGCTCGGCCGACGGACGCACCCTGTTGATCGAGGACGACACGGACGTTCTCTTCGATGTTGTCGTCGTGCCTCCGCACGGGTGGCTCGAACACGTTCGCGCACTCGGTGCGGTCGGCGTGATCGCCGGAGCCGGAATCACGGCCGCGCCCGACTGGCAGCGACAACTCCCCCGCCTGGCCCGCGAGAGCGAACTTCTCGGGTCGATCGCCACCGTCACGTTCACCAACGCCTCCGGCCGGGAGGATTTCCACGCGTTCGCATACGAGGTGGTCGCCGCGTTGCGGCCGGCACTGCCTCCCGAGGCTGTGCACGATGCGGGGTTTGCGCTCGAGGACGACCGGCCACACCGCGCGGTCCTCGAGGTCGTGGACAGTGCGGTGCGGCACCGAGTCGCCGTTCCCGCGCAGATCGTGGACATGCTCCAACGACGTGCCACGGACCGCACGTCGTTCGGGTGGCGGGACGCCCGAACGCTGACGCGTCTTCTGCGGAAGATTCGCACACGCTGACGGTCGACACCCCGCTGTGCAAGACTCGAATTTGCACGGACGACAGTGATGCGCCGGACCACCCTGATGCGGAGGGCGTCATGTCCCGATCGGTACCCGGAGATGCTCCGGACGACATGGGGCACACGGCGTACGCGCGTGTGCGCGCCGGCCAGCTGAATGCGGTTCAGGCGGCCCTCGAGGACCACACGCGACGCCTGGACTGGCCGCGAGAACAGATCGAGCGCTACCGGACCGCACGGCTGCGGGCCCTGCTCTCGCACGCCCGTGAGCGGTCGCCGTTTCACGCCCGGCGGCTTCGTGGTCTCGATCCGTCGACGGCCACGGTCGCCGACCTGGCGTCGCTGCCGATGATGACCAAGCAGGACGCGCAGGACAAGTGGGATGCGATCGTCACCACTCGTGACCTCGATCGCGAGCGTGCCGAACGGATTCTGGCCGAGCAGCAATGGTTTTCGTACACCCCGGGCGACGCACAGATCTTCAGCTCGGGTGGGTCGAGTGGTGTCCGCGGCGTGTATGTCTGGGATTGGCAGTTCTCCGTGTCGGCCGCGTGCCTGGCCTGGCGGATGCAGGCGCGGGAGGAACGGCGGGCGCCGGTGCAGTCTCCTTCGCGCCTCGCCGTGCTCGCGGCCGGTGTCCCTCCGCACGCGAGCACCCCCTTGTTCGATGTGCCGACCGCACCGGGGATGGAGACCGTTGTGATCCCGGCAGGCGCACCGTTCGACGAAATCGTCGCCGCCGTGGCCGCGGCTCGCCCCACGCACCTGGTCGGATATGCGTCGGTGATCGGACGGCTCGCCCGAGCATCCTTGGCCGGCGGTCTGCAGGTTCACCCCGTCCGGGTGAGCACCAACTCCGAGCCACTGCTGGATGAGGATCGGCAGGCCATCGGCGAAGCCTGGTCGGTGCCGATCCACAACCTGTGGGGGTCGACCGAGATCGGCGTGCAGGCAGTGGGTTGCGGACACGGCGAGGGACTGCACGTGTGCGAGGACGAGGTCGTGCTCGAACGCGTCGACGACAGTGGCACCCCGGTCGCCGCCGATGCGCCGGCCGCGCGAACACTCGCCACGGGCCTGGCCAACCGGACGTTTCCCTTCATCCGCTACGACCTCGGCGATCAGGTCACGTTGCTCCCCGGCACCTGCCCGTGCGGAAGTGCCTTCGTGCGCGTCGCCGACATCGGCGGGCGGCGCGACGACGATTTCCGATACGGGACGAAGACGGTGCCCGCGAGCACGTTTCGTTACGTCCTCGGCGCAGATCCGCGTGTCTCCGAGTACCAGGTCAGGCAGACCGTCGACGGTGCGGACATCTTCGCGGTCGGCGACCCCGACGTCGCCCGGCTGACGTCGGCTGTCGCCGGGGCGTTGCGCCGGCAAGGATTGTCCGATCCGCAGGTCCGGATCGAGGTCGTCGACCACCTGCAGCGCCATCAGGCGAGCGGGAAACTGCAGCGGTTCATCGCACTGCGGTAGCGCGCAGTCGGTTCGCGGCACCCGCCCGGTCGGCCGGGCCGGACAGGGGTCGCCATTCCTCACCCCAGGGTGTCTGTCGCTGCGGCCGCTCCCGTCCGACGATGGTCGTACACGGTCACCCAGTCGAGGAGCAACGATGACGGACAGTGATTTCGGGGCAGTCAGCGAAGACGCCACAGGCGCAGTCTCCGACGGCACGGATCTGAATCGCGTTCACGCCGAGATCGCCCGCCTCGACGCGGAGATCCTGGACGCGGTCCATCGCCGCCTCGTTCTCGCACAGCTCGCGGCTCGTACCCGGGTCGAGTCCGGTGCACCGATGGTCGCGCTCGGCGGGGAGACCGACGTGATCCGCCGCTATCAGGACGAATTGGGCCCCCGAGGTTCGCTGCTGGCGCTGGAATTGCTCCGGCTGGCGCGGCCACCCTTTTCGTCGACGTACCGAACACGGTAGCCGCACCGACACTCACCTCGGTCGACACCGATCGCGAGAGCAGTGCCCAGCAGTCTTCGCGACGCTGGGCACTGTTCGCCTGTCCGGGGCGACTCAGCGCCGTCACGTGGGGAAACCCGGGCCAGATGTGGCAGGCATCATATTCGCGACACTGAAGTTGCGGCGTTCACCCATCGCATTCGGCACCGGCAGAGCCACTTCGGGTGCATCATCAACTACCCTGTCCTGAAGGACGCGGGTTTGCTGCTCACGTTCTCACTGGCTGTGAGAGGGGTGGCTGCTTTAGGCACGGTTGATTGGGCGGCCCGGTAGTTGTCGTGCCCGAGTGCGGCAATGTTGGCGGCGGCGTTATGGTCGGCGTGACCGGTCCATCCGCAGCCGCGGCACCGGAACAGTGCTTGACTGTGCCTGTTCGCGGTGTCGCAGTGCCCGCAGCGGTGGCACGTCTTAGCTTGATCTTTAACCTGGGCAGGCGGCCCCGACGGGTTTTCTAGCTTTGGTTTCGGCGCGTTTGCCCACGTGGTGATGCGGTGCGCGGTGGGTGTTTTTCGATCCGGGTGGGCGTCCGGGTCCGGGTCGACTGGGTTTCGGTGCACTGGCCGGAACAGGCATCGTCGCGCGGGTGCGCGAAAACCCTCGACGAACCTGTGCCGGCGTCAATCGTGTTGGTGGGACAGGCCGTTCCCACGGGCGGCGTAGGTCCTCGGCCAGAGGACGGGCGAGCCGGAGTTGGGCGTAGGCCACCAGCACGATCCAGGTCCAGCGGTCGGCCGCCTCGGGGCTGCGGAGCTTCGGGGCGGTCCACCCCAACGTCTGCTTGAAGAAACGGAACGTGTGTTCGAGGTCGAAGCGCCGCAGAAACATCTGCCACAATCGGTCGATATCGGCGGTTCCCGCACCAGGATGTGAGTACCAGAGCCACACCGGTTTGGGATGCCGGTCCCCGGGCAGGTGATCGACCGTCAGCCGGATCACCGTGCCTTCGACGATCGGCGGCGGTCCCGGGTGGTCCGCCCACGAGCCACGATGGACGAGCCTCGGGTGCAACCGATTCCACGCCGCAGCGGTGGCTGTTCCGTAGCGATCGGTGTCGGTGCTGGTGGTGGTCTCGGGTTCGGGCCAGGTCTGGGGGTCGGCGAATTTGAAGTCGGAACCGTGCCGGGGTGGGCGCCCGGTACGGCCCGGTGGCGGCGCCGGGAAGCACAGCACCCGGTCCGAACGCATCCGACCCAGCACCTGAACCGGGAGATCGGCGAGCACGAACGCCAGCCGGGCCAGCTCGTACCCGGCGTCGAACACCAGCAGAATGTCCGGGTCGCCGTCGCGGTGGTGCCCGGCGTCGCGCAACCGCGTGATCACTTCACGCACCTGGGTGGCCGTCACAACGGTTTCGTCGTCGTCGGGGCGCAGGCGGACCGCGTCGAGCACCGTCGTCCACGAGGTACGGCCGGTCTCGAGGGCGGCGACAAACGAGTACGGCCACCCCGGGATCAGCTGTGCCTGATTCTTCCCGCGGCCGTAGACGTGGCAGAACCCCCGCTGCGGACTCGTCGGTGCATCCGGGCGCAACCAGGCACTGATGTCGACGGCCAACACGATCCGGCCGCCGCGATCACGCGGGATCGTCAGTCCGCCGAGGGCGCGGCGCAGCCGAGCGAGATCTATTCGGCCGCAATTGATTGCGTCGTATAAGGCGCCGTGACCGCGCCGATGCTCGGCGGCCAGTGACAACTCGACCAGGGTGCGAACCGCGGTGCCGGAACACAGCAGCGCATCGGTCAACTCGAACAAAGCATCACCTCGGGCCGGCAGACACCGGTGGAACTCTTCGCGGAACGACACCAGGCCGACACGCGGATCGGGGACCGATTCTTCCCCGACCGCCCGCCGATCGGGCACACTGATACTCACGGCCACCGCCTGTCTTCGTCTCGAAAGTTCTCTGGAAGGAACCTCAAGATGATCAGGCGGTGGTCGCCTCATGCCGCTGCGACACGCCGAACAACACCAGCACCAACTGCCTCACGCCACGGCAGTGGTTAAACGACAAGCTTAGAGCGCATCTGAAAACTCGGGGTGATCGGCGTGTGACTGGTGAGGAATGGGTGAACTCCTGGTAGGTCAGTAGGTGCTTACGCCACGACCCGACCAGGAGTTCACTTGCCATCATCGCTCATCGCACTGTGTCCGTCATGCCCTACCCCGGATCCGGGGATCGGGCATCGGTGCGCGGTCTACTCGTCATCCTCGGTGACCGACGCTCAATGGGCGATTCTCGAACCACTACTACCGCCACCCGGCAACACCACCGGCAGCGGTGGTCGACCCGAAAAACACTGCCGCCGTCTCGTACTCGATGCAATCTTCTATGTCGTTCGAGGTGGGATCGCCTGGCGGCAGTTGCCGGCGGAGTTCCCGCCCGCGACCACGGTGTACGCGATCTTCGCCCGCTGGGTCCGCGCGGGAGTATGGCAGCGGATTCACGACGCGTTACGTGATCGGGCGCGGGTCCAGGGCGGTCGACACCCGCTGCCGTCCGCGGCGATCGTCGACTCCCAGTCGGTGCAGGGTGCCGACACGGTGGCCCGGTCGAGCCGGGGATACGACGCGGGCAAGAAGATCAACGGCCGCAAACGTCATATCGCGGTCGACACCAACGGGTTGCTACTGGCGGTCGTGGTAACCATGGCCGGGATTCAAGACCGCGACGGTGCCATCCGACTGCTGGCCGCGTTGCGTGCCCGATTCTCGACGATCAGCCTGGTGTGGGCGGACGGCGGCTATGCCGGTCGGCTGATCGAATGGTCGAAACGGGTTGTGTCCCTGACAGTTCAGGTCGTCAAGCGAACCGACGATGTCAAAGGGTTCAAGGTTCTTCCCCGGCGTTGGGTAGTCGAGCGAACCTTCGCCTGGATCTGTAAACACCGACGCTGTGTCCGTGACTACGAGACGCGGCCCGACCATCACGAAGCGATGGTCTACATCGCCATGATCGCCACCTTGTCACGCCGACTCGCCCGCACGGCGTGACTCACCCCGGAGTTCTCAGACGCGCTCTTACGGGTATTGCGAGGGTTGATCACCTGCACCGGCACCCCTGCCGCGTGCGCCTTATAGGTGATCTGGTCGCGCAGTTGCGCGTATGCCCAGGAGTGCAATTGTTGCCGTTGTCTGCGTGCGAGCCGTACCCGGTCCCGGATTCCCGACAGGTCTTCTACCGCGATTCCTTGACCGGTGCGTTGCGCCTGGGCAACAATCGTTTTCGAGAGTTGATGATTGATGTCGGTGGCGTACCGAGTCTCCTTCCTACGCCGTTTCTTCAGTGTCCGTTTCGCGGACCTGGTCCCCACCTTCTGCAGCGCGGACCGGATGGTTCCGTTCTTTTTCCGGCGGGCGGTGACCGCACCACCGGACCACCGGACGTCGAGTTCGGCCGGGTCGTCTGCGGTGGTCACAGCCAGGTTCACGATCCCCAAGTCCACACCCAGCCACCCGGTGGGGTCGTCGGCGGGGACCAGCTGCTGCGGTGCGTCGGTGTCGACGGTTGCATGCAGGTAGAAACATCCGTCCCGGAAAATCAGATCCGACTCGCCTGTGCGGTCGGCGAGCATTGTCCGCTGCCACGGCGCGCACACGAATCCGACGTTGCGCATCCGGCCCGCGCTCGTCCAGATCGACACCGTCGATCGATCGATCTGCCACGACAAGCACCGATCGTCGAACGGTTGGCCCGCGTCCTGACGGAACACGACCGCCTTACCCGCCACCTTCGCATACCGTGTCGATCCCGGCGTGCCGTAATTCCCGTTACGCAGGTTCGCTGTCCGGGTCGCGTACGCATCCGCCGACTTTCTTGATGACCCGGATCGCCGGTTGCGCCGACAACCCGCACGCCTTGAGCTGGGCATAGACCTGCTTTTGCAGCGCGAACGGGCGCCGATCAGCGGCGGTGTGCGCGAGCTGCGCAACCATGTTCGCCCCCGCATTGCACAACTCCAGTGTCGATTTCAGCGCCACATACTGCTCCGGGGTGGGAGCCAGCTTCACGACAACGATCCGCTTCACACCCTGCGCCTTTCCCTGCGGATACTCTTTGGTCTATGTCACCGACCCGATGCGGGCAGATCATGGCAGAGGTGTGTGACAAGTTCGGCGCAACGTTGACCGAGTTCACCGGAGAAACCGACCACGTCCACCTATTGATCCACTACCCACCTACCGTGCAACTCTCCACCCTGGTCAATAGCCTCAAGGGCGTCTCCGCTCGATACCTGCGCCAAGAGTTCCCCGACCACATCCAGAAATACCTGTGGGGCAATCACTTCTGGTCACCGTCCTACTTCGCCGCCTCCGCCGGCGGAGCCCCGCTCGCCATCGTCGCCGAGTACATCACCAACCAGAAACGACCCGAACCCACACAAGAAAGCGACCCCGCTACGCGCGATCGCGCAATACAGAATCAGCTTCCTCCCGGCCCCCAAGGGCCAGGCTTCCTCTGATCAATCCGGTGAAGTCCATGCGCGATTTCCGATTCTCGTTCAACATTTTCGGTTTCGACTCCCGAGATGCCCTTCTCGACCGATGCCGTCACGGCGAGAGCGCCGGCTACGACACCGTGTTCGCCGCCGACCACCTCGGCGCCCCGGCACCGTTCCCCCTCCTGGTGGCCGTCGCCGGCGCCACCGGACTGCGGGTCGGAACTCTGGTGCTCAACGCACCGTTCTGGAACGCCGCCCTGCTCGCTCGCGAGATCGCGACGACGGACATCCTCACCGACGGAAAGCTCGAGGTCGGTCTCGGTGCCGGGCACATGAAGTGGGAGTTCGACGCCGCGCGTATCGAATGGAAGCCGTTCGGCGGCCGAGTCGAGCAGTTGTCGGAGATGGTCGACGGCCTCCGCACGTCCTTCACCATGGACTTCGACGAGCTACCCGAGGGCCGCACTGTGCCACGACCGTTGCAGCGGCGTGGATTCGGCGGCTCGGGTCCACCCCTGATCATCGGCGGTACCGGGGATCGCGTGCTGCGGATCGCGGCCGCCCACGCCGACATCGTCGGTGTCGCGGGCACATTCCAGATTCCGGGGCGACCCCCCGGCACATTCCGCCTCGCCACCGCGGACGAGGTGGCCGAGCGAATTCGCTTCGTACGGAACCACGCCGGTGCGAGAGCCAAGGACATCGAGTGGCATCTACTGGTCCAGTTGGTCGTCGAGACGGACGACCGCCGGGCCGCGGCGAACGAGATCGCGGACCGGCTCGGCGGCACCATGTCGGTGGCAGACGTCCTCGGCACCCCGTACGTCCTCGTGGGAACCGTGGAGGAGATGACCGAGCAACTCCGGAGCCATCGGGAGCGTTTCGGCTTCTCGTACGTCACCGTCCACGAACCGTATCTGGAGGTGTTCGCCCCCGTGATCCGTCGACTCCGCGAACAGAGTTGACGGACAACGACTCACGGCGTGTTGATGTACTCCTGGATGGCCTGCTGCGCCTTGGGGTTGCCCTGTCCCATACCGACGATCGCACCGGTGATCGCGCCGATCGGCGTGCCGATGATACAGCCGGCGAGACTGCCCGGGAACATCGAGACACATCCGACGCCGAGACCGATGAGCGCACCGATCGCGGTGCCGGCCGCTCCCCCGTTGGCCCAGCCGACGCCGAGTTCGTTGAGCATGTTCTCGAGGGCCTTCTGCTTGTCGACCTCGTGCCGACCGGGGATCGCCAGGGCCGGCGTTCCCGTGTTCGGCACGACGGGGTCGGCATGTGCCGTGCCCGCTCCGAGTGTCACCGTCGCTGCGACGAGGACCGATGCTGCCGATTTCTTGATCAAGTTCATCGCGATCCCACCCTGCTGAAGAAGGAAAAACCGGTTCCGACTGTAACCTGCGGCTGCATCATCGGTGGCGAAACCGCGGCATCGGAAGAGTACCGCGGTGAGCGCCCGTCGGCACGGGTGAAAGCCGTCAGTTCACGCGCCGGTTGAACAGTCTTTTCGCCCAGAGGTAGCCGAGCAGCGCGATGCCGGCGCTCCAGCCGACCGCGAGCACTGCGCTGCTGCCGACGGGACCGCCGAGAAGCAGTCCGCGGATGGTCTCGATGACGGGGCTGAACGGCTGGTACTCGGCGAACCACCGGAGACCGGCCGGCATCGAGTCGGTGGGGACGAACCCACTGCCGAGGAATGGCAGCAGTATCAGCACCATCGGGAGGTTGCTCGCCGTTTCGACGCTCTTGGACACCAGCCCGAACGCAACGGACAGCCACGTGAGTGCGAACGTGAACATCGCGAGCACGGCCGTCGCCGCTACCCACTCGCCGAGTCCGGCGGTGGGCCGGAAACCGATGAGCACGGCGACACCGACGACCAGGACGAGGCTGATCAGTGTCTGGATCATGCTGCCGATGACGTGCCCGGTCAGCACGGACACCCGTGCGATGGCCATAGTCCGGAACCGGGCGATGATGCCCTCGGTCATGTCGGTGGCGACCGAGATCGCGGTTCCCTGGGCGGCGCTGGCCACGGTCATCAGGAGGATTCCGGGTGCCACGTAGTCGATGTAGGCGCCGCGTCCGCCGTCGGGATCGCCGAGTCCCGCTCCCAGCGTGCCGCCGAACACGTACACGAAGAGCAGGAGGAGGATGATCGGCATCCCGACGAGGAGCACAGTCACCGACGGGTACCGGATCATGTGCCGGAGGTTGCGTCGCAGCATCGTCGCCGAATCGCTCAGCGCGTAACCCATGGTCGTCATCGCACGCTCTCTTTCCTGGTTGCGGCGCGCTCGGTGAGCGCGAGGAAGACGTCGTCGAGATCGGGTGTGTGGACGGTCAGGTTCTCGACCTCGATCGACGCGTGGTCGAGCCGATCGAGCAGCGCGCGCAGCGATTGCACGCTGCCGTCGCCGGGAACCTGCAGGGTGAGCGCTTCCTCGTTCCGTGTCACGTCGCCGAGCAGCCGGGATGCGGCGTCGAGTTCGCGCACCCCGGGCAACGCCAGGGTGATGTGGCCGCCCGGAACGAGCCTCTTCAGCTGTTCGGGGGTTCCCTCCGCGACCAGCCTGCCGCCGTCGAGGAGTGCGATCCGGTCGGCGAGCCGATCTGCTTCCTCCAGGTATTGGGTGGTGAGGAAGATCGTGACCCCGTCGGCGACGAGTTCGCGGATGATCTGCCACACGGCGCGGCGACTGCGCGGATCGAGACCGGTCGTCGGCTCGTCGAGGAAGATGATCCGGGGATCGCCGACGAGGGTCATCGCCAGGTCCAGCCGGCGGCGCATGCCACCGGAGTAACTCCCGGCCGGCTTCGCGCCCGCCTCGACGAGATCGAACCGGGCCAGCAGTTCCGTGGCCCGGGCGCGGCCCGCGTCGCGCCGCAGGTGGTGCAGATCGGCCATCAGCATCAGGTTCTCGCGACCCGTGAGGAGGTTGTCCACCGCGGAGAACTGGCCGGTCACACCGATGGTGGACCGAACCGCGTCGGGCTCGCGGGCGAGATCGTGACCCGCGATCCTCACCTTGCCGCCGTCGGGAGCGATGAGGGTGGACAGAATCTGGACCATGGTGGTCTTGCCTGCGCCGTTGGGCCCGAGGAGCGAGAAGATCGTTCCCTCACCGATGTCGAGGTCGATGCCGTCGAGGACGACTTTGTCGCCGTAGGACTTTCGCAGCCCGGTGGTGGTGATTGCGGACCGGGTGGTGATCGATGCTGTCATCACTCTGCCTTTCGACTGGTCGACTTCTGGGAATCGGGGCGGCGAATCACGATGTCGCCGAAACCGGTACGGGCGCGCACCTCGACCGTGTCGTCCGTCGATTCGGGCCGGTCGACGGAGTCCAGACGGTTCTGGACCTTCCCGAAGGACGTGTGCGCGTCGAGCCGGGCGGCGGTCCCGGAGCGGATGCCGATCTCGATTCGACCGTGACCGGTTCCGAGCGACGCCGCGCCCTGCGTCACCTGCCCGATGCGGATGTCGCCGTTCGCGGTTGCGGCGGCGAGGTCGGCGCGGGCGTCGTCGACGGAGATGTCCCCGTTCGCCGTCTTCACCCGCAGTCCGCCGCCGATCGTGCCGATCCAGTTGTCGCCGTTGGAGTTCTTGATCACGGCGCTGCCGTCGATCGCGCCGACGCGGAGTTTTCCCGACCCCGTGCTCAGGTCCGCATCACCTGCAACGTGGTCCACGGTGACCGTGCCGGCCCCGGTGTGCACGTCGAGCGGGCCCGTGTCGCCGAGTTGGACGTCCCCCGCCGATGTCTTGACGCGGCACGCGCCGAGCCGTCCGGCGCCGCGGAACGTCGCCACCGACGCCTCGCCCTCGAACTCGGAGCCGGTCGGCAGCGCGATGGTGACGTCGACGGAACCGGCCTTGCCGAACAGGCCGAGACCGCGCTGCTTCGGCGCCTTGACCAGCAGTCTCCCTGCGGAGTACTCGACGCGGGTCTGCTCGGCGGCGCGAACGTCCGATTCCCGCGAGCCGTCGCTGGGGCGCACGTCCACGACCGTGTCGTGGCGGTCGCTCGCCGTGATCCGTGCGTCGCCGACGACGAGTTCGACCGTGGCCGAGATCGGCGCCGGGGTGCTGAAAGTGGGCATGGTTGTCCTCCGGAATGTGGTGGTGGCGAATGAAAGGACGGGCCGGTCGGGTCAGCGCACCCAGCCCGTGAAACGGTCATTGCCGCGTGGGGCACGCCGTTCGGAACGATTACTGCCGCCGTCGGACTCCAACCCCGCGGCCGCGGACCGGACGAGCCAGGCGTTCACGGACAGCCCTGCCTCCCGAGCGGCCTCCTCGACGCGATCCTTGAGGTCTTGCGGGAGACGAAGGTTGATCCGGGTCATGGCGCCGTCTTCCACTTCCGGGATCCGAGGCGGCGACATGTCCGGACCGGATGCGGCCTGCTCCTCGAACAATTGCTCGACCGGCGCGGGAGTGACGACGAACGTGGGCTCACGTCCGCGGAGACGAAGATCCACCGAACCCGGTGCGAGGTCACGGGTGATTTCACTGGCGGCCGCCGACAGCGCGTCGAGTAGCGCGAGCCGGACCCCGGACTCCAGTGGTGCGGTGAGTCGCTCGGCGAGGGCACGGGCGTCCTCTCCCCCGGCCTCGGCGGCTACGGCGAGTTCGTGACGGAGGGACGCGACATAGGGCGTGAGATCCATGGTGCCATCATGGCATCACATTGGCACCATCGCAAGACTCGGCCGAGGATCGATGTGCCACCGTGGTGTCACGGCGGCGCAATCGGTCACCGCGCGCGCAGGTCACGGCAGGAATTCAGGCAGCCCGAACGGCTCGAAGTGTTCCGCACCGATGAACGAGGTCAGCTCCGCGATCTTGGTGCCACGCAGGGTCAGCACCGTGATCGACCAGCGGAGGTGGGTGCCGGCGTCCTCGTCCCACAGATAGAAGGCCACGGCGGGCTGGCCGTTGGCACCGACCGGCAGGTGGCGCCACGAACCACACCCCGTGAGCGGGACCCGGACCGCGAAATCCGTGACCGCGGCCATGCCGCGATACCAGTGCGCCATCGGTGGCATCGACCAGGTGACGTCCTCGGTCAGCAGAGCGACCAGAGCATCGGCATCACCGCGTTCCAACGCGGTGGAGTACCCGGCGACCAGGGCACGCAGATGCGCGTCGTCGATTTCTCGCAAAGTTCGAGACTGGGTCACCGAGGGAATCTTCTCCGCCACGATCGCCCGGGCCCGCTGCAGCGCGCTGTTCACCGACGCCGTCGTCGTGTCCATGGCGGCGGCGATCTCGGCGGCGGAGAACCCCAGGACCTCGAAGAGCAGCAGGGCCGCCCGCTGATTGCCCGGCAGATGTTGCAGTGCCGCAACGAATGCCAGTTCGACGGCCTCGCGCTGCTCGTAGCGGGCGGCCGGCCCCACCGCACCGGCGGCCAGTCCCGCATCGGCGTAGGGACCCAGCCACGCCACTTCGGTGAGCGGGACGTCGCCGACGACGGCGCGATCACTGGACGGACCCAGGTCGACGGGCAGGGCCCGCCTACCGCGCGATTCGACGGCGTCCAGGCACGTGCGCGTCGCGACGGTGTACAGCCAGGAGCGCAGTGCGCTGCGGCCTTCGAATTTCGCGAATCCGCGCCACGCCCGCAGCAGAGCGTCCTGCAGGGCGTCGTCGGCATCGTGGCTGGAGCCGAGCATGCGATAGCAGTGGGCGTGCAGCTCCCGGCGCAACGGTCCGACCAGCCGCGTGAACGCGGCGTCGTCTCCGTCCCGGGCTCTGGCCAGGTCGGGATCGTCGGCATCTACCGGCGCGTGCGGTGTTCGAACGGAGTTGTCGCTCACAGGGGACGATTCTGCCCCACCGACGACTCACGCACCTGGCATCACCTGGTGGGGGTAGGGGCCGGTGTCGGCGCCAGCGACATCCCGGCGTAGATCTCGTCGAGAACGGTGGGCAGCAACGCGTTCGCGGTGGTTTTACCCTCGGGCGACAGAGTCAGATTCGCCCAGATCACGAGCGCGACGCCGTTGTCCGGGTCGTACCCGATGAACGAGTTGAAGCCCGGCAGCTCACCGCCGTGGTAATACATCGACGCGTTCGGCCCGAAACGCTGGTAGCTGATCCCGTAACCGTATTGCTGCCCGTCGGGTGCGTCCGGGTCCTCGGGTTGCAGACTGTCCCGCCATTGTTGCTGGTATTCCGGATTCAACACTTCGCCGGAGACCAGCGCCCGGATCCACGTGGCCAGGTTGTCCGCGGTGGAGATCGCGCCCCCGGCGGCAGTGGCGTAGGACGGATTCTGGTTGGTGTAGTCGAGGGGTTGCAGTGTTCCCGCCCGCGCGGCGGCCTGCATGTCGGCGGGATACGGCTCGTCCACCAGGGCGTAGGCCGATTCGCCGTACATGTAACCGTGCGAATACGAATCCGGGATCGCCGTATCGTCGGCGGCGGGTAGCGAGGTCTGGTTCAGCCCGAGCGGCCCGAGCAACCGTTCCTGGAACTGCTCGGCCAGTGGGCGACCGCCGACCTTCTCGGCGATCAGACCCAGCAACGCGTAGTTCGTGTTGTTGTATTCGTACGACGTGCCGGGTGGGAAGTTCGGCGGCCGGCTGAACGCGATGTCCAAGACCTCCTGAGGCGTCCAGGCCTTCGCCGGGTCGCTGTCCAAAGTCGCCGCCAACTCGGGCGAACTCGTGTAGTTGTACAGCCCGCTGCGCATCGTCAACAGCTGTGCGATGGTGATGTTCTCGCCGTTGGGCACGTCGGCGACGTACGTCGACACCGGGTCGCTGAACCGGAGCTTGCCGTCCTGTGCCAGCAGGACCGTCAGGGCCGCCGTCAAGGTCTTGGTGTTCGAGGCGATCCGGAAATGAGTCTGCGCAGCCGGCGGTGTGTCCGCGCCCAGTTCCGTGGTGCCGACCGCCGCGACGAAGTCTCCCTGCGGGGTGCGGAGCTGCACCACCGCGCCGGGGATCATCAGCTCCTCGGCGGCAGCGTCGACCGCAGCCTGGAATGTGGCCGGATCGATGGAATTGAGCGCCGAACCCGAAGCAGTGGTCCCCGTCGCCGTCGTCGCGGCAGGCAGTGAACCGTTCTCCGAGGTCGTCGGCTCGGACGTCGGCGAGCACCCAGCGATCACGAGTGCGCCGCACGCCGCGATCACAACGAGGCGGGTGGCGCGCAGTGTGCGGAACCGACCCACTCCATTTCTCCGGCCCCGCATGTACTCCACCGGGAAATCCCTCATCGTCGCCATCACCGCCTCGGCGCCATGGTTCGAGTACCGCGCCGACGGGCGGCACCAGCTGGCAGGCCTTCTTCGAATCCTAGCCCGAGAGCCCACTCACTCCGTCGCGATCACCGGAACATTTCACTGCGGAAAGACATACTTCTACCTGTATGCGCGAACTGCTTCCCACCGCCGAGGCCGTCCCAGGCAACCGTCCGACACGGAAGGCACATCCATGAGCACGCGACGCAGCATTCACAACACCTCGTTGACCGACGGCGAGATCGTCGAGCAATCCGACCTCGGCTCCAACACCCGGGTGACAGCGGACACCTTCCCGATCCTGAAGGGTCTGTCGTTGACTTCCTCTCGGCCGTGAACGACCGAGATTCCCCTCCAGACTCGCGTCCCGAGGTTCCTGTTTCACCGACAGTCGCCACCCCACACGTTAGGTGCGGGGCGGTCTCACACCGTCTCCGCAGGCTGCCACCGTCAGTCCGACGGCCAAAATGTTCCTTGCCGCGTTCACGTCGCGGTCGTGGACGACGCCGCATCGGCACGTCCACTCCCGCACGTTCAGCGGCATCGCCGAGGCGACCGCCCCGCACACCGAGCAGGTCTTCGACGACGGACAGAACCGGTCGATCGCCACCAGCCGGCGCCCGTACCAGTCGGCCTTGTATTCGAGCATCGACCGGAACTCGGACCAACTCGCATCCGAGATCGCCCGAGACAACGACCGATTCTTGACCATGTTCCGCACACTCAGATCCTCGATGGCGATCACTTGGTTTTCGCGCACCAGTCGAGTGGAGAGTGTGTGCAGATAATCGCGGCGCCGATCGGCGATCCGACCATGAATCTTCGCGACCTTCAGTCGGGCCTTGGCCCGGTTCCGGGATCCCTTCTGCTTCTTGGCCAGCATCCGTTGCGCCTTCGCCACCCGCTCACGATCCGTGCGCTCGTGGCGCGGGTTGGTGATCTTCTCCCCCGTCGACAGCGTGTACAGGCTGGTGATCCCGGCATCGAGCCCGACCACCCGATCCGTCGACGGGGGCTCGGCGATCGTGTCCTCGACGAGAATCGAAATATGGTACTGACCACGAGCGTTACGCGACACCGTCACCTGCGACGGCACCGCCCCCTCCGGCAACGGCCTCGACCACCGAATATCCAGCGGTTCGGACTGCTTGGCCAACCGGACCTGCCCACCCCGGGTGAAGCAGTTCGAGTAGTAGGTCGCCGAATCCTTCGACCGCCCCTTCTTCTTGAACTTCGGGTATCCGGTCTGCGTGCGCCAGAACCTCTCGAACGCGCCCTGCAACTGCCGCAGCGATTCCTGCAACGGCCCCTTCGACGGCTCCGCCAACCACGCGGTCTCGGGGTCCCGCTTCCATCCGGTGAGCATCTTCGAGGTGTCCGCGTAGGTGACCCGTCGCTGCTCCTGCGACCAGGCACGCGACCGCTCGGCCAACGCCCGGTTGTAGACATACCGGGTACACCCGAACGTCCGAGCAAGCTGTTCCGCCTGCACCGCAGTCGGATAGAAACGAAACTTGAACGCCCGCTTCACCACCCTCCCCGCCATAACCCAGACACTAGCCACACAGTCCGACAAAACCAGATCGGCCATCCCGGCCCTGAAGGACCGGGTTGCGCCGAAAGACTCACGGATCAACCCCGGAGCGATGCGCACCTCGCATTGGCACGCCAACGCCAACGAACTCACCTATTGCCTGTCCGGAACGTCACTTGTCTCCGTGCTCGACACCGGCAGCGTGTTCTCCACCTTCACTGTCGGCGCCGGAGAGATATTCCACATCGATTCGGGATCGCTGCACCACATCGAGAACATCGGCGACGAGGTCGCGGAATTCTCATCGCCTTCCGGAGCGAGCGCCCCGAGGACTTCGGTCTCGGAGCCGCGTTCGGCGCGATGACCGATGCCGTCCTCGGCAACACCTACGATCTCGACGCCTCCGACTTCACCGCTCTCCGACGCGACACCGCGGACCGCCCTGGCGGCGCGAATCGGCGATCCCGTGGTGCCGTCGGCGGCGAAATGTGTTATGTGCGGCACGGATCGGCGCGGATGACGGTCATGGACCCGGACGGCTCCCTCGACACCTGGTATCTCGAGCAGGGGGACGTGTATTTCATTCCCCGCGCATACCCACACCACATCGAGGTCGCGGGGTCCGACGACATCCATTTTCTGATTTTCTTCGACCAGCCGACGCCCGGTGACATCGGATACCGCGCATCGGTCAGCGCGTACTCCCGCGAAGTCCTCGCCGCCACGTTCGGCACCCACATCGGCGATCTGCCGAATTTCCCGTTCACCCCCGCCGACCCGCTCATCGTCACCCGCAACAACCCGCTCGACGAACGCGGAGAGCGGTAACCCGCCGTACCCGGATTGCCGCCGTTCCCGCTCCGGTTTCAAGAATTTCCCCGAGGGTAATTGGGGTGTATGGGCGCACGAGAGAGGACGACGACACGGTCGACGGCGCTCGCCGACGCTCCCCCGGGTCGACTGCCGCGGAGGCAGCCACTCCCGCCCAGGCGGCCGGCAGCCTCGACATCGGCATCGGCCGGATCGCGGCACGGCCTTCCCCGGCGGACCGAGACGGCGGCCCGGCCGACGCGTACGGATGCCGGCACCGAATCCGCGACTAAGCCGACGGGGAAGCGTCCCCGGGACACGGGGTCCCCCGCACCGGCCCACACCCGATCCTCCGGCGCCGGCCGCTCGCGCCTGCCCGATCCGGTTCCGCAGGACTTCGGGGACGTCACCGAGTGGCTGAAGGACCAGGTTCGCCACCTCGTGGACGCACTGCGGGACCGCGGCGAGATGGAGGCGCAGAATCTTCGGCAGAAATTCAAGAAATGGTTGGCGTCGCTCGTCCACGAGGTGATACACAGCAACGCCGGGGTCGGCGCCGGACTCGAAGGCATTCGCGCCGCCTTGACGGGTAAGAATCCGGTGTGGGCCGCGATCAAGGCGCTGGTATCCGGCTTGAGCGGAAAGGCCAAGTTCGGCCTTGTTCTCCTTCTGATCGTCGCGCTGCTGCTCGGACCCGTATTACTCGTGGTTCTTCTGCTGGTGCTCCTTGTCGCAGTGATCGTCGCTGCGGTACGAGCCGCCGCCCAGTGACATTTTCCCGCTGTCACAGGGAACGCGTTGCAACTCAACGACTCTCGAAATACGACAACGACGCGTCGATATCGCCACCGCCCGTGTAAATACGCAGAAAGCGTGCTCCGCGGCACGCCGGCCGAACCGACTTTTCTGCCGCTGGTTGAGCGTCGTGCGGCTGGGGTAGTCGGGAGACGGCGCCCCCTTACCGCGCACGGTATTGCGACACATTGCCGAAGTTGGCGAGAGGTGCGCCGGCGACTACTCGGTAAAGGGGTTCGACGATGAAAACCAAAGGTCAGGTGGCGTTGGCCGTCGGCGCGGGGTACATGCTGGGCCGAACACACAGGATGAAAATGGCACTGATGCTGGCGGCCGCGGGTGCGACCGGACGCTTCCCCGGCGGGCCACGCGACTTGTTGGAACGCGGCACGAAGGTGCTCGCGAACTCCCCCGAGTTCGCCAAGATCAGCGATTCGGTTCGACAAGAGCTGGTCAGCGCGGCGAAGGCCGCGGCGGTCACCGCAGCAAGTCAGCGCATCAACCAGCTCAACAACCGGATTCTGTCGGGCGGCGGCGAAGCCGTCAGCGACGTGGGCGACACAGTCGACGACACTGTGGGTGGTGTCGGTAACTCGGTCGGCAAACTCAGCAGTCTCGGAAAACTCGGCCGCAAGCGACGCGGTCGGTCCAAGGACGAGGAGTACGACGAATCCGAAGTCGACGAAGAGCCGGACGAACAGTACGCCGACGAGGACGAGGACTACGAGGAGCCCGAACCCGACGAGGAGGAAGCCGCCGACGAGGAGGAACCCGCTCCACGCAAGCGACCCGCCGCACGTCGACGCGCGTCCAGCAACAATGGCAGCTCCCGGCCGTCGAGCAGGTCGCGCAGCGCGAAATCCGACGAGGACGACGAGGAAGCCCCGACCCGCGGCCGCCGGACACGGGCCAAAGCGACGACTGATTCCGCGCCCGTCCGGCGCGGCGGACGGTCAGCACGATGACGAACGCCGCGAACAAACTGCGAGAAGCCGCACCGGGAGACGGGGGCGGATCGTCGGGTGTGCTGCAGGACGCACTGCAGAAGCTGGTCGGCACGGTGACGGAGAAGGCGCTCACATCGGTCTCCGACAAGGTGCAGAACGCGTCCGGCAGGCTCACCGATTACGCCGAGGGCGGCGGAGGCGGGCTGCTCGCCGCCGTGACCGGTTCCGAGAAGCTGGCCGAGGGTGAATCACCGATCAAGTCGGCGGTGAGCGGTGGCTGGCAGGGCGCCAAGCAAATGGTCAAGGACACCGCCTCTGACGTCAAGGAGGCCGTCACCGGTGGTGGCGGCAGCAAGGGCAAGAAGCTCAAGTTGACCAACATCGTCGAAACGCTCGATGTCGGGGTCCCGGTCCAGCTCGCCTACAACCAGTGGACCCAGTTCGCCGACTTCCCCTCCTTCATGAAGAAGGTCGAGCGGGTGGAGCAGGAATCGGACGAAAAGCTCGAGTGGAAGGCGCAGGTGTTCCTGTCGCACCGCACGTGGGAAGCGTCGATCATCGAGCAGGTTCCCGATGAGCGGATCGTGTGGCACTCGAAGGGTGCCAAGGGTTATGTCGACGGCGCGGTGACGTTCCACGAGGTGACTCCCGATCTCACCCGCATCGTCCTCATCCTCGAGTATCACCCGAAGGGTCTGTTCGAGAAGACGGGCAACATCTGGCGGGCCCAGGGACGACGAGCGCGACTGGAGTTGAAGCACTTTGGACGCCACGTCATGACGCAGTCCGTTCTCCATCCCGACGAGGTGGTGGGCTGGCGCGGGGAGATCCGGGACGGCGAGGTGGTCGAGCCCGACGAGGAAGAGACGCAGCCGGACGAGTCGGACGAGCTCGACGAAACCGACGAAACCGACGAAACCGAAGGCGAGGAGAGCGAAGACGAGGAGCCCGAGCAGGACGAGTCGGAGCAGGACGAGTCGGAGCAGGAAGAGCCCGAGGAAACCGACGAAGACGAGTCCGAGGAGGAAGAGGAAGAGGAAGAGGAAGAGGAAACACCCCCGCGGGCACGTCGAGGTCGCCCACGCAAGACCGCTGCGGCCGCCGAGGACAAGGCAGCCCCGAAGAGGCGGGGCCGCCCGCGTAAGACTGCCGCCAAGAAATCCGCCGGCTCGCGTCAAGGAGCGCGGCAATGACGGCAATACAACCGGCGGGAGGCGGCGGAGGTGGTGGAGTCAGCGGCGGCCCCAGCTCCAGTAGCCTCGCCGACGTCATCGACACCATCCTCGACAAGGGCCTGGTTATCGATGCCTACGTGCGGGTGTCACTGGTCGGTATCGAACTGCTGACCATCGACGCGCGCGTCGTCGTCGCCAGTGTCGACACCTATCTGCGGTTCGCGGAGGCCGTGAACCGGCTCGAGATCGGCAGTGGCGAGCCGAAGGGTCTGACGGACCTGGTCGGCGACGTCACCGAGGGTGGCGCCAAATCGAAAACCAAGGGTGCGCTCGAGGCCGCGGGTGACAAACTCGGCGACATCCTCGGCGGCGGGCAGGAAGAACCCGAGCGCGAGCGGGTTTCGCGCAAGTCCAGTCGAGGGGACAAGTGATGTCTACGTCAGAAAAGTCCAACGACGCACCCGAGGAGCCGCGGACCAGCGGTGTCTACGTGTACGGCATAGTGCCCGCGGATGTGGAAGCCGAAGAGGACGCGGTCGGCGTGTGTGACGGACCGGTCAGCATCGTCAAGCACGGCGACATCGCGGCGCTCGTCAGCGAGATCTCGGTGGACAGGCCGCTCGGCAAGCCCGAGGACCTTCGAACCCATGCGCACGTGCTGGACGGTACCTCGCGTGTGGCACCGGTGCTCCCGCTTCGTTTCGGGGCGGTCATGACCGATGAGGACGCCGTCGAGAAGGAACTGCTCGAAGCACACGCCGACGAGTTCGCGGCAGCGTTGAAGGAACTCGAGGGTCGAGCGCAGTACGTCGTGAAGGGGCGGTACGTCGAGGAAGCGATCCTCCGGGAAATAATCGAGGAAAACCAACAAGCGGGCGAACTGGTCGACGCGATCCGAAATCAGCCCGAGGAGACCACCCGCGACGCCCGGATGGCGCTGGGCGAGATCGTCAGCAACGGCATCGAGGCCAAGCGGGACGAAGACACGCGCACGGTGGTCGAGGCGCTCGAGTCGCTGTCCGATTCGGTCAACGTGCGGGAACCGACTCACGAGGAGGAGGCCGCGCAGGTGGCCGTGCTCGTCGAGGTCGCCCGGCAGGACGAACTCGAGAAGGCAGTCGGAGACCTGGCCGAACGGTGGGACGGCCGCGTCGAGATGCGCCTGCTCGGACCCCTCGCCGCCTACGACTTCGTGGTGACGCAGAAGCCGGAGGGCTGACCGATGGGCCTGCTGTCGTTCATCGCCACGCTGCCGCTCGCCCCCGTTCGTGGGGTGATCTCGCTTGCCGAGCTGATTCAGCGGCAGGTCGAGGAGGAACTCCACAACCCCGCGAGTGCGCGGCGCGCGCTCGAGGAGTTGGAGGACGCACGCGCGGCGGGCGAGATCTCCGCCGAGGAGGAAGAGCAGGCCCAGCAGGCCATCCTCGACCGCATGACCGGAACGACACGGCCCAGCAGTACGGAGAGGGAGTGATCGGCGATGGCAGAAGAGGAGCCACCTCCGTTGCCGGCACCCGAGATCGCGGAGATCGCAACGCGTGACATTGCGCAATTGACCGGCAAGAAACCCCTGGGTGCCACATCGGTCATGCCGACCGACGACGGCTGGACGGTCGAGGTGGAAGTAGTCGAGGATCGGCGGATCCCGTCGTCGACGGACATGCTCGCGTTGTACGAGGTGGTCGTCGATCTGGATGGAGAACTGTTGTCCTACCGCAGAACCCGCCGCTACATCCGCGGTGTCGGTGACAGCGGGAGCACGCAGTCATGACGATCGCCGGCGGCGGTACGAGCAACCTTCCGCAGAGTTCGGGCGGCGGATTCGGCGGCGGGCATCAGTCGACGAATCTCGGCGAGATCCTCGAGCGGGTGCTCGACAAGGGGCTCGTGATCGCCGGAGACATCCAGGTCAACCTGCTCGACATCGAACTGTTGACCATCAAGGTGCGGTTGGTCATCGCCTCGCTGGAGACGGCAAGGGAGGTCGGGATCAACTGGTGGGAGAACGACCCCTGGCTGACCGGCAAGAGCAGCGACCTCGAACTCGAGAATCGAAAGCTCAAGGAGCGGATTGCCGCACTCGAGTCCGACAGGTCGGTCCACCCTGCCGTCGAGGCCGCCGACACGGTCGAGGTGGAGGCGAGGCGTCAGGAGCGCGACGATGACCGCGGATGACGGTGTCTGGCTCTACAGCATCACGACGGACGGCGTCGGCGATGCGCAACTCGCCGGGGTCACCGGCGTGGCAGGCGAGCCGGTCCGGGCGGTGACGTCGTCGGGTCTGGTCGCGGTGGTGGGGACGGTGAGCCTCGGCGAATTCGGGCAGGAGCCTCTGCAACGCAAACTCGAGGACCTCGACTGGCTCGCCGCAACCGCGAGAGCCCACGACGCCGTGGTGGCGGCCGTGTTGCGCAACGGCCCCACCGTTCCGTTGCGATTGGCGACCCTCTATCTCGACGACGAGCGCGTCCGCCGCCTCCTCACGGAACGACAGGAGGAGTTCGGTGCGACGCTGCGCCGGGTGACCGGTAGGAGCGAATGGGGCGTCAAAGGATACGGCGACGCCAAGACGCTGTCGCAGGACGTGAAGGAGGAGCCGCCCCCGACGGGTGCGGCCGGAAAGGGAACCGCGTATCTACTGCGACGCCGTGCGGAATTGAGCGCGCAGCAGGACGTCGAACGCAAAGCGGCCAGCCACGCGGGAGAAATTCACACCGCGCTCCTGGACCGGGCCGTCGACGGGGTACGCCGGCAAGTCACCGACCCGGTGCTGACCGGCAAGCGGGCCTGGATGATCTTCAACGGCACCTACCTCGTCGACAATGATCGCGTCGAGGGTTTCGCTGCACTCGTCACGGCACTCGACACCCAACGTCCGGGCATCACATTGGAATTGACCGGACCGTGGCCGCCGTATTCGTTCGCCGGGATCGACGGGTGAGCCATGAGTGAGATGGTCCCCGCGGACGACACTCGACGCATCGCGCTCGTCGATCTACTCGACCGGGTGCTGGGCGGCGGTGTCGTCATCACCGGTGAGATCACGCTGTCGCTCGCCGACGTCGACATGGTCCGCATCTCCCTGCGCACGCTCATCGCGTCGGTGAGCGCACTTGTCCCAGATCCGGCCGAGCAGGATTCCACCGATGGCTGAGCCCGAGCCTGTCGATTCGGATGTCCCGAGCGACATCGGTCGCCGGGTATTGCCGCAGCGGATCGACGCGGATCCCGAATCGGTCGAGAAGGGCCTGGTCACCCTCGTGCTGACGATCGTCGAGCTACTGCGGCAGTTGATGGAACGGCAGGCGCTGCGCCGAGTCGAGCACGGCGATCTCAGCGACGACCAGATCGAACGCATCGGGACGACGCTCATGCTGCTCGAGGAGCGCATGGCGGAGCTGCGTGATCATTTCGATCTCACACCCGAGGACCTGAACATCGATCTCGGACCGCTGGGGCCGCTGCTGTCGAACGAATAGGCCGGACCCTGAAAGCGTCGTCGATATCAATGTTTGAGGGCGTTCTTGATCTTCTTTCCGGCGTCCTTGACCTTGTCTCCCATCTGCTTGGCGTTGCCCCTGGCCTGTTCTTTGCTCCCCTCTGCTTCGAGGTGGGCGTTGCCGGTGGCCTTGCCGACCGCCTTCTTGGCGGCGCCCTCGGCGGTTTCGACCTTGTGCCGGATCTTCTTTCCCATGTTCATGACGCTGTCCTGTCCTCTGCGGTCCCTCCCGATTGCCCTGCGCCACCGGTTTCAATCACGCCCCGTGCGGCGTCGCATCCGATCGTGCGATCACCGCCGCAGCAACAGCGCGCTGTCCCCGAACTCGTGCCACAGGTATCCGCGCGCGAGTGCCTCGTCGTAGGCGCGTCGGACGGCCGCCGCGCCCACCACCGATTCGAGCAGCATCAGGTGGGAAGCCCCGGGCGCGTGCCAACCCGTGATCAGCCCGTCCACCACGCGGGCCGGCCGCCCCGCGCTCAGCACCAGGTTCGTCCAGCCCCCGCCCGCCACCGCCAGCCCGTCCGGCGTTGCCCGGGTCTCGAGAGCCCTGGTCACCGTGGTGCCGACCGCGATCACGCGCCCGCCCGCCGCGCGACGATCATTGATCAGCCGCGCCGTGTGCTCCGGCACCTCGTACCGCTCGGGGATCGGCGGCTCCCCGCGCTCGGGCGAGGACACACCCGTGTGCAACAGGATCGGCGCTGTCACCACCCCCGAGGTCGCGAGATCGGTGACGATCGGATGCGTGAACGGCCGCGCGGCGCTGGCCATCTCGGCGCTCCCACCGGTCCGGCCGAAGATCGTCTGGTAGTAGGACAGGGGCCATCGCTCGTGGACGTACGCGTACGTGATCGGACGGCCCGCGGTGGCGAGCAGTTCCGCGGCTACGTCCGTGACGCCGTCGACCGAGGCCCGCCACAGCCGGGTCGAACCACGGGGCCAGGGCTCCTGGAGTGTCGCAACGGCGCCGCGCGACAGCCTGATCCGCGTTCCCTCCGTGACCGAGTCGAGGGCTCCGGATACCGGGCCCGGCGCTCGCACCTCGACCGCCCAGTCGCCACCCTCGAGTTCGGTGGAGAAGTGCACGACCACCGGTCCTACCGTGTCGACGGTGCCGTCCATTGCCGCGGCCAACGTCGCCGACGCGTTCACCACCACCACGTCGCCCGGCCGGAGAAAGCGGGGCAGGTCGTGAAATGTGCTGTGCACCAAGTTGCCCCGGTCGGACACGAGCAGCTTCACCGAGTCCCGCAGCAGGCCCCGCTCCTCCGGCGGGCCGCTCGCCTCCAACCGCTGCGGCAGGACGAACCGGAATTCGGTCACGGAGTCGCTGCCCGACCGGGTCACGACGACACTCCGGTGTTCGCGGCCGCGACGTCGGATGCACGGTACCGGCCGCTGGGCGGTCTCGTGTCGAGCAGCCTCAGCAGGGCCGGGACCACGGTCTCCGGCTCGGGCCGATCCGAGATGTCCTCGCCGGGGAACGCCGCCTGGTGCATCGCGGTGCGCATGTCGCCGGGATCGAACGCGTAGATCGCGAGATCCGGCTCCTCGACCGCCAGTACCGCGGTCGCGTGGTCGAGCGCCGCCTTCGCCGCACCGTAGCCGCCCCAGCCCGCATAGGCCTCGACCGCGGCGTCCGACGAAATGTTGATCACGGTGCCGTCCGCGGCCTTTATCTGCCCGATCAGCGCGCCGATCAGCGCGAGCGGGGCCAGTACGTTCGTCGTGAAGACCTGGGCCAGTGCGTCCTCCGGGTACCGGGTCAGTGCGGGCATGGGGCTGGGGCCGAGCGCGCTGGCGTTGTTGAGGAGCAGGTCCAGTCGCCCCTGCGCCTCGATCACCTCGGCGATACGCTCGCGATGCCGCGGATCCGTCACATCACCGGGGACGGCGGTGATGGTGCTCCCCCGCGAGGCGACCCGATCGAGCGGTTCGACCCGCCTTCCGGTGACGATCACCTCCCAGCCGCGCTCCGCGAGCGCGAGTGCGCTCGCCCGTCCCAATCCTGCCGATCCCCCAGTGATCAGCGCCGTTCTGGTGCCGTTCATCGCGGACTCCTTGCCTCCAGTGACATCTGGCACCATCTTGAAACCTGAAGTCCACTTCATGTCAAGGGCCGCTGTCCTGCGGGGCCGGTCCGAGCGGGACGCCCGCACCGAGGGGTGGGATTCCGAGGTCGATCGGACGATAATGAGTCCCTACCGTGAGACGAACGCGCCACGTGCCACGACCCGCGCGGAAGCCTGCGAGCCGAACCCGGGCGCCAACAGAATCGAGAGTGACTTCGCATGAACACAGTCGCAGTGCGCTCGGCGATCGCAGCGGCCGCTGCATTCGCCGCCTTCGCCGCACCCGGTATCGCGGCCGCAGCACCGAACCTGCACGGGGATCCGACGACTCCCGGCACCCAGGTTCAGGTGGAGAGCGAGCCGGGCGACTCGAACAGCTACACCTGTGGGGCAGTCGGCGTCGCGGGAGCCGGAGTCGGATCGAATTCCTCCGGTAGCGCCGGTTCGGTCAACGGCGCCTATTTCGGACCCGGCCCCGTCCAGGGCGGCTGCGTCGGTAGCGACGGGTCGGTCTACTTCCCGACCGGCAACGCCGAGTAACAGCGCGCCGCACGCGATATCTAGCTCCGCGTGACGGTCGCGAGCCAGGCCGGTGCGCCGTCGTCGTGGAATCGCGTATGAATCCGGTCCGGTTGGATGTCTGTGATGGTCCATCCGGCTCCGGGGTTGAACGCTGCTCTCAACTCCTCCCGGCTGACGGGGTGCGGGCCGGCATCGGGTCCGTCATCACTGAAGCACAGCACATACAGGATCCCGTCGGGTTCGGTCACCGAGGCCAGACTCGCCACGTAGCCCGGCCGCTCGCCGGCGTCGAAGGTGTGGAACAGTCCGCAGTCCAGCACTGTCGCGAACCGGCGTCCCAGCGTCTCCAGCCGGAGTGCGTCGGCCGCGGCGAACTCTATCTCGATCCGACGATCCTCGGCCTTTGCCCTAGCTATCGCCAGCGCCGTCTCTGCCACATCCACGCCCACAACCGACAGTCCCAGCGCGGCGACGTGAAGTGCGTTTTCGCCGGTTCCGCAGCCCGCGTCGAGGACCGCTCCGGCGAATCCGCCCTCGGATACCACCCGCACGATCGCCGGCTGGGGCCCGTCGATATCCCAGGGCGCACGGCCCTCGTGGTACGACGCATCCCAGGGCAGCCCCGTCATCCGCTCGTGGCTGGTCGGTTCCCGACCGCCGAACGGATCGTCGGCTGGAGGTCCTGATCGCTCCGACACCACCGCCCCCTTCCTGCACCCGATCGCGCCAACCCATCGTGACACAGCAATGCGTGACACTCGGCCGGTTCCTCGTACACGCGATCCGCTCATTCGCCACCGTCGCACGCCGTCACATTCCTCACAAGGTCACGGCCCGCACCCGGAGGTTCGGGTGCGGGCCGTGCACGAAGGGATGAACGAACCGCACCTTCGGCGTCTGGGTCAGAACGTTCCTACCGATACGGTCCGACGACCCCCTTGATGCTGATCTGAACTCGAGTTGTTCGGTGAAGGGTGAGATCCAGCCGTCAGGTCTGCGTAAGCATTTGGGCGGCGGTCGCGGAACAGGCCCCAACTCGCTCGCTGAGTGCGCAGCTGCTCCAAATCGTATTCGTGAAGGATGACGCCCTCGCCGTCGCCGCTGAGTTCCTCGACGACTTCTCCCCGTTGATTTGTCATGAAGGATTGTCCGAAGAAGTCGATGTGCGTGGAACCCTGGCTTTCGCAGCCAACCCGATTTGCGGCCACTACGGGCATCATGTTCGCGGCAGCGTGTCCGCGTTGCACGTTCTGCCAATGGGCGTGTCGCAGAGCAGTGTCCTGCAGGTCTCCCGGTTCCGTGGCGTGTTCACCGTGACCGTCATCGGCGATGGGACTCGATCCGATTGCCGTGGGGAAGAGCAGGATCTCTGCGCCCTGCAACGCCATGATCCGTGCCGATTCGACGAACCACTGATCCCAGCAGATGCCGACGCCGATGGTGGCGTAACGCGTGCGCCACACCGACAAGCCGGTGTCGCCGGGATTGAAGTAGAACTTCTCGTGATATCCGGGACCTTCCGGTATGTGAGTTTTCCGGTACGTTCCGAGCTTCCTGCCGTCGGCGTCGATGATGGTGACGCTGTTGAAGTACTTCTGGCCGTCACGTTCGAATGTGCTCACAGGGAGGACGATCTGCAGTTCATGGGCGAGGTGACGGCACAGTTCGACGGCCGGATTCTCGTCGATGGGCACAGCGAGGGCGAAGTACTCGTCGCCGAGGGTCTGGCAGAAGTACGGCGTTTCGAACAGCTCAGGGAGGGCTACGATCTGAGCACCCGAGTCGGCTGCGTGGCGCACGAGTCGTTCGGCCGTCTCGAGGTTCGTGTGCGGGTCCCAGGTGCAGGCGAACTGGGTGGCCGCCACGGTCACCGACCGTGGGTTCGTTGCGAGGGTGTGTCTCATTGGGCGTTGCCTTCTACTGGTGGGTGTACTGGCTGGTGGTGTCGGAATCGGATTCGGTGTCGGGGCTCGACCGGCTTTCGGGGTCCGGATCGGCCTTCGATTCGCTCAATCGGTCGAACAGCTGGCCGACTCGGTTGCGTTCGGTATCGTTCATCGGCGCCGAGTAAGTCACCGCCACATAGACGGCAGCGTTGACGGCCAAGGCTGCGACGCCGGAGGTCAGGCCCCCGAGCCATGGGATCGACACCGGGTAGAGCCACTGCAGCACGGCTGCCGTAGCGAAGCCACTCGACATCGCGGAGACTGCCGCGGCTGCAGTGCCTTTCCTCCAGAAGATGCCCAGGAACAGGGTCGGGGCGAGTTGGCAGATGCCCTGGTATGAGATGAGAGCGAGGGTGATCAGTCCGGAGGAGATACCGACGGTGGCGGAAGCGCCGAGGGCCGCCAACAGCGTCAGCACCCCCACCGCGATGCGTCCGATCCTTGGATCGGTGACCCGAACCCCCTTGGCGACACCGATGATATCGTTCGCGGTCTGAGTGCCGAGCGCCTGGAGGTTGGCGCCGACATTGCCCATGGTGGCCGCGACCACGCAAATGCCGGCGACGGTGATCAAGCCGATGCCGCCGACACCGGCGGCGATGAACCATACATCGTCGGGTGCCTCCGCGACACCGGGGACGCTGGACGCTGCGATCGCCATCAGGGTCAGTGCCGCCCCGAAGATCAGCAGGACCGGCGCCGCCTGTACCGCCGAACGTTTGATCGTCGCGGCGCTTCTCGCAGTGAAGAGTCGAACAAAGATGTCCGGCCAACACCACCCTCCGAGCGCACCGGTCAGTATCAGCGACGAAAGGTACAAAGGCCCCAAGGCGCTCCCCGGACCCGGCAACTCGAAGTGGGTCGGGTCGACGTCACCGAATCCGTGGCCGTTACTGACCAGCCAGGTGAGCAGGCCGAGAATGACGAGGGTGCCGACGAAGTAGGCGACGATTCCCTGCACCATGTCGCTGATGATCACACCGCGCATCCCGAATCGGATTGTCCAGATCTGTCGCAGCCCGATCACCATGATCCCGATCAGAACGGCGGTCGCTCCGCCGATTCGCCCGAACGACAGGTACTGGAACACCAGTGCCAGCGACTGCATCCCCAGAACGATCCACGGGAAGGATGCAGCGATGCCGATCAGCGCTGCGACCACCCGCACGGCTCGTGAGTTGTAGCGGGCGCCGAGGAGATCCGCCTGAGTTCGCAGGTCGTACCGCTTACCCCAATCGTGCACGGGTTTGGCGAGGAAGAACATCAGCACGACGGCGAGCAGCGAATAGATCAGTGAGTAGAAGCCAATGACCCCCGCGCCCGCCGCGAGACCTGCAAACGAGATGAACATCGTTCCGGGCAGCCAGGTGTTGAGGAACGCCATCGTTCCGAAGAACGATCCGAACGAGCGTCCTGCCGTCGCGTATTCGCTGAACGTCGCGTCTTTCCGCTTGGTCAGCTCCAACGCGGCAACGACGATCAGGAAGAAGACGGCGACGCTGCCATATCCGACGAGCATGTTCATCGACGATCACCGGGGTCCGAGTCGAGGGCGAACATTACGAGCAGGCTCAGGGTGATGGACACACCGGCTGCGAGGAAGTACCCCATCGACAGCAAGGCGGTGCCGTTGCCGGCAAGCCAATGCAGCGGCGGCGCCAAGCCGACGGCCAAATCGAGCATCAGCAGCCCCGCGATGACAGGGGAACGCCACCTACTCGCGGGCGAGCGGGTCGAATGTGTCATGTGCAAACTCCGAGGTAGAGCCGCCGAAGGCGGATGCCGGAACGTTCCGGCACGCATTAATCGTGCTCGTAACCCATGTCACATGTCAAGAGGTGTTACCGAGGTTTCCCGAATCGCTGGGTCGGTAGGATCGGGGCATGCCCACAGTGACGATCGTCGATCTGGCTCGCGAACTCGGCCTGTCGAAGACGACGGTGTCCGATGCATTGGTCGGATCCGGGCGGGTGTCGGAGGCGACTCGCCAGCGGGTGATGACGGCCGCGCAATCGATGGGGTACGTGTCGAATCGGGCAGCCCGGTCTTTGCGTCGGCGAAGCACCGGGGCTTTCGGGTTGTATATCCCGTCCGAGGTTCGAGGATTGTCCTTCTACATGCATTTCGCTTTCGGGGCGGCGGACGCGGCGGCGGCGGTGGGGCGAGATCTCACACTGCACACGCGAACGTCCGAACATTTTCAGGTCGACGGCGCGGTCGTCATCGATGCCCTGGACGAGGATCCGGTGGTCGAGAGAATGCTCAGCGCATCGATCCCGATAGTCTTTGCCGGGCGAAGCGGCCCACTGCCCACGGAGCCGCAGGGAACGATCGAGATCGACCATGCCGCGGTCGTCGATTTCGTTCTTGGGCAACTCGAGTCAACGGGAACGCGGCGTCCAGGATATATCGGCTTGGAGTCGTTCCACGGCCCCAGGTGGGCGGCGGACTCGGCGCGCAGCTTTGAACAGTGGTGCCTGCGAGAGCGCTTCGAGCCGCTTGTGTTCAGTCTGCCAGCCGACCCGAGCGAGGCCGAGTTGTTCGCCGTTCTCGAGAGGTTGGTCGGCGAATGTGAAGTCGACGCAATTGTTTTCGGACCTCAAGGATTGGCAGCTCGCGCCGTGCCGATGCTGCACGCGCTGGGGAAGGCGCCCGACGCCGACAGCGAGAACGGTTTTCGGGTGGCATCCCTTGCAGGTGACCCGGTCAGCGAGTTGGGAAGTTCGCAGATATTCGCAGTGGATCTTGCTCCTCGCAGTTTCGGTCGAGAGGCCATGGAGCTCCTCGTCGAGCTGTCCACCTCACTGCCGGCCGCGCCGCTACACCGATATCATTCGGCGAACCTGTCACGCACGTCTCCCTCGTCTGTGCAGTAATGGAATCAGGCCCTCCCCACTTACTTGCCCTCGAACTCCTCGCTCAGAGCTCGAGCAATCGCTGGAAGAACTCGCGATAGCGCTTCAGCGCAAGACGAAGGTCCTCCGTCGAGCCCTCTTCACCTCGGGCCCACTGCTCCTCGAGCCGCGAACGCGCCTCCGAGAACCCGGTCGTGATCCGGTCGACGACGTCCGACACGAGACCGTCCGCCTTCTGCACACACTCTCGGGGATCGTCGACGAAGCCCGCCTGAACCTCGTCCCAGCGCAAGCGAAGAACCGAAAGTTCATCCTCGGCGAACAGTGTCTGCCCGACCGGCGTGTCGGCGTCCTGTGCGGACGGTCGAGCCTCCTCGGCCGACGCGGGTCGGGCCTCGCCCGCCGAGTCCGGGACCTCCGTCGGCTGCTGGACACCCTCGGCCGGCGCGGCGGCAACCTCGGGGGCAGATTCGGTTGTTCCGGTGGGTGATCCGGTTCCCTCGACCGCCGAGGCGGGGTTCTCGGTGGACGTTTCGCCGCTCCCGGTCGGGCTGGTGCCCTCGGGTTGCCGGTCTGGGGTTGTCATGCGCGCGTCTCCTTCGACTCGTCCTTGTTCGGCTCGTCTTTGCTCTCATCCGTCTCGAGCAACTTCTCGAAAAGTTCGCGGTAGTGCACGAACGCCTCCCGCTGTTGCTCTGTACCGATGTCGCCCTGCTCTTGCGCGAGATAGATACCGTGCGCCGTGCGGTAGTTCTCGACGACCTTCGGGTGGTCTACCGAAATGTCGGCCGCGCGCTGATCGAAGTCGTCGATCGGGTAACCACGTTCGCGCATGACGTGTATTACGAGCCGGTCCGCAGCGGCGACCGCGCTCGACGGGTTGTCGACGAACTCGATCTGAACCGTCCGCCAGGAATCGGTGTACTTCGCGCGCGCCTCGGGTGGCAGCGGGACGATGTCGAGCTTCTCCCGCTTTCGTTCGCGGGCGGCGAGCTCCTTCTCGGCGGCGCCTTGGTCGCCCGCCTCACCGACCGTCCGCTCGTATTCGGGGCCGAACCGCCCTTTCAGCCGTTCCGTCCTCTTGCGACTGCTGATCGAGCGGGACGCGATGATCGCCAGCACCGCGATCACGACGAGCACCGCGATCAAGATCCATCCCCAAACAGGCATTTCCTCAAACCTCCTCGTCCCTCGACCGTGTACCCCGATGGCTCATTCGAAAACGGCGCCACCACTGCGGACCCTTGCGTCCGCGCACACCGGTGGATTGTTCGAATGTCTTAACATAGACTCATGGCATGACCGTAAAGATTGGAATTGCCGGGTACGGCCTGGGTGGCCGGTATTTCCACGCGCCGTTCATCGAGGCGGCGGAGGGAATCACACTGGGCGGCATCGTGACCCGCTCCCCCGACCGCGTCGCCCAGGCTACCGCCGACTTCCCCGGAGTGCCGGTGTTCCCGAGCCTGGGCGAGCTCATCGATTCCGGCGTCGATGCCGTCACCATCACCACCCCACCGCAGACGCGACGCGAACTCGTGCTCGAGGCGGTCGGGCGGGGTGTGCACGTGGTCGCGGACAAGCCGTTCGCACCGGATGTCGCGACGGCCTCCGAGTTGATCGCCGCCGGCGACGAAGCCGGGGTGCTGCTCAGCGTTTTTCACAACCGTCGCTACGACGCCGATATCCGCACGCTGAAGTCGGTGTTGCCGCGGCTCGGCGACATCTGGCGTGTCGAGTCGCATTTCGACCTGGACGGTGCCGACACCCTCGAAGCGGGCCCGACCGGTGGGCTGTTGCGGGACATCGGCGCACACGTCGTCGACCAGATGCTGTGGTTGCTCGGTCCGGCCGAGCGGGTGGACGCACATCTCGATTACGTCGACCGGCCGGAGGGACGCACCGACGCCGGCTTCGTCGTCAACATCACCCACCGCAGCGGCGTCTATTCGACCGTCTCGTCGACCAAGGTCAACCATCTCGAGGGACGGCGGCTGCGCGCGTTCGGCAGTGCCGGCAGCTATGTGGCGGACGGCACGGACGTTCAGGCGCAGGCGCTGTTCGCGGGGAGTCGGCCCGTCGACGATCCGACCGGGTGGGGTCTCGAACGACCGGAACGGTGGGGTGTCCTTCACACGGCGCGAGGACCGGAAACGATCCCGTCTCAGCGGGGTGCGTATCAGGACTATTACACCGAGTTCGCGGCCGCAGTGGCCGGCGCCGGCCCGCAGCCGGTTCCGGCGCGCACCGCACTCGGCACCATCGCGGTGCTGGCGGCGGCACGTGAGGCCGCCGAGACCGGCCGCACGGTCGCCGTGCCGCCCGTCGACTGACGGGCAACTACTGCCGCTGCACCGCAGCGGTGCACCAAGCTCACGGGGCGAGGCACTCCTCCACGAAAACCAACTGCCGCAGTACGTACGCACGTGCCCCATGGTGCAGTTCGATCGAGTGCCCCGCTCGGGTCCACCGAGTCTTGCCGCCGGAGGTACCGCCTCCGGCGCGACCGCCCGCGACGACGGCGTCGAATCCGTGTTGCCGGAGGAAGACGTGACCGGCCGCCATATCGAGCAGCGCCCGCTCGTGCAGCAGCGTCAGATCGTTGCCCGTGGTGCGAGCGCCCTGCGTCCACACTACGCATCCGCAAGCGAGGAACTCGGAAACGAGCACGTGAGCGATGCGCGAGTCTTCTAGGCCTGCAACGGAGCTGCACCAGACGGCGTGACGGCATCCGGTGGCTCGCCGGTCGATGACGATGTCCTGATCGGCGGTGATGCGGAATTTGGGGCCCACCGTGTCGACTGTGATTGCCGGGTCCTGTATTGCGACGTCGGTGAGCCGACGTACTCCGGAACTCGAGGACCTCGGCTCAGCATGCCGAGGAGAGGAATTCGGCGACAGCCGTGTTTACCGGATCCGGTCGCTCCATGTTCGTTGCGTGTCCCGCACGCGGGACAACGATCGACGCCCCCTTCGGCGACAGTGCCGCGGCCGCCTCCGCGTGTGCCGACGGCCAGAATTCGCTCTCGGAACCGGCGACGAAAAGCACCGGAAGATCACTCGAGCGGATTGCCGGACGCCAATCGCGTTTCGCGTGGTCGTTCAACAAGGCGAGTTCCGGTTGCGACAGTTTCCAGTCGACGCGGCCCATCGCAGCGATGAAACGGACCAGCCGCATCCCGCGCTTCCAGATCGGAGTGCCGTGGCCGGTCGAGGGAATACCGTCCGCAAAGAACGTGTCCACCTCGTCCCGGCCGTAACCGTAGAACCCGTATTCCCAGTCCGGTGTGTTGAGCATTCTCGGTGTCTGGTCGACCACGACCGCGGCGCGAAGCCGCCCCGTGCCGTACATGTCGACATACGACCAGATCGTGTTCCCGCCCATCGAGCCCCCGATCATCGCCGCATCCCGGAGGTCGAGTTCGTCGAGGAGCGCGTGCACGTGGTCGGCCCGTGTCTGCATCGTCGTTCCGTGCGGCATGGCCGGAGCAGTCCCGTGGCCCGGCAGATCCACGGCGACGACGCGGTGGCCGGCCCGCGTCAGCGACGGGATCTGATAGCGCCACGAGGTGGCGGGCGCTTTGAACCCTGCCAGCAAGATCACGTTCGACGAGGACCGGCCGCCGTCACCGTGCACGGTGTAGTCGATTCGAGCTCCGCCGGATTCGATGGATGGCACCTTTTCTCCCGTCGCCCTCCTGCCAGGCGGCACGGTGTCCGCCTGCGTCACTGCGACCGTAGTACAGCGCGAGGGAGCAATCCATGGAGAAGTTCTCCATGGCACAAGCATTCTTGTGTGGAGTTCAGCCCGGCTTTGCGGGAGGGCCACGTTGGCAGAATTCGTGGACCACCGGGTGTAACGTTTCGGGCCCTCGCGGACACCATTCGTGTAGCTGTGGACGTCGGGTCCACGCATTCGGACAGGACACTTGAAAATGCACATCTCACTTCCCCACGAGGCTTCGCACGCGTCGAATCGTTCGGGCGCAGTGAATACTCCCCGTCGAGTCCCGCTGCGGAACCGGCTCGTCACGGTCGTTGCCACCGCCGCACTCGCGGTCATCCCTGTCGGGGCGGCCACCGCCGTCGCGGCGGCGACCGAACTCCCCGCAACGACGGTCTCCGCGCCGACCATTCCCGGCGACCGCGGCGACAACGGTGACGGCCCCCGCCATGATCGGCAACGCGATCAACGGCAAGAGCGCAGGGACCAGGGCATGACGCTCGACGAACTCCTCGTCGGCTGGAACAGCAGCCAGATTCATCAGATGTGACGACGCACGGCATCCGGTTTTCGCTCGTACCGCGATCGGGCGACGGCGTATGCCGTGCGCAGTAACTCGCGGGTGAGTTGACTGGTGCGTGTGCCGGGATTCACGACGGCAAGCCAGGCTCCGGAGCCGTAGACGGGATGGGCGATGACCGTGTCGGGCGCGCCGGCGTCGACGTCGGCGGACCCTTGTTCTCGAGGTGCGTGACCGAGCGCCACGATGAACGCCTCCCTCCCGGCGTGGATATTTACTCGGAATGCCCCCGCACGGTCGAGCCGCGAATCTTCGTCACTCGGATAGTTCTTCGTGACGATCGTGGCGAACGGCTGGGTCGTCGTCGGTACGACCCCATCCGGTGAGTAGTAGAAGAAGGTGTCGCCCCAGCTGATCTCCGGCGAGCCGTCCCCCGGGACCGGCCTGAGGGTGAGGACGTCGTCGAGTCCTTCCACGAAGTCGATGATGTCGTCTATCGTCATGGTTCCAGCGTTTCATTGAGGTCCTTGTGGAGACTCTGTAGTGCATCTACTGGAGAAACAGGGGGTCGAGTCTCCACATGCAGAATTTCCGAACCGTGGACGTGGCCCGCCTTGCGGGGTGCTCCGTCCAGCAGATCCGCAACCTCGAACGCGACGGTGTGCTGCCTCCCGCCACCCGCACCGCCACCGGATACCGGATCTACACCGAGGTGCATCTGCAGTCCGCGCTGGCCTATCGAGAACTCGCCGTCGCCGCCGGTCCGGTCGACGCCAAAAGGATCGTGCGCAGCGTGCACACGTGCCCGGCCTCGACGACGGTTGCTCTCCTCGACGCCGCACACGCCCGACTCCACGTCGAACGCGCCGAACTCGCGCTGGCGAAGAAGGCCGCCGCGGTGATCTCCACCGAGCCGATCGAGGACGTCCGGGCATCCGACTGGATGAGTGTGGCCGAACTCGCCGCCGCGCTCGGCGTCCGCTCGTCCACGTTGCGACACTGGGACGCAGAGGGACTCGTCATCCCCGATCGGAACGCACCCACGGGAGCGCGCCGATACTCCCCGTCCCAGGTCCGCGATGCCCGCATCGTGCATCAGTTGCGCAAAGCCGGTTACCGCATCGCACCCCTCTGCGCTGTGATGGCACAACTACGGAACCCACCCGGATCGGGCGACGTCGGCGCCGCACTCGCCGTCCGTGACGAGACCCTCACGACCCGCTCCAGAGCCTTGGTCGACGCCACCGCCGCGCTCGCCGGGCTTCTGCCGCCCCACAGTGTCAGTCCGCGCGCGACAGCACCGCCACCAGAAAATCGGAGTCGTCGGTGAACGGACGCAGATCCCACGTCGAGAGCAGCAGATCCACCCTCAGACCGTTGGCTGCGGCGTCCGCGAGGAATTGCGGGAACTCGTAGCCCCGGTCGGCGCCGAACCCGACGATCACCCGGCCGGTCGGGGCGAGATGAGCGGCGAATCCCGCCAGCACCGACTCCCGTGTCGACGGCGCCAGGAAGGTCATCACGTTGCCCGCACACGCGATCACGTCGAAATCGGCCGCGACGCCGCGGGAGGGCAGATCCAACTCCGCGAGGTCGCCGACCAGCCACGTCGGGCCGGGGTGATCCTCCTCCGCGACGCCGATCAGCACCGGATCGACATCGACCCCGACCACGACATGACCTGCATCGTGCAGATAACCACCGAGCCGGCCCAGTCCGCACCCCGCATCGAGAACCCGGCCGCCACGGCCCAGCATCGCATCGACCAGCCGGGCCTCGCCCACGATGTCCTGGCCCTTCGCCTCCATCGCCCGGAACCGTTCGACATACCACGTCGAATGACCCGGGTCGGCCGCGGTGATCTCCTCCCACCTGCTGGGAGTGCGTCCACTGGGGGTGCGCTCGCTCATTGTCGATTCCTCCTCGATCCGGCCCGTTCGGCGGGCCAGTGCCACCGTAGCGAACCCGGTTCGCGCGAAAGGTCTCGGTCAACGGGACGCCGGGGCCCACCCGGCAAGGTCTCCGGGGAGAATCGAGCCATGAGCGAGTCTCTACCCGAACGCGTCCAGATCACCGACCGCCTGCACACCGTGGCAACCCTGCTCGACACGAAGGACTGGCCGGGGTTCGCCACGACCCTCACCGAGGACACCGTGGCCTACGGTCGGACCGGGCCCGCTGACGTGGTCGCGCGTGTCCGCTCCCACCTCGACGTCTGCGGCGCCACCCAGCACCTGCTCGGCAACATCCGCATCGACCTCGACGGCGACACGGCACGCACGACGTCCTATTTCCGGGCCTTTCACGTCGGCCTCGGCGACCGTGCCGGCGCGACGTACGAATGCCTCGGCGAATACCGGGACGAGTGGCGGCGCGGCCCGTCGGGCTGGTTGCTGTCCGGGCGGGAGATCGATGTGCGCGCCGAGATCGGCGACCGGAGTGTCATCGCGCCCCGCTGACCAGTCGTATGGCTCAGTCGTGCTCCCGGCACACTGTGGAGGCCGGATCCGGTGCGCAGATCTGCTGCCAGGTGTAGAAGCCGGAGTTGACCACCACGTGGAGGTTGTCCTTCGTGATGTTCTGGATGGGCAGGAACACCGTCGGCACCGCCATGTACTGGTTGTCGATCGTGCCGTTGATCATGTCCTCGGGCACGCCGTCGCCGTGGAGAATCGACGTGGTCAGCTGCGCGGCGACCTTCGCCTGGTCGGACAGGTTCTTGAAGATCGTGTTGTCGAGGGAGCCCTGTGCGATGAGTTGCAGGGCAGCGAGATTGGCGTCCTGTCCCCCGGTGACGGGAATCCGACCGGCGAGCCCGCGGCCGGCAAGGGCGGCGACGATTCCGCCTGCCAGGTCGTCGTTCATGGTGACGAACAGGTCGATGTCGTTGTTCTCCCGGGTCAGGCATTCGTCCGCGAACGCTTGACCTTCGGCCGGGTCCCAGTCGTCGATCGTGGTCTCGCAGACCACGCGGATCTTGCCGCTGTCGATGAGGGGCTGCAGATACTCGTTCTGGCCGAGCTGAAACTGGCGGGTTCCGTATTCACCCAGATTGCCCTGCACCCTGGCGATTTTCAGACCGTCACCGGGCATCGCGGCGATCAGATCCGCGGCGCGACTTCCCTGTCGTCGGCCGACCTCGAGTGGATCGAAGATCACCTGGACCTCCGCCGGTCCGCCGACCGCGTCGTGGTCGTAGAGCACCACCGGAACATTCGCGTCGGCAGCGGCGGTCAATGCTCCCCCCGAAAATCTCGCGTCCGCGGAGATCAGCACGAGCACCGACGCGCCGTCCGCGATCGCCGACTCGACCTGACTCTGCTGCCGGCCGGGATCACCCTCGGCGTTGCGGACCGTCACGGTCGCCTTCGGCGCGAACAGTTCGAGGAAGTCGGTGAACAAGGGTTCGTCTCGCTCCATGAACCGGGTCGTCGTGGTGTTCGGCAGAAAAAAATACACCTTCTTCGCCCCGTCGTCGCCGGGCGGCGGGGCCGCGCACGCCCCGAGCACCATCGCGGCGACCGAGGCTGCGACACCGAACGCGCGCACCCTTGCGTTCACGATGCTTGTCTTCATGAGTCGAGAACCTCCAGCCTGATCATGCCTGGTTCGGACATACCCGCGGGCGAGGACGGCTACGCGCGCTCGTCGATGCTTTCGGTGTTTTCCGGCACCGATCGGCGCACACTGAGGGCAGGGATGAGGAGGAGAGGGTGTTCGACCAGGACCGCGGCACCGTATCCAGCGAAGAGCGTGACACTTCGCCGGCGGACGAGCACCTCCTGAAAGAATCCCTGCTCGTCGAACCCGACATCCGCCGACGCCCGTGGCGCGAATTCCTGGAGTCGACGCCCGGGCGCCTTTCCGTCCTCGCTGTCGTCCTCGTCGCGGTGGCGCTGACGGCCGGTGTCGTGACGTCCGCCGTGATCGGTGCACGACAGCAGCGAATGGAAACCCTTCGCGCCCATACCGAACCGCTGGCGGACTCCGCGCAGAACCTCTTCAGCTCCCTTTCGATCGCCGACGCCGCCGCGACGTCGTCGTTCATCGCGGGCGCCATCGAACCGCTCGCGGTCCGCGACCGGTACAACCAGGCGATCGGCGACGCGTCGAACGCACTCGTCACCGCTTCGTACGGCGTCACCTCCGGTGATGTGGACTCGCTGCGCCTGCTCACCGAGATGTCGCGGCACCTCGCCGTCTACACGGACCTCGTAGCGACCGCACGGTCCAACGACTCCGCGGGAAATCCGGTCGGGGTGGCGTACCTGGGAACCGCGTCAGCCCTGATGCAGGACACCATCCTGCCGCTGGCCGAACGCCTCTACAACGATCAGGCCGGCGCGGTCGCCGACACCCAGTCCCACACCGCGCGACTGCCCGTCACCGCCATCGTGGTTGCGTCGGCGGGGGTCGTCGTCCTCGCCGTCGCGCACGTGTACGTGGCGCATCGAAGTCGCCGTCGGGTCAATCCGGGGCTTGCGTGCGCGACGGTCCTGCTCACTGCGCTCGTCGTGTGGATCGTGGTCGCGGGGCTGTTGTCGACGTCGGCGAGCGAACGCGCGCGGATCGACGGCGCCGAGCCTCTCGCGGCGGTCACGAAGGCGCGGATCCTCGCGCAGCAGGCACGCGCCGACGAGACGCTCGGACTGCTCCGGCCGGGGTTCGATCCGGCGGGCAGCGACTACACCCGGCACACGGACGCCCTGACCGCGATTCTGAGCTCGGACGCATCACCGGACGCCGTCGACGTGCCGGCGATCGACGATGCGTCCGCTGCGTTCGAGGGATGGCGGAGCGCGCACCGGGATTTGCTGCGCAAGCTTGCGGACGGCGACTACCAGGGTGCGGCGGACGTCGCGGTCGGCCCGGGATCGACGGCGTCGACGGCCCAGTTCCGGGCCCTCGACGAATCGCTCGAAGATGCCATCATCGCGCTGCGTGCCGAGGAACTCCACGCGATGCGTGAGTCGTACCGGACGATGGCGGCGCTCGCCGTGGGTGCCGTCGTGCTCGCCGTTTCCGCGGCACTCGCCGTGATCGCGGGGATCGAGCCCAGAGTGAGTGAGTATCACTGATGGTGCGACCTTTCCGCGCACGGCGACCGGGGCTCACTCGGCTGCTCGGCAGCCTCGCGTTCGAAACTGTGCTGATCGCCGGTTGCGGGGCACCCGATGCACCCACCCCGATGTTCTCCGGGGACTTCACGGAGTTTCCCGTGTCCGTCGGCGCCCGGATCATCGAACCGTCCGAATCGCCGCCACCCGCCGCGGAGCCGTCGTCCTGCGCACCAACGGCGAGCCTCCGTCCGGGGATCGCCGGCGTCGGCGGCACTCTCGACGAGATCCGGGCCCGCGGAACCCTGGTCGTCGCCGTCGATCAGAACACCAACCTGTTCAGCTTCCGCGATCCGACTACCGGCACCCTCACCGGCTTCGGCGTCGACCTCGCGAGGGAGGTCGCCCGCGACCTACTCGGCGACCCCAGCAAGGTCGAATTTCGGCCGCTCGGTTCCGACGACGGCGCCGACATGCTCGCGCACCGGGACGCGGACCTGATTGTGCGCCCAGTGGCACTGCCCTGTGAGAGCCCCCCGGATCTGGCCTTCTCCACGGTGTACCTCGAGACGCCCCGTCGGCTCGTCGTGCGGGACGGATCCGGGATATCCGAACCCGCGGACCTGGCACGGCGACGGGTCTGCACGCACGACGATCCGGCCTCGATATCGGCGCTGTCGCGGATCGCCCCCAAAGCCACGATCCTTGCCGTACCCGACTGGGACGACTGCCTCATGGCCATCCAGCAACGGCAGGTCGACGCCGTCGTGGGTGCTGCCCTCCTCGCCGGCCTCGTCGCCCAGGATCCGAATCTCGACATCGTCGGTCCCGACTCCGATTCCGCCCGGTACGCCATCGCCCTCGCGCCCGGCAACGACGACCTCGTCCGGTTCGTCAACGGCACCTTGGAGCGACTGCGCACAGACGGAACCTGGACTGCCCTCTACGATCGCTGGTTGTCGCCGCTCGGCCCGGCACCCGCACCGCCGTCCCCGGAGTACCGGGACTGATCACCTCGCGTAGCCGCAATTTAGCGGGCCACCTCGGGATCATCGTCGGCAACGGTCCGCGGAAGGCCGGTCCCCATCGGGTCGAGCAGGGCGGTCGTGCGGGCACCCCATCGCTCGTGCGCCGACTGACGGGTCATTCCGGCGGCCTTCCCGATCGTTGCCCATGTCGCACCCTGAAAGCGCAGTCCGAGAACAGTTTCGATGCCGTCCAGTCCCGCCGCCAGTTGGATGCGAAGACTCAGCAGATGCCAGGCCAGGGTGCGCTGGTTCGGAATGTCCGTGCCCTGCTCGGCATCCCATTCGGCCGTGCCGGGAAGCGGCCCGGTGCCGATGATTTCGTCGGCGTGACGGCTCGCTTCGGCTGCCGCAGCCGTGATCACGGCGCGCGCAGCGGCGTCGATGTCGGCGCTGACGGCGCGTTCGACGAGTTCCATGACGATCTCCCATTCTGTCAGGACAAGCCTGACAGGTGTCGGCGTCGGCGTCAAGTATTACCTGACACGCGTCGGGATCAGCACGCACGGAGCTGTGCTGCGAGATCGGTGATGTCTGTCGCCGAAATGTCCCAGCTGCCCGTCGGCGCGAGATCAGTGGTCTGGTGAGGTCCGTGTTCGAGGGGCCGGAGAATGAACGCTGTCGCCAGGCCCGCGGCTTGTGCAGCCTCGAGGTCGCCGTTGTGCGCGGCCGCAAGCATGACTTCGCCCGGGTGGAGGCCGAGAAGTTGTGCGGTGTGCAGATAGGCCCGGGGATGCGGTTTGTAAATTCGGTTGATCCGTGAGTCTTTCGGCGCAAACCCGGTCCTTCAGGGCCGGGTGAGCCGATCTGGTTTTGTCGGACCCTGTGGCTAGTGTCTGGGGCATGGCGGGGAGGGTGGTGAGGCGGGCGTTCAAGTACCGTTTCTATCCGACTGCGGTGCAGGCGGAACAGCTTGCTCGGACGTTCGGGTGCACCCGGTATGTCTACAACCGGGCGTTGGCCGAGCGCTCGCGTGCCTGGTTGCAGGAGCAGCGTCGGGTGACCTACGCGGACACCTCGAAGATGCTCACCGGATGGAAGCGGGACCCCGAGACGGCGTGGTTGGCGGAGCCGTCGAAGGGGCCGCTGCAGGAATCGCTGCGGCAATTGCAGGGCGCCTTCGACAGGTTCTGGCGCGGGCAGTCCCGCTACCCAAAGTTCAAGAAGAAGGGGCAGTCGAAGGAGTCGGCGACCTACTTCTCGAACTGCTTCACCCGGGGTGGGCAGATCCGGTTGGCCAAGCAGTCCGAACCTCTGGATATTCGGTGGTCGAGGCCGCTGCCGGAGGGGGCCGTGCCGTCGCAGGTGACGGTGTCGCGCAATGCTCGTGGTCAGTACCACATTTCGATTCTCGTCGAAGACGTGATTCCCGAGCTCGAACCGGCCGATCGGGTGGTCGGGCTCGATGCCGGGATCACCAGCCTCTACACGCTCTCGACGGGGGAGAAGATCGCCAACCCGCGCCACGAGCGCACGGACCGCGAGCGGCTGGCGAAGGCGCAACGGGCGCTGGCCAAGAAGCAGAAGGGATCCCGGAACCGGGCCAAGGCCCGACTGAAGGTCGCGAAGATTCATGGTCGGATCGCCGATCGGCGCCGCGATTATCTGCACACACTCTCCACTCGTTTGGTGCGCGAAAACCAAGTGATCGCCATCGAGGATCTGAGTGTGCGGAACATGGTCAAGAATCGGTCGTTGTCTCGGGCGATCTCGGATGCGGGGTGGTCCGAGTTCCGGTCGATGCTCGAGTACAAGGCCGACTGGTACGGGCGCCGGCTGGTGGTGATCGACCGGTTTCATCCGTCGTCGAAGACCTGCTCGGCGTGCGGGGAGGTCGCCTCGGCGATGCCGCTGAATGTGCGGGAGTGGACGTGCCGATGCGGCGCCGTCCACGACCGCGACGTGAACGCGGCGAGGAACATTTTGGCCGTCGGACTGACGGTGGCAGCCTGCGGAGACGGTGTGAGACCACCCCGCACCTAAAGTGTGGGGCGGCAACCGTCGGTGAAACAGGAACCTCGGGACGCGAGTCCCGAGGAGAATCTCGGTCGTACACGGCCGAGAGGACGTCAAATCGGAGCCGATGATGACATCCCACGGGATTCCGGCATTCTTGGCCATGTCGAGCAGCAGAGAGGTGTTGCCGTTCGAGAGCGGACCGATGATGTAGCCGGACCGGATTGCGGTGAGACCGGGCACGCTGTCGGGCCACGGCGTGAGTTCGCGCCAGGCACGCGCGAGCTCGTCCAGCTCTCCGGAGTCGTGATCTGTGGGGGCGATGCCCGATTCGAGGAGCGCGGCGTCGAGGTTTTCGCGGTGCAGGGTATCGAGTGTCACGAACTCGCGAGCACCGGACCGGATGGGTTCCATGGACGGCTGGTAGCGGTCCCGCCACCGATCGGCGAACGCGGCTGCGTCCAATTCGCGCTGGTGGCGTTCCGCGTAGCCCGCCACAGCGGAGGCGATACCGGTTCGCCAGTCGACGACGGTGCCGAACGTATCGAACAACACGGCACGAATACTGCGTCCCGTCGACAGGGACCGGAACCGCGCACCACCCATGAGGCGTCCTTTCGCTCGAACGTACGACGTCGCACCACAATAGTGCGGCGACTCGCCGTCACGAGTCGCCGCGCGGATGGTTCAGACGCGTCGAACGGGCATGATCGAGCGCACCAGCGGGTCACGGAGGTACAACCCACCCCACACGAATATGCCGACATAGATCGGGAACAGTGTGGTGCTGACGATCGGCTGCTCGGTGAGCATGTTGGTAGCGACCGCTCCACCGAGGTATCCGGTGAGCAGCACGGCTCCCAGGATCGAGGTGGCGGGCACGACGTAGAGAATCAGGCACACCAGCAGAACCACCCCGATCACACGGTTGAGGTTCTCGGCAAAGCCCAGTTCGGCCATCGCATCACGCACCATCTGGGTGTTCGCGATGTGGATCAGCGAGTCGAACAGGAGAAACAGCACCGCGAGTGCGCTGACGACGAGCCCTGCGACTCGGGCCTTCTTCGTCGTTCCGTCCGTGGGAGCGGATGTCGCGTCGGACGCTCCGGTGGCGGGAGGTGTCGAGGTCATGAGATTTCTCCTTGTTGTTCAGGAAGCTGCACACCGCCGGCCTGGAATGTCCGCCGTCGGTGTAGCGCGGCATATTGTCCGCTCCAACACGCTTCGTGGGTCCTCACACCAGTACAGACCGGAGGTGCCGGGAAAACTCACCGCGGCGGGGTGAACTTGGTGCGCCACCCGCGCTTCGACCGCCCGCACGGAGGCTCTCCCAGGTGATTGGATGAATTGGTGCAACTCGTGATCGAGGCAACCGACCTTCCCGGATCGTCGTGCCCGCCGGGGGCCGATTTCCCCGGCTACGACAACATCCATGTGGCCGTGCAGCGCCGCGGTTCTCCCGGCGATCTGCTCGACCTGCATCCCGGGGACGCGGCCACCGCCCGCTGGGTTCTCGAGTGCAAGACGACCCCGACGCCGGCGGGTCTCGACATCACCGGGCCGTACGTACAGGGCCGTCCCGGTGCACGGTTCGTCTACCTGTCGTGGGGGACAGTCGACGGAGACGGCGGATTCGTCATGTTCCGACGGGCGAAGTTGATGTGGGCCGGGGTGGATCAGGCCACCGCGGACGCGGCGGCGTCGGCCGGGCGCATCACCGCGCGACTCGGACTCACCGACGCCCGCGGGAATCCCCTGTGCGCTGCAGTGCGACCGCCGTTGATCGAGTGGTCTGCGTAGCCACCGCGATCAGGACACGGGCACTTCCCACTCGACCACGGTCCCCGGCGCGCCGTCGCGGATGACGGCACGACCACCGAGTTGCGCGGCTCGGTTGCAGATGTTCGCCAGCCCGTGCCCCCGGACAGCGTCCGCGCCCATCCCGGTACCGTCGTCGGTCACGCTCAGCGCCAGACGGTCGTCGGCGGCGGCGACCATCACACGGCACGATGTCGCATGGGCGTGCCGGGCAACGTTGCTCAGGGCCTCGCGGAGCACCGCCTGAAGTTCCGGACCGGCGTCGTGACCGGAGAACTGGTCGACCGGCCCGTCCAGGCACACGTCGGGAGTGAATCCGAGTGCGGCTGTACTGCTCTCGACGATCTCACCGACCGCCGCGCTCAAACTTGCGGTGCCGTTCGTCGGTGCGGTCGCACCACTCTCGAGGTCGAAGATGACCGCCCTCAAACCGCGAACGATGCTGTCGGTTTCGTCGATCAGCGGATCGAGATCCGCGGCAAGACGGGGATGCCGTCGAGCCAGGGAAGTCAATGCCAGGCCCAGCCCGAACACGCGCTGAATCGTCAGGTCGTGCAGATCGGCCGCCATCCGGGTTTGTTCGTCGTGGCGGGTTCGTTCGTGTTCCGCCTGCACGAGTAGCCGATTCTGGGTGAGCAGACTGGTCCGCATGGTGTCGACGGCGCCGCCGATCATCGACACTTCCCTCGGCCCGTCGGTGCCGATCTCCCGCTCGTAGTCGCCTTCGGCCACCGCGCTGATGTCCGCGACGAGACGCTCGATCGGCCGGGTCAGCAATCGTCGCGTCAGATACAGGGAGGCTATCGCGGTGCCGACGGCGAGAACGAACGCGACGGCGGTCGCGACATTTGCCAAGACCTGCGCCGAGCGAACCCGATCGACCTGTTCGGTCACCCGTTCATCCGTCAGGGCATTGAGGTCCTGAAGCTGTGAGCGCAGCCCGTCGAACAGTTCCTTGCCCGTCGCGGTCATGGCCACGACCTGCTCGTCCGCTATCTCGTTGTTGCGACGAGCGAGGATCTCCGGCTCGCTGGCCTGAGTGGTCCAGGTGTTCGCCGCCTCGACGACCTCGTCCAGCGTTGCCGAAGCCTCCGCGTCGCCGGCAAGGAGCGCGGTCAGATCCGACAGGGACGCGGCCGCGGCGTCCCTGCCTGCGTCGTACGGTTCGAGGAAACTCGGATCACCGGTCAGAACATAGCCACGCTGCCCGGTCTCCTGGTCCACATAGGCGGTCGTCAGATCCGACACGGCATGCTGTGCGGGCAGGAGGCGCTCGGAGAGCAGGGTCTCGGACGCACGAACCACCAGTCTCCCGTACACGGAAAACGCGGCAGAAACGGCGAACAGGGCCACGAGGATCCCGATCGCCAGCCACAGCAATGTCCGCAACGACATCCGTCTGGCATTCGCAGTCCGACCCGACATGGTCAGCCTCTCACCCGTTCCGAACACGGGATCGGGTGCATGGACGTCCCGACCCCGCCGGTTTCCACACTATTGCGCCCGACCTGCGCGGCGGAACCGATTGCCGAGTCCGATCGCCACCGGATCGTGGGTCACGCGGGAGGGTGCGCGCCGAGCCAGGTCGCTGCCCTGCGCGCCGACGCGCGCGAGAGCCACGCATCCTGAACGAGCTCCACCAATTCTTGCCGGGACAACTCGCCGATGCGGCTCCCCCGCAAGAGCACCGACAGGTGGCCGTCGAAGTGTGAGGTGGTGAAGAACGGTGTCGCGTGGTCGCGGACAAGCGCCTGCTTGTCGGCTTCGGACGGCACCCAGAACACGATCACGTCGTCATAACGTTCCCCGGTGTCGGGGTCCGTCGCATCGGGTCGCGGATTGCGGAAGAACACGAACGACTTGCCCCCGATCTGGTAGACGGGATTGTCGCCGGGGCCGTGGATGACGGTGACGTGCGGCATGCCGAGAGCCAATTCGTGCACGTCTTCGACCCGTGCCGCCCGGCTACTGATTCCCACCGCACCACCCTAAATGCTCGGCATCCGGGGCGCCTCCGTATCGGGTTTCAGGCCGTGTGTGCGCGTCCGGCCTCAGGTTTGTGTTGTGTTGTGCGCATGGATGAGTCGAAGGGCAGCGTCCCGGTCACGGCGGTCCAGGGCGTCGACGAGGTCGACGTGCAACTGCTGTCGTTCGGCGATGTATTCCGGCAGAGGTCTGTCGCCGACCGGTTCGACGGAGACGGTGTGGGATTCGATCAGATCGAGCAGGCTCAGGTAGATCGACTTCAGGATCGCGTTGGGACTCACGCGAGCGATCGCGGCGTGCAGTTCCCAGTTGGCTCGGACGAATTCCGTCGCGTCGCCGGCGTCGGCGGACTGCCGCATGACGTCGAGAGCGGTGCGCATACGAGTGATGTCGACGGCCGAACTGTGATCGAGTGCGTCCTCGATGAGCAGCGGGTCCAGCGCGTCACGGATGCGTACCGCATCGGCGACATCTCCTTCCGCGGCGTCGAGGGAGAGGATGGAGTTCCCGAGACGCGCGATGGGGGTGGGTGAAGCGGCAAACAGCCCCCCACCGGGTCCCGATCGGACTGTGATCACCCCACGTGACTGCAGAATGCGCAGAGCTTCGTTGAAGGTGCCTTTAGCGACGCCGCATTGTTCCTGGAGTTCCTTTTTCGTCCCGAGGCGCGCCCCGTGCGGCGCCTGCTCCGCGAGTTGACCGATAGCCAATGCAGCTTGCTCGGTCCGGCTCAGCGATGCGTCCATCATCATCCGCTGCGCGAGATCGGTCATCGTGTCCTCGTTTCGTCGTGCCCATCGCCGCTTCACCGCTGAGAGTCGGGCCAACGCCGATTCTACCTTATTGAGCATGCTTGATACGGATTAATTGGGTCGAGTCTCTTGACATGCGGCGCGGGTCACAGCATGCTGTAGCTATTCAACATGCTCAATAGGGCTCAATTGGGGTCCTATTGCACTCGCACCCGAGGAAGAGCAACGAACATGCAGGACAACACGCACGATGTCGTGGTCGTCGGCGCCGGGCCCGTAGGACTGACGCTGGGTCGGATGCTCGGCCTGCGCGGCCACGACGTGGTGATCGTCGAACGCTGGCCGGAGCCGTACCCGCTCCCGAGGGCAGTCCATTTCGACGACGAGATCGGCCGTGTCTTCCAATCGATGGACCTGACCGATGAGGTCGAGTCGATCTCCGAGGCGGTGCCCGACTACTACGAATGGCGCAATGCGGCGGGCGAGGCGCTGGTGCGGATCGACTGGTCCGGCACCGGTCCGAACGGCTGGCCGACAGCGAGCTTCTTCTCCCAGCCGCAGCTCGAGAAGGTACTGGCCGAGGCGGTGGCGACGATGCCGAACGTCACTCTGCTGCGCGGCGCCGAAGTGGTCGGTATCGACGAGGGCGCAGACGACGTCGCAGTGACATTCACCAGCACCGTCGTCAAACAGCGGCAGGTGCGAGCACGGTTCGTCGTCGGCTGCGACGGCGCGAACAGCTTCGTCCGTGAGCGCATGGGTGCGGCCATGCACGACGAGGGCTTCTTCTTCGACTGGCTGATCGTCGACACCATTCCGCTCGACGACCGCGAGTGGGCACCACAGAACTGGCAACTGTGCGATCCCGCCCGGCCGACCACGGTCGTGTCGGGCGGACCGGGGCGTCGTCGGTGGGAGTTCATGCGACTGCCCGGCGAGACGAGAGAAGAACTGAACACGCCGGAGAAGGCGTGGGAATTGCTCCGGGCGTGGGACCGGACGCCGGAGAACAGTGAACTCGAGCGGCACGCCGTCTACACGTTCGCCGCGCGGTGGGCGGACCGGTGGAACGCCGGCAGGCTCGCGATCGCCGGTGACGCCGCGCACCAGATGCCTCCCTTCGCCGGGCAAGGCATGTGCTCGGGTATCCGCGACGCAGCCAATCTCTCGTGGAAGCTCGATCGCGTCCTGCGCGGCGAATCCGACCTCGCATTGCTCGATTCGTACTCGTCCGAACGCAGCGCGCACCTGCAGCATGCGGTCACGATGTCGGTCGAACTCGGGCGGGTCATCTGCGTCCTCGACGAGGAGAAGGCCACCGAACGCGATACCCGCATGATCGGCGGTGACGCCGACCCCGCGAAGGTTTTGCCGGTCACAGCCCTTCCCGTCCTCGGAGACGGCGTCACCGCGCAGGACACTGACGGCGGCGGGCTGCGCGGGACCCTTGCACCACAGTTTCCGGTGCGGATCGGCGCCCACAGCGACCTCCTCGACGAGGTCACCGGCTTCGGTTCGGTCCTGCTGGTACGCGGTAAACCCGATGTCGCGCACGCGGATCCGACACTGCAGCGACTGCTCGACAGCACCGGCGTACGGCTGAAGACCGTCGAGGAGACCGGAGCACCGGATCTGCTCGACGCGACCGGTCAATGGACTCGGTGGTTCCACGGACAGAACATCAGCGCAGTGCTCGTCCGGCCGGATCACTACATCTTCGGCGCCGTCACCGACAACACCCAACTGACGGATCTGCTCAGCGAATACCGCGACCGACTGCGGACCCTAGACCCATCCCCGACCAGCCCCCACCCCGCAACTACCACCGTGTGAACTCACTCCAGGAGAACAACTTTCATGCGTATCGCCAATATCGACCACCGTGCCGCCCTCGTCCTCGGAGAGGAGGGTTCCGAGCGGGCCGTCGACATCGCCCACGCCTCCCGCGGCCGGTTCGGCCCGAACCTGCAGGCTCTCTACGAGGCCTGGGACGACGTCACCGAATGGGCCGCAGTCCAGGACCTCTCGGCTCTGGCCGACGACAGCGTCCCGATCGACCGGTCCCACCTCCGCGCACCCTCACCGGCTCCCCGGCAGGTGTTCGCCGTCGGCCTGAACTACCACGCCCACGCCGCCGAATCCGGCTTCGAATCCCCCACCCACCTGCCACCGGTCTTCACCAAATACGCGTCCAGCTTCACCGGCCCCGACACCGACGTCGTGATACCCACCGGCGGCAACGTCGACTGGGAGGTCGAACTCGTCGCCGTCATCGGCCGCGAAGCCGGCAACATCGACGCCGCCGACGCCTGGTCCCACATCGCCGGACTCACCGCCGGACAGGACATCTCCGAACGCATCACCCAAACCCGTGGCCCCGCACCACAATTCGGTCTCGGCAAATCCTACGCCGGGTTCTCCCCGCAAGGACCGTGGCTGGTCACCCCCGACGAGTTCGCCGACCCCGACGACCTCGAACTCGGCTGCACCATCGACGGCGAACAAGTGCAGAAAGGCCGCACCCGCGACCTCATCTTCCCCGTCTCCACGCTCATCGCCACCCTCTCCCACACCGTCACCCTCTACCCCGGGGACGTGATCTTCACCGGCACCCCCGCCGGCGTCGGTGTCGGCCGCAACCCGCAACGGTTCCTGCAGCCCGGCGACACACTCCACAGCTGGATCGACGGCATCGGCGAACTGCACCAGCGATTCGTCGCCGAACCCGACGCGCAGTAGAGGACACCACGTCATGGCACTACACGGACTGGGCAAGGTCACCATCGGCGTCCCCAACGTCGACGACACCATCGCCTACTACACCGACTTCGGACTCGAACACCACGGACACGGGGTGTTCGCCACCCGCAACGGCGGCGAACAACTCCACATCGTGCACGCACCCACCCGGCGACTGGTCGAGCTGACCGTCGCCGCCGACGACCCCGACGACATCACCGCCACCACAGCACGGCTGACCAGGCTCGGTACCGCGATCCAGCACGACAGCACCTCCGTCAGCGCCGTCGAACCGATCACCGGCACCCTGGTGCGGGTACAGGTCCGGCCCCGGATCGTCATCGAGCCCGCGGTGTCGCCGACGCCGTACAACGGCCCGGGCCGGATCGACCGGTGGGGACGCGCCCCGTTCCTCACCCGCACCGACCCGGTACGCCCCCGCAAACTCGGCCACGCGGTAATCGGATCCACCGACCTCGAGACCACCATGAAGTTCTTCACCGACGGCCTCGGATTCAAGGTCAGCGACTACATGGGCGACAAGGCCGCGTTCCTGCGCTGCTCCGTCGAGCACCACAACGTCCTCGTCATGGCCGCACCGGTGAACTTCATGCACCACACCAGCTGGCAGGTCGACGACATCGACGAGGTCGGCCGCGGCGCCCACACCATGCTCGAGAACAACCCCGAACGCCACATCTGGGGACTCGGCCGCCACCACGCCGGCGCGAACTTCTTCTGGTACCTCAAGGACCCCGCCGGGAACTTCTCCGAGTACTACTCCGACATGGACACCGTCCCCGAAGACGAACTCTGGTCCCCGGAGGTGCTGCACGGACTTCAGGGCCTCTACGCCTGGGGACCGCCGCCCCCGCCGTCGTTCCTCGAACCCGACGACCTCGCGGCCCTCATGACCGGAGCGCATTCCGCGAAGGGGTGACTGCGGGCTTCGTCGACATCGAGAGGGTTCTGCCATGGACTCGGACACATTGCCACCACGCGCGCTCGTCGGCCGGGACGACGACGTTGCCTCGATCCTCACACTTCTCCGCGACCCCGCGGTCAGGATGCTGACCGTGGTCGGCACCGGAGGTGTGGGGAAGACCGCGGTCGTCGCCGCAGTGACGAGGGAACTGGTGACATCGGGCACCGACGTCACGCCGGTAGATCTGTCGGGATGCGAGTCCGCGACAGACGCGGTGACCCAGATCGGCAACACCATGGCGACGCCGCCCGAATCGGAGAAACCACACGTCGTCGTGGTCGACAGTCTCGAACGGATCCGCTCCGAGGTGCGCGCCCTCGGCGCGCTCCTGACTGCCCACCCGCACGTCCGGCTCCTCGCAACGAGCAGGGCCGCGACCGATCTGTCACACGAATACCGATATGTACTGCGCCCCCTCCCCTGTCCGGACGCAGACGGTGCCCCCAACATCGACGCGTCGACCAGTCCAGCGCTGAAACTCTTCCTCGATCACGCCCGCCGGGTTGCCTTCGAACGAGACCTCGGGGCCCAGGCCCACACGGTCGCCTCGATTTGCCGGCAACTCGGCGGGCTTCCCCTCGCCCTCGTGATCGCCGCCCATCAACTGAGCACGTTGACGCTGGACGCCTTGGCGGCGCGGATCGAAGACGGTTGGTCGCCGAACATGCGTGGACCCGCTGATCTTCCCGACCGTCACCGCACCTTGACCCGCACCGTGGCGGACACCGTGTCGCTGCTCGAGCCGGTCGATGCCGCCTTGTACAAGGTCCTTGCGGTTTTCGACGGCGTCATCGAACCTCGAGCACTGTCAGCGATTCTCGCCGATTCGGTGGGCGAACTGCATGGACCTGCCGAAGTCTGTTCTCCGCACGCGGTGGTGGATCACCTCGACGAATTCGTGCGCCTCAGCCTGCTCACTCCGGTGCCCGATCGGCCGGACCGTCGCAGACCCGCCTTCGCGATGGCGCAGACCACGCGCGACTACGGCCGGCTACTACTGCGGTCGGAACCACAGCCCGCGACCGCCAGAACTGCCCACGCACAGTACTTTCTGCACAGAGTGCTCGACGGCGCGGACCTCGTGGGGCCTGCCGCCGACGACTGGCTCACACGCACCGACGGTGACCTCGGCGACATCAGGTCGTCACTACGGTTCTACCTCGAATTGGGCGACGAACGCGCAGTCGACCTTGCCGCAGGAATGCGCAGCTACTGGCTCGCGAGAGGTCTCCTGCAGGAGGGCTTGCACTGGCTCACCGACAGTCTTCGGCTCACGGGAGACAGGCGGTCCGTGCCGGCCGTGCGCGCCCGCGAGGCCCGGGCAGTTCTCACCGGTGCCGCGTCGTCATATGCGCATGCGCTCGCCGAACTGGACGAATGTGCACGTCTTTGGCAGGAATTGGGTGAACCGACCACGCGAGCCCGCACTCTCGTCGACCTTGCCGCCGCCCGATTCGAAGTACACGGATTCGACGCCGCCCGCCCGCTCTTCGAGGAGGCCATCGCCAGCCTCGACGACGCGGACGACCAGTGGTGGGCAGCCCGCGCCCGCAGCCTCTTCGGCGCCTCGGCCGCCGCGACCGGCCACCACCGCGAGCTTGCCCGCAGCACCCTGGACCGTGCCGTCGAAGGGTTTCGCGGTGTCGGAGACAGCTCGTACACCAACGTGCCACTGCAACAACTCGGCCGCATTCTCCATGAGGACGGCCACGACACTCAGGCGACAGCGCTGCTCGCAGAGGGACTACGTCTGGCCCAGGACGCCGGTGATGCCTGGAACAGTTCGGTCTTCCTCAACCTCATCGCCGAGATCGAACTGGGCCGTGGCACCGTCGTCGCGGCTGCCACCCATTACCTCGAGAGCCTCGCTCTGGCGGCCGCGATCGGTGCGAGACCACGTTTCATCTGGTGTCTGGAAGGTCTTGCCGTGTGCCTCCACGATCTCGGCGACAGCGACTATGCCGCCCGGCTGGTAGGTCTGGCCATGTCTGTCCGCTCGACATTGAATCTGCATGACTGGATCGAATTCCCCGCCAGAGCGATAGATTTGACCGGAATCCTCACCGGACCGCCGTCCAATCTCTCGGTGCTGCACGCAGAAGGCTTCCGAATGACAGTCGGTGACGTCCTGGCCTACGCACCGCAGCTCGTGGCCGCCCGCAGCGCCCGGCGTAGTCGACAGGATCGCTATCCCGACGGTCTGACCGCCCGCGAGGTGCAGGTGCTCCGGTTGATCGCGGCCGGTTCGACCAGCCGGGCGATCGCCACCGAACTCGTCATCAGCATCGAGACCGTCGGCAGGCACATCAGCAACCTGTATCGCAAGATCGGGGCCTCCGGGCGAGCGGATGCAACCGCGTATGCCATCAGATCCGGGCTGATGGACGACTGACGCCCGCCACGACTCGAGTGCGGTCGGTTGCGCACGGGGTGCGGTTCAGAGCCGGAGTTGACGAGAACTTGTGATGCGCCGACCGGTGTTGTCGGAGAAGGCTTACGAGCGATACGACAACTTCGACTGAAGGAGCGACTGGTGCACGCAATCCGCGGCGACATCGACACCCCCACGCGATCGGCGATACACGACCTCGTCGTCGAATTCACCTGGAAGCTCGACCATGCGGAGCCGGCCGGGTTCGCGGAACTGTTCGAGACAGACGGAAGGTTCGTCACCGGTCAGGCGGTCACGGCCGGCACTGCCGCACTGCAGGCGTTCGCCGACGGACGCACAGCAATGGCTCGCACGTCCCGAAGCGTGCTCAGCAACCATCGCCTCGTTCGTCTCTCCACCTCGTCGATCGAGGGCACGGTGCTCGTCACCTTGTACATGCACGACGGACTCGAGGCTGGTGAACCCATCGCACAGTCGGTGGCGGAATACCGGGACATCTACGTTCGGGGCGCCGACCATGTGTGGCGTTTCCGTGAGCGGCGCTCGGTTCCGATCTTCACGAGGTCGGTGTGAATCCGGCCGGCAGCACGGTCGGCGAGGCCACCGATCGAACGCACCTGCTGCACACGTTGGATCTGGCGAGAACGGCGCGCGCCGACGGCAACCGGCCATTTGGTTCCCTTCTCGTCGATGCCGCAGGGATCGTTGTGCTGACGGCAACGAACACCGCCGTCACCGACCGCGACGTCACTGCGCACGCCGAGACCAATGTCGTGCGCGCGGCGTCGGCGTCGAGGTGGGCTTCGACTCTTGCCTCGACCACGCTGTACAGCAGCGCGGAACCGTGCCCGATGTGCGCCGGCGCGATCTATCTGAGCGGCATAGGACGCGTGGTGTACGCACTCGCAGCCAAGGATCTGGCGTCATTTCCGGGGGCATCGGACCAAGTCCGCACGATCCCTACCCCCATGGCGGAGGTGCTCGCAGGTGGCGATGGTCGTCCGGAGATCCGGCATCATCCGATGGGACAGGCCGCCCTCGAACCCCACGTCGACTACTGGACGGGGCAGGCACGATGATCCTCACCTCGACGGTTCGCCTCACTGCCGGGGACGGCCACACAGTCCGGGCCTACTCCGCGGGACCCGAAACACGTCACCATCGCGGTGGAATCGTTCTGCTGCACGAAATCTTCGGTATCAACCGTTACATGCGGACCATGGCTGAGATCTTTGCGGCGCAGGGGTTTCAGGCGCTCGTCCCCGACTTGTTCGCCCGCCAGGAGGCTGATGTCGAACTCGACTACACCGGGGAGGACTTCACTCACGCGATCGAGCTGCGGGACAACCTGGACCTGTCCACCGCCGGCCTCGACATTTCCGCGGCAGTCCAGTGGCTTCGCCGAAGCGACTGGGGCAATGGGCGGGTCGGTGCGCTCGGCTACTGCCTCGGCGGCGGTCTGGCTATCCTGGCCGCCGCGAGTACCGACGTCGATACTGCGGTGAGCTACTACGGCGTCGGAGTGCAGGACCGCCTCGAGGTGGCCGAACAGATCGATGTCCCCGTCCTGTTCCACTTCGCCGAAAATGATCACTATTGCCCGCCCGAGGCACGAACCGCCATCGCGGAGGCGTTCGCCGGGAACCCGGAGGCGGAGTTCTACCGGTACCCCGGTGCGAACCACGCGTTCGCCACCTTCGGACGCGACACGTTCGATTCCGAAGCAACCGATCTCGCGTTCGAGCGCACCCTGCTGCATCTGCAGCGGTGGCTGGACTGACCTGACACATCCCGAGTTCTCGTCATTGCGGCCACAACTCGAACCCGCCAGGCTCAGTACAACGAGACTTTCGCCACACCGCCAGTCTCGAAAGATCGCGCGAACCGCGAGTCCCTTCAGGTCCCCGACCTCATTCTCGGAGAAGGAAACGACCGATGCACATACTGCCCCGACACGCCGTCATCGCCGGCCTGGTCACACTTGCCCTGGTATCGACGGCAAGTTGTAGTTCCTCGGACACAGAGTCCCGAACCGATGGCCTTCTCGACGTCACGGTGGGTCAGCTACCCATCGTCGACTCCGTTCCCTTCACGTTTGCGGTCGACAAGGGATTCTTCCGCGAGGAAGGGATCAACGCGACCGCAGACTTCACCAATGCCGGTGCCATGATCACGAACTTGGTCAACGCCTCCGACCAGTTCGCTCTCGGAGAGACAGCGATCGTCATCCAGGCGTTCGACAAGGGGCTCCCGCTGCGGATCGTCGGGGGCGTCACCAAGAGCACCGATCTCCCCGCTGAGGACACCGGAGTCGTGCTCGTCGCGGAGAACAGTGCCGTCAAGACACCCGCGGACCTGACCGGAAGAACCGTCGCGGTCGGGGCACTGAAAGGCAGTGGCGAACTGTCTCTCCGTGCCGCGCTCGACAAGGCCGGGGCGGACAGCGACCAGGTGAAATTCCTGGAAATGCCGTTGTCGGACATGACCGACGCCCTCGCCAAAGGCCATGTCGACGCCATCAGCACGATCTCACCGTTCGATACCGCCGCGCTCGCCCAGGGTGCCACCCGCTTGATGTCGCCGGGCGCAGAGGCGGTACCGGGTGGCATGCAGCTGACCGTCGCCACCTCGCAGAAGTTCGAACAGGAAAATCCGGAGGTAGTGCAGGGCTTCGTCCGGGCACTGAACCGGGGCATCGAATACGCCGCCGCGCATCCGGACGAGGTGCGGGCAGTGCTGCCGACGATCAGCCCGGTTCCCGCTGAACTGATTCCGGCAATGCGGCTCCCTGTCTTCGACGCCGGCGACCCTCGCGCCGCACTGACGCTGTGGACCGGGCTGATGGAGCAGTATCAGTTCGTCTCAGGAGACGTCGATGTCGACGAGTTGATGAGCTGATCGATCATGACCACGCTCACGCGCACGCCTCGGCCCCCGGCCGCAACCTCACCCTGGTTTCCACTCCCCCAGCGACGCCTGGCCACGCGGGCAGTGGTCGTCGTCGCAGCCCTGGCTGGCTGGCAACTGGCGGTGCAGTCCGGGCTGTTGCCCTCGAGTTCGATACCGACTGCCACACAATCACTGTCGGCTCTCGCGTCGATGACGACCACGCCGGAATTCTGGATGACGCTGGGCCAGACCGCGGTGGGCTGGGTTGCGGGCCTCGCCCTGTGCGTCGTCCTCGCCGTCCCCGTCGGACTGCTGATCGGAACATCCGGGTTCCTCACCCGCAGCACACGCCTGATGATCGACTTCCTGCGCACCATTCCCGCGGTCGCACTCACCCCCGTTCTGCTGCTGATCCTCGGCTCGACGATGGAGATGAAGGTGCTCCTGGTCGTGTTCGGGGCGTGCTGGCCGCTACTGACGTCCACCGTCGACGGTGTGCATAACGTCGACCCTGTCGCCGCCGACACCGTGCGGTCGTTACGACTCTCGCGGTTCGATCGCATGACGCAACTGGTCCTGCCGTCCGCGCTCCCCTTCGTGGTCACCGGATTACGCACTTCGGCCGCCATCGCGCTGATGCTGACGACGGCGGCCGAGTACCTCGGCTCGGCTCCGGGACTGGGCAAGTCACTGGGCATAGCGCAGCAGGCCGGTGGTGTGGACGTGATGTTCGCCTGGCTGATGGTCGCGGGACTGCTCGGTGTTGCCCTCAACGTGGTCTTCCTCCACCTCGAACGCCGGGTGATTCCGTGGTCGCCCGCCAACAGAGAGACAGTGAAATGATACGGAGAACAGCACGAGCGGCAGCCGTCGAACTGTGGCTGCCCATCGTGGCCGTCGCCGTGGTGTGGGTGGCGACAACACGCAGGGAGAGTTTCTATTTCCCTCCACTTCAGCAGGTGGCGCATACCTTCCAGCAGATGTGGTTGTTCGACCGGATCGGATCGGATGCCGTTCCCAGCGTGCGGAACTTCCTCGCCGGTCTGGTGATTGCGACAGTGATCGGAATCGGTGCCGGGTTGGTGCTGGCGCTGCGCGAGGGTCTCTACGATGCCGCTCACCCGGTGTTCGAGTTCATGCGCTCGGTACCTGGGATCGTGCTCGTTCCCGTCGGCCTCGTGCTGATGGGTGTCGGGGACGAGATGAAGATCGCGGTTATCGCCTACGGGACGATCTGGCCTATCCTGCTCGGCACGATCGACGGTGTCCGCTCCCTGGACCCGCTCGTACGAGACATGATGCGCAGCTATCACATTCCGGTCCACCATCGGTTGCTGCGGGTCGTCCTGCCGGGGGCAAGCCCGCAGATTCTGGCCGGAGCGCGGATCAGCGTCGCGCTCGGCGTGGTGTTGATCATCGCCAGCGAATACGTCGCGTCCACGCACGGAATCGGATACGTGCAACTGCAGGCCGAACGCACCTTCGCGATTCCGGAGATGTGGTCGGCATTGTTACTTCTGGGAATTCTCGGTTACACGAGCAACGTCGTGTTCCGCGTCATCGAACGGTATCTACTCCGCTGGTACTACGGGCTCAGGAAAGCTGGGCAAGGAGGTTCTGCATCATGACCACATCCACCACTACACCGGCCGCAGCCACCGACCCGGATGTGCCCGCTCGTCTCACTCTTGATGTGCGGGCCGTGGCAAAATCCTATGGTCACGGGAGCGCCTCCCGGCACATCCTGGCCGACGTCACGTTCACGGTCCATCAAGGGGAATTCGTCACCGTGGTCGGCCCCTCGGGGGCAGGCAAGACCACCCTGTTGCGGTGCCTCGCCGGACTGCTCTCACCGGACGCCGGTGAGGTCGCACTCGAGGGAGAGAATGTCACCGCTCCCCCGAAGGGCCTGGCCCTCGTCTTCCAGGACTACTCACGGTCCCTGCTCCCCTGGATGAGTGTGCTGGGCAATGTCATGCTCCCGCTCCGCCGTTCGGGCCTGAAACGAACAGAACGCCACCGCATCGCCGAGCAGGCGCTGCAGGCGGTGGGCCTTGCACACGCGACGAACCTCTATCCCTGGCAGATGTCGGGCGGGATGCAGCAACGCGCCGCCATCGCCCGCGCAGTCGCGTGCCGGCCCGAAGTGCTGCTGATGGACGAGCCCTTCGCATCGGTCGACGCGCAGACCCGAGCAGATCTCGAGGACCTGATGCTCAGACTGCGTGAGGAACTGGGGATGACCGTCGTTCTCGTCACCCATGACATCGACGAAGCGGTGTACCTGGCCGACCGCGTCATCGTCCTCTCCGGCGCTCCGACGTCGGTCACCGAGATCATCCAGGTCCCCCTACCCGGCCCCCGGGATCAACTGCACACCAAACTCGAGCCGGCCTTCGCCGAGCTACGCGCACATGTCCTCGGACTGATCCGGCGCTGAAAAATCCCGAGTTCCGGGGATGAACCGACGTTGCCGACCCGAGCAGTATCGAGCAAGAACACCTCCCACCACTGACCTGAAGTGAGGGCACGAATGTCGATCAGCACAGACACCCCCGACCGGACCGACACCACCTCGATCGCCGACGAATTCAAAGACACGATGGCATCCCTGTGCGCCCCGGTCACGGTGATCACCGCCATGACCGAGGACACGCCCGTGGGTGCCACTGTCAGCGCCTTCGGCTCGCTGTCGCTGACCCCGCCCATGATCACCGTCGCCCTCGACCGCCGCTCGCGGGTGCTGACCGCTGTCACCGCCACCGGCCGACTGGGCGTGAACATCCTCGGCGAGCACGATGAGGAACTCGCCCGCATCTTTGCTACCAGCGGCATCGATCGATTCGCCGACGCACCCTGGCGGATGGACAGCGGCCTGCCCCGCTTGATCGACGCCCCCGGCTGGCTCGGATGCGACGTCGCCCGGATCGTCGGCGGCGGCGACCACGTCATCATTCTCGGGCAGGTCAGAACGGTCGAAAACCGGCCCGCCCGCACCCTCTCCTACAGCAAACGCCGATTCGGGATCCATACTCCGCTGCCCGCCTCGGCCCGTCCGTGACTCCCCAACCGCAAAGGAACCGACCGATGACCTCCACCACCACTGCCCCGCTGACCTCGTGGCCGCTCGCCCGCACCGATCGGCGCGCCGCGGCCCTCGCCGCGGTCGATTCCATCCGTGACGAACTCGCGATCGGCGCAATCGAATCCGAATCGGGTCGGCGCCTCAGTGACCGCTCCATCGCAGCACTGCGGCAGTCGCGCGTGCTCGGAATCATGACTCCCGACGATCTCGGCGGCAACGTCGTCGATGCCGTCACCGCGTTCGAGGTAATCGAAAAGATTGGGCACATCGACCCCGCCACCGCCTGGACAGCCACGATTCTTCTCGAAGGTGCCGGCGAGCTCGCCACCGTGGTCAGCGAGGACACAGCCCGCAGGATCTTCGCCGGCGGCATCGCCCTCAAGGCGGCGTCCCTCAAGCCCGGCAGCGCGCAAAGGGTGGACGGCGGCTACGTGGTCAGCGGCCGGTGGGACTTCGTCAGCGGTCTCTACCACGCTGACTACGTCACCGCGACGTTCCTCATCGCCGATGAGGCCGGCAAACCGGTACGCCGGGCCGCGCTCCTGCCGCGTGGCGAGATAGAGATCCTCGACGACTGGCAAGTACTCGGCATGCGCGGCACGGGCAGCAGCAGCTTCCAGGCCGACCATGTCTTCGTCGCCGACGACATGATCTACGACCCGATGGGTGAAGGCTGCCGCACCGACACCCCGCTGTCCCGCCTCGGCATGGTGCCCTTCGTGTTGCAAATGCACCCCGGCATGGTCCTCGGCGCGGCCCGCCGGGCTCTGGACGAAATTGTCGGCGCCGCGCCGAAGATCCGGCGCGGTGGGCGGATCAACCTGCATCAGCCTCCTGCCCTGACCGAACTCACCTGGTTCCAACGCGAACTCGGCGAACTCGACGCCCGCGTCCGCGCCGCGCGCAGCCTCTGCATCGATACCCTCCACCAGGTCAACGATGTGATCGACGCAGGAGACCGTGTTCAGCTCCCACTGCTCGACCAGATGCAGACCGCCGCCTCGCTCGCCGCGAAGACCTCGGTGGAAGTGGTCACCCGCGCGTTCCGACATGCGGGTGCCGCCGCGATCCTCGACGACAGTCTCCTGTCCAAACTCCTCCGCGACCTCAACACCATCTCCGCTCATGGGGTGATGGGTGAGGCCGGTTTCGAAAGCCACGCAGAATTCATCCTCGGCCTCCAGACCGACGAGAACCGCCGGATGGTGTGACCGCGCGACCCTCGGACCCGTCACTCGAAGGAGGAACAGCGTTGCCCAAGCTCGACATCATCGTCGCCAGCACCCGTCCAGGCAGAAGCGGTTTGCAGGTAGGACAGTGGGTAGCATCGGATGCCGATGTTCACGGGGGATTCTCGGAGGTCGAACTCGTCGACCTCCGAGAGGTGAACCTGCCGTTCATGGACGAACCCCACCATCGACGACTGAGCCAGAACACGCATCAGCACACCATCGACTGGAGCGCCACGGTCGCCGAGACGGATGCGTTCGTCTACGAGCCGGTCGGCCTGGTCAGCTGCGGCGGCATCTCAGCCGGGACACGAGCGCCGCACAGATGATCAAGCAGGTTGTCACGACAGTGAAGATGACCCCGGTGGCGGAGGTGGTCTCGATACCGTTCGTCGCCCAGTTCCTCGACGAGAAGCGCAACTTCGTCCCGACCCCGCCGTGTCCGCATCGGCCCAGGCAATGTTCGACGAGCTTGTCCGGGTGAGCACGGCCCTGCGTCCCCTGCGCGGCACGTAGAGCCGAATCGGACGGATCCCGGACGTCAATCGACGACGAAGTGCGACCGCTCGAAGAACCGCCCGACGCCCCGTTCCCGCTGTCGTCCGATGACATACCGACCGGGGGCGATGCCGGTGGCTCCGTGCTCGGGGTGGATGAGGTAGGCGGTAACGCGGGTGTCGAGGATGCCGAGCGCGAGGCGCCGGGGGTCGTTCACCGGTGTCGACCATATGCACATGCCTTCGTCGGCGACGAGGCTGTGCGGGTTTCCGCCCGCCGCGCTCCGCAGCAACTCCACTCCCGACAGCGGGACGTTCTCCGACCGCGTCCATGGACCGGGCGTGACGACGTCGGCGACAAGCGAATACGGGACTACGATGAGGTCGCCCTGAGCCTGCATACCGTCGATGACGGGTACGGATACTTCCTGATCGAGATAGTCGAACACATCGAGGCCCGTGAGGGCCGTGAGATCGGACAAGGTCATGATCGAATTCATGCGAATCACCTTCGGAGTTCGGGTTTTCGGGTTTCAGGTTCGACGAACGAGCCGGGCGTAGTCGGCGCCATTGATGCCGTAGGTCCAGGCTGCGGCATCCAACGCCGACGAAATTCGTGTCGGCACATAGATCCCGTATCGTCGCCGACGGCCGTCGCGTTCGGGGGAACCGTTGACGGCGAGCAGCATGTGATCGCTGCGGCCCCAGCCGTCCGATATCACGTAAAGCTGCAGCGTGTGACCGACATTGCCGGGATCGTCGGCTCGGTCGATCAGCGCGAGTCCGGCCGCGTCGATGTAGGTGTCCCATCCGATGCGCTCGATCGCGCATCGGCGGACCTCGACATTACGTTCGCGTGCGATACGTTCGACCGTCGGCTGGAGGACGACCCAGTCGGGGACGACAGTCCCGTGCTGCACGAAAAGCGCCCGACCATCTTCGAATTCCAGCGCAGGTTCATCCGGGTGATGCAACCGGTGCTCGTTGTGAACACGGCCCGGTATGGGCTCAGCATGCAGGGCGGTGGGCCGTTCGGCAACGACGCACACATTGTCGAACGCCCACCACCACCCGGTCGCGCCGGTCAGGGCGGTATGGACGTCGAGTAGCTCGACATCGTCGGAGCGGAACCTGGCGAGCCCAAACCGACGGTACGCGTCGTAGTACGCGACCCGATGGGCCTCTTGCTGTCCATACCAGCTCACGCCGCCGACGACGGCGGGCATCAGTGTCCGTATCGCAGCCGCGGCCCCATCGAAAAGGCTCGTGCGCAACGAATCCCACACGGCGGCTCGAATGATTGCATTGGGGCTGATGCCGACGCGGGCAGAGTTGTCGGGCGACTGGGCTCGCGCGGTCTCGATCGCCCGGCGTTCGTGCGGCCAGTCGGATCGCCCTCGGGCGATCAATGCGTCCATGCGTCTGCGCGATTTCGAAAGCATGGTTGCTATTCGGGCGGAGACGCACTGAACTCCGTCGCCGGCAAACGACAGCGTCGTCGCCAACCCCTCGGCGGCGATCAGGTCCGATCCCGCTGGAGGTGACGGCACCCAGACGAACTCCGGCCGGCTGAATCCGGCTCGACGATAAAATGTTTCGACAGCCGATTCCGCCGTGGTGCGATCGGATGGGCGTGCACACAACCCGTGCGCGAGCCATGCGTCACGCGCAGCTTCGACACCGAACATGTATTCGGCGGAGTGATCAGTGTTATCGGTGAATGTCGCTCGGTGTCGAGTCGCCGAGCGAAACGGTGCGGCGCTCACGCGACTGTGGCGGAGTCCGCCTTTCCCATAGTCATGCGTATGAGCGTGGCACGCGAATGCCTCGAACGCAAGACCTCCGGCTGACCCCCGCGATCTGTCGAAGGCCGCATCCCTCGCCGACTCGGTCCAGAGGGGTGGCCAGACACCACCCCCAGGGGGTCTAACACGACCCGCCCCTGCGCGCCACGATGGAGGAACCGGAATCGACAACACCCGCCCCGACCGCCAGAAAGCACACCATGACGTCGACCAACTACGGCGACCCGCCGACCGACGGAGCCCGGCAACACAGTACCTCAGCGGGCGCACTCCGAAAGGGGAACTCCCAGTGACGGACTCTGTTCTCTCGTACACCGACCGTGGGCGTACCGACGAGATGACTCTCGTCCCGGACCACTCCCCGATCGTCATCGGCCGCTCCTCGTACGCCGACCTGTCGCTGCCCACCGACCCCGACATCTCACGCCTGCACGCGACCATCGAACGCATCGGCATCCACTGGACCATCACCGACGACGGCCTCTCCCGCAACGGCACCTTCGTCAACGGCACCCGCCTACAAGGACGCCAGACACTGCACCCCGGAGACGTCATCCAAGTCGGCGAGAGCATGCCCACCTACCATGGGGAGCCTGGCACCGACTGCGGCGTCACCCACATCGGGGGCACCGTCGACGCCGACATCGTTCTCACACCCGCGCAACGCACCGTCCTCACCGAACTGTGCCGGCCATTCCACGACGGCACCGACCACCCCATCCCGGCCTCGAACCGCCAGATTGCCGACGCCCTGCACCTGAGCACCGAAACCGTCAAGACCCATCTCCGTGCCCTCTTCAGCACATTCCAGATAGAGGACCTCCCTCAGAATCAGAAACGCTCCCGACTCGTCACTCTCGCCCTCAACAACGGCATCCTCAACTAGGGTTCTGATCGGTTCCAAGCCGAAGGGGCTCGATTCCCAACCCTAGGATGCGTTTCGATGCGCGGGAGGTCCGGCGGATCCTGTTGTTGCCAACAAAATCTATCAAGCGAGGAATGCATGGATCCGATCATCGTGATTCTCGGTGGTGTGGTGGGCGCCGTCGCCGCATATGTCGTGCCGCTCTGGCTGATTCGAAGCGGCCGCAGTCCGCGGCTGGCCGCGAAACGTGAGGTGTCCACGGCGATCGACAACGGCGCGCTGCCACCGAACGCAGACATCTGGTCATGGCGAACGCGAGTGGCCGAGAGCCGACAGTCGGTCGCCCGCGGCAGCTGGGCGATGCTCGCCGCTGGTGTCCTCATGTCATTCGTCGCGCTCGCCAACTTCGCCGACGAGGGTGACTCCCTCCTGACGTGGGTGTTCGTGTGGTTGGCCGCCACGTTACTTGCCGCGGCGTTCGGGATGCATCGCCAGGTGAAGCGGGCGGATGCTCTAATCACGGCTATCACCGCAGGACCAACTGGAACAACTAATTCCGGTGCTCGTTGAGTAGACACTCGCATTCGACATTCGGTCGTACGGCGACGAGCGCCAATAGGACGAGCGCGAATAGACTGTGCCCGCAGGTACGCTCGCCGATCTCGGCGGATCCCGATACTCGCGGGACAAGGAGGACGCATTCGAATGCGACGCGTCGTGCGGGCCTTCTGGGGGCCGCGGCCGGAGCCGGTCGAAGCGCTGGCGGGGCGGTGGCGGCAGACTGTGGAACAGGTCTCGCAGCTGCTGCCGGAAGTCGCGTCACCGGTGGAAGGCAACTGGCGGCAGGTGCACGCGTCGGGACCGGATACCGCTTGTGCGCCGGATGAGCTGACAGCCGTTCTCCTCGTCGCGCAGGAGGCGGAGGCGTGGTCGGATTTGACGGGCACCGGGTTGCGGTTGCTCTGTACCGGTGAGGCCGGGTGGGCGGTCGAACTCTCCGGCGTGGCCGGAGGTACCCCGCAGTTTCTGTTGCAGTCAATGGTGATGAGTGTCGACGCGCCCCACGGTGCCGTCGTCCCCGAGTCTGAACTGCTCACGATGCTTGCGTCGACGTGGGAACCGGACTTCGGCGACGTGACCGACGACGACACTCTCGATGCCCTCGAGGACGACGCCGGATTCGTCGTCGGCGATCCTGTGGTCGGCCGGTCCGGCTACCTGTGCTCGGCCCGCGCAGTCCTGATACCCGAGTGCCTGGAGGCGAGCCGTCGGGCCGTTCCGGACGGCGGCGTGCTTCTGCAGATCGCAGCGTCGGGCGAGATCGACACGGTGGTCAGCGTGTACGAGCAGCTGCGGGACGCGGGCGCACTCGCACCGCTCCCACGGCCGCTGGACCGGCCGACGCTGTGAGGTCGCGGCCGGCCGCGCATGTCAACCGAGTTCTACTCGCCTTCGGGTTCTGCAGTCCTCGGCTGCTCGGTCTGCTTGGGTGCAGCCGGCACCCATTCCCGTAGTTGCTGCACCACCGTCCCGTAGAACGCGTCCGCCGAGGACGTCACGCTGCTGATGAAACTCGCCGCCGTTCCCGACCTTCGACCGCCCATCGGGAATGACTGCTCGAGGCAGAAGGACACGATGTCCCCGGACCGGCCGGCGGTGAGCACTTTCGGATCGGCCCGCACCGCCGCGATGTGCTCGCATGCTTCGTTTCCCCGCTCGGAAAACACCGCCTCCACCTGCACATCGCCGGGGACATCCTTGAGTTGCTTGAGCAGCCACGACAGCCGGCGACCGGAGGCTCCCTCGTTCGGTGCGTCTACGGTGGTGCGGCAGCGGATCTTGTTGGTCCGCACATCCGCGATCACCACCAGATCGCCCGCAGTCTCCGGGATCCGCAGGACCGCCTCGAACACGCCGTCGGCCGACAACCGCTCGGCAACCGCCGCATTGCGGGCCACCGGATCGGTGCTGTGCCTGCGCGGCAGGACGTGTTTGACGGTGACCCCCAACTCGGCCGTCAGTCGCAGTGCGAGATGCCGGGACAGGGACACCCAGGTGTCGGCCACGGAGGCGGCTTTCTGGTCGCCGGCGCGCAGGGTGCCGGCGGTGACCGCGTCGCGGACCGTGACCCAGTGCCTTCCCATGTCGACGAACTCGACCGCCCCGGAACGCGGATGGTCCAGGTACCGCACGAACTCGGCAAGGACCCACGCCTGCAGATCGTCGTCGATTCCGCCGTGGGACAGCAGCATCCGCGCCTCGTGCGCCACCTCCGCCCACGACAAATGCCGTAGAGCGACCTTGGCGAGCTTGCGCCGATCGACCTCCACCGGCAGCTCCCCCGCGCTGGCCGGGACATCGTTCGACAAGCTGACCACGACGTCGTACTTCTTCTTCCGAGCTACGTCGAGATAGTTCTCGAGCTGCTCCTTCTTCAGCTTGCCGCTGCCGGTCTTGACCTCGAGCAGACCGGTCCACACCCTGCTGCCGCGGGCGACCTTCAACACGGCATCCGGAATCACCTTCGTCTCGCCCCGCTCGTACGCCACCTCCACGTACCCCTCGAAGGTGCCCGCGGGAGCCCCCACCCGGGCACACACCGCGCGTGCGAACGGACGCACCGCCTGCATCGTCGCGATCAGTGCGGACGTGGCACGCCGCTCCTGCTCCTCACCCGCGCCGACGCCGATGACCGAGAACAACCGCGCCGGCTGCCAGGTGTCCTGTTCGGCGAGGCCGAACACGAGTGGCTTCGACTTCTTCACCGCCCGCTTGGCAGTGCGGACACCCCGGGTCGTCGCTTTCCGTTGTGCGGCCGGTGTCGTGGGCAGTTCGGGCACCAATTGCGGGGCGTCGCCGGTGGAGCCGGGCGGCGCCACCACGGCGGATTCCTCACTGTCGGATGGGGTGTCGGCGGTCGCGGTGAGTTCGGGGTCCTGGTCGTCGTCGATGTCGACTCCGAAATCCGTGGCCAACCCCGCCAGCCCGGACTCCCAGCCCTGCCCGACCGCCCGAACCTTCCAGTCGCCATTGCGGCGGTACACCTCGCCGAATACGAATGCCGACTCGGTGGTGGCATCGGCAGTGACGTACTCCGCCAACGTGTGCCCGGCACCGTCGACGACCCGGAGGGCGAGTTTGCCGAGGTCACCGAACCCGCCGGCAGCGACACTGCCGCCGAGGGCAACGGTGTGCACATCGTCCGGCACGGCGGACAGATCGATCGCGATCCTCGCCTGCGCCCCTTCCTCGGTGCCGCTCGCGCCCAGGAACCGAATCGATCCGTCGGTCGACTCCGGCTGGTTGTAGAACACGAAATCGGCATCGGAGCGCACCTTCCGGTCCGCGTTCAGCAGCAATGCCGACGCGTCGACCTCGACGTCCGACTCGGTCCACCCGAGCACCACGTCGATCTGCTCCACGTCAGCGGGCAGGGACAGGTTCTGCCCCTTGGACAGCATCGGAAACTCCACCAGAACCACCTTTGTTCGACCCGGTACCGCAACGACCTGTGCCGCCGGACAGGGCCTGTGCCGACAACCGACGTCCGTCGCATCAACTGCGCATACTAATCGGTTCGTTTCGCTCACGGACACCACCCGGCAAACATCGTGTCGCCGCGGGCATTCACGGCGCCAGCGGGTCGACAACACCCCCCGGTTCTGTGTCGGCTGCGTGAATGACACTGCCGAACAGACGAAATGAGCACGGATCGACGACTGCCGAACACCAGCAGGTTTCAGCATTCGCAGCCGCGCGACCATGCCCCGCCGATGAGGCTCACCCTGTGCAGCTATCCCCGTGACCGCGCCGGCGGAGGTTCACGAGCAGGCCGCCGGAGGCCGTAGCGCACCACGAAAATGACCATTGACTAATTTTTTAGTCAGTGTGATGATTTCGCCATGACCAACACGCCACAACTGCAGAAGACCACCGGAAGTACCACCTCGACGATCTGGCAGATGCCGGCCGAATGGGCGCCGCACGAACGGTGCCTCATGGCATGGCCCACCCGAGAAAGCCTCTGGGGTCCGTACTTCGAAGAGGCAAAATCCGAATACGCTGCGACCGCGAACGCGATCGGCGAATTCGAACCCGTCCTCATGATCGCCAACCCCGGCCAGGCCGACGAAGCCCGCGCCGCGTGCAGCAGCCGGGTGGACGTCGTGGAACTGGCGATCGACGATTCCTGGATCCGGGATTCGGGTCCGTTGGTCGTACTCGACCGGACGGGGCAACGTTCCGCCGTCGACTTCGGCTTCAACTCGTGGGGCGAGCGTTTCCAGCCATACGACAAGGACGCCACCATCAGCCGGCGAGTGCTCGCGGCCCTCGGGATCGACCGCATCCCGTCGGGCATGGTCCTCGAAGGCGGATCGATCACCATCGACGGCGAAGGCACCCTGATCACGACCGAGCAGTGCCTGCTCAACGAGAACCGCAATCCGTCGATGTCGCGGGCGGAGATCGAGAACGAATTGAAGACGCGTCTGGGTGTGTCGACAGTGATCTGGCTCCCCTACGGTCACTTCGACGACGCCCACACCGACGGGCACGTCGACGGCGTGTGCACATATGTGCGGCCGGGAGTCGTGATCGCTCAGACGTGTGAAGATCCCGAGCTGCCCGATTTCGAACGCATGGCCGCGAACCTGCAGGTCCTGCGCGAGTCGACGGATGCCGCAGGACGGCAGCTCGAGATCCTCGAGTTGCCCCAGTTCCCGGTACAGACGCTGCCGGACGGCACCGAGACGATGGTGGCCTACGCCAACTTCTACGTCGCCAACGGCGGAGTGGTCGTTCCGATCGCCGGGCACGACCTCGACGAGCAGGCGCTGGCGACGCTGCGCCTCGCGTTTCCCGACCGCGAGGTGGTCGGTGTGCCGGGCAACATCGTCGCGTACGGCGGCGGCGGCGTGCACTGCATCACCCAGCAGATCCCCGCGGCCCACTCCGCTCGGGAGACGGCGCGATGAACCCTCGTGACAGCGGCGCCCTTGCCGGGGTGATCGGTCAGAATGTCGCGGACGCCGGCGACTTCGTCGTCGTGACTGCGGTCGAGACCGTGCTGCCCTCGCCGGCCCGCGACCGGCCGTCGACAAGTATGCCGGTCCGCGTCGGCGCGGTGCAGACCTCCTGGCACCCGGATCCCGAAGAACATCGGGCCGTCCTGGCGAGCGGGGTACGGCGGGCCGCCGACTTGGGTGCGCAGGTCGTATGTCTGCAGGAGCTGACCCTGAGCCCGTACTTCGCGACCATCCCTGACAACACCGACGCCGCGAATCACAGCGAGTCGATCCCGGACGGCCCCACGACCTCGTTCGTGCGGGAACTCGCGGCCCGGCACGACATCTTCGTCCACGCCTCGCTCTATGAGCACAGTGACACCGGACGCGGGTTCAACACCGCGATCCTCGTCGCCCCGGACGGAGCGGTGCTCGCGCGGACCCGCAAACTCCACATTCCCGCCTTCCCCGGCTACCACGAGGATCGCTACTTCGACTCGGGTGACAGCGGATTTCCGGTGATCCCGGCTGCGGGTGGCCAATTCGGGTTCCCCACCTGCTGGGACCAGTGGTTCCCCGAATTGGCGCGAGCGTATTCGATGCGGGGCGCCGAGATCCTCGTCTATCCCACGGCGATCGGGAGCGACCCCGAGCTGAAAGATTTCGACACCCAACCGATGTGGCATCAGATGATCTCGGGGAACGGCCTGGCCAACGCCACCTTCATGGTTGCCGTCAATCGAATCGGCGACGAGGACGGGATCACCTTCTACGGATCGTCGTTCATCTCGGATCCCTATGGGCGCACGATCGTTCAGGCCCCCCGTCACCGCGACAGTGTCCTCGTCGCGGATCTCGATCTGGATCAGCGGCGTGACTGGCTCACGTTCGGCTTGTTCGACACCCGCCGGCCCGCCAGCTACCGCGATCTCGTCGACGAGTCGCACGCAACCACGCCCTGACGGGCAACTGCCGTGCCCGCGGCTCGCTCCGCGGCACACAAGACAGGTTCACCACTTTCGAGGGATCGAACATGCGCATCAACAAGTTACGGATCGTGGCGGTCGCCGCGTGCACGGTAGTCGCCCTGGCGGGTTGCGGGGGTCGACCGGAGCTGGTCCCCGCAACCGGAAACAACACGACCTTCCTCAGTCTCCCCCCGACCACGGATGCTGCCACCGGTCACACCGACAGCGCGACGTGGGCGCTGTACCGCGACCCCACCACCGTCGATCCGGCCACCGCATTCGACTATCCGGAGAACACGGTCATATCGACCATGTGCGAGTCGCTTCTGCGGCAACAACCGGACGGCGCCATCACGCCCGGACTGGCGAGTGAATACCACTACACGTCACCGACCACGCTGGTACTGAAACTGCGCTCCGACGTGCGCTTCTGGGACGGACAACCCCTCACTCCCGCCGATGTGGTGTTCAGCTTGCAGAGGAACAAGGATCCCGAGGTCGGTGGCTTCTACGGCACCGTCCTCGATCGGATCACGTCGATCAGCGCCGACGGCCCCGACACCGTCACGCTCGTGCTGAGCAGCCCGGACTACTGGCTGCCGGGTGAGCTCGCGGCGATGCCGGGGGTCGTCGTCCAGGAACGGTTCGCCCGCGCCCGGGGCCGTGATTACGGGACACCCGGTGGCGGCGCCATGTGCACGGGCCCGTACCAGTTGGCGGAGTGGACGTCAGGGAAGACGCTGAAGGTCGAAGCGAACCCCGACTACTGGGACTCGTCTCTGAAGCCGATGACCCGCGAGATCGAGTTCCGCGGTGTGTCCGACGCGGCGACCCTGACGACGGGTCTGGCGACCGGCGAGATCAGCGGCACGTGGATCACCGACACCTCCACCCTGCCGCAGCTGCAGCGGACGAGCAACGTCACGGTGCACGTCGGGCCGTCGTTCGAGACCGAGTTCTTCATCCCCGCCAATCTCACCGGCGTCCTCGGCGACCGCCGTGTGCGACAGGCGTTGTCGCTCGCGTTCGATCGGCAGAGCTTCGACGGTGCCGTTTATCAGGGCAACGCGGTCGGCCCGCGCCTGTCGACGAACCCGGGAACGTGGGGATACGCCAGGGACACGTTCACCGCGGCCTGGGACGCCGCCCCCGAACAGACACGAGACCTGGCCAGGGCGAGACAGCTCGTCGACGAGGCAGGCGCGGCCGGTAAGCCACTGGTCATCGGCACATCCACCGGGCTCGCCACCGTGAACACCGCCGCGAACGCGTGGCTGGAGGCGGCCGAGGCGATCGGGCTCGACGCGAGCCTGCACAACGTCTCGCCTCAGAACTACATCAACTTCTTCACCGATCCGGACGCGCGCGCCGCCGTCGACGCATTCAGTTCGACGACGTACGGCGACTACGCGGATCCTGCGGCGTTGATCGCCTCCTACGTAGAGCCGAACGGCGTCCAGAACTACTCGGGTTACGCCAACCCCGACCTGTCTGCGGTGCTGGCCCGGGCCCGCACCGAACCGGACCCCGCACGCCGGGCCGAGGCGACGATCGAGGCCGACCGACTGGTCATGCAGGACCTGCCCTGGATCCCGATGTCCCACCCCGCGTCGTTCCTGGTTCTGGACAAGCGGCTGACCGGCGCCCCGTCGTCGTTCGCCTACATGCAGGCCCCGTGGCTGGCCCAACTCGGCGGCGGGAGCTGACATGCGTGGATTCATTTTCCGGCGCGGCGCCCTCCTGCTCGGGACCCTGGCGGTGGCCGGTGTTGCGATCTACGTCGCCCTGGACCTGGCGCCCGGTGACCCGATCGCGGTGCTGACCGGCGGACGGCAGGTCACGCCGGAAGCACGGGCCCTGCTGACGGCGCGATACCACCTCGACGACCCGCTGCCCGTGCGCTACTGGTATTGGCTGACCTCCGCGCTACAGGGGGATTTCGGGTACTCGCTCGCCGGCAAGGAAGACGTGTCGACCCTGATCGCGCAGCGTGCACCCACGACGATCGAACTGGTGGCCTACGCGTCGCTCATCATCGTCGTCGTCGGGATCGGCATCGGCGTTCTCAGTGCGCTGAAGCCCGGTCTCGTCGACACCGCGGCCCTGCTGGTCACCACGGTGCTCGCCGCGATCCCGTCGTTCGTCGCCGCCCTCATCCTGATCAGCATCTTCGCGGTCAACCTGAACTGGTTCCCCGCGTTGGGAGAAGGCGAGGGGTTCGCCGACCAGATCGTCCACCTCACGCTCCCCGCCGTCGCGCTGGCCTGCTCCTCCCTCGCGCTCGTCGCACGCATCACCCGCGCGTCGGTCCGTGACGAGGCCAAGCGTGAGCATGTGCACACCGCGATCAGTCGGGGACTGCCGTACCGGGCCGTGTTGCGGCGTCACATCCTCCGCAACGCCGCCATCCCGATCACGACCGTCACTGGCCTCACCATCGCCACGCTGATCGTGCTGGTGTCGATCGTGGAACAGGCATTCAACCTCAACGGATTGGGGTCGACGTTGGTCACCGCCGCACAGAACAAGGATTTCGCTGTGGTTCAAGCTGTCTCGCTACTCATGGTGGTGGCGTTCGTGATCGTCAACGGCATCGTCGACGTCCTCTACGCACTGCTCGACCCGCGCGTGAGTCTCGGAACGGCGGCGGCGTGATGGCCACCGCCACCGGGCACTCCCCCGTCATCGGAGCCGCCACAACCACCTGCAGGCGCGGAGTTCCAGGCCTGCGCGGGGTGGGATGGCTGGGCTACACGAGCGCGGCGATCATCGCGCTGGCCGCAGTCATCGCGGTGTTCGGCCCACTCCTCGCGCCGTACCCGCCGAATCAGAGCGATCTCGCCCACGCGTTCGGCGGGGCCGGCCCCGCCCATCCGCTGGGATACGACTCCCAGGGCCGCGATATTCTGTCGCGTCTGCTGGTCGGTGCGCGCTCGTCCATGCTCGGCGCCTTCGTCGTCATCGCTCTCGCAATGGTCGCCGGGACGGTTCTCGCCGTTACCGCGGCCTGGCGAGGGGGTTGGGTCGACAGCGTCACCTCCTCGGGTTCGGACCTGGTCTTCGCCTTTCCCGGGCTGTTGCTCGCGGTGCTCGCCGCGGCGGTGTTCGGTCCCAGCCAGTGGTCTGCGGCCCTGTCACTGGCGGTCGCATACACCCCGTACGTGGCGAGGATCGTCCGAGGAGCGGCGATCCGGGAACGATCGCTGCCCTATATCGAGGCACTCGAGGTTCAGGGAAGGGGTGCCTGGGCCATCTGCGTTCGGCACATCGTCCCCAACATCGCACCTATGCTCGTCGCGCAGGGAACCATCCTCTTCGGCTGGGCCGCACTCGATCTGGCCGCGATCTCCTTCCTCGGCCTCGGTGTCCAGCCACCACAGGCCGACTGGGGCGTGATGGTCTCGGAGGGACAAACCGGTGTGTTGCAGGGATTCCCCGCCGAATCGCTGGCCGCAGGCACAGCACTGGTGCTCGTGATCGTCGCGTTCAACATTCTCGGCGAGCGGCTCAACGACAGACAGGCGAAGGAACTCTCATGACAGAAGCGATATCCCACCTCGCATCTCGTTCGCCCATTTCGGCGGCGCCGGCGCCGACCGCCCCGCTCGTCGCCGTCGAGGGGCTGAACCTGACGCTCGATGTCGCCGGCCAGACGCGGCAGGTTCTCCGTGATGTGTCACTGACGATCCAGCGCGGCGAGGCCCTCGGGCTTGTGGGTGAATCCGGTGCCGGCAAGTCCATGACCCTGCGGGCGATCGCCCGGCTGCTACCGGAGCGGGCGACCACGAGGGGCACCGTCCGGCTCGAGGGACACGAGATGCTGAGTCTGCGGGGCGAATCGCTGCTCCGGGCCCGCAGCGGAATTTCGGTGATATTCCAGGACCCCCGGGCGTACATCAATCCGGTCCGGCGCGTCGGGGACTTCCTCACCGAACAACTCCGAATCGTCGCCCGCGTCGACCGGCACGAGGCGACCCGCCGTGCCCAGAGAATACTGTCGGAGGTCGGCATCACCGACACCGCCCGGCGGATGCGCCAGTACCCCGGCGACCTGTCCGGCGGGATGCTGCAGCGGGTGATGATCGCCTCGGCCCTGCTGTCCGACCCGAAGCTGATCCTCGCCGACGAGCCCACCACCGCCCTCGATGTCACCACGCAGTCGGAGGTGATGGCCATTCTCGACGAACTGCGTCACGATGCGGGTGTCGCCCTGCTGTTCATCACTCACGACCTCGATCTGGCTGCCGCCGTGTGCGATCGGACGTCGGTCATGTACGCCGGCCAGATCGTGGAGACCCAGGCCTCCACCGGACTGCACCATCATCCGCGACACCCCTACACGGCGGCACTCGCCGCGGCCCGCCCGGATCTGGACCATCCACGGCCCAGGCTCGCCGCCGTCCCCGGCCGCCCGATCGGAGCATGGGAGGCCGCAGAGACCTGCGCATTCGCCGACCGGTGCCCCCGCAGCCTCACACTCTGCACGGAGTCGGGGCCGGTCCCCCTAATCCGAGAATCCGACCACGCGGTGCGCTGTCTGCGCATCGACAATCACGATCCACTTCAGGAAGGAACTCCGAATGACTGACCCGGTGCTGACGGTGACCGGTCTCAGCAAGACCTTCGGCACGTTCACGGCGGTCGACGGTGTCACGTTCGAACTTGCCGCGGGCTCCTCGCTCGGCGTCGTGGGCGAATCGGGCTCCGGCAAGACGACCGTCGCCCGCATGATCATCGGCCTGGAGCAGCCGAGCGCCGGCACCATCACCTGCTGCGGCATCGACCGCTCCCTCCCGTCCCGGGCGACCCGTGCCCGGCGCGCGCGGGCACGCGAGGCGCAGATGGTGTTCCAGGATCCGTACACGAGCCTCGACCCGCACAAGACGATTCAGCAGACGCTCACCGAGGCGGTGCGGCTGTACGACACCCAGTCGGGAGCAACGCATTCCGATCGTGTGCAGGAGATCGCCGACCTGGTGTCGCTCGATACGCGGCTGCTGGCCTCCATGCCCGGCCACCTGTCGGGTGGCCAGCGGCAGCGCGTCGCGATCGCGCGTGCCCTCGCAGCCGAACCTCGCGTGCTCGTGCTCGATGAAGCCGTCGCGGCTCTCGACGTGTCCATCCAGGCTCAGATTCTGAACCTGCTCGCCGACATCCGCGACGCGACCGGGATCTCGTACGTATTCATCACCCACGATCTCGCAGTCGTCCGGCAGGTCACCGAACACGTCATCGTGATGCAGAACGGGCGAATCGTCGAGAGCAGTCGAACGGAGGATCTGCTCCGCGATCCCCGGCACCCCTACACCCGCACGCTGCTCGACAGCGTTCCCCTCCCCGGATGGAGACCACAGCGGCGGCCGGTGCGGCCCGACGATTCCAGAACGCCCACCGCACCCGGAACGTAGGTGCGAGAGCGCACCGTCAGGGCCGGGGTCCGAGTTCTGCGGTGATCGCTCCGGCGGCGAGCTGCTGGGCCCGTTCGAGGGTGATGGATCCGCTGAGCCAGCGTTCGCTCAGCCCCTCGATAAGGGCGGTGAGGCGTTCGGAGGCATCGGCGGGGTCGGCGTCCGGGTCGGCCAGTTCGACGGCCTGCGCCTCGACGATGAGGGTTTCGACGTCCTTTGCCCAGGCGCGGGTCGCGTCGCGGAGTTGGTCGCGGAGGTCTTCGTCGAAGATTGCGGTGGCCCGGAGTTCGCCCCAGGCGATGCTGTTTTCACGGACGGAGGGGGTGTTCTGAATCTCGAGCAGGAGCGTCTGTTCGAGCTGGGTCCGAGGGTTCGTCGAGGCAAGGGCCTCCGTGGTGTAGCGCTCGGCCCTCTCGTTGATGTGCTCGAGGGCGCGGCGCAACACACCTGCCCGGTCCTGGAAGTGGTAATAGATCAGGGCGGTCGAGACCCTGGCCTCGGCGGCGAGCTTCTCGATCCGCAGCCCGCGCACACCACTTTGCGCGATCACACGGACGGCTGCTTCCAGAATCAACGTCTGACGTTCGGACACGGAACCTCACTTTACGGGAAGGCGGCGGGGCGGCCGGTGCGGAGACCTCGGTTGACGCAGCGCGCGATCAGCCCGCGGGCTCTCGCTGGGTGGTGCAGTGGATTCCGCCGCCGCCGGCGGCGATGGCGTCGATGTTGATCTGCACAACACGACGGTCGGGGAAGAGTCGTTCGAGTTCCTGTCTGGCGGCCTCGTCCGCGGCCGGGTCACCGAACTCGGGTGCGATCACGGCGCCGTTGCAGACGTAGAAGTTGATGTATCCGGCCGCGAAGTCGTCCGATTCGAACTCGGGCCGAACGGAACCCGGCGCCTCGAGTACCACGACCTCGAGCGTGCGGCCTTGCGCATCCATCGCCGCCTCGAGGGTCTCGAGGTGACGGGTGGTCACGTCGTGGTCGAACGATTCCGGATCCGGATCGTACCCGGCGACGACCACGCCGGGACGGGCGAAACGGGCGTAGAAGTCGGTGTGGCCGTCGGTGATGTCCTTGCCCGCGATCCCGGGCAGCCAGACGATCTTGTCGAGCCCGAGCAGCGGTCTCAGTTCGGCCTCGACGTCCGCCTTGGACCATCCGGGGTTGCGGTTGTCGTTGAGCACGCAGCTTTCGGTGATGATGGCGGTTCCTTCGCCGTCGACCTCGATCCCGCCGCCCTCGAGGATGAGGTCGGTGGGCAACGATTCGACGCCGGCGCTGCCCGTGACGATGTCCGCCACTCCCGCATCCTGGTCGAAGTCCTGCTTTTCGCCCCAGCCGTTGAAGTTGAAGTTGATCCCGGCCCTGGTCCCGTTACCCTCGACGAACACCGGGCCGGTGTCGCGCATCCAGAGGTCGTCGAGCGGGGCCGCTACCAGTTCGACGGCGGGGCCGACGAGCCCGCGGGCCAGGTCGAGTTCCTCTTCGCGTACCAGCATCGAGACGGGCTCGAACTGCGCGATCGCCTGTGCGATGGCGGCGAGGTTGCGGCGGACCTCGGGAAGCAGCTCGGCTCCCCAGATCTCCTCACTCGCACCGAACGCCATCCAGGTCCGCTTGTGCGGTTCCCCCTCCTCGGGCATTCGCCACATCCGCTGATCATCCTCATCGGCGCTGCTGCCACCTTCGAGGTAGGACACCGGGTCGGTACACGCTGCTACCAGCAGCCCTCCGACCGCGGCCAGCCCCGACTGGATGAAGCGCCGTCTGAGCATCACTCTGTTTTTCCTTTTTCCCTTGCATCGCAACTCCGGTCCAGCCGATAACCCACTGCGACCATACTAGCCTGACTAAATTTTTAGTTAGAGAGGATGCGCGAACGCATGAACACTCGTGGTGCGACCCCGTCCTTTCAATCTCGATAGGTGGCCGGGGGTGGGCCTGCGATCGGCCCGAGCGAAGCGGCGAGCCACCGGTCGTACAGGCGCATCCACGTGCCGTCCGCGCGCAGGCGGTCGAGGGTGCCGTTGACGAACCGCACCAGGTCGTCCTTGTACTTGTTGACACCGATTCCCCAGTGCTCTTCGTCCTCCATCGGTGGCCCCACGATCTGAAAATGCGGGTCCTGGGACACCAGGCCGGCCAGGAGCGAGTCGGAGGTGCTGGTCGCGTCGGCCTGCCGTTTCTGCATGGTGACGAGGCAGTCGTCCCAATCGGGGACCGCGACGATCGTGGCCTCCGGCGCGACCCGTTGGACGGTGGGAAGCGACGTGGTGTCGACGAACGTACAGACCCGCTTTCCGGCCAGGTCCGCCGGTCCCGTGATGTCGGAACCCCGCGGGACCATGATTCGCTGAAAGGCGCGGAAGTACTCGGTGGAGAAGGCGACGCGTTGGGCGCGTTCGCACGTGATCGCGGTGGCGTGAACGACGACGTCGACATCGTTGTGCTCGAGTGCTGTGAACCGGCCGGCCGAGGTGAGCAGCCGGAATTCGACTTTTGCCGGATCGCCGAAGATGTCCTTGGTGATCTCCTTCGCCACGTCGATGTCGAAGCCCTGCAGGGTGCCCGTGGTCGGGTCGCGGAAGCTGAACGGGTTCGTGTTCTGGTCCACACCGACAATCAACCGGCCGCGCGACGCGATCTCGGCGAGTGACCCACCGGGCGGCATCTGCCCGGGCGGGGGCTGCGGGCCGGGCCGCAGGCTCGCGAGGGCTCCGCACGACTCGGGGGACGGTCCTGCAGGCGGCGGGTTGTTCGTGGGCGGGATGATCTGTGCACCGTTTGTCATCGGTCGTGTGGTGTACGTGCCCGCGACCGTCGGGGTGAGGGGGTCGGGTGTTGCGCAGCCGGCGAGGACGGCGACCGCGAGAATGCCGACCAGGAGCCGAGCACGCGGCGTCGCCCCCGGTCTCGAAATCCTCACCTGCGTCATCAGTGGTACTCGTTCAGTCGCGGCCAGATACCCCCGCCGACGGCGAATCCGCAGGACACGCCAATAATCATGCTACCGATCGCCAAGGACGACATCGACCGATAGGCGTCGGTCACGGCGCTTGCCTCGTCGTCGCGAAGTCGGTCGATCGCCTTTCGGAGGGCCGCGTCCATGGCCGCGAACTTCGCGGCCGACGTGCCGGAGCCGGACCCGGCGGCGATCGCCGCGGCGGTCGGGTAGTCACCGCGCTCGAGGGCGATCTCGATGTCCCGGTGCGCGGCCAGCCAGCCGTCGCGGGCCGCCACGGCGTCGCGGAGGTCGGCCGCGGCGACGTCGCCGTGCGAGCTGTCCAGCTGCCGGGTGAGCTCGTCGGACAACGCCTGGGAGTGCCGCATGTAGTCGACTTCCGATTGAGTGTCGGCCCCGCGCTGCAGGAGGGCGAGGGTCTCGTCGGCGCGGGCTTGCTGCGCCAGGATACGAGCGCGCGCAACAGTGTTGATGGGTTGTGTTCCTTCGGTTCTCGCGTGTTCGCTGGCCGACGTCGACACCAGGCTTCCGGCGATCAGCCAGATCAGGAGTCCCGCCATGAGCAGCGTCCCGACAGCGAGCCCGGGGTTGAACCGGCGCTTGCTCTTCCGCACGACGTACAGCTGGGCGAGAACGAGCGCGACGACGGCGGCCGCGGTCACCGTGAACGCGGCCGCGGGCAGTTGGGCCGTGTGCGTCTGAGTCTCGGCGACCGCCTCGGCCTGACGGACGTAGAGCTGCTCCGCCAACGGGAGGATGGTGTGCTGCATGAGCGCGGACGCATCGGACAGATAGGCCACCCCGACGGGGTTTCCGGCCCGATCGTTCGCTTGAGCCGTGGCGACGAGGTTGAAGTACTCGGCGAGGTTGCGCACGACGTCCGACAAGAGTGCCAGCGATTCGGCATCCTGAGACGACACCCCATTGGTCGCCGTGACCAGCGCATTCGACGCGTCCCCCACCGCCTGCGTGAACTGCTCCGCGCCGGTACCCGACTCGCCACCGGAGATGAAGGAGGTCGTCGCGGCGGCATCGGCGATCGACAGTGAGCTGTAGAGGGCCTGGGCGGCGTTCGCCAGGGGCTCGGTGTGGGTGCGCAGTACCTCGACTCGCTGTTGCCGCGCACCGACCGCCGCCGAGGTGATCACGCCGGCGGCGATGACCACGGCGATGAGCGCGATCCCCAGCACGGACAGCCGTCCGGGGGTGGACGTGAGGAATTCGACCCACGGGCGGCGCCCCTCGGGCTCGACGAGCAGATCCTCGTCGAGCGTCGGGGTTTCGGTGACCACGTGGTCGCCGCGGTGGAACATCCGGCCCTCCTGCACCGCCGCCGCGATTTCGGTTGAGCACCGATCCGGGCAGGGTGGCTGAGTCCAGTGTGCACCGAAGGTGGTGGTCGACGGACCGACATGATGGTCGTCGGTTGCGCTCAATCGGAGCGTGCGGGTGAACCCGAGGTCCTGCGGGGTAGCAGGGTCGGGTCGAGCAGGCTGACCGTACGCGCGGCTTTCCGGTCCCTCGATGCGAGCGACGAGCTTCTGCACGGCGCAGTTTGCCCATCTCGACGTAGGCCGAGCGTTGATCCCGCCGAATCGGAGACCGCACGATGAAAACCACCCGCACTCTGACCTCTCCCGCGGGATCGCACTCACCCTGGCCACACCTGACGCCATGGGCCCGTCGGTCCGCGCCGCCGAGGACGCCCGCAGAACGCTCTGCATCAACCACGAACAGGGCAACGTCTCCCTCGAAGCCCGCTGCGCCGGTGTGGCGCAGGGCCTGTCGGGCGGCAACAGCGAGGTTCTCAATGTCAACAGCCAAGACATGACATCCGTCGAGGCGTCCATCACCGCCAAGCTCCAACAGGACCCTACGATCGACCACGTCGTGGCGCTCGATGCCGCCATCGCCCTCACTGCCGTGCAGTCCGAAGAGACCGCCGGCAACGATGCCACCATCGTCACATGCGATACCAACGCCGACCTCGTCGAGGCCATCCAGCGGGCGATGTCGAAACGCCGCCGACGGCACACGCTGAGCGCGAGACCCCGCGCCCAGTGATCGAGCCCTTCGGTGCACCCGGTCATACACCGAGGAGCAGCACCCCGGTTGCGAGCAGAGCGACGACTTTCACCACTTCCAGACCGATGTAGACGTAGTGCGCGTGAGACCGCGGGACGTCCTCGCCGGCGAGGACGCGGTCGGATCGACGTGTCAACCGGGGCCGGACCCCGACCAGCTGAACCACCAGCACCGCGACCGCGGTCGCGCCTGCCACCGCCACCCGGACCGGTGGCCCCTCGATGAGGAGTCCGGCGACGAGCAACGCTGCCCACACCATCTCGGTGACGTTCAGCGCCCGGAATACGAGACGGCCGATCCCCAGCCCGAGCCGCACCGTCACCCCGGGTGCACGGAACTTCAGCGGCGCCTCGAGGAACGAGATCGCGAAGACCATCCCGAGCCAGGTGAACGTCACCGCGATCGAGACTGCATGAGCTGCGGTCATCTGCCCCTCCCTTCGTCCTGCTCTCGCCCGTGTGCAGCGGGTGCGATTCGGAACTCTGCAGGCCAACATTGTTTGTCGGTATCGCTGTCTAGCGTGAGCCAGTCTCACTCGAAAGAGTCAGGCGGGTGATCATTGTCGCGGAAGTGTCGAATCCGTTTCGAGCTTTCCTCCCGGACCGGTCGGGTCCGACAATGGGACGGTGAGTTCGCGAGGTTCCGCCGCAGACTGGGCACTCGGCCAGGTCCACGCCGTGCGTGACGACCCTGATGCCCGCCTCGAGCTGAGCGCCCGCACGTATCACGGTCCGGTGGGCAACGCACCGCGGCATTTGCCGTTTCGCCGTGCGGCGCTGTCGTTCATGCGCTGGCAGGTCGGCCGCGGCGTGCTGGCCGCACTCGAGGCGACGCCTCCCGGGAGTCCGTGGTGGCGGGCAGTCAACGAGCGACTGCTGCGCGACGGGTGCGAGGCCGTCGCCCGGAGCGGCGGAATGGGAGGGACGCCGTCATCGCACGCGGTCGACCTGTGGATGCTGTTCGTTGCCGATCCGACCGCACGCACCTGGTACCGGGCCCACAATGCGAGCATCGTCTCCGCCTACCTCGACCATCGCGACCTCGCCGACACCGAGAGCCGTCCCGAGCGCTTCTTTCTCAACGTCGTGCTGCTCCGCGTTCTCTTCGCCCACGCCTTGGTCGCGGCGCCACGTCTGGCGCTCGGGCGGCTCGCGCCGGCAGGCCCCCTGCTCGGCGATCCGCGACTGTCGATGACCGGGATCTTCCTCTCCCTTTCGCGGATTCTCCCCGACCGCTATCCACTCGGTGACGACGTCGCCACGTACGTCGCCGCCGAGCACAACCTCGGCGAGCTGCTGGACTACGGCCTGATCGGGCCGCGCCTGCAGGACCTGTACGAATGGTCGGCCGACAAGCTCGACGAACCGCGGCTGCTCGACTGCATTCGCGACGGCAGCCCGACCTATGCCTGGTCGTACACCGATCGCGAAGTGTGGCATCCGGCGCGACCGGCCGCCACGATCCGCGCGGTCCGGCGCTTCGTACCTGCGCGCCGGTAGTTGTCAGTACCGCACGTCGCTCTGCAGCAGCGGCGGGTACACGGTGGACCGCTCCCCGTCCACGGTGCTGCCGGCGAACTGCAGCATCGCCCGCAGTTCGCCGTGCATCGGCGCCGGATAGTTCAACGTGGGAGCCGAGACCTCGTCGAGCACGCGGAGATGCTCGGGGCCGAGGCTCACCTCGAGGCCGGCGATGTTGTCCGTCAGGTGTTCGACGCGCCTGGCGCCGAGGATCGGCACGACGGTCCCGGATCGGCCTCGCAGCCAGGCCAACGCGACGGCAGCCGAGGTGGTCCCGAGTTCGTCGGCGATTGCGGCGACGGCGTCGATGACGACGAACTCGGCATCGGTCGGGCCGCCGACGAAGGCGGTGCGGGCGGAGTCGGTGACCTCGGTGCCGCGCCGATACTTGCCGGAGAGGAACCCGTTCTTCAGTGGGCTCCACGGCACCAGTGCCATTCCCTGATCGAGCGCGAGGGGCGCGAGTTCGCCTTCTACAGTCCGTGCCAGCAAGGAGTACTCGACCTGCATCGCGATCAACGGCGTCCAGCCGCGCAACAGCGCTGTGGTCTGGGCCTGCGCGGTCACCCACGCCGGGTTGTTGGAGATCCCGACATAGCGGATCTTGCCGGCACGGACCAGGTCGTCGAGGGTGCGCAGGGTTTCCTCGATCGGGGTGTGGCGGTCCCAGTTGTGTAGCCAGTACACGTCGAGGTAGTCGGTGCGGAGGCGGCGGAGTGTCTCGTGCAGCTGAGCGATGACGGCGGCGCGTCCTGCACCGCCCCCGTTCGGGTCGCCGGGGAACAGGTTCGCGAAGAACTTCGATGCCAGCACCACGCGCTCGCGGCGTCCGCGGTGGGCGGCGAAAAAGTCGCCGAGAATCTTCTCCGAATGGCCGTTGGTGTAGAAGTTGGCGGTGTCGATGAAATTCCCGCCGAGATCGAGATAGGTGGCGAGGATCTTCTCGGATTCCGCCACGCTGCAGCCGGCGCCGCCGGCGTCCTCGCCGAAAGTCATGGCACCGAGGGCGAACGGGCTGACCCTCAGCCCTGAGCGGCCGAGGGTGACGTAGTGATCGAGTCGCATGATCTGCTCCATAGGGTGTCGGTCGGAATGTGCATGTTCATCGAAACGCGAACTGCGGTGACCGTGGTAGATCGATCCACGCCGGGGATTGCACGATCCTCTCGAGATCGCCGCGATCGGGTTGCCGGACTGCGACGCGGATGTTTTCGTGAAGTGTGCGCACCTCACCCGACCTGCTGGACGAAATCCGCAGCAGCATCGCGGCCCATGCCCGGCCCGATCTTCGGACGCCGATCGCCGGGCTGTTGTTGTCGAAAGTGACGACGGACTCGGCGGCGCCGGAGTATTCGTTGACGGCGCCACTGCTGGTGATCATGGCCCAGGGCGGCAAGCGACTGCTGCTCGGCGACCGGGTGTTCGAGTACCGGGCCGGGCAGTGTCTGGTCGTCACCGCCAACTTGCCCGTCACCGGCAACTACATCGACGTCGACGACGGCGCGCCGTCGTTGGCCATGGGCCTGGTGCTGCGCCCGGCCGCCCTCGCCGCGCTGGTGCTGCAGGCCCCCACCGAACGGTGGTCCCGTGGAACGAGCGGCCTGCCGGCGATCGCAACCAGCGTCGCAGACGACGATCTACTCGACGCCGCGGCGCGGATGCTGCGGCTGCTCGATCATCCCGCCGATGCACCCGTGCTCGCTCCGCTCGTCGAGCAGGAGATCCTCTGGCGACTGCTCACCGGCCCGCACGGGAGCACCACCCGCCAGATCGGCGTAGCCGACAGCGACCTGTCGCATGTCAGCCGGGCGATCCACTGGATCCGCGATAATTACGCCGAGCCGATGCGAATCGACGATCTCGCGCGGTTGTCCAGCATGAGCACATCCGCATTTCACCGGCACTTTCGTGCCGTTACGGCACTGAGCCCCTTGCAGTTTCAGAAGCGAATCCGACTGCAGCAGGCCCGCTCGATGCTGGTTGCCCATCCCGGTGACGTCGCCGGTGTCGGACATCTCGTCGGCTACGACAGCCCCTCACAGTTCAACCGTGAATACCGCCGCCTGTTCGGTGCCTCCCCGGGGCAGGACGCCCAGGGATTGCGCACCAGGACCGCACTGTCCCACGCCGGACCGCTGCCCTGACCTGTCGCCTCTTGCCCATCTCGATGCAGCGCATCGACGGATTGCCCCGGCCGCGGGCGGCGCCGCCTACGCTGTGTCGGGGGATCATTCCTTGGTGCGGGCGGCGACGATGGCGGCGAGGTTGGCGGCAACGTTCTCCTCGACGGCGGCTTTGTCGACGCCCAGGCCGGCGAGCACACCGACCCCGTCCTCGACCTCGAGTAGGGCGAGCAGAATGTGCTCGGTTCCGATGTAGTTGTGCCCCAGACGAAGTGCTTCACGGAACGTCAGTTCGAGCGCTTTGCGCGACTGGGCGTCGAAGGGGATGAGTGCGGGTACCTCCTCGGCGGCGGGCGGCAGCGTCGCGGTCGCGGCGTGCCGGACCGTATCCAGATCCACGCCCTGTGCGGCGATCGCCCGGGCGCCGAGTCCGTCGGGGTCGGTCAGGAGTCCGAGGACGAGATGCTGGGGCAGGATCTCGGAGTTGTTCGCGGCCCTGGCCTCGTTCTGCGCGACGACAACGACCTGCCGTGCGCGGGGAGTGAATCGGCTGAATCCCTGATTCGGATCGAGGTCGGAGGCCTGCCCGGGGTCCTTGGGGACGAACCGCTTCTGTGCGGCCTGCTTGGTGACTCCCATGCTCTTGCCGATTTCGGTCCACGACGCCCCCGAACGGCGGGCCTGGTCGACGAAGTGACCGATGAGGTGGTCCGCGATTTCGCCCAGATGCTCGGCGGCGAGAACCGCGTCGGTGAGTTGCTCGAGCGGGGCCTCCGAGTGCACCTTCTTGATCGCCTCGATGAGGTCGTCGAGGCGGATAGGCGGGGTGGCGGGCGTTGAATTCTCCATGCGTCAACTCTAAGTTGACGCTCTCGAATCGTCAACCCCAGGTTGTCGATCGACGCATTCACGCCGATCCGCCCCGAGCGGGCAATGAGCGACGGGCGGTCTGCTACGTTGATGACTAGCAGATCTAGGGATAGGTGTTCTATGCATATCGAGAAGGACCTGGTTGCCGCGTCGGCCACTCCCCTGGTACTCGGAATTCTCGCCGAGGGCGAGTCCTACGGGTACGCCATCCTGAAGCGAGTCAACGACCTGTCCGGCGGACGGATCCAGTGGACCGACGGCATGTTGTACCCCCTGCTGCATCGGCTCGAACGGCTGGGATTGGTGTCGGCGTCGTGGGGCGCCTCCGACAGCGGGCGCCGGCGCAAGCACTACACGATCACCGATACGGGCCGGGAAATGCTGGCGGAACGGCGCGCTCAGTGGGACGTGGTCGCGGACGCGCTGAGCCAGGTGTGGCGCTCCGTCCAACTGCCCCCGGCACCCGCGGAAGGATGGTCGTGATGGATACCGACAAGGAACTCGAATCTCAGATCGGTCAGTGGCGGGGGTACGTCGAGCGCCGTCACGCGATATCGTCCGCCGACACGGATGAGATGGAAGACCATCTACGCGATCAGATTTCGGATCTGTCCGCCGCCGGCCTGAAGACCGACGAGGCGTTCCTGGTCGCGGTCAAACGGATGGGCAACGTGGACGACATCTCCCGCGAGTTCGCGCGGGAGCACTCCGATCGGCTGTGGAAGCAACTCGTCCTGCTGCCCGCCGCGCCCGACGGCGGTCGCACCCGCCCCACCCGTGAACTGTTCGTCGTTCTCGGGTTCGCGGTCGGCGCAGCACTCGTCCTCAAGGCAGGCTTGGCGACACTCGACGAGCAGGACCTCGCCCGCAACGTCAGCCTGTTCGTTCTTCCCTTCCTCACCGGATACTTCGCGTGGAAACGGAAGGTGACGCACCGACTGGCCGCGGCACTGGTGGTGCCGTTCGCCCTGGCGGCGGTGCTGTTGAACGTCTTCCCGTTCGTCTCGAACGGCTCCACCGAGGTGATCGCGGCGATCCACACACCGATCGCGTTGTGGTTCGCGGTCGGCGTCGCGTACGTCGGCGGCCAGTGGCGGTCGGACCGGCGGCGGATGGATTTCATTCGATTCACCGGCGAATGGGTGGTCTACCTGACCCTCCTCGCCCTTGGTGGCGGCGTGCTCATCGGCCTGACCGTCAATGCTTTCGACGCCCTCGGCCTGAGCGTCGAGTGGGTCGTCGAGGACTGGGTGCTGCCGTTCGGAGCGGCCGGTGCGGTCATCGTCGCCGCATGGCTCGTGGAGGCGAAACAGAACGTCGTGGAGAACATCGCCCCCGTCCTCACGCGTGTGTTCACACCACTGACGACTCTCATGCTGCTGGTGCTGCTCGTCGCATTCGCGACGACCGGCAGCGTGGTCGACGTCGACCGGAACCTGCTGATCCTGATGGACCTCATCCTGGTCGTCGTCCTGGGCCTGCTGCTGTACGCGATTTCCGCCCGCGACCCCTACCTGCCGCCCGACCTGTTCGACCGCCTCCAACTCGTCCTCGTTGCGAGCGCCCTCGCGGTCGACCTGCTGATGCTGTTCGCCATGCTCACTCGAATCGCGGAATTCGGCTTCACACCGAACAAGGTGGCCGCACTCGGAATGAACCTGGTTCTCCTCGTCAACCTGACCTGGTCGGCCGTTCTCATCCTCGGGTTCCTGCGGGGCCGCCGCGAATTCGGCTCCACCGAACGCTGGCAGACCCGTTACCTCCCAGTGTTCGGTGTGTGGGCGGCGTTGATGGTCGGCGTGCTTCCACCACTGTTCGACTTCGCGTGACGACGTCGTGACCGCTTACCGGGATTCTTCCAATGCGCGCGATACCTTCCGAATGACGCTGCCGCTGCGTAACATCAAGCACATCTCGCTGGAATCCCTCTGGAGGCCGACGTGGGTGGACTTGGTATCGATCTCGGAACTGCCAACACTGTCGTCGGAACTCCCGACGACGGCATCGTACTGAACGAGCCTTCTTTCATGTTGGTTCGGACGAAGGAACCGAACCGTGCTCTCGCCATCGGCACCGAGGCGCGAAGTCTCGTCGGCCGTACGCCTATCGGAATAACTCCGGTGCGGCCGTTGCGTGACGGGGTGATCGTCGACCTGGAGTCGGCGCGGACCTTCGTGACGGCGATCGTCAAACGGGTGTCGCCGGGCAGGCGATACGGGGTGCGGCCCAAGGCCGTCATCTCGGTGCCCGCCGGCGCCACTCCGCTCGAGCGCAGGGCACTGCTCGAGGTCGGGCACGAGGCCGGCCTGCGAAAAGTGGGGTTGGTGCCCGAGCCGGTCGCGGGTGCCCTCGGCTGCGGAATCAACCCGCTCGAACCGCGCGCCCACCTCGTCGTCGACATCGGTGGCGGCACTTCGGAAATCACCGCCATCTGTTTCGGTGGCATTCTCTCCCACCGCAGTTGCCGACTTGCGGGCGACGAACTGACCAACGCGCTGTACCACTACCTGCGGGAGGAGCACAACATCGTCGTCGGCGAGCTCACCGCCGAGCGCGCGAAGCTGGGCGCACCGGACACCGACGAAGGGCAGTCGCTCGTCGTCGAGGGCCGCGACGCCGCCACCGGCCGGGCACGGTTCGTCACTCTCGAAACCGAGGAGATCGTGGATGCATTGCGGGCGACCACAGCCGGAATCGTCCATACCCTGACCGAATGCCTCGAAGACCTTCCGCCGCAGGCGATCGGCGACGTGATGTCGGAAGGGCTGCTCGTCATCGGCGGCGGGGCGATGCTGCGTGGCCTGTCGCAACTGCTCGAGGAGGCGTTCGGATTCCCGGTGAAGACGGCCGAACGCCCCCTCACCTGCGTCGCCGAAGGCGCCACCGCCTGTCTCGTGCACCCCGAGGTCGTTGCCGCCTACAGCAGCTGATCACCGGGTCGGCGCCGGAGCAGGTGGTCGCGGGAAGTAGTGCTCGAGAATCTTCTTGACCACGGGGCCTGAAGTCGCCGACCCGAAACCACCACCACGGACCAGCGCCGTCACCACGATCTCGGGGGCATCGAATGGCGCCACCGCGGAGAACCAGGCGTTCAGTCCCTCCCCCGGCGCCGACGGATCCTCCGCGGTTCCCGTCTTGGCGCCGGCCGGTACCGGGAGGTCCGCGAGTTGCCCGGCGGTCCCGGCCGCCGCGGACGCCCGCATTCCCGCCCGGACAGGATCGAGACGGTCGGCGAACGCGAGCCGCTGTGGGGCCGCCGTGGGGATGGGGATCAGTTCCGGCCCGTACGCCGCGGCGAGCTGAGGGGTCACCATCGCGCCGGTGGCGATCCCGGACGTCCATCGCGCAACCTGGATAGGGGTCGCGCTGACCGTGCCCTGCCCGATACCCATCAACAGCGTCGACCCGGGATACCACGTGGCTCCGATGCTTCCGACGTTCTCCGGGGTGCCGAGAAATCCCTCCGCCTCGCCGGGCAAGTCGATCCCGGACCGCCGTCCCGCGCCGAGTTGGCTCGCGACGTCCGCCATCTTCTCCGGGCCCAGGAGCTCACCGAGCTTGTAGAAGTACACGTTGTCGGACCATTGGATCGCCTGCAGCATATTGTTCGGGCCCATCGGCTGCCAGTTCCGGAAAGTGTGCCCACCGTAGGTGTAGGCAGCGCCGGTCTCGATCACCGCGTCGGGCGACAGCACCGGATACTGCATATCCGTCGACGCGACGACAATCTTGAATGTCGAGCCGGGCGGGACCGCGGTCTGGGTGGCGTTGTTGACCAACGCACTCGGGCCCGGGGTCTGGCTCTGCGCCGCAAGCGCGACGAGGTCGGCCGGGGGTCCGTAGACATTGTTGTCGGCGCCCGGGACGCTGGCGAGAGCCAGCACGGCCCCGGTCCGCGCATCCATCACGACGGCGGCGCCGAGGTCGCCCTTACTGGTGCGCATCGCCTCCACGAGCGCATCGGTGGCCAGGGTCTGCACACCGATGTCGAGGTGCAGGCGCAGATCGTGGCCCCGCACCGGGTCGACGCGCTCGCCGGTGGCCACCGGATTGCCGGACGGATCGACGTACATGCACTGTGTGCCGTCGCTGCCGCGGAGCAGAGCGTCGTACTGCTTCTCGAGTCCCGCTTTGCCGACCCGTGATCCGAGTGCGAGGTGAGGCCAGCGTTCCATGTCGTCGGCGTCGGCGACCCCGACGTGTCCGAGGATCGACGCGAGTACGGCACCGTACGGGTACTGCCTGCGACCGGACGGCACCACGAGGACACCGGGAAGGTGCGCATCCACGATGCGCCGAGCCTGGTCGGGCGCGACTGTGCCCACGGCCACCTGGGTTTCGCCCTCACCGCCGGCGTCGATCAGGTCCGACAACTCGTCGGGTGACTTCGCGAGCAACGCGGCGAGCCGGTTGCGGGCGTCGTCGTCGCTGTCCTCGAACATCCGAGCGACCACCGCGACGGCGTACTCGGCGACGTTCACTACGAGAGGGACACCGTTGCGGTCGACGATCAGTCCGCGTTCGGCAGGCAGGCGGATGCACCGCATCATCTGTGCATCACTCATCGCCCGATATTCCGCACCCCGGTCGTGCTGCACCTGCCAAGCGAACACCGACATGGCGACGAGTGCGGCGATCATCGTCATCGTGCCCGCCGACATTCCGCGTGGGCGGCGCCGGCGCCGGGGGTCGGGGGCCCACAGCGGTCGCGCGACGCCGTCTCGGCGCACCGCGAGTACCAGTCCGATGGCGGCGAATCCGACGATCGCGGCCGTCCCGCCGTAGCTGAAGAGCGGAATCGGCATTCCGGTGTGGGGCAGCAGCGACAGACTCTGACCGATCGACACCAGCGCGTGGATTCCGAACAACCCACCGATTCCGGCAGCGACGAGTGCAGCCTCCCGGGTCCGTGCCGTGCGCGCGGCGAGTGCGGCCCGCCACACGATCACCGACGTCGCCACCACGACGGCCAGGCCGGCGATCAGACCCCACCCGTACACCAGGCTGGCGAACGCCAGATCGTGCTCCGATTCGGGGAGAAACTGTGCCCGCACGTCGTACAGCGGGTCACGCGCCAGACCCCACAGGCCGCCACTGCCGATCGCGATGTTCGCCTGCAACTCAGCCCACCCCGCGCCTGCCGGGTCGGCGTTGCTCGACAGGAACACGTGGACCCGTTCGAGCTGATACGGCCGGAGGAACAGCACCGCGAGCGGCAGCGACGCGATCCCCATCACGAACAACGGGACCAGCGGCAGCAGCGGGACCCGCGCGAGGATGAGCATGAACCCGGCCGTCGCAACGAGCACGACGGCCGTCGACAGGTCGGGCTGGACCGCGACGAGTGCTACCGGCACCGCTGCAATCGCCAGGGTCGCGACGAATCGTGCGAGGGTGAACCCACCCGCGAGCATGCCCGCGGGCACCAGAATCAGGGCAAGCTTGGCCAACTCGGAAGGCTGAACGGTGAACACGCCGAAGTTCAGCCAGCGCTGCGCGCCCTTCGTCGCAACCCCCGCCAGGGGAACGGCCGCAAGCAACAGGGTCGCCACCGCGAACACCGCCCAGCCGAAGGCGCGGAGGTCACTGATCCGCAGGCGGGACACCACCCACATGATCGCGAGTCCGGCCACCGCGAAGAGGAGATGGCGAACGGCGTGCCCCGTCATCCCGGTCGCCGTGAGATTCAGGAGTCCGAGCACGACGAGGACGATCGCCGCCCCGACTATCCACGGGTCGGATTCACGCTTGCCGTCCTGCATGGCTGCCCCCGGCACTCAGCAGCGTGCGTTTTCGGCGGGCATCAGCAGCGGCTCGGACGCGGCTGTTGCCGGGGCGCTCGTGATCGCCGCGACGGCGAGCGCGGCCCCGGGCGGCAGATCGGTCCGGACGATGCCGTACACCTGCTGCGACCCGGGCTGAACGCGCTCCGACACGTCGCCGCCCGCCCGCACCTCGCCCGAACAGCGGTCGTACACGTTCACCCTCCAGGTCACGGCATCGACAGTCGCCGCCGGATCGAGGTGGACGTCGATCCGGATCTCGCACGCCTGCCCGGGCCCGCACTCCCCGTTGGCGCGCGTGGCCGTGACGAGCGTGATCGGCCCGGCGCTGCCGGGAGCACCGACGTCGACGGGTGGCGGCACTCGTCCGGCATCGGTCGTAGCCGGCGTGGGCTGTTCGGCCGGGGGTTCCGGTGGCGGCGACACGGGTCGAATCTGATTCTGCTCCTCGGGATTCACCGGATTCAGGACGGCGTCCCAACCTCGCCGCAGGTCCGACCACGCCCGCGGAGCCATCCACACTGCGGCGAAAAGTATCAGGATCGCGACGAGCCCGAGGGCTCCCTGCCTCCGCGAGGGCCGTCTCTTCCTGCGATGCCACGGATTCCGGGCCGGCGGGAACCAGCCCGGCGATGCAAGGGTGGAACCGGTGTCCACCGGCGGCGGCTTCTCACCGGCCGTCCGCTCCTCCACTGTCCGGTCGTCCGGGCGCGGCCGCCCCCTGGTCGCCGCGACCAGCCGGGCGAGCTGGCAGCGTTTCCGACTCTCCTCGGCGGCATCGACGTCGGGTTCGACAGCCAGACGAACTCGCTGCAGCAGCACGTCGAGATCTGTTGTTTCGAGCAGCGATTCGTGCAACCGGCCGGGCAGTGCCGAACCGCGACAGTTCGTCGCGATGCTTCGGAACAGCCCGGTAACCTCCTCGGTCACGTCGTGGCCGGACACCGCACCGCGCGCGTACTCGATCGTGAGATGCCCGCTGTCGGACACCGTCACGTTCCGGAGACGGATGCGGTCCTGCCCCTCGCTGCGCGCCGGTTCGAGCTGATCGAGCGCATCGGCAACGAGCAGCGACGCCTGTGCCGGTGACAGTATCGCCGCCGCGAGGAGCCTTCCGAGTGCCACACCACTGACAGGGGCGGCGTGATCGGGTTGTTCGGGCGGTTCGGATCGAGCATCGGCGGGTTCGTTTCTCCTCGTGAGGAGCCCTGTCACTGCTTCGATCATCGCGCACCCCGACGCTCGGCCTCCCGCGCCGTGGGAACGAGACCGGAGCGGGCGGCGACGGACCTTGAGTTGGGCTTACCCTGTGCCGAAATCCTTTACGCCTGCGTCATTCCATTTAACTCCGGCCGATGCTCCGGCGTCCGCGAAATCGTCCCGTCCGCTTCCGCACATTCTCGTCAGCGTGCACTCGGGGGCACACCGAAGGCCTGCATCACGACCGCACCCCAGTCCCGCCATACCGGGCAGGGCACAGGATCCCGGTGGTTCAGGAACCGGATCACCTCATCGTTGAAGGCAGCGGAGGTCGGTAGAGACGAGTGCGCGGCGCGAACCGGGCAACCGTTGCGTTCGACGTCCAGGCGCCAGCCGTGCGGCATCAGCGGAAGATCGGCGGCCGACGCGATACTCAGCACGCGCACGTCCTCGGGCAGTACCTCACCGAAAACGGCCTGTGCGGTACCCGCGGTACCGAGCAGTTGGCGCGCGGCGGGTGTGTCCGGGTCGAACTGAAAGAAGACGAAGTCGATCGCGGGCACCGCCCACCGCAACAGGTCGCCGAACACCCTGCCCGGTCGGTCGACTTCCGGCGGCGGAAATCCGAGCGGGGTCTCCGGGAACACACCCACCAGGATCAGCACGTCCACCTGTGCCCGACCTGTGGCGACCGCTTCCCACGCGATCCAGCCGGCGTGCGAATGCGCGGCAACGGTCAACGGCCGCTGCAAGTTCGCCGCCTGCTCGGTGAACACGGCGACCTGTTCCTCGACGGGTCGATGGGTGTCGGCCGGTTCGTAGGGGGCGCCCGTTCGGATCGGGCAGGTGGCGTCGCGTCGGGGCTGCCCACCCCCGGTTCCGGCGTAGGAAAAGTAGTACACCTGTTCGCATTCATACCCCAGCCGCTGCACGTCGGCCCGGTGGATCGTCCCCTCCCCCGAACGCGAGTCGATGCCGGACATGACGAGCAGCGAACCAGCCTGTCGTGGTCCGGGTTCCGGATCGTCGTAGACGCGGGTCCGAACGAAGATCACCGACACGATCGTCGACGCGACGAGCACCGCGGCGAGCGCCGCGACGGGCCGCCTCAGCGGCGCACGGCCCATCGCCCACACCGTCAGTCCCGTTGCCGCTGCCGATACCGGCACGAGCAGCACGGTGAGGGCAGGCACGCGGTCGGCCAGGGCGCCCAGTGCGAGGATCGCCGCGCAATACGGCACCATCACCTCGATTCGCAGGCCCCGGCGCCACGCCCGCCCCGTGGCCGCGCGCAGGCCGGCGCCGCCCTGCCACGGCACCGGCCCGAGTATCGACACCAGCACCGCGACGAGCGCTACCGCCGGCCAGAACGCCCGCGAGTACAGCATCGCGTAGGCGGTCGCATCGGCGCACGACGCCAGCAGGACGGGACCGAACGCAGTCGCGTAGAACGCTACGGCGAAGCGGATACGCCTCGTGTCGAGTCCACCGAGCAGCCAGGCCATCAGCATGATCCGCACGGCCGACACGACGCCCAGCAGCACGATGCACTGCGACCACGAGTCGGTGCGTACCAGCAGAAGTCGCAGGTCCGCGAACTGATCCAGCGGCGGCAGCGCGACGAGGTGCAACAGTCCCGGCCACACGGGGACCACCCCGCACAGCGCCAACACGACGACCAGCACCGCGGCGGCCGCCAACGGCCACCACCGCGCCCCGCGCCGCACCCACCGGGCCATACCCTTCGCTGTACTCGCAGTCGGTGGTCGTGCACAACCCGGTCGGCCGGCCACGCAGGACTTCGTGCCGGACAACGCGATTCCAGAGCGCGACATCCGTGACCTCGGCATGACCTCCGGCGGAAGAATGAACATGACATAGCCGGGGCGTATCGGGGAGGATGATCACCTGATGGACGGTGCGGAGGTCGGAAGCCACGGGTCGCTCATGACGTTCGACCAGTTCGAGGACATCTTCCGGGTGGCCGCCAGTATCGGCGTCGTGAGGGACGACTTTCACCGATTCGACGACGTCGTCACCGGGAAACTGTACGACCTGCTGCTGGTCGCCCAGTCAGATGCAGCGGCCCAGCACCGGCACGTCATCGAACTCACCGACCTGCCGATCACCAGAGGCCTGCAGGAGAACATCGGGTTGTTCCGGGAACTCGGCCCGCACCTTCGGGTCGACCCGATCCTCGCGCGACTGGCCGCCTACCCGCCGCTCGACGGCGTCCTCGCGGTCGACACCCGATCAGGGCTCCCCGACATCACCGGCGGACTGGGCGTCGCCCTCGCGCGCACCTTCCGCATCGTCTACCCCGAGCTGAGGACCCTGCGGGCCCGGACCACGCACTGGTCGCTGGTCAGCACCCTCGTCGACCTTTATCTCTGACGTCACCGGCGGCGGGCCACTGTCCGTTCACAGCTGTGGGAACACCCCTGGGGGTGCAAACATCCACCCCCGGATGGACGGCCGACCACCCCTCTGGGGGGAGTTGGCGGGGCCCTGTAACGGCGAAGACTGGTGTCAGTCCACAAGGGACACGGAAACCCACCCCCACCACACTCAGGAGAAACGCAATGAACTCGACCAAGACACGCATCGCCGCAGCCGCCGCAACAGGCGCCGCCCTCGGACTCGGAATGTTCCTGGGCCAGAGCGCCACTGCCGTCGCCGCACCCGCGCAGTCGACGTCGCCTCAGGTCGTCTCCCCGGACTCCGGGCTCTCCCCGTACAAGGTCGAGGTCAGGGACCGTATCGGTTGCGCCAATGCATGGCCCATGGTCGCATGCGACGCCCCCGACGAGGACGTGCCCCCGCAGGTCACCCTCGTCGAGCCGGGCACCACCCTGGTCGAGCCCGGTGGCACGTCCCTCTTCGGACCCGCATCCGCGACCATCCATCAGGTCAATTACCCCCTCGAGCCCGACGACGGCGTGATCTCCCACCCGCTCGATCCCGACATGCCCTGGATGTGATGTGACGACGACCTGGAGTAGACGACTCTGGATTGATGGATCTGCAGATTCTCGGCCGCCGGAGCCAATGGCACCGGCGGCCGAGGTGTGTGCGACGACGCGTGCCGTGCGCAGCCGGAGTATTTAGAAAGACGAACCATCACTGACATCCGTCCCCGCGAGGAGGACGATGAAACAGACCGGTCTCGCTCTGATCGTGGAACGAGTCGCGTTGTCGCGGTCTTTTCGAAACGATTCACCCTCTCCGCAGTTCCCGATCGAACGTGAGGCGGCCGAGATGACGGCAGAAAACGTGTTGGGCTCGCAGACCGCCGATCAAGAATGTCAGGACTGCGGCTACGAACCGGAGCTGAAGCGAACTCTGGGCTCCTTTCAGGTGTTCGCTGTCTCGTTCGCGTTCATCTCGGTGGCGGTCGGGATCTTCGGCACCTACGACGACGTACTTCGCGACGCCGGGCCGGTGGGGATCTGGCTCTGGATCGTCGTGGCGTTGGGGCAGACCCTGGTGGCGCTGGTGATCGCCCAATTCGCGGCCCGCATCCCACTCAGCGGCTCCTCCTACCAATGGGCGTCACGGCTCGCCAACCCGAAGGTCGGCTGGTTGTTCGGATGGCTGACCTTCTGTTACCTGGCCCTCGGCGTGGTGACGGTCGACAATGCGATGGCAAGCTCCGCCCTCATGCCGCTGTTCGGCATGGAGCCCGACGAGGGCACGGCGCGCATGATCACGCTCGCCGTGGTGCTTGTCCAAGCGGTGCTCGTCGTGTTTTCCACGCGCCTCGTCGGCTTGATCACGTCGGGCGCGGTAGGGCTCGAACTGGTGATCGTCGTGGTGCTGGCGATCGGGCTCTTCGTCGCCGTGGCGCTCACGGGCGAAGGCTCGGTCGGCAATCTCACCTCCCGCGGTGTCACCGAGGGCGCCCCCAACTATTTCGCCGTCGGCGGCGGATTGATGGCTGCGACGATCATGGGGCTTGCCACCCTCGTCGGCTTCGACTCCGCGGCGAACATGGCTGAGGAGGCCAAGGATCCGTTTCGCAGCGTCCCACGCGCGATCGTGGGATCGGTCGTGGCGGCGGCGGTGCTGGGCCTGGTGTTTCTGATCGCGCTCACGATCGCGATCAAAGATGTTCCCCGGATCAGCGACAGTGACACGCCGGTGGCGGCGATCCTGCGCGATCAGCTGGGTCCGGTGATGGAGAGGACACTGCTGGTCGCGATCGCGTTCGCCTTCTTCGGCGCGGGAATGGTGACCTTGGCGACCTGCTCGCGGATGGTGTTCGCGATGTCGCGCGACGCGCGTTTCCCCGCTCACCGGCTGATGCGCCGGGTCAATCCGCGCACGCAGACACCCATTCCGGCGACCATCTTGATCGTCGTCGTGGGGGTCGTCCTGATGGCCGCGCTGCCTGGCGGCGCACTGCTGGAGTTGCTCACGGTGGGAACGGTCATCTCGGCGGTCCTCTACGGCGGGATAATCGTCCTGTATCTCGCGGTCCGCAAACGATTGGATCGTAGGGCGGGCGCGTTCGATCTCGGGCGCTTCGAACTGCCGATCGCAATCGGTGCACTGGTGTGGTCGGCCTTCGTGGTGTTCGTGATCGTGTCGCCCTCGAGTGCGTTGACCTCCATACTGATTGCGATCGGGTTGCTCCTCGCCGGCGGGGTGTATTTCGCCTATCTGTTGATATTCAAACGCGAGGTACTGGACACCGAGCCCGGAGACGCCGATGTCTTCGCGCACTGACCGAGGTATGACGCCTCTGACCGCCGCCACCGTGCTCACCGGTGACGTGGTGCGTCCGGGCGATTCCGGGTACGAGCAAGCGCGGGTCGGCTGGAACCGCCTGTATTCCCGCTACCCCGAGGCCATCGTGTTCTGCTGCGACACGCAGGACGTGGTCAACGCGGTCTGCTGGGCCCGAGAAGAAGGCATCGCCCTCCGTGCCCGCAGCGGACGCCACAGCCTCGAGGGGTGGTCATCACTCGATGGCGGCCTCGTGATCGACGTCAGCCGGATGAAGAACATCGAGATCGACGAATCGGCGGGTACGGCGACGGTGGGAACGGGTCTGACGCAGATGGAGACGGTCGCGGCGCTCGGACAACACGGCTTCGCCGTTCCGACCGGCTCGGAGGGCGGTGTCGGACTCGGCGGAGTGATTCTCGGGGGTGGCTTCGGACTATTGACCCGCAGCATGGGCATGGCCTGTGACAACCTGCTCGCCGCGGAGGTCGTGGTTGCCGACGGCGCGCGCTCGGCGAAGGTCGTGGAGGCCAGCGAGCACAGCAACTCCGACCTGCTGTGGGCGTGCCGCGGTGGGGGCGGCGGCAACTTCGGGATCGCGACGTCCTACACGTTGAAGCTGCACGAGCTGTCTGACGTCACATTCCTGGTCGCGAAGTGGACCGGTCACGGCGACCTGGGTGACCTACTTCGAGCATGGCAGCGCGAGGCGCCGGTCGCCGACGAGCGGCTGACGAGCGCACTCGAGGTAGATTCCACCGCGGTCGAGCTGTCTGCACTGTTGCACGGCTGTTCGCGGCAAGAACTCGAGGACCAACTGCGCTCGCTGTTGACGATCGGCAGTCCCGAGGTGACGGTGACGGAGGGTGCCTGGCCGACCGTGTACGGCGACGTGGACAGGGGTCCGAACGACGTCGCCTTCTGGAAGTTCTACTCCCAGTTCGTCACCCGCCCGTTCCCCGATGAGGCGATCGACCTGATCGTCCGCTTCATGGACAACACACCCAGCCCGCCGAGCAACTTCTTCTGCTCGAGCTTCGGCGGGGCCGTGCGGCACGCGCCGCCAGGGGGATCCGCGTTCCCGCACCGCGACGCGCTGTTCTACTGCGAGCCGGGCGCGGCGTGGAACGACCCCGCCCTGAACTCGGTGGCGCTGGGCTGGGCCTCCGACTTCTGGCGCGCGCTGCGCCCCTACGGCGACGGCGCGTATGTCAACGTGCCGAACGCGTCCGCGTCGGACTGGGAGCGCGAGTACTACGGCTCCCACCGCGAGCGGTTGCGCGAGGTCAAGGCCACCTACGACCCGGAGAACGTGTTCACCTTCGAGCAGAGCGTGCCCCCGTCGCCTTGCTGACCCGTCGCGAGCCCTACGCTGTGGCGATGGCGGTCAACCGAAGTCGCAAGGCCAGAGGAGCCCGTAAACGCAAGCGTCGGATGGACAGTGTCGAGCACGACCTCACCGACGAGCAGTGGAGTGCGCTCACCGAGGCGTGGGGCGGCTGCGCGTATTGCGGTGCGACCGACAAGCCGCTGCAACGCGACTGCGTACAGGCACTGTCGCGCGGCGGGCGGTACACCCTCGACAACATCGCCCCGGCCTGCGGCTCCTGCAACGCCAGCAAATGCAACGACGAGGTCACCGGCTGGCTGCGGCGCAAGCGGCTCGACGAGCGCGCCTTCCTGCTGCGTCACATCGAGATCAAGACAGCACTCGCGTTGCGGTTCCCCGCGTAACCACCGGCAACGACCGCAGCTGCTATTTGGTGCCGAAGATGCGGTCGCCTGCGTCGCCGATGCCGGGCAGGATGTAGCCGTGCTCGTCGAGTTGGCGGTCGACGGCGGCGGTGTAGATCGGCACATCGGGATGCGCCTTGTCCAGCGCGGCAACGCCTTCCGGACAGGTCAGCAGGCACACGAATTTGATGGATTTGGGACCGCACTCCTTCAGCCGCTCCACCGCCGCCACCGCTGAATTGCCGGTGGCCAGCAGCGGATCGACCACTACCACGTCGCGCTCGTGCAGGTCGCCGGGCATCTTGAAGTAGTACTCGACCGCCACGAGGGTCTTCGGATCGCGGTACAGACCGATATGCCCCACCCGCGCACCCGGCACGATCGTCAGCATGCCGTCCAGGATGCCGGTACCCGCGCGCAGAATGGAGACGAAGACCAGCTTCTTCCCGTCGATGACCCTGCCGGTCGTGACCTCGAGCGGCGTCTCGATCTCGACCTCCTGCATCGGAATGTCGCGCAGCACCTCATACGTCATCAGCGCGGAGATCTCGTTCGCCAGGCGCCGAAAGCTGTTGGTGGAGGCATCCTTACGGCGCATCATCGTGAGCTTGTGCTGCACCAGAGGGTGGTCGATCAGGTGTACTGTCCCCATGTGTCCGTCCTCGTTTCGTTCTAGAAGACCGTGCCGTCGCTGACGACGGAGAGCGGAGGCAGCCCGCCTCGCGTGCGCTGTGCCAGCGCACGGCCCGCCGCCCAGGTGCCGCCCTCGAGGACGCAGGCCAGCGGCATCTCCCGGGCATCCAGACCCAGGCGTGCGCGCACCAGCGGGGCCAGTTCGTCCAGCAGCGCGACCGTCAATGCGCGCCACTCGACGACCAGTTCGTCGCCCGCCGCCCAGCTGCACACAGCCCAGTCGGGGTCGCGCAGGCGCAGCGCGCCGGTGTCCAGCAGCAGGCCGCCGTTGCGGTATTCGGGCAGGCCCGTCAACGCGTCCAGCCCCACCACCTGCACACCGGCCCACTGGAAAGGCTCGAGCAACGAATAGGTCAGCCACTGCGACAGTTTGTGGAACGGCACCCAGCCCCGGGTCAGACCCGCACCGTCCACTGCCTCGTGAGGCCAGCAGTCGCCCAACGGTTCGGCGCCGATGGCGTTGCCCGCCGGCCAGATGCCCGACAGCGACGTCAGCAGCTGCGACAGGATGTCGTGGGCCGCCACCGTCGACGCGGCCGGCCCCTGCGGCGCAACCAGTAGGTCGAACAGTCCACCCGGCCGGCCGTGCGGACCGAACACGTCGGGTTGCGCGGCGAGCGCCTCGCCCAGTCGGCGCAGCAACAGCACGCGACCGTCGAGTCCCACCAACGGATTCGACGGACCCACCTGGAACGCCTCGGCCAGCCGGTCCGCGTCCAGGCCACGAAGTCCGGCCGCGTCGACCTGCAGCGGCCGCGTCACGTCGCTCGAGAACAGTCCGCCCAAGAAGGCGTGCCAACTCGCGACGCCCAGACCCTCGGAACGGGCGAAGTGCTGTCCGCTCGCCGCCTCGCGGTATCGCCAGTCGGGACCGGCGCCGGCATCGAGCAGCACGCTGACAACGGCGAGGTCGATCATGGCGCGGGCGCGGCCCGGCGCGTCCAGCGCGGCCAGGCGCGCGTCCAGCCCGGCCTTTCGCTCCACTCCGCCGGCCTCGAAATGGCGCCACCGGCTGTGGTAGGGAATCTTCAGGTCCGGATAGCGGGCACGCGTGACGTCCACGACCTCGCCCGCGGCCGTATGCAGCGCGCCGTCGTCCACGCCGAACCAGCGTGAACCGTCCTCGCGCGCGCGACGCAGCAGCAGTTGCGCGCGTTCCCGCACGGCGGACGTGGTGCGCAGGGCCGCGGCCGCACCCTCGGCCCGCCCGACGTCCAGTGCGGGACCGACGCCGGTCACGCTCATTCGTCCAACTCCCGCCCCTTGACCTTCGCCAACTCTTCGGCGTCCGGCACCGCGCCCGGGGTGAAGTAGCCGGCCGCCATCTTCGCGTCGATCTCCACGCGCGCGTCGGCCGGAATCAGGTCGGCGGGGAGGTCCACCCGCTCCCCGACCTCGATCCCAGACCCGGTGATGGCGTCGTACTTCATGTTGCTCATGGAGACCAGGCGGTGGATCTTTCGGACGCCGAGCCAGTGCAGCACGTCGGGCATCATTTCCTGGAAGCGCATGTCCTGCACGCCTGCCACGCATTCGGTGCGGGCGAAGTACTGGTCGGCAGTGTCGCCGCCCACCTGGCGCTTACGGGCGTTGTAGACCAGGAATTTGGTCACCTCGCCCAGCGCGCGGCCTTCCTTGCGCGAGTAGGCCACCAGGCCGACACCGCCACGCTGCGCACCCTGGATACATTCCTCGATCGCATGTGTGAGGTACGGACGGCACGTACAGATGTCGGAGCCGAACACGTCCGAGCCGTTGCACTCGTCGTGCACCCGCGCGGTCAGTTCCACCGCGGGATCGGCCAGGTCTCGCGCGTCACCGAAGATGTACACGGTCTGCCCGCCGATCGGAGGCAGGAACACCTCGAGATCCGAACGCGTCACGAGCTCCGGGTACATGCCGCCGGTCTCCTCGAACAGCACGCGCCGCAGATCCGTCTCGCTGCAGTGGAAGCGCTCCGCCACACCCGGCAGATGCCAGACGGGCTCGATCGCCGCCTTGGTGACCAGCGCAGCACCGCTGGGCAGCAGGAAACGGCCGTCCGGGTGCAGCCGACCTTTCTGGATCGCCTCCATGATCTCCGGCAGGATCACGTGTGCCTTCGTCACGGCGATGCTGGGCCGGATGTCGTGCCCCGCCGCCAACTCGGCCGCGAAGACCTCGGCGACCGTGGCACCCCACGGGTCCAGGCTCACGATCTTGCCGGGCTCGCTCCACTGCGGATACGGGCCGATGGCGTTGGTGGGCGCGGTGTTGGTGAGGTCGGCCTTGTGGTGGCGCGACAGTGCACCCGACGCGACCGCCAGAGCCCGGTAGATGCTGTACGAGCCGCTGTGCGTCCCGATCACGTTGCGGTGGGCGCGATTGGTGGTGGTGCCGACCACCGGACCGCGCTCGGACGCCGTGGGTGCGCCCCAGTTGACCGGAATAGCCCCGACGCCGCCACTGTGGGACGTCAATCGGATGTGGCCGGCGGGGTTTTCGGGCGTCGCGGCAACGGGTTCAGCGGACATGACATTCCTCCGTCAAGGAAGGCCCGGCGGCACGGCATGCCTCCGGAACGTGTCTCCGGCGCCGGATGCTGCCTGCGACCGGAAACCGAAGCATAACCACTCTTCAGCCACAATGTCGTGCGGCGAATGCGCCGAGCGTTCAAGCCGCGCACATGCCTCCGATAGTGTCGCCGTGGTGACGAAGAATCGAGCGCGCGCCGTGGACCTGCGAACCCAGGACGAGGCGGACGACGTCTTCGCGTGTGGAGGCGCGTTGCAGGCAACCGCGCCGTCGCGTGCACACGATCACGCCGCGGCCCGCGCCGGCCGGCCGGATGTGCTCGACTTCGTCGAGGCCGACAACGAGGGCAGGCTGGCGAATCTCGTCCCGCTGCGGATCGGGCGGATGATCGCCTCGCCGTTCGCCTTCTTCCGCGGCGCCGCCGGTCTGATGGCGGCCGACCTCGCCGCCTCTCCGGTCACCGGATTGACGGCGCAGCTGTGCGGTGACGCGCATGCGGCGAACTTCGGCCTGTACGGGACGCCGGACGGTCACATTGTCATGGACATCAATGACTTCGACGAGACGCTCCCCGGTCCGTGGGAATGGGATCTCAAGCGCCTCGCCGCCAGCCTGGTACTCGCCGGACGCGAAGGCGGTGTGACCGAAAGCGGGTGCGCCGAGGCCGCCGAAGACGCCGTCAGGTCGTATCGACGCACCATCCGCGATCTCGCCGAACTTCCGTTCCTCCAGTCCTGGAATGCGCTGCCCGACAAGTCGGTGCTTGCGCGAGCGAAGGCCGACGCTCTGCTCGACGACTTCGACAAGGCCGCGCAGAAAGCGCGACGCAACACCAGCGAGAAGGTGGCGGCGAAATGGACCGCCCACATCGAGAACCACGAGACCGGGATCCGCAGGCGACGGTTCATCGACGATCCGCCGATCCTCACCCACGTGGATCGCGCGACCGCCGATGCGGTGACCGACGGGCTGGAACGCTATGTCGAGTCGCTTCGGGAGTCGCGACGGAACCTGATCACCCGATTCGCCGTGTCCGACGTCGCCTTCCGGATCGTCGGAACCGGCAGCGTGGGTCTGCGCAGCTATATCGCCCTGCTGCACGGCAATCGGGACGAGGTGCTCGTACTTCAACTGAAACAGGCCCGGCCGTCCGCACTGGCGGCATACCTGCCGGTCGACGAACCGAAGCACGAGGGCAAGCGGATCGTGCACGGCGCCCGGCTGGTGCAAGCGGAATCGGACATCCTCCTGGGCTGGACGACCATCGACGGCCTCCCCTACATCGTGCGGCAGTTCCGAAACCTCAAAGGCGACATCGATCCAACCGGTCTCGAGCAGGATCATCTCGATGACTACGGCCGCCTGGCCGGCGCCCTGCTCGCGCGTGCACATACCCGCTCCCTCGATCCGCGGGCGCTCGCCGGATACTTCGCCGGCGACACGGAACTGGACGAGGCGATCGGACGGTATGCCGTCCGCTACGCCGATCAGACCGAAGCCGACCACGCAGTGCTGGTGGCCGCCGTGAAATCGGGGCGGATCGCCGCCGAACCGGTCTGATCCGGCACGACCAGCTCGATCGTCGTGGGCCGAGACAGATCGCCACTCCCCGAGATACGACGCGCGGTTGCGCCTCGTATCCACCCGAGCCGGAATGCCTCGGATTCGTGAGTGTGAGTGGCGACCTGTTTCGTCGCAATCAGAAACCTACCTCGCCCCTCCGACACGAATCTCCCGGCCGGACTCTGCAGCGGCGGACCGCCGTCGCCGCCAGCTGAACCACCGGAGGGACAAGGCGAGCACTCGCGGCACGACGAAATAGACCGCGGTGGGAACGACGACCCCGGTCAGCGACAAGGCTCGAAGCCAGGTCGGCCAGGCGGCAGCGATCGGGCCCGACAGCGTCATGACGGTCATGCCCAGTGTGACGAGCGGGAAGATCGAGACCCAGGTGACGGCGACCCGCAGGTGGATGGACGGCACCGACACGACGTCCCGGACAGGCCGGCCCGCACGCTTGCGGCGCGGCTTTGTCACCGCCGGGGCGAGTTGCTCGACCACTGCGGATGCGAGAGCGAGAGATTCCATCCTGAGGCAGCCCTTCCGAAACTCCAACTATTCAGTTGCACTTGGAGCGTAAAGCGTGGCGAAGCAACTTGCAACCAAACAGTTGGAGTTTGTCGTAGGATTCACCGGTGGCGTGGGATACCGAACGAACCAAGCGACTCCTCCTCGAGGCCGGCGCCGAGGAGTTCAGTGCGTTCGGCCTGGCCGGCGGCCGAGTCGACCGGATCGCCGCGAAGGCAGGCGTGAACAAAGAGCGCATCTACCAGTACTTCGGTAAGAAGGAGGCGTTCTTCAGCGCCGTCGTCGAGAGTGAACTGACGGCGTCACTCGCCGCCGTCGAACTGTCCGGAGACGGAGTGTCCGCCGTCGCCGACTACGCCGGCCGTCGATTCGACTACCAGCGCACGCACCCGGCCTTCACCCGCCTGCTGTTCTGGGAAGGCCTCGAACTCGAGGAACCGGTAGCCGAGGAAACCCGTCGGAAGCACGCGCAGGCGCTGGTTGCGGGAGCACGGAAAGCCACCGACCTTTCCGTGGCCGACGCCCAGGAACTCCTCATCACGGTGATCACACTGGTCGACGGTTGGGTCACGCTCCAGACCGCGGACCGGCTGTTCTCGCCACCTCGTTCTCGCCGCGACGACCGGGATTCACGAAGACGCGAATTCATCGTGATGACCGTCGAAGCCGCCACCCACGCAGCGATCGCCCGGACCGATCGGACCTGACCCATTGCGGTGCACCGGAGCGGATCGAGCTGGCAAGGTCTAGTCATGGCATTCGGGTGGCGGTCGGTCGCTGCGGAGTGGCCGCTGGTGATACCACCCGTCGCGGTTGCGGTGCTGGGCCTGACGTGGGGCCGCCACATCGGCACAGTGCTAGCGCTCGCCGTCGCGGTGGTCCTGGTCGGTGCGGTGCTCGCGGCGGTTCATCACGCCGAGGTGGTTGCGCACAAGGTCGGTGAGCCGTTCGGATCGCTGATTCTCGCGGTCGCCGTCACCGTCATCGAGGTCGGACTGATCGTGACGTTGATGATCTCGGGTGGTCCGGCGACGGCGTCGCTGGCCCGCGACACCGTGTTCGCGGCGGTGATGATCACCGTCAACGGCATCGCCGGGTTGTCGCTGCTCGTCGGCTCACGAAGGTACGGAGTCGCGCTGTTCAATGCGGAGGGAACCGGCGCAGCACTGGCGACGGTGGCATCACTCGCGACGTTGAGTCTGGTGCTGCCGACCTTTACGACGAGTCGGCCGGGTCCCGAATTCTCCTCGGCCCAATTGGTATTCGCGGCGGTGGCGTCGCTGGTGCTGTACGGGATGTTCGTCCTCACTCAGACCGGCCCGCACCGGCACTTCTTCCTGCCGGTCATCGCCGATGAACCGGAAACCGGCGACCGGAACTCCGCACCCCCGACCGGCAGGATGGCCGGGATGAGCCTCGCCCTGCTGGTGGTGGCGCTGTGCGCAGTCGTGGGGTTGGCGAAGGTGGAATCACCCGCGATCGAGGATGCGGTCGAGGATGCCGGATTGCCACAATCCATCGTCGGTGTGGTCATCGCGCTGCTCGTGCTTCTGCCGGAAACCCTCGCCGCGGTGCGGGCGGCGCAGCGAAACCGGATCCAGATCAGCTTGAACCTGGCCTTCGGATCCGCGATGGCCAGCATCGGCTTGACCATCCCCGCCATCGCCGTCGCGTCCATCTGGCTGGACGGGCCGCTTCTGCTCGGCCTCGGTCCGACCCAGGTCGTGCTGCTCGCGATCACCGTGGTGGTGGGCATGCTGACGGTGGTACCCGGCCGCGCCACCCGACTCCAGGGCGGCGTCCACCTGGTGCTGTTGGCCGCGTACGTGTTTCTCTCCGTCAACCCTTGAGCGCGGTCCGCTACCTCGCCGCCCGTGGAGACGTCACCAGCGCGCCCGCCGGATTCGCGTTCGGGTAAGTTTCCGCGCATGAGAACCGCATCGTGGGTCAGCGCGGCGACTGCGGTGTTGCTCGGCGCCACCGCTGCCGCAGCGTGGAGGAAAGCGAGTCTTGCCGATCAGGCCAGGCGCGAAGCGGAGGTCGCACTGGATGCGGCGCTCGAGCAACTCGAAGCGATGACCCGGATCGCCGAAGCCGCGCAGCAAGCGCTCCCACGGCCGCTGGAAGTCGAGTTCGACGTCCAGCGCATCCGTGGTCCCGTCGACCGATTCCGGCTCCGCAACGTCGGAACGGGAATCGCCACCAACGTGCGATTCGTCGTCGATCCCGCCGAGGAGCAGAATCGGCGGGTCCCGACGCCGCAGTGGCTGGATGAAGTCGCGGTGACGCTGCTGCCGAAGGAGTGGGCCGATTTCTCCGCGAGCGCGCTGTCTCCCGTCGCCGGCTCGTGGCGAATCGTGTTTCCGGCCTTTGTCACCGTGATTCACGACGAGGCCGGGACTCCGCGACGATTGGACCTGCCGACGGCCGTCGTCACCGAGGACGGCGTGATCGGCTGACTGCCCGACACCAGCACCCGGCGAGACGCGATCGAACGTTCACTGCCCTAGCCGGTCCTCGACCAGGTCGAACCAGTCGAGCACTGCGCGCTCGTACACGATCCCGAAGTCGAGGGTAGCCATCGCGAATCGGTTGGATCCGTGCACGGCGGCGTCACGCTCGTACTCGGCGAGCTGACTCTCGTGGGCCGCGCGGTGCGAGTCCAGCATCGCGGCCAATCGCTCGGGCGGAAGGTGCGCGCCGAACGCGACGGTGAGAAGCAACGGGTAGCGAATGTTCTCCTGGCCGGGTTCTCGCTCGATCCATTCCGCGAACGCCCGGCGACCCTCGTCGGTGAGCGTGTAGGGCTTGCGTTCGCGGGCACCGCGCTCCCCCGCCTCGATCAAACCGGCACGCTCCATTGCCGCGAGTTCTCGATAGACCTGGCTGGTCGTGATCGACCAGAACTTGCCGATGCGTTCCTGCGCGGTCACCACCAGATCCCATCCGGTCTTGGAACCCTCGTGCAGGAACCCGAGGAGCGACGCCGCAGTGGCGTTGAGGGGGCGTTCGTCCATCTCGCGGTCCTTCGCTCGATCGGGGGTTGACATTCCACTGTGTCATATCGATCATGGTCATCAGCGACATTCCACAGTGGAACGTCATCGCCAAGGAGGGTCCGATGCAATACGCGGACAACATCCGGATATCCGATTCCGAACGCGACCAGGTCGTCGGTGAACTCGGGCGGCACCTCACCGCCGGGCGGCTGACCATCGTGGAGTTCGACCAGCGGGTGGCAGAGGTCTATCGATCGACCACCCGGCAGCAGGCGCATCAGGTGTTGCGCGATCTACCGTCCGCAGCCTCAGCAGTTGCCACTGCCCCGGTCGCGACACCACCCAACCGTCCCGCGCGTCGCCGCATCCCGGGTCACCAGCAGATCGAGTGGCTCGCCTGGGCCGTCGCGGGCGGAATCAATTTCGCGATCTGGGGCATCATCTCGCTCGCTACCGGGATGATGATCTACTTCTGGCCGGTGTGGGTGATAGGCCCATGGGGGTTGGTGCTACTGGGCCGGACCCTGCTCGGCCGCGAGAGCGGGTGCAGCAAATTGACCGACGCTCTGCGCGACGACCGGATGAGAGCCGTCGCGAGTCGGTGAGCCGCTGCCCGCACCCGTCCCGCTCAGCCGAACTGCGTCACCCGGTGAAACGCGTGGTCCAGAGTCGGATCGTCTCATCGGCGGCACCGCGCTCCCTCAGCCACCCGTGCACACCGCCCGGGTGCGCATCCCAGCGGTCGAGGACACCCTCGATCGCCTCGGGGACGGCACCGCGCAGATCGCGGTCGTTGGGATGCGCCTGACCGAGTTCAGGGGCGAAACGGGTAATGCGCGCCAGGACGGCAGCCATGTGTTGGTTGGTCGATTCGTAGTCGGCAACGATGCGCTCGGGTTCGACTCCGGCGGTGCGCAACAGCAAGGCAACCGCGACCCCGGTGCGATCCTTGCCGGCCGCGCAGTGCAGCAGCACCGGGCCGGGCGCGGTGGCCGCCACTTGCAGGACGTCCACGAGTCGCTCCGCCGCATTCGCGAGGATGCCCTGGTAGATGTCGGCGAGCCTCGCCCCCTGATTCGGCGCGGCGACCTCGGCGTCTGACAGCAGGGAGATCTGGTGCACCACCGTCTCGGCCGACCGCAGCGGGTGCTCCCGGGTCGCGAACTCGCGGGGGCTGCGGAGGTCGACGACGGTGCGGACAGGCCATTCGTCGACCGCGGTGGGGCGGGCGTCGCCCGGCGCGGGCAGTGCGCTGCGATACAGCACTCCGGTCCGCGTCCGACCGCCCTCGGCAACGGGAAGTCCGCCGAGGTCACGCAGGTTGGGGAGTACGTCGAGGTCGGTCACTGTCATATGAGCTTCTTTCCGATGGAGGAGGCGCTGCGGTCGAGTCGCCGGGTCGGTTCCACAACGATGTCGACGGAGCTGGTGCCGAATATTCATCTATACAACTAGCCTAAACCACGATGCCGGACAACCGGCTGGTGAATGCATCTGGCCTGCAAAGACGGGCATCACTCGCGAGACTTGCCATCGATGGGTCCTCTAGACTTACGGAATGCCGAGCAAAACGCCGACTGGTCGGGTGCCGCTCTACCGGCAGGTGCAGGACGTCTTGTTGCAGCGACTCGACGGTGGCACGTTGCAGCCGGGAGACCGGTTGCCGCCCGAGACCGACCTTGCGGCCGAACTCCGCGTCAACCGGCTCACGGTGCGGCAGGCGATCGGCGAACTGACCCGGGCCGGGCGGCTGGTCGCCAAGCAGGGGTCCGGCACGTTCGTCGCCCCGCCGCCCCGGCACTTCCCCATCGAACTCGCCGCCCGTTTCATCAACGATGCCGACGGTCTCAGCGAGGCGTTCAGGTCGGTGGGCCGAGAACTGACCGAGTCACTCGTCTCGAGCGAGATCGTCCTCGGCGGCAGTGCACCGCGAGTAGAGGAGTATCTGCCGGGATGCCGGTTGCGCCGCGTCGACACGGTGCTCGCGGTCGACGGTGAGCCGTGGTTCGCGAACTCGGTCTGGATGGACGACCGCCGGTTCGCCGACATCGACGGGCACCTGCGTGACGGCGTGCCGCTGTACACCGTGTGGCGTGACGTCTACGGCGTTCGACTGAAGGCCGCGTGGCGTTCATTCGCCGCGGGCGCTGCGTCTCCGCAGGTAGCAGCACTGCTCGGGGTACCGCCGGGTGCGGCGGTCCTTTTTCGCGACGGCCTGAATCTCGACGAGGACGAAGCCCCCACCGTGTACATCCACCGCGCGTGTCGCAGCGACCGGGTGCGGTTCGTCGCGAACTACGCCGCGCAAGACTGACCGGGTATATCCGGAGCGCGGGTCGGCCAAACCTCGACGCTGTGACCAGGCCAAACATTCCCGGGCGCCGACCGGGCAGGGGCGGCGCGGACCAGAAATAGGTATACCCCCCGGTGATTCGGCCGATGTGTCCCACACCCCGCATGGGCGACGATGTGAGCTGTCTCACTCATAAGCACGGAGTCGCCCGATGGTCCGACGCCGCCACTGACGGAGGATGCCCGCACCGATGAACGCACAACCGATGACCTGCGGTGACTACGTCACGGCCACCTTCGCCCGCGACTTCGTCGCCGACGGGTTCGACCACGACACTGTCGAGCGCATCCACCGCGGGCTGTTCGACGAGTGGACACACGCCCTCGCCCAATCGGGCCTGTTCAGCAACGGAACAGTCGCGGACGCCCTGGACTCCTGGCAGGACGACCCGCACTCGCTCCTCAGCGCCCTGCTCGCCAACGCGGACGAAATCACTCTCAAGCGCTACGACCTCGTCTGGGAAGCCCTGGAACGAAGCGCTCACGCCGGGTCGGCCGACGCCGTCGTCGAATACGCATGACCCGCCCGCCGGCGGCAATGTCACCGCGAAGTCCACCCCGGCCGGGCCCGACCCCACCGCTGCACCGACCACACCACCCACACCGACGAACGAGACCATGAGCACCAACACTTATCCCACCATCGAAACCATCCGCATCGGGCAGTACGGCCACGAATGCCGCTACTGCGGGCACGCCGTCGCGAAGGACGGCCCGGGCTACCGGCACACCACGACCGGGCAGTTCCGCTGCGATCCCACCAGTCGAGCGCTGCAGGAAGCGCGACTGTCGGACAGCCTGGTTCGGAGCTGAGCACGATGAACGTGCACGCGATGCAGTTGCTCCCGCCGCGCGACGGCCTCGCCGACTACCGCGACGCGGTCGATGCGCTGGCCGCCCTCGAAACCCAGGGACCCCTGCGGGCCGACCCCCGCACGGCATTGCTGTTCGACAGCCTCACCGACGACCTCATCGAGGCCGCTCAAACGAACGGCCTGGGTGACACGATTTCACAGCGCGACATCGTCGCCATGATCGATTCCGCGATCTCCCGCCCGCGCCCGTCACTCTGAATCGGCCGAGCCAGAAGCGCGCTGCCGGGCGCACCCATTCGATTCATGGGGCCCGGGTTGGGCGGTGACGATCAACTCGATGCCGCTCCCCCGCCTGATGGTGTTGTAGATCGGGCAGGAGGCCGCGAACTTCGCAGCCAAAGCGTCCGCCGTCGACTGGTCGACGCCGCGAATATCGATGCGCACTTCCGTGAACTCGTATCGAGTCGGGTCGGCGGAACCCCGTCGATGGGACGCGTGCACCTCGATGTGGGTGACGGGGATGTCGTCGGCCTCCGCGTTCGACTGGATGTTCGCCATCGCGCACGACGTGACGGCGGCCAAGAGCAGTTCGCCTGCCTGAATGGCCTCGGCCGGGCCGAACCTCGAATCCGAGACGAGGTGGTTCTCACGTGCATCGAGGATGAAGCGCCCCGGCGTCCCGGCGACGGTATGCCCGAACACCTGCGCGACGTCCGAAGTCACCGCGACGTCCGCAGTCACCGTGAGGCCTCGGTCGCTCGACGTACCCGGTTGGCCCACTCCCCACTCTGCACACGAGGGAGCCCGAGATTCTCGCGGAGCGTGCTCCCCTCGTACTCGCTGCGGAACAGTCCTCGTTTCTGCAACTCGGGAACGACCTGCCGGGTGAAGTCCTCGAATCCGCCGGGTTGATACGGCGCCTGCACCATGAAGCCGTCGCACGCTCCCTGCCGGAACCATTCCTCGAGCCCGTCGGCGACTTCTGTCGCGGTGCCGATGAACCCACCCTCGACACGGCCCCCGTAACGCTTTCCGAGTTCGCGCAGCGTGAGCCCTTCGCGCTCGGTCATCTCCTTGACCTCCTGGTAGTGGCCCTCGACGCCGGGAACTTCGACGTCGGGAAGCCGCTCGTCGAGCGGGAAGGTCGAGAGGTCCACATCCAAGTGGTATGCGAGCGTGGACAGACCCCCGAGGGGCGGTACGAGGTCGAAGAGTTCCTCGAACGTCTGCTGCGCGATCGCGGACGTCGCCCCGACGACGGGCGCGACGGACGGGAGGATCTTCACGCCATCCGGGTTGCGACCGTGCGTCGCCGCCCGTTCCTTGATCTCCGTGTAGAAGTCCCGGGCGGACTCGAGTGACGCGTGGCTGCAGAAGATCACATCGGACCAGCGTGCTGCGAAGTCCTTGCCCTTGGCGGACGCACCGGCCTGGATCACCACGGGGTAGCCCTGCGGTGGCCGGGGTACGTTCAGCGGTCCCTGCACCGTGAACCAGTCGCCCTTGTGGCGAATCGGGTGCACACGATCCGGATCCGCGAACAACGGCTGTTCGGTGTCGAGGACGAGAGCGTCGTCCTCCCAGCTGTCCCAGAGCTTGCCCGCGACCTCGAGGAACTCGTCCGCGCGCTCGTAGCGCTGATCACGGGGAAACTGCTCGTCCCGGTTGAAGTTTCGCGCCTCCGACTCCTGGAACGAGGTCACCACGTTCCAGGCGGCGCGTCCCTCCGTCAGATGGTCCAGTGTGGCGAAGGACCGCGCGACCGTGAACGGCTGCGCATACGTGGTGGAAACCGTGGCGGCGAGGCCGAGGTGCGAGGTGACCGCACCCATCGAAGACAGGACGTGCAGCGGGTCCAGTCGCATCGAACCGAGGGCACCGTTACGCAACTGGGAGTCGGGGCTGCCGCCGAACCGGTCGGGCACCGACAGGATGTCAGCGAAGAATGCAAGGTCGAAACGAGCATCTTCGAGCGTACGAGCGATGTTCTGGTAGTAGCCGGCGCTGAGCCAGCCGGGAACCGACCCCGGGAACCGCCAACCGCCGGGCCTGCCGGGGCCGGCGGTGACGAAAGCGGCCAGATGCATGAGAGAGGGAGACATGTGTGGTGATACCTACTTTGCAAGAGCCTGAGTGATGACGGACTTGATCGAGTCGAACCGCGAATCCTGCAACCAGGTTGTGACGTCGACGCGCTCCGGATACACGCCGAGTTCGTGAAAGTTGTCCGCCAGGTCCTGGGTTCCGTTGATCGCCGCCGCATCGACGGCAGTGAATTCTCCGGCGCCGGAGTAGGACAGGCGCTTCGCCTTCACCAGGTCGAGATACACCTTCTCCTCGAGATCACTGTTCCCGAAACCACCCAGCTCGGCAAATGCGGCTACCGCGACCTCGGGATTGCCGTCGATCCAGCGCTGCGCATCACGCACGTTCCGGACCAGTGTGGCCGCGGTATCCGGGTGATTGAATGCGAAGTCCTCACTTGCGACGAAGAAGGCGTAGTCGTAGGTCTTCACGTCAGGCAGCGCGACCGCGTTGTGTTTGCGCTTGGCCAACTCGATGGTGGGCTGCCAACTGATCCACGCGTCGACCTTGCCCTCCGCGAAGGCCGCTTCCGCGTCCGCAGCGGGAAGATTGACGTATTCGACGTCTTCGAGTGTGAGGCCCACCGATTCCAGGTACTTCACCAAGCTGTACGTCCCGGTGGTGCCGCGATGATCCGCGACCTTGCGTCCTCGCAGATCTGCACCCGACTTGATGTCCGATCCCTGCGGAACGAGGATGTCCACCTCGTTGGCCGGAAGTGGATACGCGACCAGCGGAACGATCGGTACGCCACCACCGATCGCGTAGATCACCGCAGTGGCGGTGGCGAAGGAGAAGTCGACACTTCCGGACTTGACGGCTTCCATGACCGGAAGGGAGGCCGGGAATCCCGACGGCCACTGGACAGGGACTCCAAGATCCTTGGCGAGGTCGAATCCGCCGAGATTGTTGCGCAGGATGGTGCCGGGCTCTGCCTTCCCGTCGCCGATCAATGCGTATCGCACCTCGGTCAAGGGACCGCCGGCGGAGCCGGAAGCCGATGCGCCGCAACCAGTCAGCGAGAGAGCGGAGAGGCCGAGGACTCCGGCGCCTGCCGCCTTGAGGAATCCTCGCCGATCGAGGGCGCGCAATTGTGAAGGGACGCGGGGTGACATGAGGGGTGAAGACCTTTCGGTGAGACTGGGGATCAGGCGAGTGCGTTGTCTGCCTGGAGGAGTCCGTCGAGCAACTCCTCCTTCCAGGCGGCGAGTTGGGCGTCTCCACGGTGCCGTGGCCTGGCCTGCCCGATCCGCAGATCGCGGGTGATGCCCTGTTCGGTCAGGAGGAGCACACGGTCGGACAGCACAAGTGCCTCCTCCACATCGTGGGTCACGAGCAGGACCGTTCTCGGTTGCTCGGCCAGGACGCGTTCGAGGAGTTGCTGCATGGCCACGCGAGTGATCGCGTCCAGAGCGCCGAAGGGCTCGTCGAGGAGGAGGACGTGAGGCCGGTGCAGCAACGCTCGGGCGAGCGCCACCCGTTGACGTTGTCCGCCCGAAAGTTCTGACGGCCAGTCGGTCTCACGCCCGGACAAACCTACTTCGTTCAGCAGCTCCACTGCGCGTTCGCGTTGGTGCCGGGTTCCGAGCTGCACGTTGTCCAGGACATTCCGCCACGGCAGCAGTCGATCCTCCTGGAACATCATCCGCGACATCGGGCCGCCCGACCTGTCGCCGGTGGATTCGACCGCGCCGCGCGTCGGTTGTTCGAGGCCGGCGATGATGCGCAGAAGCGTGGACTTGCCGACCCCGCTGGGTCCGAGGAACGAGACGAACTCGCCGGGCGCGACACTCAGGTCGATATCGTGGAGAACGGTCTTGTCCCGGTAGCGGTGGCCGATTCCGGACAATTCGAGGCCGACGAGGTCGGTGGGCGGCATCAGCGATTCCCTCCCTGGTAGTGGGGATTCCACCGCAGAACCCGGGCTTCGATCAGCCTGGTGATCTGGTCGGCGAGTAGTCCTGCGACTGCGTACAGCAGGATCGCGAGAACGATCCGGTCGTTGCGCAGCATGTCCCGGCCGTTCTGGGCCAGGAACCCGATGCCCTCGCTGGTGGCGATCGTCTCGGCGATCACCAGCGTCAGCCAGGCGACTCCCAGCGCATACCGGATGCCCGTGAGAATCATCGGCATGGCCCCGGGAATGATGATGTCCCGTATGCGAGCGCCCCGGCCCAGTCCGTAGGACTCGCCCAGCTGAACGAGTTTCGGATCGACGGTGCGAATTCCCGCGACGGTGTTGAGGTACACGGGAAAGATCACACCCAAGGTCACGAGCACGACCTTCGGGAGTTCACCGATGCCGAACGCCGCGATCAGCAGCGGGACCAGGGCGAGGTGCGGAAGGGCACGCAGCATCTGCAGGGTGCGGTCCACCAACCCCTCGGCGATCTTCGACAGTCCGACGACGAAGCCGAGCGCGAGTCCGATCGATGCTCCGAGGGCGAACCCGATCAGGATCCGCCGCAGGCTGACCGTCAGGTGCCGCTGCAGCTCTCCCGCGGCCCACAATTGGTCTGCAGTGGCCAGGACCTTGCTGGGTGGAGGCAGGATCGAGGGTGAGATCGCCCCGGTCGAGGACGCCCATTGCCAGCCGAGAATCACGAGGACGGGCACCACCCACTGCAGCAACGACAACGGTTGAAGTCGGTAGCGAGGAACGGAACGTCGCGGCCGGCGGGGATCCTCCGTCGGCTCGGCCCGGGCGGCTCGCGGTGCAGCAAGTTGTGTCTCAGACATTCCCGGCGACACCTGATCCGGGTTGTGCTGATTTTCGGATACGAACTCGCGCTGAGTGGATATTCATGGCTTCTCCTTGTGCTGACGCCGAGGAGCCTACGAACATCTGCACAACGTTGTCTGCATCTGTATACACATGGATTCAAACTCTTTACTTCGGTTGTCCGCCTCTGGTAAGGCTTGCTTCACGGCACGGCGTTCGTGCCCGGACAGGGGAACTCGGTGGAGAGAGAATCATCGGTGTACAAGCAGCTACGTGAGCGGATAACGGGTGGCGCCGATCGGCCCGGGACGATGCTGATACCGGCGACGATCGGCGCGGAGCTGGGACTGTCCCGCACACCGGTGCGGGAAGCGCTGCAACGGCTCGAATACGAGGGGCTGGTTGTTCAGGCACCGCGCGGATACCGCGTACGTGAACGCACCGCCGAAGAGGTTCTCGAGATCTGCGAGGCACGGATCGCACTCGAGTCCGCGATCGCCTACTCCGCCGCGACCCGTCACACCGAATTGGACCTTGCACGGTTGACCCGACTGTTCGAGCAGGCGATCGAATCACCCGACCCCTCGACGAGCCTGGCGCTTCACAACGAATGGCACGGCGCGCTTCGGAGCGCGGCACACAATCAGACCATCACGCAACTGATGGACCGGCTGGACGCCCAGTTGCGGGTCTACGACGCCGAGGAAGCGCAGGCCTCGTCCAATCTGCAGCAGATCGAATCGGAACACCGCGAGATCCTGACCGCGGTGCAGGCCGGCGATGCCGAGAAGGCGCGAATCCTGATGATCGCGCACCAGGCGCGCACCCGCGATCTCCGGATCGCAGCAATGGCGCGGCGGTAGATCACCCGCACCGCCGTGCGACCGGACCCCGCAATCCCGACCGAAGCCGGGCGTGCCGCGGCGGCGTCTGCCCTGGCTGGTGGCCGCCGTGGCGGTGCTGGGGACGCCGCTCGGGCCAGCTGGGCCGTGTGGCCCCGTGGCCGATCCGTTCGACACGGTCGTCATCGACGAGCACGTCACCGAGATGATGCTCCTGGCTACGAAATGCCGCCATCACAGCACCGCCACATGACGGCTCAGCCCGCGATCGTCGGACTCATAAAGCCGTCGTCTTGGCCGGCCGGTTGCTGCCGAAGAGTTTTCGTGCCTGGTATCGCACCAGCCCGAAGCCCACGTCGATGACATAGAAACGGGCGGTCACGAGGAATTCCTGAAACTTGTTGCGGTTGACCGCATAGCTCAGGGAACGGACGAGTTCGGTATCGGCTTCGCCGAGCTCCGCCAGCCGCTCGAGGTTCTCGCGAGCGAACAGCTCACCGCCCTCCCCGGCAGCGTTCAAGTACATGCGGCGGACCGCCCTCGACGGGATCTCCCGGGGCAGGCTCGTGCACTGTCCGGATGCACCCACGATGTGGAGTCCGATCATCGTCCGCAGGCACTTCTCGCATCGGCCGCAGTTGTATTTGCTCGCCAGATTCCACCAGCACACCCGCAGGTGATTCATGGCGACCGCGGACTCCTTGATGCGGGCCAGTTTGGCAACACGGTCCGCTTCGATGCCGTCGTGCACGATCTCGACATCACTGCTCGACCACAGCGGGTCGAGGTCGGGATGCGTCCCGAGCGGGGCAAGCCGCGATTCGTCGTCGGACGCCGGAATGTAGACCTTGCGCAGGTGAGGGGACAATAGTAGCGAAACGTGGGCGAGGAAGGCGCCGTGTGCCTGGCTCTGCCAGTGCGGTCCGTGCTTGGCGTGGAGCAGGCGAACATTGGATCGGACCTCGATCAGCTCCTTTCCGAGTTCGGTCGCCATCGTCCGGGCCCGATCGACCGCCTCCTCCCACAGCACGTGGTTGTCGAGACTGATATCCAGTCCGTGGATGATGATCAAGTGCGTGATCTCATCGAGATGCTTCAGTGCGGTGTAGAAGGAGTCCACGCCACCGGAGAAGAAGCACCCGACCCCTCGACGGTCCTGTTCCAGCGGGCTGGGTGCCGCGGTCTCGGCCTGCGTGGAGGTGCGCTGAAGCATCTCGGGGAACCAGTCGAGCAGCACGTCCTGGGCGGCCAGGCTGCCCTCCAACGCGGTATTGTCGACGGCCGGGGTGATTGCGAGCTGCAACCCTTTTCGCATCGCTGTCACACGAAGCGTGGGCAGCCACGGGGTACCGGTGACATCGACAGCCACGTCGGACTCGGTCCACACGGTGAACGATTCGCCATCGATCACCAGCTCCGCAGTCGAGCGGTACGTGTCGTCAACCGACACCGAAGCCTTCAGTTCCATTGCCGCACCTCAATATAGGTATTCATTCGAGTTCCTCGTTCAGCTCTGTGTGACTCTCGCAAGTTACCGCACCGTGTCGTCGTCGGCCGAGCAACCATCGGAGTGGGACCGGGAACGAAGGAAGCCTGCGTCACTGAGCACCGGGCCCCGCAGCGGCGCCTACCTGCCTGACCAAGTCCCGAATCTCCTGCGCGACGAGATGGGGTTCGACCAGCGGAATGTAGTGATGACGGTTCACCGAATAGACGTGCCGTCCGGACGGGGAGAGTTCCGCGGTTCGGCGGTGCGCGATGCCGAGGAAATCGCGATCGCGATCCTTCTCGGGTGGGATCCTGTTCGACGAGATCGTGGTGAGCGAGACGTCGGGTATGTGGGGGCCACTGTCGTGAAGCGCAGTGAAACTTTCGCGGAAGGCTCGCCACTCGGCCCGCGCAGCGCGGACGGAGTTCATCGTCGATCCCTCGTCGACCGCTTCCTTCAGCGCCGCACCCTGCAAGAAGCGGTAGTAGGACTTCCCCAGCAGCGGGCGAAGAAGTTTCAACCGCGCCAGAATCACCTGCGAACCGTACAGCACCGAAGCACCCCGCATGGCTGCCATCATCCGCTCGGGTTTGCAGATCTCCGACACTTCGTCGACCAGAGCGACGGCCTTGATCGTGTCCGGTCGACGGTTCGCCGCCACGCGTACCACCGGGCCGCCGTAGCTGTGTCCCACAACGACGCAGGGGCGGTCGACGGTGGCGTCGAGGACGGCCAGATGGTCGTCGAGTATCCGATCGAAATCGCGTCCGGTCTCGTCGGGGTCGCTGAGTCCGTGCCCAGCGCGGTCATACACGATGGTGTGTGCAAACTCGGCAACCAGTGGTTGAACAAGCGACCAGGTCGATCGACTCTTTCCCATCCCAGCCTCGAAGAACACCGACACCGACCCATCTCCGGCAGTGCAGTAATGCAACCGACGATCGGCGATGAGAACAAAGCTGGACTTACTTTCAACAGGCATGGTGGAGCGGCCCTTCGGTCGGGCGCTGTGCGGCGGCGACGTGTCACGCCTCGAAATACACCGCTACGCGCCTATTTTCCTGCTCGGTGGTCTCTCGGAAGTTGGCACAGTTACTGATTCGAACTGATTCACCATACCCAGCACCGAAAATCGACTCGCCATCCCCATCGGCAGTGATGACAGACGGACGGGTCGGGTACGGGAATCCATGGATCTCCAATACCTGAGGTCGGTTACCGGGCCTCCTCACGAACTGGACTGTCGAACTACCCCTTTGGAATTGGACTCAGAACGTCAGGTCGATGCGCTGCGCCCACCTGACCACCCTCGACGCGCAACTGCGCGAGCGCGGGGTTGGTTTGCGAACGCACCGTCGCCCAGGTCCCCGACACCCTCGGTGTTCGAGGCCACCACCGGCGCCGATCTGGCTGTCACCTGGGTGTATCGAGGTCACTATGTCCGCAGCGACATCGCCACTCAAAACCATTGCTGTAATTGCCAACCCGTTGACCCAGTGGCCGACATAGGCCGTACCGTATGCGGCGACCGTCAGATCCGCGCCGGATCTTGATCTGCCTGAACACATCTGTGGGCGTTACTTTGTGGGTCACGTTCGGGAAGATCGTGCCAGTACGGCACACTTCGACGGAAGATGGTGGAATCGGGATTCGGTGGTGTGATGACCGGGGACGCGCGTGCCTGGCATCATCACCGTGAAGAGAGGGATCAAGGCATGGCAGTCCAAGCATCCATCGACCTCGTCGGGGTGAACGTCATCAAATCGGTGTTCTCCATCGATGGCAAGCACTTCACCGTGCAGACATCGGCCAACGTTTCCCTGGACCGGAGCGGAACGCCCTGGCTGCCCCCGGGAGTCGTGGTGGCGATGACGACCGAGCAGGACTTGGAGCTCGACGCCCCCGTCGATCCTGCCGCGCTGTCCGGTGCCGAACAGGCACGTGACCTACTGCACTCGTGGTACCCGCAACTCCACACCCCGAGCGTCGTCGCGCCCGTCATTTCAACAAGCGATCGTGAGGGCGGCGGCGTCGGATGCTTCTTCAGTGGCGGTCTCGACGCGTTCTACTCCGTTCTGGAGAATCGAGCCGAGATCACGCATCTCATCCTGGTGCACGGATTCGACATCGATCCTCGTCGCCCGAAACCATACGAGCGAATATCGGCAGGTGCGCGCGAAGTTGCTGCCGAGATGGGAGTAGAGCTGATCGAGATTCGTACCGACCTCCAGTTTCTCCACACGAGACACGGAAACAACTGGGGTAGCACCGCACATGGCGCTGCGCTCGCACATGTGGCGCTCCTTCTCTCACCCCACCTACGCAAGGTGATTGTGGCCGCGTCCGGGTCCTACGACACGGGCAACATGACCCCGCACGGGAGTCATCCGGATCTCGATCCGCTGTGGTCGAGCGGAAACCTCGAGATCGTTCAGGACGGTACGGAGGCCCACCGGATCGACAAGGCCGAGGCCATCAAGGACAGCGATCTGGCGATGCGCCACCTGCGCGTGTGCAATTTGAACTGGGACGGCGACTACAACTGCGGGAAGTGCGAAAAGTGCATCCGCACAATGATCAACCTGTACATCGCCGGAGGGCTGGAACGGTGTGAGACGCTTCCCCATACGATCCCGATCGAGAGAATGAACCGCATGCACGTCACGTCGGGGGCTTTCCCCTTCGCGAAGGAGAACCTCGACGCGATGCGCGCCCGGGGAATCCGCGACGCCGAGCTGGAAGCCGCTCTGCAACGCATTCTCGACCGCACTCCCCGCGAGCAGCGAATTCTCGAGTACCGGTGGTTGCTCTTGGAAGTTGCGCCGCGCGTGCCGCGCGTCTTGATCGGCCTCCTGGTTCAGCGTCTCCGGACAATTCGCGCTGATCGATCCTCGCACTCTGCGTAGCATTGACCGTGCGCGAAGAAGCATGACAGCGCTGTCGTGAATACCCGAGCAAGAAGAGCGGCATCCCGAGCCCGTGGTGGGCGGGGCTGTGCCGAGTTCCGCCGATACCCCGCTCCGGCCTTTCGTGGCGTACAGCAGGATAGCGAGAACGGGTCCGGTCGTAGGGATTGGTGGACCACACCCTGCAGATGCTGCGTGCCCTTCCGCACCTCGCCGTGGTCCCGCTGGTGATCGTCTACACGTTCGCCACCAGCGAGGGCATCCGGTTCCTGGCCCAGAACGGCCGGGACATGCTGCGCATCTTCGACTACGAATTCGCGCGCGCTTCGGAGCGCGGCACACAATCAGAGGCCTCGTCCAATCTGCAGCAGATCGAATCGGAACACCGCGAGATCCTGACCGCGGTGCAGGCCGGCGATGCCGAGAAGGCGCGAATCCTGATGATCGCGCACCAGGCGCGCACCCGCGATCTCCGCATCGCAGCAATGGCGCGGCGGTAGATCACCCGCACCGCCGTGCGACCCGGACCCACCGCACCCGTCCACTACCATCCTTCGCAGATGGGACGCGCGGTCTGGGCGCCCGGTGAGACGAAGGATCGGCAATGACGAACGACCGCAGCGAGAGCCCGCAATCCCACCCGAAGCCGGGCGGCCCGCGGCGGCGACTGCCCTGGCTGGTGGCCGCCACGGTGGCGGTGGTGGGGGTTGTCGCCGTCGGTGCGTACGTGCTGACCGCCGGATCCGACGACGCCGGCGAAGCCCACGACTTCGCACCCAGCGCGGACAATCCCGACCCGTCACTGGCAATCAAGGGGATCGTCACGGTCGACTATGGGCCCGCCGATCATGTGCAGGCACCGCAACGGGTGGCCTACGACCAGAGTCCGCCGTTCGGTGGTGCACACGATCAGTACTGGGCTAGCTGCACCGGAATTGTCTATCCCGATGCGATCCGCACCGAGAACGCCGTGCATTCCCTCGAGCACGGGGCCGTGTGGGTGACCTACGACCCGGATCGTCTGAGCGCCGACGACATCACCGCACTGGCGGCGTACGTCGAGGGCGAACCGTACACCCTGATGTCGCCGTACCCGGGTCTCGGTTCGGCAGTGTCGCTGCAGTCGTGGGGTCACCAACTCCGACTCGACGACGTCCACGACCAGCGGATCGCCGACTTCCTCACAGCTCTGCGACAGAACCCGAACACGTACCCGGAGCCCGGAGCGACCTGCTCGACGGTGCGCGGCGGATTCGACCCCGCCGATCCGCCGCCGTTCGATCCCTCCGCACCGGGCACGGATGCAGTTCCGGTGGACGGCAACTAGCGCCGGAAATTCCTGCCGAGAATTTCGGCGACGGTGTCGATATCGCGCTTGCTCATTCGACTCATTGGTAGAAGCACAATGAGGAGGTGAGAGCGATGTTGTCGGCACATCTGTTGTCCGGTCTGACCAGTGACGAGGTCGATCTGATCGTTGCGGATGAACTGCATCTGCTCGATGCCACCGTATGAGCGGCGGTGTCCGCCACGGCGCGCGCACCGTCAGTCGCTTCGGGAAATGTCTGCGTCGAGCGTGGCGGCGATCCGGTCTCTGATCAAGCGGTAATCGACGTCGGTCACGAAACGGTGCACCGGCCCCCGCGCCGGAGTGACGCCCCAGACACTCGACCGCCCATCCACCCGGTGCACCCGGGGTTGGGCGTCGGTGGCGGACAGCACGACCGTCGGGTCGAGCATCACGGCGGCTGCGACGGAATCGTGTGAGGTGTAGATCGGGTGCTCTGCGCGGTAGGTGCTGGTGCAGTACCGGTGGTAGTCCTCGGTGATGTCGCGGACGAAGGCCGCGACCTTCCCCGATGCGGAGCGAGCGACCAGGTCGGCCCAGGTCAGTCGAAGTCGGCCGGTGACATTCGTTCCCACCCACGTGATCGGCCCCGGCGCCGCCGCGACGGTCGCGGTCGCGGCCGGATCGTGGTTGGTGTTCGTGTCGCCTTTGCCGAGGAACTGTGGTTGCAATGCGGCCTCGGCACTTCTCCGCGAGGCGGATCCCATTCCGCCCATGATGGTGACGGACCGGAACCGCGTCAGGATCTGTGGGTCGCGTGTGACGGCGGCGGCGATGTTCGCAAGCGGTCCCAGGCAGAGCAGGTCCACCGATCCGGGCCGGTCTTCCGCGGCGCGGAAAAGTTGCTCGACGGCGGAACCGGACGCCGGACCGATGCCCGGCGGTGGCCGATGGCCGCGGTCGCCGAGTCCGTCGACACCGTGTGCGGACGGAGTTGCGGGCGGTGGCCCGGGACGCGGCAGTCCGATACACACCGGAACGTCGCGAAGGCCGACAACAGACAGGACGGTGAGGGCATTCGACGCAGCCTGTGTTTCGGTGCAGTTGCCGAACACGCTTCCTACACCGACGATCTCGGCGCAGGGGTCGTGCGCAATGGTAAGCAGGGCAAGGGCATCGTCGACGCCGGTGTCGGTGTCGACGAGTACGTAGCGAACGACCACTGCCCCGTCCTGTCCCCGCGATCCGCCATCCAATCGGACTCGAATGCACTCGTGCGCAGTCTAACCGAGTCAGCAGCGCTCGCACCCGTGCCGTTTCAGTAACTGAACGTGACCGCCCCCTCGTCACCGATCAACTTCCACATCGGAACCGTCCCGGCGAGTTCGGCATTGGATACCAGCGCGTCCTTGTCGAGGTGCTTGGCCTCGAAGCAGATCGGACACACCATGTACGTGCCGCCCGCGCTCTCGAATCGTGCAGCCAGATCAGGAAGCGGCGGGCAACCCTCGCAGGCGACGCCCTGGATCGTGCCGTCGAGCGCGAGCCGTACCGCTTCCTTCGTGAGAAACATCAGCGTCTGGCGCTGTTGTTCTGCCGCGCCGACCGCGACCAGAAACGCAACCGTCACCTTCTCGGCGTCCTCGAGACCGGTGGTGAGACTGACCACTGCTTTATTAGTCATGGATCCGAGTCTTCGCCGCATGATAACTGCCGACAAGGGCCCGAGGGGACAGTATCGCGTCTAACCTGAGGAGGTGTTCGAAGAGCATCCGTTACAGCAGATTTCGATGCGGCGGAATGGCGACAGTAAGGTCACCGTTCGCCTCGAAGTCCGCCGGAGTCGCTCCACCAGCGCAAACGTCGCCGAGCATGTCGGGATTCACCCGCGCCTGCTGGCCCGGATCGGAGCCGAGCCCCGTCAGCAGACACGGGTGAGTCACCAGGGAACGACCGCACTGTTCACACTGATACCGGAGGCAGATGCACACGGGATCGACGCCGTTCAGGTAACTGATGGTGGATGCCGTCGGATCGGCGCCGAGCCCGGACACGCGGTGGTCCTCGACCTCCGGTGTATCGATCCCACCATCTCCGAGGCAGAGGCCGAAGTCGAGGGTGAATTCGTCGAGCGACTCGACGACGACGGGCACCACCACCGCCTCGTGGTCCTCGCACCGCACGGCGGCGCCATCGAAAGCCGCACGGATCGGCAGGCCGAGCAGGTTTACGCGTCGCTCGGATCGCGCGATTCGACGCTGTGGACGTGCAAAGGGTGGCGACCGGCAGGCAACGCATACCGGGCATGGCACATTTCGTCGGGCGATCTCAGTGTGCGCAGCTTCCCGCTTCTACGCTCCCTGGGTGCACGACGATTCCAGTGGGCGGTGTCGTTCCACGGCTACCGAGGACACGACGTCCTCATCGGGGGCCGTGCACCCGCACGCCTCAAATCGGATGTCCTCAACGCAGTCGCGAAGGCACTCGACGGAACCGGAGTCCGTGTTCGCGTAGCCGATCCCGGCGAACGCTACAGCGGTAGTTCCGCGTCCAACCTGGTCAACCGCCTCACCGTCGACGCTGCGGGCGGAATTCAGATCGAACAGTCCCGACCCGCGCGGACGCTGTACGGAGAAGCCATCGCTGCCGCTGTCACAGGGGTCTGCGAATCCTGGATCGCCGCGGACGCCGGTCGGTGATCACCTCATCTGGTCGCCGATACCAATCGTCGCCGGTGCGACTCACCCACCGGGCGCCCAGCACGGCCCGTCCGGAGGCGGCGTGTGCTCGTAGCCCGGATAGCACGGCAGCACCTGAGGTGGCGCTGGTGCGGGCACGGGTGCTGGTGCGGGCACGGGTGCCGGTACCGGTGGCGAGCCGGGCGGGAGACACGGTCCGTCCGGAGGCGGTGTGTGCTCGTAGCCGGGGTAGCAGGGCAGCACCTGGGGTGCGGGCGCGGGCGCGGGTGCCGGTGCGGGCACGGGTGCCGGCAGCACCTGCGGTGATTGCGGCGCCGGAGTTGCTGCCGGCGGGACCTCGTCCTGAACCGGAGCCTCCGCGGCCGGTGGCACCTGCTCGGCCGCCGTCGGGTTCGCCCTGGCGGTCGGTGATGGGGCGGGTGTCGGCCCGGCCGCGCTGGACGCTGGCACGGGCACCACGACGTCGGGTGATGCCGATTGCGACCCGATGATCACACCCCCGACGATCGCGACGGCAATGATCGCGGCGAGCGCAAGCCCTGCGAGCAGGAGGCGGCGGTTGCGGTCGTTCGGAGGGATCGCGGGAGTGGGATCGGCGGCAGGCTGCGGACCTGTCGCCGCGGCGCGAGCGGCGGCCGCGGCCAGGTCGCTCGGCGACCGATAGCGCCGCGCGGGATCGGCTGCCGTTCCGCGTGCGATCACAGCCTGCATGCCGACGGGAAGCGTCGAGAACTTCGACGACGGCAACTCCCGGCCGTTCGACGCGAACTGCCCGCCGGTCAGGCACTCGTACAAGACGGTGCTCAGACCGGGGACTCCCGCCACGGCGCCGGGAGCCGTGGGGAGCCCGACGTCCGTGAGCTGAACCAGTCCCCCGTCCAGCACGACGACGTTCGCCGACGCCACTCCCCGCTCGACCAGCCCCGCGGCGTGCACGGCCTCCAGCGCCGCGGCCAATTGCTGGACGACTCCGACCGCGCGAGATGCCTCCATCGGTCCGCCCGACTGAAGGATTGTCCGCAGGTTCGTTCCGCCGATGAGCGGAGTCGCGAGGTAGAGCCGGTTTCCGATCTGCCCGAAGTCGTGGATCGCAACCACGTGCGGGTTCCGGATGTGCGCCGCGATGCCTGCTTCACGGACGAACCGATCACAATATTCGTCGTCCTCGCTCGCGTCCCGAGGCAACGCCCGCACCGCGACGTGCCGAGCGGTGACGGTGTCGAATGCCGCCCACACCTCGCCGTTCTCGTCCACCGACAGCGACCGGTCCAGCCGGTATCTGCCGAATAACGCTCCACTTTGCATTGCCACTCTCCGCCGATCGAAATTGCCGCGTCTGCGGGACTGTGCACCGGGGACGGGCGACACATCGGAGAGGCGCGCCCGCCTCCACCGAGATTCTAGGCGGTGGCGCCCGGCGGTTCGCGGTGGAGACGATCAGGGCACGTCGAAGGTGCCGAAGCCCGGAAGCAACGCCTGTGGATACTCGGCCGGGGCCATCGTGCCGACGACGATTCGCCCGCTGCCGGTGGCCACGTCGATCTCGGGGCGAGGCGAATCGGTCGACCCGGCGGTTCCGATGGGGATCGTGGCCGCGCCGGTCGCCCCGGTGTTCACGTTCAGCCAGTGCACCCGCACAGCATTCGCCCGCATGGCGTTACCCGGTCCGGGTATGCACGTGTCCGCACTGATGGGATTCAGGACGTAACACTCGCTCACGGTGCGAAACCGCACGACTCCGGGTACCCGACCCGTGACTGCGTCGACGGTGAAGTAGGCGGCGAGAACCGGGCTCATCCCGATCGGTGGGACCTGCAGGGTCGTCACACGTTCCGTCGTATCCTCGGGCGCTGCGACAGCAATGCCCTGCCCGGCCGCTGCGATCACCGTTGCAATGCCGACTCCGGCGAGAAGCTTTCCTGCTCCACGCATCTGAATTCCCCCTCCTTGCCCCGAGCCGTTCAGCGCGAAGGGCTCCCCCCTGCATCCTAGGGGCCGCACGAGTGTCGCCGGATCGGAAGTTGCCGGATCGGAAGTTGCCGGATCACCGGCTCTGCTGCGGCATCCGCGATTGATCGGTGCAGTTTTCGCACGTACCGCCATCAGGCATGAATGCCGGCACGGTCGAGTTGAGAGACTCGTTGCGGGCTCAGGTCGAGGATGACACCGATGTCACGCACCGAGAGACCCGATCGGCGCAGATGCGCCACCGCGGCCCGCGAAGCCCGCGCTGCGCATTCCTGCGCGTGGGCGGCAGACTCGACCTGCCAGTGGGCGGCGCGGGCCTCCATGAGCGCCGCGGAATCTCCGATTTCGTAGTCGAGTTCCACCTCGACGTCCTCGGCCCGAACACCCCGGACCAGATGGACGGCCTCCGCCACGATGGCGGACACCTGATCGAGCCGCCGAGCCTGGGTGAGCACGCCTTCGACTCCCGGAACCTCCACCACCCACGATCCGCCGCGACGGGTGGCCGTCGCCGTCACCTTCATCACGAACCTCCCGGCCCGTATCTCGTGTGAATATTCGTCCTCCCGACCACAAGTCTAGCCCCCCTCTACTGCGCACAACGACACGGACAGAAGACATTCAGAGTGCGCAATTGCCGGACGACAACCCGTCGCTGTCACCAGAAATCGAGTGCCTGCGCAGTCGCGGTGGACTCGGCATGCGTGGGCCGGAGTGCACCGCCGATCGCGTAGACGGTGTGCCCGACCGTCGCGACGGACATCCCGTGAGCTCCGGTGGGCATGGGCGGCAACGCCGACCAGGTCGCCGAAGCGACGTCGTAGGCCTCGACCGTCGACAGCACCCGGGTCGGCTGTTCACCGCCGACTGCGACGATGCGGCCGTCGATGAACGCCGCCCCGAGCCCGCCACGAGGGGTGGGCATGCCGGGCAGCGTCGCCCACGTCCCCGCAACCGGATCGAAGCGTTCGACCGCGGCCGTGTTCTGATCCGACGCCAGATCGCGGCCACCGATCGCGTAGAAGTACTTCCCGTCCGACACCCCGGCCAGATGCTCCCGTGACGTCGGAATGTCCTCGACGGTCGTCCACTTCGTTCCGTCGAACACCTCTGTCGACGCCACCAGTTCGCCCTCCGCCTGACCCCCGGCGACGACGATCTCGTTGCCCACCACGGCCGCGGCACCGGCCGCCCGCGGCACGTTCAGCGGGGGCAGGTCCACCCAGTTGCCGTCCCGCAGCGCGAGCACCCGGTCCGACGTCGTACCGGTAAGGTTCGGCCCTTCCGGCACCCAGCCTCCGAGGACCACCAACTCGCCGCCGTATTCGACGGCCATCGCATGATTGAGCGGGACCGGAAGGTCGGGACCGGCCTTCCAGGTGTCGATGGCCGGGTCGTTGCCCTCGACCTTCGGGGTCGACCCCACATTGTCGAGTCCGCCGACCACCCAGATCGTCCCGTCCGCGACGGCAGTCGCGGTCTGCTGGCGGGCGATCGGCGCGTCCCTCAGCGGACGCCACGCCGGTGCCCATTGCGTCTTGCGTGGCGCGATCTGCAGCGCCTCGGAAACAGCTGTCGATTCGGCGTGCGTGGGCTTGATGCCGCCGCCGACCGCGTACACCGTGTTGCCGACCGCGCCGACCGCCATCCCGTGCCGCGGCGTGCGCAGAGCAGGCAATTGCGACCACGTCCCTGCGATCACGTCGTAGGCCTCGACCGTGGAGAGCACCCGGGTTGGTTCTTCACCGCCGACTGCGACGATGCGGCCGTCGATGAACGCCGCTCCGAGCCCGCCGCGGGGGGTGGGCATGCCGGGCAGCGTCGCCCACGTTCCCGCAGCCGGATCGAAACGTTCGACCGCGGCGGTGTTCTGATCCGACGCCAGATCGCGCCCGCCGATCGCGTAGAAGTACTTCCCGTCCGAGACGCCTGCCAGATGCTCCCGTGGCGTCGGGATGTTCGGGACCGTCGTCCACTTCGTTCCGTCGAACACTTCTGTCGTAGCCACCAGGCCACCGTCCGCCTGTCCCCCGGCGACCACGATCTTGTCGCCCACCACGGCCGCGGCACCGGCCGCCCGCGGCACGTTCAGCGGGGGCAGATCGACCCATCGCCCGTCGCGCATGGCCATCACCCGAGCGGAGGCGACGGCTGTCAGGTTCTGGCCTTTCGCTTGCCATCCGCCGATGAGTACGGGCTCGTCGTTGTAGGTGACGGCCATCGCATGATTGAGCGGGACGGGGAGATCGGGGCCGGCCTTCCAGGTGTCGATGGCCGGGTCGTAGCCTTCCTGCCGGGCGGACACACCGTTGTCGTCCAACCCTCCGAAGACCCACATGGTGCCGTCCGCGACTGTCGTCGCCGTCTGCTGACGGGCGACCCGGGCGTCGGCGACCGGTCGCCACGCCGCGGTCGGGTCGACGGCCGGGGGCTCACCCGCTTGCTGGGCGGTCGGTCCCGCGGCGCCGGGTCCGGTTGCCTCCCTGAACACGAGGTAACCACCACCGGCCAGCACCAGCGCCACCACCAGCGCGAGCACGGTCAGGATGCGGCGCCGCCGGGTGCGGGCCTGCCGACTGCTCCCCGGCACTCCCGGTGGCGGCCAGGGCGACGGACCCGTCGGTGGCCAGGGCGACGGACCCGTCGGCGGCCAGGGCGACGGACCCGTCGGTGGCCAGAACGGGCCCGAGGGGTGCGACTCCGGCTGGATCTGCTCGGTCGGTGCGAAGACTGGGCGCTGACCGTCCGAATCCTCGAACCGGATCTGACGGTAGCCACCGGCATCCGCCGCCGACGGATGCGACTCGGCCGGCTGGGCGGGTTCCAGGGGTGCCAGCGCCATCGCGTCCGAACGCAACCCGATGTGTCGCTGCGCGGCTTGGAGTTCGTGTCCGAACTCTTCGGCGGACGCCGGCCGAGCGAACGGATTCGACGCCATCGCCCTCTCGATGACGGCGCACACACCGTCCGGGATGCCTTGAGCGCGCAGGTCCGGCACCGTCAGGGTGCTGATCCTCACGAACTGCGCGACGAGTTCCTCGCCGGTCTTCCGCTCGAACGCCGCCCGCCCCGCGATCAGCGAAAAGATCGTCGCGCCCAGACCGTAGACGTCCGAACGTGCGGTCGGCGATTCGCCGTTGAGGACTTCCGGTGCGGTGAACGCCAGTGATCCGGTGAACCCGCCGGTGGCGGTTTCGTAGCCGCCGGCGATGTGCGCAATGCCGAAATCGGTCAACTGCGGCTCGCCGTAGTCGGTGAGCAGGATGTTCGCGGGTTTGATGTCCCGATGGAGGGTGCCGGTCCGGTGCGCCGTCTCCAGTGCGCCCGCCAGCTTCACTCCGATGCTGATCGCCTCCGGCCAGGGCAGCGGACCTTCTCTGCGTATCTGCACCGCCAGCGAGTCGCGGGGGTGGTAATGCATGACAATGTACGGGCGACCGGTCTCGGTCACGCCGACCTGCAGAATGTTGACGATGTTCGGGTGGCCGGAGAGCCCGCCCATCGCGTAGCCCTCCCGCAGGAACCGCTCGCGGTTCTCGGAGTCCAGGTCCGACGTCAGGACCTTGATTGCGACGATTCGACCGAGCGAACGCTGCAGACAGCGGTACACGACACCGAACCCGCCCCGGCCGACCTCCTCGGCACCCGCGAAACCGGCAGCGTCCAACTCCGCCACGATCCCGTGGCCGACTGCGCGGATCGACGCCGCCTGGGTCGCGTCTGGGTCGAAAACTGCCATCGAGCGCCTCAGTTCCATCCGACATCCGCGTCGGCGCGTTCAGCGTCGAAGACGCGAATATCTTTCTCTCTCAAGGGCGAAACGCGGAATTCTCTCGTCGAATGCCGACGGGAACCGCCGTGTCCAGCAAGTATTCGACGCGTCGCGAAGCGCGTCAAGATGACAATTTCCCCACCCCAGGGTGCCTAGCGGTGGCCACGATTTCGTGTCGCGTCGGCAACACCGCACCGATCGGGGGCCTGCTGCTGCGCTAGAAGGTGCCGTCGTAGAGCGCGTAACCGCCCGCTCCCGCTGCCTTTGCACGATACATCGCCGAGTCCGCCCGCCGAACGAGCTCTTCACGGGTGCACTCGGGATCGGACAGTGCAACACCGATACTGGCACTGATCGGCCACTCGAGTGACCGCGCCCGGTTCAGGTCGGCGAAGCTACCGGCGATCCGGGCGGCAATCGCGACCGCCTCCGCCGCGCCCGCGACGTGCTCACAGACGACCACGAATTCGTCGCCGCCGAGGCGGGCAACGGTATCGCCCGGGCGCACCGCCGACCGCAGATGCCTGGCGAGCACGATCAGCGCGTCGTCGCCAACCGCGTGACCGAGGCTGTCGTTGACGGTCTTGAAGTCGTCGAGATCCACCAGCAGCAGCGCCACGCGCGGGCCACCGTGCGGCGCCGCGTCCAGGGCCTCGCCGAGCCGGCGGCGAGCCAATGTGCGGTTCGGCAATCCCGTCAGCGGGTCGTGCAAGCTCTGGTGCACCAGCGCGGCCTCGGCCTCGATACGGCGGATCGCCGCGGAGAGCACGGCTGTCACCGAACGCAAAAAGGTCAGGTCACGCTCGGTGTAGTCACGGGGACGACGACTGTGCGCCGTCAACACACCCCACACCTCTTCGGAGCCGAACGGAACGCACACCCCGCTCTGCAGCCCGCGCCCGCTCATCCCCGCCGTGGAGAACCGGGATTCGTGGACCCGATCGGTGCACACGATCACCGACCCATTTGCAGCGGCGTACCCGGGCTGCGATCCCGGCCCCGGCGAGAACGTCTTCGGACCGGGCTCGGGACCGCGGTAGGCGAGCACCGTGAGTTCGCCGTCGTCGGCCACCCGTGCGATCGACGAACAGTGCACACCCATCAGCGCGGCCGCCGCCCCAGCCGCCGCCGTGAGGAGTTCATCGAGGTCTCCGCCGACGGCGAGTTGGCTCAGGTCGGCGATCGCCTGCTGCTCCCGGGCCCGGTACGCGGACTCCCCCAATGCGCGCTGCAGGCGTTGCTCGTCGTGTTCGGCGCCGCGGCGATCCTGGGCAATCGACCCGATCACCGCCGGCCCGGTCTCCGTGTATTCGAGCACGAACGTCGAAATCAGCATCGGGATCGGCTCGCCCGTGACGAAATGGCGAAACTCGGTCAACCCGGTCCACTCTCCCCGGTCGGCCAGAGCCGACTCCACGTCACGCGCCTGCACGAGGCCGACGTCGGTGAACAGTTCCGCCGTCGTCCTCGAGTACGCATGCACGGCATCACCGAATCCGAGGACGCCGACACCCGCGGGATTGACGTACACGATCCGACCGGACACGAATTCGGACACGAACACCAACGCCGGACTGTATTCGAGGACCGCGAGCAGCATCCGCGAATCCGGCAGCGACTCCATGGACACTCCCTCCGCTGCGAACCTTCCGTCCTCCACCCGCCTCGACCTCCATCCACGATAAGCGTTCCCGGAAGTGACGCCTCGCGCGTCCTCACGCCATTCTGCCGCGCCTGCCGTCTTGAGTCCCGTCCCACGCCCGCGGGCGTGGGACGTTGATTCCGCCTCGATGTAGGGGCACCATCGTGGGCATGCGCAGAGCGCGTTGGCCGGCATTCGCGCCGCCGACAGCCAGTGGGACCGCAGTGCACGGTCCCACCATTCTCGCGTCCGGAACTCACCACACCCTCGACCTCCTCGGAATTGTCGCGTTCTCGTCGGGAATCCACGTCCGTCTCGCGTTGACCGCCACGGGGCGGACCGCCGAGCGCGCACACCACGAGACACGGGTGCTGTCCGATCCGGCGGATCCCGACACCCAATGGTCGTATCTGTCGGTGCTGCTGCAGTTGGGGTCTGTCGTCGGCGTTGCCGACCCCTATCTGCCACGGTCCGGCTCACCCCGGAAGTGGGGTGGAGTACCCGCCTACCGCACGGAGCCGAACTACTGGCTCGGCACGTGTACGCGCCCACACGACATCATGATCTCGGCGGGGTGGCCGGAGATCGGCCTGGGGCCCACCTGTCTGACTGCGCTCCTGGAACCGAGTCCGTCGACCGTCACCTCCGACTGACTCGAGGTCCAACCTCACCTATTCCGGAGTGGTTGCGGCTAGCGTCGGAACCACAGGCCGCGAGACGGAGGTTCACGATGCGTTTGTCCACCCGGAACCAGCTCACCGGAACGATCACCGAGGTCACCCTCGGCAGTGTGATGGCGACAGTGAAGGTGCGTCTCGACGGAGGCGAGCAGATCGTCACCGCGTCCATCACGAAGGAGGCGGTCGAGGAACTCGGTCTGCAGGCCGGCGTGGCTGCGACGGTGCTCGTGAAGTCCACCGAGGTGATGCTCGGCGTCGAGTGATGGACTAGTGCGCCGAGATCGTGAGGGAATCGGACGCTGTCACGACCTCGAACGGCATCTCGATGTGGGCAACCGTCCCCGCACGTGGTCCCGGGCGGACGGAGAAGCTGCCGCCGGCCGCGACGACGCGGAGTTCGTGCGACGTGAGTCCGATGTGCCCTCGGCTGAGACTGCGGTCGATCGCTTCACGGGAGATGCCGCATCCGTCGTCGGTGACGTCGAGGACCGCATGCTCACCCGTCCGAGTCAGTTCGACCCGGACGGTGCGTGCTCTCGCGTGCTTGACCACGTTGCTGAGCAATTCGCGTGCGGCGCTGAACAGCACGTCGTCGGCCGAGGTGCGTAAGTCGTCGTCCCATTCCACGGTCTGGAGATCCACGTCGAAACCGCCGCGCGCCTGGGCGGACCGGACGATGTCGCCGAGAGCACGGGCAAGTCCGACGCGATCGAGCACCGTGGGATGGAGTTCCGAGACGGTGGCCCTCAACAGAGACGCGGATTCGGTGAGTGCGTGGGTGATGCGATCGACGGCCTCCGGATCGGCGCCGCCGGTGAGGTCGTCGAGATCCATCTTCGCGGCAAGCACGAATTGCAGCGCCCCGTCGTGGAGTTGCTCGGACAACGCACGTCGTTCGCGCTGTTCGAGGCCCATCAACTCCGCGAGCAGGGCGGTGCGGTCGTGGACGAGGTGACCGATGGTGAGCACCCTGGATCGTTGAATTCTACTGAGCACGACTGCGCCCGCCGAGAGGATGGCAAGTGCCATCGTGCTGAGCAGGATGGACGACCACGGTTCCTCGTTCGACGCCATCGTGGCCCAACTGGCGGCGAGGAACACCAGCACCGTGGGCACGACCACGGAGGCGCAGACACCCGGGCGTAGCTGAGTGCAGGCCAGTAACGGGATCACGAACAGTCCGTTGGTCAAGATGTCGGCGGTCCAACTCTGTTGCGCCGCAATACCGGTCAACAGTGTGAGGCTACCGATGACCGCAAGGTCCACGAACAGGGCGAGCCACATCGCGTTCACCGGACCCGGACCTCCTCGGCGGGTCCACAGCGCGAGCCCGACGGTCCAGAATGCGTCGCCGGTCAGGATCGCCAGGCACACATTCGCATCGTTCATGGGCGGGACGAACAGCAGTGTCAACGCGATGAAGAGCGCAAGCACACCACGCAGTGCGACTTGCAGGTGCGCGCCGCGATACGCGTGTTCGAGGACGATGCGTTCGAGATCCGGGCTGCCGCCGAGATCCGCGGGTAATACCGATGACTCAGCCATGGAACGGCCTCCTCGGCCGGGCGACTCCGACAGGAAGATCCGGGGTACATCAACTGCTGGACCTGCGACAATGCCCCAGAATTCTAGCACCGTCACGTTTTCGAACCGCGGGATCGACGGCCCACGCCCGCTCGCCCACCACCAGGAGTGTTCGGGGCCGATCCGTCGATGCGACGCGACACCCCGGTATTCGTGGGAACATCTCAGGCGATCGGTCCCGCGGACCGAACCGAAAGGGGTGTGACGCATGACCAGGATTCGACGGCGGTCCGCGGTGGCTCTGGCCTCGATCGCCGGTGCCTCGTCTCTTCTTCTCGCTGCCTGCACCCAGGATGCGTCGTCGACCGACGGCACCGAGTCCGTCGCACCGAGCGCCTCGAGTGAGCCACCGTCAGCCGAACCGGCCGTCAACGGCGTCGATGCGAAGCAGTACGCGTCGAGCGACCCGGAGAGCGACGCGTTCGGCTTCGTCACGCCGTCGGGAAAATGGTTGTGTGCGATCATTCCCGACAAGAAGCTCGCCGGATGCGCTTCGCATCCCACCGCGGGGCCTTTGGGAGTCCCGGGAACCCCGCAGATCGCGTCGCCGGACGGCGGCCCGCCCGCCGAGGCCGACCTCATCGCAGTCGAGGCGGGGAAGGAGCCGAACTTCCAGAACTGGAATGAGGCACTCTTTCCCGGCAACGCCAATGTCCTCCCCTATGACACCACCCTCGCGGTCGACGGATTCAGTTGCAATGTGCAGTTCTCGGGAGTCTCGTGCCGGGAGGATGCGACGGGCAAGGGCTTTACCGTCGCCACGAACGGGTACAAATTTGAATTCACGCCGCTGCCGGTGAGCATTCCCAGCGTAACCCCACCACCGATCGCGCCCACCGCCGCACCGCTTCCCCAGCAGGCCCGCGGATCGAATCAGTGTGGCCCCGTTACCTACCCGGAGACGGGAAAGCCCGCGACCGTGGTCATCGTGAAGGGGACACTCCGGTGCGACGAGGCGCACACGATGCTCACGAAGTACTTCACGGGACGCGACAAGAGTGAACCGGTGTACAGCTTCGACGGGTGGGAATGCCGCCTCGCGGGAGACCCGGAATCGGCGGAGATCGGCTACACGATCAACTGCACCGACGACAACGGAAACACCGTCGTCGCACAGCCGTAGAAGGCCCGTGCGCACCCATCGCCGATGAGTCGATCGTCCGTGCGGTTGCGGAAGCAACATTCGGTGCGATCGGGGGGCAGGCCGATGAAGTCCCAGCGAGACTCGTACCCCGATGTCTACGCTGGCGCCATGCACCCACCGAATGACCAGGCCGGTACCTGGGAAGGTTCGTGGCTCGCGGCGATGACGGTGATCAAGAGCGCTCAGCTGGTTTTCACACCGGAGAACCGCCCGCCTTCCGAGCTCATCCCGCTCGTCGAACCCCTGAGCCGGCTGGGTGATGCGCTTCGGGCGACACCGCCCGACCCCGAAGAGTCCCGTCGGCGCGCCGCCGACCTGGTCGCCGATCGAGACCTGATCACCTGGGCATGCCGGCCGGACCAGCCCAGCCAGATCCGGGAGTTCGGGGCAACCCTGGCCTTCCTGTCCATGAAGCTGACCACCTGAGCCTCCGGCCTCACGGCGAACGAGGTGACCGGCGCAGCTCAGAATTCGTAGTCGACGACGACCGGCGCGTGATCGCTCATCCGGCGATCCGCCGCCGGGTCCCGGTCGGTGCCGGCCGTGACCGCCGTCCGCGCCAGTTGCGGCGTCGCGAGGTGGTAGTCGATGCGCCACCCGACATCGTTCACGAACGACTGTCCCAGCCACGACCACCACGAGTAGGGACCGTCGACGTCCGGATGGTGTCGCCGGACGACGTCGACGAGGGTGCGCGGCGACACGATGGAGTCGAACCACTCGCGCTCCTCCGGCAGATAGCCCTCGGCCTGATTGCTGCGCCGCCAGTTCCGTACGTCGTACCGGGTGTGCGCAATGTTGAGGTCACCCATCAACAGCAGTTCTCTGCCCCGCGCGCGAGCCGTGCGGCGCGAGCGGGTCAGCTGGCGCGCGAACGCGGAGAGAAAGCGCATCTTGCGGTCGTAGCGGACGCCCCCGTCGGGGGCCTCCCGCATCCGCCCGGGCTTCTGGAGATGGGCAGGCAGGCCGCCCTTCGGCAGATACATCGAGACGACGGTGATCGGCGACTCGGCGAGGTCGACCTCGATGTACCGACCATGGTTCGCGAACTCCCCCAGACCCCGAGCCAACGGCTCCGGCTCCAGTTCGACTCTCTCGATATGCGTTTCACCCGGTGCCTGCACCAGCGCCGTGCCGCTCCACGTTCGAACCGCGATGGGTGCGCATCGAGTGAGGATCGCGACACCGTTGCGGCCGGCGAACTCGCCCTCGTCGTATGCGAGGTGATACCGGCCGAACACCCCCGGCGGGATGGCGGCGGCACGAGCGCGGACCTCCTGCAGCGCGACGACGTCGGGTTCACGCTCGCCGAGCCAGTCCTCGAAGCCGCGCCGCTGCGCCGCGCGGATCCCGTTGATGTTGAAGGTCGCGATTCGCACGGGACACAGTGTAGGGATCCGTCCCACTCCGCCCCCACTCCGGCGGGACAGTCGCCCGCCCGCACACGGGTTTCGCGGAGTTGGCCGATTTGTGTGTGAACTGGAGTACTGATTGCTAGCGTTCGCGTAGTCGAGCCCACCGTCGGGGGGAGTTGGTGATGCGGATCGCCAGAATGCGGCGAGGTGTGGCTACCTCAGCCCTTGCCGTGTCGGTCGTCCTCGGGGTCGCGACGAGCCCCGCACCCGCCGTCGCGTCGGCCGAGACGTTCTTCTTCAACGACGTCGGGTCGACGGCCGTCCCGCGGGCCGACTGCGGTCCCGGTTCGCTGCCGGAGACGGGTATGCAGGGCGACGTTCCGGCCGAAGACCGCAACAGCGGACGAAGCACCCAGGGTTATCGATGCAACATGTCGCTGCTCGGGGCCTGCAGGATCGCGGTGGTGGCCTGCTGTCGGTGACCTACGACCACTGCTCCTACACCAGCACGTTCTTCCCCGGGAACCTGCTCGACCCCGACACACCCGGCGTGCAGGTACTCGACGTGTCGAACCCCGCGCAGCCGGTGCTGTCCACGACCCTGAACGAACCCGCGATGCTGGGTGGCACCTGGGAGAGTTTGAAGGTCAACAAGGCACGCAAGTTGCTCGCAGCCACCGCGGTCCCGGCCGCCGCAGGCACCGGCTACTTCTCCGTCTACGACATTTCCGACTGCGCCCACCCCCGGTTGCTGAACCGAGGTGCCGGGACCGATGTCACCATGCCGCTGCCGTTCATCTCGCATGAAGGCGGCTTCTCCCCCGACGGCAACACCTACTGGGTGTCCGGACCCGCCCCGGGGTTCCTCAGCGCCATCGACATCCGAAACCCGGCCGAGCCACGGATCATCTGGCAGGGATTGCACGGACTCGGCGGGCACGGTTTCGGCATCACCCCCGACGGGAACCGGATGTACCTGTCCAACCTCGGTGGGATCACCGTCCTCGACATCAGCGCTGTCCAACGCGGCGAACCGTATCCCACCGTCCCGCAACTCGCCACGTACCTGTGGACCGACGGGTTCTTCAACCAGCACAGCATTCCGGTCACGTACGACGGAAAGCCCTACATCTTCACCGTCGACGAAACGGGCGGCGGTGGAATCAAGGTCTTCGACGTCGCCGACCCGGCGCACGCCGACATCGTGCAGAAGATCAAGCTCGAGATCCAGCTTCCCGCCAACACCGCCGCGAACCTTCGGTCCTCGCAAGGCGGCTCGGTCTTCTCCTACGATCCGCACTACTGCGTGGTCGACCGCCCCGCGGACCCGACCGCACTCGCGTGTTCCTGGGAGTCGTCCGGGATCCGTGTGTTCGACATCCGCGACCTCGGCCACATCCGGGAGGTCGCCTACTACAACCCGCCGGCGCAGACCGGCAAGAATCTCCAGCTGACCAATTCACCACACGCTCTGTCGTCGCTGATCGGTGTGTCCCTCTTCGATTTCGTTCCGCTCGCCCGCGCCGTCTTCGAGGGCAAGACGGATCCGCGGATCGCGTTCGGCCCACGCGCAGGAATGGTGGCGTTCGGCGACCTGTCCGCGGATTGGTGCTTCTCGCCACCGGAATTCCACGGCAACCAGATCTGGACCTCGTGCAGCGACAACGGTTTCATGGCGCTGCAGTTGGACAACTCCGTCTATCAAGCACCGGCGAATCAGGCTCCGACCTATGGGCAGTGACATGCGGCGGTCGCCATTCCGCCGTCCCATCATTCTATTGCTGTGCGCCGTGCTGCTCGGTGCCGGCGGGATTGCAGCCGGAATGTGGCTGCAGTCGGCGCGCAACACCGGCGTCGTCGGGGTTCAGCTGTCCCCGGCCGACGTCGGTTTCGCACAGGACATGTCGGTGCACCACGAGCAAGCGGTGCTGATCGCCCAGACACTGCCGCGGGACGTCGACCCGCAGATCCGGGTCATCGCCGACCAGATCGTCGCCGCGCAGACTTCCGAGATCGCGACGATGCGCGGCTGGCTCAATCTCTTCGACGAACCCTTCACCACAGCGCGGCCGATGCAGTGGATGCACGGTTCCGATCACGTCATGAGCGAACAGGGCGGCGCACCAATGCCGGGAACTGCAAGCACCAGCGAGATCACCCGCCTTGCCGGCCTGCACGGAGCAGACGCGGAGTCACTCTTCCTGCAACTCATGATCCGGCACCACCAGGGAGGCGTCGAGATGGCTGAGGCAGCCATCCACGCGGTCGCCTCGGAACCGATCCGCCGCGTCGCACGCGGGATGATCCGCGATCAGAGCAACGAGATCGCTGTGATGACAGCACTACTCGGCGCCAGGGACGCGAATCCACTCCCCCACCCCTAGGCCGCCCCTAGGCCGATCCACTCGATCGTGGCGGCAGGTCGGCGGAGGGCCTGTCGAAGGTTTTGTACGGCCACATTCCCTCACGAGTAGCGTTCATGTCAATCGCAGCCTTCTCAGATGCGCGACCTTGCTTGCAGTAGAGGGAATGACAGTATCGCCGATGGGGTCTAGATTTGGCCGCACAAATAGATGTAGCCTTGTGCAAAACCGAAGGAGCCTTCATGACGCATCGGCCGTCGCAGCCACGGACAGATTCACCGCGGTATCTCACCGAGGACCGCCTGGCGATCCGGGACCTGGCTCGCGAGTTCGCGATGACGCAGGTGCTGCCGGTCGCGAACGAGTTGGATCCGGTGCAGGGCACGATCCCGGACACGTTGAAGAAGGCGATGGCCGAGGTCGGGTTCTTCGGGATCATGATCCCCGAGGAGCACGGCGGTCTCGGCCTCGGCGTGTTCGAGTACTGCCTGGTCGCGGAGGAGTTGTCGCGGGCGTGGATGAGTGTGTCCGGGCTGCTGGCCCGCGGCAACGGGATGGGCGGCGGCTTCACCGCGGAGCAGGAGGCGGCGCTGCTGCCGAAGGTGGCCCGCGGTGAGTACCTCGGCGCGTACGCGTTGTCCGAGGCCGAGGCCGGCTCGGACGTCGCGAACATCTCCTGCCGCGCGACCCGCGACGGCGACGACTGGGTGATCAGCGGCACGAAGATGTGGTGCACCTACGCCGACGAGGCCGACTACCTGGTGCTGTTCGCGCGCACCGACCCGAACAAGGATCCCGCGAAACCGCACCGCGGGATCAGCGCGTTCCTGATCGAGAAGCAGCGCGGAGGCTTCCCCGAAGGGATCAGCGGGACGAAGATCCGCAAGATCGGGTATTTCGGGTGGAGCACGTGGGAGTTGTCGTTCGACGGCTTCCGGGTGCCCGCGTCCGCGATGCTCGGCGAGGAGGGCAAGGGTTTCTACCTGGCGGTCTCCGGTCTCGAGGTCGGGCGGGCGCACACCGCGGCCCGGGCGATCGGTCTGGCCCGGGCGGCGTTGGAGGATTCGATCGCGTACCTGCACACCCGCCGTCAGTTCGGGCACGAGTTGGCCGACTTCCAGCATCTGCGGTTCAAGATCGCGACGATGGCCGCCGACATCGAGGCGGCGCGGCAGTTGATGTATGCGGTGGCCACCGATATCGACACCGGCCGTCGGTGCTCGTTGGAGGCGTCGATGTGCAAGCTGGTGGCGACGGAGATGGCCGAGCGGGTGACCAGTGAGGCCGTGCAGATTCACGGCGGTGCCGGGTATACCACCGACTTCCAGGTGGAGCGGCACTGGCGCGATGCCCGGTTGACGAAGATCTTCGAGGGCACCAGCGAGATCCAGATGCGGATCATCTCCGACGAACTGCTGGGCGCCGCAAGGTAATCGTGGTGCTGGATCTGGTGCCCTCTCGATGTACCGGCGTCGACTGAGCGAACGCCGTGTCCACCAGCCGATTCGGGCGTCACCCATGATCCAGCGATAACGGCCGGGACCGCGGAATACAGTGGCGGTCCCGGCCACGCCGACTGCTACTTGCCGCGCAGACCGATCGGGTTGCCGTCAGCGTCGGCAAGCACGCACACTCGCGCCTCCGGGGCGATCTGGCGCGGGGCGCTCCGCTCGGTCGCACCTGCCGCGAGCAGGGTCGCGCGGCTCGCATCGAGATCCTCGACGTCGGCGAAGGCCACCGGTCCCCCGCCTTCCTCGCCTGGATTCAGAGCGACCTCGAAGCCGTCGACGTTGTATCCGACATAATAGGGCTGGTCGGTGTGCGGTTCGCCGAGCAGCGCGGTGTAGACCGCCTTCGCGGCGTCCAGGTCGGACACCGGAATCACCAGGCTGCGGATCGTGGCACTCATACTCGTCTCCTCAGGGTCCGGCGGCCGCGTCGGCGACCGCTCGGTGTCCACGCTAAGGGCAGTCCTGGGACCGGCGCTTCTTTATTCCTGATCGGTCTGCTGCCTGTTCGTCCGGCTCAGTTGAACCGCGAGCCGACCAGGGAAGCGATCTCGTTCGCGTGGTCATCGATATAGAAATGGCCGCCGGAGAATTCGCAGGTGTCGAAGGTCCCGGTCGTGAATTCGCTCCAGAGCCGGATGTCGGCGTCGGTCACCGATGGGTCGGCGTCGCCGCGAAGGGCAATGATCGGACATGACACGTCCGGCCCGGATTTGTACCTGTAGGTCTCCACGGCCTTGTAGTCGTTACGCACGCTCGGCAGCACCAGCTCTGCAAGGTCGGGGTTCTCGACCAGTATCTGCACCACATTGGAGTCCGCACCCCCGAGCCGGCGCATGTCGTCGAGCAAGGCCTGATCGCTTGCCAAGTGCAACGCCGTCGGCTGGACGACACTCGGTGCTGTTCGACCAGAGACGAACAATGCTGCGAGCGCCTGACCTCGCTGCTCGAAACGCCGCGCCGCCTCGAACGCAATCGTTGCACCCATGCTGTGACCGAACACTCCGAGGCGCCTACCCGCGGGCGGAGTCGACTCGCGCACAACCTGCTCCGCGATAGCGCCGACGTCGGACATCATCTCGTCGCTGAGGCGATCCTGCCGACCCGGATACTGCACCGCCAGCAACTCGATCCGCGGGAACAGTGCCTCGGCCAACTGTCGATAGGCGCTCGCCGTACCACCACCATGCGGAAAGCACAGCAGCACCCCGGATGCGTTCGGGGATTCTTGGAAACACCTGATCCACATCTTCGCTCAGCACTCCCCGTTGTCGAGATCACGGTGGACGGCGTTCACGGTAGCGCGTCGCCTCGTGCGCGATCGGCGAGACGTAGCCGGGCAGCCGATGTCGCCGGCTCCTCAGGCGACGGGCTGGAACAGTTCGATCAGGTTGCCTGCCGGGTCGGCGATCAGGATCTGACGCCCGCCCGGACCGGCGACCACATCGCTGCGAAACGCGACACCGGCATCACGCAAGCGGGCGATTTCGGCGTCGAGGTCGCCGACGATGAGGTGAATGCGGTTTCTCCCCGCACCGGCATTGTCGGCCGGGGTTGCGCGAGCCCCCGAACTGGCCGGCCCCGACAGCAGGAGCCTCAGCGAGCCGCGTATCACGTCGGCGAAGGCCGGCGCAGGATTTGTGTGCAGGGTGAAGCCGAGGTGGCGGGTGTAGAAGTCGATGGCTGCGGGCACATCGTCGACCAGGTAGCGGACGCTGACGTAGTCGTCGCGTGGGGTCATCATCGCAAGCTCCTTTTCACGTTTCGGTGGTGAGGTTCGGCACCAGGTACCGGATGCGGGTGTCGATGTCGGCGGCGGTCGCCTGGAAGGCCGGGTAGGTGTCCTCGTCGGTGCCGCCTGCCTCCGACGGGTCGGGGATGCTCCAGTGGATCCAGCGCGTGCCCTCACCGAACTCCGGACAGACTTCACGAGCCTTGTCGCACAGGGTGATTACCGTGTCGAACCGGTGGTCTGCGAGTGCGTCCAGGTGGCGGGGATTCTGGCCGGAGATGTCGATCCCGAACTCTTCTCGCAGCACCCGCACCGCATTCGGGTGCATTATCGGTTGAGGGCGGGTGCCTGCACTGCGTGCTTCGACCCGGCCGTTGGTACGCTGCCGCAGCAGAGCTTCCGCGATCACGGAACGGGCACTGTTACCGGTACACACGAACAGCACCGACGCAGGTGCCTGCGAATCGAACTGCGGGGCAGTAGGAATCAACCCGAGCGCCGGGTGCAGCGCGGCGCCCGCACCGGTCAGCATCTCGGCACAGCAGTCCAGATCCAGGTGGTAGTAGCTGTCGCGGCCGTCGAAGCTGCTGCGGGTAGCCCTCACCAGCCCGCCGTCCCGCAGCAGGCGCAGGTGGTAGGAGATGAGGTTCTGCGACTCACCCAGCAGAGTCACCATCTCCCGGACCCGGTAATCGCCGCCGGACAGCGCTGCCATCAGCTGCCACCGCAACGGATGAGCAGCCAGCTGCACGAACGACGGGACTGGTTGACGCACCAACACCACAACACCAGACTACCACCAGATACATCAAATGAGTTTGATGTATCCGATGAGATTCCTCAGGCTTCGGAAATTTCGAGACCGAATGTCTCGCGGGTGATGTGGTCGGGCTCCGGACCGCCGCGCACACCGGTGTCGAGAGCGTCGATCGCGGCAAGTTGGTCCTCGGTGAGATCGAAGTCGAAGACGTCGAAGTTCTCGGTGATACGCGACGGGGTGACCGACTTCGGGATCACCTGGCGGCCCTGCTGCAGGTGCCACCGCAGCATCGCCTGGGCCGGCGACTTGCCGTGCGCCGCTGCGATGCTCTTGATGGTGGGGTCGTCGAGAGTGGAGCCGTGGGAACCGTCGCGGTAGAAGGTGATACCACCGATCGGCGACCATGCCTGGGACACGATTCCGTGTTCGGCGTTGGCGGTGAGCACGTCGGATTGCCGGAAGTACGGGTGCACCTCGATTTGGTTGATCGCCGGCACCACGGATGTTTCGTCACGCAGTCGCGTGAGGTGGTCGGGCATGAAGTTGCTGACACCGATGGCGCGGACGCGGCCGTCCGCGAGCAGCGTCTCGAGTGCCTTGTAGGCCTCGATGGTGAGGGTGAATTCGCCGGGTAGCGCCTGGTGCAGTATCAGCAGGTCGATTTGGCCGACTCCGAGTTTGCGGGCGCTCTTGCCGAAGGCGTGCAGGGTCGCGTCGTAGCCGTAATCGGTAATCCAGATCTTGGTCTCGATGAAGACGTCCGCGCGATCGACGCCCGAGCGGCGTATGGCTTCGCCGACCTCGCGTTCGTTCTGATAGGCAGCAGCGGTGTCGATGTGCTGGTATCCGGTTTGCAGCGCCGCCTCGACCGCGGTAATCGTGGCATCGGGCGGCGTCTGGAACACACCGAAACCCAGTGCCGGCATGGTTGTTTCATTGTTCAGTGTCAGTAGTGGGATGGTCATGCTTCAACCTTGGGGTCGGTCACAGGGTGCTGAGTGTGTTTGTCGGACGAGGTGCCCGGACCCGCAGTGCTTTGTCGTGCGGCGGGCACGATCACCGTGAGCACGACGGCCAACGCGAGCACGAGCAGAATGGCGCTGCCGGTGAGGGCGGCGCCGACGTGGTCGGTCACCGCTGCCGGCCGGTCGAGGGCGCCGCCTGCGTTCGCCGAGAGTGCGACGAGGATGCCCAGACCGAGTGCCATCCCGAGTTGGTGGGCCGTGTTGACCAGTCCGGAGGCCGCGCCGGCGTCCGCCGAGTCCACACCGGCGACTCCTGCGTTCGTCAGCGGCCCGAACGCCAGGCCCTGCCCAGCGCCCACCAGGATCATCGGCAGCGCAACGTCTGCGAGATATGCATCGAGTGCGCCGATGCGGCTCAGCCATGCCATGCCGGCCAGGGTCAGCGCGGTCCCGGTGGCGAGCAGAATCCCGTTCGACAGCCGGGCGCTCAGCCGGGGCACCGCGAGTGCGACGGCGAAGTTGACGAGGGTCATCGGCAGAAACCCGAGGCCGGCTTGCAGTGGGGAGAAACCGAACCCGTCCTGCAGCAATTGGGTGAAGTAGAAGAACCCGTTGACTTCTTCTCGGCCGTGAACGACCGAGATTCCCCTCCAGACTCGCGTCCCGAGGTTCCTGTTTCACCGACAGTCGCCACCCCACACGTTATGTGCGGGGCGGTCTCACACCGTCTCCGCAGGCTGCCACCGTCAGTCCGACGGCCAAAATATTCTTCGCCGCGTTCACATCCCGGTCATGGACGACGCCGCATCGGCACGTCCACTCCCGCACGTTCAGCGGCATCGCCGACGCGACCTCCCCACACACCGAGCAGGTCTTCGACGACGGACAGAACCGATCGACCGCCACCACCCGCCGCCCGTACCACTCGGCCTTGTACTCGAGCATCGACCGGAACTCCGACCACCCCGCATCCGAGATCACCCGAGACAACGACCGAATCTTCACCATGTTCCGCACACTCAGATCCTCGATGGCGATCACTTGGTTTTCGCGCACCAAACGAGTGGAGAGTGTGTGCAGATAATCGCGGCGCCGATCAGCGATCCGACCATGAATCTTCGCGACCTTCAGTCGGGCCTTGGCCCGGTTCCGCGATCCCTTCTGCTTCCTGGCCAGCATCCGCTGCGCCTTCGCCAACCGCGCACGATCCCTGCGCTCGTGGCGCGGGTTGGTGATCTTCTCCCCCGTCGACAGCGTGTACAGGCTCGTGATCCCGGCATCGAGCCCGACCACCCGATCGACCGGCTCGAGCTCGCTGATCGTGTCCTCGACGAGGATCGAAACATGGTACTGACCACGAGCATTACGCGACACCGTCACCTGCGACGGCACCGCCCCCTCCGGCAGCGGCCTCGACCACCGAATATCCAGGGGTTCGGACTGCTTGGCCAACCGGAGCTGCCCGCCGCGGTAGGTGAAGCAGTTCGAATAGTAGGTCGCCGAATCCTTCGACCGCCCCTTCCTCTTGAACTGCGGGTAGCCGGTCTGCTTGCGCCAGAACCTCTCGAACGCACCCTGCAACTGCCGCAGAGACTCCTGCAACGGCCCCTTCGACGGCTCCGCCAACCACTCCGTCTCGGCATCCCGCTTCCATCCGGTGAGCATCTTCGAGGTATCCGCATAGGTCACCCGCCGCCGCTCCTGCGACCACGCCCGCGACCGCTCCGCCAACGCCCGGTTGTAGACATACCGGGTGCACCCGAACGTCCGAGCAAGCTGTTCCGCCTGCACCGCAGACGGATAGAAACGAAACTTGAACGCCCGCTTCACCACCCTCCCCGCCATGACCCAGACACTAGCCCCACAGTCCGACAAAACCAGATCGGCCATCCCGGACCTGAAGGACCGGGTTTGCGCCGAAAGACTCAAGGATCATCGCCCCGAGGTAGAGCAGCCGAGCGGTGTAGGCGCCGCTGCGTTCGCGACCGTAGAACAACCGCAGGGGCAGGATCGGCTGCCGCACCCGCCCCTCGTGGACGATCAGCGCAACCAGCAGGACCACCCCGACGACCAGAGCAGCCTGCACCCGGGCCGATCCCCATCCAGCGTCGGCGGATTCGATGATCCCGAAGATGACGGCGCCCATGCCCAGTGTGGCAGCGAGCGCACCGATCACATCGAACTGCCCCGTTCGACGTGGTGTTTCCACGAGCACCGTGCCGGACCACGCTATCAACGCGACCGCGATCGGGACGTTGACCAGGAACGCCGCTCGCCAGGAGACCCACTCGGTGAGCGCACCCCCGACGAGGAGACCGAGGCTGGCACCGATACCGGCCGTTACGGCGTACCAGGCGATCGCTCGATTGCGGGCCTCGCCGTCGAAATAGGTCGTGATCAACGCCAACGAGGTCGGTGCGACGATCGCCGCACCGATTCCCTGCACCGCACGGGAGGCGATCATCCACCATCCCGCCGGCGCCAGCCCGACGAGCAAGGGAGCGGCACCGAAAAGCGCGAGCCCGACCGGAAACCGCGGTCGTCACGGCCGGACCGCAACCTTGAGCGCTTCCCGGGCGTCCATCGCGGCGTACCCCAGCGGCGTCTGATCCAGGCCGACGGTCCGGTCGAACACCCTCCCCGGCTGCACGGTGCCCTCCAGGACCGCCGGAAGTAGGCGCTCGATATACGCGCGCACCGGCGCCGGACCACCGGTCAGCGTGACGTTCGGTCCGAACAGGCTCCCGAACCCGACCGGTGCGTCCTCGTACTGAGGCACCCCCACCCGACTGATCACTCCGCCCGCGCGGACGACGCCCACCGCCTGGTCGTAGGCGGGCCGGTGACCGACCGCCTCGAGGACGATCGCGCTGCCCAGTCCGCCGGTCAGCTCGCGAACCCTCGCGATGCCCTCCTCGCCGCGCTCGGCGACCACATCGGTTGCACCGAACTCGCGACCGAGATCGGTCCGCACCTGGTGCCGACCCATCAACACGATCTGCTCGGCGCCGAGTTGGCGAGCCGACAGCACCGCCAGCAATCCCACCGCCCCGTCACCGATCACGGTCACGACACTGCCCTCGCCGACGCCTCCGCGGACCGCAGCATGCCAGCCGGTGCCGTACACATCCGACAACGTCAACAAGGAGTCGAGCAGCGCATCGTCGTCGTCCTCGCAGACCGGCGCCGTGACCAGCGTGCCGTCGGCCAGCGGCACGCGGACTGCTTCGGCCTGACCACCCGCCGTACCCAGCGCGGCGTCGTTCCAGAACCCGCCGCGCACGCATGAGGTCTGCAGACCCTGGGCACAGAACACACAGGTGCCACACGACACCGCGAACGGCGCGATGACGAAGTCACCGACCCGCACCGTCCGCACGTCCGAACCGACCGCTTCGACGACACCGATGAACTCGTGCCCCATCGACGTGCCCGCAGGGTCGACACCCATGGAGTGGTAGGGATGCAGGTCACTGCCACAGACGCAGGCCCGCACGATCCGTACGAGAGCGTCGGTGGACGATTGGATGGTGTGATCAGGGACATCGATGACGCGGACATCGCCCGCTCCGAACATGTACGTCGCTTTCATGCCTTCCAGTCGACCTCTATTCGGGTCGTCCGGGGAGTCACGGACGTTCCAGGTACTGCCAGTACCTCCCACACCCAGCGGTTACTACCTACCGTGGACTCATGAGCTCGATCGACCTGCGCACCGAAATCCGCGAATTCCTCAGCACGCGGCGCGCACGCATCACCCCCGAGCAGAGCGGACTCCCCGTCTACGGAGGTAACCGCCGAGTCAAAGGCCTGCGCCGCGAAGAGGTAGCCATGCTCGCCGGTGTCTCGGTCGACTACTACGTCCGCATGGAACGCGGCAACCTATCCGGTGCTTCCGACAGCGTTCTGGATTCCCTCGCCGGCGCCCTGCAACTCGACGACGCCGAACGCGACCACCTCCTCGCCCTCGCCCGCCAATCGCGAGTAAGCAGCACCCGTCGCCCCCGCACCCAGTCGATGACGGTTCGCCCGGCGATCCAGCAAATACTCGACGCCACCACCGACGCACCTGCGTGGATCCGCAACGGCCGCCACGACATCCTCGCGATGAACGACCTCGCCCGGGCCCTGTACTCCCCCGTGCTCGCAGACCCTCGCCGTCCGGCCAACACCACCCGATTCGTCTACCTCCATCCCCGGGAAGCCGAAGTGTTCTTCGTCGACTACGACACGATCGCCAAGGACGCCGCCGCCATGCTCCGACTCGAAGCGGGTCGCAACCCCCACGACAAAGCGCTCATCGCTCTGGTCGGGGAACTGTCCACCCAGAGCGAACTGTTCCGGCAACGCTGGGCATCACAAGACGTGCGCTTCCACCGCAGCGGTCGAAAACGACTGCGCCACCCTGCCGTCGGTCAACTCGACCTCGATTTCGAAGCACTCGATCTGCCCTCCGAACCGGGCCTCCAACTCAACATCTACACCGCCGCCGCCGGCACACCCACCGCCGACGCCCTCAAGCTCCTCGCGTCCTGGGCCGCCAGCCAGGAAGTACTCGACACCGAGCAAGACACTTCACACCGTCCCCGGTGACCCCGAAACACCGGGTGACGATCGCCGACATCGACACACGCGCATCGAAGACCCCCTGCCCAAGGTCTCTACCGACCCGGGACGCGAGGTGGGCCGGCCCGCAGACGGTCCCGCATCTGCCCGGCGCGCCCACCGAACGGGTACATACTCTCCAGCCACCACGTCGCACCTGCCCCCACCCACTCCGATACCGCGGCAACATCATCGGGACCGGATGTCGAGCCGCTGGCCACGTATGCGAAATCGTCCGCCCGCCCGATCGCGACCCGGATCGCACGGAGGTCATCGGTGGTGACCAGCCCCGTTTCGTCGTCGGCCTTGCGGGGAACGACGCCGTCGAAGCGAGCCGCCCGATCGAACGGCGCCCGGTTCGGCCAGTGACCTCCGACCCAGATCGGGATCGCGCCGTTCACTGGCGTCGGGAGCATCGGCGGACAATGCACGTGGTAATACGTGCCGTCGAAGTCGACCGGCCCACCAGTGAACAATGCCGTCAGGACGGCCAACGACTCGTCGAGGACCTCACCGCGAGCAGTCAGCCGCTCCCCGAAGACCTCGAAGTCGTAGTCGGCGCCCAAACCAACACCCAGGAGCGCGCGTCCACCCGAGAGGTGGTCGACGGTGAGGACCTGACGAGCCACGATCTGCGGCCGACGACGCGCGAGCGGCGTCACCACCGTCCCCAGCAACACGTGCGAGGTCGCGGTCGCCGCGGCGGCCAGGCACGTCCACGCGTCAGCGATGGGCGGCGTGCCACCCCAGGCAGGGTTCCACGTCACGTGATCCCACAGGAAGAAGCCATCCCAGCCCGCCTCATCGGCCTCGGCGGCCATCTCGACAACCGTCAACGGGTCTGACCACTCCATGAACGGTGGCAGCGTCACTCCATAACGCATGAAGTCAACCTACCGAGACGATGCTCCAATCGCACGGGCCGCCGAGCGTGCAGCCCTCGGACGCAGGAACTTCGTCGTGAACTTCTGATCAATACCGAGATTCTGTGCGCCCCCGTGGCTACGCTTCGCATATTTCTTCACTTCTGATTTGAAGCACTCTGAATGGGGTCGGCATGACGGACATCAGCACATCTCGCGTTGGGTACAAGAGCTTCACTCGCGCTGTCGCGGTCGCGGGCATCGCAGCGCTCGCTATGGTCATGGGCAATGGCACGGCGTCGGCCGGCGTGGACAATTCCAGCTCGGTCGTCGACGCCGCCGGTAACCGGATCGAGGTCTTGCAGGGCGACACCTCGTACCAGGTGGTACCGCCACTCGACGGCGTGCCCACCAGCGTGGAGTTCTTCCACAACGGCTATGCCGGGGTCAACATCACCGGACCGGACGCGGCGTCCTTCGAGGGCACACAACTCACCGTCGGTTACCAGATCGGTTACCCGATCGCGTTGGCAGGCGCAACGATCGTCCTGAACACACCCGGTCTCGGGTTTGCTATCGGCTCGAGCAACGGCATCGATCTCGGGCTCGTCCCGGACCTCACGCTGGGGCTGAACGCGGGCACCAGCGCAACACTCGCCGGCGACATCATTCCGTCGCAGGAACTCGACATCGACCTCGAGCCGGGCGGAATCACCACCGTCCCGATCCTGGAGGGCCAGGAGTTCGACGGACCGGCGGCCTCGGTGAGGATGCAGGGAGTTCATGGCTCCATCTCCGGCGCTCTCGGTGCGGTCACGATCCGTCCGTACGCCATGGCAGTCACCGCGGACGGTGACACGGTCATGACTTACGGTGTGCCGCAGAAGCTCAACTAAAGTCCACCGGCACAAACGACGATGTGCAGGCCGACGCGACCCAGTCGCGTCGGCCTGTCGTTGCGCGGACAGTCCGCACAGTGCATTACTGAGACATGTTCGGAAAGAACAGAATTCGTCGCTGTTCGGCCGCTGAATGCGAGTAACATTCAGTGTGTGCTGCAAGTTCGATGCAACCGATCCAGCGGCATGTCGGCCCCCGCTCACTGCCCCAAAAGCGGTGGCGGGGGCGCGTCGCGCGTACTGCCCCTAACCGTATCGGTAGTGCATCATGCCGTGATGGCCGCCCCCATGGGTGATGACCGCGACGGCGACCAGGATGCACAGGATCACGAAGAGGAGCAGCAGACCCGTGAAGATCCACAACGAGAGTTGCCCGAGCCGACGAACACCGACCCGTCGCCGGACAGTATCGTGCGACTCTACGGCGCAACCGGGTAGTGGCTGCTGACCGCGACCCGGTTCCAGGCGTTCATCACCGTCGCGAGCCAGCTGATCGCGGACACCTGCTCGTCAGTGAGCGAGCCGTCATCCCAGGTGCGCCGTTCCGGAACGGCGAGAGCGGTGACCTGTTCGGCGAGAGCGAGCGCGGCACGCTCCTGGTCGCTGAAGTACTGCGCCTCCCACCACGCCGCGACGACCGCGAGTCGATCGGTCGTCTCTCCCTTGGCCAGGGCGTCGCGGGTGTGCATGCGAAGGCAGAAGGCACAGCCGTTGAGTTGGGAGACGCGAATCTTCACCAACTCCACCAGGAGCGGGTCCACTCCCGCCGTTTCCAGGGCAGCCTTCACATCCGCGTCCAGCTTCATCAGACTCTTGTATACGGACGGGTGTTGCTTGCTGAGATTCACGCCGGTCATGATGTTCCCTTCGAGTAGGCGGTGCGTGCCGATCATGCAGACCAGGCCGAGTCCATGATCCGCTCCACCATGCTCACGCGGCGGAAACCCGGGACGAAATGTTCGAGCACGTCGGCATTGACGGTGCCGTAAGTCGTGTCCGGCCGGTAACTGAGCCCGTCGACGAAGGCACGCAGAAACTCGTTCTTGAAATCGCCGCGCGGATGAACAGCGGTGATCTCCTCCACCTGCCCCGGATCCAGACCGTCCAGACCCAACCCGACCACATCGGTGAGGACACCGAAGTTGGTGGCAGCGACCTCATCCCCCATCCGGCCCGGAATCCCCGGCGTGGTGTGCAACGCGATCGCCGTCCAGACCACCTCGGCAGCAGCACCCGAGAATCCCCGCTCGAGCAGGAACTGGCGAGCGTGATCGGCTCCGTCGAGCTCGAACCGCTGCTCGACATCCGAGAACGGACGCAGCAGACCCGTGTCATGAAACAGCGCAGACAGGTACAGCAGCTCCGGGTCCGGCCGCAGGCCGAGCTCACGGCCTCGGAGCGTGCTGAAGAGGAACACCCGCCGCGAGTGATGGAAGATCAGCGGGTCCGTCGTCTCCCGGATGAGGCGTGTCGCCTCCGCCGCCGCCGGCGTCTCGGGAATTTCCACTCCTGCGATGATCTCGGACATGGGCCCTGCCCTTCCAGATGTCGATGTTGTAGAACGGACGGTGTGCCCGTCCCCTTACGATGCCGAACATCCCGGGCCGGCGCCGCCCAGACCCGGCCATGAAGCACCCGAATCCGGACAGGCGGTAAGCGTGGACACCAGCCCCCACCCGCATCGGGTCGCGATCCTCGTCTACGACGGCGTGAAACTGCTCGACGTCGCCGGCCCCGCCGAGGTGTTCGCTGAAGCGAATCGCTGCGGCGCCGACTACCGGATCGTGCTGCTGTCACCGACCGGCGCCGACGTGGCGTCGTCGATCGGCATCCACCTCTCCGTCGACGGCGACGCCGAATCGGAACCCGCCCCCGACACCTTCCTCGTCGCCGGCGGCGACATCTACCCCCGAACCGCCATCGCCCGCGACCTGATCGACGCCACGAACACTCTCGCCACGCGAGCCGCCCGGGTCGGGTCCATCTGCACCGGGGCGTTCGTCCTCGCCGCGGCCGGACTGCTGGACGGCAAACGCGCCACAACACACTGGAAAGTCGCACACCAACTCGCGGCCCGGCACCCTACGACGCACGTCGAACCCGATTCGATCTACGTTCGCGACGGCACCACCTACACCTCCGCCGGTGTCAGCGCCGGCATCGACCTGGCACTGGCACTGGTCGAGGAAGACCACGGCCCCGAGCTGACCCGCGACGTAGCCCGACACCTGGTGGTCTACCTGCAGCGCGCCGGCGGACAATCACAATTCTCCGCCCCACTCCAGGGCCCGCCACCACGAACACCGGCCCTGCGCCGCATCGTGGACCTGGTGACAGCGGACCCCGCCGGGAACCACTCCCTCACCGAACTCGCCACACACCTCAACGTCAGTGCCCGACACCTCACACGCCTGTTCCGAACCGAACTGTCCACCACCCCGGCCCGCTACGTCGAACTGATCCGCTTCGACCTGGCAAAGGCCCTCCTCGACCAGGGACACAACGCAACACAGGCAGCATCACTCGCCGGATTCCCCAGTTACGAAAGTCTCCGACGAGTCTTCGTGCGAGAGCTGTCGATGTCACCGACCGTCTACCAACGCCGCTTCGGCACCGCACACCGCGCCGACGCGGAGTAACTCGACGCAGGCGTGAGGTGGTTGCAGCCGGGCACGGGACTGTCGTGGCTACGTTTGCACGACCGCAATTCCCGGCCACAGGGTCGCCGCAACCTTCTCGGCCAGATCCTCGCGATCGCTGTCACCTCGGAGAAAGGCGGCGTAATAGCTGCCGAAGCAGATGGTGGCCAGGGTGTGGGTGTCGATGTCCTCGCGTACTTCGCCGCGACTTCGGAGATCGTCGAGCACGCGTTCGACCAGATCTACCCGTGGTTCCACTGCGTGTTCGCGCACGATCTCGAGCAGTTCGGGCGTGCGGAAGGCCTCGCCCATGAAGTTGCCCATGAGAATCATGGCGTCCGGATTGAAGTAGCACGGGTCGACCCGCCGGATGGCCTCGGTGAAGGCTTCGAACGGTCGCAATTTCGCGAGTTCCAGGTTCGGGTAGGTCGCACGTTGCGCGCGGAAGCCGAAGTCGAGGGCGTCGACGACGAGTTCGAACTTTCCCGGCCACCGCCGGTAGAGAGTGGGGCGGGTGACGCCTGCATCGGATGCGATGTCGCCCAACGTCATTCTCGAGTACCCGTCGACGACCAACCGTCGCCGAGTCGCCTGGATGATGGCGTCGTCAAGGGATGGATTGCGGGGTCGGCCCCCGCGGGCGGCGGCCTCTGCGTCGGCACCCTCCTGCGAATCCGTGCCGACTCCCTTTTCCGCCATGACCACCCCTTCGCTCGTTCCGTTACGGTCGATAATCGTAACCGAGCCTGCTCCCCGCTTCGGGATCGCGCTGTCATCTCGATCGAGCCGCCGTTCGCAGTTACGTTACACCTCTTGACTGTAACTTAACTGCGTCATAGTCTGGCTGTAGCCACAGACGTGGCGGAAGTCTCATCCAGGAGCGCGTCATGAATCCCAGTCAGGCCCTGATCGATCGCAGCATCCCGTTTCTCGACGAGGTCAAGAACCGGACCGCGGGCGGAGAGTTGGAGGGGTGGCTCAACACCAACTACGGGCCCGGGACGGAGTTGTACGACGACCTGGCTCGGATGATCACCGAAGGCGTCGACGACGGGTGGGCGGCGAATGTGGAGCTCGACGGACCGAGGTATCGCCGCAGCCGAATCGCATCGCCGAGCGAGGAACTCCACTATTTCAGCGTCACCGCGGTCTACATGAACAGCATTTCCCGGTACCGGGGCCAGTACCACCAGCATCCGTATGGCGAACTCAACCTGGTAGTGCCCCTTGATCCCGGCGCCGAGTTGGCCGGTCCGCGCGGATGGTGCGGCGCAGGCTGGACCGCACCCGGGCCGGGGAGCCACCACTACCCCGAGGTCCGAGGCGGTGCCCTGATCGCTCTGTTCTACCTACCGGCTGGGCGGATCTCCTACGACATCACGCCCGCCGCCACCGTCTGATCAATGAAAGGGGCGCATGCTCCATGAGTGATGTGACCACCACCGCCCCGCGAACGTCCCGCGCCGTACGCCGTGCGATCGAACACATGACAGTCGAGCAGGCGTTACTGAGCAGGCGAAGTGTTCGCGCCTTCCTGCCGACACCGGTACCCCGCGACGACATCGAACACTTACTCGAGTTGGCCGCACGGTCGGCCAGCAATTCGAACTGCCAGCCGTGGCAGGTTCATGTCGTAACCGGCTCAGTGAAGACGCGCCTGACATCAGAACTTCTCGCCGCCCACGACTGCGAGGACCGTGTAAGTACGCGGGAGTACAACTACCAGCCCAAGCCGAACGAATGGGCGGAGCCGTTTCGTACTCGTCGACGTCGATTCGGTGAGAGCCTGTACGGCAACGCCTTAGGCATCGCGGCAACCGACTCGGCAGCCAGGCTGGCCCACCATCGCCGCAATTACGACTTCTTCGGCGCTCCCGTCGGAATCATCCTGACGGTCAGTCGGAATCCGCTCGACGGTGCGCTCGTAGATGCAGGCCTCTTCCTGCAGGCATTGATGCTCGCTGCCCGCGGCGCCGGGCTCGACACTTGCCCTCAGGCATCGTTCATCGACTTCTACCCGGTTTTGCGCCGGCACCTCGACATCCCCGACGACCAGCTGATCGTCTGTGGACTTGCACTGGGTTACGCAGACAACGAACACCGGCTCAGCCGGCACCACACTCCCCGAGAAGCCGTCGCCTCATTCACCACCTTCTACGAAGACTCCCCATAGGACGGTGGCCCCCACGCGTTTCGCGTGGGGGCCACAACCGGTTTCACATTCCTATGCGCCCACCGTGACCTTCGAGGGCCGATAGAACAGCGCCAATTGTCCTACTCCGCCGAGAATTCCCGCACCGGCCGCAATGACGAGACCGGCCCATCCATCGACCGGATTGCCACCGAACACCCACTGCTCGAGACTGACTCGTCCTGCACCGAGCACCGCAACACACACCGCCGATACCGCTATGACAAAAGTGTATTCCCAACCTGAGCCCATGACATAGAAGCCCTTGGTGCGGTGCACCGTCCACGCGGCAACCAGCATCAGCGCCACCACCACTGCCGCCGCAGCGGTGGTGAAGAGGCCCGCCGCCAGGCCGAGACCCGCGACGATCTCCGTCCCGGCAGCCACCCGAGCATGCAGCATGCCTGGACGCATACCCAAGCTTTCGAACCACTTGGCGTTACCTGAAATTCGGCCACCGAGAAAGATCTTGTGGCATCCATGAGCAGCCATTGTCAGGCCGAGTGTGACGCGCAGCAGCAGCATGGCGAGATCGAACGAGTTCATCGCTGCAACCTCCCAGCGACCGGCCCCACAGAGACGGCTTCGACTTCTCCGATCACCCGTGTCGACGACAGACGATGTACCACGCGAATCGCCTCTGCGACCGCATCTTCCGTGCTCAATGGTTTCTCCTTCGGGATGTTGGGTAGATCGGCCGCGGCGGCATCGAGTGCCCCGCACCGAGTTCACGCCGATCTCCAGCGGTCGAAGCCTAGATTCACGTATCGTTACAGTCAAGATGCGTAACGTAATTGGTGTTTCGTTACAGCTATTGACTGTAACGAAAGACGCCTCTATGGTTCTCATCACCGGCCCCGATCCACCGTCCGCACCCAGAACAGCTGACAACGCGTGACGAGGGCCTCTGAACCAACAATCAACTCAACTCGCACCTGAGCGAAAGTGAAGTCGCAATGGCCTCTGAACTCTCCAGTTCGCATGCATCCGTCACCGGGGTCCGCGTCGGTGAACTCATCGACGGGCGGCCCGTGGGCCGCTTCCACTACCTCCTCCTCGCTCTCGCAGGCGCAGTCATGTTTCTCGACGGCTTCGACACCCAGTCGATCAGCTTCGCGGCCCCGGCCATCGCACGCGAGTGGGGGCTGCCCGTTTCCTCCCTCGGGCCAATCTTTTCCGCGGCCATCGTCGGCCTCATGGTCGGCTACCTGTGCCTGGCACCGCTCGCTCATCGATCCGGACAGCGACGCGCGGTCATCGTCTGCACCGCGATGTTCGGTATTTTGACCCTGCTGTGCGCATTCGCAGAATCGCCGCTTCAATTGATCGCACTGCGATTCCTCACAGGGGCTGGACTCGGCGCTGCCATTCCCAGTCTCGTCGGAATTGTCAGTGAGTTCACACCGGCACGGCGACGCTCGTCCTTCGTGATGTTCATCTATTGCTGGTACGCCTTAGGATTCGTCGCAGCCGGGGTCGTCTCCGGATTCGTCATTCCGCTGTGGGGATGGCGCGCGATGTTCATCGTCGGGGGCACCGTACCTTTGGTGCTGTTGATGGTCTTGCTGCGTTACTTTCCGGAGTCCCCCCGATACCTGCTCCTACGCGGCGCCGGCGATCGCGCAAATGCCACTCTGCGCCGGCTCGATCCCGCCTTGCCCTCCAACGCCATCGTCCTGACAGACGCAACAGACAACAGCCACCCCGCGGGAGAGGGGAAAGCCTCGATGATTCTCGACTTCGTACGAGGTCGGTGGTTGCTGAACACCCTTCTGCTCTGGCTTGCCTTCGGCGCGAATCTGGCGGCGTTCTATGCCATCCAGAGCTGGCTTCCGACAATCGTCGGCTCTCTGGGTGAATCAGCACGCGTAGTCATCGCTTGCACTGTTCTCACTACTGTGGGTGGCATCGCCGCGGCCATGTTCATCGGCCCTGCCATGGACCGCACCAGTCCTTTTCGCACACTCGGAACGGTCTATCTCGTCGGCGCCGGATTCGTGGCCCTGCTCGGATGGGCGCTCGGCGGTGGCAGCACCGTGGCCCTTCTGGTCGCGGCGTTTCTCACGGGGACATGCGTCACCGGCGGTCAGATGAGCGTGATTGCCCTGGCGACAGTCCTCTATCCGACCGACATGCGCTCGACCGGAGTGGGGTGGGCACTCGGAATCGGCCGACTCGGCGGAATCGCCGCCCCTCTGATCATCGGTGCCGCGCTGAGCGCCGGCATTGCGCCCCGCGAGGTCTTCTTCGCGATGGCGATTGTCCTCGTCGTCGCCGGCTTCTGCGTGCTGGCCCTCGAACGGCGCGTGCAGGCTGTTCGACAGCCGTAGCACCGAACCGCTGTCCTCCGAGGAACCACCCCGAGGGGTGGATTTCGACCCCGTACAGGGTGGCGGGATGACCACCCTGTCGGTGTTACCACCGGCCCGCTCCCGGAGCAGAGTTGGTGTCGTTCGCAAGACGCGGACTTCACCCACCAGGCAGGAGTAACACGATGACCTCGATCAAGACCCGCACCGCCGTCGCAGCCGCCGCAGGCGTCGCCGTAGGACTGGGGGTGTTGATGGCGCAAGGTGCCACCGCTGGCGCCGCACCCGCCGACGGGGTCGCTCCACACGCGATTTCCCCGTACACCGTCCAGGTACGAGACCGCATCGGATGCGCCGACGCCTGGCCCATGGTCTCCTGCGACGCCCCCGACGAGGACCGGCCCCCGCAGGTCACCTTGGTCGAGCCCGGCACCACGCTGACCCAGCCGGGCGGCACCGACCTCTTCGGATCCTCGAGCGCCCAGTTCCACCCGGCGAACTACCCCCTCGAGCCCGACGACGGCGTGATCTCCCACCCGCTCGATCCCGACATGCCGTGGATGTGAACCCAATATCGTGGAGTGGTGGGCGACGACAGCTGGGAAAGTTTGGCCGACCATTTCGCCGACGAGGCCTACGCCTCGGCAAAGGGGCTCGTGCGCACCACTGTGTTGCACCAGCAACTGCTCGAGCATCTCCCGGCACCACCGGCGGCGGTGCTCGACGTCGGAGGCGGCGCCGGCCATCAATCGTTTCCGCTCGCCCGAGCCGGCTACGACGTGACCCTGCTCGACCCGTCCGCGGCGATGCTGGGCAAAGCCCAGCAGCGACTCCGGAAATTGCCCGATGACGCCCGGCACCGGGTGACGCTCCTACAGGCCGACGGCGAGAACGCCGACGAGGCACTCGACGGCCGACGCTTCGCCGCTGTGCTGCGTCATGGCGTGCTCGGATACCTCGAAGACCCGGAACCGTTGATCGACCAACTGTGCCGGTGCGCTGATGCCGGCGGAGTCGTCTCGATCATGGCAGGCAACGCCCACGCGATGGCGGTGCGCCCGGCTCTCGAACGACGGTGGGACGACGCCCTGGCCTCGTTCGATGCCAGCAGCGAGATCGGGGTGCTGGGAGTTCCGACCCACGCCCACACTGTCGAGGAACTCAGCGACCTCATCCGAGACCGCGGGATCGAGCCGGCGAGACCCTTACCGCCAACTCAGCCGAATCTTCCACCTCGTCGGACGCAAAGGTCCCAACTGACCGGGATCGCGCACCCGCATCGCGTCGAATGATAGATTCCCGATATGCGGAGTGAACGCTCCGCTTTGTTGGGAGTATTCATGAAAACCGCTTCGCCGCGGACGCACTATCAATTGACATTTGCCGTTCTCACTATCGGTGTCGGCGCCTTTGCCCTTCTGCAGTCGCTGGTGATTCCGGTGCTGCCGACCCTCGAGTCGGCGCTGGGCACGACTCAGGCCGACGTCACGTGGGTGTTGACCGCCTACCTGTTGTCGGCGTCGATCTCCACCCCGGTCATGGGACGCCTCGGCGACATGCACGGGAAGAAGCGCGTGTTCGTCGTTGCACTCACCGCACTGGCGGTGGGGTCCCTGCTCGCCGCCCTCGCCACGTCCCTGCCGGTGATGATCGCGGCTCGGGTGATCCAGGGCATCGGTGGCGGTGTGCTGCCTTTGGCGTTCGGCATCATCCGCGACGAGTTCCCCGAGGAGAAGGTGGCGGGAGCAGTCGGCATCATCGCCGCACTCACCGCTGTCGGTGCAGGTCTCGGCATCGTCCTCGCCGGTCCCATCGTGACGGTGCTGAGTTACCACTGGCTGTTCTGGATTCCGCTGATCATGGTCGTCCTCGCGGGGGTGGCCGCGCACATCCTGATCCCCGACTCCCCCGTGCACACTGCCGGCAAGATCAACTGGCTCACCGCGCTGCTGCTGTCCGGGTGGCTGGTCGCGCTACTACTCGGTGTGAGTCAGGCGCCCACGTGGGGTTGGGGCTCACCGATCGTCGTCGGGCTTCTGGTGGCCGCCGCGGTCGTCGTCGTGACGTGGGTGGTCGCCGAAGCGCGATCCGCCAACCCGCTGATCGACATGCGGATGATGCGGGTCCGCAGCGTCTGGGCGGCCAACCTGCTGGCTCTGCTGATGGGCGTCGGCATGTATGCCGCATTCGGCTTCCTGCCGCAGTTCCTGCAGACACCCACGTCCGCCGGATACGGCTTCGGCGCTTCGGTCACCGAGTCGGGTCTGATGCTGCTGCCCCTGAGTGTGGGAATGTTCCTGCTCGGACTCGCCTCCGGCCGCCTGGCGGCTCGACTGGGTTCGAAAGTCCTGCTCATCGCAGGGTCGATCGTGGGTGCGATCGGCTACTTCGTGGTGGCGTTCGCGCATGACACCGAGATCGACATCTACCTCGCCACGTCATTGATCGGGATCGGCTTCGGACTGGCCTTCTCGGCGATGTCGAATGTCGTCGTCGCAGCGGTACCACCCGAACAGACCGGTGTCGCCAGCGGTATGAACGCGAACATCCGCACGATCGGCGGCTCTGTGGGCGCTGCACTCATGGCCAGCATTGTCACCGCGGGGGCGTCGTCCGCGGGAGTTCCGCCGGAATCCGGTTACACCCATGGATTCGTCATGCTGGGCACAGCAGTGGGCCTCGGCGCCGTTGCGGCCATGTTCATCCCGGCGATGAAGCGGGACAAGACCACGCGTCTCGAGGAGTCGGCCGCACTGCGGCACCCGGAACTCGCGATGGTCGCGGGAGGCACTCTGGTGGGCGACGAATCCGAATGAAGTCCGACATGAGGGTTCGGGGAAGCGAAAGGGCGCTGCGCCGCGACGCCGCGGAGAATCGGCAGCGGCTACTCGACGCGGCAGCGACCGTGTTCAGCGAGCGCGGCCTGGATGTGGGAGTCGACGAGATCGCCCGGGTCGCCGGCGTCGGAATCGGCACCCTCTACCGCCGGTTCCCCACCAAGGATGCATTGGTCAGTGAGCTCGTTCGCCAGGTATACGACGACTTCCTGGCCCTTGCCGACGAAGCCCTGTCCGCGCCGGACGGCGAAGGCCTCGAGCAGGTTCTGTATGGTACCGGTGCCATCCTGGCGTCGAACCGAGGATGTTTGTCCCGTATGTGGAACGACGACGAGACCACGATTCTGCGGGACGAGTACCGACGGATCCTGTTCGAACTCCTGGCGCGAGCCAAGCAACACGGGCGCATCCGCGAGGATGCCGCCGACGCCGACCTGGATCTCATCTTCTGGTCCGTGCGCGGCGTCGTCGCGACAACCCGCGGCGTCACCGACACAGGGTGGCGCCGGGCCATGGCGATCATGATCGCGGGACTGCGGCCCGGCGCGGACACCCTCGACGAGAGCCCGATGAGCGCCCAGCACGTCGCACAGATCATCGACAACCTGTCGGCCCGATAGCGTACGGCGGATCCCTACTGCTTCAAGCACGCCGCAGGTGGCCGGCGGTCCAGTCGGCCACCAGCGACAGCACCTCCGGATCCACGGCGTCGCGCACGAGTCGCCGATAGGCGCGCAGCGACGGCGGGGCCGTGTCACGTCGGATCAGATGCGTCAGGTCCGGAACCCGGACGGTGTCGACCTGGCCGGGCACGAGTTCGGCGATCGCCGTGAGATCAGCCGGGTCCACCTGCACGTCCTTGGCTCCGGTGATCGCAAGGACCGGCGCGGGGTTCTCCCGCAACAGCGGTTTCGGGTCGAAGTCGAGAAACTCTCGGAACCAGCGCGCATTCACCCGGCGACCACCCATCCGCGCGGTGTCCGTGGTGCTCCGGGACAGCTTCTCGAGCGCCGCGCGTTGCCTTTCCTTCACATCGATGCGCAGTGCCCGCAGGACCGCCCGCACCGGAGCGGGCAGGCCGTCGACGGCCTTGCCCGACTGCCATTGCAGCACCTGCCGCCCCGTCACCGCCGGACACGCGAGAAGCACCACTGCCGCCGGGTCGACCCCCCGATCTGCTCCCAGCGCCACTGCGAGGCAGGCGCCCTCGCTGTGCCCGATGACCGCGATCGAATTGCGTCCGAATCCCCCTGTCGTGCCCAACCAGTCGACGGCGGCAGCGGCGTCCGCGATGTTGTCCGACAGGCCAGCCGACAGGTAGTTGCCGCCCGAGTGCGCGACCCCGCGCTTGTCGTATCGCAGCGAGGCGACACCTTTCTCAGCCAACGCGTCCGCGAGGGCACGGCTCACACCGATCGGGAGCTTTGCGTGGTCGCCGTCGCGATCGAGTCGGCCGGACCCGGTGAGGATCACCGCCGCCGGCCCGCCCTCGGCACCCGCCGGAACCGTCACAGTGCCGGTCAGTACGGTGCCGTCGCCGGACCGGAACCTCACCTCGTGTTCGGGTACTCCCACTCGTTCGACATCGAGCACGTCGCGGATCTGCGCCGCGACGCGAACGGCATCGGGCACGGTCACGATCAGTTCGTCGAACTCCGCTCCCGAGCCCCGTCCGAGGGTGCGCACGCGAATCGCCGGGACACCCGACCGCGCCGCGACGAAGGAGCGCACTCCCCTGCCGCGCCAGGTCCCGATGCACAGACGCCGCGGAATTCCCAGACCCGGTGCCCGCACACCCCGGATGTTCGCGAACGGGTCGGCTATCACCTCGGCGCCTCGAATCAGCGGCATGGGGACGGCGACGTCGCCGTGCAATCCGGCGAATTTTTCGAACCTGGACAATGCGAGACGTACCTCGCTCGCGCTCACGCTGATCTCGGCCATCGGACGCCCTCCCGTCGGTGCTGCCCCATGACGATCTCATCACTGTGTGACCGCATCCCGCACCGGATTGGAGGCGCCGCCTCGCACACGGACGGCGAGGCGGCGACAGTGAACCGGTACGCTCAACCCCTGATGAGATCGTCGATCTGGCCGATCGCCTGCGAGGAACCCTCGACTACGCCCATGTCGAGCACCTGCTGGAGACCTTCGGCGGTCGCATAGGTACTGACGTAGGTGGCAACGGTGCTGCCGCCTTTGTCCTCGAAGGAGAACTCGTTGGTGGACACCGGCATCGATTCGATCGGAGTGTAATCCGCATCGGCGAATCCGTCGGTGAAGGTGAAGCCGGTCGGTTCGTCGACGGAGACGATGTTCCAGTAGCCCGCATGCTTGTCACCCTCGGGGCCGGTCATGTAGTACGTGACCCGACCGCCGGGGGCGAACTCGTGGTCGACGACCGTCGCCGGGTACGTCGGCGGGCCCCAGATCTTCTCGAGCTGGCGGGGATCGGCATAGATCTGCCAGATCCGTGCTCGGGGTGCGGCGAACTCGGCGGTGATGGTCAGGGTCAATGCATCGGTGTCCTGGCTGACATTGGTGACAGGCATCGTTCATTCCTTCCATTGCGGTTCCGTTGCGATCAGTTCGTCGATGCGGGCGATCCGTCCACGCCACACCTGTTCCAACTCGGCTAGCATGGACGACACCGCGCGCACTGCTTCCACATCGCCCGTGGCGAGTTGTTCACGGCCGCTGCGTCGCTTGACGAGTAAGCCGGACTTCTGGAGGACGGCGACGTGCTTCTGGACGGCAGCGAAACTCATATCGTACTTCGCTGCCAGTGCCGAGACGGAATGTTCTCCGGCCAGCACGCGACGCATGATGTCGCGCCGCGTTCGGTCGGAAAGCGCGTGGAACAGGGCATCGGCCCGGTCCTCATCTGTCTCTGACACACCCAAAACATACAACCAATCGGTTGTATGTGCAAGACCGAAACTCCCCCGATCCCCGAAGGAGCCCATCGCCCGACACGGAAATACCTGTGTGGCATAGATCACACCTCTGCGATGCGGCCCGCCGGTGGATCTACCATTTCCTCGCGACGGTACACACCCAGTGCACCGCGCCGATGCACTCTTCGCCCGCCAAATCCATACCGGCCGAGGGTGATTGAAGCAGTCCGTTGCGCTGCGATCCACCGACCGCACGAGCGCGGCGGGGACCGAAGCGGTGTCTTTCCATACGTCACGGCGAGGCCCGGTCAGAGCGGAAATCCACTCCGACCGGGCCGCTTCGGTTCACCCGACCGATCACCGCATTCACAGACGGATCGGCGCCCGCCGTCCTCACCCGACGCAGATCAGCACACCCACGACCACCACCGCGACCAGCGAGGCGCCGCCGCAGATCAGCCACGCCTGGGTGGCGAGTTGCCGCCACTGATCGCACCGGCCGGTCATTTCCGCGACCGCGACCGATCGCCCCTCATTCGCATCGGACGCAGGTGGCCCCGACAGACGGCGGGCCTTCGCATCCGCACGTGCCGCCACACCGAACGACACGGGAACCACCAGCAGCGCAACCACCAGCAGGCCCACCATCGCGCCCAAACCCGTCCCGAACATTCTCAATTCCTTCCACACCACACGACGCCCGCCACAGGTGCCGCACGTCTGTCACCGCCCACCCGCACCCACGGGCACAACCAATCCCCGTCAGCTATATCGCCACACGGCCGCCCGATGTTGCACCCTCGGACCGCCGGAACTAGCGAAGGACAAGAGTCACCGCCGGCCTACACGCCCGGCACCGGGAAATTCCACATCGCCACGACGATCACGCCCATGACCAGTCCGGCGCACACGACGGTGCCAACGACACTGACACGCAACGCATCCAATAGATCGGCCCCCGATTTCTTGCTGATCCGTGCCATGACAAACTCTTTCTTTCACATGCAGGGGTTCTGACTGCCACGTCGGTGACGGTGCACCACATACACTCACCCGAGTTCGCCACCGGCACAACGGCCGATATACCTACACCCATACCCCTGTCGGGCCTCGAGAAGAGACAGCACCACAACTCGCTCCCGAACGTCGGATTTCTCCGCAGAATTACGTGTGTTTCATGTCACATGTTCGCGTTTCGCCTTGGTTGCCGGATAACGGACTTCGGAATTGCACCTACCGGTCGGTAATTCAGGCAGTCGGAAAACTATGCAATGGCATAGGTCACACTCTATGGACTTCCACGCTGCGTCTCACGAAAATCACTGATACGCCGCTCGTCACGACGTGCAGGCTGTCCGTGTAGCGCCCCTGCCAGCTGATTCCCATCGTTGGCGGGGGCTGCGCCTGGCTGCACCACGAACCCGCACAACTCCCACGTCGCCTCAGTGCGGACCGTACAGCCTTGCATTGCAGCACAATTCACCCCGGCATCACGAGAAGCCTACATCCACTGATCCACGCATCAATGGTGATTCGCTCGGAGCCTTGTGGCAGAGGGGGTTTCGCCGTACCGCCGCCGGTATGCGGCCGCAAATCGGGAAAGGTGAACGAAGCCCCACCGGTAGGCGATGTCTGTCACCGACCCCGTGTCCGGCCCGTTCGGTGCGAGAAGATCCTCCCGGACCCGGGCCAGTCGAAGCGACTCGAGATAGCGACTCGGTGACGTGCCCAGATCCTCCTGGAACGCGCGTTGCAGCGACCGCACGCTGACACCGACGTGCTGGGCGACGTCACCGATCGTCATCGACTCGGTGAGGTGTTGTTCGTAGTACTCCACGGCGCGGGCGAGTGCGCGGGGGGCGAGCCGAGGCTGATCGTGGTCGTGGAGGACTGCCGAGTAGGTGTGTGGCTGTGCGAGGAGTAGACCGGTGAGCAGCATGTCCTGCACGCTCGCGGCGGCGAGGGGGTGGGCGGTGAGTCCACTCTCCGCGTCGAGGTCGCGGATCACTACCTGCAGTGACGACATCCAGGTGGACAGTTGGGGCGGCGTCAGATCCACGGACAGATCGAAGATCACCGGCCCGGGAGCGGACCGTCCGATCAGGCACTCCAGTCGACGGTCGAGGGCGTGTTGTTCGATGCGCAGATGCATCTGCCGGTAGGACGCGTCCATCTGCATCCGGGCGCGCATCCTCGGCAACAGCAGTGCGGCGTGTGCAGGCCCGACGTGTGTGCGAGCGTCGTTGCAGGTGATCTGGTTGGTGCCCTCCACTGCGAGCATCAGGTCGTAGTAGTCGAGGTGTTCGAGGATGTCGACGTCGATACCGATGCCTTGTTCCAGATAGACCAGTTGCAGATCGCCGAGCGACGCCGCGCGCACCCGGCCCCGGAACGGCGCCGTGTCGACCGCGTCGATGCGACGGATGCGGTGTTCGCTGAGCAGGCTGGAGGCCTGGTGGCGGAACTCGTCGACGCTGGCGGTGGCGAGTGTGTCGTGGCGCGCCAGTGGGCCCGGCAACGCGGAGGCGTGTCCTGGATCGTGCATATCGAATTGGTGAATGCCCACGTCAACCTCGTCCGATCGAGCGCCCGGTCATCCCGATGGTATCCCCGGCGGGCACCGGGACCGCCGCCGCCGGAAGTTCGTGGCGTGATGCGGCTACCTCTGGCGCGTTGCGGATAGCGACCTGGATCACACCCTCGTAGCTTCATCGCATCGGGCAGAAAGCCCCAGGTAGCAAGGAGTTGTGGTGTCTGCAGATTTCGATGTCGCGGTGGTCGGATACGGGCCGACCGGTCTTGTGCTCTCGTCGCTTCTCGGTCGCGCGGGCCACCGAGTGGTGGTGTTCGAGCGGTGGCCGGATCTGTACGGTCTTCCGCGCCTGACTCACATCGACGGCGAGACCGCGCGGATCGTTCAGGCCGCCGGCGATATCGAGTTCGCGCTGCGTGATGCGTCCCCGAAGCAGGTGTACGAATGGCGCGGATGCGACGGCGAATTGTTGCTCGAAGTGGACTGGTCCGGGCGGTCCAGTGGGTTCGAGGCCCATTACTCGATGTACCAGCCGGATATCGAGTCGGCGATCGATCAGCGCATCCGGTCGTACCCGAATGTCGAGGTCAACCAGGGAGTCGGTGTCGTCGCCGTCGAGCAGGAGCCCGACCAGGTGACGCTCGTGGTCCGGCCGTGGAAGCGGGACCGGGACGAGCAGTGGGCCAGCGGATCCGAGGACCGGACCGTGACAGCGCGGTATGTGGTGGGCGCGGACGGTGCCAACAGCTTCGTGCGCAACGCGCTGGGCGTCGAACGCTCGGATTTACACGTCGAGGACCGCTGGTTGAACATCGACACCGAGTGTCTCCGTCCGCTCGGCCCCGAGTTCGAGGTCACTCGGCAGTATTGCGATCCGGCGCACCCGAACATGTTCATGCCGATCGGACGCAGCCGACAGCGATTCGAGGTCGCGGTGTTGCCGGGCGACGATCCCGAGAAGATGGAGTCCCGGAATTCGCGTGGTCGTGGTTCCGTGAGCGGCACGGCCTGGGACCGGACGACATCCGGATCTTGCGGCAGATCATCTACACCTTCTCTGCCCGCACCGCCGACAGGTGGCGCAGCGGCCGGGTACTGCTCGCCGGCGATGCCGCGCACACGATGCCGCCGTACATGGGCCAGGGCGCGTGCTCCGGGATGCGAGACGGGATCGCGCTGGCATGGAAATTGGATCTGGTCTTGTCCGGGCGTGCGGGCCACGGTCTGCTCGATACCTACGAGACCGAACGCCGTCCCCACGTCGAGGTCATCCAGCGGTGCGCGGTCGAACTCGGCCGGGTCGCGAATCTGAAGGATCCCGAGGCTGCGGCCGCCCGCGATGCCGCGTTCCGGCGCGGCGACGTTCCGCCGTTGCCACCGTTTCCCGTCGTCACGACCGGGGTCATCGCCACCCGGGAGGACAAGACTCCGCAGTCGTTGGCAGGGACGCTGTCACCGCAAGGCGTCAACGCGGTCGGAGACCGAGTGGGCCGATTCGACGATGTATTCGGGTGGGGCTTCGTCGTTGTCACGACAACCGATCCCCGCGCGGTGCTCGATGCCGACCACCTGGCCTTCCTGAATTCGCTCGGCGCCGTCCTCGCAACCACCGAGCCGGGCAGCGCGCATTCGATCACCGACGTCGACGGGACCTACACCGACTACCTGGCCGCGCACGGAATCGAGGCGTTCCTCGCGCGCCCGGATTTCCATCTCTACGGAGCCGGAACGATGCACGAGCTTCCCGGACTCGTCGATGGCCTGCGTGCCGCATTGGGAACTGTAGGAGTGCCGACCCGCCGATCCGAGGGAGCCGCACTGTGACCGACACCGTCATCGAGACAGCGCTCTCGGCGGAGAATGCGGCGCACCGTCGCGCGATGCCGGCGACCCGGTTGCTCGACGGCGGCATGCTCCACGCCGACGTCATCCTGCTCGAGCAGGCGATCGTCGCCGGTGACCGCTGGGATGTGGCCGCCGAGCGCCTGGGTGAGCACCGGTTGGAGTTGGCCGAGTGCGCGCTGGGGTCCGGACACGCGGTGACCGCCCGGCGCCAGTTCCGGGCCGCGGCCGCCGCCTTCGCGCAGATGGCGATCAATTCGGACACCGACCGCAAACGGGAGCTGTACGACAGATTCGGCGCCGCAGTCGCCGCGGCAGCCGCGGTGGTTCCGTCATCGATGCGGAAGGTCGAATTGCCCTACGCACGTGGCTCGTTGGTCGGCTGGCATGTCCAGCCGGCAGGCACTCCGGTGGGCACAGTGGTGGTGTTCGGCGGCCAGAGCGGGTGGGGTGCGACGTATCTGCGCTATGCCGACGCGCTCGCCGAACGTGGAGTGGCGACCATACTGGCCGAGGGCCCCGGGCAGGGCGAGACGCGGCTGCGGCACCGAATCTACCTGGACGTCGACGTGGCCGCCGCGTACGGCCACTTCGTTCGCTACGCGACCGAGCAGTCCGGTGGCCCGGTCGGGGTGTGGGGCAACAGTGTCGGTGGACTGTTCGCGGCACTGACTGCCGCCCGCAATCCCGCCGTCCGCGCATGCTGTGTCAACGGTTCGTTCGCCGCGCCCCGGTTGCTCCCGTTCCGCGCCTTCACCGAGCAGGCCGCCGCCATGTTGGGCACCGCCGACGAGGCCGCGATCACCGCGAACTTCGCCCGCCTACGCTTCGACCCGGACAAGGAGTCGATCCGGTGCCCGCTGATGGTGCTGCACGGAGGCGCCGACCCCCTCGTGACCATGGAGGACCAGCAACCGTTCCTCGACGGAGCGACAGGCGGCGACGTGGTCCTGCGGGTGTGGCACGACGGTGAACACACCCTCTACAACCACGCCGACGAACGTAACGACGTCGTCGCCGACTGGTTCGCCGACCGGCTCTCACTGAGCGAAGAGAACACGCACCATGCGTTTTGAACACGAAACCTTGCCGCAGCGTGTCTGTTTCGCCACGGGTGAGGCGCGGGCGATGCTCGCCGGCGAGGTACCCCGGCTGGACGCGTCCCGGGTGATGGTGATCGCCTCGGCGGCCGAGGCCGGGCGCGCCGAACAGGTCGTGCATCGACCTGCCGGTCGTGCATCGCCACGACAAGGTGGTGATGCACGTGCCGGTGGGGGTGGCCGAGCGGGCCCGGACAGCGGCCATTACGCACGACGTCGACGTCGACGTCGACGTCGTGGTCTGCGTCGGTGGCGGGTCGGCCACCGGGCTCGCGAAAGCGGTGGCGTTGACCACGGGGCTGCCGATCGTGGCGGTCCCGACCACCTACGCCGGCTCGGAAGGACGAACGTGTGGGGGCTGACCGAGACATCGCGCGAGAGGCGACCGTGTTCGGTCCGTTCTTCGTCGACGACGCACCCGAAATACCCTGCGGTGGTGACATCGCCGGCGGTGCGACCGGACAACCGTGCTGGATCGAGGGCACCGTCACGGACACCGACGGCCGTCCCGTCCCCCACGCCCGCATCGAGGTGTGGGAATGCGACGAGAACGGCTACTACGACGTCCAGTACGACGATCACCGGATCGCCGGCCGGGCCCACCTGTATTCCGACGACAACGGAAGGTACCGATTCTGGGGGCTGACGCCGGTCCCGTACCCGATCCCGCACGACGGTCCGGTCGGCCGGATGCTCGAGGCCACCGGCCGCTCCCCTGTGCGGGCAGCGCACCTGCACTTCATGGTCTCCGCACCGCACCAGCGGACGCTGGTCACCCACTTCGAGCAGCAACCCGCCGGCACACCCACCCCGGATGGACGCGAACTGAATGACCGCAGCTGGGCCAGAACCAATTTCGACATCGTGCTGGCTCCCGAGACTCGGGCCTAACGCTCGGGGTGCGCGTCGGTGTAGGCCTCCCAGACTTCGGCGCGTAGTCGTCCGCGGTCGGAGACGGGGAAGCCGTGTTCGCGGGCCCAGGCTCGAACCTCGGCAGTGGACGGTGAAGGCGCCGCAGCACTCCTCTCATCTGCGGTAGAAGCGTCGGCGACGGACGCGTCGGCGACCGGTTCCTCGTCGTCGGTGTCGTCGTCTCTGTCGGTCTCCACGTCATCGGCGGGGAGATCGTCGACCTGGTCCACGGCGCCCACGGCCAGGTCTTGGGCGGTCCGGAGGATCTCGTCACCGCTGTGTGGGAGCAAACGGTCGATGTCGACGTCGCTCCGGGTGGTGCCTGCGGTCACGGCCGCCACCTTTACTGCGTCGAGGAGTTGACCACGCACCGATTCGTCGAGGGCGGCGAACTCGGGCGATGCCTCCAACAGCGTGGCAGCGTGGTCGACCATCTCCTGCGGGCTGCCGGCGAGGCGTCCGGCACCCGCCGCGGCAAGCTTCGTGTGGCGGGCTCGGCCCAGCCAATATCCCACGATCACCGCGATCGCGACCTGCATTCTGATCATCATCGTCGACTCCCACGGATGGACTTGACCGTGCGGCCTACTGAGGCGACTACCCTGGACCGCCTGCACTCAATCGCCCGTGAGCGGTCGTGCAGGCATCACGGCAGACGCATACGAGCCGCTTCGAAACGAACACCCGAAGAGTGCAACGGCAATTGCAGTAGCACGTCTAGAAGCAAGTTCCCAACTACTACGATGGCGTTAGCTCGTCAGTGATCGACCACAGATTTTCGAGGAGAAGAGGGCGCGCATGGCCACGAAGTCCAAGTCGGCGGGTCCTGCGACCTTCGAGGAATTGCTCACCGAGATTCGTCAGCGCGAGGGCAAGTTGTCGCCGTCGCACAAGAAGCTCGCCGAACGGGTGATGTCCGACCCCGAGGCGGTGGCGTTCATGACCATCTCGGAGCTCGCGGCCGCGGTCGGCGTCAACGAGGCCACCGTCGTACGGTTCGCGACGGGGCTGGGACTCAAGGGATACCCCGGGCTGACGCGCCTGTGCCGCGAACGCCTCCAGGAGCAGGCGCAGCTGCTGCGTCGTTTCGACAACCTCGAGCACATGGCTGCGGAGGGCGCCGGCCTGCTGGAACAGACCGTCGCCCTCGATCAGGCCAACATCGCCCGCACGTTCGCCCGGATCGAGGGTTCCACCTGGGATTCAGCGGTCGAGCACCTCGCCCGGGCGCCGCGTGTGCACGTCATGGGGTTGCGCAAGTGCCACGCGCCGGCATACTTGCTCGGATACTTGCTGCGCATGCTGCGCGAGGACGTGGAGACAGTCAACGCCAGCGTCGGTTCGCTGACCGACGACCTGCGTCGGGTCCGCGAGGGCGACTGCTTCGTGGCGATGTCCATCCACCGCTACAGTGTCGACACCGTCCGGGCCGCCGAGTGGGCGCGGCACAGTGGCGCACACGTCATCGCGTTCACCGACAATGCCAGCTCTCCGCTTGCCGCGTCGGCGCACGACACCTTCTACATCGACGCGTCGAGCGCCTCGGTGTTGCGGTCGATGACCGCATTCACCTCGCTCGCTCAGGCCATGTCCGGCGGCGTCGCACAGCTTCTCGGACACCGGGTGCGCGAAACCCTCCTGGAGGAGGAGAAGCTCTTGAGCAGCTTCAGCGTGTACGTCACCGATGCCGCGGCAGACAAGCACCACTAGCCGATCCACGCCCGGTCCGTACAAAGAGCGTGGGGTGCACCCGATCGGGTGCACCCCACGCTCTTTGTACGCGAGGGCTACTGCCGGCGGGTTTCAGCCAGCGTGGTGTTGCTGTTGTCGGCGGGAACGGTGGTGCGTCGCTGATGAATCAGGCCCGCAGCGACGGCCAGCGCGGTGACGATCGCGGTCAGCACCAAGGGCGTTCGAGTGGCGGGAGTGAACGCCATACCGGCGACGATGGCGACCAAGACGACGCCGACCACGTACGACAGGTACGGGAAGCCCCACATCTTGACCGGTAGCGCAGCGTTCTCCTCCGCCGTCTTCTTGCGGCGACCGACGATCTGGGTGCCGCAGATGCACAGGTAGACCACCACGGCGACGGCGCCGGACGAGCTGAGCAGGAAGGTGAACACGGCGCCGGTGGGCAGGAAGTAGTTCGCGATGACCGCAAGAAATCCGGCGCTGGAGGCCGCAAGCACCGCCTTCACGGGAACTCCGGACTTGCCGGTCCGGGCGAGCACTCGGGGTCCTTCCCCGCGGCGGGCCAGCGAGAAGAGCATCCGGGAGGAGGAGTAGACGCCCGAGTTCAGGCAGGACAGCACCGCCGTGAGGACGACGAGGTTCATGATGGTGTTCGCGCCGGGCAGGCCGAGGAGGTTCAGCACGGCGGTGTACGGGCTCTTGGTGACCTCGGCGGTGTCCCACGGCAGCAGGGTGACGACGACGAGGATGGAGCCGACGTAGAAGATCAGGATTCGCCAGGCGACGCTGCGCATGCTCTTGCGGACCGCCCTGACCGGATCCTTCGCCTCACCTGCGGCGATGGTGACCAGTTCGGTGCCGAAGTACGAGAAGAACACCGTCAGGGTGGCGATCAGCAGCGGGGTGAGACCGTTCGGGACCAATCCACCGTGCCCGAGCAGATTCGAGGTGCCGGGAGAATCGAAGTGCGGCAGGACGCCGAGGATTGCGGCGACGCCGACACCGATGAACAGCACGATCGCCGTCACCTTGATCATCGCGAACCAGAATTCGAATCGCGCAAAGGAGGTGACCGCCGCCAGATTCACCCCGGTCAGCGCCGTCATGAAGATCAGTGCGTACAACCAGGTGGGCACGGCGGGGATCAGTTGGTTCGCGATCGCGGCGCCGGCGATCGCCTCGAAGGCGACTGTCACGCACCAGTGATACGCGTAGAGCCACCCGACGGAAAGCCCGGCCCACGAACCGAGTTCGCGGGAGGCGTAGGTCGAGAACGAACCGGTCTCGGGACTCGCGGCGGCCAGTTCGGCGAGCATCCGCATCACCAGGATGATGAGGAGCCCGGTGAACAGATAGACCAGGACTATGCCCGGGCCTGCGGAGGAGATCGCCTTGCCGCTGCCGACGAACAGACCGGCACCGATGACGCCGCCGATGCCGATCATCGTCAGCTGACGAGTGTTGATGGAGTGCTCGAGCGTTTCCGAGCTGGAAATCGAGGTTGGCACGATGCCTTCTTCCGTGTAACGCGGATGTGACCCAGGTAACTGTGTGTCAGCCATGAAACACGTCATCGCCACGTTATGCAAGTCAATTTGCACTCTGTTTACTAGATGCAATTTTCAGGTCGCGTTCGCAGAAATGCGCCCCCACCAGCCCGAACGCCGAAAGATCAGGTCGCGGATGACACTCGAAATGAAGTTCGCCGCGAAGGCGAGAGCCCGCGCCACGACTCGAATCACCAGGCGCCACAACGGGAGACGGGATCGCAACCGGCTTGTCATGCTGTCGAATTGCAATTTCACATCAACGTGCAATTTTACTTGCATCTGCCGCGGCGATGCGGTTGTATGGATGACAGGAACCCTTCCCGGAAGCACCGCGACCGGCAGCACCCCTGCGGCCACACCGTCAGCGGGACAACGCATTACAACCAGATCGACGAGAAAGTGACGTGAGACGATGACGACCGTCCTGGCAACCCGTTCGGGTTCGACCGCGACCCTGGCCCTGAACCGCCCCGACCGCCTCAACGCGGTGAGCGAGGAGCTGTACCAGACGCTGATCGACGAACTGGTCGCGGCGGATTCCGATCCGGACGTGCGCGCGGTCGTGATCACCGGCGCAGGCCGCGCGTTCTGTGTCGGCGCCGATTTGAAGGCCCACAAGTCCGGCACCCGCAGCCGGGAAGAGCAGGCCCACTACCTCGACCTCGGCCAGAGAGTCTGCGAGCAGATTCAGACGATGGACACCCCGGTCGTTGCCGCGGTCAACGGATACGCACTCGGTGCCGGCGCGGAAATGGCGGTCAGCGCCGACTTCCTCGTCGTCGCCGAGGACGCCCAGATGGGCTTTCCCGAGGTCGGCATCGGCACCTTCGTCGGCGGGGGTGTCACCAACCGACTCCCCCGCCTCGTCGGACTGCGGCGGGCCACTGACATGCTGATCCTCGGCGAACGCTTCACCGGCGCCCAGGCGCTGGAGTGGGGACTGGCGCACTCGGCCGTCATCGCGGATGAGCTACTGGACGCGGCGTACGCGCTCGCCGACACCCTCGCCGGGAAGGCCCCGCTCTCGCTCGCCCGGATGAAGGCAGCGCTGCGGCGTAACGACCCCCTCGACATCGTCCTCGAGACCGAGCCGCAGGAGTTGCTGGCGCTGATGAGCACACAGGACTGGGCCGAAGGTGTGGCCGCATTCGCCGAGCGCCGCGCCCCGATCTTCGAGGGAAAGTAGCGATGACAACGATGGCTCAGCCCTCCCCCGCCGCGGTCGCTCCCGCCCCGCGGGCCGGAACCCGCACGGCGCTCCAGCGCCTCTTCGATCCTCGCTCCATCGCGATCGTCGGCGCCTCGACCAGCCCGACCAAGCGCGGCTTCCAGGCCGTGCGCGCGCTGCAGCAGGCCGGGTACGAGCACCCGGTGTACCCGGTCAACCCGAATGCAACCGAGATCCTCGGACTCGAGGTCGTCCCCTCGATCGACGGACTGCCCTACGGCGTCGACGTCGCCCTCATCGCCCTACCCGGCGCCGCCGTACCCGACGCCGTGCGCGAGTGCGCGGCGGTCGGCATCGCCGGAGTGGTGGTGCTGGCCAATGGATTCAAGGAAACCGGAGACTCCGGGGCCGACCTCGACGCCGACCTCGCGCGAGCGATCGCCGAGACCGGTGTGCGGGTGATCGGTCCGAATACCTCCGGGATGCTCAACGTCTCCACCGGCGCGAACCTGGTGGGCCTGCAGAACGTGCCCATGGGCCCGATCAGCGTGGTCACCCAGAGCGGAAACATGCTGCTGTCCATGGTCAACGACAACCGCGCTCTGAAAGGTCCCGGCTTCCACGCCTACGTCGGCCTCGGCAACCAGGCCGATGTCCGCTACGACGAATGTGTCACCGAACTCGCCCGCGACACCGGCACCGGTGCCGTCGCCATCCACTCGGAGGGTTTCGCGGACGGCCGGGCGTTCCTGGTCGCCGCGGCGAGCGCGGTGCGGGAGAAGCCGGTGGTGGTACTGCGCGGCGGCCGCTCCGAGGTCGGGCAGCGCACCGCGCTCTCTCACACCGGGTCGATCGCCGGTTCGGACGCTGTCGCCACCGCGGTGCTGCGCCAGGCCGGTGCGGAATTGGTAGACCGCTCGGACGAACTGGCCGTCGTGGCAGGAGCAATGTCCACCACCGCGCCGATCGCGTCCGGCCGCAAGGTTGCAATCCTGTCCGACGGCGGCGGCCACGCCACCCTGGCCGCCGACGCACTGACCGCGCGCGGAATCGAACTCGCGCAGATCGGTGACCAGACCCAGCGGGTCCTGCGTGATCTGCTCGGCGGGCCGGCGTCGGTGGTCAACCCCGTCGACGTGGCCGGGGCCACCGACGCCGATCCCACGGTGTTCGCCGACGCGGTGGACGCCCTGATGCGGGATCCGGCGGTCGGATTGGTGCTGATCGTGGGACTGTACGGCGGTTATCACCTGCGGTTCGACGCCAGCCTGACAGACGCCGAGGACGCCACCGCCGACAGGCTCCTCGAGCTGACCACCGCCCACCGGGTTCCCCTGCTGGTGCAGAGTTGTTACGCCGGGGACACTGTCTCCAACCACGACCGCCTGCGCGCCGGTGGGGTCCCGGTGATCAGTTCCATCGACCACGCCGTCCGGGTGGTCGCCGCCCTGGACCGGCGCGGACGACGACTGGCCACGGCGTCGCAACGTTCGCCCCTCACCTTGCCCGCCCCCGCACCGCGTGCTGCGGTGGGAACGGGAATTCTGGACGAGCCGACCGCCCGCGCCTTCGTCGAGGACGCCGGGGTCGACATCGGCGGATGGACCTTCGCCCGCACCGTCGACGAGGTCGTCACCGCGGTCGTCGGATACTGGCGGCCGTGTGCACTGAAGATCGTCTCGCCGCAAGTGATCCACAAGTCCGACGTCGGTGGCGTGAAACTGAACGTGGTCGGCGCCACCGCCGCGGAGAATGCACAGGCGATCATCGACGCGGTCACCGAGAACGTGTGCGGCGCAGTGATCGACGGCATCGTCGTCACCCCTATGGCCGATCAGGGCGTCGAACTCCTCGTCGGCGCCACCCACGACCCGATCTTCGGCCCGGTGGTGGCATTCGGCAGCGGTGGTGTGATGGTCGAAGCCCTCGAGGACGTCACCTTCCGCGCGGCGCCGTTCACCGAGATCGAAGCCCACGAGATGATCGACGAGACCATCGCCTCCCGCATGCTCGACGGCTACCGCCACCTTCCGGTGATCGACCGGACTGCGCTGGCCAGGTTCCTCGTCCACGTCGGTGACATCGTTGCAGCACACCCCGAGATCGGCGAGCTCGATCTCAACCCCGTCATCGCCTCGAACACCGGGATCGTCCCCGTGGACGTGCGTATCGTCTTGTCCGACAATCTTTCTGGAGAACACGCATGAGCGACCCCCTGCTGACCGACCGCACCGGCGACACCGTCGTCTGGACCCTCAACAACCCCGAGGCCCGGAATCCCATCTCCGAGGCCGACACCATCGACGCGCTCGAGGAGGCCGTCACCGCGGTCAACCGCGACCCCAGCGTGCGGGTGGCGATCCTCACCGGCGCCGGCTCCGCGTTCTCCTCCGGCGGCAACGTCAAACACATGCGCGACAAGGAAGGCATGTTCGGCGGGTCCCCCGCAGAACTGCGGCAGGGATACCGGCACGGCATCCAGCGCCTCCCGAAAGCGCTGTACCACTGTGAGATCCCGACGATCGCCGCCGTGAACGGGGCAGCCATCGGCGCCGGCTGCGACCTGGCAATGATGTGCGACCTGCGGATCGCCTCGACCACCGCGCAGTTCGCCGAAAGCTTCGTCAAGGTCGGCATCATTCCCGGCGACGGAGGCGCCTGGCTGCTGCCCCGTGCCATCGGCATGGCCCGGGCAAGTGAGATGGCCTTCACGGGTGAGGCGATCGACGCGCAGACCGCACTCGAGTGGGGCATGATCTCCGCGGTCACCGAGCCCGAGCACCTTCTGACCGCCGCCCACGAACTCGCGTCCCGGGTGTCGGCGAACCCGCCGCACGTGCTGCGGATGACCAAGCGGTTGCTGTGCGAAGGGCAGCACCAGAGCCTCGAGAGCATCCTCGAGCTGTCGGCGGCCATGCAGGCTGTTGCGCATCACACCGAAGACCACCACGAGGCTGTCGGGGCCATGCTCGAACGGCGAGCCCCGCAGTTCAGCGGACGATGAACGCCCGTATCGACGAGACCACGGTCGCCGGACTGCGATGGGTGGTGGTGACGGGTGAACGCATCGCCGCGTTCACCCTGCTGGGTGAGTACGCCCGCGCCTCGATCACCGCCGTGCAGAAACAGTTGCCCGAACGCGAAGGCCTGCAAGTCTTCACCCGCAGTGGTCGCGGACGACGCATCCTGGCCGATGTGGCGGCAGCCACCGAACAGGCGTACCCGCACCTCGCCGCCGAGCTGCGTGCGCTCGCGGCCGGCGCCACGCTGCCCTACGAGGATTTGCTGCTGGCCAATCTGCGCGGCGACCTCGGCGTCGACGACGGCACCGGCTGCACGGACCTCGCCTGGCGCGGCACATCGTCTTTCATCGCGCACAACGAGGACGGCGCCCCCGCCCTCGACGGACACTTCATGCTCCTGACCCTCCACATCGACGGTGACCTACCGGTCACCGTGCAGTGGTACCCCGGGTTCCTGCCTTCCAACACACTCGCCGCCAACGCCGCAGGACTGGTGTGGGGCATCAACCACATCCAGGTCACCACTCCGATCGCCGCCCCCGGCCGCCATTTCGTCGCCCGCCGACTGCAGCAGTGCACCACCTTCACCGACGCCGTCGACTTTCTGCGCACCCACCCCAGCGCCGGCGGCTTCGCCTACACGATCGGCGATACCCACACCGGTCGCGCCGCAGTCGTCGAAACCGCCGCGGGGCGTCACGCCGTCCGTGAACTCCCACCCGACAGAGCATTCGAATGGCACACCAACCACATCCGGTTCATGCCCGACCCACCGGACCGGGCGCCGGCTGGAGCCGCCACCGCCAATCTCGGGCAGCGCGACGAGAGTCTTGCTCGGGGCAGGGTCCTCGAAAACATCACCCCGGCCCTCGAACCCGGCGTCGACTGGTTCGACCGAGTCCTGGCCGGATCCCCCGTTCCCACCGGCGTCCACCGCACCGCCGCGGGCGACGACCCCCTCGCCACCCTGTGCACCACCGTGACCAACCTGACCGACCAAACCATCTTCATTCGCAACCGACACGACCGAACAGCCTCACTGTCGCTGGCCGACTTCGTCGCGGGACCGCCCTCCACTGAACGATCGGCGACCGAGTGACGTAACGCTCAGGACTTCGTCCGATGTAGCCGCTGCTACATTTTCCTGGTGACGAGTGAGGGAACCGGAGCGCGCTGGCTGACGGAACCCGCCGCCGACAGCGAACGGCCATGACCGGCGCCGCGTCACCAGCCGCGCGGTGGCGGATGTGGCCGCTGTACGCGGCCGGTTTCACCACGGCCTTCGGAGCGCATGCCGTCGCGGCGAACCTCGCCTTCGACCTCGAGGACCCGGCCGGCTCCCTCCTGTATCTCGGTCTGCTGCTGGCGCTGTACGACGGCGCCGAGGTAGTGCTCAAACCCGTGTTCGGGACCCTCGCCGACCGGATCGGTGCCCGACCGGTCCTCCTCGGTGGCCTCCTCGGATTCGCCGCGGCCTCCGCCCTGTTCGTCGTGGTCGGCGACTCGGACTGGCTGTGGTCGGCCCGGCTCGGGCAGGGCGCCGCCGCGTCCGCGTTTTCCCCGGCCGCAAGTGCGCTGGTCGCACGGATGACCCCGAAAGCCGGGCACGGCACCGCGTTCGGAACATACGGCTTCTACAAGAGCCTCGGCTACACGCTCGGCCCACTGCTGGGCGGCGTGCTGGTGTGGCTCAGCGGCCTCACACTGCTGTTCGCGGTGATGACCGCCCTCGCGCTCACCATCGCGGCATGGGCGGCGCGCGTGGTGCCCGCCCTGCCGCCCCTGCCGCGCGACCGACAGACCGTCCTGGACCTGGCACGCCGCCTGACGGATCGGACGTTTCTCCGGCCCACCCTCGCACTCGCGTTCGCAACCTCGGCGCTGTCCGTGGGAGTGGGATTCCTGCCCGTCAGCGGCGCCGCCGCCGGGATGGGCTCGGAGGCGACCGGCGCTGCCGTGTCCGTCCTCGCCGCCTGCGCCGCCCTCGTGCAGCCGCGAGCCGGGCGGGCACTGGACGCAGGTCGCATCTCGGCCGGCACCGGAACCGCGCTGGGCCTGCTGATCACCGCCACCGGACTCGGGTGCGCGATGATCCCCGGTTTGCTCGGTGTGCTGCTCTCCGCAGTGGTCATCGGCACCGGCACGGGACTGATCACCCCGCTGGCTTTTGCGGCGCTGGCCGGCTCGACTCCCGACGAGAGGATGGGACAGACCATGGGTGCCGCCGAACTCGGACGCGAACTCGGCGACGCAGGAGGACCTCTACTCGTCGGAGGCGTCGCCGCGGTCGCCACACTCACCGCCGGGTTCGGCGCCATCGCCGCGCTCACCCTCGTCGTCGGCGCCGGGACCGCGGCCGCACCGCTGCGCCGCCATCTCGGTTTCGTCTCGCCGAAGGACGAGTGACAGCAGCGGCAACAACTGGTCCGTCTCGCTCGCGCGTTGGCCCAGATCGATTGAGACAAACGGAGATCGTCAGGTTTGGTTCGAGTTCAACCTGTGCTTGATGCAGAGCTGCAGGCCAAAGCCCGTTTCCAGCCGTTGCCGCACCGTGGTGAGGTTGATCACCGGATGGTCGCCGAGCGCTTCGACCGCGTCGGCCACGAAGAACGGCGGGAACGACAGCTTCATACCTGTGCGTGCGTGGAGCACCGCCTTCTCCCGGTCCCGCACGCGGGCGATCCCGGTGACATCGATCTCGACGACTGTCGTCAATTGCGCCGAGGTGTGGAGGGATTCGACCATTCTCCGGGCGATGGTGCGACGGATCCGCGGCAGCTTCTCGACGCGGTCCGCGCCGGACACCGTGACCGGTTCGACGATGGGCGCAGGTTCCGGCAGAGTCACCCCCGCGGCGTTCGCTCCGATCATCGCCAGCGGGCCACCGACCTCGACGACAGTGTCCTCTGAAGCGAGGATGTCGACGAGAATCCCGGCCGTCGGCAACGGGACCTCGGTGTCGACCTTGTCGGTGGACACCTCGAGCACCGGTTCCCCCTCTTCGATGCGGTCACCTCGCGATGTGAGCCAGCGGGTGATGGTCGCCTCGGTGACGTTCTCACCGAGCGACGGCAGCACCACGGTGGTCGCGGCGATCTGATTCAGCGGAGCTTCGCGCTTGCGGGCGGTGGAACCCTCGGGGAACGGCTTCGGCATTGCAGCATCCTTTCAGCGTGAAGACTGATTTTCACAGGTCAGATGTCACCCCATGCGGGTGTGGCCCCCCGTCGATCATTTGTCAGCGTGCAATCTCTCCGGTGGGGATTTCGCAAGTCTGCGAGGTTAATTCGGAACGTAGATGCTGACAATCTCTGCAATACAAACCGGCTTGTCGGCATTCTCGCGTTCGATCGTGACGGCCGTGACAACCTGGACGCCCGAGGGGACGGTTTCAACGTTTACTATGTCAACCGCGGCCCGAATCCGCGAGCCGACGGGGACGGGTGCTGGGAATCGAACCTTGTTCGACCCGTAGTTGATTCCCATTCGGACGCCGTCGACGGCGTAGACCTCCCATACAAGCATCGGGATCATCGAGGTCAGCAGATGTCCGTGGGCGATGGTGGCGCCGAACGGTCCGTCAGCAGCCCGTGAGGGATCGACGTGAATCCACTGGTGGTCACCTGTCGCGTCAGCGAACGCGTCGATTTTCTCCTGGGTGAGGGTGTGCCATGACGAGTAGCCGATCCGGGTGTTCGCCACCGCGTGCAGTCCGTCGATTCCGTTGAGTGTTTTCATACCTTGGGCCCTCCGGCGATGTAGAGAACCTGCCCGGAGACGAATCCGGCTCCCTCACTCGCAAGGAATGAGATCGCGTGTGCGATGTCGTCGGGGACCCCGACTCGGGCGACGGGGATGTCGGCGGCCACCCTCTTCTTGAGATCGTCGAACTTCATTCCCATTCGTGCTGCCGTCGCGGCTGTCATCTCGGTCTCGATGAAACCGGGAGCAACGGCGTTGGCGGTGACGCCGAATTTGCCGAGTTCGAGGGCTAGAGTTTTGGTGAAACCTTGCAGCCCGGCTTTGGCTGCGGCGTAGTTCGCTTGACCGCGGTTTCCGAGCGCCGACACGCTCGAGAGGTTGATGATTCGCCCAAAACCGGCCTGAGTCATGTGTCCCTGAACCTCTCTCGTCATCAGGAACGAGCCACGCAAGTGGACGTTCATGACGGTATCCCAGTCGGTGGCCGACATTTTGAACAGAAGATTGTCGCGGGTGACGCCGGCGTTGTTGATCAGAACGACCGGCGCTCCGAGTTCCGTTGTGATCTTATCCACTGCCTTCTCGACACCAGTTCCGTTGGAGACGTCTGCGCCGACAGCAAGTGCGGTTCCTCCGGCCTGGGTGATCGTGTCGACCACGTACTGGGCGGCGGCCTCCTCGAGGTCGAGGACGGCGACAGCGTGGCCGTCTGCTGCGAGCCGCTGCGCGACGGCGGCGCCGATTCCCCGTGCAGCACCGGTGACGATTGCGGTGCGGCGGTGTTCGGGATGGGGTGATGTGTTCACGAGATTGGGGGTACCTCTCGAGGATTGGATCGATGTGACTTCGGGTCAGGTGAGCATTCGAGGATCAGTGCCATGCCCTGTCCTCCGCCTACGCACATGGTTTCGAGGCCGAACTGCTTGTCGTGCGTCTGCAGTAAGTTGATGAGGGTGCTGGTGGTCCGCGCACCGGTCATGCCGAACGGGTGGCCCATGGCGATGGCCCACCGCTGACGTTCAGTCGCTGTTCGCCGACACCGAGCATGAGGTCGTCGATGTCGCTTGGATGGAGTGCAGGTACTTTCGCCAACGCGGCCGTGACCATCTGGACGGGGAGGTCATCGGGCCGAATGTCCTTCAATGAGTCCTCGATCGCTCTACCGATCGGCGAACGTGCGGTGGCGACGATGACAACTTCAGGCATGGTTGTTCCTTCAATCGGTGATTGCTGTACGTGGAAGAAGATGGAGGCGAAGGTTCAGCCGGCGCAGCCGGAGATCCCGCCGTCGAGCGGAATGATGGTGCCGGTCAGATAAGAGCCGGCACGGGAGGCCAAGAACCGGACCGTGCCGATCAGGTCGTCGGTTTGTCCGTAGCGGCCCAGTGGGACGCGCCCGACGAGCTCTGCCTCGACCTCTGGATCCGCCGCGACGTGTCCGAGCATGTCCGTCAAGACAGGCCCGGGGGCGATCGCGTTGACGGTAATACTGTCGGATGCCAGTTGCTTGGCTAAATGGCGGGTGACCATGTGCAGACCGGCTTTGCTCGCACTGTAGGAGTAGTTCTCCCAGCTAGGTGTAGTCAAGGCATCCACGCTGCCGATGTTGATGACATGAGCGGGCCGGTCGGGGCGTGCCGCATTGCGCAGAAGCGGAAGCGTTCCCGTGATGAGGTAGAACGGAGCGACAAGGTTGGTGTTGAGCACCTTCGTCCAACCGATGAGGGGAAACTCTTCAAGTGGCGCACCCCAGGTGGCCCCGGCATTGTTCACCAGGATGTCGATGCTTGTCAGGTGCTCGCCCAGCCAGTCGACCAGACCGGTCACCCCTTCGGCCGACGACAGGTCACTGGCGACGGGGGTGCAGCGTCCTGTCGTTCCCGCAGCGTCTGCCCCGGCATTGATGGCTTCGGCCGTCGCGCGGCACTGTTCTTCCTTTCGGCTGGTGATGACAACGTGGGCACCGCCCTGTACCAGGCCGCGGGCGATCATGGCGCCGATCCCTCGTGAGCCACCGGTTACGACGGCGGTCCTCCCGGCGACAGAGAAGAGGGTGTCGGGTGCCGGTCGCACTTCGGAGGTGGTTGCACTATTCATATTATCTACGCTAGGACCGCATTGACGTTATCTCTTGGAGGTCAGCGCACTTCGCTTGCGTCGCGCGCAGTAGACATGAGCGGAGCCGCGGGCAAGCCTGGTCGTCGAGCGGGCCCGCGGGTCTGCTGATTCAGTCGTTTTCGGCTGCCGCAGAACGTGTGTCGGACGGGCGCTCACCGAAGGCCCGCCGGTACGCATTACTGAAGGTGCTGAGGTCGCCGAATCCTGACGAGTATGCCACCTGAGTCACGCTCTGGTGGCTCCAGCCACGGTCCTGAAGACGCAACCGGGCCAACGCCAGACGCTCCTCTCGGATGAGGTCCGACGGCGTTGTCCCAATCCGCTGCAACTGGGCCTGAACGTGCCGGAGCGACCAGCCGAGACGCGTCGCGACCACGGCACCTGTGAGGTTCGGGTCGTGCGCATTCTCTCGAACAAAGCGTCGGATCGCGGTGACCAACCCTTCCTGAACATCGACGGAGGGGGCGGCCGTGTCTGCGTTGTAGGCGAGCGCCACGAGATCGACGATTCGGTCGGCGATCGCGTCGAATTGACTACCGGTGAGCTCGTGCCGCTCCCTGCGCAGACTACTGACCACGTCGACAACGATGCGCCCCAGTCCGGATGTCGCATCGAGGACGGTGCCGGCGTGCGGCAATGTCGGCACCCGCGCCTCGATCCGGTCACGGGGAATCACGAATGCAACGGAGGAGAAGCCGTCACCATGGCGCAGAACAGTCGCGGTGTCCAGCGACGTGAGAGCCATGACCGCCGGTGTGATCGTGGCTTCACGACGATCCTGCTCGAGGATCACTTCACCCCGGACCGGTAGGAGCAGTTCGTAGGCGCCATGTGGATGTCTGCGGATGTCGGCTGCCGTGCGGGAGAGGACCTCCGCTTCGCCCCACCAACGAACTAGCTGGTACGTGTCCGAATATTGATGCTGAAGGGTTCCCTGGTAGCTGTCCGCAAGGGAGAAGGCCATCGGACAGTGGATCGACGAGACCTGATCGCGCCACCAATCACCGCGCTCGCGCTGGTCGTGCTCGTTGCTGCGCAACGTATCGACGGAATACAAGGTCACAACACCTTCTCACACCGGTATGCCGAAACTGCGACTCACGCCACCGTCGACGCTAGCGTGCGCCGGCGCCCACGCCAACGGCGTGATCATCGCAGAGCCCGCTTGAGGAGCTTTCCTGTCGCGTTCATTGGCAAGGTGTCCCTGAACTCCACCAGGCGCGGGTACTTGTAAGCCGCCAACCGTTCCCGTGACCAGCCGATCAGGTCTTCCTCCTTCAACTCCGATCCGGGCTCGCGGACGACGAAGGCTTTCACTTCCTCACCGATTCGCTCGTCGGGGAGTCCGACGACGGCCACGAGGCTGACCTCTGGATGGCCGGTGAGCACCTCCTCGAGCTCGCGCGGGTAGATGTTGAAGCCTCCCCGCACGATCAAGTCCTTGGCGCGATCGACGATGAAGTAGTAGCCGTCCTCGTCTCGCGTTGCGATATCGCCCGTGCGGAACCAGCCCTCGCGGATCACTTCCTTTGTCGCCTCGGGCCGCCCCAGGTATCCCTTCATCACGTTGTATCCACGTACGGCGAGTTCTCCTGGCTCCCCGGCGGGGACCTCGTTCCAGTGATCGTCGATGAGCTTCACCTCTACCCCCCAGATCGGTTTGCCGATCGATCCCGACCGGTTTGGTTGGTCGAGCGGGTTGAACGTGACGGTGGGACTGGTTTCGGAGAGTCCGTAGCCTTCCCGGATCCCGACACCGAAGACATCCCGGAACCGCTCCAGCACATCGACGGGCATGGCAGCTGCGCCGGACAGCGCGATTCGCAGGAGACCGGCGAGGTCAACGTCTATTCCGTCAGCGGCCCTATTGAGCAGAGCCCAGTACATCGTCGGGACACCGGCGAAGACTGTCACCCGGTGCTGCGTGATCAACGCCAGGGCCTCGGCTGCGTCGAATCGTGGCAGCAGGACCAGGGTGGCACCCATTGCGAAGCCGGCGTTCAGCTGTACGGTCTGTGCGAAGGAGTGGAAGAGCGGAAGAGTGACCAGGTGTACGTCGTCGGCGCGGGCGTCGAGCAGTTGGTTATGCCCGATGGCGTTGAGGACCATGTTGGCGTGGGAGAGCTCCGCCCCCTTCGGCTTGCCGGTCGTCCCGCTCGTGTACAGGACCACCGCTGTGTCCGTTGCCTCGGTCACCTGCAGGACGTCTTCCGCGGGGTGTTCGGCCAATGCCTCAGCCAAGGTTGTTCCCACGCCTGGCTCATCGAGCAAAGCGGGGCCAAGGGTGACCAGTTGCTCGCAGGATTCGACGTCCTGGAATCCGCGCCACGCCTCGTCGTCGAGCCCCGGCACGGTACAGAAGTATGCCGTCGCGCCCGAGTCACGGAGGTGGTAGGCAACCTCCTCCCGCTTGAGCATCGTGTTGAGCGGCACGACGGCTCCACCGGCCTTGAGGATGCCGAAGTAGACAATCGGAAACTCGACAACATTCGCGATCGTCAGGGCAACGCGGTCGCCTGAGCGCAACCCCAGGGAGAGAAGATATTGGGCAACACTGTTCGCAGCCGCATCGATTTCACCGAAGGTGAGGGTTCGGTCACCTTCGATGACAGCGGTTCTGCTGGGAGTGCGTCGAGCAGTGTCGGCAAGCATGGTGGCCAGGTTGAGCATGATCCTGCTTTCAGATGATGACGGTGTGACGTTGTGAATGTGGATTGCCGACTCAGGACCAATCCCAGTCGTATTCAGCTCCCACCCGCTTTGCCAACGGCTTGAACATGCGCTCTTCGTAAGTCGCCATCGTGTCGAGGCCGGGAATGGGCGCGAGGTTCAGGATCTCGGCAAGCCGCTCGAAGTCGAGTTCAGGTTTCGGCAAGCCCGCAGCAAGCGCGAATCTCTGTAGTTGGTTGGTGAAGCTCTCATTACACGGCGGCTTCCCGAAGTTCACCGGATGCTTCATCGCCTCATCGAGGGTTACAAACTCCACGCCACGCTCGAGGAATGCCTCCAGGATCGGAGCGAGGGTGTCACGAGAGATCGTGGTGCCGTGTACGAGCCAGATGAGGGGCGCGTCGGCACCGAACAGGGTGTGCGCGGTGTCCGCGTGCTTGTAGAGCATGTCAACCGCGGTCGACACGTGCAGGTCGCGTACCTGCTTCTGCACGTCCTTGTCGCCTAGGGTCATCGCGCGGAAGTAAGGCATGATGAACGCGAAATCACTGAACCAACTGGTGATCGGGGCAGTGCGGTAGCCGAGATCTGCGAGGTAGTTCTCGACTTCCCCTCGACGTCGTTCGGATCCTGATGACATGTCCATGGGGTACCGGAAGTACTTCGACGGTGCGGCGTCGATCAGATGACCGATGTACTTCTCGGCCGTCTCAAAATCGCGTCGGAATGCCGCGTCGGGCATCCAGCGCAATGGAGCGTGCTGGTGAGTGTGGTTACCCAGGTGATGGCCCGCTTCGGCCCACGCCTCGAAGGCCTCGATTTGCTCTGGCTCGTTCTCGAGCCGGTATGTGTGAGAGAAGCCGTAGGTGCCCTTGAGTCCGTAGTCGTTCAGCGTTTTCGCCACAGACCGCGTGATGTCGGTGGGAGTCGTGTCGTCCGGCATGGGAACGCCGTCCCACAGGACGAAGTCATCGATCGTGACCGCAATCTCGAGAGGGCGGTCGGCGCGTGTGTCATTCATTGCGTTGACTCCGGATCTACCAGGAGGACTCCTCGACACGAAGCCCATTTCCACCGACCCTATGAAGTGATGGACATCACGTCTTGGCTGTTTGCGCGCATCAGCTTTTATCAGGCGCACCGTATTCGGCATTGAGATGCGCGCTGTGCGCGCTCGTCGAATCCCGTGCGCATAGGGCCAAGTTTCGCCTTGTCATGACTTCTACCGTCGTTGGTGACGAAGGAGTAGCACACCGTGAATTCATCACAACAGATCGTCCTGGCGCAGCGCCCCCACGGGCACGTGAGCTTGGAGGACTTCCGAGTGGAGGACGTCGTCCTGTCCGAACTCAAGGCTGGCGACGTCGCACTCGAGACCCTCTTCATCTCGATCGATCCGGCCATCAGGGGCTGGCTCGACGACCGACCGAGTTATCTTCCGCCAGTCGCAATCGGAGAGCCAGTTCGCGCTTTCGGACTGGCCCGCGTGACCGCCTCACGCAACAGCAATTTCACCGCGGGCGACATCGTTCGTGGCTTCGTCGGCTGGCAACGGCACCAGATCGTCAGCTCGCCCGGCTCTGACTGGGACCGAATCGCATCACGCGAGGACGTCCCCTTGGAGCACTACCTTGGCGTCCTCGGGATGACGGGCCTGACCGCGTGGGCCGGAGTGTGCGACATCTTGCGGCCGGAACCAGGGCACACCGTCTTGATCTCCGGCGCCTCTGGCGCAGTCGGAAGCGTGGCCGTCCAACTCGCGAAGCAGGCGGGCGCACAGGTTGTCGGCATCGCAGGAGGCGCCGAGAAGTGCTCGATGGTGGCCCGACTGGGCGCCGACGCCGTCGTCGACCGCAAGGCCCCTGATTGGAAGGACCAGCTCGAGGCGGCAACACCGGACGGCATCGACCGCCTCTTCGAAAACTCGGGGGGCCCGATGTTCGAGGCATCGATCACCCGGCTGAACAACCACGCACACATCGCCTTGTGTGGCCTGATCGACGGCTACAACTTGACCGAACGCCCCTCCGGCCCAAACAACTTCGGACAGCTTCTCACCAAGCGTGTCCTCACCCAAGGATTCGTCGTGCTCGACTACATGGACCGCGCAGCAGAGGTTGAAGCCACGCTTGGCGAACTCATCAGTTCCGGACAGTTGGAGGCCGTGCAATCGGTATTGCCCGGATTCGAGGAGCTGCCGGCCGCCTTCGTGGACTCGTTCCCCAACGGCCAACCGGGCAAGCTCATCATCGATCTGACTGCCAGCCTCTGAAACCACCTCAGTCGGAGCTTCGCATTTCGTCATCGCGCGGCCGGCATACGGCCCCCGACGCAGGCGAGGTATCCCACCGATCCACCTCTACTGCAGGTCCTCGCCAACTCCGTCCACTGGGATCACTCCGCCCCTGTCGGCACGCCCGTCGATTTGCACAAGGTGTTGACCACCGAGCCCGCCCGACGCGCTCACAATCTGCTCGGGCTCGACGAACAATAGGTGAGCGGGCCGACGAATCCGCCTGCCCCTACACTCGCGGCGGCCGCGATGACGGAATCATCGTTCGCGCCGACGGGGCGATCGCCTACGGGCCGATCTGGAACTGGACCACAAGTTCGGCGTGGGCACATGTCACCCGACATCGGCTGACCGTGAACCCCGTCTACGCCAAACTCCATGAACTGGGTGTCCCCGATCATCAGCAGCAACTCTCCCACCTCATCAAAGGCAGCCACCTCGACCGCGGCCCTCTCACCTGGCTACGCCGCGGATGGCCCGCCCTCTTCGAACATGCGCCGACACCCTCCCCGCATCCGACAACTGAGCTGAGCGCCCGGGAGTGTGTACGACGCCATCAGACACGCGTCAATGCCTCCCCCATCGTGCGGTTGAGGGTGCTGAGCGAGCGGACGGCACTGCGAACCGGCCCGGGTGTGGTAGTCGACCGCAGCATGACGTCGGGTGCCGAGGTTTCGGTGAGTTTCTCTGGAGGCTCTACGTGCTCGCCGGCGAGTGCGCGTTTGACGTCGGCGATGGTTGCCTTGGTGACGTCGGCTGCTTGGCGCAATGCCTTCGCGGTCGCCTGCGACGGTCCGCTGTCCGGTTCGCCGCGAGAGGCGCTGACCCCTGCTCGGGCGAGTGCATGAGACGACCGATTGCTGGCCGTCATGATCCGCAACAGCCGTTTTGCTCCCCGACGGGTCCGCGTCGTCGGTCCCATTTCCAAGGGTTTGCCCGCCGTGACAAGGTCCTTCAGCGCGTTGTCCAGCTTCCGGATGTCGGCGACGAGGTCAGTCTCGTGGCCTGGTTGGACGACGGCTCCGATACCGGTGTCGATGATGGCAGTCATCTGATCGAGGTAGTCGTCGATCTTCGAGATCAGCGTCGATCTCGTTCCGGTGGAGAAGATGAAGCACGCCGCCGCTATTCCGACGATTCCCCCGGCCGCCGTTTCGTAGATGCGCAGTTCTAGTACCTCGATGCTGAATGTGCCGAGCAGTCCGTACAGCATCGCAAGCATGACGGTAACGAAGAAGGAGAGCAATGCGTAGGCAACCGTGACGAGGTAGAACGCGAAGAATACGCAGACAACGAGCAGGAGCAGCTGCAATGGCTGGTTGTTTCCGACCAACGCGGACAGCAATACTCCTGCAAGAACTCCCGCGATGGTGCCGACGACGCGGTGGCCTGCGCGCGAGAGAATCTCACCGCGGGTAGACGCTCCGGTGAAAACGAGGAAGGCCGTCAGGACCGCCCAGTACCAGCGGTCGGGCGAGATCAGCTCACCGAGAATCGTTGCAGCGCTGGTTGCGACGGCTACCTGGATCGCGGCTTTGGTGCTCGGATTCCATCCGGTGTCCGCCTCTTCGGCCTCGTCCGGTTTCTCCCTCGGCTCGGATTCTGTTCGCAGGGCATTGTTGGTGATGTGATGGATCGCGATGTGTGCCTGTACTGCTCGCATCGCGACGGCGGTCGCGATACCCTCCGGAGTCGATGGATCGGACTTGTTTGCGGCCGCGGTGGCGAGGCGTCGGGCAGCGCGGAGTTGGTTGTCCGACGGATTGTTCTGCAGGCACGATCCCAGTGCCGTGGTCGCCTGCCCCAGCGAGTTCGGCCACGACTTGTTCGGGTCGAGCGCCCACAGCGCGCTGACGAGTTGTTCGGTAGCGATTTGCGCGTCGAAGATGCGAACGGACAGATCATCGTTTGTGACGCTCAGGAGCTGGGCTGCATCGTTGCGGTCGAGCCAGTCGTCGATCATCAGCGCGGTGCTTCCGAGCCGGTCGAGTTTCTTGCGGAGTAGATCGAGATTCCGATCACCCCTGTTCGACGCCACCTCCAGCACGTCGATCGACGCGGCCCGCAGCGCCCGAACCAACCGTTTGAGTTCGAGCCCGGGCCGGTCCGGCAGGATCACTGTACGGACGAGGAGCGAGATACCGACGCCGGCGACGACGGACACGGCGAGGATGGGAATCTGCCCAGGCTCGGCCCGAAGGAAGAGCGCGAAGAAGTAGCAGATGAACGCAACCATTCCGAGCGCCGTCCCTCGGGGGCCGTAGCGCCGCACCCAGACGGCCGCGAAGAGCACCGCGATGAAGCCCACATCGGCGACCTTCCCGAACTGTGACAGCACCGCGGACATCGACACCGCTGCGATTGCAGGAAACACGAGCAGCAGTGTCGTGATCACCCTGCTGTGCTGATCCCTGTCCTTGACCGCCGCCGAGGACTGCATCGCGACGACCGTCCCGAGCAGCGCGACGGTGAGTGGCTGGCCGATCACGTTGGAACCCGGTAGCAGCACCACCATCGCGAGCACGACGGTGATCGTCGTGGCGGTTGCGGCACGGAGCCGCAGCCTGCCGGGATCGGAGACCGCGAGAAAACGGACCGTCTCCTGTACGAACCGAAAAGCCATTCACCGATTGTGCGCCTTCAGCACCCGCGCATCCGTCATGACACCCCTACACATCGCGGTGCTCTGCGATATCACCCAATCCCGAAATACTTCCTGCCGATCGTTAATCCTATGCACCGTACGTTGATTCGGGAAGTGTCCGCGTCCTACCCATCGCGGTCAGTCTCGGACGATATCGCTTCTGATCGTGTCCGCGTGTTCGGTAATGGCAGATGCGGGCCTGGTGCTGTCGGCGTCTCCGCCAGTGTGACCAGGACCAGACGTGCTCGTCGGGGTGCACGTGCCGCAGGATCAGATGCACGAGCAGTCGCCGGATCTGAAGGTACCGTGTAGCCGATCATGCCCTGATCGTCGATCCCGATTCCCCTTCTACTGCTTCGGTTTCGTCCCGGCCAGCCAGCGAGGGCGAGCATCGACAAGGTGGTGTGGGCGTACCAGGCACGGTAGGTGCGCACCTGATACTGGTCCAGGCCGGCCTCGCTGCGGGCCTACTGGAAGCATTCCTCGACCCGCCACCAGGAGCCGGCGGCGGCGAGTTCGGTGAGCGTGGTGCGGCGGGGTCCGGCGCAGATGTAGTCCGCGATCTCGGTCGGATCCGACAGGGATCGGCGGGCGAGCAGCCAGTGCCCCCGCCCGGGTGCCCAAGCGATCCGGATCGGGATCCGCACCCAGGAATACTCCCGCGGGCCGTGCCCGCCGTCGCCGGCAGAGATACGGCGCCACTCTTCGGCGGGACCGCGGCGATCGTCTCGTCTGCCCGGCCGGTGTGCCCGCCGGGATAAAGACGTCGTCGCCCACGCGAGTGGCCAGCACGTAGGAAATATCGCGTTCGACGAGCCAGACCCGCAGAGGTCCATGATTCGGGCAGGTACAGCTCCCGGTCGATCAACGCGTGCCCAGCGGAACTCGCGTAGGCGAGGAACACCCCGATCTGACATTGTCCACCCACCCAGCGGAGCCCGAGTACTGGCGCTGCACGCCGGCCGAGCGGGTGCCCTTCTTCAAGAACCCGGTGTCGTCGACCTATGCCGACGTCTTATCTGGGGTAATGAGCGTGAATCTGCGTGTTTACACGGGTAGATCTTTTGCGTACGCGTCTGCAAGAGGAGCGTCAGGGTGTCTCGGTGTTGTGGAGGGCGCGTTGGGCGCCGAGGCGGCGACGTAGTTCGAGGTTCTCGCCGTGCGCGGCCTCGAGCGCCTGTTGGAGCGCGCCTATCTCGTCACGGTGACGCCGTTTGAGTTCGGTGAGCTGGGCGGTGAGGGTGCGGACGACGCTGCTCGGAGTTCCGTCTCCGGTCGGGGCCGCTGCTGCCGGTGGCGGTGTGTTCTGCTGTTGAGTCCGAAGTTGTTGGACGCGTTGGCGGATCGGGGTGCAGCGGTAGAGGAAGTCCAGGGAGACACCCGCGGTCCGGGCGAGGCCGCGGAAGGTGATCGGCTCGTTGCGGCGGATGATCTCGTGCAGTCCTTGCTCGGCTCGGGCCTGAGCGGCGGCGCTCTTTCGGGCGGCGGCCTGGCGGAGGTTGTCCGGGTTGCCACGCATCAGTGGTTGTCCTCTTTTCCGGTGATGGCCTCGGTGCGAGCCTCGACGCCGGCGCCGCGTATCGCCCCGGCGGTGCCGTCGGCGAGCCGGGTGTGCCCGAGGGTGAGGATGATTCGGCCGAGGGCGTCGCGTTCCTGGTGGCGTCCGGCGAGCCAGATGTTGTCCTCGCCCATCGGCTGTCCGGTGCGGGCCTCGAACGTCGCGCGGCGTTCGGTAATGAGTTGCGTGGTTCGGACGAGTTGGATTTGCAGCTCGGGCAGGAAGGTGGCGTCGGTGGCGAACTTGTCGCAGGTCAGGCAGGCGTTGCCCTTGCCGCAGACCTGACGCGGCGGCAGCAGGCAGTACCCGTTGGGCAGGATCCGGTCGGTGCGCCTGTCCAGCTCGAGCATGTCGTAGAGGTCGCGGGAATCGACCTCGAGCTCGCGCCCGTCGGCGGTGATCTTTCGGAAGCGCAGAAACTCGGCCTCGGCGGTGGACTGCAACGTCTGCGCATACGTCATGCTCATAGTCGGCGTGAGGTGCCCGAGGTAACGCTGCAGCACGTGCAACGGGACGCCGGAGTTCAGCAACCGGGTGGCGACGGTGTGGCGGAATCGGTGGGTGCGGTTGAAATCGACCAGGGCTCCGGCGCTGTCACGCACCTCCAGTCGGACGGCCAGATCGGTCAGCAGATTCCGCAGGACGGTGCCGGAGTAGGGCCGGTCGCCGTTGCGGTTCATCAGCGCGGCCAGGAACAGGTACTTCGGGGTCCTGCCGGGCGCGCCGTGTTCGGCGAGGAACCGCTGCGCCCACTGTTGCTGCTCGCGGATGATCGCGACGACCTCGGCGTGCACCGGGATGGTGTCCGGCCCGCCGTCGATCTTCGTCTGCTGGTAGCGGAGCTTGGCGACCAGCCCCGGCTCGTCACTGTCTGCGGCGGGGCCGCCCGGCGAGGCGGGGGCCGTCGGCGACAACGGCAGCAGCGGGTCGCGGTCGAGCAGACAGATCTCGCTGACGCGCCGGCCCAACAACGCCACCAGCATGGTGATCCGCATGGCCTGTTCGTCCCCGAACCCGCCGTCGGCGACCGCGGCGCCGAGCAGGTCCAGCCCGCCCATGATCCGCGTCATGGCGTCGTCGTCGATGACCTGACCGTCGAGCCGGGGCCGCGGCTTGCCGGGCAGCTCACCCCGCCGGTAGAAGCCGGCGTGCTCGGGTCCGAGTCGCCGCCAGCCCGGTTCGGCCAGCGCCGCGGCGGCCGCGTCCTTGTTGTCGGTCATGAATAGGTAGAACTGCTCCACATCGCTGGCCAGGCGCTGCATCGACGCCGGTGACAACCGCTGGCCGGTGCGGCGTCCACGGGTGACCGGCCTGGCGCGGAGATGACCGAGGAACTCCAGCATGAGGGCCCGCATCCCGGCGGCGCCATCGACCAGCCACGGCCCCTCGACCCCGCGGCCGCCCAGGAAGCCGTCGAACTCGCCCACCGCCACGATCCGGCGGTGCACCGTCGACCAGCTCAACGATCCCGTCTCCAGCCCGACCTTGCAGTGCCACTGCAGCCCGCGCCGCAGCCAGCGGGTGCCGATCCGGTCGAACCGCACCGAGTACCGGCCCATCGGCTCGTGCTCGCGCAGCGGGATCTGGTTGTCCTCGACCGGGTTCCATCGGTCTCGCTGCCACCACGGGCCGGTATCGGAGGCGGTGACGAGCAGCCGCATCATCCGCGTCAGCAGGCAGCGGATGTTGTTCATCGTGGTGGCCGCCGGCAGCCGCCCGCGGCGCCGATGCACCGCATGCTGGATCTGCCCGCACCAGTCCCGCACGGGCAGTCCGAGCAGGGAGGCGGGCGCCCGCCCGGCACGATCGGCGATCACCTCACCGAGCCGGCGCACCAGCATGCTCAAGCCCGGTGTCGGGATCTTCCCGCCCAGCTCGATGATCCGGAACACACACCACGCCACCTCCCGGCGCATCGGCTCCGGCAGCTGCGACAGGTCCACCCCGGCCCGCCAGGTCCCGTCGTGGCAGAACGCTCCCGCGTATTCCGTTGGGACACTTGACTCGGCGAAGCACGACAGCCGCATCGGTTCCGGCACCGCCGCCCACAAGTTCTCCAGCGCCTGCGGGTCGCAGCGGACGCGGGCCGCTTCCACCCAGTCGATCGTGGCCTCGTCGCGCCCGCCGGTCACGAGCCGGACTCGATCCGCTCGTCGCGGTGCGCGCCGACTCGCCAGCCACCGGTGAACGCCTTCCAGTCGGCGACCGTCCGCATCTCGGCGTCCTCGCTCACGTGCGCGTACGTGTTGAGCGTGGTCTGCACGTCGACATGCCCCAATCGTCGACTCACCACGTGCACCGGTACCCCCGACAACAACAGCGCCGTGGCGTGGCTGTGCCGCATCCAGTGCGGCGACCAGGCCTGCGGCACCTGCCCGGACAGCTCGCGGCGCAGCCGGTCCACCAGGTCGTAGACCGACTCCGGTCGCCACGGCGCGAACCGCGGCTCCCGGTCGAGGTTGACGAACACGCAAGTGCCGTCGAAGTCGTCGGTGGCCAGATCGGCGCCGACCTCACACAACCGCCAGACGTACTCGCCGTAGAGGCGGTCCAGCTCGTCGGAGACATACACCCGCCGGTAGCCGCTCTTGGCCCGCACCTCATGCGGGTGGTCTCGGGCGACGACCTCGACGTACGGGGTGTCACCGCACCCGGTGTGCCAATCGCGATGCTGCAAACCGAGCGCCTCACCCAGCCGAACGCCCGTCTCCGCCAACAACATCCAGAGCAGTCGGTTGCGCACCGACCCACGCCACTCCCGCGTGTCGGGATCCCAACTCGCGCATGCCTCACAGATCCGCTCGATCTGCTCGGGCGTCAAGATCGGTGGCGCCCCCCGGCCCGGGCGGCGCACCCGGATCACCGCCTGGCGACGACCCTTGCGCCGCGCGACGTGCTCGAGCAGCGGCTTGTACCGGCCGCCGCCGCGATGGGTGATCCGATGCAGGTCCCGGCCGACGTCCACGCCGTTGAGCACGTGATAGTCGTAGCAGGACAGCACCGCACCCAGCCGCGCGGAGATCGTCGACTCGGCGAATCGGGCACCACGGTGCTCGATCGACACCACTCCCGGCTCGTCCCCGGTGCGCAACCACGTCAGGAACGCCCCGAAGTTCTCCAACGTCACCGCATCCCAGACCAGCCCGAACAGCTCCAGAAACTGCCACCACAACGCCAACGCCCGCGCATAGGACTTCACCGTGTTCGGCGACACCTGCTGGGCCCGAAGATATTCCAGATACTCCTCCGCCGGGACCACCGGGCGATGATCCGAGCCGAGCACCGTCCAGGTGTGGCCCCCACCCCCGGGCAGGACCAGCCGCTGCACCCGACAACACGCCCCGACCGTTCCTGCGATCGTCGTCACACCCCGTAGCGTATCCACCCCGGATAGAACGTCCGCGACAGACACGCCGACCCTCGCACAGAACTCTCACCATTCATTGCGGACGGTGGTCACCTAACCCCAGATAGGACGTCGGCATAGGTCGATGATTCGCACACCGGCCACGTTGCTGATATGGCCTGCGAGCCCGATATCGGCGGTCCGCAAGGGAATGTGCACTGCTTGTTCGAGCAGCAGCTTCATGCTCAGACTTTCGGTGGATTCAGTCCCCGAGGTGTCGACAAGCGTTCCCCGTGGTGGATCCGATGCGATCGAAATCCACCACGGGGCGCAGCTGAGCGCGCGCTCTACCTGCCAGCCGCCGCGGACATCGCGGCGACGTCACGTTCCGGCTTGATCAGAAGCGCGCCGATCACTCCCGCGACGATCAGGATTCCCCCGAGCAGGGCGAAGCCTGACTGATAGCCCGCGAGCGGAGTCGCCGAGCCCGTCACGAAGCCACCCAGCATCAGCGGCGCGAGAACGCCACCCATGCTGTAGCAGGCGACGATGATGCCGATCACGGTGCCGCGCTGTGTCGCGGGGACGACGTCGGAGATCAGCGTCCACGCCACCCCCTGTGCCCCCACGACGAGGGCGGCTCCGACTACCAGCAGAGCGATCTGCAGCGGACCGCGTTCGGGAACCATCCACACCGAGGTGCTGAGGCCGCCCACCGTGACCAGTGCACAGGGCAGCAGACCTCGCGCGGCGCGCACACTCATGCCCCGCTTGGTCATCGCCCGGGAGACCGCGCCGAAGGCGATCATCAGCACCGCGCTGAGCAGGTACGTCAGCGAGACCAGCCAGCCGGCAGTCTTCGCGTCGTAGCCGGCGCCCTGTCGCAGCGCCAGCGGCAGCCAGCTGATCTTCGTTGCCGCTGTGCAGAAGGTGGCGAAGAACAGCACCGTGACCCCGATGACGGTGCCGGAGAACAGCAGCCGCCGGAACGGCACGTGCTCGGGCAGCAGGGCGATCGACGACTGCTGGTGCCCGGCCACCTCCGGGCCCTCGCGGCCGAGGAGCAGCCAGGCCACGACGAACAGCGCACCCGCCACCGCCGCGACCGCGAAGGCTGCATGCCAGTCGAAGCTGGTGATCAGTGCGGTGATTACCGGCGCGGCGACGACCGGGCCAACTGCGACGCCGGCGCCGACGATGGAGGTAGGCAGGGCCCGCTTCTCCGGGGCGAACCAGGTGTGGGTGACGCTGAAAGCCATGGCAGCGCTGGGCCCTTCGGCAAATCCCAGCAAAATCCGGGTGATGATCAGGACCGTGAAGCTGGTGCTCCAGATCATCGGGACCAGACTGAGGGTCCATAGAAGAGCGACGCCGCCGAGCAACCAGCGAGCCGGTACCTTGCCGACGAAGTACCCACCGAGGATGGCGCCGACGGCGAAGAGCCAGAAGAATGCGCTCTGCATGAGGCCGAACTGGCTGGCGTCGATGCGGAGATCCCGCATCATCTCGACACCGGCGAGGCCGACGATCGCCTTGTCAGCGTAGTTCAGCAGCAGGAATGTGAACAGCAGCACGACGATCGTCCAGGCCTGACGCCTGGTCACCGGGCCGCGCGCCGCGGCTTCCGGCTTTGCTGCCGGTGAAGACTGGTCAACAGTCATGAGCGACCTTCCTCGAATGAAGAGTTTATCGGAGGGGTGGGAGGCGAACCCACACGATTCCTGCCCGGCGCGGTGACGCTCACACGGGGCTTCGCCTCTCAAGAGTGAAGCACGCCACACCGACCGAAGCAAGAGCTATACCCGACTAACAATTAACTTAATCGTGTTCTTACAGTTAAATTGAAGATTATCTTTCGAACACCACTTCACTAATGGCGTTCTCGGACGCGCGCAGAGCCAGCCACGTGGGCCGCCGGGCGTTAAGGGCCCCCGGCGCCGCCGGGGGCCCTCCGTTGTGGGGCTGATCGCCGGTATTGCTACGCAATCACGCCTTGCGCCCGCAGTCCGGCGATGCGGCCGGGAACGTAACCGACTTCGGCGAGTACGTTTTCGGTGTCGGAGCCGATGACCGACGCGCGGGACGGCTCGGCGGCCGGGGTGCCGGAGAACCGCGGCGCGGGAGCGGGTTCGATTGCCCCGTCGGGGCCAGTCCTGAATGTGCCGCGCGCGTGGTTGTGTGGATGCCGAGGGGCTTCGGTCAGGGACAGGACGGGAGTCACACAGGCTCCCCTGCCGGCGAACACGCGCTCCCAGGCATCGCGATCGCGACTGCCGAAGACCTCGCCGAGAGTCTTGCGCATGGCTCGCCACGCGGTGCTGTCGCGTCGGTCGGCGAAGTCCGGGTCGTCCTCGAGTCGCAGAACCTGGAGCAGGGCCCCGTACGACCGCTCGTCCCCGATGCCGAGGGCGACGTGCCGGTCGTCGGCGCAGCGATAGACCCCGTAGCAGGGGCTGCCGCCGTCGATCGAGTTGCGTTCTCGTTCGTCTTCCCAGCCTCCCGCGTTGAGGAAACCGTGGATCATCGCCAGCAGCGTGGCCGAGCCGTCGGTCATCGCGGCGTCGACCACCTGGCCCCGTCCTGTGCTGCGCGCGCTGAGGATCCCGGCGAGCAGGCCAAAGGCCAACAGCATGCCACCGCCGCCCATGTCACCGATTAGGTTGAGCGGCACGACCGGCTCGTCGGCCGGCCCGATGGCGTGCAGGGCCCCGCTGAGGGCGATGAAGTTGATGTCGTGCCCCGGCTCGGCGGCCAAAGGACCATCCTGACCCCAGCCCGTCATCCGGCCGTAGGCCAACGCCGGGTTGCGCGCCAGCAGGGCATACGGTCCGATACCCAGACGCTCGGCGACTCCCGGGCGGAAGCCTTCGATCACGGCGTCCGCGGTGTCGATCAGCGCTAGTACGACGTCGGTGCCCTGCCCGTGCTTGAGGTCGATCGTGACCGAGCGCCGATTGCGGTGCAGGATCGGGTGGGGGTTGGGCTTCCCCGCGTCCTGTGGTCGGTCGATGCGGATTACCTCGGCACCGAGGTCGCCGAGCAGCATGCCGGCGAAGGGGCCGGGACCGATGCCTCCGAGTTCGACGACACGGATGCCGGACAGTGGCCCGCGGTGGGCCGTGGTTTTTCTAGGGGCGGTGGGAGTCATGGTGGGAGCTCTCGTTCGGAATTGGGCGTCGCCTCCGCACGGGAGTCAGGCGATCACGAATCGGGGCGCGCGCTTTTCCACGAAGGCGACACGCGCCTCCTCGGCGTCCGGGGAGGCCGCGCACGTGGCGAACTGCTCTGCTTCGAGGGGTAGATAGTCCCCCAGGGACAGGCTCGTGGCCGCCTGCAGGTTGCGCCGCGCCGCCGCGACGGCTGTGGGCGAGTGGGACGCGATCTCGGTAGCGGTGGCCATCACCCTCGCCGAAAGTTCCTCGGGCGGTAGCACGTCGTTGACCAGTCCCCAGTCGAGCAATTCGGTGCCGCGCAGTCTCGGGGAGAGCAGAAGCAACTCTTTCGCCCGGAGCGGCCCGACGAGCCGGGTCAGGTGCCACACACCGCCGAGGTCGCCGCCGAAGGCGACCTTGACGAACGCGGTGCTCATCACGGCCGTCGTCGAGGCGTACCGGAAGTCGCAGTTGAGCGCGAAGGACATCCCGGCGCCGGCGCAGCCACCGCGGATCTCCGCGATGGTCGGTGTGTTCATGTCGTGCATGCAGGTCACCAGACGCGTGTAGCGCATGAGCGACGTACGGCCCCGCAGGTGGTCACCCGCCGGGTATGGCGGCGGGTCGGTGTCGGCGTTGTCGCGTCCGACAGAGAAGTGGTCGCCGGTGCTGGTGATGACGACCGCCCGGATGCCACGGTCGTTCTCCGCCCGTTCGAGGGCGGCGAGCAGCCCGTCGGCCATCTCGATCGTGAAGGAGTTGCGGCGCTCGGGGCGGTTCATCGCGATCGTCGCGACACCGTTTTCTTCTCGGTATACGACCGTGTCGGTCATGGTTGTGTCCTCACTGCTGGAACGTCTGTGATGGGTGATGGAACCGGGCCGACACCGGCCGTCGTCGGTGTGCGCTGCGGAGGCGGTGCATCGGCGACGAGCCGCGCTCGCCACGTGCGCGCGATCCGCGGCATGTTCCAGGCGGCCACGGCGCGGGTGCGCCCGTCCGCGTCGAACTGCACGGCGGCGAACGGCCCTTCCTCCGGATCACCGTCGACGACCGTGAACCCGAGGTCACCCGAGATGCGCCCGTAGACCTGGATCCTGTTGTCGTACTGGTCTGTCCAGAAGTACGGGATCGGTGCGAACGGGATGCGGTGGCCGAGCAGCGTCCGGGCAGCCGCCATCCCCTGCTCTGTCGCGTTCATGCGGTGTTCGACGCGAATCCGGCCGAACCGAGGATGGATCCACGAGGCGACGTCGCCTGCGCCGACGATGCCGGGCGCGGCCTCGCAGCACTCGTCGCACAGCAGCCCGTCACCGACCGGCAGACCGCTGTCGCGCAGCCAGTCGACCGCAGGTACCGAGCCGATCGCGACTACGACAACCCGGGCGGGAGTCACCGTGCCGTCGTCGAGACGCACACCGGCAACCCGGCCGTGCTCTTCCGTGAAGCCGACGACTCCGGTGCCGCACCGCAGGTCCACTCCGCGGTCGATGTGCAGCCGGGCGACCCGGGCCGCCATACCGGCACCCAGTTGGCGCACCATCGGCGCGTCCAGCGGATCGACAATCGTTACAGCACACCCTAATTCTCGGGCAACCGCCGCGGCCTCGGCGCCCAGGAAGCCGGCGCCGACGACCACGACGGGCGGGCGCTCCTGCAGTGCCTCCCTGAGGTCCCACGCGTCGTCGAGACCGCGCAGCACGTGCACGCCGTCGAGGTCGTGTCCGAACGGAAGTCGCCGGGGCTGCACCCCGGTTGCGACGACCAGTCCGTCGAACGGTACTCGTGTGCCGTCGCCCAATTCGACGGTGCGCGCAGCCAGATCCAGGCGCTCCGCTCTGATACCCAGCAACCAATCCACGTCGAGGGCGTCGAGCGACTCCTGGGCGCGCAGAGCGACGCGCTCACGTTTCCACTCGCCGCGCAGGACCTGTTTGGACAGGGGCGGTCGGTCGTACGGGGCGTGCGGCTCGTCGCCGATCACCGTCAACCGCCCCTCGAAGCCGTCCCGGCGCAGTGTTTCGGCGGCGGTCAATCCCGCCGCCGATGCGCCGACGACGACGACATCTCGGAGTGTCATCGAATGTTCCTTCGGTTGGGTTCGCTCACGACGTTCAGCGCTCTCGTCTACAGGCTGAGGTCTTTGGCGATGATGGTCTTCATCACCTCGCTGGATCCGCCGTAAATGCGGTTGACGCGGATATCGGTGTACAGCCGGGCGATGGGGTATTCGCGCATGTAGCCGTAACCGCCGTGCAGTTGCAGGCACTTGTCGATCACCCGGCCGGCGGTCTCGGTCGCGAACAGCTTGATCCGCGCCGCGTCCGCCGGGGTCAGTTCCCCGACTGCCTCCAACTCGATACCCCGATCCACCAGTGCCTGCGAGGCCTCGACCTCTGTGGCGCACTCCGCCAGCACGAACTTCGTGTTCTGGAATGCCGCCACCGGCCGGCCGAAGACGACTCGTTCCTTGACGTACTCCTTGGCGTGTTCGATCGCGGCTGCGGCCCGTCCGGTGGCGTCGACGCCGACCAACAGGCGCTCACGAGGCAGATTCTGGCCCATGTAGGCGAACGCCTTGCCCTCCTCGCCGAGCAGATTTTCCACCGGCACAACGATGTCGGTGAAGGACAATTCATTGGTGTCGCTCGCCTTGAGGCCGATCTTGTCGAGATTGCGGCCGAATTCGAAGCCCGTGCTGTCGGTGGGCACGACCAGCAGGCTCAGGCCGGTGCGGCGGTCGTCCTCGGTCGGGAGTGAGGTGCGGGCGACCACGACGCACAGCTCGGAGTTGCGGGCACCGGAGATGAAGGTCTTCGCACCATTGAGCACATAGTGAGTGCCGTCCTCGGACAGCCGTGCGGAGGTCCGGATGCCTGCCAGATCCGAGCCGGTGCCCGGTTCGGTCATTGCGATGCACAGGACCGTATCGCCCGATGCGATCCCGGGCAGCCACCGCTTCTTCTGCTCCTCGGTGGCCAGGGTGAGTAGGTAGGGCAGGACCATCCCGGTGCTGAGCCCGTAGTGGCCGAGCATGATGACGGCGCGGGCGCTTTCCTCGGAGAGGATCGCCTGATACTTGAAGCTGACCTCGCCCGGGCCCCCGTATTCCTCGGGGATGCCGAAACCGGTGACGCCGATGTCACCGAGTTTGCTGAACAGATCGCGGGGCGGGTGGCCGGCTGCTTCCCAGTCCGGATAGTGGGGAACGACCTCCTTGGCGATGAAATCGCGGATCATCGTGCGGAATTCGTCGTGGTCGGTGTCGTAGACGGTGCGTTTCATGTCGGCTGCTCGTTTCGGGAAGTCGTTGGAAGGGTGGTGTCGCGGTCGGTGTATGCCGCGCGGAGTTCACGTTTGAGGATTTTTCCGGTGCCCGAGACCGGCATGGCGCCGACGAAGTCGACCGTGCGCGGCGCCTTGTAGCCCGCGATGAGGGTCTTGGTGTGAGCGCGCAGTTCTTCGGCAGTGACCGTGTGGCCCGGCCGCGGCACGATCACGGCGTGCACCCGCTCGCCCCAATCCGGGTCGGGGACGCCGATCACCGCACAGGACGCCACCGCCGGGTGGGCGGCCAGGGCATTCTCCACCTCCGCGGAGTACACGTTCTCACCACCGGTGATGATCATGTCCTTGAGGCGGTCGACGATGTAGAGGTAACCGGCCTCGTCGAGGTATCCCCCGTCGCCGGTGTGCATCCAGCCGTCCCGGAGTGCGGTCGCGGTGGCTTCCGGCTTGCGCCAGTACCCGGCCATGACGTGGTCGCCTCTGGTCACGACCTCGCCGATCTGGCCGGGAGGGAGGCGGTGACCGTCCGGGTCGACGACGGCGATCTCGACGGTGGGCGTGGCCCGGCCGACCGAGCGTAGTCGGGCGCCTCCGGTCCTGTGCTCGTCGCCGCCGAGGACGGTCAGCACGCCGGTCTCGGTCATCCCGTAGACGTGGACGAAGTTGATCGAGGGGAAGTGTTTCATTGCCAGGTCGAGCAGGCTTTGCGGGGTGCCCGATGCGCCGTACCCGATGAATTCGAGGCTGCTGACGTCGTAGGAGTCGAAGTCGGGGTGCTCGCAGAGCCTTTGGATCATGGCGGGAACGAGCGCACACCCGGTGACGCGGTGTTCGTCGATTGCGCCCAGTACGGCCTCCGGCGTGAAGGTGGGCAAGAACACCAGGGTGCCGCCGAGCAGGGTCTGGCCGTACCAACTGAGAAGGGCTCCGATGTGGAAGAGCGGTGCCGTGCACAGCGTGGCTCCGCCACGTTTCACCGACGACCCGGCGAGGTGGTAGCTCAGCAAGGAGGTCATGAAGGAGCGGTGGGTGACCATCACGCCCTTGGGTTTGCCGGTGGTGCCGCCGGTGTAGAGCAACATCGCCAGCTCGTCGCCGCCTCGATGGATGTGGGGAACCGGTGCCGCGCCGGCGACCAGTTCCTCGTAGGCGAGCATGCCCTCGGGGGTCGGCCCGGCGCCGCAGTAGATCAGGGTGCGTAGGCCGGGGGCTCGCTCACGCAGCTCGGGGCCGAAGTGTGCGAACGCGTCGTCGACGAACAGTACCTCGGTGCCGGAGTCGGTCAGCGCGTAGGCGATCTCAGCGGCGGACCATCGGGTGTTGATGGGGTTCGCCACTGCGCCGGCCCACCAGCTGGCGAAGAATACTTCGTGGTGGTGGGCGGAGTTCAGCGCCACGATGCCGACCCTGTTGCCGGTGCCGACGCCGATCCGCTGGAGTGCCCCGGCCAGTCGAGCCACCCTGTCGGCGACCTCTCGGGTGGTGCGGGAACAGTCGCCGTCGACGGTCATGACCTCATCGGGCCACTGCTCGAGTGCGCGGTGTAAGGCGTGGGTCAGATACATGACAACTCCCGCTGCGCCGTCCGGCGGAACCGTCGGATCGGATGGTGGTTGTGCGATAAGGGGTCCGCGGTCACTGGCCCGCACCCTCGAGTTGGATCAGTCGGGGGCGGATGGCCTCGGCCGACTTCGGGAACGACGCGGCGCCCATCAGTTCGGCCAGCTCGTCGACCGACCAGGGGCGGTCGGTGTCGACGGAGTGCGCGAGCGAGTAGCCGGCGTAGAGACCGACATGGCCTCCGGTGACGGAGAAGACCTGCCCTGTGAAGGGGCAGTCGGCGGTGGCCAGGTAGCCCACCAGTGACGACACATTCCTCGGGTGGAACCGGTCGAACGCGTCTTCGTCTTCCGGTGCGGCGACCGCCGCGGCCAGAATTGGTGCGGTCGTGACCATCGGCGTGCGCGCCGCCGGCGAGATCGCGTTGGCGCGGACCCCGAATCGGCCCAGTTCTTCTGCCGCGAGAACGGCCTGGATCGCCAGGCCTGCCTTCGCGGCGGCGTAGTTCCATTGGCCGACATTGCCGTGCAGGCCGGCGGCGGATGTCGTGTTGACGATCGAGCGGTCGGCCGACGCACCCGACCGACTCTGTTCACGCCAGAACCGTCCCGCCGCCCGGGTGAGCCCGAACGCACCCTTGAGGTGGACGTCGACCACGAGGTCGAACTGGTCCTCGGTCATGTTCCACAGCATGGCGTCACGCACGACCCCGGCGTTGTTCACGATGACGTGGAGGTCGCCGAAGGACTCGACCGCTGCTGCCACGAGCTGCTCTCCGGTGGTCATATCAGCAACGGAGCCCTCGACCGCGACGGCTTCCCCTCCGGCGGAACGGATCTCGTCAACCACGGCCTGTGCGCCATGCAGATCGTTCACGACGACCGTGGCGCCTTCGGCGGCGAGTAGCAACGCGTGCTCGCGTCCCAGGCCGCCGCCGGCACCGGTGACGACGGCCACGCGATTGTGCAACTGTCCCATGGTTTTTACTCTCTTTCTGCGGGGGAACGACCGACACGACCGGTCGGTCTTCCCGTGGGATGGTCTAGGTGGTGCCCGGTTCGGCCCGTCGGGAACGCGGACGGATCGCCGCCTCCTGGGTGACGGAAGCGACCAACGCGCCGTCCCGGGTCCAGAATTCACCGAGGTTGAAACCCCTCCCGTCCACTGTCGACGTGCTGCGCTGAGCGAACAGCAGCCACTCGTCCGCACGGAAAGGGCGGTGGAACCACATCGCGTGGTCGAGGGAGGACAACATCATCTTCGAGGGCTCGGCCCGGATCGGGTAAAGCAGCTCGATGTCCAGGACCGCCGTCTGGGGCAGCGTGATATCGGAGCAGTAGGTGAGTGCGCACGCGTGCAGCAGGGGGTCGTCGGGCATCGATTCTTTCGTCCGGAACCACACCGCCTGACGTAGCTGGCCACCGTCCTGCGCCCACGTCGCACCACCAGGCGACAGCGGGGCGATGCGCATCGCGGTCACCTGCGCGTACTTGGCAATCCGGTAAGCCGCGGGTTTGATCTCGGACCAGTATTCGAAGGCGTCGGCCAGATCGTCGGGCGGCAGCACCTGCGGCATCCGCGTCTGTCGTTCGGCCCCTGCCTCCGGGCGCTTGAAAGATGCGGTCAGGGTAAAGATCGGTTGTCCCTGTTGGATTGCGGTCACCCTACGGGCCGAGTAGCTGCGCCCGTCGCGCATGCGTTCGACTGTGTAGTCGACGGGCCGGTCGGTGTCCCCGCCTCGAAGGAAGTATCCGTGCAGCGAATGCACCGTGCGGTCCGGGTCGACGGTATGCCCGGCCGCAGCGAGGGCCTGGGCCGCGATCTGTCCTCCCATCGCTCGCATCGGTGAACCGCCATGACACCATCCCTGGAAGCGATCGGGGTCCGAGCGCTCGAGGCTGAGGAACTCGATCAAGCCGGCACCGTTTCGGGTGTCCCCCGGCCCGGCAGGCCGAGTGCCACCCGGCTGCACCGACGTCGTGGGCATCGTCACGTCTCTGCTCGCTCACCGAGTTCGATGGCGACCGCCGGGCACAGCCGGGCGGCCTCCCGGATCTGGTCGTGCAACTCGGCGGGCGCGTTGTCGACCAGCAGAACCGCGACACCGTCCTCGTCGCGCTGGTCGAACACGTCGGGGGCCGCGAGCACGCACTGCCCGCCACCGACGCACTTGTCTTCGTCAATGTGGATTTTCATCATTGTGGTCCTTTCGTGTCACCAGGTCACCAACAGTCGATGCACCCCGTAGATCGACATGTCGTCTTTGAAGGCGACATTCTCGAGTGGCTCGGCGAGCGCCAGTGTGGGAATTCGGCGGAACAGCGTGCCGAACACGACCTGCAGTTCGACGCGCGCCAACTGCTGCCCCAGGCACTGGTGGACACCGAAGCCGAACGCAAGGTGGTGACGGGCCTGACGGGTGATGTCGAGGGCGTCCGGTCCGGACACGCCTTCGTCGTGAAACGCGAGGGCATCGCGGTTGCCGGAATCGAGGGACAGGACGACACCGTCGCCGCGTCGGATGAGAGTCCCGGCGATCTCCATGTCCTCGCTGGCGACCCGGCGCAGACCGCTGTGCACGATGGTCAGGTACCGGAGCAACTCTTCGACCGCGCCGGCCAGTAGTGCCGGGTCGCCGCTCGTGCGGAGCAACTCCACCTGGTCCGGCCTGCCGAGCAGCGCGGCCGTGCCGAGCGCGATCATGTTCGCGGAGGTCTCGTGGCCGGCGGTCAGTAGCAGCAGACCCATCCGTGCCACCTCTTCGCGGGTCATCAAGCCCGGGACGAGCTGCTCCACGGCGAGGCGGCTGAGCACGTCGTCACCCGGATTCACGCTCTTGGCGTCGACCAGCCCGGCGATGAACTCGATCAGTTCCTCCGCTGCCGCGGTGGTCTGCTCCGGCGTCGATGCCTTGGCGACGAACACCTTGCTCAGTCGCTGAAACACGTCGTGGTCGGCGTACGGCACCCCGAGCAGCTCGCAGATCATCAGCGACGGCACCGGGAGCGCGAAGGCCTCCACCAGGTCGACCGGCTTAGGCCCGGCGAGCAGCTCGGTGATGAGCGCGTCCACGATCTCCTGGATGTGCTCGCGCAACGCCTGCATCCGCTTCGCGGTGAAGTCGCGGGCCAGTACTCGTCGGGGATCGTCGTGCGCGGGACCGTCCATCTGGAAGAACGTCTTCGCGCGCGCCCGGCGGGCCCTGATGGCGGCCGAGGAGTGGGGGTAGCCCGGATTGTCGGTGTCGGCGCTGATCGCGGAGTGACTGAGCACGGCGCGGATGTCTTCGTGCCGGGTCACGAGCCAGGGCTCGCTGCCGTCCCAGATCCGCACCCGTCTGAGGGCCCCTTCACGGCGCCACTCCGCGAGCGTCGCCGGCGGGTCGAAGGGGCACCGGGCGACATCGCGGTGCATCGGAAATGCCGTGGCTTCGGTGGTGTCGAGCATTGGAACTCTCCTGTCACGAGCGAGCTCACTCGCCAATCGGTTGATACTCGAACCATACTTCACTTACTGCGTTCTATGTCAAGGCCTGAAGCAGGAATCCGAGCCGCATATTTCGCCTCTTACCGGCCACGAACGAGAGGCTCCCGCCGCTCGTCCGACGCTGCGATCGGATCTAACACTGAATTACATACTGATGCGGCGACGCCTGCGGCCGAGCGTTGACGCAGGTCGGCGGCGAATTTCACGAACGCCCTTGACAGGCCCGCGTCCGATCACCGAAAGTGAATCATCGTTAGAGTGAAAGGGAGATCGAAATGAATCACAGAGTGTTGGTTGCCGGTGTCGGCATGGCGCCGTTCAGCAAACCGAGCGCCGCAGACTCCTACGACTTCCAAGGTCCGAGGGCGATCACGTCCGCCCTTAAGGACGCTGGGCTGACCTATGACCGGGTGCAGCAGGTCTACGCCGGATATGTTTATGGCGATTCGACCAGTGGTCAGCGAGTCGTGTACCAGCTCGGCAAGACCGGGATCCCGGTGCTGAACGTCAACAACAACTGCGCCTCCGGATCTTCGGCGTTGTGGCTGGCCCGCCAAGCGGTCGAATCCGGTGCCGTCGACTGCGCACTCGCCGTCGGCTTCGAGCAGATGCCACCCGGCGCCCTGAGCGCGAAGTGGACCGATCGGCCCGCCCCGCTGAGCGACTTCGTCGCGGCACTGGGCGAGATCTACGACATCGATCCCGACGTTCCCATGACTCCGCAATACTTTGCCGCGGCCGGCCTCGAGTACTTGCAGAAGTACGGTGGCAGTGCGGACACCTTCGCCGCGGTGGCGGTCAAAGCCCGCAGCCACGCCGCGAACAACCCGTATGCGGTGTTCCGGGATCCGGTCACCTTGACCGACGTGCTCGACTCCCCCCGGATCGCGGGACTGCTGACCCGGCTGCAATGCTGCCCGCCCACCTGCGGCGCCGCCGCAGCAGTGATCTGCTCGGACGAGTTCGCCCGAGCGAACGGACTGACCCCGAGGGTTGCCATCGCGGCGCAGACCCTACAGTCCGACGCCGACGACCTCTTCGCGAAGAAGAGCGCGATGTCGCTGGTCGGCACGGATGTGACCCGGAGGGCCGCCCGGGATGTGTACCAGCAGGCAGGTGTCGACCCCCGCGACATCGCGGTCGTCGAACTGCACGACTGCTTCACCGTCAACGAGGTGCTCTCCTACGAGGCGCTCGGCCTGTGCGACGAGGGCGGGGCCGAGAAGTTCATCCTCGAGGGCGAGAACACCTACGGCGGCAGGGTGGTCACCAACCCCTCCGGCGGTCTGCTGTCCAAGGGACATCCGCTGGGGGCCACCGGTCTCGCCCAGACCGCCGAGATCACCTGGCAACTGCGCGGCGAGGCGGGCGATCGACAGGTCGAGAACGCCACCCTGGGCCTCCAGCACAACCTCGGCCTCGGCACCGCAGGTGTGATCACGCTGTTCGAAAGGTTGTCCTGAACCATGCCCATCGACCCGACGATCGTCGGCACCCGTACCCCCGAGTTCCAGACCACAGCCGAACGCGGCCGGTTGCGCTCCTTCGCGCAGGCGACCGGACAACCCGATCCGGCGTACACCGACCTCGACGCCGCCCGGTTGGCGGGTTACCGCGATCTCCTGATCCCGGCGACGTTCCTGTTCTGCCTCGAGATGGACAACCCCGACCGGCACCGATTCCTCGCCGACCTCGGAGTCGACATGCGCGCAATCCTGCACGGAGGACAGCGATTCCACTACCACGCCCAGGCGTACGCCGGTGACACCCTGACCTTCTGGACCGAGGTGACCGACGTCTACGACAAGAAGGGCGGTGCCCTCGACTTCATCGTCCGCGACACCCACGTCAGCCGTGACGGCACCCCCATCGCAACGCTGACGAGCACCATCGTCGTCCGCGACCCGAAGGCGGCCGCATGAACACCGCATACCTGACCGCGGGAGACACCTTCTCCCTCGACTGCCCCACGATCACCCGCACGACCCTCGCCCTGTACGCCGGCGCCTCCGGGGACCACAACCCGGTCCACATCGACATCGACGCCTGCCACGCCGTCGGAATCGAGGACGTCTTCGCCCACGGAATGCTGTCGATGGCCTACCTGGGCCGGTTGCTGACCGCGACGTTCCCGCAAGACCGCCTCTGCAGCTTCGAGGTTCGATTCACCGCGATCACACCGGTGAACACCACACCGACCTGCACGGGCACCGTCGCCAAGGTCGAGGACGGCCTCGCCCACCTCGATCTCAGTGTCGCCCTTCCCGACGGAACGGTCACCCTCTCGGGCACCGCCGTCGTCACCACCCACTGATTCGACCAACGCAAGGACTCCCCATCATGAAAACCCTGGACGGCAACGTCGCACTCATCTCCGGCTCCGGGCGCGGCATCGGCCGCGAAGTCGCACTCAAACTGGCCGCCGAAGGCGCCAGCGTCGTCGTCAACGACGTCGACAAGGAACCCGCCGACGAGACCGTCGCCGACATCGTGTCCGCCGGCGGAAAGGCGGTGGCCTGCATCGGTTCGGTCACCGACCACGACTTCGCCGACCGCTTCGTCGCAACCGCCACCGACACCTTCGGTGGGCTCGACATCATCGTCAACAACGCCGGCTACATCATGGACAACGTCATCCAGAAGATGACCGACGACCAGTGGCAGAACGTCCTCGACGTACACCTGCAGGCGCCGTTCCGGATTCTGCGCGCCGCCCAGCCCTACATCAAGGCGAACCCGACCGATCGCCACCGCAAGGTCGTCAACGTCTCCTCCGTCTCCGGTGTCTACGGAAACCCCGGGCAGGCCAACTACGCTGCCGCCAAGGCCGGGGTCATCGGGCTCACCAAGACCCTCGCCAAGGAGTGGGGCCGCTACAAGGTCAACGTCAACGCCGTCGCCTTCGGGTTCATCCTCACCCGCATGACCGAGTCCGTCGCCGGCGACGACACCTACGTCGAAATCGAAGGCCGCAAGATCAAGGTCGGGGTCAGTCAGGACATCATGAGCGCGGTCAAGCGCACCAACCCCCTCGGCAGGCCGGGCACACCCGCCGAGGCCGCCGGCGCTGTCTACGCGCTCTGCCTGCAGGAGACGAATTACGTCTCCGGCCAATGCCTTACCGTCGACGCCGGCTCCCGCTGATCTGCGTGCCGACCACCGTCCCGAAACCCTCACCGGCCCACCGGGCCCCTCACTCCCTCGGAGACCATCATGCGTGATGCCGTCATCGTCGACGCGGTACGCACCGCCGTCGGCAAAAGGAACGGATCACTGGCGAAGCATCACTCCGCCACCCTGTCCGCCCACGTCCTCACCGCACTCGCCGAACGCAACCATCTGGACCCCGCCGTCGTCGACGATGTCGTCTGGGGCTGCGCCATCGGCGTCGGTATGCAGAGCGGCTGCATCGGCCGCGCCGCCGTCCTCGCCGCCGGTTGGCCCGAATCGGTTCCCGGCCTGACCATCGACCGCCAGTGCGGATCCTCCCAACAGGCGGTACACCAGGCCGCGGCCGGGGTCGTCGCCGGCCAGTACGACGTCGCCGTGGCCGGTGGCGTCGAGATCATGAGCGCCGTGCCGGCAAGCGCCACTCTCGCCGACGGCCAGTTCGGCCAGCCCTTCGGCCCCGACGTGTGGAAGCGCTACGACGACAGACGATTCCATCAGGGTGTGGGTGCGCAAATGATCGCCGCCGAGTACGGAATCACCCGCACCGAGATGGACCAGCACGCCCTCGACTCGCACGCCCGCGCCGCCCGGGCGATCGACGAAGGACGCTTCAAGGACCAGATCGCGCCCATCACGGTGACCGGCGACAACGGCGCCGAACACACCTTCGACACCGACGAGGGCGTGCGGCGCGGCTCCACCCTCGAAACCCTCGGCGGACTCGCGCCTGCCTTCGGTGAGGGTGGCACCATCACCGCGGGCAACGCCTCACAGATCTCCGACGGCGCCGGCGCATTGCTGATCACCACCAGCGAGTTCGCCCGCGCGCAGGGTTGGACGCCGATTGCCCGCATCCACACCGCGGTGGTCGCCGGCACCGACCCCGTGACCATGCTCAAAGGTCCCATCCCCGCCACCGCCAAGGTATTGAAGAAGAGTGGGCTGACGCTCGACGACATCGGAGTGTTCGAGATCAACGAGGCCTTCGCCTCGGTCACGCTCGCCTGGCTGCGCGAGACCGGCGCGGACTACACCCAGATGAACCCGAACGGCGGAGCGATGGCCATCGGACACCCCGTCGGCGGATCCGGCGCCCGGATCATGACCACACTGGTCCACCACATGCGCGAACAGGGCATCCGCTACGGACTGCAGTCGATGTGCGAGGGCGGCGGCATGGCCAACGCCACCATCCTGGAGCTGCTGTCGTGACCGCGGCACGGACCGCCCTGGTCACCGGAGCAGCACGCGGCATCGGCCGCCGGATCGCCGTGAACCTCGCCAAGGACGGATACGCCGTCGCGGTCGTCGACACCGACTTCGACGGGTACCGCGAGTTCGCAGCCGACGACGAAACCACCAGCGTCATCGACGAACTCGAAAGTCACGGCGCGCCGGTCATCGCCGCCGAAGCCAGCACCACCGACGTCGACGCGATGAACGAACTCGGGACGCGCATCCTCGACGAATGGTCGGCGCTCGGCGCGCTGGTCTGCAACGCAGGCGGCGGATCCGGGGCCTTCGACGGCAACCGGGCCTCCGCGATCGACCTCGACGACCTCGACAACGTCCTGCGCCGAAACCTGCACGGGACCATCACCACCGTCGGCGCTGCGCTGCCCGCGCTACGGCGCGCCACCGATCCCTCGATCGTCACCATGGGGTCGATCACCGGGGTCGAAGCCAAATCCACCGGCACCTACGCCCACTACGGCATCACCAAGGCAGCAGTGATGCACTACACCCGCTACCTCGCCAACGACCTTGCCCCGGAAGGCATCCGGGTCAATTGTGTGGCACCCGGACTCATCGCCACCGGTCGCGCCCAGCACCGGCTGCGTGAGCGCGCCGACTCCGGGGACGAGATCCTCGCGCGGATCGGGTCCCCGGACGACGTCGCCGAAGCGGTCCGCTTCCTCGTCTCGCCCGCCTCCGCGTACATGTCCGGGCAGATCCTGCCCCTGTGGCGGCCTCTGGTGGCCGATCAGCGATGAATCGACTCGAAAGGAACACCACCATGGGCACCACCGCGCCCTACGACTACACCCATCTGGAGATCGACCAGCGGGACGGCGTCCTCACGGTCCGCCTCGACCGACCGGACGACTACAACGCCATCAACCACGACCTGCACACCGAGCTCATCGCCCTGTGGGGACAGATCCGTCGCGACCGGCAGGTGCGGGCAGTGGTCCTGACCGGCAACGGGCGAGCGTTCTCGGCCGGCGGGAACCTCAAGGGCCCGCGGATGAGCGCCGGCCCCGAACTCGACGCCTTCTTCCAGGACGCCCGCTCCATCATCATCGAACTGCTCGAACTCCCCCAGCCGATCATCGCCGCCGTGAACGGCCCCGCCATCGGACTCGGGGCGACCCTCGCCCTGATGTGCGACGTGGTGTACGCCTCCACCGACGCCGTCATCGCCGACCCGCACGTGACTGTCGGCGTGGTCGCCGGCGACGGCGGTGTGGTGGCCTGGCCGTGGCTGACCGGCATGGCCCGGGCCAAGGAATACCTGCTCACCGGCGACAAGGTCGGTGCGGTCGAAGCCGAACGGATCGGGCTGGTCAACCGGGTCATCGAGCCGAGTGCGCTGCTCGATCAGGCTCACGCCCTCGCGCACCGGCTGGCCGAGAGCCCCGTGCGTGCCGTCCAAGGCACCAAGGCGGCGCTGAACATCATTCTCCGGGACACCGCGAACCTCGTCCTCGACACCGCGCTGGCCACCGAGAAGGAGTGCTTCGCCTCCGGCGACCACGCCCGCGCCGTCGAGGCCTTCCTCGCCGAGCGGGAGACCCTCAAGGCCGCGGCCCGGACCCCGGCCTGATCCGTGCCCCGCTGTGACGAAAGAGGTAACACCCCCATGATGTCGTTGGATCAGGTCGAAGAAGCGCAGAGCCTGTGCGCAGTCTTTCAGGCCACGGTCACCACCTGCGCCGACCAGGTCGCTCTCCGCACCGCCGAGGGCGACCGGACCGTCAGCTGGCGGGCCTACGGTGAGCAGGTGCGGCAGATCGCCGCCGGCCTGGCAAAGCTGGGAGTCCGGCGCGGGGACACGGTGGCGATCATGCTCACCAACCGGCCCGAGTTCCACCTCGTCGACACCGCCGTGATGCACCTGGGTGCGACGGCGTTCTCCATCTACAACACCTTCACCCCGGAACAGATCGCGCAGCTCTTCGCCAGCGCCCACAACCAGATCGTCGTCACCGAAGCACAGTTCATCGACAAGATCCGGCAGGCCGGCGCCGTCCATCCGATCGGGCACATCGTGTGTGTCGACGGCACCGGCCCCGACACGACCTCCTTGGACGGCCTCATCGCCCAGGGAGACTCGGACTTCGACTTCGAAGCCCGCTGGCGAGCGGTCCGCCGCGAGGACCTGCTGGCGCTGATCTTCACCTCCGGCACCACCGGAGCGCCGAAGGGCGTCGAACTCACGCACGCGAACGTCCTGTTCGCCGTCGCGGCGAAGGTCGCGCACCAGCAAGAGGTCCTCGGCAGCGACGTCACCGAACGCGTCCTGTCCTACCTTCCCGACGCCAACCTCGCCAACCGCTTCGCCGCCCACTACGTGCCCATGGCCAGCGGTGCCACCGTGACCGACGTCCGCGACGGCAGAACCGTTCTGCAGGTCTTCCAGGACGTGCACCCGACGACGTTCATGGGCGTTCCGATGATCTGGTATCGGCTCAAGGCGATGATCGACGCCGCCGTCGCCGAATCGGACCAACCCGTCCGTGACCAGGCCGCCTCGGCGCTGTCGGTCAGCCTCGACAAGGTTCGGCGCGAACTCGCCGGGCAACCCGTGCCCGCGCGGCTCGCCGCTGACCACGAGGTCGCCGACCGAGCCGTGCTCGGGCCGCTACGCCGTCGGTTCGGAATCGATCATCTCGGGTTCGCCACCTCCGGTGGCGCCCCGATCTCCCCGGAGGCGCTCGAATTCTTCCTCGCGCTCGGTGTCCCGGTGTGCGAGGTCTACGGCCTGACCGAGAGCGCCGCGTCCGGTATCGCTAACCACCCGAATCGAATCCGGATCGGCACGGTCGGTCAACCGCGGCCCGGTGTCGAGGTCGCACTCGCTCCCGACGGTGAACTGCTGTTGCGCAGCGTCGGTGTGATGCGGGGATACCGCAACGATCCGGTCAAGACGGGCGAGGCCCTCGACGCCGAGGGGTGGTTGCACACCGGAGATGTCGCCACCATCGACGCCGACGGCTATGTCACCATCGTCGACCGCAAGAAGGACATGATCATCAACTCCTCGGGGAAGAATTTGGCCCCGGCGAACATCGAGAATGCGATCAAGCTCGAGTGCCCGCTGCTCGGATCCGTCGTCGCGGTCGGCGACGGTAGGCCTCACATCGTCGCGCTGCTCATCCTCGATCCGGACCAGGCCGGCGTCTTCGCCGAGACCCACGCAATCGAGGACCGACGCCCGGTAGCACTTGCCGACGACCCCCGGATCCTCGCCGCGATAGCCGACGGGGTCGCGCGCGGCAATGCCCGCCTCTCCCGGGTCGAGCAGGTGCGCGCCTACACCGTGCTCCCTACGTTCTGGGAGGCCAATGGGGAGGAACTCACCGCGACCACCAAGGTGCGCCGCAAACTTGTCCACCAGAAGTACGCCGCCCAGATCGACGCCCTGTACACCCCGACGGCGGCGGCCGGGCAGCGCACCTGATCCGGCGATGCTCTCCGTACCGGTAGGCGGCCCGGGCCCGCATCAGGCGGGCCGCCTACCGGTGTTGCTCGGTGCCCGACGGACCGGGCAACCCGAGGACCGCTGCGCCCAGACTGGACAATTGGATTCGGACATCCTCCGGTGGCCCGGGCAGTTGCCTGCGCATCCGGTTGATGACGGACTGGGCGGTGCGGGACAGAGCTTCGGCCTCGGGGCCGGTGAGGTCGGGACGGACCCGGGTCAGCAGCGCCACCCATTCACTGGCGTAGTCGTGCTGCAGGCGTCGGATGGGGGCGCGCTCGTCCTCCGGTACGTTGACGACCTCGGTCAGCAACGCGCTGAGCGCGTCACCGTGCTCGACGTTGATGCGGACAAAGGACGCCAGCGCAGAATCGAGCGCGGCGGCGGAGTCGTCCGTGCCCGACAGCGCCCCGGACACATCGAAGTACAGCGCGTCGAGGCAGCGGGTGATCACCGTGACCAGGATCGCGGACTTCCCGGGGAAATGGTGATAGAGAGTCGGCCCGGTAATTCCCGCCGCGGTACCGATATCGTCCATTCCCACGGCCTGATAGCCCCGTTCGGCGAACAGTGTCACCGCGGCCGCGAGGATCGCTTCCCTGCGCGCGGCCGGCATGATGCGACCGCGCGGCTCATCCCGCGCGGACATCGCTCGTTCGACCGCGGGCAGCTCCTCGATCCGGCACACCGTCGCCGCGGCCTCCACCATCAACATGCGTGCTCGTGTGTGGTCGAGTTTGCGCCTGCTGAACATCGGATTGCTGCTCACTACCGCATGCGCGCCACCCGCCAGCATCGCCACCGCCGGCTCCTCGAGATCCGGGCGGGCGGCCGCGATCGCCTCATGCAGCGGACGGAGAGCCCGCTCGTAGCGCTCGCGCAGTGTGTCCCGCCCCGGCGGATCCAGGTAGGCCTGGTTTCGTTCCCACAGCGCGCTTGCACGGCCCTGGCGCAGCGCCGTCGCGACAGCGTCCTCGAGCATCTCCCCGAGTGCGTGGCGCGGTCCCCCGTAGGTCGCCTCGAGCTGCTCGATCTCGAACTCGACCGCAGCGGCGAGCAGATCCTGCTTGCCCCGGAAGTGCCGATACAGTGCCGGGCCGGTGATTCCGACGTCAGCAGCGATGTCCGCGATCGCGGCATCATGGAAACCACGCCGCTCGAACTGTCTCGCCGCAGCGGCAATGATGAGCTGCTTGCGATTGCGCGGGCGGCGCTGCACGACAGTCTCGGTCATGATCCGCTCCTCTCCTTCAGGTCTCCGGGCTCCGCGCTCGACCAATGGGCAACCGGTATCCCATCCATCGGTAACCACTTCCACCGCCGCCGGACACGTCTGCACCCTCCACCAGCATGTTAGCAGCTGTTCGGTTCGGCCCCGCATTACGGACGGGGCCCCCACACCCCGGCATCACGAAACGCAACGATCATCTACCCATGCTTACAACTGGCGGTCGACCAGTTCGGGCAGTCCACCACACTGGCGGACCGAACTACGAAGTTAACGAGAATATAGGGAAACGCGAATCAGCACGCCTGACCCGGCAGCTCGGGAGAGCCGCTGTGAAGGGTATCCGGCCGCCGCCCCCGACCACCACGGACTGCACGAAAAGTCGTGACCGCGCTGCGCGACATCACACCGAAGGGCAAGGACCGGACATGACCGCCGCAACGACCAGCACCCTCGCACGACCCATCACCGACCTGAGGACCAGAGTCCCCGGCATGGCGCGCGCTGCGATCGATCGCTACATCGAGGGAACCGCACGATACGCCGAAACCGGCATACCTGAATATCTGCACCGCGAGAGCGTGCACACCATCCACACGCTGCTGACCGTGTGTCTACGATCGGCACTGGAAGACTCGCTCGATATCCCCGGATCGCTCCGAGAAGTCATCGAGCGCGGCACCGAGCGAGTCGCCGAAGGACTGCCGCTGCGCGAGTACATGCGCTGCTGGCAAATCGGATTCGACGTCCTCGCCGAGGAACTGCACACCACCATCGGTGCCGGCCACCCCGGGTCTCCGCCTTGCCCTTACCCGCATCCGCCACACCTATGACTGCATCCTGCGTGAAGTGATCGCGGCGTACGAACTCCACACGATGGACCTGCTCGCCACACAGGGCAACGACCACGCTCGCATCATCGACGCCCTGCTGCGCGGAGAGCAGCCGCCATTCGACGACCACGGTCAGGTACCCGCGCGTCCGGTCATCGCGCTCCTGCACATCGGCGTGATACCGGGCGAAGATTCACCGGCCCCGCAGATCAGGGGGCAACCCCCCAGCTCGTCCCTCCCGGTTCTACTCCACCGCTGCCGAGCCCTGCAGCACCGTCCAGAATTGATCGACACCCTGCGGGCGTATCTGGCACACAACCTCGATCGGCGAAGCACCGCACACGCGTTGTTCGTGCACCCGAACACCGTCGACAACCGACTCACACGGGTACACGAGCTCACCGGACTCGACGTCCGCGTCACCACCGAGCTGCTCACCATCGCCGTCGCAGCCCACGCCCTGAACATCGCCAGATGCGCCGTGCCGCACGCCGAAAACCGGGCCGGAGCCGACACCGCCGTGGTGGACACGGGTTCCCGGACCCACCGAACTATGACACGGTCACAGCCTTCGGTCGAATTGCTGTGCATTAGAACGATTGCCGCCGACACCCCGTCGACGAACAATGGGACAGACGACCACCACATCGCTGGTCGTCTCGACAACGAGGAGAAGCCTCGTGACCAACATCATCGACTACGCCGACAAGGCGTGGAGCGAAGCCGATACCGCCGCCTACCACCGCGGCGACCTACGCAAGGACGGGCTACATCTCGTCGGTGACGGCGTCTACATGTGGCCCGCATTCGGCAACGTCTACGCCTTTCCCACCAGCGACGGAATCGTCCTCTACGACACCGGAGACCTCAACCGCTACCAGCAGACCCGCGGCTACAACGCGGTGATCAACCAACGCCAGTTCCAAGCTCCCACCCTGCAATGGCCCGCCGAGTACCGACACCCCGACTGCACCTTTCCGACCGCACCACCGTGAACATCGGTGAGCTGCGGATGGAACTGCACCATGCCCGCGGCGAGACCGACGACGCCGCCATCGCATGGATACCGGACCGCGGAATTCTCTGTTGCGGTGACTTCTTCATCTGGGCAAGCCCCAACGCCGGCAACCCGCAGAAAGTCCAACGGTACGCCCACGAGTGGGCGAAGACCCTGCGATGGATGGCCGGACTCGGCGCCGAAATCCTGCTACCCGGACACGGCCTACCGATCATCGGTGTCGACCGCATCCGCACCACGTTGACCGACGCGGCGCAGCTACTGGAATCGCTGCACGGCCCGACCCTCGAGATGATGAACGCCGCGGCCACCTCGACGAGATCATCCACACCGTGTCGGTCCCCGACGAACTGCTCCGCAAGCCCTACCTGCAACCGTCCTACGACGAACCCGAATTCGTCGTACGAAACATCTGGCGCCGGTACGGCGGTTGGTACGACGGCAACCCCGCCAACCTCAAAGCCGCCCGCCGCGACGAACTCACCCGCGAACTCGCCGAACTCTCCGGCGGCGCCGAGCAACTGGCCGAGCGCGCACGCGACCTCCTGGCCCGCGGCGAGCACCGATTGGCCGGACACCTCGCACAAATGGCCACCGACGCCGAACCGAGCAACCCCATCACTCATCAGGTTCGAGTAGAGGTCTTCACCCGACTCGAGGGCGACGCACCCTCCACCATGGCCAAAGGCATCTATGCGTGGGCGGTCGCCGAATCCCGTGCCGCCCTCGACGACACCACTCGCACAACCGAACTCAGATCCATGACCGCCGGACGAACCCAATGGGCATTGTGAACCCAACACGCGCGCACACAGCCCCGGCGCGACACTGAGCGAGGTAGTGTACCCGCAACCACGGTCACCGGATCGATCGACGCTGATCAGCACGGGAATGCAGCAGCGGCCACACGCCAGTGACGGCTCCCCCACCGGGCACACCCCCTCTGCTTGATTCAGCCGGCCCGCTCCGTCGGTCATCACCGCCTCCGCAACCCTCGCCCGAGGCGGATCAGCGCGCCCCCCACCGGCTACCGCGCACGCGATGAGTTTTCGCGGCGGAGGATGCGACCGTCCTGGTCGAGTCGGCGTCGATCCGGGGTGCTTCCGGTCCAGGGAGTGGACCACTGGCCACCGGGCCAATGGTCCACCCGCGATGTCGGTCCATCTCGCAGATCGACCACCGGATCGTCGAATCAGGAACGAAGTCCCGAATCACCGGCGCACGGATCCCCTCTGTTCATCATGATCCGTTTCTCACCGAGTACACCGCCCATACCATTGGATAAATTACTAACCAATAGTATGGTCCGGGTATGACATCGGTTGATGACGGACAGCGGTGGCCGCCCGTCGCCCACGAGGAGCATCCCTGGGTCAGCACCACCGGCAACTACGGATCTCGACGCGAACGTCGCCTCACCTCCGGACCCTACCGCGCGGCGGTACCGCCATTCATCGCGAACCGGACCATCTCACTGAACGGCGAACTGCAGGCACTGACGGAGGAAGCGGCGACCGAACTCACCCGCTTCGACGCCGAGGTCGGCCACATCACCGCCCCGTTCGCATCCATTCTGCTGCGCACCGAGAGTGCATCGAGCTCAGAGATCGAGAACCTCACCAGCGGGGCACGCCAGATCGCGCTGGCGGAACTCGGCGAGTACGCCTCCCGCAACGCCCGCCTGATCGTCGGAAACGTCCGGGCCATGCAGGCCGCATTGGAGTTGTCCGACCGCATCGACGCCGACGCGATCCTGCAGATGCACCGGGCACTGCTCGAACACGGCGACCCGAACATCGCCGGCCGATGGCGGCAACAGCAGGTCTGGATCGGCGGCGGAAGCCTCGGCCCACACACCGCGCAATTCGTCCCCCCACACCACGACCGCGTTCCCGAACTGATCGACGACCTGACCGCCTTCGCCAACCGCGTCGACGTACCCGTGGTCGCCCAGATAGCGGTCGCACACGCACAGTTCGAAACCATTCACCCGTTCCCTGACGGCAACGGGCGCGTCGGTCGCGCCCTGATCCAGGCGATGCTGCGCGGCGGACAGCTCACCCGCAGCGTCGCCGTACCGGTGTCCGCGGGCCTCCTGCACGACACCGCCACCTATTTCCAAGCCCTCGACGACTACCGGTCGGGCAACCTCGAGCCGATCATGCGGTCGATCGCGGAAGCATCATTCGCCGCCATCGCCAACGGCCGCACCCTCGTCCGAGACCTGGAAACGGTTCGAGCCGACTGGCGCACCCGGGTGACGGCGCGACGAGACGCGGCGGTACACCGCCTCGCCGACCTCCTCCTTCGCCAACCGGTCGTCGAGAGCAAACTCGTCACCTCCACGCTGGGGGTCACCGGCGCCAACGCGCAAATCGCGATCGACCGCCTGGTCGACGCCGGAATACTCACCCAAATCACCGACGGACGACGCAACCGGATCTGGCAGGCCAAGGACGTCGTCCGTGTCCTCGACGAATTCGCCGCCCGCGCCAAACGACGCCGAGGATGAATGCTCACTCCCGACAGTGGAATCAGGGCACCGCCCCACTACTACGCCGATCCAATACACGATCCCCTGAGAGTGTGTCATATGTGTAGAGCTTCTTATAGCAGGTGAGTGCGGCGGCGAGTTGAAGAATCCGGCGAAGTGTTCGCCATAGCGCTCGCAGCGGATGGTCATACGTCAGTAGCCGGTGAGCCAGGCAGATAGGTCGGCCGAACCGGACTTGATAGTTTCCCGATCATCCGGCTCTTCGGTAATGGATCCGAAGACCCAGATCAGTAGCGCCCCGATCACGATGAGTGCTGCCACGGCCATGGGTGGACCTTTCTGCTGGGGCCGTGTGGTGGCAGCATCCCCGAAGGTGACCAATGCCCCGGCGGGGTCGATCCCGAGTGCCTAGACTGCTACGGATGGCTCGAATTGTCTCCGAGACTCTCGACAACGGCCTACCCCTGCATCGGATTCGCGTCGATGGCACGCGGGCAACCACCATCCTGATCGCCTTCGACGCGGGCGCACGCGCCGAGCGGCGGGATGAGAATGGAATGGCACATTTCCTCGAGCACGTGGTGTTCAAGGGCGGCGAGAAATACGAAGATCACCGCACCATCAACCGCACCGCGGAGCAGTTGGGCGCTCGGACGAACGCAGCGACTTCCCACGACCTGGTCGCGTTTCACATCACAGTTCGCGCGGAGGCGGCACCGCAGGCCATCGACCTGGTGACCGACTTCGTCGCTCGACCTCGGCTCGACGAAAACCATCTCGACATGGAGCGCGGTGTGGTCGCCCAGGAGATCGCCCGCTACCTCGACCAGCCTGCCTACGTTGCGAGTCGAATGAGCGCTCTCGCAACTTTCGGCGACCACCCGCTCGGCCGTCCCGTCCTCGGCCGAGTAGAACACCTGCCCACCTTCACGCGTGCGGCGCTTCTATCGTTCCGGCAACGCCGCTGGGCTGGGTGTCGCGGCGGCGCATTCATCATTGGCAATATCGACCACGTTTCCGACGATGGCGAAATATCCGACCTGTTCGAGCGGTTCCCCACGCTCGAAGAGCCGGAGCCATACGAATCGGCACCCGACTTTCTGCCGCGAACGCTGGTCGAGCGGCGCGACACCAATCAGTCGCATTTGCGAATGAGTTACCGCCTCGACTACGACGTCACTGATGCCAAGGCACGGGCCGCGGCGAGGATCTGCGCGATCATTCTCGGCGGCTCACCGAGCTCCAGATTCAACGACGAGATCCGCGAACAGCGGGGGCTGTGCTACTCGATTTCTGCGGGCATCCGCGAGTGTGCCGACGTTGGGGTGCTGAACCTCGCCGCCGGCCTCGCGTCCGCGAATTGTGTCGAGGCGTACACGCGAATGCGCGAGATCGTTGCCGAACTGTGTGCCCAGGGACCAACCGATGAGGAAGTCGCACGAGCACGCGCGGTCGCTGCCGGGCGTCGGGTGCTGGCGTTCGAGGACACCTACACAGTGGCGCTGCACACGGCACACCAGGCGATCGTCCATCATGGCGATCTTGATCCGGACGCCCTCATCGCCGAACTGGACGCGGTCACCATCGATGACGTACACGACATCGCGAGTGCCATCGATCCGGACAAGCCGTCGGTTGCCTGCCTCGGTCCGCACGACGCTGAGGAATTCTGAGCTGCGCAGCGGCGTGGAGATCGGGCCGAAACGAGAACCGTGTGGGCCACCACTCCGACCCTGCTCTGCCCAGACCAGAAATAGGAAAAACACCTTTCTGCCGAAGTAACGTCCGTCCTTGCTCAGCCACACCGCCCACTGGGCGAGGTCGATCTCGGTGCGGGCGGCGGTGATTCCGCTGCCGTCGGCGGCGACCAGGTCGGCGAGCAGGACATCTGTTCCGGATCAGGGTTCTTCCGCGAGGATCGTGTATCCCTTGTCGAGGTAGGGCTGGGCGGCGCGTTCGGCCTTCTCCGCGTGGTCGTCGAGCAGTCGTTGTGCGATGTAGCGGAACTGGTGCCGGCCAGCCGTCATCAACTTTTCGACGGCTTCGGTGTCGCCCTCCACCTCGATTATGTGGACACCTCTCCGAAGTCCACCATCACGCTGCTTTCGCGGGAGTGATGTGAAACGAATCCGACGTCGAGTGAGCTTCAAGTTTCTGTGATGTCGGCTTCCCATTACCGCTGCTCGTCCAGGTTTTGGAACACTTTCACCGGTCGTGCGGCAGAATTTGCGGACGGGGTCGGTCCTGGTGGATGGCGGAAGTTTCGTCAGGTCGGCCTCCACATCCGCACTCGACTGCTGGCGGCGGATCTCGGCAACCTTGGCCGCCGCTGCGAAGAAGGAACTCCGCGGGCGTAGCCGCGACAAACGTCGCCACGGCGAGACAGACCGCGCCGACGGTGGCACCACGACCTGCGGCAGCCCCGAGGTCCGCAACACGGTCGCAGTCATCGCGGCAGCGATCGCACCACACCGCCGAGGTACAGCACGGCTGCGCGAGCGTTGTCCACGCGCTTCTCGGATATGGAGTTGGGATAACGTCCGGTGTCGACGAGCAAGCAGGACCTTGCCCCGGCCAGATCGACGCGTTCACCCGGGCAGGATCCGGCGATCTTCACGAGGACGCGCAGGTGCGGCGGGCGTCGCACCAGGCGATTGTCCGCCTAGTCGAACCGACCGAACGACCGATGCGGACCCAGAACTTACCGAGGGGCTTACGTGACGGAGTTACCCGGCGCCGGGTGGACGGGGTCGATCCAGGGCACATGCTCGGGGTCGGGCACGCCCTCGATGTTCAGGTTTACCACCACCGGTTCCTGGCCGCTGCGCGCCACCACACACTCCAACGGCTCATCGTCGAGGGCGTTGATCTCCTGGTGCGGCACGTAGGGCGGCACGAAGATGAACCCGCCGGGCCCGACCTCCGCGGTGTACTCCAAGCGCTCGCCCCACCGCATTGCGGCCCGACCGCGGACGACGTAGATCACGCTCTCCAGCTCACCGTGGTGGTGGGCGCCGGTGCGGGCGCCGGGACGGATCGTGACCGTGCCCGCCCAGATCTTGTCGGCGCCGGCTCGGTCGTGGGTGATGGCAGCGGCCCGGTGCATGCCCGGAGTCTGTGGTGTGTTGGGGTCGAGCGAATCGGGCGGGATAACTCGTACCCCGTTGCTGCGCCAGTCGGGGGTCTCGCTGTTCATGGCTTTCGGTCCTCCCTTCCGATCCTGCCGCGCCCCCGGCCCTGAAACAAGCCTTCACCCATTCGACGGGCGGGTTGGGGTGAGCCCGTTGAGGACTATCCTCGGCGATGGCGTGCCCATCGCCCGCGCCGCGTTCGATGACAACGATCTGATCACCGCGATGCGCGAACAGCTCTATCCCAAGTTCCTCGCCTCCGCAATCGGATCAGAAGTCGTCGCCGACCGGGTGGTCACCGGAATCGAGGACCGATTGGCGCGCATCATGGTTCCTCGGCGGTGGCAGCCGATCTCGGCGCTTCGGGGCATCGTCAACCCACTCATCGACCGATCACTCGAACGCAACCCGCACATCGTCGACGCCGTCCTCACGGTCGCAGACCCGGACGAACAAGACGTGGGCACCGACGATCACGACCGACCGTGATCTATCGACCGACAGCAACCCGGTGACAACTCAGCGTCACCACCGCTCAGCCGGTACGGATTGCGGACATCTCTCGTCGCGGACGTCCTGAAATCCGGATAGCTACTTCCTCCCCGAGACTCCTCTACCCCTGCCCACCCGGCAGCGGAGAACCCACCGTGAACTTCGCCCCGAACGGATCGGTGACATCCGCGGTCCGCCCGTACACCATGTCCGTCGGGTCGTCCGCGGCACCCCCGTGGGCCCGGGCCGCGGCGACGGCCGCGTCGGTATCGGCCACCTGGAAGAGCGTGCCCCAGGAAGACTCCGAGGCGGCCGCATCGCCCACGATGCCGCCGATCTCGTGCCCGTCCGGCCTACGCAGAAAGGTGAAGTCCATGCCGGGCAGGTCGGCGTTCCCGTCCAGCGTGAAGTCGAACACCGCCGCGTAGAACTCCCGCGCCGGACCCGGATTTGGTGTCACCAAGTCGTTGCGCAACAACGTGTTCGGCTCGTTCACGAGCTCGCAGCCGACGTGCGCCCGCCCCTGCCACAGGCCGAACTGCGCACCGGCCGGATCCCGCACCATCGCCATCCGACCCTGGTCGGCGATGTCCATCGGCTCCATCAGTAACGTGCCACCCGCGGCTGCGGACCGAGCAACCGTCGCATCGAGATCGTCCGTCGCCAGGTAGACGTTCCACCAGAACTCGGTGGCGTTCTCGTCGGGATTCGGCATCAGCGCGGCGACCTTCTTGCCGCCGAGCAGACACATCGTGTACCGCCCGTACTCTTCGGGACCGACGTCGAACTCCCAGCCGAAGACCGACCCGTAGAAGGCCATCGCCCGGTCGAGATCCGGGATGCCCAGGTCGATCCACGTCGGGGTACCGAGTGGTTGATTCGTCGTGACCGCGCTCATCGCTGCTCCTCAGCTGTCGGATACCCACTCGACGCTAGCCTGCGGCACCGACATTCGACGGCAGAGCCATCGGAGGAGTCGCCGCCCTGCCCGGCATAAGGCCGCTGTGACGGTCCTACATCGTGCCGTCGCACCAGGAGGCATCCGCTGACTTCGAGTTCGAGCTCGGACCCGAAGCCTGTCGCCTCGAGGGGGCACACCAAACGCAATCAGACGTTCCTCTGCAGCGCCATGTCGACCAACCTACGGACGACGCGTGGGGTTGCGGTCATCTCGTCGAGCGCAACGTAGCCCTCAACATTGATGGCAAGGTGTACGACCCGACCGACCCGATGGGCACGATGTTCATCGGGTTTCTGGCGGGCGCGGACCACGCGGGTTGCCGTTGGTTCCCGCGGGCCTCCTTGCCCTAGCAGGTAGCGGCGACGGTCAGGTACGCGAAGAAGCAGTGACGTGTGGTCGCCGCGAAGCCGGACGACAGATACACACCGATTCACGTCGGCGGCTCACACGGCACCTTCCCCCGCTTCACCGCATCGACCAAAGTGGCGTGGTCGCGTTCAGTTTGATCCGCGTAGGCGTGCGCGAACCGGCTCAGTGCGACGTCGAGCGTGTCCGACTTTCCGACGTAACCGCCGATCATCGACGCACCACTGGTCCGCGCGTGGCCCTTCGCGAGCAGGCGCCCGCAGATGCCGGCGTAGTCGGTCAGCGCTGCCGCGCTGAGGTTGTCGATCGGGACCGCGCCCTTCATGTTCCGGAACTGCCGCACGTAGTACTGCCGGCCCTCCACCGTGGTCCAGCCAAGCAACGGATCGCTGACGGTCTGCAGGGCCTGCTGATACTCGACCACGCGCCGACCCTGGTGGTCATGCCAGGCAGACTCGCCGTGTACGAAGCGCGCCACAACGGATCGACGCGCCTGCTTGAGCTGCAGGAACAGCACGTCGTCGGCACTGCTCCCTTCGCACAGCACGACGTAGGCACGCAGTCCGACGCTGCCCACGCCGACCACTTTGTGCGCGACGTCGACGACGGTGTAGCCACTGAGCAGTCGTGCCCAATGGCTGGGCAGCGTGGTGAGGTATTCGTCGAGCCCGGCGGCGAGATGCTCGGCCTCCGCCTCCGACACCCGGGTGATCAGCGGCGGCTCCTCCACGATGCGCCGGCCGGTTTCGTCCTGCTCGGTGAATCGGGGCAGCGCCCGGTCGCTGACACGGCGCCGAGCCCGCTCCGCGGCGCGGGTGATCTCGTGGCGCAGAGACTCGTCCGACGCCGTCGCGTGCAGCCGGTCGAGGTCGAGTCGCTCGAACGAGCGCGCCAGCAATGGTTGTTCCGCGAGCCAGCGCACATGCTCGCGATAGGTGGCGACGCAGGACTGCACTGCACTCTCGCACTGCCCCTCGGTCGCCGAGTTCTGCCGGCCCGCCACCCAGATGCTCGCAGTCAATCGGCGCAGGTCCCATTCCCAGCCGCCGGGATGCGCCTCGTCGAAGTCGTTCAGATCCAGCACCAGGTCGCGCTCCGGTGATGCGTAGAACCCGAAGTTGCCCAGATGCGCGTCCCCGCAGATCACCGGCCGGATTCCGGTCGCCGGCAGCCCGGCGAGGTCCTGGGCCATCACGATCGCGGTGCCGCGCAGAAAACCATACGGCGAAGCCGCCATCCGCCCCACCCTGACCGGTATGAGCGATTCCACCCGACCCCGGTGCGACACCCCGATCTGATCCACCACATCGGGGCGATCGTCCGGTGCGCGCCACTCGCCGAGCGCCGACCGCGGTGCCTGCTTGCGCAGGCGTTTGCCGAGCGCGTACCGCTCCGCCCGCGGCGTGGCCCGGCGGCGCAACGACGCGAACGACTGCCCGTCGATGGTGGGCACCACGATGTGCGCGTCCACGGTTACTGCGCGCCGACGTCGAGGATGGGCCGACCACCACGGCGTGCAGCTTGTCCGGGTTGGTCGCGTTGCGCATCAGACAACTCGGTCACCGTCTCTTCGCTATGAGGAGTAAGGATGCATGCAGCATATCGACGGGTACCTGACACTCGCAGCGAACGGTCGCTAGCCGTCCACCGGTTGCCGGGGCATTGCATCACGTGACGGCCGGGTGCGGTCGGAGCGGGCGTTCGCGTCGCTCGCGGCGACGCCCTGGGAGGTAAGCGCGTCAGGGTGTTCGAGAGATTCTCCGATCAAGCCCGTCGCGTGGTCACCCCTCGCCGCCGGCACCCACCACCAGAACTGACGTCGGCACCGAACACCTGCCCGCCCCAGATCCTCGACGCCAACCGCCCTGGAGCGGAAGCGCTGCCCTCATCGGGTGCCACCGCCCCTGCACCGACAGCAACCTCGAGGGCCTCAGCGCACCGACGGGCCCCGCCCCGGCCGCCGGGCACATCCCATTCACCGACAACAACGCAGGTCCTCGAGGGCAGCCTGCGCGAAACCGCCTGCTCGGGCACGAAGAAGATCGGCACCGACCACCTTCCTCCTGGACCCTGCTCGACGACCCGCCTGCGCCCGGCGCTCAGATCCTCACCAACCTCGCATCCCTACGCATCAGCCAGATGGGCGAGCAAGGGTTCGCCGGGCTGCAGGACTCGACGATCTGCCGGTTCACCGTCGACGAGCGACGGTGAACCGATCCGCCTCGCCGAGCCGCTCGACCGCCGAGCCGCCGTTCACGGCCACCGCCACGTGATCCGCCGAGTCGATCACCACGAGCAACTCACCCGACCGCACGTCGGCGAACGTGTGGGCGACGGTGGCGGGCACCATGGCCCCCTCGGCCCGGATCGTCACGTGATCACCGCGCCGTAGGCCCGCGGCAGCCAGATCCTTTGCCGTCGCTGCGAGCTGGATGTTGCCGAATCGGTCGACGGTCAGCACCTCGCTGCTGAGTTCGCCGGGTACGGCGTCAATTTCGGGTGCCCTCAGGCGCGCGAGCGAGTCCGGGTCGATCGGGGGCCCGAACCGCTCCGGCGCCACACCGACGGCCAGGTGGGCGGCGGCCGGCGCGAAGATGTCTCGACCGTGGAACGTCGCGGACACCGCGCTCAACCGATAGTCAGGTGCGGCAAGCAGGTACGCGGAGCGGACCCCGCCCAGCGCCTCGGCCGCCGGTTGCAGCAATCCGTTGTCCGGGCCCACCAACACCCCGGCGTCGGTGACGACCACGATCGGGCGGCGATCGGTGCCCACGCCCGGATCGACTACCGCCAGATGCACTGAAGGCGGCAGGTACGGCACCGTCTGTGCCAGCACCGCCGCACCCCACCGGAGGCGCTGCGGCGGCACCGCATGTGTCACATCGATCATGCGCACACCCGGCGCGAAGCGGGCGATGACGCCGTGGCACGCCGCGACGAACCCGTCGGAGAGCCCGTAATCGGTGGTGAACGAGATCCAGTCGTAGCCCACGTCGTCATCCCGTCCGTTGTTCTCGGTCCGCGGTGCCCTCGCCGGCCTGCGCCACATGGGCCGCCGAAGGGGGCCAGCCGCAAGGCGAACCGATCGCCGATCGCGGCGGTGATCGGTTCGGGCGCGTTTCCTGAATGCAGTGATCGGCCCCGGCCACTCGACAACCACGTGATCGGGAAGGATCGCCCGCGTCCAGGGAAGCAGGCGTGCGTTCGGGTCCGAACGCGAAGTCCATCATGCCCCACACGAACGGGGAAGGCGTGGGCCCGAGCGTGGCCGGGACCTCTCGCGCGAGGCGCTCGAGCATCGGGCGACGCGCACGCTTGCTGCTCGACGCGTGCACCGAGTGCATTCGAGCACGCCGGTTCACGGTTCCCTGGCTCGGCCGACACTCAACCGAGGCGCCCATTGCTCTCTGCCGTGCCGTGGTGCGCAGTCCCCCTGGATAGATTGCGCGAAGGCCCGGGTCGGAACCGCAATAGACGGCGGTTGACGTGCACCACCGGATGCCGTCGTCGGATCGACCGAATTCGGAACACCCGCACCGTGAAGTTCAGAGACCCGCCCTTCCTGGCAACGGCTGCGTGGACATTCGAACCGTCGCAGTCGAGGAGGAACTTTCCGTACGCCCGCCGCACCGGCGCGTCCTCGTCGAAGATCACCGGCAGCACCACATCGTCGACCAGGTGGAACGGGAAACGTACGAGCCGATAGGCGGCCCGTACCAGCGCTCGCACGCCGGCGCTCGGCCCCATGCTTCGTAACGCCGCCCTGGGCCGCGGTGACGCCGTCATCGGGCCGAATCCCCACGGGCGGCCTCACCGCAGTGGGAATGGTGCCGAGGACCCGCCGCGGCGTCCGGGCGCGCGGTCTCGCCGGCGGCGCAGGCCCTCTTCGGTACCCGCGCCGCCGGCACGGGCTGCGTCGAGGATCCGGTCTCGCATCCAGGCGTCGAGGGGTTGGCCGGCCGCGGCGACGCACAGCGCATGTCCGGTGTCGGTCAGCCTGAGGTTGGTGACGTGTGTCGGCTCCAACCCCAGCTCTGCGGATATCCCTTACTCGTGCCTTCCCGGAGGATGTGCTGACGCAGTTGGTCGAAGTCCACCGGTAGAACCTCGCCGAGCAACCGTGCGCCGGTCGATTCGCGGTCGTCGACGAGCGCGAGGAGGATCTGTTCGGTGCCGATGCGCTCATGGCCGAGTAGAGAAGGCTCGCGCAGGCTCTGTTCGAGGATCCGTCTGGCGTGCCGGTTGAACGGGATGTGCCCGGATCGGTCTGGCTCGCCGTAACCGGTGGTGAGCCGGCTGTCGATGACGGCCTCCGACACGTCGAACGATTCCAGCGCTCGCGCCGCTGCCCCATCATCTTCGCGGATGAGGCCCAGCAGGATGCGCTCGGTTCCGAGATAGTCGTGGTGGTGGGCCCGGGCCGTTTCCGAGGCCAAGACGACGGTGCGCCGCGCTTGGTCGGTGAACCTCTCGAACACCGTTGCTCCCATCGGATGTGGCCGCTGCACGCGGTTACCTCATGTCCCCGTTGTGTACACCAACCGCTGGACCGGGGCGGGGTGTCTCCGTCGCCCACCCGGTGGGCCGCAGCAAGGCACAAGCGGAGGAGTACCTTGACGAGGCTGCGGGGATGCGCACGACACCCGCCTGACCAGGATAAGTAGCGTCATCGGTACTCCCCGACCCGCTACGTGAGCCTGATGATGACCCGGGAGCCGGCGGCCAGCTTCTGGGCATACGTCGTCAACTCGGGATCGGTGATCGCCGCATCCGTCGCGTCCTCCCACGCCTGCGCCACGCGACGTTTCGTCTCCTCGACCGACTTGCCCTTGCATTCGCGCTGTAAACGATCCATCACGCGTTGCAGCGTTTGTTCCACTGTGGCTTTCGCGACCTGCTCGAACTCGCGCTCGTCGAAGTCTGACACGTGTGGTCTCCGTCGTTTGAGCCCTGAGTGCGAACTCCGGCTCGGTACCTCATGGCCATGATCGACGAGACGTCGCGACGGCGACAGAGGAGATCGGCCCTGACCGCTGGTCTGTCGCCCTCGCTGCGGGTATCCGACCTCCTTCGAGGCAGGTCGAGGCAGGGTCATACCCGGCGAACCCTCCTGTCACCGAACGTAACCGGACAGCCGACTCAGCTGCTGCCGAACATGTCGCCGAACGGGTTGGACTCGCCGAGCAGACCACCGAAAGGATTCGATCCGCCGAACATGTCGCCGAACATGTCGCCGAACGGGTTGGACTCGCCCAATAGACCACCGAACGGATTGAGTTCGTTCTCGTCCTGCTGATCGTCCTGGTCATCGTCCCCGCCTCGGGGGTGCTGCCCGTTCCGATCGACCTGCACAACCCCCGACACTGCGGCGGCCGCAGCGGGTGCTGCCACCGCGGCCATCGGAAACGCGGCAAGTACTCCGACGACGACGATCTTCGCCAGCAGACGCGACAGGTCATTCTTCTTCACTTGTTTCAGCACGGTCGTACCTTCCGTCGCGCCGAAGAGATCGTGGTAGCGGTCCATGTCCTCAACCAGGCGGGGCCGTCTTCGAAAAGGGCGAAACCGACCAAGTTGTCGTGCTCGAATCGTGGTCTCTTCAGCGTGGCTGTTGTCGGGTGCGCCGCCGGGACACGGCGCAACTTCCACTACACGCCTCAAACCCTGATCCTTCAACTCCCCATGCGGAACAGCCCAGGTCCAGCTGATCGGGCTCCCTCGCCGCCACCCGATCACCCACGCCAGTGCGTGCGGACGGCAATCGAGCGGATTTGGCGAACGAGCTCGGCTCCATCTGCGTGTCAACAGGTTCCGTTGCCATCGCACAGAGAAACAGTGAGTTTCACCTCCAGGTCGACCGGTAGCGTGCAGTCCACACAGCTACTCCGGAGGCGAACGTCGCACATTCGAGAAGGGCGTATGCCAGATTGTCGGGTCGACGACCGGAAACCGGCGGCCAGTCACCAGTGTGGGAACGAGTCTGACGAACAGGTTCTTCGCCCCCGCCTGCCACGGAAAGAGCGGCAGATCCACCGTGTCCATCAACTCATCGATTTCACGGATCCCCTCGGCACGTCCCTTGATCACCACGCTCCACGCTTCGTGCGCCGGCGCCTCGTAGCCGTCGACTTCCAGCGCAACCGGCGCATCCGACAGCGCAGCGGACACTTTGGTTCCTCTCCCGGACCTGAACACGATGGTTCCACGATCGACCGCATAATTGAGGGGAAAGATATCCGGGTGGTCGTCCACCCACACGGCGAGACGGCCAACACTCTCGGTACGAAGCAGTGCCCAACATTCGTTGACAGCAAGTTCCCTGACACTTGGCTCATCGTTTCCCATTGCCTTCGCCTCCTGTCATGGCATGAGAGGAACGGGGCCGTCGCGTTCCGGCACGGCGATCCGGCTCACCAAGAATCATCGTCGCTGTCTCGGCTCTTCGCGACGTATCCGCCCCTATCTGCTGTCGGACACACAGAGGTGCGGTGCCATACGACCTTCGGCCGGGGGGCCGGGGCGCGGTTCGTGTGCCCGACCTGATTCGACGTCCAACTCGTCCAACTCGGAAGCGCTGCATCAGCGCATCCTCGTAGCCGGACGCCGCAGGTCGGCCGCCTGCCGTGTGGCCGCCGACGCGACGTCAGGCGTTGAGCACAACCTTGAGCGCCTGCGTCTCGGCGGCCCGGCCGAACACGTCGTAGGCCTTCTCGATGTCGCCAAGGTCGAAGGTATGGCTCACGAACAGGGGTATGTTCGGCGACCATCTTCAGCAGCGTCGCGGTGGTGTCGGTGTTCACCAGGCCCATCGCGATGGTGATGTTCGAGATCCACAGCGTGTCGAGCGGCAGCGGCACGCCGGCGCCGTGCACCCCGACGTTGGCGACGTGCCCGGCGGGTCGGACGACGTCCAGACACATCTGGAAGGTCGCCGGAACCCCCACCGCCTCGATGGCGACGTCGACGCCGAGCCCATCAGTCAACGCCATCACCTGGTCCTTCCAGTCGTCGTCGCTGGACAGCACCCCGTGTGTGGCGCCGAATCGCTTCGCCTGTTCCACCCGGTTCGCGTCGAGGTCGACGGCGATCACCTTCGACGGGCCGTACAGACGCGAGGTCATGATCGCGGCCAGCCCCACCGGCCCCGCGCCGACGACCACCACGACGTCGCCGACCTTGACATGCCCGTACTGCACGCCGATCTCGTGACCGGTCGGCAGGATGTCGGACAGCATCGCACCCTCCTGCGGTGTCACCCCGTCGGGCAGCCGATACACCGACGTCTCAGCGAACGGCACTCGGACGTACTCGGCCTGCGTGCCGTTGATCAGGTGCCCGAGGATCCAGCCGATGCCGGACGCACCCTCGTCGGCCAGGCAGTGTGAGAACACCCGCTGCTTGCACATATCGCAGTGCCCGCACGCGGAAATGCAGGAGATGATGACCCGGTCGCCGACCTGTAACGAGGTGACCGCCGAGCCGACCTCGGTGATCGTCCCGACGCCCTCGTGGCCGAGGATGCGCCCGTCCTGCACCGCGGGCACGTCGCCCCCGAGGATGTGCAGGTCGGTGCCGCAGATGGTGGTGGTCTCGATCTTGACCACCACGTCCGTTGGCTTCTCAATGGTGGCGTCGGGGACGTCCTCCCACGCCTTCCGGCCGGGACCGTGGTAGATCATTGCCTTCATCGGTGGGCCTTTCGACTGTGGCCTTCTGCGGCGGGCCCTCGACGGTGACCGCCTAGGGCCGCCTCCCGTCAGCGAGCGAGACGGGGTCTCGGACGGATCGCCGGAACTGCCCACTCGCGCTCGCCGCTGCGGGAAGTGACGCGACGGCACCGAAATCACCCCGCTTGCGATCACCCAGCTTGCGGATCAATCCTATTCCGACGTACGCGCGCCGCACACCGGATCCAACGTGAACGGAATTCGCGGTTCGCTGTTCTTCTCCACAGGGATCTCCCGGCTGCAGGCCCCCGCCACGCCACCGTCCGTCGGAGGCGCCCGGCGATGCACTCGCACCGGCGCCTCGACTGCAGGTCCGCCCCCGCCGAGGAGAAGCGGCGAACCCCGTCCGGAGGCTGTCGGCGCGAGATATCGTGTGAGCCCGACACCAGGACCGCCTGTGCGGTGGTTGGCCCGGGTGCCGATCAGCGCCATGCGGGAGGTGTGGTCATGGCCGAAGATGCGACATCGTCACCGCTGGCGCCCCGCGCCCAGGCGCTGACACTGCGCATCCTGGCCCGCGACCGCGTGCGCGTCGACCACAGCGCGTCTGTCGCCGCCCACGCGCTGGCGCTCGCACCCACGGTCCCCGCCGCCGACCGGGACACGCTGGTGGCCGCCGCATGGCTGCACGACATCGGCTACGCCACCGAGCTGGGCGAGACCGGGTTTCACCCGCTCGACGGCGCCCGCTACCTGCAAGCCCAGGGGTGGCCGGCCCGAGTGTGCGACCTGGTCGCTCATCACTCCGGCGCCCGGTTCGTCGCCGCCGTCATCGGCCTGGGCGAGCAACTGAGCCGGTTCGGCTTCGTCGAGGACGCAGTCTCGGACGCGCTGACCGTCGCCGATCAGACGACCGGACCACACGGCGAGGCGGTGAGCCTGGACCAGCGACTGCGCGAGAAGCACGACCGGCACGGCCCCGACTCCGCCGCCGCCCGCGCGCAACCGCAACGCGACCCCTACCTGCGGGCCGCCGCCGACCGAGTCGAGCAACGCCTGCGGCTGCACTGAACCCGCCGCCTGGTAGCGGAGACCGGCACCGGCCCAACCCCGCCCGCCGCCCCCACGGACACGAGCTGCGATCCATGCCTACACCCGCAACTCCTCAGCCTCACCAGTAGCGCTGCCCCGCACCATCTTTTCCCGATCGGCCATCGACGTCCCGTTGCCCTGTCGAGCCCCACACCCGGCAATACGCTACCTCCACCCCCTCTCCGGCGTCGCTCCCGCACACTTCCCTCCGGGCCTGCCCAGAAAGGAGCGAGGTCCGCGCGGTCAAAGATTCGGTGACCCGAACCCACACGCCCAGAAGGCCACCGACCCCATGCCGCCCTATTGCACACCGCAACCACCGACATCCCAAGTATCCGCGGCCTCACCAATTCACACAGGCAGACAATGTCAGAACCTATTAATTTGTGTTAGACATATCGGCAACAGTTGAAAGCCTGCGCAGATGGGCGGCGAACCTCGATTCGATCTCGGGGGTGAGGGCGAGCCCGGTTCCGGGAACCGCGGTGTAATCGGCCAATGCGGTCGGGTCGGGCCATAGGCCCGCGATCCGTCCCGGAAGGGGTGATCGGCTCCTCGTGCCCGACCCGCGCCACAACCTCGAACCCGCCGACGGACTCCACGGTCGCGATGCCGTCGTGACCCACACCCGGACCCGGGGTTATCCGCCGTCTCCGGTACGCCTGACACCACGTCCGGGTCGACTACAGTCCATTTTCGGCGGGCCGAATTTTGGCAGATCGTCCTGTCATGTCACCCATCGACGAAGAGGGCTCGCCGCCCAAGGTGCCGAGGTGACACCTGATGTCCAGCCCCACAGCAGGAGAGCGAAGATGAGTGAGCCCCCAAGCGAGTCCAAGGTCATCGACAACGTAACGAGGCCCCTGTACGCCACGGTCGGTGCCGGCGATGCGGCCGTCCAGGCCGTTGCCGATGCCGTCGCCGAGGTGCGCCAGCGCGCCGAGCACACCGGCACCGAGGTATCCGGGTGGTTCGAAGACGCCCGGGAGCGTGTCGGGTCACTGCCCACCGATGTGCAGGAGCGGATCGAGGCCTTCCGGCAGCGCCTCGCCGGTTTGCCCTCGGAACTGCCCGGATGGGCGCAGGTGCGGGAGGCGTTCACCGTCGAGGAGCTGCGCAAGAATTACGACGAGTACCGCAAGGGTGCCGTCGACCTGTACGCCGACCTCGCCGAGCGGGGCGCGGGGACCGTCCAACGGCTGCGCACCCGCCCGGGCGTTGACGAGCGCACCGAACCGGCCGACGACGCCGCCGACCAGATCGACGAGGCCAACGCTGCCCCCGCCGAGAAGGAGACGCCCCGCTGAGACACCCCGACCCCGACCCCGATCCCGGGACCATAAGGTCGGTGGTACCGAGCCGCCCTCGCGCCGCACCTGCGCGAGGGTGGCTCCCGCACTATGGCCGCCCGCAGTGGGCCCACTCGACGTGGGCACAGGCCCGGGCAATCCACGAACGCATCGCCGGCGATCTCGACGGGCCGACCCGCGACGGACTGCTGAACCGGTCGGCCCGGCTCCCCCGGTTCGGTCTCCGCCCGGCTGGGGATGTGCAGGGATTCGGTCGAGGACGCGGCCTGTGGCCTACCCGCCTCTCGTGATCGGCCGTCCCGTCAGAGTGGTGCATGGATTCGATTGGGGTGGCAGGTTCCCCGAATAATGAACACCGAGTGGGACCGAAGACCTCGCTGGAAGCGATGTTCACTATTCGGGAGGAACCCCAGTTGCCTTGGCACCTCTCAGTGCGGACCCGGTCGGTTTGGCGGTTGCCTTGGCGGCAGCGGCCTTCTTCACGGGCGTCTTCGCCGCAGCAGCCTTCTTCACGGGCGCCTTCGCCGCACCAGCCTTCTTCACGGGCGCCTTCGCCGCACCAGCCTTCTTCACGGGCGCCTTCGCCGCACCAGCCTTCTTCACGGGCGCCTTCGCCGCAGCAGCCTTCTTCACGGGCGCCTTCGCCGCACCAGCCTTCTTCACGGGCGCCTTCGCCGCAGCAGCCTTCTTCGCGGGCGTCTTCGCCGCAGCAGCCTTCTTCGCGGGTGTCTTCGCGGCACCAGCAGCCTTCTTCACCGGCGGCACCCCGGACGGCACCGATTTGGCAGTTGCCTTGGCGGCCACAGCCTTCCTCGCGGGTGTCTTCGCGGCACCAGCAGCCTTCTTCACCGGCGGCACCCCGGACGGCACCGATTTGGCAGTTGCCTTGGCGGCCACAGCCTTCCTCGCGGGCGCCTTGGCCACCACGGCCTTCCTCGCGGGTGTCTTCGCGGCACCAGCAGCCTCCTTCGCGGGCGCCTTCGCGGCCGCAGTCTTCTTCACCGGCGCCACCTCAGACGGGGTCGGCTTTTCGGCAGCAGCCTCCTTCACGGGCGACACCTCGGACGACGCCTGCTCCGACTCGGGGGTGGTGCTGATCTGGGGTTCCCCCTCGAGTCCGGCCTTGGCACCCTCCGATGCTTTCATCTGTTGCCGCAGCTTGCTGTTCGTCCAGGACCAGGCGCCCTCTCCTGCATCCCGAAGAACCCCGACTGCATTTCTGGCGGCGCGCGCGGCGCCGCTGATAACGTTCATGGCCAACTCAGCCAGCCTTCCGCAGTCACGGCCGCCGACGCACAGGCGGCCTCCTCGGACGTATCCATCACCGGACAGACTAACCGTGAATGGCAGTCAACGAGCGACCGGCGGATTGTGCGGTGCATAGCGGTAAGTAGTGCGGCTGACACAAACCGCCGTCTTTCGCCCAGTCTGATGCACCCGTCGACGTTTCGTTAACCGCACCTCCGGTTGGGCACGACCACCGATATCCGACACCATCCCCACCGAATACTGCGCCGACGGTCGTCGCACACCGACAACCCGTCGGTGGACGTGAGCGATGAACCAGGACTGTCGGATTCGGCGCCGACCAGTCCGCCACCGCGACCGTCCGTCGCCTGACGTCCCGACAGAAAGCAGCCAGCGATCCGGGTCACGCACCGGGCACTCGCGCACCACACGCACGGCGTGGTCTCAGGACTCGTGATTCGTGATCGTGATTCGGGGTCCCAACACCACGGCTCGAACTGATCGCCATTGAAGAGGCGATGGACACCGATGTCGTGTTCGTCGACGTCGAGGAGACGATGGTGGACAAACACCGTGCCCGCCGCAGCGTCATGCCCACGGCGTACACGCTGCATCCGAACGAGGTCATCGGGGAGTTCGGGGAGCGCCGATGTGCACGCGAGGACCGCGTGACGGGGCGCATCTTGTGAGTGGGCGCCCGGGCCGATCGAGGCATCCGAGTAACCAGGCAGTGCCGGTGCGCGATCACTCGAAACCTGCGCACCGAACGCACGTCTGAGACGTCGATCAGAAGGCCGCACGGCGGAACGAATGGCCCGCCGTCCGATCACCACTCGCTCTGCACGCGCCCGTTCCGACCGAGGACGGCGGACACCCGTTCGACCTCCACCGGGTCGAGCGAGCTGCCGGTGCGTGCCCTTGCCCCACACGGTCTGGCGGAGAAAAATTGGGTACGCAGTGGCTGCGGCCGCGGGCCGTCGACGCCCGCCGGCGGTGGACCGCGACAAGTCGGCCACCGTTGCACTCACCGAGGGGACCTGTGTCCCCGCGGGAGGAGGTTACTGATGTTCATCCAAGTCATCCAGGGAAAAGTTGCCGATCAGCCGCGGCTGCGCGAATGCATGGATCGGTGGAACGAGGAACTGCAACCGGGGGCCACCGGCTACCTCGGCTCCACCGCCGGCACCCGCGGCGACGGCACGTACATCGCCCTGGTTCGGTTCGACTCCGAGGAGGCGGCCCGCCGCAACAGCGAACGTCCCGAGCAGGGCACCTGGTGGGCCGAGACCGAGCGGTGTTTCGACGGCCCGGTCACCTTCATGGACTGCCCGGACGCGATGGAGTGGCTCGGCGGCGGCTCCGACGATGCCGGGTTCGTGCAGATCATGGAGGGCCACACCACCGACGCGCACCGGCTGTCTGAGCTGATGGCCCAGGCCGGCGACAAGCTACCCGGGGTGCGGCCGGAAATCCTCGGCGGTACGTTCGCCGCCGCCGGCGACGGCGGATACGTCGAGGCGGTGTACTTCACCACCGAGCCCGAGGCCCGCGCACACGAGAAGATCACCGTCCCCGACGATCTGCGTTCGCTGTTCGAGGAGGAAGGCCGGCTGATGGGCGAGGTCGACTACTTCGACCTGCGCGAGCCCATGCTGGTCTCCGCGTCGCGGTAGCGACAACCACCCGTCGCGCGCCGCACCGGCCTTACACACAGATGCCGCCCGGTCGCGATGCCGACAGCGATGACCCTTCGGAAGGAAGTGGATCCAGGCAACCGGATTTCACGCGAACAGCAGGATTTGACGAGTTGTCTCGAGATGTTCGTTGATCTTCTGGTGCACCCGGTGTCTTTCCCTCGGTCAGCCCCTGGGAAGCATGCTGTACTCGGCGGCGACGCACAGCCGATTCTGTCGCTGCTCTGGACGGCCTCCGGGCAATCCCGACTGGGACCGACCAGCAGGTTTGTGGGGCAGGAGGCCGGATGTTCCACCGTGGTGACCGTGTTGCTACCGAAGCCCCTACCCTCGATGAGGGTCTGGTCGTCGAGCCCGAGGCCCGCCGCCGTCCGTGGATGGACTTTCTCGTCTCCACGCCGGGACGGCTGTCCGTGCTGGGGATCCTGCTCGTCGCGGCGGTCCTCACCGCTGCTGTGATCACCTCGGCCGCGGTTGCAGCCCGGCAGCAGCGCGTCGAGACCCTCCGCACCCACACCGAACCGCTGATGAATGCCGCCCAGAACGTCTACAGCGCATTGTCGATCGCCGACGCCGACGCCACCACGTCCTTCCTCTCCAGCGGCACCGAAACGACCGCCGTCCGGCAGCAGTACACCCAGGCGATCGGCGAGGCATCGAGCGCGTTGGTCACCGCAGCCAACGGCGTCTCGTCACAGGACGCCGAATCGCTGGCACTGCTGTCGGACATCGTGCGCAACCTCGCCGAGTACTCCAACCTGGTGGCGACTGCGCAAGCCAACGACCGGGCCGGCAACCCGGTCGCGGTGGCGTACCTGTCCGATGCTTCCACGCTCATGCAGGACACCATCCTCCCGATGGCCGAACGCCTCTACGTCCACCAATCCCAGGCGGTCGCCGATACCCAAACCCACATTGCGCAACTGCCCACGACCGCCCTCACCGTGACCGTTGCCATGCTCGTCGCCCTCATCCTCGCCCAGCTGTACCTGCGGCGGAAGAACAAACGTCGGGTCAACCCCGGCCTCGCCGCCGCCACCGCACTGATGGCCGTTCTGCTGATCTGGTTGGTCGCGGCAAGTGTGGTGTCGTCGATGGCGAGCGACCGCGCGAGAGTTGAAGGGACCCAACCTCTCGATGCCGTCGTCCACGCTCGCATTCTGGCGCAGCAGGCCCGCGCCGACGAAACCCTCGCCATAGTGCAGCGCGGATCGGACACCCGGTACGAGATCGACTATGCCCGGCATACGGAGGCGCTCTCGGAGGAACTCGCCCGGCAGCTGGCCGACTCACACGGACGTGCCGCCGCGGAACCGATCGACGGCGCCGTGACCGCACTCGACGGGTGGCGTGCCGCGCATCAGGAGATCGACAATGCCCTCGATCGCGGTGACTACCCGGCCGCCGCGGCGATCGCCGTCGGATCCGATCCTGCCGCATCGACGGCACGGTTCGCCGCCCTCGACCAGTCCCTGCGCAGCGCAATCGACCGGCTCCGCGACGACGAGGTCGACGCCGTGACGGACACGTATCGGTCGATGTCGAAGCTGGCCATCGGTAGCATCGTAATCGGAGTTCTCGGCGGATTCGCCGTCGGCGGGGGTATCTGGCCGAGACTGAACGAGTACCACTGATGACCCGGATGACGCTACCGACACAGAGCGCGGGACCGCGAACGCGGCTCGGGATCCTCGTCGGTGTCGCGATCATCGCCACCGCCGGCGCCGTCCTCACCGCGTGCGCCGCACCGGATCCGCTCACCCCGACCGCCACTGGTCTGTACACCCGACCGATGTCGGGTGGCGCACAGATCATCGCGCCCCTGGGCACCGCGCCTCCGGAACCACCATCACCCGAATCGTGCGGTGCCCTCGCCAGCCTGCGTCCCGGCCCACCGCCGGCACCCGGACAGATGCCACCCGGCGGCTCGCTCGCCGAGATTGCCGCTCGCGGTCGGTTGATCGTCGGTATCGATCAGAACACCAATCTGCTCAGCTTCCGGGACCCGGACACCGGCACCTTGCAGGGCTTCGACGTCGACATCGCCCGCGAGATCACCCGCGACATCTTCGGCGATCCGGAGAAGCTCGAATTCCGGCTGCTCACCTCCGCAGGCCGGTTCACCGCACTCGAGAACAACGACGTGGACGTCGTCGTCCACTCCACCTCCATCACCTGCGATCGCGCACAACGGGTCGGCTTCTCCACCGAGTACCTGCGCACCTACCAGCGCCTGCTGGTCCCCAAGGGCTCCGACATCACCGGACCGGCGGACCTCGCCGGGAAGCGAGTCTGCAGCTTCATCGCCACCACCTCATTGGCCACCGTCCAACGGGTCGCGCCGCAGGCCACGATCGTCGCAGTCCCCGACTGGGACGACTGCCTGGTCACCCTGCAGAAGGCACAGGCCGACGCCGCCAGCACCTCCGACTCACTTCTGGCCGGATTCACCGCCCAGGACCCGGAACTGCAGATCGTCGGACCACCGCTCGAGACCGAACACGCCGGAATAGGGGTCAACAAGGACCGGAGCGACCTGGTGCGGTTCGTCAACGGCACACTCGACCGCATCCGTGCCGACGGCACCTGGATGCGCATCTACGACCGGTGGCTGGCCACCCCGCTCGGACCGGTCTCGGGCCCACCCCCAGCGATCTACCGCGACTGAGCAGACACGGAGTTGCAGTCCGCGTCCAAGCCTTTCCAGGCGGTGAAATTGGGAACTTGTCCAAGAACGTCGAGTCCGGCCGCGACAGCCATGCTCCGGTTCGACTGGCGGACTTCGCACTAGCAAAACAGTTTCGCCGGTCAGCTGGTGTGGGCGATCTGGTCCCAGCCCTCGACGGACTCGGGGGGCGCGAGGTGCGGGTCCGGTGTAGAAGGCGGCGGGGCGGACGAGCTTGCCGAGGCGTTTCTGCGACGTCCGCGGCATCTACCAGCCCGCGTTCCCGCAGAAACGGATGCATCGATGCGGCGCGGGCCCGCACCGGGCCGAGCAGCAGACGGTGCCTGCCGTTCAGGTGTGCGCGTTCGTGGGCGAGGACGGCGCGCAGTTGGTGGTCGTCGAGGGCCAGCTAGATCCTGTGCATAATTCTCGCAGAATCTTGCCCTGCAATTGATTATCTAAATATGTTGTATATCAACATATTTCAGAAAACGACTCAACACCGGTCGAAAGGGACATCCGCGGTGCAGTCGACACCCCGCGCGCCCCGGCGGCCGGCACTCCCCCGACACCCACATCACAAACCGGGGACATGTCATCACATCGGGTCACAGCACCATCACAACCGAGGCGCCCACCTCACAGGGATGCGGGTCGCCGCATTTCGGAGCGGACTCCCCTCCGGGGAGTGACGGGTCGCCTCGGGGGTGCCGCGCTGGACGTCTGTGAGTGTTCTGCACGCCGACCCAGGGGATCCGCGGCGCGCTCGAGTACTCGGTGGGGAAGGTCGCGGGTCGGTTGCGGCGATCACGGGGTACCTGAATGTTCGTCAGGTCCGGGTCAGGACCCGGGGCCCGATGTGGTGGGCGAGTTCGAGCGCGAGTTCGAGCGCCAGCCGGCGTTCGCCGGGATGGTGACCGAGGAGTTCGGTTGCACGCGCGACGCGTTGCAGGACGGTATTGCGGTGGGTGTGCAGGCGGACGGCGGCGCGGGGTGCGTTCTCGGCTTCGTCGAGGAACACCCGCAGGGTCTCGCGGAGCCGCGCCGCGCTGGGCGTGTCCACGGCGAGCGGACCCAGCGTCGTGGCGACGAAATCGGCTGCGCGGTCTTGGTTTTGCGCTGCCAGCGCCGTGACTTCGAGGTCGCGGTAGTGCGCCAGGCGCGCGCCGCTCGGGTGCCCGCTGAGCAGCCGCTGGATGGTCAGCGCCGCATCGTGTGAGCGGCGGAACCCGGTGATGCCGGGCTGGGTGGGGCCGACCGCGACGCGGACGTTGGGTTGCGCTCGGGTGAGCGCGTCGCGCAGTGCGTCGAGCGCGGGGTCGGAGTCGGTACCGAGCCAGGCCCACAGCGTCGAGGTTCCGGCGGGGAGGGTCAGCGGAGGGCGCGCACCGGCGGCGCGGGCGAGGCTGGTGGCGGCGGACTCCAGCGCGCCCTGCACCTCGCCGGGCGGTTGGGTCCACAACACGAGTGCGGTATGGCGGCGGGCCAGTTCGTACCCCAGGCGTTCGCTGGCTCGGCGGCTGTCGATCGGGGCACCGTCGAGGATCAGACGAACGGTCTCGGTGCGGCGTGCGAGCGCACCACCGAGCACCTCCTCGCGCTCACGCTGCGCGTCGGCAATGACGCGGCCGATCACGTGGTCGACGTTCTCGAACAGGTGCTGCGAAAACGCCTCCAACAACTCGACGAGCTGCGGGCCCGGCGCGACGACCCGAGCGGCATGGGCGATGAAGCTCTGCCACACCAGGTTCTGCCCTCGCCGGTAGGCGTGGAAGATCACGTCGAGGTCGATGCCGCGGCGCACGATGGTGCGGACCACATCCAGCGCCTCCGGTGGGACGTCGATCGGTGCCGCGCGGCCGTCGCGGCGTGAGAGTGTCGTCAGTAGGCGCGCGACGTTCGCGCGGTTGCTTGCCGACATCTCCGCCGCGATCGCGGCATCGGCGCCCAGCGCTGGGGCCAGCTTGACCACCTCGGCGTCCATGTCTTCGACGAACCGATCGAGTTCGGCGAGCATCGAGTCGGCGACGTCACCCATGAGCCTGACGATCACCGCGGGGGTCGTTGCGCTGGTCATGAACAGAGTGTGCTACCGCACATAGTCGGGGGCAAGGTATAGGCGTACGGACATGTCGCCGGGTGTCGGTGCGGATTTACTGTGAATCACATCACACCCCCACTCGACAGCGTCCAGGAGACACCAGTGACGATCACGACCATCCCCGACGTGGAGACCATGGAATTCGATGTGTTGATCATCGGCGCCGGCATCTCCGGAATCGGCGCGGCCTACCACCTCAAGACCCGCCGGCCGGACACGACGTTCGCGATCCTCGACGGTAAGGACGCGATCGGCGGGACGTGGACCCAGTTCCGCTACCCGGGGATCCGCTCGGATTCGGACATGCCGACCTTCGGCTTCGGGTTCAAGCCGTGGACGCACAAGAAGGCGATCGCCGACGCGCACATCATCCTGGACTACCTGCAGGAGACCGTCACCGAGAACCACATCGACGAGCACATCCGCTTCGGATACCGGGTGTCGGCGGCGGAGTTCTCCTCGTCGGCGGGGCGCTGGACTGTGACCGCGCACCGTTCCGGCAGCGACGAGACCGTGCAGATCACCGCGCGGTTCCTGTTCTCCGGTACCGGCTACTACGACCACGAGGCCGGCTTCACGCCCGAATTCGACGGCATCGAGGACTTCACCGGCCAGGTGGTTCATCCCCAGCACTGGCCCGAAGACCTCGACTACTCCGGCAAGAAGGTGGTGGTCATCGGCAGCGGCGCGACCGCGGCCACGCTGATCCCCGCGATGGCCGGCACCGCAGGGCACATCACGATGTTGCAGCGGTCGCCGAGCTACGTGCTCTCGCTGCCGGCCGAGGACGCGATCGCGAACACGCTCAACAAGCTGATCGGCCCGAAGCGGGCGTACCCGATCATCCGGCGCAAGAACATCATGATGCACCGCGGGATCTTCACGGCCTGCCGGCGCTCCCCGAAGCTCATGCGGAAGCTGTTGATCGCCGGGGTCCGCCGCCAGCTGCCCAAGAACTTCGACGTCGACACTCACTTCACCCCCCGCTACAACCCCTGGGATCAGCGCCTCTGCATGGTGCCCAACGGCGACCTGTTCAAGGCGATCTCGACAGGCCAGGCCTCGGTAGTGACGGATCGGATCGAACGATTCACCGAAACCGGAATCCGGCTCGAGTCCGGCCAGGAACTCGAGGCCGACATCGTCGTCACCGCCACCGGTTTGAACATGCTCGCGTTCGGTGCGATCCGGATCAGAGTCGACGGAGAGCCGGTGAATCCGCCCGACACCACCGTCTACAAGTCGATGATGCTCAGCGGCCTACCGAACTTCGTGTTCGCACTCGGCTACACGAACATCTCCTGGACGCTCAAGGTCGACCTCATCAGCGAGCACTTCTGCCGACTGCTCGATCACATGGACGAGCGCGGCTACACCATCGTCGAACCGGTCCTCACCGATCCGGACATGGAACGGGTCCCGTTGCTCGACCTCACCTCCGGATACGTCCAGCGTGCGGTCGCCGCGTTCCCCCGTGCCGGCACCAGCGGCCCGTGGACAGCCGCGACGGCCTACGACAAGGACGTCGAGCGGCTGCGTGAGGGGCCGATCGAGGACCCCGACCTGCGATTCACCGCCCACCCGCCGGCTCTGCTGGCCTCGTGACCGGAGCGAGCACGATGAACAACGAGATCACCTTCACCAGCCACGGCGTCACCTGTGCGGCCTGGCACGTTCCGGCCACCACCGACGCGCCAGACCGAGAACCCGGCCGGCCGTGCGTGGTCATGGCACACGGCTTCGGCGGCACCCGGGACACCGGCCTGCTGGGCTACGCCGAGGCATTCGCTCAGGCAGGCATCGATGCGTTCGTCTTCGACTACCGCGGCTTCGGTGACTCGGACGGCACACCCCGCCAACATGTGTCGTTCCGCCGTCAGCGACAGGACTACCGCGCCGCGATCGAGGCGGCCCGCCGCCTGCCAGGCGTCGACCCGGACCGAATCGCACTGTGGGGGACGTCGTACTCCGGAGGTCACGTCATCGCGGTCGCCGCGGAGGATCGGCGCATCGCGGCGGTCGTTTCCCTGACACCGGCCACCGACGGGCTCGCCGCCCTGGTCCAGATCGCCCGCTACGCCGGCCCCGGCCAGCTGGTTCGCGCCACCGGACACGGGCTGCGGGACCTCGCCCGTGCGCTGACCAAACGCGCGCCGCACCACGTTCCGGTGGTCGGGCAGCCCGGGTCGGCGGCGATCCTCAGCACGCCCGGCGCCGAGGAGGCCTACACCTCGATGGCCGGCGCGACCTGGCGCAACGAAGTGTGCGCACGCACCGCACTGGAGGTCGGGGTGAACCGGCCCACCACTTCCGCTCGTCATCTCTCCTGCCCGATCCTGGTGCAGATCGGCACACACGACCGCATCGCGCCGCCCGACGCCGCCCGCCGGACCGCCGCCAAGGCCGGCCCGCTCGCGCAACTGCGCGAGTACCCCGTCGATCACTTCGACATCTACCAGGGACCCTGGCAACAGCAGGCACTGGCCGACCAGCTCACCTTCCTCCACCGAGTCCTCGACCCCCTCCACAGCACACCGTCACCGACGAGGTGAGACCGCACCCACCGCACATCACGAATGTGCACCACCGAACACCAATGGAGAAGTGATCTCCGACCCGAATCGGGTCACTGTAGTAGGCGCAGGCATCCTCGGCGGGCAGATTGCCCGGCACAGCGCATTCAAGGGAAAGGACATCGTCGTCGACCACTTCGACCACCAGGCCATCGACAACTGCCGTGCCGCGCACGGAATGTACGCCGACATCAACCGTGCCGGCGTCGCCGCCACCGACGAGAACATCGCAAAGACCCGGAAACGGTTGACCTACAGCACCAACATTTCCGAGGCCGTCCAGCAAGCAGACGTAGGACGGTGGTGCGGATGGGCTCGCAGGGTCGCGGTACCGCGTTCGACACTCTCCCGCTGCTGGTCTCCACCCCCGACGAGGTCCTGCGCCGGTTCGACGTGCCCGCCGACCTCGTGCTGGAGGTCGACATCACCCACCCCGACTACGACTGGTTCGGCGACCTCGGCCTGAAATGGCATGCCGTCCCGGCCGTGTCGAACATGGACCTCGACATCGGCGGGGTGATCTACCCGTGCGCCCCGTTCAGCGGCCGGTACGTCAGCACCGAGGTCGGGGCCCGCAACTTCTCCGACGAGAACCGCTACGACATGCTCCCGGACATCACCGCCAGGCTTTAACCTCGACACCCGCTCCGACCGCACCCTGTGGAAGGACCGGGCGCTGGTCGACTCAACCGCGCCGTCATCCACAGCTACCGGCAGGCCGCGGTCATCATGGTCGACCACCACACCTGCGGCGATACCCGCGACAGGCGAACGGTCACGGGAGGAGGATCGAAAGCATGAACACCAACCAGACGACCGGAACCGAATGCGCACCCTGGTGCACCAACGAGGACGCTCGCGGGCGCGCGGATCACACCTGCATGGGTGACAGCAGCGACTGCATCGAACTGACCGCAGCACTGGATTACCTCACATTGGACGAAGACGGCATCGAATCGTCGTTCTGCTTCGTCACGCCCGTCCGAGAGGCAGACCGTCGACCCGGCGTCTCAATGACCTGGGAGGTCGGTGACCACCCCGAGTTCCGGCCACGCCTGACACCAGGAGAGGCCCGCAGGATCGCCGCCGAACTGGTCGCGGCCGCGGACCTGATAGAAGGTGGCGGATGACCCACGAGGACATTCGAGACCGGGTGGCGGCGCAGATCGGGATCGATCCGACCACGCAGACTCCGGCGCAGCTGCCGAAGATCGAGGAACTGACGATGCGCGCCGAGGCGCTGTACGTGCAGAGCCTGGTTCAGCTGCCCGCGTTCGGGCCGGTCTCTTCCCATCGGATTCGCCGCCAACGACGAGGTACGGCAGGAGGCGGCCGCAGCGCTTCGGGATCTCCTGGGCCAGTGGGCCCCGCGCATGGCACGGTTGCGCTGACACCCCGGGACTCGAACCGCTGACCATCCTGCCGCCCGAAGCTCCGTGCGGCGCCGTGCGGGCGTTGCCGAACCGGCGCGACGGCGCGCGGATCTGCGGCCGCTGTGACGCCTGCACCCATCTGATCGTGTGCGTGCGATGCGGGCGGCAGGGGCAGGCCACGGTCCGCGACCCTCGCGGCGGCACGGTGTGCGACCTGGCCAGTTGGGGACATCGACGTCATCCAGTTGCGCACCGGGACAACCCAACTGCGCGCCGACATGATTGAACGGTGGCGAACGCCGATGCGCAGCGTCGAGGCGCGGCAATCCGGCTACCGATGGCCATGCGGGTGCAGCGCTCGACCAACCGACGGTTCGACTGCTCTCACATCAACCGGGACCACGACGCGCCGAGTGACGGACCGGCGCGGGCCGACCGGCGGTTGTCACCATTACCAACTGTGACCACCACGGCGACGCCGTCACTCAAAAACAGTGCGGCAATTCCACCCACGCCAACCACACGGGCGGCGGCTCGACGGCCCCGAGCCGGTCGAGCGGCACAGGCACTCCGGTTACTCGGTGATCGCCCGCGTGTAACGCCGCGGCCTCCACCGCGAATAACCAGCGAACGTTGTCCGCGCCCACTCCGGGGCACGGGAGACAGGCAACAACCACCTGATGTCAACACCCCCGGGTGGGGCGTGTCGCCACGGGTATCGACGATGCGCAGCGAAGAATCAACGTAGAACGCAACAAGCGAGGAGGGTCCGATGAACCCCAGCCGGATGCGCAGACTCCGGCCGGTACCCAACACCGAGCCGCAACTGACGTTCCGCACCATCCACGGATACCGACGCGCCTTCCGCATGACCGGCAACGGCCCCGCACTGCTACTGCTGCACGGCATCGGCGACAACTCGACGACATGGACCGAGATCATCCCGCACCTCGCCGAGAACTACACCGTCATCGCACCCGACCTACTCGGCCACGGCCGCTCCGACAAACCCCGCGCCGACTACTCCGTCGCCGCCTACGCCAACGGCATACGCGACCTACTCTCCACCCTGGGAATCGACCACGCCACCGTCATCGGACACTCACTCGGCGGCGGCATCGCGATGCAATTCGCCTACCAATTCCCACACATGGTGGATCGGCTCATCCTGGTCTCCGCCGGCGGCATCACCAAGGACGTTCACCCACTCCTGCGCCTCGCAGCGACACCGATCCTCAACGAGGCACTGAAATTGCTGCGCCTGCCGGGAGCGGTGCCCGCGGTGCGATGGGTGGGAACGGTGTTGACCCGGCTGCACGGCACCCCCCTGCACCCCGGTGCCGCGCTGCACGACACCCCGGATCTGGTGCGTATCTTGACCGAACTGCCCGACCCCACCGCATACGAGGCCTACCTACGCACCCTGCGTGCGGTGGTCGACTGGCGCGGACAGACGGTGACCATGCTCGACCGCTGCTACCTCACGGCCAGTCTCCCCGTTCAACTCATCTGGGGAGACCGGGACACCGTCATCCCCGTCAGCCACGCCCACACCGCGCACACGGCAATGCCCGGCTCCCGCCTGGACATCTTCCGAGACGCCGGGCACTTCCCCTTCCGGGACGACCCCCTGCGCTTTGTCCACACCGTCGAGAAGTTCCTCTCCGATACCCGCCCCTCACCATTCGACGAGGCCAGATGGCGGCAACTACTCAACACCGGAACGGTCCAGGCGGCCCTCACCCCCGACGCTTCGACGCGTGCCACCGTGCTCGACGCGGTCGGACCCGCCGAAAGCAAAGCCACCTGACTCGCGCTCACAAGACCGACCCCGGGCACAACACCCACCCGGCACCCGGGTACGAACCCACACGGCACGGTCACCGGCCGCAGGCAGGCGCCCCTGCGGCGCCCATGGTGGCTTCGGCATGGCGGTACCACCACACGACACGTCAGGCGCTGACGTCGCCACCCACGGGACCGCGCCGAGGCCATCTCCGTGCGCGTTTCAGCACGAAGTGTGCGTTTTACTGCAAGACCGGAGACCCCCGCCGGAGGGATGCTTTATGCAGGCCATGACACAGCATGCGGGAGCGCACTCTGATGACTGCAGTACACGAGAACGTCGGTGCCACAGGGCTTCCTGATGGAATCGCAACGCAGCTGTTCATCGGCGGACAGGCCGCCAGTCGCACCTCGCCGCGCGATCCACTGAGCGTGTCACCGTTCAATTCCGAAAGCGACCCATCTGCTGTGCCTGATCATCCGCACCACCCCATCGACCGGAACTGGCAGCACCGCGCCTCCTGCCGCGGCACCGACACCGACATGTTCTTCTCCCCCGACGGTGAACGCCGTAGCGTCCGCGCCCGGCGCGAGCACGCCGCCAAACAACTCTGCCAGAGCTGCCCCGTACTCACCGACTGCCGCACCCACGCCCTCACCACCACCGAAACCTATGGCATCTGGGGTGGCCTCTCCGAAACCGAACGCGCCCGCCACACCCGACGCACCCGCCGCGCGACTTCCCGATCCCCGGGCGGCACACTGCGCCGTCTCACTCTCTGACCGGAAAATGCCGAAGGTGGGTGGCAGGCGATAGCATCCGGCGTAGCTTGCGGAGCCGGATCAGTTTGTGAAGGTATGTGTTTGGGTTAGGCAGCGGGCGTGACGGTGACCCGGTAGCCGAGGGCGGCGAGCTGGGCGAGGTGGCTGCGAAGCTTGCGTTCGGTGTTGATGTGGCGGGTGTGATAGTCGGCGCCGAGGTCGTGGAACCGGACGTTTGTGTCGATGAGCAGATGCCAGACCACGACGAGGATGGAGCGGGCGACGGCGACGAGGGCTTTGAGCTTGCCGCGACGTTTGACGATTCGCCGGTAGCGTTCGCCGAGGAAGGTGTTTGTTTTGGCGGCTGCGGCGGCGGCCTCGCCGAGCACTCCCTTGAGATAGGGATTGCCCTTGCCGGTTCGACCGCCGCGCTGGATCGGCCCGGACTGGATGGTGCGCGGGCACAGTTTCGCCCACGACACCAGGTGCGCAGCCGTGGGAAACACTGTCATGTCCGGTCCGACTTCGGCGAGAATGATCTGCGCGGCGCCACGCCCGACGCCGGGAATTTCGTCGAGCCGCTCGATCACAGTGAGTCCAGACCCGCCGCGCGCCGCGTCGTGGCCGTCGGCCGGCACCGTGTCACCGGGCTCGTCGATGCTGGTGACCAGCAGGTCGTCGATGCGGGTGGTGAGCCTCGCGATCTGTGCGTTGAGGGTGTCGATCTGGTCGAGCAGCATCCGGGCCAGCTCGGCGTGATGATCGTCGAACCGGCCGGTGAGGGCCTCGACGAGGGCGTTGTGCTTGGCTTTCATCGCGCCGCGGGCCAGACCGGCGAGCCGCCGCGGGTCACGCTCGCCCGCGATCAGCGCCTCCAGCATGTCGCGCACCGACAGGGTACCCAGACTGGAAGCCACCGACGACACCTTGATCAGCGCGTCCTCCAGCAGTTTCTCGAGTCGTTGCCAATAGCGGGTGCGATCACGGGTCAGATCGATCCGCAGCCGGGTGTAGTCGCGCAACTGCCGGATCGGTTGCGGCGGGACGAAACTCGGCCGCAGTAGACCTTTCTCGGTGAGTTTGGCGAGCCACACGGCGTCGAGCTTGTCCGTTTTCGGGCGTCCCGGCACGTTCTTCACATCGCGGGCGTTGACCAGCTGCACCGTCAACCCGGCCGATTCGAGCAGATAGAACCAGATCCGCCAGTAGTCCGAGGTCGATTCAACGGTGATCCTCTCGATCCCCGCCGCCACCAGCTGCTCGCCGAGATCCGTAATCGCGGCAGTCGTGGCCGAGACGTCCCACACCGTGCTGCCGCGCCGGCCTGGTCGTCTCGGATCCGGTGTCCGGGTGCACACCTTGCCCGAGGCCTTGGCCACGTCGATGGCGCACACACACTCGACCACCAGTTCGTGCTCAGCATCGGGAATCTGTTCCGGCAATGAATTCACTTCTGTTGTCCTCCTTCCGCATCCCACACGCATACACAACGGCGGGCCGCCTGGGGGCCTCGGTCAAGGGAACCGAAATTCTGACCGGCGTGCTCGGAGCAACAATGCGTGACCCTTCCAGGTCGGGGCCCCGGCGCCAGGCTAATGAACGAGCTCAGGCTCAAGGGAAAGTCGGCGTCGGCAGGCGACCCGATCCCATTTTCGCGCCTGCGAGGCGTCCCCGGGAGGATAGGTGGCTAATGGGAGACGACCAGCGAGCCTTCGACAGGTAACGGACCCCGTGGGGAAGCTGATCACCGAGCCGCCGACCGGTGAGCACTATTCGTGCATGTTCGCGGCAACGTCTACATCACCCCATAGGGGATGTTCAGCCAGGCGCAGCTGCAGTACTGCGTCGAAACCCTCGGCGTCGACCGCATCCTCTACTCCGGCGGCGCCTCGCTTACTACCCGGTCTGCTGAAGGTTCAGTTCGGGAAGGCAGATCTGGGCGAGGTCCTCCAGCGGGACCGCCAGCACAGCCGCGAGTGCGGCGACTGTCGTGAAGGCCGGAGTTGCCAGACGTCCCGTCTCGATCTTGCGCAGGGTCTCGGGTGAGATCGACGCGGCATGCGCCACTTCGGCGGGCTTGCGGTCGCCGCGCGCCTGCCGGAGGTAAGCGCCGAGTCGCTTGCCGGCGGCACGCTGCTGCGGCGTCAAAGGGGATCGCACCATGCGACAAGGATACGCCACGCTCGGTATGAAAATACCGAGCCATCCACTAGCCTGGTATTTCTATACCGGGTTGTCTGCGAGAAAGTGGAGTGTGAGCGCGTGTTGGAACTGAAGACGTCACAGGAGATCGAGGCAATGCGCACCACCGGCGCGTTCATCGCCGAACTGCTCGACGACCTGCAATCGCGCGCCCTGGTAGGGGTGAATCTGCTCGACCTCGAAGACCGCGCCCGGCACCTGATCGAGGAGCGCGGGGCGGTGTCCTGCTACTGGGACTATGCGCCGTCATTCGGCCGCGGTCCGTTCCACAACGTCATCTGCCTGTCCGTCAACGATGCGGTGCTCCACGGGCTACCGCACGACTACACCCTGCGCGACGGGGACCTGCTGAGCATGGACATCGCCGTATCGATCGACGGGTGGGTGGCCGACTCGGCGCGCAGCCTGATCGTCGGCACACCCCGAGTGGACGACCAGCGACTGATCGAGGCAACCGAGCGCGCCCTCGCCGCCGGTATCGACGCCGCACGTCCGGGCGGGCGCCTCGGCGACATTTCCGCGGCGATCGGTGCGGTAGCCGCCGACTACGGCTACCCGGTCAACACCGAATTCGGCGGGCACGGACTCGGTCGAACGATGCACGAGGACCCGCATGTGTCCAATCAGGGGCGGGCCGGGCGGGGCCTGGTGCTGCGACCCGGACTGACCCTCGCACTCGAGCCTTGGTTCGCCCGCGGAACCGACAAGATCGTCTACGACCCCGACGGGTGGACCATCCGATCGGCCGACGGCTCGCGGACCGCCCACAGCGAACACACGATTGCAATCACCGACGGTGATCCGCTCGTCCTGACACGCCGCTCGTCCTGAGCCCGGTCGGCGACCGACTCGAACTCCTGGTCGTCGGCACGTCCGGATGAGGTGAATTTGATGGGTTATCAATCTTGATTGAGGTGCCAGTCACAGCAAGACTGGCTGCATGAGCATCAGCAATTCCCCACCGAAGTGGCACAAGCGCTCGCGGGTCCGTAAGTCCGAAGAGACAAGCCCCGCCTACGCCTAGTTCACCGGCCGCTGCGGCCTCCGGTGACGGCGATACCACGCAGCCCGCCGCGCGAGCGCCGCGCCGGGCGTCCCGGTCCGAATCCTCTTTTCGATTCGGGTACAGACTTGTCCGAGCGCGGCGGGTATTCGACTCGGCACCAACCTTTTTCAAGTCATCCTCAGTCGCCCTGCCGTCCTCACGGTGGGCGGCGAACGAGTCCCGATATGGAGCCGACATGGACATGTTGCTCGCTGGTGAGTGGCGTGGCGCCACTGACCGCACCACCGACCTCATCCGATCACCGTTCGACGGCCGCGTGATCGATTCGGTTCCGGTGGCCACCGCCGCCGATGCCGCCTTCGCCCTGGACCGGGCAGAGGCCGGTGCCCGAATCCAGCGAGCCACTCCCGCTCATGAGCGGGTGGCGACCTTGATGCGTGCGGCCGATCTGGCCGACGAACGGGCGGAGGACATCGCGCAGACCATCAGCGCCGAGACCGGGAAGCCGATCAGCGAGGCGCGCGGAGAGGCCGGCCGGTCCGGCAGCATCATCCGGTTGGCAGCGTTCGAGGGCAGCCAGCTCTACGGCTCGACGCTGCCGCTGGACGCCAACCCCGGAACCGGGCTCGAGAAGGTCGGGTTCACGCTGCGCCAGCCCTGCGGGATCGTCGTGGCGATCACACCGTTCAACTACCCGGCCCTGTTGGTGTTGCACAAGATCGCTCCCGCGCTGGCCGCCGGTAATGCAGTAGTACTCAAGCCTGCCCGCACCACCCCACTGACCGCGCTGAAACTCGCCGAGTGCTTCGTCGACGCCGGCCTCGCCCCCGAGTCCCTGTCAGTTCTGACCGGCCCGGGCTCCGCGCTCGGTGACGTCCTGGTCACCGACCCACGGGTACGCAAGGTGTCGTTCACCGGCTCGACCGGAATCGGCACCCGCATCAGTTCGCTTGCGGGAGTCAAGAAGCTGTCGCTGGAGTTGGGTGCCTCCTGCCCGGTGATCGTTCTCCCGGACGCCGACATCGAACTTGCCGCGTCCGCCGTCGCGGCCGGTGGCTACATCAACGCCGGTCAGGTCTGCATCAGCGTGCAGCGGGTCATCGTGGATCAGTCCGTCGAGGCGGACTTCCTCGACGCCCTGGTCCCGAAGGTCGAGAGCATCGTCGTCGGCGACCCCGCCAACACCGACACCAGGCTGGGCTCGCTGATTTCCGAAGCCGAAGCCACACGCGTACATTCGGCGATCGCCGAGGCCGCGCTGGCCGGTGCGAAGGTCCTCACCGGCGGTGACCGGGACGGCGCCGTCGTCACCCCGACCGTCGTCGCCGGCGTCGACCCCTCTTCCCCGTTCAGCCGCGACGAACTGTTCGGCCCCGCGGTCGCGGTCTCGTCCGCCGCCGACATCGAGTCGGCGATCGACCTCGCCAACGACAACGACTACGGCCTCGGCGCAGGACTGTTCACCTCGGACGTCTCGGCGACCACGCGGGCGATGCGGCAGATCGACGCCGGCAACATCCACATCAACTGGACCCCGCTCTGGCGCGCCGACCTCATGCCGTACGGCGGCCTGAAGGGCAGCGGCATCGGCAAGGAAGGCGTCCGCTCGGCGGTCGAGGAAATGACCGAGGAGAAGACCATCGTCCTCCACGGCCGCCCCTGGTAACCCGCCTCCCCCTCAGGCACTTTCGTGGCACTCACAGAAAACGACGACATGACATCACTGAGCACACACAAGACCGTGCGGCTGACCACGGCCCAGGCGGTAGTGAAGTATCTCGCGGCGCAGTACTCGGTTGCCGACGGCGACCGTCGCCGCCTCATCCCGGCCGCACTGGGCATCTTCGGGCACGGCAACGTCGCGGGCCTCGGACAGGCCCTCGACGAACTGTCCGACGAACTGCCGTTCATTCAGGGTCGGCACGAGCAGTACCTCGCTCACATCGCCACCGCGTACGCCAAGGCCAGCCGCCGCCGCGCCACCCTCGCGGTGACCGCCTCCATCGGACCGGGTGCCCTGAACCTGGTCACCGCCGCCGGTTTGGCCACCATCAACCGGCTCCCGTTGCTGCTGCTACCCGGTGACACCTACGCCACCCGGCACCAGGGACCGGTGCTCCAGCAACTCGAGCACGCCAGCGAATCCGACACCACCGTCAACGACACGTTCCGTCCGGTGGCGAAGTTCTTCGACCGCATCAACCGCCCGGAGCAACTGCTGACCGCGCTCCCGCAGGCGATGCGAGTACTGACCAGCCCCACCGACACCGGTGCCGTGGTGCTGTCGCTGCCGCAGGACATCCAGTCCCACGCGTTCGACTTCCCCGTCGAGTTCTTCGAACCGCGTGACTGGAAGATCCGCCGCCCGCTGCCCGACCCCGCGGAGGTCGACGACGTCGCCGCCCAGATTCGGGAGGCAGAGCGTCCGGTGATTATCGCCGGTGGCGGCGTGCACTATTCGGATGCCACCGCGGCACTCGAGGAACTCGCCGAGCAGGTCGGGATTCCGGTGGTCGAGTCGTTCGGCGGCAAGGGCGCGGTCAGTCGCGACGAGTGGTGGCAGGTCGGCGGCGTCGGCCTCGAGGGCAACTTCGCCTCGAACAAGCTGGTCAAGCAGGCCGACCTGGTGATCAGTGTCGGCACCCGGCTGACCGACTTCGTCACCGGCTCGCAGTCGATCTTCGAGAACGAGAACGTCCGCTTCGCATCACTGAACGTGGTCGACGCCGACACCCGCAAGCAGGGTGCCACCGGGATCCTGGCCGACGCCCGTCTCGGCCTCGCCGCGCTGACCGCCGCGCTTGCCGCACACACCACCAGCACCGCGTGGCAGGAGACGGTGCGGACGGCGAAGGCGGACTGGGCCCCGATCCGGGCCGCCGCCCTCGACCCGGACACCGCATTCGACCCCGCCGAGCACCCGGACGCGCCGGTCACCGGTGCGGTGCTCACCCAGCCGCAACTGATCGGGCTGCTGCAGGAGCATGCCCGCGGCGGCGACACCATCATCGCCGCCGCCGGCGGCCCGCCCGGCGACCTGCAGAAGGTCTGGGACGCCACCGGCGACCGGCGCGCGCATTTCGAATTCGGGTTCTCCTGCATGGGTTACGAGATCCCGGCCGCAATGGGCGTGCGCCTCGCCGAGGGCAACCACGGCCAGCGGATCGTCACCTTCATCGGCGACGGCACCTACCTGATGGCCCCGACCGAACTGGTCACCGCCGCCCAGGAGGGCCTCGACGTCACCATCGTCGTCTCCGAGAATCACGGCTACCAGGTCATCCACCGCCTGCAGATGAACCGCAACGGAAGGGAATTCGGCAACGAGTTCCGCTACCGCACCGACGGCGACATCATCGCCGACAGCGGGGACAAGGCGCGCCTCGAAGGCGACTACCTGAAGGTCGACCTGCGGAAGATCGCCGAAGGCCTCGGCGCCATCGCGATCCGCGCCACCACCACAGCCGAGGTCCGTACCGCACTGGAGCAGACCCGCGAGGTGTCCGGGCCGGTGGTCATCGTGGTTCCGACGGTGCCGCACGTGGACCTGCCCGGCGGGGACGTCTGGTGGGACGTGGCCCCCGCCGAAGTCTCGAACCAGGAATGGGTGCAGAGCCTGCGCGCCGATTACGACAACGCCGTGGGACGGCAGAGGTGGTTCGGATGAGCAACAACAGCCCTCTCGACGCCGGAACCCTGCGTCAGCGTCTGGCACAGGGTGAGACCACCGTCGGCACGTTCGTCGGCATGGCCTCCTCGACCGCGGCCGAGGTGTGTGCCGCGGCCGGTGCCGATTGGATCCTGCTCGACCTCGAACACGGTGCCGGATCGGAAGACGCGCTGCGGGATTCGATTCTCGCCGCCGGCGCCTACGGGGTTCCGACGGTGGTGCGGGTCGAATCCGGGGAACGTATCCGGATCGGGCGGGTCCTCGATCAGGGTGCCGCCGGTGTGATGGTGCCGCGCCTGGACAAGCCCGATCAGGTAGTCGACGCGATCACCCACCTGGCGTACCCGCCTCGCGGCGACCGCGGGGTCGCCACCTACAACCGCTCCTGCCGGTGGGGCATGGACCGCTCCGTCCTGCTCGCCGAGGAGCAGGCGACGCTCGGGGTGATCCAGATCGAAACTCTCGCCGCCCTCGACGCGGTCGACGAGATCGCCGCCCAGGACGGGGTCGACGTACTGTTCGTCGGCCCACTGGACCTGTCGTTCGCACTCGGGGTGCCGCTGCAGTTCGACAGCCCGGTCTTCACCGCGGCCCTCGGGCGGGTGCTCGCGGCCGCCCACCAGCACGGCAAGACCGCGGGCATCCTCGCCGCCGACGCCGCCCTGGCAGCCGGCTACGTCGAACTCGGCTTCCGATTCGTGGCCATCGGCTCCGATTCCACCCTGCTCGCCGCGGCGCTGTCCGAGGCGTTCGCTACCGCCCGCCCCGAACAAGACCAGTAAAGGAAGTCATCGTGAGCACAACCCGCACCGTCGGAGTCGGACTGATCAGCGTCGGCTGGATGGGACAACTGCACGCCCGCGCCTACCGCGACGTCCCGATCGTCTACCCCGGACTCGGGGTCACCCCGAAGCTGGTGATCGCCGCCGATACCGCCGCGAGCCGTGTCGACTTCGCCAAGAATGTCCTCGGTTTCGCCGAGGGCACCACCGACTATCGCGAGGTGCTCGCGCACCCGGACGTCGACGTCGTCTCCATCTGCGCACCGAATTTCCTGCACGCCGAGATCGGCATCGCCGCGGCGAAGGCGGGCAAGCACTTCTGGATCGAAAAGCCCGTGGGACGCAGCTACACCGAGACCGCGGCGATCGAGGCCGCGGCCACCGACGCCGGGGTAATCACCTCGATCGGGTACAACTACCGACACGCCCCCGCCGTCGAGCACGCCCGGAAGCTGATCACCGAGGGCAGCCTCGGCCGGATCACCAACGTGCGGGCCTCGTTCTTCTCCGGATACGCCAACGAACCCAACGGCGCCCTGTCCTGGCGATTCGACCGCGAACTCGCCGGCTCCGGTGTGCTGGCGGACCTGTTCAGCCACGCGAGCGACCTGTGCCAGTACGTGGTCGGGCCGATCGCCGAGATCAACGCGCTCACCAGCACCGTCTACACCGAACGCCCGAAGCTGGCGATGGGATCGGGCACCCATTTCGCGGTCATCGAGAACGGTGAGATGGGTCCGGTGGAGAACGAGGACTACGCCGCCGCGCTGGTGCGGTTCGGCTCCGAAGGCCCCGGGTCGGGTGCGGTGGGCACAATCGAGGCGTCCCGGGTGATCGTCGGACCCGAGTGCGGCTACCAGATCGAGGTCTACGGCACCGAGGGCTCGCTGAAGTGGGACTTCGAGCGGATGAACGAACTGAAGGTGTGCCTCGGCCGCACCAACGCCGAACAGGGCTACCTCACCGTCAACGCCAGCCCGAAGCACGGCGACTACTCCCGCTTCCAGCCCGGCCCGGGCAACGCCCTCGGCTTCGACGACCTCAAGACGATCGAGGCCAAGAAGTTCCTGCTCGCCGTCACCGGTGGGCCGCAGGAGAACTCGAACGTGCACGACGCCGCGTCGGCGGCGGCGATCGTCACCGCCGCCGAGACCTCCGCCGCCACCGGGCAGTGGCAGAAGCTCGACGTCGTCGCGGGCACCACTGCCTCCCGCACCGCCTGACCACCGCTTTCGACACCTGCAAGGACGCTGATGTCAACAACGATCTCCACGCAACTGTTCGTCGGCCTGGGCCCGCTCGACCGGGAGCTCGTCGACCCGTATCTGGCCGCCCATCACCAACTGGTTCTCGACCCCACCGAGGAACAACTGGCGGTCGCCGAGGCGGCGATCGTGCGGGCGGCGTTCACCGTCGACGCAGCGATGCTCGACCGGATGCCGTCGCTGAAGGTCCTCGCCCGCACGGGAGTCGGCACCGACCTCGTCGACGTCGCCGAGGCGCGGCGGCGCGGGATCCCGGTGGTCATCACCCCGGGCACCAACACCGTCTCGGTCGCCGAGGGTGTCTTCGCGCACCTGCTCTCGTTGGTCAAGCGCCTGCCGACGCTGACCGGCGTGGTGCGGCGCGGCCGCTGGGCCGAACGCGGAAACGTGACCGTCGGGGACCTCGAGGGAGCAACGTTGGGCATCGTCGGGTTCGGGCGGATCGGCCGCAAGGTTGCCCAGATCGCCGAAGCGTTCGACCTGACCGTGCGGGCCTACGATCCGTTCGCCGAGATCCCCGAGGCGTACCGGTGTGCCGATGTCGACGAGGTGCTCACCGCGAGTGACTTCGTCACCCTGCACACGCCGCTGACCGCGGAGAACCATCACCTGATCAACGAGACGAGGCTGGCAGTCATGCGGCCGGGATCGATCCTGGTCAACTGCAGCCGCGGCGCGCTGATCGACCTCGACGCTGCGCACGCGGCGTTGCAGTCCGGGCACCTCGCGGGACTCGGCCTCGACGTCTTCGATCGCGAACCGCCCGAACACCACCCGGTGTTCGACCACGCCAACACAACTCTCAGCCCGCACCTGATGGGGTTCACGGACCGGGCGATGGCCCTGACGATCCGTGCCGCGGTCGAGGGCGCCATCGCGGTTCTCGACGGCCGTGACCCGGCCGCGGTGGCGTCATGACCGTCCGGGTGGGTGTGATCGGCGTCGGGGTGATGGGCGCCGATCACGTCCGGACACTGCACGCGGTGGTCTCCGGGGCAACGGTCACCGTGATCACCGACTTCGACGCCTCCCGCGCCGCCACGATCGCGGAAGAGGTCGGCGCCCGCACCGTCGCGACCGCGGCAGAGCTGATCGCCGCCCCGGACGTCGACGCGGTGATCATCGCGTCCCACGACTCCGCCCACGCCGAGCAGGTGAGTCTGTGCCTCGATCACCGCAAGCCGGTGCTGTGCGAGAAGCCGCTGGCCCCGAGTGTCGACGAATGCGCCAGCCTGGTCACCCGGGAAGAGCACCTGGCACTGGCGAATCCGCTGATCTCCGTGGGTTTCATGCGCCGATTCCATGCGCCGTACCAGGAATTGGCAACGGCGATCCGGTCCGGATCCGTCGGCACCCCGTTGCTGATCCGAGCATCCCACCGCAACGTGACCGCATATCCGGGTGGAAATTCGACCGACACCGTCACCAACTCCGCAATTCACGAAATCGACATCACCCGTTGGCTTCTCCGGTCCGAGATCGTCGAGGTCAGCTGGCACGCACCGAAGTCCACCTCCATGGACACCTCCCGGCGCGACCCGCAGATTCTGATGCTGCGTACCGCCGACGATGTGCTGACCGTGGTCGATGTGTTCGTCAACGCACGATACGGTTACGACGTGCGCTGCGAGGTGGTCGGCGAAACCGGAGCAGTGAGCCTGGCGCCGAGTCACGCCCTGACGGTCGACGCGTCGCTGCGTTCGACGGCCACGTACCCGGAGGACTGGCGGCCGCTGTTCGCCGACAGCTACCGGCGGCAGTTGCAGGCATGGGTCGACGCCCTCACCGAGGGGACCCGCAGCCCATTGGCGTCCGCCCGCGACGGTCTGCGCGCCATCGAGGTGGCGGAAGCGCTGATCGTATCGATGAACAATGTGGGCGCCGTCACCCCGGTGAAGAATTCATGACCGTCGCTCTACGACTTCCTCGCCATCCGCGTTCTACGATCGAGACGACCACCGAAGGGTACGACGAGGCATGACCCACTCACCACGTCCGGAACTATTGGCCGCATGCTGGACTTCAGCCGGTGACGTGATGCCTGCACGAGGTTCGGACCGCAGTCCGGTCCCGATCCGGGACCGGATCGAAGCGGTCGCCCGAACCGGCTACACCGGATTCGGATTGACCCGCCCCGACCTGGTCGCCGCGCGCGAGACGATCGGCCTGGGCGCCGTCGCGAAAATGCTCGCCGACAACGGCATCACCCATGTCCAACTCGAGTGGATCACGAACTGGTGGACCACCGGGGAGGCCCGCGCAGCGTCGGACGATGTCCGCCGGGACCTGTTCGAGGCCGCCCCCGTCCTCGGAGTCGACAACATCAAGGTCGGCGCGGACGACGACGGTATCGCCGTCTCCTTCGACCTGCTCTGCGAGCAGTTCGACGCGCTCGCTACGGACGGCGCCGCCGCGGGTGTGAAGATCGCGTTCGAGAACACCCCGTTCTCGCACCACGTCAAGACCACCGAACAGGCTGCGCGGTTCGTCCAGGACGTCGGCAACCCCAACGGCGGGCTCATCCTGGACATCTGGCACGCCTTCCGGGGTGGGACGGACTACGACACGTTGACGGAGATCATTCCGTCGCGCTTCGTGTTCGGCGTCGAACTCGACGACGGTTGGACTGCCGTGCGGGGAACCGATCTCGAGGACACCTTCGACAACCGGGTTCCCTGTGGCGAGGGCCAATTCGCCGTCCCGAAGTTCATCGATGCGGTCCGCCGCGTCGGCTTCGACGGACCGTGGGGTATCGAGCACATGTCGCAGGAGTTCCGGAAACTGCCCGTCGCCGAGGCACTCTCCCGGGCACGCGACGGCGCCCTGCGGTGCTTCGAGGTCGCCGACCTGGCGGCCGCGAATGGGGACGACAGCTGATCTCATCGGCTCTCCCATCGCCATCCAGTCTGCGGCGGTGAGGTGAAAATGATGGGAATACCGTATTGATTGAGGCGTGCGTCACAGCAAGACTGGCAAGGGCACACAGACAGTGGATTGTGCAGTCGCTGCTCGGACTGGCCGTGTGCATCACCGACCCACCGGCACAGACGCCGATGGGGACAGAACGAAAGGAATCCAGTGGCCACCCTGTTGAACGGGAAAGTCGTTCTGATCAGCGGCGGGACGCAAGGTGTCGGCGCAGGCGTCGTGCGAGCCGCGGCCCGCGAAGGCGCCCGAGTGGTCTTCACCGGCCGCCGGGCCGAGGCCGGCAAGACCCTGGCCGCCGAACTCGACTCCGAGGGCGCGCAGGTCCGGTTCGTGCAAGCGGACCTCGTCGACCCGGCCGAGGCGACGAACTCGGTGACCCGGACCATCGAGGAATTCGGCCGCATCGACGCACTGTGCAACGCGGCCGGCCTGACCACCCGCGGCACCCTCGTCGACACCACGCCGGAGTTGTTCGACCAGCACATGGCCGTCAATCTGCGGGCCCCGTTCTTCACCATGCAGGCCGCCGTCGCGGACATGGTGGCGCGGAAGGCGCCGGGAACGATCGTCAACATCATCTCCATCGCGCAGCACGGCGGGCAGTCCTACCTGGCTCCGTACGTGGCGGCGAAGGCCGGGCTGGCGGGGCTGACCCGCAACGCCGCCTACGCGCACCGCTTCGACCGGATCCGGATCAACGGTCTCAACATCGGCTGGACCGAGACCGAGGGCGAGACCGCGACCCAGCAACGCTTCCACGGCGCCGACGACAACTGGGCCGCCGAGGCCGCGGCGAAGGTGCCGATGGGCAAGCTCGGGCAGGTCGACGAGATCGCCGACATGGTGGTGTTCCTGCTCTCGGATCGCAGTGGCGTCGTCACCGGCTCGGTCATCGACTGGGACCAGACCGTCATCGGAGGGCAGGACTGATGGGATCGACACTCGGCGTGATCGGCCTCGGCCGGATCGGCGCATTCCACACCGACACCCTCGCCCAATTGCCGGGGGTGGACGGCCTCGTCGTCACCGACGAGCGTCCGGACGTCACCGCAACCGTGGCCGCCAAGTTCGGGGCGCGCGCGGTCGAGGACGCAGCTGCGGTCTTCGCCTCGGGCGTGGACGGGGTCGTGATCGCGGCCGCCACCCCGGCGCATGCGCCGCTGATCCTGGCCGCCGTCGATGCCGGGATTCCGGTGTTCTGCGAGAAGCCGGTCGCGTTCACCGCCGACGAGAGCTACCAGGTCGTCGAGCGGCTGAAGACGTCGACGGTGCCGGTGCAGATCGGGTACAACCGCCGGTTCGATCCCGCGTTCGTCGCCGCCCGAAACGCCGTCGTGCGAGGGGAACTCGGCTGGCTGCACACGGTGCGCTCGACGACCCTCGACCCGGCGCCGCCGCCGGCGGAGTACGTGGCCGCCTCCGGCGGCATCTTCCGCGACTGCAGCGTCCACGACTTCGACATCGTCCGCTGGGTCGTCGGGCAGGAGGTGACCGAGGTCTACGCTGCCGGATCCAACCAGGGCGATTCCGTCTTCGCCGACTGCGGCGACGTCGACACCGCCACCACCACCCTGACGTTCGAGAACGGCACCCTCGGCGTGGTGTCGAACACCCGCTACAACCCCCGCGGCTACGACTGCCGCCTCGAGGTCCACGGCTCCCAGGACAGCGTCGTCGCCGGCTGGGACGCAAGCGCCCCGGTCCGCAATCTCGAACCCGGCGTCACGTTCCCGGACGGCCCACCGCACCGGTTCTTCATGGACCGCTTCACCGCCGCCTACCGCGCCGAACTCGGCGCGTTCCTCGAGGTAATCGCCGGCACCGCACCGTCGCCGTGCACCGCCGCCGACGCCCTCGAGGTGGCGTGGATCGCCGAGGCGGCCACGCTGTCCCTCTCCCACCACCGACCCGTCCAGATGAGTGAGGTTCGACGATGATTCGTATTGCAGGAGCACCTATTTCCTGGGGTGTCTGTGAAGTTCCCGGCTGGGGACACCAGCTCGGCGCCGAACGGGTGCTGTCGGAGATGCGCGACGCCGGTCTCGAGGCCGCGGAAATCGGACCCGAGGGCTTCCTGCCGTCCGACCCCCGGCAACTGGCCGACACTCTCGCCTCCTATGACCTGAAGGCGGTCGGCGGGTTCACGCCGGTGCTGCTGCACGACCCCGATCACGACCCGGTCCCGGACATCACCGGCACCCTCGCCGCGTTTACGGCGGCCGGTGCCGAGGTCCTGGTGCTGGCCGCAATCACCGGCACCGACGGTTACGATTCACGCCCCGACCTCGACGACGCCGGCTGGAAGACGCTGCTGGGCAACCTCGACCGGCTGCACCGCGTCGCATCGGACCAGGGCATCCGCGCCGTCCTGCATCCGCACGTCGGAACGATGGTCGAGAGGAACCTCGAGGTACAGCGGGTGCTCGACGGCTCCTCGATCCCCCTGTGCCTCGACACCGGCCACTTGCTGATCGGTGGCACCGACCCGCTCGAGCTGGCCCGGGCCGCCGCAGATCGGATCACCCACACCCACCTCAAGGACGTCGACGCCGAATTCGCCGCCCGCGTGCAGGCCGGTGAGCTCAGCTACACCGACGCCGTCGCGCAGGGCATGTACACCCCGCTCGGCACCGGCGACGTCGACATCGAAGGTGTGGTCCGGCACCTCGTGGACTCCGGCTTCGACGGCTGGTTCACCCTCGAACAGGACACCATCCTCGCCGGCGAACCCGAGGGCGAGGGCCCGGTGGCGGACGTGAAGACCAGCGCCGCGTTCCTGCGAAGCCTGTCGCTGTGACATCCCTGCGGATCGGGGTGCTCGGCGCCTCGCGGATCGCGGAATCGGCGATCGTGAGGCCGGCCCAGATCCTGGGTCACCGGCTGGTCGCGGTCGCCGCCCGCGACCGCGACCGGGCCGAGGCGTTCGCGCAGACCTACGGTGTCGAACGGGTCGTCGACTCGTACGCGGATCTGATCGCCGACCCCGAGGTCGACGTGGTCTACAACCCGCTCGCCAACGCCTTCCACGCCGAGTGGAACCTGAAGGCGATCGAAGCCGGCAAGGCGGTGCTGACCGAGAAGCCGTTCGCGCGCAACGCAGTCGAAGCCGAACTGGTGCGGCGCGCGGCGCGGGAACGGGGAGTGCCGATCATGGAAGGGTTTCACTACCTGTTCCACCCGATCATTCAGCGGATGTTCGGCCTGCTCGAGGACGGCACCCTCGGGACGCTGCAGCGGGTCGAGGTGGTCATGCGGATGCCCGAACCCAAGCCGGACGATCCGCGGTGGAGCCTCGACCTCGCCGGCGGGACGGTCATGGATCTCGGCTGCTACAGCCTGCACGTGCACCGGCAGCTCGGCCGGTTCGCCGGCGGCGAACCCACCGTCGTCGCGGCACGAGCGATCGAACGCGACCCCGGGGTCGACGAATCCTGCGACATCGACCTGGTGTTCCCCAGCGGCGCAACGGGTTCCAGCATCAACTCGATGACCTGGGACCGGTTCGAGATGACCCTGCGCTTGGTCGGGGACCGGGGCGAGGCCTTCGCCCACGATTACCCGCTGCAGTCCGGCGATGACCGCATCACCGTCATTACCGACAGCGGTGCCGTCGTCGAACGCCTCGGAACCCGCTCGACGTACACCTACCAGCTCGACACCTTCGCTCGACACCTTGCCGACGGGACCGCGTTCCCGATCGACGCCGACGACGCGGTCACCACCATGGAGCTCATCGACTCCACGTACCGCGCCGCAGGCCTGCCCCTGCGGTAGGTCACCTTCTCCCCACCGGGCCTCGAGAACCGACTTCCCGCGTCCGGTCCGGTGGGGTTCTCCACCCACACTCTCCCTGTCTCCCCTCCCTCGCTGCTTTTCCATGCCTGCATGGTTGCGGCTTCCGAAAGGCCAACCACATGGATACACACGACGGCCGACCCGTCCCGTTCACAGGCAAGCGCACACGCCGGGTGACCACCCTGGCATTGGGCATCGCCACAGCCGTGTTACTCGCAGGATGCTCGAGCACCGGCGGCAAACCCGAGGCAACGGGTAGTGGCATGGCCTCGGGCACCGCGGACACCCCCCGTGCGACCATTGCGATGATCACGCACGAGGTTCCTGGTGACACCTTCTGGGACCTCATCCGCAAGGGCGCGGAAACCGCGGCGGCCAAGGACAATATCGAACTGCGGTATTCCTCGGATCCCGAGGCACCGAACCAGGCCAACCTCGTCCAGAGCGCCATCGACAGCCGAGTCGACGGCATCGCCGTCACCCTCGCCAAGCCGGACGCGATGTCGCCGGCCGTGCGCGCCGCCACAGACGCGGACATCCCCCTCGTCGTCTTCAACGGGGGAATGGACCAGTACAAGGCCCAGGGCGTGGCCCAGTACTTCGGTCAGGACGAGAAGCTCGCCGGCATCTCGGCCGGGCAGCGCCTGACCGCCGACGGCGCCAAGAAGGCGCTGTGCATCATCCAGGAGCAAGGCCAGATCGCACTCGAGACCCGGTGCGCGGGTGTGATCGAAGGATTCAAGGGACAAACCGAGATCCTCAACGTCAACAGCAAGGACCTGCCCTCGGTCGAGGCGACGATCACCGCGAAACTGCAGCAGGATCCCTCCATCGATCACGTCGTCGCGCTCGGCGCACCGATCGCCATGACCGCCATCCAGTCCAAGGCCAACGCCGGCAGCGGCGCGACGATCGTCACCTTCGACACCAACGCCGCCCTCGTCGACGCCATCAAGGCCGGGGACGTCAAATGGGCCATCGACCAGCAGCCGTTCCTGCAGGGCTACCTCGCGGTGGACTCGCTGTGGCTGTACCTGAACAACCGCAACACCATCGGAGGTGGAATGCCGACACTGACCGGCCCCTCCTTCATCGACCAGTCCAACATCGACTCGATCGCCGAGTACGCCAAGGCCGGAACCCGCTGAGCACGGTGCCCGGCACAGCATCGCGACTGCCGGGCACCGTCGGCGTAACGGAAGGAAAGTCATGTCCACACAGCAAGATCTGGACCTTGCCAGTCACAAGGTCGTCCACGACGAACGGGTGAAGGAACAAAAACGCCTGCAACGGCTGCTGGTCCGCCCCGAGATCGGGTCCCTGTTCGGTGCGATCGCGATCTTCGTCTTCTTCATGGTCGTCGCACCCCCGTTCCGCAGCCCCGAGGCGCTGGCCACGGTGCTCTACGCCTCCTCCACGATCGGGATCATGGCCTGCGCGGTCGCGCTGCTGATGATCGGCGGGGAGTTCGACCTCTCCGCCGGCGTCGCGGTCACCACCAGCTCGCTGGCGGCGTCGATGATCGCCTACAACCTGCACCTGAACCTGTGGGCCGGCGCCGCCCTCGCCCTGGTGGTCTCGCTCGCGGTCGGGTTCTTCAACGGCTACCTGGTGATGAAGACGAAGATCCCCAGCTTCCTGATCACCCTGAGCTCGTTTCTGATGCTCACCGGCATCAACCTGGCCGTCACCAAACTCGTCACCGGGCAGGTCGCCACCCCCAGCGTCTCGGACATGGCCGGTTTCGACTCGGCGAAGAAGGTGTTCGCGTCCTCGTTCGTCGTCGGCGGGGTGTCGGTGCGGATCACCGTGCTGTGGTGGCTGCTGTTCACCGCGATCGCCACCTGGGTGCTGTTCAAGACCCGGATCGGGAACTGGATCTTCGCCGTCGGCGGCAACCAGGACTCCGCCCGCGCCATCGGCGTCCCGGTCACCAGGGTCAAGATCGGGTTGTTCATGACCGTCGGGTTCGCCGCCTGGTTCGTCGGCATGCACCTGCTGTTCTCGTTCAACACCGTCCAATCCGGGCAGGGCATCGGCAACGAGTTCCTCTACATCATCGCCGCGGTGATCGGTGGCTGCCTGCTCACCGGCGGGTACGGCACCGCGATCGGCGCCGCGATCGGCGCGTTCATCTTCGGCATGACGAACCAGGGCATCGTCTACGCCGGCTGGAACCCGGACTGGTTCAAGTTCTTCCTCGGCGCGATGCTGCTGTTCGCGGTCATCGCCAACAACGCCTTCCGCAACTACGCCGCCAAGAGGTGACCCGTATGAGTACCATCGAACAGATGCCCGTCGATACCGAACCCGGTGGTGGCGACAAGATCCCGCTGATCGAACTGAAACACGTCGGCAAGCAGTACGGCAACATCATCGCCCTGCAGGACATCAACCTGCGCGTGAAGGCCGGGGAGGTCACCGGTGTCCTCGGCGACAACGGGGCCGGCAAGTCCACCCTGATCAAGATCATGGCCGGCCTGCACCAGCAGAGCGAGGGCGAGCTGCTCGTCGACGGTGAAGCCCTCACGTTCGGCTCCCCGAAGGAGGCCCTGTCCAAGGGCATCGCCACCGTGTACCAGGACCTGGCGGTGGTATCGCTGATGCCGGTGTGGCGCAACTTCTTCCTCGGCCAGGAACTGCGGAAGGGACCGCTCAAGACCCTCGACGCGAACGGTATGCGCGCCACCACGATGTCCGAGTTGTCGAAGATGGGCATCGAGCTGCCCGACGTCGACGCCCCCATCGGCTCGCTCTCCGGCGGTCAGCGCCAGTGCGTGGCGATCGCCCGGGCGATCTTCTTCGGCGCCCGCGTCCTGATCCTCGACGAGCCCACCGCCGCCCTCGGTGTCAAGCAGTCCGGGATGGTGCTGCGCTACATCTCCGCCGCCAAGGAACAGGGCTTCGGGGTCGTGTTCATCACCCACAACCCGCACCACGCCTACATGGTCGGTGACCACTTCGTGCTCCTCAACCGCGGCCGGCAGAAACTGGACTGCACCTTCGACGAGATCAGCCTCGAAGAACTCACCCAGCAGATGGCCGGCGGCGACGAACTCGAAGCACTCACCCACGAACTCCGGCGCTAGGACACCCCGTCCCCGGTCCGCATCGACACTGCACCGCCCCGAATTGTCGGGGCGGTGCAGTCGTCCGCGGATACTCCTGAATCACCGTCAGGGCATATTGTAAGGAGTGATGATCCGGATCGGCGACATCACCGTGGTCACGCCCGACAGCCCGCCACGTCCCTGAATCAGCATGCGGCAGGCCAGGTTCGCGTCCGACCGCAGGTCGTGATCGAGGACGGTCGAGATCTTCTTGTCGCGGAGCAACTGCTTGTTGTCCCGATCGAGGTCGTGGGCGATGAAAACGCGGTAGCGGCGGCCGAGCTTCTCGAAGGCGCGCACGGTCGCCATATTGCCGCCACCGATCGAGTAGACCGCCTCGATGTCCGGGTTGCGTTCGAGTGCGTCGAGGACGAGACGCTCAACCGTCGTGTCGAGGCCCTCACTCTCGGAGATGTCGATCAGTGTGCGCTGAGAGCCGCTCCCCCCGACACCGCCCGAACGGCGCAGCGCGCCGCGGAATCCCATCTCGCGCTCCTCTTCGCCGCGAAACGCGTTGCTACTCAGGGTGACGAGGACACTGGACGCGCTGTCGCACAGCCATTGCTCGAGCAGGTAGGCGGCTGTCTCCCCCGCCGCCCGGTTCTCGATTCCGACATAGCCGACCCGACTGCTGTTCGGCACGTCGGTGGCGTAGGTGACGACGGGGATCCCCGCCTCGGTGAGCCGGTCGATAGCGTCGGAGACCTCGGTGGTGTCGGGCGCCTTGACGATGACACCTTGTGAAGGCCGTGTGACGAGCTTGTCGAGTGTCTCGACCATGGCAGGCACCGAGCCGGTCTCCCGGAAGTGAAACCGGGTCCGGACCACGGCAGGGGCGAGGGACGGCAGTTCCGCCTCCACCGCCTCGCGGAATGCCCCGGAGAATCGGGGCGGCGCCTGCATGACGACGTCGAAGAGGTACTTTCGCCCGGCCAACCGCAGCTGGGAACGCTGTTTGTCCAGGTCAGCGATCGCTTGCGCGACTTCTGCGCGGGTTCCCTCACGCACCCCCGGGCGGTTGTGAAGCACGCGGTCGACGGTCGCCTCGCTGAGGCCCGCCTGCTGGGCGATCTCCCGAACCTTGTAACGACCGTGCGCCACAACTTCTCCCTCGAGGTAAAAATGATGGACGATGCCAACTGATTGAGGCACGTACCCCAGCAAGATTAGCAGGAATACACGAAAGATGCTCCCAATGAACAACTCCCGCACCACCACACGGGGAGTCGCCGCCCGCGGGAGCGTGGTCGGACGATAGGTCGTCCGGGAGCGCCGCTTTACGAGCACTCCCGAAAGGCACACCATGCACTTCGCTTCCGAACACCGCCTCGACGACGTCCTTGAACGCGAATTCACTCTGTGTGAAATCTCCGGCATCCTGTGGACGCCGAGACCCGCATCCGCGCGGGCACCGCTGATGCTGGTCGGTCACCCCGGCGGACCGCAATGACGTATCCCCAACTGGTGGCCCGAGCCCGGCACGCCACGGCGGAGGGCTTAGCCGTGGTCACACCGCGCATCAACAGGCTCTGGACCCGTTCGACGCCCTCGGTCCAGGGAGAAGACGCTGCACGCCAATACGGACGGGCACACCGGCGCCCCCGGTTGCCCTTCGCCCGGTACCTGAAGCAGGGCAGGACGCCGCTCACGGGAGACCGACACCCTCCCGTTTTCGACGGTCGTGCGCATTCGTACTCGCAGCCGCCCCCGGGCCGACGGTATTCGTCCGGCCTCCCGGGGTTCCGAGCCGTCAATGCAACGTCCGTGGTTCCTCGTATCGGTGAGTGGCACCCGGTCGCGCAGGGACTGCCTCTTCGCTTGCTGAACGTAGACCGGGAAGCGGAGATGGAAGTGTCCAATTGTCTGGAAACTCCGTTGCGCGTCCCTGTAGCGCACGGGGTGCGCCGTGCTGAACATGCATCGGCACAGACGAATTGAGGGAATTCTCCCTGTTGCCTCATGTCAAGATGCCCGCGAAGTCTGATTCGTTGACTCATCAAGAATTGCCCGCGTGACGGCGGCCTGCCCGGTCGGTGTCGTCTTGGCGGTGGCGTGGGTGATCAGTTCGGTGGACATTGCCTGGATTTGGCGTTGGACGGCGGCGGGGTTGATGCCGGCATGGGTGTCGCCGAGGATTGCTCGATCCTCGGCGCAGACCCGCTCGTGAGCGAGGGCACGGTGATACGGGGTGGTCGCTGTGTCGTATTTCTTGATCACCTTCGCGCCATCCCGCACCTTGGATGTCAATTTCTGCTGCGGGCAGAAGTAGTTCGTCAACTGCGACTGCAATACCCAAATCGTGTTGAGCAACACCAGCTCTGCCGGTGTGTCGTACCGGAGGTAGCCGACGATGGTGCGCACCACCGCCCAGTTCTTCTGCTCGACATGAGCGCCGTCGTTGGAGTTACCCGGCCTCGACCGGGTGAAGGTGATGTGCCGCCTTTCGCACCAGTCGAGCAGGTGATGATTGATGAACTCGCTGCCGTTGTCCGAGTCGACCCCGAGCAGTGGGAACGGCAGGATCGTCGCGATCTCCTCCAACGCGGCGATCACCCATTTGCGGGCCTTATTGGGCACCGAACGGTTCTCGGTCCAGCCGGTGGCGATGTCGGTGACCGTCAGCGTGTAGCAGTGTTCACCGACCGCGTTGCCGCCCTCGTGTCCGACCAGGTCGATCTCGACGAAACCCGGCACGACATCGTCCCATTGCGCCCAGGTGCGGATCGGGATCTGCGACTTGAGCAACGTGCCGGGTTTGGTGTGCGAGCGGCCCCGCAGGACGTGCTTCTTGCGTTCGGGCACCAGCCGTCGGTCGATGGTGGCCGCAGACATGCCGACCAGCAGCAGTGCGGTGGCGTCGTCGATGTCGAGTTCACCGAACGTACGCAGAACGGGCACCAGATCGGTCAGCGCCGGCGCCAGCCGTTTCCCGGCCGGCATGCCCAGCACCGCCCAGCAGAAGATCAACGCCGCAACAACGTTCGGCCCGTACATCGGTGGGCGCGCTGCCCGGGGCTGTACCACCTTCGGGATCAAAGCTGCCCGCAACGCCTTGCGGGCATGGTCGCGATGCCAGCCGGTCGTGGCGCACAACTCGTCGAGGATCCTCGCCTTGCCCGGCTTGGCGGCGCGCTTGTAGCGGGTCGCGATCGCCGTGGTGACGGCTCTGCGTTCGGCCATGGTCAGTCCCATCCTTCGGCCCTACCCTCGACCACCACATCGACGTGGTCGACACGCCGCTACGCGGGCACTCTCACGTGAGGCAACGAAGCGGTCTACGCGGGCATTTTTGATGAGTCAACGCGTTCTCTTGACTCGAACTGGTGTTCGATCTAGTCTTGATTCATGGGGGACGGGGAGAGAACTCAGGGGGCGTTGCCGGACGGTGATCCGGCCGACGTCGACACGCTGCGGTTGACCGAGGCGCAGTTGCTCGAGACGGTGCTGGCGGTGTCCGCGGAGATCACCCGCCTCGAGGCGATTCGGGTGAGACTGATGGACGCAGTGGATTCGCGCTGCCGAGTCGACGTGCTGGGCCATCCCAACGCGAAGGCGTGGCTGGCGGCGCACACGATGCTCGAACCGGGGGCGGCGGGACGGATCGTGAACCTGGCACGGGGGCTGCGGGCGCAGCCTACGGTCGCCGGAAAGTTCTACGGCTGCAAGATCTCCGCGGATCATGCGGGGCTGATTCTGCGGTTCTGCGAACGACCGCCGAAAGGAATGCCGCTGAGCGCGCTGGGTCCTGTACTGGACGCGTTGCTGACTGCAGCGGACGGACCACAGGCCCGCACCGACCTGATCCGAGAAGGGTATCGCGAAGGTGGAGCGAATCTTCGAAAGCGACGAGCACCCCGCGAGCGAAGACCTCGACCGCAACGAACTGCACGCATCGAAAACCCTGAACGGACGGGTATCGGTCAAAGGCGATCTGGATGCGGTGACCGGCGAGATGCTGCTGACCGCGATGTCGAAGCTGGCCGCACCCCGGCCGGCCACGGACGGGGCCAGAGACGAACGCACCCCGGGACGGCGCCGGGCCGACGCGTTCACCGAACTGCTGCGCCGCTATCTCGCAGCAGGATTGAACGGCACCGAATCCGGCGAACGCCCCCACATCAGCGTGCAGGTGCGGGCGCGAGACCTCGCCGACGCCCGCGGCACCGACCGCAGCGACTCGGGCGCACAGGCTTCAGGCACCGGCCCAGCCGACCCAGCCTTTGGCGACCGGCCTACCTCTGCGGAGGACTGGGCTGCGGTGTTAGCTGAAACGGGGGTGGCGTGGGCGGCCTGGATGGGACCGCTGACGATCACCGCCGCCCGGCATCTGTCGTGTGATGCGCAGGTGAGCACGGTGATCCTCGACGATCACGGTGCACCCCTGGACGTCGGGCTGACCAGCAGGACGGCCACCAGAAAGCAGCGACGAGCGTTGGCCGTGCGCGACGGTGGATGCGCATTCCCCGGGTGCGGAGCGCCGGCATCGTGGTGCGAGGCGCACCATGCGGTCCACTGGGTCAACGGTGGCCTCACCGACATGGACAACCTCGTCCTGCTCTGTGGTTTCCACCACCGGCTCATCCACCACGACGGGTGGGAGGTGCAGATCGGCGACGACCGGCACCCGTGGTTCATTCCACCACCCGGCGTCGACCCCTTCCGGAAACCACTGCCCTCGCACAACCGGCGGGCCGGCCCGGCTGCGGCCTGACAGACTCAGCGCCGCAACACAACTCCATCCCACCACAGACGCCCCGCATCCGAGCCCCCCACTCGGATGCGGGGCACCCGCCGTGACAAAACACCGCAGCATCAGACCCCGCCGTGTCAGAACTCGATGACGGCCTTGCCGCGCACCTGCAGGTCGAACTCCGTGTACGCGGTTTCGGCGTCCTCGATCTTCCAGCGATCGGTGAACAGCGCGTCGACGTCGATGCCGTGCTGCGCGACGAAGCGCGCGCATTCGCCCATCCCGACGTTGGAGAACGTGTAGGAGCCGATGATCGAGATCTGCTTGATCACGATGTCGGGCGACACGTCGAGTTCGATGTTTCCGCCGAGGCCGACCAGGGCGAGGGCGGCGGCGAACTGGATCGCGGATTGGCCGATGGATCCGAGACCGAACACGGCAACCGTGTCCCGCCCGGTGACGTCCGCCCGCCGGAGTGCGCCGAAGGCAGTGCCTGTGCCGCAAGCGATTGCAAGGAGGGGCCGGTACTACTTGTCGGTTGACGCATACACCAGTTCGAGGATCCCGGACGGGAAGGCCGTGCTTTTCACCAAACGCAGGGTCACGGGCTTATTCAACTCTGGGAACAGCGGCGCCCCCTTGCTCGTGGCAGCGGGCTACACTCACAGCCGGTACTCGTCCACCACCCCGAGCTTGATCAGGGAGTTCACGAACTCGGTGCCGCCGGCGGCGACGAGGTCCTTGCCGGGTTCGGCCTCGAGCTTGGCGATCTCCTCGGCCGCGTCACCGCTGACGATCCGGGTCCCAGTCGTACGGCTGATTTCAAGGTACGAGAGAACATGACCTTGGGGATCTCGTTCATGGCCCCGGCGGACGGGTGATCGGAGGTCGGCCAGTAGCCGGCAATGATCTCGTAGGTGTTGCGGCCTATGAGGAAAACCCCGGCATCCCACAGCCGACTGACGAAGTATTCCTCCTGCTCGGGGTCGTCGATGCTCATCATGACGTCTCGAATTCCGTTGTCCTCGTCAGCGCTCTTGCCATCGAGCGAAACGTAAACCTCCAAGAGTGATTCCCGCCCTCCGAAGCTGGTCCAATACATCGACCAGCCAGGATGTTACTGCGGGTGGAAACGGGGACCAGAAGTTCCAGCTGTCTGCAGCCAGATGAATGAAGCTGTTCATATCATTCACCTCCTACGGCACGCTGTGAGCGTAGACGGGCAGTACTTCTCGAGCGGCTACTCGCAGTGATTGTTTCTTCGGCAGTAGCCTTGTGCGCACTATGCGCCACTGGCGGGATGGACGCTTCTGGGTTGATCGATGAACGACCATCGTATGGGCCGCGAAGGAGAAAGAGCATGGCAGATCCCCGACCCCTGGACATCACCTTCACCGGCCGGCTGAGCAAGGTCCGTCCCGGGGACACGTGGACGTGCGTGCAGCTACCCGACTCCGCACGGATATTCGGTACCCGTGGTCTGGTCAAGGTTGCCGGGACCATCGACGCGCACCCGTTCACCGGAGCGTTCATGGCACTGGGAGATGGCACCCACAAGCTGCCCGTAGCTGCTGCCATCCGCAAGGCGATCGGCAAGAACGACGGTGACGACGTCGAGGTACACCTCACCGAGCGACTGAACTGAACTGAACTCACCAACGGGAAGACGTCCGGTACGGGATCCACTTTCGGGATGGGCCTGCCCACCGTGAGCCTTTCGCCGGGGATCCTCGAGCGACAAGACGATCGCCGAACACGCACAGCGTGGGCTCCCAGCGCTACCCGAAGGCACCTTCGGTCACGGCTTCTCGCCGGAAGATGTAGTTGCTGCCCCCAGCATCACCTCGATGTGGTGGCGTTCTCACGTCGGCTGGCAGTGAGTGCGATGCAGGAGAGGACGGCCGAGGCAAGGCCCAGTCCCGTGCGTATCCAGTTCCAGCGATACCAGGAGGTCAGTTCGGCGTGCACGGCCCGGGGTGGGAAGGCGGGGTCGAGCATGGCCAGGTTCGCACCCAGGAAGTAGATCGGGAGAAGTACGAAGGTCCCGACCATGCACGTCGTCGCCAGAGCCCACGCAAGGCGGCCTGGTCGGCGATTCGTGACGGTCGAGTACGTCGTCATGCTCAGCAGCAGGACCGAGGCGACCTCGAACGGGAAGACCGTCGCTCCGGTCGCGGGCCCGGAGCTCGCGAATTCCGACAGGAATGCGGCCGGATCCATTTCCCGCCAGTGCGGAACAATCACGGTCTGTGTGAGCAGGGCGCCCCCGGCGAAGGCCGAGGTAACGGCAACCGCGGCGGTCGCGATGATGCGGCCTGCGGGCCCGGTCGCGGGTCCGCGAGGAGGCAGGGCACTCGCGGGCTGAGCCATTGAGCCACTCCGGATCTCTCACTCGTTCGGTTCCGGTCGGCGGCGTTTGCGTTGGCCACAATTCCGCACAACTCCATAGTCGCCACCTTGACGCTCTTCGTCGACAAGCAAGGGTCTGTCTGTGGCCGGTGATGGATCCGCTTTGGCGGCGGGCCATCTGCCCATCGTGCGTTGGGCGAGCGACCTCGCGCGACGGTAAAGGTCCCTCAAATCAGTCTCGGTCTTGACGCCATGGCACCGTCGGACTTCTTCGTCACTCGCGAATCGATCGTGGAGCCACGATCATCAATCGGCTATGCCCCGAGACCGTTGACAATTTCTGCGCCGTCGGCGGAAAGTTGATCAGAGAACTTGTGACCCGATTTGTCAACGTCGGTGAGTAGGCGAGAAGCGTGAGCGTAACCGATCCCCCACCGCTGGTCGTCGTGCCGCCGGGGACCGGACAGACCGGTGACCTGGGCCCGATTGGGGTCGAATTCAAACTCTGGGGCCGTGACACCGGTGGGGTGCTGTCTGTCGTCGAGCACCCGTTCCCAGTCGGTGCGCTGGTGCCGCCGCATCTACATACGCGGGAGGACGAATTCTCGATAGTTACTCAGGGTGTAATCGGGTTCCGCTCCGGCGACCGGGAGGCCGTTCTCGAATCCGGCGGATACATCACAAAACCGCGAGGCGAAATGCACGCCATGTGGAACGCCGGCGGCGCCCCGGCGCGCATGATCGAGATCATCAGTCCGGCCGGCTTCGAACATTGCTTCCTGGAAATGTCTGAACTGATCGCCGCCGGCGCGCCGGATGTCACCCAGATCGCCGAAATTGCCGAGCGTTACGGACTGCAATTCGGCGAACCCGACTGGTTGCCCGACGTAATCGCCCGATACGGCTTGACACCGACGTGAGCCCCGCCATGTGCGGTGTCGTTCACTGGTCGCGGCTGAGACCGAGCTAGAGGTACCGGCCACAGGACCGATCCGCGCGCGCCTCATGACGGCCCGATTCCCGCTGTCGACGCCGGCAGACTGGGATGGCGCCGAGTGCGGGCGGTGAACACTGGCGGCTGCAATACTGAGCTGATGGACGGTCCAGCTGCTCGAGCCTTCGACAGTGCCGCCCGACGGTTCCTCGAAGTCAGCGCGTCCGCGACAGGTCACTATGACTCCCCCGGTCTTGGTGAGTGGTCCGTGCGCGACCTGCTGGGGCACACCAGCAGGTCGCTGACGACGGTGGAGACCTACCTCGACGTCGCCGGCGACGACTCCGGCCCGGTAGACCTGGTTGATGCCGTTGCGTACTACCTGGCCATCGCCGGTGCCCTGGCTGACACCGCAGCAGTGGCACAGCGGGGACGCGCCGCCGGCGCCGCCCTCGGAGAGGACCCGATGGCTACGCTGAGCGCTCTGGTTGCCCGGGTACCCGAGCAGGTCCGGGCCACGCCGGCCACCGCCCTGGTGCGCACACCCTTCGGGACGATGACCTTGCAGGGCTACCTCCCGACCCGAACCCTCGAGCTGACAGTGCACACCTGCGACTTGGCAGCCGCCCTCGGCGTCAGCGCCGATGTCCCCCACGATGCGGTAGCCGAGACGTTCGCCGTGATCGGTGGCCTGGCCGCAGCACAGGGAACAGCACCCGCTGCGCTGCTGGCCTTGACCGGCCGCCTTCCCCTGCCAGCCGGTTACTCGGTGCTCTGACGCGTCACCGCGTTCTCGTCAGCCCGAGTCGACTGTGCCGACAGGAAGATGGCGAACCCACATCGACTCCCTTCTCCGACACCGACACCGACACCGAGTGGCCGAGCTGACTCGACGGCTGAATGTAGGTGTCGAAACCCAGGGTGAGGGTGTCCCCGCGCGGTGGATCGACGGTCATGTAAGTCCGCGAGGCATCGCTGGTTTCCGCGGACGGCTCCGGTGTCCATCCCTGCGTCTCGAATATGTCGAAGCAGTCGGATTCGACGACGATCACCACCGGCTCCGAGGAGCTGCCTGGTTTCCGGACCGTGAGGTCCCGCGGCACGTCCAGTCCTGCGCGCGCGACCTTCGGGTACGTGAGGGTGAGGGCGTACGCGCCCCCGAAGCATGGGGGCGGTGCCGCTATCGTTGGCATTGTTCCTGAACAATACTGGTGCTCAGCATCTTTCGAGGCGGCCCTCCGGCCCGAACAAGGGGGAATTCAGGCCGGAAGACCTGGCTGGCGCGCCGCCATCGCTTGCTGCGCGCGCAGCGTCCACACGGAGTACCCGCGACTGTCCGGTTCATGCCCCGGCGATCCCCCTGATTCGCGCAGCAGAATATGCGACGGTTGACCCATGAGATCTCCAGCGCCGAATGTAGAGCGGAGGACATCATGTTGCTCGATGGGGTCAACCATATTGCCTGCATATCCAAGGACGCCGCCCGCCTGGGCAGGTTCTATGCCGACGTATTCGACGCCGACGTCGGACCGACGCGGCCGCACGGCCGCGACGGAGGAGAAACGATGACCGTCATCCGGATCGGCCCGCATACCGAGTTGAACATCTTCGTGATCGACGGCAACACCGAAGCCGAGCGTCAGACACCGATGTGGGGGCGGGGTCGCATCGACCACGTCGGTCTGCAGGCGGCCTCACCGGAAGCCTTCGAGGTGATCCGGCAGCGGCTGATCGACGCGGCCGCCAGCGATGGAGCCATCAACGACTTCGGTACTGCACGGAGCGTCTTCTTCCGGGACCCCGACGGCCTCGAAGGGGAAGTGCTGATAGCCACGCCATGATGAATACCGACCACTCGGCGCTCTCGTTTGAGGCGCCGTCATGTTGATGGCGTTCACCACCGCGTCCGCGGGCCGATCCACAGTGCGGGCATGTGCGTTTGGGTTCTTCAGTTGCGGGCACGCTGTGTAGAGGGCATTCGGACGACGGTCCGACTGACCCGCTCGAGCCACACAACAGTCAGGAGATGTCATGCAGAAAGTGTTGACCTTCGCGGCGGGCGCGGCCGTGGGCTTCGTCCTGGGCACCCGATCCGGCCGGCAAACCTACGAGAAGATGAGGCATCAGTCCATCGAACTCTGGCACAACCCCACCGTGCAGGAGAAGGTGAGCGACGCGACGGAGACCGTCAAGCACAAGGCGCCGCAAGTGCAGCACAAGGTCGGTGAACTGGCGAAGAAGGCGACCCACCGGCACACCGACACGAACTCGACGACTGCGCCCACCAACGGAGCGTCGCTGGGTGACGCTGCGACCCCGCCTCCGGCGGCCCACATTCCGACCGACGCGGACACAACGGCCGGTGTTCCGCCGACGCGCGGCGAATCTGCGGGGTGAGCTTGGATCATTCGTTGCCCGCGTTGGAGGTTTTCGGGCGAGCCGTCACCGTGGGGAATCATGTAGTCGGCAGTCGCGAGCACGCCGGAGTGATGCGGAACTCGATGCCGTGGTGTCCGTGTACCCATCCAGGCACACGTCAAGGCGTCGATGCGGCGTCACGCAATTCGGCGTACGAATCTTCCATCGCCACCGCCAGCCGGGCAACATCGGGCAGCGCCTCGGGGTCGGTGCAGAGCCCGATTCCGACGATCCCGGCGCAGGAAATCGCCGAGATCCGCAGCGCGTGGTGAACGGCCGGCTCCGAGGACGAGAAGAGTCGCTCCACCCGGCGCCCGGAAACGCTCACCGGCACCGGCGGGCCCGGGACGTTCGAGATCGCGAGGCTGAACTCCCGCGCACTCCCGGCCAGTCGCTGTACAGCCTCCCCGACGCGCTTCACGCGTCCGAGAGCGTGGAAGAGATCATAGAGTTCGTCGGCGTCGTCGAGGTGCTTGCGCTTCCTGGTCTCGGCGCTGATCCGGTCGAGTCGGGTGAGCGGATCCGGCTCGGCGAGCGGCAGATCGATGTTCAGGAAGGAATCGCGGTTTCCGACCTCCGCTCCCTCATCTCGGTGGTGAAGGCTGACCGGAACCTGAGCGCGAAGGCGCGGCAGCGCCCCCGCTCCGGCGGAGAGCCAGCTCCGCAGGCCGCCGGCGACGATCCCCAGGAGCACGTCGTTGACGGTGGCACGAGTGGGACGCGAGGCCCCTATGGTTTTCAGCTCCGAGAGCGGGGCGACGGTGAACGCGAGCTCGCGGGCGGCACTGATCGGACGGTCGAAAGGCGAGCGTGAGCCGCGGTGGCCGAGCTCACGGTGCATGGCCGCCGGCATCCGCAGCACCTCGTCGACCTTCGAACGCTGCGTCGAATCGGTGCGAACACCCGGTCGCGACTCGCGCGGGCCCGGTTCGGCGTGTCGATCCCAGAGAACGTCGTCCAGGAAGCGCACCGCAGCAATCCCGTCGGCCATCGCGTGATGGATCCGGACGGCGATCGCCTCGCGCCCGTCGCCTAGGGGTCCGATCAGATCGAGCGTCCACAGTGGACGCTCGCGGTCGAGGTGCTCGGACATCAGCGTGCTGACGGCCCGCCACAGATCGGCCCGCGACGCACACGCAGCATCTTCCCGGCGCCGGATGTGGTCGCTGATGTCGAAGGCGGTCGCCGCGGTCCAGCGCGGCTCCGAACCCGAGGTGTCGATCCGCTGCGTCGCGCGCGGCTGGCTCGAAAGGCGCTCGGCCACCGCAGTTCGCAGGGCATCGAGGTCCAGCGGGCCGGAGGCGGGCTCGAGAATCACCAGCTTCAGGGTATGGCCGGATATCACCGCCGATTCAAGCCCCAGAATATGGGCATCGTCGGCGGAGAGCCGATCGGGATCCTCGCGGGTCACCTCGGCAAGTCTATTCGCGTCTGCACCTCGTCGAACCAGGAACGTCGAACCAGGAATGCAACCCCGATTGCGCCGCTCGTCCGGCACGGCCCACGGACTTCATCCAGTGGACGCCGGACTCCCCGTGACGGCGACCGCAGATCCGACCCATCGGCGCAGATACGCACGCAGTTCGTCCTGGCTACGCGGCGGGTTTCCCGGCGAGATGAAGAACGACTGCATCGTCCGCAACTGATACTCGACGAGCTCACGCAGGGCGTGCTCCCCGTAGCCGTGCCGCTCCCAGTCGACGTCGAAGCGCCGGATCATCGTCATTCCGAAGGCGAGGGCTTCCTCGGACGTGATTCCCTCGGTATGTGAATGGGAACCGGACAGCATGAGGCCGAGCTGCGGAACGCGGGGCGCTTCGTTGAGTGTGTAGATCACGGCCTCGACCACAGCCTCCGCGGGATCCTCGATGCCGGCGACGTGTTCCGTCAGGCGGTCGAGGAATCCGTCGACCGCGGCGATGGCTGCAGCTCGTAGAAGCGAGTCGGTGCTGGGAAAGTACCGGTACACCGTCTGACGGATGACACCGAGGGATTCCGCAACATCCGCGATGCTGATCGCCGTGCCGTTCCGGCTGATGAGCTCGACTGCGGCGATGACGATTCGCCGGGACGCTTCCTCGTCACTTCCGGGTGGGCTGCCACCCCACCCACGCCTGCCTGCCATTGCCCGTGCCCCTACCTCTCGCACTGCGTCGTCGGCCCGAACGGACTGCACGGGACGACGGCACTGTGCCCGACCTGGACTCAGAGGTTACCGCGAGCGCGTCCCGCTTCCGGCCACCGCAGTTCTCCCCGAATCTGTCGAAAAGTAATCATACAGAGACTAGGGTCTGTGTATGTTGTTGAGCCTTGGGTCTCCACCTGCCCACAGACTTCAGTCCACTCATGCCGCACGAGACGAGGAATTGCACATGTCCGACCTGCATCCCAGAAAGATGGATTTCGCGTTCGACGAACAGGACGTCCCGTTCCTCTGGAACCCCGACAACCCCGCCTGGTCGAGCATGTCGAACGCGATCTCCTTCCTGGCCATTGGTTTCGAGAAAATGATCGTCAAGGCGATCATGCAGGCCAAACCGTTGATGACTCCCGAGGTCGCGGAGGAGGCCGTGGCGTTCATGCGCCAGGAGGGCCACCACTCGACCGCGCACCGTCAGCACGTCAAGGCCCTGATCAGGCGGTATCCGGGACTCCAGAACACGCTCGACGCGGTGATCGGCGAGTACGACCTCCTCACCGAGGCGACGAGCCTGAACTACCGACTCGCCTACACCGCGGACCTGGAGGCGACGTTCACACCGGTGTTCAAGCTGATGCTCGACAACGACGCGACCCTCTTCCGGCCGGGCGACGACCGGGTTGCGTCCCTGTTCATCTGGCACTTCGTCGAGGAGGTCGAACACCGTAGCTCAGCGCTGGCGATCTTCAATTCCCTTGTCGGAGATGAGCTGTACCGGATGAGGATGGCGCCCTCGATCTTCACGCATGTGATGAAGGTCGTCCGAATCGCCTGCGCCGGGTTCAACCAGCACGTCCCACTGAGGGAGCGGAAGGTCGATTCGATGTCGATGTTCGCGACGCACCGCACCAAGCAGAAGCTGCTCACCGCGTTCGCGCCCTACCTGAGCAAAGGGATCATGCCGCGCGCGTTCGACGACCTCCCCCGCGGGGAACAACTCACCGCCCTGGCCGGCGTCGTCCGGAGTCAGATGCCGAAGCACAACCCGACCCACGAGAAGCTGCCCGCGCTCGCCGACGAGTGGTTCATCCGATACGACGCCGGCTACGACTGCACCCGCTGGTACACCGCCGAGTCGGGTGAACGTCGGACCGAGTCCGCGGCGGCGGTGGTCAACTGATGATCGATCTCTGCTCACCCACCTTCGACCAGCTGTCGACGGCGCTCGGCTTCTCGTGCGCCGAGGCCGGTGGACTCGTCGAGCTCCGCAATCCGTTGGCCCTGGAGAACTGGACACTGCCGGTTCTCGAGTTCACGATCGTGCTCGGGTCGGTGCTCGCACTCGTGTTTGCGATCCTGCGCTGGCGCCGCAGCGGCGATCCGACCACCCTGGCGCTCTGGTTCGGCGCCACCGCGTATCTGTTCGTCATCGAACCGCCGCTGTACTTTCCGGCGGCGTTCGGGATCGAGGAACACGTGGACACCATGTTCGCGCACAACGTGTTCACGGTGGACTTCCTGTGGGGCCGGCTACCCCTGTACATCATCGCGATCTATCCGCTGATGGCCACGCTGGCCTTCGAGCTCGTCCGGATGCTCGGCGTCTTCCGCAAATACGGCGTGCTCGTCGGCGCGGTCTGCGTGGGCTTCGTGCACCACGCGTTCTACGAGATCTTCGACCAGCTCGGACCGCAGCTGAGGTGGTGGGAATGGTCGACCACCAACCCGGTCAACCAGCCCATGTTCGATGCGGTCCCACTGCCGAGCGTCGTGGTGTTCGCGGCACTGTGGCCGATATCGCTGGCACTGTGCGTCCAATTCTTCGTGGGTCGCCACACCGACCGGGGCCGAACCTTCACCGGACTCGAACTGGTCTGGCGGACAATCGTAATCGGCCTCCTGGCGTCGGCCGGCACGTTCATCCTCCCGATCCCCGCGACCATCCTCGGGATGGAGAGCACCACGGTCCGGGGATTCCTCTACGCGGCGGAACTCGTCGTCGTCACGCTCGTCGCGATCCCGGTCCTGTTGCGACAGTGGTCGCGGCTGCGCGGGCGGACGTCTGACGTTCCCGCCTACTCGAACAACTTCGTTCGTGTCTACAGCGTGGTGTACCTCGGCGTGATGGGCCTGCTGTGGGGGACTGCGTTACCGGACTACCTCGCCGCCGTCGACGGCGTCACGAGCAACGGCGATCCCATCGGAAACATCTGGCACACGATCGCCTGCTTCGCGATCGCGATTCTGTGCGTCGCCGCCACCTTCACGGTGCCGCGGAATTCCGTGGACGGACATGGTCCTGTCTCCGGCGAAAGGACGCCACACGCTGTCCGATAGCTGTCGCGCATTCTCGTGATCGACGACCGCCTCCTGCCAGTCCCGGTCGGTGACCGGACCGCTGTGTGCGGTCGGAGCGGCCACACCCAGCCGAGTGCCGATCTGCTCCCACGACCGGCCACCGGCGAGCGCATCGATCACCGACCGGGCGAGGAGTTCTTCGTCCTGTTCGCGCGATAGACGGATCGGGGATTGCACCAGCCGGAGCTCTCGACGGTTCGGGGCCGCCTCCTCATCCATTCGGGCGACTGTACCGGGGCCGGACTTCCTGTCCATTCGCCGAACGACACGGCTTCGATACCCCGGACACATGGCCACCGGGCCGAGTGGCACACGACCGGGTATGTGGTGTACAACATAGTCGGCCACGATGTGAACCAGATCACAGACGTGACCCTGAGGCACACATATCGGTACCCGACGAAAGCAGGACGCATGGCGACAGTCTCGATCACCCCGGCAACTCCCACCGTGTCGCGGACGCCCCGCCACGGCGGCTCCATGAGCACAGCGGAGATCAAGTCGAGGATCGAGGCCATGTTCGCCGACGACCGCTCGCCCGCCCGGCGTGCGGGCACCGCAGTCTCCCCGTAGCTGTAGCGGACGCTGTGCTGCCCTCGGCCTGGTGCGCGACGTCGCCCTAGAGGGCAGACACATCGAGAGGCGTGTAGTGCTCCACGACCGGGAAGGGATCGTAGAAGTGGTGCAGCAGGTCCTTCCACTGCTGGTATCCACTCGACTGACGAAATCCTTCGGTGTGGTCTTCGAGTTCATCCCACTCGACCAGCAGCAGGTAGACATTCGGGCGCTCGTGACCGCGTGACAACTGCAGCCGGCGGAATCCGGGCATCGACGAGATGATCGACTCGGCCTGCCCGAATGCAGATTCGAACTCGGCGACCCTGTCTGGGGTCACGGACAGCAGTGCATGTTCCAAGATCACCCGCACAGTATGCGACTTCGCACGGTCCCAACGATCGCGGGGCGTCGGCACAACCGCCGACGCCCCCCTTTTCCAGCCGCTATGACACGACGACGCGCGTCGCCTTGTCGGCGATCATCACGTGGTGTGCGAGGACGGGTCCGATGCCGGCGAGGGCTTCCGGACTCGTCATCTGCTGGTGCGACACGGGAACGTTGTGCACGAGGATCTCGCCGCTGATGTGCGGCCGCCATGCGGAGACTCCCGTGGGGGCATCGAAGGAATCTGCCGCTCCGAAGTACAGCAGATCGACGCCGCGCGGTGTCGACGGGCGGTGCGCGAGCGCGAGGTCGACCGTCTGCGTGAACACCCGGTGCACGGCCTCGAGGTCGCCCGCGGTCACGGCCGCGAACGGTCCGCCAGTGCGCCGCAGCACCTCCACGGCACGATCGGCGGTCGTCGCATCATCTCCGTCATCCGGGACCACCGCGCCGAACTCCGCGAGAAGCGCTGCCATGGTGGGCTTCTCGGCCGTGCGATCGAGGCCCCCGGCCAGATGGGTGTCGAGCATCGCGAGGGTGACCACCTCGTCGCCGGCGCCCGTGAGCTGCACCCCCATCTCATGGGCGATCTGGCCGCCGACCGAATAGCCCACCAGGTGGTACGGGCCGTGCGGCTGCACCGCGCGGATCCGGGCGACATACCGGGCCGCGAGTTCCTCCAGGGAGCCGACATGCAGATCCGGGTCGGTCAGCGCCGGGGACTGCAGCCCGTACACGGGACGGTCGCCGAGGTACTGCACCAGTCCGGTGAAGCACCAGGCCAACCCGATCGCCGGATGGATGCAGAACACCGGGCTGCCGGTTCCGGTGGTACGCAGCGGCAGCAGCACGTCCAGTGACCGGTCGGCCTCATCCTCCGATCCGGGATCCTCCGGCGCCGTGACGATCATGTGTGCCAGGGATTCCGGCGTCGCATGGGTGAAGATCCACTGCACCGGCACGGCCCGCGCGGAAGACTCGGCGATCCGGGCGATCACGCTCGTCGCGGTGAGCGACGTGCCACCGAGCGTGAAGTAGTTGTCGTCGAGGCCGACACGGTCCAGTCCGAGCCCCTCGGCGAACGCGGCGGCCACCACCTCCTCGGTCGCGTTGCGCGGCGCCCGGTACTCGGCGCGCCCCGCGGTGAAGTCCGGTTCCGGCAGGGCCGCACGGTCGAGTTTCCCGTTCGCGGTCACCGGCACGGCGTCGAGCACCGTCACGGTCGCAGGGACCATGTGCGGGGCCAGGCGCGCGCGGGCGTGTGCCAGGACCGCGGACGTGTCGAGTTCCGATCCCGCGACGGGGACGACGTAGCCGGCCAATCGGTCGCCGCTGGTGTGCACGACGGCGTGGTCGATACCGGGGTATCCGAGGAGGGCTGATTCGATTTCGCCGAGTTCGACGCGGAAACCACGAATCTTCACCTGAAAATCCGAGCGACCCACATACTCGAGCACCGGCCCACCCGGACCCTCCCGCCACCGCACCACATCCCCCGTCCGATACATCCGCTGCCCCGGACCACCGAACGGATCCGCAACGAACCGCGCCGCCGTCAACCCCAACCGATTCCGATACCCCCGCGCCAACGCCGGACCCGACAAATACAACTCCCCCGCCGCCCCGAACGGCACCGGCCGCAACCGCGCATCCAACACCACTTCACCGAACCCACCAACCGGACCACCAATCGTCACCGACTCCCCCACCACCAACGGCTCGCTCGCATTCGACATGATCGTGGCCTCCGTCGGCCCGTACGCATTGAACATCTCCCGACCCGGCGCCCACCTCGATACAAGTTCCGGCGGGCACGCCTCACCGGCAACCACCAACGTACCCAACACATCCAGACCGGACGGATCCAACGACGACAACGCCGTCGGCGTCAACACCGCATGCGTCACCCCCTCACAATCCAGGATCCGCGCCAACTCCTCCCCGCCATACACCGTCGGCGGCACCACCACCAACCGGCCACCCATCCCCACCGCCCACACCAACTCGAACACCGACGCATCGAAACTCGGCGACGCACACTGCAACACCCGCGCACCGGTGACCGATCCAAAACCCGAACGCTGCGACGCCACCACATTCGCCAACCCCCGATGCGTCACCACCACCCCCTTCGGCAGACCCGTCGACCCCGACGTATAGATCACATACGCCGCCTGACCCACCCGCACCGAACCACCCCGATCCGCATCCGACACCGCCCCCGCCGACACCGACGACAACCGCTCCACCGTCTCGGCATCATCGAGCACCACCCACCGCACCGCACCCGGCAACCGATCCACCGAAGCCGACACCGTCACCCCCACAACCACACCCGAATCAGCAACCATGTGCTCGATCCGACCCACCGGATACTGCGGATCCACCGGCAAAAACGCCGCACCCGTCTTCGCCACCGCCCACACCGACACCACCGACTCCACCGACCGCGCCACCGCCACCGCCACCACCGACTCGGCACCCACCCCCACCCCGAGCAACACCCGCGCCAACCGATTCGACGCCGCATCCACCTCCCGATACGTCAACCGCCGACCCCCACACACCACCGCCACCGCATCCGGATCCACCCCCACCGCCGCCGCCAACAACCCCGGCAACGACACCTCCGGGGCCGACCCCCCACCCACCACCGGCGTCAACCGATCCAACTCGTGCGCGCCGAGAACGTCGATGTCGCCGATCGGGCGATCCGGCGATGCGGTGACCGCGTCGAGGATCCGGACGAACTGATCCGCGAAGCCGCGGACGGTGCCCGCGTCCAGGACGTCGGTGGCGAAGCCGAATGCGGCGGACATCCCTGCGGGCGCGCCGGTTTCGTCGACGTTCTCACTCAGGGTCAGGAACAGGTCGCATTTGGCGACCTCGACGCCGGCGTCGACGACCTCGACGGTCAGACCGGGCAGTTCGAGTCGGCTCTCCTCGGTGTTCTGGAATTCGAGCAGCACCTGGAACAGTGGGGCGTGCGCCGTGGACCGCACCGGGTCGACCGCCTGCACGACCCGGTCGAACGGCACCTCTGCCTGCCCGAACGCGCCGAGATCGGTGTCGCGGACGTGCGCCATCAGGTCGGTGAAGGAGCGTTCGGGTGCGACTTCGGTCCGTAGCACCACGGTGTTGACGAACATGCCGACCATCTCGTCCAGTGCCGCGTCGCCGCGGCCGGCGACGGGCGTGCCCACTGCGAGATCCGTCGCACCGCTCAGCCGACCGAGCAGGACGGCGAGAGCGGCGTGCGCGACCATGAACAGTGTCGAATCATGGCTCCGAGCAAGTTCGGACAGCTTCCTGTGCAGGTCCGCGCCGATCACGAACGGCACGGTGGCGCCGTGCGAAGACCGCTGCAGGGGTCGCCGGCGGTCGAGCGGCAGCTCGAGCAGCTCGGGCATCCCGTCGAGGGTTCGGCGCCAGTAGTCCAGCTGCGCCGAGATGAGCGAGTCCGGGTCGGTGTCGCTGCCGAGGGTGCGGCGCTGCCACAGCGCGAAGTCGGCGTACTGCACCGGCATCGGCGCCCACGCGGGCGGGCGTCCGTGTGAACGCGCGGTGTACGCGATCATCACGTCGCGGGCCAGCGGCGCCATCGATGATCCGTCCGCCGCGATATGGTGCAGAACCAGGGCCAACACGTGTTCGTCCGGACCGATTCGCAGGAGTGCGATGCGCATCGGGACCTCGCTGCGCACGTTGAATTCGGCCGACGCCAGAGACACCAGCTCGGTGCGCAGCGCCGCTTCGTCGGACACGGTGACCGGAGTGAGGTCGAGGGTCACCCGGTCCACGGGCAGCACCACCTGGTGCGGGCCGTCCGCGGAGCCGGGGTAGACGGTGCGGAGTGGTTCGTGCCGGTCGACGACGTCCCGGAAAGCGGCGCGCATGGCCTCGATGTCGAGTTCGCCGGACAGGCGCAGCGCGATCGGAATGTTGTACGCGGGCGAAGCCGTGTCGACCTGGTTGACGATCCACATCCGCTGCTGCGCCAGCGACAGCGGCAGGCGATCGGGGCGTACGCCCCCGGTGAGCGCGGCACGCGCCGCGACGCGGCGATCCGCTTCATCGGCGCGGGCCGCGAACCCCACCACCGTGGGTGCCTCGAACAGCTCGCGGACCCCCAGGCCGGTACCCAGTGCGGAGTTGACACGGGCGACGACGCGGGTCGCGCTCAGCGAATTGCCGCCCAGGTCGAAGAAGTTGTCGTCGAGCCCGGCCCGGTCGAGTCCGAGTACCTCGGCGAAGGCATCTGCCACGGTCCGCTCGGTTCCGCTGTCCGACGCACGGAAGACGGTGCGTACCACCGCGAAATCCGGTGTGGGCAAGGCCTGCCGGTCCAGCTTGCCCACCGGGGTGAGGGGCAACTCGTCGAGGATCACGATCGTCGCGGGCACCATGTGCGCGGGCACACTGCCGCGCACATGGTCGGTGACCTCGGCAACGTCGGGTTCGCCGTCACCGGACGGTAGAACGTACGACACCAGGACGGTGTCCCCGGACGGGGCGGTGCGACCGAGGGTCACCGCGAACGCAATACGGGGATGCTGCGTCAGCACCGCATCGATTTCGCCGAGTTCGACGCGGAAACCACGAATCTTCACCTGAAAATCCGAACGACCCACATACTCGAGCACCGGCCCACCCGGACCCTCCCGCCACCGCACCACATCCCCCGTCCGATACATCCGCTGCCCCGGACCACCGAACGGATCCGCAACGAACCGCGCCGCCGTCAACCCCAACCGATTCCGATACCCCCGCGCCAACGCCGGACCCGACAAATACAACTCCCCCGCCGCCCCGAACGGCACCGGCCGCAACCGCGCATCCAACACCACTTCACCGAACCCACCAACCGGACCACCAATCGTCACCGACTCCCCCACCACCAACGGCTCGCTCGCATTCGACATGATCGTGGCCTCCGTCGGCCCGTACGCATTGAACATCTCCCGACCCGGCGCCCACCTCGATACAAGTTCCGGCGGGCACGCCTCACCGGCAACCACCAACGTACCCAACACATCCAGACCGGACGGATCCAACGACGACAACGCCGTCGGCGTCAACACCGCATGCGTCACCCCCTCACAATCCAGGATCCGCGCCAACTCCTCCCCGCCATACACCGTCGGCGGCACCACCACCAACCGGCCACCCATCCCCACCGCCCACACCAACTCGAACACCGACGCATCGAAACTCGGCGACGCACACTGCAACACCCGCGCACCGGTGACCGATCCAAAACCCGAACGCTGCGACGCCACCACATTCGCCAACCCCCGATGCGTCACCACCACCCCCTTCGGCAGACCCGTCGACCCCGACGTATAGATCACATACGCCGCCTGACCCACCCGCACCGAACCACCCCGATCCGCATCCGACACCGCCCCCGCCGACACCGACGACAACCGCTCCACCGTCTCGGCATCATCGAGCACCACCCACCGCACCGCACCCGGCAACCGATCCACCGAAGCCGACACCGTCACCCCCACAACCACACCCGAATCAGCAACCATGTGCTCGATCCGACCCACCGGATACTGCGGATCCACCGGCAAAAACGCCGCACCCGTCTTCGCCACCGCCCACACCGACACCACCGACTCCACCGACCGCGCCACCGCCACCGCCACCACCGACTCGGCACCCACCCCCACCCCGAGCAACACCCGCGCCAACCGATTCGACGCCGCATCCACCTCCCGATACGTCAACCGCCGACCCCCACACACCACCGCCACCGCATCCGGATCCACCCCCACCGCCGCCGCCAACAACCCCGGCAACGACACCTCCGGGGCCGACCCCCCACCCACCACCGGCGTCAACCGATCCAACTCGTGCGCGCCGAGAACGTCGAGTGGAGTGCCGGGGTCCGCGGCGAGCAGTTCGTCGATCAACCCGACGACGGCGGCGTGATGCGACCGCAGTTCGTCGTCGCGGTAACGGTACGGGTTGGCCTCGAACTCGACGATCGTCGATGCCGGGGTGCCGCTGCGATACACGTTGACGGACAGGTCCGGGACGGGACCGGTGGTGAGGATCCGGAAGTCTCCGGTCAGCGACCCGAACGTGAGGTCCTGATCGAACAGCATCACGTTGATCATCGGTCCCGAGATCCTGCGGGCTTCGGCGGACACACCCAGGTCGCGCAGGATGTCCTCGACGTTGCCGCGCTGGTGCCGCATCGCCCCCATCAGTTCGTGCTGCACCCGGGCCACGAGGTCGCCGACCGTGTCCCCGGATCGGACCTGCACCAGCAGGGGCGCGACGTTGGCGAGCATGCCGCTGGACCGTCGCAGAACGGCGGTGGTGCGGGCAGACAGCGGAATGTCGACGAGAACGTCCTCCCGTCCCGTCCGCCGCGAGAGATGGCAGGCGAAAGCGGCGATCAGCGCGGCGGCCGCCGTCGCGCCCGGCCGGCCGCCGGTGTCCTCGAGCCGGGCGACGGTATCGGGCGACAACGCCGTGCGCACGGTCAGGCTGTGGGCGGCGGGGGGAGCCTCGACATCGGTCAGGGACGCCCCGTTCGTGCGCCTGTGGAGTCGTTCGGCCCAGTAGTCGCGGTCGGACGAGAACCGGTGGGATGCCCGGTAGTCCTCTTCGAGGCGGTGCAGGGCGTGCAGGTCCGCGGCACGGCTCGGTTCGGGGGAACGGTCTTCGACCGCCGCGGTGTACAGGGCAGCGACACGGTTGACCAGCGTCATCGCCGCATATCCGTCGAGGGCGACGTGATGGATCCGGCTGTACCACAGGTGCCGCTCGTCACCCACGCACAGCAGCGACGACTCGCACAGGTGGTCGTGTTCGAAATCCACTCGTGCCGTGTAGTTGTCGTGCATCCACTCCTCTGCCGCCGCCATCGGGTCGGATGCGCCGCGGAAGTCGACGACGCCCATGGCCGCGTCGGCAGGCGGATCGATCACCTGGTGTGGTTGCCCGTCGACGTCGATCAGACGCAGGAACACCGACTCGTATTCGTGGCCGGCCACGAGCGCGACCTCACGGAACAATTCGACGTCCAGCGGCCCACGAATGTCGACGTACTGCGCGATGCAGATCGGCACATCCGGGGCGAGTTGCTGCGCGAACCACAGCCCGTGTTGTGCCGCAGACAGCGGGAAGGGATCCGTTCGGTGCTCACGGTAGGTCGCTGGTGCGGCGTGTTCCATCAAATCACCAATCAGGGTGTTTGCGCCGCTGGGCTCACGGCGGGACGCTCGGTCCGTCTGTACAGGGGCGCCGGACAAGCCGGTGCCACTACAGTCCCTTGGAACGCCGTGCGCGAAAACACACCCTAGGTGTGTGGTGTGGGCACCCTGATCACTCCACGAGCGACTCGCTCTTCAGCCAGTCGTACGCGACATCTGCGGGATCCTCGCCGTCGATGTCGACTCGGCCGTTCAGTTCCTGCATCAAGTCGTCGGTCAGTCGCTCGGAGACCACACCCAGCAGGTCGGCGATCTCCGGATATCGATTGATGATCTCGTCCCGGACCACCGCGGTGCCGCTGTAGGGCAGGAAGAACTTGCGGTCGTCGTCGAGGACTGCGAGGTTCAGGTTCTTCACGCGACCGTCGGTGGTGTAGACCATTCCGAAGTTGCAGGGTGCGCTCTCCGCCGTGGACGTATACACCACACCGGCATCCATCCGGGTGACGTTGCTCGACGGAACACCGCCGGGCGCGTTGAGGGGGATGCCGTAGGTCTCGAGCATCGGAACGAACCCGTCCGCACGACTGAAGAACTCGTCGTCGACGCAGAATGTCCGTTCGGATTCCGGCAAACGTGCGACATCCGAGAGCGATGTGACGCCCAGCCGCTCGGCGGTCGGTGCCGATGCGGCGAAGGCGTACGTGTCGTTGAAGTTGGCCGGAGGCAGCCATTCGAGGTCGTGGTCGCGCTGCTCGACGTCGTGTACGCGCTGCCACAGTTCCCCGGGATCCGGGATCGTCTCCGTCTCACCGTGGTAGTTCACCCACCCCGTGCCGGTGTACTCCCACAGGATGTCGGCGTCACCGTTGAGTTGTGCTTGCCGTGAGGACGCGGATCCCGGCGCGCCCGTGAGGTCGGTGACCTTCGCGCCCGCCGCGGCCAGGTAGGTCGCGGTGATCTTCCCGAGAAGCACCCCCTCGGTGAAGCTCTTGGACGTCACGACGAGGGAGGAATCCGCCAGTGGGCGATCGCCGCCGGGCAGGGTCGCGTCGTGGAACGTGCCCGAAGAGCTGACCAATCCACAACCGGAGGCCACGCTCGCGGACACCGTGACCGCGATCGCGGTCGCAGCAAGTCGAAGACGCAGCCGGTTCATGCCACTCCTCGCGGGGTTGCGACGAGCTCGACCAACCGTCCGAGCCAATCGATGATCAACGCCAGTAGTCCGACCAGGATGGCCCCGGAGATGAGCAGTTTCGGCAGGAACAGTGTGACTCCCGTCGTGATGAGCGTGCCCAGGCTTGTGGCGCCGATGAATGTGCTGAGGGTTGCCGTGCCGACGAGGATCACGAGTGCGGTCCGGACGCCGTTCAGGATCACGGGAACGGCGAGCGGCAACTCCACCTGCACCAGCGTGCGCAGACCCGAGAAGCCGATGCCTCGCACGGCCTCGATGGTTCGTCGATCGACCTGGTCGATACCGACGATCGTGTTCTCCAGGATGGGCAGGATCGCGTAGACCACGAGCCCGACCACTGCGGTGCGGAATCCGGTGCCCAGCCACATGGTGAGCAGAACGATCAGACCCACGGCGGGCGCCGCTTGGCCGACGTTCGCGAAATTGACCACTACCGGCTTGACCGGTCTGGCCTTCTCGCGGGTGAGCACGATTCCCAGGGGAATGGCGATCAGGACGACGATGACCGTGGCGGTCAGGGTCAACGTGATGTGGTCGAGGATCGTCGTCCGGAGGTTGCTCCAGCCCAGTGACGCCTCCTCGGTCGGCGTCAGCGTGGTGGACCGATACCACAGGATGTACCCGGTACCGAAGACGACGATGAGAAGGGGTTCGAACCACACATCCATCGGCAAGCGACGAAGCCGGTTCACGGGGTCGTGCCCTCGGTGTGCGCGGTGTACGTGACGTGCCCGTCGCCGGCCCGCGCGTCGGACAGCTGTCCGCGGATGACCGCCATCACCGTCGCGATGGTGAGTGCCCCGGTCACCGCACCTCTGCTGTCGGTGACGAGGACGCCGCCCTGGCTCGCGGCCAGCATGGAGTCGAGCGCATCGTTGAGCGTGGACGACGGCGCCACCACCGGGAGACGTGGGTCGACGTAGTCGGACACCCGATCCTTGGTGGCCACTTCGTCGAGCGACGGCCACGCTTGGGCCCGGCCGTCGCCGTCGACGACGACGATCCACGTCACGCCCTGTGCTCGAGCACGACCGATGACCTCGTCAGACGGCTCGCCGATTCTCGCGGTCACCACCGGATCGTGCTCGACATCCTTCACCCGCGACAGAGTCAGGTGGGCAAGCGTCGCACCCGACCCGACGAACTCCTCGACGAAGGGGGTGGCCGGCTTCGCCAGAATCTCCTCGGGCGTCGCGTACTGCTCGATGTGGCCGCCCTCGGAGAGGATCAGGACCTTGTCTCCGAGTTTCGTGGCCTCCTCGAAATCGTGTGTCACGATCACGATCGTCTTCCCGAGTTCGTGCTGGATTGCGATCAGTTTGTCCTGCAAGCGAACTCGAGTGATGGGATCGACCGCTCCGAACGGCTCGTCCATCAGGAGAACCGGCGAGTCCGCGGCGAGTGCACGTGCCACCCCGACCCGCTGCTGCCCGCCCGACATGTCCTTGGGGAGCCTGTCCTCGAAGGTGGCGGCATCGAGTCCGACGAGATCGAGCAGATACTCGGTGCGTTCGGCGATGCGTTGCGCATTCCACCCCAGCACCCGCGGAATGGCGCCGATGTTCTTGGCCACGGACCAGTGTGGGAACAGGCCACCCGACTGGATGACATAGCCGATCGACTGCCTGAGCTTGTCCGGATCTTCGCCGGTGACGTCGCGGTCGCCGATGAAGATGCGTCCCTCGGTCGGTTCGATGAGGCGATTGATCATTTTCAGTGTGGTCGTCTTGCCGCACCCGGACGGACCGACGAATGCGACGATGTGACCGGCCTCGATATCGAGATCGAGTTTCTGCACGGCCGGCTTCGTCTGGCCACGATACTGCTTCACCACTCCGTCGAGCCGAATGGAGGCACCGGTGACCGTGCGCTCGCCGGCCACCGTATCGGCGGCGCTCCCGGTCTTCTCGTCGGTCATGACAATCCCTTCGCGATGGTGAGCCGCCCGAGGAGGACGAGCAGGCCGTCGAACACCAGGGCGATGACGACGATGAGCACGGTTCCGGTCAGTGCCATCTCCACGGAGTTCGTCCCTCCCAATCGGGACAGGCCGTTGAAGATCAGCGAGCCGAGTCCCGGCCCGAGGACGTACGCGACGATCGCAGCGACACCGACGACCATCTGAGTCGACACCCGAATCCCGGTGAGGATGACCGGCCAGGCCATGGGCAACGACACCGAGAACAGGATGCGTCGACGGGGGAGCCCGATCCCGCGTGCGGATTCGATGACCGAATCGGGAACCGAGCGCAGGCCGACGATCGCGTTGCCGATGACAGGCATTGCCGCGAAGAACGCCAGCATGATGAACGACGGCACGACTCCCAGCCCGAACGGCACGATCAGCAGGGCGAGCAATGCGAGGGACGGGATCGTCAACGCGACCCTGCTGGTGGTGAGTGTCAAGGCCGAGAAGAGCGGCAGGCGGTGCACCGCGATGGCGATGAGCACGGCGACGATGGTGCCGACCAGCACAGTTTGGAACGCGAGCGATGCGTGCTGATACGTCAGGAACCCGAGGAACTCTCCCCTTCCCTGCAGGTAGTTCCACATGTTCACGAGATTCCCCCTTGCGGCCACCGTGTTTCGGGGGCACATCGACTCCAGTACTCCGCCCGTGCCGGACGGCGACGATACCGCCCGGATACCGACGACGACCGAGTACCCAGTCTCGCCGATCGCAGACCGATCCGCAGGAAAGGGGATCGGCATGTCCGCCAACTGCGGCGACACCGATCGACGCAGAAATCAACCGTTTTCGACACAGTTGAAATCAGCTCGAGCCGAACACCTCGAGGTGTGATTCCGCGGCCGAATTACTGTGCCTCGAAGGGGTCACCCTCGAGTGCCTCGGACTTGCGGCCGTCCGGTCCGGCGGGCACGTCACCTTCGAGGGTGATGCGGAACAGTCGACGGTCGTCGTCGGTGACGAGGTCGTTCGGCGCGAGATGGACCGACGAACGGTTGTCCCAGAACGCGATCGACCCCGGCTCCCACTTGAACCGCACCGTGTACTCGGGGCGAGCCAGCTCTTCGTAGAACAGGCCGAGAAGGCGACGACTCTCGTGGGCCGACACACCGGCGATCTGCTGAGTGAAGCCCGGGTTGACGTAGAGGGCCTTCTCCCCCGTCTCGGGGTGCACCCGCACCACCGGGTGTTCGCTGACCAGCGGGCGCCGCTCGACACGGCGGAGGTAGTCCTCGGTGGGCGTCGAACCGGCGTCGGGCGCGAATCGGTGCACCGCACGCAGTTCGTCGGCGAGTCGCTGGATCGGCGCCGACAGACCGTCATACGCGGCGACGCCGTTGGACCACTGGGTGTCGCCGCCGTACGGGGGCAGCACCTCCGCGCGCAGAATCGACGCGAAGGGTGGGTTGACCGCAGCGGTGACGTCCGCGTGCCATCGCACCTTGTCGTAACCACCGCTGGACGCGACCCGCGATGTGAAGCGATCGCGGAAGATCGGATAGATCGTCGGATGGTTCGGGTCGGGAATCGAGTCGAAGAGTGGGTGTGCCGGTGTCGGCTTCCCGAAGTACGACGCGAAACGTAGGTGCTGGTCGTGGTCGAGGAACTGTTCTCGGAAGAACACGACCTTCCACTTCAGCAGTGCGTCGCGGATCGCCTGGATTTCGTCGCCGGTCAGCTCGCGGGTCAGATCGACGCCGCGAACCTCGGCGCCGGTGTATCCGGACTGCGGGATCACAGCGAGTCGAGTTGCGGCCTGCGTCATGTGAACTCCTTCTGTGGGGACTTTCGGCAGCGGCATCGGGCGACACCGTCCACTGCGTTCGGGGCAAAGGGCGACGGGACTGAGGTTCAGGCGGTCCGGCGGATCGTGTGGGTGGCCGCGCACATCGGGCACCACGTCGCCTCACCGACGATCCACCCGTTGGTGCGTGCGAAGGCGACCGCCTCCCGACGACCGGCGACGGCGGCGTCGAAGCGGTGCTCACACAGATCACACCGCAGCATCCATCCACGCTTCCCTGAGGACCGCACCAAAATGTGAACAGTCATGTCACCCCCGTGACTTCGTCAGACTTCGTTCTCAGCATGGCACACCCTGCCCCGCGCTGAGTTGTCCCACACAGGCGCTCCGGGCCGCCGCCCGGATTCGACTCTCGTGTTCGACTCCGGGTGTGCAGTCGAGATGTAGGCGCGACACTTCTTCGCTCCCAACGGATTCGGAGCTATCGCACGCGCCGACCAGTCGCCGAATCCGCCCTCCGCAGTCCCTGCCGTGGGCACGAACCCGAGTAACCATCACGCCGATCCGAACCCTCCGCCGCATCTGCGAGGAGCATTAGCATCGTTGGTATTCAGCGGTTTCCGGTGTCTGTTCGCGCGGACGGTCCGGCGTCTCGCCGGCAGTCCCCACCCGAAACACACCAGTCATATGCAACCAACTCGCGCGGTCAATGGAGTCGATTCAGTATGTCGAACAATGAAAATGTCAACGTCGGTCGCCGGTGGAGTGCGATTGCGCGCCGCGTCGCAGCCGTGACGGCGCTCGGAGGCGTGGCACTGCTCGGCTTCGCCGCACCTGCCGCGGCGCATGTCCACGTCGACAGCGCGGAGCAGCTGTCGAAGGGCGGATACGGCCTGGTGCGCCTCATCGTTCCCACCGAGTCGGACGACGCGTCGACAATCGGTCTGTCCCTCACGGTCCCCGAGGGCGTCGACTTGACCTCGGCTCGGACGCTGCCGATTCCGGGATGGACGGCGACGGTCGAACGTGAGCAGTCGGGCGACGGGGAACGGGTGTCACGAGTCAGATGGCAGGCGACGGATCCCGCGAACGGATTGAAGGCAGCGGAATTCGGGGTGTTCACCCTGTCGGCGGGACCGTGGCCCGAGGACGTCGACTCGGTTCCGCTACCCACTGAGCAGATCTACAGCGACGGATCGGTGGTGTCCTGGAACGAGGTTGCCGTCAACGCAGGCATCGAACCCGAACACCCGGCTCCCGTCGTCACGCTCGCCTCCGGTGGCGCGCACGGCGACGGGCACAGCGGCACACCAGATTCGGCACCGGCCGACGGTTCGTCCCATGTGGCCGCGTCCGACAGCGATTCGACAGCGTGGCTGTGGCGCACGATCGCTGTGGTCGCCCTGGTGCTCTCGCTGGGGGCGACAATCGCGGTGATCGCTCTCGTGCGTCGGGGTCATGTCCGAACCTAGCCCGCCGGTGCTCGTGCAGAACGACAACCGCCGATTCGCGGTCACGATGACGCGAGCTGTTGCGTTCTCCTGGCTACTCACGCTCTTTGCGACGGCAGCATGGTTGGCGCCACCCGCGTCGGCCCACGCCACCATCGTCTCGACCACTCCGGGCGACGGATCGCACGTCGACGTGTCGCCGGAGGTACTGGCCTTCGAGTTGAGTGAGCCGGTCACGCTGGTCGAGGGGTCGGCGCAGCTGATCGACAGCACCGGTGCCCGCCACTCGGTCGCGACCGACCGGGTCGAGGAAGGTGGCCGCCGGATCGTGTTCGTGGTCGACGGAAAGATTCCCGACGGGGCGTATCTCGCTACGGCACGGGTGATCTCCGCAGACACCCACGTGGTGTCGCTGTCGAGCAGATTCACGGTGGGCTCGGTCACCCAGTTCGGACACGCCCTCGACGCCGGTGTGACAACAACCGGAGCCGAGCAGTACCTCCGCTACCCGAGCAAGTCGGCGGTGTACCTCGGTGTCGTCCTGTCCTCGGGCCTCATGATCGCCGGCCGCTGGGTCTGGCCCACCGCCCTGGGCGACCGCCGTTTTCGCACGGTCTACCGGGTGGGAACGGCGATATTGACCGTCGGGCTGCTCGGTCGATTCATCGTGCAGGTTGCGGGGCAGTCGGGCGGGCTGGTCGACGCGTCGGCGTCGGCTGTCGCAACCGTCCTGGGTGCTCAGCTGGGTGTCGCGATCGTCGTGGCGGTGGTGCTGAACCTCGCCTGCTTCGCGTATCCGCCCGGGACTAACCGGACCGCCGACGTACTCGGGTACCTCCAGGCCGCGTCGGCGGTTGTCGCGATCACGCTCGGCGGTCACGGGGGGTCCACCGAAAGATGGCCGCTGGCGTTCATCGGCACCGCTGCGCACGTATACGCCGCCGCGCTGTGGCTCGGCGGAGTGTGCATCCTGGCTCTGGTAGTCGACGGTGCCGCGCAGCTCGAACGATGGCATCGGGTGGCCGCAGGCCATGTGGTGCTCGTGTCCGCCACAGGTCTGACCCTCGCGATCCTGCAGGTCCGTCCCATCGAGGCGCTGTTTCGCACCTCGTACGGACTGGTGCTGACCGTCAAGGTCGTACTGGTCGGGCTCGTCGTGGTCGCCGGCTACCTGACATACCGTCGGTACCGCCACGGAACGACCGACCCGGCCGGTGACCGCGGTGAGAACCCGCGGCGCTCGCGCACCGTGATCGTCGAGGCCGCTCTCGCGGTCGCGGTCCTCGCTGCGACGTCGTTGCTGTCGTCTCTCACACCCGCCAAGGACAGCTACACCACGAGTGTGCACACCGAGCTGAACTTCGGTGCGTCGGAGATCCTGGACGTCGAGATCGACTCCGTCCGCCGCGGCCCCCAGACATTGACCGTCCGGTTCCGGACCCCGGATGCTGGGTTCGCCGCGGGCGCAGCGCTGCCCGACGTGGACGTCGAACTCTCCTCGGCCGTCGCCAATGTCGCACGGATGCCGGTCGAACTCACCAGAACCGGACCCGACGGCGACGGACTCACTTGGATCAGTGACGGAGTGATCGTGCCGACCGCCGGGGAGTGGAAGGTCACGGTTCGGTTCGAGGGCACCCACGGACCCAAGCTGGCGTCCTTCGATTACGAGGCCCTCTAGAGAATCCGGCACTGTCGACAGGCCCCTGACCGTGCGTCACTCGCTCTCCGCCGCGGCCACCGGAATGTTCGCGCCCCGGAATTTCGTTTCCAGGAACTGGGCCAGTTCTGGGCTTTCCAGCGCACGTGCCAGTTCGAGCACTCGCTGGTCACCCGCCAACCTCGACGGCGCGACGAGCACATGCGCATAGGGATTCCCCGGGCCCGGTTCGATCGCGAGCGCGTCTTCCGCCGGCGTCAGACCGATGGATGCCGCGTCATCCGGATTGAGGACCACTGCGTCGTAATTTTCGTACAGCGACTGGAGGTAGTCGTCGTAGCCGAGTCCCAGGAGTGTCAGGTGCCGGAGCGAGTCCAGCACGTTCGCCTGGGTAATCGTGAGATCCACCGCCGAGGTACCCCCGAACGGGCGATCCAGCTTCACCAGCCCCGCGCTCTGCAGCAGATAGAGTCCACGCGCGAAACCGGTCGACGTCGCGGGGAGCACGACCTGCGAGCCATGGGGAAGACTCTGCCCGGTCACCTCGTCCGCCACCAAGCCCACGTTCACCCAGCTCTCGGTGTCTTTCACATCCTTCCATGTCGACGAGTACAGGCCGTATGGAACGACATTCACCTTCGACACAATGCTCAGATTGTCGTACGAATGCGTGCCGAGATCGGCTTCGAACGCGGGGATGTGCTGATAGAAGGAAAGGTCGCCGTCCCCGGCGGCCACCTTCCCGTTGGAATCTTCCGACGCGTCGACGAGTTCGATTTTCACCGAGGCCGGCAGGAGATTCTCGACCGCGTACTCCAAGATCTCGCGGTCGTCACCGGCGCCGACGTAGACGACGAGCGAGTCCCCGGAACCCCCGGCGGTCTCGTAATCGACCTGTGTGTCCGACCCGCAACCAACCAACCCTGTAACGGCCGCCAGCGTGAAGGCGACGGTCGCGAGGACGCTGCGCCGGTTGAGAACCACCGTTGCGTTGACACGGCTGTGGTGACTTGCGCGTTGCATCTGACCACTCACTCCACTCTCAGAGGTTTTCGACACGGAACGACCGGCACCCAGGAACTCGGGCGCCGGGTTCCTGGGTGCACGGAAAGCTGACGACGATCTACCGACCGTTGCGGACGTCGGTACGGACTCGCGTGTTCGTCACTTGTTCGTCAGTCCTCGCTGCCATGCGGTCAGTCGCCATTCGGCACCGGTGAGCACGCCGTTGACGAGGATTCCGATGAGACCGAGGGTCAGGATGCCGGCATACATTTGCGGGGTCTGATAACGCAACGCGGCGTTGTTGATATAGATACCCAAACCCTGCGCACCACCGACGAGTTCGGCGGCGACGAGAGCCGTGAACGCGTTCGCAGCAGCCAGACGGATCCCCGGGAAGATCGCCGGGATCGCCGCCGGAAGAACCACGCGGCTGAAAATGTACACCCGCCCGGCTCCGAGTGTCCGGGCCGCATTCAGCAGGATGCGCTCCACACCCCCGACCGCTCCGACCGCGTTGATGAAGATCGGCCAGAAGCAGGCCCACACGACAATGGCCACCTTGGACTCCTCGCCGATTCCGAGGAACACGACGAAGACCGGCAACAGCGCGAGCAGCGAAAGATTCCGGAAGAACAGCAGGAGCGGTTCAGCGAGCTTCTGGAAGATCCGGAACGATCCGACGACGATGCCGAGGGTGATGCCCGCCACGAGCGCAATGGCGAATCCGGTCAACGCACGCTCGACACTCGGCCAGATCTCGGAGCGCAACGTGCCGTCCGTAAGTCCGTCGACGAACGCCGTGGCCACATCCTGTGGCTTCGACAGATACAGTGCGCTGACGTACTCGGAATCAACGATCCACCACCAGAGCACCAAAAAGGCTGACAGCCCGATGATTCCGTAGATCAATCTGTCGTATTTCACGAGCCACGGGTTGGGCGCCTTGGGCGGAGTGAGATCCTCGTCCAGCAGTTGTTCCTCGCCGCGTGCCGGCTCAGTGATCGTCGTTGCCAATGTGCACCTCCTCCTCGAGGACGCGCGCGACGCGCGACCGGATGTGCGCGAACTCCTCCGAGTTGCGGGAGTCGCTGTCCCGGGGCCGCGGAAGCTCGATGTCGAACAGCGTCTTCACCTTGCCGGGTGCACGGGTCATGACCGCGATCCGATCCGACAGGAAGATGGCCTCGTCGATCGAGTGGGTGACGAAGAGGATCGTCTTCTTCGTGTCACCGGATTCCCAGATACGCAGCAACTCGCCCTGCAGGAACTCACGCGTCTGCGCATCCAGGGCGGCGAACGGCTCATCGAACACCAGGATGTCGGGTTCGTAAGCGAGAACGCGCGCGATCGCGACCCGCTGACGCATACCACCGGAGAGCTGGTGAGGAAGCCGGTTGGCGGCGGCTTCCAGGCCCACCGTCTTCAGCACCTTCGCTGCCCTCGCCCTGCGTTCCGCCTTGGGGACGCCGCGAATCTTGAGACCGACCTCGACGTTCTTCTGCGCCGTCAGCCAGGGGAACAAGGCGTAACCCTGGAAGACGACGCCGACGTTCTTGTTGACGCCTTCGACTCGTTTTCCGTCGACGAGAACAGCTCCGCCGTTGTGAGTCTCCAAGCCCGCGAGGATGTTCAAAAACGTCGACTTGCCGCAGCCACTCGGCCCGAGGAGGGAGAGGAACTCGCCGCTCTTGATCTGCAGGTCGAATCCGTCGAGGACTGCGGTGGCGTCCTTGGTCGACCTCGATCCCGGTTTCGGATAGATCTTGGCGACGCGCTTCGCCTCGATCTTCCAGTCCGTACCGTGGGCACGGGGCGCGATCGGCCCCGCGTCCTGCTCGAATCGTTCAGCTAGCACTTGTTGAGTCATGTCGTGTGACTTCCTGTCGGGTGCGGATGGCGCCGGATCACTTTTCGAGGCCCTCGATGTCGACGAGGTGCGTCTTGAAGATCCCGTCGTTCTGCTCGTCGGTCACGATCTCAGTGTTGTCTTCCTGGGATTCCAGAAGGTCTGCGGACTTCGCGTAGGGGTTGAAGGCGTTGGTCGCAACATCTTCGGGCTTCAGATTCTCCGAGCCCGGCAGCGGCTCACCCACCTCTTCCACGAGATCCCACCACAGCTGCAGGCTCGCCTTGTCGAGCAGAGCGTTGGGTGCGTAGTGCCAGTTGGTGGTCTGCTCCACCGGATATCCCGTGGTCTTGCCGGCGATCTCCGCGGACTCCTTCGGGTGGGCGTTGGCCCAGTTGGCCGTCTTCGCGATCACGCCCACGAACGCACGCGCCGCGTCCGGGTACTTCTGCAGCCACGCGTTGCTCGCGACATACGGTGCCTGGCCACCCAGCGGGCCCCAGTCTTCGAAAGACGTGAAGGCCTGGGTGAACTTGTCCGGCTGGCTCTGCAGCACACCGACCAGCGGCGGGTGGAAGACCCCGAGGTCGACCTCGCCTCTTTCGATCGCTGGTGCAATGAGCTCGTTCTTGAGCTCGAGGAAGTTGACCTTGTTCAGATCCACACCGTTGTTCTGCAGGTATCGCTTGATCACCAGGTCTGTGCAACTGTTGGACCCGGAAAGACCAATCGTCTTGCCCTCGATGGCCTTCAGGTTCTCCTTGGTGATGTCCGAGCCCGCCTTGGTGAAGTAGGCCATGTGAGGCATGTCGGGCAGGTCGAGCATGCTCGAGGCGATGGCCGTGAACTTGAAGCCCTTCACCTTCCCGTCGATGTCGTTGTTGAACATGCCCGTCGCGATGTCGATCGCGCCCTGATCGAGCAACTGCACCGCGGGCACAGCCGTGGCAGGCCCGACGTACTCCGGACGGACCCCGGCGTTGTCCCAATACCCCAATTCGTCAGCGATCCTGACCAGCGACAGGGCGGTGGGCGAGTTGGCGAAGCGGAACGTCACCGCCCCGTCGTCATCGCTACCACTGCCGCACCCGGCCAGCACCAGCGGCGCTGCAACCAACAGCGCCGACCAGGTGGACAACTTCTTCGTCAGGCGCATGTTGCCGAAGACGCTCATGCTCGCGCCTCCCGGTGCGTGGTTCTGCCACTCACGGCATTTCCTCTCTCTCGCGGTGGATGTGGTCGTCGGTTCCCGGTTGGCCGGTCACTCCCGAGGAATAATTCGATTTAGAAGATAAAGCTCGGGCACAGGCTTTTCCTACGGATAGATTCACCATGAGCCAAGCTCCCATGACCCGAAGCAGCATGAGACCGCGTAAAACCAAGTGGTTCAATGGATATGGACTTGCTCGACCGGGCAAGAGGTGACGGAATATGAAGAATTTATTAACGATGGAGCAATGATCTTGTAGATGGGAATTGTGAATCATCCTTTCCCAGTGCAATAAGTTGATCAGCTCATGATTCACTGCATCTGAATGTCGCCCTCATCCCTGCGGGCGTGCCCTGAGACTGTGTAGCCGAAGGCTCGGCCGGCCGCCGGTGCGGGCTGCTCCGCCCCGACTATCAAGCCACGACCACACCAAGGCAGTTAGCGGCGGGCGAACTGATCGGCGGTGCGGGGATGGGCTGGGGTTTGACCGACATCGTGTGGCTCGGCGCGGTAGACGAGGAGCGCGGGGCCGGGGAGCTCGAGACCGCGGTGTCCACTCCGCTGCCCGACTCGCACTGGCGCGCCGTTCTCAACGAGATCGCGCCCAGTTCCTCCAGGTTCGTGGCCTCGCCCCGATCGTCCGTACGGCCCAATTCGAGCAGTACGTTCGCTGACTCGGCGAGTTGCGGTATCCACATCTGGGTCAACCGCAGACCTGGACCGACTAACGCGAGTCTGCATGGCGCAGGATGACACCGGCAACCACGGTCGAAAACGCGGTCGCGACCAGCACCGCGACAAGCACCGAAGTCGTGATCCAGGCAGCGAACCTGGGGCCGGGTTGCCCGTCAGGAGCGGCGACCGGCATCGGCGGCCAGTTGGTGGAGGACGGCGACCATCCGGTCCACCTCCTCGCAGGTGTTGTAGAACGACAACGACGGCCGCACCGTGCCCTCGACACCGAATCTCCGCATGATCGGTTGCGCGCAGTGATGTCCCGCGCGCACCGCGATGCCCTTCGAGTTGAGCGCCTTACCCACCTCGAGCGGCTCGTACCCGGCGAGCACGAATGAGATCACGCTCGCCTTTTCCGCCGCGGTACCGATCAGCCGCAACCCCGGAACGTTCCTCAGTTCTGCGGTGGCGTATTCGAGCAGGACATGCTCGTAACGGTTGACGTTCTCGATCCCGATCCGCTCCACGTACTCGATGGCAGCACCCAACCCCACTCCGTCGGCGATACTTCCGGTACCGGCCTCGAACCTCCCTGGTGGCAGCTGATAGGTGGACCGCTCGAGGGTCACGTCGGTGATCATGTTCCCCCCGCCGTGCCACGGCGGGGTATCCGCCAGTACGTCGGACTTGCCGTACAACGCGCCGATCCCCGTGGGGCCGAAGATCTTGTGCCCGGAAAAGACGAAGAAATCCGGGTCCAACGACTGCATGTCGACCCTGGTGTGCGGCACCGACTGCGCGCCGTCGACCAAGACGATCGCACCCGCACGGTGCGCTTCTTCCGTGATCTGGCGCACCGGGGTGATCGTGCCCAGCGCATTCGACACCTGGGCCACGGCCACGAGCTTCGTACGGTCCGACAGCAGCCTGGTGTACTCCCCCATCATCAACTGCCCCGAGTCGTCCACCGGGATCACCCGGATCACCGCGCCCGTCTCCGACGCCAGCATCTGCCACGGGACGATATTCGCGTGATGCTCGAGATGCGCGATCACGATCTCGTCGCCCTCGCGAATGTTCTTACGTCCCCACGTCTGCGCCACCAGGTTGATCGCCTCGGTGGCGCCGCGGACGAAGACGATCTCCTCCGCCGACGAGGCACCGATGAACCGTGCCACCGTCTGCCGTGCCTGCTCGTAGGCATCGGTCGAACGCGCAGCCAATTCGTGTGCGGCGCGATGAATATTCGAATTCTCGTGTTCGTAGAAATAGCTGATCCGGTCGATCACCACCTGCGGTTTCTGCGTCGTGGCGGCGTTGTCGAACCACACCAACGGATATCCATTTACTCGTTCGCCCAGGATCGGGAAATCACGTCGAACCGCGTTGACGTCGAATCCGGGATGCGCATCCGCCACGGCGGGTCCGTGCGGCCCGGCCCGTCCGATCTGCGGCGCAGTGTCGGCCCCTGCCGTGCCTCGGTCGAGAAAGTAGAAGCTCGGTGCTCCCACGTCGGAGGACGATGGGGCGGACATCGACGCGCGCGCCCGATCGGACACCGCGGGAATCTCTTGTGCCGAGACGGGGATCGTGTACCCGCGACTCGTGTCGACACCGCCCGACCCGGGCCGATAACCGTTCGGTGGGTCGAGGAAGTAGAACGACGACGATGCAGGGGCGTCCGTGGACACACCTGGGAGTTCGGTGGTCAGTTCGGACGGTGAGACACCCTCGTCTATCCACGGCGCCGCGATCTCGGCTGGGGTGGCGCCATACGACGTTGCGGCGCTACTCGCGGATGATCCGCCCGGCGGGCCGGTCGGTGACGCCGGCGCGACGGGGACCTGGCTCTCGAAGCCCTGGGGAACGGTGACCGTATCCAGCGACGCGCCCGGCACCTGGCCCGGCTGACTCGCGCCGTCTGTCGCGGCAGCTGCCGGTGACGCGGCGGCACCCGACCCCGGTAGGCGCGAGAAATATTCGCCGGCCAGCCTGTTCAACGTCGCTTCGTCGGGCAGTTCCCATCCGCCGAAACCTGGCTGGTCGTCCGGCTCACTTCCGGTATGAGGGGGCGTAGTCATGGAACTTGTCCACCTCCGCGTCCTCGAGCAAGGCGATAGCGTCGTCGGTCAGGATCGCGAGCGAGCAGTACAGCGAGACGAGATATGACGCGATTGCGCTGCGGTCGATTCCCATGAATTTCACCGACAGGCCCATCCCCTGCTCGCCGGCCAGGCCCGGCTGGTACAGACCGACCACGCCCTGGCGGGACTCGCCGGTTCGGATCAGCAGGAACTTCGTCTTCCCGCCCTCGACCTTGACCTTGTCCGAAGGGATGATCGGGATGCCCCGCCATGTCACGAACTGGGAACCGAACATGCTCACGGTCGGCGGCGGTACACCGCGGCGCGTGCATTCCCGGCCGAACGCGGCAATCCCCTCGGGATGGGTCAGGAAGAAGGCCGGCTCCTTCCACGCCCTGGCGATCATGTTGTCCAGATCGTCCGGCGTCGGGGGCCCACCGACCGTGGAGAGTTTCTGCTTCTTCGCCGTATTCGCGATCAACCCGTAGTCCGGGCTGTTGATCAGCTCGCCCTCTTGGTGCTCTTTGATCGCCTCGATGGTGAGCCGCAGCTGCTGCGCGATCTGGTCGTGCGGGCTCGAGTAGAGGTCGGACACCCTGGTGTGCACGTCCAAAATGGTGTGCACGGCCTTGAGCCGATACTCCCGCGGTTCCTTCTCGTAATCGACGAACGTCTCCGGCAGCGGGGACTCGTCGAAGTTGTCACACTTGATATCGACCGACTCCGGATGCACCACCCGGTTCAACCGGTAGATACCGGCTTCCACCGGGATCCAGCTCAGGCAGTGCACCAACCACCGTGGGGTGATCGACTCCATCTGCGGAATGGACTTGGTCGCATTCGCCAGAGTGCGCGCGGCATCATCACCCAATGCCATCGGCTGCGGTTTTGCATTCGTCATCGGCCACTCCTGCCCGAGCGTAAGCGCCGGACAGCCGCCCGACAGGTCCCAATCCTAGGCCCTTTACCTGGGGGAATCGACCCCGCTTTCCGACGACTCGACGATCGGTGTACGAACAGAATCGTCGCGCGCAGGGCCTTGCACCGGGGGCGGCCCGCGGCCCCTTTTCGTTCGCGACCTCGCCGCTGTGAGCTTCCCTTCAGTTCAGGTCTGTACTGGTGTCAGTGGACACGAAGGGTAGGCGAGTGCCACAAGTCCGGTCCGACCACCGCTGGTAGACGTTCCGCTGCCACAGCACGTCGTTCCACAGCCACTTCTGGTCGACCGCGGAATCGAGGACCATGCGACCGGCGCGGTGCGGGCTTAAGACTCTTTCCAGTGAATCTGCACGATTCGAACCATTCCCATTCCATGGCCATTCGACGACAGTGATCCGATCGATCCACACCCGTCATCGATGAAAGGACCACCGAGTGAGCGGCCGGCTTCACATCAACGTCAATATCCTCAACGCCGGGGTGTTCGGTGGATCGTGGCGATTCCCAGCGACGGACGGCCTGGCCAGTTACACGATCGACCACTACACCTCGATCGCGAAGAAGGCGGAGGCCGCCAAGCTCGACGCAGTATTTCTTGCTGACGGACCTTCGCTCGACCCGAGTATCACGCACCGGACAGGCAACAACCTCGAGCCGACCACGGTACTGGCGCGGGTTGCTGCACAGACCGAGCGGATCGGGCTGATTGCGACGCTGTCATCGTCCTACAACGATCCTGTCGAGCTCGCCCGACGACTCGGCGACCTCGATCACCTCAGTGGTGGCCGGTTCGGCTGGAACGTCGTCACGACGGCGGGGCCGATCGCCGCGCGCAACTTCGGACGCACCGGTGAGCCGGACCACGGCCTCCGCTACCGGCGGGCATCAGAATTCGTGGAACAGGTCGTCGCCGCATGGGCCGCCAGAACCGAATTCCCCTCACCCCAGGGTCGCCCGGTCGTCGTCCAGGCGGGAGGCTCCAGCGACGGCAAGCAGCTGGCATCGCGCGTCGGCGAGGTCGTCTTCTCCGCCGAACAGGACATTCGGAAGGCGAAGGCTTTCCGCACAGAGTTACGCGACGGTGCCCGGCGTTTCGGCAGGAACCCGAACGAGATCGTGATCCTGCCTGGACTGTCGACTGTTCTCGGCAGTACCGAGGCCGAGGCGATCGAGCGGCGCGAGCTGCTCGACGACCTGCTCCCCGACGCCTACGCGCGCGGCCGGCTCGCGGGACAACTCGGCTTCTCGCTGGACGGGCTTGCCGACGACGAACCGATTCCTGCGGAGCTGCTCGCCGAACCGGACGAGGCCGGCGGGTCACAGACCTTTTACCGGGTCGTGAAGGACATCATCGACCGGGAAAACCCGACCCTGCGACAGCTACTGAAGAAGCTGTCGGGGGGTGGTGGGCACCGGATCGTGGTCGGCACCCCCGAGCAGGTCGCCGACGACATCGAGCGATGGTTCCACTACGGCGCCGCAGACGGGTTCAACGTGATCCCCGACGTATTGCCCTCCGGCTTCGACGATTTCGCCGACCACCTCATCCCCGAGCTGCAGCGGCGCGGCCTCTTCCGCACGGAGTACGACGGAACGACCCTGCGTGACCACCTCGGTCTCGACGTCCCCGACCTACCGGCCGGGGTGTGGGACCGCGGACCTCTCCAAGCCGCTCCCTGAACAGTCTCAGAATCCAGAAGAGGCAACACATGAGTACCCCGATCCTGATCGACCTCGCCGTCGGCGACGCACGCGCTGGTGCCGAGCCCGACCGCTTCGACCCCGTCTCGCCGGCCGCGGCGGTCACGGTCACCGAGGCGGCGCGGGAGGCCGGCGTCGCCGCGCTGCGCCTGTTGGACACTGCCGGTGGCCGTCGAGCGATCGACCCGAGCGTGGCCGGTGCGTATCTCGCCGGCCGGTTCGGCGACATCGGCTACCTCGTGGAGGTGCCGACGACCCACAACGCGCCGTACAACGTGGCTCGGCGCGTCCTGTCGTTCGACCGCGCCACCGCCGGCCGGGTCGGTGTGGTCCTGCGCCCCGGCGCAGGCGACGAGGTGAGTGCGGCCACCGTGCCGGACCCGGTCGCCGCCGCTCCAGTGGAGCGCTGGTCCGAATACGCCCAGATCCTCACGCGCCTGTGGGAATCCTTCCCCCGGGACGCGCTGATCGGGGACCAGGAACGCGCACTGGTCGTCGACGACGCATTGATCCGGGCGATCGACCACGAAGGCCGCTTCTACCGAGTCGCGGGGCCACTGGACGGCCCATCGTCCCTGCAGGGACGCCCGGTCGTCGTCGCCGCCGACCTGGACGTGCTCGGCTGGGCGGCAGTGGCACGGTCCGCCGACGCCGTGGTCGTCGATCGGGGGCAGTCGGCGGGCGCAGACCTCGCTCTGACTGCCGGCCTCGAGCAGGCCGGCCGAAAGCGCGAGGACGTCGCTCTCATCGGGCGCGTCGGTGTGACGCTGTCCGCCGGCGCCAGTGCACGCACACTGGCCGACGAGCTCGCCGCTTGGATCGACCGCGACAAGTTGGACGCTGTGGAGCTGGTACCCACCGGAGGGGTCGACGGCGTCCTGGCCGCGGTACGCACGCTCGTGCCGCTGCTGTCCGCCTCGACAGGACCGACGCTGCGGGCATCCCTCGGCCTGCGCGACACCGTGGAGGCGTTGTCATGACCGCTGTGTACCCGGAACACGAGTCGATCGAAGCGACATCGGTCTCCGGACTCACCGTGGCGGGTATCCGCGCTGCAGTCCGCCCTGTCCTGCGCCGTCTGGGCGATACCGCCGGGGCGCGGGAGAAGGCGCGCGACTACGCTTTCGGCGAGGTCCGTGCACTCGCCGACGCGGGGATCGTGCTGGTCGGCGTCGCCCGGGAGGACGGTGGTGCTGGTGGTTCGCTGCGTGATGTGGCCGACGTCGTCATCGAAGTGGCGCGCGCCGACTCCAGTGTGGCGCAGGCATTGCGCAGCAGTTTCCTCGTCGCCGAGCAGGTATCGAGTCGGCCCGATCTGCCGCACCGCGACGTGATTCTGACGCGGCTGCGCAACCGGGATCTGTTCGCCGGAACGAGCAATGAGCGAACCGGAGGCGCAAGCGGACAGGTGAACGCCACGGCCAGGCGTGAGGGTGGTGGCTGGGTGGTCGACGGCGAGAAGTACTACTCGACCGGTGGGCTGTACGCATCCTGGTTCTCGTCACAAGCTCTGGCCGAGGACGGCACGGTGGTTCGCTTCACGGTTCCCGTCGACCGCCCGGGGGTCGAGCGGCTCGACGACTTCGACGCCGTCGGCCAGCGGCTCACGGCCAGTGGTACGACCCGTCTGACGAACGTGCGCGTGTCCGACGACGAAGTGACCTTCCCCGATCGGGCCCAGCCGGACAACCCGTGGACCGGCAGTTTCGCGCAGTTCTATCTCGCGGCGATACAGGCCGGGGTGGCCGCGCGAGCCCTCGACGACGCGGTCGGGTACGTGCGGGAGAAGGCCCGGCCGATCAAGCACAGCTCCGCGGACACCAGCGTCGAGGATCCCTATGTGCGGCAGACAATCGGGCAGATCGCAGGCCGCGCCCAGGCGGCGCGGGCCGTCGTGCTGTTGGCAGCCGAGACACTGGAAGATGTCCGGGGACTCACCGGGCCCGCCGCACGCACCGCCGGTGCTGCTGCCGCGGTTCACGTCGCGCACGCGAGCGCGATCGCAATCGAGTCCGCGCTCGAGGCTGCGGAACTGCTCTTCGACGTGGGCGGTGGCTCCATCACCAATCGAGACCTCGGATTCGACCGGCACTGGCGCAACGCGCGCACGGCCGCCAATCACAACCCGCGGCAGTGGAAGCAGGCGATCGCGGGGGCTTACCACCTGACCGGCGAGGAACCACCCACCACCGGCCTTTTCTGACCACCGACCCACAACAACAACCGATCAGAACGGAAGAGTCGACACCGATGACCGCCAGCCCCTTCGACCTCACCTACGCCGCCGCCGAGGACCGCTACGAGAAGGTCCCCTACCGTCGCTCCGGAAACTCCGGCCTCGATCTGCCTGCCTTCTCGTTCGGCCTGTGGCAGAAGTTCGGTAGCGACTACGCCTTTGCGACCCAGCGGGAGATCATCCTCCACGCATTCGACCTGGGGATCACCCACTTCGACAACGCCGACCGCTACGGCCCACCGCACCGCGCGGCCCAGCAGAACTTCGGCAGGGTTCTCGCGAAGGACCTCGCGCCCTACCGGGACGAACTCATCCTGTCGACCAAGGCAGGCAATCCGATCGGTCCGAGCCCCTATCTCAAGGGCGGCTCGCGCAAGTCGATCCTCACCTCGCTCGACCACAGTCTGCGCGACCTCGGCACCGACTACGTCGACATCTTCTACCACCACAGCCCCGACCTCAGCACGCCGCTGGAAGAATCGGTCGGTGCACTGGTCAGCGCGGTGGAGCAGGGCAAGGCGCTCTACGTCGGCATCTCCAACTACCTCCCCGATCGCACCCACGAGGCCGCCGAACTGCTCCGCCAGGCCGGTGTCCCGCTGCTCATCCACCAGGCGCGTTACTCGATCTACGACCGGCGCCCCGAACAGAACGGCCTGCTGGACACCGCCCACCAGGACGGATTCGGGCTCATCGTGTACTCGCCGCTGGCGCAGGGCCTCCTGACCGACAAGTACCTGGAGACGATTCCCGAACACGCACGGGCGCAGAACAGTTCATTCCTGACGCCGGATGTGATCGACGAGACGTACCGGCAGCGCACCGCCGAACTCAACAAGATCGCCGAGGCCCGCGGGCAGTCACTCGCCCAGCTCGCGTTGCAGTGGGTACTGCGCAGGCCGGAGGTCACGTCGGCGCTGATCGGGGCGAGTTCGACCGAGCAACTCGACCACAACATCGCCGCCCTGAACTTCCCGGCGCTCACCGACGACGAACTGGCGCTCATAGAGGAACACGGCGTGCACGGCACGGGGCTCGAGCTCTGACCGAGCAGATTTCGGCAGACGACAACTGAAAAGCCCGCCCGGGCCGATGCTGCGACAACCGCGGCATCGGCTCGGGCGGGCGACAGTGAACGCCAGGCTCGTTCCCCCCTCTGGCTAGCGCTTCCGCGCTCACTCCCCCAGTAGCGGCAGCAGCTGAGTGCCCTGACGTTCGATCTCCCGCAGATACGGGGTGTCCGACAGCACGAAATGGGTGATGCCGAGGTCCTGATACTTGCGCAACGACTTCGCGACGTCCTCCGGGGAACCGACCAGCCAGGTGGTGCCTGCGCCGCCGCCACCGAACTTGCCGGGTGCGGTGTACAGATTGTCGTCGAGCACCTCGCCGCGAGTAGCGAGGTCGAGGAGTCGCTGCTGTCCCACGGCGGTCTGGCGGTGCGGGTTCTGGGCCGGTGCACCCTGGTTCTTCGCCATCTCCGCTACCTTCGCTTCCGCTTCGGCCCAGGCCTGCTCGGTCGTGTCCCGGACGAGGGTGGTGATCCGCAGACCGAACTCGAGCGGTGCGTGCTCTCGGCCGAGTTCCTCACTCAGCGCCCGCAGGCGCTCGATCCGTTCCCGCACCCCTTCGAGGGGTTCGCCCCAGAAGAGTTGGACATCGGCTTCGGCGGCCGCTACCCGCTCAGCGGCGTCGGAGGCCCCACCGAAGTAGAGCTTCGGGTGGAGCCGGTCTCCGCGCGCCGCGATCCGGGGCAGCACCGTGGAGTCGGTGACCTGGAAGTGCTCGCCACGGTAGGTGACGTTCTCCTCCGTCCACAGCTTCCGGACGAGCTGCAGGAACTCCTTGGTGCGGGTGTAGCGGGCGGCCTGGTCGCTCTCGCGTTCGCCGTACGCTCCCAGGTTGTCCTTCCCGGACACAATGTTGACCCGGACCCGGCCACCGAACAGGTGGTCGAGACTCGCTGCAGCGGAGGCGAAGTGAGCCGGGGTCCAATACCCGGGCCGAACCGCGACGAGTGGCTCGAACGTCGACGTCCGGGCAGCGAGGGCCGTGGCGACGGTGAGGGTGTCCGGGCGACCCCACCCGGTGCCGATCAATGCGCCCTTCCAGCCGTGTTCCTCCAGGGCCTCCGCCTGGGCCGTGAGGGTGTCGAGGCTGTTGTGGTCGACCGTGACGGGCTCGCCGCGGTGTCCCGGCGTCACCTGATTCGGGATATACCAGAGGAATTCGAGACTCATGGGATGGTGATTCCTGTTCGGTGGTGGTGATCAGCGGGCGAGTTCGGCGAGCTGGGCTCGGCGAACGTCGGTGGTTTGTCCTTGGACCAGGACGAAGAGCGCCGACCGTGCATGGAGCTGCGCCGTGTCGTCGCCACTCAGTCCCCGACCGGCCCGCGCTATGAGCAGAGCTCGGGTGATCGTGGACAACGCCTCGCCGCTGGCGACCTTGGTCGCGAGGCGTTCGCCGATCCGATGCGGACCGCCTCCCGCGGCAATGGCCTCATCGGACAGCTCGTACGCGGTGCTCCGAATCCGCGCGATGCGTGGCCGCCACGTCGCCGCCACGTCCTGGGCGAGCGGGTGTCCGGACTGCTCCAACTCTCGGAGGACTGTTTCTGCAAGCCCGAAGTGGTGACCGCGTGCGTCGCTCGCCGTGCCGATGTCATTGAACCGCGTGGTCTCCAGCGATTGGGCGGAGAGCACGTGCTCGTCGGGTACGAACAGGTCGTCGAGCTCGACCCGCGCGGTCTTGCTGCCGGCGACGGCGCCGAGTCGGAGCGGGCCGACGCTGTGCGTGCGGTCGCTCACCGGCACGAGCGCGGTGACCACGGTCTCCGTCTGCCTTTCCACCGCGGCGACAGTCAGGGCGTTGTTGAGCCCCCACCCGCTGACCCAGGAGATGGCGCCGGTGAAGATCCAGCCGCCGCTCGCCCTTTCCGCCGCGATGTAATGGTCGGGAAACCTCCGGACGTCGCTGACTCCGGCACCGAGCACGAGTTCGCCACGCAGAATTCGCTCGGCGAGCTCCGACACCGGTTCGCCCGGTTTCCTGGATTCCACGATTCGCTCGGCCATCGGCGCGTGCTGAGCCCAGACGAGCCACGTGTTGAAGCACGCGCCGGCGATGATCTCGTGCAGGCGGCGATCGGTGTTGCGGTCGATGTCGAGGCCACCGTATTCCCGCGGCGCTTGATGGTTCAGGAGCCCCAGCGCAGCGAGTTCGGCGATAACTTCTCCGGTGACTCCGTCACGGTCGGTCGACAGGGCTTCGGGGCGCAGTACTCGTTCGGCGTACTCCCGCACCCGAGCGACGAATAGGTGGCGGTCTGCGGCGGTCACGGATTCGGCCGCACTGACGGCCGTGTTCGCCGCTGTCATGTCGCCCCTTCCCTACTTCGGTCCCAGAGGGATGCCTGGCACGCGACGAGTGACGGTGGCCGGCATCCGGACATCGAGAGAATAGCCCCGGTTGTCACCGTCGCTCGGTCACCGCCTCCGTCCTCCACGACGAGAAACAGGGCCTGACGTGGGACAGTTCGATGCGATCGGACATTAATTCGTCCCGATCGGAAACATGCAGCGCAACTGCACCTTCGGCTGCAGAGGTTTCGATCGAGCTGAAGTAAAGGGGCGCTCGAACAGACGACGAACCGTAGGCTCGCACGCGACCATCCGGAGCGACCGAGAGACCCCTTGGTTCGTGGTGCGACCGAGCCGTTTCACCGTCACTGCTCTTCCCGAGACTGGAGACTTCGTCGATGACCTCGAATACCCCGTTGCATCTCGCCGCCGCCCTCGACGGTGCGGGCTGGCATCCCGCCGCGTGGCGCGAGCCGAACTCGCACCCGGACGCGTTGTTCACCGGCGCCTATTGGACCGACCTCGCTGCCGTCGCGCAGCGCGGCCTGCTGGACTTCGTCACCATCGAGGACAGTCTGGCGGCACCGGTGAATCGCCACCCACCCGACGCGGCCGACTCCGTGGACCGGGTCCGGGCGCGCATCGACGCGCACCTCGTCGCGGCGAGGATCGCCCCGCTCACGCGGCACCTCGGCCTGATCCCGACGATCACCACGACGCACACCGAGCCGTTCCACGTGTCGAAAGGCATCGCGACCCTGGACTACACCTCCCGCGGTCGCGCGGGATGGCAGGTCAAGGTGTCCGGGCACGCCGATGAGGCCGCGCACTTCGGCCGCCGCACCGTCCCGGAACTCACCGAGCAGGACTGGGCGGCCATCGCGGAGGGCACGCTGCCGCAGGTGTTGGTGGACCTGTTCGACGAGGCCGGCGACTTCGTCGAGGTCGTCCGCCGGCTGTGGGACAGCTGGGAGGACGGCGCAGAGATCCGCGACGTCGAAACCCGCCGGTTCATCGACCGTGACAAGCTGCACTACATCGACTTCGAGGGTCGCTACTTCAGCGTCCGCGGCCCCTCCATCACACCGCGACCGCCGCAGGGGCAGCCGGTGGTCACCGCACTCGCCCACCAGGCACTGCCGTACGAACTGGCGGCACGCGGTGCCGACCTCGTGTTCGTCACCCCGGCCGACGACGTCCACGCGCAGTCAGTTCTCGCCGATGTCGCCGCGGCGTCCGAACGGGTCGGGCGCACCGGTGAGCCGCTCCGGGTCTATGCCGACCTGGTGGTGTTCCTCGACAACGACCGCGAATCCGGGGCAGCCCGGCTGCATCGCCTGGACGGTCTCGCCGGGATCGAGTTCGCCTCGGACGCCGCCGTGTTCACCGGCTCCGCGGACGAGCTCGCGGACCGGCTCGCGGCATGGCAGCAGCTGGGATTCGACGGCTTCCGGTTGCGGCCGGGTGTCGCGGTCGACGATCTGGACGCCGTGTCGTCCCGGCTGGTGCCGATCCTGCAGCAACGCGGCCTGTTCCGCACCGCGTATCCGGACACCTCCCTGCGCGGGTTACTCGGCCTACCCACCGACGTTCCCAACCGGTACGCCACGGGAACCCCGGCCGCCTGAGACCCCGCGACCCTTCAGACAAGGACATGTTCCGATGAGCACACCCAAGAAGCAGGTCATCCTCGGCGCTTACCTCGGCGGCGTCAACCACCACACCGCATGGTGGGATCCCCGGGCGGGCAGCCAGATCGAGTTCGATTCGTTCGAACACACCGCACGGACCGCCGAGCGCGGCAAGTTCGACTTCTTCTTCCTCGCCGAGGGTCTCGCCCTGCGCGAGCGCGCCGGGCAGATCTTCGACCAGGACATCATCGGCCGCCCCGACACGTTCACAGTGCTCGCGTCCCTCGCCGCCGTCACCGATCACCTCGGACTGGCAGGAACCATCAACGCCACGTTCAACGAGCCGTATGAACTCGCGCGGCAATTCGCGTCGCTCGACCAGCTGTCGGGTGGTCGAGCGGCGTGGAACGTGGTGACGTCGTTCGACGCATTCACGGGTCAGAACTTCCGACGCGGTGGGTTCCTGGACCACTCGCAGCGCTACGAGCGCGCCGAGGAGACCCTCGAAGTGGTGCGGCAGCTGTGGGATTCGTGGCGCGGTGACGACGTCGTGGCCGACAAGGAAGACGGCCGCTTCCTGCGCCGTCCGGGCGCCGGAACCTTCGACTATCACGGCAGTCAATTCGACATCCGCGGCCGGTTCACAGTGCCGCGCAGCCCCCAGGGCCGACCGGTCCTGCTGCAGGCCGGCGTGTCGCCGCAGGGGCGCGATTTTGCGGCAGGCAACGCCGACGCGATCTTCTCGCCCTACGGGAAGCTGCCCGAGGCCGCTGAGTTCTACCGCGACATCAAAGCCCGTGCGGTCTCGTTCGGGCGGAACGCCGACGACATCAAGATCCTCCCCTCGGCAAGCTTCGTCCTCGGCGACACCGAGGCCGAGGCGTGGGAGAAGTACCACGAGGTCCGCAACCAGCAGGTCACCGGCCAGACCGCGCTGATCCTGCTCGAGCAGATCTGGAACCGCGATCTCTCCGCGTTCGACCCCGACGGACCCGTCCCGGGCATCGAACCGGATCCCGACGCGCCACCGATCATCCAGGGCCGCGCATTCACGTACCAGGACCGGTTCGAGACCGTCGCAAGACTGCGCGCGGTGTCCGAGGAGAACAAGCTCACCTTGCGGGAGACCGTCATCGACCGGTTCGAACGTGGCCCGATCGTCGGCACCGCCGGACAGGTCGCAGAGAAGATCGATGCGTTCGTGCAGAACGACGGCTCCGACGGATTCATCATCGGCTCCCACCTCGTGCCTTCCGGCCTCGACGAGTTCGTCGATCACGTGGTGCCGCTGCTACAGGACCGGGGCGTGCTGCGCACCGAGTACACGGGAACCACGTTGCGCGACAACCTCGGCCTGCCGGTGCCGCACGACCGGATCTCCGCAGCCACGCAGGCGTAGGAGAGTGTATGGCTGTTCGGCACAGACACTTTCGCAATCATTCCGGGGCCGGGTGGAACCCCCGAGCGACACACGCTCTCCGCGGATCCTGCAGAATCACTGGCACTTTCGTGCCAGATCCCTCAAATCGAGGAACTACAAGTAATTCGATCAGGCAAATTCCAACTCGGCTCATCGGAATGGCCTATGGCGTCACCACGACCACCCTGCTACTCGCCATCGGCACCAATCCGGCGACCGCCTCGGCCACCGTTCACCTCGCCGAAATCGGAACCACACTGATCTCAGGTCTGTCCCACTGGCGATTCGGCAACGTCGACTGGAAGGTGGTACGGAGGACCGCCCTTCCCGGAGCGATCGGCGCAATCATCGGCGCGACGGTATTGTCGAATCTGTCGACCGAAGCAGCGGCACCGGTGATGGCATTGATCCTGCTCGCCTTGGGGTTGTACATCCTCATCCGATTCACGTTCCAGGGCATCCCCCACGACCGACTCGGGAAACCGCTCCGCAAACGTTTCCTCGCCCCACTCGGACTCGTCGCGGGATTCGTGGACGCGACCGGAGGCGGCGGCTGGGGTCCCGTCGGCACCCCGGCGATTCTCGCCAGCGGCCGCCTGGAACCACGGAAAGTAATCGGATCGATCGACACGAGCGAGTTCGTCATCGCCGTTGCGGCAAGCCTCGGATTCCTGTTCAGCCTGGGGACGCAGGGTGTCAACGCAGGCTGGGTCGGGGCAGTCCCGAACCCGCACTGCCATAGTGCGCCCAACCCAACCCGCACCGTCGTGGTGGTCCGAAACCCGAGATCAGCTCGCGGGCGGCGTGCCGATCACCGACGCACCCTCGGGTGACAGGAATGCCGGCGGGGTGCCGTTGAGGACATAGTCGCCGAGCTGCTGCTCGCGGTAGATCAGGGGGTTGTGAGAGGCGAGGGTTCGCACGTTGCGCCAGTGCCGGTCGAACTGATACTTGCGGTCCAGCGCGGACGCACCGCCCACCTCGAAGATCTCCGTCGTCGTCTTCAACCCGAGCTCGAGCACGATGGACTGCGCCCGGTACGCGTCCAGCTCCGCCTTCAATTCCAGCGCCACGGCCTCCTCCTCCCCCTTCGGGGTGCGTTCCGCTTCCGGGGTGATGGTCAGCGCGTACCGGGCGTCGGCGGCGGCGTCGAGTGACGCGGCGGCATCGAGGACGGTGGCGCGGATCGCGTAGGCGGCGGCGTCGGCACGGCCCACGACTTGCTGGATCAGCGGATCCTTGGCGGCAACAGGTGCTTTCGCCTGCGGGTAGGTGCGGTGCCTGCGGCGCACGAAGTCGGCGATCTCGTCCGTCGCCCGGCGGACGATGCCGGCGATCGTAGCCAGGTGCGTCAGCTGGAAGTGCGCGAGGTGCCCGGCGGTGCCGCCCGGTGGCGGGAACAGGAAACCGAGTCCCTCCACCTCGGCGTCGGTGAAGACGGTGGTGCCGCTGGCGCTGGCCCGCTGCCCGAACCCGGCCCAGTCGTCGATCCGCTCGACGCCCGGGGCGTCGGCCCTGACGACGGCGGTGTGCCGGTCGCCGGCCTCGTCGAGCACCGCGACGGTGAGGTAGTCCCCGTAGAGGGCGCCGGTGCTGTAGTACTTGGTGCCGTTCACCACCAGGCGGCCGTCCACCTCGCGCAGCGTCGTCGCGGGCTTCTGGAACGTGCCATCCCGTTCGCTGACCGCGGTGCCGAACACAATGCCGTCACCGATGCGGCGCAGCCACTCCTGCCCACGTGGGGTGTGACGCTCGCGCCAGCGGTCCTCCACGAACCGCGAGTGCACCCGAAGGGCGTGCGGCAGATTCGATTCCGCGGCCGCGAGCTCGATGACGAGCAGGTAGAGCTGTCGCAGGCTGGCACCGTCGCCGCCGAACTCCCGCGGCACCCGCACCGCGGGGAACCCCACCTCACGGAGCCACCCGGCCTGCTCGAGGGCGAGGCGGCCACTCGTTTCCCGCTCGAGCGCCCCCTCGGCGATCCGCGCGAACACCGGACGGTACCTGGCGAGCAGTTCCTCGTCGGTGGGGCGGGCACTCGCACTCACGGGTTCGACAGCAAGATCGGTCGTCATCGGTTCTCCTGGGTGGAATGGGCGGTGCGCGGGTCGGGAAGGCCGAAGCGGCCACGGATGGTCGGCGAGTCGTACTCGGTCGGGAACACGCTCTCGGCCCGGAGGATCGGGACCACCTGCTGCACGAAGCGCTCCAGATCGTCGTGCAGCAGGGGGAAGTGGGCGTTGTAGCCGGACACGGCCCCGGCCGCCCACCAGTCGATCAGCGCGTCGGCGACCTCCTTGGGGGTCCCGATGACGAGTCGATGGCCCCCTGCGCCACCGACCAGTCGGATGATCTGCCGGGTGGTGGGTTCCTCGGTGCGCACCAGATCCTGCACCGCCCTGCTGAAGCCGACAGGGCGGGTCTGGTCCTCTTGCGGCTCGAACCATTCTGCCTTCAGCGGTCGGTCGACGTCGACGGACCGGGGAAACGCCGGGTTCAGTACGCGTTGCTGCTCGAGGAAGCGGGCGATCAGATCGTCCTCGCTGCCGGCGCCGCTGAAAACCTCGTGCCGACGCAGCGCTTCCTCTCGGGTGTCGCCGAGGTACACGTTGACGCCGGGAAAGAGCCGGATGCTGTCGGCGGGTCTGCCGTGCCTGCGGGCGGCGGCGTCGAGTGTGGCCGCGTAGTCGAGTGCCGCCTGCTTCCCCAGCAGCGCCGCGTACACGATCTCGGCGTGCTTGCCTGCGAAGTCGATACCCTGCGCGGAGGCGCCTGCCTGCGAGATCACCGGGTGTCCCTGCGGACCGACCGGGACGTTGAGGGGGCCACGCACGTCGAAGAACTCGCCGTGATGGTCGATCGTTCGCGCCGTCGTCTCGTCCCACAGCGGACCCGTGGGCTCCGGTCCCTCCGGGGTGTCCCAGGACAGCCACAGTTCCTTGACGACCCGGAGGAACTCGTCGGCCTTGCGGTAGCGGTCCTCCCGGTCGAGCAGTTCGTCCGCCAAGAAGTTCGCGGCGATGTCGGGGTTGAAGTTGGCGACGGCGTTGAAGATCACCCGTCCACCCGCGATGGAGTCGAGACTGGCGAGTCGGCGGGCGAGGTTGTACGGCGAGTTGTAGCTCGTCGACGCCGTCAGCACGAAGCCGATGTCCGGGATCGCACCCGCGATCGCCGAGAACAGCACGATCGGGTCGAACAGGTGGCTCGGCCCGTTGTCGGCGGTGCGTTGCAGCGCCGGATGATCCGAGACGAACACTGCGTCGAGGGTTCCCGATCGCGCGATCTCGGCGGACCGCCGATAGTGCTCCCAGTCCGCGAAACGGTTCCACGTGGTGCCGGGCCAGTTCCACGCCTTCCTGGACGCACCGGCACCGACGATGGACGCCGCGAGCGTCAACCTCCGCTGTGGTCGCCGTGCCGGCGTGTCGGTTCCGGTGCTCATGTCGAATGCTCCGTTCGATGGATGTTGATAGGCGCAGCATCAATGCGACTCCGCCGCAGCACTTTCAGCTGGGCGCGAGTGGGCGCCGCCCCGGGGGCCGCCGGTGGTTCGCCGCAGGGTCGGCGAGCGTGGGGCACAGCGTCCCTCCCATCTGACCGACTCACCGCCGGTCCCGTCAACGAATACGATCGCAGTGGTTGAAATACCGAACACTGATGGGACAGTGTGTTTCTCGCCGGTCCTTCGCGTTACGCGTCCAGCCGATGACAACACTGGAACCAGCGTGATTTCATTTCCGAACTCGGCGCATCGGTGCGGGTCACGGGCGGGCGCACGGTTCGGGCATCGCTCTCATGACCGTCGGCGCCCGATACCCGGGCTACGGTGTGGCCATCGGCCGCCGCGCCGCGAATCATTCCAACCGTTAACCAGCGAAGGTGGGCAACACTCCGTGAGCACTTCATCGATCGACAAGGCCTCCACCGTCGAGAAGACCATCGACGTCGACACCCTCCGGCTGTGGCTGGCCGACGATGCGGAACTCGCCGTCCTCGACATCCGACCGAGTGACGAGGTCGGCTACGCGTCGCCGCTGTTCGCCACCAACATTCCCGCAGACCGCCTCGAGGCCGAGATCGACCGGTACGTGCCCCGCGCGGTCGTACGGACCGTCCTCGTCGACGGCGGTGACGGCGTGGCGCAGCGCCTCGCCGAGCGCCTCGCCGAGGCCGGGCGCAGCGAGGTGCACGTCCTCGCCGGCGGCATCCCCGAGTGGACCCGGAACGGCACCGAGGACCTGCCGACCTTCGACGTCCCCGGCAAGGACTTCTCTCTGGGAATCCGCGACGAACGCGACACCCCCTCGGTGTCCGCCGCCGAACTCAAGACCCTCGAGGACCAGGGCGCCGACGTCGTCGTCATCGATACCCGCACCCTGCCCGAGTTCACCGCCGGCCACGTCCCCGGCGCGGTCGGCGTGCCCGGCGCGGAGTTGCTGCTGCGGTTCGCGAACGTCGTGCCCTCCCCCGATACCCACGTCGTCGTCTCCTGCGCGGGCCTGCCACGCGCGATCATCGGCGCCCAGACGCTCATCGACTCCGGTGTCCCGAACAAGGTTTCCTACCTGCACGACGGCACCCGGGCGTGGAAGGAGGAGAACCTCGAGCTGGAAACCGGCGCGACCGCCGTCTATGCACCGGTCGACCACGCCGCGCGGGAGGCAGCCGCACAGCGTGTGGAGACCATCACCGCCAACGACACGTTCCCCCGCATCGACGTCGAGACCGCGCAGGCGTGGGCGGCCGACCCGGACCGCACCACGTACCTTCTCGACGTGCGCACGCCGGAGGAGTTCGAGCAGGGGCACGTACCCGGATCGATCACGTCCGAGGGGGGACAGCTGCTCGGGGTCTCCTACCGCACCATCGCCGTGCGCGGCGCGCGCGTGGTCTTGATCGACGACCTCACCGGTGCCCGCGCCGCGGTCGTCTCACACTGGCTCCAGCGCCGCGGATTCGAGATCGCGTTGCTGCTCCACGATTTCGAGTCGGGCATCGCCCGATGACCTCCACCCTGGACGTGTCTATCGACGCGAGCAGCGCCGACCGGGTCGACGCCGCCGACGAGCTCCCACTGGTGGCGCAGGTTCGGGACTTCGCGTATAACACGCTCGCACCCCGGGCTCTGCAGACCGACCGCGAGGGCCTCACCGCCGACACCGTCGAGGAACTGCGGCGCCTCGGGCTGCTCAACCATCTGGCCCCGGCCCGGTTCGGTGGCGCCGAGTTGGACAAGGCCGCCGAACGCCGGGTCCACGAGCACCTCGCCTACGGCGACTTCAACACGTGGCTCGCCTGGGCACAGCACACGGGGTTGATCGTCCACTTCACCGATCTGGCCGACAGTGGCGAGCCGATCGGCGAACTCGGTGAGCGGGTGCTACGCGGGGAGATCCTCACCGGGACCGCGGTCAGCGACGCCCGGCACTACCCCACCCGATATGTCCGCGCCACCCCGGTCGACGGCGGATGGACGATCACCGGCACGGTGTCCTGGGTGAGCGGCTGGGGGCTCAACACCCTGCTGTCCGTCGCCGCGATCGACCCCACGACCGAGACCCAGCTGCTCGCGCTGATCCCGGCCGACGACGAGCGGTTGCGCGCCGAGCCGCTGGGTCTCGTCGCCGCCAACGGAAGCCGCACGTGGCGAGTCACTTTCGAGGGAGCCTTCGTCGCCGAGTCGAACATCGTCAAACGCACCCCGAGATCCGAATGGAATCACCGTGATCAGAACATCGTCAGCGACGTCAGGCCGCAGGTGTTCGGGGTGGCGCGCGCGATCCTCGACGAATTGGACGCCTCCGGCACCGATGCGGCCGTCGCGGTAGCGCAGGCATGGGCACCGCAGTTCGCCCGCTATCGGGCACTGGCCTACTCCCTGACCGATCGGGCGGCATCGGATCCGAAAGGCCCGCAGTATTTCGAGGACCGGCTCACGCTGAAGGTCGAGGTGCTCCGTTCGCTACACGAGATCGCCCGGGCACTGACCGTCTCACGGGCGGGATCGGGGATTCTCGACACCGATACCGCTGCGCTGCACGCCCGTTCCGCGCAGTTCCTTCAGATCCAGAGCCAGAACGAACACTCGCGGGCAGCCCAGCTCGCACACATCGCGGCAGCGGCACACCACTGAGAACCTGTGGCGTGGCACGGCACGCAGAGGAGTCGCCGCACGCGATTGCCGTTAGATTCACTGCGCTTTAATATCGTGCCCGCCAGTCACTTTGACCATATATTCCTGCCCATGGAAACAACAGTTCACGCCCCACCGCCGGTGCGCGAGCGCCGCCGACGATTCCGAGGCGTGTTCGGCGTTCTCGCACTGACCGGTGTCCTCGCTCTGACCGGATGCAGCAGCACCGTCGACGCTGCGGGCGGCACCGGAAGCGGCGATCCGCAGAGCGGCGGCACCCTGCGGATCGCGCTTCTCAGCTCCCCCGAGTCGCTCGACCCACACCTGAACACGTCCTTCGCGGCCAGCAACTACGGCAACAGTGTCTTCGACAAACTGACCTGGCAGGATCCGGAGACCGGCGAGATCGGTCCCTGGCTGGCCACCGCCTGGGAGGTCAACGACACCAACACCGAATTCACGTTCACGCTGCGTGAGGGCGTCACCTTCAGCGACGGCACCCCGTTCAACGCCGACATCGTGAAGAAGAACTTCGACCAGTACGTCTTCGGAGATCCGGCGCTCGGCATCAAGCCCAACGGCGCCACCCACCTGAAGTCCTATCAGGGCAGCGAGGTCGTCAGCGACAACGTCGTCAAGATCGTCTTCAAGTCCCCGTCGGCCAGCTTCCTCCAGTTCATCTCGTACTCCGGCAACAACCAGCCCGGCATCATCGGCCAGAAGACCCTCTCGTCGAACGCCGAGCAGCGGCTCGACCCGACGAACATCGTCGGCACCGGCCCCTTCGTCGTGACCGAGTACGCGCCCAAGGAGCGCACGGTGCTCACCAAGCGCGCCGACTACAACTGGGGCGCTCCCGGCCTCAACCACGAGGGTCCGGCCTACCTCGACAAGGTCGAGTTCGTGACGATCCCCGAAGCGAGCGTGCGCACGGGCGCACTGCAGTCCGGAGAGGTACAGGCTGCGTTCGACATCCTCCCCACCGACGAGACGGTCCTCGAGGCGCAGGGCTTCGATATCACCTCGCGGACGATCGCCGGACTCAATCTCGGCTGGAACATCAACACCAGCCTCGAGCCCACCAACGACATCAACGTCCGCCGCGCGATCGTGCGGGCCACCAACCGCGCCGGGTTCAAGGACACCGTTCTCGCTCCGTCCGAGGGGCAGGCGAAGTCCGTACTCGCCGCACACGTCCAAGGATCGACCGACTACACCGACGACGTGTTGAAGTTCGACCTCGAGGAGTCCAAGCGGCTGCTCGACGAGGCCGGCTGGAAGGTCGGGGCCGACGGCATCCGGGAGAAGGACGGAAAGAAGCTGACGCTCAAGGCGACCGGGCACTATCTGGTCCCGAACAGCCGATACACGTACGAATCGATCCAGGCGTCGCTCAAGGAGATCGGCGTCGACCTCGACTTCCAGTTCGACGCAAGCAACATCCCGACCGACCAGGTCAACAAGGAATACCACCTGATCAACACCAACCGTAGCCGCAACGATCCCGCGATCCTGAACGTCAACTTCAACCCCGACCGGGGCAACTCCGCTCGCATCCCCGCGGACTTCCCCGACCGGCAGAAGATCGCCGACACGCTCGAAGCACTCGAGTCCACGCTGGACCCGACGCAGCGGGCCGCGCTGACCGAACAGGCGCAGGAACTCGTCCTCGACGAGTACGTTCTGTACGACCCGGTGTTCGAGCCGTCACAGGTGGCCGCGTCGAAGGGCGTCCACGATATCGACCTCGACGCCACCAGCCGGCTGCACTTCCTCCGCACCTGGATCGACCAGAGCTGATCAACCCGTCCCGGGTCGGTCCCCTACGGACCGGCCCGGGACGCCGTGTAGACACACACTCGCAAAGGATTTCCATGGCACGCTACGTCCTCCTGAAACTGGGACGAAGCCTGGTGGTGGTGTGGGGCGCGTTCACCGCCTCCTTCATCCTGCTGTACACGCTGCCCGCCAGCCCGGTCGAACTGCTCTTCAACCCCGAGGAGCGCAACGACATCTCGCCCGAGGCCTACGCGCAGATCGAGCAGCAGTACGGCTTCGACCGCCCCGTATTCGTCCAGTACCTCGCCCGACTCTGGGCCGCACTGCATCTCGACTTCGGGTCTTCCGTCCAGAACGGCAAACCGGTGGTGACGGCGATCGCCGAGGCCCTCCCGAAGACCGTCGTGCTGGCCGTGGCCGCGCTGGTAATCGCGGCGCTCATCGCGCTGGCGGTCGCCTGGGTCGCCACCTACATCGAGTCCCCGTGGCTGCGGAACTTCATCGCCGGGCTGCCGCCGCTGCTGGTGTCGTTCCCGAGCTTCCTGCTGGGCCTCATCATCATCCGGGTCTTCTCGTTCCAGCTCGGCTGGTTCCCTCCGATCAGCCGCGACGGCCTGCACGGGCTCGTGCTCCCCGCCTTCGCGCTGGCGATCCCCGTCGCCGGCCCCATCGCCCAACTGCTGTTGCGCAATTTCACCACCGAATACAGCTCGCCCTATGTGCTGACGTCGTTCAGCAAGGGCCTGCGCAAGGCGACGGTGATCAACGGCGACGTCCTGCGCAACGCCAGCCTGCCCGCCCTCACCCAGGGCGGCATCATCGTCGGCGAACTGCTCGCCGGTGCCGTCATCACCGAGACGATTTTCTCCCGCAACGGGATCGGACGACTCACCGAGCAGGCGGTCCGCGCGCAAGACGTTCCCGTCGTCCAGGGCGTCGTCATGTTCGTCGCCCTCGCGTTCGTCACTGTCAACTTCATCGTCGACGTCACCTATCCCCTGATCGACCCTCGACTCAAAGCCGCCCGCGAAGGAATGTCCGTATGACGATCGACAGCGACCGCACGCTCGTGGCCGAGCCACCGGTGGCCGACCCGGTCCCGGCCGCCGTCCCGGAACTCGCCGCGACACCACCCCTCCTCCTCCCGCCACCGGTCGACTCACCGGACGCACCGCCACGCCGACGGTTCGGGGCGCTTCCCTCGCTCGTGTCCCGCCCGGGTCTCGTTCTGGCGGTGCTGGTCGTCACCCTGGCCGTCGCCTGGTGCTTCGTGCCCGGACTGTTCACCTGGAAGGACCCGTACCTCCCGGACTCCACCGCGATCCTGGTCGGCCCCAGCGCCGAACACCTTTTCGGCACCGACCGTCTGGGCCGTGACATCTACTCACGGACCGTGCACGGCGCGGTGATCACGCTCAGTGCGACACTCCTCGCCGTCGCCATCGCCTTCGTCATCGGCACCGCCCTCGGCGCGATCGCCGGATTCGTGGGCGGCGCGGTCGAACTGGTCATCATGCGTGTCGTCGACGTCCTCCTCTCGGTTCCCGGCCTGCTACTCACCATGGTCGTGGTCTCCGCCCTCGGATACGGCACCATCAACGTGGCGATCGCCGTCGGCGTCTCCGCAGTCGCCAACTTCGCCCGGGTGATGCGCGCCGAGGTGCTGCGTGTCGTCCAGGCCGACTACATCGAGGCCGCCGCAAGCATCGGCACTCCGCGACTCACCATCCTCACCCACCACGTGCTGCCGAACTCGCTCAGTTCGGTCGTCTCCCTCGTTCCGCTGCAGTTCGGTGCCTCGATCCTGGCGATTGCGGCGCTCGGCTTCCTCGGGTTCGGTGCTCCGCCACCGGAACCGGAATGGGGCCTGCTGGTCTCCGAGGGCCGTGACCTCCTCGCAGTCGCTCCCTGGATCGCTCTGCTCCCCGGTTTCGTCATCCTGGCGGTGGTCTTGTCGAGCAACCGCATCAGCCGTGAACTGCAACGTGACGGAGGCATCCGATGACACTGTTGTCTTTCGAGAACGTCGAGATCTGGTACTCCGGCCGCGGCCGGAGCGCGACCAAGGCAGTCTCCGGGATCAGCCTCGACGTGCAGGCCGGTGAACTGGTCGCCATCGTCGGCGAATCCGGTTCCGGCAAGTCCACCCTCATCCGGTCATCGATCGGCCTGTTGCCACGCACCAGCCGGGTGAGCGGTCGAATCCTGCTCGGCGGCAAAGACGTCGCCGGGTGGAGCCAGAACAAGTTTGCCCGCTTGCGGGGCAGCTATGTCGGCTTCGTCCCGCAGGATCCCGGCGTTTCGCTCAACCCTGTCAAACCGATCGGCAAGCAACTGGAGGACGCGCTGCGCAACCGACTCGGAAAGAGCCACCTCCTTCCGTTCACGACCTCGGCGCAGCGGCACAACCTGAAGTCACAGACACTGAAGTTCCTGGAACTGGCGGGCCTTCCGGATCCGTCCCGCATCTACGCGAAGTACCCGCACGAACTGTCCGGCGGCATGAAGCAACGGGTGCTCATCGCGATCGCCCTGTCCGGCGAGCCGGAGCTCCTCATCGCCGACGAACCGACCAGCGCGCTGGACGTGACGGTGCAGAAGCAGATCCTCGACCACCTCGACCGGCTCCGCACCGAACTGGGCATCGGCATCCTGCTCGTCACCCACGACCTCGGGGTCGCGCTCGAACGCGCCGACCGCGTTGTGGTGATGCGCAGCGGCGTCGTCGTCGAGGAGGGCCGCAGCGACACCCTCCTGAACCACGCAAGCGATCCGTACACGCGGCGGCTCCTCGACGCCGCTCCCGGTCTACACGTCGGAACCCTGGAGCCGCGACCGATTCGGGTCGGCACGCTCACTCCGCACTCGTCCGCTGAACGTACCTCCGCCGAGTACGCGATCGAGGTGAAGGGTGTGTCGAAAACGTTCCACGCGGCGCACAGCAGCGCGGAACCGGTGGTCGCGGCCGACGACGTCTCGTTCCGCGTCGCGACCGGAACCACGCACTCACTCGTCGGCGAGTCCGGTGCCGGCAAGTCCACGATCGCCCGGATCGTCGCGGGCCTGCGCACTCCCGACGAGGGCGAGGTCACCCTCCTCGGACAGAGCGGCGCCTGGAGCCGCCAGCAGCTGAGCAAGCGGCTGCAGTTCGTGTACCAGAACCCGTATTCCTCGCTGAATCCCCGGCTCTCGGTCGCCGACCTGATCACCGCGCCGCTGCGCGTGCACCGCAAGGACATCGACCGCAGGCAGCGGCACGCGATCGCCGCCGAACTGCTCGACGGCGTGCGGCTGGACCGCAAGTACGCCTCCCGCCGGGCCGGGGAGCTCTCCGGCGGGCAGACGCAGCGCGTCGCGATCGCTCGCGCCCTGTCCCTGAACCCCGAGATCGTCATCCTGGACGAGGCGGTGTCCGCGCTCGACGTGTCGGTACAGGCGGAGATCCTGCAACTGCTCGTGGACCTGCAGGCCGCGTACTCGCTGACCTACCTGTTCATCACGCACGACCTCGGAGTCGTGCGGCTGATCGCGGACACGGTGACGGTGATGCGTCACGGGACCGTCGTCGAATCCGGTCCGACGGCACAGATTCTCGACGCACCCAAGGACGAGTACACACGCCGGCTCGTCGACTCCGTGCCGGGCACCGAGGCGCTCCGCATCCGTGGCTGAGTTTGGTATCCAGGGATTTCACACCCACGCACAGGCGGCGCAGCCGCACTAGAACAGGCCGCTGGTCGGGGGTTCCACCCCGGTAACGAGGAATGCCCGCCATGGGCATCCGAACCCGGACGACGGGTGGCCGCGGGGTCCAGCGGTGAATTGCCCATCGCTCGCCCTGACACGCTCGGGCCACCCTCGATACCGCCTTACACGGCAGGCAAGCGCAGGTGGTCGCGCAGAGTCTCGGTCGTGTACTCGGTCCGATAGACCCCGCGTTCCTGCAATTCCGGTACGAGTCTGTCGACCAGGTCGTCGATCGAATCCTGCAGGTGGTACGGGTTGACGTTGAATCCGTCCACGACGCGATGTCGCACCCAGTACGCCCAGCGATCCGCGATCTGGCCGGCGGTCCCGGCCAGGTACCGCGAGTTCGGGGCCACTTCGAGGACGAGCTGCCGGATGGACAGCCCCTTCTCTGCCGCCAGTGCACGCCACTGGGTGATCTGATCGAGCTTGCCGGTGCGGTCCGCGATCGCCAACGTCCCGCGCGACGGATCGAGTTCTCCGTCGATCGGGTCGATGTCCGGCAACGGGCCGTCGGGGTCGTATGCCGAAAGATCCTGCCCCCAATAGTGTTCGAGGAATGCAATGGCCCGGTGCGGGTTGTAGGCGTTCTCGCGGAGCCACCGAGCCTTCTCGTCGGCGTCCTCGGGCGTGTCTCCGATGATCACGGTGACACCGGGAAGGATTCGGAGCGAATCCGTGGACCGGCCGTGGGCGGACAGTCGCGCCCGGAGGTCGCGTGCGTAGGCAACGGCCGCGTCGAACTCGTTGTTCGCCGAGAACACGACGTCGGCATGACGGGCCGCCAGGTCACGGCCGCCGACGGAATCGCCGGCCTGGAACAACACCGGCCGCCCCTGTTTGCTCGACGGAACGGTGGAGATCGCAGTGGCGTGCAGAAGGTCACTGTGCCGCGCGATGACCGCAGATCGGTCGGCGGGCAGCCAACTGTCCTGGCGGGCGTCCGTGGCGACATCAGCGAGCGACCACGCGACCCAATATTCCTTGGCCAACTCGACGAGTTCGGTGGCCCGCTCGTAGCGGTGTTCGTGCGGCAGCCATCCACCACGCCGAAAGTTCTCGCCGGTCCACGCGTTGTCGGTGGTGACGATGTTCCATCCCGCCCTTCCGTCGGACAGGACATCCAAGCTTCCCAGCCGCCGCACAAGGTCGACCGGCAGACTGTACGTGGTGTTCTGCGTGGCGACGAGTCCGATCCGGCTGGTCACCCCAGCAAGCGCCGACAGTTGAGTGATGGCGTCGGGACGGCCTGCAATGTCGGTGGCCAGTGCCGCACCGCGGTTCTCCCGCACACGCTGGCCGTCGCCGAGGAAGAACGCATCGAACAAGCCCCGTTCCAGGGTTTGAGCAACCCGCAGGAAGGTTTCCGGGGATACCTGGTCGGGGGCCTTGGCATCTTCCCACACCGTCTGCGGGCCGATTCCCGGGTAGAAAACACCGAGGTGGACCTGCGCGTCGGCATCATACGGCGCTCCGGTGTCCGGAGTGGACATGGCAAACTCCTGCCTGGTCGTGGCTAGTTGGTGGTCGATGTGAAGCGGCTGAGCGGCCGAGGTAATCCGAGCGTCTCCCGCAACGTCGAGCCCGGTTTCGGAATCCGGTGCAGTGACAACTCCTGCAATACGGGAAGGACCTCGTCAACCAGAACGGCGAGATCGGTGGTGACGACGGCGGGATGGATCCGGACACCGTCCACCTTGTCCGCCAGGGACCGCACCAGGTCGACGAAGTCCCGTGCCGAACCCGCGAATCGAAGGCGTCCTCGGTCCGGCCACGGCGAATACCCATCGAGACGGGCAAGGCGGGACTGCGCGGACTCGGTCTTCGTATCGAGAATCACCTCGACATCGGCGAGGGTCACGGCCTGCTGTCCTGCCGCCGACGTCCCGATTTCGGTCACATCCCGACCGGACAGCAGCACAATGTCGAGAAGATCCGTCACCCCCAGCTCCGCAGCTCCCACGACGACTATCTGACCCTGCGGTGAACGGGGTGTGATGAGCGGTCCGACGATGCTGAAGAACTCGCCCTCGAACCCGACGTGATGCACCTTGTCGGGATCGAGGTAGCGACCCGTCGCGGCATCGCGGATCACGGCATCGTCCTCCCACGAATCCCACAGCTGGCGGGCCAGCTCGATGACGTCTCGGACCTCGCGCTGTACGGCCTCGGGGGCACGTGGCTCGAATCCGACTGCACCATTGACGTCCGCGGAGTTGTCCGAGCCGACCACCCATGCCGCGCGACCCCGACTGCCGTGATCGAGGCTGGCCAGCTGCGTCGCGAGATGGAACGGTTCGGTGGTGAGGGCTTGCACCGTCGGCGCCACCCCGATACTGGCCGTCGTCGTCGCCACGAACGACGCACGCGTCCCAGCATCCAACCGTCCCACCGGGTACGCGCCCTCCCCCGGCACCACTCGGTCGTCGATGGTGACCAGCGCGAAACCGGCGGCCTCTGCGGTGTCCACGACCGACCTGAGGACCCGGGGAGAGAGCACATCCTCAGGCGGGCGCCCCCACACACGCCACGCGGCGGGATGACCTCCCGCGCCATCTATCTCGACTGCCAGGTGTAGCGGTTTGGGCGCTCGAACCACGACGAAAGTCCTTTCGAAGGAGTGCGGACGCGCACCGGAGACCCAGGGTCCACGGACTCCTTGCGCGCTTGCGGAATCAGTTGTCGATTCCGCCGGGTCGTCACCTGGAGCACCCCGCCGCGCGGGAGGGTTGCCGACCAGCAAGCCAGGGCTCGATGCTGGTACTCATGACCGTCGACACGAATGTATCACGGCACGTGAGACCGAAAAGCGCACCGTCACAACATGCTCAACGGTTCCTATAGCCCACGACGGGGACCGTGCGAAGCTTTACGCTCTCGGTGATTGAAATTCACCTGACGGGACACGCCATCCGCGTATGGGAGAAAGAACCGTCGGCGCAACGATGCGACATCGGGCCATTAGCCCAATCGCGCTCCAAATGGAAGAGTTTCAATCGTCGGATGACATTGAGGTTGCACTGATTTCAACCATCGACCGACGCGTCGGCACCATGGCACTGTGGTTCGTCGAATCTACGTGTATGGAGATACTGTCATGACCGAAAGCGCCACGCGCACCGAGTTCGTCGTCCGCACAGCCCAGTGGTCCGATCCCGACGCGGTGACGTTGCGGGCGGCTATGGCGGCAGAAGTCGGTCCTCGATATTCCGACCGAGTGTCGGATGCTGTTCGTGCTACCACCAATGCCGTGGATCCGGAATCGGTGCACGTCACTATCCTGGTGTACGTCAGCGACATCGAGGCTGCGGAGCCACGTGCTGTCGGCCACGCGGCCCTGCGCTGGAACGGCGACGACCTCGAGGTGAAGCGGATGTTCGTCGTCAAGGAGCACCGTGGTACCGGTGTGTCGACCGCGCTGCTGAGCGCGGTCGAGGATGCGGCACGAGAGGCGAGGCGACCGCGCTTGATTCTCCAGACCGGTGACCGGCAGCCCGACGCGGTCAGGCTGTACGAGAAGTGTGGCTACTCGAGGATTCCGATCTTCTCCCCGTATGAGGCCTTGCCCTTCTCGAACTGCTTCGAGAAGGTATTCGGGTAGGCCTGCCGAATCGAACGGCCGCCACCCACGAGCCACGGCGCATTCGTCGGCCGTCCCCGCACCCGGGGACGGCCGACGACCTGCGGTCAGACAGACGCAGTGGTGCTCGACACCGCAGCGGAGTCGAGTGCCGTCGTGTCCACCGTCTGCCCGTGCGCCGCCTCGACACCCTCACGGACCCGTCGGCCGAGACCGGCATCGACATTCGTCCAGTACTCGTACACGCGGCTCAGCACCGGCTCGCGGACGCCGTTCGACACATGGCCGACGATGTTCGAGACCAACCGGTCGCGCGCGGCGTCGTCGAGGACCTCACGCACCAGCGTCCCGGGCTGTGCCCAGTCGCTGTCCTCCGCATGCTGGATGTAACCGGCGCGGACCGCGCGGCCGTCGAACTGCCATGCGCCCTCGTCGTTGTCGGCCCGCGACGGATCGGCCGCCGGCCCGCCGTACGAGTTGGGGGCGTACACGGGGACCTCCGGGTCGTTCCACAGGATCTGCGACGCCCCGTCCTTGTACGAGTAGGAGTGCACCGGAGACTTCGGCCGATTCACCGGCAACTGCGCGTAGTTGGACCCGATCCGGTACCGGTGTGCGTCGGCGTACGAGAAGATTCGGCTCAGCAGCACCTTGTCGGGGCTCGCCCCGATTCCCGGCACCAGATTCGACGGCTCGAACGACGCCTGCTCGATCTGAGCGTGGAAGTTCTCCGGGTTACGGTTGAGGGTGAGCTTGCCGACCTCGATGAGCGGGTAGTCCTTCTGCGACCACACCTTCGTCAAGTCGAACGGATTGAACCGGTACCCCTCCGCGTCCTCTTCGGGCAGGATCTGAACCTTCACGGTCCAACTCGGGAAGGCGCCGTCCTCGATCGCGTGGAAGAGGTCGGCCCGGTGGTGGTCGGGATCGGAGCCGGCGAGCACGTCGGCCTCCGCCTGGGTGAGGAATTCGATTCCCTGGTCCGTTTTGAAGTGGAACTTCACCCACGACCGGTTGCCCTCGGCGTTCACGAACTGGTAGGTGTGAGAACCGAATCCGTCCTGGTGCCGCCACGTCTTCGGGATCCCACGATCGCCGAGCAGCCAGGTGACCTGGTGCGCCGACTCGGGACGGAGCGTCCAGTAATCCCACTGCTGGTGATTGTCGCGCAGACCCGAGTCGGGACGCCGCTTCTGGGAGCGGATGAAGTCGGGGAACTTGCTGGGATCCTTGATGAAGAAGACCGGAGTGTTGTTCCCGACGAGGTCGTGGTTTCCCTGCTCGGTGTAGAACTTCAACGCGAATCCGCGCGGGTCACGCCAGGTATCGGGGCTGCCCTGCTCACCTGCGACTGTCGAGAACCGGGCCAGCACCTCGGTCTTCTTGCCGGGCTGAAGGAAGTCGGCCTTGGTGTATCGAGAGATGTCGTGCGTGATCTCGAGTTCGCCGAACGCGCCCCCTCCCTTCGCGTGCACGACCCGCTCCGGGACGCGTTCACGATTGAACTGCGCCAGTTTCTCGACCAGGTAGTGGTCGTGGAGCAGGATCGGTCCCTGGGCGCCCGCGGTGAGGGACTCGTTGTCGCTCGCAACCGGAATGCCGGCGTTGGTAGTGGTGGGCGGAGTCTTCGTGCCGTTGCCGTTCGAATGCGGATCAGTCATCGTCGCTAACCTCCAGATGGTCGGTGATCGTTGTTTCCGTTGGGCTGTAACGGAAAATATTGAGTCGCGGGTTGATATCGCGGGTGCTGTCGGCCGACATCCGCGACACCGCCGCTGCAGCGCAGTCGCGACATGTCCTCAGGTGAGCTGGGGCGTGTTCTCCGCCAACGGCAGATCGAATCGCTCGCGCAAGGTCCGCCGGGGATAGTGATCGAGCCGGGCGCCCGCCCGCACGAGGCGCGGCACTACCTCGTCCACGAACAACCGAAGGTCGTCCGGTAGCACCGGGAGTTGCAGCGTGAACCCGTCGACGACGCCGGAGTCCCACCACTCGAGGAGGTCGGCCGCGACGTCGTCCGGCGTGCCGATCACGAGGCGGTGACCACCCTCGCTCCGGCGGGCCAGGTCCCGCAACGTGATGCGCTCCGAACGGGCGACGTCGTAGAATGCCCGGGTGAACCCGACCGGTCCACGCTGTCCGGGCACTGGTGCCAGCCGCTCGGGGTCGACGACATCATGAGCGGCGAGTCCGTCCAGTGCCGGGCTCAGTCGGCGGACGAGGGCGCCGATGAGCGACTCCTCCCCGTCGTGACCGTTGAGCCGCTCGTGCAGACTCCGCGCCTCCGCCTTCGTCTCCGCGATGACGGGAACGAGACCTGGAACGAATCGAATCGACTGCGGGTCACGGCCATGGGCCAGTGCCCGCTCACGCACGTCGCTGGTGTAGTCGCGTGCTGCTCCGATCGACAAGAGTGGCGCGTAGATCAGGTCGGCGTGCCTGCCGGCGAAATCGATGCCCTGCTCGGAACCGCCGGCCTGGGCGATGAGCGGGTAACCCTGCGGACCGAGCGGCACGTTGAGCGGACCCTGGACGTGGAAGAACTCTCCGGCATGCGCGATCCGGCGAGCGCTGTCGTCGTCCCAGAGTGCGCCGTCGGCGCGCGGAAAGCCCTCTGCACGGACGTCCCAACTGCTCCACAGTCGTTTGACGACGGTGATGAATTCGTTCGCACGCCGGTACCGCTCGTCGCGGTCGGGCAGGGAGTCGCGACCGAAATTTGCGGCGACGTCGGGATTGAAGCTGGTGACGGCGTTCCACACCACACGGCCACCACTGATGTGGTCGAGCGTGGCCAGCCGACGCGCCAGATTGTAGGGCGAGTTGTAGCCGGTCGAGGCCGTCAGCAGGAACCCGATGTCGGGGACGTTCGCTGTGAGCGCTGAGAAGAGGACCAGCGGATCGAACGAGTGAATCGGCCGAGACGTGGTGTCCCGCTGCAGAGCCGGATGATCCGAGATGAACAGTGCGTCGAGCGCGCCGGAGTGCGCGATCTCGGCGGCCTCGAGGTAGTGGCCGTAGTCGAGGAACCGATCCCAGGGACGCCCCTCCGCTCTCCACGACTTCGCGCTGTAGCCGGTGCTGTTGATTCCCGCATTCAGGATCAGGGGCCGACGTCCGGCAGTGGTCATCGCGGTTCCTTTCGACGTGAGAGATCTGGATCAGGCGAGCGGCGCGGAGTGGATCTCACGGACGGCCTTGGCGATGCGCTGCGCCCCGAGCCGGAGGTTGTCTTCACTCTGGTTCGTGAAGCCCAAGCGCAGGCTCCGTGCGTAGAGTCCGCTCGCGGCGGGATCGAAGTAGCGGCCCGAGGAGAAGTCGACGCCCAGCACGTTCGCGGCGGCGCGGACCTCCGCGAGATCGATGCCGGGGTCGGTCACCGTCGCCCAAGCGAAGATTCCGCCCTCGGCCTGCGGAATCGACACCACGTCACCCGCCTCGGTGGTGAGAACGTCGGCCAGCAGATCCGCTCGCTCCCGGTAGAGGGTGCGGGCGTTCGCGACGATGCCGTCGAACAGTCCTGGCCGACCGAGCAGATGCGCCACGGCGGACTGGGTCACCAACGATGGATGCTGATCGAGGTTCGCGCGTAACCGCAACAGTCCGGCCTGGAGCCAGGACGGGGCGACAGCCCATCCCAGTCGGAGCCCTGGTCCGAGGGTCTTGGAGAAGGTATTGATTCGCACCACACGGTCGCTGTCGAGCGGGAAGTCCGGGACGGCCGTGCCCCGGAAACGGAGTTCGCGGTAGGGATTGTCGGAGACGACGACGAATCCGTAGCGCTCGGCGAGGGCGACCAGCCGCAACCGGTCCTCGGCTGCGAGGGTCGTGCCGGTCGGATTGTGGAAGTCGGGGATCACGTAGAACAGCTTCGGGATCCGCCCCGCCTGCAGATGGCCCTCGAAGACGTCGAGGTCCAGTCGGCCGCCGGTGTTGAGCACGGGTAGGACCTGGGCACCGTAGTGGTCGAGCACCCGCAGCGCAACGGGAAAAGTAGGGCTCTCGACGGCCACCAGGTCGCCGGGGTCGAGTAGTGCGGCAAAGACCAGGCTCAGTCCGTGCAGGGCACCGTTGGTAACGACCACCCGGTCCGGATCGACGACACCGGACTCGTCGCTCTCCCGCCCCGCGATCCACTCGCGGAGGCTGGCGATGCCTGGAGCGACCGAGTATTGCAGCGCCCGAGCTCCGGTCGGGGGTGTCGCGAGGGCGACGGCGAACGCGGTCGCCAGTTCGTTCACCGGGAGCGCCTCGTCGGCGGGGACCCCTCCCACCAGGCGGATCGCGTCGGGTTGCAGCGAGTCCGGCGGCGGTCCGAACCCACCCGCTTCGAGCGGGCGAGTGATCAAGCGGGACAACGAGGACGGAGGAGAGGATGTGAGGCTCGTCATGTTCGAACTTCCTTCGTGGGCGGGAGTGTACGACGGATCACGCAGCGAGGAGGCGGTCCGGAATCGCGGGGAGGCCGAGATTCCCTCGAAGCGTGGCGGATTCGTATTCGGTGCGGAACAGTCCGCGCTTCTGCAGGATCGGGACGACATGCTCGGTGAACGCCTCGACACCGCCCGGACCCTGCCCGGGCATGACGATGAACCCGTCGGCACCGCCCTCGACGAACCACTGCTCGAGCCGGTTCGCGACCTGTTCGGGTGAGCCGACAGCACGACCGTGACCTGCGGACCGTTGCTGCAGTGTGATCAACTGCCGAACCGTCCAGCGTTCGTCCACCGCCAGTTCGCGGAACACACCGTACCGACTCTGCCTGCCTTGTACCGATGCGACCGGTGGCAGCCACGACGGCGGAATCGTGTCGTCGAGCGCGAGGCCGGACAGGTCGACGCCGGCCAGTTGACCCTCGAGCGCGGTGCGGGAGGCATCACTGTAGTGCTGCTCGAACAGGTCGTCGTCGATCCGCGTGGCCTCGTCCTCGGTGCCGCCGATCGTTGTACTGATCCCGGGTAGGACGAGGATGTTCGCCGGGTCGCGGCCCGCTGCCGCGGTCCGGGCCTTCAGGTCGCGAGAGAAGTGCTGCGCTCCGTGCAGTGTTTGCTGCGCGGTGTAGACGCCCTCCGCGAACGCGGCAGCGAACGCCTTGCCGTCGTCGGACGATCCGGCCTGGAACAGCACCGGATGGTGCTGTGCGGACGGCGGCAGCGGAAGGGGCCCTTCGACGGTGTAGAACTCGCCGCGGTGGTCGATCGGGACAGCAGACCGGTCGTCGACCCACGAGTTCCACAGCGCCTGGACAACGGACACATGTTCGAGTCCTTGCCGGTACCGTGCCTCGTGTTGGGGCAGCGGTGCGTCGCCGAAGTTGCGCTCCCCCGCAGCCGACGTCACCGCGTTCCACCCCACGCGGCCACCGGAGAGGTGGTCCAGCGACTGAAACTGTCGCGCAAGGTTGAACGGCGCGGTGAACGTCGTCGACACCGTCGGGACCAGCCCGATGTGGTCCGTCACGGCAGCGACCGCCGAGAAGAGTGTCAGCGGTTCCGGTTTCGTGCCGAGCTCGGTGTCGGAGGTCAGTCCGTCGGCAGCGAACAGGACGTCGAACTTCGCGGCTTCCGCAGTCCGGGCGAGATGGATGTAATGGTCGAGGACGCGGCCGGGATGCCGAACGTCACCGGGACGGATCTGCCCGCGGGCACCGTTACCGGGCGGGTTGGTGAGGAGGCCGAGCCGGATCTGCCGGCGTGCGGATTGTGCTGACACGATTCTGTGCTCCATTGTCGTTGTGCGGCGGGCTGAATCACGCAGAAGCTGTCCTCAGTCTCCAAGCCGCCCCGCCCACCTACAAGAGTTTGTCTCGCACCGATCCGAAGCTGCCGATGCTGCAGCGCCGACGGCGGGGCCACGGAACCGTCATTCTCGTCTCCTGCGGCCGTCCCGGACGGCACATGCCAACGACGACAACAGCATTCCGGCGCACACTGCAAGCCCCGCCGCCATCGCACGGCCGTAGTTCCCGGCGTCCGCGGACAGGACCCCGAGATACAGGCCGGGCACCGCGGCGAGGCTGACGGTCGCCGACAACCGCTGCGACAGCTGCAGGAATCCCACGGCCACGCCGCTCACACCGGCCGGCGCATGCTCGAGCGTCATCGCACGGTTGGGGGCGTCGACGAATCCGCTCGCGACCCCGGACAGAACCGCCAGCGCGGCGACCACCGCGAGCACCGACGTCCGCGGCAGCACAGTGACCGCGAGCACGTATCCGGCGACCACGAACAGTTCCGCGACGATGGCACCCACCACCGCGGCGCGACCGAACCGGGCGACCACCCGCCAGCCGACTGCCGAGGTCACCGCCATCATCACCGAACTTCCCGACATCACCAGGGCCGCGTGCAGCGGTGCGATGCCGAGTCCCTCGATCAGATAGAGGCTCATCACGGCGTTCATCGCCAGGAGGGCGCCGAACCAGAACAACGCGACCGCCGTACCCAGTGTGTAGCCACGTGCCCGCATCAATGCAGGCAACAGCACCGGCGTGCCGCCGCGACTCGCGTAGCGCCGTTCCCACCAGCGGAAACACCCCAGAGCCAGGATCGAAACCGACACCGACAGCACCGCTCGCGTCGCCCCGAAGTGCGACACCATCGGCAACAGCAGAAGCGTCGTCGCAGCCGCGATCAGCCCGAGACCGACGACATCGACTGTCGCCCCCGACCGGGAGCGGCTGTCACGACGCAGGAACAGCGCGCCGAGCGCAACGGTGACGACCGCGAACGGCACGTTCAGCACAAGCAACAGCCGCCACCCCCAATCGGGACCCCCGACCCCGAGGAGCACACCACCGACGATCGGACCGATGAAACCGGCGAGCCCCCCGGCCGTTCCGTATGCCGCGAGTGCCTTGACTCGACGAGGCCCGGAGTAGCGGTCGGAGATGATGCCGAGGACCTGGGAACTGACCACTCCCGCCCCGACGCCCTGGCCGAGGCGGGCCGCAACGACAGTCCACGGCTCCGCGGCGAGGGCACCGACCAGGCCCATGACGGCGAACAGGCTCAAACCCGCAAGGAACAGCCGCCTTCGGCCGATCAGATCCCCCATCCGCCCCGCGGGGACGAGGGCGAGACCGAAGGTCAGTGAGTAACTCGCCAGAATCCACTGCACGTCCGCCGTCCCCGCATCGAGGGACGACCGGATGGCCGGCAAGCCGATGCCCAGCACAGCGGAGTCGAGGAGTGTGGTGAAACCGGCGGCGGCGCAGACGAGCACCTCCCGACGTCCCGCCGTGTCGCGAAGCGCCGGTCCGGCATCGGTGCGTTCCGGTGCTGTGTCGAGGTCGGTCAGGATCGGCCTACCGATGCTCGCCCGCGGCGGTGCGGATGTCGTCGGCGTCTGCGAGCGCCACCACCCGCCCGGCCTCGGCCACGACCACCGGCCCCCGGTGTCCGCCGATTCGCCGCACTGCCACCGACAACTCCTCGGTGACTCCCACGACGGGCAGCGGCTGAGCGACGTGCGCGCCGACCGGGTCGTCGTCCGGAGCGTCCGACAGCGCCTCGGGACCGACGGCCCCCAGGATCTCCGCGACCACGATCGGACCGGTACCCGGGCGCGCCAGCACGACGGGTAGCGCCGGGGTGTCCGTGAGCAGGTCACCTGCCACGGCCACGGTCACGGTCGACGGCACTGTCCGGGGTGCGATTCCCCGGCCACCCAGTGCGTCACCCACGACGGGTCCGCTCGGGGCGTGGTAGAGCGGGAAGCCGAGCCGTCCGAGCCACTCGTTGTCGAAGTACTTCGACAGGTACGCCCGGCCCGAGTCCGGGACGATCACGACCACGACGTCGTCCGGGCCGAGAGTCCGCGCGACCCGCAGGGCGGCGGCGACCGCGGTGCCGGCGGAACCCCCGACGAGGAGTCCTTCCTCCCGGGCGAGGCGGTGCAGCACCGTGAGGGCCTCGACGTCCGTGATCCGCTCGAGTCGGTCGACGACGTCCGGGTGGTAGGAGTCCGGCCACTCGTCTGTCTCGGTCTGCGGGTGCAGGAAGTGGCCGACGGATTCGATGTACCAGGCCCGGCCGTCGCCCCCGCCGTACACGGAGGTTTCGGGGTCCGCGCCGACTGTCTGCACGGCACCGCCGGAGACCTCGGCCAGGAACTCCCCTGTCCCCGTGATGGTCCCACCGGTTCCGACTCCCGCCACGAAATGGGTGACCCGGCCCTGAGTCTGACGCCAGATCTCCGGTCCGGTCGTGGTGCGGTGCGCGTCCGGATTGGCCGGGTTGTCGTACTGACCGGCGAGCCAGCCGCCGGGAATCTCCGCCGCGAGCCGAATGGCGACGTTGCGGACGAATTCAGGATGATGACTGGGCCGTCCGCCGGGCGTCACATGCACCTGCGCCCCGTGCGCGCGCAGCAACCCGATCTTCTCGGCGCTGGTCTTGTCGGGCACGACGACGACCGAACGGTAACCCCGGGCGGCAGCAACCAACGTCAGACCGACCCCGGTATTGCCCGACGTGCCTTCCACGACGGTGCCCCCGGGTAGCAACTCTCCCGATTCCTCCGCCGCGCGAATCATGGCCAGGGCGGCACGGTCCTTCACACTTCCGCCGGGATTGAGGAACTCGAGCTTGGCGTACACCGTCGCGGAGATGCCTTCGGTGACCCGGTTCAACCGAACGAGGGGCGTGTTGCCGATGGCATCGGTGATCGAGTCGTAGACGCCGAGGCTCGCAGCATCGACTGTGGGTGGATCGAGGATGGTCATGCGTCTACCTTTCGAGGCCGCGCCGGTGTCACTCGATCAGCATGGCAAGGACGGTCGCCGAACAACAGGATTCGAGTCACGCCGATCGGATCTTCGCATCCTCGAGATTCGAATTCTTCTCCGGCGACAGCCGATCGGCTGTACTACGGGACGACCCGAGACCGAAGGGGGTAGTCGAAAAGATGTCGACACCGGTGACAACACTGCAGCGTCACGACACAGAGCTGTGGCAGTGGCGACTGTCGGCGCGTTGCCATGAAGAGGACGCGGAGATCTTCTTCCCGGCGGACGCCGAACGCAGGAACGCGCGCTTCGAGCGGGAAGATCTCGCCAAGGAGTTCTGCCGCGGCTGCGCGGTGGTGGAGGAATGCCTCGCGTATGCGCTCGACACCGGCCAACAGCACGGAGTCTGGGGAGCGACGACGCCGGGGGAACGGCTCGCTCGACAGGGTCGCTGAGCTACGTTGAGCGCGAAAGCCGAGTTATATTCGCAAAGAATTGATTTGGTGCGCCGCTCCCGGAAAGCAAGTACGTTCAGTATGCCGCGGTCTTGGGAGAGGCTGCGGTGACATGCGGTGTTCGAGAAGAGGGGTAAGAACACCGGACGTGGTGGATGGCCCCGTCAGCGACGTCTCCTCGAGACGCGTTGGCGGGGCCTCCGCCGGCCGTCGTGTTACGCGGCGGGGCTCCGTCGCAGCTCCGGCCGGGCCAGCGCCTCGGGAATCTTTCCGGTGTCGCGCTCGGTGAACACCGTTCCGGGCGAGACGATTTCGTCGATCCCGTCCAGCACTTCACCGGACAGTGTCACATCGACGGCATCCAGATAGCTGTCGAGGTGCTCGATGGTGCGTGGTCCGACGATCGCGGATGTCACATCGGGATGGGCCAGCACGAACGCCAAGGACAGTTGGATCAGGCTGATGCCCAGTTCTTCCGCCAGCACGGCAAGTGCGTCCGCGGCTGCGAGCTTGCGGGCGTTGGCCGGTGCGTCGATGTCGAAGCGGCCCTTGATCAGTTCGGCGCGGTACGACTCCGGCTGCGGAGCACCGATCCGGTACTTCCCACTGAGCCAGCCCGCGGCGAGCGGACCGTAGGTGATCACGCCGAGCCCGTACTTGCGGGCGATCGGCAGGGTTTCCCGTTCGATGCCGCGGATCAGCAGCGAGTACGGAACCTGCTCGCTCGACGAGCGCTGCAGGTTCCGGGAGTCCGCCACCCACTGGGTCTCGACGAGTTCCGCGGGCGAGAACACGGAGGTTCCGTAGTAGCGAATCTTGCCCGCCCGAACGAGATCGTCGAGTGCTCCGACAGTTTCGCCGATCTCGGTGTGCGACTCGGGCCGGTGGACCTGGTACAGGTCCAGGTAGTCGGTGCCGAGGCGCCGAAGACTGCCCTCCACGGCCTCGGTGATCCATCGACGCGAATTGCCGCGATGCTGTGGATTGTCGTCGACGGCGTTGTGAAACTTGCTCGCCAGGAACACGTCGTCGCGGCGGCCCTTCAACGCCTTCCCGACGATCTCCTCGGATTCCCCGCGCGAGTAGGTGTCTGCCGTGTCGACGACGTTGATGCCTGCGTCCAGCGCCCGGTGGATCACCCGGATGCCGTCCTCGCGCGTAGTCTTGCCACGGGCCCCGAAGTTCATCGTGCCCAGCGTCAACGGGCTGACCTTCACACCCGTGCGTCCGAAGACGCGGAAGTCCTGCAGTGCCATCAGTGGTCGTCCTTCGCTGTGGTGGCGCGACGGCGAGTTGCCGCGTCGGTCAGTGACGGCGGAAGGTAGCCCTCGTCCGCCGGGCTGATCGTGACTCCGGGGGCGACGATCTCGTCGATACGGTCGAGGATGTCGCTGCCCAGTCTCACGTCGACGGCACCGAGCTGACCCTCGAGGTGCTCGAGGGTCCGCGGCCCGATGATGACGGAACTGACGGCGGGATGCTGGAGGACGAAGGCCAGGGAGAGGTGGATCAGCGACAGGCCCGCGTCGTCGGCCAGCTTCTGCAGTTCCTCGGCGGCGGCCCGCTTGCGCTGGTTGGCGAGCAACTCCGGGTCGTGGCGGTGCGGCTGCCGGGTCAACCGGCTCGACTCCGCGGCATCCGTCTCGCCCGCGCGGTACCGGCCCGACAGCCAGCCCCCGGCGAGCGGGCTCCAGGTGAGGACGCCCAGCCCGTACTTCTCGGCGATCGGCAGCGTGGCGCGTTCGGCGGCCCGCGCGAGAATGGAGTACGGCGGCTGCTCGGTGACCGGACGCTGCAGGTGGCGCCTGTCGGCTGCCCACTGTGCTTCGACCAGTTGGTGCGGCTCGAACGTGGTGGTGCCGAAGTAGCGGATCTTGCCCTGCCGCACGAGGTCGTTCAACGCGCCGAGGGTCTCGTCGAAGTCGGTGTCGGGGTCGGGGCGGTGGATCTGGTAGAGGTCCAGATGATCGGTCTGCAACCGTCGGAGGCTGCCCTCGATCGCCTTGAAGATCCAGCGCCGCGAGTTGCCGCGATGGGTGGGGTCGGACCCGATCTGGCCGTGGAACTTGCTGGCGAGGACCACGTCGTCGCGGCGGCCGTGCAGCGCCTTCCCGACGATCTCCTCGTTCTCGCCCTGCGAGTACACGTCGGCGGTGTCGACGACGTTGATTCCGGCGTCCAGCGCCCGGTGGATGATCCGGGCGGCGTCCTCGTGGTCGGTGTTCGCCCAGGACCCGAAGTTCATTGCGCCGAGCGTGAGCGCGCTGACCTGCACACCGGTCCGTCCGAGGTGGCGATACGTCATGATCTGGTTTCTGCTTTCTGTCGTGGCAATCATCTGCGGGAAAACGTGTTGATCGGTTCGCGGAGACCGAGGTGGCTCCGGAGTGTGCGGCCGGTGTAGTCGGTGCGGAAGAGCCCGCGGGCCTGGAGGATCGGGACGACGTGGTCGACGAAGTCTTCCAGGTACGAGGGCAGAACGGCCGGGATGACGGTGAACCCGTCGACGGCGCCCGACCGCCACCACGTCTCGACATGGTCGGCCACCTGCTCCGGAGTACCGACCACCACGCGGTGCCCACCGAGGAACTCGGACAGGAGCTGCCGGACGGTGTGCCCGGTGTCGGCGGCTTACCGGGTCAGCGACGCGAAGAAGCCCTGCGGTCCGACCCTGTTCTCCGGCAGTGTCGACAGCTGCTCGGGGAGCGGTGCGTCCAGGTCGAGGTCCTCGTCCGGGCAGCCCAGCCACCGGGCGAGTGCCCGCACCGGGGCGCTGTCCGGGTGCAAGCGGGACTGCAAGATGTCGAACTTGCCGGACGCCTCCGCGGTGGTGCCGGCGACGACGGGGACGAGTCCGGGCAGGATTCGGATCTGGGCGGGGTCGCGACCGTCCGCGGCCGCGGCCGACCGGATCTCCCGGGCGAACTGCTGCGCCGGCCCCAGCCCGAACTGGGTGGCATAGATCGCCTCCGCATGGGCCGCCGCGAAAGCCTTGCCCTGAGCGGACGAACCCGCCTGCACCAGCACTGGTCGGCCCTGTGGGGAACGGGTGACGTTCAGGGGCCCGGCGACGGTGAAGAACTCGCCGCGATGATCCACCGCGTGCACCTTGTCGGGGTCGGCGAATCGCGCCGACGCCTGGTCGCCGATCAGTGCGTCGTCTTCCCAGCTGTCCCACAGCTTCTTCGTCAGTTCGACGTACTCGCCGGCACGCCGGTAGCGTTCGTCGCGCTCGGGGAGATGCTCGATGCCGAAGTTACGGGCGGCGTTCGGCTCGAACGTGGTGACCACGTTCCACCCGGCCCGGCCGCCGCTCACATGATCGAGCGAGAGAATTCTGCGCGCCAGGTTGTACGGCAGATTCAGTGTGGACGTGGCGGTCGGGATCAGCCCGACACGTTCGGTCGACACGGCCAGAGCGCTCGTGAGCAGAATCGGGTCCAGTGTGGCCGCGGGACCGCGGGCGATGCCCGGCTGCTGTACTGGGATGTCCGGGAACAGTAATCCGTCGAGGAGTCCGCGCTCCGCCACGGCGGCCACCCGGCGGTAATGGTCGAGACTGATGAACGACTCCGGTGCCAGCTCAGGATCCAGCCAGGCGGCCGGGTGATATCCGGCGCTTCCGACGTTGACGAGGAAGTGCAGCGAGCGACCGTCGACTCCGCCCATCACGCCACCACCCGGTCCGTCGAGGTCGGCACGGTGTGAGCCGGGATCTTCAGGCCCAGGTGCCCTCGCAGAGTTGTCGTCTCGTACTCGGTGCGGAACCGGCCGCGGCGCTGCAGGATCGGGACGACATGGTCGACGAAATCGTCGAATCCGCTGGGCAGCACGTCGGGCATCAGGTTGAACCCGTCGGCGACGCCTTTGTCCACCCAGTCCAGGATCGCGTCGGCGATCTGCTCCGGGGTGCCGGTGACGATGCGGTGCCCGGCGCCGCCGCCGAGTCGGCGCAGTAGTTGGCGAACTGTCAGATTCTCGCGCTGCGCCAGTCCGACGGCGATCTTGTAGAACGTCTGCGAGCCGCCTGCCTCGTCCGCGTCCGTCAGCAGGTGCCAGGGCAGAGGCCCGTCGAGGACGAGCGCGTCCTCGGAGACGCCGAGCTGACCCGACAGTCGGGTGAGCGCGTACTCGGGCGGCACGAGTTCGGCGAGTAGGTCGCGGCGGCGCAGCGCTTCCGCCTCGGTGCTGCCGATCACGGTCGACAGGCCCGGCAGGACCACGACGTCTTCGGCCCTGCGCCCGTAACCGACGGCGCGGGCCTTGACGTCTCGGTAGTACTCGGCAGCTTCCTGTTCCGTCTGCGCGGCCGTGAAGATCACCTCACCGACTCGGGCGGCGAGTGCCCGCCCGTTCGTCGATGCACCGGCCTGCACCACCACCGGCTCCCCTTGTGGTGAGCGCGGAACGTTCAACGGTCCGGCGACGTCGAAGTGGGGGCCGTGGTGGTCGGTGCGGTGGATCTTGTCGGGGTCGGCGAATCGCCATGCCGGTTTGTCGCCCACCAGGGCGTCGGGCTCCCAGCTGTTCCATAGTTTCCGCACCACCTCGACGAACTCGGCGGCCCGGGTATAGCGGCCAGCGTGGTCGGGTTCGTCGTCGAAGCCGAAGTTGCGCGCCGATTCCCTGCCCGCCGTGGTCACCACGTTCCAGCCCGACCGGCCACCGCTGAGCTGGTCGAGTGTGGCGAAACGCCGTGCGACGTCGTACGGGTCGTTGTAGGTCGAGGACAGTGTGCCGATCAGACCGATCGTCTCCGTCGCAGCGGCGACCGCGGCCAGCACGACGGACGGTTCGAGGCTGTTGAACGGCCGGTAGCGCAGGTCTTCCCGGATCGCCGGACCGTCGGCGAGGAAGATCGCGTCGAGCCTGGCTGCCTCCGCTTTCCGGGCGATGTCGATGTAGTGGTCGAGCCCGAAGGAGGCGAGCGGATCGGTTCCGGGAAACCTCCAGGACCCGCCGAAGACGCCTGCGTTGAGAATGTTGACGTTGAGGTGAACCTGCCTGCTCACTGCTCCTCCTCGGCCGGCGCGCCCGCTGCGATGGCGGACTTGCCGAGGTTGGCGACGACGAAGTCGCTCTGCGGGAAATGAATCCGGCCCACCATGGCGTTGCGGTGGTGCCGTTCGAGTGGGTTGCTGCGAGACAGTCCCGGGTTCCCGGTGAGGTCGAGCGCTGACTCGGTGATCCGGATCGCCGTCGTCGTCGCCACGTGCTTCGCCAACGCGGGCAGGGCGCTGTTGGTCTCCACTACCGCCGCCGCGTGCCGCAGCAGTGCACGGCTGGTCTGCAGTTGCGCTTCGATCTCCCCCACGCGGTCGTGGAAGCGCGGCACCGTGGCCAGCGGCGCGCCCAGCGCGGTGGGCACTCGGGTGTGGAGGTACCGGACCAGCCAGTCCCTCGTCGCGATCGACACCCCGTTGTAGTTGGCGGCCAGGAGCAGGGGCAGCGCCTGCCTGCCTGCACTGCGGACCTTGCCGGTGCCGTCGTTCGGGTCGCGCAGATCCACCAACCGGGAGTGCGGAATCCGGGCATTGTCGAAGATCACGGTCTGCGTGTCCGACGCGCGCAGCCCGAGGTGGTCCCACGTCTGCTTTACCCGCCAGCCCGTGGCCTGGCGGTCGAACAGGAACGTGGCCACCTTCGGCTGGGGATCCGCGGTGGTGGCTGTGACGGTGAACCAGTGCAGCCCCGAGATACCCGTTCCGTAGGCCTTCTCGCCGTCGATCCGCCAGCTGCCGTCGGGCAGGCGGGTGGCCGTGGTGGCGGGGACGCCTCCGCGGGACAGACTGCCGAGTTCGCGTTCCACCGCGAGACCGTTGATGAGGGCGCCCTCGGTGACCGCTGTGCGGAACACGGCGGCCTTCAGGTCGTCGGGCCACGGGTTGTCGGGTCGTTGGAGCGTCAAGTGGTTGGTGTAATTCCACTGCAGGATCAGTCCCACCGACGGGTCCGCCGCCCCGACGCGCTCGATCACCTCGACGGCCTCGGCAATTCCGGCGCCGCCCCCACCGAACTGCTCGGGCACCGTCAGTGACTGCGCCCCGATCCGGCGCAGCGCATCGAACGCGTCGAACGGGAACTCCCCGGTGAGGTCGTGGTATTCGGCGCGGGAGGCGATGAACTCGAGAACCTCGCGGAATCGGTTTTCGTCGAGTCCTCGCACGGTGGTGCGGGGTTCGGTCACTCCGACAGTCATGTGAAGCTTTCCTTCCTGGTGCGGCCGGCAGTCTCGGTCACCTCGAGGCCGAGATTGCCCCGCAGAGTGCGGTGGGTGTATTCGGGGCGGAAGAGTCCGCGGCTCACCAGATGCGGCACCACCTGTTCGACGAAGGCCTCGAGGCCGGTACCCACGTCCCCCGGCATGATCGTGAAGCCGTCGGTGGCACCGCTGCGGAACCATGCTTCGATCCGGTCCGCGATCTGTTCGCCGGTCCCGACGGCCAGCTGGTGACCCGCCCCTCCTGCGAACTTGTGGATCAACTGCCGTGCGGTGAGGGGTTCGCCGGCGAGCAGTGCACGTGTGCTCGCGGCGAATCCGGCCGAACGGGGCAGCGACGACTCCGTGCCCGGAAGATCGTCGGCACTGATCACCGTGTCGAGCCGGAGCCGCTCAGGATCGAGACCGAGTTGTCCCGCGAGCTGCCGCAATGCCGGCTCGAGCGGAATCGTCTCGCGCAGTTCCTCCTCGCGCCGCCGGGCCTCGGCCTCGGTGCCGCCGACGACGGTGATGAGACCGGTCGAGACTTTGACCCGGTCGGGGTCGCGCCCGTTCGCCGCCGCCCTGCCGCGGATGTCGGTCCTGAGGTTCCTCGCGACGTCGACGGTCTGTGCTGCCGAGAACACGAGATCCGCGTACTTTCCCGCCAGGGCGAGGCCGCCTTCCGACGCGCCTGCCTGCACGATCAGCGGCCTGCCCTGTGGTGAGCGCGGCAGCGGCAACGGGCCCGCGACCGACAGGATCGGACCACGATGGCCGGGAGGAGTGATCCGGTCCGGGTCGGCGAACCGCCCGCTCTCGGTGTCCCCGATGATCGCGCCGGCTTCCCACCCGTCCCAGAGCTTGGCCACGACATCGACGAATTCGTCTGCTCTGCGATATCTTTCGTCCTTGTCGGGAGGCTCCGAGAACCCGAAATTGGCGGACGCCGCTGGATGCTGGGTGGTGACCACGTTCCACCCGGCCCGACCGCCCGTGAGATGGTCGAGCGACAGGTATCGCCGGGCCAGGTTGTAGGGATCGTTGTAGGTGGACGATCCCGTCGCGATCACCCCGATGTGTTCCGTTCCGGCGGCCGCATCGGCCAGCATGACCACAGGATCGAGACCGAGGCCGGGAGCGTGGTGAATGTCCGAGGACAGCGCGGGACTGTCACCGACGAAAACGGCGTCGAGGTGTCCGCGCTCGGCGATCCGGATGAGACGACGGAAGTGCGCCGGATCCACGAAATCGCCGGGGTTGTTGCCCTCCACCCGCCAGGAGCCGCGGAAGTGCCCGGGTGTGAGAAGTGAAATATTCAGGTGCAGTTGCGAACTCATGGTCACGTGCTTCAGTATCGAGCGGGAAGGTGAGGCGAACAAGCCAGTGACGCTACGAAATTCGTTAAGAAATCCTCAAACCGGGTCGGACGACCGCAGACGGTTCACGACGCGAGCTGCAGTGGCCCCGCGACCATCCGCAATGCCCTGATGGCCGCGGCCACCGCGGGGCGCTCGATCGACGCCTGACGGTACGTGACGCCGATCTGCCGCGCGCCGTTGGCGACGGGGCACGCGACGAGGTGCCGGTGGGCCTCGGAGACCGCCATCTCGGGGACCACGGCCACCCCGAAACCGGCTTCGACCATTTCCGCCATCCCCGTGAAGCTGCCGCACCGATGCTCGATCCGGGGCGTGAATCCGGCCTGACGGCACGCGAACATCACCGACACGATGGAGGGGGCCCCGTCGGAGGCGGCGATCCAATCCACGTCGGCGACCGCGCCGAGCCCGTGCTGCCTCGCGCGCTCCCGCAACGGAGTCGGAGCCAGGAGCACCAGTGGGTCGTCGAACAGGAACTCCGAGGCGAGACCGGCGGGAAGGTCGCGTGCACGGAACGAGTAGGTGTAGGTGATCGCCAGATCGACTTCCTGCTGCCGGACGGCAGGCACCGAATTGACCGGCATCGCGTCGATGAGTCGCACCCGCAATCCGCGGTGCTCTCGACCCAGTCGCGTGGCCACCGGCAGCGCGAGCCGGGTCAGGGCGGTCTGGAACGTCGCCAGAGTGAGGACGCCGGTGACGGATTCTCCCGTCGCCGCGACGGCGCTCTCCGCTTCTTCCAGTGCGGCAACGACTCTCGATGTGTGATCGACCAGCACCCGGCCCGCGTGGGTGAGACGCAGCACGCGCCCCTCTCTGCGGGTCAGGACCGCGCCGACCTCGTCCTCGAGGATCCTCAACTGCTGGGACACCGCGGACGTGGTGATCCCGTGCAGTTCGGACACAGCCGTCATCGTCGTGTGCTCGGCGAGGTCGCGGAGCAGAATCAACCGTCGAATGTCATACACAGGTGGTCCTCGTGGGTAGATCGGCCGGTCGCGCGGGATCTCCGGTCGACCGTATTCCCATCCTGCCCACCGGCGACCGTTCAGCACAGGTTTGTGATCACGACGATTCTGTTCAGTACACCTTGTCGCGCGCACTCGATCCTCGACGCCAAGGCTCTTTCCGGGGATGGAGCGGCGATCAAGAATTCTTCGGCTCGCCGTACCGGTCGGCGAACGACTTGGGTGTGGTGCCGTTGACCAGGTAGTCGCCGATGACCGTCGGCTTGTAGACCACGGGGTTGTGTGAGGCGAGAGTGCGGGCGTTCCGCCAGTGGCGGTCCAGATTGCGTCCCTCTCGCACCGCGGAGGAACCACCCGCGTTGAAAATGAGGTTGGCGGAGTCCAGGACCGCGTCGATCACGGCGATCTGCGCCGCGGACGTGTTCACGAAGACCTCCGCGAACAGGTCGCGGGTGGGCCCCTCGGCCGCGAACCGTGCGTTGACATCTTCGAGTTCCTGCGCGATCCGCTGCAGGATGCTGTCGACGACCAGAACGTTCTTCGCGATCTTCCCGACCACGCCGAGGACCGCGTAGTCCGACGTCGCCGCATCGGACGGCGCATGCAGACTCGTCCGGGTGCGGCTGCGCACGAGTTCCACTGCGTCGTCTCGCACGTTGCGGTTGATCCCCGCCAGCGTCGCCAGGTGCACGATCTGCACGAACGAGGACTGCTGGTCGAGGAATCCCGGGCGGTGCCCGAACTCGCCGAATTCTGCGACCGGTGCCGCCTCGAACTTCGTGGTTCCACTGGCGGTGAGCCGTTGACCGATCCCGTCCCAGTCGTCGATACGGTCGACACCCGCCGCGGTGGCCGCCACGACCACGAAACGGCGCCGCGCATCGCCGTCCGTCACGGCGACCCGGATGTAGTCGGCGTAGAGGGTTCCCGTCGTGTAGTACTTCTCGCCGGATACCACTGCCTCACCGTCGTGGTCGGTGACGGTGGTCGAGATGTCGAACGTTCCCCGGCCGGTGGGCTCTGACTGTGCGTTGCCGAATGCCGCTCCCGCACCGATCTTTTCCAGCCAGTGGGCCCGAACCGGTCCGTCGTCCAGGTTGCGGAGGATTTCGACGGTGGTGAAGTGCCCCCGCAGGATCTGCGGAATGTTGGAATCGGCCTGCCCGAGCTCCGCGAGGAGTTCGAAGAGCTCGGGCAGGGTCGCCCCGTGGCCACCGAACTCGACCGGGACGCGCAGAGCACCGAACCCCGCGGCGAACAGCTCGGCCACCTCCGCGTATGGCAGCTCCCGGGCGCGTTCGCGCTGCGCCGCGCCGGCGGCGATGCGCGCGAAGATCTCCCGGAACCGCGGGAGGGAACGGTCCACGGCGGTGGAATGGTCGCTGACGCGGCCGGTCAGGGTAACAGCGGTCATGAAGGGTCTCCTCGGACGACGTGATCGAGCGCCGTCACCCGGACGGGTGACGGCCGACGGAACGGTCTACCGGCCGGGCCCGAAGGGAACGACCGGAAGCCCAGGTTCTCGTCCCATCTCATATCGAGACATGTTGCCGATCAACACAATCAGCCTTGACGCTTTGTGTAGATCCGCTAAATCCGCGTCTCGTCGCCGTGTGCCCGTGCAGGCTCGTTCGCGGGCAGGCCTGCGTCCTTCCATGCGGCGAACCCGCCGTCGATGTGCACCACGTTGCGGAAGCCCCGCTCGAGCAATCCCTCCGCCACCGGGCCGGACCCCGCAATGGATCCGCACACGACGACGATCGGCTGGTCGAGCGAGATGATCTCGGCGTGCTTCGTGGGTGAGTCGAGTCCGAACTGTTCGTCGAGTGCGTCGCGGTCGGCAACGATCGCTCCCGGGACCTCGCCGTTCTCTCCGCGCCCCTTGTCGCTGCGCACGTCCACGAGCACGGCGCCGCCGTTGACGGCCGCGGCCGCGAGCACCGGGGTGACGAGAGCGGGGGTGAGTCGGCCGGCGGTGTCGGTGTTGTCGGTCATGTGATGTCCTTTTCGGTAGGTGGTTGTCCGGATGTCAGAGCGCAGCGGCGAGAAGTTGGTTCTCGCCGGGTACGGCGTGCAGTAGGTTTCGGGTGTAGGCCTCGCGCGGCGCGCCGAAGATGTCGTCGACACGTCCCGACTCCACCACCCGCCCGCCGCGCATCACGGTGACGTCGTCGGCGATCAACCGCACCACGCCCAGGTCGTGGGTGATGAACAGGTACGTCAGCCCGAATTCGGCCTGTACGTCGACGAGGAGTTGCAGGATCTGCGATTGAACCGAGACGTCGAGGGCCGAGACCGCCTCGTCGAGAACGACGATTCTCGGGTCGGCGGCGAGTGCCCTCGCGATCGCGACGCGCTGCCGTTGCCCGCCCGACAGTTCGACGGGTTTGCGCCGGAGAAACGTGCTGTCGAGCGCCACCGCGTCGAGCAATTCGACCACCCGTGTGCGGCGTTCGGTTCGATTGTTCCGAATCTTGAACGCAGCCAGCGGTTCCGCGATGATCTGCTCGATGCTGAGCTTGGGGTCGAGTGACGAGTAGGGGTTCTGGCGTACCAGCTGGATCCTGCGTCGCACCGGCCGCAGCCGGCGGTGGGACAGGCCGTCGATCCTGTCGCCTTCGAGCAGAACCTCGCCGGCGTCCGGTCGGCTGAGCCCGACCGCGATTCGCGCGAGTGTGGACTTGCCTGCTCCCGATTCACCGACCACGGCGTGGGTGGAACCGGCGGTCACACCGACGGTCACACCGTCGACCGCGACGAACTCGGAGGCCTTCGAGCCCGACCCGACGGTGAACCGCCTGGTCACGTCGCGCAATTCCAGGACGGGGCCCGCGGCCGCGGTGTCGTCCACGGCGCGCGCCGCGAGCGCGAGCGGTGACGGCCCGAGGCGCGCGCTGCGGAACGACGGCGCCGCGGCGATCAGCGACCGGGTGTATTCCTGCCCCGGATTCTCGACCAGCTCCCGCGTCTCGCCTTGTTCGACGATCCTCCCCTGCCGCATGACGACCACGCGGTCCGCCCGGTCGAACGCCACACCGAGGTCGTGGGTGACGAGTAGGACGCCGAGCCCGAGGGTGTCGCGGAGAACCGCGAGGTGGTCGAGGATCACCTTCTGGACCGTCACGTCGAGCGCCGACGTGGGCTCGTCCGCCACCAGCAGTGCCGGATCACTCGCGAGGGCAATCGCGATGAGGACTCGCTGCTTCATCCCGCCGGAGAGTTCGTGCGGGAACTGCGAGTAGATCCGTTCGACACTGTTCAGTCCGGCGAGGCGCAGTTTTTCGAGCGCCAACTCCCGCGCCGGACCCGATTCGACCTTCCGGTGCAGCCGGATCGCCTCGAGGACCTGCACCCCGACTCTTTTCACCGGGTTGAGCGAGGTGCCGGGATCCTGTGGAACGAACCCGACGAACGGACCGCGCAGCTGTGCCAGCTGCCGGTCCTTCCACCGGGTCACGTCCCGCCCACCCAGGTGGATCGTGCCGGACTCGATGGACGCCGACGACGGCAGGAGCCGCAACGCGGCATGGACGGTGGTGCTCTTGCCCGAGCCCGATTCACCGACGACGGCGACGAACTCACCCGGGTGGACGCTCAGCCCCACACCCTCGACGGCGGTCTTCCCGGCCCCTCGAGCGGTACGGTAGCTGACCCGCAGATCGTCGATCTGCAGCAGCGGACCGTGCCCCTGTTCGACGTCGCTCATCTCTGGTCTCCTAGCGATTTGCTGATGCGGTTGGTGGCGAGCACGACTACGGCGATCAGGACGCCGGGCAGGATCGAGATCCAGGGGTAGGTGGCGAGGTAGTCGCGCCCCTCCGACACGGCGAGCCCCCACTCGGGCTCCGGCGGCGGCGCTCCGTAACCGAGGAAGCCCAGTGCCGCCACGGCAAGGATGGCCGAACCGCATTCGAGCGCAGCCAACGACAACACGGCGGTGACCGAGTTCGGCAGCACGTGCCGGACCACGACCCGACCGAAGCCTGCTCCCGATCCGTAGGCCGCCTCCACGTAGTCGCTCTGGGCGACCTTCAGCACCTCGGAGCGCATCACCCGGGCGAATGCCGCAACCGCGGAGATGCCTACCGCCAACGCCACATTGAAGGTTCCGTATCCGAGTGCCGTCACCACCGTCATGGCGAGCAGGAGCGCCGGAATCGCGAGCAGCACATCGACGAAGCGCATGACGATCGCATCGGTGCGACCGCCGACGAACCCGCTGAGCAGACCGACGACCGAACCGACTACGAACCCCACCAATACCGCGAGCAACGTCGCACTGAGCGTCGTGGACGCCCCGAAGATCACGCGGGCGAGGAGGTCCCGGCCGAGGCGGTCGGTCCCGAAGAGGTGGTCGGGACCGGGTGGGCTGAAGCTGGCGTCGACGTCACCGTCGTAGGGACTGAACGACGTGAACCAGCCCGGCGCCACCGCCCAGAGAACGACCGTGACGATCACCAGCCAGGACAGGACCAGGCCCGGTGCGGTCGACGCGAGCCGCACGAACCGCACGAACCGGTCGCCGGCGGTGTCGGCGGTGGATGAGGCCGATGAGCGGAAATCGAATGTGGTCACTGTGGTGCCTCCTTACCCGGCCGCCGGGGCGGCGCCGGCCAGGACCCGCGTGCGCAGCCGCGGGTCGAGCAGCGGATAGACGATGTCGACCACGAAATTGACGACCACGAAGACGACGGCCGCGAACACCACCACCGCCTGCACGAGCATCACGTCCTGCGTGCGGACTGCCGTCTCGGTCAGCCGGCCGAGGCCGGACCGCGAGTAGATGGTCTCGACGATCACGGCGCCGGCCAGCAAATTCCCGAGGGTGAGTCCGGCAATCGTCAGTGCGGGCAGGCTCGCGTTCTTGAGAACATCGCGCACCAGAACCCACAACCGGCTGGCGCCCTTCGCGACGGACACCGTGACGTAGGGCGCGTTCAACCCGAGTTCGATGTTCTTCAGCAGCAGCTGCGCGATGGGCGCCGACACCGGTATCGCCAGCGTGACGGCGGGCAGCACGAGCGAGGCGAAGCCGTCGTTTCCGATGGGGGGAAACCATCGCAGCTGGAACGAGAAGACCTGCAGGATCGCGAGCCCCACCAAGAACACCGGTACGGACACACCGGCCGCGGGGAGGGACGCGATGGCCTGCGACAGCCACGAACTGCGGGTGTACGCCGCCGACAGCGCAATTGCGAACGCCACGATCACCGCGAGCAGCAGTGCGGCACCCGCGAGGATCGCCGTCTGCGGCAACACCGCGAAGATCATCGACCACACGTTCTCCCCCGTGCGCACCGAATGCCCGAAGTCCCCGTGCAAGGCACCGAACAGTCGCGTGGCGTACTGCACGACCACCGGCTGATCGAGACCGTAGTGTGCGCGCGCCGCGTCCTTGTCGGCGTCACTGACCAGTTCCGCCTCGCTCGGGTCGAACATGAGGTCGACGGTGTCGTACGGAAGCACGTACAGCAGGACGAACGTGAGCGAGTACGCCGCCCACACGACGAACAGGGACTGACCCAGTTTGGCGAGGATGTACCGTCCCATTGTTCAGCCCTGCTCTATCCAGGTGTCGTAGAACACGTTTCGCGACTGTGCCTCGTAGCCCACGTTGTGGACCTTCGGGTTGGCCGCGGTCACCTGGGCCGGGTTGTACACCGGCACACTGAGGATCTCCTCGTTGAGAACGAAGTCCTGCGCCGCGGCGGCCGCGGCGGCACGCTTGGCCGGATCGAGTGTCTCGTTGACGGCGCGGAACGTGTCGATCGCCTTCTGCCGGACGGGGTTGTCCGCAGTGATGGCGGCGCCGTTCGTGAACAGCGGCGAGTAGGTCTGCTCGAGCACCGCCACGTCCGATCGGCTGGTATTGAACACCTGGACGTTCCATTTGCCCTGCAGCTTGCTCGCCGCCTGGTAATCGGGGATGGGAAGGACCTGCAACTGCAGGTCCACACCGATGTCACGCAGATCCTGCTGGATGAGTTCGAACGCGGGCTTGTTGATCACCAGGTTGTTGATGGCGAGCAGACTCAGGTTGAGCGGCTTGCCGTCGGCGTTGACGCGAATACCGTCCGGGCCTTCCTTCCAGCCGGCCTGATCCAGGATCCGCTTCGCCTCGTCCTGGTTCTCGACCAGTCGATCGCTGAAGTCCGCATATCCCGGCACGCGCTCCGAGACCACCGAGGACGACGGCCGGTAGCTGTCGGTCAGTACCGTCTTCGCCAGCGCGTCCCGGCTCCAGCCGAGTTTGACGGCCTCGCGCACGGCACGCTCGTTGGTCGGGAAGAGATCGGTCTTGAAATCGAATGCGATATCGCGGCCCGGGATCAGCTGGGGAACGATCTCGCAGCCCTCGGCGCGCAGCGGCGCCTCGTCGGTCGTGTTGACGTCCAGGATCGCGTCCACCTCACCCGAGCGCAACGCCCCCGTCCGGACCCCGGCCTCCGGGATGACGAGCACTTCCACGGCGTCGAGGTAGGCGCCACCGTTGTGCCCCCGGCTCGCCGGCGCCCAGTTGTATCCTTCCCGCTTCCGCAGGACGGTCTTCTCCTGGTACACGTGTTCGGTCACCACGAACGGCCCGGTCGCCACGATGTTCTGTGGAAGGGCGCGGTCCTCTTTCCTCAACTGCAGCGTCGTGTGCCCGAGGATCCCGGCAAAGTACATCGAGAGGCCCTGGAGGAAACCGGCACTCGGCTTGTCGAGGGTGACCTTCACGGTGCTCGGATCGATGACCTCCGTGCCGAGGTACCCGCCCCAGTACGCGGATACCGGGACGACACCGAGTTCCTTGTTGCCGAAACCGAGGAGGTCGAAGTTCTCCTTCACCGAGTCCGCTGTCAACGGCGTGCCGTCGCTGAACGTGACGTCGTTCCGCAGGTGGAACGTGAATTCCGTCAGAGTCTCGTTGACGTCCCAGGACGTCGCCAGCCAGGGCTCGAGAGCACCCGATTCGGGATTCTGATAGACGAGCTTGTCGCTGATGTTGCTCGTGATCAGCGACTCCGGGTACGAGCTACCGGAATGCGGATCGAGGTTCGCCGGCGCGTCCAGGACGGCGAACCGGAGGGTCCCGCCGGGAACCGGATCCCCTCCGACGTTCGAGGAGGCCACCGACTGGGATGCGGCGCACCCGGTGAGCACCAGTGCTGCGGCGGCCGTAGCCGCAATCAGAGCTGTTGCTCTGCCGACGAATCTTCGGGTCATCTGACGGAACTCCTCAATGCATGGACGAACGGAAGGAAGACGAGACACGCGCGTGGCGCCGAATCCACCCCGACGACGGTCGGGCGGACGGGACGATCAGGGAATCGGAGGTACGAACTCCGAATCGGGTGCCCGCAGGCGCCCGGTCACGAGATCAGCGACAACAGTGGAACGCAGCGGAGGAGAACAGGGGGCCATGGGCGCTCATCACGTTCTTCCTTCCGCGTCTCGACACTCGTCACAACTGTGACCAGCTGAGTGTGCACAGTGCCGGAATGACGAACAACCAACCTGAACTACGAGGTTCTTTAAGATTCGCTCAAGGGAACGATCGGCCGACGATCGGCGGTCGCAGTGCGCCCGGTCGAGCTGATCTGCTTCCCCATCCTCGGTGAACGGGGACGGAAATGCGTCCGTATCCGTTTACGACTCCGAGACCCGGGGAACGTCGTAGGCGAAGGTGATGCCAGATGTTGAATTCCGAGATCTCGAACCCCGTGCGGTCCGCCCGAAGCTTCCTCGACCGGCGCCGGGGGCCGTCGGACCGTGAACTCGTGACCACTGCGAAGGCGGTCCTGATCACCAGACGCGGCTACAGCGATGCCCAGGCTTTCGACGAACTACTCGACGTGGCGCGCAGGCACCACCTCTCCGTGCAGGGCGCTGCCCGGTGCCTGATCGATCTCACCAGCAACACCGGTCACCTCACGAGTCGCAGGCCGGTCGCATTCCCCGAGTGGGAAGGACTCCGCGGACCGTCCTCCGGACACCACCGTCGTCCGTCGCAGCGGATGGACAGTTTGCAGGGACGCCACCACCCCCACCTCGCGACACAGGTTCGACCGTGATGACACCTGATGTGTAGGCGAATGTGTCAAGTGGGCATGATAGGGCGCCACCGGGGAGTTACCCCGACAGCGCCATGCACTTCGTCAAGCGGAGGTGGGCGGGCGGAGTGAGCGCTGGGTCGACGCAGCTATTGAAACAGGCGTGACCATTCGCAACGCCACCGTCATTGCAGCGATATCCTTAGATACATCCGCGAGAGGCCAGCAGTGATGCATTTCTTCGACAACGACTCGAACCGGAAGAATCGATGTAGTCGATGACTGACATCGATCCTTTCGCGACGCAACGTGGCGCGACGGGTTCGATCACGGCGGAGCTGGCAGCCGCCGGATTCGAGGACGCACAAGAGATCGGCCGCGGCGGTTTCGGCGTCGTCTACCGGTGCACCCAGGCGGCGCTCGACCGCACCGTGGCAATCAAGGTCCTCACCGCAGACCTCGACGAGGAGAACCGGGAACGGTTCCTGCGTGAGCAGCGCGCGGCGGGCAGGCTGACCGGACACCCCAATGTCGTCAATGTCCTCCATGTGGGCGTCACCGACACCGGTCGGCCGTACATCGTCATGCCGTACCACGCCCATGACTCACTCGACACCCGGATCCGGCGCGACGGACCGCTCCCGCTCGACGAAGCGCTGCGGCTCGGGGTGAAGATGGCCGGTGCCCTCGAGACTGCCCACCGCCTCGGGATCCTTCATCGCGACGTCAAACCCGGGAACATCCTGGTCACCGACTACGGCGAGCCGGCGCTGTCAGATTTCGGCATCGCCCGTATCGCCGGCGGGTTCGAAACCACCGCCGGCGTCGTGACGGGTTCGCCGGCGTTCACCGCCCCCGAGGTGGTGACAGGCGAACCCCCGAGTGCTGCTGCCGATGTCTACGGCCTCGGTGCCACGTTGTTCGCAGTGATGACCGGTCACGCTGCCTTCGAACGCCGCAGTGGGGAGCAGGTGGTGGCCCAGTTCCTGAGGATCACCGCCGAGCCCGTTCCGGACCCACGGAAGCACGGCATTCCCGAGGACGTCAGCACGATCATCGAACGTGCGATGTCCGGCACCCCGGCGAGCCGCCCCTCCGCCACGGAACTCGGTCAGCAACTCCGCGCATCCCAACGTCTCCATAATTTTCCCGTCGACGAGATGGCACTGCACACCGAACCGGGAGACAGCCATCGGGAGGAGAACGTGGCGGCGGCGGCCGACCAACTCGTTCCCACCGCGCACGAATTCTTTCGTGAAGTGACAAGTTTCGTCGGACGCCGAAATGAAGTGGCCGCGGTCAAGGCGCGGCTCGCGGATTCTCGGATAGTGACACTCACCGGATTCGGAGGGGTAGGTAAGACCCGGCTGGCGTGCCGCGTCGCCTCGGAAGTGCGCAGAACCTACGCCGACGGCATCTGGTTCGTGGATCTCGCCGCGATCTCCCTTCCAGAACTTGTCGTCAGCGCAATTGCCGAGGGGCTCGATATCCGAGACGGAGTGACTGCGGATGGTACTCACTACCTCTTCGAATTCCTCGGTGGAAGGCATGCGCTCATCGTCCTGGACAACTGTGAGCACTTGATCGAGGCGTGCGGCACGGTCGCCGCCGAGATCGTTCGGCGGTCGGACCGCGTGCAGATCCTGGCAACCAGTCGGGAACCGCTCGGTGTGCTGGGTGAGGCGGTGTTCGAGGTTCCTCCCCTCTCGGTTCTGGATGAGGCTCAGCTCGCCGAGGGACGAGAAGGAAAGAGCTTTCATTCCGAGGCGGTCGATCTTTTCGAGCAACGCGCCGCATCCGTCGTCCCCGGATACACCCTCGACGACGAGAGCCGCCTGGGGGTTGCCCGTCTGTGCCGGCGGCTGGACGGCATCCCTCTGGCTATCGAACTCGCAGCTGTCCGGATCAGGTCCCTTCCCCTCGACCGCGTCCTGTCGCGGGAGGGCGCACTGTTCGATCTGTTGACTCGGGGAAACCGTGGCGGTCCGGTGCGGCATCAAACGCTGCGTGGCGCCATCGATTGGAGCTTCGATCTGTGCTCACCGGAGGAGCAAGTCCTGTGGGCGCGGCTGTCTGTATTCGCGGGCAGTTTCGATTTCGATGCAGTCGAGAGCGTGTGCACCGATCCGGACATCGTTCCGGATGCTCTTGAATTGATCTCCACTCTTGTCGAAAAATCGGTCGTTTCCACCGTTCAGTCCGGATCCACTGTCCGATACAAATTGCTGGAAAGCATCAAGGACTACGCGGTCGAGAGACTTGCCGAGCAAGGTGACGAGGACAAGTGGCACAGGAATCATCGAGACTATTTCCTGCGTTTGTCCGAACGCAGCGAGGCTCAGTCACTGGCATCGGGCCAGCTGGAATGGAACCGTCGCCTCCGGCACGAGCGGGCGAATCTACGGTCGGCGCTGGAGTACTGCCTGTCCACCCCCGGGGAGGCCCGAACCGGTCTCCGGATGGCGGGTTCGCTGTGGTTCTTCTGGAACGCGAGCGGCCTGCTGCGAGACGGGCGGTACTGGTTGACCCGAGCCTTGGAGGCCGACCAGGATCCGAGCCGCGAGAGGGCGAAAGCGCTCTGGGTGATCGGTTGGTACGCAATGATTCAGGGCGACATCGCGACCTCCAAGCGCTACTTGCTGGAATGCAGCGACGTCGCGGAATCGATCGGTGATCGAACCGCCCAGGCGTTTGCGCTTCAGTTCCGAGGCGCGGCGGAGGAGATCGACGGAAATCTCGAAGAAGCGTTGGAGCTTCTCACTGCCGGCACGTCACATCACGCCGAGTCAGGGGAAGTCAACTCCCTGACACTGTTGGGCGGCGCCCAATTAGCTTTCGTGCACTGCCTGTCCGGCAACCTGGAACAATCCCTTGCCTGGGCGGAGGAAACAATCGCCAGGGGTAAATCGCTGCCGGAGCGGTTCTCGACGTCGTGGGCGCTGTGGGCCCGCGGACTTGCCCTGTGGACCCAGCGCAAGTACCCGCAAGCTTCGGATTCGTTGAAGGAAGCGATCGAACTGAAGCAGTCACTGAGCGACTGGCTGGGTGTGAGTGCATGCACCGAGATTCTTGCGTGGATCGCGATCGAGGAAGGCAATCCCTCTCGATCCGCACGTCTGCTGGGTATCGGGCGCACTCTGTGTGGCGAGATGGGCAGCTCTCCACTCTTCGGAAACGAAGAGTTGATCCGCACACGAACTCGCTACGAGAACCGCACCCGTCAACTGCTGGGTGACTCTGCATTCGAGCGAGAATCCCAGGCCGGTGAACGCCTCGAACACCTCGCGTCGATCGAATTCGCGTTGCAAAAGCGCACGTCCAAGCCGGCGGCGCCGGCCACTCCTTCAGCGCAGGTGAAGCTCACACCTCGCGAGAAGGAAGTGGGAAGGCTCGTCGCGGAGGGACTCACGAACAAGGAGATCGCGGAGCGACTGGTCATCTCGCCTCGTACCGCAGAAGGACACGTGGACCGCATCCTCACGAAGACCGGGCATCGATCCCGCGCGCAGCTTGCCGCCTGGATCGCCCGCGAGGAGAGCATCGATTCCAGAAAGCCGTAGTGCCGTTCCGAACAGACCGGTCCGCCTTCTCTTCCTCGGAGTACCTGCGTAGGAAATGCAGGTAGTGAAGCACGTAGATCACCGCCGTCACACGCGTCGCGCAATTGCGAGTCTTATCGGCATGAACAGCACGCACCTCCACCAGAACAACTCACACACCAGCATCTCCTCCTGGAAGCGGTTCTCCACCGCCGCAGTCGCCACCGCCGCACTCGGCGTCATCCCCGCCGGCACCGCAGCCGCCACCACAGCTGCCGCCACCCCCGTCGCCGCCGTCGTCGCACCTGGCACTCCCCGCGACCACGACAACACCATGCAGCAGCAGAGCCGGCACGACCGGCAACGCGACCAAAGGCAGGACCGCCGCACCGAAACCACCATCGGCGACCAAATCCTTGCCGGCTGGCACAGCAGCACCCCGGTGTAAGGCGTTTGCACCGTCGATCGCCCCGACCTCACCTCACCACCCACCAGAGAAATCCCCAGAAGGAGTAATGAGCATGACCGAAACCCGCACCACCGAGGCGACCACCACCACGACGGTCGCGACCGTCGACATGAAACTCGAGGTCCTCGTCCTCCCCGTCTCCGACATGGATCGCGCCACCGACTTCTACACGAAACTCAGCTGGCGACGAGACTTCACACCGCCCGACTCCGGCGTCGTCCAGTTCACCCCGCCCGGCGCCGCCACCTCGATCCATTTCGGCACTGGCCTGACCGCCGCCGCACCCGGCTCCGCCACAGCCTTCCTCATCGTCTCCGACATCGTCGCCGCCCACCAGCAGCTGGTCGCCGCCGGAACCGATGTCAGCGACATCTTCCACTACACCGCGAACGGCCCGGTCCCCGGACCGGACCCCGACCATTCCAGCTACAACTCGTACGCCAGCTTCGACGATCCCGACGGCAACACCTGGAAGTTGCAGGAAGTCACCACCCGGCTGCCCGGCCGCATCGACTCCGCAGCAACAACATTCAGTTCCCACCGCGAACTGGTGACGGCGCTTTTCCGCGCGGCCATCGCCCACGGTGAACACGAGAAGCGCAACGGCGGACAGTACGACGAGAACTGGCCCGACTGGTACGCCGCCTACATGGTCGCCGAACAGGCCGGGACAGAGCTGCCCGTCTGAGGCTCCGACCCGCCCAAAGACCATTCTCGACCACCAATCAACACAGCAAGGACCCCACATGCCTGTCACATCCGAAGTCGCGATCCGGCCGTTCACGTTCGAGTTCCCTGAGTCCGAACTCGAGGCGCTGCGCCAGCGCATCGCGGCCACACGGTGGCCCGACAAGGAGACCGTCGCAGATCAGTCGCAGGGCGTGCCGCTCGCGACGAGCCAGGCACTCGCGCAGTACTGGGCGTCGGATTATGACTGGCGCAAGGTCGAGGCGAAGCTGAACGCTCTGCCGCAGTTCATCACAGAGATCGATGGGCTCGACATTCACTTCATTCACATTCGCTCGAAGCACGAGGACGCGTTGCCGCTCATCGTCACGCACGGGTGGCCCGGGTCGATCATCGAGCAGCTGAAGATCATCGAACCGCTGACCGATCCCACCGCTCATGGTGGTGACGCATCGGACGCTTTCCATCTGGTGATTCCGTCGGGGCCCGGCTACGGGTTCTCGGGCAAGCCGACCACCACCGGCTGGGGCCTCGACCGCATCGCACGTGCCTGGATCGAGCTGATGAAGCGCCTCGGATACACGCGGTACGCGGCGCAAGGCGGCGACTGGGGCGCGATCGTCACGGAACTGATGGCTCTACAGGCGCCGCCGGAACTGGTCGGCATTCACACCAACATGGCTTCTGTGGTTCCACCCGAGATCGATCAGGCGCTCCGCACCGGCAACCCACTGCCGTCCGATCTCTCCGACGACGAAAAGGCCGCCTCCGACCAGCTGGCCTTCTTCTACCAGCACATCGGCTACGCCGTGGAGATGGGGACGCGCCCACAGACACTGACCGGATTGACGGATTCGCCCGTCGGACTGGCAACGTTCATGCTCGACCACGACGCGAAGAGTTTGGAGCTGATCTCCCGGGCCTTTGCCGGACAGCCCGAAGGCCTGACGCGAGACGACGTCCTCGACAACATCACGCTGTTCTGGCTGACGAACACCGCGGTGTCCGCAGCTCGGCTCTATTGGGAACTCACGTCCCCGGCGTTCCTCGCCACCAGGGGCGTCTCCATCCCGGTTGCCGTGAGCGTCTTTCCCGACGAGCTCTATCAGGCACCGCACAGTTGGACGGAGAAGGCGTATCCCAACCTCGTCCACTACAACAAGCTCGACAAGGGCGGGCACTTCGCGGCCTGGGAACAGCCACAGCTCCTGGCAGAAGAGATTCGCGTGGGCCTGCGGTCGCTTCGATAGCCGACCGTCGTCGGACGTGTGCACCGGCCCACGTCCTGCCGCGGGCGACCGGGTGGCTCACCGCGAGCCACCCGGTCGCCCCGGCTGCGCGGCCACGCCGTGCGTTCTCACCGCAACCGCCCCAGATCGTCTCGTTTCACACACGAAAAAGGTATGAACCATGTTCGCTGTTCAGTTCGATTCTCCTGGATACATCGATGTGCTCCAGGTGCGAAATATTCCGGTCCCCAGTCCGGGTGAGGGTGAAGTACTCATCGCCCTCGAAGCATCGGCGATCAATCCCGCCGACGTGAAAATTCGTAGCGGGATGATCACACCTCAGGGAAGTGCGCCGTTCACGCTCGGATACGACCTGGTGGGCACCGTAAAACAGACGGGACCGAATGCCGGCCGGTTTCTGCCCGGTGATCGGGTCATTGGTGCCTCGACGTCGGCCGTCACCGGAAACGGGACATGGTCGGAGTTCGTCTGCCTCCCGGAGACGTCCCTTGCCCGTGCCCCCGAAAACGTCGACTCGGCCATCCTTGCCCAGTTACCTCTACCCGGCTTGACCGCGATGCAGGCCGTCGATGCTCTGCAGTTGACTCCGGGAGCCGACGTGCTCGTCGCCGGAGCCGCCGGCGCGGTCGGACGTATCGCCCTGCAGCTTCTCCACCTCCGCGGATACCGCGCGCACGCGTTGGTTCGGCGGGCCGAGCAGGCGGAATCGTTGCCGACCGGTGTAGCCGAGGAAGTACATATCGGCTCACTGCCGGTCTCCCGCGTCGACGCAGTGATCGACACCGCAGGAATTGACCTGTCCGCCGCGTTACGGCCCGGGGGGCACTACGTCACCGTTGTCCCGGGAAGCCCGCCCCACAGCGTGTCGCCGGAGAGCGCGACGCTGGTGATCACCCGCGAGTCCGGCGCGATGTTGCACGCACTCGCCGAACTCCTCGCCGCCGGTGAGCTCGACCTCCCCGGCTCGACAACGTTCACGTTCTCAGAGATCGAGGCTGCTCACCACGAGTACGACCGCCAGCTGGGACGCCGCATCACGCTCGTCGTCTGACCGGCACGGTAGCGGCCCACCGAGATCAGCGAAGAATCCATGAACGACGAATCCAATCGAGCCGGGCCCGCGGGCCGCCCGACCGAACTCACCCCGATGCCCGTGCCGCCGCCCGACGCGAAGGCACGATCGGGCGGTGGTTCGGGCAATTCGATGCCGGTCCGGGGCCGAGGCCGGACCGGAAACCTGCCGGTGGACCTGACCGGTTTCGTCGGCCGTCGCCACGAGGTGGGCGAGACGAAGAAGATGCTGTCCGCGTCCCGGCTGGTGACATTGACCGGGATCGGGGGCGTCGGGAAGACCCGGCTCGCGCTGCGAGTCGCCACCGACTCGCAGCGAGCGTTCACCGACGGGGTATGGCTGATCGAGCTCAGTGAGCTCTCCGATCCGGAGTTGGTGACCGGTGTCGTATCGGATGTCCTCGGACTGAGGAATCACACGGTGGACGCACCGTTGGTCCTGCTGACCGACCACCTCGCCGACAAGGATGTGTTGCTGGTGCTCGACAACTGTGAGCACCTGGTCGAGTCGGTGGCGGCACTGGCGGCCACCGTGTTGCGGACCTGCCCAGGGGTGCGCATCCTGGCGACGAGCCGGGAGCCGCTGAGGGTCAGGGGGGAGGCGGTGACCCGGGTTCCGCCGATGCAGACCCCCAACCCAGACCATGCGCCGTCGCTTCGCGGGTTGCCCGGCTACGAGTCGGTCGCGTTGTTTCTGCAACGAGCCGTCGCCGCCGTTCCCACGTTCGAACTCACGGAGGACAATCAGGTGGCGGTGGCGCAGATCTGCGCTCGCCTGGACGGATTGCCATTGCCGATCGAATTGGCCGCAGCTCGGCTGCGAGTCATGTCCGTGCACCAGATCCTCGACCGCTTGACCGATCGATACCGCCTGCTCACCGGCGGCAGCCGTGCCGCACCCGACCGGCAGAAGACGTTGCGGTGGTCCATCGACTGGAGCTACGAGCTGTGCACCCCGCAAGAGCAGCGTCTGTGGGCGCGGTTGACGGTGTTCGCCTGCAGCTTCGAACTCGACGCCGCCGAAGCCATCTGCGGCGACGATGATCGGGGCGGGGATCTCCTCGACGTCGTGTCGGCACTGGTCGACAAATCGATTTTGATCAGGGAAGAGGCCGGCGACGTGGTCCGGTACCGGATGCTGGATATCTTGAAAGAGTACGCCCAGGAAAAACTGCAGCCCACGGACGAATACCCCAACCTGCGCAGACGCTTTCAGGACTGGTACCAGGAGCTGATCACGCGTGCCGCGGCCGACATCATCAGTCCTCGTCAGCTGCATTGGCTCGATCTCCTCGATAGGGAACAGCCGAATCTTCGTGCTGCCCTGCATTTTGCGCTCTCCGAACCAGACGAGGCCGATGCCGGACTGCGCATGGCGGTCGGGTTGTCTCCGTTCTGGCTCTCCCGCGGATACGTCCGGGAGGGCCGGCTCTGGCTCGACCGGGTCCTCGCCGCCCACGTCGGCGAATCCGGTGCGGATCCGGCCACAGCCCTGTACCTGGTCAGCCTCTTCGCGGGAGTGCAGGGAGACGTGACTGAAGGTGTTGGTCTGCTGGCCCGCGCCGATTCCCTCGAGGATCGACCGGGCGCCACCTGGATGCGTGCGCTGCGGGGATTCGTCCGAGGATTCCTCGCTCTCTACAACCGCGACTCCGTCTCCGCCGTAATGTATTTCGATGAGGCGATCGGTGCCTCGCAAGAAACCGAGGGTGCCGACTTCTTACACGTAGTGAGCCTGTTGGGCAAAGGGCTCTCCTACGTGTCGCTCGGCGACGCGTCCAAGGCGCGCGTCTGCCACGCGGAGATGCTTGCCCTCGCCGGGACACTCGGCGACTTCGTGTACTGCGGGCGGTCCGCGATGATGGGGGCCTGGGCGTGGTGGTGCGATGGTGATCGCACCCGGGCGCGAGCGGTCATCGAGGAGGGAATCCGACTGTCGACTCGTGCCGACGACTCGTTCGGCATCGGCTGCAGCCTGGAAGCGCTCGCATGGATCGAGACCGACCACGATCCCGGCTGCGCCGCAGTCCTTCTCGGAGCCGCCGCCGCAATCTGGCGGGACGTCGGCGGAACCATGGCCAACTATCTCACCGGTCTGAGTTACCACAGCGACTGCGAACAGCAGGCACGCCGTGTGCTCGGTGACCGACAGTTCGAGGAGAAGTACCAGCACGGCAGCGCGTTCAGCGTCGACGACGCGGTCGAATACGCCTTCGATATACAGCCCGTGCCTGCGACGAGGACGCCCGAAGTCGGCACCCTGAGCCGACGTGAACGACAAGTCGCCGAGCTCGTCGCCGAGGGACTGACCAACAGGGCGATCGCCGCAAAGCTGGTCATCTCGCAGCGGACCGCACAGGGGCACGTCGAACGGATCCTCTCCAAACTCGGCTACACCTCGCGAACGCAGATCGCCACGTGGCTCGTGGAACAGCGACACCAGCAGAACCCCGGCCCCGAGATGCGAACTCACCACTCATGACCATGCCGGCGTTGCATACCGCCGCCACTGATCGCACCGACCAGCCACCCGGGCGACCGTGACCGATCGCCCACACCGTGCGTCCCCCTCTCTTGTCAGGTGAGTGGACGAGCGATACCATCACGATTACCAAAACTGGAAACACATTTCGAAAGTAGGAAATCTTGAAGGTCCAGCGAATTGCCGTGATCGGCGCAGGGCCCGCCGGGCTGAGTGCAGCCAAACACCTCATCGGACGGGGCTTCGACGTCACCGTCTACGAGAAGGGGTCCGAGGTCGGTGGGCTGTGGGTATACGACAACGACAACGGGATCGGCGCGGCATATCAGTCGCTGCGGATCAACTCCGAAGCGAAGGACACCGGTTACCGCGACTTTCCGATACCCGCGGAGGCATCCCTGTTCCCCACTCACTATGAGATGCGGGCTTACTTCGACGCCTACGCCGACCACTTCGGTTTGCGTCAGCACATCGTTGTCAACACCACGGTCGACAGCGTCGAGCCGGTAGCAGAAGCACCCGCCTGCCCGCGCTGGAAGCTGAAGCTGAACGATGGCACGGAACCCGAATTCGACCGTGTGGTGGTAGCGAACGGACACCAGTCGATCCCGAGCCACCCCCCGTTCGCAGCCGACTTCACGGGTGAATACCTGCATTCACGGGACTACCGGGCGCCGGATCGCTTCGCCGGAAAGAAGGTCCTCGTGATCGGGACCGGAAACAGCGGCCTGGACATCGCTGCGGATGTCTGCATTGTGACGGACCGAACGGTGCTGGCTGCCCGCTCTCCCGTTCTGATCATGCCTCGAATGATGTTCGGTGCTCCGTTGTCACGCTTTCTGGCGAAGGTGGAGCGCCCCTGGCTACCTTGGCCGCTGGCGCGCCGGGTCCGAGAACTGGTCACGCTGGTCGCGCACGGGCGGATGGAGCAATGGGGCTTCACGACACCGAAAACACGGTCGCACCCGGCCAGTCACCCGACCGTGATGTCCCATATCGCGTGGAACCGAATCGCGGTCCGTCCCGGAACACACAGCGCCGAAGGCACTACCGTTCGATTCGACGACGGAACGGAAGAGGATTTCGACGCCGTGATCGCCGCGACCGGCTACCAGTTCGACATCCCGTTCCTCAGTAGCGAGGTGTCGCCGATCAACGGTGGACGCATCGACCTGTACCGAAGGGCCGTGTCTCCAAAATGGCCTGGCCTCTATTTCGTTGGACTGTTCGACGTCAGCGGCGGCGCCAATATCCGGATGATCGACATCCAGAGCCGTTGGCTCGCCGCGGTCATCTCCGGAGACGTCGACCTTCCCGACGAGGCCGCGATGCGATCGGCGATCGCTGAAGAACACGAGCAGATGGCTCGGCTGTACCCGTCGGGGCGTCGGTACGGACTCGAGTTGGACCCACGTGAGTACGGTCTCGCCGTTCGTGAAGACCTCGCGAAGGCGAAGGAGAAGGTCGCTGCATCGGCTCCGAACCCGCAACCTGTCTGATCGGTTGTGCCTCAACCGATACGAATTCCGCCCGGTGTCACCGAGAAACGAAGGATCGAGATGAGCCACCCCGTCGTAACCGTCAATCACGTGAGCGTGCCAGCTCGTGCACTGGGTGAGTCGGTGCGCTTCTACACAGACTTTCTGCGTCTCGAGCAGGTCCCGTCCCCCACCTTCGCAGTTCCGACCGCGTGGTTCTCGGTCGGTGACAGGACCCTTCATGTATACGAATACGGGCCGACGACGGACGTAAGTCATATTCATCACTTTGCGTTGGAGACAAGCGATTTCATGGGTCTGTACGACCACGCGACGAACCTGGGGATCAAAGAGAAAGGATTTCTCAGCACCATATATGAGCTTCCGGATGGCGGGGTCCAGATGTATGTGCGAGATCCGGCGGACAACCTCATCGAATTGGTTTGTCGTGACCGGTCGACAGTGGACCGTGGCCGTATTCCCGAATACAAAGTGCTTGCCGACACCATCTCGCAAGAACCGGCGTCAGAAGGCGCGCGGATGTTCAATTACCACTTGCAATGAACAACTCGCCGTAGCCGACGGTCCGTCGTCCAATCCGATCGTGTCGAGAGTCGCGTCTCACGCAGGCGGCACCGTGGGAATCCGCCGACTGATCGGCAAAACGTGGTCTCGAGACGTTCTGAACGAAAGGGTCAACCGATGCAGGTCCACAAAGCTCTCGCCCAAGGGCTGATCGACCATGGGGTCACGACGTTGTTCGGCCTGATGGGCGACGGCAACCTCTACCTGGCGAACTACTACTCCTCGATCCCTGGAGCCACATACATCGCATCGGCGCACGAGGCCGGCGCCGTGTTGATGGCCAACGGCTACGCCAGCGTTTCAGGAGAGGTCGGCGTGGCGACCGTCACCCACGGTCCAGGATTGGCCAACGCACTTCCGCCTGTGATCGACAGCGTGCGGAGCCGGATGCCGATAGTGTTGATCTGCGGCGACACCGCAGACGGTGACCGAAACACCTTGCAGGACATCGCACAAAGAGAACTGGTTCTTCCGACAGGCGCCGGTTTCGAACAGGTACGGCGCCCCGAGACCGCTGTTCAGGATTTGCGCGAGGCACTGTGGCGGGCGACCGCAGAACGCAGACCGATCGTACTCAACGTGCCGGTCGATTACATGTGGAAAGAGGTTGAGTACCAACATGACCCTCTGCCGCCTGCGGACCGGAACACGACACTGGACCCTGACGCGATGGACCGAGCGGTCGGCATTGTTGCTGCCGCCGAGCGACCGATCGTCCTGGCCGGCCGCGGGGCAGCGACGCCGAGCGCTCGGGCAGCCATCTGCCGGCTCGCCGAGCGTCTCGGCGCGCCGGTCGCAACCACCTTGCGAGGAATGTCGCTGTTCTCGGCGGACCCAGGGGCGATGGGAGTATTCGGCACACTCTCCACCTCCGCCGCTCTGGACCAGATCGGCAAGAGCGATTGCGTCATCGCGTTCGGTGCGAGCCTGAATTCCTGGACCACGGATTCAGGGGCCCTCCTGGACGGCAAACGCGTCGTGCAGTGCGATACCGATCCACAGGCGATCAGGCGACACATCGATGTCGATGCTGCCGTACTGGGCGACGCTGCGACGATCGCGGACGCGATCCTCGGGTATCTCGACGAGGCAGAGGTCCCTGCCCGCCGGTTTCGGGAAGACTGGATCGAGAAGTCAGTTGATCGCGAGGACTACGAGATCCCACCGGCTTCCACTTCTCTCGTGGGCAGTATCCCATTCCGTGAGACCGTGCGAGCAATCGACCGGTTGATTCCCGAAGACCGAGTGGTCGTAGTCGATGCCGGTCGCTTCATGTTTGCAGGCTATAAGCTGCTCCACGTTCCTGACCCCCATTCACTCGTGCATACCTGCAACTTCGGCGCGATCGGCCTCGGCATGGGGAACGCGATCGGAGCCGCGCTCGCCGCGCACGGCAGGCCCGTATTCCTGGTCTGCGGAGACGGCGGCTTCATGCTCGGTGGAATCACTGAATTCGTCAGCGCCGTGCAAAACGGGATCGACTTGATTGTCATGGTCCTGAACGACTCGTCGTATGGCGCCGAGCACATTCAGTTTCGTAACCGGGACATGGACCCCGCCCGGACACTGTTCCGGTGGCCGGATCTTTCGGCGCTTGCAATTGCCCTCGGGGGCGAGGGAGTCACAATGCGAGTTCCGGACGATCTCACAACGGTGGAGAAAGCTATCGTCAATCGCGCACGACCGCTCCTGATCGAGGTCGAGCTCGACCCCGACGACGTGCCCATCGAGTGATCGGAGTCATGAGCCGGTCGATGCTCGACTCATTGGGAATGACCTACCCGAAGTGCCCAGTGCTGCTGTTGTTCTGAGACTCGGCCGTCGGCGCCCGCGTCGGCATCGGCGCCACGGACGGTGGCGGATTCGATCTCGCGGTCACCCTCGCGAGGTCGCGAGGGTCTGATGCGGACCCGGGGCGATGTCAGGGCGAGGCCGGATCGCTCTGAAGGGCGCGGCGCAGCGCCTCGATTCGTTGCGCCCATGCCTGACGGGTGCGCTCCGCCCCGGGCGCCAGCTGGTCGAATCCGTGGTAGGCGCCGGGGTGGACGTGCAGCTCCAGGGATACCCCCGCTGTCGCCAATGCCTGTGCGAAACGCAGATTTTCGGAGAGGAAGAGATCGAGCGAGCCGACGTCGAGGAAGGTCGGCGGCATGCCTGTCAGATCCGTCGCGCGGCCCGCGGCGGCGTCGGCGGGGACGTCGGTCCCTCCTGCCCTGTCACCGAGGATGTGACACCACGCTTCGATGTTGTGTTCGCTGTCCCAGACGCCGAGTGCCGGCTGAGCGCCTTGCTCACCGGTGCGGTCGTCGAGCATGGGCGCCGCCAGTGCGAGGAGTGCGATGCGCGGGTCTCTGCGGTGGCGCCAACGCAGGGCGAGCGCCGCTGCAAGCCCTCCGCCGCCGCTGACGCCGTAGACGGCAACTCTGGCAGGGTCGATCCCCAGTGTGTGGCCCGAATTCATCATCCAGGTCAGTGCTGCCGTGCAATCGTCGATTGCAGCCGGGTAGGGGTGCTCGGGGGCCAACCGGTAGTCGATGGAGACCGTGGTGGCCCCAGTGCCCGCGGCGAGTTGCGCCGCATATGCGTCCTCGGCCTCGATGCTGCCCATGACCATTCCTCCGCCATGGATGTAGAGCAGTCCGCCGTCGCAGCGATCTTCGGCAGGTTGGTAGATCCGCGCCCGAACCGTTGAACCGGCCTCCAGAACGACGTCGCTCCGGACGACTGCAGGCTGCTCGCCAGGGGCTGTGACGCTCATGCCCAGCCGGTCGTACAGTCGACGCCTTTCTTTCAGGTCGGCGACGCTGAGGAAACCGCGTGGTCCGAGAGAATCACGCAGCGTCGCCAGCTGTCGACGCATCTGCGGGTCTATCCGGTGTGCCTCCGGGATGTCGGTGTCGCTGAGTGCCCTCATGTTTCAGCGCCGCGCCGCTCGTGCAGCAGACTTCGTGGCAGTCGCGCCGGCCGCCCCGCTACCGGGGGCCGCGGTGCCAGGCGCAACCAGCTTGGTGAGGTCGTTGACGCCGAGATCGTCTTGGATGTCCGCCGCGGTCCGCTGGCTCTGCTCGATCAGCTCGTCTTCCCGGGCGGTGTCGAGGCCTGCACTGAGCGCAGAAACGTGGATCGCAGCCACCATCGTCCCCGCGGCGTCGCGAACCGGAACAGCGATTCCAAAGATTCCCGGATAGCCCTCCTCTCGGCTGACGGACAGACCACTCTGCCGGATCCGATCGAACTCGGCTTCCAGCAATTCCGGTTCGGTGATCGTCGTGGACGTCAACCGGCGTTGCGGACGCGCAAGCACCCGTTCGCGCAAGTCGTCCTCAAATGCGGCATACAGTTTTCCGACCGCGGTGGCATGCAGCGCCAGGGAATCGCCGATCCTGATGTTGACCGACACGGGCTGCGTCCCGCGAAATCGATCCACGTACACGATCCGGTCGCCGACCCGTACCGCCAGGTACACGTCGTTGCCCAGCGTCTTGGCAAGTTGCTCGAGATGCCGCCGCCCGAGCGTACGCACTTCGAGCGAATTCATGATCTTGATGCCGACTCGAACAGCTCGCGGGCCGACCGTGTAGTGGAGATCATCTGTCGCCGCGACAATTTCGGCGGCGAGCATCGTCTGCAGCAGGTTGTGGGTGCTGCTGACCGGCGCACCGACCGCCTGGCTGATCTCGGTGAGCCGCAACCCGTCAGGTGCATCGGCGAGTGCGTCGAGGACATCGAATGTCCTCAAGAATCGATCCGGGTTCATGCCGTGACCTCCTGATCCGTTGATGCGATCGAGCCGGATGCGAGCAGCGCGTCGATCCTTGCTTCATCCATACCCGCTTCGCGGAGCACCTCCACCGAGTGCTGTCCCGGTACCGCCACGCCGCGTCGCACCTGTGTGGGCGTGCGACTGAATCGGGGAGCCGGTGCCGGCTGGGTGATGTCGTCAACCGTGATGAACGCATTCCTCGATACGTTGTGACGATGACTGGGCGCTTCCAGCATGGACAGGACCGGAGTGACGCACGAGTCGGTGTTCTCCAGCAGCGCCGTCCACGCGTCGCGGGTCCGCGTCCGGAAGACCTCTGCGAACACTTCGCGTAGCGCCGGCCATTGACTACGGTCCCACTGATCGGGAAGATCGCGCCCCTCGAGCCCGAGCGCCGAGAGTAGGTTTGCGTAGAACTTCGGTTCCATGGCGGCCACGGCGACATACTTGTCGTCGGCGGTGGCGTACACGCTGTAGAAGTGGGCGCCGCCGTCGTTCATGTTCGACTCCCTGTCGTGGTCCCACATGCCACGCCCGGACAGCTCGTACATCATGGTCATCAGCAGCGCCGAGCCCTCGGCCATCGACGCATCCACCACCTGGCCCCGACCCGAGTTCTTTGCTTCGAGCATCGCTGCGACCATGCCGAACGCGAGGAGCAGGCCTCCACCGCCGAAGTCGCCGATGAGGTTCAACGGCACCGTGGGCGCCTGATCCCGGCCGCCGATGTGGTGCAGCACGCCGGCGACCGCAATGTAGTTCAGGTCGTGACCGGCACTCTGGGCCAGGTCGCCATCCTGGCCCCATCCGGTCATTCTCCCGAAGACCAGGCGCGGGTTTCGAGCCAGACACACCTCCGGCCCCAAGCCCAGGCGTTCCATGACTCCGGGCCGGTATCCCTCGATCAGTCCGTCCGCGTTCTTCAGCAGTTCGAGCACCGTATCGATCCCACCGGGGGACTTGAGGTCGACTGCCACGGAGCGGCGCCCCCGGCCGAGCCCCCCGGTGGTCATTCTGACCAAGTCGTCTGGTGTACCGCCATCCGCGGAAGGTACCCGGTCGATGGTGATCACATCGGCTCCCAGGTCACTCAGTAGGAGAGCGACGAAGGGTGTCGGTCCGATGCCTGCAAACTCGACCACATTGATCCCCGCCAACGGACCCATACTTGTACTCCCATCATTCAATTCTTCATTTTACTACACAAAAACGGATTCGAATTCGATATCTCGAAAGGATGGATCCTCGGGGCGATCTCGAGGCAGGCTCACCGCGGCCCCATCCTGATCGCGCCGTCGAGCCGGATCACCTCACCATTGAGCATCGAATTCTCGATCACGTGCTGCACGAGACCTGCATACTCATCGGGATTGCCGAGCCGACTCGGGTGCGGAACCTGCGCCCCCACCGAGGCGCGCACCTCATCCGCGACTCCCGCGAACATCGGAGTTTCGAACAAACCGGGGGCAATGGTGACGACGCGGATCTGGTGCCGGGCGAGTTCCCTCGCAGCCGGCAGCGTCATTCCTGCGACTCCGCTCTTGGAGGCCGCGTACGCCACCTGCCCGACCTGCCCCTCGTATGCAGCGATCGAAGCAGTGCAGACCACCACTCCTCTCTCTCCGTCGGTCTGCGCCTGCTCACTCATCGCGGAAGCAGCTTGCGCGATGAGGGCATAGGTTCCGCCGAGATTCACAGCCACCGTCTTCGCGAACAGCGCCCCCCTGTCACTGCGCGGACCCACAAGACTCCCGCTGGTCGCAATTCCAGCGGCGGCCACCGCGATCCGCAGCGGAGCAAGCTCCCGTGCCGTCTGCATGGCAACGCCCACGTCATCCCAGTTCGTCACATCCCCGGGCACGAAAACGGCGCCGCCGCCCAACTCTGCGGCGAGTGCCGCGCCTGCGTCCTCCGCCCGGGGGAGGTCGAGTAGCACTACGCTCGCGCCGGCTCGGGCCAACCGGCGAGCGGCAGCCGCGCCGAGCCCCGACGCTCCCCCGCTGATCACTGCGGAGCAACCTGCAATCTTCATTCCATGTCTCCTGAGGTACGTTCGGTGGTCCGGAAGTCGCCCAGATCGGCTCGGCGGATCATGTCCCAGAAGTCGACCACCTTGAATGGGTTGTTGACCACGACCCGTCCCTTGGAGTTGCGGTAGTAGACGTCCATCCCGGGGTGGGACCACACCATCCGAGAGTGCGCGTCGTCCACTTTGCGGTTGTAGTCGTCATAGACGTCCTGGCTGCACTCCACGGAGTCCAAGTCCTTGGTGATCATCTGGTTCATCAGATCGGCGATGTAATTCATCTGGAGCTCCATCATGGAGATGAGACTTCCACCGTGTCCGAACTGGGTGTTGGGACCGTACAGACAAAAGAAGTTGGGGAAGTCCGGAACCGCGACGCCGAGATAGGCACGCGCGTCGTCACCGTCCCAGGCCGCTTCGAGTGTGCGGCCGCTGCGCCCCGTGATCCGCATAGGAGCGAGGAATCTGACGACATCGAAACCCGTTGCGAACACCAGAACATCGACCGGATGGGTGAGGCCGTCCGTGGTGAGGACGCACTGATCCTGGATCTCGGCAACCGGTGTCGTCTGCAAGTGGACGTCGTCGCGGGCCAGCGTGGCGAACCAGCGGTTGTCGAGCAGCATTCGCTTTCCGAAGGGCGGATAGGTCGGCAACACATCGCCGAGCATCTCCAACCGCCCGTCGAGCTCCTTGACCAGGTATCGGGTGAGGAAACGCCGGTGGCCGTCGTTCATCGCATTGATCGACCGATGCTGGTGCGGCCATTGAACATCTCTCTGCAATCCGTCGTGGCCGCGGTCGTTGAAGATCCAGGTCAGCCGGAGCCGATACCACGACCGGTACAGCGGGACCTCGGCCATGAGGTAGCGGATCGGCTCTGGAACATCGACCTTGAATTTTTCGAACGGGGCGGCCCACTGTGGCGACCGCTGGAATACCGTGACCGACTCGGCGGCATCGGCGATCGCGGGAACCAGCTGCATCGCGCTCGCTCCATTGCCGATCACTCCTACTCGCCGGCCTGCGATGTCCAGGTCCTCGGGCCACCGTGCTGTGTGGACCACCGGCCCGGTGAACGAATCGGTGCCCGTGATCGTGGGGATCTTCGGCTTGTTGAAGGCGCCGACTGCGCTGATCACGATCGCGGCAGTGGTGGTCGATCGGTGACCGTCCTGGTCGATCAGATCCAGTGTCCACCGCCGGGTGTCGTCATCCCAGGTGGCGCCCTCGACCTCGATGCCGAACCTGATGTTCGGGCGAATTCCGAACCGGTCGGCAATCTGTTGGAAGTAGCCGTGCAACTCGTCCCGCGAGGCGAACCAGCGGGACCAGTCGTGCCGCGCGAACGAGAACGAGTACAGGTGACTCGGTGTGTCGACACCGCATCCCGGGTAGCGGTTCTCCAGCCATGTTCCGCCGACTTCGTCGTTCCGCTCGAGCACGGTGTAGGAAATGCCCATCTCGCCCAGCCGGAATGCGGCACAGAGGCCCGACGCGCCGGCACCGATGACGACGGTGTCGAAGCCCGGCGGCGGGACCATCGGGGGAGCCGCGCTCGTCTCGCCCGCGCCGACCTGCAATTCGTGGGTGGCCATGTCGGCGTACTGGTCGGGCACGTGCTCCCCGACCGAGACGCGCAACATCTCGATCAGCTGGTCGGGTGACAGGTGCGCAACCGCGAGGGTGCCGCTCCTGCCCCAATTCAGGATCGCCTCTGCCGCGGCGTGTCGAATCTCGTCCTGGAGCGACTCTTCAAGCCCGGCTGTGTCGTTGTCGCTGAGGCCCCGGACAGGGGTCGGCAGGTAGGGCTCGGCCAACCAACGCTGCTCCCCTGTCATCTGGAACAACACCATCAGCAAGGTCGGCACGTTGGCCACCGCGACAGCCTCGCGAATCTTTCGTTCGTCCAGCCGCGAGGTCTCCGCCTCGACATCGGTGTTCGTCACTCTGTGTACTCCTTCGTGTTATCGGACGACGCCCACACTTCCTTGGCTTCGTCCAGCAAAGCGTTTCGAATGAGCTTCCCCGTCAAGGTTCGAGGTAACTCGTTATGTTTCATCACGATTCGGACGGGAACTTTGTAGGAGGCGATGTGATGGCGGCAGTAGTCGACCAGCGCGGCCTCGTCTGCGATGGCGGAGCCGTCGACGCGGACGAACCCGATGGGGACCTGATCCTTGTCGCTGTCGTCGATCCCCACGACCGCTGCTTCCAAGACCTCGTCGTGAGTGAGCAAGAAGTCCTCCACCTCGAGTGGGGAGACGTTGATGCCACCGGTCCGGATCATCTCAGAGGCACGGCCGGCGAAGTGCAGCCTGCCTTCGTCGTCGAGTTGCCCGAGGTCACCGGTGCGGAACGCGCCGACTTCGGTGAACGCGGCGGCGGTCTCATCCGGCTGGTCGAGATAGCCGGATGAGACGAAGCCGGACACTGTGATCTCGCCGACCTTCCCTGCGGGCAGTTCGGCGCCGGTCTCCGGGTCGATGATCGACACCAGGTTTCCAGCCAGCGGTGGCCCCTGGGTCGAGCACTTCATTTCGAGTGGCCAGTCATGCGGGGTGACCGTGGCGCCGCCGTACATTTCCGTCGACCCGTATGCGTTGCAGATGTCGGTCACACCGAGTTCTTCTGCGGCGGCACGGACATCGGTGTCCGGGCCGATCGTCATCCCTCGTCGCAGACTCGCGGTGCGGGCACGGGAGAACCCCGGGTTCGCCAGCAGGCTACGGGTGATCGAGGGCAACGTGTAGATGGCAGTGCACTGGTACCGCTCGATCTGCTCGAGGACTCCGACCGCATCGAAGGTGTCCTGGAGGACGATCGTGCAACCGGTGACGAGGGCGACCATCAGTGCGTTGGCCCCGCCGTAGCTCCAGAAGAGCGGGATGGGCACCACGATTCGATCCTCCGGTGTGATCCCCATCCGCTCGGCGACCTCGCGAGCATGGTCGATGGCATCGTGTTGTCCGAGCCGGACAGCTTTCGGCCTCGATGTCGAACCCGATGTGTAGAGGACCAGAGCGGTGCCTTCGGTGTCGGTCTCGATGTGGGAAGCGGCGCTGCCGCGACGATGTTCGCCGAGGTCTCGGAACGCGTACGCCCCCGCTGGGACCCGGTTTCCGATGATCACCACACCACGCAGTGCGGGGTAGGCCACGGAACGCCAACCTGGCCCGGCGGCACTCCACGCTTCGGGGACGAGTTCGCGGATCGTGGGCATCAGGTCGGTCGGGCCGAATCCATCTACTGTGATGAGAACCTCGCAGCGCGAGTGGGTGAGTAGATGATCGAGATCCCACCGCCGCGACCAGGTCGCGAAGGCGGCCACGGTCGCTCCGACCGTTATCGCGGCATAGGTGGCGACGAGCCACTCTCTGCGGTTCGTGCACAACAGACCGACCCGGGTTCCCGGGCCGACTCCGATCGCGCGCAGCCCAGCCGCAGTCGCCGCCACGGACTCCGCGAGCTGACCGTGGCTGAGCTCTCCTTGTTCGTCGATGACGGCGGGCTGGGAGCGGCGTTGTCGTGAGGTGTCCTGAATGATCTCGGAGATCGACGCGGGCAGCGGCGTGTCGGCGGCCGTCATCGTTTCCTCCTGCGTGCAGCGCGACGGCGCGCGGCCACTGCGGCCGCATGCACCGTCTCCACCAGAGACGGATGTGGGTGGATCGTTGCCACTAAATCCTCGGCGCGGCAGCCGGTCTCGACTGCGATTGCGGCCTGAGCGATGAGATCACACGCGCTGGGGCCGACCATGTGTACCCCGAGCACCACGTCCGTCTCCGCGTCGACGACGATCTTCACCATCCCGTCGGCTTCGCCGAGCACCACAGCCCGACCGGAGGTGGCGAACGAGCTACGGCCCACTACTACCTCGTACCCTTGCTCCTCGGCCTGCTCCGCCGTCAGCCCCACGGCAGCGATTTCAGGGTCGGTGAACGCGATGAGCGGCACCTGCGTGTCGAAGGCGCTCGGCAGCCCGGAGATCGCCTCGGCGGCCACGACTCCCTCAGCCATCGCCTTGTGGGCGAGCGCGGGTCCTTCGGTGATGTCTCCGATGGCGTATACGTGGGGCAGCGCAGTCCTGCCCTGCCCGTCCACGGGGATGTGTCCGGTCGCAGTCACTGCGAGTCCCAGCCTGTCGAGCTGCAGGTCGTCGGTGACCGGGCCGCGGCCCACGGCGACCAGGATCGCATGCGCGGGCACCTGGTCGTCGGTGTCGTCTGTGCGGACCAGCAAGTTGTCGGCCTGGACTCCGATGGCGGTCGTGCCGAGGCGGATGTCGATCCCCAGCTCGCCCGCGCGCTCGGTGACCACCTGCACCAGGTCGGGGTCGAATCCCGCAAGCAACCGGTCGGTGGCCTCGACAACGGTGACGCGAGTGCCGAAACGGGCGAACGCCATTCCCAGTTCCATCCCGACATAGCCACCTCCCACAACCACGAGCGAGGGCGGCACCTCGTCGAAGGCGAGCACTCCCGTCGAGTCGAACACCCGGATCCCGTCGACGGGCAGAGCCGCGAGCTCCACAGGTTGGGAGCCGGTGGCCAGGATCGCCTGCTCGAACCGAAAGTGCTGGACGTGATCACCGCTCTCGACCGAGATCCGGTGATCGTCGAGAAAGAACGCGGTGCCGGACACCACCCGCACCCGGCCCAGGGTGGCGCTGACGCCCCCGACCAGCCGGTCGACGACCTGCTTTCGCCAGGCCTGCAGACCGGAAAGGTCGATTTTGGACTGTAGCTGTGGTCCCTGGACGGGAAGTCGTGCGCTACGGGCAAGGTCGTGCGCGGCGGTCGTGAAGACCTTCGAGGGGATGCATCCGACATTCAGACACACCCCACCGAGATCGCTCCGCTCGACGAGCAGAACCTCTTTGCCCAGCTCCGCGGCCCGGGCGGCGGCCGTGTACCCTCCGGGGCCGCCTCCCACCACCAGCAACTCGATGGGCTCGGCCATCTCTCCTACAACCATGTCATCCTTCCTCGACGAGAAGCTGCACCGGCGCCTCTAGCAGCGTGATAAGTGCCTGGCAGAAACCGATCACGACGTCGCCGTCGACCAGCCTGTGGTCGGCGGAGTACGAGATCGGCAGCAACGTACGTGCGACAATTTCGCCGTCGCGGACGACGGCCTGCGGCGTAGCGCGCCCGAAGCCCAGGATGCCGCCCTCGGGTGCGCGGATGATGGGCGTACCGAAGTTCCCGCCGAGCGGCCCGTGATTGCTGATGGTGAACGTGCCCTCCTGCATCTGCTCGATCGCCACCGTTCGGGTCCGTGCCGCGGCGGTGAGGGCCTCCACCTCGCGTGCGACGGCCAACAGCGGCTTCCGATCGGCATCCTTGACCACCGGAATGACAAGGCCGTCAGGGGTATTGACGGCAAACCCGACATTTCGCCGTGCCCGCACGATGATTTCCTGGGCTGCGTCATCGAAACTGGCGTTGGCCATGGGGAACTGGGCCAGCGCGAGCGCCGTGGCCTTCACCAGGAACGGGGTCAGTGTGAGGCCGATTCCCTTGGCCTCGGCTCCGGGCAGCAGCGTCTTGCGCAGGGCGAGCAGATCCCCCACGTCCGCGTGGTGCATCGCGACAGTGTGCGGAATGTCGCGGAGTGCACGGACCATCGCCTCCGCGGTACGCCGGCGCAACCCCCGGACCGGTATTCGCTGGTCTTCTGTGAGACGAGCCGGCTGGTGGGATCCGGACTCCGGAAGCGAGCGCTCGGTGGCTGCCGCCCCAGCCGCGCTGGAATTCTCCTGCGGCGCTCCGCGAACGGCAGCGCGAACGTCGTCGTCACTGATGCGTCCCGCGGGCCCCGTGCCCACCAGGCCCTCGAGGGTCACGCCGACCTCTCTGGCGAGCCGCCGGGTCGCCGGTGTTGCCAGTGGCCGCTTCTGCGCACCGGATCCGTTTGCACTCTGGGGAGTGTGATCGGCCGAGCCGGCCGGCGGCGCGCCTGCCTCGCCGTCAACGGACTGCGCCGGCTCGGCCGGCGTGGGGGCCGCGCCATCGTCACCATCGTCGATGACGATGAGACGTTCTCCGACCCGGACCATGGCACCCTCAGGTGCACAGAGCTCGGCGACCTGACCGGTCGCCGGGGAGGGCATTTCTACCAGCGCTTTATCGGTTTCGATCTCGGCGACGGGCTGGTCCTCTACGACCTGGTCTCCTGGGCCGACGAGCCATCGGATTATTTCCGCCTCTGCGATGCCTTCGCCGATGTCGGGCAAGTGAAATGTGTAAGACATGTATCGATCCTCAGAAATGGACGGCAGCGCGGATCGCGCGCAAGATTCGCCTCGCGTCGGGGATGTAGTGATCCTCGAGCTGGGGCATGGGAAACGGGATGTCATATCCGCCGACGCGGGTGACCGGGGCTTCGAGGTGCAGAAAAGCCTCTTCAGCGACGGTAGCGGCGACCTCGCCGGCAAACCCGCCGGTGTAGGGAGCCTCCTGAACCACGATCGCTCGGCCGGTGCGCGCCACAGCCTCACGTATGGTGTCGCAATCGAGCGGGACAAGTGAGCGCAGATCGATGACCTGCACGTCGATCCCCTGCTCAGCGGCAGCAGCCGCGGCCTCCATTGCGACCTGGACCATCGCGCTCCACGCGATGACGGTGACGTCGGTCCCCTCACGTGCGATGCGCGCCTTACCGAACGGGACGAGGTGGTCACCGTCGGGAACGTCGTCCCGCACAAGCCGGTAGCCACGGAGCGGCTCGAGGACGAAGATCGGATCCGGATCCCGAATTGCTGTGGCCAGCAACCCCTTCATGTCCGCTGCCGTCGCGGGGGCGACCAACCGCATCCCGGGGTTGTGGGCAAAGAGCGCTTCGAAGGCGTCGGAATGGAGTTCTGGGGTGCGTACGCCACCGCCGAAGGGCGCGCGAATGGTCACCGGCATTGTCAGAGCACCGTTTGTGCGATAGCGCATCCGGGCGAGCTGATTGCCGAGCTGATGGAACCCCTGCTGAGTGAAGCCGAGAAACTGCATTTCGACGACGGGCACCAGGCCCGAGCCGGCGAGCCCGACGGCGGCCCCGATTATCCCCGCCTCACTGGTCGGCATGTCGAAGACGCGGTCAGCCCCGAACTCCGTCTGCAACCGGTCCGTCGCCCGGAAGACGCCGCCCGACTTCCCGACATCCTCGCCGAGCAGGACAACCCGTTCGTCGCGGCGCATCTCTGCCTCGAGCGTGCTGCGCACCGCTTCCACCATGTTCATGCCGGTCATTGGTTCTCCTCGATACTGTTACGCAGTTCTTCCTGCTGGCGACGCAGTCGCACATCGGGCTCTGCGTAGAGGTGCTGCAGCATCTGCCCGGGGTCGGGCGGCGGCGTGGCATCGAATTCGGCAACTGCCGTGGCGATCTGGTCGTCGCACCAGTCGATCGTGTCGGCGTCAGCGGTGTCGTCCCACTGTCCGAGGCGGACGAGGTAGGTCCGGAACCGGTGGATCGGATCAACCTCGGCTGCCCGCTCGTCGAAGTCGGCGGGTCGGTAGCGCTTGGGGTCGTCGGCTGTCGAATGGGCGCCGAGCCGATGGCATCGCGCCTCGATCAGTGTCGGGCCGTCGCCGGCCTCGGCACGGGTCCGCGCATCCGCGACGGCTGTGTAGACCGCGAGCACATCATTACCGTCGACTGCGATCCCCGGAAACCCGTAACCTGCTGCGCGCGACGCCACGGACTCTGCGGCCGACTGCTCATGCCACGGGATCGAGATGGCCCAGCCATTGTTCTGGCACACCATGACGAGTGGCGCACGTTTGACGCCTGCGATATTGCACGCCTCGTGAAAGTCGCCCTCATTGGAGGCGCCGTCGCCGAACTGGGTCAGTACCACGCCCGGCTTGCCCTGCAGTCGCATTCCCCATGCGAGCCCGACCGCGTGAGGCAGGTGCGCACCCAGCGCGACCTGCTGCGGCCACAACCGGCCGTGGGACGGCAGGGCCGAGCCCGCGGGGTGCCCCATCCGCTGCAGAAGATAGGTAGACAGCGGCAATCCCCAGTGCAGCATCGTGAGTTGTTCACGGTACTGGGGCACGAAGTGGTCTACTTCGGCATCCATCGCGTATGCCGTGCCGACCGCGGCGGCCTCCTGCCCGGACAGCGGCGGGTAGGTGCCGAGTTTCCCCCTGCGCTGCAAAGAAATTGCCTTCTGGTCCAGGCGGCGTCCAAGCATCATCAGGCGCAGCATCGCACGCAGGCGCTCCGGCTCGATCTGCGGCGGCTCCCCTACCAGCATTCCGTTCTCGTCGAGTATCCGCGCAGGCGTCAGCACGTGCGCTGACGCACTGGCATTCGCCGTATTTGTACCGTTCATGACGTCCTTTTCTGCCGTCGGGGAAGGGTGTCCGCGATAGCGCGGTCAGCACTCGCCCCATCCGCGTCCTGGTCGGCCGCGTCTCGCTGGCGGCACCGCTTCCCTAGGAGCAGACCGCGGCGATCGTCTTCGTAAATTCGAAATCGAATTCCTAACATCGAATACTTGTCGCTCGGGTACGCCATGTCAACCCTCATTTCTTCCGCGGCCCCCCACTTCGGTCTCGTGTAGCACCACATGCCGGCGAGCCGGAGGCCCGTGGGCCGCCGGCTTACCGGCTAGCTATTGATCTGCGTGCCTGAATGATTCCGCCCGAACGATAAGGGCCGTATGCATCCCGGCGCCACGAAGAGCGTGGAGACCGAACCCTGTGAAAAGGCATGACCGTGTGTTCATGTCGATCAGACTCACAATCACGCGGCGAGTGTGACGGCGGTGATCTACCTGCTTCACTACCTGCATTTCCTACACAGGTATGCCTGTGGACCCAGCGATGTACGCCCTGGGTTCATTCTGGCCCGGCGCGCACGAACCTATTTACCTGCCAGCGCGTCGATCGCGCCGTCGTAGCAGCGGCGTGCTGCGTCGGCTGGTTCGAGTCGGGCGAGTTCGTCCGAAATCACCTCGACGGACACCGATGCGGTCACACCACCCTCGGTCACGGCGTCGACGAAACCGTCGAGGTCGAAGTCGCCGGTGCCCGGCACCGCCCGATAGTGAAGGGTCTCCACCAAGAAGTCAGGATCGGCGGGATCCTTCGGACCGTCGTTGATCTGGATCATCGTGACTCGTCGAGACGGAACCGACCGCAGCATCTCCAGGTCGTTCGCTCCGCGTGTGTGGTGCCACGAATCGACGCAAAGGCCGGCATTGTCCCGGCCGGACTGCTCGATGATCGAGAGAGCCGTGGCGGCGTCCGGGATATTGGTCGTGGGCACGAACTCGAGAGCGATCTCCAGCCCGACGTCGGCTGCACGGTCGCAGAGCGATGCGAATCGCTCCACGACGTCGGGTTCCAGATCTGTTCGATCGAATGCCCCGACAGCTTGCAGGTGCCGTGCGCCGAACAGTTCGGCCATGGCCCAAAACTCGTTCAGGTCGTCCGGGCTGGTGTAGACGAGCCCACCGCCGAACGGCACGCCGGTCTCGGCCGTGGGAACGGCAAACCCGAATACTGCTTCGAGCTCGACGATCTCCAGACCGTTGGCTACCACGACGGCCTGGATCTCCGTCGGGCTCATCTCCTCCGCGACGACCCGACGGTACGTGTCCAGGCTGATGCCCAGCGCATCGAAACCGGCGGCCGCCGCCACCTCGACGCGTTCTCGAAAGCTGGCCGTCGTCACAGTGGTCATGTTGGCCAGCACCACATACTGCTGGCGACCATTCACCTCGATCATTCCCTTACCCCTACCGAAGAACCGGTTCGGGGGCGCCCGCCGCGGACCCGCTGATCGACCATCTCGCCACATCACCGCTGCGAGAAAGCGGCGGTTCCTTATGCCAGACACCATCCTTCATGATGCCGGTGAACGTCGACTGATTCTGCAGGATAGCGATGTCCTCCAATGGGTCACCATCGAGAACCAGCAGGTCAGCGAGGTAGCCGGCCTTGATGCAACCCAAGTCGTCCGGTTGGAGCATCAGCTCGCCGCCGAGGCGGGTCGCGGACTCGATGGCCTCCATCGGGCTGAACTCGAGGAAGTTGACGAAATGCTCCAGGTCCCGGGCGTTGTTGCCCATCGGGTTCCAGGGCACGAAGTAGTCACCGCCAGGCAGCACTCGAACTCCTCGCTCCTTGAGCTCGATCATGTTCGCGATCAGGCTCTCCAACTGTTCGTCGAGACCCATGGAAGCAGTGACTTCCGGGGTCAGCCCCCAGTCGCCGGCCTCGTACCTCGACGTGTGGAGAAAGCCGAAGGCCGGGGCCACGAAGTGTTTGTCCTTGTTCTCGGCCACCAGGTCGAGACCTTCCTCGTCGGTGAAATCGGCATGGAAGATGATCTCGATGCCGTGGCGGACGCACATCTTCACCGATTCCGCGCTTCGGGCGTGTGCCGCCACGCGTTTTCCGCGAGCGTGGGCCACCTGGCACGTGGCGGCAACCTCCTCGTCGGTCATGGTGGTCATGCGACCTTTGGCATAGGGAATGAACTCGTCACCAGAGATGTCGAGCTTCATATGGTCGACGCCTTCACGCATGTACCACCGCGTCGTCTGGCGGAATTGATCCACGCCATCGCAGACGTGTTCGACGGATTGCCGATGCATGTGCGGCAGCCGGACATCGCCGACTCCTCCGGTGACGGTCAGCTCGGGGGACGCGACCAGCATGCGCGGTCCGATCAGGTTGCCCGCGTTGATCTCGTTCCGGACGACCAGGTCCAGTCGTGGCTTCGCCGATGCGGCGCACAGAATGCTGGTGAACCCCTGATCCAGCATCAGCCGCGCGTTGCGAGCGGTGAGCAACGTGTGCTCCTCGACCGGCAAATTGCCCATTTTGGCAAGGTCGATCTCGGGAAGGAAGCTCGGATGCGAGTGAGCATCGATCAGTCCCGGCATGACCGTGGCGCCCCCCACGTCCACGACTGTGGCGTCGGAGTCCTGCCGCTCGCCGGTCCCCTCGGCAGCGACACTTACGATCCTCTGCCCTTCGATCACGATTTCGGCGAGATACGGCTCTGTCCCCGTCCCATCGATCAGCCGTGCGTTGCGAAGCTTGATCGTCACGATTTTCTCCTTCTCAGCCTCGGGGAATCCAGGATTGGTGAAGCGCAGCGGCAAGGCCCGAACAGGATTGTCCGTTCCACTTCCAGGGGCATAAGGCGCCCTTCGAGCGTCGCTTCGGTGAGCGGAATGCGACCCCTGCGCAGTCTTCCTAAATTCGGAATCATTTTCCTAGTTGTGAAATCTGTCACCGGACCGTGGGGCTTGTCAAGAGAAATCCCGCATTGGCCGGATAGTCGCGATGAGGCAAGTCGGCAGACTTGACACCGGCACGGCCTGCTTCCGTATCACTGCCGTCGCGCAGTAGACGGGTCCGACGTCCTGGGCCGTGCTCGCATGCAATTGACTTCTCCCGCTTCGCTTATCGCGCCGTTGCGCTGAAGTCGCCGGGCGGGGGCAATTCACGCACGCGGGGCGCAGGCGACCCCGAGCGGTCCGAAGACGCCCACCGCCCAGACCCTTGACGTCGCCGTGCGCGGATCGCTAGCATTCGAATACGCGAAACGAATTTCGAAAACCCGAGAGATTGAGGGTTGCCGGTTCACCGTCGCGGGCTCGCGGAGCGGAACCCCAAGAGGAGATAGATCGCAATGTGCCATCACGGCTCGACGTCGTGACCGGATAACTGGTGCGTCGAGGTCTTGGCGAACACGCGCCGGCACTGGCGCCGGCACAACTGATACAGGATCGGAGTTGCGCATGAGCAACAACTGGGGACGATGGGGCGCCGACGACGAAGCCGGTGCGCTCAATCTCGTCACAACCGGCGTGACGCGCAGAGCCGCGGGCTTGGTCGCCACCGGACAGACGCTGTCACTGGCCCAACCTCTCGGCCCGAAGACACCTGCGCCCGGCCACCGGCAGCAGCCGTCGCGGTTCATGAACCGCGACGCCGGCGACTACGCGCTCGGCGCACGCACGCCGGGAGGATTCAAATTCGCCGAGGACACAGTGCAATTCGCGACACACAGTGGTACTCACGTCGACGCGCTGTCCCATGCGTGGTCGGGTGACGAACTCTACAACGGGCATTCGTCGGCCCTCACCAGAAGTACGCAGGGCGCACAGCGGTGCGGCGCCGAGAAGCTCGCACCGGTCGCCACCCGTGGCATTCTCGTCGACTTGGTACGCGCATCCGGTCAGCCGCTCGCCCCGCAGACCGCGGTCGGCCCGGAAGACCTCGAGCGTGGCATTTCCGAAGCCGGCGTGTCGGTTGAGCCGGGCGACGCTGTACTGATCCGGACCGGGTGGTGGGAATCGAAGGGATCGAGCGACTCCTACTTCGCGGACGAACCCGGCATAACCGAAGAGGCCGCCCGCTGGCTCGCAAGCCGTGACGTGGCGCTGGTCGGTGCGGACAATTACGCGGTCGAACAGCAATCGGCTGAACCCGGCTTTCCGGCGCATCTGGTGCTCCTCCACCAGTTCGGCGTGCCGCTGATCGAGAACCTGGATCTCGCGGAACTCGCGGAGGCGCTGTCAGTCCTCGACCGTTCGACGTTCTTCCTGCTATTCGCTCCGATCCTCCTCGTCGGCTCTACCGGAACTCCGGTAACGCCCGTGGCGGTCCTGTGAACATCAACTGGCCTGCCGATCTCGTGCGGCCCGGAGACCTGGTTGTGGTGGCGCAAGGCGTCGGGGAGCCGACGCCACTGCTCAATCAGCTTCTCGCGGCCTGCCCACGCGACGTCGAGATCTTCGTCGGACTCAGCCACAGCGATGCGCTCATAGGATCCGCGCCGCAGCGTCCGCTCGTGTCCTTCGGCGCCATGGGGCCGCTCGGCAAGCTCGCGGCCACCGGCCACGCCGAGGTAATCCCCTGCAATTTCGACGACCTGCCACGCCTGTTGCCTTTGCGTGCCCGGAGCAACCTCGTGCTCCTGATGCAAGTGTCCCCCGCTGATTCGCAGGGATGCCACGGCTTGGGAATGGCGATGGACTACACCTACGAACTGATCTCGCAAGCACGAACCGTGGTGGCCGAGGTCAATGCCGCGATGCCGACCACGTCCGCGCCTACACTCCCGGCCTCCACGTTCGGTGCCGTTATCCACACGTCCCGGCCTCTTCCGATTGTGCCCACACCAGCAGTGGATGAAGATCACCACGGAATCGCCAGGCATATCCTGCCGCTGATCCCTGACGGCGGGACCATCCAACTCGGCATCGGCGCGGTCCCCTCAGCCATCGGGAAGGCGCTGACCGCACGCCGCGGATTGCGTGTTCGATCGACCCTCGCCGGCGACTGGCTGCTGGATCTGCATCGCGCTGGATCACTCTGCGAAGAGCCCGGTTCGGTCATCATCAGTGAGGCCGCGGGCTCCGAGGAACTGTACGAACACATCGCCACGTCGACAGCGTGGGTACGGCCGGTCGCCGAGGTAATCGGTCCGGCAGCCGCAGCGTCGATCCCGCGACTGTTCGCAGTGAACTCGGCACTGCAGGTAGACCTCACCGGTCAAGTCAATGCCGAAGAGATCGACAGCAGATATCTGGGAGCGACCGGTGGGCAAGCAGAATTCCTGCGGGCCGCTCAGCGCTCGCCCGGCGGGGCATCGATCGTCGCGCTCGCTGCGACGGCAAACGGCGGACGAACCTCCCGGATCGTTCGACAACTGCAGCCCCCGACCGTTACGACGCCGCGAACGAGCATCGACTTTGTGGCCACCGAGTTCGGCGTCGTCGATCTCAGAGGGCGGACTCTGCGCGAACGCGCCGACGCCATGATCGCGATCGCGGCGCCTCAGCACCGATCGAGCCTTCACGAACAGAACGGACAACAACGATGACACCACCATCCGAAATCGACGACCGTCTCACCAGATTCCTGTCCGACCAACTGAATGGGGCCGGTGCTCGAGTAGTAGGCCTGAACCGCATCGGTGTCGGCAGGTCCCGGGACAATTGGGTGTTCGACCTGGTGACCGACCACAATGGCACCGAGCATTGCGAGCCTTTGATCCTGCGCAGCGACCCGGACGGAGGCCTGGTCGACACAGACCGCAACGTGGAGTTCGCTTTGCTCGGAATACTGGAGAACAGCGATCTGCCAACCCCGGGTGCCCGCTGGCTCGACGCCGACGGGCGATGGCTCGGCCGGCCCTCGCTGATCATGCAGCGGTGCCCGGGGGACTGCGATTACCGGGTGCTTTCGGACTCGCAACGCTCGATCACTCAGCGGCGGGCCCTTGCCGAAAGCTTCTGCGACCTCATGGCGCAAGTCCACAGCACCGATTGGCAGGCACTCGGGTTGTCAGCGGTACTCGATGGTTCCGGCCAGCTCGGTGCGCCTGCCGAACTCGACGCCTGGGAGAAGGTTCTGCGTCAAAACCAGCTGGAGCCATTGCCCGAGTTGGATTTTGCGATTGCGGGACTACGAGCGTCAGCACCCGAACCGGCGCGCACCGCTCTGGTCCACGCCGATTTCAAGCCCGGCAACATTCTGTTGGACGGTGATCGGATTACCGCACTGCTCGATTGGGAGTTGGCTCATCTCGGCGATCCGCTCGAGGACCTCGGCTGGGTGACGCAGCCCCTGCGCAGGGCGGAGCACCTGATCGACGGAGCGTGGGATGCCGACGACCTGATCGCGCATTACGAGCAAGCCACAGGATTCGACGTCGACCGCAGCAGCCTCCGATGGTGGCAGGCCTTTTCGACGTTCAAGACCGCGGTGATGCAGGTCAGCGGCCTGCGATCGTTTATCGACGGCCGTAGCGACGAGCCGTTTCGTCCCACCCGCCGGGTGCTTTCCACACTGCTTGATTTCGTAGTCAAGGAGGACTTCCGGTGAGACCGACCATTCACGAGCAATTGTCCGGAGTTGATCGGCTTCTCGATCTCGCTGACGAATCCCATTCGCTTCCGGCCGAAACGTCCGAATTGCTGAGCAACGCGCGCCGACTGATCAAGCGGGTTGCCACATCATGGGACACGGCATTGCCTTTCCTCCTGGACGACAACGCGCGGCTCACCGAACTCCTGAACGGCGCCGAGGCGCAGGAACCTGTCCCGACCGACATCACAGCTGTCGCCGCGCGAAACGAGGAGCTACGAGGATCGTTGGCTCAGCTCATCTCCACCATTCCCAGAGACCCCGAGTTTCGACAGCGTCGGGCCGAGATCGGACAGTACCTGCAGTGGCGGGTTGCCACCGATCCCGCCTGACAGCCAGAAAGGCGACAAACGTGAACGCACTATCACCAGAATCGATCTCCGGCGACAATCACTTGGCCGAGCAGTTTCCGCTGTCACCGATAGATGACTATTTCGTCCACCAAACCCCGGATCCGGTGCGGGTCATGTGGACAGGGGACCCCCGGGCGTATGAGCGCCACTGGGTGGTGATCCACGACGACACCGGCGAGTTACTGATCGCCACGGGCGGCAGCCTCTATCCGAACCTCGACCGGGCCGAGGCCTACGCGATCGTCAACTCGAAAGGCCGACATACCACGGTCCGAAGTTTCCGCTCGATCGGAGCGGATCGCACCGACCTGCGCGTGGGACCGATCGTGCCCACGATTGTTCGCGGTCTGCGGGAGTGGCGCTACGTCCTCGAGCCGAACGAGTGGGGGGTCAGCTACGATCTGACGTTCCACGACACCACCCGGCAAGTTTTTCGCGAGCCGTTGTCGGACTCTGCGCACGGCTTTCCGACTGGCCGCCGCAACGACGTCACCAGCGGATTCGAATGCTTCGGATCGGTGACCGGATGGGTCGACATCGAGGGCGAGCGAACCACTTTGGGTCCGAATGCCGCAGGCACGAGGGATCGCCACTGGGGCACCGGCCGCGGTGTCGGTGGACCGGAGTTGTCTCTGGGAGGTCGCCTGCACGTAGGGACCAACGGCAACGCGTTCGTGGCATTTCCGGACTGGGCGCTGTGGGGCGACCGACTGTTCTACCCATTCGGCGACCCGGCATCGGGTTCGACACGAGTTTTCAAGCCCACCCGCCGGCTCCGGTTCGAGCCGGACACGGACATCTTCGTCGAAGCCATCGTCGACTACGAGTTCGACAACGGCAAGCAAGTCCAACTCCACTACGAGCGGGTAGGTCAGCAGACGGCCTATCTGCGATGCGGAATGTACGGCGGCACACCGGATCGCGACATCCACCAAGGTGGTTATGCCGGCCCCGACCTGACCGAGGGGGAAACGTATGATCTGAGCCGACCGGAGACCCGGATCGGCATCCGCGGCCTCGACGAGCATCTCTGCCGTGTCACACGTGATGACGGTCAGACCGCTCTCGGAATATACCAGACTATCGACCCCGTGGCCTATGAAGTATGCGTGTCGGGCAGGAAGGGCTGGAACCTCCTCGTCTGAGAAGCGCCGGGCCAGGACGGTATGGACCGTACAGCGAAACTTTCTGAAATCCTTGACTTCAGTCATTACGCGCGACATTCCGATAATCGGAACGCATTTCGAGTCCATGAATTCTAAATCTCCTGTGACCATGGCGAACCAATCAAAATTCGGTCGAAGACCACGAGATTGACCACTTCTGACGCAGCATGGAGCGATTTCGGCCAGTCGCATTCCTCAGATGCAGGCATTTCGTGCAACGAAAAATCTTCCTGAAGGGGCAAATTGTGGTGATTTTACGGAGTGCACGGCGAGGCGCGTGTGTTATGTCCGCAGCGTTGCTGGCGTCGGTCGGGTTGGTCGCTTGCAGTTCGACGGGTTCCGGCACATCGGGAGATGCGATACGAGTGGGCGTGACAACGTCGCTCACCGGATCGTTCGGTACCTACGGAAACATGATCAAGGACGGGCTGGAGGCCGGCCTGTACTGCAGCACCGAAGGCACCAACGAAGTCGACGGCAAGCCAATCGAATTCGTCTACGCCGATGACGGCGGCGATCCCGAGCAGACACTCGCCGCGGCCACCAGGATGGTTGGTGACGGGATCAACATCCTCACCGGCACCACATCGTCCGCCGCCGCGATGCAACTCGGCCACTTCGCCGAACAGCAGAATCTCCTGTACATCTCCGGTGCCGCGGGGATCGATGATGTCACCGGTCTGAACGCCAACACTTTCCGCGCCTCGCGACAGGCGTATCAGGAAGCGGCTGCCCTGAGCAGCGTCCTCGAGAAGAACAATAACAAGACGGTAGTACTTGCCCAGGACTACGCATTCGGACAGAAGTACGCCTCTACGATCACCGGCATCCTCGAATCGAGCGGATCTGAAGTAGAGAAAGTGCTTGTGCCTTTGGACACGAATGAGTTCACGCCCTACGCGCGGCGAATCAGCGAGTTGAAGCCCGATCTACTGATTGTCGTCTATTACGGCGATGGGGCTCCGTCCATGTGGCAAGCGATGTCGCAACAAGGAATCTTGGACACGACCACGGTGGCGAGCGTGCTGGTCGAGAAGCCGCACTGGTCAATCTATGGTGACGCTGCCGAGAAGATCAACTTCGTGACGCACTATTACCCGGGCGCACCTGGCGGCGAAATGAACGAATGCCTGACTGAGCGAGTACCAAATGCCGACCTGTCCACCCACGACGGATTCGTCGCCGCGCAGCAGATCGTGCACGCACTCTCCACTGCGGGCCCCGACGACGTCGAAGGCATGATCGAGGCACTCGACGGGTGGTCATTCGAGGCACCGAAAGGACCTATGACAATCCGCTCGGGTGACCACGCCCTACTTCAGGACATGTACCTCGTCTCGCTCAGTGACAGCGATGGCGAATTGGTCGCCCACACAGTAGGAAACGTCGGCAGTGAGGTAGCGAAACCATGAACGATACTGCAGCACTTGCCCGGACGCTGCCGTCCTCACAGGAACTGGGACCCGCGATCGAATATGCGCTCGAGACAGTCGATCTCTCCTGGAGTGTTGGCGGATTCGCCATCGTCAGCAATGTCGGACTCCGTGTCCGGCGTGGCGAGTTTCTCACCGTTATCGGGCCCAACGGGGCCGGCAAGAGCACGTTGATGAATCTCCTGTCAGGGGTGTATCGCCCCTCATCGGGTTCAGTCCACTTCGATGGTCAGGACATCACCAAGATGGGAGCCGCACACCGTGTCCGGCGCGGCCTGGGACGGACGTTCCAGACATCGAGCCTGTTTGCGGGATTGACGGTCCTCGAGAACGCACGGTTGGCAGCCCAGGCTGCGCTGGGCGGCAGCATGAACCTCTGGGGCAGGCCATCGGCCCACGATCGAGCCACAGAGCGTGCGCGAGAGCACCTCGAAGAGGTCGGCCTGCACGACATGGGCGGAAACATCGTGTCCGACCTACCGTACGGAGACAAGCGGAAGCTCGAGATAGCCCTCGCGTTGTGCGCGCGCCCCCGCGTCCTGCTCTTGGATGAACCGACGGCCGGCGTCTCGGCCGAGGATGTCCACGCGCTGATCGACGTAGTACGGGCAGTGCACGACTCGGGCCGTACGGTGGTGATGGTCGAGCATCGAATGGATCTGGTTCTCGACGCGTCAGATCGTATTGCCGTCATGCAAGACGGCGGTCTTCTCCTGTGCGATGATCCGAACGCAGTGATGTCCGATCCGCGGGTCCAAGCCGCCTACCTCGGGCCGGAGTTCTGATGTCCGCCGGCGACGCGGCCCTGTCCGTGCGAGACCTTCAGGTACACCGCGGCGAAGCACATGTTCTGGAAGGTGTGTCATTCGAGGTACGTCCACGTCGTGTCACCGCATTGCTCGGTCGCAACGGTGCGGGGAAGACGACAACCTTGATGACAATTCTCGGTTTGCTGGAGGGCAGCGGCAGCATCAGGCTCTATGGTGAAGAGATCTTGGGCGTGCCGACCCACCACCTGGTCCGCCGAGGTATCGGATACGTGCCCGAGGACCGCGAGGTATTCGGCACGTTGACTGTCGCCGAGAATCTTCGATTGGCTGCGCGGACACCGGAGGCGACCCAACGACTGGACCTCGTACACGAACTGTTTCCAGACTTGCTGCGCAGGAGCGCTCAGCGGGCGGGAGCGCTGTCCGGCGGCCAGCAGCAGATGGTGGCGATCGCGCGTGCCATCCTGAACCCGAACCGCTTGCTCCTCATCGACGAGCCGAGCAAGGGATTGGCGCCCATCGTGGTCGGCCAGGTAGTCGAGGCTCTGGCGAAGGCCGCCAGCGCCACCACAATCTTGCTGGTCGACCAGAACATCCGAGTCGCGCAGCGCTTGGCCACCGATGCCATCGTGCTGGACCACGGCGCAGTTGTATTCACCGGTTCGATGGAGGACTTGGCTGCGGATGCGGATCTCACGCAGCGCTACCTCGGTGTCGCGCCGTCTTCCCGCGACAGCAACACGATCGGGAAGGGGTCTGCACGATGACAACCCTCATCGTCCTCACTGCTACAAGCCTCGGTCTCGCGGGCCTGTATTTCCTCCTGTCTTCAGGGCTTTCCCTGATATTCGGTTTGATGGACGTCCTGAATGTTGCGCATGCCGCGATCTTCGGGCTGGGCGGATATGCGGCCTGGGTCGTCATGGACCGGTTCGACTTGATAGATTCCCTCGCTGCGCGTTTCGCGGTCGCCACAGTTGTGGCGGTCATATTCGGATGCGTTCTAGGATATTTCGTAGAGCGGACGCTGATAGCGCGCAACTACGGTGATCACCTCACACAGATCCTCATCACGTTGGGGCTCGCATTCGTCATGGAGGGGCTCATCGGCGGTATTTTCTCGTATTCGCCGCAATCGATCGCACAGCCGGCCTGGTTCACCGACGTCACGGTGATCCTCGGTGGACGCATTCCCAACAGTAGAATCCTTATCTTCGGTATATCAGCCTTGGTGCTGGTGAGCTTGCTGTTCTTCATGAAGAAGAGCAAGTATGGGTTGATCATCCGCGCAGGTGTGGAGAACAGGCGGATGGTTCAGGCGCTGGGCATTGACGTCGCGCGGAGCTTCACCTTCGTGTTCGTACTGGGCGCAGCCTTGGCCTGCCTGGGTGGCGCGCTGGGCGCGGTCTACTTCACGGGAATTACTCCTGCTCTCGGTCCGAATCTGTTGATCTTCGCTTTCATCGTGGTGATTATCGGTGGACTCGGATCAATCGGCGGCACTGCCATCGCTGCCGCTCTCGTCGCCTTCACTCAGCAAATCGTGAACTTCTACGTGAGCACCGGACTGGGCGACATCGCCGTCGTCGGTCTGCTTGCGGCTGTGCTCTTACTGCGCCCACAGGGCTTGCTCGGAAGGGTTGCATCAGCATGATTCCGTTATCCAGTACCCAGACACGGTTGCCCGTCGACCGGAGTCCGGGAAAGCTGCACCCGAGGCGGATTTCCGTCGGGGCGCGAGTGGGCCTCACGGTCATTCTCGTTTTGGCTGCTCTACCGATGTTGGATGTTCCGATTCCGATCCTTCTCCCCGGACAGTTGTCGAGTTCCGGTTCTCTGCTCATCTTGTCGATCGGCCTTGTATTCGCTGGTGTCGCGATATCTTTCGATGTCGTATTCGGATACACCGGCCTGCTGAGCGCTGGTCATGCCCTGGTTTTCGCTCTGGGAATCTACGCAACCAACCTGCTGATGCACGCAGGCCTGGGGTATTTTTCCGCTGCAGCGCTTGCCATCGCGCTGTCCGGGCTGGTCAATACCGCGCTGGGAGCGATCGCCCTTCGCGTGAAGGCGGTCGCCTTCACGATGGTCACGCTGGCGTTCGGCGAGGCCTTCTACATTTTGCTCCTGGTTGATCCTGCGGGGATTTTCGGCGGCGAGGAGGGCCTGCCTGTTGCCTTCGAGCAGATCCCCGACCTGCTCGCCAGCGCCCGCGACGTCCGCTGGCTCTACTGGCTATCGCTCGCATTCGCCGTGGTCGCCTACCTTCTGGCGTGGATGGCGACGCGGTCTCGTTGTGGCCAGGTTTGGCAAGCGATCCGCGAGAACGAGGATCGGGTCGAAAGTCTCGGGTTGTTCTCGTACAGCTACAAGCTGGTTGCATATGCTTTCGGCGGCGTGATCGCGGCGGCGGGCGGGGCGGTGTATCTCTTGGTTGCGCGGGGCGCCAATCCGTCCAGCGCATCAGTGCACTTCAGTCTTGCATTGATCGTCATGGTGGTATTGGGCGGACGCGGCCGGATCTGGGGTGCAGCGATCGGTGGCCTCATATACGGAATCCTCACTTTGAGGCTGCCCGAGCTTTCTACGTCCGGCGTCCTCGACGGGCTACCTGAATGGGCAAGTCGCACAGTGTCCGAACCGCTCGTCGTCCTAGGATTTCTGTTCATCCTGATTGTGCTGTTTTTTCCAGATGGCATAGTCGGTCTTGTCGACCGTGCCAACTCCCGGCTCCGGACAATGCGACCTCGGAGCATGAACGAAAATACACTCATTCTTCCTCCGGATGAACCGATTGGGGTGGATGAGATCAGGACGAAGCATTAGGAGAAGGCAGGTTTCGCACCGCCCTCCCGCCGCCCAATTTAATCGCAGTCCCGAAAGGAACGCACATGGAATCACCGAACGTCTATCACTACGGAATTCTCGTCAGCGACATCGATAGCGCAATCACGCTGTACGGGAAGCTTTTTGGGCTTACCTTCCATGAGCCGACCGAAGTGCATCTCAATAGACTGGTCGATCCCGACGAGCACGAGTTCGACCTGCGAGTCACGTATTCTCAGCAAGGACCCCCCTATATGGAACTGCTCGAAGCCAAGGGTGACGGAGTTTATTCCGCTGGTCACGGGGAGGGCGTGCATCACATCGGCATGTGGGACCCGAAAATCGATGACAACAAGAAGCGGTATCTCGATTCCGGAGTGGAATCGGATGGCGAGGTTTTGAACCCCGATGGAACCACGTTTGCGTGGTACACGAACCCGAAGACTACCGGCGGGGTTCGCTTCGAGTTCGTCGATGAATCCGCACGGGAAGATCTCGAGAAATGGATTCAAACCGGGATGATGGGACCGGGGGGATTCGTCGTCTGAGGCCAATGACCTCCCGGGGTCGTGACGTAAACACGCTGGCTGGTCGAGCGCCGCCGAGTTGGCCGACGCTCGACCAGGTCCGCACGGGCTCTCGGGTCCCGAGACCGGGGTCGTGGACCACGAGTTCTCCGTCCGCATCGGCCCGGACTCCTCCTGGCTCACTTCGGATCGCCCTCAACTGCTTTCCGTTGCCGGCGCGCGTCAGGTAGCCACGATGATGAGGACCGCAACTCGCCTCACGTGGCCTTGGCCAATATGCAGGGTCGCACGGAGAATCTTCCGTCGGACCGCTGAGAGTGGCGATGCGGTCCGGTGCCAATTGGACACGTGATCCTCGCGCTCGATTGCCGCGATGGGACGACAACCTGATGGCGATCCAAGTCGGGCGCGTGCGATGTTCGTACCCGTCCCAGCGCGCTGGGTCGCAGCGGACGTGATCGTCGCCATGTTCGGCCCCAAGACCACCGGCGCGCCGCTGGAACAGACTGACGACCTTCACGCCCATCCGGTAGCGGCGGCTGGGAAACCAGACCCACGTCCCGATGGTTGATCCCACCCTGGTGTCGCCGAGATCAATCGACGGCGATTGGTGCCGCCCCTTGCCCGGCCACGACGACTGTAGAAACATTTCCATAGGCGGACACCGACCCGCGACTCGAGGTCGCGCGGTGCCGGACTGCGAGGTGCTCTCCCCGACTGCGCCGACATGGTCGATCGGCGTGAGAGCGCCACGCGTGCGAATCCCGGTGATCGATGGCCGACGATACCGATCGGAGAAATCGTGACCAGCGAAACCACACCAGTCTCCATCCAACGCGAACCGGAACTGGCCGGACAGACCGTCGTCCTCATCGGCGGCAGCGCAGGCATCGGGCTCGAGACAGCGCGACGCGCCCGGATGGAGGGTGCCGACGTCATCCTCACCGGGCGCAACCCCGACCGGCTCGAGGCCGCAGCGGCAGACGTCGGCACACAGCGCACCGCAGCGTTCGACGCCACCGACCCGGCAGCATTGCGGAGGTTCTTCGAGGACCTGCCGACACCCATCGACCATGTGCTGGTGACGGCAGGCGGCCCGCGTTACGCTCCCCTGCTCGAGATGGACGCGGACGAGGTGCGCCGGCAGCTCACCGAGCACATAGTGCTGGGGCTCGAGGTCGCGCGCAATGCGGCGAACAAGATGCGGCCCGGGGGCACGCTGCTGTTCATGGGCGGCACCGGCGGCCGGCGCATCGGTCACGGCCTGGGGATTGCCTCCGCCGCCACGGCCGCACTGCCCCCGTTCACGGCGGCCCTCGCTCTCGAGCTCGCGCCGGTTCGCGTCAACCTCATCGCCGCCGGCTTCGTCGACACCCCACTGTCGGCATCGCTGCTCGGTGATCGGCTCGACGAACGGCGGAACGAGTTGCGGACGAAGCTTCCGATCGGCCGGGTCGTCGGCCCTGCCGACGTCGCAGCCCTCGCCGTCCACATCATGAGCAACACGGCACTCACCGGCGCGACGTACGACATCGACGGCGGCCAGCAATTCGTCTTCTGACGACCGCACGACGACAGACGCAGCGATTCGCACGACCTGTTCGATCGATCCCCGACACATCGCGAGAGGAAACCCATGAGCACCAACGAAGTTCACACCGACGAGGCAACCAGCACCACGAATGTCCCGACCGTCGACATGAAGCTGGAGGTCGTCGTCCTCCCCGTCTCGGACGTCGACCGCGCCACCGAGTTCTACACCAGACTCGGCTGGAGACAGGACGTCACACCGCCCGACTCCGGCGTCGTCCAGTTCACTCCGCCCGGCTCCGACGCCTCGATTCACTTCGGCGCAGACCTCACCACGGCCGCACCCGGTTCGGCCAAGGGATATCTCATCGTCTCCGACATCGAGGTCGCCCGTGACCAGCTGGTCGCTGCCGGCGTCGCGGTCAGCGTGTTCCACCGCGGCGCGGACGGGCCTGCAGACGGGCCGGACCCCGACCGCCGCAGCTACTCCTCCCTGGCGTCGTTCAGCGACCCCGACGGCAATTCCTGGCTGCTGCAGGAGGTCACCACCAGGCTTCCCGGGCGGATCGACACGGCCACCACGTCGTTCGGCTCCGCACGCGACCTGGCGACCGCGCTCCGCCGGGCGGCGGCCGCCCACGGCCGGCACGAAGAGCGCACCGGCGAGGAGGACCCGAACTGGCCCGACTGGTACGCCGAGTACATGGCCGCCGAGCAGTCCGGGGCGGAGCTACCCACGTGAGGAGCGGCGATGGGTAGCGGAGCGAGTCGTCATTCTCCGGACAGGTCGGCTGAAAGGTCGCGGACCTCGACGCCGGCGGGAATCTCGACCTCGGCGATCAACTCGGGCCGGTCGTCGAATTCGAGGCGGAGGGCCCGGCACATCGTGGCGTGCATGTCGTAGAGGGTGGTGATGTACGTCAGCTGTAGAATTTCGGGATCCGTCAGGTGGGCTTTCAGGACCGCGAACACCTCGTCCGGCACCCGGCCGCCGTCGTAGACGAGGCCGTCGGTGTAGGCCAGGACCGCCCGCTCGAGTGCGGAGAAGCAGTCGCTGACCTGCCAGTGCGGAAGGGCCGCGATCTTTTCCTCCGGCGCCCCGAGGGATCGCATCTGCTTGCAGTGCTGGGAGAAGACGAACTGGCTCCCGCGTGCGTACCCGGCCCTGGCCTGCCCCAGTTCACGCAACAGGGGGTCCAGGGTGACGTTCCGGTAGAGCGAGAATCCGCGGACGGCGTGCCGGAACACGTCCGGTGACTGGGCGAACACGGTCCACCAGTCGCCGGGGGTGGCGTGGATGGTGCCGTGATCGACGGCGGGATCCTTGTCGGGTCCGAACAGTCGATCGTAGAAGAAGAGGATCTTCTCGTCGGTGACTTCGGCGCGGGGTACCTGACGGAGACGGGGCACGGCTTTTCCTTTCGGACGGTGGCGGTCAGGATGCGGTGGGTACGCGCCGGTCGGCTGCGGTCTTCGGTTTGTGCGCGACGTCGGCTTCGGTGAAGGTTCGCGTCCAGCAGGCGAATTCGAGCAGTACGCCGTCCGGGTCCTGGAAGTAGAACGAGCGCACGAAGGTGCCCGGGTGCACGTGCCGGGACACGCCGGCGGAGCTGTCGTCGTGGTTGAGGACCCGACTGACCTTGATTCCCTCGGCCTGCATGCGGGTGTAGTACTCGTCGAACTGTTCCGGGGGCACCGCGAACGCGACGTGATTCATCGACCCGACCGCACTCGCGAGTTCACCCTCGTCGGGGAGCCCCTTGGGGGCGGCGAGACCGGGCGCGGCCTCGGGGGAATCGGCCAGCCAGAAGAAGGCGATGGTGTTGCCGTTGCCGCAGTCGAAGAAGAAGTGCTGGCCCAGATCCCCCGGCAGCTCGATGGTCTTGATCAGGGGCATGCCCAGGACGCCCGAGTAGAAATCGATGGTGCGTTGCATGTCCGAGCACACCAGCGCAAGGTGGTTGATACCCCGAAGTTCGTACTTGGAGTTCGGATTGCTCATGGCGGTCCTTCCGATGTGGTGAAGTCGTCGCGAGAAGCGAACAAAAATGACTTGACAGTCATGTCATCTATTGGGAGAGTTTGTCTGTGAGCAAGTCATCTGTCAATACCCCGTCCACGCCGGCCACTGTCGACACCCTGACCGCGCGTGGCCGCAAGACACGCGACGCACTGCTCGACGCCGCCCGGAAGGTGTTCGAGACGGTCGGATTCCCCGACACCCGGGTCGAACACATCGCCCAGGAGGCGAACGTCTCCTACGGCACCTTCTACCGCTACTTCGAGTCGAAGGAAGAAGTGTTCCGGGAGCTGAGCACTCGATTGTTCGAGGACATGCACCGCCGCGAGCCGACCGAAGGCGACTTGTCTCCGGCGGAGAAACTGGTCGCGTCGAACCGCTCGTACTATCAGTCCTATCGCCGGAACGCCCCGCTGATGGCGATCGTCGAACAGGTCGCGACGTTCAACGACGAATTCCGCGAACTCCGTCACGAGCACCGCCGTCAGCTGATCGACCGGACCTCTCGCGCGATCGCACGCTGGCAGCAGGACGGACTGGTCACCGCCACTCTCGACCCGGTGCTGGCGGCCCGCGCGATGGCCGCCATGGTCGACCACACCCTGTACCTGTGGTTGATCCAGGGTGACGACGCCGACGAGGCGGCCCTGCTCGACACCCTCGACCAGATGTGCCTCGGCGCACTCGGTCTCGACCGGAACTGAGCGCCGCGCGCTCCCCCACCGAGAACCGTGCCGGGTCACGATCCCGACGGTGCGCTTCCTGCACACCCCTCACCATCGACTGAGCAACGGCCGACCGATCGATCTCGTCGACTCGGCCGTTGTTCCGATCTCCCCGAAGGCACGCACAATGACAACGCACCCACCGTTCGCGTCCGCTACCACCGACACACCGCCGGGAGCGCTCGACGGCCTGCGGGTACTCGAACTGGGCACCCTCATCGCAGGCCCGTACTGCGGACGCCTCCTCGGTGACATGGGCGCCGACGTCATCAAGATCGAAGCCCCCGATCGTCCCGACCCCCTGCGGGACTGGGGCCAGGCCGAGGGCGGTCACCAATACTTCTGGTCGGTGCACGCCCGCAACAAACGGTGCGTGAACCTCGACCTGCGCACCGAGGCCGGCCGGCGGATCTTCCTCGACCTCGTCGCCACCGCCGATGTCGTCGTCGAGAGCTTCCGGCCCGGCACCCTCGAGCGCTGGGGCGTCGGCTACGACGTCCTCCGGGAAATTTCCCCGCGGCTGGTCCTGGCCCGGGTCTCCGGATACGGCCAGACCGGTCCGTACGCCGCGCGTCCCGGATACGCGTCGGTGGCCGAGGGCATCAGCGGCTTGCGGCACCTCAACGGATTTCCCGGCCAGGCGCCCCCGCGGATCGCGCTCTCGCTCGGCGACAGCCTCGCCGGGATGTTCGCCTTCCAGGGTGTCCTCGCCGCGCTCATCGCGCGCGGACGCACCGGACGGGGACAGATCGTCGATGCCGCGCTCACCGAGGCCGCACTCGCCATCCAGGAGTCCACCGTTCCCGACTACCACAAGACCGGTCACGTCCGGCAACCCTCCGGCACCCGCCTCGACCGCGTCGCACCGTCCAATCTGTATCGCACGCAGGACGGACTGTGGGTGATCATCGCGGCCAACCAGGACACGCTGTTCGCGCGTCTGTCCGCTGCGATGGGCCGCCCCGACCTCGCCACCGATCCGCGCTACGCCACCCACACCGCGCGCGGTGATCACCAGGACGAGCTCGACACCCTGATCGCCGAGTGGGCGGCCGGCTTCCCCGCGGCGGAGCTGATCGAGCTGCTGACCAAGTTCGAGGTGGTCACGGGCCCGGTCAACACGGTCGCCGAGGTGATGGCCGATCCCCAGTTCAACGCCCGCGAGATCTTCGTCGACCACGTCGACCCCTCCCTCGGGCCCGGCGACACCGGATTCGATCCGGAGCCGGTGAAGGGAGTCGGGGTGATCCCGAAACTCAGCGAGACCGCGGGCGGGGTCCGCTGGGGTGGGCCCAGCCGCCCGGGCACCCACACCGACGAGGTGCTCACCGAAATCCTCGGCTACGACGCCGACCGACTCACCGCACTGCGCGAGCAGGGCACGATCTCGTGACCGCGATTCCACCGGAGGTCGACATCCGGGAGGTCGGGCCCCGCGACGGACTGCAGATCGAGAAGCCCATTCCCACCGCCGCCAAGCTGGAGCTGATCGACGCGCTCGCCGCGACCGGTGTCCGGCGCATCGAGGTCACGTCCTTCGTCTCCCCGCGGGCCGTCCCGGCGCTGGCCGACGCCGAGGCCGTCGCCGCCCAACTCGGCCGCTGGCCACACGTCACCTTCTCGGCGCTGGTTGCCGGACTCGGCGGCGTCAAGCGAGCACTCGCAGCGGGTCTGACCCGCCTCGAGTACGTCGTCTCCGCGTCCGACGGGCACAGCCGGGCCAACGTCGGCCGCAGCAGCGAGGAGTCGATCGCGCTGATCACCCCCGTCGCCGAACTGATTCACCAGGCGGGCGGCACACTCGAAGTGATCGTCGCCATCGCGTTCGACTGCCCATTCGACGGACCCACCCCACCGGAGCGCGTGGCCGACATCGCGCGGCGTGCAGTTCTTTCGGGTGCCGATGCGGTGTCGGTCGCCGACACCATCGGGACCGCGACGCCGGTGCGCACCACAGACGTGCTCGCCCGGGTGCGCGCCGCCGCCCCGGGCGTCGACCTCGGCCTGCACTTGCACGACACCCGCGGCCAAGGCCTGGCGAACGCGTGGGCCGCATACACCTCGGGCATCCGCCAGTTCGACGCCTCCGTCGGCGGGCTCGGTGGGTGCCCCTTCGCGCCGGGCGCGAGCGGCAACATCGCCACCGAGGAACTGGCCTACATGTTCGAGGACGGCGGCATCACCACCGGCATCGACATCGACATCGAACTCGACGCCGCTCGACTGGCCGGGCGCCTGCTCGGCAAATCCCTCGCAGGCAGACTGCTCGCGGCCGGGGGTCGACCGGTCCCCGCCGACACCGCCTGCAATTGACCACCTCGCTGCCGACACCGCGACGGAACACTCCGCTGCGCCGCGGGCAGCACCACACGGAAGAGACGGATTTTCGCATGAACGAGCTGGCTGATCGCTTCTTCGCCGCCGTCGGTGACGGCGACGAGACGACACTGACCGCGCTGTACGCACCGGACGCGCGGATCTGGCACAACGACGACGGACGCGAGCAGACGGTCACCGAGAACCTGAGGGTGCTGCACTGGCTCTCGCGCACACTCGAGGACCTGCGCTACGAGGACATCCGCCGCCACGAGTTGCCAAACGGCTTTGCCCAGCAGCACGTCCTGCGCGCCACGCTGCCCGGCCACGGACCGCTGGAGGTGCCTGCGTGCCTGTTTGTCCGCGTCGACGACGGCCGGATCACCCGTATCGACGAATACGTCGACTCCGCCGCCACCTCGCCCCTGCGCGCGCAGGCCGGCCGGCGACGGGAGCGCTGACATGTCCGAAACCCGTTCCGCCGTCCCGCTCCCCGAACTGTGCGCGCGGATGCGCTCGTTCATCGACGACGCCGTCATCCCCGCCGAACCCATCCTGGTGAACGAGGACGGCCCCGCTCACGTGGCCATCGACGAATTACGTTCGAGGGCCAAGGAACTCGGTTTGTGGGCGCTCGGCCATCCCGCCGAACTCGGCGGTGGCGGTGTCCCGTTCCTCGACTTCGTGCATCTCAACGAGATCATCGGACGCTCGGAGTTCGGCCAGTTGGCCGTCGGCTCGGTGTCCATGCAGGACACCCTGATGCTGCACAAACACGGCACTCCCGAGCAACGGCAGCGATGGATTCCCCCGCTGGTCGCCGGGGAATTCCTGCCGTCCGTCGGGTTGACCGAACCGGACGCGGCGGGATCCGATCCCACCCTCATCGAGACACGCGCCGACCTCGACGGCGACACCTGGATCATCAACGGACACAAATGGTTCACCACCGGCGTAAAGGACGCCGGCTACTGCTCGGTCTTCGCCCGGACCGAACCCGACACCGCCCCGAGGCACGAGCGCATCAGCGCGATCATCGTGCCGACCGACACCCCCGGATTCCAGATCGTCCGGTCGATCCCGACGATGGGGCACGACCCGAGTGATCACTACGAGGTCCGGCTCACCGATGTGCACGTCCCCGCCGCCAATCTCCTCGGCGAACGCGGCAAGGGCTTCGCGGTGGCCCAGGACCGGCTCGGCCCCGGCCGGATATTCCATTGCATGCGGTGGCTCGGGCAGGCTCAGCGCGCATACGAGTTGATGTGTGCCCGCGCGAACACCCGCTACGCCCACGGCTCACTGCTCGCGGAGAAGGGCGAAGTGCACCGCTACATCGCCGAATCCGCCGCCCAGATCCACGCCGCCCGGCTCATGACTCTCGATGCCGCTCGCGCGATGGACGCCGGGGAGGACGCCAGGGTGCGCATCGGGCTGGTGAAATTCTGGGGCGCCCGCATGCTCCACGACGTCGTGGACCGGGCCATCCAGATTCACGGGGCGCTCGGCCTGACCGCCGATACCCCACTCGAGCGGATGTACCGGCAGGCGCGGTACGCCCGCATCTACGACGGTCCCGACGAAGTTCACCGCATGTCGACCGCCCGCCGGTTGCTGCGCGATCCCGAGGCTGCACCATGGCGATGACCGACGCTCCCGTAGCCCTCGCGGACGGCATCCGCGCCGTCCTGACCGCCGCCTACGGCATGGACGCCACGGTCGGGGAACCCCGGCAGCTGACCGGCGGCGCCAGCCGGCAGGTGTGGGCCGTCGACGCCGACGGCCCGGACGGGCAACCCCTGCCCGTCGTGTTGCGCCGCGACCCGCCCGGGCACGGCGACGCCGCCCGGATGCGCGCGGAGGTGGCGTGCCTGCGGGCCACCGCCGCCGCGGGCGTGCCGGTGCCCACCGTCCTCGCTTCCGGGGACACCGCACCCGGCATCGACGCCCCGTACCTGATCATGAACAAGGTGGAGGGCGAATCACTCCCCCGGAAACTGCAGCGGGACCCCGCCTTCGACGAGGTGCGCAGCCGTCTCGCCGAGGACATGGGTTTCGTCCTCGGCCTGATCCACCGCACTCCCCTGGACTCTCTCGCCGTCCTCGACACCACCGACCCGGTGGACGCGCTCGAGGCCACCTACCGCGACCTCGGCGAACCCCGGCCCGCGGTCGAGGTGGGTCTGCGATGGTTGCGTGACCACCGTCCACCGTCGCGACCGCAGGCTTTGGTACACGGCGACTTCCGGATCGGAAACCTTCTCGTCGACGGAACCGGCATCCGCGGAGTGCTCGATTGGGAACTCGCCCACCTCGGTAACCCCGTCGAGGACCTCGGCTGGCTGTGCGTGCGGGCGTGGCGGTTCGGCGCGGATGAGCCCGTCGCCGGAATCGGCGCCCGCGACCAGCTCCTGGACGGCTACGAGAAGGCCACCGGGACGAGGCCGTCGTTGCCCGAACTGCACTGGTGGGAAACGTTCGGAACCGTGAGATGGTTGGTGCTGAGCAGGTTTCAGGCCGAACGTCACCTCGGCGGGGCCGAGCGGTCCCTCGAACTGGCGGCCATCGGACGCCGGGTCTGCGAATCCGAGTACGACCTGCTCGACGTCCTCGGACTGCTCGACGACGCCGCAACCGCTCCCCCGCCGGCGCCACCCGGGCGCACCGTGCACGACAGGCCCAGTGTCCCGGAGATCCTCGACCTCGTGGCCGGCACTGTGGCCGACGACCTCGGACCGGCCCTCGACGGAACGCACGAGCGGGAGCGGTATCTCCTGCGGATCTGCGTCAACCTGTTGCGCACCGCGGGGCGTGAACTCGATGCCGGGAACGGCGCCGATTCCCTGCTCGACGGCGCCCTCGGTGCACTCGGATGCGCGTCCGAGGCCGAGCTTGCCGCACGGATTCGCGCGGGGGCTCTCGACTACCTCGACGACAGCGTGCTCCGGGCGATCTCGATCGCCGTTGTGGCCCGCCTGCGGGTGGCCAATCCCCGGCACATGAACGCATAGCTGCGAAAAGCGGGAAGTGCCCGGCGGATTCGTCCGCCGGGCACTTCCCGTTTCGAGCCCACCACAGATCGTCAGTGGGAGGCGACCAGCTCCAGCGGATCCTCGTCGACCGAAGACACAGCCCGCCTGTGTCGGCGAGCGCCGGGTATCTTGCTCACCAGCGGCCCCAGCACCCACCGGATCACACTGATCAGCCCGTACGGGATCACGAAGATGAAGACGATCAACGCCGCACCGTACGTGATGCCCGCCGCCGACTGATTGATCTCCGCTGTCCACTGCGGCACGTACTGCACGAAGAACGCCCCGAACACCACACCGGGGACGGTGCCGAGGCCACCGATGACGATCATGGTGATGAAGGCGATCGCCAACGGGAGCCCGAATGCCTCGGGGCCGACGTACTGGACCACGAAGCTGTAGAGCACGCCGCCGATGCCGGCGAAGGCCGCGCTGAGCGCGAACACCGTCGTCTTCGTGCGGGTGGCCGGGACGCCGAGCGTGGTGGCGACGGCCTCGTAGTCCCGGATCCCGATCAGTGATCGACCGATCCGGCCGGTGGAGAGTCGCCGGACCACGAAGAAGGCGATCAGCGCCACCACCAGGCACAGGTAGTACACCCACTGGTCGCGTTCGAGTCCGCTGAATGCCGGGGGTTCGGCGCCGGCGATGTTAATTCCCGCCTGGCCGTCGGTGACGTGCTCGAACCGTTTGATCACCGCCGGGGTGACCAGTGCCAGCCCTAGAGTGGCGAGCGCCAACTGAAGTCCGTGGAGGCGCAGGGCGGGCAGGCCGAACAGGTACCCGATCACGAAACAGACCGCGAACGCGACCGGAAGGAGCAGCAGGTACGGGACGTCGTGATTCTCGACCAGCACGGCACTGAGGTACGCACCGACGGCGAAGAAGAAGCCGTGGCCGAGAGAGATCTGACCGGTGTTGCCGGTCAGCAGGTTCAGTCCCAGCCCGACCACCACGTACACCAGCACCATGGATCGATCGAAGTTGACGTACGGCGCCGACACCAACGGCGCCACGGCCGTCACGAGGAGCACCACCGCGACCGTCGCTCTCGCCAGCCACCGTGGTGGATCGAGTTCGGCGCGGGGACGGCGAAGCAGTTCGACGATTCTCATACTCGGGCCACCTTCCGTGCACCGAACAGACCCTCGGGTTTGAGGAGCAACACACCGAGGATCAGGGCCAACGCCACGGCCTGTTTGAAGTCGTGGCCGATCCAGGAAATGTAGGTGCCGGCAAGGTTTTCCGCGACACCCACGCACAATCCGCCGACGAGTGCACCGACCGGGCTGTCGAGGCCGCCGAGGACGGCGGCGGCGAAGGCGTAGATCAGCGAGGCGACGAGCATGTTCGGTTGCAGGAACAGCTGCGGCGCCGCGAGGGAGGCGGCGAGGGCTCCGATGGTCGCGGCGAGGCCCCAGCCGATCATGAGCATCCGGCCGACGGGCACGCCGATCAGCTGCGCCGAGTCCGGGTTGTCTGCCGCCGCCGCATCGCCAGCCCGACTTTCGTCCGCTGGAACAGGACGAACAGCAGCGCCGCGACCACGACGACGATGACCAGCGACTGCTGGGAAACCGCAACCGGACCGAGCGTGAGCACCGGCCCGGACACGATCGCCGGGAACTCCTTGCTCTGCACGCCCCAGATCCAGCCGGCGGCGCTGTTGAGCACCAGCATCAGGCCGAGGGTGATGATGACCAGCGGCATGTGGTTCGGCGACGATGCCAGCGGCCGGATCAGTACCCGTTCGGTGGCGGCTCCGCCGACGAAGGCGACCGCCATCGCGCCGAGGACGGCGAGGTACAGCGGCACACCCCATGCGTGGAACTGCCAGGCGAAGAACGCCGAGAACATCGCCATCTCGCCCTGCGCGAAGTTGACGATTCCCGATGCGCGGTAGACCAGGACGATGCTCAGCGCGAACGCGCCGTACAGGGCGCCCCACATGAGCCCGTCCACCAATTGTTGGAGAAATACATCCATGACCACTCTCCTGTGCTCAGTAGCCGAGGTAGGCGCGTCGCACCGACTCGTCGTGCGCCAATCCGGCGGCGGGGCGTTGGGCGACGACTCGGCCCGCGTCGACGAGAACCGCGGACGTGCCGATCTCGAGGGCGAGGTGCGCGTTCTGTTCGACCACGAGGATCGTGGTCTCGGTCTCCTGGCTGATCCGGCCGAGCGCACGGAAAACCTCCTGCGTGATGCGCGGGGCCAGGCCGAGGGACGGTTCGTCGAGCAGCAGCAGACGCGGCCCGGCCACCAGCGCGCGGGCGATCGCGAGCATCTGCTGTTCACCGCCGCTGAGCCCGCCCGCCTGCTGGTTACGTCGCTCGCGTAGTCGCGGGAAGAAGTCGTACCAGTGCTCGACGGCCCGGTCGGTGATCGCCGCCGACGTCGTGAATCCCCCGACGCGAAGGTTCTCCTCCACCGTCAGGGTGCCGAAGGTGCCGCGGCCCTGCGGAACATGGGCCACACCGAGCCGGGCGATCCGGTCGGTGCGCATGCCGGTGATGTCGCGGCCGTCGAGCCTGATGCACCCGCTGGTGCGGACCATCTGGCAGATCGATCGGAGGATGGTGGTCTTGCCTGCGCCGTTCGCGCCGAGTACCACGGTCACCTCCCCTGCCGGTACCTGGAAGTCGATGCCGTGCAGCACTTCCGCACGGCCGTATCGGGCATGCAGGTTTTCCACGGTGAGCAGGTTCATGCCGCACCGCCCAGGTACGCCTCGATGACCTCGGGGTGAGCAGCGACCTCTGCCGGTTCGCCCTCGGTGACCTTCTGCCCGAAGTTCAGTACCACCACCCGGTCGGAGATCGACATCACCATGGCCATGTGATGCTCGACGAGCAGCACCGAGAATCCGCGCTCGTCGCGCAACCGGCGGACCGTCTCGGCGAGTTCGAGGACCTCCTCGTGGATCAGTCCGTTCGCCGGTTCGTCGAGCATCAGCAGGCGAGGTCGTTGCATCAGTGCCCGTGCGAGCTCGACCCGTTTCAGGGTGCCGTAGGGCAGGTTGCCTGCCGGTTCGCGGCCGACGTGCGCGAGATTCATCGACTCGAGCAGAGCCCAGGCCTCGTCCCGTTCGCCTGCCTCCTCCCTGCGGGTGCGCGGCAGTCCGAGAGCGGTGGCGACGAAGCCCGCCCGGGTGCGCGAGTAGGCCCCGGTGAGGATGTTGTCGAGCACCGAAATCGTCGGGAACAAGCCGATGTTCTGGAAGGTGCGCGCGATCCCGGCGTCGGCGACCCCGTCCGCCGACAGCGCGAGCAGGTCGGTGCCCCCGAACGCGATCTGTCCCGAATCCGGTTCGTAGAGCCTGCTGATGCAGTTGAACAAGGTAGTCTTCCCGGCGCCGTTCGGGCCGATCAGCCCGACGATCTGTCCGGGCTCGATCGTGAACGACGGTCCGTCGAGGGCGACGACTCCTCCGAACCGCAACCGGACGTCGCTGACTTTCAGCGTGGGCACATCCGGTGGCCGGGCGGTCATCGTTCGGCGCTGCGCGTGACCACAGCGTCGTAGTGCCAGCTGCCGTCGCGGAACGTCATCGGCGCCATCGACGTGATTGCGTACGGGTAGTCCGCGCTCGTGTCGAACGTGACGCCGTCGATGGACAGGTCGGTGGTGACCGCGTGCAGATTCCGGACGGAATCGAGCAGATCGGCGCGGGTGCACCCCTTCATCTGTTCGAGTGCGGCCACCAGCAGCTGAGCGGTGTTGTAACCGGTGGCGGCGATGGTGTCGGAGGACTTGAACGCGCCGGCGTGCCGATCGGCGAAAGCGCGCCATTCCTGCACGCCCGGCACCTGGTCGTGGTCGGTGCTGCTGACGTCGTAGATCCAGTAGAACGAATGCACGCCCTCGGCGGCGTCGAGGCCCGCCGGTGCGAGGACGAAGTTGGTGTCGGTGGCGCCGGAGTAGATGTAGGTCTCCGGCTTCCAGCTCAACTCGTGGGCCTTCTTCAGAGACTGCGTCACGAAGCCGGCGGTGGCGAAGTTGACGAACACGTCGGCCCCGGAGTTCGCGAGGTTGACCACCTGCGAGTCCACGGACGGTGTGGTCTGTTCGTACGACTGCTCGGCGACGATCTGTGTGCCGCTCCCGTCGAGGGCGGACTTCAGGGCGTCGAGACTGCCGTTGCCCAGACTGTCGTTCGAGTACAACACCGCGACCTTGCCTTGCGGGTGATCGCGAAGGATCTGTTTCGCCCGCTCGGCGACCTCCCAGCCGGTCTGCGGGTTCACCGCGCCGGCGACCACGGGCCGTTCGTCGGGGGTGGTGAGCAGTTCGTCGGTGCCGGTCATGGGGAACACCAGCGGGACGTTCTTCTGGGCGAGGTAGTCGACGACCGCGAGGGTCGAGGCGGTGCCGATCAGGTTCTGGATCGCGAAGACGTGTTGCTGTTCGACCAGCGATCGGACGTTGCCGACCGTGCGCGCCGGGTCGTATCCGTCGTCGAGTGCGGTGTAGACGATCTTGCGAGACTTGCCATCACCCATCGCGACGCCGCCGGCGGCGTTGATCTCGTCGAACAGGGCGGACGCCGCGGTCGCCTGGGGTCCTGCGATCGACTGGACCAGGCTGGTGCCGAAGTGGATCTCGGTGTCGGTGATGCCGGGGTCGCAGCCGCCTGCGGCGGTCGCGGTGTCATCTCGGCCAGAACATGCGGTCAGGGCCGCGGTGGCGCACAGGGCTGTCAGGCCCGTGGCGAGGATACGTTTCATGGTTGCTCCGTTAGAGGGAAGTCACAGGGACGGAAGACGTTCCAGCGGGGTTGTTTTCGGCAGCGCGCAGCGGGCGGCGACGAGAATCGTCGCCGCCGTGCGCGGTGAGAGGGACTAGACCGTGGTGTGGGAGAAGCGTTCGCGCAGATCGCGTTTGAGGATCTTCCCGGTGACATTCCGGGGCAGGGTGTCGACGAACTCGACCCGGCGGGGCACCTGGAATCCGCCGAGCTGTTCCCGGCAAGCGGTGATGATGTCGTCCGCGGTGGCCGTGGCGCCGTCGCGGAGAACGACGACCGCACAAACCAGTTCGCCCCAGGTGTCGTCCTCGACGCCGATCGCCGCGGCCTCGGCGACCGCGGGGTGACGGTAGAGGGCCTGCTCGACGGTCAGAGAGGCGACATTCTCGCCGCCACTGATGATCAGGTCCTTCTTCCGGTCGACGATGTAGACGAAGCCCTCGTCGTCGCGTCGGACCAGGTCACCGGTGTGGAACCAGCCGTCGGTGAACGCGGCCGCGGTCGCGTCCGGATCGCGCCAGTAGCCGGTCATCACCTGGTCGCCGCGGACCACCATCTCCCCCACGTGCCCGGTGGGCACGTCGCGCATGGCGTCGTCGACGATGCGGATGTCGACCAGGCGCATGGGTTTTCCTGCGGCGGCAAGTAATCTGCTCTCACCGCCGGCAGCGCGCCGATGCGCGTCGTAGTCGAGGTGGAGCACGTTGCCTGCGAGTTCCGTCATTCCCATGCCCTGATAGAAGTCGCAGCGGAGACGTTCGAGTCCCTGCCGCAGCACCTGCGCCGGGATCGCCGACGATCCGTACCCGATCGCTTGCAGGGTGCTGAGATCGTGGTCGGCAAGGGCCCGATCCTGGAGCAGGAAGTTGATCATCGTGGGTGCCAGCCCGGTCTGTGTGACCTGCCATTGCTCCACGAGACGCAGGAACGTCGCATTGTCGTAGGCGCGGACGATGCCGACGGTGCTCCCCATCAGGTGGTTGAGCAACGTCACGTACCCGCCGACATGGCACAGCGGGAAACAGAACAAGAAGACCGTGTCCTCCGGCAGAGCCCACTGCAGCGCCGAGGACGTGATCCCGCTGACCAGGTTGCGGTGGCTGATCATCACACCCTTCGGTGTCCCGGTCGTGCCGGACGTGTAGACCAGCCACGCGATGTCGTCCGGTGCCGGCCGAACCGTCGGCGCCTGCGCGGGTCCGGCACCGACGAACTCGTCCCAGCCGACGGTTCCCGGCGCGGCCCCGATCGAGACGATCGTGTGCACCGACGGGATAGAACCGCGAATCTGGTCGACAGCGCCGGCGAACTCTTCGGCCACGATGAGCACGGTGGCACCCGAATGCTCGATCAACGCGGCAATCTGGTCGGGATGCAGACGGAAGTTGAGGATGGTCAAGGCCATCCCGGCCATCGGCACACCGTAGTAGCAGTCGAAATACTCGGTGCAGTTGGTGGACAGGATCGCGACCCGGTCCCCCGGCGCGGCAACACCGAGCAGTGCACCCGCGAGCCGTCGGCTGCGATCACGCAGCTCGGCGTAGGTCACTGCCTCGTCCTCGAATCGCAGCGCGATCCGGTCGGGATGCTTGCGCGCGCCGTACTCGACGATGTCGCTGACCAGCATTCAGTTTCTCCTTGGAACGGATGAGGTGGTGGTGGACTTGGTGCTCACCGGATCGCGAGCGGGTTGATCGGCGACCCCACCCCGCGGGTGAACTGCAGAGGCGGTCCGGCATAGAAGAAGTCGTACAGGCCGTCGGCGGCGCAGGCTGCGGAAAGCTCCTCGAAGTCGAGCAACTCGGCAAGGGTCATACCCATGTCGCGGATCAGCACCATGTGAAGCTCGAACAACGCCCCCGGATTCTCGCCGGGCATCACCTCGACCGCCCAGTTGTCCGAGCCCACGACCGCGACGTCGCGCTCCCGCAGCCACGTGGCGCACGACAGACTCAAACCCGGCTCACCCGCCATGAATCCTGCTGGATCGTGGTCGGCGAGAAACTTTGCGCGCCAACCGGTGCGGATCAGCACGATGTCGCCCGGACCGACCTCGACGTCCTGTGCGGCGACGACGGCGTCGAGTTCGTCCGGAGTGATCGCCGTCCCGGCCTCGAGCCACTCCACACCGCGCGTCCTCGCGACGTCGAGCAGCACGCCGCGACCGGCGATCCCCTTCGCCTGAGTGTGGATCCCGCACTTGTCGGCACCCTTGACGGTGACCCCCGTACCGGGATGACCGTTGTAGAGCTGATCGTCGTAGTGCACATGGGACAGGGAGTCGTACTGCGAGCCCGCCTGCAGCGGCATGAAGACGTAGTCGTCGGCCCATTTGAAGCCTCCGGGGAGCACCTGCTCCTGCCCGTTCTCGGCCATCAGCCTGATCGGGTTGATCCGATTGCCTCCCGGCTGGGGCCCGTCCCCGTCGAGTGGGATGCCCAATTCGAATATCGTGCCGGTCCGAATCAGCGCAGCGGCAGCCGCCACACGCTCGGGCGTGATGAGGTTCGTGGTTCCACGCTCGTCGCCGGCGCCCCAGCGCCCCCAGTTGCTCAACCGCCGGCCCAGTTCTCGCATGTCGGATATGGACGTGGTCATCCTGCCTCCTCGGGCAATCGAACAAAGTATGACGTGACAGTCATGTCAACTTCGTGAATTGTGACCCCCGGCACCCCCGGTGTCAATACCGGGACTACGGAAACGTCCGAGCCCGCAGACCATTGAAACCGTGATGCGAGGAGGATGAGCTCATGGATGTGCCCCACCGTGTCGGCGTGCTCGTGTTCGACGGCGTGAAGATGCTCGACGTCGCCGGTCCATCCGAGGTCTTCACGGAGGCCAATCGAATCGGCGCCACATACGAGTTGGTCCTGTGCCCGGTCGGGGCGGTCGACGTGACCGCGTCCACCGGGATGCGGATCTCGGTCGACGTCGACGTCGACGTCGACGTCGACGCCGCGGACACGGGCCGCCTGTCCACCGCGCTAGTGATGGGCGGCGACGTATTTCCGTACACGCCGGTGAGCCCGGAACGCGCCGGTGCAGCCACCGTGCTGGCCGGCAACGCCGACCGGATGGCCCCGATCTGCACCCGTGCGTTCATCCTGGGCTCCTCGACGGCCGGCGCGCGACCACCCACTGGCAGCACGCGGATACCCTCTCGCGCGGATATCCCCGGATCGCCGTCGAACCCGACGCGATCTTCGTCGAGGAGGGCACCATCTTCTCCTCGGCGGGTGTCACCGCCGGCATCGACTTGGCCCTGGCACTCGTCGAACGCGATCACGGTGCCGAACTGGCACGAGCGGTAGCCCAGTCCCTCGTGGTTTTCCTGCAGCGACCAGGAGGTCAGTCGCAGTTCTCCCCCAGCATGCGCGGACCGCGGATGACCACCACTCCATCACCCGGCTCGCCGAACGCGCCAACGTCAGTCCCCGGCATCTGACCCGTCTGTTCCAGGACGAGCTGGGCACCACCCCGGCCAAGTACGTAGAGCTGAGCCGATTCGACACCGCCAAAGCCACGCTCGATGCAGGACACGCCGTGACTTCCGCGGCGCAGCACAGCGGATTCGGCAGCCCGGAGACCTTACGACGCAGTTTCATCCAGCACCTCGGGGTGTCGCCCCGGGCGTATCGGCAGCGATTCCACTCCTCCCAGCGCTGAGAGCACTCGGCAGGACACGTCCCGATCTGTGCGGAAGTAGGCCGGAATGCCGGTTTCCGCCGCGGTTGACCAGGACACCGTGAAGTAGAGCAGCCGCAACCCACGGACCACTACTTTCGAAAAGCGAGCACCGCATGGCCGACACCGTCGCAGGCATCGACATTCCCGACACCGCCCTCGTCGCCGAAGCAACCGAACTGGTGCGGGAGGCAGCGAACCCGTTGATCTACCACCACTCCCGCCGCGTGTTCCTAGTCGGTTCCCTCCGAGCCCGTCACCAGAAGCTCACGTTCGATCCCGAACCGCTGTACGTCGGGGCAATGTTCCACGACCTCGGCCTCACGACGAAATACCGCCGCACGGATCAGCGATTCGAGGTCGACGGCGCCGACGAGGAACGCGGCGCCGTCGTCGCCTCCCACCCGCGGCCGAACTTCAAGAACGAGATCCTCGCTGCCTTCACGAACGGACTCGAAGACCGACCGGACACCACATTCGGCAACGTGAAGGCCGATGTGCTGGCACACTTCGTGCCCGGCTTCGTCCCGGGCGACTTCGTCGGTGTGATCGTGAATTCCGCTTGGTCCGAGTGATTTCCGACCCGATTCTTCAGTTGACACCGCCCGGCAGATGACGTTGCAACAACGCCGCCGCCGAAATCCAGTCCAGGTTGACTATCTCGGCCGCCCGTTCATCACCGACACACCCTCGAACCTTGGCTTCGAAATCGGCGACGGATGCAGGCCGGCGCGGATGCCCCACAGGCAGGTCGACCACGGCCTCGAGTTGTGATCCGTCGCGGAGTTCGACAACTACCGTGCAGTCTCCATCGAGCACCCCCTCGCCCACGGGCTCGGCGACCAGACTGACGCGGTCGAGATTGCTCCGCACTTCCGGCCGCTGCACAGCAGCGTCGGTGAAGCTCCCGATATCGGGGAACCCGTCCAGCAGGGCTGCCACGATGCCATAGTTCAGCGAGAACTTACCTTCCAGACCCGAACTCGGAAAGTTGTATATCAACGGCAAAACCGCGCTGCGCGGAGTGTGCACCCGTATGCGGGCGATGTCGTCGATCGATAACGAACCAAGCGACCGAACCGCCGCGATTGGACGCTGGAGCGCGTAGCAACATGGGTGAAGCTTCAGCCCGAGACCATCCGGAATGATGGGACCTTCGACCTGCGGGGATCTCCGCCCGCCGACGAGCCGGAACCATTCACCGACAGCACGAGGGTCGGCGGTCGCCCCGGCAGCGGCGAGTCTGGCCGCACGCACACCAGCCTGAGCCGCGAATCCGACCTGCATCGACTTGCCTGCGGTGCCGAATGCTTGGCGGACGCCACCTGCGGCGGGGACGGCGTGCGCCATCGCAGTAGTGATACCGTGAGAATCGAGTCCGAGCGACAGCCCGGCTGCGACAGCAGCCGAGATGGCACCGACCGTCGCGGTGGTGTGCCACCCCTGTGTGTAGTGGTTCCAACCGAGCGCGGTACCCAGACGTGCCATCACACCCGCCGCAGCCAGGTACTCCCGCCCACCGCCGCCCGCCGCCAACGTGGCGGGAACGCACACCACACTGATGTGGGTTGTGGAGGGTATGTGCAGATCGTCGAAATCGAGCACGTGGCCGACCGCTGCCCAGCGCAGCGCAGCCGGCAGACCATCCGTCCACGCATCTGCCGGATCATCCAGTGCAGCAAGGGTCACTGCAACGGTGTCGACCAGAGCACGTCGAGCGAGATCGAGATCCGCGGCCCCTGACTCGATACCGACGGCCCACCCTGCGAGATCATGCGCGATGGCATCAGTTGATTCGTGCGGCGCAATCGTCATAGCCCACTCCTTCACCCACCGGTGCGCTCGGTGCGCCCAGCTAGACTAATGGCACACCATACCGTCCAACGGCACAGCCTTCAAGAAGGCACCCACGAGTTCACTCGGGAAGTCCCCTGTGCGTGCACTACTCGCGCTGGCCTATCTGATTTGCAGATCAACACACTTCACCCGCAGATGAAACCGGTGAGCCGTTCTTGACAGAATGTGATCCGAAGCACGATACTCACTATTCGATACACCGTGCCGCTCTTCAGCACGACGATGTCAGCTTCACTGCCTACGCCCATGCGACGGGCTCGCGCCGATCGCAAAGTTTCCCGATGCGCTGATCGAAGCCACGGGTCCGGGTGGTCAGTCCCCCAAGACTCTCCCACGAATGGAACGTCATCGGGCCACAGGCAGCCAAGAGCCTTCCAGAATCACGAGCAACGCCTTCACAGAAAGACGCTTCGCAATGAAGATAGAAACATCCGATACAGCGGCCATCTCGAACCCGAGGCGACAGTTGATCGCGGGTACTATCGGACACTCGGTCGAGTTCTTCGATTTCCTCGCGTACTCCTACCTCGCGGTCTATTTCGCATCTTCCTTCTTTCCTTCCTCCGAGTCGGGGCTGGTGCCGCTCCTGAGCGCATTCGGCGTCTTTGCCGTCGGGTTCCTCGCACGTCCGCTGGCGGGGCTCTTCATCGGACTATTTGCAGATCGGTACGGCAGGCGGCGAGCGTTGAGCCTCACCATCAGCCTCATGGCCGGCGGCAGCCTACTTGTCGCCGTCTGCCCCACGTACAGCCAGATCGGTGTCGCCGCGCCCATAATCCTCACTGTTGCCCGCATCCTGCAGGGATTGTCCGCTGGAGGGGAATACACGACGGCCGGTGCCTTCATCGTCGAATCCGCACCCGCCGGCCGACGTGGTTTCTACTCGAGCTTCATGTTCGTCGCGTCGGGCATAGGAAAGTTGACATGTCTCGCCTTCATCACCGTGTTCGTCGCACTCATCGGTGAAGATGCGATGCGGGACTACGGTTGGCGAATCCCCTTCGCTGTCGGCGCCCTGGCTGCGATCGTGGCCTGGTACATTCGCCGCGGGACGCAGGAAACCCTCGGGTCCACCGTCTCCGACGAGGGCGGCGCGCCACCCGTCAGCCGCAACCCGCTCAATGCTCTGCAGCGTTACCCCAGACAGTCCCTGATCGTGTTTGCAATCGCCACCGGAATGGGTGTTGGACAATATTTTTGGGCGACGTACCTGACTACGTACTTCCAGATCCAGAACGGCGCCTCTGCCACCACCGCGATGACGGTCGGCATCATCACGCTGATCCTCTACACACTCGCACAGCCGGTGGCCGGGCTGATCTCCGACAGATATGGACGTAAGCCGTGCATGTACGCATTCGGCGTCGGCACCGTCATCGTGACGCCTTTCCTGCTCTCGATAACAAGTTCGAACTTTTCGGTTCTGCTATGCATTCAGCTCATCGGGCTACTGTTGTTGAGCCTCTGCACATCGATCACGTCAGCTGTGATGGTCGAAAACTTCCCACCACACGTACGAGTGAGCGGCCTAGGTTTTCCCTACTCGCTTTCGGTGGCAATCTTCGGCGGAACGGTCCCGCTTGTTGCAACTAGCCTGGCCAATGCCGGTCATTCCCAGTATTTTCCGTGGTACATCGTGGCCACCGCGATTATCACGCTCCTGGGCGCCATAGCGGTGCCGGAAACGTTCCGCAGCGACATTTCAGGCGAAGAATCCTGATCGGTATTTCTCCCCTGTTCACGGGGTTCGCTCCTTCTCGGGCCGCCCCCCGGCCCGAGAAGGACCCCTCAACTTCTGCCTATGGTGTTTCGGTAGGTGTAGTGCTCGGGTAGGTAGTAGCTGACCGCCAACTCGACTGCCCGACTGTCCGAATCGAGATACACGCGATCGGCGCGCAACAGCGGATGTCCGACGGGGCAGTCGAGGTGATGGGCGGTCTCCTCGGACGCCGGCGCCACGGTGATCGACTGCACGAGTTCGACAACGGGAGACGCCAGGTGGGGTTCCAGTAGACCGATGATCGTGTGCGCTCCGATCGCGCCTGGCTCCGTCCCCGCGCTGCCACACAGATGCTGCGCGTGCAGATCCGGCAGATGGGCGGTCGTCATCGCGAACACGATCCCCGCGTAACGGCGTACATACGCGATCGTGGAGACGAAGTCATTGTCGAGGCGTAAACGGCTTGCGGCTTCGATATCGGCCCTACGTCGCAGAGGCGCGACAATTTCCGTGGTGGTACCAGCGGGGAGATTGGTCAGTTCTTCTATCGCTCCGAGCCGCCGGAGACGCCTACTCCCCAGTTCGGAGACGAACGTGCCCCTCCCCGGAACGCGATACACCAGGCCATCCGCCACGAGATCGTAGAATGCTCGCCGCACCGTCTGCCGACTCAATCCATAATGTTCGGCAAGTTCGAGTTCCGTGGGAAGCTGGCGACCACCGCGGAAGCGGCCTGCGGCGATTTGCTCGCGCAACGCGTGGGACAACCGCCGATGCGCCAGCGCTTGTTCGTTGTCACGGTCACCCATGAGCCCACACCGATCCGTTCCTGTCGCCCTTCGGCATCATCCATCGCCGCGAGGTGCTGTCTTCGCAGGCCGATCCATCTGGATCGGACGCGAACCACGGTAGTCGATATCGGCACGGTATTCCAGATAACGGCACACTATCTCGCGTCACTGTGCACCCGGCGACCCCGCTCACAGCGCGAGTCCTGGCCGATATCGGAGAACACGGACCGGGACTGACATCGGTTGCAATGCGCCTTAACCTGCATTGACAGCATCGTCGCTACCACTGGCACCAGAGGGAGGGGTTGACCAATACGGCTTCGGTGAGGCATCCTGGCTCATATCGGAACACTGTGCCGTTTAGAGGCACGGATGAAGGGTTGAAGTCTCATGACTGCTGTAGTTGACGACGTCGGTTCGTCAGGAGCCGGGTATCTCACCGACGAGCGCCTCGCGATCCAGGCGATGGCGCGGGAGTTCGCCGCCAAGGAAGTACTGCCCGTGGCGAACGAACTCGATCCGGTCAAGGGCGAGATTCCGATGGAACTGCGCCAGAAGATGGCCGAGCTAGGCTTTTTCGGTGTTCTGATTCCCGAGCAATACGGCGGGCTGGGCCTCGGGGTCTTCGAGTACGCCCTGATCGTCGAGGAACTTGCCCGCGCGTGGATGAGCGTGTCGAGCCTGATCGCTCGCGGACAACAATTCACCGCTGGTTTCACCGAGGAACAGCGCCGCGAGTACCTGCCGCGGATGGCTGCGGGCGATTTCCTCAGCGCCTTTGCCTTGTCCGAGCCCGATGCAGGATCCGATGTGGCAGCGCTGTCGACTCGGGCCCGCAGAGAAGCCGACGGGTGGCGGATCAGCGGCCAGAAGATGTGGTGCACATTCGCCGACGGAGCCGACTACCTTCAGGTATTCGCTCGTACGTCACCCATCGACCGCGACCACCGATCGCGCGGTATCAGCTGTTTTATCATGCCGAAGCCTCGCGGTGAGCTGCCCTCCGGAGTGACGGGCACGCCGGTACGCAAGATCGGATATCACGGATGGAAGACGTGGGAGCTGTCCTTCGACAACGCCTACGCCGCTGGTGACTCCATGGTCGGCCCCGAAGGCGAGGGCTTCAAGGTCGCCATGGGCGATCTCGAGACCGCCCGGATTCATACCGCTGCCCGCGCCATCGGCGTGGCACGCGGAGCGCTCGAGGACTCCGTTGCGTACGCGCGGCAACGCGTCCAGTTCGGCCGTCCGATCGGGGATAACCAGGCGATCCGGTTCAAGATCGCGCACATGGCCACCGAGGTGGAGGCGGCCCGATCGCTGATGTACCGGGTGTGCACCGAGGTCGACGCCGGCCGGCGCAACACCGTTGAGGCGTCGATGGTCAAGTACCTCGCCACCGAGATGGCCGAACGAGTGACCAGTGAGGCCCTGCAGATTCACGGCGGTGCCGGATACACCACCGATTTCGCCGTCGAACGGTACTGGCGGGACGCCAAGCTCACCAAAATCTTCGAAGGCACGTCGGAAATCCAGCTGAAGATCATCTCGGATTCGATCCTCGGAAGGCAGGCACGATGACATCGCCGGTCGCCGGGCCACTGAACGATGTCGTGGTGATCGACCTGACCACGATGCTCGCGGGGCCGTTCGCCACCATGGTCCTCGGAGATCTGGGTGCCGACGTGATCAAGATCGAACCGCCGCATGGTGACTTCATCCGAGAGCAGGGACCGTTCGCACCGGATGACGAACTACGAGCATTCGGTGGGTATTTCCAGAGCGTCAACCGCAACAAACGCAGCGTAGTTCTCGACCTCACCACCGACGAGGGACGCATGACGCTGCTCGAACTGGTCGCGCACGCCGATGTCGTCGTGGAGAACTTCCGCCACGGGGTCATGGACCGGCTCGGGCTGTCCTACGAGCGACTTCAGGAGAAGAATCCCCACCTGGTGTACGCAGCGATCCGCGGATTCGGTGACGAACGCACCGGTAGCAGTCCGATGCGGGACTGGCCGGCGTACGACATCACCGTCCAGGCGCTCAGCGGCTTGATGGAGATCACCGGCGAGCCCGACCGCCCCCCGATCAAGACCGGACCCGGTCTCGGCGACACCGTGCCGGCGCTCTTCGCGGTGATCGGCCTGCTGTCGGCCGTGCACCGCGCTCGCCGCGACGGAGTCGGCGGTTTCGTCGACGTGTCGATGTACGACGCCATGCTGGCAATGTGCGAACGCACCGTGTACCAGCACTCCTACAACGGCGACGTGCCGACCCGGCAAGCAAACAGCCATCCCCTGCTCTGTCCCTTCGATGTCGTGCCCGCAGCAGACGGGTGGGTCAGTATCGCCGCGCCCGCGAACAAACATTGGCAGAAACTCTGCACGGTAATCGGACGCCCCGAGTTGGCGGCGGACGAACGCACACGGGACAACGAAAGCCGACTGGCCAATCGTGACTTCACCATGTCTGCGGTGACCGCATGGACAACCACGCGAACCAAGGATCAGATCCTGGAAACGCTCGGCGGCAAGGTCCCGGTGGCACCGGTCAATACCATCGAGGACATCTATGCGGATCCCCATGTGCGCGCCCGCAACATGCTGGTCGAGGTCGATCATCCCGGTGTGCCCCAACCCTTGACGATCGCCAACACGCCGATCAAGTTCGCGGATGCGCCCCCGACCCACCTCCGGCGAGCACCGCTACTCGGCGAACACACCGACGAAGTGTTGTCCCAGTTCGAAAACACCACAGCTACATTCGAACTCGAAGAAACAAGATAGGGAGATCATGTCCAGAACACAACGACCGCGGCGTTCCTGCCTCGCGGTTCCCGGTTCGAATCCGAAGATGATCGAGAAGGCGAAAGGCCTCGATTCCGACCAAGTCTTCCTCGACCTCGAGGACGCGTGTGCTCCACTCGCGAAACCTGGTGCGCGCAAGACCATCGTCTCGGCACTCAACGAAGGCGGGTGGGGATCGAAGATCCGTGTGGTGCGGGTCAACGATCTCACCACCCACTGGACCTACCGCGATGTGGTCGAGGTCGTCGAAGGTGCCGGTGAGAATCTCGACTGCATCATGCTTCCGAAGGTGCAGTCGGCCGCCCAGATCGCCTGGCTCGACTTCACCCTGACCCAGATCGAGAAGACCATGGGTTTCGAGGTGGGCCGAATCGGAATCGAGGCGCAGATCGAAGACGCAGCCGGATTGATCAACGTCGACGAGATCGCAGCCGCGTCGCCGCGTACCGAAACGATCATCTTCGGTCCCGGCGACTTCATGGCGAGCATCAACATGAAGTCGCTCGTGATCGGTGAGCAGCCGCCGGGCTATGGGGTCGGTGACGCATTCCACTACCCGCTGATGCGGATCCTGATGGCAGCCCGAGCGAACGGGCTGCAGGCAATCGACGGACCGTACGTGCAGGTCCGTAACGTCGAGGGCTTCCGCCGGGTTGCCGGTCAGGCCGCCGCACTCGGCTACGACGGGAAATGGGTGCTGCATCCGGCCCAGATCGAAGCCGCCAACGACACCTTCAGTCCGGCCCAAGCCGACTACGATCACGCCGAGAACATCCTCGCCGCGTACGAGTGGTTCACCTCCGACCAGGGCGGCCGTAAGGGCGCCGTCATGCTCGGCGACGAAATGATCGACGAAGCGTCCCGCAAAATGGCGCTGGTCATCGCGGGCCAGGGCCGCGCCGCAGGCATGGAACGCCTCGACGTGTGGAAGCCGGAGACCGAAACCGTAGAGAGCGGTGTGTAACGATGACGACCACGGAAAAAGTACAGGACAGGCAGTTCGGACGGTACTTCGAGGATTTCGAAGTCGGAGCAATCTACAGGCATTGGCCGGGCAAGACCGTCACCGAATACGACGATCACCTGTTCTGCCTGCTGACGATGAACCACCACCCGTTGCACATAAACTCCCACTTCGCCGAGGAGACAACAGAATTCGGGCGCAACGTGGTCGTGGGCAACTACGTCTACTCGCTTCTGCTCGGCATGTCCGTACAGGACGTGTCCGGCAAGGCGATCGCCAACCTCGAGATCGAATCGTTGCGTCACGTCAAGCCGACATTCCACGGTGACACGATCTATGGCGAAACCGAGGTCTTGGACGTGACTCCTTCGAAGTCCAAGAGCGACCGAGGCGTCGTGTACGTCGAGACCCGCGGCTACAAGCAGGACGGGCAGATCGTCTGCATCTTCCGTCGCAAAGTTCTCGTACCCAAGCAAAGCTACGGCGACACGCACGGCGGCGACCAACCCGCTCGACCGCTGCCACACGCGTAGTCGACTCCGGCGAAGGCGTTTACGCCCTTGTCGCCCGCGGTCGATCGCACACGAAGACCGGATGAGATCTGCTGTGCAGCCGCGTGATACGCGGATCAAGGATTTCGAATAGCCGATCTCCGGTGCGGGCTGGGTTTACTCCACTGAAGGAAAGGCACCCAGCCCGCACGCCGGGTATTCGGGGCACGAAGACCGGGTACCGCGGTCCGACGGGCCTTGACAGGAATTGCGGCAACGATCCAAGCTATCAAGAGAAACACTGTGCCGATTATCGGCACAGACGCGGTGCGGCCGGCCCCCGGGTGCACCACTCGGAAAAGGAAGCACAATGCGAGAGCGTTACGAAACGTTCGTCGGCGGACACGACGAACGCAGTAAGAGTGGGAAGTACTTTTCCACCCGCGATCCCGCCACGGGCGACGTCATCGCCGAAGTCGCCCTCGGCGGGGCGGAGGACATCGAGGCAGCAGTTGCCGTAGCGCAGAGCGCCTTCGGCTCGTGGCGTGACACCCCGGCCGCCACTCGCGGCCGTATCCTCCTCGAGGTCGCACGCACACTGCGTGAACACGCGGACGAACTGGCCCGAATCGAAACACTGGACACGGGTCAGACACTGTCGCAGTCGAAGGTGGATATCGAGACCGCCGCACGATACTTCGAGTACTACGGCGGTGCGGCAGACAAGGTGCACGGCGAGACAATTCCGCTGGGTCCCGACTACCTCTCGTATACCCGCAACGAACCGTTCGGCGTCATCGGTGTCGTCACTCCCTGGAACGCGCCGATCAACCAAGCCGCGCGGGCGATTGCGCCGGCATTGGCGATGGGTAACGTGGTGGTCCTCAAACCCGCCGAGGACACACCGTTGTCGGCACTCGAAATGAGCCGTCTCGCCGTCGAAGCGGGACTGCCCGCGGGGGTTCTCAACGTCGTCCCCGGATTCGGTGCCGATGCGGGAGCCGCGCTGACGGGCCACGACAAGGTCCGCAAGATCGTCTTCACCGGCTCGGTGGAAACCGGCCGGGCGATCATGCGGGCGGCCGCCCAACGACTGATTCCGCTGACTCTCGAGTTGGGCGGCAAGTCCCCCAACATCGTTTTCGACGACGCCGATCTCGACGCGGCCGCCGCGGGCGCGTGGACCGCGTTTACCACCAAGGCAGGCCAGGTGTGTTCGGCCGGCAGCCGATTGCTGGTGCATTCGTCGGTGCACGACGAGCTGGTCGACAGGCTCGTCCAGCATGCCAAGACCACGGTCATCGCACCGGGCATCGAGGACCCCGACATCGGTTCCCTCGCCACGCGAGGACAATTCGACAAGGTCCGCTCGTATCTCGAACTCGGCCCCCGCGAGGGTGCACGTGTCGCCACAGGTGGACACGTCGCCGACACCGGCCGGTTGGGACGCGGACTGTTCATCGAGCCGACCATCTTCGTCGACGTCGACAACACGATGCGCGTGGCTCGTGAGGAGATCTTCGGCCCGGTGCTGACGGTGCTCCGATTCGACACCGATGAGGAGGCGGTCGAGATCGCCAACGACAGCGACTACGGACTCGTCGCGGGGGTCTGGACCCGAGACCACAGCCGGGCCCATCGCGTCGCCGGCGCCATCGAGGCGGGGCAGGTCTTCATCAACCAGTACTTCGCCGGTGGTGTCGAAACCCCGTTCGGTGGCTACAAGTTGAGCGGATTCGGCAGGGAGAAAGGCTTCGAGGCGCTCAAGCACTACTGCCAGCTCAAGACAATTACCGCACGGTTATGAGGCCCGCAGATCACGTCTCTCCATGACTACAAACGCCGACGACACAATCAACGTGATAGATCGCGGCACCCGTAAGCGGTGCAGTAGCTGGGGCCGTCGACAGGAGTGCGCAATGACCAAACCCGAGGATGCCCGAGTCGTCCACAATGCCGATCGGTATCGATTCGAACTCTGGTTTCGAGGAGAACTGGTCGGCATTCTGGGGTACTTCGATCTGCGACACCTCACTGAATCGCTCAGGATCCAGGGCAATATCGGGCCCAAGCCCGAGGACGTCGTGATGTCCTTCTTGCACACGATTATCGTGGAGGAGTTCGAAAACCGCGCATGTGCTGCCCTATTCGTGCAACGGGCGCTCGACCTCGCCCGCGACTACCGATGGAAAGTGCGACCGGTCTGCACGTATGTTCGGAGGTTCCTTGGTGATCGTCCGGAATACCGCGATCTCATTGTTCGCCTAAACGCGTAGGCGTGCGCGCCAGGCACCTCAGACAACGCCCCCATGCAGAGCACAGCTCAGCACGGGGGCGTTCTCCGTCGCTGACGTTGCGCATTTGTTGATGCCCATGGCCATTCAACTGCGATACCAGGCGCGAAGTGCCTTTCGCGCGCTCGGCTGGAATCACACAAATGGCTCCGAGCTCGAGGTCGTCACCCAATCTTGAACAGGTTGCAGGGCAACAGGTTGCAGGTCCATTCTGGTGGCCCAATCCACAACATCATCGTTCAACAGATACAGTTGATTGAAGGTTCGTCCGCCTTCACTCCGCGCTATCGGTTTCCGTAGGCGGGCTGATCGTGACCGGATTCCTGATTGCGATCACTCTTGGAGCTGGACTCGGTGGCGTGGTTGCCAACGGACGGCCGAGGTGGCCGCTGTGGGCGGTCGAGGAATTTTCTCAGACGGTTACGGAGTTGCACAAGGGTGTTCAAATTACCAGAGAATGCGCCTCGGCAGATGGGGGCCTTAGATCGTGCGTTGGCCTCGCTGGACTGGCCCGTTCAGGCTGCACAGCGTGAGTTACTGGCGGCGGGTGAACGAGTTGCGCGGGTACATGACTCTGCCGGGTTCTCCTACATTTCTGCAGGAACTGCTGCACTCCAAATAGGTCAAGAACGAACTGAGCTTTCCGCCGGCGACCTACTCATTTACCCCCGGGCACACCGAGCTGAGATCCGCGCTAGGCGTGAGTCCAACGTCATCAACGCATGGTTTCTGCCGTCCGGCGGCTCAGCTCGGACTCTCGGCACTTTCCCCAGCACTCTGTTGGTGAGGGAGTTCTCTGTACGTGAACCGAATATGGCGATGCTCATTGAGGGTATGCTCACCGGACAAGCCAACGCATCCGATTTCAGTCGGGCAGGTGATGCGGTGGTGTGCAGCCTCATTTCCACCACCATCGTCGCAGCCGCGATCCGGCTTTGGGCGGAGCTTGGTTGCGCTCCCGAGCGGTGGCTGCACCAGGTGTCGGACCCGTTCATTGCTCGCGCGCTCGATGCGATCCATGAGAGTCCCGGGGATGCCTGGACCGTGCGAACCCTGGCGCAGGTGGCAACCATGTCTCGATCAGCCTTCGCGGAGCGCTTCACCACTCTGGTAGGTCAAACCCCGGCATCATATTTGACCGAAGTTCGGATGGAGACCAGTAAAACGCTCTTGATCCGTGACGGGCTGAGCATTGCAGAAACCGCCCACCGCCTCGGGTACGAATCTGAGGCCGGCTTCAGGCGCGCCTTTCGACGGCACACCGGGTCCGCGCCCGCTATCTGGCGCGGACAACAACGGTCCCTCTCACTTTCTGCCGTATAGGTCCGGTTATGCCTTCGAGATTCCTGCTGTTGTCGTCCTGGCCATTCGGAACAGGGTTCCCCCAACGAGAGCAGCAATTGCGGCGGCAATCAAAGTCACCTGGACTCCGGCGTTATCGGCAACCACGCCACCGAGTCCAGCTCCAAGAGTGATCGCAATCTGGAATCCGGTCACGATCAGCCCGCCTACGGATTCCATCCGATCCCGAGCGAGCCGCCCGATCCACGTACTGACCACCAGCAACCAAGCCCCGAATCCAATTCCCCATGCTGTCGCACCTACCCCCACGGCCCAGAAATGTCCAGGGAAGAGCGCGACTGTAACGATGCCAAAGCCGATGAGTGCAGGCACAACCATACGCATCAGGTTCAGGTGCTTATCCACGAGCAGCCCGACGACGACGTTTCCGGTAAGGCCTCCAATGCCAAACGCCGCCAACAACCCAGCGATTCCGCCCGCGCCGATGCCGGGCACTTGCTCGAATGCCAACCGTATATAGGTGAACGCGGCAAAGTGGCCAAGGACGGTGAACACATGCCCTATCAGACCCAACGACAGGCCAGGCACTTTGAGGGTGTCCGCCAACTCACGGAATCCCGTGGTGGTGGCAGGAGCGATCGCAGGCAACATGGCCCGCAACGAGATAGCGACCAGCACCGACACCACGGCCACACCGACAAACACCACGCGCCAATCGAAGACGGAGCCAAGGTAGACACCCAGGGGCACTCCGCCCACCGTGGCCACGGTAGTGCCACCGTTCACGAGCATCAGGCCACGGCCCAGGCGTGCCGGTGCCACCAGCTGGGAAACGATCGCCAGCGACATTGCCCAGAATCCGCTAATTGCGGCCCCAAGGATCAACCGGGCGACGAGTAATAGCACGAGATTCGGTGCGATGGCTACCAGAATGTTGGACACCGCATCGGTCAGAGCAACCCCAGCCAGAAGCGTTCGCCGGTCCAGCCGGGGAAACATCATGCCAACAACGGGGGCCACCAAGAAACCCATGAACGCGGTCGCGGTGACCGTCTGTCCCGCCTGCCCCTCAGTGATGTCCAGTGAGGCTGCCATCTGGGTCAGCAGACTGGGCGGAAAAAATTCGGCGAGCACCAGCGTAAAACTGGTGGCCATGAGGATAAGCACCCCCGCCCACCCAGCGCGCTCAGAGCGGCGTGGGGGGAGGATTCTAGGCGCGGTGTTTGTTGTCATCCGTTGATTGTTCCGAGAATGCGCTACCCGATACGGGACCAATCGTCCACACAACAAAGCCAAACGTCCACGCAATTTTCGTGCGGTTCACTGCAAGTATGAGTGGAAAGATTAGTGCTACCTACTTGACTCGGTCCCTCCCCCCGGACCGGCCGCGGTGTGACGACCGCATCCACTGCGACGCACACCCTCGGCCTTCCCGACGCACCCTTCCCACCGGTCGTGCTGCTCCGCGCCGCCATGGGATGACGGGCGACTTCTCGCACATATCGTTGATCTCGGCTTCCGGGGATTGGTGATCGAAGCCGCCGGCGGCTCCACACCACCGTCCTTGGCGCAGTCACTCGAACAGATCGCCCGAGAATTCCCCTTGCTCTACGCCGCGCGCCCCGGCACCGGACCGGCCCTGCGGTCTGCAGTTCCCGACAGGGAGATCAGCCCAAGTGGTCCGGAGACTGGTAGGCCGGCACCGACCACCCGTACTCGCGGGAGCGCCTGTTGCGCTTGGCAATCATTATCTCCACCCGTGTCCACGCGTGATGGATGATCATCTCGAAGTGGATCGTGGAGTTGCCGGCGTCGATCATCGCCGTGACCCGGTCCGGGGACTTGACGTGGGGCGACGTGACTCTCCGTGCGGGACGGTGCCGAGCCGGATGCAACGGCAATGTCAGCGACGGTAGGAGTCTCGCGATACCGATCACAACGCTCTGACCGATTGATCTTGCTTTGCTTCGGACATGTTACGCAGATCGTTCGGAGGTGAGGGCTCGGAAACGTGGAGTTATTCCCCGCGGAACCAAATCGAAATAGCCGGTGCGTGTACTGGTTTCAGGCAAGCGAACGGGATTTCCCGCTCCGCCGATCGAGACCACCAAACGCCCGAGGAGTAGCCCGTGTCCGATATCGACCAGACCATCGCGGAAAACATCGAGAAGTCACTCGGTGAGATCCCGCATCCGGCGCTGCCCAAGGGCACCAACATCTACGGCTCTACCAAGATCTTCCCAGACTACAAGGCCGAGAACGGCGAAAGCTACTTCACCCTGGTCCACGGCATCGCCCATGAGTCGTCGGTGAGTTTCGTGGCGGTTCTCCAGGCCACCCGCGCCCTTCGCAAGGGCTTCGAGTCCGCCATCTACTTCTACGGCCCCGGCGCGATCAACTGCCTCGCCACTCGCGGGTTCCCCACGACCGGTGACAACGGATTCCCGGGCGAACAGAACATCAACGACGCCTTGGCGACGTTCATCCAGGAAGGCGGCCGGGTCTTCGCGTGCCGCTTCGGCCTCGCCCTGCACGGTGGCCGGGAAGAGGACCTCATCGAGGGGGTGATCCCTGCGCATCCGCTCGACGTGCAGGACGCGATCATCCACTACTCCCGCAAGGGCGCGATCATCAATTCCACCTACATGGTCTGAGGTGAAACGACATGACTGCCCTGTCCACTCGAGCTGACCTCGCGGTCCGCGGGATCCGCGGCCTGGACGCACCGGTGCGCCGGCGGTCCGGAGCAGGCCCCAGCGACGACGGCCACGTGCTGATCGGCGGATTCGGGGGTGCCATCCCCGTCCGGTCGGACAGTCCGTACGAGGTCAGCGGCAACCGCCTGTTGATGAACGGCACCGACTTAGGCATCGATATCGAGCCCGTTCGGCGGCCGAAGTTCTACGATCTGCAGACCGCGGAAGGGGTCTCCTACGAGAAGATCGCCCGCCTGCACGGCTCGAATGTGTTGGCCACGACCGTCGTCCAGACATGCATTCGATACGACGCGGATCAGCGGTGCCGGTTCTGCTCGATCGAGGCGTCACTGGCCGCAGGTTCGACGGTCGCGGTGAAGCGGCCGGAGCAGCTCGCCGAGGTCGCCGAGGCGGCGGTCCGGCTCGACGGGGTCAGTCAGATGATCATGACAACGGGCACGTCGGCCGCAAAGGATCGTGGCGCCCGGCACCTGGTGCGGTGCGTTGCGGCGGTGAAGGCCGCCGTGTCGGACTTGACGATCCAGGTGCAGTGCGAACCGCCTGGCGACTTGTCGTCCATCACCGAACTTTTTGCGGCGGGGGCGGAGTCGATCGGGATTCACGTCGAATCGCTGGATGACGAGGTGCGCTCGCGGTGGATGCCGGGCAAGTCGACGGTGCCGCTGGGCGAGTACCGTGCGGCGTGGCGGGAAGCCGTCCGGGTGTTCGGCCGCAACCAGGTGTCGACGTATCTGCTGGTGGGCCTCGGTGAGGACCCGAACGAGCTGGTCGCCGGCGCCGAGGAGTTGATCGGCATGGGCGTGTACCCGTTCGTGGTCCCGTTCCGCCCACTCGCGGGCACCCTCGCGGTCGATGAAGACGGTGCACAAGCCCCGAGCGCGGCCCTGCTCGAGGACGTCACGTCACGAGTGGCGAAGGCGCTGTGGGCCGCCGGGATGCGCGGCGCGGATCAGAAGGCCGGCTGCGCGGCGTGCGGTGCCTGCAGCGTACTCCAGAATGCGGGAGGCTGACATGCTCGATATGGGTTCACTCTACGGGCTCACCACGGCGGGGCCGCCAGATCTGGCGGTCCTCACCGGCCCGGATCCCGGCCCGGCCGAGCAGACGTTCCTGATTCACCGGGCCGACACCGCCTCGGACCTCGCCACCTATCACGGCCTGCGCCGCGAGACGTTCGTCGCCGAGCAGGGGTTGTTCCAGGGCACCGACTTCGATGACGTCGACGACGACCCCAGATCGGTCGTGCTGGTCGCCGCCGGTCCGGACGGCACCGTGCTGGGCGGCGTTCGCCTGGCACCGGTCACCGACGGCGTCGACCTGGGCTGGTGGACCGGGGGCCGCCTCGTCGTGGATCGCCATGCCCGGAAAGGACACGGGATCGGCAAGGCTCTGGTCCGTGCGGCGTGTGCGTACGCCGAGACACACGGGGTGCTGCGGTTCGACGCCACCGTGCAGTCCCGGAACGAGCCGATGTTCGTCCGGCTCGGCTGGGAACGGGTCACCGACATCACGGTCGCGGGACAACCGCACGTGCTGATGCGCTGGCCGATCGACCGGATCGAGCGACTCGCCCGGTCCACGAAGGCGATCCTCGCGGAGGCGTTGGCGCCGCTCGAGTCGGCTCCGTCGGCGCTGGGTGGGTCGGGGTTCCGCGGCGATGACGGTGCACCGGTGCCCGGCACCGACCTGATCGCCGCGTGCGATGCGATAGTCCCGTCGATGGTCGAGCGAGACCCCGAGTGGGCCGGCTGGTGCGCGGCCTTGGTGAACCTCAATGACCTGTCCGCGATGGGCGCCGACCCGGTCGGCCTGCTCGACGCGGTGGGCGCTCCCAACCGGTCGATCCTGACCAGGGTGATCCGCGGGCTGAGCCGGGCGAGCGCGGCGTGGGGGGTGCCCGTCCTCGGAGGACACACCCAGGTGGGTGTCCCGGGCGCGCTGTCGGTGACCGCGCTCGGCCGCACCACGGATCCGGTACCGGCCGGCGGCGGCCGGACCGGGGACGAACTCCGGCTCACCGCTGACCTTTCCGGCTCCTGGCGGACCGGATATGGGACCCAGCAATGGGATTCGAGCTCCGAACGGACCCGCGACGATCTGACACTGCTGGGGTCGTATGTGCGGCGGACGCGACCGGCCGCGGCGAAGGACGTCAGCATGGCTGGAATCGCCGGAACCACGGGCATGCTCGCCGAGGCCTGCGGCACCGGTGCCGTGCTCGACGTCGCGGCGATCCCGGCGCCGGCCGGCGCGACTATGGGTGACTGGATCACCTGCTTTCCGGGGTTCGCGATGATCAGCGCTGATCGACCGGGTCGCCCACACGACGTGGATACCGGACCCGCCACCTCCGCGGTGTGCGGGCAACTGACTACCGAACCGGGGGTCGGCCTGCGCTGGCCCGACGGTGTGATCACACGTGCGGTGCACTCCACCGTCACGGGATTGGGAACAGCATGACAGAAATCGGAATCTCTGTCGCGGCCGCAGAATTCGGCCGAGACATGGAACAGGCATATGCCACGATCGGCGATCTGATCGAGCGGGCGAGCGCAGCGGGTAGTGCGTTGCTCGTGCTGCCGGAGGCGTGCCTGGGCGGCTACCTGCCGAGCCTCGGCGGCGACGACGAGACCGAGGAGGAACGCGGTCGTCGTCTGCGCAGGCTGCCTCCGGCACTCGAACTGGATGGCCCGGAACTGCGCCGGGTCATCGAGATGGCCGGGGACTTGGTGATCACTCTGGGCTTCTGCGAGGCGGACGGCCTCACCCGATACAACGCTGCCGTGACCCTGCACGGTGACGGGATCCTCGGGTCGTACCGCAAGGTGCACCAGCCGCTCGGCGAGAACCTCTGCTACGCAGCAGGAGATGCCTACAACGCGTTCGACACTCCCGTCGGCCGGATGGGCATGCAGATCTGCTACGACAAGGCGTTTCCCGAAGCCGCCCGGACCCTCGCCCTCGACGGCGCGGAGATCATCACCTCGCTGTCCGCGTGGCCGACCGCCCGCACGGCCCCGGCGGAGAACATGGCGAGCGACCGCTGGAAGCAGCGCTTCGACATCTACGACCGGGCCCGGGCCACCGAAAACCAGGTGGTCTGGGTCGCGTCCAACCAGGCCGGCACCTTCGGGTCGCTCCGATTCGTGTGCAGCGCCAAGATCGTCGGCCCCGGCGGAGACATCCTCGCCGACACCGGCATCCGCGCGGGGCTGGCGTCCGCACGCCTCGACGTGCAGGAGGAGATCGCGGCCATCCGCAGCGGCGGGATGTACAACCTCCGCGACCGGCGCCCCGAGGTCTACGGCGACGTCGTCGCCGAGAACCACGTGACAGGAACACTACTTTCCCCCGAACAGCGACCCTCCGCCACCCGGAAGGTACCCTCCCATGCCTGAGATGACGTTCCGAGTGCAGTGGCCGGACGGACATGAACAGTCCTGCTACTCACCCTCATTGGTGATGCACGATTACCTGACCGTCGGCGAGGAGTACAGCGTCGCCGATTTCCTGCGGCGGTCGCGGGCCGCACTCACCGAAGCCAGTGAACGGGTCAGGGCAAAGTTCGGCATGTACTGCACGTCCGCGGCCGAACAACTCCACGAGCTGGAGAAGGTCGCCTCCGCGCACACCCCCACCTCCCTCGTCCGGGTCCTCGACATGCACCCGGCGACCGTCTCTGAAGGAACGCGATGACGACGCATCATGACGTGGTGGTGATCGGCGGCGGCCAGGCCGGTCTGTCGATCAGCTGGCACCTGGCGCACCGCAGCATCGACCATGTGGTCCTCGAGCGGGACTCGCTCGCCCATGAATGGCGCGACAGCCGCTGGGACAACTTCACCCTGGTCACCCCCAACTGGCAGTGCGCCCTCCCCGGATACAGCTACGCCGGCGGCGACCCGGACGGGTTCATGACGCGGGAGCAGACCTACGACTTCGTCCGCGGCTACGCCGACACCTTCCCGGCGCCCGTCCGCGAGGGTGTGACGGTCACCTCGTTGCACCAGTCCGCCGATGGCGGATTCGACGTCGACACCACGCAGGGACCTCTGCACGCCGGCCAGGTGGTGGTCGCGACCGGCGGCTACCACACCCCGGTGATTCCCCGGTTCGCCGAGCGCCTGCCGGCATCGATCGAGCAGATCCACTCCTCGCAGTACCGGTCCGCCGAAGCCCTTCCGGACGGGGAGGTGCTCGTCGTCGGCAACGGCCAGTCGGGGGCGCAGATCGCCGAAGACCTCATGCTCTCGGGACGGACCGTGCACCTGGTCACCGGTGGCGCGCCCCGGGTCGCCCGCTTCTACCGGGGCCGCGACTGTGTCGCCTGGCTACACGACATGGGCACCTACGACGTGTCGATCGCCGACCACCCCGGTGGCCTCGCCAAGCGGGAGAACACCAACCACTACGTCACCGGCCGGGACGGTGGCCGCGACATCGACCTGCGCGCCTTCGCCCTGCAGGGCATGAATCTGTACGGGCGGCTGCTCGAGGTCGTCGACGGCACCCTGCAGTTCGCGCCGACGCTCGCGTCGTCGCTCGACGCCGCCGACGTTGTCGCGGAGAGCATCAAGGATTCCATCGACGCCTACATCGAGCGTGCCGGGATCGTTGCTCCCACCGAGGCTCGGTACGTTCCGGTGTGGCGGCCGGAGCGGGAGGCGACGTCGCTCGACCTGGCGTCGTCGGGGATCACGTCGGTGGTGTGGTCCATCGGTTTCCGCACCGACTACCGATGGCTGCATGCCGGGGTGTTCGACGGCGAGGGCCATCCCTGCCACAACCGGGGGGTCACCGCGGTGCCGGGCCTGTTCTTCCTCGGCCTGCCGTGGCAGCACACCTGGGGTTCCGGGCGGTTTGCCGGGGTGGCCCGCGACGCCGAGTACCTGGCCGAACGAATCGAGTGCGAAGTGCATGTGCGTCCGTCCGTATCGTCACTAGCCTGAACCCATGGGGACAACCAGACTGGCCGCTCTCGCCGGCCACTTCGGCCGGGACGTCGAGCGGGCGCTGCTCAAGCTCGACGCACTGATCGCCAAGGCCCGCGACGACGGCATCGACCTGCTCGTCCTCCCCGACGCGTGCCTGGGCGGCTATATCTCCGACCTGCGCAGCCCCGACCCGGACGAACTCCCGCCCGCGCTCGCGGCGGACGGGTCGGAACTGCAGGCGATCGCGCGGATGGCGGGATCGATGACCGTGTGCATCGGCTACACCGAATTGTGCGACGGCGTCCGGTACAACACCGCCGCGTGCGTCACCGGTGACGGGATCCTCGGCAGCCACCGCAAGGTCCACCAACCGGCCGGGGAATCGCTCGCCTACGCCGCGGGCGATGCGTTCACCGCATTCGACACCCCGGTCGGGCGGATGGGAATGCTCATCGACTACGACAAGACCTTCCCCGAGGCCGCCCGCACGCTGGCGCTCGACGGGGCCCGGATCATCTCGGTCCTCTCCGCCTGGCCCGCCAGCGTCACCGACCGGGCCGAACGGCTGGCGCAGGACCGGCAGTCCCGGCTGTTCGACCTCTACGACTCCGCGCGGGCAGCCGAAAACCAGGTGGTGCTGGTGTCGTCGAACCAGACCGGCATCCAGGGCGGGCTGCGTTTCCTCGGGCAGGCGAAGGTGGTCGGCCCCGGCGGCGACGTCCTCGCCCGCACCGGCGTCAAAGGCGGCCTCGCCGTCGCCGACCTCGACGTCGACTACGAGATCGACCGGGCCCGGAAGGTGCTGCGGCACCTGGAGGAACGAAGGCTCGACACCTACCGGTCACTGCTCGAGGAAGGTCGCCCCTGACATGCGCATCGCGCTGCTGACGTACTCCACCAAGCCTCGCGGCGGCGTCGTTCACACCCTCGCGCTGGCCGAAGCCCTGGCACGGCAGGGCGCCGACGTCACCGTGTGGTCGTTGGGACGCGGCGGGGACGACGCCTTCTTCCGGAAGGTCGACCACGCCGTGACCGTCCGCATCGTGCCGTTCGCCGCGCGGGACGGTGAAGATGTGGGCAACCGGATCCTGCGGTCCATCACCGTCCTCGCCGAGGCGTTCACCCCCGACGCCTACGAGATCGTGCACGCCCAGGACTGCATCAGCGCGAACGCCGTCGATCGATGCATCCGCACCATCCATCACCTGGATCAGTTCACCACTCCCGCGCTCGCCGCCTGCCACGAACGCGCGATCGTCGAGCCGTACGCCCGGACCTGCGTGTCCGAGGCCGTGGCCGCCGAAGTGCGCGCCGGGTGGGGGCTCGAACCCACCGTCATCCCGAACGGCGTCGACTCGGCCCGCTTCGAGAAAGCCGCCGCCGACGAGGCGGGGAGGCGCCGCTGGGCCGGCGAACTCGGCGACTACGTCCTTGCCGTCGGTGGCATCGAACCGCGCAAGGGCAGTATCGACCTCGTCGAGGCCTACGCTCTCCTTCGCCGCGACCAGCCGGACCTCCGACTGGTGATCGCCGGCGGCGAAACGCTGTTCGACTACCGCCGCTACCGGGACGACTTCGACACCCGCTGCACACAACTCGGGGTGCAGCCGAACATTCTCGGCACGGTCGACGACGACGCCCTCCCCACCCTGGTGGCGCAGGCCACCGTCTTCGCGTTCCTCTCCACCAAGGAGGGCTTCGGTCTGGCCGCCATGGAGGCGCTCGCCGCGGGCGTGCCCGTAATCGCCCGAGACCTTCCCGTCCTGCGCGAGGTCTTCGGCAGCACCGTCCGGTTCGCGTCCACCCACCAGCAGATGGCAGACGCCCTCCGGCGCCCGGGCGACGCCGACCAAGTCGACCGTGGCCGCTCACTGGCACGCGCGCACAGCTGGGACGACGCCGCCGGCGCGCATCTCGACTTCTACGCCGAGATGGGACGCTGAGAAGAGCGGGCCATCAGCGCTGCCGTGAACGGCGAGGTCAACCCGTACAGCACCCGGTCGATGGACACGGCCGACGTGATGCTCGCCCGCGACCAGCCGAGGTCCTCGTGCAGGGGGTCGATCAGGATCGAGGGCGAGGAACGCGACGGCCGCGACGAGCCAGGCGTGGTGCGGTCGTGGTGGCGCGGAGCGGGCCGGGTTCGACGGGGGCTGCGGTGGTGCGATCTGCGATGTCACGACCGCAACTCTCCTTCGGTGATGGATTCGGCAGCCCGGTGTGGCGTAGCTCGCGGCGGTTCTCCCGCGGCCGACGGCAGGGCCAGCAGGCGGGCCGTACCGGGCGAGAAGGAACGCTTCATCGGAAGCATGGTCGCCACGATGAGAGCGGCGACCTCGACAAACAGCACAACGGTGAACACGAGCGTCTGGGGAGAGGACGAGTCGGACGCGGCCAGGCCACCGGCCAGCAGCGGGCCGAGACCGGCTCCGAAGACCATCGAGACGGAGGCGATGAGCGAACCGGTGCGCTTGTGGCGGTCGGGGGCGAGGTCGACCCCCGCGGCCATGCCGGCTGTGACCGCCGCGATCACCGCCGCCGCCAGGCCCGGAATGAGCACCGCCTTCCGACCGAACCGGTCTGCCAGGCGGCCTGCGACAACCAGCGCTGCGATCAGACCGACCATGTAGGTGGCGAAGATGACCGTCAGCAGACCCGAGTCGAAGCCCCATTCGGCCTGCCAGCGCGCCTACAGCGGCGTTGCCGAGTGCGAGAGCAGGAAGATCGCCGTCACCGTTCCAGCTGCGGCGATGGACCACCCCGGGCCACCCTCTGTCTTGTCGCGAAGTTGTCGCGGCACAACGCCGCTGAGATCGCCCTCCGATCGATGTTCGACTAAAATCGTACTGGTTCGCATGAATACGAACGTAACCTCCAGTACGAGAAAAGTCGAACATGGAAAGTCACGTCATGAACACGCTCGCCCCGACGTACACCGACCCGTCCACCGGGCTGGAATCGCCGCCACGCCTGCCCGAGCCAGACCCCCATCAGATTCGGCTCGAGAAGGTCTTCGCCGTCCTGTCCGAGCCGTTGCGGCTCACGATCGTGCAACGGTTGTTGACCTCCTCGGACGAGTTCGACCACACCTGCGGCTGGTTCGGATTCGATCGCCCGAAGTCCACACTGACGCATCACTTCAAGGCGTTGCGTGAGGCAGGTGTCATCACCCAGCGGCAGTACGGGATGGAGCGCCGCAGTCGGGTTCGACTCGACGACCTCAGTGAGCGATTTCCTGGCCTCGTCGGACTCATCCTGTCGTGGGAGCCTGCGCCGTCGACGTAATAACACGATGCGGATTTCGGGATACCGGCTGCGCCGGTCCAGAGGGCACAGGGCACTCGGCCCCCGCGAGGGTGCCCGTGTCGCCACAGGTGGACACGTCGCCGACACCGGCCGGTTTGGGACGCGGACTGTTCATCGAGCCGACCATCTTCGTCGACGTCGACGTCGCGATGCGCGTGGCTCGCGAGGAGATCTTCGGCCCAGTGCTGACGGTGCTCCGATTCGTCACCGATGAGGAGGCGGTCGAGATCGCCAACGACAGCGACTACGGACTCGTCGCAGGGGTCTGGACCCGAGACCACAGCCAGGCCCATCGCGTCGCCGCCACCATCGAGGCGGGACAGGTCTTCATCAACCAGGACTTCGCCGGTGGTGTCGAAACCCCGTTCGGTGGCTACAAGTTTGAGCGGATTCGGCAGGGAGAAAGGCTTTGGGGCGCTCGAGCACTACTGCCGGCTCGAGACGATCACCGCCCGCCTGTGGCGATGAAGCGCCCCCGTGCCGGATCTGAGGCATGGGGGCGGGCGCTTTCCACGCTCAGTCCCGCACGAGAAGACATGCAGCCAGGCCGCTCCCCCACCGCGATCCGCGAAATGGGGAAGCCGACGCCATGGACGGCGTCCCGAGCGCATACGCGGGATCAGAGCAATGAACTCACGTTCGCTGCAGTGTCGGAGACCTGCTTTCCCCACCAGGGCACACGATGCTCGTCGAAACGGGTCTCCGGCATCGAGATCCCGATGCCACCTACGGGGCATCCCCCCTCCCCCAGCACAGCTGCCCCGACGGCACACACGCCCATCCGGTTCTGATTGACGTTCACCGCATATCCGACGCGGCGGATCTCCTCGATCTTCTTTCGGATCGATTCGGGATCGGTGTCGGTCTGCGGCGTCAGTTGCTGGATGGGATTGGAAAGAATTCTGTCGACCTCGTCGTCCGGTAGGCGCGCCATGATCGCCATCCCCCCCGACGTGTGAGGCAGCTGCCAAGTGCTGCCGACCTTGATGAACGTGCGAACCGCCTGATGGGAATCCATGCGTTCGATCTGAACCACCCGCTCCACGCCATCGCGAATCTGGAGGGTGATGGTCTCGTTCGTCAGATCCCGCAGCTCACGCATCGGCTCGAGTGCGACCGTTCGCAAGTCTCCCTTGTCCCAGCCGCGCCGGCCCACAGCCAGTGCACGCGACGTGAGCTTCCATCTGGTGTACTCGCTCCCATCGCTGCGGATCCAGCCGGCGGACGCGAGCGCCTGAAGAGTCCGCTGCACGGTCGATTTCGGCAACTGAAGGGTGCGTGACAGTTCGCCTACTCCGACCGGCTGATTCTCCGCCACAGCTTCGAGTACGCGCAAACCTCGTTCGATGCCTTGCACCTACTGTTCCTCTCCTTCGACCGCCGCTCCGCCGCGGTGCAACATTTCCCTACTGTGCCGATTATCGGCACAGTATGTCGAAATGTCCAGCCTTGACGTCCGCTACGGACTCACCGAAGGCGACTCTCGGCGGCCGCGCCGACGCCGACAGGCGCCGAACTGTCCGCGAGGATCTTGAAGACGCCCGTCGCCGTGGCCACCACCGAGTCGTTCACCCGCAGGTCGGAGTCCGCGAAGACGATCGATGCCGTGCGTCGCACGATACGGGGTGAGCTCGTCAAGAGGTCGCCCACCCGGACGATACCGAGGAAACTGACATTCAGCTGCACGGTCGCCATATTCTGGGTGCCGGTTTCGGCGAGCGCGGTCGATCCGAGGGCACGGTCGGCGAAGGCCATGATCAGTCCCCCTTGCACGACCCCTCGAAGATTTCGATGTTTGGGCTCGCACCGCAGTCCGTACTCCCGTGCACCGCATTCGGTGTGACGCAGCAGCAACGGACCGATCAGCCCGATGAACCCGCCGTCGTGCACCTCGTCCCATGCGACTTCGCTCACGCCGATCCTCTACTTCCATTCTGGCTTCGATCTCTCACACCCACCGAGGCGGCTCGTGAGCTGATGGGCGGCGCGGAGCCGCCGACGGCGAGGTTGGAGGAACTCGCTCGCCGGCGGCCCCGCGAGGTTGCGTCGGCCTCGTGCGTCGTGACCACCACGAGCACTGCGGCCGCGCAACCGGTCAGGGGGTTACTGGGTAGCCGAGAGCACCTTCGACGGCACAGCCGAGTCACGGATTTCCCACAGCACCGGCTTGATGCACCGGAAGAACTGGGCTGCGTCCTCGCTCATCGGGAAGTGTCCGAGTCCCGCCATCGGAACGACCTTCGCACCCTCGATCCGCGCACCGAGTTCCTCGGCCTCCTCCGGTCCTGTCGCGAAGTCGTATTCGCCGTTGAGGATGTACACGGCGGTCTTCGACGTATCGATGTTCTGTGCCGTTTCCCGAAGATCGTGCTCGACGCTGTAGTAGTGGAGATCACCCTTGAAGACCGGCGGGGACCCCTGGCTGTAGACCCAGGTCGTTTCCCTGCGGCCGACCTCGGGCGCCGTCGGCGAGGTGAGCGCGTACATCGCCGCGGGCTTGGAGTCGTTGCTGATCTCGGGGTGGAACCAGTAGTCGAGGTAGTAGCCGGGCGAATGCAGCGCCGCCTCGAGCGCGATCACGGCACGGAAGACGCCGGGGTAGTGCAGGGCCAGATCGGGGGCGAGGTTGCCGCCCATCGAACTGCCCATGTACACCGCGTCCTCGCAGTCGAGGGCCTCGGCCAGGGCAACGACGAACTTCATGAAGAAGTCCTGGGTCAGGTTGTACTCCTGCTCCCACCATCGCACCGAGAGCGGCGGCAGCGACCGCCCGTGATACGGCAGATCCCACGTGATCACGCGGAAGTGCGAGGTGATCTCCTCGTCCTCGAGGAGATGACGATACTGGCGGCCGTCACAGCCGGCGGTGTGCTGGAGAAGTAGCGGGATTCCGGACCCGCTCTCCTCGTAGTAGACCCGGTACTCGACGTCGTCGATCGTGAGATGGACGTACCGTCCGACCGCCTTGTCGAACTTCGTCGTGGTCATTTCGCCTCCTCGGCAACGTTGGTGTACGAACGCATGAAATCGAACACTCGTCTGAGCGCGGCGTAGTAGGCGAAGAACATCTTCATGTCTCCCCCATAGCGGAAGTTGTGCCGGGTGACCGCCGAGAAGAGGTCCTGATAGAACGGGCGAGGCACCCGCTGGAAGAACTTGCTCCATTCTTCGATCGGCGCCGAGATCTCGATGTCGTAGTTCCGCGCAACCGTCATGAGGTTGTTGCCCTCGGGCGGTGTCATGGAGTCGAGTCGACCGTCACGAATCACCAGCACGTAGGTTTCATCGCCGATCTCCAACCGGACGATGGCGTTCCAGAAGCGCGCCGCAATCTTGAATTCGGGATCCAAGTTGAGCGCCTCTGTGAACCTCTCCGTGTCCACAAATGGCATGGCCTTTCCCTTTCTAGGAAGTCGCTATTCGACCTGCGATCACACGCGGGCGGCGTGGGGTTCGCGCGACATGGCGGCCGCGAGCCGCCCCTACCGGGACTGTGCCGTTCAGCGGTACGCCGTGTCAGTTTCGAGTATGTGTACTGCCTCACAATTTGTCAATACGCTGACGTGGACCTCCGATGCCCGAGCTCGCCACACCCCACCCAGCACCGAACGGCATCGCTCGGAGACGCGAATGCCCCCTGGGGTTCGACAGCTGGCCTGAATCTCACTATCTGGCACCGCTATTCCAGCATTTGGCTAGGCGCGATAGCTTCTGTGTACCGCCGCCAATTCCGCCTGCTGCACCCCTGCACTCGGGCTGGGCGACTCGTCACGCGCGGAAACAGTCCCGCGTTCGCAGTTCGGAGATCTGATGAAAATTGCAGTCATTCCCGGGGACGGAATCGGTCCCGAAGTCATCGACCAGGCGGTCAGGACCTTGCACGAGGTTGCCCCCGCCATCGACACCAGCTACTTCGACCTGGGCGCCCGAAACTTCCGGGAAACAGGTCGCCTGCTCGCCCCGGAAACACTCGACGAGATCCGGCATCACGATGCGATCCTGCTCGGTGCCATCGGCGACCCCACCGTCCCCGCCGGCACGCTGGAACGTGGCATCCTGCTCGAAATGCGCTTCGCGCTAGATCATCACATCAACCTACGCCCGACGAAGACGATGCCCGGCGCGCCGCGAGTGCTTGCCGGAGACGTGAATGTCGACCTGTTGGTGGTCCGGGAGGGAACCGAGGGCCCGTACACCGGCAACGGGGGCGCGCTCCGCGTCGGAACGCCGCATGAAGTCGCTACGGAAGTCAGTGTCAACACACGCTTCGGAGTCGATCGACTTCTCCGGGAAGCGTTCGAGCGCGCCGCGGTCAGGCGGCAGAGGTTGACGATCGTGCACAAACCGAACGTTCTCGCCTTCGCCGGCTCCTTGTGGACGCGCGCTGCCGACGACCTGTCAGCGCTGTATCCGGACGTCGAGGTCGATCACATGCTCGTCGATGCGGCCATGCTGCACCTCGTCACAACCCCTGCCCGATTCGACGTCATCGCCACCGACAACCTCTTCGGCGACCTCATCACCGACCTCACGTCCGCTCTGGGCGGGGGTGTCGGGCTGGCGGCAAGCGCGAACATCGACGGCTCACGGAGGAATCCCGGCATGTTCGAACCGGTTCACGGGAGCGCCCCGGATATCGCAGGTCGAGGCGTCGCCGATCCCACGGCCGCGATCCTCTCAGTCGTGTTGATGCTGCATCACCTCGGGCTGTCACGTGAGGCGAACGCCATCGACCAGGCCGTTCAGGACCACATCGCATCCCGCGGACCGGAATCCTGCTCCACCGAGGAAATCGGTGAGCGGATCAGGAGCCGAGTGGGCTCCTGATCACTCACACTGCTTCGCCATCGGCCGGCTGCCAGTTCGCAATGAGTTCCACGAGGCCGGGAAAGCGCTCATCGAGGTCTTCGATGCGGACTCGGCTTCGTCGCTCGAGCCCGTGCTGCCGCTGTCGGATGACACCTGCCTCCCTGAGCGCTTTGAAGTGGTGAGTGAGGCTCGACTTCGGCCGGTCGAATCCGAACCAACCGCAGGTGTGGTCGTATTCCTCAGAGCTGGTCAACAGCCGATTGACGATTGTGAGTCTCAGCGGGTCGGCGAGGACGCCCATGACGCGCTCCAGACGGATCTCCGATGCCGCGGGTTCGGGTAGCGGCGTCGGCAGAGAAGGCTCTTCGCTGTCGCTCATGCGATAGGTCGGCGCAAGGTCGGTCATAGATCCAGCATAGCGGTAGTACGAATTTTGTCGTACCATCTCTGTACGAATAATCTCGTACTAGTACGACCGGTATCGAACCCGGGAGGAAGAGGAGACAGCGATGGCGAAGAGTTCGGCCGGCCCGAAGGAACTGAGGTGGTCCCTGGCCGCCGCCAGCACGGTGACAGCCGTATTCGTGCTGTCCAACGCGCCCACACCGCTGTACACGCGCTGGCAAGCGGAATGGGAATTCAGTTCCGGAACCTTGACGATCGTGTTCGGGGCCTACATGGTCGGGCTGATCGGGACCCTTCTCGTCGCCGGGAAACTCGCCGATCGATACGGGCGGAAGATCGTGCTCGTCCCAGGCCTGATCGCCGCGGTCACCGCGGCGGGGCTCTTCCTGTCGGCCACGAACGTAGTGTGGTTGCTGGCGGCCAGGCTGCTGGCCGGCGCCGCGGTCGGCGCGGCCGTCACCGCGGGAATGTCTGCGACGATCGATCTCGCCCCCGACCACCGGCGCCGGACCGGATCCATGATCGCCTCCGCTGCAATGGTATTCGGCGCCGGACTGGGCCCCCTCCTGTCCGGGGCGCTCTCCCAGCTCATCGACGCACCACAGTCCTGGATATTCGGAATCGTGCTCACGATAACGACGCTGACGCTGGTCGTCGCGATACGGTTGCCACTCCAGCGCGGATTCGCAGAGGACGGACCGGTCGGACCTCTCTGGTCATGGCCTTCCGTTCCTCGTCCGAATCGCCGTGAACTCGCTTGGGGAGCAGCAGCATTCGCTCCAGGCATTACCTCGACCTCCTTCTTCCTCTCCCTCGGGCCCACAGTCCTCGCCACCGGCATCGACGCCCCCAGCCCGCTACTTGCGGGCGCGGCGGCATGCGGCATGTTTCTGGTAGCGACCGGAATCCAGTTCGCCCTGGCGCATCTGCGTACCAGAACCCATCTCGCCCTGAGTTCCACTGCCGCGTTCGTCTCGATGGCGACACTGACGGCGAGCGTCACCCTCCCCCCGACGCCGGCGTTGTTCGTCATCGCGGCACTTCTTGCCGGCGCCGCACAGGGCCTCGGCCAACTTGCGGCATTGACGCTGATCGGCACCCGCATCCCCTCGAACCATCGCGCCGAAGCGAACGCGACATTGAACATCACCGGCTACATTCCTGCGGCTCTGCTCCCCGTGGGAACGGGCTACCTGATCCAATTCCTCCCCTTCGGCGCGGCCATCGTCACGTTCGCGGCAGCCGTCATGGCATTCTCCCTCGCCGCCCTGATCACCGTACGAATCAGCACGGCCGAACATCTGCGTCCCCGCGCCTCGGACGAGCACGTGATCCGCGGGGAGACGGATGCCACCGCCGAGGAAGCACTGATGGAAGGGGCGCGGCCATGACACCCGGACGGTCGCGTCGCCGGACGCCTTTCGTCTCCCGGTCGACGGGGCGGACCCCGTCAACCCTTGTCAGGAGCTCCGCCGAGGGTCTTGACTGAAACGTGGGTCTCGATCGCCCAGGATGAACAGACAGGAATGATGCACATGCCAACCCATCAGGCAGTTCACGTCCAGGCCCCCGGCGAGCCGCTGACACTCGTCGACGTCGAAACGGAATCGCCACCGCGCGACCACGTTCGCATAGCCGTCTCCGCGTGCGGCGTGTGCGGCACCGACCACGCGTTCGTCAGCGGTGCGTTCCCCGAGATGTCGTGGCCGTTGACACTGGGACACGAAATCGCCGGAACCATAGCCGAACTCGGCGCCGGCGTCGACAACTACGCCGTCGGCGACCGCGTCGGGGTGGGCTGGTTCGGTGGGCACTGCAACCAGTGCATTCCGTGCCGCAAGGGCACCTTCATCTATTGCGAGAAATTGCAGGTGCCGAGCTGGCAGTACCCCGGCGGATACGCCGAATCCGTTACGGTTCCCGCCAACGCGCTCGCCCGGATTCCGAGCGAACTGTCCTTCACCGAGGCCGCACCCCTGGGCTGCGCCGGGGTCACCACGTTCGACGCGCTGCGGAAGACACGAGCAGTTCCGGGCGACCGCGTCGCCATCCTGGGCATCGGCGGGCTCGGCCACCTCGGGGTGCAGTTCGCCCGGGCGATGGGCTTCGAGACGATCGCCATCGCTCGTGGCGCCGACAAAGCCGACGACGCTCGCCAGCTGGGCGCCCATCACTACATCGACTCCACCGCCGGCGACGTCAGCGAAGCATTACGTGCACTCGGTGGCGTGTCGGTGGTTCTGGGTACCGCGGCGAATTCGAAGGCGATGGGTGCAGTGGTCGGCGGGCTGCTTCCGCTCGGTGAGCTCACCGTCGTCGGTGTCACGCCCGACCCACTGCCGATCAGTCCCCTGCAGCTGATCACTCCCGGCGTCAACGTCACCGGCCACCCCTCCGGCACCGCCCGCGACGTCGAGGAGACGATGCAATTCGCGGTCCTGTCCGGCGTGCGCGCCCGGATCGAGGAGCGGCCCCTGAGCGAAGCCGCGGAGGCCTACGCCGCGATGGAGGAAGGGCGGGCACGCTATCGCATGGTCCTCACCATGTGACCGTTCTCGGGCTGATCGACCGGCTTCAGCGGAGTTCGTTGCCGCCCCGCCGCTCGACGCCCCAGGTGACGGAAGGTCCGTGAAGCTTCTCGTACGCCGCCTTTTCGGCGTCATGACGGGACGCCTTCTTCGGGTTCTCCAGATCGGGCGGCAGCCCGTGCCTCTCGAGGCGTCGAGATCGGTTCTGCGCCATATACGACACCGCATAGAACACGGCGAGTAGCACTCCGAGCAGGACCATGGAGGCTCGCAGCCCGAGCGGACCCGGGAACAGAAAGAACGCGGCGAAGACCGGAACGAACGGGACCATGCTGCGAACGAGGTGCCGGGGAACGGCCCAGTCACCGACCAGGTCGTTGCGGACCCAGTCCCGCATGGAGTCGGGAAGTGTGCGGCCCACCGCGTAGCCCAGCCACTGCAGGGGGCCGGGCCGGGTTCGTTGCGTCTTTCGCGACATGACAACAACCTGTTCATGTTGTGCTGGAATCGAATTCGACATGTTTTCCCTCATTGATCGAGCGCGCCCGCTCTGAGCGCAGCCTGATTGACGCGGGTGAGAACGTCGTGAAGTTCCTCGAGTTCGGCCAGGCTGACACCGAGCTTTTCGATCACGGCGGGCGGAATCTTCACTGCTTCCGCCCGCAGCGCAGCACCGGCTTCGGTCAGCTCGACATCCAATTGCCGCTCATCGGCCCGGCTGCGGGTGCGCGTGATCAGTCCAGACGCCTCGAGGCGCTTGAGGAGCGGCGAGAGGGTGGGTGAATCGAGTTGCAGCGCGGTCCCGATCTCCTTGACCGCCATCGGGGCCTTTCCCCAGAGAGCGAGCATCACCAGATACTGCGGATGAGTCAGCCCCATCGGTTCGAGCAAGGGGCGGTAGACGGCGAGCACCGCCCGGTTCGCGATCGCGAGTGCGAAACACACCTGCCGGTCAAGAGCAAGTAGATCGTCGCCGGCCTCACTCTGCTGCACGTCTGCGGTCATGCGACCAGGCTACCAGATTAATTCGTGCAATAACTAATATTGCACGAATCAATCTGGAGGCGCTCGACGATCGTCAAGGCAGACGCGCAACGAGGGTATCGAGGCCGGTTCGCGGGCCGGAGAAAAAGGGCGTTTCCAGCCGAACGTGCCGGCGCGCGTCGGTGGCGCGAAGGTCTCGCATCATGTCGACTATCCGGCTCGGGTCCGGAGCCTCGAAGGCGAGGATCCACTCGTAGTCGCTCAATCCGAAGGAACTCACGGTGTTGGCACGCACATCCGGGTAGGCACGAGCCGCTCGGCCGTGCTCGGCGAGCTGCCGTCGCCGTTCGACGTCCGGCAGCAGATACCACTCGAGCGATCGGTTGAACGGGTACACGCACACGAACTGCCCCGGCTCCTCATCGGCCACGTATGCAGCGATATGGCTGCGATTGAATTCGGCCGGCCGGTGGAGCGCGGCCGCACTCCAGACCGTGGTACACGCTCGCCCGAGTCGGCAGCGCCGAAAGCCCGAGTAGGCCGCCTGCAACCCTTCGACGGTGTCGGCATGCGTCCAGATCATGAAGTCGGCGTCTGCACGCAGTCCTGCGACGTCGTAAATTCCGCGGAGCACGACACCGGACTCGGCGACTCCCTCGAAGTAGGCACGTGCATCCTCCACGACCTCGGCGCGCACACCGGGAAGCACGCCGGGGACCACCTGGAACACGGTGAACATCATGAACCGCACGCGTTGATTGAGTTCGACGAAGCGAGAGCCGATCAAGGCAGGTCACCTCTCGACCGGGACGCCGACCAACGAGCCGTACTCCACCCAGGAGCCGTCGTAGTTCCGGACCTCGGGGTAGCCGAGCAGTTCGTGGAGCACGAACCAACTGTGCGCGGATCGCTCGCCGATTCGGCAATAGACGATGATGTCCTTCGTGTCGTCGAGACCGGCATCGGCATACAGGGCGCGGAGTTCGCCCTCGCCGAGGAAGGTGCCGTCGTCAGCGGCAGCCTTGGACCACGGCACGTTGACAGCGGTCGGGACGTGCCCCGGAACCTGGGGTTGTTCCTGCGGGAACTGCGCCGGAGCGAGGATCTTGCCGGAGAATTCATCGGGCGACCGGACGTCGACGATGCTCTTCGTTCCTATCTGCTCGATCACCTCGTCGCGGTGCGCGCGGATACCCGACACGGGCTCGGACGCCACGTAGTCGGTAGCCGGTCGGGCGACAGTATCGCTCGACAACGGCCGGCCGTCGAGCTCCCACTTCTTGCGTCCGCCGTCGAGCAGCCGGACGTCGCGGTGACCGTAGAGCTTGAAGTACCAGTACGCGTAGGCCGCGAACCAATTGTTGTTCCCGCCGTACAGGATCACCGTGTCGCCGTTGGCGATTCCCCGCTCGGACAGGAGTTTCTCGAACGATCGCCGGTCGATGAAGTCGCGGCGTACGGGATCTTGAAGGTCGCGTTTCCAGTCGATGCGGACGGCACCGTCGATGTGGTTCTTCTCGTACTGGGTGGTGTCCTCATCCACCTCGACGAGGACGACGTCGGGGTCCTTCCCGTGTTCGACGACCCAGTCTGCGTCGACCAGAAAATTGCTTCTGCTCATGGTTCATCCTTCACTTCGCGAAAAATCGGGGCGTGCACATATTATTAATGCACGATCTATTCGCCTACGCTACAGTTTGGCCCACACAGTTTCGACAGGAGCACCGGATGACGACACCGACGACCCGTCCTGCCCGAGCGAAGTCCCAGCGCCCAGAGGGGCAATGGGCACAGGGCGATCGCGAGCCACTCAACGTGAACGAGAAAGTCAAGCAGGATGATGACGGCCTCAACGTGCGCAAACGGATCGAAGAGGTGTACTGCCGCACCGGTGTCGCCGGCATCGACCCCACCGATCGTCGAAGCCGGTTCCGCTGGTGGGGGCTCTACACCCAGCGCGCACCCGGCATCGACGGCGGCCGAACCGCCACGTTGCCACCGGAAGAGCTCGAGGACGAGCACTTCATGCTCCGCATCCGCATCGATGGAGGAGCACTGACCACCGAACAGCTGCGCGTCGTCGGCGAAGTCTCCCGGCAGTTCGCCCGCGACACCGCGGACCTCACCGACCGCCAGAACATTCAGCTGCACTGGATCAGGGTCGAGGACCTACCCGACATCTGGCGGAGGCTCGAGGGGGTAGGCCTCACCACAGCCGAATCCGCAGGTGACACCCCGCGCGTGGTCCTCGGCTCGCCGATGGCAGGCATCGCCGTCGACGAGGTCCTCGACGCCACGCCCGCACTGCGCGAGATCACCCGCAGATTGATCGCGAACCCCGAATACTCCAACCTGCCGCGCAAGTTCAAGACCGCCATCTCCGGACTCCAGGACGTCGTCCACGAAATCAACGATGTCGCATTCATCGGCGTCGAACACCCGGAACACGGTCCAGGACTGGATGTCTGGGTAGGCGGCGGCCTGTCGACCAATCCTCGCATCGGCGAACGATTGGGCGCATGGGTTCCGCTCGAGGACGTGCCCGACGTGTGGATCGGCATCGTCTCCCTCTTCCGTGACCACGGTTATCGACGCCTGCGGGCGAAGGCACGCCTGAAGTTCCTGGTCGCGGACTGGGGTGTCGAGAAGTTCCGCGACGTGCTCGAGAAGGAGTACCTCGGACACCCGATGATCGATGGTCCCGCGCCCGAGCCGCTCGACGAACCACGCGACCACGTCGGAATCCAGCGGCAGAAAAACGGTCTCAACGCCGTGGGAATCGCACCTGTCGTCGGCAGAGTCGGAGGCACCATGCTCATCGACCTGGCGAGCGTTGCCGAGTCCTCCGGATCCCGACGGGTCCGCATCACCCCGATGCAGAAGCTGGTCGTCCTCGACGTGCCCGACGAACAGATCGACCCACTCCAATCCAGTCTCCACAGTCTCGGATTCCCGTCGCGTCCGTCACCCTGGCGACGGAGCACCATGGCATGCACCGGCATCGAATTCTGCAAATTCGGGATCGTCGAGACCAAGGCGCGGGCCGCCACCGTCATCTCCGAGATCGAGGACCGACTCGCCGACGTCCAGGATCGACTCGAGCACCCGATCACGTTGCACCTCAACGGGTGCCCCAACTCGTGCGCACGCATTCAGGTCGCCGACATCGGCCTCAAGGGCATGATCGTGACCAACGCCGACTCCGAACAGGTCGAGGGATTCCAGGTTCATCTCGGCGGCAGCCTCGGCCTGGACACGAGCTTCGGGCGCAAACTGCGCGGCCACAAACTACCCGCCACAGACGTGGCCGACTACGTCGAACGCATAGTTCGACGCTATCTGGCCGACCGTGCTCGCTCCGAGAAGTTCGCGAACTGGGTCCACCGCGCCACCGACGCCGACCTCACATGATCCGACACCGCCCCGGCATCCTCGAGATCGACAGCTACGTTCCCGGCGACTCCGGATCGTCCATGAGACCAGCAGCGCGGCTCGCTTCGAACGAGTCGCCCTTCCCGCCGGACGACAGGGTGGCGGCGGCGATCCGCGCGAGCATCACCCGGGCCAATCGGTACCCGGACTTCGACAGCAGGGAACTGACCGAGGCCCTCGCCAGTCGGTGGCACCTGTCCCCCGATCAGGTGAGCGTCGACAGCGGATCCAGCAGTCTCCTGCGCAACATCGTCACGGCATGCGCCGGCCCGGGAACTGAAATCGTCTACGGATGGCCTTCGTTCTCGAGCTACGAGCACACCACGCTGCTTGCGGGAGCGACACCGATTCGCGTCGCGCTCACGCCCGACCACTGCCTCGATCTCGCTCGCATCCTCGCCGCAATCAACGACCGCACTCGGGTGGTACTTCTATGCCTGCCGAACAACCCGACCGGCACCACTGTCGACCACACCGCGCTCGAGGCCTTCATGGAGGCGGTACCCGAAGACCTGCTGATCGTCCTCGACGAGTGCTATCGCGAGTTCGTCACCGATCCCGACGCTGCGAGCGGCCCCAGACTCCTCGGACGATTCCCGAACGTCGTCGTGCTCGCGTCGCTGTCGAAGTCCGCGGGATTGGCGGGACTGCGGATCGGTTATGCCCTGTCGTCCCCCGATGTCGGCTCCTTGCTGCGCGCCGTACGCATCCCCTTCTCCGTCTCCACGGTGGCTCAGGCGGCAGCCCTCGCGTGTCTCGAACCCGCGGTGACGGCTGCCCTCGAATCTCGCATCACTGCAACGGTGTCCGAGAGGAGGCGTGTATACGACACTCTGACAGGTGCGGGGATCGAGGTAGTCCCCAGCCAGGCGAACTTCCTGTTCCTTCCCCACCAACACGCCGCACCGGAGAAGGTACGACTCCTGGCGCAGCTCGGTGCACTTGTCCGGCTGGCGGGACCCCGGGAAATCAGAATCTCGATAGGCAACAGGAGGGAGAACGATCACCTACTCTCGTGCATCGACCCCCTGACCGTAGGGATACGGAAGTCGTCACGCTCCGAAGCCCACCTCACATGATCGGCTCGTCACGCCATCTCGGGGACGTGCAGATGAGCGATCGCCAATTCGAACTCCCCCACCTCGAGGAGCCGAGCGCCGGACTCGCACATTTCCGACGTTCCGACATTCTCGGCCACTTCACTGGTACCACCGCCCGCAGGCGGGGCCTTGTCGAAGGTCATCGACGACACCACACGACCGGCGGCCGGATCGACGAGCAGACTCGAGCTGCAGAATCCCTCGAGGTCGTGCATGGCGGGCAGCGAGGACATCTTGTACACGTCGATCACACGGTCCAGGTGCCCCGGCTCGACCTCGAGCCACGCGACCCGCACCCAGGCGCCTTGATGTGAGCGGTGGTCACGGTGCAGGGCCGCGATGTCCCACCGCGACACGGTCGCGGTGGCGTGGAAAACCTCGGCCATGCGGTCACGCAGCTGTCGAACAGGTGCTTCGCTCGCGCGCAGAGCCTCGTCGTCCGTCCAGGAGCTCGTGGCGATGCACAGGCCGGAGCCTCGATCGACCAGCAAGGACATTCCGGCGGACCCTGCGATGTCGGCGAGCGCGGGCATCACGGTGTCGCGCACGTGCTTGATCCCCTCGTCGATGAACGACGGGTGCGCATCAAAGGTGGAAGAGCGTGCATACACGATGGCATCCTTCTCCTCGGGCGGCGCCCCGCGGCGCCGACGGCCAATCCCCATCTCCCACACTCCTCCCCCTACGCGGGCGAGACAATGATCGACAGCGAAAGAAGAATCTCGGACGCCTACTCGTGCCGCGTGGAGGGTTCGCCCTCGGCGTATACGGAGGGTTCACCCTCGGCGAGCGCGGTCGCGTGGTCGATGACCACACGCTTCCACCACGAATCGAGCGGGCTCGGGTCCGGCCATACGACCGCGTCGGGGGTGAGCGACGACGTGGTTTCGCGGAAGTGGCCCGATTCCGTTCCGCTGATCTCGTCGGGATCGGCCTGAATGCCGCCCACCGCCCCCTGTTGCGTCAACTTGCCTGAGCGTGTCGGCGGGGAGGGAGCTGGGCGACCAACTGCTCCCACTCGTCGAATCGGGCGGTGTCGGCCCTGCGCGGCCGGGAGGAGGGGCCGGCTGCCAGCTCGACCAGGCTCCGGGCGGCGCCGAGGACGGTCAGGTGATGGCGTCGTGCGACGTCGAGAAGTTCGTCGAACGCCTGGGCGTCAGAGCAGCCGCGGCCTGCAATCAGAATGCCCTTCGCCGTGCCGAGCAGTTCTCGGCCATCGGGGCGCCTGCGCGGAACCAGGCGCGTCGGGCTGGGGACTGGAGTGAGGGATGGTTCGGTGCTGTCCTCGATCATTCCGCAGTACTCCTTCGCTCTCGTGCATCTGCCGCCGGTGTGCCGGCGATCCCGTCCGGACGCAAAATGTGAGTCACGTCACTGTCGATGCACGATCAGTTGTAGCGGACCGAGCCGCACCTGTCATCTAGACACATGTCCAGCTCCACGGCTGTTTGCCCTGGTGACGCGGCACGCGGCGCGATTCCCGGCTAACATCGCGATACCAACTTGTGACCTGTACCACACAGTAGCGTTATCGCGAGGCGAGACTGCACCGGCTTGGACACCATGTCGACCCACGATCACGACACGGTCACGCGACCGGGGACGGCGTTAACGGACGCCATCAGATAGTGGCCACCAACAGGTCCTCGCCGCTCGACGGCCGCAGGCCGTCGGTGCGGTCGGCGAAGTAGCGTTCGGCGAGCGAGGCCCCCGACACGTGCCGGGGGCTGTCGAAGCCGGAGTCGCGGGCCAGTGCCAGCATCTCCTGCGGGGTGTAGAAGCTGACGAACGGCGTTCCGGACGCCCGCGCGCCGTTCTCGGACACCTGGAGTCCGGCGCGATCGGCGACGTCGACGAGATCGGTGGGCAGCAAGAACGTCATCGCCAGCGTCGAACCGGGAGCGAGACCGGCGAGCTGGCGCAGGGTGGCGGCGGTGGCTCCTTTCGTGAGGTACATGGTGACGCCGGTGGAGACGACGACCGCGGGCCTGCCAGGATCGAAGCCCGCCGCGACAAGCCGCTCCGACCACGACTCGTTCGCCTCGAAATCCACCGGCACCATCCGAAGCCATTCCGGGACACCGAAACCCACGTCGGTCAGCCGTTGCCGCTTCCACGCCTGAGGGCTCGGCTGGTCGACCTCGAAGACCCGCATGCGGGCGGCGATCTCCGTCCTGCGCTGGGCAAACGTGTCCAGGCCCGCCCCCAGGACGACGTACTGGACGACGCCGCGGCCTGCCTGCTCGGCGACCAGATCCTCGATGAAGCGAGCACGGGCGACGATGGCCGCCCGAAACCCGCTGGTGCCGGTCGGATCCATGTCCGGGCGATCCCGCCAGCCCTCGTCCGGGGCCGCCAGCTGCAGGCCGATCTCGTCGACGAAAACGTGCGGCGGCGGGTCGACCAGCACGTGCATCGCCCGCCACAGGGCGACTCGAACCGCCGTGCTGTCCGGTGTCCCGGCCTGCTCGTCTGCCGTCGCCATGACGTTCTCACTCCTTCGCCGTCCGTTCTGATCCGGGGCGCACGGCCCGATCTCCGTCGTAAGGCCCAGAAACAGACAAACCTTCACCCGAAATGGCGTCCATCCCTCGAACCATTGTTCAGATCAAAATGGACGGTTGTCAAATTTCAATATGTGAGAAAATTCCGGTTTGGTGAAACGCCCCGAGATCGCGAACGCGATAAATGAAGTAAGCGGCGATCGACGATCCCGTGGATTTTCATCACCAACAGAGGAGTGAATTCTGATGGGTTCTGCAGGAATCGACTTCAACGTCGCATTCGAGGCGTTCCTGAAGTGGCTCAGCCTCACGTTCGGCGGCGGAATCGGACTCGGCTGACCAGCGGAGAGATCCGACACGCGATGGCCAGGCTCACCTGGGGCCAGCCTGGCCATCACTCTGATCTGTACGTATGAATACCTCGGCGGCGGAACACGCCGTCGAAGAACTCGGGCGGAATAATCCGAAATGCACCATTACTGCGCATCGGAAAATTCGACCGTGACGGTTAGCGACTTCGAGCGCGATCGCTGGGTATTCCGGCGCCACCAAAAGCTGTCTGTTCTTTTCATTTCTCCGCGAAAGGGGACCTCGCCCGTGGCGTGACGCTAGCGGGCCCTCCCCCGGACCTACACCGCCGACGGTGCGAAGTGCCGGCCGAGATATGCGGCGGTGGCGGAGTCGGCCGTCTCCGCGACAATCGCCGGCTGACCCGAGGCGATGATGCGGCCGCCGTTGTCTCCGCCGCCGGGCCCGAGATCGATCATCCAGTCCGCTGAGGCGATCACCGACATGTCGTGTTCGACCAGGACGACGCTGTTCTCCGCCGCGACGAGACGGCGCAGCACCACCATGAGTCGGTCCACATCGGCGGGGTGTAATCCGGTCGTGGGTTCGTCGAGCACGTAGAGCGTGTGCCCGGATCGGACGCGCTGCAGTTCGCTGGCCAGCTTGACGCGTTGCGCCTCCCCACCCGACAGCGTAGTGGCGGATTGGCCGAGCCGCAGATATCCGAGACCCACCTCTACCAGCATGTCGAGGCTCTTCTTGGCGGCCGGGACATGGTTCAGGAAGTCCCGGGCGTCGTCGACGGTCATCGCGAGGACGTCGGCGATCGATCGGCCGTCGACCAGGATCTCGAGAGTCTCGGAGTTGTAGCGTGCGCCGGCGCAGGCCGGGCACGGCGCGGAGGCCTCGGGGAGAAACAGCATGCCGATGGTGATCGCGCCGGCACCCTCGCACTCGTCGCATCGGCCACCGGTGACGTTGAACGAGAAACGGCCGGGACTGTATCCGCGTTCGCGGGCGGTGGGGTGTGCAGCGAAGAGTTTCCGGATCACGTCGAACAGTCCGGTGTAGGTCGCGAGATTCGAGCGCGGCGTCCGCCCGATCGGGGTCTGGTCCACACGCACCAGCCGGTCGATGTGTCCGAGCCCGTGGGACGACACCACGGTCGGTTCGGCGATGTCCCGGCCGTCGGCCAGGACAGCCGTGGAGTCGTCGGCGTCGTCGCCCACGGTGTCGGGGCCGGGTTCGTCGTCGACGCCGAGGTGCCGGCCGACGACGTCCGTGAGCACACGGCTGACGAGTGTGGATTTGCCGGAGCCGGACACGCCGGTGACCGCGGTGAGCACCCCGAGCGGGATCCGCACACTCAGATCCTGCAGATTGTGCATCGTGATGCCGGAGAGTTCGATCCACCTGCTCGGCTGTGCGGGCTCGGGGCAACTCTCCAGTGGTTCGAAAAGGTATCGGCGGGTGACGGATTCGGGAATCTTCGCGAGACCGTCCACCGTGCCGCTGTAGAGGACCCTCCCACCGTGCTCCCCGGCATCGGGGCCGACGTCGACGATCCAGTCCGCCGCCCGGACGACGTCGAGGTTGTGTTCGATGACGAAGACGGAGTTGCCTGCGGCGCGAAGCCGCCGCACGGCGGCGACCAGCGCCTCGGTGTCGGCGGGGTGCAGGCCCGCGGACGGCTCGTCCAGGACGTACAGCACGCCGAACAGGCCCGACTGCAGCTGGGTGGCCAACCGAAGGCGCTGAAGCTCTCCCGGCGACAGGGTGGTGGTCGATCGGCCGAGACTCAGGTATCCCAGCCCGAGCTCGGACAACCCTCGGAGGCGTCCGAGTAGGTTGTCCACCAACGCCTCCGATGCTCGAACGGTGGCGTCGTCTGCGGAGGCATCGTGTGAGGCGACCGCGGTTTCGAGAACCGTGGCCAGCTCGGCCAGTGGCAGTTCGGTCGCGTCGGCGATGTCGAGGCCGGCGAACCGCACCGCCAGTGCCTCGGGTCGCAGCCGCTTGCCGTCGCATGCGCCGCAGGGGCGGGAGACCAGATATCGCGACACCTTCGCCCGCTGGGTTGCGCTCTTCGTCGTCGCGAAGGTGTGCAAGACGTAGGTGCGGGCGCTCGAGAACGTTCCCTGGTAGTCGCGCACCATCTTGCCCGGGTCGCGGATCGGTGACACCGTGACGGTGGGCTGCTCATCGGTGGTGAGGATCCACTCACGTTGATCTGCAGGGAGTTCCGACCATGGGCGGTCCACATCGATGCCGAGGGTGTCGAGGATGTCGCGGTAGTTCTTCCCCAGCCAGGCGCCGGGCCAGGCGGCGACGGCGCCGTCGCGGATACTGCGGTTCGGGTCCGGCACCAGGGCGTCGACGTCGACGTCGTGGGTGCGTCCGAGTCCGTGGCAGGTCGGGCATCCTCCTTCCGGTGTGTTGGGCGAGAAGGCGTTCGAGTCGAGGATGGGGGCGTCCGGCGGGTAGGTGCCGGCCCGGGAGAACAGCATGCGCAGCACGTTGGAGATGTGGGTGAGGGTGCCGACCGACGATCTGGCGGAGGTGTGACCGCGGGCCTGCTGCAACGCGACCGCGGGTGGAAGCCCCGTGATGTCCCCCACCCTGGGTGCTCCGACCTGATCCATCAATCGGCGCGCGTACGGGGTGACGGACTCGAGAAAGCGTCGTTGCGCTTCGGCGTAGATGGTACCGAAGGCCAACGACGACTTGCCCGATCCCGACACCCCCGTGAACGCGACGATGCAGTCCCGGGGAATGAACACATCGACGTGGGCGAGGTTGTGTTCGCTGGCATCGACCACTTCGATGCCGGCGAATTCCCGGGCGGGTGGTAGTGCGGCCGGCGGTCCGGGATCGAAGGTCGGCACAACTGCTCCAGGTGTCGGTTCGTGCTCGGACAGGTCGGGCCCCAGTCTTCCTCGAGGGATGGAACCGCAGTCCCGGTGGTGCGTCCGGTCAGACGATGTTCGTCTCGCCTGCGCCGATGCCGGTCTTCGCGAAGCGGCGCAGAGCAAACGAACTGATGTCGTAACCGGGCTCCCTGCTGTGGTAGAGGTCGCGCACGATCTCACCGGTCGCCGGTCCCATCAGGAAGCCGTGGCCGGAGTAACCGGTGGCGATGAGCAGGCCTTCCACCTCGGTGGATCGGTCGATGATCTGGTTGCGGTCGGGAGTGACCTCGTAGAGTCCGGCCCAGCCGGTGCTGATGCCGTAGTCCAGAACGGCAGGCACCCGGGTCTCGGCGATCGCGCCGAGACCCATCAACCAGTCCTCGAGCTCGAACCTGAGGTTGAATCCCTCGGGCTCGTTCGGGTCGGACCAGCCGAGCAACAGGCCCTTGCCTTCGGGATGGAAGTAGAAGTTCGAGGGAAAGTCGATGGTCAGCGACGGCGAGAACTCGGGCAACTCGGACAGCGGCTCGGTGAACGCGATCTGACGGCGGACGGGGACCACGGGGATGTTCACCCCGACCATGGTGCCGATCTCCGCCGACCACGCCCCGGCGGCGCAGACCACGGTGCTCGTCGTGATACGTCCGTGTTCGGTGACGACGGCGGTGATGGTGCCGCCCGTACTCTCGATGTCGGTGACCGCGCAGTGCCGGATGATGCGGGCGCCGCGGCGACGGGCGGCCGCGGCGTACCCCATCACCACCGATTCCGGTGTCGCCTTGCCGTCCTGGGGGGACCAGGAGGCAGCGAGGAGTCCGTCGGTACTGATGAGCGGCGAGATCTTCTTCGCCTCGTCGGGAGTGATCATCCGGCTCGGAACACCGTGCCGGTTCTGCAGCGCCACGCTTTCGGTGAAGATGTCGACGTTGGTCTGATCCGAGAGAAGGTAGAGGTAGCCGTCGCGGCTGAAGTCGATCTCCTGACCGTAGTCCTGGGCGAACCGCGAATACACCTCGAGGCCGCGCAGACCGATCGCGATGTTGGCCTCGTTGCTGAACGACGCACGGACGCCGCCTGCGGCCTTACAGGTCGAGCCGCAGGCCAACTCGTCCTTTTCCAGGAGGACGACATCGGCGACCCCGGATTCGGCGAGGTGGAACGCGATACTGGCGCCGATGACGCCACCGCCGATCACGACGACGGACGCCTGCTCGGGGAGTTCCTTGCTCATGTCGCTTCTTCTTTCCTGAAGAGTGATTATGTTATGCCGAACCGTCTTCTAGAACGCTGCGTTCCGCGGAGCCCGTCCACGCAACACCATGGCTTCGCGCACGCGGTCCTGGGCGGTGCTGCGCGCCACCTCGTGGGTGGTACGACCCTGAGCCTTCGACGCATCGAGGGTGTCGATGGTGCTGGCGCGCAGCTTGTTCGAGATGTTGGCGAACACCGCGGCGGGTTCCGGACGGATACCGGAGTAGCGCGCGTCCATGGCCACCGCTGCGGCCACCACGCCGCCGGCGTTGGCGATGAAGTCCGGGACGACGGTCACGCCGCGGCCGTGCAGCACCGACTGTGCCTCGGGGCTGCTCGGCAGGTTCGCGCCTTCGACGACGATCCTGGCGGGCAACGTCCGGGCGAGATCGGCGTCGATGACGTCCTGCAATGCTGCCGGGATCAGGACGTCCGCCGTCACCGAGAGTTCTTCCCCGGCGGCGAGCGGCTTGGCGTCGGAGTACTCGTCGACCAGTCCGTCACCGTATCGTTCGCGCAGGTCGAGCAGGGTGGCGACGTCGAGGCCGTCCGGGTTGTGGATGCCACCTCGCGACGTCGAGACCGCGACGACGGTCGCGCCCAGTTCGGCAAGGCGTTTCGCGCTCGCCGCGCCGACCGCTCCGAAGCCCTGGATGGACACGCTCAGCGAACCGGTGGACAGGCCGATCGCCTGCGCGGCGGCGTCGGCCGACTCCGCGACTCCGTGGCCGGTGACGCCGAGTTGGTCGTACGGGAGTCCGCCGAGCGCGTGTGGGGTGCCGACGGCGCCGCCGCGGCCACCGACCTCGTCGAGCATGATCGCGGCGTCCTTCTCGGTCAGTCCGACGTCGAGCCCGAATACGTATTCCTCGGGGACCTCGTTGCGCAGGGCTCGCACGAACGCCCGCAGGACCGCTTCCTTCGACTCGGCGTTCGGGTCGGCCCAGATCCCGGCCTTGGCGCCGCCGTAGAAGAGGTCGACCCCGGCCCATTTCCAGGTCATGTTCCGGGCCAGCCGGGCGACCTCGCCGACACTGACGGTGGTGGACATGCGGGTGCCGCCCTTGCCCATTCCGCGGGCGGTGTTGTCGATGACCAGAACGCCGCGCATGCCGGTGCGTGCGTCGGAGACACACACGACCTTCTCCGGGCCCCATTCGTCGATCAATTCGAACATCGTCGTTGCTCCTCGTGCGATTCGAAGGGGTTTCAGGCGAAGTTGACGCCCTGAGCCAGGGGCAGCTCACGGGAGTAGTTGACGGTGTTCGTGGCGCGGCGCATGTAGGCGCGCCAGGCGTCGGAGCCGGATTCGCGGCCGCCGCCGGTGGTCTTCTCGCCGCCGAACGCGCCGCCGATCTCGGCGCCGGACGTGCCGATGTTGACGTTGACGATGCCGCAGTCCGAACCGTCGGCGGCGATGAATCGCTCGGCCTCACGCTGGTCGGTGGTGAAGATCGACGACGACAGACCCTGCGGGACGTCGTTGTGCAGGGCGATCGCCTCCTCGAACGTGTCGTAGGTCAGCACGTAGAGGATCGGTGCGAAGGTTTCGTCCTTGACGATCTCGCTCTGGGTCGGCATCCGCACGATCGCGGGCTCGACGTAGTACGAATTGTCGCTGCTCGGCCGGCGCTGACCACCGGCGAGGATCTGCCCGCCCTGCGCGACGGCTTGGTCGAGGGCTTCGGTCATGTTGGCGTGGGACTTGCCGTCTATCAGCGGGCCCACCAGGGTGCCGTCGGCGAACGGGTCGCCGATCGGGAGGCGCCGGTAGACCTCGGTGATGCGGTCGAGGAGTTCGTCGGCGATGTCCCGGTGAACGATGATGCGGCGCATCGAGGTGCACCGCTGACCTGCGGTGCCGGCGGCGGCGAAGACGATGCCGCGGGTGGCGAGGTCGAGGTCCGCGGACGGGGTGACGATCGCGGCATTGTTTCCGCCGAGTTCGAGGATCGCCCGGCCGAAGCGGGCGGCGACGCGGGGAGCGATCTGCTCCCCCATTCGCTCGGAACCGGTGGCGGAGATCAGCGGCACCTTCGGGCTGTCGATCAGGGCCTGCGTGTCGGCCGCACTCGCCGAGACGAGGACGTTCAGGTTGGCCGGTGCGCCCGATTCCGCTGCGGCGCGGTCGAACAGCGCCGAGCATGCGGCGGCGGTCAGGGTGGTCAGCTGTGCCGGCTTCCAGATCACCGCATCACCGCAGACGATGGCCAGGGCGAGGTTCCAGGACCACACCGCGGCCGGGAAGTTGAACGCGGAGACGACACCGACGACACCGAGCGGGTGCCAGGTCTCCATCAGGCGGTGGCCGGGGCGCTCCGAGGGCATGGTGCGGCCGTCGAGCTGGCGGGACAGACCGACCGCGAAGTCACAGATGTCGATCATTTCCTGGACCTCGCCGAGGGCCTCCGAGCGGATCTTGCCGACCTCGATGCTGATCAGGTTGGCGACGTCTTCCTTGTGCGCGGTGAGCAGTTCGCCGAGGCGCTTGATCAGGAATCCGCGGACCGGGCCGGGAACGGTACGCCACTGCAGGAACGCGTCGTGGGCGGCGTCGATCGCGGCCTCGACGTCGGCGGCGCCTGCAGCCGGGTAGTCGAACAGGCTCTCCCCGGTGACCGGGGTGCGGGCGGTGATGGTGTTCTTCACCCCGGCGGTGTCGAGGACCGCCGGGTCGACCCCACATCGTTGCAGGCTGGTGCGTGCGAGGGTGCGCAGTTCGTCGGTGGCGGGCAGGGTGATGGCGTCGGCGACAGCGGTGCTCATTTACTTGACTCCCTGGGTAGCGATGGGTGAGGTAGCGATGGGTGCAGGTACTTCGATGGGTCCGCGGATGTGCAGTTCGGTGGCCACACGATCGAGGGATGCGCGGCGGATCCCGTCATAGAGCGCGTACGGGTCGTGCAGGGGACGGCCCAGAACTCCCTCCATCCAGGCGGCGTCGACAGCGGCTGTCGACTGGGTGGTGTCCTTGCGACCGTCCGACGTCAGGTTCGACTGGAAGATCCCCGCAGCGGACTTCGGCAGGAAGTCCTCGTAGACGATCGGCTCGGGGCGGACCCAGCCCTGGTCGATCAGATCGGGCAGCGACCTGGATGGCGCGTGCCCGTTGGGCTGCTTGCCGGTGTTCACGGTGTAGGTGAAGTAGGCGAGGTCGTGCAGGGCCAATCCCTGCTCGGTGGCAGGCATCTGCTGATTCCACAGCTCCGCGGCGATCTGATTGCGTACCTCGGCCGACACCGGCGCGGCGGCGGCCGCCTCCCGGACCGCCTGCTCGGTCTCGACCGTCAACCGGTCGTAGACCTCCCGTCCGCGGACGGTGGCGGCGATGCCGCGGGCTTCGACCTCACCGAAACGCACTCGCAGCGAACCCTTCTCGACGCTGCCGTCGGCCTCGCGGAACACCCGCGGTTCGGCGAGGGCCCGGAACGAGGTCTGACGCAGCAGCAGATCCGGGCCGGCCCACCGGGGCGGTCCCTGGATCGTGTCGATCATGTCGATGCTGCGACGCTTCATGCGGGCGTAGAGATCGTCGATGTCCAGTACACGCGGGGTCAGGTGGTTGATGTGGGTGCTGGTGACGCCGCCGATGTCGGCGGCCACCGAGGACACCTGCTCGAGTTCGTGGTACCAGGCGCGGTCGACGGCCTCGGTGGAGAGCTTGAACGCCGCCGTCGCGAGGGTCAGGAACATCTCGGCGTCGCCGGAAGTCAGCCCCCGGTACTCGCTCGCCCGGTCGGCGAGGACCAGCAGTTCGGTGGTGAACAACGTGCGCCTGGCGAGGAAACTCTCGAGGCGCCGCTGCAGATCTGCGCTGAAGAAGCGGCGGTCCGCGGGCACGAGCATGGACGTGAACACCCGGAAGGGGTTGCGCGCCAGTTCCTCCGGGTCCGTGGGCCGGAAGGCGGTCGAGACGACCGGGACGGAACTGGCAGCCGCCTCGCGCAGGTCGTAGAACCCGACCGGGTGCATGCCCATGGCCGCGAACACACGTGCCACCTGCGCCATCTCCTGTGGGGTGCCCACGCGGATGGCTCCGTGGCGTTCGGCGGTGACGCGAGCGATCGAGCCCAGCCGTTCGGCGTCGGAGCCGGGGCGCGACAGCACGGCGTCGTTGACGGCCTGCGACACCTCGAGCAACGTGGTGTAAGCGGGAACTTCCTTCCCGTACATGTGCGAGAGGCGGCGAGCGAACTCGGCGCGAAGTTCCCACTGCGGGGTGATCGGCATGCGTGCAGCTCCAGGGTCGATGGGCTCGGGTGAGAGCGAAGTCGTGGTGTGCCGGAGGTTTTCGAACAGTGCGCCGGTTCGACGATTCGTTCCCGCTCGTTCATCGTGGTCTGCCGGATCGAATAGCACCAGCGAAGAAAACTAGCCGCAACCGTTTAGGATCCCTATATGAATATAAGTCTGGCCCACCTCGTCACGCTCCGGGAACTGGCCCGGCGCGGAACGATGGTCGCGGTCGCCGAAGAACTCGGCTACACCGCCGGCGCCGTATCGCAGCAGATCGCAGCGTTGGAGAAGGCCGTCGGCTCGCAACTCGTCACCAAGATGGGACGCAACGTCGTCCTCACCGATTCCGGCGTCGTCCTGGCCGAACACGCCGTGAAGATCCTGGGCGCGGAACAGACCGCCCTCGACGCGCTTCGCGCAGTCCACGACGACGTGGCCGCGCCCCTTCTGCTCGGCACCTTCGGCAGCACCGCCGCCGCGCTACTGCCGCCGGTCGTGGCCGCCGCGCAGCGCGAGTACCCGCTCCTCACCCTCAGCAGCCGGGAACTCGACGTCGACGAGGCCGCCCTGGCGGTCCAACGCGGACAGGTCGACGTCGCCTTCGGGCTGGACTATCCCAATTCGCCGATGCCCCGCACTCCGGATATCGAGATGATCACCCTGCGCAGCGAGCGATTCGGGCTCGCCGTCTCCTCGGGGGCCTACGGCATCCGCACCGAGTGCACGATCGATCTGCGCGAGACCGCGGAGTGGAACTGGATTCTGCCGCCCGCGGAAACCCAGTTCGGTCGCGCCATCCGAATCGCGTGCCGGCAGGAAGGTTTCGAGCCGATCGCACGACACGAAATCGTCGACACCGCCGTCTCCCTCGCACTGGCCGCGAAGGGGCTGGGCGCGGCTCCGGTCACGGACATGATGATCAGGCTCAACAGCTCGGTACCGATCATCCGGGTCGACCTCACCCAGGAGATCGGCAGGCGGATCGTGCTCCTGCGCCTCGCCGGCTCGGAGACCCGGCCCACCGTGCGCGCCGTCACCGAGATCGTGCGTGCCGTGGTGAACACGGCCGAGACGCGGTGAGGACTCCTCCGAGAGGAAGTCAGTTCTCCTGCCCGATGGAGGTGTCCCGTACACCCTGGTGCTCGAAGATGAAGCGTCCCAGCGTGAGACCGACGTGCAACTCGAGTCGCTGCGCGCCCACCGACAGGTCGAGGCCGGAGACCTCCTCGATCTTCGCGAGCCGGTAGTACAGGGTCTGACGGTGGATGCCGAGGATCGCGGCGGTGGCGGCGGTATCGCCCGCCCGGTCGAGATACGTCTGGGCGGTGGCGAGCAGGTCGACGTTGCGGTGGTCGAGCAGGGCCCGCACCGACGGCGTGAGGACCGCATCGGCGAGGGCGCCGGTGGGCCCGCACGACGCCAGCCGGTAGATGCCGAGTTCTTCCCAGTAGGCGATCGGTCCCGTCGACTCGTCGTGCCGGGCGATCCGGGCACCCAGCTTGGCTTGCTGCCAACTCCGCCGGGCCGAACGCAGTCCCCGATACGAACCTCCCACTCCGACCAGAGCACCGGCACCCGCACCGCTTTCGGCAACGGACCGGACAGGGTCGACGGCGCCTTCCGCCGCGGGCACCATGACGGCGGTCAGCGATCCGATCGGCGCCAGCAGACTGCGCGTGCCGGGGGCGGGCAGGAGCCCGTCGACGGCCAGCACGGTCAACGCGCCACCGTCCGGAAAGAGCCCGGAGTCTTCGATGCGAGTAATCGCACGGGCGAAAGCCTTTCGGTCGCCTTCGAGGAGGTCTGCGACGGCGACCGCCATATCGTCACGACCCCGGGCGGTGTGTGCGAGTTGCGCGCCGGCCTGGCCGGCCAGGGACATTGCGGCGGTGAGATCGCCGTCGGACACGGCGCTGTTCTCATCCGGCAGGACGAACAGATATCCGTACGCCGCGCCTGCGTAGCGAGCCGGAAGACAGATCCGCGACGACGCTTCAATATCCGGATTCTCTGGCGTGATCACCGGGCGTGCGGTATCGGCAATCCCGAAGCTTTCGTACCACGCGCGCGCTTCCGGCGGGCAACTCCGGGTGAGGATCGACTGCACCCGATCCCTGTCGACACCCGGCGACTGGGTGCTGTAAGCCATCAGCGAGAACGCCCGGTCGACCAGGACGACTGATGCCGACAGTCGTTCGGCCACCTCGGTAACCACTTCGTCGAGCGTCACTTCATCATCTCCGTGAACAGCGTGTTTCGTGGGCGATACGTACGGCGATCATCCCGCGTCGGCCATACAAGTGTCTGACTGACGGGGCGAAAAGTTCTGACACTTGTCCCTAGCATGCTACGTGTTGCGCCGTTACGTTGGTCACACACGAACGGAAGTTCGCCACCTCGCCAGGCCCCGCCCTCGGCACTTCCTCTGTCAGAGCGTCCCACCACCGCGGAACGGATCGCGCCTGACGCCCTCGTGTCCGACTCGACCTTTGGAGCGTGTGATGTCCACTCTCGAACAACCGCCCGAGACGTTGCAGAAGTCTCTGAAACAACGGCACCTCACCATGATCGCGATCGGAGGTGTCATCGGCGCCGGCCTCTTCGTCGGTTCGAGCGCCCTGCTGCACACCTCCGGCCCTGCGGCATTCGTGTCCTACGCCATCACCGGTGTCGTCATCGTCCTCGTGATGCGCATGCTCGGCGAAATGGCCACCACCAACCCGTCGACCGGATCGTTCGCCGGATATGCCCGCAAGGCCTTCGGGGGGTGGGCCGGCTTCACCACCGGCTGGCTGTACTGGTTCTTCTGGGTCGTCGCGGTCGGCGCCGAAGCCGTCATCGGCGGCAAACTGCTGCAACGCTGGATCGACCTGCCCTCCTGGGTGATGGCGGTCGTCCTGCTGTTGGCCATGGTCGCCACGAACCTCCGCTCCGTCCGCAACTTCGGCGAGTTCGAATACTGGTTCGCAGGCATCAAGGTCGCCGCGATCCTGCTGTTCCTCGCCCTCGGTGCCGCCTACGTCTTCGGCCTGTGGCCGAGCCATTCCGCCGACTTCTCCAACCTCACCGATCACGGCGGCTTCACCCCCAACGGCTGGACCGTCATCCTCTCCGGCGTCGTCGTCGCCGTCTTCTCCATGGTCGGACCCGAAATCGCCACCATCGCCGCCGCCGAATCCGCCGAGCCGGAGAAGGCCGTCGCCAAGGCCACCAACTCCGTGATCGCCCGCATCGGGTTCTTCTACATCGGCTCCGTGCTGCTGCTCGCCATCATCGTCCCCTGGACCGACGTCAAGGTCGGCCAGTCGCCGTTCGTCGACGCCCTCACCCACATGGGCATCCCCGGCGGACCCGACATCATGAACGCTGTGGTGCTCGTCGCCGTACTCTCCTGCCTGAACTCCGGCCTCTACACCTCCTCGCGGATGCTTTTCACTCTCGCGCACAAAGGCGATGCTCCACAGAGGATCGCAAAGCTGGACAAGCACGGCGTCCCCCGCAACTCGCTGCTCCTTGCAACCCTCGTCGGCTTCGCCTGCATCGGCCTCGACTACCTCTCCCCCGAAACCGTGTTCGCCTTCCTGCTCAACGCCTCCGGCGCCACCATCCTGATGGTCTACCTCATGATCGCGATGTCGCAGATCAAACTGCGCGGCCTGATGACCCGCGACGAAGTCGCCCAACTCCGCCTGAAGATGTGGCTGTTCCCCTACCTGTCCATCCTCGCCGCCGGCAGCATCCTCGCCGTGCTGGTGTCGATGTTCTACGTCGAATCGTCGCGCTCGCAGATCTCCCTGAGCGTCGGGGCCCTTGTCGCGACGTTGATCGCCTACCGACTCCGCCGACGCCTCAACCCACCCGTCACCACTCACCCCGCACCCGTCACGAACTAGCGCTCGGGGCGGCGGCAGGCGAGACACACCGTCTCCTGCCGCCGCCCCTTGTCGTACGCGCATCCGAGGTCAGTCCCGTCTGCGCGCACGGTCCGCGTCGAGCTGCGCGGCGAGCAGCTGCGCCAGGTGGTCACCGCGGCGATCGGTCAGATCAGCGAGCTGGGTTCGGCAGGAGTATCCGTCCGCGAGGATGGTGGTGTCGGCATCGGCTCCGGCCACGGCGGGGAGAAGCTGCTGTTCTGCGACGGCCACCGACACCTCATAGTGCCCCTTCTCGACGCCGAAGTTCCCGGCCAGGCCGCAGCATCCACCCAACCGCTGCACCTGCGCACCGGCCTTCTCGAGGAGCTGCGCGTCCGGACTCCACCCCATCACCGAATGGTGGTGGCAGTGCGGCTGCGCGACAATGGATTTGCCTTCGAGTGACGGCGGTTCCCACCCTCGGTCCGTCAACAGTTCCGCCAGGGTGCGGGTGGCCTCGGCGACCGGGTCAGCGGTCGCCCTGCCCAGCAGTTCCGCGGCGTCTGAACGCAGGACCCCGGTGCAGGACGGCTCCATGCCGACGATCGGGATTCCGGCCGCGGCGCTGCCGGACAGTGCGTCGACGGTGCGTCCGAGGATCTTCTTCGCCGCGGTGAGTTGACCGGTCGAGATCCAGGTCAGTCCGCAGCACTGCTGCGTGTCGGTCAACTGAGGTCGGTAACCGGCAGCCTCGAGCACCCGCACGGTGGCGTGCCCGACCTCGGGGGTGAAGTAGTTGGTGAACGAGTCCACGAACAGCAGCACCGGGTCACCGGTGGTGGCACGGTCGTTCTCGGTGGCCTTGAACCAGGATCGGAACGTCTGCTTCGCGAACGGGGGGATGGTGCGGCGCCTGTCCACTCCGGCCGACGACAACGCCATCGGTCCGATGCCGGGAACGCGCATCATGGCGTTGACCGGACCGGGGGCACGGCTGGCGATCTTCGCCCAGCGCGGAAGCCACCCCAGCGAGTAGTGGGAGGCAGGGCGGATGCGACCCTTGTAGCTCTGGTGCAGCACTTCGGATTTGAACGCGGCCATGTCGACCCCGGTCGGGCAGTCCGAGGAACATCCCTTGCAGGACAGGCACAGGTCGAGGGCGTCGTGGACCTCCGGCGAACGCCAGCCTCCGTCGACGGCGGTGCCGTTGATCATTTCCTGCAGGACGCGCGCGCGGCCGCGGGTGGAGTCCTTCTCCTCCCGTGTCGCCTGATACGACGGGCACATCACACCCCCGGTGGCGGTGTTGTCGGCCCGGCACTTTCCGACGCCGGTGCAGCGGTGCACGGCCTGGGTGAAGTCGCCGTCGTCGTGGTGATAGGCCATCGCGAGTTGGCGGCGCACGAGCGGGGCGGCGGGGATGCGCAGGTCCGCATCGACCGGGCGGGGGTCGACGACGACACCCGGGTTGAGGATGTTGTCCGGGTCGAAGACGTGCTTGACGGCGGCGAAGAGTGTCATCGCGTCCGGTGAGTACATCAGCGGGAGGAGTTCGCTGCGGGCGCGGCCGTCACCGTGCTCACCCGACAGCGAACCGCCGTAGCCGGCGACCAGTGTGCTTGCCGCCACCAGGAACTCCCGGAAGATGCCGCTGCCGCCGGGCTCGTCGAGCGGCCAGTCGATGCGCACGTGCAGGCAACCGTCGCCGAAATGCCCGTACGGCAGGCCGGTGACGTTGTATTCGTTCATCAGCGCATCGAAATCGCGGAGGTAGTTGCCCAGCATCGCTGGTGGCACTGCCGCGTCCTCCCACCCCGCGTGCGCGGGCAGTCCGGCGGGGCTGCGCCCGGCGAGCCCGGCCCCGTCGGCCCGGATCCGCCACAACTCGGCCGTGCGGGCGGCGTCGGTGACGACGAGGCTGTCGACGGCTCCGCAGTCGCGTCCGACCTGCTGGGCCCGGGCGATCGTCTCGTCGAGGTCTTCGCCGACCACCTCGACGAACAGCCAGGCCGCCCCCGTAGGCAGTGGCGGCACCGCGCCCTGGCCGCGGCGTTCACGGACGACGTCGACGATCCGGGAATCGATCCCCTCGCAGGCCGTCGGATCGAACTTCAGCACCAACGGGGTCGCGTCCCCCGCCGACGCGATGTCGGCGTATCCCAGAACGACCAGAACGCGGTGGGCGGGCTCGGACACCAGCCGAACCGTGGCCCGGGTCGCCACCGTGAGCGTGCCCTCGGTGCCGACCAGCATGCGGGTCACGTCGAACCGGTTCTCCGGCAAAAGATGTTCGAGGGCGTAGCCGGACACCTGACGGCCGAACTGGCCGAGTTCGGTGCGGATGGTCGCCAAGCCGCCGCGGGTGACCTGCTGCAATGCACTCAGCGCCGGGGATGCCGTCAGCTCGCCCGCCGCGCCCAGTTGCAGCGACTCCCCGGTTCCGGTGAGCACGTGTAGGCCCGTCACATTGTCCGAGGTCCGGCCGTATCCGAGGGTGCGGGACCCGCACGCGTTGTTGCCGATCATGCCGCCGATCGTGCAGCGGGTGGAGGTCGACGGATCGGGCCCGAATCGCAGGCCGTGCGGTGCCACGGCCTGCTGCAGCACCATCTGGATCGTGCCCGGCTCCACTGTCGCAGTCTGTGCGTCCGTGTCGATCGAGAGCACCCGGTTCATGTGCCGGCTGAAGTCCAGGATCAGTCCCGTCCCGACCGCGTTGCCGGCGACGGACGTGCCACCGCCGCGCGAAGTCAGGGGCACGCCCTCCCGGCGGCACACCGCGAGGGCCGCCGCGACCTCGTCGGCGTGTCGCGGCCGCGCGACGACCAGCGGTCGCACCCGGTACAGGGACGCGTCGGACGAATAGGCGGCGCGGGTCGTGCCGTCGGAGAGAACATCGCTCACTCCAGAACTGCGCAGCTCAGCGGCCAGTGATTCAGCGGTGATCATTCGTAGCATGCTACATGCTCCTAGCATGCTACGAACAGCCCTGTGTTGTTACAGTGATCGGGTGGCAGACGAAGCGCTCGAACTCGAACCGCTCACCCCGTTCGCAGGACGACGGATGGAGCAGGCCATCGCCGCCGTGCGGGCCGCCATCGACGACGGCCGCATGAAGCCGGGAGTGAAGTATTCGGTCTACCAACTCGCCGAGGGCCTCGGCATCTCCCGCACCCCCGTGCGCGACGCGCTGCTCCGTCTCGAAGAAGTGGGACTCATCAAGTTCGAGGCTCGGCAGGGGTTCCGCATTCTGCTCCCCCAGCCCAAGGAGATCGCCGAGATCTTCGCAGTCCGATTGGCGCTGGAACTTCCCGCCGTCCGCAAGGCCGCGACCGCATCCGACCCCACCCTGTCGGACGCATTACTACGCCAGCAACGCCTGATGCGGGACGCGGCCGCTGTCGGCGACGAACACCAGTTCGCCCACCATGACCTCGGGCTTCACGACATGATCCTCGACGCCGCCGACAACAGCCGGGCCCGGGCGATCGTCAAGACATTGCGCGAGACCACCCGACTGCTCGGGGCCAACACCGCCGACAAGACCAGAACGCTCACCGACATCGACGACGAGCACGCACCCGTCATCGACGCGATCATCGCAGGTGATTCCGACGAGGCAGAAGCCGCGATGCGTAGGCACCTGGAGAACACCGGACGCCTGCTCGTCGCACAGGCTCTCCGCACCGAGGCGTCCGATCGATCCGTCGACGAGATCTGGTCTGCCGTCGTCTGAGGCACACCCACCCGTGAGTACTTATCAACGTCCGGCGGTTAACAAGTACTCACGGGTGCGACATCAGTCCTGCTTGGGCACCCAGTGGTCCGTCACGAGCTCGAAAGATTGTTTGAGCTCGCCGTATGCCGCACGTTGAGCCTCCTCGCCCTCGCCGTACCGCCGAACGGCTGTCTCGTGCGCTGTGGCGAAAGCGGCCTGCACCTCCTTCGATGATCTCCGCAGTGTCTGTGGGAGGTCTGTCCGGTTCACGGCTCCACTCCTTCTCGGTCATGGGCTTGATCTCGTACCCATCGATTGTCCGCCCGGTACCACCGCGACGGAACCGGAGTTGGGCAAGTTTTCCGACGCCGATGGACTGATCAGCCATCGGCAGTCACGAGTCGGTCCGACTCCCGACTGTGGCGGCACAGACCGGGAAACACCAGCATCGGACACCTGCATAGGCAACAATGACTCGGGAAGCTCGCCGCCACGTGAAATTCATTCTCGCCGAAGGGAATTCCGTACCAGAGGAGACTCGATGCCCGTTTCGCCACACACTTTGTTGCAGCACGTCCAGGATCGCACTACCGACCTGCGCCGATGGTTGGATACCGGCGAGAACACCGCCACCCTGACTGCATATCTGCGCGACGAACCCGTCGACCACCGATGGCTCTCCACCTACCGACGACTCACCCACGACCTGCTGCGAGCGGTCGACCACGCCAGCCCGCCCAGGGAACCTCACGACACGCCGGCGCCCAGCGTCGACCGCCAATCGGACCTGCGATGAACGACGACCAACGCCGGGCACTCGAACACGTGCGCGACACGTGCGCGATGCTGCACTGCTTCCTGACCACACACCCGAGCGACCGACCCCCGGAACGGGTCCGCACCGCCACCTTCGAGCAACTCACCGACGACCTCCTCGACGCCGTCACCTCGGCACAGAACGCCGGCGTCCCGGAACAACGCATCTTCGACAGCATGTGACGGATGGTCTTCGTCGGAGTAGGCGCTGCCCAGGTCGATCTCGTTCAGGTCCTCGTCCTGCGATGACGACGCGGGTTGACGACTGACGACGACGATCTCCAGGCGCCGTTCCCCGGCGGCCGATGCCACGGTGACCACCTCGCAGACGCTGTCCTTGCCGAAGTCCGTCAACCGGAGTGGTCCGATCCGCCGATCCAGGGTGAGGCCCCTGCTACCCGGCAGTTCGCCCACCGCACTTCGAGCGCTCGGTCGAGCCGGGCCACCTTCTCACGGGTCAGCTCTGCCCGTTCCCATCGGTGACGGCTCCGCAGGACGGCATCAGCGGCACGGCCGGGATGAGCGACGCCGTCACCGTCAGGGGCGGGGTGGTGGCGATCGCGGTCAACTCGTCGAGGGCCAACGGGATGTTCCGCTGTGCCTGCCGCCTGCCCTCGCGTCGGTGTTGTCGGCGTCGCCGGCTGTAGCGACGATCCGGGTGCCTTCGGGACGGTAAGCGACGACACTGCGTTCGAGCGTGCGGACACCCTGTTGATCTCGAACCAGGTATCCACCGAATCGAGCACCGTACCGTCCGGACGGGTGCCCGACCGAAATCTGGGTGCGGCGGGCACCCTGCCTGCGGCAGACTGTGCCTGGTGATCCTGACGATTTCCACGACGGCGCGCCCGGCAACCGATCTCGGGTACCTGCTGCACAAGCACCCCCATCGGGTTCAGGAGTTCACCCAATCCTGCGGTGTCGCACGCGTGTTCTATCCCGAGGCGAACGAAAATCGTTGCACGGCGGCGCTGTTGCTCGATGTCGATGCGATCCGGCTCGCCCGCACGTCCGGCAGGTCCGCCGACTATGCGCTCGGACAGTATGTCAACGACCGGCCGTACGCCGTGTCATCGCTGCTGTCGGTGGCGTTGGCGGACGTCTTCCGCACTGCCCGTGCCGGACGGTGCACGCTCAAGCCGGAATTGGCCGCGACGCCGATCCCGCTGGAGATTTCGCTGCCCGCACTGCCGTGTCGCGGTGGACCGGAACTGGCCGAACAACTCTTCACGCCACTGGGGTGGACCGTCGAGGCGCGCCCCGTGCCACTCGACGATGCGTTTCCGGAATGGGGCGATTCCCGCTATGTGCGGCTCACCTTGCGCGGCGACATCCGGCTCGCCGACGCCCTGAATCACCTGTATGTACTGCTTCCGGTGCTCGACGACGCCAAGCACTATTGGGTCGCCTCCGACGAGGTCGACAAGCTGATCCGCGCCGGTGGATCCTGGCTCGCGGAGCACCCGGAGAGCACCCTCATCACCCGCCGCTACCTGCGGCATCAGTCCGCCCTGACGCGCTCGGCGTTCGAGCGGCTCGCCGAACTCGGCGACGACGTGGCGGAGCGGTTGGAACCACCGGTCGACGAGGAGCCCGGCAGCGACGCGGCGGGCATTGGGTGCGAGGCGGACACGGCGGCCGCCCCGCCGCTGAACCTGCTTCGGCGCGAGGCGGTCCTCGGAGCGCTCGGCGAACTCGAGGCCCGCACCGTCATCGACCTCGGATGCGGTTCCGGCCAACTCGTTTCCGCGCTGCTCGACGATCCCCGCCTCACCGAGATCGCCGCCGCGGACGTGTCGACCCGGGCGCTGACGATCGCAGCACACCGGCTGCGGCTCGATCGGATGCCGGAGCGCCGCCGCGAGCGTCTGCAACTGTTCCAGGCGGCCCTCACCTACACCGACAGCAGGTTCGCCGGCTACGACGCGGCCGTGTTGATGGAGGTCGTCGAACACATCGACCCGCCGCGGCTCACCGCACTCGAGCAGGTGATCTTCGGTACCGCGCGGCCCGGGCACGTGATCGTGACGACACCCAACTCCGAGTACAACGTGCGCTACCCCGAACTCGAGGGAATGCGTCACCGCGACCACCGCTTCGAGTGGTCCCGGTCCGAATTCCGTTCGTGGGCAAGCAACGTATGCCGGGTCCACGGATACACCGCCGACTTCCGGCCGGTCGGCGAGGACGACCCCGAGGTCGGTCCACCGACTCAGATGGCGGTTTTCGCGCGGGCGGGTGGTTCCGATGCCTGACATCTCTGTGCCGGCTCTGTCGCTGGTGGTTCTCGTGGGTGTGTCCGGCAGTGGCAAGTCCAGCTTCGCGGCGCGGCATTTCGCCCCGACCCAGGTGCTGTCGTCCGACTTCTGCCGGGGGCTGGTCGCCGACGACGAAAACGACCAGGCCGCAACCACGGACGCCTTCGACGTGCTGCTCTATATCGCCGGGACCCGGCTGCGGCGTGGTCTGCTCACGGTCGTCGATGCCACCAATGTGCAGCGCGAAGCACGCAAGGCATTGATCGATCTGGCCAAGTCCCACGACGTCCTGGTCGACGCAATCGTGGTCGACGTTCCCGACGACGTCGCGATCGCGCGCAACGCGACCCGACCGGACCGCGACTTCGGTGCACACGTGATCCGACGGCAGCACAAGGACCTTCGGCGGTCACTGCCGAGGATCGGCCGCGAAGGCTTCCGGCGCGTGCACGTGCTCACCGGAGTCGACGCCATCGACTCGGCGACGGTGTCGACCGAGAAGGCCTGGACCGACCAGCGGGATCTGACCGGTCCGTTCGACATCATCGGCGACGTGCACGGCTGCCGAAGCGAGCTGGAAACGCTGCTGCGCGAACTCGGCTGGCGGCTCCAGCCCGATGGCGCCGGCGCCCACCACCCCGAGGGGCGGACCGCAGTGTTCGTCGGCGACCTGGTCGATCGCGGACCGGACACCCCGGGAGTGCTGCGCCTGGTGATGGGTATGGTGGCGGCCGGAACGGCGCTGTGCGTCTCGGGCAATCACGAACAGAAGCTCGCCCGGGCGCTGCACGGCCGGAAGGTCGCCGCCTCGCACGGTCTGCAGGAGTCGCTCGATCAGCTCGCCGCGGAACCTGACGACTTCCGTAAGTCGGCGCACGCCTTCATCGACGGCCTGATCAGCCACTACGAACTCGACGGCGGCAATCTGGTGGTCGCGCACGCCGGGCTGAAGGAGGCCTACCACGGCCGCGCATCGGCGCGGGTGCGTTCGTTCGCCCTGTACGGCGACACCACCGGTGAGACCGACGAATACGGGCTGCCGGTGCGCTACCCGTGGGCCCAGGAGTACCGCGGACGGGCCGTCGTCGTCTACGGCCACACGCCTGTTCCCGAGACCGAGTGGATCAACAACACCATCTGCCTCGACACCGGAGTCGTCTTCGGCGGCAGACTGACCGCCCTGCGCTACCCCGGCAAGGACATCGTGTCCGTTCCGGCCGAGCAGGTGTGGTTCGAACCGGCGCGACCACTCGAGACGGGGCCGGCCACACCAGGGCGTCGGACACAGCGCGATCCGGCCCTGTTGTCCATCGACGACGTGCGCGGAACACGGCACATCGGCGTCCGGTACAACAAGGGACGCATCAAGGTGCGCGAGGAGAACTCCGCCGCCGCTCTCGAGATCATGAGCCGGTTCGCCGTCGACCCGCGCTGGCTGGTGTACCTGCCGCCGACCATGGCTCCACCCGCCACCTCGAAACTCGACGGCTACCTGGAACACCCCGCGCAGGCCTTCGCCGAGTTCGCGGCGAATGGGATCACCGAGATCGTGTGCGAGGAAAAGCACATGGGTTCCCGGGCGATCGCCGTGCTGGCCCGCGACGCCGCAGCCGCGGCGGAGCGGTTCGGTGTCACCGATGGAAGTTCGGGGATCGTCTGCACCCGCACCGGCCGACCGTTCTTCGACGACCCGGCCACGATGAGCGAACTGGTGGCCCGGCTCCGCACCGCGTGCAGGCCGCTGATGGACGACCTCGAGTCGTCGTGGCTGGCGCTCGATTGCGAGCTGCTGCCGTGGTCGGCGAAGGCCGGAGAACTGATCCGCAGCCAATACGCATCGGTCGGCGCCGCGGCGGGTGCGGCGCTGCCGGACGCGATCACCGCACTGGAACGGGCCGCGGCGCGAGGGTTGGACGTCGCAGACCTGTTGGCTCACACCCGGACCCGCGCGGCCAACGCCCGACGTTTCAGGGACGCGTACGCGCGGTACTGCTGGCCGGTGACCGGCCTGGACGGGGTGCGGCTCGCACCGTTCCACATCCTCGCCTGCGACGGCCGCGCAACCGCGGTCACCGAACCGCACTCATGGCACCTCGCGAAGCTGGCGACACTCGACGATCCCCTCATCGCCGAGACCAAGCACCAGTTCGTCGATCTCACCTCCGACGAGGCCCGGGATTCGGCGACCACCTGGTGGTCGCAACTGACCGATGCCGGCGGCGAGGGCATGGTGGTCAAGCCACTCGGCCTTACACCCACAGAACTGGCACAGAGAAGGATTCAGCCTGGCATCAAGGTGCGGGGACGGGAATACCTGCGAATCATCTACGGCCCCGATTACACCGAGAACCTCGACGTTCTCCGCGACCGCTCACTCGGTCGCAAACGATCGATGGCTCTGCGCGAACATGCCCTCGGTCTCGAGGCGCTGACCAGATTCACCGAAGGTGACCCGCTGTGGCGGGTGCACGAAACGGTGTTCGCGGTTCTCGCGCTCGAATCCGAGCCGGTGGACCCGAGGCTGTAGCCGTCACCGGATGCTCTGCCGGCGTGCGGTGATTGCGCCGTGAGGCCTGTAGCCGCTCCCGGTTCGGGTATGTGTCTCGATCACCTCGAAGCCGGCCTGGGCCAATTGCCGGCCGAGTTCGGCAACCGGCCAACGATGGGCAGTGGTCACGGCATGGTCGAAAGTCTCGACGGTTGCTCCTTCGAAGAAGCCGACCAGAAGCCCTCCGCCCGGTCGGATCACGCGCGCGAACTCGGCGAGCGGAATTTCGATGTCCTGTGGACCGTGATGAATGAGCGAGTACCAGGACAGCACACCACCCAGTGATTCTGTCGCGACGTCCAACGTCTCGAAGCTGCCGACGCCGAAGGAGAGGTCCGGATATTGCGCGCGAGCACGTTCGACGAACTCGGGAACGAGATCAATTCCGCTCACAGCGGCTCCGCACGCGGCCAAGAAGTCGGTCCACTGCCCCGGACCGCACCCGGCGTCGAGCACGGGACCCGTCAGGGCGGCGGCCCAGCTGCTCACCAGGGCCCGATCGGACGGGTGCGTCGAAGTCATGGAGCCGAAGAGATCCGTGTACTCCTGGGATCTGGCCGAGTACGACTCTCGGACGATGTCGCCCGGCTGGATTCTCGTGTTCGCCATGCCGTCAATGATCGTCGATCGGGTGCTGCGAGTGCCGATCCTCCCCGGGGCGAGTCGGCACCTGGCGTCGACAACCGCCGTACGATCGCGTGGACCGCCCACGACGATCCGTTGTCGTCTCGCGATCGGTTGCAGTGTGTGGCAGAGCAGCGTGCAGAAGGATGGAGAGCGGGATGTCCAGCTCAACGGTGACATTGCCATGTTGATCTACTCGATGAGCGTCTCGGTGGACGGCTTCATCGCCGACCGGGAGGGCGGATTCGGGTGGACGGTGCCCAACGACGAGCAGTTCCGTTTCCACGTCGAGCAGATACGCGAGCTCGGCGGCTATCTGTGCGGCCGCAGGCTTTACGAGACCATGCTGCCGTGGGACACGGATCCGTCGATGCGCGACAACGAGCTTCAGGCCGCGTTCGCCGACGTCTGGTGCACTATCCCGAAGGTCGTCTTCAGCCGCACGCTCGACAGCGTTCACGGCAACGCCCGGCTCGCCGAGGCGTCGGTGGCCGAGGAGGCCGCCGCAGCGCTCGACGCGACCGACAAGGACGTCGCGATCGGGGGCGCCGGTCTGGCCGCGGCAGCAATCGAGCTCGGTCTCGTCGACGAGCTGCGCATGTTCCGCAATCCGATCGTCGTCGGAGGCGGCACGCCGTTCCTGCCGCCGGTCACCGAAGACGTCCCGCTGGACCTCGTCGAGACCAGGACGTTCGGCTCGCGCGTGATCTATGAGCGCTACCGGTGCGCCCGCGACGAGTCCTACGGGCCGGAAGCGAGCATCGAACTGTCATAGTGGCACGAACAGTTGCATTCCTCACCACGAAGGATTCGTCGATGACGTTTCGGTTCAAGTCGATACCGATCGCCGGCGTCGTCGTCGCCACGTCGGTGCTGATGGCTGCGTGCAGTTCCCACGGCGGCGAGTCAGCACCCCCCTCGGTGGGAGTGGAAGCAACGTCATCCGTGCCGGCCACACCCGACATTCCGGGATTGCTCCCGACGGCGGACGAGCTGACCGCTCTGTACAACACTGCCCTCGACTACGACGTCCCGTTGTCCGACCGAGTGAATCTGATTCAGGGCGTCGATGACGCCGATCCACGGCTCGCCCAGAAGTTCGTTCAAGAGGGAATGACGGTCGAGTTCCACCTAGTGGTGGACCGTGGCGACGGATCCTTACTCGCCTTCGGCAACCCCGTCTTACAAGGGCAGGCACAGCCGGAAGGGTCTCCGATTCCGTTCGTCGCCGAAGACGGAGCATGGAAGATCGCCAGAAGCTGGGCATGCTCACAGGCCGGCTGCTAGGCAAGGGCTCAGCCGGTTCGCGGCCGCTGTGCGTCCGCGCCCTATGAACTGCTGCCGAATGGTCCGGGTGGCGGCTGGACGGGATAGGCGGCGACGTCCATGAGCACCGAGCCTTCGCACGGGCCGCTGTCGATGTCGGTACGCCAGGAACCGGTCAGCGTCCCGTCTGGCTGCGGTGTGTAGTACGCAACCGAGTGCGCCGGCGCCCACACCTTCGGCACACCCTCGCCCTGGTAGCAGTCCCACTCCCAGTCGTAGGTGTGGACCCAACTGGTCCCGTCCCAGGTGTATCGCGGCGGTAGCGGCAGTGTCGGATTGGCCGGCGTGGGTCCATCGGTCACGGTCGCAACGCAGGAGTCGTCCTTGCAACTCGTCTCGAATCGGTACGTATCGGAGAAGTCGGGCTCCCACTGCCGCGCGGCCAAACTCGTGCCGGTCTTCGTCGCGGCGAAGCGCTTCAGCGAATACTCCCCCGACCAGGACGGCTGCGTCGGTGCCGCCCCCGCAGGCACAGCCCCGGCAACCGACCAGGACGCGATCAACGCGACTATCAGCAGTGACTTGCGCATGACGCGATTGAATCACAGGCGTCGGCAGCGCGGTGGGTGTATGTGTCCCGCGGTGGTAACCGGGATCGCGGCGACCAAGCAGCCCCAGAATGATTGGAGTCGCCCGCTCTGCACAGAGAAACAGGTCGCCGCACGCCTGCCAATCCGCGGAACTCCGCAGATCAGGACCGTGATCAGATCACCGGTCTCGGCAGTGAGTGGCGACCTGTTGCTCGTCGCGATGGTAAGAGTAGTTCGCCCCTCTGACAGAGGGGATCTGATCCGCCCGCTACAGCGCGACCCCCGGCTGTCGACCCGCGAGCCACCTCACGGAACCCTGCGCAACGCTGCGCCTTGTCGACGACGATGAGTTTTGCAGTGGTTCCCAGTCTGTACCTACATCGATCAAAACGTGACTCGAGGAGAACGACATGACCGCGACCTACACCTTCGACGTCTTTTCCAGCCTCGACGGCTACGGCGGCGTCAGCGGCGGCGACTGGGGAGGATACTGGGGCAAGCAGGGCCCCGAGTTGCTCGACCACCGCCTTTCCTTGTACGAGTCGGAGCAGCGGATGGTCTTCGGGGCCAACACGTATCGGGCATTTGCGCAAATGCTGGCATCGAGCACCGAAGAGTCCGAAGTGCGTGACCCGTGGGTCACGCGGATGAGGAGTCTGCCTGCAACGGTGGTGTCGACGAGGTTGAAAGGACCTCTCGACTGGCCGGACGCGACCATCGTGAGCGGTGACGCCGTCGACATCGTCGCCCGGCTCAAGCAGGAGTCCGACGTGCCGCTGCGCTCCCACGGCAGCCTGTCGATGAACCGGGCGCTGTTGGCCGCCGGACTCGTCGACCGCCTGCAGGTGACGCTCTTCCCAGTGATCACCGGTCAGACCGGTGACGACCCGATCTTCCAGGGTGCGGCCGACTTCGACCTGGAACTGCTCGAGAACCGGACGCTCGACGGTCACATTCAGGAGCTCATCTACCGACCCACGCTCCATTGACCTACCGATTCCCGATGCGCGAGTAGAATTACCGCTCCGTCTTCGACGGATCGGCATACCGGATGACATCATCCGTGGATGGACACACGCCGAACGATCGATCTCGGGGTTCCTGTCCTCTTCGTCCAAACTCTGGAGGGCGGCGCCGGGATCCAGAACGGCGACCTGAGCTCCGATTCGTGTGGACGTCTCATCGTCATGGGCACCGACTTCGTCGTGGTCTACACGGGTGTGACATACGGCCCGGCGGAGGTCGGCATCAGCGTACGGACCACACCGCCGACGACCACGATGACCGAGTGGGAGACGATCGAGGAAGGCACGTTCGCGGTGACTGGCCCACACTCACTGATCCCGCATCCTGCAGGGACCGAGACCTCCATCGAGGACATCGCGGGAGTGACCACGGTGGACGACATCTCGCCCGGTTCATGGCACATCCGGGTCCACGCGCGAGGACGGGACGCCGACCGGGGCGACGTGGCTGTCTTGCTGCAGCTGTCGCCCACCGAGCACCCGTTGCCACTGACGACTGCGAAAGTCGGCGACTCCTACCTCCCCCGGATGCTCACCACAGTTCCGACCCGGCCGGCGCCCTCACCCGCCACAGACCCTGCCGGCACGATTCATCGTTCCGCTGTCCTGCAGGAAGACGCCGCCCACGCGGTCATCGAGCAGTGGACGCGGATCGCCCACTGGATCCGCACACACCTGACCCCCGCGCCGATCGCCGGTGCGGACCGGGCACAGATCACCCAGGCCGTCGACGCCACCGGCGTCGAGTGGCCATACGAGCTGACGGCATTCTTCGAGCAGATCAGCGGATTTCCGCACGAGAATTGGGTGGCGTTGTTGCCGGCCCACGAACTGTTCGACCTCGAACGCCTCGTCGAGGAGCGGCAGATGGAACTCGACACCTGGGGAGAGCTCGACGAAGAAATGGGCGGCGCACCCGCGGGTGGCAATTCCGCAGGCGAGACCGCGTTCACCTACCTGCCCGGGTTCATCCCGTTCGGCGGTGGATGGACGCCCGCTGTGACCGACGGGAAACTGAACTGGCAGTGCCGGCCCTGAAACCGCGCACCGATCAGGACTTGTCTGCTGGACTCTGTACACGGATGTCGAGAATGTGGCGCCGACTCCGTCCCAGGCACACCGGCGGCCACGAAAGGCCGCGCGACCACGAAGGAGAACCACATGGCGATTCAGCGGATGGACCACGTGAGCGTCGTCGTCGACGACCTCGAGGCTGCTATTGCGTTCTTTGTCGAACTCGGTATGGAGCGGGAGGGCGAGGCGCGGATCGAGGGACCTTGGGTGGACCGCATCAACGGGCTCGACGGCGTCCGAGTCGACATCACGATGATGCGGACCCCGGACGGCCACGGCCGGCTCGAGCTGACGAAGTTCCACAACCCGACGGCGGTCAGCGCCGAGCCGAAGAACGCACTGGGGAACACGCTGGGTCTACGGAGCATCATGTTCGCCGTCGACGATATCGACGACACTGTCGCCGGTCTGCGAGCCCACGGCGCGGAACTCGTGGGACAGATGGCGCAGTACCAGGACAGCTACCGGCTCTGCTACGTCCGCGGCCCCGCGGGGATCATCGTCGCGTTGGCCGAGGAGCTGAACTGACGGCACGTTGCCGACAGGAGATCGGTGACCAGGCCGGTCTGCACAGGAGCATAGACTTTCGAACGTGGTCGACCCGATGCACTTCGAGGCGCACGCCGACACCTACGGTGAGGCGCGGCCGCCGTATCCGCCGGCCCTGTGGGACGGTCTTCGCCGTCTCGGTGTTCTCCAGCCCGGCCGCCGCGCCCTGGACATCGGAGCGGGAACCGGGCAGGCGACCGGTCCCCTGCTCGCCGCGGGCCTGAACGTCACTGCGGTGGAGCCCGGCCCTCAACTCGCCGCACACCTTCGACGTGCATATCCGGACGCGGCCGTCATCGTCGAACGCGTCGAGGACGCCGAGCTTCCGGAGAATGGCTTCGATATCGCGATCGCGGCCACTTCCATTCACTGGATCGATCTCGCTGTCGCTCTTCCGAAGGTCCACCGCGCGCTGACCCACGAGGGGAGGTTCCTGGTGTGGCGGAACGTCTTCGGAGACCCCGATGCCGGGACCCCGTTCCGGGAGCAGGTCGCACGGATCGTGCAGGACCGCGGCACACCACCACGCCCCGGACGCGATCCGGAGGATGTTTCAGCGCTCACCGCGGAGTTGATTCGTTCGGGCCTGTTCACCGTCGACGTGGTCCGCACGTTCCGGTGGAACATCGAACTGAACGACCGGCAGGTGTTCCGGCTGTTCTCGACGTTCAGCGACTGGACCGCAGAGGAGGCCGACCGCGCTGCCGCCGCTGTCCGGGAACTCGGAGGCACCGTGGTCGAGCACTATATGACCTGGCTCGTCGCATCGACCCCCGCCAAGATTCCGTGCGCGGATCGGCGGTAGGTCAGCGCCCGTGGTTGTGCATGATGTGTTTGGTGCGGGAGTATTCGTCGAGTGCGTAGACCGACAGGTCACGTCCGTAGCCGGATCCTTTGAACCCGCCCCAGGGGACTTCGTTCGCGAGGACGAGATGGGAATTCACCCACACGGTTCCGGCGTCGATGCGTGCGGCGACATCGTGGCTGCGACGGGCGTTCTCGGTCCAGACCGATGCGGACAGCCCGAAGGGGACATCGTTGGCGCGGCGGATGGCGTCGTCCTCATCGGTGAAGGTTTCGACGGTGACGACGGGGCCGAAGATTTCCTCGCGTGCACATTCGGCGCCGTCGGGCACACCGACGAGCACGGTCGGTGCGACGAAGTAGCCGGGGCCGTCCAGTGGCGCTCCGCCGATGGCCGCGGTGATTCCCTGCTGCGCAGCGCGTTCGAGGTATCCGGCGACGCGGTCGTAATGCGCCTTCGACACGAGGGGTCCGATTTCGACGTCGCCGACGGCAGGTTCGCCGACGACGAAAGTGGCAACCTGCGCGACGAGTTTGTCGACGAAGGCGTCGGCGACCGATTCGTGGACAAGGATGCGGCAGGCGGCGCCGCATTCCTGGCCGGAGTTCCAGTAGCTCGCCGCGCGCAGGGAAACGGCGGCGTCGTCAAGGTCTGCGTCGGCGAAGATCACCACGGGTGCCTTGCCGCCCAGCTCGAGGTGAACGCGTTTGAGGGATTCCGCTGCGCCGCGTGCGACGGCTTTGCCGCTGCCGACCGATCCGGTGAGGGCGATCATGTCGAGGTCGGGATGTTCGGTGAGGCGTGCTCCGACCGAGGCACCGAGTCCGGTGACGACGTTCAGGACACCTGCAGGCAGTAGGTCACCGACGAGTTCGGCGAACTTGAGCGTCGTCAGTGGGGTCTGCTCGGAGGGTTTGATGACGACGGTGTTCCCGGCGGCGAGGATCGGTGCGAGTTTCCAGGCGGCCATCAGCAGGGGGTAGTTCCACGGAGTGACGACGCCGACGACGCCGAGGGGTTCACGCAAGATGAGCGAGAGGTGGTGCTCGGCGTAGTCGCCCGCGGAGAGGGAGGTGGTGGCGCGCAGTGCGCCTGCCATGAATCGGAAGGTGTCGATGGCGCCGGCGACGTCGTCGTTCGAGACCTCGAACGGTTTGCCGGTGTTAGCAGATTCGAGGCGGGCGAGGATCTCGGAGTTCTGCTCGAGTCGGTCTGCGATGCGGTGCAGTATTTCCGAGCGTTGTTTGGGGACCAGCCGCGCCCAGTCGGGCTTGGCGGCGACCGCGGCGACGACGGCTCGGTCGACATCTGCGGCGGTGCCTTCGGGGATTCGGGTGATGACGGTTTCGGTGGAGGGGTCGACGATGTCCGTGAACGAGTCGGTCTCGCCGTCGACGAATTCTCCGCCGATGTAATGCTGCAACGGCGGGAGATCATCGGAGACCTTCAGTGAACCGTCGGTGGGTCGACGGACCGACGTGTGTCCAGTATGAGTGGGGATGGACATCGGACGAACCTCCATGGTGTTCTATGAAAATCGAACTGGCGCGTCGGCGTGGTTCCGACGGGTAAGAACTCGCGAAGGAAGCGCGCCCCCATCACGCGGGTTCCGCGCGAAGGACCGCGCACAGCGTCACATCGACGCCGTGCACGGTCCTCGAACGAAGAGCTCAATCTTTGCGATCCGCTGTAACGGTCGTGGCGCTGCTTTCCTCCCAGAAGTCGGCTCCTTCGATGCCGAGCGACTTCGGGTCGAAGGTCGGGTCGAGTCCGCGCTTCTTCTGCTGCTCGAAGTCGCGGTAGACCTTGTAGACCATGGGGAACAGCAGGACCAGGCAGGCGAGGTTGATCCAGGCAATCATTCCGAGCCCGATATCGCCGATGGCCCAGACGATTCCGGCGTTCACCACGGAACCCACGAAGACGATCGTGAGCGTGCCGATCTTGAGAATCAGCTTGGGCACCGGTCCCTTTCGCCCGTTCAGCAGGAACAGGAGATTCGAGTTCGCCACGTAGTAGTACAGCAGCAGACAGGTGAAGCCGAACAGGAACACTGCTACGGCGATGAAGCCCGCACCCCACCCCGGCGCCAGTGTGTCGATGGACTTCTGGACCCAGTTCGGCCCTGCCTCGACGCCGGGAAGATTCTCGACGAGATGTCCGCCGGAGCCGTCCGAGACGTTGTACTGGCCGGACACCACCATCATCAAACCCGTTGCCATGCAGATCAGCAGGACGTCGATGTAGATGCTGAACGTCTGGACCAGGCCCTGCTTGCCGGGATGCGAGGTCCGCGCCGCCGCGGCCGCGAAGGTGGCCTCACCGATGCCGTTCGCCGACGCGAAGACCGCCCGGCGAACACCCCACGCGACTGCGGCGCCCGCGATACCGCCCAAAACGGGATCGATACCGAACGCCGAGTTCACGATGAGCTTGATTGCGTCGGGGACGCTTTCGAGGTTCGCGAAGATCACGGCCAGTGCCAGCACGAGGTACCCGATTGCAAGAGTCGGAACGAGAGTCTGGGTGACTTTGACGATCCGCGTCGTGCCGCCGAAGATCACCAAAGCGATCAGCGCGGTGACGAAGACCGCAGGCACCCAGCTCGGCAAGCCGAACGCCAGCTGAGCACTGGAAGCGATGGTGCTGACCTGGAACCCGGGGAACATGAAGCCGTAGCCGACCAGCCCGAGAAACGCGATGAGCGCCGCGACCTTCGGAAGCTTCAGGCCGTACTTGATGTAGTACGGCATGCCGCCGATGTCCTCGCCGGCCTTCTTCCGGTCCTCGTCCTCCACCTGACGTTTGAACACCTGCGCGAGGGTGGCCTCGGCGTACCCGACGGTACAGCCGACGAGACCGGTCACGGCCATCCACAGCAGTGCGCCCGGTCCACCACCGCCGACCGCGGTTGCGACGCCCGCGATACTTCCGACACCGACGCGGCTCCCGAGAGCGAGCACGAGCGCTTGGAAGGAGGACAGGCCTCCCTCCCCCTCGCTGTGCTCCCTCAGCTGGCGAATCATGTCGGGAATGCGCCGGAATTGAATGCCTTTCATGGCGATGGTGTATGCCAACCCCAGGCCCAGGACGACATAGGCCATCGGTCCCCAGATTCCGTCTGCCAGAGTCGTGAGTAACTCGGCCCAGTCGATTTCCGGCACGATTTACCCGTTCCGGTCAGCGAGCTTCTTCAGAGCTCGTCCGATTCGCTCGACCTGCTCGGCGGGGAGCTCGGCCGTGGGTCGACGGGGAGCGCCGACCGGCTCGCCCTGCAGGGCAAGTCCCGCCTTGACGGCGGAGATGAACGGAACGGAGATCATCGAATCGATCACCGGGTACAGGTCACGCCACTTGGCGAGCGCGCCGTGGAGGTCGCCGTCGGCGATGAGCCGGTTGACTGCGACGATCTCGTCCGGAACCACGTTTGCGGCACCTGCCATGACTCCGGCAGCGCCCTCGACCAGAGCACTGTAGATGTAGGAGTCCCAGCCGATGAACGTACCGATCACGTCACTGTGGTGGTGGATCAGCTGCAGTGCCTGTTCCCAGTTCGCGCTCGAGTCCTTGATGTAGCGGATGTTGTCGACCTCTTCGGCCAGCGAGCGAACGGTGGCGGGGTCCAGGTTCACACCGGTGACCGCGGGGATGTTGTACAGCATGATCGGCAGTTCCACCGACGAAGCGACATCCTTGATGTACGCCACCGTCTCTTCGGTCGAGAGCGGCTCGTAGAACGGGGTGATCAGCATGAGCACGTCTGCACCCGACTTCTCGGCGGCGCGGGAAAGGCGGATGGCTTCGGCAGTTGTCGTGGCACCGGTCTGAGCGATGACGGGCACCCGGCCATCGGCATGTTCGATGACCGTGTCGACGAGCCGCCGGCGCTCGTCCGACGACAGCGCCCCGACCTCACCGGTCGATCCCGCGGCGACGACTCCGTCGACGCCCGCCTTGATCGAGCGGTCCACCACGACCTCGAGCTTGTTCACGTCGATCTGCTCGTCGGCGTCGAACGGGGTGGTCAATGCAGTGAGGACACCGCTGAGTTGCTTGGACATAAGAGTGACTCCTGGATCGTTGGCGGGTGTTGGGGGGTGTGCGGAATATCAGGCGCTGGCGGCCTGTGCGGCTACGGGGCTGCTGTGAAGTGTCTGACGGTGTGTGGCGAGCACACTGGTCACCTCTTGTGCGGCGGAGAACCCGGAGGTGATCGACGTTTCCGTGTAGAGCGTTCCGAGATAGTCGCCGGCCAGGAAGACGCGACCCGCTCCACGAGTCAGCGTGGGCTGCAGCTTCGCGCGACCCGGGAAGCTGTAGGGCGACGCATTCTTCCATCGCGCGGCCTTGGCCTCGACGACCGTGTCGGAGAATCCGGGCCCGAGGATCTGCTCGAGATCGGCGAGGTGGGTCTGTACGACCTCTTCGTCGCTCTTGTCGAGCAGTGCCTGACCCAGGGCTGCCGGCGAGAACGTCATGAAGCTGCCACCCGGCTGCCGTACGGACTCGCTGCCGCGCACGATGCTTGCCTGGTTCAGGGCAATCGCGAAGGAACGCTTCGGGGCAGCGATGGCGTAGATGTCGTCCCACGGCTGCTTCGTCTTCTCGTCGGTGAGGAACGCCGAGCTGACGTGGGGTCCGTACTTGACCTGCGCGAGCGCTTCACGCAGCTCCTGCGGCAGATCGACACCGACGCGATGCGACACGTCCGCGGTCGTGGCGAGAACGACGGTTCGCGCCTCTACCTCGTGGTCACGGCCGTCTTGGCGGTAGCGGACGACGACCGAATCCTTCTTGTGGACGACCTCCTGCACCTCCGCACCCAACTGAACGCGCTCGCCCAACGACGCGGCGAGGGCTTCGGTGAGGGTGGAGGGTCCGCCGACGATGCCGCGGCTCAGACCCTGTCCGAATCCGAGCACCAAACTGAAGTATCCGATGCCTGCACCGGCTGAGATCTGGTCCATGTTTCCGGCCGACCGGGTGACGGTGGTCTTGAACAGGGCGGCCGCATCCTCCGGCAGGTCTCCGACGAAATCGAGGAACGACTCGTCGTTCGCGAAGTTGTAGATTCGCTGCTGTCGCATTGCGCCGGACTCACCGGCGCGCGTCCGCACCACTCCGGTGTACTTTCCGACGCCCGCAACGATCTTCATTCCGGCACGCATGGTCGCCATCCGCGCCGACAGGGACATCGGGATCCGGAACGGGTAGGTGGCGATGTGTCCCTTTTTGAGGAACTTCCCGTTCATGGAGAGCGCCTGAAGCGACCCGGGAATGTCGACCGACATGACGCCTGCCTCGTTGAGCAGGGCTTCGGTCGACGATCCGGGGCCGGCGAACACGTGGCCACCCCAGTTCAGCCAGTACGACCCGCGACGCTCGGAGCGAATACGGCCACCGACGCGCTCGTCGGACTCCAGAACAAGAGTGTCCCAATGACGCAACCGCCAACCGGCAGAGAGTCCGGCCAGGCCCGCGCCGACAACAACTACATCTCGCACTTCGTATCTCCTTGACTAGCGCCGCGTCCCCCACCGGAGGCATCGGCGAGTTGCTGGCGAATCCTTGTTTCGGGACGCCCGTCCTGGCTTGCGGTAGCGCCGTTGAAAGCCAGGCCGGGTCGAGTCGCACATATCGGGTGTGATGGTGATGCCCGTCATACCCGGACCACCTAAGACTAAAGTGTGATCACAGATCACGCAATCCCGAATCGCGGAAATTTCGGCGATTCCCAAGACTGTGGCGAGCTGACCGTCCGGTCAGGAAGTGATACTGCTGGCGATCCCGTTCGCCGCCGCATTCGGAACGACCACCCACACCCGGCTCGAACATCAAGCCCTCGCGCTCCGCGCTGGTGTGCAGCAGGTCCCGGCCGTCCTGCTCGACGACACCCACCCCGCACCCGACACCCCCGAAGACGCCCTCCGCCCCACCGGCACCAAAGACAGCGCCCGCGCCCGCCGGTCGACACCCCACGGCGAGCACACCGCCGTCGTGCCCATTGACACCCCCGCCAAGGCCGGTCAAACAATCACCATCAGCATCGGCGCCGATGGCAAACTCACCGGACCCATCCCCAGCAGCCGGCAGAACACGGCCCTCGCGGCGACCGCGGCGACCGCGGCCTGCGGAGTCTGGGCACTGTCCGCCGGCGCCCTCCTTGTCCCCACCACACTCACACGCAAACTGCTGCACCGAAAGCGACTGCGGCAATGCGCGTACGAATGGAAACAGCTCGACACCCCACCGGGATAGCACTCGATAAGCCAGAGTGCGGCGATGCAGACTGATCTGGTGATGCTCACTGCGTCGAGCGCGATGTGGGGTCGAGTCCACGGAGGAAGGCCGCGAGGCCGGTGTCGAACTCGTGGTCTTGGCCGAGGGCGACGACTCGCCGTGCGATGTCGACGAAGTGAGACGCTGCCGCGTCGGTTCGATCGGTGGCGACGACGATCTCACCCCCGTCACCCGCCGTCTGCTGTTCGATCGCCGAACCGATGGTGTACCGCGAGATGGCGATCAGAGCCAGCGCGGCGTCCGTATCGCGGAAGCCCGCATCCTCCAGAAGCGCTATCTGTTCGATCGCGTTATCGAGACTCGGACTTCGCGCGCCCGTCGACGCGATCAGTCGGGCGCCGTCGACGAACTCCACCGCGCACCCGCCGAAGTGCGAGCCGATCTTCTTGCACGGCATCGCAGTACCAACTACTCCGTCGTCGACATCGAGCTCATCGACGAGCTCTATCGCGCCGAGTACGCCGAGCGAGTCAGCGGCGACCGTCGGCTGTTCATGCGCCGCGCATCGAGTGTCGACTCGGTCGTCGACACCGCGACCGGTATCAACGTCGTGGTCCGCGACCACATCAGCGGGGCCACCGACACACTCGAGTGTGACGCACTTGTGCTCGCGACCGGGTTTGAGCCGGCGCCACTACGTCCCATTCTCGGTGAGCTCGCACCGACGCAGACCGCCGAGCAAATCGTGTCCCGCGACTACCGACTCGCAACACCCGCAACCGTGACCGCGGGAATCTACCTGCAAGGCGGTACCGAAAAGACACACGGAATCACCTCGTCACTGTTGTCCAATGTCGCGGTGCGCGCAGGGGAAATTCTCGACTCCGTCGTCACCGGGCGAGGTGGCGAGGGCTGCAGCGTACGGGTCGACCCCAGTACCGAAACATCCCGCCGGGTGACTCCGGCAACAACGTTCGCAGGGAGCGCAACACGATGAGCACGAACCCGTTCGACGATGAAGACGGCCGCTTCCACGTTCTGGCGAACGCCGAGGATCAGCACTCGTTGTGGCCGATCTTCACGCAGATCCCGGCGGGCTGGGATGTCATGTTCGGAGAGGCGAGTCGCCCCGCTTGCCTAGCGTACGTCGAGAAGAACTGGACCGATATGCGTCCACGCAGTCTTCGCGAGATGATGGGCACCGTCGCTGCAGTGCCTGTGCCCCAGCGCTGAACTGTCGCAGTCAGAGCGGATTCACCCTCGTACAGGTCCATGGCGCTCAGGCCGCTGTCGACATGCAGCGGCTGCTGGCGCCCCTCTCCACCGGTTGCCGGTGGACGGCGGCTCAGCGGTCCCTTCCGGTCGGGGCGGGCCTTTCGTCACTGCTCATCCGGTGTAGTCCGAGAGGTCGTACACGGTGGCCGACCCCACGGTCGTCGGCTGGAAGTGGGCCGTCACCCAGTCCGCGATCTCGGAGTGCCGGTTTTCCCGTCCCGCGGCGTTCGCCGGGATCCCGCCGGCACCCGCCGCGCTCGGCCGGGTGGTGCCGGCGCCGGGTGCCGTGTTGGGTGCGGTGTTGGGCTGGTGGTCGTCGCCTCGGTTCTCGACGATGTAGTAGGTCACCCGGTGGCCGGTGATGTCGTCGATGAACTGTCCGAGCGTCGGCGCCGGGTCACTTCCGGTGAACCCGCCGACCGCCATGACCGCTGTGCCGGTGGAAAGTTCGAGGTCGGCGGCGGCCGAGGAGCGGTCGATCGCCACCGACCATGTGGTGCCGGTAGCCGCGAGCAGGTGATCGAGTTCGGGATTGTCCGCGTTCTCACCGAACATCCCGCCGCCGCGACCGCCGGGCTGCGACGTGGCCGCGGGCCCGACGGTCGGGCCGCCCCCGAGGTGCGGCTGCCCGATCGTCTCGATCGCATACGCGGTGGGGCCGCCGAGCGCGGCGACCACACCGGCAATGAGCGCTGCTGTCGAGAGCCACCGGACCGGGCGCGCAGCCCGGGACAGCACGATCGCGAGGGCAGCGAACACGGCTAGCAGTAGTAGCGCCCACCGCAATTGCGGAAACCAGCTGCTGTTGCGGCCAAGGATCCACCAGCCCAGACCCCGGCGGTGAGCACCAGCGAGGCCAGGCCCACCAGGCCCAGCCACGACCCGCGCCGGACCCACATCTCGTGTCCACCGATGGCCACCATGCCGGCGATCGCCGGCGCAATCGAGAGACTGTAGTAGGGGTGGATGGTCCCCTGCATGTAGCTGAGCACCAGCCCGTCGACGATCAACCAGCCGCCGAACACGATCCCGCCCGCCCGGACGAGATCGGTGCGTGGTGCCCGCCACCGGGACACGATCACCAGGACGGCGGCGAGCAGTGCTGCGGGCAGCAGCCAGGCGATCTCGTACCCGAATTCACCGGTGAACAGCCGGGGCAGCCCCTGCGTCTGCCCGCCGAATCCGCCGTGGGCAGATTGTTCTGTCGCGGGAGTGCCGGCGTCGGGCAGCTGACCCGTCGCGAACGCGGACGCGCCCGGGCCGGGTCCGGGCCCCTGCCCATCGGGGTGGTTGCGGCCGAGGACCCTGGCGAACCCGTTGTAACCCAGCACCAGGTTCATGAAGCTGTTGTCCGTCGACCCAGCCAGGTAGGGGCGGGCGGACGACGGCCAGAGCACGGTGAGCAGGACGTACCACCCGGACGAGACGATGAGTGCGGTCGCTGCGCCGACCAGGTGCACCAACCGGGTACGCAGCGGCGTCGGCGCTGCGATCAGGTACGCGAGCCCCAATGCCGGCAGCACCATCAGGCCCTCGAGCATCTTCGACAGGAACGCAAATCCCAGGACGACACCCGCCAGGGCGATCCACTTCGCGCTCGCGCGTTCGAGAGCACACACCGTGCCGTAGGCCGCCGCGGTCATCAACAGCACCATCACCGCGTCGGGATTGTTGAACCGAAACATCAACGCCGCCACTGGGGTCACCGCGAGGACGGCACCGGCGAGTAGACCGGCTGCGCGGCCACCGATGCGGGCGACCGCCGCATACAGCAACGCCACCGCGCCGACCGCCATCAGCGCCTGCGGGATCATCATGCTGGCACTACCGAAGCCGAACATTCGGCCGGACAGCCCCATCACCCACTGCGACAGCGGGGGCTTGTCGACGGTGATGAAATTCTCCGAGTCGAGCGAACCGAACAGCAGCGCCTCCCAGTTCCTCGAACCGGCCTGCGCAGCCGCGGCGTAGAACTGGTTACCCATCCCGTTGACGGTGATGTTCCACAGGTACATCACCGCGGTTCCGACAAGCAGCACAATCAGACCCGCGCGTTCCCACCCTGCGATCCGGCCGGGTTCTGCGGGGTCAGTCGACTGTTCGGGCGCTTCCGTCGTAGTGGTCACACCGCATTCACCCACGCCCAGCTGCTCGGGAACTGTCAGCACCCTGTGAAGTAGCTGGCAACTCGGGCTCGTTTTCGTTCGGCCATCCATGGCAGCGCCTCCGAGAACGCGCCGGCGGCCAACTGCCAGGTGTGCCTGCTGCTGACCATGTGCACCGAGCAGGTGATCGCCTACGCGCTCGCGGCGGCGCAGAGATTCTCTGCGGCGCCCTGATTGTCGGGGTTCGAGGCACGGTCCCGCCCGCCGTACCCGTCCGCGGCCGCATCGGCCTGCGGAGGCCGAGACGCGGCGCCACCACCGCGGCCGCCGCCCCGTCCGGCCGTGGTGGTGTCCTCGAACCAGCCCGACACCCCGGTGTAGGGCCCATGGTCGGCGAGCACGATCATCGGGTCGAATCGGGACCACTGTGCCTCGTCGCCGCCGTAGAGTCGTTGCGGGCTACCGGCCCGGGACGGCACAGCTGCCGGTCATCATCTTCCGCAGCTTCTCGAGATCTGACGCAAGATCAACACCGTGCGCTCACGCGCGGGCAACATCGGAAGCAGCTCCTGCTCGGCGCGGATCCCCGTCGGTGCACATGACCGCGTGCCGGTGGAGTTCCTTTCGCACAGCCTTTTCCTGGCTGGACCTGATACCAGGGGGTGTCCCCAGCGCCGTTGCCCCTCGGGGTGTGCAGTTTCAGGCCGCATGTGCGGTCTGATGGACCGTCTCGTATTCGACGGGCGTCAGTCGACCGAGCCCCCGCTACCGGCGCCGACTACACCGCCAGTCCTGTCGTCATCACGAAACTCTCCACCAACACCGAACACTCCTCCAGAAACTCCCCGAACCGCATCAACGCCTCCGTCGCGAACTCGACACCATCGCATACCTAGAAGGAGACGAAGTCTCGCCCGCAGCACTCAAACCGCAGAAGCAGGTACCGCCATACGCCAAACGACCCATGCGCAACCTCGCAGATCACACCACAATTGAGACCACTCGGATCACAGTCGAACCGTCAGAAGGAGGCCGCCGGACACAACGTCCGCACCACAACTTCACTCGCAGACACGCAGGCAGCACACCCCGCGCAGCCGCAGACAGGCAACATGCGCCCCCTTTTGAGGGATCGGTGCTGCACTCCCCGATCGCACCACCCCTGGTGCGGTCGGGGGATCACCCCGCCCGTACGACGGCACCGTCGTACGGGCGGGCCTCCCTGCGCCCGACACCGACCGCCGGCCCCGACCGGACAGCTTCACCGTCGCTCTCCACACCGCCAGCTTCATCGCCGTTGCCGCTACCCGCCCGGCCATCGACCGCGCCAAACTCGACGATCTGATGCCCACGCACAGAACACGATTAACGCGCATCGACTGAATCCAAGGTGCGGGTTGTCGGCGCCAAACCCCGTCGGCACGTAAGTACGGCCCGCCCGAGAAAGTCATGTGTCGTGGGTCACACTTTGGCGATGCGGGCTGGCGGCGGATCTACCATTTCCTCGCACCGGAACACGAAGGAGTAGGTCGACAAGCCACTGCTGCGCCAGCCAAACCTCCACTGGTCAGCAGGGATTGGTGAGCACCAGTCCTGCCGAAAACCGTGAATCCGGTCGACAGTTTCACACGCAGCAAACGTCCGAGGAGATATCAGCGAGTCCAACTACCCAGGTACACCATCGCCGAACCGCACGTCCCGGCGAGGTCCCTGCCGGACCGCTTTGACTCACCTGGGTAGCACACCGAATCTCGGAGCGACGACGCGCGTATGCCACAGCGGCCGAGATGGTTTCAGCTTCCGCCGATACTCCAGCCGTGGGCTCGACGCTCCGAGCTCAGCCCGGTCCGACTGACACCCGCGAAAAGCACACCGGCACACTCCCTGCACCCGTCGTCGACCTCAGCCGACACAGATCAGGACACCCACCACCGCTACTGCGACCAGCGAGGCGCCGCCGCAGATCAGCCACGCCCGCGTTGCCAGCTGCCGGCACTGATCGCACCGCTCGTCCACGCCCGCGACCGGTCCCCTCGGGTTCGGATCAGGGGCTCGGGACTGCGAGAGACGGCGGACCTTCGCGTCCGCCCGTGCTGCCACACCGAGCGAGACGGGAACAACCACCAGTGCAGCCACCAGTAGACCGACCATTGCGCCGATGTTCGTCCCGAACATTGTCGTTCCTTCCACACCACCAGGGCCCGCTATAGGTACCGCGCGTTGATCACCGGTCGTAACGCCGCCACCGGCCCAGGTCCATGAGCCGCGGCGGGCCTACACGCCGGGCATCGGGAACTTCCACACCGCCACCACGACCACGCCCATGATGAGCCCGGCGTACAGGACAGTGCCAACCACACTGACCCGCAACGTATTCAGCAGATTGGTACCCGGATTCTCGGCGATCGGTGCCATGACAACTCTTCTCTCAGGTGCAGATATTCTCGGTTGCCACGTCGATGACGTGGCGTACCAGCTACCTTGGACCGACTTCGGCACCTGCACATTGACCGAAATACCTGCACCCATACCCGTATTTGGGTATGGGGGCTTGGGTCTCGGCTAAGAGTTGCAACCGAACATCCCCGAGCGCCAGGCTTCCCCCATAGATTCAGCTGTGTTTTACGTCACATATTCGGCGTCTGCACTCTGTCGCCCACGCATTTCGCGTCACCGGCACAGATCATGCGGCGGTTGCCGACCAGCTCCGAGCACAATCAGATATGCTGTAGCACAGAGCAATCGGCCGTCTCGACCGATCGGGGTTCTCACGCAACTGCTCGATAACCAAAGTGCGCCGCCACTGCGGTGGCGAAGTACAACACATCAGGTCCGGTCGCACACCCCTGTCGCAGCTCGCGACGATCGCGACTGAGCAACTCCAACCGGATCATGCATGGCGTACGAGGACGTGAAATAACACTTACTGGTCGGTAATTCGGAAGGTGCGAAAATAGTGCAATGGCATGGATCACATTCCCTGGACTTCCATGCGCCGGCTCACCAACATCATTGATGCGCTGCTCGTTACTACGTGCAGGTTGTCCGTGTAGCGCCCCTGCCAGCTGATATACATCGTTGGCGGGGGCTGCGCTTGGCTACGCCACAACAGTCAACCGGGGCCGCCCGGACAAGACGCCGGCCATCGGCGTACCCGAACTCGGCAGACCGCTTCCGACTCGTACATGAAACCCTCTGTCCTCCAGTCACAGTCGCCGTCACTGCGCAGAGCCGACACCGACAACCGGCCCCACGGCCGACATCTCCACACGATGTCGAAGCGTGTGCGCCGGTCACATCCACGACCTTCACCGCGTGCGGATCCCACCCTACGGACAGCCCCCGGGCACGAAATAGGTATATCTACCGGTCGTTCTACCGTCGTCGGATGGACATCTCGCGAGGAGTGTTGGAGTCGAACAACCCCCGAACCCTGCAAGTCGAGGCCCCCTATGCACGATCAGCTCCACTGCTCCCCCCTCGTCGCACGCGACGTGTGCACCATCCGCCACTGCGATCAGTGCCACACCATGCTCGCCGCCAACCCATCCACGTGCTCGTCGTGCCGCAGCACCGAACCGAGCAATGCTCCCTCGTCGGAAACGGCAGGGTCGTGTCGTAGATCGTCGTCGAGTCGCCCGGTCGGACGGGCACCGACTTCACCACCTGTCACCGTCGCGATCGTCGCGCTCGACGATCGGACCGTCAGGCATACACCTGAGTCGACGACTCCCTCACCCCGGGTGCCCGGGGCAAACTCCGCGTCCGCGATGACCGGATGAATGCGGGCCAGCCGACCTCGCCGTTCTTCAGAACGATGTCTGTGCCCTGACTGCCTTGCCGAAGGCTGAGCCTGAAGCCCACGGCCACCGGCAGACAGAGTCCCGCTGCTTCAGGCTCCCGGAAGTCAGCGTGGAGAAATCGTCACATCGAGCCCAGCTCGCCGCCACGAAGAGCGGCCTCGAGATAGTTGCTCGAGGCCGCGAAGAAGAGAGAACTCAATTGAGAAGGCAATACGGGTTTCTAGCGTGTCTCGCAGTCACCCTCGGCGCATTCCTGGTCAACACGCCGACGGCATCGGCCACCGGTGTCGTCTCCAACGGTATTCCCTGGACCGACGACCTGAACCCGATCCCACAGCCCCCCGGCGTCATCGATTTCTGCACGATGGGCGTCGTCGGTACCGACTCGATCGGCAACAAGATCGGCATCTCCGCCGCCCACTGTGTCGACGACGCACCCGACGGTGCGCCCGTCTACCGCTACACGCCGACCGGACCGCGGGAACACCTCGGGAACATCGCGTACCGCAGCCCCGGCGGCGGCACCGGCGTCGACTGGGTGGTCATCCGCCTCAACGCTGACGCGGTACTCACATCAAATGGTCCCAGTGCCCGGGTCGACGGGATCGGCGCCTCCGACCCGGTCGGTCCTCATTGCAAGGACGGGGCCGGTACCGGCGTTCATTGCGGGTCGATCACTTCGCAGAACATGACACGGTTCTACAGCAACGCCCAATCAGGCGGTGGCGACTCGGGTGGTCCCGTACTTCAGAACAACACCGAGATCGTGGGCATGGTCCGCGGATTCGACACTGCGCTCTTCGCATTCGAGTACATCAAATTCGCTGCCGTCCTCGACGGCATCTACGCCCAACCCAACCCTGTCGGCAAGGGCTTCGTCGTCACCAATAACTAACCCGCATCCCAGAAACCCCGAAGCTGAGAAAACGTCGCGGACTCAGGTCGGGTAGAACCGGGGACTACCAGAGCTGCTGCACAATCAGCCACAACCATTCTCGGACAGGTTGAGGAAACGGGCTGTAGTACAACCACCAATTGTCCATTGTCCGTCCTTCCGCATGGGCGCCCCGGCGGTCCGTCGATCATACGTCCGACGTCTCGACAACGACGGGCGATCCGACCTGTCCGACCCCGTAGTTCTTGTCACGCAGCGGCAGACGCGGATCTGTTGTCCCAATTTACGCTGACACGCGAAACGAAGCACATGCCCCGCAATCGAACTGGCGTGGCCCCGACCATGCTGCGGGCACTCAGACTCCGCTGAGACTTGATACGAATTCGTCGACGGCGCCGCTGCGGCCTGGGACGACCACTTTCTCGAAGAGGGTCAGGATCAGCTCGTCAAGGTGGTCGGTGTGCGCGTGGGTGGTGCGCGTGACGCTGACAGAACGGCGTCCGCGTCCGCGCACGAGTTCTGCGAGCAGTGCTCCGTCACGCTCAGCGGTCGCCTTACGGCCGGACGTGTGCCGAAGTGTGTATACGCGTCCGGAAAGGGTGACTTCGGCTCTTTTGTACTTGCGGCGCATCCTTCCGGCCATTTGGTCCGTGACGGCCCCGGTGGTTCCGTCGGCCAGTTCCAGAGATGCTGGTACGCCCTTGCGTAACGCGGCACCGTAACGGTCAATGCGCTCGGCCAGGGATTCTCGCGTGAGGCGGGAGAAGTGGGCGGTGAACTCGTCACCGGGTCCCGGGCGCAGTGTGGCGCGGGCGATATGCGACGGATCGATCAGCGTGACCGAGGACAGGTCGTTGCTGATTCGGGCGGTCCATCCGGTGATTGTTGGTTGATTCCACGACATGTGGTGATTCTGTCAGGCCCGTGTGCAGACCGCGTGACCCGCATCGCGGGCCTTACTCCCCACGTGCCATCAAGCGATCGAGATCAGTAGATCTTGACGGGTACCGTTGCGGCGGACGTGAGTTCCAGCAGTTCGGCGTAGGCCGCGCAGCACCTGGTGTGTGGATCTGCACCGCCGGCCCACGCTAGATCCTGCTGGGCCAGGTCGGCATCGAGGATGGTCCGTAGGGGCCGTGGATGCCCGATCGGCGAGACCCCGCCCCGACGCACCCCGATGCACGTATTGCCTGTTCAACAGCATCTTCGAGGTCCGTTTCTACAAATGTAGGGCAGATCGCGGAAAGCTCTCGTCATTTGCCGGTCGTGACCCAGCTCACGAATTCGTAGCGTTGAGGTCGGTAACAAACGGCCTCGCAGATCGCGAGAAGTCCCCCTCGATAGGAGCATCTGATGACATCCACCGTTGGCTTTGTCGGCCTCGGCAACATCGGTAGCCGGGTGGTCGCACACCTGGTCAAGGCAGGTCACGACGTCGCGGTGTACGACCTGAACACTGCGGCGGTGGAGGCGGCGGTCGCGCTCGGTGCCCGCTCGGTGTCCTCGCCGGTGGAGTCCGCGACGAAGGCGGAGGCGCTGTTCCTGAGCCTGCCCACGCCGGCGATCGTCGAGGGCGTCGTCACCGAGGTGCTGTCACTGGGCAACCAGGGACTGATCATCGTCGATCACAGCACCATCGATCCCGACACCTCCCGTCGCCTCGCCGAGAATGCACAGGCCGCCGGCGCGAGCTTCCTCGACGCTCCTGTCAGCGGCGGCGTGCAGGGCGCCGAGGCCGGCACCCTCGCGGTGATGCTCGGCGGCGACGAGGCCACGGTGAAGAAGGTGATCCCGCTCATCGAGAGCTACGCGGGCAACATCTTCCACATCGGCCCGTCGGGCAGCGGTCAGGCGATCAAGCTCGCCAACAACCAGATCACGGCCGCGAACATCGTCGCTCTCGGTGAAGGTCTGAGCAGTGCCGTCGCGGCCGGTGTCGACCTGGACACCGCGGTCGCGGTGCTGACGAAGAGCTCGGCAAACAGCAACGTGCTGAGCAACTACTTCCCCAAGACGCTGTTCACCGAGGAGCGCCCCACCGGGTTCGCGCTCGATTTCATGCACAAGGACCTCGGCCTGTTCCTCGCCGCGGCGGGCAAGGCCAAGCTCCCCACCCCGGTCACCGGCCTGGTGCGTGATCTGTTCAGCATCGGCCAACGCGACGGCCGCGGCGGCAAGGACTTCACCAGCGTCGTCGAATTCTACGAAGACTTCACCGGCATCCGCCTGCAGACGAAGGGAAATGACAAGTGAGCACCCCCACCCTGACCACCGCCACCAAGGTCAGCCAGCTCATCGGCGGCCAGTGGGTCCCGGCCGACTCCGGCAACTTGATCGAGGTCGAAAACCCCGCCCGCCGAGAGGTTCTGGCCCTCATTCCGGACTCCGGTGCGGCCGACGTCGACCGGGCTGTCGCCGCGGCGAAGGCCGCGTTCGGACCGTGGAAGGCGTTGCCGGCCCGCGACCGCGGCGCCCTGCTGATCAAGATCGGCGACACGATCGCCGAGAACTCCGAAAAGCTGGCCCGGATCATCGCCTCGGAAACCGGTAACGCGCTGCGCACCCAGGCCCGCGGCGAGGCGGCCAGCGGTGCGGACATCTTCCGCTTCTACGGTCAGATCGCCTCCGAGCAGAAGGGCGAGACCCTGCCGTTCGGAGAGAACCTGGTCAGCTACACCGTCCGTGAGCCGCTCGGTGTGGTCGGCGGTATCGTCCCGTGGAACGCGCCGGTCACATTGTCGTCGTTGAAGATCGCGATGGCCCTCGCGATGGGTAACACCCTGGTCCTCAAGACCGCCGAGCTGGCCCCGCTCGCGGTGCTCCAGCTCGCCGAGTGGGCGCACGAAATCCTGCCGGCCGGCGTGCTCAACGTGCTGACCGGTTCGGGCCAGAAGGTCGGGGTGCCGCTGTCGAAGCACCCCGACGTCGCGAAGCTGACCTTCACCGGTTCCACCGGGGTCGGCAAGGAAATCCTCGCCGCGGCCGCGGACCGGATCGTGCCGGTCACCCTCGAACTCGGCGGCAAGTCCCCGGCGATCGTGTTCCCCGACTCCGACGACGACGCCACCGTCGACGGCGTCATCTCCGGTATGCGGTTCACCCGGCAGGGTCAGTCCTGCACCGCAGGGTCGCGCCTGTACCTGCACGAGGACATCTTCGACTCGTTCCTCGAGAAGCTGAAGACCAAGCTCGCCGCCTTCACGATCGGTGACCCCCTCAACGGCGCCACCCGCCTCGAGTTGCACCTCGCGCTCAAAGCCCGCCGCTGGACCCGACGCCCGCGGATCTGAACCTTCCGAACCAGGCGGGCGTACCCGGTCCGGCGATCGGCGACTTGCCTCCACGCGAACCCCGATCAGGCAGACTGAAAGCGCTGGTCGGCCCGCGCCCGCGAGCGCGTGGTGCCCGGACCGACGGGCCTGGAGGAGCACCGTGTTCCAACGCGCGACCGACACCACCGGAGCCGGGCACGTCCTCGACGAATCGCAGGTCGCCGAGGACGCCCCACCTCGCCGACCGTGGCGCGAACTGCTGATGTCCACCCCGGGCCGGCTCACCCTCCTCGGCGCTCTGTTGATTTCAGCCACCCTGGTCGCAGGGGTGGTGCCGTCCGTCTCGGTTGGGGCCCGCCAACAACAAATCCAGACGCTGCGCGGCCATACCGAACCGCTGGCGGTAGCAGCGCAGTCGCTGTACAGCTCACTGTCGATCGCCGATGCAGCCGCCACCACCTCGTTCATCTCCACCGACGCCGATCCGACGACGCTGCTGCACACCTACAATCAAGCGCTTGCGGACGCCTCGGCAGCGCTGGTCGTCGCCGGCACCGGAGTCGACCCGCAGAACCGGGACGCCGTGCAGCAGTTGACGGACATCTCCCGACACCTCGGCGTCTACGCCGGACTGATCTCGACCGCCCGCGCCAACGACAACGCCGGAAACCCGATCGGGGTGGCCTACCTCGGTGACGCGTCCGCGCTGATGCAGGACACCGTGCTGCCGATGGCGCACACCCTCTACTCGGACCAGATCCGTGCCGTCGCCGATACCCAGACCCGAACCGAACAGCTTCCCACGGCTGCGCTCGCGACCACGATCGCGGTCCTGGCGTTGCTCGTCCTCGCACAGCTGTATCTGGTGCGCAAGACGCACCGGCGACTGAACCCTGCCCTGCTCGCCGCCACCGCGCTGGTGGCAGTCATCGCGCTGTGGGTGGGCACGGCCGGTCTGGTGTCCTCGACAGCCGGCGCGCGTGCACGGGTGGAGGGCACCGAGCCGCTCAGTGCGATCGCGAGCGCCGGAATCCTCGCGCAGCAGGCCCGCGCCGACGAAACGCTGTCGCTGTTGCAGCGCGGTTCCGACAGCCGGCCCGAGGTCGACTACACCGCGCACACCGCCGCGCTCGCACACCTGATCGCACAGACCCCGCCGGGATCTGCGGCCGCCACCCCCGTGGCCACGGCGAACGCGGACCTCGAACGGTGGCGCCAGGCTCACACTCGCCAGCAGCAGGCACTCGACCGCGGCGATTATCACGGCGCCGCACGCATTGCGGTGGGTACCGGTGCCGACGACTCCGCGGCCGCCTTCGACGACCTCACCACACACATTCAGGAGGCGATCACTGCGTTGCGGGAAGAGGCAGTGAACGCCACCACCGAGTCGTATCGGGCCCTGTCGGCCCTGGCGGACGGTGCGGTCGCGTTGAGTGTGCTCGCCGCGCTCGCCGTCGGCGCCGGGGTGTGGCCCCGAGTGAACGAGTACCACTGATGCGGCCCCACCCCCTCATGACCGCGTGCCGGAACCTCTTCGGCGTGTTGATCACGGCCGCGGTCCTCCTCTCGGGATGCTCCGCGCCGCAAAAGCTCTCGCCGCCGTCCAACGAATCCTACGGTGACCTCCCCCTCCCGAACGGCGCGACGATCATCACGCCCATCGCCGCCACCGGCGGCACTGCCCCGCCCGAACCGCAATCACCAGCAGAGTGCGGCGCCCTTGCCAGCCTTCGCCCCGCACCGCCGGGCGCGGCATCCGCAGGCGGGGCGGTCGCCGCGATTCGCGCGCGCGGCCGGTTGATCGTCGGTGTCGACCAGAGCACCAACCTGATGAGCTTCCGCGACCCGGTGACCGGCACCCTGTCCGGTTTCGACGTCGACATCGCACGGGAAATCGCACGGGATCTGCTCGGGGATCCGTCCCGGATCGAATTTCGCCTCCTGACATCGGCCGCCCGACTCGACGCACTGGAGAACAACGACGTCGACATCGTCGCCCGCACCTTCACGATCACCTGCGCACGTGCGGAACGAATCGCGTTCTCGACCGTATATTTCCGGGCGAGCCAACGCCTGCTGGTGCGCACCGACGACGCACCAGAGACTCCGGTGAACCTGGAGAGTCTGGCGAACCGGAGAGTGTGCTCGCTCGTCGACACTCCCTCGCTCGATACCGTGCAGCGGCTGGTGCCCACCGCGACGATCGTCGCCGTCCGGGACCTCGACGATTGCCTCATCGTTCTCCAACAGCGCCAGGCCGACGCCGCGAGCACCGATGACGTCATCCTGGCGGGGATGGCAGTGCAGGATCCGCACCTCGAGGTCACCGGCCCCGAGCTGCAGTTGGATCAGTACGGCATCGGCGTGAACATGGACCACGACGACCTCGTGCGGGCAGTCAACGGCACCCTCGAACGCGTACGCTCCGACGGGACCTGGATGCGTTTGTACGACCGCTGGCTTGCCGCCCCGCTCGGTCCGGTGGCCGGCCCGCCCACCCCGACCTACCGTGATTGACAGCGGCAGGCAACGTTGATGCGGTCGGGCCTTCCCCTGCGCCGGGCTCGCCCTCGGCGGCGACGAATCTCCCAGCTGACCGCCCGGTGAACGCGAAACGCTGCACACACATCGGCCACGAGGGCTAGCATCCCCGATCGTGACAACATTGCGCGGCGTGCCGATGACATTTTTGCGAATTAATTATCAATTGCTGCGCATCCCTTTGCAATTCGTGGAGTACGTCGCAATCACGCAACTCGACGAACGAGCGCCGGCGCGCCTCGCCTACGAGCAATTGCTGATTCGGTGCGATCGCGCGGCCGCCTATTTTCTCGACGACGAGAACGCCGACGGCCGAGCGGCGGAACTTCACCGACATACGACTGCCGTTCGAGCCGGGATCGCCCGTCGACAACAGCAAGTAGATGCCGACAGCGCGACGCTCCTGGATCTCCAGCGCGCCCGGTTCCATCAGCGCCGCCACCCCCGCAGGGCCACCGACCCGGCGTGACGCACCGCGCTTCGCCGGCGCGGCAGCGGCCGATGAGGTCGAGCACCGGGCCGACCACTCACCGGCACAGGCTCCGTTCGGCGGTGGCGATCAGGATGCGAGCGACCTCGTCGACGGGGAGGCTTCGCCCCGAGAAGAGCTGGTCGAAGCTGTCGAAGCTCGCCAGCAACCAGAGCAGGTCTGCGGCCTCGTCGACGGTGACGTCCGGCCGCAGGACGTCCTGCTCGGCCAGCCGCCGGGCGAGGTGGACCATCCCCCCGGCCCTGTTCTCCTCGATCCGCTCGATGGCCCCGCCGACGGCATCCGCGTCGAGTTGAGCCATCGAGAACAGTGCCCGGAAGACGTCGCGGTGGGCTGCGAACACCCGGACTCCCGCATCCATCCCGCCGCGCAGGTGCTCGCGCGCGTCCGGGTGCTCCACCGCGTCCACCACCCCCTGGAAACCTGCCCGGTTCCACCACAAGTCGGTGGTGAGTGCGTCGAAAAGCCCGGCTCGTGAACCGAACACCAGGTAGACGGTGGAGCGGGAGACACCCGCCGTCCGGGCCACTTTGTCGACACTCACCGGTGTGGCCGGCGCTTCCCGCAGCCGCTCGTAGACCGCGTCGAGGATGTTGCGCCGTGTTTCCTCGGCCGCCTCCGCACGCAGGCGCTGCTGGTACTTCCTGGTCGCCACAGGCGTCACTCTAACATTTTCACTTGACATGTCGTCTCGTGAAGTTCACGCTTGTAATCGAAAGACATACTGTCCGGCGAAATTGGGAAGTGTCTGTGCACTCCCCTGGCACCGGGACAACCCGCCTTCCGACGAAGGAGCTGACGTCGTGAACAGCCCGACCACACCCACCCACCCGCAGAGTCCCCCGGCGTCCACTCCTGTCCTGGTGGTCGGTGCGGGACCGGCGGGACTGACCGCGGCCATCACCCTGGCTCGCCACGGGATCGAGGTCCTGGCGGTGGAGCGGCGACCGGCCCCCTCCGGCCTACCGCGGGCGGCCTCGGTCAGTACCCGCACGATGGAATTGCTGCGTTCCTGGGGCCTGGAACAGGAGATCCGGGCTGGCGGGGTGGAGGTCGAATGGAAGCAATGGGTCGGTCCCACGCTCGCCGCGACCGGTGACGCACACCTGACGAGCTTCCCGACCCGTGAACAGAGCGCGGTCCTCAGCCCGACCGCCCCTGCCTCGGTTCCGCAGGATCACCTCGAGCCCGTGCTGCTGGACCACCTACGGTCGTTCGGCTCCGCTCGAGTGGAAATAGGTACCGAGGTCGCCGGCCTCGACAACCGATCCGACGGTGTCGACGTGACACTGCGCGACGTCGAAAGCCGCGAAACCCGATCCGTCCACGCCCGCTTCCTCGTCGCGGCGGACGGCGCACGCAGCACGGTGCGTGCTGCCCTCGGGATCGCCATGCGTGGGCCGGGCCGTCTGTCCCAGGCCATCGGAACCGAGTTCCGCGCCCCGCTGTGGGAACTGCTCGGCGACCGCCGCTTCTGCATCTACGCCGTCACCCACCCCGAAGCCGCGGGGGTCTTCGTACCGGCCGGCCGCGGTGACCGATGGGTGTACGGCGTGGAGCACGACCTCGCCCGGCAGTCCGTGTCGAGTCTGACGAAGGAGCAGGCCGCCCGCCTCATCCGGCTCGGCAGCGGACTGGCCGACCTGGAGCCGCGCATCGAACGCATCGGGACGTTCACGTTCGCCGCACAGCTCGCGGACCGCTGGCGGGACGGCGCCGTGTTCCTGACCGGCGACGCGGCGCACCAGATCACGCCACGTGGGGGCACGGGAATGAACACCGCCATCCAGAGCGCCCACGACCTAGGGTGGAAACTCGCTTGGGTGCTGCACGGTTGGACCGGCCCGCAGCTGCTGGACACCTACGAAACCGAACGCCGACCGGTGGCCGCGCACAACGTGGCCCGCTCGGCCGATCCGCTCGGCGGAACCCGGCTCGCCGCGCAGGAATTGCCTGCAGACCTCGGCGGCCGAATCCCGCACGTCTGGCTGCCCTCCCACGCCCACACGGTGTCCACCCTGGACCTGCTCGAACCCGGGCTGACGCTGTTCACGACGCACCCGAGCGCGTCCTGGCAGCGCGCCGCGACCACTCCTTCCGGGCCACCGCTCGTCGTCCACGACCTCGACGCCATCACCGCCCGCGGAATGGGGATCCCCCACGGCGGGGCGCTCCTGGCCCGGCCGGACGGGTCGACGGCCGGATGGTGGCCGGCAGGCACCGAACCAGGCACTGCACTCCGCCACGCAATCCAGGCCCTGGTGACGCCAGCGGAGACTGCGGATCGGCTTGCGGAAGGTGCCGGCTCCCGTTGAGCGGAGCAGGAAGTACCGGAGGAGGCTCGCACGTGCGGCGACGAAACGCACATCCGGGCAACAGAGCCGGGTGGCGAGGTGTCGATTTGCCGCGGCGGAAGTCTCAGCCGATCGGATGGCGTGAGAGGAAATCCATCAGGCCCTGAGCCACTGCCGTCGGGTTTTGCACCATCAGAAGGTGCCCGGCCTCCGGCACGGAGAGGCGCTCGGCCCGCGGGAACCAGGACTGCACGAGCTCGCTCCCTTCGACGAACCGCGTCGCGCTCTCGGCGCCGAGCACATTGAGCACAGGCTGCGTGACGCGTCCGGCCGCCCCTGTCCCGAAACTCCACTGCTGCACGGCCGGCATCTCAGATTGGAAGAACAAGTCGGCCTCGTCGAGCGCCTCGTCGAAGGCGTGTGGAATCACCCGATCCAGCACGGCACGGTAGCCATCTCCGCACACATGTCGCAGGAACCCGTCCACCGCGGCGGCCTTGTCGCCTGATCTATAGGCGGCGATGACCGGCTGTAGCGCGGCAGCGACCTGCTCGGAGCTGGAGATCCCCCGGACGGCGGGTTCGAGCAGTGCCACCGTGCCGACGCGCTCGGGATTCTCCGTCGCCAAGTAGAGTGCGACGAGCGCACCGTAGGAGTGCCCCACGACGTGAGCCTTGTCCCAGCCGACGTGGTCCATCAACCTGACGCAGATTGCAGCATCTTCGGCGACTGTAAGGGCCCGGTATCCCCCAGTGTCCGATTCTCGAAGTCGGCGCCGGTACCGCAAGGTCGAATAGTCCATCAACTGCTCGGCCAGTGGGTCGTACCACGAGACGAAGGCGCTCGCGTGTACGAGGACGACGCGCTCACCGCCCTCGCACAGCTGATAGGTCAGTTCGACGTCGCCGAGCCCCAGACTATCCACGGCGTCCCCCACGGATCCGCTCCATGGAGTCAGTTGTAGCGGAATGGCTCACGAAGTCAAGGGCATCCACGGCACGTCGCACGTAGCGCGAAACGCCTCTAACGAAGCGGGAACCCGAGGCGGATGAGCGATTCCTTCAGCCGATCCCGCCCGTTCAGCCGCGCCGCGGACGCGAGTCGGTCCAGAACCCGTTCGATCCAGGAATGTTCGAGCTGCTGCGCAGAGTAAAAGGCTGCGATCCGCCCCTCGTAGGCGCCGACGTGGTCACGCTGGGCGGGCAGGTCGTATTTCTCGTGGTGCAACACCGCCGCTCGGGGCAGGCGCGGTTTGATCTGGGCGTCGGCGTCCGGATGCGGATGTCCGACGACGAGCCCGAACACCGCGAAGACGTGGGGCGGCAGCCCGAGTTCCGCGGCGACCTCCTCGGGCTTGTTGCGGATCGCACCGATGAAGACCGTTCCCAAGCCGAGGGACTCCGCCGCGGTCACGGCGTTCTGCGCCGCCAGGGCGGCGTCGATGAACCCGAGGTAGCTGCTCTCGAGGAAGTCGGCTCCCTCGATCGGCGCGCCGCGGTCGCCGGCGAGTTGTCGGACGCGGGCGAAGTCGGCGAGCCACACCAGCAGGACGGGGGCCTCGACGATGTGGGCCTGATCGCCGGCGAGCGCGGCCAGACGAGCCTTCCGGTCGGGGTCGCGGACCGCGACCACACTCCACGCCTGGAGGTTCGACGACGTGGCGGCCGACTGCGCCGCCGAGACGAGGACATCGAGGGTCTCGTCGGTCAGCGGATCGGGCAGGTAGCGGCGAACCGACCGGTGCGAATGCAGGGCTTCCAGAACCGGATTCCACTGCGCGGGTTCGGTGAGGGCGGGGTCCCAGTAGCGCTGCTGCAGTGCGGTACGAGGTGCGATGTCTGCGATGGTCACCGGGACAGGAAACCCGACTCCGCGTCCCCACTCCAGGGTTCGGCGCACCGTGATTCCTGCGGGCACCACGAACCGGCCGACCGAACGGCGGCTGTCGAACACCGGCGATCGGCGACAGTTCGATGGTTACCATCAGTTGGTCGTGAGCATGTGTTGTCGACCGAATTGAGGAGTGAACGTGACGGAACGGGTCATCGTCGTGACGGGTGCCGGCTCGGGCATCGGACGATCCATCACGACCGCACTACTCGACGCCGGACACCACGTGGTGCTGACCGGACGGACACGCGACGCCCTCGATCAGACGGCGTACGGGCACGACCACGCGCTCGTGGTACCGGCCGACGTCTCCTCACCCAAGTCCGTGCACAGCGTCTTCGCCGCCGTCGCCGAACGGTTCGGCCGCCTCGACGTACTCGTCAACAACGCCGGCACGTTCGGCCCCTCCGGCGCGGTGGACGAGATCGAACCGGAGGACTGGGACCGGACAGTCGCCGCAAATCTGACTGGGGTCTTCCTCTGCTCCCGAGAGGCGGTGCGAATGATGAAGTCGCAGACACCTCGCGGGGGACGCATCATCAACAACGGCTCACTGTCCGCGCACACGCCACGACCCGCGAGCGTCGCTTACACGGCAACCAAACACGGGGTGTCGGGGTTGACCAAGTCGATCGCGCTCGACGGACGCGACCACGACATCTGCTGCACCCAGATCGACATCGGGAACGCCGCAACCGCCATGACGGCCGGCATCGGCCAATCCGCCCGCCAACCGGACGGATCAGTGCGAGCGGAACCCACCTTCGATCCGCGGTACGTCGCGGACGCGGTGACCCGGCTGGTCGAGCTGCCCCTCGACGTCACCGTGCCGACGATGACGATCATGGCCTCCCGCATGCCGTACATCGGCCGCGGCTGACCACAGTCCGGCGGCGCCCCCGCGGCCGCTACTTGTCCAGTCGACTCGGGCGGCCAGTGCATGCAGCGAACGTTTCCTGCTCTCGTTCGATTCCCCGACCCAGGCGATGCGCCCGTAGACGTACTCGCGAAAGTGCGGTCTTTCGTCACGATTCTGCGAATCCGGTCCGTGCCGAACGCAATTGAACAGCAGCGCCTTCACGTCGTCGTACTCGGCACGGGACGCCTGCGGACGAGTGTTGACCACCAGCCCGGCCAGGTGCTGCCGCCGGTGTGCTCGCATCACCCGGGTCTTGCCGGGGTGGACGGCGAAGCCTTCGTCCGTCACGATCCGGCCGACGGCGTGGATCAGTCGATCCACCGCCAGATCCGAGCCGGAGAACGCGAGGTCGTCGGCATACCGGGTGTACGCGACGCGGTGGGCGCGCGCAAGTCCGGCCAGCCTGCGATCGAGCCGGTGTGCAACCAGATTGGCGAGAGCCGGCGACGTCGGCGCCCCCTGCGGTAGGTGCGCACCCCGGAGCCGGCTCGCCGCGTCGAAGGGAAGCTGCGCGAGGACACCGGGTGGGGTCGACGTCGTGCAGAGCCCGGCGAGCACCCGCGACACCCGGGTCGGATAGCCGAGTGCGTCGAAGACCGCCCGCACCCGCGTCCGCGAAACCGAGGGAAAGAACGCCCGAAGGTCGATGCGCAGCACGACCTCATGCCCCGCATGCGGGCCGGCGAAGGTGTGGACACTGCGGCCTCGGACGAATCCGTGCGCCGCCGCATGAGGCGGAACGCGATCGAGGACGGTCCGCAGAATCCGGCGCTGTACCTCCCTGAGGCGTTCCTTCGGCGCTTCGAGCAGGCGGTTGTCCGGCCGGATCCGATAGCGGTAGTGCTGCAGCGGCGGCGCCTTCGTGCGCAGCCACCCGCCGGGATCGGCGAACCAGTCGAGTTCGGCGGGGGTGAGGCCGACCGCCTCGGCGACCGCGGCGGTGCGCGACCACTGCGGGACGTCGAACCTCCAGTCGTTGCCGGAGACTTCGTCGACAATCGGCTCTGCTCGCTCGATCAGCGGGAGGTCCGACAGCAGCCGAAAGACGCTGTCGATGCCGTCGATCGGCGGCGTGGGCATGAGGTCGTGGAGCCGTGCCGCGATCCGGGCGGCGTCCGGCACTCCGGATTCCTCGAAGCGGAGGACGAGGCCGGCCCTCGTCCAGGTTCCATCGATCGCCGCCGCTGCGAGGCGACGGGCGAACTCGGGCGGCAGGGCCGGACGTTCCGTCATGTGTGCGACGGTGCGAGGTGACCGATACCTGTCGTCTGCGGCGCGCCGGAGCACGCGGAGCATGCGGTCGCGCGTCGGACGGTGTCTCCGGTGAACACTGTCGAGCCAGGGGTTACCCCTGACGTGGTCGCGGTCGGCGAACCGGCCACACCACTCTCACCTCCGCACCGTCGCACCTCGTGAGAATGCCACATGACTTCTGCCGTGCGGGGCCCTATCGGTCTTGCTTTCAAATCGAGCGACTCCGCCGGTCGGAGTGCGCCATCGACCCGGTCAGCGGGGGCACAGGGCGACGACGTCGATTTCGACCAGGAAGTCACCGAGGTGCGATCCGACGGTGGTCCGCGCCGGATACGGGTGCGAGACGAACTTCTGATAGGTCTCGTTGAAACCGGTGAAGTCTCGCGCCGGATTCTGCAGGTGGACGGTCGCTTTGACCACGCGCGAGAAGTCCGAGCCGCACGATTCGAGTACGGCTGCGAGATTGCGCATCGCCTGGTCCGTTTGTTCTTCGATGGTGGAGCCGACGAGCTCCCCCGTATCGGGGTGGTGGGGCGTCTGACCTGCTGTGTACAGGACCCCGTCGGCAATGATCGCCTGAGAGTAGGGCCCTGCGGGGCTGGGTGCATGTTCTGTGCTGATCTGTTGCCTGTTCATGTGCATCTCAATCCTGATTGTTCGTTGCTATCGGTCGCGGGCGGGCGGGTGAGGTGTTCACAGCACCTTCGAGAGAAACGCGCGGGTCCTCTCCTGGTGTGGGTTCCCCAGAACCTCGGCCGGCGGGCCCGCCTCGACGACGACACCCTGATCCATGAAGACGATCTGATCGCTGACCTCGCGGGCAAACCCCAGCTCGTGGGTAACCACGACCATGGTCATACCGGCTTCGGCAAGGGACTTCATCACGTCCAGTACCTCACCGACGAGTTCCGGGTCGAGCGCGGAGGTCGGCTCGTCGAAGAGCAGCAACTTGGGCTTCATCGCCAGGGCGCGGGCAATCGCGATCCGCTGTTGCTGTCCCCCGGACAGCTCCCGTGGGTATGCCTGACCTCGGTTCCCCAGTCCGACACGATCGAGCAGCACGTGTGCCTCCGCCGTCACCTCGTCGCGGGGTCTGCCGAGAACGTGGATCGGGGCTTCGATGATGTTCTCGAGCACGGTCATGTGCGGAAACAAGTTGAAGCGCTGGAACACCATGCCGGCATTCAGTCGAGACCGTGCCGTCTGGCGGGGCTTCATCTCGTGAAGCCGGCCATTGCGTTCCGAGTAGCCGATCAACTGTTGATCCACGTACAGGCAGCCCGCATCAACCTTCTCGAGGTGATTGATGCAGCGCAGGAAGGTTGTCTTCCCAGATCCGGACGGTCCGATGAGGCAGGTCACCGAGCCGCGCTCGACACTGAGGTCGATGCCCTTGAGGATCTCGGTGGCACCGAATCGCTTCCGGACTCCCTCTGCTTTCACCATGACGGTGTTCATTTCGCCCTTCCCAGTGCAAATCGACGGCGTGCGGGGGTGACCGCCGCGGTGAAACCGCGCGCGTAGTGCTTCTCGAGCTTGTCCTGGAAGAAGCTCAGGATGGTGGTCATCAGGAGATACCACAGGCTCGCGACGATGAGCAGCGGGATCGTCTGGTAATTCAGCGAATAGATGATCTGCGCGGAGTACAGCAGATCGGAGATCGCCAGAACGCTGACGAGGGTGGTCCCTTTCAGCATCGAGATCACCTGGTTCCCCGTCGGCGGTAACACCACACGCATCGCCTGAGGAAGAATGACCCGGCGCATCAGCTGAGTCTTGTTCATTCCCAGCGCCTGAGCCGCGTCGTACTGGCCGTTGTCCACCGATCCGATGCCACCGCGGATGATCTCTGCCATGTAGGCCGCTTCGTTCAGGGACAGCCCGAGGAGGGCGGCCCCGAGTGGCGTGATCAGCGTGTTGACGGAACCGATCATGAATTCGGGTCCCCCGAAGGGGATTCCGATCGAGATGGTGGGATACAGGGCTGCGATGTTGTACCAAAAGATCAGTTGGACGAGGAGCGGAGTTCCCCGGAAGAACCAGATGTAGCCGCGGCTGATCGAACTGACGATCGAGTTCTCCGACAGTCGCATGACGGCAAGGAGCGTTCCGAGCGAAATACCGGCAGTCATCGAGACGATCGTCAGGATGATCGTCAGAACAACCCCTCGAAGTATCTCCGGCGCAAAGAGATAGGACGACACGACATTCCAATGGAACCGGTCGTTGGTTGCGACGTTCCACGTCACCGCCACGGCGACGATGAACAGTGCCAGTCCGAATGTTTGCCGGACAGGATGTTTGAGTGGCACAACCGGGATGGACGTGTCCGGGGACGCCGATACCGCCGACGGCGGAGGGAAGGCGTCTCGCGAGGCCAATTGGTGCATGGTAGGTCTCCTTATTGGGCCGCGTTGACGCGAGCTCGGGTGATCATCGCGGACTCCGCACCATATTTCTCGAGGACTTCCCGGTACGCGTCGCCGGCGATGACGGAGTCGAGTGCCGCGGATACGGCGTCGACGAGTGCTGGTTCCTTGGTCACGCCGACCGCGACGGGGGTGTAGTCGAACGTGTCCGACACCTCGATTGCCGGATTGTTGGCCGTGGCGTACTCGAGGATCGGTGAGTCTGCCAGCACAGCATCTTGCCGGCCGCTGGTCAGCGCAGAGATCGCCTGCCGCGTGTCCTGGAACTGGCCGATCCGGATCGGCGGCTTGCCGGCGGCCGCGCAGTCCTGCTCGTAGGCCGGAACGTTGACGGTGAGCTGATACGAGCCCGTCAGGACGCCGACTCTCCTGCCGCAGAGAGTGTCCCTCGTGACGGGCTCCGCTCCCTTCGCGACGACGATGGCATTCCCCATTCGCATGTAGTCGACGAAATCCATTGCCGCCATTCGCTTGGTGGTGGGCGTCATCGAGGACACCGTCATGTCGTAGCGTCCGGCAGCGATGCCGGGAATGATGGAGTCGAAATTGACAACCTTGATGTCGACATCCAGGTTCAGGGCCTTCCCGATGAGTCTCGCAATGTCGGGGTTCGTGCCCGTCATGTACCGGGTGCCCTCCGAATAGAACTGGGTAGGAGGTTCGTTCGTCGGGATCGCCACCCGCAGCGTGTGCCGTGCGGACACCGAACCGGGCAGCAGTGCGACGGCCGATTCGTTCACCGCAAGCGACGGCGTGCTGTCACCCTCGACGGGAGCCGAGGCCGGCGGGTCCGCAAATTCCTCGAGCCGACCGCAACCAACCGTGGAGAGGAGAAGGGCGGCGAGTGCGCCGGCACACAGGAATCGGTGAGAGTAGCCTCCGGGACGACTCGTCATGACGAGGACTTCCGCTTCGGGGTGGCCGTGCGCGGTCCGGTGGACGCGTTCGTCGAGCGGGCGAAGGCGGCGTGGCGGTTCCTCACGAGGGACGGCCCGCTGTCCTGCAGTTCCTTGATGCTCGACACCCCCAGCAGCATCATCGTTCGGGTCATCTCCTCCGCGAAGATCCGCAGCACGTGCGCAACACCCTCCTGGCCCGCCGCCGCGAGGCCGTAGAGGTAGGGACGGCCGATCGCGCACGCAGTCGCCCCCAGCGCCAGCGCCTTGATCGCGTCCGAGCCACGGCGGATGCCGCCGTCGACGATGATCTCGACCCGACCGTTCACGCGTTCGACGATCTCCGGCAGAACGTCCAGCGGGGAGGCCATGTGATCGAGTTGCCGACCGCCGTGGTTGCTGACCTGGATGGCGTCGATCCCGATGTCGGCGGCGATCGCCGCATCGTCGGCGCTGACGCACCCCTTGAGGGCGATCGGACCGCTCCATCGGGAGCGCAAGTCGCAGAGGGTGTCCCAATCGGTGGGTTCGTAGGAACCCGACAGCAGGGTTCGCCACATATCCGGCGTGCTCGCCAGCGGCCCCTCCGCGATGGTTCCGTCGAGATTGGGGAAAGCGATCGCGTCGTTGCGCAGAAACCTCCACGCCCATACGGGATGGAGTGCCCCTTCGACGACCGTCCGCGGTTTCAGGGACGGGGGTGCAGTGAAGCCGTTGCGGTAGTCGCGTTCGCGATGACCGATCGCTCGGCAATCGACGTTGACCAGCAAGGCCTCGTATCCCGCGTTCGCTGTCCGGTCGAGCATCGCCTGGAGCATGCCCTTGTCCGCCATCGGTTCGATGTTGAACCAGCGACGAAGGCCCGGGGTCTGCGCGCTGACCAGTTCCATCGGCGTCGTACTCAGGTGTGCCAGACCGTACGGGACATTCGCTGCGAGAGCAGCACGCGCCGCACCGAGTTCGCCCTCCGGGTGAAAGAGGCGTGTTCCCCCGGTGGGAGAGAGCATCAACGGCATGGCGACCGGCTTGCCCAGGAGACTCGACGCCAGGTCGAGGTTCTCCACCGCGCCCCAGCGTGGCACGAAGGACCAGTCGTCGAACGAGCAACGATTGCGGCGGACCGACGCTTCGTCCTCGCCGCCGCCCTCGATGTAGTCGAAGATGCTCAGCGGGAGACGGGCGGCGGCCAGCTTTCGTACGTCCTCGATGCTGTGGCATCGCCGTGCAAGCCGTTGTGACGCGGACCGAGCGGGGCCCTCGACATTCACTAACGACCTGATATCTCTGAGTTTCATCGGGACTCCTCGAAGTGGTGCTGACACCCGGTGCGCGGGGTGGAACCAATAGTGATCCAGACCTCACCTGGTTCATATGGAGGAGTTTCCAAGCTCGAAAACAATGCTTGTAAGATGTTCCAAATGGATCGAACGGAGGAATCGTCGCCTCATCGCGACACGACACCTGCGCCGATCGCGCTGTCAGCCTGGAACAGGCTGGTGCAGGAAGATCTGCTGCACGTCAACCCGACCGCCGAGAATCTCCGCCGTCCCGTCGCCGACGTACAGCTCTACGACGCACTCGACGACCAGGCGAACGTCAGGAACACCGTCGTCCTCGCGATGGGGGTGTCCTGTGGGTCCGCCGGATTCGAGCGGATACTCGTCCACGCCGCCGACGGCGAGGCCGCCGCCGTGATCGTCAAAGCACGAGGAACACCGATCGAGGACCTGCGGGCCGCGTCCAGTCGTCACGACGTTCCCGTGCTCGTCGTCGGCGACGACGCGGATTGGACACGACTGATCGCGATGGCACGAACAGCGGTCGCGGGTGCTGCGGTCGATTCGGTATCGGGCGTGCGCCTGGGCGATCTGTTCGCCTTCGCCAACGCCGTTGCCTCGATAACCAATGGCGCCGCCAGCATCGTCGATCCTTCGGGCCGCATCCTCGGATACTCCACGGTGCCGGGCCAGCCGATCGACGACCTACGGCGCGAGACGACTCTGACCCTGCAGGAGCGGACACCTCCAGCCCTCGACGCCGATTTCAAGGTCGTCTACTCCTCCACCGCCGCACTGTTCGTGCAGTCGCCCAGCGGGATCGCGGACCGGCTGGCGCTCGCGGTCCGGGCGGGCGGGGAACTGCTCGGATCGATCTGGATCATCGATCCCGGAGGTGAACGCCGCCAACCGGCCCTCGATGCGCTCGACAGGCTGGCGCCGCTGGCCGGACTGCACATGCTTCACGCCCGGTCCGCTTCCGATTTCACCGAACGACGCAACGCCGATCTCATGCGGACGTTGATGGACGATCCGGCCCGGGCCTCGTTCGCCGCCGCGCAACTCGGTCTCGAGTTCACCGACGGATTCGCCATCGCGGCGTTCGCCCTCACCCATCCGAACGGCGGCAGCCTCGACGCCATGCGCGAGCAACATCGGCTACTGCAGCTCGTGACCGTCACGTGCAACGTCCAGTTCCGCAGTGCGTACAGCGCCCTCATCGACTCGGTCGTGTATGCGCTGTTGCCCTGCGCGGGCGACTCTCCCCGTGCAGCCCACCGTCGCGTCATTCGTGACATCGGCTCCTACGCGACGACGATCAGCGCGCATCCCGTCGTCTCCGCTGTGGGCGGGATCGCCGAGCAGATCAGCGAGCTACCTCGATCCCGGACCGAGGCGCTGCGCACACTGCGGTACCTGATGCACCACCAGTCGGTCACGCGAGAGAATCCGACACCTCGAGCCCCGGCAGCGGCTGTGTTCGAAGACTATTGGACCGAGCTCAACCTACTGGAGATCGGTAAGTACATCACCGAGAAGCATCTGGACAAGTTCGACGTCATCGATGCGATCCGGGCGTACGACGCCACCCATCACACCGACTTTCTGATCACTCTACGTGCGTACTTCGATTCGAACGCGAACGTGTCCAAGGCGGCTGACCGAATGCATGTCCACGGCAATACCATTCGGTACCGGATCACCCGTCTCGCCGAAGAGTTTCAGATCGACTTCGACAATCCGACCACGCGGCTGTGGCTGTGGCTCCGACTCGTTTCGACAGACCTCATGTGAGTGGACGCAAGTAGCGTGGCGGCGAGTGCTGCCGCCAGAACGATGCCCGACGCGACGAGCAATGCCAGGTGGTAGCCATCGGAAAGCAGTGGTGTGACGATGAGCGGGCCCCCGATCTGACCGAGACTGTATCCGGTCGTCAGGATCGCGACCGCCCGTGGGAACTGGAGGTGAGCGCCGATCGTCAACGACATCTGACTGATGCCGAGGAATGTTCCCCCGAACAGGAAGGCAGAGATCAGGGCGGCCCAGATGCCGTCTGCCACCGCCGGCAGCGCAATGCCGGCGGCCTGAACGACGAGGGCGGTCACCAGCAGGATCGGGCGAGACCATCGCCGGCCGAGCAACGCCCAGAGTGGAGCGGACGGTAGCGCCGCCAGCCCGACGATCACCCAGGCGCCACTGCCGGCGAAGCTGCCTGCGGTGTGGTCGATCGCTGCGACGAGAAAAGTGCCGGCGATGATGTATCCGACGCCCTCGAGGGAATAGCTGATGAACAGCATGCTGAACCAGCGGCGCTTCCTCTTGGGCGATTTTCGGCGCTCCACCGTCGGCGCCATGGGAGCGCGTTCCGGCGTGAGCGTCCACGCGGCGAGGGTGCAGATCAGGGTCAGCAGTGCAGCCGCCCACCACACCGCCTCCCACGTGCTCATCGACCGCAGGATCAGGACGACGAGTCCCGACAGGGCGATACCCGCCCCGATTCCGCCGAACGCCCACCCCGACAGGTGCGCTGCGTGCCCACTCAGGTGGAAGTGCATGGCGCCGACAGCGACGACGAACACCAACGCACTGGTGACACCTGCGATGAATCGCAACACGCCCCAGAAGGTTTCGTTCGATGCCACCGGCATCAACGCCAGCGTGAGGGTCAGGACGAGCAGCGAGAACCGCAGGGTTGCCGCCGAGCGCATCATCCCGGGAAGGACGATTCCGGCGAGCGCCCCGATGAGATATCCGAGATAGTTTGCCGTCGCCAGAGCGGCGCCCGCCGACGGTGTCAATCCCGCCTGGGCCTCCATCAGCGGAAGTACGGGTGTGTAGACGAACCGCCCGATACCCATGCTGGCCGCCAGTGCAGCCCCCACCTGGCCGACCGTGATCCACGGCGAGGTCGGTGTTCGGAACGTGAATCGCTCGTCGGCGCTACTTAGTGCGTTCATGCCTTCTCTTCCAAGGACGTTCGCCGCCGAACCTAGCGAGCGACGGATCTCAGCGAGGCCGGACGGCTGGACTGGTGGGTGTGGAACAGGAACCGGGACAGGGCCGGTGTCGTCGTCGAGTCCTTCCGGCGGATGAAGAGCGTCTCCGCGCGCGCGTCGGCCGGCGCGAGGTGATGCACCTTCAGGGCCGACGCCAACGGAGACGCGGTCACCACGCCCAGCGGCAGCAGCGTCACACCCACTCCCGCGGCCGCGCACCCGAGGATGCCCTCGAGGCTTCCGAACTCGAGGACGTCCGGGCCCGGCAGACCGTGCTGCTCGAAGAGTCGCTCGAGTCGGGCGCGGTAGGCGCATCCTGCGCGGAGGACGAGGACCTTGTGCCGCCGTCCGTCAGCAGGCACCGAGTCCAGATCCGCGAGGCGAACGCCGCTCACCAGCACCAATTGCTCGACGAACACCTGCTCGGAGACCAGGTCCGGATGCCGCACCGGTCCGCAGACGAACGCCCCGTCGAGTCGATGCTCGAGCACCTGGGTGGTGAGGGCGTCGGTCGTGTCGGTCGTCAGGGTGAAGTCGACTCGGGGGCAGTCCTCGCTGAAGGCGGCCAGCACCCCGGGGAGCCGCAATCCCGCGGTGGTCTCCATGGAGCCGATCGCGAGTCGTCCGGAAGGATCCAGGTCGTCGCCGACGACCTGCGTCACTTCGCGTACGAGCCGAGTGATGTGTTCGGCGTACGGCAGCAGACGTTCGCCGGGGTTTGTCAGAGTCACTCCGCGCGCATGGCGGCGAAACAGTTCCACTCCGAGTTCGTCCTCGAGCGCCCGGATCCGTGAGCTGATGTTCGACTGCACCGTCAGAAGTTCTTTCGAAGCCCGAGAGATTCCCCCGGCGCGGGCCACTGCCAGGAAGAAGCTCAGGTCGCCGATGTCCATCAGACGTCCCGCGCTTCTCTCCACAGGTCCCGGACGATCTCTTCGGCGGGGGCCGACCGGGCACTGCGATACCCGAGGCCGGCCCACAGGGCGAGGCCCTGCGGATCGTCCGCGGCGCCCGCCGCGGCCCGCAGCCCACTGGTCAGCAGGTGAACCTGCGGATATGCCGTCACCGCGTAGGCATCGAAGTCGATGATGAAATCGTTGACCAGGCCGCGGGCGGGACGACCCGAGAACGCGCGGGTGACGACGCTGTCGGTGAAGCGGGCGTCGTGCAACGCGGCCCGGTGGGCGGGTTTGGTCCCTGCCTCGTCGGCGTCGAGGAGAGCGGTACCGATCTGCACGGCAGTGGCACCGGCTTCGAGTGTTGCCGCAACGTCTGCGCCCGTCGCGATCCCTCCCGCCGCGACGAGGGGAAGGTCGACCGCGGCGCGGGCCGCCTCGACCAGTTCTCGGGTCGGACGTGGGTCCGGCTCCGCATCCGGATCGAGCGTCGCCCGATGCCCGCCTGCGTCGACTCCCTGCAGACAGATCGCATCGACGCCCCGCTCGGCGGCCGCCCGCGCCTCGTCGACATCCGACACCGTGGCCACGACCGCAGTGCCGGCAGCGTGCAACCGATCGACGACGCCCCGCGGCGGAAGGCCGAACGTGAAGGACACCACGGACACGGCGAGCTCGACCGCGAGGTCGACCTTGGCGTCGAACGCGTCGTCGTCGTGGTCGACGACCTCGGGCAGCACCACGTTCCGGCGTTCGGCGAGCGGCTGCAACCGCTCCCGATAGGTCTCCACGGCCGCGCGGTCGGCCAGGGGACGGCCTGGGACGAAGAGATTGAGTCCGAATGGTGCGTCCGTCAGAGCGCGAACCGCGTCGACCTCATGGCGAACCGCGTCGACGCTCTTGTACCCGGCCGCAAGGAAACCGAGGCCGCCGGTGGACGAGACCGCAGCAACGAGTTCGGGGGTGCTCGGCCCTCCCGCCATGGGCGCCCCGACGATGGGAATTCGGAGGTCTTCCTCGAAATCGAACACCAGGATCCTTTCGGTGGATGGGTGCGTGAGGAACGAGGTTCACCCCTTCTCACGCTTCCGTCCACCATCGTGCACCGCCGCATCGGGGAGCGGAAATGCCGTTTCGGCTGGATCTATGCTTGGCAGTTATGACCATCGAACTGCGGCATCTGCGAGCGGTCGTGGCGGTCGCCGAGGCGGGCTCGTTCACCGCCGCGGCGACCGCGCTCCACATCACGCAACCGGCACTGACCCGAACGGTGCAGCAACTCGAGGCCTCGCTCGGCGTGCGTTTGTTCGACCGGACCTCGCGTGCGCTCACCCTCACCGAGGACGGCGCCGGGTTCGTCGAGAAGGTGCGCGTCATTCTCGGTGATCTCGATTCCGCGGTGGCGCTGTACACCACCCGAACCCTCGCCCTGGGCTTCAGTTGGCTCCTCCCCGATCCGTGGGCGCAGCAGGTGATCGACGACGTCGAGAGGAACTCCCGCGCCACCGTGGTTCCGCGTCGCTGCGACGACCCCATCGCCGCACTGAACAACGCCACCGTGGACGCCGCGGTCGTCCGCCGGGACGTCCCGGGCGACGAGTTCGTGCAGCATCCGCTGTTCGAGGAGCAGCGGATCGCGGCGGTATCCGCTGCCTCGCCTCTCGCGAGCCGCGAGTCCATCGACTGGGCGGAGTTCGGAACTCTTCCTCTGGTCATCAACACCCTCAGCGGCACCACGTCCGAGGATCTGTGGCCGAACCACGACGGCCCGGTGGTGACGTGCTCGAACTTCGACGAGTGGCTCGAACTGATCGCTGCGGATCGCGGTGTGGGCACGGTTCCGGAAGTCGCCCGGCGGCGGGTAAACCACCGCAACGTCCGGTTCATCCCGCTGGTCGGTGCGCCGCCCGCGGTCGTGAGGTTCGTGTACCGCCGCAACCGGGTGACGCCGCTCCTGCGAGTTCTGCGGGACGCCGCGATCCGCAACTCTCCCCCACCCGGCGCCACCGTCCGTCAACGGCGCTGACCGTCACCGCCGCCACGCAGTTGCGCGATCTCCCGCTCCAGTTCGGCATTGCGGGATTTCAGGATATCGATTTCGTCCTGCAATCCCTTGCGGGCCAACGTGAGCGATTCCTGCATCCGCGCCTCGCCGTACTTCGGGGGAATGTTCTTCGTGCAGTTCCGGTCCAGCGCCTCGACGTGGACGACGAGCGCGCGGTCACAGCCGGCCTTCACGACCCCGTCAGCCGTGGCGAGGAGCCTGGCGACGAGATCCGGATCGTCGGCACGCTCGACGACCTCGGCTCGTCCGTAAACCTTGACTCTGGTGCGGGTGGGGTAGTCGATGAAGAAGAGGGCCACTGCGTCGTTCTCGTCGAGGTTGCCGACCGTGACGAACTGCTGATTTCCCGAATAATCCGCGAGCGCGATCGTCGAGGGATCGAGCACGTGCACGAAGCCGGTCGGACCGCCCCGGTGTTGGATGTAGGGCCACCCGGAGGGCGTCACCGTCGCGACGAAGAACGAATCGGTGGCACGGATCAGTGCGGTCACAGTTGTGTCGAGTTCGTCGGGCCTGCCGGTGTTTTCGCCCTGAGCTCGCCTCCGCCCGTACCAGTGGATGCTTCCCGTCGCCTTCTGCCGCTCGGCCACCGGGGCGGTGAACGCGATCGCACCGTACCGGGTCGGGTGTCTCATGACGAGCACTCGGAATCGATCTGCTTCCACGCCCGCCGGACTATCGGGCTGTCCACTCCCCGCCGCAACGTCAGCACGAACACCACTGCCGTGACCGCGGTGATCGCGACGGGATAGATCAGCCCGGCAAGGACGTTCCCGGTCGCGGTGTTGAGCGAGAGCGCCACCAGAGGGGTGAAGCCACCGAACACGCCGGTCCCGATATGGTAGGCCAGGGACAGTCCGGTGTAGCGGATCTGCGGTGGGAACAATTCGGACAGGAAGGCCGCCGTGGGCCCGTAGATCATGGTGACGAAGACGACCTGGATCGTCAGTGCCAGGACCATCTGGAACTGGTCGCCGTGGACGGCGGCGTGTCGAATCCACGCGAACAGCGGAAGGTAGCCGGCTGCCGAAAAGACCAGTCCGCACAGGATGATCCGGGTCCGTCCATGCTTGTCGGACAGCTTTCCGAAGAGGACGAAGAACGGTGTCGCGATGACCAGTGCGATCCCGACGGAGACATTGGCGGTGAGGAAGTCGATCTTCAAGATCGTCTGCAGGAAGTACAGCGTGTAGAACTGGCTCGTGTACCAGGCGACCCCCAGACCGGCGGTCACCCCGAAGACCACGACGAGTAGCAACGCAAAGGACGGCTTGTGCGCGACGGCATCCTTGATCGGTGAACGCGAGAGGTTTCCGGTCCGTCGCATCTCCTCGAACACCGGCGACTCGTGCATCTTCATGCGGATCTTCAGCGAGAAGAGCACCAGGACCGCGGACAGGAGGAACGGGATCCGCCAGCCCCACGAGTCGAATGCCTCCTCGCCCAAACTGACCCGGCAGAGCACGATGACGCCGATCGACAGCAGCAGACCGCCGGTCGCGGTGGTTTGGAGAACACTCGTGAGAGCTCCGCGTTTCTTCGAAGGCGAGTTCTCCGCGATGTAGACGACGGCGCCCCCGTACTCACCGCCGATCGCGAGCCCCTGCAGCAGCCGCAACGTCACCAGCAGTATCGGCGCCAGGATTCCTATGTGGTCATAGGTGGGCATCAGTCCGAGCATCGTGGTGGCGCCGCCCATGATGAGCAACGTCGTCAAGAACGTCTTCTTACGTCCGACCCGGTCCCCCATTCTGCCGAACACGACGGCGCCGATGGGGCGCACGACGAAGCCCGTTCCGAAGGCGGCAATCGTGACGAGTAGTGCTGTGGTTCCGTTTCCTTCGGGAAAGAACATCCCCGAGAACACGACTGCGAGACTGCCGTAGATGTAGAAGTCGTACCATTCGATCAACGTTCCGACGCTGGACGCGGTGATGATCTTGCGAAGACTGCTCTTCGCGACACCGCTCGCGAGAGCAGGTGGTGAAACGGACTGGCTGGTCATGGGGAATCCTTCTGGGGGACGCGCGGGGTGAGGGTTTGCGAGGTCGCACCGATCGGGCGCTAGGAGCCGATCGCCGCCAGGTCGTGGGAAGTGCGGCCCAGGATCGAGCAAGCCGTGCCGACCATCTCGTCGATGATCGACGCGACGGTGTCGACACGATCGATCTGTCCGACGACCTCACCGACGATCAGATTCGCGACGTCGTAGTCCTCGGCCTTCACCGCTGCCTGGAACTGCGTCTGCCTCTCCCGGAGCGCGCCCCGCAGGCCCGGCTCGTCGCCGTGCCACCGCCGGATGAAGTCGTTGTGCAGGACTCGCCCCGTGTACCGAGTCGGCCAGGGCTTCTCGCGCACGATGTCGAAGGCGCTCTGCCTGATCGTGTCGTCCCCACCCGCCGACAGCGCGCGGTGCTGGGCCGCACGCGGAATCGCCGCCTCCTCGGCCGCCCAGAACCTGGTTCCGACGAGGGCACCGTCGGCACCGAGTGCGAGCGCTGCTGCCAGGCCCCGGCCGTCGCCGATTCCACCGGCCGCCAGCAGCATCACGTCCGGCGCCTCCCGCCGAAGGACATCGGCGATCTCGGGCACCAGGGTGAACGTCGATCGGGCCCCCGTCCCATGGCCGCCCGCCTCTCCGCCCTGAGCAGCGACGACGCTCGCCCCCACCTCGACCGCCCGGCGCGCCTGGTCGACATCGTGCACCTGGCAGATCAGCGGAATTCCCGCGGCACGAATCGCAGGCGCATGCGGCGCCGGGTCGGCGAAGGAGAGGAAGATCGCCGCAGGCCGGTAGCCGATCGTCTTCTCGAGGAGCCGCGGTTGCTGCGCCATGGACCAGGTTATGAAGCCACAACCGACCGCGTCGGTCGTGACGTGGTCGAACTGATCGCGCAACCAGGCCTCGTCGCCGTATCCGCCGCCGATGAGTCCCAGCCCACCAGCCTCGGCCACAGCGGTGGCCAATCGCCAATCGGAGACGTAATCCATCGGTGCAAGGACTACCGGGTGTTCGATTCCGAATTTCTCGGTCAGACGGTTCTGCAGACTCATGCTGGGCTCCTCCACACATTTCCGACGTGTCGCCGTGTTCTCCACGTGCTGCACGTCACACCGGACGGCTTTGCGACAACGCTAGAAGCCGGCAGAAGAGGGGTCCAACGGTTTGTACCGAACCCTGCGTTCTCCAGAACAGAACGCTCGAGAATTCGATGGCAGCGCACAGCGGGATCGCGAAACCCACTGCTCTGCAACAGTTAACGCGCAGCTCGTACAGGAAGCCCCGATTTCTGGGGCCGATCACGCCACGTGGGCGTCGCGCAGGTTCGCGGCCTCCGCGAGGAGGTCGGGGTCTGCGGTCAGTTCGTGGACTGTGCCGATCTCGGCAAGGATCGCGGCCCGAACCTGTTCGAGACCGAGAGCCGGGTTCAGGTCCGTGAGGGACGCCGCCGTGGCGGGGTCGAACTCCAACTCGAGGGCAGCATTGACATCGGCGAGCACCGCCCGCACGGGATCCGAATCGGCGACCACGAGCTCGAAGCCGAAGAGCCACGCGCCGGCGACTATTCGCTGCGCGGTCCCCGCCAACTTGACGCGACCCCCACCGTTCACCGTCCAATCACCGGGGCAATACTCACCGGGAACCGGTCCGATGCGAGCATCGACACCGAGCGTCCTCAGCACGGCGACGATCCTCGGGGTGAGGCGCTGGAAGCGGGGCCGGGCCCCGACGATGCCCTCCGTGTCCGGGGAGACGATCTCCACGACGAGGGTCTGCTCGTGGTATGCCGCCGCCCGACCGCCCGCGCCCCGGACGACGGGCGTGAACCCGTGGTGCCGCGCCGCGGCTGCCGCGGCCGGAAACTGCGGCCGAACAGCGTCCAACCGCCCGAACGACAACGTCCGCGCGGGACTGTAGATCCGCACCAGCCCAGACGCATTCGGATCTCGCCCCGTGCGCCGCAGCAGCGCCGAGGCAAACGCCGCATCCATTACGGGATCATCCGGAAAATGCGTGGTCAGCAACTGCTCGATCGTCATACTCTTCCCGTCGGTCCTCTCCGCGGCCGGCACCTCACTACAGTGTCGCCGAGGTTGACGAAAAGAGCACCCTCTTCGTCGCGAAGCCGCGACACCCGCCCGGACCGGTGGGATGGCCGGGCCGGGCGGGTGTCGCGTTGTCGTGACGCGCCCCGCTGCGTTCACCAAGAAGTTCGGACCGCGGGAATGTTACTGCCGTGCGCGGGCTTACGACCCTACGGCGGCTCGCGCAACCTCCTCGATACCGGCGGCGTCGAGCTTGTAGTGCCGGTACAGGTGGGTCGGCGGTCCGATGAGCGCGTATTCGTCCTTCACGCCGTGCCGAATGACACGAGTGCCGTACCCGTGTTCGGCGACGACCTCCGCGACCGCTCCCCCGAGACCGCCGATGACATTGTGTTCCTCCACGGTCAGGACGATGGGGGACCGCTGTGCGGCGCGGGCGACGGCGTCGGCGTCGAGGGGCTTGACGGTGTGCATGTCGACGACTCCCGTGGAGATCCCGCCTGCGTTCAGAGCCTGCGCCGCCTCGAGAGCGGGATGCACCATCGATCCTGTGGCGATGATCGTGAGGTCGGTGCCGGCGCCGTGTTCGATGGCGGTGCCGATGGTGAAGGGGTGAGTGCCGTCAGCGTAGACGTCCGGGTCCTGACCACGGCCGATACGGAAGTAGATCGGTGCGGGATGGTCGACGGCGGCGCGGAGCGCGGCTCCGAGCTGAGCGGTGTCAGCGGGGGCGATGACCGTGAGCCCTGGGATGCTGCGGGTGATGGCGAGGTCCTCGGTGGCGTGGTGCGAGGTGCCGTAGAACCCGAGCGTGATGCCGGCGTGATGGCCGATGAGCCGGACGGGCTGCTTGGTGTACGCGATGTCGGTGCGGATCTGCTCGCAGGCCAGGTAGGCCATGAACGACGCGAAGGTGGCGACATACGGCTGGAGCCCCGTGGTCGCGAGTCCTGCTGCGGTGGAGACCATGTGCTGTTCGGAGATGCCGAATTGGACGTATCGGTCGGGGTGCCGCTTCTGGAACGCGACCAGTCCGTTCGAATACTTGAGATCGGCGGTTCCGGCGACGATGGGATGGCCCTCGTCCACCAGGTCGGCCAAGGTGTCGGCGAGTATGTGGAAGCCGGGGGCCCGCTCGATCAGGGTAAGCAGGTGCCAGGACTCGGCCTGCAGGCCGGGTGCGACGCTCATCGGTTGTTCCTCAGTTCTTCGATCGCGTTGACTTCGTCTTGTTCTGCCAGCCAGCCGAGATGCCAGCCGAATTCGGATTCCATGTAGGAAATGCCCTTGCCTTTGACGGTGTTCGCGATGATCACCGCCGGACGTGTTCGTTCGGGGTCCTCGACGATCGCGCGGAAGGTCGAGAGCAGTGCGCGGACGTCGTGTCCGTCGACCTCGTGCGCGTCCCATCCGAAGGCGCGCCATTTGTTGCCGAGCGGCTCGATGTTCGTCACGGTGTCGATGCGGCCGTCAAGGGAGTGGTCGTTGCGGTCGACGATCGCGATCAGGTTCGAGACGTCGTGGTGGGCCGCACCGAGCGCGGCTTCCCAGATCTGCCCTTCGTGCAGTTCGCCGTCTCCGAGGAGGACGAAGACGTTGGAGGGGCGGCCCTGCATGCGGGTGCCGAGAGCGATTCCGGTGCCGGTCGACAGAGCGTGCCCGAGCGATCCGCTGCTGAAATCGATGCCGGGGATGCGGGTCATGTCGGGGTGGTCGCCGAACGCGTTGCCGAGGCGGGTGTACTCGTCGAGTTCGGCGGGGTCGAAGAATCCCCAATCCGCCAGGAGCGGATAGAGCGTGGCCGCGGCGTGGCCCTTGCCGAACAGGAAACGGTCTCGGTCGGGCCAATCGGGCTCGCCTTTCCGAAGCCGCATGACGCCGTAGTACAAGGTGGCGAGGATCTCGGCGCAGGAGAAGCCGGAGGCGTAGTGGCCGGTCTTGGCGATGGAGATGAGGCGGACGGTTTCGAGGCGGGCGAACAGCGCGCGTTCGGAGATCAGGTCGACGAGTTCGTCGTCGTGGTCGGTGGCCGGTGGGGTTGGTGTCAGCATGGACGAAAAGTACCAACTGTCGGGCACATTGTCCATAGAGCAGTAAGACTATTGATGGACTGTTTGTCCGCTGAGCGATAATCTGGACGCATGGCAAATGACGGAAGTTTGATGTTGGTACGCAAGGTCGCGGAGTTGCTCGACTTCCTGGCCAAGGGGGAGGCAACCGCCACCGAAATCGCGGAAGCTATGAACGAGCCGCGCAGCTCGATGTATCGACTGCTGGCGAGCCTGCAAGAGGAAGACCTCGTGGAGGCGGGGTCGCGGCGGGGCAAGTTCCGTCTCGGGTTCAAGCTTGTGTCACTCGGTTCGGCGGTGGTCGAACGGTTCGACGAGCGCCAGTTCGCGCAGCCGGTCATGGAAAGACTGCATGCGCTCACCGGCGAGACGGTGTTTCTCTGCGTTCCCCGCGGTGACCAGGCAGTGTGCATCGAACGCCTCGACGGCAAACGCGTGCAGTCGCTGGCCCTGCGACTGGGCGGGTCCCTGCCGATGCATACCGGCGCCGCCTCCCGCGCCATCCTGGCCTTCCGGGACGAAAGCGAGTGGGAGGCCTACATCGCCCGCAACACCCCGCTGACCCGGCTGACCCCCTCCACCCCCGCCGAGCCGTCCGAATTACGGGCACTCCTGCGGCGCACCCGCGACGAGGGGATCGCGATCAGCGACCAGGACGTGACGGTCGGCGTGGCGGCGATCGGCGTCCCGATCATCGACTACCAGGGCCGGGTCCGGGCTGCACTCTCGATCAGCGGCGTCCGCGAATCCATCCTCGGAGCCGACGGCGACCGGTGGAAGGCGGAGGTGATCAGCGGCGGACAGGAGATCTCGCGAGCCCTCGGCGCAGACCTCGCCGGCCAGAAGGTCGCGAACTTCGGGTAACGCCCGTCGCCGCACCTCCTCCTCGCATACTTTGTCTCGCTTGCTAGACATTCCGTCCGTAAGGTGAGACAGTGGTGAGCACCACAGTCCGTGGTACGACTCACCAGCAGGGAGGCAAAGACATGAGCGGCGAGCTTCACGACCGCGTGGTCGTGATCACCGGTGCAGGTGGCGGCATCGGCGGGGCCTGTGTTCGACACATGCTCGCAGCGGGGGCCGAGGTGGTCGGCGCCGATCTCGACGTCACCACCTCGGACCTGCCCCACGATTCCGAGCACCTACGCCTGACGAAGGTCGACCTCCTCGATCCGTCCGGCGCCCAGGCGATGATCGACTTCGCGCTCGACCAGTTCGGGCGCGTCGACGTCCTGGTCAACAACGCCGGCGTAGCGCCGGTGCGCGACAGCTTCCTGACGACGTCCGACGAGGACTGGGCCCTCACGCTGGACCTCAATCTGATGGGCTATGTCCGGGCGTCCCGTGCCGCAATCACGGCGATGCGCCGGCACGGCAACGGCTCCCTCGTCCACATCGCATCGGAAGCGGCCCGGATGCCCAATCCCCGGCTGCCCGACTACAGCGTGTCCAAAGCTGCGATTCTGATGCTCTCGAAAGTCCTCGCCGCGGAGTTCACCCCCGAAGGCATCCGATCGAACGTCGTGTCGCCGGCGTTCATCCGATCTCCGATCTACGACCGGCCCGGCGGTATCGCCGATTCACTGGCCGCCGAATTCGGCGTCGACAAAGAGACTGCGCTCGCCAAATACGTTGAACTGAACAACATCCCGGTGGGTCGATTGGGGACCGTGGACGAGGTGGCGGGAATCGTCGTCTATCTCGCGTCCACCCGCGCAAGTTTCGTGTCGGGGGCGAATTTCTGCATCGACGGCGGCGTCACGCCCGTCGTCTGACCGATCCAGACCAGCAAGAAGGAACAGCCTGATGTCAGTTCTCGATAGAACCTGTCCACCTGCGAAAACGGCGTCGAAAATCGCTGTTGCACTGGGTACCGCGGTGATAGCGGCCGGCACCATGACAGCGTGCACGTCCGGCGCAGGTGCCGGAGACGACGGCAAGACCACGATCGGCGTCACCCTCAATGCGGCGTCGAACCCCTTCTTCCTCGCGGAAGGCCAGGCGATCGAAGAGGCCGCCGCCGAGAAGCGCGTGGAAGTGTCCGTCCAGTACGCCAATGCCGACGTCGCCGTGCAAAGCGACCAGATCGATACGTTCATCCGGCAGAAGGTGGACTCGATCATCGTCGACGCCGTCGATTCCGACGGCGTCGGTCCCGCATTGCTCCGAGCGACGCAGGCGAACATCCCCGTCGTCGCCGTCGATGTCACGGCGATCGGTGCCGACGCGACCGTGACGAGCGACAACGTCCAGGCCGGCCGCGAAGCGTGCACGTATCTCGTCGAGCAACTCGGCGGATCCGGCAAGGTGGCCATCGTCGACGGGGCCGCGGTATCTGCGATCGCGGACCGCATGCAGGGATGCCGGGAAGCGTTCGACGCACACCCGGGCATCGAGGTCGCCGCCACTCAGCGCGCGGATCTCACCCGCGACAAAGCCATGAACGTCGCGAGCACCATCCTCACCGCGAACCCCGATGTGGACGGCTTCTTCGGCGTCAATGATCCCACCGCGATCGGAATCTCCCTCGCTGCACAACAGAAGGGCACCGACGTGAAGGTCGTCGGAGTGGACGGCGCGAAACAACTGACCGACCTACTCGGCAAGAGTTCCATCATCGCCACCTCGGGGCAGGACCCCGCCCAGCTCGGCCGCTCGGGACTCGACATCGCCGTTCGTCTCGCCGGCGGCGAGAAGGTCGACAGCGCACCGACATTGATTCCCACCGTCCTCGTCACCGCCGACACCATCACTGCCTACAAGACCTGGGGATGAACCATGGGTACGCTCACGAAGGTCCCCGCAGCGCGTCTCGAAGGCATCACGAAGTCCTTCCACGGCAATTCTGTTCTGCGGGGGGTGTCATTATCGTTGCATTCCGGATCGGTCTCCGTCCTCGCCGGTGAGAACGGCGCAGGCAAATCGACCCTGATCAAGGTGCTGACCGGTATCTACCAGCCGGACTCGGGAACGATCCACCTCGCCGGCGCCCCAGCGCACTTCACCGGCCCTGGCGACGCACGCGCACACGGACTCACAGTCATCCATCAGGAGCTCAGCGTGGTTCCCGAACTCACCGTCGCAGAGAACATGGTGCTCGGCCGGGAGCCACGGCGGCGCCTGGGCCGATTGGACCGCGGTGCCGCCCGCCGACTCGCGGTCGCGGCCCTGGCCCGGGTGGGGTCGACTATCCGTCCCGAAACCTATGTGGCCGAACTTAGTACAGGTCAGCAACAGTTGGTGGAGATCGCCCGCGCCCTGTCCGAAGAGCCTCGGATCCTCGTCCTGGACGAGCCGACTGCCGCACTCTCGCAGGACGAGGCCGACAACCTGCTCCGCCTCGTTGCCGAACTCAAGTCGCGCGGTCTCGCCATGCTGTACATCAGTCACCGGATGGCGGAGATCGACCGAATCGCCGATCACGTCACCGTCCTCCGCGACGGCGTCGTCGCCGACTCGATGGCCCGAGCAGACATGACCCCGGACCGGATCGTCACGTCGATGGTGGGCAGACCGGTCGAGGCGATGTACCAGCACCGGCGAGCCGCAGCACGCACCGACATCCGACTCCAGGTCAGCGACCTCTCCTCCGACAAAGTGCAACCCTGCTCCATCGAGGTCCGCGCGGGCGAAGTCGTCGGATTGGCCGGCATCGTCGGCGCCGGCCGAAGCGAACTGTGCCGTCTGGTTGCCGGCTTCGACAAAGCCGCGGCCGGCCGCGTCGAGGTCGACGCCCGACACGTCGACCTCGGCAACCTCCGCTCGACCGCGGCGGCCGGGATCGTGATGCTCCCGGAGAGCCGCAAGGAACAAGGCCTGTTTCTCGACATGTCGATCGCCGACAACGTCTGCCTCGGTACAGCATTCGGACGCCATCGCTTCGGGCGGACCTCGCCGGCAGCATTGACACGTGCGGCCACCCGATACACCGAGCAGATGCGCGTCAAGACCACCGGCGTCGACCAGCGCGTCGGGGATCTCTCCGGCGGCAATCAGCAGAAGGTCTTGCTCGCGCGCTGTCTGGCCAAGCAACCGTCGGTACTCATCCTCGACGAACCCACCCGCGGCGTCGACATCGGAGCCAAGGCCGACATCTACGCACTCATCAACGAGGTCGCGTCGAAAGGAGTTGCAATACTGTTGATCTCCTCCGAGCTTCCGGAGGTCATCGGACTCTCCGATCGGATCCTCGTCATGCGCGAAGGCGCGATCGTCGCCGAGGTCTCCGGCGACTCCATGACCGAGGAAGACATCATCCGGCACGCAACCGGAAGCGTTACTGCCCCTCCATCGCTCACCGAGGTAATCTCATGACCACCCCACTTCCCTCCCCCACCCTGCCGGCGGCGCCGCACCGGCCCCCGCGAACGAACGGCATCCGGCACCACGTCACCGCACTCGCCGACCGGCTCGGCGTGGCGCTCGCACTCATCGTGCTGATCGCCGTGTTCTCGGCGGTCGCACCGTATTTCCTGTCGGTGGACAACCTTTTCGACGTCGCCCGGCAGATCTCCGTGACCGCCATACTCGGTGCGGGACTGACCTTCGTCATCATGACCGGAGGCATCGACCTGTCCGTCGGGTCGGCGGTGGGCGTGACCGCGTTCGTGGCCGTCGCCCTCTCCGTCAACGGCGCTCCGGCCCCGGTCGCCCTGCTCGGTGCACTGGCCGCCGGCCTGGTCATCGGATTGATCAACGGTGTGCTGGTGGCCGGGCTCGGGTTGGCGTCCTTCATCGTCACCCTCGCCGCGCTGACGTATCTCCGCGGAGTGACCTACGTCGGTACCGACGGCAAGACCCTGTTCTCGACGGACCTCGGCTACGCCGTCCTCGGCCACGGCGCCCTTCTCGGAGTGCCGATTCCGGTGCTCGTCATGGCCGCGGTCTTCGCGGGCGGGCGGTATCTGCTCAATCGCACCGTCTTCGGACGTTGGGTTCGCGCAGTCGGCGGCAACGCCGAAGCCGCCCGGCTGGCCGGCATCCCGGTCCGGCGAGTGCTCACCACCGTGTACGTGATCTCCGGCATCTGCGCGGCCGTGGGCGGAATCATCGCGTCGGCCCGTCTGCAGAGCGCCGTACCGGACCTCGGCGCCGGATACGAACTGTCCGCGATCGCTGCCGTGGTCCTCGGCGGGACGTCACTGATGGGTGGGCGAGGATCGTTGATCGGCACCTTGGTGGGTGCGGCGATCATCGGGGTTCTCGTCAACGGTATGACGCTGCTCGACGTCTCGACGTTCTACCAGCAGATCATTCAGGGCGCGGTCATCGTGCTCGCGGTGGCGCTGGACCGGCTGCGCATCAAGTCCTCGGGGACGCAGCATGCTTGACACACGATCAAAGGAAACCATGACCTACGAACCCATGAACCCCGATGCCGCACTGGCAAAGGTGCCCACCGAACTGTTCATCGGAGGCCGGTGGGTATCACCCGGCACGGGGCAGACCATCGCGGTGGAGAATCCCGCGACCGGCGACGTGATCGCCGAGATCGCCGACGGCGGGCTCGCGGACATGGCTGCCGCTGTCGACGCCGCCGCGGCCGCCCAACGCGACTGGGCGCGCACCGCACCCCGGGTGCGCTCGGACATCCTGCGCCGCGCCTACACGCTCATGCTCGAGCGATCCGACTACCTCGCCATCCTGACCACCCTCGAGATGGGCAAACCCTACGCCCAGGCGCAGGCCGAGGTGACGTACGCAGCCGAATACCTCCGCTGGTACTCCGAGGAGGCCGTGCGCATCGGCGGCCGCTATACCGTCACCGAATCGGGAGTCGGCCGGATCGTCACAATGGCCCAGCCCGTCGGTCCGTGCCTGTTCGTCACACCGTGGAACTTTCCTCTGGCGATGGGCACCCGCAAGATCGGCCCTGCGCTGGCGGCGGGCTGCACCTGCATCGTCAAACCCGCGAAACAGACTCCGCTGAGCATGCTGGCGACAGCGTCGATCCTCGAGGAGGCCGGTGTTCCCGCCGGCGTGGTCAACGTCGTGCCCAGCACCGATTCGAACCGAATCGTGGCCGCGGCAATGAATGATCCACGGCTGCGGAAGATCTCGTTCACCGGCTCGACCGAGGTGGGACAGTCACTCGTGCGGCAATCGGCCGACCAGTTGCTGCGCGTGTCGCTCGAACTCGGTGGCAACGCCCCGTTCATCGTCTTCGACGACGCGGACGTCGGCTCGGCAGTGGACGCCGCGGTACAGGCGAAACTGCGTAACAACGGAGAAGCCTGCACCAGCGCCAACCGCCTGTACGTCCATTCCTCGATCGCCGGCGAGTTCGCTGCCGAACTCGCCGAGCGCTTCTCCGCGCTGACCATCGGTCCGGGCATGGACCCCGGCACCGACATCGGCCCGCTCATCGACGACAAGCAGCGACGCCAGGTGCAGAGGCTGGTCGACGACGCCGTCGCCAAGGGCGCACGCGTTGTGACGGGCGGGCACGCCCTCGACCGTCCTGGCTGCTTCTTCGCGCCCACCGTCCTCACCGATGTGCCCGGCGACGCGCTCCTCATCCAGGACGAGATCTTCGGTCCGGTCGCGCCCATCATCTCCTTCGACGACGAAACCGCGGTCCTCGAATCCGCGAACTCGAGCCGGTACGGGCTCGCCTCCTACGTGTTCACCCGCGACCTGGACCGCGCGATCCGCGTCGCCGAACAACTCGACAGCGGAATGGTCGCCATCAACCAGGGAACGGTCTCCAACCCCGCGGCGCCCTTCGGTGGTGTCAAACATTCCGGCTACGGGCGGGAAGGCGGCCCGGAAGGCCTCGCCGAATACCTCGAGACGAAGTACATCGCATTGGGCGCGGGCACCGCACCCACGAGCGCCGGAGGCATCGCATGAGCGGCGGAAAGACTCTGGTCGTCGGCGCCCACGGGGTGATCGGCAGCGCGGTGGTACGCACGCTGACCGACGAGGGCAGGGACGTGGTCACGGTGGCACGCCGCGGCCCGGTCGAGTTGCCGGGCGGGGCGGCAGTCACCGACCACATCCAGGTCGATCTCCTCGACGGCGCGGCCACCTCGGCGGCGTTCGCCGGGTGTTCCGACATCGACACGATCGTCTACACCGCGTACACCGAACGTGAGTCGATGGCGGCCACCGTGGCTCCGAACCTCGCAATGCTTCGGCATGTGCTCGAGGCGGTCGGAGGGTCATCCTCCACACTTCGGCACGTCGTTCTGATCGGCGGTGGAAAGTCGTATGGCGAGCACCTCGGCTTCTACAAGACTCCCGCCAAGGAGACCGACCCCCGCCACCTCGGACCTATCTTCTACAACGACCAGGAGGACCTGCTCTTCGCCGACGCCCAGCAGCACGGGTACACCTGGACCGTCCTCCGACCGGATGCAGTGCTGGGTGTGAGCATCGGATCACCGATGAACATGCTGACCGGTGTCGGCGTCTACGCGACCCTGTGCCGAGACCAAGGTCTGCCACTCCGCTTCCCCGGCACCCCGAAGGCTTGGACGGCGCTGCACCAGGCGACGGACAGCGCCGTCGTGGGCGCTTCGGTGCACTGGGCGCTCGAGGCCGAGACGGCACGTGGAGAGATCTTCAACGTCACCAACGGTGACAACTTCCGCTGGGAGCATCTGTGGTCGGACATCGCCGGCTTCTTCGGCATGGACGTCGCACCGATGCAGCCGATGACGCTGGCCGAGCAGATGGCGGACAAATCCGCACTGTGGGACGACGTAGTCGCCCGGCACCGGCTACGTCCCCTTCCGCTGTCCGCGGTGGCCGCCTGGCCGTTCGTCGACGGATGGTTCGCGATGGAGTCCGACATGGTGCAGAGCACGATCAAGATCCGCCGGGCTGGCTTCACCGCGTGCATCGACACCCACGAGAGCTTCGTTGCCAACCTCGAGCAGCTCCGGTCGCTTCGCCTGATTCCGTAATCCCTTTACACTTTTCGACAGGACTACAACATGACCACCACTTTCAGTGACACCGATCTTCGAACCGACGCCCAGGCGTGGCTCGACGGATTCTCCCGGTTCCTCGCCTCCGAACTTGCACCCACCGCTGTGTTCGCCCCGCAGGCCTACTGGCGCGACGTACTCGCGTTCACCGGGGATCTGCGCACGTTCAGCGACGAGATTCCCGCGGAGTTGCTCCGCCGCCAGGAGCTCACGAAGGCGACGAACATCCGCATCGCCGAAGAGCGGACGCCTCCCCGTCTCGTGGAGCGGGCGGGTATCCCCTGCCTGGAGGTCATCTTCGAGTTCGACACCCTCGCCGGGTCCGCCGTCGGGGTCGCGCGGCTGGTCGACGTGCCGGAACACGGTCTGCTCGTGCGCTCCCTGTTCACAACCCTCGACCAGCTCGCCGACCACCCCGAACGCACCGGCGAGCACCGGCCCGTCGGGCAGGCGGACTCGTCCAAGTTCGGTGGCCCCAACTGGCTGGACCGCCGTGTCGCCGCGCAAGCCTTCGAGAACCGCGACCCCGACGTACTGATCGTCGGCGGTGGCCAGTCGGGACTGACCCTCGCAGCCCGGCTCGGCCAGCTCGACATCGACGCGCTCGTCGTGGACACACATGCGCGTCCCGGCGACAACTGGCGCACCCGATACCACGCCCTCACCTTGCACAACGCGGTGTGGCTCAACGACCTTCCGTACATGCCTTTCCCCGCAACCTGGCCGCAGTTCGTTCCCAAGGACAAGCTCGCCGGATGGTTCGAGGCGTACGTCGAGGCCATGGAAATCAACTTCTGGGGTACCACCGCCTTCATCGGCGGAGACTACGACGAACAGTCGCAGTCCTGGGTTGCGCGGGTTCGTCGCGGCGACGGCACCGTTCGCACCCTGCGCCCCAAGCACGTCGTGATCGCGACCGGTGTCAGCGGCATCCCGTACGTTCCGGAGCTACCCGGACTTGCTCAGTTCACCGGTCGCACACTGCACTCGAGCGAATACGACGACGCGAACGACTTCGCCGGTCAGCGAGTCGTCATCATCGGAACTGGGAACAGCGCCCACGATGTCGCCCAGGACCTGCATGCTCACGGTATCGACGTGACGATGGTGCAGCGCAGCTCGACCACCATCGTGAGCGTCGACCCCTCGGCCGCGGCGGCAGATGCGTCGTACCTGACCGCACCGACCCTCGAGGACTGCGACCTCCTGTCGATGGCGACGGTCTATCCCGACCTCTACACCGGCAGCCAGATGATCACGGCAACGATGAAGGAACTCGACAAGGACCTCATCGCCGCCCTCAATCGCATCGGTTTCCGAACCGACTACGGCGAAGAGGACACCGGCCAGCAGATGAAGTTCATGCGCCGTGGCGGCGGCTACTACCTCAACGTCGGCTGTTCGGATCTGCTGATCTCCGGGCAGGTCGGGCTGGTCCAGTACGCCGACACGGCCGGGTTCGTCGCCGCCGGTTTGAGTTTGACCAATGGTGACGTCGTCGAGGCCGACGCCGTCATCCTGGCGACCGGATACCAGACCCAGCAGGAGGGTGTACGCGCCCTGCTCGGCGACGAGATCGCCGACGCGGTCGGCCCCATCTGGGGATACGACGACGAGGGCGAGGTCCGCAACACGTGGAGGCGGACGGCACAACCCGGACTGTGGTTCTCCTCCGGCAACTTCCAGCTCTGCCGGATCTACTCCAAGGTCCTGGCCATGCAGATCCGCACCGAACTCGACAACGGCTGAATCCGACCGGCCGGGCACGTCATCGGTGCGCCGACGACGGGGAGGGTCCGATGCGCCTGCTCGGGCTCAGCGGACTCTCCCCGACAGCACCGGTGCCTTCGAGATGTCCGGTTCGCGGATATCCCCTCGGCCGCACGGTTCGTGGCCCTACCCTGGACACGCCGTAATGCACTCCCCCTGGACGCCTGCGCGCAGTGCGCAGGGCCAGCGCGCCGAGAGGTCGTCAGATGCTCCTCAGATCGAGTGTGGTCGTCTTGTCCTGTGCCGTCGCGGCGGTGCTGTCCGCTTCCCCCGCCCAGGCCACGCCGTCTTCGGGGGTGACCGCACAGATTCTGTTCGAGACGACGGTTCCGGCGGTCGCCGGAAGTTCGGCGGGCACGGATCTGACGCTGCGGCGCATCGAGATCGCCCCCGGCGGCACGACGGGGTGGCATTACCACGACGGCCCGGTGTACGCCTTCGTCGAATCGGGTGTGCTGACGCGCACGTTGCAGGACTGCACGACCGCGGTGACGACCGCCGGTCAGGCGATCACCGAGGACCACGGCAGCGATCACGTCCACGAGGGTTCCAATCTGGGTACTGAATCGCTGGTCCTGCTCGCGTTCTACACCGAACCGGAGGGCAAGCCCCTGTCCGAGGATGCGCCGGCACCGGCCTGCTGACCGGACCGGCCGGGTCATCGTCGCGTGAGAGCGCCGATCCAGGCGATGGCTCCCGCGACGTCGTCCACCGTTGCTGTCGCCGGCGGCAACGGCGGACGGCGAATCATCAGTACCGGGACGCCCAGCGCGCGTGCGGCGTCCAGTTTCGCGTCGGTCTGACCGCCGCCGCTGTTCTTGGTGACGAGAACGTCGATGCGGTGCTCACGCATCAGTGCGGTCTCGTCGGCGACAGCGAACGGCCCGCGGGCCAGGAGCAGCGTCGAGTGCGGCGGCATCGCCACGTCGGGCGGATCGATCGCGCGGATCAGGAACCACAGTGCCTGCAGGTCCGCGAACGCGTCGACGCCCTGCCTGCCGATGGTGAGGAAGACTCTCGTTCCCAGATCGGGCAGCAGTTCGGCGGCGTCGGCAAGGTCCGAGGCGCCGTGCCAATGTTCACCCGGACGCGGCGACCACTCGGGGCGACGGAGAACCACCAGCGGGATGCCGCGACGGTGCGCGGCATCGGCGGCGTTGCTCGTGATCTGCGCCGCGAACGGGTGCGTCGCATCGACGATCGCGTCGACGGGATGCGCGCGCAACCACTCCGCGAGGCCGTCGGCTCCCCCGAAACCACCGATCCGCACGTCACCGACGGGCAGTCGCGGGTCACGGACCCGGCCGGCGAGGGAGGACACGGCCTCGACACCCGGAACGTCCGCGAGTGCTGCGGCCAGCGCGCGGGCCTCCCCGGTGCCGCCGAGGATCAGGATCCGCGCCACGCTCAGTGGGTGGTGCGCTCGCGGGTGGCGGAATACAGGTAGCTGTCCGGAAACCCTTCGGCAGCAAGCACTCTACCGACGATCACCACCGCGGTCTTCGTGACGCCCGCCGCCTTCACCTGTTCGGCGATGGTGGCCAGGGTGCCGCGCAGCACGATCTCGTCGGGACGCGACGCGAACGCGACGACAGCGGCCGGACAGTCGCGGCCGTAGTTCTCGGTGAGTTCTTCGGCGATCTGATCGATCCGGTGCGCACCCAGGTGCACCACCATCGTGGCGCCGCTACGGCCGAGGGAACGCAGGTCCTCACCCTCCGGCATCGCGGTCGACAGGGTGGACACGCGGGTCAGCACAATCGACTGCGAGACACCGGGAACGGTCAGTTCCCGACCCAGCGCCGCCGCCGCCGCGGTGAACGCGGGCACCCCAGGCACCACCTGGTATGCGACCCCGGCGGATTCGAGCCGGCGGACCTGTTCGGCGACGGCACTGAAGATCGACGGGTCACCCGAATGCAGTCGCGCGACGTCCTGACCGGCCGCGTCGGCGTCGATCAGCAGGGCGACGATCTCGTCGAGACTCAGACGCGCCGTGTCGATCACCCGCGCCCCCTCGGGGCATTCCGCCAGGAGTTCCTGCGGGACGAGGCTGCCCGCGTACAGACAGACGGGGCTGGCGGCGATGATCCGCTGCGCGCGAACCGTGATCAGGTCGGCCGCACCGGGACCGGCTCCGATGAAGTACACCGTCATGCCACAACACCTTTCGACTGCTTCGTCACCGACCACTGCGCCACCGGCAGTTGCGGCCGCCACGCGGTGAACCCACCGAGCGGCTCCCCTCGGTACACCTGAAATTTGCGGAGCTGCCCACCGCAGTGTGAGAACCACTGCAGCAGGAGCGCTTCCGATTCCGCCGTCACCGCGTTGGCCACCATCCGGCCGCCGACCCGGAGCCGGGACCAGCACTCGTCCAGCAGACCGTCCTGGGTGACGCCACCGCCGACGAAGATCGCGTCCGGCGCGGACAGTTCGGCGGGCACGTCGTCGAATGCCGCGGGTGCGTCGCCGAACACGGCGAGGGACGGCACTCCGAGCGCTTCGGCGTTCGACGCGATCTGGTCGACGCGTGCCGCACTGCGCTCGAAAGTCACTGCCCGGCAGAGGGGGTGAGTACGCATCCATTCGATCGCGACGGTGCCCGATCCGCCTCCTACGTCCCACAGCGACTCCCCCGCCGCGGGTGCGAGGGCGCACAGTGTCAGGGCGCGGATCTCGTGTTTGGTCATCTGCCCGTCACCGGTGAACGCGGCGTCGGGCAGTCCCGGCAGCCGGGTCAGCCGGACGGCGCCTACCTCGGCGCGGCAGTCGATCGCGATCACGTTCAGCCGGGGTCCCGGCACGGATGACCACGCCGACGCCGTTCCGTCGAGTCTCGACTCGCCGGGTCCGCCCAGTTCGCCGAGCACGGTGAGCCGGGACGGTCCGAACCCCCGTCCCGTCAGGAGTTCGGCGACGGCCGCGGGGGTGTGCTCGTCGCGGCTCAGCACCAGCAGTCGCGTCCGATCGCCGAGTGCCGGCAGGAGCGTGTCCACGGGCCGGTTCACGAGACTGACCACCGGTGTCTCGTGCGCCGCCCAGCCCAGCCGGGCGCAGGCCAGGGTGGCGGAGGACGGGTGCGGGATCACCCGCACGCGGTCCGCGCCGAGGAGTCCGACGAGGGTGACGCCGATGCCGTGGAACATCGGGTCTCCGCTGGCCAGCACACAAATCCGCCGGCTGTGGTGCTGCTCGAACAGGCCGGGCAGCGCCGGGACCAGCGGCGACGGCCAGGTCACCCGCAGCGCAGGCGACTCGGGAATCAGGGCGAGTTGGCGCCCCGAACCCATCACGACGTCGGCGGCCTCGATCTCGCGCCGTGCAGACGGCGACAGACCGTCCCACCCGTCGGCACCGATACCGACGACGACGATCGGGTCGGTCATCGCGGCATCCGGCGCCAGATCGCCTGCGGCAGCAGTCGCATGACGAAGAACACCGGTCGCAACCGTCCCGGCACCCACACTCGGCTCGCGCCGCGGCGCAGGCCCCGCACGGTCGCGTCCGCGACCTGCGCCGGCGTGCTCGACATCGGCGCGGGCGACATTCCCTCGGTCATCCGGCCGATCACGAAGCCGGGCCGCACGAGCAGCAGCAACACACCGCTGCTGTGGAGGGCGTCGCCCAGACCGGAGGCGAACCCGTCCAGTCCGGCCTTCGCCGACCCGTAGACGTAGTTGGCGCGGCGCACCCGCACACCCGCGACGGACGAGAACACCACGATCCGTCCCGACCGCTGCTCCCGGAGCAGGGTGGCGAGATGGGTGAGCACAGAGACCTGCGCCACGTAGTCGGTGTGGACCACGGCGACGGCGTGCCGTGCGTCCCGCTCGGCGCGCGCCTGGTCGCCCAGAATGCCGAACGCCAGCACCGCCACCGACAGCGGGCCGTGGGCGTCGACGACGGATCTCAGCAGCTTCTCGTGGCTGTCGAGGTCGTCGGCGTCGAATTCCACGCAGTCCACCGCGGACGCTCCCGCATCGAGCAGCGCCTGCCGCTCGGCGGCGAGTTCGGTGCTGCGGCGGGCGGCGAGGACGATCGTGCGGCCGGGCGCGAGCCGGGAGGCGATCTCGAGGCCGATCTCGCTGCGACCACCGAGCAGGAGTACCACCCCGTCGTCGGGCTTTCCGCTGTTCTTCTTCGATCCCAGGCTCACCCGTCCAGTGTCCTGGATTACCGTCGGGGGATGGACCGCACCCCCTCCACCCCGATCCGCCTGCCCGACGCGGCGCTCGCCTTCCTCGGCGAATACCACCTCGGTACGCTCACCACGCTCCGCAAGAACGGCACCCCGCACGTCGTCGCCGTCGGCTTCACCTGGGATCAGGAGCACGGGCTGGCACGGGTCATCACCAACGGCTCCTCGCAGAAGGCCCTCAACGCCGAACGCGGAGGGTACGGCGCGGTCAGCCAGGTGGACGGACCGCGCTGGATGACGCTCGAAGGTCCCACCCGGGTCCTCACCGACCCCGAATCCGTCGCCGACGCCGTGGCCCGCTACGCCGCGAGGTACCGCCAGCCCCGGGTGAACCCGACACGGGTGGTCGTGGAGATCGCCGTCAGCCGCGTACTCGGCTCGGCTGCGCTGCGTCACGACTGAACCGCAGCTTCCACGGGACCCGCGCCGACTCGAGCTGCACCGCGAGACTCATCTTGGACACGCCGTCGGTGCGTTCCTCGAACCGGATCGGGACCTCGGCGATCGTCATGCCGCGTTGCACCACCCGGTAGTTCATCTCCACCTGGAACGCGTACCCGTTGCTCTGCACACCCTCGACGTCGATGGCCCGCAGCGTGTCCGCGTGCCACGCCTTGAACCCGGCGGTGGCGTCCTTGACCCGCAACCGCAGGATCGCGTTGACGTAGAAGTTCGCCCACGCCGACAGCGCCTTGCGGTGCCAGGGCCAGTCGCTGGCGACCGCGCCGCCCGCCACGTAGCGGGAGCCGAGCACGACGGCCGCATCCGTCGTCGTCAGCGTCTCCACCATCCGCGGGATGGCCTCGGTGGGGTGCGACAGGTCGGCGTCCATCTGGATCACGATGTCCGCGCCCTCGGACAGCGCCCGCGTCATTCCGGCGACGTAGGCCCGCCCGAGGCCGTCCTTCACGGTCCGGTGCAGCACACCGACCGGGATCGGACCGCTCTGCGCGAGCGTGTCGGCGACCTCACCGGTGCCGTCCGGCGAGTTGTCGTCGACGACCAGCACGTGCAGGTTCGGGATGGCCAACGCCGCGAGAAGCTCGACGATCTTGGGCAGGTTGTCGCGTTCGTTGTAGGTCGGGACGACGACGGTTACCTTCGGGGCGACGCTTTCCATGACACCTTCGGTTGATCTGTGATCCCGACTCTCCGCGGACGTGCAGCGGCGAGTGCGGTCGTGAACAAATGGGAGATGTTACTACCCGCGCCGCACCGCCCCGCACACTCCCGGTTCCCGCGGCGTACTCAGCCCGGGAGAACCGTCAACCCGTGCGGCCGGGTGTTGACCGGCTCACAGCCGTCGGCGGTCACGATGACGATGTCCTCGATGCGGGCACCCCACGCCCCGCGGAAGTAGATTCCCGGTTCCACACTGAAGGCCATCCCCTCGGTCAGTTCGATCGCGTTACCCGAGACGATGTACGGCTCCTCGTGCACCGACAGACCGATTCCGTGCCCGGTCCGGTGCACGAAAACCTCGGCGAGCCCCTGCGCGGCCAGCAGGTCCCTGGCGGCCGCGTCGACCGCCTCGGCGGTGACGCCGGGCCGCACCAGGGCGACCGCCGCCGCCTGCGCCTGCTCGAGCACCGCGAACTTCTCGGCCACACCCGGATCGGGTTCACCCATGCTGTAGGTGCGGGTGGAGTCGGAGTTGTAACCGGGTTCGACGGGTCCGCCGATGTCGATGACCACGACGTCACCCGACTCGACGACCCGCTCGGACACCTCGTGGTGCGGGTCGGCGCCGTGCGGTCCCGAGCCGACGATGACGAACGCCGCCTCGGTGTGCCCCTCGTCGAGGATCGCCGCCGTGATGTCCGCCGCCACCGCGGCCTCGGTGCGGCCGACCTTCAGGAACTCTCCCATCCGGGCGTGGACCCGGTCGATGGCCTGACCGGCCCGGCGCAACGCGTCGATCTCCGCGTCGTCCTTGACCATCCGCAGCTCCCGCAGCACCTCGGTGGCCAGGACCGGCAGCGCCCCGAGCGCCTCGGACAGCGGAATCAGGTGCAGCGCCGGCATCGCATCCGTGACGGCGGTCCGCGCAGGAGACGGCAGCAGACCCGACACCAGCGCGTACGGGTCGACCCCGTCCACCCAGTCGCGGACCGTCAGACCCAGTTCGGACGTGGCGGATTCGGTCAGCGCGGCCAGTTCGAGCCGCGGCACGACCACGGACGCGGTGTCGCCGGTCGCCGGAATCACCAGGCAGGTGAGCCGTTCGAACGACTCCGCGCGCGAACCCAGCAGATACCGCAGATCGGGTCCGGGCGTGATGAGGAGGCCGTCGAGTCCGGCATCGCGGGCCAGGGCGCCTGCGCGCGCGATCCGGTCGGCATAGATGGTCGTCGGGAAGCGTGAAGTCGATGCGCCGAGGGAACTCATGGCTTCAGGCTAAACCGGTTTGGCAGGATGAGGGTCATGACAGGGCCTCTGCTTCTCCTCGACGGTGCCAGCCTGTGGTTTCGCGCGTACTACGCGCTACCCGACTCGATCACCTCACCTGACGGTCGATCCGTCAACGCAGTGCGCGGATTCACCGACATGGTGGCCGCACTGATCACCAAGCACCAGCCGTCCCGGCTCGCGGTGTGCCTCGACCTGGACTGGCGGCCCGCGTTCCGCGTCGAAGCGGTGCCCACCTACAAGGCGCACCGGGTGGCCGAGGACACCGGCGGGGCGGAGGAAGAGGTCCCCGACACCCTGTCGCCACAGGTCCCGATGATCCTGGATGTCCTGGCCGCCACCGGAATCGCGACCGCGGGCGCGGAAGGCCTCGAAGCCGACGACGTTCTCGGCACCCTCGCCGCCACCGAGACCAGCGACCCGGTCGTCGTGGTCACCGGCGACCGCGACCTCCTGCAGGTCGTCACGGACGACCCGGTGCCCGTGCGGGTGCTGTACGTGGTGCGCGGACTCGCCAAGGCAGAGTTGCTCGGGCCCGAAGAAGTGGCGGCCAAGTACGGGGTGCCCACCGATCGGGCCGGCGAGGCCTACGCCGAACTCGCGCTGCTGCGCGGCGACTCGTCCGACGGACTGCCGGGCGTGAAGGGCATCGGCGAGAAAACCGCGTCCAGCCTGATCATGCAATACGGATCGCTCGCCGCACTGCGGGCCGCGGCCGTCGATCCCGAATCGGACATGGCGAAGGGTGCGCGCGCGAAGTTCGCCGCCGCGGCCGACTATCTCGACGCGGCGCTGCCGGTGGTGCGGGTCGTGCGCGACGCGGACGTCGAACTGTCCCGCGAAGACACGCTGCCCGCCGAACCGGTCGACGCGGACCGGCTCGGCAGGCTGGCGGACGAACTCGGAATCGAGAACTCCGTGGGCCGCCTCACGACGGCGATGAAAAAGGTGGCCGCCGCACGGGTTCCGTGACGGCCGGGTGGGCCGCCGCCTAGCTGGGGCGGCTCACCTCATACGTGCCCTTGTCGTCGGTGAAGGTGAGAGTGACCTGCTTCTTCTCACCGTCGACGGTGAGGCTGCACGTGAAACTGTTGCCCTTCTTCACTTCCTGACCCGAGGGGCAGGTGACACCGGACACGTTCTCGGCGCCGTACGAATCGGTGACGATGCGCTCGACACCGTCCTCCGCCGCCTTCTGATCGAGAGTGTCCGTGCCGAACACCGTGAACGCCAGCACCAGAGCGATACCCACGATCACCAGCAGTGCCACCACACCGCCGATGATCAACGGCAGCTTCGATTTCCCCGAGGACGGAGGCTGACCCCACTGCTGCTGGCCGGGGGCCGGCCCCCACTGCTGCGGCTGACCCGGTTGCTGACCCCACTGCGGCTGCCCGGGCTGCTGAGGCTGCTGGCCCCACTGCCCCGGACCCGGCTGTCCGAGCTGACCGGGCTGCGGCTGCTGACCCCACTGCGGCTGTCCGGGCTGCTGACCCCACTGCGGCTGCCCGGGCTGCTGAGGCTGACCCGGTTGCTGACCCCACGGCTGGGCGGGCGGCTGCTGACCGTACTGCGGCGCGCCGTACTGGCCGCCGGTCTGGTCAGGATTACCCTGGCCCGGTTGCTGTCCCTGGGCCCATTGCCCGTTCGGGTCGTTCGGTCCGTAAGGGCCGCTCATCGTCGCCTCCCGCTCACGTGTCAAGTTTTGTACCTACCGTAACGCCCCACCATCGGATTCGGGCCCTCGGACGGCGTGCGAATCCAACCACACGGCGTCGGGTCACGCAGCATCCACGGCGACGACGCCGCGACGGATCGCCGCGACCGCACGACTCGCCGCCTTGCCGACCTCCGGATCGGGCGACGTCGAACGGACCTGCTCGAGGAGGTCGATCACCTGTCGGCACCACCGCACGAAGTCGCCGGCGGACAGCGCGCGCCCCTGGTCTCCCGCCGCGATCAGCGCCTCGACGAGCGAATTGTCGCTGGCCCAGTGGTAGATCGCGGCGGCGAAGCCGAAGTCCGGTTCACGGGTGGGCGGCAGCTTGTGCCGAATCTCGTCCGCCCGCAGTTCCCGCCACACCCGCACGGTCTCGTCGAGGGCGTGCCGCAGCGCTCCCGGACCGCCGCTCTCGACCGTGTCCCCCTCGCGGCGCGATTCGAAGATCACGGCGGACGCGACGGCGGCGAGTTCCGCGGGCCCGAGCCCCTTCCACACACCCTGCCTGAGGCACTCGGCCACCAAGAGGTCGCTCTCGCAATAGATCCGGCTCAACCGGGTGCCGTGCTCGGTGGCATCGGGGTGCTCACCCGCCGAGACGTAGTCGCGCTCGGCGAGCAGCGACAGGATCCGATCGAACGTGCGCGCCAACGAGTTCGTCGTGGCGGCGACCTTCTGCCGCATCGTCTCCGTCTCGCGGGCCAGCCGGTTGTAGCGCTCACCGATCCGGCTCAGCTGCTCGCGGTCGGGCCAGCTGTGGCACGGATGCTGCCGGATCGCGCGCCGCAGCCGCGCGATCTCGGCGTCGTCTCCGGCCGCACCCGACTTCTTCCGCTTCCGCCGGCCCGGGGAGACGATTCCGGTGCTGCGCAACGCCGATGCCAGATCGCGTCGCACCCGGGCCGTGTGGTGATCGAAGCGTCGCGGCAACCGCATCGATCCCAAAGACCGTGCCGGCTCGGGGAAGTCGCCCGCCGACACCCGGCCCGCCCACTTCGCCTCGGTGAGGATCAACGGCTTCGGGTCCGTCGGATCCCGGTCCGGTTCCAGCACCACCGCCAGACCGGAGTGCCGTCCCACGGGGATCGCGATCACGTCGCCGCGCCGCAGGGCGACGAGCGACGCGACGGCGGCGTCCCGGCGTTCGGTCCGGCCTGCGCGTTCGAGCGATCGTTCCCGGCTGCTCAGTTCCTCCCGCAGCCGCGCGTACTCGAAGTACTCGCCGTCCTCGCCGCCGAGCCGTTCGCTGAGCGTGGTGAGCGCGGCCTCGTTGCGTTCGATGCCGCGCGTCAGGCCGACCACCGACCGGTCGGCCTGGAACTGGGCGAACGACCGCTCGAGCAGGGCCCGCGATTCCGCCGCACCCATGCGGTCGACCAGGTTGATCGTCATGTTGTAGCCGGGACGGAACGAACTGCGCAGCGGGAACGTGCGGGTGGACGCCAGCCCGGCGACGTCCACCGGTTCCACCCCGGGCTGCCACAGGACCACCGCGTGACCCTCGACGTCGATGCCACGACGTCCCGCCCGGCCCGTGAGCTGGGTGTACTCCCCAGGGGTGAGTTCGGCGTGGGCCTCGCCGTTGTACTTGACGAGGCGTTCGAGGACGACGGTGCGGGCGGGCATGTTGATGCCGAGCGCCAGCGTCTCGGTGGCGAACACGGCCCGGACCAGTCCCTTGACGAACAACTCCTCTACCGTCTGCCGGAACGCGGGCAACATCCCCGCGTGGTGCGCGGCGAGGCCACGTTCGAGCGCCTTGCGCCATTCCCAGTACCCGAGGACCTCCAGATCGGCCTTCGGCAGTTCGCCGGTGTGGGCGTCGACGATGGTCCGGATCTCGGCGACCTGCTCCGGCGTCGTCAGATCGAGTCGGGATCGCAGGCACTGGGCCAGCGCGGCGTCGCACCCGGCCCGGCTGAAGATGAACGTGATCGCCGGGAGGAGCCCCTCGTCGTCGAGGCGGGAGATCACTTCCGGCCGAGGCAGCGGCCGGAAATCGCTGGAGTACCCGCGGCCGCCGCCGCGTCGTCCCCTGCCCCGCGACTCCCACGAGTCGGCCCGTTCGAGGGCCTGCCGCTGCTTGACGTGACGCACCAGATCCTGGTCGACCACCAGATCCTTGCGGACGTCCCCGCTGCGCGCCCTCGTGTCGAACAGGTCGAACAGCCGCTTTCCGACCATGATGTGCTGCCACAGCGGGATCGGGCGGTTCTCGTCGACCACCACGGTGGTGTCGCCGCGCACCGTCTCCATCCACGCACCGAACTCCTCGGCGTTGCTGACGGTCGCCGACAGACTGACGAGCCGGACGTCCTCGGACAGGTGCAGGATCACCTCTTCCCACACCGCCCCACGGAACCGGTCGGCCAGGAAGTGCACCTCGTCCATGACGACGTGCGACAACCCGCGCAGCGCGGCGGAATCGGCGTACAGCATGTTCCGCAACACCTCGGTGGTCATCACGACCACCGGGGCGTCCGAGTTGATGCTCGAATCTCCGGTCAGCAGCCCGACGGTGTCCTTGCCGTAGCGTCGCACCAGTTCCGCGTACTTCTGATTGCTCAGCGCCTTGATCGGTGTGGTGTAGAAGCACTTGCGACCGGCCGCGAGCGCCAGGTGCACGGCGAATTCGCCGACCACCGTCTTTCCCGCGCCGGTCGGGGCGCAGACGAGGACGCCGTGGCCGCCCTCGAGCGCGCGGCAGGCGTTGATCTGGAAGGGGTCGAGCACGAAACCGAGCTGCGCCGAGAACACATCGAGTTCGGTGCCGCCGGTCCTGTCACCTGTTGTCACTGCCACCCCGTCAGATTGTCACAGGGTGTCGGAGAAGTCCTGACCCGGTGTGTTGCTGCCGGTCGTGCTCGCGTCGTCGTTCTTGTTCGCAGCACCGGACTTCCCGGACTTGCGGGAACGACGGAACCGGCCCGCGGGCTCGGGGACCGCGGTGGCGGCCACGTCGAACGACTCGTTCAGGTCCGACGGCGACGCGATCGTCGACGCCTCGTCGTCGTCGAGGGCACCCCACTCCTGCTCCGTGCGACGAGCCTTGCGGCGGTCGTTGACGCGGGCGATCTGCACGGCGATCTCGAACAGCAGCGTCAACGCAAACGCGAGCGCGAGCATCGAGAACGGGTCCTGACCGGGTGTGGCGATCGCGGCGAACACGAAGAGGGCGAAGATCAGGCCGCGGCGCCACGCCTTGAGCTTCGCGTAGGACAGGATGCCGACGAAGTTCAGGGCGACGATGAGCAGCGGGATCTCGAAGCTGACGCCGAAGATGATCAGCAGGTTGATGATGAACCCGAAGTACTCCGCGCCGCCGAGTGCGGTGATCTGGACGTTGTCGCCGATCGTCAGCAGGAAATGCAGGGCCTTCGCGACGACCACGTACGCCAGAACGGCGCCGGCCATGAACAGCGCCGCGCCGGACACCACGAAGCCGATCGCGTAGCGGCGTTCCTTCGCGTACAAGCCGGGGGTGATGAACGCCCACAGCTGGTACAGCCAGATGGGGCAGGCGAGGACGACGCCCGCCGTGAACGCGACTTTGAAGCGGAGCATGAACTGCTCGAACGGTCCGGTCGCGAGGAGTCGGCACGACCCGTCGTGGCTCAGGTCGGCGCGACTCGACTCCGGCAGCGAACAGTACGGCCCACGCAGGAGTTCGCCGAGACTCTCGATGCCGAAGATCTCGTGGGAGTACCAGAAGAAGCCCACCGCGGTGGTGACCACGATGGCCAGCACCGACAGGAGCAGTCGCGTGCGCAGCTCGTAGAGGTGATCGACCAACGACATCGTGCCGTCGGGGTTGGTCCTCCGCTTGCTGTGGCGCGGATCGAACGGAATTCGCACTGTTGTTCGCCCTAGTCTTGGTCAGCAGTCAACCGGGGTGAAGAGTCACCCCGGTTGTCAGGCGGCTCGGGCTACGCCGACTTGGGCTCGGTGTGCTGCGACTGCGGCTGCACCGGCGCCGGAGGAGTGACCGGTGCGGTGGTGGTGTCCGCCACGGGCAGCTCGGCGGGCGCGCTCTGCGCGGGGGGCGCACTCTGCGCGGTGGGCGCCGGCGTGCTGTTGTCGTTCTGCATCTCCTTGACCTCGCTCTTGAAGATGCGGAGCGAACGGCCGAGTCCACGAGCCGCGTCGGGCAGCTTCTTGGAACCGAACAGGATGACGACGACCAGCGCGACGATGGCCCAGTGCCAGGGGCTCATGGCTCCCATGATGAAACCTCCAAAAGATCAGGTGACCCTGATGCTACCGGACATACACGGCACCGGTTCGGTCGAAACCGGCTAGTTGCGCTGCCGTTTCCCTGCCGGTTTCCTGGGTCCCCGCTGTGAGCGCAGATCGGCGAGCAAAGCGTCCCCGGACCACTGCCGGTTCCCGCCCGCCTCGGCCTCGCGGATCAGTGCGACCAGCCTCGCGTTCACCGGCGCGGCCGTCCCCGACGCCTCCGCCAGGCGCACGATCTCCCCACTGATCCAGTCCACTTCGGTGCGCCTGCCCGCCTCGAGGTCGTCCCACATCGACGACCGCGCGTGCGGGTCGATGGCCAGCATCCGACTACCCGCCACCCGGAACACTCCGTCCGGGACGGTCAGCAACCGGGGAATCCACTGCGGCGGCAGCGGTGTGAGCTTGGCGACAGCGATACCGCGGGCGGCCAGCAGTGCGAGGGCTTCCCGCTGCGCCAAGGCGAGGGCCCGGCGGAACGGCCGCCACGACAACTCCTCGCGGAGCGGCAGACCGGACAGGGCGTTGACCGGGTTGTTCAGGTTGAGCAGCAGCTTCGCCCACTGCACCGAACGGAAGTCCTCATGGGCGTGCAGCGGCAGTCCGGCGTCGTCGAACACCGGCGCGAATGCGCGCACCGCCGGATGCTGCTCGATCTCGAGGTCGCCCTCGGAACCCTGGTGAAAGTGCCCGTCGCCGCGGTGCACCACGTTGAACGGCACCATCGCCGCGAGTACGACCTGCTCCGGGAGTGCGGCGCGCAGGGTGTCCGCGTTGCCCAGCCCGTTCTGGGCGCTGACCACGACGGTGCCGGGGCCGATCGCCGACGCGAGTGTGGCACCCGCCTCCGGTGTCCCCGCCGACTTCACCGACACGACGACGAGATCGGCGGTGGCCGCCGACGCGGCCCCGGTGTCGAAGGCGATGTCGGGGGCACCGACGCGGATGTCCGATCCGTGCAGGTCCGTCAGCCGCAACCCGTGGTCACGGATCTCGGTCCCGACCCGCTCCCGGCCGATCAGGGTCACCTCGGCGCCGGCTGCGGCGAGCCGGCCCCCGAGATAGCACCCGATGCTGCCCGCCCCGAACACACTGATCCGCAGCGGACGCGCGGCACCGGTCATGCCTCGACAGCCTCGTACGCGGACAGCGCCTCCACGGCCCGGCGGCGCACCTCGTCGACCAGAGCGGGTGGTTCGAGCACGGTGATTCCGGAACCGAACCCGAGCACGAGCCGGGCCATCCACTCCAGCGCCCCGTAACTCATGGTCGCCTCGACCGAACCGTCGGCGGCGACCGTGGCGACATCCATCGGGTAGTAGTCGAGCACCCACACACAGTCGGCGCGGATGTGCAACCGTGCCTGGGGAAGGGATGCGTCGCCGCTGAACAACTCCAGGTTGGAGTCTCGCACGAGCGCCTGCGCCGGCGGGGTGGACGGCTCGTCCAGTTCGGTGGCGGCGTCGATCCGGTCGAGGCGGAACAGCCGGACCCCCTCGGCCTGCCGGCACCACGCCTGCAGATAGCTGTGATTGTCGACCAGCACGATCCGCACCGGGTCCACAGTGCGCTCGGTGACCCGGTCCCGGGACGCCGAGTAGTACGTCAAGTGGAGGGCCCGCCGGCGATGGAGTGCGGATCGCACCGCGGCGGCGATGGGATCTTCCGGCACGTCCTCCACCGCGTCCCGCTCGGACGCCGGCGTCACCGCCGCACGGGCCGCCGCGGTGCCCGCGGCGTTCTCGATCTTCGCGATCGCACTGTGCGCGGCGGACGGGTCGACCATGCCCGGCAACTCCACCAGCGAACGCAGGGCAATCAGCAGGGCGGTCGCCTCGGTGGACGTCAACCGCAGCGGACGGTCGATGCCCGCCGAGAACGTCACCTCGATGCTCTCCTCGGAGAACGACAGGTCGATGAGGTCACCGGGACCGTAGCCGGGCAGCCCGCACACCCACAACTGGTTGAGGTCGGACATCAGCTGTGTGGTGGTGACGCCCAGTTCGGCGGCGGCCTCGGCGGCGCTCATCCCGGGGTTCGCGATGAAATACGGCACCAGGTTGAGGAGCCGGGACAGTCGCGACGACAGCCTGTTGCTCACGACGTCCCTCCTTCCCCTGCGGCGTCCTTCAGCTTGGTCAGCACATCGTGTCGTAGTTCCGGCGGATCGAGGACCAGGGCGTCCGCCCCGTGACCCGCGACCAGCCGCGCGATCCAGTCCCGGGAGTGGACGGGGATCCGGAGCACGGTGCCGCTGCGCTCGTTCACCCGCTTCTCCTCCGCGGTGGTCGCCAGTCGGCGCAGTTCCTGGGCTCGGCCCTCGGCCACCCACACGGTGGCGGTGCCGGTGACCTCACCCGAACCGGTGACCCGGTCGACGATGTCCCTGAGGTCGACGCCCGCGGGTTTGTGGACGACCCCCGACGGTCCGAACTCCGTCACGTCGTCGCCGATCCGCGACAGCCGGAACGTCCGGACGGCTCCCCGGTCGACGTCGTGACCGACGAGGTACCACCGGCCGTGGGCGGTGACGACACCCCACGGTTCCACGGTGCGTTCGGTGTACGGCTCGTTGAGAGCCCCGCGGTGCGGGAAGTGCACGGCGCGGCCGGCGTCGACCGCCGCCAGCAGCTTGCCGAGCGCCGGTTCGGAGCCGCGGGTGCGGGCGGGCACCGCCGTGATCGGGGTGGCCGCCGAATCCGGATCGACCTGCACACCCGCCGCACGCAGCTTGAGCAGCGCCCCCTGCGCCGCGGACGTCAACTCCGGCGACTCCCACAGCTGAACGGCCACCGCGACGGCCGCCGACTCCTCCTGGCTGAGGTCGATGTCGGGGAGCTCGTACGCATTGCGGTTGATCCGGTAGCCCTCGACCGTCGAGAACCGCGACGCCTGCCCGGTCTCGAGCGGAACACCGAGATCCCGCAACTCGTTCTTGTCGCGTTCGAACATGCGGCTGAACGCCTCGTCGCTGGCGGAGTCGGCGTACCCGGCAACGCTCTCGCGAATCTTCTCGGCGGTGAGGAACTGTCTGGTGGACAGCAAACAGATCACCAGGTTCATCAAGCGCTCGATCTTGGAAGTCGGCACGCCGGGAAGCCTAGTGGGTGAGCCCGTTACGGACTCCCCGAGCGCCGCTACATCGAGGCAATCAGCCGCTCCACCCGCTCGTCGACCGACCGGAACGGGTCTTTGCACAGCACGGTCCGCTGGGCCTGGTCGTTGAGCTTGAGATGCACCCAGTCGACCGTGAAGTCGCGTCCGGCCTCCTGCGCGGCGGTGATGAATTCGCCGCGCAGCTTCGCCCGGGTGGTCTGCGGCGGAGTGTCCACCGCGGCCTCGATGGTCTCGTCCTCGGTGATCCGCTTCACCAGACCCTTGCGCTGCAGCACGTCGAACACGCCGCGACCGCGTTTGATGTCGTGGTACGCCAGATCGAGTTGCGCGATCTTCGGGTCGGCCAGTTCGAAGCCGTGCCGGTCCTGGTAGCGCTGGAACAGCTTGCGCTTGATCACCCAGTCGATCTCCGTGTCGACCTTTGCGAAATCCTGCGTCTCGACGGCGTCCAGCATGCGGCCCCACAGGTCGACCACCTGCGTGACCTGCGGATCGGGGTCGCGGTTCTGCAGGTGTTCGACGGCGCGGGCGTGGTACTCCCGCTGGATGTCGAGGGCGCTGGCCTGCCTGCCGCCTGCGAGCCGCACCGGGCGGCGCCCGGTGACGTCGTGGCTGACCTCGCGGATGGCGCGGATCGGGTTGTCGAGCGCGAAGTCGCGGAACGACACCCCGGCCTCGATCATCTCGAGCACGAGCGCCGCCGTGCCCACCTTCAGCATCGTGGTGGACTCGGACATGTTGGAATCGCCGACGATCACGTGCAGGCGGCGGTACTTCTCCGCGTCGGCGTGCGGCTCGTCGCGGGTGTTGATGATGGGCCGCGACCGCGTGGTCGCCGAGGACACGCCCTCCCAGATGTGCTCGGCGCGCTGCGACAGGCAGAACGTGGCCGCCTTCGGCGTCTGCAGTACCTTGCCGGCGCCGCAGATCAGCTGCCGCGTCACCAGGAACGGGAGCAGCACGTCCGAGATCCGGGAGAATTCGCCGGCCCGCGCCACGAGGAAGTTCTCGTGACAGCCGTACGAATTACCCGCCGAGTCCGTGTTGTTCTTGAACAGGTAGATGTCGCCGCCGATGCCTTCCTCGGCGAGCCGCTGCTCGGCGTCGATCAGCAACTCCTCGAGGACGCGCTCACCCGCCCGGTCGTGGTTGACCAACTGGATGAGGTTGTCGCACTCGGCTGTCGCGTATTCGGGGTGCGAGCCGACGTCCAGATACAGGCGGGCACCGTTCCTGAGGAACACGTTGGAACTCCGGCCCCACGACACCACCCGCCGGAACAGGTAGCGCGCAACCTCGTCCGGGCTCAGTCGCCTGTGACCATGGAAGGTGCAGGTCACACCGAACTCTGTCTCAATTCCCATGATTCGTCGCTGCACACCTCGAGAGTACAACGCCGATCACCCGGCGGAGCGGGAAAACCGTCCGGCGACACTCCGCGCCTACGCTGAGACGGTGAACCGACACCTGCACCGCATCCACCGGGCCGACGAAATCGTGTTCGGCCGCAGCGCAGATCTGCGCCCCTCCGAGGTCGACCGGGCGATGCGCTTCCTCAGTCACGCGGCCGACAAGGGGGTCTTGTGGTGGTGCGTGGCGGCGCTGCTGGGACTGGTCGGCGGACGCGCCCGGCGCGGTGCCGTGCGGGGCCTGCTGTCCCTCGCGATGGCGAGCGGTCTCGCCAACGGCATCCTCAAACCGGTGTTCCCGCGGCGGCGCCCTCCCGCCCGCGCCTGGACGAACGCGCTGCGCGGGGTGCCGATCCCCCGGTCCTCGTCCTTCCCATCGGGACATTCGGCGTCGGCGGCGGCGTTCACCACGGGTGTCGCCTTGGAATCGCCCGCGGCCGGTGCCGCACTCGCCCCCCTCGCGGCCGCGGTCGCGTACTCCCGGGTGCACAACGGCGTGCACTGGCCGTCGGACGTCGTCGCCGGGCTGATACTGGGCGGGGCCGTCGCTTCGGGAACCCGCCGCTGGTGGGCGGTGCGCACCGAGGACCCGGCGGAACTGGGCCGCGCGGTCGACGCGCCGGCGCTGCCGGGCGGTGAGGGCCTGCTCGTGCTGGTGAACCAGGAGTCCGGGCCGGACACTGTGGATCCCAGTGAGGAGATCGCCACCGCGCTCCCGAACGCGCACGTGCGCGCCCTCGACACCGACCACGATTTCGCCGAGCAACTCGACGCCTGGGTGGCCGAGACGAATCCGCGTGCACTCGGAGTGTGCGGCGGGGACGGGACCGTGGTCGCCGTCGCGTCCGCGGCGGCGCGTCATTCGCTGCCGCTGGCGGTGTTCCCCGGCGGCACACTCAATCACTTCGCGCGCGACGCCGGCGTCGCCGACATCTCGGACACCGCGAAGGCCGTCGAGACCGGACGTGCGGTTCTCGTCGACCAGGCCGTCGTCCACACCGATGTCGAGGAACCCGCCCCGTTCCTCAACACCGCCAGTCTCGGCGGCTACCCCGACGCGGTGCGGCTGCGGGAGAAGTGGCAGCCCCGGTACGGGAAGTGGCCCGCGGCGTGTGCGGCGATGATCCGGATTCTCTCCGCGGCAACACCGCTCGCCGTCACCATCGACGGCAGGCCCGTGAAGGTGTGGATGCTGTTCGTGGGGAACGGTCGGTATTCCCCCGGCGATCAGGTTCCGATGTCGCGTCCCGCCATCACCGGCGGACTGCTCGACGTCCGCTACGTGCGGGCCGACCGGCGAGCGTCCCGGCCGCGGCTACTGTTCGCCGCCGCCACCGGGACGCTCGGAAGCAGCCGGGTGTACGTGCGATCCCTCGTGCCCCGGCTCACCGTCCGCGTGGACGGCTCGCCGGTTGCGCTGGCCACCGACGGTGAAGTGGTCGCCGACGCCCTGCGCTTCGACTTCCGGTCGGCGCCCGAAGCGATCGCCGTGTACCGGCCTCAGTCCTGAGTGTCGGCCGGCTTCGTCTCGGTGTCCGGCTTCGACTCCGAAGCGGGCTCCGAGGCGGCCGCAGGCTCTGCGGGGATCAGCTGTTCGAGCGCGGGTCCGGCGATCCGCCGGAACGCGCGGCGCGGCCGGGACTGATCGAGCACGGCCACCTCGAGGCTGGCCACGTCGACGTTCCGCTTCTCGCCCTCCCCGGCACCGCCCTGACGTAGGGCGTTGACCGCGATACCGACCGCCGCCTCGAGGTCGAGGTCGGCACGGTACGACTCGCGCATGGCGGTCGCGATCGGCTCGGTCGTGCCACCCATCACGACGAAATGCTGTTCGTCGACGATGGATCCGTCGTAGGTGATGCGGTACAGCTGGGGAGCCTTCGGGCTGCCCACGCGCCCGACCTCCGCGACGCAGATCTCCACCTCGTAGGGCTTGGGTTGCTCGGTGAAGATCGTGCCCAGGGTCTGCGCGTACGCGTTGGCCAGCGATCGGCCCGTCACGTCACGGCGGTCGTACGAGTAACCGCGCATGTCGGCGTGGACGATCCCTGCGCGCCGCAGATTCTCGAACTCGTTGTACTTGCCGACGGCCGCGAAGCCGAGCCGGTCGTACAGTTCGCTGACCTTGTGCAGCGCGGTGGAGGGATTCTCGGCGACGAACAGCACGCCGTCGCGGAACGTGAGCACCACGACGCTGCGTCCGCGGGCAATTCCCTTGCGCGCCAATTCCGAGCGGTCCCGCATGATCTGCTCGGCGGAGGCGTAATACGGCATGGTCATCGCGCAGACCCCCCTTGTTCGGTGCGCTCGGCGACGATGCGCCGAGCCAACTCGGACGTCGTCTCCTCGGACACGTGTACGGCACCGGCCTGGGTGATCGTGACCGCGGTCGGGTAGATGCCGCGGGTCAAGTCGGGCCCACCGGTGGCCGAGTCGTCGTCGGCCGCGTCGTACAGCGATTCGATGGCCGCCCGCAGGGCGGTCTCCTCGTCGCTGTCCGGCGAGTAGATCTTCTTCAGTGCCGACTTCGCGAACAGCGAACCCGAACCGACCGCGTGGTATCCGGCGCGTTCCTCGTACCGGCCGCCGACGACGTCGTACGAGACGATGCGGCCCGCATGGGCCTCGTCGTCCGCGTCGAGGTCGTAGCCGACGAGCAGCGGGACGACCGCGAGACCCTGCATCGCCGCCCCGAGGTTGCCCCGCACCATCGACGCCAGGCGGTTGGCCTTGCCGTCGAAGGTCAGCTGAACGCCCTCGATCTTCTCGTAGTGCTCGAGTTCGACGGCGAACAGGCGGACCAGTTCGATGGCGATGCCCGCGGTGCCGGCGATACCGGCCGCCGAGTATTCGTCGGTGACGTACACCTTCTCGACGTCCCGGCTGGCGATCAGGTTGCCCTGGGTCGCGCGCCGGTCGCCTGCCAGCAGGACGCCACCCTTGTAGGTGAGCGCCACGATCGTGGTTCCGTGCGGTGCGAGATCACCGCTCTCCATCCCGTCACCACCCCGTGTCGAGTGCGAACGATGGCCGATCCGATTCTCCGGCAGCAATTCTGGTGCGTGACCACGCAGATACTCGGTGAACGAGCTCAGATTCGAACCGAAACTGAGTCTCGTGTCACCGTCGCCTGTCCGCAATGCCGGTCGATCCGCCGTCACTGGCCGCCCTTCTGGACATAGGCCCGGACGAAGTCCTCGGCGTTCTCCTCGAGCACGTCGTCGATCTCGTCGAGCAGGTCGTCGGTGTCCTCGGCCAGCTTTTCGCGACGTTCCTGACCGGCCGCACCGTCACCGCCCGGGGTGTCGTCCTCGTCGCCGCCGCCAGTTCGTTTGGTCTGCTCTTGCGCCATCGCCGCCGACCTCCTTGTGTGAAGGGAGCTCTTCTTCCGAGCGTCCTGTGCTGCCAAGCAGTCTGACTACATCATCCGCTCGGACCTTCACCCTACCGAGCGTCGCCGCCCCACGTGTGCCGACGCGACGGCGAGTTCCGGGCAGATCCGTGCGGGAACGGCCGAGATGTCAGTTCGTGAGCTCGTCGACGAGCTCTTTCGCGGTCTCCACCGACTCCAGCAACTCCCCCACGTGCGCCTTGCTGCCCCGCAGCGGCTCGAGGGTGGGAATGCGGACCAGGGAGTCGCCACCGAGATCGAAGATCACCGAATCCCAGCTCGCAGCCGCGATGTCGGCGCCGAACTTGCGCAGGCATTCACCGCGGAAGTAGGCGCGGGTGTCGGTCGGCGGGGTGTCGACGGCGTCGAGCACCGCCTGCTCCGACACCAGGCGCTCCATCGACCCGCGGGCGACGAGCCGGTTGTACAGACCCTTGTCGAGGCGGACGTCCGAGTACTGCAGGTCGACCAGATGCAGTCGCGGCGCGGACCAGTTGAGGCCCTCCCGGTTCCGGAAACCCTCGAGCAGACGCAGCTTGGCCGGCCAGTCCAGCAGGTGGGCGCATTCCATCGGGTCCCGCTCGAGGAGGTCGAGCACCATCGCCCACTTCTCCAGCAGATCGGCCACGCGGGGGTCGTCGTTGCCCTCGGCGGACATGAACTTGTCGACCCGGTCCAGATAGATCCGCTGCAACGCAAGCCCGGTCAGTTCCCGGCCGTCGGCCAGCGCGACCGTGGCGCGCAGCGTCGGGTCGTGGCTGATGTGGTGCACGGCGGTGACCGGTCGGGCCAGCTGCAGGTCGGTGAGGTCGACACCGGCCTCGATGAGGTCGAGGACCAGCGCCGTCGTCCCGACCTTCAGGTACGTGGACATCTCGGCGAGGTTCGCGTCGCCGATGATGACGTGCAGACGCCGGTACTTGTCCGCGTCGGCGTGCGGTTCGTCGCGGGTGTTGATGATGCCGCGCTTGAGCGTGGTCTCGAGCCCGACCTCCACCTCGATGTAGTCGGCCCGCTGGGACAGCTGGAAGCCGGCCTCGTCACCGGACTGGCCGATGCCCACCCGGCCCGACCCGCAGATCACCTGACGGGACGCGAAGAACGGCGTCAGCCCGTTGATCACCGCAGAGAACGGCGTGGCCCGGGACATCAGGTAGTTCTCGTGGGTGCCGTACGACGCGCCCTTGCCGTCCACGTTGTTCTTGTACAGCTGCAGTCGCGGGGCACCGGGGACGCTCGACGCGTGCCGGGCGGCCGCCTCCATCACGCGTTCGCCGGCCTTGTCCCAGATGACGGCGTCCAGGGGGTCGGTGACCTCCGGGGCCGAGTACTCGGGGTGCGCGTGGTCGACGTAGAGCCGGGCGCCGTTGGTGAGGATCATGTTGGCCGCGCCGACCTCGTCGGCGTCGATGACGGGCGCCGGGCCGCTGAGCCGGCCCAGGTCGAATCCGCGGGCGTCCCGCAGCGGGGATTCCACCTCGTAATCCCATCGGGTGCGCTTGGCGCGCGGCACTCCCGCGGCTGCCGCATAAGCCAGCACCGCCTGGGTGGACGTCAAGATCGGATTGGCCGAAGGCTCGCTGGGTGAGGAGATTCCGTACTCGACTTCGACACCGATGATCCGCTGCATGCTGCCGAGCCTATGCGATCACCCACGCCACCCGGCGGCACACTCCTGCCGCGCGAGCCGTCGGTGTCCGGCGACTAGCCCGGCGAGCACTCCAGGTACTGGTCCGCCGCGATCACCTCGAGCACGGTCCGGACCCCGGGCGGCGCCCAGGAGTGGGTGCCGTCGGTGCCGATTCGAGGGTCCGTCAGGTGCACCGTCCGGCGGCGCGTCACGATGGTGCATCCGCCCGCCGCCACCACGTTTCGCACCCAGTCGCTGTGCGCTCCGTACGTGAGGGCGAACCGGTAGCGGCCGTCCACGACGAACACGTTGACGGGCGTGCGATACGTCCTACCGGATGTGCGGCCGCGGTGCTCGACCACGGCGAACCCGGGCAGGATTGTCGCGACGCGACGGCTCACCCGGTTGGTGAGGACCCGGTTGAATCGGGCGATCGAACGCGGCAACGCCATGAACTCTCACCCCTTCGGCACCGGAACGAGCAACCGACCTCGACAGTACCGACGTTCGCCGGGGTGCTGGCAGGATCGACTCATGGATTCCGCACCGAACACCCCACCCGGCACGGACGAAGTGGTGGCGGTGTTCGACAGTTCCGGGCGACCGGTGGGATCGGCCGCGCGTTCCCGTGTCTACGCCGAGGGACTGTGGCACGCGAGCGCCGGGGTCCTCGTCCGATCCGGTGACGAGCAGCGCCTCTACGTGCACCGGCGGTCGGACACGAAGACGGTGCTCGCCGGACACCACGACTGCCTGGCCGGCGGGGTGGTCGATCCCGGGGAGACGCCGGAAGAGGCGGCGGGCCGGGAACTGGCGGAGGAACTGGGCATCACCGGGGTGAGCCTCACCCCCATCGCGAGGGTGGCGTGGGACGGCGAGTGGCAGGGCCTGCGGCTGCGCTGCCACCTGTACGCCTACGAGACGCACTGGGACGGGCCCGTCGTCCACCAGGCCAGCGAGATCGCGTCGGGCTGGTGGTGGACACCCCACGAACTGGTGACGCACCTGCGCGACCCGCGGTGGCCGTTCGTGCCGGACACGAGGGCACTCCTCGAGGACTACCTCGTCGCACGGGACCGCTGACACACGGCCGACCCGCGCGGCGGGAACCGTCCCCGGTTCCCGCCGCGCGGGTCGTACCGATCGGCCTACAGGTACTGGCCGGTGTTGGACTCGGTGTCGATGGCGCGGCTCGCGCTCGCGTTCTTACCGGTGACCAACGTGCGGATGTAGACGATCCGCTCACCCTTCTTGCCCGAGATCCGGGCCCAGTCGTCGGGGTTGGTGGTGTTCGGCAGGTCCTCGTTCTCCGAGAACTCGTCGACGATGGAGTCGAACAGGTGCTGGACGCGCAGGCCCGGGGCACCGGTGTCGAGCACCGACTTGATCGCGTACTTCTTGGCGCGGTCGACGATGTTCTGGATCATCGCCCCCGAGTTGAAGTCCTTGAAGTACAGGACCTCCTTGTCGCCGTTGGCGTACGTGACCTCGAGGAAGCGGTTCTCCTCGCTCTCGGCGTACATACGGTCGACGACCCGTTCGATCATCACCCGGATGCAGGCCGTGCGGTCGCCACCGAACTCCGCGATGTCGTCGCTGTGCACCGGCAGTGTCTCGACGAGGTACTTCGAGAAGATGTCCTGCGCCGACTCCGCGTCGGGGCGTTCGATCTTGATCTTCACGTCGAGGCGGCCGGGGCGCAGGATCGCGGGGTCGATCATGTCTTCGCGGTTGGAGGCGCCGATCACGATGACGTTCTCGAGTCCCTCCACACCGTCGATCTCACTGAGCAGCTGCGGCACGACGGTGGTCTCGACGTCGGAGGAGACACCCGACCCGCGGGTGCGGAAGATCGAATCCATCTCGTCGAAGAACACGATCACCGGGGTGCCCTCGGACGCCTTCTCCCGGGCCCGCTGGAAGATCAGCCGGATGTGCCGCTCGGTCTCGCCGACGAACTTGTTCAGCAGCTCGGGGCCCTTGATGTTGAGGAAGTAGGACTTGGCTTCCTTGCTGTCCTGCCCCCGGGCCTCCGCGATCTTCTTCGCGAGGGAGTTGGCGACCGCCTTGGCGATGAGCGTCTTGCCGCACCCGGGCGGACCGTAGAGGAGCACACCCTTCGGCGGGCGGAGCTCGTATTCGTGGAACAGGTCCTTGTGGAGGAACGGCAACTCGACGGCGTCACGGATCTGCTCGATCTGCCGGCCGAGGCCGCCGATGTCGTCGTAGTGGACGTCGGGAACCTCTTCGAGGACGAGATCCTCGACCTCGGCCTTGGGGATCCGCTCGAACGCGTACCCGGCCTTCGTGTCCACGAGGAGGGAGTCGCCCGGCCGTAGTTTGCGGGTGGGCGATTCGGCGTCGTACGCGACCGACTCTCGTTCGCTGTCCGCGTACACGGTGGCGAGGGGTTCGGCCAGCCAGACGATCCGTTCCTCGTCGGCGTGACCGACCACGAGGGCGCGCTGACCGTCGTCGAGGACCTCGCGAAGCGTGCTGATCTCACCGACACGCTCGAAGTTGCCCGCTTCCACGATCGTGAGTGCCTCGTTGAGGCGCACAGTCTGGCCGAGCTTGAGGGTCTCGGCGTCGACGTTCGGGGAGCAGGTCAACCGCATCTTGCGTCCGGAGGTGAACACGTCCACGGTCTGATCGTCGTGCACTCCGAGCAGCACGCCGTACCCGCTCGGCGGCTGGCCGAGGCGATCGACTTCCTCTCGGAGCGCAATGAGCTGCTGACGGGCCTCCTTGAGGGTGTCCATCAACTTGGTGTTCCGGATGGACAGCGAGTCCACTCGCGATTCCATCTCACGAAGCTGTTCCGGCGACTCCGCGAGCTGCCTGCGCAGTGCCGACGCCTCCGCGCGCAACGCCTCGAGCTCTCGTGCGGCCGCAACCGAATCGGGGTTCTCTGTCGAGCTCATGTGCGTCTCCTCCCAATGAGATCTATCAACGCTACCGGCACTGCCCGAATTCTGCGCCGTGACACGGATTCTGCCGATTGCGAATCGGCATACGCGACACCCGGGGCCATCGAAACTCTCATGTTAGCCTTACCTACCTGTCGAGCAGTTTCCTCTCTGTTCCGTGTAACGAAAGGGTTCGTCGTGATAATCCGCAAGCCCCTGAACGGCACGTCCTTCACCGGTAGGTCCGTGGTTGCCGTGGGCGCGGTGGTCTTCGCGCTCGGAATGTCGGCCTGCTCGTCCGACGACGGTTCCGGCACCGCCGCGGCGACGTCCGCGGCCACGTCGTCGCAGGTAGACGCGACCGTCGCCGCCCCCACGTCGGAGGAACTGCTCGGTACGCTCCAGCTGCTCGTGGACCCGGCCCGGCCGGTCGACGAGAAAACCGTCGTGGTCGTCGACGGCGACGAACGCCGCCCGAATCTGGAGGCGATGACCGCCGCCATGGCCAACTACCCGGTGTCCTTCACGGTCACGGACGTGCAGGTGGAGGGCGATACCGCGACGGCGAACGTCGCGATCGTGAGCCCGTACGGCACGGCCGCTCCGACGGCGTGGACGTGGGAGAACGTCGACGGCGTGTGGAAGGTGTCGGACGAGAGCACGTGCACCCTGCTCGGCATGGCACGCGCGGGCTGCAGCTAGCCCGGTCCTTCGGCGGCGCCCGCTCCGGGCGCCGCCGAAGCCGTGTCTCAGCCCTTACCCGACCGGCGCTGCGGCTTGGGGGTGACGGTTCCCTCGGCGAGACGCCGGGCGCTCACCAGGAACGCGGTGTGGCCCTGCATCCGGTGTTCCGGCCGCACGGCGAGCCCGACGACGTGCCAGCCACGGACGATCGACTCCCAGGACCGCGGCTCGGTCCAGCACTCCTGCTCGCGCATCGCCTCGACGACCTTGGAGAGCTGCGTCACAGTCGCGACGTAGACGACGAGCACGCCGCCGGGGACCAGCGCCTTGGACACCGCGGGCAGCGCGTCCCAGGGTGCCAGCATGTCGAGGACCACCCGGTCGACCGGGCCGCCGGCCGCGTCGGCGTCGAACTCGGCGACGTCCGCGATGGTCAGGTCCCAGTTCGCGGGGCGTTCCCCGAAGAACGTCTCGACGTTCCGCACCGCGTGCTCGGCGTGGTCGTCGCGCACCTCGTACGAGATGACCCGGCCTTCCGGCCCGACCGCCCGCAGCAGGGAGCACGTCAGGGCGCCCGAGCCTGCGCCGGCCTCGAGGACGCGGGCGCCGGGGAAGACGTCGCCCTCGTGGACGATCTGCGCGGCGTCCTTCGGGTAGATGACCTGCGCCCCGCGGGGCATCGACAGGACGTAGTCGACGAGCAGCGGTCGCAGCGCCAGGTACGGGGTGCCGTTGGTCGACTTGACCACGCTGCCCTCGTCGGTGCCGATCAGGTCGTCGTGCAGGATTCCGCCGCGGTGCGTGTGGAACTCCTTGCCGGCCTCCAGGTTGACCGTGTAGTGCCGGCCCTTGCCGTCGGTCAGCTGGACGCGATCGCCCACCCGAAACGGTCCACTCGGTCGCGTTTCGCGTCCCACCATCGTCACCGACTCCTCAGCCTGTTCGTCCGGCGCCGTCCGGCGCCCGCCCCGCTGCCCCGACACGACTGTCGGACCGGGGGCCTACCCTGCCAGGTGTGAGCATCTCAGAGTCGCCAGCCCCCGTCACACAGGGTTCCCCGTCACAGCCCGGCGACACTTCGGTCACCCGCAGGCGCCCCGCCCTGTCGCCGTCCCGCGCCGGCGACTTCAAGCAGTGCCCGCTTCTCTACCGCTTCCGTGCCGTCGACCGGCTCCCGGAGGCGCCGTCGCGCGCGCAGGTGAAGGGCACGGTCGTGCACGCCGCGCTCGAGACGCTGTTCGCGTTGCCCGCCGCCGAACGGGTTCCGCAGAAGGCGGTCGATCTGATCCTCCCGTCCTGGGAGCGCCTCCTCGCCGAGGCCCCCGACCTGATCGACCTGGTTCCCGAGGACCAGCGCGAGTCGTTCCTCGACGAGGCGCGGTCGCTCGTCACCGCCTACTACGAACTGGAGGACCCCACCCGGTTCGAGGCCGAATCGTGCGAACAGCGTGTCGAGACCGAACTCGCCGACGGGATGCTGCTCCGCGGATTCGTCGACCGAATCGACGTGGCCCCCACCGGTGAGGTGCGGGTGGTCGACTACAAGACCGGTCGCGCACCCCGCGAGATGTCCGAGTCCAAGGCGCTGTTCCAGATGAAGTTCTATGCGCTGGTCCTGCTGCGCACCCGCGGCATCGTCCCGGCGCAGCTGCGACTGCTGTATCTCGCGTCCGGGACGGTCCTCACCTACGCACCCGACGAGGACGAACTGCTGCGGTTCGAGCGCACACTGTCGGCGATCTGGAAGGCCATCCTGGCGGCGGGTGTCACCGGCGATTTCCGACCCAAGCCGAGCCGGCTCTGCGACTGGTGTGATCATAAGTCCCTGTGCCCCTCGTTCGGAGGAACGCCGCCTCCCTACCCGGGATGGCCGGAGGGGCCCGCCGAAGACGCACCAGGTTTCGAGGAGATTGTCGAATGAGTTCCGAGTCCTACTACGTACCACTCGGTTCGGAAGCACTGGGTGCGCCGGAAGTGGACTCGGACCAGAAGATCACGGTCGAGCGATTCGACAGCACGGATCTGACGATCAGCGTGTGGGCCGAGACGATGCAGCACGGCGCTCCCCCGTCCGCGCTGCTCGTGCGGGCACTCGAACGGTGCGCCCCTCGTGACGACGCGCGCATCACGCGGGTCGTTGTCGAGATCCTCGGCCCGATCCCGATCGCCGAACTCGAGGTCCGGTCCTGGGTGCAGCGGCCGGGCCGCCGGGTGGAGTTGGTGGTCGCCGAACTGTGGACCGTCGGCGACCGGCCCCGGGCCGTGGCGCGGGGCTCGGCGTGGCGCATGGAGACCGTCGACACGAACGATGCCGTCCACGTCGTCGACCCGCCGCTCGAACCTCGGTCCACCGGCCGGGAGGGCAAGTTCAGCGAAGGCTGGAATTCGGGCTACCTGACGACCCTCGACTGGCGGTGGATCGCCGAGATGGGGTGCGAGGGCCCCGGCAAGCTGTGGGCGAGGCCGCGGCCCGCGCTGGTCCTCGGCGAGACCATGACGCCGCTCGAGCGGCTCTTCTCCATCGCGGACGTCGCCAACGGTGTGGGATCGAAACTCGACCCGGCCGACTGGACGTTCCTCAATACCGACCTCACCGTGCACATCTTCCGGGTCCCCGAGGGCGAATGGGTCGGCGTCGGCTCCGAGACGTCCATCGGCCCCGACGGCGTGGGGATGTGCGCGGGCGTGCTGTACGACGAGACCGGCGCGGTCGGCCGGATCGCCCAGACCGTACAGGTCCGCGCCCGCTCCTGATCGGAACGGGCGCGGATCGTCCTGCGGCGGAACGAGATCAGAGGGCGCGGCAGGACCGGATGTTCGACGCGAGGATGGCCTTGGCGCCGAGGTCCGCGAGTTCGTCCATCACTCCGTTGTGACCCTTGATCGGCACCATCGCCCGGACCGCGACCCAATTCTCGTCGGCGAGCGGCGACAGCGTCGGCGACTCCAGTCCGGGGGTGATCTTCAGCGCGTCGTCGAGGATCGTCTTCGGGCAGTCGTAGTCGAGCATCAGATTCTGCTGCGCGAAGACGATGCCGCGCACCCGCTCGACCAACTGGTTGCGTGCGGAATCGTCGGCGGGCGAACCGGCGCGCTCGATGAGCACACCCTCGGAGTCGCACAGGGTGTCACCGAACGCGACCAGGTTGTGCTGGCGCAGGGTGCGGCCGGATCCGACGACGTCGGCGATGGCGTCCGCGACCCCGAGCTGGATCGAGATCTCCACGGCGCCGTCGAGGCGGATGACCGAGGCCTCGATCCCGCGTGCGGAGAGGTCGTCGCGCACCAGGTTGGGGTAGGACGTGGCGATCCGGAGTCCAGCGAGATCCTCGACCTTCCAGTCCTTGCCCGCGGGGGCGGCGTACCGGAACGTGGAGCGGCCGAAGCCGAGCGACAGCCGCTCGGCGACCGGGGCGCCCGAGTCGCGGGCGAGGTCGCGGCCGGTGATGCCGAGATCGAGTTCACCGGATCCGACGTAGATCGCGATGTCCTTGGGGCGGAGGAAGAAGAACTCGACCTGATTGGACGGGTCGAGGACGGTCAGGTCGCGGGAGTCGGTGCGACGGCGGTAGCCGGCCTCGGAGAGAATTTCGGCGGCGGACTCGGACAGCGAGCCCTTGTTGGGGACTGCGACGCGCAGCATGGCTGAGGTTCCTTTCGGGAGCGGGTGGAGGAGTCTCGATCACCGATCACAGATGTCGGTAGACGTCCTCGAGTTTCAGGCCCTTGCCCACCATCAGCACCTGCGTCCAGTACAGCAGCTGGGAGATCTCCTCGGCGAGCGCCTCGTCGCTTTCGTGCTCGGCGGCGATCCACACCTCACCCGCCTCTTCGAGGATCTTCTTTCCCTGCGAATGGACGCCGGCGTCGAGGGCGGCAACGGTGCCGGACCCCTCGGGGCGGGTAGCGGCACGCTCGGTCAGCTCGGCGAACAGGGATTCGAAGGTCTTCACGAGGACCCATTGTTTCACGCCGCCGCGGACCTCTCCGAACCGGTCACCACCCGAGTCTGCGGCGACTCTCGAACCGGCGGACCCGGCCCGAACGGGGATCGGTGAACTCGATGGCCCGCGCCAGCAACCGCAACGGGGTCGAGAAGTCGCCGGGCTCGGATCGGCGGAAGTCCGGGTAGTAGTTGTCGCCCTCGATCGGCAGCCCCAGCGACGACATGTGCAGCCGCAGTTGGTGCGTCCGGCCGGTCTTCGGCAGCAGCCGGTAGCGTGCGCGACCGTCCCGGGTCTCGATCAGATCGACGACGGTTTCGCTGTTCGGTTCTCCCGGTTCCTCCGTGGCCGTCATGATCCCGTGTTCCTTGACGATGCGGCTGCGGATGATGCGCGGAAACTCCAGTGCGGGATCGTGCCCGGCGACGGCCTCGTATTCCTTGGTGACCTGCTGGGAGACGAACAGTTCCTGATACGCCCGGCGGTCTTCCGGCCGGATCAGGAACACCAGCACACCGGCCGTCATCCGGTCGAGCCGGTGCGCCGGGGTGAGATCGGGGAGGTCGAGCGTCCGCCGCAACCGCACGACCGCGGTCTCGGTGATGTGCGCGCCCCGCGGGATGGTCGCGAGGAAATGGGGCTTGTCGATCACCACGAGGTGGTCGTCGCGGTGGAGGATGTCGATCTCGAACGGAACAGCGATCTCGGGTGCGGGGTCGCGGTAGAAGTACACGAATCGGGTCGGCGCATAGCGGGTGCCGCGGTCGACGACCCGGCCGTGTTCGTCGACGACTTCCCCACCGTCGATCAGCGACAGCCAGTGCGCCCGCTCGTCGGGGTACGTCTCGACCAGGAATTCGGCGACGGTCTTCGCCCCGAGCCCGGCCGGCATCCGGATGCGATCGGGACCGAGACCGTTGCGGACGGGCAGCGGCGCCCCGGCCACCTCAGCCCGCCCGGTTCTCGGTGCAGCCGGCGCACACGAGCACGAGTTCGCGGCCCCGATCGTCCGGCAGATTCTCGTACCGGGACGTCGGACCGCCGCATCGGGTGCAGCGACCCAGGGTCGTGGCCTGGTCGCTGAACTCGATGGTCATCCGCTTGTCGAAGACGTACAGCGACCCCTCCCACAGACCCGTGTCGCCGAACGCCTCGCCGTAGCGGACGATGCCGCCGTCGAGTTGATAGACCTCGCCGAACCCGCGCGAGCGCATCAGCGAGGACAGGACCTCGCACCGCACTCCCCCGGTGCAGTAGGTGACGACGGCCTTGTCCTTGAGATGGTCGTATTTGCCGCTGTCGAGTTCGTGCACGAAGTCGCGGGTGGTGGACACGTCCGGCACGACGGCGTCCCGGAAGCGGCCGATCTCCGCCTCGAAACCGTTGCGTCCGTCGAAGAAGACGACGTCGTCACCGCGCCCCTCGACCAGGCGGTGCACCTCGTCCGGCGCCAGGTGGGTACCGCCGCCGACGACGCCGTCCGCGTCCACCTTCAGCTCGCCCGGCGCACCGAACGTCACGATCTCCGACCGCACCTTGACGCTGAGCCGCGGGAAGTCGTCACCGAGACCGTCCGACCACTTGATGTCGGCGTCCTTGAACGGCGCGTAGCCGCGGGTCCCCTTCACGTACCGCTTGACGTCGCGGATGTCGCCGCCGACGGTCGCGTTGATGCCGTGCTCGGAGACGAGGATCCGCCCGGTCAGGTTGTGTGCCTCGGCGAGCGTGTACTGCCACAGCCGGATCGCCTCCGGGTCGGCGAGCGGAGTGAACACGTAGAACAGCACGATTTTCGGGACAGCCACGGGGAACCAGACTACCTAGAGACGCACACCGCTCGGCTGCGCCCAGGCCTCGGCCAGATCGGAACCGGTGAGACCTTCGAGGCTGTCCCGGAACACCCGCCCCGGGCCGTCGGCCACCGGGATCTCGCACGGGACGATCAGCACGACGCAGCCCGCGGCCTGCGCGGACGCCGCGCCGGTGGGCGAGTCCTCGATCGCGAGGCACTGCGACGGATGCAACCCGAGAAGTTCGGCACCCCGCAGGTACGGGTCGGGATGTGGTTTGCCTGCCGGCACCTCGTCGCCGCACACCGAGTGGTCGAAGTGGTGCCTGCCGAGCGTCTCCAGCGCCCGCTCGGTGAGGCGGCGCTCGGTGTTGGTCACCAGCGCCGACCTCAGGCCGTGGGCCCGGGCGGTCCGCAGTGCATCGTGGGCGCCCGGCCGCCACGGGATGCCGTCGCCGAACAGTTCCTCGACGCGGGTGAACATCCATTCCTTGGCCTCGGCGAGCGCCGCCGGATCCCGGTCGAGCCCGAGGGCGTCGAAGATGACGCCGAGCGCGTTGGCGCTGGACGCGCCGATCGTCTTCAGCCGGGTCTCCTCCGTCATCGGCCCACCGAGGTGCATCGACAACTCACGGACCGCGACGTCCCACATCTTCTCGGAATCGAGCAGCGTTCCGTCCATGTCCCACAGCACGCCTGCGAGACCGTCGAATGCGTCAGACATTGAAGTACTTCGCCTCGGGGTGGTGCAGCACGAACGCATCCGTGGACTGCTCGGGATGCAACTGCAGTTCCTCCGACAACTTCACACCGATCCGTTCCGGTTCGAGGAGAGCGACCATCTTCGCGCGGTCCTCCAGGTTGGGGCAGGCGCCGTAGCCGAACGAATAGCGGGCGCCGCGGTAGGCGAGGTCGAAGAACCCGGACACCTCCGACGGATCCTGCTCGGCGACGTTGTGGCCGCCGGGCAGCACGAGTTCCTCGCGGACCCGTCGATGCCAGTACTCGGCCAGCGACTCCGTCAGCTGCACGCCGATGCCGTGCACCTCGAGGTAGTCGCGGTACGCGTTGGCGGCGAACAGCTCGTTCGCGAAGTCCGCGATCGGCTGCCCCATGGTGACCAGCTGCATCGGGAACACGTCGACCTGGCCGGTCTCCTTCGCCTCGGTGCGGGACCGCACGAAGTCGGCGACGCACAGGAAGCGGTCGCGGTGCTGGCGCGGGAACGTGAACCGGAAGCGTTCGTCCGCGTCGGGCGCCGGGTCGGTGAGCACGACCACGTCGTCGCCCTCGGACACGGCGGGGAAATAGCCGTACACCACGGCGGCGTGCGCGAGGATTCCCTCGGTGCTCAGCCGGTCGAGCCAGTACCGCAGGCGCGGGCGGCCCTCCGTCTCCACCAATTCCTCGTAGGTGGGACCGTCGCCGGAACGCTGCCCGCGCAGGCCCCACTGCCCGAGGAACAGGGCGCGCTCGTCCAGCAGTCCGGCGTAGTCGGACAGCGAGACACCCTTCACGATCCGGTTGCCCCAGAACGGCGGGCTCGGGACGACGATGTCGGTGGCAACGTCGGACCGTTCCGGCACCTCGACCGGGGTCTCGGCGGCCTTACGCTTCTCCGCGATCCGCTTGGACCGTTCGTGGCGCGCCTTGCGCTCGGCCGCCTTCTCCCGGGCGGCGATCGCTTCCGGGCTGTCCGGGTCGGGTCCGCCGCCGCGTTTGACGGCCATGATCTCGTCCATCCTGTGCAGGCCCTCGAATGCGTCGCGCGCGTAGCTGACGTCGCCCTCGTACACCTCGGCCAGATCGTTCTCCACGTACGAGCGGGTCAGCGCAGCACCGCCGAGGAGGACGGGGAACTTCTCCGCGACTCCCTTGGCGTTGAGTTCCTGCAGGTTGTCCTTCATCACCACGGTCGACTTCACGAGCAGACCGGACATGCCGATGACGTCGGCCTTCTGCTCGATCGCCGCGTCGAGGATCGTCGCGATCGGCTGCTTGATGCCGAGGTTCACCACGTCGTACCCGTTGTTGCTGAGGATGATGTCGACGAGGTTCTTGCCGATGTCGTGGACGTCGCCCTTCACGGTGGCGATGACGATGCGGCCCTTGCCGTCCTCGTCGGTGGCCTCCATGTGGGGTTCGAGGTACGCCACGGCCGCCTTCATCACCTCGGCGGACTGCAGCACGAACGGCAACTGCATCTGCCCGGACCCGAAGAGTTCGCCGACGGTCTTCATGCCGGACAGCAGGGTCTCGTTGATGATCGCGAGCGGCGGCTTCTCTTCCATCGCCGCGGTGAGGTCGTCGTCGAGGCCATTGCGCTCACCATCGACGATGCGCCGTTCCAGCCGCTCGAACAGCGGCAGCGCCGCCAGTTCCTGGGCGCGGGATTCGCGTGCCGACGCCGCGGAGACGCCCTCGAACAGCTCCATCAACTTCTGCAGCGGGTCGTAGCCCTCGCGCCGGCGGTCGTAGACCAGGTCGAGGGCCGTTTCGCGCTGTTCGTCGGGGATCCGTGCCATCGGCAGGATCTTCGACGCGTGCACGATGGCCGTGTCGAGGCCGGCCTCGGTGCACTCGTGCAGGAACACCGAGTTCAGGACCTGACGGGCGGCCGGGTTGAGACCGAACGAGATGTTGGACACGCCGAGGGTGAAGTGCACCCGCGGGTGCCGCTTCTTCAGTTCGCGGATCGCCTCGATCGTCTCGATGCCGTCGCGGCGGACCTCTTCCTGACCAGTGGAGATCGGGAAGGTCAGCGCGTCGATGATGATGTCGGACTCGTCGAGGCCCCAGTTCACGGTGATGTCGTCGAGCAGGCGCTCGGCGATGCGGACCTTGTGCTCGGCGGTGCGCGCCTGGCCCTCCTCGTCGATGGTCAGCGCGACGACGGCGGCGCCGTGTTCCTTGACGAGCCGCATGATCTTCTGGAACCGCGAGTCCGGTCCGTCGCCGTCCTCGTAGTTGACGGAGTTGACGGCGCACCGGCCGCCGAGGTGTTCGAGACCGGCCTGCAGGACCGCGGGCTCGGTGGAGTCGAGCATGATCGGCAGCGTCGACGACGTCGCGAACCGGCTCGCGAGGGCGGCCATGTCGGCGGCGCCATCACGTCCGACGTAGTCGACGTTGAGGTCGAGCATGTGGGCGCCGTCGCGGGTCTGATCCTTCGCGATGTCGAGGCACTTCTGGTAGTCCTCGGCGATCATCGCCTCACGAAATGCCTTGGAGCCGTTGGAGTTCGTGCGCTCGCCGATCATCAGGATGCTGGCGTCCTGCTCGAACGGCACCGCCGTGTACAGCGACGACGTCCCCGACTCGTGCACCGGGTTGCGCGCGGCCTTCTCGACGAGGCGGACCGCCTCGGCCACCTGCCGGATGTGCTCCGGGGTGGTGCCGCAGCAGCCGCCGACCAGACCGAGACCGAACTCGGTGACGAAGCCGCTGAGCGCCTCGGCGAGTTCCTCCGCGGTGAGCGGGTACTCGGCACCCTTCGGGCCGAGCTGCGGCAGTCCGGCGTTGGGCATCACCGATACGGGGAGCGAACTGTACTTGGACAGGTGGCGGAGATGTTCGCTCATCTCGGCGGGACCGGTCGCGCAGTTGAGCCCGATCATGTCGATACCGAGCGGTTCGAGCGCGGTCAGCGCGGCACCGATCTCACTGCCGAGCAGCATCGTGCCGGTGGTCTCGACCGTGACGTGGGTGATGATCGGCAGCCGCGACCCCAGCGTCTCCATCGCCCGCTGACTGCCCAGGATCGCCGCCTTCACCTGCAGCAGGTCCTGGCAGGTCTCGACGAGGATCGCGTCGGCGCCCCCGTCGATCATGCCCATCGCGGCCTCGGCGTAGGCGTCGCGCAGGATCGCGAACGGCGCGTGGCCGAGCGTCGGCAGCTTGGTTCCGGGCCCCATCGAGCCGAGGACGAAGCGGCCCATGCCGTCGCGTCCCGGCCCCATCTCGTCGGCGACCTCACGCGCCAACCGGGTGCCCTTCTCGGCCAGTTCCCGGATACGGTCCGAAATGTCGTAATCGGCGAGGTTGGGGAGGTTGCACCCGAACGTGTTGGTCTCGACGGCGTCGGCCCCGGCCTCGAAGTACGCGCGGTGGATCTCTTTCAGCACGTCAGGGCGGGTGTCGTTGAGGATTTCGTTGCAGCCTTCGAGCCCGAGGAAGTCGTCGAGCGTGAGGTCCGCGGCCTGCAACATGGTGCCCATGGCTCCGTCGCCGATGACAACGCGCTGGTTCAACGCATCGAGCAGGGCAGAGTGAAATGGCGCAGACATGCCGTCCAGACTAGTGGGCGGGGGAACCAACGCTGGCCGTAGGCTGGGTGGGTGAGTTCCAGTGAGTTCCCCGTCACGCCTGCGGGCCCCGACGACGACACCCCCGACACCGCCGACGACGGTGCCACCGACAGCGCCGACGACGGTGCCACCGACACTGGCGTGCCCGTACTTCGTGACCCTGTTCTCGTCGCCGCCTTCGAGGGCTGGAACGACGCCGGCGACGCCGCGAGCGGAGCCGTCGAGCACCTCGAACTGACCTGGGACGCCCAGCCGCTGGCCGAGCTGGACTCCGAGGAATACTACGACTACCAGGTCAATCGCCCCACGGTCCGGCAGGTCGACGGGGTCACCCGGGAGATCGTGTGGCCGGCCACCCGGCTGTCGGTGTGCTCGCCTCCTGGCAGTGACCGCGACGTGGTGCTGCTGCGCGGAATCGAACCGAACATGCGCTGGCGCAGCTTCTGCGAGGACCTCCTCGAGCTGATCGATCAACTGCAGATCAACACCGTGGTGATCCTCGGGGCACTGCTCGCGGACACCCCGCACACGCGGCCGGTCCCGGTGACGGGCAGCGCGTACAGCAGCGAGGCCGCCGAGCGGTTCAAGCTCGAGCAGACCCGCTACGAGGGGCCGACCGGGATCACCGGGGTGCTGCAGGACGCGTGCGTCCGGGCCGGTGTGCCTGCGGTGTCGTTCTGGGCGGCCGTGCCCCATTACGTGTCCCAGCCGCCGAACCCCAAGGCGACGGTGGCTCTGCTGCAGCGCGTCGAGGACGTCCTGGACATCGAGGTGCCGCTCGGGGAACTCCCGTCGCAGGCCGACGACTGGCAGGAAGCCGTCACCGAGATGACCGCAGACGACGAGGAGATCGGCGACTACGTCCGCTCCCTCGAGGAGCGCGGCGACGCCGAGACCGACATCTCCGAGGCCATCTCGAAGATCGACGGTGATGCGCTGGCGGCCGAGTTCGAGCGGTATCTCCGCAGGCGTGGGCCCGGCAGCTTCGGGCTGTGACGAAGAACTCGTCCGAGTCGCTTCGTTCCTCGCTCCAGCGCACGGCGCTCTACGCCGGCGGTTTCCTCGGCCCGTTCGGCGGCGGGGTGGTCGCCTCTATCCTTCCCGAGATCGGTGACGACCTCGGCGTGAGTGCATCCGCCGCGGCCGGGTCGCTGACGGCGTACCTGCTGCCGTTCGCGTTGCTGATGCTGGTGTCGGGCACGCTGGGCGCCCGGTGGGGACAGATGCGGACCGTGCGGATCGCGTACGGCGTCTACCTGCTGTCGTCGCTGGCCTGTTTCGTGGCGCCGACGCTGCCGCTCTTCCTCGGTGCCCGCGTGCTCCAGGGGTGTTCGAACTCGTTCACGACGCCCCTGCTGCTGGCGGCGCTCGCCGCCTCGACCCCGAAGAAGCATCTCGGCCGGGCGCTGGGGATCTTCGGCGCCTTCCAGGCTGCGGGACAGTCGAGCGCGCCGCTGGTTGGTGGGCTCGCGGCGGAGGTCGACTGGCGTCTCGCGTTCCTCGTCATCGCCCTCGTGGCCGCGGTGCTGGGGATGGTCGGCGTTCCCGACAGCGCTCCCGCCGAGCCGGGGGCGCCGCGCCCGCGACTGCGCGACGCCCTCACCCCGTCGGTGCTGAGAATCGGGGTGGTCGCACTCCTCGGGTGGGGCGCGCTCGGTGGGCTGAGCTTCCTGGTCGCGTTCCGCGCCGAGGACGTCTTCGGGCTGAGCCCGACCCAGCGCGGGCTGCTGCTCACCGGGTTCGGCGTGGCCGGCATCCTCACCGCACGTCTCGTCGGCGGTGTCATCGACAAGATCGGGGCCCGGGCGGCCGTACTGATCGGCGCGTTCGGCGGGGCGATTCTCGTCGCGGCCGCCGGGACCGTGTCCCTCCTCGCAGTCGTGGCCGTGGCGTGGTTCGCGGCCGGGGTCGCCGGTCAGTTCATCCTGGTCGGGGTCAACGCCGCCGTGCTCGGGTCGCCGGGCCCGAACCGGGGCGGCGCGGTGTCCGTCGTGCAGGCGCTGCGATTCATGGGCAACGCGCTCGCCCCGATCACCCTCACCCCGGTGTATTCCGTGTCGCCTGCGGCCGGCTTCCTTCTGCCCGCCGTGCTGCTCGCCGTGCTGGCCCCGCTGCTCATGCCCCGCGACCACGCACCCGCCTGACACGCCTTCCCGGAGGACTGTGAGGTGTTCCTGATTCCCACGTAACGTGCGCGCAGCCGTTACGACACTCCCGGGGCGCAGCCTCTGTGCATGGCCCACACACCGAGTTCGAGCAAGCTGCTGGTCGTCGGCAACGGTATGGCCGGCGCACGCACCGTCGAGGAGATCCTCAACCGTGGCGGGCGTGAGCGTTTCGAGATCACCATGATCGGCGACGAGCCCTACGGCAACTACAACCGCATCATGCTCTCGCACGTGCTGTCCGGGGAGGCGGCTGTCGACGACGAGGACCTGATCCTCAACCCGATGGGCTGGTACACCGCCAACGGCGTCAAACTCCACGCCGGCGACCGCGCGCTGGCGCTCGACCGGTTCGCGAAGACCGTGACGTGCGAGAGCGGCCGCGTCGTCGACTACGACGTGCTCATCATCGCCACGGGAAGCAATACGTTCTTCCCCAACATGGACGGACTGCGGGAGCACGACGGGCGCCTGGCCCGCGGGGTGTTCGGATTCCGGAACATCGCCGACACCAACGGCATGCTGCAGATGGCGCAGGCCCGCGACGACGTGTCCGCGGTGGTCATCGGCGGCGGTCTGCTCGGCCTCGAGGCCGCGTACGGGCTGCGCACCCAGGGCCTCACCGTCAACGTCGTGCACTCCCCGGGGCACCTGATGAACCAGCAGCTCGACGAACGCGGCGGCAGCGTCCTGCGCGCCGAGATCGAGAAACTCGGCGTCGGCGTCCACACCTCGATGCGGACCACCGCCGTGCTGCGCGACGAGGCGGGCCTGGTGACCGGGGTGTCGTTCGTCGACGGCTCCACCCTGGCCGCCGACATGGTCGTCGTCACCGCCGGAATCCGGCCCAACACCGAACTCGCGCGGGCCGCCGGGCTGGTGGTCGAACGCGGCGTCGTGGTGGACGACCAGATGCGCTGCGAGGACGAGGGTTCCGTGTACGCCGTCGGCGAGTGCGCACAGCACCGTGGGGAGACCTACGGCCTCGTCGCCCCGGTGTGGGAGCAGTCGGTCATCCTCGCCGAAGTCCTCACCGGCTCCAATCCCGAAGCGGCGTACGTCGGTACACGCACCACTACGAAACTGAAGGTCGCCGGTGTCGACGTGGCCGCGATGGGCGTCAAGGGACCCGAGACGGCGGACGACGAGTTCATCCAGTACTACGAACCGCGCAGCGGCACGTACAAGAGCCTCGTCGTCCGCGACGGCAAGCTGATCGGCGCCACGCTGATGGGCGACATCAGCAAGGCGGGTTTCCTCACGCAGGCGTTCGACGGCAAGGTTCCGCTGCCCGAGGAGCGGATCGGCATGCTCTTCGACGTCGGAGCCCCGAGCGCCGCGACGAGTGTCGCCGACCTCCCCGACGACCTGCAGGTGTGCAACTGCAACGGCGTGAGCAAGGGCGATCTGGTGGCGTGCGTCCATTCCGGCGCCAAGACGCTCACCGACGTCTGCGCCCAGACCCGGGCAGGCAAGGGCTGCGGCTCGTGCAAGGGACTCGTCGCCGACATCGTGGCCTGCGCCGCAGGCGGCGAACTCGAAGCCGACCCCTCCGCCGACTGGTACGTGCCCTGCATTCCGATGACGAAGCCCGAACTCATCGCGACCATCCGGGAACGCGATCTCCGCGCCGTGTCACAGGTGTTCGTCGAGCTCGCGGTGGACGCGAAGGAGGACGCGTCCGCGAAGATGCCCCTGGCCTCGCTGCTTCGCACCATCTGGGGTCCCGACTGGGTGGACGAGCGCGGCGCGCTGTTCATCAACGACCGCGTGCACGCCAATATTCAGCGCGACGGCACGTTCTCGGTGGTCCCGCAGATGAAGGGCGGTGTCACCACGCCGGAGCAACTCCGCAAGATCGCCGACGTGGCGGACAAGTACGGCGTGCCGCTCGTGAAGGTCACCGGCGGGCAGCGCATCGACCTGCTCGGCATCAAGAAGGAGGATCTCCCCAAGGTGTGGGGTGACCTCGACATGCCGTCCGGGTTCGCCTACGGCAAGAGCATGCGCACGGTGAAGACGTGCGTCGGAACCGACTTCTGCCGCTACGGTCTCGGCGATTCGACGAGCCTCGGCATCGCTCTCGAGGAGCGGTTCCAGGGCCTGGAGACGCCCGCGAAGCTGAAACTCGCGGTCGCCGGATGCCCACGGAACTGCTCGGAGGCCCTGTGCAAGGACTTCGGTGTGGTCGCGGTCGGCGACGATCGATGGGAAATCTACGTCGGCGGCGCCGCCGGAGCGCATATCCGCAAGGGCGACCTGCTGGCCACGGTCGAATCACCGGACGCCGTAGTGGAACTCGGCGGGCGGTTCATCCAGTACTACCGCGAGAACGCGAAATGGCTCGAACGCACGTACGACTTCGTGCCGCGGGTAGGACTCGAACATCTTCAGGCGCTACTGGTCCGAGACGAGGAGGACATCGTGACCGGATTGGACGAGCGGATCCAGACGGCGGTGGACGGCTACCGGGATCCCTGGAAGGAGCGCAGCGCGCCGAAATCGCCCGCACAGTTCGCTCCCTCGCTGCCGCTGCTGCCGCTCCCCCAGGTGCCGGTCCGATGACCGCCCTGATCGAGGGTCCCGCCGAGGTCGCGGTGGGACCGGTCAGCGACCTGACACCGGGCGAAGGCCGGACGTACGTCGTGCAGAACCGTCAGGTGGCCGTATTCCTGCTGTCGGACGGCACCGTTCGGGCGATGGATGCGGTGTGCCCGCACAAGGGTGGTCCCCTCGCCGACGGGCAGATCGACGCCACCGGCGTGACGTGCCCGCTCCACCAGTACGCGTTCGCCTTCGACACGGGCGCATGCGGATCCGAGGGTGTGGGCTCGGTCCGCACGTACCCCGCGTCGGTCCGCGACGGGTCGGTCGTCGTGCACGTGTGAGTGTTCGCCCGATTGTGCTCTGCCCTGGTACGGCGTGCCTTTCGGGAAAACTGCGGCACCGCTGTCATCATGAGGCCAGTGCTGCAGCTGAAGGGGCTCGTCGCATGGACAGATCGCTGATCGAGTGAGTACCGTCGCCAGTTCGGAACGACGGGGCCGATCCGGTAACCGCCCTCAGGCCGGTGACCGGACCGTGGGAACCGTGTTCCGTACGGACATCGAGGGTCTGCGGGCCGTCGCGGTGCTGGCCGTGGTGTTCTTTCACGCGGGTGTGCCCGGGATCGACGGCGGATTCGCCGGTGTCGACATCTTCTTCGTCGTCTCGGGGTTTCTCATCACCGGGCTGCTGTGGCGGGACGTGGCTGCCACCGGCCGCGTGGGACTGGCCGAGTTCTACGGCGCCCGTGCCCGGCGACTGCTGCCCGCCGGGTGCGTCGTGCTGGTGGCCACCGCGATCGGCGCGGCCCTACTCCTTCCTCCGTTGCAGGCCCGCGCGGTCCTCGGTGACGGGATCGCGAGCGCGCTCTACGTCGGCAACTACCGACTGGCGCTGCACGGCACCGACTACCTGGCCGCGGACACGCCCCCGTCACCGTTCCAGCACTACTGGTCGCTCGGCGTCGAAGAGCAGTTCTACCTGCTGTGGCCTGCGCTGATCATCGGGGTCGCCTGGCTCGTGCGGCGCAGAACACGACGCCAGGGCCCGGACCACGCACCGTCGACGACCCCGTATCTGGTGGTCCTCGCGGTGGTCGCGGCGGTGTCGTTCGCGGTCTCGCTCGACTGGACCCGCACGCTGCCGCCGTGGGCGTTCTTCTCGCTGCCCGCCCGCGCCTGGGAGCTGGCCGCCGGTGGGTTGGTCGCGCTGTCGGTTCGGCACTGGCGGCGGCTGCCGCCTGCGGTCGCCGCGGCCGCCGGTTGGGCAGGCCTCGCACTGATCGTCTTCGCCTGTCTTCGGCTGGGCGAGAAGACACCCTACCCCGGCACCGCCGCGCTGCTGCCGGTGCTCGGCACGGTGCTGGTGATCGGAGCGGGCTGTGCCGCACCGCGGCTGGGGGTCGGCCGGGGCCTGTCCCTGCCGCCGATGCGGGCGGTCGGGCGGGTGTCCTATTCCTGGTATCTCTGGCACTGGCCGGTACTGCTGCTCGCGCCGATCGTGCTCGGCCGCTCTCTCGATCTGACCGATCGGCTGGCGATGGTCATGGTGTCCGCAGGTCTGGCCGGACTCACACTGGCCCTGGTCGAGAACCCGGTTCGCTTCGCGGCTCCGCTACGTCTCTCGGCCTCACGCAGCCTCGTCCTCGGCGGAGCCGTCACCGCCGTCGCCGTCTGTGCGGCACTGGTTCTGCTGGTGGCGCGGCCGGTCCCGGTCGGACACGGCGCCGCCGCAGCAGCCCTCACCGTCTCGGCACCGGTCGAATCGGCCACTCCCGCAATCGATCCGCGTGACGCGGCGGTGAACGACATGACCGCTCAGGTGCAGGCGGCGGTCGCGGCGGCTGCTGGGCTGCAGTCGGTCCCGTCGAATCTGTCGCCACCGCTCGCCGACGCACCGGCAGACAAGCCTGCGGTGTTCGTCAACGGCTGCGTGCGGTCGTGGCTCGAGGTGGGGCAGGACGAGTGCGCATCGGGTGACGTGACATCGGCGACGACGGTGGCGCTGGTCGGGGATTCGCATGCCGCGATGTGGGCCCCGGCGTTCGAAGCGGCCTCCGAGCAGCATCATTGGCGGCTGGAGACGATGGGCAAGGTCACCTGCCCACTCCTCGACCTTCCCCTCACCAGCCCCTACCTCGGGCGGGAATACACCGAGTGCGAGCAGTGGCGCGGCGAGATCGTCGACCGGCTGCGGGCCGAGCGGCCCCGGTTGGTCGTGCTGAGCATGTCCCGGCGGTACGGCGCCGATTTCGGTTTCAGCGTCTATGCCCGGCCCTGGCTCGACAGCCTGACGCGGCTGGTCACGGAACTGCGGGCCACGGGTGCGGCCGTCCTCGTCCTCGGTCCCGTCCCGGATCCGCAGTCGACCGTCCCGACGTGCCTGTCCGCGCACCTCGACGACGCGAGTGCCTGCTCGCCCCCGCGTGCGGTCGCGGTCAACGACGCCGGGGTCGCGGCCGAGGCGACCGCCACCGCGGCAGGCGGCGGCAGGTACGCCGATCTCACCACCCTGTTCTGCACCGCCGAGCGCTGCCCGGTCGTCGTCGGCAACGACCTCGTGTACCGCGACGACAACCATCTGACCCTCGAACACGCGCAGGCGCTCTCACCCGTGATCGCCGCGCTGGCCGACCGCGCACTCGCGCAGGGCTGAGGGGCGGCCGGCGAAAAAGATCCGGTTCGGATGTCACATTCGGCTCGTGGCCGGTGTCTCTATGCCGAGAACATTCCAACCGGAGGAGGAATCATGACCAGGATCCCGCAGGCAGAGCTGACCGGCATCTACGGTGCGGTCGTCAAGCGGATGTCCCGCAAGATGCTCGGCGACGTACCCGACGGGGTGGGGGTAGTGTGGCACAACCGCAAGGTGCTGAACTTCAGCTTCAGCGTGGGCCGCAAGGTACAGAAGTGGGACCGGTGTGACGAGAATCTGAAATCGTTCGCCCACATGGCGGTGGCGAGCATGGTCGGCTGCGGCTTCTGCCTGGACTACGGCTACTTCCAAGCCCACAACAAGGGACTGGACGAGACGAAGGCACGCGAGGTGCCTCGGTGGCGCGAGTCGGACGTCTTCACCCCGTTGGAGCGGGACACGCTGGAGTATGCCGAGGCGATGACGCTGACCCCGCCGACGGTCACCGACGAACTGTCGGCCAGGCTACTGAAGGCACTCGGCCCGGCCGCGATGGTGGAACTGACCGCGTTCATCGCACTGACGAACTTCATGACCCGCTCCAACACCGCGTTCGGCATCGAGTCGCAGGGCCTCGCGGCGTCGTGTGGCCTGAAGCCGCTGAGCGCACGCTCGACGACCCGTACTCAGCCGATGTCGTAGGACAGGACGAATTCGTAGCCGCCCTCGCCGGGTCCGGCGATGGACAGGTCCGCGCTGCCACGCAGGTCGGTCAGACCGCCGGTGCCCATACCCGGCACCACCTCGATCCGTGCCGACACGGAACCCTGGTCCTGGCTGCCGAGGTGCTGGAACACGCACGTTCCGTCGTGCCCGCCGATCGAGCCCTCGAAGCGCTCGAGGCCGAGCACCGGGGCGGCATCGGCCTTGTACGCGATCAGGTAGGTCACGGTGCTCGTTCCCTCGATGTCGCCGGAGTACGAATATTCGACGGCCGCTCGCGTGGCGCCGCGTGCGGGGTAGTAGGTGTCGCCGGCGGTCGTACCTTCGCCGTCGATGTCGGTGATCAGCGATTCCGACCACGCGGCGATGGTGAATTTGCTTCGTGCAGTGTGTGAGTAGCTCATGTCAGGAGACTCTAGGTACGCGGCAGCGTGGCGCTCTTGAACATTCGCGACACTAGGATGAGCGAGTGCCGAATGTGCCAGGACATCCCGAGGCGATCGTCCGCCCGACCGCCGACGCACCCGGTTTCGAGGTCGAACGAGTCGCTCCCCGAGCAGATTTGGCCGAGTTCGTCGACTACCACTGGCTGGTGAGGTGGTCGGTGCCGAAGCCCCATCGGCAGCAGGTGGTTCCTCAGCCGCGCGTTCACGTCGCCGCCGAGGACGGACAGTTGCTGGTGCACGGGATCTCCCGGTCGCCGTTCTCCCGAACGTTGACGGGACACGGCCACGTGCTGGGTGCCGCCTTCCACGCCGGCGGGTTCCGGCCTCTGCTGAAGAGCAGTCTCGGCGCGATCTCGGGAACCGTCCAGCCCGGACGGGATCTGCTGTCCGGTGACGATCGCCCGGTCGCGGAACGGATCCTCGCAGGCACGGACAGCGCGGAGATGATCGACACCTTCGAGCGGTATCTTCTGCGCAGCGATCCCGTTCCGGATCCTACGGGACGGGAGGTCACGGCCCTGGTCGGCGACGCCCAGCGCCGCCGGGACTTCGTCCGCGCAGACCAGCTCGCCGCGCACGCCGGCTGCAGCCTGCGTACCCTGCAACGGCTGTTCACCGAATACGTCGGCATCGGCCCGAAGTGGGTGATCCAGCGGTTTCGCATCCTCGACGCGGCCGCCGCCGCCCACTCGGGCGAGAGGATCGACTGGTCTGCGCTCGCCTACGAATTGGGGTTCAGCGACCAGGCCCACCTGACCCGGGTCTTCACCCAGGTCGTCGGCACACCGCCTGCCACCTACCAGCGCGCGAACGGCCTGCTGTAGCGCGTCCGGCTCCGCCGCTCAGCCGGCGAAGCCGAGTCCCCGCTCGGCGAGTTCCTCCTCGAGGATCCGGATCGCTTTCGGTCCGACGCCGTGGATCTTCAACAGCTCCTTGGCGGTGACCGTCGTCAGTTGATCGAAGCGCGTGTAGCCGTGGGACGCGAGCTCACGACGGGAGACCTTCCCCATACTCGCCGGGAATTCCGTCTCGCCTGCGGTGTCGGAAGACGACATATCCGTCCTTTCTTCTCGGCGTGCGCCGATGCCGCCCACATCGTATGGGCCGTGCACCGTAGGCGTGCGTTCGTCACGCCGGCGGAGCGTCGTCCGCGGCGTGCAGGTGTGCCCGCTCCCCGTCGTGGTCGAAGATCGTGAGGATCTCCACCGGACCGTCGTGGGCGCCGATGGAGTGCGGCACCATGGTCGAGAACTCCGCTGCGGCACCGGCTTCGATCAGGATGGTCCGCTCCCCCAGTTGCAGGCGGGCCGTCCCCGACAGGACGGTGAACCACTCGTGACCGGGGTGCACACAGACGTGCTCCGGGCCGGCCGGCCGTTCGGGGGTGATGCGCATCTTCGCCACGGTTGCGCCGTGGAGGGCGCGTTCGCGGGACAGGAGCCAGGTCGTGAGGCCTCGCGTGTGTTCGGGCATCGGCCGGATCACCACGTCCTCGTCGTCGACGGACTCGACGAGCTGATCGAGCGTGGTGCCGAGAGCCCGCGCGATCGGAACCAGTTGGTCGAGGGCGATCCTGCGGTGGCCCGTCTCGATGCGGCTCAGCGTAGACGGACTGAGGAAGCAGCGGGCGGCGAGCGCGTCGAGGGACCAGCCGCGGGCCAGCCGTAGGCCCCGGATGCGCTGCCGGATCACACCGTCCAATCCGAGTTCTTGCGTCATACGCAAGAGTGTATGCGTATAGAGCAGAACGTGACTAGCCTTGGAGTCATGACACAGCATTCGCATCACCACGCCCACCACCACGGCGAGCACACACTCGCCCACGAAGCCGCTCTGCCGGATCTCCTCGACCTGGACGCCGAGATCTTCGGCTCCTACCTGGATCAGGTGGCCGAGTGGGCCGAACGGCGCGTCGGGGAGACGCCGCGCCGGGTCGTCGACGTGGGCGCGGGAACGGGCGTCGGCAGCCTGACGCTGGCTCGGCGGTTCCCCGCGGCCGAGGTGGTCGCGATCGACAGGTCGGAGGTGATGCTCGAGCGCGTCCGCACAGCCGCGCGCGGGCAGGGCCTGGCCGACCGGGTGAGCGTCGTGCACGCCGATCTGGATGCCGGCTGGCCCGCAGTCGAGGCCGCCGATGTCGTGTGGGCGGCCTCTTCGTTGCACGAGGTCGCCGACCCCGACCGGGTGCTGCGCGACATGTACGCCGCGCTGAACACCGACGGCGTGCTGGTGGTCGTCGAGATGGACGCCCTGCCCCGCCTCCTGCCGGACGACCTGGGCATGGGCCGCCCGGGCCTGGAGTCGCGCTGCCACGAGGCCTTGGCGCGGATGGACTGGAACGCTCACCCGAACTGGCGGGACCACGTGGAGAGAGCTGGTTTCGTGGACGTCGAGGAGCGCAATTTCACCAGTGAGGCAACCCCCACCCCGCCCAGCACCGGACGCTACGCACATACCTTTCTGAGCCGTGTTCGCTCCGCCCTCGACGGACAACTGGCCGCCGACGACCGCGACACTCTCGATCGTCTTCTCTCGGAAGACAACCCGGACAGCGTCCTGCACCGCGGGGACCTGACGGTCCGCGGCAGCAGGACCGCCTGGACCGCCCGACGCCCCTGAAATCGTGTGCGTGCCCTTGTCCGAGCTTTCGGAACGGGTGTTGTGCGGTGGTGAGGATCGGCGGGATCTGCATGCTCGGTGACCTACGGAACGGAACCCCAGAATTCGGTCTTTTACGCGGTTCCGTCTCGGACCGATTGAGTAGACTGGCGAAGTGCCGAATCAGGAGAACCCCGAATTCGCCGGGAGCGAGCCCAAGGTCCCGTTCCCCAAGCCGGAACGCGACATCGATCTCTACCGCCGGGCGATCGCGACCCTCCAGGCCGCACTCCCCCACGGCTGGTCGCTGACGTCCGGAAAGTCCCGCTCCCTCGCCGACGCACCGGAACGGTTGCTGGTCGGTGCCCCGGGCGGCGAGGTGGCGTCCTTCTCCGTCATCCCCGCCCGCGGGGTGCTCGCGGGGGACGCCGCCCGGTTCGCCGACGGACTGTCCGGATCCGATCGCGGATTCGTCTGCGCCCGTTATCTTTCCGAACCCGTTCGCCGCCAACTCGACGCCAGGGGTCTGTCGTACGCGGACGCGACGGGCAACACCTCTCTGTCGGCGGACCGGCCCGCCATCTGGGTGCGAGACCGGGGCGCGGACGCCGACCCGTGGCGTGGGCCCGGCCGTCCGGCCGCCCAGCTGACCGGCGATCCCGCCGCGCGGGTCGTGCGTGCCCTCGCCGATCACTCGGGTCAGCTGACGGTCCCGGAACTCGTCCGGCTGTCCGGCGCGTCCACCGGCGCGACCTATCGGGTGGTGGAGACCCTGGAGGAACGCGATCTCCTCGAGCGACTCCCCCGCGGCCCCATCACCAGTGTTCGGTGGCAGCAGATGCTGCGCGCCTGGAGCAGCGACTCCAGCTTCAAGGACTGCCCCACCGTCGGCTACTTCGCACCCGAGGGAGTGCAGTCGTTCGTCGCGAAACTCGGGAAGGTCTCCGACCATCTCTACGCGGTGACAGGCTCGCACGCCGCAGCAGCGTTCGTCGAGTACGCGCCGGCGCACCACGTGCAGATCTACGCCGACAACGCCGAGGCGCTGGCAGGCGCTCTCGAACTACGTCCCGTCGATCAGGGTGCCAACGTTCTCGTCGCCACTCCCCGATCGGCCGCGGTCTTCGAACGCACCCTGTTCCGCGACAACGTCCGCCTGGTCGCCCCGGCACAGGCCTTCGCGGATCTCCTCGCCGGCACCGGCCGCCATCCGCAGGAAGCGGAGCATCTCCTCAGCTGGATGACCGAGAACGTGACCGGGTGGAGAACGGCCCTCGGCGCGCCCACGGTGACCTGACTCGATCACTCGTCGCAGGCGGAAACTCCCGAGTGTGTGCAATACGACCACGCCACGCCGCGCGTGATGGCGCGCACAAGCACCCTCGGGTAGCAGGATGTACATCTTGTGGCCTCACCGACCGAGTCGGGCGGGCCTGACGGAAGTCGCAATCCGTTCGCAACACGAATAGGGGTTCTTGCATGTCCATGGGAGTCGGGCTCAGGATCGGCAGTGTCGTGTCCACCGCGGTGGTGGCGTCGAACGATCCAGGATCCCCGGATCCGATCGTCATCGTCCGCGACACCGTCTTGCACATGTGCCCGGACGGCACCGCAATTCTCGGCGGATCGGCGCCGCACACGATCGGAGATACCCACACCGTGTCGGGGTTCCTTCCCCGCGTCGGCGACCCCGCCGGCGTCGCGGTGGGCGACGGATCGCGGTACCGCGCAGAAGACCTGGTCGCGGGTGCGATGCGATGCCTGCTCCGCGAGTGCGAACCTCTGCCCGACCACGGCGGCCGAACGGGTGGCGCCCCCGACATCATGGCCACCTATCCGACCCGCTGGGACTCGGCCGCGGTCGCAGCGCTCCGCGACGCGCTCGACTACGCCGACATGTCGTATCTGTCCCTGGTCTCGGATGCCGAAGCCGCCGCGGCCTGGTTCGAATCCGAGATCGCCGAGCGCCCCGGGCAGTTGGTCGGCATCTATCACGTCGACGACACCGGATCGACGGTCGCGCTGATTCGCTCGGGGGTCGAGGCAGGCAAGGCGTTCCGGTTCTCCTCGGGGGGCTCCCCGACGGCCCAGATCGCGACCGCACTCGGTGCGTTCGGCTGGCTGCCCAGCAACCTCGACGCCGTGGTCGTCACGGGCGACGGTCTGATCGCGAGGGACTCCGCGGCCGTTCACGGATTCGCGGCCACGATCGGCGAGAAGTTCGATGTCCGGTGCGTCGTCGGCCCGGGCCCCGAGCAGACCTCGGCGCTCGGTGCCGCCATCCGCGCCGCCGGGTTCAATCCGACCACCCACAGGGTGACCCCGATCGGCCTGCCACCGTCGTACGACGTCACCGAGGTGATCGACGCCGTCGTCGGCGAGCCCGTGCCGTCGACGTCCGCAACCCCGAACCGGGCCGCCACACGCACGCAGAACCCCGCGTCCGCCGCAGCGGTGGGCGCCTCCCCCGCGCGAGTGTCGGGCGGAACGGCAGTCGCGACGCCGCCGGAACCGCGCGCCGTCGTGCAGTCCGGGGAAGATTCCGACAGTGCCTCCCGGGCGTCCTGGCTCGTCGCCGCAGCGGTCGGGCTGGCGCTCGTGCTGGTCGCGATCGTCTTCGTGCTGTTCGTCCTCTGATTGCCCCGCCTCCCTTTCGTCGGTGTCGTGGTGGGGTGAGGGGTGCAGGTCGGCACGGCGTTCGCTCGACCGCTGCACGACCGCATAACCTGTCACGGTGAGTGAATCAGGCAGCGATCCAGGTCGGTCCCCGTCGGGGCTGCGCGCCGGGCGTCCGGCGGTCGCTCCCCCGCTCCGGGACGACCGGCTGAAACTGTTCTCCTTCGCCACCGCGGAGAAGCGGGCGGAGTATCTGTGGGTGCTGCGGGCCTTCGATCACGCCCGCGCCAACTACGTCGTGCTGCTCCACGCCGGCGACGTCGCCCGCATCCTGGACGGCCTCGCCGGCGACGACCCGGCCGGGCAACTCGGCGCCGGAGACGTCACTTCCCTGCTCGAGCAACTCCACGTCTGGGAAGTGCTCGAACGCAGTTACGACGGAACGCGCGCCGCGACACTCGCCGAATATCGGAACCGGCACTTCGTGTACCAGTTCAGTCAGGCCGGCTACCAGGTGTTCCGGGCCGTCGAGGACGCACTCGCGGCCCGGCTCGACGACGCGTCGCTGTCCCGGCTGGCGCTCCCGGACCTTCTCGCCGACATGAACGACCTGGCCGCGGCGAATCGCGCCGCCGACAACGACCTGGTGTACCGGAAACTCAACCGACTCGATGCGACGCTGTCCGACATGGCCGGACGTGCGGCCCAGTTCTATCTGACCCTGGGCGATCTCGTCCGCACCACGGAGATCACCCCGGAGACGTTCATGTCCCACAAGGACGCTCTCCTCACCCACATGCGCGAGTTCAGCTCCGACCTGTCGCGGTATGCGCCGAAACTCGCCGCGGCCATCGCGCTCGTGGAAGACACCGGTGTCGAGGCGATGGTGGCGCGGGCCGCCGCCAGCGACGAGCGGGTGTTCCTCGATGTCGAAGAGCGCGAAGCCGATTGGCGCGCCCGGTGGACCGGTTTGACGCACTGGTTCGTCGGGAGCGAGGCGGGTCCGAGCGAGTCGGAACGCCTGCGCGAGGGCACGATGAGCGCCATCGCCGCCGTCCTGTCGCTGTTGCGCCGCGTCACCGAGACCCGCAAGGGCGGCGTCAGCAGGGAGAGCCAATTGCGCCACCTTGCAGGCTGGTTCGCCGCGACTCCGAACGAGGACGCCGCGCACGCGCTGTTCCAGGCGGTGTTCGACCTCGGGCGTCCGCGCCACCTCTCGATGGTGCACCCGGACGCCGACATCATCCCCGACACCCGGTCGTGGTGGGAGGCGCAGCCCGTGGAGATCTCCCGCACGCTGGCCGAGACCGGACGTCCGCCGTCCCCCGGCCTGCCCGCGCGGGTGCAGCGCAACGAGGGCAGCGTGCGCCGCCTGCGTGAGGAACAGCTGACCGCACAACGAAATCGCGCGGCCGCCGCCCAGTCGCTGGCCCGGGGCGGAGTCTACGAGCGGGAACTCGACGAGGCCGAAACCGACGTGCTGCTGAGCCTGCTCAACGCCGCACTGACGGCCCGGGTACCGGTCAGCGGCCGCGTCACGAGCAGCACCGGATCGGAGAACGGCGTGAAGCTCACCCTCAGCCCGCACAGCGAATCGACGGTGGTGCGCACCGCCCGAGGACGACTGCACCTCGACGGACTGCAGGTGAGCGTTCGGTGAAGGCACGGGAGATCTCACCGCTCGCCCTCGATTCGTATCAGCGCGCCGCCCGCGTCATCCTGTCGAATCATCTGGTGACGCAGACCTATCCGGATCGCATCGCGCTTCCCCTGCTCCGCCGGTGGGCCACCGAACTGCGCGACGATCTGATGACGCTCTTCGGGTACCGGCTCGAGGTCACCGAGACGACCGCCCGACTGTTCACGGTCAGCGACCGACTCGACGCCGGGACCCCGGCCAAGACGGCCACCGACCGCACGTTCGACCGGTACCGCTACGCCTACCTCGCGTTGGCGCTGGCCGCATTGGGTCGCGCCGGCAACCAGATCACCCTGTCCGAACTCGCCGATCACGTCGCCGCCGACGCCGCGCAGGTCGACGGGGTGGACCTGTCCACCGAACGCGCGTCCGACCGGGACGCGTTCGTCGACGCCGTCGGCTGGCTCGCGGCCCGCGGCGCGATCGCCCTCGCCGACGGTGACGCGGGCGGCTGGGCCGCCAATCCCGATGCGGGCGAAGCGCTCTACGACATCGACCGGTCCGTCGTCATCGCCCTGTTCCGGCCGCCGCGCGCACTGCAGCATCTCCGCTCCATCCGCGGTCTGCTCGCCGGCGCGGACTCGATGACCGACGACGACGCCGCGGAGTTCGGGACGTCCCGGACGGTCGACGTGAAAGAGACGGCGCGGCGGGTCCGGCGCGCTCTCGTCGAACGGCCCGTCGTCTACGCCGCCGACCTGGACGATCACGAACTGGTGCAGCTCGCGCTCCCCCGCACCGCAGCCGATGTCGAGTTGCTCACCGGACTGGTCGCGGAACGGCGCGAGGAGGGCGTCGCGATGATCGACTCCTCCGGACGGCTCTCCGACGTCCGGTTCCCCGGGACGGGAACGGTCGCGCAGGTCGCGCTGCTGCTCGCGGGGGAGATCGCCGATCGTGTCCTGGATCCCGACACGCCGGAGACGGCCCGGATGCCGCTGCCGCGGGGCCGGTCCGAGGACCTGGTCGAACAGGTCGACAGCGCGATTCCGCAGTCCGGGATCTTCGACAGCCTGGCAGGCCACGACGGGGTCGAACCCGAGGAGCCCGCCCCCGCCGACCGGCTCTTCCCGGTCGTCGAGGACCAGTGGATCACCGACACCGTCCGGACCCTGACCGACAGATTCGGGCGCACGTTCGCCGCCGGGTGGCAGGCCGACCCCGACGGTCTGGGACGCGCCGCTCTGGCGCTGCTCGAGCGGCTGCGCCTCACCGCCGCGGTGCCGGGCGGCGTGCTCGCGCTCCCGGCGCTCGCCCGCTACCGCGGTGTGGTGGTCACGATCCGCGACCGCACACCGGAGATCGACCTGTTCCAGAGCTCAGCGAACGACAGCGAGGACATCACAGCATGACGAGTGCGCGTTTCCGGCCCACCCGAGCCGGGATCATCAACCTCTGGGACTACCGGGATCAGGAGTTCTCCTTCGCCGATGGCCGCCTCGTTCTTCGTGGCCCCAACGGTTCCGGCAAGACCAAGGCGCTCGAAGTGCTGTTCCCGTTCGTCTTCGACGGCAGGATCGAACCGCGGCGTCTCAACCCGTTCGCCGGCGAGGAACGGACCATGAAGTCGAACCTCCTGTACCGCGGGCAGGAGAGCGCGTACTCGTACGTCTGGATGGAGTTCTGCCGCGGCGCGAAGGACGACCCCGAGGCCGTCACCGTGGGCATCGGCATGCGGGCCTCCCGCACCAACGACAAGGTCACGCGCTGGTACTTCGTGGCCGACGGCCGGGTCGGCGTCGACTTCTCCCTGCTCGGCACCGACGACCGTCCGCTCACGAAGAAGCAACTCGGCGAGCAGATCGGCACCGACTCCATCACCGACCGGCCGCTCGACTACCGCGCCGCCATCGACGCCCGGATGTTCGGGCTCGGTGTCCAGCGCTACGACCAGCTGATCAACCTCATCCTCACGCTGCGCCGCCCCCAGCTCGCGAAGAACCTCGACCCCAAGGGACTGTCGCAGGCGCTCACCGACGGTCTGCGACCCCTCGACGAACAGCTCGTCCTCGAGGCGGCGCGCTCGTTCAGCGACATGGAAGAGGTCGGCCGGGCGCTCGAGGGGCTGGCGGCGGCGGATCAGGCGGCGCAGAGCTTCGTCGGTGTGTACGCGAAATACCTTCGCCAGCAGGCGCGTACGGACGTCGACCAACTCGCAACCCGTCTCGACGCGGTGCGATCCGGCATCACCGCCCTCCACGGGGCGGCAGCCGACCGGGCGCGCAGCCAGGCGAGCCGGGAGGCCGCCGAGGAACGCTTCACCGCCGCCGACCGCGCACTCGACCAGGCCAACGCCACCCTGGACGCACTGAAACGGTCGACCGCCTACGAGGGGCGGACTCAACTCGACGACCTTGCGCAGGCCGTGTCGACGCTGGAGAAGTCGACGGAACTGCAGGCCGAGAAGGCAAAGAAGGCCAAGGCGACCCTCGAACAGCGGTCCGAGGAGCACGAGAAGGCGGGCGACGCCGTCACCCGCGCCGTCGAGGCGCTCGCCCACGCCGAAGACGAACTTCACGTCGCCGCCGAGGACGCCGGAATCACCTGGACCGCACTCCCCGACGACGCGCGCGCCGACCAGTTGACCGCGGCGCTGCGCGGGCACGCCGAGGAACGCGACGGCGACCTGCGCGCGGTCCGGGCCGCGCTCGCCACCGTCGAGAAGGCCGCCACCGAGCGGACCCGCGCCGACGACGCGGCACGTCGTGGCCAGGAACAACTCGACACCGCGACGGTGGCGGTCCTCGAAGCCGAGACCGCGGTCGAATCGGCCCGCAGCCGATGCGCCACCGAACTCCGCTCCTGGTGGACGGAACAGTCGTCCCTCTACGCCGAGATCGAGGCGCCCGCTGCGCTGTTCGACGCACTGGACGGCGCCCTCCGCGGGATCGGCGACGACGACGCCGCCACCCTGTCGGAGACGCTGACAGAGCAGACCACGGACGCCGTCGACGCACTCCGGCTGCGTCGTCAGCAGTACGACCGGGACGCCGCCGCCGCGGCCGAGGCGATCGCCGAATACGAATCGGCGCGCGCGGCAATCGAATCCGAGCACGACGACGCCCCACCGCTCCCGGCAGGCAGGCACGACGCGCGGTCCGGGCTGACCGGTGCGCCGCTCTGGCGTCTGGTCCGGTTCGCCGACGGCGTCGACGCCGCGGTCGCGGCGGGAATCGAGGCCGCACTGGAGGCCGCGAATCTCCTCGACGGCTGGGTCACCGTCGACGACGCGCTCCCCGACGTCGAATCCGAACAATTCCTCGTGGCTCTTCCCGCCGAGGATCGGCCCACCGGCAGGACCCTCGCCGACGTCCTCGACGTCGAGCAGGACACCGGTGTCCCCGACGATCGTGTGCGCGCAATCCTCGAATCCATCGCCCTCGAATCCCTCGACCTCGCCGAGGGTCCGGTGGGCGTCGCCGGGGACGGGGCCTACCGCCAGGGGATCCAGCGGGGACGGCACACGAAATCGGATGCGGAGTACATCGGAACCACCGCGCGGGCCCGCAGGCGCGCCGCCCGACTCACCGAACTCGACCGGACGCTCGAGGAAACCCGGGCGCGGCTCGACGACACCCGGGCGTCCGCGGATACGGCGGCAGCGTTGCTGACGCGGACGACCGCGGCGGCACAAGCCCTGCCTCGCACCGGATCGATCCTCACCGCGCTGAAGAAGGTCACCGAATCGGCAGGCGCGCTCCGCAGCCGCACCGACACCGCGACCGCCGTCGGCCGCGAACTCGACCAGGCCATCGCCGACCTGTCCGCGAAGGAAAAGCAACTCCGGGCCACCGCATCCACGCACCGGACTCCCCACGTCGCCCGCGAGATCGACTCGCTCGCCGCGGCCGTGCGGCATTTCGAGAAGCAGGGCGAGATGGTGCAGCGGTGCAGGCGCGAACACGGCAAGGAGGTGGAGCACACGCGCCAGTCCGAGGACCGGCTGCACGAGGCGCGCGGCAACGCGGAGGAATTCGCGGAGGAGGCCGCCGTCGCCGAAGAGGTGCTCGCGCAACAGATCCAGCGTCTCGAGACGCTCCGCGACACACTGGGCGCGGGGGCCGAACAACTGGACCGCCAACTCGAGGAGGCGCACGCGCGGATCGAGGCGTGCAAGAAGGAGCAGCGCGACGCCCGCAAGGCGGACAAGGATGCGGGCGAGGCCATCGGTAAAGCCGAGGGCGCGTACAACACCGCCGTCCAGACGCTTCGGCTGGCGCTCACCGAAACCCACGCCGACGCCGCCCACCTCGCGCCGTACGCCCGGCGCGACCTGCTCGAACTCCTCGGCGTCGACGGCGGCCACACCTGGCCGGCCAGTACGGCGGCGTGGATGAGCGCCGAACAGCTGGTGTACCGCATCCAGAACGCCGACCAGGACACTCCGATCCTGCCGCCCGAAGCGGATGCGCTGTTCCGCGCACTGGACGGCGCCACCGAATCGGTGCGGGTCAGCGACTCGGCACGCAAGTCGACGCGGACGGCGCTCACCACCGCGCTGCAGGACTTCGACGCACAACTCGCGGCTGCCGGCCAGGACTACCGGCTGCAGTGGGACGCGCCCGACGGCCTGACGGTCGTGCAGGTGCAGGACGACGAGGGTTACTCGTCGATCGGCGAGTTCGCTGCCCATATCGCGTCTGCGCGCTCCGATCAGGAACTGCTGCTCACCGAATCCGAGCGCCGCATCCTGGAGGACGCGCTGCTCACCGGTCTCGCCCAGCAGATCCACGAACGCACCGTCGACGCCCGCGAACTCATCGCCCGGATGGGCACCGAGATGCGGGAGCGGCGGATGTCGTCCGGCAACACTATCGGCGTCCACTGGGTGCTCGCCGACAACCTCGACGACAGCGCGAAGGCCATCTCCAAACTGCTCGAGCGCGACACCTCGGCGCTGGGCCCAGACGAACTCGCCACGATGCGCGCCCACTTCGCCCACCAGATCAGGACCGCCCGCGCTGCCCACCCGGAACGGTCGTACCCGGAGATCCTGGCGTCCGCCCTCGACTACCGGCGGTGGCGGGTGTTCTCGTTCACCCTGATCAGCGGGAACGGCAACGAGGACAGGCTGACGGTCGCCCGGCACAGCGCACTCTCCGGTGGCGAGCAGTCCGTCTCACTGCACCTGCCGCTGTTCGCCGCGGCGCACGTCATGCTCGACTCCGCCGACCCGCACGCCCCGCGACTGCTGGCGCTGGACGAGGCGTTCGCCGGCGTCGACGACAACGGCCGGGCCGAACTGCTCGGTCTCAGCGTGCAATTCGACCTCGACCTGTTCATGACCGGGTTCGACCTGTGGATCACGTACGGCGGCGTGCCGGGCTGCGCGCACTACGATCTGGCGCACTCGACGGCCGAGCAGAGCGTCAGCGCCACCCTGCTCGTGTGGTCCGACGGTGAGCTACTCGCCGAACACGACGGCACCGACCTGGCGCAGGCGCTCGGTTCGCCCCTGCGCCGGCGCGTCCCGACGCCCGCGGAGGGTGCCCTCGAGTTCGCCTGACCCGTGAGTACTTGTTAACCGCGGGCGGTTAACAAGTACTCACGGGCGGCGAAGCCGCACACCGAGAAGGGCATCCACAGCCGCAACGAATTCGCTCGGCGCGTTCGTGTCGGAACCACCGTTGTCGAGGGCGCGGCGGGCCCAGCCGTCGAGGGCGTCGAGCGCCTTCGGGGTGTCGAGGTCGTCCGCGAGATGCTGGCGCAGCCGGGCGATCGTGTCGGTGGCGGACTGCGCTGACTCGAGTGCGGCGGCATCTTTCCACAACTGGAGCCGGGTGTGGGCGTCGGCGAGAACCTGCTCGGTCCACGGACGGTCCTGCCGGTAGTGCCCGGACAGCAGTCCGAGGCGGATGGCGGTCGGGTCGACGCCCTCGCCGCGCAGTTTCGACACGAACACGAGGTTGCCGCGGCTCTTCGACATCTTCTCGCCGTCGAGACCGATCATGCCGGTGTGCACGTAGTGGCGCGCGAAGCGGCGATCCCCGGTAGCCGACTCGGCGTGCGCCGCGGAGTACTCGTGGTGCGGGAAGATCAGGTCGCTGCCGCCGCCCTGGACGTCGAAACCCGAGCCGATGCGGTTGAGGGCGATGGCCGAGCACTCGATGTGCCAGCCGGGACGCCCGGGACCGAACGGCGACGGCCAGGACGGCTCGCCCGGCCGGGCCGCACGCCACACCAGCGCGTCGAGGGGATTCTGCTTGCCGGGGCGGTCCGGGTCGCCGCCGCGTTCGGCGAAGAACTTGTCCATCGTCGCGCGGTCGTAGCCGGATTCGTACCCGAACTGCTCCGTCGCGTCCGCGCGGAAGTACACGTCGGGGAATTCGGCGTCGTCGACGACGTAGGCGGCGCCGGACGCGACGAACTTCTCGACCATCTCGATCACTTCGCCGATCGATTCCACCGCGCCGATGTAGTCGCGCGGGGGAATCACCCGGAGGGCTTCCATGTCTTCGCGGAACAGAGCCGTCTCGCGCATGCCGAGGACGACCCAGTCCTCGCCGTCGCGGTTGGCGCGCTCGAACAGCGGGTCGTCCACGTCGGTGACGTTCTGGACGTAGTGCACGTCGTGCCCGGCGTCACGCCAGATCCGGTTCACCAGATCGAACGTCAGGTACGTGGCGGCGTGACCGAGGTGGGTCGCGTCGTAGGGGGTGATACCGCACACGTACATCGTGGCCGTGCGTCCGGGAGTGACGGGGCGCACCTGCCGGTCGGCGGTGTCGAACAACCGCAGCGGAGGCCCCTGGCCTGGAACGGACGGGACAGCGGTTTCGGACCAAGACTGCATGACAGCGAGCCTAATGGACCCGCGTTTCCGCCTCGGAGGGAGCCGCCGCCCGCCGGGCTCCGAACGGGTCGCTCAGAACGCGGGCCACGGGATGGGCCGGTGACCGTTCGGCCGGGGCATCACGGGTGCGGCGAGAAGGTCCACGGCGCGCTCGTACAGCGCGGCCACCTCGCCGGACGTGATGTGCTCGCCGAGCCGCGCGCCGAAGTCGCCCTCGAGTGAGGAGATCAGTTCGGCGATGTCGACGACGAGGGCGCCCGGCACCTCCGTCCCGGCCCACCCCCACAGCACGGTCCGCAATTTGTTCTCCGTGTGCAGGCAGATGCCGTGGTCGACGCCGTAGACGGAACCGTCGAGACCCTCGAGCGCGTGGCCGCCCTTGCGGTCGGCGTTGTTGATCAGCACGTCGAGAACGGCCATCCGCTGCAGCCGCGGGTCGTCCGCGTGGATCAGTGCGACCGGTTCGCCGTCCATGTCGGTGGCGCGCAAGATCTCGAACCACCCCTCGGGGACGGCGTCGGGCGCGCAGATGTCGACCAGGTCGAGACCGCCGGTGTCGTCGGCGTGCCGGTCCGGGGTGTCGACCCACCGCTGCACCATCCCCGGGCCGAACGGACCGTCCCGCAGGAGAGTGCGGGGAATCACACCCCACCCGAGCTGCTCGGACACGAGATACGACGCGTACTCCCGTCCGGCGAGCGTGCCGTCCGGGAAGTCCCACAGCGGGCGTTCCCCGCGGACCGGTTTGTACACGCAGCGGACGGTGTTCTCACCCGCGGCCGCGTCGCAGACCAGGGTGGCGTTACTGGCGTGGGTGATCTGGCCGATGAGGGTCAGCTCGCCGGACTCCAGGGGATCGGACTCCTCGGCAGGCAACCGTCAGTCCTCCTCGTCCATTTCCGGGGTGAGTCCGAAGCTCTGGCCGCGGCGGTACCCGTTGGTGCGGATGCAGATGTGTCCCTCCGGGGCGAGCGGCTCGCCGCACAGCGGGCACGGTGCGCGACCGGCGGCGATGACCCGCTCGGACCGCAGGGAGAAGTCCCTCGCCTGCAGCGGGGTGAGGAAGACGCGCACGGCGTCCGGTCCGTCGTCGGAGTCGTCGAGGACGACGGACTCGTCGAATTCCGTCTCGCTGACGGCGAGCAGTTCCACGACGACGGCTCCGGCGTCCGCGTCCCAGCCCAGGCCCATCGTGCCGACCCTGAACTCGGCGTCGATCGGGGTGACGAGTGGGCTGGAGTCGTCGAGTTCGGCCCCTTCCGGGGGAACCTCCGTGCCGAACCTGCGGTGCACTTCCTCGAGGAGAAGTCCCATCCGGTCGGCCAGGACCTGTACCTGCTGTTTCTCCAGTAGGACGCTGATCACTCGCGCCTCGTGTACTGCCTGGAGATAGAACGACCTGTCGCCGGGTTCGCCCACCGTCCCGGCAATGAATCGGTCAGGAGTGCGGAATACGTGAATTGCGCGTGACATTGCACCTCCTTCAGCTGGAGCCGGGCCCTACTGCGGCGCTGCCCACTCGTTGTTCCGTCTCGGACTGTTCCTCGCAGCATGCTGCGTTCATTATCCGTCAATCGTTACCGGCGGTGTCCGCCCAATCATCACAACCGGACCTCCCCGCCCGGCACCGATCCGGATACTTCGGCCCGGGCGCCGTCTCCCGACGCCGGTGGCACGTTCACCCCCGACAGATCGGCCCCGGTGTCGTTCATCTTCAGCACGTAGGGGCGGGTGGAGGTGTACCGGACGACGCTGATGGAGGCGGGTTCCGCGACGATCCGCTGGAATCCGTCGAGGTGCGCGCCGAGGGCGTCCGCGAGGACCGACTTGATGACGTCACCGTGCGAGCAGGCCACCCACACGACGTCGCGGCCGTGGAGTTCCGCGAGCCGGGCGTCGTGCTCCCGGACCGCGGCGACGGCCCGCGCCTGGACCTGGGCGAGCCCTTCTCCGCCGGGGAACACGGCGGCGGACGCGTGCTGCTGCACGATCTTCCACAGCGGCTCCTCGAGCAGGACCTTCAGCTCGCGACCCGTCCACTCGCCGTAGTCGACCTCGACCAGCCGATGTTCCACCACCGGGGTCAGGCCCCGTGCTCGGGCGAGCGGTGCCACCGTCTGCTCGCACCGCAGAAGCGGTGAGTGCACGATCTCCTCGATCACCACGTCGGCGAGCCGGGCCACGATCGCCTGCGCCTGCTCGCGGCCGCGGTCGTCGAGTTCGACTCCCGGTGACCGGCCGGCGAGCGTGTGTGCAGTGTTCGAGGTCGACCGCCCGTGGCGCAGCAGCACAACTGTCATTGGCCCAGCCTAGTGTCGCGCACTCCCCGACCGCCCGATCTCAGGTGGCCGACACGACGCCGGTCGCGAGAAGCGACAGGACGATGACGCCGAGGATTATGCGGTAGCCGACGAACCAGTACATGGAGTGGTCGACGACGAAACGCAGCAGCCACGCGATCGACGCGTAACCGATGGCGAAGGCGATCGCGGTCGCGACGAGGAGCTGCGGACCGCTCGCGTTGAGACCCTCACCGGCCGGTTCGAATGCGTCCGGCAGGCTGAACAGCCCGGATGCGACGACCGCGGGGATGGCGAGGAGGAACGAATAGCGGGCCGCGGCTTCGCGGGTGAGTCCGAGGAAGAGGCCGGCGCTGATCGTGCCGCCCGACCGCGAGACTCCCGGGATCAGGGCGAGCGCCTGGGCCGAGCCCATGATGATGCCGTCCTTGGCGCGCAGGTCCTCGACGGGACGCACCTTCCGCCCGTAGTACTCGGCCGCCGCGATGACGAACGCGAACACGATCAGCATGGTGGCGATCAGCCACAGGTTGCGGGCTCCGGTGCGGATCTGGTCCTTGAACAGGAACCCGAGCACACCCACCGGAATCGTGCCGATGATCACATACCAGCCCATCCGGTAATCGAGGTCACTGCGATGCTCGGCATGAAACAGTCCCCGGAACCAGCCGGCGATAATCCGTCCGATGTCCCGGGCGAAGTAGATGAGCACCGCGGCCTCGGTGCCGAGCTGGGTGACGGCGGTGAACGAGGCACCGGCGTCGTCACCGAAGAAGACCTCCGACACGATCCGGAGATGGCCCGACGAGGAGATGGGCAGGAACTCGGTCAATCCCTGGACGGCACCGAGGACAATCGCCTGGAGCCAGGTCATCGCCTCGCCCATCACTCACCGGTCCCGAGGCCGAATGTGCCGCTCTGACGCCAATTTCCCATGTCGCGTTCGTAATTCACCGGCGCCACGGTACCGGTGGGGGTGACCTCCGGCAGAATCCGGCGTGGCAGGACCCCTGCCACGCGATACCCCACTACTCTGCTCCTGTGGTGGCCGGTCCCGGGGGCACCAGCATCTTCGGGGGATGCCCGGGTTGCAGCTACGGTACGAGACGCAGGCGGTTATGGAACAGAGATCGGTCGGAGCAAGCGGGTTGCGAGTGTCACGTCTCGGCCTGGGCACGCTCACCTGGGGTCGGGACACCGACGGCGACGAAGCCGCCGCGCAGATCGCGGCGTTCGTCGATGCGGGCGGAACCCTCGTCGACACCTCCCCCGCATACGGCGACGGTGCGGCGCAGCGGATCCTGGCGGAACTGCTCGACGACGTGGTGCCGCGCACGGAACTCGTCCTGAGCTCGAGTTCGGGCATCAACCCGGCGGGACCCTCGCGAATCGACTGCTCGCGACGGGGACTCGTCGCCCAGCTCGACGCGACCCTGCGCGAGCTCGGCACCGACTACCTGGACATGTGGCAGGTCGCCACGTGGGATCCGTTCACGCCGGTCGACGAGGTCGCCGCCACACTCGATTTCGCGGTGTCCAGCGGCCGGGTCCGGTACGTCGGGGCGAGGGGCTACCTGGGCTGGCAGCTGGCGACCGCGGCAGGCGCGTCCCGGGGCACCACGCTCGTCGCCACGCAGGTGGAGTACTCGCTCCTCGCCCGGGGCGTCGAGGAAGAGCTCGTTCCGGCAGCCGCCCATCACGGCGTCGGGATGTTCGCGGCCGTGCCGCTGGCCCGCGGGGTGCTCACCGGCAAATACCGCAACGGCATCCCCGTCGATTCGCGCGGGGCCGACGAAGCGCACGCGCAGGACGTCCAGAGTTACCTCACCGACTCGTCCGTGCGGGTGGTGGACGCGGTCGTGACCGCAGCCGACGGTCTCGGCACGTCCCCGCTGGCGGTCGCACTCGCCTGGGCACGCGACCGTCCCGGGGTCGCGAGCGCGGTCGTCGGGGCCAGGGACATCGCCCAGCTGACCGGAGTGCTCGTCGCCGAGGAGCTGGAATTGCCCGCAGCGATCGCGGCCGCGCTCGACGACGTCAGCGCGTAGCGCGGGCGGGGCAGGCGGACGTGCACCTGCAGTTCACGTGCAGGGCAGGCTAACCTGGTGCTCACCGGCCGACGTCCGTAGATCCGCAGGAGAGTCCATGACCACGCTGAACGAGGCCGACGCGGCCGACCGCGGAACCGTCGGCTTCGCCGAGCGCATCAAGGCGGGCACGGACGCCGCTCACCGGGAGACCGAGCAGTCCCGCTTCGTCGGGGCCCTGCTCGCCGGTGAGCTCACCTCGGACGGCTACGCCGAACTGCTCGCGCAGACGTACCTCGTCTACCGCGAACTCGAGGACGCCGGACGCGCCCACACCGGCAGCCCCGTCGTGTCGCCGTTTCTCCACGACGAGCTGTTGCGGGTTCCGTCGCTGGAAGCGGATCTCGAGTTCCTGCGCGGGCCGTCGTGGCGGGACACCGTCTCCGCGCTGCCCGCCACCACCCGGTACGTGGAACGGCTCCGCGAGGTGGCGTACGAATGGCCCGCCGGTTTCGTTGCGCACCACTACATCCGGTACATGGGCGACCTGTCGGGCGGGCAGATCATCCGGCGCATGCTCGAGCGCGCCTACGGGTACAGCACCGAGGGCCTGCAGTTCTACACCTTCGACGAGATCCCGAAACCGAAGGTGTTCAAGGATACCTACCGCGCGACACTCGACGCGGCGCCGCTGTCTCCGGAGGACCAGCAGCGCGTGATCGACGAGGTCAACCTCGCCTACCGCCTCAACGGCGCCCTCTTCGCCGACCTCGAAGCCGGCATCGACCGGTATCGCGCACGATGAGGCTGGTGTCCCGTACCCGCGCAGACAGGTCGCTGTTCGCCGTTCTCGTCCTGCTCCTGGTGGCCGCGGTGGCCGTGTCGGCGTGCAGTTCCGGTACCGGCGACAGCGCGGGCGGTACCGGCGGCGCGCGCACGGCGGTCCTCGACGACCTGAATCCGGAGCCTCTCGCGTCCCCGGCGACACCGGCGCTGCCCGTCACGGTCCGCAGTTTCGACGGGGTGGACGTGACGATCACGGACGCGAGCCGGATCGTGACCGCGGACCGCTACGGAACGCTCACCGAGACGGTGTTCGCGCTCGGGCTCGGCGACAACGTGGTGGGCCGGGACATCGCGTCCGAGTTCCCGGCCGCGCAGGACGTGCCGGTGGTCACACCGGGTGGGCAGTCCCTCAATGCCGAGGCCATCCTCGACCTGGCGCCGACGGTGATCCTCACCGACACCAGCATCGGACCGCAGGCGGTGCAGGATCAGCTGCGGGCCGCCGGGGTGCCGGTGGTCTATTTCGATCCGACGCGCACCCTCGACGGCGTGCCCGGCCAGATCACCGCGGTGGCGGATGCGCTCGGGGTGCCGGAGCAGGGCCGGGAACTCGCGGCCCGCACGGAGAGCGAGATCGCGGCGGCCCGCAGTCGCGCGCCCCAGGGCGAGAATCCGCTGAAGATCGCGTTCCTCTATCTGCGCGGCACCGCGATCACCATGATCGGCGGCCCGGGATCGGGGGCCGACTCCCTGATCGACGCGCTCGGCGCCGTCGACGCCGGTACCGCCTCGGGGATCACCCAGCAGTTCGCCCCGATCACCAGCGAGGCACTGATCGCCGCCGCCCCCGACGTGCTTCTCATGATGACCGGTGGACTCGAATCGATCGGCGGGATCGAGGGCCTGGAGAAGGTCCCCGGGGTGGCGCAGACACCGGCGGGCAGGAACCAGCGGGTCGTGGACATGCAGGACGGGGTGCTGTTGAGCTTCGGCCCCAACACCGGTCGCGTCCTCGGCGCTCTGGCCGACGCCGTCTACCCGGCCGCCACTCCATGACGGTCGAAGACCTCGACGCTCCTGGTAAGCCCTCGTCACGCACCCGGACCGGTGCCGTTCTCGGCGGTCTGCTGATCGCCCTCGCCGTCGCCGCCGTGTTCTCGGCCTGCATCGGTCAGGTGCCGACCGGCCCCGGGGAGGTCGTCGGAAGCATCCTGCACCGCGTCGGACTGGATCTCGGGCCGATGCCCGCGCACCCCAGCGGTGAAGTGACGCTGTGGGAGGTCCGGTTCCCCCGCGTGATCCTCGCGATCCTGGTCGGGGCGGCACTGGGATGCGCGGGAGCGCTGCTGCAGGGTGTGTTCGCCAACCCGCTCGCCGAACCCGGCGTCATCGGGGTGTCCGCGGGCGCCGCGGTCGGCGCCAGCGCCGCGATCGTCGTCGGCGGCGCGTTCGCGGCCGGGTGGACGGTGGCCGCGGCCGCCTTCGTCGCCGGACTGGTCACGACCGTCGCCGTGTATCTCCTCGCCCGGCACGAGGGCCGCACCGAGGTCGTCACCCTCGTCCTGACCGGTGTCGCGGTCAACGCGTTCGCCGGCGGACTCATCGCCTTCTTCACGTTCGTCGCGTCCCCTGCGGCGCGCGATCAGATCGTCTTCTGGCAACTGGGCAGCCTCAACGGGGCCACCTGGAGCGCGGTCGCGGTGGTGGCGCCGATGACGGTCGCCGGGATCGCCGCCACGATGACGATCGCCGGGAAACTCGACCTGCTCTCGCTCGGCGAGAACGCGGCACGTCACCTCGGCCTCGACGTCGAACGGCTGCGTCAGATCGCGGTGCTGATCGTCGCCCTGCTCGTCTCGTCCAGCGTGGCCTTCACCGGCATCATCCTGTTCGTCGGGCTGGTGGTCCCGCACCTGATGCGGATCGCCGTCGGTCCGGGCCACCGAGCCCTGATTCCGGCGAGCGCGCTGTGCGGTTCCCTCGTGCTGCTGCTCGCCGACCTGGGCGCCCGGTCGCTCGTGGCCAACGCGGACCTCCCCCTCGGCATGCTCACGGCCCTCGTCGGCGGGCCCTTCTTCTTCTGGTTGCTGCGCCGCACCCGGGCCAGTCAGGGCGGATGGGCATGAATCCGTCGTTCCGCACCCGCGTCGGCGAGGCCCTCGAGCAGAACCTGTTCCGGCGGACCGATCCGGTGCCCCCGCCGCGACCCTCGGGGGCCGTGACGCTGCGCGCGGACGGCATCGCCGTCACCCGCGGCGGCAGACCCGTCCTCGACGACGTGTCCGTGGACGTGCGGATCGGGGAGGTCCTCGTTCTCGTCGGCCCCAACGGGGCGGGCAAGTCGACGCTTCTCGCGGCGCTGTCGGGTGATCAGGACGTCCACGCGGGCAGCGTGCACCTCGACGACCGGGACCTCGGCGAGTGGACGGCGCTCGAGATGGCCCAGCGACGGGCGGTCCTCCCCCAGCAGAACACGGTCGGATTCTCGTTCACCGCACGTCAGGTGATCACGATGGGCCGGTCCCCGTGGGCGCGCACACCCCGCACCGACGACGACGCCGCCGCGATCGCCGAGGCCATGCGGATCTGCGACGTGGTGGCGTTCGCCGACCGGCCGTTCACCGCGCTGTCGGGTGGCGAACGCGCCCGCGTGGCGCTGGCCCGGGTGCTGGCGCAGCGGACCGAGACGATCCTGCTGGACGAGCCCACCGCCGCCCTCGACCTCGGCCATCAGGAGACGGTGATGCGTCTCGCCCGCTCCCGCGCGGAACGGGGCACCGCGGTGGTGGTCGTGCTCCACGACCTCGCACTCGCCGCCGCGTACGCGGACCGGATCGTGGTCCTCGAGCAGGGCCGCGTCGCGGCCGACGGGCCTCCCCGCGACGTCCTGTCCGAGGACCTGCTGACCCGGGTGTACGGGCACCCCGTCGAGGTCATCGCGCACCCGGTGACCGGCGCGACCCTCGTCCTCCCCCGCCGCGACCACCGCTAGCGGCCGGCGGTCACAGTCCGTCGATGACCGCGCCCAGGCGGCTGAGGACCGCACGCACGGTGATGCCGTCCTCCGTCCCCACCACCAGGGAATCGGGATCGGACACGGCGTCCCGCACGACGGCGACGATGCTGCGCTCGTCGGTCAGGTCGATCTCCCGGACCGAGCGCCGCGCCGACGCCACGATGTCGTCCGGGTCCGGGACCTCGGTTTCCACGTCGGCGCGGTAGACCTCGACGTGCATCGTGCTCTTGCGCACGCGGAATGCGTAGGAGTTGCCTTCGGCGGTCCGGCCGAAGCCGTGCGCGTGCGGTCCGACCGAGATGTCTTCGACGGTGAACGTCGGCGTTTCGGGTGTTTCCACGGTCTGCTCCTCGATGACCTGGGCCGGCGGTCGGGAAACCACCGGGCGCGGGGTCGATGTTTCTCACGGTATCGCCTCGGCACCCGCTCGGCACCGACCGAATTCGTGGGCGTTTCGCGGATCAGGGATGCTAGTGGACAGTTGTGCAGGTGTAGGTCGTTGAGAGAACCCCGAGGAGCAGCACATGGGTAGACCGGGAGCGCGCGTCGTCGCCTCGTGTATCGGAGCGGCATTTCTACTGGTCACGGGTTGTTCGTCGAACTCCGACGAGGATCAGGCGATCACGATCGCGCCCGCGACTGCCGCGCAGTCCCCGGCGCAGAGCACCGCGCCCGCGGGTGTCGTCCACCCCGTCGGCGTGCCGATCGATTCGACCACCTTCGACCCCGAGACCCGCACGACCGTCGTCCTCGGCGGCGAAGGCAACGAGATCCTGCTGTTCCCGGCCGGCGATTTCACGGCGGCTCCGCGCACGATTCCGCTCGACGGGGCCGTCGCCCAGGTCTCCCTCGCTCCCGGCGGCGTGGCCCTTCTCGCGATGAACACGCAGGTAGGACGGCTCGACCTGCGCACGGGCGAGGTGACGTTGGTCCCCGCCGACGGCGACGTCCGTTCGGTCGCGCAGTTGCCCGACGGCCGGCTGGCGATGGGCCTGGGCAATGGCGAGATTCACATCGTGAACACCGAGACGAACGAGTCACAGGTGATCGACGGCCTCACCTCCGTCGACGGGCTGGCCGTCGTCGGCGACTCGCTGACCGCCCTCGACCGCGGTCAGACGTCCGTCACCGCCGTCGACGTCCCGGGTTCCGCGCTCGGCGTCGCGCTGCGCGCCGGTGAAGGTGCGACGCAACTCACCACCGACCACTACGGGCGCATCCTCGTCACCGACACCACCGGCGACGAACTGCTCGCCTACACCACTGACACACTGATGCTCCGTCAGCGGTTCCCAGCCGGACTTGCGCCGTACGCCGTCGCCTACGACGACTCCGCCGACCGGGCGTGGGTCACGCTGACCGGAACCAACGAGGTGGTCGGATTCGACCTGTCCAGCGGTGTCGGCGTGGAAACGGCCCGGTATCCCACCGTCCGGCAGCCGAACTCTGTCAGTGTGGATACCGTGAACGGTGACCTCCTGATCGGTTCCGCGACGGGAGACGGCTTGCAGCAGATCCCGACGAGGAGTTCGTAGATGGCATCGCATTCACGTCGACTCCCCTCCGGGTGGGAGATCGAATCCGAGGACTACGAGTACGTGCCGCTTCGGCTGCCGCCCGACGTCACCCGCGTCAGCGCATCGATGCGCTTGGCCATCCAGGCGGAATTCGGCGGCTGGGAGCTGTCGCGGGTCCGTCTGTACTCCGACGGAAGCCGCCGAGTTCTGCTCAAACGAAGGAAGACCGCTCACCATGTCCCCGACCCCGCAATCTAGGGAGACCTCCTTGTACCACCTGCTCTTACGGGTGATGTTCTGCCTTCCTCCGGAGCGCATTCATCACCTGGCCTTCGCTGCGATGCGCCTGGTCACGCGGTTCTCGCCGCTGCGCCAACTCGTCGCCAGGGTTCTCGTGGTGGACGATCCGATACTGCGGAACACCGTGTTCGGACTCGACTTCCCGGCGCCGCTCGGGCTGGCCGCCGGGTTCGACAAGGACGCCACCGGTGTCGACGCTTGGGGTCCTCTCGGATTCGGGTTCGCCGAAGTGGGCACCGTCACCGCCCAGGCGCAGCCGGGCAACCCGGCTCCCCGCCTGTTCCGGCTGCCCGCGGACCGTGCGCTGATCAACCGGATGGGGTTCAACAACCACGGCGCAGGCAACGCGGCCAATCACCTGCGTCAGCGCCGGGCCGGCGTCCCGATCGGCGCGAACATCGGCAAGACCAAAATCGTGAATGCCGCGGACGCCCCTGCCGATTACACGGCGAGCGCGCAACTGCTCGGCCCGCTCGCCGATTTCATGGTGGTCAACGTCAGCTCACCGAACACCCCGGGACTGCGCGACCTGCAGGCCGTCGAATCCCTCCGGCCGCTGCTGCGTGCGGTACTCGACACCGTGACCGTGCCCGTGCTGGTGAAGATCGCCCCGGACCTGTCCGACGACGACGTCGACGCGGTCGCGGATCTCGCCCTCGAACTCGGCCTCGCCGGCATCGTCGCGACCAACACCACCATCCGGCGAGACGGCCTGAACACCCCGGACGACGAGGTGACGGCGATCGGCGCGGGCGGGTTGTCCGGCCCTCCGGTCGCCGAACGATCCCTCGAGGTCCTGAACCGCCTGCACGCGCGGGTCGGGGATCGCCTGGTGCTGATCTCCGTCGGCGGCATCGAGACGCTCGACCAGGCGTGGGAACGCATCCTGGCCGGGGCGTCCCTCGTGCAGGGGTACACCGGCTTCATCTACGGCGGCCCGTTCTGGGCTCGCCGCATCCACAAGGGCCTGGCCCGGAAGGTGCGCGAGGCCGGCTACTCCTCGATCGCCGATGCGGTCGGCGCCGGCGCCGTGCGCTGACGCAACCCGCGCCGAGACCGGTGGCCGGAGAATCCCGAGGATTCGCCGGCCACCGGTGTTTCCGAAACACCGGAGTTACTGCTCGTACGTCCCCTGGATCTTCGCGCGGGCGATCGCGTGGGAGAACAGGTTGAACCCCAGGAACGCGGGCGTCGACTCGGCCGTGACGCCGTCGAGGGTCTCCACGTCGACCGCGTGGACCACGATGATGTAGCGGTGCGGCCCGTGACCTGCCGGCGGGGCGGCGCCGAGGAAACGACTCAGTCCGGCGTCGTTCTTCAGCGTGATCGCACCGGTCGGGAGCCCGGTTCCCTCGTCGTCGCCTGCGCCGCTCACCAGCGTGGTCGTGTCGGCCGGGATGTTCGCGACCGCCCAGTGCCAGAACCCGGACACCGTCGGCGCGTCGGGGTCGTACACCGTCACCGCGAAGCTCTTGGTCTCGGCGGGGAACCCCGACCACGACAGCTGCGGTGAGTTGTCGTGGCCGCCGGCGCCGAAGATTCCGCTGACCTGTTCCTTGTTCAGCGGCTGCCCGTCGGTGACGTCGGTGGAGGTCAGCTCGAAACTCGGCAGGTCGGGAAGTGCCTCGTACGGATCGTGTGACATGCGGTTCCTCTCTTGTCGCGTATCGGTTTTCGATCAGCTGTGGAGCAGAAAATGTTCCAGCACGCGTGTACCGAACAGTAGTGCGTCCACGGGTACCCGTTCGTCGACGCCGTGGAACAGCGCACCGAAATCCAGGTCCGCAGGCAACTGCAGCGGTGCGAATCCGAAGCACCGGATGCCGAGCTTCGCGAACGCCTTGGCGTCGGTTCCGCCCGACAGCATGTACGGCACGGTGCGGGCGCCGGGGTCGTGGGCAAGGATGGCGTCGTTCATGGCGTCGACCAGATGCCCGTCGAAGGTGGTCTCGTAGGAGTCGAGCTTCGTGATCCATTCGCGCTGGACGTCCGGTCCGATGAGTTCGTCGATCGTCGCCTCGAACTCGGCCTGCCTGCCGGGCAGGATCCGGCAGTCGACGACGGCCTCCGCGGTCTGCGGGATGACGTTGGCCTTGTAGCCGGCGGACAGCATGGTCGGGTTCGCGGTGTCACGGAGCGTGGCACCGAGGATGTTGGCGATGGAGCCGAGTTTCGCGAGGGTGCCGTCGAGGTCGGGCGACGTCGGGTCGAAGTCGAGTCCGGTCTCCTCGCCTGCCGCTTCCAGAAATTCGGCCACCGAATCGGAGATGACCAGCGGGAACGTGTGTGCCCCCAGCCGGGCGACCGCCTGCGCCAGGATGGTGACGGCGTTGTCGCCGTGCAGGAACGAACCGTGTCCGGCCCGGCCCTTCGCGGTCAGCCGCATCCATCCGAGACCCTTCTCCGCCGTCTCGACGAGATAGAGCCTGCGGTCCGTGCCGTCCGGGCGGGCAACGGTCAGGGAGAAGCCGCCGACCTCGCCGACGGCCTCCGTAACCCCCTCGAACAGATCGGGACGATTCTCGACCAGCCACTGGCAGCCGTACTTGCCACCGGCCTCCTCGTCGGCGACGAACGCGAACACGAGGTCGCGGGGCGGAACGATGCCCTCCGCCTTGAACTGGCGGGCGACCGCCAGGATCATCCCGACCATGTCCTTCATGTCGACGGCGCCGCGACCCCACACGTACCCGTCCTCGACGGCTCCGGAGAACGGGTGGACGCGCCAATCGGCCGGTTCGGCGGGTACGACGTCGAGGTGACCGTGCAGCAACAGCGCGCCGCGGTCGGGGTCCGAACCCTTCAGCCGCGCGAACACGTTGCCGCGACCCGGTGCGCCCGACTCCACGTATTCGGTCTCATAGCCCACTTCCTGCAGCTGGGACGCCACCCACTCCGCACACTCGCGCTCGCCCTTCGTCGTCGCGAGCTCTCCGGTGTTGGACGTGTCGAAGCGGATCAGTGAACTGACGAGATTCACGACTTCGGCTTCGGCGCGACCCTGGCCTGGGGTTTCCTGTGTAGTTGGCACTCCACTTTCCTACCATCGGGCAGGCGGAAACGCTCAGGTGAGAGGGGCGATTTGGGCCGTGGCGGTTCATCGGTTAATCTTTTGCAGCACCCAGGAAATGGGGGCAGGCAAGTCCGAGTGGCGGAATGGCAGACGCGCTAGCTTGAGGTGCTAGTGTCCTATTAACGGACGTGGGGGTTCAAGTCCCCCCTCGGACACTCTGAGTTGAGACAGACGAAAAGGCCCCGGTTCACTGAACCGGGGCTTTCTTCGTGAGAGGGCGAAGTTCGATGGGTGAAACAACGACGACGATCGATCCGGCGGATCTCGAGATCTGCCTGAAAGTTCTCGATCTGGCGGCAGACCTCGACGACGCGGATCCCGATTCCGTCACGGTCCAGCGTGCTGTCGGTCACCTTTTCAAGAAGTTGAAGAAGCGCAGGCGGATCGCGGCCCGCGACGCCGTCTCCGAGGCCGACCGTAAGATCGTCGCCGCCACCGCGACGGGTTCCCCCGACCGGATCGACGACGAGACCGCGGGCATCCTGCTGACGTCGAACGCCGACGGCGCGTCCGCGGGCACCCTGATCCGGCCCCGCCCGTGCTACATCTGCAAGCAGCGCTACACCCGGGTCGATGCGTTCTACCACCAGTTGTGCCCCGAGTGCGCGACGAAGAGCCGCGCCAAGAGGGACGCGCGCGCCGACCTCACCGGACGCCGGGCGCTGCTGACCGGTGGTCGCGCCAAGATCGGCATGTACATCGCGCTGCGGTTGCTCCGCGACGGCGCCCACACCACCATCACGACCCGTTTCCCCAACGACGCCATCCGCCGCTTCAAGGCGATGGAGGACAGCAGCGAGTGGATCCACCGGCTGCGGGTGGTCGGTATCGATCTGCGTGACCCGGCGCAGGTCGTCGCGCTCGCCGACTCCGTCGCCGCGCAGGGCCCGCTGGACATCCTGATCAACAATGCCGCGCAGACGGTGCGACGCTCGCCCGGCGCCTACAGCGCGCTGGCGGACGCCGAATCCGGTGCGCTTCCCTCCGGCGACCTTCCCGACGTCCTGACGTTCGGCAAGACGAGCGACGCCCACCCGGCGGCGCTCGCCGGGTCGCTGTCCGACGTGTCCGTGATGGCGGGCGCCGCGCTGTCCCCCGACGCGGTGAGTTCGCTCGCGCTGGTCGCGAAGTCGGCGTCTCCCGATCGGATCGATCAGGGTCTCGCGATCGACGCCGGCGGTCTGCTGCCCGATCTGGCGCACTCGAACAGCTGGGTCCAGACGGTCGAGGAAGTCGACCCGATCGAGCTGCTCGAGGTGCAGTTGTGCAACTCGGTCGCCCCGTTCATCCTCGTGTCCCGGCTGCGGCCCGCGATGGCGGCGGCAGGTGCGCGCCGCAAGTACGTGGTGAACGTCTCCGCGATGGAAGGCCAGTTCAGCCGCGCGTACAAGGGTCCCGGGCATCCGCACACCAACATGGCGAAGGCCGCGCTGAACATGCTCACCCGCACCAGCGCGAAGGAGATGCTCGAGGACGGCATCCTCATGACCGCGGTGGACACCGGGTGGATCACCGACGAGCGGCCGCACTACACCAAGATGCGCCTGGCAGACGAGGGTTTCCACGCCCCCCTCGACCTCGTCGACGGCGCCGCCCGCGTCTACGACCCCATCGTCCAGGGCGAGCAGGGCGTCGATCTGCACGGCTGCTTCCTGAAGGACTACGAGCCCTCACCCTGGTGATCGAGCACCACACAAACCCCCGTTTCGAGAGCATCGACACAGCCGGAGCACTGTCCGGCGTGGGGATAATGGACGTGGTACCGATCCCTGAATATGGAGGCGCTTCATGGCGATAGCCGTTGTCCACCGAGACAGCCCGGAAGGCCGGGCGGCCATCGTCCACGCCGCCCGCGAGGCTGTGCAACGACGGGAACAGCTACTCGTCCTCCACGTCCTCGACGACGACCCCGGACAGGATGCGGAGTCCGACCGGTCCGCTCTGCGCGCCGAGATCCAGGCGACGCTCGAGAGCGGCGGGGTCGGCGAGTCGTCGTGGGAACTGCGCACCAGCGAACACGACGGCGATCAGGTGAGCGCACTGCGCACGCTGGTCGACAGCAGCGGCGCGGACCTGCTCGTCGTGGGCACCCGGCGCATGTCCCCGGTCGGCAAGTTCCTCCTGGAACGATGGCTGCAACGCCTCCTGCTCGAGGTCGATATTCCGATCCTGGTGGTCAAGGAAGAGGCGCGCGGCCCCGCCTGATTTCGTTCCGAGCCCGTTCCCCCGTGGACCCGGCAGCCCGCGCCTACGATGGCGTAGGGGGACGCTTCGGAGGTCAGGGGTGCATCGATGGGGAGCGTGGTCTTCTACGAAGTCGTCGCCGACGCGACGGTCGTCGCACACCTGATCTTCATCCTCTACGTCGTGTGCGGTGGTTTTCTCGCCTGGCGGTGGCCGCGGACCATCGCCCTCCACCTGGCGGCGGTTGCCTGGGGGTTCACCGGCCTGATCGTCGGCATCGACTGCCCGCTGACGCATCTGGAGAGTTGGGCCCGCGTCCGCGCAGGGCAGGACCCGCTCCCCTCGTCCGGGTTCATCGCCCACTACCTCACCGGCGTGGTCTACCCGGAATCCGCCGCGGGAGCGATCCAAACCCTCGTGGCGCTGGGCGTCGTCACGTCGTGGGCCGGTTATGTCGTCCTGCGGGTCCGCACCCGTGCACCCCTCACACCGACCCGCCCCGGCGGCGCCGGACTCTGACCTCACCCTTCCCTACCGACGAGTAGGGTCGTGTCATGACAGACAGCACACGTGAATTGGATCTCGTCGTGTACGGGGCCACCGGCTTCGTCGGCAAACTCCTCGCCGACTATCTCGCACAGCACGCCCCGGACGGTGTCCGGATCGCGCTCGCGGGGCGGACGGCCGCCAAACTGGAAGCGGTGCGGTCCGCGCTCGGTCCGCGCGCGGCGGACTGGCCCCTCATCGTCGCGAATTCCGACGACGCCGCGTCGCTCGCCGCCCTGGCGGGACGCACCCGCGTGGTCGCGACGACGGTCGGCCCCTACGCCAAATACGGACACGCACTCGCGGCGGCCTGCGCCGAGGCGGGCACCGACTACGTCGACCTCACCGGAGAGGTGCTGTTCGCCCGCGAGAGCATCGACGCCAACCACGAACGGGCCCGCGAGACCGGCGCCCGGATCGTCCATTCCTGCGGTTTCGACTCCATTCCGTCCGACCTCGGGGTGCACGTCCTCCACGCGAAGGTCCGTGAGGACGGCGCGGGTGAACTCACCGACACCACCCTGGTGGTCACGTCGCTGCGCGGCGGCGTCAGCGGCGGCACGATCGATTCGCTCCGCACCCAGGTTGACGTGTCCAAGAAGGACGCGGCGTCGCGCCGTCTCGCGGCCTCGCCGTACTCGCTGAGCCCCGACCGGTCGAAGGAACCGGATCTCGGCAAGCAGTCCGACATGGGTGTGGTCGACGGCAAGACCATCGCGCCCGGGGTCAAGGGCTGGAAGGCGCCGTTCTTCATGGGCCCCTACAACACGCGGGTCGTGCGGCGCAGCAACGCGCTCCGCGATTGGGAGTACGGCCGGGAATTCAAGTACCGCGAGGTCATGAGTGTCGGCAGTTCCCCGATCACGCCGGTGATCGCGGGTGCGGTGACGGTCGGCCTCGGCGCGTTGATCGCCGGCATGGCCCTCCCTCCCACCCGGTACGTCCTCGACCGCGTTCTGCCCTCACCGGGCGACGGTCCCAGCGAGGAGGCGCAACGCAACGGCCACTTCACCGTCGACCTGTACACGACCACCACCACGGGCGCGCACTACACGTCGCGGGTGAAGGCGAAGGGCGACCCCGGCTACCGCGCCACCGCGGTGATGCTCGGCGAATCCGCGTTGAGTCTCGCCCTCGGCGGCGACGCGCTCCCGGACGCGGCAGGTGTCCTCACTCCGGCGACGGCACTCGGCGACGTGCTGGTCGCACGGCTGCGCGACGCGGGCATGGAGATCTCCGCGCGAAAGCTGTGAACGGGTGGGCGCGTGTGAAGATGACACGCGCCCACCCCTCCCGCTAATGTCGATCCTTGTGCGCGGATGGCTGTGCACACGACGCGAGACACGGGAGTTCGAGTGAACGGCACGAGCGCGCAGGCAGGCCCCGCGGCCTCGCTCGCCCTCATGCCCTTCTGGCCCTCCCGCCGAGGCCATGCCTTCGACCAGGGATGTTGCTGACCAGCCTGCTCGCTGGTCTTTGCTGCCCTGACGGTTCGCTCTCTCGGTCGGAGTCTCGATGTTCAAGCTCTTGATTTTCACGCTGGTCGGCGTGGGTGCCCAGCTGGTCGACGGCGCCCTCGGCATGGCGTTCGGCGTGACTGCGACCACCCTGCTCGTGTTCAGCGGCGTCGGGCCCGCCCACGCCAGCGCGGCGGTGCACTTCGCCGAGGTCGGCACGACGCTCGCCTCCGGGGCGTCGCACTGGCGGTTCCGCAACATCGACTGGCCCCTCGTGCTCCGCCTGGGCGTCCCCGGCGCCATCGGCGCGTTCCTCGGCGCGACGGTGCTGTCGCAGTTGTCGACGGCCGCCGCCGTCCCCGTGACGTCTACGATCTTGCTCGCGATCGGCGTGTACGTCCTCCTCCGCTTCTCGATCCGTCCTCCCGCCGTCAACGACGCGCGGACGTCACCGCACACGGCGAAGTTCCTCTCACCGCTCGGACTGTTCGGTGGATTCATCGACGCGAGCGGTGGCGGCGGCTGGGGGCCGATCACCACCAGCACGCTGCTCTCGCGAGGCAAGACCGCGCCGCGCACGGTCATCGGCTCGGTCAGCGCGTCGGAGTTCCTGGTGTCCGCCGCGGCCAGCATCGGATTCATCTTCGGGCTCGGCAGCGACTTCTTCGACAACATCCCCATCATCGCGGGTCTGGCGCTCGGCGGAATCATCGCCGCACCGGTCGCCGCGTGGCTCGTCAGCCGGGTGCCTGCGACCCTGCTGGGCACCGGTGTCGGCGGCATCATCATCATCACCAACGCGCAGAAGCTGTTCAAGACGTTCGACGTGACCGGCGTCCCCGCCGCCCTCGGCTACATCGCCCTCGTGGCGGGGTGGGCCGGACTGCTCGTGGTTGCGTGGCGCCGCTCGCGTCTCAGCGCCGCGGAGGCCGCGGGCGATCTGCACCGGATCGACACCGAGATCGACACGCTCGGTGAGCCGGAAGCGCAGTCCCTGGAGCCGTCCACCGGCGACAAGGCCTGAGCTCACCTCACACCTCCGCCCGGATCGAGAAGCCGCCGGACATCTGCCACACCGCATCCTTACCAGCGGGTAACATTGGTCGCGGTTCATGGCACCCGTCCGGTGCTCCGATAGCGGAACAGTGAGGCTTTTCATGACTGAGCGTGTTGAGGTCGGCGGTCTGCAGGTCGCGAAGGTGCTCTACGACTTCGTGAACGAGGAGGCGTTGCCGGGGACCGGGATCGACGTCGACGGTTTCTGGTCGGGTGCGGTGAAGGTGATCGAGGACCTGGCGCCGAAGAACCGGGCCCTGCTCGCCACCCGCGACGATCTGCAGGCGCAGATCGACCGGTGGCACCGCGACCACACCGGCACCCCCGACCCGGCCGAGTACCAGCAGTTCCTGACCTCGATCGGCTACCTGGTGCCGGCACCGGCCCCGTTCGCGGTGTCCACGGCGAACGTGGACGCCGAGATCACCTCGACCGCCGGCCCGCAGCTGGTGGTCCCGGTCCTCAACGCCCGCTTCGCCCTGAACGCCTCCAACGCCCGCTGGGGGTCGCTGTACGACGCCCTGTACGGCACCAACGCCATCCCCACGGATGGCGGCGCCGAGCCGGGCGACTCCTACAACACGGTCCGCGGCGACCGGGTCATCGCCTGGGCCCGCACGTTCCTCGACACCGCCGCCCCCCTCACCGAGGGCTCGCACGCCGACGCCACCGGCTACACCGTCGACGGGGACACCCTGCGGGTGGAGTTGGTCGACGGCACGATCACCGGGCTGGCCGAGCCGGGCAAGTTCGTCGGCTACCTCGGCGACCCGGCCACCCCGTCGTCGATCCTGCTGCGCAACCACGGCCTGCACGCCGAAATCCAGATCGACCCCACCTCCCCGATCGGGTCCACCGACCGGGCCGGGATCAAGGACGTGGTGCTCGAGTCCGCGGTCACCACCATCATGGACTTCGAGGACTCCGTCGCCGCCGTCGACGCCGACGACAAGGTCATCGGCTACCGCAACTGGCTCGGCCTCAACCGGGGTGATCTGACCGAGGAGATGACCAAGGGCGGCACCGCGTTCACCCGCCGGCTGAACCCGGACCGCACCTACACCGCCCCCGACGGCACGCACCTCACCCTGCACGGGCGGTCGCTGCTGTTCGTCCGCAACGTCGGGCATCTGATGACCACCCCGGCGATCCTGCACCCGGACGGCACCGAAATCCCCGAGGGCATCCTCGACGCCCTGCTCACCTCCCTCTGCGCCGTCCACGGGCTCGGCACGTCGGAGGCGTCGGGACCGTTGGTCAACTCCCGCACCGGGTCGATCTACATCGTCAAACCCAAACAGCACGGCCCCGACGAGGTCGCGTTCACCACCGAACTGTTCGGCCGCGTCGAACAGGTCCTGAACCTGCCCGCCAACACGTTGAAGGTGGGGATCATGGACGAGGAGCGGCGCACCACCGTCAACCTCGCCGCCTGCATCCACGAAGCCCGCGAGCGGGTGGTGTTCATCAACACCGGGTTCCTCGACCGCACCGGCGACGAGATCCACACCTCGATGGAGGCCGGGCCGATGATCCGCAAGGCCGAGATGAAGCAGCAGACCTGGATCACCGCCTACGAGGACTGGAACGTCGATGTCGGTTTGGCCGCCGGCCTGCAGGGCAAGGCGCAGATCGGCAAGGGCATGTGGGCGATGACCGAACTGATGGCCGAGATGCTCGAGCAGAAGATCGGCCACCCGAAGGCCGGCGCGAACACCGCGTGGGTGCCGTCGCCGACCGGGGCCACCCTGCACGCCACCCACTACCACCAGGTCGACGTGTTCGCCGTCCAGGACCGGTTGAAGGGGGCCCCGCGGGCCACCCTCGAGCAGATCCTCACCATCCCCCTGGCCCCGGACACCGACTGGACCGCGGAGCAGAAGCAGCAGGAACTCGACAACAACTGCCAGTCCATCCTCGGGTACGTGGTCCGGTGGATCGACGCCGGCGTCGGCTGCTCCAAGGTCCCCGACATCCACGACGTCGCCCTGATGGAGGACCGCGCCACCCTCCGCATCTCCAGCCAACTGCTGGCGAACTGGATCCGGCACGGCGTCGTCACCGCCGACCAGGTCGTGGCCTCGCTGCAACGGATGGCGCCGGTGGTGGACCGGCAGAACCAGGACGACCCCACCTATCGGCCGCTGGCCCCGGACTTCGACACCAACATCGCGTTCCAGGCCGCCAAGGAACTCATCCTCGACGGCACCGCCCAGCCCTCCGGCTACACCGAACCGATCCTGCACCGCCGCCGCCGCGAATACAAAGCCGCCAACGCCTGACCCCCACGTGAGCGGCAAAGCGTCCCCCCACACACTTCGCCGCTCACGTATCGGGGGTTGACACCGCGCATCACTACACTGCGAGGGTCAACGTCGAACTCGTCGAACAGGGGCTGGAAAGCACGTGGGGCAGCATCGCGGCGAATCGCGCGCCAGGGGTATCAGCAAGGGGCCTTTGATCGTGCTCGGTCTCGTCGTCGTGCTCGTGCTCGGCGTGCTGGGCTGGTTCCAACTGCGTGACCGGATCAACGATCAGGGAGTGGCGGCCGCCGGCGCCTGCGTCGAAGGCGAATCGGTGCTCGCGGTCGCGGCGGATCCCGACATCGCACCCCAGCTGCAGACTCTCGCCGAGCGCTACACCGAGACGGCCCCGGTGATACGCGACCAGTGCGTGTCGGTGACGGTCACTGCCGTCGCGTCCGACACCGTGCGCGACGCCCTGTCCGCGGGCCCCGACGGCCCGTGGGACGCAGCGACATTCGGCCCCCGCCCCGCGCTGTGGATTCCGTCCAGCTCGCATTCCGTCAAGCAGGTGTCGGCGACCGGGGTCATCAGCGGTGAGGCACGTCCGCTGGCGACCAGCCCGGTGGTCCTCGCCGTCCGGACCGCGTTCGCGAACGCGCCGGGCACGGCGGCGCTCGGCTGGAAGGAGTTGCCGTCCCTGCAGTCGGGCCGCGATTCCCTCGCGACTCTCGGTCTGCCGGGCTGGGGCAGCCTGGGCTTGGCTCTTCCCGTCGGTCCGGGCGGCGAGAGTACGGAGATGGCCGTCGAAGCGGTCGCTGCCGCCGTCACCGGAAGCAGCACCGGCCCGGTGACGGAAGAGCAGGCGCGTTCCGTTCCCGTCACGTCGGCACTCACCGATCTGGCGCTCGGCTACGAGGCGTCGACGGGGACGAAACCCGCGACGACGCGGGAGGCGCTCACCGCGCTGGCTGCGCAGGGAGACCCCGCCTCTTCCGCCATCCATGCGGTCGCGACCACCGAACAGCAGGTCTATCAGGCCCTGCGCGACGCACCCGGAGCAGACATCACCGCGACGATGCCGAAAGGCCCGACACCCGTGGCAGATCACCCGGCGGCCGTCCTGGCGGGCCCGTCCGTCGACGAGACGCAGAGCCGCGCTGCCGCGCAGTTCGCGGAATTCGTCCGTCGACCCGAACAGGCGCAGGTCCTGGCCGACGCGGGTTTCCGGGTCGAGGGGCTCGCCCGCCCCGACGACACCACGCTGGCCTTCCCCGGCTTCGAATCCACCCTGGTTCCTGCGGACGCCGCCGCTGCGGCCGAGTTGATGCAGGTGATCCGGAATCCGATCTCGCCGCGCACGTCCACCATCCTGCTCGACGTCTCCAGTTCGATGGGCGAACGCGAGGGGACGGCGACGCGACTGGCGAACACGACGGCGGCGCTGGCCGGCCAGGTGGATCGTTCTCCGGACTCGTCGAGCCTCGGGTTGTGGGAGTACAGCACCACCCTCGACGGGTCCCGGCCGTACACGACCGTGGTCGCCACCGGTCCGCTGTCTGCAGGCGGATTCACCGAGGGCACCCGCAGGCAGGCCCTCGACGCCCGGCTCGCCAAGGCGACACCCGCCACCGGATCCTCGACCTACACGTCGCTCGAGGCCGCGTACAAGAGTGCGGTCGACGGATACACGCCGGGCCGCACCAATTCGGTGCTGCTCGTCACCGACGGCGCCAACGACGACTCCGTCGCGCGCGCGGATCTGTTGTCCGCCATCGCCGCAGCCTCGAGCACGTCGAAGCCGGTCCGCATCGACGTGGTGACGATCGGCGAGAATCCGGACCTCAACACGTTGCAGGCACTCGCCGATCGCACCGGCGGGTCCCTGGAGAAGGTCACGTCTTCGGACGGAGCGGCGTTGCCGACCGCGATCAGCAAGCTGCTGTCGTGACGAGACTCCTGGTCTTCGCGGTCTTCCTCGCGCTCGTCACCTGGTGGCTTCATCGGCGGCTGGTCCGGGCCACCGGTGTGGGGCGCCCCTGGTCGGTGGTCGTCGACGTGACCCTCGTCGCCTTGTGGGTTCTCGCCGTGATCGGCGTGGGCAGCGGCGAAGCCTTCGACCCGGGGTGGGCGCGTCCACCGGGCTGGGTGGGCTGGGTGTGGCTCGGTGCGATGTTCTATCTGGTGCTCGGACTTCTCCTGGTCGCCCTGGTGTCGCTGTTCACGCGGCTGTTCGCTCGCCTGCGCGGCAGCGGGCGCGACGAACAGGTCGATCTGTCGCGTCGACGTGGTCTGCGCATCGCCACCGCGGTCGTGGTGGTGGGTGCCGTCGGCGCTGCCGGCTACGGGGTGCGGGAGGCCGCTCGTCCACGGATCGTGCGGGTCCGGGTTCCGCTGCAGCGCCTCCCCGCCGGGTTCGAGGGTGTGCGCGTGGCGCTCGTCTCCGACCTGCACGTCGGCCCGGCGCGAGGGGTCGATTTCACGCGCCGTGTGGTCGATCTGGTGAACGCGGAGCGGCCGGATCTCGTCGCGATCGCGGGCGACCTGGTCGACGGGACCGTCGCGAAGGTTGCGCCCGACCTACAGCCGCTCGGCGACCTCGACGCCCCGCTCGGGGTGTTCGGAGTCAGCGGCAACCACGAGTTCTTCGCCGACGACGGTGGCCGGTGGCTCGATGTGTGGGACCGACTGGGCATCCGGACGCTGCGCAACGAGCACGCGACCATCACGCGGGGCGGCGCCGCCATCGACATCGCGGGCATCCACGACTATTCGTCGCCGGCGCCGTACGAACCGGACCTTCCCGCCGCGCTCGCGGGACGCGATCCGTCGACGTTCGTCGTGCTCCTCGCGCACGAACCGCGGCAGGCCCTGGAAGCGTCGGATCTCGGTGTGGACCTGCAACTGTCGGGGCACACGCACGGCGGCCAGATGTGGCCGCTGAATTATCTGGTGCCGTTGCAGCAGCCGTCGGTGGCGGGACTCGACCGCATCGGGAACACCGTCCTGTACACGACCCGCGGCGTCGGCGCGTGGGGCCCGCCCGTGCGGGTGGGCGCCCCACCGGAGATCACGATCCTCGAACTGGTGCGCGCGGACTGACTGCGGAGGGCCCGCCCCGTCGAAGCGGGACGGGCCGCCCGTGTCAGTCGCCTTCGAACGCGGAGATCGGCGGGCAGGAGCACACGAGGTTGCGGTCGCCGTGCGCGCCGTCGATGCGCCGCACCGCAGGCCACACCTTCGGCCGGGCCTTGCCGCGGGGGAACACCGCCGTCTCACGGGTGTAGGGGTGGTTCCACTCCGCCGCCAGGCAGCCTGCCGTGTGCGGGGCACCGCGCAGCGGGTTGTCGTCCACCGTCCACTCCCCCGAGCCCACGCGGTCGATCTCGGCGCGGATCGCGATCATCGCCTCGCAGAAGGCGTCGATCTCTTCGAGGTTCTCGCTCTCGGTGGGCTCCACCATCAGCGTGCCCGCCACCGGGAAGCTCATCGTCGGGGCGTGGAAACCGTAGTCGGCGAGGCGCTTTGCGACGTCGTCCACGGTCACACCGGTGTCCTTGGTGATCGGCCGGAGGTCGAGGATGCACTCGTGGGCCACCATTCCGCCCTCGCCGGTGTAGAGGACGGGGAAGTACTCGTCCAGGCGGCGCGCGATGTAGTTGGCCGACGCGATGGCGGTCAGGCTGGCGCGGCGCAGTCCGACGGCGCCCATCATCCGGATGTACGCCCACGTGATGGGCAGGATCGACGCGCTGCCGTAGGGGGCCGCGGAGATCGGGCCCGCGGTGCCGAGTTCCGGCGCGAGCGGATGTCCGGGCAGGAACGGTGTGAGGTGCGACCGCACACCGATCGGACCGACACCGGGGCCGCCGCCGCCGTGCGGAATGCAGAACGTCTTGTGCAGGTTGAGGTGGCTGACGTCGCCGCCGAACCGGCCGGGCCGGGCCAGACCGACCAGGGCGTTGAGGTTGGCGCCGTCGACGTACACCTGGCCGCCTGCGTCGTGGACGGCAGCGCAGATGTCGGCGATCTCGTGCTCGTACACCCCGTGGGTGGACGGGTAGGTGATCATGATCGCCGCGAGGCGCTCGGCGTGGTCGGCGATCTTCGCCCGCAGGTCGTCGAGGTCTACGTCACCGTTCGGGCGGCACGCGACGACCTCGACGCGCATCCCGGCCATGACCGCCGATGCGGCGTTGGTGCCGTGGGCACTCGACGGGATGAGGCAGGTGTCCCGGTGATCGTCGCCGCGGCCGAGGTGGTAGTTGCGGATCGCGAGCAGCCCGGCGTACTCGCCCTGGCTGCCGGCATTCGGCTGCAGGCTGACGGCGTCGTAGCCGGTGACGGCGACGAGCCAGTTCTCGAGGTCCTTGATGATGCGGAGAATGCCCGGGGTGTCTCCGGTGGGCGCGAACGGGTGCAGTCCGGCGAACGCGGGCCAGGTGATCGCTTCCATCTCGGCGGTGGCATTGAGCTTCATCGTGCAGGAGCCGAGCGGGATCATGCTGCGGTCGAGTGCGATGTCCTTGTCGGACAACGCACGCAGGTAGCGCAGCATCGCGGTCTCGGTGCGGTATCGGGTGAACGCCTCGTGCTGCAGGTAGTCGGATCCGCGGAGCTGCGCGTCCGGGACGGACGTGCCCGCCTCGGGGGCCACGGCGCCGTCGCCGCCGAACGCCGCCAGCACGTGGGCGATGTCGTCGTCGGTGGTGGCCTCGTCGCAGGCGACGGCGACATGATCGGCGTCGACGAGCCGCAGGTTGATGCCGGCGTCCTTCGCCTTCGCCACCACGTCCGCCGCCCGGCCGTCGACGCGCACGAGGATCGTGTCGAAGAAGTGCTCGTGCACGACGACGGCCCCGGTCTTGCGGAGTGCGGCGGCCAGGGAGTGTGCCGTGTTCGCCACGCGCAGGGCGATCGCCTTCAGGCCCTCGGCGCCGTGGTAGCTGGCGTACATGGCCGCGAGAATCGCGAGGAGCACCTGCGCGGTGCAGATGTTCGAGGTCGCCTTCTCACGGCGAATGTGCTGCTCGCGGGTCTGCAGCGCCAGCCGGTACGCCTTGTCGCCGTCGGCGTCGACGGACACGCCCACCAGACGGCCGGGAAGCTGGCGTGCGTGCTTGGTGTGCACGGCCAGGTAGCCGGCGTGCGGGCCACCGAAGCCCATGGGGACACCGAACCGCTGGGTGGTGCCGAAGCAGGCGTCGGCCCCGATCTCGCCGGGCGGGGTGAGGAGAGTCAGCGCCAGCAGATCCGCCCCGACCGCGACCAGTGCGCCGCGCTCGTGGGCCGCGGCGATCACGTCGGTGTAGTCGGCGATGCGGCCGGTCGCGCCGGGCATCTGCCCGAGGACGCCGAAGAAGTCGCCGTCCGGCAGGCCGGCGGACAGGTCGGCCACCACGATTTCGATGCCGAGCGGCTCGGCCCGGGTCTCGACGACGGCCAGCGTCTGCGGGAACAGGTCGGCGTCGACGGCGAACCGCGGAGACTTGCTCTTGCTCGCCCGGCGCAGCAGGGTCATCGCCTCGGCGGCGGCGGTGGCCTCGTCGAGCATCGACGAGTTGGCGACCTCCATGCCGGTCAGGTCGGCGACCATCGTCTGGAAGTTGAGGAGGGCCTCGAGGCGGCCCTGGCTGATTTCGGGCTGGTACGGCGTGTAGGCCGTGTACCAGGCCGGGTTCTCGATGATGTTCCGAATCAGAACCGGCGGGGTGAGGGTGTCGTAGTAGCCGAGCCCGATCATGGACGTCGCCACGGTGTTCTGCGCGGCGAGTGCGGACAGTTCGGCGAGCGCCTCGTGCTCGGAGACCGGTGCGGGCAGGGCGTCGAGGCCGTCGGCGATGCCGCCCGTGACCCCGTCCAGGATGACGGCGGGAACGGCCTTCGACGCGAGGTCGTCGAGCGAATCGGCTCCGACCAGTTCGAGAATGTGCGCGAGTTCCGCAGCGTTCGGGCCGACATGACGATCGGCGAATGTACGGCTTCCAGCGTCGATCACGACAACTCCCAAGCAGTTCGGAGGATCAGGACACGCCCCGCTCTGCGGAACGCCCCTCCCCCTCTGTCGCCTGCTCGGGTCGAGCGCCTGAGAGATTCGGTACCGTCGTTCGCGTGCGAACGACGGCCCTTTCCCCGTGGGCGGGTGGGTGCTCCCACCGCTTTCCAGAGGCGTCGGAGCCCGCACGGTCCTGTTTGCCTGAGAGATTGACGGGGAGGTGTTGCTCCTTCGGCGCCCGAACTCCCGCACGCACGATGCTGCTGTGCATGCAGTGCCCGGAACTCTCCCGCACGGCGTCGACGCACCGCCAGTCTATGCCACGAGCACAGGCAGCGGCGCCACCAGCGCCGTGCTCCTGGGGTTGCGGTCTAGCCGGTCTTGCGGCTCGCGCGGTTCTTGCGCCGCGACGCCAGCTCGTCCTCGGGGCTCTGCTCGCTCTCGCCGCCGTCGGCGCGCTCCGCCGGGAAATCGGCGATGGTGCCGGTCAGTTCGCGCATTGCACCACTGACCGCGATACCGAACACACCCTGCCCGCCCTGGAGCAGATCGACGACTTCCTCGGCCGACGTGCACTCGTAGACCGTGGTCCCGTCCGAGAAAAGTGTGATCTTGGCCAAGTCCCGCACCCCGCGCTTACGGAGGTGGTCGACGGCCACGCGAATGTTCTGCAAGGATATTCCGGTGTCGAGCAGGCGCTTGACGATCTTGAGGACGAGGATGTCTTTGAACGAGTACAGCCGTTGGCTGCCCGACCCGGCCGCGCCACGGATGGACGGCACCACGAGAGATGTGCGAGCCCAGTAATCGAGCTGACGGTAGGTGATTCCCGCGATCTGGCAGGCGATGGGGACGCGGTATCCGACGAGGTCGTCGGGCACGGAATCGTCCGGGAAGAGGCCCGGCTGGATCTCCTCGGAGCTGAACTCGGGCTCGGCAACGTTGTCGCCGGGCGCAAGATTCAGCGCATTCTCCTGCGGCCGATCTCCCACTGACTACTCCCTCTCGCATGTTGCACTGAACCCGACGATCAGTGCGCCTGTGACGCGCGTCGCCAGTGTCCACGGCAATCCGCAGCACATCGACCGGCGCAAGCGCCACCAGTGACATCGAGCTAGTCCGTACCCTGAACCTACTCAGCGTACGCCCGATACAATCTGCAGGGCAGAAAATCACTGCACCGAACGCTATGACTCCGAGGAGACCGGGTCAACGCAACGCGCCGGAAGAACCTCAACCATTACTGCGCCGGCGGCTATTCCGCTGGGGAAACCTAGCCGTCGGTGGCCTTGAAATCGTCCGGCGACACGGACTCGAGGAATTCCTTGAACTTCTCGACCTCGTCCTCACGCTCGTCGGGCATGACCAGACCGGCCTCCGTGAGCACCGATTCCTCGGCGAAGATCGGGACCCCGATGCGCAGTGCGATCGCGATGGAGTCGGACGGGCGGGCCGAGACGCGGGTGTTCTGGTCGAACACCAGGTCGGCGTAGAACGTGCCCTCGCGGAGGTCGACGATGCGAACTTCCTTCAAGGTGCGACCGAACGCTTCGATCAGGTTCTTGATCAGGTCGTGGGTCAGCGGACGCGCCGGCTCGACACCCTGCTGCTCGAGTGCGATGGCCGTGGCCTCGGTCTGTCCGATCCAGATGGGCAGGTACCGTTCGCCGTCGGTTTCCCGCAGCAGCAGGACAGGTTGATTCTGGGGCTGCTCGACACGAACTCCGATCACGTGCATTTCGCTCATCGCGTCTGCCTCCACCCTGCAATGGTCCGTCCGCGGCACACAATGCCGTACCAGGATTCTATTCGATTCGTGTCTGCTCTTCGACCGTACAGCCGTTCGAGCGCAGCGTCGTTGGGAAGTTCCCGAGGTGGGACCGCCGGCGAACTCACCTCACCGATCGAGCGCACCTCGGACTGCCGACTTCACCAGGCAGGTGTGCAACGTCAGAGACAACGCGGCCAGTTCGCGCACCATCTCCTCGGCGCGATCACGCGCGCCCGCGTCGCGGCCCTTGGCCACGGGCCCGGCGATCTGCGCGACCAACCCGGCCTCGCGGTCGGCGGCCAGCTTGAACGCCCTCAGGTGCCGCACCTCGAGTCCGAACTCGGACATCGCTCTCGCGGTGCGCGCCAGCGTCACCGCGTCCTCGTCGAAGAACCCCGCAGGCCCGGGAACGACCAGGCCGCCTCGCGTCAGCTCGACGAGGAACTTCTCGTCGATCCCTGCCCGGGAGATCAGATCGTCGCGGCTGATCCGCACCTCGCGGTCGGTGCGGAATTCCTCCGGGGACACCTCGCCCGGGGCCACCGTGAGCGCGCGCGGCCGGCGCGGCGAAGAATCGCCTGCGCCGACCGTGGCCACACCTCTGTCGATGGCCTCGAGCTGCTCCTTGATGACCTTCAGCGGCAGATACTGATCGCGCTGCGCAGTCAGGACGTAGCGCAGTCGTTCAGTGTCGGCGATCGAGAATCGCCGATACCCCGAGGGAGTGCGCTGCGGGCTGATGAGACCCTCGGCTTCGAGGAATCGGATCTTCGAGATCGTCACATCAGGAAAATCGGGGCGCAGTCGATCCAGCACGGAGCCGATCGACATCCCCGAGTGCGCCTGCTGCTGCCGCACCGCGGTCATTGGCTACCCGCACCAGCTGACGTCTCACCGATCTGCGAGCCACCGGCCGTGGTCCGGGGTCCGGTCAGGAAGACCAGCCGGAACTTGCCGATCTGCACCTCGTCGCCGTTCGCGAGGACTGCCGAGTCGACCGGCTCGCGGTTGACGTAGGTGCCGTTGAGGCTGCCGACGTCGACCACCTGGAACTCGTCGTCCTCCTGACGGAACTCCGCATGACGACGGCTGACCGTCACGTCGTCGAGGAAGATGTCGCTGTCGGGATGCCGTCCCGCGGACGTCGTCGGCTGGTCGAGCAGGAAGCGCGACCCTGCGTTCGGTCCACGCTTGACGACGAGCAGAGCAGAGCCCGCGGGCAGTCCCTCCACACCCGACACCGGAGCTTCCGGAGCCTGGGTTGCCGAGGAGTTGTCGAGCTCATTGAGAAAGTCCGCGCGGAAGACCGACGTGGTTTCCGCCGGCGTCTCCCCATAGACCGCGTCGTTGCCGTTCTCGCTCACCGTTTCTCCTCCTAGTTCGATCATCCAGCAAGATTCGCTGGACTACGCAATGCCACTCGGTACTACATAATTCGGTTCCCGTGCACATTAACTTCTGTGCAAACTCCCACGATCACATTCAAACTACGGACCTGCGCCCCGACACGGCACATGCGTTCAACATTGACCGTACCCTGCGCACGCCGGTGCGTGTAGTGAGACAGGCCGCCAGTACATTACGAACCGGTATTCCGACAGCGGATTTCCCCGGCAACCCCGTTTTCCGGGCTGTCGGCACCTTCCAAAACTATCCGATTTCCGCTTCGCGTGTTCGGCGGGAAATTATCCTGCCGTGATGTCTGCATACCCGGCGGCGTCCAGCATTTCGGCCAGTGCGGCGTCGAGGGCCGCCTCGTCGTCGACGCCGAGTTCCACCAGCCACCCCTGCCCGTAGGGCGCGGAGTTCACGAGTTCCGGGTTGCCGTCCAGATCAGCGTTGGCGGCAACGACTTTCGCCGTCAGCGGGGCGAAGATGTCGGAGACGCTCTTGGTGGATTCCACCTCGCCGAACGACTCTCCCGCCGCCACGTCCTCGTCGACCGCCGGAAGCTGGACGAACACGACGTCGCCGAGCTGGGACTGCGCGAAATCGGTGATGCCGACGCGTACCGTCGTGGGCCCCGTCCGCTCGACCCACTCGTGTTCGGCGGTGTACCGACGATCGGCGGGGATTTCGAGCTCACTCACAGTGGCGTCCTTTCGATGGCAATCCGCGGGCGGATGCGAAGATCAATTTCCGGGCTGAGCGTATTGGCGAGGTTTCGCCTCCCGCAAGGCGGAGATCGTGACCTGCTGCGATTGTTCGATCGTCAACTGCCCACCGCTGCGCGCGACCGTGTCGACCACCCCGCCGGGAATGTTCAGGGCCGCCGCCAGAGTCGGCGGATCACCGATGGCGACAACTCCGTAGGGGGCGTTCACCTTGCGGCCGTCCACCGACACGCCGCCTGCCGAACCGGACACCCAGGAGTCGACGCCGATCCGGATGGGCGGGCCGTCGGCCCCCTGGATCTGCACGGCCTCGGCGCCCGCGGCGCGCAGTTCCTGGACGAGGTCGAGCAGGACCTCGGATCCGACGCCCTTGTTGGGGTCGGTGATGCGCATCGTCACGCCGGGGCCGGTGGCCGGTGCGCTCCCGACCTGGATCGACAGGGCCGTCAACCGGGCCTGCGCCTCGTCGAGTGCCGCCCCGGAACTGCCACTCTGTTGCAAGGTTGCCAAGGTCTGTTCCAGCGATGCGATCTCCTGCCGCAGGGCCGCCTCCCGCTGATTCAGCGTGTCCAGGACGACCAGCAGATCCGCGGGGCTCGCCGAGTCGAGCGTGTCACCGGACCCGGTGTTCTTCACCTGCGTCACGATCGCGATTCCCAGCCCGCCGAGCAGGAGCGCGGCCAGCAGCGCGAAGACGACGTGTGAGCGCCGCGACGTCGTGGGTTCGTTGCCGTGCAGTTCGTGTCTGCCCTCGTGCCCGCTCACGTCGCGATCACGCCCCGAACAGACGACGCCGCAGTGCGGCCGCGTTGCCGAAGATGCGGATGCCGAGGACGACGACGATCGCGGTGGACAGCTGGGTTCCGACACCGAGTTGGTCGCCGAGCCACACGATCAGCGCCGCCACGAGGACGTTGAAGACGAACGAGACGACGAACACCTTCGAGTCGAAGATCTCGTCGAGGTATGCGCGCAATCCGCCGAACACCGCGTCGAGCGCGGCGACGACGGCGATGGGCAGGTAGGGCTGCACTGCGTCGGGCACTTGCGGGCTGAACACCACCCCCAGCACGATTCCCACGACCAGGGCGAGCACCCCGTAGATCGCGGATCCGCCCTTCAGTGCTGCCTTCATTCGTGTGACGCCTCCATCCGACTCCGCCGTTGTCATCGTGTTCCTGCTTCCCGGGCTGCCCGCACTTCCCGCGCCGGGGCGGCGGGCAAGTGGAGATCGTCGGCCTCCGCGACCGCGAATCCGATGCCGTACAACTGCGCCACGCTCGACATCCGCAGGTAGGCGTCGCTCACCACGAATCCGGTCTGCATCGGCCCTTGCGGGCCGATGGCGGAGACCACATACGGCGAGAACACCGGCTGATTGTCCACGAGCATCGCGCCACCCGCCTGCCGGATCGTCACCGACGGGCCGATCCGCACGTCGCCGACCGCAATGGCCTCGGCGCCGCCCGCCCACAGCGAGTTGACCACCGACTGCAGGTCGCGATCGAGCACCACCGCCTTCCCCCCGACACTGCGCTGGGACGAGTCGGACAGGTTGGGTTTGGCTGCGGGGTCGGTGAGCGTCACGGTCAGTCCGGGACCGTGCACGGCCTCGACCCCGGCGTCCCCCTCGAGCCCGTGTAGCTCGTCGAGCAGTGCGTCACCGCGGGCGTCGCCGGCCAGCGCGGCGGCGCGGGCGTCGTCGGCCTGTGCCGACAACGTGTCCCGGGTTGCCGCGAGGGCGCCCGCCCGGTCCTCCGCGTCCTGCACCTTGCTCAGGAGTTCGGTCCGCACCTGCTCGGTGCCCGGGATGCGTTCGGTGGCCTGCCGGTAGGCGACCGACAGCACCAGGCCCACGAGCAGTGCGCCGATCGCGATCCACACCTGCCGGCCGACCCGCGTCTGCCGCGAATGTCCGTGCTCGCGATCCTCGGCCGCGCCCTCGTAGCCGGGGTCCAGATGATCGTTCATCAGAGACTGCAGCAGGGACGGCACCGGATTCCTGCGGACGCCGGACTCGGTGCGTGTCATCAGCGGACCTCGCGTTCGTCGCCGCCCGATCCTCGCGCGGGAACGGTGCGCGCGACGGTCAGCGCGTTGACGGTGTAGAGCAGCCCGGTCCACACGTACAGCACCGTGCCCCAGATCAGCAGTGCAGCGCCGAGCGGCTCCGCCACGGCGGCGATGCTCCAGTCGCCCTGCGCCGCGAGGGTTATCGGCAGTGCGAACATGAGCAGGAACGTGGCCCCCTTGCCGAGGTACATCACGTCGGGGGGTGGCAGTCCGCGCCGCCGGTAGATCAGCAGTGTCAGCGCGAGAACGGCGTCGCGGCCGATCAGGATCGCCGCCACCCACCACGGGATGAATCCGCGCACGACGAACGTCACCAGCGTCGTGACGACGTAGAGGCGATCGACGAACGGGTCGAGCAGCGCACCCAGCTTCGACGACTGGTCGAGGATCCGGGCCAGCTTGCCGTCGAGCCAGTCGGTGAAGCCGCTGATCATGAGGATCGCGAGGGCCCACCCGTCGGAGTGCGTGACGAGAAGCAGGTACACGAACAGCGGCACTCCGAGCAGGCGCACCACGCTCAGGAGATTCGGGACGGTCACGATCCGGTCCGACCGCACAGTGTCCCGGTCCACCGAATTCACCAATATCTCCCCAGCGTCGAGTGCGGACCTGTTCTCGGGCGCTCGTCGCACCGCTCTCGCCACTCTTCCACAACCGCGGCGGTGGTCCGCCGATCGTCCCCCGGAGAATCCATCGGAGCAGGTCAGGCCCTTCTCACTCGCCCGCAGCGATGTCCGGTCGTGGCGGGAGCGGAACCCGCGCGACGGCGTCCGCGGTCAGACTTCCCAGGTACAGCCACCCGTCGTGCTCCCGCACACCGGTGACGGGTGCGTAACTGCCCTTGCCGCCGCGCAGGCTGTGCACGATCTCGCCACGCTGATCGAGGGCGACCACCCAGCCCGCGTGCACCGGGTTCGGCTGGACGGCTTCGGGCAGGTTCGCCGCGACGATGCGCAGCGCGGGGTACGGCGCGAGCAGATCCAGCAGCCGCATCCGCGGGCTGTAGAGCGCCACCCAGAACAGCCCGTCGTCGGTCTGCGACGTCATGTTGTCCGGGATGCCGGGCAGATTCTCGGCCCACACGGACGTCCGGCCCTGCGACGGTCCAGTCAGGTCGACGCGGGAGATCTGGTACGAGCCGGTCTCGGCGACGAGGACGAACGATTCGTCCGAGGCCAATCCCACGCCGTTGGCGAACTGCAGTCCCTCAGCGAGGAGGTCGGTCTCCCCGGTCCGCGGGTCGAGCCGCAGCAGGCGACCGGTCCCCCGGTGTTCGAGGAGGTCGTAGCGGTGGTCGGCGATCGTGAAGTGCGCGGAGGAGTCGGTGAAGTACACGACGCCGTCGCGGCCGACAGCGGAGTTGTTGCACGCCACGAGCGGGCGCCCGACCGCGGTGTCGGCGAGCACGTCGACGCGCCCCTTCTCGTCCACCCTCAGCACGCCGCGCTCGGCGTCGCAGATCAGGTACCGGCCGTCGTCGAGGACCTCGACCCCGAGGGGCCGCCCACCCGTGTTCGCGAGTTCGGTGGCGTCGCCGCGGCTGTCGAACCGCCAGATCCGGCCGTCGTTGCCTCCGGTGACCACTCGGCCGTCGTGATCGACGGCCACGTCCTCCGGTCCCTCTCCGGTGGGCAGGGCCCAGCGGTGCACGCCGTCGAGCACTCCGTTGGGAGCGAGCACTCCCGTGAGCGGAGGGGGCGGCGGGGCGTGCCAGACGACGGGGTCGACACCGGTGCGGTCGAGTTTGCGGGCGAGAGACTCGAAGAAGGTCACGGACTGTGAGATTAGTCGCGTATCCCGGTGAGCGTGGCCGCCTACCGCCAGGCGAAGACGGGTTGGTCGAAACCGTCGATCCGGGTGTGCCGGTCGTGCAGTGCGACCTCCCGGAACTGGTACACGACCGCGCCCGTCGGGGCGTGCACGAGGTGACGCCGGAACGGCCACTGGATCACCGGTTTCGACGATTCGGGGATCTCCACGAATCGCGGCTCGGCGTCGATCTCGGCAACGCCCACCGAGAACACTTCCGCCACTTCCTCGTGGTTGGGGACGAGCGAGGTGATCGACTGCTCCGACCACACGACGAAGGGCGTGATGACGTACCCGGAGCGGGTGACGTAGTCGTCGAGTCTGCCGAGCACCGCGGACGGCTCCACGTCGAGGCCGAGTTCCTCGTGCAGTTCGCGCCGGGCGGCGTCCTCGCCGGTCTCCCCCGGATCCACCCCGCCACCGGGCAACGCGAACTGCCCCGGATGCGCGCGCATCTTGCTCGGGCGCCTGGTCAGCGGAACGGCCTGACCGTCCGCGCCGTCGTTCATCACGGCGATCACGACCGCCGCGGACCGCCGGTTCGCCGGGTCCACGATCCGTGGTTCGAAGCGGGCCAGCGCGTCGGCGAGCCGTTCCCTGCTGAGTACGTGCCCATTCACCATCACCCGACAGTATCGCCACTCGCCGCGAAACCCACGTTCCGGTCCCCCGCGTTTCGAGGCCCGCGTGCCGGGCGTCCGCCGTCACCCGAGCAACTGCTGTTTGATCTCGTTCTTCAGGACCTTCCCGAGTTTCGAACGAGGCAGATCGGGCCAGACCAGGATCTCCTTCGGCGTCTTCACGCTGCCGATGCGCGCCTTCACGAACGCCGTGAGCGCGTCGGCCTCGATAGGCTTTCCGGTTCGCGTCTGGACGACGGCGACGACGCGTTCGCCCCATTTCTCGTCGGGGAGCCCGATCACCCCGCAGTCCTGGATGCCCGGGTACGCCATGAGCGCCTGTTCCACTTCGACGGAATAGACGTTGAATCCGCCGGTGATGATCATGTCCTTGGCGCGGTCGACGATGTACAGGAAGTTGTCCTCGTCGAGGTACCCGATGTCGCCTGTGTGATGCCAGCCGTGTGCCGACGCCTCCTGCGTCGCAACGGGATTCTTGTAGTACCCCGTCATGACGAGTGAGCTGCGCACGACCACTTCGCCTCGTTCCCCGGCCGGCAGCAGGGTTCCCTGCCCGTCCATGATCGCGACCGTGACCAGCGGGGAGGGTCGGCCCGCGGAACTCAACCGGGCGGTGGCCACCGAGCCGTTCTCGTCGAAGTGGTCTTTCGGCGCCATCGTCGCGATCATCATCGGCGCCTCGCTCTGCCCGAACAGCTGGGCCATCACCGGCCCGATCCGGGTCAGCGCCTCGCTCAGCCGCGTCGGCGAGATCGGCGCCGCGCCGTACCAGAAGCATTGCAGCGAACCGAGGTCCGTCGTCTCCAGGTCGGCGTGGTCGAGCAGCATGTAGATCAGGGTCGGCGGGAGGAACGTGTGGGTGACGCGGTCCCGCTCGATGTGCGCGAGGAACTGCCCGAGGTCGGGCGCGGGTAGGATGACCACCTGCCCGCCGAGAGTGAGGATCGGAAAGCACAGGACACCCGCCGCGTGGGTCAGCGGCGCGAGGGCGAGGTACACCGGTCTGCCGTCGAACGGGTAACTCATCAGGGTCAGCGCCGACATCGTCTCGATGTTCCGGCCGGTGAGCATCACCCCCTTCGGACGTCCCGTCGTCCCGCCGGTACCGACGATCAGCGCGAGGTCGTCTACGGGCTCGGCGTCGAGGCGTTCGGCACCCAGCCAGGTGTCGAACGAGTCGGCGTACGCCTCGTCGCCGTCGAGACAGACGAGCGTCGTGAGCAGCGGTAACTGCTGCCGGATCCGATCGACCAAGGGCGCGAACGCTTTCTGGAAGATCAGGCAGCGACAGTCGAAGAGGTCGAGCAGGTCCCTGTTTTCCGCGGCTTCGTTCCGCGGGTTGATCGGGCACCACACCGCCCCGGCCCGGCTGATCCCGAACACGCAGGAGAATGCGGTCGGGTCGTTGCCGGACAGGACGGCCACCTTGTCGCCCGCGGCGATCCCCGACCGTGCCAGCGCCGCGGCGACCCGCCGGCTGAGGTCCTGGACGTCCGCGTACGTCAGCGTCCGCTCGCCCATCGTCAGGCACGGCGACGACGGTCCGAGCGAGGCGCCCTTGTCGAGGTAGTCGGTCAATCGCATGGTGCTGTCCTCCTGACGGTCGCGGCCGGGACGATCAGCTCTGCACGGTGAGCACCGGCTCCATCACGAGGCCGAAACTGCGCAGGGCTCCGAGGAGTTCGCGATGCCCGAATGCCTGACACGCCGATGCGAGGCCGGTTCGCTTCGGGGGCTGCTGCAACAGGGAGTGCGCGGCGTACGCCTGCAGGAGTCCCGTCTGCTTGTAGTTGCAGTTTCCGTGGATGACGCAGTGCGCCCGGCCGAGCGGACCCGACGCGTACACGGAGTCGAGCGACGTGTTGACGCGGGGGTTCTCCCTGGGCGGCATCCCTGCCTGCACGGAGCCGGCGATCTCCGCGAGCGCCGCGTCCTGCTCGTCCGCGGGGAGGGTCTTGATCTGCTCCTCGACCATCTTCTGGGTCGCGACGACGCCCTCCATCACGGAGCGGTCGAACACGCCGCCGGCCGCCTTCACGTTCGCCACCCGCGGATCGTCCTTGAACCACACGGGGTGGCAGGTGCCGCCCCACGGCAGCGCGAGGGCCATCTGGTGCTGTCCCGGCACCACGACGTCGAAAGTGGTACCTGGGTCCCACTTCACGTACCGGTTCTGCTCCAGGTAGTACCAGTCGGCCTTGAGGATCGTGAAGATCGTCTGCGTGGACGCGTAGGTGGGAAAACCCTTCCACAGCACCAGAATGTCGAGTGTGTCCAGCCCCGGCGTCTCGAGCGCGATGTTCGCCGCGATCTCGCCGGTGGTGTACATCTGGGCGACGCCGGGAGACAGCAGCAGCCCCTTCTCCGCGAACTGGTCGCCGAACTTCGCCTGCACGTCCAGAACCCAGTCCTGCTCCCCGGTCGTGTCGGTGTAGTGGCATCCCGCGGCGAGGGCCGCCTCGACGACGACGGCGCCGTGCTTGATGAACGGGCCGACCATGTTGCTGACCACCCGCGCGCCGCTGAACAGCTCCGTCAGCGCCGGAACGGTGTGTTCCACCTCGACGACCTCGTGGTCGACGGTGTCCAGGCCGGGGATCCGGTCGACCACTTCCTGAATTCGCTTCTTGTCCCGGCCGGCGGCGATGAACGGAATGTTGAACTCGCGCAGGTATTCACACACGAGCCGTCCGGTGTAACCGGAGACTCCGTAGACGATGACGGGCTTCTTGTCGGTCATGACGTGCCTTTCGGTGAATGCGGGGAGAGCCGGAGCGGTCGAATTACATGCCCATGCCACCGTCGACCGGCAGGCCGATTCCGGTGACGAAGCGGGCGGCGTCGGAAGCCAGGAAGACGACGGTGTCGGCGATGTCCGCGACCTCACCGAGCCGCCCGAGCGGGGTCAGGCCGATCACGTCGGCGACCGCGGCGTCGGCGCTGGGCCACAATCCGAGCCGCTCCATGTCGGCGGCCAGCCCGAGTCCCATCTCCGTGGCGACCAGCCCGGGGTACACACAGTTCACGCGGACGCCGTACCCCAGTTTTCCCGCTTCCTGCGCCGCGACCCGGGTGAGCCGGTCGACGGCGGACTTGGTGGCGGAATAGCCGGCGATGCCGGGGAACGGGATGGTGGCGGCCACCGAGGAGACGTTGACGATCGACCCTCCCGCGCCCGCGGCACCGCCGGGACGCATCGCGCGCAGACCGTGCTTCAGGCCGAGCGCGACACCGAGGATGTTCACGTCGCACATCCGGCGGACGTCGGCGGGGTCGATATCGACCACGAGTGACGAGATCTCGATGCCGGCGTTGTTGACGAGGAGGTCGAGTCCGCCGAGTTGCTCCACGGTGGCAGCGACGGCGCGCTCCCAGTTGCCGTCGTCGGTGACGTCGAGGGTCACGAATCCGGTGTCGACACCGGACTTCCCGAGCGAGTCGGCGGTCGCGCGTCCCTCGTCCTCGAGGACGTCGCCGATCACGACCGCCGCACCGGCTTCGGCGAGAGCGGCGGCCATTCCGGCCCCCAGACCCTTCGCACCACCGGTGACCAGCGCTTTTCGTCCTGCAAGATCACGCACGCTCATTCCGACCTGCCTTCGCACCGAGACGATTCGCGGAAACCACGTCACGAGACACTGTTCGCATTGTGGTGTGGATCACAGCGTATTCGACTTTGGACGACTGTCAAGAATTCCCTTGACGATTGTCAAGCTTTTGTTACACAGTCGTCAAGGAACGCGGGCTAGACTGATGCTCACCGTGCTGGACTCCGCGAGCCGAACAGGAAGAATGCCGTGACACCCGTCGCCGAGAAGAACGCCGACCGGGTCTCGCGCCGCCAGGTCGACAAATTCGCCGAGCGCCGGGATCAACTCGCCGAAGCCGCGTTGCAGACCCTCTCGGAACTCGGCTACGCCCGCACCAGCCTTCGGGAGATCGCCCAGAACTCCGAGTTCTCGCACGGCGTTCTGCACTACTACTTCAGCGACAAGGTCGATCTGATCACGCACTGCGTCCGCCATTACAAGGCGCGCTGCGTCACGCGCTACGACGGCGTGGTCGCCACGGCGCAGACGCCCGAGGAGTTGAAGGCGGGATTCGGCCGGGTACTGGTGGATTCGCTCCGCGGCGAGGCCTCGATGCATCGCCTCTGGTACGACCTCCGCTCGCAGTCGCTGTTCGAGGAGTCGTTCCGCGCAGACGTCGCCGCGATCGACAAGAGTCTCGAAAACATGATCTGGCGCATCGTGTCCCGGTACGCGGAACTGGCGGGACGCACGATCACGATCGCCCCGCCCACCATGTACGCCGTGTTCGACGGGCTGTTCCAGCAGAGTCTCGCCCGGTATCTGTCCGGCGACGACTCGGCGGCGGACGCACTCGCCGAGGGCGTCGATCAGATACTGGCGCTCGTCATTCCGGCACGGTAGATCCAGTCACTTCTCCGCGGCAGCCTTGATTCGCTGTGCGAATGCGGGCGCGTCCTTGCGGGCTGCTCGAAGCGCGAGGGGCGCGATCAGTTTCCCGATTCCGTGACCCTCCAGCACATTGAAGATCGTCACCTTGGTGCCCGCGCCCGACGGTTCGAGGTCGTAACCGCCCTCTTTCGCGATCACGGAATTCTTCGATCGCTCCGCCCAGCGAATCTTCCGCGGCGCCTCGAATTCGGTGAGTTCGAACTCACGCTTCGTGGTCATCCCCGCGTCCTTGACGGTGCTGACGAAGACGGTGCCGACTCCGGGAGGACCGTCCGTCTTCTTCACGATCTCCTGGACCCGCGGGCTGAACTCCCGGTCGTTGACCCCGGCGGCGAGGTACTCGAACACTTCCTCGATGGGGCGATCGATCACCACAGTGCCTTCGAACCGTCCAGCCATGCCAGCCTCCCGTTTCCGTGACCTGCCGGGTTCCGACAGTACTCGCGCCGCGGCCTGCGCGCGGTCACATCGCCGCCGGGCCGTCGGTCATAGAAGTGACGGCCGACGGCGCCGCACCGCCCGCACGAAACCCGAGAGCACAGGAAGGCTTCGACATGGACACCTCGATCACCGGCACGTCCGGATCGCGACAATCGACTGCGGCACCCCCGCTTCTCTCCACCGCCCGCGGCAGACTCACCCTGACGTTGTTGTGCGCCGTGGCCTTTCTCGACTTCGTCGACGCATCCATCGTCAACATCGCGCTGCCCGACATACGCGGCGACCTGGACTTCTCTGTGCAGCAACTGCAGTGGGTGCCCAGCGGCTATCTCGTCACCTACGGCGGGTTCATGCTGCTCGGCGGTCGCCTCGCCGACCTCCTCGGCCGCCGTCGCGTTCTCGTCACCGGCACGGTCGTCATCGGATTGTCCTCGCTGGCCGGTGGTTTCGCGGGCAACGCGGAGATCCTGATCGGCGCCCGGCTGACACAGGGTGTGGGTGCGGCGCTGATGCTTCCGGCCGCGCTGTCGATCCTGACGACGACATTCGAGGAAGGGCCCGAACGCCATACCGCGCTCGGTGTCTGGGCCGGCGTGGGCGGTCTCGCGTCCGCCGTCGGCGTGTTTCTCGGTGGTGTGCTCACCGAGGGCCCGGGCTGGCGATGGGTGCTGTTCGTCAACCCGGTGGCATGTGCTCTCGTGCTTCCCGCGGTCTACGCGCTGATTCCCGACGACCGCCGCCGCGCCAGGCTCGCGGACTTCGACCTAGTGGGTGGCGTGCTCGGTACCGGCGGCATGCTGATGTTCGTCTACGCCCTGGTCGAGGCGCCCGACCAGGGGTGGGGGTCGGCCCGCACGATCGGCGCGCTGGCCGGAGCGTTCGTCCTGATCGCCGCGTTCGTGGTGAACGAGCAGCGCAGCCCCGATCCACTGCTGCCGCTGTCGATCTTCCGCATCAAGGGCCTGGCGGCGGCAAATGTCACCGGGCTGATCGCGTTCGCCGGTCTGCTCGCGATGTTCTTCTTCCTCACCCTCTACATGCAGAATGTTCTGGGCTACTCCCCCATGCAGACCGGGGCGGCGTACCTTCCGCTCTGTCTGGGCGTCGGCGTCGCAGCCGGACTCTCCTCCCAATTGCTCACGCGAATCGGAACCCGCCCGGTCACCGTCGTGGGCGCGCTGGCGGCGGCGGCGGGCCTGTTCTATTTGTCCCGGATCCCGGTCGACGGCTCCTATCTCGCCGATCTGTTCCCGGGGCTGATGATCGTGTCGCTGGGCCTCGGCGCCGTCTTCGTCGGCGTCACCACCGCAGCCAACGCGGGGGTGCCTGCCGACGAGGCCGGGCTCGCGGCGGCGTTGCTGAACGCTTCGCAGCAAGTCGGCAGCGCGCTCGGTCTGGCGATCTTCGCCGCGATCGCCACCTCGTATTCCCAGCGTCTGCTCGCGGCGAATTCGCCTGTGCCCGAGGCGCTCACCTTCGGGTTCCAGCGAGCGCTGCTGACCGGCAGCATCTTCCTTGCTGCCGCAGCCCTGATCGCCTTACGCACCGGCAACGCCCACGGAGACGGTGAGCGACGCACGGAGTGACCCCGACCGGGCTCGTCAGTCGAGATTCTCGACGACGAGCCCGGCGAGGCGCTCGCGGTCGGCGAGGATGTCGATCTCCACGATCACGCCCTGCCGGATCGTGACACCCAGGACCGACAGCAGCTGCCCCTCGGAGATCGCGACCACACCGGCGGTACCGTTGACGAGTGCCGGGTGCGCGAACCGGGCCAGCCGCGCGAACCCGAGAACCCGGCCCGCGACGGTCTCCGCGCCGCGCACCATCGTGGAGGCGCCAGCAGGAAACGCACCCGTGTCGGCCCGGAGCACGACCTCCGGATCCAGTACCGCCACGAGGGCGTCGAAGTCGCCGCCCCTCGCTGCCGCCAGGAACGCGTCGACCACTGCGCGCTGCCGGACGGGATCCGTGTCGGGAACGGGTGCTCCCTGCAGTCGGCGGCGTGCGCGGCTGGCCAGTTGCCGGGCGGCCGCCGGGGATCGCTCGACGATCGGGGCGATGTCCTCGAACGGCACGGCGAACATGTCGTGCAGCACGACCGCCAGCCGCTCCGACGGGGTGAGCGTGCCCAGGACCACGAGCAGAGCGAGACCCACCGAATCGGCGAGCACCGCCTCCTGCTCCGGGGAGCTTCCGTCCGTCAGCGTCACGATCGGGTCGGGCACCTGTCCATCCAGGGGCTCTTCCCGCCGCGACCTGCGTGACTGCAGCATGTTCAGGCACACGCGGGCCACCACCGTCGTCAGCCAGCCGCCCAGGTTCTCCACGGAATCGGTGTCCGTGCGGCTCAGCCGCAGCCAGGATTCCTGCACCGCGTCCTCGGCCTCGGTGAGCGAGCCGAGCATCCGGTAGGCCACCGCCCGCAGGTGCCGGCGATGCGTCTCGAACTGCTGCGCCAGCACGTCGTTCTCGTTCATCGGTCACATCCCTCCGTCGCCGTCTGTCACCTATGTGACCGGCGAAACGCGGCCGATGTGACGACGACGCGTCGCCCGTGGCCCTCTGATGCGCGTAATGCATCCAGTTTCCCCGGTTCCGCTGTCGGATATCGCCGTGGTTAACTGAAATGACGCTCACAGTCTCTGAAGGGCTGGACGGCATGTGGAAAGCTCAGCAGGTCGGACGTCTGTTCCTCGTCTCGGTACTCGCGGCACTCGCCGTGTGCGGAGTGAGCGCCGCCGCGTCGGCGGCGCCCCCGGCCGTCACCGGAAAGATCCTCGCGCCGGCACTCTCCCCCGCGAGCGGTCAGGTCGTCGGCATCGCACATCCCGTCGTCGTCCGGTTCACGTCTCCGGTGCCCGATCGCGCGCTCGCCGAGCGTGGTGTCCGGATCACCCCGTCGACACCGGTGCCCGGGCAGTTCTCCTGGATCGACGACCGCACCCTGCAATGGAGCCCGGACCACTTCTGGCCGGCGCACACCGGGGTGACCGTCGAAGCGGCGGGAGCGAAGTCGCAGTTCCAGGTCGGTGACGCACTCGTCGCCGTCGCGAACACGACGACGCACCAGTTCACGGTCAGCATCAACGACCAGATCGTGCAGACCATGCCTGCGTCGATGGGCAAACCCGGATACGAGACACCACTCGGGACGTTCCCCGTCATCGAGCAGTTCCGCGACATGATCATGGATTCGTCGACGTACGGTGTCCCGATCGACGACGAGGAGGGCTACCGCCTCTACGTCGAATACGCCACCCGCATCACGTGGGGCGGGATCTTCGTGCACGCCGCACCGTGGTCGGTGGGTTCGCAGGGCTTCGAGAACGTCAGCCACGGCTGCATCAATCTCAGCACCGAGAACGCGCGGTGGTTCTACGACAACGCCAAGATCGGCGACCCCGTCATCGTCACGGCGTGAGTCCCGCGCCCGAGACACAGAAAAGGCGGCTCCCCGTTTCCGGGAAACCGCCTTCGCCGATCATCTGGTCGGGCTGACAGGATTTGAACCTGCGACCACTTGACCCCCAGTCAAGTGCGCTACCAAGCTGCGCCACAGCCCGTCCACACCCTCGTTCAGGTGCTCGATGAGATTACATCAGCGGCCGTCCGTAACGCTAATCGCCTGGTCAGAGCACATTCTGTCGGATCAACGACTCCGCCGCTCACGCTTTTCCCGCACCCGCACCGAGATGCGGACGGGGCTGCCGTCGAAATTGAACTCCTCACGCAGGCGCCGCTCCAGGAACCGGCGGTAGCCAGCCTCGAGGAACCCGGTCGTGAACAGCACGAACGTCGGCGGACGCGTCCCGGCCTGCGTGGCGAACATCACGCGAGGCAGCCGGCCACCGCGCATCGGCGGCGGCGTCGCCGCCACGACTTCCTTGAGCCACGTGTTGAGCCGGCCCGTCGGAATGCGCTTGTCCCACGATTCCAGCGCCGTGTCGAGGGCGGGCACCAGCTTCTGCACCGCGCGTCCCGTCTGCGCCGAGATGTTGACGCGCTGCGCCCACGGCACCCGCACCAGGTCCCGATCGACTTCGCGGTCGAGCTGAAGTCGCCGGTCCTCGTCGACGAGATCCCACTTGTTGAACGCGATGACGAGAGCCCGGCCGGCGTCGGCCACCATGCTCAGCACGCGCAGGTCCTGCTCCGAGATCGGCTCGGACGCGTCGATCAGCAGAATCGCGACCTCCGCGGCCTCGATAGCGCTCTTCGTCCGCAGCGACGCGTAGAACTCGGCGCCGCTGGCGTGGCTGACCCGCTTGCGCAGACCGGCGGTGTCGACGAAACGCCACGGCCGGCCGCCGAGTTCCACGATCGAGTCGACCGGGTCGACGGTGGTGCCCGCGACGTTGTGGACCACCGAACGCTCGTCGCCCGACAGCTTGTTCAGCAGGCTCGACTTCCCGACGTTCGGCTTCCCGACCAGGGCCACACGACGCGGTCCGCCGCCGGGGATGCCCTCGCGCGGGGTCTCCGGGAGGGCGGCGAGCACCTCGTCGAGGAGATCGCCCGTACCGCGGCCGTGCGTCGCACTCACCGAGTGCGGCTGCCCGAGCCCCAGCGACCACAGTGCGGCCACCTCGGATTCGGTGCGGCCGTCGTCCACCTTGTTGGCGACCAGCAGAACCGGCGTCTTGGACCGGCGCAGCACCTTGGCCACGGCCTCGTCGGTCGCGGTGGCGCCGACGACGGCATCGACCACGAGCAGGATCGCGTCCGCGGTCTGCATCGCCAGCTCCGCCTGCCGGGCCACCGACTGCTGCAGGCCCTTGGCGTCGGGTTCCCAGCCGCCGGTGTCCTGCACCATGAACCGGCGTCCGCTCCAGTTCGCCTCGTACGAGACACGGTCCCGGGTCACACCGGGAATGTCCTCGACGACGGCCTCGCGGCGGCCGATGATCCGGTTGACGAGCGTCGACTTACCGACGTTCGGGCGTCCGACCACGGCGAGGGTGGGAACCGGGACGTGGGCCTCCCCGTCGCCGCCGTCTTCGAGGTCGAGGACCTCCCAGTCGGATTCCTCACTCCAGGTTCCGTCGCCTGCGAACTCGGTGGTGAATTGTTCGGTCACTGCCCTGCTCCACTTCTTTCGCTTACCACCAGCAGCAACCTGCCGATCACGTCGTCGATTCCGAGTTCGCTGGTGTCGACCAGCACGGAATCGTCGGCCGGCCGCAGCGGCGACACGGCGCGCGTGGAGTCGAGGTGGTCACGGCGCTGCACATCGGCCAGCACGGCCGCGTAGTCGTCGCCTCGTCCTTCCGCGAGATTCTGCGCATTCCTGCGCTGGGCCCGGGCTTCCGCCGAGGCGGTCAGGTAGATCTTCACGTCGGCATCGGGAAGCACGACGGTGCCGATGTCCCGGCCCTCGACGACGATCCGTTCGGTCTCGCCCGTGAGACGACGCTGCGCCGCGACGAGCAGTTCGCGCACCGCGGGAACGGCGGAGACAGGCGAGACGGCCTTGGTCACCGCGTCGCCGCGGATCTCCTCCCCCACGTCCTCGCCGTCGAGCAGGACCTGCTCGCCCGCCGGGTCGGTTCCGATCGACCACGGCAGACCGACGGTCGCGTCGGCGATCGCGGCGGGATCGGTGAGGTCCACGCCCTTGCGCAGCACATGCAGCGTCGCGATGCGATACATGGCTCCGGTGTCGAGGTACCGGGCGTCGAGTCGCTGCGCCAGCATCCGCGAAACGCTCGACTTCCCGGTTCCGGACGGGCCGTCCATCGCGACGACCAGCGACGAGGCACTCACAGGCCCACCGCCCCGTAGAGACCGCCGACCTCGCCACGACCCAGGACGCGCAATGTACCGGGCCGCTGGTCGCCGAGCGCGACCGCGCCGATGTCCGTCCGGACGAGCCGGATGACGGGGTGCCCCACGGCGTCGAACAGGCGACGAACGATGTGCTTACGGCCTTCGTGCAGCGTGACCCGGACGAGCGACTTGCCCTCGTTGATGTCGAGGAGCGTGAACGTGTCGACCTTCGCCGGTCCGTCCTCGAGTTCGACACCCTCCTTCAGCTTCTTACCGACGCCGCGCTCGAGAGCACCCGACACGGTCGCCAGGTACGTCTTCGACACCTCGAACGACGGGTGCATCAGCCGATGCGCCAGGTCACCGTCGTTGGTGAGCAGCAGCAGTCCCTCGGTGTCGGCATCGAGCCGACCGACGTGGAACAACCGCTGACCGGCGGCGACCCGCTCGGAGACGATGTCGCCGACGCACGGGCGGCCCAGGTCGTCCGACATCGTCGACTGCCAGCCGCGGGGCTTGTTGAGGGCGAGGTGGACCAGGTCCTTCTGGACGACGACGCGGACACCGTCCACGCGCACCACCGCGTTCTCGGGGTCGATGCGCAGTCCCTGTTCGATGACGATGCGGCCGTCGACCTCGACACGACCCTGCGAGATCAGTTCCTCGGCCGCACGACGCGACGCGACACCGGCCTGAGCGAGAACCTTCTGCAGGCGCATGCCGTCGCCCTGCGGCGGGCCGACGGGCCGATCGGCGTCGGCGTACTGGTGCCGGGCCGGCTTGGCGTTGCTGATCTTGGGGGCCTGCGCCTGCGCGCGCTGCGGCTTGGCCGACTTGGGCTTGCCACGCTTGTTCTTCGCGGCAGGGTCGGGCCTGCCAGGTTTGCCCTTCGCGGCGTCGGGCCGGCCTGATCGATGACCGGCCTCGGCCCTGTCCGGACGCCCTCCGGCCTCCGACCTGGTGCGCCCTCCGGCCTCCGACCTGGTGGGGCGCTGCTTCTTGTTGTTGCGATCCGGTGTGCCATCTCGGCGAGCGGGTTTCTTCACTTTTGTACTATCCCTGTCAGTCTTCGGTGTCCAGCCCGGTGTCCAACTCTTCTGTGGAAGCCGTAGCTTTATTCATTCTCGCAAATCGTGGGTCAGATTCCAGACTGTCACTGATGTCATCTATCAGATCCACATCCGGCAACAACGGAGCCAACGCGGGAAGATCGGCCAGAGACGCCAAGCCGAGCCGTTCCAGGAAGAGTTCCGTCGTCGAGTACTGCGTGGCGTTGGTATCGGGATCGACGCCGGCTTCGGCGATCAACCCGCGAGCGAGAAGTGTGCGCACCACACCATCCACGTTGACGCCGCGCACCGCACTGATCCGTGCGCGGGTCAACGGTTGACGGTATGCCACCACGGCCAGAGTTTCCAACGCCGCCCTCGTCAGTTTGGAGCGGGCTCCGTCGAGCAGGAGCCGTTCCACGTAGGGCGCGTACGCGGTGCGGGTGTAGAGACGCCAACCGTCACCGGCATATCGGAGGTCCATCCCGCTTCCCCGGGCGGTGAGCTCGGCGGACATGCGGTTCAGCGTCTCCGTGATGCGATTCACAGAAGCACCCGTCGCGGACGCGAGCTGCTCCGCACCGGCCGGAGAGTCGACGATCAGCAGCAACGACTCGAGAACCGCAGCGAGTTCGGTGTCCGACAACTCGGGTTCCGTGTCCGACAACTCGGGTTCCGCGTCGACGGCGCCCTCGTCGTCCGGCTCGTCGAGCGGGGCCGAACTCATCCGTAATCCTCCTCGGTCACCGGGGCGTCTGTGCGTTCCCCGGTCCAGCTCACCAGCAATTCCCCGAGTGGCTCGGGCTGTTCGAACAACACCGACTGCTCGCGGTACAGCTCGAGCAGCGCGAGGAATCTTGCCACGATCAGGGCGGTGAGTTCGCACTCCGAGACGAGGTCGCCGAAGGTCGCCCACTCCCCGGCGCCTCGCTCGCGGAGCAGTTCCAGCATCCGCGCCGCCTGGTCGGGGACCGACACCGCGTGCATGTCGTGCAGGTGGTCGAGTCCCACAGTGGGCTTCGGGCGGGGTGTGAACACGGTCGCGGCGATCTCCGCGAACCGCTGCGGGTCGACGCCGAGCAACACTTCCGGCAGCAACTGGGTGAACTGGTCCTCCAGTGCCGCCGACCGCGGATACCGGCGCAGCGCGGCCGCCTCGAGCTCACCGAACAGTTGCGCAACCTGCTTGTACGCGCGGTACTGCAGCAGCCGGGCGAACAGCAGGTCGCGCGCCTCGAGAAGCACCAGGTCCTCGGCGTCCTCCACCTGCCCCGCCGGGAGCAGACGCGCCGCCTTCAGATCGAGCAGCGTCGCGGCGACGACCAGGAATTCCGTCGTCTGGTCGAGTCCCATCTCCGCGCCGAGCGTGCGGGTGTAGGCGATGAAGTCGTCCGTCACCTGGTGCAGCGCGACTTCCGTGACGTCCAGCTGTCGCTGGTTGATCAGGGTGAGGAGCAGATCGAACGGTCCCTCGAAGTTGCGCAGCGTCACCCGGAAGCCGGGCTTGACGGCGGGCGCCTGCGGGTCCTCGCTGTTCGAACCCTCGGTCTGCGGTGGTGCCGGAATGTCTTGCGTATTCACCACTTACCGGCCGGACCGGTGAATGACCTCGCGTGCCAGCGCACGGTACGCCTCGGCGCCGGTCGACTTGGGCGCCCAGGTGGTGATCGGTTCCCCGGCGACGGAGGTCTCGGGGAATCGCACGGTCCGGTTGATCACGGTGTCGTAGACCAGATCCCCGAACACCTCCACCACGCGAGCCATCACCTCGCGCGCGTGCAGGGTACGCGAGTCGAACATCGTCACGACGATGCCGGCGAGTTCGAGACGCGGGTTGAGCCTGTCGTGGACCTTCTCGACCGTGTCGTTGAGCAGCGCCAGGCCGCGCAGGCTGAAGTACTCGCATTCCATCGGGATGATCACCGAGTCCGCGCAGGCCAGCGCGTTGACCGTGAGCAGACCGAGGGACGGCTGGCAGTCGATGAGGACGTAGTCGTAGCGGTCGAGCACGGGATGCAGCACGCGACCGAGCGTCTGCTCACGGCCCACCTCGGTGACGAGCTGGATCTCCGCCGCCGACAGGTCGATGTTGCTCGGCAGAAGGTCGAGGCCCTCGACGCGCGTCCGCATCAGGACGTCGTCGATGGAGACGCGCGGTTCGACGAGCAGATTGTGGACGGTCAGTTCGAGGTCGTTGTGCGCGACTCCGAGGCCCGCGGACAGCGCCCCCTGGGGATCGAGGTCGACGAGCAGGACCCGCCGGCCGTATTCGGCCAGCGACGCACCCAGATTGATCGTCGACGTCGTCTTGCCGACGCCGCCCTTCTGGTTGCACATCGCGACGATCTTGGCCGGGCCGTGCGAGGGCAACGGGGCGGGTTCCGGTACCTCACGCGTCGGCCGACCCGTGGGGCCGAGTTCCTCCTCCACGACCACGGCAGCGTCGTCGAACAAGTCTGCGGTGTCGGTTTGCCGCACGTCGAACATGTCGCCCTCCGGTTGCGAGTGCTCTGACTCCGCCGCTGGCGGCTGCGGTGTCACCACGGTCCGATGATCCCCTGTTCTCTCGATGATCGCTGTCGATCCCACATCGTTATACGAACGCTACCGCCTCGTACCGTGAATTTTCCCCTCGACACGCTTTCCGCTACCGCGCCAGGGGGTGCGCTCCCGCCCACACCTCGCGCAGCGCACCCACTGTCAGCAGCGTATATATCTGCGTGGTCGTCACCGACGCGTGTCCCAGCAACTCCTCGACGACGCGGACGTCGGTGCCGCCGTCGAGCAGGTGGGGCGCCGGCCTCGGAGATGCGGGCCCCCGGCGAACAGCGCCCGGGCCACCGAACTCGCCGCCAGCGGCGGCAGTTCACGGTTCGGATCACCCGTCCGCAGGGCGATCACCACGTCATGTCCGCGCGGCTTCGTCCCCAGCGGCACGTGCGCGCTTCCGCTCGCTGAACCGTTCGGGGCGATCGACCCAGGGGGCGCTCACGTCGCGGAGTTCGCCGAGACCGCCCGGCCGGGACCGGGCGGCGGCGAGGGCCATGACGCCGGATGCGGCCGTGGCGTTGACGATGGTCCCGTTCAGCACCATCGACACGACCTCGTCGAACGGAATCCGCTCGATCTCGAGGTCGGCTTCCTCGTCCTCCGGGTCGGGCCGGTCCACCTCGTACAGGTCCTCGGCGAGGAACACGCGCACCGACTCGTCCGTGAACCCCGGCGAGAGAACGACATCCACGAGGACGGACCAGCGCCGGGCCGCGAGGCCGGTCTCTTCCGCCAGTTCGCGTCGCGCGGCGTCGACGGGGTCCTCCCCCGGCTCGTCCAGCAGACCCGCCGGGATCTCCCACAACCGGCGCCCCACCGGGTGCCGGTACTGGTGGATCAGGACGACCCGGTCCTCCTCGTCGAGCACCACGACTGCGACGGCGCCGTGGTGCTCGACCACCTCACGTTCGGCGGTCCGGCCGTCCGGCATTGCGACGTGATCCACCCGCAGCGCGAGGATCGCGCCGCTGTAGACGGCGCGCGAGTCGAGGGTCTCGAATTCGTGCCGGCCGATGTCGGGCATGGTCCGTCTCGCCCTATCCCGCGCTGTCGACCGACGCGACCTCGTCGCGGTCGGCGGAATCGGCGATCTCGGCGTCGGCGGCCGCCGCACGCTCCTCGCCGTGCACGTCGACGGGGAGGCGCTCCTCGAGCTTGTGCCTCAGCGCCGCGTCGACGAACGCCGCGAACAGAGGATGCGGGCGCGTCGGACGGCTCTTCAGCTCGGGGTGGGCCTGCGTGGCGACGAAGAACGGGTGCTGGTCGGCCGGGTACTCGACGAACTCGACGAGGTGACCGTCGGGAGAGGTGCCGCTGAACCGGAGTCCGCTCTTGGCGATCCGGTCCCGGTACGCGTTGTTGACCTCGTAGCGGTGACGGTGCCGCTCCGACACCTCTTCGGTGCCGTACGCCCGCGCCACGACGGACCCCTTCGCCAGGACTGCGGGGTACGCGCCGAGGCGCATCGTGCCACCGAGGTCGGCCTCACCGGCGATGACGTCTTCCTGGTCGGCCATCGTGGAGATCACGGGGTGCGTGGTCTCGGGTTCGAACTCGGCGGAGTTGGCGTCGTCCAGACCCACGCTGCGCGCGGCCTCGATCACGACGCACTGCAGACCCAGGCACAGTCCGAGCAGGGGGATCTTCCGGTGGCGGGCGTACCGGATCGCGCCGAGCTTGCCCTCGATGCCGCGGATGCCGAAGCCACCGGGGATCAGCACGCCGTCGACGTCGCCGAGCGCGGCCTGCGCGCCCGCCTCGGTCTCACATGCGTCGGACGGCACCCACGAGATCTCCACCTTCGAGCGGTTCGCGAACCCGCCTGCACGCAGCGCCTCGGTGACGGACAGGTACGCGTCCGGCAGGTCGACGTATTTTCCGACCAGGGCGATCCGCACGGTCTCGCGCGGCTGGTGGACGCGCTCGAGCAGGTTTCCCCATACGGTCCAGTCCACGTCGCGGAACGGCAGTCCCAGCTGACGGACGACGTACGCGTCGAGGCCCTCGCTGTGCAGCACCTTCGGGATGTCGTAGATCGACGGCGCGTCGGGGGTCGAGATGCAGCCGTCGACGTCGACGTCGCACATGAGCGCGATCTTGTTCTTCAGCGCCGGGGGGACCTCGCGGTCGCAGCGCAGGATCAGCGCGTCGGGCTGGATGCCGATGTTCCGCAGCGCGGCGACCGAGTGCTGGGTGGGCTTCGTCTTGAGCTCACCCGACGGCGCCAGGTACGGGACCAGGGAGACGTGGAGGAAGAAGACGTTGTCCCGGCCGACGTCGTGGCGCACCTGACGGGCGGCCTCGAGGAACGGCTGCGACTCGATGTCGCCGACGGTGCCGCCGATCTCCGTGATGACGACGTCGGGGCGGTGTCCCTGCAGATCCGGCCCGCTCATCGCGAGTATCCGGCTCTTGATCTCGTCCGTGATGTGCGGAATGACCTGGACGGTGTCGCCGAGGTATTCGCCGCGCCGCTCCTTGGCGATGACCGTCGAATACACCTGGCCGGTGGTCACATTCGCCTGACCGGACAGGTCGCGGTCGAGGAAGCGCTCGTAGTGGCCGACGTCGAGGTCGGTCTCGGCGCCGTCCTCGGTGACGAAGACCTCACCGTGCTGGAAGGGGTTCATCGTGCCCGGATCGACGTTGAGGTACGGATCCAGTTTCTGCATGGTCACGCGCATTCCCCGCGCGGTCAGCAATTGCCCGAGGCTCGAGGCTGTGAGGCCCTTGCCGAGTGAGGAGGCGACGCCGCCGCTCACGAAGATGTGCTTGGTGGCGGTACGCGAATGAGTGCGTGACTGTGGCAAAGGGGCTCCCGTGACGACTGTGCAGGGCTTGGTCTGTTCGAGCAATGCTGGGGCCTGCCGACCCACGGGACTTCACGGTAACACCTCGGCGGACGTCCCGGAAACAACGCGCCGCGATTGCCCGCCCCGATGTGACGCGCGCTACGCCGGGGTGGCCCCCACGGTGACTCCGGTGGTGCCGGGTCCCGTGCCGTACCGGCCTGCGCCGCCGTTCAGTTGCTCCTGCAGCGCCAGCGGAACGGTGATCTTGCCCGCTTCCCGGTCGATGTTGTCGATCGTCGTGAGCGCCGCCGAGAGGGCGGCGTCGGCGCGTGCCACGGCGACCGCGCCGTTACCCTGGGCGGAGGCCGGACGTCCGGCGAGCACCGCCCCGGCACCGCGCGAGTCCAGCGCGCCCGCGAACCGAGCCACGACCGCACCGCGGTTGCCGCTGGCACCGTCCTCCACGTCCCGATCTCCGGTCAGCACCACCGCGACCTGCGCAGGCTGGACGGCCCCGTCGTCGTAGCTGACGAATCCGGCGCCGCGCAGGGTCTCGAGGGCAAGCGCCATCTCCTGGGCGGAACTCTGCGGCTGACCCGTCTCCTTGCCGAGCATGAGGACCGAACCCAGCAGGTCGCCTGCGAGGCTGCCCTGGTCGACGGCCCCGGTCTTCAACGTGACGCCCGCGGGGATCACATTGTTGACGACCGTCCGCAACCGGTCGCCGCCGGTGGCGTCGACGAACGAGTCGGTCAACGACACCCGCCCGGTCACCGAACCTCCTGCTTGCGCGATCATCCGGTTGACCCCGTCGAGGTCGGCGGGGTCGGCATCGGGGGTCGTCACGACCATCACGGTGCGCTGCGCGAGCGAGTCGGCGACCACGCGGCCGCCCACCGCGGAATCGAATCCGTCGGCCGAGTTCAACTGCTCGGTCAGTTGGTTGTTGCGTTCTGTCGCGTTCTCCATGTCGGTCTGCAAGTCGGCCTTGTCGTCGCGCAGCCCCGACACGAGACCACTCGACAACAGGCCGGAGCCCATCACCACGCCGATTGCCAGAGCCAGAAAGATCGCCGCTATGGAAATGGCATGTTGACGCAGAGAAATCACTTGAAGAACCCCTGCACCCACAACGCGAAGCTGTTCCACGTCGCGACAGCCCAATCGAGTGCCTCACCACCCACGTTGGACACGACCAGAGCCACGATTACCGCCACGAGAGCTGCGAGGACGAGCAGCGCGATCGCGCCGCCCGACACCCGGCTGCGGTACAGGGTCGCGACAGCCTTCGCGTCCACCAGTTTCGGCCCGACCTTCAGGCGGGTCATGAACGCCGACGGATTGCTGTCGCGGCGGCCGCGGTCGAAGAACTCGTCGAGGGAGACGGTGCTCCCGACCGTGACGATCAGCGACGCGCCGTGATGATCGGCCAGCAGCAGCGCCAGGTCGGACGGGGATCCGGACGCGGGGAACGTCATCGCTCCGATGCCGAGGTCCTGGATGCGCGACAGACCGGGTGCGTGGCCGTCCTGATCGGCGGGGAGAACCACCTCGGCGCCCGACTTCAACGTGGCGCTCGTGATGTCCTCGGGGTCGCCGACGATGAGATCCGGGCGATAGCCCGCCGACTTCAGGACGTCGGCACCTGCCCCGACACCGATGAGGATCGGCGAGTACTCCTTGATGAACGGCTTGAGGTTCTTCAGGTCGGACGCGTGGTCCGGGCCGTCGGACACGATCACGACGTGCCGTTCCTTCATGTCGACGTCGACGTCGGGGACCCCGACACCGTCGATCAGCAACGGACTCTCGGTGCGGATGAACTCGATGGTGTTGCCGGAGAACGCCTCGAGGTGGTCGACCAGACCGGTCTTCGCCTCGATCATCCGGTCGGAGATCTCCGCCTCGGTCTGTTCGTCGCCCTTGGCGATGCGCCGTTCCCCGGAGTAGACACCTCCCCCGTTCACCCGGACCTTGCTGCCGTCCTTGATGCTCTTGAAGATCTCGGCGCCTGCCGAATCCACCAGGAGGATGCCGTTGGCGACGATCACCTCCGGACCGAGGTTGGGATAGCGCCCCGAGATCGAGGGTGACGCGTTGATCACTGCGAGAACGCCGGCCTTCACCAGGGCATCCGCGGTTCCACGATCGAGGTCGAGCTCGTCGAGAACGACGATGTCACCGGGTCCGACGCGGCGCAGCAACTTGGCCGTGTTGCGATCCACCCTGGCGATGCCGCTGACCCCAGGCAAAGTTTCGGTGTTACGTGACAGCAGTGCCGGCATCTTCATGGATTCGATGATGGACCGGAAGCCGGACCGACCTGTGGAGGCGCGCCGAACCGTTTACCACATCAGTCACACCATTACCACGGACGGCCCGCCGGGCCGGGTCAGGCGGAACGCTCGGCGCTGGCGGTCGCCAACAGCTCCTCCGCGTGGGCGCGTCCGGTCTCGGTGTCGTCGAGGCCGGCGAGCATCCGGGCCAGTTCCACGACCCGTTCGTCGTCGGTGAGTGTGTGCACGCCACTGCTGACGACGCCGTCCTCGTCGTCGACCTTGTCGACCACCAGGTGGGTGTCCGCGAACGCCGCGACCTGCGGCAGGTGCGTGACGACGATGACCTGGTGCGTGCGGGCCAACCGGGCCAGCCGCCTGCCGATCTCGACCGCTGCCCGTCCGCCGACACCGGCGTCGACCTCGTCGAACACCATCGTCGCGCCCGAGTCGGACCCGGCGAGCACCACCTCGAGGGCCAGCATCACGCGTGAGAGCTCACCGCCGGACGCGCTCTTGCTGATGGGCAGCGACTGCGCGCCGCTGTGCGCCGACAGCCGGAACTCCACTTCGTCGACGCCGGACGATCCCGCATGGAGTTCGGTGCCGTCGACGGTGAGCGGGGCCGTGTCCTGGGGTCCGGCGATCCGGGGCCGGACCGTCACCTCGAGCGCCGCCCGGCCCATTGCCAGACCGGCGAGTTCGGAGCTGACGGCCTTGGCGAGTTTGGTCGCGGCCTTGACGCGGGCGGCGGTCAGTTTGGACGCGGCCTCCGCGGTCGACGCCGCCGACTCCTCCACCTGTTTCGTCAGCGCGGCCAGCGCGTCGGAGGACACGTCGATCTTCTCGAGCCGCGCACGGGCGTTGTCGGCCCATTCCAGGACGCCGTCGACGTCGGCGGCGTACTTGCGGATGAGGTTCTTCAGCTCCGCCTGCCGGGACAGCAGGGAGTCCAGTGCCCCCGGGTCCGCGGGCAGTCCGGCGAGGTATGTGGTGAGGTCGGCGGAGACGTCGGTGACCACCGCGATCACCTCGGCGAGGCGGGGTCCGAGTCCGTCGAGTTCGGGGTCGGTGGCCGATTCGATCCGGGCCCGCGCCTCGGACAGCAGGTCCAGCGCGGGCGCGGCCACACCGTCGCCGTCCATGTCGTCGCCGCCTGCGAGCGCGGCGTGTGCTTCCTCCGCCGCCGACCGCAGCGAGTCGAGTTCGCTGAGCCTGCGGACCTCGGAGACGATCGACTCGTCCTCGCCGGGGGCCGGGGCGACGCCGTCGATCTCGTTGAGGGCGAATGTCAGTTGGTCGGCTTCCTGCGCGAGTTCCCGCGTACGACCGGTCCGTTCGATGAGTTCGGATCGCGCGGTCATCCACTCGTCGCGGTGCTTGCGGTACCGCGCGACCAGCGGACCGACCGTCTTGTCCGCGAATCGGTCGAGTGCGGCGCACTGCTGGTCCGGGCGGAGCAGCCGCAGCTGGTCGTTCTGCCCGTGCACGGTGAGCAGCGGATCGGTGAACTCGGACAACACGCCCGCCGGAACGCTGCGCCCACCCAGGTGGGCACGGGACCGGCCGTCGCTGCCGACGGTGCGGACCGCGATGATGGTGCCGTCCTCGTCGCGCTCGGCACCGGTCGATTCGAGCAGCCGGGACACGGCGCGTTCGACGTGCTCCGAGCCTTCGTCGGTCATGAACCGGCCCTCGACGACGGCGCGGGGCGCACCGAGGCGAACCCGTCCCGCGTCTGCTCGCGCACCGCTGAGCAGGTGCAGGCTCGTCACCACCATCGTCTTGCCCGCACCGGTCTCACCGGTGAGCACCGTCAAACCTTCGTGGAATTGCGCCGACGCCTCGGAGATCACACCGAGGTTGTCGATCCTGATCTCTGCCAGCACGTCTAGGGCTTCCTTCCTCGCCACCCGGTGACGGGCAGCTCGAACTTTCGCACCATCCGGTCCGCGAACGGCGCCGAATCCAGTCGTACCCAACGAACGGGTTCCTTGCCACGCACCACTTCGACGCGGGCGCCCGCAGGCAATTCGAGGGTCCGGCGACCGTCGCAGAACACCAGGCCGTCGTGGCTGCCTGCCACCGTCTCCACCGCGATCAGCGATTCCGGGCTCGTCACGAGGGGGCGCGCGAACAAGGCATGCGCGTTGCTAGGGACGACCAGCAGCGCCTCGAGCTCCGGCCACACCACAGGGCCACCCGCGGAGAACGCGTATGCCGTCGACCCGGTGGGTGTGGAGATGAGCACGCCGTCGCAGCCGAACGCCGACACCGGCCGCCCATCCACCTCGAGCACTACCTCGAGGACACCGAGCCGGGACCGGTTCTCGATGCTCGCCTCGTTGAGCGCCCAGCCTCGTTCGATGATCTCGTCGTCCACCCGGACGAGCACGTCCAGCGTCATGCGGTGTTCGATGCGGTATTCCCGGCGCACCACCTGGCCGAGCGCCTCGTCGAGGTGCTCGGCCTCCGTTTCCGCGAGGAACCCGATCCGGCCCAGATTGATGCCGAGGACCGGAATGGACGCAGCCTGGGCGAGTTCCGCCGCCCGGAGAAACGTCCCGTCCCCACCGAGGACGAGCACCATCTCGCACCCGAGGGCCGCGTCTGGCCCTGCCTGCACGATGGTGACTTCGAGCCCGGGAACCAGGAATTCGTCGGCCGCCATGCCGTCCATCGGTTCGATGCGAGTGCTGTCGACCTCGTCGACGAGGACGCGCAGTCCGATCCCGGCCCGCTCGAAGATCTTGCCGACGCGCCGCGCCGTCTCCGTGATCTCGGCGCGACCCGGGTGCGCCACGAGCAGGATCTCCCGCTCGCGTTGCTGGGCGCCGCTGCTTCCCCCGCTCACTGTGGTCCCTCCTGCACCGCGGTGCGGATCAACTCTTCTACCGACTCGACCGGTACATCATCCGTCCCGGGTGTGACATCCGCGCGGAGCCACAGGAAGTATTCGACGTTCCCCGACGGTCCCGGCAGCGGGCTGGCCACCGCACCGACGGTACGCAGTCCGAGCGAGGCCGCCGTCTTCGCGACATCCAGTGCCGCGGCGACCCGCAACTCCGGGTCACGCACCACCCCACCGGAGCCCACGTGATCCTTGCCGACCTCGAACTGCGGCTTCACCATCGGAATCAGGTCTGCGCCCTCGCCCACGCAGGCGACGAACGCCGGGAGAACCAGCTTCAGGGAGATGAACGACAGGTCCGCGACCACCAGTTCGACCGGGCCGCCGATCTGCTCGGCATCGATGGATCGCACGTTGGTGCGGTCCACGACGTGCACGCGGTCGTCGGACTGCAGCCGCCACACCAACTGTCCGTACCCGACGTCCACCGCCACGACCTCCCGCGCGCCGTGGTGCAGCAGCACATCGGTGAAGCCGCCGGTCGATGCGCCGGCGTCGAGGCAACGCTTGCCGTCGACTTCGAGTCCGCGGGGGCCGAACGCCTCGAGAGCGCCGAGGAGTTTGTGCGCGCCACGGGATGCCCAGGACACTTCGTTGTCGACCTCGACGACCCGCAACGGGGTTCCCGCTTCGATGGCGGTGGCCGGTTTGGTCGCTGCCGCACCCGAGATCAGCACTCGGCCGGAGGCGATGAGTTCTTGCGCGTGTTCTCGGGACCGGGCCAGCCCCCGCCGAACGAGTTCGGCATCCACCCGTGCTCGACGGGCCACGTCAGATCTTGTCCACGGTGGCCAGGGCCTCCACCAGCACGTCGTGCGCCTTCTCGAGAAGGTGGGCTTTGCGTGGAATGACCCCGACGCCGTGCTCGTCGTCGGGATCAGGTTCGACGGCTCCGAGCCGCGACAACAATCCGTCGACCTCCGTGTGGATCTTCTCGGGGTCGACACTCTGAGGAGGCCCAGGTAGATGGGCTCCCGGGCGCGGTATTGGCGTGCTCATCGGGCACAACGCTAGTCCATCGCGTTCCGATACGCATACAGCGAATCGCGTGACGAACAACGCGGGTCGGGCGGCTTTCAGGCACCCCAGCCGGACACGACCGCGCTCACCGCGGGCGTCGTCGATGTGATCCGCACGAAGTCGGGGAATTTCCACGCACCGACGGCCACCACTCGCAGCAACTCAGTCGAATCCACCGGCTCGGTCGAATCCGCGGTCGGTTCGATCACCAGATCGGTGCCGTCGAAATCGACGGACCACCGGCTGTCCTCACCGACCAGCGACTCGTCGGCGGGCCGGTTGAGTGCGTCCAGTGCGGATGCCAGGTAGGTGGGGCGCTGCTCCGGGGCGGCACGCAGGACGTCGATCGCGGTGCTCACGCCGGTGAGGACCAGTAGCGAGTCGAGACCGACGTTGCTGGCGCCTTCGATGTCGGTGTCCAGCCTGTCGCCGACCACCAGGGGCCGCACACAACCGCTGCGGCGCATCGCGTCTTCCATCAGCGGTGCTGCCGGCTTGCCCGCCACGAGTGGTTCGCGGGATGTCGCCGCGCGCAGGGCCGCGACCATCGAACCGTTGCCGAGGACGAGACCCCGCTCGGTGGGGAGGGTCGAGTCCAGGTTCGCCGCCACCCAGACGGCGCCCGCACGGATCGCGAGGGTCGCCTCGGCGAGGATCGCCCAGTCCGTGGTCGGCGAATGTCCCTGGACGACGGCGGCGGGTGCGTCCTCGAACGACCGCACCGGACGCAGTCCGACGTTCCGGACCTCGTCGGCGAGCGCTTCCGTGCCCACGACCAGCACCGCCGAGCCCGGTGCCACGTTCTCCGCGAGGAGCCTGGCCGCGGACTGCGAACTCGTCACCACCGTCGACTCGTCGGCGGCGAAGCCGAGTTCGGTCAGGTGCTCCGCGACGTCGCCGGGACTGCGACTGGCGTTGTTGGTCACGTAGTAGCAGGGCTGCGTCCCGGTCGCCAAAGCCTCACGCGCACCGGGGATTTCCTGCGGCCCCTGGTACAGCGTGCCGTCCAGGTCGAGCAACAGAGCGTCGTAATTCTCCCGCAGGGTCGTCACTGATCGTCTCCGGTCAGCTCGGCCACACGCTCCTCCGCGTCGGTGTCACCCTCGAGATCCGCCGCAGCGGCGTTGAGGAACCACTTGAGTCCGTCCTCGATGCGACCGGCCGCCACCAGCGCATCGGCATACGCGTAGAACAGACGGGCGGCACCGGGACCGGTCCGCGCGGCGTCGAGATCGGGGGTCTGCAGCGTGACCACGGCCTGATCGAACTGACCGAGGTCCATGCGCGCTCCGGCGACCACCATGCGCAGTTCGGCAGCCTCGTCACCGGACAGCGCAGCAGCTTCCTCGCTTCGCCCGAGTTCGATCGCACGCTCCGGGCGACCCAGTCCACGTTCGCAGTCCGCCATCACCGCGAGCAGTCCGGGACCGCCTGCCATGCGACGAGCAGCGCGCAACTCCGACAGCGCCTCCGCCCATTCGCCGGCGTGGTACGCGGTGATACCCGCGGCCTCACGGACGATGGCGATGCGGCCCGCACGCTGGCGCGCCGCTCGCGCATGCGCGAGCGCAAGTCGCGGATCATCGTCGACGAGTTTGCCGGCCATCACCAGGTGGCGCGCAACCGTGTTCGCGTTCGTCTTGTCCAAGCTCAGCAGATCGCGACGTACCGCGGGATCGAGCTCACCGGCCTCGACGTTCTCGGGCAGATCCGGTTCGTCCGGACGGGCCTGCTGCCGCTGCGGACGGTCACCTTCACGTCCGCGAGGCGCGAAGCCGCCCTCACCGCCACGACGGGGTCCGCCACCGCGACGATCGCCGCCGGCACCGCCACGGTTGTCGCGCGAATCGCGACGGGGACCACCGGACGAGCCACCACGACCCGAACCGCCGGCGCCGCCACGGTCGCCGCTGGACGCACCGCCACGATTGCTGTTGGAGGCATTGCCTCCGCGGAAGGACCGACGTCCGTCGTCACTCTCCGACACAGTCATTCCTTTCACACAAACCACGAAAGGGGACCCAGTATATTGGGTCCCCTTTCGGTAACGGATGTTCGGCGGTGTCCTACTCTCCCACACCCTGTCGGGTGCAGTACCATCGGCGCTGGAGGGCTTAGCTTCCGGGTTCGGAATGGGACCGGGCGTTTCCCCTCCGCTATGGCCGCCGTAACTCTATGAAACTGTCACACGGAACATCAGCGAAGACACAACCACACATCGTTGGACCGATGGTGGTGTGGTTCTTCTTCTTCAGTTCCGAAACGTGTGTTGTTTCAGATACTGCACAGTGGACGCGTAGCTTCTTTGTGGTAAGTCCTCGGCCTATTAGTACCAGTCACCTACATCCGTTACCGGACTTCCAGTTCTGGCCTATCAACCCGGTGGTCTGCCGGGGGCCTTACCCCCTCGAGGGGGTGAGAAACCTCATCTTGGAACAGGCTTCCCGCTTAGATGCTTTCAGCGGTTATCCCTTCCGAACGTAGCTAACCAGCGGTGCTCCTGGTGGAACAACTGGCACACCAGAGGTTCGTCCGTCCCGGTCCTCTCGTACTAGGGACAGCCTTCCTCAAGTTTCTAACGCGCGCGGCGGATAGAGACCGAACTGTCTCACGACGTTCTAAACCCAGCTCGCGTGCCGCTTTAATGGGCGAACAGCCCAACCCTTGGGACCTACTCCAGCCCCAGGATGCGACGAGCCGACATCGAGGTGCCAAACCATCCCGTCGATATGGACTCTTGGGGAAGATCAGCCTGTTATCCCCGGGGTACCTTTTATCCGTTGAGCGACACCGCTTCCACTTGCCGGTGCCGGATCACTAGTCCCGACTTTCGTCCCTGCTCGACCTGTCAGTCTCACAGTCAAGCTCCCTTGTGCACTTGCACTCGACACCTGATTGCCAACCAGGCTGAGGGAACCTTTGGGCGCCTCCGTTACATTTTGGGAGGCAACCGCCCCAGTTAAACTACCCACCAGGCACTGTCCCTGAACCAGATCATGGTCCGAGGTTAGAGGTCCAATACGATCAGAGTGGTATTTCAACAACGACTCCACACTCACTGGCGTGAGCGCTTCACAGTCTCCCACCTATCCTACACAAACCGAACCGAACACCAATACCAAGCTGTAGTGAAGGTCCCGGGGTCTTTTCGTCCTGCCGCGCGTAACGAGCATCTTTACTCGTAATGCAATTTCGCCGAGTCTATGGTTGAGACAGCTGAGAAGTCGTTACGCCATTCGTGCAGGTCGGAACTTACCCGACAAGGAATTTCGCTACCTTAGGATGGTTATAGTTACCACCGCCGTTTACTGGGGCTTAAATTCTCAGCTTCGCCACCGAAGTGGCTAACCGGTCCTCTTAACCTTCCAGCACCGGGCAGGCGTCAGTCCGTATACATCGTCTTACGACTTCGCACGGACCTGTGTTTTTAGTAAACAGTCGCTTCTCACTGGTCTCTGCGGCCCCACCCAGCTCACACTGCAAGAGTGATCACCGGACGAGGCCCCCCTTCTCCCGAAGTTACGGGGGCATTTTGCCGAGTTCCTTAACCATAGTTATCTCGATCGCCTTAGTATTCTCTACCTGACCACCTGTGTCGGTTTGGGGTACGGGCCGTGTGAAAGCTCGCTAGAGGCTTTTCTCGGCAGCATAGGATCACTGAATTCGCCTCATTCGGCTATGCGTCACCTCTCAGGCTGTGTGAATGGCGGATTTGCCTACCATTCGCCCTACAGGCTTACACCAGTATTACCACTGACTGGCTCAGCTACCTTCCTGCGTCACCCCATCGCTTGGCTACTACCAGATCAGGTCCCATGCATCCACATCCAGGGCCCCCGAAGGGACGTAAGGACGCTTCAGGATGGTTAGTATCACTGATTCACCAGGGGCGCGTTCACACGGGTACGGGAATATCAACCCGTTGTCCATCGGCTACGCCTGTCGGCCTCGTCTTAGGTCCCGACTCACCCTGGGCGGATTAACCTGGCCCAGGAACCCTTGGTCATTCGGCGGACGAGTTTCTCACTCGTCTTTCGCTACTCATGCCTGCATTCTCACTCGTGTGGCCTCCACGGCTGGGTCACCCCGCCGCTTCCATGGCCACACGACGCTCCCCTACCCATCCACACCACTGCCCACGACTCCGCAGAATCGCAGGGGTGCATTGTGTGAATGCCGCAGCTTCGGTGGTGTACTTGAGCCCCGCTACATTGTCGGCGCAGGATCACTTGACCAGTGAGCTATTACGCACTCTTTCAAGGGTGGCTGCTTCTAAGCCAACCTCCTGGTTGTCTTCGCGACCCCACATCCTTTTCCACTTAGTACACGCTTAGGGACCTTAGCTGGCGATCTGGGCTGTTTCCCTCTCGACTACGAACCTTATCGCCCGCAGTCTCACTGCCGCGCTCTCACTCACCGGCATTCGGAGTTTGGCTGATTTCGGTAAGCTTGTGGGCCCCCTAGACCATCCAGTAGCTCTACCTCCGGTGAGAAACACGCGACGCTGCACCTAAATGCATTTCGGGGAGAACCAGCTATCACGGAGTTTGATTGGCCTTTCACCCCTACCCACAGCTCATCCCCTCAGTTTTCAACCTAAGTGGGTTCGGTCCTCCACGACGTCTTACCGTCGCTTCAACCTGGCCATGGGTAGATCACTCCGCTTCGGGTCTAGAACATGCCACTAAAAACGCCCTATTCGGACTCGCTTTCGCTACGGCTACCCCACACGGGTTAACCTCGCGACATGCCACTAACTCGCAGGCTCATTCTTCAAAAGGCACGCCATCACCCCCCACACCGAAGTGTGCGAAGGCTTTGACGGATTGTAAGCGCACGGTTTCAGGTACTATTTCACTCCCCTCCCGGGGTACTTTTCACCTTTCCCTCACGGTACTAGTCCGCTATCGGTCACCAGGGAGTATTCAGGCTTATCGGGTGGTCCCGACAGATTCACACCAGATTTCACGGGCCCGGTGCTACTTGGGTTTCCATCACGACAGTCATCATGTTTTCGTGTACGGGACTCTCACCCTCTACGACAGGCCGTTCCAGACCACTTCCACTAACACAATGATTTCTTACTGTCGGCCAACACGGCAGCATTGACAAGATGAACCCCACAACCCCACGAATGCAACACCTGCCGGCTATCACACATCCATGGTTTAGCCTCTTCCGCTTTCGCTCGCCACTACTCACGGAATCACTATTGTTTTCTCTTCCTGTGGGTACTGAGATGTTTCACTTCCCCACGTTCCCTCCACACACCCTATATATTCAGGTGCGGGTAACACGACATCACTCGTGCTGGGTTTCCCCATTCGGACATCCTCGGATCTCAGCTCGGTTGACAGCTCCCCGAGGCTTATCGCAGCCTCCTACGTCCTTCATCGGCTCCTGGTGCCAAGGCATCCACCGTACGCTCTTCATTACTTACAACAAAGATGCTCGCGTCCACTGTGCAGTTCTCAAACAACACACAACCAACCATGTTCTTGTCGTCACCGAACACCGGGAAAACCCGGCCGGTATGACCACCATGATCGCTTGTCGTTCTTACCTGGAAAAAACACTCGCGTGTTCTCTCAGGACCCAACAGTGCATCGATATATCACCCGCCGGTCGATCATCTGATCGACCGATACGCGGGAAAGTTTGTCAGTGTTCCACCCATGAGCGCCCGCAGCCCTACTGATGAGGACTAAACGGTCTC
>NZ_FNSV01000005.1:7777500-8325000 GCF_900105905.1 Rhodococcus koreensis | reverse complement strand
GAGCTCCACGGCACGGGTGTTGGCTTCGCCGTGCACGAGTGTCGTCATCTCGGCGGCGAGCCGGCGCTGCGCCTCGCGGGCATGCGGCCGCTCGGCGGTGGCCGTCTCCAGTTCCGCCAGCTCCTCGGCGGTGAGGAACGTGAACCACCGCAGGTACTTGATCACGTCGGCGTCGCCGGTGTTCACGAAGTACTGGTACCACGCGTAGGGGCTCGTCATCTCCGGGTCGAGCCACAGGCTTCCGCCTCCGGTCGACTTTCCGAACTTCTTGCCGTCCGCCGACGTGACGAGCGGGACTGTCAGACCGTGAACCGATTCGGCGTCGACGCGCCGGTTCAGCTCGACGCCGGCGATGATGTTGCCCCACTGATCGGATCCGCCGACCTGCAGTGAGCAACCGTGGCTGCGTCGCAGGTGCAGGTAGTCGTTGGCCTGGAGCAGCATGTAGCTGAATTCGGTGTAGGACATGCCGTCGGTTTCGAGGCGACGCTTCACGGTGTCCCGCGCGAGCATCACGTTGACGGAGAAGTGCTTGCCCACGTCGCGGAGGAAGTCGATGGCCGACAGCTTGCCGGTCCAGTTCATGTTGTTCTCGATGACGGCGCCACTCGGCGAGTCGTCGAACTCGACGAACCGTTCGAGCTGACCCCGAATCCGATCGGCCCATTCCGCCACGGTGTCGGCGGAGTTCATCGTGCGTTCACCGACGTCGCGGGGATCGCCGATCAGACCGGTCGCGCCACCCGCCAGCACGATGGGACGGTTGCCCGCGCGCTGGAATCGCTTCAGCGCGAGCAGCGGCACGAGATGGCCGGCGTGCAAACTCGGTCCGGTCGGATCGAAACCGGCATAGAGCGTGACCGGTCCGGCGTCGAGATCACGGCGCAGCGCGTCCAGATCGGTTGATTGGGCAATGAGCCCGCGCCAGGTCAGTTCATCGATGATGTTCTCAGTCACGGGTTCGATCATCCCATCCGCTCGTCGGCGGGCGTCGCACGCGGGCTTCTCCGGTACGCGGACACCGCCGGCGACTCCGGAATCCAGAAGCGCCACGGGCGGTCGGCGGCCGTGCTGACCCCGACCCGCGGGCCGCTCACCCAGCCGTCCGAATCCGCAACCTCCAGCCGAACGGGCGAATCGGTTTCGAACAGTGCCGCACCGTTCTCGGCGAGGGTGACGCCGGTCGCGGACCCCAGGTTGCCGGGCCCGCGCGCCCAGTCGGCCGGTCTCGTCACGCGGGGTCTGCGTGCCCGGACCGTCGCGGACCCGTCGAGCACTTCGCCCGCACGCAGCAGCACCCCGCCCGCGGTGCCGACCGGCCCGTAGGACACGTTCATGCAGAAGTGCATCCCGTAGCTGCGGTAGACGTACAGGTGCCCGGCCGGGCCGAACATCACCTCGTTGCGCGGCGTCCTCCCCCGGTACGAGTGCGAAGCCGGGTCGGGCCACGGGCCGTCCTTCTCGCCGCCGTACGCCTCCACCTCGACGATGCGGATCCGGACGTCGCCGACGATCAGCGTGGATCCGAGGACGATGTGCGCGGCGTCCACGGGTTCCGCCCGGTCGAGTCGATCGATGGTCACGTCCCGATTCTCCACAACCGTTGACGCCGCCACCCCGACGGTCGCATAATTCATCACACAATGAATTCACCCAGTGATGAATTGAGGCCCGCCATGAATGGCAGTGCAGCGATCGACATCCGTGATCTGCACGTGCGCCGAGGCAGGAACGAGGTGCTGCACGGCATCGACGTCCAGGTGCCGAGCGGATCCATAACCGGCCTCCTCGGACCCTCCGGATGCGGAAAGACCACGCTGATGCGGTGCGTGGTCGGCACTCAGATCGTGGAATCCGGGACGGTCACCGTGCTGGGGTCCCCCGCAGGCTCGGTCTCGTTGCGAAGCCGCGTCGGGTACGTCACCCAGTCCCCCAGCGTGTACGCCGACCTCACAGTCAGGAAGAACGTCGCCTACTTCGCCGCGCTCTACGGTCAGCCGTCGAGCGCGGTCACCGAAGCGGTCGACGCGGTGGGGCTGACGCGCTTCGCCACCCAGAAGGCGGCAGATCTGTCGGGAGGCCAGCTCGGCCGGGTCAGCCTGGCGTGCGCGCTGGTGGCGCGCCCCGAGATCCTCGTCCTCGACGAACCCACCGTCGGCCTGGACCCACTCCTGCGCGTCGAACTCTGGGAGCGGTTCGAGGAACTCGCCGCCGCCGGCACCACCCTGCTGGTGTCGAGCCACGTCATGGACGAGGCCGAACACTGCGCGTCGCTCCTGCTCATGCGGGACGGCTACGTTCTCGCGCAGGTCTCCCCCGGCGGACTCCGGGAACAGACCGGTGAGACGAGCCTCGAAGACGCCTTCCTGAACCTCATCCGCGCATCACATGTCGGGAGTGAGAACTGATGAACGTCACGATCTTCGCGGCCACGGCGGGCCGGATCCTCGCGCAACTGCGGACGGATCACCGCACCGTCGCCATGATTCTGGTGGTGCCCAGCCTGCTGATGGTGCTGCTGTACTTCCTGTATCAGAACGTTCCGGCGCCGCCCGGTCAGCAATCGCTGTTCGAGCGCGTCGCGATCACGATGCTGGGCATCCTGCCGTTCGTCGTGATGTTCCTCGTCACGTCGATCGCGATGCAACGCGAACGGACGTCCGGCACCCTCGAACGCCTGCTCACGACGCCCATGGGCAAACTCGACCTGCTCGGCGGCTACGCCGCGGCGTTCTCCAGCGCCGCTGCGGCGCAGGCGGCGCTGGCGTGTGCGGTCTCGTTCGGATTTCTCGGCCTCACCACCGAGGGCAGCGTAACGTGGGTGCTGCTGATCGCCGTGCTGAACGCGATCCTCGGCGTGGCACTCGGTCTGCTGTGCAGCGCGTTCGCGCGCACCGAATTCCAGGCGGTGCAGTTCATGCCGGTGGTCGTGGTTCCCCAGCTCTTCCTGTGCGGGCTCCTCGTTCCACGGGATCAGCTCCCCACCTGGCTGGAGTGGATCAGCAACGTCCTCCCGCTGAGCTACGCCGTCGAGGCGTTGCAGCAGGTCGCCACCCACCCCGGGGCGACCGGCCTCATGTGGCGCGACCTGGCGGTGGTCGCCGCCTTCGCCCTGTTCGCACTGTCGCTGGGCGCCGCGACGCTGAGGCGCCGCACACCATGACCGACCCCGCGACACGCACTGACGGCACCCCCGGGCTGCGGACCGGACGACGCCCGGGCAACCCGGACACGCGGTCACGAATCCTGACTGCCGCACGAAAACTGTTTGCACAGAACGGCTTCGACAAGACCAGCGTCCGTTCCGTGGCCTCCGGGGCGGGCGTCGACTCCGCGCTGGTCCACCACTACTTCGGAACGAAGCGACAACTGTTCCTCGCGTCGGTGGACATTCCGGTGGACCCGACGAAGGTGATCGCGCCGGTGCTCGACACCCCGCCGGACGAGATCGGCAGCCGCCTCGCCCGGGCCGTGTTCTCGGTCTGGGAGTCGCCGCACAAGCCCGCCGTGGTCGCGGCGTTCCGGTCCGCGATGGCGGGGAACGAACCGACCCTCATCCGCACGTTCCTCCTCGAGGTCGTGCTCCGAGACCTCGGACCGCGCGTCGACGAACCACCCGGAACCGGCATGCTGCGCATGCAATTGGTGGCATCGCAGATGGCCGGTGTGCTGGTGACGCGGTACATCCTCGAAATCGAGCCACTCGCGTCGCTGCCCGTCGACGACCTGGTCGCGATCGTCGCCCCGACGTTGCAGCGTTATCTCACCGGCGATCTGCCGGTGTGATCAGGCCTCGCCGGCCGCCCGGGCGAGCAGCGTCTCGTGCTCGGCCGCGTCGACGTCCCTGGCCTCGTCGATCAGCAGGACGGGGATCCCGTTCTCGATGGGATACGCCCGCCGAAGGCGAGGGTTGTAGAGCAACTCGTCTCCGACCAACAGCAGAGGACCCTTGTCCTGTGGGCACGCGAGAATGCCGAGCAACGTCGGATCAATAACCACGGAAGTCCTCTCCAACCGTTCGGGTGAGCAGTGTCAGGCTACCGCGCGCCGGCGGGCACTCCGGCGGAGCCGTCCTCGAACTCGGCGGCCACCGCCTTGGTCAGCCGCCGGTACTGGTGCGATTCCGGATCGGCGTACCACACACGGGTTCCCGGCTTGGGCAGGCCGGCAGCGCTCAGGGCATCGGCATTCGGGCGGTACGAGGACCCCAGCGGGATGTCCCCCACCACCTGGATGATGTCGGGCCGCAGCGCGGGAGCAAGCGCGTCGAGCGCGTCGGAGATCTCCGCCAGTCTCGGCGGCGGCCCGTCGCGGAGGGTGAACGCGGCAACGGCCAGCGTGCGACCGCCGACCGCGACCCCGTAGGCCACCGCGAGGTCGACACGATCGACGGACCCGAGCGCGTCGACGATCGGCTGGGTGAACACCGCGCCCCGGGGAGTCGCGATCACGGTCTTCCTGTGGTCGACCAGCCAGTAGTCCCCGTCGGCGTCGCGGCGGAAGAGGTTCTCCGTCGGAATCCACGCGTCGCCCGCGGCGAAGATTCCCCGCATCGCGCCGCCGGACATCTCGGCGTGCACGCCCGCCCTGCCGAGGAGCAGACCGACCTCGTCGTCCTCGCATTCGCGGATGAATCCCTGCTCGTCCTCCAGCAGCCGGCCGGCGATCGGGTCGTAGGCCGCGAGCCGCACCTCGGCGCTGCCGGGCAGGGGCCGCCCCTTCGCCCCGACCTTCGCGCCTGCGACGTTCGCGAGAACCACGTCGCCCTCGGTGGAGGCGTAGAACTCGAGGACCTTCGCCGGTGCGAATCGTTCCGTCGTGCGGCGCCACAACCCCTGCGGCATTCCGGATCCGATGAAGAGCCGGACGGGATGGCTTCCGTCGAGCGCGAGGTTCTCGGCGTCGAGGATCTCGCGCATCATCGTCCACGTGTAGCTGACCACTGTGACGCCGTAGCGGTGGACCTCCTCGGCGAACCGCTCGGGGTCGAGTCCGCGCGAGAGCGCGATCCGCGATCCACCCGCCACGGCGCCACCGATCGCGGCGAGCAGGCTCGACGAATGATGCAGAGGCGCAAGGCAATACACGGTGTCACCGCGGTCGAGATCGGCAGCCGAGGCCGTTCCGAACGCCGACAGCGCCCACCGGTAGTTCGTGATCTGCTTGGTCTCCCAGTGCCCGTTGGACTCACTGCAGATGATGAACGCCAATTCGCGGGCCAGTCCGGGATCGGGCCGGTACCAGCCCGGCAACGTCACCGCGTCGGGGTCGATCTTCTCGAGATCGACGACATTCGCCGACGGATCCACGTCGAGGTCGCGCTGGGCACCGCCGCCGAGCACGAGCACTTGAATGCCGGTGGCGAGCGCGGCGTCCAGATTCTCCGGATCGGTGACGATGCGCTCGACACCGTCGATGCGGAGGGCGGTGTGGACTTCCCGCCCCGGGGGCAGGAGGACCGCGACGGCACCGAGACGGGACAGCGCGACGATGGCGGCGAGCGCGCTCGGGCGCGTCTGCATCACGACGCCGACGTGAGCGGCGGGACGGACACCGGCCTGGATCAGACCGCGGACCACGTTGTCGATCCGCTGATTGACCGCCTCGTAGGTATGCACGCGATTGTCGAAGAGGAAGCACTCGCCGCCCGGCGCCTTCCGGCGCTGCTCGGCCAGCAACCGGCTGAGCGAGATCTGGGTGTGCGGCTGAATCTGGCCGAGCCGGGCCAGCCGGGGCAGCGCCCGCGTGGCCTCGCCGGACAGTTCCACCGTGCCGCGCAACGCGCCGGACGCGAAGTCGCTGATTCCTTTGCCGACACCGACACCCACCTCGGCGACCGACGCCACGGTGTGAATGATGCGGTCGCTGATGGACACTCCGGATTCGCTACCGAAGTGCTCGTCGTAGCGCATGAGCTCGATGTTGGTGGGGCGCGGCCCCAGCCCCTCGTTCCACAGCACCCACTTGCCGGTCGTCGGCCACGTGTGGGTCGCCGCGGCCGAGCCGACCACGAGACCGAAATGCCCTGCCCGCAACGTCGATTCGTACACGTTCGCACGTGGGGCGGCCCGGCGGATGCCGCGGACGGCCAACGGCTGACCGATGTCGTCGACCTCTCCCACGAACGCGAGGACCGGACAGGTCAACTCCGCGAGCGACACCACCTGGTCCTTGATCACGAACCCGCCGGTCATCATGCGGTTGTGCACGATGAACTGCTTGAGCAACTCCGCGACGGCCGGACCGGACCACGCAACCCAGCCCTCGGTCGCGAGGAACCGTCGCTGCTGCTCCCGCGGCAACAGCGCTTCCCTGTCGTGCAACTGACGGAGGAAATCCAACCTCGACTTCAGTGTCTTGACGGGGTCGAGGAGCTGAAACCCGGTGCGGGCCATCCACCCCGACACCGCGAGCCGGTTGAAGACGTGGTCCGCGAGGAAACCCGCGGCGTCGGTGGCGAACCCGGCCGGGATCCCGAACGGCAGCCCGGCGAGCGTGTCGACCGGACTGCCGAACGTCACGAGCCCGGCGATGTTGCGGCTGCGGCGGTACGCGGCGGCCTGGTAGGCGAACATGCCGCCCTGCGAATACCCGGAGAGATAGACGTCACGCCCGGTGTGCGACCGCACCTGATCGATGATCTCGCTGATCGCGACGATGTGGTCGGCGAGATTCCGATCCCAGCCGCCCTCTTCGGAATCCGGCGAACCGAAGTCGACGACCCAGGGGTCGATCCCCATCGAGCGCAGGATGCCGACCGCGCCCTGGTCCCGTGTGACGTCGTAGACGTCGGCCGACATCATCATCGGCGGGACCAGGACGATCGGGGGTCCGGCGTCGGCCGGGTCCGTGTCGGGGAAATACCGTCGGAGCCGATACATCGGTGCGCGTTCGACCACCTCGAACGGCGATGTGGTGAGGTCCGTCTCGAGTCCGCCGAGACGAACCACCTCCAACCCGTTCTGCGCCGTCGCCACCACGCGACGGATCGGGCCCATCACCGTTTCGGTATTCAGTCCCACGAACACTCTCCCAGACTCTCGAACCGTGACGCACGTCTCGCTGCCGCCCGCCCTCACCCTACTGCGCTCGACGCGTCACACAGCCCCTAATCCGGGGCGTCCGACGCCGGTGTCATCGACACCACTCGCGCAGCGACTCGGACAGCTGACGGACCCCGCCCAACTGTTCGGCCACACGGATACCGGCCGTACCGCCGCGGGCGTTACGCGAGGCGATCGAGCCCTCGACGGTGAGCACCTCCCGCACGTCCGGGGTGAGAGCCGGATCGACTCCGGCGAGTTCTTCGTCGGTGAGATCCTCGAGTCCGGCGCCCCGCGCCTCGGCGACGCGGACACACGCCCCCGCAGCCTCGTGCGCGACGCGGAAGGGGACGCCCTGACGGACGAGCCACTCGGCGATGTCGGTGGCCAGCGTGAAGCCCGCCGGTGCCAGTTCCGCCATTCGATCCGTGTGGAATTCGAGGGTGGAGACCAGTCCGGTGATCGCCGGGAGCAGCAACTCGAGCTGCGCCACCGAATCGAAGACCGGTTCCTTGTCCTCCTGCAGATCCCGGTTGTACGCGAGCGGCTGCGCCTTCAGCGTCGCCAGCAGACCGGTCAAGTTGCCGATCAGCCGGCCCGACTTGCCGCGGGTCAGCTCGGACACGTCGGGGTTCTTCTTCTGCGGCATGATCGACGAGCCGGTCGACCAGGCGTCGGCGAGCGTGATGTAGCCGAATTCCGGAGTGCTCCACAGGATGACCTCCTCGGCCATCCGCGACAGGTCGACGCCGATCATCGCGAGCACGAACGCCGCCTCGGCCGCGAAATCCCGCGACGACGTGGCGTCGATCGAGTTCTCGGCCGACGAATCGAACGCGAGTTCCGCGGCGATCGCCTCCGGATCGAGTCCGAGCGACGATCCGGCCAGTGCTCCGGAACCGTACGGCGACACGGCCGCCCGCACGTCGAAGTCCCGCAGCCGCTGAACGTCACGGAGCAACGGGTGCGTGTGCGCCAGCAGGTGGTGCGCGAGCAGCACCGGCTGCGCGGCCTGCAGGTGGGTCTTGCCCGGCATCACCGCGGAGGGGTGCGCGGCGGCCTGCGTGGCGAGGGCGTCGACGACGTCGAGCACACCCTCGGCGACGCGGCGGACGGCGTCCCGCAGCCACATCCGGAACAGCGTCGCCACCTGATCGTTGCGCGAACGCCCGGCGCGCAGGCGTCCCCCGACCTCGGGACCGACCCGATCGATCAGACCGCGCTCGAGCGCCCCGTGCACGTCCTCGTCGGATTCGCTCGGGACGAACTCGCCGCTCGCGACGTCGGCCGCGAGCCTGCCGAGACCGTCGAGCATCGTCGCCAGGTCCTGGTCACCGAGCAGGCCGGCCTTGTGCAGCACCCGGGCGTGCGCCTGGGAGGCGCGCACGTCGTACGGGGCCAGCACCCAGTCGAAGTGAGTGGACTTGCTCAGCGCCGCCATGGCGGCGGCCGGTCCGGACTCGAACCGGCCGCCCCAGAGGGCTCCTTCGTTGGTGCCGTGAGCACTCATGCCTAGAGACCCAGATCGCGCTTCGCCGCGACCTTCGAGGACAGTCCGTGGATCTGGACGAATCCCTTGGCGTACGACTGGTCGAACGTGTCGCCCTCGTCGTAGGTGGCCAGGTTGAAGTCGTACAGCGACTGGTTGCTGCGGCGGCCGTTGACGATGATCGCACCGCCGTGCAGCACCAGCCGGATGTCACCGGAGACGCGTTCCTGCGTCTTCTCGATGAACGTGTCCAGCGCGACCTTCAGCGGGGAGAACCACAGGCCGTCGTACACCAGCTCGCTCCAGCGCTGCTCGGTCTGACGCTTGTAGCGACCGAGTTCGCGTTCCTGTGTGACGTGCTCGAGTTCCTGGTGCGCGTTGATGAGCACCATGGCACCGGGAGCCTCGTAGATCTCCCGGCTCTTGATGCCGACGAGACGGTCCTCGACGACGTCGAGGCGGCCGACACCCTGGGCGCCTGCGCGGCGGTTGAGTTCCTGGATCGCCTCGAGGACGCTGACGGGCTTGCCGTCGATCGCGACGGGGCGTCCGGCCTCGAAGCTGATGATCAGCTCGTCCGGGGCCTGCCAGTTGACGGTCGGATCCTGCGTGTAGTCGTAGACGTCCTTGGTCGGCGCGTTCCACAGGTCCTCGAGGAACCCGGTCTCCACGGCGCGGCCCCACACGTTCTGGTCGATCGAGAACGGTGACTTCTTGGAGACGTTGATCGGGATCTCGTTTTCCTCGGCGAACGCGATCGCCTTCTCCCGGGTCCATGCGTAGTCGCGGACCGGTGCGATGACGTCGAGGTCGGGAGCGAGCGATCCGAAGCCCACCTCGAACCGGACCTGGTCGTTGCCCTTGCCGGTGCAGCCGTGCGCGACGGTGGTGCCGCCGTGGGCACGCGCGGCCTCGACGAGGTGCTTGACGATCAGCGGGCGGCTGATGGCCGACACGAGGGGGTAGCGGTCCATGTAGAGGGCGTTGGCCTGGATGGTCGGCAGGCAGTATTCGTCGGCGAATTCGTCGCGCGCGTCCACCACGACCGATTCGACCGCACCGCAGTCGAGTGCACGCTGGCGCACGACCTCCATGTCCTCGCCGCCCTGGCCGAGATCGATGGCGACAGCAACAACTTCCTTGCCGGTCTCCTTGCCGATCCAGCTGATGGCGACTGAGGTGTCCAGCCCGCCCGAGTAGGCGAGTACGACGCGATCGGCCATGGTCCTTGTGCTCCTTAGGTTGAAGATCTGTAGAGATGATTCAGTTGTCAGGCGAGGGATTCGATCTTGGCCGCGAGTTCCGCCCCGCTCAGCGGCTCGCGTGCCACCACGAGAATGGTGTCATCCCCCGCGATGGTTCCCACGACGTCAGGTAATGATGCCCGATCGAGTGCGCTCGCCAGATAGTGCGCTGCCCCCGGGGGAGTTCTCAGCACCGCCATGTTGCCACTGGCATCGGTCGACACCAGTAGCTCCCCCAGCAACCGCGACAGCCGGTCGGTTCCGCCGGAGACGCCGCGGACGGGATTTCCGTCCTCGGGCACCACGTACACCCCGGCGCCACCGTCGGCGGCACGGAGTTTCACGGCACCGAGTTCTTCGAGGTCGCGCGACAACGTGGCCTGGGTGGCATCGATGCCTTCGGCCGCGAGCAGCGCCGCGAGTTCGGTCTGGCTGCGGACCGGGTTGTTCGACAGGATCGCGACGATGCGCGCCTGCCGACCCGCCCGGGTCGGCGCCGTTGCCGCGTTCGCTGTGCGCTGCGGCGGTGCCGCACCTACGCGCTGCGGCGGTGCCGCATTCACGGACGGTCCCCGGTTCGTTGTGCGAGCAGCCACACCAGCAGTGCCTTCTGCGCGTGGAGGCGGTTCTCCGCCTCGTCCCAGACGACGCTCTGCGGTCCGTCGAGGATCGCGTCGGTGATCTCCTCGCCGCGGTGGGCGGGCAGGCAGTGCAGGACCACCGCATCGGCATCGGCCCTCGCGAGCAGCGCCTCGTTGATCTGGAACGGGCGGAACGGGCCGACCCGGTCGAGTCCGTCGTTCTCCTGGCCCATCGACGTCCAGGTGTCGGTGACGAGTGCGTCCGCTCCGACGACCGCCGCCTGCGGATCCTCGCTGAGGGTGATGGTCGCGCCGGTGTCGGCGGCCCGCGCGCGGGCTGCGTCGACCACCCAGGGCAGGGGTGCGAATCCCTCGGGGCTGGCGATGGTCACGTCGACGCCTGCGGTGACACCGCCCAGCATCAACGAGTGCGCCATGTTGTTGGCGCCGTCACCGAGGTAGGTGAGCTTCAGACCCTTCAGCGAGCCCTTCCGCTCCGCGAGGGTCTGCAGGTCGGCCAGAACCTGGCACGGGTGGAACTCGTCGGACAGCGCGTTGACGATCGGGACGTCGGCGCCGGACGCCATCGCCTCGAGCCGCTTCTGCCCGAACGTGCGCCACACCACGGCGTCGACGTACCGCGACAGGACGCGGCCGGTGTCCTGCAACGTTTCCTCGCGGCCGAGCTGGGTGCTGCGCCCGTCGACGACGATCGCGTGACCGCCCAGCTGCGCGATGCCCATCTCGAACGAGAACCGGGTACGCGTGGAGTTCTTCTCGAAGATCACGCCGACCCCGCGGGGGCCCTCGAGCGGACGTTCGGCGAACGGGGCCTTCTTCAGCCTGGCGGCGAGTTCGAGGACCTCCGCCTGCTGTTCGGGGGTGAGGTCGTCGTCCCGGAGAAAGTGTTTCACCACGGTCGTCACTGCTTTCCCGGCTGAGCGGCCGATTGCGCGTTGTCGAGGATCGCAGGCAGCGCCGCGACGAATCCTTCGGCCTGCTCGTCCGTGAGGACGAGGGGCGGAGCGAGCCGGACGACGCCCGGCTGCGCGGCGTTGATCAGGTATCCGGCCTCGCGGGCGGAGTTCTCCACCGCGGGGGCCACGTCCTGGGTGAGGACGATGCCGAGCAGCAGTCCGGCGCCGCGGACGTGGTCGATCAGCGGGTGGCCGAGACCTTCGATGCCTGCCGACAGCGTCTTGCCGAGCGTGTCGGCGCGGGAGATGAGGTCGTCCTCGGCGATGGTCCGCAGCACGGCGAGCGCCGCCGACGCGCAGACAGGGTTCCCGCCGAACGTCGTGCCGTGCTTGCCCGGCCCGAACAGGTCCGCGGTCGCGCCGGTGGCGATGCACGCGCCGATCGGCATCCCGCCCCCCAAGCCCTTCGCGAGAGTCATGACGTCGGGCACGATCCCGACCGCCTGGTGAGCGTAGAACCAGCCGGTGCGGCCGATCCCGGTCTGCACTTCGTCGAGCACGAGCAGTGCGCCGCGATCGGCGGTGATCTGCCGTGCGCCTGCGAGGTATCCCTCCGGCGGAACGACGACTCCGCCCTCGCCCATCATCGGCTCCAGGAACACGGCTGCGGTGTCGGCGTCGACGGCCTTGTCGAGTGCGTCGAGGTCGCCGTACGGCACGTGCATGACACCCGGAGGCATCGGCTCGAACGGCGCCCGCTTGGCGGCCTGCCCGGTGAGCGCGAGAGCGCCCATCGTCCGGCCGTGGAAGGAGTTCTCCGCCGCGATGATCTTCGATCGTCCCGTGGCCCGCGCGAGCTTGAACGCCGCCTCGTTGGCCTCCGTGCCGGAATTGCAGAAGAACACGCGCCCGGGTGCGCCCAGATGGGACAGCAATTTCTCGGCCAGTTCGATCGCCGGCTCGCTGGCGTACAGGTTCGACACGTGACCGAGGGTCGACAACTGCGCCGTGACGGCCTCGATGATCGCCGGGTGTGCGTGCCCGAGGATGTTGACGGCGATGCCGGCGAGGAAGTCGACGTACTCCTTGCCGTCGGCGTCGGTGAGCACCGCACCCTGACCGCGCGTGAGTGCCACCCGGGGGACGCCGTACGTGTTCATCAGGGCGCCGGACCAGCGCTGCTGGAGTTCCGGGGTTCCGGTCATGGGGCAACTCCCTCGGTAGGTGAAGTCGGGGCGGGCGTGACCATCGTGCCGATGCCCTCGCCGGTGAACAGTTCGAGCAGAACGGAATGCGCGAGGCGGCCGTCGATGACGTGCGCGGTGGGTACCCCGCCGCGGACCGCGCGCAGGCAGGCCTCCATCTTGGGCACCATGCCTGCGTCGAGACTCGGCAGCAGTTGCGCGAGCGCGTCCACGTCGATCTCGGTGGCCAGCGAATCGCGGTCCGGCCAGTTCGTGTACAGCCCTTCGACATCCGTGAGGACCACGAGCTTTTCGGCGCCGATGGCCTCGGCGAGCGCGGCGGCGGCGGTGTCCGCGTTGATGTTGTGCACCACACCGTCCGAGTCGGGGGCGATGGTCGACACCACGGGAATTCGGCCCGCGCGGATGAGGTCGAGAACAGCCTCCGGATTCACGGTCGTGACGTCGCCGACGAGTCCGATGTCCGTCGGCCTGCCCTCGACCATCACGGTGCGCTTGGTGGCGGTGAACAGATGTGCGTCCTCGCCGGAGATCCCGACGGCGTACGGTCCGTGGGCGTTGATCAGCCCGACCAGTTCGCGGCCGACCTGACCGAACAGCACCATCCGGACGACGTCCATCACCTCGGGGGTGGTGACGCGGAAGCCGCCCTTGAATTCCCCTGTCATGCCAAGCTTTCCGAGCATGGCATTGATCTGGGGGCCGCCGCCGTGCACGACGACCGGCTGAATTCCGACCGTCCGCAGGAACGCCATGTCGGCGGCGAACGCCGTCTTCAGCGCGTCGTCGACCATGGCGTTGCCGCCGTACTTCACGACGACGACCTTGTCGCGGAACTGCTGCAGCCACGGCAGCGCCTCCGCCAGGACGTGTGCCTTCTGGTGATCGGTGATGCCGGTGAGCGCTTCGCTGGCCGCTGTCATGACGAATACGCCGAATTCTCTTCGACATAGGCGTGCGAGAGGTCGGTGGTCCGGATGGTCACCGCGTGCTCGCCCAGACCCAGGTCGATGTCGAGGGCGATGTCGATGTCGCTCAGGTCCACGTCCCGCGCACCCGGGGCGCCGACGCCGTCGATGCAGACGGGGGCGCCGTTGAACGACACCGAGATCTTGTCGGGGTCCAGTTCGATCGGCGCGATGCCGATCGCGGCGAGGACCCGGCCCCAGTTGGGGTCGGAACCGAACAGCGCCGTCTTGACGAGGCTGTCCCGCGCCACCGTCCGGGCCCCGATCAGCGCGTCGTGCTCGCTGACCGCGCCGCTGACGGTGACCTGCACCCGCTTGGTGACGCCCTCCGCGTCGGCCATCATCTGCTCGGCCAGATCGTCGCAGACGGCCGTCACGGCCGCGTTCAGTTCGTCCTGGGTGGGTGTCACGTTGCTCGCACCGGACGCGAGCAGCAGCACGGTGTCGTTGGTCGAGGTGGCACCGTCGACGTCCAGTCGGTCGAACGTCAGCCGGGTGGCGGCCCGCAGCGCGGCGTCGAGTTGAGCGGCGGTCGCGACGGCGTCTGTCGTCACCACGCACAGCATCGTCGCCAGCGCCGGCGCCAGCATGCCGGCGCCCTTCGCCATCCCGCCGACGTTCCACTTGCCCGCATGATGCAGGGCGGCCTGCTTCGGCACCGTGTCGGTGGTCATGATCGCGTACGCGGCGTCGGTGCCACCCGAGATTCCGCCTGCGAGTTCGTGGACGGCCTCCGTGACGCCGGTCAGGACCTTGTCCATGGGCAGGCGGTCGCCGATCAGACCGGTCGAGCACACCGCGACCTCGACGGCACCGGTCTCGGTGCCCCAGTTGCTCAGCGCCGACGCCACTTCCTCGGCCGTCTTGTGCGCGTCCTGGAATCCGCCCGCACCCGTGCACGCGTTGGCACCACCCGAATTGAGCACGACGGCGCGCAGCCTGCCCGTGGTGAGCACCTGCTGCGACCACAGCACGGGGGCGGCTTTCACCTTGTTCGCGGTGAAGACGCCCGCCGCCGCGAGTTCCGGCCCCTCGTTGAGGACGAGGGCCAGGTCGGCGTTTCCGCTCGCCTTGATACCCGCCTTGATCCCGGACGCGCGGAAGCCCGCGGGCCCCGACACCCCCTGGCTGCGGACCAGGGTGCCGCCGGCGACTTCCCGGGTCGGGTGCGGATCGATCGTGCTGTCACTGCTCACGGGGCAACTCCCACTGTCGAGAGACCGGCGGTCTCGGGTAGTCCAAGCGCAAGATTCATCGATTGCACCGCTCCCCCGGCGGTGCCCTTCGCAAGGTTGTCGATCACGGCGATCACGACGATCTGTCCGGCGTCGGCGTCGACCGTCACCGCGATCTGGACCGCGTTCGATCCGATGACCGCCCCGGTCTGCGGCAGCACGCCCTGGGGCAGCACGTGCACGAACGGCTCGTCCGCGTAAGCCTTTTCGTAGATCGCGCGCACCTCGTCCTCGGTCGCCGTGGTGACCGCGGTGCAGGTGGCGAGGATGCCGCGCGGCATGGGCGCCAGCACGGGGGTGAACGACACGGTGACACGCTCACCGGCGAGTTCGGAGAGATTCTGGATGATCTCCGGTGTGTGGCGGTGCACGCCGCCGACGCCGTACGCGCGGACCGAACCCATCACCTCGGAGCCGAGCAGATCGGCCTTGGGGGCACGTCCCGCGCCGGACGCGCCGGTCACCGCGACGATCGTGACCCGCGGTTCGACGACGCCCGCCGCGACCGCGGGAGCCATCGCCAGGCTCGACACCGTCGGGAAGCACCCGGGGACGGCGATGCGGGTGGCGCCCGCCAACTTCTCGCGGGCACCGGGAAGTTCCGGAAGTCCGTACGGCCAGCTACCTGCGTGCGGGCTCTTGTAGTACCGCTCCCAGTCCTCGGCGTTCGTCAGCCGGAAGTCCGCGCCGCAGTCGATGATGACCGTGGACTCGGGCAGGTCCTTCGCGTACTGCGCCGAATTGCCGTGCGGCAGACCGAGGAACACCACGTCGTGACCGGAGAGCGTGTCGACGGTGGTGTCTTCCAGCACTCGGTCGGCGAGGGGAAGCAGATGCGGATGGTGTGAGCCCAGGGTCGAGCCGGCGTTGCCGCCGGCGGTGAGCGCGCCGATGACGAGCGAACCGTCCGCATACGACGGGTGCCCCAGCAGCAGACGCAGCACTTCGCCACCGGCGTATCCGCTCGCGCCGGCGACGGCAATCCTGATCGGTTTTCCCGCGTGCTCAGTCATACGATTGATTATGCATCATCATGCAAGCTAATACACAACGTGGTCTTTCGGCGGGACGGAAACCGCGGTCACTGCTTGCCGAGCGACCGCCGGATCTCGTCGAGCTTGGCCTTACCCGCCTTCTCCCGCTTCTCCCACGCATCCTCCAGCGATTGCCCCGACGGGCTGTCGTGCGCGAGTTCCGAGGAGCCCATCGCCGTGCCGAACCGTCCCTCGATCCGCTCACGTACGCGGTCGAACGTCGGGACACCGCCCGGGGTGTAGTCCGGCTCCGGCACACCCAGCACGACGTGGGGCACGACCTCCGCGGTCACCGGATCCTCGGCCGGAATCGCCGCACCCACGTCCACGGCCGCGAGAAGCGCGCCGAGACCCGGACGTCCGGCGGCCACCGCACGCACCACCTCGAGGAACTCGGCGTCGGTCAACTGACTGGCCGCCGCCACGACGTCGCGCACCTCGGTCATCGCCTGCTCCTCACCGTCCCGGGCCCTCCACCCAGGCTACGGGTCAGCTGCGCAGTTCGGCACCCACCGCCGCGGTCGCCGCGGCGACCGCGGCATCGCGAGCGGCGCTCGCCTCGTCCTCGGTCAGAGTGCGGTCGGCGCCCCGGAATCGCAGCGCGAACGCCAGCGACTTCCGGCCCTCCCCGACCTGCTCACCCTCGAACACGTCGAACAACCGGATGTCCTCGAGGAGTTCCCCGCCACCCGACCGCAGGGCCGCCTGGACCTCGGCGGCGGGAACCGCGGTGTCGACGACGACCGCCACGTCCTGAAGGACGGCGGGGAACGGCGAGACCTTCGGCGCAGGCAGATTCTCCACCAGCGGCAGGGCACTCAGATCGATCTCCACGGCACTCGTCCGCGGGGGAAGCCCGGCGCGCTCGAGCACCGCGGGGTGCAACTCGCCCGCGTGTCCGACGACTACGCCGTTCACGAGAAGTTCCGCGCCCCGGCCCGGGTGCCACGGCAGGTACTGCGTCGCGCGGAACTCCAGCTCGACACCGGCCGCGGCGGCCACCGTGCGGGCTGCGGCGAACGCGTCGGTGGCGTCGGCTGCGCGTCCCGCGCCCCACGGACCACTCGGCTCACGCTGCCCGGTGAGCACCGCCGCCACGTGCACCGGCTGATCCGGCAGCGACTGCAGCAGCGCCGTGATCTGCTCGTCGGTCGGACGACGGTCCACCGGCAGCGCCGCGACCGGCTTCGTGTCCGCGCCGGGCAGCACGACCTGCGCGATGCCGAACAGCGACAGGTCGCGCTGACCGCGGGAGACGTTGCGGGCGAGGACCTCGAGCAGTCCGGGCAGCAACGTCGTGGCCAGTTCCGGCCGATCCGATTCGAGCGGATTGAGCACCCGGCCGGTGTTCCTGCGCGGATCCTCCGGGTCCAGCCCCCACGTGTCGAAGACTGCGGTGGGCAGGAAGACGGGGGGAAGGATCTCGACGTACCCCGAGAACGCCAGGGCGCGGCCGACGGCCCGCTTGCGGCGCTGCGTCGGCGTCAGCCCGCGACCTGCGGGGGCCGCGGGCAGCACCGACGGAATCTTCTCGAGACCCTCGAGGCGCAGCACTTCCTCGACCAGGTCGGCGGGCTGCACCAGGTCGGGCCGCCACGACGGCGGGGCCGCGACGAGCTGGCCGTGCCCGCTGTCGCTGACGCCGACCTCGACGTTGCAGCCGATCTGCGTCAGGCGGCGTGCCGCGGTGCCGGTGGGGTAGTCGACGCCCGCCACGCGGTCGGGGAGGTCGATGTCCATGTGGATGGGCTGGTGCGGGGTGACCTCGCCGATGTCGGTGAGCGCCGACTCGACCCGTCCGCCGGCGATGTCGACGAGCAGTGCGGCAGCGCGGTCCAGTGCCGCAACGGGGATCTCGGGATCGACGACGCGTTCGAAACGCTTGCCCGCCTCGCTCGTCAGCTTGTGCCTGCGCGCGGTCTTGAACACCGCGAGCGGATCCCACGTGGCCGCCTCGAGCAGGATGTCGGTGGTTCCGGGTCCGACCTCGGTGGACGCGCCACCCATGATGCCTGCCAGCGACAGGACCCCCGAATCGTCGGCGATCACGACGTCCTCGGGATCGAGGACGCGCTCGGTCTCGTCGAGAGTCGTCAGCTTCTCCCCCGCCACCGCGCGGCGCACGACGAGCTCGCCGCTGATCTTCGCGGCGTCGAACGCGTGCAGCGGCTGGCCCAGTTCGAGCAGAACGTAGTTGGTGACATCGACGGCCGGCGAGATCGGCCGGACACCCGACAGCAGCAACCGGCGCTGCAGCCACCACGGACTCACCGCATTCGGATCGATACCCGTCACCCGGCGGGCGGCGAAGCGCGTCGCCTTCGACTCGGGTTCGACGCGGATCGGCCACGCCTCCCCGTCCGCCGGAGACGGCGGCACCGCGGCGGGGTCGGCGAAGTCCAGGTCGAACCCGCACGCCAGTTCACGGGTGAGCCCGCGGACAGAGAAGCAGTAGCCGCGGTCCGGGGTGATGTTGAGTTCGATGACCGTGTCGTGCAGACCCATCAACTCGTTGGCGTCCGCACCCGGGAGTGCGGTGCCCGGCTCGAGGACGAGGATGCCCGAGTGATCCTTGCCGATGCCCAGTTCGGCCACCGAGCAGATCATCCCGTCGGAGACCTGCCCGTACGTCTTGCGGGACGCGATGGCGAAACCACCGGGAAGGACCGCGCCCGGGAGCGCGACCACCACGAGGTCGCCTTCGGCGAAGTTCCGGGCGCCGCACACGATGCCCTGCGGCTCGGCCGCCCCCACATCCACCGTGCAGAAGCGGATCGGCTTCTTGAATTCGGTGAGCTCGGTGATCTCGAGAACCTTGCCGACCACGAGGGGGCCGTCGACGGGCTCGAGCCGGTCGACTTCCTCGACCTCGAGCCCGACCCGGACGAAACCTGCGTCGAGTTCCTCGGCGGTGACGTCCCAGTCCGGGGTGGCACGCTGCAGGATCTCGGTCAGCCAGGATTGCGCTACTCGCACGTCTGCTCAGCTCTCTCGTTCGTGAAGATGTCGTGACTGTGGTGGACGGGATCCGGGTGACGCGGGGTCAGCCCTGGACACCGAAGGGCAGCGTGAACCGCACGTCGCCCTCGACGATGTCGCGCATGTCCGGGATCCCGTTCCGGAACTGGAGTGTGCGCTCGAGCCCCATGCCGAACGCGAACCCGGTGTACACGTCGGGGTCGATTCCGGAGGCGCGCAGCACATTCGGGTTGACCATTCCGCAGCCGCCCCACTCGACCCAGCCCGCGCCGCCCTTCTTGTTCGGGAACCACACGTCCACCTCGGCGGACGGTTCCGTGAACGGGAAGTAGTTCGGGCGCATCCGGGTGCGGGTCTCGGGACCGAACAGTGCGCGGGCGAACGCGTCGAGCGTGCCGCGCAGATGCGCCATGGTGAGGCCCTTGTCGACCGCGAGCCCCTCCACCTGGGAGAAGACGGGGGTGTGTGTCGCGTCGAGTTCGTCGGTGCGGAACGTCCGTCCGGGGCACACCACGTAGATCGGCACCTCGCGCGAGAGCATCGTGCGCACCTGCACCGGCGACGTGTGCGTGCGGAGCACCTGTCGCGAACCCTCCGGTGCGATGTGGAACGTGTCCTGCATCGTCCGCGCGGGGTGATCGGGCAGGAAGTTCAGGGCATCGAAGTTGAAGTGCTCGGTCTCCACCTCCGGCCCCTCGGCGACCTCCCAGCCCATGGCCACGAACACGTCCTCGACCTGCTCGGAGATGATGCTGATCGGGTGGCGGGCACCCACCGGCTGACGCTGCGACGGCAGCGTCACGTCGATGGCCTCGGCCACGAGAACGGCGGCGTCGCGCTCGGCGAGCAGCACGGCGCGGCGCTCGTCGAACGCCGCACTGATCCGAGTGCGGGCGACGTTCACGCGCTTGCCCGCGTCGGCCTTCTCCTTGCCCGGAAGGGCTCCCAGTCCGCGGCGGGCGAGGGCGATCGGCGACTTGTCGCCCATGTGCTCGACCTTGGCCTTCGCCAGGTCGTCGAGATCCGCCACCGACGCGAACGCCTTCTCGGCGCTCTCCGCCGCCGCGGTCAGGGCGTCCTCGGTGAGCGCACTCGCATCGATCGCGCCGCCTTCGACCCCCGTGGAGGCAGCGCCCTCTTTTTTAGCCACGACCGGTGCCACTCCTTACGTTCTTTCAGTCAACACTCTCGACGAAACCGAACAGCTCGCCGTCAAATCCTATGCGATCCGATTTTCGCCGTTTCAGCTGTCGGTTCGCATGCGGTTCTGGACCCGGGCGCTCGAATACAGGCAGATCGACGCCGCCGTCGCCAGGTTGAGGCTCTCGGCGCGACCGTGGATCGGGATCCGCACCCGGTGGTCCGCTCGCGCCGCGGTGGGCGCATCGAGGCCATGGGCCTCGTTGCCGAACAACCACGCCGTGGGGCGGGCCAGGAGTTCGTCGGCGTCGTCCAGATCGACTTCGCCGTCCGCCGCCGTGGCGAGCAACTGGATGCCCGCCGCGCTGATGCTGTCGAGAACCGCGGCCGTGTCCCGTTCACGCACCACCGGAAGGTGGAAGAGACTTCCGGCGGACGCCCGGACACATTTTCCGTTGTGCGGGTCGACGCTGTCGCCCGCGAGAATCGCCGCGTCCGCACCTACCGCGTCCGCGACCCGGATGACGGTGCCCGCGTTGCCCGGCTCCGCGACCGCGACGGGAACCGCCAGCAGGCGGGTTCCGGGACCCATCGCCTCGGCCAGCGGAACGTCGAGGAGATCGCACACCGCGACGAGACCCGGCGGGGTCACCGTGTCGCTGAGCGCACGAACCGCCCGATCCGTCACCAGCGACGTGCGGACACCCACGGCGTGCGCCCGGTCGATCAGCGTCGAGTACCGCTGCTCCGCGTCCGCGGTGTAGAAGAGGTCGTGCACCGGGTGGGTGGCGAGTGCCTCGCCGACGGAGTTCTCCCCCTCCACCAGGAAGCGCCCAACCTTGCGTCGTTCCGCGGTGCGCAGCAGCTTGACAGCAGAAACGACCCGTGGGGTGCGCTCGGTGAGCGGGTCCACGGGTCGTTTCCGAGGCTCGAAAGGCCCGGGTGCGAGACTCAGGCTGCTTCTCCGGCCGGAGCGTTCACGTCAGCCGGAAGGGCTGCCTTGGCGAGGGCCACGAGGCCGGCGAATGCCGCGGCGTCGGACACTGCCAGCTCGGCGAGGTTCTTACGGTCGACCTCGATCTCGGCCAGACGCAGACCCTGGATCAGGCGGTTGTACGTGATGTCGTTCGCCCGTGCAGCGGCGTTGATACGCGTGATCCACAGCTTGCGGAAGTCGCCCTTGCGCGCACGGCGGTCACGGTAGGCGTAGGTCAGCGAGTGGAGCTGCTGTTCCTTGGCCTTGCGGTACAGGCGCGAGCGCTGTCCGCGGTAGCCGCTGGAGGCTTCGAGAATCGAACGACGCTTCTTCTGGGCGTTTACCGCCCTCTTTACGCGTGCCACTGAAAAATCCTGTCAATCTTGGGGCGGTGAGCTGCCCCGGGTGGTCAGTAAAAGGGGTGTCGACTCAGATGTCGAGCAGGCGCTTGATGCGAGGAGTGTCAGCCTTGCTGACGACAGCCACGCCATCGAGGCGACGGGTCACCTTGGTGGCCTTGTGCTCGAGCAGGTGGCGGCGACCGGCCTTCTGGCGCAGGATCTTTCCGCTGCCGGACACCTTGAATCGCTTCGCGGTGCCGCTGTGGGTCTTCGACTTGGGCATGGAGTCCTCAGTTCTCTGTATCCGGACGGTGATCCGGGTCGTGCTGGTGTAGTCGGACTAGCTGGTCGGCGCTTCGCCGGGCGTAGTGCCGCCCGCCTGCTCCGCAGGTGTCGCCGGAGCCTGTGCCGGTGCGGGAGTTGCCCGCTGCGCCGGCGGCGCGGCGGCGCTCTCCTGCGCCTTGACACGGGTCTTCGCGCCCTTGTGCGGAGCGAGCACCATCGTCATGTTTCGACCGTCCTGCTTGGCGGACGTCTCCACGAACCCGAGATCGGCGACGTCTGCACCGAGACGCTGCAGAAGCCGGAAACCGAGCTCCGGACGCGACTGCTCACGTCCGCGGAACATGATCGTGACCTTGACCTTGGATCCGGCCTCGAGGAAGCGAACGACATTGCGCTTCTTGGTCTCGTAGTCGTGATCATCGATCTTGGGGCGGAGCTTCTGCTCCTTGATGACCGTGAGCTGCTGGTTCTTGCGCGACTCACGAGCCTTCTGCGCGGCCTCGTACTTGAACTTGCCGTAGTCCATGATCTTGCAGACCGGCGGGCGAGCGTCGGGGGCCACCTCGACCAGGTCGAGATCGGCCTCGAGGGCCAAGCGGAGTGCATCTTCAACACGCACGATGCCAACCTGTTCACCTCCGGGTCCGACGAGGCGGACCTCGGGAACTCGGATGCGATCGTTGATGCGGGTCTCAGTGCTGATGGGGCCTCCTAGGTTGAACGGTCTTGTCTCGAGACCGCCAGCAGCCCGTACGCCCGGATTCCCAACAAAAAAGCCCCGCTGCGGTGAATGACTCTCACCATGCGGGGCCCGATGTCGACCGATCAGACGAACTCACGGCTCACGCCGATCCCTCATCTCCTCACACTCGAGGAACTCGAGCCGAGTAACCTCGGACCGAGCGACCGGACCACTGAGCTGCAGTTTTACCTGCCGCGCAGAGGTGGGAGTCGGACTCCACTTGCTGCCCCCGACAAATCCGAAGGCGGTCGTTGCACCAAGGGTAACATTTGCGCACGTCGCGAGCTAATCGATGCCGGGACGTTGCGTCCCACGGCCACCTGGCCGCCATGTCATCGGCCGCTGGTGGAATCCTCTAGGGCATGACGGACAACATCGATGACACCCCGAACGACGGCACCGTGAGCGGCGGTGACCAGAATACCGACGTCCGGGAACTGGCCGACGTTCCCTCGGTCGAGGTCATCAGCCGGGCCGCGGTCATGCTCATGAGTTCGGCAGCCGAGAAACTCGGCCTGTCCGACGCCGACCCCGACTCCAGCCCCCACCGCGACCTCGACGAGGCCCGACGAGTCATCACGGCCCTCGCCGGCCTGGTGACCGCGTCCATCGAGTACCTCGGACCGCACGCGGGGCCGATCCGCGAAGGCCTGCAGGCACTGCAGCGCGCGTTCCGCGAAGCGTCTTCGCACCCGGACGAGCCCGGCAAGGGTCCGGGTGAGAAGTACACCGGACCGGTGTACTGAGAGACGGCAGGCACCGAGATGGCGGGGTACTGAGATGGCGGGCCGCAACAAGACCGAGCAGACTTCGGCCGGCGTCGACGAGTTTCTCGCCACGGTCGTCGACCCGGTGAAGCGCGCCGACAGCGCACGACTGGTGGAACTGCTCACCGCCGCGACGGGAGAGCCCGCCGCGATGTGGGGAACCAGCATCGTCGGATTCGGCTCCCGCCACTACCGGTACGCCAGCGGCCACGAGGGCGACACCGCCCTGATCGGATTCTCGCCGCGGGCGGCGGCACTCACCCTGTATCTCTCCCTCGACTTCACCGAGCACGAGGCCGAACTCGCCGCGCTCGGCAAGCACAAGGTCGGCAAGGGCTGCCTCTACGTCAAGAAACTCGCCGACGTCGACGAGTCGGTTCTCGTCTCGCTGGTGAACCGATCCGTGGCGGCCGCCCGCGCGCTCTGATCGCCCCTCACCGGTCGAACACGGTGCGCGCGTCGGCAGGCGGTTCGCCGAAGAGGTCCGGATCGCGCGGGACGAACGACCGGCCGGTGAGGGTGGCGTCGGAGACCCGGTCCAACCGGAACCAGCGCACACCCGCCCGGCTCAGGCACCACGCGACGAGGAACCACGACCCCCGCGTGTGCGCGAGAAGGTGCGGTTCGACGACCCGCTCGGTGCGGCCGCCGTCCCGGTCGACGTACCGCAGGGACACCATCAGTTCGCGCTGCACACCGTCTTCGACGACGCGTCGGATGCGGGGTTCCGCACTTCCTCCGGTGGTCTCTCGCCGGATCCACACCTTCCCGCCGAGTTGCTCCACCCGCTCCCTCGACTCCGCGTCCATCACGTCGAGCAGCTTGGCGAGCGCGGCCCGCCCGTCGGTCGCGAACGGCGCATCACGGAAGGCCGTGAGGGCGAGAGCCACCGAGACCGCCTGAGCGGGAGTGAAATTCACCGGCGGCAACGTGCCGTTCCCAATGATCCCGTATCCCCCACCCGGTCCGGCAGTGGCCCGGATCGGGGCGCCCGAGGACTGCAGTACGACGATGTCCCGTTTGATCGTGCGGGGCGTCACCTCGAATTGCGCCGCCAACTGCTCTGCCGTCCGGCCCCGGTCACCCGCGCGGCGCAATTCTTCCGTCAGGGCGTGGAGGCGTGCGGGGCGGTCCATGAGGGCAGTCTGCCGAACGTCCACGACAATGTCCCGATTCTCGTCGGACCGATTCCGTTATGCGACTGTGACGAATACGGTGACACGCTGATGTCACCGTTGCGGGTTCACTCTTGTCTCATGACTCGGACAAGCGAAGTACACGGCAGCACAGGCACTCACATCATTCTGGTCCCCGGATTCTGGCTCGGCGCTTGGGCCTGGGAGGCAGTGGAATCCGACCTGACCCGGCAGGGACATCACGTCACCGCGGTGACGTTGCCGGGACTCGACTCCACCGGCAGCGACCGCACCGGCGTCCGGCTGAACGACCACGTCGCCGCGATCACGGAGGCCATCACGAACACACCGTCGTCGGAGCGGGTGGTGCTCGTGGCGCACAGCGGCGCGGGGCCGGTTGCGTACGCGGTGAGCGATCGGGTGCCCGACCGACTCGCCCGCATCGTCTACGTCGACTCGGGACCAGTGCAGAGCGGCACCGCGCTGCGCGACGATCTCGACCCGGCGGTCGCCGAGATTCCGTTGCCGTCGTGGTCCGAACTCGAGGCCGAAGGCAGCAGTCTCGACGGACTCGACGACGACACGCTCGACACGTTCCGCAACCGGGCGGTGCCCATGCCCGCCGGACCTGCGAGGGACACGGTCGAACTCACCGACAGCAGGCGGCTGGACGTGCCGACCACGGTGATCTGCACCAGTTTCCCGTCGGAGGTCATCCAGCAGATGGCCGTAGCGGGTCATCCGATGGCGGCCGAACTCGCGCAGATCGCGAAGGTCGACTACGTCGATCTGCCGACGGGACACTGGCCGATGTGGTCGCGGCCCGCAGACCTCGCGACCGCGATCGACGCGGCCGCGAGAGTCTGACCGGATTCAGCTGACTGCTGCGGCCTTCTTCGGCGCCCGCTTACGCGGTGTCGCCGTGGCGGCCGCGGCAGTCTTCTTCGCCGACGCGGACTTCCGCGTCGGCGAGGACTTGACTGCCTTCGACTTCGCCGGAACGGGTGCCGGCACCGCGAGGACATTCTCGAGGAACCGTCCCGTGTAACTCTCCGGAACCTGCGCCACGTCCTCCGGGGTGCCTTGCGCGACGACGGTTCCGCCACCGGACCCACCCTCCGGCCCCATGTCGACCACCCAGTCGGACGTCTTGATCACATCGAGGTTGTGCTCGATCACGATCACCGTGTTGCCCTTGTCGACCAACCCGTTGACGACCCCGAGCAGCTTCCGGATGTCCTCGAAGTGCAGACCCGTCGTGGGCTCGTCGAGGATGTACACCGTGCGGCCCGTCGAACGTTTCTGCAGTTCGGCGGCGAGCTTCACGCGCTGCGCCTCACCACCGGACAGCGTGGGCGCGGGCTGACCGAGCCGCACGTACCCGAGACCGACCTCGACGAGGGTCTTGAGGTAGCGGTGGATCGACGTGATGGGCTCGAAGAATTCCGCGGCTTCCTCGATCGGCATGTCCAGGACCTCGGCGATGGTCTTGCCCTTGTAATGGACCTCGAGCGTCTCGCGGTTGTACCGGGCACCGTGGCAGACCTCGCACGGCACGTACACATCGGGCAGGAAGTTCATCTCGATCTTCAGCGTGCCGTCGCCGGAGCAGGCCTCGCACCGGCCGCCCTTGACGTTGAACGAGAACCGGCCGGGCTGGTAGCCGCGCACCTTCGACTCGGTGGTGGCGGCGAACAGGGTGCGGATCTTGTCGAACACCCCGGTGTAGGTGGCCGCGTTGGACCGCGGGGTGCGGCCGATCGGCGACTGGTCGACCTGCACGAGCTTGTCCAGCTGGTCGAGCCCGTTGATGCGGGTGTGCCTGCCGGGCACCTGCCGCGCGCCGTTGAGCTTATTCGCCATGACCGTCGCGAGGATGTCGTTGACGAGCGTCGACTTACCGGACCCGGACACGCCGGTGACCGACGTGAGCACGCCCAGAGGGAAGCTGACGTCGATGCCGCCCAGGTTGTGTTCGCGCGCGCCGACGACCGTGACCTGCCGCTTGCGATCGACCGGACGGCGGATCGCGGGAATCTCGATGTGACTGCGGCCCGACAGGTAGGCGCCGGTGAGGGATTCCTCGCAGTCGAGCAGTTCCTGGTACGGCCCGCTGTGGACGACCTTGCCGCCGTGCTCGCCGGCGAGCGGTCCGATGTCGACCACCCAGTCGGACGTGCGGATGGTGTCTTCGTCGTGTTCGACCACGATCAGCGTGTTCCCGAGGTCGCGCAGGCGCGTCAGGGTCTCGATGAGACGCCGGTTGTCGCGCTGGTGCAGACCGATCGACGGCTCGTCGAGCACGTACAGCACGCCGACCAGACCCGAGCCGATCTGGGTGGCGAGACGGATGCGCTGCGCCTCGCCACCGGACAGGGTGCCGGCGGCGCGGGCGAGGGAGAGGTACTCGAGGCCGACGTCGAGGAGGAAGCCGAGTCGGGCCTGGACCTCCTTGAGCACCTGACCGGCGATGGCCTCCTCGCGGCTGCCCAGCGTGAGGCTGTTCAGGAAGTCGGCGCAATCGGAGATCGACAGTTCACAGACCTCGGCGATCGACTTCATCCCGAACTTCTCGTTCGCGATCGTGACCGACAGGATCTCGGGACGCAGGCGCGCACCCCCGCACGCGGGACAGGGGGTGTCCCGCATGTAGCCGTCGTAGCGTTCCTTCATCTGGTCGGACTCGGTCTGCTCGAGCCTGCGGTGCAGGAACGGCATGACGCCCTCGAACTCGGCGTAGTAGGAACGGGTACGCCCGTACCGGTTCTTGTAGCGGACGTGGACCTGCTCCTCACTGCCCTCGAGGATCGCCCGACGCGCCTTCGCCGGGAGCTTGTTCCACGGCGTCTTCATGTCGAAGCCGAGAATGTCGCCGAGGCCGGACAGCAGCCGACCGAAGTATTCGGAACTCTGCCCCATCGACCACGGCGCGATGGCCCCGTCCTCGAGCGACAACTCGGGGTCGGGAACGACGAGGTCCGGGTCGACCTCCTTGCGGATTCCGAGGCCGGTGCACTCGGGGCAGGCACCGTACGGGGAGTTGAAGGAGAACGACCGGGGCTCGAGGTCGTCGATGGACAGCGCGTGGCCGTTGGGGCACGCCAGCTTCTCCGAGAACCGTCGCTCCCGGTCTGCGGCATTCTCCTCGCGGTCGACGAAGTCGAGGACGACGATGCCCTCCGCCAGCCGCAGCGCGGTCTCGACGGAATCGGTGAGCCGCTGCTTGGAACCGGCCTTGACGGTGAGGCGGTCGACGACCACCTCGATGTCGTGCTTCTCCTGCTTCTTGAGCTTGGGCGGTTCGGACAGCGGATACACCACGCCGTCGACCCGCACACGTGAGTAGCCCTGCATGTTGAGCTGGTCGAACAGATCGACGAATTCACCCTTGCGGGTACGCACGACGGGGGCGAGCACCTGGAAGCGGGTGCCTTCCTCCATCTCCAGAACCTGGTCGACGATCTGCTGCGGCGTCTGCCGCGCGATCTGCTCCCCACAGACCGGGCAGTGTGCGGTGCCGGCCCGGGCATAGAGCAGACGGAGGTAGTCGTAGACCTCGGTGATGGTGCCGACCGTCGACCGTGGGTTCCGGTTGGTCGACTTCTGGTCGATGGACACCGCGGGCGACAGACCTTCGATGAAGTCGACGTCGGGCTTGTCCATCTGACCGAGGAACTGGCGCGCGTACGCCGACAGCGACTCGACGTAGCGTCGCTGGCCCTCGGCGAAGATCGTGTCGAACGCCAGACTCGACTTGCCCGAGCCCGACAACCCGGTGAACACGATCAGGCTGTCGCGGGGCAGATCGAGATCGACCCCTCGCAGATTGTGCTCACGGGCACCCCGCACGATAAGGCGATCCGCCACTCCAAGTCCCTTCATTGTTCGACAGCCGAGGACGCACGTGGACGCTCAGCCCTCTGGCCGTGCCATGGTAAGCCGGGGCACCGACACGTTCTGGGGGACGGATGGCCGCCCTGCCACTCACCTGCCTGTATTCGACGGTAGCCTCCCCATCATGACCGAGCAGCCCATGGTGATAGAAGACTCGTACACCGGCCACGTCTCCCCCGGTTCGGCGCCGCAGCGCCGCACGGTTCCGGGAGCCACGATCACGAAGATGTCCGTCGGCCCCATGGACAACAACGTGTACCTGGTCGTCTGTTCCGCAACCGGAAAATCCGTCCTCATCGACGCCGCCAACGAGGCGGACCGCGTCAACCAACTTATCGGCGAACACGCGCCGTCGCTCGACCTGATCGTCACCACGCACCAGCACGGCGACCACTGGCTGGCGCTCGAGGACGTCGCGGCGGCCACCCGCGTGGACACCGCCGCCCATCCACTCGACGCCGACGCACTGCCCGTCCGGCCCGACCGCCTCCTCGAGGACGGCGACACAGTCACCGTCGGCGAGGTCACCCTCGACGTGATTCACCTCGCCGGCCACACCCCCGGCTCCGTCGCGCTCGCACTCACCGAAGCAGGCGGCGGACGCACCCACCTGTTCACCGGCGACTCCCTCTTCCCCGGCGGCGTCGGCAAGACCGCCGACGCGGGCAAGTTCGCATCACTGCTCACCGACGTCGAAACCAAGCTCTTCGGCCGCTACGGCGACGACACCGTCGTCTACCCCGGCCACGGTGACGACACCACCCTCGGCGCCGAGCGCCCCCACCTCGGGGAGTGGCGCGAGCGCGGCTGGTGACCGCATCCGATCGCCGATCACGCACCGCACGGTCCGCGATTGGCGATCGGCCTCCCTGGGTACTGGTGAATGGGCGGACCGTCGGTTCGGCAACACAGTCATACGCCGACGACTGCCCAGAACTCTCGTTAGTGTGAGACGGGAGAACTCGAGATTGGGAGGCCAGGAATGCTCGTCCGTCGTATCGCTCGCCCACTGCTGTCCGCGATCTTCATCAGCGGAGGGATCGATGCACTTCGAAATCCGGCGCAGAAAGCACAGGCCGCCGCACCACTGATCGACAAGTCCACCGAGGCGCTTCCCGGGTCCGTCACGCAGAAGATCCCGTCCGACCCGGAGACGTTGGTCAAGATCAACGCCGCCGTGCAGATCGGCGGCGGAGTGCTACTCGCCACCGGGAAGGCACCGCGCCTCGCGTCACTCGCGCTCGCAGGCAGCCTCGTGCCCACTACCGTTGTGGGGCACGACTTCTGGAACGAGACCGACCCCGCGAAGAAGGCGGCTCAGCGCACTCAGTTCCTCAAGAACGTGAGCCTGCTCGGCGGACTGCTCATCGCCGCCGTCGACACCGAGGGTAAGCCCTCACTGGGCTGGCGTGGACGCCGCGCCGCCCGGCACGCACAGGAGACCGTGGCCGCGGCCCTGCCCCTCGGCTCCGGTCACGACCATCACGGTCCCGAGATCGGAGAGGCCCTGGCCGCGGCGTCGGAGCGCGCCCGCATCCTGTCCGGTGAGGCCGCCGAGCGTGGGTCCGGCCTCCTCGAGGTCGCGAAAGACCGTGGCACCGAACTCGCGAAGGTCGCGGCGGATCGCGGCGCCGAATGGGCGGAGGTCGCGAAAGAACACGGCGCAGAATGGGCAGAGGTCGCGAAAGAACACGGCGCCGAGTGGGCGGACGTCGCCCGCGAACGCGGCGCGGAACTCGTCGAGGCGGCGAAGGAGCACGGCCCGGAACTGGCCGAGGTCGCCCGCGAGAAGGGCGGCGAATGGGCAGGCACCGCCGCAGAACGCGGTGAGGTGCTGAGCAAGCGGGCCCGCAAGCAAGCGGAAACCGCGCTCGAGAAGGCCAGGGCGAAGCGGGACGAACTGTCCCACTGACCCGGCCCGCGCCGGATATTCGATCTGATCGGCCCCGGAGATCGCCGCTGACCTGCGAAGTCAGCGACACACCTCCGGGGCCGACTAGACTGTCCAGGCACTTTTGCAGCCGATCCGGTTGCAGCCGAACCAGTCAAGGAGACCTCTTGCCCGACGAGGACACGTCACGCGACGAGCGCGAGCTCGAGCAGCAGTACGTGACGATGCTCTACACCCGACTGGACGGCCTTCGCCAGTACGCGGCGAACCGGCTGAGCCGTGTACTGCTCGAAACCGGCGGCACCCCGCAGGCGCGGAGCGAGCGCGAGTCCTTCAATCAGCTCTACACCGAAGACCTCGCCAAGTACGACGCCGCCGAGAACGGACTGTGCTTCGGCCGGATCGACCTCGACGGCGAGCACCGCTACGTCGGCCGCCTCGGCATCCTCGACGAGGAGAACGACTACGAGACGATGCTCCTCGATTGGCGTGCGCCCCTTGCCCGCCCGTTCTATCTCGCGACCCCGGCCGCCCCGGACGGCGTCACCCGCCGACGGCACATCCGCACGCGGAGCCGCCGAGTGACCGCCGTCAACGACGAATACCTGGACCTGGCGGCCGCGGAGGCCGCGGGCACGGTGACCGGTTCGGACGGCGTCGCGGGTGAGAGCGCGCTGCTCTCGGCGTTGAACGCTGCCCGCACGGGCCAGATGAACGACATCGTCGAGACGATCCAGGGCGAGCAGGACGCCATCATCCGGTCGGAGCACAAGAGCGTGCTCGTGGTCCAGGGCGGTCCCGGAACCGGCAAGACCGCGGTCGCTCTGCACCGCGCCGCCTACCTGCTCTACACGTATCGCCAGCAGCTCGCGAAGGCCGGCGTCCTCATCATCGGCCCCAACGCCACGTTCCTCGACTACATCGGCCAGGTGCTGCCGTCGCTCGGCGAGACCGGTGTGCTGCTCTCCACCATCGGCGACCTCTACCCCGGTGTCCGCGCCACCGTCGAGGACAGCCTCGACGCCGGCGAGATCAAGGGCTCGCTCGACATGCTGGACGTTCTCAAGAAGGCGGTCCGGGATCGACAGGAAGTGCCGTCGCGGCCCGTGGAACTGACGTTCGACACCTATCGGATCACTCTCGACCGCAAGGTCGTCACCCGCGCTCGTGGCCGGGCGCGGTCGTCCAGACGCCCGCACAACCTGGCCCGTCCCGTCTTCGTCTCCTCGGTCATCGAGGCGCTCGCGCAGCAACTCGCGGACACCCTCGGCGCCAACGTCGTCGACGGCGGGAACCTGCTGAGCCGGGACGACATCGCCGACATGCGCGACGAGATGCGTGAGGACCCCGACATCATGACGGCGATCAGCGCGCTGTGGCCGGAATTGTCGCCGCAGCAGGTCCTCGCCGAGCTGTACGCCTCACCGAAGCGGCTGGCCGATGCCGCCCCGAATCTGACGGAGGCGCAACGTGACTCGCTGCGCCGCCCCGGAATGCGCGGCTTCAGCGCCGCCGACGCCCCGCTCCTCGACGAACTGGCGGAACTCCTCGGCGTCGACGACGCCGCCGAACGGGAGCGCGCCCGTCGCCAGTGGCGGGCACAGATCGCGGACGCCCAGGGCGCCCTGGACATCCTGACCGGTTCGGCGCCGCAGGATCTCGAGGACGAACTGGACCCGGAAATCCTGATGGCGTACGACCTGATCGACGCCAGCCAGCTCGCCGAACGCCACGACGTCGGGCAGCACCAGACCACCGCGGAGCGCGCCGCCGGCGACCGAACGTGGACCTACGGTCACGTGATCGTCGACGAGGCGCAGGAACTCTCGGAGATGGCCTGGCGAATGCTGATGCGGCGCATACCGAATCGCTGGATGACGCTGGTCGGAGACACCGCGCAGACCGGCGACCCGGCGGGAACGTCGTCGTGGCAGCGGATCCTCGAGCCGTATGTCGCGAAGCGGTGGAAGCTGACGGAACTGACCGTCAACTACCGCACACCAGCGGAGATCATGACGTCGGCCCGGCGGGTTCTCGCCGAGATCGACGCCGAGCAGACCGTGCCGCGGTCGGTGCGCGAATCCGGTTTCGCGCCGTGGGCCCTGGAAGTGTCCGAGGCCGAACTGGCAGACACCGTGCGCACCTGCGTGTCCCGGGAAACCGGACCGGGCACCACCGTGGTGATCGGCGGCCACGACCTGGTCGCCGCGCTCGCCGACCTGAGGTCGGACACCGTCAGCGTCCTCACGGTGCGTGACGTCAAGGGATTGGAATTCGACTCGGTGCTCATCGCCGAGCCTCAGGACATTCTCGACGAGTCGCCACGGGGAATGAACGACCTCTACGTCGCCCTGACCCGTGCGACGCAACGACTCGGTGTGGTGCACACGAAGACGTTGCCCGCGGTGCTGTCCGAACTCGGCCCGGCAGAGGTCGGGATCCTGTCGTGACCGCGGGCGGTCGCGGTCGGCTGATCGGGTGTGGTCTCGCCCTCACCACGTTTGCGCTGACCGCGTGCTCGGAGGCCACCGCCTCCGACCCGCCGCCCACCGCCTCGGCGGCATCCACCACCGCCGCATCACACCTGGATGCCCGTGGCCTGCGCTACAAGGAGTCGCTGGTCGCTGCCGGGATTCCGGCGCCGCCCGACGACACGGTCCTGGCGCTCGCCAACGGGATCTGCGGTCAGCTGTCCGAGGGGACCGACGAGGCGACGATCCTCGCGCATCTGGTGCCGATGGCGCAGTTCGCCTCGGCGACGTCGGATTCCGGCCTCACCACCGAACAGGTGGCGCAGGTGTATCTCGATGCCGCCGAGGCGAATTACTGCTGATCGGTCCGGTGTCAGCGCACCGTGTGGACGATGAGGACGTCGGATGTCGACTTGCGTGCGGCATCGGACGGAACCGACCCGAGGAGCCGCCCGGTGAGGGTGTTGAGTCCACGGTTGCCGATCACCAGGAGACCGGCCTCGACCTCGTCGACCAGGTTCAGCAGCGACTCGACGGGGGCACCGACGACGGCGCGTTCGACGACCTCCTTGGCGCCGGCGGCATGGGCGCGCTCCTTCGCGGTGCGCAGGATCTCGTATGTCGGGGCCGAACCGGTGATCTGGTAGGCCTCGTCACCGAGCGCGTCGGCGGCCTGCCCGACGTCCTTGGGATCGGCCGGGTAGTACGCGCAGGCGATGATCAGCTTGGCACCGGCGTCCCCCGCGATGGCGGCAGCCTTCTCGACGGCCAGAAACGACGACTCGGAGCCATCGGTTCCGACGACAACGGTCCGGTAGGCGCTCATTCATTCCTCCATGTCTGCGGTGGTCAATTGGCCGGGGTCCGGACACAGCTCATGCCTGGGACCCAGCAGCCACTGCGCTGACCCTAGCCGTCCCGGTGCCCTCATAGGTGCATTTGCAACACATGCCACAGGGGATATCCCCGGTGCATGACGGATCACATTTTCCATGCGCCCGGGCTGTGATCGGTGTCAGCGGGACACGGCGACCTTGGGACCGAACACGCCGGCCGGGAACACTCCCGCCGCGACGATCGCGTCACGCCACGGGGTCGCGAGTTCGACGAGCCGGGCCGCCCCGTCCTCCCCCAGTGCCGCCCACGGAGCCAGCGCGAGATCGTCGGTGAGATCCTCGACCAGTTCCCGCAGTTCCGTGCCTTCGGCGGTGAGTTCGCCCCGGGCGTCCAGGATTTCCCGGTCACGCAGACTGTCGCACGCGGAGTCCCACTGCTCCTGGGTCCAGGCGCGGCGGGTGATCGCGAACTTCTTCTGGAACCCGTACCCGGTCGCGGTGTGGGTGATCAACGATTCGAGTCCGCTCAGACCCGCCGTCTGCAGCGCAGCGATGTGACCGTCGCCGCGGTACTCCCGCAGCACGGTGAGGGCATGCCAGAACGCGACGTGCGGTGAGTCCGGCCACTCCACTTCCGTGTAGCCCGCGCAGAGCGGCCTGCCCTCGACACCCGGGATACCCCGCGCCGCAATCGACGCCAGTTCGGCCGCCTCGGCCATCTCCGGCGACGTCGTCACCGATTCACCGAGCAGTCGCGCATACGCCTCGCCGACCGCCCGGTACCGGGCCTCGACGATCGCCGCGGGCGTGGCCAGACCCCAGGCACGCGGAATGATCGACGCGACCGCGGCGGGGCTGAAGTTGAAGAACGTCGCCGTGACAACACCGGCACCGACCGCGCCCATCGGCGCGGAACGTCCGGCGAAGTAGCTCATCCGACCCGGTTCCAACCCCGCCTCGACCAGCCGTTCCTCGACCTCGGGAACGAAATAGCTGAGCGAATGAAGCAATTCCAGGGACCGAGCGGTGCGACCTGCGTTGTGTGCATCCATATGTGCGACCGTACTGCTGTGCAACCGTACTGCCTCGGCGCCCTCGCTATTTCAGGCCCGCGGCATCCATGCCGCGCAACTCCTTCTTCAGATCGGCGATCTCGTCGCGCAGCCGCCCGGCGAGTTCGAACTGCAGATCACGGGCGGCGTTCATCATCTGATCGGTCAATTCCTTGACCAGGTCGGCCAACTCCGCCCTGGGCATCGACTTCGTGTCGCGGCCCTCGTACACGCCGGCGCTGACCGAGCGTCCGGCCTCGCCCTGCGCACGACGCCCGCGGGTGGCGTTGCGTCCGGAACCGCCGACGTCGACGCCGCTGGCCGTATCGTCGGCTTCCTCGTAGACCTGGTCGAGGATGTCGGCGATCTTCTTCCGCAGCGGCTGCGGATCGACACCCATCTTCTCGTTGTAGGCGACCTGCTTCTCCCGGCGCCGCTCGGTCTCCTCGATGGCGTGCTGCATCGAGTCGGTGATCTTGTCGGCGTACATGTGCACCTGACCGGAGACGTTACGAGCCGCCCGGCCGATCGTCTGGATGAGGCTGGTCGAACTCCGCAGGAAGCCCTCCTTGTCGGCGTCCAGGATGGCCACCAACGAGACCTCGGGCAGGTCGAGACCCTCACGCAGCAGGTTGATACCCACCAGAACGTCGTACTCCCCCAGCCGCAGCTGCCGGAGCAGCTCCACCCGCCGCAACGTGTCGATGTCCGAGTGCAGATACCGCACCCGGATACCGAGCTCGAGGAGGTAATCGGTGAGGTCTTCCGCCATCTTCTTCGTCAACGTGGTGACGAGGACGCGCTCGTCACGGTCCGCACGTTCGCGGATCTCGTGCACCAGGTCGTCGATCTGCCCCTTGGTCGGTTTGACGACCACCTCGGGGTCGACGAGACCGGTCGGGCGGATGACCTGCTCGACGAACTCGCCGCCGGCCTGCCCCAGCTCGTACTTGCCCGGAGTGGCCGACAAATACACCGTCTGCCCGATGCGCTGGGTGAACTCCTCCCACGTCAGCGGGCGGTTGTCGGTGGCCGACGGCAACCGGAACCCGAATTCGACGAGGTTCCGCTTGCGCGACATGTCGCCCTCGTACATCGCGCCGATCTGCGGGACCGTCACGTGGGACTCGTCGATGACGAGGAGGAAATCCTCCGGGAAGTAGTCGATCAGCGTGGCGGGCGCCGTGCCCGGTCCACGACCGTCGATGTGCCGCGAATAGTTCTCGATGCCGGAGCAGAACCCGACCTGCTTGATCATCTCGAGGTCGTACTGGGTTCGCATCCGGAGCCGCTGCGCCTCGAGCAGCTTGCCCTTGTTCTCGAGGTCGGCGAGCCGCTCCTCGAGTTCGGCTTCGATGTCCTTGACGGCGCGTTCCATCCGCTCGGGACCGGCGACGTAGTGCGTCGCCGGGAAGATGCGCACCGAGTCGACCTTCCGCACGACGTTCCCGGTGAGGGGATGCAGGTAGTACAGCGCCTCGATCTCGTCGCCGAAGAACTCGATCCGCACCGCCAGTTCCTCGTACGAGGGAATGATCTCGACCGTGTCACCGCGCACCCGGAAGGATCCGCGGGTGAACGCCAGGTCGTTGCGGGTGTACTGCACGTCGACCAGCAACCTCAGGAGGGCGTCGCGCGGCACCTCCACACCGACCTCGAGCTGCACCGAGCGGTCGAGGTACGACTGCGGAGTACCGAGACCGTAGATGCACGACACGGACGCCACCACGACCACGTCCCGCCGCGACAGCAGGCTCGACGTCGCGGAGTGCCGCAGTCGCTCGACGTCGTCGTTGATCGACGAGTCCTTCTCGATGTAGGTGTCGGTCTGCGCGATGTACGCCTCGGGCTGGTAGTAGTCGTAGTACGAGACGAAGTACTCGACGGAGTTGTTGGGCAGCATGTCGCGCAACTCGTTGGCCAACTGCGCGGCGAGCGTCTTGTTGGGCGCCATCACCAACGTGGGTCGCTGCACCTTCTCGATCAGCCACGCCGTGGTGGCCGATTTACCCGTACCGGTGGCGCCGAGCAGGACCACGTCCTTCTCACCCGCGTTGATCCGGCGTTCCAGGTCCGCGATCGCCGTCGGCTGGTCGCCGGCCGGTTTGTGGTCGCTGACGACCTCGAAACGCGCCTCCGACCGCTCGATCTCCCCGATGGGACGGAACTCGGAATGTGCCACCACGGGGTGCTCGGATGCAAACGCCATGCACCCAGGGTAGGCCGGGGGGCCGACAAACTTCCCGGGCGATCTCCGTCGGCTGAAAAATCGCGGTAGGTTCCCTGCCATGGCAGGCGCGATTCACGACATCCACCCACCGAAGGTCGAGTACTTCGACCTCCGCGATCACACCAACACCGACCCCAAGGGTTTCGTCCGTCACGTCGACCACTACCGCGTCGAGCCGTGGGGGCTGTACATGGCACGCACCTCCGACCACCGGCAGTTCCACTACCTGGAGTCGTGGCTGCTCCCCGACCTGGGGCTGCGCGCGTCGATCTTCCATTACCACCCGTATCACCAGCGCGATCAGGACCACTACGTCGACATCGGCACGTTCACCCGCGGCGAGAACGTGTGGAAGTCGGAGGACCACTACCTGGATCTGGTCATCCGCACCGGCCGCGACACCGAACTCCTCGACGTCGACGAACTGATGGAGGCGCACCGCGCCGGCCTACTCGACGCCGCGACGGCCGAGCAGGCGATCCTCGCCGCCACCACGGCGATCGACGGAATCGCCGCACACGGCCACGACCTCGGCGGCTGGCTGGCTTCGATCGGCATGCCGATCGACTGGCGGTGACCTACGCGCTCCAGCCGGTTCGCTCGGCCCACTCCCACGCCCGGTGATACGCGCGGTCGAACCACGGGCTCTTCGCGTCGACGTAGGCGGTGATCGCGTCCTGATAGTCGGTGTGACCAGCCGCCTTCTCCGCCGCGGCCTCCTTGACCGCGAGGTACTCGGCGCGGGCGTCGATGTCCGCGCCGAGCCAGTCCCGGAACACGAGCGCGAACTGCTGCCCGGGCCACCCGTCGACCCGGAGGTGGATGTTCACGGGCCGCCCCGGATCAGCGCCGCCGTGGATTCGCTTGCCCCACAGAGCCGGATCGGTCTCGCCGCCCTGATACGAGGGCTTCGGGTCGTCGGCGGTGATGTGCTCGATGCGGGGGAACCCGGCGCCCGCGAGTGATTCCGCGAGTTCGTCCGCGACCTCGAGGTTCGCGACCGTCACCTGGACATCGAGGACGTCCTTGGCAGGCAACCCCGCCACGGCCGTCGACCCGATGTGGTCGATCCGGACGGCGCGGTCGCCGCACACCAGCCGCAACCGGGCGATCAACCGGTCGGCCTGGGCAGGCCACTGCGGATTCGGCGAGGCGAGTTCGGGCAGGACACGGACGACGGTCCGCGTGCGGATGTTGGACTCGAAGGGCACGAGACGCTCGGCCCACAGTGCCCGGACCTCCGGCTCGAGCGCACCCGGGGCGCCGCTGTTGTCGAGCCGGACGTCGGCCGCCGCCCGCCGTTGATCGTCGTCCGCCTGGGCTGCGATCCGCGCCCGCGCGTCGGTCTCGGACATCCCCCGCGATCCGACGAGTCGCTGCACCCGGTCCTCGGCGTCGACGAACACGACGACGACCAGGTGGAACGCGGCACCCATGCCGCCCTCGACCAGCAGCGGAATGTCCTGGACGAGCACGGCGTCCTCCGGCGCCGACTCGATCGTCTCGGTGGTGCGCGCCCCGACCAGCGGGTGGACGATGGAATTCAGCGCCAGCCGCGATTCTTCGTCGGCGAAGGCGCGGGCCGCCAGGGCCGGCCGGTCGAGCGCGCCGTCCGCTGTCAGGATCTCCGCGCCGAACCGGTCGACGAGGGCAGCGAGGCCGGGCGTTCCGGGTTCGACGACCTCCCGCGCGATCAGATCGGCGTCGACGATCACCGCCCCGAGTTCGGCGAGGACCTTCGACACGGTGGACTTACCGGCTCCTATGCCTCCAGTGAGGCCGATTCTCAACACGCCCCCAGTGTTGCACCCGCCCGCAACGACGACGCACGTCCCTCCCAGATCTCCACCCACTTCCCGCTCAGCAGACTCACCTGCCCCAAATACCACAGAAGTCCGACACGTTCGGTTATGTTCGAGCGAACGCACCGACCTGCACCTTCTCCAAGAAGAGGAACGCCATGCGCGATCACCGCAACCAGTTCGGTCGGCACCGCCTCGGCACTGCAGGCGGGGTGCATTGCATCGAGATCCCCGAGGTGGCTTCCGCGCTCGCCGAGCATCGCCGGACCTGGCTCACGGCACTCATCAGCCAAGGCAGGCACAGCTTCGCGACGATGCGCAAGCGCGCCGAGGTGCAGTCCTCGTCCGGTTACTGGATTCCCGCAACGGCGAACTGAGCGTCCGAGCACCACCCACGCACTGTGGCCCGACCTCCGAAGAGGTTGGGCCACAGTCGTATTCAGCGCAGTCACAGTGAGGGGTCCCGCAACGGCGAAACCCCGCCCCTGCAGTGCAGGAGCGGGGTCTTCGGCTGTGCCTGACGAGTCAGGCGGACTTGCTAGGCGTTGCCCGACAGCTTCTCGCGCAGAGCAGCGAGCTGTGCGTCGCTGGCCAGCGATCCACCGGCAGACTCGGACGACGAGGAGCTGGAGGACGAAGCGGCGTCGGCGTCGCCGGCACCCGACTCGGAGGAGTAGCCGGCAGCAGCGGTGGCAGCCTCGGCGGCCTCGTCTGCAGCGGTCTTCTCCATCTGAGCGGTGTGCATCTTGTGACGACGCTCAGCCTCGGCGTAGCGGTTCTCCCACTCTTCACGCTGCTTGTCGAAGCCCTCGAGCCATTCGTTGGTCTCGGGATCGAAGCCCTCGGGGAAGATGTAGTTGCCCTGCTCGTCGTAGCTGTCCGCCATGCCGTACTTGGACGGATCGAACTCGGCGTTGTAGTCCTCGTTGGCCTGCTTCAGCGACAGCGAGATGCGACGACGTTCGAGGTCGATGTCGATGACCTTGACGAGTGCATCGTCGTTGACGCCGACAACCTGGTCCGGAACCTCCACGTGGCGCTCGGCCAGCTCGGAGATGTGGACGAGGCCTTCGATTCCCTCTTCGACGCGCACGAAGGCACCGAACGGAACCAGCTTCGTGACCTTGCCGGGCACGATCTGGCCGATGGCGTGCGTGCGGGCGAACTGACGCCACGGGTCTTCCTGGGTCGCCTTGAGCGACAGGGAGACACGCTCGCGGTCCAGGTCGACGTCGAGAACCTCGACGGTGACCTCGGTGCCGACCTCGACAACCTCGGACGGGTGGTCGATGTGCTTCCAGGACAGCTCGGACACGTGCACCAGGCCGTCGACGCCGCCCAGGTCCACGAAGGCACCGAAGTTGACGATGGAGGACACGACGCCCTTGCGGACCTGGCCCTTCTGCAGCTGGTGCAGGAACTCGCTGCGAACCTCGGACTGCGTCTGCTCGAGCCATGCGCGGCGCGAGAGGACGACGTTGTTGCGGTTCTTGTCGAGCTCGATGATCTTGGCCTCGATCTCCTTGCCGACGTACGGCTGCAGATCGCGGACACGGCGCATCTCGACGAGCGAAGCGGGAAGGAAGCCACGCAGGCCGATGTCGAGGATCAGGCCGCCCTTGACGACCTCGATGACGGTGCCCTTGACGGCCTCGTCCTTCTCCTTGAGCTCCTCGATGGTGCCCCAGGCACGCTCGTACTGAGCGCGCTTCTTCGACAGGATCAGTCGGCCTTCCTTGTCCTCCTTGGTGAGGACGAGAGCTTCGACCTCATCGCCCACGGAGACGACCTCGTTGGGGTCGACGTCGTGCTTGATGGAGAGCTCACGGGAAGGGATGACGCCTTCGGTCTTGTAACCGATGTCGAGCAGGACCTCGTCACGATCGACCTTGACGATGGTGCCTTCGACGATGTCGCCATCGTTGAAGTACTTGATCGTTGCGTCGATGGCGGCGAGGAAGTCCTCGGCGGAGCCGATGTCGTTTACGGCTACCTGCGGCGAGGTCACGGTGGTGGAGGGCATGTGTTGAGTTGCTCCGGACGGGTTGTGGTCGGTTGATGGTGTTCTGTCGGACAAGCAACCTGAACCGACGAAAACATTCCCGCCGAATCAGATCACCGCAAGCGCAAGGAACGACACCCGACTGGAACCGAACAAACTCGAACTGAACCGAATCCGATGCCGCACACTTAGACACTCGCGTGCAATAGGCTACGCGCCCGTGGGCAAGCTGGGCAAACCCGGGCACGTTCCCACGCTCTACTCTGTTGCCCATGCCCGATCCTTGCCCGTCCGATTCTCCCCTCTCCGCCGGAGACGACCGCCACGGCACCGCCAACAGCGTCCTCGGAACGTCGGGGGTGAGCCGCGTCCGCGTCGACTCCGAGTCCAGCGAACGCGCGAGCCGGGCCTGGTGGGACGCCGACGCGGACGACTACCACCGCACGCACGGCGAGTTCCTCGGCGCGGACTCGTCCCAGGGTGAGTTCGTCTGGTGCCCGGAGGGGCTCCACGAAGGCGATTACCACCTCCTCGGTGACGTCGCGGGCAAGGACGTCCTCGAGGTGGGCTGCGGTTCCGCACCCTGTGCGCGGTGGCTGGCCGGCCAGGGCGCCCGGGCCGTCGGGCTCGATCTGTCCATGTCGATGCTGACCCGCGGGGTCGAGGCCATGCGGGCGGGCGGCCCGGCCGTGCCGCTCGTTCATGCCGGAGCCGAGCACCTCCCCTTCGCCGACGCGAGCTTCGACCTCGCGTGTTCGGCTTTTGGTGCAGTTCCGTTCGTGGCGGACTCACAGCAGGTGATGAGTGAGGTCGCAAGGGTCCTTCGCCCCGGCGGGCTGTGGGTGTTCGCCGTCAACCACCCGATCCGCTGGATCTTCCCGGACGATCCGGGTCCGCGCGGGCTCACCGCCTCGCTGCCCTACTTCGACCGCACGCCCTACGTGGAGGTCGACGGCGACGGTGTCCCCACCTACGTCGAGCACCACCGGACCATCGGCGATCGGGTCCGCGAGATCGTCGCGGCCGGGCTGGAGGTGCGCGACATCATCGAGCCGGAGTGGCCCGAGTGGCTCGACCGGGAATGGGGGCAGTGGAGCCCGCTGCGGGGACAGATCTTCCCCGGCACCGCCATCTTCAGCTGCCGCAAGCCGTGAGTACTTCTTAACCGCCGGCGGTTAAGAAGTACTCACGGGGCCGGAGGCCACTAGAGCAGTTTCGACAGGAACAACTTGGTGCGGTCGTGCTGCGGATTGGCCAGCAACTCGCGGGGATCGCCCGATTCGACGACGACGCCGGCGTCCATGAACACCAGCTGGTCGGCCACCTCGCGGGCGAAGCCCATCTCGTGCGTGACGACGACCATCGTCATGCCGCCGGCCGCGAGATCCTTCATCACGGTGAGCACCTCCCCGACCAACTCCGGGTCGAGGGCGGACGTCGGCTCGTCGAACAGCATCAGCTTGGGGTCCATCGCCAGCGCGCGGGCGATGGCGACGCGCTGCTGCTGACCACCCGACAGCTGCGCGGGGTACGCGTCCGCCTTCTCGCTCAGGCCCACCTGGTCGAGAAGATCCCGTCCCCGCTCGAGCGCCTTCTTCTTGCTCAGCTTCTTCACCTGGATGGGCGCCTCGATGATGTTCTCGAGCGCCGTCCGGTGCGGGAAGAGGTTGAAGTGCTGGAAGACCATCCCGATGTCGCGGCGCTGCTTCGCCGCCGCCCGGGGGTGGAGTTCGTAGAGCTTGCCGCCCCGCTCGGAGTACCCGACGATCTCGCCGTCGACGTACAGCCGGCCGGCGTTGACCTGCTCGAGGTGATTGATGCACCGCAGGAACGTCGACTTGCCCGAACCGGACGGCCCGACCAGGCACAGGACCTGGCCGGCGCCGATCTCGAGCGACACACCTTTGAGCACCTTCAGCGCCCCGAAGTTCTTGCAGACCCGGTCCGCCTTGACCATCGGCGTCATTTTCGTTCCCCTCCGGGTGTGTCGGGCAGGGTTTCGGGACCGGGTTCGATCACCAGCGGCTTGCCCTGCGCATCGGCGAGCGCCTGCAATTGCCGCGGGGTGAGCTTGCGGGACGCGCCCTTCGAGTAGTACCGCTCCAGGTAGAACTGGCCGATCATGAGCAGGCTCGTGATGGCGAGGTACCAGGTGGCGGCCACCATCAGCAGCGGGATGGGCTGGAAGTTCGCACCCGAGATGTCCCTGGCACGTCCGTACAACTCCAGGCTGTACGGCACCGCGGTGACCAGCGACGTCGTCTTCAGCATGCTGATCAGCTCGTTGCCGGTGGGCGGGATGATCACCCGCATGGCCTGTGGCAGAACCGTGCGACGCATCGTCTGCGACCACGTCATGCCGAGCGCCACCGACGCCTCGGTCTGCCCCTCGGCGACCGAGTTCACGCCTGCGCGGACGATCTCGGCCATGTACGCGGCCTCGTTGAGTCCCAGCCCGATCACCGCGAACAGGAACGCCGCGTTGATTCCCTGCAGGTCGATGTGCACGAACTGGTGGACGAACGGGATTCCCAGATCAAGCTGCTTGTAGATGGACGGGAACAGCCCCCAGAACACCAACTGCACGTAGACCGGGGTCCCGCGGAAGATCCACAGGTATCCCCACGACGCCGCCTTCAGAACCGGGTTCGGCGACAGCCGCATGACGGCGAGCACGACACCAAGGCCGATGGCGATGGCCATCGACAGGATCGTCAGCTGGATGGTGTTCCACGCCGCGGCCGAGATCCGGGCGTCGAACAGATACTGGGCGTAGACGTCCCAGCGGTACGCCTCGTTGGTGCGCGCACCGTTGACGAACAGCGCCAGCAGCAGGCCGACGACTATCGCGGCGATCCACCGGCCGGGCCGCCGCAGGGGGATCGCCTTGATGGGTTCCGGTTCCTGCCCCGTCTCGGTGCCCGGCCGCCCCGGAGCCTTCTCCACGTCAGACACTCGTCAACCGCTCAGCTCGTGGCGCCGTTGATCTGGGAGGTGGTGATGACGCCCGCCTCGACACCCCAGTTCTCCGCGATCGTCCGGTAGGTGCCGTCGTCGATGAGGTGCTGCAGCGCCTGCTGGAGGGTCTGCGCGAGCGGCGAGCCCTTCGCGACGGGCCAGCCGTACGGCGCGGCGTCGAAGACCTCGCCCGCGGCCTCGATCTTGCCGTCGCTCTGCTTGATCGCATACGCGGTGACGGGCGAGTCGGCGGACATCGCATCGACCTTGCCGAGGGCGACGGCGTTGGCCGCGTCGTCCTGGCTGTCGAACTTCACGATCTCGATGGGCGGCTTACCGGCGGCCACGCACGCCGCGCTCTTGGCGGGCACCTCTTCGAGGTCCTCGATGGTGGTCGTCTGCACGCCCACCCGGAGGCCGCACGCGTTGGTGGGGTCGACGGACTTCCCGGCGGGCTGCGCCCACTGCACTCCGGCGCTGAAGTAGGTGGTGAAGTCGACCGACTGCTCGCGTTCCTTGGTGTCGGTGAACGACGACATACCCATGTCGTAGCTGCCGGCCTGGATCGACGGGATGATCTTGTCGAAGTCCGCTTCGGTGTACTCCGGTGTCACGCCGAGCACCTTGCCCACAGCGTCCACGAGGTCGACGTCGAAGCCGACGATCTTGCCGCTCGGATCCTTGAACTCGTTGGGCGAGTAGGGAATGTTGACGCCGACGATGATCTTGCCGGACGAGGCGATCTTCTCGGGCAGTGTCGCCGCGATGGCATCCACCTTGTCGACTTCCACGGCGACGGTGTCTTCTCCGGACGGCGAGCCGCCGCCCTCGGTGTTGCTGGCGCAGCCGGCGAGCAGCAGAGCACTGCCACCCGCCAGTGCACAGATGGTGCGGGCCACGCGGCCTCGCGCGAAGACGGATCGACCAGACACTGGCATGTCCTCCAAGAATCGTGGTACACCGAGCGAGCTACGGCGACGGAGAACTCTCGAACTCCGACTAGTCGAACGGTAGGTCACGACACCCGCAACTGCGGACGTCGTTACCGAACATTAACGGCCTGACCCGGCCCGTGGCGGCGGTTTCAGCGACGCAGTGTCCGGGCGAGGACCGTCTCGGTGAACTCGCTGGTGGACGCGAGTCCACCCAGGTCAGCTGTGGCGACCCCGGAGGCGATCGTCGCACGGACCGCGTCGCGGATACGGTGGGCCGCGCCGCCGAGATGCCGGTCGGCGCGGCGGTCCCCGAGCCACTCGAGCATCATCGCGGCCGACAGCATCAGGGCCGTCGGATTGGCCCGGTTGCGTCCCGCGATGTCGGGGGCGGCTCCGTGCGCCGCCTGCGCCATCACCTTCGTCTCGGAACTGTTGATCGACGGGGCCGTGCCGAGCGAGCCGGACAGCTCGCCCGTCAGGTCCGACAGGATGTCGCCGAACATGTTCTCCGTCACCACGACGTCGAAGTCGCGCCCCCTGCGGACGAGGTGCGCGGTCATGGCGTCGACGTGCTCGTCGTCGATCCGCACGTCCGGGTAGTGGCGCTCCCCCACCTCCCGGCAGACGTCGCGGAACAGTCCGGTGGTCATCGACAGCACGTTGGCCTTGTGCACGATCGTGACGTGGCGGGCCCTCGTGCGCGCCAGCGCGAATGCGGTGTGCGCGATGCGCTCACACGCCCGCCGTGTCACGACGCCGACGGCCAACGCCACGTCGGGAGTCGGCATGAACTCGCCGCTGCCGGCGAACATGTTCCGATCCGCGTACAAGCCTTCGGTGTTCTCCCGGACGATCACGAGGTCCATGTCCGGCACCGTCGAGGCGACGCCCTCGAGCGAGCGCGCGGGGCGGATGTTGGCGAAGAGGTCGAAACGCTTGCGCACCACCCCGCCCGGGGTCAGCCGGCCGCGGAACGGCTCCGGGTAGGCGGCGCTGTCGTGCGGACCGAGGATCCAGGCGTCGAGTTCGTCCAGCGCGGACAGCGTGGAGTCGGGGATCGGCGTTCCGTGCGACTCGATGGCGCCCAGGCCGAGGGGCAGTTCCACCCAGTCGACGTCGCCGCCTCCCGCCGCGGTCACCGCGGCCGAGACCACCCGCTGGGTCGCCGGAACGATCTCGTGACCGATGCCGTCGCCGAGGAGCACCCCGACCCGGGTACCGGAAATGTTTGCCGTAGCACCGCTCATGAGGCCATCATTGCCTACCATGGTCCAGTCGGTGGAACTGCTGTTCGACGAAGCGACCGACGTTGCCGTGCGCGCCGAGTGGCAACGCCTGTGGGATGCGGGGATGCCCAGCCGCACCCGGGTTCGCGCCGAATCGAATCGGCCCCACATCACCCTGTTCGTGGCACGCCATATCCCAACCGAGATCGACGAACTGCTGGGCCGCCGGATCGCGACGCCCTCGTTCCACATCCGGCTGGGCGGGCTCGTGATGTTCGGGGGCAGGCACGTCACGCTGTCCCGGTTGGTGGTGCCGTCGAAGGCCCTGCTGTCCCTGCACCGCAGCGTGTTCGATCTCGCGGAACATGCCACGGAGGTCACGCCGCACATCCGGCCGGGCGAGTGGACGCCGCACGTGACCCTCGCGCGGCGACTGCCTGCGGATCAGATCCCGGAGGCCGCGCGGCTGCTCGACGGCGGCGACATCGTCGGCCGGGCGTCGGTGGTGCGCCGGTGGGACGGGGACGCCAAACGCGAGTGGGTGGTGACGGCACCCCCGTGATCACGGTGTGCGCGCGGTGATCGTCGCGGCGGCCTTCGCGAAGACCGTTGGGTGACGACGATTCCCGCGATCACCGCGAGCGCCCCGACGGGCTGGTTCCAGGAGATGTGCTCGTCGAGCGCGACCGCGCCGAGCACGACGCCGACGACCGGGGTCAGGTAGGTGACGGTGGACGCCGCGGTGGGCCCCCAGCCGCGCACCACGTTCGTGTTCCACACGAACGCCAGTCCCGTGCCGAACGCCCCGAGCCCGATCATCGACGCGACGATCGCGGGGGTCAGGTGCATCGGTGTGCTCGCGACCCACGGGGTGGCGAGCACCATGGCGGCTGCGGCGATCGACACCTGCATGAACGCGATGGTCGGAGTGCTCACGCCGCGCGGGAGGATGAACCGCCTCAGGTAGACCAGTGCCACGCCATAGGACGCGGTGGCGCCGAGGCACGCGAGTTGGGCGGGGACGCTGCCGAGAATCCCCGACTGCCACGGCGCCAGCACCACGACCACACCCGTGAACCCGAGCAGGAGACCGAACAACTTTGCGTCCGTGAGCTTCTCCCCTGGCAGGAATGCCAGGGCCACCGACATAGTCATCAGCGGTGTAGTGGCGTTGTAGATGCTGGCCAGCCCCGAACTGATGCCCTGCTCGGAGAGAGAGATGAAGAGGAAACTCGCGCCGTTCGATCAAGTGTGACGGTATGTCCCGCTTCATCGAGCCACTACCTTGCGGTGGTGGCGTTGAGTCCTGTGCGGACTCTTCCCGTGGCGGTGCGACTGCGAAGCGTGCGAGCACGTCCGTCTGACATCGCTTCCATCGGGCAGCTCCCGGCGCAACTCGCCGGTGTCGACCGCCGCAGCGGCCAGGTTCCGGGCCGCGTTCTCATCCCGATCAAGGATGATCCCGCAAGCCAGGCAGGCGAACACCCGCTCATTCAGGGGCAGCTTGGCTTTCGCTGTCCCGCACTCCGAGCAGGTCTTGGAGGAAGCGAACCAACGGTCCGCCACCACGAGCCGGACCCCGGCCCGTTCGGTCTTGTAGGTGAGCTGACGGCGGATCTCCGCCCACGACACGCCGGCGATGTGCCGGGCCAGACGCCGGTTCCGCAGCATCCCGGCCACGTGCAGGTCTTCGATCACGATCGTGTCGAACTCCCGCACCAGACGGGTAGTGAACTGGTGGGTGTCGTCGCGACGCAGGTTCGCCACGCGGGTGTGGATGCGGTCGGCGCGGGCGCGGGCCTTCTTCCACCGGTTCGACGGCGCGACACCGGTTCGGCGGTCCGGGCCGCGCCGGCGAGCGCAGGCCCGTTCGGCGCGGCGCAGGTTCGACAACTCGGCATCGAGGCGACGCTGGTTCGGCACCTGCTCACCGGTCGAGAGGGTAGCCAGATGTGAGATACCGAGATCGACGCCGACCACCCCGCCACCGGTGCGTTCTTCGGGTGCGGCGTCCGGGAGGTCGACGGAGAACGAGACGTGCCAGCGACCGCGCTGGTATGACAGGGTGGCCGACCGGATACGCGCGGTGCCCGCGTCGATCTTGCGGGCCAGTTTGCGGGTCGACTCACCGGTGCGCACCACCCCGATCACGGGCAACTGCACGTGCCGGCGGTCGCGGACCAGCCCGAATCGGCCGGTGGTGAACTTGCACGACATGCGCGCGGTCCGCTTGGACTTAAACCGGGGCATCTTCGCTCGGCCCGCCGTGCGGTTGGCGAGCGCGGCGGCGAGGTTGGCGCAGCCCGAGGCGTACGCCTCCTTGCTGTTCTGCTTCCACCACGGCGCCACCTCATCCTTGGCCGCGTTCCACGCCTTCCGCAGACTGTAGGCGGAAGTGGCCACCCATGGGGTGAGTTGATCACCGGTCAGGCCGTAGGTCTGCTCCGCAGCACGCTGCGACCAGTTCGCCTTCACTCGGGCCAGGCACCAGTTGTAGGCGACCCGTGTGGCACCGCAGTGCGAGGCCATCGCGTCGGCTTGCGCCTCGGTCGGATCGAGGGCGAACAGATACGCCCGGATCACGTCGACTCCTCGGGCTCGGCTTGCGCTGCACGCACCCCCGCCGCCGCCCTCCGAGAGGCGGAGCGACGGCCGTACAGGCGCACACACATCGAGGTCAGCACCTCGGTCATCTCGCGCACCAGGTCGTCGGCGACCTCAGAATCATCAACGACCTCGGAATCATCCAGCACGACAATGCGTCGCCCCTGAGCGGACAGCGCAGCTTCGAGGTACTCCACTCCGAAGGAAGCCAGTCGGTCGCGGTGCTCCACCACGATCGTGGTCACGGCCGGGTCGGCGAGCAGCTTCCGCAGCTTCCCGGCCCGCCCGCCCAGCCCGGACCCGATTTCGGTGATGGTGCGGTCGATCGACAGCCCACGCTCCCCTGCACCGGTCACGACCCGCCCGGCTTGGCGTTCGAGGTCCGACTTCTGCTCGTGCGAGGAGACTCGGCAATACGCCACGGTCACACCGGATTCCCGAACGGGCGGGTCGATAAGGATCGTGCCGGTCGGGAGCTGCCGGGCGGGCACGGGGAGCTTTCCGGCGTGGAACCAATTCAGCGCAGTGCGGTACGAGACCCCCTGCTCCTTCGCCCACGCGCTCAACTTCACGTGCCCATTATGACACAGAATGACATGTCCTTACAGGATTACGCGAGCAGCGCAACACCCCAGGCGAGCGCCGTGCCCGCGTACTGAACCGCCGGATTCCCTCTCAAAACCGGAAGTCTCCGTGCTGGATGACTTCGTTGTGGGTGTCGGGCGTGCGGCCGGCAAGCGCCAGCGCGTCGAGCGCCAGGAACACGAGGAGTACCACGACCAGGATTGTCATGCCTTCAGCCTGGTTCTCTCGGCCTCCGAGCAAAAGTGGCAGAAAAGACATAGTTGATCGTTTTCCTGCCATACTGGGTTGGTGCTGAAAAAGGTCGTCGTACCCCTCATGCCGCTCACCGAGGCGTTCGAACTCGGCGTCGCCTGCGAGGTGTTCGGTTTCGACCGATCCGACGACGGCCTGCCCACCTACGACTTCTCCCTCGTCGCCGGCTCACCGGAACCCATCCGCACCCGTTTCGGATACGGCATCGACGTCCCGTACGACCTCGACCGGCTCGACGACGCCGACCTCATCGTCGTTCCCGCGGGCGGCACCTACGCCGAGGACGACGGCTCCTACCTGTGCGCGAAGGAGCCTGCCCCGCACATGGATCCTCTCCTCGACAAACTCCGGGCCGCGGTGGACCGCGGCGCCAAGGTCGCCAGCCTGTGCAGCGGCGCGTTCGTGCTCGGGGCCGCCGGACTGCTGGACGGACGCAAGTGCACCACCCACTGGCGGCACGCCCGGCGGCTCGCCGAACTCCACCCGGCGGCCACCGTCGACCCGAACGTCCTCTACGTCGACGACGATCCGGTCCTGACCAGCGCCGGCACCGCCGCCGGCATCGACCTGTGCCTGCACATCGTGCGCAAGGAACAGGGCAGCAAGGTGGCCAACGTGATCGCCCGGCGCATGGTCGTCCCGCCGCACCGCGACGGCGGCCAGGCGCAGTACGTGGCGATGCCGCTGCCGTCGACGACGATCGACACCCTCGGGCCGCTGCTCGACTGGATGACCGAGCACCTCGCCCTCGACCTCACGGTGACCGCGGTGGCGGCCAAGGCCAACATGTCGCCCCGGACGTTCGCGCGACGATTCCAGGCCGAGACCGGAACCACCCCGGCCCGCTGGCTCAGCGACCAGCGGGTGCTGGCCGCGCAGCACCTGCTCGAGAACTCGGACCTTTCGGTCGACGTGATCGCCGAACGCGTCGGCTTCGGCGGTGGTGCGGTGCTGCGGCAGCATTTCCTGCGGCTGCGCCACACCACCCCGCAGGCGTACCGCCGCACGTTCCGGGACACGGAGCGCACCGGGTGAGGAACCCGCAGGGAAGAATCGACGGCGACGCGGCGTTGCACAGGCAGACCCACCGATCGAAAGGACCCTCGTGGCCACCAAGACTCTGACTCAGCAGAACTTCGACGAGACCGTGACCGGCAACGACGTCGTTCTGGTCGACTTCTGGGCATCGTGGTGCGGACCGTGCCGCTCCTTCGCCCCCACCTTCGAGGCCTCGTCGGAGCAGCACCCCGACGTCGTACACGCCAAGGTCGACACCGAGGCGGAGCAGGGCATCGCCGCCGCCGCGAACATCCGCTCGATCCCGACCATCATGGCGTTCCGCGAGGGTGTGCTGGTGTTCAGTCAGCCGGGTGCGCTGCCGCCCGCGGCGCTCGAGGATCTTCTCACGCAGGTCAAGGCCCTCGACATGGACGAGGTGCGCAAGCAGATCGCCGAGCAGGCCCCCGCCGAATAGGGCGTAGGACCGCCGCGGCCGAACCGAGCGGAGGACCGCCGCCTAGTGCGCGGCGGCGTCCCAGCTGCGACCGGTGCCGACGGACACGTCGAGCGGCACCGACAGTTCGATGGCCGAGGCCATCTTGTCGCGGACCAGCTGTTCCACCTGGTCCCGTTCCGCTTCGACGACCTCGAGCACCAGTTCGTCGTGCACCTGCAGCAGCATGCGCGACTTCAGACCCGCCTCGCGCAGCGAACGCTGCACGTCGATCATCGCGACCTTGATGATGTCGGCGGCCGTGCCCTGGATGGGGGCGTTGAGCGCGGCACGCTCGGCGACCTCCCGCCGCTGGCGGTTGTCGCTGGTGAGGTCGGGCAGGTAGCGGCGGCGCCCGTACAGCGTCGACGTGTAGCCGTCCTTGCGGGCCTGTTCCACGACCTCGTGCAGGTAGTCACGCACCCCACCGAACCGGGCGAAGTACGCCTCCATCTGCGATTTGGCCTCTTCGGTCGAGATCTTGAGCTGCGCCGCCAGACCGAACGCGCTGAGCCCGTACGCCAGCCCGTACGACATCGCCTTCACGCGGCGGCGCAGCTCGGGGGTGACCTCCTCGATCGGCACGCCGAACGCGCGGGCACCGACGAAGCTGTGCAGATCCTCGCCGGTGTTGAACGCCTCGATCAGGCCCTCGTCGCCGGACACGTGCGCCATGATCCGCATCTCGATCTGGCTGTAGTCTGCGGTGAGCAGCGAGTCGAAGCCCTCGCCGACGACGAACCCGTCACGGATCTGACGGCCCGCGTCCGTGCGCACCGGGATGTTCTGGAGATTGGGCTCGGTGGACGACAACCGGCCGGTGGCGGCGACCGTCTGGTTGAACGTCGTGTGGATCCGGCCGTCCTCGGCGACCGTCTTCAGCAGACCGTCGACGGTCACCTTCAGCCGCGTCGCGTCGCGGTGCGCGAGAAGGTGCTCGAGGAACGGGTGCGACGTCTTCTCGAACAGGTTCTGCAGCGCCTCGGCGTCCGTGGTGTAGCCGGTCTTCGTCTTCTTCGTCTTGGGCATCTCCAGCTCGTCGAACAGCACGACCTGCAGCTGCTTGGGTGACCCGAGGTTGATCTGCTTGCCGATGACCCCGTAGGCCGCCTCCGCCGCCTCGGACACCTCGGCCGCGAACCGGCTCTGCAGGTCGTGCAGGTGGTCGCCGTCGACGGCGATACCGGACGCCTCGATGTCGGCCAGCACCGCCAGCAGCGGCAACTCCATCTCGGACAGCAGGGCCGTCGACTCGATGTTCTCGAGTTCCGTGTCGAGCGCGGCCGCGAGGTCGAGGACGGCGCGGGCACTGAGAATCTCGGTCTCGGCGGCTTCGGCGTCGACCTGATCGGCGTCGTCGAGCAGCGACAGCTGCTCCTGCCCGGTCTCCTCCACTCGCAGTTCCCTGCGCAGATAGCGCAGCGACAGGTCGTCGAGGTTGAACGTCCGCTGCCCGGGGCGCACCAGGTACGCCGCCAGCGCGGTGTCGCTGGTGAGACCGCCGAGCATCCAGCCGCGTCCGCGCAGCGCGTGCATCGCCCACTTGGCCTCGTGCAGGGCCTTAGGCTGGGTCGCGTCCGCGAGCCAGTCGCCGAGCGCCTTCTCGTCCTCCGGGGTGGCGGACGCGGTGGCAATGTACGCGCCCTCGCCGTCGGCGGCTGCGACGGCGAGGGCCGTCACGTCGCCGCCGTACGGGGTGCGGGTGCCGACCACCGACACCCCGGACCGCTCGCCCGCCGACGCGTGCGCCGACAGCCAGTCCGCGACCGCACCCGGCTCGAGCGCACTGCCGCGCACCTCGAAGCCCTCCTCCGCCTCGGCTTCGACCGGGGCGAGCGTCGCGAACAGCCGGTCGCGCAGCACCTTGAACTCGAGGTCGTCGAACAGCGCGTGGATCTTCTCCCGATCCCACTGGGCGAGCATCAGCTGGTCCGGGGTGTACGGCAGCGGGACGTCGCGCACCATCTCGGTGAGCTCACGGTTGAGCAGGACGTTCGGCAGGTTCTCCCGCAGCGCGTCACCGACCTTGCCCCGAACCTTGTCGACGTTGTCGACCAGCCCGACGAGATCGCCGTACTCCTTGATCCACTTGGTGGCGGTCTTCTCCCCCACCCCGGGGATGCCCGGCAGGTTGTCGCTCGGGTCGCCGCGCAGGGCCGCGAAGTCGGGGTACTGCGCAGGTGTGAGCCCGTACTTCTCCTCGACGGCCGCCGGCGTGAACCGGGTGAGGTCCGAGACGCCCTTCTTCGGGTAGAGCACCGTCACCCCGTCGGTCACCAGCTGGAGCGAGTCCCGGTCGCCGGTCACCACCAGGACGCGGTACCCGAGCACCTCCGCCTGGGTGGTGAGCGTGGCGATGATGTCGTCGGCCTCGAAGCCCTCCTCGGCCATCACCGGGATGCCGAGGGCCCCGAGGACGTCCTTGGTGATCTCGACCTGCCCCTTGAACTCGTCCGGGGCCTTGCTGCGGTTGGCCTTGTACTCGGGGAACTTCTCGGCCCGGAACGTCTGCCGGGACACGTCGAACGCCGCCGCCACATGGGTGGGCTGTTCGTCGCGCAGCAGATTGATCAACATCGACGTGAACCCGTAGACGGCGTTGGTGACCTGACCGCTGTGCGTCTTGAAGTTCTCGGCGGGCAGGGCGTAGAACGCACGGAAGGCCAGCGAATGGCCGTCGAGCAGCATCAGGGTGGGGCGATCGTCGGACGGCGCGGCTGCGCCGGACGCGGGGGACGTGGTGGACCGGGGGGTGGTTGCAGGGCTCACGGTTGCCCAGTCTAGGGAGCGGATCCGACACCGATCAGCCGGATGGTTCGATACCCAACCGAAACGTGCCGGAAATCCGAGAACCCCATTTCGCGCGACCGGAGCCGTTAGAGTCCGGAAATTGCGGCACGGGCGGTAGTCGAGCCCGTCGCAGCACGTTCCTGACCGATCTACACGTTTCCGGAGGACCTGCGTGGCCCCAACCGTGAGGAAGCGACTCCCAGCAGTGAGTACGCGACCGACATCCGCGAGGAACCGCACGAGACGAGGTCCGGTCACCCGGCAACTCGGCCGTGCGTTCGTCCTCGTCCTACTCGGCCTCGTCGCGGCGATCGCCTTCGGCGGTCCCGCGGCGGCGCAGGAACCCACCCCACCGCCCCCACCGACCGCAACCAGTCAGCAACCGGCGCCCCCGGAGAACGCGGTGCGGGTCAGCGGCAATCTGAACAACGCCGGCGAACGGCTCGCGGACGTCGAGGTGCGCGCTCTCGATTCGTCGGGCAACGAGGTGGCGAAGGCGACGTCGGAGGCGAACGGCCGCTGGGAAGTCCAGGTCGCGCCCGGCACGTACACGTTCGAGATCGTGGCGGACTCGCTTCCCGACAATGTCAGCGTGCAGGGCACGGTGCAGCGTGAAGTGGTGGCCGGTCGCACCAACACGGTGATCTTCTCGTTCGGCGAGGCCCGCACCGGTTCCGGGGTGCCGTTCTACGAGAAACTGATTCGCCAGACCATCGACGGACTCCGGTTCGGTCTCGTCATCGCCATCGCCGGTGTCGGGCTGAGCCTGATCTACGGCACCACCGGCCTGACGAACTTCGCGCACGGCGAACTCGTCACCCTCGGCGCGGTCGCGGCGTGGGTGATCAACGTGACGTTCGGTGTGCAGCTGATCCCGGCCACCGTCCTCGCGGTGTTCGTGGGGATCCTGATCGGCCTGCTGAACAACGCCGCGATCTGGAAACCGCTGCGAAAACGCAAGACCGGCCTGATAGCCCAGCTGGTGGTGTCGATCGGGCTCGCGATCTCCCTGCGCTACCTGATCCTGATCTTCTTCTCCGATCGCGCGGAGCCGTTCGTCGACTACCAGGCGCAGGTGGAGCGGCACTGGGGTCCGATCGCGATCACCGACGCCAACCTCGTGTGCATCGCAATCAGCCTCGTCGTCCTCGTCGGAGTGGCCCTGCTGCTGCAGAAGACGCGCATCGGCAAGGCCATGCGGGCGGTGTCCGACAACCGCGACCTGGCCGCGTCCTCCGGCATCGACGTCGAACGGGTGATCCGCTTCGTGTGGGGGCTCGGCGGCGGCCTGGCCGCGCTCGGCGGCGTCCTGTTCGGCATCTCCGAACTCGGCGGCCGCGTGCAGTGGGAGATGGGTTTCAAACTCCTGCTGCTGATGTTCGCCGGCATCACCCTCGGCGGACTCGGCACCGCCTACGGCGCGCTGCTCGGCTGTGTGATCGTCGGTCTGCTCGTCCAGCTGTCGACGCTGGTGATCAACCCCGACCTCAAGTACATCGGAGGACTGCTCATCTTGATCGTCATCCTGGTCGTCCGGCCTCAGGGCATTCTCGGCAGCCGGCAAAGGATCGGGTGAGGGCATGGACATCGCAGGAGCACTCCAGGTCTCGCTCGCCCAGCTGATCGGCCCGTCCGCGATCTTCTACGCGCTGCTGGCAATCGGCCTCAACCTGCACTTCGGTTACGCCGGGCTGCTGAACTTCGGTCAGATCGGTTTCGCACTCCTCGGCGGCTACGGCGTCGGGATCATGACCGTCACCTACCAGCAGCCGCTGTGGGTCGGCATCCTCGTCGGTCTCGTCGCCGCCGGGTTGCTGGCCGTCGTCCTCGGTATCCCGACGCTGCGGCTGCGGGCCGACTACCTCGCCATCGTCACGATCGCCGCGTCCGAGATCCTGCGGCTGATATTCCGCTCCACCGCTTCGGATTCGATCACCGGCTCCACCAACGGCCTGTTCGGCTTCGCCGATCCGTTCACCACGCTCAGCCCGTTCGACTCCGGTAAGCAGTACAACTTCCTCGGGGTGAAGTTCTACGGCGACGACCTGTGGTCGATGGTCGTCGGCTGGACTCTCGTCCTGGTGCTGTGCGGGTTCGTGTACCTCCTCACGCACAGCCCGTGGGGCCGCGTCCTCAAGGCGGTCCGCGAGGACGAGGACGCCGCGCGCGCCCTCGGCAAGAACGTCTTCGTCTACAAGATGCAGGCGCTGGTCCTCGGCGGCATGATCGGCGGGCTCGGCGGTGTGTTCAACGCACTGCAGACCAAGTCGATCAACCCCGACTTCTACTCCACCGCCCAGACGTTCTTCGCGTTCGGCGCCCTCATCCTCGGCGGCGCGGCCACCGTCTTCGGACCGGTGGTCGGAGCGATGCTGTTCTGGTTCCTGCTGGCCATCCCGGACGCACTGCTGCGCCAGGCCATCTCCGGTCCGGAGCCGCTGCTGCCGCTGACGGAACAGCAGGTCGGGGCCATGCGCTTCGTCCTGCTCGGCATCATGATCGCGGTGCTCATGGTCTTCCGGCCGCAGGGCATACTGGGCAACAAGCGGGAGGTGCAGCTCAATGCCTGACCACAGACTGCCGGATCATCTGCAGACCGACACGGTGCTCACCGCCGAGCAACGGGCCTCGATCTTCACCGACGTCCCGCACTCCCCCGGCGCATCCAAACCCGACCCGATCCTTCTCGTCGACAACGTGTCCCGCACATTCGGCGGGCTCAAGGCCGTCGACGTGGCGCATCTCGAGATCCAGCGCGGCTGCATCACCGGACTGATCGGTCCGAACGGCGCGGGCAAGACCACCCTGTTCAACCTGCTCACCGGTTTCGACCGGCCGGACAGCGGTACGTGGTCGATGGACGGCCAGTCCCTCGGCCGGATGTATCCGCACCAGGTGGCCCGCCGCGGTGTCGTCCGCACGTTCCAGCTCACCAAGGCGCTGTCGAAGCTGACGGTGCTCGACAACGTGCGGCTCGGCGCCACCGGGCAGCGCGGCGAGCGGATTGTCAACACGCTGCTGCCATGGACGTGGAAGGCGCAGGAACGCGCCGTCACCGAACGGGCCAACGAACTGCTCGCGCGGTTCACACTCGACACCAAGTCCGACGATCTCGCCGGTTCGCTGTCCGGCGGTCAGCGCAAGCTGCTCGAGATGGCGCGGGCGCTGATGACCGAGCCGACCGTGGTGATGCTCGACGAGCCGATGGCCGGCGTGAACCCGGCGCTCACCCAGAGCCTGCTGGGCCACATCAAATCGCTTCGGGACGAGGGCATGACCGTGGTGTTCGTCGAACACGACATGGACGTCATCCGCGACATCAGCGACTGGGTGGTGGTGATGGCGCAGGGCAGTGTGATCGCCGAATCCACCCCGGAACACCTCTCGTCCAACAGCGCGGTGGTCGACGCGTACCTGGGCAGCCACCACGATCAGGCACTCGAGTTCGACGACGAGGGGAATCCGGTGGGCGCGACGGCCGTTCTGGCCTCGGCACTCGAGAGCGCCGAGGCCGAAACCCTCGAGACCGGCGGCGACCTCTCCGAACCCGACATCACCGACCTGAGGCGTGAGAACTCATGACCGAACCGACCCCAGCGGAATTCGCGGCCACACCCGAGGAGCACGCCCGGCTCGCCGAGGGTGCCCTCGTCCGCGCGGACGGTGTGGTGGCCGGGTATATCCCGGGCGTCAACATCCTCCGCGAATGCAATTTCTTCCTGCGCGAGGGTGAGATCGTCGGCATCATCGGCCCCAACGGCGCCGGCAAGTCCACTCTCCTGAAGTCGTTGTTCGGGTTGATCCCGGTGCGTGAGGGCTCGGTGACCCTGCGCGGTGAGGACATCACGTCCAAACCGGCCCACGTTCTCGTGCAGAAGGGCGTCGGCTATGTCCCGCAGACGCAGAACGTCTTTCCGTCGCTCACCATCGAGGAGAACCTCGAGATGGGGATGTATCTGCGCCCCAAGCGCTTCGCGGAGAGGTTCGCGTTCGTCGGCGACCTGTTCCCGCTGCTCGTCGAGCGGAAGAAGGTGAAGGCGGGCGCCCTGTCCGGCGGTGAGCGGCAGATGGTCGCCATGGGCCGGGCGCTGATGATGGATCCGTCCGTGCTGCTGCTCGACGAGCCGTCCGCCGGACTGTCCCCGATGTTCCAGGACGAGGTGTTCATCCGCTGCAAGAGAATCAACGCGGCGGGTGTCTCGGTGATCATGGTGGAACAGAACGCCCGGCGGTGCCTGCAGATCTGCGACCGCGGCTACGTCCTCGACCAGGGCCGCAACGCCTATACCGACTCGGGGCCCAACCTGATGCACGACCCGAAGGTGATCGAGTTGTACCTCGGCACCCTCGCGGGCAGCCAGGAGAAGAAGTAGTCCCAGCGGATCCGGACACGACTGTGGGCCAGGTTTCCCTGGCCCACAGTTCGTTTCAGACGAGTGCGATCACCCGCCGACGACGATGTACCCGTCCGTCGTCAGCTTGTTGTCGGCACCGAACTTCAGCTTGCCGTACGAACCGATGGACGGCTCGCCGGCTGCGGCGAAGTCGAGCTTGCCGGTGATGCCGTTGTAGTCGATATCCGTGCCGGCCTGCACGAGCGGCAGGCATTCCTGGTACGACGTGCACGGCGTGCCGCCCTCGGTGACGTTGTTGATGTTCGCGGCGATGTCGCGACCCGCCGTCGACTTCGCGGCTTCCGCGGCGAGCGAGGCAATGACCACGGCGTCGTAGGACTCACCGGCGTAGTTGAAGTCGATCAGCCCCGGGTTGATGCCCTTGAGACGATCCTGGAAGGCCGGGCCGACGTCGGTGAGCGGGGTGGTGCCCTGCATGCCGTCGAGCAGCGGCGCCGCCACCGACTCGCCGAGTGCGTTACCCATGTTGCCGTCCACGCCGTAGACCTTCATGCCGTCGGACGGGCCGATGCCGACCTCGTGCATCCGGGTGATGATCTTCGCCGACTCCTCGAATCCCACCACCGCGACGGCGTCGGGCGCGAAGTCCTTGACCTGGTCGACCTCGGAGTTGAACGACTGCGCGTTGGGGTCGTAGATGATCTTCTGGATCTGGTCCTCGGGGATGCCCGCGTCGACGAGGTTCTTCTGGATGTTGTCGGCGAGCCCGGTGCCGTACGGGTCGTTGAGGGCCAGGATGGACACGCGCTGACCGCCGTCGTCCGAGATGAGTTGCGACACAGCCTGAGCCTGCAGGACGTCGGTGGGGGCGGTGCGGAAGTACTGCCCCTTGTCCGGGTAGCAGACGAACTGGTCGGACGTGTTGGCCGGGGAGAACATCACGACGCCGGCGCTGGACACCTTGTCGATGACCTTCAGCGACACCGACGACGACGCCGCACCGATGATCACCTGGGTGCCCGCCGCCAGTTCGCGGTCCACCGTGGTGTTCGCCGTATCGGTGGTGGTGTCGCCGGAGTCGCCGGGAATCAGCTGGACGGGCTGGCCGAGAACCCCTCCTGCCGCGTTGACGTCGTTGACGCCGAGCTGGGTGCCCGCCACCATCGGCGGTCCGAGGAAGGAGAGGCTTCCCGTGTCGGGGAGCAGGGTGCCGATCTTCAGCGGCGCCGTGGACGGGGCACCCGCTGCCGCCGCTTCTTCGGGGGTGCAGTCGGTGGAAACAGTGGTGGCCGAGGCAGAGCTGTCACTCCCGCTCGCGGAGTCGTCGCCACTGTCCGAACTACAACCTGCCAGTGCGAGAGATGCCGCGCCGAGAACCGCGGCCGCCCGCACGAGGGTCCGTTTAGCCATCCAAACTCTCCTTAGATCACCTGTGTGCGGGCGCCACCCGAGTTGGCGTCCGCTGTGGGATCAGACGCTAGCGGTCCGGCGGCTTTCGCGATCGGTCCGGAAAGGCTCGTGACCTTACTGTGATCTGATTACGACGAGTGTTTACGCGGCCGTAGCGTGGCGAGCGTCAGGCGCCGACGAGGAGGCGCACGGACTCGACCACCACCTGGCGCCGGCGGGCCCGGTCCGCGGGCGCCGAGGCGCCGAGTTCCGGGGTCTGCGTGTGCCAGGACATCGCGACGGACCGGACGACGGCGAGCAGCTCCACCGGCGCGAATCGGGTTGGCAGCACACCACTTTTCTGCGCCCGCTCGATATCGGCGAGCTTCGACCGGTTGGACGCGACCACCACCTGGAGCGGCTCACCGTCGGGCCGTTCGAGTTGGTACCAGGTGGCGAGCCGCAGCGTCGCCGGGTTGTCCTCGTACAGGTCGAACGAGCGTCCCGCGTAGCCCGGGAGGTCGGTGGCGTCGAAGCGCACCTGCTCGGTGAACGCCACCACGTGGGCGGCGAAGACGGCGTCGAACAGTTGCCCCTTGTCGCCGAAGTAGGCGTAGATCATCGACTTGTTCGCCTTGGCGGCGAGGGCGATGCGATCGACCCGCGCCCCGGCGATACCGAATTCGGCGAATTCGGCCGCCGCCGCGTCGAGTAGTCGTTTCTTCGTTGCCTCTGCATCACGGACCATGCGTCCACACTATCAACTAACCAGTTGGTTGACAGCTACGCCGCGCAGGTGTTCCATGGATCCCGTAAGCATCCAACCAGTCAGTTGCAAGCAGAAATGGGATCTCTCATGGCCAAGACCTGGCTCATCACCGGTAGTTCACGCGGTTTCGGCCGGGAACTCGCGACCGCGGTCCTGCGCAGCGGCGACAACGTCGTCGCCACCGCCCGCAGACCCGAACAGCTGACCGACCTGATCGACACGTACGGCGACCGGGTTCGGACGGTCGCCCTGGACGTCACCGACGCCGCGGCCGCCCGCGACGCCGTCGCGACCGCGGTCGAGGAGTTCGGCGGCCTCGACGTCGTGGTGAACAACGCCGGCTACGCCAACAGCGTCCCGATCGAGGAAATGGCCGACGACGACTTCCGGCAGCAGGTTGACGCCAACTTCTTCGGCGTCGTCAACGTCACGCGGGCTGCGCTGCCCATCCTGCGCGAGCAGCGCAGCGGCTGCTTCGTGCAGTTCTCCTCCGTCGGAGGCCGCGTCGGCGGCACACCCGGGCTGAGCGCCTACCAGGCCGCGAAGTTCGCCGTCGAGGGCTTCTCCGAAGTGCTGGCGGCCGAGGTGAGACCGTTCGGGGTGAAGGTGCTCATCGTGGAACCCGGGGCGTTTCGCACCGACTGGCAGGGCTCGTCGATGCAACGCAGCTCCGTCGGGCCCGACTACGAGGCGACGGTCGGCGCGATGAACCGCTACCGGGAGGACTCCGACGGCACCCAGCCTGGGGATCCGGCACGGGCCGCGCGGATCATCATGGATGTGGTTGCCGCCGAGGACGCCCCACTGCGCCTGCTGCTCGGGGCAGGCGCCGTCGCGATGGCCGAGAAGTCGTCCCGCGAACGCGCCGCCGAGGCCCTCGCCTGGGCCGACGTCAGCCGCTCCGCGGACTTCCCCGCCGGCGACTGACCCGCCACCAACGGAAGACGGCCCGGGCGAAAACGCGTCGGCTGCCGCCGATCTCGCCGGTCAGCTGGTGGGGGCTTCCCCACCGAGGGTCTCGAGCACCACCTGCGCGACCGCCTTCATCGTCGACCGGCGGTCCATCGCGGCCCGCTGGATCCACTTGAACGCTTCGGGCTCGGTCAAGGACTGCTTGTCCATCAGCACACCCTTGGCCCGCTCGACGATCTTGCGGGTCTCCAGCCGCTCGGACAGATCGGAGATCTCCCGCTCGAGAGCAGTCACCTCCTTGAACCGGCTGGCTGCCAACTCGACCGCGGGCACCAGGTCGGCCGTGGAGAACGGCTTGACGAGATAGGCCATCGCCCCGGCGTCGCGCGCCCGCTCCACCAGCTCGCGCTGACTGAACGCTGTGAGAATGACCACGGGCGCAATACGTTTCGCCGCGATCTCGGAGGCCGCGTCGATGCCGTCGCGGCGGGGCATCTTCACGTCCATGATCACGAGGTCGGGTTTCAGCTCCACCGCCAGGTCGACGGCGGCCTGCCCGTCCCCCGCCTCACCAACCACGTCGTAGCCCTCTTCCCGCAGCATCTCGACCAGATCGAGCCTGATCAGCGCCTCGTCCTCGGCCACCACGACCCGTCGCGGCTGCGACGGCACACCTTGCTGCTGGGGAGCGTTCATGGCCACCATTCTCCTCTGCTCGGACGACCCCGGCGCGGGGAGCGAACGTTAGAAGGGTACCGGTGGTTGACTCCCGGCGGCGATCTTCTACAGTGGTACAGCGCAACACGCCCTCGTATCCCAATTGGCAGAGGAAACGGATTCAAAACCCGTCCAGTGTGAGTTCGAGTCTCACCGAGGGCACCGCCGGGATCATCCCGCGATCGCAGGTCAGATGCATTCTCTGACCTGCGATTCGCATGTCGCCCCCCCGTTACGGCGTCCCTGTCACCACTGCCCGCCCGCGACCTGCCGGGTGGCGGCATTGATGCGGTTCCACAGGTTCACGCCGGCGATCGACAGCACCAGCGACGCGAGTTGCTCCTCGTCGTAGTGCCGGGCGGCCTCGGCCCACACCTCGTCGGGCACCGGGTCCGCGCGATCGCTCAACCGGGTCATCGACTCGGCCAGCGCGAGGGCCGCACGTTCGGCGTCGCTGAAGTACGGGGCCTCCCGCCACGCCGCCACCGCGAAGATCCGCTGATTGGTCTCGCCTTCCTTCTCCAGCTCACGCGCGTGCATGTCCACGCACACGCTGCAGCCGTTGATCTGGCTCGACCGCAGGTGCACGAGGGCGTGGGTCACCGGCGGCACGTTCGCCTTCGCCGTGGCCTTCCCCAGCGCCAGCAGAGACTTCATGGCGTCGGGAACGATCATCGCGGGGTTGGTCATCCGGGCTTTCATGATTGCCTGCCTCCAAAGGAATTCGGGTGGTGAGATGTCACACCGGCTTGTTTTCGTTGGTCACTGGTATGACGAACCGCGACGGGAGAATGTGACAGATGGACGCAGAAGAAGTTCTGGCGCACCGCTTCGAGGAGAACCGGACGCATCTGTCGGCGGTCGCGTACCGGATGCTCGGCTCGATCGGCGAAGCGGAGGACGCCGTGCAGGAGGGCTGGCTGCGACTCAGTCGCGCCGAGACGTCCGAGGTGCAGAACCTGCGTGGTTGGCTGACGACGGTCGTCGGGCGGGTCTGCCTCGACATGCTCCGATCCCGCAAGGCGCGGCGCGAGGATCCCCTGGAGGTCCATGTTCCGGATCCGATCGTTCGCGAGGTGGACGGGACCGATCCCGAGCACGAGGCGGTGCTGGGCGACTCCGTCGGTCTCGCGCTGCTGGTCGTTCTCGACACGCTGGCGCCCGCCGAGCGGCTCGCCTTCGTGCTGCACGACATGTTCGCCCTGTCCTTCGACGAGATCGCCCCGATCGCCGACCGCACGCCCGCCGCGACGCGGCAACTCGCAAGCCGGGCGCGCCGGCGAGTCCAGGGATCGGGGCACGCCCCGGAGACCGACCCGACCCGGCAGCGCGAGGTGGTCGAGGCATTCATGACCGCCTCGCGGGGCGGCAGGGTCGACGACCTCCTCGCCCTGCTCGACCCGGACATCGTCCTGCGGGCCGACCGCGGCGCCGACGGAGCCGACGTGGTGCGCGGATCCCGCGCAGTCGGCGAGCAGGCCCTCACGTTCTCGCGTTTCGCTCCTTTCGGCCGGCTCGCCCTGGTGAACGGCACACCCGGGGTGGTGACCGCGCCCGACGGGAAGACGTTCTCGGTCATGGCGTTCACCGTCTCCGGCGGGAAGATCGTCCGGATCGACATCCTGGCCGACCCGGTCCGTTTACAACGTCTGGGCATCTCCCCCGGCGACGTCTGACGACCCGCAGGTAGCGGCGGTTTTTTGTGCCCGATCCTGGGGATCTGCGGCGTCCTGCCAGTACCATGGTGGGACAGGTACGCCCTCGAGCACGGAGGTCACCCATGGAGCTCGGCACCGTCACTTTCACCTACGACGGGCGGGTAGCCCTTCGATTCCAGCAAGCGCTCTCGCACTCGCCGGAGAAGGTGTGGCGTGTTCTCACCGACCCGCAGTACCTGAAGGACTGGTTTCCCGCCGACGTCGACTTCGACCTCACCCCGGGGGCCGACCTCGTCTTCCGGGTGACACCGGAGCAGGTGCGCCGGTTCGGACTGCCCGCAGATCAGACCACCACCGGAACGGTCATCTCGGTGCATCCCGCGCACATCCTCGAATACCTGTGGGACGCCGAGACGCTGCACTGGGAACTCGTTCCCGACGGCAGCGGCGGCTGCTGGCTGACGCTCACCCACACCGTGGAGGAAGAGGAATCCGCCTACGCGCACGCCGCCGGCTGGCACGCGGGGCTCGAGGTCGTCGAAGCGCAATTGGACGGCCGCGAAGTCGACTGGTCGCTGTGGGATCGCGCCGACGAACTCGCCGAGTCCTACCGCAAGACGTCCTGACCACCAGAATTCCCCGACCACGCGAAGTCACCGACAGTAGGGAGTGCGTATCCCGGGCAGCACCACCACACCGGCAGCAACCTACGTGAAGGAGGTCACCGGCGAGGCGACGCGGCGATGGGGTGTGCACGGCACCGACCTCGGTTGTCCGGTGCGCCTGTCCGACGGCCGGGTCGCGTTCTTCTTCGGCGACACGTTCAGCTCCCGCGGCCGGGGGTGGCGCAGTCCCGTGATGTTGCGCTCCACCACAACCGATCTCCGCGGCGGCATCGAGTTCGACTCCGCGGGCGGGGGCCGGACGGCGAGGGAGATCCTGCCGAACGCGCACGACGTCCGCGAATCACCCGACCGGGAATCGGCGGGCAGCGAGTTCACCGTGGTTCCCGCGGACGCCGTCACGATCGGCGACCGGACCTACCTGTCCGTCGTCAGTGTGCACTCGTGGGCGTCGCAGGGGTGGCCGACGAACTTCACGTATCTCGCCTGGTCCGACGACGGCGGCGAGCGCTGGCACCGGACACGCGCCCGGTGGGACAACCGCGGCGGTTCGCTCGACCAACTGTGGACGATGGAACGGCACGAGGGCTACGTCTATGTCGTCTCGAGTGCGTTCGACCGCACCAATCCGGGTGGAATGATCCTGCGCCGAGTCCCCGAAGCGCGGATCCTCGAACCCGGAGCCTACGCAGACTGGGGCTGGGACCGTGGCACGGGGTGGGCGTGGGGACAGCCCGCGACCCCGATCTTGCCGGGTCCCGTCGGGGAGATGTGCCTGCGGCGGATCGACGGCACCTGGGTCCTCGCTTACTTCGACCCCACCGCCTACGCGATCGTCACCCGCACGGCGCAGCGCATCGACGGACGGTGGTCGGAGCCGACGGTGCAGGTTGCCGGCGGCGACTGGGGAGCCGCGGACGGCACGTGGGCGCAGATCTACGGCGGATACGTCCACCCGGCGTCCACGTTGGACGAACTGCATCTGCTTGTGTCGCAATGGAACACGACGACCGGGGACCCCTACCGGGTGCTGCAGTTCACCACCCGGCTGGACGCGCCCGTCACCCCACCAGCTCCGACTCCGTCCACCGCCCTTCCCCTTCGAGTTCCACACCACGGGAATGGAATTGGTTGAGCGTGCTGCGGTGCCCCACGCTCACCACGATGCTGTCGGGGAGTTCGGTCCTGAGCAGGGTGTAGAGCGTGTGCTCGAGGCCCTCGTCGATCGCCGACGTGGCCTCGTCGAGGAAGATCACCGCTGGACGGGCGATCAGCACCCGCGCGAACGCGAGACGCTGCTGCTCGCCCGGCGACAGGATCCGCGTCCAGTCGGCGGTCTCGTCGAGCCGATCACTCAGATTGCCGAGCGACACCCTCGACAGCGCACCACGCACGACGTCGTCGGACGCCGTCGGCTCCTTCGGGTAGGCCAGGGCGGTGCGTAGCGACCCGAGCGGCAGGTACGGGCGCTGGGACAGGAAGATGGCCTCCCCCGCCGGCCGCGACACCGTGCCGTCGGCGTATGGCCACAGATCCGCGAGGGTACGGAGCAACGTAGTCTTGCCCGAACCGGACGGCCCCTTGACCAGCAGCGACTGCCCGGGGGTCACGGTGAGCGCGAGGCCCTCGATGAGGGTCTCCCCCGTCGGGATGCGCACGTCCAGCTTTTCGACCTGCAGATCGTCGCCCGACTTGCCGGTCTTCAGGACCGGAAGTTCGGCGGCGTGCAGGTTGTCGTTGGCGAGGCCGTTGAGTCGGATGAGGGTCGCGCGGAAACTGGCGAAGTCGGCGTACGACTCGCGGAAGAAGGACAGCGAGTCGTGGACCTGACCGAAGGCCTGCGACGTCTGCATCACGTCACCGAGAGACACCTGGCCGGTGAACAGTCGCGGACCCTGCACCAGGAACGGGAAGATGACGGCCGTCTGGTTGACGGTGAGGTTCCAGCCGCTGAACTTCAACGTCCGGAAGACGATCTGCCACATGTTCCGGATGACGTCCGCGAACCGTCCGGCGAGGGTGCGCCGCTCGACGTTCTCGCCGCGGTAGAACGCGATGCTCTCGCCGTACTCCCGCACCCGGATCAGCGCGTAGCGGAAGTTGGCGCCGAGTTTCTCGTTGAGGAAGTTCAGCTTGATGAGGGGCTTGCCGATCCAGAACGCCACCGCCGTGGTCACCAGCACGTAGATGTAGACGAGGAAGATCATCGCCCGCGAGATCTCGACGCCGAACACGGTCATCGGGCCGGACAGGTCCCACAGGATCCCCGTGAACGACACGATCGACAGCACCGCGGTCACCGCGCCCATCGACAGCGAGCGGGACGTGGTCACGAAGTTGGTGATGTCGGCCTGGATGCGCTGATCCGGGTTGTCGATCGCGTCGCCGAGGAACCGGTCGCGGTAGTAGGCGCGGCTGTCGAGCCAGTCGTCGACGAGATGGTGGTTGAGCCATGTCCGCCAGTCGATGTCGAGGGTCTGCCCGATCACGTACTCGACGAGGGCACGGACCACGTGGACCGTCGCCAGGATGGCGAACACCCGGAGAAAGTGCCAGAACGCCGGCTCGTCCAGGTTCTGGATCGAATCGTAGAAGTCGTTATACCAGTAGGAGAACAGCACCGTCATGCGCACCGCGAAGACCGTCGACAGCAGCAGCACCGCCAGGATGGTCAACGGCTTGAGGCTGCGCCGCGGATCGAAGTAGGGCGCGGCGAAGCGCCAGAACTGCCTACCCCATTTGGTGAACCGCGCGAGCAGTATCACCACGACGACGAACGCGACGACAGTCATGACGTATGCCTTGAGCAGCCACATCGAGCTGTCCCATACGACGTTGTTCCAGTCCACGACCCATATCCCCGATCACGAGGTGAAACTCACCAGAAAAGATGGCGAAGTCTAACCCCGGAGGTCGGTGATGGGCGAGAGATCCGCGCAGGACACGCGTCGACCCGGAAGACACAGACCGCCCGATGTCCCATTTGCGCGGTTTCGGCCGCGCGGGTGGACATCGGGCGAGGTGAACGGTCCCCAGGCGACAGGGGGTTCTACGAGTCCTTCTCGGGTTCAGGCTCTTTCAGATTGCCGTCGTCGTCGACGTAGTCGTCGAAGGCGGTTCCCGACACCGTGCCGCCGGAGCCGGGCAGGACGACCGTCTCGCGGGCCCCCGGCTCGTAGCGGGCGTCGATCTCCTCCACCTTCTTCCTGGCTTCGGCGAGCGCCTCGTCGTCGGGCACGGGAACTTCGCTCTCGGCCGGCCGGCCGGCCTTCTTCTCGGGTTCGTCTGCGCTCATGGTGCACGTCCGTTCCGTTTCGGTGATTCCAGACCGACCATACGCCGCGGCCACCGGTTGAACTGCCGTTCAAAGCCGTTCGGTGGCAACGGAATGGCACTGCTCTTATTGGCGCGGCGGGAAGTGCCGGATGAGCCCCTCCTGGACCACCGTCGCCAGCAACTCCCCGTCGAGGGAGAAGAAGCGCCCCGTCGCGAGACCGCGGGAACCTGCCGCGACCGGCGACTCGGTGGCGTACAACGTCCAGTCGTCGAAGCGGAACGGCCGGTGGAACCAGATGGAATGGTTCACGGTGGCCGCGACGATCCGGTCCAGCCCCCACGACAGGCCGTGGGTGGTGATGATGGAGTCCAGGACCGTGGTGTCCGACGAGTAGCCCATGACGGCCACGTGAATGAGTGGGTCGTCCGGAAGGTCGCCGTCCGATTTCATCCAGACCCGGTTGTGGGTGAGTTTCTCCCCCGTGCCCTTCATGATCCACGACGGGTCGTTCGCGTACCGCATGTCGATCGGCTTGAGCGCGTCGACGAACATCTTCAACCGGTCTTCGTAACCCTGGAAGTGGTCGCCGAGCGGCGGCAGCGTGTCCGGGAACGGGACGTCGGGCACCTCGACCGCGTGCTCGAGACCCTTGCCCCAGTCCTGGAACGCCGCCAGCATGACGAACAGTTCCTGACCGTCCTGCAGGGCGGTGACCTGGCGATTCGCGAAGGCCCGCCCGTCGCGGTGCCGCTCGACGCGGTACTCGATGGGTTCCTTGACGTTTCCGCCGCGGATGAAGTGGGCGTTGACCGCGTGCACGGCGCGCTCGCCGCTGACGGTGCGGCCGGCGGCGACCAGTGCCTGGGAGATCAACTGGCCGCCGAACGTCCGGCTACCCACCTGCGCGGGATGCCGACCTCGGTACGTGTCCTCCCCGGTCCTCTCGAGATCGAGAAGTTCGAGCAGGGTCTGGAGATCGGTCTTCGCCGCGACTTCGCTCACCTAGTGGTCCTCTTCGCCGATTCTGTGGACGTGGATCAGGTTGGTCGAGCCTACGGTGCCGGGCGGCGACCCCGCCACGATGACCACCAGCTCACCCTTCTGATACCGGCCCAACCCCAGCAACGCGTTGTCGACCTGCCGCACCATCGCATCCGTACTGTCCACCGGATCGACGATGAACGTCTCCGTCCCCCACGTCAGCGACAACTGGCTGCGCACCTCCGGCAACGGGGTGAACGCCAGCAACGGCAACGGCGTGTGCAACCGCGCCAACCGCCGCACCGTGTCCCCGGACTGCGTGAACGCCACCAACGCCTTCGCATCCAGCCGCTCCCCGATGTCGCGGGCCGCGTACGAAATCACACCCCGCTTGGTGCGCGGCACGTGCGTCAACGGCGGCACCTGGGTGGACTCGTTCTCCACCGCCTCCACGATCCGCGCCATCGTGCGCACCGTCTCCATCACGTACTTACCCACCGACGTCTCACCGGACAGCATCACCGCGTCCGCACCGTCGAGCACCGCATTCGCGACATCCGACGCCTCCGCGCGGGTCGGCCGCGAATTCTCGATCATCGACTCCAGCATCTGCGTGGCCACGATCACCGGCTTCGCGTTCTCCCGGGCGATCTGAATGGCCCGCTTCTGCACCAGCGGCACCTGCTCGAGCGGCAACTCCACCCCCAGGTCACCGCGGGCGACCATCACCGCGTCGAACGCCAGCACGATCGCCTCGAGGTTGTCGATCGCCTCCGGCTTCTCCAGCTTCGCGATCACCGGGATCCGCCGCCCGACCCGGTCCATCACCGCGTGCACCAGCTCCACATCGGCCGGGGACCGCACGAACGACAACGCGATGAAGTCGACACCCAACCCGAGCGCGAACTCCAGGTCCGCGATGTCCTTCTCCGACAGCGCCGGAACCGACACGTTCATCCCCGGCAGCGACACACCCTTGTTGTTGCTGACCGGGCCGCCCTCGGTGACCCGGCAGATCACGTCGTTGCCCTCCACACCGGAGACGACGAGACCGACCTTGCCGTCGTCGACCAGCAGCCGATCGCCCGGCTTGGCGTCCTCCGCCAACTGCTTGTAGGTGGTCGAGACCCGGTCGTGGGTGCCCTCGCACTCGTCGACGGTGATCCGCACCTCCTCACCGTTGGCCCACGTGGTGCGACCCTCCGCGAACCGGCCCAGCCGGATCTTCGGGCCCTGCAGGTCGGCCAGGACACCGACCGCCTTGCCCGTCGCGTCCGAGGCCGCCCTCACGCGTTTGTAGTTCTCCTCGTGATCGGCGTGTTCGCCGTGGCTGAAATTCAGCCGCGCCACGTCCATACCGCTTTCGACGAGTTCGCGAATACGGTCACCGGTGGCGGTAGCAGGTCCAAGTGTGCATACGATCTTCGTGCGTCGGTTCACGGCCTCGAGCCTAGTCGCCCCGCGCGCCCTTCTCCATTTAGACGACTGCCAGCGGAAGCGCCGTCGGATGCACCGGCGACGGGAGGTCCGACGCCCCTGTCAGGTACACGTCGACGGCGTGCGCCGCGGACCGGCCCTCCGCGATCGCCCACACGACGAGCGATGCGCCGCGATGTGCGTCCCCGCAGACGAAGACCCCGGGTGCGGTGGTCTGCCAGTCCGGGCCGCAGGAGAGCGCTCCGCGCCGGGTCGGCGACAACCCGTAGTCGTCGAGCAGCGGACCGAGATCGACGCCCTCGAAGCCGATCGCGAAAAGTGCCAGTTCGCACGGCAATTCGATCTCCTCGCCGACCGGCGTGATGATGCGTTTGCCGTCCTCGCGGGTGACTTCGACCTCGGCGAGCACCATGGACCGGACGTTCCCGTTCGCATCGCCGAGGAACCGCTGCACCGCGACCTGGTACCGGCGGACACCGCCCTCGGCGTGCGCGGGCGACGTCCGCAGCACCATCGGCCACGCCGGCCACGGCGTCGCCTCCTCGTCCCGTTCGGTCGGCAACTCCGGGTTGTAGTCCAGCAGGGTCACCGACAGCGCGCCCTGGCGGTGCGCCGTTCCGAGGCAGTCGGCGCCGGTGTCGCCGCCGCCGATGATGACGACGTGTTTGCCCTTGGCGGTGATGTCCGCGGGACCGTCGCCCTCGCATTCCTTGTTCGAGGTGACGAGGTGCTCCATCGCGAGATGAATACCGTTCAGCTCCCGGCCCTCGACGGTGGTGTTGTCGCGGGCCCGCAGCGCACCGATCGCGAGCACGACCGCGTCGAAGTTCGCGCTCATCTGCTCCACGGTGAGGTCGACGCCGACCTCGCAGTCGGTGACGAAGTGGGTTCCCTCGGCGCGCATCTGCATCAGGCGCTGATCGAGAATTGCCTTCTCCATCTTGAATTCCGGGATGCCGTACCGCAGCAGTCCCCCGAGCCGGTCGTCGCGCTCGTAGACGGTGACGTCGTGCCCCGCCCGGGTCAGCTGCTGAGCCGCCGCCAGACCGGCCGGACCGGAACCGACCACCGCGACCTTCCGTCCCGTGGCGATCATCGGCGGTGTGGGCACCACCGTCCCCGACTCCCACGCGACGTCCGCGATGGCCTGCTCGATCCGCTTGATCGTGACACTGCCCGTCGTGTGCGTGTCGGCGAGCGAAAGCACACACGCCGACTCACACGGCGCCGGGCACACCCGGCCCGTGAACTCCGGGAAGTTGTTGGTGGCGTGCAGCCGCTCGCTCGCCGCCGACCAGCGGCCGCGCCGCACGAGGTCGTTCCACTCCGGGATCAGGTTGCCCAGCGGGCAGCCCGCACTTCCCGAGTGGCAGAACGGGATTCCGCAGTCCATGCACCGCGCGGCCTGTTCGGACACCTCGGCGGACCGCTCCGCGGAACTCTGCGGCGCGTACACCTCGTTCCAGTCGTGTATCCGCTCCGCGACCGGACGCTTGCGCGCCTCCTTCTTGACGATGTGCAGAAAGCCCTGGGGATCAGCCACGTGCCGCCTCCATGATCGCGGTGTCGACGTCGAGTCCCTCCGCCTTCGCCATCCGGGTCGCGTCCAGCACCCGCTGGTAGTCCACCGGCATCACCTTCGTGAACAGCGCGGACCGCCGGGGCCAGTCGGCGAGCACCGACGCCGCGACCGCGGAACCGGTCCACCGGTGGTGCCGGGTGACGGCGCCGCGCAACCAGTCCAGATCGTCCGGGTCGGGTTGCATCAGCTTCACCATCGCCTGGTTCACGTCCTCCGGGTCCAGGTCGAGGACGTACGCGATGCCGCCGGACATGCCGGCCGCCATGTTCCGTCCGGTCGGTCCGAGGATCACGACCCGCCCACCCGTCATGTACTCGCAGGCGTGGTCGCCGACACCCTCCACGACGGCGGACGCACCGGAATTGCGCACCGAGAAGCGTTCGCCGACGCGTCCGCGGAGATAGACCTCCCCGGAGGTGGCGCCGTAGAGCAGGGTGTTGCCCGCGATCACCTGCGTCTCCGGGACGAACAGGACGTCGTCGGCGGGACGGACCACGATCCGCCCACCCGACAATCCCTTGCCGACGTAGTCGTTGGCGTCCCCTGTCAGGTCGATGGTGATGCCCGGCGGCAGGAACGCGCCGAGCGACTGCCCCGCCGAGCCGGTGAACGTGAGCCGGATCGTGTCGTCCGGCAGCCCGGCGGCGCCGTAGCGGCGGGTGACCTCCGCGCCGAGCAGCGTGCCGACGGTCCGGTTGACGTTGCGCACCGGCATCTCGATCTCCACGGCGTGGGCGTCCTCGAGGGCACCCTCCGCCAGCTGGATGAGCGTGCGGTCCAGTGCCCGGTCCAGACCGTGGTCCTGGTCGCGGTCCCGGCGTCGCTGCGGCAGCGGCTCCCCGTCCGGCCCGGTGGGCACGGCGAAGATCGGGGTGAGGTCGAGTCCGCGGTTCTTCCAGTGGGCGATCCCCTGCGCGGTCTCGAGGACGTCGGCGTGACCGACGGCCTCGTCGATGCTGCGGAACCCGAGGTTCGCCAGGTACCGGCGCGCGTCCTCGGCGACGAACCGGAAGAACTCCTCCACGAATTCCGGTTTGCCGGTGTACCGCTTCCGCAGCTCCGGGTTCTGGGTGGCGACACCGACCGGGCAGGTGTCGAGGTGGCACACCCGCATCATGATGCAGCCCGCCACGATCAGCGGGGCCGTCGAGAACCCGAACTCCTCCGCACCCAGCAGCGCCGCGACCACGACGTCCCGTCCGGTCCGCATCCCGCCGTCGCACTGGACGGTGATGCGGTCGCGGAGACCGTTGAGCACGAGTGTCTGCTGGGCGTCGGCCAGCCCGATCTCCCACGGCGCCCCGGCATGCTTCATCGACGTCAGCGGGGTGGCGCCGGTACCGCCGTCGTTGCCGGAGATGAGGACCACGTCCGCGTGCGCCTTGCTGACCCCGGCGGCGACGGTTCCCACCCCCACCGAACTGACCAGCTTCACGTGGACCCGGGCCCGATCGTTGGCGTTCTTCAGGTCGTGGATCAGCTGCGCGAGATCCTCGATCGAGTAGATGTCGTGGTGCGGCGGCGGGGAGATCAGCCCGACCCCCGGCGTCGAGTGCCGGGTCTCCGCGACCCACGGATACACCTTGTACGCCGGCAGCTGGCCGCCCTCACCGGGCTTGGCGCCCTGCGCCATCTTGATCTGGATGTCGCTGGCGTTGATCAGGTAGTCGCTGGTGACGCCGAACCGCCCGCTCGCCACCTGCTTGACGGCGCTGCGGCGCGACGGATCGTACAGACGGTCGACGTTCTCGCCGCCCTCGCCCGTATTGGAGCGTCCGCCGAGATTGTTCATCGCGACGGCCATCGTCTCGTGGGCCTCGGCGGAGATGGAGCCGTAGCTCATCGCGCCGGTGTTGAACCGGGTGACGATCCGCTCGACCGGTTCCACCTCGTCCAGCGGCACGGGCGGGCGCACGCCCTCGCGGAACGTGAACAGGCCGCGCAGTGCGCCACCGGCCTCGGCCAGCCTGTTCACCTCCTCGCTGTACTTCGCGAACACCTCGTGCCGACCGGTGCGGGTGGCGTGCTGCAGCAGGAAGACCGTCTCCGGGGTGAACAGGTGCAGTTCGCCGTCGCGGCGGAACTGGTACTCGCCGCCGTCCTCGAGCCGCCGGTGGGCGAACTCGGCCGGGTTGTCCGGGTACGCCTGCCGGTGGCGGACGGTGACCTCGCGGGCGATCTCGTCGAGACCGGCGCCGCCCAGCTTGCTGACGGTGCCTGTGAAGTACTCCTGGACGAGGTCGCGGTCCAGGCCGATCGCCTCGAACACCTGCGCCGCGGTGTACGAACCGACGGTGGAGATGCCCATCTTCGACATCACCTTGAGCACACCCTTGCCGAGCGCGGTGAGGTAGTTCCGCACGGCGATCGTGTGCTCGACGCCGGTGAGTTCGCCCTCGGACACCAGGTCCTCGATCGACTCCATCGCGAGGTACGGGTTGACGGCCGCGGCGCCGTACCCGATGAGCAGCGCCAGGTGGTGGACCTCGCGGGCGTCACCGGATTCGACGACCAGCGCCACCTTGGTGCGTTCCTTCGTCCGCACCAGGTGATGGTGCACCGCGGCGACCGCGAGCAGCGACGGGATCGGCGCGCGGGTGTGGTCGGAGTCGCGGTCCGAGATCACCAGCGTCCGGTAGCCGTCCGCGATCGCGGCGCTCGCCTGCGCCCGCAATTCCTCGATCGCCTCGGCCATCCCCGCACCGCCGCGCTCCACGTCGTACAGCGCGCGCAGCACCGCCGCGGCGAGACCCGGATGGTTGCCGTCCGCGTTGACGTGGATGATCTTGTTCAGCTCTTCGTTGTCGAGCACCGGCCACGGCAGCACGATCTGCCTGCACGACGCCGCGGTCGGCTCGAGCAGGTTCTGTTCCGGGCCCATGACCCGCGACAGCGACGTCACGATCTCTTCGCGGATCGCGTCGAGCGGCGGATTCGTCACCTGCGCGAACAGCTCGACGAAGTAGTCGTAGAGCAGCCGCGAACGCTGCGACATGACGGCGATCGGCGTGTCCGTCCCCATCGAACCGAGTGGCTCGCCGCCGGACGTGGCCATCGGGGCGAGCAGGATGCGCAGATCCTCCTCGGTGTACCCGAACGCCACCTGCCGCCGCACCACCGACTCGTGGTTGTGCTGCGCGTGCGGGCGATCCGGCAGCGTCTTCAGTTCGAGCAGACCGGCGTACAGCCACTCGGCGTACGGCCACTCCGCCGCGAGCCGCATCTTGATCTCCTCGTCGGGCACGATGCGGCCCTCGGACGTGTCGACCAGGAACATCTGCCCCGGCTCGAGGCGGCCCTTGGCCACGACCTCCGACTGCGGGACGTCGAGGACACCGCTCTCGCTCGCGAGGACCACCCGCCCGTCGACGGTCTGCCACCAGCGTCCCGGGCGCAGGCCGTTGCGGTCCAGCACGGCGCCGACCACGGTCCCGTCGGTGAACGTCACACACGCGGGTCCGTCCCACGCCTCCATCAGCGACGCGTGGAACTGGTAGAACGCCCGCCGGTCCGGGCACATCGACGTGTCGTTCTCCCACGCCTCCGGCACCATCATCATCACCGCGTGCGCCACGCTGCGGCCGGCGAGGTGCAGCAGTTCGAGCACCTCGTCGAACGACGCCGAATCCGACGCGTCGGGGGTGCAGATCGGATACAGCCTGCGCAGGTCGCCCGGGATCACCGCACTCGACAGCAACGCCTCGCGGGCGCGCATGCGGTTCCGGTTGCCGCGGACCGTGTTGATCTCCCCGTTGTGCGCGACGAACCGGAACGGGTGCGCGAGCGGCCAGGACGGGAACGTGTTGGTAGAGAACCGGCTGTGCACGATCGCGATCGCGCTCGCCATCCGCGGGTCGCGCAGGTCCGGGAAGTACCGCGCCAACTGGGACGTGGTCAGCATTCCCTTGTAGACGATCGTCCGGCTCGACAGCGACGGGAAGTACACGCCGCTGCCCTCCGACTCGATGTCGGGGGTGACCTGCTCGGCCCGCTTGCGCAGCGGGTAGACCAGACGGTCGAGGTCGAGCCCGCCGGGCCGGATCCCGCCGACGGCGGGTCCGGCGACGAACAACTGGCTCATGTGCGGAGCACAGGCGCGGGCCGTCGAGCCGACATCCGCGCCGTCCGGATCGACGGGCACCGGACGCCAGCCGAGGATCTGGAGGCCCTCCTCGTCCGCGAGGTCGGACACGCGTCGTTGCGCGGCCGCCCGCGCCTGCGGGTCCCGCGGGAGGAAGCAGATGCCCGCCGCGTACGTGCTGCTGCCGTCGTCCAGGGGCGCGGGGAGGTCGAACGAGGCGAGAGCCCCGAAGAATTCGGTGGGGAGCTGGAGCAGGATGCCGGCGCCGTCGCCGCTGTTCGGTTCGGATCCCGCCGCGCCGCGGTGCTCGAGATTCTCGAGAGCGAGGAGGCCGTCGGAGACGATGGAGTGGGAGCGGCGGCCGTGCACGTCCGCGACCATGGCGACACCGCAGGAATCGACTTCCTGGTCCGGGTCGTACAAGCCCTGGGGACCGGGCAACTGCGAGAACAGCACCGATATACCTCCACATCGGCCGGGAAGACCACCAGTGTGTGCGCTCCGCACGTGCTGTCGGCGGCCTCCGCTAGCGGGGTCGCCACGACGGGCGCTAACTGCTTTTCGGGGGTCTACCGGGACAGCATCGGCCCGTGAAGGTTGTTACCGGACATACATCCGGCGCGCTCAGCTTACCAGGACCGATACCCGGCAAGATATGCCGAATCGGGCCCGGAACGGGCGGTGGCCCGTGTCGCATCAGCAACACGGGCCACACGGTGTCCGGGGATCGTCACTGGTCCCGCAGGGGCCGTCCGTACTGGTCCTTCACGCTCCCGGTCAGCATCATGATGCCGTCGACCAGCGGCCAGATACCGCCGATTCCACAGGTCAGCCACGTCACGGCGATCTGCGCCACGGCGATGCCGGGCTGGTTCAGGTAGAACCGCCCGACGCCGAACGCGCCGAGGAAGATCTGCAGCAGCCCGGCGGTCAACTTGGACTTGTCGGAGTACGGCTCACCCGTCAGCGGGTGCCTGCCGAACGGCGCCGACGGATCGGCGTACGCGTTGTAGCCGGGGGCGTACCCGGGCGGCGGGTACCCCTGCTGGGGGTAACCCTGCTGCTGTCCGTACCCCGGCTGCTGGTACCCGGGCTGCTGGTAGTCCTGCGGCGATTGCGGAGCAGCCCCGTACTGCGCGCCGTAATTCGGATCCGGCGCCCCGTAGGTCGGACCGTCCGGCTGCTGGGGCTTCTCGTACCCGGTGTACGGCGCGGTCGGCGAAGTCGGCTCGCCCACGTTCGGGAACGGGGCCGTCGGCTCGGTTCCGCCCGGCGACGGGTAGGTGGGCGTCGACCCCCAGCCCGGGCCGTTACCGACACCCGAATAGGTGTCCCAGCCCGGTCCCGTTCCGGACGACCCCGGTGACGGCGTCGCGTCGGACGTGGCGGGCGGCTGGGACAGCGAGGCCTCGGCGGTGGCGTCGTAGTCGAAGGGCGAGCCGAATTCGGGCGGCAGGCTCGAGTCGCTGCTGTTCTCGGTGCCGTCGCTGCTCTTACCCAGGTCGACCTTGTGTGCGTCCTCGGATGCACCCTTGCCGGAATCGTCGGATGCTTTCCCCGGTTCAGTCATTCGCGTCATCCTTCTTGCTGTCGATGGTCTTCGTGCCCGCATCCCCGCCGGCACTCGCAGTGCTCGCGGCCTTGTCGTCCGATACCGACTCCGATGCGGACGCCTTCCCGTCCTCGTCCCTGCCCTCGACCTTCTTCTCCCCCTTCGCCGGTGCGGTCTCGTCCGGCTCCGCCGGTGCGGTGCCGTCCGCGACCGGTTCGCCGTCGACAGGCCGCAGGTCGGCCGGATCCTCGCGCCCCTTCGTGGCAGCGAAGAAGTACACCACGGCCGCGACGAACACCAGGGCGGAGGTGAACGAGTTCACGCGGACACCGGCGATGAGGCTCGCGTGGTCGCTGCGCATCAATTCGATCCAGAAGCGCCCGGCGCAGTACCCGGCTACGTACAGGGCGAAGAGGCGGCCGTGCCCGATGCGGAATCGGCGATCGACCCACACGAGCAGGATCACGATCAGCACGTTCCACAGTGCCTCGTACAGGAACGTCGGATGCACCACGAACGCGACCTCGACGGTGGACACCCCGTCGATCAGCTGCGGAGACACCTGGCCGACGTCGTTGCGGCGCTCGAAGATCTCGAGCCCCCACGGAACGTCGGTCTCGCGACCGTAGAGTTCCTGGTTGAAGTAGTTTCCGAGCCGTCCGATCGCTTGCGCGAGCAGGATGGCGGGCGCGACCGCATCGCCGAGCGCCGGCAGCGGGATGCCGCGGCGCCGGCAACCGATCCAGGCACCGACACCGCCGAGCGCCACGGCGCCCCAGATGCCGAGGCCGCCCTGCCACACCTTCAGGGCGTCGACGGGGTCGCCGCCCTCCCCGAAGTACGTCGGCCAGTCGGTCATCACGTGGTAGAGGCGGCCGCCGATCAGGCCGAACGGCACCGCCCAGATGGCGATGTCGAGGACGGTGCCCTTCTCGCCGCCGCGGGCGACCCAGCGACGGTCGCCCCACACGATCGCGACGACGATCCCGACGATGATGAACAGCGCGTACGCGCGCAGGGCCACCGGTCCGACATACCAGACACCTTGGGGCGGACTCGGAATGTAGGCCAGTACGTCCACGGTGGAAGTCACGACGCCACGGTAGCGGAGCGAACGCCCTCGGCGAGTTCCTCCGTCAGCGAGCGCACCGCGTCCAGACCGCTCTCCGCCGCGGTGACCAGCGCGGATCCGACGATGACCGCGTCGGCGTAGGCGGCGATCTCGGCGGCCTGCGCGCCGGAGCGGACACCCAGTCCGACACCCACCGGAATGTCCGAGTGGGCACGGATGCGGGCCGTCAGTTCGGGTGCCATCGACGACACGGCGTCACGGGCGCCGGTGACACCCATCGTGGACGCGGCGTAGACGAACCCGCTGCTGGCGTCGAGGGTGATCGCGAGACGCTCCTCGGTCGACGACGGCGCGACGAGGAAGATCCGGTCGAGGTCGTGTTCCTTCGACGCCGCGATCCACTCACCGGCTTCCTCGGGGATGAGGTTGGGGGTGATCAGCCCGAGGCCGCCTGCGCTCGCCAGATCGCGGGCGAACTTGTCGACGCCGTACTGCAGAACCGGATTCCAGTACGTCATCACGACGGCCTTGCCGCCGACGGAGGCGATCGCCTCGACCACCGTGAACACGTCGCGTACCCGGACGCCGTTCTTCAGCGCCGTCTCGGCCGCCGCCTGAATGGTGGGTCCGTCCATCACCGGGTCGGAGTAGGCGATGCCGACCTCGACGATGTCGCAACCGGATTCGACCATCGCCTTGAACACGTCGATGGATTCCTGCACGGTCGGGAACCCGGCCGGGAGGTACCCGACGAGCGCGGCACGCTTCTCCTCGCGGCACTGCGCGAACGTCGGGGCGAGGCGCGAGAGTCGTTCGCTCACTTGGCCGAACCTTCCTTGTCAGTCGTGGTGGTCTCGGTCGAGTCGTCCGGATCGAACAGTCCGAACCACTTGGCTGCCGTGTCCATGTCCTTGTCGCCGCGCCCGGACAGGCTGACGACGATGATCGCGCCCTCCCCCAGTTCGCGGCCCAGTCGCAGTGCACCGGCGACGGCGTGGGCGGACTCGATGGCCGGGATGATGCCCTCACGCTCGGACAGCAGACGCAGCGCGTCCATGGCCTCCGAGTCGGTGACCGGCTCGTAGGTGGCGCGGCCGATGTCCTTGAGGAGCGCGTGTTCCGGGCCGACCCCGGGGTAGTCGAGGCCCGCGGAGATCGAGTGCGACTCGATGGTCTGGCCATCCTCGTCCTGCAGCAGGTACGAGTACGCGCCCTGGAACGCGCCCGGGGTGCCTCCCGCGAACGTGGCGGCGTGCCTTCCGGTCTCGACGCCGTCACCGGCGGCCTCGTACCCGACCAGTCGCACGGACGGGTCGTCGAGAAAGGCGTGGAAGATGCCGATGGCGTTGGACCCGCCGCCGACGCACGCCGTCACGGCGTCGGGCAGCCGGCCGGTCAGCGCCTGCACCTGGACCCGCGTCTCGAGACCGACGACGCGCTGGAAGTCGCGGACGATGGTCGGGAACGGGTGCGGTCCGGCGGCGGTGCCGAAGCAGTAGTAGGTGTTGTGGGCGTTGGTGACCCAGTCGCGCAGCGCCTCGTTGATCGCGTCCTTCAGGGTCCTCGACCCCGACTCGACGGACACGACCGCCGATCCGAGCAGCCGCATGCGGGCGACGTTCAGCGCCTGCCGCTCGGTGTCGACGGCGCCCATGTAGATGATGCATTCCAGACCGAGGAGCGCGCAGGCGGTGGCGGTGGCCACGCCGTGCTGGCCGGCACCGGTTTCTGCGATGATGCGGGTCTTGCCCATGCGCTTGGCGAGCAGCACCTGCCCGAGCACGTTGTTGATCTTGTGCGAGCCGGTGTGGTTGAGGTCTTCGCGCTTGAGGATCAGCCGCGCCCCACCGGCGAACTCGCTCATCCGCGTCGCCTCGAAGATCGGGGACGGACGGCCGGTGTAGTCGCGCTGGAGGCGGTCGAGTTCGTTCAGGAACGACTCGTCGCCGCGCGCCTTCTCGTACTCGGCGGTGACCTCCTCGATCACCGCCATCAGGGCCTCAGGCACATGCCGTCCGCCGTACACGCCGAAGTGTCCTCCGGCATCGGGGTCGTGCGTCGTACGCTCGGCGATTCCGGCGCTGGCAGGCGGCAGATTGCCACCCTTGAAGACGGTTTCCTGATTACGTGAAGTCACAGGTCCAGTCTGCCTCGAGGCCGGGTTCCGCCGCCGTCCGGGTCAGGTCCGCCGGGGCTACCTCAGCGCGACGGCTTGGGGCAGGACGGGTGCGCGCCGGCGTTGACCAGATCGGCCACCGCCTTGCGCGGATCACCGCTGGTGACGAGGCCTTCGCCGACCAGCACCGCGTCGGCTCCCGCACCGGCGTACGCCAGCAGGTCGGCCGTGCCGCGCACCCCGGACTCCGCGATCTTGATGATCTCGGTGGGCAGCCCGGGAGCGATCTCGCCGAACGTGTTCTTGTCGACCTCGAGCGTCTTGAGGTTGCGCGCGTTGACACCGATTACCTTGGCGCCCGCCTCGATCGCCCGGTTCGCTTCTTCCTCGGTGTGGACCTCGACGAGGGCCGTCATGCCCAGCGACTCCGTCCGGTCGATCAGCGACGCGAGCGCGTCCTGCTCGAGGGCGGCGACGATGAGCAGCACCATGTCGGCGCCGTGCGCGCGGGCCTCGTGGATCTGGTAGGGCCCGACGATGAAGTCCTTGCGGAGGATCGGGATGCTCACCGCGCGGCGGACGGCGTCGAGGTCCGCGAGGGACCCCTGGAACCGGCGCTCCTCGGTGAGCACGCTGATCACGCGGGCGCCACCGGCCTGGTAGGCGGCGGCCAGTTCGGCGGGATCGGCGATGTCGGCGAGCGCACCCTTCGAGGGGCTGGCGCGCTTGACCTCGGCGATGACTCCGATGCCCGGCTCGAGCAGGGCGGCCGCGGCATCGAGGGCCGGCGGTGCGGCGGCGGCGGCAGCCTTGACTGCGGCGAAGTCAAGGACGGCTTCGCGGGCGGCGACGTCGGCGCGCACCCCGTCGAGAATCGAGTCGAGAACGGTCATCGTGGCCCGAGTCCTTTCTGGGCAGAAACCCGATGTGAGGAACATCATCAGGGGTGAAGCCAGCCTAGATGGCACTCTGATTGTGTTTACGTCCGGGTACCCGGGTCTTCGTCCGAACCGTCAACTTGGTCGACAGGTTCGGCTTTCTTGTCTTCCACCGTGGGGTCCTCCCCCGCGTCCAGGGCGTCCCAGAGCATGCGCTGGGTGACGGGACCGTCGGCGGAATCGGCACCGGCCTTCTTCGCTGCGTCACGTCGCGCACCCGGGCTGTCGTACTTGGAGGACAACCCCGCCCGCACCCTCGGCCTGCGGACCAGTTCCACCGCGGCGGCGAGCGCCGCCAGGGCCCCCACCAGCACGAGAACGGCGGGTCCGGCGTGCACGGACACCGACTGGACCTCGGCCCGGCCCGGCAGCTCGGCCAGCCGCGCCGCCTCGTCGTCGGAGGCGCCGGACACGAGCAACCCCACCGCCGGGACGGCGGCCGCGACGGCCACCACCGCGACGAGCACACCCAGCACGCGCAGGGCCCAGCCCTTCACGGCGAACGACGCGGCGATCGCGGCGACCAGGGTCAGCGCCAGCGGCGTGAGCGCCGCCGCCCACGTGCCGCCCACGAGCACCGACGTGCGTTCCTCGCCGAGCCCGTCGGAGGAGGTGACCTCCACCCACGTCATCCGTGAGGCGCCCCACAGGCACACTGCGGCGACGGCGAGGAGCAGCACCGCGATCATCGATCGGCGGCGCCCCGCCCGCGCGGGGTCCCGGGCCGGCTCCGACGCGTCGCTCACTGCGTGTCGCCTCCCAGGGTCTTCAGCGTGTGCGCCGCCGCGATCGCGCTGAGCACAGCCATCGCCTTGTTCCGCGCCTCGGTGTCCTCGTATTCGGGGTTCGAGTCGGCGACGACGCCCGCGCCTGCCTGGACGTACCCGATGCCGTCCTTGATCAGGGCGGTGCGGATCGCGATGGCCGTGTCGGCGTCACCCGCGAAGTCGAGGTACCCGATGATGCCGCCGTAGATGCCGCGGCGGGTGGGTTCGAGTTCCTCGATCAGCTGCATCGCCCTGACCTTCGGCGCTCCCGACAGGGTGCCCGCCGGGAAGCAGGCGGTGACGGCGTCGAGGGCCTGCTTGCCGTCCGCGAGGTGACCGGTGACGGTGGAGACGAGATGCATCACGTGGCTGTACCGCTCGATGTGGCGGTAGTCGTGGACCTTCACCGTGCCCGGTTCGCAGACGCGCCCCAGGTCGTTGCGACCCAGGTCCACGAGCATCAGGTGCTCCGCGTTCTCCTTCTCGTCGGCGAGCAGGTCTTTCTCGAGCAGGATGTCCTCCTCCTCGGTGTGCCCGCGCCACCGGGTGCCCGCGATCGGGTGCGTGGTGGCCACGCCTTCCGACACGGTCACCAGCGCCTCCGGGCTCGAGCCGACGATCGAGAACGCGGTCTCGTCGTCGCCGTTCGGCACGTTGAGGAGGTACATGTACGGGCTGGGGTTGGACGCGCGCAGCATCCGGTAGACGTCGATCGGGTCGGCGGTGCAGTCGATCTCGAAGCGCTGCGACAGCACCACCTGGAAGGCCTCGCCGGCCTCGATGTCGCCGACGAGTTTCTGCACGTCGGCGCCGAACCCTTCGGTGGTGCGCTGACGGCGGTAGTCGGGGGCGGGTTTCGCGAACGTGGACACGGTCGACGACGCCGGGGCCGACAGGGCGTGTGTCATCCGGTCCAGCCGCTCCACCGCGGAGTCGTAGGCCTCGTCGACGCGTTCGTCCGTGCCGTCCCAGTTGACGGCGTTGGCGATCAGGGTGATGGCGCCCTCATGGTGGTCGACGGCCGCGAGATCCGTCGCCAGCAGCATCACCATCTCGGGAATCTGCAGGTCGTCGGTGGCGTGCTCGCCGATGCGCTCGATGCGCCGCACCGCGTCGTACCCGAGGAAGCCGACCATGCCGCCGGTCAGCGGCGGCAGATCGGGCAGCCGCTCGCTTCGGAGTAGTTCGAGGGTCTGGCCGAGGGCGGCGATCGGATCGCCGCCAGACGGCGCGCCCGCGGGAACGTTGCCGTACCAGGCTGCTTCACCGTCGACGACGGTCAGTGCGGCGGGACTGCCCGCGCCGATGAACGACCATCGCGACCACGATCGGCCGTTCTCCGCCGACTCGAGCAGGAAGGTGCCGGGCCGGTTCGCCGCCAGCTTGGTGTAGGCAGACAACGGTGTTTCCGCGTCTGCCAGCACCTTGCGCGTCACCGGGACGACCCGGTGTTCGGCGGCGAGAGCGTGGAACTGCTCACGTGTGGTGGTCGAGTCGGACCCGCCGTCGGCCGGGGTGGCGGCGGACTCGGGTGCGGGAATCGTGGTGGGCTCGCCGTGCATGCCGACCATCATCCCAGGCGCACTCGCACCGTCTGCGTGCGCGGGTAGCCTCGGCACCCATGAAGCCAGGTCAGCTCGCACCGGAATTCACCCTGCCCGATCAGGACGGCATCGAACGATCGCTGTCGAGCCTCCTCGAGGACGGCCCCCTCGTGCTGTTCTTCTACCCTGCGGCGTCGACGCCGGTCTGCACCGCCGAGGCCTGCCACTTCCGGGACCTCGGAACGGAGTTCTCCGCCGTGGGGGCGTCGCGCGCCGGGATCAGCACCGATGCGGTGGCGAAGCAGGCGTCGTTCGCGCAGGCGCAGTCCTTCGATTACCCGCTGCTGTCGGACGCCGACGGAGCCGTCGCGGAGCAGTTCGGCGTCCGCCGCGGACTGCTCGGCAAACTCGCCCCGGTCAAGCGGTCGACGTTTGTCATCGACACCGACCGCACCGTGCTCGAGGTCATCTCGAGCGAGTTCCGCGCGAACACGCACGGTGATCAGGCACTAGCCTTCCTCCGGACGCGTCAGGACACCTGAATCGACCGCTTGGCCAGTCCCATCCAGAAACCGTCGATCACCTGCCGGGGAATCTGCTCGGGGTCGCTCGACGCGCCGAGCGTGACGAAGAGCGGCGCGAAGTGCTCGATCGTCGGGTGTGCGTACGGCATGCCCGGCGCGAGCGAGCGGAAATCGATCAGCGAATCCACGTCGCCCGCGGCGAGACGCTCGTCCGCCCAGGCGTCGAACTCCGAGGACCAGCCCGGCGCCTTCGCGTCGGGTGACGGGTCGCGCAGGAACGGCAGTCCGTGGGTGGTGAATCCGGACCCGACGATCAGCACGCCCTGCTCGCGCAGGGGACGCAGCCGCTCACCGAGGTGCAGCAGCCGTTGCGGATCGAGGGTCGGTAGCGAGATCTGGAGGACCGGGATGTCGGCATCGGGGTACATGACCGTCAACGGCACGTAGGCGCCGTGGTCGAGGCCGCGATGCGGCTGGTGCGACACGGTCTCGTCGTCCGGCATCAGGGACACGACCTGCGCCGCGAGTTCGGGGGCGCCGGGCGACTCGTACGTTGTCCGGTAGAACCGTTCGGGGAAGCCCCCGAAGTCGTAGACGAGGGGGGTGCCGGTGGTGGTGGATCCGATCGTGAGCGGCGCCGATTCCCAATGTGCCGACACCATGAGAATGGCCTTGGGCCGTGGCAGGTCGCCCGCCCACTTCGCCAGCTGCGACACCCACAGGTCGCTGTCCACCAGCGGTGGCGCACCATGGCTGAGGAACAGTGCGGGCATGGTGGCGGTCATCGCGACTCCTTCGGATCGAGATCCCTCATCGAGGACGCCGGCCGGATCACCGCCGCCTCAATGTTGAACCTTCAAGTTACTATAGGAGTCAACCCGTGGGCGCGGCAACTATTCCCCGGGCACGAATCGGCCCCGCGGCGTGCTAACTATGGAGGACACGCTGCACACGCATGGAGCGACGTACGGACGGAGGACACCACCGATGAGTGGTAACGACGAGGGCACGTCGACAGAGCCCGGCACCCGATGGCTCGACGCAGAGCAGCAGGAGGCCTGGCTCACCCTCATCGCACTGGTCACCCGGCTCCCCGCCGCACTGGACACCCAGCTCCAACGCGACTCGGCACTCACCCACTTCGAGTACTTCGTCCTCGCCTCACTGTCCGGCGAATCGAACCGGCGCCTGCAGCTGTCCCTGCTCGCACAGCGCGCCAACGCGTCCCTGTCCCGGCTGTCCCACGTCGTCACCAAAATGGAGAAAGCCGGCTGGGTGCGCCGCGAAAGCATCCGCGGCAGCCGCGGCTCCGACGCCGTCCTCACCGACGAAGGCATGGCCAAGGTCGTCGAGGCCGCGCCGCCGCACGTCGAATCCGTCCGGTCACTGATCTTCGACGGCCTCTCCGCCGACCAGGTCCGTCAACTGTCCGAACTGTCCGGCGCCATGCTCACCCAACTCGACAAGAGCATCGCCTCGGGAACCGGCAAGGCCTGACCGCCGCTCACCCCAGCGGCGTCCCGACAGCTCACCCCAGCGGCGTCCCGCCGACACCCCAGCTGTCGCGCGGCACCTCGGTGATCGTCACCCACACCGTCGCCGCATTCTTACCCGTCGCGTCGGCGTACGCCTTCGTGACGGCCTCGATCGTGGCACGCTTCTGCTCCGCCGTGAGCCCCGGCGTCTGACTGATCTGAATAAGTGGCATGCCGACATCCTGCCCGAGGGCATACGAACATCCCGCCGAGGGCCGCTGCGCTAGTCGGCGGCGAGCAGGACGTCCGAGTCGAAGCAGGTGTGCGTGCCCGTGTGGCACGCCGCCCCCTCCTGGTCGACGACGAGCAGCACGGTGTCGCCGTCGCAGTCGAGCCGCACCTCGTGGACGTACTGCGTGTGACCGGACGTCTCGCCCTTCACCCAGTACTGCTGACGGGAGCGGGAATAGTACGTGCCCTTACGGGTCTCGAGGGTGCGTGCGAGGGCCTCGTCGTCCATCCACGCCACCATCAGGACGTCGCCCGTCGACCTTTCCTGCGCGACGGCATTGAACAGTCCCGCCTCGTTGCGCTTGAGCCGTGACGCGATGGCCGGGTCGAGACTCATCGGACGGTGATCCCTTCTGCACGCATGGACTTCTTGACGTCGCCGATCGTCATGTCGCCGAAGTGGAAGACACTGGCGGCGAGGACGGCGTCCGCGCCGGCTCCGACGGCGGGTGCGAAGTGCTCGACGGCGCCCGCTCCCCCGCTGGCGATCACCGGCACGTGCACGGCGGCGCGGACCGCGCGGATCATCGGCAGGTCGAAACCGGCCTTCGTGCCGTCCGCGTCCATCGAGTTGAGCAGGATCTCCCCTACGCCCAGTTCGGCGCCGCGGACCGCCCACTCGACCGCGTCGATGCCGGTGCTGCGCTTGCCGCCGTGGGTCGTGACCTCCCACCCCGACGGGGTGTCCGGTTGGCCCTGCGGCACGGTGCGCGCGTCCACCGACAGCACGATGCACTGGGAGCCGAACCGTTCGCTCAGTTCGCGGAGCAACTCGGGCCGCGCGATCGCGGCGGTGTTGACGCTCACCTTGTCGGCGCCGGCACGCAGCAACCGGTCGACGTCCTCGACGGTGCGGACACCGCCGCCGACCGTGAGCGGGATGAACACCTGTTCCGCCGTCCGGCTGACCACGTCGAGCATGGTGCCCCGGTCGGCGGTCGACGCGGTGACGTCGAGGAACGTGAGCTCATCGGCGCCCTGGGCGTCGTACGCGGCCGCCAGTTCGACGGGGTCGCCCGCGTCCCGCAGGTTCTCGAAGTTGACGCCCTTGACGACGCGTCCGGCATCGACGTCCAGACACGGGATCACTCGAACCGCCAGAGTCATTGCGTACGCCCTCCTGAAGGCTCGGAACGGGGATCACCCAGTGATCCGAGGATATCGAGAATTTCGCCGTGCACCCCGGGCGCTCCGGCGAGCACCGAATCGGACATCACCGTCCAGGGCTTGCCGCCCAGATCGGTCACCACACCGCCCGCGGCGCGCACCAGCGCCACACCGGCCGCGTTGTCCCACGCATTGTGGCCGAACACCACCGCACCGCCGAGTATTCCGGCCGCGGTGAACGCGAGGTCGACCCCGGTGGACCCGTGGATCCGGATCCGCGAGGACACCCGGCTGAGCTGCGCGAGGACCTGCAACCGGTACGCGCCGGGGATCCGCCCGCGACTGTCGATGTTCAGCGCCCCCAAGCCCACGATCGACGACGCCAGCGACGTGCGGCCGAGACTCGGCAGCGGCTGACCGCCCTCGAGCAACGGGCCGTCCGCGACGGCCGCGTAGCGCCGCCCGACGAGCGGCAGCCACGTGAGACCGAGAACGGGAACCCCGTCGTCGAGGAGCGCGAGCAGCGTGCCCGCGGTGGGCAGACCGGCCGAATAGTTGAAGGTGCCGTCGATGGGGTCGAGCACCCAGACGGGTCCACTGTCGAGGTCGGGTCCGCCGAACTCCTCGCCGTGGACGTCGATGCCGGTCCGGTCACGCAGCTCGCCGGTCAGCCGCTTCTCGAGTTCGAGGTCGACGGCGGTCGCGAAATCGTCGGGGCCCTTGTGGACGGCGCTGGGCGCACCCACCCCGGAGACGAACCGGTCGTGCACTCCGTCGAGCAGCTCACTGGCAACGGCGAGGAGTTCCCGGGGATCGCGGGACAGGGCCATGGCGCGAACTCAGCCCGAGACCGCGGCGAGCGCCTCGGGGAGGGTGAACCGCCCCGCGTACAGCGCCTTGCCGACGATGGATCCCTCGACGCCCTGGTCGACGAGTCCGGCGATCGCCCGGAGGTCGTCGATGGTGGACACACCACCCGAGGCGACGACGGGGGCGTCGGTGGCCGCGCAGACCTGCGCGAGGAGTTCGAGATTGGGGCCGGTGAGAGTGCCGTCCTTGCTCACGTCGGTGACGACGTAGCGGGAGCAGCCGTCCTTGTCGAGCCGGGCGAGGGTCTCCCACAGGTTCCCGCCCTCGGTGACCCACCCGCGGCCGCGAAGCTGGTACTCACCGTCGACGAGGCGCACGTCGAGACCGACGGCGATCTTCTCGCCGTACTTGGCGATGGCGCGGGCACACCACTCGGGGTTCTCGATGGCGGCGGTGCCGAGGTTGACGCGACCGCAGCCGGTGGCCAGTGCGGCCTCGAGCGACGCGTCGTCGCGGATTCCGCCGGACAGTTCCACCTGAACGTCGAGTTCCCCCACCACGTCGGCGAGGAGTTCACGGTTCGAGCCGCGACCGAAGGCGGCGTCGAGGTCGACGATGTGGACCCACTCGGCACCGTCGTTCTGCCATGCGAGGGCGGCATCACGAGGCGAGCCGTATCCGGTCTCGCTTCCTGCCTCCCCCTGGACGAGGCGAACAGCTTCACCGTTGACGACATCTACAGCAGGCAAAAGGACCAGGCTCACGTGCGACAACCCTAGTCGCTCAGCGGTCGGAACCCGGCTTCGGGTCCTCGGGGTCGCGGCCGTAGGCGTTGCGGGTCATGCGTTTCGACACGTAACCCATGGCGGCGATCGCACCGGCGACGCCGAGCAACCCGACGATCAGCCCGAGGACGGGGCCCGGTTTCAGCACCAGAATGATCACGGTCGCGAGGACCAGGACCGCGGTGGCGGCGCCCATCGCGTACACGGCGAGCCTGCCGATCGACAGGTCGCCGCGCCCGTCCCCGGGTTCGGTCACAGACTGCGAACCCAGTTGCGGAGCAGTTCAGCGCCCGCGTCGCCGGACTTCTCGGGGTGGAACTGGGTGGCGGACAGTGCGCCGTTCTCGACGGCGGCGAGGAACTTGCCGCCGTGATCGGCCCAGGTCAGGGCGGGCGGCGCCAGCCGCTCCGGCGTCGGCAGTTCCCAGGTCTGGGCAGCGTACGAGTGGACGAAGTAGAACCGGGTGTCGGGATCGATACCGGCGAACAGCGTGCTGTTGCCCGGTGCCTCGACGGTGTTCCACCCCATGTGCGGCAGCACGTCGGCCTGGAGCCGTTCGACGGTGCCGGGCCATTCGCCGCAGCCTTCCGCCTCGACGCCGAACTCGACGCCGCGTTCGAAGAGGATCTGCATGCCGACGCAGATCCCCAGGACCGGCCGTCCGCCGGCCAGACGCTGACCGATGATCCGCTCCCCCCGCACCGCGCGGAGCCCCTCCATACACGCCGCGAAGGCGCCGACGCCGGGAACGACGAGACCGTCGGCCGCGAGTGCGACCTTGTGATCGGACGTGACCTCGACGCGCGCGCCGGTCCGGGCCAGAGCGCGGGTGGCCGAATGCAAGTTGCCGGAGCCGTAGTCGAGGACGGCAATCGTGGAGACGGTCATGACACAACCTTATCCGGCGGCCGAACGACGCCGGAGGGCGCGGCCGACGACCGTTCCGGCGGCCGGGACCACCGCGACCGCCGTCGCCGCGACCCCGAACACCCAGGAATACCCGGCCACCGACGCGACGGCTCCGAGCGCGAGGGAACCGAACCCGGTGCCGGCGTCGAACCCGATGTTCCATCCGGCGCTCGCCGAGCCGAATCGGGCCGGTCCCGCGGCGGTGAAGATCATGACGAGCGACTCGTTCTGCACCGCACCGAACCCGAACCCGAATGCCAGCGCCGCGCACACGAGCAGCGGCACGGGCGCCGCTGCCGCCGCGGCGACGGCGAACAGGACCAGGCCGAGGCACACGAACGTCAGGGCGGGAATCAGGGCACGGCCCACCCCGAGCCGGTCGGAGAACGATCCCGCGGCGTACCGCCCGATCAGCGTCGCCCCGCTCGACACGGCGAGGATCACCCCCGCGAGCGACGCCCGCTCCGAGATCGCGATCGGCAGCAGGCTGGACAGACCGCCGAACGCGGCCGCCACGATCGCGATCGACAGCCACGGGGTCAACACGGCGGCGAGCGGGATGCGATCGTGCGACGCGCGATCCGCGGGGGCGTGGATCGCGGGGAGCCGCGTGACCGCGACGACCGCGAGCGCGGGAATGAGAGCGCCGATCACGAAGACGGGGGTCGCGGACCAGTGCGCCATGATCGCGAGCCCCGCCGGCAACCCGACCATCTGCGCGGCGGCCACCGCGATTCCCTGTGCACCCGTCGCGCGGCCGAGCATCTGCCGCGGAACGAGTTCCGCGACCAGCGCACTGCTCGCGACGGTGAGCATGCCGAAGCCCGATCCCCGGACGGCCGACACCGCCAGCACCGGGATCGCCTCGGTGGAGAGCAGGAGGAGAAGCGACGGCGGCCCCAGCAGCATGCAGCCCGCGGCGAGCATCCACCGGTGCCCCCATCTACGCAGGAGCCGGGGCACGCCGAGTTGGGTGGCGACGGTCGCGGCCATGAACACGGCCGTCACGCTGCCGGCGAGAGTGTCCGAGCCGCCGGACAGCGAGACGATCAGCGGAACCACCGGCAGCAGCACCGCCCAGCCGCCGAACGCCGCGGCGCCCATCACCATCGCGGTGGGCAGACCGCGGGTGCGGAGCAGGCCGCGGCGCTCCCCCACTGCGACCGGCACTACAGCAACCTGAGAACGCCCGCCACGGCTGCCAGCACCGCCAGTGCCAGCAGCACGCCCGAGGCCAGTTTGTTGAACTTCCACATGGAGTACGCGCCGCCCGCCGCGATACCCGCGGCGATGAACAGGACGTAGACGAGGACGACGCTCACGAATGCGTCCGGTTCACAGGCTGCCCTTGGTGGACGGCACGCCCGTGACGCGGGGATCGGGTTCGACGGCCTCACGCAGTGCACGGGCGACGGCCTTGAACTCGGCCTCGGTGATGTGGTGCTGATCGCGCCCGTAGAGCACGCGCACGTGCAGGGCGATGCGCGCGTTGAGTGCGATCGACTCGAACACGTGCCGGTTGATCACGGTCGCGTACGGCACCCCCGGGTACCCGCCGATGACGGCGTGCAGCAGGTGCTCGGGTTCGCCGGTGTGGACGCAGTACGGTCGCCCGGACACGTCGACCGACGCGTGGGCGAGCGTCTCGTCCATCGGGATGAACGCGTCACCGAACCGGCGGATGCCCTTCTTGTCGCCGAGGGCCTGCCCGAGCGCCTGTCCGAGCACGATCGACGTGTCCTCGACCGTGTGGTGCGCCTCGATCTCGATGTCGCCCTTCGCGTGGACGGTGAGGTCGAAACTCGCGTGGGAGCCGAGCGCGGTCAGCATGTGGTCGAAGAACGGAACCCCGGTGGAGACGTCGACGATGCCGGTGCCGTCGAGGTTCAGTTCGACGGTGATGCTCGATTCCTTGGTGGTGCGCTCCACGCGGGCGATGCGGTCGGTCATCCTCGGTCTCCTGAGCTGGTGAGTTCGGTGGAGGCGATCTCGTCGCTCGCCACGATGAAGGCGTCGTTCTCGGAGGCCAGCCCGACGGTGGCGCGCAGGTATCCGGGGATCCCGACGTCCCGGATCAGCACTCCGCGGTCGAGGTAGGCCTGCCAGGCTCGGGCACTGTCGGTGAACTCACCGAACAGGATGAAGTTCGCGTCGCTGGGGATGACGTGGAAACCCGTGTCCTCCAATGCCTTCGACACCCGCACCCGCTCCGCCGCGAGGGCGTGTACGCTGCCGAGCGTCTCGTTCGCGTGCCGCAACGCCGCGCGGGCAGCGGCCTGCGTGACCACCGACAGGTGGTACGGCAGCCGGACCAGGAGCAGCGCCTCGATGAATGCCGGTGCGGCCGCGAGGTATCCGAGCCTGCCGCCGGCGAACGCGAACGCCTTGCTCATCGTCCGCGACACCACCAGCTTCGACGGGTACTCGTCGATCAGCGTCAGGGCGCTCGGTGCGTCGGAGAATTCGGCGTACGCCTCGTCGACGATCACGATGCCGGGCGCGGCGTCGAGGACACGGCGCAGTTCCGCGATGCCGACGCTGTGCCCGGTCGGGTTGTTGGGGCTGGTGACGAACACGACGTCGGGCCTGCGTTCGGCGATCGCCGCGGTCGCGGCCTCCACGTCGAGCGCGAAGTCGGCGCGCCGGAAGATCGGCAGCCACTCGGTCTCGGTGCCGTCCGCGATGATCGGGTGCATCGAGTACGACGGCACGAATCCCATCGCGCTGCGACCGGGACCGCCGAACGCCTGCAGCAGCTGCTGCAGGATCTCGTTGGACCCGTTGGCCGCCCACACGTTGTCGACCGTGACCGGCACCCCGGTCTGGCGAACGAGGTACGCGGCGAGGTCGGTGCGCAGCGCCACCGCGTCGCGGTCCGGGTAGCGGTGCAGTTCGCGTGCGGCCTCCCGCACGGACTCCGCGACGTCGTCGACGAGCGCCTTCGTCGGCGGGTGCGGGTTCTCGTTGGTGTTCAGCTGAACGGGGACCGTCAGCTGCGGCGCCCCGTACGCCGACTTGCCGCGCAGATTCTCCCGGATCGGCAGGGCGTCGACCCCGATCGACGAACCGGGCACGTTCGCGGCGGTCACCGCAGCGCCTCGAACCGCAGCCGCACGGCCTCACCGTGCGCGGGCAGGTCCTCGGCGTTCGCGAGGGTGATGACGTGGCCGGAGACCTCCTTCAGCGCGGATTCGGAGTAGTCGACCACGTGGATGCCGCGCAGGAACGTCTGCACGCTCAGGCCCGAGGAGTGCCGGGCGCAGCCCGCGGTGGGCAGGACGTGGTTGGACCCGGCGCAGTAGTCGCCGAGGCTGACCGGCGCCCACGGCCCGACGAACACCGCGCCCGCACTGGTCACCTTCGCGGCGACGGCGGTGGCGTTCTCGGTCTGGATCTCGAGGTGCTCGGCGGCGTACGCGTTGACCACCCGCAGCCCGGCCTCGACGTCGGAGACCAGGACGGTGCCCGATTGGGTGCCGGACAGCGCGGCGGTGACGCGCTCCTTGTGCTTGGTGATCTCGAGCTGCGCGGCCAGGGCGGTGTCGACGGCGTCGGCGAGTTCGACGCTGGACGTGACGAGCACGCTGGCGGCCATCACGTCGTGCTCGGCCTGGCTGATCATGTCGGCGGCGACGTGCACCGGGTCGGCGGTGTGGTCGGCGAGGATCGCGATCTCGGTGGGGCCCGCCTCGGCGTCGATGCCGACCAGGCCGCGGCAGAGGCGCTTTGCGGCGGTCACGTAGATGTTGCCGGGGCCGGTGATGAGGTCGACGGGGGCGAGTTCGGCACCGTTCGTGTCGGTGCCGCCGTAGGTGAGCAGGGCGACGGCCTGACCGCCGCCGACGGCCCACACCTCGTCGACACCCAGCAGGGCGGCCGCGGCGAGGATGGTCGGGTGCGGCAGACCGCCGAACTCGGACTGCGGTGGCGACGCCACCACGAGCGAGCGGACGCCGGCGGCCTGCGCGGGCACCACGTTCATCACGACGCTGGACGGGTAGACGGCGTTGCCGCCGGGGACGTACAGCCCGACGCGGTCGACGGGCACCCACCGTTCGGTGACGGTGCCACCCGGGACGACCTCGGTGGTGGTGTCGGTGCGGCGCTGGTCGGCGTGGACCTTGCGGGTGCGTTCGATCGCGACCTCGAGGGCGGCGCGGACTGCGGGGTCGAGTTCGTGGAGGGCGCGGTCCAGCTCGGCCTGCGGCACCCGCACCTGCGCGGGGCGGACGCCGTCGAACTTCTCACTGAATTCGAGGGCGGCGTCGGCGCCGCGTTCACGGACCGCCTCGACGACGGGGCGAACCTGATGCAGGACCGCGTCCACATCCACTCCACCTCGAGGAAGTGCGGCGCGAAGTTCGGCCGTGGAAGGGGTACGACCACGAAGGTCGGTGCGGGCGAGCATGAGAGGTCCTCTCTGCGACTGTCGGGACACGGTGTCTCGGACGAGCGGACTGTTCTGCGGAGAACAGGGCTCGACACCGATTATCCAGGATAGGCGCACCCCGTTTTCACCGGTCGGCGGCCGACCGGGTTTCAAGTTCGGTGGCCGCGCATGCAACAGCACCCGCCGGCGTGACGCCGGCGGGTGCCGCACTGTGCTGCGCGTCGTCCCGGCCGCGGGAATCCGGCGGCCTAGAGACGGGTCGAGTGCAGGAACCTCCTCGCCAGGTTCTCCTCGGTCGACGCGCCGGGCGTCCACTCGGTGATCCAGGGGCCGGTGCCTTCGCTGGGGTCGACCACTCCCCGCTCCAGCCACGCGTACCGTCCTTCGAGGATCGAGCGCGCGACCTGCTTGTCGGCGTCGTCGGTGTTGTGCCACAGACCGTCGAACAACTTCTCGACCCGCAGCGCCGCCTGTCGGCAGAACACGTCGGCGAGTTCGTAGGCCGCGGCGCCCTCGGCCTCGTTCTCCTCCCGCTGCATCTCCGCCTTGACGCAGGTGGCGGACATCGCGAACAGTTCGGCGCCGATGTCGACGACCCGGCCGAGGAAGCCCTGCTGCTTCTCCAGGGCAGCCTGCCACCGGGCCATTCCGTAGAACGTGGAGCGGGCCAGCTTGCGGGAGTGCCGTTCGACGAAACGCAGGTGCTTGGCCAGGACGCCGAATTCGCCGAACGACGTCGGCACCTGTCCCTTGCCCGCCACGAGTTGCGGCAGCCACTTCGCGTAGAAGCCGCTCGCCTTGGCCGCCGCCCGGGCCTTCGCACCGGTGTCGGCGTGCGGGTCGGCGAGATCGCCCGCCGCTGTGAGGTGCGCGTCCACGGCCTCGCGCGCGACCAGCAACCGCATGATCTCGCTGGACCCCTCGAAGATCCGGTTGATGCGCAGGTCGCGGTCCAGCTGCTCCACCGGCACCGCCCGTTCACCGCGGGCGGCCAGCGACGCCGCTGTCTCGTATCCGCGACCGCCGCGGATCTGGATCAGCTCGTCGGAGATGACGCAGGCCATCTCGGACGACCACAGTTTGGCGAGCGCCGCCTCGATCCGGATGTCGTTGCGACCCTCGTCGTTCATCTGCGCCGACAGGTCCACGACCGCCTCGAGCGCGTACGTGGTCGCGGCCATGAACGACAGCTTGTTGGCGACGGCCGCATGCTCGGCGATGGCTTTGCCCCACTGGACGCGGACACCGGACCATTCGCGGGCGATCTTCAGCGACCACTTGCCTGCGCCCGCACACATCGCCGGAATCGCCAGCCGGCCGGCGTTGAGGGTGGTGAGTGCGATTTTCAATCCGTCGCCCTCCCGCCCGATCAGGTTCTCCCGCGGAACGCGCACCTTGTACATACGGGTGACACCGTTCTCGATCCCGTGCAGTCCCATGAACGCGTTGCGCCGTTCCACGGTGATTCCCGGGGTGTCCGCCTCGACGACGAAGGCGGAGATGCCGCCGCGATGGCCTTCGCTCTTCGGTACCCGCGCCATGACGACGAGCAGTTCCGCGACGACGCCGTTGGTCGTCCACAGCTTCACGCCGTCCAGTTCGTAGGCGGCACCGCCCTCGATGGGTACCGCCGAGGACGCCAGCCGCGCCGGGTCGGACCCGACGTCGGGTTCGGTGAGCAGGAACGCGGAGATGGCGCCGCGGGCGCAGCGCGGCAGGAATTCGCGCTTCTGCTCCGGGGTGCCGGCCAGCTTGAGCGGTTCGGGGACGCCGATCGACTGATGGGCCGACAGCAGCGCGCCGAGGCTCGGGTGCACCGACGCGACGAGCATCAACGCCCGGTTGTACGCGACCTGGGAGAGTCCGAGGCCGCCGTACTCCTCCGAGATCTTCAGGCCGAAGCACCCGAGGTCGGCGAGGCCGCGGACGTATTCGTCGGGAATGCGGGACTGCGATTCGATGACACTGCCGTCCATCTCCTCGCAGTATGCGTGGAGGCGAACGAGGAATTCTTCGGCCTTGGCGGCGTCCTCGGCAGCCGGCCGTGGGAAGGGATGAACCAGATCCAGCCGGAACCGTCCGAGAAACAGTTCTTTCGCGAAGGAGGGTTTGTCCCAGCCGGATTCCCTCGCCTCCTCTGCGACTGCTCGTGCTTCTTCCTCGGTGACCTTCGGAGCTGAGGTGTCGACCATGACGCGCCTCCTACTGGCGGGTAGTCCTACTCGCCAGTATCCCCCAATCGGCGCACTCGGGACAGCGTTTCCGCTACTGTTCGGCCGGTGCGGACTCCCACGCGACTCCTGGGTGCCGGCGCGGTCCTGCTGTGCTTGCTGAGCCCCGCCGCCGCGGTGCACGCCGCCCCGCTCCCCGACGACTTCCTGTGGGGTGTGGCGACGTCCGGGTTCCAGTCGGAGGGTTCCTCCCCGGACAGCAACTGGCGGCGGTATTCCGACTCCGGCCGCACCCACGACGTGATCGGCACCTCCGTCGACTTCCGGCACCGGTACGCCGAGGACATCACAAGCGCAGCGGACCTGGGTGTCGACGTCTTCCGGTTCGGCGTCGAGTGGGCGCGCCTGCAGCCCGCGCCGGGCGTGTGGGACGAGACCGAGCTGCGGTACTACGACGACGTCGTCCGCGAGATCACCGGCCGCGGCATGACCCCGATGATCACCCTCGACCACTGGGTGTACCCCGGATGGGTCGCCGACCGGGGAGGGTGGGCGAACCCGGAGATCGTCGACGACTGGCTCGCGAACGCGCAGAAGGTGATCGAGCGCTATTCCGGTGTGGGCGCGCTCTGGATCACGATCAACGAGCCGACCGTGTACGTGCAGAAGGAGCTGTCGTTCGGCGGCATCGGCCCCGACCGGGCGCCGCGGATGCTCGACCGGCTCGTCGAGGTCCACCGCCGCGCCTACGACCTGATCCACGAGAACGACCCGGGCGCCCGGGTCAGCAGCAATCTCGCGTACGTCCCGGCCGCCATGGACGCGCTCGACACCACATTCGTCGACCGCGTCCGCGACAAACTCGACTTCCTCGGCGTCGACTACTACTACGGCCTCTCCCTCGACAACCTCACCGCGGTGAGCGCGATCACCGACGCGTTCTACGACATCAGTCCCCAACCGGACGGCATCTACCACGCCCTGATGCGGTACACCCGCAAGTTCCCGGGACTACCGCTGTACGTCGTGGAGAACGGCATGCCCACCGACGACGGGAAACCCCGCCCGGACGGCTACACCCGGTCCGATCATCTCCGCGATCACCTCTACTGGATGGAGCGGGCGCGAGCCGACGGCGCACCGGTGATCGGATACAACTACTGGTCGATCACCGACAACTACGAGTGGGGCACGTTCCGTCCCCGGTTCGGCCTGTTCACCGTCGACGCTCTGACCGATCCCACCCTCACGCGGCGGCCGACCGATGCGGTGGCGGCCTACCGGGACGTCGTCGCGAACGGGCTCCCGCCCGGCTACGAACCGGGCCGTCGCGCCGGAATCTGTTCCCTCGTCGATCCGCCCCTCAGCTGCACGAATCCCCCGTAACGGGAACACCGGGACGCGACGTACGATCAGCTCGTGTCGTGGCAGATGTGGTGTGCAGTGCTCGGGGCGTCCTGCGTGATCAGCCTGTCGCCGGGTGCGGGCGCGATCGCGTCGATGGCCACCGGAATGCGATTCGGGTTGCGGCGCGGCTACTGGAACATCGCCGGTCTCCAGCTGGGGTTGCTGTTGCAGATCGCGGTGGTCGCCGCGGGGCTCGGGGCGCTGCTCGCGAACTCGACCCTCGCGTTCACGGTGATCAAGTGGTTCGGCGTCGCGTACCTGGTGTTTCTCGGCGTCCGGCAGTGGCGGGCGAGCGTGACCGATGTGTCCGGCGTCGACGGCGAGGTCGCCGAGACCAGCGGGCCCGCGATGACGCTGCGCGGTTTCCTCGTCAACGCCAGCAACCCGAAGGCCGTCGTCTTCATGCTTGCGGTGCTCCCGCAGTTCATCACCCCGTCGGCGCCGCTGCTCCCCCAATACCTGATCATCGCCGCCACCATGGTCGCGGTCGACGTCGCCGTCATGACCGGCTACACCGGCCTGGCGTCGAAGGTCCTGCGGCTGATGCGTTCACCGCGCCAGCAGCGGGCCACCAACCGGACGTTCTCCGGGTTGTTCTTCGTGGCGGCCACGTTCCTCGCGACCATTCGCCGTGCCGTCTGACCCGTGAGTACTTCTCAACCGCCGGCGGTTGAGAAGTACTCACGGGTGGGGTCACATGTCGAGGCCGAGATCCAGCACGGTCACCGAATGGGTGAGCGCGCCGACCGCGAGGTAATCGACTCCGGTCGCGGCGTACTCGGCCGCGACGTCCAGCGTGAGACCACCCGACGATTCCAGCCTGGTGGCGGGGGCGTTCGCGTCGCGGCGCTGCACCGCGATCTGCGTCTGCCACAACGGGAAGTTGTCGAGCAGCACCAGTTCCACGTTCTCGGCGAGTACCTCGTCGAGTTGCGCGAGGCTGTCGACCTCCACCTCGCATTCGATGTCCGGCGCCGCGGCGCGGACGGCCCGCAGTGCCGCCACCACCGACCCCGCGGCGGCGACGTGGTTGTCCTTGATCAACGCGGCGTCGCCGAGACCCATGCGGTGGTTGACGCCGCCGCCCACCCGGACGGCGTACTTCTGCAGCGACCGCAGTCCCGGCAGCGTCTTGCGGCTGTCGCGGATCTTCGCCCCGCTGCCCTCGACCGCATCCACCCACGCGGATGTGGCGGAGGCGATGCCGGACAGGTGGCAGACCAGGTTGAGCATCGTCCGTTCCGCGGTGAGCAGTCCCTGCGTGGGCGCGGACACCGTCAGCACGGCCTGGCCGGGCACGATCCGGGTGCCGTCGGCGACCCTGTCGAGGACCTCGTAGCGGCCCGCCCCGATCACCTCGTCGAGCACCAGCAGTCCCACGTCGAGGCCGGCGACGGTGCCGTGCGCACGGGAGACCACGGACGCCTTGGCGACCGCGTCGGCCGGGACCGTGGACGCGGACGTCACGTCGGGTCCGTACCGCAGGTCCTCGTCCAGGGCGAGGCGCACGAGCGTACGGACCTCGTCCGCGTCCAGACCGCCGGGAAGGACGTGGTCGGCCATCACAGCACTCCTGTCAGTTGGGGTTGGAGAAGCTCGAGTTCGCCGCCGCGCAGGCGCACGTGCGTGCTGCGGCGCCACTCGCCGGACGTCTCCGGGTAGTCGCTGCGGGTGTGGCATCCGCGACTTTCGGTGCGCGCGCCTGCGGCGAGCACGAGCGCTGCCGCCGTCAGGGTCAGCGCGGCGTCTTCGAGCGCGGTCTGTCCCTCGGGCACCGTGCGCGGCGCGGCGGCGAGGGCGGCGGTGACCGCCTCGAGGCCTGCGCCGTCCCGGACGACGGAGGCGTTGCCGGTCATCAACTGCTGCACCAGTTCCCGCGGCGCGGACGGCAGTGCGTGGCGGCCGGGATCGGCCGCCTCGACGCGTAGGTCGGCGCGTTCGACGGCTGCGGCGCCGGCCCGTTCGCCGACCACCAGGCCTTCGAGGAGGCTGTTGGAGGCCAGCCGGTTCGCGCCGTGCAGCCCGGTGCGAGCCACCTCCCCCGCCGCGTAGAGGCCGGGGACCGAGGTGCGTCCGTCGACGTCGGTGACCACGCCGCCGCACGAGTAGTGGGCGGCAGGTGCGACCGGGATCAGCTGTTCGCGCGGGTCGATCCCGGCTTCCAGGCAGGACGCCGTCACGGTCGGGAACCGCTGCGCGAACCCGGGCAGCTGACGGGCGTCGAGGTAGACGTGGTCGTGACCGAGTTCCCGCAGCCGCGACGCGATGGCCCGCGACACGACGTCGCGGGGTGCCAGGTCGCCGCGCGGATGCACGCCGGCGGTCACCGAATCGCCGTTGGCGTCGACGAGGATCGCGCCCTCGCCGCGGACGGCCTCGCTGATCAGCGGGCGCCGGCCGAGACCGCCGGGGGTGAACAGCACGGTCGGGTGGAACTGCACGAACTCGAGATCGGCGACGGCCGCGCCTGCGTCGAGTGCGAGGGCGATGCCGTCGGCGGTGGCGCCGGGCGGGTTGGTACTACAGGCGTACAACTGCCCGAGTCCGCCGGTCGCCAGGAGAACGGCGGGTGTGTGGATCACGCCGAGGCCGCGCGGGGAGTCGACGAGCACCCCGGTGACTCCGCGTGCATCGGTGAGCACGCGGACCGCGGAACTGTCGAACAGGACCGGAAGCCCGGCCGCGCCCAGCGCGCGCTGCACCTCCGCGCCGGTGGCGTCGCCGCCGGCGTGGATGATCCGCCGGGTGCTGTGCCCGCCCTCGCGGGTGCGTGACACGGTGCCGTCGCGGCCGCGGTCGAACACCGCACCCAGATCGGTCAATGCGGCCACGGCGTCGCGGCCGCCGGCCACGATCGACCGCACGGCGTCCTCGTCGCACAGGCCGACGCCGGCCTCGCACGTGTCAGCGACGTGAGAGTCCACCGAATCGGTGACGGCGTCACCGACCACGGCGATGCCGCCCTGCGCGTACTGCGTCGCGGTGTCCGTCGCCCCACCCTTGCTGACGGTGAGCACGGTCAGCCCGCGCAGTGAGGCGGTGCGTGCGGCCGTCAGTCCGGCCACACCACCGCCCACCACTACGAGGTCGGCGTGCTCTTCCCAGGAAATCCCCCGGGCCGGGCTGCTCACTCGCCGCCGCCCGGATTTCCGATCTCGATCATCCGCTGCACCGACTTGCGGGCACGCTCGGCGGTCGCGAGATCGACGTGAACCTCGTCCTTGCCCTCGAGCAGGCAGCGGAGCAGGGCGGCGGGGGTGATCATCTTCATGTACGGGCAGGACGCGCGCTCGTTGACGGCCTGGAAGTCGACCTCCGGCGCGGCCTTGCGCAACTGGTGGAGCATCCCGACCTCGGTGGCCACCAGAACCTGCTTGGCCCCGGTGGCGCGGGCGGCGTCGAGCATGCCGCCCGTCGACAGGATCTTCACCTTGTCCTCGGGCACGAATCCTTCACCGGCGAGGTAGAGCGCCGAGGTGGCGCAACCGCATTCGGGGTGGACGAAGAGTTCGGCACCGGGGTGCGCCTTGGCCTGCGCGGTGAGCTCGTCGCCGTTGATGCCGGCGTGGACGTGGCACTCGCCGGCCCAGATCTGCATGTTCTTGCGACCGGTGACGCGCTTGACGTGGGCGCCGAGGAACTGGTCGGGCAGGAACAGGACCTCGCGGTCGGGGTCGATCGACGCGACCACGTCGACGGCGTTGGACGACGTGCAGCAGATGTCCGTCAGACCCTTCACCTCGGCGGTGGTGTTGACGTACGACACGACGACGGCGTCGGGGTATTCCGCCTTCCACTCGCGCAGCTGATCGGCGGTGATCGAGTCGGCGAGCGAGCAGCCCGCGCGCTCGTCCGGGATCAGCACCGTCTTGGCGGGGCTGAGGATCTTCGCGGTCTCGGCCATGAAGTGCACGCCGCAGAACACGATGGTGTCCTCGGGGGCTTCGGCCGCGATGCGCGAGAGTGCCAGCGAGTCGCCGACGTGGTCGGCGACGTCCTGGATGGCGGGCAACTGATAGTTGTGTGCGAGGAGGGTTGCTCCCCGCTCACGCGCCAGCCGTTTGATCTCGGCAGCCCACTCTTCGCTCGCCTCGACGCCCGCGTAACCGCCGGGACCGTCCTGAATCTGCGGGTTGGTACCCGCCCACAACGTCGTGGTCGTCATGGCTTGCTCCTTCACCGTGAACTCGGGCGGGCTGGCCCGAATTTCCGCAATCGAGGTTTTCGACTTAGGATCGAAAACATGCCCAATAGTAACACCACGCATGAAGTGCTTACCGCGGTGTTCCAGGTTCGCCACTTTCCCGACCACATCGCCGCAGGTCACAGCGGTGATGCGCGTCACGCGGCGGGCACCGGCGAGCTCGCCGTGCTGCTGTGGCAACGGGCCCTCGATCCGCAGGCGGGCGCCTGGTCCCTGCCCGGCGGATTGCTCCGCGAGGACGAGGACCTCACGACGTCCGCGCGACGCCAGCTGGCCGAGAAGGTGGACGTGCAGGAGGTCTCGCACCTCGAGCAGCTGTCGGTGTTCAGCGATCCGCGACGGGTGCCCGGTCCGCGCACCATCGCGTCGACGTTCCTGGGGCTCGTCCCCCTCCCCGCCGACCCGCAGTTGCCGCCGGACACCGCGTGGCATCCGGTGTCCGCCCTGCCCGAGATGGCGTTCGACCACGGCACCGTCGTCCGGCACGCCCGGACCCGCCTCGCGGCCAAGCTGTCCTACACCAACATCGCGTTCGGTCTGGCGCCCGACGAGTTCTCCATGTCGACGCTGCGCGAGATCTACTGCGCCGCACTCGGGTACCAGGTGGATGCGACCAACCTCCAGCGCGTCCTCGGACGCCGCGGGGTGCTGACCCCCACCGGCAACACAGCACCGTCCGGCCGCGCCGGTGGTCGCCCGGCCGCCCTCTACCGCTTCACCGACTCCACCCTGCGGGTGACGGACGAGTTCGCGGCGCTTCGACCGCCGAGCTGAATCCGATCGTCAGGCGGCCGCGGATCCACCCTCTTGCGTGGTGCGCCGCCGCCACGCCGACGCGACCGAGGGCTCCGCGCCGAGCACCGAATCGATGCGGCCGAAGCGGCCGAGAACGCGGTCGAGAAACTGCTCGACCTGGCGGGGGTCGTCCGGATCGGCGGCGACCGCGAGGAGTCGGTGACCGGACATGCCCGGCATGATCCGGGCCAGTTCCGCGACCGTGCGTGCGGTGACCGCAACGCACCAGCCCGAATCGAGCAACTCCTGCGCGGTACGCCTGCCCTGCTCGCTGCCGGCGGCAGTCACCACCACGACACCACGGGCCGAGCCGGCTTCGTCGGTACGCATCATCTTCGCCTCCTGGGGATCGACATTTCCGACTCCAGGTAAGCGCCAGTACTCGAGACTGCGACGGGAGTGCGCTGTGAGATCGCCGGGAGACGGTGTCACGCCCGGGCGAGACCCCGCCAGAACGTGTCGGATGCGGCGGTGACCACTTCGTCCACCGGCGCGTCGTCGAGCATTCCCCCGGCGGCGAGGGTCGCGATCCCGTGGAAGGTCGCGAACGCGACCAGGGCGATGCGCGAGGCGTCCCCGGGTCCGATGTCGCCCGCGGCCTGGGCCTCGGTGACGATCCGGACCGTCAGGTCCATCGAGGTGTGGCCCGCCTCCACGACCTGGGAGGCGGCCCCGGGCGCGTGCTTGTTGCCGTACATCAGGGCCAGCAACTCCCGGTGCGCGAGCGCGAAGGTCACGTAGGCGTCGGCGAGCGCCGCGAAGCGGGCCCGGGCATGGGGTTCGGCCTGGTCGACCGCGCGTTCGAGGGCGGCGGTGAGCCGCCGGAAACCGGATTCGGCGAGTGCGTCGAGCAGCGCCTGACGGTCGCGGAAGTGCTTGCTGGGTGCGGCGTGACTGACCCCGGCCTCTCGGGCGAGCTGTCGCAGGGACAGGCCGTCGACGCCGTCCCGCTCGAGGGTGCTCTCGGCGCGTGCGAGCAGCACCTGGCGAAGACTCCCGTGGTGGTAGGGCTGTTCGGCGGCGGACACGGCGCAAGCCTAGCAAAATGTTGTCATTGACTACATAGATGGCACTGACTACATTCGGAATCACCCCACCGCTAGGAGCAGACATGCCTTTCGACGCATCCGGAACCACCGTCCTCATCACCGGCGCGAGCGCGGGCCTCGGTGCCGAATTCGCCCGCCGGTTCGCCGGGCGCGGCGCCGACCTCGTCCTCGTCGCGCGGCGCGCCGACCGGCTCGAACAACTCGCCACCGAACTCCGCGCCGCACACCACGTGACGGTCACCGTGCTCCCGTTCGACCTCGCGGCACCCGGCGCAGGCGCGCGGTTGCGCAGCGAACTCGCCGCGCGCGACATCCGCGTCGACTCGCTGATCAACAACGCGGGATTCGGGACGCACGGAGACTTCGCGTCCGCCGACCTGGAGCGGCTGACCTCCGAGATCCAGCTCAACGTCACCACCCTCGTCGAGTTGTCGCACACGTTCCTGCCCGACCTGCTCCGGGGACGCGGCGCACTCGTCAACGTGGCGAGCACCGCCGCGTTCCAGCCGACGCCGGGCATGGCCGTCTACGGGGCGACGAAGGCGTTCGTCCTGAACTTCACCGAGGCGTTGTGGGCGGAGGCGCGAGGAACCGGCCTCACCGTGCTCGCCGTCTGCCCGGGCCCCACCCGCACCGAATTCTTCGACGTCGTCGGCTCCGACGACGCCGCCGTCGGCCGCATGCAGACCGCCGACCAGGTGGTCGCGACGGCGCTGCGAGCCCTGGACCGGCGCAGCACACCGCCGAGCGTCGTCTCCGGGCTGATGAACTGGGTGTCGTCGGTCAGCACCCGCTTCGCGACCCGCCGCATCGGCGCTCTCGCCAGCGGGCGCCTGCTCGGTGACGTCCGGATGCAGGCCTCCGTCACCCGGTAAGCGTCACGAAGTCACCGTCGCGTCGCGCTCCTCCGGCTCGTCGAGTTCGACCGGCGCATCACCGACGCCGAGATCGTCGTACGGGTTGAGCGCGGCGAGCACCAACGTCACGACGCACGCGACGAGCGGTTGGAAGATCAGCACCAGCGGGGTCCCGATCCCCGGCGCGACCGCCACGACGGCACCGGCGGTCGAGGTGTCGGGATCGGGGAAACGCAGGGCCGCCACACCGATGCCGCCGAGGGCCATCACACAGGCCCCGGCCACGCTGCCGGCGAGTACAGCGCCCAGTGCCACCGGTCCGCGACTTCGCCGCGCCGTCCACGCCGCGACCGCGGTGAGGATGCCGACCACCAGGCCGGCACACGCGAACATCCCGATCGCGTCGAACCGGTGCACGCTCTCCCCCGTCAGCGACACCCCGCGGTCGGGGGACACCACCAGCAGATGTTCGGGTGGTGCCAGGAGTCCCCACAGCACCCCGGCGAGCACGCTCGCCACCACCGTCCCGCAGAAGATTCCGGCGGCAGATCGAACCCTGAAGCGCGGGAGCGTGGTCACGCGTGCGACGCTACCGCCGTCCGCGGCAGATCGAGTCGAACACACCGTGGCGGGAACATTTCGCCCACCAGCCGTCGGGGCTGATCTGCACCACCATCCGGCGGCCGCACGCCTCGCAGAAGCGGGGCGGTTCCAGCCCGAGTTGCGCGGCGGTGGAGACCGTGTCGTCCACACCGGCCACCACGCGGCGGCCGGTGTACGGGTTGTAGCGCTCCTCCAGACCGTCGGCGTCGCCCGCGGTCGTCTCCATGGTCGTCACAGGGTCTCGTTCAGGGCCTTGATCGGCATCTGCAGATCGACGAGCAGGTCGAGGTCCTGTTCCGCCGGACGGCCGAGGGTCGTCAAGTAGTTGCCGACGATGACGGCGTTGATGCCGCCGAGGATGCCCTGCTTGGCACCGAGGTCGCCGAGGGTGATCTCGCGGCCGCCCGCGAAGCGGAGGATGGTGCGGGGCAGCGCGAGCCGGAAGGCGGCCACCGATTTGAGAGCCTCGCTCGCCGGCAGCACCTCGAGGTCGCCGAACGGGGTTCCCGGACGCGGGTTGAGGAAGTTCAGCGGAACCTCGTCGGGTTCGAGTTCGGCCAGGTTGGCCGCGAACTCGGCGCGCTGCTCGAGGCTCTCACCCATGCCGAGGATGCCGCCGCAGCACACCTCCATGCCGGCTTCGCGGACCATGCGGAGGGTGTTCCAGCGTTCGTCCCACGTGTGGGTGGTGACGACGTTCGGGAAGTGGGACTTCGACGTCTCCAGGTTGTGGTTGTAGCGGTGCACCCCCATCGCGGCGAGCTGGTCGACCTGTTCCTGGGTGAGCATGCCCAGCGAGCAGGCGATCTGGATGTCGACCTCGTTGCGGATCGCCTCGATACCAGCGGCGACCTGGGCGAGCAGCCGCTCGTCGGGCCCGCGGACGGCGGCGACGATGCAGAATTCGCTGGCACCGGACTTGGCGGTCTGCTTGGCGGCCTCGACGAGCGACGGGATGTCGAGCCACGCGGCGCGCACCGGCGACTGGAACAGCCCGGACTGCGAGCAGAAGTGGCAGTCCTCGGGGCAGCCGCCGGTCTTGAGGCTGATGATGCCCTCGACCTCGACCTCGGGGCCGCACCACTTCATCCGCACGTCGTGCGCGAGGGCGAGCAGGTCCTCGAGGCGGTCGTCGGGAAGTTGCAGGACTTCGAGCACCTGGCTCTCGTTCAGCGCTTCGCCGCGCTCGAGAACCTGCTCACGCGCGAGGGCGAGAATGTCTGTCTGTACCGGGGCCGAGGTCACACGTATCTCCTGGAAAACGGGCCGATCACGTGCCGTGAGTCGACGGAACCGAAAAATTGAACACCGTACAAGTTGAACGGTGTTCACGTTAGATCCGTGATGGAATACTGTCAAAGCCGGAGCAAGCTTTTCGACGAGATTGGGAGATCACACAGTGCAATTGCGACGCGGCGACGTACTCGACGGCGCAATGGCCATCCTCGACGAGTTCGGCCTCGCCGACCTCACGATGCGCAGACTCGCAACGGCCCTCGGCGTGCAGCCCGGCGCGCTGTACTGGCATTTCCCCAACAAGCAGACGTTGCTCGGTGCCCTCGCCGACAAGATCCTCGAAGACGTCGACGCCCCGGTCACGGCGCCCGGATGGGACGCGGAGTTCACCGAACTGGCGCATCGGCTGCGCACAGCGCTGCTCGCCCACCGTGACGGCGCCGAACTGGTCTCCGCCACCTACGCGTCCCGCATGACCAACTCCCGGGTCCGGGAAAGCTTCGCGGCCGTGGGTCTGCGATCCGGGCTGTCCCGCGAACACGCCGAACTGTCGTCCTACTCGCTGCTCTACTACGTCCTCGGCCACACGGTCGACGAGCAGTCGCGGGCGCAGATGGAATCGGCAGGCGCCCTCACCCGCGCCGCGCTCTCCCCCGACGCCCCGCAGTCGCAGATCGCGGCGTACGACGAGGATCTCCTCGACGGCGATCCGGCGGTGCGGTTCGACTTCGGCTTGTCGCTGTTCGTCGACGGAATTCGCGCGCGACTGAAAGAGCCCGCCCACCGCCCGTGAGCGGGCACAATTGAGTGGACGCCGCGCCGGCCACTCGCGGACCGCGCGGCGCCTCCCACGGCCCAGGGACGGACGCGATGACGTCTTCGCTCGGCCGCCGCGCCGGAACGGCCCTCGCGGCGGCACTCGCACTGTCGCTTCTCGGCGCGCCCACGCCGGCGCCGGCGCAGACCGCGGTGGGCGATCCCGGTGCCGTCGTCGCCGAGACCCCGGTGGCGCCGGACGCGCGGCCGGCGGGTGTCGCCGAGGCCACGTACGTCACGTACTGGACGACAGGGCCGATGAACGAACCCGCGCTCAGCACCGGCGCGGTCCTGCTGCCACCCGGTGACGCGCCACCCGGCGGATGGCCCGTGGTGTCCTGGGCCCACGGAACGGTCGGCATCGCCGACGCGTGCGCGCCGACGGTGACGGGGAAACTCGCCGGACCGTACGTCAAGGCCTGGCTCGACCAGGGGTACGCCATCGTCGCAACGGATTACGTCGGCCTCGGCACACCCGGCGTGCACCCGTACCTGGACGGACCCACCGAGGCGCACAGCGTGATCGACATGGTGCGCGCGGCGCGGGCCGTCACGCCGTCCCTGTCGAACCGGTGGGTCGCGATCGGTCAATCGCAGGGCGGCCACGCCGCTCTCGTCGCCGCCTCGATGGCCACCACCTACGCACCCGATCTCGACTTCCGCGGCACCGTCGCCACCGGCGCCCCGTCCAATCTGGAGAACCTCGCGCCCCTCGTCGGCCCAGGTTTCCCGCAGATCCCCCTCACCGGGAGCACGGTGTTCGTGGCGTACGCGCTCGCGGGACTGCGGGCGTCGCGGCCCGACCTGGACGTCGACAGCTACCTCACCCCGCTCGGCGTCGACGTCCTGAATCGTGTCGAGTCGCTCTGCTACGAGGAGGCGGCCCCGCAACTCGCCGGCATCTCCATCGGGCAGTTGATGTCGCGCCCCCTCGACGACCCGGCGGTCCTGGCGGCGCTGCGCACCACGCTCGGAGTCCCCGTCCGGGGCTACGACCGGCCGTTGTTCATCGGTCAGGGATTGTTCGACGACGTCGTCCCCATCGCCCTCACCTGGAAGTTCACCGCCGACCTCACCGCGAACGGGCAGCAGTTCCTCTTCCGGACGTATCCGACGGGCCACCTCACGACCATGCCCGCGTCCCTGCCCGACACCACCGCGTTCGTCCGGAGCCTGTTCGGTTGAGATTCACTGGTAAGACCACTTGACCTCTTACCTGTAGCCGTTCTAGTGTCGGGTCATGATGTTCGAGCCGATCGCGCGGAAATCCGCCTCCACCGAAGTCTTCGACCAGATCACCGCGCGCGTACTCGGCGGCGACCTCGCCGCCGGCGAGGCCCTGCCCAGCGAGCGGCGCCTGGCCGAGGCGTTCGGGGTGTCCCGGCCCGCGGTCCGGGAAGCGATCCAGAAACTCGCCCAGGCCGGGCTCGTCGAGGTCCGGCAGGGCGACGCCACCTCGGTCCGCGACTTCCGGCAGCACGGCGGGCCCGAACTGCTGTCCCAGCTGCTGATCCGCGGCGGTGAACCCGACTGGGCGGTGGTCCGCAGCATCCTCGAGGCCCGGCGGATGATCGGCGTGCAGATCGCCCGGCTCGCCGCGGACCGGGCGACCGAGAAGTCGGCCGCAGCTCTCCGCGAGGCCGTGGATCACCTTGCTGCCGAGAGCGATCCCGTCGCGCAGCAGGTCGGCGCGCTGGCCTTCTGGGAGCGCGTCGTCGACACCGCCGATTCCATCGCGTTCCGGCTCATCTTCAACAGCCTCCGCAACGCGTACGAACCGACCATGACCGCGATGGCCGCCGTGATGGTCGCGGAGGTCGGCCGCGCCGACCTGTACCACCGGCTTGCGGACGCCATCTCCGCACACGACGAAGACCTCGCGGCGCACACCGCCACCACCCTGCTCGACCTCGGGACGGCGGCCGTGACCGCCGTGATCGACACACTGCAACACCACGATTCGGAGAAGGACACATGACCACGACACCTCCCGCAGATCGCCGCCAACGCAGGTCGATCACCCTCCGCGACGCCGCAGACCAGTTCCGCCGCCACCCGTCACCGTGGATGATCGGCGGCATGCTCGCCGCTGCAGCGGTCGCCCGCGTCGTCGTCGGCGACTGGCAGGTCACCGATGCCGTCGTGCCGCTGGTGATGCTGGCGGTGTTCCCGTTCGCCGAATGGGTCATCCACGTCTGCATCCTGCACTGGAAGCCCCGGAAGGTCCTGGGCCTGACCGTCGATTCGCTCCTCGCCCGGAAGCATCGCGAGCACCACGTCGATCCCCGCGACGTGCCGCTCGTCTTCATTCCGTGGCAGACCCTGATGTGGCTGATCCCGGTTCTCGTGGCGCTCGCAGTGTTCACGTTCCCCCGCACCGGGCTCGGGCTGACCTTCCTCGTGGTGCTGAGCGTCCTGGGCGTCCTCTACGAATGGACGCACTACCTCATCCACAGCGACTACAAGCCGAACTCCCGCCTCTACCGCGCGATCTGGCGCAACCACCGCCATCACCACTACAAGAACGAGCACTACTGGTTCACCGTCACCACCTCGGGAACCGCCGACCGGATCCTCGGCACCGACCCGGACCCCGAGTCGGTCGAGAAGTCGCCCACCGCCCGCAACCTCCACGCCGTGCGCTGACGCACCCGTGAGTACTTATTAACGTCGGGCGGTTAACAAGTACTCACGGGCCCGAAGGGCACTAACGGCAATGCCGCGCAGTTAGGGATTGTCCTGGCAGGTCAAGTTGGGCGTGTCGTGAGATAGGGCAACGGAACTCCTGGTAGGGAAGCTTTGTCCGCCAAAGACAAGCCTCTCCGGGAGTTCCGTTGCCTGTTCAGTCTGTCATCAAACATGAGTCGGTGGTTGCCGCCGGGCGGTTCGCGCCGGGGCATATCGGTGAGTTGACGCGGATCGTGCCGTTCGAGATGGTCGATGCCGCGCTCGAGTCGGCGAGGGCCACGCAGGCTCGACTGCGGGAGTTGCCGTCGCGGGTCGTGGTGTACCTGCTGCTGTCCGCGTGCCTATTCCCTGATATCGGCTATACCCGGGTGTGGACGAAGCTGACCGCGGGACTCGGAGGAGCGGTGGCCGATCCGGGTTCCTCGGCGTTGTCGCAGGCCCGCCTCCGGGTCGGCGCCGCACCACTGAGGGAATTGTTCAACCTGATCAAAGGCCCGGTCCCCGGTACCGCTCGGTGGCGGGGACTGTTGGTGTGCGCGATCGACGGCACCTCGATGTTCGTGCCCGACAGCGTAGCCAACCTCGGTGCCTACCACCGTCAAACCGGCGGCCCCAACGGCGACTCGGGCTACCCGATGGTGCGCATGCTCGCCGTGGTGGCGTGCGGTACCCGTACCATCGTCGATGCTGTGTTCGGAACCTACGGTGTCTCCGAGATCGCCTATGCGCCCCAGCTGTTGGGGTGCCTGCGCGATGGCATGTTGTTGTTGGCCGACCGCAACTTCGCCGTCGCCTCGTTGATCGAGCAGATCGCGGACACCAAGGCCGACCTGCTCATCCGCTGCAAGAGCAACCGCAAGCTTGCCTCCATCGAACGGCTGCCCGACGGGTCCTGGCTCGCCCCGATCGGCTCGGTGGTCGTCCGGGTCATCGATGCCGAGATCGTTGTCACCCCGAAAGGTGGCACACCCCGCACCGGCCGATACCGGCTGATCACCACCCTCAACGATCATCGCCGCTACCCGGCATCGGAACTGGTCCGGCTGTATCACCAGCGATGGGAGATCGAGACGACCTATCTCGAGCTGAAGTCGACCATCCTCGGCGATGCGATGCTGCGGGCCCGCACCCCGTCCGGGGTCGCCCAGGAGGTCTACGCGTTGTTGACCACCTACCAAGCGCTGCGTATCGCGATCGCCGACGCAACGACCGGTGCGGATGTCCCACCGCTGCGCGCGAGTTTTACGATCGCCCTCACCACCGCCCGCGACCTGGTGGTACTCGCGTCAGGCGTGATCGCCGGCACGACGATCGATCTGGTCGGCAAGATCGGCCGCGCAGTCCTCGCCGAACTCAATCCCGTACGCCGAGCACGTGATTGCCCCCGCGTGGTCAAACGAGCGATTTCCAAACACCGCGCCAAAGGCGACATCGACCGCACCAACTACCCCACGGTCAACATTGCCATCAACGTTCTCGAACCGCCCGATTGGACAGGCAGCCCAAACCCTTAACTGCGCGGCATTGGCACTAACGGCGGCGAAAGAGCTTGTTGCCCAACCAGACGATCGGGTCGTACCGCCGGTCGACCACCCGTTCCTTCATCGGAATGATGGCGTTGTCGGTGATCTTGATCCCTTCGGGGCACACCTCGGTGCAGCACTTGGTGATGTTGCACAGCCCGAGACCGAAGTCTTCCTGCGCCGCGTCACGACGGTCCGCCGTGTCCAGGGGATGCATCTCCAGTTCGGCGACACGGATGAAGAAGCGGGGACCGGAGAACGCCGGCTTGTTGTCGTCGTGATCACGGATGACGTGGCACGTGTTCTGGCAGAGGAAGCACTCGATGCACTTGCGGAATTCCTGCGACCGTTCGACGTCGATCTGCTGCATTCGGTACTCGCCCGGCCCGAGTCCCGGCGGCGGGGTGAACGACGGGATCTCCCTCGCCTTCTGGTAGTTGAACGACACGTCGGTGACGAGGTCCCGGATGACGGGGAACGCCCGCAGCGGTGTCACCGTCACCACCTCGTCCTCCGTGAACGTCGACATCCGCGTCATGCACATCAGCCGCGGCTGGCCGTTGATCTCCGCGGAGCACGACCCGCACTTGCCCGCCTTGCAGTTCCATCGCACCGCCAGGTCCGGGGTCTGCGTCGCCTGCAACCGGTGGATGATGTCGAGCACCACCTCACCCTCGTTGACGGGAATGGAGTAGTCCTCGAGGGCGCCGCCGTCGGCGTCGCCGCGCCATACCCGGAACTGCGCGTCGTATCCCATCTCAGGCCGTCCTTCCCGGATGTTCCGCGAGTTCGGCGTCGGTGTAGTACTTGGCCAGTTCGTCGATGTCGAACAACTCCAGCAGTTCCGGTCGCATCGGAAGCTGCGGCTCGCGGGTGACCGTGACGTCCGGGACCACGGAATCGGGGTGCGCGGACATGTCGCCGACGACGCTGCACACCAGCAGGGTGTTGCGCCACTCCGCCTCCATGCTCGGGTGGTCGTCGCGGGTGTGCCCGCCGCGACTTTCCGTGCGCAGCAGGGCCGCCTGCGCGACGCATTCGCTGACCAGCACCATGTTCCGCAGGTCCACGGCGAGGTGCCATCCCGGGTTGAACTGGCGGTGCCCCTCCACCTCCACGCCCCCGATCCGGCCCTTGATCTCCGTGAGTTTCTCCAAGGCGCGGACGATCTCGTCTTCCTTCCGGATGATGCCGACGAGGTCGTTCATGGTCTGCTGCAGTTCGGTGTGGAGCGTGTACGGGTTCTCGGTGGTACCGCCCTCCCCGACCGCGGGATCGAACGGCGACAACAGCATCCGCGCCGCCGCATCCACGGCGGCCGCGGAGACAACCGGCCGCTCCTGCAGCGACTTCACGTACTCCGCCGCCCCCAGTCCGGCGCGACGCCCGAACACGAGAAGGTCGGACAGCGAGTTGCCGCCGAGCCGGTTGGAGCCGTGCATCCCGCCCGAGCACTCCCCCGCGGCGAACAGACCCGCGACGCTGGACGACCCGCTGTCGGGGTCGACCTCGATGCCCCCCATCACGTAGTGGCAGGTGGGCCCGACCTCCATCTGTTCCTTGGTGATGTCGACGTCCGCGAGTTCCTTGAACTGGTGGTACATCGACGGCAGCCGCCGGACGATCTCGTCGGCGGGCATGCGCGAGGCGATGTCGAGGTACACGCCGCCGTGCGGAGTCTGCCGTCCGGCCTTGACCTCGGAGTTGATAGCGCGGGCCACCTCGTCGCGGGGCAGCAGATCCGGTGTGCGGCGGTTGTTGTCGGAATCCTTGTACCAGCCGTCGGCCTCTTCCTCGGTCTCCGCGTACTGCCCTTTGAAGACCGGCGGGATGTACGAGAACATGAACCGCTCGCCCTCGGAGTTCTTCAGGACCCCGCCGTCGCCGCGGACGCCTTCCGTCACGAGGATGCCCTTGACGCTCGGCGGCCACACCATGCCGGTGGGGTGGAACTGCACGAACTCCATGTTGATGAGGTTGGCGCCTGCGCGGAGAGCGAGGGCGTGACCGTCGCCGGTGTACTCCCACGAGTTCGACGTCACCTTGAACGACTTGCCGATCCCGCCCGTGGCCATCACCACGGCGGGTGCCTCGAACAGCACGAAACGTCCACTCTCGCGCCAGTATCCGAAGGCACCCGAGATCCGGTCGCCGTCCTTGGTCAGCTCGGAGATGGTGCACTCGGCGAAGATCTTGATCCGCGCCTCGTAATCGCCGGTGGCGGCGAAATCTTCCTGCTGCAACGACACGATCTTCTGCTGCATGGTGCGGATCAGTTCCAGCCCGGTGCGGTCACCGACGTGCGCGAGCCGCGGATACGTGTGACCGCCGAAGTTGCGCTGGCTGATCCGGCCGTCGGGGGTCCGGTCGAACAGGGCCCCGTACGTTTCGAGTTCCCACACCCGGTCGGGAGCCTCCCGGGCGTGCAGTTCGGCCATCCGCCAGTTGTTGAGGAACTTGCCGCCGCGCATCGTGTCCTGGAAATGCGTCTGCCACGTGTCCTTCTCGTTGGCGTTCCCCATCGCGGCGGCGCAACCGCCCTCCGCCATGACGGTGTGCGCCTTGCCGAACAGCGACTTGCAGACAACGGCCACGGACAGGCCCTGCTCCCGGGCCTCGATGACGGCTCGCAGTCCGGCGCCCCCGGCACCGATGACCACGACGTCGTACTGGTGCCGTTCGACTTCCGTCATTCCACTCCCTCTTCGGTGAAGTCAGTTGATCAGGCGCAGGTCGGAGATGGTGCCGCTCGCCACGAGCATCACGTAGAAGTCGGTGACGATCAGTGTGGCGAGGGTGGTCCAGGCGAGCTGCATGTGCCGGGTGTTCAGTTTGCTGACCCCGGTCCAGAGGCGGTATCGGATCGGGTGCCGGGAGAAGTGGGTGAGCCTGCCGCCGGTGACGTGCCTGCAGGAATGGCAGGAGACGGTGTACGCCCAGAGCAGGATCACGTTGCCGACCATGATGAGGGTGCCGAGCCCGATTCCGAAGCCGCCGTCGGCGCCGTGGAACGCGCGGATCGCGTCGTACGTGTTGATCAGCGACACGACGAGTGCGACGTAGAAGAAGTAGCGGTGCGCGTTCTGGACGATCAGCGGCAGCCGCGTCTCCCCCGTGTATTTGCCGTGTGGTTCCGCGACCGCACACGCGGGCGGCGAGAACCACACCGACCGGTAGTAGGCCTTGCGGTAGTAGTAGCACGTGAGCCGGAAGCCGAGCAGGAACGGCAGCACCAGGAACCCCAGCGGGATGATCATCGGCAACTCGCCGATGGGTGTCCCGAAGTCGCTCGAACCGGGCACGCACGAATCGCTCAGGCACGGCGAGTAGAACGGCGTCAGGTAGTGGTAGTCCTCGACGAAGTACGCCGTGCGGACCCACGACCGGACCGATGCGTACACCACGAAGACGGACAGGCCGAGCACCGTCAGCAGCGGCGCCAGCCACCACCGGTCGGTGCGGAGCGTGCGTTCCGCGATCCGGGCACGCGTCGGCGCCCCCACACCGGCACTTTCGGAATTCTTCGGCGGCGCGCTCATCCGCGCTCGTAGTGGAGCCCGCCCAGCCCCTCGTCATCGATACCGAGCCACATCGACGCGTCGTACGGGGTGTCCGACACCTTGATTCGTTCCACCGGTTCGCGGTGGACGACGTTCGGTGGCGAGGAGTCGAGGTCGCGCGCGTCGATCTCGAGGCGCTCCAGATCGTTGCTCAGCCGCCGCACGGATGCGGCGTCGCCGTACATCGTTCGCAACGAACCGACTGCGCGCCGGAGGCGGTCGATGGTGCGATTCAATTCGAGCATTTCGGAGGTCGACATGTGACCCCTCCCAACCCAGCCGGATGTATCCGTGACCTGAATCACACTACCGATATTCCGGGAACCCGGGGCAGCTTTCGGCCCGCGGAAAACCGGGGCGATGAATTTCGCCGGGCGGCCGAGTCGATACCTGTAGGACAACCGAAACCGAACCCTCACCGGGAGGAAATCATGGCCGACGCCACCATCGGAAGCATCCTGCTCGCCAGCACACACCCCGAACGATTGAGGGACTGGTACACGGCCGCGTTCTCGCCGAAGGTCGACCGCACGCCCGGCGAACCGGGCTACGACGTCCTCGATTTCGACGGTTTCTACGTCATGCTCGACCGGCGCGACGACGTCGGCGACACGAACCCCGAACCCGGGCGTGTCCTCCTCAACGTCGAGGTCGGCAACGCCCGCGCCGCGGCCGGCCGCCTCGACGAGCTCGGGGCGACGTGGCTGTCCCCGCTCGAGGATCGTGACGGCAGCTGGTTCGGCACCGCCGTCGACCCCGACGGCAACTACGTTCAGATCATCCAGCTCAGCGCGCGGGCGCGCGCCGAGATGTCCTGACCACCGGCAGTGGAAGAGAGACCGACATGTTGAACAACGCCAGAGCATTCAGCGGATTCGCCGTCGACGACATCGCCGCGGCCAAATCCTTCTACAGCGACACCCTGGGGCTCGAGGTCACCGAGGAGGAGATGGGCCTGCTGGGCCTGCATCTCCCCCAGGGTCCCGTGGTGCTGATCTACCCGAAACCCGATCACACGCCTGCGACGTTCACGATCCTGAACTTCGCGGTCGACGACGTCGAGAAGGCCGTCGACGCGCTCACCGAACGCGGGATCCGGTTCCTGCGGTACGACGGTTTCGATCAGGACGACAAGGGAATCATGCGCGGCAACGGGCCGGACATCGCCTGGTTCACCGACCCGGCAGGCAACGTGCTGTCGGTGCTCGCGGAATCCTGACCGTCCCGCTCAGCGAGCCGTGATCGTCGCCTTCAGCCACGTACCGTCGAACCACGTGGACGCGGACGCGGCGAACGACGCCGGGTCGAGACGGCCGCTGCCCGCCGGGATCGAGCCGGCCAGTTCGACGCCCGTCACCGCGGGCAGGTCGTCCAGATTGCACCGCTCGGCGAGTCCGGGCTCGTCCGGCCACGACCCGATCACCGTGCCCGCGCAGGCGATCCCTGCCGCCGCCAGAGCCCGGGTCGTGAGTTCGGTGTGGTTGAGCGTGCCGAGTCCGGCCGCCGCGACCACGACGGCCGGTGCGCCGAGCGTGAGCGCGAGATCGACGAGCGTGAAGCCCTCGGCGCCCATCCGCACCAGCAACCCGCCCGCACCCTCGACGAGGACTAGATCGTGCCGGTCGGCGAGGGCGCGGACCGACTCGACGACGTCGCCGCACCGCAGCATCGGCAGGCCGCTGCGCCGGGCGGCGGTGTCGGGGGCCAGTGGCTCCGGATAGCGGGCAAGTTCCACCACCGCAGTGACACCGGACAGGCGGGTCACCTCCGCCAGATCGCCCGGTTCTCCTGGCGCGACCCCGGTCTGCGCGGGCTTGCACACCGCGACGGACAGCCCCGCCTCGCGCGCGGCCGCCGCGAGCGCCGCCGTCACCACCGTCTTGCCGACGTCCGTCGACGTTCCGGTGACCATGAGGATGCTCATGCCGACGCCCCCGCCAGGACGTCGGTGAGCACGGACTCGATCCGGGCCAGTTCGTCCTGATCGAGCGTCGCGCGGGCGGTGAGCCGCAGCCGCGACGTGCCCTCGGGCACCGACGGGGGCCGGAAGCAGCCGACGTGCAGCCCCTGCTCGCGGCAGGCGGCCGCAGCGTCGAAGGCGCGTTGCGGATCCCCGAGGATCACCGAGACCACCGCCGACTCCGGTGCCGCGGCACCGGTGAACCGCGCGAGATCCCGGGCGCGGTTCAGGACGGAGTCGGCGCGGTGCGGTTCACGCCGCAGAACGGCGAGGGCGGCCCGGGCCGCACCGACGGCGGCCGGGGCCAGTCCGGTGTCGAAGATGAACGTGCGCGCGGCGTCGACGAGATGTGCGCGCACCTTCTCCGACGCCAGCACCACACCGCCCTGGCTGGCCAACGACTTCGACAGCGTGGCCGTGACGACGATGTCGGGTTCGCCCGCGAGCCCCACCTCGTGCACGAGTCCGCGGCCCCCTGCGCCACGGACTCCGACACCGTGGGCCTCGTCCACCACGAGAAACGCGCCGTACTCGCGGCACACGCGGTGCAGGTCGACGAGGGGCGCGAGATCACCGTCCGCGCTGAACACCGAATCCGTGACGACCAGCGCCCGCTCTTCCGGCCGGGTGGCCAGTGCGCTGCGGACGAAGTCGAGATCGGCGTGCGGTGCGACGGCGACCCTGGCCCGGGACAGCCGGCACGCGTCGACCAGCGACGCGTGGCTGCCCGCGTCGGAGACGATCAGCGATCCGGCGCCGGACAGTGCGGTGACGGCGCCGAGATTGGCGGTGTATCCCGAGGAGAACACCAGCCCGGCGTCGGCGCCGACGAACTCGGCCAGTTCCGTTTCGAGCAGTTCGTGCTCGGTGGTCGAACCGGTGACCAGTCGCGAGCCGGTGGCTCCGGCGCCCCACCGCCGCAGCGCGGTCATCGCGCCGTGCAGCACCTCGGGGTGCCGTACGAGCCCGAGGTAGTCGTTGGACGCCAGATCGATGAGCGCGCTGCCCGGCGTGCGTGGACGCAGCTCGCGGCGCAGTCCCGCAGCGCGCCGCCGCTCCTCGACGTCGTCGAGCCAGGTGGTGAAGGTGTGGTCGGTACTCACACTCGGCACCATACGCGACTTGAACGGTGTTCAACCCGGGTGGACCCGTTTTTCCTCCGATGGCTAGGGTCGAGACCGTGACCTCCCCGAGCCTGTCCGCCGACGACATCACCTCCCTCGATGCCTCCCTGCTCTGGCATCCGTACGGCGCCTTTCCCGCGTCGACCACCCCGCTCGTGGTGGCCGAGGCGAGCGGCACCCGCCTCACACTCGCCGACGGACGCGAACTCGTCGACGGCATGAGTTCGTGGTGGGCGGCGGTCCACGGCTACCGGCATCCCGTCCTCGACGCGGCGGCGACCGCGCAGCTCGGCCGGATGAGCCACGTGATGTTCGGCGGGCTGACCCACGAACCGGCCGCGCGGCTCGCCCAGCTGCTCGTGGAGATCACCCCGGACGGACTCGACAAGGTGTTCCTCGCCGATTCCGGTTCGGTGTCCGTCGAAGTCGCCGTCAAGATGTGCCTGCAGTACTGGCGCAGTCGCGGCAGGCCGGAGCGGCATCGGCTGCTGACCTGGCGCGGCGGCTATCACGGCGACACGTTCGCGCCGATGAGCGTCTGCGACCCGGACGGCGGCATGCATTCCCTGTGGACGGACGTTCTCGCGCGGCAGGTCTTCGCGGGACCGCCGCCGCGCGAGTTCGACCCGCGGTACGTCGCGGAGTTCGAGCGCCTGGTGGCCGCGCACACCGGCGAACTGGCGGCCGTCATCGTGGAGCCGGTGGTGCAGGGCGCCGGAGGCATGCGTTTCCACGACCCCCGGTACCTCTCGGAGCTGCGCCGCATCTGCGACGAGCACGGGCTCCTGCTGGTGTTCGACGAGATCGCCACGGGCTTCGGCCGCACCGGCGAACTGTTCGCCGCGGACCACGCCGGGACCCGCCCCGACATCATGTGCGTCGGCAAGGCCCTCACCGGCGGATACCTGACCCTCGCCGCGACGCTCTGCTCCACCGACGTCGCCGAGACCATCAGCGCCGGCGACGCAGGCGGGCTGATGCACGGCCCCACGTTCATGGCGAACCCGCTGGCCTGCGCCGTCGCGGTGGCGTCGATCGAACTCCTGCTGTCGCGCGACTGGCGCGGCGAGGTCGAGGACGTGCGCCGGGGGCTCGAATCGGGTCTCGCGCCTGCCTGGGAACTGCCCGGCGTCCGGGACGTCCGGGTGCTCGGCGCGATCGGAGTGATCGAACTCTCCGAGCCCGTCGACATGCGGGCCGCAACCGACGCCGCGGTGGCGGCGGGGACCTGGTTGCGGCCCTTCCGCAACCTGATCTACGCGATGCCGCCGTACGTGTGCACCAGCGAGGACGTGCGGAAGATCACAACCGGAATGCTTGCTGCCGCACGGACCTCCACCCGGGGCTGACGGTGCGCTCTCGTCGGGCTGAGAGCGACGCGAACGCGGGCTAGTGTTCTCGATATGGAAGCGAGCGAGTCGACCGGCACCACGCCCATTCCCGTGTGGCCCGGCAGCGCCTACCCGCTGGGCGCCACCTACGACGGGGCCGGGACGAACTTCTCCTTGTTTTCCGAGGTCGCCGAGGCGGTCGATCTGTGCCTGATCGCGAAGGACGGCACGGAGACGCGGGTGCGCCTCGACGAGGTCGACGGCTACGTGTGGCATGCATACCTGCCGACCGTCGTGCCCGGGCAGCGGTACGGGTACCGGATCCACGGCCCCTGGAACCCCTCGGCCGGGCACCGCTGCGACCCCAGCAAGCTTCTCCTCGACCCCTACGGCAAGGCGTTCGACGGCGAATTCGACGGCGACCGGTCCCTGTTCTCCTACGACATCGACGCGTCCGCGGAGGACGCCCTCGCGGACGCCGGGGACGAGGAATCCGGGGACGACCCGCTGATCGTCGACACCGACGACGACATCGAGGCGGAGGACGCCGAGGACGCACGCGCAGCGGAAGCCGAGGCCGACTCGGCGCCGGGACTGCCCGGACACGATTCGCTCGGCCACACGATGACGACGGTCGTGATCAACCCGTTCTTCGACTGGGCCGCCGACCGCGCACCGAAACACCCGTACCACGACACCGTGATCTACGAGGCCCACGTCAAGGGCATGACGGCGACGCATCCCGGTGTGCCGGAAGAACTTCGCGGCACGTATGCGGGCCTCGCGCATCCGGTGATCATCGACCACCTCGTCGACCTCGGCGTCACCGCGATCGAACTGATGCCGGTGCACCAGTTCATGCACGATCAGACCCTGCTCGACAAGGGGTTGCGGAACTACTGGGGCTACAACACGTTCGGCTTCCTGGCCCCGCACACCGGGTATTCGTCGGCGGAGAAGCCGGGCGCCGCGGTGTCGGAGTTCAAGGCGATGGTCCGCTCGTTCCACGAGGCGGGCATCGAGGTCATCCTCGACGTCGTCTACAACCACACCGCCGAGGGCAACCATCTCGGTCCGACCATCTCGTTCCGCGGCATCGACAACGCCGCCTACTACCGGCTCGTCGACGGCGACGCCGAGCACTACATGGACTACACGGGCACCGGGAACAGCCTCAACGCCCGGCACCCGCACACCCTGCAGCTGATCATGGACTCGCTGCGGTACTGGGTCACCGAGATGCACGTCGACGGCTTCCGCTTCGACCTCGCGTCCACGCTCGCCCGCGAACTGCACGACGTCGACCGGCTCTCCGCGTTCTTCGACCTCGTCCAGCAGGATCCGATCGTCAGCCAGGTCAAGCTCATCGCCGAACCCTGGGACATCGGCGAGGGCGGCTACCAGGTGGGCAACTTCCCCGGACTGTGGACGGAGTGGAACGGCAAGTACCGGGACACCGTCCGCGACTACTGGCGGGGCGAACCGGCGACGCTCGGCGAATTCGCGTCCCGGCTCACCGGCTCCTCCGACCTGTACGAGGCGACCGGCCGCCGCCCCGGCGCGAGCATCAACTTCGTCATCGCCCACGACGGGTTCACCCTGCACGACCTGGTGTCGTACAACGAGAAGCACAACGAGGCCAACGGCGAGGACAACAACGACGGCGAGAGCCACAACCGGTCCTGGAACTGCGGCGTCGAGGGACCCACGGACGATCCGGAGATCCTCGATCTGCGGGGGCGGCAGACCCGCAACATCCTGGCCACCCTCCTGCTCAGCCAGGGGACGCCGATGCTCGCGCACGGTGACGAGATGGGCCGCACCCAGCAGGGCAACAACAACGTGTACTGCCAGGACTCGGAACTGTCGTGGATGGACTGGTCGCTGGGGGACACCAACGCCGACCTCGTCGAGTTCACCAAACGGGTCATCGCGCTGCGGATGAAGAATCCGGTGTTCCGCCGCCGCCGGTTCTTCGAGGGCACCCCCATCCGCAGCGGCGACCAGACCCGTGACATCGCCTGGCTCACCCCGTCCGGTGAGGAGATGACCCCCGAGGACTGGGACAGTGGTTTCGGGAAGTCCCTTGCGGTGTTCCTCAACGGCGAGGGCATCCCCGAACCCAACCACCGCGGCGAGCGGGTGGTCGGCGACTCGTTCCTGCTGTGTTTCAACGCGCACGACGAGGAGATCGAGTTCTCCACGCCGAACTCCGATTACGCCGACGAGTGGGCGGTCGTGCTCGACACCGCCGTGCCGACGGGGGCGAAGGACGCGGTGATCAAGGCCGGGAATTCGCTGCAGGTCGAGGCCCGGTCGCTGGTCGTGCTGCGCCGGACCGCCTGAGCCGGGGACGACGATGGGGATCACGGCGACCTACCGGCTGCAACTGCGCGGAGACTGCTTCACCCTGGCGGACGCCGCCGCCGTCGCCGACTATCTGGACGACCTCGGGATCTCGCACGTCTACCTGTCGCCGATCCTGACGGCCACCACCGGTTCGACCCACGGTTACGACGTCACCGACGTGACCCGCGTGTCCCCCGCCCTCGGTGGCCGGGAGGCGCTGGCCGCGCTGTCACGGGAGTTGCGCGGCCGCGGCATGGGCATCGTCGTCGACTTGGTCCCCAACCATGTGGGGGTCGCGAATCCGCGTGAGAACGCCTGGTGGTGGGACGTTCTCACGCACGGTCGCGGCTCCGGGTACGCCGGCTTCTTCGACATCGACTGGAGCGAAGACAACGGCGCGGGCGGACGGCTCGCGCTGCCCGTCCTCGGGTCGGACGCCGACCTCGAGTCGCTGACCGTCGACCGCTCGGGACCGGAGCCGCTGCTCGCGTTCTACGAGCACCGGTTCCCCATCGCCCCCGGCACGGACGCGACCGAGCCGGAGTCGGTGCACGACGCGCAGGCGTACCGCCTGGTTCCGTGGAACTCCGGGCTCATCGGGTACCGCCGATTCTTCGCGGTCAGCGAACTGGCCGGGATCCGTCAGGAAGATCCCCGCGTGTTCGAGGCCTCGCACCGCGAACTGCGGAGCTGGGTGGCGGACGAGTTGATCGACGGCGTGCGCATCGACCACCCCGACGGGTTGTCCGATCCGGCCGAATACCTCGACCGGCTGCGCGGCGTGATCGGCGCGGACCGCTGGCTCGTGATCGAGAAGATCCTCGGCCACTCCGAACCCCTGGACGATCACCTGCCGATCGAGGGCACCACCGGCTACGACGCACTGGCCGAACTCGGCGGCGTGTTCGTCGACCCGTCGGGAGCTCCCGCGCTGACCGCCCTGTCGGCGTCCCGCACGGGCGACCGGGGTGACGCGACGTGGATCCACGGGCACGAAACCGCGATCAAACGCGACGTCGCGAGCACCGGCCTCGCCCCGGAGATCCGGCGCCTCGTCCGCGCGATCCGCGCGGAGACCGGCACCGATTGCGCAGATCCTGACCTGCGCGACGCCGTGGTGGACGTCGTCGCGGCGATGCCCGTGTACCGGTCCGACTACAGCCCGCTCGCCGGGCTCGCGACCCGCGTGATCGGTGACGCCGCGCGGCGCGAACCGGGGCGGTCCGCGGCGCTGTCCGCCCTCGCCGCCGCCCTGATCGCCGGCGGTGAGGCGGCCACCCGCTTCCAGCAGGTCTGCGGCGCGGTGATGGCGAAATCCGTGGAGGACTGCCTGTTCTACCGCACGGCCCGGCTGGTGTCGCTGCAGGAGGTGGGCGGCAACCCCGCGAACGTCGGCGTCTCCCCCGCCGAATTCCACCTCGCCGCGGCCGAGCGCGCCACCCGGTGGCCGCAGGCGATGACGACGCTCTCGACGCACGACACCAAACGCGGCGAGGACGTCCGCGCCCGGATCGGCATCCTGTCGCAGGTGCCGGACCTGTGGGCCGAATGCGTCGACCAGTGGGAGCGCATTGCCCCCAGCCCCGATCCCGCCACCGGACTGTTCCTGTGGCAGAACCTGTTCGGGGTGTGGCCGGTCGACGGCCGGGCCGCGGGCGAGGTGCCCGACTTCCGTGACCGCGTCCACGCGTACGCGGAGAAGGCCGTCCGGGAAGCCGGGACCCGGACGTCGTGGAACGACGTGAACGAGGACTTCGAACGCGACCTCCACCGCTGGCTGGACACGGTGATCGACGGCACCGTCGGCAAGGCCCTCGGATCGCTGTGCACGCAACTGGCGCCGCACGCCTGGTCCGATGCGCTCGGCCAGAAGCTCCTCCAGCTGTGCGGGCCCGGGATCCCGGACGTGTACCAGGGCACCGAACTGTGGGAGGACTCGCTCGTCGACCCCGACAATCGCCGCCCCGTGGACTACGACGTGCGGCGGACCGCGCTCGCGGGGCTGGGCACCCCTCCGGTCGACGCCACCGGCGCGGCGAAGATGCACGTCGTACGGACGGCCCTGCGCCTGCGCCGGGACCGTCCGGGGAGCTTCGTGGGCGGCACGTACGCGCCGGTCTTCGCATCGGGGACCGCGGCCGAGCACCTGATCGGTTTCACCCGCGGGCCCCAGGGATCGGCGCCGGACGTCGCGGCCCTGGCCACCCGGCACAGCGTGGGGCTGCAACAGGACGGCTGGGGCGACACCGCGGTGACCCTCCCGGACGGAACCTGGACCGACCTGCTCACCTCCGCGACGCACCCCGGCGGCCGCGTCGACACGTCCACCCTGTTCGCCCGCTACCCCGTGGTGCTGCTGGCCCGTGAGTACTTCTTAACCGCCCGCGGTTAAGAAGTACTCACAGGGGTACTGGCCTGTGTATGCGACGTGTGGTTGCCCGGGCGTACGGAGGGCCGGAGGTCCTCGCGTTGGTCGATGCGGAACCGGCGGGTCCGGCACCGGGTGAGGTGGTGATCGAGGTCCGCGCGATCGGGGTCAACCCGATCGACTACAAGCTGTACAGCGGCGCGTTCGGCGCCGATCCCGCCGTCCTGCCGATGCGGCTGGGCAGCGAGGCGGCGGGCGTCGTCGCGGAGGTGGGTGACTCCGCCACGGGGCCGAGGGGCCCGATCGCGGTGGGCGACGAGGTGATCGCGTACCCGTTGTCGGAGGCCTACGCGGACCGGCTTGTGGTGTCCGGTGATTCGGTGGTCCCGAAACCGGCGTCGTTGCCGTGGAACGAGGCCGCCGGACTTCTCGCGGTGGGTGCCACCGCGGTCGACACCCTCGACACGGCGAACGTCGGCACCGGCGACCTGCTGCTCGTGCACGGCGCGGCAGGCGGCGTGGGGTCGTTCGTCGTGCAGTTGGCCCGGGCCCGCGGCGCCACGATCATCGGCACTGCCCGCCCCGGCAACCACGACTACGTGCGGTCGCTCGGCGCGACCCCGGTGTCGTACGGGGACGGCCTGAGCGACCGGATCCGTGTCCTGGCACCGGACGGGGTGGACGCCGTCATCGATACCGCGGGCAGCGACGAGGCCGTCGACGTGTCCGTGGACCTGGTGCGGGACCGGTCGCGGTTGGTGACGACCGTTCCGGGGACACGGGCGGGCGAGGCCGGGTTCCGGATCGTGGGGGCGCTGGGGCCGGAAGGCATGGAACTGCGTAAACGTTTCCGAGCCGCCCTCGTCGACCTCGCCGGCAACGGTGACGTGCGGGTGCGGGTCGCGCGCACGTACGCGCTGTCGGAGGCGGCGCGCGCTCACGCCGATCTCCGGAAGCCGCACGCGGCGGGCAAATTCATCCTGTTGCCGTAGGCGGGGATGTCGGCCCTCAGTAGAGCAGGCCGGCCCGGATCGTCGCCTTCACCCAGTTCCGGTACTCGTCGACATCCCACCCGCACTGCACGCGCAGCATCGAATACACCTGCGGCGACACGACCGTGAACAGCACGTCGGCGGCCCGCTGGACGGAGATCTCGGGGCGCAGCAGTTCGTGGGCGGCGAGTCCCTCGGCGAGGGTCATCGCATTCTCGGCGGACGCCCGCGCGCCCTCGTCGGCGAACCGCCGCATGTCCTCGTCCGCCCCCGAGGATTCGATCGACGTCGCCATCAGGGTTCCGGCCCGCTCCAGGACGTCGGTGCTGTAGCCCACCATCTGTTCGAGGATCCGCTCCACAGGGTCGCCGTCCCGGGGTGTGCGGGCACCACGCGCGGCGTCGGTCTCGCTCTGAATCGCCGCGTGCAGTGCCTGGTGGAACAGTTCCGCCTTGCCGCCCGGAAACGCGGTGAACACCGTGCGGGTCGACACCCCGGCTGCTTCGGCCACGTTTCGCACCGTGGTGCTGACGTATCCGCGTTCGGTGAACAACCGGGCCGCGGCATCCCGGACGAGGAGGCGGGTCCGGCGCGCCGATTCCGCACGCAGCGGCGAAGAGTAGGGCCTCTTGGCGGAGTCGGGCACCGTCTCACGATAGACGCATTCGATTCATCGATCGTGCAACCAATGAGGCACGGCGATCCGCCGCGCCTGGACCGGGCGAAACGCCCGATGCCTATGACTTCGGGTGTTCCACCCAGGCATCGGATCCGGGAAACACGAGGGCCTCGTGGCCGTCGTCGTATCGGACGAGATAGGGCGGTTCGCCGTTCTCGCCGTGTACCTCCACGACCTCGGCGGTTGTCTCGTGCACTCCGACCACCCGGCCTTGAACGTGCAACCGGTCTCCCACTGCTACGTGCATGACTGCTCCTCGCGACGTTCGAGTCCGTACTCTCAGCTTGCTACTTCCGGATGCGGGGCGAAAGGGCCGACTCGCCGCCATCTCTGCCGCCGTGTGCCATCGTGGGGACATGGCTACGTATCGATACCTCGACAAGGACCGTAACGTGCTCGAGGAGCAGGACTTCGGCACCGTGCAGGACGCCGAGGAACACCGGTTGTCGGTTCTCGGCGCCGAGATAATCGAGGAGGTCGAGGACTCCGGCACGCCCGAGAGCTGACTGTCCTGCGCGGCCCGCCCGGCCGAGGCATGCTGATCGGGTGCACACATTCGAGGTATGGGCCCCGATCCCGACATCGGTTTCCGTGGAGGTCGACGGCAGGCGCCACGAGATGACCCCGTCACCGGACGGGTGGTGGCGGGCCGACGTCGACGCGTCACCGGACTCCCGGTACGCGTTCCTCCTCGACGGCAGTGACACCCCGCTCCCCGATCCCCGGTCGCCGCGCCAGCCCGACGGCGTGCACAGCGCGTCCCAGCTCCACACCCTCGACGAGAGCCTCTGGACCGACTCGCAGTGGACCGGGCGGCAACTCGCCGGCTCCGTCGTCTACGAATTGCACGTGGGCACGTTCACTCCGGAGGGCACCTTCGCCGCCGCGGTCGACCGGCTCGACCATCTCGTCGGCGTCGGCGTGGATTTCGTGGAACTGATGCCCGTCAACGGGTTCAACGGAACCCACAACTGGGGATACGATGGCGTCCTCTGGTACACGGTGCACGAGGGCTACGGTGGACCGGACGGGCTGCAGACCCTCGTCGACGCGTGCCACGCCCGCGGTCTCGGCGTGGTCCTCGACGCCGTCTACAACCACCTCGGACCGTCGGGGAACTACCTCGACCGGTACGGCCCGTACCTGGCGCAGGGCGCCAACACCTGGGGCCGCAGCATCAACCTGGACGGACCGGACAGCGGCGAGGTGCGCCGCTACATCATCGGCAACGCGCTGCGGTGGTTCCGCGAGTTCCACATCGACGCGCTCCGACTCGACGCCGTCCACGCGCTCGTCGACCACACCGCCACCCATCTTCTCGAGGATCTGGCCATCGAGACCCGCCGGTTGTCCGCGCACCTGAGGCGACCGCTGACGCTCATCGCCGAGAGCGACCTCAACGATCCGCGCCTGATCACGTCGCGGTCGGCAGGCGGCTGCGGCCTCGACGCCCAGTGGGACGACGACGTGCATCACGCCATCCACGCTGCGGTGTCGGGCGAGAGGCAGGGCTATTACGGAGATTTCGGTTCGATGGCCTGCCTCGCGGACACCCTGCGCCAGGGCTGGTTCCATGCGGGCACGTTCTCGACGTTCCGGGGTCGCACGCACGGCAGGCCGCTGGACACGCGGCGGACCCCTGCCAGTTCGCTGGTCACGTACACGTGCACGCACGATCAGATCGGCAACCGGGCGACCGGCGACCGGCCCGGCACGTATCTCGATTCCGGGCAGCTCGCCGTGAAGGCGGCGCTCGTGCTCTGCTCGCCGTTCACGCCGATGCTGTTCATGGGCGAGGAGTGGGGGGCGAGCACCCCGTTCCAGTTCTTCACCTCGCACCCGGAGCCGGACCTCGCGCGGGCGACGGCGGAGGGACGCAAGGCCGAGTTCGCGGAGCACGGCTGGAGCACGGACGACGTTCCCGACCCGCAGGACCTGGAGACGTTCGAGCGGTCCAAGCTCGACTGGGACGAACCGGTCCGGCAGCCGCATGCCCGGCTGCTGGACTGCTATCGCTCGCTGCTGCGGCTACGGCGGGAGCGCACCGAGCTGACGGATCCGTGGCTCGAGAACCTGTCCGTCGACTACGACGAGGCGCAGCAGTGGATCGTGGTGCACCGCGGCGCACTTCGCCTCGCCTGCAACCTGGGTGCCGAACCGGTGACCGTCCCGGTCGGCGGCTCCCCCGTGCTGTGGTGGGAGCCGCCGACGCAGGACGGGACCGGGTCGGCGACGGTGCTACCGGGTCACTCGTTCGTGGTGCTCGACAGCTCACCCTGACGGTCGCGCAGCATCCGCAGGACGAGGATCGCGGTCGTGAACAGGATCACGGCCGTCGCGCCCGCGGCGACGTGCATGCCGTCGACGAACGCCGACTGCGCGGACTCCAGGAACACTGCCCGCGCCGCCTCGGGAAGATGCTGAGCCTCCGCGACCGCGGCGCCGAGCGTGCCCTGGGCGGGCTCGATCTGTTCCTGCGGCAGCATCGACGTGTCGAGGCCGTTCCGGAAGATCGCCATGACGACGCTGCCGAGCACGGCGACACCGAGCGCGATGCCGAGTTCGTACGCGGTCTCGGACACCGCGGAGGCGGCGCCGGCCCGTTCGGGCTCGACGGCGCTCACCACGAGGTCGGACGTCAGCGTCAACGCGATACCGACACCCGCTCCGGCGAGACCGAAGCCGACCACGAACATCGTCGGGGCACCGTCCACGCCGAGCGTGAGCATCAGTGCCGCACCCACACCCGCGACGGCGAGGCCGCCGCCGAGCACGTGCGAGGTGGCCCACCGGCGCACCATCCAGGCCGCTGCGAGCGCGGTGACCGCGCTCATCAGCATCCCGGGCAGCATCAGCACACCCGATTCGAACGCAGTGTTGCCGAGCACCAACTGCAGGTACTGCGAGCCGAAGAACAGCACACCGGCGAGCGCGAAAATGGACAGCAGGTTGGTGAGGACGGCGGTCGAGAACGCGGGCTTCGCGAACAGTCCGATGTCGATCATCGGGTCCTTCATCGACTTCTGCCTGCGCACGAACACCACACCCGACACGACACCGACGAGACCGACGCCGAGGAGCACCGGGTCGACGCCGTGCACCACGGTCTCCTTGACCGCGTACACCAGCGGCAGCATCGTCGTCATCGACAACGCCGCGCTGAGCAGGTCGAACCGTCCCGGCGCGGGGTCCTTCGACTCGGGAATCACGATCGGTCCCACGGCGATCAGCACCAGCATCACGGGGATGTTGATCAGGAACACCGAGCCCCACCAGAAGTGCTCGAGCAGCCAGCCGCCGATCAGCGGGCCCGCCGCGGTGCCGCCACCGGCCATCGCTCCCCACACGCCGATGGCGAGGGTCCGCTGGCGCGGGTCGACGAAGATCGTGCGGATCAGGCCGAGGGTCGCGGGCATCAGGGTGGCACCCGAGATTCCCTGCAGCACACGGGCTGCGATCAGCATCTCGGGTGTCGGCGCCCATGCCGCGATCAGCGAGGCGATACCGAATCCGGCGGCGCCGAGGAGCAGTAGCCGGCGCCGCCCGATCCGGTCGCCGAGCGTGCCCATGGTGATGAGCAGTCCGGCGAGGACGAAGGAATAGACGTCGATGATCCACAGCAGCTGCGTGCTGCTGGGCTCGAGGTCGGCGCTGATGAACGGCAGTGCGAGGTCGAGCACCGTGCCGTCGACGGCGATCAGGAGGACGGCGAAGGCCAGGACGACCAATCCGAGCCAGTCTCGGCGTGATGCGGAGGACTGACCTGGCGCGCCGTAGGCGTCGTTGATCCCGCGATCCGTGGAGACAGACATTTATCTTCCTGCGACTTTCCGATTGGGGCCGGCAGCGTGATGAACCGTCCGGCCGGTACAGTTTCGTTACCTTACCGTGAACCGTCCGGACGGTAAAGTTATTTCCCGGGTACAGTCCCTCACCATGGCTGCCGGTACGCGCGATCGAATACTCGACGCCCTCGAGAAGCTGCTGCTCGACGTGGGTATAGCCCAGGTGACCCTCGAAGCCGTCGCTGCGGAGGCCGGGGTGTCCAAGGGCGGACTGCTCTACCACTTCCCCAGCAAGGAAGCGCTTCTCGCCGCGATGGTGCGCCGGCTCGGCGAGCGGGCGGACGCCCAGCTCGCCGACGCCGTGTCCGGCGGCACCTCGCTGTCCGAGTGGTATCTCCAGGTTCCCGACGCGAGCACCACCGAGGAACTCGCCCTCTATCGTTCGACCATCGCCGCGCTACGGAGCGTCGACGGTCAGCACGACGAGATCCAGAAGGCCGTTACCGAAGTGATGCGCGGCTGGGACGAAGGTCTCCAGAGCGAGATCGACGATCCCGTGCAGGCCGAGATCGTGCGCCTCGTCGGCGACGGCATCTACCTGGCCGCTCTGCTCGGGCTCCCCATGCCCGAGCCCGAGCTGTACACGAAGGTCGTCGCGCGGCTGCTGCAGAAGTAGCGGCTCAGGTGAGGTAGCGGTAGGCGGGGCTCCCCGGCTCCAGGCGTTCCACCTGCATCCGGGACTGCTCCATCCGCTCGAGCAGCTCGCCGAGCCCCTCGGCCTTACCGAGTTCGATACCCACCAGGGCGGCGCCGGTCTCCCGGTTGTTGCGCTTCACGTACTCGAACAAGGTGATGTCGTCCTCGGGGCCGAGCACCTCGTCGAGGAAGCGGCGGAGCGCGCCCGGCTCCTGCGGGAAGTCGACGAGGAAGTAATGCTTCAGGCCTAGATTCACCAGCGAGCGTTCCAGGATCTCGCCGTACCGCGAGACGTCGTTGTTGCCGCCGGAGATCAGGCACACCACCGTGGAACCCGGTTCGAACGTGATGTTCCCGAGGGCCGCCACCGACAGGGCGCCCGCGGGCTCGGCGATGATGCCCTCGTTCTGGTACAGCTCGAGCATCGCGGTGCACAGCGCGCCCTCGTCGAGGTTGGTCATCACGAACGTCTCCGGATCGAGCCGGATCGTGGACGCCCCGCCGGCCTGGCCCAGCGACGTGTGCGTCACCACCTCGGCGCCGAGGGCGGAGACCACGGCGTAGGGCAGGTCGCCGACCCGCTTCACCGACGCGCCGTCGACGAACGGGTCGATCTCCGTCAACGTCACGGGACCACCGGCGACCAGGGCCGCCGTCATCGACGCCGCTCCCGTCGGCTCCACGCCGACGATGGCCGTGCGCGGTGCGTGCGCATGCAGGTAGGTGGCGATGCCGGCGATGCACCCGCCGCCGCCGACCGGGACCAGGACGGAATCGGGGGCCGCGCCGAGCTGGGCGAGGATCTCGGCGGCGATGGTGCCCTGACCGGCCGCGGTCCGGGCGTCGTCGAACGGCGCAACCATCGTCGCGCCCGTCCGCCGCACGTCGGCGGCGGCCGCAGCGGCGGCGGCGTCGTACGTCTCCCCCGTCAGGATCAGCTCGACGAACTCGCCGCCGTGCGCACGGATGCGGTCACGCTTCTGCTTGGGTGTGCTCGACGGGACGTAGATGCGGCCGGTGATTTCCATTGTGCGGCAGGCGAACGCGACGCCCTGCGCATGGTTGCCTGCGCTGGCGGTCACGACTCCGGCGGCACGCTCGGCGGCGTCGAGCTGGGCCATGAGATTGTAGGCGCCGCGAAGTTTGTAGGAGCGCACGACCTGCAGGTCTTCACGCTTGAGGTAGACGTTCGCGCCGGTCAGGGTCGACAGGCGGTCGCTCCACTGCAGTGGGGTGGCGTCGATCACGTGGGAAATTCGCTCGATAGCCGCGTCGATATCGCCCACCGTCAGGGGCGAGGTGATGTTCTGGGCTGCGGTATCGGGCGATGTGGACACCCGGATATGTTCCCACTCTCCGGCCATGGGATACCAGTCGGGTTCAGCCGCGCGGATCGAACTGGGACGGTCGCGGCACGTTCCGGACGTTCGACTTCGCCATTTTCACGGCCTCGCCGACACCCCCGTTCATCACCATCTTCGACAACGCCAGTGCGAAACCGGTGAGCTGCCCACCCGTGATGGTCGGCGGCAGCGACAGCGCCAACGGGTCGGTGACGAGATCGACGAGGGCCGGTCCGTCGTGATCGAACGCCTGACGCAGACCCGATTCGATGTCGGCCGGATCCTCGATCCGGCGGGCGAAGATGCCCAGCGCGGACGCCACCGCCGAATAGTCGACCGGCGCGACGTCGACCCCGAAATCCGGCAGCCCGTCCACCAGCATCTCCAGCTTGACCATGCCGAGAGTGGAATTGTTGAACACCACGACCTTGACCGGGAGCCGGTACATCGCGACCGTCACCAGTTCCCCCAGCAGCATCGACAGCCCGCCGTCGCCCGACACGGACACCACCTGCCTGCCGGGCGCGCACACCTGGGCGCCGATCGCGTGCGGCAGGGCGTTCGCCATCGATCCGTGCAGGGCCGAGGAGAGGAAACGCCGCGAGCCGTTCGGCGTCAGGTAGCGCGCCGTCCACACGTTCGACATTCCCGTGTCCGTGGTGAAGATCGCGTCGTCGGCAGCGAGATCGTCGAGGATCGACGCGGCGTACTCGGGATGGATCGGGACGCGCTGCTTGGCCGGTTTCGTGTACGCGCCGACCACCTTGTTCATCAGCATCCGGTGCTTCTCGAGCATGTCGTCGAGGAATCGGCGGTCGTCCTTCCGCCGGATCAGCGGGACGAGCGCACGCAACGTGCTCTCCACGTCGCCGTGCACCGCCAGATCGACGTCCGTTCTCCTGCCGATTCGCTGTGCGGCCCGGTCGATCTGCGCGGTGCGGACGCCGTCGGGGAGGAACTGGTTGTACGGGAAGTCCGTTCCGACGAGCAGCAGGAGATCGGCGCCGTGCATCCCGTCGTGCGCCGCCCCGTACCCCAGCAGCCCCGTCATCCCGACGTCGAAGGGGTTGTCGTACTGGATCCATTCCTTGCCGCGCAGGGTGTGACCGATCGGCGCACCGATCGCGTCGGCAAGGCCCAGCAACTCCTCGCGTGCCGCGCGCACCCCTTCCCCGGCGAAGATCGCGACCTTCCCTGCCGCGTTCACGGCGTCCGCGAGTGCCTGCACGTCGGACTGGTCCGGCACGACCGACGGCGCAGCCGTGCGCGGCACCGACGGCGCCCGCCCCTCGGCGGGGCGGTCCGCGATGTCACCTGGCAGGGTGATCACCGCGACGCCGGACAGCGCGGTCGCATGCGCGATGGCGGACGCCATGACGCGCGGGGCCTGGGCGGGACTTCCGATCAGCTCCGTGTACCGGGAGCACTCGACGAACAGCCGGTCCGGGTGGGTCTCCTGGAAGTAGCCGAGACCGATCTGCTCGCTCGGGATCTGCGCCGCGATCGCGAGCACCGGCGCCCCGGACCGGTCCGCGTCGTAGAGACCGTTGATCAGGTGCAGATTGCCCGGCCCGCACGAGCCGGCGCAGACCGCCAGTTTGCCGGTGACCTGCGCCTCCGCGGCCGCGGCGAAGGCGGCGGCCTCCTCGTGCCGGACGTGGATCCAGTCGATGCCGCCGTTGTCCGCCCCGCCCGAACGCCGGACGGCGTCGACGACGGGATTGAGGCTGTCGCCCACGATTCCGTAGATCCGCCGGACGCCGGCGTCCTGGAGTTGACGTACCAGTTGATCGGCAACGGTTTTCGCTCTCATCGGGCCTCCGGTCGGGGACGGTCGAACGGCGAACGACAGCGGCGGGGCGAGACTCAGGCGGGTTCGAGCACGAACACCGGGATCTCCCGATCGGTCTTGGTCTGGTACTCGGCGTAGTCGGGGAACGCGGCGACAGCCCGCTCCCACCACGTGGCCTTCTCGTCGCCCGTGACCTCACGGGCCACCATGTCGCGGGTCGCCGAGCCGTCGCGGAGTTCGACGTGCGGTTCGGCCTTCACGTTGTAGTACCAGACCGGGTTCTTGGGGGCGCCGCCGAGCGAGGCGACGATCGCGTACGTCCCGTCGTGCTCGACACGCATCAACGGCGTCTTGCGGATCTTGCCGGATTTCGCGCCCCGGGTGGTCAGCAGGACGACGGGCCTGCCGCCCAACGTCGTGCCCTCGGCCCCGTCGGTGGATTCCATCAACTCGGCCTGATCCGCTGCCCACTTGGACGGACTGGGTTCGTATTCACCTGTGAGTGGCATGCGTCCAGTCAACACCTGATCCGCGAGAGCCCGCCACCGATTCCACCGAACCAGCGCGCATGCGAAGGACCGCATCCGTTTGTTCGTTGCGCCGAACTCCGGATTCCGAGTACCCTGATCGCACGCGGGGCCGTCCGCTCCCCCGACCCACTCCAGTGAGGTGACCTGCGATGACGACACACGACGCTTGGGTGCGCCGCGATGTGCCCCGCAGCACCCCCGCCCGGACCGTCGATCTGGCCGGCACCGAGTGGCCCCTCTACAAGCTGGAGGCCCTGGCAGTCGCGCTGCTGGTCTTCGTCACGATCCTCGTCGTCACCCAGACGCTGCAGGCGGCCGTTCTCACGGCCGCCGCTGCCGCCGTCGTGGTGTGGTGGGCGCGGCGGCTCTTCCCGCCGCGCTCGTAGCCTCACCCATCGAAGCGATCAGACGGACAGGCAGCTCGGTCCGAGCAGCGCCTTGAGGTCGCCCATCAACGCCGACGACGGTTCCACCCGGAGCACGTCGTCCACCTTCCACAACGTGACCTCGGTGCCGCCGATCAACCGCACGTGCACGTCCGAGGTGCCCGGATGGCGGGTCAGCACCTGACGCAGCGCGCCGATCTTGTCCTTGGTGCACTGACGCAGCGGCAGACTGACCGCCAACGGCTTCGCTACCCCCACCGCCGAGAGGTCCGGCACCGCAAGGTCGTTGGCGATGAGTGAGATCCGGTCGTCACGGATCGACACGCGCGCCTTGACGAGCACCACGGAGTCCTCGGTGACATCCATCCCGTACACCGAGTAGGCCTGCGGGAAGAACAGCACCTCGATACCACCGGTCAGGTCCTCGAGCTGCGCGGACGCCCAGGTGAGACCGTTCTTGTTGATCCTCCGGTTCACCGACGCGAGGATGCCGCCGACGGTGACCTGGGTGCCGTCCTTGATGTCGCCTTCGAGGATGGTCGGGATCGCGGTGTCGGACTGCGCCGACAACACGTGCTCGACACCGTTGAGCGGGTGCCCGGACACGTACAGTCCCAGCATTTCCCGTTCCAGCGCCAACCGGTGCTTGGAGTCCCACTCCTCCTCGGGGATCTTCACGTTGAACACCGAGGCGATCGACTCGTCGGCGTCGTCGCCGCCGAACAGGTCGAACTGGCCGATCGCCTCCGCCTTCTTGGTACCCATCACCGCGTCGATGGCGTCGGCGTGGACGAGCATGAGCCCCTTGCGCGGGTGGCCCAGCGAGTCGAATCCGCCTGCCTTGATCAGCGATTCGGTGACCTTCTTGGAGCAGGCGGCCGCGTCGATCTTGTTGAGGTAGTCGGAGAAGTCGACGAACTTGGACTTCTCCTTGCGCGCCTTGATGATCGAGCCCACCACGTTGGCACCGACGTTGCGGACGGCGCCCATGCCGAACCGGATGTCCTCACCGACGGAGGCGAAGTTGACCTCCGATTCGTTGACGTCCGGCGGCAGCACGGTGATGCCCATCTTGCGGCAGTCCGCGAGGTAGACGGCGGCCTTGTCCTTGTCGTCACCGACCGAGGTGAGCAGACCGGCCATGTACTCGGCCGGATAGTTGGCCTTGAGGTACCCGGTCCAGAACGACACCAGGCCGTACCCGGCGGCGTGCGACTTGTTGAACGCGTACCCGGCGAACGGGAGGATGGTGTCCCACAGCGCCTTGATGGCGGGCTCGGAGAACTCGTTGGCGAGCATGCCCTCGCGGAAACCGGCGTACGCCTCCTCCAGCACCGACAGCTTCTTCTTACCCATGGCGCGGCGGAGAATGTCGGCCTGCCCGAGCGAGTACCCGGCCACCTTCTGCGCGATCTGCATGATCTGCTCCTGGTAGACGATCAGGCCGTACGTGTCGGCCAGGATCTCCTTCAGGGGCTCCTCGAGTTCCGGGTGGATGGGTTTGACCTCTTGCCGCCCGTTCTTGCGGTCGGCGTAGTCGTTGTGCGCGTTCATGCCCATCGGACCTGGCCGGTACAGCGCGAGCACCGCGACGATGTCCTCGAAGCCGGTGGGCTGCATGCGGCGCAGCAGATCGCGCATCGCACTGCCGTCGAGCTGGAACACGCCGAGAGTGTCGCCGCGCGAGAGCAGTTCGTACGTGGCCGTGTCGTCGAGCGCGAGGGTGTCGAGATCGAGTTCGATCCCCCGGTTCGCCTTGATGTTGTCGATGGCGTCACCGATGACGGTGAGGTTCCGCAGTCCGAGGAAGTCCATCTTCAGCAGGCCGATGGCCTCGCACGACGGGTAGTCCCAGCCGGTGATGATGGCGCCGTCCTGGGCGCGCTTCCACACGGGAATCGCGTCCATCAGCGGTTCGGACGACATGATCACCGCGCAGGCGTGGACGCCGGCGTTACGGATCAGGCCCTCGAGCCCCTTGGCCGTCTGGTAGATCTTCGCGACGTCCGGGTTGGAGTCGATGAGGGCGCGAACCTCCACCGCTTCCTTGTAGCGCTCGTGGTTCGGGTCGGTGATGCCGGACACCGAGATGTCCTTGGCCATGATCGGCGGCGGCAGCGCCTTGGTGATCTGGTCGGCGATCGCGAAACCGGGCTGACCGAACTGGACGCGGGCGGAGTCCTTGATGGCCGCCTTCGTCTTGATGGTGCCGAACGTGATGACCTGGGCGACGCGGTCGCTGCCCCATTTGTCCGTCGCGTAGCGCACCATCTCGCCGCGACGGCGGTCGTCGAAGTCGATGTCGATATCAGGCATGGACACGCGCTCGGGGTTCAGGAACCGCTCGAACAGCAGGCCGTGCGGGATGGGGTCGATGTTGGTGATGCCCATCGCGTAGGCGACGAGCGAACCGGCGGCCGAGCCTCGGCCGGGGCCGACCCGGATGCCGACCTCGCGCGCGTGGTTGATGAGGTCGCCGACGACGAGGAAGTAGGCGGGGAAACCCATTTCGAGGATGACGCCGATCTCGTAGTCGGCGCGGGCCAGGTACTCTTCGGGCGGTCCGTCGGGGAACCGGCGGTCCAGCCCGCGCATGACCTCCTTGCGCAGCCAGGTGCCCTGCGTCTCGCCCTCGGGGACCGGGAAGATCGGCATCCGGTCGTGGTGCGCCCACACGTCGTCGTACGGCTGGACACGCTCGGCGATGAGGAGGGTGTTGTCGCACGCGCCGGGGACCTGGTCGTCCCACAGGGCCCGCATCTCCGCGGCGGACTTGAGGAAGTAGCCGTCACCGTCGAACTTGAACCGGGTGGGGTCGGACAGCGTCTTGCCGGTCTGGATGCACAGCAGCGCCTCGTGGTTCTCCGCGGCGTCCTTCGTGACGTAGTGGCAGTCGTTGGTGGCGAGCGGCGGAATCTCGAGCTTCTTGCTGATCTCGAGGAGGCCCTCACGCACGCGTCGCTCGATCGACAGCCCGTGGTCCATCAGCTCGAGGAAGAAGTTGTCCTTGCCCCAGATCTCCTGCCACTTGGCTGCCGCCTCGAGCGCCTCGCGGTCGTGGCCGAGTCGCAGCCGCGTCTGGATCTCGCCGGACGGGCAGCCCGTGGTCGCGATGATGCCCTCGTGGTGGGTGGCGATGAGGTCTTCGTCCATTCGCGCCCACTTGCCGAGCTGACCTTCGATCGACGCGAGCGAGGACAGCTTGAACAGGTTCCGCAGACCGGTCGCGTTCTCGGCGACCATCGTCATGTGGGTGTACGCGCCGCTACCGGAGACGTCGTCGGACTTCTGGCTGCGGTCGCCCCACAGCACACGCTTGGTGTTGAAGCGGGACTCGGGCGCGACGTACGCCTCGATGCCGATGATCGGCTTGATGCCCTGGTTCTTCGCCACGTTGTAGAACTCGCTGGCGCCGTACATGTTGCCGTGGTCGGTCATGCCCACCGCCGACATCTCCAGCCGCGCGGCCTCTTCGAACAGGGGGCCGACCTTGGCCGCACCGTCGAGCATCGAGTACTCGGTGTGATTGTGCAGATGTACGAACGAGTCAGCCACGTGCGCCTCTCTGAAGGTCTGGGAGCCTCACGAGTGTAGGCCCTCGGACCGACAGCTCCGGTCGCCGACAGCGGGTGTCGGCGAAGTCGTGACGCGAGTTACGGGACGGGCGCCTGGGACGGGGCGGGATTGCGCCGCTCGCGCCGGACCCGTACCAGCGCATCGGTACTGAAGATCGCGAGCGCCACCCAGATCAGGGCGAAACCGATCCACCGCGACGCGGGCATGTCCTCGTGGAGAACGGCGACGCCCCACGCCATCTGCAGCGCCGGTGTCAGGTACTGCAGCATGCCGAGTGTGCGCAACGGCACCCGTTGCGCCGCGGCGCCGAACAGCAGCAGAGGCAGGGCGGTCACCGGGCCTGCGGCCATCAGCAGCAGGGTGTGCCCGACCCCGAACCCCAGGAACGTGCCTGCGCCGGTGAGGGCGAGGAACACGAGATAGCCGACCGCGACGGGTGCGGCGACGATGCCCTCGGCCGTGAGGCTCGTCCGCGGATCGAGCGGCATCACCTTCTTGCACAGCCCGTACAGCGCGAACGAGGCGGCCAGGGTGAGCGCGATGTACGGCGGATGCCCGTAGTCGACGGTGATCACGATCACCGCGACGGCGGCGAGGGCGAGCGCGACGATCTGGGCGGGCACGAGCCGTTCCCGGAAGATCACGACCCCGAGCAGCACGCTCACCAACGGGTTGATGAAGTAGCCGAGCGCGGTCTCGACCACCCGGTCCGACGTGACCCCGTAGATGTAGGTGCCCCAGTTCACGGCGATGGCCGTCGACGCGGCCGTGACCAGCAGCCAGGTGCGCGCGCTGAGCCCGCGCAGCGAGCGGAGCCGGCCCGAGACCGCGAGGACGACGAACATGAGTGCGAGCGTCCACACCACGCGGTGCGCGAGGATCTCCACCGACCCGGCCGGGCCGAGCAGACCGAAGAACGCGGGGAACGCACCCCACAGCACGTAGGCGCCGACTCCGCAGGCGGCGCCCACGGTTTCCGCCTTCCGCGCCGTCACGAACCGCTCCCCGGGACGGCCCCGTCGTCGGGGCCGGGCGCGACGGTCTCGACCTGCTCCGGCAGCAGCGGGCGCACAGCGAACCGCCCGGCCACGGCGTCGGCGCCGAGCGCCTCGACCGCCCGGACGTCCGGTTCGGACCGCAGCGCGGCCAGCGCGTCGTGATCACCGCGGACGACGACGCCGATCACACACGCGCAGTTCCGGGCGAGTTCCGCCGACGAGACCGCCGCGACCTGCGCCTGCCGCGCCGTCTCTCCCGTCATCGCCTGGACGCGGCCGGCGGCCAGGACGCTCGCCCGGGCGAGGGCCGCGTCGCCTGCCGCGACGGACACGGGCACGAGGGGGGTCTGCACCCGGCCGAGCGGCACGCGGAAGAGCACCTGCGACACCCGGGTGCCGGGGGCGGCGCCCCGGACGGTCTCCGTGGTCACCGGACGCGTGAACGAGACCAGCGCCCAGTGCTCGTGGCGACCGTCCGCCTCGTCGAGCGATCGGTCCGCCCGAGCCAGGTAGTCGGCCACCGCTTCCCCGTTGTCCGGGCCCAGCGTGTCCGTCGACACGGGCGCCCGCCGAACGGGGTTCAGTGCCCCGAGCACGACCGTCACCGCGATCAGCACGACGACGGTGAGCACTGCCGGCACCGCGGCACCGCCGGGGCGCGGGAGCCGCACCTCAGCTCGCCCGCAGAACCCCGAGAGCGTCCTCGAGATCCTTCGGGTACTTGGACGTGATCTCGACCCACCGCCCGTCCGCGGGATGCGCGAAACCGAGCGACCGGGCGTGCAGCCACTGGCGCTCCAGCCCGAGGCGCTCCGCCAGCCGCGGATCGGCCCCGTACGTGAGGTCGCCGCAGCACGGGTGCCGCAGCGCCGCGAAGTGGACGCGGATCTGATGGGTCCGGCCCGTCTCCAGGTGGATGTCCAGCAGGCTCGCCGCCTGGAACGCCTCGACCGTGTCGTAGTGGGTGATGCTGGGCTTGCCGTCGGCGGTGACGGCGAACTTCCAGTCGTTGCTGCGGTGCCTGCCGATCGGCGCGTCGATGGTTCCGCTGCTCGGATCCGGGTGACCCTGCACCAGCGCGTGGTACCGCTTGTCGATGGTCCGCTGCTTGAACGCACGCTTGAGGAGTGTGTAGGCGCGCTCCGACGTGGCCACCACCATCACTCCGGACGTGCCGACGTCCAGCCGGTGCACGATGCCCTGACGCTCGTGCGCACCGGACGTCGAGATCCGGAAGCCCGCGGCGGCGAGGCCGCCGATCACCGTCGGACCGGTCCACCCCACGCTGGCGTGGGCCGCGACCCCGACCGGTTTGTCGACGGCGACCACGTCGTCGTCGGCGTACAGGATCTCCATGCCCTCGACGGGTTCCGCCTCGATGGTCAGCGGCCGCGGCGGTTCGGGCAGTTCCACCTCCAGCCAGGTGCCTGCGGACAGCCGGTCGGACTTGCCGACGGGCGCGCCGTCGACGAGCACCGAGCCTTCCTCGGTGAGCTGCGCGACCGCGGTGCGCGACAGACCGAGCAGCCGGGCGAGGCCGGCGTCGACCCGCATCGCTTCGAGCCCGTCCGGGACCGGCATCGACCGTGTTTCCCTCACTTCTCTACCCCCTTACGTGTTCCGTCCGGTTCCAGCCCCACCAGCGTGAGCACGACGAGCAGGATCGCACCGCACACGATCGCGGAGTCCGCCACGTTGAACACCGGCCACCAGCCGACGGAGACGAAATCGACGACGTGCCCCTGCATCACTCCGGGGGCCCGGAAGAACCGGTCGACGAGATTGCCGAGGGCGCCCCCGAGCACCAGCCCGAGACCGAGCGCCCACCACGGCGACCGCAGCGTCCGGCCGATCCGGACGACGCCGATCACCACACCCACGGCGACGAGGGTCAGCAGCCACGTCATGCCGGTGGCCATGGAGAACGCCGCGCCCGGGTTGCGCACGAGCCGCAGCGAGACGAGGTCCCCGATCAGCCAGACCGGGCGGCCGGGCTCGATGTTGGCGACGGCGAGGATCTTCGTCAGCAGGTCGGTCGCGAGGATCGTCCCTGCGATCGCGAACAGCAGCAGCCTGCGCTGATGCTTCGCCGGCCGGGGGGCTACGGCGCCGGACGTGTCACCGTCGTTCCGGTCTTCGGCGTCGGTCTCGTTCTCTGCCGTGGGGTCTTGACTCACCCGTTCATCATCCACTACGGAGGCAAGCCTCCGTTCACGCGCTCCCGCGCGCACTAGCCTGGGGTCGTGCCACTGTTCTCGAAAGCTCTGCGACCCGGATTCTGCCTACTCGCCGCAACCCTCTCCCTGGTCGCTCTGACCGCCGGGTGTGGAGGTGACGGCGACTCCTCGGAGTCGACCCCCGCAGGGTCCACGTCCACTCCCGCCGAAGTGACCGTCCCGATCTCCGCCACCACCGTCGAACTGATCCAGCCCGGCGAGGAACCGCGGGAGGTGATCTCGCGGAGACCGCCGGCGGGAGTCACGCAGGACGTCCAGCTGACCACGGACGCGCAGGTGTTCCAGCAGATCGACGACCAGCCCGCCCAGGACTTCTCCTCCCCCCAGGTGACGCTCCCCCTCACCGCGGCCCTCGGCCGGGCGACCGAGGACGCGGACGGCGGCACCACCGTCGACCTCACGCTCGGCGACGTCACCAGCCCCGACGGCCGCCTCGGCAGTGCGCTCGAAGCCAGTGCCGGTTCCGGCGCCGGCTTCACCGTCGATCCCACCGGTGCGATCACGGCGCTGCGCCTGCGACCGGACGCCGAGTCCCAGGACATCGCCCGCTCCGCGATCGAGCAGGCCTTCTACCAGGCCGTGTACCGCACGGTCCCGTTTCCGGCGGAACCGGTCGGCGTGGGCGCCCAGTGGACGATCCGCCAGCAGGTGATGAGCGGCATCGCCCTCGACCAGACGACCGTGGCCACCCTGACCGCGCGGGACGGCAACCGCCTCACCGTCGACTACACGATCGACCAGAAGCCGAAGTCGCCCGTGTGGGAACTGCCCGGAGAGGCAGGCACGCTGAACGTCGACCAGTACGTGATGCAGGGCTCGGGCACCATGACCGTCGACCTCGGTCTGCCGCTGCCGGTGTCCGGGACCGTGACCGTGGGCGGTGACCAGCAGTACAGCGACCCCGACGGCGCCACCCGCCTGCACCAGACCACGTCGAACTCGGTCCGGTGGGGTTCCTGATGCGCCGCGGACCCGTCGCCGCCTCCTGCTCCTTGCTGGCCGTGCTCGCGCTGTCGGCGTGCTCGTCGAACGCGTCCGGCGACGCGGGCGACGCCACCGCGCTGGAGCCGCTCGGTCCGGTGGTGACCGCCGCGCCGGACGCGGCGGGTACACCGTTCGCCGATCAGGCCGCGCTGAAGGCGGCGCTCCTCGACGTCGGCGACCTTCCCGTCGGATTCACCCCGGTGCCCGATCCCGAGGACGATCTGGGGTTGCCGCCGGCGTCGGAGTCGGCGGAATCCGACAAGTCGAGCACGGATCCCGCGGACTGCGGCGCGGTGCTGTCACCGGTCGCGGACCAGCGCGCGGGAGCGGCGGCCTCGGCGTCCGGCTGGTTCACCGGCCCGGGCTTCGCGACCATCGACCAGGACGCGGCGAGCTACGCCACCGGCGCCGATGCGTCCCAGGCCTTCGCCGCGGTGCAGGAGCGGCTGCCGGGATGCACCCAGTACAGCGGCACGGACGCCGACGGCGTGCAGGTGCAGTACCGGATCGGGGGCCGCGAGCAGCAGCCCGCGGGCGACGCGTCGACGGCGTTCCGGCTCGTCACCACCAGCGAGGGCGTCAGTCTCGTCTCGGACGTGGTGGTGGTCGTCGTCGGCACCACCGTCACTCAACTGGTCGCGACGGGACAGGACCCGATCGACGCCGGCGTCTTGAACGGCCTGACGAGCACCGCCGTGGCGAAGCTCGCGCCCGCACCCGCCGGCTGACCCGGCCCCCGTAGACGACCGATGCCGGCGTCCCCGAGGGGACACCGGCATCGGTGCGGGAACGCGGCGATCCGTCAGGACCGCACGGTTCGGCCTGGAATCAGGCAGGGCATGCAGGCGAGGTCAGCTGCGCGAGCGACACGATCTGGCATGCGGTGATCTTCGACAGCTTCCACGTTCCGTTCTCGCCGGGAACGAAGATGGCCGGAACGCCACCCTGCTGGACCTGGCCGTTGACGGTCAGCTGCAGCTGGCCGCTGGCGGTGCCGTCACCGTTGTCGATGACCGGGTCGAGAACGGTGACCTCGGCGTTGTTGGCCTTGGCGGCCGCGGCGACCTGGTTGATGAGCTCCGGATCCTGCTCCGAGCCCTCGACCATCGCGGACTTGACCTCGAGCGGCGTCGCCGGGTCGAGGCCCTGCACCAGAAGCGCGTTGAGATCGGCCGCGGTGGGCACCTCGATGGCTTCCGAGGTCTCGGCAGCTGCGGAAGTCGTCGTCGTGGTCTTGGCCGCCGTGTCGCCCTCGTCGGAGCCACACGCGGACATCGTGAGGGCTGCGGCGATTGCAACTCCGGCAACCGTGATCTTACGAAGCTTCAACTCAATAACCTCTTCATTCTCGGTGTTCGTTCTCGGACGATCTGAGCTCGTTCGCTACCCGGGCGACATTACCCAAGGGTAGGCATCAGCGCCCGAGGCTACCTTCTCGTGGAGCCGGTCTCCACTCCCTCGTTCGGGCGGCGGGTCCGGTCACGCGAGCGAGCCTTCCACATCGGCCGGTTCGAGCTGCCCGTCGTCCTCCTTGAAGGTGCGGGCCTTTCCCGGACCCGTTGTGCGCGTTTCGAATCGAACGGTCACGACACCGTGCCCGGCACCCTGCACCCAGCCGTGGCCGAAGTCCGGGTGCGCCACGTCGAGACCGGGATGCCACCGGGTGTCGATCGCCCGGGCGGGTGCCGGGACGGGCTCGGAGAGGCCGTCGTCACCGGCCGCCTCCGTGATCTTCGACTCCTGGTATCCCGGCACGTCCAGGTCCAGTTCGGGGAACAGCGAGCCCTGGCGCACCGTCGACAGTCCGGCGAACCCCACCCCGACCAGACGCACCGGCCCGAGTTCGATCGGGTCGATCACCTGACGCTGCGCGGCCGCGACCAGAATCTGACGGTCGAGTGTCGCGTAGGGCAGCGTGACCGAACGCGTCACGATGCTCATGTCCGACTTCTTCAGCTTCAGCACCACCGTGCGCGCGGCCCGGCCGTCCTTCTGCAGGCGCACGAACGCGGACGCCGCGCTCGACTCGACGGCGCCCCGCAGTTCCGCCATCGTGACGATGTCGGTGGCGAAAGTCGTCTCCGCACTGACTTGTTTGGACTCGGCACGCTCGGCGACCGGCCGATTGTCGATGCCCTGCGCCAACCGGTGCAGGCCCGGTCCGATCGTGGTGCCCAGAATCGACGCGACCTCCGATTCGGGGGTCCGCGCGAAACCGCCGATGGTCTCGATGCCGAGCCGCTTCAGTTTCTCCTCCGCGACCGGGCCGATGCCCCACAGCTTCCGCACCGGAAGCTCGTCCAGCACCGCGTGCTGCTCGTCCGGCGAAATCACCGTGATCCCGTCGGGTTTGGCGAGACCGGACGCGATCTTGGCCACCTGTTTCCCCGACCCGGCCCCGATGGACGCGACGAGCCCCGTCTCCCCGAGGACCAGGGCCCGCAGACCCTCGCAATAGCGTTGCACCGCGGCCGCATCCGCTCCGGCCAGTTCGGTGGGTTCGCCGAACGCCTCGTCCATCGACAGCTGCTCGAGCACCGGCATCGGCCCGCGGAGCGCGTCGAACACGGACTTGCTGAGCATGCCGTACAGCCGGCCCCGCGGCGGCAGCACCACCGCACCCGGGCCCACCAGCCTCCGGGCCTGATGCATCGGCATGGCCGACCGCGCGCCGAACACCCGCGCCTCGTAGCTGGCCCCGGCGACGACACCGCGTCCGCCGAGACCACCGACGAGAACCGGGCGGCCGCGGAGCGTCGGCCGGGTGAGCTGCTCGACGGACGCGAAGAACGCGTCCATGTCGAGGTGCAGCACCCACCGACGACTCACCTGGTGCAAAATACCCGCCCGGTCCGACAGGTCACGCCTTCGTGATCGCCGCCCGCACACCCTCACCGAGTTCGACGGCATCGCCCGGCGCTTCGGCCAGTTCCAGCTCGACGGCGAGGATCTCGCCCGCGATCAGTTCCCGGTGCGCGAGCGCCCAGTCCCGCCGTTCCGCGGGCACGTCGAGGACGACGGTGATCCGATCCGACACCTCGAGCCCGGCCGCGCGGCGCGCGTCCTGCAACTCGCGGATCCGGTCCTTCGCCCAGCCCTCGGCTTCGAGTTCCTCGGTGACCGCCGAGTCCAGGACCACCAGACCGGCCCCGTCGGGCAGGGCCGCCGTGGATTCCGGTTCGGCGGCGACGAGCCGCTGCGTGTACTCCTCCGGCAGCAATTCGATCCCCGCGGCGACGACGACGCCGTCCGAATTCTCCGACCAGTCACCGGCCTTCACGGCCTTGATGACGGTCTGCACGTCCTTGCCCAGCCGCGGCCCCGCGGCACGCGCGTTGACGACGAGCTCGAAGCGGCCGTGCACGTCCACGTCGGTGGTGAGGTCGACCTTCTTGACGTTGACCTCGTCGGCGATGAGACCGAGGTACGGGCGCAGCCGCTCCGCGTCCTCGGACGCGACCGTCACCTCGGGCAGCGGCAGCCGCACCCGCAGGTTCTGCGCCTTGCGCAGACCCAGCACCGTCGAGCACACCGACCGCACCTCGTCCATCGCCGACACCAGCTCCGCATCCGCGGGCAGTTCACCCTGGGCCGGCCAGTCCGCGAGATGCACGGACCGTCCGCCGGTCAGCCCCCGCCAGATCACCTCACTGATGAGCGGCAGCAACGGGGCGGCAAGCCGGGTGACCACCTCGAGCACCGTGTGCAGCGTGTCGACGGCCTCGGCGTCCTCGTCCCAGAACCGCGAACGCGACCGCCGCACATACCAGTTCGTCAACGCGTCGCAGAACGTGCGCAATTCGTCGCACGCCCCGGCGATGTCGTTCGTCTCGAGCGCGTCGGTGATGACGTCCCGGGTGCCTGCCAGCTTCGCGAGGATGTACCGGTCCAGGACGTTCGTCGAATCCGTGCGCCACTCACCGGACGTCGGCGCGTACAACTGCAGGAAGCTCCACGCGTTCCACAGCGGCAGCAGCGCCTGCCGGACACCCTCCCGGATGCCCTGCTCGGTGACGACGAGATTTCCGCCGCGCAGGATCGGCGAAGACATGAGGAACCAGCGCATGGCGTCGGAGCCGTCGCGCTCGAACACCTCCTTGACGTCCGGGTAGTTGCCCTTGGACTTGCTCATCTTCAGGCCGTCCTCGCCCAGGACGATGCCGTGGGCCGCAACGGTCTTGAACGCGGGACGATCGAACAGCGCCGTCGCCAGGACGTGCAGCGTGTAGAACCAGCCGCGGGTCTGCCCGTTGTACTCGACGATGAAATCGCCCGGGAAATGCGCAGTGTCATCCCCCGTCGCTCCGCTCGCCCCGATGAACCACTCCCGGTTCTCGAATGGGTAGTGCACCTGCGCGTACGGCATCGACCCGGACTCGAACCAGCAGTCGAGGACCTCCGGAACGCGCCGCATCATCGACTTCCCGGTCGGGTCGTCCGGGTTCGGGCGCACCAGATCGTCGATCATCGGGCGGTGCAGATCCGTCGGCCGCACCCCGAAGTCACGCTCGAGTTCGTCGAGGGAGCCGTACACGTCCGTGCGCGGATACGCCGGGTCGTCGGACACCCACACCGGAATCGGGCTGCCCCAGTACCGGTTGCGGCTGATGTTCCAGTCGCGGGCACCCTCGAGCCACTTGCCGAACTGTCCGTCGCGGATGTGCTCGGGCACCCAGGTGATGTCCTGGTTCAGCTCCACCATGCGGTCGCGGAACTTGGTGACCGCGACGAACCACGACGGGACCGCCATGTAGATCAGCGGCTGTCCACTGCGCCAGCTGTGGGGGTACGAGTGCTCGATCGTCTCGTGCCGCAGCAACTTTCCAGCAGCCTTGAGGTCCTTGATGATCACCGGGTTCGCGTCGAACACCAGGAGACCCTCGTACGGCGGCACCATTGCCGTGAACTTGCCGCCCGGATCGAGCGGCTGCACCAGTTCGATGCCGTTGCGGACGCAGTAGTCGTAGTCCTCCTCACCGAAAGCCGGTGCCATGTGCACGATTCCGGTACCGGACTCGGTGGTCACGTAGTCGGCGGACAGCACCACGTGCGCGTTGTCGTGGCCGGCGAAGAAGTCGAACGGCGGGTCGTAGCTGAGCCCGACGAGCTCGGAACCCTTGTGCTCGGACAGCACCTCCGGCGCCTCGCCGAGTTCGCGGGCATAATGCCCCAGCCGGTCCTTCGCGAGCACGTAACGCTTCCCGTCGCCGCCCGCGACCTGCACGTAGTCGATGTCCGGGTGCACTGCGACGGCGAGGTTGGACGGCAGCGTCCACGGGGTGGTGGTCCAGATGATGGCGTTGGCGCCGTCGAGCGGGCCCTCACCGCGGAGCGGCATGTCGACCGTGACGGCGGGATCCTGGCGCATCTTGTAGGCGTCGTCGAGCCGCGTCTCCTGGTTCGACAGTGGCGTCTGCTCGTACCAGCTGTACGGCAGCACGCGGAAGCCCTGGTAGATCAGGCCCTTGTCGAACAGTTCCTTGAACGCCCACATGACCGACTCCATGAAGTCGAGGTCCAGGGTCTTGTAGTCGTTGTCGAAGTCGACCCACCGGGCCTGACGGGTCACGTAGTCGCGCCACTCGTCCGTGTAGCGCAGCACCGACGATTTGCAGTACTCGTTGAACTTCTCGAGACCCATGACGTCGATCTCGGACTTGTCCTTGATGCCGAGTTGCTTCTCCGCCTCGAGTTCGGCGGGCAGCCCGTGACAGTCCCAGCCGAATCGGCGCTCGACCTTCTTGCCGCGCATGGTCTGGAACCGCGGCACCAGGTCCTTGACGTACCCCGTCAGGAGGTGGCCGTAGTGCGGGAGACCGTTCGCGAACGGCGGGCCGTCGTAGAACACGAACTCGGGGGCGTCCTCGCGCTGGGCGACCGAGGCCCGGAAGGTGTCGTCCTCGTCCCAGCCGGCCAGCACCCGCTGCTCGATCTGGGGGAACCGGACGCCGGCGTCCTGGGAGACGCCGTAGTCGACCTTGGGGTACGACTCGTTGCTGCTGGTCACGTTGCTGGTGTCGGTCACCGCGATCTCCTCGTGCCTGACGTACTCGGCACGGGGACGACGGGGACGCCTCCTGCGTCACCACCGCGGTACCACCCCGCTTGCACCCCGGAGGGCGCCTCTCGGTGCAGGGCTGTGACGGGCCCACCCGTTCGGTTCTACTGAGCCGGCGTGCCGGCCGTTCTTCCGAAGGCTCCCCGGTGATGGCCGGATCGTCGCCACGAATCGGTTACTGAATTGTTCGCTGTATGCAGTCTAGCCGCCACCGCCGGACGGCAACTCAGTCGGGCTCGTCGGATCCGGGTGTCGTGCCCGTATCCGCTGCGGGACCGCGCTCACCGGGAACGCCGCTCGCGGGTTGCCGGGGCACGACCGCGGCCTTCTTACCCGCGAGGGCGCTGACGAGCAGCAGGACCGCTCCGGCGACACATACCACGATGCATCCCCAGGCCCACACGACCGAACCGGTCATGAGAGCCACCACAAGGAGAGCGAACCCCACCGCTGCAAAAGCGAGTGTCACGACCAGCACGGCTCAACCTCTATCCGGGCCGCTGGCTGGGCAACTACCGCGCGCTCAGTCAGCTATTGCCCTTGGCGTAGGACTGGCTGTAATTGGACTGCGATCCACCCTGCGCGAACGAATCCTGACCGCCGTCCACCGGAACCGCGGATCCTCGCTGCTCCAGTTCCTCGAGCTGCGACTCCAGGTACGACTTCAGGCGCACACGGTATTCGCGCTCGAACGTCTTGAGCTGCTCGATTCGACCCTCCAGCACGGAACGCTGCTGGTTGATCGTCGCCATGATCTCGGTGTGCTTCTTCTCCGCGTCCGCCTGCAGCGCGTCGGCCTTCTCCTTGGCCTGGCGCAGCTGGGTCTCGGAACGGGTCTGAGCGTCGGTGATCAGTGCTTCCGACTTCTGGCGGGCGTCCGAGATCATCGTCTCGGAGCGGGTCCGCGCGTCGCCGACCAGCTGCTCCGAGTTGGTGCGCGCGTTGCCGAGCAGCTGCTCGGACTCGGTCTTTGCGTCGCTCGTCAGCCGGTCTGCCATTTCCTGGGCGAGACCCAGGACCTTGGCGGCCTGCATGTGAGCGTCGGCGCCCTGGGCGGGGGCGGCGGCAGCCGCGGCGGCCGGAGCCGGAGCGGGCGCCGGAGCCTTGGGCTGCTCGACGACGCGCGCCGGCTCCGCCTTGGGGGCGGGAGTCGGTGCTGCGGACGTGGAGCGGGGAGCCTTCTTCGCATCGGCGAGCTCCTTGTCGAGCTCCCCTACTCGCTGCCGAAGGTCGGCGTTCTCCTCGATCAGGCGCGACAACTCTTGCTCGACGAGGTCGAGAAACGCATCGACTTCGTCTTCGTTGTAGCCCCGCTTACCGATCGGTGGCTTGCTGAACGCGACATTGTGCACATCAGCGGGAGTCAGCGGCATGGAAGGATCCCTTCACGCGTCATTTGGCGGTCTAGCAAGCATTCAGTTACAGCGCAGTCTACGTAACGGTGAAACAAGACTGGATCAATGGGGTCCATTCTGTCACACCACTCCCGCGGCACGCGCTTGTCCCTGAACGATCGACATCAGGATGAAGACGATGAACAGCAAGACCATGATGGATAGATCCAACCGCACCCCACCGAGATTGATCGGGGGGATCAACCGCCGAAGCAGTTTGACCGGTGGATCGGTGACCGTAAAAATCGCTTCGAGAATGACGACCACGACGCCGGTTGGCCGCCAGTCTCGTGCGAAGGTCCGTACGAACTCGACAATGATTCTGCCGATGAGTAGCAGCCAAAAGACAAACAGTATCAAGTAGATCACCGAGAACAAGGCCACACCTTCACTCTGCCTGAGAATGTCCGGCCGATCAAAACGAGCCGCGTGGCCAGGGCGTTCTGCGCCACAGCCGTCGCGGCTCGCGTCGTGTCGGACGTTCGGATCCCGATGGTCGTTTCCCCCGCTCCCCGGCTTACTTCTGGCTGTAGAAGCCGGTTTCCGCGATGCGGCGGCGCTCCTCGGCGGACACGTCGATGTCTGCAGGTGAGAGCAAGAACACCTTCGTGGCCACCTTGTCGAACGAACCACGCAGTGCGAACGCCAGGCCGGCGGCGAAATCCACGAGGCGCTTGGCGTCGGCGTTGCTCATCTCGACCAGGTCCATGATGACGGGGGTGCCGTCACGGAACCGCTCGCCGATCGTGCGGGCCTCCCCGTAGTCGCGGGGACGGAGCGTGGTGATCTTGGACAGAGGGCCACCTTCGTCGAAGAGGGGTCCGCGACGGCTCTCGACCCGGTCGGAGCGCGTGTCGACGGCGAGCGCGCCGCGGGTGCTGCCGCGCACAGCACCGCTCGCGCTCGGACGGGCCGACCGGACGGCCACGGGTTCGACCCGGGACGAGTGCCGGGGGCTCTCGTACCGGTCGAAGTCGTCGTCGAGGTCGTCCCGGCGACCGGGCGCGTAGGCGGCCTTGCTGAAGGCCGGTTCGGCGAAGTCACGGTCGTCACGGTCGAGGTACGGATCGCGTCCACTGTCGCGCGCCGGTCGAGCGGGCCTGCGCGCAGGTTCCGGCTCGTCCAGGTACTCGTCCTCGTAATCGTCGAGGGGAACCATGCCGAAGTAAGCCTTGAACTTGTGCAGACTGCTCATTGATCGACCTTCCTTGGCGCGGCGGACAGGATCCAACTGCGACCGGTCGCAGCGGTGTGGACGGGTTGGCGATCACCTGAGCGATCTATTTCGAGGTTATAGGCCTCGAACCCAACAGCGCGGTTCCGACACGCACGCAGGTGGACCCGTGTCGGACAGCGTGCTCGAGATCATTCGTCATGCCCGCCGAGAGTTCCGTCGCATCCGGATGGTCGCGCTGCAACCTCGCGTGTATGTTGTGCAGTTCCTCGAACGCCGCGTCCGGGTCGGCGTCGATCGGCGGAACCGCCATCAGTCCGCGGTACTCGAGCCCCGGCGACGACTGCACCTGCGCGGCAAGGCGATCGAGATCGGCGATCGCGGCGCCGCCACGCTGCGGGTCACCGTCCAGGCTGACCTGCAGCAGCACCCGCAGGGGCGCGGGCCGCTCCCCCGCCTCCAATGCGGTGGCCGCCGCGCGGCCGAGGGCGCCGACGAGTCGTTCGCTGTCCACCGAGTGGATCGCATACGCCCAGTGCGCGACCGCCTTCGCCTTGTTGCGCTGGAGATGCCCGATCATGTGCCACCGCACCGATGGGTCCGTCACCGCGGTGCGGAACTCCGCGATCTTGGCGGTGGCCTCCTGCTCTCGCGACTCCCCGAACTCACGGCAGCCGAGGTCGTACAGGATCCGCGCGTCCGATTCGGGGAAGAACTTCGTGACGGGCAGGAGCGAGACCTCCGACGGTTCGCGACCGGCGTCCCGGCATGCCGCGTCGAGCCGTGCGCGCACGGCGCCGAGCGCAGCCTCGATGTCCCCGACCCTGCTCATCGTTTCCACTCCCACACCGAATCTCTCGCCGGCATCGCCGGCAGTCGTCACACGCTGTCCTGCCCAGTATCCATCCAGATCACCGCCGCGAGCCGACCGGTCGGGGCCTGGCGGCGATGACTGAACAGCGTCTGGTCCTCGATGGTGCAGCGCGGATCCTCCGCCACTCCGGCGACACCCGCGTCGAGCAGTTGCTTCCGCAGACCCGCCCGCAGGTCCAGGCCGGGGGTCCCCTTGGCAGTGCGGACGGCGCTGCCGGGAAGGAACTTCTCGACGTCCGCCTGCATCGCCGCGGGAACCTCGTACTGGCGGCCGCTCGCCGCCGGACCCAGGAACGCTCCGATCCGGTCGATCCGCGCCCCCTGCTCCACCATGACGTCGAGCACCCGCGGAACGATGCCGATGCGGGCGCCGATCCGGCCGGCGTGGACGGCGGCGATCACCCCGGCCTCGTCGTCGGACAGCAGCACCGGGACGCAGTCGGCGCTGAGGGTCGCGAGCGCGAGCCCCCGCACCGTCGTCACCAGCGCGTCCGTCGCGGGCACCGGCGTATCGGTGGGCCCGTCGACGACGGTCACGTTGCGGCTGTGGATCTGCTCCATCCACACCAGGTGGTCGAACGGCACGCCGATCTCGCCCGCGAGCCGGCGCCGGTTCGCCTCCACCGCGGCCGGATCGTCGCCGACGTGATCACCGAGGTTGAACGTGTCATACGGTGCGACGGAGTGTCCTCCGGCGCGGGTGGTGACGACCCGGCGAACCCTGAACTCGGGGGCGGTCGGCGAACTCAACGACGCATGAAGGAGGGCACGTCGACTTCGTCTTCACCCTCCTCGTCGGACACCGGCACCGCGCGGGACTGCCCGTTTCCGGGAAGCGGCGGCAGACTGCTCGGGCTCTGGTGCGAGCTGATCGTCTCGCGGGTCACCGACATCGGCTCGCTGTTCTGCTGCTCGACGGACTGTCCGACCTCGCCCGCCCGTCCGGCGCCGATGGCGCTGCGACCGGCGGCACCCGACTCGACCGGCCTGCGGGCGGGGGTGCCGCCGTCGAACCCGGCGGCGATGACGGTGACCCGCACTTCGTCGCCGAGGGAATCGTCGATGACGGTGCCGAAGATGATGTTGGCGTCGATGTGGGCGGCTTCCTGCACCAGCGACGCAGCCTCGTTGATCTCGAACAGACCGAGGTCGCTGCCACCGGCGATCGAGAGCAGCACGCCGCGCGCACCCTCCATCGACGCCTCAAGCAGCGGGGAGTTGATCGCCGATTCCGCGGCCTTGATGGCCCGGCCCTCGCCGCGCGAGGATCCGATGCCCATCAGCGCGCTACCCGCGCCGGACATGACTCCCTTGACGTCGGCGAAGTCGACGTTGATCAGTCCGGGGGTGGTGATGAGGTCGGTGATGCCCTGGACACCGTTGAGCAGGACCTCGTCGGCGCTGCGGAACGCGTCCATGAGGCTGACCGCGGCGTCGCCGAGCTGCAGGAGGCGGTCGTTGGGGATCACGATGAGGGTGTCGCACGATTCGCGCAGCGACTGGATGCCGGTGTCGGCCTGGCCGCCGCGGCGCTTGCCCTCGAAGGAGAAGGGGCGCGTGACGACGCCGACGGTGAGGGCGCCGAGCTTGCGCGCGATACTCGCCACGACCGGTGCGCCACCGGTGCCGGTGCCGCCGCCCTCGCCTGCGGTCACGAACACCATGTCGGCGCCCTTGAGGACTTCCTCGATCTCGTCCTTGTGGTCTTCTGCGGCCTTGCGGCCGACTTCGGGATCCGCGCCGGCGCCGAGCCCGCGGGTGAGTTCCCGGCCGACGTCGAGCTTGACGTCGGCGTCACTCATCAGCAGTGCTTGCGCGTCGGTGTTGACGGCAATGAACTCGACTCCCTTGAGTCCCTGCTCGATCATCCGGTTGACTGCGTTCACGCCGCCGCCGCCGATGCCGACGACCTTTATTACGGCGAGGTAGTTGTGCGGGGGCGTCATCGGCTCTCGCCTTCCATGAGTGTGTATCACGCTTTCGTACAGATCAGCCCAGTCTGAAGCCTCAACCTCAACCATAGGGTTACGGTTATGTCAAGTGCTGCTCGACTAGAGCGAAACGCTATGCACCGTCATACGGATACGCCATTAGGCGCGCCGAGACGCGCCGAGTTATTTGACGAACTCGCCCGCAACTCTTTCGCATCCGGGTCACGGCCCCTCACCGCACCGTCGGCAGGTCGGGACTCGACACGTCGTACGTCTGCCCGGGCTGGGTGAGCAGCGGCAGGGTGACCGCGGCCTTGCGCTCGGACTTCTCCGTGCCGCCCCACACCACGATCCGGCCGTCGAGCAGTGTCACCGCGATATCCGAAATCGACTTCGCCGCAACCTGTCCCACCTGACCGCGCAGCTGGGGCGGCATCGACTCCAGCACCTCGATCGCCGCCTCCGTCGACGGGTCGCCCCACCCCGGCTTCTCCGTCACCAGTCGCGGCACCCCGGGCGGCGGCGGTGCGATCTCGTAATCCACGGCCTCCGCGTCGAGGAGATGGGTGCCGCCGGGGCTGTCGACGAACACGACGGGCACCCGCTCGGTTACCGTGACGCGGATGGTGGACGGGTACACCCGTTGCACGCGGGCGGACGCCACCTTCGGGATCGCGGCGACGCGCAGGGCCGCGCCCTCGGTGTCGACCCGGAGCAGCGGCTGCCCCTGCGGCACCGCCAGCGCCTGGCGAATCTGCTCCTCGGAAATCGACGTCGCCCCCGCGACGTCCGTCTGCCGCACCGACAGCAGCGGCGTGAACCACGCGACGAGACCGAGCGCCACGACCACGACGACGCCGACCACACCCATCACCGCAGGCCGCCGGTACCACGGACGCCGCGGCGTCTCCACCGCCGTGGACTTCCGTGCCGCCGAAGCCGATTCGCGGGTGCGCCGCGTGCCGGGGTCGGTGGCGATCGCGCTGCGCCGACGCGAGGACGTCCGGTCGCCCGCCGCGGCGCGTGCGCCGGACGTGCCCGGTTGCGGACTGCGCGCGGCGTCGCGGCGGACAGGGCGGTCCGGCCGCTCGGACCGGCCGCGGCGCTCCCGCGTCATCGCGACGGGTGGTGGTGCGGAGCCGCACGCAGAGCGTCGAGGATCTGGTTCCCGAGCATCGTCACGTCGCCGGCGCCCATGGTGATCACCACGTCACCGGGGGACGCGAGTCCCGCGACCTGACGCGGCGCCTGCGACAGGTCCGGCTGGTAGTGCACCGGCTTCGACACCGACAGCGCGACCAGGGCGCCGCTGACGCCCGGGAGCGGTTCTTCCCGCGCCCCGTACACGTCGAGGACCACGACCTCGTCGGCGAGGTCCAGTGCGTGCCCGAATTCCTCGGCGAATGTTGCTGTGCGGGAATACAGGTGCGGCTGGAAGACCACGATGACCTTGCCGCTGCGCACCGAGTCCTCGGATTCGCGGCGATCGGCCTCGTGGGGCTGGCGCACCAGATCGGCGGCGGCGCCGAGCACGGCACGCACCTCGGTCGGGTGGTGCGCGTAGTCGTCGAACACACGCACCCCGTGCTCGCGGCCGGTGAACTGGAACCGGCGGTGCACTCCCCCGAAACCGGCGATGCCCTCGAGGATTTCGTCCACGTCGGCGCCCGCCTCCATGGCGGCGAGGAGCGCGGCCAGCGCATTGAGCGCCATGTGCCTGCCGGGCACATTCATCCGGATCGTTCTCGGCGCCTGCTCCCCGGCCAGCTGGAACTGCAGTACCCCGCCGACGTCCCTGGCCTCGAAACTCAGCAGGCGCGCGCCGACCTCGACGCCGTCGATCGGAGCGAAGGCCCCGTCCGCATCCTCGGCGCTGCCGTAGCCGAGCACCCGCACCCCGGGCAGTCCCCGTGCCGCCACCCGCTGCGCGAGCGCCGCGGACCCCGGATCGTCGAGGCAGGCGACGAGCAGCCCGCCGTGCGAGAGCCGGGCCGCGAAATCGTCGAATACCTGGATGTAGGCCTCGGGGCTTCCGAAGTAGTCGAGGTGATCGGCCTCGACGTTGGTGACGACGACGACGTTCGGGTCGTACTGGAGCAGTGAACCGTCGCTCTCGTCGGCCTCGGCGACGAACACGTCGCCGCTGCCGTGGTGGGCGTTGGTTCCGGCCTCGTTGAGTTCGCCGCCGACCGCGAACGACGGATCGTACCCGCAGTGTTGCAGCGCCACCACCAGCATCGACGTGGTCGACGTCTTGCCGTGGGTGCCCGACACCAGCAGGGTGCGGTGCCCCTGCATCAGCGAGGCCAGCACCGCGGGCCGCAGGATCACGGGAATCCCGCGCCGGGCCGCCTCCACGAGTTCCGGGTTGTCCTTGGGGATGGCGGCGTGGGTGGTGACCACGACGGTCGGGCCGCCGGGCAGCAGGTCGAGTGCGGAGGCGTCGTGGCCGATGCGGACCTGCGCGCCGCGGGCACGCAACGCGAGGACGCCGCGGCTCTCCTTGGCGTCCGAACCGGACACCTGTCCACCCCTGGCCAGCAGGATCCTCGCGATTCCGGACATTCCGGCGCCGCCGATCCCGACCATGTGGACACGTTCCAACTGCGCGGGCAGGTCGGTCATCGGGTTCCCCTCGTCTGCGCGGCCACGTCGATCACGATGCGCGCAACCTCGGCGGCTGCGCTGCGGTGACCCGCGCCGGCCGCGCGTCGTCCCATGTCCTCGAGCTGTGCGGGGTCGCGCAGCAGGGGGATCACGGTCTCCGCGACGAATCCGGCGGACAGGTCTCCGTCGGCCACAATCATTCCACCTCCGGCGGCCACGACCGGCCGCGCGTTCAGTTCCTGCTCACCGTTGCCGTGTGGCAGCGGCACGTACACCGCGGGAAGGCCGACCGCCGACACCTCGGCAACCGTCATCGCACCCGACCGGCAGATCACGGCGTCCGCCGCCGAATAGGCGAGGTCCATCCGCGACAGGTAGGGAACGGCCACGTACGGCGGGCCGCCCGGGGTCGCGGGAACGTCGAGGGTGTTCTTCGGTCCGTGCGCGTGGAGGACGGCCACCCCGGCCGCCGCGAGCGACTCGGCCGCACCTGACACGGCCTCGTTCAGCGACCGCGCGCCCTGCGAACCGCCGAACACCAGCAGCACCGGGCCGTCGGCGGGGAGGCCGAAGTGTGCACGCGCCTCCGCGCGCAACGCGGCCCGGTCGAGACCGGTGATCGACGCCCGCACCGGGATACCGAGGATCTCGGCGTCCGAGCGCCCCCGTGCCGACACGCCCGAACCGGCGACCGCGGCCAGGACGCGGGCGGCGCGGCGGGCGCCGATCTTGTTCGCGATCCCGGCGCTGGCGTTCGCCTCGTGCACGACGATCGGGATGCGGCGCCGGCGGCGGAGCAGGCCGGGGCCTGCCGCGAGGTACGCGGGCAGCGCGACGTACCCGCCGAAACCGACGACGACGTCGGCATTGGTCGCGTCGAGCACCTCGCGGGTACGGCGCACCGACGCGCGCACGCGCCCGGGCAGCCGCAGCAGGTCGAGGGTGGGTTTACGGGGCAGCGGCACCGGCGGAACGAGTTCGAGCGGGTAGCCCCGCTCGGGAACCAGCGTGGTTTCGAGGCCACGCGCCGTGCCGAGAGCGGTCACCACCGCGGTGTCGTCGATCGCCTTGATCGCGTCGGCCACGGCCAGGGCCGGTTCGATGTGCCCGGCGGTACCACCGCCGGCCACGATCACCGACAGGGTGGGCTTGTCGCCGTTCACCTACGAAATCCTCGCTCTCCTGCTCGGCCACCCGAGCTTCGCTGTTGACGTGCACCGCGTTCGGGGGTGCGGCCCTTGCCGCGTTCGGGGCGGCCCTTCTCGTATGTGATGCTGCGGGTCCGCGGGGCCATCTCGCGACCGGCCCGGCGACGGGCCTCGGCCCGGCGCACCGCCTCTGCGCGCGCCGCGTCCGCCCGCACCGGTGAATACGCCTCCGGTTTGCGGAGCCGCAGCAGACGACCGAACGGGCCGTCCTGCCCGGAGTGCAGCGCCGCGACCGCCTCCGGTTCGTGCCGCGCCGCGTTGGCGACGAGACCGAACATGAACAGTGTGGTGGCCGTCGACGTTCCGCCCGCCGACACCAGCGGCAACTGCAGCCCGGTGACGGGGAGCAGCCCGATCACGTATCCCACGTTGATGAACGCCTGCCCGGTGATCCACACGGTCGCCGTTCCGGTGAGCAACCGGAGGAACGGGTCGGCGGATCGGGCCGCGATGCGCAGGCCCGTGTACACGAACAGCCCGAACAGGCCGAGGACCGCGGCGCCGCCGAGGTATCCGAGTTCCTCGCCGATGATCGCGAAGATGAAGTCGTTGTGCGCGTTCGGCAGGTAGCTCCACTTCGCGCGGCTCTGCCCGAGCCCGCGGCCGAGGATCCCGCCGTCCGCGAGCGAGTACATCGCCTGCCGCGACTGGTATCCGATGCCCTGCGGGTCGGAGCCGGGGTTGAGGAACTCGCGCACGCGAGCGGACCGGTAGCCGGCGGTGAGCGCGAGGATCACGATTCCGGCGACGCCGGTGCCGACGATGGCGACGAACAGCTTCAGCGGCAGTCCCGCGAACCACAGCAGCGCCATCAGGATGATGGCCAGCGAGACCGTCGTGCCGAGATCGGGCTGCAGGATGATCAGGACGAACGCGATGAGAGCGGCCGGAACCAGCGGCACCAGCATGTCGCGGACGCTGGAGATGTCGCTGCGGCGCGACGCCAGGATGTGCGCACCCCATACCGCCAGCGCGATCTTGGTGAGCTCGGCGGGCTGCAACGAGAATCCGGCGACCACGAACCAGCCACGCGTGCCCTGGGACACGGTGCCGATCCCGGGGATGAGGACCAGGACCAGCAGGATGATCGTGACCGCGAACGCCGGGAACGACAGGGCACGCATCACCCGGACGGGGATCTGCAGCGCCGCGTAGAACAGGCCGAGTCCGAGAGCCGCGAACAGCGCCTGCCGGGTGAAGAGGGTGTAGGCCGAGCCGTCGGAGGCGTAGGCCTCGACACTCGACGACGACAGCACCATCACCAGGCCGAGGACCGTCAGCAGAAACGCGATGGTCACGACGAGGTGGAACGACGCCAGCGGCCGCGACAGCCACGCCCCGATCCGGGTGCGCGGGCTGCGGGGAGGGGCCGCCCGCGTGCGCGGACTCGACGGTGCGCGCTTGGCCACCCCGGGTGCGGCGGCGGTGCGGGCCGGGGACCGCTGTCCTTCGGGGACGCGGCGGGTGCGGGCTCCGGCGGAGGTCATCGCGGTGTCCTGGAGATGTCCGACTCGTCGAGCCTGCCGACGGCGTCCGCGAAGCTGCGCCCCCGGTGACCGTAACTGTCGAACATGTCGAGCGACGCCGCCGCGGGCGCCAGGACGACGGCATCGCCTGCCGTTGCCAGCGCAGCCGCCTCGCGCACGACGACGCCCATCACAGCGTCGCTGTCGGTGTCCGCCGGCAGCACCACCCGGTGCATCGCGGTCTGCGGGACTGCACTCACACCTGCATCGTCTCCCGTTTCCACGGTGACCACGGGAACCTCGGGGGCGTGTCGCGCAAGCGACTCTGCGATCTGCCTCGCATCGCGGCCCAGCAGGACGGCGCCCGCGAGGCGGCCGGCCACCTCCCGGACGAGGTCGTCGACCCGCGCACCCTTCAGCAGACCGCCGGCGATCCACACCACCCGGTCGTGGGCGAGGATCGACGGGCGGGCGGCGTGCGGGTTGGTCGCCTTGGAGTCGTCGACGAACGTCACTCCCCCGACGTCGGCGACGTGCGCCGCCCGGTGCGGGCCCACCACGTGGGCGGCCAGGCCTGCTGCGACGGCGGCAGGCGGAACCCCGATCGCCCGGGCGAGAGCCGCCGCTGCCAGCGCATCCATCAGTCCGGCGGGCCCGGGTGGGGTGATCCCGTCGGCCGGGGCCAGCCGCTCGCCCTCCGCGAACGCGCGATCGACGAGATAGCCGTCCTCGACGCCCAGTTCGCCCGGCGCGGGCACCCCCAGCCGGAAACCCAGGGTGCGCGCTGCGAGGGACGAGGAGAAGAGAGAGGACGCGACTTCGTCGTCGAGACCGAGCACCGCGACCTCACCGGTCAAGGCGCGGGCCTTCGCGTCGATGTACGGCTGCATGCCGCCGTGCCAGTCCAGGTGATCCTCGGCGATGTTGAGGATCGCGCCCGCAGTCGGCCGGACCGACGGCGCCCAGTGCAGCTGGAACGACGACAGTTCGACGGCCAGCACGTCCGCCCGCGGTTCGGTCTGCCGCAGTGCGTTGAGCACCGGGAGCCCGATGTTGCCGCAGGCCAGGCTCGGCAACCCGGCCGCCTCGAGAACGGAGTGCAGCATGGAGGTCGTCGTGGTCTTGCCGTTGGTGCCGGTGACCACCAGCCACCGCCGCGGCGGGCCGTAGAGCCCGGCCCGGTCCACGTGCCACGAGAATTCGATGTCGCCCCAGATCGGCACCCCGTCCCCGGCGGCGACCGAGAGCAGCGGCGCGTCCGGGCGGAAACCCGGACTCGTCACGACCAGCGCGAACTCGGCGACCCGCTCCCGCTCGGCGAGCAGATCGTCGATCGGGACGGTCGCCGCCCCCAGCCGTGCGCATTCGGCGAGGGCGTCGACGTTCGAGTCGGTGACGGTGACGTGGGCCCCGAGGTCACGAAGAGGTTCGATGGTGGCGCGGCCGGACACACCCGCACCGGCGACGAGGACACTGCGGCCCCGCAACCAGTCGAGCCCGCCGTGTTCCTCTGTCACGGCGTCAGCCCCCGATCGCTGCCAGGTACTCGCTGTAGAACAGCGCGAGCCCGATCGCGGAGGCGATGGCGGCCAGCAACCAGAAACGGATGATCACCGTGGTTTCCGCCCACCCGGCGAGTTCGAAGTGGTGGTGGAACGGGGCCATCCGGAACACGCGTCTTCGGCTCGACCGGAACACCGCGACCTGGATCACCACCGACGCCGCCTCGGCGACGAACAGCGCGCCGATCACGACCATCAGCAGTTCGGTGCGCGTCGTGATCGACAGTCCGGCGAGCATGCCGCCGAGTGCCAGCGAACCGGTGTCGCCCATGAAGATCTTGGCGGGCGCGGCGTTCCACCAGAGGAATCCGATGCACGCACCGGCGCCGGCCGCGCAGATCAGGGCAAGGTCGAGCGGGTCGCGGACGTCGTAGCAGCCCTTGCCGGGGCTCGTCTCGCACGCGTTGCGGTACTGCCAGAACGTAATGATCACATATGCGCCGAGCACCAGGCTCATGGAACCGGCGGCGAGCCCGTCGAGGCCGTCGGTGAGGTTGACCGCGTTCGACCACGCGCTCACCAGCAGGTAGCAGAACGCCACGAATACGACGGAGCCCATCGTGACCGTCGCGATGTCGCGCACATAGGACAGGTGCTCGCTGCCGGGGGTGAGGTCGTTCGCACCGCGGAACTGCAGCGCGAGAATGCCGAACGCCACCGCCGCGATGAGCTGTCCGACGAGTTTCGCCGTCTTGTTCAGCCCCAGGTTGCGCTGCTTGCGGATCTTGATGAAGTCGTCGAGGAACCCGACGCCGCCGAGCGCCGTCGTGAGACCGAGCACGAGGAGTCCCGACGCCGACGGTCCGTCCGCGTCGTACCCGATGCCGATCATGTGCGAACCCCAGTAGCCCGCCCACAGTCCGGCGAGGATGGCGACGCCACCCATCGTCGGCGTGCCGCGCTTCGACTGGTGACTCGCCGGACCTTCGACGCGGATCTCCTGGCCGAACCCCTGACGGGAGAAGGCCTTGATGAGAACGGGGGTCAGCAGAATCGAGACAGCGAGCGCGATGCCCGCCGCGAAGAGGATCTGTCTCACCGCGTAGCCTCCGAACCCTTCTGTCCCGTGCTTCCCGCCAACACCGTGTCCGCGACCTCCCACAATCCGATGGACTGCGACGCCTTGACCAGCACCAGATCTCCCGGCGCCAGTTCCTTCTCGAGCAGTGCGACCGCACCGGCGATGTCGGGGACGAGGATCGACTCCTCACCCCACGAACCTTCCATGACCGCACCCTGGTGCATGGCACGGGAGGGCCTTCCGGTTCCGACGACGATCAGCCTGCTGACATCGAGCCGGACCGCGAATCTGCCGATGGCGTCGTGTTCGACCACTGATTCTGGACCCAGCTCGGCCATTTCTCCGAGCACCGCCCAACTCCGGCGCGCCGCTCCCCGGCCCGACCTGGCCATCGACACCAGCGCTTTGAGGGCGGCCCGCATCGAGTCGGGGTTCGCGTTGTACGAATCGTTGACGACGGTCACACCGTCCGGCCGGTCGCGGACGTCCATCCGGCGCCCCGAGACGGCGGCGGCGCCGGAGAGCGCCTGCGCGATCTGGTCGAGGTGCGCACCGCATTCGAGCGCCACCGCGGCTGCTGCGAGTGCGTTTCCGACCTGGTGCTCACCATGCACGGCGAGTTCGACGGGAACGCTGCCCGCCGTCGTCGTGAGAGTGAAACGCGCCCTTGCCCTCTCGTCGAGCACGATGTCGGTGGCCCGCACGTGCGCGGATTCCGAGCGGCCGACGAGCACCACCCGCGCCGACGTGCGCGGGGCCATGGCCACCACCAGCGGATCGTCCGCGTTGAGGATCGCGACTCCACCGTCCTCCGCCGAGGGCAGCGACTCCGGGAGTTCGCCCTTGGCCGCGGCGATCGCGTCCCGCGAACCGAATTCGCCGAGGTGCGCCGTTCCCACGTTGAGGACCACCCCGATTTTCGGGGGCGCGATCGCTGCGAGAGAGGCGATGTGGCCGCGGTCCCGGGCCGACATCTCCAGAACCAGGAATCCCGTTTCGGCGTCCGCGCGCAGCGCGGTCCACGGGTGGCCGAGTTCGTTGTTGAACGATCCGGGCGGCGCGACGACGGGACCGAGGGGCCGCAGGACGGCGGCGAGCAGATCCTTCGTCGACGTCTTGCCTGCCGAGCCGGTGACGCCGACGACGGTGAGCCCCTTCGCGGCGAGGTCGTCGACGGATGCGCGCGCGAGCTTTGCGAGGGCCGCGAGTACGGCGGCGCCCGATCCGTCGGTGTCGTGTTCGAGCGCCATCGCCTTGCTCGGGCCTGCCCCGGGCGTCGGGGTGACCACCACGGCGGGGACCCCGACCGGGCGCGCGGCCAGGACCGCGACCGCACCGGCCTCGATCGCCGCTGCCGCGTGATCGTGTCCGTCGACGCGGGCGCCGGGCAGGGCGAGGAACAATCCGCCGCCGGCGACCTTGCGCGAGTCGAATTCGACCGTTCCCGTCACCTCGGCCGACGGGTCGGCGACATCGTGCAGTTCGCCTCCCACGATCTCGGCGATCCGAGCGAGTGTCATCGGGATCATCGCGTTCCTCCGACCTGTCGCTCGATCGCGTCGCCCAGTACGTCGCGGTCGTCAAATGGGTACTTCACCCCGTGTATCTCCTGACCGATCTCGTGTCCCTTGCCTGCGACCAGAACCACGTCGCCTGCCTGCGCCCAGCCGACGGCGTCGGCGATCGCCTTCGCTCGGTCCGCTACTTCCCACACCTGTCCCCGCTCGGACTCGGGCACCCCGAGGGCGCCCTCGCGGATCGCGGCCCTGATCTTCGCCGGATCCTCGGTACGCGGGTTGTCGTCCGTGATGATCAGCAGGTCGGCTCCCCGCGCGGCCGCGGCGCCCATCAGGGGCCGCTTACCCGCGTCGCGATCGCCCCCGGCACCCACGACGACGGCGACGCGGCCGCGGACCTGCTCGCGCAGCGTCGCGATCACGGCCTCCACCGCGGCGGGCTTGTGCGCGTAGTCGACGACGGCGAGAAAATCCTGCCCCCGGTCGATCCGCTGCACCCGGCCCGGCACGTCGACCCCGGCGATACCGGCGACGGCGTCGCGCGGATCGACGCCCAGCGCGGCGCACAACGCGACGGCGAGCGAAGCGTTCGCGACGTTGTACTGCCCCGGCAGCCGGAGTTCCACGTCGAGCGCCGTGCCCTCGGCGGTGGTGAGCGCGAACGTCTGCGAGCCGGATGCCGACACCGTCGCCGGGCCCGCCGTCCACACCGCGCCGTCGGTCACCGGCGTCGTCGCGACCGTCGTCACGATCGAGTGGGCGCCGCGCGCGACCTCGGCCATCCGCCGGCCCCACACGTCGTCGACGCAGATGACGGCGTACTGCGCGTGCACGGACGAGTCGGCCGCGAAGAGCCGCGCCTTGGCGGCGAAGTAGTCCTCGAAGTCGCGGTGGAAGTCCAGGTGGTCCTGGGAGAGGTTGGTGAACGCGCCCACGTCGAAGCGGACTCCGTCGACGCGGCCGAGGGACAGCGCGTGGCTGGACACCTCCATGACGACGGTGTCGATCCCCTGCTCGAGCATCACGGCGAACAGCGCGTGGAGTTGCGGCGCCTCGGGGGTCGTCAGGGCGCTCGGCACCCGGCGGCCGCTCATCCGGGTCTCGATCGTGCCCACGAGACCCGTCGTCCGGCCTGCCGCGTTGAGGGCGCCTTCGACGAGATACGAGGTGGTGGTCTTCCCCGACGTCCCCGTGATGCCGATGACCTGCATCTTCTCCGAGGGGCGACCGTAGATGGTGGCCGATAGCTCACCGAGCACGCCGCGCGGGTCGTCGTGGACGAGCACCGGAGCATCGGTGCCCAGTGCGGACACCAGCGCGAATCCGGCCTCGTCGGTGAGGATCGCGGTGGCTCCGCGTTCGAGAGCGTCGGCGGCGAACTCCGCGCCGTGCGCGCGGGCCCCTGGAAGGGCTGCGAACAGATCGCCCTCCATGATCCCCTGGGCGCGCAGATCCACCCCGGTGACGATCACGTGCTCGGCGGTTCCGGTGGGTGCCTCGACCCTCGCTCCGGCGAGCGCGGCCAGAGCGCTCACCGTGGTACGGACCGGCTGGGCGGGGCGAAGACCGTCTGTGACCTTCGCCTCCACTGACGCCGACTGCGGGCGGGACGGAACAGGCACCGGGCTCCTCTCGGATGTCGACTCTCACGGACAACGGCGTAGTGCACGGATCGATACAGCGTGCTACCTCGGCAGTTCCCTGCGTTCACGGCAAATGCGCGTGTCCACTGAACGGCCGACGTGTCAGATTACCGCGAGCGCTCCCGGAACCCGATTCGGCCGACCTTCGCTCAATCGGCCTGCAGCACCAGCCTGCGTCCGGGGTCCGGGGACATCGGCACGCTGTCGCGCTGCAACATCCAGGACGCGATGTTGTGGAACAGCGGGGCAGCAGACTGCCCACCGGAGCCGTCCGCACTGCGTGTCGGCGCGTTGAGCATGATTCCGACGACGTACCGCGGATTGTCGGCCGGAGCGATCCCGGCGAACGTGATCCAGTAGTTCGAGTTCGAGTAGCACTTGCACGCGGGATCGACCTGCTGGGCGGTGCCCGTCTTGCCGCTGATCTGGTACCCGTCGACGGCGGCCTGCACCCCGGTGCCGCGCTGGTTGCCCGTGTCGTTCTGGGTGACGGACCGGAACATGTCGCGGACGGTGGCCGCGGTCTGCGGGCTGACGACCGTCACCTCCTCCGGCGCCTCCGTCTCGGTCCGGTTGCCGGACGCGTCGACCGTCGCCTTGACGATGCGCGGCGGGATGCGGACACCGTCGTTGGCGATCGCCTGGTACATGCCGGTCATCTGCAGCAGGGTCATCGACAGGCCCTGTCCGATCGGAAGGTTCGCGAACGTGCCCCCCGACCACTGGTCCCGGCTGGGGACGCTGCCCGCGCTCTCACCGGGAAGCCCGACGTCGGTGCGCTGGCCGAGACCGAACCTGGACAGCATGTCCGCGTAACGGTCCTCCCCCACGCGCTGGGCGAGCATCAGGGTGCCCACGTTCGAGGACTTACCGAACACGCCCGTGGCCGTGTACGGCGCGACCCCGTGGTCCCACGCGTCCTTCACCGACACACCTGACATCTGAATGCTGCCGGGAACCTCGAGAACCTCGTCGGGTGAGGTCAGCCCGTACTCGATCGCGGCCGCCGCGGTGACGATCTTGTTGACGGATCCCGGCTCGAACGGCGTGCTCACCGGCAGGTTGCCCATCTCCACCGTTCGCGGGTTGTTGCCGACCCCGATCGCGGGATTGAACGTGCTGTCGTTCGACATCGCGAGCACCTCACCGGTGTGGGAGTCGAGCACGACCGCCGACGCGTCCTTCGCGCCGGACTTGTCCTTGGCCATCTGAACCTGCTGCTGTACGTAGTACTGCAGGTCGGAGTCGATGGTGAGCTCGACGCTCGATCCGTCCACCGCCGGTTGCTTGTCACGCCAGCTGCCGGGAATCACCGCGCCGTCGGAGCCCCTGTCGTACGTCTGGGAGCCGTCGGTGCCGGCGAGGGTGGAGTCGAGCGAATCCTCGAGGCCGAGCAGTCCGTGACCGTCCCAGCCGGTGGCGCCGACGAGGTTGGCGGCAAGGGACCCGCCCGGGTACTCGCGGATGTCCTGGCGTTCGAGGCCGACCTCCGGGAACTTGTCGCTGATCTGCGCGGCGATGTTCGGGTCGACGCTGCGCGCCAGATAGACGAACGTCTCGTCGCCGTGCAGTTTCTCCTTCAGATCCTTCTCCGGTGCGGCGTCGCCGAGCCGGTCGTGGATCTCATTCGCGATCGCGTCGAGTCGCGAATCGACGTCGGGGGCGGTATCGCTCTTGGCCTTCGCCTCCTCGAGTTCCTTGCGCACCCGCGTGGGCTGAAACGTCAGCGCCTTCGCTTCCATCGTGAAGGCGATGGGATTGGTGTTGCGGTCGGTGATCGACCCGCGCAGCGCCGGATCCACCTCGGTGGTCGTGCGCTGGTTCGCCGCCTCCGCGGACAGTTGCGGTGCGTCGATGACCTGGATCCACAGAAGCTGCACGGCGGCGAGGCCGAGCGCCAAGAACATCAGTCCGCGCCCGATCCGTTGCCTGAACGGAAATGACGCGCTCCCGGCGCCCGCAGGGCGCCGGGGACGATTTCTCGGTGCGCTTCGACTCACCGGCGACCACCGGAGGGTGGAGCAGTCGTCGGTGCGGCGGCCGAAGGGATCACGGGAACCAATTGTTCACCTTGCGCCTGGATCTCCGTGCCATTGCCGGGCTGCGGCGTGGCGCGCGGAGACTGCGTGGTGCTCCCTCGATTCGGGGCGGTAGCCACGGAGTTGCCACGCTGGGTGTTCGGGGCGGCCGCGTCGAGTGGAGGCACGGGCGCACCCGACGCCGGGGCCGGTTTTCCGACGACCTCGACGCTGCCGTCGGGGTGGACGACGAGCCGAGCCGGGTCGTTCGCGGGGACCATGCCGAGCTTGGCCGCTTCCTCCGCCAGTTTCGGGGCGGAGTTGGCGGTCTCGACGTCACGCTGGAGCGCCGCCTTCTCCTCCGCGAGCGACTGGTTGTGCGCGCGGGCGGCGCTCAGCTGGTACGAGTCCTCCGCGGACCGGGTCGTGAGCAGCAGTGTGACGGCCAGGCCCGTCGCGAGCAGAACGAGGATCGTCGCCACGAACGGAATGCGGGCGGTGAGCGTGCCGGTGCGGTTCTTGCCGGAGACGGCGATCGCGGATCCGTTGTGCACGGCCGCGCGCTGGGTGCGCTTCTTGTACGCCCGCTCAGCCGCGCCCGACCGGTTGTCCGCCCGCGCGGGCCGAATCTCGGTGGAACTCACCTGAACCGTCATGCCGCCGACCTCCTGGCAATTCTTTCTGCAGCGCGCAACCGCACCGGGGCTGATCGTGGGTTCTCTTCGATTTCCTGCTCGGACGCGCGCTCCGCCCCTCGTGTGAGGATCCGGAACTCCGGTCCCATCCCCGGTAATTCGACGGGAAGCCCCTCCGGGCTCTTCGACTTGGACCTGGGGGTGATTTCCTGCTTGACGACCCGGTCTTCCAGGGATTGGTACGACATGAACACGACGCGTCCCCCGACGGTCAACGCGTCGAGTGCAGCCGGTACCGCGGCGCGCAGTGAATCGAGCTCGCCGTTGACCTCCACTCGAAGGGCCTGGAACGTCCGCTTCGCCGGATGTCCCCCGGTACGGCGGGTCGCCGCAGGAATGGTGCGGTACAGCAGTTCGACCAGCGGTGCGCTGGTCGTGAACGGCTCCTTCGCGCGTTGCCGGACCACCTCGGACGCGATCTTGCCCGCGAAGCGCTCCTCGCCGTACGTGCTGAGGATGCGAGCGAGATCTCCGTGGCTGTACGTGTTGAGGACCTCGGCCGCGGTGATGCCGGTGGTCGGGTCCATCCGCATGTCCAGGGGCGCGTCGATCGAATACGCGAACCCGCGATCCGATTCGTCGAGCTGCATCGAGGAGACGCCGAGGTCGAAGAGGATGCCGTGCACCGACTCCCGCGCGGAGAGACCCGCCTGGGTGAGCGCATCCTCGATGCCGTCGTAGCGGGTGTGCACGAACGTGATCCGGTCCGCGAACGGGGCGAGCCGGCCGCCGGCGATCTCCAGTGCGTGCGGATCACGGTCGAGGGCGACGAGCCTCAGCTGGGGGTAGGTCCGCAGGAAGTGCTCGGAATGCCCGCCGAGGCCGAGGGTCGCGTCGATCATCACGGCGCCCCCGCCTTGCGGGTCGTTCGCGGTGAGAGCGGGGCCCAGCAGTTCGTCTGCGCGGTGAAGCAGTACCGGGATGTGACCGAAACCATCGGCGGGCGAGGAATCTTCCCCCTCGTGATCCACCATGATCCCTCCGGCTCCTGCTCTGCGGTGCGGGTGAACAAGCCCGGTGCCGGGGTTCACTGCTCGAACTTCTCGTGTCGGCCAGTTGCCGTGGCGAATGCTTCGAGGTCCCTGCCCGAAATGAAAACCTGGCGCTGGGGAAGTGCGTCAGGGTTCCGTCGGACAGAGGCCTCGCGGCATTCGCCGGGACGTGTTCACGCTCAGACGATTTCGCCGAGCGCGACTCCTGTTGCCTGCGAGTAGTTCTCCTCGTTCGCCTCGACATAGGTCTGCCAGGCTTGCGCATCCCAGATTTCGAGGAAATCGACCGAACCGATCACTACGCAGTCCTTGGAGAGACCCGCGTAACGACGGTGATCTGCCGAGAGGGTGATGCGCCCCTGGGCATCTGCGTGCTGCTCGTCGGTACCTGCCGCCAGTCCGCGAACGAAGGCTCGCGCCTCCGGATCGCTTCTCGACGCGGCCGCGGCCTTGCGTGCGAGAGCGGTGAATTCTTCCCGGGGATACACCGCGAGGCTGTGATCCTGACCCTTGGTGACCATCAACCCTCCCGCCAGCGCATCCCGGAACTTTGCGGGCAACGTGAGCCGCCCCTTGTCGTCGAGCTTCGGCGTGTAGGTACCGAGAAACACTCGACACCTCCCACCGCGTTCGAAATCGAACGCCGTATGCCCGGGCGGTTCACCTTCGCTCCCCGCTGCGCACCACAGTACCCCACTTTCCCCCACCCACAAGGCAGATAACGGCGTGTTGTCCCCCTATTTGCCCAATACTTGCTGGTCAACGCAGATTGGAGTGGGTGGGGGAAGATTCCCGACGTGATCATCGCCACGGGCACCATCGATCGCGCCCCGGCACACAGCGGCGCGGAACACCGGAAAAGCCCAGGTGAGAGCTCACCGGACTGGTGCGTTACCCCTGCCCCACGGCTTGTCGCAGACCCGAGGGGGGAAAGTGGGGAAACGGGGTGGGTGAGGGTGGGGATTCGTGGGCTGGAGCATTCACTGGCCCCACCTGCCGGGCACGACCGGGCCGAATGGGCGCCGGGCGACCGGGTGCCGGCCCCGGAGACAGCAGTGGCGGCGTGGCATCACATGCCACGCCGCCACTGAACTGCCGAGCGGGTCGTACTACTCCTGCTCGAATCTCTTCTTGAAGCGGTCTTCCATTCGCGACGAAAATCCGCCACTCTTGCGCCCGCTTCGGGGCTTACCGCGTTCGGCACGGCCGGTCTCACCCTGCGTGGTCGAGCCACCACGCGAGGACTGTCCGGACTTGCTCTTTCCTCCACCCCACAGGAGGAGGACTCCGGCACCGAACATGACGATGAAGCCGATCAGGCTGATGACGGGGAAACCGCCCGGCTTGATCGGAAGGGCGACGCCGGCGATGAGCAGAACAAGGCCCAGAACGAACAGGGCCACCGCCTGCAATCGACGACGACTCGATGCCGCACGCATGCGACCGCCTCGCACAGTGGAGGCGAACTTGGGATCCTCGGCGTAGAGAGCGCTCTCGATCTGGTCGAGCATGCGCTGCTCGTGCTCGGAGAGTGGCACGGTACCTCCCCCGGCACTGGAGTGTTGGCCACCGCCTCACGGTGCGAGACGGTGGGTAACCGACTTTGGCGGCTACCTAGATTTAATAATACGAGCAGTTCGATCCCCGTACCACCTACTCCACGTACGAGTTCCCCACCAACCTTACGGACTCCCGCACCGAACGACGTTCGGGGCACCGCAATGTCGCGGACGCCTCACCGTTTTCCCGCCGTTTCCGGGCGCCCGCCGCTCAGGAGGCCCGCAAATCGAGACCTGCGCCACGTCCGATGTGCTCTTCGACGGCCTGGAGAAAGCGCCCGACCTCGACGAAGAACTCGTCGGCCTCGAGATCGGTGAGGGTTCGCGACATTCCCGCCTCGATGGCGGCGCGGGTGCCCGAGTGTCCGGCGAAGTAGTCGGCCCAATTCCCGAACTCCGGCGCCGCGCGCGCCATGAGCACCCAGGCGTTACGTGTTCGTGTCCTCTTGCTCCCCGCCGCAGGCCCCTCCGCGGCGGCCAGCACCGCGCCCGCGCCGCGCAACGCGGCCAGGTACGCGCTGTGGAATCGATCCGCCGGGCCACCTGCCCCCACCGATTGGGCGAGGAGCGCGTCGGCGCGATCGAGCAGCACCGAACCGCGCCTCGTGGCCGGGTTGCGTACGTCACCCCGCCGGTGCGAGTTCCCAGAGGTCGGTCCCGTGACCGGGTTCGTCATCACTTCGAACACCTCCAAAACCCCGGTGCAACCACCCCGCCGGGCGTAGTCAGGTCGTAAGTCCGGGGGCCGGCGATGCTCGCTTCCCTCGAGCATCGCCGGATCCCCGCCATCGAACATCTGTTCGACCTATTCAATATAGCTGGACCCACCGACACGTCGTCAAGAGAAAGGTGAGACCGGTCGAACCGAACGCTGACCAGACTCCGCGCGTGGTCGAACTCTCGGCCGCCCAGTTCCGCGACCGCCTGCACGAGGCGCTGTCGATCTACGTCGCCGCCATGGGCTATCCCCACGGCACCGAATACCACCGGGCGCCGATGTGGAACGAGCACCTCCAGCGGTCGGGGTGGCGCGGCGTCGGCGCACTCGTCCCGGCCGGTGACGGATCCACCGATGACGCGGCCGCCCGCCTCGTCGCCATCGCCTACGGCTACCGCGGGGCCCCCGAGCAGTGGTGGCACCAGCAGGTCCGTTCCGGTCTGCGCCACACCGGGTGGACCCGCGACCAGATCGACGTGATCCTCGGCAACTACTTCGAACTCACCGAACTCCACGTCCACCCGGACGCCCAGGGACACCGGCTCGGCGAGACCCTGCTCCTGCGCCTCCTCGAACGCAGACCCGAACGCGGAGTGCTGCTCTCCACCCCGGAAGTGGCGGACGAGGACAACCGCGCGTGGCGGCTGTACCGCCGCCTCGGCTTCCGGGATGTCCTGCGCCACTTCCGATTCGCCGGGGACAACCGGCCGTTCGCGGTGCTGGGACGCGGGCTTCCCCTGTGATCGACGCGGTGGTCGTCGGGTCGGGACACAACGCGCTGGTGTCGGCGTGCTACCTCGCGCGGTCCGGGTGGTCGGTCGAGGTGATCGAACGCGACACCGTGCTCGGCGGAGCGGTGTCCACGGTGGAACGCTTCCCCGGATACAAGGTCGACCGTGGGTCGTCCGCGCACATCATGGTCCGGCACACGGGAATCGTCGAGGAACTCGACCTCGGCGCGCACGGCCTGCGGTACCTCGACTGCGATCCGTGGGCGTTCGCCCCCGCCCCCGCGGGGACGGACCGGCCCGGGATCGTGTTCCGCCGCAGCCTCGAGGGGACGTGCCGGTCCATCGAGGAGTCCTGTGGGGCCGCGGACGCCGACGCGTACCGCCGGTTCGTGGACGTGTGGGGTCCGCGCAGCGCCCGCGTCATGCGCGCGTTCTCGAATCCGCCGACCGCGCCCGCGCTGCTCTCGTCGTTCTGGGGGCTCGACACGGGCGGCGGCGGCAGCGACCTCTCCCGGCAGTTCCTCGGTTCCGGCGACGCACTGCTCGACGAGTATTTCGACGACGAACGACTCAAGGCGGCACTCGCATGGTTCGGCGCCCAGTCCGGTCCGCCGATGTCGGAGCCGGGGACGGCGCCGATGGTCGGGTTCGCGGCCTTGATGCACACCGTTCCGCCCGGCCGGGCCGTCGGCGGCAGCGGAGCCCTGACCGCGGCGCTCGCCTCTCGGCTGCGGTCGGACGCCGGGACGGTCACGCTCGGCGAGTCGGTGGTCTCGCTGAGCCGCGACGGCGGCACCTGGACGACCCGGACGTCGTCGGGCCGCGAGATCCGCTCCCGCGCGGTGGTCGCGGGCTGCCACGTGCTGACCACCCTCGGCCTGCTCGAACGCGGCGGGTACGACGCGCAGACGCTCGCCCGGTGGCGTCGCCGGATCCGCGTCGGCCCGGGGATCGGGATGGTGGTGCGGCTGGCGACCGACGCGCTCCCCGCCTATCCGAGTGCGCCCGACGACACCGTCACCCACGGGCTCCAGCTGCTGGTCTCGGATCGCGCCCAGCTGCGGCTCGCGCACGGGGCGGCGCTCGCCGGGGAGCTCCCGCCGCGGCCCGCGGTGCTGGGGATGAGCTTCAGCGGGCTCGATCCCACCATCGCGCCCGAAGGCAGGCACCAGGTGACCCTGTGGTCGCAGTGGCAGCCGTACCGGCTGACCGGCGGCAGGCGGTGGACGGACCTCGCCGCGCCGGAGGCCGATCGGATCGTGGCGGAGATGGACGCGCTGGCACCCGGTTTCGGCGAGTCCGTCCTCGACCGGCACGTGCAGTCTCCGCAGGACCTCGAAGACGAGATGGGTTTGCTCGGCGGCAACGTCATGCACGTGGAGATGTCACTGGACCAGATGATGATGTGGCGTCCCCTTCCCGAGTTGTCGGGGCACCGGGTTCCGGGAGCGGACCGCCTGTACCTGACGGGGGCCTCGACCCATCCGGGTGGCGGGGTGTCCGGCGCGAGCGGCCGCAGCGCCGCCCGGATCGCGCTCCGCGACGACCGAAAGGGTCTGGCCCGCGTGTGGCGCCGGCGATGACCGCCCGCGTTCCCGCCGTTCTCGCGGGGGCGGCGATCGCGGCGCAGATCCTCTACCCGCTGGTGCACGGCGGGGTCCGCGACGTCGTCACCGTGTTCGTCGTCGTCCTGCTCGCCGCCGCCTCGATCACCCATGCGGCCGTGACCCGGGGCGGACGCTGGGCGGTGGGACTCGTGGTCGTGACGGCCGGGCTGGGTCTGGTCTCCGAGGTCGCCGGGACGGCGACCGGCTTTCCCTACGGCTGCTACGACTACAGCGTCGACCGGCTCGGTCCCGCGCTCGCCGGGGTGCCCCTGGTGGTGCCGTTCGCCTGGACCGCCGGCTTCTACCCGGTGTGGTGTGTGGCGTCGGCGCTCGCCCGCGGCCCGCACCGGCGGGCCGTCCGGGTCGCGCTGACGACCGTCGGCGTCGTCGGCTGGGACCTGTATCTGGACCCGCAGATGGTCGCGGACGGCCAGTGGCGCTGGTGCGTTACCGACGCCGGCCTGCCCGGGGTCGAGCACATTCCGCTGACGAACTACGCGGGGTGGTTCGTCGTCGCGACGGTGATGGCGGTCGCGGTCGACCGGATCGACCGCCGCTTCGGCAGGGGAACCCGGCACCGCGACGGCGTCCCGATCGGGTTGTTCCTGTGGACGTGGCTGGGTTCGGCGCTGGCCCACTCCGTCTTCCTGGACGCCCCCGAGTTGCGGTATTCGGCGGTCTACGGGTGGTGCGCGATGGGAATCCTGGGAGTTCCCCTGCTGGTCTCGCTGCTGCGGCCGGGCGTCCGGCGCCCCGGGGCCCGCGACACGCACCCTCACGCCTGACACCGAACCGGTCCCCTGGCACGATACGACTGTGCAGCTGCCTTCGGTTCCGACCTCGACCCGCTCGCGGAGGGCCGCGTCCCTCGCCGTCCTCGGACTTCTCCTCGTACCGTTCCTCGCGGGATGCCTGCGGGTTCAGGTGTCGATGGGCGTGTCCGCCGACGACCGGGTCTCCGGCCAGATCGTGGCCGCCGCCGTGCCGGCGAACGATCAGGACAAGGGCCCCCAGCTCACTCCCCCCGGCTCGCTGTCGGACAAGGTGCGTGTCCAGGAGTACAAGAAGGACGGCTACGTGGGCAGCCAGGCGTTCTTCAGCGACCTCACGTTCGGCGACGTGCAGCAGCTCGGCACCATGTCGGAGCAGGCCACGGGAAGTTTCCAGATCTCGCTCCAGCGGACCGGCGACCTCGTGACCCTCGACGGGAAGGCCGATCTCAGTTCGGTCCCCGCTCAGGGCACCGACGTGCAGTTCACGATCGCGTTCCCGGCCCGCGTCGCCACCACCAACGGCACCCGCGAGGGCGATTCGATCGTGTCGTGGAAGTTGCCCGCCGGCGACACGTCGACGATCCGGGCCGAGGTGCGCTATTCGGATCCCAGCACCCGCAGTTTCGCGGGCTGGGCGGGCATCATGGCCGGTGTGACGCTGGGTGTCGCCGTCATCGTCGGTGCGCTGGCGTGGATGGCCCGCAACAAGGAACCGGTGCTCGGCAGCCGTCGCGGACGGGACCACTCGGAGGTGTGACCGCTGCGCCGATCGAGCGGGTGGTCCGGTTCGGCTCCCTGGTCTCGGTGTTCGGTCTCGCCGTCGCCGCCGCCAACCTGCGCTCCGCACCGCGCCTGCCTACTCCGGCCCGCCCGGTCACCGAACCCGTCACGGTCTGCGTCCCGGCCCGGGACGAGCGCGACCGGTTGCCGGGCCTGATCCGCGACCTGCGGGAACAGCGCGGGGTCGACGATCTCCGGGTGTTCGTCTACGACGACGCCTCCACGGACGGGACGGCCGGGGCCGCGGAAGCGGCGGCCGGCGGCGACCCCCGGTTCTCGGTGGTGCGGGGAACCGCGGAACCGCCGCCGGGGTGGGTGGGTAAACCCGCGGCCTGCCACCGGGTGAGCGAGCACGCCTTCGCGCAGGGCCGGGCAGGCACCGGGATCCTCGTGTTCCTCGACGCCGACGTGCGGTTGCGCCCGGACGCGCTGACCGCCGCCTGCGCCGCCCTGCGCGCGTCCGACACGGCCCTGGTCTGCGCGTGGCCGTTCCAGCAGGCGGGGTCGGCAGGCGAGGCCCTGGTGCAGCCGCTGCTCGGCTGGTCGTGGGCGGCGACGCTGCCCGTCCGACTCGCCAACCGCTCGCGGCGCCCGTCCACCGCCGTCGCCTGCGGGCAGTTCATGGTCTTCGACGCCGCCGCGTACCGCGACGTCGGGGGTCACCGGGCCGTCGCCGACAGCGTGACCGAGGATCTCGACATCGCACGCCTGCTTCGCCGGTGCGGGCGGGCGACCACGCTGGTCGTGGCCGGCCGGTCGGCGTCGTGCCGGATGTACGAGGACGCCGGAGCGCTGCGCCGCGGCTACGACCGCTGGCTGTGGACGGCCTTCGGCTCCCGCCCCGGCGCCGCCGCGGTCCTCGGTGTGGCGACCGTGGCGTACCTGGTGCCGCCGGTGGCTCTCGCGGCAGGACGGGGACGGGTCCGCCAGTGGGGCGCGGTGGGGTATCTCGCGGCCACGACGTCCCGGCTGTGTGCCCGGGCACTCGAACGCGGCGACCGCCTCACCACCGCGGACATGGCCGGCGCGCTCGCACACCCGCTGTCGGTGGCCGCGGTGACGGCGCTGACCGTGTCGTCACACCGCAGTCATCGGCGTGGGCGCACCCGGTGGAAGGGCCGGACGCTCAGCTGACCGGCGCCGGGGTGACCGGGGCCGGATCCGCCACACCCGAACCGACCTTGTCGCCGAGCCGGGCGAGCACCTCGCTGGTGGCGCGCGCGAAGTTGAGGGTGATGAAGTGCAGGCCGGGCGCACCCTCCGCGATGAGACGTTCACTCATCTCGGTGGCGAGGTCGATGCCGATCTCGCGCACAGCGGCGCGGTTCTCCTCCGGACCGTCGCCCGCGGCCGTGGCCAGCCGCTTCTCGAGGTGCGCCGGTAGACGCGACCCCGACAGTTCGAGCATGCGGCGGACCGACCCCAGCGACGTGATCGGCATGATCTCGGGGATGATCGGCTTCGCGCCCTGCTCGGGGTCGTACGCCGTCACCCGGTCGCGCAGACGCAGGTAGTCGTCGACGTCGAAGAACATCTGGGTGATCGAGTACTCGGCGCCGGCCCGCAGCTTCGACACCAGGTACCGGGTGTCGTGCGCGAGATCGGGCGCTCGGTAGTGGCCTTCCGGGAACGACGCCACACCGACGTGGAAGTCACCGAGGTCGCGGACGAGCCGGACGAGTTCCTCGGCGTACTCGACGCCCTGGGGGTGCTTCTCCCATTCGCCCAGCGGGTCACCGGGCGGGTCGCCGCGCAGGACCAGGATGTTGCTGATTCCGCGGTCGGCGTAGGCGCCGACCATCGACCGCAGCTCGTCGACGCTGTGGGACACGGCGGTGAGGTGCGCGACCGGCAGGAGTGTGGTCTCCTCGGCGAGCTGTCCGGTGACGCGGACCGTGCGGTCGCGCGTCGACCCGCCGGCACCGTAGGTCATGGAGACGAAGGCCGGACCCATCCGCTCGAACTCGCGGACGGCGCGCCACAGACGGGCCTCGGCGGCCTCGTCCCGCGGCGGCGAGAACTCGACGGAAAAGGGCACCCGACCGTCGCCGGACGACCGGATCCGGTCGACGATGGACGGGGTGCGGGTCACCCAGCCTTCGCTGGCCCGCCCCCTGACGGAATCGAATGTCACCCGTCCAGCATAGGTAGTGTCCGGCGCAATGCACCCACTGCGTCTCCGCAGGCACCCGGGATCCGGGCAACCGGCCGCCCGGACGAGCGCCCACTATGGTGGTGTCGACGCCTGCCGCCGGTCTCGGCGCGCACGCGAAATTTCGATCCTGGAGGCAACACTGTCCGTTGGAACGCGCCCCTCCGCCCTCGCGGCCGAGGTCGAAAATGCGCTGCGCGACTTCTTCACCAGCCGGCAGGACCTGGTCGACGCCGTGGGCGGCGGCTACCGCGAGGCCGTGACGACGCTCGAGGACTTCGTTCTGCGCGGAGGCAAGCGGGTCCGTCCTGCCTTTGCGTGGACCGGCTGGCTCGGGGCGGGCGGCGACGCCCGGGGCCCCGAGGCCGGGCCCGTGCTCCGCGCCTGCTCCGCGCTGGAACTGGTGCAGGCCTGCGCCCTCGTCCACGACGACATCATCGACGCCTCCACGACGCGCCGCGGGTTCCCCACCGTCCACGTCGAGTTCGCGGAACAGCACCGCGCCGGGGGGTGGAGCGGTGATTCCGCTCACTTCGGCGAGGGCGTCGCGATCCTCCTCGGCGATCTGGCCCTGGCCTGGGCCGACGACATGATCCGCGAATCGGGCATCACCCCGGACGCGTCGGCTCGCATCTCCCCCGTGTGGTCGGCGATGCGCACCGAGGTGCTCGGCGGGCAGTTCCTCGACATCAGCAACGAGGCCCGGGCGGACGAGTCGATCGATGCCGCCATGAAGGTCAACCGGTACAAGACCGCGGCGTACACCATCGAGCGGCCGCTCCACCTCGGCGCGGCACTCGCCGGCGCCGACGACACCCTGGTCTCGGCGTACCGCCGATTCGGCACCGACATCGGTATCGCCTTCCAGCTCCGCGACGACCTGCTGGGCGTGTTCGGGGATCCGGCCGTGACCGGCAAGCCGTCGGGCGACGACCTGCGGGCCGGCAAGCGCACCGTCCTGTTCGCGATGTCGCTGCAGCGCGCCGATGCGGGCGACCCCGCGGCGGCCACCCTGCTCCGCGAGGGCATCGGCACCGATCTGTCCGATTCGGACGTCGACACCCTCCGGAACACGATCACCTCGCTCGGCGCGGTCGCGGACGTGGAGAAGCAGATCGAGGATCTCGTCGCGAACGCGTTGTCCACGCTGGAGACGAGCACCGCCACCGCCGCGGCGAAGCAGCAGCTCACCGAGATGGCCGTCGCCGCGACGCGCCGCGACTACTGAGGCCCGCGGTGGCTCGCGCGCTCCGGACGGTTCCCGGCCGCACCGATCACGTCGTGGTCGTCGGCGCGGGCCTCGCCGGTCTCTCCGCCGCCCTGCACCTCACCGGATCGGGCCGCCGCGTCACCGTCCTCGAACGGGAGTCGTCACCGGGCGGCCGGGTCGGCACCTACCGCGGTCCCGGTTACGACATCGACAACGGCGCGACCGTCCTCACGATGCCCGAACTGGTCGGTGAAGCCCTCGCCGCCGTCGGCGCGAATTTCACGTCGACCCGCCCGCCGCTGGTCCTCGAACGGCTGGCCCCGGCGTATCACGCGCGGTTCGCGGACGGTTCCTCGCTCGACGTCCACTCCGATCCCGACGCGATGGCCGCCGAGGTCGGCCGGGTGTGCGGGCCGGACGAATCGGCCCGGTACCTGCGGCTGCGGCGCTGGCTCGGCCGGATCTTCGACGCCGAGTACCACCGCTTCATGGACGCGAACTTCGACTCGCCGCTGGATCTCGTCTCGTCCCGTGAGGCCGCGAAGGATCTGCTGACGCTCACCGCGCTGGGCGGATTCGGCCGGCTCGGCGCCCGGGTCGACCGGACCGTCACGGATCCGCGACTGCGCCGGATCTTCACGTTCCAGGCGCTCTACGCCGGCGTCGCCCCCGCCGACGCCCTCGCGGTGTACGGCGCGATCGCCCACATGGACACCTCGCTCGGCGTCTACTTCCCCCGGGGCGGGATGCGTTCGATCGCGCTCGCCCTCGCCGACGCCCTCACCACCGCGGGTGGGGAGATCCGGTTCGGCACCGAGGTCGCGGCACTCGAGCGAACCGGTGATCGCGTCGGCGCCGTCGTCACGTCTACGGGTGACCGCATCGACTGCGACGCGCTGGTGCTCACCGCCGACACGGCCGTCGTCGACGCGCTGCTGCGCCCGGTGACCCGCCGGACCCCCCGCCGGGTGCGGGTGTCGCCGTCCGCCGTGGTCCTGCACGGGACCGTCCCCACCGCGGTCGCATCAGGGTGGGCCGCCCAGCGGCACCACACCATCGACTTCGGTCACGCGTGGAAGCGGACGTTCGCGGAGATCACCGCACGCCGGGGACGCGGACGGCTGATGACCGACCCGTCGCTGCTGATCACCCGGCCCGCCGTGTCGGACCCGGGCCTCGCCGTGGACCGCGCGGGCACCGCCTCGGAACCGCTGTCGGTGCTCGCTCCCTGCCCCAACCTGCACAGCGCACCACTGGAGTGGTCCTCGCTGACCGGCCCGTACGTGACCGAACTGCTGCGCGAACTCGAGAAGCGCGGCTACAGCGGGATCGCGGAGCATTTCACCATCGACCACGTCGACACTCCGCTGACCTGGCTCGGGAAGGGCATGGCGGCGGGCAGCCCCTTCGCGGCGGCGCACGTGTTCCGGCAGACGGGCCCGTTCCGGCGCCCCAACCTGGTCGGGGGCCTCGACAACGTCGTCCTCGCCGGTTCCGGGACCGTGCCCGGTGTCGGGGTTCCGACCGTCCTGCTGTCGGGGAAACTCGCGGCCGCACGCATCACCGGGCCCGTCACGGCACGAAGTGCGCAATTGCACTCGAAAGCACGAAGTGCGGGAGGATAGGGCGAGGCGTGGCGAGAACTGGTGCCGGCAGCAATTAAACTGGTTCCTCGACCATGCGATGCGCGCGACGACGAGCGCACCGACCGCAACCGAACTCACCTCGGGGGAGGAATCTGCACTCATGACGTCCTCTGCCCGGCAGGCGACCGTCGCCGCTGCGACGACCACGCCGCAGCGGTCGTGGCCCCAGTCCACGGCCGACTTCCTCCGCAGCCCGGAGGGGCATGCCGCGCTCCTCGGTTTCGTGGGCGCCGTGATGATCACGTTCGGTGGTTTCGGTGCGGGCAGCGTCCGCCGCGAGGACCCGTTGCTCGAGGCGATGCACCTGTCGTGGCTCCGGTTCGGTCACGGTCAGATCCTGTCGACCGTCATCGTCTGGATCGGTGTCGTCGCGATGATCGCGGCGTGGGTGCGGCTGGGCCGCGCCACGCTCGGCGGCGACGTCACGCTCCGGCAGTTACGGATGGTCGTGCCGGTGTGGACGGCGCCGCTGCTGCTGGCCGTGCCGATGTTCAGCCGGGACGCGTACTCCTACCTGGCGCAGGGCGCGCTGCTGCGTGACGGGTTCGACCCCTACGCCGTCGGGCCGGTGGTCAACCCCGGGATCCTCCTCGACAACGTCAGCAACGTGTGGACCACCACCACCGCGCCGTACGGTCCGCTGTTCCTGCTGCTCAGTCAGGGCATCACCGCGATCACCGGCGACAACGTGATCGCCGGGACGATGCTGCTGCGCGTGACGATGCTGCCCGGGCTCGCGCTGATGGTCTGGGGCGTTCCGCACCTCGCGCGGCACCTCGGCGGTAATCCGGCCATCGCGCTGTGGCTCGCCGTGCTCAATCCGCTGGTCCTCGTCCATCTCATCGGCGGTGTCCACAACGAACTGCTGATGGTCGGCCTGATGATCGCCGGCATCGCGCTCGTCCTCGAGCGCCGCCATCTGGCCGGCATCGCGCTCGTCGCGGTGGCGGTCGCGATCAAGGCGACCGCAGGCGCCGCGCTGCCCTTCATGGTGTGGATCTGGATGCTCCACGAGAAGGAGAAGGCCGAGGCGGAAGGACGCACACCCGCGTCGCCGCTCGCGTCGTTCGCGAAGACCGCCGGCGCGGGATTCGCCGTGTTCGCGGTCGTCTTCGCCGCCGCATCGGCCGTCGCCGGTGTCGGGCTCGGCTGGATGACGGCGCTGTCCGGTTCGAACAAGATCATCAACTGGTTGTCGCTGCCGACGATCCTCGCCCACTTCGTGACCGTCGGAACGTCGTGGTTCGCGGACCTGCGGCTGGGCGAGGTCCTGGCCGTCACCCGCCCGATCTGTGCGGTGGCCCTCGTCGCGATCGTGCTCGCCGCCTGGTGGCGGTACCGGAAGACCGAGCGGGATGCGATCCTCGGAATCCTCATCGTCCTGGTCGCGATCGTGATTCTGTCGCCCGCGGCGCTGCCGTGGTACTACTCGTGGCCGATCGCCATCGCGGCCGGCTTCGCGTTGTCGACGCGGACCCTGATGATCCTCGTCGGGTTGTCCACCTGGTTGATGCTGGTCTTCCAGCCTGACGGGTCGATCGGGCTCTACACGTTGGCGCACGTGATGCTCGCGACGTTCGCCGCGGTCGTGGCGGCGGTGTCGCTGCGCACGGTCGACCCGCTGCGGCTGCGCGCACCCCGGCCCGTCGAGGAAGAGCGCACCTCCGACCTCGCAGGTGCTGCGTCGTCGCCCGGCCTCGAATGACCGGTCGATGACCGCGCTGTCCGACAGTTACCGGTACTGCGGCGCGGTGACGGCAGAGCACGGACGCACGTACCACCTGGCCACCCGGTTGCTTCCCGAGCGCCGCCAGGCCGCCGTGCACGCCCTCTACGGGTTCGCCCGCACGGTCGACGACCTCGTGGACGTCGATCCCGGCCGGACCGCCGGGGAGTGCGCCGCCGAACTCGACCGGATCGACGCGGTGCTACGGCGCGGCTTCACCGACAAGAACGCCGTCGGTGACACCGCCTGCTCACCGGAGATGCGGCGGGTCCTTCCCGCGTTCCTCGACACCGTGGCGGACTTCGCCATCCCCCACGACTACTTCTTCGCGTTCCTGAACTCGATGCGGATGGACGTTCCGGGGACTCCGGAGCACCGGGCCGACTACGGCACTCTGACCGAACTCCGCACGTACATGTACGGGTCGGCCGTCGTGATCGGATTGCAGATGCTGCCCGTCCTCGGCACCACCGGGCCCGGCGCCGAACCGCACGCCGCGGCCCTCGGGGAGGCGTTCCAGCTGACCAATTTCCTTCGCGACGTCGGCGAGGACCTGGATCGGGGCCGGGTCTATCTCCCGGCCGAGGAGCTGGCCGCGTTCGGAGTCGACACCGAACTCCTCGCGCAAAGCCGCCGCCGCGGCACGACGGACCAGCGCATCGTGCGGGCGCTCGCCCACCTGATCGCGGTCACCCGGTCGGTGTACCGGGACGCGGAACCGGGCATCGCGATGCTGGATCGACGCGTCCAACCCGGCATCCGTACGGCGTTCGTGCTGTACTCGCGCATCCTCGACGAGATCGAACGTGGCGGGTACCGGGTCCTCGACCGGCGCGCCACCGTTCCGCGGAGAAACCGGTGGGCGACGGCGGTGCCTCAGTTCGCCCGGCTCGCGGTGCCTGCCCGCGGCAGGTTGTGGTGACCGGCGGTCAGAATCCCATCGCCTGAGCGCGGCGGATCACTTCGCGGGCAAGGTCGCCGTGCAGGGCCTGGACGGGCGTGCCGGGGAGGCTGTCGTCCTCACGGAACAGCCACAGCAGGATTTCCTCGTCCTTGAATCCACCGTCGTGCAGCACCGCAATGAGACCGGGCAGCCATTTGAGGGTCTCACCGGTCTCGTCGAAGAAGAGTTCGGGGACGCCGAGGACGCCGTCGCGGCGCACAGCGATCAACTGCTGATCCCGCAGAAGCTGCTGCACGCGGGTGACGGCCACACCGAGGTTCTTCGCGACGTCCACCAGCTGGAGGAGCGAGACGGAAGGGTCCAGGACATCGTCACAGTAAGGGATGGCACTCACTCCCCTAACGTTATCTGGTCGCCTCCGGCGTGGCGCTACCGGTCGGTGTCGCTGGCTACGATTGAGGGGCGTGTGGCCGGGCTGCGCGCACTGACGGGGGAACGGACACTGTGCACGATGGAGGTCAACGTTTGATCGGCGAGCTGCTCGACCGGCGCTATCGGGTGGATGCCACGATCGCGCGTGGCGGCATGTCCACCGTGTACAGGGGGCTCGACACGCGTCTCGACCGTCCGGTGGCCATCAAGGTGATGGATCCGCAGTTCGCGGCCGATCCGGCGTTCGTGACCCGGTTCGAGTTCGAGGCCCGCTCGGTCGCGCGACTCAAGCACCCTTCCCTGGTCGCGGTGTACGACCAGGGACACGACCGCGATCACGCGTTCCTGGTGATGGAACTGGTCGACGGCGGAACGCTGCGCGAACTCCTGCGGGAACGCGGGCCGATGCCGCCGCACGCGGTGGCCGCGGTCGTGGGGCCGGTTCTCGACGCGCTCGCCGTCGCCCACCGGGCGGGTCTCGTGCACCGCGACGTCAAACCCGAGAACATCCTGATCTCCGACGGCGGTGAGGTGAAGATCGCGGATTTCGGTCTGGTGCGGGCGGCTGCGGCGTCGAACACCACGTCGCACAGTGTGATTCTGGGCACGGCGGCGTATCTGTCGCCGGAGCAGGTGACGTCGGGGATCGCCGACACCCGCAGTGACGTCTACTCCACCGGTGTCCTGCTGTTCGAACTCCTCACCGGACGGACCCCGTTCACCGGAGACACGTCGTTGTCCGTGGCGTATCAGCGAATCAACCAGGACGTTCCGCGGCCGGGTTCGTACATCGCGGGTGTGCCGCCCGAGTTCGACGAACTCGTCGCGGAGGCCACGCACCGGGAGCCGTCGCACCGCTTCGCCGACGCCGAGCAGATGGGTTCGGCGTTGCGCGGCATCGCGGCGGCGCTCGACCTGCCCGCGTACCGGGTGCCCGCCCCGCGACGCTCGGCGCAGCACCTGAGCGCCGCGGCCGCCGCGAGCGCTCCTCCCCTGACCGCGCCGCCGGGCCCCGTCGCACCGCCGACGGTGCACCTTCCGCCCGCCGCGCCGCTGTCGCCGCCCAGCCCGCTGCCTGCGCAGCCCGGAATCCAGCACACGAGGGTCGTCACCACCCAGACTCCGCGGCCGCCGATGGACGAACCGCCGTTCGCGGTGGACGACGAAACCGACGACGGCTACCACTACCCCGACTTCGCCGCCGAACGGCAGCGGTCCCGCCGGACCACGATCGTGTGGCTGCTCGTGATCCTGATGCTCGCCCTGGCGGTGGGTTTCGGTGGCTGGTGGATGGGTTCGGGCCGGTTCACCGCGGTCCCGACCACCGACGGTCTGTCGCGGGGTGCCGCGGTGACGGCGATCGAAGCGGCCGGTCTGTCGACGGAGATCCGCGGGCAGTATTCGGACACGGCGGCGCTCGACACGGTGCTGGGTACCGATCCGACGGGTGGGTCGCGGATCTCCCGGGACGGCACGGTGGCCCTGCTCGTCTCGCTGGGCAGGCCGACCGTCCCGCCGCTGCCCGCGGGCGGCGAACGCGCGGGGATCGAGCAGGAACTGCGGAACCGCACGTTCACCCCGGTCGACGGCGGTCAGGCGTTCAGCGCGAAGGTCCCGATCGGTGCGGTGGCCGCACTCGACCCGGCACCGGGCACGGAACTCGCGACCGGTTCCACGGTCAAACTGATCGTCAGCAAAGGTGCACCGCCGGTGGACGTTCCCGACGTGAAGGGCATGTCGGAGGCCGAGGCACGCGCGTCGCTCGAGGCGGTGGGCATCGTCGTGCAGGACACCACGACCGACTTCGACCGGAACGTCGCCGCCGGGGACGCGATCGCCACCAGCCCGAAGGCGGGCACCACTGTCAATGCGGGCACCAGCGTGACGTTGAGTGTGTCGAACGCGGTGCGGTTGCCGTCCATGCTGGGGCGGACCGTCGGATCCGCCCGCGACGAACTGGGCCGTCTCGGTCTCGACGTGAAGGTGCGTCAGGTGACCGACACCGACAGGTCACTGGTCATCGGCCAGAACCCGGGCAGCGGCGATCTGGTGAAACCGGGGAGCACGGTCACCCTGGTCTCACTGCCCTGACCCCGCGGGAGCAGGGCAGTGAGGGTCTCCGATGCGGGCGGTCAGCCGCGCAGCATCTCCGCGACGAGGAACGCCAGTTCCAGCGACTGCTGGGTGTTGAGGCGGGGGTCGCACGCCGTCTCGTAGCGACCGGACAGGTCGAGGTCGGAGATGTCCTGCGCGCCGCCGAGGCATTCGGTGACGTTCTCACCGGTGAGTTCGACGTGGATTCCGCCGGGGTAGGTGCCGAGACCGTTGTGGACCTCGAAGAATCCCTGGACCTCGTCGACGATGCGGTCGAAGTGGCGGGTCTTGTAGCCGGTGGACGCCTCGTGCGTGTTGCCGTGCATCGGGTCGCACTGCCAGATCACCTGGTGACCGGTGGCCTGCACCTTCTCGATGATGGGCGGCAGCAGGTCGCGGACCTTGTTGTTGCCCATGCGCGAGATGAGGGTGAGCCGGCCCGGCTTGTTGGTGGGGTCGAGGCGTTCGACGTATTCGACCGCCATCTCCGGGGTGGTGCTCGGACCGATCTTCAGGCCGATCGGGTTCGACACGAGTTCGGCGAACGCGATGTGCGCTCCGTCGAGCTGACGGGTGCGGTCGCCGATCCACAGGAAGTGGGCGGACAGGTCGTACAGCTTGGCGTGGTCGTCGTCGTTGTCGAGGCGCAGCATCGCGCGCTCGTAGTCGAGGACGAGCGCCTCGTGGCTGGCGAAGATCTGCGCGTGGTGCAGGCTGGGATCGGTGACACCGCAGGCGTTCATGAACTGCAGCCCGCGGTCGATCTCCGCGGCGAGTGCCTCGTAGCGGGCCCCGGCCGGCGACGAGGACACGAATTCGCGGTTCCAGTCGTGCACCTTGTGCAGGTCGGCCATGCCCGCGCCGGTGAGCGCGCGGACCAGGTTCATCGCGGCGCTGGCGTTCGCGTACGCCCGCACGAGCCGCGACGGGTCGTGGGCGCGCACGGCCTCGTCCGCGACGAGGGAGTTGATCATGTCGCCGCGGTACGACTGCAGACCCAGGGCGTCGACGTTCGACGACCGCGGCTTCGCGTACTGACCGGCGATGCGCGCGACCTTGACGACGGGCAGGCTCGCTCCGTACGTCAGGACGACGGCCATCTGCAGCAGGGTGCGGATGTTGCCCTTGATGTGCGGCTCGGTGTTGTCCGCGAACGTCTCGGCGCAGTCACCGCCCTGAAGGAGGAACGCCTCGCCGCGCGCGACCTGGGCCAGCTTCTCCTGCAGGGCCACGACCTCGCTGGCCACCGTGATCGGGGGCACGCTCTCGAGGACGGTCCGCATCGCGGCGGCCTGACCTTCGGGCCATTGCGGCTGCTGGGCAGCGGGCTTGGCCAGCGCTGCGTCGAGGCGCTCACGCATCTCGGTGGGCAGCGGCGGGAGTTCGGGCAAGCGGTCGATCGGCACGTCGACAGTCCAGTTCACCCATACAGGATATTCGCTCGACCGGAGCGATGGCGAGTCAGGTCACCGGAGTGACCGTGCCGCCTGAACTGCCTCGAACTTCGCCAGGTTGTGCCGGGCGTCGGCGAGTGCGTCGTGAGCGTCGCCCGGTGCAGGTGGGAGCGCCGGGCTGCCGTGCTCCTCCCAGTACTGCCGGAGTTCGCGGGTGTACCGGGGCAGCGTCTGGGGCAGCTCCGTCATGTCACCCCACAGCTGGCAGAGCGCGACGTGGTCGTAGGCGGCCACCCACGCCCACAGTTCGGGGACGATGCCGGGCCGGGGAATCAGGAACGCGTAGAGGTCGTCGCGAATGCGGGCGCGGCTCTTCCAGAGGGGCGACGACGGCTGCGGCAGCTTGGGCAGCACGTTCCTGCGCACCCACTTGCCCGCACGGTCGGGATCGAACTCGGTGGACACCGCGTAGAATTCACGTCCGTCCTCTGCGACCACCCCGATCGACACCAGGTCGATCGTGCGACCATCCTCGATGAACTCGCAGTCGTAGAAGTAACGCACGCCCGCAAACTATGCCTCACCCGTCGGCGTCATCCGGATCCACCCCTACCTCGTGAAGGAGGCCTCGGTGAGAGCACGCTCCGACGGTCGACAGTCCGCCGCCCCTGTCGCGGACCCGCTCGACCGGCCGCGGGTGCCCGTGCACCTCCGGGCCGGCGGTCTCGTGATCCGCGTCCTCGTGCTCGCCGGGCTCGCCGTCGGATTCGCCTACAACCTGCTCGGACTGCCCGGTCTGCGGGACTTCGGCTTCTACTACCGGCTCGATCTCGACGTCTACCGCCTGGGCGGTTCGGTGTTCCTGCACGGCCCGACGCTGTACGGGTCGATGCCTGCCACCCAGATGGGCAACTTCCTGCCGTTCACGTACCCGCCGCTGGCCGCGGTCGTGTTCAGTCCGTTGTCGACGGTGTCGCTGGCGACGGCCGGGACCGTGGTGACGGTGTTGTCGCTGATCGCCCTGTTCGGCGTCCTCGTCGTCACACTCGACTCGCTGGGCATCGCACCTCGCCGCACTCTGGTGTGGACGGCGCTCGGCGCGCTCGCGGTGGCGATGGCCCTCGAACCCGTCTCGTCGACCCTGGACTACGGGCAGATCAACATTCTGCTGATGCTGCTGGTCGCGGCGGACTGCCTGCCGAAGAAGACGCCGTGGCCCCGCGGACTGCTGATCGGCCTCGCCGCGGCGGTGAAGCTGACACCGGCCGTGTTCATCCTGTATTTCCTGGTGCGCAAAGACTTTCGCTCCGCGGTCGTCACCGCGGTCAGTTTCCTTGCGTTCAGCGCGGTGGGCGCGATCGCGACGTGGAACGATTCCGTCACCTATTGGACGCAGACGCTCTTCGATTCCGATCGGATCGGCACACCGGCGTATCCCGCGAACCAGAGCATCACCGGCGTGCTGGCCCGGCTCGGTCTGAGCGACGGGATGCGCACCCCGATCTGGCTGCTGCTGAGCGTCGCGGTTCTCGCGCTGGTGATCGTCGCGATGGTGCGGGCGCTGCGGGCCGGTGAGACGGCGCTCGCGCTGGGACTCAACGCCGTCCTCGGGTTGCTCGTCTCCCCCGTGTCCTGGTCGCATCACTGGGTGTGGTCGGTGCCGGTCGTCCTCGTGCTCGGCGTCCTCGCCTACCGACGAAAGAGTGTCGCCCTGGCGGTCACGGCCGTGGTCGGCATCGTCGTCGTCAAGCTCGCCGCGCACTGGAAGCTCGGAGTGGGACGCTGGAGCGGAACCCACTGGAATCTGTGGGATCAGTTCCTGGCGTCGTCGTACGTGTGGTGGGGGCTCGCCGTGGTGCTGGTCGCGAGCGTCGCGTTCCGCACCCGGCCCACGCAGCCCGACGAGGACGATCGGTCGGAGAACTCCGACGATCTGACCGTCCCCGTCGGCTGAGAGGTCGCGGCGGTCAGCTCGCCCGGGTGTCCGGCAGTCGCGTGACGGTGCTCGCATCGTTCGCCGGTGCCACGCCGGCCACCGGAGCCGGTGCGGAACCGTCCGCGGCGGGGGCCTTCTTCTTCAGCGTGGCCGCGTAGATGTCGACGTATTCCTGACCCGACAGCTTCATCAGCTTGTACATGACTTCGTCGGTGACGGCCCGCTCGACGAACCGGTTGCCACCCATCCCCTCGAAACGCGAGAAGTCGATGGGCTCGCCGACGCGGATGGTGACCTTTGCGGGACGCCACACGCGGGAGCCGATCGGGTTGACCTTCTCCGTTCCGATCATCGCGACCGGGATGACCTTCACACCGGACTCGAGCGCCATGCGCGCCAGACCCGTCTTGCCCTTGTACAGCCGGCCGTCGGGCGACCGGGTGCCCTCGGGGTAGATGCCGAGCAGCTTGCCCTGCGAGAGGACGCGCAAGCCGGCGTTCAAAGCGTCCTGCGCGGCGTCGGCGCCCGTCCGGTCGATCGGCACCTGGCCGACCACCGAGAAGAACCAGCGCTGGAACGCGCCCTTGAGTCCCGTCCCGGTGAAATACTCGCTCTTGGCGAGAAAAGTGATCCTCCGCGGCACTCGCAGCGGCAGGAAGAACGAATCCAGCACGGCCTGATGGTTACTCGCCAGAATGGCACCGCCCTCCGCCGGAATGTTCTCCGTACCCTCCACGGTCGGTCTGCCCAACCCCCAGAGAACCGGCCCCAAAAACACGTACTTGAAGAGCCAGTACCACATGGCGTCCCTCCCGTTCACAACCCAAGCTTCGTTCGGCTCGACTCTACTTCGGGTGGGTGAGGGTCGCTACACACGGCCGGGAGGCCCGCACAACATCACACTCTGCGGGTTTACAGCGATCGGCCGGGCGTCAACCCACCCGATCGGGCAGGACCGCCCGCGCGAGTTCCGCCGCCCCGATCATGCCCGCCGCCTCCCCCAGCTGGGTCGGCCGGATCCGGGCCAGCGGCCGGTGCCCGGAGCCCGTCGTCAGCGCCGCATAGTGCTCGCGGGCCTCGTCGATGAACAACGCCGACGAACTCGCGACTCCGCCGGCGATCACGACGAGATCCGGGTCGTACACGTCACCGATGAGAGCCAGGCCGACCCCGAGCCACCGGGCGAAGTCCCGCATCGTCTCCAGCGCGAGCGGATCGCCGTCCTGTGCGGCGCCGGCGATCCTCCTGCCCGTGAGCACCCCGGGATCGACCGCCACCTCCCGCGCGAGGACGGTCGACGTCGCCGGATCCGCGGCAAGAAGTTCGATCGCGGTGTCGACGAGGGCCGTCCCGCTGCAGTACCGCTCCCAGCAGCCGTGTTTGCCGCACGCACACGGGCGACCGCCGGGAACGACCTGGATGTGCCCGAGTTCGGGTGCGACGCCGTGGCTGCCGCGGTACAGCCGGCCATCGGCGAGGAGCGCCGCGCCGATACCCGTGCCGATCGCGAGCATCACCACGTTCCGGCCGCCCGCCGCCGCACCGAACCGGTGCTCGGCCCACGCCGCCGCGTTCACGTCGTGCTCGAGGATCACCGGCAGACCGAGGCGCTGCCCCAGGTCCCGGCCGACGGGCGCCCCGACCCACGGCAGATGCGGCGCGAACCGCACCGTGGTGTGGTCGGGGGTGATGAACCCGGCGACCGCCAGCCCCACCGCGGCGACGTCGTGCCGCGCGGACAGTTCCCGCACCGCCCGGTCCAGGCCGTTCTCCAGGGCCTTCGCCGACGCCGGGGTCGGCGACTGGAGCGAGTCGAGCACCTCGCCGGCCGAGTCGACCACCGACGCACGGATGCTCGTTCCACCCACGTCGATGCCGATGGTCAGCGCCGAGCCGGGGGTGCGATCGCTGCCCGTGCCTGTGCTCATGAAGATGATTGTGCCCATGCCGGATCGCCGACGTGCACGAGTCCGCCGATCCGGCCGGTGGCGGGCACCGTCAGCGCTTGACGGTGACGGTGATCGGTTCGAACGCGGGGCCGCCGTCCGGTTCGGGCGTTCCGCCGCCGTCGCCCGGACCCGGTTCCGGCGCGCCGGGGCCCGAGGGATCGTGATCGGTGTGCTCGTCGAGGATCTGCCGCAGCACGGCGATCAGCACGGACGCCTGACCGGCGAGCAGGGTCACGAGGTCGTGCTGCTCGCCGCGGATCAGGGCCGCGAGCGCGCACACCGGGCACCACGTGCATCCCGACCACTGACCGGTGCCGGCGGCCGTTCCCGCAGCGTCCGCCGCGGCGTGCGGCGCCGCCGCGCGCTGGAGGATCGGCTCGAGACGGTCCAGGGCGGTCTCGGCCAGCGCCCGCAGCTCCGCCAGCAGCTGCGCGTGGTCGTCGTTCATACCGGCCACACCTGTGGGTCGGGCGTGAAGCGCACGACCAGATCGCTTCCGTCGAGTTCTGCGCCCGCGACGACGCACCGGCGCAGGACCGAGGCGAGGCGCACCCGGCGGCGCACCCCTTCCGCTCCCACGACCAAGTCGTCCTCCACTCGACCCAACGTCAGGGTCGACGGGTTCACGAGCGGCAGATACATCCGCATCGTGTACACAGAATCCACACCGGCCCCCGATTCCAGCCCCACCCGCACCGCAGGCGGGTTCTTCCCCAACACCGCAACCGCGTCCGTGTCGTCGGCATACAACTCCCTGGCGATACCGCCGAGATCGGCCCACCCTACCGGCTCCGTCACCGACCGGGTGACCGAGAGGATCACCGTGGTGCCCGCGGAGGCGGTGAGCTCGTCGAGCACCCGCTGCTGCAGGGCACGCCGCCTGATCAACCATGCCACACCGGGATCGTCATGTCCTGCCGGCGAATCGAAGTGCGGCAGAAGATTGTTCACGAGGATCGCGTCGATGCGCAGACCGGACAGCGCGGCCACCGCGACGGTGCGCCGGGTCTCCGTCAGCACCACCCGCTCCGGTGTCGTCACCAGTCGCACAGTGGTTTTCGCGCGGTTCGCGAGCAACTCCCGGACCTCGCCGACCGCGGACACGACCTGTTCGATCAGCGACACCAGCATGACGAGGCGGGGGTCCGAACCCAGCAGCGCGGCGATCCGGCGGTGCTGCGGCCACACCCGTTCGAGGTAGTCCAGAGTCATCGCGGGCGCGGCGAGCGTCCGGAGGCAATCCGCGGTGGGCGGGCAGTCGACCACGACGGCGTCGTAGTCACCCTCGGTGGCGAACCGGACGATCTCGCCCAGCCCGAGCACGTCCTGCACGCCGGGAAGCCCGGTCAGCTCCTCCGGTTCGAGCGCGGACAACTGAGCGCCGTGGTCGTGCGTCCCTGCGGCCGCGAGAACCGCTGCCAGGCTGCGGAATCTGTTCTCGAGCAACGTGAGGGTGTCGAGTTCGAGGACGTCGAGGGTGTCGGTCACGGACACGACGTCGCGGGCGGTGGCGATCCCGACCACGTCGGCGAGGGAATGCGCCTGGTCGAGCGAGACGAGGAGCGTCCGGTTCCCGGACTCGGCCGCCGCCTGTGCCGTCGCGGCCGCGAGCGTCGTCTTACCGACGCCCCCCTTCCCCACGAAGAACTGGACCCGCGCAGGTCCGGCACGGCCCTCGCTGCTCAGCCTTCCACCCGCTTCTTGAGTTCCTTGAGCGCGGTGTCGGTGATCGCCTTCTCCGCCTTGCGCTTGAACAGGCCGATCATCGGAATGGTGAGGTCGACGGTGAGCTCGTACGTGACGGTGGTGCCGCCGTCCGGCTCGTCCTCGAGGACGTACGAACCGAACTGCGACTTCTGGATCTCACCGGACTCGAGTTCCCAGCTGACCGACTTGCCGTCGGGCGCCCAGTCGTAACGGAGGACGTACGTGTCCTTGACCATGCCCGCGTCGAGCACGAACCGCACCCGGTCGGCGCGGCCGTTCTTTCCGGGTTCCATGACCTCGACGGACTTCGCGGCTGCCACCCACGCGGGGTACGCGTCGAAGTCGGCGATCACATCCATCACCCGGGCGGGCGGCGCCTCGATACTGATCGACCTCTTGGTCCTCTCGGGCATGGAGTGAACGCTTCCTTTCGCCTGGCCGACCCGTCGTCGATCCGGGGCCACGCCGTTACCGGTTCCGTATGTCTGTGTGGTGCCCGACTATCACACACGATTCCGGCGCCCGGACACAATGCCGACCCCGCCGCGACAGCCGGAACGGGCTCAGGACGGCGGTTCTCCCGCTGCGCGACCGGCCTCGAGTTCCTTCTTCACCTCGAAAGACATCACCTTGCCCTCGACCCGCCTGCGACGGTTCAGGGCGGCCAGATCCGGGGCGGGCTCGCTGCGCGCCGGTTCGGCGTGGAGGAAGTAGTGCACGATCGCTCCGTCCAGCACCGGCTCGAGCCACACTTCCATCGTCCCGGTGAGAGGTCCGGCCACGGTCCAGCGGATGCCCTTCTCGGCGCGGTCCTCGCGGACGGCGAGGGTGAGGTCGGGCCACCACCGGCGCCAGCGGGCAGGCGGGGCGATCGCCGCCGCGACCTGCTGCGGTGGGGCCGCGATGAACGTCTGGTCTGCGACCTGAATGCTGCTCACGGCGACAAGCTTCACATATTGCCCTCGGCGCGGTTCCGCGGTGCCCCGCGAGCAGGCCTCTGACCACCCGTGTTCGGCCAGGAGGCGGAGCCTGCGGGGGAAGGTCTAAAGTTGGCGAAGACAATCCTACTCGCCAGTATTTTCAGTGTCGGAGGTTTTCGTGCCCGAGTTCAGCGCGCCACAGTCGTTCACGATCGCGGAGGACGCGTCCGCGGTCGACTCGGTGTTCGCCCATGCCGCGGCCGCCCCGACGCTGGTCGTGTACAAGCGCAAGATCGACGGACGGTGGACCGACGTCACGGCCGCCGAGTTCGCCGCGCAGGTCACCGCGGTCGCCAAGGGACTCATCGCCATCGGCGTCCAGCAGGGCGACCGGGTGGCCCTGATGTCGGCCACCCGGTACGAGTGGCCGCTGGTCGACTTCGCGATCTGGGCGGCAGGCGGTGTCACCGTCCCGATCTACGAGACGTCCTCCGCCGAGCAGGTCCGCTGGATTCTCGAGGACTCCGCCGCGATCGACCTCGTCGTCGAGAACGAGGCACACGCCGCCACGGTCAAGGCCGTGGCCGCCGAGGCCACCGCGCTCCGCGGCGTCTACCGGATCGAGGCGTCGGAAAGCGACCGCGGCGTCGTCGAGGAACTGACCGAACGCGGCGCCGACGTTCCCGACTCCGAGGTCCGGGCCCGCGTCGCCGCACTGAAGTCCAGTGATCCGGCCACCCTCATCTACACGTCCGGCACCACGGGCAGGCCCAAGGGCTGCCAGCTCACCCACGCCAACCTCATCGCCGAGTCGAAGGGCATCCTCGATTCCAGCCTCGGCACCCTGCTGAAGACGCCCGGTGTCAGCACCCTCATGTTCCTGCCGATGGCGCACGTCCTGGCGCGCGCGGTCAGCATCGCGTCGTTCGACGCCGGGGCCGCACTCGGGCACACCAGCGACATCCCGAACCTCGTCCCGACGTTCGGCGAGTTCCGTCCCGACTTCATCCTGTCCGTGCCGCGGGTGTTCGAGAAGGTGTACAACAGCGCCCGCGCCAAGGCCCACGGCGAGGGCAAGGGCAAGATCTTCGACGCCGCCGCCGAGACGGCCATCGCGTGGAGCGAGGCCCAGGACAACGGCGGCCCGGGACAGGTCCTCAAGGTCAAGCACACGCTGTTCGACAAGCTGGTGTTCTCGAAGCTGCGGGCCGCGCTCGGCGGCAGGTGCCAGCTGGCGATCTCCGGCGGCGCCCCGCTCGGTGCCCGCCTCGGCCACTTCTTCCGCGGCATCGGCATCACCATCTACGAGGGCTACGGCCTCACCGAGACGTCCGCGGCATTCGCCGTGAACACGATCGGCGAGCAGAAGGTCGGGTCGGTCGGCAAGCCCCTCGCAGGCAATTCCGTTCGCATCGCCGACGACGGCGAGATCCTGCTGTCGGGGCCGGTCGTCTTCGGCGGCTACTGGCGCAACGAGAGCGCAACCGCCGACGCGATCGAGAACGGCTGGTTCCACACCGGCGACCTCGGATCGGTCGACGCGGACGGCTACATCACCATCACCGGACGCAAGAAGGAGATCATCGTCACAGCGGGCGGCAAGAACGTCTCCCCCGCCCAGCTCGAGGATCACCTGCGTGCCCACCCGCTGATCAGCCAGGCCATCATCGTCGGCGACCAGCAGCCGTTCATCGGCGCGCTCATCACCATCGACGCCGATGCACTGCCGGCGTGGAACGAGCGCAACGGCAAGCCCGCGGGCACGACGGTCGCCGATCTGCTCGCCGACGCCGACCTCACGGCCGAGATCGACGAGGCCGTCGCGGAAGCGAACAAGCTCGTGTCGCACGCGGAGGCCATCAAGAAGTTCCGGGTCCTGCCCGTGGACTTCACGGAGGAGACCGGCGAGCTCACGCCGACGATGAAGCTCAAGCGCAACGTGGTGCACGACAGCTTCGCCGACGACATCGCCGCCCTCTACGCCAAATAGTGCCTGCGGCCCGTGAGTACTTGTTAACCGCCCGCGGTTAACAAGTACTCACGGGGCGGTCACGCCAGAAGGGACTGCAGCTTCGCGGCGAGCACGTCCCATCGCCACTGCGCCTTGACCCAGCCCCGGCCGGCGGCGCCCATCGCCGCCGCCCGGTCGCGATCCGACAGCACCGCGATCACCGATCGCGCCACCTCGGCCACCGACGTGCCGTCCACGACCATCCCGGTTTCGTTCTGCCGCACCGTTTCCGGGGCGCCGCCGGACTGTCCGGCGATGACCGGGACACCGGAGGCCGACGCCTCCAGGAACACGATACCGAGGCCCTCGACGTCGAGTCCCGCACCCCGCGTGCGGCAGGGCATCGCGAACACGTCGGCGATCGTGTGGTGCGCCGCCAACTCCGCGGACGGCACCGTTCCCGTGAACACGACGTGGTCCTCGACGCCCGCCGAGCGGGCGAGGGAGCGCAGGCGGTCCTCGTAGGGTCCGCCGCCGACGATCACGAGGACGGCGCCGTCGATGTGTTCGCGGACGGTCGGGAGCGCCCTGATGAGGATGTCCTGGCCCTTGCGCGGCACGAGCCGGGACAGGCACAGGATCGTCGGCCGGTCGCCCAGCCCGTATCGGGCCCGCAGTTCGGACCGCGCCCCGCTGTCCGGGGTGAACAGGTCGGTGTCGACTCCGGGCGGCAGGTGCTCGAGTGCCGCACCGGCGCCGAATGCGGACGCGAATCGGCCACGGGTATAGCGGCTGACGTACGTGACGACGTCGGTGCCGTCGCCGATCCGGCCGAGGGCCTGGCGGGCGGCGGGGAGCATCGACCAGCCGACCTCGTGTCCGTGGGTACTCGCGACCACCCGTTCCGCTCCGGCGCGGCGCAGCGTCGAACTCAGCAGTGCGAGCGGGGCCGCTGCGCCGAACCAGACGCCGGTGCAGTCGTGTTCGGCGAGCAACCTGGTGGCGCGGCGCGCGACGAACGGTGTCGGCACCATCAGGGTGGTGGGGTGACGGACGACCTGAAACGGTTGCCGCGCATCGAACTTGATGTGCGAGTCACCGCGCCAGCGCGGGGCGTAGACGACAAGGTCGTCGGCGGGCAGGTGCTTGGCGAAGGTGTGCAGGTACGACTGAATTCCACCGGGTCGCGGCGGAAAATCGTTCGTCACCAACAGGGTTCGGCGCATGTGATCACCGTAGGCGGTCGACCGCGCGGACACCGACGCAGGGTCACCCCAGGTGAGCGCCCACCCAGTCGGTCCAGCGGTCCCGGAACTGCTCGGCGTCGACGCCGAGGACGTCGGACAGTCGTGCGTCGACCGTGTCCGGATCGGCCTCCCCCACGGCCAGTGTCCGGTACAGCTCCGTCAGCTTCGTTTCGCCGTATTGCTCCGCGACGAAGGCGTTGATCGACCACGCGGTCTCGTAGGCGACCGAGCCGCGTTCGCCGGATTCGGAGAAGTCGGTGTTCTCGGGGAATCCGGTCGGCGGGCCCTCGGCGCCCACCTGCGCGGTCAGGGCCGGCGCGATCTGCCGTGCGGCCTCACCGGTGCCCCGGTAGGCGGCGTACTCGGCGTAGCCCTCCAGCACCCACATCGGTGAGCGGTCCACCGTCTCGGCGCGCGCCGCCACGTGGGTGAGTTCGTGTCGCAGGATCGCCCGCCGGGTGACCTCGGTGAGCCGTTCCGCCGACGAGGGGCTGAACACGATCCGCTGCCCGGTGACCGCGTCGGCGTCGGAGTCGACGGCGTCCGAGATGGCGACCGCGGCGATGCCACGGCCGTCGTGATCGGAACCGACGAGGGCGGTGAACTCGTCCTGCGATCCGGCGACCCACACGAGTGCGCGGCCCGCCCAGTCCGAACCCCACAGCTGGGTGGCGTTGACGACGGCGGCGGGGAGTTCCTCCGCCAGCCGGTCCACCATCGCGGCGTTCTCGGGATGTCCGAGCACCACCGACGTCCGGCCGTCGCCGGTGTCGACGCGGCGCGATACGACCGTTCCGAAGTCCCACGGGCCGCGCCACGTCCGCCGCTCGCCGTTCACGGTGGCACTGTCGCTCACGAGGGCCCAGCTGTCACCACGCCGGGCCACGACGAGCGCGATCGGTTTGCGGGTGGGGCTCTCGTCCGCCCCCGCGATCGCGTAGCGGAGTTGCACGGCCGGCGCCCACACCTCGTCGGCCCCGAGCGCGTCGACGAGACTCGACGGCACCGCCGCCTCGGGACTCTCGGTGATCTCGTAACCCCAGTCCGAGAATTCCACCCCGGCAACGTTGCTCGCGCGGCGCGTCTCGGCGGCCAGGAAGCCCGGCGACGCCGCCCGATCCATCAGACCCGACAGCCGGGCCGTGTCGTTCGTCCGCACGGCCGACGCCCACGTGTCGAGGAGCAACTGGACGGCCGCTGCCCGCGACTCCGTGTCGGCCTGCGCGGTGCCGACCGCCCCGTCGGCGCCCCGCTCGTCGTGAGAGAACCCGGTCAGCGCGAGTACGACGACGACGGCGAGGACCAGTCCGGCCAGCGCGGCGAGCTCCCACGGGCGCGCCTGACGGCGTGAGGTCGGATCCGTTGCGGAAGACGGGTCTGATGCGGGCACGCCGGTGAGTGTATGAGCACGCCTGCGCGCCGTCGCCGGACGGTCGCCGTCAGTAGCGGCGCGCCCCGTAGAAGGGGAACTTCGCCATCGACTCGATCTTCACCGGCACACCGAACGTCGAGGCGTGGAGAATGTTGCCGTTTCCTGCGTACAGGCCGACGTGGGACGCGTCGTTGTAGAAGAGGACGACGTCGCCGGGCTGGAGTTCGTCGCGGGACACCGGGGTGCCACCGCTGGCCTGAGCCTGACTGGACCGCGGGAGCGTCTTGCCGATCTGCTTGTACGCCCAGACGACGAGCCCGGAGCAGTCGAACTGGTCGGGCCCGGTGGCGCCCCACACGTACGGGTCGCCGATGCGGGTCATGCCTGCCTGCAGTGCGCTCGTGCCCGAGCCGGGGGTGAGGTGCGCGAGGATCGTGTCGGGGTCGAAGCCGGGCGGGAAGGGCGTCCCCGCCAGCTGGTCGCGTTCGGCGCCGGTGAGATCTCCGAACGCCTTGATCACGTCGGCGATCTGCGCCTGCAGGTCGCTCTGCTTGCGCTGCAGGTCGTCGCTGACCACCTTGGCCTGCTCGGTGGCCGCCCGCGCGGAATCCGCGGACTGCTTCGACGCCTCGGCCGCCTTGGTGGCGTCCGACGTGGCCGATTGGAATTGCGCGACCTGATTGCGGGTGTCGTTGGAGATGGCGTCCAGAGCGGACATCTGGTCGAGGAGTTGCTGCGGTGAGTCGCTCACCATCACGGCGAACAGGCGATTGGTCCGGGCGCCCTGGTAGTTGGCAGTGGCGAGTTTGTTCACCACGGGCTGGAAGACGGCGACGCGGGCGTTGGCCTCGTCGAGCACACCTTGGTCGGCCGCGAGCCGGGCGTCCGCATCGCGTTGGGCCGACTGCTTGGCCTCGAGATCGATCTGCGCGTTGTGGAGGGCCTCCGACGTCTGCTCGGACTGCCGGGACAGGTCACCGAGCTTCGTCAGCGTCTCGGTCGGGTTGGTGGTGACCGGGTCCGCACCCGCCGGGATCGAGGGCAGCGACACGAGTGCCACCGACAGCGCTCCGGCTGCCAGCACGCTGCCCAGGGAGCGCTTCATCTTGTGTGAGGCCACGGAAATGCGGTTCTCCGATCGTCGATCTCCACCCGCCGGGTCGGTTGTCCGATGCGCGGCTCAGGAATTTCCCCGGCCGATGCGACCGCGGAATGCCGAAGAGGTGGTGACCCCGCGTTGCCGCCCGGTTGGCGCGGCAAGACTTCGCAAGGTCTCGGTTAGGTTACGGAATGACATACGTGTGTGTCCACCCATGTCACGACGGGGGTGGCGGGGACCACCGGGCGGGTGAACGACACGCTGTCTGCCTGGGGCGCAACGACATCGAGGGTGGGTTCGAATCGTGATTCGAACCCACCCTCGGTGGTCGTGCGAGATCCTACGAAGCTACCCCGTGCATCCCCGCCCTCGACTCGGTGGATGCCTCGCCTCGCGCGTGGATCAGTAGCGGCGTGCCCCGTCGAAAGGCATGGACGCGATGGGCGCCAACTTGACGGGCTGCCCCTCGGTGGAGGCGTGGATCACGTTGCCGTTGCCGGCGTAGATGCCCGAGTGCGAGCCGCCGTAGAAGGAGATCACGTCGCCGGGGCGGAGATCGGACTGCGACACCGGGGTACCGGCGGCCGCCTGCGCGTAGCTGGTGCGCGGCAGGTTCAGTCCGGCCTGCCTGAACGCCCACTGCACCAGGCCGGAGCAGTCGAACGAGTTGGGACCTGCGGCGCCGTAGACGTACGGCGAGCCGAGCTTCGTCTGAGCGGCCTGAACGGCCTTGTCACCTGCGGTGCTGCCCGGCGCGGGGGGCGCGGGCAGGTTCGGGACACCGGGGATCTGCGGGATGACGACACCCGGGATCTCGAAGGTTCCGACACCGGGAATGGTGATGGGGTCTGCGGCCGCGGGGGCCGCGGTAGCGGTGAGCGCTCCGACTGCGAGCGCGCCGGCGACGACTGCCCGTCGCACATTCCGCTTGGAAACTTGTGACGCCACGAAAGGGGTACTCCGTTTCTTCCATTCATCCGCCGACCGAGTTAGCTGACGGGTTCGGGCTGGGAAGATCAGCCCTACCCACCGGTGCGTGAGGACGTCCCGGCGGGATTCACCCCAGTAGAAACTTGGGTTCCCGGTACGACCGCTCTCGCGAGTGGCCGATTAGGCGGTGACTAGCGATGCTGCCCCGGTGTTGAGGCTGCGAGACTCCGCTAGGTCTCAGGAAGGTTACGAAATGGAATACCCCGGTGTCGACCGGAACACGCGGAAAGTGTCCGTTTGCACCGTTTCGAGGCATGCGGGCGCGCGATACCCACATTCGGTAACGACTCGATAACAAGCGGTATGTTTCCGTTCGCTTTTCGACAGCGGGAGTGGACATTTCACGTAGCCCCTCGACCCTCCGGGCGTGTCGGGCTCCGCGTTCCCGCTGTTCAACGGGGGTGGCGCGGACGCTGCCCGACAACCGCACCGGACCCGCCGCCCTCGGCCCCCGCACCCCCGGAACCCCCGTTCTGGGTCGCGCGCCCGACCGTCGCTCCACCCGCCGCCGCAGCCCGCACACGGGCAGTGTGATCCTCGTCTCTCCAGGCCTCCCGGGCGGGTCTGTCGGTGCCCGTCCATACGCTCTCAGCCGTGAGTGTCCCCGGCGTACCCGAACAGTTGAGATTCGACGAGCTCGACACCCCGCTGCGGGACACCACGTTCGTGGTGGTCGACCTCGAGACCACCGGAGCGCGGCCGGGCGAGGACGCCATCACCGAGATCGGCGCCGTGAAGATCCGCGGCGGCGAGGTGATCGCCGAGATGGCCACCCTCGTCGACCCGGGACGGTCCATCCCGCCGCACATCGTCGAGATCACGGGCATCACGACCGCGATGGTGATCGACGCACCCCGCATCGAGCGCGTGCTGCCCGCGTTCCTCGAGTTCGCACGCGGAGCGGTGCTCGTCGCCCACAACGCCCCCTTCGACACCGGGTTCCTCAAGGCCGCCGCCGCGGCCACCGACACCCCCTGGCCCAAGTTCACCGTGCTCTGCACGGTCAAACTGGCCCGGCGGGTCCTCACCCGCGACGAGGCGCCGTCCGTGAAGCTGTCGTCGCTGGCCCGGCTGTTCGACGTCGGGACCACCCCGACCCACCGGGCCCTCGACGACGCCCGCGCCACCGTCGACGTCCTGCACGCCCTCATCGCCCGGGTCGGCAACCAGGGAGTGCACAGTCTCACCGAGCTCGTCGACTACCTTCCCGACGTCTCTTCGCACCAGCGGGCCAAACGCACGCTCGCCAGTCATCTCCCCCGTTCGCCCGGCGTCTACCTGTTCCGGGGGCCGTCCGACGAGGTCCTCTACGTCGGCACGGCGACGGATCTGCGCCGCCGGGTGCGCAATTACTTCACCGGCTCGGAGACGCGCGGCCGGATGAAGGAGATGGTCGCGCTGACCACCCGGATCGACCACGTCGAATGCGCGCACGCTCTCGAGGCGGGTGTGCGCGAGCTCCGGCTGCTCGCCGCCCACACGCCGCCGTACAACCGGCGATCCAAGTACCCGAAACGCGGCTGGTGGATCACGCTCACCGCGGAGGCCTTCCCCCGGCTGTCGGTCGTGCGGACCCCGGCAGCCGATTCGCTAGGTCCGTTCCGGTCCCGCTCGACCGCCGCCGACGTCGCCGACGTCCTCGCCGAGTACTGCATTCTCCGCACCTGCACGAGCCGGATCCCGAAGGGACGGGCGCACGGTGCGCAGTGCCCGCCCCGCGAACTCGGGCGCTGCCCCGCGTCCGTCCACGACCGCGACACGGAGGACGCCTACCGTCCCGGTCCGGAGCTCTTCCGGCTCTTCCTGCGCGGCGCCGACGACACGCCGCTGCACCGGATGCGCGCACGGGTGGAGGAACTGGCCGCGGGCGAGTTGTTCGAGAACGCCGCACGGCTGCGGGATCGCACCGCGGAGGTCGTCCTCGCGCTGCGCCGAATGCAGCGCCTGGCGTCGCTCACCGCCCTCGATCAGCTCGTGGCCGCTCGCCCCGCCGCGACCGGCGGCTGGGAGTTCGCGGTGATCCGTTCCGGGCGCCTCGCGTCCGCGGGCTGCGCCCGGCGGGGAATCCACCCGATGCCGGTGGTCGACGCGCTCGTCCTCACCGCAGAAACCGTCGTTCCCGACACGACTCCGCTTCGCGGCGCGTCCCCCGAGGAGGCCGGACTGCTCGCGCGCTGGCTCGACCAGGACGACACCCGCATCGTCAGCGCGTCCTCGGGGTGGTGTGAGCCCGCACGGGGCGCCGGATCCTGGTCCGACTGGTGCGCGCTCGCCCGCGCCGGCAGCGCGTCGACACGGGACGCCGAGACCCGACCACCCGCACCGGGTTCCGCCGGCCACCGCTTAGGCTGGCGATCATGATCAACGCCATCGTCCTGATCCACGCCGAAGCCCACCGCATCCCGGAGACCGCTCAGGCCGTCGCCGACATCGAGGGCGTCGACAAGGTCTACTCCTGCGCGGGCGACGTCGACCTCATCGCGATCGTGCGGGTCCGGGACCACGCGAAGATCGCGGAGGTCGTCACCGAGGGAATCAACAAGGTGGACGGCGTCTCGCGGACGGCGACGCACATCGCGTTCCAGTCCTACTCCAGCGCAGACGTGGAAGCGGGCTTCTCGATCGGCGAATAGGTCCGCCGGCTATTTGCTGGTGGCCAGGCCCGACGTGAGATCGGCCCACCGCCCGAGCAGCGTCGCGGCCGCTCCACTGTCGATGGACTGCGCCGCCGTCGAGAGCCCGTCCGACAGTCCCTCCTCGAGGGTGCGGCCGCCGAGACCCCGGAACGCCGCGATCGCCGCCGCGGCGTTGAGCAGAACTGCGTCGCGGACGGGTCCGGTCTCACCCGCGAGGAGTCGCCGCGCCACCGCGGCGTTCACGTCGGCGTCGCCGCCGCGCAGTTCGTCGAGCGACACCCGTGCGATGCCGATGTCGCGGGGGTCGAACTGACGGGTGGTCACCGACCCGTCGGCGACGATGTGCACGGCCGACGTCGTCGACGTCGTCAATTCGTCCAGACCGTCGTCGCCGCGCACCACCAGCGCCGAATTGCCGCGCTGCGCGAGCACACCGGCCACCACCGAGATCAGGCCCGGGAAGGCGCAGCCGATGAGGCCGGCCCGTGGACGGGCCGGGTTGGTGAGCGGTCCGAGCACGTTGAAGACGGTCGGGATGCCGATCTCCTTGCGGGGCGCGCCCGCGAACCGCAGCGCGGGGTGGAACACCGGCGCGAAGCAGAAGCCGATGCCGACCTCCCGCACGCAGCGGGCCACCTCGTCGGGACCGAGATTGATCTTGACGCCGAGCGCCTCGAGAACGTCCGCCCCGCCACTCTTGGAGGACGCCGCCCGGTTTCCGTGCTTGACGACGCGGATGCCGGACGCCGCGACCACCAGTGACGCCATCGTGGAGATGTTCACGGTGTTGGATCGGTCACCACCGGTTCCGACGATGTCGACGACGTCGTCGTCGACGGGAACCTTACGTGCGTGCCCGAGCATCGAGTCGGCCAGGCCGCGCAACTCCTCCGGCGTCTCGCCCTTCATCTTCAGGGCGACGCCGAATGCCGCGATCTGCGCGGACGTGGCGTTGTCGGACATGATCTCGTCCATCGCCCATTTCGCGTCGTCCACCGCGAGGTCACGTCCGTCGGTGAGCGCACCGAGGACCGACGGCCAGGTGCGTGCAGGCAGCACACCGTCGTTGGTCCCCTGAGCAGTCGGGCTCTGCATCGTCGTGTCCCCTTGTACTAGTGGCGGATCCGATCCCTGGCAGCCTAGTCACCGGGCAGATCGGACTCGCGCGCCGGTTGCGTCGCGTCCCATCCGTCGACCGAGCCCCCGAGCCGCTGGGCCAGCCCGGCCATCCTCGACCGTTCCTGGGAACAGTGCAGCGCATCGAGGACCTGGACCCGCTGCAGCACGAGTTCGACCGTCGCGCCGTCCTCGGCCGGGGACGCCTGCCTGTCCGGATCCAGCGGCCGGTAGCCGTCCTGGGCGGCGATCGACACGGCGTCGGCCACCGACGCCGCAGGCAACCGCAAGTGGTGCCGCAGTACCGCTTCCGCGTCGGCGTCCCACCGCGGATCCTCGGCGGCGGCACGGCCCAGCGCGGTCGAGCACGCTTCCACGTCGTCGAAGCTCGAGGCGACGACCACGAGGTCGGGCCGATCCTGATCGAGAGGGGCCTGCTTCCGACTTCCGAACAGTCGCCGCAGCCACCCCGTACTGTTGTCTCCAGAGCGCATGACTCCACCCTTTCACGGTCCGCGACCAGGCTGTCAGCAGGGAGAATCGGACAAGCGGGGCGCCTCGGCGCGCCGAGGGTGGACCCGGGTAGTCGTCTCTTACGACGAAGCGTCATACTTCTGTCTGTGACGAGCGCAGTAGGGACTTCAGGATCAGCAATCACCCAACGCGTGCACTCGCTGAACCGACCTAACATGGTCAGCGTTGGCACCATCGTGTGGTTGTCAAGTGAGCTCATGTTCTTCGCAGGGCTCTTCGCCATGTACTTCGTGGCGCGAGCACAGGCGAATGGGAACTGGCCGCCGGAGCCGACCGAGCTGAATCTGTTCCTCGCCGTGCCGGTGACGCTTGTGCTGATCGCCTCGTCGTTCACCTGCCAGATGGGTGTGTTCGCAGCCGAGCGCGGCGACGTCTTCGGCCTCCGCCGGTGGTACCTCCTGACGTTGGCGATGGGCACCTTCTTCGTCCTCGGACAGGGATACGAGTACATCCACCTCATCGAAGAGGGCACTTCCATCTCCAGCAGCGTGTACGGCTCGGTGTTCTACATGACCACCGGCTTCCACGGTATGCACGTGATCGGCGGCCTCATCGCGTTCGTGTTCCTGATCGCCCGCACCAAGGTCAGCAAGTTCACGCCCGCCCAGGCCACCGCCGCCATCGTCGTCTCGTACTACTGGCACTTCGTCGACATCGTGTGGATCGCCCTGTTTGCCACGATCTATTTCATCCGTTGATCAGCTGAACGCCCCAGGCAGCCCCCTGACGTCCAGTCCGTCCCGACATACCAAAGGGATACAGATGAGTTCATCCCCCCCTCCCGCATCCGACACCACGGCGTCTGCCGCCAAGGCACGCCGCCAGCGGAAGCTCCGCAGGCGCGCCACGGGCGCCCTGGTCCTGATGATGGGACTGGTCAGCGCCGGTTTCCTCGCGTCCGCGTTGACGCCAACCCCGCAGGTGGCCACCGCCACCGATGATCAGGCAGCACTGATCCGCGAGGGCAAGCAGCTGTACGACACCTCGTGCATCACGTGCCACGGCGCCAACCTGCAGGGTGTGCAGGACCGCGGCCCCAGCCTGATCGGTGTCGGCGAGGCCGCCGTGTACTTCCAGGTGTCGTCGGGACGTATGCCCGCTTCGCGCAACGAGGCCCAGGTCGAGCGCAAGCCCGTCAAGTTCGACGCCGAGCAGACGGACGCCATCGGCGCGTACGTCCAGGCCAACGGCGGCGGCCCCACGGTCATTCGTGACGAGAACGGCGAAGTCGCCCAGTCTTCGCTGCGCGGCGGCGACATCGGACGCGGCAGCGAGCTGTTCCGCCTCAACTGCGCGTCCTGCCACAACTTCACCGGGCGCGGCGGCGCGCTGTCGTCCGGCAAGTACGCGCCGGTCCTCGACCCGGCCAACGAGCAGCAGATCTACACCGCGATGGTCACCGGCCCGCAGAACATGCCCAAGTTCTCGGACCGTCAGCTGACCCTCGAGGAGAAGAAAGACATCATCGCCTACATCAAGTCGTCGGGCGAGACGAAGCAGCCCGGTGGCTACGGACTCGGCGGCATCGGTCCCGCCTCCGAGGGCTTGGCCATGTGGGTGGTCGGAATCATCGCTGTCGTCGGTGCAGCACTGTGGATCGGAGCAAGGTCATGAGCGACGCTGGCCAGCCGGGCGGCGCCACGCCAAAGAAGTACACGGATGCAGAACTCGAGAACCTGAGCCGCGACGAACTGGTCGAGCTCGGCACCAACCTCGACCACGTCGATGTCGCGTTCCGCCGCAACCGCTGGGCGGTTCCGGGAACGAAGGCCGAGAAGCGCGCCGAGCGGTCGGTCGCGTTCTGGTTCGCTCTCTCCGGCGTCTCCGCGATCGCATTCATCGCGATCTACCTCTTCTGGCCCTGGGAGTACGCGGGCTCCGGCGAGGAGCACTACTCGGCTTACAGCCTGTACACGCCGCTGATCGGCTTCACCATGGGTCTGGCCATCCTCGGCCTCGGTGTCGGCGCGGTGCAGTTCACCAAGAAGTTCATCCCCGAAGAGGTGTCCATCCAGGACCGCCACGACGGTGGATCGTCCGAGGTCGATCGCAAGACGATCGTCGCGGAACTCGGCGACTCGTTCGACACGTCGACGCTGGGACGCCGCAAGCTGCTCAAGCGGACCCTGATCTTCGGCGGCGGCGCCCTCGGCATCATGTCCGTCATGCCCCTCGGTGGTCTGATCAAGAACCCGTGGGCCAAGCGCGACGACTCCCCGCTGTGGGTGTCGGGATGGACCCCCCGCTACGAGGGCGAGACCATCTACCTGCGCCGCGACACCGGTCGTCCCGAGGACGTCGTCCTGGTTCGCCCCGAAGACCTGGACGCCGGCGCCATGGAAACGGTGTTCCCCTTCCGCGAGTCCGATCGCGGCGACCACGACGCGCTGCTCGAGGCGCTGCGCGGCATCCGCAACGCGACCATGCTCATCCGCCTCCGCACGGAGGACGCGGCAAACGTCACCAAGCGCAAGGGCCAGGAGAGCTTCAACTACGGCGACTACTTCGCCTTCTCGAAGATCTGCACCCACCTCGGCTGCCCCACCTCCCTGTACGAGCAGCAGACCAACCGAATCCTCTGCCCGTGCCACCAGTCGCAGTTCGATGCGCTGACCTACGGAAAGCCGATTTTCGGTCCGGCCGCTCGTGCACTTCCGCAGTTGCCTATTACAGTGAACGAAGAGGGTTTCCTAGTCACAACGGGTGACTACATCGAAGCTCTCGGCCCGGCATTTTGGGAGCGTCGACCGTGACCGACAACAAACCGTCCAAACTGAGCGCGATGGCCACAGGCCAGGCGGAAGCGATGGACTCGCGCTACCACCTCGCAGCGGGAATGCGGCGGCAGATCAACAAGGTCTTCCCCACCCACTGGTCGTTCCTGCTCGGCGAGATCGCGCTGTACAGCTTCATCATTCTGCTGATCTCCGGTGTCTACCTGACCCTGTTCTTCGATCCGTCGATGGCGCACGTCGTCTACAACGGTGCGTACGAGCCACTGCGCGGCGTCACGATGTCCCGCGCGTACGAGACCACGCTGAACATTTCGTTCGAGGTCCGCGGCGGCCTGTTCGTCCGTCAGATCCACCACTGGGCTGCGCTGATGTTCGCGGCGTCGATCGTCGTGCACCTGCTGCGCATCTTCTTCACCGGCGCCTTCCGTCGTCCGCGTGAGGCCAACTGGGTCATCGGCTGCCTGCTGCTGATCCTGGCGATGTTCGAGGGATTCTTCGGATACACGATCCCCGACGACCTGCTGTCCGGCACGGGCCTGCGCGCCGCGTTCTCCGGCATCACGCTGAGCATCCCGATCGCAGGCACCTGGATGCACTGGCTGATCTTCGGCGGCGACTTCCCCGGCGACCTGATCATCCCCCGCCTGTACGTCGCGCACGTCCTGCTGTTCCCGGGCATCATCCTCGCCCTGATCGCCGGTCACCTCGCGCTCGTCTGGTATCAGAAGCACACGCAGTTCCCCGGCCCCGGCCGCACGGAAACCAACGTCGTCGGTGTGCGCATCCTCCCGGTGTTCGCCGTCAAGTCGGGTGCGTTCTTCGCGATCACGTTCGGTGTTCTCGCCGTCATGGGTGGCGTGCTGCAGATCAACCCGGTCTGGACCATCGGCCCCTACAACCCGTCGCAGGTGTCGGCAGGTTCGCAGCCCGACATCTACATGATGTGGACGGACGGCCTGGCCCGTCTGTGGCCGGCATGGGACATCTACCTGTTCAACCGCTACACCATCCCGTCGGTGTTCGCCGTCGCGTTGATCATGGGTCTGGTGTTCACGGTCCTGATCGCCTACCCGTGGATCGAGAAGCGTCTGACCAAGGACGATGCTCACCACAACCTGCTGCAGCGTCCGCGCGACGTTCCGGTGCGTACCGCGATCGGTGCGATGGCGATCGCGTTCTACGCCGTCCTGACGATCTCCTGCATCAACGACATCATCGCGTACCACCTGAGCATCTCCCTGAACGCGATGACGTGGATCGGCCGTATCGGCATGGTGCTGCTGCCTCCGATCGCCTTCTTCGTCGCCTACCGGTTCTGCCTGGGTCTCCAGCGCAGCGACCGTGAGGTCCTCGAGCACGGCATCGAGACCGGCATCATCAAGCGGATGCCGAACGGTCAGTACATCGAGATCCACCAGCCGCTCGGCCCGGTCGACGACCACGGTCACCCGATCCCGCTCGAGTACCAGGGTGCGACCGTGCCGAAGAAGATGAACAAGCTCGGTTCCGCCGGCAAGCCGGGTTCCGGCAGCCTCGTCACGGCCGACCCGGTCGAGGAGAGCCTGGCGCTCGAGCACGCCCTGCACCACGGCGAGCACGAGCAGCTCACGATGCTGCGGGAGTACCAGGACCGTGCTCACGGCAACGGTTCGCCGACCTCCGGCAACGGATCGTCCGGCAACGGCGAGGCGCACTAGCCTCACCTCCGCAACCGACCAGAGCCCCGAACCACTTCCGGTTCGGGGCTCTGGTCGTCTATCTGGACCGTGCGCGCTCCCCTCCCCCGCGGCTGCGCACGGAACACGAGTACGACCGCCCCGAGGCCGACGAGAAGTCCGAGCGCGGTGAGGCCCCCGAACGGCTCGCCGAACATCACGGCTCCCCAGATCGCCGTCACCGGCGCCATCAGGAACATCAGGGCATTGACCCGCGTGATCCCGCTCCGGCGCAGCACGAGCCAGTACAGGCCGTAGCCGCCGACGGTGGACAGGACGATCAGCCACGCCACCGACCACCAGAACGGTGCCGTCGCCGGCGGCGACAGCTTTCCGTCGAACGCCGCGAGAGCGGTGAACAGCACGGCGCTGGTCGCGCAGTGCACCGTGAGGGCCACTACAGGGTCGGTGTCGTCGGGTGACCGGCTCTCCACGAATGTCGCGGCCACCAGCGACAGCATTCCGGCGAACGGCACGAGGTATGCCCACCACGGCACGCCGGAGGCCGCGGTGGCGTCGCCGGCGGTGACGATCACGACACCCGTCAGTCCGAGCAGCAGCCCCCACCACTGCCTCGCCGCGACGTTCTGACCGAGCAGTGGGCCTGCCAGCACGGCGACGACCAGGGGCTGGGTGCCGTCGATCAGTGCGGTGGTGCCGGTCGAGACGCCGAGTCCGATCGCCTGGTAGACGGTCAGCAGATACCCGGTCTGCGACAGCGCGCCCACCACCACCCCACGGCGGAGCGCACGGAATCCGATTCCCCGCCACCGAAGGCGTCGGAACAGCGCCGCGCCCAGTACGAGCGCGGCGGCCAGTGGGAGGAACCGCCAGGTCAGCACCGTGAGCGGATCTGCGTCCCCGGCGCCGAGTTTGGCCCCGATGAAACCGGAACTCCAGCACACGACGAACATCACGGCGAACAACACGTTCACGACGAACCACCACCCAGTAAACAGATCGGTTTACTTCCTGAAAGTACACCGATCTGTATACTTTTGCCATGGAGTCTGTGCAGCAACCGCAGCGCGTGACGCTGACGCCGGGCGCGCGACGAGCGTTGGCCGCGGCGGACCGACTGTTCTACGAGCGGGGAATCCACGCGGTCGGCGTCGATCTCATCGCCGCAGAAGCCGGCGTCACGAAGAAGACGCTCTACGACCGTTTCGGCTCGAAGGAACAGATCGTGGTCGAGTACCTCGCCGACCGGGACCAGCGGTGGCGGGCGTTTCTCGCCGGCCATCTCGACACCGTCGGCGACTCACCCGAACTGCGGCTGACGGCGATCTTCGACGCGTCCCGCGAATGGACCGCGGAGAACAGCGCGAAGGGATGCAGCATGGTCAACGCACACGCGGAGATCAGTGACCCGTCACATCCGGCCTACGCGATCATCATCGGCCAGAAGCGGTGGATGCTCGACCTGTTCACCGATGTGTGCCGGGACGCGTCGGTGCGCGATCCGGAGACACTCGCGCGCACCGTCATGCTGCTCCACGAGGGCGCCCTGGTCGCACACGGGTTGCAGGTGTTCCCCGATGCGGTGCGACTCGCGTCCGAACAGGCCGCAGCCCTCCTCGCCGCGGCGGCCGCCCGGAACCGCGAAGCCTGACGACGAAAAGCGAAGGCGCCGAACCCCAGAGGGATTCGGCGCCTTCGCCGTCACAAAAGTGTGTGGACTAGTGCTTCTCGGGCCCGACGTAGTACTCGAAGACGAGACCCGCAGCGGCGGCCAGCACGGCAACCACGGCGACCACCAGCATCCACGGCTGGAAGAACGCCATCGAGACGGCGACGAACGCGGCCGCGGCGGCGAGCAGGATCGGCCAGTAGCTACCGGGGCTGAAGAAGCCCAGGTCGCCTGCGCCGTCGGCGATCTCCGCGTCCTCGTAGTCCTCGGGACGGGTGTCGAGGCGACGGGCGACGAACCGGAAATACGTTCCGATGATCAGCGTCAGTCCCGCCGACAGGCAGATGCCCGTCAGACCCGCCCACTCGATACCGGTTCGTGAAACGGCGGTGAAGACGCCGTAGACGATCGCGACGAGAATGAAGAATACCGTCAGGATCTCGAAGAGCTTGGCTTCGATCTTCATATCAGCACTTGTCCTTGGTCAGTGAGGTATCAGCAGCAGGTTCAGTTACCTTCGACACCGCTCGCCTGCTTGTAGCCGCGGTCGGTGGTGAAGGGAGACGTCGACGTCGCGACGGGGGACTCGCCGATGGCCTGCAGAGCCTCCGCCGTGGTCAGATCCCGGCCGCCCTCGCTCGCCGGCTTGCGCAACTCGATGTACTGCGCGAACTTGTCCGGGCTCACGGCACGAACCTCGAAGTTCATCATCGCGTGGAACGTGCCGCACATCTCGGCGCAGCGCCCGACGAAGGCACCTTCCTTCTCGATCTCACTGATCTGGAAGACGTTGTCGGAGTGGTTCTCCTTGGGGTTCGGGTTCACGTCACGCTTGAACAGGAACTCCGGCACCCAGAAGGCGTGGATGACGTCAGCCGAGGCCAGTTCGAACTGGATCCTCTTGCCGGTCGGCAGGACGAGGATCGGAATCTCGTTGCTCGAACCGACCGTCTCGATCTTGTCGTAGTGCAGGTACGACAGGTCCTGGGGCGTCTTGCCGTGGATCGGCCCGGGCAGGGCGTGCTCACCCTCGCCCTCCGCCTCGGGCGCCGATGCGGACTCGACGGCGGCCTGCGCCTCCTGGTCGACACCGTCGTACAGGCCGCCACCTTCACCGAGATCGATGGAGCGGTAGCCGAACTTCCAGTTCCACTGGTACGCAGTGACATCCACCACCACGTTCGGGTTGTCCTCCTTCTCGAGGACATGGTTCTGCACGACCACCGTGAAGTAGAACAGCACGGCGATGATGACGAACGGAACCGCGGTGTACGCCAGCTCCAGCGGCACGTTGTATGCCGTCTGACGCGGGAACTCGGGTGAGTCCTTCTTCTTGCGGTGGAAGATCACCGCCCAGAAGGTGAGTCCCCACACCAGCACACCCATGACGAGGGCGGCGATAACCGACCAGGTCCACAGTTCACGCATGCGGTGCGCCTGCGGGGTTACGCCCGAAGGCCACCCGAAACGAAGCACCTCGTTGTCGATTGAACAACCCGACAGCAGCAAGGCAGCAATGCCCAAAGATACTGCCAACCCTGCCCGCCGAAGGATCCGACCTTGCGCCACGTTCACGCCTTCCTGATCGCCGCAAATTCCACTAGGGCACACCCGATGGGAAGGCCCAATTACTACGCAGCGTAGACCAAAGGTGGCGGCTCTCCATCCTCGGGTCGGGCGATGTGTCGCTGTCGTTGCCGCGGCGGTGCCGGTGTTCGGGCCGCGGCGGTGCCGGCGACGGCCCGAACCGGACGCGTCGGCAATCTGCGGCATACTTTCCGGCAGAGATCCCTGACCCCTCCACCTCGTGGAGCCTTCCAAGATTCTGAATTGAGGTACCGGACGCTGTGTGCGGACTGCTCGGGCTACTGACCTCTGGAGAAACCAGCGACAACGCCGTCTCACAGGTCGACCAGGCGATGCACTGCCTGCGGCACCGTGGGCCGGACGAGCACGGGACCTGGCACGACGACCACCTGGTCTTCGGGTTCAATCGGCTGTCGATCATCGACATCGAACACTCCCACCAGCCACTGCGGTGGGGTCCGGCGGAGAATCCGGAACGCTACGCGCTGACGTTCAACGGCGAGATCTACAACTACCTCGAAGTGCGGGCCGAACTCGCGGAGCAGTTCGGTGCGCAGTTCGTCACCGAGGGCGACAGCGAGGCCATCGTCGCCGCGTTCCACTACTGGGGTGAAGACGCCGTCCGTCGCCTGCGCGGCATGTTCGCGTTCGCGATCTGGGACACCGAGACGCGGGAGTTGTTCATCGCCCGCGATCCGTTCGGCATCAAACCGCTGTTCCTGGCGACGGGCACCGGCGGCACCGCATTCGGTAGCGAGAAGAAGAGCCTGCTGGAACTGGCGAGCCTGATCGGCATCGGCACCGAACTCGATCCGCGTGCGGTCGAGCACTACACCGTCCTCCAGTACGTGCCGGAGCCGGAAACCCTCCACAAGCAGATCCGCCGGCTCGAGTCCGGGTGCTTCGCGCGGGTGCGGCCGGGCGAAGTACCCGTGATCACCCGCTATTTCGCACCCACGTTCCCGGTGCGTCCGTTCGCCGCCGGCACCGAGCAGGCCCGGTACCGCGAGATCGCGGAGGCGCTCGAGGACTCGGTCGCCAAGCACATGCGCGCCGACGTGACCGTCGGCTCGTTCCTGTCGGGCGGCATCGATTCGACGGCCATCGCGGCGCTCGCGATGCGCCACAACCCGAACCTGATCACGTTCACCACCGGTTTCGAGCGTGAGGGCTACTCCGAGGTCGACGTCGCGGCCGAATCCGCCGAGGCGATCGGCGCACGGCACGTGGTGAAGGTGGTCAGCCCCGCCGAGTTCGCCGCCGCCATCCCCGAGATCGTGTGGTACCTCGACGACCCGGTCGCCGACCCCGCTCTGGTTCCGCTGTGGTTCGTGGCGAAGGAGGCACGTAAGCACGTCAAGGTCGTGCTGTCCGGTGAGGGCGCCGACGAACTGTTCGGCGGCTACACCATCTACCGCGAGCCGATTTCGCTGAAGCCGTTCGAGTACCTGCCCAAGGGCCTGCGCAGGGCCGCCGGGAAGCTGTCCGAACGCATCCCCGACGGCACCCGCGGCAAGAGCCTGCTCAATCGCGGTTCGCTGACCCTGGAGGAGCGGTACTACGGCAACGCGCGCAGCTTCAACGACGCGCAGTTGCGCGCCGTCCTGCGCGACTTCCGGCCCGAGTGGACGCACCGTGACGTCACCGACCCGATCTACGCGCAGTCTCAGGGGTGGGATCCGGTGGCCCGGATGCAGCACCTGGACCTGTTCACGTGGTTGCGCGGCGACATCCTGGTCAAGGCCGACAAGATGACGATGGCCAATTCGCTCGAACTGCGGGTGCCGTTCCTCGATCCGGAGGTCTTCGACGTGGCGTCGCGGGTGCCGCTGGATCAGAAGATCGCCAAGAGCACCACCAAGTACGCGCTGCGTCAGGCGCTGGAGGGGATCGTCCCCGGCCACGTGCTGCATCGGGCGAAGCTGGGCTTCCCGGTGCCGTTGCGGCACTGGCTGCGCGGCACCGAACTGTTCGACTGGGCGCACGAGCAGATCGCGGCTTCGGGCACCGATCACCTGCTCGACAAGGTCGCGATCACGAAGATGCTGAACGACCACCGGGACGGCGTGTCCGATCACAGCCGTCGACTGTGGACCGTGCTGATCTTCATGGTCTGGCACGGCATTTTCGTGGAGAACCGCATCGTCCCGGAGATCGCCGAGCCGGCGTACCCGGTCTCGATCTAGGCGCTTCGCGCCCGTGAGTGGTTGACGAGTCCAGGGACTCGTCAACCACTCACGGGCGGCGGAGCCGCCTTACGGCAGAATCGCGGCGATCTCGTCCGCGGCGGTGGAGCCGTAGGCATCCGCGAGGCGCTTGACAGCCTCGTCGCGGTCGAACGTCCATTCCTGGGTTCCGGTGGTCTCCAGTACCAGCACGGCCACCAGCGACCCCAGTTGCGCGGAACGCTCGAAGCTCAGGCCTGCGCTGTGCGCGAGGAGGAATCCGGCCCGGAATCCGTCACCGACACCGGTCGGGTCGACCTTGGCCTTCTCGGGGACGACAGCGACCCGGGTGCAGTTACCTTCGGCGTCGACGATCTCGACGCCCTTGGACCCGAGCGTCGTGACGCGGACACCGACCTGTGCGCGGATCTCCTCCTCGGACAGTCCGGTCTTCTGCTGCAGCAATCCCCACTCGTACTCGTTCGTGAACAGGTATTTCGCGCCACGAATCAGCGCCGCCGCCTCCTCGCCATTCAGGCGCGCGAGTTGCTGCGACGGGTCGGCGGCGAACGGGATGTCCAGTCGGCGGCATTCCTCGGTGTGGCGGATCATCGCCTCGGGGTCGTTGGCGCCGATCAGGACCAGCTCGAGCGTGTCGGCGTCCGGTGCGATGCCGGACAGTTGGATCTCGCGGGCCTCGCTCATCGCCCCGGGATAGAACGAGGCGATCTGCGCCATGTCCTCATCCGTGGTGCACACGAAACGCGCGGTGTGCGCGGTGGTCGAGATCCGGACGGCGGTGCAGTCGACACCGTTGTCCTCGAGCCACTGGCGGTAGTCCGCGAAGTCGGCTCCGACAGCCCCCACCAGCAGCGGGGAACCACCGAGGACGCCCATGGCGTAGGCGATGTTGCCGCCCACTCCCCCGCGCCGGACTACGAGGTCGTCGACCAGGAAGCTCAACGAGATGTGGCTGAGCTGATCGGCGAGCAGTTGCTCGGCGAACCGGCCCGGAAACCGCATCAGGTGGTCGGTGGCGATGGAACCGGTTACCGCAATTGTCACGGGCGGATGCCTTTCGATGAGTTCGGTCGGGATTTCTCACCGTACCCCGGCGTACCACCATGTTCGGTCGGCAGCACGACGACTCGGGACGGCGTGGTCGGGCACGAAAAAAGTCTGACGCGGCAGCCGGTCGGCGCCGCGTCAGACTTGTCGATTCAGTTGTGCTTCGTCCCGGGACTCAGTTGAAGGAGTCGCCGCAGGCGCACGAACCGGTCGCGTTGGGGTTGTCGATGGTGAAACCCTGCTTCTCGATGGTGTCGACGAAGTCGATCGAGGCACCCTCGACGTACGGCGCGCTCATCCGGTCCACCGCGAGGGCGACGCCACCGAAGTCCACGATCAGGTCGCCGTCCAGGTTGCGGTCGTCGAAGAAAAGCTGGTAACGCAGTCCTGCGCAGCCGCCGGGTTGCACGGCGATACGCAGTGCGAGGTCGTCACGACCTTCCTGATCGAGCAGCGCCTTCGCCTTGGCGGACGCGGCTTCGGTCATCTTGACGCCGTGGACGGCGGTCTCGTTCTGCACAGTCATGGGCTCTCCCTGTAGTTCGTAACAAACCCGTGAACGCTTCAACGGTACTCCGCGCCCGACTTATTCCCGGGTTCCCTTCACTGCGGCAGCGTCCGCAGATCGATCCATGTCCATGGTATCCGACGTCGGGGTTTCGGGTTACTGCCGTGCGGCTGTGCCGTCCCATCCACGGGCTGCGGCGGCGGCGAGGTCTCTCAGCTGCGCGTATGCGTCCGACATCGCGAGTTCGACCGACCCGGCGTGGTCCGCCAGGGACAGCGCGTCGTCGATGCCCGCGCGGTCCAGATCGGCGGTGTCGAGGAGCACCTGCCCCGCCAGGACGAGCGTCGCGATGGCCCGCCTGCGGGCTGCGGCGGCGAGCGCGATCACGAGTTTGCCGCGCAGCGACTGCTGGTCGAGGCGACCTTCGCCGGTGATCACGAGCTGCGCGGAGGCGAGTTGCCGGTCCTGCCGGGTGCGCTGGGCGACCACGTGGGCGCCGGATTCGCGGGTCCCACCGAGCGCGAGCAGCGCGGCGCCGATACCACCCGCGGCTCCGGCTCCGGCCTCGGCCGCGACGTCCCGGGCGGTCGCCCGGTGCAGTTGCCCGGCCCACGCGGTGTTCCGGTCCTCGAGGAAGGCGACGGTGCCGGGGTCGGCACCCTTCTGCGGCCCGAACACGCGGGCGGCGCCGTGCTCGCCGAGCAGCGGGTGTTCGACGTCGGTCGCGGCCACCAGTTCCACCGCGCGCAGCCGGGCGACAGCGGCGTCCGCGCTGCCGAATCCCTCCGCGAGGGATTCGACGAGGCCGCGGCCGCCGTCGGTGCAGCTGCTGCCGCCGAGACCGACGACGATTCTGCGGGCTCCGGCGTCGAGGGCCGCCACCACGAGTTGCCCGACGCCTCGACTGTGCGCGTCTCGGGCGGTGCGGGGCGTCGGCGGTCCGCCGAGCAAGCCGAGCCCACAGGCCTGGGCGGATTCGAGGTAGGCGTCGGTGCCGTCGAGGAGCCAGCGGGCGGGGACGTCGACGCCGAGTGGACCTTCCACCACCGTGGTCCGGACGGTGCCGCCCGCTGCGGCGACCACGTCCACGAAGCCGGGGCCGCCGTCGGACTGCGGGGCCTCGATCAGCTGGTCGTCCGGGCGCACGGCCGACCATCCGGCCGCGATGGCGGCGGCCGCCTCGACGGCGGTCAGCGTCTCACCGAAGGAGTCCGGTGCGATCAACACTCGCATCGGCGAAGTGTATGGCGACGGGCGCGACCCGGCATTTCGATGAGACGGCGGTTTTCCACTCGGTGGCGTCTTCCCATAGTCTGGAAGGGTGAAATTGCTACGCCGCGGTGATTCGGACGATTCAGACAAGCGGGACGTCGAGGTCGCCGAGTCGTCGACGGCCCAGGAGGCGGAGTCCGTCGAGCAGGCGGGCAAGGGCCGCCCGACCCCCAAGCGGCGTGACGCAGAGTCGAAGCGTCGCGGACCGGTTGCGCCCGCACCCCTGACCGCGAAAGAGGCCCGGGCCCGTAAGAAGGCGACCCGCGGCAGCAAGGAAGAGCGCAAGGTTGCCGCGGCGGAGCGACGCGCCACCGCCGCCGAGCGGCGCACCCGCATGCTCGCCGGCGAGGACAAGTACCTTCTCCCCCGCGACAAGGGCCCCGTGCGCGCGTACGTCAGGGACATCGTCGATGCCCGGCGCAACCTGGTCGGCCTGTTCATGCCGCTGGCGCTGGTTCTCATCATGGCGATGTTCGTCAGCCCGGCCCTGCAGGCGATCGTGACGCTCGCCATGCTCATCATGATGATGTTCATGGCCATCGAGGGTGTCTGGCTGGGCCGCAAGATCAACAATCAGGTGCGGGAACGCTTCCCGGACACCCCCGACGGCGGTTTCAAGCTCGGCTGGTACGCGTTCGTGCGGGCGTCGCAGATCCGCAAGCTGCGGGCCCCCAAGCCGCGGGTGCGGCCCGGCGACGCCATCTGACGGTCAGTTGTGGGGCGCGCGGTGCGTCGCGGCGAGCAGCCGCCCCAGTTCGGCGTCGCGGTCGTGCGACAGGTCCGCCAGGGGATCGGCAGGCCGGAAGAAGTTGTCGCGGTAGCTGTTCCGCAGCCGCGGATGGAGTGGACCCAGGTGCCGACCGGCGTATGTCACGGCCGCTTGCAGCACGAGGAGAAGTGCAACGAGGACGAGGAATTCGGTCATGGCTGAAATTCTCCGCTCGTCCACTTCCCGCCAACAGTGGCGGAATTGACGTTCTTCGTCAAAATACTGCCACGTCGGCGGGTTGGTAGCGTTTCCCTCCGTGCCCACCGCCGATCCCCGGGACCACCCGGGTCACCCGTACCAGCCCTCGCGAACGCTGGTACTCGGTGGTGCACGGTCCGGTAAATCCGCGCATGCCGAGGAACTGACCCAGGCCCTGGCCGGGGCGGGCCGGGTGCGCTACGTCGCCACCAGCCACCGCGACCCCGACGACCAGGACTGGGAGCACCGGGTCGCCGAGCACCGCGATCGGCGCCCCGACAGCTGGGTCACCGTGGAAACCGCGCACCGTCGCGACCTCGCCGATCAACTTCGTGCCCGCACCGACGCTACGGCGACCCTCGTCGACGATCTCGGCACCTGGCTCACCGTCGAACTCGACGGCGCCGCCGCCTGGGATTCGCCGCGGGGCACCATCGGGCCCCGCACGGACGACCTGGTCGCGAGCGTCCGCGACTACCGCGGGGCACTCGTGCTGGTGACCCCCGAGGTGGGGCTCGGCGTCGTCCCGGAGACCCGGTCCGGTCGCCTGTTCCGCGACGAGATCGGCGCCCTCAACTCGCGGCTCGCGCAGGTCTGCGATCGCGTGGTCCTCGTCGTGGCCGGGCTGACCATGACCCTGAAAGACGATCCCCCACGTGCGTCGTGCGGGGCAGATTCCACTCGAGCGAGAGGCCAAGCGTGACCAGCGAGTCCGTGAGCACCGACCCCGGTCGGTTCGAACCCGTCACCCCACCCGACGAAGGGATTCGCGCGCAGGCCGAGGCCCGTCAGCTTCAGCTCACCAAACCGGCCGGATCGCTCGGACGTCTGGAGACGCTGGCGTGCTGGGCCGCGGCCTGCCAGGGCGTCTGCCCACCCGCCCCGTTCGCACGGGCACGGGTGGTGGTGTTTGCCGGCGACCACGGCGTGGCACGGACCGGCGTCTCGGCGTATCCGCCCGAGGTGACAGCGCAGATGGTCGCCAACTTCGTCGGCGGCGGGGCGGCCGTCAACGCTCTCGCGAACCGGGCGGGCGCCGGCGTGCGCGTCGTCGACCTGTCGGTCGACGGCGACACGGATCCGTCGGTGTCCGCGTTCAAGATTCGGCGCTCGTCGGGGGCGATCGACCGCGAGGACGCGCTCACACACGAAGAGACCCTGAAGGCCATCGAGGCCGGACGATCGATCGCCGACTCCGAAATCGATTCCGGCGCAGACCTGTTGATCGCCGGCGACATGGGAATCGGCAACACCACACCGGCCACCGTTCTCATCGCCGCGCTGACGGACACCGAACCGGTCGCGGCGGTCGGCCGGGGCACCGGTGTCGACGACGCCGGCTGGATCCGGAAGACGGCGGCGATCCGCGACGCGCTGCGCCGCGCCCGGCCGGTGGTCCGGGACACGGTGGCGCTCCTGCGCACGGTGTCGGGCGCCGACCTCGCCGCGATGGCCGGGTTCCTCGCGCAGGCCTCCGCCCGCAGGACGCCGGTGATCCTCGACGGCGTCGTCGTGACCGCGGCCGCGATGGTTGCGGAGGAACTGGCGCCCGGCGCCCGCGCGTGGTGGCTGGCCGGCCACCGTTCCACCGAACCGGCCCACACGATCGCGCTGAAGCATTTGCAACTCGACCCCCTCCTCGAACTCGACATGCGACTCGGCGAGGGGTCCGGTGCCGTCACCGCACTGCCGATCCTTCAGGCCGCCGTCGCGACACTCGCGGAGATGGCGACGTTCGCAGAAGCCGGGGTCAGCACCCGCGACGCCGAAGACGGCTCCGAAACCCGGACCGACTCCGGCACCGGGACCGACTCCGCCGCCGACACCGCGGGCTGACCGTGACGGGCGTGCTGCTCGCCTTCTCCTGGCTGACCGTCCTCCCCCTGCGCGGACCGGACACCGTCGACCGCGCGGCGGGAGGCCGCGCGATCCGCGCGGCGCCGGTGACGGGGATCGCGCTGGGCGCCCTGGCCGCGGGGCTGCTGTGGGTGCTCGTGTCCGCCGGTCTCGACCCCGCCCTCGCCGGCCTGGTGACGGTCGGGGCGCACGCCCTCGCCACCCGCGGCATGCACGTCGACGGACTGTCCGACACCGTCGACGGGCTCGGCTGCTACGGGCCGCCGGAGCGGGCGCGGGCCGTGATGCACAGCGGTGGTGCGGGACCGTTCGGGGTGTGCGCCCTGGTGATCTGCCTGGGCGCGCAGGGGCTGGCGTTCGGATCTCTCGCCGCCGCAGGACAGTTCGCGGGTGTGGCCGTCGCCGTGGCGGCCGGGCGGGTGGCGGCCGTGTTCGCCTGCCGCCGCGGAATCCCCGCGTCCTCCACGGAAGGGTTCGGCGCGCTGGTCGCCGAAACCCAGTCGCCGTGGACCGGACTCGCCTGGACCGTTCCGCTCCTCGCGGCGGGCGCGTGGTGCATCTCGCCGTGGTGGCAGGGACCGGTCGTCGTGGCGGTGGCGCTGACACTCACCGCACTGCTGGTGGGCCACTGCGTCCGGCGATTCGCCGGCCTGAACGGTGACGTGCTCGGAGCCGCGCTCGAGATCACCGTCACCGTCTCGGCGATCGGTCTCGCTTTCTGACCGACCGCCGCAACGGCTCAGCGCAGTCGACCGCCGAAACGGCTCAGCGCAGTTTGGTCATCCAGCCGTGGGTGTCGGCGAACGTTCCCCGCTGAATTCCGGTCAGCGTGTCGCGCAGGGCCATGGTGACCTCGCCGGGCTCGCCGTCGGCGATCGTGAATTCACCTTCGGCGGACTTGACCCGGCCGACGGGCGTGATGACCGCCGCCGTTCCGCACGCGAACACCTCGGTGATCTCGCCGGACTTCGTCTTGGTGCGCCATTCGTCGGTGCTGATCCGCCGCTCCTCCACCGCGAAACCGGCGTCGATCGCGAGGGTCAGCAGCGAATTGCGGGTGATCCCCGGCAGCAGCGAACCGGACAGGGACGGCGTCACGAGGCGGGCGTCGGATCCGGAGCCGAACACGAAGAAGAGGTTCATACCGCCCATCTCCTCCACGTACGACCGCTCGATCGCGTCGAGCCACACCACCTGGTCGCAACCCTCGTCGGCGGCCTGCGCCTGCGCGAGGAGCGACGCCGCGTAGTTGCCGGCGAACTTGGCGGCACCGGTGCCGCCGGGTGCGGCCCGGACGTACTCCGTCGACAGCCACACGCTGACCGGCTTCACCCCCCGCGGGAAGTACGCGCCCGCGGGCGAGGCGATCAGCAGGTAGCGATACTCGTCGGCCGGACGCACACCGAGACCGGCCTCGGTGGAGAACATGAACGGGCGCAGGTACAGCGCGTCCTCACCGCCGGCCGCGGGCACCCACTCGTGGTCCAGCTCGAGCAGTTCGGTGATCGACTTGACGAACAACTCCTCCGGCAGCTCGGGCATCGCGAGACGGCGAGCCGACGTCGCGAGCCGCTCGGCGTTCGCCTCGATGCGGAACGTCGAGATGCCGCCGTCCGGCTGCCGGTACGCCTTCAGACCCTCGAAGATGGCCTGTCCGTAGTGCAGGACCATCGCGGCGGGGTCGAGCTGGAGCGGCCCGTACGGCTCCACCTTCGCGTCGTGCCAGCCGAGCTCCGTGGAGTAGGTGATCGACGCCATGTGGTCGGTGAAGTACCGGCCGAATCCGGGCGCCGCCAGTATCTCTCGCCGTACCTCGTCGGAGGTGGGGGCGGGATGCGGGACGCGAACGAACTCGGTGACACCTGTCATGCTCGTGATCTTATCGAACGCCTTCCTCCGCCCCACCGCCGACAGGTCGTCCGCGACAGGTGCTTACTTGGTGTTGATCTCCACGAACGGCGGGGACACCACCTCGGCGCGCAGCGAGCGCCCCCGGACGTCCACGGAGATCTCGTCTCCGGCCGACACCCCGGACCCGGAATCGAGCAGCGCCAGCGCGATCCCGACCTTGAGCGTGGGCGAGAACGTGCCCGACGTGGTCTCGCCGATCGACTCGCCGTCGCGGAGCACGGTCTGACCGGCGCGCAGGACCCCGCGGTCCAGCGCCTTGATGCCCCACAGCCTGCGGGCCGGGCCGGACGCTTTCTCGTCGGCGAGAGTCTCCCTGCCCCAGAACTTCGGCTTCTTCCAGCCGATCGCCCAGCCGCAGCGCGCCTCGAGCGGCGAGATCTCGAGCGACAACTCGTGCCCGTGCAGCGGGTACCCCATCTCGGTGCGCAGCGTGTCCCGGGCGCCGAGGCCGGCGACCTGGCCGCCGTGAGCGCGAACCTGCTCGACCGCCGCCCGGAACAACTTCTCGCTGTCTTCCCAGCGTGGCAGCAGCTCGAAGCCGATCTCGCCGGTGTACCCGCTGCGGCAGACACGGACGGGAACGCCGTCCCAGGTGGCGTCCGTGAAGGCCATGTAGTCGATGTCGGTCGGCAGGCCGAGCGCGGTGAGCACCTCTACCGACTTCGGCCCCTGCACGGCGATCACGCCGAAGTCCCGGTGCTGGTCCTCCACAGTGACCCCGTCGGGGGCGGCGGCGGCCAGTGCCGCGACCACGTCCGCGGTGTTGGCCGCGTTGGGGACGAGGAACACCTCGTCGGGGCCCACGTAGTAGGCGATCAGATCGTCGATCACTCCACCCGACGGCGTGCAGCACAGCGTGTACTGCGCTTTGCCGGGCCCGATCTTGTCGAGGTCGTTGGTCAGCGCCGAGTTCACGAACGCGGCGGCGCCGCTGCCCCGCACGAGGGCCTTGCCGAGGTGGCTGACGTCGAACACTCCCACCGATTCACGGACCGCGGTGTGCTCGGCGACGGTGCCGGCATACGACACGGGCATCTCCCAGCCACCGAACGGAGCGAACGTGGCCCCGAGTTCGACGTGGACGGCGTGGACGGGCCCCTGCGACAACTGCTCCTCGGTCATGCGCCTCAACCTATCGGACCTCCGGGTAGACGCGCACCGGGTAGCCGACGACGGCGGAGCACTACCATCGGGACGGACGTCGGCCACCCGGCACCACTCATCCCCCACCGCTGCAGGAGAGACACCGTGAGCACTCGCACAGCCCGACCCCTCGGACCACAACTCGCACTGGCCGGCACCGTCGGCAAGCGCGTGGACGTGTTGGTGATCGGACTGACGTCGAGCCCGGACGGCCCCGAAATCGCGCTCGGAGACGGCATCGTCGACGAATCGGTGCTGACCGACCTGCTCGACACGCTCGTCGCGGTGGGCGCCTCCGGCAAGGCCGAGGAGACCACCCGCATCCCGGCACCCGGCACGCTGCCGGTCGACAGCGTGCTCGCCGTCGGACTCGGTTCGGCCGAGAAACTCGACGCCGAGCAGATCCGCAAGTCCGCGGGCGCCGCGGCGCGTTCGCTCAGCGGTGTCGGCACTGTCGCGACCACCCTGTCCGTGCTCGATCTCGGTGCGGCAGCCGAAGGTTTCGCCCTCGGCGCGTACCGGTTCACCGAATTCAAGTCCGCGAAGTCCGCTCCCGGCCCGGACGCACAGCCCGTCTCCCGGGTGGAGCTGCTGGTGTCGTCCCCGCGGGCGAAGGAGGCGAAGTACACCCTCGCACGCTCGTCGGCGATCGCCGAAGCCGTCGCCACCGCACGCGAATTCGTCAACACACCCCCGAGCCACCTATTCCCAGCCGAATTCGCCGACCGCGCAAAGACACTCGGCACCGACGCGGGACTGAAGGTCGAGGTCCTGGACGAGAAGGCGCTCGAAAAGAACGGGTACGGCGGCATCCTCGGAGTAGGCAAGGGCTCGTCCCGCCTGCCGCGACTGGTCCGCCTCAGCTACTCCGCCAAGAAGCGGAACGCCCCCAAGGTCGCGCTCGTCGGCAAGGGCATCACGTTCGACACCGGCGGCATCTCCATCAAGCCCGCCGCAGGCATGGAGAACATGACGTCCGACATGGGCGGCGCCGCAGCCGTTGTCGCGACCGTGGTCCTCGCCGCCAAACTCGGACTGCCCGTCGACGTCACCGCCACCGTCCCGATGGCCGAGAACATGCCGTCGTCCACCGCGCAGCGCCCCGGCGACGTCCTCACCCAGTACGGCGGAACCACGGTGGAGGTCATCAACACCGACGCGGAGGGACGCCTCGTCCTCGCCGACGCCATCGTCCGCGCCTGCGAGGACGAACCCGACTACCTGATCGACACGGCGACGCTTACCGGCGCGCAGATGGTGGCACTGGGCAACCGGACCCCCGGCGTCATGGGCACCGACGAGTTCCGCGACCGCGTCGCCGCCATCTCCCAGACGATCGGTGAGAACGCGTGGGCCATGCCGATGCCCGCCGAACTGCGCTCGGACCTCGACTCGAAGATCGCCGACCTCGCCAACGTCACGAATCACCGCTGGGGCGGCATGCTCGCGGCGGCCCTGTACCTGAAGGAGTTCGTCGCCGACGGCGTCCAGTGGGCGCACATCGACGTCGCCGGACCGGCCTACAACTCGTCGGGACCGTGGGGTTACACCGGCCGCGGCGGCACCGGCGTGCCGGTGCGCACCATGATCTCGGTGATCGAGGACATCGCCGCCAACGGTTAGGCCCTCCGGGCTCGTGCGCCTTTTCGGTTGTTCCAGCAACCACAAAGGCGCACGGGCGGCGGAGCCGCCTACAGGTCGCGTTCGCGCTCCCGCTTCCGCTCGATGCGGCGCCGCGCGTCGTGGTCGCGCATCCGCTGCGGGTAGCCGGTCTTGCGGACGTCGTACACCGGGATGCGGAGATCCTCCCCGAGTTTGCGGGCGCCGCGTTCGCCGCCCACCCGGCGCCGGGTCCACTCGCCGTCCGCCGCGACGAGCACGACGGTGACTTCGGTCACTGTCGTCCGGGGTTCCACGTACGCCTCTACACCGAGGTGCGTGCGAGTCCAGTTCGCGAGATGGGCGGCATCCTCCGGGGACGCCTGAGATCGGCCGGACCGAGGCCGCGAGAAACGGTCGAACAACCCCACGTCGAGCCTCCTCGAGTGCGTACGCGGGACGGCGCCCGCGATGTCCTCCAAGTTTGCCAGCGAACGTCCGGTTTCCGCCGCGCACGAAAACTACCGGCCAGTAGGGATTACGTGGCGACACACCGGAGTCGTCGGGGGGTCCCCCTCGGCGGACGCGCCCGTCGGATCAATGGAAAGATGTGGAGCGCCGACACAGCGAGTGGGTGACGACGAATCGGAATTACCTGCAAGTAGACGCAAGACACGTGCATCTCGAGCACAATGGTTCACGACCACAAGTCGACAAAATTCAACAACCCGAACACAACTGTCGAGGAGTCAAAAGACATGGCCTTCTCCGTCCAGATGCCAGCGCTTGGTGAGAGTGTCACCGAGGGAACTGTCACGCGGTGGCTCAAGCAGGAAGGAGACACGGTCGAAGTTGACGAACCCTTGCTCGAAGTCTCCACGGACAAGGTGGACACGGAAATCCCGTCTCCCGTGGCCGGCGTTCTCAGCAAGATCGTTGCTCAGGAAGACGACACCGTCGAAATCGGTGGCGAACTTGCCGTGATCGGCGACGCCGGTGAGGCTCCCGCCTCCGACTCCGCTCCCGCACCCGCCGCCGCAGAGCCGGCTCCCGCCGTGGAGGCACCGGCCGCAGAGCCCGCGCCCGCAGCGTCCGGCGGCGGTTCCGCCGACGGCACCGCGGTGAACATGCCCGAACTGGGTGAGTCCGTCACCGAGGGCACCGTCACCCGCTGGCTCAAGGCCGTCGGCGACGAGGTCGCCGTGGACGAGCCGCTCGTCGAGGTGTCCACCGACAAGGTCGACACGGAGATCCCGTCGCCCGTCGCAGGCACGCTTCTCGAGATCAGCGCCGAGGAAGACGACACCGTCTCCGTCGGCGGTCAGCTCGCCGTGATCGGTTCGGGTGCGCCCGCCGCCAAGCCGGCCGCGGCACCGAAGCCCGAGCCCACCCCCGAGCCCGCGAAGCCCGCTCCGGCCCCGGAACCGGCGAAGCCCGCACCCGCCCAGAGCGCTCCGGCTCCGGCCGCCGCACCGGCAGCATCCGCGCCTGCTCCCGCCGCCGCTGCACCCGCTCCCGCGGCGACGTCCGGGGACAGCACCCCGTACGTCACCCCGCTGGTACGTAAGCTCGCCGCGGACAACGGCGTCGATCTGTCCTCGGTCACGGGCACCGGAGTCGGTGGCCGCATCCGTAAGCAGGACGTTCTCGCTGCCGCCGAAGCCAAGAAGGCACCGGCCGCCGCTGCCGCGCCTGCCGCCGCACGGCCTGCCGCCGCTGCTCCGGCAGCCGCCTCCGCCGGGGTCCGCCCCGAGCTGGCCCACCTGCGCGGAACCACGCAGAAGGCCAACCGGATTCGCCAGATCACCGCCACGAAGACCCGGGAGTCGCTGCAGAGCACGGCGCAGCTCACCCAGACCTTCGAGGTCGACGTCACCAAGATCGCGGCCCTGCGCTCGCAGGCCAAGAACACCTTCGTCGAGCGCGAGGGCGTCAAACTCACGTTCCTCCCGTTCTTCGCGAAGGCCGTCGTCGAGGCGCTGAAGTCGCACCCGAACGTCAACGCCAGCTACGACGAGGCGAACAAGCAGATCACCTACTACGACGCCGAGCACCTGGGCATCGCGGTCGACACCGACCAGGGCCTGCTGTCCCCCGTGATCCACAACGCCGGCGACCTGTCGCTGGCCGGACTGGCCCGCGCCATCGCGGACATCGCCAAGCGCGCCCGCTCCGGTGGGCTCAAGCCGGACGAGCTGTCCGGTGGCACGTTCACGATCACGAACATCGGCAGCCAGGGCGCCCTGTTCGACACCCCGATCCTCGTGCCCCCGCAGGCCGCGATGCTCGGAACCGGTGCGATCGTCAAGCGTCCCGTGGTCGTGACCGACGAGTCCGGCAGCGAGAGCATCGGCGTCCGCTCGATGTGCTACCTGCCGCTGACCTACGATCACCGTCTCGTCGACGGTGCCGACGCCGGCCGCTTCCTGACCACGATCAAGCAGCGTCTGGAGCAGGGCGCGTTCGAGGCCGATCTCGGCCTCTGATCCGTCACCGGACTTCGAGCCGAACGTAGTTTCGCAGGGGCACCATTTCCAGCAGGGATGGTGCCCCTGCGCTGTGAAGGAGGCTGTTGCACATGCGCGTGGTCATCGCCGGATCCTCCGGGCTGATTGGCACCGCTCTCGTCTCGTCCCTCCGCGGCGACGGTCACGACGTCGTCCGTCTGGTCCGCCGGTCGTCGGCGGGTCCCGACGAGTCCCGCTGGGATCCGCAGAAGGACCGGCTCGACACCGGGATCCTCGCGGACGCCGACGCGGTCGTGAATCTGTGCGGCGTCGGGATCGGCGACAAACGCTGGACCGGTGCATACAAGCAACTGATCCGGGACAGCCGGATCGCCGCCACCGACGTCCTGGCCGAGGCTGTCGCCGAGGCCGGGGTTCCCGTGTTCGTGAATGCGAGCGCCGTCGGCTACTACGGCGACACCGGCGACCGCATCGTCGACGAGACCTCGCCGTCCGGGACGGGTTTCCTCGCGGACACCTGCCGCGACTGGGAGGCCGCGACGGCCCCCGCCGACGACTCGAAGATCCGGACGGTGCGGCTGCGCAGCGGCATCGTCCTGTCCCCCCACGGCGGCCTGCTCGGCCGGCTGAAGACCCTGTACTCGTTCGGGCTCGGCGGCCGGCTCGGCAACGGCCGCCAGTACCTGTCGTGGATCTCGTTGGAGGACGAGGTCGATGCGATCAAGTTCGTGCTCTCCCGCGACGACGTGGCCGGTCCCGTGAACGTCACCGGCCCGGCACCCGTCACCAACGCGCAGTTCAACGGCGCGGTCTCGCGGACGATGCACCGCCCCGCCCCGTGGATCGTGCCCGGGTTCGCGCTCAGCGCGCTGGTGGGCGAGTTCGCGCAGGAAGGCATTCTGGCCGGGCAGCGCGCGATCCCGACGGTGCTCGAGAACGCGGGATTCCGGTTCCGGCACAACACCATCGGGGAAGCGCTCGACGCCGCCCTCGTGCGGTGAACCCGGCTCGTGGCGGTACGGCCACCGGCCCGGCGTAACCTCTAGCGCATGAGCAGCGCGACACAATCCGCCCGTTTCAGCCCCTCTCCGATCTCCGTCGAACACCTCGGCACGATCGGGTACGTCGACGCCTGGGACCGACAGCGCGAGCTGGCGGCGCAGCGCGCCGAGAACGTGGGCACCGACACGCTGCTCCTGCTCGAACACCCCGCCGTCTACACCGCGGGACGCCGCACCGAACCGGAGGATCGTCCCACCGACGGCACTCCCGTCATCGACGTCGACCGCGGCGGGAAGATCACCTGGCACGGCCCGGGACAGCTGGTGGGCTACCCGATCGTCAAGCTCGCCGAACCGGTCGATGTCGTGCGCTACGTCCGCAGGCTCGAGCAGGCGCTGATCTCCGTGTGCACCGACCTCGGCATCGTCTGCGGCCGAGTGGACGGCCGCTCCGGCGTGTGGCTGCCCGCGTCCCTCGACAACGGGCAGTGGCTGCCCGAGCGGAAGGTCGCAGCGATCGGGGTGCGGGTGCAGCGCGGTGTCGCTCTGCACGGCTTCTCGCTCAACTGCAACTCCGTTCTGACGGGCTTCGACGCGATCATCCCGTGCGGCATCCGCGACGCCGGGGTGACGTCGCTGTCGCGGGAACTGGGCCGCGACGTCACGGTCGAGGAGGTCACACCCGCGGTGACGGCGGCCGTCGTCGCCGCACTCGACGGCGAACTTCCGGTGACCGACCACGACATCGAGCGGGTGACGTTCGACTCCGCCGCCGCGGAGACGACGTCCTCCGCACCCACCTTCACTACTGTTCAGTACGGTTGACCTCCGCTCCCCGGCCCGCCGGGTGCGACGGGCCGGGCGTACCATCGTCTCCGTGACTGTGGCCCCAGAAGGACGCAAACTGCTCCGCCTCGAGATCCGAAATGCGGAGACTCCGATCGAACGCAAACCCAACTGGATCAAGACGAGAGCGAAGATGGGCCCGGAATACTCCGAGCTCAAAAGCCTCGTCAAACGCGAGGGTCTGCACACCGTCTGCGAAGAAGCCGGCTGCCCCAACATCTACGAATGCTGGGAAGACCGCGAGGCGACGTTCCTCATCGGCGGTGAACAGTGCACCCGCCGCTGCGACTTCTGCCAGATCGACACCGGCAAACCCGACGACCTCGACCGCGACGAACCCCGCCGCGTCGCCGAATCCGTCCAGGCGATGGGACTGCGCTACTCCACCATCACCGGCGTCGCCCGCGACGACCTCCCCGACGGCGGCGCCTGGCTCTACGCCGAAACCGTCCGCCTGATCCACCAGCTCAACCCCGGCACCGGCGTCGAACTGCTCATCCCCGATTTCAACGCCAAACCCGACCAGCTCGCCGAGGTGTTCTCCACCCGCCCCGAGGTGCTCGCCCACAACGTCGAAACCGTCCCCCGCATCTTCAAGCGGATCCGGCCCGCGTTCCGCTACCAGCGCAGCCTCGACGTGATCACCGCCGCCCGCGAAGACAACCTGGTCACCAAGTCCAACCTCATCCTCGGCATGGGCGAGACCCCCGACGAGGTCACCCAGGCGCTGCACGACCTGCACGACGCGGGCTGCGACATCATCACCATCACCCAGTACCTGCGCCCCTCCCCCCGCCACCACCCCGTCGAGCGGTGGGTCAAGCCCGAAGAGTTCGTCGAGCACTCCCAGGCCGCCGAGGAGATCGGGTTCGCCGGCGTCATGGCCGGACCGCTCGTCCGCTCGTCGTACCGCGCCGGCCGCCTCTACGCGCAGGCGATGGCCCACCACGGGCGCGAATTGCCTGCTGGACAGGCGCATCTCACCGAAAGCGGTGACGCCTCGCAGGAGGCCAGTTCCCTCATGGCGCGCCTCGCCCGCTGACCACGGCGGGTGCGCGGTGATCGACACCGGACGGGTCATCACCGCGCACGGCCAGGGACGTATCCTGAAGAGCATGGCGAACGGCAGTAAAACCGGTAAAGCGGGCAAACCCAGTAAAGAAGCAAAGGCAGCCGCCAAGGCAGCCCGCAGGCAGGCGTCGAAGGAACGCAGAACCCAGCTCTGGCAGGCGTTCCAGATGCAGCGCAAGGAAGACAAGCTGCTGTTGCCGCTCATGCTCGGCACACTCGTCGGACTCGCGGTGGTGTTCTTCCTCGTCGGTCTGATCTGGGGCCTGCAGTGGTTCCTCCTCCCGATCGGCCTCCTCCTCGGCGTCCTCGGTGCGTTCATCATCTTCGGCCGGCGCGTGCAGAAGACGGTGTACGGCAAGGCCGAGGGCCAGGCCGGTGCGGCCGCGTGGGCGCTCGACAACATGCAGGGCTCCTGGCGCGTGACCAGCGCGGTCGCAGGCACCACCCAACTCGACGCCGTGCACCGCGTGATCGGACGCCCCGGCGTCATCCTGGTCGCCGAGGGATCACCGCAGCGCGTGAAGTCGCTCCTCGCCCAGGAGAAGAAGAAGACGGCGCGCCTCGTCGGCGACACCCCGATCTACGACATCGTCATCGGCAACGACGAGGGCCAGGTCCCGCTGTCGCAGCTGCAGAAGCACCTGAACAAGCTTCCCAAGAACATCGACACCAAGCGGATGGACGCCATCGAGTCGCGGCTCGCCGCGCTCAGCAGCCGCGGTGGCGGCGCGGCACTGCCCAAGGGTCCGATGCCCGGCGGCGCGAAGATGCGCGGCGTGCAGCGCACCATCCGTCGCCGCTAGAAGCCGGTCGCCTTCCACCTGGTCCGCGTCACACCTACTCCGCCCGATGTCGAATCCGACATCGGGCGGAAGACGTTCGGGGGTCAGCGCGTGCGGATCAGCGCGGTGCCGGTGGCGCGGTCCTGCATGCCGCGACCGTCGACGTCCGTGATGGTGCCGGGCACGACGAACACGAGCAGCGCCTGACGCACCAGGGCCCGCACGAAGCCGACGCGGGCGGGTCCGTCCACGCGCGCCACCTGCATGCCGAGGAACAACTGCCCCGGGGTGAAGGAGAACAGCGTCACCGTGGTGACACCGACGACGAACCAGACGAGCAGTGTGATCGTGGAGAACGGGCCGTCGAAGAAGTTGTCGCCGATGATCAGAGCCGCGACGCCGGCCGACGACACCCAGTCGATCATCAGCGCGGCGAGACGGCGTCCCGTGCTCGCGAGTGAACCGGGTCCCTCCGCCTGCAACCCGAGGCGCTCGCCCCGGAAGGACTGCGTCGTCTCGTCGGCGCCGTCCGGCAGTGCAGCCGAAGGTCCGGAGAGCCAAGAACCGGTGATACGTGCCATGCTGTCCAGGATAGGCGTCGTCTCTCCGAGGACCTCACACCGGAGCTTGGGGCTGTGTGCGCAGTCACAGCGGGTGTAAAAGCCCAGGAAGATTCGACGTGTAACACGGGCGAAACAAAAGGTTGACCGGCGGGCAACACCAAGTCCATACCGTCTGGCTCGACGAATTTCGCCAATATCCACTTGGCTGAAGCGACTTAAGGAGCACAAGCGTGGCGTTCACCACGGCCGAAGAGGTCATCAAGTTCATCAAGGACGAGAACGTCGAGTACGTCGACATCCGGTTCAGCGACCTGCCGGGTGTGCAGCAGCACTTCTCGATCCCCGCGTCCGCGTTCAACCAGGACGTGTTCGAGGACGGCCTCGCGTTCGACGGTTCGTCCGTCCGCGGCTTCCAGTCGATCCACGAGTCCGACATGATGCTCCTCCCCGACGTCGCCACCGCCCAGATCGACCCCTTCCGCGCCGCCAAGACGCTGAACATCAACTTCTTCGTGCACGACCCGTTCACGCGCGAGTCCTACAGCCGCGACCCTCGTAACGTCGCGCGCAAGGCCGAGGAATACCTGAAGTCGACCGGCATCGCCGACACCGCCTTCTTCGGCGCCGAGGCCGAGTTCTACATCTTCGACTCGGTCCGCTACGACTCCGGCATCAACGGCGCGTTCTACGAACTCGACTCCATCTCGGGTTCCTGGAACACCGGCAACGACGTGAACGCCGACGGCAGCCCCAACCTGGGCTACAAGGTCCGCCCCAAGGGCGGTTACTTCCCCGTCGCTCCGTACGACCACTACGTCGACCTGCGCGACGAGATCTCCACCAACCTGCAGAACGCGGGCTTCGAGCTCGAGCGCGGCCACCACGAGGTGGGCACCGGCGGCCAGCAGGAGATCAACTACAAGTTCAACACGCTGCTCGCAGCCGCTGACGACCTGCAGCTGTTCAAGTACATCGTGAAAAACACTGCCTGGCAGCACGGCAAGTCGGCCACCTTCATGCCGAAGCCGCTGTTCGGCGACAACGGTTCGGGCATGCACGTCCACCAGTCGCTGTGGAAGGACGGCAAGCCGCTGTTCCACGACGAGGCCGGCTACGCGGGCCTGTCCGACATGGCGCGTCACTACATCGGCGGCATCCTGCACCACGCTCCGTCGCTGCTGGCCTTCACCAACCCGACGATCAACTCGTACCACCGCCTGGTGCCGGGCTACGAAGCCCCCATCAACCTGGTGTACAGCCAGCGCAACCGCTCGGCGGCCGTGCGTATCCCGATCACCGGCAACAACCCGAAGGCCAAGCGCCTCGAGTTCCGCGCCCCCGACTCCTCGGGTAACCCCTACCTGAACTTCGCGGCGCAGATGATGGCCGGCCTGGACGGCATCAAGAACAAGATCGAGCCGCAGGCTCCCGTCGACAAGGACCTCTACGAGCTCCCGCCGGAGGAGGCCCGCAACATCCCGCAGGCCCCCACCAGCCTGTCGGCTGTCATCGACCGCCTCGAGGCCGACCACGACTACCTCACCGAGGGCGGCGTGTTCACCTCCGACCTGATCGAGACGTGGATCTCGCTCAAGCGTGAGCAGGAGATCGCTCCGGTCAACCTGCGTCCGCACCCCTACGAGTTCCAGCTGTACTACGACGTGTAAGTCGTGATGCCCGCCGACATGCGGGCCGGCACTTCCTGACGAGCCCATCCGTGGCGCCGGCTGATTCCAGCCGGTGACATGGGTGGGCTCGTTGTGCGTCGCGGGCTCCCCCGCTGCGGGCGCACCCGGAACCGGCACGGCGCGGTAGTGCGCAGTCGTATGATCCAGGGAACCGACCGCACGGACCGTTGCGGCATGTTCACGTGAAGACTTTCGGGAAACTTGCTCCGTTCTCCATCCCCCATGGGTCGAGAAGCAGGTGGTGCGGGATGTCAGTGCCCACGACGCCGACCGGCGTCCCGGTGCCGCGCCGTGTCGTGGTCATCCTGCTGCTGGTGATTCCGCTCAGCCAGATCCCGCTGGACATCTACACCCCGGCGCTGCCGCAGATGGTGCTCGATCTGGACTCGTCCGCGGCCGTCGTGCAGAACACGGTGACGGCGTACATGCTGGGTATGAGTCTGGCGTTCATCCCGGTCGGACTGATCGCGGATGCGGTGGGCCGCAAACGAACTCTGCTGACCTGCCTGACGATCCTCGTCGTCACCAGTGTGGGATGCGCACTCGTGCAGAACATCACGGTCCTGCTCGGGCTGAGATTCGTGCAGGGTATCGGCGGGTGTGCGTGCCTCGTCCTCGCGTATGCGATCGCCGCCGACTGCTACCGCGGCGCCCGGCTCACATCCGTGTCCGGTCTCCTCGGGGCCGCGTGGGGGCTGGCCCCCGTTCTCGCGCCCGCCGTGGGCGGTGTGCTCGTGCAGTTCATGTCGTGGCGCCTGGTGTTCGGGCTGATCGCGCTTCTGGCTGCGCTCGCCGTTCCCCTCGTCTTCGCGGGACTGCCGGAGACGCTTCCGAAGGAATCGCGATCACCGGTCGATGCGACGGCGGCGGCGCGGGTGCTGCGGGCCGCGCTGCGCCACCGCCTCTTCGTGGGCTTCGTGCTCGTGTTCGGACTGATGGCGTCCGCCCAGATGGTGTTCGGCGTCGTCGCGCCCTTCCTGTACCAGGAGATCCTCGGCTTCTCCCCCGCCGCGTACGGCGCGGTGGCGCTCGTCGTGGGCGGCGCCAACCTTCTCGGCGAACTCGCCTGCAGCGCACTCGCCGTCCGGGTCGGCACCCGCCGCCTCGCTTTCGGCGCCTGGTGGGTGTTCGTGCTCGGCGCGCTGGTACTGGCCGTCACGGCCGGGATGTCCGTCGTCACCGCGCCGGCCATCACGATCGGCGCCTGCCTCGCACTCGCCGGATGCGGCGTGCTCTGCCCGCAGATGTACGGGCTGGCTCTCGGGCTGTTCACCCGCAATCTCGGGCTGATCGGCGGTGTCGTCACCGCCGCCTGCTATCTCGTCGTCAGCGCGGCGATGGCCGTCGCGGGCGTGCTGCCGGAGAACAGCCAGGCACCGCTCGGCTGGCTCTACCTCGCTCTCGGCGCCGGCGCCGGAATTCTGCTCCTGCTCACCACATCCGCCCGGCAGTCCGACAGTTCCCCCACCGAGGCGCCCGCACCACGAACCGACCGGAGGTGATCTCACGTGCCGCACCCGAGCCAGCACGGCCCAGCCGCATCCCCGGTGTCGGTGATCTTTCAACGCCGGATCGACGACGCCCGCTACGCCGAATATTCGCAGTGGCAGAAACGCGCGGCGGACGCCCTCGCGACGGTTCCCGGTTTCATCGATCAGGACATCGTGCCGCCGTCGCCGCCCGTGCAGGACGACTGGGTGGACGTGCTGCGGTTCACCACCCTCGACGACGCCCGGGCGTGGCTCGACAGCGACCTGCGGACGGAACTGGTGGCGGAGATCAAGCACGCCTTCATCGGCAACGAGGACGTCCACCTGCTCACCGGTGAGCAGACCCGGGAGCAGTCGGCGACGTCGGTGGTCATCTCCTGTCACGTCGACCCCGCGGACGAGTCGGCGTTCATGGACTGGCAGCGGAAGATCTCCGCCGCCGAGGCAGGGTTCCGCGGCTTCCGGGGGCACAAGGTCGAGAGGCCGGTGCAGGGAATCACCGAGGACTGGACGATCGTGCTCAGCTTCGACACCGAGGACAACCTGGGGTCGTGGATGGATTCACCGGAGCGGGCCGCCCTCCTCGAGGAGGGTGAGAAGTTCAACAGGAATCTCCGGATCCGCAAAGCGAGCTACGGTTTCGACTTCTGGTTCCGCGGCACGGGCGGCGACGAACCGCCCCCGGTGCCCGTCGCCCGCAGCAACCTGCTGGCGCTGCTGGTGCTGTACCCGCTGGTCGTGATCTGGGGTCATTTCTTCAGCGCGCCGTTCATTGAGGCGCACGGTGTGCCGATCGCGGTCGCCCTGTTCATCGGGAACCTGGTCACCACCCAGATCCTCGGGTGGTGGGCGGTTCCCGCGGCGTTCAAGGCGTTCGGGTGGTGGATGGACCCGGCGATCCCTGCCCGGCGGCGGAACCTGGGCTACACCGTCATGGTCGTGCTGTTCGCGATCTCGATCGGCGTGTGCACCCTGCTGTTCATGATCCCCACGACCTGACGGGAGTTTCCCGATTCACCTGCGCGATGTCCGGGTACATAGCACTGTGAAGGACCGAGGTCTGTTTTCACATCTGGAGAAAGGTGTGCGCGGTTGGACATGCAGCAACTGTGGGACTTCGTCTCCGCCAGGAAACAGCAACTCCTCACAGACTCGCTCCTGCACGTCAGTGCCGTCGTGCAGTCGGTGGTCATCGCCACGATCGTCGCGGTGGCGATCGGGATCCTGGTGTACCGGAGCCCCGCCGGCTCCGCGATCGCGACCGCCCTGGCCGGCACGATCCTCACCATCCCGTCGTTCGCCCTGCTCGGCCTGCTCATCCCGATCCTCGGGCTCGGTGTGGCCCCCACCGTGACCGCCCTGGTGTTGTACGCGCTGCTGCCGATCATCCGGAACACCATCCTCGGACTCGCGTCCGTCGACCCCGCCGTCACCGACGCCGCCCGCGGTGTGGGGATGAGCCGCACGACCGTGCTGAGCAGGATCGAACTCCCCCTCGCGTGGCCGTCGATCCTGACGGGCATGCGGGTGAGCACGCAGATGCTGATGGGCATCCTCGCGATCGCCGCCTACGCCAAGGGCCCCGGGCTCGGCAACCTGATCTTCTCGGGACTGTCCCGCGTCGGCAGCCCGACAGCGATACCGCAGGCCCTCACGGGGACCGTGCTCATCGTGATCCTCGCCCTCGTACTCGACGGCGTCCTCGCCGTCGTCGGCCGACTCACCACCTCCAGGGGGATCCGTGACTGATCTCGATACACCTCACACCAACGGCAGCACGGTCTCGGGCGTGGACATCGTCCTCGAAGACGTCGTCAAGAGCTATCCCGGCCAGGAGAAGGCGGCGGTCGACAACGTGTCGATGCGCATCCCGGCCGGGGAGATCGTGGTCCTCGTCGGCCCGTCCGGCTGCGGGAAGACCACCACGATGCGGATGATCAACCGGCTCATCGAACCGACGTCGGGGAAGATCACGATCGGCGGCAAGGACGCCCTGTCCATCGACCCCGACAAGCTGCGGCGCGGCATCGGCTACTCGATTCAGCAGGCCGGGCTGTTCCCGCACCTGACCATCGCCAAGAACGTCGGCACCGTCCCCGGGCTGATCGGCTGGGACAAGAAGAAGATCGCCGACCGCACCGACGAGATGCTCGACCTCGTCGGACTGGAACCCGGCCTCTACCGCGAGCGCTACCCCCGCCAGTTGTCGGGCGGTCAGCAGCAGCGGGTGGGGGTGGCGCGGGCACTGGCCGCCGATCCCCCGGTGCTGCTGATGGACGAGCCGTTCGGCGCGGTCGACCCGATCACCCGCGCACTACTGCAGGACGAGTTGATGAGACTGCAGTCCGATCTCGGCAAGACGATCGTGTTCGTGACGCACGATTTCAACGAGGCGGTCAAGCTGGGCGATCGCATCGCGGTGCTGGGCAACCAGTCGCACATCATGCAGTACGACACGCCGGAGGCCATCCTCGCGCATCCCGCCAACGACATGGTCGCCGGGTTCATCGGCGCCGACGCATCGCTGAAGCAGCTGACGCTCACCCGGGTGGCGGAGGTCGAACTCCTCGATTGCCCGACCGCGTACGAGGACGGCTCGGTGGACGATCTGCGGGCGGCGATCTCCCCCCGCAAGATCAAGTGGGGCATCGTCCTGGACGCGCGGGACCGGCCGATCCGCTGGGTGTCGCTGCACCATCTGGCCACCGCCACCTCGCTGCACGACCTCGGCGACCCGATCGACGAGGTGATGTCCACCCAGTCGACACTGCAGGACGCCCTCGAGGCACTGCTGGCGGAGAGCAGCGCGTCGACGATCGTCACCGGCCTGCATGGCGAGTACCGCGGCCTGATCACGATCGACACGCTGGTGGCACACCTGTCCGCGATGCGTGAAGAACACGCGCACGACGACGAGGACGCCGAGCCGCAGCAGGACGGGGCGAGTGAGCGCGGGACACCGTCATGACGGCCGCCGTCACCACGAAGCCCACCGCTCCGGCCGCCCGGCGTTCGGAGCGGGCCCGCCTGCTGGTCCAGCCGATCCTCGTCCTGTTCCTGGTGGTGGGTGTCCTCGGCTGGGCGTTCAGCCGAGACCTGACCGCCACGCAGAAGGGCAGTCTCAACGCCGCGAACATCGCGACCCTGACGTGGCAGCACGTGCTGATCACCGTGGTCGTGGTGGTGATCGTCGTCATCGTCGCCGTCCCGCTCGGGATCCTGCTCACCCGGCCCGGGTTCACCAAGCTGGCACCGGTCTTCATCGGCATCGCCAACATCGGGCAGGCCGCGCCTGCCATCGGACTGCTCGTGCTGCTGTTCCTCGCGACGGGGACCACCGGATTCTGGATCGGGGTGCTCCCCATCGCGTTCTACTCCCTCCTGCCCGTGCTGCGGAACACGATCCTCGGTCTGCAGGAGGTCAATCCCGCGGTCATCGACGCCGGGCGGGGACAGGGCATGACGGCCGGTCTCGTGCTGCGCAAGGTCGAGTTCCCGCTCGCCGTCCCGTACATCCTCGCCGGACTGCGCACGTCGCTGGTCCTCGCGGTGGGCACCGCGACGCTCAGTTTCCTCGTCAGCGCCGGCGGTCTCGGAATCCTCATCGACACCGGATACAAGCTGCGCGACAACGTGACTCTGGTCGTGGGAGCCGTGCTCGCGGTCGCGCTGGCGCTGCTCGTCGACTGGTGCGGCGCCCTGGCCGAGGAGTTCCTCGGCCCGAAGGGGCTGCGCTGATGAACCTCCTGCGGAAGGCGATCGCCGCGACGGCCGTGACGTTCTGCGGGGTCCTCGCAGTGTCCTGCGGTCTCGAATCCGGAGGCGCCCTGCCGCTGTCGGTGGAGCCGGGCAGCATCCAGCCCGTGCCCGAACTCGAGGGCGTCCCGATCACCGTCGGGTCCAAGGACTTCACCGAGCAGGTCACCCTCGGGTACATCATCGAATTCGCGCTCAGCGCCGCAGGCGCCGACGTGCGCGACCTCACCAACATCCAGGGGTCCAACAGCACGCGGGACGCCCAGCTGGACGGTCAGATCGACGTCACCTACGAGTACACCGGCACCGGGTGGATCAACTACCTCGGCAACGAGATTCCGATTCCCGACCCGACCGCGCAGTTCGAGGCCGTCCGCGACGAGGACCTCGAACGCAACGGCATGGTGTGGGTGGATCCCGCCCCGATGAACAACACGTACGCGCTCGCGATGAGCAGGCAGACCGCCGAGGAGACCGGGATCACCACGCTGTCGGAGTACGCGGACCTGGTCAACCGCGACCCCGCCGCGGCGACGACGTGCGTGGAGACCGAGTTCAACGTCCGCCAGGACGGATTCCCGGGCATGGCCGCCAAGTACGGCTTCGATCCGGCTCGCGCGAACCGCCAGATCCTGCAGACCGGCATCATCTATCAGGCCACCGCGGACGGAACCCAGTGCAAGTTCGGTGAGGTGTTCACGACGGACGGCCGCATCATCGCGCTCGATCTGGTGCTGCTGGAAGACGATCGCCAGTTCTTCCCGAAGTACAACCCGGCGATCACGATGCGCAAGGATTTCGCCGAGGAGCACCCGCAGGTGGCGGAGGTGATGGCCCCGATCTCTGCGGCCCTGACCAACGAGGAGATCACCGAACTGAACCGGCGGGTCGACGTGGAGGGCGAGGAACCGGCCGACGTGGCCCGGGACTGGCTGGTGCAGAAGGGATTCGTCACGCTCCCGTGACGGTCAGCCGCCGAGGGTGATCCTGGCGACGAGGCCCCGGTGATCCGAGCCCGTCAGCACCACCGATTCCACGGACTGCGCCTGCGCCCCGCTCGTGACGATGTGATCGATCGCGATCATCGGCGGAAACGGCTGCCGGTCGGCGGGATACGTGTTCTGAATTCCGGCACCGACCTGGTCGGCGGCATCACGGTAGCGTCCGGTCACCAGGTTGCGGTACTTCACGTGGTCGCGGGTGGAGTTGAAGTCGCCACTGACGATCACGGGTCCCGAGTCGGCGGGGACGGCGTCGAGAATGGCTTTGATGCGGTCCATTTCGCGTGACCACAGCGACGGATCCGACGGCCACGGCGGGACCGGGTGGAACGCGTACAGTGCCGTGCTCGCGCCGTCCGGGAGTTCCACCCTGGCCGACAGCGCGGACAGCACGAACTCCGAGTGGTGGACCTTGTCGGTCAGTGGGTACCGGCTCCAGATCCCGGTTCCCTCACCGCCGCCGCCGGGCATGAGGAACGAGTACGGCAGGGTCGATTCGAGGCCCGCGGTCCCCAGCCGGTCGACGGCCTCCGGCGTGAGTTCGTCGACGGTGAGCACGTCGACGTCGCGGTCCCGGATCTGCCGGACGAGGGAGTCGGCGTCCGCGTTGCCGAGCCAGATGTTGGCCTGCATCACGGTCAGTTCCGGCCCGGACGCCGGCGCCGAATTCGCCACGTACAGCGGGCCCTGCGACAGGGTGGCCACCGCGGCCACGGTCAGCGCGACCCCGAACCCGATCCAGTGCCGGGTGATTCCCAGCAGCAGAACCCCGACCGCGGCGGCCGCCATCAGGTAGGGCGCCGCGGACGCCAGCACGAGCAGACGCTGATTCTGGACGTCGAGGAATCGCAGCACCACACCGAACACGCCGACGAGCACCGCGAGCCACCCGAGGGCGATCAGTGCTCGCACCCCCCAGGTGGCGATCACTCCCCGAAGACTCTCTCCACCACGGCCTTGGCCCGCCGGGTCACCCGCAGGTAGTTGTCGAGGAACTCGCCGGCGTCGCCGCCGCCCCAGCCGGCGATCTGCGCGACCGCGGACAGGACGCGTCCCGACCCGGGCAGCTGATCGGTGGCCTTGCCGCGGACGAGGACGAGGCAGTTGCGTGCCTTCGTCGCCGTGATCCACGCGTCGCGCAGCAGTTCGACGTCAGACTCGCTGAGCAACTCGGCGGCACCGATCGCGTCGAGTGTCTCGAGGGTCGACGTGTTGTGCAGCGACTCGATCTCGTGGGCGTGCCGCAGCTGGATCAGCTGCACGGTCCACTCGATGTCGGCGAGCCCGCCGCGCCCGAGCTTGGTGTGGGTCGCGGGGTCGGCGCCGCGCGGCAGCCGCTCGGAGTCGACGCGCGCCTTGATGCGCCGGATCTCGCGGACCGCCTGCTCCGACACCCCGCCCTCGGGGTAGCGGGTCTTGTCGATCATGTGCAGGAAGCGCAGACCCAGGTCGGCGTCGCCGGCCACGTGATGGGCGCGCAGCAGCGCCTGGATCTCCCACGCCTGTGCCCACTGCGCGTAGTAGGCCTCGTAGGACGCCAGCGTGCGCACCATCGGGCCGCTGCGCCCCTCCGGCCGCAGGCCCGTGTCCACCTCGAGCGGCGGATCGGTGCTCGGCGCGCCGAGCAGGGTCCGCACCTTGTCGCCGATGCTGTTGGCCCACTTGACGGCGACGGTCTCGTCGATCCCCTCGCGCGGCTCGCACACGAACAGGACGTCCGCGTCCGAACCGTAGCCGAGTTCACCGCCGCCGAGCCGGCCCATACCGATCACGGTGAACGTCGCGGGAGCGGGCGTGCCGAGCTCCTTCTCGCTCGCCTTGATGACGGCGGCGAGGGCGGCGTTGAGCACGGCCGCCCACACGGACGACAACGCCTGGCACACGCCCGGCACGTCGAGCATGCCGAGGATGTCCGCGGAGGCGATGCGGGCCAGTTCGTAGCGGCGCAGGGAGCGCGCCGCCGCGATCGCGCGGGCCGGATCGTCGTGTCGTGCCGACGCCGTCAGGATGCCGCGGGCGACGTCCTCCGGCTTCGACTCCAGCAGCCGTGGGCCGGCCGGTGAATCGGCGAACAGCCGCACCACGTCCGGTGCTTTGATCAGCAGGTCGGGAACGTAGGCCGAGGATCCCAGCACCGTCATCAGCCGCTCGGCAACCGAGGCCTCGTCGCGCAGCAACCGGAGGAACCAGGTCTGATCGGTCATCGCGTCCGACAGCCGCCGGTACGCGAGCAGGCCCGCATCGGGATCCGGTGTGTCGGCGAGCGATTCGAGCAGAGTCGGCAGCAGCAGCGCCTGGATGCGGCCCTTGCGGGACGCACCGCTGGTAAGTGCGGTGAGGTGGCCGAGCGCGTTCTCCGGGGCCGTGTAACCCAGCGCCGCCAGCTGGCGGATGGCCGCGTCCGGGCTCAGCCGCAGCGCTTCCTTGTCGATGCGCGCCACCGATTCGAGCAGCGGCCGGTAGAACAGTTTGGCGTGCAGGCGCCGCACCCGGTGCGCGTTGCGTTTGATCTCCGCGTTGAGGACGCCGAGCGCGTCCTTGCTGCCGTCGGGTCGCATGTGCGCGGCCCGGGCCAGCCAGCGCAGCGCTTCCTCGTCCTCGGCGGGCGGCAGGGTGTGCGTGCGGCGCAGCTTCTGCAACTGCAGCCGGTGCTCGAGCAACCGCAGGAACTCGTAGGACGCCGCCAGGTTCGCGGCGTCGTCGCGGCCCACATAGCCGCGGGCGGCGAGTGCGGTGAGCGCGTCGATGGTGCTCTGGACGTGCAACGCCTCGTCGGCGCGCCCGTGTACGAGCTGCAGGAGCTGGACCGCGAACTCGACGTCGCGCAGGCTGCCGCGACCCAGTTTCAGTTCCCGCTCGCGCAGTTCCGGGGGAACCATCTCCTCCACCCGGCGGCGCATCGCCTGCACCTCGGGAACGAAGTCCTCGCGCTCCGACGCGGTCCACACCATCGGGTTGAGGGCGTCGAAATACTGCTGCCCGAGCGCGACGTCACCGATCATCGGGCGGGCCTTGAGCAGGGCCTGGAACTCCCAGGTCTTGGCCCAGCGCTTGTAGTACGCGACGTGGGATTCGAGGGTGCGGACGAGTTCCCCGCGCTTGCCCTCCGGCCGCAGCGCCGCGTCCACGTCGAAGAACGCCGAGGACCCGATGCGCATCATCTCGCCCGCGATGCGGCTGGCGATCGAGTCGGCGGGTTCGGCGACGAAGACCACGTCGACGTCGCTGACGTAATTGAGTTCGCGGGCACCGCACTTGCCCATGGCGATGACGGCCAGCCGCACGGGGCACGGGGCGTCCGGGCACACGGCTGCGACGGCCACCGCGAGGGCGGCGTCGAGCGCCGCATCGGCCAGATCGGACAGCTGATGCCCGACGGTCTGGTACGGCAGTACCGGTTCGTTCTCGACGGTCGCCGCGAGGTCGACGGCGGCGAGCAGCATCAGTTCGTCGCGGTACGTCTTGCGCAGTGCCGCGATGGCATCGGGTCCGGTGACCTTCGCCCGGTACAGGCGGGCGTCCGGGTGGGCGCCCTCCTCGGGTTCGGCGCCGACCGCGGCCATCATCGTGGCGGTCGCCTCGTCCTTCGACGGCAGGCGGACGTCGCCGGCGAGGATCTTCCAGGACGCGGGATCCGCGACCAAGTGGTCACCGAACGCGCTGGACGCACCGAACAACCCGAACAATCGGCCGCGCAGGCCCTTGTCGGTACGCAGTGCCGTATCGAGTTCGGCCCAGCTCTCACCGAGCCCGTCCCTCAGGCGCACCAGGGTGCGGAGGGCGAGGTCGGCGTTCGCGGCCCGCGACAGCGACCACAGCAGTTCGATGCTGTCCTCACCGACCCAGCCCAGCTCGCGGAGTTCGGACGGAGCGGTCGGCTCGACGAGACCCAGACGACCCGGACCGGGAACGGCAGAACGCGCTGCCGGAGGCTTCACCATGCTCTTGCTCACAACCCCAGATACGTCTTGAGTTCGAACGGCGTCACGTGGCTCCGGTACTCCTCCCACTCACGCCGCTTGTTGCGCAGGAAGAAGTCGAACACGTGCTCGCCGAGGGCTTCGGCCACCAGCTCCGACTTCTCCATCTCGCGCAGTGCGCCGTCGAGGTTGCCGGGCAGCTCCCGGTAGCCCATGGCGCGGCGCTCGGCCGACGTCAGCGCCCACACGTCGTCCTCGGCCTCGGGGGGCAGTTCGTAGCCCTTCTCGATTCCGCGCAGACCCGCGGCGAGGAGTACCGCGAACGTCAGGTACGGGTTGCAGGCCGAATCTGGGCTGCGGATCTCGACACGACGCGACGACGCCTTGTTCGGCGTGTACATCGGGACGCGGACCAGCGCCGACCGGTTGGACGGACCCCAGGACGCCGCGGTCGGGGCCTCGCCGCCGTGGATCAGGCGCTTGTAGGAGTTCACCCACTGGTTGGTGACGGCGCTGATCTCGTTGGCGTGCTCGAGGATGCCGGCGATGAACGCCTTACCGGTCTCCGACAGCTGCATCGGGTCGTCCGGGTTGTGGAAGGCGTTGGTGTCGCCCTCGAACAGGCTCATGTGGGTGTGCATCGCCGAGCCGGCCTGATCGCTGAACGGCTTGGGCATGAAGGTGGCGCGCACGCCCTCGGCGATCGCGACCTCCTTGACGACGTACCGGAACGTCATCACGTTGTCGGCCATCGACAGGGCGTCCGCGTACCGCAGGTCGATCTCCTGCTGGCCGGGAGCCGCCTCGTGGTGGCTGAACTCGACGGAGATGCCCATCGACTCGAGCGCGTCGATGGCGTGGCGGCGGAAGTTGGGCGCGGAGTCGTGCACGGCCTGGTCGAAGTAGCCGCCGGAGTCGGCGGGCTTCGGCGGGGTGCCGTCGATCGGCCCGTTCTCGAGGAGGAAGAACTCGATCTCGGGGTGCACGTAGCAGCTGAAGCCCAGATCGCTGGCCTTGTTCAGCTGGCGGCGCAGCACGTGCCGCGAATCCGCCCAGGACGGCGAACCGTCCGGCATGGCGATGTCGCAGAACATGCGGGCGGAATGCTGATGCCCCTTGCTCGAACTCCACGGCAGCACCTGGAAGGTGGAGGCGTCCGGCTTCGCGACCGTGTCCGCCTCGGACACCCGGGAGAAGCCCTCGATCGCGGATCCGTCGAAGCCGATGCCTTCCTCGAAGGCACCTTCCAGTTCCGCGGGGGCGATCGCCACCGATTTCAGGTATCCGAGAACGTCCGTGAACCACAATCGGACGAACCGAATGTCGCGCTCTTCGAGGGTGCGAAGCACGAATTCCTTTTGGCGATCCATGTCCGCGAGAGTAAGCAAAGTTCGTTAAATCTGTGTTACTTCGTTGATTCGGCTGTTCCGGATTCCGCATCGGGCCAGCGTGCGGGCACCTCGGGCGATCCCGTCACAGGCACCGGTCAGCACATCAGTTCGGCGGGCGGCGCTGCGAGGTCGACGAGATAGTCCGTGACGGCGTCGTCGACGCACGCCTCGCCGTCGAGGACGACGGTGTGCTGGGTGCCCCGGTACGAGACGAGCGAGCCGTTCATCTGCTTCGCCAGATCCACACCCGCCTGGTACGGCGTCGCCGGATCCTCGGTCGTCGACACGACGACGACCGGCGGGATCCCCGGCGCGGACACGGTGTGCGGCGCGCCCGTGTTCGGCGCAGGCCAGAACGCGCACACGTCCAGTGGAGCGTTGCCGGTGCCGCGACCGTCGTCGAGGAACGGCGCCGCCTGGCGGTACCGCACGTCCGCCTCCCCGACAACCGCGCGGTCGGTGACGGGCGGATCGTCCATGCAGCGGATGGAATTGAATGCGTCGTTGAGGTTGGAATACGTGCCGTCGTCGGCGCGCCCCTCGTACAGGTCCGCCAGCATCAGCAGCGAATCACCCGTCCCCGACTGCAGGCTCTCCAGCCCGCCGCGGAGCGGGCCCCAGAGGTTCGGCGAATACAGCGCCTGCTGGACGCCGGTGATCGCGTCGGTGTAGCTGAGTCCGCGCGGGTCGGTGGTCGCGGCGGGCTTGCCGATCAGCGGGTCGACGAGCGCCCGGAACCTCGCATTCGCCTGCGCCGGGTCGGTGCCGAGCGGACAGTCCTTCTGCTGCATGCACTCCGCGGCGAACGCGTCGAACGCGGACTGGAATCCGGCGGCCTGCAGGATCACCTCCTGCGTCGGGTCCTGCTCCGGGTCGAGGGCGCCGTCGAGGACCATCGCGCGCACGTTGCCGGGGAACGTCTCCGCGTACGTGGAGCCGAGCCGGGTTCCGTACGAATAGCCGAGGTAGTTCAGCTTCTCGTCGCCGAGCACCGCCCGGATGACGTCCATGTCGCGCACCACGTCGTTCGTGCCGACATGGGCGAGGACGTCGACACCGGTCCGCTGCGCGCACTTGTCCGCGTAGTCGCGGTTCTCGGCCTCGGTTCGTGCGATTCCGGCAGGGCTCATGTCGACGTCGTCGTCCTTGCGCCTCGCGTCCACTTCCGCCGGGGTCATGCAGGTCACCTGCGGTGTGGACGCGCCGACGCCGCGCGGATCGAAACCGATGACGTCGAACCGCTCGGCGATGGCGGTGCCGTCGGCCACGGATGCCAGCCCGATACCCGACGCCCCGGGGCCGCCCGGGTTCACGAGCAGCGATCCGATCTTGTCGCCGGTCGCCTTCGAGCGGGAGACGGCGATCTGCGCGGTGGCCCCGCCGGGATTCGCGTAGTCGTTGGGCACCGTCACCTCGGCGCACTCGAGCGTGTCCCCGAGCGGGGACCCGTCCGTGCTGAACCCGTCGCACGAGCCCCACTGCACCTGCTGCGTGTAGAACTCCTCGAGCCCGGCGGGGATCGGTCCGGCCGGAGCGGCCTCGGCCGCCGACGGTTCGGCGACGGCCTCACCGGTGCCCTGTCCGCCCCCCGCGCAGCCTGCGACGACAAGGACGACGGCGATGCACCCCGCGAACGCGGCCGGTACCCGAGCACTCTTCGACATAGGACGATCGTGCCAGGGGTTCCGCGGCGAAGGGCCTTCCCGCAGGTCAGAGACCGGACCGCAGGTGTGACCCATTGCACCCGCGCGACCCCTTCGCTCCCCCGCCGGCCGGTGGCAGACTGTAGGCGTCATCACCCGCACCCGGGGACCCGTCAAGGGCCTCGAGGCCAGAAAGGGACAACGATGTCCGATAGCAAGTCGTCCGCGAGCACGTCAGAAGATCGGCTCTACGGATCAGCACCATCGCACGACGTTCCCAAGCGCAAGACCCGGATCCACCACCTGCAGGCCATGAAGGCCGAGGGCGAACGCTGGTCGATGCTCACCGCCTACGACTACTCCAGCGCCCGCATCTTCGAAGAGGCCGGAATCCCGGTCCTCCTCGTCGGCGACTCGGCCGCCAACGTCGTCTACGGATACGAGACCACCGTCCCGGTCACGATCGACGAACTCCTGCCCCTCGTTCGCGGCGTCGTCCGCGGAGCGCCGCACGCCCTCGTGGTCGCGGACCTGCCGTTCGGCAGCTACGAAAGCTCGCCGGAGCAGGCCCTCGCGTCCGCGACCCGGTTCATGAAGGAGGGGCTGGCCCACGCGGTCAAGCTCGAGGGCGGCGAGCGCGTCGCTCCGCAGATCGCCGCGATCACCGCCGCGGGCATCCCCGTCATGGCCCACGTCGGGTTCACCCCGCAGAGCGTCAACTCGCTCGGCGGATTCCGCGTGCAGGGCCGCGGCGACGCCTCCGAGCAGTTGGTCGCCGACGCGATCGCCGTGCAGGAGGCCGGCGCGTTCTCCGTCGTCATGGAGATGGTGCCCGCCGAGATCGCAGGCCAGGTCACCCGCAAGCTCACCATCCCCACCGTGGGCATCGGAGCGGGCGCCGAATGCGACGCCCAGGTCCTCGTGTGGCAGGACATGGCCGGCTACACCAGTGGCAAGACGGCGAAGTTCGTCAAGCGCTTCGGTAACGTCGGTGACGAGTTGCGCAACGCGGCCGTCGCCTACGCGGCCGAAGTGCGCACCGGAACGTTTCCGGCGGAAGAGCACAGCTTCTAGGTCGTCCTCGACTCACCGGGCCGGCACACACTCGAGGGGGATGTTCATGGGACAGCGACGCGTGCACGGCTTCGGACGTCGTCACCGCCTGGCCGCAGCCGCGGCCGGGACGGTGGCGGCCGCGGCGCTGGTCACAGGGTGCGCCGGACAGGGCCCCGCCCCCGCACCCGGCACCACCGCGCCCCCGCCGCCGGCCACCACCGCGGTTCCCGGCACCGCCCTGGTGCCGGGTGGCGTCACCGAGGCGCAGGCCGCCCAGCTGTGCACCGACCTCGAGGGTCAGTTGCAGAGCTGGCGCACCTACACCCCGACGATCGGGAAGACCGGATTGAACGGCCTGGTCGGCACGTGGATCGCGAAGAACAACCTCAATGCGCTCGACTTCCTGCAGGACCGGGCCCGGATCGACGTCATCACGACGGCGGCCTGCCCCGACATCCGGCAGCAGGCGATCACCGCGCTGGAGATCCCCGATCTGGCGTCCGGCCTGATCGGGTTCTGAGGCCGACGTGAGCCAGTTGCGCACCCTGTACCCGCCGCTCGAGCCGTATCAGTTCGGGCACCTCGACGTCGGCGACGGCCAGCAGATGTACTGGGAGCAGAGCGGAAACCCCGACGGGAAGCCGGTCGTGTTCCTCCACGGCGGGCCCGGCGGCGGCACCGACCCCGCGCAACGCCAGTTCTTCGACCCGCGGGTGTACCGGATCGTGCTGCTCGACCAGCGCGGGTGCGGGCGTTCCACACCCCACGTCGCCGACGGGGCCGATCTGTCGGTCAACACCACCGGCCGCCTCCTCGGCGACATCGAACTGCTGCGTGAGCATCTCGGCATCGACCGGTGGCAGGTCTTCGGCGGGTCGTGGGGCTCCACGCTGGCACTCGCCTATGCCCAGCAGCACCCCCACCGGGTCACCGAACTGGTGCTGCGCGGCATCTTCCTGCTCCGCCGCAGCGAGATCGACTGGTACTACAACGGCGGTGCCGGACACCTGTTCCCCGAACTGTGGGACGAGTTCCTGGCGCCGGTGCCGGAGCCGGAGCGGGGCGGGGATCTCGTCGAGGCCTATCACCGGCTCCTGCACTCCGACGACGCCGACGTCGCGACGAGGGCCGCGGTCGCGTGGTCCACGTGGGAGGGCGCGACGAGTTCGCTGCTCCCCAAACCGGAACGGGTGGTGGAGACGTCCCAGCCGAGGTTCGCGCTGGCCTTCGCCCGCATCGAGAACCACTACTTCCACCATCGCGGATTCCTGGACGAGGGCCAGCTGCTGCGGGACGCCGTCGCGCTGGATGGCATTCCGGGCGTGATCGTGCAGGGCCGCTACGACGTGGTCTGCCCGGCGGCCAGCGCGTGGGCGCTGCACCGGGCGTGGCCGGGTTCCCGGCTCGAGATCGTCGACGACGCTGGGCACTCCGCGATGGAACCAGGCATCGTCCACCACCTGGTCGAGGCGACGGACCGGTTCCGCACCTGACCCGCTATGCGGGATAACCGAATTCGACGGTCCGCTTCGCGACGTCGGCGGAGACGAGTCTGATCTTCACCTGCTCGCCCTCGGCGGGGTCGCCGACACATTTGGCCATCACGGACACCGACGGGACGAACACGTCCGCGGTGCGTTTGCCGTTCCGTGACCGCAGCACGGTCGCGTCGAACGTCTCCCCCACCCGGTCGGCGAGCACGGTCGCCTCGGTGAGGTCGATGCAGGCCCGGTCGATCTTGCTCGCGAGGGAATCCGAGCCGCCCATGATCTCGGGCATCGATCCGAGGGCGTCCCGCGCCCAGGACGGCACCGGCGTTCCGGCGGACACGGCCAGGCACACCTCCGTGGAGTACCGGTCCGAGAGCCGGCGCAGCGGCGCGGTCACGTGCGCGTAGGGGGCGCCGATGGCGGCGTGCGCCGTCAGTTCCGGCAGGGTGCCGTCGAACGCCGCGTAGTCGGCGCCCCGCAGCAGTGACGGCGCCTCGGTCATCAGCACCAGCGTCGACGCCGAATTCGGGTCCAACCGCGCCAGGAGTTCACCGACACCGACGCTCTCGGGCCAGTCGACCCCGAGTGCCGCCGCTGTGCGCCGCAGCGCCCCGACCGCGTCCGGCCCGGCAGGCGGCAGAGTGCGGAGCAATCCGATCTTCGCGTCGAGCATCATGGCGGCCGCACACATTCCGGTCAGCAGTGAGACCTCGGCGTTCCAGTCGTCGGCCTCGGTGCGGGGCGCGAGGTCGACGCGCCAGCTGTCGCCGTCCGGCACCACCTCCTGCTCGGGGAGCCGGAGTTCGATGGCTCCGCGCGCCACCGCCGCCGCCGTGCGGAGCCGGCCGAACTCGGGCAGCGACGCAATGGACGGATGCAGTCGCCCCGCCTCCGCATCGGCCTGCACACCGGAGTATTCGAGTCGGGCCACGGACCGCACAGTGGCACGGGACACGGTGCACGACAGCGGCTCGGCCGACTCGTCGAGTTCGATCCGCCACACCACCGCCGGGCGGTCCTCACCCGGCAGAAGGCTCGCCGATCCCTCCGAGAGTTCCTGGGGATGCAGCGGCACCTTGCCGTCGGGGAGGTAGAACGTCTGCCCGCGTTTGCGGGTCTCCACGTCGAGCACCCCACCGGGCTCCACGACGGCGCCGACGTCCGCGATCGCGTAGTGCAGGACGAACCCGTCGGCTGTCCGCTCGAGGTGCAACGCCTGATCGAGATCCATCGAATCGGGCGGATCGATGGTGACGAACGCCAGATCGGTGCGGTCCTGCCGTCCGGACGCGAACCGGTCGGACGCCGTCCGCGCCTGCGCGACCGCGGCGGGCGGATACCCGTCCGGCAGGTGGAATTCGGTGCGCACGGTGCCGAAATCGATTCCGCGCGCAACGAAACGACTCATCGGCACCTCGCGCACACCCTTTCCGTAACGCTAGTTGTTCCACTCCTCGTCGGCCCGGTCCGCCGCCTTGTTCCGCTCCGCAGCGATCTGCAGCGCCTTCTCCGCCGACGCGCGGTCGGGATACGGGCCCATCCGCGTCATCGACGACGCCGCCTTCCCCTGCGTGACGGTGCCGTCCTCGACGTTGTAGTACCAGAGGTGATCTTCGTCAGTCATGTCCTCAGTGTGGCACCGGTGGGACGTGTGGGGTTGTGGATCACGCTCAGACTGTTACCCTCGGAGTCCTGTCCGGTGATACGGTCTCCGGCGCCGGTCAGTGCGGTGCCGATGGCTCGTTCTTCCCGTGCGCAGTGCCCGAACAGAGAATGGAGCGAGCATGTCGACGATCATTTTTGATCATCTACTTCCCTACCTCGGTGCCGAAGGCGCCACCTACTGGGCCCAACTGCTGATGGTCGATCCCGTCTGACGGTTGTCGATCAGTCGATACCCCGAAACCCTCGCCGGACGCATCCGGCGGGGGTTTCGTTGCATCAGGGCACGCACGCCCGCAACACATTCGTGACGCTTCGCCCTGCCCACCGGACCTCACGTCTCTAGGCTGACGTGATGGGAGTGAATCCGGAGATCGAGGGTCGTGTCTACCCACCGACCGAGCCCTACCTCGTGGGCCGCGAGAAGATCAGGGAATTCGCCCGCGCCGTCTTCGCCACCAACCCGACGTCGTTCGACGTCGACAGTGCCCGCGCCGCCGGTCACGCCGATCTCGTTGCCCCGCCCACGTTTCCCGTCATCGTGCAGGAACGCGCACTCGCGCAACTGGTCGCCGATCCGACGTCGGGGATCGAGCCGGTCAATATGGTGCACAGCACCGAGCACGCCACGTCCCACCGCCCCGTCGTCGCGGGCGACGAACTCTCCGCCGTGCTCACCGTGACGCACGTGACCTCGCGCGGCCCGCACACCCTGCTCGTCGCCGACATCGAGATCCGTGACGCCACAGGCGATCACGTGAGCACGATGACGTCGACACTGTTCGTCAGGGGGGAGGAATGACCTCCCCGCGACGAATCCTGCTCGGCGACACCGTCGCCAAGGCCCGGTATCACGTGACCCGGGAATCCCTGGTCCGCTACGCCGGAGCCTCCGGTGACTTCAACTCCATTCACTACCGGGACGACATCGCGGACGCAGTGGGCCTGCCCGGTGTGCTGGCCCACGGCATGCTCACACTGGGACTGGCGACGCAGTGCGTCGTCGACTGGCTCGGCGATCCGGCACTGGTCACCGGGTACCGCGCGCGCTTCACCAAGCCGGTGATCGTCGGCCCGGACCGGGGCGCGGTGGTCGAGGTCGTCGCGAAGGCCGCGGAGGTCGACGAATCCGCGGGCACCGCGAGGATCGACCTGACAGTCACGTTCGACGGGCACACCGTGCTCGGCAAGTCGCAGGTGTGGATTTCACTGCGCTGACCACACCCCACATACTGGGCTGATGATCGGTGTGGTGGTGACAGCGTTCGCGGTCCTCGGGCTTCTGACCGTGATTCCCGGTCCGGACATGGCGGTGGTGACCCGCGCCGGACTGTCCGGCGGGCGCAGCGCCGCGCTGCGGGCCACGTTCGGCGTGGTCGCCGGATTGATGGTGTGGGGCGCGCTGACCGTCGTCGGGCTCGGTGCCGTGCTCGCCGCCTCCGCGGAGGCGTACACCGTCGTGAAGATCGTCGGCGGGATGTACCTGGTGTATCTGGGGGTCTCCACCCTCTGGCGCAGCCGGACGCGCCCCCACGCCGCCCCGTCCGCGCCGGCGCCGGCGCCGTCTTCGGGGTCGAGTTGGCGCGCCGGATTCCTGACCAACCTCCTGAACCCCAAGATCGCGGTGTTCTACACCGGCCTGCTCCCCCAGCTCGTCCCGCCCGGCTGGCCGACCGCCCCGAGCCTGGCCCTGCTGGTGCTGGTGCACGGGCTGCTCGGGATCGTCTGGCTCGGCGCGTACAGCATCCTGCTGACCCGCGCACGCACCACGCTGGAGAAGCCGTCGGTGCGAAAAGTTCTCGACCGGATCACCGGAAGCGTTCTCTTCGGATTCGGCGCCGTCGTCGTGGCCGAGGCGCGGTAGCGCCGATTTGTCACCGAGGCGCGGTAGCGCCGATTTGTCACCGAGGCGCGGTAGCGCCGATTTGTCACCGAGGCGCGGTAGCGCGGTCAGTTCGGGGAGTCGCTGGAACTCGCGGCGCTGCCGCCGAGCAGGATCGTGCTGATCAGGTCCGGGTCGTCGGTCATCGGGACGTGCCCGATGCCGGGCAGGATCAGAATCCGCGCCTGCGGGAACACTCTGCGCACCCGTCGCGCTTGGTAGACGGGCAGGATCAGGTCCCGCCGCCCCCACGCCACGGTGACCGGTACCGTCGCGTCGACGACCGGCGGGAGGTCGAACGAGGCCGTCAACCCCTTGTCGACCAGAGCGTTCGTGGCCAGCGACTGCGCGTCGATCACGGCGTCCTCGTAGCGCACCCGACTGGGCCGCGCGAAGAAGGCGGCGAGTGTGGGATAGCGGACGGCTTTGTATCGCAACGCCTTCGGAGTGTTCGGGCCCAGCGCCCGGGTGACTCCGCGCAGAGCGCGGAACGTGTAGATGGTGCGGGCCTGATCGGCGTGATTGACGAAGAAGCCTGCCGGTGAGAGTGCCGTGGCCGAGGCGACCTCGCCGCGAGCGGCGAGGGCGAGCGAGAGCCAGCCGCCGAGCGAATTTCCTGCAACGTGCGGCCGTTCCCCGGCAGGCGTCACCGAGCGGACGAACCCGCTCAATTCCTCGACCAGTTGGTCCATCGTGTCCGCGCCGTCTTCGAGTGCCGCCGATTCGCCGTGCCCGGGAAGGTCGACGGTGACCACCCGGCGATAGGGGGTCAGTTGGTCGAGCAGGACGTTCCAGGCCTGCCTGCGATGCACCACCCCGTGCACGAGGACCAGGGTGGGGCCGGAACCGGCGATGTCGTGAGGCAAGTCCATGAGCAGATGTTACCGCTATTATGAGTAACATCTACTGTTCCGGCACCGTCGGCGAGGGGCCCCATCGCCCACGGACGTGGACGACGGGCCCCGGCATCGACCCCGATTCGGGTCAGTCGGGCCGCTGCGGGAAAAACACTAACCGGTCTGTTTGTTACTCGCCAGTCAGGGCCGTGACCTGGTCTCCAGCCGCACGCGGCGGATCCCGCAGACGCAAGATTGAGGCGGACGAGTTGGCGTGTAAGCCGGATCCTGTCCCCGGCGCCGAAGCTCCGGGTGGCGACCATCCATCTGGGCACACCGTCGCCGGGTACCTCGAGCGGTTCACCCGCAGGCTCGGGCGAGCAGCCCTCGAACACCTGCGCAGCCGCACCGGGTCCCGGAGGATCCGATGCGGCCTTCAACCTTGCTCCGGGCGGGGTTTACCTAGCCACCCCGGTCACCCGGGGTGCTGGTGCGCTCTTACCGCACCGTTTCACCCTGACCGACACCGCACCCCGGAGGATGTGGCGTCGGCGGTCTGTTTTCTGTGGCACTGTCCCGCGAGTCACCTCGGGTTGCCGTTAACAACCGCCCTGCTCTGTGGAGTCCGGACTTTCCTCGACTCGGGGCCTGCGCACTGATGTGCTGGTTCCCCGTGCCGCGGTCGCCCGGCCAACTCGTCCGCCCGATCAGCCTACAGTTCGCGCGAACGTGTCATGCCGCCGCACTATGGTCTGAGCATGACCCGATACGCCGCCCTCCTGCGCGGTATCAACGTGGGCGGCATCAACATCAAGATGGCCGACCTTCGCAGCACCTTCGCCGAGCTGGGATTCGAGAACGTGAAGACCGTCCTCGCGTCGGGCAACGTGCTGTTCGATTCCGACCGCGACGACGTCCCCGCGCTGAAGAGCGAGATCGAATCCGCGCTGCGCGCCGACTTCCACTACGAAGCCTGGGTTTTCGTCCTCGACCTCGACACGATCCGGAAGATCGTCGACGACTACCCGTTCGACCCCGAGCGAGAAGGCTGGCACCCGTACGTGCTGGTGACTCCCGACCCCGAGGTCCTGGACACCCTGCTGGGGATCCGGGACGACCTGGACCCGGAGGTCGAACGCGTGCAGGCCGGAGACGGTGTCCTGTACTGGGAGGTGGAACGGGGCATGACGCTGAAGAGCAAGTTCGGCAAGAGCACCGGCACTCCCAAACTCAAGGCCTTCACCACCACGCGGAACCTGCGCACCCTCCTCAAGCTCCTGAAGTGACCCGCCGGTGACTGTTCTGGCAGTGGCGCTCGTCGCCGCGGTCCTCGTCTTCGCGGTCGTCCGGCCTCGCCGGTTACCCGAGATCGTCGCGGCCGCACCGGCCGCCGTCATCGTCCTGGCCACCGGTCTGGTGACGCCGGCGCAGGCCCGGGACGAAGTGACCGAGATGGCCCCGACCGTCGGGTTCCTCGCGGCGATCCTCGTCCTCGCGCACCTCGCGGACGCGATGGGTGTGTTCACCTGGATCGCGGCCCGGCTGCGGCGCGGGGCCCGCGGAGATCCGAAGCGGTTGCTGACGCTCGTGTTCGGGGCCGCGGCACTCACCACGGCAGTGCTGAGTCTCGACGCGACGGTGGTGCTGCTGACGCCGGCGGTGATCGCGACGGCCCGCTCGCTGCGGATGGATCCGCGCCCCCATTCGTATGCCACGGCTCACCTGTCGAACACGGCGTCGACGCTGCTGCCCGTCTCCAACCTGACGAACCTGATCGCCTTTTCCGCGACGGGGTTGACCTTTCTCCATTTCACCGCCGTCATGGCGCTGCCCTGGGCGGTGGCGATCGTCGTCGAACTGATCCTGTTCCGGATGTTCTTCCGCCGCGACCTGGTTCGGCCCGACGCCGAACCGGAACCGGCCCGCGATCCAGCCGCACCGACCGTCGCACTGTCGATCATCGCCGCGACGCTCGTCGGTTTCGCGGTGTCCGGCTTCGTGGGAATCGCGCCGGCATGGGTGGCGGCGGCGGGGGCGATCGTGCTCGGCGTCGTCGCGCTGCGCGACGGCCGCACCGACTTCGGCCGCATCCTGTATTCGGTCGACGTGTGGTTCTGCGCGTTCGTCCTGGTCCTCGGCGTCGTCGTCGCCGGCGTCGCGAACGGCCCGATCGGGGACTGGATCGGCTCGCGGCTGCCGACCGACACGTCGTTCGCGGCCCTGCTCACGATGGCCGTCGTCGCGGCGGTCGCCGCGAATCTGGTGAACAACCTCCCCGCCACACTGCTCCTGCTGGCGGCGCTCGGACCCCACCCGCCGACCGCCCTCGTCCTGGCGATGCTGCTCGGGGTGAACCTCGGCCCCAACCTCACCTACGTGGGGTCGCTGGCGATCATGCTGTGGCGGCGGGTCTCAGCGCGAGCCGGATCGCCCGCGGATCTGCGGACCTTCACGATTCTCGCGCTGGTGACCACGCCGCTGACCCTGCTCGCGGCCGTTGTTGCCCTCTGGGCCTGTGAGTACTTATTAACCGCCGGCGGTTAATAAGTACTCACAGGTGGGAGGTGTCGTTGACCAGGCGGACGGACGAGCCGCCGTCGGGGTAGAACTCGGCGATGCTCAGCGACGCCAGATCCAGGTGCAGCCGGTACAGCAGCGACGGTCCCGCGTCGAGCGCCAGTTGCAGCAGGGTCTTGATCGGGGTCACATGCGTGACGACGAGAATCGTGGAGCCGCCGTAGGTGGCGGTGAGGTCGTCTCGGACCTTCACTATCCGCTCCCGGACCTCGTCGAAGCTCTCCCCCGCCGGCGGTCGCACCGACGTGTCCGACAACCATTTGCGGTGCAGTTCGGGGTCGCGGTCGGCGGCCTCTCTGAACGTGAGGCCCTCCCACTCGCCGAAGTCGGTTTCGGTGAGGCCCTCGTGCACGGTGACCGGGAGCCCGAGCACCTTCGCCGCCGCCGCCGCGGTCTGCTGCGCGCGCCCCAGCGGGGACGACACCACGGCCGCGATGCCGTCGTTGCCCGCGAAGCGCGAAGCCGCGCCGTTCGCCTGGGCCAGCCCGATCTCGGTGAGCGCCGGGTTCCCGCGACCCGAGTACCGCCGGTCGACGGACAGGACGGTCTGCCCGTGCCGGAGCAGCAGCATCCGGGTCGGGGCGCCGGTCGTGTCCATCCAGCCCGGCGCCGCCGGGGTGGGCTTGTCCGACGCCGCGGCGGCGGGTTCCGGTTCGGCGCCGTAACCGGCGGCACCGTCCATGGCCTCGTTGGCGAGGCGGTCGGCGTGCGCGTTCTCGGCCCGCGGAATCCACGTGTATGTCACGGAATCGAACTGCCGGGCGAGTTCCGACGCCCGGCGCTGCAGCGGAATCATGTCCGGGTGTTTGACCTTCCAGCGCCCGGACATCTGCTCGACCACCAGTTTGGAGTCCATCCGCACGTCCACCCCGGACGCGCCGAGTTCGGCGGCGGCCTCGAGCCCGGCGATCAGCCCCCGGTATTCGGCGACGTTGTTCGTGACGGTGCCGAGGCTTTCCTTGCGTTCGGCGAGGACGGCGCCGTCGGCGGCGGCGAACACCACGGTGCCGTAGCCCGCGGGTCCGGGATTACCGCGCGATCCACCGTCGGCCTCGACGACGACGCGACCGACACTCACAGACCCGACTCCTTGGTGCGCACCAGGATCGCGCCGCACTCGGAGCAGCGCACCACGACGTCGGGTGCGGTGCCGGTGATGCGGGAGATCTCGCCGCGGTCGAGTTCGATGCGGCACGCTCCGCAGCGCCGCGCCTGCAGCAGCGCCGCGCCGACGCCGTTCTGGCTGCGCTGCTTCTCGTAGACGGTGATCAGGTCGGCGGGGAACTGGTCGGCGAGTGCCGCCCGGTCCCGGGTGCAGCGCTGCTCCGCGGCGTCCAGGTCGGCGACGGCGTCGTCGCGGCGGCGGGACGCGTCGATGAGGTCTTCCTCGATCTGCGACAGCTGCGCACCGGCGTGGTCGTGGTCGGACTGCGACGCCTCGCGCCGTTCCATCACCTCGAGCAGTTCGTCCTCGAGCAGTCCCTGACGGCGGACGAGGCTGCCGAGTTCGTGTTCGAGTTCGGTGAGCTGCTTCGATCCGACCGTTCCGCTCTCGAGGAGCTTGCGATCGCGGTCCTCACGCTGACGGACGGCGTCGACTTCGCCTTCGAGTTTGCGGATGTCGCGGTCGAGGTCGTCGAGGATGATCTCCACGGCCACGGCCGCGTCCTTACGGGTGACGCGCTCCGCCTCGAGCCGCTCGACTTCCTGACGCTCCGGGAGCGCGGTGCGTCGGTGGGCGATCCTCGACAGCTCCGCATCGACGCCGGCGAGGTCGAGAAGCTTGGACTGCACCTGTGGTTCGACGTTCACGCGTGGTAACTCCTGCTGTCTTCTGTGAAGGGTTCTTCTGCGGCAGATTGCTGGGTGTCAACCGTACCCCGGCGCATCACGGGTTTCGGCCGGACGGCGCTACGACGGCGGCGCGCTGATCGACCACGGATCGGTGCGGACCGCGGACACCTGCACCTGCCACCCCGATGTGTGCGCGAACGCGGTGTCGAGCACGCCCTTCGCCTGTTCGCACCACGGTTGCTCGCTCGCCCAGTGCGCGACGTCGATCAGGGCCGGACCTCCGGCGCGCAGGTGCTCGTCGGCCGGGTGGTGTCGCAGATCGGCGGTCACGTAGGCGTCCACGCCGAGACGTGCGACGTCGTCGAGGAACGAGTCGCCCGAGCCACCGCACACGGCGACGGTGCGGATCGTGGCTTCGGGGTCGCCCGCGGCCCGCACACCCCACGTGGTTGCGGGCAGCGCGTCCGCCACCCGGTCGGTGAAGTCGCGCAGCGTCAGCGGTTCGGGTAGCTCGCCGACGCGTCCGAGTCCGCGGGGGCCGGGGAACGTCGCCGTCTCGAACACGTCGAACGCGACCTCCTCGTACGGGTGGGCGGCGCGCATGGCGGCGAGCACCTTCGGCCGGAGGGCTCGCGGCGCGATCACCTCCACCCGGCTCTCCTCGACCCGTTCGAGTGCGCCGACCTCGCCGAGTGCCGGATTCGCGCCGTCGGTCGGGAGGAACTGACCGTGACCGGTGACGGACCAGCTGCAGTCGCGGTAGTTGCCGATGTGTCCGGCGCCGGCGTCGAACAGTGCGCGGCGGACCGTGTCGGCGTCATCGGCGGGGACGAGGATCACCCATTTGTCGAGGTTCTCGGTGGGCTGCGGCTCGATCGGCCCGGTGACGGTGAGCCCGAGCGCCGCCGCGAGGGCGTCGGAGACGCCGGGGTCCGCGGAGTCGGCGTTGGTGTGCGCTGTGAACAGGGCGCAGCCGGCCTTGATCAGCTTGTGGACGAGCGCACCCTTCGGGGTGTGGGCGCCAACGGTGTCGACTCCGCGGAGCAGCAGCGGGTGGTGGACGAGGAGCAGGTCGGCACCGGCGGCGATCGCCTCGTCGACCACCGCGGCGGTCGGATCGACCGCGACCGTCACCGTCGCCACCGTGTCGTCGGGGTCGCCGCACACGAGGCCGACGGAGTCCCACGACTCGGCGAGGGCGGGCGGGTAGGCCGCGTCCAGGGTCGCGATCACGTCGGCGAGACGCACCGGGTTCACAGGATCTCCTTCATCGCGTCGACGAGCACGGCGGTCTGCTCCGCGGGGCGCACCGCGACGCGGAGGAGGTCCGGTCCGAGTCCGGGGAACGTGTCGCAGCGGCGTACAGCAATGCCCCGTTCGCGCAGGTGCTTGCGCATCAGTTCGCCGTCCGGCAGGCGGAGCAGCAGGAACGGCGCGGCGGCGGGCCGGTGCACGGCGACGCCGATCCCGGTCAGCCGCCGGACCATGTCTTCGCGCCACTCGCCCAGCACGACGGCGTGGTCGCGGGCGGCGGCGACGGCCTGCGGTTCGCTGCACGCGGCGATCGCCTCCACCTGCAGACTGCCCACCGGCCAGTGCGCCCGTCCCACCTGCAGTCGTTCGAGGATCTCGGGGGCCCCGAGCGCGTACCCGCAGCGCAGTCCCGCCAGCGCCCACGTCTTGGTGAGACTGCGGAGCACCAGCACGTCGGGCAGTGCGCGACCGGCCAGCGACTCGCCCTCGTCCGGGACCGCGTCCATGAACGCCTCGTCGACGACGACGATCCGGCCCGGTCGGCGCAACCGCAGGATCGCCTCGGCGGGGTGCAGTACCGACGTCGGGTTGGTCGGGTTGCCGATCACGACCAGGTCGGCCGATTCCGGGACCGTCGCCGAGTCGAGGACGTACGGGTCGCCGAGCAGCACCTGTGTGACCGGCACCTGCGCCTCCCGCAGCGCCCACTCCGGTTCGGTGAACGACGGGTGGATCAGCGCCGCCTCCCGGACTCCGAGCCGCGGCAGCAGGGAGAACCCCTCGGCCCCCCCGGCGAGCAGCAGCACCTCCTCGGGTGTCCGGCCGTGCCGGGACGCCACCGCGGTCCGGGCCGCGAGATCGGCCGCGACCGTCGGGTAGGTGCCCAGGTGCGCCAGCGCGTCGGCGAGGCGGAGGCGCAGCCAGTCCGGTGGCCCGTCACCTTGCACGTTGACTGCGAAATCGAGGAGTCCGGGCCCCGCATCCACGTCTCCGTGGTGACGCAGGCTCTCCCGGCTCCCGGCACGAATGTCCACGATTGTCGAGCCTAAGGGACAATGGTCCGGTGACATCTCTCTCCACCTCCGCGTCCACCGCCCCGTCTGCCTCTTCTGCCCTATCGGCACCGATCGTGCTGTTCGACCTCGACGGCACGCTCACCGATTCCGCGCCCGGCATTCACGCCGGCTTCCGCCATGCGCTCGCGACGATCGGTCAGCCGGAACCGACCGACGAGATGATCGACGCCGTCATCGGCCCGCCGATGATCGACACGTTCCGGTCGATGGGACTGGGCGAAGACCTCGTGCAGCAGGCGATCGCCGCCTACTTCGAACGCTACGACCGCGTGGGGTGGGCCGAGAACGCCGTCTTCGACGGCATCGAGAAGGTGCTCGTCGCCGCCCACGACAGCGGCAGGAGGCTCGCCGTCGCCACGTCGAAGTCCGAGCGGTTCGCGATCCGCATCCTCGAACACTTCGAACTCGCGCACTACTTCGAGTTCATCGGTGGCGCCAGCGACGACGGCAGTCGCCGCGCCAAGTCCGACGTGATCGCGCATTCGCTGCGGAACCTGGGAGTCACCGCCACCGAGGGCGCCACCGCCGACGTCCTGATGATCGGCGACCGCGACCACGACGTCCTCGGCGCCGCGCACTGGGGCATCCCCGCGGTGTTCGTCGAGTGGGGTTACGGGTTCCCCACCGAGGCCGAGCGCGCGCACACGACGGCGCAGACCGTCGCCGACCTCGGGAAGTTGCTCGATGACGCGGCCTGACACCCCGCTGCACGTGACGTTCGTGTGCACCGGCAACATCTGCCGCTCCCCCATGGCCGAGAAGATCTTCGCCGAGCACCTCCGGCGGGAAGCCCTCGACGAGCGGGTGATGGTGAGCAGCGCCGGGACCCACGGCTGGCACGTCGGCCGTGAGGCCGACATCCGCACCAACGAGACCCTGAAGCTGAACGGCTATCCGACGGGCCACACGGCCGCGGAGGTCGGCCCGTTCCACCTCGGCGCCGATCTGGTGGTCGCTCTCGCGGCCAACCACGACCGTGAGCTTGCCCACATGGGCGTGCCCGACGAGCGCCGCCGGTTGCTGCGCAGTTTCGACCCGGACGCGGACACGTCGTCCGTACCCGACCCGTTCTACGGGGACCTCGAGGACTTCGAACGGGTCCGCCTCCAGATCGAGGCCGCGGTGCCCGGGCTGCTCGACTGGGTGCGCAGCCGGTAACCCACGATCAGGGGCCCGACCTGCGAGCGGCTACCGTGGAGGCGTGCGAAGGCTGAGATTTCTGTTGCGACCCGGCTGGTTGGTGTTGGCCTTGGTGGTCGCCGGATTCGCCTTCATGTGTTTCTACGTGCTCGCGCCGTGGCAGCTCGGCAAGAACACGTCCACGGAGCACCGGAACCAGCTGATCGCCGACTCGGTCGACGCCGAGCCCGTCCCGCTGGAGACCCTGCTGTCCGGCGGTGCGGCGAATCCGGACGACGAGTGGCGCCGCGTCACCGCGACCGGGTCGTACGTGCAGAACAGTGATCTGCTGGTCCGGTTGCGGTCCATCGAGTCGCAGCCCGCGTACGAGGTCCTGACCCCGTTGCAGCTGACCGACGGCCGCGCCATCCTGGTCAACCGCGGCTACGTGCGCCCGATCCAGGGCACCGAGGCGCCGCCGGTGGATCCGCCGCCGGCCGGGCCGGTGACGCTCGACGGTCGCGTCCGCAAGTCCGAGGGCACCATCGCGGGCAAGGAGCCGATCGACGAGAACGGGCTCCGGCAGGTGTACTACATCGACGCGGGCCAGATCGGCGGTTACATCGGCACCGACCTCGTCGACGCGTACGTGCAACTCGAACCCGATCAGCCGGGTGGCCTCGGCACTATTCCGCTCCCGCAACTCGACGCGGGCCCGTACCTGTCGTACGGCCTGCAGTGGCTGGCGTTCGGCATCATGGCCCCGCTCGGCCTGGCCTACTTCATCCGCGCGGAGTGGCGCGAACGCCGCAGGGAAAAGTCCGCGAAGGCCGCCGACGACGCCGCTCCCGCGCCCGTGGCCCGGAAGAAGCCGTTCACCCGGAGCAAACCGGTGGAATCAGCGCCGAGGACGGCGGCGGAAGCGAAACTGGCCGACCGCTACGGCAAGGGCCGCTGACGCCAGCGCCGCACCACCCTGCACCGCGGTCGACAGCCGCACCGCCCGGTCGAGGTCGACGGGCCGGGGCGATGGCCCGGATCCGAGCACAGGTCGCATCTCGACGCCGTGCGCGTATTCGGTGCGCCCGCCCAGCGAGATCCCGAGAGCGCCCGCCGCGCTGGCCTCCGCGACACCGGCGTTGGGGCTGGGGTGCTGGGACGCGTCGCGCCGCCACGCCTCCCACGCCTCCTTCGGCGACCCGCCGACCGCCGGCGCGGCGACGACCGACAGCGCACCCGTCAGGCGGGCGGGCAGCAGGTTGAGGAGGTCGTCCCACCGCGCCGCGGCCCAGCCGAAGTTGCCGTACTTCGGCGAGCGGTAGCCGACCATCGCGTCCAGGGTGTTGGAGGCCCGGTAGACGAACAGTCCGGGGATGCCGGCCACCGCGCCCCACACGAACGCCCCGACCGCGGAATCGGACGTGTTCTCGGCCACCGACTCCAGCGTCGCCCGGGTGAGCCCGTCGACGCCGAGCACACTGGGGTCGCGACCGCACAGCGACGGCAAGAGGGCGCGGGCGGAGGCGAGGTCGTCCGCCTCGAGGTGCGCGGCCATTCTCGACCCGGTCCGTCCCAGGGACGTTCCGCCGAGCACCGCCCACGCTGCGACGGCGGTCGCGGCTGCCTCGCCGGCCCAGCCCCCGCGCCGCGCCACCCGCGCCGCGGCGACCCCCAGACCCGCCGCTCCACCGACCAGGACGGCAACGTGCACGATTCCGGCCGGCCGGGAGTCGCGGTACGTCGCCTTCTCCAATGCCATTGCGGTGCGGCCGAATCCGGCCACGGGATGCCATCGGGCGGGGTCGGCGAACGCGCGGTCGGCGGCGAAGCCGAGGAGCAGGCCTGCGGCGCGCGCGGTGGCGGGACGGGAGGTTCGATGCACGCCGCTATTTGTATCAACTAACGTTGCAGGCGATGTAAAGGAGCGTCCCATGAGTGCCGCGATCGACGAGTACCTGGCAGGCAAGGACCCGGACGCCACCGAGCGCCTGCTGCAGTTCCGTGACCTCGTTCTGGCCTGCGGCGAGGTGGACGAGCGCGTCCACCGGACCGAGGTCGCGTGGGCTCGGGCCCGCGTCTTCGCTGCCGCGTTCATCTATTCGTCGCGGCTCGAGATCGCCCTCGACCTGCGCCGCCGCGTCCATCACCCGCAGTTGCGGGAGGCGTTTCCCACCACGAAGACGGTGATCACGCACCGGTTGACGATCACCTCCGACGATCAGCTCGACGACACCCTGGCCGAGCTCCTCGCGGAGGCCTACGACACGGTGGGTCCGGGCACGCGCACCCGGTAGAGGCCGTCCGGGCCGGACGGACACGTTCCGGTCGGAATGTCTGATTCCTGAAACTCTCCTGAGGAACTCGCCAAGCGCCCTTTCGTGCGCCTACCATGGTATTTGCCGCCTCGTTCCCCCCATTCAGGGGCGGCGCACGGCCCCGCCCCGCTCACATCTTCGGTGCTGACTCAACACACCCACGTGGCCCGGCGGGGTTCTGCGCGTCCGGTGGGGAATTTCAGTGAGCCATTGGAATCGGCGACTGGGCCTGAGACGATCGAAGGGTGTCCAGCGACGTGACGAAGCTCGGCGACGACGAACTGCTCGCGCTTCTCGCCGAGCAGCGAGCGCTGCTCGGCGAGTCGATCGCGAATGATTACGGCTGCGGAACGGTGCGCACCGTCACCAGCCGGATCGCCGAATTCGAGGCCGAACTCGATCGCCGCGGATCGACGGCCTCGCGAGACGGCACCTGACCGACTACCGGGAGGGGCGGCTCGTGGCCGGCGCAGCCCAGACGCCGGCCACTCCCCCGCCGTCCTCGTAACGGTCGATCTTCACGATGCCGGCCCCGGGCTCGGTGGGCCGGTGCGTCTCGTTGACAGCCTGGAAGTCTGATTCGAAGGTTCTGTCGCTCGACGTGCCGTTGCGCAGCGTCACCTTGTACCTGGACATATCAGGAATATGCCACTGCAGGCGAAGCTCCGGGCGATGAACAGGTTAACTCCACGAAACCAGTCGGAGCACCGCAGCCGAACTGAAATGACACAAATCTGTGTTATTTCAGTCAGGACTGCTACCTTCGGTGCTGTGCCGTCCGACACACAGCTGATCTTCGCCGACCACGTCGGCCGCTTCTACGCCCGCCAGTACGGCTTCCCTCCGATGGCAGGACGTCTGCTGGGGTACCTGTTCGTATGCGACCCGCCGCAGCAGACGATCGACGAGCTGGGCGAAGCCCTCCTGGCGAGCCGGAGCGCCGTCACCGGCGCGGTCAAACTGCTCGAGGGCTATCGGATGGCGCGGCGCACCCGCGTGGCCGGTGAACGGGTGGACCGGGTGAGCCTGGACCCGGCGAGTCAGCAACCGCAGAACTTCGATTCCGCCCTCCACCGCGAGCACGCGGCACTGTTCCGGGAGGGGCTGGCGTTGCTGGCCGACGCCCCACCCGAACGCCGCGCTCCGCTCGAGGAGATGATCGCGCTGGCCGAGTTCCTCAGCGAGCGACTGCCTGAGTTGCGGGACGAATGGCACACACGCCGCGATGAGCTCCGAGCCCGGCGAACCAGCACAGTCGATCGAGAAGGGGACGTGCATCATGACTGAATCCGACCTGTCCGCTCTGCGCGAGCGAGCCGCGAACGGCGACGCGACGGCGGTCGACATCCTGATCGAACTCGCCGGCGAGCGGGGTGACATGGCCGAACTCCGGCGCCTCGCCGAGGGCGGCAGCTCCGACGCGGCCGACCAGCTCATCGAAGTCGCCACCGAACTGGGCGACCTGGACGAACTCCGGCGACTCGCCGACAGCGGAAACATCACCGCCGCCGAGCAGCTCGCGGAACTCACCGACGACTGACACCGGCGAAACGAGAAAGCCCCGACCGCGCACGAGCGCAGATCGGGGCCTTGCCTGACGGTGGGCGCGGAGGGTTTCGAACCCCCGACCGCTGGTGTGTAAAACCAGAGCTCTACCACTGAGCTACACGCCCGAACATCCGGCGAGAACCTCGCCGGATGCGCATCAGGACTCTAGCGTGGCGAGCGCTTTCTCCCAAGCTCCCTGGTCACGGGCCTCTCCGGGCCCGTTCATCTCGGCGAACCGGATGATGCCTTCCTTGTCGATGACGAAGGTGCCGCGGTTCGCGAAGCCCAGCTTGTCGTTGAAGACGCCGTACTGCTGCGCGACCGCGCCGTGCGGCCAGAAGTCGGCGAGCAGCGGGAAGGTGTATCCCTGTTCGGCGGACCAGATCTTGTGGGTCGGCGACGCACCGACGGAGAGGGCGAGGATCGCCGTCTCGTCGTTCTCGAACTTCGGCAGTTCGTCGCGAACCTTGCAGAGCTCACCCTGGCACGTTCCGGTGAACGCGAGCGGGTAGAACACGAGCAGGACGTTCTTCTTTCCGCGGTAATCGGAAAGCGTCACCTCCTGGTTGTTCTGGTCCTTGAGGGTGAAATCGGGGGCGGTGGTGCCCACCTCGAGCGGCATGACGTGATTCCTTCGGTGAGTGAACGGGAAACGTGAGACTGTTCAGCGCTTGTTCGCGGGACGCGACTTCGGCTGAACCAGACGGCTTCCCGACCAGTCTCCGAGATTTGCCGCCGACGTCTGGGTGAGACCGGCTGTGGGCGCGGACTCGGCGATCTCGCTGGGCTCCACGTGACCGGGCTGACCGGTCTTGGGGGTGAGGACCCACACGAATCCATCGTCGGCCAGGGGCCCGATGGCATCCATGAGGGCGTCGACGAGGTCTCCGTCTTCGTCGCGCCACCACAGCAGCACGACGTCGATGACCTCGTCGGAATCCTCGTCCAGCAGTTCTCCACCGATGGTGTCCTCGACCGCGGCACGCAGGTCGTCGTCGGTGTCCTCGTCCCAGCCCAGTTCCTGTACCGCCATGTCGGCAGTGATCCCGAGTTTCTGAGCGTAGTTTTGGGCGTCCGCCGCGGCGACCACGGTGGGGTCCTCCTTTTGTTGACGGTGCTCGGATACCCGAACACCTGCCGGATGAAGATCAATTAGGTGAAAGCGAACATGCTCGAACGCTTTCGCGCAAGCCGACCACGCGAATTTTTCTGAGAATGTAGTGATGCGTGGTCATCGACCGAGCCTACGGTGCGGGAGTCACGATGTGGGGCAGGCTGCCCGAATCGAGTCGCTGAGCTCGTCTCCGCGGCTCGCGAGAGTGTTCAGAATGTCTCCGCGTTGCCCGCTGTCGACGGCCGCAGCGAGTTCGCGATAGTTGTTCGCGTAATCGGTGAGGAGTCCGGTCAAGTCGGGGGGAAGTGCGGGCGTGGCGGCGTTCGCACCGTCCGCGGCCGACCGGAGTGCCGCCGCCGCGGCACTCGCTTTCGCGCCGGTGTCCGCGGCTTCGGCGTTGGCGGCATCGATGAACGTGTTGTAGGTATCGATCGTGTCGCCGGCCCGGGTCACGAACATCGTGCACTGCTCCACGAGCGCCTCCCGCTCGGCCGCGGCCTCCTGCGAGGACGACGCGGCCACCGACGAGGACGTCGCTTCGGCGGCGTACTCGGCGGCCTGGGAATCGTTCTGCTGCGCGGTTCCCTCGATATCGCCCCCACATCCGGCGATGACGCCGGCGCCGACGATCGCCGCGGCGGCAGCACTCAGCAGCCCCCAGCGGCGCGACGACGTGCGCATTCGTCTCCCCCACGTTTTCGACGACATCGATAAATTCAACATTCGCCCCCGGATCTGCGCAAACGCTACCGAAGAGTAACCCGAGCACGGTGTGCCGACCGCGCCGCAATGGGGAAAGATGAGGGTGCGCCATATTCATAAAGGAGATGGATCGGGCCTAACAAGGCCGCGATCGCATGGAGAGGACGCCACACCGCGCGTCCCACCACAATGAGGAGCAACGTTGTCAGACCTGATCCAGGGACCCGCGTCTCAACCGGATTCCGCCACACCCGGCGCCGGAGCGGCCCAACCTTCCAACCCCAGTGCGACCCCGGGCTCCGACGGACGCGTGCGCGTCATCCGTGAGGGTGTTGCGTCGTATCTGCCGGATATCGATCCGGATGAGACCACGGAGTGGTTGGAATCGTTCGATGGTTTGTTGGACCGGTCCGGTCCGACTCGTGCCCGGTATCTGATGTTGCGGATGCTCGAGCGGGCCGGGGAGAAGCACGTCGCTCTGCCGGCGTTGACGTCGACCGATTATGTGAACACCATCCCGACGGAGAACGAGCCGTGGTTCCCCGGCGACGAGGAGGTCGAGCGCCGGTACCGGGCGTTCATCCGGTGGAACGCGGCGGTGATGGTGACCCGCGCGCAGCGCCCCGGGGTGGGTGTCGGTGGCCACATCTCCACCTACGCCTCCTCCGCCGCGCTGTACGAGGTGGGGTTCAACCACTTCTTCCGCGGCAAGGACCATCCCGGCGGTGGCGATCAGATCTTCATCCAGGGCCACGCCTCCCCCGGCATCTACGCGCGCGCGTTTTTGGAGGGGCGGATCCCGGCGGAGCGGATGGACGGGTTCCGGCAGGAACACTCGCACACCGACTCCGGCGGCGGGTTGCCGTCGTACCCGCACCCGCGGTTGCTGCCCGATTTCTGGGAGTTCCCGACGGTGTCGATGGGGTTGGGCCCGATGAACGCCATCTACCAGGCGAGGTTCAACCATTACCTGCACGACCGCGGCATCAAGGACACCGCCGACCAGCACGTGTGGGCGTTCCTGGGTGACGGGGAGATGGACGAACCCGAATCCCGCGGCCTCGCGCACGTCGCGGCCACCGAGGGCCTCGACAATTTGACGTTCGTGGTGAACTGCAACCTGCAGCGCCTCGACGGCCCGGTCCGCGGCAACGGCAAGATCATCCAGGAGTTGGAGTCGTTCTTCCGCGGCGCCGGCTGGAACGTGATCAAGGTGGTCTGGGGCCGCGAGTGGGACGCGCTGCTGCACGCGGACCGGGACGGCGCCCTGGTCAATTTGATGAACGTCACCCCGGACGGCGACTACCAGACGTACAAGGCGAACGACGGCGGGTATGTGCGGGAGCACTTCTTCGGCCGGGACCCGCGGACGAAGGAGCTGGTCGCGAACCTCTCCGATCAGGACATCTGGAACCTCAAACGCGGCGGCCACGACTACCGCAAGATCTACGCCGCGTACGCGGCGGCGATGGCGCACAAGGGTCAGCCGACGGTGATCCTGGCGCACACCATCAAGGGCTACACGTTGGGTAAGCATTTCGAGGGCCGCAACGCCACCCACCAGATGAAGAAGCTGACCCTCGACGATCTGAAGAATTTCCGGGACCTGCAGCGGATCCCGATCTCCGACGCCGAGTTGGAGAAGAACCCGAAGATGCCGCCGTACTACCACCCCGGCCCCGATGCCCCGGAGATCCAGTACATGCTGGACCGCCGCAAGGCGCTGGGCGGGTTCCTGCCGCAGCGGCGGACCACGGCGGCGCCGTTGCCGCAGCCGGCGGACTCCACCTACGACGTGGTCCGCAAGGGTTCCGGTAAGCAGCAGGTCGCGACCACCATGGCGTTGGTGCGGATCATGAAGGAGCTGTTGCGGGACAAGGAGATCGGGAAGCGGATCGTGCCGATCATCCCGGACGAGGCCCGCACCTTCGGGATGGACTCCTGGTTCCCGTCGCTCAAGATCTACAACCGTAACGGGCAGCTGTACACGGCGGTGGATGCGGAGCTGATGCTGGCGTACAAGGAGTCCGAGATCGGGCAGATCCTGCACGAGGGCATCAACGAGGCCGGCTCGACGGCCTCGTTCACCGCGGTCGGCACCTCCTACGCCACGCACGGTGAGCCGATGATCCCGCTGTACATCTTCTACTCGATGTTCGGGTTCCAGCGCACCGGCGACGGCCTGTGGGCGGCCGCCGATCAGATGGCCCGCGGGTTCGTGCTCGGTGCCACCGCCGGCCGCACCACCCTGACCGGGGAAGGGTTGCAGCACGCCGACGGGCACTCGCTGCTGCTGGCCTCGACCAACCCGGCGGCGGTGGCCTACGATCCGGCGTTCTCCTACGAGATCGCGCACATCGTCAAGGACGGGCTGCGCCGGATGTACGGCGGCACCGACGGGGTGGACGGGTTCGGTGGCGAGGACATCTTCTACTACATCACCCTCTACAACGAGCCCTACACCCAGCCCGCCGAACCCGCCGACCTGAACGTCGACGGCCTGCTCAAGGGCCTGTACCTGTTCAAGAAGTCCGAGGCCTCGGGCCCGAAGGCGCAGATCCTGGTCTCCGGTGTCACCATGCCCGAGGGGCTGCGGGCCCAACAGCTGCTCGCCGACGAGTGGGGTGTGGCCGCCGACGTGTGGTCGGTCACCTCCTGGGGTGAACTGCGCCGCGACGGCATCGAATCCGAACGCCAGGCCCTGCGGGACCCGGGCACCGACGCCCCGCTGCCCTACGTCACCCAGGCGCTGTCGGATGCTGCCGGCCCGTTCGTGGCGGCCTCGGACTGGATGCGCGCCGTCGCCGACCAGATCCGCCAGTGGGTCCCCGGCTCGTACACCACCCTCGGCACCGACGGGTTCGGGTTCTCCGACACCCGCCCCGCCGCCCGCCGGTACTTCAACGTCGACGCCGAATCCATCGTCGTCGCCGTCCTGTCCGCCCTCGCCGGCGAAGGCACCCTCGACCGCTCCAAGGCCGTCGAAGCCGCCACGAAGTACCGCATCGACGACGTCCGCGCCGCCGCCGTCTCCTACACGGATACCGGAAGCGCGTAACGCCGCCATCCTCACCCACCGCCGCCCGTGTGTCCGTCGGACAACACGGGCGGCGGTGCGCGTAGGTTCTTGACTATGGTCGAGCAGAGTCCGTTGGTCTCCCGCAGACGACAAACCCGGGATCCGTTGCCCGACGCACTGTTGCGTCGCGTCAAACAGTTCTCCGGGCGCCTCTCGACCGAGGCCGTCACGACGATGCAGGATCAACTGCCGTTCTTCGACGACCTCGACGCCGCTCAGCGTTCCAACGTGCAGTTGCTGGTCCAGACCGCGGTGGTCAACTTCCTCGAATGGCTGAAGAACCCGGACAGTGACATCCGGTTCAGTCTGGACGCGTTCCAGGTGATTCCGCAGGATCTGGCACGCAGGCTCACTCTCAGCCAGACGGTGGACATGGTGCGGGTGGCGATGGAGTTCTTCGAGCAGTGGCTCCCGGCGCTCGCCCGTAACGACCAGCAGCTGATCGCGCTCACCGAGGCCGTGCTGCGGTACGGCCGCGAACTGGGTTTCGCAGCTGCCTCCGTGTATGCGAGTGCTGCGGAGTCCCGCGGCGCCTGGGACACGCGGCTCGAGGCCCTCGTGGTCGACGCCGTGGTCCGCGGCGACACCGGGTCCGACATGTTGTCGCGGGCGGCGACCCTCAACTGGGATGCCACCGCTCCCGCCACCGTCATCGTCGGCACACCCCCCGAGGACGAACGGGTCTCCGTCGTCGGCACGGTCCACACCATCGCGCAGAGGCACGGCCGCGCCGCGCTCGCGGTCGTGCAGGGTTCGCGGCTGGTGATGGTCGTAAGCGGCGAGCTGCAGGAGGGGTCGGGGCACTCGAGTTTCATGACCGACCTGCTCGGCAAGTTCTCGGACGAGCCCGTGATCATCGGACCGACCACGCCGACACTCGGCGCGGCTCACTTCAGTGCCGTCGAGGCGCTTGCCGCGATGCAGGCGGTCGCCGGGTGGCGGGGCGCCCCCCGGCCCGTCCACGCGGCCGAGTTGCTACCGGAGCGCGCACTGCTCGGAGACAACGCCGCAGTCACCGCTCTCAACGACCATCTGGTCGCTCCGCTGGCGGCCGCCGGAGGTGTTCTCACCGACACTCTGGACGCGTATCTCGACTGTGGAGGTGCGGTTGAGACTTGCGCCCGGCAGCTGTTTGTTCATCCAAATACTGTGCGGTATCGACTCAAGAGAATCGCCGAAGTCACCGGGCGCGATCCGACGAATCCACGGGATGCGTATGTGCTCAGAGTGGCCGCTACCGTGGGTCGATTGACACATTCCCATAACGAACCCATATCACGTTTAACACCAGTCACACCCTTCCCATTCGGAGAAGCAGGGCTGTAACGAACGTCTGTCCAGATTCGATGCGAGGACCCCACGTGCAATTTTGTGGGAACCCAACAAATCCGCCGACAAAGGTTCATCCGCAACGACATCTCGCGGTACGCCGTTGACGGTGTTCTCTTGAAGAGTGATTTCGTTGCTCGCCCCGGGTCAGGGCTCTCAGACTCCCGGCATGCTCATCCCTTGGTTGGAGCTGCCGGGTTCTCATGACCGTGTCGCACTGTGGTCGAAGGCTGCCGGCCTCGACCTCGTCCGCCTCGGTACCACCGCGACCGCGGAGGAGATCACCGACACGTCGGTGACTCAGCCTCTCGTCGTGGCCGCCGCGATCCTCGCCTTCGAGGAACTCGACGCGCGTGGCCTGATTCCCGCAGACACCATCGCGGCCGGGCACTCCGTCGGTGAACTCGCCGCAGCGGCAGTCGCCGGAGTCCTCTCCGCCGACGACGCCGTCGCCCTCGCCGCCGTCCGCGGCGCGGAGATGGCCAAGGCCTGCGCACTCGAACCGACCGGGATGTCCGCGCTCCTCGGGGGCGACGAGGCCGAGGTGCTCGCCCGACTCGACGAACTGGGCCTCGAACCGGCCAACCGCAACGCCGCGGGCCAGATCGTCGCGGCAGGCCTGCTGTCGGCGCTCGAGGAACTCGCAGCCAACCCGCCGGAGAAGGCTCGGGTGCGTGCACTGCCCGTCGCGGGCGCGTTCCACACCCGGTTCATGGCTCCCGCGCAGGAGGCCGTCACCGAGGCTGCGTCCAAGATCACACCGGGTGAACCCACCCGCACTCTGCTCTCCAACGCCGACGGCGCACCGGTCGCATCCGGAGCCGACGCACTGACTAAGCTGGCCGCGCAGGTAACCCGACCTGTGCGTTGGGACCTGTGTACCGCAAGCCTGCGGACCGCTCAGGTCTCGGCGATTGCGGAACTTCCACCAGCCGGAACCCTGGTCGGTATCGCCAAGCGTGAAATGCGCGGCACGCCGACTCTGGCACTCAAGACCCCGGGGGATATCTCCGCGCTAGCCGAACTGACAGAACTCGGCTAGTTTGCTGCGCGCACCTCGGTGCGTGCAGGGCCCGCAGGCGCGGCCGATGGGGACGTGCCTGCACAACTCCAGATACATCTACACCGAATCAGAAGGGAGCCACTCAGTGGCCGCCACCCAGGAAGACATCATCGCCGGACTCGCGGAGATCATCGAGGAGGTCACCGGTATTGAGCCGTCCGAGGTGACCATCGAAAAGTCTTTCGTCGACGACCTCGACATCGACTCCCTCTCCATGGTTGAGATCGCCGTCCAGACCGAGGACAAGTACGGCGTGAAGATCCCCGACGAGGATCTCGCCGGACTGCGCACCGTCGGTGACGCCGTGTCGTACATCCAGAAGCTCGAAGCAGAAGGTGGCGCCGACGCGGAGGCCGTGAAGGCCAAGCTCGAAGCTGCCAAGAACGACGAGGAGTGAGCTCAGCCGTGACTTCCGCCTCGACCAACGGGAGACAGTTCCCCAACATCGTCGTCACCAGCCTCGCGGCTACGACGTCGATCGCTGGTGACGTGGATGCCACGTGGAAAGGCCTGTTGGCCGGCGAGAGCGGCATCGACACCATCCAGGAAGCGTTCGTCACGGAGAACGACCTTCCGGTGACGATCGGCGGCAAGCTGAAGGTGTCGCCCGACGAGTCCTTGTCCCGGGTCGAGATCCGCCGGATGAGTTTCGTCGAGCGGCTGGCGCTCGTCCTGGGCCGTCAGGTCTGGGAGAACGCCGGCAGCCCGGAGGTCGACAAGGATCGCCTCGGCGTCGTGATCGGCACCGGACTCGGCGGCGGCGAAGCTCTGATCGACGCCGTCGAGAAGATGAAGGCCGGTGGCTACCGCAAGGTGTCGCCGTTCGCCGTCCAGATGGTGATGCCCAACGGTCCGTCGGCCACCGTCGGACTCGAACTGGGGGCTCGCGCCGGAGTGATCACTCCCGTGTCGGCCTGCTCCTCGGGTTCCGAGGCCATCGCCCATGCGTACCGCATGCTGGTGATGGGCGACGCCGACATCATCGTCGCCGGTGGTGTGGAGGGTTACCTCGACGCCGTGCCGATCGCGAGCTTCGCGATGATGCGTGCGCTGAGCACCCGCAACGACGATCCGAAGGCGGCTTCACGGCCGTTCGACAAGGATCGCGACGGCTTCGTGTTCGGTGAGGCCGGAGCGATGATGGTCCTCGAGACCGAGGAGCACGCCAAGGCTCGCGGTGCCACCATCCACGCCCGCCTGTTGGGCGCGGGGATCACCTCCGACGGGTTCCACATCGTCGCTCCCGATCCCTCGGGTTCGGGCGCTGCGCGGGCCATGACGAGGGCGATCGAGACTGCTGGATTGACGAAGAAGGACATCCAGCACATCAACGCGCACGCCACGGCTACGCCGATCGGTGACACCGCCGAGGCGAACGCCATCAAGGCTGCCGTCGGCAACCATGCTGCGGTGTACGCACCGAAGTCCGCGTTGGGGCACTCGATCGGCGCCGTCGGTGCGCTCGAGGCGGTGCTCACGGTCCTGAGTCTGCGTGACGGAGTCATTCCGCCCACGCTGAATCTCGAGAATCAGGATCCAGAGATCGACCTGGATGTCGTCAAGGGCGAAGCCCGTTACGGCGAGATCGATTTCGCGATCAACAACTCGTTTGGTTTCGGTGGGCACAACGTCGCGCTCGCCTTCGGCCGGGCCTGACAGCCGGTCCTGCTAGATCGCGGGTGGAGACCCCTTCGCTGAAGGGGTCTCCACCCATCGACAGCCCACGAGGGGCCCGCTACAGAGGAGGACGCGATGACAATCCTGGCACCCGCGACGAAGTCCGATGCGTCGATCGATCCGCGCGATCCCCTTGCGCGCCTGGAGAAGCTGTTCGACGCCGGGACGGTCGTCCCGCTCCATCCGCGTGACAAGTCCGGTGTGCTGGCCGCGTCCGGCAACATCGACGGTGTCCGCACCATCGCCTACTGCTCCGATGCCACCGTCATGGGCGGCGCCATGGGTGTCGAGGGCTGCAAGCACATCGTGACGGCGATCGATACCGCCCTCGCCGAAGATGCCCCCATCGTCGGGCTCTGGCACTCGGGTGGCGCGCGTCTCGCCGAGGGCGTCGAGGCCCTGCACGCCGTCGGACTGGTCTTCGAGGCCATGGTCCGCGCGTCCGGCCGCGTCCCACAGATTTCCGTCGTCCTCGGCTTCGCGGCCGGTGGTGCGGCATACGGTCCCGCGTTGACCGACGTCGTCATCATGGCGCCCGAGGCCCGCGTGTTCGTCACCGGACCCGACGTGGTCCGCAGCGTCACCGGCGAGCAGGTCGACATGGTGTCGCTCGGCGGCCCCGACACGCACACGAAGAAGTCGGGTGTGGCGCACATCGCCGCCCACGACGAGGGTGACGCTCTGCACCGGGCACGCCGCCTGGTGTCCATGTTCTGCGAGCAGGGCGAGTTCGATCAGGCCGCGGCCGCGCACGGCGACACCGATCTGCGCGCGCTCATGCCGGAGTCGGCGAAGCGCGCCTACGACGTCCGCCCGATCGTTCACGAACTTCTCGACAACGTCGAGGGTGAGTCGAGTTTCGAGGAACTGCAGGGCAATTACGCCCGCAGCATCGTCACCGGGCTCGGACGCCTCGGTGGCCGCACCGTCGGTGTCATCGCCAACAACCCGCTCCGCCTGGGTGGGTGCCTGAACTCGGAGAGCGCCGAGAAGTCGGCTCGCTTCGTCCGGCTGTGCAACGCGTTCGGCATCCCGCTGGTCGTGGTCGTGGACGTTCCGGGATACCTCCCCGGTGTGAGCATGGAATGGGAAGGCGTCGTGCGCCGCGGAGCCAAGCTGCTCCACGCGTTCGCCGAAGCCACCGTGCCCCGGGTGACGGTCGTGACCCGCAAGATCTACGGCGGCGCCTACATCGCCATGAACTCCCGCGCTCTCGGCGCCACCGCCGTCTACGCGTGGCCCGACGCCGAGGTCGCAGTCATGGGCGCGAAGGCGGCCGTGGGCATCCTGCACAAGCGGGCCCTGGCCGCGGCGCCGGAAGAAGAGCGGGAGGCCCTGCACGAGCGACTGGCCGTCGAGCACGAGAGCATCGCCGGCGGCGTCGACCGTGCCGTCGCGATCGGTGTGGTGGACGAGGAGATCGACCCGGCCAAGACGCGCAGTGTCGTCACCGCGGCCCTCGCCGCCGCCCCCTCCACCCGCGGCGACCACAAGAACATCCCGCTGTGATCTGAGCATTGATCGAGAGAAGGCCCCCACCGGCGGTGGGGGCCTTTTCGCGTCCGTGTGCGGGTGTCAGCCGACGTCGCGGCGCAGCCAGGTGACCTCGGCGCCTTCGCCGCCGCTGCGGAACGGCTCGAGCGCCTCGTCCCAGGCGGTTCCGAGGGCGTAGTCCAGTTCGGTGGCGATGTCACCGCCGGCCTCCATCAGTGCCCGCAGACGCATCTCCCCCACGACGACATCGCCGTTCGCGCTGGTGGATCCGTGCCACAGACCCATGCCGGGCACGTGGCTGAACCGTTCGCCGTCCACGCCCTCGCTGGCGTCCTCGGTGACCTCGAAGCGCAGCATCGGCCAGGCGCGGAGCGCATTGACCAACCGCGAGGCGGTGCCGACGGGCCCCACCCAATTGGTGGTCGCGCGCAGGACGCCGTTGGAGGCCGGCTGCGAGGTCCATTTCAGGTTCGCTCGGCAGTCGAGGGTCGCGGTCAGCGCCCATTCGATATGGGGGCACAACGCGGCGGGCGACGAGTGGATGTAGACAACACCAGCCGTCACGTCCGCGAACTGATTCAATGCGCGCACTCGAGCCTCCTGCTTCGACGAGGGACGTCTTCCCCAACGGCCTCAGTCGGTGTGTGCAGCACGCTCGGTTGACCAGTGTGCCCTGTGATGCCTGTGTTGCGCCAGTGATTCGAGCAATCGGTGTGTCATCGCCTTTCGCGTTCCGAGAGAATACCGTCGCTCAGCTCGGTCCACACGGGCTTGGCCCAGTCGCCGAAGTCCCGGTCCGTCAACGCGACGCACGCCAGCCCCGCGGCCGGGTCGACCCAGAGGAACGTGCCGGACTGCCCGAAGTGGCCGAACGTCCGCGGCGAGTTGCCCGTTCCGGTCCAGTGCGGGCTCTTGGCCGACCGGATCTCGAATCCCAGACCCCAGTCGTTGGGGCGCTGAGAGCCGTATCCGGGCAGGATTCCGTCCAGTCCGGGGAATTGCACCGAAGTGGCATCTGCGAACGTCTGAGGCGAAATGAGCGCCGGGCGGAACAGTTCGGCGGTGAAGCGGCCGAGATCTCCCGCCGACGCCTGCGCTCCGTGGCCGGCGGGCCCGACCAGAGCGGACGCGTCCATCGACAGCGGAGCGAACACGGATTCCGCCACGTAGTCGGCGAAGTCGATCGACGTCTCGGCGGTGAGGAAGTCGGCGAGCACCTCGTAGCCTGCACTCGAGTAGATCCGCTTGCGCCCCGGCGTCGTCTGCACCCGGTTCGCGTCGAAGGCGAGACCCGACGCGTGCGCCAGGAGATGACGCACCGTCGAGCCCTCGGGGCCTGCGGACTGGTCGAGTTCGACGGCCCCCTCCTCGGTGGCCACCAGGACTGCGTACGCGCACAGCAGTTTGGTCACCGAGGCCAGCGGGAAGACGCGCTGCTGGTCGCCGTACTCGCCGATCACCCCTTCGTCTCGCGACAGGACCACCGCCGCAGCGTTGTCCACGGGCCATCGGGCGATCTGATCGAGACTCTGCACCCGGTCAGACTACGAGAGCCGCCACCGGTCGGCTGCAGCGAGCCGCACCCGCCTGCAGCGGCGAGCCGTCACCAGTCGGCTTCGGTGTACCGGATGACGCCGCGAATGTTCTTGCCGTCGAGCATGTCCTGGTACCCGTCGTTGACCCCTTCGAGGCTGTAGGTGCGGGTGATCATGTCGTCGAGGTTCAACTGCCCCGACTTGTACATGGCCAGTAGGTTCGGGATCTCGACCCGGGCGTTGCCGCCGCCGAAGATGGTGCCCTTCAGGTCCTTCTGCAGCATCGAGAAGAGGAACAGGTTCAACTTGACGTCCATGTCGGTCATCGCGCCCATCGCGGTGACGACGCACGTGCCGAATTTGCTGGTGAGCAGCAGGGCTTCCTCGACGTATTCGCCGTGCATCTCCCCGACCGTGATGATCGTCTTCTGCGCCATCAGCCCGTTGGTGAGTGCGATGATCGGTTCGATCGCGGCGGCGGCGCTCTCGAACGCGTGGGTGGCCCCGAACTTCAGCGCCTGTTCCCGCTTCCACGGCACCGGGTCGATGGCGAAGATCTGACGCGCCCCGGACGCCACCGCGCCCTGCAGCGCGCTCATGCCGACGCCGCCGACACCCATGATGACGACGGATTCGCCCGGCTTCACCTCCGCCATCCGCGTCGCCGAACCCCACCCGGTGGGCACGCCGCAGCCGACGAGAGCGGCGACGTCGAAGGGAATGTCCTTGTCGATCTTCACGACCGACGTCTCGTGCACGACCATGTAGGGCGAGAACGTCCCGAGCAGGCACATGGGGATGACGTTCTCGCCGCGCGCGTGGATGCGGAACGTGCCGTCGCTGATCGCGAGCCCGCTCAGGAGCCCCATGCCGAGGTCGCAGAGATTCTGATGTCCCGCCGAGCACGCCGGACAGCGTCCACAGGCGGGAACGAAGGAGAGCACCACGTGGTCGCCGACTTCGAGATCCTTCACCTCCGGCCCCAGCTTGGTGATGACGCCGGACCCTTCGTGGCCGCCCATCACCGGGAAGGACGCCATGGGCATCGAACCGGTGACGATGTGGTGGTCGGAGTGGCACATTCCGGCGGCTTCCATGCGAATCTGCACCTCGCCCGCAACCGGATCGCCGATCTCGATCTCCTCGACCGACCACGGCTCGTTCAGGCCCCACAGGATCGCACCCTTGGTCTTCATGTGACTCCCAACCCTTCGTTCATGTCTGCGCATCTGCTGATGTGACGATAGACACAAACCGGCCGAATTGGAACACGTTCTACCGAATCGGGTCCGGGAATCCGAAACTGTTACCCCGACACGTCGTGGAGGTGATGGATCGGGTCGTGGACGAAATACCTGGCGAGCGTCTCCACCGTGAAGGAGGCGCCGTCGCTCCGCCGCCCGGTCCGCGACCGGAGTTGCGGGTCGACGGCCTCGAAGCCGTCCGCCACCGCGACGCCTGCCGCACGCAGTTCGGCGTCCACGACGGCCGGATCCTGCTCGTTGTATCGCTCGGCGATCGCGGTCTCGTCCTGGTCCCAGTTCGGGAACAGGGGGTCCGTCTGCTCGAGGATGAGCCGGAGCCGGACGTCGAAGATCCGGAACACGTCGCGAACGTGCGCCGCGTATTCGAGGGCCGACCACGTCTGCTCGTCCGGCCGGACCGTCACGTCGGTACGGGTGAGGACCGGCGACCAGGCGTCCGCGTTGGCCCGGACCAGAGCGGGAATGTCCTCGTACCGGGTTGCCGCCGAGTCGAACCCGCAGTCGGGGCACGCCCGGTCGAGGACCCAGGTCCAGTTCTTCGTGTCGGGAGTGATCGCCATGCCGGTCATCGTAGAGCGCCGGGCGAATGCCGCTCGCTCAGAGTTTGTACCCGATCGTCCGCAGCAACGCCTTGCGGTCGGCGATGTCGGCGCTGGTCTCCACACCGGCAGGAGGCTGCCCGTCGATCACACCGGCGATGCCCCGGCCGAGTTCCGTCTCGGCCACGATGATTTCGACGGGGTTGGCGGTGGCGCAGAAGATGCCGCACACCTCCGGCACCTGCTTCAGCGTGTTCAGCACGTTCACCGGATAGCCGTCCTCCAGAAACACGAAGAACGAGTGGCCCGCGCCGACGGCGACGGCGTTGCGCGTGGCCAACTCGACGAGACGGTCGTCGTTGCCGGAGCAGCGCACGAGGCGAGGCCCCGACGCCTCGCAGAACGCGACACCGAACCGGAGGTGCGGACTCACCCCCACCAGCGCCTCGTGCACATCCTCGACGGTCTTGATGAAGTGGGACTGCCCGACGATCACGTTCATGTCGTCGGGCTTGTCGATTGCCACGATCTGCAGGTCCACGATGGCCTCCTCGGGTGACTTTCAGTCTGCTCCGCGCCGGCACCGAGAACAACGACGCGGCACGTGCTGCGCCCTCGGTCAGGCGCCGATGTGGGCGGCGAATTTCGACCGGCCGGGGCCGGTGAGGTCGCCGAGTACGTCACGGCGCCCGGCCATCGCCATCAGCAGCGCTTCTCCGCTTCCACTCACCTGCGGTCCCCGGCCGTAGGACCAGTCGAGATCTGTCGCCACCAGCTTCACCCCGCGGGCTCGCCAGGCGCCGCGGATCAGCGGAGCGAACCGCGCGAAGTCCAGCGCCACTCGCAGCCGCCGCGGGGGGATGGTCCGGGGAATCGCAAGGGGCCGCCGGATGTCCTGTTGATGGATCATGCCGTCGACGAGGGCGATCCTCCCACCGAAACCGGCTGGCAGACCGCTGGGTTCGGCGTGAATGCGCATCAACTCGAGCAGCTGCCCGGGGGTGCGGTCCACGAGGTCGTCGACCCCGAGCTCGTTGACCCGGTCCTGCAGGAACCAGCCCTTCGCGAACCGTACGGCCAGACTGCGAAAGTCGAGCTCGTCGTAGCTGATCACGTGCGCGACCACGTCCCGGACCCGCCACCGCTCGCACAGGCTCGGCGACTCCCACTGCTGCGGGGACAGCCCGGCGAGCAGTTCGGCAAATTCTTCCCGTTCCTCGCGCGCCAACTCCATGGTCTTCACACTGCCCGCATCCGGGCCGACTCGAGAAGGCCGGACCGACCGGGGAAGAGGGTGGGGCGGGCGGGGCTCGAACCCGCGACCAATGGATTATGAGTCCACGGCTCTAACCGACTGAGCTACCGCCCCATCACCGCACTACTCGCTGTCGCGGCCTGCCGATGTTACCGTGCGCCCGCCGCGGGCGCGTAGCCGGGACGAGCCCGTCCCGACAGCGCTTTTCGTGGTCGACGCCTACTCGTCCTGGGCATCGCGGCGTTCTTCGTCGCTCGCGGGTTCGCGTTGTTCGACCGAGGTGACCGTCGCCGGGTCGTCGGCGACGAGTTCGTATCGTCGCCCGTACGTTTCGACGAGGGCCTGGATCGCCGCGACCACCGGGACCGACACCAGCGCGCCGACCGGGCCGAACAGCGAGGCGCCCACGATCACCGATCCGAACGCGACCGCGGGGTGGATCGAGACCGTCGCGGACGTGATGCGCGGGTGCAGCACGTAGTTCTCGATCTGCTGGTAGACGGTGCCGAAGACGATCACCCACACGCCGTCCATGGGCTGGGACGCCGCGGCGATGATCGCGGGGAGGGCGATCGCGAGGTAGGTGCCCAGGGTGGGGACGAACTGCGAGACGATGCCGGTCCACAGTGCCAGCGGCAGCCAGTAGGGCACGCCGATCACCACGAGGAAGATGCCGGTGGCGACCGAGCTGATGGCGGCGAGGATGAGCCGCGACACGACGTAGCCGCCGGCCTTCTCGACCGAGATCTCCCAGACCACCGAGATGACCCGCTGTTGCCGCGCCGGAAACCAGCTGGAGATGGTCCGGCGAAGAGCCGGTCCCTGGGCGGACATGTAGAACACGAACAGCAGCAGCGTCAGCATCTGGAAGACGACGCCGAGCAACGAGGACAACACGCCCAGCACTCCGGGCGTGAATCGCTCGGCGAGGTCCCGGACGGTCTCGGGGGTGAGACGGATCAGGTCCTCACCGGTCGCGAAGTCGGTATCGAACACACGATTGGACCAGTCGGTGACGGAGGACAGCGCGCCCGGCAGCGCTTTGAGAAGCTGGGCGAGCTGCTGGGCGAGCAGTGTCCCGAAGACCGCCAGGAATGCGATGGCGAAGACCAACAGTGCCAGCAGCACCAGCCCGGTGGCGAGGCCGCGCCGCAGTCCCCGGCGCTCGAGCCAGTCGACGACCGGTTCGAGGGTGATGCTGAACAGCCACGCGAGAAACAACAGTCCCAGGAATCCGCGCAGGTTGACGAACAGCCACCCCGACAACTGGTAGGCGGCGACGGCCAGCAGGACGTACAGGATCGAGGGCAGCAACCACCGTGGGGCATCGCTCGTGCCGAAACGCCCGCCCGGCCCCGTCGGTGCTGTCTCGCCGCCGTCCTCGCCCTCGCTCATCGCACACCCCGCGGTCGCTTGCTGCCGATACAGCGGGAATGTACTCGCCCGGGACGCGCACCGATCCGAATTGGCCGGGCGCAGCAGAAAACCCCGCCCGGATGAACCGGACGGGGTTTCGATGCTCCCCCGGCTGGACTCGAACCAGCAACCGTCCGATTAACAGTCGGAAGCTCTGCCAATTGAGCTACAGGGGATTATTCTGCTGTGCTTCGCCGTTCCCGGCGATGCGAGAGAAACTGTAGCGCATAGCCCCACCCCAGTACCAAATCGCCTGCCTGTCGATGCATCAGGCAGGATGGGGAAGGTCGTTGTGCGTCGGGAGGAAGCGGGAATGATGCGGTTGTTGATCGGTATCGCTGCTGGGTACGTGCTGGGTACGCGAGCAGGACGTGCGCGCTACGAACAGATCAGCCGGGCCACCAAGGCCGTGGCCACCAGTCCGGCCACGAAGAAGGTGTTGCAGATGTCACGCCAGAAGCTGTCCGACTCGCTGAACACCCAGCCGAAGCTCGAGCCCATGAAGCCGCTCGACGAGGACACGACCATCCTGGTCCCGCAGGACCAGCTCAAGAAGAAGTAGCCGACGACGGCCGGTTCAGCCGGCCATGCCGTCCCGGTTGGTGTCGCCGATCGCCTGATCGAGCAGGCTCCGGCGGTACTGCTCCAGGGCGACGAGGTCGCCGAGCAGCGAGTGGAACTCGTCCGACGCCGTCGCCGGTGAGATGCGCTGCAGCTTGGACTTCAGTTCCGCCACCTGCTCCCCCACCCACACCTCCTGCAGGCGTGCAATGACGCCGGAGATGTATCGCGGGACGGTGTCGTCCTCGGCGGGCAGCGGTTCGACGGCGAGTTCCGACACCAGGGACGCCGCGGTGACGTCCTCGACTCCCCGGCTGACCGCGTCGACCCACTCGCCGCCGCCGAGGCCCGCGCTGGCGCCGCCTGCCGCGATCATCGACTCGCGGATCACGACGTACGTCGCATGCGTGAACGTCTCCACCGGCAGCGAGTCGAACACGGTCCCCGCGATGGCCGGGTACTGCAACGCACCCTTCAGCGCCTCGCGCTGCGCCCACAGCGTCGGATCGTTCGGGCGGGGCCGGGACAGGCCGACCGGCAACTGAGGGGCGTCCTGGTTCTCGTCCCGGGTCGCCTTCTTCTTGGGGGGCGCGGACACCGACCCGCGGGTGGACGCCCGCTTGCGTGCCTCGTCCCGCACCCGTTGCCGGACCGCGGCGATGTCGTCCCAGCCCACCCAGCCGGACAACTGGACGGCGTAGCTGTCACGCAGCGTCGCTTCCTTGATCTGGGCGACCACCGGCACCGTGCGCCGCAGCGCCTCGACCCGGCCCTCCGCGGTCTCGAGGTCGTGCTCGGTGAGGATCGACTTGACCACGAACTCGAACATCGGGGTGCGACGCGCCACCAGGTCGCGGACGGCGGCGTCGCCGGACTTCTGCCGCAGTTCGCACGGGTCCATGCCCTCGGGCGCCACGGCGACGAACGTCTGCCCGGCCATCTTCTGGTCACCCTCGAACGCCTTCATCGCCGCGGCCTGGCCTGCGGCGTCCCCGTCGAACGTGTAGATGATCTCGCCGCGAAAGTAGCTGTCGTCCATCAGCAGTCGCCGCAGCATCGAGAGGTGGTCCTCACCGAACGCGGTGCCGCAGGCGGCGACGGCGGTCTTGACCCCGGCCAGGTGCATCGCCATGACGTCGGTGTATCCCTCGACCACCACCGCCTGATGCCCCTTGGCGATGTCCCGCTTGGCGAGGTCGAGCCCGAACAGCACCTGAGACTTTTTGTACAGCACGGTTTCCGGAGTGTTGACGTATTTGCCGGGCATGGTGTCGTCGTCGAACAACTTGCGGGCGCCGAACCCGATGACGTCGCCGGACAGGTTCCGGATGGGCCAGAGCAGGCGGCGGTGGAAGCGGTCGATGTGACCACGCCGCCCGGCCTTCGACAGGCCCGCGGCCTCGAGTTCCTTGACGTCGAAACCCTTGCCCAGCAGATGCTTCGTGAGGATGTCCCAGCCGTCGGGTGCATACCCGCACCCGAACTGCTGCGCGGCCTGCGCGTCGAAGTTCCGTTCCGTCAGGTAGTCGCGGGCCGCCTGCGCGTCGGGTTCCTGCAGGCGCGCCGAGTAGAACTCCTGCGCGGCCGCGTTGGCCGCGACCAGCCGGGAGCGGGTGCCGCGGTCGCGCTGCACCGACGTGCCGCCGCCCTCGTACGAGATGGTGTAGCTCAGCCGGTCGGCGAGTTGCTCGACGGCCTCGACGAAACTGATGTGGTCGATCTTCTGGAGGAAGGAGTAGACGTCGCCGCCCTCGCCGCACCCGAAGCAGTGATAGTGCCCGTGGTTGGGGCGGACGTGGAACGACGGCGACTTCTCGTCGTGGAACGGGCACAGCCCCTTCATGGAGTCGCCGCCCGCGCGCTTGAGGGAGACGTACTCCCCCACGATGTCCTCGATCCGTGTGCGCTCGCGAATGGCCGCAACGTCACGATCAGGGATTCTGCCAGCCACGCCCGACAGTCTAGGCGCTCCGCCGCGGCCCGAACTTCCGCCTCGGGGTCAGCAGTTCGACGGGGCGGGAATCCCGGCGAATCGGTCGCCGAGGTAGCCGAACGCGGGGCCGGCACCGAGCATGGTGGCGGTGCCGTGGTCGGCGCCCGGGATCACGTCGAACTGCACGCGCGCGCCCTGTGAGCAGTACCGGGCGACGGTGTTCTGCACCGGCCCGATGGCGACGAGGGGGTCCGCGCTGCCGTGCCAGACGAACATCGGCGTCCTCGGGACTCCCGGATACAGTTCGACGCTGTTCTCGTCCATCACCGCGCGACCGGACGGGTCGGCGAGGATGCCGGGACCGTTGGTCAGGTCGGGCAGCGACTTCCCCGCACCGGCGCCGAGGATCGAATCGGTGCACATGTTGCTCATCTGCGCCCGCAGGGCGAGTCCGTCGCCGTTGAGGCCGTCCCCGAGCGGTGACCGCGTCGGGTATTCACGCTCGAGCCCGATGGCGGCCGCGAAACCCAGGCCGAACGCCTGCGAGCGCGTGCTGCCCAGACGGTCGGCCAGTTCGCCGATGTTGACAGGGGTGCCGCCCTCGGCGGCGCCCACGATGTTCAGTTCCGGCGCGTAGGTGGGTGCGAGCGCAGCGGCCCAGTTGGTCGCCATGGCGCCACCCGAGTAGCCGGCCAGCCCGACCGGACTGCCACCGAGTCCCGCTTCCGGGAGCCGCTGCGCGGCGCGGACGCCGTCGAGGACGAGCCGGCCGCCGAGTTTCGCGGCCCCGTATGCGCTGGTCGGTCCGAGATGGTCGGGGACGGCGACCGCCCAGCCCCGCGCGAGCAGGGCGTTGAGGGCCGGGGCCTCCTGGAGTCCGCCGGTGAACAGCTGATGCGACGGGGCACACTCGAGCCCGAGCGCGTTGACGAACGGCTGATACGACACCAGCGGCCGGTTCGCGGGAGTGCCGCGGGGCACCAGCACCGTGGTGACGGCGGCGATGGGCGCGCCTGCGGAGTTGGTCGACTTGTACTTGACCTGCCAGGCGTCGGCGGTGGGGAAACCGGTGGCGGCGACCTTGCGGCTCGCCAGCACGTCACCGTCGGCGCGTGCCCCGACGTCGGCGGGTGCACCGTAGAACGGGTCGGGGTCCGCGAACGGGTACACGGGTGCGGCCTGTGCCGCGGGTGGGGCCAGCAGGGCGGCGCCGACCGCCACCGCCAGCGCTGCGGACGTCGAACCGATGATCTTGCGCACTGCAGACTTCATCCGGTCTCCCTGACCATTGGGTGCAAGCTGTCTGTAGTCCTATTCGGAGCACCGCGGCGGGCGGATTGGTCCGACTTCGACGCTCGTCAGCCCCAGCTCGCCTGGGCCCCGAGACTGGACTTGTCGACGCGTTCGAGCCTGCTCTCGGTGTAGGAGGCGATCTGGTCGACGACGACCCGGACCCGTGCCGGGTCGTCGGCCGCGGCGTTCCAGGCCGGAACCAGGATCGGGTCGAGCCCGTCGGGTGCGGTCGCGAGCAGCCATTCGGCGACGCGGTGCACGCGGTCCCGCTGCCGTTCCTGCCGCGCCCGGTGGCCGGCATCGGACATCACGAAGTTCAGTGCGAACGTCTTGAGCAGCGCCACCTCGGACGCGACCACCGGCGGGACCACCAGATCGGCGTCGTACCGGGCGACCGGCTTGTCGCCGTGGACGTCGCGGGTCCCGATGATCGCGGCGGTCGCGAACCGGCCCACCAGTTCGCTGGTGAGGTTCTTCAAGGCGACCGAACTGGTGAGCGTGCCGTCGTAGCTGCCCACCCCGACGACGACCGGCAGAAGGCTCAGCCGTTTCGCGGCCTCGACGAGTTCCTCGACGTCGAGTCCCGCGAACTCCGCGGCGCCGAACTCGGCGAGCGCCCGCTGGTCCACCGGATCGGCCAGCGCACGCAGGTCGATGCGCCCGTCGATCACCCCGTCCTCGACGTCGTGCACGGAGTAGGCGACGTCGTCGGCCCAGTCCATGACCTGCGCCTCGAGACACTGGTGACCGTCCGGGGCACCCTCGCGGATCCACGCGAGCACCTCGGCGTCGTCGTCGTAGGCCCCGAACTTCGCGCCCGGGCGCGGCCGGATCCACGGGTACTTGATCGCCGCGTCCAGCGACGCCCGGGTCAGGTTGAGCCCGGCGCTACGTCCGTCGGGGTAGAGCACCTTCGGTTCGAGGTTTGTCAGGATGCGCAGATTCTGGGCGTTGCCCTCGAACCCGCCGCAGCTTTCCGCGACCTCGTCGAGGGCCTTCTCGCCGTTGTGACCGTACGGCGGGTGACCGATGTCGTGTGCGAGGCCGGCGAGGTCGACCAGATCGGGATCGCAGCCGAGACCGTCGGCGATCCCGCGGCCGATCTGTGCCACCTCGATCGAGTGCGTCAACCGCGTTCGCGGGGTGTCCCCGTCCCGGGGGCCCACCACCTGGGTCTTGTCGGCGAGCCTGCGCAGCGCCGCCGAATGCTGGACGCGCGCGCGGTCACGGGAGAAGACGGACCGGTGCTGGGCGGCCGCGATCTGGCTCCCCGGGATCCCGGCCCGTTTCGGTGCCTCGCGGACCCGCCGGGCGACGTCGTGCGCGGAGTACACCTCGCCGAGGGGTGTCGTGTGTGGAGTCATCGAAACGCCTACTGTCCCGCCGTGTAGGGGAAGTCCGCCGAGAAGTGGGTGAGCTGATACCAGATCAACGCCCCTGTCTCCCGGGCGATTCCGTGCAACTGCGATTCGCGGGTGAACACCGCGGGCCCCTGCCGGGTGGGCGCCGTCCACGCCTCGAGGCCGGCGTCGCGGGCCATCGTCCGGGTCCGCAGCGAATGCCACGGGTCGCTGACGAGGACCGCCGAATCGATGCCCTGCGCACCCATCGCCTCACTCACCGCCTCGATGCTGAGCAGGGTGTCGGACCCCTCCTCGACGGCGGTGATGCTGTCGGCGGGGACACCGCGCGAGACCAGGTAGTTCTTCCCGGACGCCGCCTCGGTGTACTCGTCGCCCTCCTGCTTGCCGCCCACCGTGATGACCTCCGGGGCCACCCCGCGCTCGTACAGCTTGTACGCCTGCTCGAGCCTGGCCTCGAACACGGACGACGGCGTTCCCGAGTACTGGGCGGCGCCGAGCACCACGATCGCGTCGGCCGTCGACGTGTCGTCGATCCGCGCGACCTGCCACACCCGGACCGCGGTGCCGAACACCAGGGCCGCCGCGAGGAGAACGACGCCGGCGATGATCCGGCGGGTCCACCGGGCCAGCGTGCCTGCGAACCCCAGACGCGCAGGACGGCGCGGGAGGTCGTGACGTTCACGGCTCGGTGCAGAATTCACTCCCTGATTCTGCCAGCTGTCGCCGAACTGTCCCGATGACGACTCGCCACACCCGATAGATTTGCTGCCATGCCACTCGCACCGCGCCTCGAGCAGACGCCGTCGTCCCACCCCAGACTCCCCTTCCCCGGCACCCGGCGGTTCGCCGCCCTCGGCGCCGTCTCCGCACTCCTGACGCTCGTGGCGATCCTGTTCTCCCCCGCGATCGCGTCGGCGGACGCACCGTTCCGTCTGCCCGGCCAGATCACGGACACCGTCGGGGTGCTCGACGCGGACCAGCAGAGCGACGTCCAGGCCGCGATCGATCAGCTCTACGACGATCACAAGGTGCGGTTGTGGGTGGTCTACGTTCCCGACTTCAACGGTCTCGGCGCCGGACCGTGGGCGGATCAGACGGCGCAGGCGTCGTCCCTCGGCGATCGTGACGCACTGCTCGCGGTCGCGACGGTCGACCGTGAGTACGCCCTCATCGCACCGGACGGTCTGTCCGAGATCACCAGCGACGAAGCCGAGTCGATCCGGGTGGACGCGGTGGAACCCGCCCTGCGCGAGGAGGACTGGGCCGGCGCCGCGATTGCCGCGGCGGGCGGGCTCGGCGACGCGATGAGTCCGGGCGGCGGTATGTCGGTGCGCACACTGCTGATCGGCGGCGGCGTGGTCGTCGTGGGCGCGGGCGGGGTCGTGCTGTATTCGCGGAAGAAGAAGCACGACCGGTCCCGGGCCGGCGTCGAGGCGGCGCGCAGCATCAGCCCCGAGGACACGGCCGCCCTGACGGCGCTGCCGTTGCCGACCCTCGACGAGCGCGCCAAGGAGGTGCTCGTCGAGACGGACGACGCGCTGCGCACGAGCCAGGAGGAACTCGAACTGGCCCGCGGCGAATTCGGCGAGCAGGCCACCGCCGCGTTCACGGCGGCGTTCGACACGGCGAAGTCCACCCTCGCGGCGGCGTTCACCGTGCGTCAGCGGCTCGACGACGCGATCCCCGAGACCCCGCAGCAGCAGCGGGAGATGCTCATCGACATCATCACCTCGTGCGGGCGCGCGGACCGCGAACTCAACGAGAAGGTCCAGGAGTTCGACGGTTTGCGGGACCTGCTGATCAACGCCCCCGACCGGCTCGACGCGCTCACCCGCGACATGGTTGCGCTGACCGTGCGCATCCCCGACTCCACCCGGACCCTCGCCACCCTGCAGACCGAATTCCCGGCCGCCGCACTCGCTTCCGTCGCCCACAACGTGACGATGGCGGAGGAACGGCTCGCGTACGCCGAGAAGGCCGTAACGGAGGGCCGGGACGCCGTCGCCCTGCCACCGGGCAAGCAGGGACCGGCGGTGTCGGCGATCCGCGGCGCCGAGGGCGCCCTCGAACAGGCCCGGATCCTGCTCGACGCCGTCGATCACGCCGCGGAGGACATCCGGCACGCCATCGCCACGCTGCCTGCCGCGATCACCGACGTGGAGGCGGGGATCGCGGCCGCGGCCCAGTTCACCGAGCAGGGTGGGGACCGGCTCGCGGCGGCGCGCACCGCGGCCGAGGCCGCGCTGGCGGCGGCCCGGACCGCCGCGGACACCGACCCGCTCGGCAGCTTCACCCAGATCGTGAAGGCCGACGCGGAACTCGACGCGGTCCTCGCCGAGGCGCAGGAATCACGGCAGCAGGCCGAGCGTGCACAGCAGCGTCTCGAGCAGGACCTCGTGGCCGCGCAGTCGCAGGTCACGGCAGCATCGGACTTCATCGGCACCCGCCGCGGCGCGGTGGGAGCGGAGGCCAGGACCCGCCTGACGGAGGCACAGCGGCACCTGGCGGAGGCCCAGCAGTTGCGCACCACCGACGCCTCCCGCGCGCTGCAGCACGCCCAGGCCGCCGCGAGCCTGGCCGCCGACGCGCTGCGGCTGGCGCAGAACGACGTGAGCCGCTGGGAGTCCCGTCAGCGCCCCGGGCCCGGTGCCGGCGGCGGGAATGCCACCGGCGCGATCCTCGGGGGCATCCTGATCGACAGCATCCTGCGCGGCGGATTCAGCGGCGGCGGCAACTGGGGTAGCCGCGGCTCCGGCGGCGGCCGCGGCAGCGGTCCCCGTTCGTTCGGCGGGCCGAGCAGTTCGGGCCGGATCAGCGGGGGCGGCCGATTCTGACGTCCTCCCGAGCATTCGTCGCACTCGCCTGCGTCGCGGCCACCTGCTGCGGCGTCCTGCCGGGCTGCGCGGGCGGGCGAGACGCCGGGGACGAGCCGGCGATCCCGCTGTCGGCGGAGGCGTACCGCAGCCGCGAGGACGACGCGGCGGGCGGCCGGATCCACGTGCGGATCGCGAATACCGGCGGCGCGCCCGTCACCGTGACATCCGTGGCGCTGGACAGCCCGGGCTTCGAGGCGGCGCCCGAAACCGGGCGGGTCGTCGAACTCGGCCCCGGCAACCGGATCGACGTCGAGGCCGAGTACGGCACCGTCCGCTGCGACACCCGACCGGAACCGGCGTACGCCGTGATCGGGGTCACCGGTCAGGGCGCGTCGCCCGTGCGGGTGCCGCTCGCCACCCCGTACGACGTCCTCGGCCGCATCCACGACGGAGATTGCGCCGCAGAGGAACTGGCGCGGGCCGTCCCGGTGACACTGATCCCGGCGGCGACGCCGCCGGAGCCGGCAGCGCCCCTCCCCGCTCAGCTCCTCGTGAGCCGGGGAACAGCGTCGGGTGACGTCCGGGTCGACGAAATCGGCGGCAGCGTCCTGTACGCCCTGCGCGGGGCGCTGCCCGCCACCATGCGGGCGGACGAGGACCGGCTGAGCATCGACATCACGATCGACGCGGCACGCTGCGACCCGCACGCACTCGCGGAATCGAAGAAGCCCTTCGTCTTTCCGCTGTGGATCGCGGTCGGCTCCTCGGCACCGGAATACTCGCGTATCCCGGTGTCCGAGGAAAACCGGCGAATCCTGACGAACTATCTGACCACCACCTGCGACGCGCGCAGGTGACCGCGGATCAGGAACCGATGAGGCGCTGCGCCAGGTAGCCCTCTACCTGGTCGAGCGCGACCCGCTCCTGGGCCATGGAGTCGCGTTCACGCACGGTCACGGCGTGATCCTCGAGGGTGTCGAAGTCCACGGTGATGCAGAACGGCGTGCCGATCTCGTCCTGACGGCGGTAGCGGCGGCCGATCGCGCCTGCGTCGTCGAACTCGACGTTCCAGTGCTGGCGGAGCGTCGCGGCGAGATCCTTCGCCTTCGGCGTCAGGTCCGCGTTACGCGACAGCGGCAGCACCGCGGCCTTCACCGGGGCGAGACGACGGTCCAGACGCAGCACGGTGCGCTTGTCGACGCCGCCCTTCGCGTTCGGCGCCTCGTCCTCGGTGTACGCGTCGACGAGGAACGCCATCAGCGAACGCGTGAGACCGGCTGCCGGCTCGATGACGTACGGCGTGTACCGCTCGCCGGAGGCCTGGTCGTAGTAGTTGAGATCGGTGCCCGAGTGCGTCGAGTGCGTCGACAGGTCGAAGTCGGTGCGGTTGGCCACACCCTCGAGCTCGCCCCATTCGCTGCCCTGGAAGTGGAAGCGGTACTCGATGTCGACGGTGCGCTTGGAGTAGTGCGACAGCTTGTCCTGCGCGTGCTCGTACAGCCGCAGGTTGTCCTTGTTGATACCCAGACCGGTGTACCAGTCCATGCGGTAGTCGATCCAGTACTGGTGCCACTCTTCGTCCTCGCCGGGCTTGACGAAGAATTCCATCTCCATCTGCTCGAACTCGCGGGTGCGGAAGATGAAGTTGCCGGGGGTGATCTCGTTGCGGAAGCTCTTGCCGATCTGGCCGATGCCGAACGGCGGCTTCTTGCGCGACGTGGTGAGCACGTTCGCGAAGTTCACGAAGATGCCCTGCGCGGTCTCCGGGCGGAGGTAGTGCATGCCCTCTTCGCTCTCGACCGGGCCGAGGTACGTCTTGAGCATCATGTTGAAGTCGCGGGGTTCGGTCCACTGGCCGACCGTGCCGCAGTCGGGGCAGCCCACGACGTCCATCTGGACGTCGTCCGGGTTGTCGAGGCCCTTCTTCTCCGCATACGCCTCCTGCAGGTGGTCCTGACGGTGACGCTTGTGACAGTTCAGGCACTCGACGAGGGGGTCGTTGAACACGCCGACGTGGCCGGACGCCACCCACACCTCGCGCGGCAGGATGACCGAGGAGTCGAGGCCGACGACGTCCTCGCGGCTGGTGACCATGTTGCGCCACCACTGCTTCTTGATGTTCTCCTTGAGCTCGACACCCAAGGGGCCGTAGTCCCAGGCCGACTTCGTGCCTCCGTAGATCTCACCGCACGGGTAGACCAGGCCACGACGCTTGGCGAGATTGACGACGGTTTCGACTTTGGACTTCGGTGCCACTCGGGTGCTCTCCATCTGGGTAATAGATGCATGGTTCACGTGCGCTTTTCGGATCCCAGCCTATCTGTCCGATCACGGTCGGTTCACCCCGCCGGTTGACATGCGTATTCGTGCATATCAAAATGGAATCGATTTGCAATAAGATGGGGTGTTCCTCCCGGGGCCGACGGCCACGCGGCCACGGTCCCGTCCACTGTCCGGCACACCGAAGGAGATCACTGGTGAGCGTCGTCGATCCCGGGGATCTGCATCCGTTCGAGGCGGCCCCGCATCCGTTCGAGGCCGCTCCCCCGGCTCCCGTGCCGTCGAAGGAGACGCTGACGGCGGCCGGGGACATCCTGCGTGCCCTCGCCGCCCCCGTCCGCATCGCGATCGTCCTCCAACTCCGCGAATCGGAACGGTGCGTGCACGAACTCGTCGGAGCGCTCGGCGTCACACAACCACTGATCAGCCAGCATCTTCGCGTGCTCAAGGCCGCGGGCGTCGTGCGCGGCGAACGCACCGGACGTGAGGTCCTCTACCGCCTGGTGGACGACCACCTCGCCCACATCGTCGTGGACGCCGTCGCGCACGCCGAGGAAGGATGAACGCCTTGACCCAGAACACCGGCCAGCGCAAGCCCGTCGTCGTGGGAGTCCGCGCCACCAAGCAGCGCAGCGCCATCTCCGCACTCCTCGACGACATCGAGGAGTTCCGGTCGGCGCAGGAACTGCACGACGAACTCCGCAAGCGCGGCGAGGGCATCGGGCTGACAACCGTCTACCGCACCCTGCAGACGCTCGCCGACGCCGGCACCGTCGACGTCCTGCGCACCGACACCGGCGAATCGGTGTACCGGCGCTGCTCGTCCGGACACCACCACCACCTGGTCTGCCGCGCGTGCGGCTACACCGTCGAGGTCGAAGGGCCGACCGTCGAGCAGTGGTCGCAGTCGATCGCCGACGCCCACGGTTTCTCCGACGTCAGCCACACCATCGAGATCTTCGGTCTCTGCAAGGACTGCAACGCGCCGCGGTGAACGTCAGGGGATCAGCCCCTGCCGGGCGGTGTCCGCGCCGCTCAGCACGAGGAGCAGCATCGTGGTCAGCGCCTCGTCCACGAGTCCGGCGGCGGGGAACGTGTAACGCAGGATGACGTCCGCGAGCCTGCCGTGACCGAACACCGCGATCGAACCGAACTGCAATGCGCCGTTGCGCTCCGCGACCTTCTTGTGCAGCGCGGCGCTGACCGGACGATCCCAGGCCAGGACGCACGTCATCGACAGCACGTCGAGGCCGTCGGTGAGAGTCATCGCACTGATCGAGCACAGCGCCCCGGCGTATTCGAAGCTCAGCGAGCCGTCCTCGGCCCGGGCGACGGTGGCGAAATGCTCCAGTGCGTCCGCTGCCCGCCCGAGCAGTGCGGGCGCCCCGTCGACGGTCATTTGACGCCACCGAACCGGCGGTCACGCGACGCGTATTCGACGCACGCCGCCCACAGGTCGCGGCGGTCGAAATCGGGAAACAGCTTCTCCTGATACACCATCTCGGCGTAGGCCGACTGCCAGATCAGGAAGTTGGACGTGCGCTGCTCGCCGGACGGCCGGAGGAACAGGTCGACGTCCGGCATGTCCGGCTCGTCGAGATAGCGGGCGACGGTCGCCTCGGTGATCTTCTCCGGGTCGAGCTGACCCGCCGCGACCCGCCTGCCGATCTCCTTCGCCGCGTCGGCGATCTCCGCGCGACCGCCGTAGTTGACGCACATGGTCAGGTTCATGACCGTGTTGTGCTTCGTCAACTCCTCGGCGATCTCGAGTTCCTTGATGACGCTGCGCCACAGCTTGGGCCTGCGACCCGCCCACCGCACCCGCACCCCCATCTCGTGCATCTCGTCACGGCGACGACGGATCACGTCGCGGTTGAAGCCCATCAGGAAGCGCACCTCCTCGGGGCTGCGTTTCCAGTTCTCGGTGGAGAACGCGTACGCCGACAACCACTCGACGCCCATCTCGATGCACCCGCAGACGGCGTCCATCAACACGGCCTCGCCGCGTTCGTGGCCCGCGGTCCGAGGCAGTCCCCGCTCCTGCGCCCAACGGCCGTTGCCGTCCATCACCAGCGCGATGTGCCGGGGCACGAGTTCGGGTTGCAGGCCCGGCGGGCGGGCGCCCGAGGGATGCGGGTCCGGCGGCCGGATCTGGCGCTCGGCCCCGGAATTATGCGGAGCTCGGGGTTCGCGTCGTCGAATCACGGTCCCCATCCTGCCTGACCGAATCCTCCGCCCCTACCGCCGCATGCGGTCGTGCGCGTTCGATCAGCGGGAGAGTGCGGAGTTGCCGTTCGAGGTGCCACTGCAGATGCGCCGCGACCAGACCGCTGGCCTGCCCCCACAACGACTCGGGCACCTGCTCGGTGCTCGCCCAGTCGCCGCGGAACAGGGCGTCCATCAGGTCGAGGACACCCGGGGACGGGGTGGCGGCGCCCGGCGGCCGGCACTGGACGCACACCGCTCCCCCGGCGGCCACGTGGAATGCCCGGTGCGGGCCGGGTGCGCTGCACCGCGCGCAGTCGTCGAGGGCCGGCGCCCACCCCGCAAAACCCATGGCCCGCAACAGGAAGGCGTCGAGGATGAGCTCGCACGGCCGGTGGTGTTCCGCGACGGCCCGAAGCGCCCCGACCGTCAGGCGGTGCAGCTGCAGCGCCGGGGCCCGTTCCTCGCCGGCGAGCCGCTCGGCGGTCTCGAGGATCGCGCACGCCGTGGTGTACCGGGAGTAGTCGTCGACGATGTCGGTCGCGAACGCGTCGACCGTCTGGACCTGGGTGACGATGTCGAGGTTGCGGCCCGGGTAGAGCTGCACGTCGATGTGCGCGAACGGCTCGAGGCGGGCGCCGAACTTGGACTTCGTGCGGCGCACCCCCTTGGCGACCGCGCGCACCAGACCGTGCTGCCGGGTGAGGAGTGTAACGATACGGTCGGCCTCGCCCAGCTTGTGCTGGCGCAGGACCACCGCATTGTCTCGATACAACCTCACCGGTCCAGTCTCCCACGCCCGGGCGGCCACATTCCGCAGGCCGAGCCGCATGCGACGGTCAGGGCTCGCTGCGCCCGTCGCGCACGGCGTCGACGACGTCGCGGACCCCGTCGACGACGAGTTGCGGCTGCTCGATGTTGATGTTGTGGCCGCTGTTCGTGTTCGTGACATGTTCGGCACCCGGTACGAGCTGGGCCAGATCCTCCTGCGCCTTCGGCTGCACGGCGTCGAGGGCCGGGCCGTAGCCGGGATCGATGTCGGCGGGGAGGCTTCCGTTCGCGACGCCCTCCGCGATCTGCGGCGCCACCGAGCGGTCGGCGGAGAGTACGACGAGCGGCTGGGGCCGGATCGGTTCGGCGGCGCGGATCTCGTCGAAGCTGCGGACGAAGTCGACGCGCTCGAGATCCGGGTACTCGTCGAGACTGTCCTGCGGCGGTTCGTTGAGGCGCAGGAACTCCTGGAACTGCTCCGGGGGCAGGAGTGTCTGCAACTCCTCCGACTGCGCGTCGATCAGCACCAGGCCCGCCACCTCGTCGGGATGGGTACCGGCGAAGAGTCTCGCGATCTGACCGCCGTAGGAGTGGGCGGCCAGAACATAGGGACCGGGCCCGGCTGCATCCGTGGCGCCCAGCAGCGACTGGAGGTCGGCGACCGCGTCGCTGGTGGTGATCGGCTGCCGGACCGGGTCGCTGCGGCTCACTGCATCCCCGCCCAGCACGACTCCCGGCCGATCGTACGAGCAGACTCGCGTGAACTCGGCGACTCCGTCGAAGGCCGAGGTGCTCGCCGGATCAGCCGTCATCGTCCACTGATCGGCACCGAACCGGAGACCGGACACGAACACGACGGTCGGCGTGCCCGTGCCCGCACACTCGAGATAGATGTTCCGGCCCCCGCCGATGTCGACGGTGCCGGCGAATTCCTCGCTCGTGTTGCCGTCGTCGCCCGTTCCGCACGCGGCGACGAGCACCACGACCCCCAGCGTGGGGAGCCATCCCGACAACCGCGGCCACCTCGGCACGAAACACCTCGAAACCCGTCCGGAAACGCGGACCGCTTCCGGATGATCCGTACCCCGTGCTCCCCGGATCAAACCCGGGCAGCCCACATCAGCTGAAACGCTGCTCGAGGTGCACCGTCACCTCGACGCCGGCCGCGTCCTTGCCGATGAGCTTGCACAGTGCGATCTTCAGGGGAAGCCAGTGCGGACCCTCGCCCGAGGGCATCAGGGTGGCATTGAACGGGTGGCCGTCGATCGTCCCGCCGACCTTCACCGGCCGCCTCGTTCCGAGGAGTTCGGCGGAGTCCGGCACGGTCACGTACGTCGCGAATGCCCCGTCCTTCTGGATCGGCGCCGTAAAGGTGTGCGCGAGCGGTTGCGGGGTCTTCGGTGCGGGCATTCGTGGCTCCTCCGGTCGAGTGTGATGCTGCGGTCGAAGGTAAGACTCCCGGACCGGGCCCGAATCATCGGTCGTGAGCGGGATCACGGTCACACCTGGAACCGGTACCCCATTCCGGCCTCGGTGATGAGGTGACGCGGGTGCGACGGGTCGTCCTCGAGTTTGCGCCGCAACTGCGCCAGATACACCCGCAGGTAATGGGTCTCGGTGGCGTACGCCGGACCCCACACCTCCCGCAGCAGTTCCTTCTGGCCCACCAGCTTGCCCTTGTTGCGCACGAGCATCTCGAGCATCCCCCACTCCGTCGGCGTCAGGTGCACCTCGGCGCCCGCCCGCCGCACCGTCTTCGCAGCCAGGTCGACCGTGAACGAATCCGTCTCCACCACAGGCTCGCTCGTGTCGACGGCCGTCGTCGCCCGGCGGGCCGCGGCCCGCACCCGGGCCAGGAACTCGTCCATCCCGAACGGCTTGGTGACGTAGTCGTCGGCGCCCGCGTCGAGGGCTTCCACCTTGTCCGCGGAATCGGTGCGCGCCGACAGCACGATCACCGGCGCCGGGCACCACCCGCGCAGGCCCGCGAGCACCTCCGTGCCGTCCATGTCGGGCAACCCGAGGTCGAGCACGATCACGTCGGGCGGTCGCTCGGCCGCGGCGCGCAGTGCTGCAGCCCCGGATGCGGCGGTCACCACGTCGTATCCGCGCACACTGAGATTGATTCGCAGGGCGCGGAGAATCTGCGGTTCGTCGTCGACGACGAGGATTCTCGTCATGGGTGCTCCCCTCCCGCCCCGGCCAGTTCCACCACCATCGTCAGACCACCACCGGGGGTGTCGGTGGCGCTGATGGTGCCGCCCATCGCGTCGACGAATCCGCGGACGACGGAGAGCCCGAGCCCGACTCCCGTGGTCGTGTCGCGGTCCCCCAGCCGCTGGAACGGGGCGAACATCTCCTCCGCCCGGCCCCGCGGAATTCCCGGGCCCGTGTCGGCGACGGTGACGACGGCACGGTCTCCCACCGCCGCGGCACCGACCCTGATCACGGAGTCCTCACCGTAGCGGAGCGCGTTGTCGATCAGATTCGCGAGCACCCGCTCGAGCAGGCCCGAATCCGCCATCGCCGCGACCGTTCCGACGTCGACCTCGACCCGTTCGCGGGCCCGTGTCCCGGTCCGGCCGCCGATTCCCAGCCCCACCAGCGCCCGGTGCACCACCTCGTCGAGGTACACGGGCCGCAGCGTCGGGGTCACCACTCCCGCCGCGAGCCGGGACGAGTCGAGCAGGTTGCCGACGAGAGAGGTCAGGACGTCAGCCGATTCCTCGATGGTCGCCAGCAGTTCGGCGGTGTCCTCCGGGGAGAAGTCGACGTCGTCGCTGCGCAGGCTGGACGCAGCGGCCTTGACCGCGGCGAGCGGCGTCCGGAGATCGTGGCTGACGGCGGACAGCAGCGACCGCCGCAGCCGGTCGGCCTCGGCCAGCGCCTGCGCCTGCCCCGCCTCCTGCGCGAGTTCCGTCTGGCGGATCATGCCCACGGCCTGATTCGCGACGGCGAGCAGCACGCGGCGGTCCCGGGCGTGCAGTTCGCTGCCGCGGAGGGCGAGCGCGTACTCCCCTTCCCCCACCTCGCAGACCGTGTCGGCGTCGTCGACGCTCGCCGGTGGATGCGGCCCGACCGACCCGACGAGACCGCGGTCCCGGTGCAGGACGCTCACGGACTCCTGACCGTACGTCTCGCGCACCTTCTCGAGCAGCGTGCCGAGATCGGCCCCCCGCAGCACCGATCCGGCGAACAGCGCCAGCAACTCGGCCTCCTGCGACGCCCGCCTGGCCTCCCGTGAACGCTTGGCGGCCGCGTCGACCAGGACCGCGACGGCGACGGCGACCACGAGCAGCACGACCGTGGTGATGAAGTTGTCCGGCTCGGCGATGGTGAAGCTCCGCACCGGCGGCGTGAAGAAGTAGTTGAGGAACAGACCCGAGATCAGCGCGGAGAACGCTGCGGGGGCGACACCGCCGAGCAGCGAGACGAGCAGCACCACGATGAAGAACAGGGCGCCCTCGCCGACCAGCCCGAGCCAGCGGTCGACGGCGCTCATCACCACGGTCGCCACCGACGGCACGAGGACCGCGGCGATCCAGGCGATCATCGTGCGGGACCGCGATCCCACCGGCGACAACCGCCTCAGCCGGTGGGATTCGCCGTGGGTGACCATGTGCACGTCGATCGACCCCGACTGGTGCAGCACGCTCGCACCGATTCCCTCGTCGAAGATCCGCGCCCACCGTGAGCGTCTCGACGTGCCCAGCACCAGCTGGGTGGCGTTCGCGGTCCGGGCGAAGTCGAGGAGTGTGGTCGGGACGTCGTCGCCGACGACGCTGTGCAGGCTCGCCCCGATACTCGCGGCGAGCGTCCGCACCTTGCCCATCTCCGGGGCCGACACGCCGGCGAGGCCGTCGCCGCGCACCACGTGCACGACGATCAGCTCGGCGCTGGACCTCGACGCGATCCGCCCTGCCCGCCGGACGAGTGTCTCCGATTCCGGTCCGCCCGTCACCGCGACCACCACCCGTTCCCGGGCCTCCCACGTGTCGGTGATCTTGTTCTCCGCACGATATTTCGCGAGTGCGGCGTCGACCTGATCGGCGACCCACAGCAAGGCCAGTTCGCGCAGCGCGGTGAGGTTTCCTTTCCGGAAGTAGTTGCTCAGTGCGGCGTCGACCTTCTCTGCGGCGTAGATGTTGCCGTGGGACAGCCTGCGGCGCAGCGCTTCCGGGGTGATGTCCACCAGCTCCACCTGGGTGGCGGCGCGCACCACCTCGTCGGGGACCGTCTCCTGCTGCACCACCCCGGTGATCCGCTGGACCACGTCGTTGAGGCTTTCGAGATGCTGGACGTTGAGCGTCGAGAGGACGTCGATGCCCGCGCCGAGCAGAATCTCCACGTCCTGCCAGCGTTTCTCGTGGACACTGCCCGGCGTGTTCGTGTGCGCGAGTTCGTCCACGAGCACCAACGCCGGCCTGCGGGCCAGCACCGCCTCGACGTCCAGCTCGCGGCCGAGCGTGCCGCGGTAGGCGATGACCTTCGGCGGAATCAGTTCGAGGTCACCGAGTTGCGCCGCCGTGCGGTCGCGGCCGTGGGTTTCCACCACGGCCGCGACGACGTCGCACCCCCGTTCGCGGCGGCGGTGCGCCTCGCCGAGCATCGCGAACGTCTTGCCGACACCCGGTGCGGCGCCGAGATAGATGCGCAGTTCGCCGCGCCGGCGTTCGCCTACGGGTCCGGTACCACTCACCTCGCCATCATCCACCAGCTGTCGGGGCGGTGCACCGAGGAACGGTCAGGCCGAGGGCGAGATTCAGTTCGAGGACGTTCACCCGCTGCTCCCCGAGGAACCCGAGTTGCCGTCCCTCGGTGTTCTCGTCGACCAGCTGCCGGACGCGGCTCTCGCTCAGGCCGTTCACGTGTGCGACCCTCGGCACCTGCAACGCGGCGTACGCGGGGCTGATGTGCGGATCGATGCCGGAACCCGATCCGGTGACCGCGTCCGCCGGCACGGACTCGGGTTGCACCCCCTCGCGGGCGGCGATCGCGTTCCGGCGCTGGGTGACGAACGCCGCCAGGATCTCGCTGCTCGGTCCCTGGTTGGTGGGCAAGGCGGTGGCGGGGTCGCCCGGTGCGAACGGATCCTGTGCGGCGACCGACCCGGTGACCCGGTTGTGGAAGAACGGGTCCGGGTCCCCTGCCGGCACCTGCGGGTCGACACCGACCCACCGGCTCCCGACGACGCACCCGGTGGTGTCGCGGACCGGCGAACCCTCCGCCGCGCCGGCGCCGATCCGGCTCACCCCCCACACCGCGGCGGGGTAGAGCACGCCGAGAACGGCGGTGAGTGCGAGCAGGACGAGGAGTCCGGCCCAGGTCTGCCGGAGCAGTCCGATGAGAAAACGCATGCGAAGTCACCCAATTCCGGGAATGAGACGGACGACGAGGTCGATGAGCCAGATACCGGCGAACGGTGTGATCACGCCGCCGAGGCCGTAGATCAGCAGGTTGCGGCCCAGCAGTTTCGACGCCGACGACGGCCGATAGCGAACACCTTTCAGCGACAACGGGATCAGCGCCACGATCACGACGGCGTTGAAGATCACCGCCGAGAGGATGGCCGATTCCGGGGTGGCCAGACGCATGATGTTCAGCGTGTCCAGCTGCGGATAGATGACGCTGAACAGCGCGGGGAGGATGGCGAAGTACTTGGCCAGGTCGTTGGCGAGGGAGAACGTGGTCAGCGCACCTCGGGTGATGAGCAGCTGCTTGCCGATCTCCACCACCTCGATGAGCTTGGTGGGATCGGAATCGAGATCCACCATGTTCCCGGCTTCCTTCGCCGCGGACGTGCCGGTGTTCATCGCGACCCCGACGTCCGCCTGGGCCAGGGCCGGGGCGTCGTTGGTGCCGTCACCGGTCATCGCGACCAGCCGGCCGCCCTCCTGTTCCTTGCGGATCAGCGCGAGTTTGTCCTCGGGTGTCGCCTCCGCCATGAAGTCGTCGACACCGGCCTCGGCCGCGATGGCCTTGGCGGTGAGCGGATTATCGCCGGTGATCATCACCGTGCGGATTCCCATCGCCCGCAGTTCCGCGAACCGCTCGGCGATGCCCGGCTTCACCACGTCCGACAGCGCGATCACACCCAGCACCGTCGGCGCATCCGCGTGGATCGAGGCCACCACGAGGGGTGTTCCGCCGGCCTGCGCGATCTCGTTCACCGCGCCGGTGACCGCGGGCGAGGTGTGTCCGCCGAGCGAATGCACCCAGTTCAGCACCGCGTCGCCGGCGCCCTTGCGGATGCGGGTGCCGTCGATGTCGAGCCCGCTCATCCGGGTCTGCGCGGTGAACGGCACGAACTCCGCTGCCCTCTCGGCCTCGGACGGCGCGGGGTCCAACCCGAAGTCCCGGGCGCACAGGTCCACGATGCTGCGCCCCTCGGGAGTGCCGTCCGCGAGGCTGGACAGCCGTGCCGCCGTTGCCAGCTCGCTCGCGGACACTCCCGGTGCGGGATGCAGGGCGGTGGCCTGCCGGTTGCCGAACGTGATGGTGCCGGTCTTGTCCATCAGCAGGGTGTCGATATCGCCGGCGGCCTCCACCGCCCGCCCCGACATCGCCAGGACGTTCCGCTGCACCAGCCGGTCCATCCCGGCGATCCCGATGGCCGACAGCAGGGCGCCGATCGTGGTGGGGATCAGACACACCAGCAGCGCGATCAGTTTGATCGGGTCCTGTTCCTGCCCCGCGTACAGACCCATCGGGCCGATCGCGACGACGGTCAGCAGGAAGACGATCGTCAGCGACGCCAGCAGGATGTTCAGCGCGATCTCATTCGGCGTCTTCTGCCGCGCCGCCCCCTCCACGAGGGCGATCATCCGGTCCACGAACGACTGCCCGGGGGCCGCGGTGACGCGGACGACGATCCGGTCGGACAGCACGGTCGTGCCGCCGGTGACGGCGCACCGGTCACCGCCGGATTCGCGGACGACGGGCGCGGACTCGCCGGTGATCGCCGATTCGTCCACGGTGGCGATGCCCTCGACGACGTCGCCGTCGCCCGGGATCACCTCACCGTCGACGACGACCACGCGGTCGCCGACGACGAGGTCGGTGCCCGGCACCGATTCCAGAGCGCCGCTCGCCGTGATCCTGTGGGCGACCGTGTCCTGCTTCACCTTCCGCAGGCTCGCCGCCTGCGCCTTGCCCCGCCCCTCCGCGACCGACTCGGCGAGGTTCGCGAACAGCACGGTGAACCACAGCCACGCGGTGACCGCCCAGGAGAACACCGACGGGTCGGCGATGGCCATGACGGTGGTGACGACGGAACCGACGAACACCACGAACATCACCGGGTTACGGGCGAGGTGCCGGGGGTCGAGTTTGCGCAGCGCGCCCGGCAACGCCGTCACCAGCTGGGCGGGACTGAAGATCCCGGCCTTGACGGGCGCCGGGGCGTGGCCGCCCTCGGGCGGCGTCGTCGGCTCGGTCGCCGGACGACTGGTCACGTTCACACTCACTGCAGGGCCTCCGCGATCGGTCCCAGCGCGAGGGCCGGGAAGAATGTCAACGCCGCCACGAGCACGACGGTGCCGGTGAGCAGCCCGGTGAACATCGGACCCGCCGTCGGCAGGGTTCCGGCGCCCGGGGCCGTCTTCTTCTGCGACGCCAGGGATCCGGCGAGCGCGAGGACGAAGATGATCGGCAGGAACCGGCCGAACAGCATGCACACGCCGAGCGCGGTCTGGAACCAGTCGCTCGTGACCGTCAGCCCGCCGAACGCGCTGCCGTTGTTGTTCGACGCCGACGCGAACGCGTACAGCACCTCCGAGAATCCGTGGATCGATCCGGGACTGCCGGGGTCGCCGCTGTTGCCCTGGTAACCGGTGGTCGAGGACAGGATCACGGTGATGCCCGTTCCGATCAGGACCAGCGCGGGCATCACCAGCACCGACAGCGCGGCGAGGGTGATCTCCCGTTGCCGCAGTTTCTTGCCCAGGTACTCGGGTGTGCGGCCGACGAGGAGTCCACCGACGAAGACGGCGATGAGGGCGAGGACGAGAATGCCGTAGAGCCCGGTGCCCACACCGCCGGGCGCGATCTCCCCGAGCAGCATGTTCAGCAACACGGCTCCGCCACCGAGCGGCGACAGGCTGTCGTGGGCGGAATTCACCGCGCCCGTGGACGTTCCCGTGGTACTCACGGCGAACAGTGCGGTGCCCGGAATGCCGAAGCGGACTTCCTTGCCTTCCATCATCGCGCCTGCCGCGGAGGCCGCGACGCCGCGTCGTCCCGATTCGGCGGCCAGGGTGACGGCGAGCAGTGAACCCCACAGGATGCCCATCACAGCGAGCAGGGTCAGGCCCTGGCGGTGCCCGGACACCGCGCTCGCTCGGTCGTGAGGATCGCCGACCATGGTGCCGAACGTGCGGGTGAGGGACACCGGGATCAGCAGGATCGCGAGGATCTCGACGATGTTGCTGACCGGGGTGGGGTTTTCGAACGGGTGTGCCGAGTTCGCGGCGAGGATGCCGCCGCCGTTGGTGCCGAGTTCCTTGATCGCCTCCTGCGAGGCGACGGGCGCCAGGGCGTTGGTGACGGCATTGCCGTCCAGGCCGGTGGATTCGAATCCCGTGTGGAATGACTGGATCACGCCCTGGCTCAACAGAATCAACGCGATGACGAAGGAGAACGGCAGCAGAATCCGCAGACTGCCGCGGGTGAGGTCCACCCAGAAGTTTCCGATCTCACCGCCGCGGGCCACGCGGACGAACCCGCGGATCAGCGCGACCGCGACGGCCATGCCGACCGCCGCGGACACGAAGTTCTGCACGGCGAGTCCGACCGGCTGGGTCAGGTTGCTCATCGTGGTCTCGGGGGCGTAGGACTGCCAGTTGGTGTTGGTCACGAACGACACGGCCGTGTTGAACGCGACCGCGGGGCTGACCCCGGTCAGGTCGCCGGACAGCGGCAGCACACCCTGAATGCGTTGCAGAACATACAGGAAGAGCACGCCGGCCATCGAGAAGCCCAGCACGCTGCCTGCGTAGCCGTACCAGGTCTGCTCCGTGTGGGGGTTGATGCGGCACAGGCGGTACAGCACGGATTCGACCCGCAGGTGGCGGCGCGATTCGTAGACGCGGGCCATGTAGTCGCCCACCGGCACGTACAGCACCGCGAGGACCGCGATCACGAACGCGATCTGCAGGCCGGCCGCGAGGGCGGGCGTCATCAGAACCGCTCCGGGTCGATGAGCGCCACCAGCAGATACACGACGAGCGCCGCCGCGATCGCGACGAGGGCGACAGCAAGTATTCCGGCGCCGGTCATTTCACGCGTCCGGTCTGCAGGGCACGGAGAACGAGCGCGCAACAGGCGAACCCGCCGAGGACGAGCGCTACGTAGGCCACGTCGGCCATGTGAGGATCCCTCTTCGTACTGATCCTGCGGTTCAGCGCAGGCATGACACCCCACGGTTGCGGGGTGTCATGCCAGCATCGCGCCGGATCCGGGCGACAGAGGCCTCGCTGACGAAGCGCTTACGGGACGTCCAGGGCTCTTGACGCTTTCCTTACGCGGTCCGGGTCAGCCGCGACACGGACGCGGGCAGGGGTGTGCCGGTCGCCACCCACGGCGCCGGGACGGGGGCACCGGCGACCGACCGCACAGGGACGACGCCGGCCCACGCACTGCTCGCTTCGGCGGGTTCGCCCGGCGGCGCGTCCCGCACCTTGACGGTCCACTGCCCCGGGTTGATCGGGAGGGCGAGGGCCAGCGTCGCGGCGAGTTCCTTGCGACGGTGTCCCCGGACCTCGCTGCTGCGTCCGGGGATCAGCACGTCCGACAGCGCGTCGAGGGCGCCGGCGGATTCGTCCGCGTCCAGCGTCACGAGGTTGCCGCGGACCACCGCGGAACGGTAGTTGGCGGACGAGTCGAACAGCGTGTCCGCGACGACGATTCCGTCGAGCAGCGCGACGCACAGCACCGCGGGGGCGCCTGCCGCGACCTGCCGCAGCGCGCCGGCCCCGGTGGAACCGTGCAGCAGGATCCTGTCGCCGTCGCGGGCGTAGAGCATCGGCACGGCCCAGGGCAGGCTGTCGACGACGGTGGCGAGGGTGCCCATCGGCGCGGCGTCGAGGACGGCGTCGAGCTGCGCACGTTCGGTTCGGGCACGGTCCGGGTATCTCCTGATCTTGTCCACGAGACCATCCTCACCCCCCATGTGGTTCAGGCTCCAGATCCACAATTGAAAATATCGGCAGACCAGTATTGTGGGTTCATGCCCCGGATCAGCCCCGAGCTGCACCTGACGTTGCGGCTCCCCGACACCGACGCACCGCTTCGGCACCGCATCGCGGAGTCGATCCTCGACGAGATCCGAGGCGGCCGTCTGCGGCCCGGCGATCCGCTGCCCTCCACGCGGGCCCTCGCCGGCCACCTGACGGTCGCGCGGGCGTCGGTGGTCGACGCGTACGACGAACTCTGCTCGTCCGGATACGCGAACGCCCGCGCCGGTTCCGGCACCCGGATCGCACCGGGCGCCGACGTGGCGGCCCGCGCGCACGTCGCCCCGCACGCGATCACGCACACGTCGGAGCGGGCGTCGCAGGCCGCTGCCGCGACACCGGAGGCGCGGTGGGACCTCACCCCGGGCCACCCCGACCCCGGCCTGATCTCGACCACCGACTGGCGCCGGGCGTGGCGGTCGGCCGCGGCCGCCACGGTGACGTCCGACGTTCCCGGCCCCGACGGGCACCCGGAGTTGCGGCGCGCCCTCGCGGGGCATCTGCGCCGCACCCGGGGCATCGCGGCGCGGCCCGACGAACTCGTGATCGTTCCCGGAGTGGGCTCCGCGCTCCGGACTCTCGTCGCCGCGGCCCGGCTGAGCGGCCGCGACGTGGTGTTCGAGGAGCCCGGCTACAGCCGGGCCCGCCTGGTCCTCGAGGCCGCGGGCGCGCGGACACGCTGCGTGCCCGTGGACGAGGACGGCCTCGATCCCGCACTGCTGCGCGGCATGGACGCGGCGGCCTACTGCACGCCGGCCCACCAGTATCCGATGGGCGCCCGGATGCCGGTGGGCCGCAGGGCCCGGCTCGTCGCCGACGCCGCGGCGTCCGGGACGCTGATCATCGAGGACGACTACGACGGCGAGTTCCGCTACGACGTGTCGGCGTTGCCCGCCCTGCGCAGCATCGACCGCGGGTCCGACTACGTGGCCTACCTGGGCACGGCGTCGAAGATCCTCACTCCCGCGGTCCGGGTGGCGTGGGTTATCGCCCCCGCGGCGCTGCGGCCGGGGATCGTCCGGGCGCTGGACACGACCGGCGAGTCCTGCTGTGCGATCACGGCCCTCGCGCTGGCGCATTTCATCGACTCGGGTGCGTTGTCGCGGCACCTCGCCCGCGCCTCCCGCACGTACGCGGCCCGCCGGTCGGCGTTCGTCGCCGCACTGCAGCAGCAGCTGTCCGCGGTCGGCACGGACGGCGTCGCGGTCGCCGGCATCGAGGCCGGTCTCCATGTCGTCCTGACACTGCCGCGCTCGGTCGACGACGTCGCCCTCGCGGCGGAACTGCAGGACCACGGGGTGACGGTGCCGAGCCTCGCCGACTACCGCACCACGCCGAGCGGACCCCGGGGACTGGTCTGCGGGTACGCCCGACTGCCCGAGTCCGCGGCCCGCGGGGCCGCCGGGGTGATCGGGGAGGTGGTCCGCAGGCACCTCCGCTGATACTGTTCGTTCGAACGAACAGTCACGGGGAGGGGCGAGATGAGCACGGGACAACTGGGCAGCGAACAGCGGCGTGAAGAGGAAGGCGACCGGTCACCGGGACTCGTCGAACAGGTGAAAGCCCTGGCCTCCGGCGACACCACGTCGGTCGCGGCCACCCGCGCCGCCCTCGACCGCATCGATGCCAGCCAGCCGACGCTCAACGCGTTCAAGGTGGTCCGCCGGAACAAGGCCCTCGCCGAGGCCGCGGAGGCCGACCGCCGGATCGCCGCCGGTGAACGCCTCCCGCTCCTCGGAGTCCCGATCGCCGTCAAGGACGACGTCGACGTGGCCGGGGAGCCCACCGCGTTCGGCTGCCCGGGCGACTTCCCGCCCGCGGCGCGGGACTCCGAGATGGTGCGGCGACTGCGCGCGGCCGGTGCCGTCGTCGTCGGCAAGACCAACAGTCCCGAACTGGGGCAGTGGCCGCTCACCGGCGGACCCGCCTTCGGTCACACCCGCAATCCGTGGAACGGCGACCACACCCCGGGCGGGTCGTCCGGGGGCGCTGCGGCGGCCGTGTCCGCCGGCCTCGTGTCCGCCGCGATCGGTTCCGACGGCGCCGGTTCCATCCGCATCCCCGCCGCGTGGACCAACCTCGTCGGGATCAAGCCGCAACGCGGCCGCATCTCCACCTGGCCTGCCGCCGAGGCGTTCTACGGTCTCACAGTCAACGGACCGCTGGCCCGGACTGTCGCCGACGCGGCCCTGCTCCTCGATATCGCGGCGGGACCTCATGAGGGCGACATCCACACACCGCCGCCGGTCACCGTCAGCGACGCCGTCGGCCGCGACCCCGGGCCGCTGCGCGTCGCGCTGTCCCTCCGGATCCCGTTCACCGCCACCCCCACCACGCTGCACCCCGAGGTGCGCCGGGGTGTCGCGCGGATCGCCGAGGCACTGCGCAGGCTCGGGCACCGCGTCGTGGTGGACGACCCCGACTACGGGATCATGTTCGGTCTCGGCTTCCTCCCCCGGTCGATGGTCGGCATCGACGACTGGATGCGGAAGGTCCCCGACCCGTCCCTCGTCGACCCCCGCACGAAGGGCAACGCCCGGACCGGGCGGCTGTTGCGCGGGGCCCCGCTCCGGTCCGCCCGGGCGGCCGAGCCGAGAATGCGGCGACGCGTCGGTGCGATCTTCGACGAGTACGACCTCGTCCTCGCCCCCACCACCGCCACTCCCCCGCCGAGGGTCGAGGAGATCGACGGCATCGGTTCGTGGGCCACGGACAAGGTGATCACCGCGGTCTGCCCGTACGCGTGGCCGTGGAACGTGCTGGGCTGGCCGAGCGTGAGCGTCCCGGCCGGGTTCACGTCCGGAAACCTGCCGATCGGCGCCCAGCTGATGGGGCACGACAACGCGGAGCCGCTCCTGGTTTCCGTTGCGGCCCAGCTCGAGTCGGTGCTCCGGTGGGACCTGGAACGTCCCGGGAAGTGGTGGTGAGGGTGGCTTCGACGGACGTCCGTGACCGCATCCTCGCGGCGGCGCTGCACATCGTCGGCACGGAAGGCATTCCCGGCGTGACCAATCGGCGGATCGCGGCGCAGGCCGGGGTGTCGCTCGGCTCCATCACGTACCACTTCCCCACGCAGACGGACCTGCTGCGCGCCGCGCTGTCGGGGTTCGTGACGGAGGAGACGCAGCGGCTGTCGGAGCTGGCGGAGGGATACCGCGACAAGGGGCTGAGCTTCGAGGACGTCGCCGCACTGACCGAGAAGGTCGCGAAGGATCTGGCGTTCTCCGCGGAGCGGATCGCCCCGTTCGAGCTGTACATCCAGGCGGGCCGCGATCACGAACTCCGTCAGGCCGCCGCCGAATGTTTCGCCGCGTACGACGAATTGACGGTGACGATTCTCACCGCCCTCGGCGTCCCCGATGCGGAGTCCGTCGCCCCCACGGTGGTGGCGACCATCGCCGGCCTGCAACTGCGCAGACTCGCCACCGGAAGCGACGGGGAGCACGACTTCGCGGCGTCGGTGCTGCTTCTCCTGCGGGCCGCCGGCCCCGTGCGTGGTTGACGGGTCCCTGGACTCGTCAACCACGCACGGGCGGCGGAGCCGCCTAGAACCCCAGCCTGCCGAGCTGTTTCGGGTCGCGCTGCCAGTCCTTGGCGACCTTCACGTGCAGTTCGAGGAAGATCTTGGTGCCGAGCAGTTTCTCGATCTGCAGCCGCGCCTTGGTCCCCACCTCGCGGAGGCGGGCGCCGCCCTTGCCGATCACGATGCCCTTCTGCGACGGCCGCTCGACGTACAGCAGCGCGTGCACATCGAGCAGTTCGCCCTGCTTCTCGGTGCGTCCCTCGCGGGGGATGATCTCTTCGATGACCACGGCCAGGGAGTGCGGCAGTTCGTCGCCGAGGCCCTCGAGAGCGGCCTCGCGAATGAGTTCGGCCATCAGCGTCTCTTCGGGTTCGTCGGTGAGTTCGCCGTCCGGGTAGAACGCCGGGCCCTCCTCCATCTTCGACGCGAGGACGTCGACCAGCACCTCCACCTGCTCACCGGAGGCGGCGGACACCGGCACGACGTCCGTCTCCGGCCCGAGGAGCTTGGAGACGGCGAGCAACTGCTGCCCGACCATGTCCTTGCTGACCTTGTCGATCTTCGTGACGATGCCGACGAGCGTGGTCTTCGGCGCGATCTGCCGGACCTGCTGCACGATCCACCGGTCGCCGGGGCCGATCTTCTCGTCCGCCGGGATGCACAGGCAGATCACGTCGACCTCGGAGTAGGTGTCGCGCACGAGGTCGTTGAGGCGCTGGCCGAGGAGCGTCCGGGGACGGTGCAGCCCCGGGGTGTCGACGAGGATCAGCTGTGCGTGGTCGCGGTGCACGATGCCGCGGATGGTGTGCCGGGTGGTCTGCGGCCGCGAGGACGTGATCGCGATCTTGCTGCCCACCAGCGCGTTGGTCAGGGTGGACTTGCCCGTGTTGGGCCGTCCGACGAAACAGACGAATCCGGAACGGAATTCGGGTTTACTCATGTTGCTCCTCGATCACGGATCCATCGGTTCGCGCGAAGACGACGGCCGCCTGCGCACTGACTTCGTGTAGCGCGGCGATGCCCGGGTCGTCCGGGTCCCCGCCGATCACGGCTGCCGCCTCGAAACCCTCGGCACCACTCGACACCGCCGCCGCGACGGCCGCCTGCAGCGCGGTCAGCGACAGCGCCGTCAACGCGACCGCGCCGGCAGAGTAGGTGCGGCCGTCGAGATCGCGGACGGCGGCGCCCTGACCACTTCCGGTGCGGCCGAACGCTCCTCGCGCGAGCACGATCAGTTTCGCGTCCTCGGCGTCCAGTTCAGTCATCGTCGCCCTCCCGTTCACGGTCGTTGACGTCGTCGTCCTCGTCGATCGGTGCGCGTTGCACGAAGACCGTGCTGATCCGCACCCGCCCGCGCACGTCGGGCGAACCCTCACCGCGGAGGACGAGACCGTGCGAGACGACCTCCGATCCCGGGAGCGGCACCCTGCCGAGTTCGTATCCGATGAGCCCACCGACTGTTTCGACCTCGTCGTTCTCCACCTCGATGCCGAACAGGTCACCGAGATCCTCGATCGGCAGCCGCGCGGACACCCGGTACATGCCGTCGCCGAGGTCCTCGACCGGCGGGGTCTCGTCCTGGTCGTACTCGTCGGCGATCTCCCCGACGATCTCCTCGATGACGTCCTCGATGGTGACCAGGCCTGCGATGCCGCCGTATTCGTCGACCAGCACGGCCATGTGGTTGCGGTCGCGCTGCATCTCGGCGAGCAGGCTGTCGAGCGGTTTGGAATCGGGCACGAAGACGGCGGGCCGCATCACGTCGCCGACGAGGACACTGCGTCCGCCGTCGCGGGAGTGGTACGTCTGCTGCACGAGGTCCTTGAGGTAGACCACCCCGAGGACGTCGTCGACGTTCTCCCCGATCACGGGAATCCGCGAATGTCCGCTGCGGACGGCCAGCGACGTCGCCTGCCCGGCGCTCTTGTCGCTTTCGATCCACACCATCTCGGTGCGCGGCACCATCACCTCGCGGGCGGAGGTGTCGCCGAGTTCGAAGACGGACTGGATCATCCGGCGTTCCTCGTCGGCCACCACGCCCCGTTCCTGCGCCATGTCGACGAGTTCGCGCAGTTCGATCTCGGAGGCGAAGGGGCCGTTGCGGAATCCCTTGCCCGGGGTGATCGCGTTGCCGATCAGGATGAGCAGGCGGCTGATCGGACCGAGCAGGGTTCCGATGACCTGCAGCGGGAACGACGTGATCAACGCGATCGTGTAGGCGTGCTGGCGGCCGAGCGTCCGCGGGCCGACCCCGATCACCACGTAGTCGACGAGCACCATGATGACGGCGGTAAACGTCAGCGCCCACACGGGTTCGAGGAGATCGGACAGGCCTCCGACGAGCACCACCGTCGCCGTGATCTCACACAGGATGCGCAGCAGCACCATGAGATTCACGTACCGGGGACGATCCGACAGGATGCGGAGCACCCGGGTGGCGCCGGGGCGATCCTCCTTCGCCATCTCCTCGATGCGCGCGGACGAGATCGTGTTGAGTGCGGAATCGACGGCGGCGAAGACACCACCGAGAGGGACGAGGACGATCGCGAGGACGATCAGCGCGATGGCGCTACTCACAGAAGACCCTTCACGTGGCGGTTACTGATCCGGGGCGTCGAAGAACCCGGCCTTGCCGAGCAGCTTCTGGTCCCGGGCAGCGAGCGCGGCGTCGCGTTCGGCCCTGCGCAGATCCTCGTACCAGTCGTCGAGCAACTGGTTCTGCAGGCCGAACATCTCCTTCTCCTCCTCCGGTTCGGCGTGGTCGTAGCCGAGGAGGTGCAGCACACCGTGCACGGTGAGCAGAGCGAGTTCGTGGGCCAGCGGATGACCGGCCTTGTCGGCCTGGTCCGCGGCGAAGGACGGGCACAGCACGATGTCGCCGAGCATCGACGGTCCCGGCTCGGGTGAATCCGGGCGGCCGCCTGGCTCGAGCTCGTCCATCGGGAACGACATCACGTCGGTGGGACCGGGCAGGTCCATCCACCGCATGTGGAGGTCGGCCATGGTGGCCGAGTCCACGAGGACCATCGACAACTCGGCCGCGGGGTGCACGTCCATCCTCGCGATCACGAAGCGGGCAACGCTGATCAGCTCCTCTTCGGAGACGTCCATGCCCGATTCGTTCGAGACTTCGATGCTCATGTGTGTCGCTTCCTCCTGGTTCCGGCGACACTCACCCTACCGTCGTGGAGAACGCGAGTGCGCCGCTCTCCGCTGTGCGCGGTTCCCGAGCTCGACCTTGCCGTCCCGGTCCGCCTCGAAACGCTCGTACGCGTCGACGATGTCGGACACCAGCCGGTGCCGGACCACGTCGCTGCTGTTGAGTTCGGCGAAATAGATGTCGTCGATGTCACCGAGGATCTCGGTGGCTGCGCGGAGCCCGGACCGGGCGCCGCCCGGAAGGTCCACCTGGGTGACGTCGCCGGTGACGACGACCTTGGAACCGAAGCCCAGCCGGGTGAGGAACATCTTCATCTGCTCGGCGGTGGTGTTCTGCGCCTCGTCGAGGATGATGAACGCGTCGTTGAGCGTGCGGCCGCGCATGTACGCGAGCGGCGCCACCTCGATGACACCCGACTGCATCAGCTTCGGGATGGCCTCGGGGTCCATCATGTCGTGCAGGGCGTCGTGCAACGGCCGCAGGTACGGATCGATCTTCTCGTGCAGCGTGCCGGGCAGGAACCCGAGCCGCTCCCCCGCCTCGACCGCGGGGCGGGTGAGGATGATCCGCGACACCTGCTTGGTCTGCAGGGCCTGCACCGCCTTCGCCATGGCGAGGTAGGTCTTGCCGGTGCCCGCGGGCCCGATACCGAACACGATGGTGTTGGCGTCGATCGCGTCGACGTACCGCTTCTGGTTCAGCGTCTTCGGCCGGATCGTCTTGCCGCGACGCGACAGGATGTCGAGGGTGAGGACCTCGGCGGGCGATTCGCTCAGGCCCTGCGTGAGCATGCCGACCGTGCGGCGCACCGCGTCGGGGGTCAGCGGCTGCCCGCGACCGACGATGGCGCCCAGTTCGGCGATGACCCGCTCGGCGAGCGCGACGTCGCCGGGCCGTCCCGTCAACGTGACGGCGTTGCCGCGTACATGGATATCTGCGTCCAGGACCCGTTCGAGAGCGCGCAGATTCTCGTCGGAAGAACCGAGGAGAGGCGGGACCGTTTCGGGTGGGAGATCGATACTCGAACGCACGGTGCGTTCCGCCGGACGCGTGGCGCCGAACGTCTCGCCGTTCTGGTCTTGTTCGCTCACGTGAGGGATATGGCCTTCTTCCCGGTTCCTGGTCGGTCACGACGGTCGTCGCGATGAGGGAAGTCTATCGCTCGCAGGTCACAGCGCCCACCCGATTACGCGACGCCGTCACCGATCCAGGACGGCCGGATTCTCGCGCAGCCACCGCCGCGCCTCGTCCACGACGCGGGTCCCCTCGGCAGGCGTCAACCCCAGCACCGCGAGGTACGCGACGGCGAACGACTCGCCCGAATCCTGCACCTCGCCGGAATTCGCCTGGTCCAGCAGGGTGATCGTCATCGCTTCCGCGAGGTCGGGACGCTCCGGTTGCCGCGCCTCGTCCCCCATGGCGGCGACGAGGGCGGCGGACGCCTCGTCGGCGATGCCCTCGACGAGCGCCTCGCGGCTGGGGAAATGCGCGTAGACGGTGCGGCGCACGACTCCGGCGGTGCGCACGACGTCGTCTCCCAGGCCGGTCTGATCGGTGGACTCGCACCGGGCATCGGCGCGCTGGTCGTGGCACTCGTCCTGCCCGGTCGCACGGTCACACCCGAATCCGGGGACCGCAGTTCAGAACTCGCCGTCACCGGACAGTAGGGCGTCCCGCGAGATCTTCCAGCATTCGGTCTCGGGATTCAGGAACGCGTAGTGGTCTTCTCCCTCGACGATGTGCAGCGCGACCGGATCGCCTGCCGCCCGCGCCGCCTCGCCGTACCGGACGCTCACCTTCGCCGGGACCTGTGCGTCCTCCGTGCCGTGGATGCACACCACCGGCACCCCGGTGGGGATGCGGTGCAGCGGGGATGCGGCGCGGTACCGATCCGGGTCCTCGTCGAACGGCACCCCGAGGAGATCCTCGATGTATCCGATCCGCCTGCCGCGTTCCCCCGCGGAGGCGAGGTCGAGGGCGCCGGCCTGCGACACGACCTTCTCCGGCCGGACCACCGTCTGCCGCTGACCGGCCAGCCACACCGCGAGTTGCCCGCCCGCCGAGTGACCGACAACCCGGACCTTCGACAGGTCGAACGGGACCGCCGACCACTCGGCGACCGGACCGGCGATCGCGTCGAGCGCGGCGAGAACGTCTGCGGACATCTCGTCCCACCGGCCGCCCGCGCCAAGCCTGCGGTATTCGATGTTCCAGACCGCGACACCGTGGCGCGCCAGGTCGACCGCGAAACTCGTGCCCAGGTTCAGGTGGTATTTCCCGCTCCAGAAACCGCCGTGGACGACCATCACCACCGGCACCGGGGTCGACACCGGTTCCTCGGGCGGATAGAAGTGCCCGAACTGCTGCGGTTCGGTTCCGTAGGCGATGCGAATGCGGTCCACGGACAGTCAGGCTAGCGGGGCCGCGCCCCAGCGGTCGGTGAGGACGCCGATGGCGCCCAGCGCGACGGCCGCGGCGGTCGAGGTCCGCAGGACGTGCGGACCGAGCAGCACGGCCACGGCGCCCGCCTCGGTCAGCGCGGTGATCTCCTCCTCGGAGATACCGCCCTCGGGACCGACGACGAGCACGATCTCGGCGGCCGCGCGCAGCGGAAGCTCGGCGAGGCCCTGCGCCGCCGCCTCGTGCAGCACGGCGACGACTCCGCCCCGGCCGACCACTTCGCGGACGACGGCGAGCATTCCCGCGGTGCGGTGCAGTTCCGACACCTCGGGCACGATCGCCCGCCGGGACTGTTTGGCGGCGGCGAGAGCGGCGCTACGCCAGCGAGCGACACCCTTCGCGACCTTCGGGCCCTCCCACCGCGCCACGCACCGCGACGACTGCCACGGCACGATCGCGTCGACCCCCGCCTCGGTGGCCAGCTCGACCGCCAGCTCGGACCGCTCCGCCTTCGGAAGCGCCTGCACCACGGTCACACTCGGCGACGGCGCCGTCACCTGACGCCGTTCGTGGACGGTGAGTTCGAGCCGGTCCTTCCCGGCCGCCGTCACCTCGGTGTCGGCGAGACCACCCCGGCCGTCGGCCAGCACGATCCGCTCCCCGACACCGATCCGGCGCACCGTCGCGGCATGCCTGCCCTCGGGGCCGTCCAGGACGGCGGTGCTCCCCACCTCGGGCAGCGGGTCGAGGAAGAAGACCGTCGCCGCCATGATCAGCGACCGCTGAACGCTTCACGCAGGCGCGAGAACAATCCGCCGCTGTGCTGGGACTGGGTGGAGACGACCTCGGCGACGTCGCGGTCGCGCAGGTCCTTGAGTTCGCGGAGAATCTTCGTCTCCTTGTGGTCGAGGCGCGACGGCACCACGACCTCGAGGTGCGCGTGCACGTCGCCGCGGATGCCGGACCGCAGCTTCGGCATGCCGTGCCCGCGCAGGACCGTCACCGACCCCGGCTGGGTGCCCGGCTCGATGGTGATCTCCTTGGGACCGTCGATGATCGTGTCGATAGTCACGGTCGTGCCGAGGGCGGCGTCGATCATCGGAACCCGGATCGTGCAGTGCAGGTCTTCGCCGTCGCGCACGAACACCTCGTGCGCCTGCTCGACCACCTCGACGTACAGGTCGCCCGCGGGTCCGCCGCCGGGGCCGACCTCGCCCTGCGCGGCGAGCCGGATCCGCATGCCGCCCGCGACGCCGGCGGGCACCTTCACCGTGATGTCGCGGCGGGCGCGCACCCGGCCGTCGCCGCCGCACTTGTGGCACGGGTCGGGAATCGTCTCGCCCGCGCCGCGGCAGGTGGGACACGGCCGGGACGTCATGACCTGACCGAGGAACGAACGCTGCACGGACTGGACCTCGCCCGCGCCGCCACACGTCTCACAGCGCACCGGCGTGGAATCGCCGTTGGTGCCCGAACCGGTGCAGCTGTCGCACAGGATCGCCGTCTCGACGGTGACGTGCTTGCTGACGCCGGTCGCGCACTCCGCCAACGTCAGCTTGGTGCGCAGCAGTGAATCGGCGCCCGGCTGGACGCGGCCGCGCGGCCCGCGGCCCGCACCGCCTCCGCCGCCGAAGAACGCTTCGAACACGTCGCCGAGGCCACCACCGAAACCGCCGCCGAAGCCGGCACCGCCTCCGCCGCCGCCCGAGGACAGGGGGTCGCCGCCGAGATCGACGATGCGGCGCTTCTCCGGGTCCGACAGCACCTCGTAGGCCGTCGAGATGTCCCGGAACCGGGCCTGCGCCGCCTCGTCGGGGTTCACGTCGGGATGCAGTTCCCTCGCAAGCTTGCGGTACGCGCGCTTGAGCTCCTGATCGGTCGCCTTCTGATCGACGCCGAGCGTTGCGTAGTAATCCCGTGCCACGTTGAGTCTCTCGTCCTTCTCTACTTCGTTATCTCGCCACTGGTCCGTGCGCGCTGTCCACGCGCGGCGCTGTCGCCGGGCCGGCCGTCACCGCTCGGCGAGCACCTGGCCGATGTATCTCGCAACGGCTGCCACCGACGCGATTGTTCCCGGATAGTCCATCCGGGTAGGTCCGAGCACGCCCATTCCGCCGAGCACGGTGCCCGCCGCACCGTAGCCGGTCGAGATGACGGAGGTGCCGCGCATCTGCTCCACCTGGGTTTCCTCGCCGATCCGCACCGTCACCGTGCCCGCGTCCTGGGTGGCGGCCAGCAGCTTGAGCACCACCACCTGCTCCTCGAGCGCCTCGAGGACCGCGCGCAGCGAACCGGGGAATCCGCTGATTCCCGTGAAATCGGCCGCGTTGCGGGTCAGGTTCGCGGTGCCGCCGAGGACCAGCCGCTCCTCGGGATGCTCGACGAGCGTTTCCACCAGCACGGTGGCCGACCGGATCACGGCGTCGCGCAGATCTTCGGGGGCCTCGTCGGCCAGCTCCGACACGGCGATGGACGCCGCCGCGAGCCGTTTGCCGTCGAGGGCGCCGCCGAGCAGTCCGCGCAGCCGCGCCAGGTCCTCGTCGTCGAGGACGTCGCCGAGTTCGACGATCCGCTGATCCACTCGGCCCGAGTCGGTGATGAGCACCAGCAGCAGCCGCGCGGGGGTCAGCGCGACCACCTCGAGGTGGCGGACGGACGACGCCGAGAGTGTGGGATATTGCACAACCGCGACCTGGCGTGTGAGTTGCGCGAGCAGGCGCACACCGCGCCGGAGGACGTCGTCCAGGTCGACCCCGGACTCGAGGAAATCGAGGATCGCGCGGCGTTCCGCCGTCGACAGCGGCTTCACGTCGGCGATGCGGTCGACGAACTGCCGGTAACCCTTGTCGGTGGGGACACGGCCCGAACTCGTGTGCGGCTGGGCGATGTAGCCCTCGCTCTCGAGGAACGCCATGTCGTTGCGCACCGTCGCACTGGAAACACCCAGATTGTGCCGCTCGACCAGCGCCTTCGATCCCACCGGCTCCTGGGTCGAGACGTAGTCGGCGACGATGGCGCGGAGAACCTCGAACCGTCTGTCGTCCGTACTCGACATCGCCGTCCACCTCCAGTTCTCGATCGTCACGAGCAGCGACGTCACCGAACCTTCGTTCGGGTCGGCCGTCACATCCCCTGAGCTACGCGCAGATGCACGTGCGTCTCGGCTCGGTCCAGTCTAATCGTCGCGTCGCCGATACCGGTTCAGGCCTTACTGTGGTGGGCGGAGACGAGCAGAGGCAACCACCACGGGCGGATGACGAGGCGATGATTTTCAAAGGTGTCATGGACGGCAAGCCGTACCCGGACCACGGGTTGTCGCTGCGCGACTGGTCCAAGATCCCGCCGCGGCAGGTGCGGCTCGACGAGATCGTCACCACGACCAAGGTTCTCGAACTCGACCGGCTGCTGTCGGAGGACTCGACGTTCTACGGCGACCTGTTCCCGCACGCGGTGCAGTGGCACGGGGTGCTCTACCTCGAGGACGGATTGCACCGGGCGGTGCGCTCGGCGCTGCGGAACCGCGTCGTGCTCCACGCCCGCGTGTTCGACTACGACGAGATGCCCGGCATCGTCACGGCCTGAGACGGCCGCGCAGTCGGCCGCTGCACGTCAGCGCAGGACCGTCCGGACCACGGCGTCGGCGAGGAGCCGTCCGCGGTCGGTCAGCACCAGGTGCTCCCCCGCACGCACCAGCAGTCCGTCGGCGACCACCCTCTCGGCCGCGCGCCGCTCGGCGTCGTCCAGTTCCGCCACGGGAAGTCCCGTGCGCAGCCGCGCCGTCAGCATCACCCGCTCGACGTGGACGTCCTCGTCCGTCAACTGCTCGCTGCCCCCGACCGGCAGGCTTCCCGCCGCCAGCTGGTCCGCGTAGCGCGCCGGGTGCTTGACGTTCCACCAGCGCACACCGCCGACGTGGCTGTGCGCGCCCGGCCCGGCGCCCCACCAGTCGCCGCCGTCCCAATAGCCCAGGTTGTGCTGGCAGGCCGCGTCCTCGCGCGCCCAGTTCGACACCTCGTACCAGGTCAGGCCCGCCTCGGCGAGCCGGGCGTCGATCCGCTCGTACCGCGACGCGAGCACGTCGTCGTCGGGCGCGGGCAGTTCCCCGCGGCGCACCTTCCGCGCCAGGGCGGTGCCGTCCTCGACGATCAGCGCGTACGCGGACACGTGGTCCACGCCCGCGGACAGCACCGCGTCCAGCGACAGGTCGAGGTCCTCGTCGCGCTCCCCCGGCGTCCCGTAGATGAGGTCGAGATTGACGTGCCCGAACCCGGCGGCCCGCGCCTCCAGCGCCGCCGCCACCGCCCGCCCCGGCGTGTGGGTGCGGTCGAGGACCTTCAGCACGTGCTGCGCCGCCGACTGCATGCCCAGCGAGATCCGCGTGAATCCGCCCGCGAGCAACCGTTCGAAGAACTCCGGCGACGTGGACTCCGGATTCGACTCGGTGGTCACCTCGGCGCCGTCCGCGAGCCCGAAACTCGAGCGGACCGCACCGAGGACGTCCGCCAGGCCGTCACCGCCGAGCAGGGACGGCGTGCCGCCGCCGACGAAGACCGTGTCGACGGCCGGGGCGCCCGTCATCTGCGCCGCCAGGTCGAGTTCGCGGCGCAACCCCTCCATCCACGACTGCGGCGACGCCGACGTCCCCAGCTCACCGGCCGTGTACGTGTTGAAATCGCAGTATCCGCAGCGTGTGGCACAGAAAGGCACGTGCACGTAGATCCCGAACGGGCGCCTCCCCACACCGATGAGGGCACTCTCGGGCAACGCGAATGCCGCCGCCTCGCCGCGACCGACCGTGGAAGTACTCAATCCGCTCACCCCACCAGTGTCCATGGTCGGCTCGCCTCCGGTATCGATGGTCGGCTCGCCTCCGGTATCGATGGTCGGCTCGCCTCCGTGACCACCCGACCGTCGCGCGCCCCTCGTCGTGATATTTCCCGCAAAAATGGTGGAAATCGGTGCCCGGCTCTGCGTGAGCGATCTGACGTGGCACAATGGTCGACATGACCGGACCCGGAGTGCGACTTGTGGCGCGTCGTCACGTCGATCTCAAGCGTGTCTGCAGCTGTTGTTGTCTGCCCTGTCTCGCGCAGTAATTCAGCCTGTCAGCCCGTTCATCTTTCTTCTCGACTTCCGGCCGGATTCGAATGCCCCGAGCGAGGATCAGCCCTCCTCCTCGGCCTCAGCCGGTGCATCGTGAGATTCAGGAGTGCTCCATGACGTCGACCACCGACGCCTCCCCCGCTGCCGCCCAGGCAGCACCCGCGCGCACGCGCACGGCGAAGCCGGCCCGGCGACGTGCCGAAGGCCAGTGGGCCCTCGGCTACCGCGAGCCCCTCAATGCCAACGAGCAGGCCAAGAAGGACGACAACCCGCTCAACGTCCGGGCCCGCATCGAGAACATCTACTCGAAGCAGGGCTTCGACAGCATCGACAAGGGCGACCTGCGGGGCCGCATGCGCTGGTGGGGTCTCTACACCCAGCGCGAGCAGGGTTACGACGGCACCTTCACCGGTGACGAGAACATCGACCTGCTCGAAGCCAGGTACTTCATGATGCGGGTCCGCTGCGACGCCGGCGCCCTGAACGTCGAGCAGTTGCGCACCATCGCCGGGATCTCCACCGAGTTCGCCCGCGACACCGCCGACCTCTCGGACCGCGAGAACGTCCAGTACCACTGGATCGAGGTCGAGAACGTCCCGGAGATCTGGAAGCGTCTCGAGGGCGTCGGTCTCAAGACCACGGAAGCGTGCGGCGACTGCCCCCGCGTCGTCCTCGGTTCACCGCTGGCAGGCGAATCGCTGTCCGAGGTCCTCGATCCGACGCCCGCGATCGACGAGATCGTGCGCCGCTACATCGGCAAGCCCGAGTACTCCAACCTGCCGCGCAAGTTCAAGACCGCGATCTCCGGCCAGCAGGACGTGGTGCACGAGATCAACGACGTCGCGTTCGTCGGCGTCAACCATCCCGAGCACGGTCCCGGCCTCGACCTGTGGGTCGGCGGCGGCCTGTCCACCAACCCGATGCTCGCGCAGCGCGTCGGCGTCTGGGTGCCGCTCGACGAGGTTCCCGACGTGTGGGAAGCCGTCGTGTCGATCTTCCGCGACTACGGCTACCGCCGGCTGCGGAACAAGGCGCGCCTGAAGTTCCTGGTGAAGGACTGGGGCATCGAGCGGTTCCGCGAGGTCCTCGAGACCGAGTACCTGAAGCGCAAGCTCATCGACGGCCCCGCACCGGAGAAGCCCACCCGGCCGATCGACCACGTCGGTGTGCAGAAGACCCGCAACGGCCTCAACGCCGTCGGTGTCGCCCCCATCGCCGGTCGTGTGTCGGGCACGATCCTGGCCAAGGTCGCGGACGCCGCCGAGCGTGCGGGCAGCGACAAGATCCGTTTCACGCCGTACCAGAAGCTGATCATCCTCGACGTCGCCGACGACAAGCTCGAGCAGCTGATCGCCGACCTGGACGAGGTGGGTCTGCCCGCACGTCCGTCGCACTGGCGCAAGAACCTGATGGCGTGCTCGGGCATCGAGTTCTGCAAGCTGTCGTTCGCGGAGACGCGGAAGCGCTCGCAGGTGCTCGTTCCCGAGCTCGAGCAGCGGCTGGCCGACATCAACGCGCAGCTCGACGTGCCGATCACGATCAACATCAACGGCTGCCCCAACTCCTGCGCCCGCTCGCAGGTCGCGGACATCGGGTTCAAGGGAATGCTCGTCGACGACGGCGACGGCAACCAGGTGGAGGGCTTCCAGGTCCACCTCGGCGGCAGCCTCGGATTCGATTCGGCTTTCGGCCGGAAGCTTCGCCAGCACAAGGTCACCAGCGCCGAACTCGGTGACTACATCGATCGCGTCGTCCGCCACTTCGTGAAGCACCGCAACGAGGGTGAACGCTTCGCGGAATGGGTCGTGCGCGCAGACGAAGGAGACTTGCGTTGAATCTCGCGACAGCCACACAGGACGACCTTCGGCTCCTTGCCGCGCAGGGGGCGGCAAGTCTCGAAGGCGCCTCCGCGCGGGAGTTGCTGCAGTGGACCGAGGAGACGTTCGGAAGCGACTACATCGTCGCCTCGAACATGCAGGACGGCGTCCTGGTCCACCTCGCCGCCCAGGTTCATCCCGGCGTGGACGTGCTGTTCCTCGACACCGGTTATCACTTCGCGGAGACCATCGGCACCCGTGACGCCGTCGAGCAGGTGTACGGCGTCAACATCATCAACGCGCGCGCCGAGGCGAGCGTCGCCGAACAGGACGCGGCGGAGGGCAAGGACCTGTTCGCCCGCGAACCCAACCGGTGCTGCGCACTGCGGAAGGTCGCCCCGCTGAAGAAGACGCTCGCCGGCTACAAGGCGTGGGTCACCGGCATCCGCCGGGTCGAGGCCCCCACCCGCGCCAACGCCCCCCTGATCTCGTTCGACGACGCGTTCGGTCTGGTGAAGATCAATCCGATCGCCGCGTGGTCCGACGAAGACATGCAGTCCTACATCGGCGAGCACTCGATTCTGGTGAATCCTCTCGTCGACGAGGGCTATCCGTCCATCGGGTGCGCTCCGTGCACCAGCAAGCCAGCCCCCGGCAGCGATCCGCGCAGCGGTCGCTGGGCCGGTCAGGCCAAGACAGAATGCGGGTTGCACGCCTCATGACCATCGACATCTCCACTTCCCTCGCAGAAGCCGCCGCCCGGCCGCAGTTGGACGGGACGCAGTTCGACACGCTCGATGCGCTGGAGTCGGAAGCGATCCACATCTTCCGTGAGGTCGCGGGCGAGTTCGAACGCCCCGTGATCCTGTTCTCCGGCGGCAAGGACTCCACGGTGCTGCTGCACCTGGCGATCAAGGCGTTCTGGCCGGCGCCGCTGCCGTTCGCGCTGCTGCACGTCGACACGGGTCACAACCTGCAGGAAGTCCTCGACTTCCGCGATCACGTCGTCGCCAAGTACAACCTGCGCCTGCACGTGGCGAAGGTCGAGGACTACCTGGCCGACGGCCGGCTCACCGAGCGTCCCGACGGGATCCGGAACCCGCTGCAGACGGTTCCCCTGCTCGACGCGATCTCCGAGAACCGTTTCGACGCGGTCTTCGGTGGCGCTCGCCGCGACGAGGAGCGGGCCCGGGCCAAGGAACGCATCTTCTCGCTGCGCAACAGTTTCGGCCAGTGGGATCCGAAGAAGCAGCGCCCCGAACTGTGGAACCTGTACAACGGCAAGCACTCCCCCGGTGAGCAGGTCCGCGTCTTCCCGCTCAGCAACTTCACCGAACTCGACATCTGGCGGTACATCGCCCGCGACAACGTCGAACTGGCCAGCATCTACTACGCGCATCAGCGCCAGGTGTACCAGCGCGACGGCATGTGGATGACGCCCGGCGTGTGGGGCGGACCGTCCGAGGGTGAAGACCTGCAGACGCTGTCGGTGCGGTACCGCACCGTCGGCGACGGGTCCACCACCGGCGCAGTTCTTTCCGAGGCAGGCGACAACGAGGCGATCCTCGCCGAGGTCGCAGCGTCCCGGCTGACCGAGCGCGGCGCAACCCGCGGCGACGACCGAGTTTCCGAAGCGGCCATGGAAGACCGCAAGCGAGAGGGCTATTTCTGATCATGAGCGACCTTCTGAGGCTTGCCACCGCCGGCAGTGTGGACGACGGCAAGTCGACCCTCGTCGGCCGTCTGCTGTACGACACGAAATCGGTTCTCGCCGACCAGATCGACGCCGTCACCCGGGCGTCGGTGGACAAGGGACTGTCCACCCCCGACCTGTCGCTGCTGGTCGACGGCCTGCGCGCGGAGCGTGAGCAGGGCATCACGATCGACGTGGCGTACCGGTACTTCGCGACGCCCCGCCGCTCGTTCGTCCTCGCCGACACTCCCGGGCACGTGCAGTACACCCGGAACACGGTGTCGGGTGCGTCCACCGCGCAGCTGGTGATCCTGCTGGTCGACGCGCGCAAGGGTGTCATCTCGCAGACGCGCAAGCACGCTGCGGTTCTGGCGCTGCTCGGCGTCCCCAAGCTGGTGCTGGCCGTCAACAAGATCGACCTCGTCGAGGACCCGGCCACCGTGTTCGCGACCATCTCGGCGGAGTTCAACTCGCTGACCAGTTCCCTCGGCTGGGCGTCCGAGGACGTCGTCGAGATCCCGGTGTCGGCCCTGCGCGGCGACAATGTCGCGGTGCGTTCGGAGAACACCCCGTACTACGACGGCCCCACCCTCATCGAGCACCTCGAGTCGGTGCCGGTCGACGCCGAACCCCACCGGGTCGGTCTCCGGTTCCCCGTCCAGTACGTGATCCGTCCGCGGACCGCCGAGTTCCCCGACTACCGCGGGTACGCCGGACAGGTCGCCGCGGGTGAGGTGACCCCGGGCGACGAGGTCGTGATCCTGCCGTCGGGTGTCCGCACCACGGTCACGCGCATCGACACGGCTGACGGCGAACTCGACAGCGCGCACGCCGGCCGCAGCGTCACTCTCGTGCTCGCCGACGACGTCGACGTCTCCCGCGGCGACGTCATCGCCTCTCCCGCCGACGCCCCGGAGCCGCTCGGCGAGTTCGACGCGACCGTCTGCTGGCTGGCCGAGAAGCCGCTGCGTCCCGGTGCCCGCCTGCTGCTCAAGCACGGCACCCGCACCACGCAGGCCATCGTGGGCACGCTCGTCGAGCGTTTCAACGAGCAGGAGCTCACGTCGGAGGCCGCCCCGGAGTCGCTGGAGCTCAACGAGATCGGCAAGATCTCGGTGCGTGTCGCCGAGCCGATCGTCGCCGACGACTACACCGTGAACCGCCACACCGGCAGCTTCCTGCTGATCGATCCCGCCGGCGGCAACACGCTCGCGGCCGGCCTCGTCGGGGATGCCATCGCGGCGGTGGAGCTCGGCGAGCGCGTCTAGTGCGATGACTCCGCTGATCGCTGTCGCCCACGGCAGTCGCGACCCCCGCAGTGCGCGGGTGGTGGCGGCTGCCGTGTCGGCGCTCCGGGAGCGGCGCCCGGACCTCGACGTCCGGTTGTGCTTCCTCGACCTCAACGCGCCGTCCGTGGACCAGGTGATCGACGCGGTCGCCGCCGAGGGTCATTCCTCCGCCGTCGTGGTGCCGATGCTGCTGGGCAGCGCGTTCCACGCCCGCGTCGACCTTCCCGCTCTGCTGGATGCCGCCCGCCTCCGTCATCCCCACCTGCACGTCCGGCAGGCCGACGTTCTCGGGCACGATGCCCGGCTGGTCGAGGCCGTCCGGGGCCGGATCGGCGAAGCCGTCGGTGCGACCGGCGAGTCCGGACTCGGGATCGTCCTCGCCGCGGTCGGTTCTTCCGACCCGGCTGCCAACGACCGCACGCGCGCACTGGCGGGGGCGGTCGCCGCGGGCACCCGATGGTCGGGCGCGGTCACGTGCTTCGCCACCGCGGCGGAACCGACGGTGCAGCAGGCGATTTCGACGCTGCGGCGGAACGGCGCGGAACGCATCGTGATCGCACCGTGGTTCCTTGCGCCGGGACTGCTCACGGACCGGTTGAGCCGCGCCGCGGAGTCCTGCGGGCCCGGCATCACCTACGCGGCCACCATCGGACCACACACCCGACTGCTCGACGTCATGCTCGACCGCTACTCGCAGTCGCACGCGGAACTGCGGCGCTACCGAGCACTGTCGGCCTGAGCGCGGCGACCACCGCACGCCCGGCGTCCGGGTTCCCGACCGCAATCCGCACGTCACCGTTGGGATACGTGCGCGCGTGGATGCCGGCACGGGCGAGTGCGTCGCCGACTCCCGATCCGGGGACGTACAGGAAGTTGGCGTGACTGCGCGGGACCGGGATTCCCGCCGCCCGCAACGTGCGCCACAGTTCCTCACGTTCGGCGACGATGGCGGACACCCGGGTGCGGAGTTCGTGTTCGGCGGCGTACGACGCCGTGACCGCGGGAACGGCGGCGCTGACCATCCCGAACGGCAGTTGCAGCGTTCGAATCCGCCGGGCCAGAGCCGCATTCGCAAAGCCGAATCCGATCCGCAACCCGGCCAGACCGTAGGCCTTGGAGAACGTGCGCAGGAACACGACGTTCGGATGTTCGGCGACGATGCGGTGCGCGTCCAGGACCAGTCGGTGGTCGACGAATTCCACGTACGCCTCGTCGAGAACGACGACCACCCGCTCCGGCACCCGGCGGAGGAAGTCGGCCAGTTCGGCGGTGCCGACGAGGGTTCCGGTGGGGTTGTGCGGGCGGCACACGACGACGAGCCGGGTGCGGTCGTCGATCGCGGCCGCCATCGCCGCCAGATCCTGCCCGCCGTCCGCTCGGATCGGTACCGGCACCGCGTCGAGGGCCGCGATCCGCGCGAGGATCGGGTACCCGTCGAATGTCGGGGCGGTGAACACGATCCGCTCTCCCGGCCCGGCGACGGAGCGCATGATCTGCAGGGCGACGCCGGTGGCACCCTCGCCCACCACCATCTGATCGGCGTCGAGCCCTTCGTGATCCGCGATGACCCCGACCAGCCGGTCGGGCAGGAACTCCGGATACCGATGCGCCTGACGCATGACACCGTCGAGCGCGGCGAGCACGGAGGGCAGTGGGGCGAAGGGGTTCTCGCTCAGCGCGAGATCGAATCTCACGCCGGGGCCGGCAAGGGTCGGAGCGGTCATCTCACACCCCCACCGGGGCGGCGCCCCATCGGATGGCCCCGGCGCCGGCGAAGTCGCCCGCGTGCGCGAAGGCGGACATCATCACCAGGGAGCCGTTGGGGATCCGGCCCGCCCGGTTCTCGAGGTCGAGGGTGACGGGAATCGCGGCGCCGAACAGGTTCCCACATTCGTCGAACGTGTCGGGGTGTCGTTCCGCCGGAAGCTCGAGTGCGTCCCGCCAGTTGCGGAGGAACAGCCGGTTGGGCTGGTTGGTGACCAGGGTGTCGATCTCGTCCGGGGTGATGCCGATCTGCTTGCACACCGCAAGCGCCACCTCGGGGACCAGCCGGTTCCCGCGGGCGAAGACCTTCGCGATCTTCGTTTCGGTGAACCCGATGTGCAATTGGCCGGTTCCCGCCTCCCAGTACTTGCGCGGCGGATCGACGGCGGCCGTCATGTCCCCGGCGAACTCGGGGTAGGTCCGGCATTCGAGTCCGAGCACCGGCCCGGCCTGCGATTTCACCAGCAGGCACGCTCCCGCGCCGTCACCCGGCACCGCCGACTGCGCCAGCACGCGCACGTCCGACTGCGTGAAGATCTGACCGGCACTGTTCTGCACCGACACGATCAGGGCGGTCGAGGCGTCACCGGTCTGCATGATCTGCCGCGCCAGCTTGATCATGTACACGAACGACGCGCAGCCCCCGTTGTGCAGGTCCACCACCCAGTCCGGGGTGATCCCCAGCCGGCGCGCGAGTTCTCCGCCGGTGCCCAGGACCGGGACGTCCGGCAGCTGGGTGTGGGTGATGAGGATGTCCACGTTGGAGACGAGTTCGGAGCCGTTCCGTTCGATCAGCGGGGCGACCGCGCGTTCGGCCATGTCGACGGCGTTCTCGTCGCTCGCGATGTGGTGACGGAATTTCGGCGCCCGGAACATGATGTTCTCGGCGAGTCGGTCGGAGGCGGCGAATTGGGCGAAATAGTCTGCTCCCACCCGGTTCTCGGGCAGGTAGCCGGCGATGTCGATCAGGCTGACGGTGTCCATGTCTCACTCACTCATCCAGGTCGGGGTCACGGGCAGGTCGTTCGCCCATCGGTATTCGCAGATCGCCTTGAGATTGCTCATCTCGAGCTGGTGTCCGGCGGCGAACATCTCCCAGAAGTCGCCCACCCACGGAACCCGGTCCGCGGGAGCGGTCTCGGGGTAGGGATTCTCGTCGTAGAACGGGTGGCGGCAGTTGGTCCACAGCACGACGGATCCGTCGACGTCGAGGACCGTGCGCGCGTCCACCACCCGCATGAGGTACACCATCCACAGGTGTTTCCCCTGGTCCCAGGCGCAGTGATAGTCGACGGTCATCGCGGCGGGGTGTGCCACGGTGCGCGTGTAGATCTCGGTCGTGTCGCCCAGCCGGTCGTACGCGAGCCACAGCCCGGGTTCTCCTGCGGGGGTGAATCCCCGCAGGCTGTACGTCCATTCCTCGAGGCTCCGGGTGTGCGAGAGGTAGCGGAACACCTCGTCCGGCGGGCAGTCGATGTATTCCTGTACGGTGCAGTACTTTCCGAACACCTGGTCGTGCGGGTACACCGACCTCAACATGTCCATGATGATCGGTGTCGTCGCGTGACGGTCCGAGGTCTCGATGCGGACGAGGCCCGGCAGGTCGGCGGGAAGGTCGGGCAGCGGTGCGATCTCGTGGGCGGTCATCGGCGTGCTCCTTCTCGGGGTTCGATTCTCTCGGCTGTGCCGCGTGCGGTCAGGAACGGCAGGAACGGCGGTAGTTCGTCGGGGTCGCAGACGACCTCGATGACAGCGGGTCCCGTCGACTCCGTCGTGGACCGCAGCGCGTCGGCCAGGGCGGCGTGGGTGTCGACCGTGTGGCACGGCAGTCCGGGGAGCAGTGCGCCGACTCCGGCCGCGATGCGAGCGGGACGAAACCGGCTGTAGGTGTAGGCGCCCTCGTAATACACCTGTTCGCGCGTGAGGCACATCGCGTGGGCGTTATTGTTGAATACGACGAACGTGACCGGCACGTCGTACTCGACGGCCGTGTGGATCTCGAGTCCGTGCGCGTAGAACGCGCCGTCGCCGGCGATCACGAACGTGCGGCGGCCCCGCGAGAACGCGGAACCGATCGCGGCGCCGAAGGTGTAGCCCATCCCGCCCATTCCGAGCGCCACCACGAACCGGCCTGCACTCGCGACCGGAAGGTGATGCACCACAGCGGCGCCCGTGTTCCCGGCGTCCGCGAACACGTCGGCGCCGTCGGGCAGCGCCGCGGCGAGCGCTGTCACCGCATCCGTGTAGCGCAGGCCCGACGTGCCCGATCGAGGTACGTCGATCGGAGTCGGATCGCAATGCGCGACGGGTACCGGTGAGGCTGCCGGTCCGATGTCGGCGACGAGTCCGCGCAGCGTCGCCCGTAGATCCCGGGTCGGGACGTGCTGGGCCTGCACATACGGCGTCGCCGACCCGACGCTGTACACCAGCGTCTTCTCCAGTACGGTGTCGAGCCCTCCCCGTGCCATCACCGGCAGTCGGGTGCCGACGAGCAGACAGAGGTCGCAATCCTGCAGTGCCTCGATCACATCCGGGTTCCCCATCGCGCCGGTGATCCCGAGTCGTCCCGGCGCCGCCGGGTCGAGCACGTCCTTCGCGTCGGGTGTGACGGCCACTCGCGCCCCGAGCACGTGCGCGAGTTCCGCGAGTTCCCCTCGCGCGCCTGCCCGCGCGACCTCGTCGCCTGCGATGACGGTGATACGGCCGTAGTCGTCGCGCAGGGCCTCGGCGAGCCGCGTGACGTCCGTGGTGGCAGCGCACGGTGCGGCCGGAACCGTTCGGTGCGGTTCCGGGAACTCGCCGATCGCCTGCTGAATGTCCTTCGGCAGCAGCAGTACTGCCGGTCCGCCGCGACGCGCCGCCGCGAGCGCCTCGGAGAGTTGGCGGTCGAGGTCGAGCGGTGATTCGACGCGCGCACAGTACAGCGACACCTCGCCGAACAACCGGTACGCATCGATCGACCCCGCCAGCCCACTCGTGTCCTGGAACGCGCCCGACCCTTCGAGCGACGTCGGCGGTTGCCCGATCAGTGCCAGCAGGCGCACCCGGGACGCGAACGCCTCACCGAGTCCGGCGATCACATTGAGCGCGCCGCCGCCCGACGTCGCGGCGACCACACCTGTCCGGTTCGCGGTTCTGGCGTATCCGTCGGCCATGGTCGTCGCCGAGAACTCGTGTTTGGCGACGACACCCTCGACGTCCGGGGAGCGGTGCAGCGCGTCGTACAGGTCCTCGATGTTCGCGCCTCCGACACCGAAGACGTGCTCGACCCCCTCCGCGGCCAGTACCGCGACGATGTGGTCGGCGACGCGCATGCTCCGACCGGTTTTACGTGGCTCGTGATGCGTGAGATTCATCGGCAGACCCCCGTGTCGTGGATCGGATGGGGCGAACTGTGATCACCCACTGGATATACACACGAACCACGTGCCGGCCGGGTTCACCGGTGGCAGAACATTTTTGCGGAAACGGTCGTGACGAGCGAGACACGGCGGTCGAGCCTGCAGAGAGTACGGAAACCGGGCCGGCTCCCTGCGGCCCGCTCACAACGCCGTGGTCAGCAATACCTGATGGTCGTCGTCGGATCGCACGTCGATGCTCGCGATCGCGTCGACGGGCAGGCTGGTGGTGGCCGTGGGCCGCACCGTCTGCCCCGCTTCCCCGGTCCAGGTGGCCACGGTGGTGACCACTCCGGAGCGATCGGTCACGGTCAGCGCGTACCCCTCGGTGTCGGCGCCGTAGCGTCCGTCACCGGGCCACGTGTCCTCGTAGGAGCACTCCACGAAGATCACCGTGCCCCAGGACGTCGACACGACGGACGCGCTCGCGGTGATCGTCGTCGGAACCACCGGTGCGAACACAGCCTCGGTGGTGTTCCCCCGGTCCGGGACGGGCAGCGCCGTGACGGGGGCGTCCGGTGTCCGGTCCTGGGTCGCCAGCACCCCGACGGGGACGGCCACGGCGATCACGGCGGCCGCGGCTGCGAGGGCCGTCGCCGCTCGCCGGTGGCGTCGGCGCCGCCGCACCGTGCCCACCAGCCCGGTCAGCACCCGCGGTGCGGGCATCTCCTCGTCCTCCGGCGCGCCGTCGGACAGCGTGCCGAACGCTTCTTCCGGTGTGATCAGGGCGAGCAGACCGGGCATGCCCGCCAATTCGGACACGGCCTGCGAGCACTGTGCGCAGTGGGCGAGGTGGGCCTCGTACTCGCGCCGTTCCGCGCCGGACATGGCACCGAGCACATAGGCGGCGTCCCAGCGGACGTAGGGATCGTCGTGCGACTCGAAGTCGTCGAGCGTCATCGGGTCACCCCCATTTCCTGCAGAGCCAATCGAAGCGCCCGCAATCCGTAATGCATGCGGGATTTCACCGTTCCCTCCGGTATACCGAGTTCGCCGGCGATCTGGTGGGTCGACATCCCCCGGTAGTAGCCGAGCACGAGGACCGCACGATGGTCGGCACTGAGCCGGGCCAGCGCATCCCCCATCATCCACGCGTCGAGTGCGCCCTCCGAACCGTCCGGGGCCGCCCGTTCGGGTGTCGAACTCATCCCGACCTCACGCTGGGAGCGGGCACTGCGGTGCTCGTCGAACACGAGGTTCCTGGCGACCGTGAACAACCACGCCCGAGCCGAGGACTCCGACTGGTCGAGCACGTTCGGATGCTTCCAGGCGCGCAGCAGTACCTCCTGCACGATGTCCTCGGCGCGGGCGCGGTCGCCGGTCAGCCGGAGGGCATACCGCCACACTGCCGGGGCATGTTCCTCGTACAGCGCGTGCATGAGCTCCGTCTGGGCATCCGGCATCGGTCACCACCTCCCAGCAGTACACACGGTTCACCCGCGCCTCCGGTTCACCGCACCACCGAAACGGAGGGAAACCCCAGGTGAACCGGTGCCTCGGCGAGCGAAACCCCTTGCCCCATACCCCAGGAGGTGTCCCTTGCCCCATACCTCAGGAGGTGTTCAGCGCCACGGCGGCGTGAACGAGCGCCTGGAACGCCTTCTCGTCGACCGTGTCGCCCTCGTGGAAGTCGATGGCGCGCCGGGTGTTGCCCTCGAGGCTGGAGTTGAACAGACCGGCCGGGTCGTCCAGCGACGCGCCCTTCGCGAACGTCACCTTCACGGCGTTCTTGTACGTCTCACCGGTGCAGACCATTCCGTCGTGCGACCACACCGGGACCCCTCGCCACTTCCACTCCTCGACCACGTCGGGGTCGGCCTGCGTGACGAGAGCCCGGATCCGGGCGAGCACCTCGCCCCGCCAGTCACCCAGCTCCTCGATGCGCGCATCTATCAGCTGCGAGGGAGAGTCTCCTCGTCCCCCGTTCGAGCCGCTCGTCCGCTTCGCCATGTGGTCCGTCGCCCCTTCGGTTCGTCTTCGCTCGCCGGTCACCCGAGTATCCCCGCGGACCACGTCGATCGCACCGGGATCGGCCGCCTGCCGATTTACCTCTGGCGCGTCGCCGCCGTCCTGGATCAAACTGGAATGGAGGTGAGGAGCACCCCCCATGAGCACAGCACGGATTCGACGCGGCATCGTGGCAGGCATCGACGGATCGGACGGCGCACTGGAGGCGGCGGCGTGGGCTGCCTCCGCCGCGCGGCGCTTCGAGGAGCCGCTGCGCCTCGTCCACGTGTTACCCAAGCATCCGAATTCCGGGAGCGGCGACGGTCACCCTGAAGGCGATGAGTTCCTCGACGCCGCCGAGCGCATCGTCCTGAACGGGCAGCATGACCTGGAAGTGGAGCGCAGTACCCATCCCGGCCCACCCGCCCACGCGTTGGTGGAACTGTCCAAGACGGCCCGGATGCTGGTTCTCGGGCCCGCGGCCACGAGTGAGATGAAATCCGTGGTCGCCGGTTCCGACGTGGTCCGGGTGTCGAATCGAGCCGAATGCCCCGTGGTCGTCTGGCGCGGCATCCAGGGCCACGAGGTCAGCGAGACGCGTCCCGTCGTGGTCGGTGTGGACGGAAGCGAACTCAGCGACATGGCGGTGGCCCATGCGTTCGAGTTCGCGGCGTTCTTCGGCGCTCCCCTCGTCGCGGTGCACACGTGGGCCGAGCATTCCACCCTCGGTGCGTGGTATTCGGAGGAACGCCGCTTCACCGACTGGTCCGATCTGGTGCAGCACGAGGAGGCGTGGCTCGCCGAGAGCCTCGCCGGGTGGCGCGAGAAGTATCCCGATGTCGAGGTCACCCGCTGCCTCGAGCGCGGCGGGCCGATGAAGGTGCTCCTCGAGTACTCCTTCGGCGCGCAATTGATCGCCGTCGGCAGCCACGGGCGAAATCCGTTCACCGCGTCGATCGTCGGTTCGACGAGCCAGAGCCTCATCCACCACGCCCGGTGTCCGGTCCTCATCTGCCGGAAAGGCTGACCACGGCAGAGTCCATTTCGGTCGTTAAAATCAGCCTGATTCATATTCGCCTGTCGCTACGCCATTCTTCCGGCGACGAGCGAACCGGATCGGCGTTCCCGAAAACTGCCCTGAGCTGCTCGATCAACGCACCGCCATGACGCCGGATCCGACAAATCGACCGCCGCGGATAAATCAAGTGTTTCCATCACGCAAATTCGATTTCGTCCCGATTGCGGCACCGAATTTCGCCCTTATAGTTTCCGGCATGTCGGAGCCACGCTCATATCTCGTCTGCGCGTCGCAGCGCAGCGGCAGCACGCTGCTCGTCGAATCCCTTCGTGCCACGACCGTGGCCGGCAACCCGGAGGAGTTCTTCCAGTACCTGCCGTCCACCAGCCGGTCACCGCAGCCACGGCAGTGGTTCGAGTCGGTCACCGACGAGACGGTGCTCTCCCTGCTCGCCCCGCTCGAACCGGGAACCGCCGACACCCGCACCGCGGAGCAGTGGCGCGATCAACTGCTCAGCGTCGGGCGCACCCCCAACGGCGTGTGGGGCGGCAAGCTGATGTGGAACCAGGTGCCGCTCGTCCTCGACCGCGCCGCCGGACTTCCGGACCGGTCCGGCGACGACCTGCGGTCCGCCCTCGGCGACATCCTGGACCGCGACCTCGCCTTCATCCACGTCTACCGGCGTGACGTCGTCGCGCAGGCGGTATCGATGTGGCGGGCGGTGCAGACCCAGGTGTGGCGCGACGACGCCACCCCACCCGCTCCGCACGACGGCGCCGAGTACCACGCGGACGGCATCGCCCACCTCGCCCGCATCCTCCGCGATCAGGATGTGCAGTGGCGCAACTGGTTCGAGACGGAGGGCCTCGACCACATCGACATCAGTTTCGACGATCTCGTCGCGGCCCCGCAGGCGACGGCGGCGAAGGTGCTTGTCGAACTCGGCCTCGACGCCGATCTCGCGCCCCCGCCGCCGCTGAAACGGCAGAGCGACGGCCGCTCCAAGGAGTGGGTCGAGCGATACCGGTCCGAGGCCGCCGCGAACGGACTTCCGCTGTGACCGCCGCACCGTCCACCGACACGGACGCACACGTCGACGAACTCCGCGCGCTGGAGGCGGAGGCCGTGCACATCATCCGCGAGGTGGTCGCGGAACTCGAGCGACCGGTGCTGCTGTTCTCGGCAGGCAAGGATTCGATCGTGTTGCTGAGGCTGGCGGAGAAGGCGTTCCGGCCGTCCCCGTTGCCGTTTCCCGTCCTGCACGTCGACACCGGGCACAACTTCCCCGAGGTGATCGAATTCCGCGATCGCAGGCTCGCCGAGGACGGTCACCGGCTGATCGTCGCGTCGGTGCAGGAGTCGATCGACAAGGGCCGCGTCACCGAAACGGGCGGTCCCGGCACGTCCCGGAACCGGTTGCAGACCCGGACCCTGCTCGACGCCCTGGAGGAGCACCGCTTCGACGCCGCCTTCGGTGGCGCGCGCCGCGACGAGGAACGCGCCCGCGCAAAGGAGCGGGTACTCAGCTTCCGCGACGAGTTCGGGCAGTGGGATCCGCGTTCGCAGCGCCCCGAGCCGTGGTCGCTGTACAACGGGCGGATTCGCCGCGGCGAGCAGGTCCGGGTGTTCCCGCTCAGCAACTGGACCGAACTCGACATCTGGCGCTACATCGAACTCGAGAAGCTCGCACTGCCGTCGATTTACTTCGCCCACGAACGGCAGGTGTTCGAGCGCGACGGCATCCTGCTCGGGCTGTCCGAGTACACGCTGCCCACCGAAAGCGAACTGGTGCAACGGCTCCGGGTGCGGTATCGCACCGTCGGGGACCTCACCATCACCGGCGCGGTGCGTTCGGATGCCGGCGACGTCGCCGGCGTGATCGAGGAGATCGCCGCGGCCACGGTCTCCGAACGCGGGGAAACCCGGGCCGACGACAGGACTTCCGTTGCCGCGATGGAAGACCGCAAGCGCGAGGGGTACTTCTGATGACCACCACCGGCCGGCCTCGCCAATTGCTGCGACTCGCCACCGCGGGCAGCGTCGACGACGGGAAGAGCACCCTCATCGGCCGCCTCCTCCACGACACCGGAAGCCTGCCCACCGACCATCTCGAGGCGGTGACGAACGCCGACGGTGAGGCGGACCTGGCCGCGCTCTCGGACGGTCTGCGGGCCGAACGCGAGCAGGGCATCACCATCGACGTCGCCTATCGCTTCTTCTCGACGCCGACTCGGAGTTTCGTCCTCGCCGACACACCGGGGCACGAACGGTACACCCGCAACATGTTCACCGGGGCGTCGAACACCCACGTGGCCGTGCTGCTGGTGGACGCGCGCACCGGGGTGCTCCGGCAGACCCGGCGCCACGCCCGGATCGCCGACCTCCTCGGCGTTCCGCACCTGGTCGCGGTGGTCAACAAGATCGACCTCGTCGACTTCGACGAGACCCGGTTCAAGGAAGTCGAATCCGAACTCGGCCTGCTCGCGCAGCGCCTCGGCGGCCGCGACGTCACGGTGATCCCGGTGTCCGCCACCCGGGGAGACAACGTGGTCACGCGGTCGGATTCGACGCCCTGGTACAACGGGCCCACGCTCCTCGAGTATCTCGAAGGCGTGGAACTCGCCGCGCCGTCGGCCGTCGCGTCCGAACTGCGCCTGCCCATCCAGTGGGTCGCGCGTCCCACGGACCATCAGCGGCGCCGCTACACCGGCCGGCTGTCGGCGGGCACCCTGTCCGTCGGGGACGAGGTGGTGGTGCTGCCTGCCGGTTCCCGCAGCACGGTCACCGCCCTCGACACCCTCGATCCGCACCGGGCCGTCGCGGTCGCGCCGCTGTCGGTGTCGTTCGAACTCGCCGACGACGTCGACGTCGCCCGCGGCGACCTCGTCGTCAGTGCGGCGACCGATGCCACCGCACCCGTCCCGGCCCGCGAGATCGACGCGACCGTGTGCTGGCTCAGCGAGACGCCGCTGCGGGCGGGCGACCGGGTGGCCCTCAAGCACACCAGCCGCACCGTGCGCGCCACGGTGCAGGAGCTGCACACCCGGCTCGACCCGGAAACCCTCGAAGAACACGACTCCCCCAGCGAACTCGCCCTCAACGACATCGGCCGAATCACGCTCCGGACGAGCACGGTGGTGCTCGCCGACCCGTACGCCACCAATCGCGACGCGGGTGCGTTCATCCTCATCGACGAGCAGAGCAACGACACCGTCGGCGCCGGAACCGTCAGCGACACCCGCGAAGTGGTTCCTGGCGAGCAGACCCGGCACGACATCAAGTGGCATCCGTCGTCGCTGAAACGGGATCGACGCTGGTCCGCGACCGGGCAGCGGGGCGCCACCATCTGGCTCACCGGGCTGCCCGCGTCCGGAAAGTCGACCGTCGCGGTCGCGCTCGAACGGACGCTCGTCGACGCCGGCCGGACCGCGTACCTTCTCGACGGCGACAACGTCCGGCACGGCATCTCGGACGACCTGGGTTTCTCACCCGGTGACCGGGCCGAGAACATCCGCCGCGTCGGCCACCTCACCCGGTTGTTCGCGGACGCCGGGGTGGTCGCCATCGCGTCGATGGTCTCGCCGCTCCGATCGGACCGGGCGATTGCCCGGGCGCTCAACGAGGCCGCGGGCCTGCCGTTTCTCGAGATCCACGTGAGCACCCCGGTCGACGAATGCGAACGGCGCGATCCCAAGGGGCTCTACGCCCGGGCGCGGGCAGGCGAACTCCGAGGCCTCACCGGGATCGACGCACCGTACGAGGCCCCTGAGACCCCGGATCTCGCGTTCGACACCACCGGCGCCGATCTCGACGACCTCGTCGCCCGGATTCTCGCCGAACTCGCCCGGCACGAGACACTGTCGGCCTAGCGTACGACGAGCCGGCGGAGTGCCGCCTCCAGCCGTCCGGGCACGGTGTCGAGGGTCTCGATCCCGGCGACCGCCGCGTCGAGATCCACGCCGCGAGCCGCGAGGGCGGCGATCGCCGCGAGTGCGTTGTCCACCTGATGCACTCCGAGTAGCCGGAGCCGCACCGGTTTCCGCGCCCCGGCGCCGCGGAGCGTGAACGACGTGCCGCCCTCATCCGCGTGCACGGCGGAGGCGTAGAAGTCGGCCGCCGGCGTCCTCGACGAGAACGTCACGCGGGGCACGGTGACGGTGGCAGCGAGGCGGCGCCCGAACTCGTCGTCGACGCCGATCGCTGCCGCGGCGCAGTGCCCCGGTTCGAACAATCGGGCCTTCGCCGCGAAATACGCGTCCATGTCGGGGTGGAAGTCCAGATGGTCGCGGGCGAGATTGGTGAACACCCCCACCCGGAAAGACGTCCCGTCGATCCGGTGCAGAGCGAGACCGTGGCTCGACACCTCCATCGCGACCGCCCCGATCCGCTGTTCGGCGAACGCGGCGAGCGTCTGCTGGAGTTCGCACGCCTCGGGTGTCGTCCGGGTCGCGGCCCGTGAACCGCCGGGTCCCCGGACCGCGATTCCCGTCATCATTCCGGCGGCGGCCCCGGCCGCGCGCAGTCCCGCGTCCAGGAGGTACACGGTGCTGGTCTTCCCGTTCGTCCCGGTCACCCCGTAGACGTCGAGCGCCTCGGACGGATCGCCGTACACCCACGACGCCAGCGGACCGAGAACCCGGCGCGGATCGTCCACCACGATCGTCGGCAGGACGTCCGACTTCCGGTCGCTGAGCATCGCGACCGCACCGCGCGACGCGGCATCGGCCACGAACTCGATCCCGTGACGGTGGCGGCCCGGCAGCGCCGCGTACACGTCCCCGGCCCGGACGAGACGCGAATCCTGGTTGATCCCCGTCACCGCGGCGTCGCCCGGCCCGCAGAGGGTCGCCGACCGGCCGAGGCGGCGCAGCACGTCGGTCAGCGGCCTCGGTGGGGTGAACCGCGGGTAGTCGACGCTCACCCTCCCAGTCCATCACTGGTGTGCAGGCCGCGAAGACGGAACCGCGATCATCCGTCCGCGGCGCCCTACCTCGCCGCTACGTCTCCACGCCGCTCCGGGGTTCGTCCAGGATTCCGCGTTCCTCGCTGTAGGCCGACCGCACGTCCGGCACCCGGCCGAGCGTGGCGAGGTACTCCTCCATCGCCTTCCGGGCGTAGGCCGTTCCCTCCTCCTCGCTCGGGATCGAGTCGCCCGTCGCCCGTCGCCACGTGGCGAGTTCGAGCGCCAACTCGGCCTGCGTCCCGGCGAAGTCGTCGGTGTCGGCGAGATTGTCGCGCTCGCCGGGATCGGCGAGCAGGTCGTAGAGTTCCCGGCTCGGACGCGGCAGGAGATGCTCGGTGCCCAGCACCGCACCGGACAGGCTGTTCTCGATGTCGAGGGGCAGGTCGAGCCTGGGCCGCGGCGCGTAGTTCTCGATATAGCTGAACCGCTTGCTGCGTACCGCGCGGATGGGGTCGAAGCTGTCGTGGAACGTCTTCTCCGTGAACAGGACGTCGCGCGCCGCCTCCTCCGACCGGCCCAGCAACTGCTCGGCGTGGGAGACGCCCTCCACGGCCGCGGGGACCGGGACACCCAGCAGTTCGAGGAGGGTGGGAACCAGATCCACCCCGCTGAACAGGTCGTCGTAGACGCGGGGGGCCACCCGCAGCCTCCGCGGTGGGCGGATGATCGTGGCGATACCGGTGCCCGGCGCATACAGCGTCGATTTCGCACCGGGGAACGCCTCGCCGTGGTCGGTGAGGAACACGACCCACGTGCTGTCGTCCAGCCCCTCGTCCTCCAGGGTCTGCAGCAGCCTGCCGACCGCGGCGTCGGCCACCTCGATCGACCCGTGGAATCCGGCCAGGTCCTCACGGACCTCCGGACGGTCGGGCAGGTACGGGGGCACGTCGAAACCCTCGGGATCGGCGGGTGCGTACCTGTCGACCGGGTACGGGCGGTGTGTCTCGAAGAAGCCTGCGGTCAGCAGGAACGGGTGCGGAGGGAACCGCGCCAGCCACCGCGACGCCCGATCGGTGACGTACTCGCAGTACGAGTTCGACACGTCGTACTCGTGGAAGCCGAGACGCTTGGGGTACGCGGTCTCGTGCTGCATCCCGAACAGGGCCGTGTACCAGCCCGCTTCTGCCAGCAGGGACGGCAGCGTGCGGACGTCGTCGTGGTACTGCCAGCCGTGGTGCGCGAGTCCGATCAGTCCGTTGCTGTGCGGGTACCGGCCCGAGAACAGGGCGCCGCGCGAGGGCGAGCACAGGGGCGCCGCCGCATGCGCGTCGGTCAGCAGCACACCCTCCGCGGCCAGCCGGTCGAGGTTCGGGCTGCGCACCCCGGACGCGCCGTAACACCCGAGGTGACGGCCCAGATCGTGCCAGTGCACGATCAGAACGTTGTCACGGACGGGATTCACCGGGGTCGCCACAGTCGCCTCCTACATCGGCGGGGAGTTACAGGGAGACCGGAACTTCGGCCTCCGGGAGTTCGGGTGCCCGCGTCGCCCGCGCGTAGACGGTCTCGCCCTCGCGCAGGCCGAGTGCCGCACTGTCGCCGCGGGTGACCTGGGCGGAGAAGGGTTCGCCGGTGGCCTCGTTGCGCAGATCCACCCGCACCTCGAATCCGAGGTGCACCACGCGCTCCACCGTGGCCCGCGTGACCCCGAGCGATTCGGCCGTCCCCGCCTGCTGCGCGAGGGCCAGGTCGGGGTCGCGGCCGAGGCGGATGTCGTGCGGCCGGACCAACTGCCCGTTGAGTTTGGCCACGGACCCGAGGAACGACATCACGAAGTCGTTGCGGGGGCGGTCGTAGAGGTCCGCCGGCTCCCCGATCTGCTCGATCCGGCCCTTGTTGAGGACCGCGATCCGGTCGGCGACGTCGAGCGCCTCCTCCTGGTCATGGGTGACCAGCACCGTCGTCACGTGCACCTCGTCGTGCAGCCGGCGCAGCCAGGTGCGCAGGTCCGTGCGGACCTTCGCGTCGAGCGCACCGAACGGCTCGTCGAGGAGCAGCACCTTCGGGTCCACCGCCAGTGCCCGCGCGAGCGCCATCCGCTGACGCTGACCGCCGGACAGCTGCGCCGGGTAGCGGTGCTGGAAGCCGTCGAGGCCGACGATCTCGAGAAGCTCGTTGACCTTCTTGTCGATCTCCGGCTTCGGCCGTTTGCGGATCTTCAGACCGAACGCGACGTTGTCGCGCACCGTCATGTGCTTGAACGCCGCGTAGTGCTGGAACACGAAGCCGATGTCCCGCTTCTGGGGGAGATGTCGGTGACGTCGTTCCCGCCGATCACGACGGTGCCGGAGTCGAGGGCCTCGAGCCCGGCGATGGAGCGGAGCAGCGTCGACTTGCCCGACCCGCTGGGCCCGAGAAGCGCCGTCAGCGAACCCGAGGGGATGTCGATGGAGACATCGTCGAGAGCAGCAAAGGACCCGTAGTTCTTCCGGGCGCCGGTCACGGTAATCATGTGGTGCTCCTCTTGCGGTCGAGCAGAGTCATCAGAAGCAGGGTGATCAGCGCGATGCCCATCAGCAGGGTGGCTGCGGAGTACGCACCGAACGTGTTGTGGTCGTCGATGTAGCGCGAATGCACGAGCAGGGTCAGGGTCTGGGACACCCCGGGGAAGCCCGAGGACACCATGATCACGGCGCCGAACTCACCCAGCGAACGGGCAACGGTCAGGACCACGCCGTAGGTCAGACCCCACCGGATGGCGGGCAGGGTGATCAGCCAGAACGTCTGCCAGCGGCTCGCGCCGAGCGTCGCGGCGGCCTGTTCCTGTTCCTCGCCGATCTCGTGCAGGACGGGCTCCACCTCCCGCACGACGAACGGCAACGTCACGAACAGGGTGGCGATGACCATCCCGGGGAGCCCGAAGATCACCTTGAACCCCAGCGATTCGAGCCCGCCGAACCAGCCGTTGGCGCCCCACAGCAGGATCAGCGACACACCGACCACGATGGGCGAGACGGCGAACGGGAGGTCGACCACCGCCTGTACCAGACCGCGGCCCGGGAACCGGCCCCGCACCAGCGCGAGGGCCGTGACGATTCCGAACACCACGTTCACCGGGACGACGATAGCCACGATCAGCAGGGACAGATTGAGCGCGGAGATCGCGGCGGGTGTGCTGATCGAATCGATGAAGGCGCCGATCCCGTTCTCGAACGTGCGGAACAGGATGATGACGATGGGCACCACCAGCAGGCCGAACAGGTAGAGCAGCGCGACCGTGCGCAGGGTGATCCGGGTGGACCCAGAGAGCTTCATTCCGCCTGCTCCTCACGACGCTGCCCCCGGCTGGCGAAGACCCGGAGGGCGAACAGCGTCACGAATGCGATGGCCAGGAGAGCCACCGACACGGCCGCCGCCGCGGCCGGCCTGTCGATTTCGATCTGCTGTTGAATGTACTGGGAAGCGACCTGAGTCTCTCGGGGAATGTTTCCGCCGATCAGGACGACGGAACCGTACTCGCCGATCGCGCGGGCGAACGCGAGCCCCGCACCGCTGATGATCGCCGGAGTCAGGGTCGGCACCACCACCTTGCGGAAGATCGTCACGTTGTCGGCGCCGAGGGAAGCCGCGGCCTCCTCGACTTCCTTGTCGACCTCGATCAGCACCGGCTGCACCGAGCGGACGACGAACGGCAACGTCACGAACGCCAGCGCCACGATCAGGCCGGGCTGCGTGGCGTTGAGGTGGACGCCGATCGGGCTCTCCGGGCCGTACAGCGACAACAGCACGATGCTGGCCACGATGGTCGGCAACGCGAACGGCAGGTCGATCAGCGCGTTCACGACCCGCTTGCCGGGGAATTCGTCGCGCACGAGAACCCACGCGATGAGCGTGCCCATGATCACGTTGATCACGGCCACCACCACGGACACCACGACCGTGACCCGCAGGGACGCCACCGCCACCGGCGAGGTGATCGCGTCGACGAAGCCGGCGATCCCGTCGCCGAACGAGGCCACGGTGAGCGCCGCGAGGGGCAGGACCACGATGACGCTCAGCCACAGGGTCGCGATGCCGATGCCGAGCGGTCCCACGGCACCGGTGACCCGGGCGACCTTCTTACGCGCAGGCGGAACGGGCGGAGGCGGCACCGTGATGCCGCGTCCGCCCGTCGTCGTCGATGTGTCGCTCACGTCGGTCTTACTTGGTTGCGTTGTCGTAGATCACTGCGATGGACCCGGTGTCCTTGGCGAACACCTCGGAGTCGACCTTGGCCCAGCCGCCGAGATCGGCGATGGTCCACAGCTTGGCCGGCGCCGGGAACTTGTCGGTGAACTCCGTGGCGACCGCGGGATCGACCGGACGGAATCCGGCCTCGGCCCACAGCTTCTGGCCCTCGGTGGTGTAGAGGAAGTCCTTGAACGCGTTGGCCTTCTCCAGGTTCTTGCTGTTCGACAGCACCGCGACCGGGTTCTCGATCTTGAATGTGGTCGGCGGGGTCACGTGCTCGACGGGGTCACCGTTGCCCTCGATGAACAGCGCCTCGTTCTCGTAGCTGAGCAGCACGTCGCCGGTGCCCTGCAGGAATGCCTCCGACGCCTCACGGCCCGACTTCGGCTGAATCTTCACGTGGTCGTTCACCAGTGCGGTGATGTAGTCGAGACCGGCCGCCGGGTCCTGGCCGCCGTTGCTCTTCGCGGCGTACGGCGCGAGCAGGTTCCACTTCGCGGATCCGGAGCTGAACGGGTTGGGGGTCACGACCTCGACGTCGGGACGCAGCAGGTCGTCCCAGTCGTGGATGTTCTTCGGGTTGCCCTCGCGCACGACGATGGTGACGACCGAACCGAACGGAATTCCGTTGTAGGCGTCCTGGTTCCAGCTCTTGTCCACCAGGCCGGCGTCGACGAGGCGGGTGATGTCGGGTTCGACGGAGAAGTTGACGAAGTCGGCCTCGGCGCCGTCCTTGACCTTGCGGGACTGGTCACCGGAGGCACCGTAGGACGGCTGGAACGCCACGCCCTTGCCCTCGTCGGTGGCGTTGAACGCGGGGATCAGCTTGTCGAAGCCCGGCTTCGGCACGGCGTACGCGTACAGGTTGATGGTGCCCGCGCTGCCGTCGGCACCGGCCGAGTCGCCGCCGGCGGTGTCGCTGGCGCCGCCGCTGCACGCGGTCAGCGCCACAGCTCCGAGCGTCACGAGGGCCGTGAGAAGACTACGAGAACGGCGTTTCATGGGAGAAACCTTCCTGGGGATCTGTCACAGAGGGGTGTTGCGTAAAACGTGGGAGGTGGTGCGAGAGGAGTAACGCAAAGACCGCCCGAACGGAATCAGGAATGCGAACGAAAATCAGCAGCGCGAAACCGGTCGAGCGTGCGCGGTGTCATCCGCGCGCATTTCTGTGTGCGAGGAGAAATCAACAACAGTCGATGTCGGCGACTGCGAGCATGCCGACAGCGATCAACGCCAATTCATGGCGGACCTGGTGTACAGCGGCTTCAGACACGCCGTGAAATGTAGCAGAGCCTGAACCAACGTCCCACATCGAACAGGATTTACCGGGTGAGCAGCCAGGCGACGACGACGAGGACGATCAGCGCGAGCAGCGCGAGTGTGACGCGTGAGCGCGGCATCAGGGTTCCTCCACCTTCGAGACGTCCCGCCTGAGCAGGACGAAGACTGCGGCCAGCCCACGATCGAGCAGCCACGCCAGTCCCCGGCACACCGGCACCATCACCAGCAGCACGAGGGCGACCTGCGGAACGAACGGGAGTCCGGCGATCCACAGCTCGAAGCCGTCCCACCAACTCGCCATCCGGTCCACCGGGCCAGCCTATCGTCGACCGGCTCGTGACCGGCAGACAGGTGGACGGCAGACAGGTGGACGACGGGGGCGGCGGCGGTCGATGATGATCACATGGTGTCCAGCGACGCGCACTCCCACGGCCGGCTGCATGCGGCCCCGCACCATCACCACCATTCGTTCCCGCCGATCGACGACTACGCGTTCCTGTCGGACTGCGAGTCCACCTGCCTGATCGCCCGCAACGGCTCGGTCGAGTGGATGTGCATTCCCCGGCCCGACTCCCCCAGCGTCTTCGGCGCCGTCCTCGACCGCAGCGCGGGCCACTTCCGCATCGGGCCGTACGGGCAGAACGTACCCGCCGCCCGCCGCTATCTGCCGGGGGGACTGATCGTCGAGACGACGTGGCAGACCGAGACGGGCTGGCTCATCGTGCGCGACGCCCTCGTGCTCGGCCCGTGGCACAACGTCGAGCAGCGCTCGCGCTCGCACCGCCGCACCCCCACCGACTGGGACGCCGAACACATCCTGCTGCGGACGGTGAAATGCGTCAACGGGACCGTCGAACTGGAGATGAGCTGCGAGCCCGCGTTCGACTACCACCGCGGCGCGGCGCACTGGGAGTACACGGGCAAGGTCTACGAAGAGGCCACCGCCACGTGTAAGTCGAGCCGCCCGGGCGACCACCCGACGTTGCGGCTGACGACGAACATGAAGATCGGACTCGAAGGGCGGGAGGCCCGGGCCCGGACCCGGATGGTCGAGGGCGACAACGTGTTCGTCGCCCTGTCGTGGGCTCACATGCCCGCACCGCAGACATTCGACGAGGCGGCCGACAAGATGTGGCAGACGGCGAAGTGCTGGCGCGAGTGGATCACCATCGGCCGCTTTCCCGACCACAAGTGGCGGGGCTACCTGCAGCGCAGCGCTCTCGCACTGAAGGGGTTGACGTACGCCCCCACCGGCGCCCTGCTCGCGGCGTCGACCACATCGCTCCCGGAAACCCCGGGCGGCGAACGGAACTGGGACTACCGCTACGCATGGGTGCGGGATTCGACGTTCGCGCTGTGGGGCCTGTACAGCCTCGGACTCGACCGCGAGGCCAACGACTTCTTCTCGTTCATCTACGACGTGTCGAGCGCCGAGGACGGCAACCATCATCCGCTGCAGGTGATGTACGGCGTGGGCGGGGAGCAGACGCTGGAGGAGTCGGAGTTGCACCACCTCTCCGGTTACGACGGTGCGCGACCGGTGCGGATCGGAAACGGCGCCTACGACCAGGTCCAGCACGACATCTGGGGAACGATCCTCGATTCGGTGTACCTGCACGTGAAATCCCGTGAGAGGGTCCCGGAAACCCTGTGGCCGATGCTCAAACGCCAGGTCGAGGAGGCGGTCAAGCATTGGCGTCTCCCCGACCGCGGGATCTGGGAGGTCCGCGGCGAGCCCCAGCACTTCACGTCGTCGAAGATCATGTGCTGGGTGGCCCTCGACCGTGGCGCGAAGCTCGCCGATCAGCAGGGTGAGACGAGTTATGCGCAGCAATGGTCCGAGCTGGCCGACGAGATCAAGGACGACATCCTCGAGCACGGCGTCGATGCGCGCGGCGTCCTGACGCAGCGGTACGGCAGCGACAGCCTCGACGCGTCGCTGCTGCTCGCGCCGCTGCTCCGGTTCCTGCCCGCGGACGATCCGCGTATCCGCGCGACCGTGCTCGCCATCGCGGACGAGCTGACCGAGGGCGGGCTGGTGCTCCGCTATCGGGTGGAGACCACGGACGACGGACTGAGCGGCAAGGAGGGCACGTTCACGATCTGCTCGTTCTGGCTCGTGTCGGCGCTCGTAGAGATCGGTGAACTGGACCGCGCGAAACGCCTGTGCGATCGGCTGCTCGGATTCGCGAGCCCCCTCAAGCTGTACGCGGAGGAGATCGACCCCGACTCGGGGCGGCACCTCGGCAACTTCCCGCAGGCGTTCACCCATCTGGCGCTGATCAACGCGGTGGTCCACGTCATTCGCGCGGAGGAGGCCGCGGCGGGCGGATTCCAGCCCGCCCACAACATGGTCTGATCAGGCGCCGACCGCCTCCAGTTGCGGTGTGATCCGGCCGAGCGAGTACTGCAGGGAAAGACTGGACGGGGTGTTGAAACCGACCACCGTCGCATCATCCTCGACGGCGAGACCACCCTGCTGCACGGACGGCAACCGGTCGAACCCCGGCAGCGCCATCAGGTCGTCGCGGGTGCCGCCGTTGGGCAGCATCACGACGAGATCCGCGTTCAGGGCGTCCACCCGCTCGGGGCTGAGGGCGAGACGGCCCCCGGTCGCCCCCGCCTCGTCCACGAGCGCCTGCGGCAGCGTCAGCCCCAACCTGCGGAACACCGCACTCGCGCCGTCGTCGGGGTCGGCGCCGACGACGAGTTGCCCGGTGGCGAACATGAATTGGGACAGCACCGCCGTTTTGCCCGCCAGCGCGGGCAGCCGGTCGGCGAGGCCGTCGACGCTGCCGTTGGCGGTCGCGATGATCTCCGCATCTGGGTCAGGCTTCCGCGGTCGAGTTCCACCGCCGAGCCGTCGACCCCGGATTCCCAGGGGTACAACCCGCGCTCGTCACCCATCGGTCCTGCCGCCGCATACTCGGCGGCTCGGGCCCTACGGGTTACTCCGCGTAACGGTGCAGCAATCGCTCCGCGTCGGCCGCGATCTGCCGCACCACGGCCCCTGCCGGCCGCTCCGCCGTGACGAGACCCGCCGCTTCCCCGGCGTACACGACACCGAGGTCCGGGTTCGCGGGATCGTAGGCGGCGGCGAGTTCGGCGTCGGGCGCCTCCGCGCCGTGCCAGCGTGACGTGAAGTCGTTGCTCAGGGCCCGCCCACCCCACCGGGCCGGCCACGGCTGGCTGCGGGCCTGGTCGAACACCGACGTGTACACGGTGTCGGCGCTGCCCGCCGCGATCAGCTTGCCGCGGGCGTACTCCGGCCCGATCGTCTCGGGGCTGGCCAGCAGCGCGGTTCCGATCATCGCGCCCTCCGCGCCCGACGCAAGCACGGCCGCGAGACCACGGCCGGTCGCGATACCGCCTGCGGCGAGCACCGGCAGCGTCGTGGCCTCCAGGACCTCTTGCAGCAGCGGCAGCGTCCCGATCCTGCCGGTGTGGCCGCCCGCCTCGCCGCCCTGGGCGATCACGAAGTCGACGCCCGCCGCCTCCACGACCCGCAGGTCGTCGATCGTGTTCACCTGGGACGCCACCAGTGCCCCGGTGGCGTGGATCCGCTCCACGTACGGGGCGGGGTCACCGAACGACAGCGACACGACCCGCGGGTTCTCCGCCAGAGCGGCGCCGAGGAGAGCGTCGTCGTCGTCGAGCGCCCAGGTCATCAACCCGATTCCGAACGCGTCGCCGCCGATGCCCCGCGCGACCGCCGTCTCCTTCGCGACCCACTCAGGGGTTGCGTAGCGGGCCGCGCCGAGCAGGCCGAGCCCGCCCGCCTTCGACACCTCGCCGACGAGGGTCCCGCCGGCCCGTCCGCCCATCGGGGCGCCGAAGATCGGCACCTCGATTCCCAGTGTCCGGGTCAGCCAGGTTTCGAGGGCCACGTGCCGCACCTACTTTCGATCAGACGTCGACGGACAACAGGATCGGGCGTCTACTTCTTCGGCTTGTCCCCGACGGACTCGGACGACAACGCCGCCACGAAGGCCTCCTGCGGAACCTCGACCCGGCCGATGGTCTTCATCCGCTTCTTGCCTTCCTTCTGCTTCTCGAGCAGCTTGCGCTTACGGCTGATGTCGCCGCCGTAGCACTTGGCGAGCACGTCCTTGCGGATCGCGCGGATGTTCTCACGCGAAATGATCTTCGAGCCGATCGCCGCCTGGATCGGCACCTCGAACTGCTGGCGCGGAATCAGCTCACGCAGCTTCGACGTCATCCGCCCGCCGTACGCGCCGGCCGCGGAGCGGTGCACGATCGACGAGAACGCGTCGACGGCCTCACCCTGCAGCAGGATGTCCACCTTCACCAGATCGGCCTGCTGCTCGCCCGACTCCTCGTAGTCGAGGCTGGCGTACCCCTTGGTCCGCGACTTCAGGGCGTCGAAGAAGTCGAACATGATCTCGCCCATGGGCATCTCGTAGCGCAACTCGACACGGGTCTCGGACAGGTAGTCCATGCCGCCGAGTTCACCGCGCCGGTTCTGGCAGAGCTCCATGATCGCGCCGATGAACTCGCTCGGGGCGATGACGGTGCACTTCACCATCGGCTCGTAGACCTCGCGGATCTTGCCCTCCGGCCAGTACGACGGGTTGGTGACGACGTGCTCGGCGCCGTCCTCCATCACCACCCGGTACACCACGTTCGGCGAGGTCGAGATCAGCTCGAGCCCGAACTCGCGCTCGAGGCGGTCGCGGGTGATCTCCATGTGCAGCAGTCCGAGGAATCCGCAGCGGAACCCGAACCCGAGCGCCACCGACGTCTCCGGCTCGTACGCCAGGGCGGCGTCGTTGAGACGCAACTTGTCCAGGGCGTCGCGCAGCACCGGGTAGTCCGAGCCGTCGAGCGGGTAGAGGCCGGAGTAGACCATCGGTTTAGGGTCGCGGTATCCCACGAGGGGTTCCGTCGCACCGCCGCGCGCGGCGGTGACCGTGTCGCCGACACGCGACTGCCGGACGTCCTTCACACCGGTGATGAGGTAACCCACCTCGCCGACGCCGAGGCCGATGCTCGCCTTCGGTTCGGGCGAGATGATGCCGACCTCGATCAGATCGTGAGTGGTGCCCGTCGACATCATGGTGATCTTCTCGCGCGGCGAGATCCGGCCGTCGACGACACGGACGTACGTGACGACTCCGCGGTACGCGTCGTACACCGAGTCGAAGATCATGGCGCGCGCCGGACCGTCGGGGTCGCCGACGGGAGCGGGGACCTGCTTCACGACCTCGTCGAGCAGTTCCTTCACGCCCATGCCCGTCTTGCCGGACACGCGCAGCACGTCACCCGGTTCGCATCCGGTGATGTGCGCGATCTCCTCGGCGTACCAGTCGGGGTCGGCGGCAGGTAGGTCGATCTTGTTGAGCACCGGGATGATGGTGAGGTCCTTCTCCATCGCCAGGTACAGGTTGGCGAGAGTCTGCGCCTCGATGCCCTGCGCGGCATCCACCAGCAGGACCGCACCCTCGCACGCCTCGAGTGCGCGGGAGACCTCGTAGGTGAAGTCCACGTGACCCGGAGTGTCGATGAGGTGGATGACGTACTCGTCGTCGCCCACCTTCCACGGGAGCCGGACGTTCTGCGCCTTGATCGTGATGCCCCGCTCACGCTCGATGTCCATGCGGTCGAGGTACTGGGCACGCATCTGCCGCTCCTCGACCACACCGGTGAGCTGGAGCATGCGGTCGGCCAGCGTCGACTTGCCGTGATCGATGTGCGCGATGATGCAGAAATTCCGGATCCGGGCAGGATCCGTGAACGTCTTGTCGGCGAAGCTGCTGATGGGGGACCCCTTACCTGGACCGGCACCGGCCCGGTTCCGGGCCACTGTCACCTGTCAGGATATCCAAGCCACCGCGTTGCGGCTGCTGCGGCATACACGCACTAAGCTCGGCGGCCATGGCGAGCACGTGGAGCAGCATCGGGAAGACGTTGGGCCGACTTGCACGGGACAAGGGACCGCAGCTTCTGGCGCAGCTGCAGAAGTCCGGCGCGCTGGACCGCGCGGCCGGTGTCCTGACCGGGTCGACGGCCGCCGCGCCGAAGCCGGCGCCGGGCCGTCCGGTCACCGCCGACTCCGCCCCGACCGCCCACCGGGCACGGAAGGTGGAGTACTCCCCCGACCTGGACGGTCGCGCGGATCCGGGCGAGATCGTCTGGACGTGGGTGGCGTACGAGGAGGACGCGAGTCAGGGCAAGGACCGGCCCGTGCTCGTCGTCGGGCGGGACGGCGACACCCTGCTGGGGTTGATGCTGTCCTCGCAGAGCAAGCACGACGGCGACCGGGACTGGATCGCGGTCGGCTCGGGGTCGTGGGACGCGGAGGGCCGTCCGAGCTGGATCCGGCTGGATCGGGTGCTGGACGTGCCGGAGGCGGGGATCCGCCGCGAGGGCGCCGTCATGGACCGGGCCAAGTTCGAGATCGTCGCGCAGCGTCTGCGTGTGGACTTCAGCTGGCAGTGACGCGGTCACCGACCCAGGTCTTCGGCGACCATCTCGGCGATCGCGGTCATCGCGAGTCCGTTGGGATGTACCGGTTCGGCGGGTGACTGCGGCGCGAGGCCCTCGAACCACCGCTGCCCCGTCGGCGCGCACGCGTCGTGCCCGCCGTCCACCGCGGCCTTCGCGATGTCGATGTAGTGCACTCCGTACCGGGCGGCGGCGTCGACGTAGATCTGGTTGAACCGTTCGAAGTACCGGTCGAGCCAGACCGCGTCCGCGTCGGACACGGGCAGGTTCGGCCAGCAGCCGCGTCGGCCGACGGAACCGCCGTGCCCGATCAGGTAGACCTCGGCGTGCGGTGCCTTCGCCACGATCGCGGCCACCACGGCATCGACCTGCGGCGCCATCTTCGCGATCCCCTCGACCGTGAGCTGCTCCGCCCGCGGGTCGTCGCGGCAGTCGGCGTCGGCGCCGGGAACGAGGGCGCCGCAGCGCACCGACACGGGCAGGTGGTTGGATCCGCCGCCCCCGATGCTGAGCGTCACGACGTCGGTGTCCGCCCGCAGCGCATCGATCTGCGGCGGGGCGAAGCGCGTCCCCACGAATTGCGCGGTGCTGATCACGTGGGCGGGTGTGGCGGCGGAGCACGTGACGTCGGTGAGAGTGGCGGCGCCGATCAGCCGCGCCAGCTTCGCCGGGTAGTTCAGGTCCGGCGATCGCAGGCACAGGTCGCGGTGCTCCGAGAATTCGATGAGCGGTCCGGACGCGCGGGAGTCGCCGAGGGCGACATACGACGGTCCCGGCCGTAGCGCGTCCTCGGCGGTCGCGGTCGCGGGGACCGTTCCGATGAGCGCGACGACCGCGCACGTGAGAATTCCGGCCCGCAGGCCCCGGGCACCCGGCCCGGGTCGGTCGGAGCTCAGCTCTGCAATCGGTCGTACCGGCCGAACAGCGAACGGTAGACCAGCGCGCCCACCGCGCCGCCGATCAACGGGAACACGATGAACAACCACACCTGCGCGAGCGCGCCGTTCTGGTAGGGCGCCACAGCGAGGCTGCGAGCCGGGTTGACGGACGTGTTGTCGATCGGGATCGACACGAGGTGGATCACGGCGAGTGTGAATCCGATCGACACGCCCGCGAGGGGGACGTCGGAGATCTGGTCGGTGGACGCGAGGACCACGAACACGAGCAGCGCGGTGAGGAGGATTTCGACGATCATCGCGGCGCCGATGCCGTAACCGTTCTCGATGACCCCGCCGAGCGGTCCCTTGATGGCGGACGGGCTGTGCGCGCCCCAGCCGTTGGCGCCGAGACCGTCGTCCGCCCTGTTGTACGACGGCAGGCTCTGCGCGATCGTGTAAACCACCACACCGGCGACGAGACCACCGATGACCTGGGCGACGACGTACAGCCCCGCCTTCGCGACGGACAACCGGCCGAGCGCGAGGTGCCCCACGGTGACGGCAGGGTTGACGTGGCAGCCCGAGATGGGCCCGATGGCGTAGACGAGGAAGAGCAGGGTCAGTCCGAATGCCAGTGCCACACCGAGGTTCCCGACCTTGGCCCCGGCGAAGACCGCCGTACCCACCGCCGCGAAGACCAGTAGGAAAGTACCGACCGCCTCAGCTACGTATTTCTTGAGATCCGAGATCGGTTCGACTTCTACGTATTCCTGTGCGGTTGGAGACATTGAACCCACCTTCGTCGAAATGGATCGTTAGTCCTGCTTTCCACAGATAGATCTGGGTGGCACTTTACGCCAGGCGTGTGATCTCCACGACGACTTCGAGATCTGTTGCCCGGCCACCGGAGAAGATGCCCTTGAGCGGCGGAACGTCCGCGTAGTCCCGTCCGATGCCCACCGACACGTGCTGTTCGTTCACCGCTACGGCGTTGGTCGGGTCGTATCCCCACCACGCCCCGGTCCATGCCTCCACCCATGCGTGACTCTCCCCCGCCACCGTCTCGTCGACCGCCGCATCGGGTTTCGGGTGCAGATAGCCGGACACGTAGCGACTCGGAATTCCCATGCTGCGCAACAGAACCAGAGTCAGGTGCGCGTAGTCCTGGCACACGCCCTGCCGTTCGGCCCAGGCGTCGACCGCGGAGGTGTGGACGCCCGTCGTCCCCGGGACGTAATCCATCTCCCGGTGCACCCAGTCCGCCGCCGCGACAACGGCTTCGTCGGGGGTCCGCCCCTTGCGCAGGTCCCGCGCGATGGTGTCGAGCTTGCGGCTGCGCGGCACGAATGTGGTGTTGCTCAGCTGCTCGTTGAACCGGTCGGTGAGCGGCGGGCTCGCCAGTTCGTCCCAGTCCGCCTTCTCCTCCGGCTCCCAGAACGGTTCGGTCTCGACGACGGACAGTCCGGTGACCTCGAGTTCCTTGTGCGGCGCATGCAGATCGAACGCGGTGACGGCGGTGCCCCAGTAGTCGGTGTAGCGGTACGACCGCGTCGCCGGCGTCGTCTCCACCCGGTTCAGGATCACCGTCTGCCTGCTGTCACCGCGCGGGGTGAGCCGCGCCTCGTTGTACGAGGACGTAACCGGTGCGTCGTAGGCATACCCGGTGGTGTGCACGACTCTCATTCGCCAGCTCACAGCTCTCCCTCCACGACGGATTCGCCGCCGACGGCCCGTGCATCGGTCCACGCCACCCACGGCGCGGCGTGAAAATATTGCAGCGCGATGGCTTCTCCCAGCTCGCGGCAGGTTTCCTGCAATCCCGCGAGCCGATCCTGGAGATCCTCGAGGAGCACGCCGGGCGGCAGGAACTCGAGTTCGCTCCGCGCCCTGCCGAGGAGGCGCTGCGCCTCGGCCCGGGGCCCGACGCGACTGTCCGGCTGGTGGTCGAGTTCGGCGAGGCACAGCTCCGCCTGCCGGATGGCGTGGAACACCGACCGCGGGAACAGCCGGTCCAGCAGGATGAACTCGACCACCCGGTTGGCGTCCAGCGCGCCGCGGTACGTGCGCAGGTAGGTGTCGTGAGCCCCCGCGGAGCGCAGCACCGTCACCCACGCGGGCGAGGACGGGCGGTCGCCGGCACGGGACAGCAGCATCCGCGCGAGCATGTCGACGCGTTCGATCGAGCGGCCGAGCAGCAGGAAGCGGTACCCGTCGTCGCGGCTCATCGTCGAGTCGGCCAGACCCGCGAACATCGCCGCTCGTTCCTCCACGTACCGGAAGAACTCGTGCGGGCCGAGACGCTTGGACGCCCGCTCCCGTTCGGCGAGGCCGTTGTACGTGGTGTTGAGGCACTCCCACATCTCGCTGGACGTGACCTCGCGGGCGCCGCGCGCGTTCTCGCGGGCGCTCGCGAGGGAGTCGATGATCGAGCCCACCTGGTTGCGGCTGAACGCCACCAGTTCGGTCACCGACCGGACGTCGAGTTCGGTGTCGGGTGCCTCGATGCCGAGCACCCGCAGCAGCAACCGGGACGTGCGGTCCGGGTCCACCGACGCGTCGTCGAGCAGTTGGTGCACGGCGACGTCGAGAATGCGGGCCATGTCGTCGGCCCGCTCGACGTACCGGCCGATCCAGTACAGCGATTCCGCGTTTCTCGCCAGCATCAGCGATCACCTCCCGGGCCCTGTTGCTGTTGCTGTTGCTGTTGCTGCAGCTGCGTGGTGCTGAGTTCGGGTCCCTGCTCGGCCTCGGCCGATTGCGCCGGTTCGGCCACGATCTCCTCACCTGCGAGTTCCCGCTCCTCGTCGGAGCTCCTGCTCGCGAGCACCCACGTGTCCTTGCTGCCGCCGCCCTGGCTGGAGTTCACGACGAGGGATCCCTCGGGCAGGGCCACGCGGGTGAGCCCGCCCGGCAGCACCCACACGTCGTCGCCGTCGTTGACCGCGAAGGGCCGCAGGTCCACGTGCCGGGGAACCAGTTCGTCCCCGATCTTGGTCGGCACCGTGGACAGCTGGACGACGGGCTGGGCGATCCACCCGCGCGGGTCCGCCTTGATCTTCCGTGTAATCGTGTTCAGTTCCTTCGGTGACGCGTCGGGGCCGAAGACGATGCCGTAGCCGCCGGACCCCTCCACCGGTTTGATCACCAGTTCGTCGACCCGGTCCAGCACCTCCTCGCATTCCTCGTCGAGCCAGCAGCGGAACGTGTCGACGTTCGCGAGCAGCGGCTTCTCCCCGAGGTAGTAGTCGATGATCTGCGGCACGTAGGTGTAGACGAGTTTGTCGTCGCCGACGCCGTTCCCGACGGCACTCGAGATGACGACGTTGCCCGCGCGGGCCGCGTTCAGCACACCGGCCACCCCGAGCACCGAGTCCGGCCGGAAGTGCATGGGGTCGAGGTAGTCGTCGTCGATGCGGCGATAGATGACGTCGACCTGGCGTTCACCCTCGGTCGTGCGCATGTAGACCATGTTGTCGCGGCAGAAGAGGTCGCGGCCCTCGACGAGTTCGACACCCATCTGGCGCGCGAGCAGCGAATGCTCGAAGTACGCGGAGTTCGCGACACCCGGTGTCAGGACGACGACGGTCGGGTCGGCCTCGTTGAGGGCGGCGGACGCGCGCAGCGCCCGCAGCAGGTGCGAGGCGTAGTCCCCGACGGACCGCACGCGGTGCGACATGAACAGGTCGGGGAACACGCGCGCCATCGTGCGGCGGTTCTCCATGACGTAGGACACTCCCGACGGCGAACGCAGGTTGTCCTCGAGGACGCGGAACACCCCGTTCTCGTCGCGGACGAGGTCGATTCCGGCGACGTGGATCCGCACCCCGTTCGGCGGGACGATCCCCGAGGCCTCCCGGTGGAAGTGCTCGCAGGAGGTGACCAACCGTTTCGGCAGCACGTGGTCACGCAGGATGCGCTGTTCCCCGTACACGTCGTCGAGGAACATCTCGAGCGCCTGCACCCGCTGCTTGATGCCCTTCTCGAGCCGCGTCCACTCCGCTGCCGCGATGACGCGGGGCACCAGGTCGAGGGGGAAGGGCCGTTCCTGACCGGACAGCGAGAACGTCACGCCCTGGTCGATGAACGCCCTGCCCAGCGCGTCGGATCGGGCGGCGAGGTCGGCCCGGTCCGCGGGCTCGAGCGCCTTGAACACGCCCTTGTAGGGCGGGCGTACGGTGCCGTCGCGGTCGAACATCTCGTCGAACGCCAGCCCGTAGCGGCCGATGTCGGTGTACCCGTCGAAGACGTGGGCGGGTTCCGCGGGCTTGCGCGGCCGGGCGGTCACCCGCGTCCGCGGCGGGGTTCCCGCAGCCTTCGCACCCGCCTGTGTGCTGCCCCCCGATTTTCGGCCGGGGGCTTTCGAGGTTGCCGACGACTTCGTTATTGTTGACGACTTCGATGCTGGGGGCGTCATCCCAGACATGCTGCTACATGTACCCCCGTTCAGCAGCACAGCCGCAGGATTTGTCGGCGCGTCCGGCGCCGGTTTGAGATCGGACACCGATCACTGGTAATCTCGCCTGTCGGTGCATATGTGTGCGCCCAGAGCTTTCTCGACCGTAACCAGCTTAAGACGACAGGATTTTACGCGTGGCCAACATCAAGTCCCAGGTGAAGCGGATCCGTACCAACGAGGCGGCCCGACTCCGTAACCAGTCGGTGAAGTCCTCGCTGCGCACGGCGATCCGCTCGTTCCGCGAGGCTGCGGCGGCCGGTGACAAGGACAAGGCCAACGAGCTCCTCGTCGCCACCAGCCGCAAGCTCGACAAGGCAGCCAGCAAGGGCGTCATTCACGCCAACCAGGCTGCCAACAAGAAGTCTGCTCTCGCGCAGGCTGTCAACAAGATCTGACGGTTTTTCCGTCGTAGGCTCTCCAACAGCCGCTCGGTCCTCGGACCGAGCGGCTGTTGTCGTGTCTGCGTTGTCGTCGTCAGATCTGGCGTAGCCGGGAGACGCGTCCCACGGCACTCTCGACGGCGTAGTCCGCGTCGGCCGCCGCGCCCTTGACGTCGGCGTTCAGAGCGGCGACGATGCGCAGCGCCTCCCCGACCGACGTCGGTGTCCATCCCTTCGCGAGGGCCTGCGCCTTCTTGATCTTCCAGGGCGGCATACCCAGTTCCGACGCCATCCGGAACGGGTCGCCCCGCCCGGCCGGGGCGACCCGGGCGATCGAGTGCACCGCGTCTGCCAGTGCGTCCGCGAGCAGCACATGGGGCACGCCCCGCAGCATCGCCCAGCGCAGCGCCTCGATCGCGCCCGCGGTGTCGCCGGCGACGGCCTTGTCGGCGACGTCGAATCCGCTCACCTCGGCCTTGCCCGAGTAGTACCGCTGCACGGCGGCGACATCGATCTTTCCGCCGGTGTCCGCCGTGAGCTGCGAGCACGCGGCGGCCAGTTCGCGCAGATTCGAGCCGACTCCCTCGAACACGCTCTGCACCACGTCCGGCGACACCCGGACCCCGAGGGTGCGGAACTCGCCGCGGATGAACCCGATGAGTTCGCCGGACTTCAGTTTCGCGCACGGGTGCACCACGGCCCCGAGCTTCTCCAGTGCCCCGGTCATCGCTTTCGCACGCCCACCGCCCGAGTGCAGGATCACCAGGACGACGCCCGGAGGCGGGTCGCCCGCAGCGTCGAGGACCAGCGCCACCGCGTCCTTGCCCGCCTCTGCGGCGGCCTCGAGAACCACCACGCGGTCTTCGGCGAACAGGGACGGGCTGAGCAGTTCGGCGAGTTCGGCCGCCCCGGCGTCGCCCGCCCGCAGCCGGTTGACGGGGAGCTCGGCGCCGGCGGCCACCTTCGCGCTCGCGCGGACCTGGCTGACGACCTGCGCCACCGCGCGGTCGACGAGGAACTCCTCGTCGCCGAGGACCAGATGGAGCTGTTCGAGCTGAGTTGGAGTGCTCACGCGAAGATCGTGCCACGTGGGGCGGACACGTTCGCCGACACCCCGGAACCGGGCCGAGCACGGCGAACACCGGCGATCACCACGCAACGATGGCGTCCGCGGTGGACACTCGTGATATGACCGCGGAATCCGAGGTGGACGGCGTCACGCGCGAGGGCTTCGCGCACACGATCGACCTCGACGACGACCGCGCGGCAGGGCAACGGTACGAACTGAGTTTCCGGTACACCTGCCGCGACGGGCTGCTTCTGCGGTGGTCGGTGCAACTGGTGGCCCGCTGCTCGGTCTCCGGGCACGCCGAGGCCGTGTTCGCCGGTGGTCGATCCGCCCTCGAGCCGGTACTCGGAGTGGGCACCGCGAACGGCGCCGACGACGACTTCGACGCCGCGTGCGGCGTGTACGAGCACCAGTGGCGGTCGCTGCTCGACCCGGCGGGCGGCAGCCCGCGAGGCGAGGACGAGAGGCGTCACCTGTCCGACGCGCTCGCCCTGTACGGACGCACGTGGCGCAACGTCTCCGGCCGTGCGGTCGCCGACCGGCTCGCGTCGTTCGCGAATGTCACCGTGCTCGCACTGGGCACCGATCCGGCATTCCAGGTGATGCGCCGCACCGCCGCCCACTATCCCGAACCGGTCGTCCTCGCCGTGTATCACCCCGAGGGGCAGCGCATCGACCTCAGCCTCGCCGACACCGCGACGGTGGAGGCGCTGATCGACGATCCCGGTCCGCTGCGCACCGGACCGGATTCCAGCGCGGGCACCCTGCTCGCGGGGCCCGGATCCACCGGGCTGCTGCACCCCGGCTACCTCGGCTCCACCACCGCAGCCGGTCTCACCGAGCTGACTCCGCCACCACCGCTCAGCTGACCACTTCGCGGGTCAGCAGGTCGACCACCGCCGCGAGGGTGCCGACGCGCCCGAACTCGGCACGCTGTCGCTCGGCGCCGGTGCCGTCCCGCAGCACGGTGTCGAGTCCCGATTCGAGGAAGGCTCGGTCGCTCGCGCCCAGCCCCGGGGCCACACACTCGTTCAGCAATTCCAGGTGCCGGCGGATCGGCAGGGAAAGATCGGTCGCCGGGCTGGTGCATTCCCCGTCGAGTCCGTCCCGGGCCGCACGCCACAACTGCGCCCGCAGCAACTCGACGCGCAACCACGGCACGGCGACGCCGTCCCTGATCGAGCGCAGCGCCCACCCGACGAGGCCCTTCACCACCACCGCGTAGAGCGCCGCGTGCGCCGCGGTCATGGCGACGTCCGCGATCCGGACCTCGATGGTCGGCTGTCTGTCGGAGAGCCGGACGTGCCAGTAGATCATTCCCCGGTCCATGGCGGCACCGGTCCCGATCATGGCGCCGACCGAAGACTCGTACTCGTCCGCGGAATCGAAGTGCGGCGGCGGTCCCGCCGACGGCCACCGCGACCACATGATGTGCCGCCAGCTGTGATAGCCGGTGTCGTGCCCGCTGTGGAACGGCGAGTTCGCGGCGAGCGCGAGCAGCACCGGGAGCCAGCTGCGCACCTGGTTGCTCACCAGCACACCCACGTCGCGGCTCGGGATCCCCACGTGCACGTGACAGCCGCACGTGGTCACCGTGTCCACGATCGACCCGAAGTGGCGGGCCATCTCCTCGTACCGCGGGCTCGGGGTGATCGCCGGGGGCAGCCCCTCGGCGATCAGGGAGGTACCACTGGGCACCAGCAACAGGTCGCGGCCCGCGGCCGCCTTCGCCAGCCGGCGTCGGAGGCTCCGCAACTCCTCGTGCAGTTCCTCCCCGGTATGGCACACGCCCGTCGCCGTCTCGATCTGGCACCGGGCCAGCTCGCGCTGGAGCCCGTGAATGTCGTGGCCGGCCTCCGCGACCACGTCGGGTCCGGAGGAGGAGAGGTGACCGGACTTGTCGGCGAGGAAGAACTCCTCCTCCACGCCCACACTGAGGTCGCGATCCGATTCCGTTGCTGCAGGACTCATTCAGCAGGTATCCCCGACTTCCGCGGAGACGAAACCGGGCGCCGCCGGTCAGGTGAACCCGATGACTTCCTCACCCCACGCCCGGCGCAGTTCCCGGTCCGGATCGTCGACGACCGCGTCGGATCGGCCGATCAGCAGGGTCGTGCGGTCCGCCTCGTCGTACCGCGGCCAGCCGATCTCCGCTCGGGTTCCGTCCGGGGTTCCCTCGGTGGCGAAGGACAGCCACCGGTGCTGGATCCGCTCCGACACGTGACCGGCGGTCCGGTGCCCACCGAGCTTGAACGTGGGGTCGTGCGGGACGACGCCGAAGTTGCCGAAGACGTAGGGCACCTCGGTGCCGTGGGTGGCGCCGATCCGTGCGGCGCGCAGGAACGGCGTGGCGTAGTCGAACCGGTACAGCCAGGTGGGCGCGACACGGCTGTGCGCCTCCGCGATCCACAACGTCGGCATCCGGAACGCGGCGTCCCGCGAGATCTCCATGGCCGAGCGTTTCATCGGGTAGTCGGGATACGCGGCGGCCACCTCCTGTTCCTCGTCGGCGGGGAGGTCGGGGTGGTCGGCGGCGATCGCCACGAACATCTGGTGGACGGCGTCCGGGGTGATCGGCATCAGGGGCGATTTCATCAGCCGGAACATCGAGGCCTCGTCCTTGTTCGTCCCGATCAGCAGCGGAATCCGATGCGCGAGGCCTTTGCGGAACGCCGCGACCGGATAGTGCGGGACCACGTCCCCGTCGACGGTCGGGGCCACGGCCAGCGTCCCGGGGACCCGCGCGGGCACCTGCTGGACGAGTTCGATGCACGCCTTCGTCAGTACGTCGACGGGCAGGTCGCGCAGACGGCCCGCGTCGGCGGGCGCGATGTCGAGCAGTTCGAGGAACGACTCGGCGATGCTCTCGGCCCGCGCACTGCCGTACACGGACGTCGCCGGCGAACTCTCGGCGATCGCGCGATGGAACAGCCCCTCCGCCTGCGGCGACGTCATCAGCGTGGTGACCGAGCCGCCACCGGCGGACTCCCCGAACAGGGTGACGTCGCCCGGGTCGCCGCCGAACGCCGCGATGTTGTCGCGGACCCATATCAGGGCCGCGATCTGATCGCGCAGGCCGAGGTTCGTGTCGAACGGGTGCTCCTCGGTCGAGAACGCGGAGAAGTCCAGGAACCCCAGCGCACCGAGTCGGTAGTTGAACGTCACCACCACGACGTCGCCGCGTTCGACCAGCCGAGCCGGATCGAACATGCGCTGCCCGGACGAGCCGAGGTAGTACGCCCCGCCGTGGATCCACACCATCACCGGCCGTGGTCGCCCGGCATCCGCCGCCGGCGCGAAGACGTTCAGGGTGAGGCAGTCCTCGTCGATGGTCAGTCCGGGATCGATGGGCAGCGGCCCGTGCTCGTTCTGCGGCGCGATCGGACCGAACCGGGAGCAGTCGCGCACCCCGTCGAAAGATTCGGGCGCGCGCGGCGCGCGGAGCCGCCACTCACCGATCGGCGGCGCCGCGTAGGGAATGCCCTTCCACGACAGAACGCCGCCCTCGTGGACGCCTCGCAGCAGGCCCTGGTCGACGGCCACGAGCGGGTTCTCGGTGTGCGAAACCATGACGTCATCTTGGCCCGGGCCGCCCGCCCCCGGAGTCCGTTCGCGAATTCCTCCGGCTCGGAGCGGCGCCGACCGCCCACTCTGGCAGACTGAATCAGTGAGCCGGGCACATGCCCGCACGCTGGAGGAACCGATGCGAGACACCGTGCCCGATACGACACGCTCGCAGGCTGTCGGCAAGTCTGCGGTGACGTTCGCGACCCTCGCCGATCTCCTCTACGCGGGCCAGGATTTCGGGCAGGTCCACCACGCCATCTGCGACGCCGCACCGCTACTCGTCGAGGGCTGTCAGCACGCGAGCCTGATGCTCCGGCAGGGGTCCCGCTACGTGACGGTCGCGGCCAGCGACGACATCGCCGCCCGCGTCGACGAGCTCGAGCGCGTCGAGAACGAGGGGCCGTGCGTCGACGCCATCGTCAGCGACACCCCCCAATTCGAAACGGACCTGTCCACGTCGTCGCAATGGCCGCGGCTCTCGCGGCGGGTGCTGGCCGAAACGCCGGTGCGCGGGGCGGCCGGATTCCGTCTCGTCATCCTGGGACGCAAGGTCGGCGCCCTCGATCTGTTCTCCGACACACCGGGGGCCCTGAACACCACCTCGGTCGAGCAGGGCATCATGCTCGCCTCGTTCGCTGCGGTGGCACTGGCGGCGGTGCACGAGCACCTCGAGGCCGAGACGCTGCGAGCCGGCCTCGCGAGCAACCGTGAGATCGGGAAGGCGGTGGGTCTGCTGATGGCGTTCCACAACATTTCCGAGACCCAGGCGATGGAAATTCTCCGTACGACCTCGCAGGACATGAACATCAAACTGGCGACTGTGGCGCAGGAGATCGTGGCGCACCATCACCGGAAGATCACCTGACCGGGGTCAGTCCGACTCCGGCGAATCTGGGTTACCCGCGATGCCGAGCATGGACAGCAGCATGCGGCAGTCTTCGGCGTCGAGTGACTGAGCAGCGACGACCCGCTGCGCTCTCCACACCTGTCCGGCGTCGAGTTCGTCGTCCACGTCGAGATCCGTCCGCTCCGATTCCGACATCTCGCCCTCCAACGCGGGTGTGTTCCAAGACCGTTCGCCCTCGACATCTGCCACCGGATGGTAGTCGGTGTTCGGGGGTCTCATACCCACATCGGGAATCGAATTCGAAACGATACAGAAATCGCCCCACCCCCGGAATTTCAGCGTGCCGCCGGCCACCCTCCGCGCCCACTCCCCACAGGAGCAATGCGGTACAAACCATTGCAGCACAACTGGATTCACGTTTCCATTCGGGCGCATTCACACGAGGCGACCCATCCACGGCGGCCAGATCGGCGCCCACAGCACCAGCACCCCGACCACGATTCCCGTGAGCACCAGCCGGGTTCCCCGGCTGCGCAGCGCCGCGCCGATCGCCAGTACGGCACCGAGGACGAGGACCGCACCGGCGGGCCCCGAGGGCACCGGAACGGAGGCCCCGGGGATCCGCGCGCCCCGCTCGGCCACGGTCACCAGCCACCACAGCGGCCACTGAGTCAGGCGCACCACCACTTCCGCGACGGGCACACTGACGCCCGCGATCAGCGCGGTGATCGCGCCCGTCACGGTGATCACGCCGATCACGGGGGCCACCAGGATGTTCGCGCAGATCGACACCAGACTCACGGTGCCTGCCATCGCGGCCACGATCGGCGCGGTCACGGCGAAGGCGGCGGCGGACACCGCCAGCGTCTCCGCCGCCGCCCGCGGCCACCCGCGACCCACCAGCGCGTCGACCCACACGGGCGCGATCACGATCAGCCCGGCGGTGGCCGTCGCCGACAGAACGAACCCGAAGTTCACCGCCAGTTCCGGCGCCCACACCAGCAGGGCAATCACGCCCGCCGCCAGCGCGGGCATCGCCTGTTTCCTCCGCCCCGTGACGAGCGCCAGCAGGGCGACCGAGCCCATCGCGGCGGCGCGCAGCACGCTGGGTGACGGTCGCGCGACCACCACGAACGCGATCAGTGCGGCGGCGGCCAGCGCCGCGCCGGCCCGCGGACCGAGCCCCACCCCGCGGACCACGAGCAGCACCGCCCCGAGCAGGATGCTGACATTCGCCCCCGACACCGCCGTGAGGTGCGTCAGTCCGGTCGCGGTGAAGTCGTCCTTCACCTCCCGGGGCAGTGCCGAGGTGTCGCCCACCACCAGCCCCGGCAGCAGTCCCGCCTCGCCGGCGGGCAGGACGGCGGCGGCCGCGGCGAACCGGGTTCGCAGGGCGCCGGCCCACCGCTGGTGCGCAGGCGCGGGACCGACCTCCGCCGGTGGTCCGGACACCCGGACCGTCGCCAGGCTCAGGTCCCGGCGCTGCGGCGGGCTCAGCTGCCCGCGCAGCACCACGTCCTGTCCCGGCAGCAGCCCGAGCCAGCCGTCCGCCGGGGCGAGGAGGACCACCGCGCCGCCCGCGTGGATCGTCTCGCCTGCCCGGCGGATCTCGACGACGTTCGCGTTCACCAGGACGTGCCGTCCGAAGCCGGCGATCTCCCGGGGGTCGTCGACCGGGGTGACGACGAGCGTGACCCACGTCTCGTTCCGGGCGAGTTCGGTCAGCGGGTGCCGTTCCACTGCCTGAACCCGCCAGGCCACCCCTGCCGCGCAGCACGACCCGAAGAGCAGTAGCGCGAGCGTCCCCGCCGTCCATCGCCGCGGTGACCGTAGGGCACAACCGGCGAGGAGGGCGGCCGTCCCCGACAGGGTCGCCAGAAGCATCCACGCCGCACGGGAGCCGCCGAGGATGCCGATCAGCGTTGCCGCCCAGCAGATCCCGGCGAACGGGAGCAGCCGCAGGTCGAGGAGCCGCGTCTCGCTCCCGGGCATCAGAGGGTGACCTGGGCGCGCAGCTTCTCCAGCCGCACCGGCCCGATCCCGTCCACCTCCCCCAGTTGTGAGATGTCGGTGAACCTGCCGTTCGTCGTACGCCAGGCAACGATCGCCGCCGCCGTGACGGGTCCGACACCGGGAAGGGCGTCGAGTTCCGTCTCCGTCGCGGTGTTGAGGTTCACCAGTCCACCGGCCGCGGGGGTCGCCGTACCCGCGGTTCCCGGCGATCCCGAGGAGGTGCCGCCCACCGCACTCGGCGGCGCCTGGGTGGTCGCGGCACCCACGAGCACCTGATCGCCGTCCGAAAGCCGTTGCGCCAGATTCAATCCGAGGGTGTCACCGCCGGCGCGCACTCCCCCGGCCGCGGCGAGCGCGTCCGCGACCCGGGCGCCCGGTGGCAGCCGGACGAGGCCCGCCGACACCACAAGGCCCACCACGCTGACGACGATCTCCTCCTCCGGTGCGGCTGCAGGCGCCGTTGCGGCGGCGGGAGCCGTCGGTTCCGGCGCCGGACTCAGGGAATGCACTCCCGCGGCGGGCAGCGACGGAACCGCCTGCGTCGCCGGCCGATCGCTGCGCACCGCCAGCACAGTTACCGTGGCGACGACGATTCCCACCACGATCAGCGCGATCGCCCCGGACCGCCCGGGGTCGAATCGTGCGTCCCGCCACCGGTCGGGCAGCGAGAAGCCGACTCGGCGGCGCGCAGCGGACCACGTCTCGTCGCCGTCGAGGCCGGCCTCACCCGGCTCGGCCAGCCACTCCGGCGCCGCCGGAGTGTCGGGCGGCAGCACTTCGCGTTCCCCCGAGGTCAGGAACGCGAGCCGGGTTCGCCCTCTCGAACGTTCTTCCCTGATGCCCATGGACGCGACGCTAGAGTGCGGCGCCCTCAGAATCGCGGCGCCGACCCGGCATTCGAATCGGCCTGTGGATCAGTGCGAAGTTGTGGATGAATCGTGGTTTTCGTCCTGCAATGCGGGTTCCGGGCACAGCACGATGCCGATGGCGCCCGCCCCGACGTGCGCACCGAGAACCGAACTGAAATCGGTGACGACCAGATCGCTGACCTGCGGAATCCGGTCTTTCAGTTGCTGCGCCACCGCTTCGGCGCGCCGCTGGGCGTGCATGTGATGCACAGCGACGGCCGTCCTGTCCAGGCCTGCCTGCTCCACCGCGGCGTCGACCATCCTGGCCATGGCCTTGGTCGAGGTCCGCGTCTTCTCTTTCAGCACCAGCCGGCCGTCCACGAGATGCAGCACCGGCTTCATCGCCAGTGCGGTGCCGAGCAGTGCGGCGGCGGTGCCGATCCGCCCGCCGCGACGCAACTGGTCGAGCCGGTCGACGACGATCAGGCAATGCCCACGGCTCGCGACGTCGACCGCCCGCCGGTATGCCGTCTCGAGGTTCGCGCCGGCCTGCGCGGCCCGCGCCGCCTCGAGCACCGGGTACCCCAATCCCATTCCGGCGGACTGGGAGTCGACGATCCGCACGCGGCCGTCGAACTCCTGCGCCGCTTGGCGGCCCGCCTCCCAGGTGCCGGACAGCTGCCGCGAGATGTGGACCGCGAGAACGCCTGCGCCCTCACTCAGTTCCAGCGCTTCGGCGTAGGCCTCGGACAGCTCGCTGGGCGAGGCGCCCGACGTGGTGACGCCGGCGAGGTCCTCGGGGACCTCGTCGATTCCCTCCCGGAAGTCCCGGCCGCCACTGAGGACGTGGAGAGGGACCACCCGGATCCCGTACTGCTCGACGTGTTCGGGCAGGATCGATGCCGAAGAATCGGTGACGACGACGACGGGCATCGGACTACTCGGCTCCGCTCGACACCGGGTCGGCCGGAACCGCGCCCTCGGCGGAGTCCGGCACGACAGCCGCCGCGCGGATCGCGGTCAGCATCGCCGCGGCCACCTCGGTGTGTCCGTCCCAGCCCCAGTGGATGCCGTCCGGGTTGCCCTGATTGCTGAAGACGTTGGCGCGCACCGCCTCCGCGAGGTCGACGAGCGGCACGTTCTTCTCCTCCGACCACGTGGTGATGGCGGCGACGGCACCGGGACGTCCCGCGTGGACCTTGCCGTAGGCCTCACTGCGGTGCACGGATGGCAGTGTTCCGATGACGGGCAATTCGGGGCGCATGTACTCGAGCGCCGCCCGTGAGCTCTCCAGGTATTCGACACTCAGCCGCGGCGGCAACGCCACCGGCCACCCCAGCGGGGCGAGGCGGGGCTGGAGCCACTGGTAGCCGCTCCGCACGACGCGCCGCAGCGCGGGCGGGCGGACGTAGCGCAATTGTTCCCGCAACGCCGTCGGGAGCGGGGACGGCAGCGAATCCATGCCGCCGACGGCGAACACCACGGCGCCGGCGCGGGGAACCGCGGACCAGACCCGCGGGTCCTGGGTCAGCGCCCACCACACGTCGCGGCTGGTCCAGCCGATCCGCGCCACCAACTCGACATCCCAGCCGAGTTGACGGGCAACGATATTGGGCCAGATGCCGGGGTGGTCGGACGGGAGCCCGCCCTTGGGTCCGTAATACGACAGCGAATCGGCGAGCACGAGCAGGACGGGGCGTTCCCCGGAACCGGCACCCACCTCAGAGGACGTCACTGGCCACACTCGCGGAAGCGTTCCACACGTCGAGGCGCCAGCTGAGCGAATCGGGGTTCCCGTACGCGCTCAGCTGCACCCAGCTGGTGTTCCCCAGCCCGCCCAGCACCGGCCAGCGGTCGACGGGCAGATCCAGCAGGGCGGCGGTCAGCGCGGCGATCAATCCGCCGTGAGCGACCAGGACCACCGGCTTGTCGGCCCAGTCCTCGTGCTTCTCGACGAGTTCCGCGACCACCGGCTTGCTCCGGCGGGCGACGTCGATGCGGCTCTCACCGCCGGGCGGTGCCCACGTCGCGTCGCCGCGCCATGCGGCGCGGGCGCCGGGTGCGCGCGCGTCGACGTCGAGGTGCGTGAGCCCCTGCCAGTCGCCGAGATGCGTCTCACGGAGGCGTTCGTCGATCTGCACCGGCAGTCCGGCGTTGTCGCCGACCTCCACGGCGGTGTCGTAGGCCCGCCGCAGATCGGAGGACACGATGGAGATCGGTCTGCGACCGACGAGCGCGGTGGCGGCGGCGCGGGCCTGCGACCGCCCCAGCTCCGACAGTTCGGTGTCGAGCTGGCCCTGCATGCGGTTGTCGGCGTTGTACTCGGTCTGTCCGTGGCGGAGCAATATCAGTCGCCGCGGGGCACGGGGAGCATCCGTCACAGCTCGGACTCCTCGGTCTCGGGGGCGCCCGCACCGTTCGCATCGGCCGGGCCGTGCTGGCCGATGCCCTCGACCGGCACGGCCGGGCAGTCCTTCCACAGCCGGTCTAGGGCGTAGAAGTTGCGTTCCTCGTTGTGCTGGACGTGGATGACGACGTCCACGAAATCGAGCAGTGCCCAACGGCCTTCGCGGGTGCCCTCGCGCCGCACCGGCTTGTGACCTGCCTCACGCAGCCGATCCTCGATGTTCTCGACGATCGCGTTCACCTGACGCTCGTTGGGGGCGGAGGCGATGACGAAGCAGTCGGTGATGACCAGCTGCTCGGAGACATCGAGCACCACCACATCGGAGGCCAGCTTCTCGTCGGCAGCCACTGCCGCGATGCGTGCCATCTCGATGGCTTCGGTCGTTGCGCTCACGCGATGTTCTCCCAGTTCGTTCGGAAAGTGCTGTCTAACTCTTGGTCTTGTCCGGGGCCGGTTCGGACATCGTCGTCGCGCCGTCGAGGCGCTCGGAGTCCGGTGGCCGGTACAGGTTCCGCTTGGAGATGTACTGGACCACACCGTCCGGCACGAGGTACCACACAGGACGATGGCGACTGGCGCGCCGCCGACATTCCGTCGAGGAGATCGCCAGAGCCGGGATCTCGATCAGCGTGACCGCGTCCTCCGGCAACGCATCCAGGTGCCCGGCCAGATGTTCGGTGTTGAGATCGAATCCCGGACGCGACACCCCGACGAACTTCGCCAGCGAGAACAGTTCCTCCCAGTCCTGCCAGGACAGGATACTCGCCAGGGCGTCCGCACCGGTAATGAAGTACAGCTCGGCGTCCGGGTGGTAGCTGCGCAGATCCCGCAGGGTGTCGACGGTGTACGTCACCTTCTCGCGGTCGACGTCCACCCGGCTGACCGAGAACCGCGGGTTCGACGCGGTGGCGATGACCGTCATCAAGTACCGGTCCTCGGCCGGGCTGACGCCCTTGCCCTGCTTCTGCCACGGCCTGCCGGTGGGTACGAAGACGACCTCGTCGAGGCTGAATCGGTCGGCCACCTCGCTGGCGGCCACCAGGTGACCGTGATGAATGGGGTCGAAGGTGCCGCCCATGACTCCCAGGCGGCGCCGACGCGCGCCCGTTGCTCCCTGTTCCACGAGTGTCGAGCTTACGTGTTCACACCGGCAGCAATCCGGCGACCACCGACGCCAGCTGCTGAGCGGATCGGCATTCGTGCATGCTGATGACCTCGTTGTACACCTTGGCCGCCGAGTCGCCCGATCCCCACTGACCGCGGGGCTCCGGGTTGAGCCAGTGCGCGTGTTTCGCCACCGACACGAGTCCGGCCAGTGCCTCCAGGTTCGGGTCGCGGTAGTTGTTGCGGCCGTCGCCGAGTACCAGCAGGGACGTGCGGGACGTGATGCTCTGGGTGAACCGCTCGGCGAACACCCCGAACGCGTTGCCGTAGTCGGAGTGCCCGTCGTAGCCGACCAGGTCGGCTTCCCGGATCATCCGCGACATGGCGCTGCCGAGGTCGGCCCCCGCGTCGAAGAATCGGGTGACCTCGTCGGTGGTGTCGATGAACGCGAACACCCGCACCCGGGAGAACTGTTCGCGCAGCGCGTGGACGAGCAGCAGGGTGAAGTGGCTGAAGCCGGCCACCGAACCCGACACGTCGCACATCACGACGAGTTCGGGACGCGCCCGCCGGGGTTTGCGCTGGACGAGGTCGATGGGCACGCCGCCGGTGGACATCGACTTGCGCAGGGTCCGGCGCAGGTCGATCGAACCGGCACTCGCCCGGCTGCGCCGCACGGCCAGTCGGCTGGCGAGCAGCCGTGCCAGCGGGGTGACGTTGCGTTTCAGCGCGGTCAGCTCGGCGTCCGAGGCGCGCAGGAAGTCGACTTCCTCGGCCAGCCGGGGGACGCCGTACGACGCCACCCGTTCCTTGCCGAGGTTCTCGGCCGACCGGCGCCGCGTCTCCTTCTCGATCATCTTGCGGAAGTCGGCGATCCGCTGGGCGGCGGTGCGCTTGGCCACCTCGGATTCGTAGCTTTCCGTCGTCCGGGCCCCGGTGTCCTGCTGATTGCCCAGCAGTCCGTCGAGGATCTTCTTCAGCAGGGTTTCCGGTGCGACGTCCCGCAGCGCCTGGTAGGCGGAGAACGACGGGCCGTTCGCCGACTGGTACTGCCCCAGTTCCTCGACCATCTGCGCGGTCAGCAACTCGGTGAGCTCGAGCGCCTCCGGCGACCCGTCGGTGAGGAGGTCGACGATCAGCTCGCGCAGCGCCTCGTAGTCGATGTCACCCTTCGCGTTGCGCGGCAGGCTCGTGTCGATCGCCCCGGCCGCCCGGTTCCCGACCGCCGCCGGGAACCAGAGTTCGAACAACGCGTCGAAGGTGGGCCGATGGGTGGGCCGCCGCAGCAACGCACACGCCAGACCCTCCCGCAGGGATTCGCGGTCCAGCAGGTCGAGGACCGACATCACCTGTCCGGCGTCGACCGTCTCGGACGGTCCGACCGTGATCCCGCGCCGCCGCAGCGCCTCGACGAAGTCGACGAGATGCCCCGGCAGCCCGTGTGGCGCCGCGGGACCGCCCGGCTTCGACGGGGACGCGAGGGGACCACCAACAGCCATGGGGAGTCCTTCAGTTCAGTCGCAGCTCGGCAGCGGCCCGCAGCTGGTCGGATTGGTGCTTGAGAACGACACCCAGCGTCGCGCGCACGGCGTCGTCGTCGAGGGTGTCGAGCCCGAGCGCCAGGAGGGTGCGACCCCAGTCGATGGTCTCGGCCACCGACGGCAGCTTCTTCAGCTGCATGCCGCGCAGCACACGGATCGTCTTGACCAGCTGCTCGGCCACCGCCTCGGGCAGTTCCGGCACCCGGCTCGCGAGGATCCTCCGCTCGAGTTCGGCGTCGGGGAAGTCGAGGTGCAGGAACAGGCACCGACGTTTGAGCGCCTCCGACAGTTCGCGGGTGGCGTTCGAGGTGAGGACGACGAACGGCTTGCGCGTGGCGGTGATGGTGCCCAGTTCGGGGACGGTGACCGCGAAATCGCTGAGCACCTCGAGAAGCAGGCCCTCGATCTCGACGTCGGCCTTGTCGGTCTCGTCGATCAGCAGCACCGTCGGGTCCTCGCGCCGGATGGCGGTCAGCAACGGCCGCGACAGCAGGAACTCCTCGGAGAAGACGTCCGCCTTGGTGGCGTCCCAGCTGTGGTCGCTGCCCGCCTGGATGCGCAGGATCTGCTTCGCGTGATTCCACTCGTACAGGGCGCGGGCCTCGTCGACGCCCTCGTAGCACTGCAACCGCACCAGTTCGGCGCCGGTGGTCTCGGCCACGGCGCGGGCCAGCTCGGTCTTGCCGACTCCGGCGGGACCCTCGATGAGCAGGGGCTTTCCGAGCCGGTCGGCGAGGAACACCGCGGTCGCGGTGCCCTTGTCGGACAGGTAACCGGTTTCGGCGAGCCGAGCGATGACGTCGTCGACGCTGGCGAAGAACGGCTTCGTGGTGGGCAGTGCGCGGTCCACGCTCGCTCCTTTCAGAAGGGGTGACGGGCAGAGGGGGCTTGACGGAAGGGACGGCCGGCGGGGTCTAGACCGGGCGGGTGTGCCCGTCTCCCCACACGATCCACTTGGTGGACGTCAGTTCGGGCAGGCCCATCGGTCCGCGGGCGTGCAGTTTCTGCGTGGAGATCCCGATCTCGGCACCGAATCCGAACTGCTCGCCGTCGGTGAAGGCGGTGGAGGCGTTGACCATGACGGCGGCCGCGTCGACCCGGGCGGTGAACTCGCGGGCGGCCGCGAGGTCGGACGTCACGATGGCCTCGGTGTGGCCGGTGCCGTACCGGTCGATGTGCTCGACCGCGGCGTTCAGGTCGTCGACCACCTTGAGTGCCACGTCGAGGGTGAGGTACTCCTCGGACCAGTCCGACTCCGTCGCGGGCACCAGCCCGGGCAGGTCCCCGTGCACGGTCACACTGTGCATCTGCAGGGCCTGCAGGAGCTTCGGCACCGCCGTCTCGGCGATCGCGGCGTCGACCAGCACGGTCTCCGCGGTGTTGCAGACACTCGGCCGCCGCGTCTTGGAATTGAGCAGGACCCGTTCCGCCATCTCCAGATCGGCCGCCGCGTGAACGTAGACGTGGCAGTTGCCGACGCCCGTCTCGATCGTCGGGACGGTCGCGTCGCGCACCACGGCGCTGATCAGACCGGCCCCGCCGCGGGGAATCACGACGTCCACCAGCCCGCGGGCCTGGATCAGGTGCGTCACGCTGGAGCGGTCCTCGCTCGGCAGCAACTGCACGGCGTCCTCCGGCAGCTGCTGCGCCGCCAGCGCCGCCCGCAGCGCCACGACCAGCGCTGCATTCGACTTCGCCGCGGACGAGGAGCCGCGCAGCAGGGCCGCATTACCCGACTTCAGGGCCAGCCCGAACGCGTCGACGGTGACGTTGGGCCTGGCCTCGTACACCATGCCCACCACGCCGAGCGGAACCCGCAGCTGACGCAGTTCGAGACCGTTCGGGAGTGTGGAGCCGCGCACCACCTCACCGACCGGGTCGGGCAGCCCTGCAACCTGACGCAGACCGGACGCGATCCCCTCGATCCGTTCCGCGGTCAGCCGCAGCCGGTCGAGCAGGGAGTCCTCGGTGCCCGACGCCCTGGCCGCCTCGATGTCGGCGGCGTTGGCGGCGAGGATGTCGGTGGACGCGGCGAGCACGGCGTCGGCCGCCGCGTGGAGCGCCGCATCCTTCTGCGCGGTGGTGAGCAGCGCGAGGACCCGCGACGCGGTGCGGGCGCGACGGGCAGCTGCGTGGACGGCTTCACGGGTATCCACCGTGGCACCGGCCGACGAGGTGGAAGTCACTGCAGTCATGAACACAGCCTATATACAGGGCTGGACACCCCGCGGAGCGGGAAGGGCGGGAATGATTTCATCCCCCGGACGGGTTGCGACTGGTCGAGACCATCAGAGGTAGGAGTGCTGCAGTGAGCGTGTTGTTCGAACCCATCACCTTCCGTGGAGTCACCGTCCCCAATCGAGTGTGGATGGCGCCGATGTGCCAGTACTCGGCCGACGTGAGCGGCAGCGACGTGGGGGTGCCGGGCGACTGGCACCGGACGCACCTCGTGACGCGGGCCATCGGCGGTGCGGGCCTGATCCTCACCGAGGCGACGGCCGTCAGCCCGGAGGGCCGCATCAGCCCGGCCGACCTCGGCATCTGGAACGACACCCAGACCGAAGCCTTCGCGCAGATCAACGCGCAGCTCGAGTACTTCGGCGCGGTTCCCGGCATCCAGCTCGGTCACGCCGGGCGCAAGGGGTCCGCGCACGTCCCGTGGCGCGGCGGGGGGAGCCTCGACGACGACGATCCGTTGTCGTGGCGGACGGTGGCGCCGAGCGCGATCGGTTTCGGCGGCCACACCCCGCCCGCGGCGGCGACGGACGAGGACATCCGGAAGGTGGTCGCGGACTTCGCCGCCGCCGCCGAGCGGGCGTCGCGCGCAGGCTTCAAGGTGGTGGAAGTCCATGCGGCACACGGCTATCTGCTGCACCAGTTCCTCTCGCCGGTCAGTAATCACCGCACCGACGAGTACGGCGGCAGCTTCGCGGGCCGCATCCGTCTCCTGCTGGAGGTCGTCGACGCGGTGCGCAGCGTGTGGCCGGCCGAACTGCCGGTCTTCGTCCGGGTGTCGGCCACCGACTGGTTGTCCGAGGAGCCGGGGCTGGACGCGGACAGCTGGACCCCGGATCAGACCGTCGCCCTCGTGCAGGCGCTCGCCGATCTGGGCGTCGACCTCGTCGACGTCTCCAGCGGCGGCGTCGCGTCCGCGCGGATCCCGGTCGGCCCCGGATATCAGGTTCCGTTCGCCCGCCGCATCCAGAACGAGACCACGGTCCCGGCCGCCGCGGTGGGGCTCATCACCGAGCCGGAGCAGGCCGAGCGGATCGTGGAGTCGGGAGAGGCCGTCGCGGTGTTCCTCGGGCGTGAACTGCTGCGCGACCCGTACTGGCCACGAAAAGCCGCACTGGTATTGAATGCCCAGGTGACGCCGCAGATTCCGGCGCAGTACGCACGGGCGTACTGACGCTCGGGCCGACAAGCCCCCACATCCTTTGCTACGGTAATCGCTCTTACAGCTGGTAGTCCCGCACCCCGGACGGTGGAGCGGGACCGACCGACGAGCCAGAGCCGATCGGCGGGGGCCGCATCGCGCCGAAGGGCCGTGGGTTGCCGAACCCGACCAGCAATCGCCGTGCGGGCGACGAAAAGATGCGTGCATCAGGTACGTGCCCCGTGCGGGTGATAACTGCGCTGGGGAGCGCAAGACATGAATGCACCAGATCACTCGATCACGTCGGCCGAGGTGGCCGAATCACCTGATGTCACGGTCACCGACGAAGCCTCCGTCAAACGCGCCGTCAAGGCCACCATGCTCGGTAACGCCATGGAGTGGTTCGACTTCGGCGTGTACGCCTACCTGGCGACCACGATCGGCAAGGTCTTCTTTCCCGAGGCCAGCGGCACCGCACAGCTGCTGTCGACGTTCGCGATCTTCGCCGCCGCCTTCGTCGTCCGCCCGCTCGGTGGACTGTTCTTCGGTCCGCTCGGCGACCGGATAGGCCGCAAGAAGGTGCTCGCCACCACGATCATCCTGATGGCGGGCAGCACGTTCGCCATCGGCCTGATCCCGAGTTACGGATCCATCGGGCTCGTGGCACCGATCCTGCTGGTGCTGTTCCGGCTCGTGCAGGGCTTCTCCACGGGCGGCGAGTACGGCGGCGCCAGCACGTTCGTCGCCGAATACGCACCGGACAAGCGCCGCGGGTTCTTCGCGAGCTTCCTCGAATTCGGCACCCTCGCCGGGTATGTCGCGGCCGCGGGACTGGTCACCATCATCAGCACCGTGGTGAGCGCCGACGCCCTGGTCGACTGGGCCTGGCGGATTCCGTTCCTGCTCGCCGGTCCGCTGGGTCTGATCGGTCTCTACCTGCGGTTGCGGCTCGAGGAGACGCCCGCGTTCCAGCAGATGGAGCAGGCCGAAGAGCGTTCGCTCGCAGACGAATCCACGGGACGCAAACTGCGCGAGACGCTGGTGGAGAACTGGCGTCCACTGGTGCTGTGCGTGATCCTGGTCGCCACCTACAACATCGCCCACTACGGCCTGCTCAGCTACATGCCGACGTACCTGTCGAACACGCTCGGCTACGACGAATCGCACGGTCTCGTCCTCATGATCATCGTCATGCTCATCATGATGGTAGCGATCAGCTTCGTCGGAAAGCTGTCCGACCGGGTCGGTCGTAAACCGTTGCTGCTGGCCGGTTTCGTCGGATTCTTCGCGTTGTCGCTGCCGGCGTACCTGCTGATCGGGGTCGGCCACTACTTCACCGTCTTCCTCGGACTGGCGATGCTCGGCGGCCTCCTGCTGCTGTTCGTCGGAGTCTTCCCGTCGGTCCTTCCCGCACTGTTCCCGACCGGAATCCGCTACGGCGGGCTGGCGATCGGATACAACCTCGCGGTGTCGATCTTCGGTGGCACCACTCCCCTCGTCCTCACGGCGTTGCAGGACGCCACGGGCAGCGACCTCGTCGCACCGATGTACATGATGGCCGCGGCGGTCGTCGGCGGGATCGCGGTGCTCCTCATCTCGGAGACCGCCCGCAAGCCCCTCGAGGGTTCGCCGCCCGCCGTGGCCACGGACGCCGAGGCCCGCCGCATCCTGAAGCGTCTCCGCCGCACCAAGGGCGAGGCATCCGCCGCGCCCGCACAGGAGACGGCGGCCGCCGACGCGGGCTAGTCTCGGAATATGTCCGCTCCCAGGGTCGCCGTGGTCGGCAGCGTCAACATGGATCTGCTGACGGCGACCGAACGGTTACCCGGGCCCGGGGAGACGATCCTGGGCAGCGCCTTCGCCGCCACCCCCGGCGGCAAGGGCGCCAACCAGGCGATCGCCGCGGCGCGGGCGGGTGGGGCCGTGACATTCATCGGGGCGGTCGGCTCCGACGTATTCGCCCTCGACCTGCGGCAGGCCCTCGTCGACGCCGAGGTCGACACCCGGTACCTGCGGGAGGTCGACGGGCCGAGCGGGATCGCGGCGATCACCGTCGACGCCGCAGGCGAGAACAGCATCGTCGTGGTCCCGGGCGCCAACAGCACCGTGGTGGACCTGACACCCGCCGAACTCGCCGCGGTCGCGGACGCCGACGTCCTGCTCTGCCAACTCGAGATACCTCTCGGCACCGTGGTGGCCGCGGCGGCGCACGCCGCGGCCCACGGCACCGTCGTGATGGTGAATCCGTCACCGGCGCAGCCACTTCCGACCGAACTCGTGGAGCTGATCGACGTGCTGCTGGTGAACCAGACCGAGGCCGCGCAACTCGGCGCCGAGGTCATCGGCGCCGTCTCCCACGTCGTCACCACGCTGGGGTCGTCGGGCGCGGACTACGCGGGCAGTGACGGCACCACGCTCCACGCCGGCTCCCCGGCGGTCGAGGTGGTCGACACGACCGGCGCGGGCGACGCCTTCGCGGGCGCCCTCAGCGTGTCGTGGCGCGGCGGCCCCGGGACCGCTGTCCCTTTCGCGTGCACGGCGGGCGCACTCGCGACCACCCGCCGCGGCGCCTCCACGTCGTCGCCCACCCGCACCGAGATCGAGGCGGCCATTCCCGGCTGAGCGCCCCCTGCACTCGCCTGGATCGTCCGCGTCACCCCGGTCGTGCACCATGGGGGCATGACGACCGCCACCGAACCCGCACTCCGTGACGAGGCCGAACGGCTGCTCCGCGAGCTGGCAGGCGAGCACGCCACCCTCCGCGACGACCAGTGGACGGCGATCGAGGCGCTCGTGGTGGGCCGCAGACGGGCGCTCGTCGTCCAGCGGACGGGCTGGGGCAAGTCGGCGGTCTACTTCATCGCGGCGAAGCTCCTGCGTGCACACGGGCACGGTCCCACCGTCATCGTGTCGCCGCTCCTGGCGCTGATGCGGAACCAGGTGGCCTCGGCCGAGCGCGCCGGTGTGCGCGCCGCCACCATCAACTCCGGAAACGTCACCGAGTGGGACGACATCCACACACGGGTCGCGGACAACGAACTCGACGTGCTGCTGGTCAGCCCCGAGCGGCTCAACAACCCCGACTTCCGCGACCAGGTCCTGCCCTCCCTCGCCGCCGACGCCGGCCTCGTCGTGGTCGACGAGGCGCACTGCGTGTCGGACTGGGGTCACGACTTCCGTCCCGACTACCGGCGGATCCGCACGCTGATCGCCGAGCTGGGCGAGGGTATCCCCGTGCTGGCCACCACGGCCACGGCGAACGACCGCGTCGTCTCCGACGTCTCCACGCAGCTCGGGGTGGGCGGCGCGGAGACCCTCGTCCTGCGCGGCGGCCTCGAACGCGAGTCGCTGCACCTGTCGGTCGTGCAGATTCCGGAGGCCACCGCCCGGGCCGCGTGGCTCGCCCAGAAGCTCGACAGTCTGCCCGGCTCGGGCATCATCTACGCGCTCACCGTGTCGGCGGCCCGGGATCTGGCGAGCCTGCTGTCCGAGCAGGGGCACACGGTCGCCGCATACACCGGGCAGACCGACGCCGCCGAGCGCGAGACCCTCGAGCAGGACCTGCTCGGCAACCGCGTCAAGGCGCTGGTGGCCACGTCCGCGCTCGGGATGGGGTTCGACAAGCCCGACCTGGGGTTCGTGGTACACCTCGGTGCGCCGTCGTCGCCCATCTCCTATTACCAGCAGGTCGGGCGCGCAGGCCGGTCCACCGACCGCGCCGAGGTGATCCTGCTGCCCGGATCCGAGGACAAGCAGATCTGGAGCTATTTCGCGTCCGTCGCGTTCCCCCGCGAGCACGTGGTGCGCCGGGTGATCGAGGTCCTCGATACCGATCGGCCGCAGTCCACGCAGGCGCTCGAACCACTCGTGGAGCTCGGCCGCACCCGGCTGGAGATGGTGCTGAAGGTTTTGGACGTGGACGGCGCCGTGCGCCGGGTGCGGGGCGGCTGGGTGGGCACCGGGGAGCCGTGGGCGTACGACGCCGACCGGTACGAGCGCCTCGAGCGGGCCCGCGAATCCGAGCAGCAGGCGATGATCGAGTACCAGCGGATCACCACGTGCCGGATGGCGTTCCTGCGCGAGCAGCTCGACGACCCGGGTCTGGCGGCGGGCACGTCGGACTGCGGGCGGTGCGACAACTGCACCGGAGAGCGCCACGACGCGACCGTCGACGCCGAGGCGGTGCAACAGACCAGAGCGCGCCTCGAGCGCCCAGGCGTGGATCTGGCGCCCCGCAAACAGTGGCCCACGGGCCTCGCGAAGCTCGGCGTGAAGCTGTCCGGGAAGATCTCCGACGGTCCCGAACCGGGTCGCGTGCTGGGCCGGCTGTCCGATCTGGGCTGGGGTCAGCGCCTGCGCTCCCTGCTCGACGAACCGGACGGACCGGCGCCCGACGCCGTCCTGAAGGCCTGCATCCAGGTGCTGGCGTCCTGGGACTGGGCCGAGCGTCCCACGGCGGTGATGGCGGTCGAATCGGCCACCCACCCGCTTCTGTCGGCGTCGATCGCGGGGCAGCTGGCCACGGTGGGCCGGCTCACCGACCTGGGGGTTCTGCGGCTGCGCCCCGAGCATCCGCCGGTGTCCGCGGCCAACTCCGCCTACCGGGTGGCGGGGCTCGTCGACGCCTGGGAGACCCCCGGCGTTCCCGAAGGCACCGGACCGGTGCTGCTCGTCGACACCCTCACCGACACCGGGTGGACCCTCACGATGGCCGCCCGGACGGTCCGCGCGGCGGGTGCCGCGGCGGTTCTCCCCTTCGCGCTCGCGAGTCTCAAATAGGCGAAGTGTGTCGCTTGCGGTTCACCCAAAAGTTACATAATGTGATCAGCATCACTTTGCACGTCTCACCTGCAAAGCTCTGCCGCCTGAACTGTCCAATTTCGCGAGGCACGTGAAATCGAAGGGGATGGTTGTTAGGTTCGAATTTCCAATGACGCCTGTTCAGAAGAGTGCCATCCCGACCACCGCGCCGGACGCGGTGTTGTTCAGAAGTCCAGAGATCACTGACGGAGTCCGGCTCTGGGAGATCGCCAGGAACACGGAAGTGCTCGATCTCAATTCGAGCTACGCATACCTGTTGTGGTGTAGAGATTTCAGCCGATCGTCGGTCGTCGCAGTCGTCGACGAACGCGTCGCGGGGTTCGTATCGGGCTTCATCCGCCCAGAATCCCCTGCGACGCTGTTCGTCTGGCAGGTTGCCGTAGACGCCGACCAGCGCGGCAAGGGAATTGCAGGTCGTATGTTGAGCGCGCTGCTCGATCGCCTTGCACCCGAAGGGATTACCCATCTCGAAACGACGATCAGCCCCGACAACGAGGCTTCGATCGCACTGTTCACAGCATTGGCGCGTCGCCGAGATACGGCGATCAACAAGCAGGAACTGTTCTCCCCTAACGATTTTCCCGATGGACACGAAGCCGAAGATCTGTACACGATCGGCTAAGAGCATGCCCCGGAGGAATGCAGCAACATGACTAACATCGATACGAACATTTTCGAGAGCCTCGAGTCCGAGGTTCGCAGCTACAGCCGCGGCTGGCCCGCCGTCTTCGAGTCGGCGTCCGGATCGTGGATCCGCGACGAGAACGGCCGCGACTACCTCGACTTCTTCGCCGGCGCCGGTTCGCTGAACTACGGCCACAACAACCCGGTCCTGAAGTCGGCGCTCGTCGACTACATCGTCGGCGACGGCATCACGCACGGCCTCGACATGTCGACCGTGGCCAAACGTGACCTGCTCGAGACCTTCCAGGACAAGATCCTGAAACCGCGAGGTCTCGACTACAAGGTCCAGTTTCCCGGACCCACCGGCACCAACACGGTCGAGGCCGCACTGAAACTGGCGCGCAAGGTGACGGGTCGTTCGTCGATCATCAACTTCACCAACGCTTTCCACGGCATGACGCTCGGCGCCCTGTCGGTCACCGGTAACTCGATGAAACGCGCCGGCGCCGGAATCCCGCTGGTGCACGCCACCCCGATGCCGTTCGACAACTACTTCGACGGAGTCACCGAGGACTTCCACTGGTTCTCCCGCGTGCTCGACGACTCGGGCAGTGGCCTGAACCGTCCGGCCGCCGTGATCGTCGAGACGGTGCAGGGTGAGGGCGGCGTCAACGTCGCTCGCCCCGAGTGGCTGCGCGCCCTCGCGGACCTGTGTGCCGAACGCGACATCCTGCTGATCGTCGACGACGTCCAGATGGGCTGCGGACGCACCGGGCCGTTCTTCTCGTTCGAAATCGCCGGCATCACCCCGGACATCGTCTGCCTGTCGAAGTCCATCGGCGGATACGGCCTCCCGATGGCGCTGACCCTGTTCAAGCGTGAGCTCGACGTGTGGGGCCCGGGCGAGCACAACGGCACGTTCCGTGGCAACAACCCGTCGTTCGTCACGTCGAAGGTCGCCCTGGACCACTACTGGTCCGACGACACCCTGCACAAGTCGACGCTGGCCAAGGGCGAGAAGATCCACCAGGCGTTCACCGAGCTGGCGAACCAGTTCGAGGGTTCCGTCTCCACCCGCGGTCGCGGCCTCGTCCAGGGCCTCGTCTTCGACGAGCCGGAGCGCGCGGGCAAGGTCTGCGCACTCGCCTTCGACGAGGGACTGCTCGCGGAGACGTCCGGACCGTCCGACGAGGTGGTCAAGCTCCTGCCGGCGCTCACCATCACCGACGAGGAACTGGACCACGGCCTGGCCATTCTCGCCGACGCCACCGGCAAGGTCTGCAGCTAGAGAGAGGACTGACACCCATGATCGTTCGCACCACCGCAGAAATCACCGACACCGAGCGCGACATCACCAGCGAGGACGGGAACTGGCGCAGCAAGCGCATCATCCTCGGCGGCGACAAAGTGGGTTTCTCGTTCCACGAGACCACGATCAAAGCCGGTTCGGTCAACGAGTTCCACTACGCCAACCACGTCGAGGCCGTCTGGCTCGTCGAGGGAACCGGCAAATTGACCGACCTCGACAACGACAAGGTCTACGAACTCGGCCCCGGTTCGATGTACCTGCTCAACGGTCACGAACGTCACCGCGTCGAGCCGGAGACCGAAATGCGGATGCTGTGCGTGTTCAACCCGCCCGTCACCGGCCGTGAGGTCCACGACGAAAACGGTGTCTACCCCTTGATCGAGGTTCCCGCGTAAGTTCGACCCATGGCCGACGACGCTGCTGTTCCAGCTATAGCCATCGGACCCGCCCCGGACCCGCTCCTCGAGGATGCGGTGCGCCGGGGCGGTGCCCGTGTGGCACCCCTCGAGTCCGCGGACGCGCTGGTCTGGACCACGGGTCCGATCGGGTTCCCGGATCCGCTTCCCGAGAAGATCCGCTGGGTGCAGTTGAACTCCGCGGGTGTCGAGGAGTGGTTCGCCGCGAAGGTGATCAGACCCGACTCCACCGTGCTGTGGACGTCGGCGGCGGGCGCGTTCGCCGCCACCGTCGCCGAGCACGCGCTGACCCTGCTGCTTGCCGGGGTGCGGGCGCTGCCCGAGCACCTCGAGGCGAAGACCTGGCGCCAGCAGGAGTTCTTCTCGAAGGTCGGCACCCTGCGGGGCACCACGGTCGCGATCGTGGGCGCCGGCGGTATCGGCCGGGCGCTGATCCCGATGCTCGCGGGCGTCGGTGCCGACGTGATCGCGGTGAATCGTTCCGGCAGCCCGGTGCCGGGCGCGATCGAGACGCTCCCCACCACCCGGCTGGGCGAGGTGTGGGCCCGGGCGGATCACTTCGTGCTCGGCGCTCCCGCCACCGACGCCACCCACCATCTGGTCGGGGCGGCGGAGTTCGCGCAGATGAAGCCGACCGCGTGGGTCATCAACGTCGCGCGCGGCTCACTCGTCCACACCAATGCACTGGTGAAAGCGCTGCGGGACAACACGATCGGCGGAGCGGGACTCGATGTCACCGACCCCGAGCCGCTACCCGACGGTCACCCGTTGTGGAATCTGCCGAACGTGATCATCACCCCGCACGATTCCAACCCGCCTGCGGTGCGTCCCCCGGCGTTCGCCGAGCACGTAGCGCTGAACGTCACCCGCTTCGTCGCAGGTGAGAATCTCACCGCTCTGATCGATCCCGTCGTCGGGTACTGAACCGGCGCTATTCTGGAGTGCGTGTTCGCCCCACTGATCGACGTACTCGGGGGCCGGCGCCTGTGTGTGATCACCGGCGCCGGCATCTCGACGGACTCCGGGATCCCCGATTACCGCGGTCCGGATTCACCCCCGCGCAACCCCATGACGTATCAGCAGTTCACCGGTGACCCCGAATTCCGCCGCCACTACTGGGCACGGAACCACCTCGGGTGGCGGCACATGGACGCCGCCCGGCCCAACTCCGGCCACCGCGCCCTCGCCGGGCTCGAACGGGCCGGGGTCGCGAGCGCGGTCGTCACCCAGAACGTCGACCTGCTGCACACGAAGGCCGGAAGTCGCCGGGTGATCGACCTGCACGGCACGTACGCCCAGGTCCGGTGCCTGACGTGCAACGCACTGATCTCGCGGGCGACGCTCGCCGACCGGCTCGAGCGCGCGAACCCGGGATTCGCCGAAACCGTCGCCGCCGCACAGGGAGTGGAGATCGCACCGGACGCCGACGCGGTCGTCACCAGCACCGAGCATTTCCGGATGGTCGACTGCGAGGCGTGCGGAGGCATGCTCAAACCCGACATCGTGTACTTCGGCGAGTCCGTCCCGAAACCGCGGGTCGCGGCCGCCTACGACGTGGTCGACGAGGCCGAGGCACTGCTGGTGGCCGGGTCTTCGCTCACCGTCATGTCGGGACTGCGCTTCGTCCGGCGCGCCGCCAAACGCGGAATCCCCATCGCGATCGTCAACCGGGGAGCGACGCGCGGCGACGAGTTCGCGACACTCACCGTGCACGCCGGCTGCTCGGAAGCCCTCACCGCGCTGCTCGACGCGTCGTCCGCGCTGCCCGCCTGACCTCTAGAGCGGCACCAGGTCGTCGGCGTGGACCACGGGGCGCTGCATTTCGGCAGGCAGTTCCTGGGTCGACTTGCCGAGGATGTCGCTGATCTCGGCCGAGTCGTAGGCCACCACTCCCCTGGCCACGGGACGTTCCTCGGGGCCGAGGAGTGACACGACGTCGCCGCCGTAGAACCGTCCCGACACCGCCGTGATGCCCGCGGGCAGCAGCGACCGGCGCCGGGTGACGACGGCCCGGACGGCGCCCTCGTCGATGTGCAGGATCCCCTGCTCGTCCGCGGCGTGCCGCACCCAGAACTTGCGCGCCGACAACCGGGACGGCCGGGCCGCGAACGCGGTCCCCACACTGGCGTCCCGCAGCGCCGCCCCGGCGTCCGAGGCGGCGGCGAGCAGCACCGGAACACCGGCATCGGCCGCGAGGCGCGCCGCGGACAGCTTGGACGCCATCCCGCCGGTGCCGAGGGCGCCGCCCGAGCCGGCGACCACCCCGTCCAGATCCTCGGGGCTGTTCACCTCGGGAATCAGCGTCGCATTGCCCTTGCGGGGGTCGCCGTCGTACAGCCCGTCGACATCCGACAGCAACACGAGTGCGTCCGCGCCGACCAGGTGCGCGACGAGTGCCGCGAGCCGGTCGTTGTCGCCGAATCGCAGCTCCGCGGTGGCGACGGTGTCGTTCTCGTTGACGATCGCGACCGCGTGCAGGGCGCGCAGGCGGTCGAGGGTGCGCTGCGCGTTGCGGTGCTGTGCGCGGCGGGCGATGTCGTCCGCCGTCAGCAGCACCTGTCCCACCGTGCGCCCGTACCGGGCGAACGAGGTACCCCAGGCGTGGGCCAGAGCCAGTTGGCCGACGCTCGCGGCGGCCTGCTTCGTCGCCAGGTCCCGCGGCCGCTTGGTCAGCCCCAACGGGGCCAGACCCGCGCCCACCGCCCCGGACGACACGACGACCACGTCGGAACCGGCACGCATCCGTGCCTCGATCGCGTCGGCCAGCGCGTCGAGCCGACCGACGTCGAGCCCGCCGACCAGACTGGTCAGCGCCGACGAGCCGATCTTCACGACGATGCTGCCCGCCGACGCGACCGTGCGCCGGGTGGCGCTCACTGGTCTTCGGGGTCGAGGCCTTCGAGACCGCGACGGACCCTGGATGCGTGCTTACGCTCGGTCGCGCCGATGCGCTCCACCTGATCCAGACGTGGGTCGGTGCCGCGCCCGGTCCGGGTGAGGTCGACGCCGGCGGGTGTCTGGGGCTCCCAGTCGAAGCTCACGTTGCCGATCGTCACGGACGCACCGGGCTCCGCCCCCTGCTTGACGAGTTCGGTTTCCACACCGAGCCGCGCGAGGCGGTCGGCGAGGTAGCCCACGGCCTCGTCGTTGTCGAACTGTGTCTGCCGCACCCAGCGTTCCGGCCGCGTGCCGCGGACGATGAACCCACCGGGGATCTCGGGATCGGCGATGACGCTGAAGCTGTTCTCGTTCGCGATCACCGGGCGGATCACCTGACGCTTCGGCTCGGCCTTCGGGTTCGCCTCACGGTAGTCCGCAACCAGCTTCGCCAGCGCGAACGTCAACGGGCGCAAGCCTTCTCGACTGACGGCCGAGATCGTGAAGATCGGCCATCCGCGGGCCTCGAGATCGGGGGTGACCATCTCGGCCAGTTCGGCCGCCTCCGGCACGTCCGCCTTGTTCAGGATCACGATGCGGGGGCGGTCCGCGAGGTCACCGAGCCCGGTGTCCCCGGACAGCGCGCCCTTGTACGCCGCGAGTTCGGCCTCGAGCGCATCGATGTCGGAGATCGGGTCGCGGCCGGGGTCGAGCGTCGCGCAGTCGACGACGTGGGCCAGCACGGCGCACCGCTCGAGGTGGCGCAGGAAGTCCAGCCCGAGTCCGCGGCCGTCGCTCGCGCCGGGGATCAGCCCGGGCACGTCGGCCACCGTGAACGTGGTGTCGCCGCTCGACACCACGCCGAGGTTCGGCACGAGGGTCGTGAACGGGTAGTCGGCGATCTTCGGCTTCGCCGCCGACAGCACGGACACGAGCGAGGACTTGCCCGCCGACGGGAACCCGACCAGCCCGACATCGGCCACGGACTTCAGTTCGAGGACCAGTTCCCGCTCGACACCGTCCTCACCGAGGAGTGCGAAGCCCGGCGCCTTGCGTGCCTTGGACGAGAGGGCCGCGTTGCCCAGTCCGCCGCGGCCGCCCTGGGCGGCCTCGAAGCGGGTGCCGACACCGATGAGGTCGGCGACGATCCGGCCGTCCTTGTCGAGGACGACGGTGCCGTCGGGGACCTTCAGGATCAGGTCGTCGCCCTGGGCGCCGTCGCGGTTGCTTCCCATCCCCTGCTTGCCGTTGGTGGCCTTCGCGTGGGGGTGGAAATGGAAGTCGAGAAGGGTGTGGACGTTGCCGTCCACCTCGAGCACGACGTCACCGCCACGCCCGCCGTTGCCGCCGTCCGGGCCACCGAGCGGTTTGAACTTCTCCCGGTGTACGGAGGCGCAGCCATTGCCGCCTTTTCCGGCGCTGACGTGCAGCACGACGCGGTCAATGAATCGGGACATGACTGCCGGATCCTTCCTCAGTCAATTGTGTTGATCTCTGAAACTGTGTTGATCTCTGAAACGAACAATAGGGGCGGACCGGGTATCTCGACCCAGGTCCGCCCCTATTGGGAGCTTGAAACGTCCCTCACGGGACGATGCATACTCGCGGCAGGACTAGACCTCTGCCGCCGCCGGAACGATGTTCACGGTCTTGCGTCCACGCTTGGTGCCGAACTCGACGGCACCGGCGGAGAGAGCGAACAGCGTGTCGTCGCCGCCACGACCGACGTTGACGCCGGGGTGGAAGTGGGTTCCGCGCTGACGCACCAGGATCTCGCCGGCGCTGACGGACTGGCCGCCGAAACGCTTCACGCCGAGTCGCTGAGCATTTGAATCGCGACCGTTACGGGAGCTGGATGCACCCTTCTTATGTGCCATGTTCTTGACCCTCCTCGGGTGAAATCAGCTCTGAAGCTCTAGTTACTTGATGCCGGTGACCTTGAGGACCGTCAGCTTCTGCCTGTGGCCCTGACGCTTGTGGTAGCCGGTCTTGTTCTTGAACTTGTGGATCCGGATCTTCGGGCCCTTGGTGTGCTCGACGACCTCACCCGTGACCGAGATCTTGGCCAGCTTGTCGGCGTCGGTCGTCAGATCGGATCCGTCGACGACGAGAACGGGAGCAAGCGAGACAGCAGTGCCGGGCTCACCCTCGATCTTCTCGACCTTGACGAGGTCACCAACAGCGACCTTGTACTGCTTTCCGCCGGTCTTGACGATCGCGTACGTTGCCATCGGAGGGCTACCCCTTGCTTCTTCGAACTTGCTCGCGCCACAGTGTGCGCGACTGGTCTGGTGTGACGGCTAGCTCGGTCGAGATCGCGCAGCCTTCACAGGTGAGGGCACAGCTGACCTTCATCGCCGAGTAGCGACTGGTCAAGGTTACAGGAAGGCAACCGTTCCGTACAAACCGGCGTCGATTGCCTTCCCGCGTTCCCTCGTCAGTGGTCGGCGTCGACCGGCGGGCCTGCCGGACGTGCCGCGGCCCGTCGACGCCGCGGCTTGCGCGGCGCTGCCTGCGGATCCGCGCCGTCCGACGAGGACGCCGCCGGTCCGCTCACGGTCGAAGCCGACATGGCCGGCTCCGGTTCCGGTGCGTGCTCCGCGCCGGGCTCCGGCGTCGGAATCACGAACACGGTCCCGGCACTCGGGGTTTCGGACACCGGCGCTGCCGCTGCCCTCGACACCCGGCGACTCCTGCGCCGCGTCGGGGCCACCGGCTCCGGTGCGGGCTCGGGTTCCGGTGCGGGTTCGAGTGCGCGCTCCACGACGGGTTCCGGGGTCTCGGCGACCGGAGCCGCTTCGGCCGGTGCCGCTTCGACAACGGGCGCCTCGGCCGCAGCTTCCACGGCTTCCTCGACGACAGCCTCTTCGACGACGGCTACCTCGGCCTCGGGTGCCACGACGGCTTCCGCAGCCACCGCTGCGGGCGCCTCGGCCACGGCCTCCTCGATCCCGGGCAGCTCCGCCTTGTCCGCGGCCGCAGCCTCCGCCTTGTGCGCGGCCTCCTCCTCGTGATGGTGGTGTGCCATCGCGAGAGCGACCGGGTGGGCCCGCTTCACGGTGGCGTCCACCGTCGGGGTCTCCTCGTGCACGGGAGTCTGCGGAGTGTCCCCGCCCGACGACTTGTCGCGCCCCCGCTTCTTGCGGGAACCGCCGGCGTCACCGCCGCGGGAAGACCCGCGTGCACCGGTGTCCTCGGACGTCTTCACCTCGATCGGCTCGGCATGGACGATGATGCCGCGGCCGTGGCAGTGCTCACACGTCGTGGAGAACGCCTCGACCAGGCCGGTGCCCAGCTTCTTCCGGGTCATCTGCACGAGCCCGAGCGACGTCACCTCGGACACCTGGTGGCGCGTGCGATCGCGGCCCAGGGCCTCGGTCAGACGTCGCAGCACCAGGTCGCGGTTCGACTCGAGCACCATGTCGATGAAGTCGACGACGATCATGCCGCCGATGTCCCGCAGGCGCATCTGCCGGACGATCTCCTCGGCAGCCTCGAGGTTGTTCCGGGTGACGGTCTCCTCGAGGTTTCCGCCGGCACCGGTGAACTTGCCGGTATTGACATCGACCACGGTCATGGCCTCGGTGCGGTCGATCACGAGCGTGCCACCGGACGGCAACCAGACCTTGCGGTCGAGCGCCTTCGCCAGCTGCTCGTCGATGCGGTGCGCCTCGAAGACGTCGACGCCGTTGTCCGACGTGTGCTGCGCGAGCCTCGGCATGAGGTCGGGCGCGACGGACTTGATGTACGACTCGACCGTTGACCAGGCCTTCTCGCCCTCGATCACGAGCTTCGAGAAGTCCTCGTTGAACAGGTCGCGGATGACCTTCACGAGGAGATCGGGCTCCTCGTAGAGGGCCTGCGGGTTGCCGGACTTGCCGGATTCCGCCTTCGCGGCCTGAGCCTCGATCCCGGCCCACTGCTCCTGCAGGCGCGTCACGTCGCGGGCCAGTTCCTCCTCGCTCACACCCTCCGACGCGGTCCGGATGATGACTCCGGCGTCCGAGGGCACGATGTCGCGCAGGATGTCCTTGAGGCGCTTGCGTTCCGTGTCGGGCAGCTTGCGGCTGATCCCGGTGGACGTGCCGCCGGGCACGTAGACGAGGAACCGGCCCGCGAGGCTGATCTGCGTGGTCAACCGCGCACCCTTGTGCCCGACCGGGTCCTTGCTGACCTGGACCAGCACCTGGTCGCCGGGCTTGAGCGCCTGCTCGATCTTGCGGGAGTTGCCACCGAGCCCGGCGGCCTCCCAGTTGACCTCACCGGCGTACAGCACGCCGTTGCGGCCGCGGCCGATGTCGATGAACGCCGCTTCCATGCTGGGCAGCACGTTCTGGACGCGCCCGAGGTACACGTTGCCGACCATCGAGGCCGACGCCGACGTGGTCACGAAGTGTTCGACGAGGACACCGTCTTCGAGCACGGCGACCTGCGTCGTCGCGTGCGGTTGCCCGGTGGCGACGCGGTCGCGCACGACCATGACACGGTCGACGGCCTCGCGGCGTGCCAGGAACTCCGATTCCGTGAGGATCGGCGGACGGCGGCGGCCGGCATCGCGGCCGTCGCGGCGACGCTGACGCTTCGCTTCGAGCCGCGTCGAACCGGTGATGCCCTGGACCTCGTCCTTCGAGCGGCTCTTGTTGCGAGGCTCACGCTCGTGCACGACGGTGTTCGGCGGATCGTCCTCGGACGTGGCGTCTCCCGACCCCTCGCCACCGGACTTGCGACGGCGACGACGGCGGCGGCGACGGCTCGAACCGTCGGAGTCACCCTCACCGGTCTCTTCGTCCCCGGACTCCGCTTCCGCCTGCTCGACGTCCGCGGGCTTCTCCTCGGACTCCTTCTTCGGCTTCTCCTCGGGCACCCGGCTCGGTGTCTCCGCGCCCTTCTCCGTGCCCGTGTCTTCGCGGCCCTTGTCCTCGCCCGCGGACTCCTCGGCCTCGGCACCCTCGGTGTCGGTATCGGTGTCCTGTTCGTTCGGCTGCTCGCCCCGGCCGCGGCCGCGGCCGCGACGGCCACGTCGACGACGACGCGGCTGATCGCCGTCGACGTCGGACTCGTCCGATTCGGTGTCGGCGGTTCCGGTGTCCGTGGTTTTCGCGGGCTCGGCGACTTCCTCGCGCGACTCGGCGACGGGCTGCTGCTCGGTGGTGGGTTCGGGCGTCCCGGCGTCCCGGCGACTGCGCCGGCGACGCGGCGGCGTCTCGACCGCCGCGAGGTCGGGCTGCAGGAAGAGCGGGACCTGAGAAACGGCGGGAGTCTCGGCGGGCTCCTCGGCAGCGGGCGCCTCGGCCTGGTAGGCGGCGGTGGTGAACAGGTCGTGCCCGAGGTCGGGTTCGGAAACCGCGGCCTCCTCGGCGACGGGTTCCGGGCTTTCCTGGGCCGGGGCTTCCTCGGCGGGAGCCTCCGGTGCCTCCGGCTGCTCGGCCTCGGCAGCCTTCTCGGCCTCGGCAGCCTTCTCGGCGACCGCTTCCTCGACGTCCGCAACCGGTTCCGGAGTCACCTCGACGACGGCCTCCGCAGCCGGGGCCGCCGCTTCCGGTGCAACCTCGGCGGGCGCCTCGGCAGGAGTGGTCTCCGCAGCGGTGAATCCGGCGTATACCCGCTCGGCGATGTCGCGTTGCAGGCTCGACTGCGCACTGCGCAGTTCCAATCCGAGGGCCGCGGCCTCGGCGAGAACCTGCTTGCTCGTCACGCCCAGCAACTTCGCGAGGGCGTGAACGCGAATCTTCTCCGGAAGAGCGGGAACCGCGCTCCCGGCGGTGGCCGTATCGTTCGGCTCTGAATTTGTGGGCGGCGCTTGATCGGCCACGTAGTCTCCTCAGCCCCCGGGCGCGTCCACTCCCCTGTCTGGGAATGTCACGCGGCCACGCGAGGGCGCAGTATGTGTACTCGCGCCCCAGATGTGAGCGCGAGATTGTCTGGTCTCGCTCCACACAGCGCGTGCAGTGTCCGTTTTCACTGCACACCCATGTAGTGCCTTGCGGATGGCCGTGGTCCGCGGTGCGAGCGCCTGATCATCCAGCGTGCCGATACGCCCAGGTATTTCCTGTTGACGTAGGGGCAGCGATGAAGGGCATCGAGCCGTGGTGTCATCCGGTCGAAGCCACGTGGTGCACAAATTGCGGTCCGACCACCCTCAGTATCCCACACGTGTGCCGCGGTCCGTGCCAGCGGCGCACGTATCGTTCTGGAACATGTTCCGTTCGCGATGGCGCCGCCGGCCCGGAGGGCAGGTCGGTGGATCGAGGGGTGGGTGGAGAGGGTGGGTCAGTTGGCGGCGAACTGGGGGAACCAGAGGGCGATCTCGCGCTCGGCGGACTCGACCGAGTCGGAGCCGTGGACGAGGTTCTCCTGGGCTTCGAGCCCGAAATCACCGCGAATCGTGCCCGGAACAGCCTTCTCGACCGGGTCGGTGCCGCCGGCGAGCTGCCGGAACGCCGCGATCGCCCGGGGACCTTCGAGGACTGCCGCGACGAGCGGGCCGCCCGTGATGAATTCCAGCAGGCCGGGGTAGAACGGGCGGCCTTCGTGCTCGGCGTAGTGGGCGGCGGCGATGTCGCCGGGAGCGGTGCGCAGCTCGAGCGCGGAGATCGTCAGACCCTTCCGCTCGATACGACCGAGGATTTCTCCTACATATCCGCGGGCAACGGCATCGGGCTTGATCAGTACAAGGGTGCGCTCAGTCACGGCGCACAGCCTAAATGGTCAGCCGCGCTGCCCCGGCAGCAGGCCCCGCTCCATTCGCTGACGCACATTCCGGCGGAAGTAGAGGAGGTAGCCCCACAGGATGGCGAAGACCACCCCGACCGAACCGATCGACACGTGGACGAAGAAACCGAGCAGGAGCCCCACCTGCAACAACAGGTTGTACTTCATCGCCCAGGGGCGGCCCTGCAGGCCGGCCCCGAGGATCATGAGCACCGCGAGCCCCACCAGGTACGTCCCGGACCACCAGGTGAGTCCGCCGCCGACCGTCGCGACGACCGGCAGGGCGAGAAGCACCACGATCGCTTCCAGGATCAGCGATCCCGCGACCACGCCGCGGAAGCCCTTCCACGGGTCCTTGGTCGGCGGGCCGAACTCCGGTTCCGAAGCACGGGGGTCCTGCTCGCTCACGCTGGGTCCTTTCCGAAGAGGGTGCGGGCCGCACCGGCGGTCACCACGGATCCGGTGACCACGACGCCCGCCCCCGATACTGCCTCACCGGGCTCGGCGACCTCCTCGGCCAGTCCGATGGCCGTTTCCAGCGCGTCCGCGAGGGTCGGCGCCACCACGACCCGTTCGTCGCCGAACTTTGCGACCGCGAGATTGGCGAGATCCTCGACGTCCATCGCCCGCGCCGAACCGTTGTGGGTCACCACGAGCTCGTCGAACACCGGTTCCAGCGCCGACAGAATGCCGTCGACGTCCTTGTCCCCCATCACGCTGACGACGCCGACGAGCTTGCGGAAGTCGAATTCGGCTGTCAGCGCGGCGGCGAGCGCACGGGCGCCGTCCGGATTGTGCGCGGCGTCGAGGAAGACGGTCGGTGCGCTGCGCACGCGTTCGAGCCTGCCGGGATTGACGACCGAGGCGAACCCCTCCCGGATCGCGTCCTGGTCGAGCTGCCGTTCCGGGCCTGCACCGAAGAACGCCTCGACCGCCGCGAGCGCGAGGGACGCGTTACGCGCCTGGTGCTCCCCGTGCAGGGGCAGGAAGATGTCGGTGTAGACCCCGCCGAGGCCCTGCAGTTCGAGCTGCTGGCCGCCGACGGCGATCTGCCGGGCGAGCACCGTGAATTCGGAGCCCTCCCGCGCGACCGCGGCATCCACCTCGACGGCACGGCGGAGCAGCACGTCCATCACTTCCGGCGTCTGTTCGGCGAGGATGGCGACCGTGTCGCGGGGCACGAGCGCGTCCTCGCGACCCTTCTTGATGATGCCGGCCTTCTCCTGCGCGATCCCGGCGAGGTCGTCGCCGAGATACTCCGCGTGGTCGAGGCTGATCGGGGTGATCACCGCGATCTGCCCGTCGATGACATTGGTTGCGTCCCAACGCCCGCCGAGGCCCACCTCGACGACGGCGACGTCGACGGGCGCCTCCGCGAACGCGGCGTACGCCATCGCGGTGAGCACCTCGAACTTGCTCATCGCCGGGCCGCCCGCCGCCTGCGACTGCTGGTCGATCATCTGCACGTACGGTTCGATCTCCCGGTACGTGTCGACGTAGCGGCGCGGCGACACCGGGCGCCCGTCGATGCTGATCCGCTCGGTGGCGAGCTGCAGGTGCGGGCTGGTGGTGCGGCCCGTGCGCCGGTTCAACGCGGTGAGCAGTGCGTCGACCATCCGCGTCACCGACGTCTTGCCGTTGGTGCCGGTGACGTGGATCGCCGGGTACCCGTGCTGCGGTGACCCGAGGATGTCCATCAGGGCCGCGATTCGGCTCAGCGACGGCTCGATCTTCGTCTCGGGCCACCGCTTGTCGAGTTCCGCCTCGACCAGCGTCAACTCCGCGAGGTCGACGGGGCTGACTTCCTCCGGCGTGAAGTCGGGCGAGGTCACGCGCCTTCCAGCTCCTTCAATCGCTTGGTGATGCGTTCGATTTCTTCTGTCGCGATCTGCTGACGCGTCCGGATCTTGTCCTTGACGGCGTCGGGAGCCTTGGCCAGGAACGCCTCGTTGGAGAGCTTCGCGGTGGTTCCGGCGAGTTCCTTCTGCGAGGCCGCGAGGTCCTTCTCCAGCCGCGCCTTCTCGGCGCCGAGGTCGACGTTGCCGGACGTGTCGAGGTCCACCGTGACGGTCGCCTTGCTCAGGCGCACCTCCACCGAGGCCGACGCGGCGAACCCGTCCTCCGGGTCCGTCAGCCGGGCCAGCGACGTAACCGCGGCGAGTTGCGTGTTCAGATCGGCCTCGGCGATCCCGCTGATCCGGGCGGGCACCCGCTGCGACGGCTTGAGACCCTGATCGCTGCGGAACCGGCGCACCTCGGTCACCAGGCGCTGCATGTCCTCGACACGCTGCGCCGCAACCACATCCGCGGCGTCCTCCGCTGCCTGCGGCCACTGCGCCACGACGACGGACTCGCTACCGGTGAGCGCCTTCCACAGGGTCTCCGTGACGAACGGGATGACCGGGTGGAGCAGGCGCAGCAGCGCGTCGAGGACGTTGCCGAGCACTGCCCTCGTGTTCGCCGCGACCGTGTCGTTCTCGGCGAACTGCACCTTGGCCAGCTCGAGGTACCAGTCGCAGACCTCGTCCCACGCGAAGTGGAACAGCGCCTCGCACGCCTTGCTGAACTCGTACCGGTCGAACGCGGTGTCGACGTCGCCGCGCACCTGGTCGAGGCGGTCGAGGATCCACCGGTCCGCGTCGGTCAGTTCGCCGCGGGCGGGCAGCGACGCGGGTGCGGCCCCGTTCATGAGGGCGAATTTGGTCGCGTTGAACAGCTTGGTCGCGAAGTTCCGGGACGACTGCGCGTGATCCTCGCCGACGGACAGGTCGCTGCCGGGGTTGGCGCCGCGGGCCAGCGTGAAGCGGAGCGCATCGGCGCCGAAGCGGTCGACCCAGTCGAGAGGGTCGATGCCGTTGCCCCGCGACTTCGACATCTTCTTGCCGAACTGGTCGCGAACGAGGCCGTGCAGGAACACGTCCTGGAACGGCATCTGCGGTCCGGACTTGCCTTCGCTGAACACCCCGTCGCTTCGCTCGCCCCGCCCGGCAATCGCGTCGTCCTCCGACACGTACGTGCCGAACATCATCATCCGCGCCACCCAGAAGAACAGGATGTCGTAACCGGTGACGAGAACACTTGTGGGATAGAACTTCTCGAGCTCGGGCGTCTTCTCGGGCCAGCCCATGGTCGAGAACGGCCACAGCCCGGAGGAGAACCAGGTGTCGAGGACGTCGGGGTCCTGCACCCAGCCCTCGGGCGCGGTCTCGTCCGGTCCGAAGCACGCGACCTCGCCGTCGGGGCCGTACCAGATCGGGATCCGGTGACCCCACCACAGCTGCCGCGAGATGCACCAGTCGTGCATGTCGTCGACCCAGGCGAACCATCGCGGTTCCTGACTCGCCGGGTGAATGACGGTGTCACCGTTGCGGACCGCGTCACCCGCCGCCTTCGCGAGGGACTCGACCTTCACCCACCACTGCAGCGACAGGCGCGGCTCGATGGACTCGCCGGTGCGCTCGGAATGCCCGACGCTGTGCAGGTAGGGCCGCTTCTCGGCGACCACGCGGCCCTGCTCGGCGAGCGCCTCCCGCACCTTGACCCGCGCCTCGAAGCGGTCGAGACCGTCGAATTGCGTTCCCGTGTCGGCGATCGTGCCGGTCTTGTCCATGATGGTCGGCATCGGCAGGTTGTGTCTCAGGCCCATCTCGAAGTCGTTGGGGTCGTGCGCCGGAGTGATCTTGACGGCGCCGGTGCCGAATTCGGGGTCGACGTACTCGTCCGCGATGATCGGGATGTCGCGGCCGGTGAAGGGGTGCTCGAGCGCCGTCCCGATCAGGTGCTTGTAGCGCTCGTCATCGGGGTGGACGGCGACGGCGGTGTCGCCGAGCATCGTCTCGACACGGGTGGTGGCGACCACGACGTGCGGTTCGTCGTCGTTCAGGGAGCCGTACCGCAGGGAGACCAGCTCACCCTCGACGTCCTCGAACTTCACCTCGATGTCGGAGATCGCGGTCTGCAGCACGGGCGACCAGTTGACGAGTCGCTCGGCCCGGTAGATCAGACCGTCGTCGTACATGCGCTTGAAGATGGTCTGGACGGCGCGGGAGAGCCCGTCGTCCATGGTGAACCGGTCGCGGCTCCAGTCGACACTGTCACCGATGCGGCGCATCTGGCCGCCGATGGTGCCACCGGACTCCCGCTTCCAGTCCCACACCTTGTCGATGAACAGTTCGCGGCCGAAGTCTTCCTTCGTCTTGCCGTCGACGGCGAGCTGCTTCTCGACCACGGTCTGCGTCGCGATGCCCGCGTGGTCCATGCCCGGCAGCCACAGCACCTCGTAGCCCTGCATCCGCTTGCGTCGGCTCAGCGCGTCCATCAACGTGTGGTCGAGAGCGTGACCCATGTGCAGGCTGCCGGTCACGTTGGGCGGCGGCAGAACGATGGAGTACCCCGGCTTCTCGCTGTGGGGGTCCGCGCGGAAGTAACCGGCGTCTACCCAGCCCTGATACAGATCGTCCTCGACGGAACTGGGGTCCCAGCTCTTCGGGAGGGCATCGGCACGGTTCTGGGGATTTTCTGGAGCTGCACTGGTCACCCGTCGAGTCTAATGAACGCGCGGACAACCCACGACGGGGCTACCGTGCGGCCCCGCTACTGGTCGCTGAACAGCGCGCGGTGCACTTCGGTGGCGGTGCGGTGTTCCGGGTCGACGGGACGCAGCGCCTCGCCGGCGTCTTCTCCGCCTGCCTGGGATCCTGCGGTGCTGTGCAGCTCGGAGAAGAGCTGCACGTGGTGGTCGTTCAAGGGATTCCTCCGGTTCGTCTGCCGCATCCGATGCGGCAACCACTCGAGAATGTCGAGTATGCATCGAAACCCCCGCCGATCGGCGGCGACACGGCGATGGCGCGCCGGTGGTAACGAAATGCGCTGACCCGACGACTATCCGGGCGCGCCTGCCGGAACCGGCGGCACACCGACCTCGCTGACCGCAACCCCCGACTGCGGTCAGCGAGGTCGACACATCAGCCACCGCACTATTCGCCCCGGCCGCTTTCGGCGTCCTGCTTGGCGAACACGAGCTGAATCTCCCAGCCTTCGACATTGCCCTCGATAGCGGACGCGCGACGCTCGGCGCGCGGGTACAGGGCGGCGAATCCGGACTCGACGACGCGCAGCAGGGTGCCACCGTCCCGCTCGGACAGGAAGAATTCGACCAGGGTGGACGTGCCCTCCACGAGGGGCCGTGCGGGATCGTCTCCGCCGCGGAACGAGACGTAGTGGGGAGCGTCGGACTTCACGGGAAGAATCGGGAAGCGTCCGTACGGGGGGAACTCCACGACGAAGACGTCGCCTTCGCGTGTGGTGGTGGTCTTGCCGGGATCTCCGTCGCCGATGAACCAGCCGGGTTCACTCACCAGCCGGAACACCCGCTCCATGGGGGCGTCGATCTGGATCTCGCGCTCGATCCTGTCCTGGGACGTATCCGCAACGCTCGTGATCATCCTCACCTCTCGACAATGTGCTACCCCACGGTTGCACATCGACGGTTCCTTGCGCAACCCTCAGGTTGCACTAGCGGGGCAGAGGGCAGGAAAGACGCGTCCGGGCGCCCGCCCGTCGCCGGAAGGCGATGGGGCGGGCACCCGGGGAACGTGTCAGCTGAAGTGCGCCAGCAGGGCGTCGCGCTGACGGTCACCGAGGCCACGGAGGCGGCGCGTCGGGGCGATCTCCAGGTTGGCCATGATCTCCTGGGCCTTCACCTTGCCGATCTTCGGCAGGGCTTCCAGAATGGCGCTGACCTTGGTCTTTCCGATGATGTCGTCGACATCGGCCTTGGAAAGGACCTGCTTGAGGGTGATGTCACCGGACTTGAGCTTGTCCTTGAGCTCTGCGCGTGCCTTACGAGCGGCGGCGGCCTTCTCGAGAGCTGCTGCCCGCTGTTCGTCAGTGAGCTGTGGAAGTGCCACGGTGTCTCCTTCATTCGGGGTACGTATCGAACACCGTAGCGAGAGAACCGCTACTTCACCGCATCCATCGGACGTGTCGCGCGTCCTGTCCGATTCGACACGCCCCGGCTCACAGGTCCGACGGCGCGAAAATTGCCAGGACGCGGGCGGTGCGCTGTGTCATGCTCGACGTGTTCCGATCGGTTCACACGTCGACTCGAGGAAGGAAGTAGCGATGCGCGCACTGCCCACAGCAAGCGCAGCCCGGTTGCAGCCGTCACGCACGGGCGCCGCATCCTTCCCCGCCGGCAGGCAAGGCGAACGCGGGATCATGCCCGCCGCGAAGACCCAGCGCTCCGCCTGACACGCCGGAATCGACGACCGTCGCCCGGCGTGCCTCCACCGCCGCGAACCGACGACAGAACCGAGAACACCCGTGAGGTACGTATCCCGTAACCCGCCCTCGACCACCCTCGACGCCCGCACCTGGTCACGCGCGGCCGTGCTGGTCCTCAACGTCACATACGAGGCGCTCTGTGAGATTCCCGCGGAACGCGCAGTAGTGCTGATCAGTGTCGGCGCGGCCGAGACGGTCACCGATCGGGAGCCGCCGTTTTCGATCCGGTCGCAGCACGTCGAGATCAGCCTGCCGCAGACCATCCGTCTGCTGCGGTACGTCTACGTCCAGCACTCCGTGCTGGTGACCGACAGCAGTCGCGCGACGTTCGCGGGCGTGTTCCGTCGCGACCGCAATCGTTGCGGCTACTGCGCCGAACCGGTCGCGACGACGATCGATCACGTGCTGCCGAGGAGCCGCGGCGGCCCGAACACGTGGGCCAACCTCGTGGCGTGCTGCGCCCCCTGTAACCAGAGGAAGGCCGATCGCACACCGGAGGAGGCAGGGATGCCGCTCCTGTGGGAGCCGAAGGCGCCGCGGCACATCGAAAAGGCGCAACGGCAGATCTGGCGGGATCTCGCGGCGGTGTAGCCGCGAGATCCCCGGGTATTCCGCCTCCACCGACCGAGTTCTCCCGGAAAGGGGAGATTTCCCGATGACCGACGTCCTGGACACCACCCTGTCCACACTGCTGCCCGTCTCCGACGATCCCGCCGGATGGGTCGACGCCGCGTGCCGCAACGACCCCGAGCCGGACCGGTGGTTCCCTTTCCCGACAGAGGATTTCGCGTACGCGCGTGACGTGTGCCGGCACTGCGCGCTGCGGATCCGCTGTGAGCTCTTCGCCAGGGCGACCGCTCAGTCCGGGGTGTGGGGCGGCAAGGAGTTCGACCGGGGCCGCGAGAGGCGGGCGTGACTCCGCCCGGCGCGGCCCCTGCCCCCGCCCTACCTGCTGACGCCTACTTGCCCAGGATCTCGGGCAGCGCGACGTCCTCGCCCCGCACGTGCTCCGAGAGGAACGACAGCACCACCTGGTACCAGACCTTCGCGTTCTGCGGGGTGAGGATCCAGTGGTTCTCGTCGGGGAAGTAGAGGAAGCGGTGGTCGGTGACCCCGTCGTCGTCCGCGGGCAACCCCGACTCGGACAGCAGCTCGAACCACAGCCGCAACCCGTCACCGATCGGGACGCGAAAGTCCTTGTCGCCGTGGATGACCAGCATCGGTGTCACGATGTCCGCGACGTACAGGTGTGGTGAGTTCTCCACCGCCATCTCGGGCGTCATCTCCCGCTGCCAGTACCAGGCGGCGTCGGTGGTGGGGCCGAACTGGTCCAGCGCCCACAGGCTCGCGTGGGTGACGATCGCCTTGAACCGGTCGGTGTGCCCGGCGATCCAGTTGGCCATGTATCCGCCGAATGATCCGCCCATCGCCGCGGTGCGCTTCTCGTCGATCTCGGGCAGCGCCACCGCGGCGTCGGTGATCGACATGAGGTCGGTGTACGGCGCCTTGCCCCACTTCCCCCAGCCGCGTTCGACGAACGCCTGCCCGTAGCCGGTGGACAGGGCCGGATCCGGCAGCAGCACGGCGTATCCCCGCGCCACCAGAAGCCACGGGTTCCACCGCCACGACCAGGTGTTCCACGAACCCAGGGGGCCGCCGTGCACCCACAGCGCGAGCGGCACCGGCGCGTGGGCAGAGGCGCCGGTCGGCACCGCGAGCCACGCGCGCACCGCCGCGCCGTCCGCGGCGACCGTCTCGACCTCCGTCAGCGTGCCCGGGAGTTCGGGGAGGTCCGCGGGCGCCTTCAGCAGCGACACGGCGCCGGTGGTGATGTCGATGCGCACCGGGTGCGGCGGCGCCGCGTACGACGCCCGCAGCGCGAACACCGTCGACCCGTCCGGAGCGACCTGCAGGTCGGTGTAGGCGGAGTCGTCGGTCGTGACCGGCGTGGGGTCCGCGCCGTCGCGGAGGAGGAAGATCGGTGCGCGCCCGCGGTCGTCGGCGGTCACGAGGAGACCCGAGCCATCGGACAACCAGGCCACGGACGTGGCCCACCGGTCCCATCCGGGCGCCACGTCCGTGACGGTGCCGGTGTCGAAGCTGTACCGGTGCAGCGTGAATCGCGGCGCGGAGTCGGGTGTCGCATGCGATTCCCGCGTGAACACGACGTGCCGTCCGTCCGGGGAGATCACCGGGTCCGACAGGTCGGCGTCGCCGTCGTCGACGAGGACGGTGCGCGCCCCCGTCTCGGTGTCGACGCGCACCAGGATGTTCCGGATCGACGCCAGCGGGCCGGGAACCGTCCACGACGTCACGACGAACGCGCCGTCGTCGCTCAGCGCGTAGTCCGCCTCCCGCAGCGCCGGACCCGGCATCGGTGTGAGGTCGGTGAGCTGCGGCTCCTGCCCGTTCTCCGCGAGCGCGTCCAGCGGGGCGGACAGCAGGTGGGGCACGTCGGGACCGAGATCGTGGTCCCAGTAGCGGATCGGGTAGCCCGTGTGCAGGATCGCCGAGACCTTCTTCTCCTTGCGCTCGGCGCGCACCCGCTCGTCGTCGGCGGACTCGCCGGATCTCCCCAGAACGCCCGTGGTGACGACGAAACGCGGCGCGCACCGGGCCGCACGCACACCGGTGATGCCGCCGCCGCGTCGCGCGACGATCACGGCCTCGCCGCCCCGCGCGGGCAGGCGCCACAGGTCGTCGGGAAGGTCGTCCTCGTCCTGCGTCGGCCGGGAAGACGTGAAGAGCAGGTCGCCGTCACTGGTGAACGTCGCGTTGGACTCCCCGGTGCGGCCGCGGGTGAGCCTGCGCGCCGCGAACTCGCCGGTGGGATCGATCTCCCACAGCGCGGTGACGTACTTCGTCGACTTCTCGTCGAGCGTCGACTGCGCGACGACGAGCCTTCGCCCGTCCGCCGACAGCGCGAGGCCGCCGACGCGACCGAGCGCGAGATAGTCGTCGAGGTCGTCGAAAGGAGTTCCGGCGTGGAGTTCAGGAATGGCGGTCACGAGTCGTTGGTATCACGAACCGGGCTCACCGTCACACATCCGCGTCTCAGGCGAGCAGGGGCGCGACCCGCGGCGGGATCTCGTTCAGTGCGTACGGCAGGCTCAGTACGGTGCTCCACGCCATCGCCTCGGCGGCGTCGTCCTCGAGCGTGATCGTGCGGCCGGCCTTCACCACGTCGAGTTCCTGATAGATCGGCGTCTTGTCGAGTTCCGCGCGCAGCTTGTCGCCGTAGCCGCCGCCCGCGTACCAGACGAGGAGGTCGACGTTCGCCAGCGACAGCTGTTCCGTGCTGATTTCCGCGAAGTTGCCGGTGATCTGTTCCGTCACAGGGGGGTTCACGAAACCGAGTTCGGTGAAGAAGCGGACCTTCGGGTCCTCCGGGCCGTACACACCGAACTGTCCCGGTCCCTTGAGCGCACCGACGAGGACGGTCTTTCCCGCGAACGCCGGGTTGGCGGCCCGGACGTCGGCGAACTGCGTCTCGACGCCGGACACGAGTTCGGCGGCCTTGTCCTTCTTGCCGAGTGCGTCGCCGAGAATCCGCGTCTGGTCCTGCCACGGGACGCCGTAGTCGGCGAACTCCTTGGGCTGCGCGATCGTCGGCGCGATGGCGCTGAGCTTGTCGTACTGGGCCTGGGTGAGGCCGGAGTAGGTGCCGACCACCAGGTCCGGTGCGACCGCGGCGACCTTCTCGAAGTCGATGTTGGTGGACGCCGTGCCGACGATCTCCGGCTTCGCGTCGCCGAGGAGGTCCTGCGCCCACGGCCACACGCCGTAGGGGTAGTCGCCGTACCAGTCGAACGTGCCTGCCAGCGGGCCACCGAGCGCGAGGATCGTGTCCTGGTCGTTGTAGCCGACGCTGACGATGCGCTGCGGGTCCGTCGGCACCTGGGTTTCGCCGTACTTGTGGGCGACGATGGGGCCCGTGGGCTCGTTGCCGCCGCCTTCGCCGTCCGAGCTGCTGCAGGCCGCGGCGAACGCGAGCAGCGCTCCCCCGGTACCCAGGAGGAATCCGCGTCGGCTGACGCCGATCCTCTGTTGTCCCACGTTCATGCGGCGACCCTCTCGTCTACCAGGTTTCCGATCCACTTAGGTAAGGCTTGCCGAGCTTAGCCTAAGGGTTCACGCGGACGGGTTCCCGCCACATCGCCCACAGTGTCGGCCCGCCGTCCGGGATCCGGATCTCACCGGTGACGTCGAAGCCGAACCGCTGGTAGTACGAAATGTTGTCCTTCTTGCTCGACTCCAGGTACGCCGGGATGCCGTCGGCATCACACCGGTCGAGCCGCGACCGCAACAACGCCGTCCCGTAGCCGCCACCCCGCCCCGTGCTCGACGTCCCGATCGTCGCCAGGTACCAGTGCTCGGGGTCCACCGGGTGCGCGTCTTCGACGGTTCCGCTCACCGCGGCCCCGACGCCCAGCCGGGTGCCGAACGCGCGGACCAGCCCCGGCAGACTGAGGAGCGACGACAAAGTCGACTCCTTCCAGCCGCCCGGCGGATCCCACATGGCGGCCCCGCGGATCACACCGTCGCCGTCCTCGGCCAGTTCGGCCCCGCCCCCGGCGAGGTGGTGATGGCGGATCTCCACCGAGAACAGCCTCGGCAGACCACGCCGCCTGCGCTTCGGATCCGGCCACATCCACACCATCACGGGGTCGTCGAAGAACGCGTCGGCGAGGACCCGCGCCAGTTCGGGGATGTCGGATTTGGTCGCGGCCCGCACGCTCACACCCATGCCCAGAGGGTACGGGCCTGCCATCGCTGTGGGCGGGAACGACCGGCCGCCACCCGCGGTTCGTGTCGGGCGGCGGCCGGTCGGACCTTCTAGGTCGGACCTTCTAGACGGTGGCGTCGACCAGGAGTTTCGCGCCGGTGGCCGCCTGGACGTCCTCGACACTGTGGCCGGGTGCGGTCTCGACGAGCCGCAGGCCGTCGGGGGTGACGTCGATGACGGCGAGATCGGTGACGATCTTCTGGACGCAGCGCTTGCCGGTGTACGGCAGCGTGCACTCCTCGAGGATCTTGTGCTCACCCTTCTTGGTGACGTGGTCCATCATCACGATGACCTTGCCTGCGCCGTGGACGAGGTCCATCGCGCCGCCCATGCCCTTGACCATGGCGCCGGGGACCATCCAGTTGGACAGGTCGCCGTGGCTGCTGACCTGCATGGCGCCGAGCACGGCCACGTCGACGCTGCCGCCGCGGATCATCGAGAAGGAGTCGGAGGAGGAGAAGAACGCGCCGCCGGCGACCACGGTGATGGTCTCCTTGCCCGCGTTGATCAGCTCGGGGTCGACCTCGTCCTCGGTCGGGTACGGCCCGACGCCGAGGATGCCGTTCTCCGAGTGCAGGATGACGTCCTTGCCGGCCGGGATGTGGCCGGGGATCAGGGTCGGCATGCCGATGCCGAGGTTGACGTACTGCCCGTCCTCGAGTTCGGCTGCGACCCGGGCCGCCATCTCGTCACGCGTCCAGCTCATGCCCGCACCGTCCTGTTCTCGATTCCCGTTTCCTGCTTGCCGACCTCGACCACACGCTGGACGAAGATGCCGGGGGTGTGCACCTCGGCGGGGTCGATCTCGCCGGGCTCGACGAGGTGTTCGACCTGCGCGATGGTGATGCGACCGGCGCCCGCGGCGTCGGGGTTGAAGTTGCGGGCCGTCTCCCGGTACACGAGGTTGCCGAGCCGGTCGCCCTTCCACGCGTGGACCAGCGCGAAGTCGGTGCGGATGGCGCGTTCGAGAACGAAGGCCTCCCCGTCGAACTCGCGGGTCTCCTTGGGCTTGCTGGCGACCGCGATGCCGCCCTTGCCGTCGTAGCGGATCGGCAGACTGCCGTCGGCGACCTGCGTTCCGACACCGGCGGGGGTGTAGAAGGCGGGGATGCCCGCTCCCCCGGCGCGCATGCGTTCGGCCAGCGTGCCCTGCGGGGTGAGCTCGACCTCCAGCTCTCCGCTGAGGTACTGCCGCGCGAATTCCTTGTTGGCGCCGACGTACGAGCTGATCGTGCGCCGGATCCGGTGCTGCTCGAGGAGCAGACCCAGACCGAAACCGTCGGTGCCGCAGTTGTTGCTGACCGTCTCGAGGTCGGTCGCACCCTGTGCGAGGAGGGCGTCGATGAGGACCGAGGGGATACCGACGAGGCCGAAGCCACCCACTGCGAGGGACGCTCCGTCGGGGACGTCGGCAACGGCCTCGGCCGCCGTTGCGAAGACTTTGTTGACCATGTGACCCAGGCTACCGCAAAATGTTCGAGTAGTGAACACCCATCCACATTGCGAACATATTGCGCCCCGCCTATTGGCCCCATCACAGAACGCGACTACTATGTGCGAATAGCGGCCGACTGTTCACATCGAGAACGTGAGGATCTTCTTCCATGCTGCATCTGCCAGCCCACTACCAAGCCGGGCACGAAGCCAATGCCCCGCTGCTGTTCCCCGAGTACAAGACGACTCGGCTGCGCAGCCCCAAGAACGACCTGATCCTGATCCCGCAGCGACTCGGCGAGATCACCGGTCCGGTCTTCGGCGACGCCGACGTCACCAAGGGTGAGAACGACATGACCCGCGCCAACGGCGGCGAGGCCCAGGGTCAGCGGATCATCGTCCACGGCCGGGTCCTCGACAGCGCCGGGAAGCCCATCCCCGACACCCTCCTCGAGGTGTGGCAGGCCAACGCCGGCGGCCGCTACCGCCACAAGAACGACTCCTGGCCCGCGCCGCTCGACCCCCACTTCAACGGTGTCGCGCGCTGCCTGACCGACAAGCAGGGCCACTACGAGTTCACGACGATCAAGCCCGGCGCGTACCCGTGGGGCAACCACCACAACGCGTGGCGGCCCGCACACATCCACTTCTCCCTCTTCGGTCAGGCGTTCACCCAGCGCCTGGTCACGCAGATGTACTTCCCGGACGATCCGTTCTTCTTCCAGGACCCGATCTACAACTCGGTGCCCGAAGCGGCGCGCGAGCGGATGATCAGCACGTTCGACTACGACCAGACCCGCGAGAACTGGGCCGTCGGATTCAAGTTCGACATCGTCCTGCGCGGCCAGGACGCCACCCCGTTCGAGGACACGCCGTTCAACAAGACGGAGGGCCACTGATGATCGACACCCAGAACCCGGACGCCCCGCGCTACCCGGTCTTCGCCAAGAGCCAGGACGAGGTGCCGTTCGGCGTCACCCCGTCCCAGACCGTCGGCCCGTACGTCCACATCGGCCTGTTCCCCACGTGGGAGAATAGCGGCGACGCCGTCCCCGAGGATGCTCCCGGACGAATCGACGTGTCCTTCAACGTCATCGACGGCGCCGGTCAGCCCATCGGCGACGCGATGATCGAAACCTGGCAGGCAGATGCCGCGGGGCGGTTCGACAGTCCTGCCGATCCCCGCGGTGCCGCCGAGGCGACTCCCGCCGGATTCCGCAGCCTGGCACGCGTGTTCGCCGACGAGAGCGGCACGATCGTGGTGCACACCGTCAAGCCGGGCACTCTCCCCGCCGAGGACGGCGCAGTCGAGGCCCCGCACATCAACGTCGGGCTCTTCGCCCGCGGCATGCTCGAGCGCCTGTACACGCGCCTCTACTTCCCGGAGGATACGGACGCCCACGCATCGGACCCCGTGCTCGCCGCCGTCCCGGAAGCCGACCGCCCCAAGCTGATCGCGGAGAAGACCGATCGCGGATACCACCTGACGATTCACGTGCAGGACACGGACGGACGGGAAACCCCGTTCTTCGCCCTGTAATCGGCCGCAAACCCAGAAAGGTGTCGCGTGTGAACTCTCCGGAGACCTCCCGGGGTGCCCTGTTCGATCCGACGTTCGGTGCCGGCGAGTTGTCGGCGCTGCTCTCCGACCGGGCGTGGGTCACCGCGATGGTCGAGGTCGAGGGGGCACTGGCCCGGGCGGAGGCGAAGTGCGGCGTCATCCCCGCCGCGTCCGCCGACGCGATCTCCTCCGTGTTCGCGCGAATCGTCGCCGACGGCTCCGTGGACGTCGGGGCCCTCGGCGACGCGGCGGCCGCGGGTGGCAATCCGGTGATCCCGCTGGTGAAACTGCTCCGCAGCGAGGTCGCGGCCACCGAGGCCGGGGTGCCCGGAGGCCACGTGCACAAGGGCGCCACGAGTCAGGACATTCTCGACACGGCCCTGATGCTGCTGTGCCGCCGGTCGGGCGCGCACGTACTGGCGTCCCTCGACGAGGCGGTGCTGTGCGCCGAGGCCCTCTCGCGGGCCCAGCGCGGCACCCCGATCGCCGGCCGCACCCTGGGCCAGCAGGCCTTGCCCACCACGTTCGGCGTCCTCGCCGCCGGGTGGATGACCGCACTGCACAGGGCTTCTCGCGCACTGTTCGACGCACTCGACGGCCTTCCCGTGCAATTGGGCGGCGCGGCCGGCACGTCCGCCGCGCTCTACCCGCACGGCCTCGACGTCGCCGACATCCTCGCCGACGAACTCGGACTCGCACGCCAGGACGTGCCCTGGCACACCGACCGCACCCGCATCGCACTGCTCGCGTCGGCGCTCGGAACGGCCGCGGGCGCGGTGTCGAAGATCGCCACCGACCTCGTGTTCCTGTCGTCCACCGAGGTCGCCGAGGTCAGCGAAGGGTCGCCCGGCGGTTCTTCGGCCATGCCGCACAAACGCAATCCGGTGGCCGCGATCGCCGCCCGCGCCGCGGCCCGCCGCACCCCGGGACTCGTCGCGACGATCCTCGGCTCGATGGATCACGAGCAGCAGCGCGCCGCCGGCCCCTGGCATGCCGAGTGGGAAACGCTCACGGACCTGCTGCGCCTCACCGGTGGCGCCGTCGCGCGGATCGCCGACTCGCTCGGCGGACTGAACGTCCACCCCGACGCGATGGCCCGCAACCTCGACATCACCGGCGGCCTGCTCCTCGCGGAACGGGTCACCGGAGCCCTGTCCGCCCACACCGACAACGCGCGGGACCTCGTCACCGCCGCCTGCCGGAGCGGGCACCGACTCGACGAGGATCCGGGGCTCCTCGAATACCTGCCTGCGGACGAGATCCGCGCCCTGCTCGACCCTGCCGGGTACCTCGGCCACGCCCACGACATCGTCGACCGCGCACTGGACACAGTGGCCCGCGGCCGGGAAGGAACGCGATGACAGTCGCACTTGCACACGAAATCTCCGGACCCCGCAGCGGCGCGGCCGACGCCCCCGTCGTCGTCCTGCTCGGATCGCTCGGCTCCAACCGGTCCATGTGGGACCCGCAGATCGCGGCGCTGTCCGACGAATGCCGGGTCGTCGCCGTCGATCAGCGGGGCCACGGCGAGTCGCCCGCACCGGACGGGCCGTACTCCGTCCGCGAACTGTCCGAGGATGTTCTCGCACTGCTCGACTCCCTCGGAGTCGACGCCGCCCACTTCGTCGGACTGTCCATGGGCGGCGCGATCGCCCAGTGGCTCGGCGCGCACACCCCGCGGCGGGTGCTGTCGCTGTCGCTGCTGTGCACCGCCGCGAAGTTCGGCGAACCGCAGGGATGGATCGAACGGGCCGCCGCGTCGCGCGCCGAGGGCCCCGAATCGCTCGCCGATGCCGTCGTCGCACGCTGGTTCAGTGAGGGCCTGGCCAAGCGGGACCCCGAATTCGTCCGGCACTACCGCGACATGATCGCGTCGACGTCGCCCGAGGGATACGCCGCGTGCTGCGACGCCCTCGCCGACTGGGACTTCACCGCCGACCTCGCCCGGATCAGCGCACCGACACTGGTGATCGCGGGCGAGGAGGATCCGTCCACCCCGCCGTCGGTCATGCAGGTCCTCGCGGACGGCATCACCGGCGCCCGGTTCGAGGTGCTCTCCCCCGCCGCCCACGTCGCGAACCTCGAGCAGGCGGGCGCCGTCACGGCGCTGCTGCGCGAACACATCGCCGGCGGCGGATACGCGCGCGGACGACGCGCCGCGCACGCACAGGGCATGACCGTGCGCCGCTCGGTGCTCGGCGACGCCCACGTGGACCGCTCCGTCGCGGGGACCACCGACTTCACGGCACCGTTCCAGGACTTCATCACCCGCACCGCGTGGGGCGACATCTGGTCGCGCCCCGGGCTGGACCACGAACTGCGCCGGCTGCTCACGATCGCCGTCCTCACCGCGGTCGGCAACGAGCACGAACTCGACATGCACATCCGGGCCGCCCTCCGCGCGGGCGTCGACGCCGACACCATCGGCGAAGTGCTCCTCCACACCGCCGTCTACGCGGGAGTGCCCAACAGCAATCTCGGGTTCGCCCTCGGCAAGCAGGCCCTCGCCGACCTGGCCGCCGAGCCGACAGTGGAGGATTCGCAGACATGACAGCCACCGAACCGACGGAGAAGATCCTCCCGTCCCCCGACTACGTGCAATCGCTGGCCCGGGGCCTGGCCGTGATCCGCTGCTTCGATCACCAGAATCAGCGGCGCACGCTCAGCGACGTCGCCCGCGCCACCGACCTGACCCGCGCCACCGCGCGCCGGTTCCTGCTCACCCTCGTCGAACTCGGCTACGTGGCCACGGACGGTTCCGCATTCTGGCTCACCCCGCGGGTCCTCGAACTCGGGTACAGCTACCTGTCGAGTCTGTCGCTGCCGGAGGTCGCGCAGCCGCACCTCGAGAAGTTGAGCCACAAGGTCCACGAGTCGTCGTCGGTGTCGATCCTCGACGGCGCCGACATCGTGTACGTCGCCCGTGTGCCCGTCAGCCGGATCATGACGGTGGGTATCACCATCGGCACCCGGCTCCCGGCGTACGCCACCTCGATGGGACGGGTCCTGCTGGCGGGACTGCCCGACGACGAACTCGACGCGTACCTCGAGAAGCTCGACATCCAGCGGCTCACCGAGCGCACGATCACGGCCCGCGACGAGCTGAAGGCCGCGATTCTCGCGGTCCGCGCGGACGGCATCTGTGTTCTCGACCAGGAACTCGAGGCGGGCCTGCGGTCGATGGCCGCACCGATCCGCAACGCCTCCGGGCTCACCGTCGCCGCGGTGAACATCTCCACGCCGGCCGCGCGGTACAGCCTCGAGGATCTGCATTCCGATCTCATCCCGTCGCTGCGGGTCACCGCAACCGACATCGAACAGGACCTCGCCACCGTCAACCGTTGACGGTGGCGAGGAATCTTCACGAAAGGCCTTTCCATGCGTGACGTCGTCATCTGCGAGCCCCTCCGGACGCCGGTCGGGCGGTTCGGCGGAGTGTTCAAGGACATCACTCCCCAGAGCCTCGCCGCCACCGTCATCACGGCGCTCGTCGAACGCACCGGCATCGACGGCAGCCAGATCGACGACGTCATCCTCGGTCAGGCGTCCCCGGGCGGAGAGGCCCCGGCCCTCGGCCGGATCGCCGCCCTCGACGCCGGACTCGGCATCGACGTCCCCGGCATGCAGGTGGATCGCCGCTGCGGATCCGGTCTGCAGGCCGTCATCACCGCCGTGCTGCAGGTGGCGTCCGGCGGCAACGACCTCGTGCTCGCCGGCGGCGCCGAATCCATGAGCCAGGCCGAGTTCTACACCAACCCCAACATCCGCTGGGGCGTCAAGGGCGAAGGGGTGCAACTCGCCGACCGGCTCGCCCGCGCCCGCGTCACCGCCGGCGGCGCGAACTTCCCCGTGCCCGGCGGCATGATCGAGACCGCCGAAAACCTGCGCGCCGAGTTCGACATCAGCCGTGAGGACCAGGACGCGCTCGCCGTGCAGTCGCACCAGCGGGCCGTCGCCGCGCAGGAATCGGGGCGCTTCGCCGAGGAGATCGTCGGAGTGACGGTACCGCAACGCAAGTCGGACCCGCTCGTCGTCGACAAGGACGAGCACCCGCGCGCCGACACCACGGTGGAGTCGCTGTCCAAGCTTCGCGCCATCCGCTCCAAGATCGACTCCGCCTCCACCGTCACCGCCGGCAACGCCAGCGGACAGAACGACGGCGCCGCCGTGTGCATCGTGACGACCGCCGAGAAGGCGAAGGAACTGGGACTGAAGCCCCTCGCCCGGATGGCGTCGTGGGCCGTGGCCGGGGTCCCGCCGCGCACCATGGGCATCGGCCCGGTGCCCGCCACGGAGAAGGCGCTCGGTCAGCTCGGACTGTCACTGTCCGACCTGGGTGTCATCGAACTGAACGAGGCCTTCGCCGCGCAGACCCTCGCCGTCCTCCGCAGCTGGGACCTCGACCCCACCGACGAACGCCTCAACCCCAACGGGTCCGGCATCTCGCTCGGGCACCCCGTCGGAGCCACCGGCGGTCGCATCCTCGCCACCCTCCTGCGGGAGATGGACCGTCGCGAATCCCGCTACGGGCTCGAGACGATGTGCATCGGCGGCGGTCAGGGACTGGCCGCGGTGTTCGAGCGGGTCTGATCCAGCGGCTTTCAGCGCACGCACATCGGCGAGCAGGCTCCGGGCCTGCTCGCCGATGTGCGTCCGGGGCCGGTCACAACCGGTGCAACTCCACGTCGCCGAGTTCCCCGTCGCGCACGGTGGCGGTCAGGTACGTGCAGTGCGGCTGACGCCGCCGATCGGTCGGCGATCCCGGGTTCAGCAGTCGCAGACCGGTTTCCGTGGTGGTGTCCCAGGGAATGTGGCTGTGCCCGAAGACCAGGACGTCGGTGTCCGGGAAGGCGGCCGACATCCGTTTCTCCCTGCCAGCGGCGGCCCCGGTCTCGTGCACGACGGTGATGCGCACACCGTCCAGGGTCACGTCGGCTCGCTCCGGCATCAGGGCCCGCAGGTCGTCGCCGTCGTTGTTGCCCCAGCACGCCACGAGTCGCGCCGAGCGTGAGCGCAGCGCCTCGAACGTGGGGAGATCGACCCAGTCGCCGGCGTGGATCACCACGTCGGCGCGGTCGACCTCGTCCCACACCCGGGCGGGCAGGTCTCGCGCCCGTTTCGGGACATGAGTGTCGGCGAGCAGCAATAACCTCACCGTGACAGTCTGCGCCGCCGTGTGGCAGACGCGGGCCTTACGCGCCCGCGAGCGCGGCGGCGTCCTCCGCTTCCAACAGCAGACCCATGTACTCACGCATCCGCTGGGCGTCCGGTTCGAGGCCGGTGAAGATCCGGAAGGAGTCGACGGCCTGACCGATGGTCATGCCGATTCCGCTCAGCGTCCGGGCGCCGATTTCACGGGCGCGGCGGAGGAGTTCGGTCTCGGCCGGACGGTAGACGACATCCGCGACCCACAGGTCGGGGCGCAGCAGTGCGGCGTCGAGTGCCATGCCGGGGTGTGCCGCCATGCCGATCGGCGTCGCGTGGATGAGACCCTGGGCCGCACCGACCGCGGCGGGAACGGCGGCGAGGTCGCCTGCCTGGATCTCCCGGTCCGGGAACAGTTCGGCGAGCGAGTCGCGCAGAGCCGTCGAGCGCGTGGCGTCGGCGTCGATGATCGTGAAGTGTCCGACGCCCCGGGTGAGGGCTGCATAGGCGACGGCCGCTCCGGCCCCGCCCGCCCCGAGTTGCACGACGCGGTTCATCGGCGCGCCTTCGAGGCCCTCGTCCATGTTGCGCGCAAATCCGGACCAGTCGGTGTTGTGGCCGATCAGGCGCCCGCCGTCGATGTGGACCGTGTTGACCGCGCCGAGTTTGCGGGCGTCGTCGGACAGGTCGTCGAGCAGCGGAATGATCGCCTGCTTGCAGGGATGCGTGATGTTGAGCCCGTTGAATCCGAGGAGCTTGGCGGCGCCGAGGAGCCGCGGCAGTCCCTCGACACCCATGCCCAGCGTGTCGAGGTCGAGGATCCGGTAGACGTACCCGAGACCCTGCGCGCGACCCTCTGCCTCGTGCAGCGGCGGGGTCAGCGATTTCGAGATCCCGGTGCCGATCAGACCGCACAGGTAGGACGGGCGGGCGGTGGGGGCATCGAGGTCACGAGAGGTCATGGGGATCACTTCCGGGAGAGGGCGAGAACTAATTAACTATCTAGTGAGTTATGTCACGGTAGCATACCTCCATACCGCGCGGAAGACAGCACAGGCAGGAGTTCCAGGAATGACACGAAGCGAGACCACGGGCGCCATCCCCGAGAAGCAGGCGGCCAAGCGCACGCGCAATCCCGAGAAGACCCGGGAGAACATCCTGCGGGTGGCGATGACGGAGTTCGCCGACAAGGGCCTGACCGGGGCCCGCATCGACGAGATCGCGGCGAAGACCGCCACCACGAAACGGATGCTCTACTACTACTTCGGCGACAAGGACGGCCTGTACCGGGCGGTCCTGCAGCGCGCCTACGAGGAGATTCGCTACGAGGAGTCCCAACTCGACGTCGACCACCTCGAGCCGGCCGAGGCGATCCGGGCACTCGCCGAGCTGACGTTCGACCATCACGAGGCGCACCCCGATTTCATCCGCCTCGTCGCGATCGAGAACACCAATCGCGGCGTCAACCTCGTCCAGGCCGAGGGCCTCCCCGAGACGCAGGCGCCGGCGATCCGCACGCTCGATCGGATCCTCCAGCGGGGGCAGGACGCGGGCATCTTCCGCACCGACACGACGGCGCTCGACATCCACATGCTCATCAGCTCGTACTGCGTCTTCCGGGTGGCGAATCGGTACACGTTCAAGGCGCTGTTCGACTGGGATCTCACCGGCGCGGAGAACCGCCCCCACCTGCGCGCAATGATCGGCGACGTCGTCCTGGCCTACCTGCAGCAGCCGGGAAAAGTATGAACTAACTATTTCGACCATTATTGACTCGAGGCTGTGACCTGGGTTACCTTGCTTATACGACCTACGAACACCTGCTCGTTCGAGCCGCCAGTGTTCACATTCCTCGCTCCCCAGGAGTATCGATGACCATCGACTACGGCACCGGCGTCTCCGGTCGAAATGGTGACGGCAAAGGCCGCTCCTCCGTCGACCCCAACGCTGATCCCACCAACGCGAAGAAGGCCGCGAAGGCCGCCTTCTTCGGCAGCCTGCTCGAGTACTACGACTTCTACATCTTCGCCTCGGCTGCCGCGCTGGTGTTCCCGCACGTGTTCTTCGAGGGATCGAAGAACCCGCTGCTGCTGTCGCTGGCCACGTTCGGCATCTCCTACGTCGCACGCCCCATCGGTGCCGTGTTCGTCGGACACTTCGGCGACCGGGCCGGGCGCAAGAAGGTGATGATGTTCTGCCTGGTGCTCATGGGCGTCGTCACGTTCCTGATCGGCTGCCTCCCGTCGTCCGAGCAGGCCGGGATGGTCGGCCCGGTGCTGCTGGTGCTCCTGCGCATCTGCCAGGGCGTCTCCGCGGCCGGCGAACAGTCGGGTGCGGGCTCACTCACCCTCGAGCACTCCCCCGCTCACCGTCGCGGCTTCTTCTGCAGCTGGACGCTCACCGGCACCCAGGCCGGCTTCATCGTCGCGAGTCTCGCGTTCATCCCCGTCGCCGCACTGCCCGACGAGACCCTCTACAGCTGGGGCTGGCGCGTCCCGTTCTGGTGCAGCCTGCTCGTCCTCGTCGTCGCCTACATCGTGCGTCGCAAGCTCGAAGAGCCCGAGATCTTCATCGCCAACAAGGAGGCGCTGGACGAGGCGCCCGCCCCGCTGCCCGTCGTCGACCTCTTCCGCACGCACTGGCGCGACGTTCTGCGCGTCGTCTTCTGCGCCTTCATCGCCGTCGTCAGCACCGTGTTCTCCGTGTTCGGCCTCGCATACGCCACCACCCCGGAGGTCGGGATGAGCCGCACCACCATGCTGTGGGTCGCGATCGCCGCCAACACGGTGGCCCTCGTCTCGCAGCCGCTGTTCGGCATCCTGTCCGACCGCATCGGCCGCAAGCCTGTGTTCATCGGCGGCGCAATCGGTTCGGCCGCCGGAATCTTCCTGTACTTCGCCGCGATCGGCACCGGCAACGTCACGATGATCTTCCTGGCGGGCATCCTGCTGATGGGTGGCGTCTACGCCGGGACCAACGCCATCTGGCCCGCGTTCTACGCCGAGATGTTCTCCTCACGGGTTCGCTACTCCGGCATGGCGATCGGCACTCAGCTCGGTTTCGCTCTGGCCGGTTTCGCACCGACCATCGCCCAGGCCCTCCGCGGCGGCGACCCCAAGAACTGGGTGCCGGTGGCGATCTTCACCGCCGTCTGCGCACTCATCGCCGCGGCGTCCGCCTCCACCGCCAAGGAGAACTCCCGCACCCCGCTGCTCGACCTCGACAAGGAGGACGTCGCGCTCACGAAGACGAAAGCGAACGCGAAGGTCTGATCCACTCGGAAACGAACGATGCGCCCGGCACGTGTGCCGGGCGCATCGTCGTGTCGGTTCCTAGCGCCGGAGTTCGTGGGTGAGTGCTTCGAGTTCGTCGCCGCCGGCCATCTGCTGGGTGAGTTCTTCGAGGCTGATCTCGTCGAAGGTGCAGTCCAGTTTCTGCCGGCCGCGGTTGAGGAGCACGAAGTGGTCGCCGACCATGTAGGCGTGGTGCGGGTTGTGGGTGATGAACACGACCCCGAAGCCCTGTTCCTTGGCGGCGGAGATGTAGCGCAGCACCATCCCGGACTGTTTGACACCGAGGGCGGCGGTGGGCTCGTCGAGGATCAGGACGCGGGCGCCGAAGAAGATCGCCCGGGCGATCGCCACGCACTGGCGCTGACCGCCGGAGAGCGAGCCGATGGGGGCGTCGACGTCGGGCAGCTCGATGCCCATCTTCGACAACTCGGACATCGTGGTGGCGCGCATACCGTTCGCGTCGAGGGTCTTGAGCGGTCCCTTCCGCAGTTCCTGGCCGAGGAAGAAGTTGCGCCACACCGGCATCAGCGATACCACCGCCAGGTCCTGGTACACGGTGGCGATGCCCTTGGACAGGGCCTCCTTCGGGGAGCCGAACGTGAGGGCTTCACCGTCGACGAGCAGCTCGCCCTCGCTCTGCTGGTGCAGCCCGGCCATGATCTTGATCAGGGTGGACTTGCCGGCCCCGTTGTCGCCGAGCACACCGGTGACCTCCCCGGCCTTCACGCGCAGGTTGATGTCCTGCAGGGCGATGATGTTGCCGTACTGCTTGCCGACGTGTTTCAGTTCGATCAGCGGGATCTTGTCGCCACCACCGGGTTCGGTATCGACGGGCATCTGTTCGATGGTACTCATACGGGTCACCTCTTGGCGGCGTAGTTGCGGAAGGCGTTGTTGGCGATGACCGCGAACAGCAGCATCGCGCCGAGGAAGAACTTGAACCAGTCCGGGTTCCAGCCGGCGTAGACGATGCCCTGGTTCGTCATGCCGAAGATGAACGCGCCGATCGCGGCGCCGATCGCGGTGCCGTACCCGCCGGTGAGCAGGCAGCCACCGATCACCGCGGCGATGATGTAGAGGAACTCGTTGCCGATGCCCTGCCCGGATTGGACGGTGTTGAACGAGAACAGCAGGTGCATGCCGACGAACCAGGCGGCGAACCCGACGGTCATGAACAACCCGATCTTGACCCTGGTGACCGGGACGCCGATGGCGCGGGCGGAGTCCTGGTTGCCGCCGACGGCGAAGATCCAGTTCCCGATCCGGGTCTTGAACAGCACCCAGGTGGCGATCGCGGTGAACAGCAGCCACCACAGCACGGTGATCCGCACCGACACCCCGCCGACGACGAACGAGGACGCGAACACCTTCTTCGCCGAGTCGAAACCGGCCATGTCCGAGACGCTGGGGGTGGCGACCTGCCCGGTGACGAGTTTGGTGACCGCCAGGTTGATGCCGGTGAGCATCAGGAACGAGCTCAGCGTGATCAGGAAGCTGGGGATCTTCGTCTTCATCACCAGGTAGCCGTTGAAGAACCCGACCGCGAGCGAGACAACCAGGGCGAGGGCGGCGCCGGCCCACAGGTTCAGGTGCAGGTTGTAGGCGATCATCGACGCCGCCAGCGAGCTGGTGGTGACCGCGACGCCGGCGGAGAGGTCGAACTCCCCGCCGATCATCAGCAGCGCGACCGCGCAGGCCATGATCCCGATCGTGGAGGAGGCGTAGAGCACCGTGGCCAGCGCCTCGGGGCTGCGGAACGGGGGTGCGACGACCATGAAGAAGACGAAGATCGCGATCGCACCGAACAGGGACCCGATCTCGGGGCGGACCAGCAGCCGTTGCAGGCGTTTTTGTTCCTTCACCCGTTCGTCGTGGACGACCTTGTGACTGGCAAGGTCCAGATCTTGCTGTGTGGACATGATTTCCTCTCCGCGCCGGTGGATCTCAGCGTTGTGCGGTGCCGGCCGGTCCTGCGACCGGGTCGATGGTGACGGTGATTGTGTGTGCGAGAGATGGACCCACCGGGGTCCGGATCGTGTGTCCTGTCATGTGAATCGACCGCCGGTCAGCGGGTGCCGGCCTTGGCGTACTCGGCGACCTTGTCGATGTTGGTCTTGTCGATGAACGACGGCCCGGTCAGTGTCGGCCCGCCGCCGCCGATGACGTTGCCGTTGTTCAGGTAGAGCCACAGCGAATCGATCGCCAGGTAGCCCTGCAGGTACGGCTGCTGGTCGATGGCCCACTGCACGCTGCCGTCGGAGATGGCGTCGACGAGCGCGGCGTTGGTGTCGAACGTGAAGACCTTGGCGGGGCTGCCCGCGTTACCGACGGACTGGACGGCGGTGAGGGCGATCGGCGCGCCGAGCGCGAGCACGCCGTCGATGGACGGGTCCTGCTGGAGCTTGGCGGCGATCGTCGAGTTCACCGACGGCATGTCCTCGCCGTTGACGTTGAGCGTCTCGAACGTGCCGCGGAACGTCTGCTTGGCACCGGCGCAACGGGATTCGAGCTGAATCTGGCCCTGCTGCTGAATGACGCAGACGACGTGCTTGGCGCCGTCGTCGTTCAGCCGGTTGCCCGCAGCCTGGCCGGCGATGGTCTCGTCCTGCCCGAAGTACTGCGTGACGCCCATGTCCTTCCAAGCGCCGTATCCGGCGTTGAACGCGGAAATCGGGATACCCGCGTCCTGCGCGCTCTTGACGGCGGGCGCCATCGCTTCGGGGGTGGCGAGGGTGAGTGCGAGGCCGTCGACCTTGGAGTCGATCGCCGTCTGCACGAGGTTGGCCTGGTTGGGGGCCTGAGGATCGGAGGAGTACTTCAGTTCGACGTTGTCCTTGTCGGCGGCATCCTGCGCACCGGTGCGGATCAGGTCCCAGAACGTGTCACCCGGCGCCGCGTGGGTGACCATCGCGATCGTGATGCGCGGGGTGTCGGCGCTGCCCGCGCCGATCCCGGAGCCGCTGCTGTCCGGCTTGCCGCCGGTGCTCGAGCACGCCGCGAGGCTCGTCACCAGGGCACTCGCGCAGGCCAGCACTGCCACGCGACGCCGATTGGGGAAGTTCATCTGTTTTTCCTCTCGGGGGGACGAACGGCTCGTTGACGTCTTGGCCGTGTGCCTTAGATGTAATACGCGTCACACCCGAAAGTCAATAGTTTGTCTGGACATTAGGACCACATATCAAATGCGCGGGCGCACGTGTCACCGCTGTGGGCCCGGAAATCGAGCGGAAATGCCGAAATAAGGGACGCGCTCAGCGCGTGACCGATGCACCGGCGTCGCGCGGCAGACGCAGCGTGTCGACTACCGTGCCGAGCATCAGCACGCCCAAAAGGACGAAGGTCCAAGAATATTCGGAACCGAACCCGTGCTCGGACGACGTCGCCAGCGGCGTGAACGCGGTGAGCGCGAGAGCCCCGAGTGCGATCCCGAGGCCGGCTGCCAGTTCCTGCACCGCGGCATTCAGAGTGTTCGCGTGCGTGAGGTCGGCGCGATCGACGTCGGAGAACGCGAGACTGTTGTACGCGGTGAATCCGACCGAACGCAGGGCTCCGCTCACGAAGAGGACCGCCGCGATGACGGGCATCGGGGTCGACGAACTCAGTGCGGCGAGCAACCCGAAGCAGCCCACCGACAGCAGCGCGTTCACCAGCAGGATCGGCCTGATACCGAAGCGCCGCATCAGCGGCGTCGTGAAGGGTTTGATCGCGATGTTGCCTGCGAACAGCGCGGCGACGAGTAAACCCGCGAGAAACGGCGTCCAGCCGAAGCCGAGTTGGAACTGCAGTGGCAGCAGGAAGGGCACGGCCGTCACGATCAGGCGGTAGAGCGAACCTCCGGTGACGGTGGCGCGCAGCGTCCGGACGCGCAGCACGCGGACGTCGACGAGTGGGTGCGGTGTGCGGACGAGATGGACCGCGGACGCGACCAGCAGGACGACCGCGACCACTCCCCCGAGCGCGACCCGGCGCCAGTCCGTGCCCGTCACGCGGATACTTTCCAGGGCGATCAGCGCCGCCGCGATCCCCGTTCCGACCCCGAGCAGGCCCCGCCAGTCCAGCCTCCTCGCCGACCGCGAGCCGGCCCCGTGAACCAGCCTCAGCGACAGCAGGATTCCGAGGACCCCGATGGGAATGTTGATGACGAAGATCCACCGCCACGAGCCCACCGTGGCGATCGCGCCGCCGAGCAGGGGCGCGATGACGGGCGCGGCGAGCGCGGGCCACGTCAGCAGGGCTATCGCGCGGACGAGATCGCCCTTCGTGCTCGACCGCAGCACCGCGAGCCGTCCGACCGGCACCATCATGGCGCCGCCGACTCCCTGCAGCACCCGCATCGCGACGAGCATCGGCAACGACACACTCGCGGCGCACCCGATGGACGCCAGGGTGAACACGGCGATGGCGGCCACGAACACCCGGCGGGTCCCGAACCGGTCGGCCACCCACCCGCTCGCCGGGATGAGGACCGCGACCGTGACGAGGTAGGCGGAGATCGCGATGTTGACGTCGACGGGGTCGACGCCGAAGGAGTCGGCGATCAGCGGGACGGCGGGGGCGATGATGGTGGCGTCGAGAATCTCCATGAAGAGGGCGCCCGCCACCAGCAGGGCCATTCCCCGGGGGAACGACGTCGCGCGCCCCGTCCTAACGATCGACAACGGTGGTGTCGAAGTAGTACCGCGACGCCCGGTAGCAGTGGCTGCCGAACTCGACGGCGCTTCCCGAGTCGTCGAACGCGGTCCGGTTCATCGTGAGCAGCGGCGCCCCGGTCTTCTCGTCGAGGAGTGACGCCTCCGCCTTGCTCGCCGCTTTCGCGCCGATGCGTTGCCGTGCGAGGCGAATGTGCACGCCGCGGGCGCGGAGTGCGTGGTAGAGGCCGTGCGCCTCGAGTTCGTCGGGGTCCGGCGCGAGATCCACCGGGATGTGGTTGGTCATCAGCGCGAGTGGTTCGCCGTTGGTGCTGCGGAGGCGCCGGATGGACGCGACCTCGCTGCCGGGTTGCAGGTTGAGTTCGGCGGCCACGTCCTCGGCAGGCACGGCGACCTGGTAGTCGAGGAGCTTGGTGGTCGGGCTCTGCCCTGCGCGGGCGAGGTCGTCGAAGAGACTGGTGAGCTCGACCGGCCGGTGCACGGCGCTCTGCACGACTTGCGTGCCGACACCGCGTTTGCGGACGAGCAATCCCTTGTCGACGAGTTCCTGGATGGCGCGGCGCGTGGTCGGGCGCGACAGGTTCAGTCGTTTGGCGAGCGCCAGTTCGTTCTCGAAGCGGTCGCCGGGCGCGAGTTCCCCGCCGATGATCGCGTTCTCGATCGTCTGCGCGAGCTGGAAATACAGCGGAACCGGGCTCGATCTGTCGAGCTCGACTGCGAGTGGTGCACCCACGGACAACTCCGATCCTCGTGCGCGTGGCGACGTCCGCCGCCGCCGATCTTTCCGGCAGTGTATGCGAACACTAACACCAGATTGACTTCAAGTAATAATGTCAGGACAAAGTCTTGACAGGAGCCGGTGATGTGGAGCACAGTTTCAACCAGACCTCGGCGCCCTGCGCAGACCACCCACAACGACCTATTCGGGAGTCAGCCTTGACCACCAACCAGACGCAACCCAACCGGAACGGATTGGACGTCCTCGCCATCGGGCGCTGCGGTGTGGACATCTACCCATTGCAGACCGGCGTCGGACTCGAGCACGTCGAGACGTTCGGCAAGTTCCTCGGCGGAAGCGCCGCCAACGTCGCCGTCGCCGCCGCCCGCCTCGGCTGCCGCAGCGCTCTCATCTCGGGCGTCGGCAACGATCCGTTCGGACGCTACGTCCGCACCGCACTCACCGATCTCGGCGTCGACAACCGGTACGTCGGCATCGACACCGACCACCCGACCCCCGTCACGTTCTGCGAGATCTTCCCGCCGGACGACTTCCCGCTGTACTTCTACCGCAAGCCGGTCGCCCCGGACCTGCAGGTGAAGCCCGCAGACCTCGACCTCGACGCGGTCCGCGACGCGAAGCTGTACTGGTCGACCGTCACCGGACTGTCCGAAGAGCCCAGCCGCAGCGCACATTTCGCCGCATGGGAAGCTCGCGGACGTCGCAGCCACACCGTTCTCGACCTCGACTACCGCCCGATGTTCTGGTCCTCCCCCGCCGACGCCACCGCGCAGGTGCAGCGTGCCCTCCAGCACGTCACCGTCGCGGTCGGCAACCGCGAGGAGTGCGAGATCGCGGTCGGCGAGACCAACGCCCACAAGGCCGCCGATGCGCTGCTCGACCTCGGCGTCGAACTGGCCATCGTCAAGCAGGGCCCCAAGGGTGTGCTCGGCAAGACCCGCACGCAGTCCATCACGGTGCCGCCCAACGAGGTCGACGTCGTCAACGGCCTGGGCGCCGGCGACAGCTTCGGCGGGTCGCTGTGCCACGGCCTGCTCGCCGGGTGGCCGCTCGAGAAGATCCTGCGCTACGCCAACGCCGCGGGGGCGATCGTCGCTTCCCGGCTCGAATGCTCCACCGCGATGCCGACGGCCGACGAGGTCCGTGAGCTCGCCGAATCCACCGCTTCGGAGGCTGTCAATGTCTGAAACTCTCGCTCACCGCGCAGTCTGCGCGTCCTACGCCGACGTCACCGAGGTACGCGCCAGTGATCCGGCCGCCATCGACCGTGCCTGGGCGACCCGCATCGCCCGGCCCACGGTGCGCGGCAACGGCCGACTCATGATCGTCGCCGCCGACCACCCCGCCCGCGGCGCGCTGTCGGTCGGCGACCGCCCGACCGCGATGAACAGTCGCACCGATCTCCTCGACCGCCTCCGCACCGCGCTGCGCAATCCCGGCGTGGACGGCGTGCTCGCCACCGCCGACATCCTCGACGATCTGGTGCTGCTCGGCGCGCTGGACGACAAGGTGGTCATCTCGTCGATGAACCGCGGCGGCCTGGCAGGCGCCAGCTTCGAACTCGACGACCGGATGACCGGCTACAGCGCGGCGGGCACCGCGAAGGCCGGCATGAACGGCGGAAAGATGCTGTGCCGCATCGACCTCGACGATCCGGGCACCCTCTCCACCCTCACCGCCTGCGCGGAGGCCGTCGATTCGCTGGCCGCGGCCGGGCTGATGGCGATGGTGGAACCCTTCCTGTCGCGGCGTGTCGACGGCAAGGTCAAGAACGACCTCAGCGCCGACGCCGTGATCAAGTCCATCCACATCAGCCAGGGACTGGGCTCCACGTCCGCCTACACCTGGATGAAGCTTCCGGTGGTCGACGAGATGGAACGCGTCATGGACGCGACGACGCTCCCCACGCTGCTGCTCGGCGGAGACCCGCAGACGGCCCCCGAGGAGACGTTCGCGAGCTGGGCGAAGGCCCTCGCACTGCCATCGGTCCGCGGCCTGATCGTCGGACGCACCCTGCTGTACCCGCGGGACGAGGACGTCGCCGCCGCGGTCGACACCGCCGTATCCCTCGTTCACTGACGCACGCCGGAGAGGCCCACGATGAACAGCAAGTACTACGTTCCGGTCGGTTCCGCGGCCACCGGGCCGTTCGACCTCGAGGTCACCCCCGAGTCGGCGGGCTGGACGGAATCGAGCCTCCGGGTGCTCACCCTGGCACCCGGCGGGTCGGCCGAACTCACCACCGGCGACGACGAGATCATCGTCGTGCCGCTGGCCGGGTCGGCGTCGGTGTCGAGTGAGGGGACCAAGTTCGCGCTCACCGGGCGCCGGTCCGTGTTCGACGGGCCGAGCGACTTCGCCTACGTGGGACGGGCCTCCGCCTACACGGTGGCGAGCGCGACCGGTGGCCGTTTCGCACTGTGCGGCGCCCGCGCCCGGCAGAAGTTCCCGTTCCGGTACGTTCCGGCCGCGGACGTGTCCGTCGAACTGCGCGGCGCGGGCAACTGCAGCCGGCAGGTGCACAACTTCGGCACCGCCGACCGATTCGAGGCCGACTCGATCATCGCGTGCGAGGTCATCACGCCCGGCGGCAACTGGTCGTCGTACCCGAGCCACAAGCACGACGAAAACAGCGACGTCGAATCCCAGCTCGAGGAGATCTACTACTTCGAGATCGCCGAAGCCGGCGACACCGCAGTGGATTTCGGCGGCACCGGATTCGGCTACCATCGTGTGTACGGCACTCCCGAGCGGCCCATCGAGGTGCTCGAGGAAGTGCGATCCGGCGACGTGGTCCTCGTCCCGCACGGCTACCACGGACCGTCGATCGCCGCCCCCGGACATCACATGTACTACCTGAACGTGATGGCCGGGCCGGGCGAAGAACGTTCCTGGAACATCTGCGACGACCCGGCACACACCTGGCTGCGCGGCAGCTGGGAACACCAGACCGTCGATCCCCGCCTCCCCCTCCACGCACCGTCCGAAGGAGCATGACCGTGGTGTCCACCGCGCCGATGTCGGCGAGCAAGAACCCCAACGCCGAGGGCACCGTCCACCTCACGGTGGCTCAGGCGACCATCCGATTCCTCGCCGGCCAATACGTCGAGCGGGACGGCGAACGCACCAAGTTCTTCGCAGGCTGCTTCGGCATCTTCGGTCACGGCAACGTCGCCGGTCTCGGTCAGGCGCTGCTGCAGGCCGAGATCGACGCCGTCGAGGCCGGCACCGAACCGGAACTGCCGTACGTCCTCGGCCGTAACGAGCAGGCGATGGTGCACAGCGCGGTCGCGTACGCACGCCAGAAGGATCGCCTGCAGACCTGGGCCGTGTCGGCCAGCGTCGGCCCCGGCTCGACCAACATGCTGACCGGTGCGGCGCTCGCCACCATCAACCGGCTGCCCGTCCTGCTGCTGCCCGCCGACACGTTCGCCACCCGCGCGAGCGCACCGGTGCTGCAGGAACTCGAACTGCCGTCGAGTGGGGACGTCACCGTCAACGACGCGTTCAAGCCGCTGTCGCGCTACTTCGACCGCGTCTGGCGGCCCGAGCAGTTGCCGTCGGCGCTGCTCGGCGCGATGCGCGTGCTGACCGACCCTGTCGAGACGGGCGCGGCCACCGTCGCCATCCCGCAGGACGTGCAGGCGGAGGCGTTCGACTGGCCCGAGTCGATGTTCGCCGAGCGCACGTGGCACGTCGCCCGGCCGCTCCCCGAGAAGTCGGCGATCGCGCGGGCCGCGGACGTCATCCGGTCGGCGAAGAAGCCGCTGATCGTCGCGGGCGGTGGCCTCATCTACTCCGGCGCCACCGAGGCGCTGGCCTCGTTCGTCGAGTCGACCGGCATTCCGGTCGGCCAGAGTCAGGCCGGCAAGGGTTCGCTGCCGTACGACCACCCGCAGTCGGTCGGGGCGATCGGCTCGACGGGCACGACCGCGGCCAACGCTCTCGCCACCGAGGCCGACGTGATCATCGGCATCGGCACGCGCTACAGCGACTTCACCACGGCGTCGCGCACCGCGTTCAACAACCCCGACGTGCGGTTCGTCAACATCAACGTGGCGTCGATCGACTCGGTGAAGCAGGGTGGCGTCAGCGTCGTCGCGGATGCCCGCGAGGCACTCGAGGCGCTCACCGCGGCCCTCGGCGACTACCGGGTTTCCGACGAGTATCGTCTGCGCACAGCCGAACTCGCAGAACACTGGGAGTCCACGGTCGACGCGGTCTACAAGATCGACGACGACTCGCTCGGCCTCAACCAGAACCAGGTCATCGGCCTCGCCAACACGCTGTCCGATCCTCGCGACGTCGTCGTGTGCGCCGCCGGCTCCATGCCCGGCGACCTGCACAAGCTGTGGCGCACCCGCGACTCGAAGGGTTACCACGTCGAGTACGGATTCTCCTGCATGGGCTACGAGGTCGCCGGTGGTATCGGCGCCAAGATGGCATGCCCCGACCGCGACGTGTTCATCATGGTCGGCGACGGCTCCTACCTGATGATGGCCACCGAACTCGTCACGGCCGTGCAGGAGAACGTCAAGGTCATCGTGGTCCTCGTGCAGAATCACGGCTTCGCGTCCATCGGATCGCTGTCGGAATCACTGGGCTCCCAGCGTTTCGGCACCGACTACCGCTACCGGGGTGACAACGGCCGGCTCGACGGCGACATCCTGCCCGTCGATCTGGCGGCCAACGCGGCGAGCCTCGGCGCCGACGTGATCCGCGCGAACACGGCCGCCGCGTTCGCCGACGCCGTCAAGGTAGCGAAGGCGAGCGACAAGACCACCGTCATCCACGTCGAGACGGACCCCCGGATCGCCGCCCCGGACAGCGAATCCTGGTGGGACGTCCCGGTCAGCTCGACCAGCACCCTCGAGTCCACGCAGAACGCGTACGAGACGTACGCGCAGTGGAAGAAGATCCAGCGTCCGTTCCTCCGCCCGTCCGGCAACTGACCCGCCCCCAGCAGAACTTTCGAAAGGATTTCCCGATGAGCGTCATTCGCGTCGGATCGGCCCCCGACTCCTGGGGCGTGTGGTTCCCGGAAGACCCGCAGCAGACCCCCTACGGCCGGTTCCTCGACGAGGTGTCCGCATCCGGTTACGAGTGGATCGAGCTGGGGCCGTACGGCTACCTGCCCACCGACCCGCAGCAACTCCGCGACGAACTGGCCGCCCACAATCTGAAGCTGTCGGCGGGCACCGTCTTCGAGCACCTGCACCAGGACGACTCCTGGGATGCCGTGTGGACCCAGATCGAGGACGTCGCGAAGCTGACCGCCGCCGTCGGCGGCAAGCACGTGGTCGTGATCCCGGAGATGTGGCGCGACCCGGGCACCGGCGAGGTGCTCGAGGACCGCAACCTCACCGCGGAACAGTGGAAGAAGAAGACCGGCGGCATGAACGAGCTGGGCAAGAAGATGTTCGAGCAGTACGGCGTCAAGGCGCAGTACCACCCGCACGCCGACAGCCACGTCGACACCGAGGAGAACGTGTACCGCTTCCTCGACGGCACGGACAGCGAATTCGTCAACCTCTGCCTCGACACCGGCCACATCAGCTACTGCGGCGGCGACAACCTCGCGATCATCGAGCGGGCCCCCGAACGGATCGGATACCTGCACCTCAAGCAGGTCGATCCCGAGGTTCGCGCCAAGGTCGAGGCCGAGGACCTGCCGTTCGGCGAAGCCGTCAAACTCGGCGCGATGATCGAGCCCCCGCTCGGCATCCCCGACCTGCCGCCGCTGCTCGCCGCGATCGAGAAGCTCGACATCGACGTGTTCGCGATCGTCGAGCAGGATCTCTACCCCTGCGCCGTGGACGTGCCGCTCCCGATCGCCCAGCGCACCCGCAAGTACCTGGGGTCCTGCGGGATCCCGTCCGTCAAGTTCGTCTAACCGACCACGTCAGGAGCTAGTCAGCTATGTCCGAGAGCAACGACCTGCGCATCGCCGTCCTGGGTGTCGGAATGATGGGCGCCGACCACGTCGCGCGGATCACCGACCGCATCAAGGGTGCGACCGTCGCCGTCGTCAACGACTACTTCACCGAGAAGGCCGAGGAGATCGCGGCCGGAATCCCCGGTTGCCGCGTGGTCAACGACCCGCTCGACGCGATCGCCGACCCCGGTGTCGACGCGGTCGTCCTGGCCACCCCCGGCCCGACACACGAGAAGCAGCTCCTGGCCTGCCTCGAGCACAGCAAGCCGGTGATGTGTGAGAAGCCGCTGACCACCGATGTCGCCACGTCCCTCGAGATCGTCAAGGCGGAAGCCGAGCTCGGCAAGAAGCTGATCCAGGTCGGCTTCATGCGGCGCTTCGATCACGAGTACGAGCAGCTGAAGTCCCTCATCGACGACGGCGTGTTCGGGCGGGTGCTCCTCGCCCACTGCGTGCACCGCAACCCGGTGGTGCCGCCGAGCTTCGACAGCTCGATGATCGTCAAGGATTCGCTGGTCCACGAGGTGGACGTCACCCGCTTCCTGTTCGACGAGGAGATCACGTCGGTCCACGTCCTCAAGCCCGCCGCGAACCCCGGTGCGCCCGAGGGACTTCAGGACCCGCAGATCGCGTTCTTCAGCACCGAGTCCGGTCGTCACGTCGACGTCGAACTGTTCGTGACCACCGGTGTCGCCTACGAGGTGCGCACCGAGATCGTCGCCGAGAAGGGTTCGGCGTTCATCGGCCTCGACGTCGGACTGGTCCGCAAGTACGGTACCGGCGCGGGAACCGGCCGCTCGGGTGCAGGCATGTACGGCGGAGAGATCACCCCGTCGTTCAAGGAACGCTTCGGCCAGGCGTACGACGTCGAGATCCAGCGGTGGGTGAACGCCGTCCGCACGGGCGCGGAGACGGGTAACTACGTCGACGGCCCCGGCGCGTGGGACGGCTACGCCGCCGCCGCCGTGTGCGCGGCCGGCGTGCAGTCACTGGAGACGGGCGAGCGCGTCACCGTCGAGATGGTCGACCGTTCCTCCATTCCGGGAGCGGAGCCTGCGGAGCGACCCATCGGACCGGGAGCCTGATCACGATGAAGATCGCACTCGATCCCACCCCGTTCCACCACGACTACTCGCTGCTCGAATTGCCGGCTGTCGTCGCGGAACTCGGCTTCGAGCACCTGCAGCTCACGCCGCACCGCGACATGATCCCGTTCTTCAACCACCCGAAGGCCGACGACGAACTGGTCCGTCAGTTCCGCAAGGCCTGCAGCGACGCCGGCGTCGGCATCGCCTCGGTGTTGCCGGTCCTGCGGTGGTCCGGCCCGGACGAGGACGCCCGCGAGGCGGCGGTGCGGTACTGGAAGCGCGCCATCCAGATCACCGTCGACCTCGGCGTGAACGTGATGAACACCGAGTTCAGCGGCCGGCCGGAGAAGGCCGAGGAGTCGGAGCGCGCCTTCTACCGGTCGATGGAGGAACTCGTCCCCATCATCGAGCGTGAAGGCATCGACGTTCGCATCGACCCGCACCCCGACGACTTCGTGGAGAACGGCCTGGACGCCATCCGGATGATCCGTGGCATCAATTCCAAAAACTTCGGCCTCGTGTTCGTCGCGTGCCACAGCTATCACATGGGCGCCGGAATGCTCGAGATCATGCGCACGGCGGGCGACATGCTCCGGCTCGTTCACGTCGCGGACACGATGGATCACCATCGCTCGCACGGACTCCGGTACATCACCAATCCGCCCGGCAACCCGGTTCGTGTGCACCAGCACCTCAAGATCGGTGACGGCGACCTCGACTGGGACGAGTTCTTCGGCGGTCTCGGCGAACTCGGCTTCTACGACAAGCCCGACGCGGTGATGGTGTCCAGCGTTTTCGCCGAGGACGAGAACGCACACGACGTCTCCCGCTACCAACTGAAGACCATGAAGGATTACATCGCGCGCACGCGGTGAAAGGACAACACATGAGCACCAACATCACTCGCGAGATCGCACACTGGTCCGACGGCAAGACCTTCGCCGGCACCAGCGGCAACACCGCCCCCGTCACCAACCCGGCCACCGGCGCCGTCACCGGACAGGTCGCCCTCGCCAGCGTCGAGGACGCCCGCGCCGTCATCGACGCCGCAGCCGCCGCCTTCCCCGCCTGGCGCGACACCTCCCTCGCCAAGCGCACCCAGATCATCTTCAAGTTCCGGGAACTGCTCAACGAGCGCAAGGGCGAACTCGCCGAAATCATCACCTCCGAACACGGCAAGGTCGTCTCCGACGCCCTCGGCGAAGTCTCCCGCGGCCAGGAAGTCGTCGAATTCGCCTGCGGCATCGCCCACCTGCTCAAAGGCGACATGACCGAAAACGCCTCCACCAACGTCGACGTCTCCTCCCTCCGCCAACCCGTCGGCCCCGTCGGCATCATCTCCCCCTTCAACTTCCCCGCCATGGTCCCGATGTGGTTCTTCCCCATCGCCATCGCCGCCGGCAACACGGTGGTGTTGAAGCCGTCCGAGAAGGACCCCACCGCCGCCATCTGGATGGCCGAACTCTGGGCCGAAGCCGGCCTCCCGGCCGGGGTGTTCAACGTCCTGCAGGGCGACAAGACCTCCGTCGACGAACTCCTCACCAACCCCGCAATCAAGGCCATCAGCTTCGTCGGGTCCACCCCCATCGCCCAGTACGTCTACGCCACCGGCACCGCCCACGGCAAACGCGTCCAAGCATTGGGTGGGGCGAAGAACCACGCCATCGTCCTCCCGGACGCCGACCTCGACCTCGCGGCCGACGCCATGGTCAACGCCGGCTTCGGATCCGCCGGCGAACGCTGCATGGCGATCTCCGCCCTCGTCGCCGTCGGCGACATCGCCGACGAACTGGTCGCGAAGATCAAAGACCGCACCGACACGTTGAAGATCGGTGACGGCACCCGCGATTCCGACATGGGTCCGCTGGTGACGAAGGTGCACCGCGACAAGGTCGCCTCCTACATCGACGCCGGCGAAAACGACGGGGCCACCATCGTCGTCGACGGCCGGCAGGTGCAGGCCGACGGCGGCAAGGACGGATTCTGGCTCGGCCCCACCCTGATCGACCACGTCACCACCGACATGTCCGTGTACACCGACGAGATCTTCGGACCCGTCCTCTCCGTGATCCGCGTCGACTCCTACGACGAAGCCCTCGAACTGGTGAACTCCAGCCAGTTCGGCAACGGCACCGCCATCTTCACCAACGACGGCGGCGCCGCCCGCCGATTCCAGAACGAGGTCGAGGTCGGCATGGTCGGCATCAACGTCCCCATCCCCGTCCCGATGGCCTACTACTCCTTCGGGGGCTGGAAGAACTCCCTGTTCGGCGACACCCACGCCCACGGCGCCGAAGGCGTGCACTTCTTCACCCGCGGCAAGGTCGTCACCACCCGCTGGCTCGACCCCAGCCACGGCGGCCTCAACCTCGGATTCCCCCAGAACGCATAAGTACTGGTTCTCCGCGCCGGACCGTCCGCGGTCCGGCGCGGCGTCCGTTCGATCGAAAGGAACTTCATGAGCGACACCTCTCTCGCCCGCCGTCATCGGGTCGTGGTCATCGGATCGGGATTCGGCGGCCTCTTCGCCACCAAGGCCCTGAAACGGACGGACGTCGATGTCACTCTGATCGATCGCACGACGCATCACCTGTTCCAGCCGCTGCTGTACCAGGTGGCGACGGGAATCCTGTCCGAGGGCGAGATCGCGCCCGCGACCCGGCTCGTCCTCGAGGACCAGCAGAACGCGTCCGTCCTCATCGGCGGAGTCGAGAAGATCGACGTCGCCGACCGGACCGTCACGTCCACCCACCGGGGCCGCACGACCGTCACCGAGTACGACAGTCTCGTCGTGTCGGCGGGCGCCCGCCAATCCTATTTCGGCAACGACCATTTCGCCGAGCACGCACCTGGAATGAAGACGATCGACGACGCCCTCGAGCTGCGCGGCCGCATCCTCGGGGCCTTCGAAAGCGCCGAGGTGAGCACCGATCCGGCCGAGCGGGCGCGCCTGCTGACGTTCGTCGTAGTCGGCGCCGGACCCACCGGAGTCGAGATGGCGGGCGAGATCGCCCAGCTCGCGCATCGCACTCTCGCCGGCGCGTACCGCACCATCGATCCCCGTGACGCGCGCATCATCCTGCTCGACGCGGCGCCGACGGTGCTCCCGCCGTTCGACGACAAGCTGCGCCGGGCGGCCGCGGACACTTTGGGGAATCTCGGGGTCGAGATCCAGTTGGGCGCGATGGTGACCGACGTCGACGACGACGGACTCACCGTCCGCGACCAGGACGGAGCCGAGCGGCGGATCGAGGCCACCTGCAAGATCTGGTCTGCGGGCGTCGCAGCCAGCCCGCTGGGCAGGCAACTCGCCGAACAGACCGGCGCCGGCACCGACCGCGCGGGCCGGGTCCTCGTCGAACCCGACCTCACCCTGCCCGGCCACAGCAACGTCTTCGTCGTCGGGGACATGATGAACCGGGACGGTCTTCCCGGCGTCGCGCAGGTCGCGATCCAGGGTGGCCGCTACGCCGCGCAGCTGATCGCCGCCGAGGTGCGGGCCCACCGGAAGGGTCGCGACAAGCCCGAACGCGCCCCGTTCCGCTACACGGACAAGGGCAGCATGGCGATGATCTCCCGCTTCAATGCGGTCGCGAAGGTCGGCCGCCTCCAACTGACCGGGTTGCTCGCCTGGCTGCTGTGGCTCCTGATCCACCTGGTCTACATCGTCGGATTCAAGAGCCGGCTCGCGACCGCCATGTCCTGGACGTGGTCGTTCCTGGGCCGGACCCGGGGACACCTCGCCGTCACGGAACAACAGGTGGTCGCCCGGACCGCGATCAGCCGGCTCGATGCCTGGGAGGATTCCCGGGCGGTACCCGAGGCGGCGACGGCCTCGGCACGGTGAGTACCGTCGCCTCCGTGCCTGTCTCCGCTCTCACCGTCGGCATCGACGTCGGTGGTACCAGTATCCGGGCCTGCGTGGTCGACGACACCGGCGAGGTGCTCGATTCCGTGCAGGCGCCCACACCGCAATCGGCCAAGGCCCTCGAGGACGCGCTCGACCGTGCCGTTCGCGAACTCGCGGGCCGCCATCCCGTGTCCGCCGTCGGGCTTGCGGTGGCCGGCTTCATCACCCCCGACCTCACCACCGTGCGGTTCGCGCCGCACCTGCCGTGGAAGAACGTGCCGGTCGCCAACGACCTCAGCGAGCGGCTCGGGCTGCCGGTGGTCCTCGAACACGACGCGAACGCGGCCGCGTGGGCGGAGCACCGGTTCGGGGCCGCCGCCGGCGGTCGCAACGTGGTGATGGTCGCGATCGGCACCGGCATCGGTGCGGCCCTGCTCATCGACGGGACGCTGTACCGCGGGAGCCACGGAGTCGCTCCCGAACTCGGCCACCTGCAGGTGGTTCCGGGCGGCAGACCCTGCGCCTGCGGCAAGCGCGGGTGCTGGGAACGGTATTGCAGCGGAACAGCACTCGTGGACACGGCCATCGAGCTTCTCGCCGCCGACCCCACGAGTTCGACGATCCTCGCACGCGAGGTGGCGAGCGATCCGGGATCGCTCACCGGCCGCCGGATCGCGAGCGCCGCGCGGGACGGCGACCCGCTGGCCATCCGCACGATGGAGGAGTTCGCACGGTGGCTGGGCGTCGGACTCGCCATGGTCGGCGACGTCTACGACCCCGACCTCGTTGTCATCGCCGGCGGTGTCAGCGGCTCGGCTCCGCTGTTCCTCGACCATGCGCGGGACGTCTATGCCTCTCTCGCAACCGGTTCCGGACACCGCCCTCTCGCCCGCATCCGCGAAACCCAACTCGGCGAATCGGCACAGCGCATCGGGGCCGCCACCCTCGCGAGGCTCTCCGCGCCCGTGCGTGGTTGACGAGTCTCTGGACTCGTCAACCACGCACGAGCGCGGTCTCAGGTGCGGCCGTGACCGATGAAGAAGCATCGAACCACGTGGGCGCGTCGACGAGGAAGAGATTCCGGTCCTGGCCGCCAGCTGGAACGAGGGATGCAGGCGACGCACAACTCCATCACCGATGACGCGTCGCCCACCACGAGCAATGCGTCGTGGCAGCCCGCTCTCGACCACACAGGCAGCAGTTGACGCGTCGCCGCCGGATTCTCCGGCCCCGAGACCGGGAAGATGGAAAGGCTGTTCGTCGACGACATGCACCGGGGCCGCGGCGTGGGTTCGCCGCTGTTGTGCGATGCAGACGGCAGCCCCTTCCCACTACTCCACCTCGCGCACTTCACACCTTCGCGTCAGCCGTCCGGTAGCGTCGCGAGACTCGGGGCCAAATCTCATCTGGGATGGCCACTCGGTGTCCGGTTGGCCACTTGGGTGAGATTGCATTCGACGTGGCGGCATGGCGGGTCTCGAATCCGGTGGCGGAATCTCACGGCGAGTGACGGGCCGGTGGCGGATCCGTCATCGTGGAGAGGCTCGCCCACCTTCGGCGTGATCCAGATCGTTCGGGGTGTCCCGCTTGACGCCCCGAAAGGACAACATCATCGGACGGGGCTACGGAACGGCGCTGGTCAGCGAGTTCCGGTCAACGGCCGGCTTGCGGGACGTGCCGATGCGGGTTCCGCTTACGGCGAAGATTCCGCAACGAAACATCGAGGACTCGTTCGGTTGCAATTGCGACAGGATCGCCCAGGGTCGAAAAGGGTCGTCGGGACGTTCTGAACCGCCGACGCGTTCCCGCAATACGGTCCGTGCGCTGACACTTCTGCTGCGTGAGGGTCGTTCCCCGCGGAGCCTAAGGGGCGGCGGGGAGTGTAGCCTCGTGGATGTCGAGGGTCATTCGAATATGCGCGGTCGCGCCATGTCGTCCTCGGCGCCCAAACCGGCCCGAAGTCAAGGGCCGAGAACTGGAGCGCCGCCATGGCGTCGAACCCGACCGATGTGTCGAACTCTCTAGCGGCTTCCGAGTCACCTAGCCCTGCCCGGGCAATGGAATCGACGTTGTCCTGCACGGCATGTCCGCACAGCCCGGATTCCCACGATGCGCTCGGTATTCGGTTTTGCGCCGTGACCTCGGACCGAAACCTCGACCGAAAGTGCATCTGCGCTGGCGAACAGGCGACTGGACAGCACTACTCCCGGTACTGAACGAGAAGTTCACCCAAACGGGAGCTTCGCTGGCGGTACCGGGAGCACGGCATGTTTGGTGGATTTGAGGATCTCGAATTCGCCAGTTTCTCCGAACCCACGCCGCTCCAGATCGGACTGAGCTGGCAACCGGCCCTGTGTCAGATCGGGACAACGACGGCGATGAGCGCGAGCAGTGTCGCGACGTTGGCCATGGGACTGTGCGGCCCACCGCATGGGGCAGGCCGAGCGCGTCGATCGCGATTGAACACCGGGGCGCTTTCTGCCATCCGGTGGTGCCCCGGTCGTCCGGTGGTCTCCTGCATCGCGCAGGTCGTCATTCGATGAGCGTTAGTCGATCCCTCAGCGACTCACGGACCTGAGTCTTGCCCCACCGGCCGATGTGCTGACAGAGCTCGCCAATGGCGGCAACGGTGTCGTCGGTATGGGTATCGATCCAAACCGGACCATCGTCGCGCTTCCGCGGCAGCAGCATGTGTTGTCCCTGTGAGGGCCACTGCACGAAGTCGTAGCCAGCAAGATCTGACTGAACGGTATCGGCCACCCAGACCGCGGCCTCATCGAACGGAGCATCCATCGACAAGCCGTCGCAGCGGGCGAACCCACTGATGCCGCGTACGCCCTGCCAGCCAATGGTGACGGCGTAGTCGCCGTTAACGGCAAGCTCCCACCCCGATCCGTCCAACCGCACGTCGCGCCCGTACCGCAGGCACCGCAGATCGCGGGCGACAGCTTCGAGAGCACGCACCCATACCTGCGGCGCCTCAACGTCGTGATCAGACCCGATCGCCGGACCACCGTCGAGCAAGCCGAAGTGCCACACCAAACTGTCCTGATTCCACAAGTCCTGGATCGGCATAACGCTATCTTCGCGCGTCCGAGCTGCCCGCCGGTGCGATTAAGTGACTGCACACCAGGCCCCGTCTCGACGCTGTTACCTCGGAGACGGAAGCGGCGTGTCGTGCGCAACACGGTGCTCCAGCTCTGCGAGTACCGCCCGCTGGTCGGATAGGGATCGATACCGGCATCCGATCGATGATGGAGATGCAACCAGGGGTTGGTGTGGCACGGGCTTGTCACGTTGCGTCGACTTGGGGCGATACCTGGATCATGAGGGTGAGGAAAGCCGCGATAGGTGCCAGCGCTCTTGTCGCGATCGCAACCGTCGCCGGCGCCTGCTCGCCCGAGGGCACCGAATCGCGCGATCCGACCGCCGTCGTCCAATCCACACAGTTCGCACCGCCGCCGGCGCCGATCACCGATCCCGTGCCCACCGCCGAGCAACTGACCGCCCTGTACAACGCCACCACCAACGACTCGATACGCGAGGAGGACCGGGCGCGGCTCCTGGATGGTCCCACCGACCAGACCCTGCCGATCGCGCGGGCTTGGGGTGCGCAACCCTCACCCCAATACCTCCAGTTCACCGCCGTAGAACCCGTCGGCCCAGAGATGGTCAACGCGACTGGGCAGGGCCACATCGAAGGCATGGAACCGTACCCAGTGGGACCAATTCCCTTCGTGCGTGTCAACAACGAGTGGAAGCTATCCCGCGCCTTCATCTGTGGCGGATTGTTTCTCTCCGCACCACAGGTCTGCGGCTGAGGCTTTGCCCGGCACGCGCAACCGGTCTATTCAGATCGGTGACCGTTGCCGATCGCTATTCGGCGCAAAGTTGCACCTGCTTCTGGGCTCGGTCCGTATCGTTCGAAACGGGAGTCGTCGATGAATATTCGTAGTCTCGTCCTGGAAATCTCGCGCGTAGTCATACTGGCGCGTGATGACGGACGTCATGTGTTGCGACCCCTGAACGGCTTCGCGAAGTTGCCTACTGGCCGACGACGGTTGGTTCCATGTGGAGGCCACCACTCCTTGACAACGCGGAGAGTCTGATCGAAGAGCACACGCCGGGGGACGTCCCCGGCGCCTCATGGTGGGTCCTCCACGGTAACGCCGAGCCCGAGGTCCAGATCGATCTCACTCTCGAGGACGGCAGCTCACCGACGGTTCACCGGCTCGGCAACTTCTGGGCCATCGAGTGGGTCAGCATCCCGCAAAAAGCCTTTCTCTACAGATCTGACAGGCCAGAAGACAGCCAGCCCCACAAGATTCGAATGATCCGTCCAAGCTACCTACCGCCCGCGTGGGTTTCAGGGCGTGCTGATCGCCCGTCGCGACAGGGCATCGGCACGGCCCGCTTCCCGATCGCTCAATAAATGCCAGCGAATTGAGACAGATTGCGGTAGTCATGCCGTGAGACAGGCGACAAGTCCGCAGGTCGCAGTGTCTCAGAATGCCACCGGCAGCGAGCCCCTACACGCCCGAAAAATTCTCTGATACTTGTCGGCGACCCCCGGTAGGATCGAAGATACGTTCGATACCGTGGGTTGAAGACCATGGGGGACAACAGTTCCAGCGCGGCCGCACTCGACGCGACGCCGCCGGGGATCGTGGCTGTCGAGGGGCTCCGAAGAGGCGAATCGGTGCTGGCGCAGGCTCAATACCGGCAGGTTGTCGCGGTGACCGAATTCTACGATCTCTGCTGCGACGAGGACGAACGCCGTGGCATCAACCCTGCTCACTCCGGTTCCCACGCGGCCGTGGAGGTGTCGGTCGCACTCGGCATCAACGAACCGGTGGTGACCGCCTGGATCGACCTCGGACTCGAACTGCGCTACCGCCTGCACGGCACCCGAGATGCATTCGCGGCCGGGCGAATCGACCTCGATCAGGCACGGGTCGTCGCCGCGATGCTCACCGGCGTCAGCGACAGCAAGTTGGAGCAACTCGAAGCCGCGATCCTCGACGGACGCTCCCTACCGCCGTCGAAACTGCGCGCCCGAGCTCGACGGCTCATCGCCCGCCACGACCCCGACAGCGTCGCCCACCGCAACAAACTCGCCATCGCCGATCGCGACGTGTGGATCCGGCCCGCGGAGAACGGCATGGCCTACCTCGATGGCCACCTCCCCGCCGCCGACGCCCACACCCTCGCAACGCGGCTGCGGGAAATGTCGATCCCCGACGTCTGCGCCCACGACCCACGCACCCTCCCTCAACGCCGAGCCGACGCACTCACCGCGCTGGTCCCCCAAGCACTTCGTGCAGGGAGGTACCCCCAGACGGCACCGGACGCCTATTCTGCCTGTGCGGTCGGGAACAGTGCCCAGCCCGCGTCGCCACTGCGGGCACGCGGCGGGCACCGCTCGTCCAGATCGTGGTCAACGCCTCGACGTTCCTCGGACTCGACGACCTTCCCGCCCACCTCGAGGGATACGGGCCGATCTGTGCGGACTCCGCGCGTACATTGGCCGCCGACAGTGTCTTCCAGCGTATCCACACGCTGGCCACCGAAGGCAACCCAGGTGGGCACGTCCTCGGGGCCGGCCCCGTTCAGAAGACTCATGGCATACCCGTGACCTACATCCGGAACGCAGCAACCAGACCCGAACTCACCTACGCACCGGGGACGGCTCTTGGCCGCCGGATCAGGGCCCGCGACGGCAACTGCCGCTTCCCCAACTGCCAGGTGTCAGCACGGCTCTGCGACATCGACCACACGACCCCGTTCGACCGCAACCGCCCCGAGAACGGCGGTCTGACGGTCGAGTCGAACCTCGCCTGCCTCTGCCGGCGTCACCACCGGCTGAAAACCGACGGCTCCTGGACCGTTCGGCAGACCGGAGCGGGGAAACTCGAATGGACCACGCCACGCGGCGAAATCATTCGAACCGAACCGGAAGGGGCGGCAATCGAACTGACCCACAACCACATCCGAGAGATGCAGCACTCCCGTGCCCTCCGGTTGCTCACCGAACTCTCCCACGACCAGCGGGACGCCGAGTACCTGAACCAACTCCACGGGCGGCGCCGCACACACCGCAACGCACCGGTACCACCACCCGCAGGCGGTGGTACCGGTGCGTGAGAACCGTCGATCAGTGAGTCGCGACGGCGGCGGCGTTTCCTGCTGCCGATGTGGCGGGGTTACCTGCGCCGAGCCGGTCCTCCAACTCTTCGAGGCTGCGGCCCTTGGTTTCCGGGACGAAGCGGTAGACGAAGTACACCGACATCAGGTTCACGAGCACGAACAGGCCGAACGTTCCGGTGGATCCGAGAACCGAGTTGAGGATCGGGAAGACGAACGAGATGAACGCGTTGGTCGTCCAGAGCACGAATACCGCGATACCCATCGCGAACCCGCGGATGGCCATCGGGAAGATCTCCGACAGCAGCAACCACACGCAGGTGCCGACGAAGCACTGGACGAAGGCGACGAACACCATCATCGCGGCAAGGATGATGTAGCTGCGGCCGGTGGACGAGGGCAGCAGGAACACCAGCGACAGCGCGGCCTGCGAGGAGGCCACACCGATGAAACCGGTGAGCAGCATCTTGCGGCGATTTACGAAGCCCAGCAGAACGATTCCGAGGATCGTCATGACTACCGATGTGACACCGACCGCGATGGTGGCCACCAGGGACGCGCTGACACCCAGCCCGCTCTGCTCGAGGATCGTCGGCGCGTAATAGTTGACCGTGTTGATGCCCGTCGCCTGCTGCACGATGGCCAGACCACAGCCGATCCAGAGGATCCGGCGCATCCAGGGGTAGTCACGCAGGTAGTGGACGGCGCCGCTGGTCTTCGACTTCCGGTCGCGGGCGGCGTGGAAGCTGATGCTGGCGTACTCGTCGGCGGCCTCGGACTCGCTGCGGCTCATTTCGAGGGTCCTGCGGGTTTCGGCGAGGCGGCCCTTCGACGCGTACCAGCGCGGTGAATCCGGGAGCACGAGCATGCCGAGCAGCAGGAGAACCGCGGGCACCGACGCGATGGCCAGCATGTACCGCCACACCGTCGGATCCTCGATGAGGTGATCGAGCAGGGCGTTGATCGAGAAGGCGAGCATCTGACCGGTGACGATCATCAGTTCGTTGATGGTGACCATCCGGCCGCGCCGCTCCACGGGGGCCATCTCGGCCAGGTACAGCGGGCAGGTGACGGCGGCGGCGCCCACACCGAGACCGAGGACGATCCTGGCCAGCACCATGATCTCCACGTTGGGAGCCATCGCACACCCGAGGGCACCGACGAGGAACAGGCCCGCGCAGACGAGCAGCGTGCGCTTACGTCCGAGGGCATCGGACAACCGGCCGCCCAGCAGCGCGCCGACGGCCGCACCGGGGAAGAGCAGTGAACTCACGACGGTGGCTTCGCCGACCGCACTGAGGTTCAACTCGTCCTTCATATAGAGCAGCGCACCGGAGATCACGCCGGTGTCGTAGCCGAACAGCAGGCCTCCGAGCGTGGAGATGACGGTGAGCTTGGTCAGGAAGCGTTTGTGACTGCGCTCGTTATTCGCAGCGCCGCCTCTTCCGCGTGCACTGTCAGCCTTGGTGGTCAACATCAGGTGTGGCCTTTCTGGGAATGCTCACGCATCACGACACGGAAGATCGGTTCACGTGTGTCGATATCGCCCGGGACGCGCTCGGCTCGATGCAGCCGAGAGGCGTACTTTCCTGGACTGAAGCGCTTCACTAACGCGCTTCAGTTGTCTACTATGAGGTGAATCACAGAAGGTGTCAAGGGCTGGGGTCGCGATCCGTGAGAACGTCCCTGACGACGCAACCGAGGGAGATCGACATGCTCGACGACCGAGCCACCGCGCACGCGGATGCGGAGCGGGCACCGGCGGGCCTGCACCGACGCCCCACGATGGCCGATGTCGCGACGCGGGCCGGGGTGTCACGCACCCTCGTGTCACTGATCTTCAGCAACAAACCGGGCGCGTCCGACGAGACCCGGGACCGCGTCCTGCAGGCCGCGGACGAACTCGGCTACCGCCTCGACCGGGCCGCCCGCATGCTCGCCCGCGGCCGCAGCCGCACCCTCGGGGTGCTCATGGACGTCCACCAGACCTTCCAGGCCGACCTGATCGGAACGATTTACGCGGAGGCCGAAGCCGCCGGATACGAGGTCCTGCTGTCCGCGAGCGCACCCACCCGCGACGAGCACAAGGCGATCGAAGCGCTCCTCAGCCACCGGTGTGAGGGCCTGATCCTGCTCGGCCCCCTCTCCGAGGCGGACTATCTGCGCACGCTCGCGGACCGGGCCGTGGTCACCGTGGTCGGCCGCGCACTCCCCCACACCGCTGTCGACACCGTGCGGACCGCCGACGCCAAAGGCATCCGGCAGTCCGTGGACCACCTGGTCGAACTCGGACATCGCGAGATCGCGCACGTCGACGGCGGCGCGGACCCGGGCTCACCCGAGCGGCGTCGCGCATATCTCGCGGCGATGCGCAGGCACGACCTCTCCGACCACATTCGCGTCATTCCCGGTCAGCACACCGAGGAGGCAGGCGTCGCCGCCGCGAACACCCTGCTGGCCGAGGACCGCCTGCCCACCGCCGTGCTCGCCGGCAACGACCGCTGCGCCATCGGCCTCATGGACGTGTTCACCCGTGCCCACGTCGACGTGCCGGGCGACATCTCGATCGTCGGGTACGACGACAGCCACCTGTCGCAGTTGTCGCGGATCGACCTCACCACCGTGCGGCAGGACACGGAGGGCCTGGCGCGGCACGCCGTGCAGTTCGCCGTCGGCCGACTCGAGGACGAGGACCTCGACCCGCAGGATTTCGTGATCGACCCCCACCTGATGGTGCGCGGCACGACCGGGCCTGCCCGGTCGTAGCCGCGCCCGTCGGCACAAGGCCCTACTTCGCGATGCTTTTCAGGTATTCGACGCTTCGGACGACGTCGCGCACGGGACCTTCGCCCTCGGGTTCCGCCGCGAGAATGGTGTCCTGTTCGAGGACGTACCAGCCGTCGTAGGCCTGATTCTGCAGCCGCTCGACCACACCGGCGATGTCCACGTCGCCGGTACCGAGCGGCGTGTACATGCCCTGGACGACGGCCTCGGTGTAGGTGAGTTCACCCGCCCGGACCCGGCCGAGGAGTGTCGCATCGACATCCTTCAGGTGTGCGTGGGCGATCCGCTCGGGGGCCGTGGAGACCAGGTCGAGCGGGTCGGTGCCGCCGATCAGGAGATGTCCGGTGTCCAGGCACAGCGGGATCGACGAGCCGTCCAGGATGCGGTCCACCTCGGCGCGGTTCTCGATCATCGTCCCCACGTGCGGGTGGATCACCGCCCGCAGGCCCCGGTCGGCAGCAGCGGACGACAGACGGTCGAGATTGCGCAGCAACGTCTTCCATCCAGAGTCGTCGAGTTCGGGGCGCGAATCGTAGCCGACCGCCCCCGTCACCGCCGCCAGGACGATGACCTCCGACCGCGACGCGACGAGCGAATCGAGCGCCCCGCCGATCGCAGCGACCGTGTCGTGATCCGGGTCGTGCAGGAGCACCGGCACGAATCCTCCGACCGCCGTCAGGTCGTACCGGGCGAGGGTGTCCGTCAGCTCGCATGGATCCGAAGGGAGGAATCCGTCCGGACCGAGTTCGGTGGCCGCGAGGCCCGCGTCGCGCATCTCGGTGAGCACCCGGTCGGGATCGAGCTGGTGACCCCAGCCCTCCACCTCACACACTCCCCACGAAATGGGCGCGCCTGCAAGTCGAATCGTCATCGTCGTGTCTCGTCCAATCGCACCGGACGGTGCTGTCGTAGTGAATCCGCGTGTCCGTCGATCACGCCTCGGAGCCCGTTCACGGTTGCCGCCGCGCGGTCTGCGCGGCCAGACGCTCCGCGAGCACCGCCGGACCGACGCTGTCCCGCAACGCTTCCCACACCGTGTCCACCTGGGTGGCCGGCGCGAGACTGTGCACCGGCTGATCGTGGTCGAGGTTGGTCGGGAACGGGTAGCACTCGGCGGTCGCGACGACGGCATTGCGGAGAGTCCGCTCGCTCGCCCCCACACTCTGCCGGGCCAGCAACGTCGGATACACGGCGTTCGCCATGGCCTCACGGTCCAGCACTTCCATCGCCCGGCCGAACGGCGACGAGATCTGCAGCAGATTGGCCATCCGCCGGATCGACTCCGAACGGTTGTGGCCCGCACCGTGGTAGAGCGCCGGGTTGAAGAACACCGCGTCGCCCTTGCGGAGCGGCAACTGGACGTGACGGTCGCGGAAGAACTCGACGAACTCCGGCCGCGAGAATGCCACATAGCCCGCCTCGAACAGCTGCGAGTACGGCAGATACAGGGTGGGTCCGCTCTCGACGGGCATGTCGCAGTGCGCCACCGCGCCCTGCAGCGTCAGCGCCGCCGACATCCGGTGCAGATGCGCCGGATACTCGGGCAGCTCGTGCGAAGGCACGATGCCGAGGTGGTAGTCCCGATGCGGAACCTGCGCGGCCCCACCGGGATTGACCACGTTGACCTGCGACGTCACCTGGTACAGCGGCCCCAGCCAACTCTGGCAGATCAGCGCGAGGATGTCGTTGGCGTAATAGTCGGCGAACACGTCCGGTGCGCCGAGAGCCAGCTTCTGCGCGGCGTTCCAAATGCGGTCGTTGGCGCCCGCCTTGCCGAAGTGGTCACCCACCACACCACCCGACGCATGCTGCTGCGCAATGAGGAGGTCGAACTGTTCGGTGGCACGATCCACCACGGCGGGGTCGCCGAAGGCGTTCTGGAATACCACGATTCCGGGACCGTCGGTGAGCGCGCGCACGAGTTCGGTCTGCACGGCACGGCGGGACTGCGCCTCGTCGAGGTGCGGAATCAGCGATTCGCTGCGGTACACCGGAACGTTCTGCTCCATCGAGTGGGCGAACGGATAGTCGGTCAGATTCGTCGAGCGGTCCACGGAGGCGCGGAACGCGTCGAGGTCGCAGTCCGAGTCGTGGATCCACTCACGCCGGCCGGTCGGCGGAGGAGAAATGAGGGTCATGGAGACAGTCTTGCGGTGATGCAACCAGCAGACAACACCAGAAACCCATCATTTTCACCTCAGCAGGCAGTGAGGTGCCCCTAGCTGCCCTGCCCTCCGGGCACGGGGACGCCGCGCGAATTGAGCCAGCCCGCCGGATCGATCTTGGTTCCGTTCGCCGTCCACACCTCGTAGTGCAGATGCGGTCCGGTCGACTGCCCCCGGTTGCCCATGGTGGCGATCTGGTCGCCGGCCCGGACCGGCTGCCCGACCGAGACCAACGAGGTGTCGATATGGCCGTACACGCCGATGGTGCCGTCGTCCTGCTGCAGGCGGATCCACAGCCCGAAGCCCGACGCCGGACCGCTCTCGATCACGGTGCCGTTGGTGACGGCCTTGATCGGAGTGCCGATGGAGTTCGCGATGTCGATGCCGTTGTGGTTGGTACCCCAGCGCTGGCCGAAGCCGGACGTGAACGTGCCGTCGGCCGGGAACAGGACCGCGGGTCGGCGAGCCGCCTCCTCGGCCGCAGCCTGACGTGCGGCCTGTTCGGCCGCCTCCCGGGCCAGGCGCTCGGTCTCGGCCTTCTGGGCCACCAGCCTCTCGACCTCACGCTGGGCGGCGCGCTGGATCTGCTCGGTGTGGTCGGTGAGTTCCGGGCGTTCGACCTGCAGGAACTGCGGCGGCGGAGTGAGCGACACACCCGCCTCGGTGGATGCGTGCGCCACCTCCCCGGTGGCGGCGGAGGCGATGGCGCCGGACACGAGCAGCGCAGTAGCCGCCAGCGAGGTCGCCACCACGTGCCGGCGGGCGGACTTCGCAGAACGGGTGCGCCGGGCATGCCGGGCCTGCGGGACGGTGTTCGCGTGTAGAGCCAAGACCACATTCCTCCGTCGAGTTCGTGACTGATAACGAAAAGGTCACGGTTTCGACACAGGTTAGTACGTATTGGCCAAAAACCCACGTGTCGCATTGACGCCTGTGCTGTCGGTCGCCGACTCCGGTCGGATTTTTCGACCCCATCAGTCACATGCACCCCGGGAGCGCGCATCGACGACAGTGGTCACGCTCCAGACGTGTCGGACGTCACTGTCACCGCGCTCAACGGAAAGACGACGGCGCCCGTGGTCGTGACCACGGGCGCCGTTATCTGTCGGGTCGGCCGCTCAGCCGACCGCCCGCAATTGGGCAGCCAGACGCATCGCGGAGTTCGCGTCCCCGTACCCCTCGTAACCGCCGACGCGTTGCACGACCTCGAAGAACAGGTCGGCGCCCACCGTCTGGGTGAACAGGTGGAAGAACTCGCCGTGGGCGTCAGCGTCGTACATGATGCCGGAACCGCTCATGCGGTCGAGGAGTTCGCGGGAGAGTCCGAAGCGGGCCTCGAGGTCGTCGTAGTAGTTCGGCGAGATGACGAGCGGCTCGAAGCCGTTCGACTGCATGGTCGCCGCGGCGGTGAAGATGTCCGTGCACGCGAACGCGACGTGGCTGATCCCACCGCGCCGGGCCGCGGCGATGTGGGAGTTTCCCGACACCGCACCCGGAACCATGTTGAGCGAGATGCGCAGCGGACGGTCGACGCCGTCGGCGCCCGTCTGATCCATCGTCAGCGCCTGACTACGCATCATCCCGACCGCGTCCGTGACGTCGAGGCCCTCGTGCGGCGCCATCGCGAACACCGAGCGGAGCAGCAGCATGATGCCGTCCCAGTTGTCCGACGGGACGGCGAGCGCCACGTGATCGACCCCGGTAAACACCGGCACCTCGTCCTGCCAGCGCGACTCCGTCGGATACAGGTCGAACGCCGACTGCCACGACGCGGCGCTACCCGGACCGCGCAGATCCAGCGACGTCGCATCGGTGATCTTGAGACGCACCACATCGGACTCGGGAGCGGTGTCCACACCGGGCAGCAGGACCTCGTGCACCGGGACTTCGAGCGCCGCGGCGCGCTCCCCCCACGCGTCGGGGTCGCTCGACCGGATGCCGATCTGGGTGAGCACCGGAAGGTGCGCCGGCAGACCCGGCGCCGTCCACACCGTGCCCGCGGTGGCGTCGACCACAATGGTCATCCGGCCGTGCCGCCACAACTGGAGGTCGTGGCTGCGATGCCGGCCCACCAGACGGAATCCGATGTGCTGCAACGCTTGCCGGAGGTCGGAATCCTTACCGGGACCGGCGGCGAGCCGGAGCGACACGATGCCTTCGAGCGGTGCGCGCGGCGGCGGCTCGAACAGCGCCAGACCCCGACCGGTGTCCTCACCGTGCTCGGCCTGCACCCGGGCGACCTCCTCCTGGAGGTACAGCAGCGAGCGGTGCGCGTCGGCGGCCGTGCGACCCGTCGACGACTGCCGGAACGTGTCGTTGAAGATCTCCAGCGACCACGGCCCGGTGTATCCGGCCGCCTGGACGTGGGCACCGAACGTGGCGAGATCGAAGTTGCCCTGCCCCGGGAAGTTCCGGTGGTGCCGGCTCCACTGCAGGATGTCCATCGACATCCGGGGCGCATCGGCGAGCTGCAGGAAGAAGATCTTCTCCCCCGGGATGTCACGGATGCCGGACGGGTCGTCGCCGCGGGAGAGGATGTGGAAGCTGTCGAGGCAGGTACCGAGGGCGGGATGGTCGGCGTCCTGCACGATCTTCCACGCGTGCCGGTACCTGTTGACGTGCGTGCCCCAGGCCAGCGCCTCGTAGGCGATGCGGAGCCCCCGGCCGTGTGCGTGCTCGGCGAGGGTGTGGAGTTGCTCGGTCAGGCGGGCGTCGTCGCGCACCGCCTCGGGCAGTGGCGACGAGCAGACCAGCAGGGTGTCGCAGCCGAGCTGCTCCATGATGTCGAACTTGCGCTCGGCCCGGATCAGGTTGCGCGCGAACGTCGCGTCGTCGGCCGAATCCAGATCGCGGAACGGCTGATACAGATCGAGGGTGAGCCCGAGATCCGCTGCGCGGGATGCCAATTCACGCGGCGACCACGGCGAGCTCACGAAATCGGGTTCGAACACCTCGAATCCGTCGAACCCGGCTGCCGCGATCGCGGTGACCTTCTCCTCCAGCGATCCACTCAGGGACACCGTGGCAACGCTCGTACGAACCTGTCGTCCCATGGCGCCGTCAGCCCTTGTTGCAGATGAAGTCGACGGCCAGCGAATAGCCGAGGATGCCGAGTCCGGCGATCACTCCCGTGGCGACCCCGGACACGTACGAGTGGTGCCGGAACTCCTCGCGGGCGTGCACGTTGCTGATGTGCACCTCGACGAGGGGCACCTCGAGCGTCACCAGGGCGTCGCGCAACGCCACCGACGTGTGCGTGAAACCACCCGGGTTGATCACGACGCCCGACGCCGTGGTGCGGGCCTCGTGCACCCAGTCGATCAGGTGGCCCTCGTGGTTGGACTGCCGCGCGACGATCTCACGTCCCGCCTTCGCGGCGGCGGTGCGGCACAACTCCACGACGTCGTCGAGCGTCTCCCGCCCGTACACCTCGGGCTGCCGTTGCCCCAGCAGGTTCAGGTTGGGGCCGTTGAGAACAAAGATCGGTCCGGGAGCGGTCATCGCGCGCATTACCTCCATTTGTACGAACTAGTGAGTTAGTTCGCACCCAGGATACAGCGCGCCCCGCCTAGGCGGACTTGTCCCGGCGTTCTCCCCGCTCCGGCTTGCGCGGGACGATGGTCGGGAGCACGTTGTCATTGACCGTCTCCGCGCTGACCACGACCTTTTCGACGTCGTCCCGGCTCGGGATGTCGTACATGACCGGAAGCAGGACCTCCTCCATGATCGCGCGCAGACCACGAGCACCGGTGCCGCGGAGGATCGCCTGATCGGCGATGGCCTCGAGCGCGTCCGTGGTGAACTCCAACTCCACGCCGTCCATGTCGAACAACCGGTTGTACTGCTTGACCAGTGCGTTCTTCGGCTCCGACAGGATCTGGACGAGCGATTCCTTGTCGAGGTTGGTCACCGACGCCACGACAGGGAGACGGCCGATGAACTCGGGGATGAGCCCGAACTTGATCAAGTCTTCCGGCATGACCTCCGCGAAGTGGTCCTGCGTGTCGATCTCCGCCTTGGACCGCACCTCGGCACCGAAACCGATGCCCCGCTTGCCGACGCGATCGGAGACGATCCGCTCGAGGCCGGCGAACGCGCCCGCCACGATGAACAGGACGTTCGTCGTGTCGATCTGGATGAACTCCTGATGCGGGTGCTTGCGACCTCCCTGCGGCGGCACGCTGGCCTGCGTGCCCTCGAGAATCTTCAGCAGAGCCTGCTGCACACCCTCACCGGACACGTCCCGTGTGATCGACGGGTTCTCGCTCTTGCGGGCGATCTTGTCGACCTCGTCGATGTAGATGATGCCGGTCTCGGCGCGCTTGACGTCGTAGTCGGCGGCCTGGATCAGCTTGAGGAGAATGTTCTCGACGTCCTCACCCACGTAGCCGGCCTCGGTGAGCGCCGTCGCATCGGCGATCGCGAACGGGACGTTGAGCATCTTCGCCAGCGTCTGAGCCAGATATGTCTTGCCGCAGCCCGTGGGACCGAGCATGAGGATGTTCGACTTCGCCAGCTCGACCGTCTCGCCGCGCGCATCACGACCCTTGTCGCCGGCCTGGATGCGCTTGTAGTGGTTGTAGACCGCGACGGCGAGAGTCCGCTTGGCGGCATCCTGGCCGATCACGTAGTTCTCGAGGAAATCCCGGATCTCGGCCGGCTTCGGCAGCTCGTCGAGCTTCACCTCGCTGGACTCGGCCAGCTCCTCTTCGATGATCTCGTTGCACAGGTCGATGCACTCGTCGCAGATGTACACCCCAGGCCCAGCAATGAGCTTCTTGACCTGCTTCTGGCTCTTACCGCAGAAAGAGCACTTGAGCAGATCCCCGCCGTCACCGATGCGTGCCATCTCGTCAGGTCCCTACTTCCTTCGTCTACGTGCAACCATCGAACCGATCCCACGCCGTGCGCGCACCGACCGAAAACGAAAGCCCGTTATGTGACCGTACCCGCAGATCGCGAGCGAGGTCGACTGGTTGTCGGTGATTCGCGCACCGATCTTCCGGGAAAGCCAGCCTTGCCGATCCCGCACCCGGCTCGCGGCAACCGCGCCGTCACGGCGTGTCGCCCGAGCCGGGGCGGCAGGAAATCACTTCTGGGCGCTGAGTTTGCGGTACTCGAGCACGTCGTCGATGATTCCGTAATCCTTGGCCTCGGCGGCCGTGAGGATCTTGTCGCGATCGGTGTCCTTGCGGATCACGGCGGCGTCCTTGCCAGTGTGCTTCGCGAGAGTGGTCTCCATCAGGCGACGCATCCGCTCGATCTCGGCAGCCTGGATCTCGAGGTCGGAGACCTGACCCTGGATGCCGCCGGTCGCGGGCTGGTGGATGAGGACACGAGCGTTCGGCAGGGCCAGACGCTTGCCGGGGCTACCGGCCGCCAGCAGCACCGCGGCAGCGGATGCGGCCTGGCCGAGGCACACCGTCGTGATGTCGGCGCGCACGTACTGCATGGTGTCGTAGATCGCCATCAGCGACGTGAACGAACCACCCGGCGAGTTGATGTACATGGTGATGTCGCGGTCGGGGTCCAGCGACTCGAGAACGAGCAGCTGAGCCATCACGTCGTTGGCCGACGCGTCGTCCACCTGCACGCCGAGGAAGATGATGCGCTCCTCGAACAGCTTGTTGTACGGGTTGGACTCCTTCACGCCGTAGCTCGAGTGCTCGATGAACGACGGCAGGATGTAGCGCGACTGGGGGCCTGTAGGCGCCTGGCCTCCCAGGCTGCGGGGATCGAACAGGTTGGTCATCAGTTCTCCAAAGGATGTGTGGGAGCGGTCAGTGAGGAAGCCGGGCTGCTACTGCCCGGTCCCGCCCGCCTGCGCCGCGCGGGAGACGACGTGGTCGACGAAACCGTATTCGAGAGCCTGCTGTGCGGTGAACCAGCGGTCGCGATCCGAATCGGCGGTGATCTGCTCGACCGTCTGACCGGTGTGCTCGGCGATCAGCTCGGCCATTTCGCGCTTGGTGTGCGCGAACTGCTCGGCCATGATCGCGATGTCACTCGCGGTACCACCGATTCCGGCGGACGGCTGGTGCATCATGATCCGCGCGTGCGGGAGGGCGTACCGCTTGCCCTTGGCCCCGGCGGAGAGCAGGAACTGGCCCATCGACGCGGCCAAACCCATTCCGAACGTCGCGACGTCGCACTCGGCGAACTGCATCGTGTCGAAGATAGCCATGCCGGCGCTGACCGATCCGCCGGGCGAGTTGATGTAGAGGGAGATGTCCCGGCTGGGATCTTCTGCCGACAGCAGCAGGATCTGGGCGCACAGCTTGTTCGCGATGTCGTCGTCGACCTGGGTACCGAGGAAGATGATGCGCTCGCGCAGCAGGCGCTCGTACACCGAGTCGCTGAGGTTCAACCCAGCGGTGGCTGAAGTCATGGCGGGACTCTGCAAAGTCTCCAGGTGATTGGAAGTCACGGTACCTGCCTTCTCCGTAAATCGTTGATTGCTGACACAGACACTAACGAAGGAGGGCGGCACCGGAGTCCCGGTGCCGCCCTACTTCGCTCAAAGCGGAAAACATCTCACAGCCGAACGCGAGGGAAACACCCCGCGACCAGCATTACTTCTGGTCTTCGCCCTCGGCGGAATCCGACGCGACCTCGTCCGTGGACGCGGTCTCTTCGGCTTCGGCCTCACCGTTGCCGAACAGTTCGGCGGTGTCGACAGCGGCACCCGAGGTGTCGGTGACGGTGGCCTGCTCGACGACACCGGCGAGAGCCTTGCCGCGACGCACGTCGGCGAACACGGCGCCGAGCTGACCGGCCTGCTGGATCTGCTGGATGAACTGCTCCGGCGCCATGCCGTAGCGCTGCGCCTGGAACAGGATGCGCTCGGTGAGCTCGTCCTGACCGACGGTGACGTCGGAGGCGTCGGCGATGGCGTCCAGCAGGAGCTGGGTCTTCACCGAGCGCTCGGCGCTGTCCTTGGCGTCCTTGTCGAACTCTTCGCGGCTCGTGCCCTGCTCCTCGAGGAGCTTGTTCAGCGCTTCCTCGTCGTGGTCGAGTCCGTGCACGGCGTCGTGCAGCGCAGCGTCGACCTCGGCCTTGACGACGGCCTCGGGAAGCGGGACCTCGACGGTCTCGAGCAGGGTCTCCAGGACCTTGTCGCGGATCTGACCGGCCTGCTCGACCTTGCGGACGCGTCCGACGCGCTCACGCAGGTCGGCCTTCAGCTCGTCGAGGGTGTCGAACTCACTTGCCAGCTGAGCGAACTCGTCGTCCTCGGCAGGCAGCTCGCGCTCCTTGACGGTGCCGACGGTGACGGTGACGACAGCTTCCTTGCCCGCGTGGTCACCGGCGACGAGCGTCGAGGTGAACTCCTTGGACTCGCCGGCCTTGACGCCGACGACGGCCTCGTCGAGGCCCTCGATGAGCTGACCCGAACCGACCTCGTGCGACAGACCGCTCGCGGTGGCCTCGGGAACGGCCTCACCGTCGACAGTGGCCGACAGGTCGATGGAGATGAAGTCTCCGTCCTCGACCGCACGCTCGACACCGGTGAGGGTGCCGAAACGCTGACGCAGCGACAGCAGCTGCTCCTCGACGGCCTCGTCGGTGATCTCGATCGGATCGACGGTGACGCTCAGCTCGCTGTAGTCGGGCAGCGTGATCTCGGGACGGACATCGACCTCTGCGGTGAACTCCAGGAGTTCCCCGTCTTCGATCTTCGTGATCTCGATCTCGGGCTGACCGATCGCCTTCACCGAGGCGCTGGTGACGGCCTCGGAGTAGCGGGACGGGAGTGCGTCGTTGACGACCTGCTCCAGGACGGCGCCACGACCGACACGGGCTTCGAGCAACTTGGCCGGTGCCTTACCCGGACGGAAGCCGGGGAGACGGATCTGTTGCGCGAGGGCCTTGTAGGCCTTGTCGAAATCAGGCTTGAGCTCCTCGAAGGGCACCTCAACGTTGATACGGACTCGCGTCGGGCTGAGCTGCTCGACGGTGCTCTTCACGGACTGGCTCCTTCGTGTGGTCGTGCTTTTTCTGTGCGGCAGTTACCTGCCCTGTGGTTCTGGTCGGGGTGACAGGATTTGAACCTGCGACCCTCCGCTCCCAAAGCGGATGCGCTACCAAGCTGCGCTACACCCCGGTCGAAGCCGGCTCTCGCCAACCTCGCGAGGACCCGAGGAAGAATCCTACGGCCCCCCGATTATGAAATCCAAAGCGAGGTTGGGTACAGTCACTCATCGCAGACGACATGCATGGCGATCCCAGGTTGTCGTATGCACGGGGATGTAGCTCAATGGTAGAGCCTCAGTCTTCCAAACTGATTACGCGGGTTCGATTCCCGTCATCCCCTCCGCACAGGAGCGTTCCCACCCCAGGGAACGCTCCTTTTTTTCTTGCACATGGGCGGTCGCGCACATCTGATTCGCTATGACATGCGTCACAGTCGATCGAGCGACCCCCGGCCTTACCCCTCGCCCCCGTTCGCCGAGCGCGTAACCCCGATATCGATCAGTACTCTGGGAGATGTCCGATTTGTCCCCTACTCGTGGATGTTGCAGCCCCCGCAGCCGGCGGTCCGCGAGAACTCCGGAGGCCCACCGTGGAACTGCTACTCATTCTCGTGATCGTGGCGGCGGTCGCCTTCCTGGTGGTGAGGAGCCGCAACAACCGCGCCGGGCAGACCGCGAACCAGCTCGAGGACGCCAAGGCGGACGCACGCCAGGCCATCGAACGACTCGGCGGACAGGTGTACAGCCTCACCGGCTCCGACACCGCCTCACAGCAGGCACTGGCCGACGCGTCCGAGCGCTACACGGCGGCGGGCTCCCAGATCGATCAGGCCGCCACCCCCGTCCAGGCACGCCTCGCCAAGCAGACGGCACTCGAAGGCCTCTACTACATCCGTGCCGCCCGGACGGCCATGGGGATGGACCCCGGCCCCGAGATCCCGTCGATCGACGGGCAGAAGTCCGCGGGCGCGGTCACCGAGGACCGTGAGGTCGAGTTCGAGGGCAGGCAGGTCGCGGCGTCACCGAACCCGTCGTCGAAGACACCGAACTACTACCCGGGCGGTCGCGTCGCGGGACGCCCGGTTCCCGCAGGCTGGTACTCGGAGCCGTGGTGGAAGCCCGCCCTCGTCGCGGGCGCGTGGGGCCTCGGTTCGATGTTCCTGTTCTCGGCGATGTTCTCCGGGATGGCCGGCGTGGGGTACGACGCGCAGGCCTTCGAGAGCGGCGCGGGCGACGCCTCGCAGGACGGCGGCGGTGACGCGGGCGCAGATGCCGGCGGCGACGGCGGCGACTCCGGTGGGGATGCCGGCGGCGATTCCGGTGGCGACATGGGCGGGGACGCCGGCGGCGACGGCGGCGGCGGCGGATTCGACTTCGGCGGCGGGGACGGCGGTGGAGGCTTCGACTTCGGTGGCGGCTTCGACTTCTGACGCGGCCGTCAGGACGGCTGGCAGCTCGGGCACCAGAAGAGGTTGCGGCCCTTCATGACCGAGTGGGCCACCGGTGTGCCGCAGATGCGGCACGGCGATCCCGCCCGCCGGTAGACGTACGTCCGGGGGCGGTCCTTCGCGTACGCCGGATCGCCGTGATCGTCCTCGGGGCGGACGACGTGCATCTTGCCGCGGCGGACACCGACCTTCATGAGGGCGACGAGGTCGGCCCACAGCGCGTCCCACTCGTCGCGGGACAGTCCGCGGCCCGGCCTGTCCGGGTCGATCCCGTGCCGGAACAGGACCTCCGCCCGGTACACGTTGCCGACGCCCGCGATCACGGCCTGATCCATGAGCAGCGCCCCGATCGGGGTCTTCGACGCCGAGATGCGTTTCCACGCCTTGTCGGGGTCGGCGTCCTTGCGCAGTGGGTCCGGTCCGAGTCGCGCCTCGATGGCGGCGACCTGCGGCGGGTGGAGAACCTCACACGCCGTCGGGCCGCGCAGGTCGGTGCCGAATTCGGCGCCGACCATCCGCATCCGGACCTGCCCGACCGGCGGTTCCATGGGAACGGCCGCTTCGGTGAACGCTCCGTACAGGCCCAGGTGGACGTGCACGACCAGCCCGGACTCGTAGTGATGCCACAGGTGTTTACCCCAGGCCTCGGACTTGACGAGGACGCGGCCGTCGACGAGGGCCGCGTCCTCGGAGAATCGGCCCTGCGGGCTCAGCACCCGCACCGGCGAACCGGCGAACCGGCGTTGGTGCAGCCGGGCCAGCCGGTGCAGGGTGTGACCTTCGGGCAAGGACGATCAGGCCTCGGGCAGGGCCGGCGCGACACCGGTCTTCTCGAACTCGGACAGGATGTCGATACGGCGCTGGTGGCGCTCCTCGTTCGACCACTCGGCGGCGAGGAACGCGTCCACGATCGCGAGGGACTCCTCGAGGGAGTGCATGCGCCCGCCGAGTCCGATCAGCTGAGCGTTGTTGTGTTGTCGGGCCAGCTGCGCGGTCTCGACGCTCCATGCCAGGGCGCAGCGCGCACCCTTCACCTTGTTCGCCGCGATCTGCTCGCCGTTGCCGCTGCCGCCCAGCACGATGCCGAGGCTGCCCTCGTCCGCGACGACACGACGTGCCGTCTCGATGCAGAAGGCGGGGTAGTCGTCGAGGGCGTCGTAGACGTGAGCACCGCAGTCGACGGTCTCGTGGCCTGCGGCTTTCAGATGTTCGATGATCTCGTTCTTACGTTCGAATCCGGCATGGTCGGCACCCAGGTATACGCGCATGACTGGTGATTCTGTCAGGCGTCCTCGCGAATCGTGCCGGGGCCCCGGGACGCTTATCGTGATCAGCATGTATCCCGACAACGGACAGAACTGGGGACAGGCGTATCCGGGACATCGGCAGGCCCCCGCGCAGCAGCAGTGGGGCGGCGGGACGGGATGGAATCCCCCGGCCCCGTTGCCGGGCCTCATGCCGAACGACAGGCCCGCCCGGCACTCGTGGGAGATCCCGCTGCTCGTGGCCGCGGTCGTGCTCACCGTCGTCGCCTACGTGGCGGCTATCGCGGCGCTGTTCCTCGGGGTGGTGTCCACCTGGGTGCTCATCGTGCTGGTCGCGCCGATCCTCATCGCCGTCGGCCGCGGCCAGCTGTACGGCTCGCAGCAGGTGAACGGGATCAAGATGACGCCCACCCAGTTCTCCGACGGCTACCGGATGGTGGCGGAAGCGGCCGCACGGTTCGGGATGGCCGAGCCGCCCGACGCGTACGTCGTCCTCGGGAACGGCCGGATCAACGCATTCGCGTCCGGGCACGGCTTCCGCCGCTTCGTCGTCGTGTACAGCGATCTGTTCGAGATCGGCGGCGAGGCCCGCGAGCCCGACGCCCTCGCCTTCATCATCGGCCACGAGGTCGGGCACATCGCCGCCGGCCATGCCTCGTACTGGCGGCAACTGGGACAGTTCGCCGCCAACTACATTCCCGTCGTCGGGTCCGCCCTGTTCCGGTCGATGGAATACACCGCCGACAATCACGGCTTCTGCGTGCGGCCCCAGGGCGCCCGCGGCGCGATGGGTGTGCTCGGCGCGGGCAAGTATCTGGTGAGCGTCGTCGGATTCGACGAACTCGCCGACCGGGCCACCACCGAACGCGGGTTCTTCCCGTGGTTCGTGAACCTGCTGTCGGGACATCCGGTGCTGACCTGGCGCGCCGCCGCTCTGCGGAACCGGACCCGGCACGGCCACCTGTTCGTCAAACCCGGCCAGATCTACCGCGATCCGCTGCAACTGCAGTACGCGGGCGATCCGGCCGGGCCCGTCACTCGGTGACCGGGACGCGACTCAGTCGAACTGAGGGTCCTCGTTGCGGGTGCGCTTGAGCTCGAAGAAGTGCGGGTAGCCGGCGAGCGCCACCGCGCCGTCCCACACCTTGCCCGCGTCCTCCCCCCGCGGAATCCGCGACAGCACCGGGCCGAAGAAGGCGACACCGTTGACGTGGATGGTCGGGGTTCCGACGTCCGGTCCGACGGCGTCCATGCCCGCGGCGTGGCTCTCCCGCAGCGCGGCGTCGTACTCGTCGGATTCGGCGGCGTCGGCCAGTTCGGCCGGCAGCCCCACGTCGGCGAGCGACTTGACGATCACGTCGCCCAGGTCCTTGTTGCCCTCGTTGTGGATGAGCGTGCCCATCGCGGTGTACAGGGGCAGCAGGATCTCGTCGCCGTGCTTCTGTGCTGCCGCGATCAGCACCCGCACCGGCCCCCAGGCCTTGGTCATCAGCTCGCGGTATTCGTCCGGCAGATCCCGGCCCTCGTTGAGCACGGCCAGGCTCATCACGTGGAAGTTCGCCTCCAGGTCCCGCACCTGTGTGGCCTCGAGGATCCATCGCGACGTGATCCAGCACCACGGGCAGAGGGGGTCGAACCAGAAATCAGCGACGTCCTTGATGGTCCCGGTGTTCGTCCCAGCACTCACGTGATGCTCCTTCTCGGTGATGTACACATTCCCGTCCAGTCAACACCTCGCTGCCGGGAATCCTTCCCGGAGACCCCGCCGACGGCAGTAGGGTCGGAAGTGGTCGACCGGAAGGGAGCATCCTCACATGTCCTCCACTCGCACGTTCGTCGTCGTCGGCGGTGGCCTCGCCGGAGCGAAAACGGCAGAAGCTTTGCGTGACAAGGATTTCGACGGATCGATCATTCTTCTCTCAGAGGAGGAACACCTCCCCTACGAGCGGCCCCCGCTCTCGAAGGAACACTTCGCCGGAAAGAAGGCTCTCGGCGACTTCACCGTCCACCACGGCGACTGGTACCGCGACCATCACGTGGACCTGCGGTACGGCACCACCGCCACCGCCCTCGACCTCGGCGCCCACACGGTGACGCTGCCGGACGGTTCCACGCTCGGGTACGACAAGCTCGCGCTGGCCACGGGTTCGCGCTCACGCCGCCCACCGATCACCGGTTCCGACGCCGAAGGCGTCCACTACCTGCGCACTGTCGACGAATCGGACCGGTTGATCGCCGCGGTCGGCGACGGCAGGCGGCTCGTGGTGATCGGCGCCGGCTGGATCGGTCTCGAAGTGGGAGCCTCCGCCCGGGAGAAGGGCGCCGACGTGACGGTCGTGGAAGCCGCCGAACTCCCGCTCCTCGGCTCGCTCGGCCCCGAGATGGGCACCGTGTTCGCGGAACTGCACCGCGAGCACGGTGTTCAGCTGCATCTCGGCGCCACGGTCGATCAGATCGTCGTCGAGGACGGCAAGGCCACCGGCGTACGACTCGGCGACGGGACGGTCCTGCCCGCCGACGCGGTCCTCGTCGCCGTCGGCGCCGCGCCCAACGTCGAGATCGCGGAACGGGCCGGGCTCGACGTCGACGGCGGAGTTCTCGTCGACGCCGGATTGCAGACCAGTGACCCCGACGTCGTCGCGGTCGGCGACATCGCGGCGCAACTGCATCCGCAACTCGGCACCCGGATCCGGGTCGAGCACTGGGCGAACGCCCTCAACCAGCCGGCGGTCGCCGCCGCGACCATGCTCGGCCAGGAGGCCGAATACACCCGGCTGCCCTACTTCTTCACCGACCAGTTCGACCTGGGCATGGAGTACACCGGGTACGCGCCGTCCGACGGGTACGAGCGGGTCGTGGTGCGCGGCAACCTTCCCGGACGGGAGTTCCTCGCGTTCTGGCTCGACGCGGACAACCACGTCCTCGCCGGCATGAACGTCAACATCTGGGACGCCACCGATCAGATCAAGCAACTGGTGTCCTCGGCCGCCCCGGTCGATCCCGACCGGCTGGCCGACCCCGCGGTGCCGTTGACCGACCTGTCCGGTTAACGCCCCGGGCCCACTCGTGATGGGATGGCAGCATCGAGTACGAGCACCGCCGCCGATCACGAGGAGACCTCTGTGGCCCCACCGAACCTGACCCGCGAACAGGCAGCCGAACGAGCCGGACTGCTGACCGTCGACAACTACCTGATCGAACTCGACCTCACCGACGGGACAGGTCAGCCCGGAGTCGGGACGACAATTCAGCCCGGAGTCGAGACGACAATTCAGCCCGGAGTGGAGACGTTCTCCTCGCGGACCACCGTCACGTTCGGGGCCACCCCCGGCGCGTCCACGTTCGTCGACATCGTCGCTGCGCGTGTGCATTCGGCAACGCTGAACGGCTCCCCCGTCGACGTGTCGGATTACGACGAGTCCACCGGCATCACGCTCACCGGTCTCGCGGAACGCAACGAACTGGTGGTCGAGGCGGACTGCGCGTACTCGCACACCGGCGAAGGTCTGCACCGCTTCGTGGACCCGACCGACGACGCCGTCTACCTGTACTCGCAGTTCGAGACGGCCGACGCCAAGCGCATGTTCGCCTGCTTCGACCAGCCCGACCTGAAGGCGACATTCGACGTGCACGTCACGTCCCCCGCCGACTGGAAGGTGATCTCCAACTCCGCGACCGTCGAGACGGTGGCGGCCGAACCCGGCAGGCACATCTTCCGCACCACACCGAAGATGAGCACCTACCTCGTCGCGCTGATCGCGGGCCCGTACGCGGAGTGGACCGACAACTACTCCGACGAGCACGGCGACATCCCCCTCGCGATCTACTGCCGCGCCTCCCTCGGGCAGCACATGGACGCCGAGCGCCTGTTCACGGAAACCAAGCAGGGCTTCGACTTCTACCACCGCAACTTCGGCACCCCCTACGCGTTCGGGAAGTACGACCAGCTGTTCGTCCCCGAATTCAACGCGGGCGCAATGGAGAACGCCGGCGCCGTGACGTTCCTCGAGGACTACGTCTTCCGGTCCAAGGTGACGCGGGCGTCGTACGAGCGGCGCGCCGAGACCGTGCTGCACGAGATGGCGCACATGTGGTTCGGCGACCTCGTCACCATGCGCTGGTGGGACGACCTGTGGCTCAACGAGTCGTTCGCGACATTCGCCTCCGTGCTGTGCCAGAGCGAGGCCACCGAATACACCAACGCCTGGACCACGTTCGCCAACGTCGAGAAGTCCTGGGCGTACCGGCAGGATCAGCTGCCGTCCACCCACCCCATCGCCGCCGACATCCCGGACCTCGCCGCGGTCGAGGTGAACTTCGACGGCATCACGTACGCGAAGGGCGCCTCCGTCCTCAAGCAGCTCGTCGCGTACGTCGGGCTCGACCCCTTCCTGTCCGGTCTGCGGGACTACTTCCGCGACCACGCCTTCGACAACGCCACGTTCGACGACCTCCTCGGTGCACTCGAGAAGTCCTCGGGCCGCGACCTGTCCGACTGGGGCACCCAGTGGCTCAAGACGACCGGGCTCAACATCCTGCGTCCCGAGTTCGACGTCGACGCGGACGGGAAGTTCACCCGGTTCACCGTTCTGCAGTCCGGCGCCGCACCGGGTGCCGGTGAGCACCGGGTGCACCGCATCGCGGTCGGCGTGTACGACGACCGGGACGGCAAGCTCGTCCGCACGAAGCGGGTGGAACTCGACGTCGACGCCACCGAACGCACCGACGTCACCGAACTCGTCGGTGTCGAACGCGGTCAGCTGATCCTCGTCAACGACGACGACCTCACGTACTGCTCGCTGCGGCTCGACCCCGACTCGCTGGCCGCCGCCATCGAGCGGATCGGCGACATCGAGGAGCCGCTCCCCCGCACCCTGGTGTGGTCGGCGGCGTGGGAGATGACACGGCAGGCCGAACTCAAGGCGCGGGACTTCGTTGCCCTCGTGCAGCGCGGCATCGGCGCCGAAACCGAGGTCGGCGTGGTCCAGCGACTGCTGATGCAGGCCCAGACCGCGCTGCACAGCTACGCCGAACCCGGGTGGTCCAAGGAACACGGCTGGCCCGACTTCGCGAACCGCTTGCTCGAACTGGCGCGGGAAGCCGAGGCCGGGTCGGACCATCAGCTGGCGTTCGTCAACGCGCTGGCGGGCGCGCAGCTGTCGCCGTGGCACACCGAGGTCCTGCAGGAACTGCTGGACGCCGCACCGGAAACGGTCGGGCTGCCGGGGCTCGTCGTCGACACGGATCTGCGCTGGCGTCTCGTCACCGCCCTCGCCGGGGCCGGTGAGATCGACGCCGACGGCATCGAGACGCCGTTCATCGACGCCGAAGCCGAACGCGACCCGACCGCGGCAGGGGCCCGCAACGCCGCCGCCGCGGCCACCGTCCGCCCGCAGGCCGCGGTGAAGGAACAGGCCTGGAACCGGGTAGTCGGCGACGACTCCGTGCCGAACATCACCGCCCGCTCGATCATCGGCGCGTTCGCCGGTCACGGTCAGTCCGACATCCTCGAACCGTACGTCGCCCGCTACTTCGCGGACATTCCCGCGGTGTGGGAGCGGCGTTCGAGCGAGGTCGCACAGACCGTGGTGGTGGGCCTGTACCCGTCGTGGTCGATCAGCGAGGAGTCCGTGGCGGCGGCCGACGAGTTCCTGGCCGGCGACCGTCCGCCGGCCCTGCGCCGCCTGGTGGTCGAGGGCCGCGCGGGAATCGTCCGTTCGCTCGCGGCCCGGAAGTTCGACGCGAGCTGATCGGTGGCCGATCCTGCCGGCCTAGTCCGGCAGGATCGGCACGCTCACCCCCTGATCCCGGCCCAACAGGACCGCGCGGGTTACCGCCGAGGAGCCGAACCGGTCGCGGAGGCTGTCGAGCGTGGTGTCGAGCGTGCTGCGCGTGTAGGGATCGAACGGCAGCGCCAGTTGCTGCGGGCAGTCGTCCTCGAGGTTGGCCACCGCGACGCCGACGAGGGTGATGCCCTTGCTCTCGATCATCGGCATCGCGTTGCCGAGCAGGCCCCGGGCCGTGGTGAGGATCGTTTGCGTCTGCGCCGACGGCTGCGCCAGGGTGTGCGACCGGGTGGCACGGGTGAAGTCGTCGAACCGCAGCCGCAGCACCACCGTGCGCCCCACCCGCCTGCCGCGGCGCAGCCGGCCCGTCACCCGGTCGACCAGCGTCACCAGGGCGGCGTCCACGTCCTCCCTCGACGTGGGTCTGCGCCCCAGGGCGTGCTGGGCGCCGACGGATCTCCGTCTGCGTCCCACCTGCACGGGACGGGGATCCCGCGCCCAGGCGAGCGCGTGGAGGTGGTGGCCCGCAGCCGGTCCGACGATGGACACGAGCAACTCTTCCGGATAGTGGGCCAGCCGGCCGACGGTGGCAATCCCGGCGTCGCGGAGCTTGCGCGACGTCACCGCCCCGACTCCCCACAGCCGTTCGACCGGCAGCGGGTGGAGGAATTCGATCTCGCCGTCCGGCGGCACGTGCAGCAGTCCGTCGGGCTTACCCACCGCGCTTGCGACCTTGGCGAGGAACTTCGTTCTCGCGACGCCGACGGTGATCGGCAGACCCACCTGCTCGCGCACGTCGCGGCGCAGTCGCGCCGCGATGTCGACCGGTGTGCCCGCGATCTTGCGCAGACCTGCGACGTCGAGGAACGCCTCGTCGATCGACAGACCCTCGACCAGCGGTGTCGTGTGCCCGAAGACCTCGAACACGGCCTTGCTCGCGGCCGCGTACGCCGACATCCGCGGGCGCACCACGACGGCGTGCGGACACAGGCGCAACGCCTGCGCACCGCTACTGGCCGTGCGCACCCCGTACGCCTTCGCCTCGTAGCTCGCAGCCAGCACGACACCACCGCCGACGATCACCGGACGACCCCGCAGTGCGGGGTCGTCCCGTTGCTCCACCGAGGCGTAGAACGCGTCGAGGTCGGCGTGCAGGATGGTCGCCTCGGCGCCACTCGAGATGCGCGGGCGCGGCGAATCGGACACGAACATATGTTCGCATCGACCACCGACAGAAGTCGAGGACGGTTCAGCCCCCTCGGCCGCCGACACACCGACGGCCCGTCACAGTTCAGCGGGACTGAACGGTGACGGGCCGTGCGGAAGCCGATCTGTGCGGATCTACGGCGAGGCGATCGCCGCGCTCATCACGCGAATGGCGCTGACGAGACCGTCGATGAGGTCTCCGTCGCCGAACGACGACACCGCTGCCGTCGCCCCGAGCTGGGCGACCCGGTCGGTGACCCGGTCGGCCACGGCCCGGCCGCTGCGGATCTCGACCGTCCGCTGGTTGGGCGAGACCGCGATGAGGACGGACCGTTCCGCCTCGGGAGTCGTCGGGAAGAGCGCATCGGCGCCGGCCGCGGTGTTCTCGCCGAGGTCGCCGACGTACGCGTTGAAGCGCACCTTCGTCTTGCGGGTGCCTTCGGTGAGGGCATCGTCGAGGCGGACGAGTTCGTCCGTCGTGAACGGCAGGTCGTCGGTGAAGGGCTCACCGACGCGGTGCACGCCCGAGATGCGACCGCTGGCGGTCACGACGCTGCCGACGGGCAGATTGTCCGCGGATACGGTCGCGGGGATCAGGTCACCACTTGCCACTTGCCGAGCCTCCAATCAGGTCTTCCGAACCGGCGTGCGCGCCGTGGTGCCCGCCGTGATGACCGTGCGTGGTCACCTCGTCGACGGCGCTCCACAGCACCGGCGCATGCGTCCATTCCTCGCCGAGGTGGAACGCGGGCGGCACGGGGCCCGGCGTCTTCTTGCCGACGAACGACATCGCCGCGAAGAAGGCGGTGATCAACGCCGGAATTCCTACGAATATCAGCACTGTCTCGAGAATGCTCACAACGCAAACGGTAGCCCAGAACCGTGCGAAGGGAAGCGTCAGGGCCGAACTTCGCGGAGCGGTCGCGCGGAACGCTCAGGCGGCGCCTTCACCGAGGTAGGGCATCCACGACGGGTGCAGGTCCTTCGTCGACGCCAGCAGTCGCCAATGCGGGCCCGACGGCGGTACCAGAGAGGCCCGGAGCGTCCAGCCGAGTTCGCTCAGCAACTTGTCCGCCTTGCGATGGTTGCAGGGCGCGCAGCAGGCCACGCAGTTCTCCCACGAATGCTCGCCGCCACGACTGCGGGGAACCACGTGATCGACCGTCTCGGCCTTGGACCCGCAGTAGGCGCAGCGGAACCGGTCGCGGTGCATGAGGGCCGCGCGGGTCATCGGAACGCGCGCGCGATACGGGACGCGGACGTAGTTCCGGAGGCGGATCACGGACGGCACCTGAACGGACCACTGCTCGGAGTGGACTACCGGGGCCTGGGGATCCTCGTGGACGGTGTCGGCCTTACCGCAGGTCATCAACACCACGGCACGGCGGGCAGGAAGGGCGGTGAGCGGCTCGTAGGTGACGTTCAGGAGAAGCACCCGGCGCTTGATCCAGAGCGGAACCGCATTCTCGCCCGGGAAAGAAGGCTCGGCGCTGTGCGCGGAGCCTTCGGTGATCACTTGTAAAGCAAACGCCCCTGAAACCCCGGCACTCCGGGCATCAGTGGGCACGAGTTGTCGGTGCGCGCGGGCGCTGTGTCGATTCTTCATGCGACCTCCGGGAGATTGCCACCAAGTGCACCATGAATTGCCTGCGTGCGCACGCCCATTTCCGACAAGAATGCAGGACATTCGGTGAACAGACGGTGACGAAGACGGTTCCCGCCCGCACGTGCACAATGGAAGACGCCATGACTGACGTGCAGCAGACCTTCTATGAGGCGGTGGGCGGAGCGGAGACGTTCCGCAAGCTCACCGCGCGCTTCTACGAGGAAGTCGCCAAGGACGACATCGTCCGGCCCCTCTACCCCGAGGAAGATCTGGGTCCGGCCGAGCGCCGGATGCGGATGTTCCTCGAGCAGTACTGGGGCGGACCGCACACCTATTCGGACGAGCGCGGCCACCCGCGACTGCGGATGCGTCACCACCCGTTCAAGATCGGCCCGATCGAGCGCGACGCGTGGCTGCGGTGCATGCACACGGCGATCGCGTCGATCGATTCCGGGACCCTCGACGACGCGCATCGCAAGGCTCTCCGGGAGTACATGGACATGGCCGCGGCGTCGATGGTGAACTCCGCCTTCTGAAGCCGACGCGCGCCGATTACGCCGGTCGAGTCGTGGCGGGGACGATCGTTTGGCACGATGGGCGATTGTGAGCACTCCCGCCGAAACATCCGCCGACGACACACAGCCGGCACCCTGGTGGTCCGACGCCGTCTTCTACCAGGTCTATCCCCGCTCGTTCGCCGACGCGAACGGTGACGGCGTCGGCGATCTCCAGGGAGTGCGGGACAAACTCGGCTACCTCGAACTGCTCGGCGTCGATGCCCTCTGGCTGAGCCCGGTCATGCGTTCCCCGATGGCCGATCACGGCTACGACGTGTCCGATCCCCGCGACATCGACCCGTTGTTCGGCGACCTCGAGGTCATGGACGACCTGATCGAGGCGGCGCACGCGCGCCAGATCAAGGTGACGATGGACCTGGTGCCCAATCACACCAGCGTCGAGCACGACTGGTTCCGCGCCGCCGTGGCGTCGCCGCCGGGCAGTCCGGAACGCAACCGGTACATCTTCCGCGACGGCCGCGGCGAGGACGGCGCGGAGCCGCCGAACAACTGGCCGAGCATCTTCGGCGGTCCGGCGTGGACCCGGATCACCGAGGCCGACGGCACGCCCGGCCAGTGGTACCTGCACATCTTCGCAGCGGAGCAACCCGACCTGAACTGGGACAACCCGGAGGTCGTCGAGGATCTCACGAAGACGCTCCGGTTCTGGCTCGACCGGGGTATCGACGGATTCCGCATCGACGTCGCGCACGGCATGGCGAAGCCGGAAGGTCTGCCGGATCACGACTGGTCCGCCAACGAACTGCTGCACAACTCGGACGACGACCCGCGGTTCGACAACCCCGCAGTCCACGACATCCACCGCGGCATCCGCAAGATCCTCGACGAGTACCCGGGCACGGTGGCCGTCGGGGAGATCTGGGTCCGCGACAACGAACGCTTCGGCGAGTACATCCGGCCCGACGAACTGCACCTCGGGTTCAACTTCCGGCTGGCGGAGGCCGAGTTCTCGGCGGAGACTGTCCGGGAGGCGATCGAGAACTCCCTGACCGCCGTCGACCAGGTCGGCGGAACCCCCACCTGGACCCTGTCGAACCACGACGTCGAACGGGAGGTCACCCGGTACGGCGGCGGCGAGATCGGCACCGCACGCGCCCGGGCCATGATCCTCGTCGAACTGGCGCTGCCGGGTGCGGCGTTCCTGTACAACGGCGCCGAACTCGGCCTGCCGAACGTCGTCCTGCCCGATTCGGCGTTGCAGGACCCGGTGTGGGAACGGTCCGGTCACACCGAACGGGGCCGCGACGGATGCCGGGTGCCCGTTCCGTGGGAGGGCACCGAACCGCCGTTCGGGTTCAGCAGCGGCGAGCCCTGGCTGCCGATGCCTGCCGAGTGGGCAGGCCTGACCGTCGAAGCGCAACTCGAGGACGTCACGTCGACGCTCTCGCTGTACCGGGCGGCACTCGAACTGCGCTCGTTCCGTCCGGAGTTCTCCGGTCCCGGAGTCGACTGGTACGGCAGTCCCGAGGGCTGCTTCGCCTTCCGCAGGCGCGGTGGTCTGATCTGTGCCCTGAACGCCACCGAGGCGCCGATCTCGCTGCCCCCCGGCGAGGTGCTACTCAGCAGCGCGCCGCTCGTCGAGGGACAGCTTCCGCCGAACGCGGCTGCGTGGCTCATCTGACCCGGACCCACCCAGTTGCGGTGTGCGCCCGGCCTACCGGGCCACCGACAGCGGAATCCCCCCACCGCGGTGCCGGTAGATCGACCCGAACCGGGCGTCCACCCGCAGCCACGAGGCGGTGGCCCGCACCCGGACCAGTTCCGAGGCGTCGATACGGTCGAGGTCGATGTCGGCGGTCAACCGATCCGAGCCGGCGTGCGGGACGAACCCCATCGCGGTGAGCGCGAACACCACCCGCATCGGGATGCCGACCGTCTGCCCCGCGCCCTCCACCCGCAGGACCTCCTGGTCGAGCAGTGACGCGGGCGGGCCGTGGCTGCTGCCGTGCTCCTGCGCCAGCGCCGCACCGCGCTGTGCGAGGTCGACCAGGACGCGCGCCGGAACGTCGTCGACGTGGACGAAACCCTCCGTCGGAGGCAGGGCGCCCCGCCACGCCGAATCCATCGAGAACCCCGGATCGATGTCGGCTGCGGTCGCCGATTCGAGCGCGGCGAGCAGTTGGTCACCGGCAGCCGACGTGTCGTCCGGGGTGATCGTCCCCGCGATCGTGCGCACCGCCAGCGCGTCGAAACCGGTTGCCGCCCAGGCCGTCAGACGGCCGGGTCCGCGTTGGCGGAGACGCACCACCGTCGCCTCGTCCAACCGGACCACCCGGGTGAGGAAGGTGGCGAGATCGCCGCGCTCCGTCGCGTCCGGGATCGACAGGACGCGCTCATGCACGCTGCCAGCTCTCCAGGTAACCGCGCTCGACGTCCGTGATCCTGCGGAGCCGCTGAGTGTCGATGTCGAACGCCGCGATCTGCGTCGACGCGATGATGGACGGCGCGACCGAGACGTCGACGCCCTTCGGGCGGACCTCGTAGTTGATCGTGAAATCGACGGCGCGAACCTTCTCGACCCACATCAGCACGTCCAGCGGTGAATCGCTGTGCCGGAGCTGCCCGCGGTAGCGCACGTGCAGGTCGGCGATGACCGCGCCGTCACGCAACGTGACCGTGGGCCGGTCGTCCTCGAACAGCCAGGGAATCCGCGCCTCCTCCAGCAGCGTCACCATCCGAGCGTGGTTGATGTGCTGGAAGACGTCCATGTCCGACCATCGAACTTCGACCTCCGCGTGAAAGCCCTCGCTCAACGTCATACCTCCGATCGGGTGCCCATACCGCGCACCATGCTGCGTACCTGACGCGCCGCCACCGAGAGCGTCGCGAGGTCAAGGGTCCCAGACTCGAAAATCTCGGTGAGAGCGGACCTCGCCCTGGCCAGCCGGGACGCGTTCGTCGACTCCCAGTCGTCGATCTTCTCCTGCGGGGTCTCGTGAGGTTCGCCACCGAGGAGCACTTCCATCGTGAGCTGGCGCAGCGAACTGTAGAGGTCGTCGCGCAACGCGAGACGGGCCAGCGAATGCCAGCGGTCACCGCGCGCGAGGGTGGACACCGCGCTGAGCAGCCAGTCGATGCCGAGGTGCGCGTCGAGTTCGTAGTACAGCTCGGCAACCTCGTCGATATCGCGCTCGGCGATGTCGGCGATGTCGATGATGTCGAGCAGACAGAACTTGTCCAGAAGCCGGAACACCTCGAAGGCCAGGTCTTCGGGCGCTCCGCGGACGACCAGCGGCCGCGCCCGCAGCTCCACGTCGGTGAGCTGATGCCCCCGCACCAGCTGCGGGACCTTCGGCGAGAGGGCCCGGAAGTCGGCCGAGTAGCGGGCGATCTCGGCGCCCACCGCGAGAGGCTGGGGCCGATTGGTCAGTAACCAGCGCGACGCCCGGTCGAGAACCCGGCCCGACTCGAGGATCAGGTCGTCCTCGATGTCCGCGGCGATGTTCGCCGACCGGATCCTCGACCACAGGTCGGGCAGGGCGAAGATCTCGGTGACCGCCGCATACGCGCGGATGGCGTCGGTGCTGCTCGCTCCCGCCTCGTCCGCCAGTCGGTACGCGAAGGTGATGCCGCCGTTGTCGATGGTCTCGTTCGCGAGCATCGTGGCCACGATCTGCCTGCGCAGGGGATGCGCCTTGATCGCCGTCCGGAACCGCTTGCGCAGCACCGTCGGGAAGTACCGCGGCAGGCGCGGCGCGAACGTCTCGCTGTCGGGCAGGTCCGTCGCGAGGAGGTCGTCCTTGAGCGCCAGCTTCACGTGCGCGGTGAGGGTCGCGAGTTCCGGGGACGTCAGCCCCTGCCCGGCCTGCCTGCGACGGGCGATCTCCTCCTCGGTGGGCAGGGCCTCGAGTTTCCGGTCGAGGCCGCGGCGGGACGCGAGGTGCTCGATCTGGCGGCGGTGCACGCTCAGCATCGGGACCGCGCTCGTCCGGGAGACACCGAGGAGGTTGTTCTGGGCGATGTTGTTCGCGAGAACAAGGTGGGCCACCTCGTCGGTCATCGACGCCAGCAGCGGATTGCGGTCCTCCCGCGGCAGACCGCCGCTGCTCACCAGCGAGTCCAGCAGGATCTTGATGTTCACCTCGTGATCGGAGCAGTCCACGCCCGCGGAGTTGTCGATCGCGTCGGTGTTGATCCGGCCGCCGTTCTGGCTGTACTCGATGCGGCCGAGCGCCGTCACCCCCAGGTTGCCGCCCTCACCGACCACCCTGGCCCGCACCTCGTTGCCGTCGACGCGCACCGAGTCGTTGCTCTTGTCGCCCACCATCGCGTTGGTCTCGGTGGACGCCTTGACGTACGTGCCGATGCCGCCGTTCCACAGCAGATCCACCGGGGCACACAGGATCGCCCGGACCAGTTCCGGTGGGGAGAGTTCGGTGACGGTGTCGTCGAGTCCGAGGGCGGCGCGCGCGGCGGCGCTGATCGGGACCGATTTGCGGGTCCGGTCCCACACTCCCCCGCCCTCGCTGATGAGGCTGGTGTCGTAGTCGGCCCACGACGACCGGGGCAGCGCGAACATCCGGGACCGTTCCTCGAACGACGTCGCGGCGTCGGGATCGGGGTCGAGGAAGACGTGCCGGTGGTCGAACGCCGCCACCAGCCGGATGTGCCTGCTCAAGAGCATGCCGTTCCCGAACACGTCGCCGCTCATGTCGCCGACACCGACCGTCGTGAAGTCCTCCGTCTGGGTGTCGACCCCCATCTCCCGGAAGTGCCGTTTCACGCTCTCCCAGGCGCCGCGGGCGGTGATGCCCATCCCCTTGTGGTCGTAGCCGGCAGACCCACCGGACGCGAACGCGTCGCCGAGCCAGAAGTTGTACTGCTCGGCAACCGAATTGGCGAGGTCGGAGAATTTCGCGGTGCCCTTGTCCGCGGCCACGACGAGGTACCGGTCGTCGCCGTCCCGCCGCACCACCCGGGTAGGAGGCACGATCTCGCCCGACACCTGATCGACGTTGTCGGTGAGATCCAGGAGCCCGGAGATGAACGTGCGGTAGCAGTCCTGGCCCGCCTCGAGCGCGGCGGCGCGGTCGGCCGCCGCGTCCCCCGACGGCGTCGGGGGATTCTTGACGACGAAGCCGCCCTTCGCCCCGACCGGGACGATCACCGCGTTCTTCACGGCCTGCGCCTTCGCCAATCCCAGGATCTCGGTGCGGAAGTCCTCACGCCGGTCGGACCAGCGCAATCCGCCACGGGCGACGGACCCGAACCGCAGGTGCACACCCTCGACGTCGGGTGAGTACACGAAGATCTCGTACTTCGGCCGGGGCTTCGGCAGTTCCTGGATCGAGGTCGGATCGAGCTTGATCGACAGATGCGCCGGCGGCTCCCCTGTCTCGCCGGTGACGAAGTAGTTGGTGCGCAGCGTCGACTTGATCAGCCCGAACAGACCGCGCAGGATGCGGTCCGCGTCGAGGCTGACCACGGAGTCGATGTACTCCCGCAGACGGGTGTCGAGTTCGGCCACCAGGTCGGGTGAGGGCGTTTCCGGGTCGAACATCGCCTCGAACAACTCGACGAGCGTGTACGCCGACCGGGGATTGGCCAGCGCAACCCCCTCGATGTGGAACTGGCTGTAGGGAAAACCCGCCTGGCGCAGATACTTTGCGTACGCACGCAGGATCACGGCCTGCCGCCACGACACTCCCGCCCGCAGGATCAGTTCGTTGAACCGGTCGGCCTCCGCCCGCCCGAACCAGACCGCGGTGAACGCGTCCGTGAACCGTTCCTGAAGCTTCGGTTCGGCCGCGGATGCCTCCTCGGCGGCGAGTTCGGCATCCAGGTCGTCCTCCACCGAGGAGCGCAGCAACTCCGCCGGCACCGACAACCCGAAATCGTAGATCCAGCACGTCAACCCGTCGGGCCGCGGAATCTGGTAGGGCCGTTCGTCCAGGACCTCCACGCCCAGGCTCTGCAGCACCGGGAGCACCTGGCTCAGCGAAATACCGTCGCCGCCCACGTACAGGGTGAACCGCCAGTGCCCGACCTCCGCCCCGCGGTCGCGGTACAGCAGCAGGTCGATGGAGCCGCCTTCGAGCGCCTCGAGCCTCGCGAGATCCGACAACGCGCGGGTGGCGTCGAAATCCTCCTTGTACCCCTCGGGCAGCACGTCCGCATACCGCTGCGCCAGAATGGGATCCACACCGGCGGTGACCGGCAGGAGGTCCCCGAGGTGGTCGTCCCAGCTGCGGCTCGCCTCGGCCAGCATCGCCTGGACCCGTTCGCGGTCGGCGTCCGACAGGTCGAGCCGCGACCCCATCTGTTCGGTGTTCTTGCGAATCGTCACGTGCAGCAACGCCAGATCGGACTCCGTGACGCGTGCAGTGTATTCCAAAGTGCCGCCGCCGAATTCCCGCAGCAGGATGTCCTGCATAGCGAGCCGGACCCGGGTGGTGTACCGATCCCGGGGCAGGTAGATCAGGCAGGAGACGAACCGTCCGAGAAAGTCCTCGCGCACGAACAGGCGCACCTGGCGCCTGAGCCCGATGCTGTGCACGGCCGTCACCGTGTCGAACAGGGTGTCCGCGTCGCTGGAGAACAGTTCGGTGCGCGGGAACGACTGGATTACCTCCAGCATCGCCTGCCCCGAATACGAGTTCAACTGGAACCCGGCCCGGTCGATCACCTTGCGCACCCGGCGGGCGATCACGGGAATGTCGAGGACGTTCTCGTGCAGGGCCGTGACGGTGAAGACGCCGAGGAAGCGGTGCTCACCGGTGATGTTGCCGTTCGCGTCGAGGATGCTCACACCGACGAAGAACGGGTAGACCGAGCGGTGCACGGTCGCGGGGAACGAGCCCTGCGTGAGCACGAGCAGCGGGCGGTCGGGGATCTCGGCGGCCGGCGGCAGACTCAGCGGGCCTTCGGTGACCGTGTCGGAGCGCAGCAGCCCGAGACCGCTGCCCGGCACCACCTGCAGGCTCCGGGTGCCGGAATCGTCCGGCTCCCCCAGTTCGAATCGCCGGTACCCGAGCGCCGCGTAATTGCCCTGCGACATCCACCGCAGCAGGTCGGCGCAGTCCTCCAGGTCGTTCTTCGACACACCTGGACAGGTTGCGGAGGCCTCCAGTTCGTCGGCCAGCGTCCGCTCGAGCTTGCGCATGATGTCGGTGTCCCGGACCACCTGGCGCACGTCGGCGAGGACGGTGCCGACCTCCTTCTCGAGCGTGTCGAGAACCGCGGAGTCGGCACGCGGATCGAGTTGGACGTGGATCCACGACTCGGACACACCGTCCTCGCCGGCATCCTTGGCCTTGTCGCCCATGAGGATTCCGCGCAGTGCGCCGATCGGATCACGCCGCACCGAGACGATCGGGTGCACGAATTCGCTGATCCCGATGCCGAGACGGTTCAGCAGCGCGGTGATCGATTCGACGAGCAGCGGCATATCGTCCGTGACGATCTGCAGCGACGCACCGAGTTCGCGCCCGTCGCCCGGCCGGTAGACCCGGGTGATCGCGCGCTCCGGAGGCCGATGCAGCGCCAGTGTCAGGTGCGCGCCGAGCACTGCGTCGGAGGCGCCGTTGACGGCGCTCTCGCTGTCACCGCGATCGACGTGCCGGAAGTACACGGCTGCGAGAGTCGGCACCTGAGACCGGAGACCTTCGGGCAGATTCCGCGCCCACTCCGCATCTTTCAGTGCTGCCGATTCCGTCATCGGGGCTCACTTCCTCTTCGTTCCGATCGCCGCGGGCAACTCTCTCGAGACTAGCCCGCGGCGATGGGAACAGAGGGTGAACTTCGGGCACCCCGCGTGCCGGATCCGTCAGCCGGTGGTCACCGGCGCGAGGTACTTCTCGAGCCCGTCGCGTTCCGCCTCGGACAGCGGACGCGACCGTTCGGTCTTCACGTCGAACGCCACCAGCAGGGCGTCGCCCGTCGCGCAGTGGACGCCGTCGCGGCTCGTAACGACGTGCCGGATCGTGTACGACGAATTGCCGACATGGAGCACCGACACGTCGATCGTCAGCGGACCGGAGGCGTCGGTGACCGGACGCAGGAATTCGACGTCCATCTTGCGCACCACCATCGCACCGGGCTGCGCGCCGGCGGCGCGCAACTCGGTGGTCAGGAACGCGATCCGCGCTTCCTGCATGTACTCCATGAAGCGGGTGTTGTTGACGTGACCCAAGCGGTCGGAGTCACCCCACCGGACCTGGATCTCGTACGTGAAGGCCTGCTGCCCCACCAGGTCAGTCCCTCGTCAGCTTGCGGTGCGTCACGCGGTGCGGACGGGCAGCATCAGGTCCGAGCCGCTCGACCTTGTTGGCCTCGTAGCCCTCGAAGTTGCCCTCGTACCAGTACCAGGCCGCCTCGTTGTCGCCGAAGCCCCCCTCCCACGCGAGGATGTGCGTGCAGGTCCGGTCGAGGAACCAGCGGTCGTGGGAGATCACGACGGCGCAGCCGGGGAACTGTTCGAGCGCGTTCTCCAGCGAACCGAGGGTTTCGACGTCGAGGTCGTTGGTCGGTTCGTCGAGCAGGATCAGGTTTCCGCCCTGCTTGAGCGTCATCGCGAGGTTCAGGCGGTTGCGCTCACCACCGGACAGGACGCCCGCCGGCTTCTGCTGATCGTGGCCCTTGAACCCGAACGAGCTGATGTAGGCGCGCGACGGCATCTCCGTCTGGCCGACCACGATGTGATCGAGACCGTCGGAGACGACCTCCCACACCGTCTTGTCGGGATCGATGCCCGTGCGGTTCTGGTCGACGTAGCTGAGCTTGACGGTCTGACCGATCTTCACCTCGCCCGCGTCCGGCTCCTCGAGCCCGACGACGGTCTTGAACAGCGTCGTCTTACCGACACCGTTGGGTCCGATCACGCCGACGATGCCGTTACGCGGCAGGGTGAACGACAGGTCCTTGATCAGGACCCGTCCGTCGAAGCCCTTGTCGAGGTTCGACACCTCCACCACGACGTCGCCGAGGCGCGGCGGCGCGGGAATCTGGATCTCGTCGAAGTCGAGCTTGCGGGTCTTCTCGGCCTCGTTGGCCATTTCCTCGTAGCGGTCGAGGCGGGCCTTGTTCTTCGCCTGTCGGGCCTTCGCTCCCGAACGGACCCAGGCCAGCTCCTCCTTGAGACGCTTCTGCAGCTTCTGGTCCTTCTTGCCCTGGACCTCGAGCCGGGCGGCCTTCTGCTCCAGGTAGGTGGAGTAGTTGCCTTCGTACGGGTACAGGCGGCCGCGGTCGACCTCACAGATCCACTGGGCGACGTGGTCGAGGAAGTACCGGTCGTGGGTGACGGCCAGGATCGCACCCGGGTAGGCGGCGAGGTGCTGCTCCAGCCACAGGACGCTCTCCGCGTCGAGGTGGTTGGTCGGCTCGTCGAGCAGCAGCAGGTCGGGCTTGCTGAGCAGCAGCTTGCAGAGGGCGACGCGGCGCTTCTCACCACCGGAGAGGTGAGTGACCATGTCCTCCGGCGGCGGACAGCGCAGAGCGTCCATCGCCTGCTCGAGCTGGGAATCGATCTCCCACGCGTCGGCATGGTCGAGCTTCTCCTGGAGCTCGCCCATCTCCTCCATCAGCTCGTCGGAGTAGTCGGTGGCCATCAGCTCGGCGATCTCGTTGTACCGCTTGAGCTGGACCATGGTTTCACCCATGCCCTCTTCGACGTTCTCGCGAACGGTCTTCGTCTCGTCCAGGTGCGGTTCCTGCATGAGGATCCCGACGGTGGCACCCGGAGCGATGAACGCTTCACCGTTGCCCGGCTGATCCAGCCCCGCCATGATCTTGAGGATGCTGGACTTACCCGCGCCGTTCGGGCCGACCACACCGATCTTGGCGCCGGGGTAGAAGCTCATCGTGACGTCATCGAGGATGACCTTGTCACCGTGCGCCTTGCGCACCTTCTTCATCGTGTAAATGAACTCAGCCATGGGGCCAGCCTAATGGTGACGCGCGATGAACCCACATCGCGGAGGGTCGGGGACGTGATCGGGGGCTTCCCGGGAAGATGCCGTGGGTATCGGCGCCGGGAACGCGAGGTCGGCGCCGATACCCGCAGGTGCGCTACGCGACGAGGGACCGGATGGCCACCTCTTCGGTCGCCGGGTTCCCCGCACCGCCGTCGGTCGTTCTCGGCGCACGCTCCAGCACGACCGTGCACCGGGCCAGATCCGGTCCGATCGCGGTGGCGCTCAACTCCAGGTCGGAGCGGGCGATGCCGTCCCGGGTGGTGTATTCGGTGGTGCGCAACTCGCCCGTCACGAGAACGGGATCGCCCTTCGTGATCGAGGCGACGACGCCGGCCATCAGCCGTCGCCTGCAGGTCACCGTGAGGTAGAGCGTGCTCCCGTCACGCCACTCCCCCGTCGCGTGGTCGCGGCGCCGGACCGTGCTCGCCATCCGGAAACTGAGGAACTCGTCACCGGCGGCGTTCGACCGGGTGACCGGGCTGGTGATGACCGTTCCGACGACGGTGCCGTGTGTTTCGTACATGACGTCTACCCCCTGTGAGTGCGGCAAGGTGCCTTCACTCACAGCGTGCCGTCCGGCGGCGCCGTTTTCGGCCTGCAGCGGACATCTGTGGAGAAATCGAGCGGTTGTGGATGGAACCGCGAAAACGGCCCCGGGAGCCCCGAACGTGTCGGGGCGGCGTGCTAACGGTCAGCGCCCGGCCTCGCGGTCCCGTCGCGCCAACTCCGCGAACATCGCGTTGTGCGCTGCCAGATCCGCGTCGTCGTCCCGGTCCGCGGCCCGGTCGACCCGCCGCGCCGTGCGGCCGTCGCTGCGGGACCACTGGATGAGCAGCGCCATCATCACCAGCACCAGCGGGATCTCACCGGTGGCCCAGGCAATGCTGCCGCCCAGTTGCTGGTCACCCACCAGGTCGGCGTTCCAGCCGAGTCCGAGCGATCGGTAGTACCACTCGCCCATCACGGCGCCCATGCTCATCAGCGCGACGCCGAAGAAGGCGTGGAACGGCAGGGAGCCGAACACCATCGCGAGCTTCGTCACCGGTTGCAGCTTGCGCGGCGACGGGTCGATGCCGATCGCGACCCAGTAGAAGAGGTAGCCGCTCAGCAGGAAGTGCAGGTTCATCAGGACGTGCGCGGAGTGGGAGTCGACGGCGGCCTCGAAGATCCCGCCGAGGTACAGGGCGTAGAAACCGCCCACGAACAGCACCGCCGCGACGACGGGGTGCGTGATGAACCGGGAGAACGGGCTGTGCAGCGCGGTCAGGATCCATTCGCGCAGTCCCGGCACACCGTTCTTGCCCGCGGGATCGAGGGCGCGCAGGGCGAGCGTGATCGGGGCACCGAGCACCAGGAGAACCGGCGCCAGCATGGACAGCGCCATGTGAGCGCCCATGTGCACGCTGAACACGGCCGGCGAGTAGCGACCGACACCCGACGACGTGGCGATCAGCAGCACCACGCACCCGCACATCCAGGCGACGGTCCGGCCGACGGGCCAGCGGTCGCCGCGCCGCCGCATTTTGCGCAGTCCGAGCGCGTACACGACGGCCAGCACGATCGCGGCGGTGCCGTAGAGGAGGTCGAATCGCCAGTCCAGCATCAAGCGGGCGAACGTGGGCGGCCCCGCCAGGTTGTAGCCGAGTTCCACCTCCGTGAGGGTGGGCGCCGCGGTCGGGGGCGGCGGGGGCGTGCGGCCGAGTCCCACGGCGAGACCGATCGTCGCGGCGAAGACCATGACCTCCGCACCGGCGAAGCGGATCAGGTTGCCGCGTTTCGTCGGATCCTTCTGCAGTGCGGGCAGCGCCCGGCGACGCTGCGCCCACCCGAACACACCGAGTACGACGAGGGCCACGATCTTCGCGACCACCAGGCGTCCGTACGTGGTGTCGACGAGGTCGCCGATCTGGACGCGGACGAGAGCGTTCACGACACCGCTGACCGCCATGACGACGAAGCAGACGGTCGCGACCGCGGAGAACCTGCGCGCCGCGACGTCGGTGTAGGCGCCGCGCCGACGCGCGTGGGCGAGGAGAGCGAACAGACCGCCCGCCCACAGCGAGGCCGCCACGAGGTGCAGGATCAGGCTGTTCGTCGCCATGTCGTGCGAACCGCCCGAGGACGAGTGCCCGGTCAACGCGAGCGGCATCAGTCCGAGGATGCCGACGACCAGCAGGATCGGCGTCCACCACCAGCGCAGCACGAGCCGGGAGGCGATCGCGAGGACGATGGCGATGATCGCGGTCCAGCGCCAGGCGCCGGCGAGTTCGACCTGATCGATCGAATTGAAGATGTTGGCCGGCTTGACCGCTTCGGCGAAGGGTTGCCCGGACGTGTCCGACAGCGTCAACGGGACGAGGACGAGGGCGGTCGCCGCCCACACGATCGCGGCGTACGACGCGGTGCGGACGGCGCGGTAGCCGTCCACGTCGAGGACGCCGGACTTCTGCGGTGGCACGAAGAACGCGGCGAGCAGCAACGATCCGATCGTGATGACGGCAGCGATCTCCGACACGGCCCGCATGGCGGGCAATCCGTAGGTGGTGATCGGTCCGGGATCCGGAATTCCCAGCAGCACGAGCGCCTGAGCAGCGGAGAGTCCGACGACGATTGCCGCTACCAGGCCGGCGATGAGACCGCCGACGACGAACAGGGCGGTCGAATCGGCACGATTCGGGGGTTTCGAAGCCGGGTCGGACGCCGCGAGCTGGGGTGTAGCCATACATCAAGGGTAGGACCTACGACAGGCCGTCGGAGACGCGAGGGTCCGTCTCGGTTCCGGCTACCGTCGACAGGGACGTGTCGCAGGGAAACGAGAGGCTGAGATGGCGGAGTTTCTGATCATCGTGGTGGCACTGTTCTTCGCGGGCATGGGCGTCTACGGGCTCGCCCTGCCCGCCCGCCTGGTCGCACCGTTCGGTCTGACCGCGGATTCGGCGACGGCCCGCGCCGAGGTGCGCGCGGTCTACGGCGGCTTCGGTGTCGCGGTGGCGGGCCTGCTCTTTTTCGCGGCCTTCGACGCCCACGGCATCCGATCCGTCGCCGCGGTGACGGTGGCCGTCGCCCTGCTGGGGATGGCATTCGGCCGGATCGTGGCCGCCCTCACCGACCGGCCGACCCGGTTCTACCCCGTGTGGTTCTATTTCGTCGTCGAGATCGTTCTGGCGGGACTCCTGCTCTGCGCGGCGGTCCTGGGCTCGTGACGCACACCCCCCAGCCCCGGTCGGAGCACTCGGGGCGGCAGGTAATATTTGCTGCGCGCCTCCGTAGCTCAGGGGATAGAGCAAGAGCCTTCTAATCTCTTGGTCGCAGGTTCGAATCCTGCCGGGGGCACTCGTTCGACGGAGCGTCAGACGGCGAAAACCCCCGATCACCTGCACAGTCAGGGATCGGGGGTGCCCGTCCGCCCGAGCCCGGCCCTCACGAACCGGGGCAACTCGTTGCCGGGGCGATCACGGAGCAGATCTGCTCGACCACGAGGGCGGGATTCTCGTTCTCGATGAAGTGACCGCTGCCGGTCTGCGTGATGTGGGTGGCATCGAGGGCAGTCGAGAGGAGCGCGGCGGCGTCGAGCCACTGCGGCCAGTACGTGTCGGCGTCGCCGATCCCGAGATAGTCGAACGGCTCGTCCGAAGTCAGGACGGCGGCGGGCATCGCAGGCAGCGGGGGCATGGTCTCGAGCGCCGCGAGCGTGGCGGGATAGTCGGGTGTCTCCGCACCGGGATGGTTCCGGCCGTTCGTCTCGATGTCCCGCATCCACTGGTCCCACACGGCAGGCGGCAATGTCGATTGCAGATACTGCGATCCCGGATCGACGAGGACGAGACCGGACACGTCGTCCGGATAGGTCCTGGCGTACGCCGACGCGATCATTCCGCCCCAGGAGTGTCCGACCAGCACATGGGGTCCCTCCAACTCGGCGACCGTCAGCAAGGCACGAAGATCTGCCGCGTCGCCCTGCGCAGTGGTCGGTTGCGTCACGCCGGTCGATCGGCTCGCGGTGCCGTCCATCTGCTCCGTGCCGGGACGGTCGTAGGCACATACTCTGGTGAACTTCGCGATGTCGGGGTGTACGGCGAGCTCGGTGCGGACGGGCGGGGTCGTCTGATCTGTGGGGTCGCCCGTGTAACTCCAATTGTCGGCGGCGACCCCGGCCCCGGAGACGAGCACGACCGTGGGCGAACCGGAACCGCGGCACTCGAGATAGATGCCGCGGCCCCCACCGATATCGACCAACCCGGAACGGTCACCGGCACCGGGAACGAATCTGCCCGCAGTCGCCGTCGGAGTCGTCGTGGGCGCGGGGCCGTCCGCCGCGGTGCCACAACCGGACACCACGACGCACCCGAGCGCCGCGATGCATCCGGTACGGCGAGCGAGGCGGGACACGCGTCTCACGACGATCGGAACACCGGCGTCAGCCCTTCAGGAAGGCCAGCAGGTCGGCGTTGATCGTCTCCGCCTGCGTGGTGGGCATGCCGTGGGGGAAGTCCTTGTACGTCTTCAACGTCCCGTTGGCGAGAAGTTTCGCGGACAGGGGTCCGGCGTCGGCGTAGGGAACGATCTGGTCGTCCTCGCTGTGCATCACGAGCACCGGCACCGTGATCTTCTTCAGGTCTTCGGTGAAATCGGTCTGCGAGAAGGCGACGATGCCGTCGTAGTGGGCCTTGGCCCCGCCCATCATCCCTTGCCGCCACCAGTTCTCGATGATCGCCTCCGAGGACTCCACGCCCGGCCGGTTGAATCCGTAGAACGGCCCCGACGGCAGGTCGCGGTAGAAGACGGAACGGTTGGCCGCGAGTTGCGCCTGCAGATCGTCGAACACGGCCTTGGGCAGGCCGCCCGGGTTCGCCTCCGTCTTCACCATCAGCGGCGGCACCGCGCTGATCAGTGCGGCCTTCGACACTCGGCTCTCGCCGTGTCGCGCGAGGTAGTGCGCGACCTCGCCGCCGCCGGTCGAGTGGCCGATGTGGATGGCGTCGTGGAGGTCCAGGTGTGCGGTCAACTCCGCGAGGTCGTCGGCGTAGTGGTCCATGTCGTGGCCGTCGCCGGTCTGCGTGGAGCGTCCGTGCCCGCGCCGGTCGTGGGCGATGACTCGATAGCCGTGCTGGAGGAAGAACAGCATCTGGGCGTCCCAGTCGTCGGCCGACAGCGGCCAGCCGTGGCTGAACACGATGGGTTGACCGGTTCCCCAGTCCTTGTAGAAGATCTCCGTGCCGTCCTGCGTGGTGATCGTGCCCATGGGTGTGCCTTCCTTGACCGCTCCGGGAATGACGCTGATGAGGACGGGATTCAGTACATCAAACTTCGGTATGCCGTAGGGCTGCTTCGACCGGCGGCGGTGTCCCGTACTCGCGCGTAGCAAACCGACTGATTAGTCTTGTTCACGCATCGCCCCAACCCGACGGGGCAACGGTGCATCGGGACCCGCCACTCCCCTCCGCGGGTGGCGGGTTTCCCGACCGTCCTGCGTCAGCCCTGTGGTGGAACCTCGAACACCAGCAGCGTGCTGGTGGCGGTGGCCACCAGGCGGCCCTGCGAGTCGGTGACCTCCCCTTCCGCGAAGGCGATGCGGCGGCCCGCCTTCTTCACGACACCGGTGGCGGTGAGCGCCCCGGAGTCGCGGGTCGCCCCGCGGATGTAGTTGACCTTGATCTCGACCGAGGTGTACCCCCACCCGGCGGGCAACGTGGTGTGCACGGCGCAGCCGGCGACCGAATCGAGCAGCGTGCACACGGCGCCGCCGTGGATGGCGCCGATCGGGTTGTACTGTGACTCGTCGGGATCGAGCGCGAAGACCACCCTCCCGGGTTCGGCCTCGAGAAACCGCAGATTCATCAGGCTGGCGATGGGCGGCGCCGGAACGCTGCCGTCGAGGATTGCCCGCAGGTAGGTGAGGCCGTCGAGTTCCCGGGCCGTGCGCGCCGGACCTGCCGGGTCGTGCCATTCGACGATCTTCGACCGGGTCTCGCCCCACTCGCCGGCGTCCGGCAGGCTCTCGACCGTCGACACCTCACCGTTTCCGTACGGCCTCACTATGCGGCTCCCCGCTGCGCCGGCTGCGGATAGAGGACGTCGAGGTCGCCGGACAGCGCCGCCTTGACGGTGCGGGTGGTGTCGTCGGCGAGCACCTCGTGGGCGCCGGACTCGATGCCGTCGAAGGCCAGTCGTGCGACCTCGGCCGCGGAGATCTTCTGCACGTCCAGACCACTCGTCATGTCAGTGTCCATGTAGCCGAGATGCAGCCCGACCACCTGGATGTTCTGCGCCGCGAGTTCGGCGCGCATGGCGTTGGTGGCGCTCCACAGGGCGGCCTTCGAGACGCTGTAGGAGCCGCCGATCGCCAGCCACGACAGCACGGAATGCACGTTGAGGATCGCGCCACCGCCGTTGGCGGCGATGATCGGTGCGAGCGCGCGTGTCACGTTGAGCGGGCCGTAGAGGTTGGTTTCGAGTTCACGGCGCATCCCGTCGAGATCGCCCGTGAGCGGCGACTCGCCGACGAGGATCCCGGCGTTGTTGATCAGCACGCCGAGATCCCCGACGAGTTCCGCTGCGGCATAGACCGATTCGGGGTTCGTGACATCCAGTTGGACCGGCACGACCCGCGGGTGCCCGTCGATCGTGGACGTGTCGCGCGCCGACGCGTAGACCGTGCGCGCTCCTCGTGCGAGCGCCTCGGCGACGAAGGCCCGGCCGAGCCCGCGACTGGCCCCGGTGACCAGCACCGTTCGATCTTGAATCGTGGTCATGACGACCCCTTCGAGTGAGTAAGTCTGCTTTTCCAACTAACTATGTCGACGACAGTAACCCCTATCAGTTGGAAAACGCAACCCTCTATGATGGAAAGCATGAGCAACGGCGACACCAAGCCAGCAACACCCGAGATCGTCATGGACCGCATGCCCCTGACGCCGAGGCCCTGCGCCATCGCCGCCACCATGGAGTTGATCGGCGACCGCTGGTCGATGCTGGTGATCCGGGAACTGTCCTACGGGGTGCACCGCTTCGACCGGATCGCAGGCTACATCGGCGTCTCGCGCGACATCCTCACCGCACGGCTGCGCAAGCTGGAGGAGGTCGGCGTCATCGAACGCAGGCAGTACTCCGAGCATCCACCGCGCTTCGAGTACCACCTCACCCCCGCGGGCGAGGACCTGCGGCCACTGCTGCTCTCCCTGTTCCAGTGGGGCAGCAAATGGGCCGTCGACGAGGCTCCGTCGGTGCTCGTGCACGAGTGCGGGCACTCGCTGGAACTGGAACACCGCTGCGCGCACTGCGGCGAAGCGGTCGAGAACACCGCTGTCGCAATGCATTCCCGCGCACCGCGACGAGAATCCTGAGCTGCCGGCACGGCCCGATACAGGACGTCCTGACACCGGTCTATAGTTTCCGATGTAAACGTCAGGTAAAGAAGTCCTCACACGTAAGGCAGGGGTGGTCTGTGTCAACGCGCGACCGGGTAGCAGAGATCTACGAGCAGGTCCGTCTGCGGAACGCCGGAGAACCCGAGTTCCACCAGGCCGCCGCGGAGGTCTTCGAATCGCTCCAGGTCGTGCTCGAGCACCGTCCGCACTACGCCGATTCCGGACTGATCGAGCGGCTGTGCGAGCCCGAACGTCAGATCATCTTCCGGGTGCCGTGGGTCGACGATTCCGGCAACGTGCACGTGAACCGCGGTTTCCGCGTGCAGTACAACAGCGTGCTCGGCCCCTACAAGGGTGGGCTGCGGTTTCACCCCAGCGTGAACCTGGGAATCGTGAAGTTCCTCGGGTTCGAGCAGATCTTCAAGAACGCCCTCACCGGGCTTCCGATCGGCGGCGGCAAAGGCGGCTCCGACTTCGACCCCAAGGGCCGTTCCGAAGCCGAGGTCATGCGCTTCTGCCAGTCGTTCATGACCGAACTGCATCGCCACATCGGGGAATACACCGACGTCCCCGCAGGTGACATCGGGGTCGGCGGTCGCGAGATCGGCTACCTGTTCGGCCAGTACAAACGCCTCACCAACTCGTACGAGTCGGGCGTTCTCACCGGCAAGGGACTCACCTGGGGCGGCTCGCAGGTGCGTCGGGAGGCCACGGGGTACGGCGTCGCCTACTTCGTCGCCGAGATGCTGAAGACCGCGAACAGTTCACTCGACGGCAAGACCGTCGTCGTCTCCGGTTCCGGGAACGTCGCGATCTACGCGATCGAGAAGGTGCACCAACTCGGCGGAATCGCGATCGCAGCCTCCGATTCCGCGGGATACGTCGTCGACGAGAAGGGCATCGACCTCGACCTCCTGAAAGAGATCAAGGAGGTGCGGCGGGGACGGATCAGCGAATACGCGGACACCGTGCCGCACGCCCGGTTCGTGCCGAACGGTTCCATCTGGGATGTGCCGTGCGACGTCGCGCTCCCCTGCGCCACCCAGAACGAACTCGACGAATCAGCAGCCAAGACCCTGGTCACGAATGGTGTGCAGGCGGTGGCGGAGGGCGCGAACATGCCCACCACCCCGCAGGGCGTCCAGGTGTTCCGCGATGCCGCCGTGGCATTCGCGCCGGGCAAGGCGGCCAACGCGGGCGGGGTCGCGACGTCGGCACTCGAGATGCAGCAGAACGCATCCCGCGACTCGTGGGGCTTCGAGTACACCGACGAGCGGTTGGCCGGGATCATGCGCGGCATCCACGAACGGACTGTCGCCACGGCCGCCGAGTACGGCATGCCGGGCGACTACGTGCACGGCGCGAACATCGCCGGTTTCGTGAAGGTCGCCGACGCCATGATCTCGCTGGGCGTCATCTAGAAGCAACGTAGGGTCAGGGCCTGGCCGTCGACGCCACGCCCCACGCTCCGACAGCACGGGCGCGTCAGCTCACCTGACACTGTGTCTGACCCCATTCGACCCAGCACATCTGCTTGACGTCGGGCCTGGGGTTCTTGTTGGGCAGGGGCTGGGAACAGCCGGTCTCGCAGATCGGCTTGGCCGAGGCCATACCTGCGGCACCGGTCAGCGAAATGGCAAGGGCCGCAAATCCGGCGACGGCGATGCGCGCCGTGGTGGAGATCGTGGTGGGAGACATGGGTTCCTTTCGGGGGGCGGTTTTCGTGCTGCAACCAGCATCGGCCTCAGCCCCGCCCGCAGAAAGGCCGCCGAGGGTGCCATGAACGCACCCCCGGCGGCCCGATCTCTACCCTGGGTCGATACGCGCCGGCCGGTTACTCAGTCGACCGTCTCGCCCTCGCCCTCGTCTTCGCGGGCCTTCTTCGCGGCCTCGCGCATTTCGATTCCGTCGGATACCCAGTCGCCGATCTCCCGGGTGACGTCCCGGACGGCGCCCGCGATGATCGTCGCGATCTTGCCCACGTGCGTGGCCGCGGACTCCGTCAGTTCCTGCACGGTGTCCTTGCGCCGCTCGAACTTCCCCACCATGTGTTTTCGCCTCTCAGGCTGCAGTCTTCTGCCGCTCGACGATAACACCGGGAGGGGTGTCGGACGAGACGAGACCGGGCGGCAGTGCGAACGTGAAGATCTTCCCCCACACGGAGCCGATCTGCTTGAAGAAGCCACCGGTGTTGTACGGCAACCCGTGCTTCTCGCACAGCGCCTTCACGACGGGTGCCATCTCCGGATACCGGTGGGCAGGCAGGTCCGGGAACAGATGGTGCTCGATCTGGTGCGACAGGTTGCCCGACATGATGTGGAACAGCGGGCTCCCTTCGATGTTCGCGCTGCCGAGCATCTGCCGGACGTACCACTCGCCGCGGGTTTCCTCCGCGGTCTCGTCCTCGGTGAAACTCTGCACGCCGGTGGGGAAATGGCCGCAGAAGATGATCGAGTAGGCCCACACGTTGCGGATCAGGTTGGCGGTCACGTTGCCGAGCAGTGTCGGGACGAACAGCGGCCCGGTGAGCGCGGGAAAGATCACGTAGTCCTTGAGCACCTGCCGGCCGGCCTTGCGCCACCAGCCCCTCAGCAGCGGCTTGACGTCGTGCCACTTGCGCTTGCCCTGGATCACGTTCTCCGCTTCCAGGTCGTGCATCATGACGCCCCACTCGAAAAGCATCATCAGGAAGAAGGCGTAGACCGGGTTCCCCAGGTAGTAGGGGTTCCATTTCTGCGCCTCGTCGATCCGCAGGATGCCGTAGCCGATGTCCCGGTCCCGGCCGAGGATGTTGGTGTACGTGTGGTGCATGTAGTTGTGGGAATGCTTCCACTGATCGGCAGGGCAGACGGTGTCCCATTCGAACACCCGGGAGTTCAGGCCCGGTTCACGCATCCAGTCGTACTGACCGTGCATGACGTTGTGGCCGATCTCCATGTTGTCGAGAATCTTCGACACGCCGAGGGCGCCGACGCCGGCGATCCAGGCCGGCGGGAAGAAGCCGAGATACATCAGACCGCGGCCTGCGACCTCGAATCCCCGCTGCGCCTTGATGATCTTGTAGATGTATTCGCGGTCCTCGGCGCCGAGGTCCGCAACCGTCCGGTCGCGGAGGGCGTCCAGTTCCCTGCCGATCTCTTCGACCTGGTCGTGGCTGAGCACCACCGGGGCGGCGTTACGGGAACCGTCGGTGCCGCCGACGAACGGGAGGAACGAGAGTGAGAGTCCAAACATGTCGGTCTCCAAACGTTGATGTCGTGAAAGTCAGATGTCGAGGGCGACGTCGCCCACCGGAACCGAGACGCACAGTTGGATCGCCTTGTCCGGGTCGGTGTCGGTATCGCCGGTGCGGACGTTCCTGGTGCACCCCGATGTCTTCACCGTGGTGCAGGAGAAGCAGATGCCCATCCGGCAGCCGTACTCCGGATGGAGTCCGGCGGCTTCCGCCTGTTCGAGCAGTGTCGCACCGGAGTTGTCCGCGGTGACGCCGCTGGCGGTGAAGGACACCGCGCCGCCGGCCTCCCCCTCCACCGGGGCTGCGGCGGGAGCGAACTCCTCGGTGCGCAGACGGTCCTCGATGCCGAGTTCGCGGTACACCTCCCGGACGCCACGCATCAGTCCGGGCGGGCCGCACAGGAACGTTTCGGCGTCGGCGTACCAGGGCGCCACCGCGTCGAGGTGCTCCTGACCGAAGAACCCGTGCAGGTGCCCGCCGGCCTCCTGATCGGTGTACGCCAGTACGAGGGAGACGTTGGCGTTCGCGTCCGCGAGTGCGCGCAACTCGTCTAGGTACGCGACATCGTTTTCGGTGTACGCGTAGTGCAGAAAAGTGATGCTTCCGACGTGCTCCTCGTCGACGAGGGTGCGCAGCATCGACAGAACCGGGGTGATTCCGCTGCCTCCGCTCACCAGCAGCAGCCGGCGCGGACGAGGAGACGGAAGGGTGAATTCGCCCGCGGCCTGAGACAGGTCGAGCACGAGTCCGGGGCGCGCCTGCGCGTGCAGGTACTGCGAGACGAGCCCGTCGGGATGCGCCTTGATCGTCAACTCGACGTGTCCGTCGGTGGACGACTGCGCATTGGCAGGCGAGTAGCAGCGGGTGTGCCGAACCCCGTCGATCACGACCCCCACCTGCACGAACTGCCCCGCGCGGAATCCACGCCACTGGCGGGTGGGGCGCAGCGTGAGAGTGACGGTGTCGGCCGTGGACCGCCGGACCTCGACGACTTCGGCGCGAAGGTCGCGCACGGTGACCATCGGCGTGACGAGTTCGAGGTAGCGGTCGAGCTGGTGCGGAGTGGCCATCGCCTCGAACAACGACAGCAGCGAGAACCTGCGTCCCTCCGCCGGACCACTGGTGTGGGCAACTGACACGTCAGCCTCCTCCATTTGAGTGCACGGTTGTACACTGACAATAGTGTGACAGAGGGAGACAGGAACTTGTCAATCGCAATGTGACCGCACGCACACTCGAGGCGGGGATCGGATGCGCATGCCGGACGACGAACGCGAACACCCGGAGGTGGTGGCGGTGCTCTCCCCCGCGAATACACTCACTGCCGTGAGTCAGTCGACCGGCGCCGAACCCGAGAGCAGGGCAGCGCGGAAGGAGCGCACGAGGAAGGCCCTCCTCGACGGCACGCTCGAACTGATGTCGGACCGCAGTTTCGCCGGCGTGAGCCTGCGCGAGATCGCCCGCACCGCGGGAATCGTGCCCACCGCGTTCTACCGCCATTTCGCGTCCATCGAGGAACTCGGCGTGGTGCTCGTCGAGGAGGGCATGCGGATTCTGCGGCAGATGCTGCGCGACGCCCGCCGCACCCCGAGCACAAAGAGTGCAGGCGCGTCGCTCGACATCCTCGTGCGGCAGGTCCGCACCCACGAGGCGCAGTTCCGGTTCCTCAGCCGCGAACGCTACGGCGGTGTCCCGGAAATTCGCCGTGCGATCGCGACCGAGATGAAGCTGTTCGTCAGCGAACTCACGGTCGATCTGTCCCGCATCGACGGCCTGCAGACCTGGGACCACGACGACCTGGAGATGGCGGCCGACCTCATCGTGTCCACCATGTTCGCCGTCGTCGTCGATCTCCTCGAGGCCGATCGTCCCGGAAGCCGAAGCGAGGCCGAGGTCGTCGCGCGCGCCGAGCGTCAACTGCGCCTGATCATGCTCGGCATGAGCGGGTGGAATCCCGGAAAGAAGTAGGTCGCCCGCCGTACGGTGGGGGCATGTCGACTCTCCTCGAGCACACCCACGTCCCGGTAGGGCCGCTCACCTTCGACGTCACGGTCGGTGGCCCGACCGACGGCGACGCCGTCCTGTTGCTGCACGGATACCCGGAGAGCGCGGCGTCGTGGTCACGGGTCGCGACCCTCCTGAACGACGCGGGCCTGCGGACCTACGCGCCGAATCAGCGCGGCTATTCGCGCGGTGCGCGCCCCGACGGTGTCGAGTCCTACCGGATCGACCACCTCGTCGCCGACGTCGTAGGGCTGCTCGACGCCCTCGACATCGACACCGTGCATCTCGTCGGCCACGACTGGGGATCCATCGTGGCTTGGTGCGTGGCGGCCCGCCACCCGGGTCGCGTCAGGTCGCTGACAACGGCGTCGGTTCCCCATCCCGCGGCCTTCGGCTGGGCGCTACGCGAGGACGCCGACCAGCAACAGCGATCGTCGTACATCCAGTTCCTGCGGACGGAGGGCAAGGCCGAGCACGTCCTACTCCGCGACGACGCCCAGCGACTGCGCGCGGTGTTCGGGGACGTCGTGAGCTCCGAACTCGTAAACGAGCACGTGGGACTTCTGAGTGAACCGGGCACACTGACGGCCGCGCTGAACTGGTACCGGGCGATGACGAAGGACTTCGAGGCCACCCCAGCCGTCACGGTCCCCACGACGTATGTCTGGAGCACCGGCGACCTCGAGCTCGGGCGTGCGGGTGCGGAGAAGTGTGGCGAGTTCGTCGATGCGCCCTACGAGTTCGTCGTCCTGGACGGCGCCACGCACTGGATCCCCGAGGAGTGCCCGGAGGCACTCGCGAAGGCGATCCTCGATCGCGCTCGGGCGGCTGGATAATCGGCAGTTCCCCTCCCCCGGCGGCGACACGTCTGGTGTGATGGCACTACTCGTCTCGTGCACCCTGGGAGGGCACCATGAGTGGCATCGCAATCCTTCTGGTCGGCGCGGTTCTGTGCTTCGCCGGTGTCGGTTCACTGCACGTCGCCGTTCTCGCCTCCGGATTCGGCCTCGGCTGGCTCGTGTCCGACCTGCTGTCGCTGTCGCTCGGAACGACGTTCCTGGTCGCGGCGATCGGTGCGGTCGTGGTGTGGGCGGCCACCACTCTGGTCTTCAAGTTCGCCGCATTCTTCATCGGAATCATCGCGGGCGCGGTGATCGGAGCGAAGCTCAGTCGCGTTCTGCAACCGGATGACGCCAGCTGGATCCTGAGCGGAAGCGTGATCGTCGCGCTCGCCGTCGCCTGCGGGTTCGTCGCCGACCGGTACCGGGCGCGGGCGCTGCTGTGGCTCACCGCACTCGGCGGCGCCAGCTTGGTGCTGACCGGACTCGGCCTCGCCGTCCCCCCGCTGGGTTTCTTGGAGGATCCGAACGAGGGCACCCAGCAGTTCTTCGCCACACTGATCTGGATCGTCGTGGCGGCAGCGGGCTGGCTGACGCAGCGGCGGCTATTTCCGGAGAAGCTCCGGATCGACGACAATCGCGCGCGGCGCTAGTCGCGCTCGGGCGCCTTCACCACCGTCAGCGCGGCGAGCCCGATCCCGAGCACGATCACCAGGCCGATGATTCCGGCCCGATCCGCCGCGAACCACCAGGCGAACAACCCGAACAGGGTGGGCGAGAGGAACGACACCGCGCGACCGGTGGTCGCGTAGAGACCGAACATCTGGCCCTCCCGGCCGGGCGGTGTGATCCGGGCCAGGAATGTGCGCGCCGACGACTGTGCGGGACCGACGAACAGGCACAGCAGCAGTCCGAAGATCCAGAACATGACCGGTCCCGACACCGCCGTGAGGACGACACCGACGACGATCATCGCGATCAGGGACGCCATGATCACGGTCTTCGGGCCGATCCGGTCGTCGAACCGGCCTGCGGTGAGCGCGCCGAGCGCGGAGACGACATTGGCCGCGACGCCGAACAGCAGCACGTCACCCGTGCTGATGCCGTAGACGTTGACGGCGAGGACTGCGCCGAAGGTGAAGACACCGGCCAGTCCGTCGCGGAACAGCGCGCTCGCCACCAGGAAGTACACGGTGCGCCGGTCGGCGGCCCAGAGGTCGCGCAGATCACGCCACAGCACCCGGTACGACTCGAGGAAGCCGGCCTTGTCCGCGCCCGGGTCTGCGTGCGGACGGGCCAGCTCGGGGACCTTCAGCAGGACGGGAATAGCGAAGACCGCGAACCAGACGGCGGCCAGCAGCGCGACCATCCGGATGTTCAGGCCGCCGTCGGTGGTGAGTCCGAGGAATCCGCGAGTGTCACCGTCACCGGCGATGAATCCGAAGTAGCACAGCAGCAGGAGCACGATCCCACCGAAATAGCCCATCGCCCAGCCGAACCCGGACACCCGGCCGATGTTCGCCGGCGTGGACACCTGCCTGAGCATCGCGTTGTACGGGACGCCGGCCAGTTCGAAGATCACCGAACCTGCAGCGAGCAGCACCAGCCCGAGCCACAGGTACTGATAGGAGTCGCGGACGAGGAACATCGCCGCCATGCACCCGACCGTCGCGAAGGTGAGGACGCCGAGCGCCCATTTGCGTCGTCCCGCGGCGTCGAATCGCTGACCGGTGACGGGGGCGAGCACGGCGATGAGGAAGCCCGCGATGCCGAGCGACCATCCCAGCCACGTGCTCGCGGAGATCGACCCCGGCAGGTCCTCACCCACGGCGTCCGTCAGGTACACGGAGAAGACGAACGTGAGGATCACGGCGTTGAAGGCCGCCGAACCCCAGTCCCACAGCCCCCACGCGACAACCTGCCTGCGCGTCGCGGCCTCGCCGATCCCGGCCGGCGGACGAACGTCGGTGCTCATGCCCGCGAGCCTATGCGAGTGAACGGAGAGTTCGTGCGGTCTGACGCGACGAGCGTCCCGTTCGGACGGAAGAACTTAGTGTGCACTCAGTTGCATACGCACCTCGTTGCATACATACTTCGGTTCGTGGCACTCGAACATGCGCTTCTCGTCTCCCTGACCGAGCACTCCGGCTCGGGTTACGAATTGGCGCGCCGGTTCGACAAGTCCATCGGCTTCTTCCAGAGCGCCACCCACCAGCAGATCTACCGCGTCCTCAAACGCATGGACGAGGCGGGATGGGTCGACGCCGAGGTGGTGGCGCAGGACGGCCGACCCGACAAGAAGGTGTACCGGGTCAGTGCGGCCGGAAGCGCGGAACTCGCGCGATGGATCGCCGAACCCACCGAGCCCAACCACCTGCGCAACGAGCTGGCAGTGAAGATCCGCGCCGCTCGACACGGTGACGTCGCCGCACTCACGGCCGAGGTCGCCCGCCACCGCGACGGCCACGCCGCCCGGCTCGAGGTCTACCGCATGATCGAAAAACGCGACTTTCCCGCACCGGACCAGCTCTCCGGCGCAGCCCTGCACCAGTACCTCGTCCTGCGCGGCGGAATCCGCGTCGAGGAGGGGTTCGCCGACTGGTGTCAAGAAGTACTCGACGCGCTCTCACGATAAGGACACGCCGCCAATGACACAGTTTCCCCAGCTGCTCGCCCCTCTCGACCTCGGCTTCACGACGCTGAAGAACCGGGTGATCATGGGCTCCATCCACACCGGACTCGAGGACCGCGCCAAGGACGTCCCCCGGCTGGCGGAGTACTTCGCCGAGCGCGCCCGCGGAGGGGTCGCGCTGATCGTCACCGGCGGTTACGCGCCCAACCGGACGGGCTGGCTGTTGCCGTTCGGCGCGAAGCTCACCAACCGTGTCGAGGCCCGCAGGCACCGCGCGATCACGACGGCGGTGCACGACGAAGGCGGCAAAATCGCCCTGCAGATCCTGCACGCCGGCCGGTACAGCTACCAGCCGTTCAGTGTCTCCGCCTCGTCGATCAAGGCCCCGATCAACCCGTTCCGGCCCCGCAAACTCACGGGCCGGGGCGTCCGCTGGCAGATCCGCAACTTCGTTCGCTGCGCACGGCTCGCGCAGCAGGCGAATTACGACGGCGTCGAGATCATGGGCGGTGAAGGCTACTTCGTCAACCAGTTCCTGTGCGAGCGCACCAACAAGCGCACCGACGAGTGGGGTGGGACTCCCGAGAACCGCCGCCGGATGGCCGTCGAGATCGTCCGCCGCACGCGCAAGGCGGTCGGCCCGGACTTCATCATCATCTTCCGCCTGTCGATGGCCGACCTCGTGGAAGGCGGTCAGACCTGGGACGAGATCGTCGCGCTGGCACAGGAAGTGGAGGCGGCGGGCGCAACCATCATCAACACCGACATCGGCTGGCACGAATCGCGTGTCCCCACGATCGTGACGTCGGTACCGCGGGCCGCGTTCGCCGACATCACCGGCAAACTCGAGAAGCACGTGACGATCCCCGTGGCCGCGTCGAACCGGATCAACATGCCCGAGGTCGCCGAGGAGATCCTGACCCGCGGTGACGCACAGCTGATCTCGATGGCACGCCCGATGCTCGCCGACCCCGACTGGGTGCGGAAGGCGGAGGCGGGCACCCCCGACGAGATCAACACGTGCATCGCGTGCAACCAGGCGTGCCTCGACCACGCCTTCGTCCGCAAGCACGTGTCGTGCCTGCTGAATCCGCGGGCAGGCAGGGAGACGGAACTGACACTCTCCCCCACCCGGACCGCGAAGCGGGTCGCCGTCGTCGGCGCAGGCCCCGCGGGACTGTCCGCGGCGCTCGGGCTGGCCCAGCGCGGCCACTCGGTGACCCTGTTCGAGGCGGATTCGGAGATCGGCGGCCAGTTCGGCATCGCCCGCAAGATTCCCGGCAAGGAGGAGTTCGCGGAGACCATTCGGTACTACACCCGCCAGCTGCCGCTCGCCGATGTCGACGTCCGGCTCGACACCCGCGTCACCGCGGCCGAGCTGGTCGGCACGTACGACGAGGTGATCGTCGCGACCGGTGTGACGCCCCGCGTCCCGTCGATTCCGGGGATCGACCATCCGAAGGTGCTCACGTATCCGGAGGTCGTCCGGGGCGGCAAGCCCGTCGGACGGTCGGTCGCGGTGATCGGGGCCGGCGGGATCGGCGTCGACGTCAGTGAGTTCCTCACCCACGAGTACTCCCCGACTCTCGATCTGAAGGAATGGAAGCAGGAGTGGGGTGTCACCGAACCCGAGGCCGCGGCGGGCGCGCTCACCACACCCATTCCCGAACCGTCGCCGCGTGAGGTGTACCTGCTGCAACGCAAGAGCGGCCGGATCGGCGCAGGACTCGCGAAGACCACCGGCTGGGTCCACCGTGCGGCGCTGAAGAGCAAGGGCGTCCAGGAACTGTCCGGGGTCAACTACGAGCGCATCGACGACGACGGCCTGCACATCACGTTCGGCGCCAAGCGGGAGAAGCCCCGCACCCTCGCCGTCGACAACGTCGTGATCTGCGCGGGCCAGGAATCGGTGCGTGACCTCGTCGACGACCTGACCGTCGCCGGCGTCACCACCCACGTCATCGGGGGCGCGGACGTCGCCGCCGAACTCGACGCCAAGCGCGCCATCGAGCAGGGCACCCGGCTCGCGGCCCGCATCTGACGCACTACGCTGCTGACCGTGAGCTTGCCGAACCCCACCCCCAGTGCCCGCGCCGTCGTGACCGGCGCCTCGTCCGGAATCGGCGAGGCGCTGGCCGCCGATCTGGCCTCCCGGGGCCACTCCCTGATCCTCGTCGCGCGACGCGGCGAGGTGATGGAGTCACTCGCCGGGACCCTTCGCGACCAGTACGGCGTCGAGGTCGACGTGCGCGCGTGCGACCTGTCCGATCGGGACGCGCGGGCCGCACTCGTCACCGAACTGGCGGGCCGTGAGGTCAGCGTCCTGTGCAACAACGCGGGTATCTCCACGTTCGGGCCCGTCGCCGGACTCGACCCCGCGTACGAGCGGGCCCAGGTGGAACTCAACGCCGTTGCGGTGCACGACCTCACCCTCGCGGTGCTGCCCGGGATGATCGAACGCGGGTCCGGGGCGATCCTCATGGTCGGCTCGGCGGCGGGCAACATGCCCATCCCGCACAACGCCACCTACGCCGCCAGCAAGGCGTTCGTCAACACGTTCTCCGAATCGCTGCGCGGCGAACTCAAGGGGACGGGAGTGAACGTCACCCTGCTGGCCCCCGGCCCGGTGCGCACCGAGGAGCCCGATCCGGCGGATGCGTCGATCGTGGACAGGCTGGTTCCCGACTTCCTGTGGATCTCCAGCGAATACACCGCCAAGGTGTCGCTCGACGGCCTGGCCGACAACAAGATGCGCGTCGTGCCCGGCATCATCAGCAAGGCGATGTCCGTTGCCGGGCAGTACAGCCCGCGCGCGGTGGTCGCACCGATCGTCGGGACGTTCTACAAGAAGCTGGGCAGTTGACCGTCGGGTGAATGTACCGTTCACCGCTGCCGAGGCGCTGAAAGGTACATTCGCCCAGCGTTTCTAGCGCTTGCGTCGTCGCCCCGTGCCGAAGATGCTGCGGGAGATCTCGCGGCCTGCGGCCGACGCGGCCGAGCGGAGGAAGCTCTTCACCGCGGAGTTCCCGAGGATCTGCTCGGCCATGTTCGGCTCCTCCGGCTGTGTGGGCGCCGGCGGCGGCAAGTCGGGCAGCGGGGGCAGGTCGAGGCCCGGGCCCGCGGCCGGCGCCCCGGCGACCTTGGCCGTCAGCTTCTCGTACGCCGACTCCCGGTCGACAGTCTGCCCGTACTTCGCATACAGCGGGCTCGACGACGCCGCAGCCGTGATCGCGTCGTTGCCGATGGTGTCCATCAGCGAACGGGGAGGCCGAATCCTCGTCCATGCCACCGGTGTCGGCGCGCCCCGTTCCGACAGGACCGTCACGATCGCCTCGCCGATGCCCAATGACGTGAGGGCCTTCTCGAGGTCGTAGTTTCCGGTGGTCGGGTACGTCCGTACCGTTTTGGTCAGCGCCTTCTGGTCGTCGGGCGTGAATGCGCGCAGCGCGTGCTGGATTCGGGCACCGAGTTGCGACAGCACCGCGTTCGGGACGTCCGTCGGCAACTGTGTGCAGAAGAACACCCCCACGCCCTTGGAGCGGATGAGCTTCACGGTCTGTTCCACCTGCTGCAGGAACGCTTTCGACGCGTCCGCGAACAGCAGGTGTGCCTCGTCGAAGATGAAGACGAGCTTGGGTTTGTCGAGATCGCCTTCCTCGGGCAGGGTCTGGAACAGATCCGCCAGCACCCACATCAGGAAGGTGGAGAACAGTGCCGGGCGCGCGGCCTGGGCACCCAACTCGAACAACGTGATCACACCCGTGCCGTCGATCACCCGGAGCAGATCCTCGGTCTCGAGTTCGGGTTCCCCGAAGAACGTGTCGCCGCCGTCGGCTTCGAGATTGACGAGGGCCCTGAGGATCACACCGGCCGTGGCCGGGGATACGCCGCCGATGCCCTTCAGATCGGCCTTGCCCTCGTCGCTGGTGAGGTGCGCGATGACCGATCGCAGATCCTTCAGATCGAGCAGCGCGAGCCCCTGGACGTCGGCCCAGTGGAAGATCAGCCCCAGCGTGGACTCCTGAGTCTCGTTGAGCCCGAGCACCTTGGCGAGCAGGATCGGCCCGAACGCGGTGATGGTCGCGCGGACGGGGATACCCAGGCCTTCCGTTCCCAGCGAGAGGAATTCGACGGGGGATCCCGCGGGCCGCCACTGGTCGTCGCCGGTCTCGGCCGCCCGGGCGGTGATCTTGCCGGTGGCCTTGCCCGGCTGTGACAGACCCGACAGGTCGCCCTTCACGTCGGCCATCACCACGGGAACCCCTGCAGCCGACAACTGCTCGGCAATACCCTGCAGCGTCTTCGTCTTTCCCGTCCCGGTGGCGCCGGCGACGAGTCCGTGCCGGTTGATCGTCGCGAGAGGGATACGCACCCGGGCCGTCCGATCCACGGCGCCGCCCAGAACCACGGTCCCCAGCTCCAGAGCCGCACCCTCCGACGCGTATCCGGCCGCGATGTCCGCGGCGGCACCGGAGGGGGCCGCGGCACCTGCAGGAGCGCGATTCTCCTCAGCCTCCGCGTCCCGGGCTTCCTTCTCCGCCGCCTCCGCAGCGGCTGCGGCCTCCGCCGCGACCCTGGCCGCTTCGGCGGCTGCCGCCCGCGCCGCCGCTGCCCTTTCCGCCGGAGTCGAGGTCGCGCCGCCGTCCTGCGATTGCTGGGTCATCGAAGCCCTCCTCGGATCACGCACGTCGGGAGAAAGTGTCCACCGCAAACCATATCCCGTCACCCACTTGACTACTGTGTTCCTGGTGCAGGACAAACTTGTGTGGATCGATTGTGAAATGACCGGGCTCCGCCTCGGCACCGACAAGCTGATCGAGATCGCAGCTCTGGTCACGGACAGCGAGCTGAACGTGCTCGGTGAGGGTGTCGACATCGTCATCCACGCCGACGACGACGCGCTCGCGGCCATGCCCGACGTGGTGACCAAGATGCACGAGAACTCGGGACTGACCGACGAGGTCCGGAAGTCCACGGTCACACTCGCCGAGGCCGAGCAGCAGGTGCTCGCCTACATTCGCGAGCACGTGCCGGTCGCCGGGACGGCGCCGCTCGCCGGCAACTCGATCGCCACCGACCGTGGGTTCATCGCCCGCGACATGCCGGACCTCGACACCTACCTGCACTACCGCATGATCGACGTCAGCTCCATCAAGGAACTGTGCCGCCGGTGGTACCCGCGGATCTACTTCGGTCAGCCCGAAAAAGGTCTCGCCCACCGCGCCCTGGCCGACATCAAGGAGTCGATCCGGGAGTTGAAGTACTACCGGAAGACGGCGTTCGCGGCCGAACCAGGGCCGTCTACCAGCGACATCGCCGCAGTCGTCGAGGAACTCGGACCCGCCTGAGATACCGATTGGCGTTTTGCGCATCGAACGCGCTAATATCTTCCTCGCCGAAGTTACTGCCCCCGGGCGGTGACAGAAGCGCAATGGTGGGTGTAGTTCAGCTGGTAGAGCACCAGGTTGTGATCCTGGGTGTCGCGGGTTCGAGTCCCGTCACTCACCCCACACGGAAAGCCCCCGGCCTCGGCCGGGGGCTTTCCTCTTTGCGATTGGTCTGACGCCCGCTCAGGCGTTGGCGTTGCCGGCCTTCCAGACATCCCACGGGATGTTCCAGTCCCCGAGGCCGTCCGTGCCCGACAGGGTGCCGCCCAGCGTGTTCTTGACGACGACGATGTCGCCGCGCTTCGTGTTGTCGTACACCCACTTCGCGTTGGACGGGCTGAGGTTCAGGCAGCCGTGGCTCGCGTTCGAGTAGCCCTGCTGCCCCACCGACCACGGCGCCGAGTGGAAGAAGATGCCGCTGTACGACATTCGTGTGGCCCAGTCGACGGGAGTCTTGTATCCCTGCGGGGAGTTGACGGGCACACCGTACGTGGACGAGTCCATGACAAGGTTCGCGAACCGGTCGCCGATGATGTAGACGCCGTTGTCGGTGGGTGTGTCGTCCTTACCCATCGACGTGGGCATCGTCATGATCACTTCGCCGTTGCGCTCGAACGTCACCTGTTTGGTGTTGTCGTCCGCCGTCGCGATCACGGCGTCGCCGATGGTGAAGGCCGTGTGGACGTCCTCCTGGCCGAACAGTCCGTCACCGAGATCACGTCCGTACACGGCGACCTTGACGTCCACGGCGGTGCCGGGTGCCCAGTAGTTCTGCGGACGCCACCGCACCTCGCGGTTGTTCACCCAGTAGAACGCGCCCTCGACGGGCGGATTGGTCGTGACCGTGATCGCCGACTCCGCCGACTTGCGGTCGGGGATGTTCTCGTCGAACTGGACGGCGATCGGCTGACCGATGCCCACCACGTCGCCCTCGGACGGCATGACGTACGGCTTGGTGACGTTTCCGGGCGCGCTGGTGGTGAATTCGGACGTCGAGACGGTGCCGCCACCGAGCCCGTTCGCCTTCACCTCGAGCCGGTACTCCTTGTCGTAGCCCAGCGGCTCCGTGTTGACCCAGGACAACCCGTCGGGGGCGATGGCGCCGTCGACCGGTTCACCCTCCGGGTTGAGCATGGTGACCTTCGCCAGCGTGCCGTCGGCCACTGTCACCGTCACCGGCTGTCCCGGCGAGAATCCCACTGCACCATCGACGGCCGACGCCGTCAGCTTCGGCTTGATGAGTTCGGTGACCGGATTGGAATCGATCGGCGCCTCACCTTCCGTGACGCTGTCGGCACCGGAGACGGTGCACCCTGCGATCGACAATGCGAATACGAGTGATGCCGCCACAATCGTCGCCGTCTTCGAGACGGATCCCACCGATTGCGCCCGCATGCGCCCGCCACGCCCCACACCCATGGATAACCCCACTTCACGTCCTCGCTCCGAATTCACGTTCAAGCCGGCACGTCCCTCGCCTTCGCAAGACGAATCGGCACGTCGAGACCGTGTGGTCTCCAATGATGCCAGCCACTGGAGACCGGTTCCAACCAAGCGCCGGGCCGCTCAATAACGTTCGAATATCAATCGTGACCAGCGGCGCTCTTGTTACGCACCCCCTGCGGATGGGGTCGTCACGAGGAGTCGCGACCAGGCGATTTGCATTCCCGAGAAGCGACCCGCTAATGTTCTGTCTCGCAAGAGCGAGCGCCTATAGCTCAGTTGGTAGAGCAAGTGACTCTTAATCACTGGGTCCGGGGTTCGAGTCCCTGTGGGCGCACTTGCACGAAGGCCCCCATCCTCTCACGAGGATGGGGGCCTTTTTCGTTGTCACCATCTCACCGGACCGTGCGGGCGGTCAGATGACGAACGGGCCGCCGGAACGTGAAGTCACTGCGAACTTCACCTCCGACGGCCCGTTGTCACGGGGGGTCGTTCAGCGCAACGCTTTGCGGAGCACCAGGAGCCCTGCCACCGCACCCACGGCGATCAGTCCGTACTTGACCGCCGGCTCGTTCAGCTTCGCGATCAGCGTCCGCTTCGTGTTCTCCACGAGCCGCTTCGGGTTGGTGCGGACCGTCAATTCGTCGAGAGTGCTCGCGAGCTGATTACGCGCGTTCTCGATCTCACGCTCGATGCTCTCGGTGTCCCTGGGCACGTGTCCTCCAACTTGTTCGACTGGTTCGATCAGCGAGAGCGACGCTACCGCGGCGTTCCCACACTTGTGTCAACCGTAGACGAGAACTCCCGGCCTGCGACCCCGTCTTCCCAGTCGCCGTCTCCCCCAATCGCCCTTCGGCCCACTGTCGCCCCTGCCCGGTAGCCTGACTTCTCGTGACCGACAACAGCAGACTCGCCCCTGGAGACACCGCCCCCGCCTTCACGCTGCCCGACGCCGACGGCAATGACGTGTCGCTCGCCGACTTCCGCGGCCGCAAGGTCGTCGTGTACTTCTACCCGGCGGCGAGCACGCCGGGCTGCACCAAACAGGCCTGCGACTTCCGCGACAATCTCGCCGACCTCAACGGCGCAGGACTGGACGTGATCGGCATCTCCCCCGACAAGCCGGCCAAGCTCGCCAAGTTCCGCGAAAACGAGGAACTGACGTTCCCGCTCCTGTCCGACCCCGAGAAGACCACCCTCGAAGCGTGGGGCGCGTTCGGCGAGAAGAAGATGTACGGCAAGACGGTGCAGGGCGTCATCCGCTCCACGTTCCTCGTCGACGAGGACGGGAAGATCGAGGTGGCCCAGTACAACGTCCGGGCCACCGGCCACGTCGCGAAACTGCGGCGGGACCTGTCCGTCTGATCGGCGCGACGGGCGGCTGTGTCTCGTCAGCCGCCCGTGAGCCGTTCGATGCCGTCGAGCATCCGGTCGAGGCCGAACCGGAAGTCGTGTTCGAGCCAGTGCGCGTCATCTTCGTCACCGGCATCGAACGCACCCCCCTCGATCGCCGCCCGCAGTGCGGGAAACCGCTTCTCGTCGAGCAGTAGCGGGAGCAGCCGGGCGTAGTCGACCTGCTCCGCCTTCGCCGACCGTTCCAGGTCCAGCGCGAACCGCGCCCGCCCGATCACGAACAGCGAAACGTTCAGCACCACTTGCAGCTTCCGGTCCTCGCTCAGGCCGGTGTCGGCCAGCGACTGCAGACCGGCTTCCAGCCACGCGAGATTGTTGGGGCCCGTCGGAGGAGCGGAGATGGTCACCTCCGGCCACCACGCGTGCGCCCGGACCGCCCGGTACTCGCCCAGCGCCCAGGATTCGAGCCGGTCCCGCCATCCACCCGATACGACGAGCCCGCTGGGCTGACCGATGGCCCGATCGGCCATCAGCTCCACCAGATCGTCCTTGCTGTCGACGTACCGGTACAGCGACATCGTGGTGAACCCGAGCTGCTTCGCGACCCGGCTCATGGACAGGCCCGCGAGACCTTCGGCGTCCGCCACCTCGATGGCCGCATCGACGACCCGTTCGAGGCTGAGCCCTTTCCGCGGTCCGCGAGTCCCCGGTTCCTCGATCCCCCATGCCAGCCGGACCGCCTTGGGCAGAGTGGCGGTGGAGCGGTCGTCGGGAAGGTCGTTCGATGGGGGCATGCACGGGTCCACTTCCTCGGGGTCTTGCGCTCATCCTAAAACTGCGTACGCTGCACACCATGAGTATACGAGATACACAGTTTTCGGAGTCGGCCATCTCTGTCCGGGGATTGCGCAAGAACTACGGAAACGTCGCCGTCCTGAACGGCATCGACCTCGACGTGCCACGCGGCAGCGTGTTCGCCCTCCTCGGCGCCAACGGGGCGGGTAAGACGACGATGGTCCGCATCCTGTCCACGCTGACACCGCCGGATGCGGGCACGGTGACCGTCGCCGGCCACGACCTCCGTCGCGACCCGCAGGGAGTCCGGCGAAAGATCAGCCTCACCGGGCAGTACGCGGCGGTCGACGACCTCCTGACCGGCGAGGAGAATCTCCGGCTCATGGCCCGGCTGAGCCACCTCGGCCGGGCGGACGGCCGGACACGCACGCGCGAACTGCTCGAACGGTTCGACCTGGTGGACGCGGGAGCCCGCCGCGCGGGAACGTACTCGGGAGGCATGACCAGGCGCCTCGACCTGGCGATGAGCCTGATCTCCGGCCCCGACATCATCTTCCTGGACGAACCGACCACCGGACTCGACCCGCGCAGCCGTCAGAGCATGTGGGAGATGGTCCGGCGCCTCGTCGACGACGGCGTCACCGTCTTTCTCACCACCCAGTACCTCGAGGAAGCCGACCGCCTGGCAGACCGGGTCGCCGTCCTCCACGGAGGCGGGGTCGTCGCCGAGGGCACCCCCGCCGAACTGAAACGCCTCGTTCCCGGCGGCCACCTCGAGCTGACGCTCACGCAGCCGTCCGAACTGCACCACGTCGCGCGCGCCTTCGGCGACGCCGTCCTCGACACCGAGCGTCTGGCGATCCAGGTTCCCACCGACGGGAGCATCGGCCAATTGAAGTCTCTTCTCGGACGGATCGACGACCAGAGTGTCACCGTCGACACGCTCTCGCTCCACGCCCCCGATCTCGACGACGTCTTCTTCGCGCTCACCGACACGTCGAAGGCGTCCCCGATCCGGAACGAGGCGACAGCCCGATGACCACCGGCATACGGTCCGCCGTGGACGACGCCGCGGCCATGACCGGTCGCAGCCTCACCCGCATGCTCCGCACTCCCGAGACGATGATCATGGGCGTCGCTCTTCCGGTGATGCTGCTGCTGTTGTTCGTGTACGTCTTCGGCGGGGCCATGCAGACCCGGACCGGGTACCTCGACTACGTGGTGCCCGGAATAATCCTGCTCTGCGCCGGTTTCGGTTCCTCGCAGACCGCGGTGAGCGTCACCGGAGACATGGTGCACGGCATCGTCGACCGTTTCCGGTCCATGCCGGTCGCGCGCTCGGCCTTCCTCTTCGGTCATGTTGTGTCGAGCGCCGCACGGAACCTCGTCACGTCGCTCGTCGTGATCGGCGTCGCCGTGATCATGGGATTCCGCCCCACGGCGGGACCGATGCAGTGGCTCGGCGCGCTCGCGCTCATCGCGCTGTTCATCCTCGCGATCTCCTGGCTCGCCGCCGCGCTCGGACTCGTCGCCGACAGCGAGGAAGCCGCCAACGGATTCACGTTCCTCCTCCTGTTCCTGCCATACGTCAGCAGCGCATTCGTTCCCACCGACACCATGCCGAGCTGGTTGCACGGTTTCGCCGAGAACCAGCCCGTCACGCCGGTGATCGAAACGGTCCGTGGCCTGCTGCTGGGCACACCCGTCGGCGACACGGCGTTACCCGCGGTGTCGTGGTGCGCCGGAATCGCCGCCGTCGGCGCTGTGTGGGCGATCACATCGTTCACCCGCAAGACGGCCCGCTGAGTCTCTCCCGCCCAGGTGAAACCCGACGCGTCACCGGGAGGGATCTTCGGAATCCGGACGAAAGACGGATAGCCTGGGGCGGTGGAGTCTTCAGTCAGCAAGCAAGCGCCGCGCCGTGTGGATCCGGCGTTGGAGCTGCAGTCGGACCCGCAGGAACTCCTGCCGCGCAGACGTCCGACCCAGGAACGTAGCCGCCGCAAGTTCGACGCACTGCTCACGGCATCGCGGGAGTTGCTGGTGGACGTGGGATTCGAATCGTTCACGTGCGAGGAGGTCGCCGCCCGCGCGGACGTCCCGATCGGCACGCTCTACCAGTTCTTCGCGAACAAATACGTGATCGTCTGCGAGCTCAACCGGCAGGACCTCGTCGGCGTGCAGCACGAGATCGCCCAGTTCAACGGCGAGGTCCCGTCCCTCGACTGGCTGCGGTTCCTCAATTCGTTCGTCGACCACATGGCCGGGCTGTGGACGTCTGATCCGTCGAGGCGCGAGGTGTGGCTGGCGATGCAGTCGACGCCCTCGACGCGCGCCACCGGCGCCATCCACGAGAAGGCGTTCGCGGAGCAGGTCTCGCGGATGCTGGCGCCTCTCACCCCGCAGACGTCGCGGGAGCGGCGCACGATGATGGCCGAGGTGCTCGTCCACGTCGTGTACTCGATGCTCAACTTCTCGGTGCAGGACAATCAGAGCCACGCGGACGCCGTCGCCGAACTGAAACGGCTGATGGTGGCGTACCTGCTGGTCGCCGAAAAGGAATCGCGCACCACGTAGGCGCTACGCACTCGTGCGCCCTTCCGGTTGCCGGGGCTACCAGAAAGGCGCACGAGCGCCGGAGGCGCCTACACGGATTCGATGACGGCGAACGCGCCGGCCATGTCTCCGTCGTGGGTGAGCGAGATGTGAATCTTCACATCGGTCAGATGCTTGGCGACGTCCCCGCGTAAGCGGATACTCGGTCGCCCCCACGCATCCGTCACCACCTCGATCAGGTGGTGGATCATCTCGGGCAGCACCGGCGGGCTGGCGAAGAGAGACGTGGACCAGGCCTTGATCACTGCCTCCTTCGCAGCCCACCGGGCGGCGAAATGTCTAGCCGGATCGGAGCTCCGGGTCACGGCGTCCCGACGCTCGCCCGGTGTGAAGTTGTCGAGCATGGCCGTCCCTGGCCGGTCCAGCTGCTCGGCGAACTCCGACACCGTCACGAGATCGAAGCCGATCCCCAGAACTCCCATCCGTCGTTCCTACTTGCAGCCGGGCAGACCCGAGCTGTACACGTCGTCCGCTCCGAGGCGCGCGGCCTCGGTGAGCAGGACGTCCGCCTCGAGCTGACGGGACGCGGCGGCCGGGACACTGTCGCCGCCGAAGCGACGATCCGCCGGACGCTCGTACAGGCTGCCGCCGCCGACCATGGCCTTCGCCAGACGACGCTGACCCTCGACGGTGCGCTTGCGTGCCTGCTCGAGGTACGCCTCACGCCGGTCGGCCGGGACGGCCTCGACGAACGCCTGCGAGTGGACGACCGCGACCATGCCCGACACGTGCCCGAAGCCGAGGCTGGTCAGCAGACCGGCCTTCAGCGGGAACTGCTCGCCGAAGCGGAGCGCCTCCCGGGCCCACACGAGGTGTTCGAACTCGGCCATCTTCTCGTCGACGCAGTCGAGGCTGCGGTTCGGCGGCACGATGCCCTGGTCCAGCACCTGGCAGAGACCGATCAGCTGGAATGCTGCGGCACCACCCTTGGCGTGTCCGGTGAGGCTCTTCTGCGAGACCACGAACAGCGGTGCACCTTCGCTGCGGCCGAGTGCCCCGGCGAGGCGCTCGTGCAGCTCCGCCTCGTTGGGATCGTTGGCCGCGGTGGACGTGTCGTGCTTGGAGATCACCGAGATGTCGTCGGCACTGACACCGAGCTTGCCGAGGGACTGGGCGAGCTGCGAATCCGCTCCCCCACGACCCGCGCCGAGCGCACCGATTCCGGGAGCCGGGATCGACGTGTGGACACCGTCCGCGAACGATCCGGCGTAGGCGACCACACCGAGGACGGGCAGGCCCATCTCGAGTGCCAGGTCACCGCGGGCCAGCAGGATGGTGCCACCACCCTGCGACTCGACGAACCCGCCGCGACGACGGTCGTTGGCCCGCGAGAATCGACGGTCGTCGATCCCCTTGGCCCGCATGTCGTCGGTCTTGGCCGTGGCGGACATGTCACCGAATCCGATGATGCCCTCCGCGCTGAGGTCGTCGAACCCGCCGGCGACCACGAGCTGTGCCTTGCCGAGCTTGATCTTGTCGACGCCCTCCTCGACGGACACCGCGGCCGTGGCGCACGCCGCAACCGGGTGGACCATGGCGCCGTAACCGCCGACGTAGGACTGGACCACGTGCGCCGCAATCACATTCGGCAGGGCTTCCTGCAGGATGTCGTTCGGCCGGTTCTCACCGAGCAGCGTGTCGATGTACAGCGACCTCATGGAGGTCATGCCGCCCATGCCGGTGCCCTGGGTGTTGGCGACCAGCGAGGGGTGCACCCACCGCAGCAGTTCGCTGGGCGTGAACCCACCGGTGAGGAACGCGTCCACCGTGGCGACGATGTTCCACAGGCCCACCCGGTCGACGGAGTCGGCCATGTCGGCGGGGATGCCCCACTTGGTGACGTCGAAGCCGGTCGGGATCTGGCCACCCACGCTGCGCGTGAGCTTCATCTTGCGGGGGACGCGGATCTCGGTGCCCGCACGGCGGGTGACCTGCCAGTCACCGCTGTCCGGAACCGGGGCTGCAACCGTGTTCTCCGGGTCGGCCTCGACGAAGGCGAGTGCCTCCGCCTCGGTGCTGACCACGAAGCTCAGGTCCTTGTCGAGGAAGACCGACGTGAGCAGCGGTGCAGTGTTCTCGATCATGGCGCCGTCGTCGACGTAGCGACGGATGCCGCAGTTCTCGACGACCGTGTCGTGGTACCGGTCTGCGATCTCGGCCTCCGGAACCAGTTCCCCGGTCTCGGCGTCGTACCAGCCTGCGGACGGCGTGGTCTCCCACACGACGAGTCCGGTGTTCCAGGCGAGTTCGAGAACGCCTGCCGCCGAAAGCTCTTCGTCGACCTCCATCTCGAAGCGGGTGCGCGAGGAACCGAACGGTCCGAGCTCACCGGCGCCGACGATGACGACGAGGTCCTCCGGAGCCGCAGTGACGCCGGACCAGGCCGGAGCCACTGACGCGGAGACCCGCGGCGGGGCGGGCAGGGCCGCGATGGTGTCGAGCGCCTCCGCGACCTCGTCGGCCTCGGCGGCGGCAGCCGCAGCGTCCTGAGCCTGCTTCGCCAGAGCGGGCAGATCCAGGTTCGCCTGGGCGAGCCCACCGGTCAGATCGGCCGCGAGCGGCTCGGTGGAGGCGAGGCGACGTGCCTCGGGCTCGCACCACTGCAGCAGCTCGGTGGCCATTTCCTGGGTGGACCAGGTACGGACTCCGGCGCCTTCGACGGCCTCGACCAGCGGGTCGTTGCCGCCCATCAGGCCGGTTCCGCGGACCCAGCCGATGAGTGCGTGCACCAGGGTGACGCGCTCGGCCCAGTTGCGCTCGGCCTTCCAGCGGCCGACCACTGCGTCCAGCGCGGCCTTGGCCTCGCCGTACGCGCCGTCGCCACCGAACAGACCGCGGTTCGGGGAACCGGGCAGCACGACGTGCAGGTGGGTGTCGACGTCACGGTCGTAACCGATCTTCGACAGTCCGCCGATGAGGCGCTCCACCGACCACAGGAGTACACGCATCTCCATTTCGGCGCGGGCGCCGGCGTCGGCGAGGTCGCCTGCCACGCGGGGCGCGGCGAACGGGAACAGCAGCGTCGGGGTGACCGCTTCCTTGACCAGCTTCTTCGATCCACCGGCCGTCTCGTACTGGGCTTCACCGATCCACTCGATGAGTGCGTCGATGTCCGTGTAGGACGCCATGTTCGCGGGAACCACCCACAGGGCGGCACCGGCGCGGGCAGTGCGGCGGTACAGGTCGCGGTAGAAGCCGAGACGCTTGTCGTCGAGACGCGAGGTGGTCACGAAGACCGTCGCGCCGCCGGCGAGGAGCTTCCCTGCGACCGAGGCCGCGATGGAGCCCTTGCTGGCGCCGGTGACGACGGCGACCTGGTCTGCCCATTCCGGGGTCTCGTCGGTGACGACGACTGCCGCCTCCGCGATGCGTCCGTACTTCTCGGCCAGAGCCGTGCGACCCTCGTCGGTTGCGCGGGCCTGCCACCATGCGGCCTGTGCCGCAACGGACTTGCCTGCACCGGCGAAGCCTTCGATCTCGAGGGACTCGGAGCCTGCCGCGTCGATCCACAGACGAGCCAGGTCCTCACGTGCGCTGGCCCAGCGGTCGTCGAGGAGCACCGCCCGCTTGGCGTCGAACGCGGGAGCGACGAGTCGCGGCCAGTCGGAACCGAGTTCCGCCGACACGAGGTCGACGAGTTCGGTGTCGGTCGGCTGCGCTGCAGCCGCCGTGTCGCCGGCGAAGCCGAGCTGCTCGAGCACGAGGCGGGCAGCCGAGGCCAGCACGCCGTCGCGGCCCGTGATGTGCTCGGTGAACTCACCCAGCGCCGCTGCGTCGACGGTGCCACCGGCTCCGCCGCCCGAGGACGGGAGGGAGACGCTGATTCCGCGGCGCGAGGCGACTGCGGCCACTGCGCTGTCGATGACGGCGTCCACTGCGGCGCCGTCGGCGAGACCGCCGCCGGCCAGGCCGCCGAGGTCACCACCACGGATGCTGGAACCGTCGCGGGTTCCGAGCGCCACCTCGGCGGTGACGTGGTACGCCCAGCCGTCGCCGAGTTCCCAGACCTTCTTCACACGGTCCGCGATGGCCGCGGGACGACGACCCGAGGGGCCGAAGACCTTACGGAGGTGATCGTTGATCGAGTCGGACAGCACCGGGCCGAACGGCTTGTACGTGCGGGCCAGGGAGTCGACCGTGCCGGCGAGCGAGCCCATGTCGGCGTCTGCGGCACCGTCGATCGCGCCGAGCGAGAGCTCGGAGCCGAGGTCGACGAGCAGCTGGTTACGCCGCGAGGACACGCCGTCGCACAGCGCCTCGATCGTGTCGACGGGGCCGACCTGGTCGGGGCGGAGCTTCGTCCACAGGCTGATCAGGACCTTGGTGGCGTCGGCAGCCTTGAACGCGATGTCGTCGGGACGCGGTCCGCCGGACGGTGCGGCTGCCGGGGCCGGAGCCGCGGCGGGTGCGGCCGATGCGGCGGGAGCCGCGGCTGCGGGTGCTGCAGGCTCGTCGTCCTCGACCGGCGCCGGATCGACGTCGGTGGAGTACACGATCGCGGCTTCACGCTCGATGTTGAGGACCTCGACCGGGTAGCCGAAGCGGCCCGGCAGCTTGAGGGTCTGCGACGCGAGGTTCGCGACGGTCGGGACCGAGCCCAGACCGATCTCGACGAACCGCTCGACACCCAGTCCACCTTCGGACTCGTCGCCGAACAGCAGGTCCTGCGTCTCGATCCAGCGCACCGGGCTGGCGAACTGCCAGGCCAGGAGCTCGGTGAGGACCACGCGGGTGAGCTGAACCGGCTTCTTCGCCCAGGAGTCGAAGTCCTTCAGCACCTTGTCGAGGGGCTTCGACGGCACCAGGTCGGCGATCTCCTGCACGAACTCCTTCTCCAGGGAGAACGGCTTGGGAACCAGGTTCGGGATGTAGCGCCCGATCAGGATGGCCGGGTCGATGTCCTGCGGAAGCAGTTCCTCGAGACGTCCACGGAAGTCGTCGACGCCGCCACGCAGCACCGTCGAGTGGAACGGAACGTCGATGCCCGGAACCATGATGTACGCGCGCTTGCCGCCGAAAGCCTCACGGCGGATGTCGATTTCCTTCTCGAGCGCGTTGAGCCCGGTGACCGTGCCCGCGATGGCGTACTGCGAGCCACGCAGGTTCAGGTTCACGATCTGCATGAACTCACCGGTCGCCTCGGCGACACCGGCGACGAACGCCTCGACGTCGTCGTCGGCCAGACCGATCTGCGACGGGCGGATGGCAGCCATCCGGTAGTCGGAGCGGCCGGCCTCGTCGCGGGGCACGAGTGCGTGCATCGCGGAGCCACGCTGGAAGACCACCTCGAGGACTGCTTCGAGAGGCAGCACACCGGCGACGGCGGCGAGAGCGTTGTACTCACCGACCGAGTGGCCTGCGAGCAGGGCACCCTCGACGAACGCACCGGACTCGCGGAGCTCGGCGACCTGAGCCACACCGAGAGTCGCCATCGCGACCTGGGTGAACTGGGTCAGGTGCAGGACACCGTCCGGGTGCTTGTGCTCGACACCACGGGCCTTGACGACCGTCGGGTTGTCGCGGACCACGGCGAGGATCGAGAAGCCGAGGGCCTTGCGGGTGTGCTTGTCGGCGCGGTCCCAGATCTCGCGGGCGGCCTTGGAGCGGGCGCGGGCGTCGAGGCCCATGCCCGGGCGCTGGATGCCCTGTCCGGGGAACGCGTAGACGGTCTTCGGGGCGGCGGTGCGACCGGTGGCGACCATCACGAGGTCACCGTCGATGCGGCAGCCGACCTCGACGATCTCGGCACCACGGTCAGTCGCGATGCGGTCGACGCGGACGTCGATCTCGGCGCCGGGGCGGACCATGCCGAGGAAGCGCGCGGTCCACGCGGTGAGGCGACGCGGCGGCGTCTTGGTCTCGGCCGGGTCCACGGCGGTGACGACCTGCTGGGCGGCGGCGGAGAGCCACATGCCGTGCACGATCGGGCTGCCGAGGCCGGCGAGCAGTGCCGCGTTGTCGGAGGTGTGGATCGGGTTGTGGTCGCCCGACACCTGGGCGAAGGAGCCCATGTTGCGGGGAGCCACGATCGTGGTGTCGCGGCGACGACGACGCGGGGTGTCGACGGCCGCGTCACTGAGCGAGCCACCGGCGCGGGCCGGGTCGGACAGTTCGCCCTTGCCGGTGCGGCCGCGGATCGCGAAGCGCTCCGACAGGGTGACGACGGCAGGCGCATCCAGGCCCTCGCCGAGCATGGCGCCGACCTCGACCTTGACCTCGACGACGCGGCCCAGGTCGGTGTCGAGAACCGAGGCGACCTCGGCCTTGACGACGAGAATGCTGGTCTCCGAAGGCAGTTCGCCGACGAAGTCGACGCCGTGGTCCAGGTGGACCAGGTCGAGCATGCCCTCGATGACGGACAGCGAGTCTTCGGTCTTGGCGGCACCGAGCACGGCGAACACGGCCGGCCAGCAGGCGCCGACGACCACGTCGGGAACGGCCTTGCCGCTCACGCTGAGCGTCGTGGGCAGACCCGAACCGGTGACACCGGCGTGGTCGGCGACCAGGTCGGGCGTCCACGCCAGGTTGAGCCGTGCGACACCGTTCTTGACGGCGGGCAGTTCCTGACCGGCCGCGACCGCGAGGAGAGCCGTCATGGACTTCTCGGCGTCGGCCTCGGTGACCACGGGGGCGCCACCGTCGACGACGGACGCGGGAACGGTGAGGGTGATCTCGACCGACTTGCCTGCGACCAGCGGGACGGTGAGGAGCACCTGGCGGTCCTCGATCACGGACAGCTCGGCACCGGTGGTCTCGTGGACCGCGCGGGTGTCGGACTCGACCGACCACTTGTCGAGGTCACCGAGCCGGCGAACCGGGTTCAGCGTCAGGCGCGAGGCCCACTGGATGTCGGGAGCCGAGAGAACGGTGTCGAGGAGGCCGCGGGCGATGTCCGCGTGACGACGTGCAAGCAGCGACTGCGGCTCGGCACCTGCGGTGACCAGCTCGTCGTAGGTGGCCTTCTCGAAGCGGTCCAGCAGCTCGCCGACGGGCTCATCGGCGCGCGTGATGCCTGCAACGGCGACGGTGCCGGGGATGACGCAGACCTGGTCCGCCGTGTAGCGGGGATCGTGCGCCTGCCACAGCGAGTCGGAACGCCACCAGCGGCGGACGTCACCGTCCACGACGGGCACGAAGTTGACCGGCTTGCCGGGGGTCTTGCACAGCGAGACGAAGAACGACACATCCGCGGGGTGCAGAACCGTGGTCGCGTAGTCGGGGTACTGAGCCTGCAGGGCGCAGATTGCCGCCTCGGGACGCTCGAGGATCGCATCGTCGGCGAACAGGGTGGGGATGGGTCCGCGGTCGACCGGGTGCAGACGCGACTCGGTGCGCTGCAGCATCTCACCGAAGCGCGCACGCCAGGTGATGTCGATCCACGGGCTCTCGGTGGCCTCGATGATGGCGTCCTGGAGGTCGGTGCCGCAGTCGAATGCCTTCGCCGCGTCGATGCCGACGGCCAGCTCGAGGTAGCGGCGCAGCCACTGCTCGTACGTCATCGTCGCGACGTCGCCGAAGAACGGCTTCGCCGTGACGTTCAGGGCCTCGATGATCTCGTCGCGACGCTCGGCGACGGCGTCGGCGTCGCCGGCGACCTCGTCGAGCAGGCGCCCGGTGCGGGACGCGGCGTTGTCGATCTCGTGGATGTCGGCGCCGAGCTGGCTACGGCCGGAGGCCATGCCGCCCTCGGCGGTGCCCGCACCGACCCAGTCCGGGGTACCGGGGGTGTCGACGAGGAGCTGCTTGACCTCGGGAGACGTGGTCGCCTCGAGGGTGGCCATGGCGGCGGTGCCGACCAGGATGCCGTCCAGCGGCATCGCCGGGAAGCCGTGCGCGACGGACCAGCGTCCGGTCAGGTAGTCCGCAGCCTGCTCGGGCGTGCCGATGCCGCCACCGACGCACAGGACCAGGTTCGGCCGGGTACGCAGCTCGGCGTAGGTGTCGAGGAGCAGGTCGTCCAGGTCCTCCCACGAGTGGTGGCCACCGGCGCGGCCGCCCTCGATGTGGGCGATGACGGGGAACGAGGGAACCTCGTTGGCGATGCGGATGACGGAGCGGATCTGCGCGACCGTGCCCGGCTTGAATGCGACGTAGCTGAATCCACCCTCGACGAGGTCGTCGATGATCGAGACGGCGTCCTCGAGCTCGGGGATGCCTGCGGTGACGACGACACCGTCGAACGGTGCACCGGCTGCGCGGGCCTTCGGGACGAGGCGCTTGCCACCGACGTGGAGCTTCCACAGGTAGGGGTCGAGGAACATCGAGTTGAACTGCACGGCGCGGCCCGGCTCGAGCAGCCCGGTGAGCTTCTCGACGTTGTCGGCGAAGATCTGCTCGGTGACCTGGCCACCGCCGGCGAGCTCGGCCCAGTGGCCTGCGTTGGCGGCAGCGGCGACGATCTTCGGGTCGACCGTGGTCGGGGTCATGCCCGCGAGCAGGATCGGCGAACGACCGGTCAGCTTCGTGAAGGCGGTCTCGACGCCGATGCGTCCGCCCGGCAGCGACACCGGCTTCGGGAGGAACTCGGTCCATGCGGCGGGAACCTCGGGGGTTGCGCCCGGGGTCAGCAGGTTGCGGTGACCGCCACGGGTCGCGGCGGCGACGATCCCGACGCCCTGGCCGCGAACACTGGCCGACGTCATGCGGGTGAGGAGGTCACCGGGTCCGAGGTCCAGGATCCATCCGGCACCGGCTTCGATGGTGCCGTCGACGGCCTCGACCCAGTCGACGGGATCGACGAGGCAGGCGCTCGTGAGGGCACGGGCCTTCTCCTCGTCGAGACCGCAGCGCACGGCCCACTGGCCGACGATGTCGATCGTCTCCGCGAGTGCGGGGTGGTGGAAGCCGATCTCGACCGCGAGGGGCTCGAAGACGGGCGCGAAGATGGAGCCGCCGCGCTTCTTGGCGTCGCGCTCACGGGCCTCGTCGGCCTCGATCTGCTCGCACCGCTGCTGGACGCGCGCCAGCTGGGCGGGCGGGCCGGACAGGACGACGCGGCGACGGGCGTTGCGGATGCCGAGAACCGCTGCACGCTCGGGCTCGAGGCCCTCGGCGAGCTCCTCGACGATCTGACGGAGCCGTTCCGGATCGACGTTGGAGACGGCCAGCATCGGGGTGGCGTCGGCGGCGGAGATGACTCCACGACGACGGCCGACGAGACCGGCGGCAGCACCGATGAGCTGAGCGAGGGCGAGGAGTTCGCCGTCCTTCTGACCGGAGGAGGCGACGGCCTCAGCGGCGAGGAGTCCCTGGGAGTGGCCGATCACCGACACGGGAGCCGTAACCGCGGGATCGAGGCCCTGAGCTGCCAGCGCACGCAGCGCTGCGATCTGGGTGAGGAAGACGCCGGGGAGGGACACCGCCGCCGAGGTGAGCGCTGCCGCGGACGGTCCGGACGCCTGGGCGTCGTCCTCTTCGTCGGCGAGTTCCTGCTCGAGGATCCATGCGATGGGGTCGAATCCGACCGGGCGCACGACGAGCAGCTCCTGCGCCACGGGGGCGAGGAAGTCGGCCGCGTCGTTGACGAGGGTGGTGAGTGCCGGCTCGAGTCCGTTGTCGCGGCTCAGTTCCTCGAGCGAGCTCAGCCAGGGTGCGCCCTGACCGCCGAAGGCGAGCGCGTACGGCTCACCTCCGAGCAGACGATCCACCAGGGTGCCCTTGCTCGACGACCGAGTGTCGTCCCGGTCTACGCCGATGCGCCGCGAACCCTTCGAGTTGCTTCCGTTTCCTGCGGGTGTCGTGTCGTCAATCGTCACGCGTATGTCCTCTCCTGGTCCCCTCTGGGGGGAGGTGGGGATAGTGTCTGCCGCCCTCGGCATCGTGTGCCAGCTGTATCGGCTCTGATCAGCTCTTCCGGGCTGCTCAAGGTTGACACAGAATCATGAGGATTTCCTCACGTTCACGAGCCGCAGCGGTGTCACAGCCGTGCATCGGAGAAATATCGCGTGATGTCCCTCACAGACCTACCGCGAAGTGACCGGCGGGTAGATCGCGTCCCCGCTGGACGTAGGCGGTGCAAGGACGTCCAAGAACCTGAGGAAAGCCTCACATTAATCGTTATCAATTCGTTACCACCTTGACGAAGTCCCAGGTTCATGCACGTATGCGCCCTCGAAACCGGGTCCGGAGCGCGACGAAAGCGAACCTGTCGGACCCTCGCACTAATGTTCGATTTCAGGAACAGCCGACAGCCATTCTCCGGGGGGAAGAAATGAGCACAGCCCACGTCCGCGCCCTACTCGATCACGTCACCGCCGAACTGCCGCGAGAGTCGTGGCCGCACTGGACGGAGGGCTGGCCGCAGGAGATCGAAGCCGCCCTCCTCGACGCCGCCTTCTCCGCCCGCGCGACGTACGGCACGCCCACCTCCGGGGTCCGCGCCGTCATCACCCGCTGGCGCGATCACCGCGCCGCGCCCCTCGACGACCTCACCGCACTCGCTGCGCACGCCGACGAACCCGAGGGCCTCCTGGCGGTCCTGAACAACCGGCAGCGGGTGCCGGGGAACTACACCACCAAGGCCGAGGCCGTCGCATCGGCGGCACGCGCGCTCGCCGAACTGGGCTGCACCACCTCCGCGGATCTCCGCGACGACGACGCGCAGCGGAGCGCCGTCGTCGCCGTGCCCGGGTTCGGAGCGGCCACCTGGGAATGCTTCGCCATGCAACTCGGCGTGCCCACACCCGCATCTCGCGCAGTGGTGTGCGACTTTCTCGGCGAGGCACTCGACCTCGAATCACCCGCAACCGCAACACAGGCGGACGACCTCATCGCCGCCACGGCAGCGCGGCTCGAGATCACGCCCGCCACCTTCACCCATGCCGTCTGGCGATACCAGCGCCGGCAGCGACGGGCCGCAGGTGCGAAATGAAGTACACGCGTGAAGCCCTCGACAGGCGGTCGCGGAATCGACGAGCTATGCCGGCGTCGTGCGCTACCTCGGACTGAAACCCGCGGGTGGGACGCATGCGCACCTGCGGCGTCGGATCAGAGCACTCGCAATCGACACCTCGCACTTCACGGGACAGGCGCACACCAAGGGCAAGCCCGCCCAAAACCGAATGGCGTGGCAGGAGATCCTGGTCCGGCGTCCGGCCGACAGCAGGCGCGTTGCACCTCACCTACTGCGCCGCGCCGTGATCGAGGCTGGGGTCGAATACACATGCGTCCTGTGCGGACTCGGTGACGACTGGTGCGGACTCCCATTGATCCTGCACGTGGACCACGTGCAGGGAGACCCGTCCGATTCCCGCTTGGAGGAAGTTCGATTTCTGTGCCCCAACTGCCACAGTCAGACCGCAACATGGGCGGGACGGAAGAGAGGGAACGATGGCGAAAGCACCGGCTGACGTGCGTGCGCCGGAGTGTCGCACCTATGGCGTAGTCTGTGCTTCGCGCGCGAGTGGCGTAATTTGGCAGCCGCGTCAGGTTTAGGTCCTGGTGTCCGAAAGGACGTGGGGGTTCGAGTCCCCCTCGCGCACTTTTCGGCTCTTGCCGATTCGGTAGCCGTGCAACCCGAGCGCCGCAACGCGCAGGGTGACGCCTGTGACCGCCGCCATAGCGGCAACCTCTCCTAGCAGCGCATTCGGCGATTCAGGTACCTTCGTTACGTGTCCGGTAACCGTAAGCAACGCCGCCCCGCGCTGATCCTGTTGGTGGTCGTCGGGGCTGTCGGGTGCCTCGCACTCGGCTGGTGGCAGTGGACACGTTTCGAAGCGGTGGGCGGAACGGGCCAGAATCTCGGGTACGCATTCCAGTGGCCGCTGTTCGCGGCGTTCCTCGTCTACGCCTATCGGCGCTTCGTGCAGCTCGAGGACGCCGAGCCGGCAGACACCACCGAGGTCCCGGCCGCGCCCGCCGAACTGAGGGAAATCCCTGCGGACGTCCTGCCCCCGCGCCCCGCGGCGGCCGAGGACGACGACCCGGACGACCTCGAGAGCCGGCAGATTTCGCAGTACAACCAGTACCTCGCCGAGCTGTCCGCTCGCGAGACCGATAGGAGCACCACGTGAGCACGGGCCAAGACGAGACGACTGCCGGTTCGGTCGCAGATACCGCGAAGCAGAAGAAGATCGCCCCCGCGCTCCTGCGCTACCGCGTCCTCGCCTACGCCACCGGTGTGTGGCTGCTGGTCCTCACCGCAGAGATGGTGGCCAAGTACATCTTCAAGGTCGACAACCTGCCCACCTGGATCGCCGTGGTCCACGGCTGGGTGTACTTCGTCTACCTGCTGGTGACGCTCGACCTGGCGGTCAAGGTGCGCTGGCCCGCGGGCCGGACGGTCGGAACGCTCCTCGCGGGCACCATCCCGTTCCTGTCGTTCTACGTGGAGCATCAGCGGACCAAGCAGGTCCGCCGCGACTTCGATCGCTGATCGAGCCGCTGAGCTCCGTCACATGACAACCGGCTGACCGGTGATCATCGCGATCACGTAGGTCAGCCAGCCGAGCGGTGTCTGCGGCACCATCATCGGCAACATACGACCCTCCTGCCCTGCAGCGGAATGTGTGCCCCTGCAGGGTAGCGAGTGTCAGCGTCCGGTGAGCGCCGCCAGGGCGGGGACGAGTTGGACGAGCGCCCGCCCTCGGTGCGAGGAGGCGTCCTTCTCCTCGGGTGAGAGCTGGGCGGCCGATCGAGTGTCCCCTTCGGGCACGAACACCGGGTCGTAGCCGAATCCACCGTCGCCGACCGGCTCACCGGCGACGCTGCCCCGCCATTCGCCCCGGACCACTGTTTCGTCGCCGCCGGGTACGACGAGCGCGCACGCCGAGACGAACGCCGCTCCCCTGCGGTCTTCGGGCACGTCCGCGAGCTGCGCCAGGACCAGCGCGGTGTTCGCGGGATCGTTCCCGTGCGTGCCCGACCACCGGGCGGACAGGATTCCGGGCATACCGTTCAGTGCATCCACTTCGATTCCGGAATCGTCTGCGACGCAGGGCAATCCGGTGGCGGCGGCACCGTCGCGCGCTTTCGCGAGGGCGTTCTCCTCGAACGTCGCGCCGGTTTCGGGGGCCTCGGGGTATTCGGGCACGGCGTCGAGCCCGACCAGTTCGATCCCGTCGACACCGGCCGCCGCGAGCACGCGATGCAGTTCCCGGAGTTTCTTCGCGTTGCGGCTGGCCACCAGCACCCGTGTGGTTTCCGGCAACGCCCTAGCTCCCGAACTTCTTCTTCGACGTCTCCGGGACCTTCGGCTCGGGAAGCTCACCGGGATAGGGCAGTTCGAGTGCCGCCTTCTGGATCTCGAACAGCTGCTCGCAGCCTGCGAGTGCGGAGTCCAGCAGTTTGTCGAGCGTGCTCCGCGGGAAGGTCGCGCCTTCGCCGGTGCCCTGGATTTCGACGAGGGTGCCGGTGTCGGTGGCGACCACGTTCATGTCGACCTCGGCGCGCGAATCCTCCTCGTATGGCAGGTCGAGGCGCACACGGCCGTCGACGACGCCCACGCTGACCGCGGCGATGCCGCAGGAGATGGGCTGAGGGTCGGCGAGGCGGCCTGCGGCACGGAGATAGGTCACCGCGTCGACGAGAGCCACGTAGGCGCCGGTGATGGCGGCGGTGCGGGTTCCGCCGTCGGCCTGCAGGACGTCGCAGTCGAGGGCGATGGTGTTCTCACCGATGGCCGCGAGATCGATGCAGGCGCGGAGGGAGCGTCCGACGAGACGGCTGATCTCCTGGGTGCGTCCCCCGACCTTGCCCTTGACGGACTCTCGGCCGCTGCGGGTGTGGGTGGCGGCGGGCAGCATGGCGTATTCGGCGGTCAGCCAGCCGAGCCCGGAGCCCTGACGCCAGCGGGGAACGCCGTCCTCGACGCTGGCGGTGCACATCACCCGGGTGTTTCCGAATTCCACCAGCACCGATCCCGCGGGATGAGTGGTGAAGCCTCGGGTGATCTTGACCTCGCGGAGTTCGTCGTCCGCCCTGCCGTCTTCTCGTGTGGTCACAGCGGAGAGCCTAGTCGTCCCCGGGTGGGGCGCGGACACGGCGTCAGACGGTGTAGACGCCGCCCGCGGACACTGCGTGCACGGGACCGGAGAATTCGGCCTTGGCCTCGGCGATGACGTCTTCGCGGGACGTCCACGGCGGGATGTGGGTGAGCAGCAGTTCGGCGACACCCGCGCGGTGCGCGACCTGGCCGGCCTCGGTGCCCGAGAGGTGGATTCCTTCGGGCCGATCCGGGCCGTGTGTCCACGACGCCTCGGCGAGCAGCACGTCGGCGTCGCGGGCAAGTTCGATCACTTCTTCGCACATGCCGGTGTCGCCGGTGTAGACGAGGGTCCGTCCGGCGCCGTTGGTCAGGCGGAACCCGTAGGCCTCGGGCGGGTGGTTGACCCGCCGGGCCGTGATGGTGAGATCGCCGACCGTGACCGGTTCGCCGTCGGCCCAGTGGTGCAGATCGATCGTGTCGGAGATGTCGTCGATGTCGCCGCCGCACTCGGCGGACGCGACGCCGATCCGGCGGGCGGTGTCGGACGGGCCGTAGACGAGGGCGCGTCCCTTCGGCGGGTTCGGATGATAGCGACGCCAGACGAGGAGTCCGGGGAGGTCCAGGCAGTGGTCCGCGTGCAGATGACTGAGGAGGACGGACACCTCGCCGGGATCGGCGAACCGCTGGAGCGCACCGAGGACACCGGGTCCGAAGTCGAGCACGAGCGGCGGTGTGTCCGGCGCGGTCAACAGATAACCCGATGCAGGTGAGTCTGGTCCGGAGACGCTCCCTGAACATCCCAGGACGGTAATGCGCATACCCGCCATGCTGCCACGACGACCCGTTTCGGAAAAAGCTTCCGACGGAATTGGCGCGTCGACCTCACAACCGATGGGGAAATGTGACCTGACCATGCTGATCTACCGTGGATCCGGCCCCGTTACCGTTCCCACGCCTCTTCGAGGACCTGGACCTGTGGGTCGTAGGTTCCGGTCGAGAGGTATTTCCATCCGCCGTCGGCGACCACGAAGGCGATGTCGGCGCGCTGCCCCGACTCGACGGCGGACCACGCCACGTCGAGTGCGGCATGGAGATTGGCGCCGGTGGACGTGCCTGCGAAGATTCCCTCGACGTCGATCAGCTCGCGGGTGCGCTGGATCGCCTCGGCGTGACGCACGCGGAATCGGCGGGTGAGCACCGACTCGTCGTACAACTCCGGGACGAATCCCTCTTCGATGTTGCGGAGACCGCAGACCATCTCCCCGAAGCGCGGTTCCGCGGCCACGATCTCGACACCGTCGACGTGTTCGCGGAGGAACCGGCCCGTCCCCATCAGGGTTCCGGTGGTGCCGAGCCCCGCCACGAAATGGGTGATCTCGGGCAGGTCCCGCAGGATCTCCGGGCCCGTCGTCTCGTAGTGCGCCATCGCGTTGGCCGGGTTGCCGTACTGGTAGAGCAGTACCCAGTCCGGATTCTCGTCCGACAGTCGCATCGCGACGGCGACCGCCTCGTTGGAACCACCGGCGGCCGGGGAGTCGATGATCCGGGCGCCGAACATCGTCAGGAGCTGGCGGCGTTCCATCGACGTGTTCTCGGGCATCACGCAGATCAGCTGGTAGCCCTTCAATTTGGCGGCCATGGCCAGGGAGATGCCGGTGTTTCCGCTGGTCGATTCGAGAATCGTCGACCCCGGGGTCAGACGGCCGTCCCGTTCGGCCTGCTCGATCATGCGCAGCGCCGGGCGATCCTTGATCGAACCGGTGGGATTGTGATCCTCGAGCTTGGCCCACAACCGCACCGGATTGCTGCCGTTCCAGCGTGGCGACAGCCGGGGCAGGCCGACGAGTGGAGTGTTCCCGAGAGTGTCGATGTACGAATCGAACCTTGCCACGTCAGCGATCAGCCTTCCGTGACTACACGGCGTACGGACGGACACTCGCTGTCGACGTCGGGGGTCGAATCTGTGACAGCCATGATCAACTCCTGAGGGTGCTGTGGGGTGCGGCGACGGAGGTCCGCCGCTGGGGACGCCCGGACATCGGCGACACGGCATGTGCGCGAATCCGCGAGCTCGACCCCCTCGACCGACCCTCCGTGACGACACTGTCGATGGCCTGAACTACGCAGTGGTGGTGTGCCCGGATCTCGCGAGGAGCGTACCAGCAGGGCATACGCTCAGCCGCCGGAAGCGGCGTACACGCCGGTAGACCACCTGTTCGCCGCGGCGGGCCTCATCCGAACGATTGCGGCCCTACCGCTTTCCGGGCCCGCTCCTTCCTGGCGTCGGCGGAGAGCAGCCACGCGGCGAGGACACCGCCGACGGCGCCGAACAGATGCCCCTGCCAGGACACACCGGGCGCGCTCGGCAGCACACCCCACAGCAGACTGCCGTACACGACGAACACCACCACGCCGACGAGGATCTGGCCGAGGTTGCGGGCGAAGACTCCCCGGACCAGCAGGTAGGCCAGCCAGCCGAAGATCAGGACGGAGGCGCCGATGTGGTTGGAATAGGATCCGCCGGTCAACCAGGTGCCCAGACCTCCGACCACCCAGACGATCCCGGTGGCGGCGAGGCCGCGGGCGATGCCCGACAGCAGCACGAGGAACCCGAGGACCAGCAGTGGGACGGTGTTCGCGAACAGATGCGCCCAGTCGTCGTGGAGGACCGGGGCGAACAGAATTCCCCACAGTCCGTCGATCGTGCGCGGCTGTACGCCGTTGTCTTCGAGTCGCTCGTCGGACGCCACGTCGGCGATCTCGATGACGTACAGCAACATCGTGAACGCGCCGACGACGATCGCGGACTGCAACCACAGCGGCTTCGACTTGCGCGCGGGCGCCGGCGACGCGCCACCCCTCGGCGCCGGCGAGCCGAATCGCGAGGAGTCGAACGGCGAAGTCATGATCCGCACACCCTTGTCGTCATGCCCACAACTGCCCTTCCAGTGCTTCTTCCGCTTCTTCGACCGTACCGCCGTATGCGCCGGTCGACAGATATTTCCATCCGCCGTCGGCGACGATGAACGCGATGTCGGCGGCGCGCTCGGCCTTGACCGCTTTGCGCGCGACCCCCAGCGCGGCGTGGAGGATCGCGCCGGTGGAGATGCCGGCGAAGATGCCTTCGTTGTCGATCAGTTGCCGGGTGCGGCGGACTGCGTCGGCGGGACCGACGGAGAACCGCGAGGTGAGGACGGATTCGTCGTACAGTTCGGGAACGAAGCCCTCGTCGATGTTGCGGAGGCCGTACACGAGTTCCCCGTAGCGGGGTTCCGCCGCGACGATCTCGATGCCGTCGACGTGTTCGCGGAGATAGCGACCGACGCCCATCAGGGTTCCGGTGGTGCCGAGGCCGGCCACGAAGTGGGTGATCTCGGGCAGGTCCCGTAGGATCTCCGGCCCCGTCGTCTCGTAGTGCGCGAGCGCGTTCGCGGGATTGCCGTACTGGTACAGCATCACCCAGTCGGGATGTTCCGCGGACAGTTCCTTGGCCACGGCCACAGCCTGATTCGAGCCGCCGCGCGCCGGTGAGTCGATGATCTCGGCGCCGAACATCGTGAGCAGTTGCCTGCGTTCGACGGACGTGTTCTCGGGCATCACGCAGATGAGGTGGTAGCCCTTGAGTTTCGCGGCCATAGCCAGGGAGATTCCAGTGTTTCCGCTGGTCGGTTCGAGGATCGTGGCGCCGGGTGTCAGGGTGCCGTCGTTCTCGGCCTGTTCGATCATGCGGAGGGCCGGCCGGTCCTTCACCGAACCGGTCGGATTGCGGTCCTCGAGTTTCGCCCACAGGCGGACCGGTGAGGTGCCGTTCCAGCTCGGTGACAGGCGCGGCAGCCCGACGAGGGGCGTGTTGCCGAGGGTGTCGATGAGCGAATCGAACCGCGCCACGGCCGCGCTCAGCCTCCGGCGACGGCGGGCAGGATGGTCACGGAATCCCCGTCGGCCACCTCGGTGTCGAGTCCGCCCGAGAATCGGACGTCCTCGTCGTTGACGTACACGTTGACGAACCGGTGCAGTCGGCCGCCGTCGATCAGGCGGTCCTTGATGCCACCGTAGTTGCCGTCGAGGTCGTCGATGACGGCGGAAAGTGTGGGACCTGTTGCCTCCACCCGCTTTTCGCCGCCGGTGTGGGAACGCAGGATGGTGGGGATCGAAACTGTGACAGCCATGGTCGGCTCCTCGGGATGTGGGTGTCTTTCTGCCGCGGGACCGTCGCGAGGGACGGAGTCGTCACTTGTCGGGGACGTCCGCGACCGATGTGTGGGCGAACTTGTAGCTCTGCACCACGTCGACGGGTTCCTCGGTGACGACGCCGTCGACGATGCGGTAGCTGCGCAGTTCGTGGGCGTCGGGGTCGCGGGTGGAGATCAGCACGTAGTGGGCGTCCGGTTCGGATGCGAAGGAGATGTCGGTCCGGCTGGGGTACGCCTCGGTGGCGGTGTGCGAGTGGTAGATCACGACGGGCACCTCGTCGGCGTCGTCCATCGCCCGCCACACCTTCAGTTGCTCACCGGAGTCGAATCGGTAGAACGTCGGCGACCGTTCGGCGTTGATCATCGGGATGTGCCGTTCGGGGCGGTCGGAGCCCTCCGGCCCGGCGATGACCCCGCACGCTTCGTCCGGGTGGTCGGCGCGCGCGTGCGCGACCATCGCCTCGACGAAGTCCGATCGAATCACCAGCACGTCAACCACCTCCGTGAGCGCCATCCTAGGTGCGGACCGGCGACTCGGCCACCGATCGGCCGGGACCGCGTCAGGAACGCAGTGCCGAGGGGAACAGTTCGCGGTACGTGGGAATTCCCGCGACGGGGGTGGCGCTGAGGACGGCATCGACGACGGCCTTCTCGACCACTTCGGCGGCAGCCGTGCAGACGGCGTCGACGACGGGCAGATCGGGCGGGAACGCGTCGGGCACCCCGGCCGGGTGGTGCACCGGGTGGATGCCGGTGGCGAGCGCGAAGATCGTGTCGCCGTCGAGCGGCGAATGCGCAGGCCGGATCGCGCGGGCGAGCCCGTCGTGTCCGGCCACGGCGACGCGGCGCAGCGCCGCCTTACCCAGGGCGGCGTCGGTCGCGACGACCCCGATGGTCGTGTTGAGAACGGTGGCCTTGGCCATCAGTTCGCGTGCCGCCGACACCTCGGCCGCGACCGGCGCCCGGAGCCCGAACGCGGCTGCGCCCACGGTGGCGACACCCCACGGCAGCCCCGTCGCCGGATCGAACACGGTACCGACGGGATTGGCCACCATCAGCGCGGACACGGTGATGCCCTTCGCCGGACCGTCCGTGATGACGACGCTCGCCGTTCCGACCCCGCCCTTGATCGCGCCCGCACGCGCCCCGACCCCGGCACCCACCGAACCGGAGAGCACGGTGTGCGACGCAGAATCCGCTGCCCGGTACCCGAATTCGGCGGTGGGACGGGTGCGCCAGTCGCCGACCGGCAGATCGAAGATGACGGCGGCGGGGACGATCGGGACCACCTGATCGGGCTCCCCCATGGCGATCCCGTGCCCGCGCTCCTCCAGCCAACGCATGACGCCGTCCGCGGCGGCGAGCCCGTACGCGCTGCCGCCGGTGAGGACGATCGCGTGCACCTTCCGGACGCTGTGGCTGGGATCGAGAAGGTCGGTTTCCCGGGTGCCCGGCCCGCCGCCGCGGACGTCGACCGCTCCGGTCGCGCCGTGCGGGGCGAGGACGACCGTGCACCCGGTGGCGGCACCGCTGCCGAGTGCGGCGTCCGGATCGAGTTGGTGGTGGTGCCCGACGCTCAGGCCGACCACATCGACGAGCGAATCGGTGCGGCCCGGCGTCGTGCCCGTCACGGTGCCAGTGCCTGAACGAGCGAGTCCTGCATCCAGGTCAGCCAGTGGTAGATGTCGAGGTGCGGGGCGCGAGGATCACCCGGATCGAGTTCGTCGGGCGTGTCGGCGTCGATGCCGAGGTTGGTCCCCAGCGCCAGCCGGACGTCGTTGAGACCGCTGAGCCAGGCGTCGGCCTGCTCTGGCGTGAGCAGAACCTTGCCGCCGTTCTCCGGGACGGTGTGCAGGATGACCGAGCCCGCGGCCAGCTTGGCGTCGATGATCTCCGGTTCGTGGAGTCCGCGCAGCGCACCGTTGACGTCCGCCTTCGACTCGGCGCGGATCTCGTCGTCGTCCGGCGCGTCCACGTCGGGGCGGTGGAAGTCGGGCAGCAGCCGGGCGAGGACCTCCTCGTCGGGTGCCGTCGTGTTGCCCGTCCGCATCCCGGTGAGCGCGGCGAGTTCGTCGGCCGGGGCCGACGCCGCCCGCTCCTCGAGGAGGCCGAGGACGGAGGCGACCAGCGATCGCAGCACCGTCGCCTCGTGCGCGTCCATCTCCGAGCGCAGCTTCATGCCCCCGAGCGAGTTCTTCCTGCTCCACATCCGCACGTCGTGTACCGAGTTCCTTACTGTCCGAACGGAAAGTTAGCTGCTGTCCCGCTGCATCGTGGCCCACAGGCCCGCCGCGTGCAGCTTGCGTACATCGTTTTCGACCTTGTCGCGGGAGCCGCTCGACACCACGGCCTTCCCCTCGGAATGCACCTGCATCATCAGTTCCGTCGCCTTCGCTTTGCTGTACCCGAAGAGCTTCTGGAAAATGTAGGTGACGTAGTGCATCAAATTCACCGGATCGTCCCACACCACGGTGACCCAGGGACGATCATTGGCTTCATCGACCTCGACGACCTCCGACTCTGCAGGGGTGACCTGCGGCGATGCCGGCATGGCATCCACGAATGGAGCTGTCGTCGAGCAATGAGCCATGACACAAGGGTACGACGCTCCACCGCCCGGCGACACCGCGGCTTACAGTGGCCGGGTGTCCAGAGACAGCACCGCCTTGTTCACCGACCAGTACGAGTTGACGATGCTGTCGGCGGCCCTCGCCGACGGTTCCGCCCACCGTCACTGCAGCTTCGAGGTGTTCGCCCGCCGCCTTCCGGACGGTCGCCGCTACGGAATCGTCGCCGGCACCGCCCGCCTGGTCGCGGCGCTGTCGAACTTCCGCTTCGGCGATCCGGAACTCGAGATCGTCTCCCGCTTCCTCGACGACGCAACCGTCGAATGGCTGCGTGACTATCGGTTCGGCGGCGACATCGACGGCTACCGCGAGGGCGACTTCTACTTTCCCGGTTCCCCGATCCTGTCCGTCCGCGGAACGTTCGCCGAATGCGTGCTGCTCGAGACGCTGATCCTGTCGATCCTCAACCACGACAGCGCGATCGCGTCCGCCGCCGCACGGATGGTCAGCGCCGCCGACGGACGCCCGATGATCGAGATGGGTTCGCGGCGCACCCACGAGGAATCGGCGGTCGCGGCCTCGCGCGCCGCGTACCTGGCGGGTTTCACGGCCACGTCGAACCTGGAGGCGGTCCGCAGGCACGGCGTTCCCGGTGCGGGCACCAGTGCGCACGCGTTCACCCTGTTGCACACCACCCCGGACGGGCCGGACGAGGCGGCGGCGTTCCGCGCGCAGGTCGCGGCACTCGGAGTCGGAACCACGCTCCTCGTCGACACGTACGACATCACCGCGGGCGTCGAGACGGCCGTCGAGGTCGCGGGCCCCGGTCTCGGGGGTGTCCGGATCGACTCCGGCGATCTGGGTGTTCTCGCCCGGCAGGTGCGCGGGCAACTCGACGGCCTCGGGGCGACCGGCACGAAGATCGTCGTGTCCGGCGACCTCGACGAGTACGCCGTAGCCGCGTTGCGGGCCGAACCGGTCGACGTCTACGGGGTCGGCACGTCCGTCGTCGTCGGGTCGGGTGCGCCGACCGCGGGAATGGTCTACAAACTCGTCGAGGTGGACGGCATCCCCGTCGAGAAGCGGAGCAGCAACAAGGCGTCGCGGGGCGGCGTCAAGAAGGCGGTGCGGTTCGCCCGCGACACCGGAACCCTGGTGGAGGAGGTGGTGTACCCGGCCCACTCCGACGCGCCCGGCGCGGCAGGCCTCGAGGTGACAGAACTGCTGGTCCCGCTGGTGCGGGGCGGTGAGACCGCCTGCGAGGCGACTACTCTGGAGGACAGCAGATCCCTCCTGGCGGCGGGCCTCGTCAGTCTCCCGTGGGAGGGTTTGAAGCTCTCCCACGGCGAGCCCGCGATCCCCGTGCGCTTCGCCGAACCCGAATCCAGGAGGGCACCATGAGCGACATCGAGAGCACCGACGCCCGGCGGGCGCTGCTCGTGGTCGACGTCCAGAACGACTTCTGCGAGGGCGGCTCCCTCGCCGTCGAGGGCGGTTCCGCGGTCGCGGCGGCGATCAGCCGCTTCCTGACCGGAGCCGTCTACGACGCGATCGCGGCCACCATCGACCACCACATCGACCCGGGCCACCACTTCTCCGAGGAACCGGACTACGTCGACACCTGGCCGGTGCACTGCAAATCGGGAACCCACGGCGCGGAGTTCCACCCGGACCTCGATCGGAGCGGCATCGAGTCGGTGTTCTCCAAGGGTGAGTTCTCGGCGGCGTACTCGGGCTTCGAGGGCACGAACTCCGACGGCCAGACCCTGGAGAAATGGCTGCGTGCGGCCGGGGTCACCGAGGTCGACATCGTGGGGATCGCCACCGATCACTGCGTGGTCGCGACGGCACTCGACGCCGTGGCCGCCGGCTTCCCGACGCGCGTGCTGCTCCCCCTCACCGCGGGTGTGGCGCCCGCGACCGTCGAGGCCGCGATCACCGCGATGCGGGCCGCCGGGGTGCGCCTCGTGGGGCGCGACGCGGACGTCCCCTCGGACCGCGTGACGATTTCTGACGTAGGTCCCGAGTAACCTGCTCGGGTGCCTGAAAACCTCCCCAACGTCCCCGAGCTGTTGCGCACGGCGGTGCGGTCGCTGGGCGGTGCCGAGCGGTCCAACCAGCTGACCATGGCTTCCGCCGTCGCGCATTCGATCGACACCGGGGAGCATCTGGCCGTCCAGGCCGGTACGGGTACCGGCAAGTCGCTCGCCTACCTCGTGCCGAGCGTCCGGCACGCCGTGCAGAGCGGCAAGACGGTCATCGTCTCGACGGCCACCATCGCGCTGCAGCGTCAGCTGATCGACCGCGACATGCCGCGGCTCGCGGACGCGCTGCAGGGTTCACTCGGCCGCAGGCCGCATTTCGCGATCCTCAAGGGCCGCAACAACTATCTGTGCATGAACAAGATCCACACCGGGACTGCGGAGGAGCCACCGGCCGACGAGCTGTTCGACCCGTTCGCGGTGTCCCGGCTCGGCCGTGAGGTCCAGCGCCTCACCGAGTGGTCCTCGGACACCGAGACCGGCGACCGCGACGACCTGGCCCCCGGAGTCAGCGACAAGGCGTGGCGCCAGGTCAGCGTCACGGCCCGGGAGTGCCTCGGCAAGTCCCGCTGCCCGGTCGGCGAGGACTGCTTCGCGGAGCGGGCCCGCGCGGAGGCGTCGCAGGTCGACGTCGTGGTCACCAACCACGCCCTGCTCGCCATCGACGCCATCACCGGAATCGCGATCCTCCCCGAACACGACGTCGTGGTCATCGACGAGGCACACGAACTGGTCGACCGCGTCACCAACGTTGCCACCGCGGAGTTGGCGGCGTCGACGATCAGTGCCGCGGCGCGGCGCTGCGCGAAGCTCGTCGAGGAGCAGGACGCCGATCGTCTCGAGGCGGCGGGCGAGGGCTGGGCGGCGCTGCTCGAGGAGTTGCGGCCCGAGCGGTGGGAGGCATTGCCGCCCGGTGCGGCGCCCGCGCTCGCCGCTGTCCGCGACGCCGCCTGGGCGCTGCGCACGGCCATCGGCCCGTCCCGTCCGGGCATGGCGTTGAGCGACCCGGAGGCGGCCGCCGCCCGCAACACCGCGCTCGCGTCGGTCGAGGAGGTTCACGACAGCGCCGTCCGGGTTCTCAGCGCGTTCGACGAGCCGGATCCGGCGAAGCGCCACGACGTGGTGTGGCTGGCCGCCGACGACAACCGCGGTTCGATCCGCCGGGTGGTGCGGATGGCGCCGCTGTCGGTCGGCGGGCTGCTACGTTCCCGGCTGTTCGCGGAATCGACCGTGGTCCTCACGTCCGCCACGCTGACCGTCGGCGGGTCCTTCGACGGCCTCGCGGTCAACTGGGGACTTCCCGCGGAGTCGTCCGTCGTGATCGATCCGGCGATGGCCACCGGGTCCGAGGCGCCGTCCGACACGGGCACGCTCAAGTGGAACGCCCTCGACGTCGGGTCGCCGTTCGACCACGCCCGCGCCGGCATCATCTACATCGCGAAGCAACTGCCGCCGCCGGGGCGGGACGGCCTGTCCCCCACGTATCTCGACGAGATCGCCGAACTCGTCGAGGCGGCGGGCGGGCGGACGCTGGGATTGTTCTCGTCGATGCGGGCCGCGAAGGCCGCGTCGGAGGCGATGCGCGACCGGCTCGACACCCCGATCCTCTGCCAGGGCGACGACTCGACGGGCGCCCTCGTCCGGGCGTTCGCCGGCGACGAGCCGACGTCGCTGTTCGGCACGTTGTCGCTGTGGCAGGGTGTCGACGTGCCGGGTCCGTCCCTGAGCCTGGTGATCCTCGACCGCATCCCGTTCCCCCGCCCCGACGACCCGTTGCTGGTCGCCCGGCAGAAGGCGGTCGAGTCGCGCGGCGGCAACGGGTTCCTTTCCGTCGCAGCCAATCACGCGGCGCTGCTGCTCGCGCAGGGTGTGGGACGTCTGCTGCGCAGCGTCGACGACAAGGGTGTGGTGGCGGTCCTCGATCCGCGGCTCGCCACCGCCCGGTACGCCGGGTATCTGCGGGCATCGCTGCCACCGTTCTGGGAGACGTCGGATCCGGAGGTCGTGCGCAAGGCGCTGGGACGGATCCGCGACTCACGCCCCTGAAACGCTGCTCCGCACTGAGTCGGACAGCGGATCGGTGCGCACCTATGCTCGACCGATGGACCTTGCGATCTCAGTCCGCGGACTCACCAAGAAGTTCGGTGAAGTGCTCGCCCTCGACGGCCTCGACCTGGAGGTGAAGCCGGGCGAGGTGCACGGATTCCTCGGACCCAACGGCGCGGGCAAGTCCACGACCATCCGGGTGCTCCTCGGTCTGCTGCGCGCCGACGGGGGTTCGGCGTCCGTTCTCGGTTCCGATCCGTGGCGTGATTCCGTACCCGTGCATCGGCGGCTCGCCTATGTGCCGGGCGAAGTGAACCTGTGGCCCAACCTGTCCGGCGGCGAGGCGATCGACCTTCTCGGGCGACTGCGCGGCGGACTCGATCCGGCGCGGCGCGCGTCGCTGATCGAGCGGTTCGAACTCGACCCCACCCGGAAGGGCCGCACCTATTCGAAGGGCAACCGGCAGAAGGTCGCCCTCGTGGCCGCGCTCGCCGCCGACACCGAACTCCTCATCCTCGACGAGCCGACGTCGGGCCTGGACCCGTTGATGGAGGCGGTGTTTCAGGAGTGCATCACCGAATTCGCGCGCGGCGGACGCACGGTGCTGCTGTCCAGCCACATCCTCGCCGAGGTGGATGCGCTGTGCCACGCCGTGACCATCATCCGGGCGGGGAGGACGGTGCAGGCGGGAACATTGTCCGAGCTGCGGCATCTCACCCGGACGACGGTGACGGCGACCACCCGGATCAAGCCCAATCCGATCGGGAACGTCCCCGGTGTGCACAACCTGCAGAAGGGTGAGGACGCGAACACGGTGACGTTCGACGTCGATTCCGATCAGATCGACCCGGTCATGACCACGTTGACGGGGCTGGGCATCGTCTCGATCACCGCCAACCCGCCGACGTTGGAGGACCTGTTCCTCCGCGAGTACCGCGACGAGGTCGAGGCGCTCGGGATCGGACGGTCGCAGTGAGTCAGCTGAGCGGGACGGGTGTGCTCGCCGAACTGGCGGTGCGCACCGACCGGGTCCGGATTCCGGTGTGGACGGTCGCGGTGGCCGGTCTCACCGTCCTGCTCGCGTCGAGTTACTCCACCATCTACCCGACCGCCGAATCCCGGCAGGCCCGTGCCGAACTCATCTCGTCCCCGGCCGCCACCGCCCTTGCCGGGCCGGGCTACGGCCTGGACGACTACACGCTGGGTGCGATGGTCGCCAACGAGATCGCCGGCATGACGATGGTGGCCGTGGCGATCATGTCGGTGCTGCTGGTGACGCGGCATCTGCGGACGGAGGAGGAGACCGGGCGCGCGGAACTGGTGCGCGCCGGCGTCGTCGGGCGGTACGCGGGAATCACGGCGGGACTGATCTCGGCGGCCCTCGCCAATGTGTTCGTCGCGCTGCTGCTGGTCATCGGGTTGCTCGCCGTGGGTCTGCCTCCGGTGGGTTCGCTGAACATGTCGGCGGGTGTGCTGGTCGTGGGTCTGGTGTTCACTGCGCTGTCGGCGCTGGCGTCGCAGCTCACCGAACACGCCCGCGCGGCAAGCGGTGCCGGAATCTGCGCGGTCGTCGTCGCGTACCTGCTTCGGGCGGTGGGCGACGTGCAGCAGGGACACAGCGGGAGCCTCCTGACGTGGGTGTCGCCGATCGGCTGGTCGCAGGCCACCCGCGCGTACGTCGACGAACGATGGTGGCCGTTGCTGATCGGCGTCGTCGCGGCGGCGCTGACCGTCATCTGCGCGTATGGCGCCATCGGTCGCCGAGACGTCGGGGCGGGACTCCTCCCGCCGCGGGGCGGGCGCGCCGAGGCGTCCCCCCGCCTCACCGGAGTCACTGCGCTCGCGGCGCGCCAGCAGCGCGGCCAGATCCTCGCCTGGGGTGTCGGCGTGTTCGCTCTGTCGCTGCCCATCGGTTCCCTCGGCAGGCAGATCAGCGATTTCATCGGACAGGATCCCGATCTCGCACAGCTGCTGCCGGGTGGCGCCGCGGCGGCCGCCGACGGCGCGTTCGCCCTGTATCTGGTGTTCCTGGTGGTGATGGCCGCGATGTACGCCGTCGGTGCCGTCGTGTCGATCCGCTCGGAGGAATCGTCCGGTCGCGCCGAGGAGGCACTGGCCACCCCCGTGTCGCGGGCGCGGTGGCTCGGTGGCCAGCTGGTCGTCATCGCGGCCGCGGCCGTCGCGATCGCAGTGATGGCCGGGGTCGGCATGGGGATCACCGCGGCGTTCACGCTGTCCGATGCGGGCGCGCTCGGCCGGTTGACCGGCGCGGCCCTGAACACGGTGCCGGCAGTGCTCGTGATCGTCGGATCGTGCGCGGCCGTCTACGGGCTGATCCCTCGCGCGCTACCGGCTCTTTGGGCGTTCGTGGGCTACGTTCTCGTCGCCGGAATGTTCGGGGAGGTCCTCCCGGACTGGTTCGGGATTCTCTCCCCCTTCCACTACACGCCGGCGCTGCCTGCCGAAAGCTTCGCGGCCGCCCCCCTCGCCGTTCTGCTGATTCTGGCGGCGGCCCTGTTCCTCGCCGGCGTCGCCGGCTTCCGGCGCCGGGACGTCGGCCCGTAAACCGTGCCGGGACGAACCCGGGCCGGCGCAGTGGAGCCGGTCAGGGGTTCGGCACCGTCACCAGGCCCAGTTCCGACGGATCGACGAGCAGATCGTGGTGCGGAAGCACCCGCACCGTGTACCCGACCGAGCCGGACAGCGGCAGCGCCAGGTCGGCGACGAACAACTCCCCCGACTCGTCCGACGCCGAGTGCGTCATCGGGACCGTGACGATGTCGGTGAGCTCCTCGTCCGGTCCGGCCTTGCCGATCACGGCCTGCACGGTGACGTCGTCGACGGACAGTTCACCGAGGCGGATACGGGCGCGGAGCACCAGATTCGCTCCGATCTCGGGGGTGTCGGGCAGCCCCGCGCCGTCGACCTGCAGGACCGTCACCGCAGGCCATGCCGCCTCGACGCGTCGACGGAACGCGGCGAGTTCGCGGGCGCCGGCAAAGTTCGCCGCCGCCACCGTCCGAGCCGATGCGGCCGCGGGCGCGTAGTACTGGACGGCGTAGTCGCGCACCATCCGCGACGCGAGCACCTTGGGGCCCAGATTCTGCAGCGTGTGACGCACCATCTCCACCCAGCGCACCGGCAGTCCGTCCGCGCGGTCGTAGAACCTCGGCAGGACGGCGCGCTCGAGCAGTTCGTACAGCGCGCTGGCCTCGAGGTCGTCGCGCCGGGTCTCGTCGACGACGCCGTCCGCGGTCGGGATGGCCCAGCCGTTCTCGCCGTCGAACATCTCGTCCCACCAGCCGTCGCGGATCGACAGGTTCAGTCCGCCGTTGAGCGCCGACTTCATCCCCGACGTGCCGCACGCTTCGAGCGGGCGCAGCGGGTTGTTGAGCCACACGTCGCAACCCCAGTAGAGGTACCGCGCCATCGACATGTCGTAGTCGGGGAGGAAGGTGATGCGGTGCCGGACGTCGGCGGCGTCGGCGAACCGCACGACCTGCTGGATGAGGGCTTTGCCGCCGTCGTCGGCGGGGTGACTCTTCCCGGCGACCACGAGCTGTACCGGACGCTCCTCGTCGAGGAGCAGTGCCCGCAGCCGTTCGGGGTCGCGCAGCATCAGCGTCAGACGCTTGTAGGTGGGCACGCGCCGGGCGAAGCCGACGGTGAGCACGTTCGGGTCGAACACCTCGTTCGTCCAGCCGAGTTCGGCGGACGTCGCGCCGCGTTCGATCCAGGACGCCCGGACCCGCCGGCGCACCTCCTCGACGAGTTTTCCGCGCAGCGCGTTGCGGGTCGCCCACAGTTCCTCGGCGGACAGATCCTGCAGCCGCTCCCAGCCGCGGGCCTCCTCGACCAGTTCGGGGCCGAGGATGCGGGTGGCGAGATCGATCCATTCGGGTGCGGCCCAGGTGGGCGCGTGGACACCGTTGGTGACCGAGCCGATCGGCACCTCTCCGGCGTCGAAGCCCTGCCACAGCGGCTGGAACATCTCCCGGCTGACGATGCCGTGCAGCTTGGACACACCGTTCGCTCGCTGCCCGAGACGCAGGCCCATGTGGGCCATGTTGAACACGGACGGATCCGATTCGCGGCCGAGTCCGAGGATCCGGTCGATCGTCAGCCCCGGCAGCAGGGACGATTCGTTCGCCCCGTTGTCGCCGCCGAAGTAGTGCCGCACGAGGTCGGCCGGGAACCGGTCGATTCCCGCGGGAACGGGGGTGTGGGTCGTGAAGACGGTGCCGGCGCGGACCGTGGCCAGCGCCTCGTCGAAGTCGAGCCCGCCGGTGGTGACCAGTTCGCGGATCCGCTCGATGCCGAGGAAACCGGCATGACCTTCGTTCATGTGGAAGACGGCGGGATCGGGCAGGCCGTAGGCGTGGGTGTAGGCGCGCACCGCGCGGACGCCGCCGATGCCGGCGAGGATCTCCTGTTTGATGCGGTGGTCCTGGTCGCCGCCGTACAGGCGGTCGGTGACGCCCCGCATCTCGGCGTCGTTCTCCGCGATGTCGGAGTCGAGCAGCAGCAGCGGGACGCGCCCCACCTGGGCGATCCACACGCGGGCGCGCAGCACCCGCCCGCCGGGTACCGCGACGTGCACGAGGACGGGCGCCCCGTCGGACGACTGCGGCCCGGACTCGGTGAGCAGGCGCAGCGGCAGGCCCTGCGGGTCGTGCGGCGGGTAGTGCTCGGCCTGCCAGCCGTCCGCGGTCAGCGACTGCCGGAAGTATCCCGAGCGGTACAACAACCCGACACCGATCAGCGGCAGTCCCAGATCGGATGCCGCCTTCAGGTGGTCGCCGGCGAGAATTCCGAGGCCGCCGGAGTAGTTGGGCAGCACTTCGCTGACCCCGAACTCCATTGAGAAATATGCGATCCCGCCGTCCAGCGACACTCCCTTGGCCTGCTGGTTCTGGTACCAGCGGGGCCGGGACAGGTAGTCGTCGAGGTCGGCGGCCGCGGCGTCGAGCCGGGCCAGGAACGCGACGTCCTCGGCCAGTTCGTCCAGGCGGGCGGGATCGACCTCACCGAGCATCCGGACCGGGTCGAACTGCACCTGCCGCCACAGGTCCTCGTCCAGCAATCCGAACAGTTCCTGCGTGGCCGGATGCCACGACCAGCGAAGATTGGTGGACAGCGGACCGAGGGCAGCGAGCCGCTCCGGAAGGTGGGCTCGGACAGTGAACCGACGCAAGGCTTTCACCTCGCGAACGATAACGCACTGCGGGCGTCGTCGCGCCGTGTCGGGCCGGGTGCGCGTCAGATCTCCAATACGGACAGGAACCGGTCGACTCCACTACGGTTGAACGGGCGGCCCAGCCCACGAGCCGCCGGCAACTTCCGGCTATGGAACGGAGCCCAGTGTGACAGGTCGACTCGGAATCGACGACGTGGAACCGAACGTCGGGTGCGGCCGCTTTCCCGCCAAGGCCGTTGTGGGTGAGGTGTTTCCCGTCCGGGCAACCGTGTGGCGCGAAGGTCACGATGCCGTGGCCGCCACACTGGCGGTGCGGGGGCCGCGCAGTGCTTCGTCGGGCGGCTCGGCGACGTTCCGGATTCCCATGACCAGCGGTCCGGTGCCCGACACGGTCGACGGTTCCTTCACCCCGACCGGCGAGGGTCTCTGGACGTTCCGGATCGAGGCCTGGAGCGATCCGGTCACCACGTGGAAGCACGCGGTCGAGGCGAAGCTCGCGGTGGGACAGGGTTCGGCCGAACTGGCCAACGACCTCGAGATCGGTGCACGGTTGTTCGAGCGTGCCGCGAAGGGCGTCCCCCGCGGGGACCGTTCACGACTGACCGGGGTCGCGGCGTCGCTGCGTTCCGACCGTCACCTCTCCGAGCGGGTGGCTCCGGCGTTCGGATCGGACGTGACCGAACTGCTGCGCGCGCATCCGCTGCGCGAACTGGTCACGAAGAGCGAGGCGCACACCGTGCTCGTCGATCGCACGCGGGCGCTGTTCGGGTCGTGGTACGAGTTCTTCCCGCGATCCACCGGCGGCCGGGACGAGAACGGCAGGCCCCGGCACGGCACGTTCGCGACGTCCGCGGCGGCGCTTCCCCGGATCGCGTCGATGGGTTTCGACGTGGTGTACCTGCCACCCATCCACCCGGTGGGAAAGATCAACCGGAAGGGCCCCAACAACACGCTGACCCCGGGCCCCGAGGACGTCGGTTCGCCGTGGGCGATCGGCTCGGACGAGGGCGGCCACGACGCCATCCATCCCGAGCTCGGGACGCTGCGCGATTTCAAGGCGTTCATCGCCGCCGCCCGGAAGCTGAACCTGGAGGTGGCGATCGACCTGGCCCTGCAGGCCGCACCGGACCATCCCTGGGCGAAGAAGCACCCGGAATGGTTCACCGTCCTTCCCGACGGCACCATCGCCTACGCCGAGAACCCGCCGAAGAAGTATCAGGACATCTACCCGGTCAACTTCGACGACGACCGCGACGGCATCTACGCGGAGGTCCTGCGGGTCGTGCGGCACTGGGTTGCGGCGGGCGTCAAGATCTTCCGGGTCGACAACCCGCACACCAAACCGGCGGACTTCTGGGAGTGGCTGATCGCCGAGGTCAAGAAGTCGGATCCGGACGTCCTGTTCCTGTCCGAGGCGTTCACCCGTCCGGCACGACTGTACGGTCTCGCCCGCCGCGGGTTCACGCAGTCCTACACGTATTTCACGTGGCGGACGGCCAAGTGGGAGTTGACGGAGTTCGGCAAGGAGATCGCCGCCAAGGCCGACGAGGCGCGCCCCAACCTCTTCGTCAACACCCCGGACATCCTGCACGAGAGCCTGCAGACCGGCGGTCCGGGAATGTTCGCGCTGCGCGCCGCGCTGGCGGCGACCCTGTCGCCCACGTGGGGCGTGTACTCGGGTTACGAACTGTACGAACATGTTCCGGTGCGTCCGGGCAGTGAGGAGTACCTCGACTCGGAGAAGTACCAGCTGCGTCCCCGTGACTTCGAGGGAGCGGCCGCCCGCGGCGAGTCCCTGGAACCGTGGATCACCGCGCTCAACCGGATCCGCAGGCAGCATCCGGCGCTGCAGCAGTTGCGCAACATCCATTTCCACCACGTCGACAACGACGCCCTGATCGCGTACTCCAAGTTCGACGCCACCACCGGCGACGCCGTGCTGACGGTGATCAATCTCAACCCGTACGGCGCCGAGCAGGGCAACGTGTGGCTGGACATGCCGGCGCTCGGCCGCGACTGGCACGACCACCTGACCGTGCTCGACGAGGTCACCGGGGAGCAGTATCACTGGGGGCAGACCAACTTCGTGCGCCTCGAACCGTGGCGGGCCGTGGCCCATATCCTGGCATTACCGTCGATTCCCTATCCGGCCAGAACGAAGCTGGCCTACCGCGGAGGTACATAGTGACCGTCGAACCGCCTGTCGCCATCGCACCCGACGCCGCCGACCTCGACCTGCTGGCCCGGGGCGAGCACCACAACCCGCACTCGATCCTGGGCGCGCACCCACATCCCGAGGGCACGGTGATCCGCGCGCTGCGCCCCTACGCCGAGGCCGTCGACGCCGTCATCGGTGGGACGAGTTTCTCGCTGGAACACCTCGCGCACGGTGTGTGGGGCGCGCTGGTGCCGTACCGGGACCTGATGGACTACCGGCTGTCCACGACGTGGCCGGGTGGTCACAACGACGTCTCCGCCGACGGCTACCGGTTCCTGCCGACGCTCGGCGAACTCGACCTGCACCTGTTCGGTGAGGGCAGGCACGAGCGGCTGTGGGAGATCCTCGGCGCGCACCGCCGCCGCTACGACACCCCCGACGGCACCGTCACCGGCACGTCGTTCGCCGTGTGGGCGCCCAATGCCCGCGGGGTGAGCGTGATCGGCGATTTCGACGGGTGGAGCGGCCGGAACTTCCCGATGCGGGTGCTCGGGTCGACGGGGGTGTGGGAGTTGTTCGTCCCCGGTATCGAGGTCGGCGACCTGTACAAGTTCCGGGTCCACGGCCCCGACGGCAGTGTGCGCGACAAGGCCGACCCCATGGCCTTCGCGACGGAGGTCCCTCCCGCGACCGCGTCCCGGGTGTCGGTGAGCACGTACGAATGGAACGACGCCGAGTGGCTGGCGCAGCGGGCGGCCACCGAGCCCGCGCAGTCCCCGATGAGCGTGTACGAGGTGCACCTCGGTTCGTGGCGACCGGGGCTGAACTACCGCGAGATGGCCGAGCAACTCGCCGCCCACGTCACGGAGACGGGGTTCACGCACGTCGAACTGCTGCCGGTCGCCGAGCACCCGTTCGGCGGGTCCTGGGGATATCAGGTGACGTCGTACTACGCGCCCACCTCACGGTTCGGCTCGCCCGACGACTTCCGGTGGTTCGTCGACCACCTGCACGCCGCCGGCATCGGCGTCATCGTCGACTGGGTGCCTGCCCACTTCCCCAAGGACGAGTGGGCGCTGGCCCGGTTCGACGGCACACCGCTCTACGAGCACAGCGATCCCCAGCGCGGCGAGCAACTCGACTGGGGAACGTACGTGTTCGATTTCGGGCGTCGCGAGGTCCGCAACTTCCTCGTCGCCAATGCGCTGTACTGGCTCGACGAGTTCCATGTGGACGGTCTGCGCGTCGACGCGGTCGCGTCGATGCTGTACCTCGACTATTCGCGGCCGGAGGGCGGCTGGACACCGAACATCCACGGCGGCCGGGAGAACCTGGAGGCGGTCGCGTTTCTGCAGGAGACCAACGCCACGGTCCACAAGCAGCACCGCGGGGTCGTCACCATCGCCGAGGAATCGACGGCGTGGCCGGGTGTCACCCGCGCGACCAACGTCGGCGGACTCGGGTTCAACATGAAATGGAACATGGGGTGGATGCACGACACCCTCGGGTTCCTGGCGCACGATCCCGTCCACCGCAGCTATCACCATCACGAGATCACGTTCTCCCTGATGTACGCGTGGAGCGAGAACTATCTGCTCCCCATCAGCCACGACGAGGTGGTGCACGGGAAGGGCACGCTGTGGACGCGGATGCCCGGCGACGACTGGTCGAAGGCCGCCGGCGTGCGGGCCCTGCTGGCGTACATGTGGTCGCACCCCGGCAAGCAACTGCTGTTCATGGGTCAGGAGTTCGGGCAGACCGCGGAGTGGTCCGAGGAACGCGGACTCGACTGGTATCAGCTCGACGACCCGTATACGGGCGGCTTCCACCGCGGTCTGCTCCGGCTCGTCCACGACCTCAACGCCACGTACCGCGAGCACCCGGCGTTGTGGACGCTCGACACGTCACCGGGTGGGTTCTCCTGGATCGACGCCAACGACACGGCGAACAACGTCCTGAGCTTCCTGCGTTACGGCACCGACGGGTCGATTCTGGCGTGCCTGTTCAATTTCTCGGGTTCCGCGCACGCGAATTATCGTGTGGGCTTGCCAGAACGGGGCGAATGGCGTGAAATTCTCAACACCGACGCCGAGGTCTACGCAGGATCGGGTTGGGGAAATCTCGGTGCGGTGACGGCAACTTCGCAGCCGTGGCACGGCCGTCCCGCCTCCGCGGAGGTGGCACTGCCCGCGAACGGAGCGATCTGGATGAGTCTGGAGCGTTGATGAAGGCACGGCCTTGCTGACCCGACGTCGGCTGTGGGCTGCGAGCGTGAGCGTTCTGGCCGCGACTGCGGTCGTACTGTCGGGGTGCACGCGTTCGGTGGACGGTGAGGCCGCGTCCATCTACGACGATCCGTTCAAGGTGGCGGGCCTCGACGCCACGTCGGGTCCGAGCGGTGCCCGCAAGGGCGCGCCCGCCGCCGACCTCCCCGTCACCGGCACCGACGGCGGTGAGATCGACACGATGGCGGCCAACGCGGTGAGCGACATCGAGAGTTACTGGCGCACCGAGTTCCCGGCACTGTTCCAGCGCACGTTCGAGCCGGTGGAGGAGCTGATCTCCTGGGATCCGCGGGATTCCGACGGCCCCCGGTTCTGCGGAGACAGCACCAAGGAACTCCTCAACGCCGGCTACTGCAGCACCGACCACACCATCGGCTGGGACCGCGCGCTGCTGCTGCCGGAGGTCGTGGAGAAGTTCGGCATCGTCGCCGCCGTCTTCGTGCTGGCCCACGAGTACGGGCACGCCGTCCAGACGAAGGCGGGAATCGCCGACGAGAACGTGGGCGGCGGCATCGTGCGGGAACAGCAGGCCGACTGTTTCGCGGGGGCATTCATGCGGCACATCGCGGAAGACAAGGCGCCCCATTTCACGCTGAACACGTCGGACGGCCTCAACAAGGTACTGGCGTCGGCAGTGGCGATCGGTGACACCGACCCGAACGATCCGGACAACGTGCACGGCTCGGCGTTCGAACGAGTCACCGCCACCCAGATCGGATTCACGGACGGACCGGCAGCGTGCACGCGCATCGACGAGAAGGAGATCGACTCGCGGCGCGCGGATCTGCCGCAGCGCTTCGCCGACGACACCGACGACGGCGAACTTCCCGTCACCGACGAGTCCGTCGAGGCGTTCTTCACGTCGTTCCAGCAGATCTTCGATCTCAGCGATCCGCCCACGCTGCAACTCGACGGCGCCGACCTCGACTGCGCGGACGCCGACGTGACGGAACCGGTGTCGTACTGCCCGGCCACCAACACGATCGGGGTCAGTGTCGACGCCCTCGCCGAACGCGGCACACCGGGACGCCCGGGCCGTCGTGAACTGTTCCAGACCAAGCTCACCGGCGACTACAACGCGTACGTCCTGCTCGCCTCGCGGTACACCCTGGCGTTGCAGCGGGACCGGGGCGACGATCTGCACTCACCGCAGACCGCGCTGCGGGCCGCCTGCCTGTCCGGTGTCATCACCAGCGCGCTGAGCCCGGCCAGTCCGGCCACCCTGGCGGAGGGCAGCGTGTGGTTGTCCCCCGGCGACCTCGACGAGGCGGTCTCGGGACTGCTCACCGACGGACTCGCCGCCAGTGACGTGAACGGGGAGACCGTGCCGAGCGGGTTCTCCCGGGTCGACGCCTTCCGCACCGGCGTGCTCGGAGGCGAGCAGGCCTGCGAGGGCCGGTACCGCTGACCGGTCGCCGGCTCAGATCTCCCGATAGCCGAGCGCCGCGGAGATCCGTCCGGCGGCCCGGCACACGACCGGCACGAGGCCGCGCATCCGCTCGTCGGGCATGTACGGACTGGGGACTTCTGCTGTCGGCCTTCGGCTGGACGTATGCAGCGCTGCAGATTCCCGGTGGATGGCTCGTCGACCGGATTCCCCCGAGACTGCTCTGCCCCGCCTGCCCTCATCCTCTGCTCGATCGCGACCGCGTGCATGGGGTCATCGGCGGCCTCGTGGCGCTCATCGCGTTGCGACTGCTGGTCGGCGTGTTCGGGGGCGCCCGCGTATCCCGATCAACAGCCGGGTCGCGACGGCCTGGTACCCGAGCATGAACGTACGATCGTGATCGGTTTCTACACCTCCGGACAGTTCATCGAACTGGCCCTGCTCCCTTCCTTCTCTCATGGTTGCAGTCCGTGCTTGTCCTGGCACGTCGACCTCGTGGAGGAGGAACGCGAGCGTCCGGAGGTGACCCGGAACGATGTCGCCACCGTCCTCGGCCGGCACAAGCTGTGGGGAATATACCTGGGGCAGTTCTGGCTCACGTCGACGCGGTGGTTCTTCGTCACCTGGTTCCCACCTACCTCGTTGATTTACCGGGGCATGGATTACTTGACTTCCTCTCGGCCGTGAACGACCGAGATTCCCCCGAGACTCGCGTCCCGAGGTTCCTGTTTCACCGACAGTCGCCGCCCCGCACTTTATGTGCGAGGCGGTCTCACACCGTCTCCGCAGGCTGCCACCGCCAGTCCGACGGCCAAAATATTCCTCGCCGCGTTCACATCCCGATCATGGACGACGCCGCACCGGCACGCCCACTCCCGCACGTCCAGCGGCATCGTCGACGCGACCTCCCCGCACACCGAGCAGGTCTTCGACGACGGATAGAACCGGTCGACCGCCACCACCCGCCGCCCGTACCAGTCGGCCTTGTACTCGAGCATCGACCGGAACTCCGACCAACCCGCATCCGAGATCGCCCGAGACAACGACCGAATCTTCACCATGTTCCGCACACTCAGATCCTCGATGGCGATCACTTGATTTTCGCGCACCAGCCGAGTGGAAAGTTTGTGCAGATAATCGCGACGCCGATCAGCGATCCGACCATGAATCTTCGCGACCTTCAGTCGGGCCTTGGCCCGATTACGCGATCCCTTCTCCTTCTTGGCCAGCATCCGTTGCGCCTTCACCAACCGCGCACGGTCCGCGCGCTCGTGGCGCGGGTTGGTGATCTTCTCCCCCGTCGAGAGCGTGTAGAGGCTCGTGATCCCGGCATCGAGCCCGACCACCCGATCGGACGGCTCGAGTTCGGTGATCGTGTCCTCGACGAGAATCGAGATGTGGTACTGACCGCGAGCATTGCGCGACACCGTCACCTGCGACGGCACAGCCCCCTCCGGCAGCGGCCTCGACCACCGAATATCCAAGGGTTCGGCCTGCTTGGCCAACCGGACCTGCCCACCCCGGTAGGTGAAGCAGTTCGAGTAGTAGGTCGCCGAATCCTTCGACCGCCCCTTCCTCTTGAACTGCGGGTAGCCGGCCTGCTTGCGCCAGAACTTCTCGAACGCACCCTGCAACTGCCGCAGCGCCTCCTGCAACGGCCCCTTCGATGGCTCCGCCAACCACTCGGTCTCGGTGTCTCGTTTCCATCCGGTGAGCATCTTCGAGGTGTCCGCGTAGGTGACCCGTCGCTGCTCCTGCGACCAGGCACGCGACCGCTCGGCCAACGCCCGGTTGTAGACATACCGGGTGCACCCGAACGTCCGAGCAAGCTGTTCCGCCTGCACCGCAGTCGGATAGAAACGGTACTTGAACGCCCGCTTCACCACCCTCCCCGCCATAACCCAGACACTAGCCACACGGTCCGACAAACCAGATCGGCCATCCCGGACCTGAAGGACCCGGGTTTGCGCCGAGAGACTCGCGGAACAAGTCCGGATTCCTCGCGTCGCTGCCGTTCGTCGCGGCGCTCGTCGGTGTGCTGTTCTCCGGGGTGTTCTCGGACTTCCTGCTGCGCAAGGGGGTCTCTCTCGGAGTCGCCCGGAAGGGTCCGATCATCGTCGGACTGCTCTTGACCGTCGCGATGATCGGCGCGAACTTCACCGACTCGACCGCGATGGTGATCGTGTTCCTGTCCATCGCCTTCTTCGGCAACGGACTCGCGTCGATCACGTGGTCGCTGGTGTCGGCACTCGCACCGGAACGGCTGCTCGGGCTGACCGGCGGGATGTTCAACTTCATCGGCAACCTGTCGTCGATCGCCACGCCCATCGTCATCGGGTTGCTCGTCACCGAGGACAGTTTCGCTCCGGGATTCGTCTACATGACCGTGGTGACCGCGATCGGAATCGCGTCCTACGTCCTTCTGGTCGGACGGGTGGAGCGCGTTCGCAGCTGATCGCCGTCGGGGGTGACCGGGGTGAGCGCCGAAAGCACTCACCCCGGTTCCTCGTCAGTACAGTGCCGCGGCGAGTTTCCGGCGCGCGGTCATGACGACCGGCTCGGCCGGGTCGAACAGTTCGAACAACTCCAGCAGACGGGTCCGAACCCGGGTCTTGTCGTCGCCGGCGCTGCGGGCGACGACACCGATGAGGCGGGCGAACGCCGCGTCGGGCGCCTGGGAGTAGAGCTCCACGTCCGCCGCCTGCAATTGGGCGTCGATGTCGGCGGGGGCGGCGTCCGCCGCGGCGACGGCACCGGGATCGACGGACTGCACGCGGGCGAGGAAACGTACCTGGCGGATCGCGCCCTGCGCCTCCGCGTTGTCCGGTTCCGCGTCGAGGATCTTCTGGAACTCGGCTTCGGCTGCGGCCAGGTCGCCCTCGTCGAGCGCCGCCTCGGCCGCGACGAAACGCGGGTCCTCCGGCTCGGGCTCGTCCGCGTCGCCGTTGCCGGCAGGCGGCCCGGACAGTTTTCCGGCGGTCGCCTGCTGGACGGCGGCGAGCCACTGACGCAGTTGCGGTTCGGGCTGCGCGCCCTGGAAGTCGGCGAGCGGTTGACCGCCGGCGATGGCGACGACGGTCGGGACGGACTGGACACCGAAAGCCTGCGCGATGCGCGGGTTGGCATCGACGTCGACCTTGGCGAGCACCCAGGTGCCACCGGCCTCGTGTGCCAGCTTCTCGAGCAGGGGTGAGAGTTGTTTACACGGCTCGCACCAGGTGGCCCACAGGTCCACGACGACCGGGACCTGCTGGGACCGGACGAGGACCTCCGCCTCGAACGTCGCCTCGGTGACCTCGATGACGGATGCGAGGCCGGTGCCGCCGGGGGCGGCCGGGGCGGCGCCGTCCCCGGAGGGTGCGGGCGCAGGCGGGGGCGGAGCGGCCGCACGCTCCTTGAGGGCGGAGAGATCGACTGCTCCGCTCATGGCTGCGGCCACTGCTGAGGAACGCGCTGACGGACGAGAACCTGGTCGAGTCACGTCCACCAGTTTGTCACGATTCGAGCGTGCGCCGGAATGCGGGCCGTGCCTACCGCGGACTCGGTCAGACGAGCGACGGTTCGCTCTTCGCCTCGCTGGTCCGGGACAGTTCGGCCATGCGGCCGGTGCGGGCCGCCCAGACCTCGAACACGACGGTGCCGAACGGCGGGACGCTGGCGACGAGCGCCCAGAAGACGGTGACCAGGTTCCAGCTCAGCTTGCGCGCGGTCCACAGCGAGACGAGCAGGTACAGCACGAAGACGCCGCCGTGGATCGGGCCGAAGATCTTCACGCCGATCTCGTTGCCGTCGGCGGGCAGGTACTTGAAGGCCATGCCGATGAGGAGGCCGAGCCAGGTGAATGCCTCCAGAATTGCGACAAATCGGAAGCGCTTGGCCGTGGTGCTGAGATCGAAGACGTTCGCCATGCCGACCATTGTGCCCGACCATCTACGACAGTCCGTAGTGGTGTGAGGCACACCACCACGGACCATCGTCTGTCAAGACTTGGGGACGCGGACGATCAGGGCGTCACCCTGACCGCCTCCACCGCACAGTGCCGCCGCGCCCACGCCGCCGCCGCGACGGCGCAACTCGAGTGCCAGATGCAGTGCGATCCGCGCACCCGACATCCCCAGCGGATGCCCCATCGCGATCGCGCCGCCGTTGACGTTCACGATTTCCGGATCCAGGCCCAGCTCCCGCGTCGACGCGATCCCGACCGCAGCGAAGGCCTCGTTGATCTCCACCAGGTCCAGGTCCTTCGGGGCGATCCCTTCCTTGGCGCACGCCTTCGCGATGGCCCGCGCCGGCTGGGACTGCAGCGTCGAATCCGGGCCCGCCACTACCCCGTGCGCCCCGATCTCCGCAATCCAGGACAGCCCCAGTTCCTGAGCCTTCGCCTTGCTCATCACGACGACGGCGGCCGCGCCGTCCGAGATCTGCGACGCCGACCCGGCGGTGACGGTGCCGTCCTTGCTGAACGCCGGCCGCAACCTGGCCAGCGACTCGGCGGTCGTATCGCCCCGCACGCCCTCGTCGGAGCCGACGAGCACGGGATCGCCCTTGCGCTGCGGCACCGGAACCGGCACGACCTCGTCGTCGAAGACACCGTCCTTCCAGGCGCGCGCCGCCTTCTGGTGCGACGCTGCCGCGAACGCATCCTGCTCCTCACGGCTGATCCGCTGCCCGTCCTCCGCGTTCTTCGCCTCCGTCAGGCTGCCCATCGCCTGATCGGTGAAGATGTCGTACAACCCGTCGAACGCCATGTGGTCGCGCATCGTGACGTCGCCGTACTTGAACCCCTCCCGCGACTTCTCCAGCAGGTGCGGGGCACGCGACATCGACTCCTGGCCGCCGGCGACGACGACGTCGAACTCGCCGGCCCGGATCAGCTGATCCGCCAACGCGATCGCGTCGATCCCCGACAGGCACACCTTGTTGATCGTCAGCGCAGGCACGTCCATCCCGATCCCGGCGGCCACGGCGGCCTGCCGCGCCGGGATCTGACCGGCCCCCGCCGTGAGCACCTGGCCCATGATCACGTACTCGACCTGTTCGGGGGCGACGCCCGCCTTCTCCAGTGCACCGCGAATCGCCACCCCACCCAGATCGGAACCCGACACATCCTTCAACGAACCCAGCAACCGGCCCATCGGGGTCCGGGCTCCGGCGACGATCACAGAACTGGTCACGATTTCCTCCGCGTGAGACGAATGGGCGGGTGCCGGGCGACGGAAGTCACATCCCGACGAGAACTACCGAAACGGTAGCGCTAACGTCGGGACCATGACACAGTCCTCCCCCACCCAGTCCACGTCGCCGCTGTCCTCGGATCTGGTGACCGCCATCGACCACGTCGGCATCGCCGTTCCCGACCTCGACGCCGCCATCGCGTGGTACTCCGAGCACCTCGGCATGGTGTCGACACACGAAGAGGTGAACGAGGAGCAGGGCGTGCGCGAAGCGATGCTGAGCGTCGTCGGCGCTCCCGCGGGCAGCACCGCGCTGCAGCTTCTCGCGCCGCTGAACGAGAACTCGACCATCGCCAAGTTCATCGATCGCAGCGGTCCCGGTCTCCAGCAGCTGGCGTACCGCGTCACCGACATCGACGCCATCTCCGCCCAGTTGCGCGAGCGCGGCGTCCGGCTGCTGTACGACGCACCCCGCCGCGGAACCGCCGACTCGCGCATCAACTTCGTCCACCCGAAGGACGCGGGCGGAGTTCTCGTCGAGCTGGTCGAGCCGTCGGCGACCCACTAGAGCTGTGACCGGCCGCCGGGTGCCAGGCGCAGAGACAAGTTCTACTTTGCCCAGGTAGATTGGCGGCCATGGTAAACGAGCAGGACCGTGGTTCGATCCCCCTTCCCTTCTCCACCGTGCGTAAGGGATTCGACCGGGACGAGGTACGCAACTACTTCGAGCGATTCGACGCCGAGCTGCGCGTCACTGCCGCCGACCGCGACGCCGCGGCGGCGCAGGCGCGGGATCTCGCCAAGCAACTCGACGACGCGCGGGACGAGATCGACGATCTCCGCAAGGACGTCGACCGCCTGTCGGTTCCGCCGACCACCGCGGAGGGAATGAGCGACCGCATCTCGCGCATGCTCCGGCTCGCGTCGGACGAGGCGTCCGAGGTGCGCGCGAAGGCCGAGGCCGACGCCGCCGAGACGATCTCCGTCGCCGAGCAGGAGGGCGCGCAGCTCCGCGGCCAGTACGAGTCGCTGGTCGCGGAACTCGAAGACCGCCGCAGCGCGCTCGAGATTCAGCACGAGCAGACCATGGCGAAGGCCCGCACGGAGGCGGCGAAGATCGTCGAGGCCGCGCAGTCCGAGCGCGACCGCCTCGCCGCCGAGGCCGAACTGCGTCGCTCGCAGGTTCAGGAGGACTTCGACCTCTCGATGTCCGAGCGCCGCCAGAAGACGATCACGGCGGTGAACGAGCTCGAGTCCACCAGCAAGGCCGAGGCGCAGCGTCGTCTCGCGGACGCCACGCACGAGGCGGAGCGCAGGCTGCAGGCTGCCACCGACCAGTCGGAGCGCAAGATCGCCCACGCCAAGGAACTCGCGGAAGAGCTTCGCGTGCTCCGCGGCCGGATCCTGGCGCAGCTCTTGGGCATTCGAGGGCAGCTCGATTCGGTTCCCGCCATGTTGGCGTCGGTCAACCGGGAGAGTGAACTCCTGGACGCGCAGCCCGAAACCACGGCGTCGAAGTCCGAGAAGCGTCCGAACGAGAACCCGAACAGCCAGTCGGCACCGAACGGCGCAGCGGACCGCAAGACCGAGTCGGGCGAGTCCGGGTCGAACGCGTCAGGGAAGAAGTCCGGGGACGAGACGGACAACTCGGACGAGGACACCGCGGTGCTCTCCACCGTCGAGAAGACCCAGGCGAACCGGCCTGCGGGTCAGCGAACGGTGAAGACCGGAAGCTAGGACCACCTGCGGGTGAGGCCCCGGGTGCTGCGTCCCGACCAGCACCCGGTGTGCCAGTGCCGCCGGTCCTCGGCTCCGCCGTATTCGGCGGGCCAGGTGACGAGGTGGGCGACACCGGGCCGGATGTCATGATCGCAGCCCGGGCACCGGTACGACTTGGTCGCCCGGGCCCCGGGGATGGTGCGGACGATGTAGCTCTCGTCCGCGTCGCCCGCGGGACCGGATTCCTGACGCATCAGCGCACTACCGAACAGCGAGCCCTCGGAATTGTCCGGGGGCGCACTGCGGCGCGTGTTCTTCCGCTGCGGTTTACGACGGGGCACGGGTTGAGCCTAGGCCTCAGAAGAGCCGGAACTCGGTGCTCTCGGTGCCGCGCAGCGCTTCGTAGTCGAGCACCAGGCACCGGATTCCGCGGTCGGTGGCAAGGGTTTTGGCCTGCGGCTTGATCTGCTGGGCGGCGAAGACGCCGCTCACCGGTGCCAGCAGCGGATCGCGGTTGAGCAGTTCGAGGTACCGCGTGAGTTGCTCGACACCGTCGATGTCGCCGCGGCGCTTGATCTCCACGGCGACGGACGCGCCGTCGGCGTTCCGGCACAGCAGGTCGACGGGACCGATCGCCGTCATGTATTCACGCCGGACCAATGTGTAGCCGTTGCCGAGCGTTTCCACGTGTTCGGCGAGCAACTCCTGCAGGTGCGCTTCGACACCGTCCTTGACGAGCCCGGGATCGACTCCGAGTTCGTGACGGGAGTCGTGCTCGATCTCCTCGATGGTGATCCGCAGTTCCTCACCGGCCTTGTTGGTCACGACCCACAGGGCTTCGGCGTCCTCGACGGAGTCCTCGACGAGCCAGCAGGGCGGGCTCATCCAGTTCAGGGGCTTGTAGGCGCGGTCGTCGGCGTGGATGCTCACGGAACCGTCGGCCTTGATCAACAACAGGCGACGAGCGGTGGGCAGATGTGCCGTCAAACGGCCTACGTAGTCGACTCGGCATCTGGCAATCACTAGGCGCACCCGCCCACCCTAAGGGATCGTGCCGACTAGTCTCGAATGACTATGCTCAGCCCTCGCCGATCCGTCGCCCCGCTGGGGTCGTGGTTGCTGGGATCGCCGGACGAGAGTCCCCGCCGGCGCCGCATCCGTGTCCAGTTGCTGCTGACCGCGCCGCTGGTGTTCACGAATCTCGTCGGTGCGGTGATCACCTGCCTGCTCATCAGCGTCGTCGTCCCCGGGCCGAGTGTGTGGGCGAGCGAGTTCGCGATCGCCAACTTCGTCGCAGTGCCGGTGTTCGTGCTGTGCGCGGTGCTGATCGGCGTGACCTGGGGCACCAAGCGACTGGTGTCGGATCTGCGATGGGCAACGGAGGACGACGTGCCCACCGACCACGACCGGTCGGCGGCGTTCCGCGCCCCGTGGCGCCTGACCCGGGTCCAGGCGGCGCTGTGGGGCATCGGGTTGGTCTTCTTCACGACGCTGTACGGCCTCATCGATCCCCAGACCATCCCGAAGGTCGCGTTCACGATCGCGATGGCCGGCATCACGGTGTGTGCGTTCTGCTACCTGCTGACGGAGTTCGCGCTCCGTCCCATCGCCGCCCGCGCACTCGGATCGGACGGACCGCAACCCCGCCGCACGCTCGGCATCACCGGCCGCACGGCGCTGGCGTGGATCCTCGGGACGGGCGTTCCCGTGCTTGGCCTGATGCTCATCGCGACCTTCAGCTTCATCCGTCCGGCGAGCCCGACCAGCCTCGCGGTGTCGATCCTCGCGCTCGGTGGTGTGATTCTGCTGTTCGGTCTGCTGCTGGTGGTGATCAGTGTGCGCGCCACCGAGGCGCCCATCCGCTCGGTGGCGCAGGGCATGGCGAAGGTGGCCGACGGCGATCACGATGCCGAGGTCGTCGTGTACGACGGCACCGAACTCGGCGCGCTGCAGACCGGGTTCAACCGGATGGTCGAGGGACTGCGCGAACGTGAGCGGATCCGCGACCTCTTCGGGCGGCACGTCGGGCAGGACGTGGCGTCGCAGGCGCTTCGGCACAACCCCGAACTCGGCGGGGAGGAACGCGACGTGGCGGTGCTGTTCGTCGACATCATCGGGTCCACCACGATCGCGGCCACCCGGTCTCCGGCGGAGGTCGTGGATCTGCTCAACCGGTTCTTCGACGTGGTCGTCGACGAGGTCGACCGGCGGGGCGGGTTCGTCAACAAGTTCGAAGGCGACGCCGCGCTGGCCATCTTCGGGGCACCGATGGCGCTCGACGACCACACCGGTGCGGCCCTGTCCGCTGCTCGGGTCCTGCGCGAACGGCTCACCGCCGAGGTACCGGAATGCGATGCGGGAATCGGGGTGGCGGCCGGTCGCGCGGTGGCCGGAAACATCGGCGCCCACGAACGTTTCGAGTACACGGTGATCGGCGATCCGGTCAACGAGGCGGCGCGGTTGTCCGAGCTCGCCAAGAATGTTCCCGGGCACGTCGTCGCGTCCGAGCGGGCGATCGCCGCGGCGTCCGAGGACGAAGGCACGCGGTGGCAATGTACCGACACCGTCACCCTGCGCGGGCGTCTCGAACCGACCACGCTGGCCGTTCCCGCCGAACTAATCCCCGCCGGTTCCGCCGCCGACGATGAGGGCGCCGACTCCGTCGAGTAGCCGGGCGAGCCCGAATTCGAAGGCGTGGGCGGGCGAGAACGCGGCGTTGTGGTGCTCCCCCGCCGTGGCCCCGACCCGGGTGGCGAGCGGAAACCGCTCGGGGTCGAAGACCTTCTCGAAGTGCGGCGCGACGCTCTGCCACCACTCGCTGTCCACCTCGCCCTGGTCGGCGAGCGCGGCCGCGTCCACCGCCGCCCGCGCCGCGCCGGCGACGAAACTGTCGAGGAGTGTGACGACGGAGTCCATGTCGAGGTCCGGCAGTCCCAGTCCCTCGACCGCGCGCAGTTCCCGCTCGTACTTGGCCATCCCGCCGGGCCCGAGGACCGGCCGGCTCAGCGCGACGACTCCGAGCATCCACGGGTGTGCGCACAGCAGTTGGAAATAGTCGTGCGCGGCGGCCGTGAGACGCTCCCGCCACCCCGCGTCGGTGTCGTCGCCCGGTTCGAGCGTGGACAGCGCCCGGTCGAGCATCACCTCGACCAGTTCCGTCTTTCCGGGAACGTGCGTGTACAGCGACATCGCCCCGACGCCGAGTTCGGCCGCGAGCCGGCGCATCGAGACGGCGTCCAGCCCCTCCGCATCCGCGACGGAGACGGCGGCCTCGACGATCCGGTCGAGTGTCAGGCCGGGTTTGCCGTTGCGGGGACGCGAGATCGGCGTGCTGCCGCCACCCCACAGCAACTCCATGATGCGGGCGGGGTCGCCCTCCGGTGCCGCGCTTCTTCCCATGCCGAGATCTTCCCACGGCGCCCGGGAACAATTCCGCACGCCGCCTCGTTGACGTACGGCGTACCATAAACCCGGCGAAAGGCGCAGTAGTGACAGCAGAGCCCACCCTCGCCGGCTGCGCGGCCACCTTCGTCCCCGCCGATCCTCCGCGCGACTCGCGCCTGGTGTTCTGGAGCGATTCACCGGACGGGCAGCAGCCACCGAGTGCCGATTCCCGCACCCGGATCTTCACTGGCAGAGAGGTGAACAGCGTTCCGACGCAGAATGTTTCCCTCGCCGACGCGCTGCCGATGCTGCTGTCGCCGGCACCCGGCGACACGGCGCATCGATCGGTCGCGTTCTGGGCCGCCTCCGCCCGCACCGCCGTCGGATACCTCGAGGCGGGCAAGGTCCTGCCCTCGGTCACACCGCACGGCCGCGACGTCTGGCGGCTCGGCACCCTCGACGACGAGGACGCATCGCACCTGCGTCTGCTGGCCGCCGCGCTCCCGCCCGAAGCTCGCGCCATCCCGCTCGGGGATCCGCGCGCCGACGGAGTTCGCCTCCCCGCCGCCGCGGACGTCCTGCGCGACTTCCTTACCGCGGTCGTCGACACCGTCCCGCGACTCGGTTCGCCCGCCGACGCCGGCCCCTACCTGGCCTGGGATGCCGAACCCTCCCCGGAACTGCAGGTGTGGGCGGACGCCCTCACACCCGAGGCGATCGCGCTGTCGTTGCGGATCGACCCCGTCGATCCCGGCGCGGTGGATCTCTCGGACAGCGAATTCGACGCCACGGTCCAGGTGCACGGCGTCGCGCGGCCCGGAGTGGTGTGCGACGCCGTGGACCTGTGGCGGCATCCGACGCTCGCCGAATCCGCGTTCGCTTCCGACCCGCGGATCGAGGTTCTCGGTGCCCTCCGCCGCGCGGCCCAGGACTGGGCTCCGCTCGAAGATCTGTTGCGGGCGGAGGCGCCGCACCGCATCCGGCTCGAGGACGACGACCTGGGCTCCCTCGCCGGGGACGCCGGCCGTCGGCTGCGCGAGCGGGGCGTCCAGATCCATTGGCCGCGCGCACTGGTCGCCCAGACGTCGACCCGCATCATCCTCGGCGACCCCGGATCCCGGGAGGGCGCAGCCGCTTTCGGCGGCGACCGCGCCTTCGACTTCGACTGGCGCGTCGCGGTGGGCGAAGACGCACTCACGCGGGAGGAGATGGAAGAGCTGGTGTCGGCGAAGCGGGCAGTCGTGAAACTCCGCAACCGGTACGTCGTCGCGGACGCGGAGACGATACGAAAGACCCTCCTGCGGCGGACCGGAACCATGACGGCCGTCGAGGCCCTTCGGGCCGCGCTGACCGGCCGGGCCAGGCGCGGCGAGGACGACGTCCGCGTCGACTCCTACGGGGCGGCCGCGGCGGTGGCGCGGGAGCTGTCGGACGGGGATCCGGAGCCCGTGCCGGTCCCCGCAGCCCTGCGCGCGCAACTGCGGGACTACCAGCTGACCGGCTTCCGCTGGCTCGCCGGGCTCACGTCACGGGGCCTGGGCGCCTGCCTCGCCGACGACATGGGCCTGGGAAAGACGTTGACCCTCATCGCGCTTCACCTGCACCGGCAGCAGGACCCGGACACGGCGGGACCCACACTCGTGGTCTGTCCCGCGTCCCTGCTGGGGAACTGGCGGCGGGAGATCGAGCGTTTCGCACCGGGCACCGGTGTCCTCGTCCACCACGGTCCGAGCCGCCGGCCTCCCGGTGAGACGGTCGCGGACGGCAGCGACACCGTCGTCCTCACCACGTACGCGACGATGCGGCTCGATTGCGAAGTTCTCGCCGGGACGACGTGGGGTCTGGTCGTCGCGGACGAGGCCCAGCATCTGAAGAACCGGTCCGCAGCCGTGACGCGGGCGCTGCGGACCATTCAGGGACAGGCGCGCGTCGCCCTCACCGGCACGCCGGTGGAGAACCGGCTCAGCGACCTCTGGTCGATCCTCGACGGCGTCACCCCCGGTCTCCTCGGCCCCTACGCGCAGTTCCGGCGCCGCTACGACGGCTCGTCCGAGATGGACGGGCCCGCCGGCGCGGCGGAGTTGGCGGCATTGATCTCACCGTTCGTGCTCCGGCGCAGGAAGTCGGATCCGGGGATCGCCCCCGAGCTTCCACCGAAGACGGAGGTCGACCTCGACGTCACGCTCACCCCGGAGCAGGCCGGCATGTACGAGGCGCTCGTCCGCGACGCCATGGAGCGGATCGAGACGAGCGAGGGCATCGGGCGGCGCGGCAGCATCGTGTCGCTGCTGACCGGTCTGAAGCAGATCTGCAATCACCCCGCCCAGTACCTCGGCCAGGAGCACGCCACGCTCACCGGCCGTTCCCACAAGATCGGTCTGCTCGACGAGCTGATCGACACGAACCTGTCGGAGGGCGGCCGTTCCCTCGTGTTCACCCACTTCACCACGATGGGACGACTGCTGCGACGGCACCTGACGACGCGCGGGGTGACGTGCGAGTTCCTGCACGGAGGCACGTCCGTCGGGGCCCGGGAGGACCTCGTCGAACGCTTCCAGAACGGCGACGTCCCCGTCCTGATCCTGTCCCTCAAGGCCGCAGGCACCGGGCTGAACCTCACCCGGGCCGATCACGTCGTCCACTTCGACCGCTGGTGGAACCCGGCGGTCGAGGACCAGGCCACCGATCGTGCGTACCGCATCGGTCAGACCCACCCGGTTGTCGTGCACCGGCTCGTCACCGCGGGAACCATCGAGGAACGCATAGCCGCCATGCTCGCGTCCAAGCGGCAACTCGCCGACTCGGTTCTGTCGCACGGCGCCGCCGCCTTCACCGAGCTGACCGACGGCGAACTCGCCCGGCTGGTGGCCCTGAGCCCCGACTACGACTTCGGAGGTGACCTGTGACCGACGCCGTCACGCATCCCCGCTTCCCTGCGCAGAAGGGCCGCCGCACGCGCGGCAGGACCTGGTGGGCGCAGCGCTGGGTTGACGACGTCGAGCAGGCCGCGCTCGACTCGAACACACTGAAGCGCGGACGCGCCTATGCCCGTGGCGGACTGGTCGGTCCGCTCACGTTCGCGCCCGGGCTCGTCTCCGCGGACGTGCACACCGACGACGAGAGCCTGCACGTGCGGATCCGGGTGGACCCGCTGGACGAGCGACAGTGGGGCGAGGTGCTCGAGACTCTCGCGTCGCGGAGCGGTCACGTCGCCCAGTTGTCGAGTGGGACGCTCCCCCGCGAACTCGACGAGGATCTCGCAGCCGTCGACGTGTCACTGATTCCGTCGATGTTCGACGCCGATGCGACCTGCACCTGCGAGGAGTGGGACGTGCCGTGCCGCCACGCCGCTGCGGTGCTGTATCAGGCCGCGTGGGTCCTCGACGACGACCCGCTGCTGTTCTTCCTGCTGCGCGGACGCGAGGGACAGGAGATTCTGCAACGCAGGCACGGCACGCACCCGGAGACGTCCCGGTCGTCCTTCGACGATGCATGCGTCCCGGTGCCCGCAACGGATGCCTACGCCGCAGTGCCCGGACCGCTTCCGGCGCCGCCGCGCCCCGGCGGAAGCCCGGTGCGGCCATGCTGGCTGGACGGCGCTCCCCCCGAAGTTCGGGCCGACGCCGTCTGGTCTGCGATCGTCACTGCGATTTCGCGATACGGAGACCATGTCTGAGGTCGTCCGCCGGCCCGGGCACCAGGCTGGGTGCGACCACCCGGGCCCCGGTCGCCGGATACGGCGTGCAGATCTGGACGTCGTGCACGAAGCACCAGCGCCAGTTGTCCCCCGCATGGAGCGACTGGACGATCGGATGACCGCTGCGTTCCGCGTGATGTCGCGCGTGCCGCATCGGTGATCCGTCACTGCATCCGACATAGCCGCACGTCAGGCACAACATCAGGTGCTCCCAGCGGGTACCGAGTGCGAGACAGCCCTCGCACCCGTCCGACGTGTGCGCGACGACATCGCGAATCATGTTCAGATCGGGATCGTGCCAATTATTGGATTGGGTCATAAGTGCCACCCCTCAGTTACCAAGGTTGGCGGCTGATCCGTCTCGCCACATGGTCACCGCGGAACGAAAGAATCCCCCGAAATCCGGCCCCACTGGACAGCGTCCCGGTTTCGACGGCGCAAAACGGGGTAGTTCCATGCCATGGATCTGGATGCAGCCCCAGACCCGAGGGTGGATCACACCCCGCGGGCCACGAACCTGTCGGCGGTGCTGGCCGTAACCGCACACATGCACGATTGCGGGAATCGGGACGAGATCCTGTCCCTGCTCGCCGAAGCCCTCCCCGAACTCGGCCCATTCTCGGTCGAACCCGTGACCGTGCTGACGGGCGAAGTCCCCGACGATGACGTCTGGCGGCACCGCGTGTTGCTCGACGATTCGTGGTCCCGGCCGGTGTCGCTGACACTGCGGGCCGACTACCCGCCGACGCCGGTGCAGGCGACGCTCCTCGAGTTGTTGATTCAGCACACGGGGTCAGCCCTGCGCGCCGCGTCGCTCCGCTCCCGGGCCGCCACCCAGGAACGCCAACTGCGCGAGGCCACGGACGAGATCACCGCGATCGGCACGAGAGCCGCGCGGCTCGAGGAGGAAGCGAAGATCCACAGCACGTTCGGGCGACTCGCCGCGACCGGCGCCGAGGAGACCGCCATCGCCGAGACCCTCCACGAGGTGACCGGACTCGCCGTCGGTATCGAGGACGCGTTCGGCAATCTTCGTGTGTGGTCCGGCCCGGACGCGTCCGGGCCGGCACCCCGGTACCGCAAGGTCGGCGGCGGGAACCGGGTCGACGTCCTGCGCCGGGCCGCGATGGAGGGGCGCCCGCTGCGGGACGACAACCGGATCGTACAGGTGGTCCGGCCCGGCCAGACACTTCTCGGTGTCCTGTATCTGTCCGACCCGGATCACCGCGCCACCGATCTCGACACCTTCGCACTCGAGCACGCCGCGACGATGCTCGCCGTGGACATGGCACACCGCAGATCGCTCGCCGAGACGGAGGCACGGCTGAGCCGCGACCTGGGTGCCGACCTACTGGCCGGCACCGACGACGACAGCGCCTACTCGCGGGCCGACGCGCTCGGCTACGACCTGCACACACCGCAACGCGTCCTGGTCGTCCACTGGGGTCCGGACACGTCCGTCGAGTCCGTCACCGAGGCGTTCCGTCGTCACCTGACGGCCACCGACTCGTCAGCCCTCCTCGTTCACGGCAACGAGCAGCGAACCGGCGTCCTCGCCGCAGTCATGGACACCAAGACGGACGTGAACACCGTCTTCTCAGCGTTGGAGAAGTCGCTCGGTCCCGCCGTCGGTGTGGTCGGGGTCGGATCCGAATGCACCTCTCCCAGCACACTCCCCGACTCGTACACCCACGCGATGCGCGCCCTCGAAATACGAAAGCAGTCGAACTCGCCTCGCGGTGTGGCACAGTTCGACGAACTCGGCGTCTACCGCATTCTCGACTCGCACAGCAGCACCGGAGATGTCGAGGCGTTCGTGCAGGAATGGCTGGGCCCCCTGCTCGACTACGACCGGCAGCACCGCAGCACGATGACGGCCACCCTCGCCCAATACCTCGAATGCGGCGGCAAGTACGACGAGACCGCGCAGGCCCTCAGGATCCACCGCAGCACACTCCGGTACCGGATGTCCCGCATCCACGAACTGACCGGGCGTGATCTCCGCAGTGTCGACACACGCCTGAATCTCCATCTGGCGTCGAGGGCGCTGCAGGTCCTGGCCGGCGGTGCACCGGGGTGAAAAGGTGTGCGCGGCAACGGCTGCCGTCGGAAAAAGTGTTGTGAAATGCCGAAAGCCCCCCAACATGGTTGGGGGCTTTCGGTAACGGATGTTCGGCGGTGTCCTACTCTCCCACACCCTGTCGGGTGCAGTACCATCGGCGCTGGAGGGCTTAGCTTCCGGGTTCGGAATGGGACCGGGCGTTTCCCCTCCGCTATGGCCGCCGTAACTCTATGAAACTGTCACACGGAACATCAGCGAAGACACAACCAACACATCGTTGGACCGATGGTGGTGGTGGTTCTTCTTCTTCAGTTCCGAAACGTGTGTTGTTTCAGATACTGCACAGTGGACGCGTAGCTTCTTTGTGGTAAGTCCTCGGCCTATTAGTACCAGTCACCTGCATCCGTTACCGGACTTCCAGTTCTGGCCTATCAACCCGGTGGTCTGCCGGGGGCCTTACCCCCTCGAGGGGGTGAGAAACCTCATCTTGGAACAGGCTTCCCGCTTAGATGCTTTCAGCGGTTATCCCTTCCGAACGTAGCTAACCAGCGGTGCTCCTGGTGGAACAACTGGCACACCAGAGGTTCGTCCGTCCCGGTCCTCTCGTACTAGGGACAGCCTTCCTCAAGTTTCTAACGCGCGCGGCGGATAGAGACCGAACTGTCTCACGACGTTCTAAACCCAGCTCGCGTGCCGCTTTAATGGGCGAACAGCCCAACCCTTGGGACCTACTCCAGCCCCAGGATGCGACGAGCCGACATCGAGGTGCCAAACCATCCCGTCGATATGGACTCTTGGGGAAGATCAGCCTGTTATCCCCGGGGTACCTTTTATCCGTTGAGCGACACCGCTTCCACTTGCCGGTGCCGGATCACTAGTCCCGACTTTCGTCCCTGCTCGACCTGTCAGTCTCACAGTCAAGCTCCCTTGTGCACTTGCACTCGACACCTGATTGCCAACCAGGCTGAGGGAACCTTTGGGCGCCTCCGTTACATTTTGGGAGGCAACCGCCCCAGTTAAACTACCCACCAGGCACTGTCCCTGAACCAGATCATGGTCCGAGGTTAGAGGTCCAATACGATCAGAGTGGTATTTCAACAACGACTCCACACTCACTGGCGTGAGCGCTTCACAGTCTCCCACCTATCCTACACAAACCGAACCGAACACCAATACCAAGCTGTAGTGAAGGTCCCGGGGTCTTTTCGTCCTGCCGCGCGTAACGAGCATCTTTACTCGTAATGCAATTTCGCCGAGTCTATGGTTGAGACAGCTGAGAAGTCGTTACGCCATTCGTGCAGGTCGGAACTTACCCGACAAGGAATTTCGCTACCTTAGGATGGTTATAGTTACCACCGCCGTTTACTGGGGCTTAAATTCTCAGCTTCGCCACCGAAGTGGCTAACCGGTCCTCTTAACCTTCCAGCACCGGGCAGGCGTCAGTCCGTATACATCGTCTTACGACTTCGCACGGACCTGTGTTTTTAGTAAACAGTCGCTTCTCACTGGTCTCTGCGGCCCCACCCAGCTCACACTGCAAGAGTGATCACCGGACGAGGCCCCCCTTCTCCCGAAGTTACGGGGGCATTTTGCCGAGTTCCTTAACCATAGTTATCTCGATCGCCTTAGTATTCTCTACCTGACCACCTGTGTCGGTTTGGGGTACGGGCCGTGTGAAAGCTCGCTAGAGGCTTTTCTCGGCAGCATAGGATCACTGAATTCGCCTCATTCGGCTATGCGTCACCTCTCAGGCTGTGTGAATGGCGGATTTGCCTACCATTCGCCCTACAGGCTTACACCAGTATTACCACTGACTGGCTCAGCTACCTTCCTGCGTCACCCCATCGCTTGGCTACTACCAGATCAGGTCCCATGCATCCACATCCAGGGCCCCCGAAGGGACGTAAGGACGCTTCAGGATGGTTAGTATCACTGATTCACCAGGGGCGCGTTCACACGGGTACGGGAATATCAACCCGTTGTCCATCGGCTACGCCTGTCGGCCTCGTCTTAGGTCCCGACTCACCCTGGGCGGATTAACCTGGCCCAGGAACCCTTGGTCATTCGGCGGACGAGTTTCTCACTCGTCTTTCGCTACTCATGCCTGCATTCTCACTCGTGTGGCCTCCACGGCTGGGTCACCCCGCCGCTTCCATGGCCACACGACGCTCCCCTACCCATCCACACCACTGCCCACGACTCCGCAGAATCGCAGGGGTGCATTGTGTGAATGCCGCAGCTTCGGTGGTGTACTTGAGCCCCGCTACATTGTCGG
>NZ_FNSV01000005.1:4800000-7772500 GCF_900105905.1 Rhodococcus koreensis | reverse complement strand
CCGGAGGCCGGTACCGTAACGCTATGGCCGTACACCTCACCAAGATCTATACCCGGACCGGCGACGACGGGACCACCGGACTCAGCGATTTCTCCCGTGTGTCGAAGAACGATCCGCGGCTGATCGCGTACGCCGACTGCGACGAGGCGAACGCCTCGATCGGGGTTGCGGTCGCGCTGGGCGACCCGCCGGAGGAGATCCGGTCGATCCTGCGGCAGATCCAGAACGACCTGTTCGATGCCGGCGCCGACCTCTCCACCCCGGTGGAGGCGGAACCGAAATACCCGCCGCTGCGCATCACCGGCGAATACATCGATCGTCTCGAAGGCTGGTGCGACGAACTGAACGAACGCCTGGAGCCGCTGAACTCCTTCATTCTCCCAGGCGGGACGGCGCTGGGCGCTCTGCTGCACGTGGCGCGGACAGTGACCCGTCGCGCCGAGCGGTCCGCGTGGGCGGCCGTCGACACCAACCCGGAGACCACCAACGCTCTTCCGGCGAAATACCTCAACCGGCTGTCGGATCTGCTGTTCATCGTCAGCAGGCTCGCGAACCCCGAGGGCGACGTGCTCTGGAAGCCGGGCGCCGGGAAGTCCTGATCAGAGACGGCGACCGCGAACCGATCGGCCGGACGGTCGCGATTCGACCCAGGACAGGAACGCGGTCAACGCTCCCCCGTCCAATGCGATCTCGTACGAGCTCCCGCGGTCCTTGACCGACAGGATGATGATCTCGTCGGACATGATGTCGAATTCGGAGCCCTCGGGGCTGCGACGACCTGCGACCTCGATGCCCTGGCGCTCGATACGCGAATCGGGGCCAGGTCGCAGACTCGACAGTTTGAAGAAGACGAGGGAGCCCTCGCCGTAGCGGATGACGCCGTGGCGCCACCCGGTGTCCCCCGGGGCAGGCGTCACCCGGAGGATCGCCGCGGTGCCACCGCGGCGCAGTACTGCAAGCCGATACAGAAAAACCGCGACGAAGGCCGCGAGCAGCACAACCAGAATGATCAACACAGTCATTCCGATTGTCACTGTTCGTCGGCTCCGTCGCGGTCTTTCTCGTGCAGCCTAGGCGCGCTCGACAGCGCGGACCCGACCCTTGGCGACAGCAATCGCCTCGAGGTCGTCTCCACTCTCTGCGAGCACGGCCTTGGCCGCTTCCACATCGATGTCCTCGGCCAAGTCGGCTGACTCGGCGAGGATCGTGACTGTCTTCGCGGTCACGGACAGGAATCCGCCGTGCACAGCAGCGACGATACGCTCACCGTCGGCCGTCGTGATCGCAACCACTCCGCCCTCGACCAGCTGTCCGAGAACCGGCTCATGCCCGGGCATGACACCGATCTCGCCCTCGGTCGTCTGTGCGCTGACGAGAGTCGCCGAACCAGACCACAACCGTCGCTCCACGGCGACGAGTTCCACGGTCATCTCAGCCATCGTCGACTACTTCCCGGCGATCTTCTTGGCTGCAGCCTCGACGTCGTCGAGTCCACCACAGCTGTTGAACGCCTGCTCGGGCAGGTGATCGAACTCGCCCTTGCAGATGCGGTCGAACGCCTCGATGGTGTCGCGGAGCGGCACCACGGAGCCGGGCTCACCGGTGAACTTCTCGGCGACGATGAAGTTCTGGCCGAGGAACTTCTGCAGACGACGGGCACGGCCGACGAGCACCTTGTCCTCTTCCTGCAGCTCGTCCATACCGAGGATGGCGATGATGTCCTGCAGTTCCTTGTACTTCTGCAGGATGCGCTTGACCTCGTTGGCGACCCGGAAGTGCTCGGCACCGACAATGCCGGGCTCCAGGATGCGGGAGGTGGAGGTCAGCGGGTCCACAGCGGGGTAGATACCCATCTGCGAGATCGGACGCGACAGCTCGGTGGTGGCATCGAGGTGCGCGAACGTCGTGGCCGGCGCCGGGTCGGTGTAGTCGTCGGCGGGAACGTAGATCGCCTGCAGCGAGGTGATGGAGCGGCCTCGCGTCGAGGTGATCCGCTCCTGCAGCTCACCCATCTCGTCAGCCAGGGTCGGCTGGTAACCCACGGCCGAAGGCATACGACCGAGCAGGGTCGACACCTCGGAACCGGCCTGGGTGAAACGGAAGATGTTGTCGATGAACAGCAACACGTCCTGACCCTGGACATCGCGGAAGTACTCCGCCATGGTCAGCGCGGACAGGGCGACGCGCATACGCGTTCCCGGCGGCTCGTCCATCTGGCCGAAGACGAGGGCGGTGTCCTGGAGGACGCCCATCTCTTCCATCTCGAGGTGAAGGTCGGTGCCCTCACGGGTGCGCTCACCGACGCCTGCGAACACCGAGGTGCCGGAGAACTCGCGGGCGATACGGGTGATCATTTCCTGGATCAGAACGGTCTTGCCGACACCGGCACCACCGAACAGACCGATCTTTCCACCCTTGACGTACGGGGTGAGGAGGTCGATGACCTTGATGCCGGTCTCGAGGATCTCCGTCTTGCCCTCGAGCTGGTCGAAGGCTGGTGGCTTGCGGTGGATGCCCCACTGCTCGCCGTCGCGACCCGTACCGGGAGCGTCGAGGCAGTCGCCCAGCGCGTTGAAGACGTGGCCCTTGACGACGTCGCCGACGGGAACCGAGATCGGCCTGCCCGTGTCGGACACCGAGGTGCCGCGGATCAGACCGTCGGTGGGCTGCATCGAGACGGTGCGCACCAGGTTGTCGCCGAGGTGCTGTGCAACCTCGAGGGTCAGCGTCTTGGCGACCGAGGGGAGCGTGATCTCGGCGTGCAGGGCGTTGAACAGTTCAGGAATGGCGCCACGCGGGAATTCAACGTCCACGACGGGACCGATGACCCGCACGACGCGGCCGGCGACGGACGAACCCGAGCCTGCCCCGTTGTTTTCGGTTACTGCTGCGGTCATTGCTTAGTCACTTCCTGCGCTCGAGGCGAGCGCATTCGCGCCGCCGACGATCTCGCTGATTTCCTGGGTGATCTGGGCCTGGCGAGCCTGGTTTGCCTGACGGCTCAACGTGTTCACCAGTTCGTTTGCGTTGTCCGTCGCGGCCTTCATGGCGGTACGACGGGCAGCCGACTCCGACGCCGCAGCATCCAGCAGCGAGGAGTAGATGCGGGTGCTGATGTACTTCGGCAGCAGGGCACCGAGCAGCTTGTCGGGTTCCGGCTCGAAGTTGTATCCGGCGACCGGTTCCGAGTTGCTGGACCCGTGACCGTTCGTCAGTATGTCTTCGCCGAGTTCGACGTGCTCCTCGGAGACCATCACCTCGAGGGGAGCCATCCGGCGAACCTCGGGAGACTGGGTCAGCATCGACACGAAGCGGGTGTAGACGATGTGCAGCTCGTCGACGCCTTCGATGGTGCCCTCACCGTTCGGCGCGGGAACCTCGGAGCCGGATCCGGCCATGAACAGGTCGACCAGGTGCCGGCTCGCCTTGGCAGCGTCGGAGTAGCCCGGATTCTGGGAGAACCCGGTCCACGCACCCCCCAGATCGCGGTCACGGAACGTGTAGTAGCCCAGGCCCTTGGATCCGAGCACGTAGATCACCGGATCCTTGCCCTCGCTGCGCAGCAGCTGGAACAGCTCCTCGGCCTCCTTGAGGACGTTGGAGTTGTATCCGCCGCACATACCGCGGTCACTGGTGACGACCAGGACCGCGGCACGCTTGGGATCGGTGCGCTCGTTGAGCAACGGGTGGTCCAGCGAAGCGGACGCGCTCGCCAGCTCCGAGAGAACCTTCGTGATCTCCTCGGCGTACGGCTTCGCCGCGGCGACGCGCGACTGTGCCTTCGTGATCCGCGAGGTCGCGATCAGTTCCTGGGCCTTGGTGATCTTCTTGGTCGAGTTGACCGACTTGATGCGAGACCTCAGTTCGAGAATGCTTGCCATCGATCGATCACTCTCCCTTCATGTTTCGCAGCATCATGGGCAGGCCGCTCACTTGCTGACGGTGGTGCGCTTGACGTTGATCTGCTCGTGGCCGACCTCGCCGGCGTCCAGAGCCTCAGCCTCGGCCTCGTTCACGACCCGGCTTCCGTCGGACGCGAGGAACGTTTCCTTGAACTTGTCGGTGGCCTCGACCAGTGCCTTGGCGTTGTCGGCGTCGAGGGCCTTGCCGCCCTTGATGCTCTCGTACACGCCGGAGGCGGTGCGGTGCAGCTCGTCGAGCAGTTCGGCCTCGAAGCGACGGACGTCGCCGACGGGCACGCTGTCGAAGACACCTTCACCGGCGAGGTAGATCGACACGATCTGGTCCTCGACGGGGATCGGGCTGTACTGATCCTGCTTGAGCAGCTCCACCAGGCGGGCGCCACGCTCGAGCTGTGCCTTCGAGGCGGCGTCCAGGTCGGAGGCGAAGGCCGAGAACGCCTCGAGCTCACGGAACTGGGCCAGCTCCAGACGCAGCGAGCCGGAAACCTTCTTCATGCCCTTGGTCTGCGCGGCGCCACCGACACGGGACACCGAGATGCCGACGTTGATGGCGGGACGGACACCCTTGTTGAACAGGTCCGACTCGAGGAACACCTGACCGTCGGTGATGGAGATGACGTTGGTCGGGATGTAGGCCGAGACGTCGTTGGCCTTGGTCTCGATGATCGGCAGCGCGGTCAGCGAGCCTCCACCCAGGGCGTCGGACAGCTTGGCCGAACGCTCCAGCAGGCGGGAGTGCAGGTAGAAGACGTCACCGGGGTATGCCTCACGTCCCGGCGGGCGACGCAGCAGCAGCGAGATGGCGCGGTACGCCTCGGCCTGCTTGGTCAGGTCGTCGAATACGACCAGGACGTGCTTGCCCTGGTACATCCAGTGCTGACCGATGGCGGAGCCGGTGTAGGGGGCGAGCCACTTGAAACCGGCGGAGTCGGAGGCCGGGGCAGCGACGATGGTGGTGTACTCCATCGCGCCCTGCTCCTCGAGGGCAGCCTTGACGCCCGCGATGGTGGAACCCTTCTGGCCGATCGCGACGTAGATGCAGCGAACCTGCTGCTTCTCGTCGCCGGTCTCCCAGTTGGCCTTCTGGTTCAGGATCGCGTCGATGCAGACGGCGGTCTTGCCCGTCTTACGGTCGCCGATGACGAGCTGACGCTGTCCGCGGCCGATCGGGGTCATCGCGTCGATGGCCTTGATGCCGGTCTGCAGCGGCTCCTCGACGGGCTGACGCTCGAGCACCGAGGCAGCCTGCAGCTCGAGGGCGCGGGTCTCGTCGCTCGCGATCTCGCCCAGGCCGTCGATCGGCTGGCCGAGCGGGTTGATGACGCGGCCGAGGAAGGCGTCGCCGACGGGTACCGACAGCACGTCGCCGGTCCGCTTGACTTCCTGGCCTTCCTGGATGTTCTCGTAATCGCCCAGGATGACGGCACCGATCTCGGTGGCATCCAGGTTGAGCGCGACGCCCAGAATTCCGCCGGGGAACTCCAGCAGTTCGTTGGCCATCGCCGAAGGCAGGCCACTGACGTGCGCGATGCCGTCGCTGGTGTCGGTCACGACGCCGACCTCTTCGCGGGAGGCCTCCGGGGAGTAGCTCGCGGTGTAGTTCTCGATCGCGCTACGGATCTCGTCGGAGGAGATCGTCAGCTCCGCCATGTTTTTCCTGCTCTCGGTGTCTGGTCTTCGAAAAGATCTGGGGTATGGGGTTCGGTTGCGGACTACTTGAGGGACTTCCGCAACGCTGCGAGACGTCCCGCTCCGCTGCCGTCGATCACCTCGTCGCCCACCCGGACGACCAAGCCGCTGAGGAGTTCAGGATCGACCTCCACGTGAACCGTCACCGGCTTCCCGTAGGTACGGGTGAGGGTGGCGGTCAGCCGATCCGACTGCTCACTGGACAGCGGAGCAGCGCTGCGCACCTTGGCGACAACGGCCTTCCGCTGTGCTGCTGCCAGATTCGACAGTTCGTCGAAGGCGTCCGCGGGTGCGGAGTTCTTCAACCGGCCCACTGCCTGGGTCGCCAATGCCTCGGAGACCGCGGTGACCTTGCCGTACAGCAGCTTGGAGAGCAGGTCACGCTTGCCCTTCGCCGGTACGGAACGGTCGGACAGTGACTGCTCGAGCTTCGGGTCACCGGCAACGATGCGGCCGAGACGGAAGAGCTCGTCCTCGACGGCGTCGAGCTGTCCCTGATCGGCCGCTGCCTTCAGCAGCGATTCCCGACCGAGGAGCACCAGCGAGTTGAGCAGGTCGGAGGTGGCGGACCAGTCCTGGCCCACTGCCACCTTCAGGACGGCGAGGGTCTCGGCGGAGACCTTGCCGCCGAACACCTGCTCGGCCAGACCTTCGCGAACGCTCCCGGGCGTCGAGGTGTCCGACAGGGCACTCCGGAGAGTGCGCTGTTCGTCCAGGATCTCGACGACCGAGAACAGTTCGGCCCCGATCTGGGCCGCGGCCGCTGTGGCTGCTCCGGCAGAGACGGATCCCAAGGCCGAAGACAACGCAGCACGGGTCTGCGTCAAGGCCTCACGGCTCGCTGCGTACATGGTGCTCACTTCCCTGCTGCGGAATTTGCGCCGATGGAGTCGAGCTCGTTCAGGAATCGATCGACCGTGCCTGCCCGCTTCACGTCGTCGGCGAGGGACTCACCGATGAGCTTCTCAGCGAGGTCGACGGCGGTGCGGCCGAGATCGCCGCGCAGTTCGGTGACGATCTGCTGACGCTGCGCAACCAGCTGGTTGTTGCCGGCGGCCACGATGCGGTCGCTTTCTTCCTGAGCCTGTGCCTTCATTTCGGCGATGATCTGCTGCCCCTGGGTGCGCGCGTCCTCACGGATCTGCGCAGCCTCGGTGCGAGCTTCGGCAAGCTGAGCGCGGTACTGCTCGAGCGCCGCCTTCGCTTCGGCCTGGGCCTCTTCGGCCCGCTTGATGCCGCCGTCGATCTGCTCGGTTCGCTCGGCAAGGACCTTCTGGAACATCGGAAGGACGTACTTCCAGAAGACGAAACCAACGATGACCAGGCAGACGATCGACCAAACGATGTCATACGTCGCGGGGAGGAGAGGGTTGTGACTCTCTTCCTCTGCCGCGAGCAATGCGATGTTGGCTGCCATGTGACGGTCTTAGAAAATGAAGCCGGCGACGAGGCCGATCAGCGCGAGGGCTTCGGTGAAGGCGATACCGAGGAACATCGTGGTACGAACCTGTCCGGCCATCTCGGGCTGGCGAACCATTCCCTCGATTGCCTTACCGACAACGATGCCCACGCCGATGCCGGGGCCGATCGCGGCGAGACCGTAGCCGATGGCTCCGAAGCCCGTCGAGCGGGTTTCCTGGACAGCTTCCTGAGCGAGGTAGGCGAGGCTCATGGTGTTCCGTTCCCTTTCTGTTGACCTCCGCCGGATTCGGCGGGAGGCTCAGTTCTTGGTGTAGCTGGTCGTGAAGCTTGTGGTGCTAGTGCGAATCCGCGTGCAGCGCCAGATCGATGTACACCGACGTGAGCAGCGCGAAGACGTAGGCCTGCAGGAAGATCACCAGCAGTTCGAAGAAGGTGAATGCAATGCCGGCGGCAAGCGAGGCCACACCGAACACGGCCTGGAACCCACCGGAGACGAAGAAGAAGTACTGGGTGGCGCTGAAGAACAGCACCAGCAGGATGTGGCCGGCCAGCATGTTGGCCATGAGACGAACCATGAGCGTGAACGGCCGGAGGACGAACGTCGAGATGAACTCGATCGGCACGAGCAGGAAGTGCAGCGGAAGCGGCACACCCGGGACGACGATGCTGCTCTTCACGTACTTGAAGAAGCCGTACTTCTTGATGCCGACGTAGTTGAACACGATGTACGCCAGGGCGGCGAGCACGAGCGGCATGCCGATGCGCGCGTTCGGCGAGATGTTGATGAAGGGGATGATGCTGCCGAGGTTGCTGGCGAGCACCAGGAAGAAGATGGTGGTGATGACCGGCAGGAAGCGCTTGCCCTGCTCCTTGCCGAGAATCTCTTCCGCGATGTTGATCCGGACGAAGTCGAGCGCGATCTCACCGATGTTCTGGACACCGCGAGGAATGATCTTCGGGCTGCGCATCGCGATGACGAAGAAGAGCATCATCAGCGCGGACAGCAGGATGCGAACCAGCATCAGGCGGTCGAGTTCGAACGGAGTCCCTTCGAACAGGACCGCGGGCGGGAAGAAGTCGTTCAGGGAAGGCGCGTGGAATTCTTCCGCGGCCACGTTGATGACGCTCAGCGTTCTCTCCCGTAGTCGGTCCGCAGCCTTCGTTGACTGCGGTTCGATCGGACATTGACGATCAAACAAGTCGACAAGCTCGACTCGCGTATTCGTCAGCTGCTGCGGACTGTTCGAGTCCAGCGTCTGTCGGTGTCGGCGACTCTCGTCGACTCGGCGGCCCTGAAAGTGCGGCCACCTACAAGCATGCAATACCGGCGAGTAACTGACTCGCACTCTCATTGCTCTCGCTTGACCCAGACCTTAGCAAGTCATCTACGACGTTGTGTAGACGGGGTCGGGGTCGATTCAATTTTACTACATCTCGTAGTACTACTTATCGTCCGAATCGGGCGATCCGGCGTCGTCCGACGGCGTGGGTTCGACGTACGGCGCCTTGGTACCGAGCACTCCGAACGTTTCCGCTCCCAGCACGATGACCAGCGAAAGCACCATGACCAGCACCAATGCCGTCTTGTCGTAGAAGTCGAGCGGTTTGAGGATCGCGAGGACCGTGATCGCGAGGATCATCTTCAGCAACCACGTACCGAGCAGTACCGCTCCCGCCGTCAGCGCCGGAAGCTTCGCGGTGAACAGCACACCGAGTGCGGTGCACAGGATGAATCCTCCCCCGACCGCCGCACCGAGAAGGGCCCCGTACAGGCCCGGCTTGCCCGCGACGAGAAAAGCGACGATCGAACCGACCACTGCCAGCACGATCAGACCGAGAACTCCGTAGCGCACGGCAGCCCGCAACGACGCGGTGTGATCAGGGGCGGAGGCAGGGGTGAACGTCACGGTCGCCAAGGGTAGTGGATCCTCGCCGGTCCGCGGCAACCCTCCCGTCAGCCCCGACGATCGTGCTGCTGTCCGCGAATCGACGGGACAGCCGTCACGACCAATGCGAAGACCAGGCCTCCCGCGACCAGGAGCACGACGACGCGACGGTCGAACAGGGCCGAACCGACCGCGCCGAACGCCAGCACACCGACCCACAAGTAGATGAGCAGCACGACGCGGCGGTGCGAGTGCCCGATCTGCAGGAGCCGGTGGTGGAGGTGCATCTTGTCGGGGCTGAACGGGCTCACCCCGGCGCGGGTTCGCCGGACCACGGCCAGCAACAGGTCGAGGATCGGAATGAACATGACGGCACCGACCAACAGCAGCGGCGAGAGCAGACCGAGCAGGTCGCGGGTGCCGTACGCGGTCAACGGAATGCGACCGGACGCGCTGGTGGAGATGGCCGCCAGCATCAGTCCGATCAGCATGGAGCCGGAGTCGCCCATGAAGATCTTGGCGGGCTGGAAGTTGTGCGGAAGGAAACCGAGACACGCACCTGCCAGGGCGGCGGCGATCAGAGCGGGCGGATAGGCGCTGACGTCGCCGCCCTGATCGTGCAGAAGTCCCACCGAGAACACGCAGATCGCGAGCGACGAGATCAGGCCGAGGCCCGCGGCGAGGCCGTCGAGGCCGTCGACGAAGTTCATGGCGTTCACCATCACCACCGCGACACCAACGGTGACGAGACCGGCCTGCAGCTGGTCGAGGATGACCGTGCTGCCGTCCCCGAACGGCATATAGACGATGAACCAGCTCACCCCCATCACGACGAGGATCCCGGCCGCGGTGACCTGGCCGACGAACTTCGTGAGCGCGTCCAGGCCCCAGCGGTCGTCGACCACCCCCACCAGCACGATCACAAACCCCGACACCAGGGCCGCGGGAATGTCGGAGGTGAACTCGAATCCCCTGGTGAGCGCGGGTAGCTGCTGCGCGAACAACAACGCGACGAGCATGCCGAGATACATGCCGACCCCGCCGAGGCGGGGCGTCGGGATGACATGGACGTCCCGGTCCCGCGGCACCGCCACTGCCCCGAACCGCAGCGCGAACAGCCGCACGGCCCCGGTGGCGAGGTAGGTCACCACCGCGGCCGTGAAGAGGACGAGCAGGAGTTCGCGCAGCGGGACACCCGCGCCCCCACCTGCTTGAGCCAGCACCACGCCGGCCGATTCGGCAGCACTCACTGGGCGGACAGACTCTCCGCCGTCACTCCGAGTACGGCGGCGACATCGCCGGTGGGCACCGCGCCTTCACGCAGGATCCGCGGGGTGGCGCCGGTGAGGTCGACGATGGTCGATGCCTGCCCCTGTTCCGCCCGGCCGCCGTCGAGGTACACGCTCGCCGATCCGCCGAGTTGCTCGCGGGCTTCCTCCACCGTCGTGGCGGGCGAGCGCCCGGAGACGTTCGCGCTCGACACCGCGAGCGGACCGACCTCACGCAGCAGTTCGAGGGCGACCGGGTGCAGCGGCATGCGCAGCATGACCGTGCCCCGGGTGTCGCCGAGATCCCATGCCAGCGAAGGCGCTTGCTCCACAACGAGACTCAGCCCGCCGGGCCAGAACGCCCGGATGAGGTCGCGCGCCTGCGGGCGCACGCTGTACACCAGGCCGTCGATCGTGTTCCACGAGCCGACGAGCACGGGCACCGGCATGTCCCGCCCGCGACCCTTGGCCCGCAGGAGGGCGGCGACGGCCTCGCTGTCGAATGCGTCCGCGCCGATTCCGTACAGCGTGTCCGTGGGGAGCACGACGAGACGCCCGGCCTTCAGCGCATTCTTGGCCGCACTCAGTCCGGCGGAGCGTGAATCGGGAAGGCCACAGTCGTAAACGGTACTCACCGGTTCATTCTTTCACCCTCGGCGTCGGCCCCTGCACGCTGCGCCTCGATATCCGTTGCGACGCGCCGGGCCACGACGAACCGCGGCTTCCCCGCCAGGTCCGGATGCTCCGCGACCTCGCCGAACACCCGGCGGGACGCGAACAGTGCCGCGACGTCGGAGCCGTTCGAGTCGTCGTGCTCGATTCCGACCGCTCCCCCGATGCGCAGCCAGCGCGCGACGTTCGAGATCATCGGCTTGATGACGGACAGACCGTCCGGTCCGGCGAACAGCGCGCTGTGCGGATCGTGGTCGGCCACCTCGGGTTCGAGTTCGACACCCTCCGGGATGTACGGCGGATTCGCGACGATCAGGTCGACCCCGCCCTCGAGCCCGGCGAGCAATGTCCGGTCCGTCACGTCGCCCTGGTACAGCCTGATCGGCGCGTCACCTGCCTGTTCGCGGGCGTCGGCATTGCGCCGGGCCCACGCGAGCGCATGCGGTTCCAGTTCGACGGCGTGTACGACGGCGTCGGGGCGGGCGTTGGCGATCGCCAGCGCGAGCGCGCCCGACCCGGTGCACAGGTCGAGGACCACCGGCGGATGCTGATCGCAGCTTCCGAGGAATGCGAGCGCCCACCCGAGCAGCAGTTCCGTCTCCGGGCGCGGCACGAAAACGCCGGGGCCGACCTCGATGTCGATGTCTCCCATGGCGGCCGTACCAAGGATGTACTGCAACGGAATCCGCTTGGCCCGCTGGTCGACCATCTTCTTGTAGGCGTCGATCACCGACTCGTCGACGAGCGGGACGAGCCCGAGCCGGGTTCGCTCCACCCCCAGCAGGTGTGCCGCGAGCAGTTCGGCGTCCGCACGGGAGCTACGCACCCCGGCCTCGTCGAGTTGCGCGGTTGCGTCGATCAGGGCCAGGCGAAGAGGAAGGCGACTCACAGGTACAGACTGCCACGCGGCCCGCCGCCCGGTGGCGCGGTCCCGGCTTCGCGGTTACTCCGCGGCGAGCCTCGCCTCACGGTCCGACTTGCCGAGCGCGTCGAGCAGGGCGTCGAGTTCGCCGTCCAGGACCGCATCCAGGTTGTGGGACTTGAACCCGATCCGGTGATCGGTGATGCGGTTCTCCGGGAAGTTGTACGTACGGATCCGCTCGGAACGGTCGACGGTGCGCACCTGGCTCTGCCTGCCCGCCGACGCCTCCGCGTCCGCGGCCTCCTCCGCCGCAGCCTGCAACCGGGCGGCGAGCACCTGCATGGCGCGGGCCTTGTTCTGCAGCTGCGAGCGTTCGTTCTGACAGGTCACGACGATGCCGGTGGGCAGGTGCGTGATCCGGACCGCGGAGTCGGTGGTGTTGACACCCTGACCACCCTTGCCCGAGGAGCGGTAGACGTCGATGCGCAGGTCGGTTTCGTCGATCTGCACCTCCTCCACCTCTTCCGGTTCCGGGTAGATGAGGACACCGGCGGCGGACGTGTGGACGCGTCCCTGCGATTCCGTCACGGGCACACGCTGCACACGGTGGACGCCGCCCTCGAACTTCAGCCGCGCCCAGACCCCGTCACGCACATCGCCCTTCGACTTGATCGACAGCGTCGCGTCCTTGTATCCGCCGAGGTCGGACACGGTCGCGTCGAGGATCTCGACGCGCCAACCGTGACGCTCGGCGTACCGGACGTACATCCGGGCCAGGTCGGAGGCGAACAACGCGGATTCCTCGCCGCCCTCCCCCGACTTCACCTCGAGCACCACGTCGTCACCGTCGTGCGGGTCGCGGGGAGCCAGGAGATCGGTGAGAGTCTTGTCCAGTTCGAGGACCTGCTCCTCGAGTGCGGGCACCTCGGCGGCGAAGCTGGAATCGTCGGCGGCGAGTTCACGCGCCGCCTCCAGATCGTCCTGCGCCGACTTGAGCCTGGTGTACGTCGCCATGATCGGTGCGAGTTCGGCGAATCGCTTGCCCGCCTTGCGGGCCGCGGAAGCGTCGTTGTGCAGGGCCGGATCCGCCAACTGCTGCTCCAGGCCGGCATGTTCGGCCAGGATGTCGTCGATGGCCGAAGGCTGGGTGGTCCCTGCCATGATTCGCTCCGCTCTGCGTTCGTTCGGGAAGTAGGCACAAAAAAGCCGACGCCCGGCCTGCAATTATCGCAGGACGGGCGTCGGCGGAACAGCTAGGACTCTGCAGATTCCTTGGCTGCGCCCTTGCCGGCACGCTTGCCGTAGCGAGCCTCGAAGCGGGCGACACGTCCACCGGTGTCGAGGATCTTCTGCTTGCCGGTGTAGAACGGGTGGCACTGCGAGCAGACCTCGACGTTGATACGCCCGGTCTCCTTGGTGCTGTGGGTCTCGAAGGTGTTGCCGCAACCACAGACCACGGTGGTGGCCACGTAATTGGGGTGAATGCCTGACTTCATGGTGTCCCTTTCAATGGTCGCCGGGTCGCCTTCGCCGTTCGAAGACGTGAACCGGAACCGGACTCAGCCGCTCAGTATGCCAGACCGCAGGTTCGCGATCCCAATCGGCATTTTGTGCTTGCGGTGTGGTCAACGCGGGTGGTCCGCGTTTTGTTCCACGGTGATTCCGGAGGGGGAAACAGCGGGGCCCGGCGACCGAAAGTCGCCGGGCCCCGCTTCGGGTCGATGATCAGTCGTCGATCGCGCCCGGAGCAGTCTTCGACACCTGCATGAGGAATTCGAGGTTGCTCTTGCTCTTCTTGAGCCGGTCGATCAGCAGATCGATGGCCTGGTGCGAATCGAGACCGGAGAGCACGCGCCGGAGCTTGTGCAGCACCGCCGCCTCGTCCGGGCTGAGCAGCAGCTCGTCCTTACGTGTGCCCGAGGGGTTCACGTCCACGGCCGGGAACACGCGGCGTTCCGCGATCTTGCGGTCCAGCTTCAGCTCGGCGTTACCGGTGCCCTTGAACTCCTCGAAGATCACGGTGTCGCCGGTGGAACCGGTCTCGACCATTGCCGTCGCGATGATCGTGAGCGAACCGCCGTTCTCGATGTTGCGCGCAGCACCGAGGAAACGCTTCGGCGGGTACAGCGCGGTCGAGTCGACACCACCGGAGAGGATACGTCCCGACGCCGGCGACGAGTTGTTGTACGCACGGCCGAGGCGGGTGATCGAGTCGAGCAGGACGACGACGTCCTTACCCGCCTCCACCAGGCGCTTCGCACGCTCGATGGCGAGCTCGGCGACCGACGTGTGGTCTCCCGGCGGGCGGTCGAAGGTCGAGGAGATGACCTCGCCCTTCACCGAACGCTGCATGTCGGTGACCTCTTCGGGACGCTCGTCGACCAGCACGACCATGAGGTAGCACTCGGGGTTGTTGGTCGCGATGGCGTTCGCGATGGCCTGCAGAACGCTGGTCTTACCGGCCTTCGGCGGGCTCACGATCAGCGCACGCTGTCCCTTGCCGATCGGCATCACCAAGTCGATGACACGCGTCGTCAGGATGTTCGGCGTCGTCTCCAGACGCAGCCGCTGATTCGGGTACAGCGGGGTGAGCTTGCCGAACTCGGGGCGCTTCTTGGCCGCTTCGACGTCGCCGCCGTTGACGGTGTCGATGCGGACCAGCGGGTTGAACTTCTGCCGCTGGTTGCCCTGGTCACCCTCGCGTCCGATCCGGACGGCGCCGGTGATGGCGTCGCCGCGACGGAGGCCGTTCTTGCGGATCAGGTTCATCGACACGTAGACGTCGTTCGGTCCGGCCAGGTAGCCGGAGGTCCGCACGAACGCGTAGTTGTCGAGGACGTCCAGGATGCCCGCGACCGGCTGCAGGACGTCGTCCTCGCGGATCTCGGTCTCGCGAACGTCACCGCCGCCGCCTTCACCGCGGTCGCGTCCACGACGACGTTCGCGGAAGCGGCGTCCGCGGCGTCCGCGACCGCCTTCCTCGTCGTCGCCGGGGCGGTTGTCGCTGGTGCGCGGGCCGTTGCCGCCCTGGCTGCGGTCGCCACGGTTGTCGCGGTCGCCCCGGTCGCCCCGGTCACCGCGGGTCTCGCCGCGATCACCACGGGTCTCGCCACGGTCGCCGCCGCGCTCACGTCGGTTGCGGTCGCCGCCCTGCTCGCCGGAGCCGTCCTGCTTCGCCGGCTTCTCGGCGGAATCCTGACGGTCCTCGGCCTGCTTGCGCTCGGCCTGCTGCGTGTCGGTGGCAGTCGCCGAGGCCGTGTCCTGGGCGTTGCCGCCCTGGTCACCCTGCTCGGGAGCGCCCGCCCGACGTGCGGATCCGCGACGCTGGCGGCCACGACGTCCGCCTTCGGCGGTGTCGGTGTCCCCTGCAGCGCCGTCGGCCGTCGCAGGTTCGGCCGTCTTGGGCTCGGCGGCCTTCTCGGCGGGTTCCGCCTGCGGAATCACTTCGAGTTCGGTCTGAGCGGACTGTTCGCGCTTGGCGCGCGTCGCTCGGGTCCGGGGAGCGGTTTCGGTCGCGGCAGCGGCCGGGGCCGCAGAGCCGCCCTGACGCTCCTTGATCGCGGCGATCAGGTCGCCCTTGCGCATCCCCGAAATGCCCTTGATGCCCAGCTCACCTGCGAGAGAGCGGAGCTCGGTGAGCACCATTCCGGACAGCCCGGCACCTCGGCGCGCGTCGGCGCGCTTTGTGGAGGCCGTCACTGATGACGCCTGTGAAGAGTCGCCTGCCTGCGCGCCAACGGTATCCACCGAGGAGGCGCGCACAGGAGCGGCGATGAGGTCCGTATCGGTCACGGAGGTCCTTTCCTTCCCTCACTCGCGCTGCGCAGAGTCGAGGGTTCGTCCCGTAATTCGGTTTCGAATACCGAATTCGGATGTGCCGTACGTAGTTGCATGTGAAGAACTGCCGGCTTGCCCGCCATCACATCACCCTTGAAACAGGCGCGTACTCGCAATCCCTACACGACAGATAGTGCGGAGGATCGTGCCAGGAGCCGTCAACCCCGATTGACCTGGAGTAATTGCCCTGGTGAAGCACCGGCGTCTGATGCGCACGATGTACGGACATTGCCCAGGATAGCTGTGAACGACCGTAGGGGCAAGGAGACGCCCCTACTGCGTGTCAGCTGGTCCGGACGCCGTCGGCTACGTCCAGTTCGAGAACCTGCAACCCCTCGGCCTCGGCCTGTGCTCGAAGATCCACGGGGAAAGGCTCCGTGGTCAATGCGAGAACGGTCGGTCCGGCTCCGGAGACGGTGGCGGCGATACCCGCCTTGCGGAGGACTGCGATCCATCGCGTCGTCAGAGGAAGGGCCGGAGCGCGCTGCGTCTGATGCAGTCGGTCCTCGGTGGCCGACATCAGAAGGTCGGGACGCTCTGTGAGCGCCACCACAGCGAGGGCCCCGCGGCTGACGTTGAACGCGGCATCCCGGTGGGGAACCGTCTCGGGCAACAGACCCCGCGTGTGGGCCGTCGACGAGCGCTCCCCCGGAACCAGTGCGACGACCCGGATCGCGGGGTGCACCTTCAGCGGGACGGCCGAGTAGATGTCGGTGGCCGCGGGGGCTCCGTCGGCCTGCTCACCCGCGCAGCTCCACGACACGACCGCGCCGCCGAGCACGCTCGCCGACGCGTTGTCGGGGTGCCCTTCGAATTCCGACGACAGCTGGACGAGCTGATCGAGCGACAGTCCGAGTTCGGGGTCGAGCTTGATCGCCAGGCCGTTGGCGGCCGCCAGTCCCCCGACGACAGCGGAGGCAGAGGACCCCAGACCGCGCGAATGGGGTATCACGTTGTGGCACACCACGTCCAGGCCGTCGGCCCACACACCGGCCGATTCCAGGCCGCGTTCGATCGCCCGGACCACGAGATGGGATGGACCCCACGGCACGTCGTCGGCGCCCTCGCCCTCGACCCGGATGTTCAGCCCCGAAGCCGTGGTCGTCACGGTGATCTCGTCGTACAGTCCGAGCGCGATGCCCAGCGTGTCGAAACCCGGGCCGAGGTTGGCGCTCGACGCAGGCACGCGAGCGGTCACGGTGAGGCCCGCGGGGAGGGTCTGTGTCATGGTGGCAGTGTGGTCCTGCGGCGTGGTGGGCGTGGGCGCCCCCACTACGCCAGCTCGAGGGCCGAGGCGACAGCGACAGGGTCGACCGGGATCGGTTGGACCTCAGGCATACCCGCCAACGCCGTGTCGGGGTCCTTGAGGCCGTTACCGGTGACCGTGCAGACGACGGTCAGCCCGGAGTCCAGCCAGCCCTCCTTGCGGGCGGCGAGCAGGCCCGCGACGCTCGCGGCCGACGCCGGTTCGACGAAGACCCCTTCGGTCCTGGCGATCAGCCGGTACGCCTCGAGGATCTCGTCGTCGGTGGCGGCCCGGAAGGCGCCGTGCGACTCTTCCTTGGCGGTGACCGCGCCGTTCCAGGATGCCGGCGAACCGATGCGGATCGCGGTCGCGATGGTCTCCGGGTCCTTCACCGGCGCACCGTGGACGAGCGGCGCCGCGCCCGCGGCCTGGACTCCGAGCATGCGGGGCTTCACGCTGGTGAGCCCGTCCGCGTAGTACTCGGAGTACCCGCGCCAGTAGGCGGTGATGTTGCCGGCGTTGCCGACCGGGAGGGCGTGCACGTCGGGCGCCTTGCCGAGGGCGTCGCAGATCTCGAACGCCGCGGTCTTCTGCCCCTCGATGCGGACCGGGTTGACCGAGTTCACGAGCCCGATCGTGGGGAATTCCGCGGTGGTCTTGCGGGCCAGTTCGAGGCAGTCGTCGAAGTTGCCCTGCACCTGGATGATCCGCGCACCGTGCATGACGGCCTGCGCGAGCTTGCCCATCGCGATCTTGCCCTGCGGCACCAGCACGGCGCAGGTCATCTTCGCCTTGGCGGCGTACGCGGCGGCGGAGGCCGACGTGTTACCCGTGGACGCACACAGGACGGCCTGCTGACCGCGGGCCAGCGCATCGGTGACGGCCATCGTCATGCCGCGGTCCTTGAACGAACCGGTGGGGTTGAGCCCCTCGACCTTCAGGTAGACGTCGCAACCGGTGATCTCCGAGAGATGCCCGGCGGGCAGCAGCGGGGTGCCGCCCTCGCGCAGGGTGACCGTCTTCCAGTTCGGTCCGATGGCGAGGCGGTCGCGGTAAGCCTCGATCAGCCCCGGCCAAGGGGTGTGAACGGGATTACGGGTGCCGGTCATTGTTCGGTGCCTTCCAGTCGCAGCACGCTGGTCACAGCGGTGACGAATTCGAGTTTGCTCAGGGCCTCAACGGTTTCCGACAGGGCAGAATCCGTCGCGACGTGGGTCACGACGACGAGGCGGGCGCCGTCGCCGGCGCCTTCCTGCCGCACGGTGGAGATACTGACGCCGTGCTGCGAGAATTCGGCAGCCACCGCCGACAGGACCCCGGCCTTGTCCGCTACCTGCATGTTGACGTAGTAGCGGGTGGGGATGTCGCCGATCGGCGCGATCTTCAGCTTGGCGTACTTGGACTCGCGGGGTCCGCGGCCGCCGTTCACCTTGTTGCGCGCGGCCATCACCAGGTCGCCCATCACGGCCGACGCGGTGGGGGCGCCGCCGGCGCCCTGACCGTAGAACATCAGGCGCCCGGCGTTCTCCGCCTCGACGACGACCGCGTTGAACGCACCGTTGACCGAGGCCAGCGGGTGCTCCAGCGGCACGAGAGCCGGGTAGACCCGCGCGGAGATCCGCTCCTTGCCCTCGGGGGTGGTGATCCGCTCGCAGATGGACAGCAGCTTGATCGTGCAGTCGAGTGCGCGTGCCGACGTCAGGTCGGCCGCGGTGATCTTGGAGATCCCCTCGCGGTACACGTCGGCGGCGGTGACCCGGGTGTGGAACGCGATCGACGCGAGGATGGCAGCCTTGGCCGCGGCGTCGTAGCCCTCCACGTCGGCGGTCGGATCGGCCTCGGCGTATCCCAGGCGTCCGGCCTCGGCGAGGGTCGCGGCGTAGTCCGCGCCGGTCTCGTCCATCGCCGACAGGATGAAGTTGGTGGTCCCGTTCACGATTCCGGCGACCTTGTTCACCCGGTCGCCCGCGAGCGACTGGATCAGCGGGCGGATCACAGGGATGGCGCCCGCCACGGCGGCCTCGAAGTAGAGGTCGACGTTGTGCAGTTCCGCGGCCTCGGCCAGTTCACCGGTGTGATCGGCGAGGAGCGCCTTGTTGGCGGTGACGACGGACTTGCCGGAGTTCAGCGCCGAGAGAATCAGCTTGCGGGGCAGATCCATGCCCCCGATCACCTCGACGACCAGGTCGACGTCGTCGCGGGCCACGAGGGACTCCGCGTCGGTGGTCTGCAACTCCTCGGGAATTCCGCGGTCCTTGCCGGGGCGGCGGACGGCCACTCCACGCAGTTCCAGCGGGGCGCCGACGCGAGCCTCGAGGTCTTCGCTGTGCTCCCGCAGGATACGCACGACCTCGCTCCCGACGTTGCCGAGGCCGAGGACGGCCACACCGATAGCGCGATGCGCCGATTCGCTCGTCACTCTTGTACCTCCAAGCTCAACAGGTCTTCCACGGTTTCCCTCCGCAGGATCACGCGCGACTGTCCGTCGCGCACCGCCACCACGGCAGGGCGGGCGAGCAGGTTGTACCTGCTCGACATCGAATAGCAGTATGCACCGGTGGCCGCGACGGCGAGCAAGTCGCCGGCGTCGATGTCCTCGGGCATCCAGGTGTCGCGGATCACGATGTCACCGGATTCGCAGTGCTTGCCGACGACGCGGGACACCACCGGCGCCGCGTCGCTGACCCGCGAGACCAGTTTGGCCTCGTACTCCGCCTGGTACAGCGCGGTGCGGATGTTGTCGCTCATACCGCCGTCGACGCTGACGTACCGGCGGGTGAGGTTGCTGCCGACGGTGACGTCCTTGATGGTGCCGACCTCGTACAGCGTCACCGTTCCCGGTCCGGCGATCGCGCGGCCGGGTTCGACGGCCAGCGTCGGCTCCGGCAGACCGGCGAGCGCCGACTCGTGGCGCACGATGTCGCCGAGTTTGGCGGCGAGCTGGTCGACCGGCGGCGGGTCGTCGGTGGGGACGTAGGAAATTCCCATGCCGCCGCCGAGGTCGATGATCGAGATCTGGGCGGTCTTCTCGACGCCGAACTCCGCGACCACGTCCCGCAGGAGCCCGATCACACGGTGCGCGGCCACCTCGAAGCCGTCGACGTCGAAGATCTGCGAGCCGATGTGACTGTGGAGACCGACGAGACGCAGGTTGTCGGCGGCGAAGACCCGCCGGACCGCGTCGATCGCCTTACCGCCGGCGAGCGAGAACCCGAACTTCTGATCCTCGTGGGCGGTGGAGATGAACTCGTGGGTGTGCGCCTCGACTCCGACCGTCACGCGGATCAGGACGTCCTGCACCACACCGGCTTCGGCGGCCACCTTGTCGAGGCGGTCGATCTCCGTGGCGGAGTCGAGCACGATGTGCCCGACCCGGGCCGACACGGCGGCGGTCAGCTCGGCGACCGATTTGTTGTTGCCGTGCATGGCAATTCGCTCCGCCGGGAATCCGGCGTGCAGCGCGACCGCGAGTTCGCCGCCCGACGCGACGTCCAGGGACAGGCCCTCGTCGGCGACCCAGCGGGCGATCTCGCCGCACAGGAACGCCTTGGACGCGTAGTGCACCCTGGCCGTCGGCCCGAAGGCGCGGGCCATGTCGCGGCAGCGGGACCGGAAGTCGTCCTCGTCGACGACGAACAGTGGGGTGCCGTACTTCTCGGCCAGTTCGGTGACCGGGATGCCCGCGAGGCTCACCACTCCGTCCGCGGCGCGGCGGGCGTTGCGGGGCCACACCTCGGGAGAGAGCGCCGCGAATGCGGCCGCGTCGGCGGGACGTTCGGGCAGACCGGGCGCGTGCAGTTGCTCGGCGTGCTTGGGACCGGCGGGGTGCGCGTTCACATCTGCTCCGGTGCGCTGACGCCGAGCAGGGCGAGACCGTTGGCCAGAACCTGACGGGACGCGTCGCACAGCGCCAGTCGCGCGATGTGCAGCGGGCCGACCTCTTCGTCGCCCTGGGGCAGGATGCGGCAGGCACCGTAGAACCGGTGATAGGCACCGGCCAGTTCCTCCAGATACCGCGCGATGCGGTGCGGCTCACGCAGATTCGCGGCGCTGGTCACGACCCGCGGGTACTCGCCGAGGGTGCGGATCAGATCGCCCTCCTGCTCCGAGATCAGCAGCGAGAAGTCGGGATCCGTGACGGCGATGCCGAGGTCGGCGGCGTTGCGGGCGATGGCCGACAGCCGGGCGTGCGCGTACTGCACGTAGTACACCGGATTCTCGTTGCCGGTGCTCGTCCACAGTTCGAGGTCGATGTCGATGCTCGAATCCACCGAAGACCGGATCATGGCGTACCGCGACGCGTCGACGCCGATCGCCTCGACCAGGTCGTCCAGGGTGATGACGGTGCCGGCACGCTTGCTCATCTTCACGGCCACGCCTTCGCGGACCAGGTTCACCATCTGCCCGATGAGTACCTCGACGGTGTCGGGGTCGTCGCCGAACGCGGCCGCGGCCGCCTTGAGCCGGCCGATGTATCCGTGGTGGTCCGCACCGAGCATGTAGATGCACAGGTCGAAGCCCCGGGAGCGCTTGTCCTGGAAGTAGGCGATGTCACCGGCGATGTACGCCGCGTTGCCGTCGCTCTTGATGACGACCCGGTCCTTGTCGTCGCCGAAGTCGGTGCTCTTGAGCCACCAGGCGCCGTCCTCCTGGAAGAGGTTGCCGGAATCCTTCAGCGTCTCGACGGCCTTCTCCACCGCGCCGGACTCGAACAGCGAGTTCTCGTGGAAGTAGACGTCGAAGTCGACGCCGAACTCGTGCAGGGTGCGCTTGATGTGCGCGAACATCAGGTCGACGCCGATGGCGCGGAAGACCTCCTGCTGCTCGCCCACGGGCAGGTCCAGCACGTCGGGGCGCTGCTGCTGCACCGCGGTGGCGATGTCGGCGATGTAGGCGCCCGCGTATCCGTCCTCGGGGGCGGGTTCGCCCTTGGCGGCGGCGATCAGCGAGCGGGAGAACCGGTCGATCTGGGCGCCGTGGTCGTTGAAGTAGTACTCGCGCGTGACCGCCGCGCCCTGGGTGGACAGGATCCGGCCCAGCGCGTCGCCCACCGCGGCCCAGCGGGTTCCACCGAGGTGGATGGGGCCGGTGGGGTTCGCGGAAACGAACTCGAGGTTGATCTTCTTGCCGTCGAGCGTGTGGCCGGACCCGAAGGCGGCACCCGCCTCGAGGATCTTCGCGACGATCGCGCCCTGCGCGTCGGCGGCCAGGCGGATGTTGAGGAAGCCCGGGCCCGCGATGTCGGCGCTGTCGATGCCCTCGGCCGCGGTCAGCGCGTCGGCGAGCCAGCCGGCCAGCTCACGCGGGTTGGTACCGACCTTCTTGGCCACCTGCATCGCGACGTTGGTGGCGTAATCGCCGTGCTCGGGATTGCGCGGACGCTCGACCGTGAGAGTTTCGGGAAGCACGGACACGTCGAGTCCGCGTTCGGCGAGCACTTTCGCGGCGGTTCCGCGGAGCAGTTCGGCAAGGTCAGCTGGAGTCACAGGTATCTATCCTATGGCCAACGCGTCCCGAGCGGTGATCCGGCTTCCCGCGAGTCCCGGCGACCGCCGGCGAGCGTGGGCCCGGCCACTCTCCCAGGTTGCGCTCAGGGTGGGTAAGTACAGTGGGATCGCCCTGAGTCCCGGCTCTCAGCTCCCGGTCACCGGGGGGTCGAGCGCCCGTAACCCACACACCGAAAGATCACAATCGATGCCAAGCGGTTCGGAAAGTCGCGGTCCCGATAAGAACTCGGGCGCGAAGTCGGCGAAGGCCATCAAGGCCGCCAAGAAGAAGAGCGGCGGCGCGAAAGTCAAGGGCGGCGCGTCCGCTCCGCGGAACATCCCGTGGCTGACGATCGGTGCCGGAGCGGCCGTTCTCGCGCTCGTGGCGGTCCTCGCGATCAACCTGGTTCCCAAGTATCAGGCCAAGGAAGAGGCCGCGAAGTACGCGCCGAGCGCCGAGAACCCCGATCCGTCGGTCAACATCGACGGCGTCGTGAAGGTCGACTACCCGGCAGGCATCCACATCCAGCCGACGCAGCGCGTCGCGTACGACCAGTCGCCGCCGTTCGGCGGCCCGCACGACGCCATCTGGGCGACGTGCACCGGCACGGTCTACCCGAACGCGATCCGCACCGAGAACGCGGTGCACTCGCTCGAGCACGGCGCCGTGTGGATCGCCTACAACCCGGACGAGCTGTCCGCCGACCAGGTCGAGACGCTGAAGGACAAGGTGGACGGCGAGACGTACACGCTGCTGTCGCCGTACCCGGGCCTCGACAGCCCCGTCTCCGTGCAGTCGTGGGGCCACCAGCTGAAGGTGGACAGCGTCGACGACGAGCGCATCGACCAGTTCATCACCGCGCTGCGGATCAACAAGAACACGTATCCCGAGGTCGGCGCGAGCTGCTCGTCCATCCCGGGCTCCGGTTTCGACCCGGACAACCCGCCGCCGTTCGACCCGTCCACGCCGGGCGCGGACGCGGTGCCGATGGACGGTGGCGGTATCAACCCCGACCAGTCGGAATCCGGCGGCGCGGGAGCGCAGCTGCCGAGCGGCATGCAGCTCCCGTCCGACCTGCAGCTACCGTCCGATCTGCAGCAGGCCCCGGCCGAGGGCGGCAATGGCTAGTTCCGCCGACACCGGGCACGGACCCGAGACCGATTCCGTCGACGAGGCGACCCCGGCCCGGCCCAGTCAGCGCACAGCGCTCCTGGTCATCGGGCTGATCGGCGCCATCGCCCTCGGATTCGCGCTCGGGTTCCTCGCCCGGCTTCCGCTCGAGGACTCCGGTACCCCGGTCCCCGAGGCCGGTTCCGTCGATGTCGGATTCGCGCAGGACATGAGCGTGCATCACAGCCAGGCGGTGGAGATGTCGGCGATTGCGCTGGCCAATGCCACCGACCCGGCGGTCCGCAGCCTCGCATACGACATCCTCACCACACAGCAGAACCAGCTCGGACAGATGCAGGGCTGGCTCGCGCTGTGGGATCAACCGGCGCTGCCGTCCGGCGGCTACATGGGCTGGATGGAGTCGGACCACTCGGACGGTCACACCCACGGGACCGCCGAGAACACGCACATGGAGTCGATGTCGAAGATGCCCGGCATGGCGTCCTCGGAGGACATGGCCGCGTTGCGTCAGGCCACCGGCCCGGCCGTCGACGTCCTGTACCTCCAGCTGATGCTGCGGCACCACCAGGGCGGGCTCCCGATGATGGAGTACGCGGCCCAGCACGCGTCGGAAGACGCGGTCCGCAGCCTCGCGCAGACGATGGTGGACACCCAGCAGAGCGAAGCGACGGTGATGACGAACATGCTCACCGCGAAGGGCGCCGCTCCCCTGCCGATGAACTGACGTCCGGCGTCACGACCACGTCCAGTCGCGCACCTCGGGCATGTCCTCGAGGTGCGCGACGACGTATTCGCCGTGCCGTTCGAGTTGCCGGAGGCAGAAGTCGGCCAACTCCGTGGCACCGGCCGGTTCGCGCCGCGTGCGGCGCAGCGCGGCGAGGGCGAGGTGGTAGCGGCTCATCCGGTTTAGCACGACCATGTCGAACGGTGTGGTCGTGGTGCCCTGTTCGCTGAAGCCGCGGACATGGAAGCGGTCCGGTGCGGGACGTCCGTGCATCAACTCGTGGACGGCGCGCGAGTACCCGTGGAACGCGAACACCACGTGGGTGTCCGCGGTGAAGAGGTCGAGGAAGGTGCGCGCGTCGAACCCGTGCGGGTGCTCGGTGGGTGTGAGCAGCCCCATCAGGTCGACGACGTTGACCACCCGGGTGACCAGTTCCGGGGTGTGTTCGCGCAGCAACTGCGCTGCGGCGAGAACTTCCTGGGTCGGGACGTCCCCGGCGGCGGCGAGCACGACGTCCGGTTCGGTGCCCGCAGAAGACTCTGTTCCCGCCCACTCCCACACCGACGCCCCGGCCGCGCAGTGCGCGTGCGCCTCCGCGAGGGTCAGGTACTGCAGGTGCGGCTGCTTGTCGACCACGACGAGGTTGACGTGATCGGTGCTGCGGAGACAGTGGTCGGCGATCGAGAGCAGGGTGTTCGAGTCCGGTGGGAGCCACACCCGGACCACGTCCGGTGCGAGTGGGATGACGGCGTCGATCATTCCCGGCCCCTGGTGGCTGAACCCGTTGTGGTCGTTGCGCCAGCAGGTGCTGGTCAGCAGGACGTTCAGCGAAGCCACCGGCGCGCGCCACGGCAGATCCACCGCATGCTGCAGCCACTTGGTGTGCTGGACGAGCATCGACACGCTCACCATCGCGAACGCCTCGTAGCTCGCGAACAGTCCGTGCCGCCCCGACAGCAGGTACCCCTCCAGCCAGCCCTCGCAGAGGTGCTCGCTGAGCACCTCCATCACCCGGCCACGGGCCGACAGTCCGTCGTCGTAGTCGGTGACCGGGAGCTGCCAGCACCGGTCGGTCACCTCGAAGACGGCGCCCAATCGGTTGCTGGACGTTTCGTCCGGGCAGAACAACCGGAAGTATCCACCGCCGTCGGGCGTGGTGGTGGCGGCGTAGAGGTCGCGGAGCAGTTCCCCGAGCACCCGGGTGGTCTCGTGGTGGGTGGTGCCGGGTTTCTCGATCGGGAGCGCGTACTTCTCCAGGGGCGGTACCGGAAGATCCGCGCGCAGGCGGCCGCCGTTCGCGTACGGCGACGAACCCATCCTCTTGTCGCCCTGCGGCGCGAGCCGCACGAGGTCCGGCACGAGTGCGCCGGACGAGTCGAACAGTTCGTCCGGGCGGTACGACCGCATCCACTCCTCGAGTTGACGCAAATGGGCCTCGTCGGTGCGGACCCCCGACAGCGGAACCTGGTGCGCCCGGTGCGTGCCCTCGACGAGCACGCCGTCGACGGTGTGCGGACCGGTCCAGCCCTTGGGGGTCCGCAGCACGATCGCCGGCCACTTGGCGGCGCTGCGCCTGCCTGCCCGCGCCTCCCGCCGAAGGTCGGAGATCGCGGTGTGGGCGTCGGTCAGCGCGCGATGCAGCGCGGGGAAGACCTGCCGCGGGTCGTCGCCCGAGACGACGACCGGCGCCCACCCCTGACCGCCGAGGAACGCTTCGACGTCGGCGTCGCTGCTGCGGCCGTGGACGGTGGGCCCGGCGATCTTCGCACCGTTGACGTGCAGGATCGGCACCACCGCACCGTCGCGTTCCGGATTGAGGAATGCGGGCAGTTTCCACGACGCGGACAGTGGTCCCGTCTCCGCCTCTCCGTCTCCGATCACGCACGCCACCAACAGATTCGGGTGGTCGAACGCCGCCCCGGCGGCGTGTGCGAGCGCATAGCCGAGTTCGCCGCCCTCGTGGATGCTGCCCGGAGTCTGCACGCTGACGTGACTCGGGATGCCGCCCGGCGTCGAGAACTGCCTGCAGAGCCGGTGGATACCGGCGGCGTCGCGGGACACGCCCGGATACACCTCCGAGTACGTCCCCTCCAGGTACGTGGCGGCGACGAGCGCCGGACCACCGTGACCGGGACCGGTCACGTAGAGACAATCGGTGTCGGTCCGGCGGATGAGACGGTTCAGCAGGGCGTAGATCATCGACAGCCCCGGACTCGTTCCCCAGTGCCCGAGCAGCCGGGGTTTGATGTGTTCCGGGCGCAACGGCTCCCGCAGAAGCGTGTTGTCCTGCAGGTAGATCTGCGCGACCGTCAGGTAGTTGGCCGCCGCCCACCACCGCAGGTCCGACTCGAGGTCGGCATCGGAATAGTGCCTGTCGGAATCCTGCGACCCCGGCTGCCGTACATCGGTCATTCTCGACCCCTCCCCAAGAGTTCGCGAGCGTCCACGTCCTCCCGACACTAGGCGTGTTCGGGCCTCTACCGGGGCGAGTCCACGAAGTAGGGGGACCGATTTGGTCGATCCCCCCACCTATGCGCTACCATTGGCCAGCCCAATCGGCACACCGGTTTTCCGGTGCGCCCCCGTAGCTCAGGGGATAGAGCGTTCGCCTCCGGAGCGAAAGGTCGCAGGTTCGAATCCTGCCGGGGGCACCACGAGAAAATGCGCCGCATTGCCGCGGCGCAGTTTTCTCTGGTGCTACCAGTCTTCCCCGAGTGTCTTCTCGGGCCTTGTCGAGAGCTGCAGCCGCGCCGGCAGATGCCGCGCACATCGATCGAACGCTGGCCTCCTCCATTGCAGGTTCCGCGGCAACAACTCTCTGCCGAAGACTCTCTCCGGCAGTGTCGACCAAGGGACACCCCTGTGCAGCAACACCGCTCTCATCCACTCACCCTCGGCGTCGTCGCGCGTTCGAGTAAGACCGACGAACGCCGGCTCCCGATCCATCCGCTCCACTTCGACCGGATCGACGCCGACCTCCGCGGGCGCATCCATCTCGAGTACGGCTACGGCGAACCCTTCGGCGTGTCCGACGAGCAGCTGGCCCCGTCGGTGGGAGGACTGCGCACCCGGGAGCAGCTGATCGAGCACTCCGACGTCCTCCTGCTGCCCAAACCTCTCGCGAAGGATCTGGCGGACCTGCGTGACGGCCAGATCCTGTGGGGGTGGCCGCACTGCGTCCAGGACACCGAGCTCACCCAGGTGGCCGTCGATCGTCACCTCACGTTGATCGCGTTCGAGGCCATGAACCACTGGAGCGCCGAGGGGTCGTTCCAGCTCCATGTCTTCCACAAGAACAACGAACTCGCCGGATACAGCTCGGTGTTGCACGCGCTGTCGATCGCGGGTTCGACCGGCGACTACGGTCGCCGCCTCCGCGCGGTGGTACTCGGCTTCGGTGCGACCGCCCGCGGCGCCGTGACCGCACTGAACGCCCTGGGCATCCACGACGTCCACGTCGTCACCCAGCGCGGGGTCACCGCCGTGAGCTCGCCGATCCACTCCGCGGAGATCGTGCAGTTCGATCACGACGACGCCGATCCGCGCCGCAGTCACGTCACCACGGACGAGGGCCGGATGCCGCTCGCCGGGTTCCTCGCCCGGCACGACATCATCGTCAACTGCGTCCTGCAGGACACGGAGTCGCCGCTGACGTTCCTGATCGACTCGGACGTCGAGACCCTCCTGCCCGGCAGCCTGGTCGTCGATGTGTCCTGCGACGAGGGAATGGGCTTCAGCTGGGCCCGGCCCACGTCGTTCGCCGATCCGACGTTCATGATCGGTGAGAACGTCCGCTACTACGCGGTCGATCACAGCCCGTCCCACCTGTGGAATTCGGCGACCTGGGAGATCAGCGAGGCCTTGCTCCCCCACCTGGGGACGGTCCTCGACGGACCCGCCGCCTGGGACCGCAGCGACACCATCCTGCGGGCCGTCGAGATCCGCGACGGAGTGGTGCAGAACCCCAGGATCCTGTCGTTCCAGCACCGCGCGGCGGAGTACCCGCACCCTGTCGTCGCCTGATCGACCGGGCTCAGGCCGGGGCGCTGCGGCGCATTTCGCGCCGGAGGATCTTTCCGCTGGCCGTCTTGGGTAGTTCGTCGACGATTTCGACGCGCCTCGGGGCCTTGTAGCTCGCCAGCCGCTCCCGGCAGTACTCGACGAGGTCGTCCGTCTCGACCGTCTGCCCGGGGCGGAGGCTGACGAACGCTGCGACGGTCTCGCCGCGGTAGCTGTCCGGTTCGCCGACGACGGCCGCCTCCCGGACGGCGGGATGCCGGTAGAGGACGTCCTCGACCTCACGCGGCCAGACCTTGAAACCGGACGCGTTGATCATGTCCTTCTTGCGATCGACGACGTACACCCAGCCCTGGGCATCCATGAATCCCACGTCGCCGGTGAGCAACCGGCCGCCGGGCAGCGACTGCGCCGTGGCGTCCGGCTTGTTCCAGTACGCGGGCACGACCATGGGTCCGTCGACGGCGATCTCCCCGACTTCGAGTGGGTCGAGGTCGGCGCCGTCCTCCCCGACGATCCGGATCACGGCGGAGGGCAGCGGCAGGCCGATCGCCAGCGTGCCGGACGACGGATCGACCGGCGCCTCCAGGTTCGGCGGGACGACGACGCACGGCGCGCTGGTCTCGGTGAGCCCGTAGCCGTTGCGGATGTACTTTCCGGTCAGCTCCCGGAACCGTTCGACGATGGCGGGCGGCAGCGGGGCGCCACCGGACATCACGGCCTCCAGCGAGGCGAAGCGCTCACCGGAGAAGTCGGGGTGGGCCATCAGCGCCATGTAGGCGGTGGACGGGCCGACCATGAACACCGGCCGCTCCCGCTCGAGGGCGTCGAGCAGGACCCCTGCGTCGAACCGGTACGCGAGGATCAGCGGCGACGCCAGGTCGATCGCGGTGAGCAACTGGCACACCATGCCCGTGATGTGGAACAGCGGCGCCAGCGCGAAGATCGGCGAACCGGCGGGCTTGCTCTCGTACAGGCGCAGGATCGAACTGTTGACGGTGAGATTCCGGTGGGTGTTGGTCGCTCCCTTGGGGACTCCACTCGTTCCGGACGTGTAGGACACGAGCGCGATGTCGTCCGGGACCAGACCGGGATCGGGTACGTCTGCCCCCGCGCGCGCCCGGGCCACCTCGAGCAGGTCCGGCACGCCCTCGGCGCGCGCCCGGGTCACTCCCCCGAACACCCGTGGGTCGCCGGACGTCTGGATGTCGAGTTCACTGGCGGTCAGCGCGATCCGCACGCCGTCGGCGGACGCCCGCTCCCCCACCCGATCGGCCCACGCGTTCTCGCTGCACACGATCGCGGTGACTCCGGCGTCGGTGAGGATGTGGGCGAGCTCGTCCCGGTACATCGGGTTCAGCGGGACGACGACCCCGCCGGCCTTCCACGTGCCGATCAACGCCAGCACGAACTGCGGGACGTTCTGCAGGTAGATCGCGAGCCGGTCGCCGTTCCCGAATCCGTTCTCCGCGAGGTATGCGGCCACACCGTCGCTGAGTTCGTCGACCTCGCGGTAGCTCAGGGTACCGCCGAGGTACCGGACGGCGGGCCCGTCCGGGGCGGACTCGACCGCGGCCGAGAACATGTCGAGCGCTGTCCGGGCGGGGATCTCCCCCACGGAACGCGTGTTCTCGTCGTACCGGTTCATCCAGGGCCTGTCGTCGTACCAGCTCATCGTCGCCGTGCCGCCTCTCGCTCGTTCCGTGTCCGACTGTGTGACGTGCTGCTTCAGCGTGTTCCCGAGATCCCGCCGTCGACGGGGACGACGGTGCCGGTGAGGTAGGCCCCGGCGCGCGAAGAGAGGAAGATCGCGGTGCCGGCGACGTCTTCCGGTGTTCCGACCCGGCCGAGCGGCACCGATCCCTCGACCGCCTCCTTCCGCTCCGGGTCGTCGAGGATGAACGCCATCATCTTGCTCGGAAACGGACCCGGCGCAATGGCATTGACGGTGATCCGCTCGACGGCCAGCGCCGCGGCGAGCTTGCGGGTGAGCATGTGGACCGCGGCCTTGCTCGCCCCGTACGAGAAGTTCTCGGTACCCGACACCACGAGTCCGTCGATCGACCCGATGTTGATCACCCGGGCGGGGTTTTCGTCCGTCGCCGCGGCCCGCAGACTCGGCAGCAACGCCTGGGTGAGCAGGAACACGCCCTTGACGTTGATGTCGAAGATCTTGTCGAACCCGGCGGCGGGGAACTCGTCGACCGGCGCACCCCACGTCGCGCCGGCGTTGTTCACCAGGACGTCCAGCCGGGGCGACACCTCGGCGACCCGTGCGACGAGTCCCTCGATCCCCTCCTCGGTGGACAGGTCGGCGGGGTGCGCGTGGCACGTCCCCGGCCCGGCGGCGGACAGTTCGGCCGCGGCCTTCTCGCACGCCTCGGCCTTGCGGGCGGAGATGACCACGGTCGCCCCGGCCTCGACGAATCCCTGCGCGATCATCCGGCCGATACCCCGCGAACCTCCGGTGACCACCACGGTCTTGCCTGCGACGTCGAACAGCGAACCTACGTCCATGTGCGTTCCCTTCAGGGTTGGAAGACTTCAGGGTTGGAAGACGAGGCGACCGACGGTGCTGCCGTCACCGAGCCTGCCGATGCCGTCGGCCACGTCCGCGAGCGAGAGCCGCTCGCTGATGAGCGGCGTGATCGCCCCGGACTCGGCGAGGCGGGTCAGTTCCTCGTGACAGTCGGCGATCGCCTGCTGGTTGTACTGCTTGTACAGACCCCAGTGCAGTCCGATGATCGAGTAGTTCTTGATCAGGGCGTGATTGAGACCGGGTGTCGGGATAGTGCCGCCGGCGAAACCGATGATCAGGATCCGGCCCTCGAACGCGATGCACTTGGTGGACTTCGCGTAGGCGTCGCCGCCGACCGGATCGTAGACGACGTCCGCGCCGCGTCCGCCGGTGAATTCCTTCACCAGCGGAACGAAATCGTCGGTGTGCCGGTCGATCACCAGATCTGCCCCCAGCCGGCGGCAGTACTCGACCTTGTCGGCGCCACCGACGACGCCGATCACCTTTGCTCCCGCGGCCTTGCCCAATTGCACTGCGGCGCTGCCCACTCCGCCCGCGGCGGCGTGGACGAGCAGAGTCTCCCCCGGCTTCAGCTGGGTGCGGCGGTGCAGTGCGAACCAGCTCGTCTGGTAGCCGATGCTCAACGCCGACGCCTCCGCGTCGTCGAGCGCGGACGGGGCGGCGAACGTGTTGGCCTCGTCCATCACGGCCATCTGCGCGAATCCGCCGCCGGGCAGGTTCGGGTTGCCGATCACCCGGTCGCCGGCGGCGAAGCGGGTGATGCCGTCACCGACCGCGACCACTTCGCCGCACAGCTCGACTCCGGGCGTGAACGGCAGCGGCGGCTTGATCTGGTATTCGCCGCGGCACAGCAGCACGTCGGGGAAGTTCGCCGGTGCGGCGAGGACCCGGACCAGCACCTGCCCCGGGCCTGCCGTGGGGTCCGGGACCTCCTCGAGGTGCAGCGCGGTGCGCGGCTCGCCGAGTTCGTGGACACGCCATGCCTTCATGGATTGCTTCCTGACTGTCGGTGGTGGGGCCCGGGTTACGCGGGCAGGTCGATCAGGCCGGCGAGGTGCGCGCGGTGACGGTAGGCGGTGCCGAATGCCAACTGGTCGCTTTTCGCCCTCTTCAGATACAGGTGGGCGGGGTATTCCCAGGTCATGCCGATCCCGCCGTGCAACTGAACGCACTCCTCCGCGGCGTGGACCGCGACCCCGCTGCAGTACGCCTGCGCGACGGCGGCCGCGACCTCGGCGTCGGCGTCACCCCGGGCGGCGGTGTCGGCGGCGTAGCGGGCGGCGGCGGCCGCGGACGTCACTTCGAGCCACAGGTCGGCGAGGCGGTGCTTGATCGCCTGGAACGACCCGACGGCCCGGCCGAACTGGGTTCGGTCCTTGACGTACGCCAGCGTCGTCTCGAAGCACCACTGCGCCAGCCCGAGTTGCTCGGAGGCGAGCAGTGCGGCGCCGAGAACGAGGGCCTCCCGGACCGCCGCCGCGGCGTTGCCGTCGTCGATGCGGATGGACGCTGCGGCGTCGAACGCGACGTCCGACAGTGGCCGGGTCATGTCGAGCGCGAGCACGGGCGTGACCGTGACACCGGCGGTGCCGGCGGGCACCGTGTGCAGCTCGAGTCCCCCCGGACCCTCGACCGGCACGATCAGGATGTCGGCCTCCGAGACGCCCGCGACACTGGTCACGGTGCCGGTCAGAGCGTCGCCCTCCCGGCGCACGGTCGGGGTGAACAGTCCCGGTGCGGTCGCGAGACCGACCGTGAGCGCACCGGTGGTGGTGCCGTCGGCGAGTGCGCCGACCGTCTCGGTGTCGCCCGCCTTCAGCAGCGCGACCGTCGCGAGTACGGCGCTGGACAGGTACGGGACGGGTGCGACGGCGCGCCCGATCTCCTCCATGACCACCGCGGCCTCACGTGCGCTCGCCCCGGCGCCGCCCAGTTCCTCGGGGACGAGCAGGCCGGCCAGGCCGAGTTCGACGGCGAGCGATTTCCACACCCCGGAGAAGTCGGCGGGCGTCCCGTCGTACGCCCCGACGACCAGCTCGTGCGCGCAGCGGTCGGCGAGCAGCCGGCGGACGCTGTCGCGCAGGGCATCTTCCGTGTCGGAGTACAGCAGATCTGCGGTGTTCATCGGGGCAGGTCCTTCCAGGCGATGTCCTTGTCGACGCGGTGCTCCGGCGGGAGGCCGAGGACGCGTTCCGCGATGACGTTGCGCAGGATCTCGGACGTGCCGCCCTCGATCGAGTTGCCTTTCGCGCGCAGGTACCGGTATCCGGGTTCGCGGCCGGTGAAGTCGACCTTGTCCGGGCGGCGCATGCTCCAGTCGTCGTAGCGCAGCCCGGCCTCACCGTGGAGTTCGATGTCGAAACCCGAGATGGTCTGCGCGAGCCGGGCGAAGGCCAGCTTCAGGCCGGATCCCTCGGGGCCGGGCTGCCCGGCCTCGAGTTGCTGCCGCAGCCGTTCGCCGGTCAGCCGGGCGACTTCCGCTTCGACCCACAGCCGGAGCAGTTCGTCGTGCATCGCGGGGTCGCGGAGCTCGGGTTGTTCGCGCCAGGCGCGGGCGACCGGTCCGATCATGCCGCTCTCGCGGGCGGCCGCGGAACCGCCGATCGCGACCCGTTCGTTGTTGAGGGTCGCGGTGGCCACCCGCCAGCCCTGTCCCTCATCGCCGAGCCGATCGGAATCGGGAATGTGGACGTCGGTGAGGAACACTTCGTTGAACTCGGCCTCACCGGTGATCTGCCGCAGCGGCCGGACGTCGATTCCGGGATCGCTCATGTCGCACAGGAAGTAGGTGAGCCCGGCGTGCTTGGGCACCGACGGATCCGTGCGGGCCACGAGGATGGCCATCTGCGCGTTCTGCGCCCCCGATGTCCACACCTTCTGCCCGTTGACCGTCCAGCCGTCACCCTCACGGACGGCTCGCGTCGCGACGGCGGCGAGGTCGGAACCCGCCCCCGGTTCGCTGAACAGCTGGCAGTAGATGTGCTCGCCGGTGAAGATCGGCCGAAGGTACTTCTGCTGCTGTTCGTCGGTGCCGAACGCGGCGATGGTCGGAGCGGCCATGCCCAGTCCGATCCCGTTGCGGCTCTTCGCCGGGCCGGGCGCCCCTGCGGCCTCGAGTTCGGCGTCGACCTGCGCCTGGAAGCTCTGCGGCAGACCCAGACCGCCGCGCCCGGGCGGGAAGTGGACCCATGCGAGGCCGGCGTCGAATCGGGCCCCGAGGAACCGGGCCGGATCCGACTGGTCGTTCTGTTCCAGGAGGGTCGCGATGCGGCCGCTCAGGTCGCGTGCGATCGCCTGTTCGTCAGTGCTCATCGTCCTCAGTCCTTCGGTCAGATTCCGGCCCGGGCAGCGATGTCGCACGCCTTGGCCACGAGGTCGTCGATGCGCTCGACGGTCGGGGTGCCCGCGGCCGCCTTGTTCTGCGGTTCGTCCCGGGCGCGGCGCATGACGCCCTCCGCGATGACCGCGACCTTCCACAGGCCGAGGACGTGCCAGAACGCCAGGGCTTTCGGGTCGCGTCCGGTCTCGTCGAGGTACACCCCGGCGATCTCCACCCGGTCCGGGAAACCGTCGAGGGTGGACGCCGGGAAGTCGCCGCCGGTGGTCTCACCCGGCTCCGGCCAGTACGCGAGCAGGCTGCCGACGTCGGCGAGCGGGTCGCCCAGCGTGCACAACTCCCAGTCCAGGGCGGCGGTCACCTCCCCGGTCGCGTGGGAGGTGATGACGTTGCGCAGGTGGAAGTCGCCGTGCACGAGGGTCAGTTCCCGCTGCTCCGGCACCGAGTCGGTGAGCCGTCCGGTCAGGTCGTCGAGGGCGGGCAGCTCGCGGGTCTTCGACTTCTCCCACTGACCCGACCACCGCTTGAGCTGACGCTGCGCGTACGGCTTGTGGCTGGCCAGGTCGGTCAAACCGGTGCTCTCGAGGTCCACCGCATGGATCTTCGCCAGCGTCCGCGGCAGCGACAGGCCGATCGCCCGGCGACGTTCCGGGGTCAGGGACTCCGCGATCGACATGCGATCGACGACCTGTCCGTCGACGAACTCCATCAGCAGCAGCGGTACCTCCGTGACGTCCGGGTCGTCGGTGAGCCCGAACACCCGTGGGGTGGGCACCGCGGTGTCCTCGAGGGCGGAGAGGATCCGCGCCTCGCGGGCGACGTCGTGGGCCGACGCGAGCAGGTGCCCGAAGGGTGGGCGCCGGAGCACCCATCTGCCACCCGCCCGGTCCTGGACCAGATAGGTGAGGTTCGACTGGCCGAGACCGATCCGGTCGAAGGTCAGCGGTCCGGCAGTGTCGATGCCGAGCGTGCCGATCCAGCGGCTCACGGCCTCGCTGTCGATGCCGACGACGTCCACGCTAGACACCGAGCTGAGCCCCCTGCCGGAACGGGATTGCGTCGCCGAGCAGTTGCCCGCCGTCGATCGCCATGGTTTCGCCGGTGATCCAGCTCGCGGCATCGGACACGAGGAACGCGACCGCGGACGCGATGTCCTCGGGTTCGCCGATCCGTCCCAGCGCCGTGGACGCCGACACGGCCTGCTCGTGGTCCTTCCACAGCGCCTCGGCCAGCTTGGTCCGCACCACACCGGGAGCGACGGCGTTGACCCGCACGTTCGGTGAGAGTTCCAGTGCCAGTTGCTTGGTGAGGTGGATCAGCGCGGCCTTCGACGCGTTGTACAGGCCGATGTTCGCCTCGAACGCCATGCCACCGATGGACGCGGTGTTGACCACGGCGCCGCCGTGCTCGCCCATCCACGCCTTCGTGGCGAGGCCGGTCCACAGCACCGGCGCCCACAGGTTCACGTCGAAGGTCTTGGCGAACCGTGCGTGGTCCTGGTCGATGACCGGTCCGAAGGCGGGGTTCGTTCCCGCGTTGTTGACCAGGATGTCCAGGCTGCCGAAGCGTTCGACGGTGGTGTCGACGCAGCGCCGGGCGGCCTCCTCGTCGACGGCGTGCGCGGCGACGCCGATCGCGGTGCCCCCGACCTGCGCCGCGGCGGCGTCGGCCGATTCCTGGGAGCGTGAGGTGAGCACCACGTCGGCACCGGCCGCCGCGAGGGCCCGGGCGACGGCCAGGCCGATACCCCGCGAGGCGCCGGTGACGATCGCGGTGCGTCCGGTGAGGTCGAGTCCGGCCATGTCAGCTCACCGCAACCTTGTGACCGTTGGTGGAAGCGTGGGCGGCGTCGCGGTACTGCCGCAGTTCCTGCCGCGCGATGGCGCGCTTGTGGACCTCGTCGGGACCGTCGGCCAGGCGCAGGGTGCGCAGGTGCGCCCAGGCCATGGCGAGGGGGAAGTCGTCGGTGACGCCCGCACCGCCGTGCACCTGAATCGCCCGGTCCACGATCTTGAGCGCAATGTTCGGAGCCGCCACCTTGATCGCCGCGATCTCCGTCCGCGCCTCCTTGTTCCCCACCGTGTCCATCAGATACGCCGCCTTCAGCGTCAGCAACCGGATCATCTCGATCTCGATGCGCGCCTCCGCGATCCAGTCCTGGATGTTCGCGTTCTCACTGACCGGCTTCCCGAACGTCACCCGCGACGACGCGCGGCGGCACATCAATTCGAGTGCCCGCTCCGCCATCCCGATCGCCCGCATGCAGTGGTGGATCCGGCCCGGCCCCAGCCGCGCCTGGGAGATCGCGAAGCCCTCGCCCTCGCCCTTCAGCACGTCCGTCACCGGCACCCGCACATCCGCGAAGTCGATCTCCGCGTGCCCCTCACGGTCCTGATACCCGAACACCGGCAGCCCCCGCATCACCGTCACCCCGGGCGCATCGATCGGCACCACCATCATCGACTGCTGCCGGTGCGGCGCCGCCGACGGATCCGTCTTGCCCATCACGATCAGCACCTTGCAGTTGCGGTGCAACGCATTCGACGCGAACCACTTGCGGCCGTTCAGCACGTACTCGTCGCCGTCACGCACCATCGACAACTCCACGTTGGTCGCGTCCGAACTCGCCACCGCGGGCTCGGTCATCGCGAACGCCGACGCCATCGTCCCGTCGAGAAGCGGCTTCAGGTACTTCTCCTTGTGCTCGGCCGTGCCGAACAGCTCGAGCACCTCCATGTTGCCCGTGTCCGGCGCATTGCAGTTGCACGCTTCCGACGCAATGTGGCTGCGCCCCATGATCTCCGCCAACGGGGCGTACTCGAGGTTGGTCAACCCGGCGCCCGTGCCCGGGTGCGGATGGAACAGATTCCACAACCCCCGGCGCCGCGCCTCCGCCTTGAGCTCCTCCAGAACCGGCGGCTGGAAATGCGGATCCCCCGACTCCCGCATCTGCTCCTCATACACCGCCTCCGCCGGATACACGTGCGAATCCATGAACTCGAGCAGATCGACCTGCAACTGCTGGGCGCGTGCGGAAATGTCAAACAGGGACATGGGAACTCCTGACGGGTAGTGAGGGAAACACGGGTGTGCGCTTGTCGAGGTGGCTCTGGATGCCCTCGACGAGATCGGCCCCGCGGAACGCCTGCAACATCAGGCCTTCCGCTCGGGCCACGGACTCGGCGTAGGTGCCGTCCGCATCGCTGTGCAATTGGTCCTTGATGACGGCCATCGACGTCGGCGAGCAGTGCGCCGCCAGGTCCGCGGCATACGCGACCGCGGCGTCGACGACCGAACCGTCCGGCACGAGGTGGTCGACGAGTCCGATGCGCAGCGCCTCCTCGGCGTCCACCATGCGGCTCGACAGCAGCAGGTCGGTGGCCCGGCTGCGTCCCACGAGTCGGGGCAGCAGCCAGGAGATACCGTATTCGGCGATCAGCCCGCGCTTGGCGAACGCGGTCGTGAACCGTGCCGATGCGGACGCGAACCGGACGTCGCAGTAGAGGGCCTCCACCATGCCGAGTCCGGCCGCGACCCCGTTGATCGCCCCGATGAGCGGTTTCCGCAGCGTCGCGGGAAGGTCGCGGGGGCGCGGGCGGAAGAGGTCCGCGTCGGAAGCGTCACCGACGGCCTGCAGGCGGCCGAGGTCGGCACCGGCGCAGAACCCGCGCCCGGCGCCGGTCACGACGATCGCGCGCACGTCCGGGTCGTCCTCGGCGTCCACGAGCAGCGTGAAGTAGCGGTCCTCGAGGTCGTCGGTCCAGGCGTTCAGCTTGCCGGGCCGGTTGAACGTCAGCACCAGGACCGGTCCGCGCCGCTCGGCGAGGACCAGGTCTGCGGGCTCGCCGGTCACGCGTGCTCCAGCAGCGAACTCTGGAAGCGGCGCATTCCGCGCAGCCACCGGTCGTAGTCGGACCCCTTCTGCCGGTACATGGTGAGGACGCTCTCGTGGGGCAGGATCAGGAACGTCTCCCGGTCCACGGCGTCGAGCACGATGTCGGCGACCTGCCCGGGCTGCAGCACCTCCCCCGCCGAGACGACGGCCTTCGTGGCAGCGACGCCGAGGGGATCGCCCGAGTTCTCACCGGAGCGCATCAGCTTCGTCTCGACTCCCATCGGGCAGAGGCAGCTGACGCGAACCCCGTCGTCCCCGTATGTGACCGACAGCCATTCGGCGAACGAGACGGCCGCATGTTTGGTGACCGCGTAGGTCGCCGAGCCGATCTGGGTGAGGAGCCCGGCCGCGGAGGCGGTCGACACGAAGTAGCCCTCGCCGCGCGCGATCCATTTCGGCACGAGTTGCTGGGCGGCGCGGATGTGGGCGCGGACGTTGACGTCGAACGCGAGGTCCCAGTCGGCGTTGCCGGCGTCGAGGCCGGGCGCTCCCGCGATGCCGGCGTTGGCGAAGTAGAGATCGACCGGCCCGAACTCGGTCTCCGCGCGGTCGATGATGCGCCGGATCTGATCGGCGTCCGCGACGTCGCCACCTTCGGCGACGGCGGATCCCGGGTGGCGGGCGTTGATGCCGTCCGCGACGGCGGCGGCGGCGTCAGGGTCGAGATCGGCGACCAGCACCTTGGCGCCCTGTTCGGCGAGACGGTCCGCGATCGCCCCGCCGATTCCGCCTCCACCGCCGGTCACGATGGCGACTTTCTGTGCAACCTTCACGAGGTGTCCTCTCCTTCGCCGTGCGTTGTGACTCGCGTCTCTCTTTTGTATAGTTGAATCCGTCGTCAAGTTCAAGTGTCTGGGGTCGGCAACACACGACTTCCGATGCAGCCAACGTGACACATCCAGGCCCTGCACCACCCGGAATCGAGGGAGACAGATGACCGACACCACCGCACTGCCCGTTCGCCCCGCGAGCTTCGACGAGCTCACAGCGCTGATCGGCAAGGAGCTGGGCCCCACCGACTGGCACGACGTCACCCAGGAACGCGTCAACGCCTTCGCCGACGCCACCGGCGACCACCAGTGGATCCACATCGATACCGAGCGCGCCGCCGCCAGCCCGCTCGGCGGCACCATCGCGCACGGCCTCTACAGCCTGTCCCTCGGACCGGCCCTGTCGGCGACCCTGCTGCGCTTCGACGGTTTCGCCCACAGCCTGAACTACGGCTACAACAAGGTCCGCTTCCCCGCGCCGGTGCCGGTGGGTTCGCGCATCCGGATGCGTGCCACCATCCAATCCGCGGAACAGGTCGGGGGCGGCATCCAGGTGACCATGTCCCAGGTCGTCGAGCGCGAGGGCTCCGACAAACCGGTGGTCGTGTCCGAGTCCGTCGCCCGCGTCGTCGAGGCCGGCTAGCAGCCGTGAGCACCTGTGAACCGCCCGCGGTTGACAACTACTCACGGGCGAATGTGCTCGATCCGGTGTCCCGCCACGCCGACACCACTCCCGACAACATCGCGCTGCGAGGTGCGGACAGCACCCTGACCTACGGACAGTTGCGCGCCGCGAGCACCCGGTACGCGGGAGCGCTCACGGAAGCGGGCCTGTCCCCCGGCGACCGAATCCTTCTGGCCGCACCCTCGGTGCCCGAGTTCGTGGTCGCGTACCTGGGCATTCAGGCGGCGGGGTGCGTCGTGGTGCCGGTGAACACGATGTCGACCCGGCCCGAGACCGAGTACGTCCTCACCGATGCCGGCGCCGCACTCGCCATCGTGTGGCACGAACTCGGGCCGGCGGTCGCCGACGCGGCCGCCGCGCTGGACATCCCGGTCTGGACGCTCACCCCGGACAGCGTGTCGCCGGACACCGAGCCGGTTGCCGTCGCCCGGCGGGATCGCGACGACACCGCCGCCATCCTCTACACGTCCGGTACCACCGGGCGGCCGAAGGGCGCGGAGCTGACGGTGGGGAACCTGCTGTCCGGCGGCGAGATCGGCGCCGAATGCAGTCGCGGTTCGAGCGAAGACCGGACCGGCACCGGACTTCCGCTGTTCCACGTGTTCGGCCAGGCCTCGGTCATGATGGCGACGTTCACCGGGGGTGGGTCGCTGACGCTGCTGGCCCGGTTCGATCCGGCGGCGATGCTCGCCCTGCTCCGGCGCGACCGCCTGACGATCATGGCCGGTGTGCCGACGATGTGGAACGCCATGCTGCATGCCGCGGACGGCGCCGACTCGCAGGACTTCACACAACTGCGCATCGCCATCTCCGGGGGCGCGTCGTTGCCGGGCGAGGTAGCCCGCGAATTCGAGTCCCGCTTCGGGTGCACCATCCTCGAGGGCTACGGGCTCACCGAGACCACCGCGTTCGGCACGTTCAACGACATCGACCGTGGCGGGAAGATCGGCTACACGGGTCGCGCGGTGCCCCGGCTTGCGGTCGAGGTGCGGGACCACGACGGGCTCGTCTGCCCGCCCGGGACCGTCGGCGAGGTGTACGTGAAGGGTGCGACGGTGATGAAAGGCTACTGGAACCGGCCGTCCGACACCGCCGCCGTCCTGGACCCGGACGGCTGGCTGCGCACCGGGGACCTGGGCGAGATCGATGCGGACGGGGATCTGCGCATCGTCGATCGGGTGAAGGACCTCATCATCCGGGGCGGCTACAACGTGTACCCGAGTGAGATCGAGGAGGTCCTGTACACGCACCCCGACATCCTCGAGGCCGCCGTCGTGGGCGTCCCCGACGATCACTACGGCGAGGAGGTGGCCGCGGTCGTGGCCACTGTCCCCGGTTCCGGGCTGGACGGCGCCCAACTGACCGGCTGGGCCCGGGAACGGCTGTCCGCATACAAGATTCCCCGGATCGTCGCCATCGTCGACTCCCTTCCCAAGGGGTCGACCGGAAAGATCCTCAAACGGTCGATCGACAGAACCGCACTGAGAAACGACGCACTGACCGCAGAAGTACCCGAAAGGTGAACACCGTGACAACCGTGAACAGGCAGGTCCGACTGGCGAAGCGTCCGGTCGGCCGTCCCGACGACTCCACCTGGGAGATCACGTCGGAACCGATACCCGAACCCTCGGACGGCGAATTCACCGTGAAGGTGGACTACGTGTCCCTCGACCCGGCGATGCGCGGGTGGCTCGACGACGTGAAGTCGTACGTGCCGCCGGTCGCGATCGGCGAGGTGATGCGCACCCACGCCGTCGGCCGGGTGGTGGCGTCGAAGAACGCGAAGTTCCCCGAAGGACAGCTCGTGTCCGGGCAGTTCGGCGTGCAGGAGTACGCGCTCTCCGACGGCCGCGGCGCGCTCGCCGTCGACGAGTCGCTCGCCCCGGCACCGACGTGGCTGGGCGCACTCGGATTTCCCGGCATGACCGCGTATTTCGGCCTCACCGACGTCGGCAGACTGGAGAAGGGCGACACCGTGCTCATCTCGGGCGCGGCGGGAGCGGTCGGGAGCATCGCCGGGCAGATCGCCAAACTGAAGGGCGCCACGGTGATCGGCGTCGCAGGCGGCCCCGAGAAGTGCGCGTGGCTGACCGAGGATCTGGGTTTCGACGCGGCGATCGACTACAAGTCCGAATCGGTCGGGAAGGCGCTGCGCGCCGCCGCACCGGACGGGATCGACATCTACTTCGACAACGTCGGCGGGGAGATCCTCGACGCCGCGCTGGCCCGGCTCCGCAAGAACGCCCGGGTCGCGCTGTGCGGCGCGATCTCCGGATACAACGCCACCGACCCGCAGCCCGGGCCGTCCCGGTACCTGTCGCTGCTGGTCAACCGTGCGTCGATGACGGGGTTCATCGTGTTCGACTACCTCGACCGGTTCCCCGAGGGCATGGAGGCGATGTCGGAGTGGATCCGGGCCGGGGAGATCGTGACCCGTGAGCAGGTCGAGACCGGGGGCGTCGAGGCGTTCGGCCGCACCCTCAATCTGCTGTTCGACGGCGCCAACACCGGCAAGCTGGTGCTGAAGATCAGCTGAACTCCTCCTCCCGCGACGATGCCCACCGCCGAGATCCGGCGGTGGGCATCGTCGTGAAAAGGGGCGGGGTGTCTAGTAGAACTGGGCACCGGGCACGGCGGCCGGATCGCTGCGGACCTCGGCGGTGTTGGTCTCGCGGAGCTTCCACGCGCAAAGGAAGGTGACCAGCCCCATCACCGCGACGAACACCGCGACGAACGTGGTGGTCCCGGTCTTGGCGATCAGCGCGGTCATGATGAACGGGGTGCCGCCGCTCACCGTGATCGCGGCCAGCTGATACGCCAGCGAGGCGGCGGAATACCGGACATTGGGAGCGAACAACTCACCCATGTACGCGGCGATCGGCCCGTACGTCATGGACTGAAAGACGCTGCCGACTGTGACGGCGACGAAGAACAACACCAGGTTCCGGGTGTTGATCAGCCAGAAGTACGGGAACGCCCACACGATGATCATCGCCGCACCGATCAGGATCATCGGCCTGCGTCCGATCTTGTCGGACATGTGCCCGGACCACAGCACCACACCGACCGTGAGCGCCGCGCTGAGCAGCGAGATCGCGAGCAGGTCGTTGCGCTTCATCCCCAGTTCCGCGGTGCCGTAACTGAGCACCCCGGCGATGGAAATGTAGAACAGCGAGTTGGTGGCCGCGAGCAGGCCGCAGCCGAGCAGGATCTTGCGCCAGTGGTCCCTGATCGCCTGGGTCAGCGGTGCGCGGACGACGGTCCCGTTCTTCTTCTCCGCCTGGTCCTGCAGGTGACGGAATTCGGGGGTGTCCTCGACCTTGGTCTGGATGTACAGCACCACCGGGAACAGCAGCGCGCTGGCGAAGAACGGGATCCGCCAGCCCCAGCTGAGGAACGCCTCGTTCGAGATCGCCGCGGTGGCGCCGAGGAACACGAGGTTGCCGAGCAGGACACCGAACGAGACACCCATCTGCCCGAAGGTGCCGGAGAATCCCCGGCGCTTGGGACTGGCCGATTCGGTCAGCAGCAGCACGATCCCACCCCACTGACCCCCGCACGCGAGGCCTTGGACGAACCGCAGGACCACCAGCAGGATCGGGGCCGCGATCCCGATGGTCGCGGCGCCGGGCAGGCAGCCGATCAGGAACGTCGCCAGCCCCATGAACAGCAGGCATGTCACGACCGCCGGTTTGCGGCCGTACTTGTCACCGAAGTGACCGGCGACGAGGCCGCCGAGCGGGCGGGCGACGAAGCCGGCCCAGAACGTGCTGAACGAGAGGAGGGTGCCCACCAACGCCGACGCGCCGGGGAAGAAGACGTGGGGAAAGACCAGTGCCGCAGCGGTTCCGTACAGGAAGAAGTCGTACCACTCGATCGAGCTGCCGACCAGTCCCGCCGCCAGCAGTTTCCGATGTGCACGCGTGCGCGAGACGGCCGTGTCGCCGGCCGCGCCCTTACTCGGCTGCACCGCGGATGAAGTCATCCGATCACTCCTCGAGATAGGTCTACGGGTGGATGTGGGATCGCGATTTTTCAGAACCTGACGCCAACTTCAAGTCAGTGAGCGCTTGCTTAGTGTGTGTGAACAGTGATGTGATGTCAATCACTCGAGGGGATTGATCTTGCCGAATCCCGCCGGCACGGACGAAGCTCGATGCGGCGGAGAGGACCACCGATGACCGAACTGCGAGACGACGTGTTCGCGACCGAGCAGGCCAGCCCGGGTCCGCCGACCTCCGAGGAGCGCCTGCTCCGCGCGGCGACGACGCTGTTCTCCGACAAGGGTTTCGAAGCCACACGCACGCGGGACATCTCCACGACGGCGGGAATGAGCCCCTCCGCGATGTATGTGCACTTCCCGTCCAAGGAGGATCTGCTCTTCCAGCTGGTCCGCCGGTCGAACGAGCGCGCCCTCGCGCTGGTGCTCAGCGCGGTCGCACCGTTCACCGACCCGATCGACCGCCTCCGGGCCCTGGTCCGTGAGTTCAGCATCATGCACGCCCGGAACTTTCGCCGGGCGCGCATCGCCCAGTACGAGAGCAGGCATCTCAGTCCCGAACACCGCGAGACGGTGGCCGAGACCCGGCTCCAGATCCGGGTCGCCGCGATGCGCGAGGTGCAGAACGGGCTCGATCAGGGTGTGTTCCTCATTCCCGACCCCCGCGTCGCCGTTCTGGCGATCATGTCCCTCGCGGTGGACATCTGCCGCTGGTACAGCCCCGACGGCGAATTCACGCCGGAGGAACTGGGCGACATCAACGCCGATCTCGTTCTGCGCATCCTCCACGCCCCCGGCTACTGACGGCCCCTCAGACGCGGTCCGGGACGCGCAGCGCGTTCGTCCACATCCGCGCGAGTCCGGCGTTCAGTTCTTCGAACGTGAGTGATCGCCGCTCGCTCGGCGGTCCGACGAAATAACCGTAGGCCATTCTCCCGACCATGGCGGACAACGCCTTCGACGTCAGCATCGGGTCGAGCGACGCGTCGGCGAGACCCCGAGCCTGCAGATCGGCGATCGCCCGCGCGTTGCGCAGGTAGAACGTCTCGTCCCGCGAGCGCTCCAGTTCACGGAATGCAGGGTCGACGTGCGCGACCTGCTCGAGCAGGGCCAGCAGACGCGCATTCCGGCGGCACGCGTGCAGGTATGCCCGGATGCTCGCCTCCACGACCGCGTGCACGTCGTCCTCGTCCTCGACCCGCCCCATCCCGGGATGCAGCAGGTCGTTCTGCGTCACCTCCACGACCGCCGCGAACACTTCCTCCTTGCCGGTGAAGTAGGTGTAGAAGGAGCCGGTCGAGAGTCCGGCCTCCTTGCTGATGTCGACGAGGCGGGCGTCGAGGTATCCCTCGCGCTCGAACACCACCCGGGCCGCGGCGACGAGGCGATCGCGGGTGCGGACGCCCCGGGCGGTGACCGGTGGTGTGGGTGCGGTTCGCGGGCGCGACATGTCAGTACGGGTCCACGTTCTCGAAGTACCGCCGGGGCACGTCGACCAGCATCTCGGTGATCATCTTCTCGGTGACGCCTCGCTCGCGGACGTAGGGCAGCACGTCGTTCTCGATGTGCAGGTAGTGCCACTGCGGCAGCGCCGCCATCAGGTTCGGGTCGATCCAGTCGATGTAACAGGAGGCGTCCTGCGACAGGACCATCTGCCCCGCGAAGCCGCGGCGGCACATCTCGACGAGCGTGTCGGCGCGCGCTTCGAACGTCGTTTCGAGGTTGATCCCGAACCGGTCCATGCCGAGGACGAAGCCGGCCTCGGCGAGGCTGGTCAGGTGGTCGACGTCGGTGCTGTCTCCGCTGTGCCCGAGCACGATCCGGTCGGGCCGCACGCCCTCCTCGTCGCACATCACGCGTGTGACGTGCAGACCGGCCTCGCTGCCGGGGTGGGTGTGCACGGTGATCGGCACTCCGGTGCGCCGATGCGCCTTCGCGACGGCCCTCATGACCCGCTCGACACCCGGTGTCGGCCCCTGGTGGTCGATCGCGCACTTGAGCAGGCCGGCGCGCACCCCGGTGTCGGCGATCCCCTCTTCGATGTCCTTGACGAACATGTCCACCATCGGGTCGGGCACCTCGGCCCCCACCATCGCGTCCAGCGCGGGACCGCGGTAGTGGAAGAAGAACGGCACGTCGTCGTAGGTGTACAGCCCAGAGGCCGCAACGATGTTCAGTTCGGGAAGCTGTTCCGCCACCCGCTGGATGCGCGGAATGTACCGGCCGAGGCCGACGACGGTGGGGTCGACGATGGTCCGGACCCCCTGCTCCGCCAGCGCGCGCAGCTTGGTGACGGCGTCGGCGACCCGCTCGTCCTCGCTCCCCCACTCGTCCGGGTAGTTCTGCTGCACGTCGGGTGTCAGCACGAACACGTGCTCGTGCATGTACGTGCGTCCGAGTTCGGCGCTGTCGATCGGTCCGCGGACCGTGTTGACCTGACTCATGCAGATTCGCCTCTCCGAGTGTGACCGTCGTCATACCCCGGGCTCAGCGTAGAGCTAACTTGAACCTGACGTCAACATTTACTGCCGTGGGTCACCCACCACCGGCTGCAGCCTGGATCGGCGCCATGTCGAAGTAGTCGCGCCACGTGGTGATCTTGCCGCCGGTGATCTCGAAGACGCCGACGACGGGCAGTTCGACGACGGTGCCGTTGAGGGTGAACACGTCGATCCGCTCGTTCATCACCACCCCGCTCGACTCCTCGGCGTTGGGGCTCTGACCGCCGTCGGTGACCTGCCGGTGCACCCGGAAGTCGATGCCGCCGAAGGCCGCGGTGAAGCCGGCGATGAACTCGCGGATCGCGTCACGCCCGGTGACGGGTTCCATCGGAATATTGTGATAGACGGCGTCTTCCGCGAAGTATTCGGCGATCTTCGCCGGATCGGGCTCGATCCACTCGGCGCAGAATTGGGTGACCAGCTGGTCCGGGGTCATCGGTTCTCCCTCTCGATCGCGAACGGTTCGATGATGGCCATGACGGACTGGATCGCCCCGGCCGGGATGTCGAAATGTTCCGTGATCCGGACCGACGTCACCTCGGTAGGTGTGGCCCCGAGGTCGAGCACGAACCGGGCCACCACGTTGTCGCCCCATTCGTGGAAGGAGAGGTCGCGCACGGCCTGGATGGCCTGATACTGCAGTCCGTTCTCGAGTTCGTCCCGGATGAACGCCCCCGATTCGCCCGTGTGCTGCCCGTTCTCCACCCGCCACGCGTTGTCCGCGAGACGCACCTTGGTGGCGTCGTGACTGACCAGTGCGTCGATGTAGGCCCTGGCCATCGCGACGCGTCCGCTGTCGGCCGTGTCGGTGGCGTGTTTCGCGATCGCCGCAAGCAGGGGCGCGGCCAGTTCCGGCCGGCAGATCAGCAGGTCGGGGAGATAGGGGTGGGATTCGTTGTAGCCCAACGGGGTTCCGTCGATCCGCGAGCAGTGCAGGCCCGCGGCCACGGCGACGCCGACGGGGGCCGCGGAGTCCCATTCCCACTGCCCGCCCGCATGGATGTACGCGTCGACGTCTCCGCGGAGCACCGCCATCGCCTTCGCGCCCGCCGAACCCATGGTGGAGACCTCGGCACCGATGTCCGTCGCGACGGCGTCGACGAACGCGGGCGGCCTGCTGGCGGACACGACGATCCGCGGGCGGGCAGGCAGCTGTTCGGCATGGACCGCGTGGCTGTCGTCGTCGCTGGCGTACACGGCGCCCAGTGCCGGTTGCGCGACCGCGGCCGCCGTGATGCCGCGACCGCGTTCCCACAGCGCGACGTGCACCGCCCAGTCCGAGTGCCCGGGCAGTCCGTACTCCTTGGACCCGTCGAGCGGGTCGATGATCCACACCCGTGACCGCTCCAGCCGGGACCGGTCGTCGGCCGACTCCTCGGAGAGGATCGCGTCTTCGGGTCGCTCCGCCGCGAGTTTGCCGAGAATGAACGCATCGGCGGCGATGTCGCCGCGCCTGCCGAGTTCACGACCGTCGGCCGATCCCAGTCCCGCGGTGCGGATGTCCAGCAGCAGGGCGCCGGCACCGGAGGCGATGTCGGCCGCGAGTCGTGCGTCAGTGATCACGTGTCAACAATTCCATAATTCTCGCGGCTTGTTCGGTCGGCGTGCCGTCCTCGGGCCGGAGCACGAGTTCGGCGTTCTCGGGCGCCTCGTACGGGTCGTCGACCCCGGTGAATCCCGTGATCTCCCCGGCGCGGGCCTTCGCGTACATGCCCTTGGGATCGCGCGCCTCGCACTGGTCCACCGGCGTGTCGACGAACACTTCGACGAAGTCGAGCCCGGCTGCCCGATGCTGTTCCCGGACGCGGTCCCGGTCCTCGCGGTACGGGCTGATCAGCGACGCGATCGCGACCACCCCCGAGTCGGCGAGCAGTTGCGCGACGGCGCCGACACGGCGGACGTTCTCGGCGCGGTCCGTCGCACTGAACCCGAGGTCGGCGTTGAGGCCGTGCCGCAGGTTGTCGCCGTCGAGCCGGTAGGCGGGCACCCCGGACGCGACCAGGCGGCGCTCGAGTTCCACCGCGACCGTCGACTTTCCCGACGCCGACAGTCCGGTCAGCCACACGGTGCGGCCGCGCGTCGCCCGCTCCTCCCGCGACACGGCCGCCGCGTGCCACACCACCTTCGAACGCGACAGCGTCGGCCCGGTGATCATGCCGGCGGCGACCGTGTTGTGGGTCGACTCGTCGACGAGGACGAAACTGCCCGTCACGTGGTTGCGGCGGTACGGGTCGAACATCAACGGCTGCGACGTTCGCAGCTGCACACGGCCGATCTCGTTGAGCGACAGCGACCGTGCGGACTCGTCGCGGTGCAGGGTGTTCACGTCCAGCCGATAGTCGAGCCGCGCGATCGACGCCTTGGTGGCACGGGTGGTGTGCAGCAGCGTATACCGGGCATCGGGTGTCAGCGCGGACTGTTCGCTGAACCAGCAGACCATCGCGTCGAGTTCCTGCCCGACGAGCGGACGGTTGTTGGGACGGCACAACACGTCTCCGCGGCTCACGTCCAACTGGTCGGCGAGTTGCACGCACACCGCCGACGGTGCGAACGCCTCGTCGAGGCGGGTTCCGCCGGGACCCCAGATGGCACTGACGGTGGAGGTGAACCCCGACGGCAGGGCCACCACCTCGTCGCCCGGCTTGAACACCCCACTGGCGACCGTCCCCGCGTAGCCGCGGAAATCGTGCAACGCCGAATCGGTCTGGCGTTGCGGCCGGACCACGTACTGCACCGGGAACCGCGCGTCGATCAGGTTGCGGTCGGACGCCACGTGCACCTGCTCGAGGTAGTGCAGCAGCGACGCTCCCTCGTACCAGGGCATGTTGGCGGTGCGTTGCGCGATGTTGTCGCCGCGCAGTGCCGACACCGGGATGAACGTGAGGTCGTGGACCTCGAGTTTGATCGCGAACTTCCGGAATTCCTCCTTGATCTCCTCGAAGCGTTCCTCGGACCACCCGACGAGATCCATCTTGTTGACGCACAGCACGAGGTGCGGAATTCCGAGAAGGCTGGCGATGAAGGCGTGGCGGCGGGTCTGCTCTAGGATCCCCTTGCGGGCGTCGACCAGGATCAGGGCCAGGTCGGCGGTCGACGCGCCGGTCACCATGTTCCGCGTGTACTGCTCGTGCCCCGGGGTGTCCGCGATGATGAATTTGCGGTGCGGCGTGGCGAAATAGCGGTGCGCGACGTCGATGGTGATGCCCTGCTCGCGTTCGGCGCGCAGGCCGTCGGTGAGCAGAGCCAGGTTCGCGTGTTCGTCGCCCCGTTCGCGGCTGGTGCGTTCGACCGCCTCGAGCTGATCCTCGAAGATCGCCTTGGAGTCGTAGAGCAGCCTGCCGATAAGGGTGGACTTGCCGTCGTCGACGCTGCCCGCGGTCGCGACCCGGAGTAACTGCGGCATCAGAAGTAGCCTTCCTTCTTGCGGTCTTCCATGCCGGCCTCGGAGATCCGGTCGTCCGCCCGGGTCGCCCCGCGCTCGGTCAGCCTGCTCGCGGCGACCTCGGTGACGACGGCCTCGGGGCTGGTTGCCGACGATTCGACGCAGCCCGTGCACGTGGCGTCGCCGACGGTCCGGAAGCGGACGAGGGCCTCGTACGGTTCGTCACCGGGGAGCAGGGTCAGGAACCGTGTGTGCGCCAACAGCATTCCGTCGCGGAGCACGACCTCCCTGCGGTGCGCGTAGTACAGGGACGGGAGCTCGATCCCCTCCTCGCCGATGTACTGCCAGATGTCGAGTTCGGTCCAGTTGGACAGCGGGAACACCCGGATGTGCTCGCCCTTGCGATGCCTGCCGTTGTACAGGCTCCACAGTTCCGGGCGCTGCGCCCGCGGATCCCACTGCCCGAACTCGTCGCGGAAGCTGAACACCCGCTCCTTCGCGCGGGCCTTCTCCTCGTCGCGCCGGGCGCCGCCGAAGATGGCGTCGAACCCGTGGTCGCGGATGCCGCGCAGCAGCGCCGTGGTCTGGAGCCGGTTGCGGCTGGCCCGCGGACCCGTCTCCTCGCTGACGCGACCGGCGTCGATGTCGTCCTGCACGCTGGACACCACCATCCGCAGGCCGAGGCGGTCGACGGTCCGGTCGCGGAACTCGAGGACCTCGTCGAAGTTGTGACCGGTGTCGACGTGCATGACGGCGAACGGGAGAGGCGCGGGCCAGAACGCCTTGGCGGCCACGTGGAGCATCACCACCGAGTCCTTGCCGCCGGAGAACAGCAGGACCGGTCGCTCGAATGTGGCGGCCACTTCTCGGAAGATGTGCACGGCTTCGGCTTCGAGCGCGCCGAGGTGGGACAACTCGTACACGGGCGGTGCGGTCATGGGCGACTCCTCGTCGCGAGTTCCTTACCGGTCGCTGTTCCATATTTGGACCAGCCCGGTCGAAAATGAATGCACCTCCGAGAATAGAACGTGTTTCAGATTGCGGTCAATGCCTGCCCGCCCGTCACCGCGGCCGGCGGCCACCCACCTCCGTCGTGATCGCGTCCGCGGCCGCGGCGAGGGCCTTGCCCCGCCGCGCGATCTCGGACGGCGCGAGTTCGGTACCCACATAGAGGGTGAGGACCATGGCCTGGTGACCCTCGGCGTCGTACGTCGGCGCCGCGATGAGGCTGACGGGGTGCGGCGACGCGGGGTCCGCGTGCTCGGCGTCCAGGTACACCCGCTCCCCGAGGCTGGACACCATCTCGCCGAGCACGTCGCGCAACTCCGGCGGCAGGTCGTGCGCGGCCACCCCCGCCATGAGCGTGTGCAGGCGCTGCCCGACGGGAGTGAGTGTCTCGACGAGGTATCCGGTGCGGGAACACTCCTCGACGACCGTGCGCAACCGGTCCCGGTCGAGGCGCACCGGCAGCGTCGGTTCCCGGCGCAGCCACGACTGCAGGGCGTCGTCGCCGTCCCACAGCACGTACATCAGGCCGACGGGCGGCGCGAACGGGTACATTTCCCCCACCTTGGCGGCGGCCCGCACCCCCGGCGGACTGGTCAGCTCGAGGACGGCGATGCGGTCGCCGACCACCGCCGACGCAGTGCAGGTGGTCCGGAGCTCGTCGCTGAGCACGGCGAGATGCCTGCGCGCCACCGGCCCGGCCGCAAACCCCTGCTGGGCCGCGCGGCCCGCCGCGATGAGGGCGGGCCCGAGGCCGTACGTCTTCGTGGCCGGGTCCCGGACCAGGTAGCCGCCGCGGACCAGTTCGGTGAGGATCCCCAGGCACGTCGGCTTGCTGATGTCGAGCGTCCGGGCCAGCTCCGACAACCCGAAGCGATGCTCCTTACGCGCCACCAGGAAGTCCAGCACCTGCACCACACGCTCGGTCGGCGGCGACCGCCGGCCCTGCGCCCGGTCGGGCATCTCGTCCTCGTGCCCCATTGACCACTCCTTAGAACACGTTCTATTGTCGGTTCATCAATGTTCTACCACGCAGGTACATATTTGTACCACCCCTCGTGAGGAGCACGGTGTGCTGACCGACCCATTCGCCGACGCCATGGCCGAGGCCGAGAAACTGATCGAGAGCGCCCCCCACATCCGCACCGAACAGGACCTGCTGGAGGGCTACCAGTACCTCGCCGGCGGAATCCTCGCCACGACGCACGCGGCCTGGGCCACCGAACGGTCGCACCCGACGTTCATCTCGGGCACCGGCCCGTACATGAAGATGGGCCTGGACAACCCGGACACCCTCTACTTCGGTGCGCGGATCGACGACGACGTCGAATACGTGGTCACCGGCCTGCGCGGCACCACGGCGGACCTCAGCTTCCAGGTGCTGAACGGAAATTACACGGCCGCACACGTTCCCGGCAGCGTCACGGCATTCGACGACCGGGAGATCGACATCGCGCCCGACGGCTCGTTCGAGGTGCGGTTCGGCCCCGACGACAGTGCGGGCCGGCGCAACTACTTCACCCTCGCTCCGGGGTCGTCGCAACTGGTGGTCCGGGAGGTGTACAGCGATTGGAGTCAGCGGCGCGGCACCATTCGCATCGCCAGGGCGGATACGGTCGGTACCGCCCCGGGCCCGCTCACCCGCGAGACCGTGGAGAAGCGGTACGCGCGTGCGGGCAAGGCCCTCGTCGCGCGGGTGAAGACGTGGCTGCAGTTCCCGGAGTGGTTCTACCTGAACCTGCCGGTGAACACGATGACCGAGCCACGGCTTACTCCGGGCGGTCTCGCCACCCAGTACTCGTCGGTCGGGCACTACGAACTGGCCGAGGACGAAGCCGTGGTCATCACCGTCCCCAAAGCCGACGTGCCCTACCAGGGCTTTCAGCTCGGCAGCATGTGGTACATCTCCCTCGACTACGTCAACCACCAGACGTCGCTGAACGTCGCACAGTCGCAGGTGGATCCCGACGACCACATCCGTCTGGTCGTGTGCGAGCGCAATCCCGGCGTCGCCAACTGGATCGCCACCGTCGGACACCTCCGCGGCTACCTGCAGTTCCGCTGGCAGCGCGTCTCCCGCGAACTGACCCCGGACGACGGTCCCCGGGTCGAGGTCGTGAAGTTCGACGAGATCCACCGGAGCCTGCCGTACTACGACTCCAACAAGATCTCCCCCGGGGACTTCGCTGCACGCATCGCCGCACGCCAGGCCGCAGTGGCCGACCGGATGCTGGGATGACCGCCATGACTACTCCACAACTCCTGCAGGACAAGGTCGTCGTCATCTCCGGCGTCGGACCGGCCCTGGGCCGTACCCTCGCCGTCCGCTGCGCAGCCGCCGGCGCCGACGTGGTGCTGGCCGCCCGGACCGCGTCGCGCCTCGACGAAGTGGCCAAGGAGATCATCGCCGTCGGCCGGCGCGCGGTGACCGTCCCGACCGACATCACCGACCAGGCCTCGGCCGAGAACCTGGTGTCCGCGGCCGTCGACGCGTACGGCACGGTCGACGTGCTGATCAACAACGCGTTCTCGGTTCCGTCGATGAAACCGCTGGCCCGCACCGAGTTCGACCACATCCGCAGCAGTTTCGAGCTGACCGTGCTCGGGGCATTACGGCTGACTCAGCTGTTCACTCCCGCACTCGCCGAGGCGAACGGCGCGGTGGTGAACATCAACTCGATGGTGCTCCGGCACTCCCAGGAACGGTACGGCAGCTACAAGATGGCCAAATCCGCCCTGCTCGCGACGTCGCAGTCGCTCGCCACCGAGTTGGGACCGCTGGGAATCCGCGTCAATTCCGTTGCCCCCGGCTACATCTGGGGAAACACGCTGAAACAGTATTTCACGCACCAGGCCGAAAAGTACGGGACGACCGTCGAGCAGATCTACGAGCACACCGCCGCGAACACCGATCTGAAGCGGCTCCCCACGACCGAGGAGGTCGCCGACGCCGTGATCTTCCTGGCCTCCCCGTTGGCGAGCGCCGTGACCGGCCAGTGCCTCGACGTCAATTGCGGCGAATTCCACCACTAGCGAACGGAACCGGAGCATCATGAGCGAGCGCACCACGGTCGGCACGGTCGAGGACCTGCACGCCTCGGCCACCCGGCTGACCGGTCTCACCGACTTCGGTGTGGACGACTACACCGAAGCCCTCGGCGTCCTGCTGGATTCGTATCACACCGACGAGCAACTGACACCGCTCGGCAGCAAGGTGTCCCGGGTGTTCCTCCGCGGCGCCCTGGTGGCCCGGCTGCTGAGCGAGGCGGCGTGGAAGCAGAACCCCGGGCACGCGGACGTGCGGATCGAGCGGCCCATCTTCGTGACCGGCCTTCCCCGCACGGGGACGACCGCGCTGCACCGACTGCTCACCGCGGATCCGTCCCATCAGGGCCTGGAGATGTGGCTGACCGAGATGCCGCAACCCCGGCCGCCGCGTGAGACCTGGGAATCGAATCCGGTGTTCCAGAAGATCGAGGAGGGCTTCAGCCGCCACCACATCGAACGCCCCGAATTCATGGGCGTCCACTACATGTCGGCGAGCGAGGTCGAGGAGTGCTGGCAACTGCTGCGGCAGACGTTCAAGTCGATCTCGTACGAGTGCCTGGCGTCGCTCCCGACGTATTCCCGCTGGCTCGAGGGCCAGGACTGGACGAACGCCTATCGGCGGCACAAGAAGAACCTGCAGCTGATCGGACTGCCCGACCGGGACCGCCGCTGGGTGCTGAAGAACCCCAGTCACCTGTTCGCGCTCGACGAACTGCTCGCGGTCTACCCGGACGCCCTGATCGTCCAGACCCACCGGCCGCCGCGCACGATCGTCCCGTCGGTGTGCAGCCTGGCGGAACAGGCGACGGAAGGGTGGTCGGAAAAGTTCCGGGGCAGCGTCATCGGGGAGAGTCAGCTCGAACTGTGGGCCCGGGGGCTCGAGCAGTTCACCGCGGCCCGCGCCCGGCACGACCCCGCCCAGTTCGTCGACGTCGACTACCGGGATTTCGTGGCCGATCCGCTCGGCACCGTCGAGGGGGTCTACACGCACTTCGGGCTCGATCTCGGTGGGCCAGCCCGGGCGGCGATGGAGGCGATGCACGCCGAGAGCCGCAGCGGCGACCGCCGCCCCTCGCACAAGTACACGCTCGAGGAGTTCGGGCTGACGGCCGAGCAGGTGGACGAGAGATTCGCCGATTACCAGTTCAGCGCGTCCAGCTGACCGGATAGTCGAGGATCGACGACGCCGCCCGCGCCGCGATCAGCGGCCTGGGCGACAGCGGCAGGTGGACGACCGGGGGAAGCGGCTCGGGTTCGGGCTCGGGTCGGGGATCCGGTTCGGCTTCCGGTTCCGGCGACCACGTCGTACCGCTGTCGAGGTCGAGAGCGTCGAGCAGCGGTATCAACTCGGCGGCGATCCGGTCGCCCACCTCGGTGAACGCCGACTCGGCCAGACCCACCGGGTCGCTGATGTTCGGCTCCTCGATCGTCCCGTAGTCCCGGCGGGCAACCGCGAGTTCGGCGACGGTGCGGGCCCCGGTTGCGGCGGCGATCCTGCGTGCCTCCCGCAGGGTGAACGTGCAGTGGCTCGTCCCGAGGAGCAGTTCCATCGAACGGTCCCGGATCTGCTCGGCCATCGCGAGGACGAGGTCGGCGCGTTTGATCATCTCGGGCTGCAGGCGGCGCGCCCGGAAGCCGTCGGCGCTCGCACCGAGGCCCTCGATGACGCGGGCGGCGACGGGTTCGATCGGAAAGCCCACGAGGGCGCGGACGCCGGCGCTCTCCGCGGTGAGGTGCGGCAGATCGCGGGCGAGTGCGTACGCGTATGTCAACCGCTCTGCGATCGGCGAGCGGCAGACGTTCCCGCTACAGACGAACAGAACGTGCATGAGGGAACCCTAACCAGCGACTTCGCCCACATGCGAGCCCGATTCCACTGTCCGAGCGGTCTGTTCTTACAGTTCACCCACAGGTGGTGGGTCGTTCATCCACTGGACTCCTCACGGTCACCTCGATTCACGAACACCCGGCACTCCGTCGTCTGCCCACAGCAGACAACTGGCGGTCCTGCGCCGGCGCGGCGGTAGAACTGGAGACATGACCACAGCCGCACTACCCGACCTGAACTACCGCGACCTGTTGGCGGACAGACTGTTTCGCCAGCGCACGATCCTCCTCACCGGCGAGGTGGACGATGCCATGGCCGAGCGCGCCTGCTCCGAACTGGTGCTGCTCGCGGCCGCCGACCCCAAACGCGACATCGTGCTGTACATCAATTCGCCGGGTGGTTCCGTCTTCGCAGGCCTGGCCATCTACGACACGATGAAACTCGTCCCCAACGACGTGGTGACCGTGGCCATGGGTTTCGCCGCCAGCATGGGGCAAGTGCTGCTGTGCTCGGGAACCCACGGCAAGCGGATCAGCCTGGCGCACAGCCGCATCATGATGCACCAGCCCTCGGCAGGAATCGGCGGTACGGCCGTCGACATCGCCATCCAAGCCGAGAGCCTCGAACGGATGAAGCGACAGTCGCAGGAGATCCTGGCCGCGGAGACGGGGCATCCGGTCGAGCAGATCGCCGAGGACAGCGATCGGGATCGGTGGTTCACCGCGGACGAGGCCCGCGACTACGGGATCGTCGACCGCGTCGTGTCCTCGTTCGCGGAGATCGCCCCGCACACCACCGCCCCGAGAATTGGATTGTGAAGCCATGTCCCAATACACCATTCCCCACGTCATCGAACGCACCCCGGCAGGCGAGCGGTCGTTCGACATCTTCAGCCGACTGCTGAACGAGCGGATCGTCTTCCTGGGCACGGAGATCGACGACGGCGTCGCCAATGTCGTGATGGCACAGCTGCTCCACCTGCAGGCGGACAGTTCCGATCAGGAGATCGGGCTGTACATCAACTCCCCCGGCGGCTCCACGACCGCGATGCTCGCCATCTACGACACGATGCAGTTCCTGCGCCCGACCATCGCCACCTACTGCATGGGGCAGGCCGCCTCCGCCGCGGCGGTTCTCCTGGCAGCGGGAACCAAGGGACACCGGCACGTCCTGGCGCACTCCCGGGTACTGCTGCACCAGCCGTCGACGCAGGGCAACGGCACGATCTCCGACCTGGCGCTGCAGGCCGCCGAGATCATGCGGGTTCGTTCGCAGACCGAGGCCATTCTGAGCAAACACACCGGGCAGACCGTCGAACGCCTTCGCCGGGACACGGACCGGGACCGCATCCTCACGGCTCAGGAGGCCATCGACTACGGCCTGGCCGACACGCTCGTCGCGGAGTGACTGCGAAGGCTAGGCGGCGAGCAGGGTGGGCACCTGCCGGTTCGGGTTCCCGGTCGCCGAGTTCCGGTTGGCCGCGCCGAGCCGGCGCCCGGACCGGAACAGCAGGTGTTCGACCGGGAGACCGAGGGCGCCGCATACGGCGCGCAGCATTTCGGAGGACGGCTCCTTCTTCCCGCGCTCGATCTCGGAGAGGTACTGCTTCGACATCCCGACGGCGGCGGCAACGTCCTCGAGGCTCCGGTCCTGGTCCCGGCGCGCCTCGCGGAGCACCCGCCCGTAGAGCTCACGCACCAGCGGTTCCTCCCGCGAGTCCTCGGGAGCGGCCGTAACCAGCGTCAGTCTGCGCTGAGCTTCCATACCTCCGGAGTCTTCCAGACCACGCACCCTGACGCCGCGGCGTTCACCGACAGCGGACAGTCGATCACGACTGATCGAGCAGGTGGTTTCCGAGTAGTTCGTCGACGCGTTCGGCGGCCTCGTCCGGGATCCAGTGGCTCACGCCGCGGAGCACCTCGAATGTGTACGGGGCGTCGACGAATCGGGACGTCAGCTTCGGCCCCACCGGACCGATCGCAGTGTCGCCGTCGCTCCACACGAACAGCGTGGGCACCCGGACCTTCCGGGAGGCAGATCGGGGCGAGATGAACGGCATCGCACGATACCAGTTCAGGGCGCCCCGGGCCCGCGTCCGGTCGCGCATGGGCCCGAGGTCGCGCTTCGCGTCGTCCGGCGACTGGCCGCTGGCGACCAGGGCCCGGTAGCCGAAGCCGTCCGGGGTGAGCACCCGCTCCGGGATCCACGGCAGCTGGAACGCGAACATGTACCAGGACTTCAGGATCTGACGGCTGGTGAGCATCGCCCGCACGAACGCCGCCGGGTGCGGCACCGACAGCGCCGTGAGCGTCCGGACCCGGTCCGGGCGTTCGGCGGCGAGACCCCAGGCCACCGCAGCGCCCCAATCGTGTCCGACCACGTGCGCCGGGCCGAGGCCTGCCCGGTCGATGAGCGCGACGACGTCCGCGATCAGATCCGTGCTGCGGTACGCGCGGCGGGCGCGGGGCCTGGCACCGGGCGAATAGCCTCGCTGGTCCGGGGCCAGGGTGCGGAACCCGCGCCGGTGCAGCAGCGGCGCCAGCGCCTCCCACGACCGCGAGTCCTGCGGAAACCCGTGCAACAGCACCACCGGTGTGCCGTCGATCGGGCCCTCGTCGCGGACGTCGAACACCAGTCCGTCGCGGGTGAACGTGCCGATCCGCTCCGTGCGACTCATCCGACGATCGTCTCACGCTCGCTGCGGTCTGCGGCCGACTCTCCGGCGCGGAGGAAGCGTCCCGTCCTGGTGACCCCGAATCCACCGGCGAATTCGCCGTCGCGGTACACGAGCCTGCCGTTGATCACCGTCGCGACCGCGGCGCCGTCACTGCGGTTCACCATTCGCCGCAACCCGCCGTATTCGGGGACCTCCGCCTCGAACAAACCGTCCACCGTGGCGTCGAGACCCGCCGGGTCGACGACGACCAGATCGGCGCGGTCACCTTCGCGGAGGTGGCCGGCGTCGATGCCGTACCAGTCGGCCAGCTCGCCGGTCAGCCGGTGAACGGCCCGCTCGACGGTCAGGAACGGCTTGCGGTCGGACTGCGCGTCCTTGACCTTCTTCAGCAACCGGATCGGGTAGTTGTAGAACGCCATGTTGCGCAGGTGGGCGCCGGCGTCGCCGAATCCCATCTGCACCCCGGAACTGGCCGCGAGCTTCTTCGCGAACCTGGGGCGATGGTTGGCGATGGTGGTCCGCCACCGCAGGTCGGTGCCGTACTTCACGACGAGATCGAGGTACGCGTCGACCGGGTGCACACCGCCGAGGTCACCCACGGCGCCGAACGTCTTGCCGATCAGCGTCTCGTCAGGGCACCCGACGATTTCGGCGTCGTAGAAGTTGCGGTGCCAGATGCGGGGGCTGAACTTGTTGTCGTAGTCCTTGCGGAACCGGCGTCGGTAGGACTCGTCCTGCAGTAGGGCATTTCGCTCCACCTGGTCCTCGAGGTGCAGTGCCGCCGCGCCGGCGCCGAATTCCTCGAACACCACGAGGTCGATCCCGTCCGCGTAGACGGTGAACGGCACCGGCAGGTGCTGCCACTTGAAATCGGTCTTGGCGAAGCGGTTCAGCAGCGGCGCCGCGGCGAGCATGAAGTACACGATCGGCGGGTAGGCCTTCGAGTCCGCGGCCGACAGCAGCGACGTCTTGAGGGGCTTGCGCCGCCCGAGGCCCGAACTCTCCGTGAAGAATCCGGCGATGTTCGGATGCAGGTTGATTGTCGGTGCGCTCTGCAGGATCTTGCCGCGCTCGCGCAGGATGCGATTGAGGAAGCGGAACTCCTTCCACCGCGCGTACGTGGACGGCAATGAGCGCGAACGGTATTCGTCACCGTCGATCTTGTCGAGTGCGTTCGTCATCGAGGAGAGGCCGAGGAAGCCGGCATCGACGGCGTCGGTGAGCATCGCACCCATCTGCTCGAGTTCGCGCGCGGTCGGCTCGATCCGCTTGTCGGTGCCGCGGCCGAGACCGAGGACGTGGGTGCGGATGTCGGAGTGCCCGATGAACCCGGCGATGTTGGGGCCGAGCGGCAACGACTCGAGTGCCTCGACGTACTCCGCCGGGTTCTGCCAGATCTTGTTTTCCTCCAGGATCCCGAGCACGGAGTCGTGCGGCACGGCCTCGACCCTGCTGAACAGGTCGGCGCACTCGCGCGGCGTCGAATACACGGTGGAGAGGGAGCAGTTTCCGAGGACGACGGTGGTCACGCCGTGTCGTACCGACTCCGGCAAGCCGGGGCTGACGAGCACCTCCGCGTCGTAGTGGGTGTGCACGTCGACGAATCCGGGGAGCACCCACTTGCCTGCGGCGTCGATGACCTCGGTGTCAGGTCCGACGGGCAGCGGGCGGGTCGATGCCCGGACGACGATTCCGTCGCGGATGCCGAGATTGCGTCGCAGCGGCGCGGATCCGGTTCCGTCGAACCACAGCCCACCATTGACGACCACATCGAAATCCGGCATTGTTGCGCTCCTCACACTCGGTATGTGTAACCCGAGGTTACGTATGTGGTTGAGTAAAAGTCAATGGACGGTTCGGGCGATCCTCAATAGAGTGCAGGGGTGGCCGCCGCACCCCGCTCTCCCGAAGATCGGCGCGCGCAGATCCTCGACGTGGCCGTCCGACTCCTCGAGACGGTGCCGTTCGACGACCTCTCGATCGACCAGGTGGCGGCCGAGGCGGGCGTCTCGGCACCACTGCTGTTCCACTACTTCAAGAACAAGCAGGGCTTTCGCAACGCCGTCCTCGAAGCCTCGGCCTCCGAACTGCAGCGGCGGATGACACCCGACGCGACGCTCCCGCTATACGGGCAACTCCGGGCAGGCGTCGAAACGTTCGCGGACGCGGTGATCGAGCACCCCACCATCTATCTCGCGGTCATGCGGATGGCCGGGAGCGGCGACGAGAGGATGCGGCAGATCTACCGCGGCATGCGTCGGACGTTCACCCGGTGGATCGGCGTGTCGCTGGCCGAGTTCGGCGTGCCGACGACGCCCGCGCTCGAGGCCACGATCTCGGGCTGGCAGGCGTTCATGGAGGAGATCGTGCTGTCCTGGCTCGACGAGCCGACCATGGAACGCACCGAGATGATCGACCTCTGCGAACGCGCCTTCTACCACCTGCTTCCCGCAGCAGGCGTCGACGTCGACACACTCGACACGACACGCTGAACCGGATCGCGATCGGAGTCCGGGTTCACAGGAACCTTCCAGCCGCCTCCCAGCCGGGTGACGCCCCCACGCGAGAACGTTGTCAGGACAGCAACTCGCGAAGGGACCACCTGATGACTGCCGTTCTCACTCCGGCTCCGCCACGGAGAACAGAATCGCCCGGCCACCGCGCCGAGTCGGAATCGTGGATCCGCCGGCGCGGTTCCGCACTCGCCGTCACCGCACTACTCGCCGCCACCGCGGCGCTGTACCTGTGGGATCTCACCTCGAGCGGCTACGCCAACAGTTTCTATGCCGCGGCAGCGCAGGCCGGTTCGCAGAGTTGGAAGGCGTGGTTCTTCGGCTCGCTCGACACCTCGAATTTCATCACGGTCGACAAACCGCCCGCGTCGCTGTGGGTGATGGGACTGTCCGGACGGATCTTCGGGTTCTCCAGCGCCAGCCTCCTCGTCCCCCAGGCCCTGATGGGGGTCGGGTCGGTCACCCTCGGCTACGCGGCCGTCACCCGCGTCACGAACAGTGGCGCCGGGTTGATCGCCGGCGCCGTTCTCGCCGCAACTCCCGCGGCCGCCTTGATGTTTCGCTTCGACAACCCCGACGCTTTGCTCGTGCTCCTGATGACCGCGGCCGGATATTTCGTGGTCCGCGCGATCGAGACGGAGACCGGCCGCCGCGCCGCGATGTGGATCACCCTCACCGGGGTCGCGCTCGGCTTCGCGTTCCTCACCAAGATGTTGCAGGGCCTGATGGTGCTGCCCGCGTTCGGTCTGGCCTATCTGGTTGCCGGACATGCCCGGTTGCGGTTTCGCCTGCTGCACCTGGCCGGGGGTGTCGCCGCCGTCGTCGCCGCGGCCGGATGGTGGGTTCTCGCCGTGTGGCTGTGGCCCGCGGACTCGCGCCCCTACATCGGCGGTTCCACCGACAACAGCGTCATGGATCTGGTGCTCGGCTACAACGGACTCGGCCGGATCTTCGGAAACACCGGCGGTGGTGGCGGCGGAATGGCCGGCGGAAGTGCGGGATCGAGTTTCGGCGGGAGCACCGGGCTGGATCGCCTGTTCGGCAGCGAGATGGGCATCGAGATCTCGTGGCTGATCCCGGCGGCGCTGGTCGCCCTGGTCTTCGGGTTGCTCGCCCGTGGACGCGCTCCGCGGACGGACCGCGTGCGGGCCTCCCTGATCGCGTGGGGTGGCTGGTTCCTCGTCACGGGACTGATCTTCAGCTACATGTCCGGCACCATCCACCCGTACTACACGGTGGCGCTCGCCCCCGCGATCGCCGGGATGATCGGCACCGGCGGGTACGCCCTGTGGCAGAAGCGCGGCAGCATTCTCGGACGGTTCGGTCTCGCATTCATGATGGTGGCCGCAGGTGCGTGGGGCTGGGTCCTGTTGCACCGCAACACCGAGTGGATGCCCGCCCTGAAGTGGGTCCTGCTCGCCGGCACCGTTCTCGGCGCCGCCCTGCTCGCGCTCGGCGACGGGAACCGCGTCCGGAAACTCGCCGTCACCGGCGTGCTGCTGGGCTCGCTCGCCGGAATCGGAGGCTCCGCGTCCTACGCGATCGCCACCGCCGCCACCGCGCACAGCGGATCGATCCCCACGGCCGGCCCGTCCGGGGCAGTCACCGATACCGGAATGGGAGGCGGCGGCGGCCGGGCACCCGGCGGTGACATGGCCGGCGGCCAGGCACCGGGCGGTGACATGGGCGGCAACGAGGGTGGGACGAGTTCCGAGCTCACGACGTTGCTCGCCGAGGCAGGCACCACGTGGTCGGCCGCGACCAACGGTTCGCAGAGCGCTGCCACCTATGAACTGGCCGCCGACACCGCGGTGATGGCCATCGGCGGATGGAGTTCCGACCCCACGCCGACACTCGACCAGTTCATCTCCTACGTCGAGAACGGCCAGGTGCACTACTACATCGCCGGTGGTGGTGGGGGTGGTGGTCGCGGCGGCGACAGCACGTCCGGCGCGATCGAGCAGTGGGTGGCCGCCAATTTCACGCCCATCACGGTGGGCGGCACGACCGTGTACGACCTCTCCGGTTACACCGGATAGTTCCCCGTCGAGCACGCGGAGAACCGGCAGGTGCATCACCTGCCGGTTCTCGTCGAGCGAGTGACGGGATTCGAACCCGTGTGAACGGCTTTGCAGGCCGGTACCTCAACCACTCAGTCACACCCGCATCGATGATCACTGTGCCCGGCCGGCGCCGAGGGTGCGAGGGTTGTGCTCACGGTGATTCTGAACCGACACGCCGGGGCGGGAACAAACCACGTGCCCTCGTTGCTGTGTTGCTTCATGACCGACACCGAAGAACGCGCCGCCCCGACCGGCGAGCGGACAACCACTCGGCCCAGCCTTCGGGTGATCCTCGTACTCGGCGCGATGGTGGCCCTCGGCCCCTTCACCATCGACATGTATCTGCCGGCGCTACCGGACATCGGAACCGACCTCGGCGCGTCCTCGTCCGCAGTCCAGCTGACCATCACGGGAACCCTGCTCGGCCTCGCGCTGGGGCAGTTGATCGTCGGACCGCTGGCGGACAGCCTGGGGCGCAGACGCCCCCTCATCGCCGGTATCGGTGTGCACGTCGCCGCGTCCGTGCTCGCGGTGTTCGCGCCGACCGTGGCAGTGCTGGGGGTGCTCCGCGTCTTCCAGGGCATCGGCGCCGCCGCCGCAGCGGTAGTCGCGCTCGCCGTGGTCCGCGACCTGTTCTCGGGGAACACCGTCGCCGTCGTGATGTCGCGGCTGATGCTCGTCCTCGGCGTCGCACCCGTGCTCGCCCCGAGTATCGGCGGGGCGCTCCTCATCGCCCTCGACTGGCGCGGGATCTTCGTCGTCCTCGCCGTGATCGGCACGCTGACGGCGTTGATCGGCGCGTGGGGTCTGACGGAGACGCTGCCGCCGGAGCGTCGTCGCAAGAGCAACCTCGTCGCCGTGCTGGGCACCTACAGGGGCCTGCTCGGGGACCGGGCGTTCATGGTGCTCGCGCTCGTGTCGAGCGTGGCGATGGGATCGCTGTTCTCGTACGTCTCCGGTGCGTCGTTCGTGTTCCAGGACCAGTACGGCCTGGACGAGCAGCAGTTCGCGCTGCTGTTCAGCTCCGGCGCGATCGCCCTGATCGGGGCCTCGCAACTCAACGTCCGCGCCCTCGCGCGCTGGTCACCGCTGCAGATCACGGTGTCGGCCCTCGGCTTCGCGACAGTGGCCGGGCTGGCGCTGATCACCACCGCGCATTTCGAGTTCGGCGGGCTCGTCGGGTTCGTCGTTCCCCTGTGGTTCCTCCTCGGCGGTGTCGGCTTCGTCCTGCCCAATGCCCCGGCCCTGGCCCTCGGCAGGCACGGGGAGGCCGCGGGCACGGCTGCCGCGCTGCTCGGCGCCCTGCAATTCGGTGTCGGCGCCCTGATCGCTCCCCTGGTCGGGGTGCTCGGTAACACCGGCGTCGCGCTTGCGGTCACCATGACCGCGTGCACGGGACTGGGGTTGGTGGCGCTGGCGGCCGCAGCGAAGGCGGAAGCGCGCTGACGACACGCTCGGCAGACTTTCACGGCCCATCACCCGACATGGGATGATCGACGCATGCCACCACCGTCACCACTTCATCTCGACCCCATCGAAGAGGCCCACCGGCAGTGGACCAAGCACGGCTGGGGTGACGTTGCCGACGGCATGGCCGCGGTGACCTCGGTGATGCGCGCCCATCAGATCATGATCGCGCGGGTGGAAGAGGTGCTCAAACCGTCGGGGCTCACGTTCGCCCGGTACGAATTGCTGACACTGCTGACGTTCACGCGCACCGGCGCACTCCCGATGGCGAAGGCCAGCGCGCGCCTTCAGGTTCACCCGACGAGCGTCACCAACGCCGTCGACCGGCTCGAGACGGCGAATCTCGTGCGGCGTGTTCCGCATCCGAGCGACCGTCGGGCGACGCTGATCGAAATCACCGACGCGGGAAGGAAACTGGCAGTCGAGTCCACCGAGCGGCTCAACGCCCAGGTGTTCTCCCGCCCCGGCGTGTCCGGTGACAAGCTCGAACAACTGGTCGCCATCCTCGCCGAACTGCGCCGCGAGGCAGGCGATTTCGACACCGGAGACGCGCCCACCAAGTGGTGAAGCACCACTGTCGCCCCGCACCTGGTCCGGTGCGGGGCGACAGTCGTTTCAGGGCTTTCAGCGGTGCTTGAAGACGGGCGAACGCTTCTCGACGAACGCCGCCATCCCTTCCTTCTGATCTTCGGTGGCGAACGTCGAGTGGAACACCCGGCGCTCGAAGCGGACGCCCTCGGTGAGCGTGGTTTCGAAGGAGCGGTTCACCGCTTCCTTCGCCATCATCGCGACCGGGAGGGACATCTCGGCGATGGTGGTCGCCGTCTGCAGCGCCTCGTCCAGGAGGTCGGCGGCGGGCACGATCCGCGACACCAGCCCGGCGCGTTCAGCCTCCTCGGCGTCCATGTTCCGGCCGGTCAGGCACAGTTCCATGGCCTTGGCCTTGCCCACGGCGCGGGTCAGTCGCTGGGAGCCGCCGATGCCGGGGATGACACCGAGTTTGATCTCCGGCTGACCGAACTTCGCGGTGTCGGCGGCGATCAGGATATCGCAGAGCATCGCCAGTTCGCACCCGCCGCCGAGGGCGTAGCCCGCGACGGCAGCGATGGTGGGCTTGCGGGCCGCGGCGAGGCGATCCCACGCGGCGAAGAAGTCGTCCAGGTAGACGTCCATATACGACTTGGGCTGCATCTCCTTGATGTCGGCGCCCGCCGCGAAGGCCCGGTCGGAGCCGGTGATCAGGATGGCTCCGATCTCCGAATCCTTCTCCAACTCCTCGACCGCCGACACGACCTCGCGCATCAGCTCGGAGTTCAATGCGTTGAGCGCCTTCGGACGGTTGAGGGTGATGATCCCCACCCGGCCCTTGCGCTCCAGGAGGATGGTCTCGAAGTCGGTCACTGCTCTCCCTCGGTGGAACGTTCGCGGATGTCGTTGATGATGGCCGAGAAGTCCTGGCCACCACCGCCGGCGGCATGGAACCGGCTGTACAGTTCGGCGGCGCGGAGCCCGAGTTCGGCCTCGACGCCGTTGGTCTTCAGCGCGTTCGCGGCGAGACCGAGATCCTTGTCCATCAGCGCCGCGGCGAAGCCCGGCTGGTAGTCGTTGTTGGCCGGGCTCGTCGGAACCGGTCCGGGCACAGGACAGTTGGTGGTGAGCGCCCAGCACTGACCCGACGCGTTGGATGCGACGTCGAACAGGGCCTGGTTGCTCAGGCCCAGCTTCTCGCCGAGGACGAACGCCTCGCTGACGGCGATCATCGACACACCGAGGATCATGTTGTTGCAGATCTTCGCGGCCTGACCGTTGCCCGGGTCGCCGCAGTGGACGACCTTCTTGCCCATCACGTCGAGCAGCGGCTTCGCGGCCTCGAAGTCGTCCGCCGTGCCGCCGACCATGAACGCGAGAGTTCCCGCGGTGGCGCCGACGACGCCACCGGAGACGGGTGCGTCCACCGAGCGGTGTCCGGCCTCGACGGCCTCGTCGTGCGCGGCCCGGGCGTCCGCCACGTCGATGGTGGACGAGTCGATGAACAGGGTCCCCGGTTTCGCGGCGGGCAGGATCTCCGCGTAGAGCCCGAGAACGTGCTTGCCGCTCGGCAGCATCGTGATCACGACGTCCACCTCGCGTACGGCATCGACGGCCGAATCGGCGACAGTGACACCGTCTTTCACTGCCTGCTCGAGTGCGGCGGGGGCGAGGTCGAAGCCGACCACCGTGTGTCCCGCCTTGACGAGGTTGGCCGCCATGGGGCCACCCATGTGGCCGAGTCCCAGAAATCCGACGGTAGTGCTCATAGCAGTCCCTCCTGGACGCGTGTGGCTGATGGTTCAGTGCTGCGGTTGCGGGGCCGTCAGGCCGAGTTCGAGGTCGCCGAGGGGGGTGAAGAATGTTGCGACGGCGTCGTCGGTCACGTCGTCGATGGAGGCGGGTGACCAGTGCGGGTTGCGGTCCTTGTCGACGACCTGCGCCCGGATCCCCTCGACCAGATCGGCCGAGCCCAGGCAGGCCACCGACACCCGGAACTCCTCGTTCAGCACTTCTTCGAGGCTGGCCGCCACCCGGGCCCGGCGCAGCGACGCCAGGGTGACCGCGCACGCGGTCGGCGACTTCGCCAGCACCTGCTCGGCCGCCTTCGCCGCCTCCGGGACCCCACTGCCCTGCAGGCGGGCCACGATCTCGGCGACGCTGTCCGCGGAATATGCGGCGTCGATCCACGCCTGCTGCGCCAGCAGGTCCGATTCCGGGGCCGGTTCGGTGAACGCGGCCAACGCCTCCTCCACCGACGTGGTCGACAGAGCCTCGACGAACTGTCCGATCCTGGCGGACGGGATGAAGTGGTCGGCGAACCCGCACGCGATCGCATCCCCGGCACTGAGGCGGGCCGTGGTGAGCGCGATGTGGGTGCCCAACTCCCCCGGGGACCGGGCCAACAGGTAGGTGCCGCCGACGTCGGGGACGAACCCGATCCCGGTCTCGGGCATCCCGATCATCGACCGCTCGGTCACGATCCGCACACTGCCGTGCGCCGACACCCCGACCCCGCCGCCCATCACGATGCCATCCATCACCGCCACATACGGCTTCGGGTAGTTCGCGATGGCGGCGTTGAGGATGTACTCGTCCCGCCAGAACTCCCGCGACCCCGTGCCACCCTCCTTGGCGTCGTGGTAGATCGAGACGATGTCCCCGCCCGCGCACAGCCCGCGTTCCCCGGCGCCGGTGATCAGCACCGCGCGCACTTCGTCGTCCCCGGCCCACGCCGCCAACGCCGCGGCGATCCGCGCCACCATGGCGTGGTTGAGGGCGTTGATCGCCTTCGGCCGGTTCAACACGATCCGGCCCACACCGCCGCTCTTGTTGATCAGAACCTCGTCCACCGCTGTTCCCGCGTCGCTCATGCCGCTCCCTGCTTCCCGTGTCCCGCGATGATGCTGCGGGCGATGACCACCCGCATGATCTCGTTGCTGCCCTCGAGGATCTGATGCACCCGCAGGTCGCGGACGATCTTCTCGATCCCGTACTCGGCAAGATAGCCGTACCCGCCGTGCAGCTGCAGCGCCTTGTTCGCGACCTCGAACCCGGTGTCGGTGGCGAACCGCTTCGCCATCGCACACAACTCCACCACGTCCGGGGCACCCTCCTCCAACGCGGCCGCCGCCCGCCACAACAGGGTGCGGGCCGCCTCCAGCTCCGTGCGCATGTCCGCCAGCTGGAACTGCAACGCCTGCGAGTCGAGCAACGACGACCCGAACGCCTTCCGGTCCGCCAGATACGCCACCGCCTTATCCAACGCGGTCTGCGCCCCACCGACCGAGCAGGCGGCGATGTTGAGCCGGCCCCCGTTCAGGCCGGCCATCGCGATCCGGAACCCGCCGCCCTCGTCGCCGAGCAGGTTGCCCGCCGGCACCCGCACATCCTCGAAGATCACCTGCCGGGTCGGCTGGGCGTTCCAGCCCATCTTCACCTCGTTCGGCCCGAACGACAGCCCCGGTGAGTCCTTCGGGACGATGAACGCCGAAATCCCGCGCGGCCCGCCCTCCCCGGTGCGGGCCATCACCACATACACCTCCGAGGTGCCGGCCCCGGAAATGAACTGCTTGACCCCGTTGAGCACGTAGTCGTCGCCGTCGCGGACCGCCCTGGTGCTCAGCGCCGCCGCATCGGAGCCGGCGCCGGGTTCGGTGAGGCAGTAACTGCCCAGCTGATCCATCGCGCACAACCCCGGCACCCAGGCGCGGCGCTGCTCCTCGGTGCCGAACCGGTCGATCATCCAGGTGACCATGTTGTGGATGGAAATGTAGGCGGCGATCGACGGACAGCCCTTCGCCAACTGCTCGAAGATGCGGGCCGCATCGACCCGGGTCAGCTCGGAGCCGCCCACGTCCTCGCGGATGTAGATCCCGCCCATCCCGAGCGAGGCCGCCTTCCGCAGCACATCGACGGGGAAATGCTTGGCCTGATCCCATTCCACCGCATGCGGCGCCAGATGCTCGGCCGCGAAATCACGGGCCGTGTCACTGATCGCCCGCTCGTCATCGGTCAAGGTGAACATGGAGATCCGTTCAGTTCATGGTGGGGATGACGAAGTGGTTGGTCTCTTCCTTCTTGCCCGAGGGCCAACGCTGCGTCACGGTCTTGGTCTTGGTGTAGAAGCGGAAGGAGTCAGGACCGTGCTGGTTCAGGTCGCCGAAGCCGGAACGCTTCCAGCCGCCGAACGTGTGGTACGCGATCGGTACCGGGATCGGCACGTTGACGCCGACCATGCCGACGTTCACCCGGTTCGTGAAGTCGCGGGCCGTGTCGCCGTCGCGGGTGAAGATGGCGACGCCGTTGCCGTACTCGTGCTCGGTGGGCAGGCGGAGCGCCTCCTCGTAGTCCGCCGCGCGGGCAACCAGCAGGACGGGTCCGAAGATCTCTTCCTTGTAGACGCGCATGTCGGTGGTGACCTTGTCGAACAGGGTCGCGCCGGCGAAGAAGCCGTTCTCGTGGCCCTCGAGGGTGAAGCCGCGGCCGTCGATCACGGCCTCCGCGCCCTCATCGATGCCGATCTGGATGTAGTTGTTCACCCGCTCGAGGGCGTCCTTGCTGACCAGCGGACCGAAGTCGGCGGACTCGTCGTCGCTGCGGCCGATCGTGAGCTTGCCGACCCGCTCGGTCAGCTTCGCGACCAGCGCATCCGCCGTCTCCTCGCCCACCGGCACGGCGACGGAAATGGCCATGCACCGCTCACCCGCGGAGCCGTAACCAGCGCCGATGAGGGCGTCTGCCACCTCGTCGAGGTCGGCGTCGGGCATGATGATCGCGTGGTTCTTCGCGCCACCGAAGCATTGTGCGCGCTTGCCGTGGGCCGCGGCGGTCTCGTAGATGTACTGCGCGATCGGGGTGGACCCGACGAACCCGACAGCCTTGACGCGGTCGTCGGTGAGCAGGACGTCCACCACTTCCTTGTCACCGTTGACCACGTTGAACACACCCGCGGGCAGACCGGCCTCGAGGAACAGTTCGGCCAGGCGCAGCGGCACCGAGGGGTCGCGCTCGGACGGCTTGAGGATGAAGGCGTTGCCGGCGGCCAGCGCGGGACCGGCCTTCCACAGCGGGATCATGGCCGGGAAGTTGAAGGGTGTGATGCCGGCGACGACGCCGAGCGGCTGACGCATGGAGTACACGTCGATCCCGGTTCCGGCGGATTCCGTGTACTCGCCCTTGAGCAGGTGAGGAGCGCCGAGGGCGAACTCGATGACCTCGAGTCCGCGCTGGATGTCGCCCTTCGCGTCGGGGATCGTCTTGCCGTGCTCGGACGACAGGAGGCGCGCCAGCGAATCCATCTCCTCCTGCACGAGCTGGAGGAACTTCATCAGGACGCGTGCCCGCTTCTGCGGGTTGAACAGCGCCCATTCGCGCTGAGCTTCCACCGCGTTCGCGATGATCGCCTCCGTCTCGGCCTTGTCTGCGAGAGGCACACGCGCCTGCACCTCACCGGTGTTGGGGTCGTAGACGTCGCCGAACTTGTTGGAGGCACCGGGGACGCGCTTGCCGCCGACGAAGTGGGATAGCTCTTGAACCATTGTGCGAACCCGTTCCTTGTTCGATGATGAGGGAGTTCCGAATATGTGCTCATCCTATAGTTGGATGTCCATGTATGTCCACCATACGATCGGAACATGCAGATTCACTCTCCCGAGGAGCTGAACTTCCTCCGCATCCTGCAGACCAACCCGTACATCACCACGATCCTGGACCGTGCACCCCAACTCGGCCTCTCGGACTGGCACCTCACCGCAGGCGCCGTATTCCAGACGGTCTGGAACCACCTCGACGGCCGCGACCCGCAGTCGGGGATCAACGACTACGACCTCTTCTACTTCGACGACACCGACCTCGGCCACGACGCCGAAGACGACGTCATCCGCCGAGCCGACGCACTGTTCGGCGACCTCGATGTGCGCGTCGAAGTCAGAAACGAAGCGCGTGTGCATATTTGGTACGAAAACCACTTCGGCGTGCCCTCGACACCCTTCACCGACTGCACGATCCCGTCCTCGCTCCGCGTGAGGTGTACGAATCCAAAGCTGCCCGGTGGCAGAAGGAATGGCCCCATTTGACCGTGGTGCCGTGGCCGGAGTAAGCAGTCAGTGCTTTCGCACGACGTGCTCGGGCTTGCCCGGTTTCCAGATGGTGATATCCATGTGGCCGTCGCCGACCTCCACCGCCGAGCCGCCGATCAGGTCGGCTCGGTAGCAGTGATCGAATTCCTGCCCCCGGATGTCGAACCCGGTCTCGTCGAACAGTGCCTGCGCGAAACGCTGATGCAGGGCCTTGTCCTGGACGTCGTCGACGACACCCCACAGTTTTGCGTCACCCTCCTTCACCTCGGTGTCGACGGTCGCCGTGTGCAGGCAGAAGCGCGGATCCCGTGCCAGATCACGGAATTTCGTGGTGTTCGGCATTCCGGCGATCCACAACTGATTCTCGAAAAATCTCGGCTCGACCGGGCTGATCCGCGGAAACCCGTCGGAGCGAAGCGTGCCGAGCATGCACAGGTTCTTGGTCGCCGCGTGCCTGCGGGAGAAGATAGCGGCAATCCGCGGAGCAGCTTCGGCGAACTCATTCCAGCTGGCCATGCACACGACCCTACGACGAATCCCATGGCCGCCGGGTCAAGACGCCCGCAATTGTGCGATCAGGATCGCCTCGATCTCCGACCGCCGCGCCGCGGACGGCAGTCGTGGGGCCGCGGACCGGTAGTGATGCCCCGTCGGGGTACCGAGGTCGAAGAGATGCGTTCGGCCATGCCTCCTGACGGGGCGCGCGGTCCAGCCGTCGCCTTCCTTCGCGTAGTTGCACGCCGCGCACAACCCGGCCCCATTGTGTGCCGTGGTGGCGCCCTTGTTGCGGCTCGAGAGAATGTGATCGTGATGGCGGATCGGGGCGTCACACCACGGCGTCCGACACGTGCGGTCCCGGAGGTCGATCAGCTTCGCGAGACTTTTCGGGAACGTCCGCGCCTGCGATTCCATCGCCGTCAACGACCCCGACACCGGGCACGAGTAGATCAACCGCAACGTGGTTTCGGTCTCCAAACCCACCGCGTCCGCCACCAACCGGCGCGCGATCCCCGCCGGCACCGGCCCGAACCCCGCCAGATCCGCCGCCTCACTCTCACCCGCCAGCAGTGCTTCGTCGGAGATCACCAGGTTCACCGCCACCGGCACACCATTGGCGACCGATGCCCCGGTGCCGCGGTCGAACAACAGATCCGCCATCACCTGATTCCGAGTGCGGCCACCGCTGTTCCCGGTGGCGATGAGACTGTCCGCATCCCGCCCCAACGTCGCCTGCAAACACACGGCCTGTTCCATCGGCAACAGCACACTCAGATACGCCATCGAATCCGGCGCCGGCCGCATCGTGACCCGCCGCTCGGAGACGGCCTTGCGGTACCGGGCCACGACCGCGGCCGCGTCGAGTTCCACCGCCAGGGCCTTCGCCTTCGCGACCAGGCCGCGGTCCCCGACCCCGTCGAGACTGTTCGGGTCCGAACACAACCGGCGATCCACCACCGCGCGATCCGCCGCCGACAGACACGCTGTTTCCCGCACCAGCAGCGTGGCGCGCCACTCGTTCAACCGGCCCGACCGCAACAACGCCAACGTGTGCGGCATCTCGTGCACCACCGCCCGAGCGAACCCCAGATGCCGGCCGCCGCGGTTCGGGGATTCCCTGCGCGCCAACGCAATCTGTGAGGCGATACCGCGGTCCCACTCCGTCCGCGGCAACCGCCGGGCCTTCCGGTCCTCCCGCATGCACGTGGCGACATCGTCGGTGACGACCGCCTGCACCGCGCACCCCACTGACTTCAACGACTCCACCGCGTCGATCCACTCGATCCCCAACCCGGGATCACCACTCGCAGAAACCACACGAAGCCGCGCCGTGAACGCCCGCAACTCCTCCAGATCCGGTGCCCCCACATCCCCCACGACCAGCCTCCCCCGAGGTTGTTCGAAACTTTGTTCGATTCTAGCAGCCTGACCGGACCACAGGCAATGGCCGAAAGTTCAGATACCCAGTGCCACAGCGGCTGCGATGGCGAGGGTTTCGTCGACGGCGTCGTAATCGCCGGTCCCACCGCCGGGACCGCCGCTGTCGGCGACGGTGCGGCGGCCGGACAGGTGTACGGCGTCGACACCGGTCCCCGCGACCGCGGCGATGTCGTCGACGCGAATCCCGCCACCTGCCATCACCTGGATCCGCCCGTGTGCGTGGGCGACCATGGCCGACAGGGCGTCGAGGCCGTCGATGCAGCGGGGCGCTCCGCCCGAGGTGAGGACGCGGATGATGCCCGACCGCGCGAGCGCATCGAGGGCAGTCGCCCTGTCGTCGACGACGTCCATCGCACGATGGAACGTCACCTCCACCGCGTACGGGTCGATGCCGTCGAGCAGGCGGGCCAGCGCGTCGCGGTCGACGGCCATGCCTGGCGTGAGCGCACCGACGACGACGCCGGATGCGCCCGCGCCCACCGCGGCACGGATGTCGCGGGCCATGACCGCGATCTCGTCGGCGTCGTAGGCGAATCCGCCGGGCCGGCACCGGATCAGCGGGTGTACCGCGATCCCCTGGGCCACAACGGCTTCGATCATGCCGATGCTCGGTGTCAGTCCGCCGGTCGCGCCGAGTGCGGTGCACAACTCGACACGCGTTGCTCCGGCGCGCCGTGCGATCCGGGCGCCCGCGACGTCCTGGACCGCCAGTTCGAGTACGGGTGCCATCTAGAACAACTGCCAGGAAGGCTTGTGTTCCAGTGCGTACCGGTAGTAGTCGGCGAGTTGCAGTTTGCTCGCCGCGGCCTCGTCGATGACGACGGTCACGTGCGGGTGCAGTTGCATCACCGACGCCGGGCAGAACGCAGCGAGCGGACCTTCGGCGGCGGCGGCGATCGCTTCGGCCTTGCCCTTGCCGAACGCGATCATCACCAGGTGCCGGGCTTCGCTGATGGTGCCCAGCCCCTGGGTGAGGACGTGGTGCGGGACGTCGTCCACGCTGTCGAAGAACCGCGCGTTGTCGAGTCGGGTCTGCTCGGTGAGGGTCTTGACGCGGGTGCGTGAGGTCAGTGCGGAACCCGGCTCGTTGAACCCGATGTGGCCGTCGGTTCCGATGCCGAGCAGTTGCACGTCGACGCCACCCGCCTCGGCGATGGCCGCGTCGTATCGTGCGCCTTCCTCGGCGATGGTGGGCGATTCGCCGTTCGGGCTGAGCACCCGCTCGGGATCGAGGTTGACGTGGTCGACGAACTCCGAGCGGATCACCGAGAAGTACGACTGATCGTGACTTTTCGGCAGCCCGACGTACTCGTCGAGGAGGAAGGCCCGCGCGTCCGTGAAGTCCAGCCCGGACTCGCGGTGCCGTCGCGCGAGTTCGCGGTAGCTTCCGAGCGGGGACGACCCGGTGGCGAGGCCCAGTGTCGCCGGACCGCGTCGGACGTACCTCTCGACGATGTCCGCGACGGTCGTGCTCACCTCCGACGGCGTCGGCCGGATTACGATTTCCATGCGAGTCCTTCCGTTCCGGCGGGCATTCCGCCGGAAAACACGCCACGCGGGCGCAGTTGGTGATCGGTCACGACGATATCTGCGCGGAAGCCCGGGGCCAGGGTGCCGCGTTCGGATTCCAGGCCGAGCAGCCGGGCCGGGGTCCTGGTGGCGGACGCGACGGCGTCGACGAGTCCGACGCCGCTGTCGACAACGGTGGTGCGCACGACATCCAGTAGTCGTGCGGTGCCGCCCGCGATGGCCCCCTCGGATCCGTCGGCGGTCGCGAGCCGGGCCACCCCGTGCGAGACGCGCACGTCCAGTGGCCCGAGTTGGTAGTCGCCGTCCGAGACACCGGCGGCGGCCATGGCGTCGCTGACGAGGACGATCTGGTCCGGTCCGACGGCGTCGAACACCATCGACACGGTCTCGGGCGCGAGATGCACTCCGTCCGCGATCAATTCGACGACGATGTCGCCGCGACCGGCTGCGGCGAGAAACGCGGCCACCGGCCCCGGCGCGCGGTGGTGCAGCGGCGGCATCGCGTTGAACAGGTGTGTGGCGGTCAGCGGCCCGCCGGCGGCGTCGGCGATCCGTGCGGACGTCGTCGCTGCATCGGTGTCGGTGTGGCCGAGGCTCGGTAACACGCCGCGCCGGCGCATCGCGGTGAGAAGCTCGCCGAAGTGCGCGGTCTCCGGTGCGAGCGTCATCGACCGGACGGTGCCACGCGCGGCGTCGCAGATCCGCTCGAACAGGCCGGGGTCGCCGGGCACCACGGACGCGGGATCCTGCGCACCGCAGCGGGCACCGGAGATGAACGGGCCCTCCAGGTGGATCCCGAGGAGGTCACGGCGTTCCACCAGGTCGGCGAGGATTCCGGCCTGCCGGAGCAGATCCTGCTCCCCCGCCGAGACCAGGCTCCCGAGCAGTCCGGTGGTGCCGTGCCCGCGGTGATGGTCCGCGGCCAGCCTCGCCCCGTCGGCGTCGGCGTTCGGAAAGCCTGCGCCTGCGCCGCCGTGGCAGTGCAGGTCGATCAGGCCCGGCAGCAGTATCGACGAAGTCGGGTCCGGCAGCGGCACCTGCCCGCGGTACTGCGACGCGGAACCGACCCAGGAGATTCGGTCGCCGTCGGTGACGACCACGCCGTCGGCGAGGACGCCGTCCTCCACGACGGCCCTGCCCCGCAGGATCATCGGGGTGCCCCGGACGCAAGAGCCGCGACTGCCGACCGTGCGGCCTGCGGTGACTGTGCGCTGCGCGCGGCGACGGCCATCTCCCGGCACCGGTCGAGGTCGGTGACGGCCAGACGGGCACGGACGGCGCCCAGCGATGGGGCCACCATGGACAGGCTCGTGACGCCCGACCCGACCAGCACGGGCGCCAGCACTGGATCGGACGCGGCCTCCCCGCAGACGCCGACAGGTGTGCCCGCCTCCGCTCCGGCCGCACCGACCAGGCCGATCAGGTCCAGGACCGCGGGCTGCCACGGGTCGAGCAGTGCGGCGAGGCCGCCGGCCATCCGGTCGGCAGCGCACGTGTACTGGCTCAGGTCGTTGGTTCCGATACTGACGAAGTCGAGATGTTCGAGCAGATCGCGGGCGCGCAGGGCGGCCGAGGGGATCTCGATCATCGCCCCGACCTTCGCGATGCCGCGGGACCGGGCGAGTGCGGCGAATCCCTCCGCCTCTCCCGCCGTGGCGACCATCGGGGCCATCACCCACAGGTCCGCGCCGGTGGCGGAGGCCGCGACCCCGAGCGCTTCCAGTTGGGTGGCCAGGACGTCCGGGAAGACGGTGCCGACCCGCAGCCCCCGCACACCGAGTGCCGGGTTCTCCTCGGTGCCCAGGTCGAGGAACGGCAGTGGTTTGTCGGATCCGGAATCGAGTGTCCGGACCACCACCTTCCGTCCGGCGAACCGCTCCAGCACGGAGGTGTACGTGGCGATCTGCTCGTCGAGGGTGGGCGCGGTCTGCCTGCCGAGGTAGAGGAACTCGGTGCGGAACAGTCCGACGCCCTCCGAATCCGCGGCGGCGGCGCGCACGGCGTCGTCGACGGTGCCGATGTTGACGAGCAGCCCGACCGGTGCGCCGTCCCGGGTGCGGCCCGGCCCACTCGTGGCCGCGACCCGCGCCCGGGCCTCGGCGATCCGTGTCGACACCTCCGACTGCCGACGTTCGCCGGGGTCGACGACGACCTCGCCCGTGGTGCCGTCGAGCACCACCGGTCTCCCCTCGATCAATCGGTCGAGGTCGGCGCAGCTCACGATCGCGGGCAGGCCGAGCGATTTCGCCAGTATCGCAGTGTGACTCGTGGGCCCGCCCTCCGCAGTGAGCAGGCCCACCACGTCGCTGCCGCCGAGCATCGCGGTGTCCGCGGGCGACAGGTCCCGGGCAACGAGAACGAACGGGTATCCGGGGTCGGGGATTCCGGGCATCGGCACTCCCGACAGCACCGCGACCGCACGATGTCCGAGGTCGCGCAGGTCCGCGACGCGCTCGGCCATGTACCCCCCGAGTGCCTCGAGTGTGACGCAGTAACCCTCGAACGCGACGCTCACGGCGTGCGCCGTCGGCATGCCGCCGCGAAGGTTCTCCTCGGCGGCGGACACGATTCCCGGGTCGCGGGCCATCGCCGCCGACACGAGCAGGATCTCGTACGCGACGCCGTCCACCTGCGCGGCGCGGGCCTCGAGGTCGCCGGACACCGTCGCGAGGGCGTCCCGCACCCGGGCGATCTCCGCTGGGACCGATTCGCCGACAGGGTCTTCGGCGGACGTCTCGACCGGCGTCCCGAACGCGAGCCAGGGCGCGCAGACCAGCCCCGGACTCACCCCGAGTCCGTGCACTACCTGTTCCGTGGTCGTCGGCATCAGGCGGCGTCGAGGTCGGAGGCGAGCAGGTCGGCGAGGCGGTCGAGGGCCTCCTCGCTGCCCTCCCCTTCCGCGGTGATCGTCACCTCGGTACCGAATGCGGCGCCGAGGGTCATGACCGCGAGCATGCTGCCCGCGTCCACCGGCGCCGACTCGCCGACGGCGATCTGCACCGGGACCGGCACGGCCGCGGCGGCCTGGGTGAACTTCGCGGCGGGGCGGGCGTGCAGGCCCACCTTCGAACCGATGAGGACCGTTCGTGAAGCCATGCTCACTGACCTGCCTTTTCCGTGTCGGTGTCGGTGTCGGTGTCCGCGTCGTCCTCCCGGCCGGGAGTGCGCAGGTTCCATTTCTTGATGACGAAGCTGAACAGGACGTAATAGATCACCGCGTACCCGAGCCCGATGGGGATCAGCATCCACGCGTTGGTGGCCTTGCCGAAGTTGAGGACGTAGTCGAAGAAGCCTGCGGAGAACGTGAATCCGTCATGGATGCCGAGCGCGTTGACCAGGGCCATCGAGGTGCCGGTGAGGAACGCGTGGATCAGGTACAGCGGCCAGGCGACGAACATGAACGCGAATTCGAGGGGCTCGGTGATCCCGGTGAGGAACGCCGTCAGCGCGGTGGACAGCATGATGCCGCCCACGACCTTCTTCTGCGAGGGCCGGGCGTTGCGCCAGATCGCCAGTGCTGCAGCGGGAAGCGCGAACATCATGATCGGGAAGAAGCCGGTCATGAAGATGCCGGCGCTCGGGTCGCCGGCGAAGAACCGGTTGAGGTCGCCGCGGACGAGTTCTCCGCTCGCGTTCTGGTAGTCGCCGACGAGGAACCACACGGTGGAGTTCAGGATGTGGTGCAGTCCGGTCGGGATGAGCAGGCGGTTGGCCATGCCGTAGACGCCGCCACCGATCACCGAGTTCTCGGCGACCGTCTCGCCCACCCACGTCAGGGCGGAGTTGAACGCCGGGTACAGGAACGCCATGAGGACGCCGACGACGAGACCGGTGACGGCGGTGAGGATGGGAACGAGCCTGCGCCCGTTGAAGAATCCGAGGTAGTCGGGCAGTTTGGTGCGGTAGAACCGCTGCCACAGGATGGCGGACAGCAGACCCATCACGATGCCCGCGAGGACACCGTAGTTGATCAGCGCCTGGTCGCCGTTCGGATCGGTCTTGCCTTCCAGGACGACCGGGGACATGGCCTCGAACACGCCGTTGATGACCATGTATCCGACCACGGCGGCCAGGGCGGTGGAACCGTCGGCCTTCTTGGCCCAGCCGATGGCGATGCCCACCGCGAAGATGAGGGGCAGCCAGGTGAATACGGCCTGGCCGGCCGCGGAGATGACGGACGCGGCGGTGTGCATCGAGTCGAATCGTCCGAGGAGGTCGTCCTGGCCGAGTCGCAGCAGGATGCCGGCCGCGGGTAGTACCGCGATCGGCAGCATCAGGCTGCGCCCGAGGCGCTGTAACCCGGCAAACACCGCTGATTCCTTTTTCGGGCTGTCTACGACAGTCATATCGGCCTTCTCTGTGCGCGTCGGTCGCCGAATCGGCGTCTGGTGAGTCCCGAAACCGGTGGCGGCGAGCGCGTCGTACGGCTTCGGGAAAACTATTGTGGACCAGCACCCCCAACGGGTACTGTCCGGTCATAACCAGTTGCTAGTTTGACCAGGTGAGCACAGGATGTCAACAGGCAAATGTGATCCAGCTAACTCATTCCTCACCATCACCTGCAGCGCAAACACGAACTACGAGGGAGAACCGATGTCCAAAGCGGACGCAATCATCAGCGGCCTCGGCGGTGCCGACAACATCGTCGAGATCGAGGCCTGCATCACCCGGCTGCGCACCGAGGTCAAGGACGGCGCCAAGGTCGACGAGGCCGCGCTCAAGGCCGCAGGCGCCCACGGGGTGTTGAAGGCGGGCAGCGTCGTCCAGGTCATCGTCGGCCCCGAGGCGGACACCCTGGCCGAGGACATCGAGGACATCCTGTGAGCCTGTCCGTGCAGGCACCACTGCCCGGTCGGGTGCTCGCCCTGGCCGATGTGCCCGACCCCGTATTCGCCGGACAGATGGTGGGTTCCGGAGTCGCGATCGAGCCGGCACGCGACCGCGGCGCCCTCGACGTGCTCGCGCCGATCTCGGGCAAGATCCTCAAACTGCACCCGCACGCATTCGTCATCCTGGGCTCGGCGGGCGGCGGCGTGCTGGTGCACCTGGGAATCGACACCGTGAAGCTGAAGGGCGAGGGGTTCACCCTGCTCGCGGCGGAGGGCGACGAGGTCGACGCCGGCGACCCCGTGGTGCGGTTCGATCCGACCGAGATCGACGGCACCGGGTACTCCGCCGTCTGCCCGATCGTGGTGATGGATTCCAAGCCGGATTCGGTGTCCACCGACACCATCGGGTCCGACGTGACCACCGGCGACGTCCTGTTCGCCTGGGCGGCGCAGTAGTAGCAGGGCCAGGGCTGCCGGGCTCAGACGCTGCGCTGAGTCCGCTCCCCCTGAACTTCCATCTGCAGTTGGTAGCGATCGGACCGGTACCAGCTGCGGGTGTGCTCGACCGGTGTGGGGCCGCTGAAGGACACCCGGTCGAAGTACATCACCGGGGCGCCCTTCTTGATGCCGAGCAGGGTCGCGATCTCCTGGCTAGCGCCGTCGGCGCTGACGGTCTGCTCGGCCCGGTCGATCGGCATGCCGTACCGGTCGGCGGTGGCCCGGTAGATCGACCCGGTGAGGTCGAGGTCCAGCAGGCCGGGAAGCAGTGCGGCGTTGAACCAGCCGTCGTCGACGCTGACCGGTTCGCCGTCGGCCAGCCGCAGCCGTTTGACGTGGTAGGCGCTGGTGTCCGGTGCGATCCGCAGGGCCTTCGCGGTGGCCTCGGGCGCCGCGTCCTCCTCGCTCTGCAGCACGACCGTCGTCGGCTTGTGGCCCTGCGCCCGCATCTCCTCGGTGAACGAGGCCAAGTGGAGTTTCGACTGCACCGGACGATGCGCCACGAACGTGCCCTTGCCACGGACCCGGACCAGGTGCCCCTCGTTGACGAGCTGCCCGATCGCCTCGCGAACCGTGATGCGACTGACACCGTAGTCCTGCATCAGTTTTCGTTCACTGGTCATCAGGTCGCCGGGCTGAAGTTCCTTGGTGCACTTGTGCAGCAGGATGGCACGGAGTTGCTCGTGCTTCGGAATCACGCTGTCGCGTAGATGTACGGGCATCATGCCGGCGGCTCCAGCTCTGTCAGGGTCGGACACATCGGATCAGTCGGTCGGACTCCAAAGGTCCCGTCCGGTCCGGTCCAACACCGAGAATACGTGATCCGGGCGCCCGGGCCTACCGTGCCGCGGCGGCCAGCGCCTCGAGGTACCTGCGCGTCATCGCTTTCTGCACGACCCGGCCAGCGGGGCCGCCGAGCCGCGTGAACCACCGCCCCGGTTTCGAGAACGCCGACACGGTCGCGACGACGGTGCCGTCCGGCCGCTGTTCGACGACGAAGCTCTCCTCGCCGCGCTCGGGATGACCCGGCAGCGTGCCGTACGCGAAGCCCTTGCGCTGCGGATCGTCGAGCACGTAGACGACCCGGCAGGAGAACGTCAGCCGGAACGGACCGATCCCCCAGCGCAGTTCGACCGACGAGCCGGGCACGGCGGTCGGAGCCTCGGCCCGCACCTCGAGCCCCGCGCCGCGGTGCATCCCCCAGGCACACAGGTGGGCGGCGGCCGCGTCGAATGCGTCTGCCCCGTCACCGATCACCTTCTGCTCACGCAGATGGTGGTATCCCGCCGGGAACGGAACCTCGCGGCTCGCACCCACCTCCGGGTACGTGAACGCGGGCAGGTCGTCTCCGGAGGTACTGATGACGGTCGATCCTCTCGGTCGGGAGGTCGCCCAGCCTACTGCTCCGACCGGGCCGCGGGACGGATGTTCTGATTCACATGGAAGAGGTTGTCCGGATCGTACTTCGCCTTCACCTGCGCCAACCGGTCGTAATTGCCGAGGTATGAGGCACGCACCCGGTCCTCACCCTCGGACATCATGAAGTTGACGTACGCCCCGCCCGCGGTCGTCGGGTGGAGGGCCTCCCAGTACTGCTTGGCCCAGTCCGTGATGACCTCGGCGTTCGCCGGATCCGGGTCGACCCCGACGATCACGCCCGCCCAGCCGCCGTCCCGGTACGCGAACGCCGTGCCGTCCTCGGCCACCCGCGTCGCCGCGCCGTCGATCGGATACATGTGCATCGTCGAATGGCCGGTGGGCAGCCGACGGCCGAACTCCAGGTGGATGTCGACGGCCTCGTCGGAGATCTCGCGGACGAAGTCTGCGCGCCAGTACCACTGCAATCCCGCCGGGTACAGTGCGTCGAAGGCCGATTGCAATGCTGTGAAGGGCATTTCGCCGACCCCTACCAGCAGTGGATTACCGAATTCGCGGATCGGTTCGAGCACCGCGTCGGCCTTGCCCGGGTCGCCGGTGTAGCACCAGATGATGCCGCACGCCTTGCGGCCCCACAGTTCCTCGGGGAACGGCGGCGCCGGCGGAATGGTCAGCAGGCCGATCCAGCCGTTGAGTTCCTCGGGCAGTGAGGGCAGGAGTTCGCGGTACCACCGCATCACGTCGGGGGTGTCCTCCAGGTCGTACAGCACCGGCCCGCCGACGACATTTCCGTGGTCGCCGATCTCGTGACACGCGAACTGGAACGACGTGACCACACCGAAGTTCCCGCCGCCGCCCCGCAGCGCCCAGAACAGGTCCGGATGCGACCGCTCGCTCGCCGTCACCAGGGTGCCGTCGGCGAGGACGACGTCGGCGGAGAGCAGGTTGTCCACCGTGAGACCGAAACGGCGCGTCAGGTAGCCGATCCCGCCACCCAGCGTCAGCCCGCCGACACCGGTGGAGGCGATGAACCCGGACGGGGTGGCCATGCCGAACGGCACGGTGGCATGGTCGACGTCGCTCCAGGTGCACCCGCCGTCGACCCGGACGGTCCGGTCGGCGGGCGAGACCGTGGTCCCGCGCATACCCGACAGATCGATCACGAGGGCGTCGTCCCACACGCCGAGTCCTCCCGCGTTGTGTCCGCCTCCGCGAACCGCGAGCTCGACGTGCTGCTCGCGCGCGAACCGCACGCACGCGACGACATCCGCGGCGTTGGCGCACCGCGCGATGGCCGCGGGACGACGGTCGATCATGGCGTTGTACACGGCCCGCGCGTCGTCGTAGCCGGCGTCGCCGGGCATGATCAACTCTCCGCGCAGAGACGCGGCCAGTTCCGTGAAAGGCGGTGACGTCGTCGGTGTCGAACTGGTGGTGGTGCTCATGACCTTCTCCTCGGATCGGCGGCCCCGGAACGGGCAGTGCCTGGTAATTCACACCGTAGGAATCGGGCGTTCGCGCACCGTTCGCGCCGAAACCCCACCCGCGAACGGTCCGACGTCCGCACGAAGTCGCAGGACCTGAGGCAACCACCACCGGTCGTCGTGTTGCTCAGCGGCGATCAGGGCGGCATCGAGGGTGGCGCGGGCGGCGTCCACCGACCCGGCGTCGATCTGGACCTCCGCCAGCAACGAGAGCCAGTACGGCATCCGCGCGAACGCCCGCTGCCGTCGTAACGCGGCGAGCCCGTCGCGGATCTTCGCGATTCCCGGTTCGCCGCCGAGAAGCCGGCCTTCGAGGATCTGAGACCACTGGCTGTAGTAGGCGAAGTGGTAGCGCTCGCACAGCTGCCGCAACTCCGTCAGCGAGGCGAGCAGCGCGGTGTCGTCGCCCCGGACCTGATGCAGCACCGACGCGTACCCCAGCGCCACCGCGAGACTGTACGGGTGGCCGCAGGCCCTGCCCAGCTCGAGGGCATCCGCGGACGCCTGCACGGCCGCCTGCTCGTCGCCGATCATCCAGTACGCGTGCGATTTCCACGCGTGGCAATGCACCTCGAGCCGCGTTCCGAGGATGAACGAATAGTCGTCCGAGAACGATCGCTGCGCGATGTCGAAATGTTCGATCGCCTCCCTCGGCCTGCCGAGACCGAGGGCGCCGCCCGCCACCGCGAAATGCGCCTGACCCTCGAATTCCGGATCCGCCGCGGACAGTTCGAGGGCACGCACGCCGAGCCCGTAGGCGTGCGCGGTGTGCCCCTGCACGAAGTGGACCGCGAACAATCCGATCAGCGCACCGAGCACCACCTTCGGCCTGCGTAGTCGCTGCCCCAACTCCATGGTGCGGTCCAGCGTCCGCTCGAGCTGAGGGTCGGAGTATCCGTACAGGGTGGTCAGCGGCGCCGACATGCCCTGGCGCACGTCGACCTCGTGAGCGTCCCGGTTGCGGCCCACCGGCATCGCCTCCAGAAGGTCGAGGCAGTCCCGGAAGAGCCGCAGGGCGTCGGCGTTCGCGAACACGCCTGCCGCTACCTCGGCTGCGCGCTGCAGATAATGCAGGGCACGGTCGGGGCGGCCGCCGCGCCGATACTGCTCGGCGAGTTGCCCGGCCACGTCGTCGGTGCGGCCGGTGTGCAGAAGTTCGAGTCCCTGCGCCAGACGCCGATGCAGGAGCCAGCGTCGCGGCGGACCGACCGAGCGGTACGCGGCCTCCCGGACCAAGTCGTGCACGAAGTCGTACCCGGTGCCCGCCGGCCTGACGATCCTGCGCCGCCACAGTTCGTCCACCGCCTGCACGAGGGAATCGGTGTCCAGGTCGCTCGCCTCGCTGAGCAGGTCCAGATCGAAATCCGCGCCGAGGGCCGCGGCGAGGCCTGCGACGTCCCGGGCCGGTTCCGAGCACTGCCCGAGTCGCCGGGCCAACACCTCGCCGAGGTTGCCGGCGCCCCCGCCGCCCCCGGTCGCATCCGTGCCCGGCACCATCCTGGCGGCCTCCACGACGTACAGCGGGTAGCCCGCGGTCGCGGCGTACAGGACCGCCTCCTCCGCAGGATCCAGCACCCGGCCACCGAGGGACCTCGCCAGTTCGACGGTCCCGTCCGCGGTCAACGGGTCCACCTCGACGTCCGTGACCAGTCGCGCCGACCGGAGGGCCCGCAACGCGTCCCTCACGTCGCGGCGGGACTGCGCCTCGTCCGTGCGGGCGGTCGCCGCGACCAGTACCCGCAGATGGGTGTCGAGGGACAGCAGGAACGCCAGCCACGCCGTCGTCTCCGCGTCGCACCACTGCAGATCGTCGAGGACGAGCAGGACCGGCCGGCCGGGCGACAGCACCGCGCGCGCCGTCCCCTCGAAGAAGCGGTGCCTCTGCCATGCGTCGACCATCGCCCGGGACGTCGCCGGCCGCGGCGCGGACTCGACGCTCGGGACCAGCCGCTCGACCTCGACCCTCCACAACGGATCCAGCGACCCGATCGCCGACCGAAACTCCGGGCTGCGCAGCCACTCGGCGACGGGGGCGAGCGCGACGCGGCCCGGCAGTCCGAAACACCGCGCCGTCGCTACCACTGCCCCGTCGGCACGAGCGATCTCCGCGAGTTCGGTGGTCAACCGGGTCTTGCCGACCCCCGCGTCACCGGAGACGAGCACCAGCCCCTGCCTGCCGTCGAGGGCCTGCCGCCACCGCCGCTGCAATTCCGCGCATTCGCGCTCCCGCCCGATCAGGGCGGGCATCGCCGTCCGAACGCGTTCGCGCCGGGGAGCCGCGGCGGGTTGCTCGCCCAGCAGGTTGTCGAACAGCCGGGTGGTCGCGGCGCCCGGCGCGACCCCGAGTTCGGTCTCCAGCACCGCCGCGCACCGGTGATACGTGGTCATCGCCGCCGCCCGGTCACCCGATGCGGCTTGCAGTTCCATGAGCGTCCGGTACCCGGCCTCCGCCAGCGGGTCGAGTTGGATGCGCCGACGCGCCCACGTCGTCGCCGCCTCCACCTCACCCGAGTCCCGCAGCACCCGCACCGTCGCCTCGCAGAGTTCGACGCACTCCCGGCGCAGCACGTCCCGATGGTCGAGGACCCAGTCCTCGTACGCCCCAGGCATGAGGTCACCGCGATAGGTGTCGATCGCGCAGTCCGCGTGTTCGAGAAATGCCGGGGTGTCGGAATCGGCGAGGGCGGCGAGGGCTGCCGCCCGCTCGTTGCGGAACGTGTCGACGTCCACCCGGCACGACGGCGAGTCCGTCCACGTCAGCGTCGGCCCGTCCGCGGTCGGCGCACCATCCGACCCCAGGAGACCACGGAGGTTGTGCAGTTCCCGCCGCAGGTTGGTGCGAGCCTGCTGCTCGCTCGACTCGGGCCAGAACAGCCCGGCGAGACGGGTCCTGGACTGGGCGAGACCGGCGTGCAGCACGAGATAGGCCAGCAGCGCGATCGCCCGTGACGAGACGGTGCCTGCCCCGTCGTCCTCCGGGTTCGACACGCGCTGCTCGCCGAGCAGGTAGACCGTCACCATGACTGACCAGCTCCCGGTCGCGAAACGAGGCGAGCTTCCGCGTCATTCATCATCGCACGGTCAGCGGAAGTGCTGGTACAGCGCTTTCAGCTCCCGGATCGCGGCGTCCACCGCACGCTCGTCCTCACTGACCGAGCGGATCGCCTTCCGCAGCAGGAGCGGGTCGAGGTCGTCGATCGCTGCCCGGAAGTCGGCGTCGGGCAGTCCGGGCAACGAGGACTCGTCCCCGAACCAGTCGTCGACATCGGATTCGGAGGAGTCGCCCCCGACGCCCTCGATCAGCATGTCCAGATCGACGCCGCGCAACGTCAGGATCTCGAGCGGGTTCTCGTCGATGCGCTCGGTGGCGAGGTACGCGACCGCCGCCGCATGCTTGCACGGCCACCCGTCGTCCGGGCAGGTGCAGTCGTAGTTCAGCGCGGACGCCCCGGCGGGCAGCAACAGGGGGCCGAGAACCTCCGGAACCCCGCCGCCCGCCAGCATCGCCAGGCTGCCCGGTTGCCTGCGGACCACCGCGACCAGTTCGGCGATCTCCGACTCGTCGAGGCGATCGATCGAGACGGTCGCGACGAACGGCTGGAGTTGACTGCCCTGAACCTCCCCCGTCACCATTCCGCCTGCGATCTCGAGCGAGATCACCTGACCGCTGCGCGCGTAACTCCGACCGCGGCTCATCCGGCCCTTGTCGGCGACGAACTCGATGATGTCGACGAATTCGCGACCCCACCACGTGCGGCCGAACGATCCCCGCTGGGACCGTGCCTCCAGCCCGCCCGTCACGGGTCGTCGCCGGCCGTACTGACCGAAGTACGGTCCGGGGCGCCGATTCGTCATTCGCCCACCGCCTCGTCGCCGAGCCGCAGCAGTTCGCCCAGCTGTTCGGTGCTCATCTCCGTCACCCAGTTCTCGCCCGTCCCGACGGCGAGATCCGCCAACTCCTGTTTGGTGGCGATCATCGCGTCGATCCGCTCCTCCAGGGTGCCGACGCACACGAGCTTGCGCACCTGCACGTCCCGCCGCTGGCCGATCCGGAACGCGCGGCCCGTGGCCTGGTTCTCGACGGCCGGGTTCCACCACCGGTCGAGGTGGACGACGTGATTGGCCGCGGTGAGGTTCAGCCCTGTTCCGCCGGCCTTCAGCGACAGCATCATGATCGGCGGCCCGTCGTCGCTCTGGAACGAGGCCACCATGTCGTCGCGTTTCTGCTTCGGAACACCCCCGTGCAGAAACGGTACGGGGGTACCGAAACGTTCGGCGAGGTACGGGGTGACGAGATCACCGAATTCACGGAACTGGGTGAACAGCAACGCCTTCTCGCCGTCTGCCACGACGGAGTCGAGGATGTCCTCGACGAGCCCCAGCTTGCCGGAGCGGTGCTGTCCGCGCCGCATCACCGCCGACCCGTCGCGCAGGAAATGCGCCGGATGGTTGCACACCTGTTTGAGTTTGGTCAGGGCGGCGAGGACGGCGCCCTTGCGCTTCATCCCCTTCTTGTCCTTGATCTGCGCCATCATGTCGTCGACCACCGCCCGGTACAGCGCGGCCTGCTCGGCGGTGAGGTTGGCGCGGACGGTCATCTCGAACTTGTCCGGGAGGTCGGCGATGACGGCGGGATCGGTCTTGACGCGGCGCAGCACGAACGGGGACGTGACGGCGCGGAGCCGGGCGACGGCCGTCTCGTCCTGCTCCCGCTCGATCGGCACAACGAAACGCTTGCGGAACATCGCCTCCGAACCCAGGATGCCCGAATTCGCGAAATCGAGGATCGAGCGCAGTTCGTCCAGCCGATTCTCGACCGGAGTGCCCGTCAACGCGACCCGATGCTCCGCCGGAATGCTGCGGGCCGCCCGCGCCTGCCCGGTCTTCGCGTTCTTGATGTGCTGCGCCTCGTCCAGCACCACCCGCCGCCAGTCCTGCTCCTTCAGCTGCGCGACGTCGCGGGCGAGCAGCGCGTACGTGGTGATCACCAGGTCGCTCTGTGTCACGGCGGCGGCGAGGTCGTCACCGCTCAGCCGCTGCGGACCGTGGTGCACCAGCACCCGCAGCGAGGGAACGAAGCGTGCCGCCTCACGCTGCCAGTTGCCGACCACCGACATCGGGCACACCAGCAGGGTGGGCGTGGCGGCGTTCTCGTGTGCGAGCAGGGCGAGCAACTGCAGCGTCTTGCCGAGACCCATGTCGTCGGCCAGGACCGCCCCGAGCCCGAGGCGGCTCATGAACACCAGCCAGTCGAGCCCCCGCTTCTGGTACGGCCGCAGCGTGGCGTCCAACCCGTCCGGGGTCGGCACGTCCTGCGGCTTGATGTCGCCGTCGAGCAGCGCGGCCGCCCAGCCGGTGGCGGTGACCTCCTCGACGGGGAGATCGGACAGATCGTCCGCGATCAAATCTTTCAGCAGGTCCACGATGGCGCGGTCGCCGCTGCCGTGCCGCTCCGCGACGTACCGCGCGGCGCGGGAGAGCACGTCCTGATCGGCCCGGACCCACTCACCGCGCAGCCGCACGAGATCGCTCTTCGCATTGACCAGCCGGTTCATCTCCGCGGCGGTGAGCACCGTGTCGCCGAGTGCCAGTTCCCAGTTGTACTGCACCAACTGGTCTTTGCCGACGGACCGGTTCTCCGCGCTCGCCGGGGTGCTGGGCGAGCTCACCCGCAGTCGCATCGACGGCGACGCCACACTCCAGGCCCGCGGCAGCAGCAGGCTGATGCCCTTCTCTTTCAACGCCACCGCACCGTGCCCGACGAGGTCGATGACCACCGCGGTGGGCAGCATCAGGTCGAGACTGTCGGGGTCGCTCGGGACGTCCTGCAGCCGCGGGTAGGCGGCGACGGCCTCGGTCAGTTTGCGAACACCGGTCTGCAGGCGGCTCGCCTCCGTCCGGTGCAGCGGAATCGGCACCGGCGCTTCACCTTCCGGGCGCAGGCACACCTGTAGCCGCCACAACACCGTGTCCGGGTCCCAATCGCCCTCCACGTCCACGTCTTCCGGCTCGAGCAGTCGCAGCACCAGTTCGGGTTCGTCCACCTTCAGGCTGTCCCGCCACCCGTCGAGGGAACCCGCCAGCTGGGCGGTGCCCTCGGCGAAGTCCTCACCCCGAACCAGCGCGTCGATCAGCGGATGCTCCGGTGCGGTGCCGGAATCGTCCGGGTGCCTGCCGCCCAGGACCCGCCGGGCAACGGGGTCGGTCAACTCGGTCACCATGTCGTCGAGCACCGCCCGCGGGGTGGTTCCGTGGCGCTGCACCGGGGGCATCGCGACCGACAGTTCCGTGAGCCACGCACGCTGCCGTTCGCCGCCGAGGAGCCGCCATCGCGGCCACCATCCGCCCTCCGCCCGGTGCACCTCCGGCACCACGCGTCCCGCACGCACCCAGCGCTCGACGCCGCGCGCCACGTGGGCGAGGTAGCGCAGATCCCCGGCGATCCGGGGGTCGCGGGCCGACACCGACAGCAGGAAGTCGGTCGCGTCCGGCGGCGCGAGGGCGACCGCCGCCCACTCGAGCATCTCCGGACCCGACGGCGTCGGCATCGGCACCTTCACGTGATGGCGGAACTTCCGGGCGAGCACCCGCCCGACCGCGTCGGTCGGCTCCGCGGCGGCCGGATTCCGGTCCTCGACCCACAGCATGAGACCCGAACCGGGTGTCCAGAGGCCGTGCAGCATGCACCCATCCAATCAGGCACAACCGACAGTCGGAGAAATCCCTGCTCGGCGGCTGTAACCCTCGACGAGATTCCACCGATGAACGAGGTGGCGGCTGTCCACGCCGGTATCGACCGGGATCGCTGCCGTTGGTAGATCGCAGTGATCGGAGGAAGACACAATGGATGCGACACAGATGTTGCAGGTTCTCGTTCAACTCATCCAGGTCCTCGGACCGTTGATGGGCGGCGGCGGAGGCGGCGGAGGCACAGGCTCCCTGGGTAGCCTGTTCGGCTCCTGAGTTCTCACGAAGTAGGCCCGCCGACTCCGTTCGGCGGGCCTACTTCGTGCCCGGATCCGGGCACGAAGTTCGTGATAGGACTGTGGGCGTGAGCATGGCATACGGCTTCAGCGAATATGGCGGCCCCGAGACGCAGCAGTTCTTCGACGTCCCCGTTCCCTCCCCCGGCCCCGGACAGCTGCTGGTCGCCGTCCACGCGGCAGGCGTGAATCCCGCCGACTGGAAGGTGCGGGCGGGAACGCGGAAGGACACGGTCCCGGTCACCCTTCCCGCGGTTCTCGGCCGGGAGGTCGCGGGTGTGGTGGCCGACGTCGGCCCCCGGGTGACCGGGTTCGCGGTCGGCGACGCCGTGTTCGGGGCGACCGCCACCGGTTTCGGCGGATACACCGAGTACACCCTGGTCAACACGGCCGCAGCGGCACACAAGCCCGACGCGGTCTCGTTCGCCGACGCGGCCACGCTACCCGTCGCGGCGGGGACCGCGTACGACGCGCTGACGACCCTGGACCTGGCTCCCGGCAGCCGATTGCTCGTCGTCGGTGCGGGCGGTGGCGTGGGGGTGGCGGCGCTGCAGTTGGCCGCGGCCCGGGACGTCACCGTGATCGGGGTCGCGAGCGAGGGCAAACGGGAGGTCGTCGAATCGCTCGGCGCCACGTGGGTGGCGTCCGGGGACGGACTCGCCGAACGGGTGCCCGGCCCGGTGGACGCCGTCTTCGATCTCGTCGGCGGTGCCGCGCTGGCCGAGGCGGCGCGGGTGGTGACGGATCCGGCGGCGATCATCAGTGTCGGCGACCCACTCGCGGCACGGGATCTCGGCGGCTCGGGAGTGGAACGGCGCCGCACGTCCGCGGTGTTCGCGGAGGTGGCCGCGCTGGTGGCCGACGGAACCCTCGACCCGCGGGTGGCCCACCGGTACCCGTTCGCGCACGCCGGTGACGCTCTCGCGACGGTCGAATCCGGTCACACGAGCGGCAAGGTCGTGATCGAGTTCGGTTAGCGGGTCTGGCTTTCACCCGGCCCGAGGTAGATGCTGGAGAGACGTAGCTGCCGGAAACTCTCGGGAGTCGGCCATGAGCATCCTGATCCAGGTTCTCGAACAGGGGTACGCGCTCACCACCCCGTGGGAGCAACGGAAGTACGCCTTCGTCGATGCCACCCACATCGTCACCATTCGCCTGGACGGGCAGTCGGGTGTGTGGCTCGACGGAATGAAACACGGTGAGGCGCACCGGCTTGCGGTCACCCCCGTCGCCAGCGAGGCGATCTTCTTCCTCCTGCGCACGCTCGACCTGCTGGCCGAATGCCGACAGAGCGGCGGTTCCTGGGTCATCGGTCACGACGGCACGCACGTGTCGTCGATCGCCGCGGTGCGCCTGCCCTTCAGCTGACCTGTCGGGGGCCCGGTGCATACTCCTGGACGGTAGGGGAAGAGTTTTCGAGCGCCGGGGGACGCATGAGACTTCTGTACGTGACGGCGTGGCTGGCCGTGATCCTGTCGGCCGGTGGCTGCGGAGTGTCGCTGCTCGACCTGGGCGACAGTCCCGCACCGGGCAGCCCGCCGCGCGCGCACATCGAGGAGTTGCTCGGGCGGGTCGCCACGGTCGAATCCCGTCCGCACCCCGGCGGATACCAGCGCGGGTGTTCCGGCCGGGAGCTGTGCGTCTTCGGACCGGCCTGGACCGACGACCAGGACGCCGCGGGCGGCCACGACGGGTGCGACACCCGCAACAACGTTCTGGCGATCGATCTCCGCTCGGTGATCTTCCGCGACGGCACCCGCGACTGCGTGGTGCTCAGCGGGGTCCTCGCCGATCCGTACTCCGGTGAGGTGCTCCCGTTCGACCGGGCGGACGCGAAAGCCGTCCAGATCGACCACGTCTACCCGCTGGCAGCGGCGTGGGACATGGGCGCGTCGACGTGGCCGCCCGAGCGCCGGCTCCGGTTCGCCAACGACGTCACGTTCAACCTGCTGGCCGTCAACGGCGCCGACAATCAGGACAAGGGCGACCAGACCCCGCAGGACTGGCTGCCGCCGAACCCGGCGTACCGCTGCTTCTACGCGGGCAAGTACCTCTCGGTGGCGGTGGAGTACGGACTTCCGGTGACGCAGGCGGACCGCGACGCGCTCGCCGAGGTGGCGGAGCGGTGTCCGTGATCGTCTCGGCGCCTCATGCCACGGTGAACGACCGGGTGTGCCAGCCGGTGGCGCCGCTCGGGACCGGCGGCGTCCGCTCCTCCACCTGCACGTTGCCGTCCAGATCGGTGGCGCGCACCTGGAGTGTGTGCAGGCCGGACACGGCCTCCCACTCCCACGTCCACTGCCGCCAGGTGTCGATGCTGTACTGCGGGGCGAGGGTCGCGGTCTGCCATGCGCCGTTGTCGACCCGTACCTCCACCTTCTCGATGCCGCGGTGCTGCGCCCATGCGGTTCCGGCGACGAGTACCGGGCCGGGCGCGGTGGGTGCGAACGGGGCGGGCACGTCGATCCGGGATGCGGTCTTGATCGGACCTTCCGCGGACCATCCGCGCTTCGTCCAGTAGGCCTCGGCCTTGTCGAATCGTGTGAGTTCCCACTCCACCACCCATTTGGTGGCCGACACGTAGCCGTAGAGACCGGGGACGACCTGCCGCACGGGGTAACCGTGTTCGAACGGCAGCGGCTGACCGTTCATCGCCACCGCGAGAATCGCGTCGCGTCCGTCCCGCAGCGCCGCGACCGGGGTGCCCGCCGTGAAGTGGTCGCTGCTCGTGGAGAGCAGCATGTCGGCGTCGGGGTGCACGCCTGCCTCGTCGAGGATGTCCTTGATGGGGTAGCCGATCCACGTGGCGTTGCCTGCGAGGTTTCCGCCGACCTCGTTCGACACGCACGTCAACGTGATCAGCCGTTCCACGGGTGTGCGTGCGATCAGGTCGTCCCACGAGAGGGTGAGTTCGCGGTCCACCATGCCGTGGATGCGCAGTTGCCAGTCGTCCGTCGTCAGCCGCGGCACCCGGAGGGCGGTGTCGATCCGGTAGAAGTCCTCGTTCGACGTGACGAACGGGGTGCCGCCCGGCACGCCGATGTCGGTGCCCGGAACGATCGCGGCCGCCCGGTCCGTCACCCCGGGAACCGCGAAGGCGCGGCGGTTGTCCACGGCGCCCGCGACCTGCTGCCCGAGGTACCGGCCCGCGGCTCCCGCGGCCGCGGCCGTCGCGGCGGCTCCCGCCGCCAACAGGAGAAAAGTGCGGCGCGGCAACCACGAATCCTCGGAATCCGAGTTCTCGGGAGCCCGCGCGGTGGCCGTCAGCACCCGCAGGACCGCGATACCGGCGACGACGCCCACCACTGTCGGCAGCGCATACATCCAGGTGGCGCCGGGACGCTGGGTCGCGGCCACGATTCCCACCAGCCCGAGCACCGCGAGGATTGCGCTGCCGAACGGGGCGCGGGGGCGCTCGACGATCCCCGCGACTGCGGCGAGGAGCACGATGAGGATCGTCATGCCCACGAACAACGCGGGTTTGTCGTTGGTGCCGAACGTGTGTATCGCGAACTCGCGGGCCCAGGCGGGGCTGCGGTCCACCGTCGTCGATCCGACCGCGTAGAACGGCGACGCATTCGGGTCGATCAGCGCCGCCAGCAGTTCGCCCACTCCGAGTACCATGCCGGCGGCGATCACTCCGGCGAGCGCGCGCGAGAACAGGTGCCGCCGTCTCCGTGGCGTCCGCGCCGCCTCGTGCCGGTCACCGATCGTGGTAGTCATCGCAGACTTGCTCCTTTGCGGTCGTCACCGTGTATTCGGAGCTGAGAACGCGCACGGATGGGAGCCCACCACTAGTATTTACCGGATGAACCAGCTCGACAAAGACACTCTTCTCTGCATCTCGCTCTCCGGCCGGCCGAGCAACATCGGCACCCGGTTTCACAATTATCTGTACGGCGAGCTGGGCCTCAATTTCGTGTACAAAGCCTTCACCACCAACGACCTCCAGGCTGCGGTCGGCGGCATCCGGGCGCTGGGGATCCGCGGCGCCGGTGTCTCCATGCCGTTCAAGGAGCAGATCATCGACTACGTCGACGTGATGCACGAATCGGCGTCGGTCATCGAGTCCGTCAACACGGTCGTCAACGAGGACGGGGCGTTGCACGCCTACAACACCGACTACCAGGCCATCGCGAACCTGTTGCGCGACAACGTGTTGCCCCACTCGCTCTCGGTGGCGGTGGCCGGGAGCGGCGGCATGGCCAAGGCCGTCGTCGCCGCCGTGCGCGACTACGGGTTCACCGACGTCACCGTGATCGCCCGCAACGAGACGACCGGCGGCGCCGTCGCGAAGCAGTACGGATTCGCTTGGCAGCCCGAACTGGGCGCGGCGCGACCGGGGCTGCTGATCAATGCCACCCCCATCGGAATGGCCGGTGGTCTCGAGGCCGAGGATCTGGCATTCGAACTCGACGCGATCGACGCGGCGGAGGCCGTATTCGACGTGGTGGCGATGCCCGCCGCAACGCCACTGATCCGGGCTGCGGCCGAACGCCACAAGACCGTCATCACGGGCGCCGAGGTGATCGCGCTGCAGGCCGCGGAACAGTTCGTCCTCTACACCGGCGTGCGCCCGTCTCCCGAAGAGATCCGCAGGGCCTCCGAGTATTCACGGTCGTGAGGTGAGCACCGCCGAGACACCCGCGCAGCGGCTCGCCCGCAATTTCAGCGAGCTGCTGCAGGAACTCCGTGTCGCGCAGGCCGGTGTGCAGATCCTGTTCGCCTTCCTCCTGGCGGTCGCCTTCACCGAGGCGTACGAGGAGCAGTCGTTCGGCCTCCGCATGCTGCACCTCGTCACGGTGCTCCTGACGACGGTGTCCTCGGCGCTCCTCATCGCCCCGGCGGTCTGGCATCGCGTGCTGTTCCGTCAGGGCCGCCGGGCCGACATCCTGCGCAAGGCCAACCTGTTCGCGCTGTGGGGTATCGGATTTCTGGCCGCCGCCATGACCGGCACCGTGATCCTGATTGCCGAAGTGGCAGTGGGCGGTCCGGGCGCGATCGTGATCGGCGTGGCGGCCGCGCTGATGTTCGCGACGCTGTGGTTCGTGTTGCCCCGTCTTTTCAATCACCACGCCGACGGCGAGGAGTAGGTCCCGCCGTACCGCGTCCCGTTGTCCGTGAGCTGTTGCCCGACAACGTTTTCTCATCGCAGGTGGTTCCCCCACCACCGCACCCGGGACCCGTCACGCCCCCTGGTCGGCCGTAAACCCACCCATGTCCGAATCTGGATTAATTCAATTTTGGGTCTTGACACGAATTGTGACCCCTGTCACGCTTCTCTATACGGAATCATTATTTCGCATTGTGGAAGAAGGGTCGCATGGTTTTCGATGCAGGACTCCAACGATTCAACGAGGCGTCACAGTCCGAGGCGACGGAATGGGCGCGGATCTGCCTGGACATCCCCCGGTGGGCAGACGAACTCGTCTCCGCCCGGCCGTACCCCGATCGCGCCTCGTTGCTCACCGCGGTCAGGACGGGGGCCGGCCCGCTCTCCGCCGAGGAGATAGAACTGGCCCTCGCCCGCCACCCCCGAATCGGTGAACCCCCGGGCGGCGACGGCGCCGAGGCGCACCTGGCCCGCTCGGAACAGTCGAACGTCGATTCGTCCGACGCTGCCGCCAGGAAGCGGCTCACCGACGGCAACCGTGCCTACGAGGACAAGTTCGGACGGGTCTTCCTGATCCGCGCCGCCGGGCGCAGCACGTCCGACGTCCTCACCGCCCTCGACCGCAGGCTGGTCAACGACGAGGCCGGCGAATTGGCCGTTGTCGCAAAGGAACTGCGCGACATCGCCGCACTCCGGCTCGCCGGGATGCTGGACGCATGAGCGACGTCAGCCAGGTCACCACCCACGTGCTGGACGCGGCCGAAGGCATGCCCGCGCGGGAGGTGCCGGTCACGCTGGCGGTCCTGAGAGAGTCCGCCTGGGTCACCGTCGCCGACGCCGTCACCGACGACGACGGGCGCGCCGCAGCTCTGGGACCTGCCCGTCTCGAGCCGGGCACCTACCGGATCGTGTTCGACACCGGACGCTACTTCGCCGCGAAGGGACGTCCGACGTTCTACCCCGACATCACCATCACGTTCGCCCTCACCGACAGCGAACAGCACTACCACGTACCTGTCCTTCTCAGTCCATTCGCATACTCGACCTACCGAGGGAGCTAATCATGAGCAAGATCGTGCTCGGCCAGAACCAGTACGGCAAGGCGGAAGTCCGGTTGGTCAAGATCACCCGGGACACAAAGCGACACGAGATCGAAGACGTCACCGTCACTTCGCAACTGCGCGGAGACCTCGACGCGGTACACACCGAAGGCGACAACGCGCACGTCGTGGCCACGGACACCCAGAAGAACACGGTGTACGCGTTCGCTCGCGACGGCGTCGGCGCGATCGAGTCGTTCGCGATGCGACTCGGGAAGCACTTCACCGGCGAGTTCGAGTGGATCACCGGCGGGCGGTGGGAGATCGAGCAGTACTCGTGGGCGCGGATCCCGGTCGACGGCGAGGGCCACGACCATTCCTTCGTCCGATCCAGCGACGAACGACGGAACACCGTGGTCACCGTCGACGGCGACCGGACGTGGATCGTGTCCGGTCTCAGCAACATGGTGGTGTTGAAGTCGACGGGTTCGGAGTTCCGCGGATACCCGAAGGACAGGTACACGACCCTGCAGGAGACGTCCGACCGGATCCTCGCGACGTCGGTGAGCGCCCGATGGCGGTACCTCACCACCGACGTCGACTTCGACAAGACGTTCGAGAACGTGCGCGCAATCATGTTGGAGGCGTTCGCCACAACCCATTCGCTTGCGCTGCAGCAGTCGCTGTTCCAGATGGGTTCGGCGGTCCTCGAGGCGCATCCGGAGATCGCCGAGGTGAAGTTCTCGATGCCGAACAAGCACCATTTCCTGGTCGACCTGGAACCGTTCGGACTCGACAACCCCGGCGAGGTGTTCTTCGCCGCCGACCGCCCCTACGGGTTGATCGAGGCGACCGTCGAGCGCGAGGACGCTCCCGACGCCGGCCGCGCCTGGGATTCCGTTCCCGGATTCTGCTAGGAGCGCGGCGATGAAGCGGATCGGACATCGGGTCGCCGGAACGACCGGACCCGAAGACGAGCGTTTGCCGCTCGGAAAGTCGTACATCTACGGGTTGCAGCACATCCTGACCATGTACGGCGGCGTGATCGCGCCTCCCCTGATCGTCGGCGGCGCCGCCGGACTGACCGGCTTCGAGATCGGCCTGCTGGTGTCGGCGGCCTTGTTCGTCAGCGGCGCCGCCACCTTGCTGCAGACCCTCGGCGTTCCCTTCTTCGGCGCCAAACTCCCCCTGGTGCAGGGCATTTCCTTCGCTTCGGTGTCGACGATGGTGGCGGTGGCCGCCGGTCCGGGCGGGCTGCGCTCCGTGTTCGGGGCCATCATGGTCGCAGGCGTCATCGGGTTGCTGATCAGCCCCTTCTTCTGCAAGATCGTCCGCTACTTCCCACCCGTCGTCACCGGGTCGATCATCACGGTCATCGGCATCTCCCTCCTACCGGTCGCGGTGCGGTGGGCGATGGGCGGCAACGCCAAGGCCCCGGACTGGGGATCGATGTCCAACATCGGACTCGCCGGGTTCAGCCTGTTCGTCGTGTTGCTGGTGAGCCGACTGGTCCAGGGCACCCTGTCGCGGTTGTCCATCCTGATCGGCATCGTGGTGGGTACCCTGTTCGCCGCCCTGATCGGCAAGGCCGACTTCAGTGCGGTCGGGAAGGGCGCGATCTTCGAACTGCCGCAGGTGTTCTCGTTCGGCACCCCGCTGTTCCAGATCGGCGCGATCATCTCGATGACCGTCGTGATCCTGGTGATCATGACCGAGACGACCGCGGACATCCTCGCGGTCGGCGAGATCGTGGGGACGAAGGTAGATGCTCGCCGGGTCGGCGACGGACTCCGCGCCGACATGCTCGCCACCACCGTGGCGCCGGTGTTCGGGACGTTCCCGGCCAGCGCGTTCGCCCAGAACGTCGGACTCGTCGCGATCACCGGGATCAAGAGCCGGTACGTCGTCGCGGCCGGCGGTTCGGTCCTGTTCGCTCTCGGGCTGTTCCCCATCCTCGGTCGGCTGGTGGCGTCCGTGCCGCTGCCCGTCCTCGGCGGCGCCGGGATCGTGCTCTTCGGCTCGGTGGCCGCGAGCGGAATCCGCACCCTGTCCAAGGTGTCGTACGACGGCAACCTGAACCTGGTGATCGTCGCGGTGGCCCTCGGATTCGGCGTCATCCCGATCGCGGTGCCCGAGTTCTACTCGGCCTTCCCGGAGTGGGTGCACATCGTCTTCGACTCGGGAATCAGCGCGGCGAGCATCGTCGCGGTGCTACTGAACATCCTGTTCAACGAGATCAAGGCGGGCAACCGGCCCACGCCGTCGGTGGTGTCGGCGGCGCCTCCCGTCGCCGTCCACCGCGCCGAGGACACGGCGCACCCGGCAGACACTGGGCATCCCGCAGACACGGCGCGCACCTCCGCCGTGCGCAACGAGTGAAGGATCGCACCACCACAACACGCTGGTCGGGCGGTGCAGTCGCGACGCTATCGGTCCGCGACTGCACCGCCTTCCCGACGAAGATCGAGCAGGCGCATCACCCGCGTCGCGCTCACCCCGTGGACGAGGACGGAGAGGACGACCGTGAAGGCCACCGTCGACCACAACCATTTCTCGTTCTCCACGCCGGCCTCCGCGGCGGCGTAGGCGAGATAGAAGATAGACCCGATTCCGCGAACCCCGAAGAATGCGGTGACCCGGCGCTCGGGGCCGGACATCTCCTCGCAGCCCAGCAGCGAAAGCCATGCCACCACCGGCCGGATGACGAACACGAGGGCCGCCGCGACGAGAACCCCGCCCCACGTCAGTTCGGCCAGCAGTCCGGACGTGAGTGCCACGCCCAGCAGGAGCAGGACGGCGAGGGTGAGCACGTGTTCGAGTTGCTCGATCAGGCTGTGCATCTCGGCGTGATACTCGTGGGCCCGCTCCGTCCGACGGATGGCGACGGCGCAGGCGAAGACGGCGAGAAACCCGTATCCCCCGGCCAGTTCGGTGAGTCCGTAGACGGCGAAGGTGGCGGCGAGCGCGAAGATGGGTTCGCTGCGTTCGGCGAGGCGCATGTGTGCGATCGGGAAGCGGAAGACCGCGCGACCGAACAGGTCACCGGCAATCCACCCCAGGGCCGCGCCGATGACGACCTTGCCGATCAGCTCCCAGGCCACCCACTGCACGATCCACTGCTCGATCGGCCCCTTGCCGATCATGAACAGTGCCAGATACACGAACGGGAAGGCGAGAGCGTCGTTGAGCCCGGCCTCCGAGGTGAGCGCGAACCGGACCTCGTCGTCCTCCCGATGGGACTCGCCGCCCGACGTGGGACCTTCCACCTGCACGTCGGACGCCAGAACCGGGTCCGTGGGCGCGAGGACGGCCCCGAGCAGGATCGCGACGGCGGGGGTCAATGCCGCCACCCACCAGCCGAGCACCGCGACAGCGGCGATACCGAAGGGCATCGCGATCAGCAGCAGACGCCACGTCGAATTCCACGTCCGCCAGCCCAGTGGCCTGTCGATCGCCAGTCCCACACCCATCAAGGCGACGATGACGCAGGTTTCGCTCAGGTGTTCCGTCACAGCGGGATGCAGTGCCGGCGACAGGGTGTCGGTGCCCGACTTGCCGAGAAACAGGCCGGCCCCCGCTCCGACCGCCAGGACGATCAGCGGTGCCGAGACGGCACGGTCCTGGAACAGGCCTGGAACGGTGGCTGCCAGCAGAAGAGCCAGTCCAGCCGTCAGATACACGAGATCGGTGTTCAGCGCAGTCACCCCACCTCGCCGCGCAGCAGAGACGCCATCCGCGCGTCGAACGCCACGAACAGCACCCGCGGAATCCCGGAGTCCGATTCCCGGACGGCGCCGACCGCCTGCCGGACGGCGTCGTCCGCGGGCCAGCCGTACACCCCGGACGAGATCAGCGGGAACGCGACGGACTGCGCGCCGAGGTCGGCGGCCACCGCCAGGCTCGCGGTATACGCGCTGCGCAGGGTGGCCGACCGATCGTCCGAAGCGGAATAGACGGGGCCGACCGTGTGGATCACCCATCGGGCGGGCAACCGGCCCGCCGTCGTCGCGACCGCCTGTCCCGCCGGCAGTCCGTCCTGCAATGTGGTGGCCCGCAGTTGCCGGCATTCGGCGAGGATCTCGGGGCCACCGGCCCGGTGGATGGCGCCGTCCACGCCACCGCCGCCGAGCAGTCCGGAGTTGGCGGCGTTGACGATCGCGTCGACCTCGACCGTCGTGATGTCACCCTGCACTACCTCGATGGTGGTCATGTGTCCATTATCGCCGCGAGCCCACCGCGACCCGCACGATCAGTCCGGCGACCAGCGCCCAGAATGCGGACCCGATGCCGAGGATGCTCACCCCCGAGGCGGCGATCAGGAACGTGACGACGGCGCCTTCCCGTTCGCGGACGTCGTCGAGGGCGGAGGCCAGAGCGCCGCCGAGGGTGCCGAGGAGGGCGAGTCCGGCGACGGCCTCCACGACGCCCTCGGGCGCCGCGGCGATGAGTGCGGCGACCGCGGCGGAACACACCGCGAGCACGAGGTACGCCCAGCCCGCCGTGAACGCCGCGACCCAGCGTTTCCGCGGGTCGGGGTGCGCGGACGGCGCGGCGGCGAGGGCGGCGCTGATGGCGGCGAGGTTGATGGCGTGCCCACCCGCGGGGGCGCCGACGAGGGTCCCGACACCGGTCACCAGCATGGCCGGCCGCCACGGCACCCGGTAGCCGAAGGAATTCATGACGGCGGTGCCGGGAATGTTCTGGGACGCCATCGTCACGATGTACAGCGGGATCGCGATCCCGACCATCGCCTGCCACGTCCACGCCGGTGCCGTGACGTCGAGCCTCGGCAGGAGCGCGCTCGTGTCGAGGGTGTCGCTGCCGGAGACGAGACCGACCGCGATCACCACCGCGGCAGCCGCGAACGCGGCCGGGACCGCCCACCGCGGCGAATACCGCTGCAGAACCAGCCACACGAGGACGACGGGCGCAACGGCGAGCGGGGCGTCACGCAACGCCAGCACCGGCGCCAGGCACAGCGGCAGCAGTACTCCCGCGAGCATCGCCTGCGCCAGTGCCGGGGGGATGGCCGCGATGAGCCGTCCCAGCCGCGGCCACAGCCCGGTGAGGATCACCGCCGCCCCCACGACGGCGAACGCCCCGACCGCGGCGGGCCACCCGCCGCTCACCGTTCCCGCCCCGGCGAGCAGAGCCGCGCCCGGCGTCGACCACGCGAGGGTGATCGGCATGCGGTAGTGCCGCGCCATCCACAGCATCCCCAGCGCCTGCGTCACACACAGCGCCAGCAGTCCCGACGCGGCCTGGGCGGAGTTCGCGCCCACCGCCGTCAGCCCGGTGAGTACGACCGCGAACGAACTGGTGAAGCCCACCAGAGCGGTGACGATTCCGGCGCTGATCGGCTGGGCGGCGGAATCCGGTGAACGCACATCACTGTCGGGCACAGACATAGGACGCGATTCTGCCCGACGCGTGGTGCAGACGATCCGTGGCATTAGGGTCGGGACGGTGAAACACGACGACGCCCCCGTGATGCCGACCGCCGCACACTTCCCCGCGCTGTGGCCGGTGCCGACCCGCTGGGCGGACAACGACCACTACGGGCACGTCAACAACGTCACGTACTACTCGTACTTCGACACGGCCGTCAACGGCTGGCTGATCGCGTCGACGGGCACCGACATCCGGGATCTGCCCGCCATCGGCGTGGTCGCCGAGACGTCCTGCAGGTACGTCAGCGAGCTGACGTTCCCGGACCGCCTGCAGGTGGGATTGTCCGTCGAGAAGCTGGGCACCCGGAGCATCGTGTATGCGCTCGCCATCTTCCGCGAGAACGGCGACGCACTCGACCTCGCGGCTCTCGGCCGCTTCGTTCATGTCTACGTGGACGCGAAGACCCGCAAGCCGGTTCCGATCCCTGACGAAATTCGCAGCGCCGTAACCGTTCTGGTGGTGCCGGACACGCCCTGAGGGTCCGGCACCACCGGGTGGTTCAGTGCAGGCCCTCGGCCTCGGCGGTGGCCACCGCCCGGGCGATGATCCCGTCGATCAGCGCGACCGTGGGCGCACCGGTCTCGGCCTTGTTCCGGGGGTCGTCGATCACGCGGCGCAGCACGCCTTCGGCGATGATCGCCAGCTTCCACAACGCCAGCACGTGCCAGTACCCGACATGAGTGACATCGCGTTTGGTGTGGTGGACATAGGCCTCCACGAGTTCGGCCCGGGTGGGGAATCCCTCGAGGGTGGAGGCGGGGAACGGTCCCGCGTCCTCGTCGCCTGCCTCGGGCCAGTAGGCCAGCAGCGCGCCCACGTCGGCGAGCGGGTCTCCCAGCGTGCACAGTTCCCAGTCGACCACCGCGACCACCTCGCCCTCCTCCGGCGAGGTGATGACGTTGCTCAGGTGAAAATCACCGTGCACCAACGACAGTTCGGCCTGCTCCGGCATGTTGCGCTCGAGGATCCCGGCCAGATCCTCGATGGCCGGGACCTCGCGGGTGCGGGACTTCTCCCACTGATCCGTCCAGCGCTTCAACTGCCTTGCCGCGTAAGGTTTGTGGCTGGCCAGGTCCTCCAGCCCTGCGTCCCGGAGATCGACCGCGTGGATCTTCGCGAGCGCCTTCGGCATCGCCAGCCCGACGGCACCCCGCTGCTCGGGTGTCAGCTTCTTCGCCACGCCGACACTGTCGATCACCACCCCCGCGACGTAACTCATCAGCACGAGCGGCGCGTCCGTGACCTCCGGATCTTCGGTGAGCCCGAGGATCTTCGGCACCGGAACGTCGGATCCCTGCAGAGAGGACAGAATCCGGTGTTCGCGGACCACGTCGTGCGCCGACGCGAGCAGATGTCCGAGCGGTGGTCGCCGCAGCACCCACCGTCCGCCACCCGCGTCGCTGACCGCGTACGTGAGATTCGACTGACCGTTCCCGATCCTCTCGAAGCTCAGCGGCGCGATCGCTCCCACACCGAGTCCGGCAATCCACGCAGAAACGGCATCTTCGTTCAGCCCCACAGCATTCACGCGCTCGATGCTAACCGCTCGGAAGCCCGATGCGGAGGGAACCGGTCCGCACCGCAGGTCGCGGCCCTAGGGTGGCAACAGTGAGGCCGAATCGGCCGGAACTGGAGGGACGGACGTGGAAGTTTTCCTCATCGTGTGTGGCGTGCTCCTCGCCGTGAGTGCCGTCGCCGTGAGCATTCCCAAGCTGAGACTGAAGGGAACCGCGTGGACGGGGTTGCAGGCCCGGGGCCTGAGCGGGCAGCAGGTGCGGCTGATCGGCGTGGCGGAACTCGCCGGCGGTATCGGCGTCCTCGTCGGCCTCTACTGGACTCCGCTGGGCGTGATCGCGACGGTGGCGCTGCTGATTCTCCTCTTGTGCGCTATCGCGTTTCACGCCAGACACGGCGATTACGGCAATCCCGATACCCGGGCCGTCGCGATGCCCGCGGTCTACCTCACAGTGCTCGCCGTCCTCGCCTCGATCGGGTTCGTGTTCGCGGGGTGATCCGGACGTTTCGGACAATTGCAGCGACAACCATGCGTCGGTGGCGTTTGCATTGGTCATTAGACGCAGCATGACACCCATCGCACCCCCGAAACTGGGCATTCTGCTCGACGTCGCCGGTGCCACTTGCGCACTTCGCGTTCCCGTGGATGCTGTGAAGTAGGACACACCCGTCCTACCGCAGTACCCGTCTCCGACGAACCCACAAGGTTCACGGACTCGACAACACGAGGTGACCCCGATGGTCGACAAGATTGCCTATCCGGTCCAGCTCATCCAGCCGGACGGCCGACGGGTCTTCAGACCCGACTACACGAGCCTCGTCCGCGACATCGGACCCGACCAACTGCGCGACCTGTACGAGGACCTCGTCGTCGCGCGTCGGATGGATGTCGAGGCGGTCGCTCTGCAACGCCAGGGTGAACTGGGACTCTGGGCCCCGCTGCTCGGTCAGGAAGCCGCCCAGGTCGGCTCCGCCCGCGCCCTCCGTCCCGACGACTACGCGTTCATCAGCTACCGCGAACATGCCGTCGCCTACTGCCGGGGCGTGGACCCGGGTGTGATGACCCGCATGTGGCGGGGATGCGCGCATTCCGCCTGGGATCCGAGTTCCGTGAACGTGACGAATCCGGCGATCGTCGTCGGCTCGCAGGGGCTGCACGCCACCGGGTACGCCATGGGCGCCCACCTCGACGGTGCGGAGATCGCGACGATCGCCTACTTCGGCGACGGCGCCACCAGTCAGGGCGACCTCGCGGAGGCCCTCGGCTTCTCGATGAGTTTCAACGCACCGGTCGTATTCTTCTGCCAGAACAACCAGTTCGCGATCAGCGAACCGGTCCACCTGCAGAGTCCCGTCCCCATCGCGCAGCGCGCCGCCGGTTACGGCATGCCCGCCCTCCGGGTGGACGGCAACGACGTTCTCGCGGTCCTGGCGGTCACCCGTCAGGCCACCCAACGCGCCCGCGAAGGCAGTGGACCGACGTTCATCGAGGCCATCACGTACCGAATGGGCCCCCACACCACGTCGGACGACCCCACCCGGTACCGGGCGGCGGCCGAGACGGAGATCTGGAAGGCCCGCGACCCCATCGACCGGATGAGGCGACTCCTCGACCGGGAGGGACTGCTGGGCGACGACTTCCTCGCCCGGGTGCAGGCCACCGCCGACGCCGTTGCCGCGCGACTGCGCTCGGGGACCGTCGAGGCGCCCGACCCCGCGCCGCTCGATCTGTTCGACCACGTCTATTCCACCGACCACCCGCTCATCGACGAGGAACGCGAGCAGTACGCCGCGTACCTCGCAGGCTTCGCCGGCATCGAGGAGGCACTGTCATGACCACCACCACGCTGTCGCTCGGCGCCGCACTCAACGCCGGTCTGCGGCGCGCTCTCGAACACGACCGGAAGGTCGTGATCATGGGCGAGGACGTCGGACGCCTCGGCGGGGTCTTCCGCGTCACCGACACTCTGCAGAAGGACTTCGGCGACAACCGGGTCATCGACACCCCGCTCGCCGAATCGGGGATCGTCGGTGCCGCGTTCGGGATGGCGCTGCGCGGCTACCGGCCGGTCTGCGAGATCCAGTTCGACGGATTCGTCTACCCTGCGTTCGACCAGATCGTGTCGCAGGTCGCCAAGATTCACTACCGCACGCAGGGCCGGGTCACCGCGCCCCTGACGATCCGGATCCCGTACGGCGGCGGCATCGGCGCAGTCGAGCACCATTCGGAGTCGCCGGAGGCGTACTTCGTCCACACCGCCGGACTCCGCGTGGTCACCCCCAGCAACCCGGCGGACGCGTTCCACATGATTCAGCAGTCCGTCGCGGCGGACGATCCGGTGGTGTTCTTCGAACCGAAGCGGCGGTACTGGGACAAGGCCGAGTTCGACGTGGACGCCGAATCGGACCTGCCGCTGCATCGGGCCCGGGTGGTCCGGGCGGGCACGGATGCCACCATCGTCGCGTACGGCTCCGTCGTGCCGACGGCCCTGTCGGCCGCGTCGATCGCCGCCGACGAGGGGCACTCCCTCGAGGTGATCGACCTGCGCTCCCTCTCCCCGATCGACTTCGACACCGTCGAGGAATCGGTTCGCAAGACCGGGAGACTCGTCATCGCGCACGAGGCGTCGACATTCCTCGGGCTGGGTGCGGAGATCGCGGCCCGCATCTCCGAGCGGTGCTTCTACCAACTGGACGCTCCGGTCCTGCGGGTCGGCGGATTCGACGTCCCGTATCCCCCGTCGAAGCTGGAACGGCATCATCTGCCGGACGCCGACCGCCTGCTCGACGCCGTCGATCGCAGTCTCGCGGCCTGATCGCACTCACCGGAGGAGAGGAGTTGTCCGTTGGCACAGGAATTCCGCCTACCCGATCTCGGTGAGGGACTGACGGAGGCCGAACTGGTCTCCTGGGCCGTCGAGGTGGGCCAGACGATCGAACTCAATCAGGTGATCGGCGAAGTCGAGACGGCGAAGGCGCTCGTCGAGTTGCCCTCGCCGTACCCGGGTGTCGTGGAGGAACTGCTGGTCGCCCCGGGCGCGACGGTGCCGGTGGGGACACCGATCATCCGGATCGCGACGGATGCGGCCATCGAGGAGGCTCCCGTGCGCACACCCGTCCTGGTGGGGTACGGGCCCGAAGCCGCCGCCGAGAGCAAGCGTGCCCGGCGGCGATCCGTCGGCCCGGAGACTGCCCGCCCGGAGTCTGCCCGCCCGGACCACAGGCGCCCCGACGCGTCGCCGGGCGCCCGGCTCGCGGCCCGTGAACGCGGGATCGACCTCGCGGTCGTCACGGGAACGGGACCGTCCGGCGCCGTCACCAGGAACGACGTGGAATCCCACGCCGCGCAATCCGTGCAGCCGGAGCCTTCGGAGCCGTCCGACTCGCTGCAGCGCGAGACCCGCACCCCGATCCGCGGTGTCCGCAAGCAGACGGCGGCGGCGATGGTCCGCAGCGCGTTCACGGCCCCGCACGTCACCGAATTCGTGACCGTCGACGTGACGCGCTCGGTGGAACTGCTCGAGCGTCTGCGGGCCCTCCCCGAATTCGAGGGACTGTCGGTGACACCGCTGAGCCTGGTCGCGAAGGCGATGATCGTCGCGTTGCGGGCGAACCCGAGCCTCAACGCCTCGTGGGACGAGGAGAACCAGGAGATCGTCACCAAGCACTACGTCAATCTCGGTATCGCCGCGGCCACACCCCGCGGTCTGGTGGTCCCCAACATCAAGGAGGCGCAGTCGCTGAGCCTGGTCGAATTGTGCCGCGCGATCACCGAACTGACCGCGACCGCACGCAGCGGCAAGGCCGATCCCGCGCAGTTGACCGGCGGCACGGTGTCGATCACCAACGTCGGGGTGTTCGGTGTCGACGCGGGCACACCCATCCTCAACCCCGGCGAGGCGGCCATCCTGTGCCTCGGCAGCGTCGGCAAGCGACCGTGGGTACACGAGGACGAACTCGCGGTCCGGTGGGTCACCACGTTGAGCGTGTCGTTCGATCACCGGGTGGTCGACGGCGAGGAGGGGTCGAGGTTCCTGTCCTCCGTCGCGGCCATGCTGCACGATCCCGCCTCACTGCTCGCGCACCTCTGATCCTCGGTACGTTTGGTCGGTGAGCACTTCCCGAGCATCCCCGGTCGACAAGCGTGTGCCGGCGGCGGAGCCACTCCGCCGGGCCAGGGCGGGAACGTTCGGGATCTTCGGGATCAACGGGTTCCTGCTGGGCATGTGGGTCGTGCACATCCCGGCGATCGAAAACCGGACCGGCATCAGCCACTCCACGCTGGGTTCGCTGCTGCTCCTGCTGGCGGTCGGCGCGATCGGCGGCATGCAGGTCAGCGGCCCCCTGGCCGACCGGTTCGGCAGCAGGCGGATGGTGATCGTCGCCGGACTCGCGCTGGCGGTCGCCACCGTGGGTCCGGGGCTGGCGTCCACTGCCTGGCAACTCGGTCTCACCCTGCTCGTGTTCGGCTTCGCCAACGGCGCACTGGACGTGTCGATGAACTCCCAGGCCGTCGAAGTCGAGCAGCGGTATCGACGGCCGATCATGTCGGCGTTCCATGCCCTGTTCTCCGTCGGCGGGGTGGCGGGGTCCCTGCTCGGCGCGGCGACGCTCGCCGCCGGATGGGCGCCCCTGACGGCGCTGCTGGTCGCCGGCGGCATCGGGGTCGTCACCGTCGCCGTGGGCTCCCGCCGGCTGATGGTGGACCGTCCCCGCTCGCGGCACAACCCGGCACCCGCCGAGAAGGCCCACGGCCGACTGTCCGCGCGGGTGCTCGCGCTCGGCGGCATCGCCTTCGTCCTCATGCTGTCGGAGGGTGTCGCGAACGACTGGAGCACCCTGCAGGTCAAGGAACACCTCGGAACGTCGGATTCCGTCGCCGCCCTCGCGTTCGGCGCCTTCTCGGTGATGATGACGGTGGGCCGGTTCACGGCAGACCGCGTGAGCGCCGCGCTCGGCCCCGTCGCCGTCGTCCGCTACGGCACCCTGATCGCCGCGCTCGGCATGCTGCTCGTCCTCGTCTCGGCGCTGCTCCCGCTCACGATCCTCGGCTGGGCGCTGTTCGGCCTGGGACTGTCGGGCTGCGTCCCGCAGATCTTCACCGCCGCGGGCAACCTCGGCGCGGGTTCCGCCGGCACCAACATGTCCCGCGTGGTCGGGCTGGGGTATGTCGGATTTCTCGCCGGACCGGCCACCATCGGCTGGATCACCCAGGTGGTTCCCCTGACCGTCGCGATGGTGGTGCCACTGGTTTGTGTGCTGGTGGCCGCCACGTTCGCGGGGGCGGTCCGGCGCACCTGAACCTCAGGCGACAGTGCGGTACCTGAGCATCATCTCGTGATCCTCGTGATCGAGGATGTGACAGTGCCACACGTAACCCTGCAGTGATCGCGGAACTCCACCGGGGCCGTGCCCGTGGGCGTCGTGTGCCCCGTGCCCGAACACGGCATCAGGATCGAAGCCCAGCGACTCCGCGGTCGGGAACCGAACGACGATCCTGGTGACAGAATTGGCGTTCGCCAGCACCGTGTCCTTGAATCCCCGCTCCCACGGTTCCGCGGGAAGGAGCGGCGAGATGGTGAACGCGTCGGCGGATGGCGTCCACCGGATTCCGAGCGGCGGCTGCGGGGCGGCGAACGCGAGACGCAGCGTCTCGATGACTTGACGCCCCAGCACCCGGAAGTTCGCGAGATGAAGATGCACGGGATGCGGATCGTTGGTCGCGTTGACGATGTTCCACTGCTCCACCGTCCCCTGGCGCGGCAACTCGATGTCCTCGGTCGAATACCGGAGGTTGTTCAGGGACATGATCGACGGCGGCAGGCGCACGTCGCTCGGCTGGCTGAGGGTGACGTCCCGGAAGACCTGAGGTCGCGGGATCGGCGGCAGCAACTCCGGCTGCCCGGGTCCCCCGCGCAACGTCGCAGGCGGCGCGCCGGAGTATCCGCGGGCCGTGCCCACCCGGAACCGGCAGAACCTCGGCATCGTGCGCTCGCCGATCAGCGCGGCCTGGAACGGCGGTGGCTCGTCGTTGCAGAGTTCCACCGTCGACCCCGGTTCCAGCGCGCCGAAATCGACGAGCAGGTCGACCCGCTCGGCCGGGCTCAACCGCACCCGCGTCACCGCGACCGGGGCGTCGAGCAACCCGTTGTCGCCGCCGATGACCCAGAACGGCATGCGGTTGCCGAAATACAGATTCCACACGCTCAGCGAACCCGCGTTGACCAGTCGCAATCGGTACAGGCCGCGGGCCACGTCGAGTTCCGGCCACACCTTGCCGTTCACGACCCCGACGTCGCCGACCGCGCCCCCTTCCCAACTCCCCTGCGGCACGGTGGGCGTCGAACGGATCCGCTGCCTGCCGTCGGCGGTGAACATCTTCTCCTGCAGCACGAGCGGCACCTCGAACTCCCCCGCAGGCAGACCCAGCGGATTGTCGGCGCGTCCGGTGTCGAAGTCGTCCCGCAGCAGGTACAGCCCGACCAGGCCCGCGTAGATGTTGAGCCTCGTCACCCCCATGGCGTGGTCGTGGTACCAGAGTCCGGCCGCGTCCTGCCGGTTCGGAAGATGGTGCAGGTACTCCTCGCCCGGCCGGAACACCTGCTCCGGGTGCCCGTCGAACTGGGGCGGGTTCACCCCGCCGTGCAGATGCGTCGCTGTGGGCACCTGGGTGCGGTCCCGTTCGCTCAGCCCGTGCAGCGACGTGTCGAAGTCGACCGCGAACGGGTGGACGGTGACGGCGTTCCGGAACGCCATCATCGTCGGCTGATCGACGTGCGCCTCGATCGTCGCGCCGAGATAGTCCGCGCCGCTGTATGCCAACGCCGGCGAGGGCGCCAGGTCGGCGTGGAACTGATGCAGCGTGCTGCTCGCCTGCACGTCGACGCTCGTCCCGGACGTCGTCGGCAGGATCGGCAGCCGATCACGATACGGCTGGATCGGCGGCGACGAGAACATCAACGGTCGCAGCGGATCGATGTCGAAAGGGAACGCGCTCGCCGAACCGGCCGACACCGCGCCCAGCCCACCGCCCAGCGCCACCGCCCGCAGGAACGATCGGCGCGAGATCCGTCCACTCATATCGGTCACTTCGTGCGTGTCACGCGGAAAGACGATTCGAGATCGGTCGACGACGACGTTACTCCGACGGGTGCGGCACCCACCCGAGATCCGGACGCGCGCTCGTCGCACGACGACGACCATTCACCGACCTCACAGCGGCCGCTCATGGATCACTCAGCGTCGGTTGGCACACTGTGTGTCGTGACCGAATCGACTAGCAGGCTTCGTCGCAGTGTTCGTCGCCTCGCCTTCGCCGCGGCGGGTGTGGTGGCACTGTGCGCGCTGTACCTCATCCGCCCCGAATCGTCGGGTCTCGTCCTCCCGGAGGCACTCCGACCCGTCGCCGAACCCGTGATCCAGGCGATCGACGTCACGACGGTCCTCGCAGCGGCCGTCGTTCTCGCCATCGTCGCGGCGATGCGAAAACTCTCGTACGGCATGGGCGCGGTACTGCTGCTCTGTATCGGCGCGAATCTCACCAGCGCCGCCGTGCGGGCCTGGGAATCGGATGCGCCGTCCGTGCTGCTGCCGAGCGGGCACGTCGTCGCCGTCACCGCCCTGTACGGTTCGGCGCTGCTGGTGTCGGCGCCCCGGTTCCGGCCCGTCATCGCGGGCCTGGGTTTCGCCGTCGTCCTCGGTGTCGCGGGGGCCGCTGCGCTCGTCGAGTCCACCGGCATCTTCGGCCTCGCGGCCAGTCTGATCATCTTCGCGATCTGGTGGGCGCTGGCGTCCACCCTGATGCTGTACTCCCCCGTCGCGGCCGAGCGCGAAGAGCGCCGGCCCGACACCGCGGCCATCGCCTTCTCGCGGCACCGCGGCAGTCTCCGGCTGTAGGCGGCTTCGCCGCCCGTGCGCCTTTCTGGTAGCGGGAGCTACCAAAAAGGCGCACGGGCCCGGAGGGCCTAGAGGGCTTTGAGTTCCTCGGTGACCTCGGAGACCGACTTCTTCGCATCCCCGAAGAGCATCGAGGTGGTGTCGGCGAAGAACAGCGGGTTGTCGATGCCGGCGAAGCCGGAGTTCATCGACCGCTTCAGCACGATCACCGACTTCGACTGATCCACGTTCAGGATGGGCATCCCGTGGATCGGGCTGGACGGATCATTGCGGGCGGCCGGGTTGGTGACATCGTTCGCGCCGATCACCAGGGTGACATCGGTCCGCGAGAACTCGTCGTTGATGTCGTCCATTTCCTTCATCGCGTCGTACTCGACGTCGGCCTCGGCGAGCAGCACGTTCATGTGCCCGGGCATCCGGCCCGCGACCGGGTGGATCGCGTACTTGACCTCCACGCCCTTCGACTCGAGCATCTTGGCCATGTCCTTGACCGCGTGCTGGGCCTGCGCCACCGCCAACCCGTAGCCGGGGACGACGATGACCTGGTTGGCGTACGCCATCTGGATCGCCGCATCCGCCGCCGAGGTGGACTTCGCCGTCTTCGCGGTCCCGTCCCCGACCGCCGCCGCGACGCCGCCGCCACCGAACCCACCGGCCACGATCGCCGGGATGGACCGGTTCATCGCCTTCGCCATCAGGTTCGTCAGGATCGAACCCGACGCCCCGACGATCATGCCGGCCACGATCATCGCCTGATTGTTCAGCGCGAGACCGGCGGCCGCGGCGGACAGACCGGTGAGCGCGTTGAGCAGGGAGATGACGACGGGCATGTCGGCGCCGCCGATCGGCAGCACCACCATCAACCCCAACACCGCCGCCAGCACCAGGACACCGACGATCCACCACTGCGACGTCGGACCGGTCGGGTCGATGGCCTTGACCCCGATGGCCACCGCCAACGCGACGGCCCCGATCAGCAGCACCGCATTGAGCGGCTGCTGCAGCTTGCCGATGCCGATCGGCCGGCCCGGCAGCGTTTCCTGCAGCTTGAGGAACGCGATCACCGAACCCCAGAAGGAGATCGACCCGATGATCGCCGCGAACAGTGACGCGATGACGATGTGCACCGTCGGCGACTCACCGTGCGCGAAGGCGGTGAACCCGTCCGAGTCCAGGAACTCCGCATAGGCGATCAGCGCGACGGTGCCGCCACCGACACCGTTGAACAACGCGACCAGCTGCGGCATCGCGGTCATCTTCGTCTTGAGCGCCGGCGGCACACCCAACACCACACCGATCACCAGACCGGACACGATCAGCACCCAGTTGGAGGTGTCCCGGATCGCGATCAGGGTGGCGACCACGGCGACACCCATACCGACCGCGGCGATCTGGTTACCGCGGACCGCGGTCTTCGGGCCGGTCAGACCCATCAGACCGTAGATGAACATCGCGAACGCCACGATGTACAACACGTTGACCAGGTACTCCATTACTTGTCCCCACCCTTCTCAGCAGCAACGGGCGCGGTGGGCTTGGACTTGAACATCGCCAGCATCCGGTCGGTGACCACGAAACCACCGACCACGTTGATCGTTCCGAACACCAGCGCGACGAACAGGATCACCTGCAGCCCCCACGGCGGGTCCTCGACCTTGCCGAGCACCACCAGGGCGCCGAGGACGACGATGCCGTGGATGGCGTTCGTGCCCGACATCAGCGGGGTGTGCAACGTGTTCGGGACCTTGGAGATCACCGCGAACCCCACGAACCCGGACAACACCAGGATCGCGATGTTCGCCAACAATTCGGTATACATCTAGGACACACCCTCCTCACGGGTGACGCAGGACGCGGCCAGGACCTCGTCCGAGAAATCCGGGGCCAGCGCCCCGTCGACGAGCATCAGCTCGAGCAGCGCGGAGATGTTCTTCGAGTACAGCTCGGAGGCGTGCTCGGGCATGCTGGCGGGCAGGTTCAGCGGCGAGCAGATCGTCACCCCAGCCTTGACGACGGTCTGACCCGGTTCGGTGAGCTCACAGTTGCCGCCGGTCTCGCCGGCCAGGTCGACCACCACGGAGCCGGGTTTCATGCCCTCCACCGCGGCGGCGGTCACCAGGCGCGGTGCCGGGCGGCCCGGGACCAGGGCGGTGGTGATGACCACGTCGAAGCCCTTGATCGCGTCCTCGAGCGCCTGCTGCTGCTGCGCCCGCTCCGCCTCGGTGAGCTCGCGGGCGTAGCCGCCCTCACCGGCGGCGTCGATCCCGAGATCGAGCCACTGCGCACCGACCGAGCGGACCTGGTCGGCGACCTCCGGGCGCACGTCGTAGCCGGTGGCCCGGCCGCCGAGCCGCTTCGCCGTCGCCAGCGCCTGCAGGCCGGCGACACCGACTCCGAGCACCAGCACCGTGGCCGGCTTGACGGTGCCCGCGGCGGTGGTGAGCATCGGGAAGAACCGGGTCGACTCCGACGCCGCCAGCAGCACCGACTTGTAGCCGGAGACGTTCGCCTGCGACGACAGCGCGTCCATCACCTGGGCGCGGGAGATCCGCGGGATCGCCTCGACGGCGAACGCCGCCACCCCGGCCGCCTTCAGCGCGGCGACCTGGTTGTCCTGGTTGCGGGGGGCGAGGAACCCGATCAGGGTCTGCCCGGCATGCAACCGGCCCACCTCCTCGTCCGACGGCGGCGCGACCTTCACGATCACGTCCGCCGACCACGGGTCGGCGATCTTCGCCCCCGCCCCGGTGTACAACTCGTCCGGGATCAGCGCGCCCAACCCGGCACCCGACTCGACCACCACGTCGACGCCCTTGGCGATCAACGACGCCACGATCTTCGGCACCAACGCCACCCGACGCTCACCGTCGTTCGACTCCCGAACGACACCGATCGTCGGGCGCGCGGTGGACGCGCTCTGCGATGTATCCATGTATCGACTTCCTGCGGTAGATGGTGTGTGTGCCGCGACGAGCGGCGATCAACCGATGACGAGCGGGAAAAAAATTCCCCCGATTCGACTGAGTTAGCTGATAGTAGCCAGAGAACGCGTGACGTAGGGAACAGAGAAGTCCGTGCGTACGCGTCTGAATCGAGTCCGAACAGTCGTTCTCACAGATCTTTCTGCTCGTTTGTGAACCCGATCACAGGGCGATTCGTCGTAGTCTGACGGTAGACAGCCGCAAGGAAGCGGAGGTTCGGCCATGAGCAAACCGAAGGAACGGAGCGCGGAGGACGTCACCGCGGATCCGCCGGTGATCGTCGAGCGGGTCTACGACCATCCGACCGAGGGCGATGGACTGCGACTGTTCGTGGACCGGCTGTGGCCGCGGGGGCTGCGCAAGGACGCGTTCCATTTCGACGACTGGGCCAAGGACCTGGCGCCGTCGACGGAGTTGCGTCACTGGTACTCGCACGACGTCGCCGCGTTCAGCGAGTTCCGCGAGCGGTACGTCCACGAGCTCGATTCACCGACCGGCCGGAAGGCGGTCGCACGGGTGCAGGAACTGGCGCAGGGGCGGCCGATCGTTCTGCTCACCGCGACGAAGGACGTCAGTCACAGTCATGCCGAGGTCCTCGCCGAATACATGCTGGATCGGTTGTGACGTTTCCCGGCGACGAGGCCGTGCCCATCACCGAGCCGGACGGCGACGTCGGCGGCGATCCGGTCTGCTGGCTCGACCGCGTGTGCCCCGACTGCGGGTTGTTCCTCACCGACCGGACCGCGAGCACCTGCCCGCGCTGCGGTGCGGCACGGGACAGGTGACGGTCGGGGGTTCAGCCGGCGTTCAGGTACCGCGCGCGGAGTTTGTGCTTGACGAGTTTGCCGGTGGGGGTGCGCGGCAGGTCGTCGGAGAAGTCGATGCTGCGGGGAGCCTTGTAGTGACTGACCCGCTCCCGCACGTAGTCGAGTAGCTCGCGGGCGACGGCGTCCGACGGTTCCACCCCGTCGACGAGTTGCACGACGGCTTTGACTTGTTCGCCCATCTCCTCGTCGGGTACGCCGATCACCGCGACGTCGAACACCTTGGGATGCATGGTGAGAACGTTCTCCGACTCCTGCGGGTAGATGTTCACTCCGCCCGAGATGATCATGAACGCGGCCCGGTCCGTGAGGTAGAGGAAGCGGTCGGAGTCGATGTACCCGATGTCGCCGCTCGTCGTCCACGTCGGGTGGTCGGGGTGCGTCGCGGAGTCGGTCTTCGCGGGGTCGTTGTGATACTCGAACGGTCGCTCCTCCCGTTCCCAGTAGACGGTTCCGATGTCACCGACGGGGACGTCCGCGCCGGTGTCGTCGCAGATGTGGACGGTGCCCATGACCCCGTCGTGGCCCACCGACCCGGGCTTGGCGAGTGCCTGTGCGCTGTCGATGAACGTGGCACCGGCGCCCTCCGTGGAGGCGTAGTACTCGTGGACGACCGGACCCCACCAGTCGATCATCGACCGCTTCACGTCGGGCGGGCACGGCGCCGCCGCGTGGATCGCCACCTTCAGACTCGACACGTCGAACTTGTCGCGAACGTCCTTCGGCAGCTTGAGCATCCGGACGAACATCGTCGGAACCCACTGACTGTGGGTCACCCGGTACTCCTCGATGAGCCGCAGCGATTCCTCGGCGCCGAAACGGTCCATCAGCACGATCGTGCCGCCGACGGAGGTGATGGTGCCGCAGAAGCGCAGCGGCGCGGCGTGATACAGCGGTGCCGGGCACAGATAGACGGTGTCGGAATCGAATCCGTACATCGGGGCGAACACCGCGGTGTACGGGTCCGTCGTCGTGTCCACTTCCCCCTCGGGGAGTGCGGGTTTGATCCCCTTGGGCCTGCCGGTGGTGCCCGACGAGTACAGCATGTCCTGCCCGCGGGGCTGCGAATCGAGCGGTTCGGCCGACTGCGCCGCCACGGCGTCCTCGTAGCTGTCGAATCCGTCCAGCGCACCGCCGTACACGAGCCGGTGGCGGACGCGGGGCAGCTGACTCCGGTCGCGGGGCACAGCGCCGCCCGCGTCGGCGGACACGATGAGCACCTCGGCTCCGCAGTCGTCGACGACGTAACCGGCTTCCTCCGGGGTGAGGTGCCAGTTCACCACGGTGATGTACAGCCCGGATCGCAGCGCCGCCCAGTACACCTCGAGGACCCGGAGGTCGTTGCTCGACACGAGCGCCAGGTGGTCGCCGACCTTCAGGCCGAGCGAGCGCAGGTGCCGTGCGAGGCGGGTGGACCGCTCGTCCAACTCCCGGTAGGTCAGCCGCTCCCCCGTCGAGGGACGTATGACGGCGGGCTTGTCCGGGGTGGTCACCACGAAGTTTCCAGGGAACATCCGCACTCCTTTTGTTAATGGAGATTCTCACCCTCGGTCTACCACACCGAACCCCTGGACGGGGAGGCCTTCGACGCTCTCACCGGCACATTCGCCCACCCGCGGCGAAAATGCTCGGCCTGTCGGGCGGAAGGTCCTAGAGTTGAGGCAAAAGGAGGCGTACGACCCGTGAATGCCCTACAGAAGGAATCGATCCTCGACGCGTTGTTCGAGGAATGGGACGTACTCGACGACGTGCTGTCCTCGTTGTCCGGCGACGCGTGGTTCACGCCCACCGCCCTGCCCGGGTGGACGGTGCACGACGTGACCGCGCATCTCATCGGCACGGAGTCGCTGCTCGCCGGAATCTCCGCGCCGCACACCACCATCGACGTCCGCGGCCTCGCCCACGTGCGCAACGAGATCGGTGCGTTCAACGAACAGTGGGTGGAGGGACTGCGGGGGTGCTCCGGCACCGAAATGCTCGAGCGTTTCCGGATGATCGTCGCCCGCAGGCGGTCGGAGCTGGGCGAGATGACCGACGAGATGTTCGCGGCCGAGACCACCACGCCGGTCGGGCCGGCGCCCTATCTCCGGTTCATGCGCATCCGCGTGTTCGACTGCTGGATGCACGAGCTCGACCTGCGGGACGCACTCGGGCTGCCCGGCGACGAGGGCGGCCTGCGCGGGGAGACGGCGTTCGCGGAGATCGCAGGCGCCGTCGCATTCCTCGTCGGCAAGCGCGGCAAGGCTCCGGACGGGTCGAGGATCACGCTCGAGCTGACGGGACCGCTCGCGCGGAACATCCACATCGCCGTCGACGGCAGGGCCGCGGTGGTCGACGAACTGCCGTCGGAGGCCACCACGACGGTGACTCTCGACTCCCGGCTGTTCACCCGGCTGGCAGGCGGCAGGACGACGGCCGCGGACCACCGCGACGAGATCGCGTTGCGCGGCGACACCGACGTGGGCAAGCGGATCGTCGACAACCTCGCGTTCACGATCTGACCGCGGTGCGCCTGTTCCTGTCCTCGTACCGGTTCGGCGCGGATCCCGCGCCGCTGATGTCGCTCGTCGGCCGTCCGGGGCGCGTCGGGGTGATCGCGGCTGCGGCGGATGCGTGGCCGCGGACGGCGCGGACGTCCGCGGTCGTGAGTGACGTGATGCCGCTGACGCGCCTGGGCTTCACCGCGGAGGAGGTGGATCTACGCGACTACATCGGCGACGACGGGCAGCCGCGTGCGGCCGCACTGAGGCAGCGGCTCGACGGGTTCGGCATGGTGTGGGTGCGCGGCGGGAACACGTTCGTGCTGCGCGCGCAGATGGCCCGGAGTGGGGCGGATCGGGTGATCCCGGAACTGTTGGCGAGTGATTCGCTCGTGTACGCCGGCTACAGCGCGGGGGCGTGCGTGATGACTCCGACGCTGCACGGTCTCGACTCCTCCGATGACCCGGCGGAGGTGGTCGCGACGTGTGGCGTGGAGCCGCGCTGGGACGGACTGGGGATGGTGGGCTTCGCGATCGTGCCGCATCACCCGCCTGCGGAGCTTCCAGGGGCCGAGAACGCGGTGCCCTTGGAGGACGTGGCCGCCGTTCGGCGCACGATCGACGCCCTGAGGCTCGCCGGCATCGAGTACCGCACCTTGACGGACGATCAGGCGATCGTCGTGAACGGAGATCGAACCGAACTCGTCTGACGACGGCGAGCCCTGCGGCGGGAAGGCCTTCAGCCGAAGACGGCGACCGGCACGGACGGCGTGAAGGGGGCGACGCGGTCGAGTGCGGCCCAGGTGACCTCGCAGCGCTTGGCGGTGACTTCGTCCGCGTCGGCGAGGAGCGTGTTCAGGAGGGTCTTCGGGTTCAGGCGCCATTCCTGGACCATCGACCGAACTTCCTCGTTGGTGAACAATCCCGAACCGGCGAGTGCGAAGATCCATTCGTCGAACTCGCCACGGTGGATCTGCTCGATGGAGTCGTAGTCGATACCACCATCGAGGAACTCGTACGAGAACATCGCGGAGATGTAGCTGCTGGGATCTCGGTGGAGTGCATTCATCGGTGCGGGTCCTTCCAGGGTCGGTGCGGCAAAACCCGGCCCCAACGGTGTTCTGGCTCACATTTCGTGAGAATCTCCGTTTGGGTGTAACGCCTCGCCGGTGTTTGACGATGCAAGACGCTAACCCGTAGAAGTGGGTTTTTGCATTGCCTGGTCGATACGATCCGGTAACAGAGTGGCGAATGTGACCTGTGTTACACCCGATTTGTCCGGGTCCGCCCGGTTCGCGGGACGCCTCTACCAGCATTTTCCCCTCCGGGCACGGTTGCATACCCCATCGGTGGACCCCCCGAAAAAATTCACCCCCCTGATCCCACATCGTGAGACTCCTACGCGTAAGTAACTAACAGATGGGCTATTGGGGGGTCGCTTCTGCACCGAACGTCCAGGTTGGAGCGATATCCGGGAAACACGGTCGGAATCGGTTCAGTTGGACGAATGACCAATTCGCGGACACTCGCCGTTCGCCGGGCTACCGTCGAGGTCCCCGACACCCGCATTCCAGGAGTCACGATGACGGTCACCGACGACGCACTCGCGGCGCTCACGAGCGCGCTCCCCCGGGGCTGCCTCGTCACCGATCCGGACGTCCTGGCGTCCTACCGCCAGGACTGGGCGCGCGATCCCGACGCCGTCCTCCCCCTCGCCGTCGCCCGCCCCGCGACCACCGAGGAAGTCCAGGTGGTGATGCGCTGGGCGACCGAGCACCGCGTCCCCGTGATCCCGCGCGGCGCCGGCTCCGGGCTCAGTGGCGGCGCCACCGCCGTGGCGGGCAGCGTGGTGGTCAGCACCGAGCGCATGCGCCGGATCGAGGTGGACCCGGTGACGCGGATCGCCGTCGTCGAACCGGGGCTGCTCAACGCCGAGGTCAAGGCCGCGGCCGCCGAACACGGCCTCTGGTACCCGCCCGATCCGTCGTCGTTCGAGATGTGCTCGATCGGCGGCAACGTCGCGACCAACGCGGGCGGGCTGTGCTGCGTCAAGTACGGCGTCACCACCGACTACGTCCTCGCGCTGCGGGTGGTTCTCGCGGACGGGACGGACGTGCGCCTCGGCGGCCCGCGGCTGAAGGACGTGGCCGGCCTGTCGCTGACCAAGCTGTTCGTCGGGAGCGAGGGAACACTCGGCATCGTCACGGAGGCGACGCTGCGGCTGATCCCGGCCCAGCCACCTGCGAGCACCCTCGTCGCGTCGTTCGCCTCCGTGCAGGCGGCCGCCGACACCGTGCTGGCCATCACCCGCACGCTGCGACCGTCGATGCTCGAGTTCATGGACCGCGCCTCGATCGGCGCCGTCGAGGACGCATTGAAGATGGGCCTGGACCGGACGGCGGAGGCGATGCTCATCGCCCGGTCGGACGCCCCCGGTTCGATTGCGGCCGAAGAGATTTCCGTCATGGCCGACGCCTGCACGGCAAACGGCGCGACCGAAGTCTTCACCACCGACGACCCCGACGAGGGCGAAGCGTTCGCCGCGGCAAGACGATTCGCGATCCCCGCGGTCGAGAGACTGGGCACCCTGCTCCTCGAGGACGTCGGGGTCCCGCTGCCGAAACTGCCTGCGCTGGTGGAGGGAATCGCGGCCATCTCCCGCGAACGTGACGTGATGGTCGCGGTGATCGCCCATGCCGGCGACGGAAACACGCACCCGCTCATCGTGTTCGACCCCGAGGATGCCGCGATGGCCGAGCGCGCCCACCTCGCTTTCGGCGAGATCATGGACCTCGCAATCGCTCTCGGCGGCACGATCACCGGCGAGCACGGTGTCGGCCGCTTGAAGAAGGCCTGGCTGCCCGACCAGTTGGGCCCGGACGTCATGGAATTGACGCAGCGGATCAAGACGGCACTCGACCCGCTGGGGATACTCAACCCCGGAGCGATCCTGTAGCTACCCAGGGCGGGTGCGATATCCAATGGTTACCCAAGGGACTGGTGTGACAGGTGAGGTATTGCTAGCGTGACCGGACCGAACTCGACTCGTCGCAGAGAGGTGCGCTCGTGACCAGACTCCGCCGTGTCGCCTCCCTGGCGATGCCCGCCTTACTCGCTTCCACCTGCACGTTTTTCACGATGGCGCCCCCTGTTGCGGCGGCGGCGCCGTGCCTCGGCGGAACCGGCAGCCTCGGATCGAGCGGCTCGGGCCAGGGCATCAATCCCATCCCCTGGCTCAACGGCAGTGACGGCCGCCTTCCCGAGCTGCGTGGCAAAACTCAGGCAATCGCGCACATCACCGGGCCTCGCAGCCCCAACGACACGATCGGCAGGTTCCGGGTACTCGGCACCGACCTCGGCATCATGTGGGACAACGGCGGAGGCGAGATCCTCACGGCGTTCGGTGACACCGTCGGGCTGAGCGACAACCCGCTGTGCGGTCTGGTCGGCGACTGGCGCAGCAACATCCTGCTGCGCAGCTCCGACAAGGACCTCACCGACGGGATGGGCATCGACAATTCCCCGGTCGATCTGCCGAACCATTCCAAGGAGATCATCCAGAGCCAGAAGATCCCGGGCGTGGAGCAGACCGTCATCCCCACCACCGGCATCTCGGTCGGCGAGGGCCCGGCCGCGACGCAGTACATCAATTACATGTCGGTGCGCAGCTGGGGCGCCCCGGGCGAGTGGGACACCAACGCGTCCGGCATCGCGTACTCCGTGGACAACGGCGAGAACTGGGTCACCGATCCCCTGACGCTGCGGCCCAACGTGCCGGGCACGGGCGCCGAGAACTTCCAGATGGGCTCGTACGTCAAGCACGACGGATTCGTCTACGCATTCGGCACCCCCTCGGGGCGTTCCGGCGACGCCCGGTTGTCGCGGGTGAAGGAGGCGGACATCCGGAACCTCACGCTGTACGAGTACTGGGACGGCGGGGCGTGGGTGAAGGCCAACGCCACCGTCGCCACACCGGTGATCGCCGGACCGGTCAGCGAGTTGTCCGTGCAGTTCAACGAATACCTCGGTCAGTTCGTGGCGATGTACACCGATGCCGGCAACTCGGTGGTGATGCGCCGTTCCGACCACCTCGAATCCGGCTGGAGCGAACCCGAAGTGCTCGTGAGCAGCCGGGACGTGCCCGAGCTGTACGGCGCGTACATGCACCCGTGGTCGAAGGGATCCGACCTGTATTTCCTGGCCACCACCTGGTCGGACTACAACGTCATGCTGCTGCGCACCAACCTCGCGGACTGACGTAATCTGCGAGTGACAGCGTGCGCGGGACAGCGCGCACGCCACACGAGCAGAGGAGCGATCTGTGGCGGCCACGGTGGAACACGACGTGTCGGAATCCCGGTTCGAGATCTACCTCGACGGCCAACTGGCCGGATACGCCGATTACTTCGAGCGGAACGGCGCCCGCGACTTCCACCACACCGTGACGTACCCGCAGTTCCGCGGGCAGGGTCTGGCGGCGGTGGTGGTGAAGGCCGCCCTCGACGACACGAAGTCCAGTGGGCTCGCCGTGATCCCGTCGTGCTCGTACGTGGAGAAGTACATCGCCGAGAATCCGAGCTATGCGGAGCTCGTCTGATCCGCTCCGCCCGGCCGTCCGCGCGACGTGTCTTCTCGCGGCGACGGTCGTGCTGGCCGGTTGCGGTTCCGGCGGCGGTTCGGACACCGATCCGGCATCCGCGCCGACCACCTCGGTGGCCGTGCAGCCCGGCCCGTTCGTGGGTGAATGCGGCTCGCTGACCGACGCCGAAGTGTACGAGCGGGCGCGGATCGCGGGGCTCACCCCGGTGTCGCGGAACGGCATCAAGTGCCGGTGGGAAGCGGACGGCGGCGAACGGTACGTGATGTTCACCTGGTACCGCGGCAGCCCCATCGACCGGGAGCGGTCGGTGGCCAAGGGCATCGGTCACGAGGTCCACGACCTCGAGATCGCCGGGCATCGCGGGTTTTCGTCGCAGAACGTCGGGTTCTGCGAGGTCGCGCTCGGCACCGGTTCCGACTTCGTGCACTGGCTGGTCCGCTACGGAACGGGCAGTGCACCCTCCGATCCGTGCGAGGCACCGACCGCGCTCGGCCGGCTGACGCTGGAGAAGGCCAAATGACCGGCCGCCGGCGACTCGCCGCGGCGGTCGCGTCGGCGATGGTGCTGGCCGGCTGCGGCACGTCCGTCACGGGCACTCCCCTGCCCGAGGGTGCCGCCTCCTCCGACGACGGCTCGCCGCAGTTCGACAAGCTCCTGCGCGAATGCGACGCCGTCCCCAACGACAAGATCGTGGAGACACTGCACGGCGCAGGCATCGACCAGTACTTCTACGGTGCAGTGTGCATGTGGACGGTGTCGTCCGCCGCCGGATCGATCGACGTCACGTTCGGCTGGTTCGAGAACAACTCGTTGCAGCGGGAGCGGGCGGTGGCGGACCAGCTGGGCTATCAGGTGGAGACCACGACGATCGCGGGCACGTCGGCGTTCAGCGCCCGGCGGCCGGGTGATTCGGCGGCGTGTGGGATCACCGCCGCCTACTCCGGTGTCATCACGTGGTGGGTGCAGCAACGGTCCGGGACGGGCGACCCGTGCGACGGTGCGCGCACGCTCGCCGAGTTGACTCTGCAACGCAACCAGTAGCGGCCGAAAATTCGCTCGCGGTGGCCACGACCTCGCTGTTAGCGTCGAAGGACCACCGACCGAGCCGACCAGAGGACCTTGCCGTGACCGCCACCGAGACGGCTGTGACTCGCCGGTTCGGGCCCCTGATCCTCCTGAACGTCGCGACCCTGTTCTCCTCCACGGGCAACGGCATCGTGATCGTCGTGCTGCCGTGGCTCGTGCTCGAGCAGACCGGTCGCGCATCGGACGCCGCGATCGTCGCGGGCGCGGCCACCCTCCCGCTGTTGCTGTCGAGCCTGTTCGCGGGCACGTTCGTCGACCTGTTCGGACGACGCCGCACGTCGCTGATCTCCGACTGCCTGTCGGCCCTGTCCGTGGCGGCCATCCCGGTGATCGCGACCACGACGGGCCTCACCGTCACGGTGATCGCCGTCCTCGCCGCGATCGGCGCCGCGTTCGATCCGGCCGGCATCGCGGCCAGGGAGTCGATGCTGCCCGCCGCCACGAAGTCCGCGGGGTGGTCACTCGACCGGATGAACAGTCTCTACGAGGCCAACTACAACGTGGCGTATCTCGTCGGCCCGGGCATCGGCGGCGTCCTCATCGCCACCGTGGGTGCGGTGAACACGTTGTGGGTCGCCGCCGCCGGGTTCGTGCTGTCCGTTGCGACGATCGCGTTCCTGCGTCTCGAGCACGCCGGCAGACCGGACACCGCCACGCGCCCGACGTCCATTTGGCACGGCACGCTCGAGGGATTGAAGTTCGTGTGGCACAACCGGCTCCTGCGCACGATCGCGCTCGTGGACATGGCGGTGGTCGCGCTGTACATGCCGGTCGAGTCAGTGGTGTTCCCGGTGTACTTCACCGAACTCGACAAACCTGCGCAACTCGGTTCGGTCCTGATGGCGCTCAGCATCGGCGGCGTGGTGGGCGCCCTCGCCTACGGACCGCTCGCGCCGTTCGTGTCGCGCCGGATGCTGATGGTGGTGGCGGTGACGGTGCTGGGCGCAGCGATGGTCGCGATGGCGTTCCTGCCGCCGCTGTGGGCGATTCTGGCGCTGGCTCTCCTGCAGGGTCTGGTGTTCGGTCCGGTCGGCCCGATCGCCAACTACGCCATGCAGACTCGCAGTCCGGAGCACATGCGCGGCCGGGTCACCGGGGTCATGACGTCCACGGCGTATGCGGCGGGTCCGCTGGGCTACCTGCTGGCCGGCCCGATCCTCGACAAGTGGGGTATCCAGCCGACGTTCTTCGTGCTCGCGATCCCGGTCCTGATCATCGGGTTGGCGTGCTTCGCGCTGCCCGTGCTGAAGGAACTGGACGAGAAGGTGCCGGTCAGTTGAACCCCATGACGTCGTTGCCCCAGGCGACCCGCATCTCGTGGTCCGGGTCCTTCACCAGCGTGTCCGCGCCGTCGATCAGCAACGTGGCGCGGTCCTCCTCGTCGTAGGGGGCCCAGTGCTTGGACGCGTCCAGGGCGGCGGGGACACCGTGCCGCGCGAACGCGAGCCACCGGCGCTGGATGCGGCCCGACACCTCGAGTGCCGTCTTCCGGCCGCCGAGCCAGAACGTCGGGTCGATGTTGAGGGTGTCGAAATTGCCGAAGACGTACGGGAGTTCGGTGGCGTGCCCGGCTCCGATGCGCGCGGCCTTGAGCATCGGGGTGGCCTGGTCGAACCGGTACATCCACGTCGGCGAGTGCCTGCTGTGGGCATCGGCCACCCACAGGGCGGGCATCCGGAACGCGGCGTCGCGGGACATCGCGAGTGCGCCCTTCGGTTTGCCGCGGTCCGGGTACGCAGACAGGATGTCGGCGAGGCGGGCCGCGGGCAGTTCCGGGTGATCGGTCGCGATCGCCCGCAGCATCTCCTGTACCGAATCCGAAGTGACCGGCAGCAGAGGCGATTTCATGAACTTGAAGATCGACGACTCGTCCTTGTTGGAACCGATGATGAGGGGGATCCGGTGGGAGTAGCCCTTCTGGAACGCGGCCACCGGGTAGCGGGGCAGGAAGTCGCGGTCCACCACGGGCGCCATGGCGAGTGTGCCCGGGATCTTCGTCGGCACCTCGTTGACGAGGGTGTCGCTGGCCTCGATGACCGTGCGGTACGGGAGGCGCAGCAACGTGTCGATCCGGGCGGGTTCCACGTCGAGGATGTCGAGGAACTGCTTCGCGACCGTGGCCGCCCGCTCGCTGCCGTAGACCGACGTGGCGGGTGGGCTCTGGGCGATCGCGCGGTGGAACAACCCGTCCGCACTCGGGCACGTCATCAGGGTGGTGATCGACCCGGCTCCCGACGACTCCCCGAACACCGTCACCTCGTCAGGGTCACCGCCGAACGACGCGATGTTCTCGCGCACCCATTCGAGGGCGGCGACCTGGTCGCGCAGCCCGCAGTTGGTCTCGAACACCCGCTCCGCCGTCGAGAACGACGACAGGTCGAGGAAGCCGAGCGCCCCCACCCGGTAGTTGAACGAGACCAGCACGACGTCGCCGAGAGTGGACAGGATCCGCCCGTTGTAGATGCCCTGGGCCGCGGTTCCCAGGCAGTAGGCGCCGCCGTGGATCCACACCATCACCGGCCGCGGGATGCCGTCGGGCCTGGGTGCCCACACGTTGACCGACAGGCAGTCCTCGTCCATCTCGAGTCCGGCGTCGATCGGGACGGCGGTGCCGTGGCCCTGCGGGGCCATCGGGCCGAAGTCGACGCAGTCGCGCACGCCGTCCCACGGTGCGGGCGGGGCCGGCGCCCGGAACCGCAGATCGCCGACGGGGGCTGCGGCGAACGGGATGCCCTTCCACGCGTAGACGTCGCCTTCGGGATAGCCGCGCACGTCGCCGCCCCGGGCGCGGACGACGAGTGTGTCGCCTGACTTCTCGACATCCACGGCCGAATCTCCTCACGCAGCGCGTACGGGAATCTCTCGCCAAACTACCAACGATGCGCAGGCAGGACCGTTCGAACGCGATATAGATCAACCGCGCGCTAACATGTGCTCCGTGGCCGCATCGACCGATCCCGAGGGCAAGAGTCTCCTCGACTACCCGCGGCCGTCCGTGGCGGTCGACGTCGCCGTCCTCACCGTCGACGGCGCCGAGCTGAAAGTGCTTGTGGTTCCGCACCGTTCGGGCCGGCTCGCGCTTCCGGGCACCTTCCTCCACAAGGACGAGCGGCTGCGGGACGCCGCCGAGCGGTGCCTGCGGATCAAGGCCGGACTGGCGGGTGCCGAGTTCCACCAGTTGGCGATGTTCGACGACCCCGCCCGCGACGACCGCGGGTGGGTGCTGTCGATGACGCACGGGGCGGCGCTGCCGCGCACGGCACTCCCCCGCGACGCCCTGCTGATCCCCGTCGACGGCGACCGGGTGACGCAGGACCTCGCGTTCGACCATGCGGACGTCGTCACCCTCGCCGTCGCCGACCTGCGCGAGCGGTACGCGCGGTCCGTCGACCCGTCGGGACTGGCCGGCGACACGTTCACGGTGCTCGAACTCCGCCGGGTCTACGAGGTGGTGTTCGGCCGTCCCCTCCCGAAGGACTCGTTCCGCCGGCACATGATGCCCGCCCTCGAGCACACCGGCGACCTGGCCGTCGTCGGGACCGGCAGGCCCGCCGAGATCTACACGCGCGGCCCCGCGCCCCTCCCGCCGGGAGCGGCCGCGTTCCTCGCAGGCTGAGCCCGTCCACCCACCCGGGGCCTTTCCGTTCGCGGCACGGCCGGTGCTAGGGTCGGCTTGTTCTGACACGGGGTGCTCCGCACGGGCGGGGCTGAGAACACACCCGGGAACCTGCTCAGGTAATGCTGACGAAGGGATGTCAACGTTGTGAATAGCTCTGTCCAAGGTGCTGCGGGCGCAGGCCAGCACGCCCGATTCACGGACCACTTGTGGGACCGGACCAAGGTGCTGCGCGAGGCGATCGACGAACTCGAGTTCCTGTGCCGCCTCGGCGACGGAACACTGCCGCTGGACGTGTTCCGCACCTACATCGAGCAGGATTTCCTGTACCTGACCGGGTACGCGAAGGCCCTGTCCCTGGTCGCCGCGCATGCGCCGGGCCCCGTCGAGGCCGGCTTCTGGGCCGGCTCGGCAGCCGAGGCCGCCACGGTCGAGGCGACATTGCACCAGAATCTGCTGACCAGCGGACGGCTCCCCGCGTCGGACGCCGAACCGCAGCATTCGCAGGCCTGCCTCGGGTACATCTCCTACCTGACGGCGGTCGCCGCCACCGAGCCGTACGCGGTGTCCGCCGCCGCGGTGCTGCCGTGCTTCTGGATCTACGCGGACGTGGGACGCCGGCTGGCGGCGAGCGCCCGGGACGTGCTGGCCGCCGACCCGTCGCACCCGTACGCACAGTGGGTGACCACGTACGACGCGGAGGAGTTCCACGCCGCCGTCGCGATGGCCCGCGAACTCGTGGACGCCGCCGCGGAGGCCGCGACCGAAGCCCAGCGCGAGGCGATGGTGGAGGCGTTCACGATCGCCAGCCGCTACGAACTCATGTTCTGGGACACCGCACTCAACAAGCAGGAATGGCCGGCGTCGTGACACTTTTCTCCCGTACCAAGCGCGCGGCCACCGCAGCCGTCATCCTCGTCTCGGCCCTGTCGATGCTCACCGGCTGCGCCGGCGACTCACAGTCCGACGACACCATCCGGTTCGCACTCGACTGGACGCCGAACACCAACCACACCGGACTGTTCGTCGCCCAGCAGGAGGGCTGGTTCGCGGACGCCGGACTCGACGTGCAGGTGCTGCCGTACAACGACACCTCACCCGACACCCTCGTCGACGCCGGCAACGCGGAGTTCGGCGTGAGCTTCCAGAGTTCCGCGACGTTCTCGAAGGCCGCGGGCGCCCAGACCACGTCGGTCATGGCCCCGCTGCAGCACTGGGCGACGGGCATCGCGGTGAAGGCGGATCGCGCCGACATCACCCGCCCCCGGGATCTCGACGGCAAGATCTACGCCGGTTTCGCGGACCCCGACGGCGAGGAGACGCTGAAGCAGATCATCCGGAACGACGGCGGCAAGGGCGAATTCACCACCGTCACGCTCGGCACGTCGGCCTACGAGGCCGTGTACTCCGGCACCGCCGACTTCACCGTGTCGTTCTTCGGCTGGGAGGGCATCGAGGCCGAGCACCGGGGCACCCCGATGCGCTACTTCCACTACACCGACTACGGCTTCCCGGACGCGTACGCACTCGTCATCGAGGGCAACGAGCAGTGGATGGACGAGCATCCCGAGCAGGCCCGCAAGTTCGTCCAGGCCCTGCAGCGCGGCTACCAGTTCGCCGCCGACCGGCCGGACGAGGCCGCGCAGATGTTGATCGACGCCAATCCCGGCGCCTTCACGGACGAGTCCCTCGTGCGGGAGAGCCAGCAGATGCTGTCCTCCGAGTACATGAAGGACGCTTCCGGAAAGGTCGGGACACAGACGGCCGAGCAGTGGGCGGGGTACTCCGGTTTCCTGTTCCAGCACGGCCTGCTCACCGGCCCCGACGGGGCACCGCTGACCACGGAACCCGACTGGTCGACGTATTTCACCAATGAGTACCTCGCTCAGCCCTGACCCGACCCTCCGGACCCCGGCCCCGGGCACGTCCCCGCTGCTGCGGCGGGTACTGCCCGCGGTCGTGGTCGTGGCGCTGCTGGTCGTCGCGTGGCAGGTGTACGTGACGGTCAGCGGTATCCGGCCGCAGGTGCTGCCGTCGCCGCTGCGGGTCGTCCAGCAGGGTTGGCGGGCGCGGGACGCCATCTCCGGTCACGCCTCCGCGACACTGCAGGTGACGCTGATCGGGTTCGCCGTGTCCCTGCTCTGCGCGTGGGCTCTCGCCGTGCTCGTGGACTTCTCGCCGTGGCTGCGACGCGCATTCGTTCCGCTGTTCGTCGTGTCGCAGACGCTGCCGATCATCGCGATCGCGCCGCTGATGATCATCTGGTTCGGATTCGGTCTGCTGCCGAAGGTCCTCGTGATCGCCCTCGCCACGTTCTTCCCCATGACGATCGGCCTGATCGAGGGTTTCGCCGCCGCCGACCGGGAGGCGGGTGCGCTGTTGCGCAGCATGGGCGCCTCCCGGTGGCAGGAATTCCGCTACGTGCGGCTGCCCTCGGCCATCCCCCGGTTCTTCACCGCCCTGCGCATCGGCATCACGTACGCCGTCGTGGGTGCCGTGTTCGCCGAATACGTCGGGGCCACGTCCGGTCTCGGCATCTACATGGCCACGCAGAAGAACTCCTTCCGCACCGACCTCGTGCTGGCGGCGGTGCTCGTCACCGCCGTGATCAGCGTCAGCCTCTACCTGCTCACGTTCGCGGTGGAGCGCGTCGTCGCCCCCTGGATCAAGAACGAGAGGGCCCGGCATGAGTGAGACCGCGCGCGTCGCACTGTCCGGACTGAGCAAGGGATTCCCCGTCCGCGGCGGCATCCGTCCCGTCCTCGACAACGTCTCGTTCACCGTCGAACCGGGCGAGTTCGTGTCGGTGATCGGCCCCAGCGGGTGCGGGAAGAGCACCGCGTTCGCCATGCTCGCCGGACTCGACCAACCGGACGCCGGCACCGTCACGATCGGCGGCGAGCCCGTGCGTCCCGCGGGCAGTGGCCCGTCGAACTGCGCGTACATGCCGCAGAAGGACCTGCTGTTCCCGTGGCGCAGCGTCCTCGACAACACCACCCTCGGACTCGAGGTGCAGGGCGTGCCCCGGAAACAGGCGCGGGACAAAGCCCGGGAACTGTTTTCCGTCTTCGGTCTCGGCGGGTTCGAGGACGCCCGCCCCAGCCAGCTGTCCGGCGGCATGCGACAGCGCGCCGCGATGCTGCGGACCGTCGTCCAGGACCGTCCCGTGCTGCTGCTCGACGAGCCGTTCGGCGCCCTGGATTCGTTGACCCGCACCGAGATGCAGACCTGGTTGCAGGACGTGTGGCAGCGCTACCGGTGGACCGTCCTGATGATCACCCACGACATCCGGGAGGCCGTCTACCTGTCGGACCGGGTGGTCGTGCTGTCCGCCCGGCCCGCCACCGTGCGGCGCGAGGTCACGGTGGGCCTGCCCCGCCCCCGCGAACTGTCGATGATGACGTCACCCGAATTCGCGGACGTCGAACACGAACTGCTCGGCGTGCTGCACGAGGAATCGCGGCGGGCCCTCGTCGAGCAGGAGTCGGGCAGACGCTGAAACCCGCGGCGCCTCCAAGCAGTAGCGTCTCAGAGTAGTGCCGCCTCCAGTTCGCCGAGGGCAGCCTCCAGATAGTGGAGGATGCGTTGCAGGCTCGGCACCGAGCGGCGGCACCCGATGACACCGAAATCGAGGTTGCCGCCGTTGGTGGTGAGCGTGATGTTCAGCGCCTGCCCGTCCAGCACCACCGACGTCGGGTAGATGCCGTCCAGCCGGGACCCGTTCCAGTACATGGTCTTCCGCGGTCCCGGGACGTTGGAGATGATCACGTTGAACGGCGGCGGCGTGAAGCGGACGAACCCCGGCACCGGCGTCAGGGCGATCGGTGACATGTTGACCGCGGACCACGCCAGCGCCTGCAACGAGGTGAGGCTGCCGAACAATTCCTTTCCCTGCGACATGGACGCGGAGATCGCCGTCAGACGCTCCGCCGGGTCGTCGACGTCCGTCGCCAGGTTGCACAGCGTCACCCCCACCGCGTTGCCGCCGGAGTCGGCCTTCTGCTCGTCGCGCAGCGACACCGGAACCATCGCGATCAGCGGTTCGTCCGGCAGCGCGTTCTGTTCCTCGAGGTAGCCCCGCAGCCCCCCGGCGCACATGGCCATCACGACGTCGTTGACACTGACGCCTGCCGCTTTCCGCACGGCATGGATCCGGTCGAGCGGCCAGGACTGCGCGGCGAACCGGCGCGCGCCACCGATCGGGACGTTGAGCATGGTGCGGGGCGCCTCGTACGGAAACCTCATGTCGTGCTGACCCATCGCGGTGCGGGCGATCCGCAGCGACACCGGCGCGAGACCGGCGACGTCGCCGACCGTGCGGCGGACCCCGTTCACCACCGACCAGAGGTCGGGGGCGGCGGCTCCGTTCGCCGACCCCGAGCGCGGCAGGTTCCACGGCGGCGGCGCGTCGCGCACGTCCGGGTCGGTCGACAGCGTCCGCATCAGCAGCCGCAGCCCGGAGACCCCGTCCATCAGCGAGTGGTGCAGCTTGGTGTAGATCGCGAACCGGCCGTCGGAGAGGCCCTCGATCAGATACATCTCCCACAGCGGGCGATGACGGTCCAGGAGCGTGCCGTGCAACCGGGACGTCAGCGTCAGCAATTCGCGGACCCGGTACGGCGCAGGCAGGGCCGAATGACGCACGTGGTATTCGAGATCGACGTCCGACTCGTCGGCCCACCACAGGTTCCCGAGACTGCCGACCGGGCCCGCCGGCTTCTTGCGGAACGTGGGGTCCACGTCCGTGTGCTTCAGCAGTGTTTCGTGCATCGACTTCACGTAGTCCGGTCCGGCATCCTCCGGCGGTGTGAACAATTCGAGCGATCCGACATGCATCGGATGCTCTCGCGATTCGCCGAGAAGGAATATCGAATCGGTAACCGGCATGATCCCCACCTGGACGTTCACCCCCGCTCGGTCACTATCCCATTACGACTTCCGCCTGGATGCTACGTCGGGCGTAGCGTCCGTGCGACCTACTTCGATGTAGACCGTACGGCGCAAAGAGGTGGCAAACCTGAAGGCAGCACGTCGAAGGGCACCGAGGCCGGAACGGAGGCAGGCAATGAGCACTGCGACTTACGAATTCTGCCCGTCACCGCTCCCGGTGACGCGGCGGGAGTTCGCCGGGACCAGCCTGCAGTCGGCGGCCCTCGCACACACCCTCCGCCGCACGGTCCGGCCGTTCCTCGACGGGTGGGCGCGCTACCCCGAACTGCCGTGGCCCACCGGAGTCGTCGACCTGTTCGGGTACTCGCTCGGCCCCATCCGCGGAACCCAGCGCAGGCCCGTCCGGCTGCCGCACTGCCGCGCCGAATGGATCCGGCCTCCGGGTGAGCTCGGCGACCGGGCGATCCTCTACCTCCACGGCGGGGCGTTCCTGTGCTGCGGGATCAACTCGCACCGCCAGATGGTGTCGCGGATCTCGGCGGAGTCCCAGGCGTCGACGCTGAACGTCGCGTACCGGATGATCCCGCGGAACCCCATCCGGGCGGCCGTCGCGGACGGTGTCGACGGGTACCGGTGGCTGCTCGCGCACGGGTACACCGCGGACCGCATCGTCATCGCCGGCGACTCGGCGGGCGGATTCCTGACGTTCATGGTGACGCTCGAAGCGCTGCGCCAGGGGCTGCCGCGTCCCGCTGCCGACGTCGCGCTGTCGCCGCTGACCGACCTCGACCCGGTCAACAAGCTGGCCCATCCCAACGCCGACCTCTGCGCCGTCTTCCCCAAACGCGCGGTCGGTGCCCTGTCCAGGCTGATCGAACGCCTGGACACCCGGGGCGGGCACGAGCCGTCCACGTCCCCCGTGGACGGCTCCCTCGCCTCCATGCCGCCTGCCCTGATCCAGACCGGGTCGCAGGAAATGGTGTACGTCGACGCGGAACTGATGTCCGAGCGGCTGTCCCAGGCCGGTGTGCCGTGCGAACTGCAGGTGTGGGAACGGCAGGTGCACGTCTTCCAGGCCGCCGCCGGACTGCTCCCCGAAGGCACCCGCGCCATCCGCGAGATCGGCCGGTTCATCCGCAGGGCCACCCCCGTGAGTACTTGTTAACGTCCGGCGGTTACGAAGTACTCACGGGTGCGAACAGGTGGTTCCGGTCGAGCGTGGAACCCGGCGTGCGCCCGCCACCCCACCCGATCACGGCGCGGTAGGCGCCGAGCGCCCCGGACTCCGCCAGCGCGTCGGCGTCGGTGTGGGTGGAGCCCTCGGGAACCGGGGTGTCGAACGGCGCGACGTACAGCGCGTCGGTGGGACAGTTCGCCTCACACATGAAGCACGTCTGGCAGTCCTCCTGGTGCGCGACGACGGGAACCCCGTCCTCGCCGCGCCGGAAGACGTCCGTCGGGCAGACCTTGATGCAGATGTCGCACTGCACGCACCTGTCGGCGAGGACGACCTCGATCACGACGCCACCGTCCTGTTTTCGGCGGCGCCGTGTTCCGGCCGCACCCACACTTCGCCCAGTCCGCCCGACAGCAGGCGACGGGTCTGCGACGGATCGGTGTCGGGCAGGTCGGTGCGCACGTGCATGCCCCGGGTCTCGGTCCGCGCCAGCGCCGAGTGGGTCGCCCACCGGGCCGCGGCGAGCATCGCGGCGGCCGAACGTGCCTGCAGCAGTTCCCGTTCGCTCCCGCCGAGCAGATCGGCGGCACCCGACCAGGCTTCGTCGAGCGCGGTCACGCTGTCCTGCAGGCTCGCCGCGCTGCGCCGGTAGCTGCGCCGCAGCGGCAGGGTGTGCTCCTGAACCAGTCCGACGATGGCGCGCGACGCCTGCCGCCGGGCGGACGGGCCGCGCAGACCGGCCGTTCCCGCGCCGCGCACTCCGTCGGGGACGGGACGCCCCCGCGCGAACCGGGCGGCACCCGCGCCCGCCCACGTTCCCGAGGAGATCGCCCAGGCCCCGTTGTGGCTGCCGCCGCCGCTGCGGCCGCCGGTGATCAACTCGCGGGTGGCGGCATCGCCGGCCGCGAACAGGCCGGGAACGTCACTGGCGCAGTCGGTGCCGGTGATCCGGATGCCTCCGGTCCCACGCACCGTCCCCTCCAGCACCGCGCGCACGGGATACTTCTGCGTGAACGGGTCGATGCCCGCCTTGTCCAGCGGCAGAAAGTAATTCGGTTGCGACGTGCGCATGGCCGCGCGGATGTCGGGCCGGGCCCGGTCCAGCCGCGCATACACCGGGCGGCCGGTGGCGAGGTGCGCCATCGCGGCGCCGCGTGCGGAGAAGCCGCCGTCCCCGAGCGGCTGGCCGTCCGCGTCGTAGTACGTGGCGAACTGCATCATCAAGCCCTTGGTGTGCCCGCTCCACGCCGGGGCCAGCGCGTAGGCGGTCGAGAATTCCATGCCCGAGAACGACGCCCCGACCTCGGCGGCCATCAGGAGTCCGTCGCCGGTGTCGACGTTCGTTCCGAAACTTCCCGACAGGAACGCGCAGCCGCCGGTCGCCACGACCACGGCCCCGGCGCGCACCGACCACGGCGCGTATCCGTTCTGCCGTTGCAGACCGGCGGCGCCGGACACGACGCCGTCGCCGGTGGTGAGCAGTTCCAGGGCGGGGCTGTGGTCGAGAATGGTGACCCCGGCCCGGTGCACGCGCCTGCGCATCCGGCGCATGTACTCCGGCCCCTGCAGGCTGGTGCGCACCTCCCGGCCGTCGTCGCCGGACGGAAACCGGTAGCCGGAATCGGCCAGTTCGTCCACCCGGCGGTGGGTCTCCTCGAGCACCCGGTACATCCAGGCCGGTTCGGACAGCCGGCCGCCGTCCTCGAAGCGGGCCTGCACCGACCGTTCGCGGGCGGGGCCGGGCGGGATGTTCCACAGGTTGTTGCCACCCGACGCGGTGGGACCGCTTGTTCCGCAGTACCCCTTGTCGGCGAGCACCACCCGGGCGCCCTCCCGGGCCGCGGACAGTGCCGCCCAGGTGGCGGCGGGTCCGCCGCCGAGGACGAGGACGTCGGCGACGATCTCGAGTGCGCTCACGAAGCGAACAGCATCGCCGACGCGGCGACGGCCGCCCCGGCTCGTTCGGACAGCGGGCGGCGGCGGAACAACTTGTCGAGCAGAGACATCGTTACCCCCGGTCGGAGCGGTATGGACACCGCTCGATCGTCGGCTCGCGACCCCGTCCGGGCAAGGGTTCTCGTCAGCGTGCGCCGAACCCCGGCGGCCGCCCGGCAACCTTCGAGCGAACCCCTCCCGGGCAACTCGATTGCGGACACGTGCACCAGCCGGGGGCAACGCCCTCTATGGTGGACGCATTTGCACGCCGACGACGGGTAAAGCATGGACGACAGGACTGTAGCGATCGGGGCGCTTGCGATTGCCACCGTTTCAGCGGTCTCCGGGCTGATGATCGGCGCCGCAGGCGGCGCGTTCGGCAGTCGCGGACCGACAGTCGTGCCACCACCACTGTCGTCGGAAGGTCTGCAGGCCGCGGGGCCGTACAGCGCGGAACCGGCGACGTTCCAGGTGTTCGTCCCGCCGACCCCCACCTGGCAGATGGCGGAGCTGACCACCCCGAGGGTCGTCACCCTCCCCACCGAACCGGCGCCGGTGACCACCGCGCCGCCGCCCGCGCCCTCGACGACCCCCGCGCCGCCTCCCCCGCCGCCGGTCCGGACGACGCTCGCGCCGCCTCCGCCTCCCCCTCCGCCGACGATCAGCCTCGCCCCGGTCACCACGCCGGTGACCCGGCCCCCGATCGTCACGACGACTGAGGCGACCGTTCCGCCGCAGGCCGCCGTGGCACCGACACTGGCGCCGACCACCACCACGACGACGCGTCCGGTGATCACGATCCCGCCGGTCACCACCAGGCCACGAGGCTGACGCTCAGGCCCGTCTGCGCGCGATCAGTTGCGCGACGGCCACCCCCGCACCCAGCGCGGCGACCAGCGCGCTGAAGACGATCCCGGCGGCCCGAAGGTCGGTGAACCGCGCGAGCACGCCGACACCGACCGCGGGGACGGCCAGCATCACGTAGATCCCCGCGAAGAACGCCGACGACACCCCGCCGCGGAACTGCTGCTCGACCCGTTCGACGGTGGTGGCGATCGAGGCATTGAGGCACAGGCCCCCGGCGACGCCGAGCACCACCGCGGACGCGAGCAGCGGCGCGAGCACGATGTTCGCCAGCGCGAGCGCCAGCAGGCCGGCTGACGGGATCAACGCGAGGCACCCGACGAGCATCGCGGCGGCCGTCGACATCCGGCGTGCGAGGAGCTGACCGAAGGCCATGAACAGGAACGTCAGGAACACGACGAGACCGGCCATCGTGTGGCTCCTCGACCCCAGATATTCGGTCAGGAACAGCGCCGACACGGCGGTGAGCACACCGGTCACCGCGAATGCGGTTCCGGCGGCGAGCACGGCGGTGACGAAGGCGCCGCGGATCGACGCCGGAACCTGCAGGCGGCGAGGTCGGATGCGCCACGTCGGGCGGGTGGCCGGTGCCGGCGCGAACAGCCACAACGCGGCGCCCGCGAGGACGGCGAGCACGAGATTCACCACATAGGGAATGGTCAGCGGACTCGAGGTGAGGTCGGCGATCACCCCCGCACTGAGCGTGCCCAATCCGAGTCCGCCAGTGTTCACCGCGATCGCGAGCATTCCGGCTGCCGCCTTGCGGTCGGGCGGGAACAGATCGATCACCGCGGCCGTGCCCGTGCCGGTCATGAGGCCTGCGGACAGCCCGGAGATCACCCGGGCCACCACGAACACCGGAAGCGTGGACGGCAACAAGAACAGCACGGCACTCACCGCGGCGAGGGCGACCGCGAGAAAGAGCACCGGACGCCGTCCGAGGTCGTCGGACAGCCGCCCGAACAGGGCGAGCGCGACCACGACCCCGACCGCGTACACGGCGAACAGGATCGTGACGGTGAGGGCGCTGAACGCCAGTTCCTGCGCATAGATGGAATAGAGCGGGGTGGGAAGTGTCGTTCCCATCATCGTGACCAGGAACGCGAACGACGTGGCCCCGACCGCGAGGGCGGACGACCGCCGGGTGCGGGTTCCGGACACTGCGGGCGAGAACGAAGGCATGGATCCGAGCCTTTCGGAGATCGGGAGCGGTGACAAGCCCCGTCCAGCAGTCGGTAAGGTGGCTTCCCGCCGGATTGGGGGGTCCACTCCGGGACCGAGAGTGTCCAGCAGCGGAGGTCGGGGATGAATGGCGGGGAGAATTTTCGATCGGGCGCCTGGGATCACCGCGCCATCAGCAGTGCTGTCGACGCCCTGAGACCCGCCGAGTCCGAGGCGGTCGCCTCGTCCTGGGACGACCTCGGACGAAAATTTCAGGAGTCCGTGGCCGCGTTCCACGAAACGACCCGGGCCGCGGTCGGCACCGGCTGGCGCGGACGGTCGGCGACCGCGGTGGTGTCGGCACTCGACGACTACGCCGCCCGGGCCGGGCAGGTCGGCGACCGTTTCGCCGACGTGGGAGACGCATTGCGGCACGCGAGCGCCGGCGCCGAAGCGGTACGCGGTGCGGTCGGCCCGCCCGGGGACCACCCGACCGACTGGACCCGGGTGCTACCCGGCAACTGGACCGCGGAAGCCGACGCCGATGCCGCGGAACAGGACGCGAAGGCGGCCATGGATACCCTGTACGCGTCGTCGTATCGGGTTGCCGACGATCGACTCCCCACCGACGGTCTCGCCGCGACCCACGGTGCGGCGACGGAACACGGGCAGCCGGTGGGCTTCGACATCGGACCGAACGGCGTGCACGGCGTACCCAGCGATCAGCAGGTGGCCGAACCCGAACCCGGCGCGGACTCCGAGCCTCGCGAGAGTGACCAGGTCCAGCCCCAGGCCACGCAGGCCGCTCCCGGTTCGATCGCCGGTGCGGCGCTGGCCGGGGCCGTCGGCGGCGGGGTGGCGCAGTACGCGCACGGCATCGTGGCCGTGCACCGGGCGCCGGCCCCCGAACGGCCCGGCAGTCTGGCCCTGCCCGCCGCACGCGAAGACGAGGAGGAACCACCGACCTACCTCGAAAGCATCGACGAGGGAAGCGAACTCGTCGGGAAACTGCCCCTCGTCACGCCCGCGGTGATCGGCGAATAGTCGTGGGGCACTGGGTGTTGAGCGGTCCGCAGTTCTCGGCGTCGTGGGCGCGGACCGGCCAGGACCGCATCCCGTATCCGTTCAAGGTCACGAGCGCGCTGGCCACCGCCGACGAGTACGAGGCCGAGCAGCGCCGGATCCGCGCCGACTTCTCCGGACCGGAACACGACCCGCTCGCTTCGGCGCTGCTGGTGCTCGCCGAACCCGACCTCCGGATCGAGATCTCCGGCTCCGAAGGCGGCACGCCGATCCGCCTGATCGGGGCGCTCGCGCGCGGGCACGGAATCGCGGCGGTGCAGCATCCGGGCGGCGAGGTGGTGATCCGCAGCTGTGAACCGTACGACGTCGGCAGGCAGCTGATCGCGCAGCTGCCCGACACCGACGCGGGCACGCGTCGCGGCGTCGTGGTCGACCGGGCGGATGCCGCGCACCGGCAGGCGGAGGTCGCCCGGATCCTCGACCGCCCGTCGACGGGTCAGGGGGTCGTCACCGTCGTCCGCGGCGCGCGGCACTCGCCGCGCCCGGTCGGCGGTCTGGCGTGGCGTGACATCGACAGCGACGGCAGATATCTCGTGTGGGGCGACACGGCGGTGGCGGTGGAACCGGGCACGTCGTGGGACCTCCTCGACGCGGTCACCCGGCTGACCGGACGGATCGCGGCCGGTCACCCCGTCTGAGCCCCGCACCCCCTCCTGCGCTGCGGTGTCAGCGATCGCCGCTACCGTATACAGCGGAAGTAGGTGACCTGTGGCCGACCCGGACGGAGCAGACATGCAGGACTTCGATCTGGATTCGAGCGTGAACCGCGACTGGGCGGAGTTCCAGCGGCGCCTCGCGGACTATCTGGCGGCGATGCAGGACGAGGACCTACTGGTGCTCGAATCGGGATTCGAGGAACTCGACGAATCCCAGGGGCTGATGCCGTGCATCCAGTTCGTGGTGTGGGACGGCGACACAGTGCGCTGCGAGGTGCCGTCGAACCACTACCTGCACCCCGACCGCGCGCTGACCGAGGCCGAGCAGACGTACCTCACCGAGCTGGGCTGGAACCGTCCGACCCGCGGCCCGGACGACGACCCGGACGACGGCTCCCCCGCGTTCTACGTGGACAAGAAGCTGTCGTGGTCAGATCAGCTGGCCGCGATGGCGGTGGCCGCGTTCCGCGACGTCTGGGGAATCACGCATCCCGCGTTCCTGAGTACCGAGACGTCGAGCACCGATCCCGAGGCCACGTTCGACCCGATTGCGGTGCGGCCGCCGCTGGTCGCGCAACTCGACCCCGCGGCCGCCGTGGTCCCGCGGGACGTCGAGCACCTGCACGAACTGATCACGCTCTCGCTGGTGCCGATGCTCGGGCTGCTGCCCGAACGCGACCCGGACGGCGACGTCCCGATCCGGATGGGCAACACCATCCTGTTTGTCGGGCCGCTCGCCGACACCGTCGACGTGCAACTGTTCGCGCCGCTGGTGCACGACATCAGCGACCGCACCCGGGCGGCCGAGGTCACCGCCGACCTCAACCGCACCTGGTCACGGATCAAGTTCGTGCTGGTCGACGACCGTTTGTCGGCGTTCCTGGAGGTGTCGGGCAACCCGTTCGTCCCGCAGCACCTTACGGACAGCTGCAAGTCGTTCGCCGATTTCCTGCGCACCGTCGACAGCGACTTCGCGGCGCGGTTCGGCGGCGAACTGTTCTTCAACCGGGACTCCGGCCCCGACGAGGAACCCGAACCTGTGTCGGCACCCCACACCGGGAACGGGACGTCGACGACCGATCTGCCGAAGGAACTCCAGACGCTGTTCCATCTCGATCCCGGGTGCGGTGGCGACACCGATCCGGCCGTCGTCGCCGACGTGTGCGGTCACGACCGCGACCGGATCCTCGCCCTCCTCGACACCGGCACCGCGTGGGTGTCCCGTCTGCGTGACACGGACGACGCGTCGGTGGAGCACTGGGAGCGCGTCGTCCGCACCCTGCGCAACGCCCTCCGGACCGTCGTACTGCCGCCGACGGAGAACGCTCCCGACACCAAGCCGCGGCCCGAGCAGATGGGACTGTTCAACAACCCCGAGGAGCAGACGCTGTTCGACGATCCGTCGTCCTAGAAGCGACCGTTTCGACGATCGGTCCGGGTTTCCCGGGATATGGCGTACTGTCGGCTCTATCGGAGCCGTCCAGGTTCCGCATTCAGGGATGGTCCATGGCTGACAAATCGCCCCGCAATTCCATGTCGAAGAAATCCGGCAAGTCGCTGAAGGAGAAGCGCGCCGACAAGAAGATGAAGACGAACGGACAGAGCGATCCGGAAATCGTCACGCACGTCAAGAAGCGCTAGCGCCCGTGCGCCTTTCTGGTAGCTGCAGCAACCACAAAGGCGCACAAGCCTGCCCGCTCTACCCACTTCCCACGCTCGACGGCAACACGGAAGTCACCATTCCCACGACCGCCAGACCAGGCTCCACCGCACCGTGCAAGCATCTGGGGGCCTTGTGCTTCGGTAGGCAGCGGCAGCTGTCGACGGTTTCGCGCTCGGCTGAGGCCCCTGAAACGCGGTAGTGCCGCCACTTCGCAACAATCCCATCCGTAACCCACAAAAATGCGCACAGGCGCACACTAAAGCGTGCATACCGGTGGTCTGCCCACCACAGCCAGTGGTCGAGCAGACGCAGAAGGAGTCACGATGAATCTGAAAACGAGTGCGGCGCGTGCCCTGGTCGCCGGTGCGCTGGGCTTCACCACGCTGGGACTCGGCGCCGTTCCGGCAAATGCTGATCCGTGGCCACCGCCGCTACCCGGCATCTCGGTACCCGACTTGGGTCCACCGCCCGGACAACCGGCGAAGCAGCCATTCTTCCCACCGCCGGGACAGTTGGGCCAACTGCCATTCTTCCCACCGCCGGGACAGTTGGGCCAGCTACCCTTCGTGCCGCCGCCCGGACTCTGGGACAAGCCGTGGAAATGGGTTCGTTGACGCTGATCGTCATGGCGGACATGCTGACTGGTCGCACCGACGTGTTTTCAACGGTCAGGGTTCGCCCGGGGCCAGGCGCCGTACGTGCATCGGATGTATCGCGGCGCGTCGGCCGCGGGTCGGGCTGACGACGAGCGTGACGACGGTGTCCCTCACCTCCCGGTGCTGCTCGGTGACGGCGCCTACGATCGCGCGACGGGCGAACCGTTGTGTGCGATCCCGGATCTCGTGTCGACGCCGCGGGTCACGCCGGAGTCGTACGGCCCGAACACCACGCAGTCGCGGTCGTCAGTCCTGCGCGCCGAGCCGCCACAGCGACGTCACTTCCCGCTTGCGGGCGGCGTGCAGCGCATCCGAGCGGTCGGCGGCCTTGCCGTGCCGGGGCGCCACGTCCCGCCGCCCGAGAACGGTGAGGCCGGCGTCGTCGATCAGGGTCAGCAATTCCTCGCGGGTTCGCAGTCCGAGGTGCTCGGCGATGTCGGACAGGATGAGCCAGCCCTCTCCCCCGGGTTCGAGGTGCTCGGCCAGGCCGGCGAGGAATCCGCGGAGCATCCGGCTGTCCGGGTCGTAGATCGCGTACTCGATGGGCGAGGTGGGCCGGGCCGGGATCCACGGCGGGTTGCACACGACCAACGGCGCCCGGCCGTCGGGGAACAGATCCGTTTCCACGACCTGCACCCGACCGGCGTAGTCGAGCCGGTCCAGATTCGCCCGCGCGCATGCCAGCGCGTTCGCGTCGAGTTCGGTCGCGATCACCTTCTCGACACCGCGGTGCGCAAGGACGGCCGCCAGCACGCCGGTGCCGGTGCCGATGTCGAACGCTGTCGCGAGCGACGGCAGCGGGGTATCGGCGACGAGGTCGACGTATTCGCCGCGAATCGGTGAGAACACGCCGTAGCCGGGGTGGATGCGCGCACCGAGGGCGGGGATCTCGACGCCCTTTTTCTGCCACTCGTGGGCGCCGATCGCGCCGAGCAGATCCCGCAGCGTGGTGACCGTCGGCTGGTCGGTCGGTCCGTATGCCGCGAGCACCGCCTGCCGCACGTCGGGGGCGCGGCGCAACGGAACGGTCTGGTCGGCGTCGAACGGCACCAGCAGCATCCCGAGGATGCCTGCCCGCCGCGACTGTGTCTGCCGGTGCAGATGGAACGCGGTGGCCGGGTCCGTGGACGTCTTGCGGGCCTTGCGGTCGGTGCGGGCGGCGACGGCCGTGCCGAGCTGGCGGGCGTTGTGGAAATCACCGCGCCACAGCAGCGCCGTCCCCTCGCACGCCAGACGGTAGGCCTCGTCGGCGGTCATCGAGTCGTCGGCGACCCTGATCTTCTTCGGGGGCGCCGCCCCGCTGGTGGACCGCCACACCGCCGAATGCTCGGTGCCGTCCTCGGTCCAGCGGACGAACTCGGTTTCCATGAGGGAGAGCCTAGGCCTACGGCCCGTGAGTGGTTAACGAGTGCAGGGACTCCTTAACCACTCACGGGCGGCGGAGCCGCCCTACGGGAGTGCGCGGACCGCCGCCCGGCGGAGCTTGCCGACTTCGGTGCGTGGGAGGTCGGGCCGGAAGTCGACGACCTTCGGCGCCGCGTAGGGCCCGACGCGCTGCGCGACGAGTTGCTTCAGTTGCGTGACGAGGTCGCTGTCGTCACCCGGGGTGTCCGCGCGGACGACGACCGCCCGGACCACTCCGCCGCGGACCGGATCTTCGTACGCGACTGCCGCCGCGTCCGCGACCGCCGGGTGCTGCAGCAGCGCGTTCTCGACCTCCACCGGGCTGATGTTGTGTCCCGACGCGATGATCATGTCGTCGTCCCGGCCCAGTATCTGCCACCGCCCGTCGGCGTCGGTGACGGCGCGGTCCTCGGTGAGGAACACGTCGCCGCGCCAGCGGTCGGCCCACAGTTCGGGGGCGTTCTCGTACCCGCTGGACATCTGGTGGCGGGGCTGCCGTACCGCGATCAATCCCGGCAGGCCCTCGGCCACCGGTTCGCCGTCCCGGTCGGCGAGGAAGGTGTCGAAACCCAGGATCCCGGCGGACATCCAGCCGGGAACGGACCGCGTTTCGGTGCCCTGGGTGTCGCCGAGCAGCATGCCGACCTCGGACAGTCCGTATCCGTTGCGCACGGCGGGTGCACCGGTGCCTGCCCAGTCTGCGGCGACCGCTGCGGTCAGCGGTTCACCGGCAGCGGCGACGGTGCGGAGCGACGCCGGTACACCTTCCTGCGCGAACGTCGCCGTCAGTCGCCGCAATGCAGCAGGCGCGGTGGTGAGGATCGTCGCCTTCTCCTCCCTGATGACGCGATGCCAGGCCTCGGGGACGAACTTCCCCGAGTACAAGACCCGCGGCACGCCCAGCGCCATGACGGCGGCGCCCGTGCTGAACAGTCCGAACGCCCACGCCGGGTCCGAGGTGGAGAAGACGATGCTGTCGCGGGTGGCCCCGAGAACGGTCTTCACGTAGGGCATGACCGAGACGAACGTGGCGTGGGTCATGGTGCACGCCTTCGGTGTTCCGGATGTTCCGCTGGTGAACAGCAGGGTGGCGGTGTCGCCCAGTGCGGTTTTCTCGAGCGGACCGTCGGCGGCCGCCAGGTCGACCTCGGTCCAGAACGACTTGTCGGTCCCGCCGGCCGCGCCGTCTCCGACGACGAACACGGCCGGGTCGAGTCCGTGGGTCGCCTGCGCCTCCGCGAGCGCCGGCCGGTACCGCCGATCGACCACGATCGCGCGGACTCCTGCCGCGTCGAGTCGAAGACCGATCGCGTCCGGGGCGAAACCGCCGAACAACGGCACGTACACCAGCCCGGATCGCCATACCGCCAGCGCGGTGATCCAACTCTCGACCTGTCGGGACAGCAGTCCGCCGACGCGGTCTCCCCGCTTCAGGCCCGCTCGGGCGAACACCCGTGCCGCCTTGGCGGCGAGACGGTCGAGTTCGAAGTACGTCCAGCGGTCGGCCGACCCGTCTTCGTGCCGGACGGTCAGCGCCACCCGATTCGGGTCGGCGGCGTAGCGGGTGCAGATCTCGTGTGCCGTGTTGAAGTCGCCGCCGAACGGGTCGCGGTCCAGCAGGGATTCGATGTCCTGCCAGGCAGCGGCGAGTGCGGGCGACGCGGGTCCGTCGAGAGACATCAGTGGTTCACCTTTGCAGTTTTCGTCAGGGTCAGAACGAGGACGGTGATCGCGCACGCCGCGGCGATGTATGCGGCCAGTGCCCACGCACCGTCCGTCTCGGCCGCGATCGCCACCGCGATGAACGGTGCCGGCGCGCTGAATACGACGCCGCCGAACTGATAGGCGACGGACGCGCCCGTGTACCGGACCTCGGCAGGGAACAGACCGGTGACGTATCCGGCGACCGCGGAGTAGGTGACGGCGTGGCCGATGGTGATGATCAGAATCATCGCCAGCAGCACCGCGGCACCCGTGCCGGTGGACAGCAACCAGAAGAACGGGTACGCGATCGCGGCCATGTAGACGGAGCCGTAGATCAGCATCTTCCGAGTCCCGATCCGGTCCGCGATCATCGACGCGTAGGGCACGGACACGATGTCGAGGACGCACGCGACGAGGATGCTGAGCAGAATCGTCTGCCGCGAGATGCCGAGTTCCTTCGGGCCGTACGACAGCACGAAGACGGTGACGAGGTAGAAGGGCACGAGTGAGGCGGCCTGGGTGAGTATCCCGACGCCGAGTGCGCGCTTCTCACCCCGCAGCACCGCGAGGATCGGGAAGTCGGCAATCTTCTTGTCGCGCTTGACGTTCTCGAATTCCGGCGATTCGACGACCTTCAACCGCACGTACATGCCGACCGCGACCAGCCCGGCGCTGGCCAGGAACGGAAGCCGCCAACCCCACGCCTGCACCTGGCCCTCCGGAAGCTGCTCGACGAGGAGAAACGCGAGTGTGGCGAGCACGAGTCCGGCGGGAACGCCGGCTTGCGGCCAACTGCCGTAGAACGCGCGTTTCTCGCGCGGTGCGTGTTCGACCGCCATCAGTACCGCGCCGCCCCATTCTCCGCCGACCGCGAAGCCCTGGGCAAGGCGCGCGAGGACGAGCAGCACGGGCGCCGCGAGACCGATGGCGCCGTAGGTGGGGATCAGACCGATGGCGACGGTCGACGACCCCATCAGCACCAGGGAGAACACCAGCATCTTCTTGCGGCCGATGCGGTCTCCGAAGTGCCCGAAGACGATGGCTCCGGCGGGACGGGACACGAACGCGACGCCGAACGTCGCGAACGCGGCGAGTGTCCCCGACAGCGGACTGAGTGACGGGAAGAACGCCTTCCCGAAGATCAGGGCGGCCGCGGTCCCGAAGATGAAGAAGTCGTACCACTCGATCGCGGTTCCGACGAAGGACGCGAACGCGACCTTCCGGGGTTCGACCCGGGTGACCTCCAGGTCGTCGATGACTCTCATATCGAATCTCCCATCGCTGCTGATGTGGGGCGGTGCGGTTGCCTGTCCAGCCCGGTGCCACCGCGGTTGTGATCGAGCGGTCGGGCCTCGTCCGGAGTTCGCCGATCGGACCTCGTGTCCGCGACGTCGCCCCGTGTGGCCGCAGTCACAGGTTTAACACAGCCACCGCGTCGACCGCAAGCATTTTTGTACCGATTGATCCAACCTCAAGGCGCTCGTGTTAGTCGAGCATTAAGTGCATTTACATCGAATTTTTCCACAGCTCTGGACTATTTTTGGATCGGTCAGTACATTTCTGGCATGAACGAGAACGACAACGAGGATCTCCGCGTCGCACTGGTGTCCGGCGGCTCCCGCGGCATCGGGGCCGCCGTCACCATCGGCCTGACCCAGCGCGGCTGCCGGGTGGGTTGCACGTACCGAACCGGCCGTGACGAAGCCGAGAAGCTCACCGCGAACGCCCCTGATCAGGTACTACCGATCCACTTCGACCTGCACGACGACACCACGGCGACCTCCGCGGTGGAGCACGTCGTCTCCCATTGGGGACGCCTCGATTCGCTGATCCTGAATGCGGGTCAGTGGTCGGGCGGACGGCTCAACGCGACGAAACCGGACGCCTGGTGGAGCGTGATCGAGACGAACCTCCGCGGCACCGTCGCCCTCGCCCGGGCCGCGCTACCCCACCTCGCGAACGGCACGTCACCGAGCATCGTTCTGGTGTCGTCGGTCGTCGGCGTGATCGGTCACCCCGGCGACACCGCCTACGCGAGCGCGAAATCGGCGATGGTCGGCTTCGGGCGATCGCTCGCGAAGGAGGTCGCCCGTGACGGCATCCGGGTCAACATCCTGGCCCCCGGCTTCGTCGCCACCGACATGACCGACGCGGTGCCCGCATCCGCGCGCAGGCGCATCGAACAGGACACCGTCCTGGGCCGATTCGGCACCGTCGACGAAATCGCCAAGGCCGCAGTCTTCCTCAGCGAAGACGCCACGTTCTGCACCGGCTCCGTTCTCACCGTCGACGGAGGCTGGGCGCTGTGACACACCACGACTGTGACGACCCACAACGAAGGGAAGAAACACCATGACCGCGACACTCACGCATTCGGCCGGAATTCCGGAGTCGGAGTACCTGACCCTCCGGGACCGCATCTTCGAAGCGATCTGGTCCGAACTCGATCCGCTGGAACAGCTGATCGAGGACGACGAGCAGGTTCCGCACGACATCGTCATGCCGATCCTCACCCGGATCGGCGCGCTCGGCCTGCTGGTCCCCCGCGAGTACGGCGGCAGCGGACTCTCGATCGCCCAGTACCTGCCGATCATCGCCGAGTTCGCCAAGGTGCAGGGCGGCCTGCGGGTCATCGTGCACGTGCACAACTCGTTCGCCCACGCGCTCTCCGAAATCGGGAACGAGCAGCAGAAGGCGGCGGTGCTTCCGGGCGCGGCGACGGGCCGGAATTCGGTCGCGTTCGCGCTCACGGAGCCGGGATTCGGGACCGGAGCCGACCTCGGCTCGACCGCGGTACGAGACGGCGACGACTACGTCATCACCGGCGAGAAATGGTTGATCACCAACTCGGACATCGCGTCTCACTTCATCGTGTTCGCGAAGACGACCGACCGCGAAGTCTCCGCGTTCCTCGTTCCCCGCGACACCGAAGGCCTGTCGATCGCGGCACTGCCCGAGACGATGGGCTGCAAGGGCACCGAGCACGGACACGTCACCCTCGACTCCGTCCGGGTTCCCGCCACCGCACTCGTCGGCGCCGAGGGGCAGGGCAACGAGCATCTCGAACGCGCCCTGGAGATCAGCCGGGTCTTCATCGCGGCAAGTTCGCTCGGTACCTCCGAGCGCGCCCTCGAACTGTCGATCGCCCACGCCAAGAGCCGCGTCACGTTCGGCAAGCCGATCGGCACGCGGCAGGCGGTCCAGCGCTACCTGGCGGAGATGGCCACCGACGTCTACGCCCTGCGCGGCATCCTGGCGGACGCGGCGAGGAAGTGGGATGCGGGCGAACGGATTCCGGCCGAGGCCAGTATGTGCAAGCTGTTCGGCCTCGAGGCAGTCGGGCGGGTTACCGACCGGGCGCTGCTCGTCCATGGCGGCATCGGTTACACGCGTGCGCATCCGATCGAGCGCCTGTACCGGGACGCCCGCCTCAATTGGCTCGAGGAGGGCACGCCGACGATCCAGTACCTGGTGGCGGCGGGACGACTGCTCGACGGGTACGCGTTCTCCGACGCATTCGAGACCTCGCGTCGACCCTGACCCGGCCATCCGCCGACCTGCAGCCGGGGCTCGGCTGCGGGTCGGCGCCGCCCTCGAAGGAGATGACAATGACGAACTCAGACCCCACCGTCCTCGTGGCGGGGGCACGAACCCCGTTCGGACGCTTCATGGGATCTGTCGGGTCTCACCGCCGAGGAACTGGGCGGCGACACGATCGGCGGTGCGCTGCAGTCGGGATGTGCCTGTCGGGAATCGACGCGATCACGCCGGCGCACCGAATGATCGCGTGCGGCGACGCGGTCCTGATCGATCACCTCGCGTTCGACGGCCTCCGCGATGCCTTCACCGGGTTGTCGATGGGGGCGCTGACCGAGGCCGGAAATCCCGGGTACGGCATCACGCGGGAGGCTCAGGACGGCTGGGCCGACGGTGCCTGCGCCGTCGTGGTCACGCGGAAGTCGACGGCCGTCCGCCTCGGCGTCCACTCGGATCGGGTGAGGGCGGCATCGGCGCGGCGGCGCTGTGCGGGGCGGCAGCCAGGGGCAGGCCCTGATCGTGCACGTCGCACGCACTCGGATCACAGACCCGGCCGCGCCGAACCCGTGATCCGGGCCGTCTAGACTCACACCTTCGACCGCCGGGAGACAAAGGGGCCCTTCGATGAGCGACAAGTACGACGCCAACCGGGACCGGGTCCTGCAGGTGGCCGCCGAATTGTTCGCGAAATCGGGGTACCACGGCACCGGCATCGCCGACCTGGGCACGGCGGTCGGGCTCGGCCGCGGGGCGCTGTACCACTACATCGGCAGCAAGGAGGCCGTCCTCTACGAGATCAGCAGCAGGCAACTCGCCCAGATGAACACGGTCGCCGACGAACTCGCGCTGTCGGAGGCCGATCCGGAGAAGCGACTGCGCGGCCTCGCCCGGGCGCTGATGCGCAACATCGCCGAACACCGCGCGGAGTGGACGGTCTTCTTCCGCGAGTACCACGCGCTGACGGACGAGCGTCGTGATCGCATCATCGTCGAACGTGAACGCTACGAATCGCATTGGCGGAACGCGTTGGAACAGGGCATTCGCGACGGGCATTTCCGCGTGCTCCCGCGGCTGATGGTGAAGGGCCTGCTGGGCATGTTCAACTACAGCTACCTGTGGATCACCCCCGCGGGCGCGGAGACGCCCGAGGAGATCGCGGACGAGTTCCTCGACGCCGTCATCATCGGGATGCGGGCGTGAGGCGCTCCGCGCCCGTGCGTGGTTAGCGAGTCCCTGCACTCGTTCGCCGCGCACGGGCGGCGCAGCTGCTGACTTGGACCCGCCAAGCCTGGCGCGACTATTCTCGTCGTATGAGCCCGTCCCCGGCCACGCCTGCCCGCTGTTCCATCGCGCGTGCGCTCGAGGTCCTGGGCGACCGGTGGACGCTGCTCATCGTCCGTGACGCGTTCTGGGGTCACAGCCGATTCTCGGAGTTCACGCGCAGTCTCGGTGTGGCGTCCGATGTGCTCACCGCCCGGCTGGCGTTGCTCGTCGACGAGGGAATTCTCGAGCGCCGCGCGTATCGCCAGGCGGGGTCGCGGGAACGTCAGGAGTATGTGCTGACCGAGAAGGGCAGGCAGTTGCATGTCGTGATCGGGGCGCTGGGCCAGTTCGGTCGCGACCACCTGCCGCGTCCGGGGAGCACCTCCCCCGAATACTCGGACGAGACCACCGGCGAGGCCGTGTCCCTGGCCTTTGTCACCGACGACGGCCGACGCGTGTCCGCATCGACTCTGCACGTGCAGCGAGGAGAACCGGCGCCCACGGGCGACTGACGAAGCCGGCCACATCGTGAGAAAACGACGGCTCGACCTCGTCATACCCATGCTAACTTGGAAAATCCAAGCCAGAGAGAGGCAAGAACGCATGTCCCATCAACACGGAGTTCACGCAGTCGAGAATTTCTGGGCCCGGGTGTGGCAGTCACCCCAAGACCCCCACGCGATCGACGAGCTCGTCGTCGACGATTTCGTCATCGTCAGCGGCGGAGAGACGATCCGCGGCCGGGCCGACTTCAAGGAATGGGTGCTGAAGTTCCAGTCCACCGTCGAGGATCTGGAGTTCATCCCCGTCGAAACGTTCCAGAACGCGGACGGCTCCCGCGTCGCGTCGCTGTGGGAGATGACCGGCCACAATCGCGGATTCATGGGCACCGAACCCGACGGGCAGCCCATCCACCTGATCGGCACCGCCGTGTGGAACGTGCGCGCCGACGGGATGCTCGAATCCAACCGCGTGGAGCGCAATGCCTGGGAGCTGCACCGGCGGCTGACGGCCTAGGCGCTTCGCGCCCGTGCGCCTTTCTGGTTGTGGGAGCAACCAAAAAGGCGCACGGGCGGCGGAGCCGCCTACTTCGCTGCCGCGATCCGGGCCTCGGCGACGGCGTCGGCTGCGGCGCCGGCGAGGATGCCGTCCCGCTTCGCGACGTCGAGGATCTGCACGACGGTGGCGAAGATCTTCTCGACCTGCGCGCGGACGTCGTCGGCGGACGTGCCGAGCCGCTCACCGGCGACCTGGATGAGTCCGCCGCCGTTGGCGACGTAGTCGGGGACCCACGTGATGCCGCGGTCACCGAGATCGTGCTCGACGATCGGGTGGGCGAGCTGGTTGTTCGCGGCCCCGCAGATCACCTGGGCGGTGATCGCGGCGACGGATTCGTCGGTGAGGGTGGCGCCCATCGCGCAGGGTGCGTAGACGTCGAGTTCCAGGTCGATGACGCTGGAGGCGATCTTCACCTCGGGGAAGTCGCGGGCCACCCGATCGAGTGCGGCGGCGTTGACGTCGGTGGCGACCACCGATGCACCGTCGGCGAGCAGCAGCTTGATCAGCTGGTAGCCGACCTTGCCGGTGCCCTCGACCCCGACGACGCGTCCGGCGAGGCTCGGGGTGCCCCACTTCTCCTGCGCGCCGGCGCGCATGCCCTGGAAGACGCCGAGGGCGGTCATCGGGGCGCTGTCACCGGATCCGCCGGCGGACGTGTTGCGTCCGACGACGTACTCGGTGGCGCGGCCCATCACGTCGAGGTCGTCGGAGTTGGTGCCCACGTCACCGGCGGTGATGTAGCGCCCGCCGAGCGTCTGGACGAAGCGGGCGTACGCCTCGAGCAGCGCCTCCGACTTTCCGGTGGCCGGGTCGCCGATGATGACGGCCTTGCCGCCGCCGAGGTCGACTCCGGCGATCGCCGACTTGTAGGTCATGCCCCGCGACAGCCGCAGGACATCCTTGAGGGCGGCGGCCTCGTCGGCGTAGGGGTAGAACCGGGTGCCGCCGAGCGCCGGTCCGAGGGTGGTGTCGTGGATCGCGACGATCGCCTTGAGTCCGGTGGCGGGGTCCTGGAAGAACGTCACCTGCTCGTGCGCGGTGTCGGTGGGGAAATCGGTCCGTTCGAACACTCCGGCGTTCTGGAGCGGTGCGGTGGCGTGACGTTCCGCGGTGAGAGTCATGTCTTCTCAGGACCTTTCCGAAGGGGTGGCGATGGTGATGGTGGAGGTGTCGACGCCGAGTTCGGCGAGACGCTGGAGGTAGACGGTGACGTTGCGCAGCTTGACGTCCTCGTAGCCCCGGACGAGGTCGGGAGTCGCGGCGATCAGCGTGGCGGTGTCGTAGGTGTCGGCGGTGAGGTCGGCGATCAGGCCGGCGACCGTGGCCTCGTAGTGCGCGAGCAGTTGACGCTCGAGACGACGGACCTTGGCGTAGCCGAACGGGTCGAACGCGGTGCCGCGCAGGAACTTCGCCTTGGCGAGGGTCTTGAGCGCGACGTGGGAGCGGGGGCCGAATCCGATCTTGGTCTTGCGGCCCATGGCCTTGAGGACCGGCGGGTGCAGCTTATAGGTGAGCTTTCCGGCGCCGGGGACCTCGCCGGCGGCCGCGTCGAGGAAGGCCTGGTCGGTGAGCATCCGGGCCACTTCGTACTCGTCCTTGTAGGCGGTGAGCTTGTGCAGCCCGGCGGCGACGGCCTCGCTGAACTCGGTCCGGCTGCCCAGTGCGCGCTCGGCGTTCCACGCCTGCTGCACCAGGGCGATGTAGCGGGCGGCGACGCGGTCACCCTGGAAGGCGACCAGGTTCGCGGCCCGGCGTTCGGTGAGCTCGCGGGTCGCGCCGTCGAGGGTGGACCCGGCGAACAGGTGGGCCGGGACGACGGTGTCGCTGCGCTGCGGCACGGCGGCCGAGCTGGTGGCGTCGAGGAAGGCCGCCCGGTCGGCGACGGCGACGCGTCCCCAGTGGAACGCGGCCTTGTTGGACTCGACGGCCACCCCGTTGATCTCGAGGGCTTCCTCGATGAACCGGGCGGGGACGGGCAGCCCGCCGGCCTGGTAGGCGGCGCCGACCAGCAGGAAGTTGGCGGCGGCGGTGCTGCCGAACAGCGCGGTGGCGGCGGCGAGGCCGTCGATCGCGGTCAGTTCGCGGGCCGAGACGTCGAGACGCTCGAGCAGCTTGTCCTCGTCCGGGTAGCGGACGGCGGGGTCGTAGACCATGTCGCCGGTCGGGGTCTGGCTCGTCGACGCGACCGTGATGGTGCGGTCGGAGCTGCCGAAGCCGGCGTACTTGGCGTCGGCGGCGGTCAGCAGGTCGAACGCGAGGACGCAGTCGGCGGTCGCGGGGCTGATCCGGTTGGACGGCGCCGAGCTCCCCGCACGCGTCTTCTGGTCGCTGAGCCGCAGGTGCGACGTGACGGGTCCGGCCTTCTGGCTGAGACCGGTCTGGTCGAGTCCCTCGACGTGCAGCCCGGCGCGCAGCGCGGCCATGCCCAGCACCTGGTTGACGGTGACGATGCCGGTACCACCGACACCGGCCATGAACAGGTTGTGGGTTCCGGTCCACACGGCGGGATCGGGGTCGCCGACCTCTGGCGGAACCGGGATCTCGCGCAACGTCTTCGGCGCGCCCTCCTCGGGCAGTTCGACCGTCACGAACGACGGGCAGTCGCCCTCGAGGCAGGAGTAGTCGGTGTTGCAGCTGGTCTGGTCGATCTTGGTCTTGCGGCCGAACTCGGTGTCGACGGGCTGCACGGACAGGCAGTTCGACTTGACGCCGCAGTCGCCGCAGCCCTCGCAGACGGCCTCGTTGATGACGACGCGGGTGCGGCGGGCGGGCAGCTTGCCGCGCTTGCGCTTGCGGCGGGCCTCGGCGGCGCACTGCTGATCGAAGATGAGGACGGTGACGCCCTCGATGTCGCGCAGGACGCGCTGCGCCTCGTCGAGCCGGGTGCGGTCCCACAGCAGCGTGTTGGCGGCGAAGTGGGCGCCCTTGTGCCGCTTCGGGTCCTCGGCGCAGACGATGATCTGCTTGACGCCCTCGGACGCCAGCTTGTGGGTCAGCTGCGGCACGGTCAGCCCGGCCTCGGCGTCCTGGGCGCCGGTCATCGCGACGGCGGAGTTGTAGAGCACCTTGTACGTGATGTTGACGCCGGCCGCGACGCACGCCTGCACGGCGAGCTGGCCGGAGTGGAAGTAGGTGCCGTCGCCGACGTTCTGGAACATGTGCTTGACGTCGCTGAACGGGGCCTGCCCGATCCACTGCGCGCCCTCGCCGCCCATCTGGGTGAGCATGGTGACGGCACTGTCGGTACGGCCGGACATCGTGACCAGGGTGTGGCAGCCGATGCCGCCGCCCGCGATCGATCCCTCGGGCACCGCGGTGGAGCGGTTGTGCGGGCAGCCGGAGCAGAAGTACGGGGTGCGCGACGTCGGGAGGACGGTCAGTTCGAGGCGCGGCGGCGGGGCCGGGGTCAGCGCGACCCGGTCCTTCAGGACGCGTCGCAGCGGTCCGGTGAGCCGGGCGGCGGTCAGTTCGCCGTCGACGGGGATCAGGTTCTTGCCCTGCGCGTTCTTCTTGCCCAGCACGGCGGGTGCACTGGCGCCGCCGTACAGGATGTCCTTGAGCTGCGACTCGACGAACGGCATCTTCTCCTCGACGACGAGGACCTGCTCGACGCCGTCGGCGAGTTCGCGAACCTTGTCGGAACCCAGCGGGTAGGGCATGCCGACCCTGAGGATGCGGATGCCGGCGTCCTCGAGCTGGGAGTCGCCGAGCCCGAGGTCGAGCAGGGCCTGGCGCAGCGAGTCGTACGCGGTGCCGACAGCGGCGATACCCAGCCACGCGGTGCGCGGGTTGACCTCGATCGCGTCGATGTCGTTGGCGGCGTTGAACGCCTCGACCATCGCCCAGCGCGGGCCGTACAGGTCGGCCTCGGCGTAGACGCTGTCGGGCGGGGACGCGAGCACGCGCTGCCGGTACGACCACGGCTTGCCGTTCCACTCGATCTCGGGGAGCACGATGTCGAGGCCGGCGAAGTCGCGGTCGAGGGTCCAGAGTCCGTCGGCGACGTCGGCGACGATCTTCATGCCCGACCAGCAGCCGGAGATCCGCGACAGCGCCACCCCGTAGAGGCCGAACGTGATGACCTCCTCGGCGTTGCGCGGGAAGAAGACGGGCATTCCCATCGCGGCCATGGACCGTTCGCTGGCGCAGGGGATGGTGGAGGACTTGGCGTTGGGGTCGTCGCCCACGAGGACGAGGACGCCGCCGCGCGCGTTGGCGCCGTACATCGCGGCGTGCCGGATGGAGTCGCTGGCGCGGTCGAGGCCGGGACCCTTGCCGTACCAGACGCCGACGACGCCGTCGTGGGTGCGCTCACCCTGCGGGAGGTCCACCTGGCTGCCCCAGACGGACGTCGCGGCGAGTTCCTCGTTCATGCCGGGCACGAATTTCACGTCGTGGTCGGTGCTCAGCGTGGGGATGGCGGCGATGGTGCGGTCGAGGCCGGCGAGGGGGCTGCCCTGGTAGCCGGAGACGAACGTCGCGACGTTCAGGCCCGCGCGGCGGTCGCGTTCGTGCTGCTCCACCAGCTGGCGGGCGATGGCCTGGACACCGGTCATCAACACCGGACCCGAGTCGGCCCGGTATCGGTCGGCGAGATCAAAGGATGCTGCACTGGTGCGAGCGTCGTCTAGCTGAGTCATTGCGATTCCCGATCCGTCGCGTTGAGCATTTCGTGAGCTTGATCCTGTATCTGCTCTATGATTTGGTCAACGCAAATCGGATCAACTGATCAGTTCACGCAACAGGTGACGGTGGTCACTTCCCGGAGGTACCCAAAGTGCTCAGCATCGACAAGCTCGACGTGCAGTTGCTCGGACTGCTCGGCCAGGACTCACGCATGAGCGTGGCCGAACTCGCCAACTCGCTGGGCGTCGCCCGCAACACGGTGCAGTCCCGGATGAAGCGCATGGAGACCAGCGGGCTGCTCACCGGCTTCCGCCCCAACCTCGACCTCGCCGAGGTCGGCATTCCCATCCAGGCGTTCGTCGGGCTGGAACTCGAACAGGGCAAGCTGACCGCCGTCGGCAACCGTCTCGTCGACCTGCCGGAGGTCATCGAGATCCACGCGACCACCGGCCGGGAGGACCTGCTGGTGCGGGTGGCGACGTCCACTCACGCGGAGCTGCAGAAGTTGCTGGAGAAGATCGCGAACCTGCCCGGCATCACGCATTCGACGACCACCATCGCGCTGACGAGCCCGCTGCCGTACCGGATTCAGCCGCTGCTCGAGCACCTCACCGACGACTCCGGGTGGGGCCGGTCGACGGCACTGCCCCGTTCACACCGCTAGGACCGGTGCAGTAGTTTCAGACCATGAGTGAGAGTCAGGGACGAATCGCGTTTATCCAGGCCACGTGGCACCGCAGCATCGTCGACCGCGCACGCGACGGCTTCACCGACGAGGTGACTACGCTGGGCTATTCGAAGGACGACCTGGACTTCTTCGAGGTACCGGGCGCGTTCGAGATCCCGCTGCACGCACGCCGCCTCGCCCTCACGGGGCGTTACGACGCCGTCGTCGCGGCCGCGCTCGTCGTCGACGGCGGCATCTACCGGCACGAGTTCGTCGCGACCGCGGTGATCGACGGCCTCATGCGGGTGCAACTCGACACGGACGTGCCGGTGTTCTCGGTTGTGCTGACCCCGCACCACTTCCACGAGCACGACGAGCACCTCACCTACTTCGGCGAGCACTTCGTCAAGAAGGGCGCCGAGGCCGCGCGGGCCTGCGTCGCCACCGTCACATCGCTGAAGTCGCTGCCGACCGCGAACTGACTCGCCTCCCGAATCCGCAACGAGAACACCACCGCCGGTACGTACCGGCGGTGGTGTTCTCGTATTTCGGGGGTCGGGTGCGCTACCCGGCGACGAAATGCGACAGAATCGCCTGCACCGCAGCCGGGTCGATCTTTCCCGAATTACCCATCAGGCCGTTGATCAAGCCCATATTCATCTCCGCGATTCCACTCGAATGTCGACAGTCACGCTGGCTGTCGTCGGCGCGAGCGAAATCGTTACGGGGTCGAACTATCCGGCCCTCGCGTGCCGGTGCTGGACGAAGAGGAGCCAGAACACCGGCGCGCCGACGACGGCGAGGATGGTCGCGAACACGCGGAGCCCGACGTTCCCCTCGCCGAAGGGGGCGATCATGAGGACGATCGTGCAGACGACGGCGCCGAGCAGTTGCCAGTGCGCGCCGAAGAAGCCCGCGATCATCGCCCATGCGTTGCGGGCGACGATGCGCGCCGGCGACTCGGGCTCGGGTGGGGGCGGCGGGGACGGGGTCACCGCAACCGTCGAGTTACGAGCGGCGGCCACCAGTTTCGGGGCGTGGGCGCCGAGCGGCGGGGTTTCGCCGTCGGGTTCGCACCGGAACAGGGCGATGCCGACGGCGTCCGCGTAGTCGACGGCCTCGTCGGTGTATCCGGGGCCGGAGAAGTACAGCAGTTTCCGGGCGTGGCTGGTTCCGCGGGTGCCGTAGAGGTTCGCGAGATCCGATTTGCCTGCGCTGCCGCCGCGCCACTTCACCTGCGCGTACGCGCGTGACGAGTAGACGTCGATGCCGCCGTCCGTGCCGCCGAGTAGCGCTGTCGCGTCGCCGTAACCGAGCTTCTGCATCTGCTCGGCGGCATTGATTTCAGCTTCAGCCGCCGTGCGTATGCGTGCCATGCCTCACTCCCCCAGATCGAACCAGTCTTTCCCTTCGAAGGTACCCGCAGATCCGGCCAAACCAGCTATCCGCCGGTGAACGTCACACAGTCGTCGTCGGATTGCAACGCACTGCAACCCTTCCCGGCCGCGTGCCGGCGTCGTACCGTTCGGCCCATCAGCAGGTTCACAACGAGGTGAGGGCGGATTCATGAGAGCAGCGCGCTTCCACGGACGACGCGACATCCGGATCGACGACATCCCCGAACCGGAATTACGGCCCGGCGCCGTGAAACTCCGGGTCGGGTGGTGCGGCATCTGCGGCACCGACCTGCACGAGTACCTGGAGGGCCCGATCTTCATCTCCCCGCCGGGACATCCGCATCCGCTGTCGCACGAGAACGCGCCGGTGACGATGGGCCACGAGTTCTCCGGGACGGTGGAGGAGGTCGGTGAGGGCGTCACCGATGTCGCGGTGGGCGACAACGTGGTGGTGGAGCCGTACTTCGTGTGCAACGAGTGCGCGTCCTGCACGGCGGGCAATTATCACCTGTGTACGAAGATGGGGTTCATCGGATTGGCCGGTGGCGGAGGCGGACTCAGTGAGAAGGTGGTGGTCGACCGCCGGTGGGTGCACAAGATCGGCGACATCCCGCTCGACGAGGCAGCCCTGATCGAACCGCTCAGCGTCGCGCATCATGCCGTCGTCCGCAGCGGGGCCGAAGCCGGCGACGTCGCGCTGGTCGGCGGTGCCGGGCCGATCGGACTCCTGGTCGCCGCGGTCCTGAAGGGTCTGGGTGTCACCACGATCGTCACCGAACTCAGCGACGCCCGGAAGCAGAAGGCGCTGTCCAGCGGGGTCGCCGATCACGTCGTCGACCCGTCCTCGGCGGACGTGAAGGCCCGGGTGCTCGAGCTGACCGGCGGCGTCGGCGCCGATCTCGGGTTCGAGTGCGCGGGGGTGAACGCCGTCCTCGACACCATCCTCGACGCCGTCCGTCCCGCGGCCGTGGTGGTGAACGTGTCGATCTGGGGCAAGCCCGCGACGGTCGACATGCAGAAACTCGTCCTCAAGGAGATCGACCTGCGCGGCACCATCGCCTACGTCCGCGACCACGAGGCGGTGATCGAGATGGTCCGCAGCGGGGTGATCGACCTGGCCCCGTTCATCACGGGCCGGATCGAACTCGACAATCTGGTCTCCGAGGGACTCACCACGTTGATCGAGCACAACGACACGGCGGTGAAGATCCTGGTCCGGGCGTGAGAGTCAGTCGGGTTCGTCCGTCGACGGCGTCACCGCCCTGGCCTTGAGCGCCAGCCACAACTCCATGCGGTCGTCGGCCTGGTCGAGGTTCCGTCCGGTCAGCGCCGCGATCTTGTCGATCCGGTTCCGGACGGTGTTGCGGTGCACGGAGAGGGCAGCCGCCGCGGGGTCCCATGCCCCGTTGGCGCGCAGCCATTCCTCGAGTGTTCGCTGGAGTTCGACGCGTTCGCGCGGCTCGAGCTGATCGAGGGGTGCGAGGACGGCGGTCGAGAAGCCGCTGAGCACGTCGGCCGAGCCGAGGCGCAGCAGCAACTGGACGGTCTCCCCCTCCTTGGCGTCGACGGCGCGGCCCAGCCGGGCACTGACCGCGACGAGGGACCGTGCCTGCATCGCCGACACGGCCAGCGCGTCCACGGGAACCAGCGCGCCGATCCCGATCGCGCATCCCTCCGCGACCCTGGACAGCAGGTCCGCGAGCCCGGCGGACTCGGGGTGCGCGATCTCGATGTCCCAATTGCGCTGCCGCAGGACGGCATCCGGGAGGGCCGAACCGATCCGGACGGTCAGATCGGCCACCGCGTCGGGAGTGGAGCGCACGACGGCGATCTGCAGGGGGTCGCGGGACAGCCCGATGCCGGCGGCGATCTGATGGGCGCGTTCCCGTCGGAGTCCGGGCCGGAGCAACTGCGCCAGCGCCGCCGCCCGCCGCTGCCGTTCCGGTTCGCCGGCCACGTGACGGCGTTCGAGTTCGAGCGACAGGAGCGAGACGAGAACATTGGACGCGTGCCGCAGCGCGCTGTCCGCCGACCTCTCGAGCACGACGAACGCGAGCGGGTTCTCGATGCGAACGGGGTGCAGTTCGAGTTCCCGCCGACCGGCGCCACCGAACGCCGTCCAGCCCCGGGCGCGGGTGGTGTATCGACCCACCTGATCCTCAGCGTCCTGCAGGAACGCCGCATCGACCCCGTCGGAGAGTTGGACGACCCCGCCCGACGCGTCCAGCACCGCGCAGAGTGAGCCGCTGACGGAACGCCACGTGTCGAGCAGTCCGCTCAGCGGCGACGGTCCGGCCGCGACCGCCGTGAGCTGATAGCTCAATTCGATGGCATCCTCGAGCGCGCGTTTCTCCTCCTCGGCTATCCGGGAGAAGATCCACTTGGTGATGGCGATGAACGGCACCGAATCGGGGGCGATGAGCAGCGGGACGCCGAATTCACGCGCCGCCTCGACGAGCGGCGCCGGTGGTGCCTGATAGGGCAGCCCGTGCCCCAGCCCCAGGCACAGCGCGGCGACCCCGCCCGCGACGCAGTCCCGGACGTAGTCGCGGCACCCGGACTCGGTCATGGGAAGCATGAGACCGACGGTCATCAGCAACTCCCCGCCCTGCAGCCAATCCCGCGGGCGCGTCAGTTCGGACACGTGCGCTGCGGTGATGGGGTTGTTCACCCCGGCCGTGCCGCTCATCGACGTGAGCCGGAGCGTGGGAGCGGACAGCACGTCCTGGACGGTGATCACCGGCATCCCCTTGTACGAATTGCCCAACCGTAATAGACGAACTGTACATCTCGCCTCTGGTGCCGGAGCGGCGCACTGCGCAGAGTAGTGATCAGAGCCACAGCACCTCCTAGGAGTTTCAGTGACAGATCACTCCGGCGACACCGCCGCGACCCTCGGTGGCACCATCGAGACCCGCTCGATCGACTACGTCCCCGAGGACGAACGTCACGGGAAGGTCCGCGACCAGGGCCCCTTCTGGTTCGTCGGAAACTTCCAGCCCTTCACGGTGGCCATCGGCTTCGTCGGTCCCGCCCTCGGCCTGTCGCTGGGCTGGACGGTCGTCGCGGGCATTCTCGGCATCTTCTTCGGAACGTTGTTCATGGCGTTCCACGCGTCGCAGGGACCGGTCCTCGGACTCCCGCAGATGGTGCAGTCCCGCGCGCAGTTCGGCTACCGCGGTGTCGTCCTCGCGCTGATCGGGACCTTGTTCACGTACGTCGGGTTCAACGTGGTGGACGTCGTCATCATCAAGTCGGGCCTGCACAGCATCTTCGGGTGGAACGCGGCCGTCATCGCCGTCGTCATCACCGCCGTCGCGACGCTCCTCGCCATCTACGGCCACGACCTGCTGCACCTGTCGTTCCGTGTGCTGTTCTGGCTGTCGCTGCCGCTGTGGGCCATCCTCACGTGGGGCGTCGTATTCGGGCACGCCGGCGGCGACGCGGGCGCCACGACGGGCGGGTTCACCCTGCTGGCGTTCATCGCCCAGTTCAGTGTCGCGGCCTCCTACAACATCACGTACGCGCCGTACGTGTCGGACTACTCGCGGTACCTGCCGCGCAACACGCGGACGTCGGCGATCGTGTCGGCCGTGTTCCTCGGCGCCTCCGCGTCGCCGGTCTGGCTGATCCCGGTGGGCGCGTGGATGGCCACCCGACTCGGAGCGACGGATGCGCTCGCCGGCATCCACGACGCCGGCAACTCGGTGGTCCCGTTCCTCGGCAGCGTGCTCGCCCTCGTCGCGACGCTCGTACTGGTGGCCACCATGGGCCTGAACGCGTACAGCGGCATGCTCACCGTGATCACCGGCATCGACTCCTTCCGGAAGGTCACCCCCTCGCGCCGGATCCGGGTGGTGACCGTCCTCGCGCTGGCGGCGGTCTGGCTGGTGCTGAGTCTGCTGTTCACCGATTCGACGACCGTCCTGAACACGACGCTGCTGATCATGCTGTACCTCCTCGTGCCGTGGACCGCCGTCAATCTCACCGACTTCTTCTTCGTGCGCCGCGGGCACTACGCCATCACCGACCTGTTCACGCCGGACGGGTTGTACGGAATGTGGTCGTGGCGGGGCATGACCGCCTTCTTCGCCGGCATCGTCGCGTCCGTTCCGTTCATGGTGCTGCCGTTCTACGTCGGACCGATCGCCGCGGCGCTCGGTGACGTCGACGTCGCGTTCGCGGTCGGCCTCGCCGTGTCCGGGATCGTGTACTGGTTCCTGTCCCGGTCGCTCGACCTCGACACCGAGGAACGGTTCATCGAAGACAGCGAAGCCGCACTGGCAGTCGAGGAGACCCATGCTCATGGCTGACACGGCGACGACAGCAGACGTCCAGGACGCGATCGACGCACTGATCCGGGCATTCGGCGAGCACGACACGACCGCCTACTTCGAGGCGTTCAGCCCGGACGCGACGTTCGTCTTCTACACCCACCCGGTGCCGCTGCCCAGTCGCGAGGCCTACCGCAACCTGTGGACCGAGTGGGAGTCGGACGGGTTCCGCGTCCTGGCGTGCCGCTCCAGCGAGCAGAACGTCACGTTCCCGGCCCCGGATGTCGCAGTGCTGACGCATCGGGTCGGCACCACCGTGCGGGATTCGACGGGAACGGTCGAACTCGACGAGCGGGAGACGATCGTGTTCCGGCGTCGCGAAGGCTCGGGCTGGATCGCCGTCCACGAGCACTTGTCGCCCCAGTCGAACACAGCCTGATAGCTGTCAGATAACTGGCTCGACGTGCACCACGTCACATCAGGACCCCGCCGGGTTGCGGAGGCAGGCTCGTGACGGTGTACTGGTGAGTAACCCTGCCCGGCTCGGCCTATCGCGAAGGTGCACAGATGACGGACGAACGGCCCGCCAAGAACCAGACCCGACCGGACAAGGCGACGCGATCGACGCCGAAAGAAGAGACCGCGGACGTCTCCAAGACCGATCTCGCGGCCGTCGTCGACGCGCTCACGGCGACGAACGAGAAGAACTTCGACTTCTGAAACCCGAGCGTCAGTCCCGTTCCCGGTGCGGCACGAATTCGAACGTCAGGCACGCGAACGCCACGGGCAGCAGGTACCGGAAACGCAGGAGCACGTAGCGCCGGTTCCCCGTCGCATGGAACTTGCCGAGGTAGCGGTACAGCGACTCCAGCGCGATCAGCGCGTCGCCCAGGTGCAGGACGCGGCGGAAGAGCCGGGCGCCGGCACCGGGTGCGTCGGGGTCGAGGAGTTCGGGAAACGCCGCGAACGACAGCGAGACGTAGCGCGCACCGGTCCGCTCGGCGTACCGGATGACGTCGACGGTCATGCGTTCGTCGGTGCCGTTCGGGGCGCCGTCACCGCGCCACGGCACGTCGAGGCTCAGCTCGCGGGCGGAATCGGCGGTGCCGTACCGCTGGAAGGCGACGGCGCGACCGGTGCAGTCGCGGGCGACCACGAGAAGAACACCGGGAAGCGTGCCGTCCAGCAGGTGGTCGAGGATCATCGAGAACCCGCGGCGCTGATGTCCGGCGCGGGCGGCGTCGACGATGTCGGTGAGTTCCCGGCGTGTCGGTTCGTCGAGCGCGGCTTCGGGGACGATCTCGGTGGTGAGCCCGGCGTTGCGGGTGCGCTGCACCGCCTGCCGGAGGTTCCGGAACTTTCGGCCGTGCAGGGTGAAGGATCCGACGTCGATCACCACGTCGCGGCCGATCGGGACCGCCGTCAACGGCTTTCGGGTGTCGCCGCCGATCTCCCACAGCCGGGTGACCCGCTCCCCCGCGCCGAGCACCGCGACGCGCCACCCGCGTTCGGCCGCGAACTCGTCGAACGCGTCGAGGAGCGCGCCGAACTCGAGCGGGTCTCCGATGGGATCGCCGGAGACGACGGCGATCCCGGACCGCGCCCGGTAGGCGATCGCCGCGGTGCCCGACGCGTTGAGGTAGTACGACTTCGCCGAATTGAGGGCGAACGGCGACAGTGGATCGTCCGTGGTCCGCTGGATCAGCGAGAAGACGCGGGCACGGTCCTCGGGCTGCGGCACGCTGCGCACCGGCAGCATCAGGACGGGTCCGGTGGCCACGAGGAGCAGGAACCCCGGGGTCGAATGTGCGCTCGAATACGCCACATCCGCGACCGCCACCATCAGCACCGCCGCGGCCGCATGCGTGACGGTGACGGGCCGTCGCAGGTGCAGTCCCCGGGCCACGAGCAGGACGGCGATTCCGGACGCCACCATCCACGTGCGGACGGGACCCGACCGTCCGGCCATCCACATGAGCACGAGGCCGACCACGACAGTGGCGCCGACGAGCGCCATCCGCGCCGCGGGCGATTCGGGCCGGTAGACCCGCAGCCCAGGCACGGTCGTCGGTGTCGATTTCGAATTCTGCACGCGCACCCCTGCACCCGGAAACGACTGTTCCGTACCTCCAATCTAGCGGCTCCGCCGCCCGTGAGTGGGTAAGGAGTCCCTGGACTCGTTACGCACTCACGAGCGAAGCCGTGGTGGCGGCGCACCGTGCGGCAGGGACGGCCCGACCGCGGTGAGCGAGCCGGCGGCACGCCCCTTGCCCCAGCCGAGTTTCTCTCGGTACCGGCCAATGTGGTCCTCCGGGATGCGCTGACCGTCGACGAGCGGGGTGGACTGCGGGTCGACGTACAGCGCGTCGACCGGGCAGTACGCCTCGCACATGAAGCACGTCTGGCAGTCCGATTGCCGCGCGATCACGGGGATCCCGGTGTCGGTGCGGTCGAACACGTTGGTGGGGCACGCGTCGACGCATTTGTCGCAGCCGATGCACGCCTCGGCCAGCAGAACCTCGATCACGACGCCACCCGCAACAGCCCGTCGTGCACCGCGGCGGTCGAGGTCCAGACGTCGTCGAGCCCACCGGTGAGGATGTGGTGGTGCTGTGCCGGGTCGAGGTCCGGGTAGTCGGCGCGCTTGCTCATTCCGCGGGTCTCCGTCCGCGCCAGCGTCGAGTGGTACATCCACCGGCCCACCGCGGTGATCGCGGCGGCCTGCCGGGCACGCACCCGCTCGTCGCCGGAGTCGCCGCCGAGGCCGGCGGACAGTGCCGTCCACAGCGACTCCAGTTCGCCGAGCGCACCCTGCACCCGCGTCCCGTCCCGCAGGTAGTTCTTCTCGTACGGGATGAGTTCGGCCTGCGCGGCCGCGACGACGGCGGACGCCTCCAGCCCCGGCCGCCCCGTCGGACGCAGCCCGGCCCGGCCTGCGGGACGCAGTTCGCCCGCCGCGACCCGACGTTCGGTTCGTGCACATCGAGCGGCCCCGGTTCCGGCCCAGCTGCCGGACGACATCGCCCACGCCGAGTTGTGGCTGCCGCCGCCGGTGAAGCCGCCGCAGATGCGTTCACGGGTCGCGGCGTCCCCGGCGGCGAACAGCCCGGGCACCGAGGTGGCGCAGGTGTCGTCGACCACCTCGATACCACCGGTTCCGCGGACCGTGCCCTCGGCGAGCATGCTGACCTCGAAGCGGTCGGTGAACGGGTTGATCCCGCGGCGGTCGAACTGCAGGAAGAAGTTCGGCTGCCCGAGCCGCATCTGGCGTTGCACCTCGTCGTCGGCGCGGTCGAGCTGGGCGAACACCGGTTCGGACAGCAGCGTTTTCGCGATCACCGACCGCCCCTTGGTGGAGCCGGCGCCCTCGAGGACGCTGCCGTCGGCGTGGAAGAACGTGGCGTAGCCGTAGTAGGCGGTCTTGGTGATGGTGGAGTTGGCGGGAACGATCGCGTAGGCGTTGGAGAATTCCATGCCGGAGAACGTGGCCCCCACCTCGGCGGCCATCAGCGCACCGTCGCCGGTGTCGACGTTCGTGCCGAGCGCGCGGGACAGGAATGCGCAACCGCCGCTCGCGATCACGACGGCGCCCGCGCCGATCCGGTAGTCGCGGTCGTCGTGGCGCTGGTAGCCCGCCGCGCCGCGCACCCGGCCGTCGGTGTCGACGAGCAGTTCGAGGGCCGGCGAGTGGTCGAGAATCCGGACGCCCGCCTTCTTCACCCACGCGCGCATGCGTCGCATGTATTCGGGCCCTTGCAGTCCGGTGCGGATCTGCCTGCCGGTGTCGGGGTCGACCGGGAACGGGTACCGGCCCTCCTCGGCGAGCAGGTTCATGTTTGCGTACGTCTGGTCGAGGACGCGGTCCATCCAGTGGTGATCGGCGAGATGTCCGCCGAGTGCTTCGCGGCTGGCCTTGGCCTTCGCCCGCGCGGACGGGTCGGGGTCGACGTACCAGACGCCGGTGCCCGAAGGCGCGGTGGCACCGCTGGTTCCGCAGTACCCCTTGTCGACGAGGACGACGTCCGCCCCGGCTTGGCGTGCGCGCAGCGCCGCCCACGTTCCGGCGGGGCCGCCGCCGATGACGAGGACGTCGGTGCTCAGGTCGAGAAGTTCGGTCATGAAGGGCGCTCCTGTCGAGGCGGAACAACTGCCCTTCGACGCTTCCGCACTTCGGGCGTCCCCGCCATCGTCAGAATCATCGTGAACCGAATCGCCCGTGCGCCTTTCTGGTTGTTCCAGCTACCAGAAAGGCGCACGGGCGCTATGCGCCCTGACCGTAGTCGACGCTCAGCCAGTGCTCCGGCCGCATCCGGATGATGATCGCGTTGTCGTCGTACGCCTGCTCCACGAACGGGTCGACCTCGTCGGCGGGGAGGTAACGAGCGGCGAGTCCGCGGACGATGTCGGCGGTGGGTGCCTCGTCGAACTCCGCCGGACCTTCGACGCTGACGTACCGGTACGGCGGCTTCTCGTGCTGGGCGACGAGGCTGAAGCGGCCGGAGGCGCGGATCAGCCGCTCCTTCAGCGAGCCGCGCCCGGTCCAGACGTACGGTTGGCCGCCGGGCTCGTAGCCGTACCAGATGGGCACGGCAAGTGGGGCGCGTCCGTCGCGGTCGACGGCGATCACCCCCACGTGCACGTCGGCGAGGAACTTCTGACGTTCGTCACTGGTCATCGACAACTGCGACATTTCAGTCTCCGCTCTGGTGATCGGGTTTCGACGGTGGTGCGGGGTCGAGCAGTTGGGCGAGGTGTTTCGACGATCGGTTCGGATCGAGTTGCCGCACCTGCATGTGGCAGCTGAACCCGTCCGTCAGTATTACGGCATCTTCGGGACTCTCGCGCAGCGCGGGGGCGAGTGCCTGCTCCGCGACCTGCATGCTGAGGTCGTAGTGGTCGGCCTCGAACCCGAAGTTACCTGCGACGCCGCAGCATCCGGTGGCTTCCCGCACGCGCGGCACCCCGACGGCCTGCAGTGCCTTCCGCTGGGCCGCCGCGCCGAACACCGCGTATTCGTGGCAGTGCGTCTGCACGGTGACGTCTTCGGGCACCGGCACGCTCGGGCTCCATCCGGACTCGGTGCGTTCGAGCACCGCACCGGCGAAGCTGCGGATGCGGGCGGCGACGCGTCGTGCGGCGTCGGTGTGGACGAGTTCGGGCAGGTCCTTCCGGAATGCGGCGGCGCAGCTCGGTTCGAGGACGACGATGGGCCGGTCGGTGCCGTCGTCGAGGAGTTCGGCGGCCCTGGTGAGGGTCTTGGTGGCCTGCTTCAGCTGTCCGGTGGAGATCCAGGTGAGCCCGCAGCACACGTCGCTGCGGCACTGCGAACTCAGGCCCGCGTCGGCGAGCACCCGCGACGCGGCCCCGACCACCTCGGGACGGAACCCACGCGTGAACGTGTCGGCGAGTATCACGACGTCCGCGGTGCCGGCCCGCGACGTCTCTCCGACCTCGCGGCGGATCTGCTTGCGGGACGCGAACTCCGGCATCGACCGGTGCGGGGTGAGACCACCCAGCCTGGCCGCGACCTTCGCGAGCCGGCCGGCGGTGAGCCGATTCACCACGGGCGCCGAGCGTTCCGCGATCTTCAGCCACACCGGCAGCCAGCCGAGGGAGTAGTGCGACAGCGGCCGCACCCGGCCACGGTAGTGGTGGTCGAGGAACTCGGATTTGTACGTGGCCATGTCGACGCCGACGGGGCAGTCGGTGGAGCAGGCCTTGCAGGACAGGCAGAGGTCGAGGGATTCCTTGACGTCCTCGGACCGCCAGCCGTCAGCGACGGTCGGCGAGTTGCGGACCATCTCCTGCAGGGCGCGGGCCCGGCCCCGGGTGGAGTCCTTCTCGTCCCCGGTGGCGCGGTAGCTGGGGCACATCACCCCGCCGGTCGACGCGCGGCAGCGGCCCACCCCGATGCAGCCCTGGACGGCGTGGACGAACGGTGCGACGGGGACGTCGCTGGTGGGGGTGAGGTCGAAGGTGGTCTGCCAGGCCCGCGGGTTCACGCCGTCGAGGGCGAGGCTGCCGAGCAGCGGTTCGGGCTCGACGATGCTGCCGGGGTTCAGCACGGCCGCCGGATCCCACAGGCGTTTGAACATGGCGAACGCCGCCATCATGGTGGGCGTGTACATCATCGGCAGCAGCGCCGACCGGGCGCGGCCGTCGCCGTGCTCACCGGACATCGATCCGCCGAACCGCACACAGAGTTCGGCGGCACGGTGGATGAACCGCGACATCACGTCCCGGCCCTCGTCGGTGCGCTGGTCGAAGTTGATACGGATGTGCATGCAGCCGGCGCCGAAGTGCCCGTACATCACCCCGGTGAGGTCGAATTCGGCGAGCAGCGCCTTGATGTCGACGAGGTAGTCGGCCAGCTGATCGGGTGCGACGGCGGAATCCTCCCAGCCCGTCCAGGATTCGCCGCCCTCGACGAGCCGGGCGGACAGTCCGGCGCCGTCCTCGCGGACCCTCCACAGCGACGCACGTTCCGCCGGGTCCCCGACGACGCGCGAGTCGACGAGGCGTCCGGCCGCACGCAGCTTCGAGACCAGTTCTGCCCCGCGGAGTTCGACCTCCGCGAGGTCCTCGCCGTCGAGGTCGACGTACAGCCAGGCCTGACCGTCGGGCAGCCCGACCACGGAGTCGGCGCCGCGGAGGTGCCGCATGGTGTCGACGATCGCCGAGTCGATGCCCTCGATGGCGGCGGGCGAATAGTCGAGGATGATCGCGTTGTCGCGGGCCGCGTCCACCAGGTCGTGGTATCCGAGGCACAGCAGCATCGCCGCGGACGGCACCGGCACCAGCGCGACGGTCGCGGCCACGATCACCGCGCACGTCCCCTCGCTTCCCACCAGCGCGCGGGCCACGTCGAAGCCGTTCTCGGGCAACAGGTTCGCCAGGTGAAAGCCGGATACCTGGCGCGGGATGCGGCCGAGCTCGAGCCGGAAGTCGCCGAGATGCTCCTGCGTCAGTTCGTGGAGTCCGGCGGTGATCCGCGCGGCCTCGCCCACCGCGGGCGTGTCGTCGGGATCGGTGGCCCGCAGCCCGTCGTGGGTGGCGGTCAGCCGGTGCCCGCTCGCGGTCACCACGTCGAGTGCGACGACGTGATCGGACGTGCGGCCGTAGCGGACGGAGTGGTTGCCGCAGGCGTCGTTGCCGATGGCGCCGCCGACCGTCGCGCGGGACTTGCTGGACGGGTCGGGCGCGAAGGTGAACGCGCCGTCCGTCGCCAGTTGCACGTCCTTCTGCAGGTCCGTCAGCACGATGCCGGGTTCGACGACGGCGGTGCGGGCGGACGCGTCGACGGCCCGTACCCGGTTCATGTGCCGGGAGAAGTCGAGCACCACTCCCCTGCCGATCGCGTTGCCGGCGAGCGACGTGCCGCCGCCGCGGCTGGTGACGGGGATGCCGCGGTCGGTGCAGGCCCGCACGATCGCCACCACGTCGGCGGGCGTGTGCGGAAACGCCACGGCCAGCGGCGGCACCCGGTAATTGGAGGCGTCGAAGGAGTATTCGGCGCGCCGGCGCGTTCCGGTGTCGAGGTCGATGCCCAGCTCGGCGAGCTCGGCATGCAGTTCGGCGGCGGGGCGCGTCAGCTCAGCCACGCGCAGCCCTGCCCTCGGAGTCAGCAACCGGAATCGTCGTCAGCGGGGCCATGGCTACATCGTCGAGCCGCCCCCGAAGATTGTCAACAATCCACTCCGTGAGCCGGTACGGTACGGAGGGGTGAGCGTCGTGCGAACGTCTGCACCCGCCCGGCGACAGCTGGCCGTGCGGGTGGGTGGCGCTGCGTGGGTGCTGATCGCCCTGTATTTCCTCGCGGAGGTCGTGACCGCGCGGGCCTGGCCGCGGCCGTACCGGGTGCGGACGAATTCCGTCAGCAATCTGGGTGTCACGGGCTGCGACGGGTCTGCTGCCACCAGGCTCTGCTCGCCGCTGCACACGGTGATCAACAGCGCCTTCGTGCTGACCGGGGTGCTCATCCTCGTCGGGGCGGTGTGCCTGCGCGAGTTCCTCCCACCCGGCCTCCTCCGCCGCGTCGCGCTGGCCTTGTTCGGTGTGGCCGCTGTCAGCGCCGCGCTGACCGGCGTGGTTCCGATCGACGTGGACGCCCACCTCCACCAGGTCGTCGCGACCCCGACGTTCGTCGCGCGCAACGCCGCCATGATCGTCGTCGCGATCGGGCTGTACGGGCGGTGGCGCCTCTTCGCACTGTGGACAGGCCTGTGCTGCCTGGTCGGGATCGTCGGGATGGCGGCGATCCTCCTCCGCGAGGGACCGTTCGGGATCACCGAACGCCTGGCCCTGTACCCGTTCACGGTGTGGGTCGTGACCGCCGGGTTCAGTGCGCTTCGCGCCCGTGCGCCGTTCTGGTTGCTCTGACTACCAAAAAGGCGCACGGGGCGCCGAAGGTGCCACCATGGAGTGATGTCCACAGCCCTCACGCATGCCGCCGCTTCTCAGCAGGTCGCGGAGAACGGCCGCATCTCGATCGAACCCAATCGCAAGCGCCTCCGGGTGTTCTTCGGCGGTCAGGCGGTCGCCGACACCACCCGGTCGGTGTACCTGTTCGAGAAGGGACACCTGCCCGTCTATTACATTCCCCGCGACGACGTGAACTTCGACGTCCTCGAGCCCGTCGACGCGACCACCACCTGCCCGTGGAAGGGCAAGGCGCGGTACTGGGATCTCGTCGTCGGCGACCGTCGTGCCGAGCAGTCGGTGTGGGGTTACGACGAGAAACTCGCGGATTCCCTCGACCTCAGCGCGTACGTCGCGTTCTACTGGCACCGGATGGACGCCTGGTACGAGGAGGATCAGCAGGTGTTCGTCCACGCCCGCGACCCGTACGTCCGCGTGGACGTGCTGCCGTCGTCCCGGCACGTGGCGGTCTTCGTCGGCGACACCCTGGTCGCCGACACGGTCCGCCCGCGACTGCTGTTCGAGACGTCACTGCCGGTGCGCTACTACATTCCCCGCATCGACGTGCGGTCCGAGTTCTTCACCGCCTCCGATACCAGGACGTCCTGCCCGTACAAGGGGACGGCGTCGTATCTGTCGTTCACCGGGTCCGAGAGCACCGATCCGGTGGAGGACGCCGCCTGGTTCTACCCGTTCACCACCGCGGAGGCGTCGGGCATCGACGACCACGTCTCGTTCTACCCGGACCGTGTGCGGATCGTCGTCGACGGCACACCGGTGGAGAACTAGCGGGCCGGCAGCGGCGGCAGTTCGAGGTTGTCCCGGAACGTGCCGCCCACGTAGTCGTCGCCGACGATTCCGCGTCGCCGCAGTTCGGGCAGCAACCCGTTGACGACGAAGTCCCGGGTTCGTTCGTCGGCGAGCCCGCCGAGGGAGATGACGTCGAGAACACCGGCGTCGTAGCGTTCCTGTACGGCGTCGACGAGTTGCTCGGGTGTTCCCGCGACCGCCCAGTGGCCGGTGTCTTTGGACGCGATGATCAGCTCACGCAGCGTCCGCCCGGACGCGGCGAGACGGCTGAAGATCTCGACCCGGCCGCGGCGACGGTTCACCGAGTGGACGTCGGGCAGGACGTCGGCCGGGATCGGCTTGTCGAGCGGCAACCCGGACAGGTCGATGTCGCCACCGAACATGTCCTCGAGCCGGATCCGGCCCGCGTCGAGGTCGGTGGCCTCCTCCTGCTCCCGGACGAGCCGGCGCACCTCGTCCTCGGACGCGCCGTAGGTGGCGTGGAACGAGCTCATGATCAGGGGCAGTCCGTCGGCGCGGCCGAGTTCCGTGGCCCGCGCCCGGATGCTCTTGGTGTAGGTGACGGCGTCCTCGAGGGTGGGCAGCGATGTGAACACCACCTCCGCGAAGCGGGCACCGAGCTCCACGCCGGCCGTGGATTGGCCGGCCTGGAACTGCACGGGCCGGCGCTGCGGCAGCGGCGGGATGTTGAGCGGACCCTTCACCGTGAAATAGGTGCCCGCGTAGTCGATCGGCCGCACCCGGTCGGCGTCGAGTCTGGTTCCTCCGGCTCCGTCGGACGTGAGCGCCCCGGGTTCCCAGCTGTCGAACAGTGCGTTGATGACTTCGAGGGATTCCGTCGCGCGGGCGTACCGCTCCTCGGGGCTGGGGAGGTCGAGGTCGCTGTAGTTCTCCTCACCCAGCGACGACGTCACGGCGTTCCACGCCGCGCGACCGTTGCTCACGTGGTCGAGGGTGCCGAACAGCCGCGCGAGGTTGTACGGGTGGTGGAACGTGGTGGTCACCGTCGCAATCAGCCCGACGTGCGAGGTCACGGCGCTCAGCGCGGACAGGAAGATCAGCGGTTCCTGCGCGCCGATCGCGCCCTGCGCCCCGAAACTGAGGAGGTCTGCGGCGAACAGCGCGTCGAACTTGTTTGCCTCCGCGATCTTCGCGATCTCGATCGAGGAGGCGACGGTCGACTGCTGCGGGTCGATCGCCGCCGCATAGGTGCTGACGGCGCCGCTGACTCCCGTCACCGTCTTCAGTGGGCGGCGTCGCGCAGTACTCATTCGCCCAGCCTAGGGACGGCGGGCCGGTCGGCCCAGCGTTCGGATCAGCCGGATTCTGACCGCCCACGACACCGTCCCGCTACCGTCGGGGTGTGCTGTTCTCGCAGATCGTCGCGACGTCCCGGGACGTGGGTGCCACCCGGTCGCGCAAGGTGAAGGTCGGGGCGCTCCGCGAGGTCCTCACCCGGCTGGAGCCGTCCGAGGTGGAACCGGTGGTCGCGTGGCTGTCCGGGGAACTCAGGCAGGGCCGCATCGGAATCGGCTGGCGGACAGTCGCGGACATTCCGGCGACGCCCGTCGACGTCGGGTCCGTCACGGTGTCCGAGGTCGACGGGACCGTCTCCGCCGTCGCCGAGGTCACCGGCTCCGGGTCGGCGGTACGCAGGCGTGAACTGCTCGCGGACCTGTTCTCCCGCACCACCACCGACGAGCGGGATTTCCTGATCCGGCTGGTCACCGGCGACCTCCGCCAGGGCGCACTGGAGGGCGTGATGACGGACGCGATCGCGGCGGCCGCCGATCTTCCCGTCGAACCGGTGCGCCGGGCGTTCATGTTGTCGGGACGGCTGCCCGCAACGGCGGTCGCGGCGTTCGACGGTGGCGTGGACGCGCTCACCGCGTTCCGGCTGGAGGTGGGTCGTCCGATCCGGCCCATGCTGGCCTCCCCCGCCGAATCACTCACCGACGCGTGGACCGAACTCGGCGGTGATGTCAGCGTCGAATACAAACTCGACGGGGCCCGCATCCAGGTGCACCGCAACGGCGACGAGGTGCACATCTTCACTCGCACCCTGCGTGAGATCACCGGCAGCGTGCCGGAACTGGTCGAACTCGTCGCGGGCCTGCCGTGTACGTCGGCGGTGTTCGACGGGGAGACGCTGGCGCTCACCGACAGCGGCAGGCCCCGGCCGTTCCAGGAGACGATGAGCCGCTTCGGCGCCGAGTCCTCCCGCGACCTGCTGCTGCACCCGTACTTCTTCGACTGCCTGCATCTCGACGGCATCGACCTGCTGGACGCTCCGCTGGAGCAGCGGTTGGACGCGCTGGAACGGGTCGCCCCGCAACACCGCATCCCCGGCCTGATCCGCCCCGACAGCGAGGGGGCCGCAACCCATTTCGACGACGCACTCGCCGCCGGGCACGAGGGTGTGATGGTCAAGTCGCTCACCGCCCCGTACGCGGCGGGACGACGTGGCCGCGCCTGGCAGAAGGTGAAACCGGAGCACACCCTCGATCTGGTGGTGCTCGGCGCGGAGTGGGGGTACGGGCGGCGCACCGGATACCTGTCCAATCTGCACCTCGGGGCGCGCGACCCGGACGGCGGCGCACCGATCATGGTGGGCAAGACGTTCAAGGGCCTCACCGACGCGCTGCTGCAGTGGCAGACGGACGAATTCCCCCGCCACGAACGCCGCCGCGACGACCACACCGTGTACCTGCACCCCGACCTCGTCGTGGAGATCGAACTCGACGGCGTCCAGGTCAGTTCCCGCTACCCCGGCGGGCTCGCCCTGCGGTTCGCGCGCGTGCTGCGGTATCGCCCCGACAAGGCGGCCGCCGACGCCGACACCATCGACGCCGTCCGCGCCCTGCTGCCGGGGTGAGCGCTCGTCCTGCGTGGCGCCCGCCGGGGCGGTAGCCTCCCCGGCAAGCCAAGTCGCCGTGCCGCGAGGGGGTCGACCAGTGACATTCGTTTCCCGCTTCGTGCCGTCGTGTGTCGCCCCGGTGGTCGAGGACGCGTACCGGAGGGCGGCCGAGGCGGCGGAGGGTCCCGTCCGGGTCGCCGTGTGTACGGTCACCGTGCCGATCGAGGTCGGAAAGACGTCGTTCCGCATCCTCCGGCTCACCGAGGAACTGCTCGAAGAGGTCGTGTTCCTGCTGCGGACGATGCGGCCGGTGGTCGAGGCCGTGAGCACGGGCAGGCAGTCCGACAATGTCGACACGATGTTCCGGACACTCGAGCAGATCCAGCAGTCGGCCGACGCGATCGCCCGCACGCCGATGGGGGTGGTCCGGAGTGTCTTCTCACCGGCCCGACCGGTGCCCGAGCAGGTCGACTATCACCCCACCGTCATCGACGCCGAACCGCCGCCCGCCCCCGGTCTCACGGTCCGCATCGCGTCGATCACGGTGACGGCGCCGAGCATCACGTTCGGCAGGCCCACGCGCTGACCGCGCCCACCCGGATACGCTCGTATGGTGAGCGAACACATCCTCGTCACCGGTGGATCGCGCGGCATCGGCGCCGCCGTCGTGCGCCTGGCCGTCCATCGCGGCTATCAGGTGACGTTCACCTATCAGAACGACGACGAGGCCGCCGCCCACCTCGTGCACCAGTGCGGGATCCGCGCCACCGCCGTGCGTGCCGATGTGCGCGACGCCGCACTGGCCGCGGCCGTGGTGGGCGCGGCCGACGAGCGCGGGCAACTGACCGCGGTGGTCAACAATGCGGGGACCACCGGTCCGCTCGGCACCTTCCTCACCACCACGGACGCGTCGCTGCGGGAGGTGTTCGACGTCAACGTGTTCGGAACGATCAATTACGCCCGCGCGGCGGCCGAACACTGGGTCCGGGAGGGGCGCCCCGGCGTGCTCGTCAACCTCAGTTCGGTCGCGGCGGGAACCGGGGCACCCGGCGAATACGTCGGCTACGCGGCCTCGAAGGCGGCCGTCGACAGTCTCACCACGGGGCTCGGGCGGGAACTGGCGAGCGCGAACATCCGGGTCGTCGGCGTCGCTCCCGGCACCACCGACACCGACATCCACGCGGCCGCGGGCGACCCGGGGCGACCCGAACGGGTCGCCGGTCGGATCCCCCTCGGCCGGGTCGCGACACCCGAGGAGATCGCCGAGGCGGTGCTGTGGGCCCTGTCCCACCAGGCGTCCTACGTCACCGCCACGACCATCGCCGTCGCCGGCGGTCTGTGACTACCTCGGCTTTGCGCCGCACCTCGGGACGAGCATCGGCACCCGCGTGCGGTAGGTGCGATAGTCGTCGCCGAACGTGTCGATCAGGTCGTGTTCCTCGAAACGCACAGCGACCAGGATGAAGCCGGTGGTCCCGACGGCGAACAGCAGCCGGCCCCAGGTCATGGTCGGCGCGACCCAGAACGCGATGATGAAACCGGCGTACAGCGGGTGCCGGATCACCCGGTACAGCACGGGTGTCCGAAAGTGGCTGGGCAGAGCCGACTTCCCGCTCTGATTTCGCAGCACCTGACGCACCCCGAACAGATCGAAGTGGTCGATGGCGAACGTCGCGGCCAGCACGAGGGCCCATCCGCCGAGCGACACGGCGAAGATCGCGACGCGGACCCAGCTCGTCTCCACGTGCCAGATCTGGTCGGGCAGCGGACGCCATTGCCACATCATCAGCGCCAAAGCGGCCGTGGCGAACAGTACGTAGGTCGAGCGCTCCATCGGTTCCGGGACGATCTTCGTCCAGCGCTTCTTGAACCAGGGCCTGGCCATCACCGAATGCTGCATGGCGAAAATCATGAGTAGCGCCACGTCGACGACCACCGCGACCGCGACGGGGGCGGCGGGTCCGTCGTTGATCGTGTGGGGCACGACGAGGCCCTCGACCCATCCCATCGCGTAGAGGAACACGACCAGGAACGTGACGTACACGACCGTTCCGTACACGGTGATCAGTGTTCTGGCGACGCCGCCGGTGCGGTGTTTCTGCGGTGCTTCGACCATCTCGGCCATGATGTTCTCTCCGATCCATGGGTTTCCCCCGACGCACCGAAGTCTCCGGCCGCGCGACGGGCGCGACCAGTAACCCTGGGGTGGGACTCACCGCACCCCGGGGACCTGTCGGAGCGGTTGACTACTCTGTGGCCATGCTTCCCGGGGACTTGCCCGACATCGATATGGCGTCGATCAAGGCGGTCCTCGGCACCACCACGTACCGCCGCGGCGAGCAGTACGCCCGCGACCACGCGGTCATCGAGATGTCGTGGGATCTGGCGGCCAAGGAGCTGTGGGGCGAGGTGGCGGGCACGGCGAGGGAGCCGTACTCCGCGTCGGCGTTCGTCGTCTCCAGCGGTGGCCGCACCGTGTACCGGTACGGGATCTGCACGTGTCCGGTCGGCATGAACTGCAAGCACGTCGCCGCCCTGCTGATCACCGCGATGATGCAGGCGAGGTCCGAGGCCCAGGCGGCGGTCGCGCCCACCTGGGAACGCTCCCTCGGTTCCCTCCTCACCGCCGATCCGTTCGGCGACTCCGGCGGACGCTCGCCGCTCGCCATCCAGTTCCGGGTGCAGGCGTCGGCTGCCGGCGCGGCACCTCGGTTGCTGGTACGGCCCGTCCAGCCGGGCAGCAGGGGCTGGATCGTCGGCGGGCTGGCGTGGAACAAGCTGGGCAGCCAGTTCCAGCATCCCGCCGAGCAGATCCGGGTGCTGCACGAGATCCACCTGCTGGCCGACGGGGGTCTGACCTATCGCCGCCAGAACTACACCGATGTCGACCTCGGGGTCTTCGCCAGCCGCCAGCTGTGGTCGCTGCTCGACGAGGCGGCCCGGGTTGGTGTCGAGCTCATCCACTCCTCCAAGCGTCTGGGCGCGCTCGGCCCCTACCGCACGGCCGAGGTCTGCCTCGACGCCACCCGCGACGAGGCCACGGGCTCTCTCGTGGTGCAGCCGGTGGTCCGGATCGACGGTCGACCCGTCGACGCAGCGACCGTCGGCTTCATTGGCGTCCGGGCCCACGGCCTGTTCTACGTCGACGCGGACGACCGCATACATCTCGCCCGGCTCGACGCGACCGTCCCCGCTCCCCTGCAGGACCTGGTGCGCCGCCGCACACCCATCGAGGTTCCCGCCGCCGAGCAGTCCCGTTTCCTGACGGACTTCCTGCCGAAGTTGCGCAACCTCGCCACGGTCATCTCCTCGGACGGCTCGTTCGTCCCACCCGAGATCTCCGAGCCCACCCTGGTGATGCGGGCGTCGTATCTCCCCGACCATGAGGTCACCGTCGATTGGGAGTGGCTGTACACCGTCGGGGACGACGAGCATCGCGCGCCGCTCTCGGCCCGGACCCCCGGCGACGAGTATCGGGACGACGCCCGCGAACGCATACTGCTCGACGAACTCGACATCGCCTGGGACAGGTACGGGTTGGGGTCGAGCGGCCCGGAGTCGACGGCGTTGCGCGGACTCGACACGATGCGGTTCACCACCGAGGTCCTGCCTCTGCTCCACGGCAAGTCCGACGTGTCGATCGATGTGTCGGGCGAAGCGGCCGACTACCGGGAGGCCGGCGACTCCCTGGTCATCGGGGTGTCCGTCACCGAATCCGAGGGCGGCACCGACTGGTTCGACCTCGGCGTGACCCTCTCAGTGGAGGGCCGGGACGTTCCGTTCGACCAGGTCTTCTCGGCGCTGACCGCTGGGAAGACCGAACTACTGCTGCCCGACGGCGCCTACTTCTCCCTCGACAAACCCGAGCTCCACACGCTGCGCAAGCTGATCGACGAGGCGCGGGCTCTCCGCGAACGCGCGGACGGGTCGTTGCGGTTGAGCCGTTTCCAGGCGAGCCTGTGGGACGAGTTCGCCGCGCTCGGCACCGTCGAGAAGCAGTCGACGCAGTGGCGGCAGCAGGTGGACGGACTGATGGCCCCGACCACCGTCGGGCCCGCGGACGTTCCGAGCACGCTCGACGCCCGGCTGCGCCCGTACCAGCTGGAGGGGTTCCGCTGGCTGAGCTTCCTGTGGGAGCACGGGCTCGGCGGCATCCTCGCCGACGACATGGGACTCGGCAAGACGCTGCAGGCACTGGCATTGATCTGCCATGCGCGGCAGTCGAATCCGGACGCGCCGTCGTTCCTCATCATCGCCCCCACCAGTGTCGTGTCGAACTGGGAGTCCGAATCGGCCCGCTTCGCCCCCGGCGCGACCGTCGTCGCGATCTCCGACACCCTGACACGACGCAAGGTTCCGCTGAACGAACTGGTCCGGGGTGCCGACATCGTCGTCACGTCGTACACCCTGTTCCGCCTCGAGTTCGACGCCTATGCGGAGTCGGTGTGGTCGGGGTTGATCCTCGACGAGGCGCAGTTCACCAAGAACCATCAGTCCAAGATCTACCAGTGCGTCCGCCGACTCGAGACTCCGTTCAAGCTGGCGATCACCGGCACGCCGATGGAGAACAACCTGATGGAGCTGTGGTCGCTCCTGTCGATCACCGCCCCGGGGCTGTTCCCGAATCCGGCCCGGTTCACCGACTACTACCGCAAACCGATCGAGAAGCAGGGCGATACGGAGCTTCTGGCACAGCTGCGCCGCCGCGTGAAGCCGCTGATGCTGCGCCGCACCAAAGAGCAAGTGGTGAAGGATCTTCCGGCGAAGCAGGAGCAGGTGCTCGACGTCGAGCTGCACCCGCGGCACCGCAAGGTCTACGACACCCATCTGCAGCGTGAGCGGCAGAAGATCCTGGGTCTGCTCGCCGACGTCGACAAGAACCGCTTCACGATCCTGCAGTCGCTCACGCTGCTGCGGCAGCTGAGCCTCGACGCCGGTCTGGTGGACGACGAATACCACGACGTCCCGTCCGCGAAGGTGGACGCCCTGCTCGAGCAGCTCACCGACGTCGTCGCGGGCGGTCACCGGGCGCTGGTGTTCAGCCAGTTCACCGGGTTCCTCGGCAAGATCCGCGACCGACTCGCGGACGCCGGCGTCGCGCACAGCTACCTCGACGGCAGCACCCGTCGTCGCGGCGACGTTCTCCGCGAGTTCAAGGAGGGCGCCGCCCCGGTGTTCCTCATCAGCCTCAAGGCCGGCGGCTTCGGGCTGAACCTCACGGAGGCCGATTACTGCTTCATCCTCGACCCGTGGTGGAACCCGGCCACCGAGGCGCAGGCCGTGGACCGGGCGCACCGGATCGGGCAGACCCGCAACGTGATGGTGTATCGCCTGATCGCGAAGGACACGATCGAAGACAAGGTGATGGCGCTGAAGGCGAAGAAGTCGGCGTTGTTCGCGAGTGTGATGGACGCCGACTCCCTGCTCAGCTCCAGCCTCGACGCCGACGACCTCCGCGGGTTGTTCGAGTGACGCGGGCCGACGCGCCTCGCTTCGGACCCCCGATGCTGTCGGGGAGTCCTGATAGGAACGCAATTGTTCACACCGAGCGAGGAGGGCGCTGTGAGCCGCAACAGCCAGCAGAACCGGGCCGCACGCAAACGTAAGAAGCAGCAACGCGGCGGTGCCCGGCAACATCGTGAGTTCCGTGCCGAGATCGACGCCGGATCGTTGATCTTCGCGGGAATCGAGTTCGCGTTCGGGCCGTCGGCGAATGCGGAGTCGCTGCGCCGGACGGTCGACGACCTGGCGGAGCTCGAGGGTTCACCCGTTGCCGGCGCTGCCCTGGACCGGGTCTCGCAATTACTCGACGCGTCGATGGACCACGCGTTCGCCTCGGGGTGGCAGCCGGCCGAGTTGGTGCACGCGGTGCGCCGGGAATTCGGTGCGCGCACCGCCCGGCTGACGGTCGCGGCGATCGGCTCCCATGCCGGCCGCACCTCGGCACACAAGAGTGCCCCGGAGCCGTGGCGCGAGCAGCTCGACGAGCTGAACATCGGCGCCGACGACGCACCTGCCCGCGGTCGACTGTCCGCCTGGCGTGCGGCAGAGAACGCCGAGACGACGGCCACCTGGACGGCGATCCTGTCGCTCCTCGGCTTCTGCAACTACCTGGCCCCCCTCACGCCGCTGATGGCCACACCACCGAACTGGGTGACCGGGGCGGCGGCGTCGCGGCCCGCCAAGCGTGGGGCCGAACCCAAGGTGCTCTCCCGCATCCGCGGCCTGCTGGCCAAGGCCGAAGCGACCACGTTCGCCGAGGAAGCGGAGACCCTTTCGGCGAAGGCGCAGGATCTGATGACCCGGTATGCGATCGACAGCGCCGTGATCGACGCGCATGCACACACCTCGCTGACCGATCAGGTGGTCACCCGCCGGTTGCTCGTCGACAATCCGTACCCCGAAGCGAAGGTGCAGTTGCTGCATTGTGTGGCGAAGACCAACAATGTGCGCGTGCTCTGGCACCAACGATTCGGCCTCGTCAGCATGGTCGGGATGCCCGTCGATCTGGATCTCAGCGAAATGCTGTTCACCTCGCTGCTCGTTCAGGCGTCCCACGCGTTGAGCGAGGCGGGCGGTGATCGGGTGAAACGCTCACCCAGCTTCCGTCGCTCGTTCCTCCTCGCGTTTGCCACCCGGATCGGGGAACGGCTCACGATCGCCCGGGAACAGGCCGGCCGCGACGCGTCCAGTCAGTACGGCAAGGAGTTGGTGCCGATCATGGCCGAGCGCAGCGAGGCGGTGGGTTCGGTGTTCGAGGAGCAGTTCCCCTCGGTCGTCACGACGTCGCATTCGATCACCAATGAGCACGGCTGGCAGGCGGGGCGTGTGGCCGCCGAGCTGGCCGACCTGACCGGCGGCCGGGAACGCATCACCGGCTGAACCGAGAGGAGTCCGATGTCCATCACCGCCGACGTCCATCGGCTTCTTCGCCTGCGCCAGGACCACGCCGCGTGGACGCTGCTGCGGGCCGACACGGCGCCGGCGATTCTGGCGCTGCTGGGCCGGCACTTCGATCGCGGGACCCGACGCCTCCCGGCTCCGGAACTGTTCGCCCGCTTGGACTCCGACCTTCAGACGATGCGCGACGAGGGCCTCGACTTCCCGCGCACCGGTCAGGCGTACTGCACCGAGTGGGTGCGGTCCGGTTATCTGCTCCGCCGAGCGGCGGCCGGTACCCGTGAAGAGACTCTGGAACCGACCGAGGGCGCGTTCGCCGCGATGGCGTTCGTCGCGAATTTCACCAGTCGGCGAGTTCGGCCACCGAATCCCGCCTGACCACGCTCTCCACCCAGTTGCAGGCTCTGGCCCGGGATTCCGATCCGCGCACGGAAACTCGCCTCACCGCGCTGCTGACCGAACGGGCGGCGATCGATCAGCAGATCGCGGCGGTGGAGTCGGGGGTGTTCCCGGTCCTCGACGGCGATCGTGCCGTCGAGCGTTCCGCGGAGATTCTCGCGCTGGCCTCGGAGGTCCCTGCGGACTTCGCCCGGGTCCGCGCCGAACTCGAGGAACTCAACCGTGATCTGCGGGCGCGCATCCTCGACGACGACGGTGACCGCGGCGACACTTTGGGAGATGTGTTCCGCGGCGTCGACCTGATCGGGGACTCCGATGCCGGCCGCAGCTTCACCGCGTTCTACGACATGATTCTCGATCCGGCCCGGTCGTCGCAGATCGACGAGTGGATCGACGCGGTGCTGCAGCGGCCGTTCGCCGCGATGCTGACCACCGATCAGAGATTACGGTTCCGGACGTTGCTGACGGAGATGGAAACGGCAGGCTCCGAGGTGCATTCGACGATGACCTCACTGTCCCGGTCGTTGCGTCATTTCGTCCAGTCACGTCACTACCAGGAACACCGCCGGCTGCAGCGGTTGCTGCGCACCGCGCAGCAGAGTGCCGTCGCCGTGGCCAGACGTCGTAGGCCCTACGACCTGCTCGACCTCGACCTGGTGCGCGTGGGTATGACCATCGAATCGGTCGCAGCTCTTCGCCTGCACAATCCCGCCGACAACCTCGTCACCGAACCGGTGCTCACCCACGACGCCGGCACCGTCGATCTCGACGAACTCCGAAGGCTCGTCCGAGAATCCGAGATCGATATGGACGAATTGTCCGACAACGTCGCGGCCACTCTGCGGGCGCACGGTCGCGCCACGATCGGTGATGTCCTGCGCGACTACCCCGCCACTCAGGGGCTCGCGAGCGCGGTGGGATTGATGGTCCTTGCCACCCACCACGGGCACGCGATCGACGGCACCGAGGACATTCAGTGGGTGTCGGGAGCCGGCGTCGCACGCCGGGCGACGATTCGACGTCGCCTGTTCGATCCGGCCGCCGACGAGTTCACCACCCGGCAGGCATTCGAACCCACGGGGAGCCCGACATGACCGACGAGCCGACGACCCCCGGCCAGTACCCCGGAGACACCGGCGAACTGGATGTGGAGACGCGGCGCGCCTTCGTGCAGCTGCTCAAGGGCCCGCTCGTCACCGCGGCCAAGCATCCCGAGGTGTGGCGCGCGGTGATCCGGGACGAGCGCCTCCTCCGGTCCCGGCTCGCCGACGTGTTTCTCGTTCTCGTCATCGACGACGAGAACGAGCTGGCGTTCACCCGCCCCGCCGAAACCGGCGACGCCAGCACTCCCACGGTGCTGCGCACCGAGCGTCTGACCTTCATGGACACGGTCATGCTGCTCGCGTTGCGCCAACGACTGCTGCGCGCGCAACCGGGTGAACGGGTGATCGTCGATCTCGACGAACTGCGCGAACAGCTCGAGATGTATCGCGCGGCGAGCGACACCGACCCCGCCGGCTACGCGAAGCGCATCAACGCGTCGTGGAAGAAACTCGACAAGTATTCGCTGCTCACGAAGACCTCGACCGACGATCGGATGGAGGTCTCCCCGGTGTTGCGGCAGCTGTTCGACGCCGAACAGGTCGCTCTCGTCGAGGCGGAGTTCCGGCGGATTCTGGAGGAGGGCACACCGTGATCCATCCCGGTCAACGCCGACTCGCGCGCGTGCAGGTCGTCAACTGGGGGACGTTGCACGGCCACCACGATCTCGCGGTGGCCCGCAAGGGTTTCCTGATCACCGGCAATTCCGGCTCCGGCAAGTCCACGCTCATCGATGCCATCTCGGCGGTGCTGGTCCCGGGCAATCAGCTGCGGTTCAACGCGGCCGCGCAGGAGGCCACGAACTCGGGACGCAACTTCGTCACGTACATCCGGGGTGCGTGGCGGCGGGAGGCGGGCGCGGACACGGAGGGGCTGGTCGCCTCGTACCTGCGGACCGGTGCGACGTGGAGCGGCATCGCCCTGACCTACCGCGCGGGCACCGACGATCCGCCGATCACCCTCGTCAAGCTCATGCAACTCGGGCGGGGGCAGAACGCGGCGGGCGATGTCAGCCACCTCCATCTCATTCTCGATCACGAACTGGACCTGACGGATTTCAGCGCGTTCATGGCCCGCGGTATCGACACGAGGGGAATCCGTAAGCGGTGGCCGGAGGCGGCCGTCAACCCGACTTACGCGCCGTTCGCCCGCAGTTTCCGCTCCCGCCTGGGCATCTCGACGGAAGGCGCGCAGCGACTGCTGCACCGCACGTTGTCCGCGAAAAGCCTCGGCAGCCTCGACCAGTTGTTCCGCGACTACATGCTCGACACCCCGAGCACGTTCGCAATGGCCGAGCGCGCGGTCAACCAGTTCCACGATCTGCAGGAGGCCCACCGCGTCGTCGTCGACGCACGGCTTCAGGTCGAGATGCTCACACCGCTCGTCGACCTGGCCGACACGCGGCGCCGCGGCCTCGAGTCGTTGCAGGACACGGAGGAGGAGAACGCGCATCTCGGGGCGGTTCACGCCGAGATGACGCTGTCGCTGCTGTGCGGTGATCGCACCGAACGCCGCGCCCTGACTCCCCTGCTGGAGTCGGGCGCGGACGAGGCCACGGCAGCGGCCGAACGCGCCCGCCAGGAAACCCTCGATCTGACCGTGAAACTCGAGGGCATCGGGGGCGGCCGGCTGGCCACCCTCCACGCGCAGCAAGACGCAGAACTGAAGACGTTGGCCCGGGTGCGTGCCAGGCGGGATCGGATCGCCGAGGCGGTGTCGGCCTGGGAGGGAACCGTTCCCGGGACCGCCGAAGAGTTCGCGCGGTTGCGCGGGCAACTCGAGGATCAGTTGCGCCAGGCGTCCACCACCCACGAGGAGCGGTTCGGTGACCGCTATCCCCTCGCCGAACGGCGCGGCACCGCGCAGAAGGAGCGCGCGGAGCTCATCACCGATCGGGAGATCATCGCCCGCCGACGCTCCAATATCGATCCGGGACTGCTGCGCGCCCGGGAGTCGATCTGTTCCGCCGCGGGCGTCCCCGATGACGCCGTGCCGTTCGCGGGCGAGTTGATCGCGGTCCGGGACGAGCACTCCGAGTGGACCGGCCCCATCGAGCGGGTCCTCGGCGGCCTCGGGCGCACCCTTCTCGTCCCGGAGGAGGTATATCCGGCGGTCGCGGCGGCCGTCGACGCCACCCACCTCGGCGCGCGGCTCGTGTATCGCCGGGTGCGGGTCGGCGCCACGCCGACGACGGTGCCGAAGACCGGGGCGCTGTCGCTGGTGCGCCGAGTAGAGGTCTCGGACGGTCCGCTCGCCCCGTGGATCCACCACCATCTCGCGGACCGCTACGACTACGCATGTGTCGACACCGCGGCCGGCTTCGCGGATCACGCCCGCGCCGTGACACGTGCCGGGCAGGTCAAACACTCCACGGAGCGGCACGAGAAGGATGACCGCAGCCGCATCGACGACCGGCGGCGGTGGGTTCTCGGATTCGACAACGAAACCAAACTCGAGGACATTCGCCGTCGAATCGCGGATCTCGACGTCACGATCGCGGGTGTCACGAGCCGACTCGACGCGCTGGACCGTGAGGATCAGCGGATCGCCCGGCAGAATCGCGCAGCACAGACCATCCTCGATGCGCAGTGGGCGGATGTCGACGTCAGCGCGGCGCAGGCTGCCGTCGACGCGGTGGACGGCCGCCTCGACTCCTGGCGGCAGGACAACCCGGAGCATTCCGCGGTGTCGGCTGACCTCGAGCTCGCGAAGAAGGCGGAGAACGAGGCCGACGCGGCCCGGTGTCAGGCGGACACAGCGTTGACGGTGCACCGGACGGCGCTCACGGACCTCGAGGCGAGGATCGCGCAGGCCGAACTCGACGCGAGCGAGACTGCTCCCGATGCGGTGGCTGCCCGGTTGACTTCCTCTCGGCCGTGAACGACCGAGATTCCCCCTCGAGACTCGCGTCCCGAGGTTCCTGTTTCACCGACAGTCGCCGCCCCACACGTTATGTGCGAGGCGGTCTCACACCATCTCCGCAGGCTGCCACCGCCAGTCCGACGGCCAAAATATTCCTCGCCGCATTCACATCCCGATCATGGACGACGCCGCACCGGCACGCCCACACCCGCACATCCAGCGGCATCGCCGACGCGATCACCCCGCACACCGAGCAGGTCTTCGACGACGGACAGAACCGATCGACCGCCACCACCCGCCGCCCGTACCAGTCGGCCTTGTATTCGAGCATCGACCGGAACTCGGACCAACTCGCATCCGAGATCGCCCGCGACAACGACCGATTCTTGACCATATTCCGCACACTCAGATCCTCGATGGCGATCACTTGATTTTCGCGCACCAGCCGAGTGGAAAGTTTGTGCAGATAATCGCGACGCCGATCAGCGATCCGACCATGAATCTTCGCGACCTTCAATCGGGCCTTGGCCCGATTACGCGATCCCTTCTCCTTCTTGGCCAGTGCCCGCTGCGCCTTCACCAACCGCGCACGGTCCGCGCGCTCGTGGCGCGGGTTGGTGATCTTCTCCCCCGTCGAGAGCGTGTACAGGCTCGTGATCCCGGCATCGAGCCCGACCACCCGATCCGTCGACGGGGGCTCGGTGATCGTGTCTTCGACGAGGATCGAGATGTGGTACTGACCGCGGGCATTGCGCGACACCGTCACCTGCGACGGCACCGCCCCCTCCGGCAGCGGCCTCGACCACCGAATATCCAAGGGTTCGGCCTGCTTGGCCAACCGGACCTGCCCACCCCGGTAGGTGAAGCAGTTCGAGAAGTAGGTCGCCGAATCCTTCGACTGCCCCTTCTTCTTGCATTGCGGGTATCCGGTCTGCTTGCGCCAAAACCTGTCGAACGCGCCCTGCAACTGCCGCAGCGATTCCTGCAACGGCCCCTTCGACGGCTCCGCCAACCACTCCGTCTCCGCCTCCCGCTTCCATCCGGTGAGCATCTTCGAGGTGTCGCTGTACGTCACCCGACGCTGCTCCTGCGACCACGCCCGCGTCCGCTCCGCCAACGCCCGGTTATAGACATAACGGGTGCACCCGAACGTCCGAGCAAGCTGTTCCGCCTGCACCGCAGTCGGATAGAAACGAAACTTGAACGCCCGCCTCACCACCCTCCCCGCCATGCCCCAGACACTAGCCACACAGTCCGACAAACCAGATCGGCTATCCCGGACCTAAAGGACCGGGTTTGCGCCGAAAGACTCACGGATCAAGGCGCGGTTCCAGAAGTTCGCGCGCCGGGTCACATCGGACAATATCGACAGGGCTCTGTTCGAGGTCGGACAGGGCATCGGCAAGGACAGGGGTGAGGCGCAGAACGCGGTGTCTGCCGCCGGCGCGTCGATCGTCCGGATCCTGTCGCAGTACCTGGCGCGGTGGGAGTCCCGCGGCGGTGAGTTGAGGGTCGACGCCGAATACGTCGACGACGCCCTGGCGATTCTCCAACGGCTGCGCTCCGACGGTCTCCCCCGGTACGAAGATCGGTTCTTCCAGCTGCTGCACGACCAGTCACACCGCAACATCGGCGAACTCGCTCGCACGATCCGCAAGGCGCCGGCGGAGATCCGATCCCGGATCGACCCGGTGAACGACTCGTTGCGCCGCTCCGCGTTCGACACCGACCGGTGGTTGCGCATCGACGTCCGCGAGCGACGCTCGCCGGCGGCGGCCGACCTGCTGGACGACCTGACCCGGATCACGAGCGGTGGTTGGGACGTCGAGCAGCGCCCCGCGGCCGAGGAGCGATTCGAGCGGATGGCGGCGGTGCTGGAGCGGCTGGCCTCGAAAGAACCCGCGGATCAGCGCTGGCAGCGGCAGGTCCTGGACACTCGCCTGCACGTGGGATTCATCGGCGTCGAGATCGATGGCGCCGGAGAGGCTCGCAACTACCACGATTCGAGCTCCGGACTGTCCGGCGGTCAGGCACAGAAACTCGTGTTCTTCTGTCTGGCAGCGGCATTGCGGTATCAGCTCGCACCCGACGGTGCAGACCTTCCCCGTTACGGCACTGTCATCCTGGACGAGGCGTTCGACCGCGCCGACTCCGCGTACACACGCCGGGCGTTGGACGTGTTCGCGCAGTTCGGTTTCCACATGGTGCTGGCGACGCCGCTGAAGTTGCTCGGCACCCTCGAGGAGTACATCGGCGGTGCGGTGACCGTGAGTATCCGCGACCGCATGCACACCGAACTCAGCCTCATCGAGTTCGACGACGTGGGCAGTGCATGAGCACACGATGCGTTCTGCCGCCCGTAGCCGCCGCGAAGGCACTGGCCGCCTACAACAGTCGCCGACGACGCTGGCTGGCCGACTCCGTTTTCGCCGATCAGGATTCGCTGACCGTGGCGCTGCATCCGCCGTCCGAGCAGCAGATTGCCGAGGACCCCGACACGGTCGTCGCGTGGGTACGCGGCTGGCGCGGCTACGCCGGCGACGGCCGGGTGGAGTGGGCGACGCGGCGGTGGCCGAGCTTCGGCACCCAGGAGGTGCCGGTGCGGCTGACGCTGGCGGGGGCCGGCCGGATCGCGTCCGCGGGTGGCCGCGCAACCGAATGGCGCGCCCTGGTGATGCGCCGTGACACACTCGTCGACCGTCTCGGTCCCGGCACCCCGGAGTTGTCGGCCGCGGTTGCCGCGACCGCGGCGAAATGGCTCGAACTGGACGACGACGACTTCGGCAGGCTGACCACCATCGCGCGGTGGTTGAGCGACCACCCGAACTCCGGGTATCTCATTCGTCAGCTTCCCGTTCCGGGGGTCGACACGAAATGGCTCGCGCGTCACCGCGGCGTGGTGGAGACGCTACTCGACGGTGTTCGCGGCAGCCGGGACCTCGGCATCCGAAGCCTTCCCCACCTGCGCGACCTCGCATTGTGCGATCCCGGTCTGCTGGCCGGCAGTCCGCGACGCTTCGCCACCTCCCTGGAGGAACTCACCACGTTGCCGCTGAACCCGGCGCGCACGCTGATTCTCGAGAACAAGGAGGGCCTGTACGCGCTCCCGCCACTGGCCGACACCGTGGCGGTGCACGGCAGCGGCTACACGGTCCACGAACTGGCCGAAGTCCCGTGGGTGGTCGGCTCGGAAGTCTGGTACTGGGGCGACCTTGACAGTCACGGGTTCGCCATCCTCGACCGCCTGCGCCGGCACCTTCCGCACGTGCGGAGTCTGCTGATGGATCAGGCCACCCTGGATCGGTGGCGGGGACTCGCGGTCCGGGAGCAGTCACCGACGTTCACCGAAGTGTCCCACCTGACCGGGTCCGAAGCCGCCGTCCTGGGGTCTTTGCGCGAGGGTGATCTCCGACTGGAGCAGGAGCGAATCCCCTGGCCGTACGTGCTCGAGCAACTGAACGCCGCCTTCGGTCCGGACCTGTAGTCGCCGTCCTCCGGCTGCGACGCCCGTCCGGGCAGCAAGTAATGTCCGATCCATGCCTCGTTACACGCTCCCCCTGCGGAACAACGCCACGCCGGACGCGCCGGCGTCCGTGAGCCGCCATGTGCCGTTCTACTGCGTGCACGAGGCGGCCGCCGTGGCGTGGAAGCGGGCGCTCGTCGAGGCATGCGGCGACCTGCTCGACCCGGTCACGCAGACCGCCGTCGTGAACGTCGTCAGCAACTTCGGACGCGAACTGTTCACCGGCGCCGCGGACGTCGACGTCACCCTCGACCGGATCGGCACCACCTCGCTGACCTTCCTGATCACCCTCCACCAGGACGGCGTGCAGGCCGCGGAGCTGACCGTCGTACTCGTGCACCTCGATTCGAGCCGCGTGAACTCGGCGCCGTGGTCGCCGGAACAGATCGCGGCGTTCGAGACCTTGCGCGATGCTCGAGCTGTCGCCTGACCTCGACCATCGAAGTTTCAACCACGCCTGATCTGGGCATTTGATGTTTATGAGTATCGAAGACGGGCCCGGTGACACGCTGAGCCCCAGCGAGAGCCTGGACTCCGACGACGTGCGCAACAACGACGGCGACGACGTCGTCGATCCGCCCGACGGCTGGAGTGAGGCCGACCGGTTCGGTACCACCTTGCGTGAGGAGCGCGAGGGTGAGTCGCTCGACGAGAAGCTGTCCGAGGAGGAGCCCGATACCCCGCTGGAGCAGCAGCAGGAGGTGTCGTTGCGGGATCTGCCCGACGACGAGCTGACCGAGGACGTCGACCGGGTCATCGACGACGAGGAGATCGACATTCCGGTGTTCGGCACCAAGCACGCCGCCGTCGTCGAGGGTGTCATCGTGGAGGACTCGCGCACCGACCGCGGTCAGATCGACGGGTCCGCCGAGGACGGCGACTCGTTCTTCACGGTCCTCGACTGACCGTCGCCCCGCAACCTGGGCCTACACTGGCACTGTTCGCACTCGCGACCGTCACCGGAAGGCCCGACATTACTCATTCTTCTGCTCCGCACGACGTGTACCTGGTTCCTCCGGAGCAGGAGACCGCCGACGCTGTCGCGCATGCCTCCGCCGCTGCGTCGTCGCGGTTGCGGGACCGTCCCGACGTGGTGCGGTTCAAGGGCCGGTTCGCGCTGCCGATCACGCATACGACGCCGCACGAGGCGATGGTCGAGGACCTGTTGTTCGTCCGCGATGTCCTCGACGCGGCCGGCATCGAGTACCTGCTGGTGCGGGGCAACGACGAACGCCCGGTGATCGCGATCAACTGGGCGCAGCGCAAGGCGTTGCGTGCGGCGCTCGTCGCCGCGTGCGAGGACCGTCCTTTCTACTCCAAGACCGTCGACGCCAAGGGCCCCGCGGTCCTCGTCTCCGACGGCAGCCTGTCCGCGACGTCGAAGGCCCGCATCTTCCGGTTGTTCCGGCCGCGCGTGCACCTGGCCAGCGGTCTGGCGTACGGGGCGTCGACGGGCGTGCAGATCGAACTGTGGTCGATCAGCGACGACGAGATCGTGCTGCCGATGGAGAATTCACTGACCCGCCGTGTGGTGCGGTCGGAGGAGGCGGTCCGCGGCACCGTGGAGCGGTTCGGCCGGGTGTGGCCGACCATCGAGAACATGTTCGCCGACCACGCGTCGGACATCAATTTCGACGTCGACCTGGTGTTCTCCTGGGTGGACGGCTCGTCGGCGGAGTTCCAGGCGCAGCGCGCGAAGCGGATGCAGAACTACGTGGTCGGTGAGGGTGACGACTCCGCCGCCCGGTTCCGGCAGATCGACGAACTCAAGTACGCGCTGCGTTCGGTGCACATGTATGCGCCGTGGGTCCGCCGCATCTTCGTGGCCACCGACTCCGACCGTCCGGCGTGGCTGGCCGACGACCCGCGGGTCACGTTCATGCCGAGCGAGGAGTTCTTCGCCGACCCGTCGGTGCTGCCCACCCACAACTCGCAGGCCGTGGAATGCCAGCTGCACCACATCCCCGGGCTCGCTGAGCATTTCCTGTATTCGAACGACGACATGTTCTTCGGCCGCTCGGTGGGCCCGCAGATGTTCTTCTCCCCCGGCGGGATCACCATGTTCATCGAGGCGACCACCCGAATCGGGCTGGGCCACAACGACGACGAGCGCAGCGGCTTCGAGAACGCGGCGCGCGTCAACCGCCGGCTGCTGCAGGACCGGTTCGGGCTGATGACCACCCGGCACCTCGAGCACGCCGCCACCCCGCTCCGCAAGAGCGTCATGGAGGAGATGGAGAAGGAGTTCCCCGACGAGTTCGCCGCCACGGCCGCAAGCACTTTCCGGGCCAGCACCAACATTTCGGTGACGAACTCGCTGTATCACTACTACGCGCTGATGAGCGGCCGCGCGGTGGTGCAGACGGCGGCGCGGGTGAAGTACGTCGACACCACCATGAAGTCGGGGCTCCGCGACATGGATTCGCTGCTCGCGAAGCGGTCGATGGACTTCTTCTGCCTCAACGACGGCAGCGCACCCGAGATCGACCTGGAGCTGCGGACCCGGAAGGTGACACAGTTCCTGGAGAACTACTTCCCGATCCCGGCGCCGTGGGAGACCGGGATCTGATCAGACGCTGGGGAACGCGTCGGCCGGGCGCTCACCCTCGTCGTAGACCGTTGCGGGAGAACCGATGAGGAGCGAGTCGGGTTTGCCGACGACGCGTGCGTCCTTGCCGGTGTAATCGAAGCGGTGCAGGATCCAGCGGATCGCCTCGAGCCGGGCCCGTTTCTTGTCGTTCGATTTCACGACGGTCCACGGCGCGTGCGGGGTGTCGGTGTAGAACAGCATGGCCTCTTTCGCCTCGGTGTAGGCGTCCCACTTGTCGAGGCTCGCGAGGTCGGTGGGTGAGAGTTTCCACTGCTTGACGGGGTCGGTGCTGCGGGAGACGAACCGGGCGTGCTGCTCTTCCCTGCCCACCGAGAACCAGAACTTCACGATGTGGATGCCCGACTGCACCAGCATCCGCTCGAACTCCGGCGCTGACCGGGTGAACTCGAGGTACTCGTTGGGGGTGCAGTAGCCCATGACGCGTTCGACGCCGGCCCGGTTGTACCAGGAGCGGTCCATCATCACGATCTCCCCGCCCGCGGGCAGGTGCTGCACGTACCGCTGGAAGTACCACTGGGTGCGTTCGCGTTCGGTGGGCTTCTCCAGCGCCACCACCCGCGCGCCACGAGGGTTGAGGTGTTCGGTGAAGCGCTTGATCGCGCCACCCTTGCCTGCGGCGTCGCGACCCTCGAAGATGATGACGACCTTCTCGCCGTTCTCCTTCACCCAGGCCTGGAACTTGAGCAGTTCGATCTGCAGTTTCCGCTTGCGGTTCTCGTACTGCCGCCGCGTCATCTTCGTGTCGTACGGGTAGCCGTGCCGCCAGGGCTCGTCCTCGTCGGCCGCGTGTTTGCGGCCGGACTTGCGCAGCAGCTCCCCGATTTCGTCTATCTCCGGGGTCACGTCGATCTGGTCGGCGCGTGCGAGTTCGAAGGCTGTGGGATCGCGCAACTCGTCCATCTGCAAAGGCTACCGCTCTGCGCCGTCGCCCGGCAGGCCCATGAGATCGTAAACGGCATGAGCATCGACCACATCGTTTCCGCGCTCGACTCGAAAGTTGCGGCTGAGCTTCGGACCGCCCTCGACGGATCGCCGGTCGTCACCCTCGACGGAATGGTGCTGCCCGACTCCGCGGGGGACGCCGTCCTCGAACTGCTCACTCTCCTCGCCGACGGTCAGAGCGTGGCGCTCGGTGCGGTGGCCGACCTGCTCACCACGTCACAGGCCGCGGAGATCCTCGGCGTCTCCGACACCTATGTCCGCCGGCTCGCCGACTCCGGCGCGCTGCCCATCGAGATGCGCGGCACCCACCGCCGCTTCCGGCTCTCCGACGTCATGGCCTACCGGGAACAGTTCCCGCGCAGAAGCTGATCACACCCGGACGGGCTTGACGGCCTGCTCACCGGTGTCGGGGATCCGCACGCCCTCGGCCGCGAGCCGCTGCCCGGTCTCCTCGGCGGTGACGTATTCGCCGACGGTGTCGTAGCTGCCCATCGGGACCACCGAATGCACGATCGTCTCCGGGTACACGTGCACCAGGTTGTAGCCCTGGGCGCCGTCGCGTCCGCGCAACGCCCCGGCCGGGACGTTGAGGTCCTGGGTGTAGCAGGTAGCCGACGCGACGGAGACCGGGATGCCCGCGAACGTCGCCGTCGTCGAGTAGTGCAGGTGTCCCGCGAGGATCGACCGGACGTCGCTGCCGCGGAGCACGTCGGCGAGGCGCGGTTGGTCGCGCAGTTCCACCAGCACCGCCAGGTCGAGGACGCACGGCACCGGCGGATGGTGCAGCGCCAGGATGGTCCCGTGCGGCGCCGGGACCGCGAGCTGCTGTGCCAGCCAGATCAATTGGCTCTCGGAGATCTCCCCGTGGTGGCGGCCGGGGACGGTCGTGTCGAGGGTGATGATGCGCAGCCCGTCGACGTCGTGGACGTGATCGATCGGCTCGTACGACGGTTCCTGCCCGAGCAGTTCGGTCCGGAAGTGGCCGCGGTCGTCGTGGTTGCCCATCGCCCAGATCACCTGCGCACCGAGCGACCCGGCCACCGGTTCGACGATCGCCCGCAGCTTCTCGTAGGCGCCCGGCTGGCCGCGGTCGGTGAGGTCGCCGGTGAACACCAGGGCGTCCGGGCGGGCGTGCGACGCCTCGATCTCGGCGAAGATCTGCCGCAGCGTGGCCTCGCTGTCGACGGCCCCGTACAGCAGGTCGTCGTCGACCAGATGGGTGTCGCTGAGGTGCAGCACGAAGTGCGACGGTCGCGGATACTCGGCCGTCCGTATGTCGGCTGCCTCGGTGCCGCTCATCGGTCTCTCGCTTCCGCTCGCCCCGACGGGCAGGTGCCCGGGTGGACTCCTGCTGGTTGTCCAACCCTAGCCAAGCGCACTGCGGTCACCGCCCGGGGTACGCGCGGTGGCCGGACGGTGAACGGTGGGGCACGTCAGTTTCGTGCGTGGTGCGGGGTGCGCGTCTCCGGGCCGGCGGGCGGGATCATCGCGGCCAGGTTGGCCTGGGCCTCGAACCGGGCGCGCTCGTCGCCGTCGTCCGTCGCTGCCGCGTCCTTGGCCGCCGCGAGGAACGGGCGGACCAGGTCGAGGGGCATCGGGAAGACGACGGTGGAGTTGTTCTCACCGCCCATGGCGCTGAGGGTCTGCAGGTAACGCAGCTGCAGGGTGGTGGGGTTGCGGCTGATGACGTCGGCGGCCTCGGCGAGTTTCGCGGAGGCTTGGAACTCGGCTTCGGCGTTGATGATCTTGGCGCGACGCTCGCGTTCGGCCTCGGCCTGCCGGGCGATGGCCCGTTGCATGTTGGCGGGGATCTCGACGTCCTTGATCTCGACGGTGGTGACCTTCACACCCCACGGTTCCGTTTGCTGATCGATGACCTTCTGCAGGTCCTCGTTGAGGCGTTCCCGCTCGCCCAGCAGGGCATCGAGGTCGGCCTTGCCGAGGATCGAGCGCAGTGTGGTCTGGGCGATCTGCAGGGTGGCGGCCAGGAAGTCCTCGACCTCGACGATCGCCCGGTCGGCGTCGACCACCCGGAAGTAGGCGACGGCGGTGACCTTGGCCGGCACGTTGTCGTGGGTGATCACTTCCTGAACGGGGATCTTCAGAGTGACGGTTCGCAGGCTGACCCGTTCCATCCGGTCGATCGCCGGGATCAGTAGCACCAGCCCCGGGCCCTTCAGGTCGACCAGCCGGCCGAGCCGGAACACGACGGCCCGCTCGTACTCGCGCAGCACCCGGATCGAGCTGCTTGCCACGACGGCGAGGAGGGTGATGACGACGCACAGGATGACGATGATGGTGGTCATATCTCCAGCTCCCAGGGTTCGCGGCGGCGCACGGTGAGGGTGAGTCCGCGGATCTGCTCGACGACGACGGAATCGCCCGCGGTCGGTGTCTCGTCGTCCCCGAACAAGGTTTGCGCCCGCCACAGGCTGCCGGCGGCCTCGACCTGACCCTGCCGTCCTTTCCAGTTGCGGACGGTGGCGTCGGATCCGATGAGGGATTGCATCCCGGTGCGCACGGGCGCGTGCCCGGCGGCGAGCGCCTTCCGGCCGCCCACCACGGCGAGACCCACTCCGACCACCGCGACACCGGCAGCCGCCGGGATGGCGATCATCTGCGCGGTGTCGCTGGACGTGAACAGCAGCCACACCCCGGCTCCGACGAACAGTGCCCCGAGCCCGCCGAGGACACCCGCGGTCGGTGCGTGTGCCTCGACGACGATCAACAGCACACCCAGCACCAGCGCCAGCACGCCCAACGCGGTCATCTCGCATCACCCACGATCACGCTTCGCGAGGACCCGGTCGCACTCGCATAGCCACTCGGCGATCGAGCCCTCAGTTCAACGGTAAGCGCAGGTCGACGGCAATGCCACCGGCAATTTCCGGCGGGGTACCGTTCAACGAATGACGAACCTAGATCACGGAGATCCCGGTGATGCCCCGACCGTGCCGCCGCCGTTGGAGGAGGTCGCCAACCCAGCCCGCCCGTCCGCCGCCGAGGAGGCCCGGACGGTCGCGGCCACGACCAATGTGGGCACCCTCGCCAGCCTGACCAGGGACGGCGACCCGTGGGCGTCATTCGTCACCTACGGTCTGCTCGACGGCTCCCCCGTCCTGTGCGTGTCGCAGATGGCCGAGCACGGCCGCAACCTCGCGCACGATCCCCGCGCCAGCATCGCGATCGTCGCGCCGAACCCGCCCTCCGATCCGCTGGCCAGCACCCGCATCACCCTCGCCGGGTACGTCTACCGCCCGGAAGGCGACGAGCTCGCCGCCGCCCGGGAGGCACACCTGGCGGCCATCCCGGCGGCGCACGTCTACATCGACTTCAGCGACTTCTCACTCTGGGTAATGCGCGTCCAGCGCATCCGGTGGGTCGGCGGCTACGGGCGAATGGACTCGGCGAGCGAAGAGTCCTACGCCGCGGCGACAGCAGACCCCGTCACCCCGCATGCCGGCCCGGCGATCGAGCACCTCAACGCCGACCACGCCGACGCCCTCCGCGCGATGGCCCAGGCGCTCGGCGGCTTCCCCGACGCGAAGACGGTCACCTGCGAAGGCGCCGACCGCTACGGACTTGACCTGCGCGTCACCACACCCCGCGGCGTCGCCGTCACCCGCGTCGGGTACGCAGAGCCTCTCGACTCCGTCGACCAGTTACGCGCGGCGACAGTTGCTTTGACAGAGCAGGCCCGGGCACTGACCGGGCGTTGAGCGCGTGACCCGGGGGTGACTCCCTCCCGACCGACCTGCCCGGCTGAGAGCGGCGAGCTTCGTGCTCGCCGCTCTCGCGCATTACCCGACTGGGCGACCATGTATGCCTCGAGGCAACCGCCGGTCGTGCAGCCGCTCGCCTCGGCATCCGCCCGTCTTCGCCGCTACCTCAAGGGGAGTCCGTTCTTGTCCTTCGGCTCGCCTGCGAGGAGGACGATGCCGTCGATGACGGGCCAGATCCACGCGACGAAGAGCCACATGCCGAGGGAGACGACGGTGAGCACGATGTTCACGATCAGCATCGCGAATCCGAGGCCGGTGTGGCCGGCGTAGAACCGTCCCGCGCCGAAGTACCCGAAGAAGATGCTCAGCAGACCGGCGGCGAGCTTCGTCTTGTGCGAGTACGGCAATCCCGTCACCGGGTGGTACCCGTAGGCCGCAGGCTGTTGCAGTCCCGATCCCTGGCCGAAGTTCTGGGCGGGATGCGCGAAGGGCTGCTGCCCGTACGGCTGCACTCCAGACGGCTGTTGCGGTTGTTCACCGTAGGGAGGCTGGGGCTGGGTCATCGGCGGTGTCCTTCGGAGATGTAAGAGAAGCATGAAACTTGACGACGTACTGAGTCGACCACGCCGATCCGCGCCGCAGCATTACTACTGCGGCGCTTCGTAATCCACTCAACGCTCACTAGATAACACGGACCCAAGCTCGTCCGGTATCGGTCGCGTGACCGTATCTGCCATACACAGGCACGCATTCGGATTGATCGCTCCTCGCGGGCGGTATGTGCAGGCAATCGTCATCGCGAAACACGGTGCCAGCGCGTCCTCTTTGCGGCTTACCGGAGTTGCATCGGGCAACCGACAGAACACGTCCGCCGTTGGCTCTACTGTGTTCGCATGAGCGACACGGATGCGGCAGCGGCCTGGGCAGACAAGCGTGGGTTTCTTCCCGAGGTTCCCTTCGGCGAAGTGCGGTCGACGGCATTGCCGGCGAACGGTCCCCGTCAGAGCGGCTATTACCTCCTCCGCTTCGACAACGACACGTATTACGTCGGCGAATCCGTCGACCTGCGATCACGCATGGGAGGTCATGCGGCCAAGTGGGGGTCGGAGATCACCTCGGTACGCCTCCTCCCGGAGACGGCATCCAAGCAGGAGCTCAAGAAGTACGAGCGATTCCTCACGCACGAACTCGAGAGCAACAATATCCGGCTGCGCAACGTTCTCAACGCCAGCACCACAGCGGGACGCGATGCACTCGACGAGTTGCTGTCCGACGAGGAACAGGCCCGCTGGATTCTGAACCCAGCTGAGTACAACGGCGCGGATCAGACGCCGTTGAAGGCGATCCCCCAGCAGGAGGATCGTTACTCGACAACTGCCCAGCGCTACACGGAAGCACCGCATTCGACGGCGGTCACCGAGGTGTTGCGATCCTATCTGGAGTCGTGCGTGCCAGCGCCTCGCGCAACCGAATTCCAGTATTGGGGTGTCAGCGCCGGAACGTATGCGGGCACCCACTCGCCGCGGCGGTTCTGCGTCAATGTCGGAAAGATGGAAACGTTCGTCGTGCACGAGGACAAGCGGTTTCCCGGCGAACTGTTCGGGTTCGTAAATGTTCGGGAAAGCGTGTTGTTCCCGAACACGAGAGCCAAGTGGGGACTGCGACGGCGTCATCCCAAGGTAGGCATCAGGACGGTCCAGTATGACGATGCCGGTAGCGACCTGGTTCGATTGGACATCCGCGGCCTCACGGAACTGACACGGCTCCTTGAGGATCCACAGGTCACTGCCGCCGCGGCGAGGTTGGTGTTGGACGTCATGCGCAAGCACTTTTGCGTTTACACCAGGTACCACTGCCCGCAGGTCGTACAACTCGTCTATCCCGAGTACCCCCGCCCTGCCACTCCCGCAGCGTCCGACACGCCTTCTGTCCACACATTGCCCGAAAGGCCACACGAACTGTCCACGAATGACGAGGCGGAGATCGCCCAGGAGAGCGCGTCGCACACGGAGGACGACGACATTGCTCTGCTCGATGACGACGAGTGCTACTGGATCGTGGGATGCGGCAGCAAGCGGTCGGGCCGCAACCAAGTGAAGGACTTCCTGGCGTCCGGCGAGTGGCGGATGGATCCCGATCCTCGGTACGAGCCCAAGGTCGTCGACATGCGAGTGGGCGAACGCATCATCGTGCGAACGCGGAAGAACGTGACTGACGATGTGCCGTTCGATCGCCGCGATAATTCGGTGTCCGTGATGGACTTCTCTCTGCGCGGTGTCATCGCCGGCAACCCAGGCGACGGCTGCTCGGTAACCGTGGAGTGGGAGGACACCGCTCCCCTGCCGCAGCGGTACTACTTGTACACCAGCCAGGACACGGTGTGGCCGGTCGCCCGCAACCTTCGACCCGAGTGGGACGACCTCATCGCATTCGCGTTCGACGATCAAGACCAAGACATCGACTACTTCCGCAACCTGCCGTTCTGGGCGCCGCGTTTCGGGGACAGATGACACGCTCGCGGCCCTTGTGGGAACAGGTGATGCGGTACAAAATCGCATACTCCCCGGGCGAATGCCGCGAGACCGACGGATGGATGCAGGTCGGGGCGACACACATCGAACAGCACGGGGAACAGCGGCTCGTGTGCGAGCTGTACCAGGGCGTCCTCGTCGTCGAAGGTGGCCGCGTCCAGACGATGCTGTCATTCGGCGACGAGGTCGAACCGCTACCGGATGACATGCATGAGGCATTCACCATTCCCGGGGCACACGCTCAGATTGCTGCCGACCGATTCGGCGACCTGGTCGATTTCGTTGCGCTCAGCCGCTACTTCGACGGGCCGCGCAGGATCCGAAACATGCCGCCTCCTGGTGCCCGGGCGCGGCCGGCCTGGACCGCGTGCGTTGTCGCCGGACGGCCCCTGCTCGAGGTGAGGGCCACACACTTCACGACCGCACCCGGGTCGCGGACTCTGGTCTGCGAGCTCTACCCGGGAATTCTGGTCCTCGAAAAGGACGGGGTCTGTTCCGTGCTTACCTACGGAAGTTCGGTCGAGTTGCTTCCGCCACGCAGTACGAGCGAATGGCAATGTCCGGTGGCCAGGCTGTTTCCGCCGCCATCGAGTTCGGCAGGCAGATGTCGAGTCAACCAGGGGCGTGGCCGCCACCGCGGTGGGCCCGCGGGCGGACCTGAGAAGCTGGTGACCCGTCGCCGACTCCGCAGTTCTTACGCGGTGTAACCGCGGCAACCCACGAGAGATGACCGGGCGAGCTTCTCGCTCGCCGTAATACCCGACCGGGTGACCACGTAGTGGACCACGTGGTCACCCGCCTGTGTGCAGAACGCGAACAGACCATTGTGATTCAGGTCATACCGCGATCGCGTCCCCGCCGAAATGTGCGGTGGACGACGAGCCGAGTTGCATACCAGGAAGGTCATTTCCATGACGCAAACCGTTGATCGATCAGTGTCCGCCCTCGCCGAGCCTGTCGACTACCTCGCCCGGGCGAAGGCCGTCGCTCGCGTCGTCGAGCAGGAGGCGGATGCGATCGAGCGTGACGCGACGATCACCCGGCCGGTATACGAGGCCCTCGCCGAGGCGGAGCTGTTCTGGACCCTCGTCCCGACCGAGTTCGGCGGCGGCGGGCTGGGCATCGTGCAGGCACTCGAAGTGATCGAAGAGATCTCGCGGGCCGACGCGTCGACGGGCTGGGCGCTGATGGCCAACTCCTTCAGCACCGGCATCGCCGCCGGGTTCATGAACGACGAGGGCGCCCGCGAGATGTTTGGCGGTCCGGACCGCGGCATCACCGCAGGCATGATCATGCCCACCGGCAAGGCCGTCCGCGTCGAGGGCGGCTACCGCGTCACCGGCCGCTACCAATTCGCGAGCGGATCCGCGCACGCCACATGGATCGGCGCGGGATTCGTCGTCCACGACGACAACGGGAACCCCATCGTGGACGAGGCCGGTACCCCCGACTGCCGCGTCGGCTTCCTCCCGCGGGCCGACGTCGAATTCCTCGGAAACTGGAACGTGATGGGACTGGTCGGCACCGGCAGCTACGACTACGCCGTCCACGACCGCTTCATTCCCGACAAGTTCACGATGGAGACGTTCTCGACCACCCCCGTTCGCTCCGAGCCCGTGTACCGCCTGGGACTGCTCGGCATCGGCGTCGGCGGGCACGCCCCCGTGGCACTCGGACTGGCGAAGCGGGCGCTCGAGGAGATCGTCCGGATCGTCGCCAACAAGGCACGTCCCGGCTACGCCACGGTGGTCGGCGAGTCGGAACTGTTCCGCCGCGAGTTCAGCAAGTACGAAGCTCTCTACCAGGCGACTCGCCTGTACGTGTACGCCGCCCACGAGGACGCCGAGGCCAGTGCGCGCGCCGGTGTGGAGATCACCGAGGAGCAGCGCGCCCGGTTGCGTCAGGTCATCACCTGGTCGCAGGAAGTCGCCGGTGAGATCGTCGGCTTCGCGCACCGCTGGGCGGGCAGCCAGTCGATCCGTAACCCCAGCGCGCTCGGCCGGTGCGTGCGCGACGCCGCCGTCGCGACGCAGCACATGCTGGTCGATCAGATCACCCTCGTCGACGCCGCCACACCGATCATGCGCGCATACGCCGTCTGAAGACCCCAGTTCATTTACAACGGAAGGACCCCTGATGGGACAGCTTGAAGGCAAGGTCGCGCTGGTAACGGGAGCTGCACGCGGGCAGGGACGCTCGCATGCGATCCGGCTCGCGGAGGAGGGCGCCGACGTCATCATCGTCGACCTCTGCGCCAAGCCGGCTACGACGAAGTACCGCGGAGCGACGGAGGACGAGCTTCAGGAAACGGCCCGGCACATCGAGAAGTTCGGGCAACGTGCCCACGTCGCGGTCGCCGACGTGCGGTCGCTGAGTCAGCTCCAGGACGTGGTCGCGGAGGGTGTCGCGAAGCTCGGACGACTCGACACCGTGGTCGCGAACGCCGGCATCTTCTCGTCCGCACCGCTGCACGAGCTCTCCGAAGAGCAGTGGGACGAAATGGTCGACATCAACCTGTCGGGTGTGTGGAAGACCATGCGGGCGACCGTTCCCCACCTGATCGAGCAGGGTGAGGGCGGGTCGATCGTCCTGATCAGCTCCACCGGCGGTTTACAGGGTTTCCCGAACTTCGCCCATTACGTCGCCGCGAAGCACGGGGTCACCGGACTCGCCCGGACCGCCGCCAATGAGCTGGGCGCCCATCGGATTCGGTGCAACTCCATCCATCCCACGTCGGTGCTGACGGACATGATCGACAACGAGGACATGTACCGCCTGTTCCGTCCCGACCTGGAGACGCCCACGCACGAGGATTTCCGTGAGGCGTGCGAGACGGCGATGAACGTGCTGCCGATTCCGTGGATCGAGCCGGTGGATGTCAGCAACGCCGTGGTGTGGCTGGCGTCGGATGCGGCACGCTACGTCACCGGCATCGCGATGCCCGTCGACGCGGGTGCCCTCAACAAGGTCTGACCAGCACATCCCTGCGAGTGCGGGGCACGCGGAACTAGCTCGGCGTGCCCCGCTCCGCGTGCGCGAACGCGGCGGCGATCTCGTGACGCCTGCTCATGCCCAGCTTTTCCAGGATGTGTTCGACGTGCCCTTCCACCGTGCGCGGCGACAGAACCAGCTTGGCAGCGATCTCCTTGTTGGTCATGCCGGCGGCGACGTGCGTCGCCACCTCCTGCTCCCTCGGGGAGAGAACGTCTTCCGGGCGCGTGCCACCAGCGGGAGCCGTATCACCGGACGGTACCGACTCCCCCAGGACGAATCCGGTGATCTCGGAGACCGACATCGCGGCCCCGCTGGTGTGGCACTTCTCGAACTGATCGTCTCCCAGGGCCTTTCGCGCCTGCTTCTCGAAGCGTGTGCGTTGCTCGACCCAGTGGCTCGAGCCATACAGCTGCATGCCGAACGACTCCCACATCGAGGAGGCGGCGCCGAGGAGCACGGCCGACCGTTCCGCCGAACCCGCCTCGGCTTCGGCCCATCCCAGAAGGTCGGTGACCAGGGTGGTTCCGACGACGTCGTCGAAGTCGCGCCGCAGGCGCAGACTTTCGGAGCCGAGCCGGAGTGCGTCCTCGAATTCCTCGTTCATCAATGCCACCAGTCCGAGCCCGTAGACGGCGTAGGAACGCAGCCACGACTCCCCGACCGCGATGGCACGCTCGTTCACCGTCTCGAAGAGTTCGGTGGCACGAGCCGTCTCGTCGGTGAAGCAGTAGAGCATCCCGAGGTGGACGCGCAGCGTGTGGGCGAGATCCTCACGATCCGGGATCTCTTCGTACATCTCCAGCGCAGCCGTGAGCCGACGTTCCGCCTCGTCGAAATCGCCGGCGAAGAAGGCCTTCAGCCCCATGACGTCCGCTGTGAACGCGCCGGTGATGGCGTCATCCGCGGTCAGGTTGACGGCGGAGGCCTCGGTCAGCGCCGAGTCGGCGGACTCGCGGTCACCCTGCAGGGTCTGGACGAGGCCCAGATTGACGAGCATCCGCCCCCTGGTGGCCGTCGGCGCCATCTCCCGTTCGAGGATGCGGTTCAGCCACATCCGGTGTTCGCGCACCGAGAACCCGCACGACCAGAGGAACCAGGCGCGCGAGACCATGTCCGCGGCCATCCGCACTTCGTCGTCGTCGGACGAATCCAGCAGTGCCGCGTGCAGCGCCGACCGGATGTTGGCATGGTTGCGGCGCAGCTTCTCGCTTCCGGCGCGTTGATCGGCACTGAACCAGTTGTCGGCCGTCGTGGTCACCAGCCGCGTACACCAGCGCAGGTGCCGCAGTGTCAGGGTGTCCATCTCCGAGGCGGTCAGCTTACTGTTCCCGTATTCGCGGATCGACTCGAGCATCCGGAACCGCACGTGCGTGCCGCCCTCTTCGCGGTGCAGGATCGATTTGCCGACCAGAGCCGAGATGCCGTCGAGCACGGTGTCCGCCGGGACGTCGTCGTCGCTGCACACCTCTTCGGCCATGCCGAGGTCGAATCCGCCCGCGAACACCGAGGCTCGCGACCAGAGGAGTTGTTGTTCGCGAGTGCAGAGTTCGTAGCTCCAATCCATCGTCGCCTGGAGGCTCCGATGCCGCTGCGGCCCGGTGCGGTTGCCGGTGGTGAGGAGATTGAGCCGGTGATCGAGCCGATCCGCCAGTTCGTACACCGACAGCACCGGTAGTCGCGCGCAGGCCAATTCGATGGCGAGAGGAAGGCCGTCGAGGCGGTCGCAGACGCGCATCACGGCGTCGCGGTTGTCCTCGGTCAGCTCGAATTTCGACAGCACGGCGGCGGCCCGGTTCACGAACAGCTCCACCGCGCTTCCCGTCCCGCGGGCCGGCGAGGGCGATTCCGTTCCGTTGACCGTGGGCAGCGGGGCGAGCGGGAACACGAATTCGTCCGGTACCGAGAGTATCTCGCGGCTGGTGGTGATGATGCGCAGTTCTGTCGTGGAGCGCAGCAGCACCGACACCAGTTGCGCGCATTCGTCGAGGAGGTGCTCGCAGTTGTCGAGGATCAGGAGCATCCGCCGCGTCCGGAGATACTCGATGATGGTGTTCTCCGTCGGGCTGGCATGCATGTCGCGGTTGGCGAGGGCGAGCCCGTCCACGACGGTCTGGGTCAGGAGGTCGGGGCTGCGCAGCGCGGCGAGTTCGATCACGCGCACACCGTCCGGAAACGCGCGGCGGTACTCGCCGGCGGCATGGATCGCGAAGCGGGTCTTGCCCATTCCGCCCGGGCCGGTGATGGTCACGAGCCGGTGGTCACCGAGCAGTTTCCGCAGTTCGAGCAGTTCGGTGCGACGGCCCACGAAACTCGATCCGTACACCGGGACCGACGGAGCCGCGGGCACCGTGTCGGCCGGGCCGTCGTGGGGTTCGCCGGTCGACCGTTCCTCACGGATGCTCGTGACCCGGCGCGCCAGCGTGGTCCTCGACTTGGTCCATTGGATCCGGCGCGCGATCTCCGCGATCGCGATGCCGGGGTCGTCGGCGATCAGCTCCCGGATGGCCGAATCGACGGGGTCGGCGACGGAGCCGCGTCGGCTTCGGTGGTCGGTGGGAGGTTCGTCGAGAGTCAGCGCGCGGCGCACCGTGTTGCGCGACATTCCGAGCTGCACCGCGATGTGCTTGATGGGAGATCCTTGCCGGTGGAGTCGGCGAATCTCATCCCACTCGTCAGCGTTCACAAGGTCCCTTCTGGACTCGTAACCGGTCGGTCAACCTCCCGGTAATTGAGATCTGGATCACCTTGGTCGCTGGTTGCGCCTCCTGTCAACTTTCGGGGGTCAAGATGTGTCACCGCGACCGTGCACCCTACGCACTCGCACCCGGACTCGGGCCGAGAAAGTGGCATTTACCTGCACCGATTCTGGGCACCGGGTTCGGATTGGTGTGACCGTAGCGAACCACGTAGCTGGACGGTTCCGCCGGGCTCCGCGCACGGGCAGGGTGATGCACACCACAGAAACGACACGTGGTGCCGACATATCCGAAGCGACGATGGAGTCCGCATGACCAACACCAATGCCGAAGCCCTGAAGGCAGCCTTCGCCGCCGCAGACGAGGGGAACCCGGTTCCCCTCGTGGAGCTGTACTCGGACGAGATGACGTGGGCCGGTTTCACGCTCGAGGGAACCCTCCGCCTATACACCAAGGCCGAGTTCCTCGAGGCCTTCGGCGTCCTGGCCAAGCTCGACGAATCCCGCAACGAGGTCGTCTCCGTCGACGTCGTCGGTGACGACCTGGTGACCGCCAACGTCCGGGCGTACCGCCGCCTCGGGGAACTCGAACTCGACACCACGATCGTGATGACGCACCGCTTCGAGGACGGCAAGGTCACCCGCGGCACCGACATGTGCTCGGCGACGTTCGAGGAGTTCTGGGCCAAGACAGGGTTGTCGGTGTAGCTCTGCGTTCCAGCCGCCGCGGCAGCGCGGCGGCTGGCAGCTCTCCCCCAACACCATTCACTTCGACCGCCTGAAGTAGGTACCGATGCGAACCACCACCGAACCGCACATCACCGCCACCACCCCCGAAGACATCGCGGACGCCTACCGCACCGTCCTCGGAAAGTTCTGCACCGGCGTCGTCGCCGTCACCGCACTCGACGACACCGGCAACCCCGTCGGACTGACCGTCGGCTCCTTCAGCTCCGTCTCCCTCGACCCCGCCCTCGTCGCCTTCTTCGTCGGCCGGGGCTCCACCACCTTCCCCAAGGTGGCCGCCTCCGGCCGCTTCTGCGCCAACATCCTCGCCGCCGACCAACACGAACTCGGCCGTGCCTTCGCCCGCAGCGGCACCGACAAATTCCGCGGAATCGACTGGACCCCCGCGACCACCGGATCACCGCGCCTCGCCGGCGCGCACGCCTGGATCGACTGCCACATCGACCTCGTCCAACCCGTCGGCGACCACGACCTGGTCGTCGGACGCGTCGTCGAACTCGGCGCCACCGACACCCCCGACCCGCTGCTGTTCTACACCTCCACCTTCCATCAGCTCACCCCAGCGAGCCCCGCATGAACACCGTGGAACAGTGCCTCGAACAGCTGCGCGCCGGGAAACCGATCCTTGTCCTCGACGACGAAACCCGTCAGAACGAAGCCGATCTCGTGATGGCCGCACAATTCGTCACCACCCAGAACGCCGCCTACTTCCTCCGGCACACCTCCGGCTTCTTCTGCGTCGCGATGCCCGCGGAACGAACGCGCGCTCTCGGTCTCCCCTTGATGGTCGGGGATCCCGACAACCCGCTGGGCACCGCGTTCACCGTCAGCGTCGACGCCGCCACCGGCACTTCCACCGGCATCAGCGCCGCCGACCGGGCCCGTACCATCCGCCTGCTCGCCAACCGCGAGACCGTCGACACCGACCTCACCAGGCCCGGTCACGTACTCCCGCTCCGTGCCCGCGACGGCGGAGTCCTCACTCGGCCCGGCCACACCGAAGCAGCCGTCGACCTCTGCACCCTCGCCGGTCTCTCCCCCGTCGGGCTGATCTGCACGGTCACCAGCGCAGACAAACGCGACATGCTCCGTGGGGACGCCGTGCGCGCCTTTGCGGTACGCGAGGGCGTCCCCGTCGTCACCATCGAACAGCTGGTGAACTACCGGCGCCGCACCCTCAGCATCGAACGCTGCGCGGAGGCTGCTGTCCCCACCGACCACGGCACCTCCACCGCCATCGTCTACCGCTCCACCAACGGAGTCGAACACCTGGCGATGGTGTTCGGCGACCCGGCCGGCACCACCGCCCTCACCCGCGTCCACAGCGAATGCCTCATCGGCGACGTCCTCGGCTCACGTCGCTGCGACTGCGGCGCACAACGCGCCGCCGCACTCGAGCGCATCGCCCAAGCCGGCGCCGGCGTCCTGCTCTACCTGCGCGGACACGAAGGCCGCGGGATCGGACTGGCCGCGAAGATCGCGGCCTACCAGCTCCAAGACCATCTGGGACTCGACACCGTCGACGCCCACCTGCGACTCGGGTTGCCCGTCGACACCCGCGACTATGCGGCCGCGATCCTCCGCGATCTCCGCATCGACCGCATCAACCTACTCAGCAACAATCCCGCCAAGGCGGCAGGTCTCGCCGCGGCCGGCATCACGATCGCTGGCACCACACCCCTCGACATCGCACCGAACGACCACAACACCCACAACCTCGCGACCAAGCGGGACCGGCTCGCCCACAACCTCATGCGCACGACGCTGACGGCACCCCGCACGCAGCCGCGACGGAGGACGGGCGGTTTCGACCGGCCATCTTCTATTTCGATTCCTGGCGGAACGTAAACCGAGTGACACAGCTCGACCCGGTCGACGTCGCCGGACACGTAGTGCAACTACTCGAGTCCGGCCGTCGCGAATCGACATACAAACTGGTGACGCTTCTCGCTCTCGTCGACATTTGCGTCGAGACGCGGCCGCACCGGACGGCAGCCTCATGGTGCCGACTAACGAGATCATTCACCGGATCGTTGCGTCCTACTGGCCGCAGTCTCGTGTCTTCAACTTCCGTGGCCAACTGTCTCAGAATAGGACCGGACGCTCGATACCGGACCGTATCGCCGACGTTCGCACACAGCTTGCCGCCTTGGGTCTGAGGACAGGCTCGAAGTCCACAAGTTATCGACCCTGAGAGACGGGGTTAAGTTGTTGCCTCGGAGCAACGATGAGCGGTTCGCGATGAACGCTGGGCAGGCTGCTCGTGCCGCCCTCCAGTATGCCCAACAGATGTCGAAAGGGAGTCGGATGTGGCCACCACCGCAATGGGTTAGCGGGCGATATCCGAGGACCAACTGATTCGAAGCGCCGATCGATTTTCGCCCGGCGCAACTGCGACAAGCACGTGTGGTGACCGACGCCGTGATCTGGACATCGTCGCCACTAGCGGCGAAGATTGATCCAGCCGTCGGAGGCCGCTAGACGGTCCCTAAAACCCCTTCGACCAGCGACGAACCGCACAGGTCCTTCTACACCCAGTTTGCAGATGTTTCCTCCATCCTTTTTGGACCAAATTTGACTTAGCCTGGCTTCACCTCCGAACTGCGGAGAGATCTCGGACCCTTCGATTATCAACTAACAAGTGTGGAAGGTCGCTCGCACGCCGCGTCTTAAGGAGCCAACGAAAAGAAGCCACGCACGGTTCCCGCCTGATCCCCGACGAGCATGGCTCGATCCAAGAAACTGTTCTGTGTCTCGCAGCTTGTCTCGGGCAAGAGAACGCAGGCGTGACACGCAGCCATGTTGACGCTGCCAGCACCGCTGGCCTCGGCTTCCATGCATAGCGGGTCGTTCGAGCACCACTCCGTCCGTGCCAAGGCAGAACGAATAGTCCGGGAAAGCTGCTCGGGTTCCCCCTGTGCCACGACTCCACCAAGGCTGCCCGCCGAGTCGCTAGTGGCTGTGTAGATCAGCAACCCCGACATGTCATCGTCCACATAGAGGCGTTCTCTGAGCGAGGAAGCCGGGTACCCCCCATCAAGGCTCCATTCGTTGATCAGCGTGTGCGCGAGGGTGTGGAGTAGTAGCAGCCTCGGAGTGACGTGTGATTCGGGGTGCTTCGCAGATCCCGATTTTGGGCTGGCACCGCGTTCACGAAGCAACGCATTGTGATTCGCTCGAACCCAGTCGCTGCGCGCGATCACAGCGTGGTCCGACTCCCATTTCGACAGTCGGGTGGCGTCGAGTTGAAGGAATACGCCCTCACCGCTTACCTCCATCGCTGGCAACCAGTCCAGATCAGCGGACGAGAGCCTCGCCAGTCGCCGATCAGAGTCCGCTTCAGTCGGTGCTTCGCCCCGAACGAAGGACGACAGCGCGCGCACCTCACGAAGGCGCTTGACGAGCATGCTGCAGTCGATACCGAATTCCCGCACCAGGGCAGGGTCGCCGGTTGGTTTCTCGCAAACGAACTGTTGCCACTCGGCAGTGAATCTTTCCGGGTTTCCCTTGACCAATCGCTTGTACTCCTCCTGACGGAGGGTCGTATGCGCCTTGGTGGCGGGAGTTTCATTCTCACCCGCTCCCCCGTCGGCCTCCTGTATTGCTTTCACCAAGCTGATCACATCCTCCACAGTGGCGTCGAGATTCGCGAGCAGTGTCGGACGGGACTGGAAGTACCACCGGATGGAGTCCTCGGGAGCGGCAATCAGCTTGTGCTTCTCGATCAGCGCGTGCAAGCCTTCTCCCCATGGCGGAATCGACAGCGCGCTATGCATAATGGGATGCCAAGCAGAGGAGGAGCCTCGCTGCATCGCTCGCGGTTGCTGGTCGCATTCTTCCTTGGCCGAATTCCTCAGCCAGGGACGCTTCCCCTCACATCGAATTCCCAGATCCCTTAATGCCTTCGAGCGAAAGGCACCTTCCATAGATACCGCAGAAACTCCGCAACTGCAATGAATTTCAATCGATCTGAGCGACGCGGTGCTGCCGTTCGTGTGCAGCGACAAGCCTCCGCCGCAAAATCCGCTTTCACGGTCGACATTTCGGTGAACCCATTTCCAGAACGGAAAGTCGTCAATGTGACCGTATTCGCATGCGACGACGAAACGTGAAGGAACCAGATCTTCGATGCATTCAAGACATGCGGCCGATCCTACAGGCGAGTTGAATCTGGAGAACGATTGAAGAGCATGGCATTTCGGGCAGGTGTAGAAGTCCGGGAAGCGACGAACTCGTACACCGTCGGTACCCCGATCCGCGTCGGGTGCAGGGGGCAGGCGGAATGAACCAACTCCGAGAATCTGTGCTAGCCGCCGCTCGAATACCTCAGGGGCTTCACTGATATCCCATGAGTCCAGGCCCGCAACAATGAACGACTCGTTGTCGATCGCAATCATTGAGCCGACCCCATAGGTAGTGACGAGCTGGGAGCGGCGCACTGCACCCAGCTTTCGGGCACGCGGGGGCATTGGTGCTCCGCCTCGTCGCCGACGCGGAGGTTTCGGAGGTGTCATTTCGTCGCTCCTTTATTCTTCTCATAGAAGAGAGTCGATTCAGCATCGACGTCGCGCAGGCTCCACAGAGTCGACCAGCCTGCGCCGTCATTAGAATCATCATCGAAACCGCTTAACAATGCCCGTTGACGGCTTCCTCGCTTCGCCTCGTACACAAGATCTGGGTTATCCTCAGCCTCGGTGCGCCACCATTCGACAAAGTTCTCGCAGTGTGTCCTGGTCGACTCAAGTTCAGCGTCATCGATTTGTCGGGCCCGATCGAGGATGCGCGGTATAACTTTCGAATTGATGTCCCCGACATACTCCTCGATCCGACCTGCAGCCTTGTTATCGGACGCACGTGGGATCATCAGACGAGTCAGGGCAACGATGACGGCATGCAGACCACGGTCCCGCGACCGAGACGAAAACGGGGTAACACTTGTCGACTCGACCTCACGGTAGAGGGCCGAGTGAAAGCTCGGAAACTTCTCGTAGTGCGAGCGATCCCGCGACCTCGACGAATTGAACATCACTGCGACGAGTCCTGGATGCCGTCGTCCGACTCGGCTCGTCGCCTGGATGTACTCCGCCGTCGTTTGCGGCTGTCCCATTACTGCCATCAAACCTAGTCGGTCGATGTCGACACCGACCGAGATCATGTTGGTTGCCAGAAGCACGTCAAGCACGTCCGGGTCTGGTAGTTCACGCTCAAGGATCTTCAGACGGCGGGGTATCTCGCTCGAATCTGCCCGGCTACTGAGCTCGATCAAAGCATTCGCCGAGCGGATACTCCCGGAATCGTCGCGTTTCGCGAGCACTTCCAGCCGGTCTTGCACGTCGCCGAAGACCTGCAGCTCGGCAGCGGAAAGCAGCCGCAGGCTGTTGAAATAGCCAACGAGGGTCCAGTACGCGTCAACGACCTTCGGATCCGCTTCCGCTGCTGCGGCATACGCGGCGTTCAGCAAAGCCGCGTAGGTGCGCACGAGTAGAGTCGCCTGGCTTCCACTGGGTGTGAACAACCCGACGTAGCGGCGTGAAGCCTTGTCCTGGCGCGGCGTCTCTACGGCAAACCAAGAGTCCCGTGAATCGACTCCCGCTGGCGGGAACTGAGCCGTTTCCCGATCGAAGAGTGCCCCCACTTGATTGGAGGCGCGACGGATCGTTGCTGTCGATGCGATTACCTTCGGCTGCTCGGCTAAGACATCCACTGCGGTTTCGTAAAGCCCTGTCAGTGTTCCTAGTGGACCCGAGATCAGATGAAGTTCATCCTGCACAATCAACTCCGGCGGCTTGACCCCCTCAATATCGCGGTTGAACAAGGCCTTCGTCTCAGGTCGCCATGGCATGGATGCAAATTTGTCGACTGTCGAAATGACCAGCGTGGGACGCGCGTCATAGACCGCTTCGTCGACAAGGTGGATAGGCAGTCCATCGCCCTCATGGAACGCACAGACCGCATTTGGGCAGTGCACCAACATCCTGCACAGGCCGATTCGAACGTCGTAGTCCGACGCGCTGAGCGGTTCGCCGCACCAGGGACAGTTCTGGAGCTGTACAGGATTCTCCCTCTGCAGGGACTTCAGAGGGTTCTTTCGCAGATCCTCCAGCTGAATTTCCGCGTCTTTCAGGTAGTTCGGCGTCGCCGACCTTCCCACCCACATGCCAATAGAAATTCGAGTAGCACCCAGATCTCGGTGTTCGTTACGCACACGCTCCATCGCGCAAATCAGAACCGTTGCACGTTCAAACTGTTGGAGCGTCAACAGGCGCAGGGTGTAACGCATCAGCACCGTGACCCCGCCACCGTTTGCGTTGTCTCGCAATCGGCGAAGGAACACAGTGAACGCGATCAGCCCCAGGTATGCCTCAGTCTTGCCGCCACCGGTCGGAAACCACAGGAGGTCAGCGACCTTCCTGTCTTCATGGTCGGGGTCGACGATGCCTTCGAGGCACAAGAGCATGAATGCGATCTGGAACGGGCGCCACCGTCCGATACTTGTGTCAGGGGAACCGATTCTCCCGTCCTTAATCCACTTGCTTCGAGCGCGCTGCTGAGCCATAGCCTGATTTGCCAGCTGAAAAGCTTGGAGAACCTTTGGTTGCTCGGTATCCGCAAGCAACGCCAACCCGCGACGCATCCGCGCGAGCGACTCTCGGCACAACGTGATCTGTTCGTCGGCCACGCTCGCGTAGTCGGTGCCGGCCAGGACATCCGCGTCGGCTGATCGGTCTTCGATCCACGACTGGTAACCGTCGAGAAGGCGACTCAGAGCCGAAGCCACCTCCTCACGGCTGCCGCTACCGAGGCCGGACATCCCAAGGGCGTTGTCGTCAATCGTCGGATTGGAGTCCGTCAGCAATACTTCATGGGTAGGTATGAATTCGGTTCTGAGACGGGCCACAGCTGCCCGGTCAGGTATCGGCGCCCGCACGGCCGGCGGTTCCCACTCCCAGGCGACTGAGCAACCGTGGCCCACTGCGAAGGACGGAGCGTGGCGGTGTAGGAGCCTACTCAACGCTTGCTCGGCGTCGACGGCGCCGGCACCCACCGCGCGCTCCACAAACGGGAGAGTTCCTTGCGGCCCGGAAACGACGATCTCAGGTTGGAAGAAACAGTAGGCGTCCTGCAGATCGAATTCGCCTGTCCGCAAGGTGTTCACGATAGTCACCGTCACGGTGACCACCCCGTCCCTGTCTGCACGCCTTACAAGCGTGCGCAGCTCAAGCCCGGGACACAGCGCAACGGGCTCTTGCATACCCGTGCTCGTCAACATGATCGACACCGTGCCGTACTCCGTCGGAACCCGACGCCAGCGTTCTTTCTGCTGCTCGGTGCTGCGCGCATCGCTGCGCTTAGGCTCCACCGGTAACCCGTTCTCATCCTCCGGCGCATACTGGGCAGCTCGCACCGTGACGTAGATGCTACCCGTAATCTCTGGCGCGACCCCAAACGTCAGCCCCATAGACGAAGGTTTGCGGCGATTGGTAAGTGCAACGCCCAGGTCCGCGGTCCCCTGTTCAGGATCATCACCGCTGACGACGTCCGGCGCATCTTCGACACTACTCTCGTCGTCAGTCGTGACAGTTACATCTTCGCCGACTCGGGGAAACAGAACACCGATCAGGTAAGCGGTGATCGGGGCGTCATCTGCGAGGACTTCGTGCGGGCCACCTTGCGGACCGAGCAGGTCAGACCGAAGCGCCGCACGCAGGTCGGATCGAAGGGTGTAGTGCGCATCGTGATCGGGAATGCTCACAAGACGGTCCCGCCTTCCTCGTCAAATTTGTCGGTCTTCCAATCGAAATGCCCCAGTCCACAAAGCCGGGGAGCGATCCACACCCCGCGATCGCCCAACCCGCAGCGTTCGGTGACCGATGCGGAACCAGCAACCGACTCCACTGCATCTATCTGGAGGCCGGAGATCCTCTGGGGCCATCGCCTCACGTCATATCCTCGACTGAGCTTCAGAAGCCTCCACAGGTCTTGGCGGAACCGTTCCGAGGTCACACCGACTGGACGACCGTCATGGAAAATCCCGAATGGCGGGCTCTCCACGGAAGACATCGGCAGATCGTGGAGACGACGAAGCTCGACAGCATCTCCCGCGTGCACGCTCTCGTGCAGGTACCGCTGCGCCCCGGCGGCATCCGAGTCAGACTCGGCAGGGGCGTCATGACATACGTCGACTTCGAGCGCCTCGATGCCGTTTCGTGCCCACCTTTCGCGGCCTCCAACATACCAGCGTTCGACAGGCATATATCCACGATGCGCCTTGCGCAACATCCAAGTAGATGGTTTCGCAATGCGATACAGATCATCACGAGCTCGCGTCATGGCAACGTACAGGAGACGAGCTTCCGCTGGTATATCCACCCCGTCGCTTCCCCGGCTTTTGAGCGCCTCCGGTTCCACGATCAAAACTCGGTCGAACTCGAGCCCCTTTGCCCGATGGACGGTAGACAATACGAGAGAATGAACAGGTTCCGCGGTCAGTTCATCCGGCAGGCGACCTTCAGCAACGGCCCGGCGAATGCCCTCGATATCCAGACGATTTCCTGAACTCGCCGCAACACGACGCAATACACGCCACACGCGTGCCGGATCGTCAGTGACAGCCTGAATCCCCGACACGATTTCGACGAACTTCTCTTCGGTGAGCGTTGCGCCGCGCGCACACAGCAGTAACTGCGTCACCCATGCCGGTGCCGGGCGCGCCCGCGGTGAACGTTGAATTCGGTGTGGGACGCCATACTTGTTCAGATCCTCTGACAGACGAAGCACCTGGCCATTGTCACGACACAGGACCGCCGTCGTCCCGCCAGACAGCTGGAGGGAATCCTGAACAAACGGGTCGCTCACTTGCCCAAAATCAGGGACTGAATCGAGCACCGAACACAGTTCGGCGTGAACCATTGATGCTTCAGCATCGGCCGCAGCCTGATCAGCCGGCAACCCCTGAAGGCGCTCGCCGAACGGGAGGGCGACTCGCGCTTCGGACGTACGCGCCCGAAAATTGTCCCCCAGGGTCACTTCGACAAGGTCGTCAGCAAAAGACACGCGCACCCAATCGAAGAATCGGTTCGTCTCGGCCGCACGCTCGTCGAGATCCGCAACCTGGAATCCGTAAATCGACTGCGCCGCATCACCAACCACGGTGAATCCGCAGCTGTCGGCATATCTATCCAACAGCGCTTCAACCATCTCTCGCCGCACTCCGACGAGGTCCTGGACCTCGTCGATGACCACATGCGCCGGAGCACCGTGCTCAAACTCGTCGACAATTCCGCTTTCAATGGCTACGACGGCTTGCGCAATTCGCCCATCGAATGTCAGACCTGCGAGATCCTCCCGACTGTAGCCAGCTTGCAGAAGAACCGACCGCGCCCACCCATCGAAGGTCTGCGCACGAACTCGACGAGCCGTCGTGGCCAACCGATCCACCCGATCACGCAGTTCGCGTACCGATGCCCTCGAAAAGCTGAGTACAAGGATTTCGCTGGCTGACAGCTCTTCCACTCCGGTTAGGTACTCGAGGCGATATGTAAGGGTTGTCGTCTTACCTGCCCCAGCACCAGCGGTCACCAAAGTCATAGCACTCGAAGGCTGCTCGACCACCGCCATCTGGTCAGAAGTGAGACCGACAGCCTCCGTGCCAGTCATCGTCATCGCTGTTCCTCTTGCCACAGGTACTCGAAGTCGGTGAAGGCCAGACTGTTATCAAAGTTGGTGATGTTGTCTCTCATGTCAAGAATCAAGCAGCTATCCTTGCCGCCGTTCCGCACACCGCGAAGCCCCCTACCGATCATTTGCTGGTAGACATTCGCGCTGTACACCGGCCGCGCGATAACGACCGCACGCGTCGCGGGAGCGTCGAACCCCTGCGAGAGAACTCCGTAGTTGGTGATGACCCGAATCTCTCCCTTCCGAAACGCATCAACCCGCTTACGGCGTTCGGACAGGGGCGTCGCAGAGTCAATGGCTACGGACCGGATGCCCTTGTCGCTGAGCTTTGCTGCAAGGAACTTCGCGTGCTCGACGGATGTGGCAAACACGAGCACAGGCCAGTCCGACGGCAGGTTGGTTATCTCTTCGATGAGTACCTTGTTGCGGTCGCCGTCATCGGCAAGACGCTGCTCGGCGCTCTTAGGTAGGAATCCATTGAGCTTCTCGACTTCGGCCAACTCATGTGGGCGGAGGGCCATGTCGGCGCCTACGAGTTCACGATGCTCCACTCGAGACAGGATTCCCAGATCCTGCAAGCGCGAGATTGGTTTGTCTCCCAAGATTCCCTTGTCCATGCGCTGGTCACCGAATCTCTGCGCCAGACGGCGGGTTAGTTCCGAATCATTGCGAAATGGTGTCGCTGTCAATCCCACGAGAGGGCGTGAAGTCGTGCGGTGGGTGAGGCCCAGCTGCTCGAGAATCCCAGTGTATTGGGGCGATATCGCGACGTGCGCTTCGTCGACAATGACGAGCGAGGATTCGCGCAGCCACGCATAGTCATCGGCATCCAGGCACGACCGCAGCTTCGCATCTGTCGCTACCACGAGATGCGCACGTCCCGTCACCGGAGTCGCCGAGTTATTGTGCCAGAGTCTGTCGATGATCAGTGCTTGGCCCGGGCCAACCTTTTCCCACACAAACTTCCACGACTGCACAGCCTGCTCGCAGAGTTCCCCCGTTTGCGCGATCCACAAGATCGGCCCTCCGGGGGCGCCCGAATCGCGGATCCACCGAATCACACCTTCAGCCGCAACCCGAGTCTTTCCCGCTCCGGTAGGCAGACTCAACATTGCGCGCTGAGGTGCCGAACTGCGCAGAAACTCGACGAATCTGGCAGCGATCTCCTCCTGATATTCGTGTAGCGACGGGAAATCAGACGGCCCCTCCGCCTCCTCTCGTTGTGGTGGTGATGGAATACGGGCACCCGCAAACGGATCTGGGAAGCCCAGATCGGTTACGAACTTCAACGCTGCATATCCACCGTCAAAACGACTGGGGGTCCCGGGGAGTCGAGAAGCGATTTCCTTGGCATACGCCCGCAACACGCCGTCGTCGTGTGCGCTGTAGGCCAATTCTGCCAAGCGGCGTACATTCGGCTCCCTGCCTGACTCCGCGGTCTCACTGGCGACGAGCCCGTCGGGTAATCCGCTGCGCAAGTCTGCCTCCTCGATAAGCAGCGCCAACTTGTCAACGACGCTCGAGCATCTACGAATCTCATTGATCCGTGCCTTGAGCGCCTGGTCCTCCTCCTGCTTGCGCTGCGCCTCGAGAACCAAACGGCAGCCGCTGACACCCAGGCCGAACCCGAATTCACCATCCGCGAGCACCAAAGCGGATTCCTCGGAGGAGGCGGCGGGGACCAGCACGGTGCTCTCCTCACGAGCACTCTTCAACGGCGTCAACCTAGTGCCGCTCGGCGTTCGGACGACCTCTTCCAGATCACTACATCTTTGTAGGACAAGTCCGTTGATCCGCGAACCAAGTCGCTGACGCAGCGCGGGATACACATCGGCGATCGCCGTCGCCGGCCCAGTTGCGACCCATCGCACGCGCTTTTCGATGACGTCTGCAACTGTCCGCATTCCCCATTCCCGGATCATGAGATCAGCCTGCTCAGCGTCGTTCGGGGACTCGACAAGCAAAGCGGGATGTTTCTCGCGGATCAGCTCAGCGTATTCCTCCTTATTCAACGCGACCGCAATATCGCCGTCCGGTAGAAGATCCCAGCTGTCGCCAACTCGGCATCGAACAGCTTCTTCGTCGAGTAGCAGGTCGTATGCCACCCGAATCAGAAGAGCGTACGTTCGCCCCACGAATCCATCGTCTGTGCTCTTCTTCACCATCGCGAGCAGATCAGACCAACGCTCAGACTCGACCTCCCCGACTCGTGTGGGGAGACGGAGGCGCTGTGCCTTCACCGAACTGATCTTCGCGACGGGTAGCACCTCCGCGTAGTCCTGCAACTGCGGCCCTACTGCGTCGACCAATGAGCGCAGGCCCCTTGAGGTGTCGACCGCACCGTAGGTTCGAATGAGCCACCGGATCGGCGACATGACCTGAACACGAGTGTTCCCTTGACGGCCGATCGTGCGGCTCCAATTCTCGATCAGACCTTCATCAGGAATAGCGCCTAGGAACGCTGCTTTTCCATCCGCCGACAACCGTTTGAACAGGTGCAGCGGTCCTGCAGTGGGTGCGCCTTCGAACCTGATTGTCTTCAGCTGAACACGCTTCTCGGTAGCACCAAGCTCTCCGCAATAATCGTCGTACATCGCCTGCGTGTACTCCTCGAACCAGCCGTCCTCTTCTGGCTTGAAACCAGTGGTTGGGCGATCCGTCACGCCTAACTCCCGTAATATGGACCTGTCGTCAGCGTGGAACCTAATATCGACCGTAAGATCACCATCGCGCGAGCCGTCCGCCGGCACGACTATCCCGGGCCAAATAGAGGCTCTAATCGGGATAAATCTGCCTTCAACGGTCTTAACCTGCAAAGTCGTGTCAACATTCTTGACCTTGTCACGAATCGTTCGAGTTTGAGAGGCTCCTCCCGCTTTCCGTAGTAGTTCCCAGAAACGAGTCCAAGATTGCGGCGTATATCCGCGGAATCCCTGATCTAGAACGCTGTGAAACCGCCCCTCCGTGTCTGCTTCACGGATGCCGAGTTTATCCAGGAGAGGCAGAATAGATGCGTTCTCGGCGATACTCTGGTGGACATACTCCAGATCATCTCGCAATCCGTCCTCAACCGATCGACGGAACAACTTGCCTGCGATTGGCGCAACGAACTCGCCATCCTCGGTCATAACGATCTTCGCCGCGCGAGCGTCTGTCGCCTCTGTCGCAAAACTCGATCCGTCCAGGTCGTGCTCGAGCAGATGCGCGAGCACCCGGATGGCTGCTGCAGAAGCCTCCGCCGTGCCATCCTTGACGAGTGCCTCGAGCCAGTCACGAGTCGACTCCGGCTCATCATGGGAGGCGGCTTCGAGGATGTGATTCATCTTTCCTCGACGTGAACCCGGCCCTTCCACCGAATGGTGAACCCAGTTGCGGGGGCGTCCGGGGTATTCCCTCCAGAGCGCCAAAGCCTGATCCGAAAGCTTGTCCCGGTGAATGCGAAGCTCGCTCGGCTTTCGCATCTTGCCATCCTGGTCTGGCAGCGAGGAACTGTGCGCAGCAAGCCTCCAAATTTGCTCGGTGAGTTCCTTGCAGGCCCAGTTGGGTGACTCCTTAGCGCGGCCGGGAAGCAACGGCAAGTACGCAGCCGGATCGTCCGGAACCGACAATTCTTTCAACGAATTGACTACCAATTCTGCCGATACTTTGAGCAGCTCCCTATTCAGGTCGCTACTGTCAAGCAGATTCTGACGATCCTCGTTAGTCTTCCACGCCGCATTGAGCGCACCGCTGAGAGTAGTCGGGTACTTGGTCGGAAAGTAGGACCAAAAAGTGCCACGGTCGTTTGGGACAGTCCTGTACGAAGATCCGGGCGAAATCGTGTAGTTCGGCACCGCCCATGAGATATCAATAGTTACTCGGTCGTGCAGCTCTCCCGCCGATTCGCGCACTTCCTCAGTCACCTGGTGCGGTCTGGTAAACACATGAAAGCTCTCCGAGCTCGCTTTCGCACCAGGTCTCGATTGATGAATCGTGCGGAACTCTCCTTGGTGCCCTACATGTATTTCGCGACGAACGACGGGCATCTCTCGCCGGTCTTCCAGGACCACACTGCCCACATGGGGCGAAAAGAGCTGGAACAGATGAGGGAACTCCCGACCGGGTGCGGCCAGTCGGTTCTGAGCGCTCTGATGGAAGTCATCGCCCAGACGTGCGTCCGCACCGTGCACCAGTGGGAGCCGCACCACGGTACTCGCCCATCCGAGCATCTCATCGAGGATTTGGTCGCGCGCGCGCTCGTACGCTACATCGAGCGCGCGCGCCAACCGCAGCACCGGCGTCTCGCCCACCGACTCCAGAGGAACAAGCCCCTTCTCGCGTCTCCCACTATTAACTGCACTGAGAATCTCGGCAGCCGACCAGTCCGCATCGAAGCCGAACGAACCGGTCTGGCTGAAAAATTGTGGGGTCCGGGTCACTGACAGCACTGATTTCACGCCCACGCCGAAGCGTCCGATCTGGCCACCACGTTTCTTGGAAACGCCCATACGCAGGATTGTGTCGACTCCTTCCGGAGTCATCGGCGACCCTTCGTTGGCGCAGTACAGGTACTCCCCCGTAAGCACGGCCTGAATCTTCCCCCCGCAGTGCTCGTCTGCACGCAACTCGTCCGCAGCGTTCTGCACGAGTTCGAAGAGTTGACGGTCCCCGTAACCGCCCTGGTGGATGCGCCGCTCGCCGTTCGCATCCTCCTCGACCCGAAGGGGGTTATACGCATATGTACCGAGGGCCAGCTCGGTGAGCTGAGCAATTTTCGTCAATACGGCGTTGCCGTCAGAAGTGATCATCCGCGGTTCATCCCTCGATGCTGGCGCTGGCCCCCCGATGGTGCCATCTGATGTCCGAATCGGTGCAGTGCGATAAAGAGTTACACGCTGGGTCTGACAGGGTTGACCAAGGGCCGTCAAACTTTCAATAATTCGTAGCGTCGCGACCCACGCTACATCCCCCACCAGCAACAACAGGTCGATCGCGAGTTTGCAATTTGACACTGCCCCTGATGTCAAATGCGCGCTGATAGGATTGCCGACCGTTAACCGGACATCTTACGAACGGATCGTTGCGAATGACCTCACAAGGAGAAGCGTTCGGCCCCTGGCTGGGTCGGCAGCTTCGCCGAACAGGCAAATCCCAGGCTCAGTTGGCGGGCGACTTGGGTATCACTCGTGCAGCGGTGTCCGCCTGGATCACGAACCGCTCTGAGCCCCGGGACGAGATGAAGACAAAGATCGCGGCAGTCCTTGGCACTGACGCGTCCTCGGTTGCTAGCCGGACCACCGACGTCGATGCCGAGCTTCCACTGCGATGGCATCATCGCCCGGCTCACGCAGACGGCGGACGCGAGTACGGTAACGCTGCCGCGTTTGCCTTCCAGGCAGACCTCTCAGTCCTTGCCCGTGAGGCTACCCAGAACTCTCTCGACGAACGCTTCGACGCCACAAGTCCGGTCCGCGTCGATTACACATTGCACGAACTGACCGGCAAGCATTTGACCTCATTCCTCGCGGCGATTCAGTGGGGTGAGTTGGAAGCCCATCTAACGAGCGCCGCATCAGCCGAGCAGAAGGTCTCACGAAGTCTGCGAGCTGCGCTGGATGATCTCGAGGAACAACAAACGCTCCTGCTCCTCCGCATCGAGGATTACAACGCATCAGGGCTCACCGGGCCCGAGTACAGCGACGGCCGATTCGCTGCCGTTGTGCGCCGCCAACTCGACAGCCACAAACAGTCCGGACTGCGGTCCGGCGGGTCCTACGGCCTTGGTAAGGCGACACTATGGGCCACCAGCCGCTTCGGTTTGGTCCTCATGAACTCGACGCTCTCAACGCCGCACGAAGGCCGCACGGAGCGACGACTAGTTGGACGCCTCGACCTCCCTTGGCATGAGGTCGACGGAACTCCCTTCGCGGGGCCGGCGTGGTTTGGTGAGCCGGACACGGAACCTGATCACCGCGGCACCTCCCGATCGTGGTGGGCGGATGAGGAAACCGTTCGCCGCCTTGGCCTTGATCGGATATCGACTGAACCCGGTACGTCTTTCCTCATCGTGGGTGCCCACGATGCATCAGGCGATGCCGGCACGCTCGAAGAAATGCACGACAAACTCGTGCGATCGCTGGCCGACGGATTCTGGGCAGCGATGGTCGGCGGACTTACGGCCGGCCCGTTGATGCAAGCCAGCGTCACAACGCTGCGCGACGACAAGGTGGTCGTCGCCAAGGAGACTGTCGACCCGAATAGCCACCACCCGGCCCTGAGCCGCGCCATGCGCGCTTACCTCGACAATGCAACAGTCAACGAGCTCACCGCGGCCGATCAGGTGGCGATCGCCGAAGTGCCGCTCGTTGTAACGCCGCTGAAGGGCCAGGGTCGCAGGAAAGGGAAAGGTGTACTTCACAATTCGATCCTCCTTATAACCCCTGCGGCGGAGAGCGCAGAGTCCACGAACCGCGTTACCTTCATGCGCGGCAACCGTATGACCATCGTCGAACATCGGCCTCGGGAGATCCCTTTGGGTACTCCTCCATTTCAAGCCGTCCTTCTCGCCGGCTACGCCACCGGCAGAGACGACGACGACGTTACTGTTGCCGAGGCGTTCCTTCGCGCATCAGAACCGCCTGAACACGACAGGTGGGATCGCACCGAAGAACTCACATCCTCGTATGAGAAGGGCGCAATCACCAGGCTGAGGGAGTTCCGCGCCGAGATCGACAAGGCAGTGCGGGGACTGGTCGGGGAGCGCGAGGTCGAGCGCGGCGGTGGCCCCAAGGCCCTCCGTGAGCTCCTACGTTTGGACGCTCCACACCCATCATTCATCCGTAAGTCATTAGGGGCACCAACGGTCCGAGGAGTGACTGGACAGATCGATCACACTGGGGCCTGGCATGTCGCTGTAACCCTCAAAGTACCGGAATCAGACAGTGAACGGCTCCTTACTCCTGTCGCCAAATTTGACGTCAGATCAGGAGGACGCCCGACGATCCGGTGGCAGGAATTGGACGCGAGTGAAGGGTGCCGGATCGAGGGAGGTAGTCTTGCCATTGAGGCGGGCGTGCGGTCAGCGACCTTCGTCGGCGTCACAGATCCTTCCACGCACCCCGTCCACGGACGCCATGCGCGACTGGTCGTCGAGGTCCAGGCTGCCCGCGGTGGTGCTTCATGAAACCGGTCTTCTCGTACCCCACACTATTCGGTGACGTCGATCTGGAAGTCCTGTCCGTGTCTATCGACGGTACTCAATTGCCGTACAAGCAGATTTCAAGACCCCAGCGAACGGTTGCCCTGCACGAGGCAGGGAGGGTCAATTGGGACATCGCGACTCTTAAGCTGAAGGCGTCGTTGCCTGAATCGGAACTCGCTGACCGAGACTGGACTGAAGTCGTTTGTCTTGCAGTCCTGTCTGAGAAATTGACTAACAGCCGTTCGTCCGTGCGCCTGAGCCGACAGGCTGATGGAAGCTGGCAGGGGATCATCGATCTTTCGCGCTCGCGGCATATCCGACGCGCCACACTCGCGCTCACGGTTACCGCTGAGGTCGAAGGAGTGGCGGGGCGTGTTGTCGGTGGCACTCAGGAGCCTTGGTTCATCGACCTGACATCGACCAAACCAATCCGCCAACGTGATGTCGACATCGTCGAGGAAGACTTCCGCGACGGCAGCCAGACCTGGCTGAGGCCGTTCAAGGATTCAGCGTGGATTGTTGACACATCCACTGACACACCTCGGGTATACCTCAACACGACCGCAGTTGAAGGACTCACCGATATTCTCGGCGCCACGGGCGGCTCGACTGAGGAGAAGTTGTTGCGGGACATGGCTGCAAGCCAAATCGCTCAGGACGCATGGATCGCGATGTTCCACTCCGCGGTGAGCGCCTTGGAAGTCGATGATGATGGGACTCCGATAATGCCCACCGGATGGCGCGAATCCGTACTCAGAATGATGCTCCCCGACGTCATTCCTGATCGGCAGCTGACCGACGCGCTGTATGAGATCGAGCGCCAACGAGCCGATGGCGGAGGATGGGCCGACGTTCAGACGAGGCTCCACTTCGCGGCCGGCCGCCGAAGCCAAATCGCGAGAAAACTAACCTCAGCTGTGCGTAACATCCACCAAGGCGGACGGAGCAGCCCCTAATGCATCACGCTATCCCTGAGATGCTCGGATTCCTGTCCAACGGATCAGCAACCAAGCACCTCAGCCGAGGGATCCAAGCAGGACTGGAGCGACCTCCCATCGCTAGTCTTACGAAGGACGCCACCTACAACGACGGAACTGAATCACGTTGGCGGGCCGAACCAGTGCGTGAACTGCTCGTCGAGGCAATGGACCGCTTCGAGTCAAAGAGGGCAAGTGCAGATGGTTGGCTTGCGCCGCGCCTCCACGCCACATTGCGCCTGACAAGGGCAGAGGCAGCCGAGATGGAGCTGTGGAATTACATCGCCCTCGTTGTTGCTCCTGACTACGTCGTCTGGCGCCACAAGGGAACCGACGTGGCATTGCCGGTTCGATTCAGCGGCCCCCACTACACCCAGGCGTTCGCCCGTTTATGGTGGGCCGCCGAACTCTTCAGGAACGGTGAGGACTACCGCCCGGTCGAGGTCGCGTGTCAAGTTCAAGACGTCCTGAACACGACGATGCGCCTTGATGTCATCGATCACCGGCCAACGGCACTCGCCATCATTCACATCCTCGAAGACTTGATACAGAATAAAACAACACATCTCGGCGACCACATCAATGCCCTCTCATCCGCGGTTAATACCGCGGGCAGCACAGTGGTGTACGACGTGTTGGCTCCCGACCTTCCTGCTGATGACGACGCCGTCCGCGAATGGATATCGGAAGCTGAAGGCATGTCATCCGTACCGTGGGACCGGTTGCCTGACGGACCGGCGGACGGAACTATTACCGCGGGCGCACTTCACGCAATCGTTCCATTGTTCGAAAACCTCCTCGCCGAGGCGCCGAGGCGGAAGCGACCGCGACACGCTGCGGGCGATGATGGGGACACAGCGTCCGCGTAATCGGGCCAGCTATTCATCCGGTCGATTGTGAGGACAAGGCAGGAATCCCAGCGTTGCCGCGAAGCCATAGTCTTCGTACTGCCGCATCGAAGAACGTCTCGTCTAGATCCAGATGCAAGGCGGCCGCGAGTACATGGGCCGCAAGCCGGGGAGGGATGGCATTGCCGATCTGCTGAGCAATGCCATTGCCCGACCACGGGTAGTCCTTTGGGAACGTCTGCAACCGGCCGGCCTCGGAGTGGGAAAATCGCTCGAGTTCCGAGTTGCTAGGGGTCACCACACGATTGCGCGACACTTTCCCCGTAACCGTTGCAGAAGGTTCATCAGAGGAACGGCGCCCGCGCGCTTTTGGATCTCCACCGGAGCCATAGTTTGAGATCACGACAAACGGTTCGCGACGGTCCAGAGCTGTACCCATCGTTTCCCACGCGAGGCGCGTCTGGTCGCCTGCGAGCCTCGGGATTCCCTTCCGGTATTCGCGATGTGTCGGCACCGGTAGCGATGGGGCCTCGTGACGATTCGCGATGAGGATCGCGCGACGCCGTGTTTGCGGAACACCGAATTCCTCCGTGCGAAGGACGCCACAGTCGACCTTGTAGCCGAGGCCCTCGAGCGCCTCCCCGACAGCTTCCCAGACAGGCAGCACCGCTGGGACCTGTTCGAGTACGACCGCGTCATAAGGAATGCCTAATTCGTGAGCCTCAAGTACCCACCGCAGCGGCTGCAGTACCAGACCCGTACGCTCGTCCTCCAGGCGAGCGACGCTGGACGCGATATCGAACCCAGCAGCCATCTGCTTGACGAATGAGAGCACCTCGTCCAGCGCTCGGCGACCGGTGCCGGAGCCGGCCAGGGTGTACGTCTGGCAGGGTGGGCCGCCCGCGAGAACGGTGGCGTCGGGGAAGTCGCGTGGGCCGACACTCCGTACGTCGCCCTCTTCGGTGCTGAGTCCGGCCGCGCGGCGAGTGGCGCAAGCGTCCGCGTCCCATTCCACGCCATGAACAGGTATCCCGAGCCAATGGGCTGCTACATCGAGGCCGCCCGGCCCGGCAAACAAGTCCACCATGCGAGGCTGCGATGAGTGCGCTGGACGTGACTGATCGGGGGCCATGAGGATGGAGCATATTACGACCCACCGACGATCTCTTCAGCCCAGTACGTGTCGGCATTCACGCGGTTTCGACACTCGCCCCCAAAGTTCCCGCTATGGCCGTTCCGAGTGCACGCGCCAGCGGTGGTGGTACCGCGTTCGCGACCTGGCGATATCGCGCTGTCTTCCGCCCCGCAAAGTGCCAGCTCGTGGGAAACCCCTGGAGTAGAGCCGCTTGGTCGACGGTCAACCTGACCATCCCACTACGGCCGCCACTCGGTATCCACTGAAAATCGACCGCGGGCACGTGTCGTACCGCTGGATCCCTTCGCTTACCCCGTATCCGGTCACCCCGACTACCCGCGCCCATTCGTCGCGGAACTCCCATCGACAGGGTCCGTCGGCCTCGACGCCCACATCTGGCCGCCGAAATCCACACTCGACGAATACAAAGCAGTCGGGTCCGTGATGGAACGGCAAGGCTTCTACTTCTACCGACACAATCGTCTCGTTCAAGCCGGCGGATGGAACAATTTTCGGCAACCCGACCAACATCTTGCCTTGACCCGCATCTCCATCGATCTTCCTGACGACTCACGGGATGTTTTCCGGCTTAGCGTCAAGAAGGAGGGCGTAGAGATGTCTCCAGAGGTCGTGGTAGCGCTCGAGGATGCACGAGACGGCGACGGTCGGCTTTTCACGGAGTACTTGACGGATGGCGAGACGACATATCGCGAGGCCCGCAAGACCTCAGGAACCATCCGCAAGCCGGTCATACCACCCGGAAAGGGTATTGACGCATCCGTGCGCGAGACCATCGAAGAAGAGCTCCCCCTAATTCCCGGGGAAGACCCGATCTCCGTTCGATGGCAGACCCTCGACAACAGCGCCTTTTTCGAGCTGGATCGCGAGAATCGAACGATCCACCTTAATCAGAATTACCGAGCGGCAATTCTGGGTGGACGAAAGGGCACGCTCAACGACGCACCCTTGCTGAAATCGCTCATGTACCTGCTCCTACATCAACTTTTCGAGAAGGAGTACAGCGGCAAGCGGGAGAAAGACAACCTGCAATTGTGGCAAGCCGTGATGGTGTCGGCGGCTCGAGCGGAACTCGAGCGTGTCGCAGACGGTGAGTAGCAAGAGATCAGCGCGAGCTGACAGTCCGGACTGAGTGGGCTGCCCCTTCGCGGCGACCTTTGCTCTGTAGACCACTTCGGGTATAGAACGATGAGGAAAACTCGAATGACCAACGCCGACTTATTACGGCTCGCCCTGCATGGTGCCGCCCTCGCAGACATGCACGGCAGCAAGCCCAAGAGGCTTGTCCGTGCTCTCTCGTATCAGGCTGAGGACTTGCCCGCCGAGGCGGCGGAGTACGCCACAGACAAGGACTTCCAAAAGTACCTGGAATCGGCACCGCCCACCGACCCGCTTGTAGAAGCGTGGAAGAAACAGCTCACGCGGTGGGATTTTGCAGAAGCACCAACCTGGTCGTCCGCCGACGCCCGCTCTGACGAACGCCGTCGGAATGTTTATGAGCTTCTCGCACTCGAGCCGCGGACCTGCGAGCTACTCACCTCAATTGTGCCCGTATATAGAACTGCCCCACCGGTTGTCATCAGCACGAAGTTCACGCCTTGGTATACCTCGCAGTCCCAACAGGGCCGACCTTGGTACTGGCCTGCGTACCGTGAGCTACTTGCTAATAAGGGCTGGCCGGAACACGCTGTGGCTGGGCTCGACATCGCTTCCGACCGTGTTGTGGAACGCCTAGCGGACCCGTCCAGTCCATCGGTGTACCAGTCGAAGGGCCTCGTTGTTGGCTACGTCCAGTCGGGCAAGACCGCAAACTTCACAGGCGTAATCGCCAAAGCAGTTGATGCGGGCTATCGACTCGTGATTGTCCTCGGTGGCACTCTCAACCTGCTACGTGGACAGACCCAACGACGCCTCGACATGGAGCTCGTTGGCCGAGAGAACATCCTGCGCGGAGCAAGCGAGGACGAGTCCGACTACGCCGACGATCCGGCGTGGGGACAGGGCAAGTTCCTCAAATTCGGAGGTCTACCTTCCGCACTCGGCGCATTCGATATCGTCCGAATGACCACGCGCGACAACGACTACAAGAGCTTGCTTCAGGGAATTGTAGCCCTCGAATTCGAGAAGCAAGAGCCAGCGCTCCCACTATACGACGCACGAAATCTCCATCGCTCATCTGCGCGTCTCATGGTCGTCAAGAAGAACAAGACGGTGCTGACCAAGTTGGTCAAAGACCTCAACAAGATCAAGACGCCCCTGTCCGAGATTCCCGTCCTGATAGTCGATGACGAGTCTGATGAGGCCTCGGTCAACACCTCTGACCTGGCGAAGCCGGACGCCGAACGTACCGCGATTAACCAGAAGATTTCAGACTTGCTGAAGATGCTGCCGCGCGCACAGTACGTCGGGTATACGGCAACACCATTCGCGAATGTATTCGTGGACCCCAGCGACACCGAAGACATCTTCCCCAAGGATTTCATCATCTCGCTTCCACGCCCAGACGGCTATATGGGCGCTCCCGACTTCCACGATATGGATTCGGTTGTTCCTTCCGATGAACGGAATCCGGCCAATTCGAATGAGAAGGCTCATGTCCGGGACATTCTAGTCGAGGGTGACGATGACGACAGCTGTTTGCAGCGTGCGATGGACATGTTCGTCCTCACTGCCGCGATCAAGCTCTATCGCGAAGACATGGGCGGCCTCGGTGACCGGCACTTCCAGCACCACACCATGCTCATCCACGAGTCCATGCGTACCGATGCGCACCGCGAGTTGTTAGGCCGAGTCACGCGGCTGTGGTGGAACGCCGGCTACATGGGTTCGCGTGGGCACGATCGATTGCGTGACCTGTTCGAAAGTGACGTCGCACCGGTCTCCGCCGTTCGTGCAGATGGATATTCAGTGCCCGCCTCCTACGACGAAGTCATTCCTTTCGTGGGTCCCGCTGCGATACGCATCAGTGGCGACGACCGGCCTATCATCGTCGTCAACGGGGACAAGGACCTCGAGACCGGCGAGGCAGATTTCGACAAACGATCGATCTGGAAGATTCTCATTGGCGGCCAGAAGTTGTCGCGCGGATTCACGGTCGAGGGACTGACCGTCACCTATTTCCGACGACGCGCGGGGAGCGCATCCACGCTGATGCAGATGGGACGATGGTTCGGATTCCGCGACGGATACCGAGATCTCGTGCGCCTCTACCTCGGTCGTTCGGAAACGACTGGCACCAAGGAGATCGACCTGTACGAGGCATTCGAGGCGATCTGCTTGGACGAAGAGAGCTTTCGTTCCGAACTAGCACAATATTCCGTGATGGTGGATGGCCGACCTCAGATACTTCCGGCACAGGTGCCTCCCCTTGTATCGCAGCACCTCGCCTGGCTGAAGCCGACGAGTCCGAACAAGATGTTCAACGCGCGCTTGTTGGAGATCAAATCCCCCGGCGAGTGGCAAGAGCCGACCGCTTACCCCACCAGGGTCGCGGATCTTCGGCACAATACTGCGCTATGGACCCCGATTCTTGAGTCGCTGTCCGAATCTCCGACCGCGTTCGCGTATCCGTCCGATAAGGATGGGACACGCGGACCGCACGTATTCAAGGCTTTCACCGGCCACATCCTTGCACCCGAATTCTTCGACATCATCAGCAGTCTAAAATGGCACGCGCCCGCACAATTCTCGCCGTATCTGACCTACCTGCGAGAAATCACCGCGGAACAACGGGTTGAGGACTGGATCGTCCTCGCTCCGCAACATGAGAGCGGCGACACACAGGTCATTGATATGGCTAGCGGTCGTTCCTTCTCTTGGTTTAGTCGAGACCGCAGGCGGGGACCCCTGTTTGGCGCAATAAGTGATCCCAAGCATCGGTCAGTGCCCATGCACATCGCCACACCCTCGGCTCTGGCGGGCCATCTAAGCGATGAGAATCACGCGCAGACCTTGAATTCGGGAGCGATGTCCGACAACGTGAGAAGAGCGGTGGAAGCGGCCGAGAACCTTTCGGCAGATCGGCGGGGCGTTGTTGTCCTGTACCCGATCATCGAGACAGCAGTACGGAGAAAATACGGTGTCATGAAGCCGGCTGGATCCAAGAAACTCACAGTTGATCCCGGCGAGCTTGTCATGTCCTTCGGCTTCGTGGCGCCTGCCGATGCGCGAGGTGATCGCGGCAGGGTCATCCGATTCACCGCGATCGATTCCTCGCTCGAGAATGTTCCGATCATCGACGTAATTCGGCACCGCTCGGAACTGAAGGAGCTGCGCAATCGTATCGGAGGTGTGCAGTCGCCCACCAGGGCTCGAACAGATGAAGCCGACCGCGGTTCGAGGCATGAGCCCAGTTAGGGCCTGATAGCCCCGGGCACTTAGACCCGACACAGCCTGAATGTGGCTATTGTTGTGGTGAGTTATGCAATACGGGACGGCGACGATCGGTCTCCGTCCGCAGTGTCGAAAGGATCAACCATGGGCGTCACCCTGGCCAAAGGCGGAAATGTTTCCCTGTCGAAGGCGGCACCGAACTTGACGACGGTCTCTGTTGGTCTCGGTTGGGATGCCCGCAGCACCACCGGCGCACCCTTCGACCTCGACGCAAGCGCCCTAGCCACCGGCCAGGACCGCAAGGTGCTCTCCGACCTTCACTTCGTGTTCTATAACAACCTCCGCTCCCCCGACGGTTCGATCGAGCACACTGGCGACAACCTCACCGGCGAGGGAGATGGCGACGACGAATCGATCAACGTCGATCTCTCCGCCGTTCCGCCGAACGTCACCAACATCTTCTTCCCGGTCTCCATTCACGACGCCGACACCCGCGGCCAATCCTTTGGACAGGTCACCAACGCCTTCATCCGTGTGGTCGACAGCACCACTGGAATAGAACTCGCTCGCTACGACCTCACCGAGGACGCGTCCAGCGAAACCGCGATGCTCTTCGGCGAGGTCTACCGCCACAACGGCGAATGGAAGTTCCGAGCCATCGGTCAGGGCTACGCCTCCGGACTCGCCGGCATCGCACGCGACTACGGCGTCAACATCTGACAACTCCGTAGAGCGCCGGGTTCATCACGCCCGAACGGCCCCAGCGAGAAGGTGCAACCAAGTGGGCACCTGACTCGCTGGGGCCCTGCGGCCCGAACGCATTCGCGTCGATGCGAGCGTCGTGCCATCGGGCAATATCGCTCAGCTGGTCGACAGAGTCAGGCGGGCTTCTTCGCCGTCGCTAATCGACTCGTCGTCGTCCGGCCCGAACTCGGCTTCGAATTCTGCGTCGAGGTCAGCGCGTGAAATATCGTCACTGACTACGTCATCGACAGGTATCGACTTACCGGTCGCTTCCTCGATGAGGGATACAAGCTGCCGCTGCCGATCAACCATGAACGCTTCGAATTCGTCTGACCGAAGCAGGTTCGGATTGATCAGGTGACTCGAGAGATACCCATCCAGCGTCTCGGCAGCGATGACCGGCGCGTTCCCCTTGCCTCGTTCGAGACCTGCCAGGTAAAGCGACGGAGCCTCGCCGCCAATGATTCTGTTGGTCCTGAAAGACAGCGGAGTCTTGTTGATGATCGAGTCATACACGGAACGCTGGATCCCGCTCGTTTCACACCACTTCTTTGGGAAAATGTGGTGGATGTCCACGTTCTCGCCGAAGAACACCGTGTGGTCGAACTCCTGACCTGATCGAAAGTCCTTCGCGCCCTTCAACATCAGCAGAGCATTAACGCCCTTGTACGCCGCAGACAAACGCATCCTCATTGTCTTCAGCCGCTCCGCACGGAACGATGCATCGAGCACTGTCGTCGGCTCCGGACCTCCGCGCATCCACTCAGGCACCTCGATGAAGTCCTTGGCAATACGATTCTCCGTCGTGGAGCCGTACAGCTCGCCAAACACTCCATTCCAATACCATTCGACAAGCTTCGCGTGATTTGTGACGTGGTCGATGCCGTCGCCGATGTCCGCCAAAATCGCGGCGAGGGGGATTATCTGGGTCTGATACGGGAGGTCGAAGATGCGATATATGTGGAGACGATGAAGGAACTTCGCTGCCGCGACGAATCCCTGTTCAACCTGGTCTTGGTACTTCACATACGCAGAGAGCGGCAAATTGAGAAGCGCCTGACGATTACCGATTACCTGAGGCAGCTCCTTGCCTGTCTTCCCCGCAGCCGCGGCATCACGGCGCTTCTCACGCGTGTGAAAGAGCGAGACGACGTGTAGGAAATCAGTGTTTGACACCTCGGAAAGAATTCCCGACTTCGCGTCAGCGAGGCGGTGCGTTCGCGCCAAACGTGCCTGCCGCCCTACGGTCGTCCCTTCACCGAACCAGTCCTTGCGAAGTTCGTAACCCTCGGCGGCGTACATGGCGGTGATCAGTTCAAATGCGTCGAGCGCCTTTCCGCCGGTGTTCACCTTCTCGAATACGACGCAGACAGCTTCCTTCGACGTGTCCTTGTCGAGGGCGATCACCGGCACATGGTAACTGGTGAAGTTCTCGACAATCTGCTCCTGAAAAGTGTTGAGAAGGGTCCATTTCTCCTGAAAGCTACTCGAGTCCGTCTCCATAAAGTGACTGACGCACTCTTTCTGCCATTCAGGGAAATCGAACACCATCGACACCGGAAACATCAGGTTCTCGAATTCGCCCATCCTCGTCGAAAGATCGAGCTCCGTCTTGCGTCCAAAATCGCTCCTGATGACTCGGTCTTCCGGAACGCCGAAGATCGCGTCCTCCCTATCTACCAACGGGTCGAGAGCCTTCTCGATGTCGATGTAGAACCAGCGCTTCACTGGGCGCTTCTTGGGTGTCACAGTCTCGACCACCTGCTTGCGCAGAGTCACTTGGTACAGCGACGTCATGCGCTGCTGGCCATCAAGAAGGAGTGCCGATGGCGCCTGCTCCGCCGCTACACGTGGCGCCCCTTCTACGGGCCTCGGCTTGAACTCGACGCCCCCACCCGTCTCCAAGGCCATCAGGGCACCGACCGGAAAGGCCCTGGACACCGAGGCGATGAGACTGCGAATCCGCTCCTCGTCCCAGACCCAGCTCCGCTGAAAGTCGGGCAGCTGCAGCTTGCCCTTTTCACAGTCCGTCAGCAGCTCCCCCAGGAGGATGGGATTGGTCTTGAACATAGCTTTCGCCACGGTGACACCTCAATCTTCTGGCAACGAGATGGTATGGACTCTAGTGGGTAGGTGCTGAGCTCACTGCCGTCGACGGTACATACTGAGACGCAGCCTCCGTGAGCTGTGGTGAGTGCACCTTACGGTGCATGCATTGGCGCTTACGCATGATGTGCAGCGCGATGGTCGCGGCGGCGCGCGTCACGGCGACATCGTCGAGGAGCCGTTCGAGATCGTCCAGGCTGTAAGCGTGCAGGAAGCTTTGCCCCGGACCAGACTCTTGAGAGTCGGCCTCGCCGATGCGGATGGAAGGATGCCTCCGAAAGAACGCGACCTCGGAAAACTCCGTCGGAAACAACTCCGCATCGTTTACCTAGATCTTTCCTCTGAGGCCACTACGGCCGTCCTCAAACATCAGAGTCAATATCTCGGTCATCGCAATGGAGATGCCACGAAAGCCAGCCCCTCGTCTTTCCAGGCTTCGTCAATGCTGTGTAGTCGTTTCTCAGACCGAGAGGCTTGCGCCATACTCAAATCAACTGTGGCCAAAGCGATCGCCGCCGCGGCCCTCGTGGCTACTCCCCTGGCATTAGGTACGGCGACAGCGTCAGCAGCGCCCAACACGAACACCTTCCAGATTCCATTTGTCTGGAACGCGGGAATCTGGCTCTGCAGTGGGATCCATACCTACTTCTCTGCGAACCCGGTGGCGACTACGGGTGAGACGCCGGAGGTGGTCTCATTACCACCCGTCAAACCAACAGCGATGGCATCTATTGGGTGCACTGGACGAATATCTCCACTCTGCAGTCGGGAGTAGCGATGCTCAAGCGGGGCGAGCCACCAGCCGTCGCCACAGGAACCGGTCCGGTGAGCGCATCCATGTTCAACGGTTATGAGGTCATAGCTGGGACCGGTGCGTTCTGGGTGCCGTGATGCTCTCCAGCTGTCTCGCCGTCGCCTAAGCAGGTAGACGGGAAGCCCTTCGGGCGCTGGGACCAGCGGCTATCCTTCGTCTCTCGCCGTACGCCACATATCTTCCTCAGCCTGCTTGCGGGTCTCAGCCTCCCTCTCCCGCCATCCTGGGTCAGTTTCGTCGAGCGCTTTCGCATCCTTGCCGGATTCGACCATCACCAATGCCATCCAGACGACGAAGGCAAGTAGCAACCCGAGAAAGAACGCCACGTGGACGAAGATTCCAAGGATCACTGACAACACAGCGATGAACGTGGGTGGTGCCGTGACCGAGGTATCAGAACTTCCGTCACGGCGAGAGGACGGATGCAGGGGAAGGGAGCCGAACGCCGTCACAAGAGGCCACCTCCGCGTTGCCGCCGACTGGAGTCTGTCAGCGAAGAATCGAACCTGCTTCTCGTTGGCAGTCGGCAGGCTCTTGGTGACAACTTCACCATCTGGAGTGACGACCGAGATGTAGATCTTCGACGTGTCCGTCGACTTCTTGGCAGCCCCACCGAGGAGTGCTCCGCCCACACCGGCGACGAGACCGCCGCCGACTACCCTGGTGATGGTGGTGCGCGACGTACTCGTCTGGGCGCCCGTGATCACCTCGGCAGTGATCATGTTGATCGGGTACTCCTTGCCCCTCACCTTGAAGACCGGACCGTCGATCTCGAAGCCCATGTACTTCATGTTGTACTCGTTGACGATGCTCGCCTCCGCGCGGCGCTGGGCATCGCTGCGACGGTCGTTCTCTGACATTGTGAGTCCTCCTTTCCTGGCGCGCCCGCGGCGAGGCGTGTGACGGTTCTACGGGGTATCAAATCAGACAGAAGACATAGCGATGCAGTGGATCCCGCAACTGCGAGATGAATGTCGGCTATCTGAATGACACTTGGGTGTGGTCGACACCTGCCGACTCCCGCACCGGACCCTGGCCCATGCGGCGTCTTGATGACGCCCAGAGCGCTGTGATCCGGGAGAAATTACTCAAAGGACCTCAGGCTCATGGCTTCGCGACCGGGGTGTGGACCCTGGGCCGGATCGCGATCGAGCGGCTCACCGGCGTGACCTACGGCCCCACTCAGACGTGGACGACGATCCGAGAAAGAATGGGACGAACGCCAACTCGACGGTCTCATCGGGCAGGTTGAACAGCAAGAACGGCGAATCGTCTGCGTTGTTTGTATCCATGTCGTCTCCCATCACTACACCCACACCCCCCGCTGCGCGAGGATCCATCGCACGGGGTCGAGGCATCGGAAGGGTGAGATGCCGCTGTCGTGGAGTCGATCTCCGACGGGTGATACGCCCAGGGCCGAGACGGCGAAGAACCGGCTCGGCAGGGCGTTGCCGGCGGGCGGTTGGTCCACCGACATCACCATCGAACGCGCCTCGAGCTTGTCGAGGAGGCTGCGGACCTCTTCGTGCAGCAGCTGCCCGTCCACCTCGTGATACGGCGCGCGCTGGAGGCTCGGGTCACGGAGGAAGGCCGCGCCCCGCTGCGACATGATTTCGCTCCAGTCGCTGCCCTCCACGCGCTCGAGTGCTTGCAGCGCATCGAACTTCGACAGCACCACGGCCAGGTTCGGGGTCCCGGTACCGATGATCGACAGGACTGTGCGCAGCACCGACCGCGGGTCGCCGCCCACCCGCTCCTGCGCCGGCACCAGGTCGTGCAGCTGCTGCCGAACCGATTCGACCTTCAGCGGATCGAACATGAACACCACACCGTCGGCCTGCGCGAAGAACTGCATATGGGTCGCATCCACGTTGCCGGGGTTCTCGAGGTCCTCCCCCGCCACATCCCGAATCACGAGATACTGCCGGGTGTCGTCGCGCAGGCCCGGGCCGAGGCTGAAGATCAGCGGCTCCCGCTGATACGGATTGCCCGTGTGCGAGGCCGGCGTCGACTCGAGAATGCCCCGCTCCTCGAACAGCGGCCGCTCGTAGTGCTCGCGGAAGTTCACCTCGGTCTCACCGGTGGCAGGCTCCACCACCCGGTTCAGCCGCTCCCCCAACAACTGCAGGGTCTTCACCAAAGCCGCGATGTACACGGTCTTTCCGGTGGCCCGGGCACCGGCCATCGCGATGCACGCCGCCCGGCCATCGCGCCACCCGACGGGCAGCCGGAAGTGGCACTGCGGGCACACCTCCACGGCGGGACCGCCGGCCTTGCCCGTCGCGTAGTCGTCCTCGGGGGCCCAGTCGTCGGCGGCGTCGGCCGGGCGCTGGAGTTCGAAGATCTTCCCGGACCGCACGGGACTGCCGTGGTACTTGGTGGCGACGTCGTCGACCTCCACGTCCGTCGGGGCGACAGCCGTCCACGCATACCGGTCACCGGTCAGGGCGGTGAAACACCGCGGGCACTTCGTCATCGTCGTACGCCTTCCGAAAACAAGCTCGCCGACACATCGGCCAGAAGCGAGGTCACCACTACAGACAGACTCGACAGCTCGGGCGCCGCACTCGACGGCACCGCGGTGACACCGGGCCCACCCTCGGCCGTATCGCCGATGAGCACGAGGTGACGGATCACCGTGTCGGTGCACTCACCCGACCAGTCGGCGGGCACCGCATCGGTCACCGTGAACGCCAGGGTGCGGGTGCCGCGCTCACTCCGGTCGACCGCTGCCGAACGGAAACCCATCCCAAGCGCGGCCGAGTCGAGCTCGGCCTGAACCTGATTCGCGACGTCCCGCAGTTCGGTGACGGGCAGGGTGGTCACCGTGTGGCCGATCAGCCGGACGGCCAGCTCTTCGCGGGTGCCCACCACCGCCGCGACCCCGGAGAGGACGTCGACCACCGTGCGGATGCTGCCGTCGTCGATGCGCGCGAGCATCGACATGGTGGTGTCGACGTCGACCTCCACGTCGAAGCGGCGCGGTTCGGGCAAACGGTCGAGCGCGAGGGCGCTGCGCGCGGCCGACCGGGCCCGGGACCCCACGTCGGTGAGGGACACATCCACGGCGGTGCGGCGGGCGGTGATCGCGACCCTCGGCCCCGCCGGGGCGATCGTCGCCAACTCCACCTGGTGCAGCCCCGACACGTCGACGGGGGTCAGCTCGGCGCGCTCGGAGTCGAGGTCGCGACTGCTGTCGACGCCGATCGTCACCTGTAGCACCGTCCCGTCCGGGAACGCGGCGCTCTCGGCGTCCGGCCGGGCCACGACGACGATCTCGGAGTCGACCCGCGGCAGGATCAGCAGTCCGACCCGCGGATACAGCGCCGGTTCGGCCGGTCTGCCGTCGGGCAGCGTGGCGCGCACCGCGACGGCCGTGGTGGCCGCGGCCACGGTGACCGCGAGCGGCCGGTTGGGCAGTTCGACGCGTCCCGCACCGTTCAGCACATATCCCGACATCAGTTCGATCCCTTTCCCCTGCACGTGTTGCGCATGCGTACTGTCGTCCCGCTCATCGCCGGCCCGACCGTTCGTGAGCGAGCAGCACGAATCCTGATTCGACGTCTTCGAGCCAACTGGACGCGAACCGCGCGTAGGCGTCCCCGGCCCGGAATCGATCGGCGACGTCGTGGCGTTCCCGCATCTCGGCGCGCAGCGACGCCGACACCTCGAAGGTGCCGACGGGACCGCGGTAGTCACCGTCGCCCATGACGATCGCCGCGACCTGCTCGAGCAGCGACCGTCGTGCCTGCGCCGGCCCGACCTGGAGTCGGCAGAGCAGGTCGTCCCGGTTCAGCACCGATTCGATGTGCGGGGCCGCCGGCGAGCTGAGCACCGCCGACCGGATCACCCAGTGCTCGTTGAGGGCACCGCTGCGCACCAGATCCACCAGGGCGGTGACCGCGAAATCCGAGTCCTGATCCACCGCACGGGCCAACGCGTCGACGTGACTCGCGGGCATCGTCGGCATGTAGGTGCCGTTGTGCGGCGGGAAGAACTGGAACCCGGCAACCGCGACCACGGCGAGGCGGACGAGGAGATCCGGCGGAAGCTGCGCCGGGCAGGCGTCGCCGTAGTCCTTCAGCACCGGCCAGCCGTGCCGTTCCAGCGCGCGCCGGAGCCGCGGATCGTCGATCCGGTCCCACTGATCCTGCGCCCGGATGAGCGCCCACGACACCGCCAGCCTGTCGACCGGGTGCGCGGCACCGGAGACCGCCTGGGCGCCGCCGCGGTTCGCGTCGATGTGCTTGACGATCATCTCCACCTCCGGTCCCCACGGTTCGAGCACGAGAACCGGCAGCAGGAATCGGGGTGCGACGTGATCGGGGAACGCGCCGATGAGTTCGCACCACTGCGCGACCGTCCAGGCGTACGCGTCGACGAGAGCATCGACCTCGCTCGGCGCCCAGCCGCCGGCGCTCGCTTCGTAGATCGACCGCCACAGGGCCAGCGGCGCGTAGCCTTCCCATGCCTTCTTGTGCACCGCGGTGCCGCTCTTGACCACCGAGAACACCGCGTCGGCGACGATGGCGCACAGCGGTTCGGCGCAGCGTGACGGCGCCGCGGTCAGTTCCTCGGCGGTCGGTACGCGCACCTCGTCGACGAGCCAGCGCAGAACGTCGGGCGCGAGCCGGGTGCCGAGCGGGCGCCCGGCGAACACCGGATGACCGACCACGGCCGACTGCAGCAGACGGCAGGTGTCGGTTCCGACGGCGCCGAGCCCGGCGACCAGCGCGGGGCCCGCCTCGTGATCGCACAGCACCGGGACGACGACGCGGTCGAGCAGGTCGGTGGCGAGGTCGTGCCCGGAGTCGCCGAGAAGGTGTGCGTGCAGGAGCAGGTCGAGTGTCTTCACGGCATCGTGCGCGGCGGCAGCGAGATCGGCCCCCCGGCTGCTCACGAGCGCCGACAGCGCCTTCTCGGCTGCCCGCTCGAGATCCTCCGTATGAGGCCACGTCTCGAACAGGGCGAACTCGGCCGGTCCGGAGGCTCGGATCCAATCACGGTCGGCGAGGGCCCGATACGTGAGAACCCGTCCGGCCACATCCCACACCACCGGTGCCGGTCGGCCGCCGTGCTGCCAGTCCGCGACCACCCGCCACGCCTCGGCCATGTTTCCGGGCAGGTGTTCGTCCACCACGTGCGCGACGACCGCCAGCTCGTCGGGGAACGCGGACAGCGTGTCCGGCGACTGCGCGAGCACCACGGCCGTGGCCTCGGGCAGGGCGTCGTGCAGTTCGGGGTTCGTGAGCACGGCCATCGCGAGCGGCCAGGCACCGGCAAGGTCGCGGTCGCCCACGGCGGTGGCCAGGGTGTCCTGGTGGTCGAGTGCCCGTCGGGCGCTGCCGGGATCGACGAGCACGGTCTGCGCGAGCACCGACCACGCCGTGACCGGCACCAGCTGCCCCGTCGCCGTCCGGTGCGGTTCCCCGCCCCATTCGCCGAGGTCTGGGGTGTCGGTCTCATTGAGGACGACGCAGCCGTCCACCGCGTCCACGGCGTCGCGCGCCGGCACGCAGGCCAGATGCACGCCCCGGGACAGGGTGTCGACGACGGTCGAGCTGCGGTCGAAGGTGGACCAGCCGAAGGTCTGTGCCGCACCGGGCGACATGAAATGCGAGACCGCGCCGATCCACCGGGCCGCGTTCTCCGCGTCGGCGCATCCCAGCACGACACGCGGGCCGCCGTGTATCGCCTGGTCCACCGCGTCCAGCAGCAGACCCAGCACACCGACGCGCCACGTTCCGGGATCGAGCAGGAAGTCGAGAACTGCTGCGCGATCGATCATTCCGGCCGGCGCCGGCGCGCTGCCCGGGAGTTCGGCGGCCGCGACCGCGTCCGCGCCGTAGGGGGCGAGCCAGTCGGGTGAACCCCACCGTTCGACGGGCCGGACGGACGTGTCCGGGGCGCGGTCGACGACGACGTGCGCGAAGACGTTGCCGGGCCGCCCCGACGCGTCGGCGCCGGCGGGCGCCGTGTGCCAGTAGCAGCCGCCGGTCTCGGTCGGCGCGTACACCAGGCGCCGCGGTCGCGCCGCGATGTCGGCCGGTGTCGGGAACTGCGGGAGTGCCTGTGGGGAGTCGAATCGGGTCGCGACGCCGGCGCGCATGAATTCCTGTTCGGCAGCGCTGACGCCGTTGCTGACGTCCTTGACCTGCCAGCCGCCGCCCGCCCGGCCCCGGTCGGGGGCGTCGAACGACGTGTAGGTGAGTTGACCGAACCGCGGAGGTCCGGGTGTCTGCTGCGGTGCGCTCATTCCACCGGTCCGGGCGGAACGTCGAGCAGGCGCAGCTGGTCGACCGGCGGATCGATCAGCGCGAGAGTCCGGTTGGTCTCCGGCCGCACATCGGCGAAGACGCGCAGGAATCCCACCCTGCCGGAAACGTCGGCCGTCCAGGGCTGGCCGAATTCCTTGCGCAGACCGCGCGGGTGGAAACTGCGGGCCCCGGCCGTGGTCTGGCCGTCACCGCGGACCTCGAGCGGCTCGCCGTCGCGGGCGCTGAGCGGCAACCGCCCGGCGTTGAACACGACGACGAACGGCGGTGCCGTCGGCAACTCCAGTTCGGATGCGAGCCGGATGACGGCGGTGGCGGCGTTCCCGGTCGGCGAGCGCTTCGTCTCCAGCCGGTACTCGATGCGCAGCAGTCCCGGGTACTCGACGGTGGCCGGGATCCCGACGATTCGTTCACCCGCCGTGTAGGCGACGGGGACGACGTGGACGGAACATCCCCGCGGGGGCAGCGGTTCGGGCAGATGCAGTCCGCCGTCCCGGTCGTACGTCGAGCGGGAGATCTCGGCCATCGGCCGCTGCTCGATGGCGTGCTCGGCGGAAATCTCCGGCGCACTGAGGTAGACGGACACCGACGCCGCACCCTCCGGCCACGGGAACGTGAGCACCTGCTCGGAGCAGCGTTCGACGATCCGGACGTCCCGCAGCGGCGGCAGCGGACGCGTCGCGATGAACGTGCGCCCCACCTGAACCTGCCCGTCGAGCGCCGTCACCGGGGTGAAGTACGCGCGCACCCAGCCCCGCGGCCACGACACATCCGTCATCCGGTGCGTGCCGTCCTCGTCCGCGACAGCCGGGTGCACCAGCCGCGCGGAACCGGGCAGTCCACCCGACAATTCGAGGGCGTCCGCGGCGAGCACCGCGCCGTCGAGACCGGCCCGCGGCGCCGACTCCGTGCGGTACAGCATCACGGCGCCGATGCCGGGTGGCGTCCACTGCAGATCGAACCGCAGGTTGTCGCTGTCGCCGTGCGTGGTGACGTGCAGATCCTCGACCTCTTCGAGCACCGCCGACACCGCGATCTCGGCCTGCGCGACCGCCGACAGCCGGGTGTGCCCGTCCACCTGCACCTCGCAGATCGCGCGGTAGAGGTAGCGCTGCCCGCGGCGGGCGTCGCGATCGACGAACCCGCCGAGATTGGCCTGGTCCGCGAGGATGCGGTGCCGCTGGTCGTTGTCAACGCGGACACTACCGTCGAGCGGGATGCGGAGCACCCGCACGGTGCTGACGGTGGGCCACGCACTCCACTGCCCGATGACGGCTCCCTCGTCCTCCATCACGATGAATTCGGTGACCGGACTGAGGATGTGGCCTTCCGCGATGAGAACGGGTTGCCGTCGGACGGCGTCCCGCTCGTCGCGTCCGACGTGGCACCAGATCTGCAGGTGCCGCACCGCGGCCGCCGGGGGTTCGGTGTCGACGAGCAGGGTGCCCCGGGTGACACCGACGAGCCGGCCCGCCTCCGGCTTGTAGGCGCGATGGTTCTCGCCGGATACGACCCGGTAGAGCACGGTCTGCCCCGCCTGCGCCTGCATCGGCTCCCACTCGAGCAGGTGCCCGCCGGTGGGTTCGGTGCTGATCGTCACTGCGCCGACGGGGTGATCCGAGTCGGCGTGCAGGAATTCGCAGAAGTCCTCGGTGCGGAGCGACACCACGTGCTCGCTGCCCGGTGTGGGTTCGGTGACCGGCGGCGGCGCGGCGGGTGCGGTGGGTTCGGACGCGCGGGTGGTCGCCGCGGTCGGCGCGGCCGACAGCACGGCGACGACGTCGTCGACGAACGGCTTCGCCTGCCGGGGCAGCATCGGTTCGATCTCCTCGGCGGTGCGCCGGTTCGATCGGAGGATCTGCTGCAGATGCGTGTCCTTGACGACACCAGGGCGCAGTCGGCCGCCGTCGATCTGCTGCTGTCGCCACTGCTGCAATGCCGCGAGGGCACCATCGGACACTGCGGGGGAGGCAACCTCGGTCACGGTTCCACTCGCTTTCAGAAGTTGAGGCCGTCGACGACCGGGACGACGAATGCGGTCCTCACGGCACTGTCGTGGGCGGTCGAGGTCTGCCTGGCCGGACGCAATTCGAACTCGGGGATCTGCTGCATCTCCACCGGATCGGCGCCACGAACGTGGGTCGCGCGCAGATCTTCGTCCGACAGTCCGTCGGTGTACTGGGTCGTGACGGCCACGAGCCCGCAGCCGACGCGCACGCGGGTCACCGTCTCACCCGACACCGCGGACAGCCCCTTGGTCGACGCCGTGTCACTGAAGATCGACCGGTCGAAGAACGCGACCCCGTCCGAGCTCGTGCCGATCCCGGCGACGAACTCGTCGACCCCCACCCGCCTCGGCGCTCCCCCGTCGAAGTACTCGACGGTCTCCAGCAGGCCGTGGACGAGTTCTTCTCGGGTTCCGGTCAATTCGGCGAGTGCCCGCTGCCACAGCACGGCGGCACCGGTCGCGCGGATCTTGCCCTGGTCGAACCGCTGCGACCACTCGTCCAGCGCCGAACCGGAGCCGGCACCGGGCTTCGCGGCCAGCAGCCCCGGGTCCCGGTCGATGTCGTGGCCCGCCGAGCCGAGCGCGGCGCCTGCCGAGCCGAGCACGGTGTCCCAGGGGTCGGTCAGCCAGCCGACCGTGAACAGGTCGCGGCGCAACGCCTCCGCCACCCGCTCCACCTGCCCGGTGCTGGGCGTCCCGGACGCGATCGCGGTGTGCCGGGGTAACCCCCAACCCACGGTCCGGGACGTCGTTCGAGTCTGCTCACTGGCACCGAGCGGCTCGGCGAGGAACGCACCGAGGGCGCGGCTCCACGACAGGAACTGCCGGTAGGCCCCGGTGAGGTGCTCGATCTCCCGCAGTGCGACACGTAGATTGGCCCGATCCGCGGCATCGGCCCGCGCGGCCGCGTCCCGCTCGACCAGCAACCGTTCGAGGAATTGCTGGGTGCGCTGGCACACGATCGCCACCACCGCGGCCCACGCCAGCACGCACACGGCGATCGCCGGGCCACCCCACCACCAGGAGATGATCTCGCGCCACGCGCACACTCCGGCGGCGACGGCGAGCAGGAGGAAGACCACGGTCGCGATGCGGACGCGACGGAACATATGCGCCTGCTGCTCCGCGCAGGCCTCCGCAAGGTTCTGACGCTGCTCCGCGTTGTCGAGGCGCTCGAGCAGCACCCGGGACTCGTTGACGGTCGCGTCGAGGCGGCTCGTCAGGATCGACCCGAACGACACCGCGAAACTGCGCTGCTTCCGGCTCCACCACACACCGAGGGCGGAACTCGTCCGCCGGGCGTCGAGTCCGATCGTCGGGTCCTGCTCCAATTCCCGCAGACGATCCCGGGTTTCCGTGACCCCCAGAATGTCCGCCGGCTCGACGGCGTGCAGGCTCAGCGTGGCCGACACCATGCCGGGAATGTCCGTGAACCGGTCACCCGGGCCGGGAACCACGTCCGACGCCGTCCGCAGGATCGCCCGGTGGGCGCCCACCTGCACCGGCGGCAGACCGGCGGACCGCTCACTGGCGTCCGACAGGGTGAGGGCGGCGCGGGCGTAGTCGCGCCACAGCGCCGACAGGTCCGGGGTCACCGGTTGCGGGGTGGCGCCGGCCGCGTCGAGCATCGCGCCGATCTGCTTGGACGCCGCCTCGTAGTCGGTCCACGCCACCTTGTGTCCGTCCGCGTCGACGCCGCCGACGACGACGCGGTAGGCACCCCGGGTGGATCCGAACAGGGTGGTCTGGGTTGCCGACGCCACCGACGCCGATGCCCGGTTGGCCACCCGCGCGACCCACTGGGCCGGCGCGTTCCGCAGCACCGCGAACAGGAAGGAGAAGAACATCCGCAGGGCCTGCACGAACCGGATGGTGCGCGGCTCGACCGCACCCGGTGCCTCCGCGCGTTCGCCGCTGAGCAGCGCACTGTGCTTGCGCCACAACGCCCGAGCCATCGTCGACGTCGCCGACGCGACGTCGTCGGCATACAGCACGTTGGTGCCGGCGTCGTGCGGCAGCGGCATCAGCCCGCCGAAGTCGAGCAGCTCCGAGCGGAGGTCGTGCTCGGCGCGCGCGGTGTCCAGGCGCCGGTAGTAGGACCGGACCACCCGCAGCGCGTTGCCGGGGAGCACGGGTTCGTCGTCGAACGGGGCGTGCTGCGCGTCGTTCCACAGCCCGGTCACACCCGCGATCACCGGGGCGGCGTGCCGCCCGACGGCGAGGGGATCGGCTGTCGGCGCCAGCGATTCGTGTCCCATCCCCGGGCCGCGCGAGTCCTCGGGGGCGATGAGCAGGTTGTGCCAGCCGGCAAGGGTGGTGACGCCCGGGTCCGCGTCCCCGGGGCGGCGCACCAGCAGTCGCAGCCGGCTGGACCGCGCTCCCCCGGAATTGGACGTGAGCAACTCGGAGACGAACCGCACCGACTCCGGATCGACCTGCGCGGTGCCGGCGACCAGCACGCAGATCCGCACCCGGTCGATGCGCCGCGAGGCCAGCACGTCCTGCAGGACCACCGCCGTGTCGGCCCCCGCCGTGGTTTCCCGCGCGCGCAGTCGGGTGCTGTCGGCGAGCACCGCGGTGTCGTCGATCCACAGGAACGGCGACACCAGCCCGGCCGCGGACAGGTCTCGGAGCACGTCCCGCACACCCTGCGCCGGACCGTCCGCCGCCAGGAACACCGTCAACACGCTCATGTCAGAACTGACCGGCGTCGGGGAGGACGAGGGTGTGCGCCATCGCGGTCGGTGCGGCGGCGTGCACCGGAGCGTGGTTCGGCTGCTCCGGTCGCTCCGCGCGCGCCTTGCACTCCTCGATCAAGGCGATCAATTCGCCCGTCGCCCAATACACGTCCGGTGCGATGTCCCGGAAGATCGGTGTCTGCGAGGCATGCTCCCGCAACCCGACCACCGACAGTGCGCCACCTCCGGGTGCCCCGTCCTGACCGGGTTCCATGTAGTGCTCGCCGATGAGGTCACGGATCTTGGACAGCCACGCGACGGCACTGCCGGCGCGCTCGGCCACGGAAACGTCCGGTCCGGTGTTCTCCACCTGCGACTGCCAGCCGGTGACCGGCACACCCGTGCGCAGCCAGTCGGTGAGCCGCGCCTTCGCGGACACCTCGTGGATGCCGCTGACCGGGTCTTCCGCGGACGAGTCATAGACCGCGCGCAGCGCCCGGTAGGGCAGCATCGAGTGCATGACCGGCGGCTCGTGCGACTGCGCCATCGCCAGCAACACCGATTCGAGCACCGCGGGCAGCCAGTCGTTGCTCACCGTGAACCGGGACGGCGGCGTCAGCAGCGGGTTCGGGAAATCCACCCAGTCGCCGATGCCGGCGTCCCACACCCGGACCGGTTCGTCGTAGGGGGCGGCGGGCAACCGCACCTGCCCGATCGCCAACCCGAGGAACCACCCCGCGGTCATCGCGCGGCGTTCGTCGCGGTGCATCGGCAGCGAGGCGGCCAGCGGACGCGACCGGCGCCACCGCCAGAACGACTCCTGCTGCGCCGGCGTCGAATCCGCCCACTGCTTCGCGGCGGGCCCGAGCACCGAGTCGTACGCCAGCGGGGAGTAGTTGGGGTACGAACCGAAGATGTCGATACGGGTGAGCCGGTCCTCGTCGGACAGCAGCCGCGCGAACTCGCCCTCCGTCTCGTGATCGATCATCGGGTCCTTCTGCAGCACCTGCGACAGCGTGTCCGCGACCGGCAGGTTGAGGAACGGCACCGACGTGAACTTGTAGCGGTACTCCACCTGCTGTCCCGGGTGCAGCGCCTCGAGCGCCTGCTGGTTGACGCTGGCCAGCGGCCGCGCGAGCGAGAGCGCCTCGGTGAACTTGCGCTGCAGTCGGTCCCGCCGCTCCTCGATCGCATACGCGGGCACGGTGTGGTCCTCGATGTACTCGCGGAGCGACACCCGGCAGAACCGGTCGAACGATTCTCCGGTGCGTCCGACGAACTTCCGTGCCCGATCCAGCAATTCGACGGGACGAACGTGCACGTCGTAGCGCGCCGACGACGGCACCAGCGCCTCACGGGTGTTCGGGTCGATCGGGAACGCCCGCGACCGCCAGGCCGCGGTGCGCTCGACGAGGGAGTGGTCCTCCCCCGGCGCCCGGGTGCCGTCGACCGTGGTCCACAGTCCCGTGACCACGCTCGCGACGGCCTGCTCGACCGCCGCCGCGAACGGGGGCGTCCCGGTCTCGGAGGCCGTCACCGCGAGCGGAAGGTCGCCGCGGTACTGATCCATGAAGTCCGCCGACGGGGTGAGCATCACCTCGTTGTTGGCTTCCGCGAACCGCTTCGGCACCCGATCGGCCTTGTCGGCGGGCCAGGCGCCGTACTGGTCCGTCGCCAGCCGGGCGAGCCCGACATCGCTGGCGGGCTTGTTACGGGCGCGGCGCAGCGCGGTCTGCTCCTCGTTCAACGCGTCCAGCAGCGGCTGCAGGACCTCCGGCACCAGCGCAGCGATCACCTCGGCGACCTTGCCGGACAGCGACGCATACAGCTGGCGGTACACGTTGTCGCGGCAGTCGGCGACGATCCGATCGAGGATCTCCGCGTCACTCTCGATGCTGCCCTTGAGGTTGGTGAGCACCTGCGTCGCGTCGGCGGTCTGCGCCGTGATGACTTCCGGTCCGCGCCGCGACAGGTCCTCGGCACCCGTCCGCACCGAATCCTTGCAGTACGTGAGCAGACGGCTGACCAGTGCGGTGGCGTACGGGAGACCGAGCTGGGCGATCGACCTGCCGACCGTCCCCTCGATCCGGTCCACGAGGCCCTTGTGCCACATGTACGCGTGCGCGACCGCGTGCTGCTCGGCTGAACTCGTCAGCGCCTGCCTGCGTCGTCCCAGCGCCTGCCGGATCTCCGGAACCCACTGCCCCGCCACGAGACCGGAACCCGACGGGAGATGCCCGCGCAGTTCGAGTTCCACCGTCTGCCCGGCCATCCGGGTGGCATCGGTGGACGGCAGCACCACGGACGTGAGCCAGGCGCCCACCCCCATCTGTGCGCCCCGCGCGTCGGCATGGGCGACCGGGAGCCCCATCGCCGCGAGCAGGCTGTTCCACTGACCGTCGAGAATCGAGTTGACCTGATCCTCGTCGGACACCGGGCTGCCCGGCGAACGGTGGCCGTCGAGCAGGCGGTCGACGGCACTGCGAGCCAGGCGCTGCGCCGAGTACTCGGCGTAGCGGTCGCGGCCCATGCTCAGGCTCGAGAAGCCGTAGGTTCCCCACGGCAGGTTGTCCCACTGACCGCCCCACCCGATGTTCTCCCGCTGGCCCGGCAGTCCCGCGCCGTTGGTGAGGTCGTACTGGACGAACTGCCGGGTGGCCGCGCCGCTCATCATCATCCCGGCGAGACCGCGGGCCAGGCCGCGGTAGATCGCCTTCTGCGAGCCGTCACCGAACGGTGCGCCCTCCACACCGACCTTGCGGCCCACCGGGAACACCCGCGCGAACGGAACCTTCTCGCCCGCGCCGTGCTGCTGGCCGAGTGCGCGCAGGATCTCCACGTCGTGTTCGCGCGCCGACCCGAGCTGGCTGGCGACGATCTCGCCGAGCATCGCCAGCGCGTTGGCGCGGACACCGGTGGTCGCGCTCTTGCCGAGTCCGTCGAAGATGTCCGGGGCCACCATGAACACGCCCATCAACCGCGGGTCGAGTCCCGGGATGAGCGTGAGCAGACGGCACACGTCGAGGGCCATGGACGCACCGGCGCCGCCGGCCATCGACGACACCACGAGCACGATCGGCGACTCCCCCTGCTCGAAGGACCCGCCGCCGGGCACGTTGAGCGAAGACATCTGGCTGGCCGTCTCCACCGTCGACAGCTGATCCCACGCACGCTGCAGGGTGTCGCGGATTCCGCCGGCCTTGCTCAGAGTGATCATGCGGCCGAGTGAGCGGTACTGGCCCGCACCCGATCCGATCGGCACCGTCACCGACGACGGGTCGCGCGGCGCCCAGGTGGCGATCTCGTCGAGGCTCTGCTTCGCGGTGAGCTGGTTGGTAAGCGCATTGTCCAGCACCGCGTACGAGTCACCCTGCGGGCCGCTGCCGAAGTAGAAACCGCCCTGATCGCGCACGTTGTCGAGGCCGTCCGGCCCCGCCTCGGGTGCCGTCGGCACGTCGATGCTGACGAACTGCCACCCGCCGGGGATCCGGTCGACGCCCACCGCAGCGAGATCCGAGCGCAACTGATCCATCATGTACGCGAGGGTGACAGCGCCGGAACCACCGCAACCGACTACGAGAAACCGCCTCATTACGGTCCTTTCACAGAAGAGAGAGCTTGAAGTCGAAGACGATCCGGGTCAGGAACCGGGAGGCCGGAACGGATCGAAGGGGTCGCCGGCGGACGAGCGGGCCGGGGCACCCGTGCCGCTCTGTGCCGCACCGCCGAATGTCGGGGCGTCCCAGGCGGGTGCCGCACCGAACGTCGGGGCGGGAGCACCGAAGGGGTCCGACGACGGTGGTGCGCTCGGCGGCGTCGCGGACGGGGTCGCGCCGGGGTGAGCGGCCCTCAGGTCGGCCACCCGGCCGGGCACCTTGCGCACCAGGTCGGCGACCAGTCGGCGGTTGCTGTCGTCCGTCGCGTCGGCGCCGACGAGCAGCAGCACGGTCGCCAGGTTCGCCGGCCCGTCCGGATCGTGCAGCACCACCCAGTTGTTGTGGATGGCGAGCGGAAGTCGCGCGCCACGCGTGCGCCGGTCGACCGACGGATCGGCTCCGGACGCCGCGACGAGGCCGGGTTGCTGTGCGACGACGTACCCGGGCCCGAACGGCGACAGACCGATCCGCGTACGCAACTCCACGCCCTCGACGTCCAGGCTGCGCGCGGGTTTGTTCAGGCCGCGCACGAGCTGACTCAGGTCGCTCTCCCGGATGCCGAACTCGGCACCGTCCCGCAGAACCTGCCCGCCCTCGATCGTGACACCGACGCGCATCGCCTTGAGGGTCTTCGCCGGGATGCGGGCGGTCCACCACTTGACCCCGTAGAGCAGGAGCGGCGGCACAGCAATGCTGAACAGCAGCACCAGGACGAACACGAGCCAGAACCGCCCGCTGTTGAGCGGCTTCTGCAGTTCTGCGGTGAACGCGACGTTGATCGGCAGCGCGCGGTCGGGCTCACCGGGAGGGGACATCATCAGCGGAATCGACCCGTTGAGGGAGCCGTTGCCCGCGGCCGGAACGGACAGGTCGACGGGAAGACTCGCCTGCTGACCTTCGCCGATCTCGAGGCAGTTCGCGGCGGTCGGCGCCGACCCGGCGGAGACGCCGACGGCACCGACGCCGTCGGGCACGGAATCGAGCGCGATCGGTGCGGCCCCGTCGAACCACACGCAACCGGGACCGGTGATCGGGATGCTCGCAGCGAACTGCCCCGCGCCCTCGACGGTGCCGAAATCGACCGTCGACGGGACGACGGGGTAGCCGATCGGCGGCGACACCGTGAGCGGGACATCGACGAACTGCGGCGTCAACGCCGTGCCCGGGGCGATGACGTCACCGGACGCGGACCGGGCGTCCGCCGTCGTCACGTCGAGCGTGAGCCGCAGCGTCGCCGCTCCCGGCGGAACCTGGGTGAAATCGAGTTCGGCGGGATCGCCGATGCGCTCCTTGGCAATCCGCTCGACCAACGGGTGATCGACGTTCCCCGCGTCGGTCAGCGACACCGACAGGGCAGCACTACCCAACAGGTCGGAGGGGTCGATCTCGTTCCGGTCGGAGTCGACGATGCCCAGACGGATGGCGGACGTCTTCTCACCGCTGTGGACGGCCGACGTGTCCATGCCGAGCCAGGCCGGGAACAGGTTGCCCGAGATGTGGATGTTCGTCTTCGAGCGGGCCAGCGGGCTGGAGCCGTCCGGGTCGACGAACACGAGGGCCCACATGCCCTGCCACTGGGCGGAATCGTCGGACTTGGTCATCGTGAAGCTGACCGATCGGGGCGACATCCACCGGTACGCCGCCTGGGCGCCGTCCAGTGTTGCGGTGGTGGGGGCACCGGCACGGTCGAGTGCCAACTGCGCCCCGCTCGGAGCGATCAATGTCGGGATCAGTCCCTCAGCGTCGGCCGAGCCGAGCACGGTGACCGAGCTGATCGAGTCGTCGAGCACGAAGCGGTGCTGCGCCTCCTCGCACACACTCACGACACAGACACCGGTCTCGCCCTCGATCGGCGCCTGACCGGGTGTGCTGAACGCGTCGAACGCGAACAACAGGTCGTCGATGTTCTGCGCGAGGTAGAAGTCGCCGGGCGACGACGACGTGGCCTTTCCGCACGCCCCGTCGCCGCCGGTGGCGATCGACCGCATCAGGTCGAAGTCGCTGGGCTGTGCGGTGCCCGCGGCGAGGCCGACCGCGAACGTGACGATTCCCGACGAGCGCAGCTGATCGGCGATGCCTGCGGGGCGACAGATCGATTCCCGGGCGGCCGCCACCACCCGCTGGACGCCCTGATCGCTGCCGAGGGAAACTCCCTGCGCGTACGGCTTCTCGGCGTCGCGGACGGTGAAGTCGAGTTTTCCGTCGGAGAACCACGCCACCGCCTGGCAGCGGTTGGCCTGCGATTGGCCGTCGCGTTCCGCGAGCGTGCGTCGGGCACCGTCGAGCGCGTTCCAGTAGTCGGTGTCGATGCCGTCCGTGCGCGTGCGGAACCTCTCGACCTCACCATGCAGGGCGGGCAGCGAACCGTTGTCGAGCCGGGTCCACGGTGCGTGGACGGTGAAGTCGTCGGAGAATCCGGCGATCGCCACGTTGAGTTCCACACCCGCGGATCCACCGAACGTGTTGAGCTGCTCGAGCAGGTAGTTGGCGGCGGACACGCGCGCCGCGTCGGGGTCGGAACCCTGGAGGCTGCCGGACTGATCGACCATGAGCAGCAGGTCGCCCTGTTGCTGCGCGGCCAAACATCCACCGAAATCGCCGACCGCAGCGGTCGTCGGGGCCGCGGACGCCGTCGGGATCGCCAGCAGCAGCGGCACGAGCATCATCGCCGCGAGGGCGGCCACCTTCTTCACAGTCGACCCGCCCATTCCGCAATGTGCCACGCGCTCGCCACGATTCCCGCCAACGCGAGGACAACAACCACCCAATATCCCCGCTGAGCCCCCTTCGACCTCGAGTACACCGGCATCGTGCGCTGCACCGTGTCGCGCACGGTGAAGCGGGCGAGCAGTGCGAACGCGACCGGGCCGGCGAGAACCCACGCGAGGACGGCAAGAGTTGTCAGCGAACCGAGGACTATCGCGAGAACCAGCCCCGCTGCCGCCACCAATCCGGCCAGCACGAGCAAGACGACCGGTGGCTTGCCCTGCGCAATCGTGACGCGTGGCCGCGGACTCGGCGCCGCAGCAAAAGGCTCCGCCGCCGCTGTCGGAGCGAACGCGGCGGGCTGAGATCCGAAGGGGTCGGCGGACACCGAACCGAACTGACCTGCAGCCGGCCACGACGAGGCCGCGTCGGTGGACGGACGATCACGAGAGGTCTCGTAATCACTGAAGTCGAAGGGGTTGGTCATCGAGGCACGGATTTCTCTCGCGGTAGGGCGCAGACGCACGGGGAACCAGGTGTGGTGATCGAACATTCCATCGCGACATTGCGACGAGCGTTACACGAGCGATGATGAAACGATAAGCGGCACAGCGAGTCGCAGATACCGCGGCCGTCAGCGTCGCCCAGCAGGCGGCACTGCGGCCACATCAGATTCGGCGGCGTCGACCACGCGCGCCCGTCCCCCTCATTTCTTTGAACGTCGAACTATGCTGCCGAAATTACACCCCGCCTCCGACACGTTTCCCGATCAACGCGTCAGAGCGACCGAGATTCATTCAAGCGAATGACAACACCCCCGCTCCTCGGCCACCCGCCCGCCTCAGAGCACGTTAGTTGAAACTAATACCAGACAAACCCGACGTCACACATATCCGCGCCCGCCACGGTGATTGAGCTAATAAACTGCGCCCCAACGAAACCGGGTCAATACACCGTTCAACCGACACCACCCGGGCGAATAGGGACTTTCGACCCTAGCGGTGTCGGCATCAGTGGACTAGCAATTGCTGGGCTCACCGATCTTTACCACCGACAGCACCGCGTCGCCCTCGCCGATCAATTCCCCGGGCGACGGCTGCTGACCCACGACGACCCAGTTCGAGTCGAGCACCTGCTTCCGTCCCGCACCGGTCGCGTCGGCACTGCGCGAGAAGAAGACCCCCGCCGCCTGGATCGTGTTCTGTGCCGTCTGCAGGTTCATGCAGACCACAGCCGGCATCGGCACCAGCACAGGCGCGCTCGAGGTCGGCGCCACAGGCGCAGGCTGCACCGGAACCACGGGCGCAACCGCGACCGGAGTGGTCACGGGCACCGTCGTCGTCGGGCGCGTGGTCGTGGCTGCTGCGGTTGTGGTGGTAGTCACCGATGCCGTCGACGACGACTCACCCGAGCCGCAGGCAACAAGGCCGGCGGCCACAACGACGACTCCCACGCCGCCGACGATCGAGGAGAACACCGACCGTCGCACCCCGAGCCCCCGGGTTCCCGCCTTCGTGCTGACCGTGGTGGACTGAACATCGATCGACACAGCAGTGCCCTTTCGGAAATGCGGGCGGTCTGCCCGAAACTCTCGCCCGTGGGTGGTCGCAGGCGGAAAAATGTGAATGCGGTCGCGCCAGCTGTATTCGTCAACCCCCGACGGCGCGATGGTTGAAACTATTACCAGACGGCACGGACTGGCACATAGTTCGGACGTGTTGCCGACCCAGCTGCGGAACGTTGCGCAATCTCGTGCGCGTCAAAGCATCCGAGTCAATACACCGTTCGACCGACAGCGAGTCGTGATCGTTGAACGAGTCAATACATCGAAACAGATGACTGCTTTAGCCCGATTCAAGATCCACGAACGAGAGTGTCCGACCGGCCTGATACTTTACGCTCTAACAACGGGCCGAAGGTTCGCATCCGCTGACCGTAGGCTGACAAAGAACATGTTTCTTTCGATAGCACACACTGCCACAACCACTCTCCCCTGAAGTCCACCCTTCGGAAATTGACTCCAAATCCTCACGGCGGACGTTCCAATCTCAACCGATGTCGCACAACGACTCCCTAGGTGCGCCTGAGTGACGAATGTTGTAGGCGTCCAGCCGCAGTGAACCAGTCAGACCACATAGTTCCGAAATTCAGTCTCAACAATGCAAGTCAGCGACCAAAGAACGGCGAATGCAATGACAGACGAAGCTCACGCGACTCCTGCGGGCTGGTACCCCGACCCGTCGGGAGGTCAGCGTTATTGGGACGGCGCCAAATGGCTCGACCTGCCGGATCCGTCCTCCAAACTTGAATCATCCACAAGGACGAAACGAGTGCCCAAGAAATGGGCAATCGGTGCCCTGGTAGCCCTCTTCGTCTTGGGCGGTGGAGGCGCAATATGGAAAGTGTCACACGACGCGCAAGTCGCCGCGGCAGAAGAGGCCGCGATCAATCTTGCTGCGCAGGAAGAGGCCGACCGTGTGGCCGCCGAAGAGGCACGACAGGCAGAGGCACGAGCGGCGCAGCAGAAGCGTGACAACGCCGAGCGGGCGTCTCGCGAAGCGGCGGTCACGGAGATTGAGACCAGCGTCAAGACAATGGCAGAAGGCCATGTGGCAAAGGGCCTCATTGACGGCTCCATCATCTCGGTGTCATGTTCGCCGGTCAGCGGTGGCTCTACAGATGACCTGACGGAAACTACGACGGTCTTCGAATGCTTCGTCGCTACCAATGACAACGGCGATGGCACCATGAGCGGCTTCAAGTACCACGCGACGATGAACTGGACTTCCGGCGAATTCACCTATGGCATGGGGGCTCCCTAGCGCAGAGCGTCAACACAAACTCAGCACTTGCCGGAGCAAGTCATTCATCGAGGTTGCGCGCGACCCCACCCCAAACGTTCACGACGTGGAGGTGGCACAGAGCACCCGCTCGAAGTGCGGGCGACGCTGAGCTCCGTCATGCGGCGACGTCAGATCCCCATGCGTTTCGCCAACTCCGCTCCCCCGACGTCGCGGATGAAGTCCGGATCCCCGCACACCACGAGCTGATCGCGCGCCCGCGACAATCCGACGTACAACCGCTCACGCGAACGCTCCTGCACCACCTTCTCATTGAGTGCCAGCACGACGGCACGCCGTTCGAGTCCCTTGAAACCCAGGACGTGCCCGTAGAACACCTGCTCGGTATCCCAGAAGCTGTCCCAATACGCCGCGTTGCCCTCCGTCTGCCTGCTCACCTGCTCCGGGTGACGGCTGCCCGTGGCAAGCAAGGCCAGATCCTCGGGACGCCACCCCTCGTCCATCAATGAATCGATCTGGTCGTCGGCAATCGTCAGCGCGTCCTCCGCCGCGCAGGGCACGAAAAGTACGTCGGGGCCCTCCCCGCCGAGCAGGCGCATCCGCTGTCCCACCAGCGGTGTGAACGAGTCCGCAATCTGACGGGTGTTGCGCAGATTGTGATCGAGCACCAACGGGACCAGTTGAATCGGCGGAACGCCCTGCCTGTCGAATACCCGCTGCCCCTCGTCGCTGAATACGTAGATGCCCCCGGCTTCGTCGTCACGCAGCGCTGCCAGCAGCGGACCCCACCAGTCGTCGGCGAAGTCTTGTGCCTCGTCCACGACCACCGCGTCGAACCGGTCGCGCAACGGCAGTTCCGACGCCAACTCCGCCATGTGCCGCGGAAGGTCGTGTTCCCAGAACTGCACGGTGTCGGTGTTGCGGATGCTCTCGTCCGGGCCCTCGGGCGCTCCCCACAGTTGCCCCAGCGCGTGGAACTCACCCACGTACGCGGGACGCTCCTTGCGGGACCAGGTGGCGGTCAATCGCTCGAGATACGACGCCAACCCGTGCGAGTAGCAGATGAGTGCGACGCGCTGCCCCTGCTTCGCCAACCGCCGCGCCTTCTCGACCGCGAGGAACGTCTTGCCGCTTCCGGCGCCACCCCGCACCTCGACCCGGTGCAACAGCCGGATCGCGTCGAGTATCGCCGACTGCTGGGCGGTGAGCGCATCGGCCGCGTCTTCGTGCGCGATCGCTCGCGCAACCACGTCGCGTTGCGGCAGTCCGCGTCCGGAGAGGACCGTTGTGAGCTGATCGACCCCGTACTCGGGCAGCGCCGGCCGATCCAGCTGCTGGCCGGACAGCACCTTCTGCAGTCGCGACACCACGTCGTCCAGGTCGGTGCGATCGATCACCTTCCACCGTGGGCATTCCGGCAGTGCGAAGTCGTCGGTGAGTTCTGTGTTGGGGAAGACCACCACGTGGTCCCACCGCAGCCGCCCGTGACTCCAGCGCGGGTCGGCTTCCACGTAGCTCCGCAGGGCATACAGCGCGTCCCGTGCTTGCCGAACCGGGTGAATCACCGTCGGCCCTTTTCGCTGCTCTTGGTACCAATCGCTGCCGTCGTGCCAGATCTGCCCGCCCTTCACCTCCAGGCAGACGATCCCGTACCCCTCGAGCGCCACCACGAAATCGATCTCGTGGTCCTTGAGTCGGTCGGTGACCCGCTGGTTTGCCACCACGAGGTCACCATCACCGAGCTGACCCAACAGCGCATTCCACACCGATTCCTCGGAACCATTCACCAGGCGCGGATTCTCGGGGATACGGATCACCATGCGGATACTTTCGCACGGACGGTTCAGTTCAGCTCTGCGATCCCGGCTGAAGTCCGCGGTGAGTAGTAGTTTTGCGGTGTGGACACTTCGTGGCAGGACCCCAGTGCCGTCTCGTCGATGCTCGACGACTGGGAAACGTGGGCGATCGTCGGGCTCTCCGGCAACCCCGACCGAACGGCGTACCGCATTGCGGAGTTGCTGCAGCACCGAGGAAAACGAATCGTCCCCATCCATCCCACCGCACCGACCGTGCTCGGCGAGCAGGGGTACGCCACACTCGCGGACGTCCCGTTCCCGATCGACGTCGTCGACGTCTTCCGACAGTCCGAGGCCGCCGGTGAGTTCGCGGACCAGGCCGTCGAGGTAGGTGCGAAAGGCGTCTGGTTCCAGTTGGGAGTCATCGACGAGGCCGCTTTCCAGCGCACCATCGCGAAGGGCGTCGCGATGGTGATGGACACCTGCCCTGCGATCGAGTGGAGTGCACGGGAATCAGCGTGACCGTGGTCGGGCGGAGTGCGAGCCTCACGACTACGGCTACTCTGGACCGAAATCGTGCAAATCGGACAACCGTCTGACGCGCTCCGCCAATCGGAAGGTTCCCACCTGTGGCTATCGACTACACCCGACGCCCCTCCACTCCTGCTGCACCGCAGGGCGGAGTCAACCTGAGCAAGGTGACGCTGTCGAAGGCCGCGCCGTCGGTCAGCCTCACGAAGTCGGGTGAGCGGCAGGGTGCGATGCGAGTGAATCTCAACTGGTCGACGGGCGCGACGCCGCAACCGAAGAAGGCCGGCTTCTTCGCGAAACTTGCGGCCGCCGCGGGCGGCAGCAACGGTATCGACCTGGACCTCGGCTGTCTCTACGAACTTGCCGACGGATCGAAGGGTGTCGTCCAGGCACTCGGCAACAGCTTCGGATCGCTGCAGGCTGCGCCATTCATCCAGCTCGACGCCGACGACCGCACCGGCACAGTGACCGGCGGCGAGAACATGCATATCAACCTCGACCGACCGGAAATGTTCAAGCGCATCCTCATCTTCGCGATGATCTACGACGGCGCACCCAACTGGGCAGCCGTGGACGGCGTCGTCACCCTCTACCCCACCAGCGGCCCCGAGGTGGAGGTGCGCCTGGACTCGGCGGACAGCTCCGCTCGCATCTGCGCCATCGCGGTGTTGCAGAACACCGGACAGGGCATCACCGTCACCCGCGAAGTGAAGTACGTCGAAGGCAGCCAGGCCGATCTCGACAAGACCTACAGCTGGGGCATGAAATGGGCCGCCGGCCGCAAGTAGTAGAGACGGCGGTCGCGAAAGCCACATCCGCGACAGTGACGGCGGCGGAGCGGTTTCCGGCATACCCGGTCCCCCCTCCGCCAAGGGAATGCTGGGACCGGGCACTGCACCGAAAGGAACCCCAATGCACACACAGCATAACCTGTTGCCCCACGCCGAGTTCCACCCCGGGCATGGCAGGAATTGATCGGATAGTGGGTGCCGCGGCCACGTGATCACCGGCGCGGACCAGCGACTGACGCAGGCGGAACGGCTGAGGCGGTCGGCCGACCTCAGCTCGAATATCACGCACCCGCGGGCTAACGTCGGGACCATGTTCAGTACCGAGATCGAGGTGCGCACCGGCGCTGAGCCGGTGGTGTACGACCTGACCCGTGAGATCGAGAAGTTCCTCGCGTCGGCCGGCGCTGGCGATGGGCTGCTGCATGTCTGGGTGCCGCACGCCACGGCGGGACTCGTGGTCATCGAGACCGGCGCGGGGAGCGACGACGACCTGCTGCGCGCGATCGACGACGTGCTTCCCCGCGACGACCGGTGGCGGCACCGCCACGGCAGCCACGGACACGGCCGCGACCACGTGCTGCCAGCGTTCCTGCCGCCCTACGCGTCCGTTCCTGTCTTCGACGGCGCGCTCGCGACGGGCACCTGGCAGTCCGTCTGCCTCGTCGACACCAATGTCGACAACCCGGTGCGGCACGTCCGATTCAGCTTCCTCGCCGCCTGAGTCAGCTCCGGCGGGACGCGTCCGATCACGCGCGCGCGAGTCCTCTTGCCGAGGAATAGATCTCGGGGAGGCTCGCCGTCTCGTCGGTGGAGGACCGATCCACCCACGTCTCCAACGCCGCCCGGAGTACGGCGACCGACACGTCGACCGCCAGACGAATCTGTAGGTCGGAGCAGTCGAATCTCTTCGACACCGCATCGACCAGGGCCGCCGTCCGCCGCACACTCTCGCGCGCCAGCACAGCACGCAGCGCAGGCTCTTTCTTGATGAGCCTGTTCACCCGCAGCAATCGCCGGCAGGGTGTCGACGAGCTGTCCGCGTACGTCACCAATGCGTCCACGAAGGACGTCTCCAATGCGAGCCTCGGCGAGAGGGTCGAGTCGAGTTGGTCGAGCCGTGATGCCACGACCGCCTCGAAGGCCCAGTGGTCCCGGAGCGCGGCCTCTTCCTTCGTGGCGAAGTATCGAAAGAATGTGCGCTGAGACACGCCCGCTGCTTGCGCGATCTCCCCGACGGTTGTGGCCTCGACGCCCTTGCGCTCGAACAGCGTGAGCGAAGTCTCACTGATCTCCACGTTCGTCTGCTCACGTCGCCGCTCCCGCAACCCCAACGGGCCGACGGGCAGGTCAGACGGCACGGGGAACACTTCGATTCTGGTCATCAACGGCCTTCGTTATCGGTAGGAGAACCCCACGCGTCGATCGTTCACATCCGGACATCCGTTGTCAACATGGCAGCGTGTGTCATAATGTATGCGAAGGGTAGGTAATCAATGAATCTCAATATCGGTGATATTTTCCTGTACCCGCACCATGGGTCCGTGACAGTCACAAAGCTCACGACCCGGATGTTCAACGATCTACCCACTGATTACGTGCAATTCGAAGTCGCTCAGAACGGGCTGTCCATCGAGATCCCGGTCGCGAAAGCCGAGGCCATCGGCGTTCGGAACGCGATCAACAACGATGAAGTTGGTCGAGTCTTCGACATCCTGCGTGGGCCGACGGTGGACGACCCGTCGAACTGGTCTCGTCGGTTCAAGGCCAATCAGGAAAAGCTGACCGTGGGTGGAATCTTCACGGTGAGCGAAGTCATCCGCGATCTGATGACCCGTTCACAGGAAAAGCCCCTCTCGGCCGGCGAGAAGCGGCAGCTCGAGCACGCGATGCAGCTCGTCATTTCCGAACTCGTCCTCGCGATGAAGTCCGACCCGGACGAGACTCGGCGCCGCATCGAAGCTATCTACGAATCCGCCGACTCTCCCGCGGCGGTCGCTGCAGTCTGACGACACGAAAATCGGCGGCAGCCCGGACGAGAGTTCCGGGCTGCCGCCGATGTCGTCGAGTCGGCTTGCGATCTCTCACGTCTCCAGCACAGGAGTCGAGATCAGCTGCTGCCGAACAGGTTTCCGAGTGATCCGGTTCCCGAGCCCTGCCCATAGGTGATGATGACAGTCGGTGCTGCGTCCGCCGCTGCGGTCGCGAGTGTTCCGCCCGGCGCGTAGGACGAGCCACCGCCGCCTCCGCCACCGCCGTAGTTGTCGGCGCCGCCGCCACCGCCGAACCAGCCGCCGCCACCGCCGCCACTCGCGCCTGCCGCTGCGCCTCCGATTCCGGCTTCACCCGGCGAACCGTGCGGGTCACTGCCACCGTTGCCTCCGACGCCACCAGCGACGCCGGTCGCACCGCCGCCGCCTCCCCCGCCGCCGCCCGCTTGGCCGTCGGGGCCGGTCGGGGTCAGGTTCCCTGCGCCACCGATATAGGTGTCGCCCGCGCCGCCGCCGCCTGCCGCGACGATCTGACGATCCGCCAGCTCACCCGAGCCTGTGCGAACGTCGGACGCCCCTCCTCCCCCACCGGCACCGGTGCCACCGGCTCCGCCGCCGTTGTATCCGGCCAGCCCGGTGCCGTCACCGCCGTTCCCGCCGACCTGGATGTACAGCGCGTCACCTGCGGCGACCGTCAACCGCCCGGTCGCGACAGCCGCGGCACCGCCGAGGATCTGACCACCGTTTCCACCACGTCCGCCCGTTGCCGTCACCGCCAAGCTGGTAATGCCGTCGGGGACCGTGAACGACTGCGCACTGCCGGTTGAAGTGAATGTGCAGGTCACCTGGGTTCCGATGCCTTGCACGCAGCCGACAGGCAGCGCGGCCGGCGCGGCAACCGCCAGGCTGGGGGCGAGCAGCCCCGAGGCGCCGACTACGGCGAGTCCACACATTCCGGTTGTGTACCACCGGCGCCGTGATCGAACGAGGTTTGTGGTCAAAGCAGTCTCCTGTCGCAACGCGAGCATGTGAAAGCTGGTCCGAGTGGAGCATTCCACAGCATCCGGCTTCCAGTGGGTATTCCGGTCTCCGGGTCGGCTTTCGCACAAAAGCGCCAGGTCACGGGCATGCCGGACCGCTAATCGGGACCCGCGGTATCGCAATCCGCGCTGAAAGGTCACTATGAAGGTAAGTAGAACTAATTTGTTCCTCTAGGCAACGAGGTATGCACATGAGCGACGCAGCGCCCATCGGTGACGGGATCTTCCAGATTCCGGTCCCGATTACCGACAATCCCCTTGGTCACACACTCGTCTACGCGATGGAATCGCCCGGCGGCCTGATCCTCGTCGACGCCGGCTGGGACGACGACAATGCGTGGGCAGGCCTCACCTCCGGGCTCGAGGCCATCGGGCACTCGGTCAAGGATGTCGAAGGCGTGGTCCTCACCCACTTCCACCCCGACCACACAGGTCTGTGCGGGCGGGTGCGAGAGGCCTCCGGGGCCTGGATTGCGATGCACGAATCCGATCACGAGATGTTCGAGCACATGTCGACCGGCCACGGCCCCGAGTGGCTGGACTTCCAGAAGGCCAACATGACACGGGCCGGCGCGGCCCCGGCCGATCTGGAGGCGTTCGAGAAGTCCGCGTCGGGGAAACCGCCTGCGGGTCCAGATTCGGCCCCCGACCGTGTCCTCGTCGACGACGAACTCATCGCCCTCACCGGTCGCGGCCTGCGCGCCGTCTACACCCCCGGCCACACCCCGGGCCACATCTGCTTCTATCTGGAAGACGCCGACGTGATGTTCACCGGCGACCACGTCCTGCAGAAGACGACGCCGCACGTCGGCAACTTCGTCTACCCGCTCGAGGAACGCGACGCCCTCGCCGAGTTCATGGACTCGCTGCGCCGCGTCCAGACGATGAACATCACCCGGGGGCTCGGCGCGCACGGCATCCCCATCGACGACGTCGCGGGCCGCGCCGGCGAACTCATCGAGCACCACGAAGAGCGACTCGACCACCTGTACAAGGCTTTCGGCGACGACCAGATCACCGTGTGGCAGGTCGCCGAGCGCATGAAGTGGTACAAGCCGTGGGCCGACATCTCCCCCATGGGCAAGGGCATGGCACTGTCCGAGGCAGCGGCACACCTTCGGCACCTCGTCGCCCGCGACCTCGTCGCCCAGGTACCGGACAGCGAACCCGCCGTCTTCGCCCGCCGCTGACACGTGAGCGGCAAAGCGTCCTCGGGCACGCTTTGGCACTCACGTGGGTGGGGTCATCTCCAATCGCACCCCGAGGAGCCGGACTTCCCGCTCGTGGTCGAGGCGGTCGACCAATGCTGCCGCCGCGTCGGCGATCACGTCCGGATCGAACGTCGGCTCGGGTAGTGGCTTGCTCGTCGTGTGGGTGTCGAACGGGGCGTAGCGCACCTTCAACGCCACTCGCACCGCCTTCCGGTTCTCCGCGAGGATGTCCTCCCGGACCCGGGCGGCGAGGCGTCGGATCTCCTCGGTGACGGCCTCCCGGCCAGCGAGGTTCTGCTGAAACGTCGTCTCCCGGCTGTGCGACCGCGCCACCCACGGTTCCGCGGACACCGGGGAGAGATCGATTCCGCGACCGATCCTGGCGTACCACGGACCCATAGTCGGCCCGAGCGTCGCGGCCAACTCCTGATCCGAGGCGTCGGCGAGTTCGCGCACCGTATTGATACCGAGCGCGGCAAGCTTTTTCGAGGTCTTCTTACCGATCCCCCACAGCGCATCGGTGGGGCGCTCCCCCATGACGGCGAACCAGTTCGCCTCGGTGAGCCGGTAGATGCCCTGCGGTTTGCCGAAGTCCGTCGCGATCTTGGCCCGTAACTTGTTGTCGCCGATGCCGACTGAACAGTGCAGCCCTGTTGCTTCGAGGACGGCGTCGTGGATGGTTCGGGCGAACGCCTCCGGATCATCGGTCTCGACACCGAGAAACGCTTCGTCCCAGCCCATCACCTCGACGACCACGTCCAGCTTCCGCAGGGTGTCCATCACGACCGCCGACACCTCCATGTACGCCTCGGCGTCGACAGGGAGGAACACGGCGTCGGGAATTTTCCGTGCCGCGATCCGCATCGGCATCCCGGACCCGACACCGAATTTCCGCGCCTCGTACGACGCCGTCGACACCACCGCACGCTCGGTCGGATCCCCACGACCACCCACGACGACCGGACGTCCCCGCAGCTCGGGGTGCCGCAGCACCTCGACTGCGGCGATGAACTGGTCGAGATCGACATGCAGCACCCACCGGCGACGCGGCGGAGTACTCATGGGACCAGTGTGCCCGACCCATCCGTCCGAGATCCCCGGAATCTGCGGAGATCCCGGACGGGGGCGCGGTCACCGTTCGTTGCGTTCCCGCAGGTCGTCGGCGTAATCACCGAGGTCGCGGCGGTTGAGCCTGCGAGACTTGCCGAGCTTGCGAAGCGTGGGGATGGTCTCGCGGGCTGCGACACCGATGCCGCGCCGCTTGCGCGGGGAGCAGAGCGCGCAACCGCGGTAAGTACGTGAGGGGTGGTGGGTAGGCATGCCGCCTCCGATGGTGACTCCGCGCGAAGCGAAGAGTTCAGAATACATCGGTGCCATCGGCGGGCGGTAGCAATTCGTCGGGGAACCGGTAGGAGCATCCGAGTTCACTGGTGGACCGGGTGCCCCAATTGTCCCGGAACCAGGCAACGCACGTGTTCGCGATCAGGTTTGCGTCGCGGCTGAACAGATACCCGTCCGTACAGTCTTCGAAGTGGCCGTCGAACTGCCAGATGTCGAGTGGCAGGTTCTCGGTGGAATAGTCGGCGAGCAGCAGGTGCCCGAGTTCGACGCGTGATCGGCGCAGCATCAACACACCATCGGCCAGAACCTGAATCTGCGCGCAGACGACTTCCTGGTCGTCGTCTTCACCGACGTAACTGTTCGGGCCGATCTCGACGATGAGCGCGACCGGTTGATCGACCAGCGAACCCGTCAACCACTCGACCATCCCCGCCCACGAAACCTCGGGCAACTCGGTGGAATCGACCATCGCCATCACCTTCCCTTGCTCGCGACCAACCACGACAGGGGATCGTCGAAAGCCTCCCCCTGCGTCGTATCAAAGCAGAAGGCCCCGACACATGCGGCCCGAACTCGCTCCGCTTCGACCGGTGTCGTTCACACGACCGACTCACCGCGAGAGCAGTCGTAACTATCGCACGATTCGAATACGGCTGCCCCGCTGCATGTTCGACTCTCGGGACAACAATCGGGCCCGTCGCCCACCTACATCGACAGCACCATCTGCGCGAAGAGGCGGCCCCAGACGGGGTCCATCGGCTGGTCGCGCTGGACCCAGCCCTCGACCATGGCGCCGGTGAGTTCGAGGAACGAAATCGTGGGGCGGGCGATCCAGAAGAGTTCTTCCCGGCCGACGATGGTCCCGTCGCTCGTCTGCCAGCCGAGGGCGGCGAGGCCTTCGGCGATGACGTCCCGGCGTTCGTCCGACGTGGTGCCGGCGGCGAGGGTGAGGAGCACGAGGTATCCGGCCTCCCGCTCGATGGGCTCGTCCGCCAGTGGCAGCCGGTCGAGAAGGTGTGCCCACAGCCGACCTGCATCGCTTGCCGTCGCGGAGCCGAGATTGGTGCGAATCAGTTTGCCCTTGTATTTGCGCACCAGTCCGAGGGTCTTGGCGTATTCGCGGAGCAGGTGGACCGGCCGCTGATCCGACTCGCGGTTGCTGGTGGCGGGCCAGTCGTCGAAGCCCGGCAGTTCCCGCCGCATCTCCGCCACCACGGCCGGTGGCAGGTAGCCCGCCTGGGTCAGTGTGATGCCGTCGGGACCGATGCGGTTCAGGAACCACCGCAGGTGGAATGTCGCCGCTTCGATCGTTTCGTGGATGTCGCCCAGCCGGTCGGTGAGGTGGGCGCGCTCGAGAAGCGAAAAGACTTGCGGGGCAGCTTGATGGGGGATCCGTCGCAGCAGTGCCGCGAACTTCGAATCCGTCACCGGCCCGTGGTCACGGATGACCGCTTCGATCCGCAGGCCACGGTTCACGGTGTCGACGCCGAACGATTCGGGTGCGAAGCCCGGCCCGACCCACGCCCCGGCGTCGTGATGACCGGGGTGCGACGGCGTCGCGAGGACCTTCAGCAGGTCGTCGTATCCGCCCGGTCCGCCGCAATCCTCGGGCGGGCACGCGCGGGCGCCGGCGAGGCAGGTGACGGTCGGCTCCGAGGCGTCGGTGTCGATCCGTTCGAGCACGATCGTGTGCTCCCAGCCGTCGCCGAAGTCGTACAGATAGGACAGCTGCTCCCCCGGTTCGGCGAGCACCTGATCGAGCCGCACCGCGTCCTCGCACAACTCGTCTTCCTCGTCGGCGAAACCCTCCTCGATGCTCTCGCGCATGTCGTAGCGCTCCGACGCGGGCGGCTCACCGCCGACCCACGAATGCAGGTGGCTGTCCTGCCAGCCCATGATCGTCTGCACGATCGGATGCAACTCGTGCAGCCGCAGGTTCGACGGCACCACGAATTGGCGCCAGATCGGCGGCGACACCTCGTCGAGTTCGATACGCAGGTGGTAGCCCGCGACGCGGCGGCGGCCCCGCCGTTCGGACGGCCGGACGATCACCGGCACGTCAGGAACGACGGACAGGTGTCGGCGTTTACCCGAAGCGGTCATGGCGTCATGGTAGGCGGGAGGCAGAAGTGTCCGGCACAAGTGGTGACGATAGCGTGAAGGCATGTCTGTGTCCGCACTTCTCGCAGGTCGATACCAGCTGCGGGGAGTGCTGGGCCGAGGCGGCATGGCCGACGTCCACGACGGGTGGGACCTGCGCCTCGAGCGCCCGGTCGCGATCAAGGTGCTGCGCCCCGAACTCGCGTCCGTCCCCGACACCCGCCGGCGGTTCGAGGCCGAGGCCCGGCTGGCCGCGACGTTGAACCACCCGAACGTGGTCGCGGTGCACGACTGCGGCGAGGACGCGGGAGTGGCCTACATCGTGATGGAACGCCTGCCCGGGCGAACCCTCGCCGACGAGATCGCCACCGGACCCCTACCCGACGCGCGGGTGCGGTCGATCCTTGCCGACGTGCTCGCCGCCGTCGGCGCTGCGCACGGTGCCGGGATCCTGCACCGCGACATCAAACCGGGGAACGTGCTGTTCACCGCGTCGGGCACGGTGAAGGTCGCCGACTTCGGCATCGCGAAGAGCGCGGCGTCCGACCACACGGCGACGGGACAGGTGCTGGGCACCGTGGCCTATCTCAGTCCGGATCGCATCCTGGGCACACCCGCCACGACCGCCGACGATCTGTACGCGGTCGGCGTCGTCGGCTACGAAGCCCTGGCCGGGCACCGGCCGTTCGCCGGCGACAACATCCTGTCGCTCGCCCGGGCCATCACCGACGGGGCGGCCCGACCTCTCCACGTGGTGCGTCCGGACGCCGACCCGAACCTCGTGCACACGATCGAACGTGCGATGTCCCGCGATCCGCGGCAGCGGCACGCCGACGCCCAGTCGATGCGGGCCGCCGTTCTCGGAACGCCCGTCGCACACCCGCCGCCGACGAGGGCATTCACGCCCGCCACACCCGTTCACCCGCCGGCACCCCAGCGTCGGCGACCGGGGCGGACCGGCGTGATCATCGCCGCCGTCGCCGCTCTGCTGGTGGCCGCCGCCGTGGCGGCACTGGCCATCGCGTCGCAGAATCAGAACGGCACCGTCGATCCCGGCCCGAGCACCACCGCCGTCGCCCCGCCCCCGGCGCCCGTAGCTCCCCCAAGCGGCACCGTCGACGTCGAACCCGTCGCACCGGCCCCGCCGGCCGACGCCCCGAAGACGGGTCCGGGAAACAGCAACGGCAACAACGGGAACGGCAAGACCAAGGACAAGGACAAAGACAAGGACGGCAACTGACCTGATCGGGGTCCTGCGGTCGGGTCGAGCGTGCGCCCATCAGGAGCCGCGACGCGCGTCTACCGCGGCCCGGACCGCGGGCACGACGTCGGTCGCGAACTTCCTGATCTGGTCGAGGTCGTCGCCGTCGGTGCCGAAGACGAACGTGTCCATGCCGGTCTCCACCACGAGGTTCGTCAGTTGGCTCACCCATTGCTCGGTGGTGCCGTGGAACAGCGTGTCCGACCGGCTGTCGCCCACCCGGCCGAACACGTTGTAGACGCGGACGATCGACGCCGGATCGCGGCCGGCGTCCGCAGCACCCGCGTCGATCTTCGCGTGCATGCCCGGCAGGACCTCCGGCGGGAAATAGGAACTCGACGGCACCCACCCGTCGGCGGAGCGTCCCAGCGCGCGCAGCAACCGTGGGCCGCCGACGCCGAGCCAGATGCCCATCGGGTGTGCCGGGACGGGACCGGGATGCACGCCGTCGAGGCGGTAGTGCGTGCCCTCCGATCGGACGGCCCGCTCACCCGACCACATCAGGCGGATGACCTGAACGGCCTCTTCCAGTGCCGTCGCGGCCTGCCCGGGTGTGCGGACGTCACCCCCCATCGCCCCGATCGCCTCCCAGAACGCACCCGCACCCAACGCCAGTTCGAACCGGCCTCCCGACATCGCATCGAGGCTGGCCGCGGCCTTCGCCATCACCGCCGGCGGGCGGAGCGGCAGGCACGCGACGTCGGGAAACACCCGCACCCGTTCGGTCCGCGCAAGCAGCATGCCCATCAGCGACCAGCAGTCGAGGAATTTCGCCTGGTACGGGTGATCCTGGACGCCGATCAGGTCGAGTCCGGTCTCGTCGGCGAGCGCGGCGAGTTCGAACGTGTTGGCCAGCAACTCCACCGTCGGGGTGACGAACACCCCGAACTGCGGGGTCCTGCCGTAGTCGGCCATGGTGGCGTCCCTTCTCGGATCGCTGGGCTCCCCTCGATCATCCAACACCGTGGCCGCCGGGAACACCCGGTTCGTCGCGCGGCATAGTGGGTTCATGACAGACGACACGAAAGACGCTCCCGCACCCGACGTCCGGGACGCGCCCGAACACCACCGCTTCGAAATCCGTGTCGACGACGAGCTGGCCGGGTTCACCGAATACCTGGACCACGAGAATCAGCGGATCTTCTTCCACACCGAGATCGGCGAGCAGTTCGCGGGCCGCGGCCTGGCCAGCACGCTGATCCGCAGCGCGCTGACGGAGACCGTCGGGGGCGGCAAACGGATTGTGCCGATCTGCCCGTTCGTCGCCCGCTACCTCGAGAAGCACGACGACTTCGCCAACGACGTCGACCCGGTCACCCCGGACGCGATCGAGGCGGTACGGCACCGGGAGCACTGATCAGGGTGCGCCGTCGGCAGCGCTGATCAGGGTGCGCCGTCGGCAGCGCTGATCAGGGTGCGCCGTCGGCGCCGCGAGCCTCCTCGAGCTGCCGGATGAGGGTCGCGGCGTCGTACGGTCCGGTGTGCCGGGTGAGGTCGGTGCCCGTCGCACCGAGGTAGAACGTGGGGGTCCCCCGGAAATCGCTCGACTCGGCGTCGAGTTCGTCGTCGTCGATGCGGTGACCGTACGTGCCTTTGCGGATGTCTTCCTCGAACCGGTCCATGTCGAGCCCCAACTCGGCCGCGTACCCGAAGATCTCGTCCTCGGCGAGGGCGTCGCTGTTGGCGAACAGGTGGTCGTGCATCTCCCAGAACCGGCCCTGGGCGGCCGCCGCCTCACTCGCCTGGGCGGCGAACCGGGCATGGGGATGGACGGCGTCGAGCGGGAGATGCCGGAAGACGTAGCGGAGTTCGTCCCCGAACTGTGCTCGCACGTCCCGGATGCTGCCGGTGGCCTTGCTGCAGAACGGGCATTCGAAATCGCCGTACTCGACGAGGGTGAGCGGCGCATCCACCGGCCCGCGCACGTGATCGCGGCCGGTGGCGACGGGCCGGAGCAGGGTGAGTCCGACGACCTCCGTCGGGGGGTGCACCCAGTCCGAGATCCGGAACAGCGCCCACCCGAGGACGGTGGCGATGACGGCCGCCGTCAGGACGCCGACGCGGGCGTCGTTGGCGAGCTCGGGCGAGTCGATGGCCAGGTCGACGATGAACAGCGAGATCGTGAAACCGATGCCGGCCAGCGCGCTGCCGCCGGCGATCTGCGACAGACTCAGCCCGGGTGGCAGGCTGCCGGGCCGCAGCTTCGAGAACAACGCGGTGGCCGCGGTGATGCCGACGAGCTTGCCGACCACCAGGCCGAGCACGATGCCCCACGCCAGCGGAGACCGGGCCGCCTCCGCGAGCGTCTGCCCGGTGATGACCACGCCGGCATTGGCGAGCGCGAAGATCGGGACCACGAGGAACGCGGTGTAGGGCTGGTAGAAGCGCAGCAGCCGCTCGTTGACGGACACCGCGCGCAGCACCCCGAGCTGGGCGGCGCGGGCGTAGTCGGAGTTCGGTGACTGCCGGAACGCCCGCGTGAGCTCACCTGCCCGCTCCACCTCGCTGCGCCGCGGCGGATACACGGGCAGGATCAGCGCGATCAGCACACCGGCAAGGGTGGGGTGGACGCCGGACTCGTAGAACGCGACCCATGTGCCGGCCGCGACGACGAAGTAGACCACACCCCGCCACACCTCGAGCTTGCGCAGCTTGAGGATCAGCAGCAGTCCGACGCACCCGAGCAGCAGCGGTCCGAGCCGCAGGTTGTCGGTGTAGAAGACGGCGATGATGGCGAGGGCGCCGATGTCGTCGGCGACGGCCAGGGTCAGGATGAACACGCGCAGCCGGGCGGGGCATCGGGGTCCGACGAGGGCAAGTGCGCCGAGCACGAACGCCGTGTCGGTGGAGACGACGACGCCCCACGCACTGGCCTCGTCCCCGGTGGGGTTGAGGAGCAGGAACAGGACGGCGGGCAGCGCGAGCCCCGCGATCGCGGCGAGCAGCGGCACGGCGGCGCGGGCACGGTCGGTGAGCTCGCCGATCGTCAGCTCGCGTTTCACCTCCAGCCCGACGACGAAGAAGAACAGCGTCATCAACCCGTCGTTGACCCAGTGCTTCAGGTCGAGACCGATGCTGTAGTCGCCGATCTGGATGGTCACCGGGGTGTGCCAGAACGACTCGTACGAATCACCGATGTTGGCCCACACCAACGCGAGGATCGTGGCGACGAGGAGGAAGCCGGCCGACAACTTGTCGTCGTCGGTGTCGTCGCGGATCAGGGCCAACCGCGCCGACAATCGTCGAAGTGTGGTGGGGCTGCTCTGCTCGACCGTCATCTGGTCCTCACTCACCTCCTCTGCCGCTGGTCAGCCTAACGCCGCCACGCTCGGGCCGCCCGGCGGTCCGAGCAAACTCCGATCCGGCCGCGATATCATCGCGGCATGGGGTCGAAGCGGGGTAGGAATCCGGGCCAGAAGCGGGCGGCAAAACAGCAGGCACGCCAGCGGAGGAACCGCTCGACGATTGTGCCGATGTTTCCCACTCCCGCCGTCGACCCGGCTCTTATCGACAACTTCGTCCAATGGCTGCACACGGGCGATCTCCCCGTAGACACGGATCTCTTCGCGCACCTCGTCGAGTCGACACTCACCAACCTCGCACGCGGCCGCCGCGGATTCCGCGCCACCGGCTGGCTCCCCGCGGACGCGCACAACCTGCTCGATGTCGCCGACCAAGTATCCGCAGAAGCTGCCGACGACGTCGAGGACGTCGCCATGGCGATCGTCGCCTCGGCCCTGACCTTCCTCAACTATCTCGACGAAAACCGGCTGTGGACCGGCACCGAGAACAACCTCATTCATTGCATCGAGGACCTCATCGAATTCCTCGAGCCGCAACCACCCGTCCTCCTTCCGGACGACATCACACTTCCCGCCGTGGACGTAGAAGACGAACTTCGCGCACTCACCTCGCTTCCGGTGATCACGACCCTCGTCGCACTCGTCGAATGGGTCGGCGCGGGTGCGCCCGTCACCTCCACCAAGGTGCCCAAACCCGCCTCGCTTCCCGATCTCGCTCACGCGCTGGGTATCGATCTCGCCGTCGACTCCGACGGGTTTCCGCGGGCGCGGCGCATCCGCTCGATGCGCGATGTGCCCGAACTGTTGGAATTGTGGGAAATCGCGGAAGAGATCGGTCTCATTACCGTCAACTCCACACGGGCGGTCCGCGGATCGAACGCCGAGCTGGTCACCGACCGCACAGCCCGCGCGCTACCGCTGATTCGTGCAACTGTCACCGAATACGTCCGCAGGCAACTCGTATCGACGCAATGTGATCCACTCGACCCCGCGTATCTGAGCGATATCGTGGTGATCCAGGTGATCTTGGCGGGGATGACAGAGGAGCCCACTGCCAGCTCGGAAGACGCGCCGTTCGATGACGAGCAATCGCTGATGGATGACTTCGTCTACGACCGTTTGGACACGCTGGTGGAACAGAAATGGCTGACCAGGGATGACGCGTACCGAGTTCCAGCCGCGCTGCAGCCTGCCGTCCTTCGCGCCGTCCAACTCGCGAATGCAGAAAACGAGTACGCGGCATCCGGAGGGTTGGATTCACACATTACCGTGCGGATCTCGCTGGAAGGCACGCACATTCCTGTCTGGCGTCGCATTCGACTCGATGCCGCGCTTCCGCTCGCCGCTCTCCATGACATTGTCCAGTCGGCGTTCGGGTGGGAAGACTCTCATCTCCACGAGTTCTCCGCCGGACCGGCGTACTCGGGCGGCGAAGTGTTCATTCCCGCGGCCGACATCGCGCACCGTGATGTCGTGGGTACTGCCGTCCCGGAGGAGGAGGTCGCGATCGGTTTGTTGCTCAGCTCGGTCGGCGACTGTCTCACCTACCTGTACGACTTCGGTGACGACTGGATCCACCACATCGAGGTCGAGTCGGTCGACAACCCTGCACCCGACTCCCCTGCCGCGCTCTGCCTCGATGGACACAATATGGCGCCCTACGAAGATTCCGGCGGGCCGTGGGGCTGGGCGAACAAGATCGAAGCCAGCGCTGACCCGCATCACGAGGAACACTCCGAGATCCGGGAGTGGCTCGGCCTTCGCCCAGGTCAGCAACTCGATCCGACATCGTTCGATCGAGCCCGGGTGAACAAAGCCTTGGAGACGTTGTTCGCGTAAAGGGAGCCACCCGCGTCGGTGTCCGCGCATCACGGGCGGACACCGACTCAGACGTAGTTCTCGAGAACGAACTGGGTAAATCCCTTGCGGATCAAGCGCACGGCCTGCTTCTGCCCCTGACGCAGCACGGACTTCGGCACCCACACCTTCGGTTCCACTGCCATCGTGAGCTGAACCGACGTCCCGCGCGGGGTGGGGACCAGTCGGTACTCCCCTTCCTGGCACTTCTGCTTCTCGCTCTCGAGGAGCGTCCACGACATGTGCTCGTCGCCGATCCACTTGTGCTCGGCGAGCTGAGTGTCCGAGACGCCGAGAACGGCGAGCGTCATCCGCACGGTGCGAGGGCGTCCGTCGTCGAACCGGGACTCGACGACCACCTTCTTGTGCACCGCCGACCACTCGGGGATGCGTTCGACGTCCACCAGCGCGGCCATGACCTGTTCGGGGCTCGCCTCGATCTCGAACTCGCCTGATACCGACAACGCCATCTGGTGCTTCTCCTCCTCGTTTCCGGGTGCCTAGGTGAGTGGCAATGCGTCCTCCAGCACGCTTTGCCACTCACCTGGCCTACAGTTCGGACGCGTAGCGCTCCAGCATGGCAGCAAGTTCGCCGGGGCGCGCGAGTGCCGCGAGATGTCCCGAGTCGATGACCTCCGGTGCGATACCCAACCGCTCGCGGACGATCCGCTGCATGAAGTCGAGCGGAAACAGCCGATCACGGCTGCCGGCGACGACCCGCGTCTTCACGAACGGCCACGCCTCCGCCTGCCACACCGTCCCGAACGGGGTGTCCGACATGACCGGCTCCTCATGGCTGAACGCCTCCTCGGTGACGTCGTCGGGCACGTCGTGGAAGAACAGCGCCCGCAGATCGTCGGGTGCGTCCGGATCGCGGCCCTCCAGCACGTCGAACGCCCGCTTCGCCTCCGGCTGGCCGGTGGTCTCCCACCACCGCCCCGGCGCCTCCCCCGGCGCGGGCAGCATCGGTGCCACCAGAACCAGCAGGTCGACGTCGACCTCGCCGCGCTGACAGACGATCGCCGCGGTGAACGCGGACATGGACTGCGCGACCAGCACGATCGCCCCCTCGACGTCCTCGACCGCGTCGACGACGACGTCGGCGAACTCGTACTGGCCCGCGTCGTCGTCCCCGTACGGGAGGTCGACGGCGATCACCGAGTGCCCGCTCCCCTCCAGGATCGGCGCGACGCGGTGCCAGTACCACGAGTCGGAGCCGGCGCCGGGCAGCAGAACGAAGGTTGCGGGCATCTCGACTCATCTCCTGTTCCGGGACACGAACGGTCGAGATGAGCCTAAGCGCTACGTGAGCGGGAATGCGCGTCCGAGGACACTTTGCCACTCACCTGTGGGAGTGAAACGGCAGCGCAGTCGGCGGCGATACACACCATAGATCGGACGAGTCGCTCCGATCGTGCCGGGAACGACCACACACGACAAGAACCGAGCTGACATGTTCACCAACCATCTCTTCGGCGGAATGACCGATGAGGAAATCGACATCGAAATCGCCGACGAGTTGGCGGCCTGACGTAGTTCCCCCGTACGTGAGTGGCGCCGCGCACCCCGGCACACCGCGCCGCTCACGTACGAATCGCGTTCATGCTCAGCGCCGGTCGGCCGGTTCACCCCTCCGCACGGCAGCCATCGCCAGCCGCTCGAGATCGTCCGCGGAATATCCCGGCCAGCCGTGCAGCATCCGGCGCCACCGGTCCGGGACCGCCGACGCACCCCACCGGGCACCGAGCAACCCACCCGCGATCGCCGCGGTGGTGTCGGTGTCGTTGCCCGCCCGGACGGCCCGCTCGAGGGCCAGCCGAAGGTGATGCGGCCCCGAATCGTCGGCGCCGCTGATCGCCCACCACGCCGTCTGCAGGGCGTGAACCACCCAGCCGTTCTTCGGGAAGTCGGCGGGTGTGCCGCGTTCCGCCTGGTCGAGCAGCGGTCCCCAGTACTCGCCGACCTCAGCGGGCGCCACCTGCAGGTATTCCCGGACCCCGTTGAACGTCCCGAACAGCACTGCGTGCCGGATCGCGTGGGACCACAGCCGGCACGCCTCTCCGGCGCGCTGATCGTCGTGGGTGAGAGCACCGATCTGGTACGCAGCCTCGGCGCACGCCTCGGCGTCGTCGAGATACGCCAGCGCGACCGGGGCCGTCCGCATCAGCGAACCGTTGCCGCCCTTCCTCCCCGTGATGCTGCGTGCCCGCCGCTGCATGGCGGTGGCCGAGCCGTCGCGGGCCGACAGCACGGCGCGCGTCTGATTGCCGACGTCGGGCGGGTTCGAATCGATCCACCGAACGAACTGTGCAGCAACGGCATCCAGTCCGTCATCCCGGCCGATATCCACTCCGGACGCTGCCACCTCCGCGACGGCTACGGCCATCGATGTGTCGTCGGTCCACTCCCCCGGCGCCCAGTCGAACATGCCGCCCCCGACCAAGTCGATCACCGCATCGGCCGCCGGGGTGGTGAACTCGTATCCCGCCCCGAGCGCGTCGCCCGCGGCGGTGGCAATCAATACGCCTGCGGCTCGGTCGGTCTGGCGTTCGGTCAACTCCACAAATCCCCCTTAGATCGAATTCGCTCCAATATTAGAGCACTATCGATCTAACATGCAAGACTTCTGCGTGTCGGCACGTCGGCGTAGCGTCACGTAAACACTGTCGACGGAGGAGTGCTCATGTCGGGCGAACTGTCGTTCTTCGAACTGGGTGTGGCCAACACGGAGCAGGGCCGAAAGTTCTACTCGGCGTTGTTCGGCTGGGAATTCGAATCGGGACCCGGCGGATCGGGATATTCGATCGCCACCCCGAACGTGCCGGGCGGGATCCACGGCGGCGACGAGGGCGCCGGCCCCTACGTCTTCTTCCGGGTGCCGGACCTCGACGCCGCAGTCGAGCACGTTCTGGCACTCGGCGGCACAATCGACGCCGTGGATCTGGGTGACGATCCCGAGTCGGTAGCAAAATTCGGGCGATTCAAGCTCTGCCACGACGACCAGGGGTCCGCCTTCGGTCTGCACGAACCACCCTCCGGCAACTGAATCAGCGCGCCCGGAACGAGGTTCCCGGACGCGCTGATTCGGATCGATCGGTTACGGCTCGTTCGGTGAGTCGCCCCCGCCCTCGTCACCGCTGTACATGGCCGGTTGCGGCGGTCCGTCGTACCAACTGTCCTATTGAACGCCGGAAGGCAGATGCGCACTGCCTCCCATAGGCGAATGACGCCGACAACGGTCTGTGCCCATGAACAACGTACACAACCCTCGAAAAGCGAATTTCGTGGCTGACACTTTGACGGGCGGTCGATCTCAGTTCACGACCGAGCTACACGACGGCCCACTGCCTCGTGTGAATGATCACCGCCGAATCAGGGATTGACCGTCCGGCCTTGATCGTCGTTGACCGGCGGCTGCTGCGCGGAAAGACCGTCGTCGGGGCCGTCGCACCAGTTGTCGAATTGGTTGTACGGATCGGTGCCCCACGCCGGGACGTTGTTCTCGTACGGTTCTGCCCAGTCGTCGCACCCGATCGGACCATTCTGCGGGAACCCGGGCGGCATCGGCTGAATGACATCCGGCCTGCGCACCGGCACCGCCGAGTCGAGACTGCCGCCCCAGGCGACACCGGACGCTCCCAATCCGATCGAAGCCGCGAACACTGCCACCGCGGCGACCTTCCTACCCATTCTCATGATTGCCTCCGTTGGTTTCATGGCCTCCCAGGCTGCGATACCCAGAAACCCGAAAAACAATCCTCGACGAGGGTGTTTCGTCCAGAAAATTCGACGATCAGTCGGTTTCTGGGCGGCAGCGCACGTACATCTCGGTCACCGACGTCAGCACCTGCTTGCCTGACCCGTTGAGAATCTCAGTCGCTACGGTCACCAACGCCCGCCCCCGACCGTCCTGCTTCACGTCCTCGATCAGCAGGTTCCCGGTCAGCACGTCACCCGGCCGCACCGGCCGGAGGAAGTTGACGTCGCGCATCCGGCTCCCTGCGATGACGCTCCAGCGGGCGTAGAGAGTGGTCGCCGACAGTCGCTGACACACCGCAATCGTGTGGATACCACTCGCGATGAGCCCACCGAAATAGCCCTCGTCTGCGGATTCACGGTCGATGTGGAACGACTGCGGATCCCACTGCCCCGCGAACTCGAGCACCTCCTCCTCGGTCACCGTGTACGAGCCCAGCTCGAACCTCTCGCCGACCCCGAGGTCGTCCGCATAGACGACGTCACATTTGCTGTCCACCACAAACCGTCCGATCATTCGCTCGCGCCTCCACGAACACGGAGACTCCGTCGAGGATATGACCGCACGACGGCTGCAGCGACAGCGCCCTGCCGCCGGCCGCAGAAGACGATCGTCAGTTCTCGTCGTACCGCGGCCAGCCCGGATACGGAGCAAGCGTCGGGTATGGGGCGTCGTGCGGGAGGTCCCACTTCGTGGGCCGATTCGACGGCCCGTCCGGCATCCGGTTCCGGCATTCGAGGAACGCATCTTGATTTCGTGCGCTCTTTACGTGGTCAACTACTCTCGCCTCGCCGAATACATCGGCGATCGGAGCACGTTCAGGACCTTTCGCCGATTGGATGCCGGTGCTCGAGTCTTTCATCGAAATCTCCACCGTTTCCGCCACGATATTTGTCGTTCCGACGTTGAAGAATCTTCCGTCGCCGCCCTCGCGCATCACCGAGTAGTCGCCTGTGCACACGGTCGCAAACCAACCGTGTTCGGTCGGTGTCATCCAAAGCAGATGTTGAAACTGCGTACCGACAAAGTTTCGCCTCGCCAGATCGTGGGGGTTGCCGTAGTCGGTCCGGAGACTCTCGTCCACAGCTTTCGAGAACCCCGGATATCCCGCGCCCGAGGTTAGGGCCCTGACTGTCAGGTAGTACGACTCCACGTACGCCCTGACAACTGTCGCCGCGGGGGTGAACAAGTCGATGCCGGGATCCGCCGACCAACGGTAGTTGTAGTCGATGTTGTCGGGAATGGAATACGTAGCAGAGTCAACTGCCGGCGACACGACTGGTTCTCGTGTCGGCTCGGATCCGCACGCCGACAACAAGAGAATTGCAGCGATCGTATGGATGCCCAGCCGCCTCACTGCCCGTACCTCAAGTCCTTCACCTGATCACGGCCCGCGTTCAATGCGTCAATGAAATTGCCCAGTCCCGTGATGCCCGAGTCCGTCATGTATCCGACCAAGCCGGACTGCAGCAGAGGGAGTCTCTGGTAAGGATTTTCAGCGCCAATCTCGTCGTATGAAAGCAGTGGGCCATTCTCGCCATCGCGAAACAGATCGAGCCCCTCGTACGGTTCCAGGGCCCCACCGTTCGCCGCCTGCAAACCCAACGCAATCTGGTAGTACTGATTTGCCAGCAAGGCGTTGTCGGCGAAGTCAGTGTTCGCCTGAAGTGTGCTGTCCGGTATGGAGCCCATGACCGCGCTCTTGAACGTCGGGTCGGCGAGATCGATTCCGCTCGAAATCAGAGGGCCTGCGACGGGAATGAATTCGACGCCCTTGCTGATAACTGTCCTGATCGTGTCGTAGGCAACCCCCTTGCTCTCGAAACCGGCTGCGTTCTGGGAGGTTTCGTCGCCGAGCCGGTCGGCGAACTCGAGATCGAATCCCTTGTCCACCACGCCCTGAAGATTGCCCGCCCATCCCCCGTACTGGTAGTGGGGATTCTGATGCGTCTGGCCGTCGACAGCCCATGCCTGTTCCAGTTGCGCCGACACTCCCAAGGCCTGAGCGTTGAAGTAGCCCGCCGCGTCGGCGTTGGAGTCGATCACAGAGAAGATTCGCGGCACTTCCTCCAGCCGCAAGTGCGCATGTCCCGATTCGCCGCTGAAGGCATTGGTTCCGGTAAAGGACTCGGGCACCCCCACCATATTGCCGATGTAGGGTGCGAGTGATGTGCCCAAAGCCTGCGTGATTTCGGGGTTCACCTCGCCGATGGCCTGGCATTTCATCCCGGGGATGTCGAGGAGTTCGGCGTCTTTGGCCGCGAGGATCTGTGCAAGCCCGAAGGCCGATTCGCCGGCTTGTTGCGACCGGAACATCTCTCCGGGGTCCGACGGATCGGAGGGTCTGGCGTCGCCGGCGATCCAGTCGAACATCCCGGCGACGTTCTGTTCGCCGCCCTCGGCCCAATCGCGCTGGAGCAGAGGCATGACGACGTCGTCGCGGTTGTAACTGGTCGGCATGCCTTCACCGGACAGGATGTTGTGGACGGCGACGTGATCGCGGCCACCGACCCCGATCATGTCCTGCAGGAGTGTGTCGACGCCGTCGCGGCCCAGCACGTTGTGGTCGAAGGAGTCGCCGATCAGCAGACTCTTGTCGTTGGTGGCCGACGCGATCTCGCCGGCACGGGAGAGAAGATTCTCGCTCAGCTCACTGCCCTGCTGGACGGCGGGGTCCGCGAGTCCGAACGCCTTGGTGAATCGTGCCAGGTCGTGGCCGTTGTTGACGACCATCGACTGCTGCGGGGCATCGTGCGCGCCCTTCGTGAGGTTGCCGGTCGACGTCACCGGCCCCTCGAACAGCCCACGAAGACTTTCCGGGATGTGACTCTGTCCGCCGACGTCACCGGCTGCACTGCCGACGTTGTAGTTCGACACGACGGCGAGGCCGTTGGACAGCGCGCTCGCGGCCTCCGTGCGACCGTTCTCGCTGTACTGCTCTGAGAGTGCGAGGAAGCCGTCCTTGCCGGCTGCGGTGTAGAACTGCTGGAGGAAATCCATAGTTCCCTGCGGAATGTCGGTGACCTTGCCGCCGTCGGCCAGCGTCTTCACTTGCGCGGGGGTGAGCCCGGCGGCCGCGATCTCCCGCGCAACGCGGTCACGGACGTCCTGCGGAATGTCGGAACCGCCTCGCGCGACCTGCTCGCCCAACTCGGTGCCCTCGTGCCCCGACAGGCCCGCCGACGCGGGGGCGCTCGCCGCGACGGCCCCGAGGGCGTCCCGGATCGCCGCCGCCATGTCCCGATCGGCATTGTCGAGTTCCGTCAGGGCCCCATCGAGCTGGCTGCGCCAGTATTCCGTCAGGTCGGCGTGCTCGGCGGCTTCGGCGTCACTCATCGTCTTCGGCCGACTGACGATCTGCCAGTCGTCGGAGACGGTGCATCCGTCGGTCGCCGCCTTGTCGATCACGGCGGCGACGTAGTCCCGTGCATGACCGAGGCGATCGGCCCCGCCCACCAGGGCGGTCGACAGATCCTCCAGATCGTCTGCGAGCCGACGGAATTCCGTCCGCTCGGTGTTCGCCCGCTGCTCGGCGGCCGCCTGCGACGGACCGCGCCAGTCGTCGTGGAGGCCAAGATCCGCGACGACCCGATAGACGTCCTCGGCCCGGCTTCGCGTGTCTTCGGCGGTCCGACCGATTTCCTCGCCCGCTGACCTCAGGTCCTGCGGGTTCCAGACGTGCAGTTGCGACCTCGGCGGAATCACATCTCCCCCATCGCCGACAGCTGCGAAGCGAACGCCGTGTCGGTGACGTCGTAGTTCTCGGCCCCGTCACCCGCGATGAACGCCATCTCGTCGATGCGGCTGGCTGCGACTCCGAGCGCGGACGCGAGAATGGCGCCGGCGTCCCGGCACGCGGCGGCGGTGTCGGACCCCTCGACGGCCCGGCCCGCGTCGACGAAGCTCCGCCGGTCGCCCAGCGCCTCGACCTCACGGGCGATGGCGCCGAGCGAACCGGACATCGCACGGAGCATGTCGGGGTCGACCTTGACCACCGTGACGTCCGGTCCGCCGAGCACCGGCGGCAATCCTGGGACGCTCGCCAGCGGAGGTCGCGGCACACCGGTCCCGTCCAGTGAACCGATGACACTGTCCGGCCACGTCATATCGCCCTCTGACATCGACTTCCCCCTGTTATCTGCATCGAGGTCCACCCCTGGACCCGGGCCACCGAATGCTCGGCGACCGTGGAGAGAATAGCGGACCACCCTCACACGGACGCATGACCACGACACGGTTGTGCATCGGTTGAGCGGATACGCAGATTGGGAATGGCACGAACCGGGTACCGAGACGAGATGGCCATTACAGATATCAAGGAGTACAGCCACCTCACCGAGGCGGACGTGGAGGCGCTGGGCGCGGAACTCGATGCGATCCGCGCCGACATCGAGGAGTCCCGCGGCGCCCGCGACGCGCGGTACATCGATCGGGCGATCAAGCTGCAGCGGTCGCTGGCGATTGCGGGCAGGGTCGTCCTGTTCGGCAGCCGGAAGAGACCGGCGTGGCTCCTGGGTACCGCCCTGATGGGTGCGGCGAAGATCATCGAGAACATGGAACTCGGCCACAATGTCATTCACGGCCAATGGGATTGGATGAACGACCCCGAGATCCACTCGTCGAATTGGGAGTGGGACAACACGTGCCCGTCCTCGGGGTGGAAGCACTCCCACAACTACGTGCACCACAAGTTCACCAATATCGTGGGACTCGACAGCGACGTCGGCTACGGGATTCTGCGGATGACCCGCGACCAGAAGTGGTCGCCGGTGTACCTGGCGCAGCCGTTCTACAACGTGCTGCTGGCGTTGCTGTTCGAGTGGGGTGTCGCGCTGCACCACCTGGACGTGGAGAGTATCCGGCGCGGCGACTACGACCGCGCCGAAACCCTACGCAACGCGAAGGAGGTGGGACGGAAGATCGCGCGGCAGGTCGGCAAGGACTACGTGGTGTTCCCGGCGCTGACCGGCCCGGCGTGGAAGAGCACCCTCACGGCGAACATCACGGCCAACGTGATCCGGAACCTGTGGGCCTACGGTGTCATCTTCTGCGGCCACTTCCCGGACGGTGCCGAGAAGTTCACCGAGGAGGAGTTCGACCAGGAGACGAAGGCCGAGTGGTATCTGCGCCAGATGCTGGGCTCGGCGAACTTCCACGCGGGCCCGGTGCTCGCGTTCATGAGCGGCAATCTCTGCTACCAGATCGAGCACCACGCGTTCCCGGATCTCCCCAGCAACCGCTACGCCGAGATCGGCGTGAAAATGCGGGCACTGTGCGACAAGTACGACCTCCCGTACACGACGGGTTCCCTCCCCCACCAGTACGGACTCACCCTGCGCACCATCTTCAAACTCGCCCTGCCGAACCGCTTCCTGTCGGCGTCCGCGGACGACGCACCGGAGACGGCGTCGGAACTGCGCTTCCGCATCCGGGGTGGGATGAAGGAAGTGTTCGGGGTCGACCCTGCGACCGGTAAGCGGCGCGGGCTGCGCACGGCGCTGGCGATGATCCGCAACTGACCCGGACGCCCGCGCGTACCGGAAGCGTTGCACCGGATCTGATCGAACAGGATCACCTGGGCAGCAACGGTTCCCACCACCGCAACACAAGCAAGAAACGGCTATCGCGGCGATAGCCGCTGAGCCGGAGAAGTTCCTTGACGCTGCCGTGCGCCGACACCAGGATCAGTGAGACCGTCGTCACAAATCCCTTGATGTGTGGAGGTAACCTATGGCGTCACCTGTTCCCACTCCCGAATTCCCTATGCGCAGGACTTGCCCGTTCTCCGCACCTGCCGAGTACCGCGAACTGCGAGATACTCAACCGGTTGCGCAGGTGAACCTTTGGGATGGCCGTTCGGCCTGGTTATTGACGCGCTACGACGACATCCGTTCGATCCTGCGGTCATCCTCGATCAGTTCGCAGACGAGAAGACCCAACTTTCCCTTCCTGTCCGCGTCCGATCAGGCAGCCAAGATGCAGGACGAATCCCTCCAACGGATGGACGGACCAGAGCACAGCCGACGGCGCCGACTACTGATCCCCTTCTTTACCGTTCATCGGATCGAGGCATTGCGGCCGACTGTGACGAAGTTGGTACGGGAACTCCTGGAGAACCTGGTCACCAAGACTCCGCCTGTCGACTTCTTCACCGAGTTCTCCCTGGTCGTGCCGTCGACAGTCGCATGCGAACTACTCGGCGTCCCCTATCAGGATCACGAATTCTTCCAGGAGAAGAGTGCGATACGGATCTCACGCACAGCCACCCCCACCGAAATCACGGAGGCCACCGACGAACTGCTCGACTACCTCGGCGGACTGCTCGACGCGCGCAGTGTCGACCCCCGCGACGACGTCATGACCTTCTTGGCGGACCATGTGACCAACGGTGATCTGACCCGCGAAGATGCGTTGATGGACGCGAATCTTCTCCTCCTCGGCGGCCATGAAACCACCGCCAACGTGATCACCCTGGGAACGATGGCGCTACTCGAGAATCCAGACCAGCTGGCGCGAATCACCTCCGGCGAGGTCACCGTCACCAACGCCATCGAGGAACTTCTCCGCGTCACGTCGGTCACGCACAGCAATGCGATGCGCCTGGCGCTCGAAGACATCGAGGTCGGCGGTCGAACGATTCCGGCGGGCGACGGCTTCATTGCGGCGGTGTCCGCGGCGAACTGGGACGAGTCCATCTTCCCGAATCCGGAGGTACTCGATGTCGGCCGGCCGGAAGCCCGCCAGCACATGGCCTTCGGGTACGGCGTTCATCAGTGCCTCGGGCAGGCTCTCGCGCGTATGGAACTCGAAGTTGTGATCGAGGCCGTGTTCGACGTCATTCCCAGTCTCCGGTCGGCACAGCCGATCGAACAGCTCAGATTCAAGGATGATTCAGCGTTCTATGGGGTCCACGAATTCCCGGTTACCTGGTAGCGAGCGAACCACACAGACAACTCATGGTGCGGGTTTCACCTGCCGGGTGAGCCCGTGAGGAAGTTCGATGGCAAGGAGCGGTTGTGATTCGGGTGTCGGTAGACAACACGAAGTGTATTGCGGCGGGACTCTGCGTCGGGCGTGAGCCGGGCATCTTCGATCAGAACGACGACGACGGTCTGGTGTTCGTTCTTCGGGAGAACGTCCTCCCCGGCGAGCAAGAGGGGGTGATCGAATCGGAACGTATCTGTCCATCCGGAGCCATTGTGGTGCACACGGATTGATCACGGTGCCCGATCGATGGGTGGAAAGCAGGCTTCACAGTGCGCAATTCGTTCAACGGAACCGAAGTGAGACTCGTGGTCGAACAACGGACGGTCCTCACCGATGACATCATCCAACTCGAGTTACGAAACGAAGACGGATCGGATCTTCCGGCGTGGGATCCGGGGTCGCATATCGAGTTGATCCTGCCGGAGTCTATGGTTCGCCAGTATTCGCTGTGCGGAGATCCCGCCGACCGTGGCTGTTGGAAGATCGCGGTGCTGCGGGACGTCTCGGGCCGGGGCGGATCGCAACGAATTCATGATGAACTGCAGGAGAAGTCGTTCGTGACGGCACGGGGGCCACGCAACCTGTTCCCACTCCGGCCGTCACGTAGCTACCTCTTCATTGCGGGCGGGATCGGTATCACCCCGATGCTGCCGATGATGTCCGCTGCGGCGAAATCGGGTGCCCGATGGGCGATTCACTACGGTGGCCGCTCGCGCCAGTCGATGGCTTTCGTCGATCAGCTGTTGGAATTCGACCACGCCGGCGTTCATCTCTATCCGCAGGACGAGGTCGGGTTCATCGATCTCGGTTCAGTACTGGCAGATCCCGATCCCGAGACCTTGGTCTACTGTTGTGGACCTGAACCGCTTCTCGCCGCGGTCGAGGACCGGTGCCGACCGACCTGGCCTTCGGATTCTCTGTGTGTGGAACGCTTCTCCCCGCGAGCCATCGACGAGCATGCAGCCGAGACTGCGTTCGAAGTAGAACTGGTGCAGAGTGGGAAGACAATTACCGTGAATCCCGGTCAGAGCATTCTCGACGCCGTCGAACAGTCGGGTGTTCCGGTCCTCTCGTCGTGCATGGAGGGTACGTGTGCCTCGTGTGAGGTCGCGGTTCTGGACGGCGTCCCGGACCATCGGGATTCCGTTCTCGACGAGCGTGAACGCGAGGCCGGCAAGACGATGATGATCTGCGTCTCGCGTGCACTGAGTACGCGTCTCGCCATCGACCTCTGACCGACAGAGCCCTTGCCCCCACGGGGGCAAGGGCTCTACCTTTTCGGCCAGGGCATGACGATCTACAACGCTCTACGTGCCAGGCTGAAGACCTGCCCGGTGGGACCGCCGACGCGCTGCTGGGCCAGCCACCCGACCAGTTCTGCGACTTCATGCGGCAACTTCACACGCTCACTCGGCAAGCCGTCAGGGGCTTCACCCACTGCGACCAGACCTCGAGTGAGCTGTGTCGCTACTGGCCCGGGAATCACTTCGTTCACGTCGATACCATGCTCCCAGACTTCTTCGGCCAAGGTCTTCGTGAGATGACTGACTCCCGCCTTGGACGCACCGTAGGCCGAAAATCCAGCCGTCGTGGAATGCCCGTGACCCGACCCGATCAGGATGATCCGGCCGCCGCCCGCCTCGATCATGAAGGGGAGAACGGCTCGCGCAATATTGAACGTGCCTATCAAGTTCAGTGTGACCACACGGGCCCAGTCGGCGGGATCGGCGTCGATCACCGCGCAGGGAGCCCCCGCACCGGCACTGTTGACGAGAACATCGACGTCACCGAACACATCGACGGCTTCACGGACCGCGGCATCGCACGCGTCGAAGTCGGCGACATCGCACGGTACGACCAGCGCCTTCGCGCCGAGCGCCTCCACCTCATGTGCGACAGCGTCCAGCTCCGCTGAAGTTCGAGAGGCCAGGACGATGTCGGCGCCCGCGCCTGCGAGGTGGAGTGCGCACGCACGGCCGATCCCTCGTCCTGCCCCGGTGACGACCGCAACCTTGTTCGACAGATCGAATGCGTCACTCTTACCTGCTATCTGATTGATCATGCGAGAATCCCTCTGCTACCTGGATCAGACGCGTGCGAAGGGCGGGACGATGTCTTCGTAGTGCACCGCGCCCTTCTCGAGCATGCCCAGCCGGTCCATCACCTCGGCAGCATGCTCGATCCCGCTACGAGTGACCTTCCAGTTGGGACCGACCTTCGGGAAGACACGATCGACCATGAAATCGATTGTCCTGGCCGCGTCTTCCGGTGCCTCGTTGTTGAAGGTTCCCTCGTTGAGGAGTTGTGCCGCAGCAGCCCGATTGTCAGTAATCCATGTCTTGGCCTCCCACTGCGCAGCAAGCCACGCGTCGGCAGTGTCCTGATTCGCTTCGACCTTGTCTTCACGCATGACCAAGGGACAAACCTGCAGATCACTCAACAGCTGCGGGGTACCGGCGGCACTGAAATCGATCAGCATCCGGCCACCGACTTGCGTGGCAACAGACAGACCCGCGCCGAACGTGAATCCCACATAGGCATCGAGCCGGTCGTTCTTCATCTGGGCGATGGCGGCCGACAGCTGCCCAACCCCGAGGACAGTAATGTCATCGCGTTCCATCCCAGCCGCCTCGAGCGCCAGATTCAGAATGTTGTCGGTACCTGCACCGATCGCGGTGACACCAATCGTCTTCCCCTTCAAGGAAGCCATCTTGTCGACGAACGAGGCGTTCTCACCGGGCCAGTTACCCGGCCCCACGATCAGGTTGTAGGTGTTGACCGGCATGCGCATACCGACAATCACCGGCCGTTTGCCGTTCTGACTCTTGGCGAAGGCGAGCATTGCGCCCATCGTGTCCATCGCAGCGCCATCGATCGCGCCCGCACTGACCATCTGCAAACCTTGCACACCGCTCTGGGGGTAGATGAGCTTGGGAACTTCCAGGTTGAAGAGGGAGAACTGGTTTTGAGCGACATTGATCGCATCGATCAGGAAGTTGTCGCCGGATGACGATCCCACGACGAATGGAGTCGGCCTCGCGAGCGCACCAGCTGCTTTCGGTCCCTGCGTTCCGGCTGCTCCGCCGCCTCCGCCGCATGCGGCGAGTACGGAACCGACACCGACGGCCAGCGCTCCAGCGCCGGCAAACTTGAACACATTGCGCCGGCTGATTGCAGACCCGGGCGCCGCTCCGCGAATTCGCCCGGCGGATTCGACACGGTGGAAATCCTTGCTCATCGCTCTCCCTAAGCTCACAACATCAGGGCAGGCAAAATCGATCGTTTCGCCTGAAAGTGGACAGCCGATCCCGAATCGTACAAACCACAGAAGTTCCCGCACGCGATATCACAGGACGTTCACTCACCCAAATCGGCTGGCCACTAGTGGACCAGCAGCGCACCAAGGTGTCAAGGTCGATCGACATACCCAGGAACTATCACCCCGATAGACATTTTCGGTTGCTCGTATACCCCCGGGATGCGATTCTCACCTCATGAGAGATTCTGTGTTGCAACGGCATCCAACTCGGAGTTTCATGCGCCTTCTTCGTCGGACCCGATAGTTCGCGCACAGTTGCCTCCGTTCCTCCGAACTGATCCGTAAAGGAACTGACATTGCACCAAGCACTGAGATCCAATGTGCCTGTCGCCGCCGCCGATGTCGAGTACGGCCGACTTCTCCGGTTGGACGGACATCGGATTGTCGTACTCGGGGCCGGAAGTGGCATCGGGGAACACACCAGTCGCATGTTGGCCTCCATGGGCGCCGAATTGGTATGCGTCGACGTCGACCCCGCGGGCGCGGAGTCGATCAGCCGAACCCTGAACTGCCCTTCACTCTGTGCCGACGTGACGTCCGAGTCCGGCGTCGCGGAACTCGTGAAGTTCATCGAAGACGAAGTCGGGGAGATCCACGGATTTGTCGACGTCGTCGGCAGGACGACTCCGAAGCCGTTGGCGGAGTTCACCTTGGCCGACTGGGAAGACGACTTCCGTGTCAATACCCGGCACGCGTTTCTTCTCGGGCAAGCGCTTTGTCCGCTGATCGCCCGCAGCGGCGGCGGATCCATTGTCTTCGTCTCCAGCTCGTGGTCCCAGTACGCCAGCCCGGCCGCCCCCGGTTACGGTCCCGCAAAGGCGGCGCTGAACACCTGGATCAAGCAACTCGCGGCCGCATACGGTCCGGCGGGCGTCCGAGTCAACGGCGTTACCCCGGGGTTCTTCCTGACCGCCCGCATGGTCGAGACGCTCGACCGGATCGGCCGGACAGCAGCAGAATTGATCGTCAACCAGGCTCTGCTCGAGCGCTTGGGGCAGGCGTACGAGGTGGCAGGCGCCATCGGATTCCTGCTGTCCCCGGCGGCCGGTTACATCACCGGCAGCCTGATTCCGGTCGAGGGCGGTGCGACCTCCCGAGACCCGCTCGGGTTCGCTCGGCGCGAGTGAAATCGACAGCAGCATAACCACTTCAACCAAGTGCACCGTCGTCGACGTCACGTCGACGGCGGTGCACCCGATTCCACTGCCTCGACCGAGGCCGAGCGAAACCAGTTTTCCCAGTCAGCTTTCCAGACCTATCGAGGTGCAGATTTGAAATCGAATGAAGTATCGAGCGGCAATAGTCAGAGGTGCCTGGTCGGTGTCCCTCGAGAATCGAGTGACGGTGAGCGCCGGGTGGCTCTGGTGCCGAAAATTGTGTCCGCTCTGATCGGCAAGGGCGTCGATGTGGTAGTCGAGTCCGGGGCCGGTATGGGGGCGTTGATTCCCGACGAGCTGTACACCGCTGCCGGGGCGAAGATCGGCGATCCGTGGACCGCTGATGTAGTGGTGAAGGTTGCACCCCCGTCCACGGACGAGATCAGCCGGATCAGCGCGGGGACGAGGCTGATCGGCTTCTTGAATCCGCGCAGTGCGGATAATCGGATTGCCGAGCTCGAGGCCGCCGGAATCGAGGCATACGCCATGGAGGCGATTCCACGTATTTCGCGCGCCCAGGTGATGGATGCGCTGTCCTCGCAGGCGAACGTGTCCGGATACAAGGCTGTTCTGTTGGCGGCGTCGGAGTCGACACGGTTCTTCCCGATGCTCACCACAGCTGCGGGCACGGTGAAGCCTGCGACGGTCCTGGTGCTCGGTGTCGGTGTCGCAGGTCTGCAGGCGTTGGCGACGGCGAAGCGTCTCGGTGGCCGCGCAACCGGATACGACGTGCGTCCCGAGGTCGCGGACCAGGTGCGGTCGGTGGGCGCGCAATGGCTCGACCTCGGAATCGACGCGGCCGGTGAGGGTGGATACGCACGCGAGCTGACCGAGGACGAGCGCACGAAGCAGCAGCGGGCTCTCGAAGATGCAATCAAAGGCTTCGACGTCGTGATCACCACGGCCCTGGTGCCGGGTCGTCCTGCCCCGCGTCTGGTGACTGCTGCCGCCGTCGAAGGAATGACGCCCGGCAGTGTCGTCGTCGACCTCGCGGGTGAAACCGGTGGCAACTGCGAGCTCACCGAACCGGGTCAGACCGTCGTCAAACACGGCGTGACCATCTGCTCGCCGCTGAATCTGCCGGCGTCCATGCCCGAGCACGGGTCCGAGTTGTACGCGAAGAACATTTCCGCGCTGATCGAATTGATGCTCCTCGACGGCGGTGCGGGCGAAGGAACGGGGAAGGTTGCCGTCCTGGCTCCTGACTTCTCCGATGAGGTTCTCGCCGGCGCGTGCGTCACCCGTGAAGAGAAGGGCGCCTGATGTACACATCGCTTCTGGCGAACATCGCGATCCTGGTGCTGTCCGGGTTCGTCGGTTTCGCTGTGATCTCCAAGGTTCCGAACACCCTGCACACTCCGCTGATGTCGGGTACGAATGCCATCCACGGCATCGTCGTGCTGGGTGCGTTGGTCGTCCTGGGCAAGGTGCACGATCCGTCGCTCGGGTTGCAGATCATCTTGTTCGTCGCGCTCGTCTTCGGAACCGTGAACGTTGTCGGCGGCTTCGTGGTCACCGACCGCATGTTGGCGATGTTCAAGGCCAAGCCGGCCGCCGCGTCTGTGTCGAAGGATGGTGACCGGTAATGGAATACCTGGTCAATGGTTTGTACATCGTCGCGTTCGCGATGTTCATCTACGGTCTCATGGGCCTGACGGGCCCGAAGACCGCGGTGCGCGGCAACCAGATCGCCGCGGTCGGCATGGTCGTCGCTGTCGTCGCGACGCTGATCTCCATTCGCGACGCGCAGATGGGGAACTGGATCCTGATCGCCTCCGGCCTCCTGATCGGTGTCTGTCTGGGTGTTCCGCCGGCGCTGCGCACGAAGATGACGGCGATGCCGCAGTTGGTCGCACTGTTCAACGGTGTCGGCGGCGGCACGGTCGCGTTGATCGCGTACGCGGAATTCCTGGACTCGGACGGGTTCACCGCATTTCAGCACGGCGAATCGCCGACGGTCCACATCGTCGTCGCCTCGCTCTTCGCCGCGGTGATCGGCTCGATCTCGTTCTGGGGCAGTGTGATCGCGTTCCTGAAACTGCAGGAGACCCTGCCCGGTCGCCCGATCGGAATCGGAAGACTCCAGCAGCCGCTCAATGCTCTGCTGCTCATCACCGCAGTCGGCTTCTCGGTGGTCATCGGGATGAGGGCGATTTCGCCGGAAGGCCCGACCGGCTCCCTGTGGATCGTGGGGGTTCTGGTGCTCTCGGGCATCCTCGGCCTGATGGTCGTCCTGCCCATCGGCGGCGCCGACATGCCCGTCGTCATCTCTCTGCTCAATGCGCTGACCGGGTTATCGGCCGCTGCAGCAGGTTTGGCACTGAACAACCAGGCGATGATCGTCGCCGGCATGATCGTCGGCGCTTCGGGCACCATCCTGACCAACCTCATGGCCAAGGCCATGAACCGGTCCATCCCCGCCATCGTCGCCGGTGGATTCGGTGGCGGCGGCGGTGACGTGGCAGCATCGGACGGCGTCGTGCGCACGGCCAAGGCGACGTCGGCCGCCGACGCCGCAATCCAGATGGCCTACGCCAACCAGGTCATCGTCGTACCCGGATACGGATTGGCTGTCGCGCAGGCCCAGCACGCCGTCAAGGACATGGCGAAGTTGCTCGAAACGAGGGGCGTCGAGGTCAAATACGCCATTCACCCCGTCGCCGGGCGTATGCCCGGTCACATGAACGTTCTTCTCGCCGAGGCAGATGTCTCGTACGACGCGATGAAGGAAATGGACGACATCAACGACGAGTTCGCTCGCACCGATGTCACCCTGGTGATCGGCGCGAACGACGTCACCAACCCGGCAGCGCGCAACGATCCGAGTTCACCGATTCACGGGATGCCGATCCTCAACGTCGACCAGTCGAAGTCCGTCGTCGTGCTCAAGCGTTCGATGAACTCCGGTTTCGCCGGTATCGAGAACCCGCTCTTCTTCGCCGAGGGCACGTCGATGCTCTTCGGTGATGCCAAGAAGTCGGTCGCCGAAGTGACCGAAGAACTCAAGGCGCTGTAGCGCTCGACCTAGGACGTCCACGCGTACCGGAAGCGTTGCGCGACCTCGTCGACCGGTTTGTCCCGGTACTCGGCGTGCTCGTAGCGCTTGACCGCCGCCAGCGCTTCCACGATGAGCGGACCGAACAGGTCCCGCGCGAGTGCCGAGGACTCGAATGCCCCGAGCACGTCGGACGGCAGGGTCGGGAGGAGGTCGACGGCGTGCGCGCCTGCCAGGTTCGCCGGGTCGACCGACACCTCGTCCGGTAGTGGAAACGCACCGACGATCCCGTCGTGGGCGGCGCCGAGAATGGCGGCGCCGCTCAGGTACGGGTTCGCGGAGGGGTCGACGGGTTTGATCTCGAGGTTCGCGCCGTGCGGGTTCCCGGCGGTGTCCGTGCACAGGCGGACCGCTGCCTCGCGGTTCTCCAGCCCCCAGCAGCGCGATACCCCCGACCACATCCCCGGGCGCAACCGCAGATGCGACAGCGCCGACCCGGCGAGAACCGCCGTGAACTCGGGTAGCGCCCGCAGGATCCCGGCGACCGCGGCGCCACCGGCGGCCGTCAGCCCGTGTGGGCCCGGACCTCCGGACAGGATCGGCCGATCGTCCTCGGCGAACGACACGTGCTGGTGGGCGCCGTTTCCCGCACCGCCCGCAACGGGCATGGGCGAGAACGACGCCCGCATCCCCTGGGCACGCGCGGTCCGGCTGATCAGTGCGCGGGCCAGCACCACGTCGTCGGCGGCCGTGACGGGGTCGGCGGGGGCGAGCGACACCTCGAACTGGTTGAGCCCGGCCTCGGCGTGGACCTGTTCGACAGGCAGCCCGGCCGTCGCTGCCGCGGCGAGCAGTCGTGCGAAGAAGTCGTCGTGCGCGAGAACGGCGTTCAGTCCGTACGCGGACCATTCGTCGGCCGTCGCCGCGTCGAACAGCGTGAACTCGATCTCGTGGCCGGTCCGCGCGCTCAGCCCGGATTCCTCCAGCCGCGCCGTCACCCGCCGCAGCGCATCCCGGGTGCAGGCGAGCGACGGCGTTCCGTCCTGCTCGGTGAGGCACGCCGGCGCCCAGTACGTGCCGTCGCCCAGATTTCTCACGTCGTCGGCGTCGATCCGCAGCCGAAGGTCGCCCACCACGGAGAAGGCCGGCGTGAACGCGAGGTGGTCGTCGACGCAGAACACACTCCAGCTCGGCGAGGCGCCCGCACCGGCGTCGACGAACGTGGACAGCCTCGCGATGGGCAGCATCTTCGCCCGGGAGACCCCGGCCATGTCGACGATCGAGCCGACGATGCGGTCGGTGGGGGCGAAGTCGTTCCCTGCGCCGCGCATCAGTGCCTCGCCACCGCCCCGGTCACGAACCGAGCAGCTGGTGCGCCCGCAGACCGACGTACAGTTCGGCGGCGTCGATGGGGTCGGAGAAATCGCGTCCCGTGAGGGTGTGAATTCGGCGCAGCCGGTACAGGACGGTGTTGCGGTGGTAGTGCAACCGGGTGGCCGCCGCCGTCGTGGAGCCGCGGCAGGAGAACCAGGCGTCGAGAGTGGCGAGCAGGCTTTCCTGTTCCTCCGTGGGCAGGGCCAGCACCGGTCCGAGTATCTGGTTCGACGCGAGCTTCCCGGCGTCGGGAACACTGACAAGCAGCAGCGACACCGGCACCGACTCGTAGCGGGTGACGGTGCACCCGCCGTGCCCCGCGCAGCGGCGGGCGATCCGCGCCTGCTCCACGGCCCGGCTCGTCCCACCCGGACGTCCGAACGCCGAGCTGACGCCGATCCGTCCGTGACCGGTGCGGCCGAGGACGTCCAGCGCCGAATCGAGGACCTCGGCGGTGGCGGCCCACAGCAGCCCGACCCGGCCGTCGACCTCCGAGTCCCACACCGAGTCGACCCCCGCACCGCGAAGGTCCGACTGGACGACGTCCGCTGCGGACGGGGACGCCGCCGCCTCGGCGGACACGACGAGGAACGTGCTGTTCTCCGGAATCCGGAACGTGCGGAGCGCGTCGGCGGCGCCGGCCGGGTTGGCGGCATGGTCACCGAAGAGGGTGCGGATCAGCCGGCCCCGCGACTCGGCGTCCTCGCGGGCGCGCAGGTCGGCGGTCTCCCGGTAGGCCTCCGCGGCGCTGTCCGAGTAGACGTCCACCAGCGCCCACACCTGGGCGGCCATGTCGAGCAGCGCGTTGGTGGCGCGGCCCTCCGAGCGGTTCATCAGTTCGTCCCAGATCAGGCGACCACCGAGCCGGAACGCGTGGAGCAGCGCCGCGAGCGGCACCCCCTGTTCGGCCTTCAACTGTCCGGCCGCACGCGCCGCCTCCAGCCGGATCGGCGCACTGCCCGCGAGGTTGCCCAGCATCGCCGTGAGGTTGTCGACGCACGCCGCGTACAACTGCTCCGGGGTGAGGAGTGTCGCCTCCACGTAGCCGTGCTCGGCCGACAGGATGCGCGAGACGAGTTCCTCGGACAACTGGTCCACCGACTCCAGCATCGAGCCCAGAAGATCGGTGGGCGACGGCGCGACATCCGGGCTGACAGTCATCCGGCAAGACTATCCACCGGATGAAGTCGGCGCCATCCCCCGTTTGTGCGACGGCATAGCCCCGGTGGGCTACATTCACAGCCGCTGCCTATGGCGCGACGCCCGCAACGGGGACGAGAATCGGTGTTCTACGCCACAGAAATCTTCCAATTCTGTGGCGCGGTCCACCATGTACTCGACCCGAGCGGAGCTGTCCACCGTGAGCACTTCAGAACCCGAGGTCACCTCCAACACCACCTCGCCGCACCCGGAGGTCGACGCGGCCCTCGCCGACCTCGCCGAGGGCGAGAAGACCTGGGCCGACCTCTCCCTCACCGACCGCAGGACACTCCTCGACAAGGTGCACGACCTCACCGTGCAACATGCCTCCGACTGGGTGGACGCCGCGGTCGCGATCAAGGGCCTGGACCCGAAGTCGCCGCTGGTCGGCGAGGAATGGATGTCCGGACCGTACCCGCTGGCCACCGGCACCGCGGCACTGTCCGCGAGCCTGGCGAAGCTCGACGCCGGCACCAGCCCACTGGACGGCGCCACGTTCGGCACCGCGCCGGGCGGCCGCACCACCGTCAAGGCGTTGCCCCTGAACATCTTCGACAAGTTGCTGCTCAGCGGATTCAGCGCCGACGTGTGGCTGCAGCCTGGAATCGATCGTGCGACGGCACAGCGTGACGCCGGCCTCGCCCAGCGCGACCCGTCGCGGACGCAGGGCGTCGGCGTGGTCCTGGGAGCCGGCAACATCACCTCGATCGCCCCGCTCGACACCCTGTACGAACTGATCGCGCACAACCGCGTCGTCGCCCTCAAGCTCAACCCCGTCACCGACCGCCTGCTGCCCGTGCTGACGCGGGTCCTCGAACCGCTCATCTCGATCGGCGCGGTCCGGTTGCTGACCGGCGGCGCGGACGTCGGAACGTACCTGGTGCACCACGACCTGGTCGACCACGTGCACATGACGGGCAGCGCACTCACCCACGACGCGATCGTGTTCGGGACCGGCGAGGACGGTGCGCGGCGCAAGGCGGCGAACGAACCCCTCCTCGGCAAGGCCATCTCCAGCGAACTCGGCGGCGTGTCCCCCACCATCGTGCTGCCCGGCGAATGGAGCCGCGCCGACATCAAGTTCCAGGCCGAACACATTGCGACGCAACGACTGCACAACGGCGGCTACAACTGCGTCGCGGCGCAGGCGGTGGTCGTGTCGCCCGAGTGGAAGCAGCGCGACGAGTTCGTGGCCGCCCTGAAGGAGGCGCTCGACAAGGCACCGGAACGCACCGCGTACTACCCCGGCAGCGACGCCCGGGTCGCCGGCGCCGTCGCGTCGTTCCCCACCGCGGCCAGGCTGGGCGAGAACGGCGGACGCGTCCTGGTCAGCGATCTCGAGCCCGGCGCCTACGCCCCGCTCCTGCAGACCGAGTACTTCGCGCCGGTGCTCGGCGTGATCGACGTTCCCCACGGCGGCGCCGAGTTCGCGGCCCACGCCGCCGACCTCGTCAACGCGGACTTCGTCGGAACACTCGGGATCAACATCGTCGCGGCGCCGCAGACCATCCACGAGATGGGTGCGGAGTTCGACTCGCTGCTCGAGAGCCTCCGCTACGGGACCATCGCAGTCAACGCGTGGACCGGCGTCGGCTACCTCACCGCCACCGCCACCTGGGGAGCCTTCCCCGGCCACACCCTGAACGACGTGCAGAGCGGCATCGGCGTGGTGCACAACGCGCTCCTCATCGACCGGCCGGAACGCACCGTCGTCCGCGGCCCGTTCCGGCCGTCGCCGCGGTCCATCCTGAACCGCGAGATGTCCATCTCGCCCAAACCCCCGTGGTTCGTCACCAACCGAACCGCCGCCACGACGGGCCGATTGCTGACAGGATTTGCCGGTGCACCCTCATGGACCCGCCTGCCGGCGATCTTCGCGTCCGCGCTGCGTGGGTGAGGGCTGCGAGTCCTCGTCCCGTCACCCCCGTCGAAGTGGAGATGAACGATGAATCAGGAACTGTCTGTGGCCGACTACGTGATCGTGGGGTCGGGTTCGGCAGGTGCGGTGCTCGCCGACCGGCTCAGCGCCGACTCCGGCAGCGAGGTCGTGGTCCTCGAGGCCGGCGGTGAGGACAAGGACAAGTTCGCGCACATCCCCGCCGCCTTCTCGAAACTGTTTCGCAGTGAACTGGATTGGGACTACCTGACGGAGCCGCAACCCGGGCTCGGCGGGCGCACGATCTACTGGCCGCGCGGCAAGATGCTCGGCGGCTCGTCGTCGATGAACGCGATGATGTGGGTGCGCGGATTCGCCGCCGACTACGACGAGTGGGCCGAACTCGCCGACGACACGTGGTCGTTCAGGGAAGTGGTCAAATACTTCCGCCGCATCGAGAACGTGCAGGACGCGTCGGACGCCGACAGCGGCACGGGCGGACCGATCGTCGTCTCGCACCAGCGGAGCCCCCGCGCCCTCACCGCGTCGTTCCTCGCGGCCGCCGAGGAGACCGGCTACCCCGTCGAACGGGCGAACACCACTCGGCCCGAAGGCTTCTCACAGACCATGGTCACGCAGAAACGGGGCGCGCGGTGGAGTACGGCCGACGCCTACCTGCGGCCGGCACTGAAGCGGAAGAACCTGACCGTCCTCACCGGCGCCCAGGCCACCCGGGTGCTGTTCGAGGGCTCCGCCGCCGTCGGCGTCGAGTACGAGAAGGACGGGGTGCGACGCACCGTCCGCGCCGCGAAGGAAGTGATCCTCGCCGGCGGGGCGATCAACTCGCCGCAACTCCTCATGCTGTCGGGCATCGGCGACGAGGCGCAGTTGCGGGCGCACGGCGTCGCGGTGCAGCAGCACCTGCCGGAGGTCGGGAAGAATCTGCTCGACCACCTGGTGTCGTTCCTCGGCTACCGCGTCGACTCGGACTCGCTGTTCGCCGCGGAGAAGATCCCGGAACTGCTCAACTACCTGACCCGCCGCCGCGGCATGCTGACGTCGAATGTGGCCGAGGCGTACGGTTTCACGCGCAGCCGGGACGATCTGGCACTGCCCGATCTCGAGATGATCTTCGGGCCGGCGCCGTTCTTCGACGAGGGCCTCATCCCTGCGACCGGGCACGCCGCGGTGATCGGCACCATCCTCGTCAAACCCGAGAGTCGCGGCGAGATCTCGCTGAAGTCGGCGAATCCCCTCGCCAAGCCGATCATCGATCCCCGCTATCTCAGCGACAGCGGCGGAGTCGACCGACGGGCGATGCTCGAAGGACTGCGCCTGTGCGACGCCCTCGCGTCCGCGCCCGCGCTGAAGTCGCGGCTCGGCAATCTGATTCGCCCGGCAGTGGAACCGAGCACCCCGATCGACGAGATCCTCGAGCGGGCACTCCAGGAGAACGCGCACACGCTCTACCACCCGGTCGGGACGTGCCGCATGGGCAACGACGACGCGAGTGTCGTCACACCCGACCTGCGGGTTCGTGGGGTCGACAAACTGCGCGTCGCGGACGCGTCGATCATGCCCGCCATCATCCGCGGGCACACCCACGCACCGTCGGTCCTCATCGGTGAGCGGGCGTCGGATCTGATCCGCAACTCGTAGGGCGCTTCGCGCCCCGTGCGTGGTTTGCGAGTGCAGAGACTCGTTAACCACGCACGGGCGGCGGAGCCGCCTAGTAGCGGCGCGCCGCGTAGAACGGCATCGAATTGAGCGGCGACTGCTTGACGGGCTGCCCGGCGGTGGGCGCGTGGACGACCGTGCCGTTCCCGGCGTAGAGCCCGACGTGCTCCGCCCCGTTGAACAGGACCAGGTCACCCGGTTGCAGGCTGCCCTTGTCGACGGGCGATCCCCCGTTCAACTGGTCGTAGGTGGTACGGGGCACCGAGATGCCCACCTGCTTGTACGCCCACTGCACGAGGCCCGAGCAATCGAAGGAGTTCGGCCCGGTGGCGCCCCAGACGTACGGCGAGCCGATCTTCGACTCGGCGGCGGCGAGAGCCTGAGCGCCGTGGGTGGCCGGCATCGCCGGCGGGGCCGGGACCGGTCCCGGCAGTGGCCCGGGGTTCGGAGCCGGAGCGGATGGAACCGGAGGCACTGGAGGTACACCCGGTACCTCGAATGTCCCAATTCCTGGGATGGTGATCGGCTCCGCTGCAGCGGGAGCGACGGGAAGCAGGAACGCTCCCACTCCCACACCGGCGGCGATCAGAAGACCGCCGGTCGAAAACTGCAGACGATTGCCCCGACGCAATCTATGCTTGGCCATTGAGCTGAGTCCTTCAATTTTTGAGAGTCCGGCGACTTCCGTGCCGTTCGGACGAGACGTTAGATAACATCCCGGTCACGGACTCAGCGGACAACGGCCGATCGGCCCATACACATACCTGTTTTTGCAATACAGGTAGATAACGATTCGATATCGAACCGACCGGTCCGGCACGAAACACCAGAAACAGGTATGCGTTCGGGTAAATCGGCCCGTTACCGACGGCATCCCCGTCGTCCACGCTGTGTGCGTGTCACTGACCCAGAACTCAGAACCCGAGATCTTCGGGGAACCCGCAGATGCGGACACCACGACCCTCACCGTCGTGGGTGCAGGCTCGCCCGTCGTCTTCCTGCACGGATGGGGACTCACCCCGCGGGTGTACGACCGCAGCCTCGCGATGCTCGCTCAACAGGGGCATCGCGTCGTCACGCCGGCGCTCCCCGGCTTCGGCGGTACCCCCGATCACGCGCCCGAGGACCGCACCTTCGCCGGTTACGCGGCCTGGCTCGGACGGTTCCTCGACGACGCGGGAATCAGTGAACCGGTCACCCTGGTCGGCCACTCGTTCGGCGGCGGCGTCGCCATCCAGGCCGCCCACGACCTTCCGGAGCGGGTCGCGCGCCTGGTCCTGGTCAACTCCGTCGGCGGCGGCGCCTGGTCGTCCGACGGCTGGCACACCCGGCCCATCGACGAGCGACCACTGTGGGACTGGGGCGCCTCGGCCCTGGGTGAGGCGCTGTCGATCCGGACCATCGCGCACACGACGGCGTCGCTCGTCAACGGTTTTCTGCCCAACGCGCTACGGGATCCGGGTGCGGTCTGGCGGACGGCACACCTGGCCAGACGGGCGGATCTGCGCCACGAACTCGGCGTCCTCGCCGACCGTGGCCTACCGGTGTCCCTCCTGTGGGGTCGCGGGGACCGGACAATTCCCCTCGCCAGCTTCGAGTCGATGAGGAAGGCGCTACGCAATCCTCGCGTCATTACCGTGACAGGCAACCACGGCTGGCTGATCCACGACCCCACCTCTTTCGCCGACGCCGTCCGCCGGGCACTCCACCGCCCGTGAGTGGTCGGCGAGTGTAGGGACTCGCTCACCACGCACGGGCGGCGGAGCCGCTCAGCCTGCAGCGACCACCGGATTTCCGTCGGCGTCACTGCCGGGCGGATACGTGCCGTTCGCGTACGGGTTGTAGTCGTTGGTGAACAGGCCCTCCGCCGTCGTCCCGCCCGGTTTCAGCACCCCCAACCGCACGCCCTGGTCGATCCAGATCTGGAACTCCCCGGGATCGATCACTCCCCCGGCCGCGGGCACGCCGGCACTCTTCCACTGCCGGACGAACTCCGTCGACTCGTTCCGCCCACGACCCTCGACGATCTTCACGAAACGATCGACCACCTCCTCCTTCGGCACCGTCTGCGTCCACCGCACGGCGCGCGCGACGCCCTGCACGAAGTCGCGGACAGCGTCCTCGTTCTTCGAGATGAAATCGTTCCGGAACACCACCGCCCCGATCCCCAGCGGGCCGGTGAGATCGACATCCGTGAACAGCGGCGTCAACCCGCCCCGGCCGAGCGCGGCATCCTTGACGATCCCCCCGAGATTCCCCACGTCGATCTGCCCCGACCGCAGTGCCTGTTCCGTGTTGTTCGGCGGCACCACGGTCAGCTCCACCTGGTTGATCTCGTCGTTGGTCAGGCCGGCACGGAACAGCCATTCCTTGATGACGTACTCGTGGTAGGCGCCGAGGGTGTTGATTCCCACCTTCTTCCCGATCAGATCGCGGGCCGTCCGGATGGGGCTGCCGTCGAGGACGTAGTAGCCGTTGAAACTGTCGGCCTCGGTGTCGCCGTCCGATCCGTATACCGACACGACCCCGGTCAGCGGTGCCCCGGCATCGACGAGTTTGGCGATGGCGCCATTGAAGGCCGCCCCGAAGTCGGTCTCCCCGGTGGCCGCGGACTGAATGCTCTGCGGCCCACTCGTCGTGTCCCCCAACCACTCCAGTTGCACCTTCTCGAAGAACCCGAGATCCTCCGCAAGCTCGGGGAAGGTGACACTGGCCGGGCTGCCCTCGTACCGCAGCACCGTCTTGCCGTCCTCCGTCGTCCCGCCGCCCGAGGACGACCCACCACATGCCGCGACCACCAGCGCCACGGCCGTGACCAGCACCGCGGCGGCGAACGATCTGTTACGGCGCAACCCGATCGGCGACTCAGCCCTCATGTCGTCGTCCCCCTGGCTCAGTCGGAGCCGTGGAACGCGGTGCCGGCCACCGACCGCGACGGCTGACCGTCGACGCCGACCGGAACATCACCTTCGACGGTGGTGCGGTACAGCACCCGCACGACGTCGAGATGATCGAGATCTGCCGGCGCGAGGTGCGCGGTGATGCGGTTGTCCCACACCCCGATGCTGTTGTTCTGCCAGCGAACTCGAACCGTGTACGCCGGGTTCGTGACCTCCTCGAACAGCAAGTCGAGGATCCGGTCGCTCTGTGCCGGGGAGACGCCGAGGATGCGGCTCGTGAAGCCGGGGGTGACGAACAGCCCCCGCTCACCGGTCTCCGGATGCACGCGGACCACCGGATGCTCCGTCACGATCGGTTTCGTGGTGACGTTCTGTTCGGCGTCACTGCCCGCCTCCCAGCGCTTCTGCCGTCCCCCGAACCGGTGTTCGGCGCGCAGGCCGTCCACGAACGACTTCAACGATTCCGGCAGATTCGCGTACGCCGCCGCGAGATTGGTCCAGGTGGTGTCGCCCCCGACGTCCGGCACCAGTTCCGACCGCAGGAACGTGATCGCCGGCGGGTTCACCAGCGCCGAGACGTCGGTGTGCCAGAAGTTCGCGTAGCTGTACTTGCGGGCGCCGCCGCGGGCCGCGTACTTGCGGCTGTCCACCTCCAGGATTTCCGGGTATCCCTCGGGGGCGTTGTAGTCGTAGGGATGGGCGGGTGTCACCTTCCCGAAGTGCCGGGAGAACCGGATCTGCGCCGCGTGGTCGAGGGGCTGGTCGCGGAAGAACAGCACCTTGTGGTCGAGCAACGCCTGCCGCAGTCGTGCGGCGGTGGCCTCGTCCAGGTCACCCGCGAGATCCACACCGCTGACCTCGGCGCCGATATAGCCGGCGATGGGAGCGATCCGGAGCTCGGTGGCGACACCGGGACGGTCGTCGATAACTGTCATTTTCGTCTCCTTTATGGACTCGTGCGCCTTTCTGGTAGCGCCAGCTACCAGAAAGGCGCACGGGCGGCGAAGCCGCCTACTTCTCGCCGCGGAACGCCGCACCGGCGATGGACGTGGATTCCTTGCCGTCGGGGCCGACGGGAACGTCGCCCTCGAGGGTGGTGCGGTACAGGACCCGGGTGACGTCGAGGTGGTCGAGGTCGGTGGGCGCGAGGTGGGCGGTGGCACGGTTGTCCCAGAACGCGAGGCTGCCCGGCGCCCAGCGGAAGCGCACCGTGTAGGCGGGGTTCGTCACCTCGGCGAACAGGAGGTCCAGCAGGCGGTCGCTCTGGGACGGCGACACCCCGACGATCCGGGCGGTGAACCCGGGTGTCACGAACAGGGCACGCTCCCCCGTCACCGGGTGAACCCGGACCACCGGGTGTTCGGTGACGAGCGGGTTCTCCCGCGTCTTCTGGGCGTAGCTGCTGTCCTCGGCCCACTGCGGGTGCCTGCCGCCGAACCGGTGCTCGGCGCGGAGGCCGTCGACGAGGCGCTTCAGTGAGTCCGGCAGACCCTCGTAGGCGGCGACGAGGTTGGTCCACTGGGTGTCGCCACCCTGCTCCGGGACGAGGTGCGCGCGCAGGATAGTGCCTGCCGGCGGGTTGATCAGCGCGGTGACGTCGGTGTGCCACTTGTTGTCGTAGCTGTACTTCTTGCGCCCGAACCGCTTCTCGTACTTGCGGCTGTCGACGGCGAGGATCTGCGGGAAGCCCTCGGGTGCTTCGTCGTCGTACGGGTGCGACGGCGTCACGTTACCGAACCTGCGGGAGAACGCGATCTGTTCGGCGTGCCCGATCTCCTGGTCGCGGAAGAACAGCACCTTGTAGCGATGCAGGGCGTCGCGAACCTGTGTTACCTCGTTGTCGGCCAGTTCTTTCCGGAGGTCGATACCGGAGATCTCGGCGCCGATGTGCCCGGCGACGGGACGGACCTCGAGCGCGGTGTCGGCGGACCGATCCGAGTCGGTGGGCGCTGCGGTGGTGACGGTCATGGGTACTCCTGGGTTTCGGGCTGAATCGATACGTCGCGATCATCATCGAATCCCGAACCACGTTGCTACAACGCTTTTTTCACAATGCGAAAAAGGTTCACCCTGAGTTTTTCCCTACCGGAACGCGGGAAATGCGGTTCCGGCGCCCGCACCGATCCGCGCCGCGACGCCCCGCATCAGCGGCACGATCTCCCGCACGAGATCGTCGGTGAGTCGCCGACGGAGCGCCTGGACTCCGAGCGCGCCGCGGGGCCGTCCGTCGGCGTCGAGAACGGGAACCGCGACGGCGAGCACGTCCCGGTTCTCGGCGGAGAAGGCTGCGGCGTACCCCCGCCGCCGGACCCGTTCGAGGTCCGAGGGCACCGGCACCGAACTGCCTCGCCGGGCGGACGCCGTGCCGAACGCCAGAATCGCCATGCCCATCGCGCTGGTCTGCAGTGGCTGACGCGCCCCGGGCAGCTGATGCGTGCAGAACCGTTCGGGTGGGCGCGCGGAGAAGACGGTGACCGCGACATCGTCCTTCGCGACGCCGAGGCTGGCGGTCAGTTTCACCCGCGCGGCGAGCGAATACAGGTGCGGCGCGAACGCTTCGGCGTCGTGCCGCCCCAGCGACGGCACGGCGAGGGAGATCAGGCTCGGCCCCACCCGATAGCAGTCGGTGTGCTCGTCGCGTTCGAGCAATCCGCCGCGGACGAGGGCCTGCACGATGCGGTACGCGGTGCTGACGGCCAATCCGGTGCGGGCGGCGAGCGCGCTGACCGTCAGGTCGGTGGCTCCGCCCTCGAAGCAGGCGAGGACCGCGATCGCCCGCTCGACCGCCTGCGACCCCGACCGCGGTGAATTCACCAGGCCTCCTTACCGTCTGGACGCAGTCAGGCCGACCGCGCGGCTCCGTACTTGGGAAGCGGCACCGCGAAGCGGTCGCGCAGGGTCTTCTCCGCGTATTCGTGGCGGAACAGTCCCCGCTTGCGGAGCAGGGGCACCACTTCGTCGACGAAGGTGTCGAGGCCGGACGGGAACGCGTCGGGCATGAGGTTGAATCCGTCGGCCGCCTCGGCGCGGAACCACGCCTCGATGGTGTCGGCCACCTGTTCCGGGGTGCCGATGACGGCTCGGTGGCCGCCGCCGCCGTTCAGCTCGCGCAGGAGCTGGGCGACGGTCAGGTTCCGCTCACGCGCCAGCCCGACCACCGATTCGCGGAATCCGAGGGAACCCGAGAACGTCGCCGGGTCGGGCGGCCCGTCCAGCAGCGACTGCGGGATCGGCTGGTCGAGGTCGAGTTCCGCGAGCGGGACACCGAGCGTCAGACCCAGCCGGTCCCAGCCGAACCGGGCGGGGACGTGTTCGCGGAGCTGCTCGTGTCGAGCGATCGCCTCCGCTTCCGTCGAGCCGATGACGGTGATCAGCCCGGGCAGGATCTTTACGTCGTCCGGGTTGCGGCCTTCCGCCCGCGCCACGTCCTTGACGTGCTTGTAGTGCCTGCGCGCGGAGTCGAGCGTCAGTTCCGCGGAGAATACGCCGTGAGCGGTGCGTCCGGCGAGCTCGCGCCCGGCGGGTGATCCACCCGCCTGCACGAGCGGCGGCTGCCCCTGCTCCGACGCCGGAGCCCGCAGCACGCCGTCGACGTCGAAGAACTCGCTGTGGTGCGACACCGGGACACCGCTGCGAGCGCTCTCCCACAGCGCGGTGACCACACCGACGAACGCCTCGGCACGGCGGTAGCGGTAGTCGCGGTCCGGGATCTGGTCGAAGCCGAAATTGGCTGCCGCCGTCGGTGAATACGTGGTGACCACGTTCCACCCCACCCGGCCACCGCTGAGGTAGTCGAGGGAGAGGAAGCGTTCGGCGAGATCGCGCGGGTCGTTGAACGTGGTGGAGGCGGTCCCGATCAGCCCCAGATTCTCGGTGGCTGTCGCGACGGCCGCCAGGATCACCGACGGTTCCAGCGCCCGGGTCGGCTTGACCCGGGGGTTCTCCCAGAAGCCGGGACCGTCGGCGAGGAAGAACGCGTCGAGGGTGCCGCGCTCAGCGATCCGCGCGACCCTGGTGAAGTGGTCGAGATCGACGAACGAGTGAGCGTGCACGTCGTCGAGCGTCCACGCCCCGGGGGCGATGCCCACGTCGAGCACGTTCACGTTGAGCACCAGTTGGCGTCGGGAGCTACTCACGGCTTTGCCTTCCGAATCAGAAGAATCCGGTGTCGGGGAGCGGTGTCTCGTTGACCACGAGGTCGCCGATCACCCGCGCCTTGTACACCGTCGGGTTGTGGGAGAACAGGGTTCGCAGGTTCCGCCAGTGCCGGTCCAGGTGCGCGGACTCCTGGGTGGCCGAGGCACCGCCCACCTCGAACAACCGGGTGGCGGCCCGGAGCGCGACGTCCTCGATGGACACCTTCACCTTGGCGGCCAGGACCGCGGCGTCCTGCTCGAGCCGGGCGTCGACGCCGGACGTGCGGGCGGCGTCCGCGGCCACATCCTGGGCTGCGGCGGCCGCGCGGACCACCGACTCCGCCGCGAACGCCGCCGCCGACAGCGTTCCGACGACCTCGAGCAACTGCGGGTCGTGCCGTGGTTCCTCGGCGGCGGCGAACACGAAACTGCGCTTGCGGCCGCGGATCAGCGCGGCCGACTCGGTCGTGACGGTGCGGAGGATGCCCGCCGCGATCGCGTGCAGGTACAGCTGAGGAAGCGCCTGACGCGGCCGGGTCTCCTCGTCGCCACCCCGGAACGGAAGGGTCTCGGACTCGGCGACGGCGACGTTCTCGAACACCGTCGTCCCGCTGCCGGTGTGACGCTGGCCGATTCCGTCCCAGTCGTCCTCGTGGACGATCCCCGCGCGGTCGGCGGGCACGATGGCGCTGAGTGCCTTTCCATCCGGGACGTTGGCGGAGACCCGGATGAAATCGGAGTACAGCGAGCCGGTGCTGTAGAACTTCACCCCGTCGAGGCGGTACCCGCCGGACTGCGGAGTCAGCGTGGATTCGAAACTGTAGGAGCCGACGGCGCGGGTGCTCAGTTCCGAGGACGCGCCGCCGAACAGCTTGCCCGACAGTACCTCCGGCAACCATCCGTCCTTGCGCTCGGTGCGCGGGACCCGCAGCAGTTCCTCGACGAAGGCGTAGTGGACGCGGATGATGTGCGGAACGTCGGGATCGGCCTCGGCGAGGTCGATCACCAGGTCGAACAGATCCTGCAGGGTGTACCCGCCGCCGCCCTGCTCGCGGGGCACGCGCACGGCCCCGAGGCGGTGCTCGCGGATCAACTCGACGGCCCGGTGCGGTCCTTCGGTCCCGCCACCGGCACGCCGCCGCGCGGCGTCGTCGGCGATCTCGGCGATCACGGCCGCCAGTTCGGCGGAGCCGCGTGCGGGCGGACGCACCGCCTCCCGTGCGGGGGCCTCGGATACCGCTGTCATGGTCAATCTCCTGTCCTCGGTGAAATGGTCAGCTGACCGGGAACGCGCTGCGGCCGCCGGACAGCACGGTCTCCGCCGTCTGCAGACCCAATCGGTCACGCAGGGTGGGCCGCGGGTCGTGGAGAAACGGTTCGCGCCGAACCGCGTCGAGCAGGGCGGGCAGATCGGTCGCGGTGAACCCTCGGACGATCACGCCGTCGGCTTCCGTCGCAGGCGGGATGCTGCCTGGTGTCCACTGCAGGTCGATGAGCAGCGCCTGGTCCCGGGCGGCGTCCGGGTCGAAGTGCGCCCGGTACCGGCGCACCGAGTCCTCGTCCGGAAGGATCACCGCGTCGGCGGTGCGCCGCGCCGCGACCTGTTCGACCTCGGTCGCGGGGCGCCAGAAGACGGGCGGCTTGCGTTGCGGCGGTTCGGGAACATTGAGTGGGCCGGAGACGGAGAAGATCCCCGAGTGATCGATGTGGACGATCCGTTCGGAGTCCGCGAAGATGCCGCGCTCGGCGTCGTCGACGATGCTGTCGCCGGGCCAGCTCTCCCACAACTTCCGGACGACCGACACGGCATCGACGGCCGCGTTCACCGGGCCCGACCCGATCAGCCAGCCGGCCCTGCCGTGGGATCCGTGGTCGAGGGAACCGAGCCGGCGCGCGAGATTGAACGGGTGATCGCGGACGACGGCGCCGGCCACCACCAGTCCCACCGTGCTCGTGTGCCGGGCCAGGACGGTGGCGGCCACCGTCGCATCGATCCTCGGCTCCACCTCGTTCTTGTGGTCACCACCGAGAACGAGGAAGTCGATTCCCGACTCGTCGATGCCGCGCCCGAACTCTTCTCGCCGCGCCTGCTGCCTCGGGTCGAGCACGTGCGTGACGACGGCGGCATCGAGGTGCAGCCCGACGACAGAATGTCGGCTCATGACGGTTCCCCTCTCCGCGATTGCCTTTTACCTTCCCAGAGCGTCGCGCCCGGGACGAGCATTGCGCTCAGTCTGATTGCGAGTCGTGAGCAATCGAAACATTCTGCTCCACAGCGGTACTCACCTGCGCTCGGTCCAGGTGTCGCATAGCGGTGTTCCGCTCACGCTGCGGGGAAGGCTGTACGACCCCACCGTCGCCGCCGTAACGTCGCCCGTGTGGTCACCGTCTGGATCATCGCGGGTGCGTTCCTCCTGTTCCGTGGGGTTCCGGGCGTCGCCGCGCTGTGGCGGTCCCGGTCGTGGACCGGGTCCGAATGCTCGGTCGTCGACGTACGACCCGCGGTCACCTACGCGTACCGGGTCGGGGGCGACGAGTTCACCGGCCGGCGAGAGACATTCGATCCCGGTCCGGGCCTTGGCACCGCCGCGTCCGATGCCGGCAGGAACGAATTCGTTGCCGGACAGGTCCTCTGGCTGTGGTACGACCCGCAGGATCCGCGGTCCAGCGTCCTCCGGCGCAGTGCGTCCGTATCGATGTTGCTGGTCGCCCTGGGGCTGACGTCCCTCGCCCTCGCGACATCCACCCTCTTCTCAGGAGATGCCCCTTGACATCACGACAGCAGACCCTCGAACCGACACCGGGAGACCTCGGATGAGTGTGATCCAGCGGAGCAGGACCTTCTACGGACTCGCGCTCGGTGAGCACCTGCTCGTCGACGCCATCCGCCGCGGCCGGGTCGACGAACTCGCCGCGTTCGTCGACCGAACCGGGGCGGACTTCGTCCTCGTCGGTGTCGAACGGGTGTCGCGGACCGCTCCCCGCCCCACCGCGGCCCTGTCCCCCAGCGTGTCCGCCGCGGCGCTGATCGCCGCCACCACCGACGTCGGTGTGTTCGTCACCGCCGTCCCCCACCTCGACCACCCGTACAACCTGGCTCGCCGCCTGGCCTCGCTGGACCACACCAGCCGCGGCCGCGTCGGCTGGCTCACCGGGGTGGAGGACCGGTCGGCGCCGGGCAACCTGACCTCGGCGGGGGTGTGGATCGAGGCCGGGCCGAGCCCTGCGGTGACGACGGACGCGATCCACGCCTCCCGCACATTGTGGGAGAGCTGGCCGGCCGACACGATCCGTGGACGCCCCGGCGACGTGCGCTTCGCCGATTCCGACCGCATCGTCTACGCCGACCACCAGGGGGTCTTCGACATCGCCGGCCCCCTCAACGTCCCGACACCGCCGCAGCAGAAGATTCCCGTCGCATGGTGGGCGGAGGAGGGCGACGACATCGTCTCCGCCGCCGAGGTTTCCGATATCGTCGTGCTGTCCGGCGGCGACGTCGACCGGCACGGCACGGCCGTGCGTGAGCGCGCCCTGCTGTTCGTCGTCGACGATCCCGACGCCACCGGCGTGGACGGTCACATCGCGACTGTCACCGACCTCGACGCCGGCTTCTCCGCATGGGCGCGGCCGCCTCGGCCCCGCGGGTACCGGCAGCGGTCGCTCCGGGCGACGCTGCGGCTACCCGATCCGGCGGCTGCCCCGGCCCACCGCCGTCCGGTGTATCCCGGGTAGCGAGCGCACCTTCTGATCAAGTCGATTCTTACACATGACTTTCCGTTTACCCACGCCTATCGTTTCGGGAGCCCACTGGCCCACCCACAGGCCAGGACTCCCTCCCGGCGGCCGACCCGCGGTGCCGTCATCCGATACAGGTGGTGCAGCATGATCGAAGTCCGTTCCGTCACGAAACGATTCGGGAAGAGAGCCCGTTCCGTCGAGGTGCTCCACGACATCGACTTCACCGTCGGCACCGGCCAGATCGCCGCGGTGATCGGCCAGAGCGGGGCGGGCAAGACCACGCTGTCGCGCATCATCAGCCTGCTCGAGCGTCCGTCCGAGGGTCGCATCCTCCTCGACGGGACGGACGTCTCCGGGCTGTCCGAGCGGCGATTGCGGGAGCAGCGCCGCGCGATCGGCACGATCTTCCAGGCGTCGAGCCTCCTCGCCCGCCGGACCGCCGCCGAGAACGTGGCGCTGCCGCTGGAATTCGCCGGCATCGGCCGCACCGGGCGACGGGCACGGGTGGCGGAGCTGCTCGAGCGGGTGGGACTGTCCGACAAGGCCGACCTCTACCCCCGGCAACTGTCGGGCGGGCAGCGGCAACGCGTGGGGATCGCCCGCTCGCTGGCACTGGCGCCCAAGGTCCTGGTGTCCGACGAGGCGACGTCCGGACTGGACCCCGCCACCACCCGATCCATCCTCGCGTTGCTACGCGAACTGCGCGACGACCTCGGGCTGACGATCGTGCTGATCACCCACGAGATGGACGTCGTCCGCCAGGTCGCCGACGTGGTCACCGTCCTCGACGCGGGACGGGTCGTGGAATCGGGACCGGTGATCGACCTCCTGCGCGACCCCCGTTCCGAACTCGGCGTCGGGCTGCTCCCCGACCGTTCCCACATCACCGCGGAGGACCGGGACGTGCTGTGGCACGTCACCTACGGCTCCGACACCGTCCCCACCAACTGGATCGAGCGTCTCGGCACGGCGACCGGCCGGTCGATCGGGGTGCTCTCCGGGACCGTGGAGTCGGTCGGCGGACGCCCGGCGGGCCGGGTCACCATCTCGGTCGCCGGTGACCATCCGTCGGTCGGGGAGCTTCTGTCCTCGTGGGGCCTGCACGGGACACGGGTCGACGACAGCGCGTCCGCCCCGGCCACCGAGGAGGCGGCCGCATGAGCGCCGACAGCGTCGTCCTGGCCATCTCGACCCCCGTCGAGGAACTTCCCGAATTGTTCCTGCCCGCCCTGCAACAGACCGTGCAGATGGTCGGGATCACGGTGATCCTGGCGATCCTGCTGGGCACTCCGCTGGCGGTCATCCTGCACAACACCGCTCCCCGCGGGCTGTTTCCCAACCCGGCGGTCAACGCGGTCGCCGGTTGGGTGGTCAATCTCGGACGATCGCTGCCATTCCTGGTGCTGATGGCCGCCATCATCCCGTTCACCCGCTTCGTCGTCGGCACGTCGCTCGGGGTGCAGGCGGCGGCCGTACCGATGACGCTGGCCGCAACCCCGTACGTCGCGCGCCTGATCGAGAACTCGCTGCGCGACGTTCCGCCCGAAGTGGTGGAAGTGGGACGCGCGTCGGCCGGCTCGAACTTCCAGATCATCCGCAAAGTGCAACTCCACGAAGCGGTCCCGACCATCATCGGCGCCCTGACGATCGCGTTGATCGGCATCCTCGACATGTCGGCGATCGCAGGCGCCGTGGGAGCCGGCGGCATCGGCAACCTCGCCATCGCCTACGGCTACAACCGATTCGACAACACCGTGATGATCACGACGGTCATCGCGCTCGTGGTGCTGGTCCAGGTCATCCAACTCGTCGGCGACCTGGCAGCCCGCCTCACCAACCGACGCTGAGCCTTTCACTCCCACCCAGATCAGAGGACTACACCCATGACGACTCGACCCCGCTCGGTGACGCGCGCCCGCGCTGTCGCGGCAGGCGGACTGACGGCCACACTGCTACTCCTCCTGACCGCGTGCGGCGCGGGAGGTGGCAACGACCGCACCGAGGGCGACGGTCCGCAGACCACGTTCAAGATCGGGTACACCGCCGGATCGATCCTCGACGAGAAGCTCGCCAAGGAGGTCGCGAAACTCGCACCCGACCACGGCATCACCGTCGAACCGGTGCAGATCGAGGATTCGAAGCTCAAGAACCTCGCGGTCTCCCAGGGCGACATCGACGCCAACCACAGCCAGCATCAGGAGTGGATGCGGGTGCAGAATGAGGACGGCAACCTCGGACTATATGCGGCCGGCGACTGGTACGTCCTGAAGTTCTCGGGCTATTCCGAGAAGTTCGACAAGCTCGAGGATCTCCCCAAGGGCGCCAAGGTCGCCATCCCCGACGACCCGTCGAACCAGGCGCAGGCCCTGCAGACCCTGCAGGACCTCGGCCAGTTGACGCTGAAGGACGGAGTCGACCCGTCCCGCGTGACGATCCGCGACGTCAAGGACAACCCGAAGTCGTTCGAATTCACCGAGGCCGCGCTGGCGCAGTTGCCGCGCACGCTCCCCGACGTCGACCTGGCGCTGGGCTGGCGTTCCAACTTCGATCTCGCCGACGTCCCGGACGACAAGATCGTCTTCAACGCCCCCGCCTACGAGCTGTATTGGATCGAGGTCGTCATCAACGAGAAGAACAAGGACAACCCCGACTTTGCGCCGCTGCTCGACACGTACCACGATCCGCGGATCGGTCAGCTGATCGACAGCGACCCGTTCTTCTCCCGGGTGGCGCAGAGCATCGAGTCGGCGCGGGCCACCGACCGGAGCCAGACGAACGTCGACGGCGCCGCCGCGAAGCCCGCCGGCTGAGGCCCGCGCAACGAGAGGTCATCCTCAACGTCAACGTGCTGGACGTGGGTTTCCACCCGTCCGCGTGGCGGGCCCCCGATCTGCACCCGACGTCGTTCATCGACCCCGACTACTACGCCGAGGTCGCGAAGATCGCGGAGCGCGGCACCCTGGACGCGCTGTTCCTCGCGGACGGTCCCGCGCTCCGCGAGGATCCCGCCGTCAAACCGACCCGGGCGCTCGAACCCACCACCGTTCTCGGGGTGGTGGCGAGCGCGACGGAGCACCTCGGGCTGATCGGCACGGCGTCGACGACGTTCAACGACCCGTTCGACCTGGCGGACCGGTTCCTGTCCCTCGACGTCGTGTCCGGCGGGCGGGTGGCGTGGAATGTGGTGACCACGTTCCACGCCGGGACGGCCCACAACTTCGGTCTCTCCCGGATCCCCGACCGCGAGGCGCGGTACCACCGCGCCTCCGAGTTCGTGGACGTCGTCACGGCGCTGTGGGAATCGGCGGCCACCCGGGTGCCGGTGCACCACGACGGGGAGTTCTTCCACGTGCACGGTGTGCTGCCCGTGCCGCCGTCGCCGCAGGGCCGCCCGCTGCTAGTGCAGGCCGGTGGTTCCCCGCAGGGCCGCACGCTGGCCGGACGCAGCGCCGACGCGGTGTTCTCGGCGGAGCTCACACTCGACGCCGGTCGGCAGCACTACCGGCAGGTGAAGGACGTCGCGCGCGCGGCCGGTCGCGACCCCGGGTCCGTGAAGATCCTGCCCGGCCTCGTCACGGTGGTAGGCAGCACCGAGGCCGAGGCGATCGCCCGGTACGAGGATTGGGAGTCCAAGGCCGCCGACGGCTTCTCCGCCGAGCGGCTCGGCGGGATGCTCGGCGTCGACCTCAGCTCACTCGACCCGGACCGGCCGATCCCGGAGGACCTGCTGCTGGCGCCGGTCGACCCGTCGTTCTCCGGTTCCCTCGGGTTCCGTGAAGCCGTCGTGCGACTGGCACTGGAGAGCCGGTACTCGGTGTCCGAACTTCTGCGCAAGGCAGGCGGCTTCGGCCACCGGCTCGTCGTCGGCTCCCCCGAACAGATCGCCGACACCATCGAGGAGTGGTTCGTGGCGGGCGCGGCGGACGGATTCAACCTGATGCCGGACGGATTCCCCTCCGGCCTCACCGATTTCGTCGACCACGTCGTACCGGTACTCCGCGAGAAGGGGATCTTCCGGCACGAGTACGCCGAATCGACACTCCGCGAACGCTTCGAGGGCGCTCCGCTCCCCGTGCGTGGTTGACGAGTGCAGGGACTCGTTAACCACGCACGGGCGGCGGAGCCGCCTACGCGGGTGTCCGGACCACGGTGAGGGCGGACTGCCGGCGGAGGGTGAAACCCAGGCTCTCGTACAGCCGGATCGCCGTCGTGTTCGACTGCGCGGCGTGCAGGAACGGCGTCTCCCCGCGTGCGTGGATACCGGCTCCGACGGCGCGGACGAGCCGGGCACCGAATCCGCGGCCCCGGAAACGCTCGTCGGTGCAGACCGCGCTGATCTCGGTCCAGCCGGGCGGATGCAGCCGCTCTCCCGCCATGGCGACGAGTTCGCCGTCGACCCGAAACCCGAGGTAGGTCCCCATCTCGATGGTTCGCGGAAGGTACGGTCCGGGCCGGGTGCGGCCGATCAGATCGAGGATCTCCGGAACATTGTCCGCGCCGAGGACCTCGGCGTCCGGGTCCGGTGCGACGTCCAGCGCGGTGCCGTCCATCTGCACCAGGCCGAAGGAGTCCAGAACCTCCCAGCCCGGCGGCGGCGTGTGCCCGAATCCGCGGAGCGCGGCCGTCGCCGACGGGCCGAGCAGTGCGGCCAGGTCCGCCCAGTCCTCGTCCACCAGGGTGTCCGGGTGGCCGACGTGCGGCGCGACGTCCGGGTGATACCGCGCCACCCGGCCCGACCACCGGGCGAAATGCGCGTGCTCGCCGCGCAGGGATTCGCGAATCGCGTCATCCGGAGGATGGACGTCCGTCTCGGCCGGGGCCGTCAATTCCGTGGTCATCGCACTCGGTTACGACGCGACGGTGCGGAGCCAGCGGAACCGGCTGCGGTGGAACACGATCGGTTCGATCTCCGACTGCACCCGCAGCTCGTTGATCCGCAGGACCACGATCGCGTGATCGCCCGCGGGCACCTGCTGGGTGACGGTCGTGTCGAGCCACACCGACGCGCCGTCGATGAACAACGCACCGCCGTCGGTGGTCTCGGTGTCGAGGCCGGCGAACCGGTCACCGGTCTTCGCGGCGAGGACCCGGGCGGCCGCGTCGTGCGCCTCACCGAGCACACTGATCCCGACGTGCTCGAGGTCCGCGAGCTTCGGCCACGTCGTGGACGTGTTCTGCACGCAGAACGCGACGAGCGGCGGCTCCAGCGACACCGGCACGAACGTGCTCGCTGCCATCCCGACCCGTTCACCGTCGACTTCGGCGCAGACGGCGACGACACCGCTCGGGAAATGTCCGAACGCCTCCCGGAGCGAAGTCTTGTCCAATGTGCCGTCTGCCTGCGTCATGAGAGTTCCGTCCGGGTCCGGGCCGCCGCGGTGAGGATCGAACCCCACCGCTCGGCGTAGTCGGCGATGCGCGTGTCGGTCGTGTAGGCGGTGTCGATGAGGTAGAGGCCCGGCGCGGGGGCTGTCGCGCCCAATTCCACGAGCACCGGCTTGAGCAGCAGGTCCGGCGCCATGGCGTGTGCCGGGCCGGCCCCGAGCATCAGCGGCACCACCACGACGTCCTTCAGGCCGTCGCCGGTCGCGAACTGGTCGAGGAACAGTTTCAGCACGCCCGTGTACGACGCCTTGAACGTCGGGCTGGCGAACACCACGAGATCCGACGAGGCCACGGTCTCCACGGCCGCCGCGACCTTCTCGTCGCCCCACCCGAGCAGTCCCGGACCGAGCTCGATCACGTCGACCGTGGAATCCACGGCGGCGCCTGTCACCGCGGCCGCGACCAGACCGGCCGCGTCCAGCGTCCGTGAACCGGGCTTGGGATTGCCGGCCACTACCGTTACCTTCATTGCCTCATCACCTCTCGCATGCCTACCCCGCCACCCTAGAGCACTCAGTGGTTCCGGTCGAATACTGCAGGGCAGGAACGGAAGTCGAGGCACGTTCCTTCGAATCACGGCGATCGAAACCATTCCGCACCGCGCGCGGACGGGCTACGTTGTCAGCGGCCACACTCCGTGGTCAGCAGATCGATCGTGGGGATTTTTCGTGAAGTTCAGCCGTTCTCTCGCCCTTGCCGCCGTTCCTCTCCTGGCGGTACTGACAGCGTGCTCCGGTGGATCCGGCGGCGCCGACGGCGACACGGTTCGGATCGGAACCACCGAGGCCAGCGACCTTTCGTGGGAGATCTTCGAGGAGAAGGCGAAGGACGCGGGTATCACGCTCGACGTCGTGAACTTCTCCGACTACTCGCAGCCGAACATCGCCCTGTCGCAGGGGCAGATCGACGCCAACCTCTTCCAGCACCTGCAGTTCCTCGGCGAGTACAACACCGGCGCCGACGACGACCTCACCCCGATCGGCGCCACCCAGATCGTGCCGCTCGGCCTGTACTCGCAGAAGCACCCGAGCGTGGCCGACATTCCGCAGGGCGGGGAGATCGCCATCCCCAACGACCCCAGCAACCAGGCTCGTGCGCTGTTCGTGTTGAAGGGCGCCGGCCTGCTCACCCTGACCGGCGACAACCCGTCCCCCACGCCCGCCGACATCGACGCGGGTAAGTCCAAGGTGAAGGTGACGCCGGTCGACGCCGCGCAGACGGCGCTGTCGCTCGCGTCCGTGGACGGTGCGATCGTCAACAACACCTTCCTCGAGCGTTCGGGCATCGATCCCGAATCGGCCCTCTACAAGGACGACCCGTCGAGCCCCGCCGCCGAGCCGTACATCAATACGTTCGTCACCCGCGCCGAGGACAAGGACAACGCGACGTACCTCGAACTCGTGAAGATCTGGCACAACCCCGAGATCCAGGCCGCCGTGCGCGAGGAGTCGAAGGGAACGTCGGTCGAGGTGGAACGCGACGGCGCGCAGCTGCAGCAGATCCTGTCGCGGGTCGAAGAGGGAATTCGTTCGGCCAAGTAGATGACACCGATCGTCCGATTCGAATCCGTCACCAAAACCTTCCAAGCCGGAAAGAAGACACTCACCGCCGTCGACGCCGTCGATCTCACCATCGAACGAGGTGAGATCTTCGGGGTCATCGGCTACTCGGGGGCCGGGAAGAGCACGCTGGTCCGGCTGATCAACGGCCTGGAACGCCCCACCGGTGGGCGCGTCGTCGTCGACGACGTCGACATCACCGCGCTGCCGGAATCGAAACTCCGGCACGTGCGCGCGAAGATCGGCATGATCTTCCAGCAGTTCAACCTGTTCCGCTCCCGCACCGTCGCCGGGAATGTCGGATACCCCCTCGTCGTGGCGGGCTGGCCACGGCAGAAGCGCCGCGAACGCGTCGCCGAACTGCTCGCGTTCGTCGGCCTGTCCGACAAGGCGCGGGCCTACCCCGACCAGCTGTCCGGCGGGCAGAAGCAGCGGGTCGGGATCGCCCGCGCGCTGGCGACGTCGCCGGACCTGCTGCTCGCCGACGAGTCCACCAGCGCCCTGGACCCGGAGACCACGCAGGACGTACTCCGCCTGCTCCGCAAGGTGAACCGGGAACTCGGGGTCACGATCGTGGTGATCACGCACGAGATGGACGTCGTCCGGGCCGTCGCGGATCGTGTCGCCGTGCTGGCGGAGGGTCGCGTCGTGGAACTCGGCACCGTGTTCGACGTCTTCTCCGAACCACAGGCGCCGGCGTCGAAGAGCTTCGTGAGCACGATCCTGCGCAACCGCCCGGAACCGGCCGACCTGGAGCGGCTGCGCGCGCGTTTCGGTGGCCGGATCGTCACCGCCGACGTGCGGGACGGCAGCCGGATCGGCGACGTTCTCTCCGACGCGGGTGGGCACGGTGTCCGGTTCGAGATCGTCTACGGCGGCATCACCACCCTGCAGGACCGCTCGTTCGGCAGTCTGACGCTCGAACTCGTCGGTCCGGACGACGGTGTCGACGACGTCATCCGCCGGTTGCGGACCGTCACCGACGTCGAGGAAGTACAGGCATGACCACGAACTGGGACAAACTGCGCCCCGTACTGTTCGAATCCATCGGCACCACCATCTACATGGTGGTGATCACACTGGTGGTCGGCGGGCTGATCGGGCTCGCGGTGGGGACGCTGCTGTACGCCACGCGGAAGGGCGGGATCCTCCAGAACACGGCCGCCTACACGGTCCTGAACATCCTCGTGAACATCGTGCGGCCGATTCCGTTCATCATCCTGCTCGCCGCACTGGGGCCCGTCACCCTCGCAGTGGTGGGCCGGACCATCGGCACCGAGGCCGCGATCTTCGTGATGATCATCGCGTCGTCGTTCGCCATCGCGCGCATCGTGGAACAGAATCTGGTGACCGTCGACCCCGGTGTGATCGAGGCTGCCCGCGCGATGGGTGCCGGTCCCCTGCGGATCATCGTCACCCTGCTGATCCCGGAAGCCCTGGGCCCGTTGATCCTCGGATACACGTTCGTCCTCATCGGCATCGTCGACATGTCCGCGATGGCCGGCACCATCGGCGGCGGCGGGCTCGGCAACTTCGCCATCGTTTACGGCTACCAGCGCTTCAACTGGCAGGTGACCCTCGTCGCCACCCTCGTCATCATCCTGCTCGTGCAGGCCTCCCAGTTCTTCGGCAACTGGCTGGCGCGAAAGGCATTGCGCCGCTAGCGCCCGTGAGTACTTGTTAACCGCCCGCGGTTAACAAGTACTCACGGGAGGCGGAGCCTCAACTCCCGGCGACGCTCGCGGGTCACGGCGCCACCACTCAAGGTGGGCGCCGATCCGACGAGGAGCGCGGTGTAGGGGTGCTGCGGATCGGAGATCACCTGATGGGTGGGTCCGTCCTCGACGATGTTGCCGCGGTACAGCACGACGATCCGGTCGACCAGCGCGGCGACGGCCCCCAGGTCGTGCGAGATGAACAGCTGAGCGAGTTGCCTCGAATGCCCGAGTTCGGTGAGCAGTTTCAGGATCTGGATGCGGTTGACCGAGTCGAGGGCGCTCACCGGTTCGTCGAGCAGCAGCAGCGCCGGATCCAGGACGAGGGCCCGCGCGATCGCGATCCGCTGACGCTGCCCGCCCGACAGTTCGGCGGGAATCCGCGCCGCGATGCCGGCGTCGAGCCCGACACTGCTCAGCACCGCTGCCACCCGCGACCGCACGACGTCACGGTCCAGCCCGCCCCGCACGATCAGACCCTCGGCGATCGACTCGCCCACCGGGATGTCCGGGTCGAGGCTCAGCAGCGGATCCTGGAACACGTACTGGACGGTCCCCGTGCGCCGGTGCGCCCGGCGTTGCGCCGCGGGCAGGTCGTCGACGCGCTGCCCGCGGATCTCGACCGACCCGGCCGTCGGGGTGATCAGACCGAGAATCGTGCGGGCCAGTGTCGTTTTCCCGGAGCCGCTTTCACCGATGAGTCCCACCTTCTCGCCGGCATCGATGGTGAGGTCGACGCCGTGCAGGATCTGCTTGCGGGCGCCACGGAGCCCACGCTCCACCCGGACGTCGGTCATGCGCAGCAACGGTTCAGACACGAGCCGCCTCCTTCCCGATGAACGACTCGAGCCCGTATTCCCGATGGTTGTCGACGAGTTGGCGGGTGTACTCGTGCCGGGGCGCGGTGAGCAGGTCGTCCGCCCGCCCGGACTCGACGACGGCACCGTCCCGCATCACGATCACGCTGTCGCAGACCTGAGCGACCACGGCGAGGTCGTGCGAGACGAGGACGAGGGCGAGGCCCAGTTCCTCACGCAGGTCCTCGAGCAGGTCGAGGACCTCGGCCTGGACGGTGACGTCCAGGGCGGTGGTCGCCTCGTCCGCGATGAGGAGTTCCGGTTCCGCGGACACCGCGATCGCGATGAGCACCCGCTGGAGCATCCCCCCGGACAGTTCGTGCGGGTACTGGCGGTACACGGTGTCCGCGTCGGTCAGCCCCATCTTCCGGAACAGTTCGAGGCCGCGCCGCTTGGCGTCGGCGCGGGACAGTCCGAGCGTGGACCGGAGCGCCTCGGCGAGTTGTTCACCGACGCGGATGGACGGGTTCAGGTAGGACGCCGGGTCCTGGAACACGGCGGCGATGCGGGTGCCGCGCAGGGGTCGCCACTGTTTGCGCCCGAGGTCGGTGAGTTCGATGCCGTCGAAGTCGATCGAGCCTGCGGTGACGTCGATTCCGCCGGGCAGGATTCCGAGGATGGCGCGGCAGGTCAGCGATTTGCCGCTTCCCGATTCGCCGACGATCCCGAGTGCTTCGCCGGGCGCGAGGGAGAAGTCGACGCCGCGGACCAGTTCGGTTCCGTCGTCGAGGGCGATACGCAGATCGCTGACGGTGAGCACCGGCCTGCGGGGGCGTGTGGTGTCCGGTGCCGAAGTGGCATCGAGTGTGTCAGTGGACATCCGAGGTGACCTCCTGTTTCCTGGGGGCGCGTCGTGCGGGGCGGCCGGTTGCATCGCGCAGTGCGTCGGCGATGGCATTGAGCGCCCACACGGTCGCCACGATCAGCAGCGCGGGGACGACGGGACCGAACGGAACCTGGTAGAGGTACTGCAGTCCGCTGGCGAGGAGTCCGCCCCAGGTGGGGTCGGGCGGGACGACGCCGATCCCGAGGAAGGTCAGCGAAGACACGATGACGAGGCTGGCCCCGGTCATGGCGGCGAATGTCACCCCTACCGCGGGCAGCACCTTGCGCACCGCGTGGCGGCGGATGATCCAGGACGTGTCGGCGCCCATCAGTTCGGCGGCCTCGACGTACTGGGAGTTGGCCACGGTCAGCGCCGCGGCGCGAGTGACCCGGTAGAACGCGGGCGCGATGAGGATGCCGACCGCGAACATCGCCTGCGCCAGCCCGTTTCCGAGCAGCGCGGTCATTGCGACGGCGAACACGAGGAACGGCAGCGTGATCAGCGCATCCATCAGCCGGAGCGTGAACCATTCCACGCTGCGCCCCAGATACACCGACAGGAAGCCCGGGATCACTCCGAGGAGGAATCCGACGACGACGCATTGCAGAGCCGACAGCACCGACACGGTCGAACCCGCAAGCAGCCGGCTGAACACGTCCCGCCCGACGTTGTCCGTTCCGAGCCAGTGAGTTCCGCTCGGGCCCTGCAGGATTGCCGACGTGTCCTGTTCGAGCGGGTCGAACGGCGCGAGAACGGGCCCGAAGAGCGCGAGGGCCACGATCAGGCCGAGGACGATCACCGCGGCTCGGGCGGAGTGATAGCGCAGAATTGCTGTGAGCATGGGATGTCAGTCTCTCCGCTTGGTGGCCGGCTGCAGGACGCTCTGGGCGATGTTGACGACGATGTTGCAGAACAGCACGAACACGATCGCCACGACGAGCGTTCCCTGGACGATCGGAACGTCCCCGCGCAGCGCGGAGTCGGCGGCGAGGCGACCGAAGCCGGGCATGGAGAACATGGTCTCCATCACGACGGCGCCGCCGATGAGCGTGGGGATCTTCATGCCCAGGATCGACAGGGCGGGACCGCTGCCGTTACGCAGGGCGTGCACGAACAGGATCCGTGACGGACCGATGCCCCGCACCACCGCGCCGGTGACGTAGTTCTGATCCAGTTCCGCGACCAGGCCGGTGCGGAGTTGCCGCGCGATATCGGCGACGACGTCCATGCTCAGCGCGATCGCGGGCATGATGATCAACGACAGCCAGCGGCCGAAGTTCTCGTCCGGCGGGACGTACCCGGCCGACGGCAGCCAGTGCAGCCCGACGCTGAAGACGAGGATCAGTCCGATGGAGATGACGAACGGCGGCAGCGTCGACGCCACCGACGTGTAGGCGGTGATCGCCCGGTCGAGCAGGCTGCCCTTGTAGACGGCGGCGAGCACCCCGAGCCCGACACCGAGGACGAGTCCGATGACCAGCGCGACACCCGCGATGGAGGCGCTGACGGCGAGCCGCTCACCGATCAACTCGCTGACCGGGATCTTGCTGAACCACGAGACACCGAGGTCGCCGCTCAGCATGCTCGACATCCAGTCGACGTACTGCTGCCAGACCGGCTTGTCCAGCCCGAACTCGGCGTTGATCCGGGCGATCGTCTCCGGGGTCGCGGCGTCACCGGCGATGCCGGCGGCCGGATTCAGCCCGCTGGCCGCACCGAGCAGAAACGTGATCAGGGTGGAGAACAGGAAGACCGGGACCACGATCAGCACGGTGCCGAGCACGATCCGCGCCGCCGTGCCGAACGCGCCCGCAGGCACCGGGAGAGCGAATGTCCTCCCGGTGCCTTCGGCCTCGATGTCTGCGGTGGTCACGAGACCGTGACGCCTTCCCAGCGAACCTGGGACGGCAGGATGTTCAGGTTCTTTAGGTCCGGGTTGGACACGATGATCCACGGGTTGCTGAAGAGGTAGTTCGTCGGCGACTGCTCGACACCGACCTTGACGGCCTGCCACAACCGCGGCTTGTACTCCGGGTCCTCGAGCGGGGTGCGGCGCACGGTGTCGAGTGCGGCGGAGAACTCCGGCGACGCGTGCGGGCCGCTGAGGTTCATGATGCCTTCCGGACCGTAGACGGCGAGCAGGTTCTGCACCGGGGATTCACGTCCGATGGTGCCGTCCGTGGCCAGCTGCGGGTTCTTCGCGATGTAGACCTCGCTCTGCCACGTCGACGATCCCGGCGGGACCACCTTGATCGTGGACTCGACGCCGATCTTCTTCAGCTGCGACTGCACGAGTTCCGCACGGTTGGTGGCCGCCGACTGCGCCGTGATCTCGATCGACAACTGCCCGGGCGCGTAGCCCGCCTCGGCGAGGAGACGAGATGCCTTGTCGGGGTCGTAGTTCCAGAGCTTCTCGATCTCCGGGTTGAACGCGAGGTAACCGTCGGGGAACGGCTGGCTGGTGGTGCTCCCCAGCCCGTTCGTGATGACGTCGACGAATGCCTGGCGGTCGAATGCGTAGCGGAACGCCTCGACGATCTTCGGGTTGTCGAACGGGGCCTTGTTGAGGTTGATGGACACGTCGTTCGCTGCGAGCGACGGCTTCACGGTCACGTCGAGACCGGCGGCCTCGGCTTCCTTGGACTGCAACGCAGGCAGCGTCGCGAAGTCGATGGAGCCGGACTGGACACCGGCGACGAGAGTGGCCGGGTCCGGGGCGACGCTGAGTTCGAAGTGGTCGATGTGAATGTTCTCGGCGTCCCAGTAGTTCGGGTTCTTCTCGAAGTACGCGTGATCCTCGGCGACGAAATCGGTGATCGTGAACGGACCGGCCCCGACCGGCCACACGCTGAGCTTCTGCGGGTCGGCGGCCGCCGTCGGGCTGGCGATCGCACCGGTGCGCCCGGCGACCAGGTACGGGATCTGGTAGTCGGCGTCGGCCAGGTGCAGCGTGACGTCGGTGGCGGTGTCTGCCGTGACCTCGGTGACGCCGGCGAGCTGATCGCGCAGGAACGAATCGTCCTGGGTCTTGCCCCGGTCGAAGAACGCCTTCACTGCCTGCGAATCGAGGGTGGTCCCGTCGGAGAACGTCAAACCGTCACGCAGGCTGAACGTCACCGCGGTGCCGTCGGCGTTGTACTTCCAGCTCTCGGCGAGCGACGGTTCGACGTTGCCCTCGGCGTCGAGCCGGGTCAGCGACGCATACGCGAGGCTGATGGTGTTGATGTCGTTTCCGGTCCGGCTCGTCACCGGATCCCACGAGGTGGGGAGGTTGAACGCCCACTTGACCTCGGCGCCGTCCGAACTGCTGCCACCGCCGCACGCGGTGGCCACGAGACCGACGATCACTCCGAATATTACGGCGCCGGCGATCCGCCGGCTCTTCTTGCTCACTGGGTGCTCCTGACCATGCAAAGGGGGGTGGTGATTCAGACGCTCGCGGACAGCGACGCGGTGGTGCCGGGCAGCGGGGCGGGGTCGATGCCCTCACGCCGCGCACGGGTGTAGCGGTTCTCCGCGAAGGGCAGGCCGAGGTTGCCGCGCAGGGTGTCCTGCTCGTAATCCTCCCGGACCACCCCGCGCTCGCGCAGGATCGGCAGCACCTCGTCTACGAAGCGGCGGAACTGCGCCGGGTGACCGATGTGGATGTTGATGCCGTCGAGGGCGTGACCGTCCAGCCAGCGCTGCAGTTCGTTCGCGACGGTCTCGGCGCTGCCGGTGAACGGCGACGTCTTCGGCGCGTTGAGCGCCTCGACGGTCTGCCGCAGCGTCAGCCCGCGGCCGACAGCGAGGTCGGTGATCTTCTTCGCCTGCGTGTAGAAACTCCGCTCGGCGTGCTGCAAGGCCTCGGTGGGGAACGGCGCGTCGAGATCGTACTGCTGGAAGTCGTGCCAGCCGAACGGCCGGCCGAGTTCCCGCAGGGACCTACCGAAGTCGTTGTCCGCCAGCTGGGTCGTGCGTTCGATCTCGCGGGCGTCGGCGTCGGTGTCGCCCACGGTGACGGTGACGCCCGGCAGGATCACGATGTCCTCGGGGGCGCGCCCGTACGCCGCGGCCCGGTTCTTGATGTCGGCGTAGAACGCCGCTCCCGCTTCGAAACTCGGGGCATGCGTGAAGATCCCGTCGGCGATGCGCGCGCCGAGGTCGCGGCCCTGGTCGGAGTCGCCGGCCTGGAAGATCACCGGCTGGCCCTGCCGTGAGCGTTCGATGTTGAGCGGGCCCACCACCGAGAAGTGCTCACCCCGGTGGTCGAGGGTGTGCAGCTTGTCCGCGTCGAGGAAGCGGCGGGCGTCCCGGTCGCGCGGAAACGCGTCGTCCTCGTACGAATCCCACAGCGCCTTGACCACCTCGACGTGTTCGAGTGCCCGGCCGTAGCGGGTGGCGTAGTCGTAATGCTCCTCGAGGCTGTAGTTTCCGGCGGTGCCCGAGTCGCCGCTGGTGACCACGTTCCAGCCTGCGCGGCCGCGGCTGATCAGGTCGAGGGACGCGAACCGTCGCGCGAGGTTGAACGGCTGGTTGAACGACGTGGTCAGGGTGCCGACGAGCCCGATGTGCTCGGTGGCCACGGCGAGCGCCGACAGCAGCGTCAGCGGCTCGAGCCGGTTCAGGTAGTGCGGGGGCGAGTCGGGGGTGATGAACTGGCTGTCGACGATGAACACGAGGTCGAACCGCGCCTGCTCGGCGAGACGCGCGTACTCGATGTACCAGTCGATGTCGACGCTGGCGTCGCCGGGGATCTCCGGGTCCAGCCAGGTGTACGGGTGCCCGGGACCACCCGTGGGGGTGAGGACAGCTCCCAATTTCAGTTGCCGTCTCGTCATGTTCTCGCTCCTTCGTCGTTCGCCGTCAGGCACCTGCCTCGGCACGCCGCGTTGAAGTGTATGGAGCAAACAGACGCGTGCAGAGTATTAAATTCTCGATGTTTCAAAACATATTTCGTATGTCCCGCAGTGCTGCCGAACAAAGTCCGATCAGTCGAAGAACTCGCGCGACGACTCCGCGACAGCCGCCGCGACGACGTCGGCGAGCTGCCCGATCAGCTCGGCGTCGTCGGGCAATTGAGTGGCCGACAGGCGCAGGAGTTGCCGTGCGGGTGACCGCACGAACGACCGCGATCCCGCCCCCACGGAGATGCCCTGCCGCGCCAACGCGACCAGCGCCGCGGTCTCGTCCGACACCGTCACCCACACGACCAGACTGTGCGGGCCCGCGAAAGCCTCGATACCGCGGTCGATCAGGGCCCCGAGCAGCGTCGTGCGCCGCGCGGCGTAGCGTTCGTGCGCCGCCGTGACCGCGTGTTCGGCGTCGGCGCTGCCGATCAGGTGGGCGAGGGTGTTCTGCAGGATCCGGCTGTTCGAGCCGACGCCGTGACTGCGCACCTTCATGGCCTTCTCGATCAGCTCGCGGGAGCCGCCGAGGACGGAGGTCCGCACGTCGATCCCGTACGCCTTGCAGTAACTGCGGATCCGGACGACACGCTGCGGCAGTTCACAGCCCAGCGTCGGCGGTTGCTCCGGTTCGAGCGGTCCGATCGAGTCGTCCTCGACCACCCACACCGCCGGATGCCGTCGCAGCACGTCGGCGAGTTCGCGGGTGCGCCGCGCGCTGACCGCGTGGTCGACGGCGAACGGCGCCCCGGGCTGGAACACGAACGCGACCGCACCGGCCGTCAGGGCCTCGTCGAGCGCGTCCGGCCGGGGACCGTCGCGGTCGGCGCCGACGCCGACCGCATCCAGACCCAGATCGCGGAGGGTGTCGAGCACGCCCGGGCCGAGAGGCTCGTCGACCGCCACCCGGGACCCGGGCGGCGCCGCCGCCTCCACCGCCAGCAGCAGCGCCTCGGTGCCGCCGCCCGCGGTCGCCCACGCCTCCGGTTCGAACGGCCACCCCGGAGCGACGGCATTGCGCAGACGCTCGGTCATCAGTTCCCGCCCGAACACATTCAACGTCTCGGCGTCCAGGCTGGACAACAAAGCGTCGGACAGGGACGGCTGCAGCGCCAGATCCGGTGCATTCTGCGCCAGGTCGACGCCACGCCAATCGGGGATGCCGCGCTCGGGCACACTGTCGAGCGGCGGGAGTACGACGGTGCCGCCGCGGCGGCGGGTCTGCACGAAACCTTGCTCCTGCAACCGGCCCCACGCGCTGACGATCGCACCGACACTGAGATCGGTCGCCTTCGCGAGTGCGCGGACGGTCGGCAGGCGGTCGCCGGGGCTCAGCTCACCCGACCGGATGAGGTCGGCGACGGCATCGGCGAGTTCCGCGGTGCGGCCGTCGATTCGTTCGAGCAACCACTCCGGAGCAATCGTCTCCGACTCCAGCACCGCTGACATCCACACCCCTTCGATCGACAACCACTACCGGCCCCGCCCCGGGCCGGTTCATTGCGCGAGTGCGCCCGCCGGTTCGCGAAGGAGGACGTCGGGCGTGCCGGGCAGTCGCAGACGCTCGAGGAACTGCACGATCTCGGCGGCGACGGACCGGTGGGACACGTCGTTGAGAATGTCGTGCCGCCCGCCGTTCACGACGACCACGCGGGCGCCCGGCAACGCGGACGCGACGGCGAGGACCTCCGCCGGCGGGCTGAGGACATCGGCGCCTCCGTGGACGACGAGGACGGGAACCTGCACGTGGGTCAGTGAATCCGCGGTGGCGACCGGTGTCTCCGCGCCGAGCGTGCCGCGGTCGAGAGCATCGTCCGCGGCCAGGACGCCCCGGTGCACCGGACACGCGGAGCGGATCTCGAGTTCGCCGTCCCACCCTCCGGTGAAGGCGTCGGTGCCCGCGATGAGGAGACCGGCGGCCACGACCCCGGACACGGCCGGATGGGTGGCGGCGAGGTCGAGCGCGGTGAGAGCACCGCTGTCCGACCCGACGACGGTGAGCGGGAGACCGGACTCGGCGTCGGCGATCACCCGAGCGGCCGCGGCGGGGTCGTTCTCCACCACCGCGACGCGGTAGCCGTCGAACGCGATCCGGCGGGCGAACCTGCGGTACACGTGAGCATGCTCACCTCGGCCGGCGACGACGATCACCGAGCCACGCGCGGTCGCTTCGGGTTCCAGCCAGTCGATGTCCACTGATTACCTCACTCGGGGTGGTTGTTCGCAGGATTGACTGCGTCACCCTGACTCACCCGCGCGCGGTGAAACAAGAGTAATGCTCGAGCAGAACAAAACGCGTGTCTTCTCGTCACACTTCGTGTTTTGTTCCGAACATATTCGTTTTGTGATCGACCCCCGGCCAATCAAGAGTATCGACGAAGGGACAGGCACACCGATGCCCGAGACCACAGGGTTCGCGACCCGGCAGGTCCGCACCGGCTATCAGCCCGGCACGCCGCAGAACACCGCGATCCCCCCGATCTACCAATCGGTTGCCTACGACTTCGGCAGCTTCGACCAGGCACGGGACATCTTTTCCCTGCGCCGCAAGGGAAACCTGTACAGCCGCACCGGGAACCCCACCCAGGCCGTGCTCGAGCAGCGGCTCGCCGACCTCGACGGCGGTGTCGCCGCGCTGGCCACCGGGTCCGGGCAGTCCGCCGTCGCGGTCGCACTGCTCACCCTCGCCAAGTCGGGGCAGCACATCGTCGCGGCGCGGCAACTGTACGGCGGCACGGTCGACCTGCTCACGGACACGTTCGCGGACTTCGGGATCGACGTCACGCTCGTCGACCAGGACGACCTCGACGCCTGGCGTGCGGCCGCGCGCCCCGAGACCCGGGCCTTCTTCGCCGAGACGATCGGCAACCCCGTCGCCTCCGTCCTCGACGTCCGGGCCGTCGCCGACATCGCGCACCAGGCCGGGGTACCGCTGATCGTCGACAACACGATCGCCACCCCGTACCTGCTCCGCCCCAAGGACTTCGGCGCCGACATCGCCGTGTACTCGGCCACCAAGTTCATCGGCGGGCACGGAACGTCGCTGGGCGGGGTGATCGTCGACCTCGGTACATTCGACTTCGGCGCGGAGCCGCGGCGCTGGACCCAGTTCACCGAGCCGTATCCGCGGATCGGCGACCTCGTGCTGTGGGACGAGTTCGGACGCGACCGGAGCGCCTACCTCGTGTACGCGAAGACGAAGGTCGTCCACGACCTCGGTCCCGCACTGTCCCCGTTCAATTCGTTCCAGCTGCTTCAAGGGCTGGAGACGCTGGACCTGCGGCTGGAGCGGCAAGTCGGTTCGGCGCTGGCGATCGCACAGTTCCTCGACGGTCATCCCGCGGTCGCCAAGGTCAATTACCCCGGACTGCCGGAGAACCGGTGGCACGACGCGGCCCAGCGGTACCTGCCGCGCGGCGCCGGCTCGGTCTTCTCGTTCGACCTCGCCGTCGACGACACGAAGGTCGCGAAGTTCGTCGACTCGCTGCAACTGTTCGCCATCGTCGCCAACATCGGCGACGCCCGCTCGCTGGTGGTGCACCCCGCCACCACGACGCACAGCCACCTCGACGACACGCAACTCCGCGACGCCGGATTCGGCTACCGCACCGTCCGATTGTCCATCGGACTGGAGAACCTGGAAGACCTCGTCGACGATCTGCGTGCGTCGCTCGACGCCATCACGGAGGAATGACATGCATTTCGGCTACTGGACGCCCATCTACGGCGGGTTTCTGCGCAACCTGGGCGACGAAGGCATGCCCGCCACCTGGGACTACGTCAAAAAGCTGTCGCAGCTGGCGGACCGGCTCGGATACCACACCACCCTCGTCCCCGAGCTCTACCTCAACGACCGCAAGGGCGTCGACGCACCCAGCCTCGAGGCCTGGTCGCTGTCGTCGGCGATCCTCGCGGTCACCGAACAGCTCCGGGTGATGACGGCGGTGCGACCCGGATTCCACCTGCCCGCGGTCACCGCGAAGGAATCGGCCACCATCACCGACATCGCCGGCACCACCGACGCCGGTGCGGCACGGTTCGCGCTCAACGTCGTCGCCGCCTGGTGGGAGGAGGAAGCCCGGCAGTACGGCGGCGCGTTCACCCGGCACGACGACCGGTACCGGCAGGCCACCGAATTCGTCGACGTACTCCGCGGACTCTGGGAGCACACCCCGTTCACCTACCAGGGCGAGCACTTCAGCGTGCGCGACTCGATCCTGTCGCCGAAACCCGCAATCCATCCCCCGGTCTTCGCGGGCGGCGAGAGCGAGAGCGGCCGCGAATCGATCGCGACGTTCGCCGACTCGTACGTGCTGCACGGCGGCACCGTCGAGGAGGTGCGCACCAAGATCGCCGACATGAATGCGCGGTCGCAGCGAATCCACCAGCGGGACATGGCCGAATTCGGCATGTCCACCTACATCATCGTGCGCGACACCGAAGCCGAGGCCCGCGCCGAGCTCGAACGCATCACCACCGTCGACCCGCACTCGCCCGGGTACGCGTCGTTCGAGGAGTTCGTGAAGAACTCCGAACTCGACGTCGAACTGTCCAGGCGCGAATACTCCGTCGGCACCCGCGGACTGCGCCCCGACCTCGTCGGCACACCGGAACAGGTCGCGGAGAAGATCCGCGCCTACCAGGACGCCGGCCTCACCCTGCTGCTCATCCAGTGCTCCCCCGCGCACGAGGAACTCGAGCGCATCGCCGAGCAGGTGTTCCCGCTCGTCCCCACCCGTGAGTACTTGTTAACCACCGGCGGTTAACAAGTACTCACGGGGGCCTTGACCGGACCCCTCGTCGCGAGTAAGGATCGAAGAGCGCGAGGGGATTCGTCATGGCAGAGATCGAAGTCGACTATTGCGTCGTAGGAGCCGGATTCGCCGGACTGACGGCGGCGCTGCGTCTGAAACAGGCCGGGCACACGGTGGCGCTGATGGAGGCCCGCGACCGGATCGGCGGGCGCACGTTCACCGAGACCCGCGACGACGGTTCGTGGATCGACCGGGGCGGCGCGTGGATCGGGCCGGGGCAGGACCGGATCTACGCCCTGATGGACGAATTCGGCGTCCCGAGTTACAAGCAGTACACCGACGGCGACGCCATGATGGTCGTCGACGGCAAGCAGTACCGGTACAAGGGCACGATTCCCCTGACGATGAGTCCCTGGGCCACGGCGAATCTCGGCGCCGTGTTCTTCGAACTCGGCCAGATGTGCAAGACGATCCCGCTCGAGGCGCCGTGGGAGGCGAAGAAGGCCGCGAAGTGGGATTCGATCAGTCTCGCGAAATGGCTCGGCGACAACACGTTGTCCAAGCCTGCCCACGACCTTCTCGAGACCGCCGTCGCCGGTTGCTACACGTCCGCCGCATCCGAGGTGTCGATGCTGTTCGTGCTGTATCAGATGGCGTCCGGCGGCGGTCCCGGTTTCGTTCTCGGTGTGAAGGACGCGGCCGAGGATGCGCGGCCGGTCGGCGGGATGGGGGCCGTCTACCGTCCGATGGCAGCCGAGATCGGCGACGCGCTCCACCTGTCGCAACCCGTCCGGGACCTCGCGCAGGACGGCGACGGCGTGACCGTTCGCTCCGCGGACCTGGCCGTGCGGGCGCGGAGAGCGATCGTCGCGGTGCCTCTCGCCATCGCGAGCCAGATCCTCTACGAGCCCCTGCTCCCGATGGATCGGTCGTTCCTGCACCAGAGGATGCCGAGCGGCGCCGTCATGAAGATCGCCGTCGTTTACGACGAACCCTTCTGGCGCGCCGACGGATTGTCGGGGCAGTCGGCGGCCCCCGACTCCCCCGCGACGATCACCATCGACGCCTGCACCGACACCGGACGTCCCGGCGTTCTGTGCGTGATCGTCGAGGGACCGATCGCCCGCACGCTGGGGACGCTGCCGGAAGCGGAGCGGAAGAAGGCGGTGCTCGGCGAGTTGACCGCGAGATTCGGAGCCGCAGCGGCCTCCCCCGTCGACTACATCGAGCAGAACTGGAGCCTGGAGCGGTACTCCGGCGGCGGCATGCTCAGCCACGCACCGACGGGAGTGCTCACCCAGTTCGGCCACGCCCTCCGCGCGCCGTGCGGTCGCATCCACTGGGCGGGCACGGAGAGTTCGTCCGTGATGTGCGGCTGGGTCGACGGCGCCGTCCGCTCCGGTGAACGCGCCGCCCGCGAAGTCACCCAGCGCGACGGCGTGCTGTCACCCGCCCACGCTCAGTAGTAGACGGCGCCCGGCGCACCCCCACCGACCGCAACCGCGTCGCCGGTGATCCCGACGCTGCGCGGCGACGCCAGGAACGTGACGACGTCCGCGACCTCGCTCGCGTCGATCAACCGGTGGATCGAGTTGGTCGCCAGCCGCGACTCCAGTTCGGCAACGGGCACCCCTTCCGCCTCGGACTGCTCCGTCAGCCGGTCGACGAGTCGTTCCGTCCGCGTCAATCCGGGATGGACCACGGTGACGTTGACGCCGTGCGGTCCGAGTTCGTCGGCGAGGTTCTTCGTCAGCGCCGACACCCCGACGTTCCGGACGGTCTGCGCGATGGAGTTGGCCTGGCGTGCACCGAGCCCGCTGATGTTGATGATCCGTCCCCACCCCTGCTCGACGAGGTGCGGTGCCACCGCGCGGGCGGTCCGCAGATAGCCGAGCACCTTGATCTCGAGTTCGCCGCGGACCACGTCGTCGGTGGTGGACGCGAAGTCGCTCGGCTTGCCTGCACTCCACGGTGTGGCCGCCGCGTTCACGAGAATGTCGACGCCGCCGAGTTCGTCCACCGTTCGCTGCACGAGGGCGCGCACCGACTTGTCGTCGCCGGTGTCGGTGGGTACCCCGATGACCCTCCGGCCGGTCTCCTGCGACAGCGTCTTCGCCGCCAGTTCCAGCGCCTCGGCGCCCCTGGCCGCGAGCACCACGTCGACCCCCTCCGACGCGAGGCTGCGCGCGATCGCGAGACCGATTCCGCGGCTGCCGCCGGTGACGACGGCCCGTTTGCCGCTCAGACCGAGATCCATTGTGTTCTCCTCATCTCCGCTGTCCACCCCTCGATTCGAGGGTAGGACCGCGACGGCGGGGAGTCACGGATTCGGTTCAGCGTGAGGCCAATTGCGCTCCGCACCCGTGCGCCTTTCTGGTAGCAGTCACTACCAGAAAGGCGCACGGGCGGCGAAGCCGCCTACCGTTGGATCGACTTGATCTCGAGGAACTCCTCGAAGCCGAGGACGCCCGCCTCGCGACCGATGCCCGACTGCTTGTACCCGCCGAACGGGGCGTTGGTGTTGAACGCGCCGCCGTTCACCTCGACCTGGCCGGCGCGCAACTGCCGCGCGACCCGGTCGGCCCGCTCCTGGTCTCCGGACCACACGCCGGCGGCGAGCCCGTACTCCGTCGCGTTGGCGATCCGCACGGCGTCGTCCTCGTCCTGGTATCCGATGATGGACAGGACGGGACCGAAGATCTCCTCCTTGGCGATGGTCATGTCCTCGGTGACACCGGCGAACACGGTGGGGCCGACGAAGTAGCCGGAATCCTGGCCGGTCTCCCGGCCGTCGAGGACGGCGCGCGCGCCTTCCGCGATGCCCTGTTCGATGTAGCCGCGGACCCGCTTCAGCTGGTTCGAGTTCACCAGCGGCCCGAGCACCGACGTGGCGGCCGTCGGGTCGCCGACCGAGTAGTTCTGCGCGACCTTCGCCGCGATGGCGGAGGCCTCGTCCACCTTGTCCGCGGGGACCAGCATCCGGGTGAGCGCCGAACAGGTCTGGCCGGAGTTGAGGAAACACTTGGCCACGCCGTCGGTGACCGCCTTCGTCAGGTCGGCGTCGTCGAGGATGACGTTGGCGGACTTGCCGCCGAGTTCGAGTGCCACCTTCTTCACCGTCTCGGCCGCGACCACCGCGACCCTCTTGCCCGCACGGGTGGAGCCGGTGAACGAGACCATGTCCACCTCGGGGTGGCCGGCGATCGCCTCGCCCACGACGGGCCCGAATCCGCTGACGAGGTTGAACACGCCTGCGGGCAGACCGATTTCGTCGAAGATGTCGGCGAGCGCGTAGGTGGCGAGCGGCGCGACCTCGGTCGGCTTGAGCACCACGGTGCAGCCCGCGGCCAGCGCACCGCCGACCTTCAGCACCACCTGGTGGAGTGGGAAGTTCCACGGGGTGATCGCACCGACGACCCCGATGGGTTCGCGCACGATCAGCGAGTTGCCCACCTCGTGGGCGTCGAAGTCGTAGGTGGCGGCCAGTTCGGCGAACGCGGCGAGGTTCGCGAGGGGCATCCCGATCTGGATGGGCTTCGCGAATCCCAGCGGCATGCCCATGTCGCGGGACACCAGGGCGGTGAAGTCGTCGAGGCGCTCCTTGATCAGGGCGGCCGCCTTCCGGAGGTACTCGCCGCGTTCCGTGCCGCTGAGCGCGGACCATGCGGGGAAGGCGGCTCGTGCGGCAGTCGCGGCGCGATCGACGTCGTCGGGGGTGCCCTCGGCGACCACCGCGATGACGTCCTCCGTGGCCGGGTTGACCACGTCGATCCGGCCCGTCCCCTGCGAATCGACCCAGGATCCGTCGATGTAGATCTTGGTCCGGTCCAGAACTTCGCTCATCGATCTGCCTCCAGTGAAAGTGTCGCGGAAACCTTGCGCCCGCAGCCTACGACCGGAGCCCGCCTGTTCGGGGCGAATGCGATCTCCCCGAACCACCCACCGGGACGCCGCCGATCGCGGACCATCGACGTACGCCGCACAGTCAGCAGGAGGAGCGATCAGATGCGCACCCAGTCACCGGCACGCACCCTTCTCGGAGTACTCGGTATCGCCGCCGCACTCACCGCCTCGGCATGTGGCTCGACGGACGAGTCGGGGACCGCCGAACCCTCGCCCGGCGGCCTCACCTCGACGACTTCGGAGGCGGCCACCACGACAACCACCGCCGCCACCACCACCACGACCACCACCGCGCCGTCGCCGACCGGGACGACCACTGCGCACCCCGACCGCTGCCTGATCGGCGAACTGCAGGTGACGCTCGGCCAGCCCAGCGGGGCGGCCGGATCGCAGGAGATCCCGCTCATCTTCACCAACACCGGCACCCGCGACTGCATCCTCCACGGATACCCCGGGGTGTCCTACGTCGCGGCCCCGGACGGCCCGCAGGTGGGTGCGGCGGCCGAGAGGGACGGCGGAACGGAGACTCCCGTGACGGTGGCTCCGGGCGCGCGGGCCACCGCGGCGGTGCGTGCGACGGTGGTGCAGAACTATCCCGCCGACACGTGTGGCCCCACGCCGGTCGCGGGTTTCCGGGTGTATCCGCCGAACGACACCGGTTCGGTGTTCCTCCCCTACCCCACCACCGGCTGTTCGCAGACCGGCGTGAAGCAGCTGTCGGTGCAGCCCGTCACGGGGTGACCTTGTTCACCCGCACCGGGTGAATCGGCTCACCCCGGGCCCGACCTACGGTCGGGATAGACGTGGTCGCGCAGGAGGAGGGCGGAGGCATGTTCGAGATCATCCGCGAAGTGCATTCCGAGGTTCGGCACCGCCGCGGCCCGCGGCATCACCATCATCTCCTCACTCGGCCGGAGCGCCGGTGGCGGATCATGAGACACCTCCTGATGTGATCCTCGGGGGCGGGAATCCCTCCCACCAGGACTGTTCCTTGCCTTCGCTCACCATCGGCGCGGATGGGTACTATCCGACGTCGTGACTGACAGCAGGCTGGAATCGGCGAATGTGTCCAGAGACGACTCGGACGAGTCGCCGATCGGGACCCCGCCGCAGTCGTCTCCTCTCGGTCAGTCGGTTCGCTCCGCCCGTCCCCTCGCCATCGTCGCGTCCCTCTTCGGTGTACTGCTCACCTTGTCGCTCCCGTTCCTTCCGGTCGAGCAGGACAGCGCCACCCTCACCTGGCCGCAGAACGGCAGCACCGGAAGCGTCGAGGCACCGCTCGTCTCCTACGCGCCACTGAGCCTCGACGTGCGAATCCCCTGTTCGACGGTCGGCGAACTCGCCGACCGCGGCGGGCTGCTGACCTCCACCGCCCCCGCGGGTGCCCCCGACGCCGGGCGGTACGGACTGGTCGCCAGGGTGAATCCGGCGACCGCGGACGGTCCCGCCGGCGTCGAGGTGGTGCTGCGGAACCAGGTCCTGCTGTCGTCACCGCTGGACGGGCTACCTGCCGATTGCACGCTCGTGGTGTCCTCGGATTCGACGCGGACCACCGCCGGATTCGTGACGGCAGGCCAGGACGCCCCGACCGTCGTCGACGGCGACCTCCGCCCGCAGATGGTGGGTATCTTCAGCGACCTCGACGGGCCGGTGCCCGACGGACTGCAGGTGACCGCGCAGATCGACAGCCGGTTCTCGTCGACGCCGTCGACGATCAAGTTCGTGGCCATGGTGGTGGGTGCGCTGGCCACGATTCTGGCCCTGGTGGCACTGCACCGGCTCGACAACGTGGACGGTCGCCGGGCACGACGATTCCTGCCCACCCGCTGGTGGTCGTTCGGGGCCGTCGACGCCGTCGTTATCGGCACGCTGGTGCTGTGGCATTTCATCGGCGCCTCCACCTCCGACGACGGCTACCAGTTCAACATGGCCCGCACGTCCGAGGCCGCGGGCTACATGGCCAACTACTTCCGCTGGTACGGCGTCCCCGAGGCGCCGTTCGGGTCCCCCTATTACGACGTCCTCGCGGTGCTGGCGAACATCACACCGGCCAGCCCGTTCGTGCGCCTGCCCGCGCTGCTCGCCGGCATCGTCGCGTGGCTGGTGATCAGCCGTGAGGTGGCACCGCGACTCGGCGCCGCCGTCCGGGGCAACCGGCTCGCATTGTGGACGGGCGGGCTGGTGTTCCTCGCGTTCTGGCTCCCCTACAACAACGGTCTGCGGCCCGAACCGATCGTCGCGGTGGGTGTGCTGCTCACGTGGTGTTCGGTGGAACGCGCCGTCGCGACCCGTCGGCTGCTGCCCGCCGCGGTGGCGATCCTGGTCGGCGCGGCCACGCTGACCGCGGGACCGTCCGGGTTGATCTGCTTCGGCGCCCTCGTCGCCGGCGCCCGGCCGATCCTGCAGATCGTGATCGCGCGGGCCAAGACCGTGGGCTATCTTGCACTGCTCGCGCCGCTCGTCGCGTCGGGAACCGTGATCCTGGTGGCGGTGTTCGCCGACCAGACCCTCGCCGCCGTCATGGAGATGCAGCACGTGCATGCCATCGGCCCCAACGTCCCCTGGTTCGACGAGTACCTCCGCTACCAGTACCTGCTGAACATCTCCGTCGACGGTTCGCTGTCGCGCCGGTTCGGCGTGTTCGTGATGGTGCTGTCCCTGGCGGTGACGGTCCTGGTGATGCTGCGCAAGGGTGGCCGGATTCCCGGGACCGCGGCCGGACCGTCGCGGCGGCTCATCGGCATCACGCTCGCCGCGATGGGCCTGATGATGTTCACGCCCACCAAGTGGACGCACCACTTCGGCATCTACGCGGGACTCGCCGGGTCGCTCGCCGTACTGGCGTCGGTGGCGGTGAGCACCTCCGTGGTGCGCTCGCCACGCAACCGCACCCTGTTCGCGGCCGCCGTGCTGTTCCTGCTGGCGATGTGTTTCACCAGCACCAACGGGTGGTGGTACGTGTCCAGTTACAGCGTCCCGTGGTGGGACAAGCCGGTGTCGATCGCCGGACTAGGTGCGGGCACGATCCTGCTCGGCGCCACCCTGGTGATGCTGCTGATCGCGGCGTGGTGCTACTTCCGCGAGCCCTACACGCGCAACGACTCCGTGCGCAAGCGCCGCGTGTGGGCGCTCCCGCCGTTGACGGTGGCGGCCGCCGCGATGGTGCTGTTCGAGGTGCTGTCGATGGCGAAGGGCGCGGTTGCGCAGTACCCGGCGTTCTCCCTCGCACGCTCCAATGTCGACGCCGTCACCGGCGCACCGTGCGGCCTCGCCAACGACGTCCTGCTCGAAACCGATCCCAACGCGTCACTGCTGCAACCGCTGTCCGGTGACGCGGCGACCGCCCTCGCGGGCACCGGCAGCGTCGGCTTCACCCCGAACGGTGTCGCCGGAGACCTGAGCGCCGACGAGGAATCGTCGGATGCGGGTGTCGCCAACTCCGTCAAGACCGACAACACCGAGCAGACGGCGTCGAGCAACGCCGCGGGCACCGGCGGCGGCGCCGGCGCGGTGGGTGTCAACGGCAGTGCCGTGGCATTGCCGTTCGGACTGGACCCCGCGAGCAGCCCGGTCCTCGGCAGTGACGGCAGCGACGGCGACGCGTCGCTGACCACCGGCTGGTACCGGCTGCCCGGTGCCGAATCGGATACCGGTGCCGGTGACCTCGTCTCCATCGCCGCGGCGGGTCGCATCCGCTCCGTCGACGCGGACGGCGTCGTCACCTACGGCCAGAACCTCGAGGTGGAGTACGGCACCGCACAGCAGGACGGCACGGTCGCGGTCGCAGGACGGGTGACGCCGATCGACATCGGTCCGGCGCCGTCGTGGCGCAATCTGCGGGTTCCGCTCGATTCATTGCCGGCCGATACGGATGTCATCCGGCTGGTGGCGTCGGACACGGACAGCGATCCGCAGCAGTGGCTGGCGGTGACACCGCCGCGGGTTCCGCGGACGCAGACACTGAACGACGTGATCGGATCCGAATCGCCGGTCATGATCGACTGGGCTGTGGGCCTTGCGTTTCCGTGCCAGCGACCGTTCGATCACCGGGCCGGTGTCGCGGAGGCGCCCGAGTACCGGATCCTTCCGGACCGTCCCGGCGCGATCATGACCAGCCTGTGGCAGGACCGGTACGGCGGCGGCCCCCTCGGCTGGATCGAGATGACCCGGGCGAGCCGAACCATACCGTCGTATCTGAAGAACGACTGGGACCGCGACTGGGGCGGAGTGGAGCAGTACTCCCCCCTCGACGCGGGTGCGACGGCCGCGGAGATCGACACCACCCGGACTCAGCGTTCGGGACTGTGGAATCCGGCGCCGATCATCACCGCCTACTGAGCGTCGGTGACGCGCCCGCACCGGGCGCGTCACCGTTCACCTCAGAGTTCGAATTCGGCCGGCGCGATGCCGACGGCGAAACAGGCGTCCCGCACCACGTTTCGCTCGTTCTGGTCGAAGTTGCCGTCGGCGCCGCCGATGACGATGCCGATCTGGATGACCGCCCGAGCCTGATCTTGCTTGGTCTTCAGCTTCGCGATGGTGGCGGTGGCCTCGATCTTGCCGAACTCGAAATCGGACTGCAGCTTGCTGCAGTACCAGTCGAACTTCTGGCTCAGCTCGTCCGACGGGAACACACTGAGCGCCTCGTTGCTGGTGATCAGCCCCGCAGTCTTCTGCCGCTCGGACGGGTCGATGGTCCCGTCCGCCGCGGCGATGAGGGCGCACATGGCCATCGAGGCGTTGGCGAACTCCTTGTTCTGGAACTGCGCCGTCTTCGTCTTGAGCTGGCCGTTCATCTCGAACGCCTTTGCCTTCAGCTGATCCCAGAAAGCCATTGGACTCCTTCTTCGTGTGCCCACGCACGGTGCGTGTGGTGTCCAATTTGCCAGGTTTCGTGGGCGGACGTCGCCGCGGTCGGTCTACCAGCGCAGTCGCACGCGGCTAGCTCTGGGTCTGGCGGCGGACGATCTCGTTGATCCAGATCGGCGCGTACGGGGACGTGCAGTTGGGCGGGGTCGGGTAGTCCTTCAGGACTTCGAGGCGTTCGCCGATGCCGACCGCGCGGGCACGAAGCTCGGGGTGATGGATGCCGATGTTGGCGAGGCATTCGTTCATCGCCCACTGCAGGCGGTCCGGCGCATCCTTCATGTGCGCCTCGATCAGGTCGAGGAGTTCGGGCAGATCGAGGTCGCCGGAGTCCTTCGCCACGCGGTCGCTGGTCAGCGCCCACCCCGCGCTGGCGACGACAGGGTCGGCGTCGGCGAACCACGCGACGCGCAGTTCTTCGACGTGCGGGCTCTTCTTGACGACGTAGCTGACGAGCCAGCCGTGCACCTTGGGGACGCGTGCTTCGCGGAGCATGGCGTCCAACTCGGACGCGGAGTACGCCTTGGGGCGGCAGATCAGGATCGCAACGAGACGGGCCGCGGTGTCACCCGTCCCCCACAGCTCACCGGAGAGGTCGTGCTGGGTCTTCAGACTCTTCGCGACTGCGCGCAGCTTGGTGAGGTTGACACCGTGATCGTCGCCGTGGCGTTCGTTCACGGCGCGGATCTTCGGATCTTCCAGGGCCGCCAGTTCCGCCATCACGTCGCCGACACTGGCCTGCGGTACCGCACGAGTCGCCACAACGATCTCCTCTACTTCTCCGCCCGACATCGCGCCCAGCTTACGTCGACCGTCTTCCGTGACCTCTAAGGACGCAGCGACTGCAGGCCTGCAGTCGGCACGTGAATCCACCCCTCCCGCTCGGCGACGTCGCGGTCGCCACCTTCGGGTAGTGCCGTGCAGCCGAGGGCCGCGGCCCGCGCGATGACGGCGGCCAGCACGGCGTCGAGGGCGTCGTCCGATTCACGGCAGATCGTCTGGAATGCACCGAGTTCCATCCAATCCGCGGCAACGAGGAACGCGTCGACCAACTCTCCCAACGTCACCCGGTTCTGCACACTCTTGTACCCGCGTGACACCAGCCCCCAGGTGCGCAGCGCTGCCGCCGGATACGCCTCCACCACCCGCCCGTCGACGCGGCCGACGTCGACGCCCAGGTCGCCGAGTTCGGCGAGGATGCCGGCGCAACGCAAAGCGACGTGTGCGATGAGGTCCGCCGACACGCTGAGCGGCGCTATTCCCGTCGCGGCCTGCACCACGAGGTCGGTGCGCCGCTTGGTCAGCGGACGACGTCCCTCGCGGTTCGCGAGACCGACGGTCGCGGGAAGCCGGCCGGCGTGGTGTTCGGACACCATCCGGACGAACGCGTCGGGCCAGCCGAACGGTGCGTCGATACCGGCCCTGTCGCACGCCAGGACAGCCTCGGCGATGGCATCGTTCCCGACTCCCAGCCTGATCGACTCGACGCGGGCCACGCCGTCGGACCAGTCGACAACGGCCAGGGCCGTCTTCTTCGGCTCGGCCGCCAGGTCGACTCCCACGGTGCGCACCGGACCAGGTTAGACCGCGGCCCGGGAATCGGTGCTGACCTGGCATTACGGTTACATTCGCGTTACTGCTCGCGGCGGTTTCCGCTCCGACCTGCTGAATCTGCGGAAGTGATGCAACGCGAGGCCGGCCTGGTGGTGCCCGGGCCCGTCTACCTGCTCCTGGCGCATCGCGGTCCCGGCCGCTCGGGCAGGGTTTCGCCGTTGTCCACCGCGGGATCGCGGCGGCCCTTTAGGGTCGGAGGACACCCGCGTTCACCGGAGCAGAGAGTAGTCGCAGATGTCCAGTTTCCCGGGCCTCACCCACGTCGCGATCACCGTGTCCGACCTGGCGGCCAGCACCGCCTGGTACACAGCATTGTTCGGTTCGGCACCCGTCCTGGACGAGGACGAGGAATCGGGCACGTTCCACCACACGGTGTTCGCCCTCGACGGGGGCATGCTCTTCGGCCTGCACACCCATCCCGACAGCGGCGCCCCGGCGAGGTTCGACGAACGGCAGGTCGGGCTCGACCACATCGCATTCCAGTGTTCCCCCGACGCACTGCCCGGGTGGGTGGAGCGGCTCGACGCACTCGGAATCGAGCACGGGGGCATCAAGACGGCGCACTACGGGTCCGGAATCTCGTTCCGCGACCCCGACAACATTGCGCTGGAGTTCTTTGCGCCTCCGGCGCCCGTGAGTACTTCTTAACGTCGGGCGGTTAATAAGTACTCACGGGTGGCGGAGCCGCAGGCGGCGTCGTGCAGGGTCAGGGCCAGCGCGAGGGCGCCGTCGACGGCGGCCCGGTCGGCGGCGGGTGCGGCGCTGGCCGCAGCGAACTCGGCCTGATGGTTGACGGCGGGTGCCGAGTCGATGCCGATGTAGGGGTGGATCGCGGGAATCACCTGCGAGACGTTGCCCATGTCGGTGGAGGCCCGGTTCATCAGCGAGTCCGGGCCGGTGCGGAACACCCGGCCCAGTCCCTGCGCGTGCCGGATGTACGACGTGAGCAGCGCTTCGTCGGTGCGGAACTCCGAGTACGGTTCGCTTTCCGGGGCGATGGTCAGTTCGCAGCCGGTGGCGACGGCGCCGGCCTCGAAGCAGCGGGCGACCCGGGGTTCGATGCGGGCCAGCTCGTCCAGGGTCTCGGCGCGTACGTACCAGCGGCCTTCGGTGCGCTGGGGAATGGCGTTGGGCGCTTCTCCCCCGCGGGTCATCATCCCGTGGACGCGGGTGCTCGGCGGAAGCTGCTGCCGGAGCAGCCCGATGGCGACCTGCGCGACGGTGAACGCGTCGGCCGCGTTGACGCCGCGCTCCGGGTACGCGGCCGCGTGCGCGGCCTTACCGTCGTATCGGATGTGGCTGTGGGACACCGCGTACGGCTCGGCGCGGGCGACGTCGACGGGTCCGGGGTGGGCCATGACGGCGGCGTGGACGCCCTCGAACGCCCCGCGTTTCAGCATCTCGATCTTGCCGCCCCCGCCTTCCTCGGCGGGGGTGCCGAGCACCGACAGGGTGATGCCGAGGTCGTCGACGAGCGGCGCGAGGGCCAGCGCCGTCCCCACCGAGATGGCGGAGATGACGTTGTGCCCGCACGCGTGGCCGAGGCCGGGGAGCGCGTCGTATTCTGCGCAGACCGCGAGGTGCAGCGGCCCGGTGCCGACGTGCGCGCGGAACGCGGTGGGCAGCCCGACGTACTGCTGCTCCACCGCGAAGCCGGCGTCCGAGAGCACCCCGGCGACCCGGACGCACGAGCGTGCCTCCTCCCATGCGACCTCCGGGTGGGCGTGCAGGTCGTGTGACAGCGCCAAAATCCGGTCTTCGGCGCGCCTGGCCCCGTCGCGAATCGCGGTGTCGGCGTTCATAGGTCACCCGGCACGCCGTAGGACGGGGCGGCCGTGGGGTCGACGCCCCGCACCCGGTAGTCCCGCTTCTGCGGCTCCCACACCGTCCACAGCCGGCGCAGTTCGCCGACCGGGTCGTCGTGCCAGTCGACACGCAGATCGGTGACGGCCCACGGCACGTCCTCGACCACCTGCATTCCCGCGGAGTGCACGGGTCCGGCCTCGCCGCCCGCGGTGACCGCGGCGGTGAGACCGTCGAGCAACCGGCCCTCGAACGTCGGGGCCGTGCTCGACACGTAGCCGAACAGCAGCGACCGGATGACGCCTTCGTCGCGGAGCATGTTGCCTGCGACGGCGGCCCCGCCGCCCTGCGCGCTGCTGTGGATGCCCAGCGTCCGCGCGCCCGAGTGCACCGCGGTGCCGCCGTCCGCATCCACGACGACGATCTGCCGGTAGTCCGGGAACTTCTCTTGCGCGAGTACGGATTTCAGCGCGACTTCCGCGTTATCGCCAGACGCGAGCGCGTCCAGGCCGATCGGTCCCAGCTGCGGATTGGTGACGTTCTGGGAGGCGACGACGCCGACGCCGGACCGCACGTGCAGGCAGCGCGACGCCACGGCGGGGCTGGAGGAGCACACGACCATCCCGAACGCGCCCCCGGGATCACGGGCGACGAGTGAGAACGTCATGAGCTGATCACTGCCGTCGCGTCGATCTCGACGAGCCATTCGGGCCGGGCCAGGGCGTCGACGACGATGCCGGTGGACACCGGATGCACACCCTTAAGCCAGCGCCCGACCACCCGGTAGACGGTCTCCCGGTACCGGACGTCGACCAGGTAGATGGTGACCTTGACGACGTCCTCGAGGCAGCTGCCCGATTCCTTCAGCAGCATCGCGATGTTCGCCATCGCCTTCTCGGCCTGGGCCTCGACGTCGCCGATTCCGACGGACTCCCTCGTGTCGAGGTCCTGGCCGATCTGCCCGCGCAGGTACACGACGCCGCCGGCGACGACGGCCTGGGCGAGATCGTTGTCGAGGTTCTGTTCCGGGTATGTCTCGCGGGTGTTGAACGGGCGGATGCGGGTGTGGGTGGTCATGCGGCATCTCCGTCGACGTTGTCGGACAGTCCCGCCGCGGCCTTGACGAGGCCGAGCGGCCCGTCGAAGTCGAAGTTGCGGTACACGGCGGCGAGCTGCGCGAAGGGCGGCGACTGGGCGAAGAGCTGGAACGTCAGCCGGTGTCCGGCGTAGTCGCTGTTGAGCAGGTCGCGGGCGAACGCGAGGAGCTTGCGACGGTCGTCGGCCACCCAGTTGTCGTTGATGGAGTAGAACTTCTCCAGCCACGGCGCGACGTCCGGGTCGGCGAACGTGGCGGCGTCCGGGGTGATGCAGATCTGGCCGCCGCACAGTTCGCGGGCGATGTGCATCATCGCGGGCAGCTGGCTGAGCGCCATCACCCGGCCGGTGTAGAGCAGGGACTGGTTGGGCATGAGCAGGCCGCCGGGGCTGGGCTCGGCCAGCGAGATCGCGGCGGTGAGGTGGGCGTTGATCGTCTCCCGGTAGCAGGCGAGCTGGGCGAGCTTCTCCTGCACGGCCTGCTGCTTCTCGAGCCCGCTCTGCTTGACGTTCCACAGCGCCGATCCGATCATGAGGTCGGCGAGGTGCAGGGTGCGCTGCACGAACGGGAAGGCGCTGTAGCGGTGCAGGGTGGAGCGGATGAATGTCGCGGCCCGGGTGTGCCGGTAGAACAGCACATCTTCCCAGGGAATCTCGACGTCGTCGAACACGACGAGGGACTCGACCTCGTCGACCCGGTTGGCGAGCGGGTAGTCGGCGGCGGGTGCGCGGCCGGCGAACCCGTTGCGGGAGATGTACTTCAGCCCCGGCGCACCCATGTCGAGCACGAATCCGACGGCGTAGTCGGACAGTTCGCTGTTGCCCCAGTTCGCGATGGTCGGCTTGGTGAATGCCTGGTTGGAATACGCGGCGGCGGTCTCGTACTTGGCGCCGCGCACGACGATGCCGTTGTCGGTCTCCTTCACGACGTGCAGCAGCATGTCGGGGTCCTGATCCTGCGGGGCCTTGGACCGGTCGCCCTTGGGGTCGGTGTTCGCCGACACGTGGAACGGATCCTCTCGAATCGACCGCTCGAGATGGCGGCGGATGTTCTCCGAGAAGCGCGGGTCCACCTCGTTGAGGACGTCCTGCCCGTCGAACAGCGACCACATCTCGCCGATGGTCTCGTCGCCGACGCGGGTGACCACACCCCGGGTGTCGTCGAGCACCAGGTCGACGGCGGCGCGCTTGTCGAGCCAGTCCTGCTGGGTGCGGGGCAGCTTGTTGGCGACGGCGTTGCGTTCACCGGAGTCGGGGTCGACGTAGGTCATCGCGTCCTGCGTGGCCTCCGCGTGCGCGAGGTCGTAGATGCGGGCCCGGACGTCGACGATCGGCTTGAACATGGGATGGTCGGCGACGTCCTTGACGCGTTCCCCGTCGACCCAGACCTCACGACCGTCCCTGATGGACTCCCTGTATTCGTCACCGGTGCGGATCATTTCGTGCTCCTGGTCCTGGGCGCGGGGTGTGCGTCCGGGTAGTCGGGAAAGGTGGAAGGTTCGAATGCTGCGGGCTTGCTGTAGGTGCGGGACGCATAGACGAGCGGTTCCCCGGAGTGCGACTCCACGGCGGCGACACGCCCGATGTAGACGCGGTGGGTGCCGGCGTCGATGACCTCGTGGACGGCGCAGTCGAACGACGCGATCGCGTCGTGCACGCGGGGTGAACCGGATGCGGCCACGGTCCAGTGCCCGCAGGTGAAGTCCCACCGCTGCTTACCGGGCCACGGACGGCCCGCGAACGTGTCGGCGACGTGATCGTGCTGGGTGGCAAGCACATTGACGCAGAAGACGCCGTTCTCGGAGATCGCGTCGTTGACGGGGCTCCGTCCGTGGAGGCAGACCAGCACCAGCGCCGGGTCTGCCGACACGGAGCACATCGCGCTCACGGTCTGCGCGGCGCGCCCGCCGGGACCGTCGGTCGCGACGACGGTGACCCCGGTCGCGACGGCGCCCATGGCCGTGACGAAGTTCGCGGTCGAGTTGTCCGGCACCGGTGGGGCCACCGATGTTCGGGCCGTCGTTTCGACGGCTGAGTGAGGGTCGGCGATCGGCATGACGGGCTCCTTTCTGTGTGCGGTGAGCGAGGAGTTCGTGCCGTGGAACCAATCTTGAAGTCCACGGCGAAATCTGTACAACACAGATAAGTGGAGCACTGCATAATGAAAATCGATGCAGCGCGAACGGGTGACCCGCGGCGCCCGGACCAGCGATAATTCCTACATCAGCCGATGCGGACGGGGACGATCATGACGCCACTGCAGCGCTACATAGCCGAAGAGATCGCGATCGACCACGCCGACGGGCTGTTGACGCGCCGGGAGGCGCTGCGCAGGCTCGGACTCATCGGCCTCGGCGTGGCGGCGGCGACCTCCCTGCTCGCCGCGTGCTCGAGCGGCAGCGACGAGCAGTCGTCGACGTCGGCGCCGGTGACACCCGGTGGAGCGACACCCCCGCCACCCGGAACGGCCGACGCCGTGGGCACCGAGGCCGTGACGTTCGCAGGCCCGGACGGACGGGTCCTGCAGGGCGCCTGGGCCGAAGCGGCCACGCCTCGCGGAACGGTGCTCGTGATCCACGAGAACAAGGGCCTCACCGACCACATCCGTTCGGTGGCGGGCCGATTCGCCGGTGCCGGCTACTCGGCGCTCGCCGTCGACCTGCTGTCGGAGGAGGGCGGGACCGCGACGTTCACCGACCAGGCCCAGGCCACCGCCGCGCTGGCCACTGTGCCGCCGGAACGCTTCGTCGCCGACATGAAGTCCGGGGTCGACGAACTCGGCCGCCGGGTACCGGACAAGAAGGCGGCGGCGGTCGGGTTCTGTTTCGGCGGTGGGATGGTGTGGCAACTCCTCGCATCCGGCGAACCGCGACTGGCCGCGGCCGTCCCCTTCTACGGTCCCCTACCCGAGGGCGCGGACTTCTCCGGGTCGAAGGCCGCGGTCCTCGCCATCTACGCGGAGCTGGACGCGAGGGTGAACGCCTCCCGCGACGCCGCCGCCGCGGCACTCGCGAAGGCGGGGCTGCCGCACGAGATCGTCACCGTTCCGGGCGCCGATCACGCGTTCTTCAACGACACCGGGCCCCGGTACAACGCGACCGCGGCGGCGGAGGCCTACGAGCGCGTCCTCGCCTGGTTCGGCGAATACCTGGGGTGAGGCGGGCGCATCAGCAGCGCCGCCACGAGGAAGCAGACGGCGCCCACGAACGTGCCCAGGTCCGCGACCGTCGCGTTCTTCAACACGTCCGTGCCCGGGACGATGTACGCGCCGACCGCGGACACCCCGAACGCCACCGACCCGATCATGTTCAGCCAGGTGCTGCGCCAGTTGCGGGCGTGCGGATCCCACAGCTTGTCGGTTTCGGTGGTGGCCACCACCGCCAGACCGCTGGCGACCAGGAACGCCGTCGACCCGAAGAGGTCGGGCCGCCACCCCCACACCCGGTCCTGTTCGACGGTGAGCCCCTGGATCAGAGCGACCGCGGTACTCACGTTGAACAGGAGCGTGCCGACGAACTGGATCAGTGCGGCCCACCAGTCGTAGCGTTCCACCCGGTGCGATTCCGCCCCGGGTACCGGTCGGCCGCTGAGCGACAACTGGATGAATCCGGCGGCGGTGAAGAACAACGATCCGACGAAGTAGGTGATGTTGTCGAGTTCCGGGCCGACCGCGTCGCCGTACACCCGCGTGGCCGCGAGTCCGAACAGGACGGAGCCGATGACGAATCCCCAGGACTCCCGGCGCAGGCGCAGCACCCGGCGCGGCGAAGACGAGGTGCGGTCCTTCGACATCGTGACGTCCCCCTCACCCGTCGGCCCGGGTTCTCAGACTCTCCGAAGACCCGGGCCCGGTCAAGGCCGGGCGCGGAAATTCGGCTGCGAGTCCACGCGGGGTGTGCCAGTGTCGAACCATGACGAGCATCGGCGGAATCACGATCAGAACTGCGACCGAGCAGGACTGGCCGAAGATCGTCGTGCTCAACGAGATCTGCTTCGTGACACCGCAGACGGAGGAATTCACCGCCCACTGGAGGCAGCTCGTCAGCGGCGAACCACCGGTGATCGCGCTGGACGGGGACGAGGTCGTCGGCGCGACGATGGACATTCCCATGACCGTCACCGTTCCCGGCGGCGGCAGCGTCGCGGCGGCGGGCGTCACCGCGGTCACGGTCGCGCCCACCCATCGTCGGCGCGGCGTTCTCCGCGCGCTGTACACCGAACACCACGCACGGATCCGGGCGTCGGGCGTGCCGCTGTCGATTCTCACCGCCAGCGAGGGCGGCATCTACGGGCGGTTCGGGTACGGACCCGCGACCGTCGAGTCGACGGTGAGCATCGACCGCCGGTTCGCCGTCCCGCACCCGAAGGCGCCGGACCCCGGCGGTGTGCGGATGGTCCATCCCGCGGAGGCCCGGCCTGCATTCACGGACGTCTACCACCGCTGGCAGCAGGTGACGCCCGGTGCGCAGGTGCGGCCGGAGATCGTGTGGAACCGGATCTTCGCCGACCGCGAGAGCGAGCGCGGTGGCGGCACAGCCTTGTTCGGGCTGGTCCACGACGACGGCTACGTGCTGTACCGCCGCGCCTCCGGCGACAACGGATCATTCGCCCGGGTGGAGGAGATCCGCACGGTCACCGGCGACGCCCACGCTGCGCTGTGGCGGGCGATGCTCGGCCTCGACCTCGTACGCCGCATCGAAGCAAACCTCACCCCCGAGGATCCGCTGCCCTATCTGCTCACCGACGGCCGGCTCGTGCGCACCTCCTCGCGTCACGACGAGTTGTGGGTGCGGATCATGGACGTCCCCGCCGCGCTGGAGGCCCGCACGTTCCGCGGCGACCTCGACGTCGTGGTCCAGGTCGACGACGGGTTCCTGGACGCCGGTGGCACATTCGCCCTCACCGTCCGGGACAGCAAGGCCGTGTGTACACGGACCGACGCCGCACCGCAGGTGGTCCTCGACCTCGACGTGCTCGGCAGCCTGTACCTCGGGGCGCACCGGGCGCGGACATTGGCGGCCGCGAACCGGCTGTGGGCCGCCGATGCCGACGTCCTCGACCGGTTCGAGCACGCGTTCGGCTCCGACCGCGACGCCCAGATGGGCTGGGGGTTCTAGCCCGCCGTCCGTGCCTGTTTCGCGAACACGGCCCGCGCCCGCTCGGCGACGGCCCGGGCCCTCGCCGTACTCCGGACCCCTTTGAGCCGGGCGAGGACGACGGGGAGTCCGGGAACGTCGTCGGCGATCGGCAGTGTCGCGACCCTCCCGCCGTCGTACGTCCGGCCCTCGGCGGGCCGCTGGTTCAGGATCGAGAAGCCGTGGCCGCGGGCGACGAGCCCACGCACCGTTTCGTAGCTCGCCGACCGGTAGCGGACCATCGGGGTGACCCCCGACCCCGACAGCATGGCGAGGAAGTAGTCGCGGCTGCTCGGCAGGTCCAGCAGCACCATCGGTTCGCCCTCGAGGTCGGCGAGCGCGATCGCGTCGTGGCCGGCCAGCCGGTGGTCCGGCGGCAGCACGACGTGCGGCCTGGCGACGCCCAGCGTCTCCGTCTCCATGTCTTCGCCCAGCGCGAGGTCGTAGGTGAGGGCCAGTTCCGCGGTGCCGTTCCGCAACGCCGCCCGCACCGCCTCCGCCTGGGTCTCGACGACCTCCACCTCCAGGTCGGGGTGCTGATCGCGCAGGTCCGAGATGAGCGTCGGGAGGATGAACGGGGTGAGGGTGACGAAACAGGCCAGGCGCACCGTTCCCCGGACGTTGTCCTCGTGGCCGCGCGCCGCGTCGAGGACCTCCCCGAGATGGGCGAGGACGCTGCGGGTGTCGCGGAGCATCTCCTCCCCCGCCGCCGTGAGAACGAGTCCGCGGGACCGTTGCCGGATGAACAGCTGGGTGCCGATCTGGTGCTCGAGTTGGGAGATCGCCGACGAGACCGCCGACTGCGCGACCATCAGTTCGTCGGCGGCCTTCGTCATGCTGGAGAAGTTCGCGGCCTCGACGAAATACCTGAGCTGGGTGAACGTCACGTCAGGTCGTCGTTGCATGCGCTCTCCTCGGGATCTGAGGCCACCAGGATCGCAGGTCTCCGACCGGGGAGCCACCCACGGCACCCGCTGTGGCCGCGACGCCGTCAGCGGACGTCGGCCTTCACGAGGCCGGGGTCCGGCTCCGACCCGGGGCCGTCCTCTCGCGCGGTGCGCGGGCCGGTCGCGGACCGCACCGACGCGCCCCGCACGTAGCCGACCGCGCCGAGGAGCGCGAGCACGGCCAGCGTCCCGAGGGTGAACAGTTCGAACGTCCCCTGGCTCACGCCCCAGATCTCCGCGAAGTCGTAGTCCAGGCCGAACACCGATTCCAGCGTGCCGGGGAACACCGCCACCCAGGAACCGAGCAGCACCCAGGCGAAGCAGAGGGAGCCGAGGACGCGGAAGCCGACGTTCCCGGTAGGCACCCGGAAGGGCCGCGCGACGTCCGGGAACCGCGTGCGCAGCCGGACCGCGGACGGGATGACGATCAGGTAGCTGAGCAGGAACGTCGAGATCGAGATCGTCAGCACCACCGCGAAGATGGAACCGCCGGACCCGGTGATCTGCATCGCCGCGATCATGAAGACGGTGGCGACGACTCCGGACAGGAAGTTGACGCGCACCGGCGTTCCGAGGCGGGGATGGAATCGGCCGAAGAACCCGCCGAAGAAGGCGCCGTCGGCCGCGGCCATCGCCTGCATGCGGTCGCTGATGATCATCCACGCCGCACCCTGGGTCATCAGGATCACGGCGAAGATCACCCCGGTCACGGTCAGCATGGCGGGTGCGGCGGGTCCGTACACGCTGTACACGGTCGCGACCGCCTCGAGGAGGCCGCCGACACCGGTGATGTCGTCCGCGGGCACCACCAGGAGAATCGCGAAGATCGGCAGCAGGTAGGACGCGGCGGCGATGCCGCAGGCGCGGGCGATCGAGATCGGGACGTCGCGGGCGGGGTTCTTCATCTCACCGGCGGCACTGTTCCCGGATTCGAAACCGAGGTAGGAGAACAGCAGCAGCGGCGTCACCCCGAGGAGCCCGGTGAGGGTGGGGCTGAAGTCGCCCGCCGAGATGCCGGCGAAACCGTTCTTCGCGGCATAGATCCCGGTGGTGACGAGGAAGAACAACAGGAAGACGATCTTCAGGAACGCGCCGACCGTCGGAATCCATTTGCCACGTGCCAGGCTCACCACGGCCGCGAGCACCGTCAGCCAGATGAAGACGAGCTTGAACAGGTAGTCCGTCACCGACCCCTCCTCGAACGCGGTGACGTAGTGGTTCCAGGTCTCGGCGGCGATGAACGCCATCGACCCTCCGACCCACACCGGCTGCGTCACCCACGTCAGCAGCGACGCGAGGGCCGCGAGCGGCCGGCCGAACGCCCGCCGGACCCACACGTAGACGCCGCCCTCACCCGTGAACGTGCTGCCGATCTCGGCGAAGATCAGACCGTACGGCAGCAGGAAGAACACCGCGAGAACCAGTGCCCAGGTGAAGGTCTCCGCGCCGAACGTGGAGACCTGACCGAGAACCTCGACCGACACCACCGCCGCGACGATGAGGAAGACGATGTCGAAACGGCCGAGGGACTTCTTCAGGTGTCGTGTCTGTTCGTCCGCCAGGGCGGTCGGGGTGTTGTCGCTCATCGGTGCACCTCGTTGCTGGAGTCGATAGGAAAGTGCTTGCGCGCTAGCGCGTTTCGGCCGGCGCGGCGTCGGCCTTCGGCGGCAACATCGCAGTGATGCCGGTCACTACTCTCGTCCGCGCCCGGCAAATCTGTACAACACAAAGATCCGGGGTAGTGCATCAGTTCTGCAGATGCCAAGACTCGGGTGAATCCCTGCGGCTAGTCCGCGGTGAACTCGGCGATCGAGCACGACAGCACGGTGTCGAGGTAGCGGAGGACGCTGTTCCGCGCGGTCCACGGCTCGATGCGCCGGTTCCGCGCGATGATGTGCAGGCCGTAGGCGTCCTCGAGGCTCACCGCGGTGCGGGCGATCTCCTCGGTGGGCATCGACGGCGTGAACACGCCCTGGGACCGGCCGATCTCGAGCACCGTGCTGTACAGCGACACCTCCAGGTCGAACAGCGTCGACAGCAGCGCGGAGTGCGTCGCGTTGCGGCTCGCGTGGAGATGCAGTTCGTAGAGGACCGTGCACAGCGGATCGTCGGCGGCATCGGGGATGCCCAGCCGCACCGTGGTGCGCAGCCGCTCGACCGGATCGGCGAGATCCTGCACGGCGTCGTGCCTGCGCCGGTAGAACCGGTCGACCGCGTGCTCGTGCACCTCGACGAGCAGATCCTCGAGTGACGGGTAGTAGTAGCTGACCAGACCCGCCGACAGGCCCGCCTCCTCCGCGACGTCCTTGATGCGCAGCCCGGTCATGCCCCGCTTGGTGATCGCGGTGGTGGCCGCCGAGACCATCTCACTGCGCCGGACTCCCTGCCTCTTCGGACGTGCCATGACCACCATTATTGATGAACTTCATCAATAAACAAGTCGCGATCGGGGCGGTATTTCTCCCACCGAGCCTGGACTTTCACTACTCGATCGGCAATTATTTGAGACAGATCGCAAAGAATCGCCGTCTCGGCGACAGTGGAACGGCCGGCCAGCCGAGTGCGCAGGCCACCACAGCGAGCCCACTCTCCGTCTCCAGTCAGGAACCCACCGTGCGTGATCCGCGATACGACATCCTGTTCGAACCGGTCAAGATCGGACCGGTCACCGCCCGCAACCGGTTCTTCCAGGTCCCCCACTGCAACGGCATGGGCTACCGCGACCCCTCCGGCGAGGCCTACATGCGGCGAGTCAAGGCCGAGGGCGGCTGGGCGGTCGTCTGCACCGAGCAGGTCGAGATCCACCCCACCTCGGACATCGGCCCGTTCATCGAACTGCGCCTCTGGGACGATCAGGACCTGCCCGCCCTCACCAGGATCTCCGAGAAGATCCACGAAGGCGGTTCTCTCGCCGGCATCGAACTCGCCCACAACGGCCTGAACAGCCCCAATCTGATCAGCCGCGAAACCCCGCTCGGCCCGCAGAATCTGCCCGTCGTCTCCTGGAACTACGACCCCGTCCAGGCCAGGGAGATGACCAAGTCGGACATCGCCGACCTCCGGCACTGGCACAAGGAGGCGGTGCGCCGGTCGTTGAAGGCCGAATACGACATCGTCTACGTGTATGCCGGGCACGCGATCGGCGGCCTGCACCACTTCCTGTCCCGTCGCTACAACAACCGGACGGACGAGTACGGCGGCAGCCTCACCAACCGCGTGCGCCTGCTCCGCGAGATCCTCGAGGATTCCCGCGAGGTCGCCGACGGCAAGGCCGCGGTCGCGTGCCGCATCTCCGTCGACGAACTCCTCGGCGACGAGGGCATCACGCGCAGCGAGATCGAGGACGTGATCGGCCTGCTCGGCGAGACCCCGGACCTGTGGGACTTCGTGCTCGGCAGCTGGGAGGACGACTCCGTCACCTCGCGGTTCGGACCCGAGGCGGAGCAGGAACCGTACGTTCGGGGACTGAAGCAACTCACCACCAAACCCGTCGTCGGTGTCGGCCGTTTCACCTCGCCCGACACGATGCTGCACCAGGTCAAGAGCGGCATCCTCGACTTCATCGGGGCGGCCCGACCGTCGATCGCCGACCCGTACCTTCCCCGCAAGATCGAGGAGGGCAACCTCGAGGACATCCGCGAATGCATCGGCTGCAACATCTGCGTGTCCGGTGACTTCACGATGTCTCCGATCCGCTGCACCCAGAACCCGACGATGGGCGAGGAGTTCCGTCGCGGCTGGCACCCGGAGCGGATCAAGGTCCGGTCGAGCGAGTCGAACGTGCTCGTGGTCGGTGCGGGTCCCGCCGGCCTCGAGGCCGCGCGTGCCCTCGGGCAACGCGGTTACACCGTGAGCCTCGCCGAGGCCGGCAGGCAACTCGGTGGCCGGGTGACCCGGGAGTCGAAGCTGCCCGGACTGTCCGCCTGGATCCGGGTGGTGGACTACCGGCAGCAGCAACTCCGCACGTTGTCCAACGTCGACGTGTTCATGGAGAGCGAGATGACCGCCGACGACGTCATCGACAACGACTTCCACCACGTGGTCGTCGCCACCGGTTCGAGTTGGCGCCGCGACGGCGTCGGCCGGTGGCACACCCACGCCGTTCCCGTCGACGACCACGCCGACGTCCTCACACCGGACGACGTGATGGCGGGGCTGCGACCGGCGGGCAACAAGGTGGTGCTCTTCGACGACGACCACTACTACCTCGGGGCGGTCGTCGCCGAACTCCTGGCGAAGGAGGGATTCGACGTCACCCTGATCACTCCGGCCGCGCACGTGTCGCAGTGGACGACGAACACCATGGAAGTGGTCCGGATACGCAAGCGAATCATCAAGGCCGGGGTCCACGTTCAGGTGAACCGCGCTGTCACCGCGATCACCCCCGAAGGTGTCCGCACGGTGTGCGCGTTCACCGGCGACGAACAGTTCTTCGACGCGGACGGCGTCGTCCTGGTCACCGCCCGGCTTCCGCACGACGGACTGTTCCACGACCTGCAGTCGCGCGAATCCGAGTGGGCCGCCGCCGACCTGCGCAGCGTCCGCGGCATCGGCGACGCCTGGGCGCCGTCCACCATCGCAGCGGCCGTCTGGTCCGGGCACCGGTACGCCGAGGAACTCGACGAACCGCCCGCGCCGGGCCCCGTCGCCTTCCGCCGGGAAGTCACCGGCCTGTCGATCGAACCCGTCAGCACACTGACGATCCCCCCGTTCGCCAACGCACAGAATTGAGGAACACCGCCATGACCGCAGTACACCCGATCCCCACCGACGCCGAGAACGTCGCGGCGATGACCCCCAGCGCCTACGTCACCGCGGAGACGCTCCGGGCGGGCGATCCGCAAGAACACGAAATGGTCCACCTGAGCAGCGGCGACGAGAAGTTCACCGTCGGCTCGTGGCGCGCCGAGCCCTACCGCGAGTTCATCGAGTCCTACCCGGGCGACGAATACACCCGGGTCCTGGAGGGCTCCGTGACCTTGACGGCGGACGACGGGGTCGCCCACACCTTCGGCCCCGGCGACGCGTTCACCCTGACCAAGGGGTGGCGCGGGGAATACCGCGTCGACGAACCGCTGCTCAAGCAGTTCGCCATCTACGTTCCCTGACCATCACTTTCGAGCACGAGGATGACGATGCCTGATCCGACCACACTCGACGACTGGACAGCACTCGCCGCGGCAATCACGCCGCGCCGCGAACTGTTCGTCGACGGCGCGTTCCGTCCCGCGAAATCGGACGAGACGTTCGATTCGATCAACCCGGCGACCGGTGAACTGCTCGCCCGGGTGTCCGCCGCGGACGCCCCCGACGTCGACGCGGCGGTCCGGTCCGCGAGGGAGGCGTTCGACTCGGGCATCTGGTCGCGCAGCCCGGCGTCCCACCGCAAACGGGTCCTGCTCAGGCTCGCCGAGCTGATCCTCGAGCACCGCCACGAGCTCGCCCTGCTCGACTCCCTCGACATGGGCAAGCTCGTGGTGGAGGCGCTGACCGTCGACGTCCCCTCGGCCGCCGCACTTTTCACGTTCTACGCCGAGGCTCTCGACAAGATCGGCGGGGAGATCGCGCCCACCGATCCGGGAAGTCTCGCGCTCGTCTCCCGCGAACCGCTCGGTGTCGTCGCCGCCGTGGTGCCGTGGAACTTTCCGCTCGATCTGGCGGTGTGGAAGCTGGCGCCGGCCCTCGCAGCGGGCAACAGCGTCGTCCTCAAACCCGCCGAGCAGGCCCCGCTGTCGGTGCTGCGACTGGCCGAACTCGCGACCGAGGCGGGGCTGCCCGACGGCGTCCTGAGCGTCGTCCCGGGGCTCGGCGCCACCGCCGGGGCGGCGCTGGGCCTGCATCCCGACGTCGACGTCGTCGCCTTCACCGGCTCGACCGCCACCGGGAAACGGTTCCTCCGGTACGCGGCGGACTCGAACCTCAAGCAGGTGTGGCTCGAATGCGGAGGCAAGAGCCCCAACCTGGTGTTCGCGGACGCCGACCTCGACGAGGCGGTGGAGAACGCCGTGTTCGGCGCGTTCTACAACCAGGGGGCGGTGTGCTCGGCCAACTCCCGCTTGCTGGTCGAGGAGTCGGTGGCCGAACAGGTGACCGAGGCCCTCGTCCGCCGGGCGTCGTCGATCCGCGCCGGCAATCCGCTCGATCCCGCTTCCACACTGGGCGCGATCGTCGACGAGAACCACGCTCGCACCGTCGCGGGGTTCATCGACCGCGCCCGGTCCGACGGCCGGGTGTTGCTGGGCGGCAACAGGACCACCGTCGACGGCCGCGGATCCTTCGTCGAACCGACGATCTTCGCGGACGTCGCACCCACCGCCGAGGTGGTGACCCAGGAAGTTTTCGGACCCGTCCTCACCGTCCAGACGTTCACCGACGAGGCCGACGCGGTCCGCATGGGCAACGACAGCATCTACGGTCTGGCCGCCTCGGTGTGGACCGAGAATCTGAACCGGGCGCACCGCGTCTCCGCGGCACTGCGGGCGGGAACCGTCTCCGTCAACACCGTCGACGCCATCAGCGCGCAGACCCCGTTCGGCGGGTTCAAACAGTCCGGGTTCGGCCGCGACCTCTCCCTGCACGCGATGGACAAGTACACCGGACTGAAGACGACGTGGATCCGGCTGCGGTGACGCGCGGGCGAATGTACCCGTCGGCGCACCCGAGGCGCCCGGAGGTACATTCGCCCCGAAACGTGGCACCCCACACCGGCCCGTCGAGCCGCTAAGCTGGCGCCATGTTCGCCCTCGTCCCTCCGGAACCAGATCCGCGATTGCGTTGTGCCACAGCACTTCATGGCAACACCTCCACGATGGAGGCGATCACGGTACGCCGGCTCGCCGCGGCCGACTGGGAGGCGGTGCTCCGGATCTACTCCGAGGGGATCGCGACGCGACGGGCCACGTTCGAGACGGTGACCCCGACCAGGTCGGAGCTGGACACACGCTGGCTCGACGGGCACCGGTGGGTGGCCGAGGTGTCGGGGACGGTGGCCGGGTGGGCCGCCCTCTCCCCCATATCCTCGCGGCGGTGCTTCCGCGGGGTCGCCGAGAATTCCGTGTACACCGCCAGGGAGTTCCGCGGGGCCGGCGTCGGGACTACGCTGATGCGGCGGCTCATCGACGAGGCCGACTTCTCGGGCACCTGGACGCTCCAGGCCTCGGTGCTGGCCGTGAACAGCGGGTCCATCGCACTGCACCACGCGGTCGGCTACCGGACGGTCGGGGTGCGGGAGCGACTCGCGCAGATCGACGGCACCTGGCACGACAGCGTCCTGCTCGAGCGCCGCCGGGACACCTGACACCGCGACCGCCCGGCGATACCGTGGAGGAATGCTCCCCGTCATCGACCTCGCCGAACTGGACATCCCGGCCGGGCGGGAACGGCTGCGGGAGATCACCCATCACGTCGGGTTCTTCTACCTCGACGGGCACGGCGTGGACCGGGCACTCCTCGACCGGGTGTTCACCGTCGCGCGGGAGTTCTTCGCCCTGACCGACGACGCCAAGCAGTCGATCGCGATGCTGAACAGTCCCCATTTCCGCGGCTACAACCGGGTGGGCGGCGAACTGACCAACGGTGAGACCGACTGGCGGGAACAGATCGACATCGGGCCCGAACGGCAGCCGATCCCCGGTGCCGCCGGCTACCTGCGGCTGCAGGGTCCCAATCAGTGGCCCGCGGATCTCCCCGACCTGGAGAAGACGATCGAGGCCCTCGACGCCGCGCTCGCCGACGTCGGGATGCGGCTGCTGCGGCACTGGGCCGCGTCACTCGACGCCGATCCGGCAATCTTCGACGACGCCTTCGCGCACGCCCCCGCCACACTGATCAAGGTCGTCCGCTATCCGGAACGCCCGAGCGCCGACCACACCGGCGAGCAGGGTGTCGGCGCCCACAAGGATTCGGGTGTGCTGACCATGCTGCTCCTCGAACCCGGGTCGTCGGGACTGCAGGTGGAGACCGAGGACGGCGACTGGATCGACGCGCCCGCGCGGGCGGGTTCGTTCGTCGTCAACATCGGCGAACTGCTCGAGGTCGCGACCGGTGGCTACCTCCGGGCCACCCGGCACCGGGTGCTCACCCCCGCCGGTGCGCCCGAGCGATTGTCGGTCCCGTACTTCCTCAATCCCGCTCTCGACGCCACGGTCCCGACCATCACCCTGCCACCGCACCTGGCCGAACGAGCCCGCGGAATCGAGGACGACCCGTCGAACCCGCTCTACAACACGTACGGCGAGAACGCGTGGAAGAGCCGCACCCGCGCCCACCCCGACGTCTACGCACGCTGGTATCCGGGCGAGGCGGAACCGGAGTAAAACGCCCGCCGCCACCAGGAGTATTGTTCCCGCAGTGTTGTTCCTGACCTCTCGGCGCTACGTCGACCTCCGCCTGCAGGCGAGCGCGATCTGTCCGCGCTCGCGCTGACGCACCTCTCCACTCAGGACTCTCTCCCGCCGTATCCGCCCCACCGGGCGACGTTCCACGGCCCCACGCGAAAGGCACACCCATGCCCAGTTCCGCGCTGTCCACGCGCGCCGAGACCACCTCTCGACGCCGTCTCCCCCAGTGGGCCACCTCGTTCGGCCCCCAGATCGTCACCGGTCTCGTTGTCGGCGTCATCCTCGGACTCGTCGCCCGCGCCATGCCCGTCGCCGCCGACGGCAACGAGAACTGGCTCGTCGGAACCGTCCACACCATCGGCTCCAGTTACGTGAAACTGCTTACCGTCGCGGTGATCCCGCTGGTGTTCACGGCCATCGTCAGCTCGATCGCCAACCTGCGTGAGGTGGCCAACGCCGCCCGCCTCGCCGTCCAGACACTGCTGTGGTTCGCGATCACCGCGTTCATCGCCGTGATCATCGGGATCGTCGTCGGGTCGATCACCCAGCCCGGAGCCCGCACCGGCGTCAGCGCCGCCACCGAAAAGGCGCCCGGCACCACCGGTTCGTGGTGGGCGTTCATCACCGGACTGGTCCCCAGCAACTTCCTCGGACTGAACGCGAAGACCACCGTCGCCGAGGGCGCGGCCAGCACGTCGCTGAGCTTCAACGTGCTGCAACTGCTCGTCGTCGCGGCCGCGATCGGCATCGCCGCCCTGAAGGTCGGAGCGAAAGCCGAACCGTTCCTGCAGTTCAACGCATCGCTCCTCGCCATCGTGCAGAAGGTGCTGTGGTGGATCATCCGTCTCGCACCGATCGGGACCGCGGCACTGATCGCGAACGCCGTCGCCACGTACGGCTGGGACGCCATCGGCTCGCTCGGCTGGTTCACCGCCGCCGTGTACGTCGGCCTGGCCATCGTGTTCTTCGTCGTCTACCCCGTCCTGATCCGCGCGCACGGACTGTCGGTGCGCGCCTTCTACTCCGGCGTGTGGCCCGCAACACAACTCGGCTTCGTGTCGCGGTCGTCGATCGGCACCCTGCCCCTCACCGAGCGGGTCACCGAACGCAATCTCGGCGTCCCCCGCGAGTACGCGTCGTTCGCCGTGCCGCTCGGGTCGACCACCAAGATGGACGGCTGCGCCGCGATCTATCCCGCGATCGCAGCGATCTTCGTCGCCGAGTTCTACGGTGTGCCTTTGTCGTTCACCGACTACCTCCTGATCATCGTCGTGTCGGTCATCGGTTCCGCCGCCACCGCGGGCACCACCGGAGCCACGGTCATGCTGACGCTCACGCTGTCGACGCTGGGGCTCCCCCTCGCCGGTGTCGGCCTGCTGCTCGCGGTCGAGCCGATCGTCGACATGGGCCGCACCGCGGTGAACGTCACCGGCCAGGCGCTCGTCCCCACCATCGTCGCCAAGCGGGAGGGCATCCTCGACGAAGCCCGCTACAACGCCGAGCGCACCGGCGACCCGTTCCAGGACGACGACACGGTCGTCGCGGCGTAGCGAACGCTCGACGAGAGCCTTCCCCCGTGGAAGGCTCTCGTCATGGCCGACCTCAGCGCGATCAAACGACGAATCGTCATGCAATTCCAGCGGCACGTCGCCAACCCGCTCACCGCGCGGCTGTCGAGCCAGACCCTCCTCGAGACCACCGGCCGGGTGAGCGGGCAGCCCCGCGTCACGCCCATCGGCGGCCGGCGCACGGGCACCGAGTTCTGGCTGGTGTCCGAGTTCGGGGAGAAGTCGAACTACATCCGCAACATCCGTGCGAACAATGCCGTTCGCCTGCGGTTCCACGGCCGGTGGCACACGGGCACGGCGACACTGCTGCCCGACGACGACACGAGGGCGCGGCTGGCCCAGCTGCCCCGGATGAACAGCACCGCCGTCCGCGCGGTCGGTACCGACCTCCTGACGGTCCGGATCGATCTCACCGACTGAGATCCGACCCCGCACACGCCCACCGAATTGCCATCCGCGGACGCAATTGCGCCCGCGGATGGCCACTCGCTGTGCATCTACGGACCAGTCAGTCCGAACGGCCGTTCGGGTACGCACGTTTTGCGGCCTGGCCAGGTGTGATGTTCGCAACTACGCGTTCGGCCTCCACGCCGGGCGCGGATTTGCTACCGCTCGTTCGCGGTCGAATCGAGCAGCTTGCAGATCGGACTTAGCCTCCGCTAATCTGCGGTTTCGCGTGGACATGCCAAAGTCCGCATTTCAGACAACGACGTCTGCCTCACCGGCGCATCGGTACGGGGCCGGTTCTCTGCCGTGATCCTCTCGCCGACGCCACCCGTGCGCCCAGCACGGACCCCTATTCGGCGAGTATCGCGAGGAGACAGTCGGTTGAACACGAGTGCCACCGAGTCCGGCCTGTACGACAGGACGCTCGACAAGAGCAGCTGCGGCGTGGGCTTCATTACCCGCAAGGACGGCATTCAGACCCACGACGTCCTCCTCCGGGGCCACGAGGCCCTGTGTGCCGTTCCTCACCGCGGTGGCATGTCGGCGGAGGGTGTCGGCGACGGCGCCGGCGTGTGCGTCGACCTGTCGGTGCCATACTTCCGGGCCCTGACCGGTGACGGCGACCTCGAGGCGGGCCGCTTCGGGGTCGGCAACTTCTTCCTCCCCACCGACGTCGCGTTCCACGGCGACGCGGAGGCCGTCATCGAGCGGGCTCTCGCCGAGCAGGGGTTCCGGGTGCTGCTCGAGCGCGACGTGCCCGTCGACGCCACCGTGCTCCGGCCCGCCGCGATCCGGCACCAGCTGCCGATCCGGCAGTGGGTGTTCACCGCGCCCGACGCGTGCGCCGACGAGACCGAGTTCGACCGCCGCATCCACGACGCCCTCCTCGCGATCGAGGCCGTCGCGTACACCCAGCCGGATCTGGCCGGGCTGTACCCGCTGTCGCTCAGCGCGCGCACCCAGGTGCTCAAGGGCCGCCTCAACTCGAACGAGGTGATGCCCTACTTCCAGGACCTCGTCGACCCGGCGCACGCCATCCACACGCTGTACTTCCACACCCGGTTCTCCACCAACACCGACCCGCATCCGACGATGGCGCAGCCGTTCCGTCTGATGGCGCACAACGGTGAGCTCAACACCGACAAGAAGAACCGCCTGTCCGAGACGGCGCTGGCCCGCGCCCGCAACCGGGAAATCGTCCGTCCGCACGGTCAGTCCGACAGTTGTCGCCTCGACCAGACGCTGCAGAGCCGCGTCGTGGAGGACGGTCTCGACCTGGTGACCGCGGTCGTGTCGATGATGCCGCCGGCGTGGGAGAACGATTCCACGCTGTCACCCGAGGTGCGGGCGATGCTCGAGTACTTCTCGCTGTACGAGGAGAAGAACGACGGCCCGGCCGCGCTGATCTTCGGCGACGGCACCGTCGTCGGCGCCCGGCTCGACCGGCTCGGACTGCGTCCGCTGCGTTCGGTGGAGACGGACGAGTACCTGTGCGTCACGTCGGAGGCCGGGCAGATCGACTTCGACCCCGCCACCGTGCTGCACCGTGGACGCATCGAGGCCGGCGGCATGCTGTACTTCGACCACCGCGTGGGCCGCTCGTACTCCACCGACGAGGCGCTCGAACTGCTCGCCGCCCGCAACGACTACCCGACGCTCGTCGCAGAAGCGCGCCGGACCATCGAGGCGCTGCCCGAGGTCGAGGCCGAGCCGGGTCCGTTGCGCTACAACGGCGACCTCGAGCGCACCCAGCGCTACGTCGCGTACTCGCACAACCAGGAAAGCTTCAAGTTCATGATGGACCCGATGCTCGCGTCGGGTCAGGAGAAGATCTCCGCGATGGGCTACGGCAACGCCATCAACGCGCTCTCCGATCAGGAGGGTGGTGTCGCCAAGTACTTCTCGCAGCGTTTCGCGCAGGTGACCAACCCGTCGCTGGACAGCATCCGTGAGGCCGACGGCATGACGCTGCGCGTCGCGCTGGGCGCCAAGCCGAACAGTGGCGCGCAGTCGGCCCCGCAGATCGTGGTGCCCTCGCCGATCCTCACCCACATGGACATGCTGCGGATCCGCAAGCAGTCCGAGACGCCGGTGCAGCGATTCCCGATGCTGTACACCCCGGTGCACGGTGACCCGGCCGCCAACGCGGCGGCGCTCGAGGCCGCGGTCGACGGGCTCTGCGACGAGGTGGAGGCGTTCGCCCGCGAGCAGGGCGGCATCGCGATCCTCACCGACCGTCACGTGGCCACCGACCGCGCCGCGCTGCCGATGATCGTGGCGATCTCCGCGGTCAACCAGCGGCTGATCGAGGAGGGCCTGCGCCTGCGCGTGTCCGTCGTCGCCGAGAGCGGTCAGATCTCGTCCTCGCACCACGTCGCCGCCGCCCTCGGTTTCGGCGCCGCCGCGATCTACCCCCTCGCCGTCCGTCTGCGCGCCGAGGAGAAGTTCGCCGACGACGCCGACCAGGCGTTCAAGCGGTTCGCGAAGGCCGCCGAGAAGTCGCTGATGAAGACGATGGGCCGGGTCGGCCTGTGCACCGCCGAGAGTTACATCGGCGGCGAGTTCTTCGAACCGAACTACCTCGACACGGACGATCGGGTGCTGCGCCGCTACTTCGCGAACGTGAAGACGCCGGTCGGCGGTGTCGGGTTCGCCGTCATCGCGCAGGCCGTCGCGGACTGGCACCAGCGCGCGCTGTCGGTCACCGGGGAGAAGGACGTCCCGCTGCTCGGCCTGTTCAAGGAGCGCGCGGAGGGCGCAGGCCACTCGTACGGCACGGCGGCCGTGCGCGGCTTCGTCGACCTCACCGAGGAACCCATCGCATTCGACACGGCGGGCACGCAGGACCACACGGAATCGCTGCGACTGCTGCCGCTGAACCGGCTCGAGGACGCATTCGGTCTCGACGACGACGCCTACCGCAACGCCGGATTCCAGAAGCTGACGCACGAGGCGATCGACCGCTTCGAGATCACCCCCGGCTACCGTGCGTTCGCGCGGACGATGGCCGACGAGCGGACCCGTCGTCCCGCAGCGCTGCGCGACGTCCTGGATCTGCCCGCCGACGTCACGTTCCTCACCACGGCGGCCGAGTTCCGCAAGCAGATGGGCCGCTTCTCCCGCAAGGGCAACAACAGCTTCGCGGTGCGCGGACTCGCCTCCGAGGCCATCGGCGAGGACGAGTTCCGGCTCCGGCTCACCGGACCGCACGCGGGCGAGGCCGAAGTGCTGGTCGCGCTCGGCGAATCGCTGGTGATGCGGTTCGGCGACGACCTCCGCGAGCACCGCGTCGACGGCGACGCCCTCGTGGTGCGCACGTCCGGTGAGGCGCTGCGATGTCTGTCGCTGCTGCGCACCGCTCCGGCGAGCCTGCCGATCGACCGGGTGCAGAAGGCCAGCGAGATCACCCCGTTCCTCACGTCCGGCGCCATGAGCCACGGCGCGCTGAACTCCAACGCGCACGAGGCCGTCGCGCACGGCACCAACATGGTCGGCGGCATGTCGAACAGCGGTGAGGGCGGCGAGCACATCTCCCGTTACGGCACCATCCGAGGTTCCCGGATCAAGCAGTTCGCGTCCGGCCGCTTCGGTGTGTGGGCCGGCTACCTCGCCGACCCGATGCTCGAGGAACTCGAGATCAAGATCGCGCAGGGCGCCAAGCCCGGCGAGGGCGGGCAGCTGCCCGCACCCAAGGTCACGGTCGAGATCGCCGCCGCGCGCGGCGGCACCCCCGGCGTCGAACTCGTCTCTCCCCCACCGCATCACGACACGTACTCGATCGAGGACCTCGCGCAGCTGATCCACGACTGCAAGGCGGCGCGGGTCCGCGTCATCGTCAAGCTCGTGTCCTCGGAGGGCATCGGCACCATCGCGGTGGGTGTCGCGAAGGCGGGAGCCGACGTCATCAACGTGGCCGGCAACACCGGCGGCACCGGTGCCGCCGCGGTGACGAGCCTCAAGTACGCCGGACGTTCGGCGGAGATCGGGGTCGCCGAGGTCCATCAGGCGTTGTGCGCCAACGGTTTGCGGCAGAAGGTGCTGCTCCGCTGTTCCGGCGCGCACCAGACCGCGAGCGACGTGGTGAAGTCGGCGCTGCTCGGCGCCGACAGCTTCGAATTCGGCACCACCGCCCTGATGATGCTCAAGTGCGTCATGGCCAAGAACTGCAACATCAAGTGCCCCGCCGGCCTGACCACCAATCCCGAGCTGTTCGACGGTGACCCGCGGGCGATGGCGCAGTACCTGCTCAACATCGCGCACGAGACCCGTGAGGTGCTGGCCGAGCTGGGTATGTCCTCGTTGCGCGAGGCCCGGGGACGCTCGGATCTGCTGCAGCTCCTGGACCACCCGTCCAGCGTCGGCCAGCTCGACCTGCGCGCGATGCTCGCCGTGGTCGACGAGGTCACCATCGGCGATCCGGTGTACCTGGAGAAGGACTACACGCTCGACGACGGCTGGCTCGTGCAGCTGCGTGCCGCGCTGATCGAGCAGGGCGAGGCCACCGTCGAGCTCGGCGACGGCGTGCACCTGAGCAACCGCAACAAGAGCGTCGGCGCCCAGCTGGCGGTCGACATCGAGCGGATGCTCAATCACGAGCTCACCGAGGTCGCGCTGCCCGCCGTGCTCCGCGACGAGCGCGGCCGCGGCTACCTGCGCGACGGCAGCGTCCGGATCGCGACGTCCGGGTCCGCGGGCCTGTCGTACGGCGCGTTCTGCAACGACGGCATGGCCCTGGTCCACACCGGCACCGCCAACGACGGTGTCGGTAAGGGCGCCAACGGCGGCAGCATCGTCGTGCGCTCCCCCGGTGGCGGTTCGGACCGCCACGGCGGCAACGTGCTGATCGGCAACTTCGCGCTGTTCGGCGCCACCGGTGGCCGCACGTTCGTCGAGGGCCAGGCGGGTGACCGCTTCGCCGTGCGCAATTCGGGTGCCACCGCGGTCGTCGAGGGTGTCGGCGACTTCGCCTGCGAGTACATGACCAACGGTGCCGTGCTCAACCTCGGCGGCTTCGGCAAGGGCCTCGGCAACGGCATGAGCGGCGGCTTCGTCTACCAGTACGATCCCGAGAACGAGCTGCCCGGCAAGGCCAGCGCCGACTCGATCCTGCTCGGTTCGATCACCGGCGACGACGAGCACGCCGCGCTGCACCGTCAGGCCGTGCACGTGCTGCTCGGGTGGCACCTCGAGGCCACCGGCTCCGCCAAGGCGGCGTGGCTGCTGGCGAACTGGGAGACCGAGCAGCACCACTTCGTGTACGGCATGCCGCGCGCGCTGCTGCAGTACCAGGACAGCGACGAGATCTTGAAGGCCAAGCCCCGCAAGGATCTGGCCGACGAACTGGCCGCCGCGCTGGTCGGGCACCAGGTGCGCAAGTTCAAGTTGGACTACCGGGACGGTCACGCCGTGCTGGACGGTGCCGTGCCCGGCTACGGCGAGGCCGACACCGAGGCGATGTTCGCACTGCTGAACAACTACACCGTGCTGAACGCGGCGCAGGAGATGGCGCTGTCCAAGCTGCCCGGTGTCACGGATCCGTCCGACCCGGCCGTCGACAAGGCCGTCCGCAACCTGCTGCTCACCGAGGACTTCTTCCTCATGCAGCGGTTGCAGCGGTACGCACGGGAAGCGTTGAAGGACTACAGCGACGAGGATCTGGCCGTGATGGTGGCGGCCAAGCGGCTCGCCGACTACAAGGATGCGCTGCGCCGCCGCAACGTCCGGTCCATCGACGCCCCCGGCACGTACGGCTGGATCCTGCACCAGGATGCGAAGAACGTCGACAAGATCGGCCGGCTGCCCGGTTTCGAGGAGTTGTTCGCGCAGCACGCCCTCCCCGATCTGATCCCCACGAGAGACGTGGTGCCCTCATGAAATTGCCCTACATCCCCCAGGACGCCCCGTTCAGCGAGGACCAGCGCGTCTGGCTCACCGGCTTCCTCGCCGGAATGAGTTCGCGTCTGGTCGCCGGCGGCTCCGACGCGCCCGCCGCGGCGGCCGGTGGGCAGCTGCCCGCCATGCACGTGCTGTACGGCAGCCAGACCGGGAACGCCGAGGGTGTCGCGGAAGACGCTGCCGCCGCGGCACGTTCGCACGGCTTCGCGCCGGTGGTGAGCGCCCTCGACGACGTCGACACGGACGCCCTCGCCGCGATGCAGCGCGTCCTCGTCGTCACCTCCACCTACGGTGAGGGCGAGATGCCCGACAACGCCGAACTGTTCTGGCAGGCGCTGGCCGCCGAGACCGCACCGCGGCTCGAGACCACCGACTTCGCGGTCCTCGCGCTCGGCGACACCGGGTACGACGGATACTGCCAGGCGGGCAAGATGATCGACACCAGGCTCGAGCAGCTCGGGGCCCACCGTGTGACGCCGCGCGTCGACTGCGACGTCGACTACGAGGACGCCGCCGCCGCGTGGGTCGCCGACACGCTGCCGCTGTTCGCGGCCGTCGAGGGCATTCGCGGCGAGTCCGCCGTCGCCGACGTCGCCGAGCCGGTGACGAAACCGGCCCGCACACGGTCGCAGTGGAACCGCAAGAACCCCTACAATTCCACGCTGTCCGTGAACCGGCGGCTGTCGAGCGACACGTCCGCGAAGGAGATCCGCCACTACGAGTTCGCGCTCGCCGACAGCGGTCTCGACTACGAGGCCGGTGACGCGCTCGGTGTGATGCCGATCAACGATCCCGCCCTCGTCGACGCCCTCGTCGCACGGCTGGGCATCCCGGCCGATGCCGCCGTCACCGGCAAGGAGCGGCCGTTCAGCGACCTGCTGCTGCACGGGTACGAGATCTCCACGCCGAGCCACGAATTCATCGACGAGATCGAGAAGCGGGCGGGCGACGAGGAGCTGAGTCACGTGCTGCGGCACGGCGACAAGGAAGCCCTCGACGCGTGGTTGTGGGGCAAGGACGTGCTCGACCTGCTGCTCCTCGAACCGTCGGTGACGCTGACGGCGGACGAGTTCGTCGGACTGCTGAAGCCGTTGCAGCACCGGGCGTACTCGATCTCCTCCAGCCCGCTGGCCAACCCGGGCAGCGTGCACCTGACCGTCGCCAGCGTCCGCTACAGCTCGGCCGGACGCGACCGCGGCGGCGTGTGCTCTACCTTCCTCGCCGATCGGATCGCCGAGGGCGGCAACGGCGGGATCTTCGTGTCGAAGAACAAGTCGTTCCGGGTCCCCGCGGACGACGACGCACCGATGATCATGGTCGGCCCGGGCACCGGCATTGCGCCGTTCCGCGCGTTCCTGCAGGAGCGGCAGGCGCGGGGCGCGTCGGGACGCAACTGGCTGTTCTTCGGCGACCAGCACCGCGCGTCGGACTACATCTACGAGGAGGAGATCGGCGCGATGAGCGACAGCGGTCTGCTCACCCGCCTCGACCTCGCCTTCTCCCGCGACCAGGCGGAGAAGATCTACGTGCAGAACCGGATGATCGAGAACGGCGCCGAGTTGTTCGCCTGGCTCGAGGACGGCGGCCACTTCTACGTGTGCGGCGACGCCACCCGCATGGCGAAGGACGTCGACCGGGCACTGCACGACGTGATCGCCACCCATGGCACCCTTTCCACCGAGCAGGCCGCCGACTACGTGACCAAGCTCAAGAAGGAAAAGCGCTACCTGCGCGACGTGTACTGACCACGTCGGCAGCAACTCACGAGGAGCAAGAACAATGGCAGTGGTGATTCTGTACGGCAGCGAGGGCGGAACCTCCGAACTGGTGGCCGACAACATCGCCGACGTGCTCGGCGACTACGGCGACACGTCCCTGTACGACATGATGGAATTCGATGCGGGCGATCTCGACCCCGAGAACTTCCACGTCATCGTGTGCTCCACGTACGGTGAGGGCGAGCTGCCCACCGGCGCGGAACCCTTCTTCGAAGGGCTCGAGGAGGACGAACCCGACCTCACCGGCATGCAGTTCGCGCTGTTCGGTCTCGGCGACAAGGTGTACGAGGAGACGTACAACCGCGGCGGCGAGATCATGGCCGAGAAGCTGATCTCCCTCGGCGCGGTCCAGGTCGGCGAACACGGCAGGCACGACGGCTCCAGCTCCGTCCGCCCGAAGGATCAGGCCGAGGAGTGGGCCAAGAACATCGGCGAGGAATTCCTGGGCTGACACCCTCAGACCGGGAGTCGCGACTGCACGCTCCGCACCCAGTCGCGGCTCCCGGCGAGGTAGCGGTCCCGCGCCGACACGAACAGGTGAACGCTGTCGGCGCCGGGCCAGTCCGCGGGCAGCATTGCGCCCGGCAGGCCCGGGTCGATGTACGGGATGATGCGCCATTCGTCGAGCAGCGGCACGAAGCGGACGAACGCGTCGCGCGGCGACACCTCCTCCGGCGCTGAGAGCGCGACCCGGTGGTGGTCCAGGAAATCGCGGTGCCGCGCGGCGATGCCACCCAGATCCCACCACCGGGCCGCCGCGTCCCCCATCGAATCGGGGGCGAACACCGACGTGGACACGAACGTGGTCACGTACTCGGACAGGCCCAGCGCGTCGACGATGTCCCCGACCTCGGTTGCGAGGTGTTCGGGGGCGATCCACAGCCCCGGCGACACGGTTCCGCACCCGATCCAGCCGAGCCGTCTGCGCAACTGGTGCCGCGCCGCCCGTTGCGATTCGGGGATGGTGAACGAGATCAGCCGCCACGGATCGGTGTCCGCCATCTGACGGAAACCGAAGATCCGCGGATCGCCGCGGGTGAACATCGACTCGGCCTGCTCGGTCACCTCGTACCCGCTGCGGCCGTCGCGGGCGCGCGGTCGGAGCACCCCCTTCTTCTTCAGCCGGGCCACCGCGATCCGCGTCGACTCGGGCGGGATACCGACCGCCTGCATCACTTCCACGAAATCGGCGATCGCCACCCACCCGCCGACGTCGCGCACGTACGCACCGAGCACGGTTCGGATCAGCGACGTGGCGCTGCCGGGTCGCGAATCGAAGTCGTCGAGGATCGCGCTCGCCGGTTCAGTCGGCGAGTTCATCACGGATCGCGAGTATCCCGGTGCACACCTCGCCGAAGCTCGTGCTCAGTGGGCTCAGGCCGAGACGCAACCCCTGCGGGGCACGGAAATCGGGGATGACGCCCTTCGTCCACAGTCGCTGAACGACGGCCTCGAACCGCGGGTGGTCGATGATGACGTGACCACCCCGCTCGGCGGAATCCTCCGGCGATCCGATCTCCACGCCCAGCGGAATCAGCACCTCGCGCACGAGGTCGAGTGCGTACTCGGTCAGGGCGATCGACTTGGCCCGCACGGCGTCCATCCCGACGTCGTCGAGAAGCGCGAGGGTGTCCTGGAGTGCGATCATGCCGAGGACCGACGGCGTTCCGCTGATCACGCGCCGGATGCCCGGCGCCGGCTCGTAGCCCTGCGCCATCGCGAACGGGTCGTCGCGCCCCATCCAGCCCCAGATCGGCTGCACGAAGTCCTGCTGATGGTCGGCCCGGACGTACGCGAACGCCGGTGAGCCGGGTCCGCCGTTCAAGTACTTGTACGTGCACCCGACCGCCAGGTCGACCTCCCACGCGTCGAGTTCGAGGGGAACCGACCCGACGGAGTGACACAGGTCGAGCAGCAGGAGCCCGCCCGCTTCGTGCACCACCCGGGCGGCCCCGGCCGCATCCACCAGGTAACCCGAGCGGTACGCGACGTGGCTGAGAACGACGAGCGCGGTGTGTTCGGACACCACCGACTGCAGGTCGTCGACGGTGACGCCGCCCCGGGTATCCGATTCGATCCACCGGAGCGTGAGCCCGAGTTCCCCGGCGACGGATTCGAGCACGTACCGGTCCGTCGGAAAGTTGTCGCGGTCCACGACGATCTCGGTGCGACCTGGCCGCAACGCGAGCCCACCCCGCGCGAGTTTGTACAGCAGGACCGTCGTCGAGTCGCCGATGGTGGTCTGACCGGCGGCCGCGCCCAGCGACACCCGCGCGAGGGTGTCACCGATCGTGATCGGCAGGTCGTACCACTCCTCGTCCCACCCGCGGATCAGCCGGCCGCCCCACGACTGCGTGACGAACGCGGTGATGCGCTCGGCGCTCGCCTTGGTGGGCCTGCCGAGCGAGTTCCCGTCGAAGTAGGCGGGCACCGAGGGATCGTCGGCTCCGATGAACAGGTCGCGGTACGCGCGCAGCGGGTCCGCGGCGTCGAGTTCCCCGGCCCGGGCCGCCAGCACATCCGTCGACGTGGTCATCATCGCCCGATCTCGGTGCGCACGGCCAGCAGTTCCGGGAAGAACGTCAGTTCGAGGGCCTTCTGCAGGAACCCGACACCGCTGGATCCTCCCGTTCCGGACTTCATCCCGATGGTCCGCAGCACCGTGCGCATGTGGCGGAAGCGCCACAGCTGAAAGTTCTCCTCGAGGTCGACGAACTCCTCGAACGCCTCGTAGACGGCCCAGTGCTCCTCGGAGTTCTCGTACACGAACTTGATCAGCGGCATCAGGTCGTCGTTCAGGCTGTAGGCGGCGGTCACGTCGCGGTGCAGCGCGGACGCCGGCACGTCGTACCCGAGCCGCGACAGGCACTGCCAGAACGCGTCGTACAGACTCGGCTCACGGAGCAGCCGGTCGAGCAGTTCGTGGGCGGCGGGATCGGCCTCGAACACCTTCAGCATTCCGGCGTTCTTGTTGCCGAGCACGAACTCGACGGCGCGGTACTGATAGGACTGGAACCCGGACGAATTGCCGAGGAACTGCCGGAACTCGGAGTACTCGGTGGGCGTCAGCGTGGCCAGCACCGACCACTGCTCGGTCAGCGTCTTCTGGATGTGCTTGACGCGCGCCACGCACTTGAGCGCCCTGCCGATGTCGTCCGCATCGAACGCGTCCCGGGCCGCGAGGGTTTCGTGCAGGACGAGCTTCAGCCAGAGTTCGGTGGTCTGGTGCTGGATGATGAACAGCAGTTCGTCGTGATGCTCGGGCCTGCTCACCGGTTTCTGCGCGCTCAGCAGGGTGTCGAGGTCCAGGTACGAGCCGTAACTCATCCGCTCGCTGAAATCGGTGACGATCTCTTTCTCGATGGCTCTGGTGTTGGCCTGCACGCCCATGGCCGTCCTCACTGCTGGTGTTCGAGTACCGGGCTCCGACCTCCATATTACATAATCGTGGCGACCGCCACAGTCGTCGAATACGCGCCGATGCTCGCCGCGGACCTCAGGCCAACCCGGCCGCCCAATCTGCGAAGCTCTGCCAGCCCACCTCGGGGTAGAGCCGGCGCAGTTCGCTGATGTTCGCGTCGTACCCCGTGTCGGTGAGGAAGCGGAACATCGCGCGCATGTCCGGCGATGCGATGGCGTCCGCGTCGGACGAATGCGCATGTACCTGTGTGCCCAGCACCTCACCGAGCACCTCGGCCATTCGACGTGGCGTGGGATCATCCGAAGCCAGGTCGACTCTCGTCCCGGCAAATCGGTCCGGATCGTCGAACACGAGGGCGACGAACCGACCGAGGTCTCGGCGCGACAACTGCTGCAGCGGGGTATCGACGGGCAGAGGCAGGTCGAGCCGGCCGTGGCGGATGCCGTCGAGGCCGCCGAGCAGGTTGTCGTAGAAGTAGGTCGGCCCGACGATCGTGTACGAGACCGATGATTCTCGCAGCAACGCCTCGGTCACGGCCTTCGTCTCGAAATGTGGCACCCCGGTGCTCTTGTCCGCGTCGGCCACCGAAGAGAACACCACGTGGGGAACACCGGAATCACCGAACGCGTCGACGAGCGCGGCGCCCTGAGCGATCTCCGCCTCCGGGCCGTCTTCGAAAGGCGTTGTCATGGCGAACACGCCCGCACACCCGTCGACCGCAGACGCGATCGCCGCCCGGTCGGTGATGTCGGCCACGGCGATGTCGACGCCTCGCAGGCGCAACGCCTCTGAGCGAGAGGAGCTTCGACGGACGAGCGCTCGGACCTCACGCCCTCGCTCGAGCAGCGCGTCGACGACAGCGCCTCCTTGACCACCCGTCGCTCCGACGACTGCGTACGGCTCACTCATGGGCACAACCTCTCCTTCTCGACCGCGCCAGCGTACTCGCAGGCCCTGCCCGCCCCTCGGACTACTCGACCATGTGGGACACCGCGACCGTGGAGTTCGCGGCAGCGGTGCGCTGGGGTTGAGCGACGAGGATCAGCACCAGGGACAGGACCAGTCCTGCGACGCTGACCGCGATGAGCGTGCCGTACCCTCCGGCGCTTTCGACGAGGCGTCCACCCATCAACGGGCCGAGTGCGAATCCGCCGCCGATCGCGAGGTTGGCCAGGTTCACCAGCTGCCCGGACCGATCCAACCCGGAGAGGGTGGCCATGAGGTAAGGCAGGATGAAGGTCCAGGTGAACTTGAAGAGCAACGCGGCCAGAGTGAATCGGAGAACCCCGGGTATTCCCGCCAGCAGAGCGACCGACAGGGTCATCGCGAGGTAGCCCACGAGGAGATTGATTCGGGTGCTCGGGCGTGCACCCAGAACGGTGGCCCCGACCGATCCTGCGATGCCGAGCACGGTGGCGATCGACAGGATCACGCTCGAGGTTTCGTTGTCGATCATCGACGCGCCCGCGATGCCACCGAGGAACGTCCAGATGCCGCTGAGGCTGACGTAGAAGGCAAGCAGCGCAATCAGGCCCAGGGTCGCACGGAGAGCGTAGTTGGGTGTGGGGACCGAGTCTTCGGCGCCGGCGCGGCCCGCGAAAATGTTGCGTTGCGGCAGGAAGCGGACGAGTGGGAGGACGACCATCATGAGAACGGCGAGAACCCAATATGCGATGCCGATCCCGAACGTGTCGAAGAACTTCGGGAGTACGGCCAGTCCGATCGCACCGAAGCAGAGTTGCCCCATCAGCCACAGGCCGTAGACACGGTTGCGGTCCCTGGTCTGGGCTGCGAGTGACATGCACAGGACCATCAGCGATCCGCCCGCAAGGGAGGTCAGGAATCGAACCGCAACAAGAGTCCCATAGTCGCCGATGTAGGCCGAGCCGATATTGCCGATGATGAAGATCGTCCCGAAGATCGTGGACATCGTGCGGAGGTTGTACTTCTTCATCCACCACAGCGCGGGAATCGACGCGATACTCATCGCACCGAGCTCCGCAGCGAACAGATCACCCGTCTGCGACGGACTCAGTGCGAGCTGCAGTTGCAGTTGGCTTGCCGCGGCGGGCGCCATGAGAAGGAGCATGGCGACAACGGCCGAAAACAGGACGATGACGGCTACGCGTCCTGTGGAGTTGGGGTCGGTGCTGTCGAATGGGACGCGTCGACCGTCGAGGTACTGGGGCATCGAATGTTCCTTCGTGAAAGGGGGAAGGCGGATAGCCGTCAATGTCCTTCTGCCCGTGATCCGGTGCACCCCAGATCATCTGCCGCTATCCGGATGACCGGCTTGCCCGCACCGTGCTGGGAATCGAAGGCAGCGACAGCTTCGGAGAGAGGCCGCACGCTTGTTGCAGGTGGCCGCAGACGACCGTCACGGACCCGGCGCTCGAGGCGGACCAGGCACTCACGATCGGATTCGACGACGAAGAATATCGCCCGTCCCTGCTCGGGCATCACCCGAGGGGGCTCCGCGATGGTGACGAGGACACCACCGGGACGCACCAGTTTCGCTGAACGGTCGAGTGTTTCGCCGCCGATGACATCGAGTACCACGTCGACCTCGTCGAGATCTTCGAGCCGGTGCCGATCAAGATCCACGAAAGCGTGGGCGCCGAGACCGAGAACCGTGTCACCGTGCCGAGCACGACCGGTGCCGATGACCCGGGCGCCCGCCTCGAGCGCCAGTTGCACTGCCATCGAACCGACCGCGCCGGCCGCACCATGGATCAGTACGGTCTGACCCGCGGCGAGTCGCCCGTGATCGAACAGCGCCTGCCACGCGGTGAGCCCGGAGATCGGCAGGGCGGCGGCCACGGTGTGATCGACTCCGCTAGACAGCGGCGCCAGGTTTCGGGCCTCGACCGCGACGTACTCCGCGAGCGTACCGTTACGGGTCCAGTCGGCGACCCCGAACACGCGCTGACCGATTGTCAGACCGGTCGTGCCATAACCCAATTCAGCGACGACTCCGGAGACTTCGTGTCCGGGAATGGATGGTGCCCGGTCGCGCCCCGCACGGTCGGACCAGGTGCCGGGCCAGTCGAGCTCACCGGGTGTGAAGCTCGCGGCGTGAACGCGGACGATGACGTCGTTCTCTGCCGCATGAGGGTACGGAACTTCCGCCACCGACAGTCCACTGACACCGGATTTGTGGTCGGACGCGATGACCGCTTGCATGAAAACCTCACTTCGTTTCGTTTCGATTGCGCGACGTGTCGTCGCGGCGGTGCTCAGCCCTGGTGCTGACGTGCGCTGGGGTGGCGCAGATGATCGCGGGCAATGATCTCTTCCGGTTCGAGCATGGTGATCATGTCCACGTCGGGAGCGCAGATGCACACGGCGACGAACCGGCTCCAGGCCTGTGGATCGGGATTGGAGACCTGGTAGTGCACGACGTCACCGCCGGGTTCCCAGAATGCCTCGCCCGCAGCAATCAGCCTGGGTTCTTCGCCTTCCAACTCGAAGAAGATGCTGCCCTCCAGTACGTAACCGAACACCGGTCCGGAGTGGCGATGCGGCGAGAGTCCAGGATCGGCCGGTGGGAGTTCGACCAGTTGTGTCATCGCGTGCGAACCCTCGGGAATCGCGGGCGGGGTGGCGCAGAGCAGATCGGTGACCTTGACGTTTCCGGCATTCAGCATGCTCTGAGGCTAGTACGGTAGCGAGCCGCCGCATGGGCCACTTGCACACCGAATTCGGGGTCCACTCACGGGAGTTGCCGAACCAATGCCTCCACGGCGGCAGGCCATGCGCTCTGCGCCGGCGCGGCGAAGCCGACGACCAGACCGTCGCGGTCGACGTCGACTTCGGGATGGCGGTAGAGCGCGAGGCCCTCGACAGCGAGATTCCGCCACGCCGGTTCTCGCGCAGCGGCGCTCTCGTTGCCGCCGGCCAGGTGCAGCAGCACGTGCAGGCCCGCAGGCAGACCGGTCACGCGATTGGCAGGCGACGACCGGCCGACCGCTCCGACGAGTTGCTCCCGCCGGCGGCGGTACTGCGCGCGCATCGCGCGAATGTGCTTGTCGTAGGACCCGGTTCGGATGAACTCGGCCATCGCCAGCTGGTCCACGAAGCCGCAAGTGGCCTCGGTCTCGCCCTTCTGGCGTGCCACCGTCTCGACGAGCCGGTCGGGAAGGACCAGCCAGCCGAGCCGAAGGCCCGGGGCAAGGGACTTGCTCGCGGTGCCCATGTACACCACCCGTTCCGGGTCGACACCCTGAAGCGCGCCGACGGGGCTGCGGTCATAGCGGAATTCCCCGTCGTAGTCGTCCTCGATGATCACACCGCCGGTTCTGCGTGCCCAGTCGACGACGGCCGCGCGCCGGTCGGAGCGCAGCGGTACGCCGGTCGGGAACTGGTGTGACGGGGTGAGCAGCACGCCGCCCACCTCCTGCATGCCGTCGAGCGCGGCGACGTCGGCGCCACCGGCGTCGACGGCCAGCGGCGGACAGTGCAACCCTGCCGTGCGCAGTGCTTCGCGGTGCGTCGGCAACCCGTAGGACTCGACCGCCAGGGAGGCAACCCCGGCACCGGCCAGCGCGCGGGCCAACAGCGTCAGCCCCTCGGCGGCACCGCAGCAGACGATGATGTTGTCGGGCCCGCAGACGACGCCGCGGGCCCGCGCGAGGTACTCGGTAAGCGCCAGGCGCAGTTCGGGGCGGCCGTACGGGTCCGCGTAACCGAACGCCTCGGACGGGACCGTGTGGAGCGCCTGCTTGACGGCGCGGCTCCACTGCCCGCGCGGGAACGACGACAGGTCGGGCTGGCCCGGTCGCAGATCGTGGTCCGGGCGGCGCGCCGGCAGCCTCCGCACGCGAAACCCTTCGGCCCGCACGGCCCCCGCGGAACGGCGGGACACCGTCGTGCCGGAGCCGTGTTGTGACGTCAGCCAACCTTCCTCTACGAGTTCCGAGTACGCCCGCGCTACCGTGTTCCGCGCGATGCCCAGGTCCGCGGCGAACGCGCGACTCGACGGCAGCCGAGTGCCCGGGGGAAGCCGGCCCGAACGGATGGCGTCACGCAGAGCGTCCATCACGCTGCCGCGGACCCGGCCGGCGGGCCGCTCGAGGTGCAGATCCAACCCGGCCCTCGGGGCCGGTGGTGAATCGGTGTCCGTGGTGTCGGCGGACACCCCTTCGTCGGCGCTCAGCACATCCTCCAGTTGGCGGGAAGACCTGACCAGGAGCTTACGCCGGTGCGGGCATCGCGCCGCGGATGAAGGGTCAATGCAACAACGACGAGGGTGGCACACCGTAGCGCTGCCGAAACGCGGCGGCGAACCGGCCGTAATGAGTGAACCCCCATTTCAGCGCAACGTCGGTCACCGAACGGGCCGAGCCCGAGGCGAGTTCGGCCCGGACGCCGGCAAGGCGGATCTCGGTCAGGCATTCGCGGGGAGTCTTGCCGAGGTAGATGCGAAAGCCCTCCTGCAGACGCCGTACGCTGACCCCGGCTACGTCGGCCATGTCCGCTGCGGTCCACAGCCGGTCGGGCTCGGCGTTGATGGCATCGATCACGCGAGTGACGATCCGTGGTCGGACAGCGTGGCGATCGTCGGTCTCGTCCGGGACGGCAGCGAGCAGGAATCCATCGGTGAGCGATGCCGCCAGTCCTTGTGCCACATGCGGATTGGCCAGCAGCGCGTCATCGACGGGCTGATCGACAATGCTGCTCAGCAGTCGAAACCAGCTGGCAGCAGCGGGCCTGCTCAAATCGATCTGATCGGGGATCACCGCGTCGGCTCGGCCTGTCACGCGCCACAACTCGCGTTGGACGAAGTCCCGATCGATCTTGACGCCGAGAATCGTGCAGGCACCGGGCCACCGCGTGATATCGGCCGGCGTGTCAGCGGGGTTGACCGTGGCGAAGCCCGGGGCGGACACGACGAGCCGCCCCCTGATCCGGGTCTCGAGTTCGCCGTGAAGCGGGATGTTGATGCCGACGGCGCCGGGATGCTCACTGTGAACGGCAACATCAGCGCCCCAATTGATTCGGACAATGTGCAGCGGGCCGAGGTGCAGGGCCGACACCCCGGGCGACGCGGCAGGGCCGGAAGCGACCAGGGGCATGAGCTCATGCGGAAAATAGGCGTCGGATACGGCATGGGACGCCGCATCCCAATCGGGGTGCCGTATGCCACCCCCGGGGTGCTCGCCGCCTGACTGGGTGCCGGAAAAGCTCTCGCGCAATGTAATCGACCTCGGGTTAACGGATCGCCACGCGACGTGTCCGTGCCTATCTTCTATCACACTCGGTGCAGAACCAGAAGGGAGCGCGGACAGGACAGTGCGACGCGGACCCCGGCTCGGCGGGGTACGGGCGACGCCGTCTTCGAACAAAGTTTCGGCATTCCGACGTCGCTCCGCCCGGGGTTGCGATAGTCTGACTGCGTCTGTCGCAATGTGGAGGTGTCGTGTCGAAGGCGAGAACTCGCAGCGGCAACGTTCCGTCTACCGCGACCAGCTTCGTCGGTCGGCGTCAGCAGCGCAAGGAGATCCGCGACCGCCTGGCGAGCGGACGGCTGGTGAGCTTGATCGGGCCGGGCGGAGTCGGCAAGACCCGATTGGCGTTGCAAGTCGCCGACGAGATGAACCACCTTGTCGAAGACGGGGTGTATTTCGTCGAATTGGCGTCCGTCTCGGACGGAGGCGACGTTCCGGCTGCAGTCATTCACACACTGGGAATTGTCGATCAGTCGAATCGTGACGCCACAGCGAAGCTGATCGAATATCTTCGCGATCGCGAGATACTGCTCATCCTCGACAATTGCGAACACGTACTCCCCGGGTCCGTCGCATTGGTCAGCGAAATTCTGCGATATGCGCCGTCGACGCGAATTCTTGTCACTACCCGCACGTCGCTGATGGTGACCGAAGAATTCCTTTATCCAGTGCCTCCACTCACCATTCCCGATGACGCGGCGCCGGTCAGCGTTGAATCCTTGCCGCAATTCGAGTCGATCCGACTACTCCAAGAACGTGCAGAGGCCGCCTCCCCCGGCTTCGTCCTCGACGAGCACAATGCTGCCGCAGCGGCGCGTTTGTGTATTCAGCTGGAGGGAATTCCGCTCGCAATCGAGCTCGCGGTCGCCCGAATGCGCATTCTTTCGCTCGACCAGATCCTGGAACGACTGCCGGACCGATTCGGGTTGCTCACAATGGGAAGTCGATCGGCCGCACCGCGCCAACAGACCCTCCGATCGCTCGTCGATTGGAGTTTTGCACTCTGCACGGAACCGGAACGTCATCTGTGGGCACGCCTCTCCGTTTTCGCAGGCAGTTTCGACCTGACGTCGGCCGAAGGCGTGTGCGGCGACGGAAACGCCGAGGGCGGCCACCCGAAGACAACCACGCTCGATCTCCTGAGTTCCCTGGTGAATCAGTCCGTCCTCGGCGTCGAGGACCAAGAATCGACGATGCGCTTCCGGATGCTGGAAACCATCCGGGCGTACGGCGCAGAGATACTCGCGCTGACGGGAGACTCCGAGAGATTCCGCAGCCGCCACCGTCAGTACTTTCTCGACGTGGTCACAGACCTGGAACGTTCCTGGTGCGGGCCCGGCCAAGCCGCCTCGGCCAAATGGATGCGCGTCGAGCGGGAAAATCTCCGAGCCGCGCTGGACACCGCCGCCCCGGGCGACAACTATCAACTCGAGTTGATCGCCGGACTTCGATACCGCTGGTACGCCGACGGATACATTGCCGAGGGTCGCAGGTGGGCGGACGAAGCGCTCGACGCACCCGACGATGACCGGGCGCCCACGCCGGCCCGGGCAAAAGCGCTCTGGGTCGCCGCCAGGGTGTGCCTTCTCCAAGGCGACCACGAGGCGGCCGCACTGCGCCTCGACGAGTGCGAAGCAGCGGCGACGCAGCTTCACCTTGCTGATGCGGCGGCCCACTGCCTCGGCCTACGGGGACTCGCCGCACAGCTTCGCGGCGACCTTGCCGAGGCAGAGAGCTATCTCGAGGTCGCGCTGCGAGAGTTGGCCGACGTCGGCGAGACCGCCGAATGGCTGATGGCGTCGTTCGAGTACGCCGTCGTACTTTCCCTCGACGGTCGCAGCGCGGAGGCATCGGCCGTCAGCACGTCGGCGCTGGCCGTATGCCGGCAGCGCGGTGAACGATGGGCGCGCTCGTACCTGAAGTGGAGCCAAGGCCTCGACCACTGGCTGCAAGGCGACTTCACCGCGGCACATGCGACCGCGCTCGACGCGCTTCGTGATCACCGCGTCTTCGATCCGTCCCTGGGCACCGCCCTGATGACCGAGCTTCTGGCCTGGATAGCGGGATCAACCGGTCAGTTCGAGCACGCGGCACAACTGATCGGGGCCTCTCGAAGCCTGTGGCGACGCACCGGTACGGAATTGGTGGCATTCGGGCCGAAACTCACGGGCTATAACTCCGCCTGCCGCGGTCTGCTCGAGCAGGCCATGGCACCCCGGGCGCTGTCGACAGCTCTACAGGCCGGCTCAAAGCGGTCCCCGACGGGAATCATCGCCTATGCATTGGCGGAACAGGTCGTCGATTCGATTCCCGAGGATGAACCACCCGCGCTCACCAGTCGGCAGCAAGAGATCGCAGCCTTGATAGCGAAAGGGCTGACCAGCCCACAGATCGCGGCGGCTCTGGTGATCTCCGTGCGCACCGTGGAGAGCCACATCGAGAACATCATGACGCGCCTCGGGTTCGTCTCACGCAGCCAGATCGCCTCGTGGTACATCGGACAGTCCCGCTGACCGGACCACGAACTCGCAGGTCAGAACCGCTTCGCCGCGTTTGCTACTGAACGCACCCGGTACGCACATCCGCAACTTCCGTACCCCCTACCGTGATCTGCCCCATGTGCGTGATCGCACGGTGCGGCAGATTACGACGGGCCACACGTTGTGACCTATCCCATGCGAATAGCCCGACAGTGCGGCCGATCACAACGGGTCAATCGACCACGCGCGAGTCCAACGCGTCGCCGACGTGGCTCGGTGCAACACAGTCCACGCCGGGGCATCCGGCCGAAATTCGAAGGAGTCCCCATGGCATCGCAGTTCGAGGCCCGACACTCCGGCCAGCAGCCTCGGCGAGCGGACACCGAGAATCAGGCACGCGAGGACCTCGCGATGGAAATCAAGGCCAAGACGCCGATCACCGACACCGTCACGCAACTGACCCTCGTCCGCGCCGACGGTCGAGACCTCCCCGACTGGACGCCGGGTTCACACATCGACGTCGTACTCGGACCGGACATGGTCCGGCAGTACTCCCTGTGCGGGGAACCCAGCGACCGTCGTTCGTGGCAGGTGAGCGTCCTGTACCAACCCGACGGCCGAGGCGGCTCCACACGCCTCCATCACGAGTTGCGCGAAGGCGAAAGCATCACCGTCCGTGGGCCACGCAACAACTTTCGCCTCGTCGACGCACCCCGGTATCTGTTCATTGCCGGAGGAATCGGAATCACCCCGTTCCTCCCCATGATCACGTCGGTCGATCGAGCGGGAGCCGAATGGTCCTTGATCTATGGAGGCCGCAGTCGACGCAACATGGCGTTCGCAGACGACCTGACACAGGCTCACCACGACCGCGTGACCTTGGTTCCGGCAGACATCCACGGGCGCATCGATCTCGCTCGCATCCTCGCGGGTGTCACTCCCGATACCGCGGTATACGTGTGCGGACCGGAGAGTCTGCTGTGTGCTGTGGAGGCGATGGGCGCCGAGCTCGACAATATCGGCGACATTCACCTGGAGCGATTCACTCCGAAGACTCCAACGGACGCGCCCGTCCTCGATGAATTCGAAGTCGAATTCGTGCGGAGCGGTATCACCGTCTCGGTCGGATCGGATCAATCAATTCTCGACGTCGCACGGTCCGCCGGCATACCCGCACCATTCTCCTGCTCCGAGGGAACGTGCGGGACCTGCGAAACAAATATCGTGTCGGGCCTGGCCGATCATCGTGATTCAGTTCTCAGCCCTGCAGAGCAGGAAGAAAACAGCACCTTGATGATCTGCATCAGTAGGGCCGCGTGTCCAAAGATAAAACTCGACCTCTGACAGCCCACCGAAGAGAGGAAAACAATGACTGGATGCCCGGTCGCTCATACCGCCGCTGGATTCTCGTTCTTCGACCGCGAATATCAGGAGAATCCGGGAGCCTCGCTGGCGTGGGCTCGCGAGAGCCAACCGGTGTTCTACAACGACGACTCGGACTACTGGGTCGTCACGCGGCACGAAGACGTGAAATCGGTCTTCAGCCAATTCAATCAGTTCTCTGCGGCCATCACCCTGACGCCGGTCACCCCTCCCTCCGAGGAGGCGGGCGCGCAGCTCGGCAAGTACAACTTCGCGCCCTGCCCCGTCCTCGCGGATTCCGACCCGCCCATGCATCGGCAGTACCGCCGGCTGAACGCTCCGGCATTCATGCCAGACCGGATCGACCCTCTTACTCCCTACATTCGGGACACGACGAACGCCTACATCGATCAATTCGTCGATCGGGGTCATGCCGATCTTGTCGCCGATATGCTCTGGGACATACCCTGTTTGGTCGCTCTGCAGTTCTTGGGGATTCCCGAGGAGGACGTCGACACCGTACGCAAGCTGGCCACGTCCATGACCGAATTCGTGTGGGGACGGCCTACTCCCGAGGAGCAGATCCGTGCCGCCGACGGATTGGGCCAGTTCTGGGAGATGGGTGAGCGCGTCATCGGGAAGCTCAAGGAACTCGACGATCCACCGGGGTGGTTGGGCCACGCGATCACGATGCAGCGCGAGCACCCGGACGTCATCTCCGACACGTGGCTGCAGACGAACGTCATGGGCGGCGCGATGGCGGCCCACGAGACCACGACCAATGCCACCGCGAACGCGGTCGTCACTCTGTTGAGGAACCGCGACCAGTGGGATCGCCTGTGTGCGGACCCATCTCTGATCCCCGCGGCGGTCGAGGAGTGCCTGCGACTCAACCCGTCGGTGGCCGCCTGGCGCCGAGTCGCGAAGCAAGACGTGCAGGTCGGCGACGTGACGATTCCCGCGGGAGGAAAGATCCTCATGGTGATCGCGTCGGCGAACCAGGACGGCTCCGTGTTCGACGATCCCGAACGATTCGACATCGACCGAGACGCCAAAGCACACATCGCATTCGGCGCGGGAACGCACATGTGCCTGGGTAACCATCTCGCCCGACTGGAGATGGTCATCTATCTGGAGGAACTGACGCGACGCCTGCCCCACATGACTCTCGACCAACAGGAGTTCCACTACGTTCCGAACACCTCGTTTCGGGGCCCGGAGTCGCTGCACGTCAGTTGGGACGTCGAAAAGAACCCGATCCTCACCTGAGCGGCGCCTCGCGCGCCGAGCGCTCTCGAGCACTCCCGAACGCTACGAACGGAGAAAGCACGCATGACCACCAACTCCATCGACTTCTCTGATACCAGGACCTGGCCGCCACTGGACGGACTCGCGCCAGGATTCGACGGCAACAAAGCCGTCAGGTCGAGCAGTGTGGCCGGCCGCGACATCGTGTTCACCAACTCCCACGGCAGCCGGGTGTCGCATCGTTTCGGCACGGCCACCGTCGAATGGAGCTACGAGCCCGGGCCCGGCGACCCGCACCCAGTCATCTCCGGAACGGACGACTACGAGGCCTTCGACGTCGCAGAAGGGTTGGTGTACACACAATTCCATCATCGTGACGACGTGCCGAATACAGCAGTCAGCCTCGTCCTCGACTTCGACCACGGACGCAGCCTGGCCATCGTGAGCACGATCGGAGATCCGGCCGAAGGCCGGACCCGGGTGCAGCACAACTTCCTGCAGGGCCGCATCGAGGGACTGGAGACGCGCGGACCCGAGCCGGCACCCACGACCGCACTCCTGGGTCGGCGAGTGCTGTGGACCTACAGCGACGATCACAGCTACGAGCACGTCTACCTCGGACCGCACTCGTACACGTGGCACTGCCTGGCCGGGCCCGCGGCCGGCCTTGCGGACACCGACGAGTGCACGACCTATCAACTACGCCCCGGAATCTACGTCTTTGCCTCGCGGGAAAAGGTGACCCCCTGCGCGTCGGTCACCATTGCCGATCACCGCGACATCACGTCTCTGCGATCGTACGGAGCCCTCTTCGGACTGGACGAGACAGGTGAACTGCCGACGCACTTCACCTTCGGCGCAGTAGGCGAGCTACTCAGTCACACCGTACGAAACACTCACTCCTGAAAGGACACGCCCATGTTGGCAAAAGGAAACGTCAAGGTCACCGACCTGCTCTGCGCCACCCCGCCCGCGATTCCCGAGGGTTCGCACGCGATGACACAACTGGTCGAACTCCCACCGGCCGATCCTGGACTCTCGCCGCATCGCCACTCCGGACCGGTGTTCGGTTACGTACTGGAGGGCAGCATCTTCTTCGAGTTGGAAGGCGAAGAACCCAGGCTGATTGCTGCGGGCGAGGCATTCTGGGAACCCGGCGGTGACGTCGTGCACTACCAGGTCTCCAATCCCGATCCACAGGCCTGGAGCCGGTTCGTCGCCGTGTGCATCTGCGCTCCCGACGTGGACATGATCACCATGCTCGAACCGGAAGAGATCATTGCCCGCGATCATCTGCGCCACCCCAGCGCACGTCAGCACCAGGGCTGACCACCGCCGCGACCCCACGTCGCGCACTCGAAACGAAATGAGGATTCATGTCAATACTGTCGCGACGGGCGGTGGCCGACATCATCGCCCGCCGGTTCGCCGCCAAGATCAACTCTGCGATCCACCCCGCCGGCGAACCCCGGTTCCCTGAAATCACCATTCGCACAACTGACGTCAGCATCGAGACGCGCCACGGCCCGGTCGCTGCGACCATCTATCCCCCGCAGTCGCCGACAGGCAACCCCGGGGTTTATGTGAATGCTCACGGCGGCGGCTTCGTGGTGGGACACCGCGAACAGGACGACGCCTGGTGCCGCTTCCTTGCCGCCCACGCCAATGTCTATGTGCTCAACACGGATTACGCGTTGGCGCCACACAAGCGGTTTCCCACGCCCGCCGAACAGTTCTACGACGTAGTTCAGTGGGCATCAGCAGCGGAACGTGACTGGGACGGCACGCGGTTGTGCGTCGGCGGCCAGAGCGCAGGAGGCAATCTGTCAGCAGCCGTGTCGCGGATGTCGCTGGAAAACGACGGCCCCGCCATCTCGTTGCAGATTCTGCACTACCCGCCGCTCGACATCGTGACGCCTCCCTCCCACAAGCCGTCACCGCTGGGCTCGAAAGCCGTCCTGCAGCCCTGGTTGTGTGAGGTGTTCGACACCGCCTACACGCCCGATCGCGCGCAGCGTAGCCACCGGTTCGTCTCGCCGGCATGGGGAGACAACGCCAACGGCATCGCAGGTATCGCACCGGCATTGGTCATAACCGCAGAGTTCGACCGACTGCGCGATGAAGCCAAGCGATACGCGGACAAGCTCGAGGCGGTCGGCGCGCTCGCCGAATACGTCGAGGTGCGCGGTGTCGACCACGGTTACGACATCATGACCGACGAGACCGAGATAACACGGCGGATGTACGAGGTGATCGTCGCTCACGTCAACCGGGCGATCGACTGAAACATTCTGTCCCACAACCGTTCGACAACCTACCCAAAAGGAACATCATGAGCAGCGTAAATATCGGCAAGCAGCACCCGACCGTCTACAAGGGCCTGGTGAAGCTCGACGCGGAAGTGAAGTCCGCTCTGGACCTGGCGGGCGTGGATCCGCTCCTGGTGGAGTTGGTGAAGATCCGCGTCTCCCAGCTGAACGGCTGCGCCTTCTGCCTTCGCATGCACACCCGCGACTCTCTGGCCAAGGGAGAGAAGGCAGATCGGCTCGCGGTTGTCGCGGCGTGGTGGGAGGCGCAGTACTTCAGCGACCAGGAGCGTGCCGCGTTCGCCCTCGCCGAACAGGTCACCGGTCTCGCCGTTCCGGAACGGCGCACCTGGGACGACGGCTCCCTCACAGAGGACCAGGTGTCCGCGATCACCTGGCTCGCGATCGTGATGAACGCCTGGAACCGGGTTGCCATCACCAGCCACTACCCAGTGGCGCCGTAGAGCGTGCATTCTGCCGGTCGCTGAGTGTGACGATGTTCGATATCCCAGTCGCGGACGCGGCGATGTTCGTCGGAGCGGTCGGGGCCCTCGTCCCGATGTGGCGGGCGCACGGAACGGACTGCCGGGTACGGATCGGGCACGGTGCAATGGCGGTGTCCATGGTCGCGATGATGATCCCCGGGGTGCCGACGGGGATTCACCTGCTCGGGGGTGCCGTCCTCATCGCACTCGCCGTGTTCGTCACCGGCGAGACCATGCACCGCCGGACCGCGATTCCCTGCGCGGTCGATCTCACGGCGATGGGGGTCCTGCTGCTCCTGGCCCCGACGTCCGCTCCCGCCCCGGCGGCGTCGGCGCCGGGGCCGGGGCAGGCACCCTCCGGCCACCATCACGGTGGCGCAGGAATCTCGACGGACTGGCTTCCCCTCGTCGTGCTCGTGTGCTGGGCGCTGCTGACCCTGCACCTCTTCCGCTCCACCCCGCGCCGCGAGCGCCGTTCCGGCGTCAAGACCGCGGCGGCGGGTTCCGCACTGATGATCCTGGGCATGGCTCCGATGGCCGTCTGACACCACAGAGGGGTCCCGAGCAGAGTCCTCGCCCACTTCGCAAAGTCGTTCAGAGAAAAGAGTTTCCGTGCCCCTCGTGTCCGAACCCACCACACCTCCGACGGTCGAACTGACCGACGAGGAGATTTTCGCCGGCCATCTCGGCGGCAAGCTCTCCGTCGAGCTGACCGCCCCGCTGGACAGCCAGCGCGACCTGTCCATCGCCTACACCCCGGGGGTGGCGCAGGTCTCCCGCGCCATCGCCGCCGACGAGCCCCTCGCCGACCGCTACACCTGGACCAGCCGCCTCGTGGTCGTCGTCTCCGACGGCTCCGCGGTGCTCGGTCTCGGGGACATCGGCCCGCGTGCCTCCCTTCCGGTGATGGAGGGCAAGTCGGCCCTGTTCAAGAACTTCGCGGGCCTGAACTCCATCCCGCTGGTCCTGGACACCCAGGACCCGGACGAGATCGTCGAGACCCTGATCCGGCTGCGCCCGAGCTTCGGTGCCGTCAACCTCGAGGACATCTCCGCGCCCCGCTGCTTCGAGATCGAACAGCGCGTCATCGAGGCCCTGGACTGCCCGGTCATGCACGACGACCAGCACGGCACCGCCATCGTCGTCCTCGCTGCGCTGAAGGGTGCGGTCAAGGTCCAGGACCGCGACCTGCGCGGGTTGCGCGTGGTCATCTCCGGTGCCGGCGCCGCCGGTGTGGCGTGCGCGAACATCCTGCTCGCCGCCGGGATCGCGGACGTGACGGTCCTCGACTCGAAGGGCATCGTCTCCGTGGATCGTCAGGATTTGAACGCGGTGAAGGTGGATCTGGCCGCGCGCACCAACCCGGCCGCCCGCCGCGGCGGCGTCGCCCAGGCCCTCGACGGCGCGGACGTGTTCCTCGGCGTGTCCGCGGGCACCGTCCCGGAGGAGCTGATCGCGACCATGGCGGAGAACTCCATCGTGTTCGCACTGTCGAACCCGGACCCGGAGATCCACCCCGACGTCGCCCGCAGGCATGCGGCGATCATCGCCACCGGGCGCTCGGATTTCCCGAACCAGATCAACAATGTGCTCGCCTTCCCCGGTGTGTTCCGGGGTGCCCTCGACGCCGGCGCCCGGCGCATCACCGAGGGCATGAAGCTCGCCGCCGCCGAGGCGATCCTCTCGGTCGTCGGTGACGAGTTGGCTGTGGACAAGATCGTTCCCAGCCCGCTCGATCCTCGCGTCGCCCCCGCTGTCGCGGAGGCAGTCGCCGCCGCTGCGCGGGCGGACCGCGTCACCGCATGGCACTGACGACGGTCCCGGAATTTCACGATCGACCGACAGTGGATCCGACCCGCTGGCGCGAATCAGCCAGCTGCACTTCGGTGGGCGACTATTTCTTCTTCGCTCCGGAGAGCGAAACAGACCACGCCCGCTATCTCCGAGAGGACATCGCCCGCGGCATCTGCGGAGGCTGCGTCGCCCGCAACCACTGCCGCCGGTACTCGCTCGAGACCGCACAGCCGTACGGAGTGTGGGGAGGCTTGACCGAATGGGAACGCAAAGAGATTCTCGAGCGATGCAGCGCATCGTGACGAGGGAGACCGGACCAGGTGACGCGCGTGAACGCCACATCGGCAGGCGCGTCACCCGCCGGCGCGCGGGCTCAGACTCAGATTCCCGCCGCCGAGACGAGCTCCCGAATCTCGAGAGCTTTGTCCAGCATCTGACGTGTGTTCCGCCACCAGTCCTGCAGGTGCAGGTCGAGGATCAACTCGTCTGCGCCCGCACTTGCCACGGAGGCGATGTCGTCGAGAATCTGCGCGGTTGTGCCCGAAAAGCCGATCCGATCGTCGTCGAGCGGAGTCTCGGAGAACGCGACGTTCCCCACCACGATCATTTCCATCTCGGACGGGTCCCGCCCTGCCGTGGCCGCGGACTGGCGGATCAGGTCCCACGCCGCGCGAAGCTTCTGAGCACCGGCGGCGCCCGGGGTCGGGAAAAGCGGCATCCAACCGTCGGAACGTCGGGCAATCCGTTCCAGCACACGCGCATTGGGACCTCCGGCGGCGCTGACATCGACATCGCCGGCCAAGATGACCGGAATCGGCGAAGCCGGCTTCGGCAGGACGTAGGCGTTGTCGATGAGCGTGTGGGGCCCGCGATAGTTCACTGGATCCGGACCCCAGGCTGCGTCGAAGACGTCGAGGGTCTCGTCGAGCAGTCGGCCGCGCTCGGACTTGGCCATGCCGACCGCCTCGAACTCGTCTACCGCCCAGCCTGTTCCCAACCCCGCAACCACACGCCCGCCGCTGATCTGGTCGAGGGTCGCGAATCTCTTCGCGAGTTGGAGAGGCTGATGAAGGCCGGCAACAATCACACTGGTGCCCAGTCGGACTCGCTCGGTCACCACCGCTGCCGCAGCGAGGACGGTCAGCGGGTCAGCCGCTTGCCGATACGCGGACGGCCACGGCGCGCCCGGAGTGAAAGAATCGCGGGGCGCCACCGGAAACAACAGTCTCTCCCAGGCCCAGACACTGTCGAACCCGGCACGTTCGGCAGCGCCGGCAACTTCCGTGACGTCGTGACGCAAATCAGTACCGACCCGCTGGGGCAGTCGAAGTCCAAGTCTCATGAGTCCAGAATGAACTATCGTCGTCCTGGTACCAGGAGTGAATTTATCCTGGTATTCGCGCCACCCGGATCGTCGTCCTCCCAGGTTCGGCTTCCATGAGGAATGTGAACGCACGTCCTGAAGTCCGTGCCCGTCGCGGCGAGTTCGGCGCTTTCCTGAAGAGTCGCCGCGCCCGCATCACGCCGGAGCAGGTCGGGCTGCCCACCGGAGGGCGCCGCCGGACCCCGGGACTGCGACGCGAGGAGATCGCCCAATTCGCCGGCGTCGGAGTGACGTGGTACACGTGGCTCGAACAGGGTCGCGACATCAAGGCATCCGAGCACGTGCTTACGGCGATCTCGCGGACGCTACGGCTGAATCTGCACGAGCACGCCCACCTGTTGACGCTGGCCGGCGTGACAGAACCGCCGAGCGCGACGGAGTGCAATGCCGTTACGCCGTCGATGAAGACAATGATGGCCAAGCTCGACCCGTATCCGGTGATAGTGCGCAATGCGCGCTGCGACGTCCTTGCATATAACCGGGGCTACTGTTGGCTGATGGGCGACCTGGACGCTATTCCGTCCGGCGAGCGCAATCTTCTCGTCCAAAATCTGCTGAACCCTGAGTGGCGGGCGCGCACCGTCGGCTGGGCGGAGCACGTGCCCCGTATTGTGGCGGGCTTCCGCGCCGCGTGGGCGGAGCACCTCGGCGAGCCGGCGTGGGAATCCCTGGTGAAGCGACTGACTGCCGAGTCGCCCCTGTTCGAGCAGCTGTGGAATCGATGCGACGTGACCCGCGAACCCGTCACAACTCGGCGCTTCGAGCACCCCACTGCGGGGCCGCTGAAGTTCCACGTGACCCACCTGAACGCCGGCGTTCATTCGGAGATCACGATGTCCACCTTCACACCAGCCGACGAGATCACGGCATCGAGGCTGCCGACCGCGCCCGGCCCGCGATGATTTTGCGGTCGTGGCGGTGTCAGTATTCGTATGAGAACACTGGCGTTGACGTCCTCTCGGCCGTGAACGACCGAGATTCCCCCCGGGACTCGCGTCCCGAGGTTCCTGTTTCACCGACAGTCGCCACCCCGCACGTTATGTGCGAGGCGGTCTCACACCATCTCCGCAGGCTGCCACCGCCAGTCCGACGGCCAAAATGTTCCTCGCCGCATTCACATCCCGATCATGGACGACGCCACATCGGCACGTCCACTCCCGCACGTTCAGCGGCATCGTCGACGCGACCTCCCCGCACACCGAGCAGGTCTTCGACGACGGATGAAACCGGTCGATCGCCACCACCCGCCGCCCGTACCAGGCGGCCTTGTATTCGAGCATCGACCGGAACTCGGACCACCCCGCATCCGAGATCGCCCGCGACAACGACCGATTCTTCACCATGTTCCGCACACTCAGATCCTCGATGGCGATCACTTGGTTTTCGCGCACCAGCCGAGTGGAGAGTGTGTGCAGATAATCGCGGCGCCGATCGGCGATCCGACCATGAATCTTCGCGACCTTCAGTCGAGCCTTGGCCCGGTTCCGGGATCCCTTCTCCTTCTTGGCCAGCATCCGCTGCGCCTTCGCCAACCGTTCACGATCCGTGCGTTCGTGGCGCGGGTTGGTGATCTTCTCCCCCGTCGACAGCGTGTACAGGCTGGTGATCCCGGCGTCGAGCCCGACCACCCGATCGGCCGGCTCGAGTTCGCTGATGGTGTCCTCGACGAGGATCGAGATGTGGTACTGACCGCGAGCATTGCGCGAGACCGTCACCTGCGACGGCACCGCCCCCTCCGGTAGTGGCCTCGACCACCGAACGTCCAGGGGTTCGGTCTGCTTGGCCAACCGGAGTTGCCCGCCGCGGTAGGTGAAGCAGTTCGAGTAGTAGGTCGCCGAATCCTTCGACTGGCCCTTCTTCTTGAATTGCGGGTAGCGGGTCTGCGTGCGCCAGAACTTCTCGAACGCGCCCTGCAACTGCCGCAGCGATTCCTGCAACGGCCCCTTCGACGGCTCCGCCAACCACTCCGTCTCAGCGTCCCGCTTCCATCCGGTGAGCATCTTCGAGGTATCCGCGTAGGTCACCCGACGCTGCTCCTGCGACCACGCCCGCGAGCGCTCGGCCAACGCCCGGTTATAGACATACCGGGTGCACCCGAACGTCCGAGCAAGCTGTTCCGCCTGCACCGCAGTCGGATAGAAACGAAACTTGAACGCCCGCTTCACCACCCTCCCCGCCATGACCCAGACACTAACCCCACGGTCCGACAAATCCAGATCGGCTCACCCTGACCTCAAGGATCGGGTTTGCGCCGAAAGATTCACGGATCACCCAGAACATCACCCTCGACGGCTCGATCGAGATGCTCGGCGACTGGTTCGACCCATCGGACCAGGATCCGCAGTTGCTGGAGGCGACCAACCGGCAGTCCGAGCGCGCGGACGCCATGTTGCTGGGTCGGCAGACGTTCGAGGACTTCCGCAATTACTGGCCCCGACAAACCGACGACCAGACCGGGATCACCGATGAGCTGAACCAGATTCAGAAGTACGTCGTCTCCTCCACGATGTCCGACCCCGAATGGGGGAACTCGACCGTGCTCACGGGCGACTGGATCGCCCAGGTGAGGGCACTGAAGGGGAAGGAGGGCCGCGACATCGTCGTCACGGGCAGCATCACGCTGACCCATGCCCTGATCGAGTCCGGCCTGGTCGACGAGTACCGGCTGTTCGTGTACCCGGTAGTCCAGGGTCGGGGACGAAGGCTGTTCCCCGACGGCTACGAGACGCCGAGGCTGCAGTTAGTAGAGGCCCGCGGCTTCCAGAACGGCGTCTCTTTGCTGCACTACACCGTCTGAGGCCGCACCTACCGCTCCGCGTCAGCAGGAGCTGTGAGCGTGGTGGTGGTGGTGGTGGTCGTCGGTGTCGGTCTCTTCGTCCGCGTCGGCAGCTCTGGTGGTGGCGGCAGCAAAAAAGTGGTGGTCGGCTCCGACGAGCGTGTCACGGGGAGTACCTCGAACGTCGTCTGCACCACCATCGACGGGATCGGCACGCACCGCAGCCCGGCCACCTGGAAACCGCGACTGCCGCGGTTCGGCACCGTCGCGCGGAAGTCCGCGACGCCGCCGACCTGACGGGTCTCGCCCAGGACCCGATCTCCGAACTCCACCGACCACGGCCCGCCACACGTCGGAAGATTTGTCGCGTGGTACTGGATGCGGTCGCCCGGCTGCCCGCTCGGCGGAGTGACGAAGAGGACCGGTCCAGCGGGATCGAGCATGCGCGTCGCTTCCCGGTCGGGTTCGCTCGACGCGCCGCCGCCGGTATGGACTGCGAGCAGGACAGCAACGGACCCGACGAATGCCGTCGCCGCCAACCAGGGTGTCTGTCGCACCGGTCTCACCTCGCACCCTCAATTATGCGGCTTCGCCGCCCACTGCAGGCCGGTCTCGTCGTCGTACAGCGTGGGCGACGGGTACCAGTCGGGGTTTGGGGCGGCACGTCCGGTTACGCGGCGGTACTGCGCCGACCACCGGTCGGCGACACCGAAGGCGAAGGCGTAGGGGACGGCGGCGAGGAAGCACTCACGGACCGCGGCGGACCCGATCGTCTTCGACCGACCCGACAGCACGCGTTCGAACCCGGCGGCGGCCGCCGATACTTGCCGCCCCGTCGGCGTGTGCCGAAGGCCCGTTCCCGCCGCGAACACGCCGAGGGAGCCGGCGACGAACGCGACGAACGGAGCCCCAAGAAGCGTGGGACCGAGTGCGCCGAGGAATCCGAGCGCGGCGAGAACCGTGCACAGGCATGCCATTGCCCGCCCGATCCACGTCCTGATCGAGGGTACGAGCAGATCATCCTGCGCCGCCCACGACCGGCATGCGTCGGACATCGCGCGCATGCCCTCTCTTACCGCGTAGCCGGATGTCGGCGAGCCATCGGCGACGAATACCGCACCCGTCGAACGGATTCCGAGGGAATCGGCCAACACCCGGGAAATGGGGTCGATCTGCCTCCACCGTTGAGGGGTGCCGATCCCCTCGATCTGCCACAGACCGTCGTCGACCAACGTGAGCCGGACTGCCGACTGCTCGGCCAGGTGGAGCAGTGTCGCCGTCGGCGCGCTGTCGCCGATCCACTTCCGCACGACGTATTCGGTCTGCGCAGGCCCGAGACCGGGAACGGGTCCGTACCGCACCGGCGCCTCGGGAAGCTCCTCGCGGGCACTTCGCGACCACCGACGTCCCGCGCCCCACGCGACGACCGACATCCCCACGGCGACCCCGGCGAGCACGAACGAGTCGCCGACGATCGCGGCGAGTCCACGCGCATTCGACGTCGGCCCCCACACCAGGGGCAACAGCAGTCCTGTGCAGGCCGAGGCACCGAGGAGTACGGCACCGGCAACGCGCATCCTCGCCGCATCCGCAGCGCGACCCTGCGCCGCGCTGCGGCCCTCCCCGCCGGAATCGGGCTGGTTTTCATCGCCGTTGTCGTACATTCGCTGACCTCGCTGCCGGGGATATTCGCTGATATCGCAATCCTCGGCACACTCACCCCCGGCAACCAGATGACACAGGGACTACCAACCTCACCTCGAGGTGCACGAATCCTCACCCCATCGGGGACGACGCTCCCGCGCACGGTGTGTTGCGCCGACACCTCCGTCCGGTCGGTGGCGGCGAACGCGATTTACCAGTCCGCGATCACCGGGACGACGCGGTCGCCCAGGATCTCGAGGGGCGTGATCGACGCGACCTGCGGCACCCATCCGTGAACGTGGGTTATGCCGAGCTTCGACAGGTCCTCGAGCTGACCGAGCAAGGTGTCCACATTCTGTCCGTCCGCACCCGGGTCGAGCGGGAACATCACGGTCTTCTCGATGGCGTCGTAGTCGGTACCGAGCGCACTGCAATGTTCCCTCAGCACGTCCAGCTTGTGGGCGACCTCGGGTCCACCGAACAGATTGCAGGCCTGTGCGTACTGCGCGACCATCCGAAGCGTCTTCTTCTCGCCCCCGCCGCCGATGAGGATGGGCGGGTGTGGGCGCCGTAGCGGCTGCGGAACGTTCATGGTGCGGCCGAGCTGGTAGTGCTTTCCCTCGAACGGTCCGTCGTTGTCGCTCCACATCTGCAGGCAGATCTGCAGTGTCTCCTCGAGCCGTTCGAAGCGTTCGGCCGTCGGCGGGAAGTGGAGACCGAGGCCGACACTCTCGTCCTCGTTCCAGGCGGCGCCGATCCCGAGGTACGCGCGACCCTTCGACAGGACGTCGAGCGTGCTCACGGCCTTGGCAAGAAGGCCCGGCTCGCGATAGACGGTGGCCGTGACCCAGGCCAGCAAGTCCACCTTCTCGGTGACGGCAGCGAGGAATCCGAGGGTGGTGTACGCCTCGAGCATCTCGGTGTCGATCGGTCCTACCGGTTCGATCTGCCAGAGATGATCCATGACGCTGAGCTTGGAGAAACCCGCGTCCTCGGCGGTGACGGCAATGCGGCGCAGGTCGTCCGAGAGGTTCGACGGTCCGGCGGGAAAGGTGAAGTCGGCGATGTGCAGTCCAAGTTCCATAGCTCTCCACGCTAAACCTGTTGCCGCCTGCTACCCAGGGATCGTCAGTACCACCCACACGTGCCCTCGCCAGATGTCCTCACGGATACGTACGGTGACCCGGTGACCGAATCCGCTCGCCGACTCGACGTCGTCTTCGCACCCGGGACCGTCGCGCACAGGGGAACCGCCGCGGAACTCCTCGGCCGGGCGCTCGATGCGCGCGGCCTCACCGGCGAGGCGACGTTCGCCGCGGATTCCGCGGATCTGCAGCGCGCCGTGCGGACGGCGGCGGGCCGGGGCGAGTTCGTTGTCGTGCCCGGCGCCGGGGCATCCTTCACCGCACCGGCCTGCGGCGCGATCCGCGTCGATTTCGGGGATTGCGAGCCGGACCGCTCCGACGGCATCCGGGCCCACATCCGCGGGCGCGGACTCGACGGACTCCGATTCGCGGTCGACAGCTGGTACCACCACCGCTTCCACCCCGGGACGATCGTCCACTACGGCGACGACCCCGATCAGCGCGCCGAACTGCGGGTCCCGGACGGCACCGGACCCTTCCCCGTCGCCGTGCTGATCCACGGCGGATATTGGCGTCCCCGTTGGGAGTTCGACCTGATGGACGGTCTGGCGGTGGACCTGACGGCCCGCGGGTACGTGACGTGGAACGTCGAGTACCGGCGCCCCGCCGAGGACCGGTGGGCCGCGATGACGTCCGACGTCGCCGCCGCATTGCAAGCCGCCGGGACCGTCCCGGAGGTTGATGTGGGACGCGTGGTGGTCCTCGGCCACTCGGCCGGCGGGCAACTCGCCCTGCGCGCCGCCGCCGATGCCGCGGCCGAGGAGGCGGCGGTGTGTCCGGCGCTGGCGGTCAGCCTCGCCGGGGTGCTGAATCTGCGACTCGCCGACGAACGCCGACTCGGCGAGGGCGCGGTGGCGAACGCCGTCGGCGGCCACTGGGCCGAAGACCGGGCGGCGTACGAGCGGTCGTCACCGCTCCATCGGCTGCCGCTCGGCGTCCCGCAACTCGTCGCGTGCGGCCTGGGCGACGAACCGGATCTGCTGGAGATGAGCAGGGAATACCACGCGACCGCAGCGGGGACTCCCGACGACGTCACCCTGATCGAGGGCCCCGGCGATCACTTCGCCGTCATCGATCCCGCGAGCGAGATCTGGCGAAGGATCACCGGGGCGATCGATGCCCGGATCAGACCTCGGACAGCGTAGACACCGCCGACCGCAGCCCTGCCCCGGCACGGCCGCGCAGCAGGTCCGCGCAGCGCTCGGCCATCGTCATGACCGTGATGTTCGGGTTGACGTGCGGCAGTTTCGGCATCGCCGACGCATCGACCACCCGAAGACCCCGCACCCCCTTGACCCGCAGTTCCGGATCGAGCACCGCCATCGGATCGTCGACACCGCCCATCCGGGCCGTGCCCGCCGGGTGATACACCGTGTTGTGGGTCTTGTGGATGTAGTCGAGGATCTCGTCGTCGGTCACCGCATCCGGTCCCGGCGCCAGTTCACGGGCGATCCACCCGCGCAGCGCCTTCTGCTCGGCGATCGTGCGGGCCAGCTTCACCCCGGACAGCATCACCCGGTCGTCGTGACCGTCGCTGTCGGTGAAGTACCGGGGATCGACCTTCGCGCGGTCGCGGAAGTCGCGCGAGCGCAGCCGCACCGTGCCCCGGGAGCGGCCCTGAGTGACGTTCGGTGTCAGGCAGAAACCGTTGTCCGTGGTGGGGTAGCCCCAGCGGAGGGTGTTCATGTCGAACGGCACGCTGCCGTAGTGCATCATCAGGTCAGGATGGTTCAGCCCCTCCTCGGTGGTGGCGAACAGGCCGATCTCCCACCACTGCGTCGACTCGGTGACCATCGGCCGGGACGCCTCCCAGAACACCAGACCCTCCACGTGGTCGTCGAGGTTGGCCCCGACACCGGGCGAATCGACGCGGACGGGAATTCCGAACTCCGCGAGATGCTCTGCCGGACCGATACCCGAGAGCATCAGCAGTTTCGGGGTGTCGATGGCCCCGGCGGTGACGATCACCTCGCGGCGCGCCGACACCGTGTCGTACCCGGTGAGGTCGGGGCGCTGGTAACGCACGCCCGTCGCCGTCTGCTGTTCGTCGAACAGGATCTCGCTGACCCAGCAGCCGGTCCGGACCTCGAGGTTGGGGCGGGTGCCGAGGATCGGGTGCAGGTAGGCGTGCGACGACGACATCCGGGTGCCGTCCTCGGACGCGTTGATCTGGAACCAGCCGGCCCCGTTCAGCACCGTTCCGCCGCGGTTGAACGCGACGGTCGGCAGACCGACCGCGGCGGCAGCGTCGAGAACCGCGTGGCCGCACGGATCGTTCGGTGGGACGTCACGCAACCGCACCGGACCGCTGCGGCCGTGGCCATCACCGGGGGCGTCGTTGTTCTCCAGCCGGCCGACGTACGGCAGGATGTCGCGTGCACCCCACCCCGACGCACCCATCGCCTCCCAGTCGTCGAGCACCTCGGCCGGTGGCCAGAACGCGATACACGAATTGTGCGACGAGCACCCGCCGAGGACCTTGGCCCTGGCGTGCCGCATGAAACTGTTGCCCCGCTCCTGCGGCTCGACCGGGTAGTCCCAGTCGTACCCGGAGTCGAGCAGGTGCATCCACTGCGACAGCTCGAGGATGGCCCGGTCCCCGACGTCCGACGGTCCCGCCTCCAGCAGGCACACCGTCACCGACGGGTCCTCGCTCAGGCGGGCCGCGAGGACGCACCCCGCACTGCCGCCACCCGCGATCACGTAGTCGAATTCCAGTGCAGTGCTCCGCAGTTCACTTTCGGTCATCGAGCAAGCTCCTTGTCGATCGGTTCGGATTGCGGTGCGGCCGGTGCGGCGGCCGCGGAGTGTGACGTCAAGGTACCGATGTGGTGCCGGCCGGTGGTGAGGTACCACAGCAGTCCGAGCCCGAGGATGACGCCGATGTAGACGAAGGCGCCCCACGTGTTGTACCAAGGCTCCCCGTAGACGGCTTCACGCGGCCAGGCGAGATTGACGGCCATGCCGATTCCCCACACCACGGCGACGATGTTGACGGGCAGACCCCATCTGCCCATCGTGAAGTAGCCGCCCTCCTTCAGGTCCCGCGGCGGCCACTGGCCGCGCAGCCTCCGCTTCAGCATCGGGCCGGTCACCATCAGGTAGGCGAGGTAGATCATGATGATCGCGATCGAGGTCAACACGGTGAAGATGTGCGGTTGACCGATGTTGACCACCAGGATCAGCGCGGCCACCACTCCGATCGTCACCGCGGGCACGACGGGTGTCCGCGTCTTCGGGTGAACGCGGGCGAGCCGCTCCCCGAACGGAAGTGCGTTGTCGCGGGCCATGGCGAAGGTCAGCCGGATGGCGGCGGTGTGCACCGCCAGCGAGCACACCGTCACGGCGATCACGATGCAGATCAGGAAGATGGTTCCCAGCGGGCCCCACATCACCTGCTCCACGATGTACTGCAGGCTGCCGTCGGACGCGCCGATCTTCGGATCGTCCAGGTCGGGCGCCGCCATCACGGCGAAGACGAGGATCGCGCCGCCGATCACGAACGAGGCGAGGATCGCACGGAGGATCGCCTTGGGGGCGGTGCGGCGGGGTTCCACCGTCTCCTCGCCCAGCGAGCTCGCGGTATCGAAGCCGTACATCACGTATCCCGACGCGAGAGTGGCCACCAGGAACGCACCGAGATAGCCTCCACTTTCACCGGCGCCGTAGCCGTGGGTGGAGAAGAACACCTGCGGGCCGCGGGTCGCGTTGGCGGCGAGGATGATCGCGATCAGCACCGCGGCAATGAGTTCGATGAACACCCCGGCGCTGTTGATCATCGCCATCAGACGGACACCGAGCGCGTTGACGACGGTGGTGAAGCCGATCATCACGGTCCCGAGAATGACGGCGTTGGTGGCGAAGTCGTGTTCCCCCGTACCGTCGCCGACGATCTGGAAGCCGCTCCACAGCCGAGGCAGATTGAGCTGCAGCGCCAGCACAACGGCCGACAGAGTGACGATCGACGCGGTGAGCATCAGCCAGCCGGCCGACCACCCCACCACTCTGCTGCCGAGCGTTTTCGCCCAGTTGTACACGGAACCGGCGATCGGATACTTGGCGGCCAGCTCCATGAAGCACAGTGCCACCGAGAGCTGGCCGAGGAACACCAGCGGCCACGACCACAAATATGCGGGGCCTGCAGTGCCGAAACCGAAGTAGAACAATTGGAAAGTGCCGGTCAGGATGGAAATGTAGCTGACGCCCGCGGCAAAGCTCGCGAACTTGCCGATACTGCGATCCAGGGACTCCTTGTATCCGAAATCTTCGAGTCCACTGTCCTGATCGCCGGTCGTGTTGTCGGGTCTGGTCATTCGATCACTTCCTGAGAAGTCGATGGGGTCTGCTCGCGGGCCCTGCCGAGTGCACGTCAGGTCGCGGTAAACCACCCCGCGTGAGGTGAGGTCGTGTTGTTCCAGATGTGTTTGACTTCCTGGTATTCGGAGAGCCCGGCGGGCCCGAGTTCGCGTCCGTTGCCGGACTTCTTGAATCCGCCCCACTCCGCCGCCGCCGTGTAGTAGCCGAAGTCGTTGAGCCACACCGTTCCGTGGCGCAGACGGCGCACCACCCGCTCGCCGCGGGCGGCGTCCGACGTCCGGACCCCAGCGGCGAGGCCGTACTCGGTGTCGTTGCCGAGTCGGACCGCGTCCTCCTCGGTGGTGAATCGCTCGACGGTGAGGATGGGCCCGAACGTTTCCTCCTGCACGATCCGCATCGTGCGGTCGCAGTGGTCGAAGATGGTGGGCAGGTAATAGCTGCCGCCGTCCAGCGCGGGATCGGCGGGCCGGGAGCCGCCCGTCCGGAGCGTCGCTCCCTCGGCGATACCCAGTGCCACATAGGCTTCGATCTTGTCGCGCTGCGCCGCCGACACGAGCGGTCCGGTCTCGCTGGCCGGGTCGAGTCCCGGGCCGACGCGGATGGCCTCGGCGCGCGAGACGAGCGCGGCGACGAACTCGTCGGCGATCGACTCCTCGACGATCAGGCGCGTCCCGGCCGAGCACACCTGACCCGAATGCAGGAAGACTCCGGTGAGCACCTGGTCTACCGACGACTCCCAGTCGGCGTCCGCGAAGACGAGGTGCGGATTCTTCCCGCCGAGTTCCACGGCGACCTTCGTGACGTGCTTCGCGGCCGTCTCCAGGATGGTGGTACCGGTGGCGAGTCCGCCCGTGAACGAGATGAAGTCCACGTCGCCGGTGTCGGTGAGGGCGGGGCCGAGGTCGGCGCCGCTGCCCTGCACGAGGTTGACCACCCCGGCGGGCACACCGGCCTCCTCGATCAGCCGAGTGAACGCGATCGTGCTCAGCGGCGTGACTTCGCTGGGTTTGAGCACCATCGTGCAGCCGGCCGCCAACGCCGGTGCCACCTTCCAGGAGATCTGCAGCAGCGGGTAGTTCCACGGTGCGATGAGGACGCACACCCCGATCGGTTCGCGGACGACGCGGGAGACGACGGCGGGGTCACCCACGTCGACGACGCGGTCGCTCGAGACGAGGGCCAGCCTGGCGTAGTACCGGAACACGGAGACGACGTCGTCGATGTCGATTCGGCTCTCCACCAACGTCTTACCGGTGTCGACCGTCTCGATGCGCGCCAGTTCCTCCTTGTCGCGCTCGAGGAGATCGGCGATACGCGACAGCAGCGACGATCGCGTGGCGACCGGCGTCTCCGGCCAGTCCCCGGCATCGAAGGCCGCCCGGGCCGCCTGCACTGCTCGCCCGGCGTCTTCGGGCGACGCCTCGTCGACGGTGGCGATCACGTTGCCGGTTGCCGGGTCGATGCAGTCGCGGGTGCGCCCCGATGTCGCAGCCACCCACTCCCCCGCGATGAAATTCACCGTGCCGAACAATTTCTGGACGTCGAGATCAGCAGATAGTGCCGACATCTTCATAGTGTGTCCGAAACCCTTTCGTGTTCAGATTCTTTCGTTGGGCCGACGATGAGCGGATCACGGGAGACGTCCCGGTACAGCGAGACGCACAGTCCGATCATCACCAGCAGGAACGGCGCGGCCGCGATGATCGTCATCGTCTGCAGCCCCTGAAGGGCGTCCGTGCCTCCGGTCCAGAGGATGAGCGCCGCGGTGCCGCCGGTGAGCGTGCCCCAGAACACGACGATCCGTTTGCTCGGGTGCCGGGTCCCCCGCTCCGACAGGGTGCCCATCACGAGCGATGCCGCGTCGGCTCCGGAGACGAAGAACAATGCCACCAGCACCATGACCAGGACGGTGGAGACACCGGCGAGCGGCAGGTGGTCGAGCATTCCGAACAACTGTCCCTCGGTCGACGACTGGGACGCCACATCGGTGCCGTCACGTTGCACCCCGATGGCGGAACCTCCGAACACCGCGAACCACACGAGGCTGACCGAGGTGGGAATGACGATCACACCGACGACGAACTGCCGGATGGTGCGGCCGCGGCTGATCCGGGCCAGGAACATGCCGACGAACGGGGTCCACGACACCCACCACGCCCAGTAGAAGATCGTCCACGACGACAGCCACGACGCGGTGTCGTCGCCGGCACTCGCGGCGGTGCGACCCGACATCGTCGCGAGTTGCGCGCTGTAGTCGGCGATGGTGGTGGGCAGCAGATTGAGGATCAGCACCGTGGGGCCGAGGACGAACACGAAGACGGCCAGCACGATGGCCAGCACCATGTTGATGTTGGACAACCAGTGGATTCCGCGGGCCACACCGGACACCGCCGAGGCAACGAACGCGAACGTCAGCAACCCGACGAGGGCCACCAGGGCGAATGTGCCGACCTCGCCCATCCAGCCGATGATCTCGAGCCCGGACCCGATCTGGAGGGCACCGAGGCCGAGCGACGCGGCGGTGCCGAACATCGTCGCGATGATCGCGAGCACGTCGATCACCTTGCCCGCCGCCCCCTCGGCGCGACGGCCGAGGAGCGGGACGAACGCAGAGCTGATGAGTTGCTTGCGGCCCCGCCGATAGGAGCCGTAGGCGATCGACAATCCGACGACCGCGTAGATCGCCCACGGGTGCAGTCCCCAGTGATACATCGTCGTGGCCATCGCCGACCCGGCGCTGCCGTCGGTCCCGGGAGGCGGGCTCACCATGTGCGCGAGGGGTTCGGCGACGCCGTAGAACATCAGCCCGATCCCCATGCCGGCGCTGAACATCATCGCGATCCAGCTGACCGTCCGGAACTCCGGCTTCTCGCCGTCCTTGCCGAGCGGAATCCGGCCGTACCGGGAAAACGCCAGGAACAGCGAGAAGAGGACGAACCCGGTGGCCGCGGTGATGAACAACCACCCCATGTCGGCGACGAGCCACCCGAGGGCCGCGTTCGAGACGAGCGCGAGATTCTCCGGCGCCAGCAGGCCCCACAGGATGATGCCCACCCCGACTCCCGCCGCGGCGCCGAACACCACCTTGTCGACACCGCCCCGCGGCGCGGCGTGGGCGGGTGTCGCGCGCTCCGGTTCCGGCGCCTGCACTTCGGGAGGGTCGATCACCCTCGGTTGCTCGCCGGCGTACGTCATTTCGCGTCCCCACCCAGCCGGGTCAGTAACCAGTCGTGGAATTCGCCGATGTGATGCTCCGCGGGCACCAGCACACCCCCGTCGCGGTAAGCCTTCGACGACATCGTCGGCTGCGTCCGCTCGCACGCATCGAAGTCCTGCTGGTTGACCCGGTGGAACAATTCGACCGAGCGGGAGACGTCGCGTCCCGACGCCGTGACGTCCGGCGCGTACAGCCAGTCGCATTCCACGATGGTGCGGTCCGCGGACATGGGGTACATGCGGTGGAAGATGACGTGGTCGGGCACGAGGTTCACGAAGACCTGCGGCCGCACGGTGATGGCGTAGTACTTGCGGTCCTGGTCGTCGCTGATGCCGGACAACGCCTCGAATCCGCCGCTTCCGTCGATGGTGAAGCCCTCGACTTCATCGCCGAAGGCGGCACCGTGCCCCACGAAGTACTGTGCGGCAAGGCCGTCCGCGAACTCCGGAAGCACCTCGGTGAGTTCCGGGTGAATGGTGGCGCAGTGGTAGCACTCCATGAAGTTCTCGATGATCAGCTTCCAGTTGGCCGCGACGTCGTAGGTGATCCGTCGGCCGAGTTCCAGGGTTCCGATCTCGTACCGGTCGATGGCGGCCGGATCGCCGAGCCGTTCGGTGACGGAACCGATGACCTCGTCCTCGAACGACGGCGGTTCGTCCGCGAGGCACACCCAGGCGTAACCGAGCCACTCGCGCAGCGCGACCGGCACCAGCCCGTACCGCACCCGGTCGATGTCGGCTCCGGTCTCGTCGCGCAGCGCGGCCATGTTCGGCGCGGCGACCAGTTTGCCGTCGAGTCCGTACGTCCACGCGTGGTACGGGCACTGCAGGTTCCGCCGAACCTGGCCTTCGTCCTCCGTGCAGAGCATGGCGCCGCGGTGCCGGCAGATGTTGAGGAACGCCCGGAGGGCGCCGTCCCGGCCGCGGACGACGAGGACGCTCTCCCGGCCGACGGTGACCTTCTTGAAGGCGCCGGCATCGGCGAGATCAGCGGTGCGGGCGGCGCAGAACCACATCGCCTCGAAGACGTTCTCCTGCTCGCTCACGAAAATGTCGGGGTCGGTGTAGTAGCGACCCCCCAGAGTGGGGATCAGTGCCGGGGCGGGCGCGGGGGCTTGGACGTCCGGAGCGGACATAGATGTCACCGTTCTTTCGTTACGGGAAAGATGCGTTCGGTCGGGGCTGTGACCTGGAATCTGTGGGCGTGTGGGGGCGCGGATCCGCCCGGCGAAACGACGCGCATGGATCCGGTCGGCTGCGGAGACTGCTCTCCGCAGGGCCGTCGCGATCCCGGGCTTGTTGCGTCATCGGCAACGCTAAGCGATTTACACAACTTAGACTGTCGCAGATGGGAGTGTCAAACATCACATTCGGGAGTTCTTTCGTGGGCGTGACGCCCCCGAAACACGGCATTAACGAAATGCCCGAATTACCGACGGGTAGAACGTTCCGCGTTGGGAGAGAAGGCCTTCCGGAGACGGAAGGATGAGGCCGGTGCCGCGGCGCCCGAATTGTCCGATCGATTTCCGGCCGTCGACGGGCCACGAAGGCGTCCGCGACCGCCCTCGGGCACCGCCCCACAGATGGCGTCTACGCTGCTACGATGCCTCGCCGTCCGACTGCTGGGCCTCGATGCGCGCGACGGCGCCCGCGAGCTCGAGGGCGACAGCCTCGAAGCGGTCCCTGGCGAGCCGGTACTCGGGGCCCGACACGCAGATGGACGCCACGATCCGCTTCGTCACCTGACTGCGCACGGGCACCGCCACCGAGTGCAGCCCCGCTTCCAGTTCCTCCGCCGTGGACGCCCACCCGCGCGACCGCACCCGCGCGAGTTCGACGCCGAGCGCGTGGAGGTCCGTGATGGTGTTGGGGGTGAGTGCGGGAAGATCCGGTCCCAGCCGGCTCTGCAGCTGGCCGCGCGTCAGCTCGGAGACCAGCACTTTTCCGGTTGCGGTGGCGTGCGCGGGACTCACCTGACCCACCCACGATCGCAGGGCGACGCGCCGGTCGCTGCGCGATTCGAGCACGTTGATCGTGCCGGCCCCGTCGAGGACGGCCAGGTTGACGGTCTCCCCGAAGGCGTCGGCCAGCCGATCGCATTCCGGCTGCGCGATCTCGACGAGCCCGCTCTGCGCCACGGTCGCCTCGGCGAGCCGGACGACGGCGAATCCCAGCTGGTACTTGCCGCGCACGCCGGCTTCCTCCACGAAACCCCGCTGCTGCAGGGATGTGATCAGCCGGGAGACCGTCGACTTGTGCACGCCGAGGCGCAGGGCGATCTCCGAGACACCGATGCGCCTCTCGGACGCGACGATCTCGAGCACGTCGATGGCGCGTTCGACCGCGTGCACCGTCTTTCCTCGCGCTTCGGTCCCCTGGGCCTCCGAATCGGTCATGCCCCGAGGTTATGCCTCCACCGATCCGGTACGCAGTTTTTACACGCGAACGCTTGACACCACGGGGAGGCAGCCTGGAGCATTGTGTTGCACGCCTCGCAAGTCGTCGCGTATAGCGCAACAACTGCACTTCCACTCTTGTCCTTCCTCCCCAACACTTCGGAGGTATCGAGTGATTCTCGATAGCGATTCCCCAGCTGCAGTCGACACCGGCATCACGGTTCCGGTGTGCGAGTTCATCGCGCTCCCGGTCGGCGAAGTCGCCACCGTCACCCCGCCCGGCATGACCCCGATCTCCGTCTTCCACACCGAAGACGGCCTGTACGCCATCGACGACACCTGCACCCACCAGGACGCGTCGCTCGCCGACGGCTGGGTCGAGGGCTGCACCGTCGAGTGCCCGCTCCACGAGGCCTGCTTCGACCTGCGCACCGGTGTGCCGTCCGGTCCGCCCGCCAAGATCCCGGTGCGCACCCACGCAGTCTCGGTCGTCGACGGCACCGTCGTACTCCACGTGGCGAACGGAGAGCACTGATGAACACGATCCCCGAATCCGTCATCGTCCTCGGCGCGTCGCTCGCCGGTCTCTCCGTCGTGCGCGCCCTGCGTGAGAAGGGCTACGCAGGTGCCCTCACGGTGGCGGGCAGCGAGTCGAGCCTGCCCTACGACCGGCCACCGCTGTCGAAGGAGTACCTGACCGGCGCACTCTCGGACGCCGACCTGTCACTGATGACCACCGACGACGACGGCCTCGACGTCGCATGGCACCGCAACCGGACGGCGACCGGGCTCCTGCGTGCCCCCGACGGACGTCACCGGGTGATCTTCGGCGACGATTCCTACCTCGACGCCGACGCTGTCGTCGTCGCAACGGGCGCCCGTGCCCGCACCCTGCCCGGCCACACCGGCCTCGCGGGCGTCCACACGCTACGCTCCGTCGAAGACGCCCTGTCGTTACGTGAATCACTTTGTCGCACCGAGAATCTCGTAGTCGTCGGCGCCGGTTTCATCGGTGCGGAGGTCGCCTCCAGCGCTGTCGGGATGGGACTCGACGTGACCGTCGTCGAGGCGTCGCCAACACCTCTTGCCGGACCACTCGGCATCGAACTCGGCGCGATCTGCGCCGGACAGCATGCGGTGAACGGGGTGCGGCTCCTGACCGGCGCGGTCGTCGAGCGGCTTCTCGGAGACGACACCGTCACCGGCGTCCAACTCCGCGACGGCACGATCCTGCCCGCCGACACCGTGGTGGTCGGGATCGGCGCGGTGCCGAATGTCGAGTGGGCGGGCGACTCCGAACTGCTCGTCGACGACGGGTTCGTCACGGACGCCCAGTGCCGGACCAACGTTCCCGGTGTCTACGCGATCGGCGACTGCGCACAGTCGTTCGACGAGACCCACCAGTCGCATCACCGCAGCGAGCACTGGAGCAACGCCGTCGCGCAGGCGGGCGCGGTCGCCGACACGATCCTCGCGTCGACACCCGGCCCCGCGGCGATCCCCTACTTCTGGTCGCACCAGTACGGCAAGATGCTGCAGTTCGCGGGCACCCGGAACGCGACCGACGAAGTCCGGTTCGTGGACGGCGATCCCGGGACGGGCTCGTTCGTGGCCACGTACGACCGGAACGGCGACACCGTCGGGGTCTTCGCGATGAACAATCCCCGGTTGTTCACGCGGTACAAGAAGCAACTCGCGAAGTCGCGAGCCTGAGGCGGGATCCGACGGTGACGACTCGAGCGACGCTACGGCGCGGCGTAGCCCAGCCGGCTGCTGATCCGCTGGGCGGTATCGAGCGCCGCCCGGGCGACCTCGTCGAAACGCTCCGGCAACAGCCGGTATGCGGGACCGGAAACACTCAGCGCAGCAATCACTCTCGCCGTGTAGTCACGGATCGGCACGGACACGGCGTTCATGCCGACCTCGAGCTCCTCCTCGGACTGAGCCCAGCCGCGGTCGAGGATGGTGGCGATCGACTCGGACAGCGTCGCCAGGTGGGTGATCGTGCGCGGGGTCAGGGCGATGAGACTGCCCCCGACACTGTCGGCGATCTCGGCGTCGGACAGTTCGCTCAGCAACAGCTTCCCGCTCGACGTCGCGTGGGCGGGGCTGCTCTGCCCCACCCACGTGTTGGTTCCGACTCCGGACGGCCCGTCCGCTTTGACGACGCTCACGGAACGGTCACCGTCGAGAATCGAGATATTGACACTCTCACCGACCGTTTCCGCGAGTTCGGCGCACAATTCCTGACTTTGTCGCACCAGGTCACCGTCCGGGGATGCGGTGCGGGCGAGGCGGACCAGAGAATTCCCGAGCCGGAATTTTCCCCGATTCTTCAATTGCGACACATATCCGCGCGAATCGAGAACGGCGACAAGTCGCGACGCCGTCGACTTGTGAACTCCCAATTCGTCGGCGATCTCCGTGACGCCCGCGGTGCCGAGCCTGGCGAGGATTTCGAGCACTGCCAGCGCACGGTCCACCGACTGCACGGCGCCGGCAGGACGGTTCCGATCCCCATTCGAGTTATCGTCCAATTCATTCATCGCAATTCTCAGGATAGGCGACTTCGTCCCATGGCGTGGCAGGCCTCCGCGCCGGAAATTCACGTCACGTGATCGACTCTCCGACATTCCCGAGCCCAATATGTTGATATATCAATTACCGACCCCGTCGCGATATTGCGCGCCCGCAGCGTCAACCCGTCGACTTCCCGCAGCACCCACCCAATCAGGAGAACCGTCATGACTTCACCGCGCGTCGTGATCATCGGAGCCGGCATCGTCGGTGCGAACCTGGCCGACGAGCTCACCGCTCGTGGCTGGGACAAGATCACCGTCCTCGACCAGGGGCCGCTGCCACTGACCGGCGGCTCCACCTCCCACGCGCCGGGGCTGGTGTTCCAGACGAACGCCTCGAAGACGATGACCGAACTCGCCCGCTACACCGTCGAGAAGTTCCTCAGCCTCGACGTCGACGGCCAGTGGTGCTTCAACCAGCTCGGCGGCCTCGAGATCGCCACCACCGAGGAACGGTTGGCGGACCTGCACCGCAAGCAGGGCTGGGCCACCTCCTGGGGCATCGACGGCAGCGTCCTCGACCCGGCCGAGTGCGCGAAGCTGCACCCCCTCCTCGACCAGAAGCGGGTCCTCGGCGGCCTCTACGTGGAAACCGACGGCCTCGCCAAGGCCGCCCGCGTCGTCGTCGCCCTGGCCCGCCGCGCCGAGGCCCGCGGTGCCGTGTTCCAGGGTTCGACGAAGGTGATCGGCATCGAGCACGCCGGCGGCAAGGTCACCGGCGTCACCACCAACCACGGCGTGATCCCCGCCGACATCGTCGTCTCCTGCGCCGGATTCTGGGGCCCCGAACTCGGCGAACTCGTCGGCATGGACGTCCCCCTCCTGCCGCTGGCGCACCAGTACGCCACCACCGACCAGATCCCCGAACTCGTCGGCCGCAACACCACCCTCGCCGAGGCCGGCTTCCCGATCCTGCGGCACCAGGACCAGGACCTCTACTTCCGCGAGCACGTCGACCGCCTCGGCATCGGCAGCTACGCGCACCGCCCGATGCCGGTGAACACCCGCGAGTTGACCGACAGCGCCGACATCTCCGACTCCGCCATGCCCTCGATGCTGGCGTTCACCGAAGAGGACTTCGCACCGTCGTGGGAGCAGTCCAAGCTGCTGCTGCCCTGCCTCGAGACCGCGAAGATCGAGCACGGCTTCAACGGGGTGTTCTCCTTCACCCCCGACGGCGGCCCGCTGATCGGCGAATCCCCCGACATCACCGGATTCTGGATCGCCGAGGCCGTGTGGGTCACCCACTCCGCCGGCGTCGCCCGCGCCGTCGCGCAACTGCTCGTCGACGGCCGCTCCGAGGTCGAACTGCACGGCTGCGACGTGCACCGGTTCGAGGACATCCAACTCGACCCCGACTACGTCAGCGAAACCTCCCAGCAGAACTTCGTCGAAATCTACGACGTCATGCACCCCCTGCAACCGAAGCAATCCCCCCGTGGCATCCGGGTCAGCCCGTTCCACGCCCGCCAGAGCGAACTCGGCGCCGTCTTCCTCGAGGGCGCCGGCTGGGAACGCCCGCACTGGTACGAGGCCAACGCGCACCTGCTCGACCAGCTTCCTGCCCAGTGGCAGCCGCCGGCCCGCGAACCGTGGGCCGCGATGTTCCACTCCCCCATCGCCGCCGCCGAGGCCTGGAAGACCCGCACGTCGGTGGCGATGTACGACATGACCCCCCTCAAACGGCTCGAGGTCTCCGGGCCCGGCGCCCTGGCCCTGCTCGAACCGCTGACCACCGGCAAGATGGACAAAACCGTCGGCGCGGTCACCTACACCCTCGCCCTCGACACCGCCGGCGGCATCCGCAGCGACCTCACCGTCGCCCGCCTGGCCGACACCGTCTTCCAGATCGGCGCCAACAGCAACCTCGACCTCGACTACCTGCGCCGCCACGCCCCCACCGACGGCACCGTCCAGATCCGCGACATCACCGGTGGCACCTGCTGCATCGGCCTGTGGGGGCCCCGCGCCCGCGACCTGGTCCAGGCCATCAGCCGCGACGACTTCTCCAACGAGAACTTCAAATACTTCCGCTCCAAGCAGGTCCGGATCGGCGGCATCCCGGTCACCGCGATGCGCCTGTCCTACGTCGGCGAACTCGGCTGGGAGCTCTACACCACCGCCGACAACGGCCAACGCCTCTGGGACGTGCTCTGGGCGGAGGGACAGCAGTACGAGATCATCGCCGCCGGCCGGGCCGCGTTCAACAGCCTCCGGATGGAGAAGGGCTACCGCTCCTGGGGCACCGACATGACCACCGAACACAACCCCTACGAGGCCGGACTCGGGTTCGCCGTCCGCCCCCAGAAGGGCGACTTCGTCGGCCGCGACGCACTCGACGGTGTGTCCGACGACACCGTCACGCGGCGCCTCGCCTGCCTGATGATCGACGACCGCACCTCGGTGGTGCTGGGCCACGAACCCGTCTACCTCGACGGCCAACCCGCCGGCTACGTCACCAGCGCCGCCTACGGCCACACCGTCGGCGCCCCCATCGCCTACGCCTGGCTACCCGCCACCGCCGGCACCGGCAGCACCGTCGAGATCGACTACTTCGGCACCCGCATCCCCGCCACCATCGTCGCCGAACCCCTCGTCGACCCCGAAATGAAAAAAATCCGAGCATAAACCACACCGGCGCCGGGTCCGCCGCCTCGCTCAGCCAGGTGGTGGCCCCGGCCCCTTGACCCGCTTCTCCACTCTGCAATAGCATTCTTGATATATCAGTTCTATAGAACTGACACCTCAACGGTTCCGCTTCGAGGAGACCCCATGCCCCAGACCTTCACCCTGACGCTCAGCTGCGCCCAGCGTCCCGGGATCGTGCACGCCATCAGCTCCTTCCTCTTCGAGCAGAACTGCGACATCGCCGAACATCAGCAGTTCGACGACACCCGCAGCGACGCCTTCTTCCTCCGCACGTCGTTCGTGTCGGCGGGCGACGTCGACATCGAGCACCTGACCGCCCAATTCGCCGACGTGGCCGCGAAGTTCGGCATGACGTTCACATTCAACGGCAGCGATCTGCCCCGCGTCATCGTGATGGTGTCGAAGATGGGCCACTGCCTCAACGACCTCATCTTCCGTTGGCGGGCAGGCAATCTCGGCGCCGAACTCGTCGCCGTCGTCTCCAACCACGAGGTGCTGCGGCCGATGGCCGAGGCCGCCGGCCTGCCGTTCGTTCACGTTCCCGTCACCCCCACGACCAAGCCGGAGGCGGAAGCCGAACTGCTGTCGCTCGTCGACCGGTACGACGCCGACCTCGTGGTGCTGGCCCGCTACATGCAGGTGCTGTCGGACGACGCATGCCGGGCGCTCCGCGGGCGCGCGATCAACATCCACCACTCGTTCCTGCCCGGTTTCAAGGGCGCCAAGCCCTACCACCAGGCGTTCGATCGCGGCGTCAAGCAGGTGGGCGCGACGGCCCACTACGTGACACCCGACCTCGACGAAGGGCCCATCATCGAGCAGGAAGTCATCCGCATCGACCACACCTTCGACCCGGTGCGACTCGCCACCGTCGGGCAGGACGCCGAAGCCCTCGCACTCTCCCGGGCCGTGCGCTGGCACTGCGAGAACCGCGTCCTGCTTCACGGACACCGGACGGTCGTCTTCAGTTGAGGCGGCTTCGCCGCCTACAGCAGTTTGCGGATGGCCTGCTCGAAACCGGCGACATGCGCGAGGGTGAGCGCGGACGCGGTGTCCTCGTCGCCGTCGACGATGGCTTGCAGCAAGGCAGCATGCTCGCGGACGTGGCTGGCGACGTCGGGGAGTCGGTCGAGGAACAGGCACCAGATGCGGGTGGCGTGGGCGTCGAGGCTGACGAGGATGTCCTCGAGGTGCGGGTTGCCCGAGGCTCGGTAGATCTCGCGGTGCACGTGCACGTCCTTGCGCAGCACCTCGCGGGGGTCCTCGGTGTCGGAGATCTCGGCGATGTCGGCGGCGAGCGCGGCGAGTCGGGCCCGGGCGTCCTGGGTCGCGGAGCGCGCGGCGCGGGCGGCGGCGGTCGGTTCGAGTCGTTTGCGGATCTCGGAGATGTCGGCGAGGTCGGTCATGTCGACGGCGGTGGCGAAGGTGCCGCGGCGGGGGTAGGCGACGACGAGGCGTTCGCGTTCGAGGCGCTTGAGGGCCTCGCGCACCGGGGTGCGGCCGAAACCGAGTTCCTCGGCGAGGCGGTCGTCGTTGATCGGCTCACCCGGCCGGATATCGAGCATGACCAGGCGTTCGCGGATGATCTCGTACGCGCGTTCAGCGTTGGTGCCGCCGTTCGATGCCGTGTCCGCGACCGAGGAATGCGCCAGGCTCATGTTTCGTCTCCCTGATTTTCCGGAGCTATTGACCTTTATCCGATCCTGACCTTACTCTACTTTCCAGTTGATATATTAGTTCGAAGTCAACTGACCTTCTAGAAAGGCGAACCATGACTGTGGACACCGCAAACCTCACCGAGGCGGCAGCAAACCCGACGTTGACTCGGCGGTTGGTGGATCTCGATCCGGCCGTGCATGCGGCGATCGGGGCCGAGTTGGCGCGGCAGCAGGGCACCCTGGAGATGATCGCCAGTGAGAATTTCGCGCCGCTCGCGGTGATGCAGGCGCAGGGGTCGGTGCTGACCAACAAGTACGCCGAGGGCTACCCGGGCCGCCGCTATTACGGGGGGTGCGAGCACGTCGACGTCATCGAGCAGTTGGCGATCGACCGGTTGAAGTCGCTGTTCGGTGCGGGGTTCGCGAACGTGCAACCGCATTCGGGGGCGCAGGCCAACGCCGCGGCGATGGCGGCGCTGCTGACCCCCGGTGATTCCATCCTCGGGTTGGATCTCGCGCACGGCGGTCACCTCACGCACGGGATGAAGCTGAACTTCTCCGGCAAGCTCTACGACGTCGCCGCGTACCACGTCCGCGAGGACGACCACCTCGTCGACATGGACGAGGTCGAACGCCTGGCCCGCGAGCACCGCCCGAAACTGATCATGGCCGGCTGGTCCGCGTACCCCCGCCAACTCGACTTCCCCCGGTTCCGGGCCATCGCCGACGAGGTCGGCGCCTACCTGATGGTCGACATGGCGCACTTCGCCGGCCTGGTCGCCGCCGGACTGCACCCCTCCCCCGTCCCGCACGCGCACGTGGTCACCTCCACCACCCACAAGACGTTGGGCGGGCCCCGCGGCGGCGTCATCCTCACCAACGACGCGGCGCTGGCGAAGAAGTTCAACTCCTCGGTCTTCCCCGGACAGCAGGGCGGCCCGCTCGAGCACGTGATCGCCGGCAAGGCCGTCGCGTTCAAGCTCGCCGCCGAACCCGAATTCGCCGAACGCCAGCAGCGCACCCTGACCGGCGCGAAGATCCTCGCCGACCGCCTCCTGCAAACCGATTCGCGGGCCGCCGGCATCAACGTCGTCTCCGGCGGCACCGACGTGCACCTGGTGCTGGTGGACCTGCGCGAATCCGAACTCGACGGCAAGCAGGCCGAGGACCGGCTGCACCGGGTGGGGATCACCGTCAACCGCAACGCCGTCCCGTTCGACCCCCGCCCGCCGATGATCTCCTCCGGGGTGCGGATCGGCACCCCCGCCCTGGCCACCCGCGGTTTCGACGAGGCCGCGTTCACCGAGGTCGCCGACATCATCAGCCACGCCCTGCGCCCGGCCACCGACGACACCGGCCTCGACGACCTGCGCACCCGGGTCGACGCCCTCGCCGCCGCGTTCCCGCTCTACCCCGACCTCACGGAGACGAACTGATGACGACCCTGAGCTCCGGCACTGCAGCGACCCCGCCGCCCGGTGCGCACCTGCCCGACCACCCGGACTTTCTGTGGCGTAACCCGGAACCGAAGAAGTCCTACGACATCGTGATCGTCGGCGGCGGCGGCCACGGCCTCGCGACCGCCCACTACCTCGCCAAGAACCACGGCATCACCAACGTCGCCGTGCTGGAGAAGGGGTGGCTCGCGGGCGGCAACATGGCCCGCAACACCACCCTGATCCGGTCGAACTATTTGTGGGACGAGAGCACCCGCATCTACGAACACGCCCTGAAACTGTGGGAGGGCCTCGAGGAGGACCTGGACTACCCGATCCTGTTCAGCCAGCGCGGCGTCCTCAACCTCGCCCACAGCCTCCAGGATGTCCGCGACAGCGTCCGCCGGGTCGAGGCCAACAAACTCAACGGCATCGACGCCGAATGGGTCGGACCCGACGAGGTCAAAAAACTCTGCCCGCTGGTCAACATCTCCGCCGACATCCGCTACCCCGTCCTCGGCGCCACCTACCAACCCCGCGCCGGGATCGCCAAGCACGACTACGTGGCCTGGGGGTTCGCCCGCCGCGCCGACCAGGCCGGCATCGACATCATCCAGAACTGTGAGGTCACCGGCTTCGTCACCGACGGCAACAAGGTGACCGGGGTCCGCACCACCCGCGGCGACATCGCCACCGGGCAGGTCGCGCTCTGTGCGGCCGGGCACACCTCCACCCTCACCGACATGCTCGGCATCGCCACCCCCCTGCAATCGCACCCGCTGCAGGCTTTGGTGTCCGAACTCCTCGAGCCGGTGCACCCGACGATCGTGATGTCCAACGCCATCCACGTCTACGTCTCCCAGGCCCACAAGGGCGAACTGGTGATGGGCGCCGGCGTCGACTCCTACAACGGCTACGGCCAACGCGGCGCCTTCCACATCATCGAACGCCAGATGGCCGCCGCCGTCGAATTGTTCCCCGTCTTCGCCCGCGCGCATCTGCTGCGCACCTGGGGCGGCATCGTCGACACCTGCCCCGACGCCTCCCCGATCGTCGGCCGCACCCCCTACGACAACGTCTACCTCAACGGCGGGTGGGGCACCGGCGGCTTCAAGGCCACCCCCGGGCTCGGCTGGTGCCTGGCCGACACCCTCGCGAACGACGAACCGCACGACTACATCGCCCCGTTCAGCCTCGACCGGTTCGTCACCGGCGCCCTCGTCGACGAGCACGGCGCCGCCGCCGTCGCCCACTAACCCACCCCCGCACACCAACCAGGAGTCAGCATGCAGTTGATCGAATGCCCGTGGTGCGGGCCGCGTGAGGAAACCGAGTTCCACTACGGCGGCCAGGCCCACGTCGACTACCCCGAAGACCCGGCCGCGTTGACCGACGAGCAGTGGGCGCAGTTCGTGTTCTTCCGCGCCAACCCGAAAGGCCTGTTCGCCGAACGGTGGTCCCATGCCGCCGGTTGCCGGCGCTGGTTCAACGCCGTCCGCGACACCGCCACCTACCGATTCCACAGCGTCTACCGCGTGGCCGAGCAGAAGCCGACGATATCGTGAACGCACCCTTCCGCACCCGCCAGGGCGGTCGCCTCGACCGCACCACCACCCACACCTTCACCTTCGACGGCCAAGAGTTGACCGGCCACCCCGGTGACACCCTCGGCTCCGCGCTGCTCGCGAACGGCGTCCACCAGGTCACCACCAGCATCAAACTCGGCCGCCCCCGCGGCATCACCGCCGCCTGGGCCGAGGACACCGGCGGCCTCGTGCAGATCGAGGAACCCTTCCCCGAGCCGATGCTGCTCGCCACCACCATCGAGTTGTTCGACGGCCTCGTCGCCCGCGGCATCCCCGGCCAGGGCCGGCTCGCGACCATCCCGGACTCGGCGAAATACGACGCCACCCACCACCACACCGACCTGCTGATCGCCGGCGCCGGCCCGGCCGGGCTCGCCGCCGCCCTCACCGCCGCCCGCGCCGGCGCCCGGGTGGTGCTGCTCGACGAGCAGAGCGAAGCCGGCGGCGACCTCCTCGGCTCCACGGATCTGATCGACGGCGCCCCCGCCCTGGACTGGGCCACCGCCGCCGTCGCCGAACTCGCCACCTACCCGGACGTGCTGCACCTGCAGCGCACCACCGCGTTCGGCCACTACGACGACGGCTTCGTCCTCGCCCTGCAGCGCCGCACCGACCACCTCGGTGGCCAGGCCCCGGCCGCGGTCAGCCGGCAGCGGGTGTGGCGGATCCGGGCCCGGCACATCCTCGTCGCCGCCGGCGCCCACGAGCGCCCCGTCGTGTTCACCGACAACGACCGCCCCGGCATCATGCTCGCCCACGGCGCCCGCACCTTCCTGCACCGCTACGGCGTCACCGTCGGCGCCCAGGCCGTCGTGTTCACCACCAACGACAGCGCCTACCAGGCGGCGATCGACCTGCACGACGCCGGGGTCCGCATCAACGCGGTCGTCGAGGCCCGCGACACCGCCCCCACCCGCTGGCAGCATGAATGCGACACGCGGGGCATCCCGGTCCGCACCGGATCCGTCGTGTCCGGCACCCGCGGCAACGGCCGGGTCAGCCACGCCCTCGTCACCTCCCGCGACGACACCACCGGCACCCCGATCCCGCTCGCGTGTGACGCCCTGCTCGTCAGCGGCGGCTGGAACCCGGCCGTGCACCTGTTCTCCCAGGCCCGCGGCACACTGAAGTACGACGACACCCTGGGTGCGTTCGTGCCCGGCGAGACCCTCGACGGCGTCACCGTCGCCGGCTCCGCCAACGGCATTCTCGACCTCCCCGGCTGCCTGCACGACGGCGAGAACGCGGGTCAGTCGATCATGCGCGACCTCGGCTTCACCGTTCCGGATCGGACAATCGACCCCGCCCCCGGCGCGGACACCGACACCGACACCGCTGATGCCGACCATGCGGGTGGCCTGCCGCCGCTGGTCCTGTGGCGGGTCCCCGACCCCGCGGGGCAGGACACCCAGTTCGTCGACGTCCAACGCGACGCCACGGTCGCCGACCTCGCCCGCGCCGTCGGCGCCGGCATGACGTCGATGGAACACATCAAGCGCTACACCACCATCGGCACCGCCCACGACCAGGGCAAAACGTCCGGGGTGATCTCCTCCGGCATCACCGCCGAACTCCTGCACCGCCCGATCGAAACCCTCGGCACCACCACCTTCCGGCCCCCCTACACCCCGGTCCCGTTCGCCGCCCTCGCCGGCCGCGCCCGCGGCACCCTCTTCGACCCCGAACGGGTCACCGCCCTACACGACTGGCACCTCGGCCGCGGCGCGGTATTCGAGGACGTCGGCCAATGGAAACGCCCCCGCTACTACCCGCACCCCGGCGAGGACATGGACACCGCGGTGCTCCGCGAATGCGCCGCCGTCCGCGCCGGCGTCGGCATCCTCGACGGCTCCACCCTCGGCAAGATCGACGTCCAGGGACCCGACGCCGGGGTGCTGCTCGACATGCTCTACACCAACATGATGAGCACCCTCAAGGTCGGCATGGTCCGCTACGGACTCATGTGCGGCGTCGACGGCATGGTCATCGACGACGGCACCATCATGCGCCTGGCCGAGGACCGCTACCAGGTGTTCACCACCACCGGCGGCGCCGCGAAAATCCTCGACTGGATGGAGGAATGGCTCCAAACCGAATGGCCGCACCTGCAGGTCCGGCTCACCTCCGTCACCGAACACTGGGCCACCTTCCCCGTCGTCGGACCGCGCTCCCGCGACGTGATCGGGGAGGTCTTCGGCGACCTCGACGTCACCAACGACGCGTTCCCGTTCATGGCCTGGCGGGACACCACCCTCGCCGGCGTGCACGTGCGCATCGCCCGGGTCAGCTTCTCCGGCGAGCTCGCCTACGAGGTCAACGTCGGCGGCTGGCACGCCCCCGCCATCTGGGCCCGCCTCATCGCCGCCGGCGACAAACACCACATCACCCCCTACGGCACCGAAACCATGCACGTCCTGCGCGCCGAAAAGGGCTACCCGATCATCGGGCAGGACACCGACGGCACCGTCACCCCCCAGGACCTCGGCATGAGCTGGGCGGTGTCGAAGAAGAAGGCCGACTTCATCGGCAAACGCTCCTTCACCCGGCAGGAAAACCAGAACCCGCTGCGCAAACAGTTCGTCGGCCTGCTACCCCTCGACCAACACACCGTCCTCCCCGAGGGCGCGCAGATCATCGAACACCGCCCCGACGGCACCCTGCCACCGCCGCCCGTCCCGATGCTCGGGCACGTCACCTCCAGCTATATGAGCGCCGAACTCGGCCGCCCGTTCGGCCTCGCCCTCGTCAAGGGCGGCCACACCCGAATCGGCGACACCCTGCACGTCCCCGTCGACGGAAACCTCGTCGCCGTGCAGGTCACCGGCACCGTCCTCGTCGACCCCGAAGGAGCACGCCGCGATGGCTGACACCCTCACCCCGCTGAGCCCCCTGCACAGCTGGAACCACACCTTCGCGCACCTGCCCGACACGGTGCGCATCACCGAGGAACCGTTCGTCACCATGATCGACCTGTGGGTGGACCCCACCGGACCCGGTGCCGCCGCCGCCGCCGCCGTCCTCGGCGTCGACCTGCCCACCAACCCCTCGACCCGGATCGAGGGCGATGCGGCGACCGCGATCTGGCTCGGCCCGGACGAATTCCTCATCACCACCCACACCCAGTCCCCCGAAGACCTCGAAACCCAACTCCGCACCGCCGTCACCCCACACGGCGGCGCCGCCATCGACGTCTCCGCCCAACGCACCACCCTCCGGCTCACCGGAGCGCACGCCCGCGACATCCTCGCCACCGGCTGCTCGATCGACCTGCACCCCACCGTGTTCCGACCCGGAACCGCCGTGCAGACCATGCTCGGACTCGCCGGCGTCGTCCTCACCGCACTCGACGACACCGGCACCGACTACCGCATCCTGGTACGGGCCTCGTTCGCCCGCTACCTCGCGGCGTGGCTGATCGACGCCGCCGAAGAATACGGAACCCGCCCCGAATAAACGCGGCAACGAAGGCAATCCTCGGCCCCGGGGGACGACATGGCGCCGTCCCCCGGGGCCGATTTCCACCCACAAGGAGGTGCACCCCGATGCCGTCCCCCACTCTCACCGCCACCGGCCCCCACCGGCTGCTCGCCGCCCTCACCCGCCACACCCCCCTGGTCTGCGGCATCGTCAACGTCACCCCCGACTCCTTCTCCGACGGCGGCCGTTACACCGACCACCACCACGCCATCGACCACGCACTGTCACTCGTCGCCGAGGGCGCCGACCTCCTCGACATCGGAGGCGAATCCACCCGCCCCGGATCCACCCCACCACCGGTCGCCGACGAAATCGCCCGCGTCATCCCCGTCATCGAGGCACTCGCCCGGCACACCACGGTCCCCATCTCCGTCGACACCTCCCGCCCCGAGGTGATGCGCGCCGCCGTCGCCGCCGGCGCCACCCTCATCAACGACGTCCGCGCCCTCCAGCTCCCCGGCGCCCTGCACACCGCCGCCGACCTGCAGGTCCCGGTCTGCCTCATGCACATGCTCGGCGACCCCACCACCATGCAGCACGCACCCCGATACCGGAACGTCGTACACGAGGTCCGACGCTTCCTCCTCACCCGGATCGAGGCGTGTCTGACCGCCGGCATCCCGTCCGAGCACATCCTGCTCGACCCGGGCTTCGGATTCGGCAAAACCCTCACCCACAACCTTCAACTACTCAGCGAACTCCGGCAGATCACCGAGATCGGCCTCCCCGTCATGGCCGGACTCTCCCGCAAAGGCATGCTCGGCGCCATCACCGGCCGCGACGTCGACCACCGCCAGGCCGCATCCGTCGCCGCAGCCCTCATCGCCGCCCAGAACGGCGCCGCCATCCTCCGCGTCCACGACGTCGCGGAGACGGTCGACGCCGTCGCGGTGCTCCGCGCACTCGTATATCGTGGTCCCGCCACCTCCAGTCACGCGCCGAATCGAGACTCCGCCCTGTGAACACTTCCGTGTCCGCCGCAGTGGGGCTCACGACGATCGACACAGCTGAGGTTCAGCTGATGGAGACGATGTATCACGATCCCCGCACGGGCTTGCGGCATCTCGACCGTCACCTGTCGCGTCTGGCCCGTTCCGCGGCGGTCCTCGGGTACGAGTTCGAGGAACGAGAGGTCCGGCGCCACCTCGCGCACCAGCTGTCGTGCGCCGGAGCGGCCCGGGTCCGGGTGCGCCTGCACCGCGACGGCGGCGTGGACGTCGACGTCTTCGCTCCCCCGGTCGCGCCTGCCTGTGTATCCCTCGTCCTCGACGACGAGCCCGTCGATTCCCTCGACATCCTCCTCGGGCACAAGACGACGTTGCGGGAGCGGTACGACCGCAGGCGTCACCGCAATCCCGATGCCGACGACGTCGTGCTGGTCAACGAACTCGGGCATGTCACCGAGACCACGATCGCGAACCTCGCCGCCCGGATCGACGGCGTCTGGTGGACGCCGCCGTTGTCGTCGGGATGTCTGCCGGGTGTCGAGCGGTCGTGGCAGCTGGACCGCGGGTTGATGCACGAGCACATGCTGACGCCGAGCGACCTCCGGGGTGCCGATGCCCTCGTCGTGATGAGTTCTCTCAAAGGTGTGCTGCCCGCGACGCTCCGGCCGTAGCCGCCACATTTCCCAACGTTTTCCCGATCCCCTCTTGACCCATGTCGCATACTGACCTACCGTTATTGCACTGACTGATATATCAATTTCGAATCTGTTGGATCGCAGGCGAGTGGTCCGCGACCGCAAGGCCCGACTGTCAAAGGAAAAGGCATGAGAGCTCGTAAGATTCCCTCGGACCGACGGTATACGGCCACACACAGCTGGGTGGCGCTGACGCCGGGTGCGAACTTTTCCGATTTCCCCTTGCGCGCAGGCGTCACCGACCGCGCACTCGACGACATCGACGTGGTCGGAGTGGACCTGCCTGCCGTGCGAAGCACTGTCGACGCGGGTTCCCCCTGCGCTGTGATCTGGTCGTCGGCGCGGACGGCCATCACCGTGTACGCCCCGATCGGCGGTCTGATCACGATGACGAACCGCGACGCCACCGCTGATCCGGCGCTCGTCGCCGAAGATCCGTTCCACGCCGGATGGTTGTTCGCCATCCTGCCGGTGCCGTCGTCGTCCACGTACGGCCTCCTGACCCCCGCGCAGTACGCGACCGAACTCAACGAGACGGTGACCCTGTGACCATCAGCGTGTTCGACCTGTTCTCCGTCGGTGTCGGCCCCTCGAGTTCCCATACCGTCGGACCCATGCGCGCGGCCGCGCGTTTCGTGTCCGACCTTCACACGCTCGGCGCGTTCGAGGACGTCACCGGCGTCCGCGTCGACCTGTACGGCTCGCTCGCCGCGACCGGCGCCGGCCACGGGACGATGTCCGCAGTCCTGCTCGGCCTCGAGGGGTATCGGCCCGAGACGATCGAAACCGAGGAGATGGAGCAGCGACTCGAGGCGATGCGGACCACGCGGCGCATCGCGCTCGGCGGTTCGCACCACATCGCGCTGGCCGAGGACGAGATCGTGCTTCATCCGCTGACGATCCTGCCGTTCCACCCGAACGGGATGACGGTGACGGCCTATGCGGCCGGGAACGTGGAAATCCATCGGGAGACGTACTTCTCGATCGGTGGCGGGTTCGTGGTCACCGAAGCCGAGAGCACGGAACACCGGCCGACGCCGGCGAGCGGGTCGTCGTTCGGGTCCGCGAAGGAACTCCTCGACATCTGCGCGCGGCACGGATGCCGCGTCAGCCAGGTCATGCTCGAGTTCGAAAGCGAAACCCGCGCGGCCGCGGAGATCCGCGACCGGCTGCTCCACATCCGCGACGTCATGGTCGAGTGCGAGCGACGCGGCATCTCCCGCGACGGACTCCTTCCCGGTGCGCTGCGCGTCCGGCGGCGCGCCCGTGACTGGTATCTCCGGCTCGATCAGGAAGACCCCCATCGTGATCCCGCGTTCGCGGAGGACTGGGTCAACCTCGTCGCGCTCGCGGTCAACGAGGAGAACGCCTCGGGTGGGCGCATCGTCACCGCCCCCACCAACGGCGCCGCGGGCATCATCCCCGCCGTCCTGCACTACGCCGTCCACTACACGCCCGCCGGCCGGGCCGACCCCGACGAGACCGCGGTCCGGTTCCTCCTCGCGGCCGGCGCGGTCGGATCCCTGTACAAGGAGCGGGCGTCGATCTCGGGCGCCGAAGTCGGCTGCCAGGGCGAGGTGGGCTCGGCGGCGTCGATGGCCGCCGCAGGACTGGCCGAGATCCTCGGCGGCACACCGGAACAGGTGGAGAACGCCGCGGAGATCGCCATGGAACACAGCCTCGGCCTCACCTGCGACCCCATCGAAGGCCTCGTCCAGATTCCGTGCATCGAACGGAACGCGATCTCGGCAGGCAAGGCCATCAACGCCGCCCGGATGGCCCTGCGCGGCGACGGGACCCACCGCGTAAGCCTGGACCAGGTGATCGAGACGATGCGCTCGACCGGCGCTGACATGCTGTCGAAGTACAAGGAGACGTCCACCGGCGGTCTCGCCGTCAACGTCCCCGTCAGCTACGTCGAGTGCTGACATGATCACAGACGAACTTCGACTTCTCCCGGCCCGCGCCGCTCATTTCATCCGGCAGCACCCGGTTCCGGCGCGCGGCGCGTACGCGCCGGAAACCCGACTGTCGGTGCTCGACATTCTCGTGCATTGCGCGCCGGTGCGCGGCGACGCGTTCGTGGCATTCCAGTTACTGAGCCGAAGCGCCCTGCCGGACTCGTACCTTCTCCGCCTCGATGTGCTGGACGACGCGCTGTCCGCCCTCGACTCGTTAACCGTGACCGAGGACGAATGCGAACAGGCCTTCGGTCCGAACTGGGAGGACGTCGTGCGGCACGCCGTCGATGCGGCAGCACTCGTCGACGAACAGTTCGGAGCACTGACGCGGACGAGCAGCGCCGTCGACGGCCGCCGGCGGCTCGGCGCCTGGATCTGCGCACGAGACGCGGCGTCGGAAGCCGGCCGGATCAGGTCCTGGTACCGCGCCCAGGACGCCGCGTGGGAACGCCACTACATGGACGGGGTGACCCTGCGCGAGGACGAGCGGATGCGTGCCGATCTCGCGACCGCCGTGCGCGACGCGGCGGCTGCGCACGCGGTGTCGGATCTCGTCGGAACACACGATTTCACCAGGGCACACTACGAAACCCTGCTGGAACCGTGGCGCCTCTGTTCGCCGGAGGGCGCTAGTGGACTGCCGCGAGCACTGCATCGGTGAACGTCCGCGGCAGGCCCTGATGACCGCTCTCCCGCAGCGCCGACAGCGCTGCGACGACGTTCGGGCCGCCGTCGGGTAGGAATCGGATCAGTTCGTGCCGAGCGCACTCCACTGCCGCGGGAAGAAGCGTCGCCTGCGCTTCGTCACGACGTCCGGCCGCCCACAGGCACGACACCAGCAACCGGATCGCCTGCAGCCCGGCCCGGCGCCGCCCGGTGCCGTCGAGTTGCCGCACCCAGTCGTTCGCCCACTCGCACGCCCGATCCGCGGCCGCCGAATCGCCCTGCGCCTCGAGCAACATGATGGCCGCCTCTTCCTCGAGCTGCGCCGTCGCCAGGTCGAGCCCGTCCGTCGGGGTACGCCGGGTCTCGCGCGTGACGGGCACGAACCCGGGCGCCAGGGGCAGCCCGATCCGCACCCGCTCGTTGTCGACGGCGGCCCGCAGACGAGGCAGGGAGAACGTCTCGGCGGTCCGAACCCCCTCGTCGAGCTGTCGTGCCGCGGCGCCGGGATCGCCACGCAACGCCAAGATCCGCGCCCTGAGGCAGTAGTGCCGGATCATGAAATCCGCTGCGCCACCGAGCGCGGCGGGGTCGAACGTCTCATTGAGCAACTGGTCCGCTTCGTCGATCCGGCCCTGCTCGTAGTGGACTTCGGCGAGAAGCGTGCGCGTGAGCCGCGCATGCTGCGACTGCGTGTTCTCCGCCTCCCGGACCAGCCGGCACGCCTTGCGATACAGCTCCATGGCACCGCCGACGTCGAGCTGTTCGAACTTCGCGAGCCCGGCAAAACAGTACCCGTACGCGACGGAGTACGGCCCCGTGTTCTGCCGGTGGTACGGGGCCGCCCAGCTCTGCCTGCGGTACGCGTCCTCGAACCGGAATTCACACGTGTCCACGAACGTCTCGATGAGAGCGGCCATCGACACCACGAAGGGGTGATACTCCGTGGGACGGGCGAGGCACTCGGCGACGAGCTCGCGCACACCCTCGATGCGGTCGGCGGTCGCCTCGATGTCGGCCTGCAGGACATCCGCTTCCACCCGGAGCTGGGCGGCGCTCTCGGACATCTCCCCGGCGTCGATCTGCTCGAGTGCGCGGGTTCGGGCGGCCTGCGCGAGTTCGAGTCGCTGGAGTTCGCAGTTCGCCCATCCGATGGTGAGCTGCAGCCGCGGGCTGGCGGCCACCAGGTCGGCGGGCAGTTTCCCGATCAGGCCGAGCAGCGTCGACATCTGCGACCGATCGAGGAGGTAGAGGTCGTCCTCCTCGAGCAGTTCCACCGCTCGCTGCGGTTCACCGGCCGCGAGGATGTGGTCGACGGCCTCGCCCAGCAGGTGCCGCTCCCGGAACCAGTCGTACGCCCGGCGGTGCAGATCGGTGATGCGCCCGGGGTGATCCCGCTCGAGGCGCTGATGAAGGATCTGGGCGAACAGGTGATGGTAGCGATACCACTGACGGTCGTCCCCCGTCCTGCCGAGGAACAGATCGCGTGCGGCGACCTGCTCGAGTCTCGCCTGCCCGTCCCGCACACCGCCCAGCGCCGACGCCAGGTCGCCGCACACCTTGTCGGGGACCGAGGTGGTGAGCATGAAGTCGAGCATGTCCGGCTCGAGGGCGTCGAGCACGTTCTCGGCGAGATACTCACCGATGGCGTCGGTCCCCGTCCGCAGCTGTTCGATCAGGTTCTCCGGACTCCCGGCTTCGCGCAACGACAGTGAGGCCAGCTGCAGTGCCGCGATCCAGCCGTCGGTCGATTCCCGGAGTTGCTCGATCTCGGTGTCCTTCAGCGGAACCTGCACCCGGTCCGCCAGGAAGTTCTGTGATTCACCGAAGTCGAAACACAGGTCTTCGGAGGCTATTTCGTTGAGTTCGTCGAGCACCCGCATCCGGCTCAGGGGCAGCCCCGACCTGTTCCTGCTCGCGACGACGATCTTCAGGTGGTGACAGCCGTTGTCGAGCAGGAACGTCATCGCCTCGATCGGCCCGGAGTCGGAGATGCGATGCCAGTCGTCGATCACGACTACGAGCGCCTCCGCGCTGTCGTGAAGCCGGTTGATCAGCGACGTGAGGACGAACCGTTCGACCGCGTCCCCGTGCTCTTCCAGGGATTGCCCCAGGTCGGTGACGACGTCCGGGCGGACCCGCCGGATCGCCTCGACCAGATGGGAGAGGAACCACACCACGTTGTTGTCGTCCCGGTCCACGGTCAGCCACGCGACCGCGGTCCCGGCCTCGACCAGGTCGTCGCGCCACTGGGCGACGAGACTGCTCTTGCCGAACCCGGCAGGCGCGTGGACGAGTGTCAGCCTGCGGTCCCGTCCCGCGCGCAAAGCGGCGAGCAGCCGGCGGCGAGGCACGAGCTGCCGGGTAGTCGTGGGTGGGCGGAACTTCGTCACCGGCGCGGGCGGGGTCGGCGGCGTCCGCACGTTGTATGGGAGCCCGGGGCGCCGGGACGGGGTGGACTCGCCCGCATGATCGTGCGGCTGCTCGGGCGCCCGCTGAATCGGGATGTACATGTCGTCGACGGCCACACCGTTGCGACGCTCGACGGCGCGGAGCTCGTTGCCGAAGTCGGCGGCACCGCCCGGCCTGTCCTCGACCGCGCGGGCCATGGCATGTTCGACTGCGCTGCACACGTCGTCGGGGATTCCGGCGTCCCGCAGGTCGGGGACCGCCTGCGTGGAGATCCGCAGGAACTGACCGACGACCTGTTCACCGCTGCGGCGCTCGTACGCGGCATGACCGGTCAGCGCGCAGAACAGCGTGGACCCGAGGCTGTAGACGTCCGACTCGACCGTCGGCGGCCTGCCTTCGAGTACCTCGGGCGCAGTGAACGCCGGGGAGCCGGTGATGGACCCTGCCGTCGTCTCGAATCCACCCGAGACGCGGGCGATACCGAAGTCGGTCAACTGCGGTTCGTCGTATTCGGTGAGCAGGATGTTCGCCGGTTTGACGTCGCGGTGCAGCATCCCACCGCGGTGCGCGGTCTCGAGGGCGCCGGAGATCTTGATCCCGAGCCGCAGCACCTCCTGCCACCCGAGAGGGCCCGAACGACGGATCTGCGCGTCGAGGGAACCGAACGAGTGGTACGGCATGACGAGAAACGGGCGACCGCTCCGGGTGACCCCGACCTGGTAGACCGCGACGATGTTCGGGTGCCCGGACGTCCGGCCCATCGCCCGTTGCTCCCGCACGAACCTCGTCACGTTGTCGGGATCGAGGTTCGACGTCAGGACTTTGACGGCGACCGTGCGCTCGAGATCTTCCTGCAGGCAGCGATACACGACCCCGAACCCGCCGCGGCCGATTTCCACGGCATCGTCGAACCCTGCCGCTGCCAGCTCGGACGTGATCTCCGGCTGACGCTGGGTTGCCCACGGATCGTCGTTCGCCATCGGCCTGCACCACCTCCGACACGCTCCACCCAGGATAGTCCGCGGGGACACCCGGAGATCGGGTCGTCAGTCGCGCGTCGCGGCAGGTGCACCGAGCCGCGCGGACACCGTGCGGGCCGACTCGGCGACGGTGCGGCCGAGCGAGTCGAGCATGGTGTGGGGAACCCGGAACCGGGGTGCGGACAGCATCACCGCGCCGACGAGGACGCCGCGGTGGTCGTGAACCGGCGCCGAGATGCCGACCTCCTCGATCGACGTCCGGCCGTCGTTGACGGCGTACCCGCGATCACGGATCTCGCCCAGTTCGTCGAGGTACTCGCTCACCGAGTCGGCGTCGTCCGGCCCCAGCAGCAGCCGCCGTTCGAACAGCCGCTCCACCTCGGCGCGCGGCATGTCGGACAGGAAGACCTGGATCGACGAACTCGCATACGTGTCGTATCGCGTGCCGACCGCGGCCGTGTGCTTGACCTGCTTGGGACTCGGAACCTGTTCGACGACGACGGATTCGTGGCCGTTCCACACCATCAGGGCACTCGTCTCCTCGGTCCGCCGCGTCAGGCCTTCGAGTTCGGGCAGCGCCACCCGCCGAACGTCGAGGTTCGCCAGCAACGGCCCGGCCAGGCCGATCACGCCGAGACCGAGCCGGTACCGCCCGGTCCCCTCCTCCCGTTCGACGTATCCCGCTTTCTCGAGGGTCGCGAGCATCCGGGACACACTGCTCTTGTGCAGATCGACCTTCCGCGCGATCTCGGTGACGCCGAGCACCGGTTCGGTGATCGAGAACGCCTCCAGAACGCGCAGCCCGTTGAGCAGAACCGACGGCGACGGCTTCGTGTCACCGTTCTGATCGCCGAGCTGATCGACGTCGTCCACACTCATGTCCGCTGCGCTCCTTCGACTCGGCTGGTACTTCTGCCGACCCTGCCACACCTGCGGCAGGGTCGGCGTACCGGTCAGACGCCGAGGATGTTGTGTTCGGGTCCGAACGGGAACCGGGTGATGTTCTCCGCGTCGTCCTCGCCGACGACCAGGATGTCGTGTTCGCGGTAGCCACCGGCACCAGGCATTCCCTCGGGAACCATGATCATCGGTTCCATCGACACGACCATGCCAGGTTCGAGGACGGTGTCGATGTCCTCGCGCAGCTCGAGGCCCGCCTCGCGCCCGTAGTAGTGCGAGAGCACGCCGAAGGAGTGCCCGTATCCGAACGTGCGGTTCGGCAGCAGACCCTCGGCCTCGTAGATCTCGTTCAGCTCGGCCGCGATGTCCTTGCAGACCGCGCCCGGCTTGATGAGCTCGAGGCCGCGGCGATGGACCTTGACGTTGACCTCCCACAGTCGCAGATGTTCCGCCGACGGCTCACCGTAGAACAGCGTGCGCTCGAGCGCCGTGTAGTAGCCGGCGATCATCGGAAAACAGTTCAGCGACAGGATGTCTCCGCGCTCGACGCGACGGCTGGTGGCCCAGTTGTGGGCACCGTCGGTGTTGACACCCGACTGGAACCACACCCACGTGTCGCGCAGTTCGGCGTGCGGGAAGGTGGCCGCGATCTCCCGGATCATCGCGTTCGACCCGGCAATCGCCACCTCGTACTCCGGGACGCCCTCCGTGACGGCGTCGCGGATCGCCTCGCCGCCGAGGTCGCCGATCCGGGCGCCGTGTTTGATCAGTTCGATCTCCTCGGGCGACTTCACCATGCGGTGCCGCATCGTGGCCTTGGCGACATCGGTGAACGTCATTCCCGGCAGGACCGCGGCGACGCGGGACCGCAGGTCTGGGGTGAGGTGGTCGTCCTCGACACCGAGCGTGCCGCGCGAGATACCCTGGTTCGCCAGCACCTGCTGCACTGCGTACTCGAAGTTGTCGCGTCGCCAGTCGGTGTAGACGACGTTCTCGCCGAACGTGCGCCGCCACGGCATGCCGGCGTCGATGTTGGCGGACACGGTGGTCGAGCTGTCCTGGGTGACGACGAGGGCGTAGGGGCGGCCGAACGCGGTGTAGAGGAAGTCGGAGTAGTAGTTGATGTTGTGGTAGCTGGTGAACAGCACGGCGCCGACCCCGTTGTCCGCCATGTGCTTACGCAGCGCGACGAGCCTGCGGTCCATTTCCACCGGGGAGAACGTGGGAACGACCTTCTCGCCGTTCGGGATGCTCTTGATGCGCTCCAAGTTCATGATGTTCCTTTCGAATTGCCGGCGGCATCGCGTGATGCCGCATTTCTGTGGGAGGTACGGGTGGTCAGACGTCGGCCAGGGGTCTACGGGAGGTTTCGCGGGCCATAAGCATCGAGCCCATGGCGACGAGGGCTGCGGCGACGAGGTACCAGGCGGGCGCCAGTGGGCTGCCGGTGATCTCGATCAGTAGGGTGGCGACGAACGGCGCGGTGCCGCCGAACAGGGCATTGGCGGTGTTGAAGCTGAAGGCGAACCCGCTGTAGCGGACCTGGGTGGGGAAGATCTCGGACAGGAAGGTCGGGAGGGTGCCGTCGTTCATGGTGAGGAACGCGCACAGCACGATCTGGATGACGACGACACCCACGATCCCGACGGCCCCGAGCACGCTGAACAACGGGACGGTGAACACGGCGAAGCAGATCGACGCGCCTATGAGAACTCGCTTGCGGCCGAATCGATCCGAGAGCGCACCCATCCCGAAGATGAAGACGATGTAGCAGGCGAGGGCGATCGACGCGGCGACGAACGAGGCCGTGTGCCCGACGTTCAACACCTCCGACAGGTAGGTCGGCATGTAGCTGAGAATCAGGTAGAAGCCGACCGCGTTGAGGCACGTGACCCCGAACGCGATGACGATCGCACGTCGATGATGGGTGAACAGGATCGACAGCGGCGCGTTGGCCTCCACTTTCTGTTCCATTTCCTGGAACTTCGGGGTGTCCTCGAGCTTCAACCGGATGTAACGGCCGATCAGACCCATCGGTGCCGCGAGCAGGAACGGCAGCCGCCAGCCCCACCCGTTGATCTGTTCCGTCGAGAGCACCGCGGTGAGCAGTGCCGCGATCAGCGATCCGAACAGCAGTCCGGCGGCCGTGGACGCGGGCACGACACTGGTGAAGAGGCCGCGCTTGCGGTCCGGGGCGTATTCGGCGAGGAACGCCGAGGCGCCCGCGTACTCGCCGGCGGCCGAGAATCCCTGCACCATGCGGACGAGTAGCAGCAGGACCGGCGCGACGTACCCGATCTGATCGAAGCCGGGGATCAGGCCGATGCAGAACGTCGACGCCGACATGATGAGGATCGACAGCGACAGCGCGGTGCGGCGGCCGATCTTGTCCCCGAAGTGACCCCAGACCAGGCCGCCGATCGGGCGGATGACGAACGAGATAGCGAAGACGGCGAACGTGGCCAGCAGGCCCGTCGTGGGCGCGGCCTCGGGGAAGAAGACCACCGCGATAACCGTTGCGAGGTAACCGTATACGGCGTAGTCGAACCATTCGACGAAGTTGCCGACGAAGCTCGCAGCGACGACGCGCCGGAGCACTCGGGGCGAGGGGTTCACCGCGCCGGCCTCGTCCGTTTGCTGCGCAGCTGAGGGGGAATTGAGGTTTTGGGCCATGCCCACTCCTTCTCGGGGCGTCGGCGCCTGCCGACTGCGACGAATGGCATTGTTGCTGTCAGTGCAACTGCAATTCGATTAGTGACGATATTGTGCGCACCATCACATGTCAACGGATCACGTCGCCATTGCAATCGAATCGGGGTTGCCGAGGATGAATCGGACCTGAAACCGCAGTAAACACGTCAAATCGGAGATCGAGCCACCTCCGTGCGCGATTCCCGGTGAAGTTCACGAGAATGCAACCCTGTTGCAACAGGCGATCCGCTGCGTGGGTTCCGCAACCCCGCAGACTGTCAGTTCGAGTCGACCACACCACCGAGGTAGAGGCGCGTCGCGAGGTGCAGGGCAGCGAGCCGCGGCGAACCCGTCGGATCCTCGCCGAGCAGCGCGAAGATCTGCTCGAGCCGCTGGTACAGCGTCTGGCGCTGCACGTGCAGCCGGGCCGCCGCCTCGGTCTTGTTGCACCCGCACTGCAGGTAGACGTCCAACGTGTCGATCAGGCGGCGACCACGTTCCACACCCACCACGAGCAGCGGCCCGAGAACTTCCCGGACGAACGCGGCCAGCAACGCAGGATCGTCGATCCGCCGGACCAGGCGTTCGAGAACGAGGTCCGCGGCGACCACCGCGGTGTCGGCGATGCCCAGATCGCCCGCGAGGTCGAGCACGAACCGCGCCTCCGCCAGCGTCCCGGGCAATCCGGTCAGACCGGTGACCACCGGCCCCACCGCCACCCGGGCCTGCTCCGCCCGGGACGTCGTGCGCAACGACGCGACCAGCGCAGCGCACGACCCGGACCGGTCGTCGGCCCGGACAACGACGATCGCGTGCAACTCGTCGCCGGCCACGGACGACACCGTTCCGGCCGAGTACCGATGCAGCGTCGCATCGACAGCGGCGAGAGCCACCGGACCGTCGACCGAACGGCCGACGACCCCGACGTACGACACCCCGTCGGCCAGCCCCGCCGCGCGGGCCGCCGCAACGAGACGCTCGGGCGCAGGATTCGGCTGGCCGGCGATCCGCAGCAACGCCTGCGCGGCACGGACCGCGGCCGACGGCGGAAAGGATCGCAGGAGCGAGATCGCCAGCGCTGCCGGCGCTCGCTCGACGATCGCCTCCGCGGTGACGTGATCGGCCGGGTCGTCCGGAGACACCACGAGCGTCGCGACGCCGACACCTTGAACCGCCACCGGTACCGAGAACAGCCCCGAATCTGCAGCGGGAGCGGCGATCTCGTTCCCGAGGGCCGCGATCACGTCGCCGGCCGCGTCGAGCAGGGTCACGTCGCCGGGCAGGAGTCGCGCGAGCACCGCAAGCAACTCGTCGGGACCGCCACCGCGCGCCAGTTCCTCCGACAACGCGTGCGCGACGGCGTCACCACGACGCAGTCGCTGCACCGATTCGTTGACCAGCAGGCCGTTGATCGCCTCGGCCACCTCGACGAACGGCACGACCCCCCGCAACTCCACCACCGGCAACCCCGCCGCCGACGCCTCCTCGATCAGTTCTGCGGGGATCCGCGGCAGTTGCGTCCCGGTCTCGATGGCCACTCCGGCGACGCGGCGAGCCGACAATTCACGCACGTACCGCCGCAATCGGTCCGGATCGGCGGACGCGAGCGCGAACCCTGCGGTCAGCAGCAGTTCGCCGCCGCGAAGAAGGTGCGCGATGTCGATGACTTCGCTCGAATGCACCCAGCGCACCGGTTGCGTCAGCAGCTGGGCGCCGACGCGAACGACGGGGCGTCCGGCAGCCAGGCTCGGGTGTGCGAGGACGTCGGCTAACGACAGCGGCATGACATTCCGTTCGTTGACAACCCGATTTTATTGGCAAAGTGTAAATGGTGTGATGTGGGTCACGCACCGGAAGATGGGAAGCCCACATGGCCTCACAAAGGGAGTCCGATGGTCAAGAACATTCCCACCGACAGTCCTCACATCCACGACTTCGAAGAAGTACTGCAACCCATCCCCGAGGAAGCACGCACGACGCGTGTCTCCGGCCAGTTCTGGATCTGGGCGGGGGCGAATATCGCGCCCATCAACTGGGTTCTCGGCGCTCTCGGCATCGGTCTCGGACTCGGTCTCCGCGACACGCTCATCGTTCTTGTCGCCGGAAACATCGTCGGCATGGCACTTTTCGGCGTTTTCGTTCTCATCGGCCAGCGTACCGGCGTCACCGGCATGGTGTTGTCGCGGGCGGCGTTCGGCCGGCGCGGCGCGTATCTGCCGGCCGCAATCCAGGCCTGCCTGGCCGTCGGGTGGTGCGCCGTGAACACCTGGATCGTCCTCGACCTGGTCATGGCACTGCTCGGCAAGTTGGATCTCGTCGACCCGCACGAGCGGAACCTGGCAGCGAAGGTCCTCGTCGGAGCGGTCATCATGACGATCCAGGTGACCATCGCATGGTTCGGGTACCGCGTCATCGCCGCATTCGAGCGCTGGACCGTTCCCCCGACGCTGGCGGTACTGGTTCTGATGTCCGTCGTCGCCTGGTTCCACCTCGACATCGACTGGTCGTATGCCGGGCCCACCGGTGAAGTCCTGCACGGCGGCACCCGGATCGCGGCCATGTCGACGGTGATGACCGTGATCGGAATCGGCTGGGGAATCACATGGTTCACCTACGCCTGCGACTACTCACGGTTCGTGAGCCGGACGGTGTCGCGGCGCAAGCTGTACCTGACCAGCACCCTCGGTCAGTTCGTTCCCGTAGTGTGGCTCGGAGTGCTCGGCGCGAGCCTCGCCACGACCAACGGTTCCGTGGATCCGGGTGACCTGATCGTGTCGAACTTCGGCGCGCTGGCGCTGCCGGTGCTGTTCCTCGTCATTCACGGGCCGATCGCCACCAACATCCTCAACATCTACACGTTCTCGGTCGCCGCGCAGGCCCTCGACATCAAGGTGCACCGCCGGAAGCTGAACCTGCTGGTCGGCATGTTCGCCCTGGTCGTGGTCGTCTTCTTCATCTTCCAATCGAGCCTGGCCACCGTGCTGGAGACGTGGCTGGCGGCGATCGTGGCCTGGATCGCGAGCTGGGCAGGCATCATGCTCGTCCACTACTTCCGGGTCGAGAAACGACAGATCGACGCACGCCGGCTCTTCGACCCGATCGGATCTCGCCGACTGCCCGACGTCAACTGGACCACGATGGGATGCTTCGTCGCCGGAATCGCCGCGACGTGGCTGTTCATGTACGGCGCCACGAGCCTCACACAGGGCTTCGTGGCACGCGCCCTCGGCGGGCTCGACCTGTCCTGGCTGGCAGGTGGCGGAGTCGCCGCCGCCCTCTACGCAGTCCTCGGCCCCCGCGCGCACCGCCCTTACCGCATCACCGGTCAATCCCCGACACGATCGGCCGCGACCACCGACTCCCTCGACGTCCTCACCGGCAACTGACCCCCTAACACCAGGAGCACTCGTGAACAACGACTTCACATGGCCGCAGGGCCACACCGCAGCCGCCGCCTTCACTTTCGACGTCGATGCCGAATCCTGCGTCCTCGCCCACGATCCCACCTCGGCGAACCGAATGTCGCTGATGAGCCACCAGTCCTACGGGCCCCGCGTCGGCGTCCCCCGCATTCTGCGACTGCTCGAGCGCCAGGGCGTGCATGCGACGTTCTTCGTGCCGGGATTCACCGCCGAGTGTTATCCCGACACGGTTCGCGCCATCATCGACGGCGGCCACGAGGTCGGACACCACGGGTATCTGCACGAACCCATGAAGGGCCTCGACGCGGCCACCGAGGCACGCTACCTCGACCGGGGACTCGACGCGCTCGAAGAGGTCGCGGGCATCCGCCCCGTCGGCTATCGCGCACCCTGGTGGGAAATGAACTGGCACACACCCGAACTCCTCGCCGAACGAGGTTTCGTCTACGACTCCAGCCTGCTCGACGGCGACGAACCCTACCTGATGGCGACCAGCCCGGAATCGGGACGGACCCTGATCGAAATTCCCGTCGACTGGGCACTCGACGACTGGGAACAATACGCGTTCTACCCGGGTGTCACCGGCAGCGGCGTCATCGAAAGTCCCGCCAAGGTCCTCGAGATGTGGACCCTGGAAGCGGAGGCCCAGCACGCCGAAGGCGGGTGCTTCGTCCTCACGAACCACCCGTTCATCTCCGGACGGCCCTCCAAAGCAGCAGCACTGGAACGGCTCGTCGAGAACGTCAAGGCAATGGACGGAATGTGGGTGACCACCCTCGGCGAGATCGCGGCACACGCCCAGCGCGTCTGCACCGAACCCTTCACCCACACCCGATTCGAGATCCCCACCTTCCCCGACGTGCAAATCCGACGGACGCCCCCGGCCCGCGCCACACTCCGGTCCAAATCGTGAGGGATCCTCAATCGTCGACTTCTGCACCCGCAGGCGCACCCCTTCTGCGCAGACGCACCCCTTTTCGAGCCCCAGAACGGGTGCGGCTACCGAGAATGGGTGCGTCTGCGTCGCACGAGGCACGACGTGCAGGTGTCACCGTTCCCAAGCGGCGCAGGGCGGACGGCACTAAGTTCGGCGATGACGGTTGAGGTTCTACGCGAGGGGGCGGTCCGGCATGGGCAGGACATATTTCAGGGCACTGGGCGCGGTCGCGCTGGCCGGAGGTGCCACACTTTCTGCGGGCGCAGGCACGGCCGGGGCGGACGTTCTCACCGAGATCAACGGCTGCAGGATCGTGGCGAATCCGAGCCCCGAGGACCGCACGACCTGCCCGGGCGCCGATCTGAGTTCCGCGAACCTGGCGGGCCTGAACCTGAGCTTCGCCGACCTGGCGGGCGCGAACTTGAAGCGGGCGAATCTCACCGGCACCAACTTCGCGGCCGCGGATCTGTCGCACGCCGACCTGAGTGACGCGAACATCACCGGCACGAACTTCACGGACTCGCAGCGCAACGCGGTGATCCTGTACAGCACGGACATCGACCTCTTCGGCACGATCGTCGGGGACCTGAACATCACGACCGAACCCGAATGGTCCACCGACGCCCACGAGCGCGCGCTCGCCGCGGTCGTGCCGGTGACACCGCAGGTCCCGTTGCCGTAATCCACTCCGCACCATCCACCCGGGTCGCGCTCTGCGCGGTCCGGGTTTTCGTGTGCCCGCACCCTTGACATTGGATACTGACACTATCCATTATTAGATAGTTCCAATATCCAACCTTGGGAGGCGCCAGATGACGACGATCGAACCCACCCGTTCGACGCACCACTACGACGGCGAACTGGTGGTCTTCCTGATCGGGATGACCATCAACCGGCCGTGGCGGCCCGACCTGTGGTTGCCCACTCTCGTCGCGATGCCGAAGATGCTGCGCGAACTCTCGGAGGACCCCGATTCGGGTCTGCTGGGTTACCGTCTGACATTCGAGGGGCGCGGACCGACGGTGATTCAGTACTGGAACTCCGTCGACAAGTTGTACGCCTACGCCAGTGACAGTGAGGCGAAGCACCGCCCGGCCTGGGCCGCGTTCAACCGGCGGGCCCGCAAGGCGCCCGGTGCCGTCGGCGTCTGGCACGAGACCTATCCGGTGGACCGCGCCGAGTCGATCTACGTCGGCACACCGGTGATGGGCCTGGCCCGGGCCACCACCCGTGTGCCCGTCGCACGGAAGTTCAGCGCCGCCCGCGACCGCCTGTTGCGCAGCGGTCACACCCACGAACACTGATCGACTCAGGAGACTGGCATGGAACCCTTGATCGCCCTCGTCGCCGTCACTCTGGCACTGCTCGCCGCGGGCGCGGCCGGTGTGCGCCGGTTCCGGCCGTGGCCTGTCGCCCTGCGGGGTGGGCTCGCGGCCATGTTCACACTGACCGGGATGGCCCACTTCTTCGGACTGCGTGCGGAACTCGTCGCCATGGTTCCGCCGTCCCTGCCGAACCCGGGCCTGCTGGTGACCCTGACCGGTCTGCTCGAACTGGCCGGCGCCGCGGGACTGCTGATCCGGCGCACCGCGCCGTGGGCAGCCGGGTGCCTCACCGCCCTGCTGATCCTGATGTTCCCGGCGAACGTGTACGCCGCCGCGGAAGGACTGTCGACGGGACCGTTGGAAGCGCTGATCCCCCGCACACTTCTGCAGGTCGTGTTCCTGTCGGCGACCGTCGCCGTCGTGATCCCGTCCGTGCGGGGCCGGGCTACGGAATCGCCCTCCGCAGCCCACTCGCTCGCAGCACCCGGCGCTGCACTCCCGCCCGCACCGCATCCTCGGTCCCGATGATCCGCACGTGCTTTCGCGCACGGGTGATCGCGGTGTACAGCAATTCGCGGGTCAGCAGCGACGACGCCGCGCCGGGCAGCACCACGGTCACGGTGTCGTACTGGCTGCCCTGGCTGCGGTGAATCGTCATCGCGTACACCGTCAGCACCGCGGACAGATGCGTCGGATGCAACAGGAACGGTTCGCTGCCCCGAACGAATGCGGCGAACAGCTCATCGTCGTCCCGACGCACGATCACCCCGGTGTCGCCGTTGTAGATCTTCGTTTCGTGATCATTGGCGGTCACCATCAGCGGCTGGCCCGGATACCAGCGATCCGGGTCCAGTCGCTGCCCCGTCGACTCCCCGATCCACTCCATCGCCTGCCGCGCCCACCGCTGCACGCCGTACGGACCTTCCCGGTGTGCGCACAACAGCCGGTGTTTCTCCGAATGCTGCAGTGCAGCAATGACATCGCCGGATTCCGCGGACCCCGTGACCGCGGCAGCCGTCGCCACCACGTCCGTCCGCAGTGCGTCCAGATCTTCGGGACCATGGAACGACACCTCCGGGGCACCGCGCGACAGGATCTCCACGACCTCGTCCGGCTCGCCATCCCGCACCGCGACGGCAAGCTGGGCAATAGCGCCGCCGAAGCGCCGCCCGCGGCTGAGCCGGACCACTCCGCCCCGCAACCTGTCCCGTTCGCCCGCACTCAGGGCGGCTTCGAGTGGATCGTCGGCGGCGTCGAGGTCGTCGCCGACGATCCTGGCGAGCACCGGATTCTCGGTGCCCGACACCGGCCGGGCGACGAGATCGGCCAGGACCGCGCCCGCGTCGACGGACGTCAGCTGATCCGGGTCCCCGACGAGCACCAACTGTGTGTCCGGGCGGACGGCCTCGAGGAGCCGGCACATCATCGTCAGCGACACCATCGACGTCTCGTCGACCACGATCACGTCGTAGGGCAGGTGGTTGTTCGCGTTGTAACGGAAGCGGCTGCCGCGTCCACGCTGCCAGCCCAGCAGCCGATGCAGCGTCATCGCTTTCAGTTCGCGCGGCAATCCGAGTGCGTCGGCCTGCTCGCGCACCGATTCCTGCAACCGCGCCGCGGCCTTCCCGGTGGGTGCGGCGAGCGCGATACGCCGTCCCGGCCCGGGCTGCCTGGTCAGCAACGCCAGCACCCGGGCGACGGTGTGGGTCTTGCCCGTTCCGGGTCCGCCGACCACCACCGACGTCCACTGCGTGGCCGCGACCGCGGCCGCGATCCGTTGCCGATCCGGCGACGGAGCCGGCGCCGTGTCGTCGTGCTGGTCGCGGAACAACGCGTCCAGCCCGTCCCGCAGCGACTGCTCGTCGACGACGGGATACCCAACGGCGCGCTGGTCGAGAACCCGCCGGATGGTCGCCTCCTGCCGGAAGTACCGGTCGAGGTAGAGCAGCCCGCCCTCGGCCGTGTCGACGAGCCGCAGCGGTCGGAGCGGTCCCGCGGGACCACCCGTGACCAGCGGGCTCCGGCGCAGTGCCGCGACGACGGTGTCGTCGTCCGGCCAGGGCAGGGCGTCGAGATCGACCTCGGATACCTCGTCGACGGTGACTTCCCGGAACCGCGTCAGGTCCAGGCACACCGAACCGGACCGGACCGCACGCACCGCCAGCGCCGTCGCCAGCACGACGTCTTCCGAGGATTCGCCGCCGAGCGCCGACAACCGCAGCGCGACGTGCACGTCCGCGGCGGCCAGGACCCCGGCCTCGTTGAAGATCCGCAGCATGCCCTTGCCGCGCTGCGCCACCTGCACGTCGGTCATCGCGCCGCCTCCGGCGTGGAGGCCGACCCGGACAGCAGGTCGGACAGCTCGGTGATCAGCGCGGCGGGCGGTGCCCAGTCGAAGACTCCGCAGCCCGGTGGCGTGCCGGGCCCGACCATCCCGCGGACGAACAGGTACTGCACACCGCCGAGGTGCACCGCCGGATCGTAGTTCGGCTGCCGCCAGCGCAGGTAGCGATGCAGCGCAACGGAATACAGCAGGGCCTGCAGTGGATAGTGCGCCCGCAGCATTTCCGCGGCCATCCTCTCGCGGGTGTAGTGCGCGGTGGTCAGGTCGCCCTGCGCGAGACGGTTGGTCTTGTAGTCGACCACGACGTACCGCGGTCCGGGCAGTCGCAGCACCGCGTCGATGCTGCCGGTGAGGTATCCGCGCAGCGGGGTCGATTCGAGTGTCTGCACGGCGTCGGCGTACGACCGGAGTGGGTCGTCGTCGGGAAGGTGGGTGCGCAGCAATCTGCCGACGCCGTCGAGCATCACGGTGAGCGACGGCGTGTCGCCGCCGGCGAGGGGCAGTTCGAAGTCGAGTTCCGCCAGCAGGTCTGCGGGTGCCAGGTCGGCGAGTGCCCCCGCGCCGAGCGGAGTGCGCAGCACCGGTACCAGCGCCGCGCCGAGCTGGGCCGGATCGACCTCCGACAGGGTCGACGCGATCACATCGCGGCAGCACCGCAGGACTTCGTCCTCCAGATCGGGTGCCGCGGTGTCGACGATCTCGAAGACGGCGTGGACGAGCGTGCCGAATGTCGCGCCACCCGGCAGTTCGTTCATCGTCGACGGCAATCCCGCGGTGACGTCGTCCGGCGCGAGCAGTGGCGGTTCGTCCGGCTCGTCCGTCTTCTCCTCGACCTCCGCTTCACTGCCGACGGCAGGCGCGTCGTGTGCGGACGCCGTCAGCGCCGAATACGACGTGCGACGCCACCGCGTGTCCAGCAGCCGACGGAACCTCGCGGCCTCCAGGTCGCCGCTGGGCTCACGCTGCGGTGTCCAGCCGACCCGCGGGATGGGTTCGGAACCCACCGCCTCGACGGTCACCGTCTCCGGCGCCGCCGTGCCCCAGGCGGACAACCGTTCCGCGACAATGGGATCCTCGGGGACGGTGACCTTCTGCGGGACGTCCCGCTGCCCGGGCTGCCGACCCAGGATCATCCGGTGCAGCGGCGCGCCCGCCGTCGTGAACGCCGGCGCCCACCACATCACGAGCCCGCACATCGCCCGGGTGACCGCGACGTACAGCAGCCGCAACTCCTCCCCCGCCTCTTCGGCGTCGTGCCGGTTCCTGCGGTCGGCGTAGCCGGGGCTGCCGGGGCCGCCGACATCGAGGACGCGTCGGCCGTTGTCGTCGTGCAGCAGCAGTTTGCTCGGTTTCGAGATCGTGGCGGCGTCCCACGCGTACGGCAGGTAGACGAGCGGGAATTCGAGGCCCTTGCTGGCGTGGACGGTCGCGATCTGCACCGCCGCGGCGTCGCTGTCGAGCCGCCGGCTGCGGTCCACCCCGCCCGAGGTCGGATCCTTCATGCGTTCGGTGAGCCAGCGGGTGACCGCCGTCAGGCCGAGCGACTGCTCGACGGCGGCACCGTTGAGCAACTGCGCCACGTGCCGCAGATCGGTCAGCGCCCGCTCGCCCGCCGCCAGCCGGAGCAGTCTCGCCTCCAGCGCGCCGACCGCGGACAATCGTTCGAACAGGGCCGCGAAACCGGACTGCGCGAACACCGAGCCGAGTTCCCTCAGCTGACCGCCGACCTCCGCGACGATGTCGTCGCCGCGGGCGTCGAGTTCCTCGGCCGTGTGGCCGAGCAGTGGGGTGAGCGCGGCCAGCCGCACCCGGTCGGCGCGGTGCGGCTGCTCGATGGCCTGCAGGATCCAGAGCCAGTGCTGCGCAGCGGGAGTGGTAAAGACGCTGGCCCCGCCGGCGAGCACGGACGGCACCCCGGCGCGGTCGAGGGCGTCGTGGACCAGGGTGATCTGGGCGTTGGTGCGCACCAGGACCGCGATGTCGCCGGGCTCGACGCGTCGGACGCTCCCCCCGGCGTCGAGTGTCGCGCCGCCGTCGAGGAGGGCCACGATGTCGGCGGCGAGGTCTGCGGCGATCTTCTTCCGGAGCGGCCCCACCGCCGGGTATCCCGACTTGTTGATCGGCCCGGCGCCGGTCCGCGGCAGGTAGCGCAGTCGCAGTGGCACAGAGCCCGTGAGGCGCGACTTCGGCCTCGCACCGTCGACGCGGTGCACCACGATCTCGGGATGCCCGAGTGCGGCGCCGCTGTGCAGATACTCGAGGCCGTCGAGGAGTTCCTGATCGCTTCGCCAGTTGGTGGTCAATTCCTGGTGCCGGTCGGCGGAGCGCACCGCATCCAGGTAGCTGAGCACCTCGGCGCCGCGGAACGCGTAGATCGCCTGCTTCGGGTCGCCGACGAGCACCAGCGTTCCGCTGTCGTGGAACGTTCGGCGCAGGATGTCCCATTGCAGGGGGTCGGTGTCCTGGAACTCGTCGACGAGCACGACGCTATAGCGTTCGCGGACCCGCCTGCAGGCCGCCGCACCGTGCTCGGGATCGCTGAGGACGCGGTGGAGGAGCATCGGGAGATCGTCGAAGTCACGCAACCCCACCGCGCGTTTGCGTCGCTCGACTTCGGCGCGGACCGCCTCGGCGAACGCGACCCGATCTCCGGCTGGGGTACCCCGCGCATCTTCCGGGGCGAGCACGGCCTGCGGGTCGAAGATGGCGGCGCGGGCGGCGGCGGTGGCCTCGGCGGGTGTGAACGGGGCGGAGTCGGCGCGGCCGTACGCCCGGAGGTACAGGTCGGCGATCACCTCCGTCGTGAGGTCGTCGGCGGCCTCGACGAGCACCGTGTCGGGGTCGCGTTCGCCCGCGATCCCGAGGCCGTCGAGCATGCGCTGGCAGAAGCTGTGGGTGGTGACGATGGTGGCGGCGTCGAAATCCGACAGTGCCTGCAGCAGGCGCCTGCGCCGCAGCGTCACCTCGTCGGCTTCGGCCTCGGCGAGGTGCCGGATCACGTGGTCCGCGCTCAGCCGCGCGGTCGCGGGGTCGGCCAATGCGGCTGCGGCGGAACCGAATCGCTCACGGGTGCGTTGCCGCAATTCCTGCGTCGCCGCGCGGCTGAACGTCACCAGCAACAACTGCGACAGGTCGACACCGCCCTCGGCGACGAAGCGGGCGGCCAGCCCGACAATCGCGTACGTCTTGCCGGTCCCGGCGCTCGCCTCGAGCACCGTCGTGCCCTCCGGCAGCGGACCGAGCAGGTCGAAGCCTCGCGCGCCGGTCACGGCTGCGCCACCGTCTCGGCAGCGAGCAGCGGCGCCCACAGTTGCCGGGCGTAGTTCTCGATCGTCACCGCGTCGCCGAGGACGTCGATGCCGGGCGAAGCCCCGTACACGTACGTGATGTGGCGGTCGCGTGCGTCACCGAAATCACTGCTCCATTCCTTCCGGGCCGCCTCGATCGCGTCCTCCATGCTGCTGCCGCCGTGCCGTCGCTCGGCGTAGGCAGCCGACGCGCCCGTGGCGATCGGCAACGGCGCGTGCAACCCGAGATCGCGCAGTTCGACCAGTCGCACGAGTTCCTCCAGCGCGTTCTCCGGCGCCGTCAGGGTCGAGCGCCACGCCGGGCGGCTGTACGAGCCGCGGCCGGTCGTCACGGCCGTCCAGCCGGTGTCGCCGTCGCGGTCGGAGGCCGCGACCGCCAGCAACTGGGCCCACGCGGTGAGGCGGTGTTTCGGACCCAGTCTCGAATACGTGGTGCTCGCGATCACCGATCCGTGCACACCACCCACGGTGCCGGTGAGGCGCCGTCCGTTGCCGAGATCGACGTCGACGTCGACGGTCTCCGCGCGTCCGACGTGTACGGACCCGCTGACCGCGACGAGCGATTCGACCGCGTGCTCGATGTCGCCGAGCACCGCCTCCCCCAACTTGAACGGCGGCAACGTGCCCCGGCGCCACTCGGCGGCGCGGAAGTCGGCCGGTTCGGTTCCCGACAGTCGCGCGACGAGCATCCTCTGGCCGAGGTCCCAGCGGGCGAGCGGATCGGGCGCCACGTCCAATGCGTCGGCGAGGTCCTCGTCCACGTCGGGGACCCGCAACCCGAGCCGTTGCCGCAGGAACGCCTGCGTCGGGTGCACCAGGAACGCGACGAGTTCCGCGAGATCGACGTCCCCCGGCGTCGGCGGCACCAGCGGCGACCGCAGGAACGCGGGTTCCGGTTCGGGTGGGTGCTGCGCGGCGCGGGCACCGGCCAGCGCCGCCCGGTCGAAACTGAACGGACGCTCGGGCCGGAAGTTGCGGGCGTCGAACGGCTGCAACGGATGCCGGGTCACGATGCCGGGGAGGGCATCGCTCCCGACGGTGGCCGCGACCGCGTCGAGCAGTTCGGACAGCGGGATCGCAGGAGGCCGGGACATGCCGGTGACGGGGTCGGCGCCCGTGTAGAACAGCAGGAGCTTCTCACTGGCGGACATGACGGCGTCGAGCAGCAACTGCCTGTCCTCGCTGCGCGGATCACGTTCGCCGAGAAGAGGATTTCGGGCCAGCACGTCGTCTCCGTCCACACTCACGCCCCGCGGGAACACCTCGTCGTCGAGCCCCAGGAGGACGACGACGCGGTGCGGCACCGAGCGCATCGGCACCATCGTGCACACCGTCAGCTCCCCGGTGCGGAAATTCGCGCGGGTGGGTCGTCCCGCGAGCCGGGTGGCGAGCATGGCGCGCACGTCCGACAGTCGCAGGACCGTGTCGCCGCCGTGCTCCGTCGCCGCCCCCAGTTCCCTTCCGGCCTGCGCCAGTTGCCACGTGTCGGCGGCGCCGACGTCGACGAGCAGGTCCAGCGCCCGGGTGAGCGCGCTCGACCAGTCCGCGACCGACTGCGGCCCGGCGAGCCCGCGCAGCGCGACGTCGAGGCGGTCGACGAACTCGGCCAGCCTCCCGGTGAGGTCGATGTCGTTGCTGTCGACGTCGTCGAGCGGAAGAGCCAGAGCGAGCCATTCGCCCGCGGACTCGTCTGCCGCGGCGCCGAGCAGGATGCGGTCGAGTGCGGTGGTGAACGTGTTCTGAGGGAAGTCACCGAGACCGAACGCCGCACGCTGTCGCGGCCCGATTCCCCAGCGAGCACCCGTCGCGGACGCCCACTCCCGGATCCGTTCGAGGTCGTCGTCGCCGAACCGGAACCGCCTGCGCACCGGGGCGGCCGCCGACAGGTCCAGAATCTGACTCGCCGTCACCCTCGCGTCGGCGAGTTCGAGGAGGCCGGACACCACGGCGAGCACCGGGTTGGTCTGGTGCAGGGCCCGATCAGCGAGGCGGACCCGCAGACGGTGACCGGGGTGCCCGAGCACGTCCTGCCCGAACGCGGCCCGGATCAGCGGCGCATACGACTCGACGTCGGGGCACATGACGAGCACGTCACGCGGTTCGAGAGTCGGATCGTCCTCGAAGAGATGCAGGAGGCATTCACGCAGGACCTCCACCTGACGGGCAGGCCCGTGGCACGCGTGGACCTGCACGGACGCGTCGGCGGTGCACTCGGCGAGCGCCGGCGCCCGGTCGTCCCGGACATCCGCCTGCAGGCACCCCAGCAGAGAGTCGGGCTGCGGGGGTCCCGCGTGGTGGAGGTCCTCGACGTCGAGGCGGGTCAGTCTCGACTCGAGTTCGCGGACGTCCCGCGCCAGGCTCGACAGCAGCGGGTGGGCGACGGACAGGGCGGTATGGTCGTCGGCGCGCGCGAGGACGCCGTCCGCCGTCGACAACGACGACCACAACGCGGGACTCGGATGCGGAAGCCACAGGTGCACATCACGATTGACGGAAAGGGCGGCGAGAACGGCGATCTGCTCGGTCGCGAGGCGGGTCGGGCCGAACAGCGACAGCCTGCCGGGCAGTTCGACGCGGCCCGGTTCCTCACGCAACCGGGCGCACGCGGAGTCGAGGCGCTCGGCGGGCGCGGGGCCGCCGATCCTCGCACGCAGCCGCCGCCACAATTCGGCTTGCCAGAGCAGGTCGTCGTCGAGTGGGCCGCCCGCACCGTCGGTGTCCCGGCCTGCCGCCCAGTCGACCAGCATAGCCGGCCGCTGCGCGGCGTAACTGCGGAACAGTTCGGTCAGGTGCGAGGCGGTGGCGTATCGCCTGCCGGGCCGGTGATCGTCCGGGTCGCCGTCGGGGCGGCCGTGCCCGAGGTGTTTCGCGAGGACGGCGCACCAGGGCTCGCCGAGGCAGTCGTCGACGACACGAAGCAGCGCCCACAGCACCCGGGACGAATGCCACGGGTCTTCGTCGGCGGACACTCCGGTGGCGGCGGCGAGGCACTCGTCCACGAGCCGGGCGGGTGACGGGAAGTCGATGTTCGCGGCGACCCCGTCGCCGACGCCGGGCCGGGCACCGAGCGCGGTCGAGAGTCGCTGGGTGAGCCAGCGCTCGACACCCTTCGCCGGGACGGCGACGACCTCACGGGCGAACGGATCGGACAGCGGGGTCGCGAGCACGTCGCCGAGAGCCGACGCGAGAGTGGTGGAACGCTCGGCGCGATGCAGTACGAGCACGTGGCCTCCCTTCGCTCCCCAACTCCGGTCGGCTCAGACTTACCACACCCCACCGACTCGGGAGGCCACTCCGTACGTGAGCGGCAAAGTGTGCCGGGGCACGCTTTGCCGCTCACGTCAGCGGCCGGGGCGGGCCTGGGTGAGGTGCGGGACCCAGCCGTGGGTGGGCCACTTCTTCAGGCCGACCTTGGCGGGGACGATCCGCTTGTTCACGAATTGGCTCTCCAGTTCGGTGTCGGACTCGCCCGTGAACCGCCACAGCGCCGCGTCACCGGGTCGTGCCACCGTCGACCACGACTTGACACGGTATGCGGCACGAACGATGTTGTCCGCGAACACGATCACCGGGATGTCGTCGGTGTTGCGCACGGCAGCGCCTGCCGCCCACGCGCCGCGGGACAGTTCGTACACCTCCTCCGGCGTCACGCCGCGCCGGGACGCAGCGGGCACCTCGAGGACGACGCACGGGGTCGGCAGGTTCGGGACGGGTTCTGCTGCGTACTGCAACACGAGGTCGTCGACGGGCACCGCGCGATGCTCGCCCGCGCCGCCGGCGAGATTGCCGAGCTCGGCGCCCTCGACGAGCCCCAGCGCTCCCACGACTCCGCCCCGCACCGCGTCGGCAACGTCGGCGGTGTCGGCGATCCGATGCGCCACGATGTAGTGCTCGACCTCGTGGCCGGAGTCGTAGATCTCGCGGATGCGGGCGATCGTCGCGGCCTTCACCTCGGCGCTGTCGGTCTCCGGATCCTCGAGCGTCTGCCGGTGCTCGTTCTCGGCCAACGCCTCCCACACGTAGCCGTACACCCGGGTGCCGCGCCCGGAGCCGACGTAGAACACCGACCTGTTGCGCGGATCGAGGAGCGCGTAGACGTAGGTGCCGAGTTCCTCACCCACCCGCTTCGGAAACGGCTTCGGCGCGTGGCGGGTCTGATACACCTCTCTCAGAATCAGTCGCAGCGCCGCCAGTTTCAACGCGACGGGAGTACCGCCGTCGATGCCGTCGAACAGTGCGGTGGCGGCGCCCTGCACGGAGGAGAAGGTGTGCCCGATGTGCCGTTCGAGGGACTTCGTGACGTCCGCGAACTGCGCGAACCGCACCCGCGGGTCGGGGGACGCGTTGTCCAGGTCGTTGGACGCGAGGAAGGTCTGGACCTCGGCATTGTCGAGCCAGCGAGAAGTGATGTCGATCGGGATCGTCCAGACGGTAGCCATGCCCCTACCGTAAGGGAAAACCTCGGTGAAGAACTCGGACGACTAATACACCGGGCGATTCGAACTCTTTCGACGTCGTACCCGGTGCGGGAAGATGGAGTGGTACCCGTTCCGACGCAGGTTGGGAGAACATTCATGACGACGCCCAGCTACTCCACCCGCACGGCGGTCGACATCGCTGTCGGCATCCTCATCGCCTTCCGCGGCTGCTCCGAGAACGACGCGTTCACCGAACTCGCGGAGACGTCCCGGCAGCACAAGGTTGCCCTCGCCCGCACCGCCCGCGCGTTGATCGCGTTCATCCAGACCCATCACGACGACCTTCCCGCGTCCGACGTCACCGTTGCGGCCCTGCAGTGGAGCCACGCCACGCCGTACCGCGGCGCGTTCGGCACGGCGGCATGAATTCGGGCGAAGTCTGAGAATTCTCTGGCTTCGACGGCGCGACGCTCCGCAAACCTTCAGACTCGATGTGAGACCGAACGACCTGCGCACCGAGATACGAAGAGGTAACTGAGTTGACGATCCGCAAGATCACGGTTGCCGCGGTAGCGATCGCCGCAGCCCTCACGATGTCCTCCTGTGGTTCCGACGAGTCGTCCGGCTCGAGCGGGACCACCACGTCCACCACCACGTCGGCGACCGAAACGACGGCCGACCTCGTTCTGCCGACAGCCGCCGACCTCAACGCCCTGCTGGCGAAGGGCCTCGACCCGGCCACTCCGCTCGACCAGAAGATCGCCATGGTGGAGGGTTCGGAGCAGGATCCGAACCTGTTCAACCAGGTCGCGGCCGCCGCTCAGCAGGCGGGTGCGCAGGTTCAGGTGCTGGACCCGGTCATCGACAACGGCGACGGCAGCGCCAGCGCGCAGCTGCAGTTGACGATCAACGGCCAGGTGCAGCAGAACACCCTGCCCGCCATCTTCGTGCCCGGCGAGAACGGGACGTGGAAACTGTCGAAGGCGACGGCCTGCTCGATCGTGGCGATCGCGCAGTTGACGTCGCCGGCCTGCCCGCCCGCCTGAGCCGGATTCCGCGTCACACGCCTTCCAGCGCCTCCCCGATCTCCTGGACGGCCCGGTTGTGCTGATCGGTGATCAGCACGTGTCCTGCTGCGATGGTCAGCGCAACCGGCCATTCGATGATTTCGACGGCGGCGAGCAGGCCGATCGCCGCGAAGAATGCCAGCTGCTCGGGACGTGGCAGCGGCACCCTGCCGAGGATCGGTAACTGCACGGCGAAGCTGTGGGCCGCCTGCACCCGCTGGACGGCATCGCTGTGCGACTGCGCCTCCGACGTTCGTTGGGCCATAGTTCGTCTCCCTTGTGCGTGCCGTTTTCCGGTCAGCCACCTTGACCGTGAACCGTGTCGGGTGTGCTGAGTGCCGTCGCCCAGACCGCTGCCGGTGTTTTCTCCGGCGCCGCGGACCCGTTGACCGGGGTGGTCACCCGGGTACTCACCCCACCGCTCCGGGAGGTGTACGCCGTGCTGCTGCGGGCGGGCGTGATCGAGATCGTCGACTGATCGCCCGCAAGCTTCTCCACCAGTCCCGGTGCGAACGCGGCTGCCGCGGTCGCCGCACCCGCGCACCCCAGCGCCTGGGCCCACCCGATCGGTCCGAGCGGGGTGCATCCCAGGAGCTGACTGACCCCGGGCGTACTGACCATCACGGTGAGCGCGGCGAGTGACCCACCCGCGGTGAGGACGACGAGCGGGCTGCGCGAATCGATGAGCGTCTGCCCCAGCTGCGTTCCGACCAGCGCGACCAGCCCGACCGTCGACGCCCGGCGTTGCCTGCCGGTCACGCTCGCCAGCGCCCACGCCGTCGTCGCGCCTGCCGCGGTGGCGGCGCCGCGGATCGCGACGGTCCGCCACAGCGCCGCACTGTCCGGTCCGCGGCCCTCTCCCCGGGTCTGTTCGTTGGGCGGGCTCACCGCGAGTGCGGCTGCCGGCAAAGCGTCGGTGAGCACGTTCACCAGCAGAAGCTGACGCGCGGTGAGCGGTGACCGTCCGGCGATCGCGCTGCCGATCAGGGCGAACGCCACCTCCCCGGCGTTCCCGCCGAGCAGCACCGCCACCCCGGCCTGGACCCGCCGCCACAGCTGGCGGCCTTCATCGAGGGCGTCGCGCAACGCGTCGACGCGGCCGTCGAGGAGCACCACGTCCGCGGCGCTGCGGGCGGGGTCGCTACCGCGCGAGCTGACGCCGATCCCCACACTGGCGGCCCGGATCGCGGCGGCGTCGTTGGCACCGTCGCCGACCATCGCGCAGACGTGACCGACACGTTCGAGGGTCTGCACGATCTGCACCTTGTGCTCGGGCGTCATCCGGGCGAAGACGACGCACTTCTCGACGGCGTTCTCCTGCCCCCGGTGCGACAGGGTGTCCCATTCGGTGCCGCTGATCACCTGCTCGGACGACACGGGCAGTCCCAGCTCTCGCGTGATGGCGGTGGCCGTGACGGGATGGTCGCCCGTGATCAGCCGGACCCCGACCTGGAGGCGTTCGAGGTCGGGAAGCAGTCCGGCCGCCTCGGGGCGCGGGGTGTCGGCCAGCCCGAGTAGTCCGACGAGCTGCAGCCCGCCGCCGCACAGTTCGTCGAGTACGTCGGCGTCGTCGGCCGCGCGTCGCGACTGGAATGTCGTGACGGTCCGGCGGGCGACGGCGATGACGCGCAACCCGTCGGCGGCCATGCCGAGCACGGTGTCGTGGACGTCGTCGGCGTCGATTCCGGCGCAGGCGGCGACCACGACCTCCGGTGCACCCTTCAACGACAGGTGCGTCCCCGACAGCGAGGCGGAGTAGGGCCGTCCGGATCGGAACGGAAGATAGCTGCGGTGCTCGCCCTCCGGTGGCAGCAGGTCCGTTGCGGCGTCGGCGATCGCGACGTCGGTGGCGTGCGCGGCCGGACTGCCGTCGCGGGTGACGGCGCTGCGGCCCGCGCACGCGAGCACGTCGTCGCGGTCGAAACCCGGCTGCGGAACGGCGGAGACCACCCGTAGGCGGTTCTCGCTGAGGGTGCCCGTCTTGTCGAAGCACACCACGTCGACGCGGCCGAGCGCCTCCACGGACCGCGGCGCCCGCACCAGCGCGCCCGACCGCGTCAGTCTGCGTGCCGCGGCCTGCTGCGCCAGGGTCGCGACGAGCGGCAGCCCCTCCGGAACCGCGGCCACCGCGACCGCAACACCACTGGTGACGGCCTGCCGCAGTCCGGTGCCGCGCAGGAATCCGACGGCGGTCACCAGCGCCCCGCCCCCGACGCTGACGGGCAGCACCCGGTCGGTGAGGCTTCTGAGCTGCGCCTGCAGACCGACATGCGCCGCACTCGCCGGGGTGATCGCACCGGCACGTCCCGCTTCCGTGGCGTCGCCGACGGCGGTGACGATCGCCGTCGCCGTGCCGGTGAGGATCGTGGTGCCCGCGAACACCATGCAGGCACGTTCGCCGATCGGTGCGCCCGGGGTCGGCGATGTCTGCTTGCTCACCGGCAGCGATTCCCCGGTGAGCGAGGATTCGTCGACCTCGACCCCCGAAGCCTCGACGAGCCTGCCGTCGGCGGGCACCACCTCGCCGGGGCAGATCTCGATCACGTCGCCCGGCCGCAACCGCGACGCCTCCACCCGCTCCGTCGCCCAACTGTTCGGGGATCCGGCGACGCGGTGGGCGGGCGGATCCCCCGCCGCCAGCAACCTGTTCAGCAGTCGTTCCGCGTGCAGGCGTTGCACGGCCGACAGCGCGGCGTTCCCCGCGAGCACCGATCCCACGAGCACCGCGTCGATCGGCGAACCCAGTAGCGCGCTCGCCGCCGATCCGGTGGCGAGGACGGGGGTCAGCGGATCCGACAGCTCCGTGCGCATCGCCCGCCCGAAGTCCCAGGCCAGGCCGACCGGCCACGCGGTGAGCCGCCCGATCGCCTCCACCGGGGTCAGCACCAGACGCACCGAGCGGCGGCGGGACGTCGCGGCGTCCACGTCGTTTTGCACGGGCAGTAGCCGGCGCACCTCCGTCGCCGGCATCTCGTGCCAGGCGTGAACCGGGGCGGCCGGGGGAATTTCGGCCCGCAGCACACTGCGCGCGAGAGAATGTCCCGTCCACAATCCTGCCGCCGCACCGACCGTGACGGGCCCGGGTCCGCGGCCGCGCACTCCCGGCAGCATCACGAGCGCACCGAGCATCGACGCCGCCGTGGCGATCTCGACGCCGCGCCGGCTCGCCGTCCGGGCGTCGGGCAGGGACCGCAGCACCCGCCACACCCCGGCGAGGTCGTCGACCAGCAGGTCCGCACACCACGGCGGCGGGGCGCCGCCGGCGAGAACACCGATGCCGACGTCGGCCGCCGACAGGGCGTGCGGCGCGTGGCCGGCCACCACCGCGACCGTCGCGCCGTTCGCCTGCAACTGCGCGACGGCGTCACGGAGGTCCGCATCCGGCGATCCGCTCGACGGGAGCAGGTCGTCGAAAGCCGAGCGGAGTCCGCCGAGTCCGTCCACGTTCACCGACATCACCTGGGCGCCCGACGTGCGGGCCTGCGCGAGCACGGCCGCCGCGTTCGCGTGGTGGGCGGGCGTCACGAGGACGGCGGAATCCTCGTCCACGGCGGCCGAGGCGACATCGCCCGGCAGGTCGGAGAGCGCGTGCCAGCCCACCCCGAGCGCGCCGGCCTCGACGGCGGACCTCGCGGACTCCCACACCCGCGTCCGGTCGGCGTCCCGAACGGCACGGAGTCCGCTCACCCGCAGTTCCGCCGTGTGCAGCACCGACGGGTCCACGACCACCGCGTCGACCCGGTCCAGGCGGCGCAGCGCGGCGGGTCGCAGCACCAGCACGGAGTGCCGGTCGGCGAGTCCGCGCCCGAGCGTCGCGGCGAAGGTCTCCCGTGCGGTGCGGGCCGCCTTCGGCGCGGCGACCAGGGCCGCGTCCGCGGCGCCCGCGACACTGCGGGTCGCGACCCCCACCGCCGTCGCCCCTGCGAACTGCGCGATCGCCGCCCTGTCGACGTCCCGCTCCACCGGTCCGGACGTGCCGCGCACGCGGGGGCGGCTGGCCGAGTCATCCGCGGGGTCCCGGGCCAGTTCGGGTTCGCGGCGGTGCCACACCCGCCGGCCGGACCACGCCTCCGCCGTGATCGCCGACCGCAACGCCACGTCGACGGCGAGAGACGCCGGCGCGCGCCGCAGCACGTCGCCGACGGCCTGAGCGGTGGCGAGCAGCAGTTCGGCGGCGTCCGGCCCGAGCCGGTTCTCGACCATGCCGCGCAGTCGCGGCTGATAGTTGACGAACGTGACCGCGGCGGCGGGCACCGCCGCCGGCAGGCTGGGCATCGGAAGCAGCCGGACACCGACCGCTGCGACCAGGCCCGTCGTCGCGGCGGCCAGTGCGAGAGCCCGTTCGGCGAGTGCGACGTCGTCGCCGGGCAGTTCCCTGGGCCGGTCCCGAACGCCGCCGCGAGCGAGGGGGCGGGCGGCGTCCTCCGCGCGCGTGACTACCTGGCACAGCACGGCGACCGACGGTCCGTGGTCGCCGACCGTCACCACCAGGCGGGACAGCGCGCAGTTGAGTTCGGCTCCGTCCACACCGGCGGTCGCCCGGACCGCGCCGAGGACGGACGCGGCCACGTCGGCGCCGCGCGGTCCGTCGAGTCCGCGGATCTCGATCCAGGCACGGCCGTGTCCGGAACTCGTGCGACGGGCCGGGGTTCCGCCCAGCACCTCGGTGGTGATTTGAGTCGCGGTCCGCGCGGTGGTGGCCACCAGATCGGCGGCGACGGCGCCGCCGTAGGACGCCACCCCGAGTCCGATTCCGGCGCCGCGCACCGGCAGGGACGCGGCAGCGGAGACGTATCGACCGAGTCCCACGGCAGCTACTGTGCGGCCGACGTCGGGGCTTCGGTGTCGCGTGAGGTCCGGGACCCCGCGCCGAACTGTCGCAGCACGAGCGCCGCCCCGCCCGCGGTGACCAGCACCGGCCACTCGACCAGTCCCGCGGCGCCGACGGCGGCCAGGGTCAGCGCTGCGGCCGGTGTGGAATGACTTCCGCTCTCCATGCCGGCCCGGGCCCCGCTCGCCGCCCCGCGGACTCCGCCGACCACACCGCCGAGTGCCGCTCCTCCGACCGCGCCGACCGCACTCGTCGTCGCGTTCGCAGCACCTGTCACGGCGTTCACTGCGCCGTCGACGATTCGCATGATGAGCTCCCATCGGCCGTGGCCACTCCCGCCGGGGCACGGCGGATCATGTCTGCGATACCCACCTCAGGGTATTCTCAACCGCCGCGCACCGGAACAGATTTCAGGGAACTCTCAGATATTACCGAATAACGTTCTGCTCCAGAGGAATTCGTTCACCCTGTTCGGTGCGCCAGAATTCCCACCCGTCGCGGGTCTCGACGTCGCCGCTGATGTGACTGGCAACGGCGGTCGCCGCGGTCGTGGGGTCGGGGAACCGGCGGCCCTGCATCGGACCGCGGGTGATCTCCAACGTCCCGGTGCCGGAATCGAACCGTCCGACCAACCGATATCCCTCGAAGTCGGCGACCACCTCGAGCCGGGCATCGACCAGTTCCTCCAAGGCTGCGGTCGCCTTGGCCGGCTTCTTCCTGGCGGAGGCGCGGGCGGCGGCGTCGGCACGCAACGTGGCCGCCGTGGTGGCGCGCTGCGCGTCGCTGTAGCGGCTGGGGTCCTTCTCACCGGCGAGCCCGAGCAGGTCCCAGCGCCCGCGGCCGTGCGCGACCCGGCTCAGCGGAATCGCGTGATGCCCGGTCCGCGTGCGCCCCGGGGTGTCCATCATCCACAGGTCCACCTCGGCGCGGATGTCGTCGGCGACCTCGGACGAGGGCACGACGAAGAACTCCTCCGGGGAACTCGCGAGATCCACGAACACCCAGAATTGCGATCCGGTGTCGTCGTCGTCGAGCGACTCGTCCTGTTTGCGGGCCTGCCAGTCGCCGCTGAGTTTGGAACGCACCCGCACGATGCAACTCGTGCCGTCGTCGCCCCACACCTGGACGGGGTTGCGCCGCGAGTGGGTGAGCCGGACCGCTTTGCCACCCCGCTCCACGACATCGGCGATGAAGGCCTGGATTCCCCGGCTGGCGGTGTCTTCCACTGTCTACTTGTCCGTCCGTGATTCTGCGTCCCGTACGCAGGTCGGGAGAGGTGTGGCGACGGGATTGCGCAGCACGACTCGGCGTTCTCCTCCTCACCCTACGTGCCGTGCCCGGTGCGCGGTGACTACCCGGCGCTGCGGGCCGCTTGCGCGCCCTCGGCGAAGAACCACGACAGCACGAGGGCGCCGGGGTCCACGACGCCTCGCGCCGCCTCGCCGATGTAGCTGGCCCGGCCGCGTCGCGCGGTGATGCCTACGGTCGCCTCGGCGCCGTGGCCGGCGGCGTCCGCGGCCTCGGCCAGGGCGTCGGCCGGATTCTTGCCCTGCTCGACGGCCGACTCGAGGGCGGTGACGGCGGGGTCGACGGCGTCGATCATCGTCTTGTCACCGGGTTGCGCCCCGCCGAGTTCCTGAATCGTGTCGAGGCCCGCCCGTGCCGCGGCGGCGATCGCTTTCGTGTCCAGACCCTGCGGTGCGTCGACGGCCGCCCGGTAGAACTGCCGGAACCAGACCCCGAACAGCGCGCCCGACGTGCCGCCCGCGTGACCGAGATAGGCGTCGGACAGCGACTCGAACACCGTCGCCGGGGAGTACCGGTCGCGGATCCCGGCGACGTCGACGTGGTCGAGTGCGGCCACCATGTTGGTGCCGAAGTCCCCGTCGCCGGCGCGGCGGTCGAGGTCGGTGAGGTTCGGCTCCTCGGCGAGCACCTTCTCCACGAACGCGCCGAACCACGCCCCCACCGCCGCCCGGCCCAACGTGTCGGCGGTGCCGGACACCTCCGGTTCGTCCTCACGGGAGGCGACATCCGACCGAAACTGCACCGCGGATCGGTCTGCGATGCCGCGGAATTCACCGGCCGGGGCGTTCGGCCATCCCGGTGCGGCGGTCGGTGCGTCCCACAGGTCGAGGAGTTCGTCGTCGCAGCGCACCAGCGTGACGGACGCGCCGTCCATGTCGAGGGCGGTGACGAAACTGCCGACCAGCGACCGCCGGATCGCCACGCCCCGCTCCGCGAGATGGTCGGCGAGTTCACCGAACAGCAGTTGCAACTCCAGCGGATGGGCCGCGCCGAGGCCGTTGACGATCGCGATCACCGACTCGCCCCGCTGCACGCCGAGCGAGTCGAGCACGGGGTCGGTGAGCCGGCGGACCAGTTCGGCGGCGGGCAGTGCGTCGACCCGTTCGGTTCCGCGTTCGCCGTGGATGCCGATCCCGAGTTCGATCTGCCCCTCCGGCAGGTCGAACGACGGCGAGTCCGACCCCGGCACGGTGCACGCTCGCAGTGCCACCGCCATGCTGCGCGAATTCCGGGCCGTGCGTCGCCCGAACTCCGCGACGGCGGCGAGGTCGTCTCCGCGTTCGGCCGAAGCGCCGCAGATCTTCTCGACCGCGATCGTGGCCGCGGTGCCCCGACGTCCGGGTCCGTCGTCCCGTTCGGATGCGACGTCGTCGTCGACGAGCACGTGCTCGACCGTGATGCCGTCCTCTGCCGCCAGGTCACCGGCGATGCGGAAGTTGAGGACGTCGCCGGTGTAGTTCTTCACGATGTGCACGACTCCGCCGCCGGCGTCGACGGCCCGGGTGGCGGCCCGCACCTGCAGCGCGTTGGGCGAGCTGAAGATCAGGCCGGGGCAGGCTCCGGTGAGCATGCCCCGGCCGACGAACCCGGCGTGCAGCGGTTCGTGCCCGGACCCACCGCCCGACAGCAACGCGACCTGCCCGGACGGCAACGGTTCCCGGCGGGTGAGATAGCCCGGTTCCGGATGCCATTCGAGGTCGTCGGTGGTGGCGACGGCCCCGCGGAGTGCGTCGACGACGAAGGTCTTGGGTGAGTTCAGGAACTGTGCGTGCGCCATGCCCCCAGGCTAAGCGCCCACATGTGAGTGCCGTGGCGTGCCGGAGCACACTTTGCCGCTCACGTGGGTGGCGGCGGCGAGCGCTTCCTCGAACTCCCGCCTGCCCGACTGCGATCCGAGCAGCAGCGCGAGCCGGGTCAGGAATCCCTCACGGTCCGACTCCTCCGCCTGGTCCATCGCCTCCGACAGTCCCGTCCACACGTTCTCGCGCAGCAGTTCGTCCGGCGTCGCAGTCGTCTCCGTGTGCGCGGGGACGACACCGTGCGCGGGGGCGGTCGCCACCCGCAGGTGCGCGGGCACGTCGCCGAGCATCGACAGGTCCCGGACCCGGCACAGGACGAGCCCGTCCGGACGGATCACGAAGCATTCCCCCGCGGACGCGCCGAGGGCCGTCGCCAGCGTGCCGTCGGGGTCGTCGAGGACCGTCAGGTCGTCCGCCGCGTCCACCGCCACACCCGGCGCCGGGACGACGACCGCGCGCACCGACTCGGGCGCCAGCGCCATCGACATCGCAGCGGCGTGGGCGGCGACGACGTCGGCACCGGCGGCGTCGACCCCGATGCCCAGCACCGCGAAACCCGTTCCGCGGACACGGTTCAGCGAAGACTCCACCGATCCCCCGGCGGTGACGACCCGAACGCGGCGGTCCTCCATCGGATCCCCGGGCAGCACACCGGTCGTCCCCTCGGCCACCGGCCAGGTGAGCGGCGACAGGTGCGCGTGCGTGGCACTCGACTGCCGCGGGTTGATGAGGTGACCGAACTCCGGGCGGGTCGTGGCCAGCGCCAGGACGGCGTCACGGGTGGTGCGGTAGCCGTGGCTGCCGGGCGACATGATGAGCGTCGACTTGCCCGCGTTGTCGACGTTCTGCTGCCAGGCGCCGCGCCGCTCGGCCGAATATGCCTGCAGCAGTGCGTGGTCCGCCGTCCCGTTGACGACGGCAGCCAGGGTCCAGGCGAGGGTCTCGGCGTCCTCCATCCCGGAGTTCAGCCCGCGGACGCCGAAGATCGGAACCAGGTGGGCGGCGTCGCCGGCGAACAGGATCCGACCATGGGTGAAGTCGTCCAGTGCGAGCGCATGCGCGCGGTAGAAGCCGTGCCATTCGAGGGTCCACGGCACGTCGTTCTCGAGCCAGTCGAGGTGCCGGGTGATCCGGTCGCGGATGCGGTCTTCCTGCGTCTCGAGTTCGGCGTCGTCGGAACTGTCCAGTTGGTAGTCGATGCGCCAGATGTCGCGGGGCTGCCGATGCATGATGATCGTCGAGCCGGGGTTGCTCGGCGGGTCGAACCACACCATCCGCTCGGCGGGCAGCGCCGATTCCCAGTGGATGTCGGCGATGACGTAACTGCCCTCATAACTGTTTCCCTGCAACCGGATTCCCGCCAGTTCGCGCATCCGGCTGCGACCGCCGTCGGCGGCGACGACCCATCGTGCGCGGAGCCGGCGCACACCGAACGCGGTGTCGACGTCGAGGGTCACGTCCTCGTCCGACCGCAGGACCCCGGCGACACTCGACGACCAGTGGAACGTGATCAGCGGGTGCGCGAGCAGGGTGTCGGTCATGATCTGCTCGATCTCGGACTGCGACACGTTGACCATGGGCCCGCGGACGTCATGCTCGCCGTGCGCCATCTCGAAGTGCAGCACCTGCTCGTCGCGGTAGAAGCTGCGCCCTCCCACCCACGGGAGCACGATCTTCTCGAGTTCGGGTCCGAACCCGAGCCGGGCCGCGACCTCGAGGCTGTGCCGGGAGATACAGATGGCGCGGCTGCCGAACGACACCTGGTCGGCGGCTTCGAGCACGGTGACGGGGATGCCGCGCTGCGCGAGGCCGAGCGCGACACCCATGCCGACCGGGCCGGCGCCCACGACGACGACGGGCAGGGCCTCGTCGGTTGCGGTGGTCGACGCGAAGTCCGTCGCCGCGTATTTCCGGGGTTGGAAGTAGGTGGACATGTCAGGCTGCCTCCGTATTTCGTGTGATCTTGTTCGTTTCCGGCAGCATCAGGATCGAGCCCAGGCTGACGACCGCGATCACCACGAAGTACGCGCTGATCGCGACGGAGGTCCCGAAAGCCCCGAACAGCCACGTAGCCAGGAACGGTGCGAGCCCGCCGCCGAGGATGGCGCCGATCTGGTAGCCGAGCGACGCACCGCTGTAACGGATGTGGGCGGGGAAGAGTTCCGCGAACAGTGCCGACTGCGGCCCCGCGGTGGTGCCGAGCACCGCCGCCATCACGATCATCGCGAGCAGCATGACGGGAATCGACGCCGTGTCGATCAGCGGGAAGAACACCGCCGCGACGATCACCAGCGCGATCGAACTCCACGTGTACACGCGGCGCCGGCCGAGGACGTCGGACTTCCAGGCCGACACCGCCATGCCCGCCATCCAGACCGGGCACGCGACGATCAGCAGGGTGAGCATCGTGGCGCGGCTGTAGCCGAGTTCCGTGGTGCCGTACGTCAGGACGTACACCATGAACACGTAGGCGATGCCGTTGGTCGCGATGAACGTGCCCGCCGCGAGCAGCACCGTCCGCCAGTTCTTCGTCAGCACCTCGACGATCGGCATCTTCACGATCGTGTCGCTCTCCTTGGCCTCCGCGAACGCCGGGGACTCGAAGACGCCGAGGCGGATCCACATCGCGACGCCGACGAGCACGGCGCTCATCAGGAACGGCACCCGCCAGCCCCACGTCTGGAACGCGTCGTCGGACAGCAACTGGGTGACGGCGAGGAACACGACGTTCGCCATGATCACTCCGGCCGGAACGCCCATCTGCGGCGCGGCGCCGTACAGTCCGCGCTTGCCTTCCGGGGCGTGTTCGGTGGCCATGAGCACCGCGCCGCCCCATTCGCCGCCGACGCCGATGCCCTGCACGAACCGCAACGCCACCAGCAGGATGGGTGCGGCCACCCCGATGGCCTCGAAGTTCGGGAGCAGTCCGATGCCGACGGTCGCGGCGCCCATCATCGTCAGCGACAGCACCAGCATCGACTTGCGTCCGATGCGGTCACCGAAGTGACCCATGACGACGCCGCCGATGGGGCGGGCGACGAAGCCGACCGCGAAGGTGGCGAAGGCGGCCAGGGTTCCGGCGAACGTCGACGCGCCGGGGAAGAACTGCGGTCCGATCACCAGGGCTGCGGCGGTGCCGTAGATGAAGAAGTCGTACCACTCGATCGCGGTACCGACGAAGCTCGACAGGACTGCCCTGCGTGCTTCCTTGTGAGACACCGGCGGTGTCGCCTCGGTGATTGCCGTCATCGTCTGCCTTCCCGGTTCTGCTGCGCCACACTCATCGCGCTACGGAAAACAATGACCCCACTCACATACGTCTGAAAAGCGGGACTATCCCCACATGAATTGCAGAAAATCCGTGGAAGACACGAAGGCGCAGTTCAGGCCGTGACGAACCGGATGAACGCCCGCGCGACCCGGCTCAGCGTCGTTTCCTGATGCCACGCGACGACGACGGCCACCGACGCCGGTTTCGGTTCGGCGATCGGTTTCACGACGACGGGCAGGCCTTCGTACGTGACGTCCACCCGGGGCCGTTGCAGCAGCAGCGTCCACCCCAGGCCGCGCCCGACGAATGCCCGCGCCGTCTCGAAGTTCGCGGTGCGGTACGCCACCCGGGGCGCGAACCCGGCCTGCCGGCAGACGTCCATCGCATGGTTGGTGCTCGGCGGCGCGTCGAGGAGCACCATCGGGTGCTCCGCGAGATCCGCGAGGCGTACCGGCCCGTCGACGCCCGCCAGCGGATGTTCCGCCCCGAGCACCACCATCGGCTCCCGGGTCATCAGCGGCACGGTCTGCCAGTCCGGGGGCAGGTCGAGGTCGTAGACGATGGCGACGTCCAGTTCGCCGCCCTCGAGCTGCGTCCGCAACCGGTTCTGCGTGTCTTCCCGGAACTCCACCGACGCGCGCGGGTACTCGGTGGTGAACGCGTACAGCATCGACGGCAGGATCGTCGGGCCGAGTGCCGGGTAGCAACCGACGGCGATCGGCCCCGCGACGACCCCGCCCGCACCGGATGCGTCGGCCTGCAATTCCCCCGCCTGCTGCAACAGGGCGCGCGCCCGCGACAGCACCGCCTCCCCCGTCGGGGTCAGCTGCACACCGCGGGCCCGCCGGCGGACGCACAACTGCGCCTTCAGTGCCTTCTCCAGATCCGTCACCGCAGCGGACAACGCCGACTGCGACAGGTGCATCCGCTCGGCCGCACCACTGATCGTCCCGGTCTCCGCCACCGCGACGAACGCCGCCAGCTGGCGCATCGTGTACACGGGGACGTTGTCGGGGCGCGGCATGCAAGAACGGTAGCGCGGACGATCAGCCGCCGGTGGCCGCCGGAACCTGCGCGAGCACCTCCCGGGTGGCGGTGACCAGTCGCGCAAGCCACGCGTCCGTGCCGACGGCCCGCCGGAGCGGCTCGTTGGGGAGTTCGATGCTCACCGGCAGGCCTGCCGGCAACGTCGACCAGATGTCGGCGAGCGGGATACCACCAGCCCCGGGAACGAGGCGCTCCTCGCGCGCCTGACGGATCAGTTCGGCGTCGTCCGTGGGCGCGGGCACCGAGCCGTCGCACATCTGCGCGTAGTGCAGCCACTCCCGCGGGATCGCCGCGAGGTCGGCCGCAGTGGTGCTCGACCGTCCGACGTGCAGGGCGTCCACCAGCACGCTGCGGGCAGGCCCGTCGGCCTGCGACACGATCTCGACCGCGGCGGTCGCGTCGGGCACGGCCGTCCACGGCATGAACTCGAGGCTCGCGACGATGCCGTAGTTCGCGCACAGTTCCGCCAGCCGCGCGTAGGAGTCGGTGAGCCGCGAGCGGTCGCGGTCGTCGCCGCCGACGAGCACGGCCTTCGCGCCGAGCCGTGCGCCCGCCTCGAGCAGAGGAACGTACGACTCCGGAGCGAAATCGGTTCCCAGCCGGATGATTTCGAGGTCGAACACCTCGATCGGCGAGTCGTCGAGACGGCGCACCAGCGCGTCGAGCGCGGCCGGGTCCTCATGCAGCGGGTAGGCGGTGGTGCCGGGTGCGGCGGGCAGCAACCGGATGCCGATCGTGTCGAAACCGTGTTTCTCGGCGAGGTCCACCTGCTCGAGCGGCGCGGTGTCGAGCACCGTGAGCGCGGCAAGGCCGAGTGGGGCGGTCATCGCAGTTCTCCTGTCGTCGAGGCGAGGCGGCGACCGGTGAGGTAGCCGAAGGTCATGGCCGGGCCGAGGTTGATGCCGCCGGACGGGTAGTGACCGCCCATGACGCTGGACTGGTCGACGCCGACGGCGAACAGTCCGCCGATCGGCTGGTCGTCGTCGTTCAGCACCCGGGACGTCGAATCGGTGACCAGGCCCGCGAATGTGCCGAAGCTGCCGGGGACCACCTTGACCGCGTAGAACGGGCCCTCCTCGAGCGGTGCGAGGGCCGGGTTGGGCCAGGGGTTGTCGGCGTCTCCGGACCCGACGGTGAACGGTGTGGTGCCACGGCCGAATTCGGGGTCGACGCCGTCGCGGGCGCCCTCGTTGAACGCCGCGACCGACTTCTCCAGGCCGTCCGGGTCGACGCCGATCTTCTCGGCCAGTTCGCGGACCGTGCGGCCGCGGGTGAGGTAGCCCGACTTCAGGTACGGCCACGTGGGGATCGGCAGCGGCTTGGCCATGCCGAGCGGGAAGTACCGCAGGTACCGCTGGTCGGCGATCAGCCAGGAGCACACCTCCTCGCCGTCGGGCACCTGCTCGACCATCGCGAGCGTGTAGTCGTGGTAGCCGAGCCCCTCGTTGACGAAGCGTCGTCCGTCCGCGAGAACACCGATGGCGCCGGGCTTTCCGCGGTCGAGGATGTGCGGGAACACGCCCTCCTTGCCGTTGCGGTACCGGATGATCGACACCGGGCAGTACGCGACCGGGGAGGCGACCGAGTCGTCGAGTCGGCCGCCCGCGGATTCGCCGAGCGTGATGCCGTCGCCGGTGGTCGTGGACGGGGTCAGCGTCCAGTGCTCGTGTCCGGTGGGGGTGCGGGGGAACAGTTCGCGGCGCCGGTCGACGTCGTGGGAGAAGCCGCCGGTCGCGAGGACGACACCGCGTCGGGCGTGCACGGTGTAGGCGCCGTCCGGGCCCGCCAGCCGGACACCGGTGACTTTGCCCGCGGAGTCGGTGGTCAGTGCGGTGGCCGCCGTGCTCACGCGGATCTCGACGCCGGCGTCGAGCGCCGACCGCAGCAGCCTGCCGACGAGCGCGGTGCCGTTGACGAGTTGCTGCCCGCGACGCTTGGTGGCGAGGTCGAGTAGGTGGGTGGACACCCGTTTCGTGCAGTGGAGAAACGCCTTCGCCGACCGGGTCGAGTGCAGGAACGCCTGCAGGTCGGGGCCGGCCATGATGCCCATGCCGAGGAACGAGGTCTCGTAGAGTTGCCGCCGGAGCAGGGCCGCGACATCGGGTCCGAGTGTCCGCAGGCTCACCGGTTTCGGTCCGACCGAGCGGTGGCCCGTTCCGGCACCGGGTGTGTCGCCGTGGATGTCGGCGATCTTCGCGCCCGGAACGAACTGCAGCGCCGTCTTCTTCTCGAAGAACTCGACCATCTCGGGCGCGCCGTCGAGCAGGGCGTCCACCTTGGCGGCGTCGAAGTTCTCGCCGAGCCGGTGTTCGAGATACGTGCGCGGCGCCGAGCGGTCCTCGTTGACACCGTCCGCGTGCGCGAACAGATTCCGCGGCGTCCACATCCACCCGCCCGACCACGCCGTGGCGCCGCCGCACGTGTCCGCCTTCTCGACGACGAGGACGGACGCTCCCCCGTCGGCGGCGGCGACGGCGGCGGACAGGCCGCCCGCGCCGGAGCCGATGACGACGACGTCGTAGGCCGGGGTGGAAGGGTCGGGGGTCATGCGTTCTCCTTGGTGGTGACGGGGGCCGGGGCGGGCGTGAGGTCGACGACCCGGCCGGTGCGGGACGACTCGTAGACGGCGGCGACGATCGCGAGCGAGGCGCGGGCGTCGCGTCCGGTGACGGCAGGCGCCCGGCCGGTCAGGACGGCGTCCGCGAAGTCCTGCACCTGGAGGGTGTGGAAATCGGCGAGTCCGGCGTTGACCTCGGTGACGTCGAGATTGGCGCGGACGTCAGAGGTGAAGGGCGCCCGGAACTCGGTGTCGCCCGGCACGGTCCAGATCTCGTTGACACCCTCCTGCCCTTCCGGGAATTCGAGAACGCTCGCGACCGCACCGGTCTGTCCGAGCACGGTGACCCGGTTGCCGAGGTTGTGGTTGGCGCCGGTGGTCGCGGTGACGGTGGCGGTGCCGCCCGACGCGAACGACACGACCGCCGACGCGCTGTCCTCGGTCTCGATGTGCTCGCCGTGCGTGTGGGTGCGGATGAAGCCGCTCACCTGGACGGCCTCGCCCATGAACCACTGCAGCATGTCGATCTGGTGCACGGCCTGCGTCATGAGGACACCGCCGCCGTCGGTGTCCCACCGTCCGCGCCACGCGTCGGCGGAGTAGTAGGACGACGGGCGGTGCAGGATCACCGACGCCTCACCGAGTACCGGAACACCGATCCGGCCGTCGTCGATCGCATCCCGGATGCGGCGGGCGGCGGGCCAGAAGCGGCGCTGGAACAGCACCCCGAACGTGATGCCCGCGCGGTCCGCGGCCTCGACCATCCGGTCGGCGGCGGCGACGTCGACGGCGATCGGCTTCTCGCACAGCACGTGGATGCCCGCCTGCGCGGCCGCGACGACAACCTCCTCGTGGACGGGATGAGGCGTGCACACGGTGCACGCGTCGAGCCCGAGGGTGAACAGTTCCGCGACCGACCCGACGGCCCTCGTGATGCCGTGCGCCGCAGCGAATGTCCGGGCCCGTTCCAGGTCGGGGTCGCAGCACCCGACGACCTCGACGCCGGGCACCTGCTGCAAGGCCCGGGCGTGGTTGCCGGCGATCTTGCCGCAGCCGACGATGCCGATTCGTAGTGCCATCAGAAGTGCTCCTCGGTTTCGACGTCCCGGGCGGCGGACTCGCCGCGGTCGAGACGGTTCAGGGCGTCGACGTCCCCGGCCGTGAGCCGGACGTCGAGGGCAGCCAGGTTCTCGGCCTGACGTGCGGGATCGGCCGACCGGACGATCGGGACGACACCCTGCGCGCGATGCCAGGCCAGGACCACCTGCGCGGGCGAGTGGCCGAGGCGTTCGGCGATCGCGGTGACCGCGGGTGCGCCGAGCACGTCGCCGCGGCCGAGCGGACTCCACGACTGCGTGGACACCCCGAGTTCGTCGTTCGCGCGGCGGACGGGCAGCCGGGCGAGCGAGGGGTCCATCTGAATCTGGTTGACGGCCGGGGCCTTTCCGGTCTCGGCGACGACGCGGCGCAGGTGCGTGCCCAGGAAGTTGGAGACGCCCACGTGCCGCACCAGCCCGGCGTCCCGGCAGGCGAGCATCGCCTCGAACGCCGCGACGTATGTGTCGTGGCGTGGCAGCGGCCAGTGGATGAGGAACAGGTCGAGCCGATCGAGCCCGAGACTCTTCAGGCTGCGTTCGACGGCACCGCGGATGTCACCCGACACGTGATCGCTCCCGCGCAGTTTGGTGGTGACGAACAGTTCGTCGCGGGGCAGACCGCACTCCGCGAGGGCGGCGCCCACGGCGTCCTCGTTCCCGTAGATGGCGGCAGTGTCGATCAGCCGGTAGCCCGCCTCGATGCCGGACAGCACGGCCCGGGTGGCGTCCGGACCGGTCAGCGGCCAGGTCCCGAGACCGAGGGGCGGGATCGCCATCATGCGCTGACCACCTCGCGGGCCTCGGCGGCCGCCGTGATCTTCGCGGCGACGTCGGCCGCGGTCACCAGAGCGGTATGGATGGAGCCGCCGTCACCGCTCGCGTCACCGACCGGGTGGACGCCGAGCCGGGGTGCCAGCCCCCTCAGCGCGGCGAGCAGGTCGGCGCGGGGCTCGACGCCGTGCGAGATCAGCAGTTCACCGGGAGCGTCGACCACCCGCTCCTCGCCGCCGGTCGAGATCACCACCCGGTCTTCCTCGATCCGCGTCACGATCGACGACAGATGGGTGGTGAGGTTCTCGCTCGCGGCGAGCCGCGGCAGCAGCACGATCTTTCCGCGCCGGCCGACGTCGTGGGCGATGGTCTCCTGCGGGCCGATCATGACGACCGTCGTGCCGTGCTGGAGCAGGTCGTCGGCGACCGCGGCCGCTTCCCGGTCGGCGCCGAAGATCGTGATCGCCTCGGGGGCAGGGTCACCGGATGCCAGGAACTCCCGGACGTCGCGGACCCTGCGGGTGCCGGCCCCGGGGAGGTCGACCGCGGGTCCGCGGCCGCCGGTCGCGAGCACGATGGCGTCGAAATCCAGGCCGGCCAGTGCGGCGGCGTCGACCCGCGTGCCGGGGTGGCAGGTGACGTCGAGGTCGGTGAGTTCGGCGAGGTACCACTCGACGATCCGCGAATACTCGGGGTACTCGTGGAGCCGGGACGCCAGCGCGAAATCCCCACCGAGGCTGCCGCGTTCGTCGTAGAGGTCCACGCGGTGCCCGGCGAGGGCGAGGTCGCGGGCGGCCGCCATGCCGGACGGTCCGGCCCCGACCACCGCGACGCGCACGGGCACGTCCGCCGGCGTCGACGGCTGCTCGAGTTCGCGGCCCACCCACGGGTTGACCGAGCACGGGACGGGTCCGGCGGCGAGGCTGTCGATGCAGTAGTTGCAGGCGATGCACGGCCGGTACCGGCCGCCGTCCAGCGCGCGGTTCGGGAAGTCGGGGTCGGCGTGCAGCGTGCGGGCCATGCTCACGAAGTCGGCCTGCCCGGATTCGATGATCTGCGCGGCGATCTCGGGTGAGCTGATCCGGCCCGCGACGCCGACCGGGATGTCGAAGTCCCGCGTGTACTGCCGGGAGTAGGGGGCGAGGAGGCCGCGCGGCCACTCACCGGGCTGGATGATCCACTGCCCGGATTCGTAGTTGCCGGCGGAGACGTCGAGGAAGTCGAGGCGGTCGGTGTCGATCGCGTCGATGCGGGCGCGCGTCGTCTCGGCATCGAGTCCGCCGTCGATCGCCTCGAACGCCGAGAACCGCAGTCCGAGAGCGATACCCGGGGCCATGGTGCGGACGGCGTCGATGACGCGGTTGACGAACAGCGTCGGGTCGGCCCACTCGTCGTCGCGGTGGTTGTACGCCGGTGAGAGGAATTGGTGGATGAGGTAGCCGTGCCCGCCGTGCAACGAGATGACGTCGATTCCGGCTTGCTGACAGCGCGCGGCGGCCTCGCCGAAGCATTCGACGATGTGCTCGATGTCGTCGCCGTCGAGTTGCTCGGGCATGTCACCGCCGACCACCGCGCACGGAATCGGTGACGGTGCGACGGGGACGAATCCGCTGACGGCGCCCTGCGCGGTGCGGCCGCCGTGGTTGAGTTCGACACCCACCAGCGCGCCCTGCGCATGGATCGCGTCGGCCAGCTTCGCGATGCCCGGGAGGCGTTCGTCGACGTCGACGCCCATCTGCCGGATGCGGCCCTTGCCGTCGGCGCGCACGTAGCTGGCCTCGGTGAACACGACAGCCGCGCCGCCCGCCGCGCGGCGTTCGAGATACGCGATGTACTCGTCGGTCATCGTGCCGTCGACCTCGCAGTAGTTGCGTTCCATCGGGGCCGACACGAAGCGGTTGCGCAGTCGCACGTTGCCCAGGTCGAGGGGCGCGGCGAACGGGTGCGCGGTCATCGGGACTCCTCCAGGACGGTCGGGGCGGACTGCTCGGCGAGCAGGTCGCCGAGGTGGCGTCGCATGCGGTCGGGGTCGGGGGTGACGCCGGTGAGGAGGGCGAATGTGTCGGCCGCCTGCGCGACGAGCATCTGGCCGCCGTCGAGGACAGCGCAGCCGAGAGCGGATGCCGCCAGAACGAGTTCGGTGCGCAGCGGGCGGTAGACGATGTCGGCGACCCACAGCCCGGGATGGAGCGCGCCGGTGTCGAACGGCGTTCCCGGATATCCGACCATGCCGATCGGGGACGCGTTGACGACGCCGTCGCAGCGCGCCAGGTTCGCTTCGATCGCGTCGAGTCCGATGGTCGTGACCGTCGTCTGCGGGAACGCGGCCTCGAGGCGGGCGCAGACGTCCGCGGCACGGGACGGGTCGACGTCGGCGATCCGCAGGTCCCGCACCCCGGCGGCGGCGAGCGCGTAGGCGACGGCCGAACCGGCACCGCCGGCACCGGCGAGAACGACGCGTCCGAGCGCGGCGTCGGGCAGTCCGCGGCGCAGCGCCGAGAGGAATCCGCTGTGGTCGGTGTTGTGCCCGATCAGGCGGCCGTCGCGGACGACGACGGTGTTGACGGCACCGAGAAGACGTGCGTTGTCGGACAATTCGTCGAGGGACTCGACGATCGCCTGCTTGCACGGGTGGGTGATGTTGAACCCGGTGCAGCCTGCCGCGACGGCACGCCGCAGTGTGTCACCGGACCTGTCGACGGGGATGCCCTCAACGGCGACGTCGATCAGGTCGTAGCGGTAGTCGGGGAGGCCGAGCGCGGCGGCCTCGTGTTCGTGCAGCGCCGGGGACAGGGACGTGGCGATCCCTGCCCCGACGAGGCGGATCCGGTGCCGGGTGGATTCGGGGTGCATGAAGATCTCCTGCAGAGGTGTCGGTCAGGCGTCGTTGCGGACGAGCGCCTGCTCCCGCGTGCCGGCCGTCGTCGCGTCGGGTTCGCCCAACTGCTCGGTGGGGGTGCGGTAGGTCTCGGGACCGGTGAGCGCGGCGGCCGAGGACAGCAGGGCGAAGCCCAGGCACATCCAGGCGACCGGCGTCCAGTTCGCGGTGTCGCCCGCCGACAGCCACTGCGCGATGGCCGGGGTGAAACCGGCGACCAGCAGTCCGAGCATGAGGCTCACGGCCATTCCGGTGTACCGGACCTTGGCAGGGAACTGCTCGGGGAAGTACGCCGGGTACACGCCGTTGGGCATCGCGTAGAACAGGCCGATCAGGACGATGCCGGCCGCGAACACCATGGGCGCACTGCCGGTTCCGATGGCGTGGAAGAACACGAACACCATGCCTGCGGCGCCGACGGCGCCCGTCACGAACACCGGCTTGCGGCCGATCCGGTCGGCGAGGATGCCGAACAGTGGCTGGGTGAGCACCGCGACGAAATTGGCGGTGGCGATCGCCCACAGCATGGTGGAGCGTTCGAGCCCGGCGACCTGCACGGCGTACGCCAGCGCGAAGACGTTGACGATCGTGTTGATCATCGCGAATGTCGCGCTGAGGCTGATGCGGATCACGGTGCGCCAGTGCGAGCGGAACATCTCGACGACGGGAATGCCTGCCGTGTCGTCCTGTTCCTTCAGCTCCTCGAAGACTTCCGGCTCGTCGAGCTTGCGACGCAGCCAGACCGCGACGCCCGTCACGACGATGCTCAGCAGGAACGGCACCCGCCAGCCCCACGAGTAGAGCGCGTCGTCCGGCAGGGCCGCCACGGGAATGAACACCAGACTCGAGATGACGATGCCGAACATGATGCCGCTCATGGTGAAGGAGGTGAAGAATGCGCGGCGACCGTCGGGCGCGTGCTCGAGGGTCAACGCGGAAGATCCGGGAGATTCTCCGCCCGCGGACAGGCCCTGCAGCAACCGCAGGAGCACCAGGATGATGGGCGCGGCCATTCCGATCTGCTCGTACGTGGGAAGGCAGCCGACGACGACCGTCGCGATGCCCATGAGGAGCAGGCAGGCCAGTAGGGAATTCTTGCGGCCGTATCGATCGCCGAGGTGCCCCCACAGCACGGCGCCGAGCGGACGCGCGATGTACGCGACGCCGAGCGTGCCGATCGACAGCAACGTCGCCGTCGCTCCTCCGCCGGGGAAGAAGATCTTCGGGAAGACGAGCGCTGCCGCGGACCCGTAGATGAAGAAGTCGTAGTACTCGAGCGTGCTGCCGAGGAATCCCGAGACGGCGGCCCGGCGGGCGTTCTCGTTCGGTTGTCCCCCGGTGTCGCGTGTAGACGTGCTTGCCATGGTGTTCCTTTCGTCCCAGGATCCGGTGTCGCCGCGAGGCGTTCTTCGGAGGTGACTCACCTCACACGAAGTTCCGGACCGTGACGAGCGTGTCATGGCGGACTATGCGCAGTCCAGCGCAAAAAAAGTCTTAGATATAGATCGAAAACGTCCTAATCGGGAGTCGGCAGGATCTCCTCCGACACCGCGAGCGCCACCCGGAGCGCGTCGGAGACACGACGGGGCGACCAGGCGAGGCCGTGGTTCATGTAAATGGGCTCGCCGGTGAGGGGAACGAACACCGTGCCCGGGGGCGTGATCGCGGCGATGCCCGACGTCATCAGCGCCACGCCGACACCCGTCGCCACCAGCATCAGGATCATGTACGGGTCGGTGATCTCCTGAACGACGCGGGGACGGAACCCCGCATCGACGCAGGCGCGCATCGCCACCTCCTGCAACGCCGAACCGGCCGACAGCGGCGTCGTCACGAACCCGTCCTCGGCGAGGTCGCGCAGGTCGATCTCCGACTCCGACGCGAGCGGGTGATCCGCGGGCAGCACAGCACCGAACGGCTCCCGGCGGATCAGCCGCGTCGACACCGATGCCGTCTCGACGGGAAGCCCGACGAACGCGAGATCGAGTGCACCACTGTCCAGTTGGGTGATGGCGTCGCGGGTCATGATTCGCCCGACGAGGGTGAGTTCGATGTCGGGGTAGCGTTGCCGGAGCGCGCGGGTGAGCGGCGGCAGAGACAGATGGTTGAGCACACCGGTGAAGCCGATCTTGATGCGGCCGTACACACCCCCGGCGGACGCGCGGGTGGCCTGACGCGCGATGTCGACGCTCTCGAGAATGCGGTAGGCGTGTGGCAGGAACGTGTGGCCCGCCGACGTGAGCGCGACGCTGCGGGTGCTCCGCTCGAACAACGGCACGCCGATGTCCTTCTCGAGTTTGCGCACCGTCTGACTCAGCGGCGACTGCGCCATCTGGAGTCGCGCGGCGGCCCGGCCGAAATGCAGTTCTTCGGCGACGGCGACGAACGCCTGCAGCCAGCGAATCTCCATCGGATTCCCTTCGGCGAGTTTGACGAGTGTGGCTCAGCCCATATATTCCAATTCGTACACAGTGCGAAATAGATCATTCCGATTTCGCACATAGAACAAGACTAATGCGCACACAGTCGCGAGGAGAAACCACCATGGTCACGTATCCCGAGGGCGCGACCGCGCTCGTCACCGGCGGCGCGAGCGGAATCGGTGCGGCGTGCGCGAAACGCCTCGCCGGCGCCGGGGTCCGCGTCGTCACCGCGGACGTCGCCGCCGGGGCCGACGAGCGCCTCGACGTCACCGATGCCGACGCCGTCGAGAACCTCGCCGCACGCCTCGGCCGCGTCGACATCCTCGTCAACAGCGCCGGTGTGGTGGGACCGTCGGCGCCACTGGTCGACGTCGAACTCGAGGACTGGCGCCGCACGTTCCGCATCAACGTCGAGGGGACGTTCCTCGTGTGCCGCGCGTTCGTGCCCGCCATGACCGACGCCGGCTGGGGACGGGTCGTGAACATGGCGAGCATCGCGGCCAAGGATGGTAATCCCGGGCAGAGCGCCTACTCGGCGTCCAAGGCAGCGGTGATCGCGTTGACGAAATCGCTCGGCAAGGAGGTCGCGACGACCGGCGTCCTCGCCAATGTGGTCGCCCCGGCGGCGGTGGAGAGCCCGATGAACGCCGGCACCGACCCGGCGATCCTCGCGCGCTCGCAGAGTCTCACCCCGATGGCCCGGATGGGACGGCCCGAGGAGATCGCCGAACTCGTCGCATGGCTGTGCTCGGAGGCGCTCAGTTTCTCGACCGGTGCCGTCTACGACGCCAGCGGTGGCCGGGCGTCGTACTAGCGCTCACAACCAGTGCGGCGGCTCGGGGATGTCCGGGCCGAGCCCGACCGCGCCGCGGCCGGCGGCCCACCGCACCACTGCGGCGAGAGGGCCGGACACCTTGCCGGCGGGTGCCGAATCCGGCTGCACCGCAACCGGTTCACAGCCGTCGACCGTGAGCACGAGGCCCGCGCCGAGGTCCTTGCGACGCCACATGCCGGTGATGTCGGTGAGCAGCGACTCCAGCACGACGTCGGGGAAGTCGCCGAACCGGCCACCGTTCCCCAGGTCCACGGCATGGATCCACACCTCCCGGGTACGCATCCACGCCGTCTCCGACACCGGCACCGTACGGCCCTGCGCGGTCCGCACCTGCGCCTCCCACGCCGAGTCCGGCAGGTTCCGCCACTTCTCGTCCAACCGGGCGACGGTGTGGTCGAACAGGTTCCGCAACGCCGCCGCCGACAGGGTGGCGCCCTCGGCGATCTCCCGCCCCCGCTGCTCCGGCGACGCATACATCGGGGTCTCGATCCCGGTGGCCGCCCACTCCAGCAGCCGGCACAACGCGGCCGCGTTGTAGCCGACGTGCGCCACCAGGTGCGCACGCGACCACCCGGACAGCGCCGTCGGCTCGTGCAGTTGCTCATCGGTCAGCTCGGCAAGACGCTGCGCGAAATACGCCGTGCCGCGGCGCGCGACCAGCAGCCGCTCGGCCAGGGGAAGGTCGTGTAAACCCACTGGGTGCGTCCTTACTTGACGATCGTCTTGTTACGCACCGAACCGAGGCCCTCGATGGTGACCTCGACCGTCTGCCCGTCCTGAATGTAGAGACCGGGCTTGCGGGCGTGCCCGACGCCGCCCGGGGTTCCGGTGATCACCACATCACCCGGCTGCAGCGTCACGATGTGCGAGATGTACTCCACCAGCTTCGCCGGGGTGAACACCAGATCGTCGGTGGTGGTGGTCTGCACGACCTGCCCGTCGAGCTTCGTGACGAGTGCGCCGCCGAACGTGTAGGAGTCGGTGGTCGTCAGGAACGGCCCGAAACCGCTGGTCTTCTCGAACGTCTTGCCCTGATCCCACTGCAGCGTCCGGTACTGGTAGTCGCGCATCGTGTAATCGTTCATCACCGAGTACCCGGCGATATACTGCTCGGCGTCCGACTCGGACACCTGGTATGCCTGCCTGCCGACGACGAACGCCAACTCCCCTTCCCAGTCCAGCTGGGCGGCGGCGTAGGCGGGGACGATCACGTCGTCGTACGGGCCGGTCAGCGCCTCCCGGAACTTCGCGAACAGGGTCGGGAACTCGGGCAGCTCCCGGCCCATCTCCTGGATGTGGTTGGCGTAGTTCAACCCGACGCAGATGATCTTCCCCGGATTCGGGACCACCGGGGCGTAATCGGCGTCGTCGAGATTCACGGTGTCCCCGGACGCGTTCTCCGCGATCGACTTCCAGTCCGGGTCGTTCAACAGCACGGACAGATCCGGGTAGCCGTCGATGACGGTGGCGGCGGTGTCGGAATCGACACGGACGGCGACGGTCGCACCGGCGCGGCGCAGGGTGGCAAGCTTCATGAGATTTCAGGCTCCTTCGGAAATGTACGTGCGATGAAAGTGCAGGCGCTCGACGATGGGGGCGTCGGAGAACGCGAACAGGTCGAACTCGGTGTCGGCCTCGATCGACCACTCCGTCCAGGACGGGACCACCACCATGTCGCCCTTGCCGACGGTGCGGGTCTGCCCGCCGAGGACGAACCGGCCGGACCCCTCGAACACCTGGTAGACGGTCGATCCGACGTCGCGGCGGGGCCTGGTGCGGGCGCCGGCGCGCAGGCGGTGGAACTCGGCCCGGATGGTGGGCATCACGTCGCCGCCGGTGGTCGGGTTGGTGTAACGGACCGCGGCGTGACCGGGTTCGGTGGTCGCCGCGTAGCCCTCGTCCTCCAGCGCCAACTGCTCACGCAGCGCCGCGTCGGTGTGCTCCCACCGGTACGCCGCGATCGGCGACGACGTCTTCGCGTCCAACCCCACCAGCGGTCGCAGTCCCGGATGCGCCCACAACCGCTCCGAGCGGGACACGTCCGGGGTCGAATCGTCGGTGACGTTCTCGGACCCGAATTCGAAGAACCCGGTGTCGGTGTAGTGCACGAACGGGATGTCGAGGCCGTCGATCCAGGCCATCGGCCGATCGGTCTCGTTGTGGTGGCCGTGGAAATGCCAGCCCGGGGTGAGCAGGAAGTCGCCGCGTCGCATCGCGACCGGGTCCCCGTTGACGACCGTCCACACCCCCTCGCCCTCGACGACGAAGCGGAATGCGTTCTGCGCGTGCCGGTGCTCGGGGGCCACCTCCTTCGGGCCCAGGTACTGGATCGCCGCCCACAGCGTCGGCGTCACGTACGGAACCCCGCCCAAACCGGGGTTGGCCAGGGCGATCGCCCGCCGCTCCCCGCCCCGGCCGACCGGCACCAGATCCCCGGCCCGCTGCGCCAACGGGTACAGCGTCGACCACTTCCACACGAACGGCACCGCCCGCGACGTCGGCGTCATCGGCATCAGATCACCGAGCTGAGTCCACAACGGATTCAGGTGTTCGCTCTCGAAATCTTGGTAGAGCTGCTTCAGCTCCGGGTCGTCGTCGACGTGCGGTTCGGTAGCGGTCATGTCATCGACGCTAGGAGTGCCTGCCGCCCCGTCGATACAAAATTCTTGTGTGCAGAATCATCGGTCAGGGTTCGAGGTCCGCGATGTCCACCTCGAGTTCGCGGATCGCGTTCTTGATCTGCGACACCAGCGGGCCCTGCGAGTGCTGACGGAAGCGGGTGATCGGCACGGCCACGGTCAGCGCTCCGACGGCGGTTCGGGCCCGGTTCCGGATGGCGACACCGAATGCGGCGACGCCTTCCTCGGTCTGCTGCACGTTGACGGCGAACCCGACGGCGCGGGCGGCGGACAGTTCCCGGTAGAACTGCTCGAACTCGTCGGCAGGCAGACGGCGGTCGCCCCACTCGCGTTCGTCGTCGGCCAGATCCGCGGGCCGCAGGTACAGCTGCGCGAGGGTGTCCCTCGGTAGCTCCGCCAGCAAAATCCTTCCTCCTGCAGTCAATTCCGCATCGAGGACCTGCCCCTGGCGGTCGCCGACCCGCAAGATTCCCGCCGACTCGGCGGACGACAGGAAGCGGGCCTGGGTGCCGACGCGGATCACGAGGTTGACGGTCTCGCCGCACAGGATCGCGAGCGCCTCCATGTGGGGCCGGCAGAGGTCGTTGAATTCTCGGGTCCACCCCCGCTGTGCCGGGCCGGCCCCCATCGCCGCCCCGGGGTGGTACCGGCGTTTCTCGTCCTGAACGGCGAACCCCCGGTACACCAGCATCGCCATCAGCCGGTGCGCTGTCGACGGTGCGATGCCGAGTTCCTCGGCGGCGTCCTTGATCCGCAGCGCTCCGACGTCGCGCAGAATCTGCAGCAGGCGCAGCGCGTTGTCGACGGACTCCAACATGTACGCCGGCTTCTCGATGGTCTTCTTTTTCTGCACAGCAGAACTTTATTGCACGGGTGCTGTGCGCCGCATCACCCTCGATTCATGCCCCTCACCGCCACCACCGCGGCGCCGACGACGAACCGCGTCGGACTGGACCGCACCGCCACGATCGCCGTCGTCGTCTGCTGGCTCTTCGTGGTCTTCGACGGCTACGACCTCATCGTCTACGGCAACGTCATCCCGAGCCTCCAGAACGAATGGGGCATCAGCGCCGCGACCGCGGGCACTCTCGGCAGTCTCGCGTTCCTCGGGATGATGATCGGCGCCGTGCTCGCGGGCCGCCTCTCCGACGTCGTGGGACGCAAGCGGGCGGTGATCGGCTGCGCGATCGTCCTGTCCGTGTTCACCGCGCTGTGCGCGCTGGCGACCGGACCCGTCATGTTCGGCGCGTTGCGTCTGATCGCCGGGCTCGGCCTGGGCGGCCTGGTTCCGACGTCCAATGCGCTTGCCGCAGAACTGGTCCCCGCGAAGTGGCGCGCCGCGGTGGCCACGATGATGATGTCCGGGGTTCCCATCGGCGGCTCGATCGCTGCACTGCTCGGCATCCCCGTCATCCCGAACTGGGGCTGGCAGCCGATGTTCGCGTTCGCGCTCGTCCCACTGATCCTGCTGGTGCCGATCGCATGGAAGACGCTGCCCGACCACACTGCGGCGGTGACGTCGACGGAGGTGCGGCCGGCCACCGGCTTCAGCGCACTGCTCGGTACCCGATTCCGTTCCGTCAGCATCATGTTCGCGCTCGCCACGATGGTCACCCTGCTCGCCTGGTACGGCCTCGGCACGTGGCTGCCCAAACTCATGCAGGGCGAGGGCACCGACCTCGGCAGCGCGCTCACGTTCGCCCTCGCGCTCAACCTCGGCGCCGTCGCGGGCTCGTTCGTCACCGCCTGGGGCGGCGTCCGGTTCGGCACGATCCCCACCAGCATCGTCGCCGCGCTCCTCGCGGGCCTCGCGCTGCTGTCGTTGCTGACGAGCCCGCCGGTCGCGCTGGTCTACGTCATCTTCGTCCTCGCCGGCGTCGGGACCCACGGAACCCAGTGCCTCGTCATCGCCGCGGTCGCATCCCACTACCCCGATTATCTGCGCGGCACCGCCCTCGGCTGGGCGCTCGGCGTCGGCCGTGTCGGGGCCGTCGCGGCACCGCAGATCGGCGGCTTGCTGCTGGCCGCCGGGCTCGGCGCGGATTCCAACTTCATCCTCTTCGGTGTCAGCGCGCTCGTCGCCGCACTGCTGCTCACCGTGATCTGGCGCCGCTTCCCCTCCCCCACGTGAGTGCCGTCGTGTGCCCCGGCACGCTTTGCCACTCACCTGCCCCGAACGCTCGAAACGAAGGAACTGTCATGTCGAACCTGCAGGACGCACGCATCATCATCGCCGGAGGCGGGATCGGCGGCGCGGCCAACGCCCTCGCCCTCGCCAGGAAGGGCGCCAACGTCACCCTGTTCGAACGGGCCAACGAATTCGGCGAGGTCGGTGCCGGACTGCAGGTCGGGCCGCACGGCGCCCGCATCCTCGCCTCCTGGGGCGTGCTCGACGACGTTCTCTCCCGGGCCTTCCTGCCGAAGAACATCGTGTTCCGCGACGCGATCACCGCGGAGGTGCTCACCAAGATCGACCTCGGAGCGGAGTTCCGGGCCCGCTACGGCGGACCGTACTTCGTGACCCACCGCAGCGACCTGCACGCGACGCTCGTCGACGCCGCGCGGGCGGCGGGCGCCGAACTGCACACGGGCGTCACCGTCTCCGACGTGGTCACCGACGGCGACCGGGTGCACGTGAGCACCGACGACGGCCGCACCCACGAGGCCGACATCGCCCTCGGCATGGACGGCCTCAAATCCCGCCTGCGGGCGAAGATCTCGGACGACGAACCGGTGTCGTCCGGCTACGCCGCCTACCGCGGCACCACGCCGTACGACGAGGTCGACCTCGACGAGGACATCGAGGACGTGGTCGGGTACATCGGACCGGGATGCCACTTCATCCAGTACCCGCTGCGCGGCGGGCAGATGCTCAACCAGGTCGCGGTGTTCGAATCGCCCGGCTACAAGAACGGGGTCGAGAACTGGGGCGGCCCCGAGGAACTCGAGCAGGCCTATGCGCACTGCCACGAGAACGTCCGCCGCGGTATCGACTACCTGTGGAAGGACCGCTGGTGGCCGATGTACGACCGGGAGCCCATCGAGAACTGGGTGGACGGGCGGATGATCCTGCTCGGCGACGCCGCGCACCCCCCGCTGCAGTACCTGGCGTCGGGAGCGGTGATGGCGATCGAGGACGCGAAGTGCCTGGCCGACTATGCCGACGAGGACTTCTCCGCCGGTGGTGGCAACTCCGCGTGGCCGCAGATCCTGAAGGAGGTCAACACCGAACGCGCACCGCGCTGCAATCGCATCCTCACCACCGGACGCATGTGGGGCGAGTTGTGGCACCTCGGCGGCACCGCCCGCATCGCACGCAACGAACTGTTCCGCTCCCGGGACACGTCGAGCTACAAGTACACCGACTGGCTGTGGGGTTACTCGTCCGATCGCACGTCATAATCACCTCCCCGCCCGGAGGGTTCGGCAGACTGGGTGAGTGACCCTCAACCTGGTGAGAACCCGTGTGTGGCGTGATGGCGAGTGCGTGGGCAAGGATTTTCCGCTTGCCGACGTGTCCGAGAAGGTGCGGGACGAGAACGCGCTCGTGTGGGTCGATCTGTGCGACCCCGACCACGAGTGCCTGACCGAGCTGGCGAACGAATTGCTCCTCGATCCGAACGCCATCGAGGATGCCGTCGCCCGCGGTGAGCGACCGAAGGCGACGCGTTACGCCGGCCACGCATTCGTGACCGCGTACGCAACCTGGTTCGACGCCGACGACGTCAGCACGCTGGGCGTCCTCGACTCACGGCTTCGGCTCAGCCGCGTCTCGGCGTTCGTGCTGTCGAACGGGATCATCACGGTGCGGCGGGACGACCGGTTCGACATGTCGCAGGTGGTGGAGCGCTGGGAGGAGGACCCCGCGCTGCTCACACCGGGTTCGGGTGCACTCGCGCTCCTGCACGGCCTGCTCGACGCCGTCGTGGACGGCCAGTTCGAGACGATCGAGACGATCGACGACGCGATCGAAGCGCTCGAGGAGGGACTGTTCGACGAGTCCGCGCGGACCAAGGAGATTCAGCAGCGCACGTACCGGTTGCGTAAGGAACTGGTGCAACTGCGTCGCGTCGTGCTGCCGATGCGGGAGGTGGTGGGCGCCGTCATCCGGGGGCGTGCCGAATCCGAACACGATCGGTCGCCGGTTCTCGACAGCTTGTACACCGACCTCTACGACCATGTGACGCGTGCGGCCGAGTGGACGGAGTCGTTGCGTGACATGGTGGTGACCGTGTTCGAGACGAATCTGTCGCTGCAGGACGCCCGGCTCAACACCGTCATGAAGAAGCTCACCGGCTGGGCGGCCATCATCGCGGTCCCCACCGCGGTGACGGGGTGGTTCGGTCAGAACGTCCTGTTCCCTGGGGTCGGGCAGGTGTCGGGGACGATCGTCAGCACCGTCGTGATCGTGACGTCCGCGAGCCTGCTGTATGTCTTGTTCCGACGGCGCGACTGGCTCTGACGGATCTAGAGTTCGCTCGGCTGCGACACGGCCAGCAGCACCCGGAGGTTGTCGGTGACCACCCTGGCCGAGATGGTGGGATCGATGGCGCGCTGAATGCCCAGTCCGACACCGAGACTGAGGATGCTGCTGGCCGCGTCCTGCGCGGGCACGGGCAGGACGACCCCGAGTGAGTCGGTGAACGATTTCAGCAGCGTGACCGTGATCTCCCGCGCGACACCGAGGGTGGCGGTGAGGGCGTCGCGGAGTTCGGGGTCGTGACGGGACAGCACGATGAGTTCGAATTCCAGCATGGTCCATCCGACGTCGCCGAGCGTCTTCTCCGCCCAGGCCTGGAACGCCTCGAGTCGCTCCTCCATCGTCTCGCCGCCGCCGAGCGCCTCCGCGATCTCCTGCCCCTTGGTGGCGTGGATGAGCCCGAGCACCTCGAGGCACAGTTCCTTCTTGTTCTTGAAGTTGGAGTACACCGCGCCCTTGGAGTAGCCGGCCTCGTCGGCGACTTTCTCGAGTGAGGTGGCCGCGTACCCGTCGGCGAGGAAGAGGTCGCGCGCGGTCGCGACGAGATGCGCCCGCGTCCGCGCCTGACTCTCCGACCTGGTCAATCGCGCCATGCTCACCCTTTCTCCGAAGCCCCTGCGAGAATATTCTACTTTTCATATACCGCCGGTATCTGGTTTCTGATAGCTTTCTAGGTATGACTTCGAGTGACACACAAATCAGCCGCGGGCTGGTGCTCGGTTGCGGCGGCACGCTCGGCGCAGCCTGGACGGTGGCGGCCCTGGTCGCCGTGAGCGACGCCCTGGGATGGGATCCACGCGACGCCGACGTGCTCGTGGGCACGTCCGCGGGCGCCGAACTCGTCACCATGCTGGGCGGCGGGGCCTGCGTCGACGAACTGCTCGCGATGCAACTCGGTGGGGCCTCGCATCCGGCGCTCGACCGGCATCTCGCCGCCGCACCGGGACGGTTCCCGCCGCTCCCGGCGCCGGGCCTCGGTTCGCCCGGCCTGCTGCGCCGCGGACTGCCGCCCGTCACCGCCGCGAGCGGACTCCTTCCCCGCGGCCGCGGCGACACCGCCTGGCTCGACCGGCTCGCACAGCGGTTCACGGGCGCGCCCGGCTGGGTTCGCCACCCGGCGACATGGCTGGTGAGCATGGACTACGACACGGGCGAACGCGTCGCATTCGGCTCACCCGGCGCACCGGCCGCGACCCTGTCCGAAGCGCTGCGGGCGTCGTGGGCGATTCCCGGCTGGTTTCCCCCGGTCCCCATCGGGCCCCGCCGGTTCGTCGACGGCGGGGCGGCGTCCACCGCATCCGCCGACCTCGCGCTCCCCCTCGCACTCGACGAGGTGATCGTGCTGGCACCGATGGCATCGACCGGCCGCATCCCCGGCCGCCGGGCGGCCCGCATCGAACGCCGGATGCTGCGGAACTGGATGAGTGCGGGCCTGGACGCCGAAGTCGCGAGGCTGGAGGCGGCCGGTACGCGGGTGCTCCGGCTCGACGCGACCGCCGAGGACCTCGCCGTCATGGGCCCGAACTTCATGGACGGCCGGCGCCGGCTCGCCACCCTCGAACATTCCCTCGTCACCACCCGAGCCCAGCTCGCGAACGGAGTCCGCGCATGAACCACTACGACATCCTCATCGTCGGTGCCGGGATCTCCGGCATCGGGGCCGCCATCCGCCTGAAGCAGAGCGGGATCGACAACTTCGCCGTTCTCGAGAAGGGGGACGCGCTGGGCGGGACGTGGCGCGACAACACCTACCCGGGCTGCGCGTGCGACGTCCCCTCGGCCCTGTACTCCTATTCGTTCGCACCGAACCGGGAGTGGTCGCGGTTGTTCGCCGGGCAGGAGGAGATCCGCCGGTACATCGAGCGCACCGCCACCGATCACGGGGTACCCGCCCACGTGAAGTTCGGAACCGAGATGCAGCGCGCCGAGTGGAGCGAGCAGACGAGGCGCTGGACGGTGGACACGTCCGCGGGCACGTTCACCGCGAACGCCGTCATCGCCGCCGCCGGGCCGTGGAACGAACCGCTCGTTCCCGCGATTCCCGGTCTCGACACATTCACCGGCGAGGTCTTCCATTCCTCCCGCTGGAATCACGACTACGACCTCGCAGGCAAACGCGTGGCGGTCGTCGGAACCGGTGCGTCCGCGGTGCAATTCGTCCCGGCCATCCAGCCGAAGGTCGGGGAACTCCATCTGTATCAGCGGACCGCGCAATGGGTGCTGCCGAAACCCGACCACTCCCTGCCCGGCGTCGAGCGCACGATCCTGCGCCGCGTACCGGGCGCGATCCGCGCGTTGCGACGCCTCGAGTACGCGATCATGGAATCTCTCGGGCTCGGCTTCCGGCACCCGTGGATCCTGCGGGTGATCCAGCAGGTCGGCAAGGCGCAACTGCGTACCCAGGTGCGGGATCCGAAGCTGCGCAAGGCGTTGACGCCCGACTACACGCTCGGATGCAAGCGGCTGCTGCTGTCCAACACGTACTACCCCGCACTCACCCGCCCCAACGTCGAGGTGCACGCCACCGCCGTGCAGTCGGTGCGCGGCAACGTCGTCGTCGGCAGCGACGGCGCCGAACGGGAAGTGGACGCCATCATCTTCGGCACCGGCTTCCACATCCTCGACATGCCCATCGGGTCCAAGGTGTTCGACGGCGAGGGCCGCAGCCTCGACGACCACTGGAAGGGCAGCCCGCAGGCGTACCTCGGCACGACCGTCGCGGGCTTCCCCAATGCGTTCGTCCTCCTCGGACCGGCCCTGGGCACCGGCCACACGTCGGCGTTCATGATCCTCGAGGCACAACTCGAATACCTGATCCAGGCCGTCACCGCGGCCCGAAGCAACGGATGGACCAGGATGGAACCGCGCCGGGACGTGCAGGACGCGTTCAACGCCCAGGTCCAGGAAGCCCTGGCCACCACCGTCTACAACGCCGGTGGCTGCCAGAGCTACTTCCTCGACGTCAACGGCCGCAACAGCTTCAACTGGCCGTGGTCGACCGACCGCATGCGGCAGCGACTCGGCCGGTTCGACGAGGCGGCGTACGACGTGTCGCGTGAGCCGGCGACGGCTACAGCGACTTCGCGATAATTCCCTTCATCACCTCGTTGTCGCCCGCATCGATCTTCTGCACGCGGGCGTCGTCACCTGACGTGAGTGGCAAAGCGTGTGCGGGCACGCTTTGCCACTCACATGCGGGGTCAGATGCGCTTGAAGAGGGCGGCGAGGGCCTGGCCGCCGCCGATGCACATGGTGACGATGCCGAGTTCGAGGTCGCGGCGCACCATGTCCTTCGCGATCCGCAGACTCAGGATCGCCCCGGTCGCCCCGACCGGGTGACCCAACGCGATCGCCCCACCGTACGGGTTGGTCTTCTCCGGGCTGAGCTTCGCGTCCCGGATCACCGCGACCGCCTGCGACGCGAACGCCTCGTTCAACTCGATCACATCGATATCACCGGGGGTGGTGCCGGTCTGCTCGAACAGATTCTGCAACGCCAGCACGGGGGCGTATCCCATCAGCGCGGGGTCCATCGCCGCCGTCGCGACCGCCTCCAGCGTCACCAGCCCGGTCAGGCCCTTCTCCCGGGCGGCGGACTCGGTGGCCAGCACCAGCGCCGCGGCGCCGTCGTTGATCCCTGACGCGTTGCCGGCGGTCACCGAACCGCCCTCCTCGAACGCCGGCCGCAGCTTCGCCAGGGTTTCGAGGGTGGTGTCGGGCTTGGGATGCTCGTCGACGTCGACCGTCTTGGGACGCCGGCCCCCGATCTGCACCGGGGTGATCTCCTCCGCGAACGCCGCCCGCGCGGCGTCGGTGGCGGCGCGGCGCTGGGATTCGACGGCGAACTCGTCCTGCTGCTCCCGGCTGACGTCGTACGTGCGGGCCACGGCCTCGGCGGTGCGGCCCATATGCACCCCACCGAACGGGTCGGTCAGAATCGCGACCGTGCCGTCCACCAGTGCGCGGTCACCGAGCTTGTACCCGGAGCGCGCCGAGAAGTCGTAGAACGGCATCCGCGACATGCTCTCGTCGCCGCCGGCGAGGGCGAAGTTCACCCCACCCCACCGCATCTGCTGCGCCGCCGACCACACCGCCTGCAGACCGGACCCGCACAACCGGTTGACGGTATACGCCGGCGTCTTCTCCGGAAGTCCGGCGGCCAGCGCGACGCGGCGGGCGTTGTAGGCGTCCGGCCCGACCTGACCGATGCAGCCCATCACCACCTCGTCGATGTCGCCGCCCGGCACCCCGGCACGCTCCAGTGCGGCCTTGACGGCGGTGGCACCCAGTTCGTGGGCGGGCACGTCCTTGAACGCGCCCCCGAAGCTGCCGATCGGGGTCCTCGCGCCGTCGACGACGACGATCGGTTCGGGAGAATTCATGACGTGCCCTTCCGTCTCTCTGCCAGTACGGGGAGATAGTAGGACTTCAAAGTACCTGGCGGTTCACGCAGGGCCTCCCGCACGTCACCTGGGTCAGCGTCCGCGAATCAGATCGGCGCACTTCTCGGCCATCGTCATGACCGTGATGTTGGGGTTGACGTACGGCAGTTTCGGCATGGCGGACGCATCCACCACCCGCAGATTGCGCACCCCCTTCACCCGCAACTCCGGGTCGAGGACGGCCGCCGGGTCGGTGGCCGCACCCATCCGGGCGGTCCCGGCGGGGTGATACACCGTGTTGTGGGTGCGGTGCGCATAGTCGATCAGTTCGTCGTCGGTCTCCGCCTCCGGCCCGGGAGCCAGTTCCCTCCTGATCCAGCCCCGGAGCGGTTCCTGCTCGGCGATGCGGCGCGCCAGCCGGAACCCGGCGAGCATCACGGCCTCGTCGTGACCGTCGGGGTCGGTGAAATACCGGGGGTCCACTCGCGGACGATCCCGGAAGTCGCGGGAGCGGAGCCGCACCGTTCCGCGGGAGAGTCCCTGCGTGACGTTCGGGGTGAGGCAGAAACCGTTGTCCGTGGTGGGATAGCCCCATCGAAGGGTGTTCATGTCGAACGGCACGCTGCCGTAGTGCATCATCAGGTCCGGATGATTGAGCCCCTCCTCGGTGGTGGCGAACAGTCCGATCTCCCACCACTGCGTCGACTCGGTGACCATCGGCCGGGACGCCTCCCAGAACACGAGGCCCTCGACGTGATCGTCGAGGTTCTGCCCCACGCCGGGGGCGTCGACCCGGACGTGCACGCCCATCTCACGCAGGTGCACCGTGGGCCCGATACCCGAGAGCATCAGCAACTTTGGGGTGTCGATGGCCCCGGCGGTGACGATCACCTCGCGGCGCGCCGAGACGGTGTCGTACCCGGTGAGGTCGGGACGCTGGTAGCGCACCCCGGTCGCCGCCATCTCATCGTCGATGACGATCTCGGCGACCCAGCAGTCGGTGCGCACGTCGAGGTTGGGCCGGGACCCGAGAATCGGGTGCAGGTAGGCGTGCGACGTCGACATGCGGGTGCCGTCCTCGGACGCGTTGATCTGGAACCACCCCGCGCCGTCGAGGACGCTCGTGCCGCGGTTGAACTGCACGGTCGGCAGCCCGACCTTCGCCGCAGCCTCGAGCAGGGCGACGCCGCAGGGGTCCTTCGGGGGGACGTCACGCAACCGCACGGGACCGCTGCGGCCGTGCTGGTCGCCGGGGGCGTCGTTGTTCTCCACCCGCGCGACGAGCGGTAACACGTCCTTTGCGCCCCAGCCCGTCGCACCGGCTTCCGCCCAGTCGTCGAGCGTCTCGGCGGGTGGCCAGAACGCGATACACGAATTGTGCGACGAGCAGCCGCCGAGCACCTTGGCCCTGGCGTGCCGCATGAAGCTGTTGCCCCGCTCCTGCGGCTCGACCGGGTAGTCCCAGTCGTATCCGGAGTCCAGCAGGTGCATCCACTGCGACAACTCGAGGATGTTGCGGTCACCGACGTCGGACGGCCCCGCCTCCACGAGGCACACGGTCACCGACGGGTCCTCGCTGAGGCGGGCGGCGAGCACGCATCCCGCGGTTCCTCCGCCGGCGATCACGTAGTCGAACACGGTGTCCGTCATGGCAGTTCACTCTCCGCCTCGTCCTTCGTCGTCGCCGCGTGCGAGGCGAGGCAGCCGATGTGGTTGCGGCCCTTCACCGCGTACCAGAGGAGGCCGAGCCCGAGGATGATGCCGATGTAGACGAACGCACCCCACGTGTTGTACCAGGGGGTTCCGTAGACCTCGGGGCGTGGCCACGCCAGGTTGAGCGCCATTCCCACGCCCCACAGCACGGCGAAGATGTTCACCGGAAGCCCCCAGCGGCCCATCGTGAAGTAGCCGCTCTCGGCGAGTTCCTTCGGCGGCCACTGCCCCTGCAGTCGTTTCTTCAGCAGCGGACCGGTGACCATGAGGTACGCCAGGTAGATCATGATGATCGCGATCGACGTCAGCACCGTGAAGATCTGCGGCTGACCGATGTTGATGACGAGGATGAACGCCGCGAGCAGACCGATCACGATGGCCGGGACCACCGGCGTCTGATGCTTCGGGTTGACGTGGGCCAGGCGCTCCCCGAAGGGCAGGGCGTTGTCGCGGGCCATCGCGAACGTGAGCCGGATGGCCGCGGCGTGCACGGCGAGCGAACACACGGTTACCGCGACGACGATGCAGACCAGGAAGATCTTGCCGAGCGGTCCCCACATCACCTGCTCGACGATGTACTGCAGACCACCCTCGCTGCTGCCGATCAGCGGATCGTCGAGGTCGGGGGCCGCCATGACGGCGAACACCAGGATCGCCCCGCCGATCACGAAGGACGCGAGGATCGCCCGCAGGATCGCCTTGGGTGCCGTCCGCCGCGGGTCGACGGTTTCCTCGCCGAGCGAACTCGCGGTGTCGAAGCCGTACATCACGTACCCGGACGCGAGGGATGCCACGAGGAAGACGGTCAGATACCCGCCGGCCTCCCCGGCGCCGTACCCGTGGGTGGAGAAGAACACCTCCGGGCCGCGGGTGATGTTGGCGGCGAGGATGACGGCAATGAGGACCGCGGCGATCAATTCGACGAACACGCCGGTGCTGTTGATGAGGGCCATCAGCTTGACGCCGAATGCGTTGACCGCCGTGGTGAACGCGATCATGATGGTGCCGAGAATGACGGCGTTGGTCGCGAAGTCGTACTCACCGCTGCCGTCGCCGACGATCTGGAAACCGCTCCACAACCGCGGCAGGTTGAGTTGCAGCGCAAGCACGACCGCGGAGAGGGTCACGATCGACGCGGTGAGCATCAGCCAGCCCGACGACCAGCCCACGATCCTGCTGCCGAGCAGCTTGGCCCAGTTGTAGACCGAGCCGGCGACGGGATACTTGGCCGCGAGTTCCATGAAGCACAGGGCGACGGCCATCTGCCCGACGAACACCATCGGCCACGACCACAGATACGCCGGCCCCGCCGTGCCGAACCCGAAATAGAACAACTGGAACGTGCCGGTGAGAATCGAGATGTAGCTGACTCCCGCCGCGAAACTGGCGAACTTGCCCAGACTGCGGTCCAATTCTTGTTTGTACCCGAGTTCGCCGAGTCCACTGTCCCCCGGCTCATCTCCGTCACCCACTGCTCCGTGCCGAGTAGCCATCGTTCTCTCGCCTCTCCGTGCGCCGGACTAGCCGTTGTCGAACCACCCCGCCGCCGTGGGCGAGGTGTTGTGCCAGATGTGTTTGGTCTCCTGGTATTCCGCCAGACCGGCGGGGCCGAGTTCGCGCCCGTTCCCCGACATCTTGAAGCCGCCCCACTCGGCGGCCGCGGTGTAGTAGCCGAAGTCGTTGAGCCACACCGTTCCGTGGCGCAGGCCCCGCACCATGCGCTCGCCCCGGGCGCTGTCGGCGGTCCGGACGCCCGCGGCGAGGCCGTACTCGGTGTCGTTGCCCAGTCGCAGCGCCTCCTCTTCGGTGGTGAAACGCTCGACGGTGAGGATCGGCCCGAACGTCTCCTCTTGCACGAGGCGCATGGTGCGGTCGCAGTGGTCGAAGATGGTGGGCAGGTAGAAACTCCCGTTCGCCAACGCGGGATCCGACGGCCGGGCTCCCCCGGTCACCAGCCGGGCGCCCTCGGAGCGTCCGAGTTCCACGTACTTTTCGACCTTCTCCCGGTGGGCCTCGGATACCAGCGGACCCGTTCGGCTCGCCGGGTCGAGACCGTTGCCCATCCGGATCTTCTCCGCCCGGGCGGCGAGCGCGGCCACGAACCGGTCGGCGATGGATTCCTCGATGATCAGGCGGGTTCCCGCCGAGCACACCTGACCGGAGTGCAGGAACACTCCTGTGAGCACCTGGTCGACGGAGTCGTCTCCGTCGGCGTCGGCGAAGACGATGTGCGGATTCTTGCCACCGAGTTCCACGGCCACCTTGGTGACGTTCTTCGCCGCGGTCTCGAGGATGACGCGTCCGGTGGCCAGCCCGCCGGTGAAAGAGATGAAGTCGACGTCGGGGGTTCCCGTGAGGGCGGCGCCCAGGACGGCGCCGCTGCCCTGCACGAGGTTCACCACCCCGGCCGGAACACCGGCTTCGGCGATCAGCGCGGTGAACGCGATGGTGCTGAGCGGGGTCACCTCGCTCGGTTTGAGGACCATCGTGCACCCGGCCGCCAGTGCGGGCGCCACCTTCCACGAGATCTGCAGGAGAGGGTAGTTCCACGGTGCGATGAGCACGCACACACCGATCGGCTCGCGCACCACCCGGCTGATCACGTCGGGACGGCCGACGTCCACCAGACGGTCCGCCTCGACCGCGGCGAGTTGCGCGTAGTACCGGAACACCGACACCACGTCGTCGATGTCGATCCTGCTCTCCTCCAATGTCTTTCCGGTATCGAGCGTCTCGATGCGCGCCAAGGTCTCCTTGTCGCGTTCGAGCAGATCGGCGATCCGCGCGACGATGGCGGTGCGCTCGGCGACCGGCGTGTGCGGCCAGGTGCCCTCGTCGAACGCGGCGCGGGCCGCGGCGACAGCGCGGGCGGCGTCGTCCGGGGAGGCTTCGTCGACGGTGGCGACCACCGACCCGTCGGCCGGATTGATGCAGTCCCGGGTCTCGCCGGAGCTGGAGCGGATCCACCGCCCGTCGACGAACAGGCCCGTGTTCAGAAGGTCATCGATCGACTGGTCCCGCATCACTCAACTCCGTGTCTCGCCGGAACGAACGCACCCCCTCCACGGTATGCCGTCGGAGTCGCGGTGGGCGGGGTTCGCCCGACACATGTCCGATTCGCCTGGGAATCCGCGACCGGGAAGGGTGTGTCCGGTAGCCGGACGCGCGTGCGCCTAGCGGCTGCGATAGCGTCGTCAGGCGAACTCTTCGCACATTCCCGGACAGGACACACCTAGAAACGGAGCACCCGTGGTCGCGATCGGCAACTCGGATCTGGACATCTTTCCCCTGGCCCTCGGTGGCAACACCTTCGGCTGGACCAGTGACGAACCGACATCGTTCGACATCCTCGACGCGTTCGCCGCGGGCGGCGGCAACTTCGTCGACACGGCGGACTCGTACTCGGCGTTCGCCGACGGCAACTCCGGCGGCGAGTCCGAGACCGTCCTCGGCAATTGGATGGCGTCCCGCCGCAACCGGGACCACATCGTGATCGCCACCAAGGTCAGCCAGCACCCGGAGTTCAAGGGACTGGCCCCCGCCAACGTGCGGGCAGCGGCGGAGGCGTCCCTGAAGCGGCTGCACACCGACTACATCGACGTGTACTACGCACACTTCGACGACGCCGACACGCCCCTCGTGGACACCCTCGGCGCATTCGACAAACTGGTCCGCGACGGACTCGTCCGGCATGTCGCCATCTCCAACTACTCACCCGAGCGCATCCGCGAGTGGCTGTCGCTGACTGCCGAGCACGGTTTCGCCGCGCCGATCGCGCTGCAGCCGCATTACAACCTGGTGCACCGCCACGACTACGAGCCCGAGGTGGCCGCGATCGCCACCGAGAACGGCCTCGGCGTCTTCCCGTACTACTCGCTCGCGGCGGGTTTCCTCGCGGGCAAGTACCGCACCCAGGCCGACCTGGACGGTCAGCCTCGCCAGCGGATGGCCACCCGCTACTTCTCCGAGTCCGGCCTCGCCGTCGTCGACGCCCTGGCCGAGATCGCCGAAACGCACTCCGCCGAGATCTCCACCATCGCGCTCGCGTGGCTCCTCACCCGGCCCGGCATCACCGCACCGATCGCGAGCGCGAGCCGCCTCGAACAGCTTCCCGCCCTGCTCGACGCCCCGACCGTGACGCTGACCGCGTCCGAGATCAGCCGGCTCACGACCCTCTCGGACGCGATCGGGGCCTGACCTCAGCCCAGCAGCTTGCTCCGGAGCCGGTCGACCGTCGCCGAACTCAGACCCAGCCCGTCGGTGAGGTACCGGTCGACCGTGCCGTACTGCTCCGCGAGCCGGCCGAGCCCGGCCTCGAGGTAGCTGCGGTCCACACCCAGCAGCGGCTGGTAGATCTTCGCCACCGCCTCGCCGCGGCTGGCGGCGATCTGGTCGTACGTGACCTTCATCGACGCCGCGGTGTATTCGTTGGTGAGCAGATAGTCGTCGAAGATCGTGTCCTGCGAAACGCCGGCGATGGAGAGCAGCAGCGCGGACGCCCAGCCGGTGCGATCCTTGCCCGCGGTGCAGTGGAAGATCTGCGGTCCGTCGGTGTCGGCCAGTGACGTCAGGAGTTGCGCGAACCCGGCCCGGGTCGCCGCGTCGTCGACGAAGCTGCGGTTCATCTGCTGCATGAACGCGACGGCGTCGGCGGGCGACTTCAACTGCGCGACAGCGGCACCCAGGTCACCCGACAGGATCGGGATACCCTGATACCGCGGCCCGGCCGGGAGCCGGTCGGGTTTCGCCGCCACCTCTTCGACGGTCCGCACGTCGTACACCGCGGTCAGCCCGAGCCCGGTGAGGACGGCGAGATCCTGATCGCTCGGAACCAGCGCGTTCGAACGGTAGAACAGCCCCCGCGTGACGTGTCCCCCGCGGGGGGTCGCATACCCCCGGCCCGATCCCCCGACGTCGCGGAAGTTGTCGACCGACGCCAGTCGCGGCGTCTCGACGACCGGGCCCGCGCTCCCGAAATCGGACGAACCGAAATCCGGGAGGCTGATTCCGGGCAGCGAGAACGGGTCCGCCGACGCGAGCGCCGGCGCGCCGAGGCCCGCGAACAGGACGCTGCCGGTGATCAGCACCGCGGCGGTGGAAGTGACACGTCGAGACATGGGAAGCCTTTCGATGGTCTGTCGGGGAGATCCGCTCATCCGGCATGTCCGGAACGTCAGCGGGTAATCCACATCACAGTGGTCCGGCGTTTCCCGTGGCTACGAGTTGTTCCGATCACCGGGAGAACCCGTTTCCCGCGGAGGCCGACCACAGCAGACTCGGGCCGTCGGCAGCCGAGGTGCCCGACGAACGTGACTTTTCGACGACGAGGATGTGAGCTGAGATGACCGAGACCGCACAGCAACTGGCGGGGAAGGTTGTGATCGTGACCGGGGCGGCGCGGGGGCTCGGCGCAGCCTTCGCCCAGCGCATCGTCGACGAGGGCGGCAGCGTCGTCGTCGGTGACGTCCTCGACGACGACGGCCGCGCGACGGTCGACAAGCTGGGTGACCGGGCGCGGTACTGCCACCTCGACGTCACCGACCCGCAGCAGTGGCAGGCCGCGGTCGACGTGGCGACGAGCGACTTCGGACGCGTCGACGGCCTCGTCAACAATGCGGGCATCTCCACCGGCCAGTACATCGAGCACGAACCGCTCGAACACTTCCGGACGGTCCTCGACATCAACCTGACCGGCGTGTTCAACGGCCTGCAGGCCGTCATCGGCCCGATGCGCGCCGCCGGCGGCGGATCGATCGTCAACATCTCCTCGGCCGCCGGGCTGATGGGACTCGCCCTGACCGCCGGCTACGGCGCATCCAAGTGGGGCGTGCGCGGGCTCACGAAGATCGCCGCCGTGGAACTGGGCACCGACCGGATCCGCGTCAACTCCGTCCACCCCGGCATGACGTACACCCCGATGACCGCGGGTCTCGGAATCCAGCAGGGCGAGGGCAACTACCCGAACACCCCCATGGCAAGGGTCGGGGTACCCGAGGAGATCGCCGGCGCCGTCGGATTCCTGCTGTCCGACGCGGCCACGTACGTCACCGGGGCCGAACTGGCCGTCGACGGCGGCTGGACCGCCGGACCGACCGTGAAATATGTCATGGGCCAATGACATCGAATTCGGAACCACACGAGGAGCACAGACGATGAATCGATTCGACAACCGGCGGATCCTGGTGACCGGCGCTGCGTCGGGTATCGGCCAGGCCACCGCCCTCCGCCTGCTCGAGGAAGGCGGCACCGTCGTGGCAGCCGACGTCTCCGAGGACGGCCTCGCGCGGACGACGGAACTCGCCGAAGCGGCAGGCACGGCGGGGCGCCTCAGCGTCGCCGCCATCGACATCGGCGACGAGACGTCCGTCGTCGACGGTGTGAGCCGCAGCGTCGAGAACCTGGGCGGATTGGACGTGCTCGTGAACGCCGCGGGCATCCTCCGCGCCTCACACACCCACGAGACGCCCTTGGACCTGTGGAATCAGGTGATCGGGATCAACCTCACCGGCACCTTCCTCATGGTTCGCGAATGCTTGCCCGCGCTGCTGCGCAACGAGCGCAGCGTGGTCGTGAACTTCAGTTCCACGTCCGCCGCGTTCGCGCATCCCTACATGGCCGCGTACGCCGCGAGCAAGGGCGGCATCCAGTCGTTCACCCACGCGCTGGCCCTCGAATACGGCAAGCAGGGCCTGCGCGCAGTCGGTGTCGCCCCCGGCAGCATCAAGACCGGAATCACCGATGCCACCTCCGGATACGTGCCGTCCGACGCCGATTGGGGCCTGTTCTCCAAGCTGTCACCGATCCTCCCCACCACCCTGGAATCGGGTGGCGCGGCCATGGGCGGACCCGAGCAGGTCGCCGGAGTCGTCGCCATGCTCGCCTCCGACGACGGCGCGTTCGTCACCGGAACCGAGATCCGCATCGACGGCGGCACCCACGCCTGAGCGGTGAACCCTTGCGCCGGCGACGGCGGCACGTAGGTTGGACGCATGAGCCTCCCCACTCCTGCCGCCGATCGCACCGCGCTCGTCACCGGAGCCTCGTCCGGGATCGGCACGGCCCTCAGCCGTGAACTCAGCCGACGCGGCCATCAGGTGGTGCTCGTCGCCCGCCGGGCCGAGAAGTTGGAGGAATTGGCCACCGAACTGCGGGCCGCGGGCGGCCGGGCGCACGTGCTGGGCGCCGACCTCTCCGACCGCTCGACCCGGGCGACCCTGCTCGACCGGGTCGGCGAACTCGGACTGACCCTGGACATCCTCGTGAACAACGCCGGCCTGTCCACGCTCGGCCCGGTGGCCGCATCCGATCCGGACGCCGAGATGAACATGATCGAGGTCGACGTGACGGCCGTCGCCGACCTGTGCAGCCGCGCCCTGCCCGGCATGGTGCACCGGCGCCGGGGAGCGATTCTCAACGTCGCGTCCACCGGGGCGTTCCAACCGCTGCCCGGCCAGGCGGGGTACGGCGCCTGCAAGGCGTTCGTCCTCTCCTACACCGAAAGTCTGACCGGGGAATTGAAAGGCACCGGGGTCACCGCGACCGCACTCTGCCCCGGACCCGTGGACACCGGATTCGGCGAGACGGCAGGTTTCGCGAAGGAGGACGCGGAGGCCGCGCTGCCCAGCTTCATGTGGGAGAGCCCCGAATCCGTGGCCAAGACCGGTATCGACGGACTCGACAAGGGACAGATGGTCGCCATCCCCGGTTTCGCGAACCGGGCGGCGTCCGTCTTCGCACGCCTCGCGCCGAACAAGTTCCTCGTTCCCGTCCTCGCCAGCCGTCATCCCGGTTTGCGGCCGTAGGCGCCGCCCGTCGGTTTACTGTGGGCTGGTGGAGATGACTACCGCTACGCGCCGATTCGCCCAGATCACCGCGACCGTGGCTGTCGCCACCGCCGCCGTTCTCGGGTGCGCCGGTGTGGCCGCCGCCGACGAATGGCCGCCGATACCCACCGAGCCCAGTCCACTCGCGCCGTTCGACAACCAGAACTTCCTCACCCCGACCGATCTCGACTACTGGAATCCGTTCGTCAGCGCGAACCGCCTCACGTCGCCGTTCGGGACCGCCAACCGCATCGTCTGCACCGGATTCCACGGCGTGCTGCTCGATTGCTGGCAAGCCGACCAGAACGGGCAACCCCACAAACTCGTCAAACTGTCCCTGGACTTCCCCGGGTCGCTCGGCGCCTCGCTCCCCGGCGGAGGTCCCGGGCACTTCGTCTACCCGGGTTTCATTCCGGGCAGCTGAGACCGACTACAACGGGTCGCCCTCGACCCGTCCGGCCGGAAGCGTCCGGCCACAGATCGTGAGAGCGAGATCCTCTCCCGCTCCGCGCAATTCGGCACCCGACCCGTACGACCAGCCGAGGTCCGTGGCCCGCAGTCGGCGACCCTCGATGTCGACACCGAAATTCGAGTGCCCACCGCCCGCCGTGAGGTCGTTGAGGACGATGCGGATCGTCGCCTCGGGTACGCGTCGCGGCACCCCCAGCGGCACCGTGACGTCGAGGCCGTGGATCACCACATGGTTGAGCGCGCCGTGATAGCCGCCGCCCGGCGGAGTCCACGCGCGCATGGTGTCCGAACGCAGGTCGGCGACAAGATCAGACGTTGCCAATTCGGCGTCACTACGGGCGATCTCGTTGGACAGCCGGGTGAAATCGAACTCGCACTCGCGCAGGCGCGTCATGAACTGCTCCTCGGAGTAGCGCGCCGCCATCGTGACATGTGCGACCACTTCGCGAATCCGCCAGCCCTCGCACAGCGAAGGCGTGTCCCATTCCGCCTCCGAGATCCCGTCGAGGACGTCGGCCAGGGCCGAGAACTCGTTCGCGACCGCACGCTGCAGGACGGCATCATCGGTCATCGCAGTCAGCTCCCATCAGATGTGTTCTCCAGGATCACCGTAGACCGAAACCGCCGAGTATTGCGCCAGTCGAACATGATTGATAAAGTCGAACGTATATTCGAATGACCTCGGGGGAGGCTGGTCGTGGGGGATGTGGTGGCACCGGATCTGGAGGAGTTGCGGGCGTTCACGGCGCGGCTTCGTGTGGTTTCTGCGAGTGGTGATCCCGGGTTGGGGATCGAGTGGATCGACGCGGTGGAGTCGTTGAAGTCAGTGGGGTGCGCGGTGCAGGCGGTCGTCACCGACGATGTCGCCACGTGCATGCGGGAGGACCGCAAGGCCCGGCGGTTGCCGCGGGCGGAGTGGGACCGCGGTATCGGGTCACAGATTGCGTTGGCGCGCAGGGAGTCCCCGAACCGCGGCGGCCGGCATCTGGGGTTCGCTCGGGCGGTGGTGGATCGCCGGTTGTGTTCGGACCCGGACATTCTCGACGGCGTCGGGGACCGCGGCCTGGTCGCGAAGGCGAAGGCGCTCGCCGTGGAACTGGATGCGGCCGCGGTCGTGGCCCGGTACCGCAAGACGGTCTCGGAGCGGCGGGTCACGACGCGGCCGGCGCCGGATTCGATGGCGTATCTGAGTGTGCTGATGCCGATGGAACAGGCCGTGTGCCTACACGCCACATTGGGGCGGGGTGCGGACAGCCTCATCGCGACCGGGGACAGCGGTGGCCGCACCCGCAACCAGCTGATGGTGGACCTGTTGTTCGACCGCGGCACCGGGGCATCGGTCACCAATGGTGTGCCGGTGGCGGTGAACCTGGTGATCTCCGACGAAGCACTGCTGGCGGGTGAGAACGAGGCGGCGGATCTGGCGGGGTTCGGGCCGGTGCCGGCGGGGATCGCCCGGAAACTGGTCGCCGACGCCCTTGATAGCGATACCGCGGTGACCTTACGAAACGTGTACTCGTGCCCGGTGTCGGGGTCGTTGACGGCGATGGAGTCGCAGGCGCGGACGTTCCCGAAAAGCCTTGCGAAGTTGATCGATCTCCGTGACCGCACGTGCCGCACCCCGTGGTGTGATGCGCCGATCCGCCATCACGATCACATTCTCTCGCGCCGCAAGAAGGGGGCCACCACCGCACATAATGGGGGTTGTGCGCGGCGTGCAATTACGCGAAGGAGGGCGACGGCTGGACCGCGCGCCCCGTCAGGAGGCATGGCCGAACGCATCTCTTCGACCTCGGCACTCCGACGGGGCACCATTACCGGTCCGCGGCCCCGCGATTGCCGTCCGCGGCGCGGCGGTCGGAGATCGAAGCGATCCTCATCGCACACCTCCGTGCGTCATGAGGTGGTGGAGGTTAGCCCTTCGGTCATCCTCGTCCCCCCGACCACGATGTGAGTTCGGCGATGTCTCCGTGCAGGGCCGACTGGTACGTGAGCATCAGCTCCTCCACGCCGCCGAACTGGTCTCCGACGTTGTGGGTGTTCTCCGCCGACAATTCGCGGTCGCCGGAGCGTGCGATGAGTTCGTCGATGCGGCTGTCGAGGCTCATCGCCCGGTTGACGGCCAGCACGGACCGCAGCTGCACCTCGGCCCGGGACAGCAGGTCGCCGATCCTGGCGAGTGCGGCGACGCGGTCGACCAGTTGATCCCATACCGGCTTCAGCGCGTTGCTCCTGGCCTCGATCTGTTGACGCGCGCCGTCGGAATGGGTGGCGCGCAGCGCGTCGTCGAGTTCGATCCGGATTCCGCGCAGCGCGACGGTGTCGACGGCGATCTGGGTCAGTTCCTCGGCGAGGTCGAGTTGGTACCGCTGGATCGCGAAGTGCTCCGAATGCCAGACCGGGGAGCCGTCAATCCTGTCGAAGAGCATCCCCGCCAGGTAGAGCAGGGTGTCGTACGAGTCGGCGAATCTGTCGTTCTCGAGATCGGCGCCCTTGCCGATGGCGTCGGCGACACGTCGCCCGACCGCGGCCATCGGGGTGTTCTCCGCTGCGTGGACGAGGCGTTCCGCCGCGGTGCCTCGGGCGTAGTTGCCCGCGCGTTCGAGCGCGGTTCCGGCAATCGGCGCCGGTGTGCGTTGCAGCGCCCGGAACAGCGCCTCACGCTGATCGAGATCGAGATGGACCCCCTCGCGCCGATCCCGGCGCATCGCTCGGACACCGTTCCCGTAATGGGCGGGCGACATCACCACCGCAGACCGATAGGACTGCAGTTTGCGGCCGAGTTCGGTCGCACGGTATTTGAACAGCAGCTGCGCAGGTCCGGGACGCAGGCTGTCGGTGCGGCGCCCCATCTGGTGGTATTCGTCCGTGAGCAGACGCAGCGCTCCGAAGCCGCCGATCGACGGAATGGTGCGACCCGCGCGACGCCGGTTGGTGAGCACCTGCCGGGTGGGCGGATCGAGATGTCCGACAGCGATCAGTACGGCGGCGGCGTCCGACAGCGGGGCATGCGTGCCCGCGATCGTGGACCGTTCACACCAGTCGCGGACCTGGAAGGAGATGCGGGCACGACGCTCCTCGTACTGGGCGCTTTCCGACATCGGACCTCCTGGCAGTTCGCTGATCACCACTGTCCCAGAATTTCGTCGGACGCGCCGCGACCGATCGAGACGGGCGCGGTTCTAGGCTCTCCACCATGACCTACACGGTGCGTGCGGTACTTCTGTTCGCGGCGGTGGCAATGGTGGCAGGGGTAGCCGGTTGCGCCCGCTCCGTCGACGGCTCCCCCGAGACCGGCGCCGTCGCGGGGCCCGCGACCACATCCGCAACCACATCGGCTGTGACGACCGCCCCGAAGACCACCACCACCACCACGAGGTCCACAACGGGCACCACCACCGCAAGCGCACCCCCGTCGACGACCAAGACCACGACGAGCACCCCGGCCCCGGCCGACCCGCAGGCTTTCGCCGGCACCGCGGCGGGGAGTTACTACTTCACTACGCCGAGCACCAAGTTCCACTGCGCGATCCTGACGGGCGGCGACCTCCCGACCGCCGGCTGCCACGGCCCGATGCCGGCGTCGGCGCCGAAGGTCCCGGGCGCGGGTGCGTCCGGGACCGCGGTCACGCCCAACGCGATCGAGGTCACCGGCGGTCGCCCCGGTCAGTTCGCCAGTGCCGGCGACCCGCGGTTCTATCCCCTCGACGGATCGGCCGCCCCCGCACTGTCGTATGGACGTGCGTTGCAGGTGAACGACCTGACGTGTCTCGTCGACGAGGCCGCCGGGGTGACGTGCCGCAGCGACGCCGGTCACGGATTCACGCTCTCGGACAGCGCGTTCCGGGTGTGGTGAGCCGGTTCAGCCCAGTTCGTCCGAACGCCGTTCCATCAGTGTGCGCAGCAGCGTGTTCTCCTTCGAGGCGAAGCCGATCGACTCGATGTCTCCGATTCCACGCCCGATGCCCTTGCGGACGCCGTCGAGCATTCTGGTGACGGCGCGTTCGGGAACACCGAGCCTGCCCCCGCATTCGACGAAGTGCCTGCGGTTGAGTTTGTTCGCCTTGCCGTAGAAGTCGAGGGCCATCGGGTCGCGCCACCCGAGGTACGGCTGGGTGCAGAGCAGGTCGTAGGCGGGTGTGACGCTCCACAACCCCGATTCGGCGAGTTGCACCGAGAAGTTCTTGCCGTGCAGGTCGCCGTTGCCGATCGCGTACGAATAGGCCACCAGCCGAAGTAGTTCCAGGGTGGCGACCCGCGCCGAACCGCCGCCGCGCTCACACACGCCTGCGAGTGCGGTGATCACGTTCTCGGTCTTCAGCCGGTACTTGGCTGCGGGGAACATCCCCATCACCTGGCACGCATCCTCCTGCGGGGTGCGGATGACACGGCCGGACGCATCGACTCGCCGGTCGAAACGCGCGACGAGCAGGCCGGCATTGCCCTTGCCGTCGTGCACCAGTTGGTGGTCGGCGACGGGCAACCCGCACTGCGCGGCGAGTCCCATGAAGAAGTGCTCGTTCTCGACCAACTGCGGGTACCCCTGCGGGGGTGAGAGTTTGAGAATGGCCGGACCCTTCTCGGTCGCGATCGGTGTCGAGTACATCTGGGCCGACACCTTCGCCTGCACCCCGGGCAGCGAGGTGGGGTCCAGTTTCACGGCCTCGTGCCCCGACATGTGCTCGAACAGCGCCCGCAGGTCCTGTCGTTCGACCGCGTCGGGGTCGAACACGGGTGCCGTCTCGGGCGGCGGCACCCCGGCGGGCAGGACGCGCACGTCGCCGATCGTGTCGGCTCCGACCGCCATCAGGATCGTGAGGTGATCGTCCTCGGACGTCTTGGTGGCCGCGACCGCTCCCCGGAGCCGGATCCCCTCCGGGAGCAGACCCGCGAAGAACGGCGGGACGCTGCCCCCGCTGGCACGCACCTCGGCCGACGTGGTGGGGATCGTCCACGCGACCTGCGGGGCGCCGGGGTCCTGCAGGTAGGAGGGGTCGTAACGGAAGACGACGTCCCCTCCCTCCCGCACGAGAGTGCCCGCGAGGCGGTCACCCTTGTAGACGTCGGCCCGGTCGACGCCGCTGAGGTTCTCGACCATCAGACTGTCACCTCCACGCCCGCGCGAGTGACGAGCGCCAGGCGGCATCCCATGGCGTCTGCGACGGCGTCGACGAGATCCAGCTGGACTGTCCCGCGGCCCGATTCGATCGACTGCACACTCGACCTCGACACCCCGGCCAGGTCGGCGAGCTCGGCCTGCGTCAGCCCGAGCTGGTGTCGCCGTGCCACGAATCCGTCGGAGATCCCGCCGGTCTCGGTTCGCTCGCGGCGGCGTGGGGTAGCCATGGCAGCCTCCTGATCATGTCAATGCTTGTCGTCGGATGCTTAACGCCAGTGTGCGCCGATTCTGCCCCGAAGTCCATGCCTATGACTGCGAACGCAGGCTTAACGCTGGAAGTCGATGAAAACAAGCACACACCTCCCCTTTACGCTTGCGATCGCAAGCACAGGCATTGTCGCGGCACCCACCCCCTACCCTGGTTACATGCGCATAGGAGCACACGTCCGCCAGGACGAAGATCCGATCGGATACGGCGAACGGCTCGGCGCCGACGTCATTCAGATGTTCCTCACGGACCCGCAGAAATGGGAGAAGCCCCCGACGCATCCGCGGACCGACGAGATCCGCGACAGCCCCACCGACGTGGTCGTGCACTCGTCGTACGTGATCAACGTGGCCAGCCTCAACAACCGGCTCCGGATGCCCTCCCGCAACGCCGTCGCGCAGCAAGCCCAGGCCGCCGCCGACATCGGTGCGTTCGGACTGGTGGTCCACGGCGGGCACGTCCGCGACGGCGAGGACGTGAACGCGGGAATCATCAACTGGCGCAAACTGTTCGAACGCCAGGCCGACAAGGGCGGATTCCCCGTCCCCATCCTCATCGAGAACACCGCCGGCGGCGACTTCGCGATGGCGCGGCACTTCGACGCCATCGACCGGCTGTGGCAGGAGGTCGGCGATTTCGGCGCCGGCTTCTGCCTCGACACCTGCCACGCGTGGGCGGGCGGCGAGGATCTGGTGGGAGTCGTCGAACGCATCAAGGCCATCACTGGCCGCATCGACCTGGTGCACCTCAACAACTCCCGTGACGAGTTCGACTCGGCACGCGACCGGCACGCCAACCTCGCCGACGGAACCATCGACCCCGAACTGCTCGCCGAGGTCGTGCGGACCGCCGGCGCACCCGTCGTCCTCGAGACGCCGGAGGAGGGGCTGTCCGAGGACCTCGCGTATCTGCGGGAGACCGTCGGTTAGTCGCCCAGCCGGCCGGTCAGCCTGCGGTACCGCTCCTCGCTGACCGGATTCAGGCCCTCCACGGTGACGTCGGTGCCGCGGCTCGCGTACTTCGTGGTGATGCCGTCGAGCGCGGCCACGGTGGAGGCGTCCCAGATGGTGGCGCCCGACAGATCGATGACCACGCGGCCGGGGTCGTCCGCGTAGTCGAACGAGAACACGAGGTCGTTGGACGAGGCGAAGAACAGCTGACCGCTCACCCGGTACGTCTTCACGTCGCCGTCGAGTTCGCCGCGCACGTCCACCATGTGCGCCACCCGGCGCGCGAACAGCACCATCGCGACGAGCACACCGACACCCACGCCGATCGCGAGATTGTCCGTCGCGAGGGTGCCCGCGACGGTGCTGAGCATCACCAGCGTCTCGCTCAGCGGCATCCGCCGGAGTGTGCGGACGCTGTGCCAGTCGAAGGTCGTGGCGGCCACCAGCACCATCACGGCGACGAGCGCCGCCATCGGAATGGTTCCCACCACGTCGCCGAGACCGACCACGAGAATCAGCAGAAACGCACCCGACAGGAACGTCGACAGCCGGGTTCGCGCCCCACCGGTCTTGACGTTGATGATGGTCTGCCCGATCAGCGCGCACCCGCCCATGCCGCCGAAGAGCCCGGTCACGATGTTCGCGACGCCCTGCCCCCACGACTCACGCGTCTTGTCCGAATGCGTGTCGGTGACCGAGTCCACGAGTTTGGCGCTCATCAACGATTCAAGGAGTCCGACGACGGCCATCGCCAGCGCGAACGGCGCGATGATGCGCAGGGTGTCGACCGTGAGCGGAACGTCCGGCAGCCCGATGAGAGTCGGCAGGCCGTCGGGCAGTTCGCCCTGATCCCCGACGGTGGGCACCGCGACACCGGCGAGGACGGTGAACGCGGTGAGTCCGACGATCACGAGCAGCGGCGCGGGCACGGCCGTGGTCAGCCGGGGGATCCACACGAGCAGCGCGAGACCGGCGGCGAGGAGCGCGTACACCGCCCACGGCACGTTCGTCAGATACGGGAACTGGTGCACGAAGATGAGGATTCCCAGCGCATTGCAGAAGCCGACCATCACGCTGCGGGGCAGGAACCGCATGAGCCGCGCCACGCCGAGGACGGCGAGGACGATCTGCATCGCACCGCCGAGGAAGACCGCCGCAATGAGGTACTGCAACCCGTGCGACGCCATCAGCGGGGCGAGCACCAGCGACACCGAACCGGTAGCCGCGGAGATCATCGCGGGACGGCCGCCGGTGAACGCGATGGTCATCGCCATGATCGCGGCGGTGAACAACCCCACCCGCGGATCGACCCCCACGATGATGGAGAACGACAGGGCCTCCGGGATAAGCGCCATCGCCACGACGAGCGCGGACAACGACTCGATACGAAACACTGTCGGATGCAGCCACACCGGCCGTCGGAGAGCGAGAGAGGGCACGGTGAGACAATCCTTCTTCCTGAACGGGACTCGGAAGATCCTATCCGGGCGGCGTTCGACCAGTACGGTTAGCTGATCCGCCGACAGAGGAGGAACACCGTGCGACGCACACTTCCGGCCGCCCTGATCGCCGTCCTGACCGCGCTGTCGCTGGCGGGGTGTGGGAACTCCGATTCGGGGCCGGTCATCGACCAGGTACGCGAATCGGGCGTCCTGAAGGTCGGCACCGAGGGCACGTACACACCGTTCAGCTACCAGGGTCCCGACGGTCAGCTCACCGGGTACGACGTGGATGTCATCCGCGCGGTCGGCGACAAACTCGGCGTGTCCGTCGAGTTCACCCAGACCCCGTGGGACTCGATCTTCGCGGGCCTCGAGGCGAAACGCTACGACCTCGTCGCCAACCAGGTGACCGTCAACGACGAGCGCACCCAGAAGTACGACCTGTCGACGCCCTACACCTACTCCGAGGGTGTGATCGTCACCCGCGCCGACGACAACGCCATCACCTCGCTCGCCGACCTGAACGGCAAGACGACGGCGCAGTCCGCGACGAGCAACTGGGCGCAGGTGGCCAGGGACGCGGGCGCGAACGTCGAATCCGTCGAGGGCTTCGTGCAGGCCATCACGCTGCTCAAGGACGGCCGGGTGGACGCCACCGTCAACGACAATCTGGCCGTCGCCGAATACCAGAAGCAGACCGGCGACACCGGGGTGAAGATCGCCGCCGAGACCGGGGACACGAGCGAGCAGGCGTTCGCGGCCCGCAAGGACAGCGGCCTGATACCCGACATCGACAAGGCCCTGGACGAACTGCGCGCCGACGGAACGCTCGCACAGATCTCGCAGAAGTACTTCGGCACCGACGTGTCGGCACCGACCAACTGAGAGCCTGCCCGTGGACGACGCAACGGTCCAGCTGATCCTGGACAACCTGTGGCCGATGCTGAAGGCCACGATCACCATGACGATTCCCCTGACGATCATCAGCTTCACCATCGGTCTGGTGATCGCGTTGCTGGTGGCGCTCGCCCGGATCTCGTCGATCAGACCGCTGTCGATGCTGGCCCGCTTCTACGTCTCCATCATCCGCGGCACCCCGCTGCTGGTGCAGTTGTTCATCGTGTTCTACGCACTGCCGCAGTTCGGTGTGACGCTCGAACCGTTCCCGGCCGCGGTGATCGCGTTCAGCCTCAACGTCGGCGGCTACGCGGCCGAGGTGATCCGGGCGGCGATCCTGTCGATCCCCAAGGGACAGTGGGAAGCCGCGCAGACCATCGGCATGGGCTACACCACCACGCTGCAGCGGATCGTGCTGCCGCAGGCCACGCGGGTGGCCGTCCCGCCGCTGTCCAACACGCTGATCTCACTGGTGAAGGACACATCGCTGGCGTCGACGATCCTGGTGACCGAACTGCTGCGCGTCGCCCAGCTCGCGGCCGCACCGACGTTCGACTTCTTCGCCCTCTACGGCATCGCGGCGCTGTACTACTGGGTGATCTGTATCTTCTTGTCGGCCGTCCAGGTCCGGCTCGAAGCCCGACTCGACAGGTATGTGGCCCGATGACCGACACCCCTCCCCTGCTTCAGGTATCCGGCGTCGAGAAGTCGTTCGGCGACCATCACGTTCTGCGCGACATCAGCTTCGACGTCGGGGCGGGCACGGTGACCGTCATCATCGGACCGTCGGGCTCCGGCAAGACGACGGTGTTGCGGACCCTCAATGCCCTGGACGTGGCGGACCGCGGGGTGATCTCCATCGGTGACGAGTCGGTGGACTTCGGCGCCGAGGTGGGCCGGTCGGCGCTGGCCAGGTTCCGCGCGCAGAGCGGCATGGTGTTCCAGGCCCACAATCTGTTTCCGCACAAGACGGCGATCCAGAACGTCACCGAGGGCCCGATCGTGGTGCAGAAGCGGCCCAAGGCCGAGGCGCGTGCGGACGCGATGCGGTTGCTGACGCAGGTCGGTCTCGCGGAGAAGGCGGACCAGTACCCGTACGAGTTGTCGGGCGGTCAGCAGCAGAGGGTCGGTATCGCCCGCGCGCTCGCCCTGAAGCCGAAACTGATGCTGTTCGACGAGCCCACGTCCGCGCTCGACCCGGAACTGGTCGGCGAGGTGTTGCGGGTGATCCGGGATCTCGCGACCGAGGGCTGGACGATGGTGATCGTGACCCACGAGATCCGGTTCGCGCAGCAGGTGGCCGACCAGGTGCTGTTCGTCGACAACGGTGTCGTACTCGAACGCGGCACCCCGAAAGACGTACTCGTCAATCCGACCAGTCCACGACTACGACAGTTCCTTCACCGGATCCTCGACCCGCTGTGAACGGTCAGCGCAGCGATTTCTCCATCAGCACGACGCTCGGCCACTCCACGTCGAAGTCCCGGCGACCCACCAGGAAGAATCCCTGCTCCTCGTAGTAGTCGCGGAGCCGGGCGTTGGTTTCGACGCATTCGATCCGCACGACGGACGCGTCCTCGGAGCGGGCGTGCTCGTCGACCCACCGCAGCAACTGGGCGCCCAGTCCGGCGCTGGCGTGCCTGCGGTCGGTCATGACCCGGGCGACGTAGGCGGCCGGAATGTCGTCCTCGAGCCACACGTCCGGATCGGATCGCAGCACCCGGAGCGCCCCCACCACAATCCCCGCGAACAGCGCGACCCGCCATTCCCCGAACTCGATCTGCTCACGCACGTCGGCGAGCGAGACCTCACCGCGGGCGGGCGGATCGATTTCCCTGGCCAGGAGCCAATCCTCTGCGTCCCAGTGCATCTGAACGATGTCTTCAGCCTGCTCGAGTTCTGCCCGCTCCACGGTGACCGCCATGCACACACAGTAACCATCCCGCTGCGAAAACAAACCACCGCTGTAGCCGTGTCTATCTGCGACGATGTGACTGGAGTTACAGTTACATCCTGGGACAGTTACCTCAGGGCGGTGGTAGCGATGAACCTGTTTCGTGCGGTGGTCCTGATGACACTGTCCACGTGCGCGGCCGCGTATGTGTGCACCCACCCTCCGCGCGCGGCCGCCCAGCCCCTCGGGCCCGAATCCATTCTCCCGTCCCCCATCCTGGACGACGACTTCTTCGTGTGGCCGCCGAACGTCGCGGAGTTCGCGGCCGGCGAGATCATCCGCTCACGGGAAGTGACGCTCCGGGCGGTGCCGAACCCGCTGGTGCCGCACCGGGCCCACCAGATCATGGTGCGTTCCAACGATTCCAAGGACCGCCCCGTGCCGGTGACCGCGACGGTGCTGGTGCCGACGGCGGAGTGGACCGCGCCGGGTCCGAGACCGGTGGTCGACTACAACATGCCCATCGACTCGCTGGGCGCCCGGTGCACACCGTCTTACAAGATGGTGCACGACTGGCAGACCCTCGACCTGGACATCCCACCGGTGCTCTCGCTCTTCCTCGCGAAGAACTACGCGGTGCTCGTGCCCGACCACCAGGGACCACGGATGGCGTACAGCGCGGGGCGGATGGCAGGTCATGCCGTGCTCGACAGCATCCGCGGCATGAGGCGGCTTCCCGGCCTCGGGCTCTCGGACAGCCCGGTTCTCGCGACCGGATACAGCGGTGGTGCGATCGCCACCGGCTGGGCGGCGCAACTGCAGCCGACGTACGCACCGGACGTGCAACTCGCCGGTGCCGCCGCGGGCGGGACCCCCGCCGATTTCGGGTTGCTCCGCAGGACGATGAACGGCCAACTCGGTTCGGGTGTGTACCTGTCCGCCGTCCTCGGGCTCGCCCGCGAATACCCGGAGATGCTGATGCTGGCGAATCCGCTCGGTGTGGTGCTGGCGACGTCGCCGTTGAAGGACCAGTGCATCCTGGCCCTCGCACCGGCCGGGGTCGCCTCGCTGCCCGCCGAATTGTTCGCCGCCGTCCCCGACCCGTTCGGCAATCCCACAGCCCGAACGGTGGTCGCCGAGAACCGGATGGGCGCGCTCACCCCGACCGCGCCGGTGCTGCTGTATCACGGGTCGTCGCGAGTGTTCCTCGGCGACGAGTGGATTCCGGAGGACGGGGTGATCACACTGCAGCAGGAGTGGTGCCGCGGCGGCGCCGACGTCACCTACGCCCCGCAGTTCGGCGAGCACCTCACCGCCGCCGTGTTCGCGTTGCCCGAGGTGGTGCGCTGGATCGACGACCGGCTGGCCGGAGTGCCTGCGCCCACGGGGTGCCGCTGACGGCTACCCGTGCCCGTGCGGCAGCAGCAGATCGGCCTGCCCGACCCCGGCGACGCGTGCCTCGTCGAGCCACGTCGCGGTCTGCTCCCGTGCCCGCGTGATCAGTTCGTCGGCGTCGCCGAAATCGGCGGGACTCGTGTCGAGCGGGCACAGCGGGGGCACCACCCGGATGTCCGCGACGCTCTCGTACCGCTCGATGTCGAGGGCGAGCCGCTGATTGATCGCGAGCGTCACGCCGAGCAATCCCATGCCCAGCGCACTTCCGGGGACCTTCGACAGGGTGCAGGCATATCCGGTGGGAAGCACCCACACGGTCGTCGCCCCCAGTTCGATCGCATGGGAGATGGGGGTGTTGTTGACGACCCCGCCGTCCATCAGCGCCCGGCCGTCGATCACCACGGGTGGGAGGATGCCGGGCAGCGACGCGCTGGCGGTGACGGCGTCGACGGCAGGCCCCGTCGACAGCCGGACGTCCTTGCCGGTGAGCACGTCGACGGCGATGACGTGCAGCGGGATCGGCGCATCCTCCATCCGTTCGAACCGCAGATGCTGCGCCAGCAACTTCCTGATGGCGCGGTTGGAGACCAGGTGGTTGCGGAGCCCGACGAAACCGGTGAACCCGGTGAGCAATCCGGCGGGAAACACCGCGCTGCGGGTGAGACCGCGCCACAGGTCGGCCAGTTCGCGCAGGTCCGCGTCGGAGGAACCGCCGGCGAGCCAGGCGCCGTTGAGCGCACCGACGGACGTGCCGACGATGAGGTCCGGCCGAATTCCCCTGCCGATCAGGGTCTGCAGCATTCCGACCTCGATTGCCCCGAGGCTCGCCCCACCCGACAGAACGAAAGCTGTTGTCATGCCGCCACCGTAGCCGGTCAGCCCCGGCGGTACAGGCTCGCGATGTCGTCCGCGAAGCGCTCGGTCACCACGGGCCGCTTGATCTTCAGGGTGGCGGTCAGCTCCCCGCCGGCCTCCGTGAGGTCGCGGTCCAGCACGACGAACCGTTTGATCGACTCCGTGTGCGAGACGGTGGTGTTCGCGTCGTCCACGGCGTCCTGCAGGTCTCCGCGCAGTTCCTCGTCGTCACGCAGGTCCGCCACCGTGGCTTCGGACGGCTTGCCGTGCGCGGCCTTCCACTTGCCGAATTCCGGCGGATCCACGGTCAGCAGGGCCCCGATGAACGGGCGGCCGTCGCCCACCACCACCGCCTGCGAGACGAGGGGATGCGAGCGCAGCCGGTCCTCGAGCGGACCCGGTGACACGTTCTTGCCGCCGGCGGTGATCAGCAGATCCTTCTTCCGGCCGGTGATGGTGAGATAGCCGCCCTCGTCCAGGTCGCCGAGGTCGCCGGTGCGAAACCAGCCGTCGTCCAGCACTTCCCGGGTGGCGTGTTCGTTGCGCCAGTAGCCGCCGAACACGACGCCGCCGCGCAGTTCGATCTCGCCGTCCTCGGCGATGCGCACACTGTTGCCGCCCAGCGGCTGACCGACCGTCCCGATCCGCTGGGCGCCGGGGACGTTGACGCAGTGCGCGGCCGTCGATTCGGTGAGTCCGTAGCCCTCGTAGACCGGAACCCCGATGCCGCGGAAGAAATGGCCGAGCCTGGGCATGAGCGCCCCGCCACCCGAGATCGCCCACCAGCAGTCGCCGCCCAGGGCGGCACGGAGTTTCGCGTAGACGAGTTTGTCGGCGACCGCGTGCTCGAGCCGGAGCCGCAGCGGCGCACCGCCGGTGTCCTGGGCCTCGCTGTACGCCACCGCCGTGGACTCGGCGAAGTCGAAGATCCGCTTCTGCAGGCCTCCACCCGACGCCGCCTTGCGCGCCGCGCCGTCCCGCACCTTCTCGAACACGCGGGGAACACCGAGGATGGTGTTGGGCCGGAAACGTTCGAATTCACCCGTGACCGTGCCGAAGTCGGACCAGTGCGCCTGCGTCGCCCCGCCTTCGAACATCGCCAGCGACACCGCCCGCGCCAGCACGTGCGCCAGCGGAAGGAACGTCAGCACGCGGTTGCCCGGCCGGGCGACGTCGCCGATCGGCGCCGCGAGCAGCGACCGCACCTCCGACAGGAAGTTCCGGTGGGTGAGGATGCAGCCCTTGGGACGACCCGTGGTGCCGGACGTGTACACGAGTGAGGCGAGATCGTTGGCGGTCAGCGCCACCACCCGCTTGAACACCTCGGAATCGTCGATCGACAACCCGTCCGTGATGAGCGTGCCCACCGCGTCCTCGTCGATGGTGAGGATGCGCTTCAGCGTGTAGGGGATGCCGTCACCCTCGAAACTCGACGCGTGGGCCGGGGTCTCCACGAGCGTGGCCACGGCCCCCGAATCCTCGATGATCCACCGGATCTGGTCGTGCGAGGAGGAATCGTAGATCGGGACGGACGCCGCGCCCGCCGCCCAGATCGCGTAGTCGAGCAGCGACCATTCGAATCTGGTCGACGACAGCAGTGCCACCCGGTCGCCGGGGCGTACCCCGTTGGCGATCAGACCCTTCGCGACCCCGGTGACGAGTGCGCCGAAGTCCTTGGCCGTCACGTCGACCCACCCGCCGGACTCCGGACGCGTGTACATCACCCGATCCGGGTAGCTCTCGGCGTGCGCGAACACCCGGAGCACGGCGTTCTCGTGGTCCGACACGGTGAACGTCGGGGCGCTGGTGTACTCACGCACGGGTGCCGTCTCCGATGCTGTCGTCTGCGTCGCCGCCCTGGCGGAACTTACGGAGGTGCCGGGCGAACGCGGCGATCTCGGCGTCCGACCACGAGGCCACCCGGTCGCGGACTTCCTCCACCCGGCGGGCGTCGGCGCCGGCCAGCACCGCGACGCCGCCGTCGGTGAGGCTCAACGGGTGACCGCTGCGCAGCGGTCCCGGTTCGGCGTGCACCCAGCCCTCGTCGATGCAGCCCCGGAGTTGACGCGACACGGTGGAGCGGTGCACGCCGAACGCGTCCGAGATCTGGGTGGCCCGGCAACCCGGATTGCGGGCGACGAAGGAGAGCAGCGAATGTTGAGCGAACGTCGGGGATCCGACGGGAGGGCGGTCACCGGCGACCAGTTGACGGACGAGGCGGACGAGTTCGTCATGGACGGCCACCACGCCCGACGCGGGCGTTTCCTCCGGCTCGACCTCGTTGTGTTGCACACCGCAACTGTATCCGACCACCCTGGCGTCGACCACCCGCACCCCCGATTCCCGTTGCCCTTCGCTCGACTCACGTTCTGCCCATACTGCTACCGATGCGCCGGAAATTCATTCGGCCACAAACGTCACACGGTCACAATTGGAGAACGCTTTTCGCGCACCGCTACCGGCCGGACAACGGCCGGCGCCGGAAAATCCGTTGCGGCCTGCGGCCCGGCCGATGCACTGTGTGCGCATGCTGATCAGACGCGAGAATGCAGGCGACGTCGACGCGGTGGCCGAGGTGCACCGGCAGGCTTTCGACGGCGACGCTCCCGTCGAAGTCGGACTCGTGACCCGGTTGCGGTCGAGCGACGACTGGATTCCGCAACTGGCCCTCGTCGCCGACATCGACGGAACCGTCGTCGGCCACGTCTGCCTGACCCGCGCAACCGTCGACGCCACGGACGTACTCGCACTCGGCCCGATCGGCGTCCTCCCCGGTCTCCAGCGCGACGGGGTGGGTTCGGCGCTGATGCACGCCGTGCTCGGCGGCGCCGACGCCAGGGACGAACCGCTCGTCGCACTGCTCGGTCACCTCGACTACTACCCGCGGTTCGGCTTCGTCTCCGGAACGTCGGTCGGGATCGAGCCGGACCAGCCGTCCTGGTCGTCCCACTTCCAGGTACGCCGGCTCGCATGCTGGGATCCGTCCATCACCGGCACGTTCCGGTACGCCGTGCCCTTCTACGACCTGTGACGTCGAATCCGCTGGTAGTTTGAGGTGGAACATGTCACGGGGGTGAGCCGGAACCGAGGTAGGGAAACGATGGAGAACGCGGCCGACGGCGCCAGGGCAGGCGAGCCTGTGGATGCGTCCGTCACGACGACCATCGTCCGCCGGGTCCTCCGCGGCTGCGACGAGGAGTTCGCCGACTGGATTCAGACCGGGCTCGGACTCGCCCGTCTGTTCCCCGGATTCCTCGGCGGGGGGTGGCTCAAGGAGAGCAGCACCTCCGATGTCTGCGTGATCGTCCTGAAGTTCGAAACCCAAGCCGCACTCGACAACTGGTTGACGTCGTCGCTGAGGAACGGGTGGCTCAGGACCGGCGGCAACATCGCGGTCGAGGCGCCGAACGAGCCGGCGTCGAACGTGGAGAGCCTGTTCGAGCGTCCCCGGCTCTGACGAACCGCCGTCAGGCGGACTCCCCCGGGATCGGGGCCCCCGCCGGCATCCCCTCCCCCAGATAGGTCTGATAGAACGGCCGCCAGTCCGCGGACGCATCGCGGCCGTGACCTGACGTGTCCGCCCCGTCGAGGTGCCGGTCGAGGTCGGCGAGACAGACACTCCACCCGGCGGCGTTCCTGGCCGCCGTGTTGCGGACCTCGAGAACATTCACGAGCGTCAGTGCGCACCCGTCCGCGGTCGACTCGACCTCGAAGTGGATCTCGTCCCCGCCCCAGGTGAACGCCAGGGTGTACGGCGCGCCGTACACCAGGACCGTCCCCGTCTCGGGGTCGCTGTGCGGGTCCGGGAAGAATTCGATGTCGCCGCCGGCGTAGGTGTCGAGCCGGACCCGAGACGGAAACCAGTGCGCGAGTTCGTCCGGCTCCGACACGGCCTCCCACAGCCTCTGCACGGCGAACGGGTACGTGCACCGGAACCGCACGGCGGGACGACCCTTGAACTCGAAATACCTTCCGTGGATCACCGGCCCACTCCTCGCTGTCGCACCTGACGACAGCTTGACACGCGAGACCGGCGTCCACACCGAAGTTGGCGGACAATTCCGCGCACCCTCCTCCCTTTCTGTCGGACAACTCCCCTACGGTGGCGGAGTGACGTCGCCTTGGTCGGAGGGACAGGTCGCATCGGTGGCGCCCGATGCCGGCTCGCTCGCTGCCGCCGCAAAGCTGTCGGCCGCGTGGACGCAGACAGGCGGCAACGGCGACGCACTGTGGGGACTGTGCCAGGGCAGCGGCAAGAGCCCCTACCGATCGGTCGTCGACCTCACCGGTCCGGCGTACCACTGCTCGTGCCCGAGCCGGAAGTTTCCGTGCAAGCACACGCTCGGGCTGCTGCTGATCTGGTCGCAGGGCCGGGTTCCGGAGCAGTCCGAACCGCCCGAGTTCGCGAACGACTGGCTGAGCCGGCGGGCCGGGCGGGCCGTGCCCGCGGCGGCCACGAGGACGGCCGGTGCGAAGGCCACCGAACGCCGAGCGGAACGAGTGGCGGCGGGCCTCGACGAACTCGACCTGTGGCTCACCGACCAGATCCGGGGCGGGCTCGGCGCAGCCGACATCTCGGCTTCCGCGTTCGACGCCATCGCGGCCCGCATGGTCGACGCACAGGCGCCGGGCGTCGCGTCCACCCTGCGCCGACTTCCGATCGTCGTGGCCACCCGCGCCGACTGGCCGGACCGGTTGCTCCGCGAATACGCCAGGCTGCACCTTCTCGTCGTCGCCCATCGCCGTCTGCGCGAACTACCGGAACCGTTGCAGGCATCGGTGCGTTCGCACGTCGGCTACCCGGTGGCCACCGACAGCGTGCGCGCCGAACCGGGAGTCCGCGACCGGTGGATGGTCCTGGGTATGCAGACCACCGAGGAGAAGCGGCTCTTCACCCGCAAGGTGTGGTTGCTCGGCCGCGACCACGGTCGGCGCGCGATCCTCCTGGACTTCGCGCACGGCTCCGCCAACTTCTCTACGGTGATCCCGCCGCTCGGATCGCTCGTCGACGCCACCCTGCACTTCTACCCCGGCGCCGCGCCGCTGCGCGCCCAGTTCGGCGACACCCACGAGCCGCCCGAACCGTTCACGACGGTCGCACCGAGCGACATCGATACCGCACTCGACGACTTCGCCGCCGCGGTCGGAGCCGACCCGTGGATCCGCTCGTGGCCCGCCCTGCTCACCGGAGTCACCCCGGCATACGACGACGGAAGCTGGTTCGTCGTCGACGGGCAGGGACGCGCGCTGCCGCTGTCCGGCGAGGATCCGGTCCTGTGGCGACTGCTCGGAATGTCCGGCGGCAGTCCCGTCACCGTGTTCGGGGAGTGGACCAGCGACTCCCTCGTTCCCGTGTCGGTGTTCGATCGTGGCGACGTGTACCCGCTCGTGGCCGCCGCGCCGTCGACCGCGGGGAGTCGGCGATGAGCGAACTCCTTTCCGCCGCACTGCTCGGCACGGCACGTTCCACTCCCTCGTTCGAGGGTCTGGCCACCGGCGAACTGGCGCAGTCGGTCGGTGGTGACCCGGCGGAGACCCTGCTGGGCGCCGCCGCGCTCGAGAACGCGTACCGCGACGGCGGAGTCGCCGCCTCCACCCGCGTGCTGCCCGCGCCCGCCCAGGACGATCCGCGGCTGCAGTTGCCGCCCGCGTCCGCCGCGCACCTGATGCAGTTGCTCGCCGCCAAATCGTGGACACTCACCGAGTGGTTTGCGGTGGTCGCCGAGCGGGGATACCGCGCGCCCGATCATCTCGTCGCCGACCTGATGGCGGTGGCACGCACGAACGACATCCACCGCGAGAGCATCCTGCGATTGGCAGGCCCCCGCGGCCAGTGGCTCGCCGCCCAGAACCCGGACTGGTCGATGCTGGTCCGGCGGTCCGATCGCACCGACGTGTGGACGCACGGCGCGCACCAGGAACGGCTGCTCTGGCTCACGACGATGCGGGCGGTGAACCCGGCGATCGCGCTGGCCGAACTGCGTCGCACCTGGGATTCCGAACGGGGCGAGCACCGGGCGGCGTTCATCGCGTTCCTGGGCACGGGGCTCGGCGACGCCGACTCGGACCTGCTCGAGCACGCACTCGACGACCGGCGGAAAGAGGTGCGGCAGCAGGCGGTCCAGTTGCTGCGGCAGCTGCCGAACTCCGCGTACGCCGAGCGGATGGCCGCCCGGGCCCGCGCGTGGGTGCGGGTGGAGAAGAAGCCGTTGCGCACCCGCCTCGTGGTGAACATGCCGGGTTCCCTGGACGATTCGGCCCGTCGCGACGGAATCGAGGACGTCCACTTCAAGAACAAGGGAATCCGCAGCTGGTGGTTGCGGATGGTGGTCACCGCCGCCCCCTTGCCGGTGTGGGAAGGCATGATCGGCTCGGCCTCCGGCGCGTGGGAGATCCGGATCGAAGACCAGTGGCGGGAGGTGATGATGGAGGCGTGGACCAACGCCACCGTGCTCCAGCGCAATCCGCGCTGGGCGTCCGCCCTGCTGCACCGTGAGGGACGGACGACCGAACGTCGCGTGGTGCCGATCGTCCCCGCCCGCGAACGGCTCGCCTACATTCTGTCGGGCCACGCCGACAGCTACCTGCTGGGCGTCGACGGCGCCGCACTGTTCGAGGGGCTCCCCCACCCGTGGCCGCTGGACCTCGCCGAACGGGTGATCGCCCGCCTCGAGGACGTGGCCGGGCGGCACGCCGAGACCGGCAAGGACCTCGGTCAGTTCTCCCGGCACAGCCACTATTCGACCCTCCGCAGCGCGGAGACACACTTCCCGTTCGCTGCGGCGCCGCTGCTCCGGGCGGCCGCCGAACGCACCCGTGACCCGGGCTGGCAGCAGGCGTTCGCCACTGTCGCCGCCAACATCGACCATCGCAGAACAGTCCTGAAGGAGCTCGAGTGACCGAGATCGCGGCCGGCCCGGCCGACCTGCTACGACCCCACGCCGAGCAGGCCTACGCCGACGAACTCGCCGCCCTCGCCGCGCAGGACACCCGGCCCCGGCCACCGTCGTGGAAGTTGTCGCCGTGGGCGGTCGTGACGTACCTGCTCGGCGGCGAACTCGACGACGGCACGGTCATCACCCCCAAGTACGTCGGTCCCCGGCGGCTGATCGAGGTAGCGGTCGCGACGCTCGCCACCGACCGCGCACTGCTTCTGCTCGGCGTGCCCGGAACCGCCAAGACGTGGGTGTCCGAACACCTGTCGGCTGCGGTGTCCGGCGAGTCGACCCTGCTCGTCCAGGGAACGTCGGGCACACCCGAGGAGGCCATCCGGTACGGCTGGAACTACGCGAGGCTCCTCGCCGAGGGTCCGACCGCGGGCGCACTCGTTCCGTCCCCGGTGATGACGGCCATGCAGGGTGGCCGTATCGCGCGCGTCGAGGAACTGACCCGCATTCCCGCCGACGTGCAGGACGCGCTCATCACCGTGCTGTCGGAGAAGACGCTGCCGATCCCCGAACTGGGCACCGAGGTGCAGGCCACCAAGGGTTTCAACCTGATCGCCACCGCCAACGACCGAGACCGCGGCGTCAACGACCTGTCCTCCGCGCTGCGCAGGCGTTTCAACACGGTCGTCCTGCCCCTGCCCGCCGACGAGGAGGACGAGGTCGCCATCGTCGCGCGGCGAGTCGAGCAACTCGGGTCCTCCCTGGAACTGCCGGCAGTCCCGGCGACGGACGACGAGATCCGGCGTGTGGTCACCGTGTTCCGGGAACTGCGGTCCGGCGCCACGAGCGACGGTCGCACCAAGCTGAAGTCGCCGTCCGGAACGCTGTCGACGGCGGAGGCGATCTCCGTGGTCACCAACGGACTCGCCCTCGCCGCGCACTTCGGGGACGGGGTGCTCCGTCCCTCCGACGTCGCCGCAGGCATCCTCGGGTCCGTACTGAAGGACCCGGTGGCCGACCGGGTGGTGTGGACGGAATACCTCGAGGCCGTGGTCCGCGAACGGGAGGGCTGGGCCGACTTCTACCGGGCGTGCCGCGAGGTCACCGGGTGAGCACCAGGGCGATGAGCCCGCCGGCGGGCGACGTCCGAGTCTTCGGCATCCGCCACCACGGGCCCGGTTCCGCACGATCGGTGCGTCGCGCGCTCGACGAGTTCGTCCCCGACGCCGTGCTGATCGAAGGGCCCGCCGACGCCGATCCGCTGGTCGCGCTGACCGCGTCCGGCACCATGGAACCCCCGGTGGCGCTGCTCGCGTATGCCACCGGCGAACCCCGGACGGCGGCGTTCTGGCCGTTCGCCGTGTTCTCCCCGGAGTGGCAGGCGCTGTCGTGGGCGGCCGGACACGGCGTCGACGTGCGCTTCTGCGACCTTCCGGCCGCCAACACCCTCGCCGCCGACCGCGCCGAGTCCCGTTCCGAGGATCCACTGGCGGCGCTGGCCGCGGCGGCCGGCTACGACGACACCGAACGCTGGTGGGACGCCGTCATCGAATCCGGTTCGGGGGCCGACTCGTTCGACGCGATCACCGACGCCATGACCGCGCTGCGCGGCACCGTCGAACTCGACGAACCCACCAGCAGACGCGAGGCGTACATGCGCCAGACCCTGCGGAAGGTGATCAAGGGCGGTGCCGTGCGGATCGCGGTGGTGTGCGGCGCCTGGCACGCCCCGGCACTCGCCGGACCCCTCGGACCGGCCACCGCGGACGCGCGAATCCTCAAGGGAATCCCCAAGATCAAGACCTCGCTGACGTGGGTGCCGTGGACGCATTCGCGGCTGTCCACGGCGTCCGGATACGGCGCCGGCATCACCTCCCCCGGCTGGTATCACCACCTGTTCACCGCCCCGGACCGCACGATCACCCGGTGGCTCACGAAGGTCGCGCGGGTGCTGCGGGACGAGGACCTTCCCGTGTCGAGTGCACACGTCATCGAATCCGTCCGTCTCGCAGACACGTTGGCCGCGTTGCGAGCGCGGCCGCTGGCCGGACTCTCCGAGGTCACCGAAGCCACCCGCGCCGTGATGTGCGACGGGGACGACGTCCTGCTCGACCTGATCACGCGTCGCCTCGTCGTCGGCGAGGCCCTCGGCGCCGTCCCCGACGACACCCCGACCGTTCCGCTCGACGCCGACCTGCGTGCCCGGGCGAAGACCCTGCGCCTGAAGCAGCAGGCCACCGAGAAGACCATCGACCTCGACCTCCGCCGGGACAACGACGTCGCGCGGTCCCGGCTCCTGCACCGCCTGCAGATCCTCGGTGTCGACTGGGGCACCCCGGCCGACAGCGACGTCCGCGGCACCGGCACGTTCCGTGAGACGTGGTCGCTCACCTGGCAACCCGAACTGGCGGTGTCGATCATCGAGGCGTCGCTGTGGGGCACCACCGTCGAGGCCGCGGCGACGGCGAAGGTCCGTGAGGAGGCGGCGGCCGGCGACGTCTCCCTCGCCCGGCTCACCGGGCTGCTCGAGCAGGCGCTGCTGTCGGATCTCGGCGACGCCCTGGCCGAACTGTTGCGCGCGCTGGAGACCGCGGCCACGCTCGACCACGACGTCATGCACCTGATGGACGCGCTGCCCGCGCTGACCCGCACCCTGCGGTACGGCGACGTCCGCGGCACCGACGTCTCGTCCCTCACCCGCGTCACCGACAGCCTCCTCGTCCGTATCTGCGCGGGACTGCCGTCGGCGATGTCCGGTTTGGACGACGACAGTGCCCTCGACCTGCGCCGCGCCGTCGACGACGTCCACGCGGCGGTGATGTTGCGCGACGACGACCGTGCGTCGGCGCGGTGGCTCGGCACGCTCACCGGCCTCGTCGACCGCACCGACGTGAACGGCCTCGTGATCGGGCGCATGGTCCGACTACTCCGCGACGCGGGCGCCGTCAGCGAAACCGAGGCCGCCACCCGGCTGTCGCGGGCGCTGTCCGTGGGCGCCGACCCGTCGGCCAAGGCCGGGTGGGTCGACGGCTTCCTCGGCGGCGGAGGGCTGCTGCTGGTCCACGACCGGCAACTGCTGCGACTGCTCGACGGGTGGGTGTCGGGGCTGCGCGAGCAGGATTTCGTCGACGTGCTGCCGCTGCTGCGGCGCACGTTCGGCAGCTTCGAGACCGGGGAACGCCGGGCCATCGGACAGTCCGTCGAGGGTGGCTCCACGGCCGAGACCCCCGCCGAGGTCGATGCCCGGCGCGGCACCGTCGCGATCCGCACCGTCGCCGACATCCTGGGGGTGACGTCGTGACCGAAGACGCGGAGCGGCTACGTCGGTGGCGACTCCTGCTCGGCAACGCCGCCGAGGAATCCACCGGCGGACTGGCGTCCAGGACGGACGCGGCGATGGACGGCGCACTGGCCGCGCTGTACGACACCAGCAGCGACGGGTCGAAGAGCCGCCGGCGCACTGCGGGTCTCGGCGGATCGGCACCGAAGGTCGCACGCTGGCTCGGCGACATCCGCACCTACTTCCCGAGCAGCGTCGTGCAGGTGATGCAGAAGGACGCCATCGACCGGCTCGGCCTCACCCAACTGCTCCTCGAACCCGAACTGCTCGACGCCGTCGAACCGGACGTCCACCTCGTCGGCACCCTCCTGAGCCTCAACCGGGTGATGCCCGAGACCAGCAAGGCCACCGCCCGGATGGTCGTCGAGAAGGTGGTCCGGGAGGTGGAGGACCGGATCGCGCAGAAGACCAGAACCGCCGTCACCGGTGCCCTCAACCGCTCCGCCCGAATCACCAATCCCCGGCACCGCGACATCGACTGGAATCGCACCATCCGCGCCAACCTCGCGCACTACCTGCCCGAGCACAAGACGGTGGTGCCGGAGCGGTTGCTCGGCTACGGCCGCCGATCGCAGGCCGTGCAGCGCGACGTCGTCCTCGCCATCGACCAGTCCGGCTCGATGGCGTCGAGCGTCGTGTTCGCGTCCGTGTTCGGCGCGGTGCTCGCGTCGATGCGCGCGCTGAAGACGTCGCTGGTCGTGTTCGACACGGCAGTCGTCGACCTCACCGACAAGCTGTCCGATCCCGTCGACGTGCTGTTCGGCACGCAACTCGGCGGCGGCACCGACATCAACCGGGCAATCGCCTACAGCCAGTCACTGATCGACAGGCCGGCGGAATCGTTGTTCGTGCTGATCTCCGACCTGTACGAGGGCGGGATCCGCGCGGAGATGCTCCGCCGGATGGCGGCGATGAAGAACGCGAGTGTCCAGGTGGTGGTGCTGCTCGCTCTGTCCGACGACGGCGCCCCGTCGTTCGATCACGACAACGCGGCGGCCCTCGGTGCGCTCGGCATTCCCGCGTTCGCCTGCACACCGGACACATTCCCGGAACTGCTGGCGCTCGCACTGGAACGCGGCGACATCGGCAGGTGGGCGGACGGGCTCCAGCAGGGGTGACGGCGGGGTCAGCCGGCAGCCATCCGGCGCTCGCTGTGCAGTTCGGGGTGTGCGTCGGCACGGATCCTGAGCAGGACCAGGCCGGACACCGACGCGACGATCAACGACGCGACCGTCCACGGGACGTGCAGTTCGGAGATCCCGACTCCCGCACCGACGAGTCCCACGACGAGCAGGCTCCACATGATCGCTTTGACTGGACCGGACCCCATGACAACGCTCCTTCACCGAGATACGTACATCCCCCGTGAGTTCTGATGTGCGCGCAGAACGTTAGCTGCGTCACACGGGGGTCCTCGTGCGACACGTCGAAAACGCTCTTTCCGATACCAATCCGAGACCTGCCCCGTGAGTACTTGTTAACCGCCCGCGGTTAACAAGTACTCACGGGTGGGGCTAGATGATGCTGACGGTGCCCTGGGTCGTCGCCGCCGCGAGCACGCGCAGGTGGTCGTCGGAGCCGCCGAGGGTGTGCTCGATGGCGGTCAGCCGGCTCACGTAGTGCCCGACCGGGTACTCGGCGGTCATGCCGATGCCGCCGTGCATCTGGATCGCTTCCTGCCCGATCGTCCGGGCCGACCGGCCGATCTGCAGCTTGGCGCGGGACGCGACCACCGGGTCCACGGTTCCGTCGGCCAGCGACATCGTGGCGTAGAGACTCATGCTGCGGGCCAGTTCCAGCAGCACGTACATGTCTGCCGCACGGTGGGTGAGTGTCTGGAACTTCGCGATCGGGACGCCGAACTGCTTGCGGGTCTTCAGGTACTCGGTCGTCAGCCGCAACGCCTCCTCCATCGCGCCGACGGCCTCCGCGCACAGTGCCGCCTGCGCCCGGATGTGTGCGCCCTCGATCGCCGAAGACGCGTCGCCGCCCGCACCGAGCGGCTCGGCCGGGGTGCCGGACAGTTCCACCTGCGCGGCCCGCAGTCCGTCGTGGGTCGCGTAGGGGGTGCGGGTCAGGCCGGCGGCGTCGCCGTCGACGAGGAACAGTCCGACCCCGCCGTCCGGGAGTGTCGCGCTGACGACCAGCATGTTCGCGCCGCCACCGTGCGGAACAGGATTCTTCGTACCTGTCAGGGTCCACGCGTCGCCGTCCTTCGTCGCGGTCGTGGACACCCGGGCCGACGGCCAGCGCACGCCCGGTTCCCGATCGGCGAAGGCCAGCAGGAGGGTGCCCTCGGACACGTCCGGGAGAATCCGGCGACGCTGCTCCGTACTGCCGGCCGCAGCGATCAGACCGCCCGGCACGAGCACGGCGTCGAGGACCGGTTCGGGGGCGAGGCGGCGGCCTATCTCGGTCATCACCGATGCCACCTCGACGGGTCCGGCGCCCATTCCCCCGTCTTCCTCGCCGAAGCTCAGGCCGAGCAGCCCCACCTCGGCGAGTTGCTTCCAGACCTGCGGGCTCCACCCCTGCTCGGTGTCGGTGACAGCGTTGCGCTTCTCCGCGTCGTAGCTGCGCCCCAGCAGTTCGCGGGTGGTGTCGCGCAGCAGTTTCTGTTCGTCGGTCAGGTCGAAGTCCATGTCACGCCCTCACAATCCGAGGATCGAGGAGGCGATGATGCTGCGCTGCACTTCGCTCGATCCGCTGTAGATGGAAACCTTGCGGTAGTTCAGATAGGTCGGTGCCGTCCGCTGCGCCCAGAGCGGTGAGGAGATGCCGTCACCGGCGGCGAAGGGTAGGGAGTCGGGGCCCGCGACGTCGGTCAGCAGTTCGAGTGTCGCCTGCTGCAGTTCGGACCCGCGCAGCTTCAGCAGCGACGACGCCGGGTTCGGCTTGCCGTCGGCCGAACTCGCGACGACCCGCAGCTGGGTGAGCTCGAGCGCGATGATCTCGTTCTCCAGTTCCGCGATGCGGGCGGCGAACAGCGGGTCGTCGAGCAGCGTCCCCTCGCCGACCGAGATCTCCGCGGCGCGCTTCTTCGCCTGCGCGAGCCGGACCTTGGAGAATCCCAGGCGGGTGACGCCGGCGCGCTCGTTGCCAAGCAGGAACTTGGCGTAGCTCCAGCCCTGGTTCTCCTCACCCACGAGATTCTCGGCGGGCACGCGCACGTCCTCGAAGAAGACCTCGTTGACCTCGTGGCCTCCGTCGATCAGCTTGATCGGGCGCACTGTGACGCCGGGCGTCTTCAGGTCGACGAGGATGAACGAGATGCCGGCCTGCTTCTTGGGGGCATCCGGGTTGGTGCGGGCGAGGACGAAGATCCAGTCTGCGTGCTGCGCGAGGGTGGTCCACGTCTTCTGGCCGTTGATCACGTAGTCGTCGCCGTCGCGGACGGCGCGGGTCTTCAGCGACGCGAGGTCGGAACCGGCCTCGGGCTCGGAAAATCCCTGGCACCACCAGATGTCGAGGTTGGCGGTCGCGGGAAGGAACTTCTTCTTCTGCTCCTGCGAACCGAACGCCGCGATGACGGGGCCCACCATGCTGGTGTTGAACGCGAGCGGCTCGGGCACCGACGCGAGCTGCAGTTCATCGAGCCAGATGTGCTTCTGCACCGGCGTCCAGTCGCGGCCGCCCCACTCGACCGGCCAGTGCGGCGTCGCGAGCCCGTTGGCGTTCAGAATCCGCTGAGACTCGATGAAGCCTTCTTTCCCCACTTCTTCGCCCCGCGCATACCGCTCGCGGATCTCCGCCGGAATCTGTGTGGTGAAGAACGTTCGCATCTCGTCGCGGAACGCCAGCTCCTCGTCGGTCAGGGCCAGATTCATCGGAATTCCTTCGCACTCGAGGTCGGATTCATGTTCTGGTCCCGACGGTACCCCCACCTCCCGCGGGACACCACGACATCCCCAGTTGTAGTCACAATGACCACATCAGTGATACCATTTCGTAGTCACTACGACTACAAGGAGTTCCCGTGATCGCACTACTCGTCGACTGGCTCAATTCGGCCGCGGTGACGTCGTTCGGGACGACGACGAGCTGGGCCGAAGTGCTCGGTTTCACGTCGGGCGCCGTGTGCGTCTGGCTCGTCGCCCGGCAGTCCACCTGGAACTGGCCGATCGGAATCGCGAACAACCTGGTCTGGATCCTGCTGTTCTACGCAGCCGGACTCTTCGCCGACTCGGCCCTCCAACTGGTCTACATCGCGCTCGCCGTGGCCGGGTGGATCCGGTGGATCCGCGGTCGCGCCGGCAACCCGTTGCCCGTCACCGGGACGTCGCCGGAGGAATGGAGGTGGCTCGCCGGGACCGGCATCGTCGGCACCGCCGCCTTGACCGTGCTCCTGCACACGGCGACGTCGTCCACGGTCCCGTTCTGGGACGCCGTCACCACAGCCCTCTCGCTGCTGGCCACCTGGGGACAGGTGAACAAGCGCTGGGAATCGTGGCTGCTGTGGATTGCAGCCGATCTGGTCTACGTCCCGCTCTACCTGCACAAGGGTCTGACGCTGACGGCCCTGCTGTACGTCGGCTTCCTCGTGCTCTGCGTCCGCGGTCTCCTCGAGTGGCGCAGGTCGTCGGGACTCCCCGCCCTCGCGACGACCGCGAGCAGGTGACCGCAATGCGCGACCACGCGCTCGTGATCGGAAAGTTCTATCCCCCGCACGCCGGGCACCACCTGCTGATCCGGGAGGCGGCGCGGGTAGCCGCCCGGGTGACGGTGGTGGTGATGGCGTCCCGGGTCGAGTCGATTCCCTTGGCGGACAGAGTGTCCTGCCTCGCCGAATCGCATGCGGGCGACCGCACGGTGACCGTGACCGGCATCGCGTGCGACGCCCCGATGGACCTGGCGTCGCGACCGGTGTGGGCCGCCCAGGTGGCGTGCATGCGCGCCGCGGTGCGCCAGGTCACCGGAATCGCCGTCGACGTGGTCGTGTCGAGCGAGAAGTACGGCGACGACCTCGCCCGCTGGTTCGACGCCGTCCACGTCCCCGTCGACCCCGAGCGGGTCCGGTTCCCGATTTCGGGAACCGCCTGTCGAGGCGACCTCGCCGGCAATTGGGAACACCTCGACGCGCCCGCGCAGGCACTGCTCACCACCCGGATCGTGGTGCTCGGCGCGGAATCCACCGGGACCACCACCGTCAGTCATGCGCTGGCGCAGCGCTTCCGCGCCCGCGGCGGGATCTGGCGGCGCACGCACTGGGTTCCCGAATACGGTCGCACGGCAACCGCCGACAAGCTGGCGAGAGCCCGCGTCGCCGACGCGTCCGCCGGCGTCGACGACCTCGTCTGGATCGGGCAGGATTTCGCCGACATCGCCCGCATCCAGAACGAGTGGGAAGAGGCGGCGGCGCGGTCGGGGTCGCCCCTGACGATCTGCGACACCGACGCAGAAGCCACCACCGTGTGGGAGCGGCGCTACCTCGGCCCCGACAGCACCCGGGCGCACGACCACCGGCCGGGCCGCCATGCCCTGTACCTCATTACCGACCACGTCGGTGTCCCCTTCGTGCAGGATGGGTTGCGTGACGGAGAGTCGATCCGGGAGGAGATGACAGAGTGGTTCGTCGATGCACTCACCGCCGCCGGGCGGTCGTGGGTGATGCTGACCGGGAGCCAGGCAGAGCGTCTCGACCTCGCGACGCAGGTCACTGAACAGGCACTCGCCCACCGATCGACGTTCGCCGCACCACTGGGAGGCTGACAGTGTACGACGCAACCGAGTACCCACCGTTCGCCGTGACCGTCGATCTCGCGATGTTCACGCTGCGCGGCCCCTCGCTGTCGGTCCTGCTGGTGCGGCGGGGAGAGGAACCGTTCCAGGGGATGCCCGCGCTGCCCGGCGGTTTCGTTCACGCCGACGAATCGGCGGACGTCGCGGCGCGACGCGAACTGGCGGAGGAGACCGGACTCGACAGCTTTCCCGGTCACCTCGAGCAGTTGGCGACGTACAGCGAGCCGGGCCGCGACCCGCGCATGCGCGTCGTGTCGGTGGTGTTCGTGGCGTTCGCGCCGAACCTGCCGGAGCCGTCCGCCGGTTCCGACGCCGCCGACGCCTACTGGATGCCGGTCGAGGACGCGTCCCGCGAGTCGCTGGCGTTCGACCACGCGCAGATCCTCGCCGACGCCCTCGAGCGGGTGCGGTCGAAACTCGAATACACCACTTTGGCAACCCATTTCGTGGAGTCTCCGTTCTCGATCCGGGACCTCCAGACGGTGTACGAGGCCGTGTGGGACGTGACGTGGGACCGCGCGAACTTCCGCCGCAAGGTCCTGGGAACGCGGGGGTTCGTCGAACCCGTCGAGGGCGTCGCCGACGCCGCATCCACGGGCGGCAGGCGCGCCCAGCTGTACCGCCCGGGCGACGCCACCACCCTGCACCCGCCGATCCCCCGCCCGTGAGTACTTGTTAACCGCAGGCGGTTAAGAAGTACTCACGGGTGGCGGAGCCGCAGAACGAGCAGAAACGCGCCACCGGCCGCGTCGATCTGCGTCTCGACGTCCAGTTCCGGTGCGAGACGGGACAACCGGTCGAGCAACCACTCCGACGCGTCCTCCGCATCCGACTTGCCCGGGCACCGCGCCACGGCCACCCGGCCGCCCTTGCGGCCGAGTTGTTCGACGACGCCGATGATCGGGGCGGGGTCGACGACGAACAACCGGTCGGGCCACGGCACCACCGGTTTGACGGCGCCCTTCTTGGTGTTGCACGCGCGATGAGCGAGGCGTTCGACGCCGCCCTTCGCCTTGGCCTTCTTCGCGGTGACGACACTGTCGATGCTGGGGCCGCGCGGGTCGTTGACCGACATGTCGGGATCCACCGGTTCGTCACACAACCAACAGCGCCACGACTCGCGGTCGCCGACCTCTCGAAGAGTGCTCATGGGCGCCAACGCTACCCGTGGGCCTGGACGGGATCGAAGCCGGAGATCAGCCAGTCGTCGCCGGATTTGGTCAGCTCGACGGAAATGCTCGTCGCCGTCACCGCCGGTTCCGGTTTCCCGGCGCTGGTGGTGCTCTGGTTGACGAACAGCAGCACCGTCGCCGTGTCGGCCGCCACCTCGACCGGACCGGACGCGGCCACCGTCGCCTGCGTGGCGACCCGGCTCTCCTTCGCCGCCGGGACGACGACGTCCGTCGTGAACTGCGTGTAATAGTCGAGGAACTCCCCCGTCAGGCGCTCCTTCGCGGCGCCGACGTCGTTCTCCACCGTGTCCGGACCGTACGACAGCAGAGCGATCGCGCCCTGCGAAGCGGTGTCGGTGACGGCGGCGCGGACGGTGTCGTCGACGCGCTGGCCGGGCCGGTAGAGCGTGAAGTACAGCACCCCGGCCAGCACGGCCGTGACCACGGTGAGCGCACCCAGGATCAGGAGGAGCCTGCGCGACTTCGGCGATGCGTCGGTACTCACTGCACGAACCCCGCCTTCACGATCTTGTACGTGCCGTCCTCGAGTTGCATCGTGACCCGCATTCTCTGACTACGCGGTTCCTCTGCGGCCCCGCCCGCATTCGACACCTTCTGGGCGACCGCGACGAGCACGTCGGCGGAGTCGCCGTCCTGCCTCTCGATCGCGGCCTGGCGCACCACCCCGACCGATTTGACCTGGGCCTCCTGCATGACGGCGATGAGATCCTTGGACCGGGCCTCGAATTCGTCGCGGAATTCTCCCGCCGAGCCGTCGAGCACCTTCTGCACGTCTTCGTCGGCCCGCTGGAAGTCCATCGTCGTCAGATTCACGACGCCCTGGCTCGCGGCGTCCACGATCTCGGACCGCTGCTGCGCCGCCCGCTCCGCCTGCCGGTGCGTGTAGCCGAAGTAGCCGCTCACCGCGAGGAACGCGAGCGCGAGAACGGACAGAACCGCCACACCTGCGGTGACGGCCGGCGTCCGGGGCCCGGGGGCAGTGCCCTCACCGGAAGCAGCGTCCTCACTGGAAGCGGCCTCCTCACTGGGGGCAGCGTCCTGGTCGGGGGCCACTTCCGCCATGGGATTCCTTCCGTCGTGCCGTACCTCTGTTACCTGGATCACGCCATGGTACCGGGTAGTCATATCAAATATTTTCCGCACCGGTATCCGGACAGATCCGCGGGCGGAAAGGCGCGTGGGAGACCCCGCGTACCGTCGGTGATCATTACTGTTGAGGAGAAGGCAGGCGACTCGAAGGGGATCCACGATGACCAGCGATTCAGGCGCACGCAGCCGCGTGCAGTTCGGTGCCGGGGCGACTCCGGAACTCGTCAGTTCCCAGGGACGGACCATCATCGCGGACGCCGTCGTCGCCAAGATCGCCGGTATCGCCACCCGTGAGATCAACGGCGTCTACGACGTGGGCGGCGGCACCGCACGCGCCGTCGGCGCCCTCCGGGACCGGATCCCCGGCGCCCGCGTCAACCACGCCCAGGGCGTCGCCGTCGAAGTCGGGGAGAAACAGGCCGCCATCGACATCGGCATCGTCGCCGAATACGGTGTTGCACTGCACGAACTCGCGGTCGGCATCCGACGCAACGTCATCGCGGCCGTCGAGCGCATGACCGGACTCGAAGTGACCGAAGTGAACATCACCGTCTTCGACGTCATGCTCTTCGACGAATCCGAGGCCGCGTCCGAACTCGACGGCAAACCGAGGGTGCAGTGACCGGACCGCTCCCACCGGACACTCACGCGGAGGACATCTCCGAACGCATCGTGGCCGCCGTCCTCGCGACCCCCGGAGTGGCAGCGATGCACGGCGGCGCGTTCGGCGAAGTCGCGACGTACCTGCCCGGACGCCGGGTGACCGGGGTGACCGTCGGCCCCACGTCCTGTGCCGTCCATCTCGCGGCGCGCTACCCCGCCAACGTCGTCGACACCGCCGAAAGGGTGCGGGCCGCAGTGGAATCACTGGTGGACGTCCCCGTCGACGTGATCATCGAAGATCTCCTGACAGAGACAGGACACGCTCAATGAACAGCACAATCACAGGCCTGATCGTTGGATTACTCCTCGCCATCGCCGGCATCCTCGGCGGTTTCAGCGGATTCGTCTTCGCCGTCCTGCTCGGCGCACTGGGCATGGCCGTGGGCGCGCACCGCGACGGGCACCTCGATCTCGGCGCCATCCTCCGAAGCCGCGGCCGTGGCTGAACCGTCCACCGCACCCCCCGCCGGACCCCGGGACGACGCTGCGCTCGACGACACCGCCCAGCGCGGCGAATTGGTCATCAAGGAACGCGCCGTCGTGAAGATCGCCGTCGCCGCAGCGCTCCAAGTACCCGGCGTCGTCAAGCAGTCCGGCGGACTGTCCCGGCTGACGGGCAGAGAACTCCCCCGCGCCGACGTCTCGACGGGTGCGGACGCCGTCGCGATCAACCTGTACATCGCGGTGCAGTGGCCGTGCCGGCTCGATCTCCTCAACCGCAGGCTCCGCGCACAGGTGCACCGCCAGGTCGAGCAGATGACCGGCATGCCGGTCATCGAACTCAACATCGTGGTCGTCGGAACGGAATCCGCGGCACCCGAAGACAGCGGCGCCGACAGCCTCTACTCCGAACAGGGCGATCCGGCGGTGCCGCCCCTCCCGGTGGCGCCGATCCGGCCCCGCACGCCGCGCGCGACACCCGCCGCCGTGCCCGCCGCGATCATCGTCGCCGTCGCCGCCCTCGGCCTCGCGGTCGTCGCCGCGCGTGAACTGCTCATCATGCGCGGCACGTTCGCCAACGCGCCCTGGATCCGCAACACCGCGCAATGGCTGGGCAGGCTGCACTGGTCCGATTGGATCGTCCCCGTCGCCGTCGGCGCGATCGTGCTGGGAATCGTGTTCATCGTCGCCGCCCTCAAACCGCGGCCGCGCACCCATCTGCCCCTCGCGGTGGGCGACACCCCGATCGTCTGGCTGCGCCCCACCGACCTCGCCCGCAATTCCAGTAGTCACGCCAACACGGTCCCCGGGGTGCTGTCGGCGCACACGACAGTCGACCGCAAGCACGTCACCGTCCGCGTGGTGCGCACCGAGTCGACACCCGCCGCAGACGTGGCCATCTCCGTCCGCGAGGCCGTCGAACCGACGCTGTCGCTGCTCGGCACGTCCCCCGAACTCCGAGTGCAGGTGAAGCCGTGACGCATCGGACCGCCGCCGTCAACCGGCTGATCGTCCTGCTCGTCGGGCTCGCGCTCCTCGGATTCGGCGCCTACGCCATCGCCTGGGACCTGCAGGTTCCGATCGTCCGGGAATGGGTGTCGCGGTACGACCGCGCACGCGTCACCGCGCTTCCCGACCAGGGCTGGTGGGGCTGGGCCCTCGCCGCGACGGTCGTCGTGGGACTGGTCTTCGGGATCGTGGTCCTCGCGCTGGACCTCACCCGGCGACGCACGTCCGCCGTCGCAGTCCCGGATCGCGAATCGGGCACCTACGTCACCGTCGACCTGGGCTCCCTCGCCAACGGGGTCGCCAGCGAACTCGCCCAGTACCCCGGAGTCCGGCAGACGCGGGCCCGCGCCGTCGTCGAACGCGGACTCCCCACCCTGTCGATCGTCGTGACCGCCGACCCCACCGTCGACATCCACGACTTCACCCGCAAGTCCGAGGACGTCGCATCATGGGTCGCGTCGACACTCGGCGGTGAGCAGGTCGCCACCCAGGTGCTGCTCCACCTCGACCGCGCCGACCACCCGGTACACGTCGAAAACTGACACGGGACGTCCCGGTCTCGGTAGGTTCTCCGCCATGGAGTACGTCGTGTTCTACACAACCGATCCGTCCGCCGCCGCCCGGATCCCGGAAGTCTATCCACGGCACCGTGAGTACCTCGACGCGTTCGCCGCGGAAGGCGGAATCCTCGGAATCGGACCGTTCGACGACCCGGCGAGCAACGGGTCCATGGCGCTGTTCACCAGCCGTGAGCGGGCGGAACAGTTCATCGCACGCGACCCGTTCGTCCTCGAAGGGATCGCCCATCCCAGCGACATCCGGGAATGGGACGCGCTGAACTACCGCTGACGCAGAACCCCGAAAACGCCGATGGCGCCCACCCCGGAGGGTGAGCGCCATCGGCGTTGGTGAAGCTAGATCACTTGTTGATCTTCGTGACCTTGCCGGCGCCGACCGTACGGCCGCCTTCGCGGATCGCGAAGCGCAGGCCCTCGTCCATGGCGACGGGCTGGATCAGCTTGACGGACATCTCGGTGTTGTCACCGGGCATGACCATCTCGGTGCCCTCGGGCAGCGTCACAACGCCCGTCACGTCCGTCGTACGGAAGTAGAACTGCGGACGGTAGTTGTTGAAGAACGGCGTGTGGCGGCCGCCCTCGTCCTTGGACAGGATGTACGCCTGGCCCTCGAACTCGGTGTGCGGGGTGGTGGTGCCGGGCTTGACGACAACCTGTCCACGCTCGACATCTTCGCGCTTGATACCACGAACCAGCAGACCGACGTTGTCACCGGCCTGGCCCGAGTCGAGGAGCTTGCGGAACATCTCGATACCGGTGACCGTGGTCTTGGTGACCGTCTCCTTGATGCCGACGATCTCGACCTCTTCGTTGACGTTGACCTGGCCACGCTCGATACGACCGGTGACGACGGTGCCACGACCGGTGATCGTGAAGACGTCCTCGACGGGCATGAGGAACGGCTTGTCGGTCTCGCGGACCGGGTCCGGGATCGACTCGTCGACCGCAGCCATGAGCTCGAGGATGTTCTTGGTCCACTCCGGGTCGCCCTCGAGCGCCTTCAGTGCGGAGACCTTGACGACGGGAGCTTCCTCGTCGAACTCCTGCGCAGCGAGGAGCTCACGGACCTCCATCTCGACGAGCTCGATGATCTCGTCGTCGTCCACCATGTCGGCCTTGTTCAGGGCGACGAGGATGTACGGCACGCCGACCTGGCGGGCGAGCAGCACGTGCTCACGCGTCTGGGGCATCGGGCCGTCGGTGGCCGCGACCACGAGGATGGCGCCGTCCATCTGCGCCGCACCGGTGATCATGTTCTTGATGTAGTCGGCGTGACCGGGAGCATCGACGTGCGCGTAGTGGCGCTTCTCGGTCTGGTACTCAACATGCGAGATGTTGATCGTGATACCGCGAGCCTTCTCCTCAGGAGCCTTGTCGATCTCGTCGAAGGCCGAGGCCTCGTTGAGATCCGGGTACGCGTCGTGCAGAACCTTGGTGATGGCCGCGGTCAGCGTGGTCTTGCCGTGGTCGACGTGACCGATGGTGCCGATGTTCACGTGCGGCTTCGTCCGCTCGAACTTCGCCTTCGCCACTGTGTGTCCTCCTGGACTGATTGATGCTTGCGGTATGCAGCAGTGCGGTTGTTATTACTGGGTCGTGCTTCGGCCGGCTGGAACCGAGGTTACTCGCCGGTCGCCTTGGCGATGATTTCCTTCGAGACGTTCGCGGGAACCTCTGCGTAGGAATCGAACACCATGGAGAAGTTCGCCCGGCCCTGGGTCTTCGACCGCAGATCACCGATGTAACCAAACATCTCCGAGAGCGGAACCAGCGCCTTCACGACACGGGCACCACTGCGTTCCTCCATGGCCTGGATCTGGCCACGGCGGGAGTTCAGGTCGCCGATCACGTCACCCATGTACTCCTCGGGTGTGGTGACCTCGACAGCCATGAGCGGCTCGAGAATGACCGGGCCGGCCTTGCGGGCGGCTTCCTTCAGCGCCTGCGAACCGGCGACCTTGAAGGCCATTTCCGACGAGTCGACGTCGTGGTACGCACCGTCGAGCAGCGACAGCTTCAGGTTCACCAGCGGGTAGCCGGCGAGAACGCCGTACTGCATCGCGTCCTGAGCGCCTGCATCCACGGAGGGGATGTACTCGCGAGGGATGCGGCCACCGGAGACCTTGTTCTCGAACTCGTAGGAGGCACCGTCTTCGCCGACGAACGGCTCCAGCGCGATGATCACCTTGGCGAACTGGCCCGATCCACCCGTCTGCTTCTTGTGGGTGTAGTCGTGCTTCTCGACCTTCTTGGTGATGGTCTCGCGGTAGGCGACCTGCGGCTTGCCGACGTTGGCCTCGACCTTGAACTCGCGACGCATACGGTCGACGAGGATGTCGAGGTGGAGCTCGCCCATGCCGCCGATGACGGTCTGGCCGGTCTCCTCGTCGAGTTCGACGGAGAACGTCGGGTCCTCTTCGGCGAGCTTCTGGATCGCGGTGCCCAGCTTCTCCTGGTCGGACTTCGTCTTGGGCTCGATCGAGACCTGGATGACCGGGTCCGGGAAGCTCATCGACTCGAGCACGATCGGGGCGTCCTGTGCACACAGGGTGTCACCGGTCGTGGTGTCCTTCAGGCCGATCATCGCGTAGATGTGGCCGGCCACGGCCTCGTCGACCGGGTTCTCCTTGTTGGCGTGCATCTGGAAGAGCTTTCCGATGCGCTCCTTCTTACCCTTGGTCGCGTTCATGACCTGGGCGCCCGGATCGATCCGGCCGGAGTACACGCGGACGAACGTCAGCTTTCCGAAGAACGGGTGCGAAGCGATCTTGAAGGCCAGAGCCGAGAACGGCTCTTCCTTGCTCGGCTTACGCGTGAGGATCTCTTCCTCGTTGCCGAGGGCGTGACCCTGGACCTCGCCGATGTCCAGCGGGTTCGGCAGGTAGTCGATGACCGCGTCGAGCATGGGCTGAACACCCTTGTTCTTGAACGCGGAACCACACAGCACCGGGTACAGCTCGGAGGCGACCGTCATCTTGCGGATGGCGCCCTTGATCTCCTCGATGGAGAGTTCCTCACCGGCGAAGTACTTCTCCATGAGAGATTCGTCGGACTCGGCAACGGTCTCGAGCAGCTTCTCGCGGTACTCGGCAGCCTTGTCGGCCAGATCGGCCGGGATCTCCTCGATGGTGGGCTCGGCACCCGTCGGCACGACGCCACGCCAGGTGATGGCCTTCATCTCGACCAGGTCGACGACACCGTCGAAGTCGTCCTCCGCGCCGATCGGCAGCTGCAGGACGAGCGGCTTCGCGCCGAGGCGGTCGATGATGGTCTGGACCGTGAAGTAGAAGTCCGCGCCCATCTTGTCCATCTTGTTGACGAAACAGATGCGCGGAACGTCGTACTTGGCGGCCTGACGCCACACCTGCTCCGACTGGGGCTCGACGCCCTCTTTGCCGTCGAACACTGCGACGGCGCCGTCGAGCACGCGGAGCGAACGCTCCACCTCGACGGTGAAGTCGACGTGGCCCGGCGTGTCGATGATGTTGATCTGGTTGTTGTTCCAGAAGCAGGTCACCGCGGCAGAGGTGATCGTGATGCCGCGTTCCTTCTCCTGTTCCATCCAGTCCGTGGTCGAGGCACCGTCGTGCGTCTCACCGATCTTGTAGTTGACACCGGTGTAGAACAGGATGCGCTCGGTGGTCGTGGTCTTGCCGGCATCGATGTGCGCCATGATGCCGATGTTGCGGACCTTGTTCAGGTCGGTCAGCACTTCCTGTGCCACAGGATTCTTCCCCGCTCGTAGCTCGTGTATCGGGTGTCGGCCTCCCCGGTGTTCCACCAGCGGGGCCATTGTCTCGAGTTGTAGATCAGCCGGTCCCCGGTAGGGGCCCGACGTGCGACGACGCCGGAGCAGTCACGGTTGGTGACTGCTCCGACGTGACGTCACCAGCGGTAGTGGGCGAATGCCTTGTTGGCTTCGGCCATCTTGTGAGTGTCCTCACGGCGCTTCACAGCGGCACCCAGGCCGTTGCTGGCATCGAGGAGCTCGTTGGCGAGACGCTCGACCATCGTCTTCTCACGACGCTGCCGGGAGAAGGTCACGAGCCAGCGGAGCGCGAGGGTGGTGGAGCGGCCCGGACGGACCTCGACCGGCACCTGGTAGGTGGCGCCACCGACACGGCGGCTGCGAACCTCGAGGGCAGGCTTGACGTTGTCCAGTGCGCGCTTGAGGGTGACGACCGGATCGGTGCCGGTCTTCTCGCGCGCCTGCTCGAGTGCTTCGTACACGATGCGCTCGGCGGTGGACTTCTTGCCGTCCAGGAGAATCTTGTTGACGAGCTGCGTCACCAGGGGCGAACCGTAGACCGGGTCGTTGATGAGCGGACGCTTCGGAGCGGGGCCCTTACGTGGCATTAGCTCTTCTCCTTCTTGGCGCCGTAGCGGCTGCGGGCCTGCTTGCGGCCCTTGACACCCTGGGTGTCGAGGGAGCCGCGGATGATCTTGTAGCGCACACCGGGGAGGTCCTTCACACGACCACCGCGGACGAGCACCATCGAGTGCTCCTGCAGGTTGTGGCCCTCGCCCGGGATGTAAGCGGTGACCTCGACGGAGCTGGTCAAGCGCACACGCGCGACCTTACGGAGCGCCGAGTTCGGCTTCTTCGGGGTGGTGGTGTACACGCGGGTGCACACGCCACGACGCTGCGGGCTGCCCTTGAGGGCTGCCGTCTTGACCTTCGCGGTCTTGTCGCGGCGGCCCTTGCGGACCAGCTGGTTGATGGTTGGCATTTACCGGCTTTCTTCGTGTTGAACAGACTGCTCTGGACAAGCAACCTTGGCTGTTCTGAAATTAGGGATCTAGCAGTTGGGGCAAGAGAGCTGCTGCCCCTCACCCGCACCTCGAGCTGCACCCGAGGTCGGGTGTGTCGCATACCCCCACACAGGCAGCCGGATGCTCGTTCCATGCAGAAATCTGCACGAACGCGCGCACGGCAATACCTCGCTAGGCACACAGATCGGCCCGGGCATGCCGGACACGACCCACAACGATACCCGGCGGCGCGCCGGAAGGTCAAAGTGGGCGGGCAATGGTAAGGGCTGACCTGCGATGTGGGGTACTGCTTGGAGCTGTCGGTACGGACACGGGCACATCAACTACTCAGATTGAGCGTCAGATCCGCAAGCGTCGATGCCGCCTGGCACGGGTCTGCCGCCCCCGCCTGGAACTGTACCCACCAGCCGACGACCCCCGATGAGGGCGACCCGACCGTCACTCCGCACGCCCCCGGATCGCCGGGCGGACGCATCACGACGGCCCTGCGCCCCTGGATGGTGGACGCCTCCACCGTGTAGCCGAGCTTCTCCGCGGTCGACTTCTCAGTGTCGAGGGAACCCGTCTCGAACCAGTTGAACGTCACCTTCACGGGACCGTTGGCGCCGACCGCGTCCCAGCGGCAGATCGCGCCGAAGAAGCCTCGTTGGATGGCGTCGGCGCCGACGGTCTGCGCGATCTGTTCGTCGGCGACCGCGTTGCACTCCTCGAGCAGGGCCGTGAACTGTTCGGTGTCCCCCGAGGAGGAACTGCCCTCCACCCTCGGTGAGCCCTCGATCGTCGACCCGCACCCCGCGATCAGCCCGATCGCGGTGGCCGCGGTCAGCACCCGCACGGCGCGCCACGTCCGCCCGCCCATCACTCCCCCGCTCACTTCGCCCTCGACACGCTGAGTTCGGCGAGGTCGCGCGCCACCGTGCACGGATCGGCCGCGGGTTGCGCGTCCGCATACATCACCGACCAGTGCACGAAGTCACCGCCGAACTCCACACCGAGTTCACACAGAATTCCTTCGGACGACGCGATGAATCCGGGATGTCCCTGGACGTCGATGTCGGTGGCCGGCCTGCCGATCAGCTCCGAACCCGCCCGCTCGCGGCCGATCGGACTGCCGCGGTACCAGGAGAACGTGACGCTGGGACCGCCTATTCCCGCGGTTTCCCACTCGCAGCCGACGGAATTGCGCGTCACCCCGGTGAAGGGAGGCATGCCGAACGCCTTCGCCACCTCGTCGTCGGTGACCGAACCGCACTGGCCGAAGAACGGGCCCGGATCGGTCACCTGCGGAAGACTCTGTGCGGCGGGTGCGGTACCGGAATCGTCTCCGTCTCCCCCACAGCCGGCCAGACCGGCCGCGACGGTGATCAGGACGAGCGCTCCCCATTTCCGGCCCATGGTCGGTGACTCTACCGATCGCCGCGATCTTTGCCCGGTCAGTCGAGAACGGCCACGTCGAGGCGCCTGGGCTCTACAGATCTGCCGCCCCGCGGTAGTGCCGCGTCCAACTGCGCAGCCCACTGCCGCACGATCTCCGCGCGCCTCTTGGAGTCGTCCGTGAGCACGTCGGCCAGGCCGAGTCCGCGGGCGAGATCGAGGGTGGCCTGGACGAGCCGGTGCGCCACCGGATCGGCGTCGTCGAACCCGAAGTGTTCGACGGCGGTGCGGTGCGCGACCCGCCCGAACCGTTCCTCGAGCGGCACGATCCGGGCCCGCAGTTCCGGGTCGGCGGCGGCCGCCGTCCACACCTGCAGCGCCGCCTTGAACAGGGTGCCGGTGTAGTAGTCGACGAGCCGCGACACCACCGCCTCGGTGCGCCCCTCCCCGGTCGGCAGGTCGGTGGCCTCGCGCCGGGCCTGCTCCATCCGGGCGTCGAACATGACCTCGAGCGCCGCGGTGATGAGGTCTTCGCGGGTGGGGAAATGGTGCTGGGTCGCGCCGCGGGACACGCCGGCGCGCTGGGCGACGAGGCTCACCGTCGTCGCGCCCCAGCCCAGTTCCGCGAGGCAGTCGATGGTGACCTCGAGGAGATGTCCGCGCGTGACCCGGCTACGGTCCTGCTTCGGTTCGCGGGTCATGTGTCACTTCCTCTCGTCGCGCTGCGCGCCCGTGAGTGGTTGACGAGTCCAGAGACTCGTCAACCACGCACAGGGCCGGAGGCCCATCTCGGCGGCCGCTTCTGCAGAAACGCCATCATGCCTTCCCGCGCCTCCTCGGATTCGAACAGCCTCGCCGACTGGGCGGTCAGCTCGTCGGTGTAGCGGTCGAAGTCGGCGAGCACACCGCGGGTGGTCAACGTCTTCGATTCGGCCAGACCCTGCGGCGACGCCTGCCGTAACTGGTCCAGCAATTCCTCGACGGTGTCCTCCGGGTCCTCGGCGGACTCGCTGATCAGCCCGATCGCCTCCGCCTCGTGGGCGCCGAACTTCTCGCCCGTGAGCAGGTAGCGGCTCGCGGCGCGCGAATCGATGCGGGGCAGCACGGTCAGCGAGATGATCGACGCGGCGAGCCCGAGCCGGACCTCGGTGAGCGCGAACGTGCTGCGCGGGCCGGCGACGGCGAGGTCGCACGCCCCGACCAGCCCCATGCCCCCGGCCCGGACGTGACCGTCGATCCGGGCGATCACCGGTTTCGGCAGCTCCACGATGGCGCGCAGCAGTTCGGCCATCTGCCGGGTGCGCGAGCCGACGTCGCCGGACGTCTCGCTCAGATCCGCCCCGGCGCAGAACGTGCCACCGGTGTGGGTGAGGACGACGCCGCGGACGTCGATGTCCGCGGCGGCGTCCCGCAATCCCTGCAGCAGCTCGTCCACGAGCCTGCCGGAGATCGCGTTCCTGTTGTGGGGCGAGTCGAGGGTGAGGGTGGCGAACCCTCGATTCACCTCGTACCGGACGTACCGGTCGGCTTCCACGTCGGTCATGTGCTGTCCGTTCGACATCAGTACGACTTCGGCAGCCCGAGCGAGTGCTGGGCGACGAAGTTGAGGACCATTTCCCTGCTCACCGGCGCGACGCGGCCGATGCGGGCCGCGCCGAGCATCGCCGCGAGACCGTATTCCTTGGTCAGGCCCGCGCCGCCGTGAGTCTGGACGGCCTGGTCGAGCGCCTTGATGCTGGCCTCGGCGGCGGCGTACTTGGCCATGTTGGCGGCCTCGGCGGCGCCGAAGTCGTCGCCGCTGTCGTAGAGGACGGCGGCCTTCTGCATCATCAGCTTGGCGAGTTCGAGTTCGATCTTGATCTGCGCCAGCGGATGCGAGATGCCCTGGTGTGTGCCGATCGGCTCCTTCCACACCGTGCGTTCCTTCGCGAACCGGACCGCGGCGTCCAGCGCGTAGCGGCCCATGCCGATCGCCATCGACGCGCCGAGGATGCGTTCGGGGTTGAGTCCCGCGAACAGCTGCATCAGGGCCGCGTCGGCCTCGCCGACGAGCGCGTCGGCGGGCAACCGGACGTCGTCGAGGAACAGCATGAACTGGTGGTCGGGCTCGACGATGTCCATCTCCATCGGCGTCTTCACGAAGTTCTCGGCGTCGGTGGGGACGATGAACAGCGCAGGCTTCAGCTTGCCGGTCTTCGAGTCCTCGGTCCGCGCGACGATCAGGACGGCGTCCGCCTGGTCGACCCCGGAGATATAGATCTTGTTCCCCGACAGCAGCCAATCCTCGCCGTCACCATCACCCCTCGCTCCGCTCGACCGGTCCCGCCGCGCAGTGGTCGTGATCTGATGCGAGTTCGACCCCGCGTCGGCCTCGGTGATGCCGAACGCCATGATCTTCGAGCCGTCGGCGAGTCCGGGGAGCCACTTCTGCTTCTGGTCCGCCGTGCCGTACTTGCCGATGATCGTGCCGCAGATGGCGGGCGAGACGACCACCAGCAGGAGTCCGGCGCCGTGGGCGGCGAGTTCTTCCTGGACGAGCGCCAATTCGTAGATACCCGCGCCGCCGCCTCCGTACTCCTCGGGGAGGTTGACGCCGAGGAAGCCGAGTTTGCCCGCCTCGTTCCATAATTCGGTGAGCGGTTCGCCGCGCCGCGCCCGCGGAAGCACGTAGTCGACGTAGTTGAAGCGCTCCCCGAGCCTCGACACGGACGCGCGGAGTTCCTTCTGTTCTTCTGTCTCGATGAAGCTCATGATTCTCCTTCAGCGTGCGCTGCTTCGACTACTGCCAGGACTGTTCCCACGTCGACCTGCGTGCCGACGGTCACGGAAAGTTCGGTGAGGACACCGGACGCCGGCGCCTTGATCGTGTGTTCCATCTTCATCGCCTCGAGCCACACGATCGGCTGACCGGCGGTCACCGCATCACCGACCGCCGCGCCGACGCGGATCACGGAACCCGGCATCGGCGCGAGCAGCGACCCCTCGGCGACGACGGCACTCGGATCGGTGAATCGCGGTGCGGCGTGCAGGCTCACCGGGCCCAGCGCGGAATCGACGAAGACGTCGTCCCCGTACCGGGACACCTCGAACGAGCGGCGCAGCCCCGCCGCGTCGAGTGCGACGTGCCGTGCCGTCGCGGACACGAGTGAGACGTCGTCGAAACCCTCCGCCTTCAGCCCGTACCGGGTGAGCAGGTACCGGATCTCGACGTCGCCGCCGGTACCGGTGAACGTCTTTGACTGCGGCGCGGACGCCAGGTTCCGCCACCCACTGGGGAGCGTCGAGTCGACCGTCGCGACGTCACGGTTGTGCGCGGCGTCGGCGAGGGCGGCGGCCAGCGCCGACAGTCGCTCGGTCTCCACCGACGCCAGTGGCTGCGCCAGCACGTCCAGTCCGTGGGTGTCGAAGAAGGCGGTGTCCGTGTCGCCCGCGAGGAACGCCGGGTGGCGGAGCACGTTGACCAGGAGGTCGCGGTTGGTGCGCAGACCGTGGATCTGCGTGCGGCCCAGTGCCGTCGCCAGCCGGGTCGCTGCCTGCGTCCGGGTGGGCGCGAACGAGATGACCTTCGCGAGCATCGGGTCGTAGTGCACGCCGACGGTGGACCCGTCGACCACCCCGGAGTCGAGGCGGATGCCCGGCGTGCGGAGAACGTCGAATTCGACCGCGGTGCCGGGTAGCGCCAGGCGGTGGACCGGCCCGCTCTGCGGCTGCCAGTTCTGCGCGGGGTCCTCGGCGTACAGCCGGACCTCGATGGAATGGCCGGACACGGCGGGCGAATCCGCGTCGAGTGCCAGACCCGACGCCACCTCCAGTTGCAGGTCCACCAGGTCGAGACCGGTGGTGCATTCGGTGACCGGGTGCTCCACCTGCAGGCGGGTGTTCATCTCCAGAAAGAAGAAGTCCCCACCGTCGGTGTCCGCTCGTCCGGTCGCCAGGAACTCGACCGTCCCCGCCCCCTCGTAGTCGATGGCCTTCGCCGCGAGCCGGGCGGCCTCGAACAGCCGCTCACGCATTCCGGGGACGGCCTCGACCAGCGGCGACGGCGCCTCCTCCACCACCTTCTGGTGCCGGCGCTGGATGGAGCACTCACGCTCCCCCACCGCCCACACGGTTCCGTGCCGGTCGGCCATCACCTGGACCTCGATGTGCCTGCCCGTCTCGAGGTAGCGCTCGCAGAACACGGTCGGGTCGCCGAACGCCGATTGCGCTTCGCGCCGCGCGCCTTCCAGCTGTTCCGGAAGGTCCGCGAGTTCACGCACCACGCGCATGCCACGTCCGCCGCCGCCGGCGGACGCCTTGACGAGCACCGGCAGATCGGCTTCGGTGACGGCGTCCGGATCGAGTTCGGCCAGCACCGGGACCCCCGCGGCGGCCATCAACTTCTTGGACTCGACCTTGGAACCCATCATCTCGATGGCGGGCGCGGGCGGTCCGATCCACGTCAGCCCCGCATCGTGGACGGCGCGCGCGAATTCCGCGTTCTCGGACAGGAACCCGTAGCCGGGGTGGATGGCGTCGGCACCGGCGAGGAGCGCTGCCTCGATGACGAGGTCACCGCGCAGGTAGGTGTCGGCTGGACTGTTGCCCGGCAAACGGACCGCGGCGTCGGCCTCGGTGACGTGCGGGCTGAGTGCGTCGGCGTCCGAGAACACGGCGACGGTCCCGATGCCTGAGCGGCGGCAGGTGGCGAAGATGCGGCGGGCGATCTCGCCGCGGTTGGCAACCAGTACGGACTGGATCATGTCGTGCCTCACATCCGGAAGACGCCGAAGTTCTCGGCGCCTTCGATCGGGGCGTTGGCAATGGCCGACAGGCACATTCCCACCACGGTGCGGGTGTCGCGCGGGTCGATGACGCCGTCGTCGTAGAGGCGACCGGACAGGAACATCGGCACGGACTCGGCCTCGATCTGGTTCTCGATCATGGCGCGCATCCCGGCGTCGGCTTCTTCGTCGAACGCCTGCCCCCGCGCCTCGGCGGAGGCCCGGCTGACGATGGAGATGACGCCGGCCAGCTGCGCGCCGCCCATGACGGCGGATTTGGAACTCGGCCAGGCGAACAGGAATCGGGGGTCGAATGCGCGTCCGCACATGCCGTAGTGGCCGGCGCCGTAGGACGCGCCGAGCAGGATCGAGATGTGCGGGACGGTGGAGTTGGAGACGGCGTTGATCATCATCGACCCGTGCTTGATCATCCCGCCTTCCTCGTACTCCTTGCCGACCATGTAGCCGGTCGTGTTGTGCAGGAACAACAGTGGGGTGTTCGAGCGGTTGGCGAGCTGGATGAACTGGGTGGCCTTCTGCGATTCCTCGCTGAACAGCACGCCGCGCGCGTTGGCGAGGATGCCCACCGGATATCCGTGCAGTTCGGCCCAGCCGGTGACGAGGGACGATCCGTACATCGGCTTGAACTCGTCGAAGTCGGAGCCGTCGACGATGCGGGCGATGACCTCGCGGGGGTCGAACGGGATCTTGAGGTCGGCGGGGACGATGCCGAGCAGTTCCTCGGGATCCTCGAGCGGCTCGATCACCTCCGCGCGCGGCGCCGGGCCCTGCTTCTTCCAGTTCAGGCGTTTGACGATGCTGCGGCCGATCCGGATGGCGTCCTGCTCGTCGACGGCGAAGTAGTCGGCGAGACCGGACTTGCGGGCGTGCATCTCGGCGCCGCCGAGGGTTTCGTCGTCGGATTCCTCACCGGTGGCCATCTTGACCAGCGGCGGCCCGGCGAGGAACACCTTGGACCGTTCCTTGATCATGACGACGTGATCAGACATGCCGGGGATGTACGCGCCGCCGGCGGTCGAGTTGCCGAAGACGAGGGCGATGGTCGGGATACCCGCCGCGGACAGCTGGGTGAGGTCGCGGAACATGCGCCCACCGGGTATGAACACTTCCTTCTGCGTGGGAAGGTCGGCGCCGCCGGATTCCACGAGGGAGATGACGGGGAGCCGGTTCTGCCGGGCGATGTCGTTGGCGCGGAATCCCTTCCGCAGCGTCCACGGGTTGCTGGTTCCGCCGCGGACCGTCGGGTCGTTGGCGACGATCAGGCATTCGACGCCTTCCACGACGCCGATGCCCACCACGGTGCTGGCGCCGACCGGGAAGTCGCTGCCCCACGCCGCGAGCGGGCACAGTTCGAGGAACGGCGAGTCCGGGTCGAGGAGCAGTTCGATGCGCTCTCGGGCGAGGAGTTTGCCGCGCTTCTTGTGCCGCTCGGTGTATTTCTCGCCGCCGCCCGCGAGCGCCTTGGCGTGCTCGGTCTCGATCTCGGCGAGTTTTTCCGTCATCGCGTTCGCGGCGGCGGCGTACTCCTCGGAACCGGTGTCCAGGGCGGATTTCAACGTGGTCATGACTGATACCCCAATCGCTTGGCCGCGAGCCCCGTCAGGATCTCGGTGGTGCCGCCACCGATTCCGAGGATGCGCATGTCGCGGTACTGTCGTTCCACTTCGCTCTCCCGCATGTAGCCGAGGCCGCCGAACAGCTGAACGGCCTGGTTGGCCACCCACTCGCCCGCCTCGACGGCGGTGTTCTTCGCGAAGCAGACCTCGGCGATGAAGTCCTCGTTCGACACGAGCGAGCGCTCCACCAGCGCCCGGGTGTAGACGCGGGCGACGTCGGTCCGGCGGGCCATCTCGGTGACTGTGTTCTGCACCGACTGCCTGCTGATCAGGGGACGGCCGAACGTCTCCCGGTCGCGTACCCACGCCAGCGTGAGGTCGAGGCACCGCTGCGCGCTCGCATAGGCCTGCGCGGCGAGGGCGATGCGCTCGGTGAGGAAGGCCTGGGCGATCTGCGCGAACCCGCTGTTCTCCTCGCCGACCAGGTTGGCGGCGGGTACCCGTGCGTCGACGAACGACAATTCGGCCGTGTCCGACGCGCGCCAGCCCATCTTGTCGAGTTTGCGCGCCACCTCGAATCCGGGTGTGCCCTTCTCGATCACGAGAAGGGAGACCCCGGACGCGCCAGGGCCGCCGGTGCGGACGGCGGTGACCACGAAGTCGGCGCGGACGGCGGACGTGATGAACGTCTTGGACCCGTTGACGACGAAGTGGTCGCCGTCGCGGACCGCGGTGGTCCGCAGATGCCCGACGTCGGAACCGCCACCGGGTTCGGTGATGGCGAGCGAGCCGATGAGTTCGCCGCGCAGGGTGGGGCGGACCCACTTCTCGATCTGCTCCGGATCGCCCGCGGTGGCGAGGTGCGGCAGCGCGATTCCCGAGGTGAACAGGGAAGCGAACACACCGCCCGACGCACCCGCCTGGTGGAATTCCTCGCAGATCAGCACCGCGTCGACGAGGTCGCCGCCCTCGCCGCCGACGGATTCGGGGAAGCCGGCGCCGAGCAGTCCCAGTTCGGCGGCCTCCCGGTGGAGGGTACGGGGCAGTTCACCGTCGCGCTCCCACTCGTCCAGGTGCGGCAGTATCTGTCGTTCGACGAAGCTGCGCACCGTCTTGCGCAGTTCCTGCCGCTCGGGTGTGTCCCACACGCTCACAACGGTGTCCCTTCGGGGAGGAGTGCTTTGGGTATGTCGAGGTGCCGGGATCTCAGCCATTCGCCGAGGCCCTTGGCCTGCGGGTCGAACCGGGCCTGGGACGCGACGCCCTGCCCGAGGATTCCCTCGATCACGAAGTTGACGGCGCGCAGTTTCGGCAGCACGTACCTCGTGACGGTGAGATCGGCGGCCTCCGGGAGCAGGCGCTTCACCTCGTCGACGGTCAATGCGTGGACCAGCCACCGCCACTGCTCGTCGGTGCGCACCCACACACCGACGTTCGCGTTGCCGCCCTTGTCGCCGCTACGTGCCCCGGCGATGGTGCCGAGCGCGACCCGGACCGTGGGTTCCGCCGCCCGCGGCTCCGGGAGCGCGGGCTCGTCGACATCCGCGAGTTCCCGGACGTCGGTGGCGGGTTCGATGTCGACGCGGGTGCCGTCCGGCAGCACCGCGACGTGCGGCACCTCCTTGGCGTACACGTAGCCGGGGGTGAACACCCCGTAGGGCTGCCCCTGCCCGGGCGGCGCCGTCAGCGTGAATCCGGGGTAGCTCGCGAGGGCCATTTCGACTGCGACGGAAGAGAATCCGCGACCGACAGCGTTGGCGTCGGGGTCCCGGACCACGCAGCGCAGCAGCGCGCTCGCCGCTTCCTCGGTGTCGGCGTCCGGGTGGTCGGTGCGGGCGAGCGACCAGTCGAGTTCGGCAGGCCGGGTGGGCAGCCACCCTTCGAGTTGCCGCTTCACGAGCGCCGCCTTGGCCTCGATGTCGAGGCCGGTGAGCACGAACACGGCCTCGTTGCGGAAGCCGGCGAGCGTGTTCAGCGACACCTTGAGCTGCGGCGGCGGCGCCTCCCCGCTGACGCCGCTGATCCGGACCCGGTCGGGGCCGTCCTGCGACAGTGCGGCGGTGTCGATCCGCGCGGTCACGTCGGGTCCGGCGTACCGGCCGCCGGTGATCTCGTACAGCAACTGCGCGGTGACGGTGCCGACGGTGACGGCGCCGCCCGTGCCGGGATGCTTGGTGATGACGGACGATCCGTCCGAGTCGATCTCGGCGATCGGGAACCCGGGGCGGTCGAGGTCGTCGATCTCGGTGAAGAACGCGTAGTTGCCGCCCGTCGCCTGAGTGCCGCACTCGATGACGTGTCCCGCGACCACGGCGCCGGCGAGCTGATCGACATCGTCTCGCTGCCAGCCGAAGTGCGCGGCGGCCGGGCCCACGATCACGGACGCGTCGGTGACCCGTCCGGTGACGACCACGTCGGCGCCGGCGTTCAGACATTCGACGATGCCCCACGCCCCGAGGTAGGCGTTGGCGGTCAGCGGGCTACCCAGCCCCAGTTCGGCGGCCCGGCCGATCAGGTCGTCGCCTTCGACGTGGGCGATCTTCGCCTGCAACCCCAGCCTGTCGTTCACCTCCCGCAATGCGTCCGCGAGGCCGGCAGGGTTGAGCCCGCCGGCGTTCGCGACGATGCGAACCCCGCGGTCGAGGGCGAGCCCGAGGCAGTCCTCCGCCTGACGGAGGAACGTCTTGGCGTAGCCACGGTTCGGGTCCTTCATGCGGTCGCGGCCGAGGATCAGCATGGTGAGTTCGGCGAGGTAGTCGCCGGTCAGGTAGTCGAGTTCGCCGCCCTCGAGCATCTCGCGCATCGCCGACAGGCGGTCGCCGTAGAAGCCGGAGCAGTTGCCGATCCGCACGGTCATCGGGTTCCCGCCTGACGGCCGCCGCCCGCCGGGCCCGCGAAGGCCTGAGCGATGTTCAGCCACGCGTCGGCGTCCGCGCCGGTGGCCGCGATGGCGAGGTCGGCACGGTTCGCGCGCTGGGTGACGAGGAGGCAGAAGTCCTCGGCGGGTCCGGTGACCTTCTGCGCGGCGCCCTCGGGACCCCACGTCCAGACGGACACTCCGTCGGGGGCGGTGAGTTCCACGCGGAACTCCTCCGCGGGCGGGGCGAGTTCGTTGACGGCGTAGGCGAAGTCGCGGGTGCGGACGCCGAGGTGGGCGATGCTCTTCAACCGCTCGGTGGGTTTGCGCGGCACTCTGAGCGCGTCGGCGACGTCCTGGCCGTGCGCCCAGGTTTCCATCAACCGGGCGGTAGCCATCGACGCCGCCTTCATCGGCGGGCCGTACCAGAGGATCTTCTGTCCCGGCGGCACGGCCAGGAGGGCCTCCGCGAGCCGTGTTCGGGCCGAACGCCACGCCGCCAGGAGTTCCGCGGGTGCGCGCCGGGCGTGTTCGGCGGCGCCGGCGTCGACGAATCCACCGGGGTTCGCGGCGGCCACCGTCAGCTGCTCGGTGAAGCCGTCGGGGTCGGTGATCGCCAGCAGCGCGGCCTCGTCGGTCCACAGCAGATGCCCGATCTGGTGGGCGATGGTCCAGCCCTCGGCCGGTGTCGGATCGGCCCAGCGGGTGTCGGGGAGGTCGGCGACGAGCGCGTCCAGCGAGTCGCTCTCGGCGCACAGATCATCGATGAACCTCTGCAGTTCAGCCATGCGACCAGCATCACACCGACCCGATAAAAAAGCAAGCACGATTGATTGTTATTTGGCTGCGCATCGCTCGGCGAGCTGACATCCTGGTCACGTGATCCGACAGATGCTCACCCAGGCCGCGCTCAACCCACTCCCCACCCCGCGCACCCTGGCAGCCCGACTGGTCCCGGGAACCGGCCACACCATCGCCGGGAAGCGGATCCTCGTCACCGGCGGTTCCTCGGGCGTCGGCGAAGCGGCGGCACGCCGGCTCGCGACCCTCGGCGCGGAGGTCGTCCTCGTCGCCCGCGGCTCCGACGCCCTCGAGTCGGTGCGCGACGACATCCTGCGATCGGGTTGCGACGCCCACGCCGTCCCGTGCGACCTCACGGACCCGGAGTCCGTCGACGCCCTCGTCGCGCGGGTGCTCGGGGAGATCGGACCCGTCGACGTTCTCGTCAACAACGCCGGACGGTCGATCCGGCGGACCGTGGAGGACTCGCTGGACCGCTTCCACGACTTCGAACGCACCATGGCCGTCAACTACTTCGGCTCGACGCGGCTGACCCTGAAGTTGCTCCCGTCGATGCTCGAGCGCGGCGAGGGGCACGTCATCAACGTCGCGACGTGGGGTGTGCCGGCCGGGGTCATGCCCAAGTTCTCCGCCTACCACGCGTCCAAGGCGGCCGTCGGCGCGTTCGGCCGCAGCCTCGGCGCCGAACTGCGCGACCGCGGGATCTCGGTGACCACCCTCGACTTCCCCTTGGTCCGCACTCCGATGATCGCGCCCACCGCGGACTACGACGCGATGGCGGCACTGACTCCCGAGCAGGCGGCGGAATGGTTCGTCACGGCGGTGCGCACCCGCCCGATCGAACTGCTCCCCAGTTACGCCGAATTGTTCCGGCTACTCGGCACGTTCGCGCCGTCCGCCACCGACGCACTGGTACGGCGCACCGGCATCTGAGCGCAATGACAGACTGGGACGGTCTCGAATCCGCGCTCACACCCGAGGGAGTCGTCCATGACCGACGCCGTGCTCACCACCCGCGAAGGCGACATCGTCACCTGGACGCTCAACCGCCCGGAGGCCCGCAATCCCATCTCCGAGCCGGACGTGATCGAGGCGCTGGAGAATGCGGTGGCCGACGTCAACGGTGATCCCAGTGTGCGCGCCGCGATCGTCACCGGTGCCGGTTCGGCGTTCTCCTCCGGCGGCAACGTCAAGCACATGCGCGACCGCGCGGGAATGTTCGGCGGCTCCCCCGCCGACCTGCGTCAGGGCTACCGGCACGGCATCCAGCGCATCCCGCTCGCGCTCTACCACTGCGAGGTGCCGACCATCGCCGCCGTCAACGGACCCGCGATCGGCGCCGGCTGCGACCTGTCGCTGATGTGCGACATGCGGATCGCCTCCACGGCCGCCGTGTTCGCCGAGAGCTTCGTCAAGGTCGGACTCGTTCCCGGCGACGGCGGCGCCTGGTTCCTTCCGCAGGCGGTCGGGATGGCGCGGGCCAGCGAGATGGCGTTCACCGGCGACGCGATCGACGCCGCGAAGGCGCTCGAATGGGGACTCGTCTCGCAGGTCGTCGAACCCGGGGAACTCCTCGACGCGGCACGGGCACTCGCCGACCGGGTGGCGGTCAACCCGCCGCAGGTGCTGCGGATGACCAAGAAACTGCTGCGCGAGGGCCGTCACCAGAGCCTCGAGAGCCTCCTCGAACTGTCTGCGGCCATGCAGTCGCTCGCCCACCACACCGCGGACCATCACGAGGCCGTCGGCGCGATGCTCGACCGCCGCACTCCGAACTTCACCGGCCGGTGACCCCGGGCAGCGCACACCCGTGACAGCCGAACCGCGCAGTCAACTTCTCCCCGTCGTCTCGGTCCTCGGATCGGTGCTGTCCGTCCAGTTCGGTGCCGCGTTCGCGAGCACCCTGTTCGATGCGGTCGGCGCAGGCGGCGCCGTGTCGCTGCGCCTGACGATCGCGGCGATCATCCTCGGGGTGATCGTGCGGCCGCGGTGGCGACGGTGGACACGCACGCAGCGGCAGGGTGTTCTCGCACTCGGAGTGGCGCTCGCCGTGATGAACTCGGCGTTCTACGAGGCCCTCGCGCGGCTCCCGCTCGGCACCGCGGTCACCATCGAATTCCTGGGTCCGCTCACCCTCGCCGCCGTGCTGTCGCGGAGACTGCAGGACGGCGTGTGGGTGCTCGCGGCGCTGACCGGCGTGGTCCTGCTCGGTCTGCGCGAGAACTCGGGCGCCGAGCCCCTCGACCTCGTGGGGGTGGGGTTCGCGCTCGTCGCCGGCACGGCCTGGGCCGGCTACATCGTCGCCGGCTCACACCTCGCCGCGAGGGTACCCAGCGCGGACGGCCTGGCCGGGGCGAGCATCGTCGCAGCGGTGCTGACGATTCCGCTCGGCGCTGTTTCGGGCGGCACCGCGCTGTTCGACCCCCGGATCCTGGCCGTCGGCGCGGTGGTGGCCTTGCTGTCCTCGGTAATTCCGTACTCGCTCGAACTGCGGGCGCTGCAGGTGATGAGCAAGAAGGTGTTCGCCGTACTCATCGCGCTGGAACCGGCGGCCGCGACCCTCGCCGGGGTGATCGTGCTCGGGCAGGTCCTCGGACTGCAGTCGCTCGCCGCGATCGCGCTCGTCGTCGCGGCGGGCGTCGGATCCGTGCTGGGCAACCGGTAGCGGCACGGACGACGGGCCCGGCTGGCAGGATCGACCCGTGAGCACCGCGAACCTGACCCGAGCCGAAACCGCCGAACGTTCCCGCGCGATCGAGGTTCTCGGCTATCGGGTGGAACTGGACATACTCGGCGCCGTCGACCCGGAGGTCGGGACGTTCGCGACCACGACCACCGTCGAGTTCACCGCGAGCGCGTCCACGACCTGGCTCGACTTCCTCGGGGCCGGCGTGGAATCGGTGACCGTCAACGGCGCCGGCGTCCCCGTCGACTACGACGGCGCCCGCATCGCGTTGACCGGGCTGCGGGAATCGAACGTCGTGACGGTCGCCGCCCGGGGCGAATACAGCCGTTCCGGTGAGGGACTGCACCGGTTCCTCGACCCGGCCGACGACCGGACGTACCTCTACACGCAGTACGAACCGGCGGACGCGCGGCGGGTGTTCGCGTGCTTCGAGCAGCCGGACCTGAAGGCGCCGTTCACGTTCGTCGTCACCGCGCCGCACGGGTGGGAGGTGATCTCCAACCAGCAGGTCGCCGAGCGGGAAGACACGACCGGCGGGCAGGTCGTCACGTTCGCGCCGACCCTGCCGATCTCCACGTACATCACCGCGGTCGTGGCCGGGCCGTACCACCGGGTGGACTCGGCGTGGAGCGGCGGCGATCTCACGATCCCGCTGGGCGTCCTCTGCCGGGCGTCGCTCGCGCAGTACCTCGACGCCGACACGATCTTCGAGATCACCCGGCAGGGGCTGAGCTTCTTCGCGGACGGCTTCGACTACCCGTACCCGTTCGGCAAGTACGACCAGGTGTTCGTTCCCGAGTACAACCTCGGGGCCATGGAGAACCCGGGCTGCGTGACGTTCACCGAGGCGTACGTGTTCCGCGGCGCCGCCACGGATTCCCAGTACGAGGGCCGCGCGAACACGATCCTGCACGAGATGGCCCACATGTGGTTCGGCGACCTCGTGACGATGGTGTGGTGGGACGACCTGTGGCTCAAGGAATCGTTCGCCGACTACATGGGCGCCCTGGCGAACGCGGAAGCCACCCGGTGGACGGACGCGTGGGTGGCCTTCGCCAACCGCCGCAAGGCGTGGGCGTACCTGCAGGACCAGCTGCCGACGACGCATCCGATCGTGGCGGACATCGTCGACCTCGAGGCCGCGAAACTGAACTTCGACGGCATCACGTATGCGAAGGGCGCCAGCGTCCTCAAGCAACTCGTCGCGTACGCCGGGCGGGAGGCGTTCTTCGAGGGGGCGCGCCGCTACTTCCGTGCCCACGCGTTCGGGAACACCACCCTCACGGATCTGCTGACGGAGCTGTCGGCGACGTCGGGCCGGGACCTGACGAGCTGGGCACGCGCCTGGTTGCAGACCACCGGGGTGTCCGCGCTGAGTCTGGAACGGGACCCCGACGGGCGCGCCGCGATCGTGCAGACCGATCCGCGCCCACATCGGCTCGGCGTGGGGCGCTACGACTTCGACGCGGCCGGCGATCTCGTGTGCGCGGCGCGGGTCGAAGTCGACCTCGCGGTCGCCCGCACCCCGATCGACCTCGACGACGCGCCGCTCGTGGTGCTCAACGACGCCGACCTGACGTATGCGAAGGTGCGGTTGGACGATCGATCGCTGAGCACCGTCGAGCAGTCCCTCGACCGGGTGCGGGACCCGCTGGCGCGTGGCCTGATCTGGTCGTCGCTGTGGAACACGACCCGCGACAGCGAACTGGGCGCGAAGCGGTATCAGTCGATGGCCCAGCGGTTCTCCCCGGCGGAATCGCACCTGACCCTGCTCACGTCCGTGCTGGCCAACGCCCCGTACGCGATCGAGCACTATCTGCCCGAGACCGCGCGCGCCGCCGCTCGTCGCGAGTGGCTCGACCACACGTGGCGTGCATTGTGGGATGCCCCGCCTGCGTCGGGGAGCCAACTCGCCTGGGCACGTGCGGTGGCGGCCGCCGCCGAGGTGGACGACAGTCGCGCGGAGGACATCCGGTCGCTGCTCGACACCGACGGGCGGGCACCGGCCGGGTTGTCGCTCGACCCGGACCTGCGGTGGGCGCTGAGGGGCGCGCTCGCCGCCACCGGGCACGCCGACGACGCGGACCTCGACGGTGAACTGCGCCGCGACGACACCGGTTCCGGCCGCACCGCGTACCTGCGGGCGACGTTCTCACGACCGGACCCGGACGTGAAGGCGAAGGCCTGGGACACGATCTTCCACGACCGCACACTGTCCAACGACCACCTCGGCGCGATCATCGCCGGATTCCGCGCAGGCGCCCGGCACGACCTCGTCGCCGGCTACGCCGCCGACTACTTCGCCGCGATCCGCTCGGTGTGGGAGACGCGCAGCATCGAGATCGCCCGGCGGATCGTGGTCGGGCTGTTCCCGGCCGCGCCGGGTCTCGACGCCGCCGACGAATGGCTCGCAAGCAACACCGATGCGCCCGCCGCGCTACGCCGGCTGGTGCTCGAGCAGCGGGATCACCTCGCCCGGGACCTGCGGGCGCAGGCCTTCAACAGCTCGGAGGTCACCGGCTGACCGGCCCGGCCCCGATCGCGGTGCGGGCGGTCCAGCGTTCCAGGGCGCGGCGCCACAGCCCCGACGCACTGTCGCCGGCCCACGCGACGTACCCGTCGGGACGGACGAGCAGTGCGGGCCCGGCATCGGTCCGGGTCACCGCGTGAATGCCGCAGGGAACGGGCGCCCCCGGCTCGGTGACCAGGACGAACCCGCCCGAGCGCAGCACCTCGTAGAGTCGGCCGGCGTCGGTGGGCACGTCCTCGGCCCGTCGGCCCACAAGAGCGCTCTCGCCGGCGTCGTGGCCGTAGCCGATACCGATGCCCGAGAACATCCGCGCCACCGCGTCGCCGATCGGCGGAATGCCGAGAAGCGCTGCCACCGCGCCGTTCCGGAGCTTCCGCAGAATCCACGTCCGCACGGTCATCATGCGCATCGTGGCACCACTCGACCGCAGCACCAGCCGCCCCACCGGGTGCCGTTCGGAGTGATACGTGTCGAGCACCGCGTCGTCCGCGCCGCCGAGAACGGCCGCGAGTTTCCAGCCGAGATTGATCGCGTCCTGAATGCCGGTGTTCATCCCCTGGCCGCCCGCCGGTGAATGCACGTGGGCGGCATCGCCTGCGAGGAACACCCGGCCCGTCCGGTACTGCGGGACCTGCCGTTCGTCGCTGTGGAATCGCGACTGCCACCGCACGTCGCCGAGTCCGTAGTCCGTGCCCATCGCGAGTCGGATGGTGCTACGCAGTTCCTCCCGGTCCACGGGGGCGCTGTCGTCCACCTGGTGGCTGCGATTCCAGGCGATCACGCGAAACAGGTTGTCGCCGTAGGGCGCGATGAAGGCGAATCCGTCGCGGACGGCGTTGACGGTCACGAGGTTGTCCGGCGGGTTCTCGAGTTCGACGTCGGCGAGCATGATCGACCGCAGCACGGCCTTGCCCGGGAACGGCTGCCCGATCAACGTCCGCACCACGCTGTGCGCGCCGTCCGCACCGACCGCATACGCCGCGTGAAACGTGCCGGCGCGTCCCGAACCGTCGTGGCCGTGAACGCAGACGCCGTCCCCGTCCTGCTCCACACCGGTGACGGTGAAACCCCGGACGAAGTCGGCGCCGCGCTCCCCGGCGTGCGCCTCGAGGAGGGCGTCGACGTTCTGCTGCGGGGTGACGAGGACGTACGGGAAGCGGGACCGCAGGCGCCCGAGGTTCAGCGCTGCGCCGCGCCACAGTTTCAGGCCCGGTGAGGCGGCACCGGTGGCCACGAGACGGTCGGCGAGTCCGCGGGCGTCGAGCAGTTCGAGAGTGCGGGCGTGGACGCCGAATGCGCGGCTGAGGGTCGACGGCGCGGCGCGTTTGTCGAGCACCGTCACGGATCGGCCCGCCGTCGCCAACTCGGCCGCGAGCATGCATCCGGTGGGTCCCGCGCCGATCACCACCACGTCGATGTGCTTCATGACGTTGCCTCCGATCGAAAGGTTCCCAGCAAGTCAACAACTGTTGACTTTGACGGTAGACGCATCCCGACGCCAGGTCAACAGTTGTTGACTACACTTCGGGAATGCCTGAACGCCGCGCCCGCTCCGCCGTCGCCACCCGCGCCGCGATCCTCGACGCGGCCCGTGCCCGGTTCGGCACGAACGGCTACGAACGCACGACGATGCGCGCCGTCGCGTCGGACGTCGGCGTCGACCCCGCACTCGTGGTCCGGTACTTCACCAACAAGGAATCGCTGTTCGCCGAGGCCGCCGAATTCGAACTGCACCTCCCCGACCTCCGCGACGTTCCGGTGCGGGAACTCGCGACCGTGCTGATGCCGCGCTTCTTCGCGGTGTGGGAGAACGACGGCGCGTTCCTCCCCCTGCTCCGCGCGGCGGCCAGCAGCCCGCGGGCCGCCGAGGCGATGTTGCAGGTCTTCGCCCGCCAGGTGGCGCCCGCGCTCGCAGCGGTCGCGGCCGATCACGCCGACGAGCGCGCGGCCCTCGTCGGGTCGCAGGTCCTCGGACTCGCCTTCTCCCGCTACGTACTCCGGGTGCCGCCCCTCGCGGATATGACGCACGAACAGCTGATGCGGTGGGTCGGGCCCGTGCTCGAGTACTACCTCACCACGGAACCGCAGTAGCCGCCCTACCGGTGATGTCTGCCGCCGTTCAGCATCCAGCGGGCGTCGATTTCACTCGTGCTGCGGCGGTGCCGCCGGATGGTGAACGACGTGATCGGCAACCGCTCGACGACGCTCGCGTCGGCCCGCGGATCACCCGCAATCCCCTGTTCGAGAACCGAATACGCGGTGTGGTTGACCGAATGGACGGCCAGCCGGAGGGCGTCGAGCGCCGTCGGCCTCGGCCCGAACGCGGCGAGCGTGTGACCGCCGTCCACCGCGGTCTCCACCACTGCGTAGAAATGCCAGTCTGCGCCCGAATCGCCAGTCATGTTGCGCCTCGCTCGATGTGCTTCTGTGAGCTGTGCCATGACCGTATCGCGAGGGTACGACACGTTTTCCGGCGGCGCGCCGGTCAGGCCACGGACCGGCGGCCGATCCCGAAAAGCTTCTGCGGGGCGTCGATTCCCTCGAGCCGGTGACTGCCCGCCGGTTCACCCCAGAACTCGTCGCTGTCCAGTTCGTCGTAGAACTCCCCCGTCACGACCACCTCCTGGGACGGCGCGACCGTGACGACGCGACCGGCCATGGCGACCGGCCTGCCGAACCAGTCGCCGGCGCTCGGTACCGCCGTGCCCCAGGCGATCCCGGCCCGCAACTGCGGAAGCCCCTCGGCGCGCGCGGCTTGCACGAGGTCGAGCGCGACATGCGCCAGCGCGTTGGGATCGGGCGAGACCATCATGACGGCGTCCCCGATCGTCTTCACCAGACGCACCGGCGGCGACACCAGATCCGTGGCCACCAGGTCGAGGCGCTCGGCCACCCGGCCCAGATCGGCGGGCTCCGCCTGCTCCCCGAGCAGCGTGAATCCGACGAGGTCCGCGAAACAGACCCCGACCTCCTGCGCTCCCCGCACCTGGAGGTTCGCGTCGCCCGCGATTCCCACCGCGTCGGACCGGAGTTGATGGCGCAGAGCGGTGGCGATGAGATGAGCCAGGATCTGCGCCTCGAAATCCACGATGCGACGCATCTCCACCGCGTACCGCAGGGCCACCTCGGGATGCTCGCGCGTCGCCTCGAGCCGCTCCTGCAGGAGCGAGTCCGCGGCGCCGGCGACCGTCCAGAGGTTGCGGCCGAGCACCCGGGCGGCCGCGAAGATGGCGCTCTCGTCGAGACCCAGATCCCGGTACTGCTCCAGTCCGCGCGCGAGGTCGAGGTCGCCGTCGTCGTAGAACGTGCCGTCCGCCGACGCACCCCGCCCGATGGCGCGGAACCACCGGCGGGCGTCGTCGACGGTGACGCCCACCTTCCGGGCGATGTCGTCGATGCTGTACCGGCCTTTCGGCGACAGCGCGTGCTCGAGCAGCACGTGTGCGAGGCGATCGCCCCGCGCGGCGCCGCGGAGATCGTCGACCGACGCCCCGTCCTCGATGAGGGTGTTCAGCACCCCCATGCGCGCGGACCGGTCCGGCCCGCTGAGCCCGTCGAGGAGGCCGGCGCGCTCGAACTCGTGGAGCAGCGACGGCGGCGGACCGGGGCGTCGCAGCGGGCGGGTCGGTGGGGACACCAGACGTCCCGTCCGGGGCGTGATCCGTCGGGGCTGTCGCGGAGTGCGCACGTCCCCATCGTCCCAGGAACGACGTCGCCCTTCGCCGTAATCCTCCGAACTCCCTGTCCCCGCGACCGGGACCGAACTATATTCGGTGTGTGCCGATTCAAAGTCTGTTACTGGACGTGGCGGAGGGCCATTTCGCCCGCCGCGGCGTCCTCGGCACCCGGCTGGCCGACATCCGGCAGGAGGCCGGGGTCAGCGTGGGAGCCGTCTACCACCACTTTCCGAACAAGGAAGAGCTGTACCTGCAGGTCTGGTTGCGCGCACTCGCCGACTACCAGGGCGGATTCCGGGCCGCACTCGCGGAATGCGCCGATGCCCGGTCCGGGGTGGAAGGTGCCGTCGTCCGCCACCTGCACTGGGTGTCCGGCAACCCACAGCGGGCCACCATCCTCGCCGCGCCGCGCCCGCCGGGCGTCGACGAGCGGGCCGACACCACCAATGCCGCGTTCTTCCGCGACGTCACCCACTGGTGGCGGGTCCACGAACACTACGGAACGGTCCGCCGATTCGACTTCGACGTGCTCTACGCGTTGTGGCTCGGCCCGGCGCAGGAGTACTCGCGCCAATGGCTCGCGGGCGCCATGACCACCGACCCCACCACGGTCGCGCCCGAACTGGCGCGCGCCGCGTGGGATTCGTTACGAAACCAGGAGTAAAGGGATGACAGTCGACGTCGCGCTCACCGCCGACACCGCGCAGGCCGTGCTGGAGGCCCAGCCGTTCAGCGTGCTCGTCGGCGCACGGATGACGCAGTTCGGCGAGGGCGGCACCACCCTCGAGATCCCGGTCCGGGACGAACTGCGGCAACAGAACGGCTTCGTGCACGGCGGTGTCCTGTCGTACGCCGCCGACAACGCCCTCACGTTCGCCGCGGGCACGGTCCTCGGCGCGAACATCATGACCGCGGGCTTCACGATCACCTACCTCCGGCCCGCGCAGGGCGTACTGCTGCGAGCGGACGCCCGGGCCGACGCGTCCACTCGCCGCCAGGCGCTGTGCCGGTGCGACATCTACGCGGTGCAGGAGGACGGTTCGGAGGTACTGTGCGCCGCCGCCCAGGGCACGGCGACAGTCAAGCAGCCGCGATAGTCGCGGCACACGGGATGGAACGATGAGACCATGGCTGATTCCGTCGATCGCGCATCCGTGGACAGGGCGCGTGAACGTATCACCGGCCTGATCCGCCGGACCCCTACGTTCCGCACCACCGTGCCCACCGTCCACGGCGCCGTGCCGGTGATCTTCAAACTCGAATTCCTGCAGTACGGCGGCTCGTTCAAGGTGCGGGGCAGTCTCAACGCGCTGCTGCACGCCGAGGAGGACGGACGCCTCGACGACGCAGGCGTCGTCATCGCGTCGGGCGGGAACGCCGCCATCGGAGCGGCGTGGGCGTCGCGGCTCCGGGGTGTGAAGTGCACCGTGGTCGTCCCCGTCACGGCACCCGACGTCAAGATCGACAAGCTGATCGCGCTCGGCGCGGACGTGCGCAAGGTCGGCGACCGGTACGCCGAGGCGGCCGAGTACGCGACGGAACTCGCGGCGTCGTCGAGCGCCCTCGCCCTGCACGCCTACGATCTCCCCGACATCGTCGCCGGGGCGGGCACCATCGCGCTCGAGATCCAGGACGACGTCGCCGAGCCGCTGTCCTACGTGATCGCCGTCGGCGGCGGCGGACTGCTGTCCGGCGTCATCGCCGGCAGCGGCGAGGACGACAGCATCTTCGGTGTGGAGCCGAGCGGAGCGGCGACGCTGCACTCCGCGGTCGCCGCCCGGCAACCCGCGGACATCGACATCGACAGCATCGCCGGCGATTCCCTCGGCGCCACCCGGATCGGCTCCATCGCCTGGGAGACGGTCCGCTCGCGGCCCGTCTCCAGCCTGATCGTCGACGACGACGCCCTGATCGACGCGCGAACGCTGCTGTGGGAGGAGTTCCGGATCGTCGTCGAACACGGCACCGCAGCGGCGCTCGCCGCGATCGTCACCGGACAGCTCCGCCCCACCGGCGACAAGCCGCTCTGCGTGGTGCTGTGCGGCGCCAACACGTCGCTGACCAGTTACTGATCCGGCCGCCCGTCAGCTGCGCGGTTTCAGGCGGCTGTTCGGCAGTTCGGGAGCGGGCAGCGGATCGCCGTCGTAGCCCTCGACCGTGCCGAACCGGGGGTCGGCGGGCGCCGCGCCCCGGAGTTCGGACTGCCATTCGCGGCGGTAGCCGACGATGTCCTCGTGGCTGCGGCCGAGGAAATTCCACCACATGATCACCTGCTCGCCGAGCGGCTCGCCGCCGAGCACCAGCAGCCGCGCCCGGGTACCGCCCGTGTTGCGCAGCGCCACCAGCGACTCGCCGGGCGGCTGATAGCCGAGTTCCGCCCAGCGCAGCGTGGTCCCGCGCAGCTGCACCTCACCCTCGTCCACGAGCACCCCCACCTCGAAGCCGCGCTCGATGTCGAGGGTGATGTCGGCACCCGGCTCCAGCAGGATTTCCGCACCGACCAGCGGCGTGAACGTGCGCACCGGCGACGTGGAGCCCACCGTGCTTCCGAGGAACACTCGCACCGTTGCCCCGCCCCGGACGACCGGATCGGGCGCGTACGTCTCGAATGCCGGCTCCGCGTCCTGCGCCGACGCCGGCAACGCCACCCACAGTTGCGCGCCGTGCAGGATCCGCGTCTGCGGTGTCGAGACCTCGGAGTGCGCGATCCCCCGCCCCGCGGTCATCAGGTTGACCTCACCGGGACGCACCATCGCGTGCGAGCCGATGCTGTCGCGGTGTTCGATCTCGCCGGTGAACAGCCAGCTCACCGTCTGCAGTCCCGTGTGCGGGTGCGGTGGCACGTTCATCCCGCCCGTCTTCGCGACGTCGTCCGGACCGTAGTGGTCGGCGAAGCACCAGGCTCCGATCAGCGAACGGTCGCGCTGCGGGAGGGTGCGCCGGACCGGCATCGCGCGGGGGCCGCCGAGCGGGACCTCGCGCGCGCCGAGCACCTGGATGCCGCCGCCGTCGGGGTGCGATTCGCACCGCTCTTCCACCGTGTTCGTCTCCAGATTGCTCACTGCTCCATCGTGCCTTTCGTCAGTCCTGTGCGCCGCGTAGTTTCGCGCAGAGTTCGGTGAGCGTGTCGAGTTCGTCTTCGGACAGTGCCGGGCCGACGTGCCGCCGGATGCTCGCCGCGTGCCTGCGTCCGACGGACTTCTGCACCCGCACACCCTCCTCGGTCAGTGCGACGACGGTCCCGCGGCGGTCGCCGGGATCGCCCTCCCGGGTGACGTACCCGGAGCCGGCCAGCCGCTCGACGAGCCTGCTCAGCGACGGCTGGCTGAGCAGGATCTCCCGATTGAGGTCGTGCAGGCGCAGCCTGCGCCCGGGTGCCCGGCCGAGTGTGAACAGCACGTCGTACTCGCGCATGCTCAGCTCGTCCCACACGTCGTCGGCTGCGAGGTTCCGCATCACCGCGACCTGCGCGCGGAACAGCGCCTCCCACGCCTCGGCCGCCCGTTCGGTCCTACTGGCGGGCGGCATCGACCGGCTCGCGATCGGACTTCATCGACGCGTGCGTCGGCGGGTTGTCCGGCACCCCGGCAGGCCTGCGGGCGTCGAACTCCTTGCGCAGCACGGGCACGACCTCGCCGCCGAGCAGGTCCAGCTGCTCGAGCACCGTCTTCAGGGGAAGTCCCGCGTGATCGACGAGGAACAACTGCCGCTGGTAGTCGCCGAAGAAGTCGGCGAACGTCAGGGTCTTCTCGATCACCTGCTCCGGGGTGCCGACGGTCAACGGGGTCTGGTCGGTGAAGTCCTCGAGGCTCGGCCCGTGGCCGTAGACCGGGGCGTTGTCGAAGTAGGGCCGGAACTCGTCGACGGCGTCCTGGGCGTTGCGGCGCATGAACACCTGCCCGCCCAGGCCGACGATCGCCTGGTCCGCGCGGCCGTGGCCGTAGTGCTCGTACCGCTCGCGATAGAGGTTGATCAGGGCGATGTAGTGCTCCTTGGGCCAGAAGATGTTGTTGGCGAAGAAACCGTCGCCGTGGAATGCCGCGATCTCGGCGATCTCCGGGCTGCGGATCGACCCGTGCCAGACGAACGGCGGGACGCCGTCGAGCGGGCGCGGCGTGGAGGTGAAGCCCTGCAGCGGAGTGCGGAACTGCCCCTGCCAGTCCACGACATCCTCGTCCCACAGTCGGCGCAGCAACCGGTAGTGCTCGAGCGCCAGCGGGATGCCCTGCCGGATGTCCTGGCCGAACCACGGATAGACGGGGGCCGTGTTTCCGCGGCCCATCATCAGATCCACCCGGCCGTCCGCGAGGTGCTGCAACATCGCGTAGTCCTCGGCGATCTTCACCGGGTCGTTGGTGGTGATCAGCGTCGTGGACGTGGACAGGATGATCTTCTCGGTCTGCGCGGCGAGGTAGCCCAGCATGGTGGTGGGTGACGAAGGCACGAACGGCGGGTTGTGGTGCTCGCCGGTGGCGAACACGTCGAGCCCGACGTCCTCGGCGTGCTTGGCGATGGTCGTCATCGCCTTGATGCGCTCGTGCTCGGTGGGTGTGCGGCCGGTAGTGGGATCGGCCGTGACGTCGCCGACGGTGAAGATTCCGAACTGCATAGCTGTTCCTCTCGCGTCAGAACTCCATGCATTTGCATGAACCTATTGCAACATTCAACCACTTCGGCCTATTCCGGAAACGGCCGAGGGCGGCAAGCGCAGTGCGCTTGCCGCCCTCGGCGACGTTCGGTCGGGACGAGCCCGATCAGTGCATCATGACCGTCGGGGCACCCTCGGCCTCGAGACGCGGGTTGACCGACTTCTTCCGCGGCAGCAGGAACGCCGGGATGAGCGTCAACGCGATCAGCACGGTGGCGACCAGGAACGTGTTGCCGAACGCGTCGGCGGCCTGGCTCAGGACCTGGTCCACCATTCCGGGAGGCTCCTGTGCGGCGACCTCGGGCACGTGCTGCATCGCGACCGTCTGACTGTCGAGACCGCGATCGAGCAACTGGTTGGTGAGGACCACCGACATGACGGCGGTACCGATCGAACCCGCGGTCTGCTGGACGATGTTCATCAGCGTGGAACCACGCGCGACCTGGTCGTTGGACAGCGTCACGATCGCCGCGGTCATCAGCGGCATCATGGTGCAGCCCATGCCCATACCCATCACGAACAGCGCACCCATCAGCAGCCAGGTCGGCGAATCCGCCGCCACCTGCGTGAAGACGCCCAGCCCGATTAGGATCAGCGGCAGACCCGTCAGCACGATCTTGCCGGGGCCCATCTTGTCGACGAGTCGTCCGGCCACCGGCATCGTCAGCATCGCGCCGATACCCTGCGGAGCCATCAGCAGACCGGCCGCGAGCGTGGTGTGCCCGCCGACCTGGATGAAGTAGCTCGGAAACAGCAGACCGGCACCCATGAACGCGACGATGAACAGCGAAGTCGTGATGACCGCGACCGACAGCTGCCGGTTCTTGAACAGGTGCAGGTCGATCAGCGGGTGGTCCTTGCGCAGCGCGTGGAAGATGAACGCGACGATCAGGACCAGGCCGATCACACCGGGCGCCAGCACGCGGGCCGAGGCGACGGTGCCCACCTCCGGGATGGACGACACACCGAACAGGAACAGCGCCAGACCCGGCGAGAGCAGCAGCATGCCGAGGAAGTCGAAGGACTCGGACGGCGAGGCCTGGTCGGACGGCAGGATGATGAACGCGGCAGCCAGGGCGATGATGCCGATGGGCAGGTTGATCAGGAAGATCCAGTGCCAGCTCGCCGCCTCGATCAGCCAGCCGCCGAGGATCGGGCCACCGATGGGTCCGAGCAGCATGGGGATACCGAGAACCGCCATGACCCGGCCGACGCGGTCGGGGCCTGCAGCCTTCGTCATGATCGTCATGCCGAGCGGCATCAACATGCCGCCGCCGAGCCCCTGCAGGACGCGGAAGCCGATCAGCGACGTGATGTCCCACGCGAAACTACACAGCACCGAGCCGAGCACGAACAGCACGAGGGCCGTCATGTAGAGGCGTTTGGTGCCGAAGCGGTCGGCCGCCCACCCGGTGACGGGGATGACGGTCGCCAGGGCGAGGGTGTACGCGGTCATCGTCCATGCGACGGTGGCGTACGTGGTGTCGAACTCGGTGGCGAACGTCGGCAGCGCAACGCTGACGACGGTCACGTCGAGGATCGACATGATGGCACCGAGCACCACCACGGACGCGATCTTGAGGACCGTGCCGTCGAGCTTGTCGGGCGCCGCGTTCGCGGCGGTCGGCGATGTCATCCGAATATCTCCTGGTTGAGTTCTCGCAGGGACTCCCCCGCGAGGATCGGTTGTAGTGCCTCGATCAGCCGAGTCCGCTCGCTCTCCGGAACCCGCCATGCGAACCGTCGCAACTGATCACGCTTGCAGTCGATGTGCTGGTTGGCGACCTTATGCCCAGCCTCCGACAGGGAGACCCGTTTGACCCGCCGGTCCCGCTCGTCCTCCCGGCGGACCACGAGACCCAGCTTCACGAGTTGATCGACGTTTCGACCCGCCGCGGCAACCGAGAGCCGCAACCGCTCGGCCACTTCGTTGATCGGAAGCGGCTCACCGTGCTGAGCCAGCGCGAAGAGCATGCGCACCTGCGAAAACGTGAGGTCCAGCTCGATGAGGTTGTCCATCGACTCCGACTCCCCCGCACTCAACAGTTGGGTGAAGAAGTCGTTGAGTAGTTCGAAGAGAAGATCAGGAGAATTGTCGGGCACCCTCGAATGCTAGCGCTTATGCAACTATTGCCCAAGAGCAACTAAGGCGCAACCGAATAAATGGTGTCCGGTATCACATTCCCCGGCAGCGCCCACGACCTGCGGGTTCAGTCCTGGACGAGGACCGCCTTGCCCAGCACGAGGCCGGCCTCGAGATCGCGCAGCGCATCCGCGGCCTGCTCGAGCGGGTACCTGGACGTGACCACCGGGCGCAGTCCGCGCTCCACGTGCCGGATCAGCGCGGCGTGCACCTCTTCCAGCGCATTCGGTTCGGTGCGGAGGAACTCGCCCCACGCCGCCCCGACGATGCTGATGTTGCGGAACAGCACGCGGTTCACCTTCACCTCGGGGATCGCACCGCCGGCGAAACCGATCACGACCAGACGCCCTTCCGGGGCCAGCACTCGGACGGCCTCGTCGAATGCGTCGCCGCCGACCGGGTCCACCACGATCTGCGCGCCCCGGCCGCCGGTCAGCTCACGCGCCCGGGCGCCCCAGCCGTCGTCGAGGCGGACGACCTCGTCGGCCCCCAGTTCGCGGAGGAAGTCGTCGGCCCCGTCCCGGCGCACCACCGCGATCACGTGGGCGCCGTGCGCCTTGGCCAGCTGGATGCTGGACGTCCCCACGCCACCCGCAGCGCCGAGGACGACGACGGTTTCGCCGGCCCGCAGTCGTGCCCGGCGCTCCAGCGCGAATTCCATCGTCTGGTAGTTGACGATCAGCGACGCCGCTTCCTCGAAACCCAGCGTCGACGGGATGGGCAGCACCTGCGCGGCAGGCACCGCGGCCCGTTCGGCGTAACCGCCGACCTGCGGTGCCGCCAGCACCCGGCGGCCCGGCTCGAGTCCGCTCCCGTCGGGCGCCGACACCACGACACCCGCGACTTCGGAGCCGGGGACGAACGGCGGTTCGGGCCGGAGCTGATACTTGCCGTAGCTGATCAGCAGGTCGGGAAAGCACACGCCGCTCGCCTTGACGTCGATCAGGACCAGCCCCTCGGCCGCCGGTTCGGGAACGTCCCGCAGCGTCATGCCGCCCGGCCCCGACAGCTCCGTCACCACCACTGCGCGCATGCTCGAAACACTAGACGCGCAGGGGTGGCGGGTGGCGTCAACGAGCGAACAGTCGCTTCCGTCTGCGGGCGACGGTCACCATCTCGACCTTGTCGGTCATCTTCACGCGCGGCCGGGCCGATCCCGCCGCGCGCGATGTCTCCGCCTTGTCGATCGCACGCCAGCCGGCGAAGCCGATCTGTTCCGGCTGGCGCCGCTCGACGAGCTTCTTCACGTCCTTGCGGGTCCCGACCGTGCCGAGGAGTTCGCCGGCCTCGAAATCCGCGAGCAGCGAGGACACGGTCTCCTTGGCACACGCCTTGTTGGTGCCGATGACCCCGCTGGGACCGCGCTTGATCCACCCGGTGACATACACCCGGTCGGTGACCCGGCCGTGCTCGTTGGGGATCACGCCGCGCCTGTCGTCGAAGGCGACGCCGCCGACGGGATTTCCGCGGTACCCGATGGAGCGCAGCACGAGCGAGGTCTCCAGCGAACCCTCCTCGCCGCGGGCCCGGGCGGACAGCGCGCCGGATTCGTCGACCACCAGTTCGTTGCGCCCGTAACGCAGGGCCTCGGCGTTGCCGGTGCCGGTGACCTCGATCGGCGACGTCAGGTAGCGGAACACGATGCGCTTGTGACCGGGTCGGGGCGCGCGCTGCGCGAACTCTCGCGCCAGCCGGACCTTCATCGCGGTGGCCGGATCGTCCAGCAGCGCCGCGCTGGCCGGGTCGAGGTCCAGGTCGGCGTCGTCGATGACGAGGTCCACGTTCTCGAGGTCGCCGAGCGCCAGGAACTCCGGGTTGCTGTATGCGGCCTGAGCCGGTCCACGACGGCCGAGGAGCACGACCTCCTCGATGTTGCTGCGCCGCAGCGCGGCGAGGGCGTGATCGGCGATGTCCGTCCGCTCCAGCTCCTCGACGTTCATCGTGAGGATGCGGGCCACGTCGAGCGCGACGTTGCCGTTGCCGACGATCACCGCGCGCTTCGCGGACAGGTCGAACGTGCACCCCGCGTAGTCCGGGTGGCCGTTGTACCAGGCCACGAACTCCGTGGCGGCGTGCACGCCGGGGAGATCCTCACCCGGGATTCCCAGCCGCCGGTCGCTCGACGCCCCGACGGCGTAGATGACGGCGTGGTGATTCTCCAGCAGCTCGTCGTGGGTGACGTGCTTGCCGACCTCGACGTTGAGGTGGAACTCGAAATTGGGCCGGTCGAGACTCCATTCGAACATCCGGGTCACCTCCTTGGTGCCGGGATGGTCGGGCGCGACGCCGGCGCGGACGAGTCCCCACGGGGTCGGCAGCTTCTCGAACATCTCGACCTCGACGTCCGAACGTTCGAGCAGTTCACCCGCGGCGTAGCAGGCGGCCGGGCCGGCCCCGACGACGGCGACCCGCAGCGTGCCCAGGTCGCGCCGCGGCGGGGTCGCGGGCGTGAGCGGGATCCACCCGGTCGGCATGGGGTTGGTCGTGTAGTACTCGGCGTTGATGTCCTTGTAGCGGGTGAGCGAGCCGAGGAGCTTGTCTTCGGGGAAGATCGCGTCGACCGGACAGGCGTCGACGCAGGCCCCGCAGTCGATGCAGGTTTCCGGGTCGATGTGCAGCATCTCGGTCTGCGCGAATTCCCGTTCCTCCGGCGTCGGATGGATGCAGTTCACGGGGCATGCGGAGACGCAGCTCGCGTCGTTGCAGCACGCCTGGGTGATGACATATGCCATTGCGGTTTCCTCACACCTGTCCGGACCATCGAACTAATTTGTGTTACACGTGGTAACAGTTATATGAACTGTACTGAGAATCGCGTCCGCAAACAAGCACCGGCGCCGGATGAAAGAATCAGGGCCCGTCCACGAGCGAAGGAACCGCATCTTGGCACTCGACCGCCCCCTCGCCGCTCCGCCCTCACGCGGCCGCTTCTTCGAGACGTCCTGGCCGGTTCGCACCGGCGACATCGACGCCGCCAAACGACTCCGCCTCGACGGCATCGCGCGCTACCTGCAGGACGCCGGTCTGGACAACCTCGACGCGGTCGACGCCGCCGACAGCCACCCGCTGTGGATCGTCCGGCGCACCGTCATCGACGTCCTGCGGCCCGCCGTGTGGCCCGAACGCGTACACCTCCGACGCTGGTGCTCGGCACTGTCGACGCGCTGGACGAACATGCGCGTGCAGATCCAGGGTGAGGCGGGCGCGCTGATCGAGACCGAGGGGTTCTGGATCCACATCAGCGGCGAAACGGGCATGCCCACCCGCATCGACGACGGGTTCATCGAACGCCTCGGGGAGTCCGCAGAGGAACACCGGCTGAAGTGGAAACGGTGGCTCGTCGAGAACGCGCCGGCCGCCGACGAGGACGGGATCGAGGACAGCGAGTTCGTTCTGCGCCGCACCGACATCGACCCCTTCGACCACGTCAACAACGCCGTCTACTGGCAGGCGGTCGAGGAACTGCTCGCCGACCACGAGCATCCCGGCGGCGGCCGCCTCGTCGACAACCCACACCGCGCAGTGCTCGAATACCTCGCGCCCATCGTGTCGACCGACAGGATCGTCCTGCGCAGGCGCCGGGACGACACGTCGCTGACGGTGTGGTTCCTGGTCGACGACGCGCTGCGGGCGGTGGCCCACGTCGGGCCGATCACCACCTGATCACACCATCTGCTGGGTGCCGATCACCCGCAACAGGTCGAGCTTGGCGCGCGCATCGGAGCCCGGCTGCGGCATGTACACGAGCAGGTGCTGATAGGCGCCCTGCGTCAGCAACGTCTCGCAGACGAGGTCGATGCGCCCGACCTCGTCGTGGAGAACGCTCTTCGTGTCGGATCGGCGGACGGCCACGTCGTGCCGGTCCCAGAGCGCCGCGAATTCGGTGCTCGTCTCGTACAGCCGGGCGACGAGTTCGGTGACGTCGGCGTCGCCCGCGCGCCGGGCGGCTGTCGCCCGCAGATCCGCGACGTGCTGTCCGGCGAGACGATCGTGATCGTCCGCGGGGAACAGTCCGCGCTCGGCGGGGTGCGCGAACCACCGCCACGTGATGTACCGGTCGAGTCCCGCATACCGGGTCACGTCGCCGAACAGGATCACGTGCATGCGGTTCTGGACCAGCACTTCCCCGAGGTCCGAGATGACGCAGCCCGGGGTGTCGTCGAGTTTGTCGAGCAGATGCAAAAGCCCCGGTCCGACGTGCTTGTTGCCCGCGGCCCGCATCGGCGGCACCTGCCCGGACAGCAGATACAGGTGATCGCGCTGATCGTCGGTGAGCCGCAGAGCCCGCGCCATCGACGCCAGGACCTGCGTCGACGGGTGCGGACCGCGAGCCTGCTCGAGTCGCGTGTAGTAGTCGGTGGACATTCCCGCCAGCAGCGCCACCTCGTCGCGCCGCAGTCCCGGCGTCCGCCGCCGCACTCCCGGCGCCAGGCCGACGTCCGCAGGCACCAGCTGTTCCCGGCGACGGCGGAGGAAGTCGGCCAGCTCGGAACGGTCCATGACCCAACTGTGCCGGACCGGCCGGGGCGCTGCCAGGGATCGCCGGTCCCCCGATGAACGGTCTCTGGTTGCCGGGCCCGCCGACGGCGACGCTGGTGTCGGTCAGGAACACACACCGATCATCGGAGCAGAACATGATCAGCACCACCGCACTCGGAACCACGGGTCCGGCCGTCGGCCGGCTCGGCCTCGGCGCAATGGGAATGTCCGGGACGTACGGCGCTTCGGACGACGTGGAGTCCGTCGCCACGATCCATGCGGCCCTCGACGCCGGGATCGACCTCGTCGACACCGGAGACTTCTACGGCTCGGGCCACAACGAGTCCCTGATCGGCACGGCCCTGCACGGCCGTCGGCGCGAGGAGGTGGTCCTCAGCGTCAAGTTCGGTGGGCTGCGCGGGCCCGGCGGAACGTGGGCCGGTGTCGACACGAGACCCGACTCGATCCGGAACTTCCTCGCGTACTCGCTGCAGCGGCTCGGCGTCGACTACATCGACATCTACCGCCCCGCCCGCCTCGACCCCGACGTGCCGATCGAGGACACCGTCGGCACGATCGGTGAACTCGTCGACGCCGGCTACGTGCGCCACATCGGACTGTCCGAGGTGGGTCCCGAAACGCTGCGCCGAGCCGCGGCGGTGCACCCGATCACGGACCTGCAGATCGAGTACTCGCTCATCTCCCGGGGCATCGAGGCCGAGATCCTGCCGCTCTGCCGGGAACTCGGGATCGGCATCACGGCCTACGGCGTACTCTCCCGCGGTCTGCTCAGCGATTCGCTGCACACCGGCCAGGCCCTCGCGGCCGACGACTTCCGCGCGCACAGCCCCCGGTTCCAGGGTGAGAACCTCCGGCAGAACCTCACCCTCGTCGACTCGCTCGCCGCCGTCGCCGCGCAGCACGGGGTGAGCGCCGCACAACTGGCGATCGCGTGGGTTCTCGCCCAGGGCGACGACATCGTGCCGGTGATCGGGGCACGCACCGTCGCCCGGCTCGAGGAGACCCTCGGCGCGCTCGACGTCCACCTCGGCGCCGGCGACCTCACGGCGATCGCCGCGGCGGTCCCCGACACCGCTGTCGCCGGGGAGCGCTACGCGCCTGCGCAGATGGCCCAGCTCGACAGTGAACGCGCCGGCGTGGGGCGCTAGCGTCTAGCCATGGCCTCGCACAGCTCGTCGCGGAATCGCACCCTCATACTGATGCGCCACGGCAAGTCGGCGTACCCGGAGGGGGTCGCGGATCACGAGCGGCCGTTGGCGCCGCGCGGACGGAAGCAGGCGGGTCTGGCTGGTGAGTGGCTGCGGTCGACCCAGCCTCCGATCGACGCCGTGCTGTGTTCGACCGCTCGCCGCACCCGGGAAACACTGGAGGCGACCCGGGTCGGCGCTCCCGCCCGGTTCGCCGAGGAACTCTACGGCGCGTACCCGTCCGAGGTGCTCATGGAAATCGTGCGGATCGAACCGTCGGTGCGCACGCTGCTCGTCGTCGGGCATGTTCCCGGCATGCCGTCGACGGCTCTGGATCTCGCAGGCAACCCCGACACCGGGGACGCCGACCTGATGCGGGAGAAGTTCCCGACGTCCGCGCTCGCGGTCCTCACGGTGCCGTGCGAGTGGGACGAACTCACGTCGAGCGCGGCGTCACTGGCCACGTTCCACGTTCCGCGGTAGCGGCCTCAGAACAGCTTCCGGCCGACGACGGCGACGACACCGAGGATCAGGACCAGCACCAGCGCGGACCAGAATCCGAACAGCCACCAGACCACGCCGAAGACGACCAGCGCCGGCGCGACGGTGATGAGCGCGATCGTCGGGCTCTCCCGCACGACTTCGAGTGCCGACTCGGCCTTCACGCGATCGATCTTCTTCTCGGACATCTCGTCTCCGTTCAGCGAACCACGCATATCGGACAGGTGATGTCGAGGATAGTCTTCACGGGGCGAGTGCCGTCGTGCTCGGGCGCCGCTCCTCGGCTAGCTGCCCGGGAACGTCACGACGTCGAGGTACAGCGGCATCTCGTCGGTGCGCGATCCGGTCTGCGTTCCCGTCGCGTCGACCACCGGGGCGCCGGCAGTGGCAGCGGCCTCGAAGCTCTCCCCCGTCACCCGACCGTCGAGGTCGAAGTTCTCGAACTCGAACGGAATGCCGTTCGACGCCAGGAAATCCGGCCCGTCCATCACATGGAAGTGCAGGTGCGGCGCGTCGGTGTTTCCGCTGTTGCCGAGCAAACCGATCTGCTCGCCCGCCCGCAGGTTCTGGCCGACGCTGATGTTGTCCACGCTGCCGGGCTGCAGGTGCGCGTAGAACGCGAACCGCCCGTCCCCGATCGCCTGCACGACGTGGTTCCCGCCGTACTGGTCGAGCGGCAGTCCCTGCGGAGTGGCCCCCGGAACCTGTTCGGACAGATCGCCCACGACGGCGATGATTTCGCCGTCCGACACGGCGCGGACCGGTGCGCCGTAGTACGCGTAGCTCGACAGCTGCTTTTGGTCGCCGGTGTAGATGCGACCCTGCTCGTCGAGTTGGACGAAATCGATCGCGAAACGCTCGGCCGCCAGCATCCGGCCGTTGATCGGCAGCACGGCGGCGCGGTGGGAGGTGACCGTGCAGCAGCCGGTGCCGTCGAGCCAACGCGGACCGTCGAGCGGCGAGCGGATCCGGACGGCCTCGCGGGTGTCGACGTTCGTGTCCGCCACGTTCTCGGCGAGTTGCTTCGGCACGAGCGACGTCGCCTGCGGGAAGTCGACGTTCACGACGTGGTCGAGGCTGCGCGGCACGTCGTCGGGACTGTCGAGGGTCGCGTCGATCCACACCAGCCCCTGCTGTCCGGGGGCGAGGACGTTGCCTGCCTTCGGACCGCCGCCCAGGGCCTGGAACCACGGTGTCAGCGCATCGCCGCTCAGGTCCACCAGTGTGCGGCCGTCACCTTTCACCTGCAGCGATGTGATCGTCGCCGGCTGCGAACCGGTGTTCGTCAGCCGCAGTTCGTAGGCCAGGTGCACGCGGCCGTCGCTGCCCGTCACCGGGATCGGTGCGGCCACCACGTCCGCGACCACCGGGGTGATCACCGCGGGGGTGCCGGACGAGGCCGGCGCCGCAGACGACGTCGCCTCGCTCTGCTGGGTGTCCGAGGCCGTGCAGGAGGTCGCGACTCCCACGACGGCGGCGAGTGCGAGCGCGACGGCGAACCTCGACCGGGCCATCATTCGACGCTAGCAACGCTGAACATCCTGCGACAAGGCTCGAAACGGCTGGAGGCACCGAAACCAGATGAAGGCCCCACCCCCGAAGAGAGAGGGGTGGGGCCTTCGTCCGTTGGTGAGTGCTCAGCGAGTCCGGGGACTCGTCAACCACTCACAGGCGCGGAGCGCCTACCGGTAATCGTTGCTGAAACCGTAGTCGTCCAGCGGCACCGCGGCACCGGTGTTCTGGCCGAAGCCGTCCGGGCTGTAGTACTGGTCGTCGTAGGACGGAACCGCGTACGCAGCAGCGCGGGCCTCTTCGGTCGGCTGAACCTGGATGTTGCGGTAACGGTTGATACCGGTACCGGCAGGGATCAGCTTTCCGATGATCACGTTTTCCTTCAGACCGATCAGCTTGTCGCTGCGGCAGTTGATCGCCGCATCGGTCAAGACGCGAGTGGTCTCCTGGAACGACGCCGCGGACAGCCACGAGTCGGTCGCCAGCGATGCCTTGGTGATACCCATCAGCACCGGACGTCCGGCTGCCGGCTCGCCACCCTCGGCGACGACACGGCGGTTGGCCGCCTCGAAGTCGGCACGCTCGGTCAGCGAACCGGGCAGGAACTCCGTGGCGCCCGAATCGATGATCGTCACGCGACGCAGCATCTGGCGCACGATGACCTCGATGTGCTTGTCGTGGATCGACACACCCTGGCTCCGGTACACCTCCTGGACCTCGTTGACGAGGTGGATCTGCACCTGACGGGGGCCCATGACACGCAGCACCTCGTGCGGATCGGCAGCACCTTCCATGAGCTGCTGACCGACCTCGACGTGGTCACCGTCGGCCAGAAGGCGTTCGGTGCCGTCGTCGTGCTTGAAGACACGCAGACGCTGACGCTTCGAGAGCTTGTCGTAGACAACCTCTTCGCCACCGTCGTCCGGGACGATGGTGATCTTGTAGAAGCGGTCGCCGTCCTCGAGCTGCACGCGTCCGGTGACGTCGGCGATCGGGGCCTTGCCCTTGGGGACGCGGGCCTCGAACAGCTCCTGGACACGCGGCAGACCACCGGTGATGTCTTCTCCGGCGACACCACCCTGGTGGAAGGTACGCATGGTCAGCTGAGTACCGGGCTCACCGATGGACTGGGCGGCGACGATACCGACGGCCTCACCGATGTCGACCAGCTTGCCGGTGGCCATCGAACGGCCGTAGCAGGTGGCGCAGACGCCGGTGCCCGTGGTGCAGGTGAGCACCGAACGGACCTTGACCTTAGTGATGCCTGCCTCGAGCAGTGCGTCGATTGCCGGGTCGCCCAGGTCGTGTCCGCGCTGGACGATGACGTTGCCGTTCTCGTCCACCGCATCGGCTGACAGGGTACGAGCGTACGTGCTCGTCTCCACGTGAGCGTCGCGGATCATCGAGCCGTCGGCCTGCTTCTCCGCGATCGTGGTGATGATGCCCCGCTCGGTTCCACAATCCTCCTCGCGGACGATGACGTCCTGCGAGACGTCCACCAGACGACGGGTCAGGTAACCCGAGTCGGCGGTGCGGAGCGCGGTGTCGGCCAGACCCTTACGGGCACCGTGCGTGTTGATGAAGTACTCGAGAACGGTCAGGCCTTCCTTGAAGGAAGACTTGATCGGACGCGGGATGAACTCACCCTTCGGGTTGGTCACCAGACCCTTCATACCGGCGAGCGAACGAACCTGAGTCATGTTGCCGGCGGCGCCGGACTTCACGATCATCGGGATCGGGTTGTCGTCGGGGAAGTGGGCCTCCATGGCCTTACCGACCTCGTCGGTGGCCTCGGACCAGATCTTGACCAGAGCGCTGTTGCGCTCGGTCTTGTTCAGAGCACCACGCTGGTACTTCTTCTCGATCTGATCGGCCTGAGCTTCGAAGGACTCCATGATCTGAGCCTTCTCCGGCGGCACGAGGACGTCGGAGATCGAGACCGTGACACCCGAACGCGTGGCCCAGTAGAAGCCGGCGTCCTTCAGCTTGTCGACGGTCTGCGCGACCACGATCATGGGGTAGCGCTCGGCGAGATCGTTGATGATCGTCGCCTGACGCTTCTTCGGCATCTGCTCGTTGACGAACGGGTAGTCCGCCGGCAGCAGCTCGTTGAAGAGCACGCGACCCAGCGTCGTCTCCGCGGTCCAGCCGTCACCGTAGTTCCAGCCTTCGGGGAACAGCTCCGACTCGATGTCGCGGGGCGGGCGCTGCTGCGTGAGCCGCACCTTGATCTTCGCCTGCACGACGAGCGCGCCACGATCGACGGCCATCTGAGCCTCGGCGGGCGAGGAGTACACGCCCTGCTCCGCCTCGTCGTTCGTCGACGCGGCGAGTTCGCCGGTGGCACCCTCGTCCAACCGGGTCAGGTGGTACAGACCGGTGACCATGTCCAGACGGGGCATGGCGAGCGGTCGACCCGACGCGGGCGACAGGATGTTGTTCGACGACAGCATCAGGATGCGTGCCTCGGCCTGCGCCTCCGCGGACAGCGGAAGGTGCACGGCCATCTGGTCACCGTCGAAGTCGGCGTTGAAGGCCTCACACACCAGCGGGTGGAGCTGAATGGCCTTGCCCTCGACCAGCTGCGGCTCGAAGGCCTGGATGCCCAGGCGGTGCAGCGTCGGTGCACGGTTCAGCAGCACGGGGTGCTCGGCGATGACCTCTTCGAGGACGTCCCACACCTGTGCGCGCTGACGTTCCACCATGCGCTTGGCGGACTTGATGTTCTGCGCGTGGTTCAGGTCGACCAGGCGCTTCATCACGAACGGCTTGAACAGCTCGAGAGCCATCAGCTTCGGCAGGCCGCACTGGTGCAGCTTGAGCTGCGGACCGACGACGATGACGGAACGACCCGAGTAGTCGACGCGCTTACCGAGCAGGTTCTGACGGAAACGACCCTGCTTGCCCTTGAGCAGGTCGCTCAGGGACTTCAGCGGGCGGTTACCGGGACCCGTGACGGGGCGGCCGCGACGGCCGTTGTCGAACAGCGCGTCCACGGACTCCTGCAGCATCCGCTTCTCGTTGTTGACGATGATCTCGGGGGCACCGAGGTCGATCAGTCGCTTGAGGCGGTTGTTGCGGTTGATGACGCGGCGGTACAGGTCGTTCAGGTCGGAGGTGGCGAAGCGGCCACCGTCGAGCTGAACCATCGGACGCAGCTCCGGCGGGATCACCGGGACGGCGTTCAGAACCATGCCCATGGGCGAGTTCTGGTTGACCTGGAAGGCTGCGACGACCTTGAGACGCTTCAGTGCGCGGAGCTTCTTCTGCCCCTTGCCGCTGCGGATGGTCTCGCGGAGGTTCTCGGCCTCGGCGTCGATGTCGAAGCTCTCCATGAGCTTCTGGATCGACTCGGCACCCATGGCGCCCGTGAAGTACTCGCCGTAGCGGTCGACGAGTTCGCGGTACAGCAGTTCGTCGACGATGAGCTGCTTGACGCTGAGCTTGGTGAACGTGGTCCAGATCTCGTCGAGACGATCCAGCTCGCGCTGCGCGCGGTCACGGAGCTGACGCATCTCGCGCTCGCCGCCGTCCTTGACCTTGCGGCGGACGTCGGACTTGGCGCCCTCCGCCTCCAGCTCGGCGATGTCGGCTTCGAGCTTCTGAGCGCGGGCCTCGAGGTCGGCGTCGCGCTGATCGGCGACGGTCTTCTTCTCGACCTGCATCTCGGCTTCGAGCGTGGACAGCTCGTTGTGACGCAGTTCCTCGTCGACACCGACGATGACATACGCGGCGAAGTAGATGATCTTCTCGAGATCCTTCGGCGCCAGGTCGAGCAGGTAGCCGAGACGGCTGGGCACGCCCTTGAAGTACCAGATGTGGGTGACCGGGGCAGCCAGTTCGATGTGGCCCATGCGCTCACGACGAACCTTGGCGCGGGTCACCTCGACGCCGCAGCGCTCACAGATGATGCCCTTGAAGCGGACACGCTTGTACTTGCCGCAGTAGCACTCCCAGTCCCGGGTGGGGCCGAAGATCTTCTCGCAGAAGAGGCCGTCCTTCTCGGGCTTGAGCGTGCGGTAGTTGATGGTCTCCGGCTTCTTGACCTCGCCGTAGGACCAATTGCGGATGTCCTCTGCACTGGCGAGGCCAATGCGGAGTTCATCGAAGAAGTTGACGTCGAGCACGTAACTTCCTTTCCCCAGAGGGATTGTGGATCAACGGTCACCCGCCGATTCCTGACTGCCAATTCAAATGTGAACTACGCCCCCGGGGCACGGATTTCCGTGACCCGGGGACCGAAAACTAGTTCGCGAGGTCGTCGACCGTCGCCGCCTCGTTCCGGGACAGGTTGATGCCCAGGTTCGCTGCGGCCCGCTCCAGGTCCTCGTCGTCGCCGTCCGCCATCGCGATGGCCGCGCCGTCCGAGGACAGCACCTCCACGTTGAGGCAGAGCGACTGGAGCTCCTTCAGGAGCACCTTGAACGACTCGGGGATACCCGGCTCGGGGATGTTCTCGCCCTTGACGATGGCCTCGTACACCTTGACTCGACCCACCACGTCGTCGGACTTGATGGTGAGCAGTTCCTGCAGCGTGTATGCCGCGCCGTAGGCCTGCATCGCCCAGCACTCCATCTCACCGAAGCGCTGGCCACCGAACTGGGCCTTACCGCCGAGCGGCTGCTGGGTGATCATCGAGTACGGACCGGTCGACCGAGCGTGGATCTTGTCGTCGACCAGGTGGTGCAGCTTGATGATGTACATGTAGCCGACCGAGACCGGGTACGGGAACGGCTCGCCGGAACGGCCGTCGAACAACGTGGCCTTTCCGTCGGACGCGACCATGACCTCGCCGTCGCGGTTCGGCAGCGTCGAACCGAGGAGACCGGTGAGCTCGTCTTCCTTGGCGCCGTCGAACACGGGGGTGGCGATGTTGGAGTCGGAAGGCGCCGACAGCATCTCCTCCGGCAGCTGCTCCGCCCAATCGGGCCGGGAGCCGTCGCCGGCGATCTGAACGTTCCAGCCGGTCTTGCCGATCCACCCGAGGTGGGTCTCCAAGATCTGACCGATGTTCATACGACGCGGAACACCGTGGGTGTTCAGGATGATGTCGATCGGCGTGCCGTCGGGCAGGAACGGCATGTCCTCCTGCGGGAGGATCTTGCCGATGACGCCCTTGTTGCCGTGGCGGCCGGCGAGCTTGTCGCCGTCCTGGATCTTGCGCTTCTGTGCCACGTAGACGCGGACCAGCTCGTTGACACCGGGGGGCAGATCGTCGTCGTCGTCGCGCGAGAACACGCGGATGCCGATGACCTTGCCGGTCTCACCGTGGGGAACCTTCAGCGACGTGTCGCGAACCTCGCGGGCCTTCTCACCGAAGATGGCGCGCAGCAGGCGCTCCTCCGGGGTCAGCTCGGTCTCGCCCTTCGGCGTGACCTTTCCGACCAGCACGTCGCCGTCACGAACCTCGGCACCGATACGGATGATGCCGCGCTCGTCGAGGTCGGCGAGGACCTCGTCGGAGACGTTCGGGATGTCGCGAGTGATCTCCTCGGCACCGAGCTTGGTGTCGCGGGCATCGATCTCGTGCTCCTCGATGTGGATCGAGGTGAGGACGTCCTCTTCCACGAGGCGCTGCGACAGGATGATCGCGTCCTCGTAGTTGTGGCCTTCCCACGGCATGATCGCGACGAGCAGGTTCTTGCCGAGCGCCATCTCACCGTTCTCGGTGCAGGGGCCGTCGGCGAGGACCTGTCCGGACTCGACACGCTGTCCCTCGTCCACGATCGGACGCTGGTTGGCGCAGGTGCCCTGGTTGGAACGCGCGAACTTGCGCATCCGGTACGTCTTGCGGCTGCCGTCGTCGGCCATGACCGTGACGTAGTCGGCGGAGACCTCTTCGACGACACCGGTCTTCTCGGTGACGATGACGTCGCCCGCGTCGACGGCGGCACGCAACTCCATGCCGGTACCGACCAGCGGGGCCTCGCTGCGAACGAGCGGCACCGCCTGACGCTGCATGTTCGCGCCCATCAGGGCGCGGTTGGCGTCGTCGTGCTCGAGGAACGGGATCATCGCGGTCGCGACGGACACCATCTGCCGCGGCGAGACGTCCATGTAGTCGATCTCGGCGGACGAGACGAACTCGACCTCGCCGCCCTTACGACGGACCAGAATGCGATCGTCGGTGAAGTGACCGTTGGCGTCGACGGCCGAGTTGGCCTGTGCGACGACGTGGCGGTCCTCTTCGTCCGCGGTCAGGTAGTCGACCTGGTCGGTGACCTGGCCACCCTCGACCTTGCGATACGGCGTCTCGATGAATCCGAACGGGTTGACCCGTGCGTACACCGACAGCGAACCGATCAGACCGATGTTCGGACCTTCGGGGGTCTCGATCGGGCACATGCGGCCGTAGTGCGACGGGTGAACGTCTCGCACCTCGAGGCCGGCACGCTCACGGGACAGACCACCCGGGCCGAGGGCGGACAGACGACGCTTGTGCGTCAGCCCCGACAGCGGGTTGTTCTGGTCCATGAACTGCGACAGCTGGGACGTTCCGAAGAACTCCTTGATCGCAGCCACGACGGGCCGGATGTTGATCAGCGTCTGCGGCGTGATCGCCTCGACGTCCTGGGTGGTCATGCGCTCACGAACCACGCGCTCCATGCGGGACAGGCCCACGCGGATCTGGTTCTGGATGAGCTCACCGACCGTGCGCAGACGACGGTTGCCGAAGTGGTCGATGTCGTCGACCTCGACGGGCACCGCGACGCCGCCGGGGGCGGTCATCTCGGTGTCACCGGCGTGCAGGCGCACCAGGTACTCGATGGTGGCGACGATGTCTTCCTCGGTGAGGGTCGACGCGACGATCGGCTGCCCGGTGTTCAGGCCCAGCTTCTTGTTGATCTTGTAGCGGCCCACGCGAGCCAGGTCGTAGCGCTTGTCCTTGAAGAACAGGTTCTCCAGGAGCGTCTGGGCGCTCTCCTTGGTCGGCGGCTCGCCCGGACGCAGCTTGCGGTAGATGTCGAGCAGCGCCTCGTCGGTGCCTGCGGTGTTGTCCTTCTCGAGGGTCGCCATGAGGATCTCCGAGAAGCCGAAGCGCTCGGCGATCTGCTCGGTGGTCCAGCCGAGGGCCTTCAGCAGCACGGTGACGGGCTGGCGGCGCTTGCGGTCGATGCGGACGCCGACCGTGTCGCGCTTGTCCACGTCGAACTCGAGCCATGCACCACGGCCCGGGATGACCTTGACGCTGTGCAGGTCCTTTTCGGTGCCCTTGTCGACGGAGTGGTCGAAGTAGACGCCGGGGGAACGCACCAGCTGCGAGACCACGACACGCTCGGTGCCGTTGATGATGAACGTGCCCTTGTCGGTCATCATCGGGAAGTCGCCCATGAAGACCGTCTGGCTCTTGATCTCACCGGTGTTGTTGTTGATGAACTCCGCGGTGACGAACAAAGGCGCCGCGTAGGTCATGTCCTTGTCTTTGCACTCGTCCGTCGAGGCCTTCACCTCGTCGAAGCGCGGGTCCGAGAAGGACAGAGACATCGAGCCCGAGAAATCCTCGATCGGGGAAAGCTCCGCGAGAATGTCCTCGAGACCGCCGGAGATTGCGCTGTCGCCACGAGCGGCGGCGCGTTCGCGCCAGCTCTGCGCACCGATCAACCACTCGAACGAATCGGTTTGTAGATCAAGAAGCCCGGGAACTTCGAGGGGTTCGCGAATCTTTGCGAACGAAACCCTCTTCGGGGCTCCGGGGATTCCGGAAACTGCCTTGGTCTGGCTAGAGACTGCCAAGATGCGTCCTTCCAGCACCTCACGCGGGCCGCTCTTGCTGTTGCGACCGCCGCTGTATCTGCTTCGAATTTCGCTGGTCACAACCCGAACGAAACTCGTCACAGTTGCTGAAGAGTGAATCACTTCGCAGCGGTACGGACGAGAGGTGGACAGGAGGCAGCCAGCGCAACGTCCAAAAGTACACCCAAACTCGGTAGATGTCGAGTCGGGCACCCGAAACAGCACCCAGCCGGGCGCTCGGCCACGCGTCACTGCGCATGTTCACGCATCAGAGTGACGCGTGATCATCGCGGCGTCAAGAGTCTGAGGGCGTGTCGTGTCGTTTCGCGAGGCCCGCGGCTCGTCCCGGCACCCCTTTCCAGCTGCGGACGGGCGGTGAACAATATGCCCACGCGATCGCCGTCGATTTCTCGAGGGAAGCAGAGCCGTGACGCGCTGGAGTTCGTTCGTCGTCGCCAGACCGAAGCTGGTTCTCGCCGCCACGGTGCTGCTGGTGCTGCTCGGCGGGGCGTGGGGTTCGGGGGTGTTCGACCGGCTCAGCCTCGGCGGGTACACCGACCCGGGCAGCGAGTCCGCGCGCGTCGAGCGCCTGATCGAGGGGGCTTTCGGCAGACAGACCCCCGATCTGGCGGTGACCTACCACGCGCGTCCGGGTTCGACGATCGACGACCTCGGCCCCGAAGTCGCCGCCCACCTCGCGCGGATCGACCCCGGCGTGCTCGCCGACACTCCCCTGTCGTACTGGTCCGCGCCGCCCCAGGCGAAGGAGTTCCTGCGGTCCACCGACGGCACCGAGGGACTCGTGGTGCTGTCGCTGAGCGGCGACGAGAACACTCGGATCTCCGCGTACCACGACCTCCGGCCGCTGCTGGTCATCGACGGCACGGCCGCGGAGTTCAGCGGTTTCAGCGCCGCCGCCAACGCCTTCAACGAGGTGTCCGAGAGCGACCTATTGCGGGCCGAGGCGGTGTCGTTCCCGATCCTGCTACTCCTGCTCCTCGTCATCTTCGGCGGCCTCGTCGGCGCGGCCGTACCGCTGTGCGTCGGCGGTCTCGCGATTCTCGGCGCCCTCGGCGCTCTGCGGGTGATCTCGTACTTCACCGAGGTCAGCGCATTCTCGGTGAACATCGCGAGTCTCGTCGGGCTGGGCATGTCGATCGACTACGGACTGTTCGTGGTGACCCGGTTCCGTGAGGAACTGCGGTCCGGCGCCGGCACCGACGACGCCGTCCGCCGGACGCTCGCCACCGCGGGCCGGACCGTGGGGTTCTCCGCTCTCCTGCTGGTGTGCGGTTTCGTGGGCATGCTCGTGTTTCCCCAGGCCATCGTGCGGTCCTTCGCCTACGGCGGGATGGCGGCCATCGCGATTGCCGCGGTGCTGACGCTGTCGGCACTGCCCGCCGCCCTCGTACTGCTCGGGCCTCGCATCAACTCGCTGACCTGGCGACGGGGAGTGGTCGAACGCGGCGAGGACCGGGCGCACCGGTTCTGGGGCGGCGTCGCCGAACGCGTGATGCGGCGGCCCGTCCCGATTGCGACGGCGATCGTCGCGGCGCTGCTGGTGCTTGCCGCGCCCCTGGCAGGCGCGTCGCTGGGTGATCTCGATCACACCGGACTGCCGGCGGGTCATCCACTCCGGGTCGCCGTCGACGATCTCGCCGCAGATTTCCCGCTCGCCAACAACGGGGCGACACTCGTGCTGCAGGACAGCGACGGCAAGGCGCCGCCGCCGGCCGCCACGGCAGAGTTCTTCGCAGCGACCGCCGCGGTCGCCGGGGTCCAGCGGGTGGTGCCGGTCGGCGCCACCGACACGTTCGTCGCCATCCGGGCCGTCTTCGACGACGCGGACCGGACCGCGGGGGCCATGGCGACGGCCGCCGCCCTGCGCGACCTCCCCACCCCGGACGGAACCGAGAAGATGCTGGGTGGCGTGAACGCCCTGACCGCCGACGGACTGGACGCGATGGGCGCCCGGCTGCCGTGGATGATCGGAATCATGGTGGCCGTCACCTTCGTGCTGATGCTGCTCGCGTTCCGGTCCGTGGTGCTCCCCCTGAAGGCGATCGCCATGGCCACCCTCAGCCTCGCCGCCTCGTTCGGTGTGCTCACGTGGATCTTCGAGGACGGTCACGGCGCAGATTTTCTCGGCGTGACGCCGGGGCCCCTGCCCGCGACGATGGTGGTCCTCATCATCGCGGTGGTCTTCGGGCTCTCCACCGACTACGAGATCTTCCTGTTGTCGCGGATGGTCGAGGCCCACGACGCGGGCGCGTCGACCGAGGAGGCCGTGCGGATCGGCACGGCGCACACCGGACGCATCGTGACGGCGGCGGCCGCGCTGCTGATCGTCGTCACCGGAGCGTTCACGCTCTCGGAACTGACGATGATGCGGTTCATCGGTCTCGGCATGATCATCGCGCTGCTCATCGACGCCACCGTCATCCGCATGATGCTGGTGCCCGCGCTGGTGAAGTTGATGGGCGAGGCCAATTGGTGGGCACCGGGATTCCTGGCACGGAAGCCGGCCACCCCTGGGCCATCCGACCGCCCGAAACCGTCACCACAGCAAGGGATTCCCATTCAATCGTGAAGACGTCCCGATTCCCGGAACCGATTCACTCTGCCCGAGAACTCAATTCGACGCGCGAAATCATCCGGCATACGAATCTCGCTCCGGTTCAGTCTTTTCCGGAAGCCGGTCAGCCCTCGCTGTCGGAGATGTCGGACAGCACCCATTTGCCGTCGATCTTCTCCATCTTGATCGACAGCGGCGTGGCGGCACTGCCCTGAGCAACGGCGTCACCGGTGGCGCTGACGTTCATGTGCGCGAGCAGTTCGGCGCGGTCACCGTCGAGCACCGTGACCCCGATGTCGGTGACGGACGCCTGCGTGGCCGTCTTGGTCTGGATGGCAGCTTGCTTGGTCGTGTCGGCGGTCGAGTCGAACTCTTCCCGCTTGGCGTCATCGAGATAGCCGCGCGCCTTGTCGAAGTCCTGATCGATCGTCTCGTAGCTGTAGGTGTACAGCGTCTCGATCGCCTCGGTGCCCGCCTTGGTCACCTCGGCGGTTGCTCCCGCGTCGACCCACGCGGTGTTCGTGATGTTCGCTCCGGGTTTGAACGCCGCGACGACCGCGAACACGCCGAACACCACCGCGACCGCTCCGAGGACCCCGACGAGCTTCCACGTGACGCGACCGGTCCCGCTGCCTGCGTCGGTCGCGTTCTCGGCGACGGCGGGAGCCTGTTGCTTGCTGATGCGCGGTTGAAGGTTGGGAACCTTCGCCTTCCCCGCCGACGCAGCCTTCCCCGTCGACGCAGCCTTCACCGTCGACACCGTCTTGGCCATCGATACGGTCGTGTCCGTGTCGGGCTTGTCCGCGACGGGAGCCTTCGTCGTCTCGGGAACCTGTGCCGTGCCGGTGGAGGCCGCGGTCGCCACGGCGGGCGTCTCGGCCTTCTCGACCGGTTCCGGCTTCTTCACCGTGTCCGGCTTTTTCACCGGTTCCGTCTTGTCGACCGGGGTGTCCGCTCGGGGAGGCTTCGGCGTTGTCTGACGGGTCCCCGCTACGCGCGGACGCCTGCCCTTTGCAGCGCTGTCCGGCACGTTGTTTCGGCGCTTGGGGGGCATAGTTCACCACTTTCTCATTGCACGACGAGCTGTCGTCGACGTGGACACCACGGCAGCACGCCGCCGCGGCACATCAGGACTACTGGCCGCTGCTGTCGCCCTCGGGCACCTGTTCGGCCGGCGCCTGCTCGGCGGGAGCCGGTTCGGTGGGGGCCGGGGCTGGGGCCGCGCCGGCGGCGGGCACCGGACCGCTCTCGAGCGGAATACGTCCGCCCACCGGTTCGACCGACGAAGCCTTCCAGACCCCGTCCACGTCCTGGACGTCCATCCGCATCGTCACCTTGGCCTTGTCGAAGCGGTCCGGCCACGTGGTGGTGACGGCCACGACGACCAGCGCCTTCGCGGTGCCGTCGTCCGTGTTCAGTTCCGTGAGTGTGCCCTGGATCAGCTCGGCCTTGCTCGCCGCTCCCGATTGACGCATCTGGTCGGTGAACCCGTCCACGGTCGCCTGGAGGTCCTGGTTCATCTTGTCGCCCGTGATCGACGACTTCATGTTCTCGAACGATCCGTCGAGGTCCGCGGAATCGACCGAGTTGAGATTGATCGCGGCCTGCTGGGCGCCCGTCAACGCGGAATCGCGTGCGTCGGCGATCGGCTTGTCCACGAAGAGCGCTCGCGCCCACCCGAAGCCGAACCATCCGGCTGCGACAACCGCGATCACCACCAGTGCGGTCACCGCAGCAAACGAGGCCTTCAGAGTTCTGTCCTTCCCCGGAGCCGGTTGTCCCGACTCCGGGGGCGTGGTAATTCGCGTCACACCAATACCCTACTGATTGTTTTCTTCAACTCGCCCTCGGCCGGAACCGAATGCTACTTGGGAGTAACCCCGAGGAGCGGCGCGAGCTGCGTTGCGATGGGATTCAAGTTGAGAGTGTCAGGCATGACCTTCGGCTTGAAATCCCACGGCTGGATCGTGTCCGGATCGGCGAACACGATGCGGTCTGCACTTCGCACACCCGTCACGCTTCCCTGGGGAGCGTCGCAGTTGGCCTTCACGTTGAACGGGAAGTCCTGCTGGGTGTCGTCGAAGTTCGGGTCCTGCCGCTTCATCTCGGCCAGGATCTCCTGCGTCCCTTCGTAACCGAGTGTGCACGACGGCGGATTGTTGGTTTCCAGGACGATGCCCTGATGCACCGTGCCGTCGCCGGGGGCCACGGTCGACGCGGACGCCGCGATGGCAGGCAGGAACATCAGGATTGGCCGCAGCGCGATCGCCTGCGGAGCCAGCTTGTCACCGACCGCGGCGAGATTCGTCAGGTCGGTGGTGAGGCTCGGACCGATCTCGTTGACCAGCTGACCGACCTCGTTGCTCGCCGGAATTCCCTTGTCGATGATCGCGCGGAGATCGGGGTCGCTGGTCCGCAGCTGCGCGGCGACCGCGTCGAGGTCCGAACTGAACTGCACGATCGCGGACGATTGATCGGACTGCGTCGCCAGCACCGTCTGACTGTCCCTGACGAGTGCCAGTGTCTGGGGCAGGACGTCGAGCCCGTCCTTCGTCAGCGTGGAGAGTGAATCCGCGAGCGTCTGCAGATCCTCGCCCTTGCCGTTGAACGCCGTCCCCAGCTGGGTGACGACGGTGCGCAGCGAGTCGACCGGAACCGACCGGACCAGACCGTCGGTGGCCATCAGCACCTGCTCGACCGGAACGGGTGTCGACGTGTCGGCCTCGGTGATCACCGAGCCCTGTTCGAGGTACGGCCCCTGGTCTGTGTCGGGCTGCAGGTCCACGTACTGCTCACCGATCGCGGACCGGTTGGCGACGACGGCCTTGGCCGACGCCGGGATGTCGGGCCCGCCCGAGGAGATCTTCAACTCGACGTTGATGCCGTCCGCGGTCAGCGACAGGTCGCCGACGCGGCCGACGGGAACTCCGCGGTACGTGACCTCGGCGTTGGTAAAGATGCCGCCGGAGTCCTTGAACTTCGCGTTCACGTCGTACTCACCGAATCCGAGCAGATTGTCGAGGCGGACGTACTTGGCGCCGACGTAGACCAGCCCGAGCATCGCCACGATGGCGAATGCGACGAGCTGGATCCTGACCAGTCGTGACCTCACTGTCCACCCCCGATTCCGAACTGCTCCAGCAGTCCCCCGAGCGGGTTCTGCGGCGGCGGTGCTGCGCCGTTCCCTGCGCCACCGTTGCCGGCGGGCGCGGTGCCGGGGAGCCCCGGGATCCGCAGGCCCGTCGGGGCGGGGACGATCGGCGGAATCGGCAGCAGGGACACCGTCGGCCACCCCGGCTTCGGCCCGTTGCCGTTGTAGTACGGGTTCGACGGGTCGACGATCGGCTTGGGCTCACCGAACTTCGGCGGCACGTACACCGGGTCGCCCTGGCCGACGCCGAGTGCGCTCAGCGCATCGCCGATCTGCAGGTCGACCGTGAGGAACAGGTTGACCGACCCGCCGAGCGCGATCTTCTCGACGCCGTCCGGGAACGGCACGGTCGGAATGAACGCGAGCGAATTGGGCAGGTTGTCGCCCGAATCGGCGAGTGCCTTCAGGGTCGGCCGCAGTGCGAGGAGATCCGCGATCAGGTTGTCCTTCGACCTGTTGATCACGTCGGTTCCGACGGTGCCGAGCCGGTCCAGTTGGGTGAGCATCTGGGTGAGCTGTGGACGCTGCTCGTTGAGCACTTCCGCCGCGATCGGCAACTCGTCGAGGATCAGTCCGATCTTCTCGTTCTGTTCGTTCACGCGCGTGGTCAGTGCGTCGAGGCCGTCCAGGGCGCGGGTGATGTCGTCGCGCTGCTGGTTGAGACCGTCGATGAGCGTGTTCGTCTGTTCGAGGAGTCCCCGGACCCGATCCTCGCGCCCGTCGAGTGCGGTGGTCAGTTCGTGCACGATCGGCTGCAACTGGCCGACGCCGCCACCGTTGAGCAGCAGCGACAGCGCGCCGAGAACCTGCTCGATCTCGGTGGCGTGCCGGGTGCGGTCGAGGGGGATCGTGTCGCCGTCCTCGAGGCGCGCGGGATCCTTGTCCTCCGGCGGCTCGGACAGCTGGACGAACTTCTCACCGAGCAGGTTCGTCTGCTCGATGGCGGCGACCGCGTTGGCGGCGAGATCGACCGACGAGTCGAGGACGACCTCCACGTCCGCCGTCCAGCCGTCCGGTGCCACTTTGATCGTTTCGACCCGGCCCACCGGGACACCGTCGACCTTGACCGCGGACTGCGGGACGAGGTCGAGGACGTCGTCGAACTGGATCGTCAGATGCATGGGGTGGTCGCCGACATCGGGACCGCCCGGTAGTGGAACCCCGTAGATCCCCTCCGACGAGCAGGACGTCACTGCGATGGCGACGGCGCACGCACCGGCGCCGAGGATTACCGACCGCTTCATTCGCCCTCACCTCCCGTTGCGCCTTCGAATCGCGGCGACACGACACCCGGCACCGTGCCGGGCGTGACCGTCCGCTGAATGTTGTCCGCACTCATGATTCCGAACGGAAGCACGAGCGACGGAGTCTTCGCCGATTGCGTGATCTGCGACGTGATGTTGGCACAGTTGTCGATCAGCGGCTGCATCTGACGTCCGAGTTGCTCGAAACGCGGATCGCCGGGAACCAGCTTGCCGAGGTCGATCAACTTGCACCCGACGCCGGCCGGATCCTGCAGGTCCGGGAACGCCAGGCGCGAGGCCAGAGTGCCGGACTCCGCGTCGTAGGAGTTGGCCAGGTTGCTGATCGCCAGCGGCAGCAGGGTCAGCGAGTTGACCAGTGACTCCCGGTTGTCGGCGAGGGTCTGCGTCACCGGGACCAGATCGTTCACGTTCTCGGCGAGGATCTCCCGGTTGTCGGCCACGAACTTCGACACGTCGCCCAGGGCGATCGCCAGCTGGTTCAGTGCGGCACCGAGGTTCTCCCGCTCCCCCGCCAGGAATCCGGACAGGTCGGAGAGCTGCGAGTTGAAATCGCGGACCTGCTGATCGTTGGCCGCCAGCGCACCCACGAACACCTGGAGGTTCTTCACGGTGTCGAAGAGGTCGCCGCGACTGTCGTTGAGAGTGCGGGCAGCGTCGGACAGCTGGGTGATGCTCTGCCCCAGCGCTTCACCGTTGCCGTCGAGGTTGGCGGCGCCGGTCTCGACGAACTGCGACAGCGCACCCTCCTTGTTCGCCCCGTCCGGGCCGAGCGCGGTGGAGAGCTCCTCGATGCTCGCGTACAACTGGTCGACCTCGACGGGGGTCGCGGTGCGGTCGCGCGAGATCACCGCGCCGCTGGCCATCTTCTCGCCGCCCGTGTAGGCGGGCGCGAGCTGGATGTAGCGGTCCGACACCACGGACGGCGTGACCTGCGCGGCCTTCGCGTCGGCGGGAATGTCGACGCCGCGATCGACGCGCATGTCGACCTTCACCTGATCGCCCTGTGGCTCGACGCCGTCGACGGATCCGACCTTCACACCGAGGACCCGCACATCCGAGCCCTCGTAGATGCCCACCGACTTGTCGAAGTACGCGGTGATCTTCGTGGTGCCCGCGCGGGTGAACACCCACCACAGGGCGCCGGCGATCACCAGCGCGACGATGACGATTCCCACGATGAGGGCGATCCCGCCGCGTCCTCCGCGGTCGGCTCCGTTGTCGACGTCTGCCATCAGTTACCCCCCAACGTGCGGACGGGTTCGCGCGGACCCGGAATGTCGGGCAGCCCCGGCGGCAGGAGGTTCACCACGACCTGGTCGAACCAGCGACCGTTGCCGACCACGTTCGTGTACAGGCGGACGAACGGCTCGTACAGTTTCATCGCCTTGTCCAGGTTCTCGTTGTTGGCCTTCAGGATCTCGACGACACCGTCGAGTTGTTCGAGCGCGGGACCGATGGCGGCCTCGTTGTCGCGCACGAGTCCGGTCAACTGTTGCGACAGCCGTTGAGTTCCGGTGAGCAGCTGGGAAATGGACTGCTGACGGCTGTTGAGCTCACCGAGCAGCAGCCCGGCGTCGCTGATCAACCGGTTGAATTCGACGTTGCGATCGGCGAGGACCTTGGTGGTCTTGCCGGTCGCAGCGAACAGCTTCTGCAGTTCCTGATCGCGGCTGGCGATGGTCTGCGACAGCCTGCTGACACCGTCCAGCGACGCGCGGATCTCCGTCGGAGTCCCCTCGAACGCCTGCGACAGCGTCACCATGCTCTGCGCGAGCTGATCGGAGTCGATGTCCCCCACCGTCTGCGCGGCGGCCGAGAACGCCTCGATCACGTCGTACGGAGACGTGGTGCGGTCCAACGGGATCGTGTCACTCGGGTTCAGCGTGTCCGAGCCGCGGGGGTCGAGGGCCAGGTACTTCTGCCCCAGGATCGTCTTGATCTGGATGGACGCGGACGTCTCGTCGCCGACCCACGCATCCGACACCTTGAAGGCGACGTCCACATGGTCGCCGTCGAGTTCGACGGAACTGACCTTGCCGACCTTGACGCCCGCGATCCGGACCTCGTTGTCGGGCTTGAGGCCCGCCGCCTCGGTGAATTCGGCGTGATAGGTCGACCCGGCGCCGATGAACGGCAGCGAATCGAGGAAGAAAGCCGACAGGGTTGCCAGCAGCACCACGAGAATGCCGAGGGCACCAGCCACTGCCGGGCTGCGACGTCTGCTCATCGTGTCTGCAACTCCTGTAGGCCGTCCTGCGTGCACCGTTTCGCCGAGTTCGTATAGATCGGCTGGTTGACGGTGGGCAAGCCCGTGGGCAGGTTCAGTTGGGGCGCGGTACCTGGTCCTGCGACGATGTCGACTCCACAGAGGTAGAACTGGAACCAGGACCCGTAACTGGCTGCCCGGCCGAGCTTCTCGAGCTTCACCGGAAGCGTCTGGAGAACGCTGTTGACCGTGTCGGAGTTACGGTTCAACGTCGTCGCCAGCGTGTTCAGCGACGTGATGGATTCCTGGATGGACGGTCGGGTGGGTTCGAGCAGATCTGCCGTCGCGTCGGTGAGTCCCGCGAGGGACGTCACCGCCGATCCGACGGTTCCCCGCTCGTTCGCCAGGCCCGTGACGAGCTGCTGGGTGTTGACGATCAGCGAATCGAGTTGATCGTCACGCTGATTCACCGTGGCGAGCACGTCGTTGAGGTTGTTGATCACCGCACCGATCACCCGATCCTTGTCGGCGACGGTGTTGGTGAGGCTTGCCGTGTTCTTGACGAGTTCCGTGATGGTTCCCGACTCACCCTGGAACACCTGGATGATCTGGTACGACAACTTGTTGACGTCTTCGGCGCTGAGGGTCTGGAACAGCGGGCGGAAGCCGTCGAACAGCGTGGTGAGGTTGACGGCCGGCTTGGTCCGCTCGATCGGGATCGTGTCGCCGCCGCTAATCTTCATGCCCTGCTGGCCCTCCCCCTGTTCGAGCGCGATGTAGCGCTGCCCCACGAGGTTCCGGAAGCGGATGGTCGCGGTGGTGCTGGCCGGCAGCCAGTCCCGTTCCGACACCGTGAACTGGACTTCCGCCTCGCGGTCGTCGTGGATCGCGATCTTCTCGACCTGACCCACGCGCACACCGGCGATGCGGACCTCGTCACCCTCGTTGAGCGAGGTGACGTCCGAGAAGATCGCGTTGAACTTGGTGCCACCGCCCCCGCCGAGGTTGGCGATGGTGGCCGCCAGCAGACCGGTCGCCAGGATGGTGACCACGGCGAACACGATCAGCTTGACCAATGGTGCGGTCAGACCCCTCACTTGAAGCTCACCTCAGTCCCCCTCATGGTCGGCGCGCCGACGAGTGTCGTCCAGCTCGGCACGTCCTCCGGTGCCATTCCCCCGGCCTCGCCGTAGACGACGTCCAACGTGTCCTGCTCCATCTTCGAACCCGCGTAGCTCGCGGGCGTGACCTGAGCTCCGTACCCGGGGACCTGATCGGGGACGCCGGCGGGCGCCGGGAAGAAGTCGATGGTCGACGGTCCGGGGTTCCGCGACGGCACCTGGTAGGCGCCGTCGTTGTAGGACGACCCGCCCGGGTACTGCGGGAACTTCCCACCCGGAGCGGTGACGTTGTCGTAGCAAGCCGGCCCGCGGTTGTCGAGCAGGCGCGGCTCGTCCTGGTTGGGCACGTAGCGGCCCTTCGGGTTGACGAACTGCACGCTGGCACGCACACCGGGGTACGGATCGTCCGGTGCCAGTAGTTCACGGGCAACGGGAGCAGACTTCGCGAAGCCCGCGAACGTGCACTCGAAGCTCGGCGAGTAGCGGCCGAGAATCTGCAGCGCCTCACGCGAATCGGCGGCGATGCTGACGATCGACTCGGCGTTGGTCTGTAGCAGATCCGCGGTGCTCGACGCGGTTGCGGTCAGCGACACGAGCAGCGTGGAGATCTCATTCTGCTTCTCCACCACGGTATTTCCGGTGGTCCGCAGGCTGTCGAGGGCGTTGACCAGATCGGGCGCCGCCTCGGAATACGTCTGCGAGAAGTCCGCCAGACCTCGCAGATCCTCCTGGATGGCGGGAAGTTCGGTGTTCAGCCCACCGAAGATCTCCTCGAGCCGGTCGAGCGTCAGGCCGAGTTCGGCGCCGCGGCCGCTGAGTCCCTGGGACAGCGCGCCGAGCGTGTTCGCCAGGTCCTGCGGCGGAATGGCCTGCAGGAGCGGCAGCAGGCCGTCCAGAACTTCGCCGACCTCGACGGCGTTGCCGCTCTTGTCCTGACGCAGCGTGTCACCGGCCTGGATCGGCGGAGCCGTGTCGCCCTCCGGAACGATCAGCGACACATAACGTTCACCGAACAGTGTCTTGGGCAGCAGCCGCGCCGTCGCGTTGGACGGGATCAGCGGTGCCTTGTCCGGCTGGATCGCGAGAGCGAGAGTGACCTCGCCCTCCTGGGGGGTCGCCGAGCGCACCTCGCCGACGATGAGGCCACGGACCTTCACGTCCGCATTGGGCGGCAGGGCATTTCCGGCGCTGTCGGTGAGGAGGTCGATCTTGACGACCTTGGTGAAGCTCTTGTTGAACATGCCGATGGTGAAGGCCAGGAACAACGCGAGGACGAGGAAGAACACCAGCCCCAGCACCCGTCGTCCCACAACAGATGTCGTGTTGGTCATCCGGCCACCCTCACTGTGGTCGTCGTGCCCCAGATGGCGAGGCTCAGGAAGAAGTCGAGCACGGCGATGGTGACGATCGCGGTGCGGACCGCCCGGCCCACGGCCACACCCACACCGGCGGGACCACCCGACGCGTGATAGCCGTAGTAGCAATGGATCAGGATCAGCACGAACGCGAAGATCAGCACTTTCGCGAACGAGTACAGGACGTCCTGCGGTGGCAGGAACAAGTTGAAGTAGTGGTCGTACGAGCCGGTCGACTGTCCGTTGAACACGGTACTGATGACGCGGGAGGCGAGATAGGCCGCGAGCAGACCGACGATGTACAGCGGGATGACGGCGACGAATCCCGCGATCATGCGGGTGGTGACGAGGAACGGCACACTCGGCACCGCCATGACCTCGAGCGCGTCGATCTCCTCCGAGATCCGCATGGCGCCGAGCTGCGCGGTGAAACCACAGCCGACGGTGGCCGAGAGCGCGAGTGCCGCAACGATCGGCGCGATCTCACGCGTGTTGACGTAGGCGGACAGGAAGCCGGTGAGGACCGAGCTGCCCAGCTGTTCGAGCGCGGCGAAACCCTGCAGTCCGACCACGACGCCGGTGAAGCCGGACATCATCGCGATGACGCCGATGGTGCCGCCGATGACGGCGAGCGCGCCACTGCCGAAGGTGACCTCGGCGAGCAGCCGCAGCACCTCCTTGCGGTAGTGCACGAGAGTGTGGGGTGACCAGGCGATGGCCCTGGCGTAGAACGACATCTGCTCGCCGGCCCGGTCGAGCACGTTGAGCGGCGCACGACCGACTCGGCGCGCCGCCATCAGGGTCCGGTCACCGCGTCCCTTGGCGATTGTCATAGGGTCACGATCCCTTCGCCGGAACGATCTGCAGGTACACCATGGTCAGGATCAGGTTCGCGAAGAACAACAGCAGGAACGTGATCACCACCGACTGGTTCACCGCGTCACCGACGCCCTTGGGTCCACCCTTCGGATGGAGCCCCTTGTACGCGGCGATGACACCGGCGATGACACCGAAGACGGCCGCCTTGAGCTCGCCGACCCAGATGTCGGGAAGCTGCGCGAAGGCCGAGAACGATGCCAGGTACGCACCGGGATTACCCCCTTGGAGAATGACGTTGAAGAAGTAGCCACCCGCGATGCCGACGACCGACACCAGGCCGTTGAGCAGGATCGCGACGAGCACCATGGCGAGCACCCGGGGCACGACGAGTCGCTGAATCGGGTTGATGCCGAGCACTTCCATGGCGTCGATCTCTTCGCGGATCGTCCGCGCGCCGAGATCCGCCGTTACAGCCGAGCCCGCAGCTCCGGCCACCAGTAGTGCCGTCACCAGCGGGGACCCCTGCTGGATGACGGCGAGCACGCTGGCCGCTCCCGTGAACGACTCTGCACCGAGCTGTTTGATGAGCGATCCGGTCTGCAGTGACACCACTGCGCCGAACGGAATCGCGACCATGGCCGTGGGCAGGATCGTCACGCTGGCGATGAACCAGGCCTGTTCGATGAACTCGCGGAACTGGAATGGCCGTTTGAACGTGTTTCGTGCGACGTCGACGAAGAGCTCGACGATGTTTCCGGCCTGCGTCAGCGCACCGTTGACCGGCCGCAAGACCGAGCTGCGGGTAACCCCCATCCGATATGCCTACCCTTGCCCGTGAGTGGTGTTTTCGTATCCTTCGCCCCGGTATGCGGGGATGACCTGTGTGTCTTCCTGGCTGTATGCGTAGTCGTAACCGCCGCCGCCGTTTCCGCCGGAGGTCTCGTCGAGGCTTTCCTGGATCGCGATCTGCGCGTTCTCGGGCAGGGTGTGCATGATGTGCCGGACCCGTTCCTGACGACGGGCCACGGCCTGCCGGAACGGCATCCCCGGCGTCGCCTTCATCTGCGGAACGATCCCCTCCACATCGTCGACACCACCGGCATGGTGACCGGCATCGACCATCGCCTGCTCCTGCGCCATCTGCGCCTCGTCCTTCTCCTCCGACATCCCGATCGGACCGATCATCGTGCCGTTCAGGAACTGCTTGACCACCGGCTCCTCGCTGGTCAGCAACACCTCCCGCGGACCGAACATCACCAGATGCCGGCGGAACAACATCCCGATGTTGTCCGGCACCGTCCGCGCCAGATTGATGTTGTGCGACACGATCAGAATCGTCGCATCGATCTCCGCGTTGATGTCGATCAACGTCTGCGAAATGTAGGTGGTGCGCACCGGATCCAGACCCGAGTCCGGCTCGTCGACGAGAATGATCTGCGGATCCAGCACCAGCGCCCGCGCCAGCCCGGCACGCTTGCGCATACCACCGGAGATCTCGCCGGGCAGCTTGTCCTCGGCCCCGAGCAGGCCGACCAGTTCCATCTTCTCCATCACGATCTTGCGGATCTCGGACTCGGACTTCTTCGTGTGCTCGCGCAACGGGAACGCCACGTTGTCGAACAGGTTCATCGACCCGAACAGCGCACCGTCCTGGAACAGCACCCCGAACAACTTCCGGATCTCGTACAGCTCCTTCGAGGAGCACTCGAGAATGTTGGTGCCGTCGATGACGATCGACCCCTGCTCCGGACGGAGCAGACCGATCAGCGACTTCAGGAACACCGATTTACCCGTGCCCGACGGCCCGAGCAACGCACTGACCTCACCGGCCGGAAGGGTCAACGTGACGTCCTGCCAGATCCTCTGCGAGCCGAAGGACTTGGTCAGTCCCTCGACGGATACCTCGACTCCCACCATTACCTCCGCGACCGTTCGATGCACTCACCCCGTGTGGGTTGGGTCACTCTATCGCATCGACGTGTTACCTGTGACAAGGGATGCTACTCATGAGTAAGGAAGCATGCCAACTGCGGGTCTCACTATGCAAAACAACGCGTCTGAACTGGGATAACGGTAGCGAAATTTTTGATCGCGCGTCCCGCTTTCGGTCAGGAATCTCGACACTCCGAAGCCCCCCGAGGACGCAAAAAAGAGGGCCACTCCCCACGGATGGGGAGTGGCCCTCTTCGTCTGCTCGGTGAGCAGCGCGGGTGAGAGACCGTCTTACTTGACGGTGATCTTCGCGCCGGCAGCCTCGAGCTTCTCCTTGGCGGCGTCGGCCGCGTCCTTGGCAACCTTCTCCAGGATGGCCTTCGGAGCACCCTCGACGAGGTCCTTGGCTTCCTTCAGGCCGAGGCCGGAAACGACCTCGCGGACGACCTTGATGACCTGGATCTTCTTGTCGCCGGCCGACTCGAGGACGACGTCGAACTCGTCCTGCTCCTCAGCAGCCTCGGCGGCAGCCGGTGCTCCGCCTGCAGCGGCAACGGCGACCGGGGCAGCGGCGGTGACCTCGAAGGTCTCCTCGAATGCCTTCACGAACTCCGAGAGCTCGAGGAGGGTGAGCTCCTTGAACTGGTCCAACAACTCTTCGGTGCTGAGCTTCGCCATTGTGGCGGTCCTTCCTGTAAGTCCCATGTCGCTGATCCGCGACCGGGCGGGGTTATAGCAGTGATGCGCGGGTGCGGATCAGCTTTCGGCTGCAGCCTCGGCGGGAGCTTCGGCAGCTCCGCCTTCTGCGGCCTTCTTTTCCTGCAGAGCAGCGGCCAGACGGGCCACCTGCGAAGCAGGAGCGTTGAACAGGCCTGCGGCCTTTGCCAAGTTGCCCTTCATCGCGCCGGCAAGCTTGGCCAACAGGATCTCGCGGGACTCGAGGTCCGCGATCTTGTTGACCTCGTCCACGGACAGCGCAGCGCCGTCCATGTAGCCGCCCTTGATGATGAGCGCCTTGTTGTCCTTAGCGAAGTTCTTCAGAGCCTTCGCAGCATCGACGGGCTCGCCCTTGATGAATGCAATGGCGGTCGGACCGACGAAAAGGTCATCAAGGCCCTCGACGCCCGCCTCAGCAGCGGCACGCTTGACCAGGGTGTTCTTGGCGACGGAGTAGGTGGCACCTTCTCCGAGAGCGCGTCGCAGTGTCGTGATGTTGCCCACCGTCAGACCACGGTATTCCGTGATCACAGCAGCGGTCGAACCCTTGAACTGCTCGGTGATCTCCGCAACTGCGGAAACCTTCTCAGGCTTTGCCATACTTCGCCTCCTCTCATGACAGTCGTTATCCCACTTCGGAACCGCTGCGCACCGCCGGGTATCCCGGAGCACACAATCCACGACATGCAAAACGCCCCGGTGCAGGGCACACGGGGCGTGAAAGGAAGCCATTCGGCCAGGGCGCGAACCCACAACCGAAACGCATCCCCCTACCTCGTCCTCCTGCGTGGGCCGCCGGACATTCCCGGACTTTCAATCACACCCTTGCGGGAGCGATCACCAACGGTCTTGGGTAGAACATGATTTGGGGTGAAGCTCGAATAGTGCATCGAACTCCGCAGGTCAGATTACGGCATGTCCTGCTCAACCGCCAAATCGCGGCCGGACCCTGACGTAGAGACGTGACCGGCGTCACCTTTCGGACGGGGCCGTGACCCATCAGACCGAAGTTGGGATCAATTACCTGTTACGTCACATAACATGTATGAGCTAGCTTTTTCTCATGACAATCCTCGAAGCCCGAGCCGTCGTGGCCGGGTCCCGGACGCGCCGCTTCCTCGCGCTCGCCGTGATCTGCCTGGCCGAACTGCTGGTCGTGCTCGACAACACCATCGTCAACGTCGCTCTCCCCTCGATCGGCGTCGAACTCCGTACCAGCGTCAGCGGCCTGCAATGGGTCGTCGACGCCTACACACTGACGTTCGCCGGGCTGCTCCTGGCGTTCGGCAACCTCGGCGACCGCTACGGGCGTCGACGCGTCATGGTCATCGGCCTGATCGGCGTCGCCGTCATGTCGATCGCGGGCGCCAACGCCGAGAGTCTGGGCCAGGTCATCGCGGCCCGCGCCGCGATGGGTGTCTTCGCCGCCGCCGTCTTCCCCGCGACCCTCGCCCTCGTCATCAACATCTTCACCGACGTGCGGGAACGAGCGCTGGCCATCGCCGCCTGGACCGCGATGGCCGGATTCGCGATCGCCATCGGCCCGATGGCCGGTGGGTGGCTGCTCGAGCACTTCAGCTGGCACTCCGCCTTCTGGATCAATGTGCCGATCGCCGTAGTCGCGGCGATTGCGACGCTCATGTTGGTGCCGGAATCGCGTGCCTCCGTCATCGGGCGCATGGACCTCCTCGGCATCGCAGCCTCGATCACCGGCATCACCGTCCTCGTGTGGGCGATCATCGAAGCCCCTCACCACGGGTGGACGTCGGCCGTCACCGTCGGCGCCGTCGCGCTCTCGATCGCGGTACTGACCGGATTCGTCTTCTGGGAGTTGCGCACCGACCACCCCGTCCTCGACCTGCGACTGTTCCGCAACCGACGGTTCTCCCTGCCCGCCCTCGCGATCGCCATCGGGTACTTCTCGATGTTCGGTTTCCTGTTCCTCATCACGCAGTACTTCCAGGGTGTCCGCGAGTACACGCCGTTCGAGTTCGGTGTCGCCTCGCTGCCGTTCGCGGTGTCGGTGGCGGTCGGCGCCCCGATCGCCACACTGCTGGCGCAGCGGGTCGGGACCACCCCGGTGATCGTGTTCGGTCTCCTCCTGACCGGGGTCGGCCTGTACCTCGGGGGCCAGGTTGCCGTCGACAGCAGTTACCTGACGGACGTGCTCCCGTCGATGGTGTCGATGGCGCTGGGCCTGGCCATCGTGCAGGGACCGGCAACCGAGTCGATCATGGCGTCGCTGCCACTCGACGAGGCCGGAGCGGGGTCGGCCGTGAACGACACGACCAGGGAAATCGGAGGAACGCTCGGGGTCGCCGTGCTCGGATCGATCGTCGCGTCGTACTACGCGACGACGATGAGTCCACTGCTCGACCGCATTCCGGCCGCATTGATGAACGACGACGAGAAAGGTTTCGCCGACGCCACGGTCCTGAGTGTGCTCGAGATCCGCAAGCGCGAGATCCCGCCGTTCCTCGAGCAGCAGCGTGAGAATCTCATCCTCACCATGAAGACAACGGTCCTGCAGGGTTCGCACACCGCATCGCTCGTCGCGGCGGGCGCCGTCGTGGTCTGCGCGGTCGTCGTCGCGATCTTCATGCCCTGGGTGCCGGCCCGCACGGACTCCGTGATGCTGGCGTGGCGGAAGAAGACCGAACCGGAGACCGCCGACGAGAACTGAACCCGGAAAAAGCAGTTCGGCCGGTGCGGAAGATTTCCGTACCGGCCGAACTGTGTGTAGCGAGACTTACGCGTCGGCATCCTCGAGAAGGTTGCGGGTGCGGTTCGGGTCCACCGGGATGCCCGGGCCGGTGGTGGTCGAAACGGTGACCTTCTTGACGTAGCGGCCCTTCGCGGAGGACGGCTTCGCACGCAGGATCTCGTCCAGCGCGGCGCCGTAGTTCTCCACCAGCTTGGCGTCGTCGAACGATGCCTTGCCGATCACGAAGTGCAGGTTGGCCTGCTTGTCGACGCGGAAGTTGATCTTTCCGCCCTTGATGTCCGCGACGGCCTTCGTGACGTCAGCCGTCACGGTGCCGGTCTTCGGGTTCGGCATCAGGCCACGCGGTCCGAGGACGCGGGCGATGCGGCCGACCTTGGCCATCTGATCGGGAGTCGCGATGGCGGCGTCGAAATCGAGCCATCCACCCTGGATCCGCTCGATGAGGTCCTCGGCGCCGACGGCGTCGGCTCCAGCTGCCTCGGCCTCGGCGGCCTTCTCTCCGACTGCGAACACGATGACGCGGGCGGTCTTACCGGTGCCGTGCGGCAGGTTGACCGTGCCGCGAACCATCTGGTCCGCCTTGCGGGGGTCGACGCCCAGACGAACTGCAACCTCGACGGTCGCGTCCATCTTGCTCGACGACGTCTCCTTCGCCAGCTTCGCAGCCTGCAGCGGGCTGTACAGCTTGTCGAAGTCGATCTTCTCAGCGGCGGCGAGATACGCCTTGCTGCGCTTTGCCATTTCTTCTGTCCTAACTTCTCACCGCAGTGTGTGTCTTGTCTGCGGTGGTGAATGGTTCAGTAGTGGTCTGGGCCTGGCCGGCCCTCCCACGCTTTCTTCGACGGCGGTGCCGTCAATCGATCTTCGACGGCGGGGCCGTCACTCGATCTTCGACGGCGGTACCGTCGATCGATCAGGGCTGACTCAGCCGTCGACCGTGATACCCATCGAGCGTGCGGTGCCGGCGATGATCTTCGCGGCCTGCTCGATGTCGTTCGCGTTGAGGTCTTCCTGCTTGGTCTTCGCGATTTCGCGCACCTGATCCATGGTCACGGAAGCGACCTTGGTCTTGTGCGGCTCGCCGGAGCCCTTCTGCACGCCAGCAGCCTTGAGCAGCAGCTTGGCAGCCGGAGGGGTCTTCAGCTTGAAATCGAAGGTCCGGTCTTCGTAGACCGAGATCTCGACCGGCACCACGTTGCCGCGCTGGGACTCAGTCGCCGCGTTGTAGGCCTTGCAGAACTCCATGATGTTCACGCCGTGCTGACCAAGCGCGGGACCCACGGGCGGTGCAGGGTTAGCCTGACCGGCCTGGATCTGAAGCTTGATGAGCCCTGCGAGCTTCTTCTTCTTGGGGGGCATCTCGTTTTCCTAATTCTTGCTGGGTGTGTTTCTTGCTACTGCAGTGCAAGTATGTGCCGCTAGATCTTCGCGACCTGCGTGAAGGACAACTCGACCGGGGTCTCGCGACCGAAGATCGAGACGAGGACCTTGAGCTTCTGCTGCTCGGCGTTGACCTCGCTGATGCTGGCGGGCAGCGTGGCGAACGGGCCGTCCATGACGGTGACCGACTCGCCGACCTCGAAGTCGACCTCGATGAGCGGTTTCGCGAAGCTCTCTCCGCCGGTCTCGCCGGCCGACACGGTTGCCGCGGCAGCCTGCTTCTTCTGCTCCTGCTGCGGGAGCAGGAACTTGGTCACCTCGTTGAGGGTCAGCGGGGACGGACGCGACGTCGCACCGACGAATCCGGTGACGCCGGGCGTGTTGCGCACAGCTCCCCAGGACTCGTCGTTGAGATCCATGCGGACCAGGATGTAGCCGGGCAGAACCTTGCGGTTGACCTGCTTGCGCTGTCCGTTCTTGATCTCGGTGACCTCTTCGGTGGGAACTTCCACCTGGAAGATGTAGTCGCCGACGTCGAGGTTCTGGACACGGGTCTCGAGGTTGGCCTTGACCTTGTTCTCGTAGCCCGCGTAGGAGTGAATGACGTACCAGTCACCGGGTGCGCGACGCAGCGCGGCCTTGAGTTCCGCAACGGGATCCTCGGGCTCTTCGGCGGTCACAGCCTCTTCGGCGGTCACGGCCTCCTCGTCGGCGACAGCTTCTTCGTCGGCGACAGCTTCCTCGTCGGCTTCTGCCTCGTCCTCGGCTTCAGCCTCGTCCTCGATGATCTCGTCGGCCGGGGCGTCGTCGGCGACGTCGTCACCGAAGAATTCCGCGGCTTCGGTGCCCTCGTCGGCAGCCTCGACATCCACTTCGGCTGCCGCCTCGGCAGAAACACGCTCTTCGGCCAAGGCCTCATTCGTGTCGTTCTCGGGGGTGCTCACTGGGGCACTCGCTTCCTCTCGTCACTCACATACTTCGGATCCACCGGGGCGGATTCCGTCAACCGAACAACCAGGTGACGCCCTTGATGACCGCCAGATCCAACACGCCGATGAACGTCACCATGAACACCACGAATGCCAGGACGACGCTGGTGTAGGTGATCATCTGCTTGCGATTGGGCCAGATGACCTTGCGCAGCTCGGCGATGACCTCGCGGAAGAACCGGCGCAGGCGCTTGAAGATGTTTTCCTTGCGCGGCTTGTCGGCGCGATCCTTCTTCGCCGGCTTGACCTTGGTGGTCGTGTCCGACTTCGACTGTTCCGGTGCCTTCACGGAACTCGCGGCGACCTCGGTGCCTGCCGGAGAACGACGGCCCTGGCGCTTACCGCTGGGCTTTCCCGAGGGAGTGGCGGAACGCGTGGTGGTGGCGTCGGCCGCGGTGTCGTCGGCACCGTCCGGGCGCGTGGACCCTGAAGTGTCGCCGTCGCGCTTGGCGCGCTCCTCGCTCACGTCGTTCCTCTCAGTCGCTGGCATCCGGGGGCAGGGGCGACAGGACTTGAACCTGCAACCTGCGGTTTTGGAGACCGCTGCTCTGCCAGTTGAGCTACGCCCCTTTGGTCGGGAGAGCTGGTCCGAATCTAGCCTCGGACCAATTCTTGACCGACCTCTCTGTGATTACATGACACGCGCGCCACCCTTGCCGGCCGTACAGCACCGTAGGGCAGCGCGCAGCGCTGAGTAATCCCAGAAATCTCAGTGTACTTCAAAGCCCCGGAACAAACCCAATCCACCCGGCTGTCAGGCCAGACGGACCGTTGCGGTGGCGCGACCGAAGATCTTCTTCCCCTCGGAACGCGCCACGATCGCGACTACTGCTGTCTTGCTTTCTTCGTCGAGCGACTTCACCTTACCGGTGTACTCGACCTGCGCGGCCTCGTCCTCACGGACGTAGACCGAGCTCGTGAAACGAACGTTGTATTCCTTGACCGCACCCGGATCGCCGAGCCAGGACGTGACGAAACCGCCGCCGAGACCCATGGTGAGCATTCCGTGCGCGATCACGTTGTCCAGACCGGCGAGCTTGACGACCTCGTCGCTCCAGTGGATCGGGTTCGGATCGCCGGACACGCCCGCGTAGTTGACGAGGTCGCCACGCGTGAGCTTCACGATGCGCTCGGGGAGTTCCTCACCCACCGAGACGTCCTCGAACTTACGAAGCGCCATGCATGATCACGTCCTTGACTGCGTGAGCGATGTTCTCGTCGACCTCGCCACCGGTACGCGCGACCAGCGTCGTCCACGTGGTCTGGACGAGTTCGTCGTACTGATCGGTGACGATGTTCTTGGTGACGATGATGTCGCTGCCACCCATCTGACGGAACGACTCCAGGTAGACGTCACAGACCAGCCGGTCGCCGACCTTGATCGGCTTGTGGAATTCGAGCCGCTGGTCGGTCTGGAGGATCTGACTCGGGTCGTAGCCGGTGACGATCTCCTTGAAGAGGCGTCCCTGAGCGATGATGCCGACGAGCGAGATGAACGTCAGAGGAGCGAGGAGACCGTCGTAGCCGAGGCCCTTGGCGGCTTCCTCGTCGTGGTGAGCGGGGTGCCAGTCCTGCACGGCACGCGCGTACTCGCGCACCTTCTCGCGTCCGACCTCGTAGAAGTCGTCGACGCGGTAGTGGTGCCCGACCATCGCCAGTGCGTGCGCGGCAGGATCAGCAGGAACAGCCGCGGGCGCGTAGGCCTCTGTCTCTGTCACAGTGTCAGTCACGCGAAAGAACCTCTTCTACCCTTGACGTCAGCGCGTGAGGGCAGCCTAGAGGACTCCCTTCGCGAACGCAGCCCTTGTCCGGACCGTGTTACTTGGACTCGCGATGTGACTGATGAGTTCCGCAGTTCGGGCAGAACTTCTTGATCTCCAGGCGATCGGGGTCGTTACGCCGATTCTTCTTGGTGATGTAGTTGCGGTGCTTGCATACCTCGCAGGCCAAAGTGATCTTGGGCCGAACGTCAGTCGAGGAGGCCACGGGATGCCTTCTTTCGGGTGAATCTGATTACGAACAATCAGGGTGGATCATGCATATTGTGTAGCGGTGACCGGACTTGAACCGGCGACGCAACGATTATGAGTCGTTTGCTCTACCAACTGAGCTACACCGCCTCGGTGTCGAGTGTCGCGCACCAGGCGCTCCACTTCAATCCAGCGAGCCCCCTAACGGAATCGAACCGTTGACCTTTTCCTTACCATGGAAACGCTCTGCCGACTGAGCTAAGGGGGCGTGCTTCGCTCGCACATCGCTGCGCGCTGAAGCCTTGACGAGATTACACAGAAGTTCCGACCAGAAACAAATTGGCTGGTCAGCGGCTTTCGTAAGTCGCTGCACCCGACACTACGCGTCTCCGGCCCGGTCCGGGCCGGGTCGGCGGGCCCGGCACCCCGTCTCACCCACGAACGGCCCGGCCTCACCCACGAACGACAGAACCCCGGTGAGCTGTCGCTCACCGGGGTTCTGTGTGTGGCAGATGTAGGATTCGAACCTACGTAGGCATAAGCCGACGGATTTACAGTCCGCTCCCATTGGCCGCTCGGGCAATCTGCCGGGGTTGCACGAGGAGCGCGAAATCTGTGGGAAATCGCTCTCCGCTGCGGAAAGAAGAATACAACGAACGGCCCCCCGTTTTGCAAACCGGGTGGATACGGGCGGTTGCGAACCGATAGCGTCGAATCTGCTCGCCGGCATTCGGCGGGTCCCCGGCCGGGTCGCGGCGGGGAGAACTAGACGAAACCGGGAGTGTGAAGTGGCTGATTCGTCCTTCGATGTGGTGAGCAAGGTCGAGCGTCAAGAGGTGGACAACGCCCTGCATCAGGCCGGCAAGGAACTGTCGACCCGGTTCGACTTCCGGAACACGGGAGCATCGATCGAATGGTCCGGCGAGGAAACCATCACCCTGACGGCCGACACGGAGGAGCGCCTGCTCGCCGCCCTGGACGTCTTCAAGGAGAAGCTGATCCGGCGTGACATCTCTCTGAAGGCGTTCGACGCGGGCGAGCCGGCGCAGTCCGGGAAGATCTACAAGCTGTCCGGCAGCCTCGTCCAGGGCATCACCACGGAGAACGCCAAGAAGATCACCAAGAAGATCCGCGACGAGGGCCCCAAGGGCGTCAAGGCGCAGATCCAGGGTGACGAGCTGCGCGTGAGCAGCAAGAAGCGCGACGACCTGCAGGCCGTCATCTCCCTGCTGAAGGGTGAGGACTTCGGGATCGCGCTGCAGTTCGTGAACTACCGGTAGGCGCTGCGCGCCCGTGCGTGGTTGACGAGTCCCTGCACTCGTCGACCACGCACGGGCGGCGAAGCCGCCTACCTGCCTGCCATGCGCTCGAGGCGCTCGATCCGCTCGGCCATCGGCGGGTGGGTGGAGAACATCCGGCTCATCTTCTCGCCGGTGCGGAACGGGTTGGCGATCATCAGGTGCGACTGCGCGGCGAGCTGAGGCTCCGGCGGCAGAGGCGCGGCCTGCGTGCCACGCTCCAGCTTCCGTAGCGCCGACGCCAGCGCCAGAGGGTCGCCCGTGAGTTCGGCGCCCGACTGGTCGGCCTGGAACTCCCGGGACCGTGACACCGCGAGCTTGACGACGGTCGCGGCGATGGGCCCCAGCAGCGACACCAGGAGCAGCGCGATCGGGTTCGCGCCCTGTCCCCCGCCGCGGCCGCCGAACATGTTGGCGAACATGGCGAAGTTCGCGAGTCCCGACACGACGGCCGCCATCGCGCCTGCGACCGACGAGATCAGGATGTCGCGGTTGTAGACGTGCGACAGCTCGTGCCCGAGCACGGCCCGGAGCTCCCGCTCGTCGAGGATCTGCAGGATGCCGCTGGTGCAGCAGACCGCCGCGTGACGGGGGCTGCGCCCGGTGGCGAACGCGTTGGGCGCGCTGGTGGGGCTGATGTAGAGCCGCGGCATCGGCTGGTGCGCGGTGGTCGCCAGTTCCCGGACGATGCGGTAGATGACCGGTGCCTGCACCTCGGTGATCGGCTGGGCGTGCATGGCCTTGAGCGCCATCTTGTCGCTGTTGAAGAACACGTACGCGTTCATGCCGACCGCGAACACGATGGCCAGCAGCAGGATGGTCGGGTTCCGGAACAGGGCGCCGATGAACACGATCAGCGCCGACATGCCGACCAACAGAACCAGAGTCTTCGCCCCGTTTGCGTAGCGCACGTCACGCCTTCCTTGTCGTTGTCACCCGATCACGGTCGTCCGAGTTTCGAGATCTTGATCATTCAACGAAACACGGTGGCGGGACGGTTCCCGTTCGGCGAACGAGATCGGGTGAAGACGAGTCCGGGTACTGACGATACGGCTCAGCCGACGCGCTCGATCGTGTAATCGACGAGCTTCACGAGGGCGTCGTTGGCGGGGCCCTGCGGCAGTTCGGCGAGCTGGGCGCGGGCCTGGACCGCGAACTCCTCGAGCTTCGCCTTGGCGGCCGCCATGCCGGGTGAGCGTTCGAGGAGGGCGAGCGCCTCCGCGACGTCGTCGTCGTTGGTGACGGGGCCGTCGAGGAGCACGCGCAGGCGGTCGGCCTCGGGACCCTCGTCGCGCAGCGCGTACAGGACGGGCAGCGTGTGCACGCCCTCGCGCAGGTCGGTTCCGGGGGTCTTGCCGGACTGTGCCGAGACCGACGAGATGTCGATGATGTCGTCGGAGATCTGGAAGGCGGTGCCCACGGCGTCACCGAGCCGTTCGAGCCGCTTCACGTGATCGGCGTCCGCACCGGAGAACGTGCCGCCGAAGCGCCCGCACGCCGCGATCAGCGAACCGGTCTTCTCCCAGACCACCTTGAGGTAGTGCTCGACCGGATCCTGCTCGCCGCGGAGCCCGATCGTCTCGCGCATCTGGCCCGTCACGAGTTCGGCGAACGTCTCGGCGATGATGCGCACCGCCTCGGGGCCGAGGGTCGACACGAGACGCGACGCGTGGGCGAACAGGTAGTCGCCGGCGAGGATGGCGACGCTGTTGCCCCACCGCGAGTTCGCGCTGGGCGCACCGCGGCGCATCGTGGCCTCGTCCATCACGTCGTCGTGGTACAGGGTGGCGAGGTGGACCAGTTCGACGACGGTGGCCGCCGTGACCACCGACGGGTCGGAGGCCTTCGGTCCGAGCTGGGCGGTCAGCACCGTGAAGAGGGGGCGGAAACGCTTGCCTCCCGCCTTCGCGAGATGCAATGCCGCCTCCGTCAGGAAATCCTCCCCGTCGGAGAGTTCACTGACCAGCAGTTCCTCGACTTGCTTCAGTCCTTCACGGACCGTGGCGGCGAGCTGCGGGTCGCCGAGATCGATCCCGGCGACCGTAGTGCCCACTACAGCGTCGGCAGCGGTGTGTGCTGCGCCCTCGGTGCTCACGTTCTCAGTACCCATTCCTGTCGTCAGTGACGGCGCGGCTCCGCGCCGTCGGTGGCGGCTCGGCTACCACGGTAGTGAACCTAGCGGTTCCGCCGCCCGTCGGCCTCGCCGCGGTCGTGTAGCGGAGCCTGACAGGATGTAGGCGTGGTCGCAGCAGAACAGTCGCCCGCGGGATCCCCGCTTCCCACCGCCACCGACGTCCTCGTCATCGGTGCTGGTCCGGCCGGGTCCTCGGCCGCCGCCTGGGCGGCACGCGCGGGACGCGACGTGGTCCTCGCCGACGCGGCGGTGTTTCCCCGCGACAAGACGTGTGGCGACGGACTCACCCCCCGCGCTGTCGCCGAGCTCGACCATCTCGGCCTCGGCGACTGGGTGCGGTCGAAGGGCACCAATCGCGGGCTGAGGCTCAGCGGGTTCGGGCAGGAGCTCGAACTCGAGTGGCCGGGCAGGTCGTTCCCGGCCGTCGGCAGCGCCGTGGCCCGCACCGAGCTGGACGACCGGATCCGCGCGACCGCTGTCGACGCCGGCGCCGTCATGGTGCAGGGCGCCAAGGCGATCGGCGTCGAACGCGGCGGTGACCGGGTGACGGCGGTGACCCTGAAAACGTCCGACGGGACCCACACCGTCGGCTGCCGGACGCTGATCGTCGCCGACGGCGTCCGGTCGACCCTCGGCAAGCAGCTGGGTCGCGAATGGCACCGGGACACGGCGTACGGTGTGGCCGCGCGCGCCTACATCGCCACCGACCGCAGCGCCGACCCGTGGATCACGTCCCACCTCGAACTGCGGGACGCCGCCGGGACGCTGCAGTCGGGCTACGGCTGGGTGTTCCCCCTGGGCACCGGCGAGGTGAACATCGGCGTCGGCACCCTGGCCACCGCCAAACGTCCGGCCCCGGGCGCGCTACGCCCCCTCCTGGACCTGTACACGGCGCAGCGCCGCGAAGAGTGGAACTGGGACGGGGAGTTGCGGGCCGTCGCGTCGGCGTTGCTGCCGATGGGAGGTGCGGTGTCGCACATCGCAGGCCGGAACTGGGCGATCATCGGCGACGCGGCCGCGTGTGTGAATCCGCTGAACGGCGAGGGCATCGACTACGGGCTCGAAGGCGGGCGCCTCGTCGCGGAGATCCTCGACGCCGACGACCTGACGCAGCTGTGGCCGTCGATCCTGAGGGAGCGGTACGGCCGGGCGTTCTCCGTGGCCCGGCGACTCGCCGGACTCCTGACCGTGCCCCGGGTCCTGCCCGCGTCCGGCCCGGTGGCGATGCGGTCCCGCGCGCTGATGACCGTCGCGGTGCGTGTGATGGGCAACCTCGTCACCGAGGAGGACAGCGACCTCACCGCCCGCGCGTGGCGGGCATCCGGCCTGGTGTCGCAGAAGGTCGACTCGCGACCGCTGTTCGGCTGACGGTCAGCGCGTGGCGCGGTGCAGGGCGACCACGCCGCCGGTGAGGTTGCGCCACTGCACGTTCCGCCAGCCGGCCGCCTCGATTCGCAGCGCGAGTTCCTGCTGGGTGGGCCAGGCGCGGATGGACTCGGCGAGGTACACGTAGGCGTCGGGGTTGCTGCTGACGGCGCGCGCGACCCGCGGCAGCGCCTTCATCAGGTACTCCATGTAGACCGTGCGGAAGGGCCCGAACACCGGCGTCGAGAACTCGCTCACCACGAGACGCCCACCCGGTTTGGTGACCCGGGCGATCTCGCGGAGGCCGGCGTCGAAGTCGGAGACGTTGCGCAGCCCGAAGGAGATGGTGGCGGCGTCGAACACGGCGTCGGCGTAGGGCAGGTGCATCGCGTCGCCCGCGACCATCGGCACCTGGCGGCCGCTGCCTGCCTGCAGCATCCCCTTGGAGAAATCGGTGGCCACACACCAGGCGCCCGACCGTCCGAGTTCGACGGTGGACACGCCGGTCCCGGCGGCGAGGTCGAGAACCCGCTCCCCCGGCTTCAGTGCCAGGGCCGAGCGCGTCGCCTTGCGCCAACTGCGGTCCTGGCCGAACGAGAGGATCGTGTTGGTGAGGTCGTAGCGCTTCGCGACGCCGTCGAACATCGACGCGACCTCGTGCGGATCCTTTTCGAGCGACGCCCGCGAACCGTGTGTAGTTGCCACGCCCGAAACGCTACCAACCGTGCCCGGCGCCGGCGTCGGCGCCGGGCACGGTGGCGCGGCGGTCACTTCTTCGAGACGCGGACCAGCTTCTTGTTGACGAACTCGTCCATCCCCCACGGACCGAGTTCACGGCCGACGCCGGAGCGTTTGACGCCGCCGAACGGCAAACCGGGGAGCGTCGTGCCGTGCTCGTTGACGTACGCCATCCCGACGTCGAGCCGGTCGGCCACCTCGCGGGCACCGTCGAGGTCGCTGCTCCACACCGAACCGCTGAGACCGTAGGCGGAGGAGTTGGCGAGTTCGACGGCCTCGTCGGCGGTGGCTACCTTGTAGACGACGCCGACCGGCCCGAACAGTTCCTCGCTGTATGCGCGCATCTCGGGGGTCACGTCGACGAGCAGCGTCGGTTCGACGTACGAGCCGGGACCGTCGATCTTCTTCCCGCCCGCGAGGAGCGTCGCGCCCTTGGCGACGGCGTCCTCGATCTGCTCGATCAGGGAATCCGCGGCGGTCTGCGAGGACAGCGGCCCGAGGACGGTCTTGGCGTCGAGCGGATCGCCCGTCGGTGTGGCCTTGAACGACTCGGCGAGTTTCGCGACGAACTCGTCGTAGTTCGGTTCCGTCACGATGAACCGCTTCGGCGAGTTGCAGGCCTGGCCGGCGTTGGACAGGCGGGCCCGGGTCGCCGTCTTGACGGTGGCGTCCATGTCCTCGGTGTCGAGGACGACGAACACGTCGGAACCGCCGAGTTCGAGGACGACCTTCTTGAGGTTGCGGCCCGCCGTCTCGGCGACGCTGATCCCGGCCCGTTCACTGCCGGTGAGGGAGACGCCCTGGACGCGCGGATCCGCGATCATGTCGGCGATCTGCTCGTTTGTGGCGAACACGTTGACGTACGCGTCCTCCGGGAGGCCGGCCTGCCGGAAGATCTCCTCCATCAGCAGCGCCGACTGCGGACAGTTCGGGGCGTGCTTGAGCAGCACGGTGTTGCCGAGCACGAGGTTCGGTGCCGCGAAGCGCGCGACCTGGTAGTACGGGTAGTTCCACGGCATCACACCGACGAGCGCACCGATCGGCCTGCGGTAGACCACGGATTCGTCGGCGCCGGGCACGTCGAGCCGTTCCGCCTCCAGCAGTGCGGGGCCGTTGTCGGCGTAGTAGCGGTAGATCGCCGAGGAGAGTTTGACCTCGCCTTTGGCCTCCCGGACGGGCTTGCCCATCTCGAGCGCGATCATCCGCGCCAGTTCGTCCTCGCGCTCGGCGTAGAGGTCCGCGGTCCGGCCCAGAATGCGGGCTCGTTCCTCGGCGGGGGTCGTCCGCCAGCTCAGGTATCCGCTGTGGGCGCGTGCGAGCGCCGACTCCACTCCCACATCGTCCAAGGTCTCGAATTCCCGGACGGTTTCACCGGTCGCGGGATTGACAGTCTTGTACTTCGCCATACCCCGGGCAACGACGAGCCGGTCGCTCGAATTCCCCGCCGACGCCGAGCCGCCGGTCAGGCGGCTCGGGTTTCGCGAAAGCCCTGACCGCCTGCGACCGCCACATAGTGGCCCAGCAGCTCGTCGCAGATCGCGGGCCACGTGCGGTGCAGCACCGACTGCCGGGCGGCCTCCCCGAAGCGGGCCCGCATGCGACGGTCCCGCAGCGCGTCGACGGCACTCGGCAGCAGTTCGCCGAACCGGTCGACCGGCAGCAGATAGCCGTTGCGGCAGTGCGCGACCAGATCGCGGGGTCCACCGGCGTCCGGTCCGATCACCGGCACCCCGCTGGAGAGCGCTTCCTGCACCGCCTGGCAGAACGTCTCGTGCTCGCCGGGATGGACGAAGACGTCCAGGCTCGCGTACGCCTCGGCGAGCTCCGCACCACCGAGTTGGCCGGTGAAGACCGCGTCGGGCATCAACCGCTGCAAGCGGCTCCGCTCGGGACCGTCGCCGACGATCACCAGCCGGACCCGCTGGTCGCCCGCCAGCGCGGCCAGCCGCTCGACGTGCTTCTCGGGTGCGAGCCTGCCCACGAAACCGACGACCAGCCGGTCGGAGCCGCCCAGCCAGGAGTCCCGCAGTCCGGTGCTGCGGCGGGACGGCGCGAATCGAGTGGTCTCCACACCGCGCGCCCAGCGGTGGACCCTCGGAATCCGCTGCTCGGCCAGGGCCTCGACCGCCGACGTGGACGGCGCGAGGGTGCGCGTGCAGCCCCGGTGGATGCGCCGCGTCCAGGCCCACGCCGCCCGGCTGGTGATGCCGAGGCCGTAGCTTTCGGCGAACCCCGCCACGTCCGTCTGGTACACCGCGACCGTGGGGACGTCGAGCCGGTGCGCCGCACCGAGCCCGCCCGCCCCGAGGAGGAACGGCGACGCCAGGTGCACGACGTCGGGGTCGAACGACCGCAGCGCGGCGGTGAGTCCGGGCTGCGGCAGACCCACCGGGAGCGAACTGACCTTGGGGACCATCACCGCGGGCACCCGGTGGACGGGCACACCGTCGTGTTCGGTCGGCGCCGGTGCCTGCGATCCGACCGTGTCCGGGGCGACGACCATCGCCTGGTGTCCGGTGCGCTGCAGATGGTCGAGAACCCGCAGCACCGAGTTGGTCACACCGTTCATGTTGGGAAGAAACGATTCCGCGACGATGGCTACTCTCACGCGCTCAGCGTGGCAGTGCTCGTGGTCACAGCAGCGAGATCGACGTGACTGTCGCGCGAAGTTCCGGGAAATTCAGGATGACACTGCCGGCGCGGACTCCGCCGAGATCTCGCGGCGCCGGAGATACCAGAGCACCGGTCCCGCGATCAGCCACGTCACCACGATCAGCGAACCGGCGGGGATCACGGCCACGCTGGCGTCGCGCCCGGACACGCGCACCAGGTCGGGGTCGCTGCGCGCGTACTCGACGTCGATCCGCTGACCCACCGTGAGGTTGGTCGGGTACAACACACCGAGTTCGGGGTTGTGCGTCACGCCGTCCGGGGTGACGAAGCTGATGGCCGACCGCAACGATCCCGCCGACAGCACCTCCGCCGTGGCCACGCCGCGATCGGATTGAATGGTGTGGTCGTTGCGCCAGGCGGCGAGGACGAGGAGCACGGCCAGGATCGAGATGCCGATCGCCGCCACCAGCACCCCGCGCCGGACCCGCCGCGTCACCCGCGCATTCACAGTTGTGCCCGCACCGCGGCGTGCAGTTCGCGCAGCCCGGAACGTTCGGTGGTCACCTCGAGCACCCGGATTCCGCGGTCGCCGGGCGCGTCGGGCGTGCTCAGCCGCGTCGACAGCTCACCCACCCCCACCAGGTGATGCTCCACCCGGTAGGCGGCGCAGAGTGCGGCGAGATCCATCCCGTGAGGAGTGCCGAAGACCCGCTCGAACACCCCGGCGTACTGCGGATCGCCCTGTTCGAGCAATTCGAAGATGCCACCGCCGTCGTCGTTGGCGACGACGATCGTCAGGTCCCGGGGCCGCGGTTCGCCCGAGCCGATGAGCAGCCCGGACGCGTCGTGCAGGAACGTGAGGTCGCCGAGCAGGGCCACCGTGCGTCCCTCCTCGTAGGCGAGCGCCGCCCCGACGGCGGCGGACACGGTGCCGTCGATCCCGGCGACACCCCGGTTGGACAGCACCCGGACCTTCGGCGCCGGATAGCTGACCAGTGCGGCGTCCCGGACAGGGTTGGACGCGCCGAGCAGCAACTGGTCGCCGTCGGTGAGGGCGTCCATGACGGCGGCCGCCACATGGAGGCCCGTCGCCTTCGGGTGGGCGGCGAGTTGCGCGCGCACCGCTTTGTCGGTGTGTTCGGACAGCGTGCGGCACCTGTTGATCCAGGCCCGGTCGGGTTCACCGGTCACCACCGCGCGGGTTCCGGTGGCCAGCACGTTCCCGGACACGTCGGGCCAGCGGGGGCCGGTGGTGAGCGCGTAGACGGCCACCGCCGGATCGGCGAGGACCTTCGACACGGACCGGTGCAGGGTGGGGCGTCCGGTGATGACGGCCTGCCGCGGCTTGAGCTGGGGCAGCGCCATCGGATGCACCGGGATGCCGTGCAGGGGCGCGGTCGGCTCGGCGACCGTCGGAAGGCCGGCGAGTTCCGGCCGAAGCGCCGATCCGTGCCCGGAGATCACGATGGTGTCCGCGGTGATGTCGAGGTCCATCGCCACGTCGAGCGTCGCGTGCTGGGTGGTGGTCCACGCCGCCCCACCCGGCCGTCCCTGCGGGACCGGGCCCTGCGCGTGCACGTCGGGGACGAGCGGTTCCCGGAGCGGGATGTCGAAGTGCACGGGTCCGGCGTTGCCCGACCTCGTGCCGCGCGCGGCGGCGAGGACCCGGCAGACCGCCGAACGCCACTGGCTGTTCTGCGCGTCGTCCTCGGCCAGGCCGAGGCTGACGGTCGCGCGCACCTGGCTTCCGAACAGGCCGAGTTGCTCGATGGTCTGGTTGGCGCCGGTGCCGAGCATCTCGTACGGGCGGTTGGCGCTGAGCACCACGAGCGGCACCCGGGCGTAGTTGGCCTCGAGGACGGCGGGACCGAGATTGGCGACCGCGGTGCCGGACGTCATGACGATCGGAACGGGACGCTTGCCTGCCACGGCCAGGCCGAGCGCGAGGAATCCCGCGGTGCGCTCGTCGATGCGCATGTGCAGACGCAGTCGGCCCTGGAGGTCGGCGGCCTGCAGGGCGAACGCCAGCGGCGCATTCCGCGAACCCGGGCAGAGCACGACCTCGCGTACTCCCCCGCGGACCAGTTCGTCGACGACCGCGGTGGCTTGAGCAGTGGACGGGTTCACGCCATCAAGAGTGTCAGATACTCCGGCACCCCCGTCCGGCGACCTGGCCGGGTGAGTTCACGGCCACATTCCGGGCGCTGACACCATGTGGGCATGCGCACTCTCTTCGATCCCGCCGAGCTACCTCCACGCCGCATCTACCAGGTGCTGACCGCCTCGGTGGTGCCGCGACCGATCGCGTGGGTGTCCACGGTCTCGGCGGACGGGGTGGCCAACCTGGCCCCGTACAGCTTCTTCTCGGTGTCCAGCACGCAGCCGCCGGTGGTGCAGTTCACGTCCGTCACCCGCAAGGACAGCCTCCGGAACATCGAGGCGACGGGTGAGTTCGTGATCAACCTGGCGACGGAGCCCCTGGTGGCGGCCGTCAACGCCAGTTCCGCCACCTACGGCAGTGATGTCGACGAGTTCGCCGCGCTGGGCATCGAGACCGAGCCCAGCGAGCGGGTCCGGCCGGTCCGGGTCGCGGGTTCGCCGGTCGCCATCGAATGCACCCTGCACGGGGTGACCCCGGTCGGCGACTCGTTCGTGGTGATGGGCGACGTCGTCACGATCGCGGTGCGTCCCGAGGCGCTCGCCGACGACGGGCTTCCGGACTTCACCGAACTCGCCCCGCTCAGCCGCCTCGGCCGCAACGAGTGGGGTCTGCCGCCGAGGGTCGTGATGCTGGACCGCCCGCACCGCCCCGAGTGACGGATCAATTGGTTAGGCTTACCTGATAATCGCACCGCAACCGGGGGAGCTACCACCGACATGGCCCAGCGCAGCAAGTTCGTCAAACCTCAGAGTCGCCGGATCGCGTCCGCACGAGTGGTCGCAGGCAAGCAGATCAGCCCGAACTTCGTCCGCGTCACCATCGCGGGTGAGGAACTCGACTCCGTCAGCCCCATGGGCTTCGACCAGTGGTTCCGGATGTTCATCCCCCAGCAGGGTCAGAGCACCCTGCGGCTACCGACCAGCGCGAGCAACCTCTGGTACGCCCAGTACAAGCTGATGTCCAAGGACACCCGGCCGGTAGTGCGCAACTACACGGTCCGCGAACTCCGCGTCGCAGGGTCGGGAGCGTTCGGCGACACCACCGAGATCGACATCGACTTCGCCTCGCACGGCGACCTCGGTCCCGCGTCGGCGTGGGCGAGCGCGGCGGCGGCCGGTGACGAGGTGGCGATCCTCGACGAGGGCCTGATCTACAACCCGACTCCGGACGCCGAGTGGCAGCTGCTCGTCGGGGACGAGAGCGCGCTTCCCGCAATCGTCGGGATCCTGCGTTCGGCACCACAGGACCTGCGGGCCGAGGTGTTCGTCGAGATTCCCGATGCCGAAGACGCTCAGGACGTTTCGGTGGGTGACGGCGTGAACGTGCACTGGCTGGTCCGCGAGGACGCCGACGCCCGCCCGGGGGTGCTCGCACTGAACACGGTGAAGCAGGCGGAATTGCCCGCCGGGCCCTCCTACACGTTCGTCGCAGGCGAGAGCGAGCTGACGACGGCGTTGCGGCGCCACCTGGTGAACGAGCGCCGCATCCCGAAGTCGAACATTTCGTTCACCGGGTATTGGCGCTTCGGTCACGCGGCCAACTGACCACAGGTGAGTGGCAAAGAGTGCCGGGGCACGCTTTGCCACTCACCTGGGTTCTCAGTTGGCGTGCTTCTGGACGAGAGCGCCCAGACGCGGAAGTGCCTCGATCACATTCTTCTTCGCCGACGGGCGCAGCGACGAGTACACCTTCTTGACAGCGCCGCGGTCGCTGCCCTCGATGCGCTCGTCGGTCACACCGAGCAGCGAGTCCGCGACCTCGTCGCTACGTGCGACCAGGTACTCGGAGAATCCGGCCTCACCGCTGGCGGTGAACGACTGCCAGTACGGTTCGAGCTTGGTGACGAACGCCGGCAGCAGACCCTCGATGGCGTCCGGCACGATCGACGGTCCCACCTTCTTGACGGCGCCGTATCCACCCTTGAGTGCCAGTCCCGAGGCCCCCGACTTGTCCGAAACCTCCGCGTCGATGAGAGCCTGGACGTCTGCGACGACCGCAGGAACGCGCGACTCGTCGAGCAGGGTTTCGTTCAGAGCTGCAACCACTTTCAATGCCTCCGTATTGACTGAGCGATCAGGTCCGGCCAGACACTATACGAAAAACCGGACGCCGCGTTGTTCGAGCAGGCCATGGCACCGGCGTGCCCGCTCGATCCACCAGCGTGAACGCTCCGCGGACGCGGCGAGAGCCGTGACGCGTTCGACGTCGGGTGCCACCGCCTCGACGGCGAGTTCACCGTCGACGGGTTCGCGGGCGCGGGCCACGTCCGCCTCGAACAGTCCCCCGGTACCGAGACCGCAAGCGAACTGCAATTCGGGGAGGGCCGCGGCGGCTGCGACACCGGCAGCGATGCCGACGGCGGTGTCCAGGGCGCTCGACACGACCACCGGCACACCGTGCGAGGACAACTCGTCGGCGAGCGACAGCAGTCGCCGCATCCCGCCGAGCGGGGCGACCTTCACGACGGCCACGTCCGCGCCGCCTGCCCGCACGACCTTCAGCGGATCCTCGGCCCGCCGGATGCTCTCGTCGGCGGCCACCCGCACGTCGGGCATCCGCCTGCGGACCTCCACCAGCTCGGGCACGCTCGCGCACGGCTGCTCGGCGTATTCGAGCGGACCGTCGGCGGTCAGTGCTCGCAGCGCGGCCTCGGCCTCGTCGACCGACCAGCCGCCGTTGGCGTCGACGCGCACGTTCGGGACGAGCGCGCGGACCGCCCGCACCCGCGCGACGTCGTCGTCGAGGGTCTGACCGCCTTCGGCCACTTTCACTTTCGCGGTCCGTGCACCGGGGTACCGCGCGAGCACGTCGGGCACCCGGGCGGCGTCGACGGCGGGGACGGTCGCGTTGATCGGCACCCGCGTTCGCACCGCGGGCGGCGGTCCGAGCCAGGCATCCTCGATCGCCGACTGCAACCAGTGCGCCGCCTCGTCGTCCGCGTATTCGGGAAACGGTGCGAACTCGCCCCATCCCGCGGGACCGCGCAGCAGCAATGCTTCTCGCGTCGTGATGCCGCGGAACCGCACGCGCATGGGCAGACTCACCACGACCGCGTCGGCCAGAACCTCCCCGACGGAGGGCAGGGACGTCACGGGTCAGGGCTGCCCGGGCAGGAGCACCAGCATGAGCGCCTCGCATTCGGCGAGGAGCGTCTCACCGTGTGTCATCCGGGCGGTGATGTACGTCTTGCGCCCGTCGACGCGGTCCACCTTGCCTTCGATGGCGAGCGTGGTGTTCAGCGGTGTGATCGCGCGGTAGTCGACGTGCAGGTACGCGGTGCGGCTGATGGGCCGGCCGTACGCGTGGACGATCATGCCCATCAGGTCGTCGAACAGCAGCGGCAGCGTGCCGCCGTGCGCGGCGCCGTTCCCCCCGAGGTGGTAGCGGCGGAACATTCCGGTGCTTCGCACCCCGTCGGGCCCGAACTTCTCGATGTTCCACGGCGGCAGAAGGAGACTCCCCCTGCCGGGCAGTTCGATCGTGCGGCCCGCCGGCGACCGCCCCTCGGGCGCGACGTGCGGCCCGAGCAGTTCGGCCAGTTTCTCCACCTGGTCCGCGGCCGCGGCGAGCACGTCGTCCGGGGCGTCCACGGACACCGCGAGGTCCTGCAGCGTGCGCATTCCGTCGACGAACCGGGCCCAGTCGGGACCGGGCGTCACCGGCTCGTACTTGGGGAACCCGCCGTGGTGCTCGTACTCGTCGTCGCCGTCGTAATCGAGACGGGTGACGTCCGCAGCCTGTTCGCTCATACCTGCACGGTAAACCCGGGCAAACTCCTGCGCGCGCGGACACCCGCCAACGGCACCCGATAACCTCGGAGCCGTGACTTTCAACCCGCAGCACTGGCGACCGGTTCCCGGTTTCGAGAACCTGACCGACATCACGTACCACCGGCATGTCACCCAGGGAATCGTCCGGGTGGCGTTCGACCGTCCCGAAGTACGCAACGCCTTCCGCCCGCACACCGTCGACGAGTTGTACCGGGCGCTCGACCACGCCCGGATGACGTCCGACGTGGGTGCCGTGCTGCTCACCGGCAACGGTCCGAGCCCCAAGGACGAAGGCTGGGCGTTCTGCTCCGGCGGCGACCAGCGCATCCGCGGGCGCAGCGGATACCAGTATGCGGAAGGCGAAACCGCGGACACCGTCGACAAGGCCCGCGCCGGACGACTCCACATCCTCGAGGTCCAGCGGCTGATCCGGTTCATGCCGAAAGTCGTCATCTGCCTCGTCAACGGCTGGGCCGCGGGCGGCGGTCACAGCCTGCACGTCGTGTGCGACCTGACGCTCGCCAGCCGCGAACACGCCCGGTTCAAGCAGACCGACGCCGACGTCGGCAGCTTCGACGGCGGCTACGGCAGCGCCTACCTCGCCAAGATGGTCGGCCAGAAGTTCGCCCGCGAAATCTTCTTCCTCGGCGAGACGTACACCGCGGAGGAAATGCATCAGATGGGCGCCGTCAACAAGGTCGTCGACCACGCCGAACTCGAGGACGTCGCGATCGACTGGGCCACCAAGATCAACGGCAAGTCCCCGCAGGCGCAGCGCATGCTCAAATACGCGTTCAACCTGCAGGACGACGGCCTCGTCGGGCAGCAATTGTTCGCGGGCGAGGCAACCCGAATGGCGTACATGACCGACGAGGCGGTCGAGGGCCGCGACTCCTTCCTCGAAAAGCGCGAACCCGACTGGAAGCCGTACCCCTGGTACTTCTGACGCGACCTGTAGCTATATGTACTCGACCGACATGCGGTCGATCGTGCCGTTGAACGGGAACGGCGCCCGGTCGTAGTAGTCCAGCGACACCGGGGAACCGAGGCAGGTGCCGACGTCGAGGCAGTCGTTGGCTGTGAACAGCAACGGCACACTCACCGGCACCTGCCCCTCCCCGACGACACTGCCGTCGACGCAGAGCTTCACGTTCAGCGGGCCACCGGGCCTCGCCTCCACGAATTCCGTGACCTCCACCTTTCGCGTGCCCGGCGGGAGCGGCACGGTCGAACGAATCTTCGTCCGCATCAGGATGAACAGGTTGTATTCGTAACAGAGGTAGCCGTCGTCGACGAAGCACGTCAGCCCGCCCGCGTTGCTCCCCAGTGCGTACAGCACTCCGCTCGGGCTCTCCGGCGCGGTGAGGTCGAGGGTGACCCGGTTGTTCTTGTTGCCCAGACCGGGAGCGCAGAACTCGGGCATGCGGATCGTGTCGCCGGAGAACTCCCAGCTCGTGTACGGCGTCGTGATCCGCTGCTCGGGATGCAGTGCGACCACCCACAGCCCGCCACCGACGGGGAGCGCATTGTTCTTCGCCGCCTCGATCACGAACAGTTCCCGCAGTTGCGCCAACTTCTCCGGATGCTGCTCGGCGAGATCCCGGTTCTGGGTCCAGTCCTCGTCCAGGTTGTAGAGCTCCCACACGTCGTCGTCCGGACTCCAGTCGCGGATGCCGCCCGGCATACCCGCCGCCCAGGGTGCGCGCGGCCCGAACGCGGACGCCATCCAGCCGTCGTGGTAGATCGCCCGGCTGCCCATGATCTCGAAGTACTGGGTGAGCTTCCCTCCGGAGGCATCGCGGTCGACGAGAGTCTGCGCGAAGCCGGCGCCGTCGATCGGGTCCTGCGGAACACCGTTCACCGTCCGCGGCGGAGTGATCCCGACGATGTCGAACAGCGTCGGCATCACGTCGTTGCAGTGCAGGAAATGCGTGCGGGGTGCCGGGTCCGGTGCCACCTTCGCCGGCCACCGGGCGACCATCGGGTTGCGGGTGCCACCGAGATGGGAGGCCAGCAGTTTCATCCCCTTGTACGGTGCGCTGCCCGCCCACGCCCAGCCCGCGTGATACATGTTGTCGGTCTTCGGCGACCCCAGGACGTCGAGGCCACCGAGCTCCTCGAGCGCTGCGATGTGCTGCGCCGGTGTGGTCGGGATGCCGTTCTGCGCCAACAGTTCACTGATCGTGCCGTTCTGGCCCTCACCGGACGAACCGTTGTCGCCCCAGATGTACAGGACCAGGGTGTCGTCCCGGTACCCCAGGCGGTCCAGTTCGTCGAACAGCCTGCCCACCTGGACGTCACAGTGCTCGGCGTATCCGGCGGCCACCTCCATCAGCCGGCGCTGGAACGGTTTCTCGTCCTCGGGAATGTCGTCCCACGCCGCCATGGTCGGGTCGCGGTCGGTCAGCTCCGCCTCGGGGGGAATCCAGCCCTTCTCCTTCGCCCTCGCGAAGACCCGCTCCCGGTACGCGTCCCAGCCGTCGTCGAACTTCCCGGCGTACTTGTCGGCCCACGGCTTCATGATGTGGTGCGGTCCGTGCAGGCAGCCGCTGGCCCAGTACATGAAGAACGGCTTGTCCGCCTCGAACGCCTTGTGCCTGCGCAGCCAGCCGATCGCGTCGTCCGCGAGATCCTCGCTGAGGTGATAGCCCTGCTCCGGGGTCTTCGGGGGCAGCACCACCGTCGTGTTCCGCACCAGGTTCGGTTCGTACTGCGACGCCTCGCCGGCGAGGAAGCCGTAGAAGTACTCGAACCCGAGACCGGTCGGCCAGTTGTCGAACGGACCTGCTGCGGTGGTCTCCTCGGCGGGAGTGTTGTGCCATTTCCCGAATGCGGCGGTGCTGTAGCCGTACTGGCGCAGCACCTCGGCCCCCGTCGCGCTCGACCGCGGGATGTGGCCGGAGTAGCCGTCCCAGTCGTTGGCCAGCTCCGCGATCTGCCCGTTCCCGACGCGGTGATGGTTGCGCCCGGTCAGCAGCGACGCACGGGTCGGTGAACACATTGCGGTCGTATGGAATCGGTTGTAGCCGACACCGTCCTGCAGCATCGCGTCGAGTGTCGGGGTGTTCACCTCACCTCCGAGCCCGCTCGGCAGGCCCGGCCCGGCGTCGTCGATGAGGACGATCAGAATGTTCGGGGCGTCGTCGTGGAGGCGCCGCTCCTTGGGACTCGGGCTGTACACCGACTCCTGCATGGTCCGGCCCGCGATGCTTCCCGACGGCGTCGGCGGGAACGGTAACGACTCGCCACCCGGTATCGGCTTCCCTGTCACGCTCGAACTCATGGCCCAATCCCCTCGTCGTCCACAGCCGTCAATCCAGTCCAGCACCGGGCGAGCGCGTGGGAGTAGACCCTCGGAGGGTGAATTACGCGCCCGGATTCGCCGCGTCGGCAGGAGAGGGGGCGCGGCGTGCCCGATTCGGGCACACTGACCCACATGAGCATCGACCGCGAGCTCCCCGCGCCGGAACATCGCCGTCCGCCCGGAGTGAGTGACGACACCGTCGCCGCGCTCGGGAAGCTGTCCGAGGCCCTCGAAACAGTCGAACGCGCCCGCGGCCACCTCTACTCGTTCCATCAGCTGATCGGCCACGCCGATCTCCAGCTCGGTGAGGCCGTCGACGCACTGCGGGACGCGGGTCACACCGACGTCGCGGACCGGGTGCAGTCCGAGCTCGTCGGCCGAAACGTCGTCGAGGGCCGGTGGACATTCCAGATCGTCGAGGAGTTCGACGACCAGTACTGGTCGCCGCTGCGCGAGCACGAACGTGGCGCACGTCACGAACTCGCGGACGGACGGCGGCACCTGTTCGAGGCAGAGATGAAGGAAGATCGACGCACACACGGCCGGACGGGACACGAAGCCCGCCCCGGCGAAGGAGGGTGACGGGTGGAAATCCTCAGCAGCAGGACGATTCTGCGGCCGCGCGACTACGCGACGACGCTGAGCTTCTACCGCGACATCCTCGGGCTGGCCACCGCCCGCGAATACCCGGGGGGCACCGTGTTCTTCGCCGGTCAGGGCCTGATCGAGGTTGCCGCGCACGGCGGAACGGGTGAGTCGACGTCCTTCGACGGCGCCCTCTGGCTGCAGGTTCGTGACCTCACCGCGGTCCAGACCGAGCTGGTCCTCGCGGGGGTGAAGATCGACCGGGAGGCCCGGCAGGAACCGTGGGGGCTGTTCGAGATGTGGATCGCGGACCCCGACGGCATCCCGATCGTGCTGGTGCAGGTTCCGGAGGATCACCCCATCCGCCGCGACACCCGCCCGAAGAGTCAGAACTGACGAAAGGCCATACGCAGGAGTGATTCTGTACACCTGACGTCAGCTGTACTTTTTCAGTTGAAATCCGCACAATCTGGGTGTGACCGCAGAGCTCGTAGTTCTCCTGGTGGTAGTCGTCACCGCCCTCGCTTTCGATTTCACGAACGGATTTCACGACACCGGCAATGCAATGGCCACCTCGATCGCGACGGGAGCTCTGCGACCCAAGGTCGCTGTCGCGCTCTCCGCATCGTTGAATCTCGTCGGCGCGTTCCTGTCCGTGGAGGTTGCGGCGACAGTCGCGAAGGGCGTGGTGAACCTGGGAGAAGTGGGCGGCGAGGATCTGCTGCTCATCGTGTTCGCGGGCCTGGTCGGCGGCATCATCTGGAATCTGGCGACGTGGCTGCTCGGCCTGCCGTCCAGCTCTTCGCACGCACTGTTCGGCGGTCTGATCGGTGCGGCCATCGCGTCCATCGGCATGAGCGGTGTCGAGTGGGGTGGGGTGCTCAGCAAGGTCGTCGTTCCCGCCGTTCTCGCCCCCGTGGTCGCGGCGCTGGTCGCCACCGCGGGCACCAAGCTGGTCTACCGGATCACCTCGGGCGTCCGGGAGGACACCAAGGAGCACGGGTTCCGCATCGGCCAGATCGGTTCCGCTTCCCTCGTGTCGCTGGCCCACGGAACCAACGACGCCCAGAAGACGATGGGCGTGATCTTCCTCGCACTGGTCGCGCACGGAAGCCTGTCCGCCGACGACGAGATGCCGTTCTGGGTGAAGCTCAGTTGCGCGATCGCCATCGCCCTCGGGACGTACCTCGGTGGCTGGCGCATCATCCGCACCCTCGGCAAGGGACTCGTGGAGATCGCCGCTCCGCAGGGCATGGCCGCGGAGTCCTCGTCCGCCGCCATCATCCTCACCTCCAGCCACCTCGGACTGCCGCTGTCCACCACCCACGTCGCGACCGGATCCATCCTCGGCACCGGACTCGGACGCAAGGGCGCCGAGGTCCGCTGGGGCATCGCCGGACGCATGGCCGTCGCGTGGCTGGTCACGCTGCCGTCGGCGGCGATCGTCGGCGCGGTGTGCTGGGTCATCGCCCACCTGATCGGCGGTCTGCCAGGCGTTCTGGTCGTGTTCGCCGCCCTGATCCTGCTCGCCGGGTTCATGTACCTGCGCTCCCGCCTGCAACCGGTGACGTCCGGCAACGTGAACGCCGAGTGGGAGTCCGGCGACGCCGCCGCTCCCGCCGAACCCACCGAACCGGAAGTGGCCGAGACCGCGGACTCCGCCGGTCCCGCCGCGAACCGCTGAGGGGGCTCCCATGACACTGCTTACCACCACCGTTCAATCGCTCTGGCAGGTCGTCCTCGTCGGTCTGCTGTTCGGCGCCGGTCTGCCCGCGATCTTCGCGCTCGGACTGCGGTCGCTCGGCGGCGCGGACACCGCCGAGGGCACCTCGCAGCCGACCGTCGCAGGCCGGATCGGCGCCTGTGCCTGCTTCGCCGTGGTGCTGATCGCGATCATCACTGGGATACTTCTGTTGATGAAGGACTTCCTGGCCAGCAGCTTCGGTATCCACATCTTCTGAGCGGCGACCACGAGTCCCCGTTCCATCGACGAAAGAGGCCGAACGCGTGCCCAAGAACTCACTTAGCTCCGTGCTCGACTGGCTACGCGCCGGGTACCCCGAGGGAGTCCCGGCGAAGGACCATTTCGCGTTGCTGGCCGTGCTGCGTCGCCGTCTCACCGACGAGGAGATCGAACAGGTCGTCGCGCTGTCGATCGAAACCGCCCACGAGACACCGCAACGCCACGTCGACTACGACAACATCCGACGCCTCATCAGCGAGATCACCCACGAGGAACCGTCCGAGGAGGACGTTGCCCGGGTGACGGAGAACCTCGAGGCCGGGGGCTGGCCGGTCGGTACCGACGCCGAGAGCGGCGACGACACCGGCGACACGGAAGAAACCCGCGACGCAGGCTAGCCATGAGCCTTCCACCGTTTCTCTCCTCCATCATCGGCTGGCTGCGTGCCGGCTACCCGAACGGCGTGCCCGAGCAGGACTACATTCCGTTGTTCGCGCTGCTCACCCGCCGCCTGTCGGAAGACGAGGTGGATGCCGTCGCCGACGCCCTCGTCGAGGAGGGCGACCTGCCCATCGAGAAGACCGACATCCAGGTGCTCATCACGAAGGTCACCGACGAGTTGCCGCTGGAATCGGACGTCGACCGGGTGCGCAGCAACCTCGCTGCAGGCGGCTGGCCGCTTGCCGGGCCGGCCCAGTGATGCGATGGCCGCTTGCCGGGCCAGCCCAGTGAGCGAATTGCGGGTCCTGCCCGTCCCACCTGGTGCCGGGGCTCTCGGCATCCTGCCGCAACTGTCGGCGATCCTGGACGGGACCGCGCCCGCCGCGCTTCCCGTGCCCGCCGCGGACGAGAGGGAGACCCGGCGGCTGACGGACGCACTGCGGCCCGGGGACCCGATCGACGACGGTGTCGCACTCGTGGTCGCGACGTCCGGGACGACGGGCGTGCCGAAGGGTGCGATGCTGTCCGCGGCTGCCCTCCGTGCCAGCGGTGAGGCGACGCACGCGCGGCTCGGCGGCCCGGGCGCCTGGCTGCTGACCCTTCCCGCCCACCACATCGCGGGCATGCAGGTGTTGCTGCGCAGTGTCCTCGCAGGGTCCGACCCAGTGGTGATCGACGTGTCCGACGGCTTCGACCCCGGCGCGCTGCCGAACGCCGTCGAGTCGATGTCCGGACCCCGCCGCTACACCTCGCTCGTCCCGACCCAGCTGGTCAAGGCGCTCGACCACCCCGAAGCCGTGACGTCGCTGGCCGCGCTCGACGCCGTCCTCCTCGGTGGCGCCGCCACCCCCGCCCCGGTCCTGCGACGCGCCGTCGACGCCGGGATCACCGTCGTCCGCACGTATGGAATGAGCGAGACGTGCGGTGGGTGCGTGTACGACGGGGTGCCCCTCGACGGCGCCCGCGTGCGAATCGACGGCGACGGCCGCGTCCTCCTCGGCGGCCCCATGCTGGCCTCCGGGTACCGCGGACTTCCCGACCATCCGGCGTTCGCGGAGCCCGGCTGGTTCCGCACCGACGACGCCGGCACCGTCACCGACGGCGTCCTCGCCATCTCCGGCAGACTCGACGAGGCCATCTCCACCGGCGGTCTCACCGTCGTCCCGCAGGTGGTCGAGGCGGCCCTCGTCGCGCACCCCGCGGTCCGGGAATGCGCGGTGATCGGACTCCCCGACGAACGACTGGGACGCCGCGTCGCCGCCGTCGTCGTCGCCGAACCCGGCACCGCACCGACACTCGCCGAACTCCGCACCTTCGTCGAACGCGCCCTCGACTCCACCGCCGCCCCCCGCGAACTCCACCTCGTCGACGCCCTCCCCCTCCGCGGTCCCGGCAAGGTCGACCGGCGCGCGCTGGAAGCGCGGTTCGGCTAGCAGGTTCGCCCGTGCGCGCGGAGTTGCACACCGATTCGTCGGATTCCCGCGCAATTGCGTGTGCTTCCGGCAATTCGGTGGGAAGCGACGGCTCATCGGCGCCGGGAGCGGGCACACGCTCGCTCGAATCGCGCCTTCACGGCGTCGAACCGTCCGAGGTCCGCCCACACCCACCTGATCACCTCGAGGCCCGTGTCCCGTATCGCGTCCTCCCGCAACTTCTCCCTCGCCACGATGTCGCCCGCCTGCCCGGAGCCGAATCGGTACTTGCCCATGCCGTCGAACTCGCCGACTACTCCCCAGCGCTCCCAGAGAAGTCGACGCGGCCGACGAACGCGCCACCGCAGGTGCGGACTTCGTGCTGCAGATCGGGCGCCGGCATCCCGCATTCGCGCATCCTGATTCGGCTGAGCGACTCGCCGGGACTCTCGCTGCGTCCATCGAACAGTGCCACCGCGCGTCGCGCCGCCCCGATGCCTTTCCGCCGGCCGTGACGGTCCAGTACCGCCCGGACATCGTCGATCGACACGACGCCGCGGCGCAGGGCGGAGTCGCCGATCACGACGGCCTCGTCCAGAAATTCCGAACGCGCAACGTCCGCCACGGTCCGGGCGAGCGACGTCACCGCACCGACGTCGAGTCCGTGGAGGACGGCGGCGGACGCATGGCTGACCACGATCCCACCACCGTGCGCCACCACGGCCGCCGCGACCCGTGCGCGGTGCATCCCAACCGGGTCCAGTGCAGCCGAGTGGCCGCTGTCCAGGTAGGCGCCCGCAGCCACGGAAACCAGTTGTCCCGTCGTCCTGGCGCGACGCAGTTCCGGGTCGGTCATTCCGTCGGCCAGTGCATGACGGCGAAAGATCAGGTCCTGTGCTCTCATATCGAGCATCGTGCCCCGAGCTCGACGCCGGTCGCCGCCTCCGACCAGGGGAAACAGTCGGCCTGTGGATAACCGAGGGGCTGTGGAATTCCACATCCGCACACCGATTCGTCAGATGCCCCCGCAATTGCGGCTGATTCCGGCGAATGCCTGTGAATCCGCAGGACAACAGCCCTCGTGAGCCCGAGCAAGAGGCGTGCAAGCCCGCTGCAAGGGGTGGGCTGCATCGTCTACGGCATGAACCTCACTGCAACTCCCCCAGCCATCGAGGCCGACGGCCTCGTGAAGCTCTTCGGCCGCCAGCGCGCCGTCGACGGCGTGAGCCTGTCCGTGCCGACCGGGTCGGTGTACGGAGTGCTCGGCCCGAACGGCGCGGGCAAGACCACCACGGTGCGGATGCTTGCGACCTTGTTGCGCCCGGACGGCGGCGAGGCCCGGATCTTCGGCCACGACGTGGTGCGTGAACCGAACGCGGTGCGCTCGCTGGTCGGTGTCACGGGCCAGTATGCGTCCGTCGACGAGGACCTGTCGGCGGTCGAGAATCTGGTGATCTTCGCCCGGTTGCTCGGCCTGAGCCGGGGCGACGCACGACGCAAGTGCACGGAACTGCTCGAGGAGTTCGACCTCACCGAGGCGGCGACGAAGCCGCTGAAGAATTTCTCGGGCGGCATGCGACGGCGCCTGGACCTGGCGGCCAGCCTGATCGCCCATCCGCCGCTGTTGTTCCTCGACGAGCCGACGACGGGCCTGGACCCGCGGACTCGTGCCCAGATGTGGGACACCATCCGCCGGCTGGTCGCGGACGGGTCGACGGTGCTGCTGACCACGCAGTACCTCGACGAGGCGGACCAGCTGGCGGATCGGATCGCCGTCATCGACCGCGGGAAGGTGATCGCGGACGGCACGGCCGACGAGTTGAAGGCGTCCGTCGGCGTCTCATCGCTGCAGTTGACCCTGGCCGACCGCGGACAGATCGACGACGCGCGTTCGGTGATCGCACACACCCTCGGCGTGGATGTGGCGATCACACCGGAGATCGGCCGCCTCACCGCACCGATGACCGATCCGTCGCTCACCGTGGAACTCCTGATCCGGTTGCGCGACCACGGGATCGCCGTCGACGAGATCACCGTCCAGAAGCCGAGTCTCGACGAGGTCTTCCTCACCATCACCGGCCACGGCGCAGAAGACACTGCCGCCGACGCCGATACCGAACGGAGCGTCGCATGACCACCGCCCTCGAATCCCGCGCACACGCGGGCCCGCAACCGATTCCGGAGGCCCGGAACCGGATCAGCCTCGAACAGTCCGTCGCCAACACGCTGACCATGGCGTACCGGGGACTACTCAAGATCAAGCACAACCCGGAGCAACTGTTCGACGTCGTCGTCCAGCCGATCATCTTCACGTTGATGTTCACGTACATCTTCGGTGGCGCCATCTCCGGCGACGTGGCGTCGTATCTGCCGATCATCATCCCGGGCATCCTGGTTCAGACGGTGATCACCACGTCGATCGTGACCGGCACCCAGTTGCGGGAAGACATGGACAAGGGCGTCTTCGACCGCTTCAAGTCGCTGCCGATCGCCCGCATCGCGCCGCTGTCCGGCGCTCTCCTCGCCGACGTCGTGCGGTACGGCATCGCCACGACCATCACGTTCACTGTCGGTATCGCGATGGGGTACCGGCCGGGCGGCGGCGTCGTCGGGGTGGTGTCGGCCGGTGTGCTCGTCGTCGTCTGCGCCTTCTCGATCAGCTGGATCTTCGCGCTGATGGGCGTCCTCATGAGCAAAGCGTCCTCGGTGCAGGGCATTTCGATGCTGATCCTGTTCCCGCTGACGTTCATGTCCAACGCGTTCGTGCCTGCCGACACGATGCCGGGCTGGATGCAGGCGTTCGTGAACGTCAACCCCGTGTCGCACGTCGTGACCGCGGTGCGGGAACTCGTCAACGACGGCCACTTCGGTGTGCACGTCGTGTGGTCGCTGCTCGGCGCCGCCGTGATCGTCGCGATCATGGCACCGCTGACGGTCCGTACCTACATGCGTAAGGCCTGACACCTCGAGAACGAGCGAGCCGGTGGACGCGGGGTCCACCGGCTCGCTTCGTTTATTTCTCCAGTTCGGGGGCGTCCGCCTGCAACTCCCCCACCTCGGTCTTGAGGATCCGCATCGACCGTCCCAGGCCGCGGGCGGCGTCCGGGAGCTTCTTCGACCCGAACAGCACCACAAGCACCACCGCGATGATCGCCCAGTGGCTCGGGCTCAGCGCCCCCACTACTGCGGCTCCTCACCGTCGGGGTACACGGCGTCCACCTCGACCTCGACGAGCCAGCCGGCGGCGGGCAGGCTCGCGACCTCGAGCGCGAACCGGCTGGGCCGTGCGGAGTTCCGCTCCATCGGGGCGGCCGGTTCGGCGGTGCCGAGCGGGACGAGTTCAGTGTCGCCGGTGTCGAGGTTGGTGTTCGCGAAGAACTGCCGGTAGGCGCGGTTCCAGCCGGCGTAGTCGGCGCGGTCGGTGCCGGGGGCGTTGTCGAGGAACACCCGCATGGTCACGACGTCCTCGAGCGTCAGTCCCTGTGCCTCGAGATTGTCGCGAATCCGCTTCAGCGCGTTGATGCCCTGCGCTTCGGTGATGGTGACTCCGGCCGGGAGTGCGCCGCCGGAGAACACGTCGGTGTCGATGTACGACTCGGGGGTGCCCTCGGGTGCGGCCTTGTTGGACGCGCCCGGGCCGATGCCGCTCGATTTGTAGACGGCGGTGCCGCCGCCGATCGCGACACCCTGCGCGATCATCGGATTCGCCTCCCCGGCTTCGAGAACGGACTTGGAGACGAACGTGCTGCCAGGTGCCTCAGCCGCCGCCTCTTCGGAGGAGCACGACGTCGCCCCGGCGATCAGAGCGGATGCGGCGAGTGCGGCGGTCACGGCCTTGGTACGAAAAGACTTCACAGTGCACAACTCCTGGTTCGGGGGAATGGGTCAGGCTTCCTGGGCGACGCGCTCGTGGATGTGGGTGACGACGTCGCGGGCGGATGTCAGCGCGCCGTGTTGCCAGGCGATGGCGTTGGACAGGTGGTCGCCGGCGAAGTAGATCTTGTCGACGGGTTCGAGCAGCTTCTCGTATTCGGGAGTGGCCGCCCCGCCGTGCGAGCCGCCGCTGCCCGCCCAGTTGGCCCAGGCACTCTCGGAGTACTTGGTGCGGCGCCAGCTCCCCGAGAACGACGAGGAGATGTCGCGGGTGTACTTCTCGCCGTGGATCTCCGAGCCCTCCGCGATCGCCTTGGCGAGCCGCTGGCGGTGGGTGAGCGACTCGAACGCCTCCTGCCGCTTGCCGCTGCTGTAGTAGGCGACGACCACACCCCGGTCGGAGTTGTAGTGGTCGTACGGGAACATGATCTGCGAGATGTCCTTGTCCGTGTTGGACGCGCCGCCGTAGATGCGCTCTTCCGTCTCCCACCACCGGCGCGAGTACTCGATGCCGAGCTTTCCCGACGACGACGGTTTCGCCGCCTTCAGCGCGGTGAGCACGTCGGCGGGCAGGTTGTTCTGCAGTCGGCCGACGAGGTGCGGCGGGATCGTGCAGATCGCGTAGTCGGCGGTGATCGACTTCTTCGCGCCGCCTGCGGTGTATTCGACCGTGACACCGCCGGACACGTTCTTCATCGACGTGACCTCGGCGCCGAAGACGATGTTGTCGGTGCCGATCCGGTCCTGGAACGCGTAGTAGATCCGGTCCATCCCGCCGACCGGGGTGAACATCATCATCGCCTGGTCGTAGCCGAAGTCGAAGCTGAAGTTGCGGCCGATGCCGCTGCGGATCACTTCCTGCATCGCGAACGGCTTCTTTTCGGTGCCGAAGTTCAGGCCGGCTCCGGGCTCGGAATCGTAACCGCGACGGGATGATCCGAGGTAGCGGCCGTCGTCGGACAGGTCGCCGAAGTCGCTGAGGAATTCCGACAGCGCGTCCTTGTCCTCCCGGGTCAGTACCTGGTCCAGGGCGCCCTGATCGGTGGCCTTCTTCAGCAGTTCGGACATGTAGCCGAACGTGTCGGCCTTCGCCGCCCGGTAGGTGACGGACTGTCCCGACAGGGACGTGTCGCTCGCGTAGTTCACGAACGTGTTGGCGTTCTGGTTGCCGAAGCCCTGGATCTCGACGCCGAGTTCGCGGCAGTAGTCGAGTGTGATGTGGCTCTGCGGGATGCGGGTGGCGCCGACGTTGTAGAAGTGGCCGTCCGAGAACGTGCACTTCTGGGTCTCGCCGTTCAGGTCGGTCTCCTCGGTGCCGCCCCGGGCGGTCCAGACGCGGCCGCCGGGCCGGGTGCGGGCCTCGAGGACCGTCACCGTGTATCCGGCCTTCTGCAGTTCGAATGCCGAACACAGTCCGGCGGGGCCGCCGCCGAGCACGACCACGGAGTGGCTGCCCTTCACCTTGCCGATGAGGTCGCCGGCCGCGAGCGACTGGAAGGTGCGGGCGGGCGCGGCGGTCGACGGTGCGAGCCCGAGCGTCGACATCGCGCCGTACGCGAGTCCTGCGCCCCCAGTGGCCCCGAGGCCCTTCATGAAAGATCTACGTGTGAATGCCAATTCGCGCTCCCATTCTTGCGCCCGGCGACCCGGGTAACGTGTCCGGATTCATCCTGGGAGGCAAGCGAGTCGGGAAGTTGTCGGCGGCGAAACAGTCTGAGGCCGGCGAGCGAGAACGGGTGTGTGCCGTTCTCACTCCCGAGTCGCAGTTCGACCCGAAACCGAAACTTTTCGGCAACACGACCCGGCTAGTTTCACGCGCATGTCAGCCCTTTCCGACGCCATCGCGCGTTCATTCGCCACCGGCGAGCCCGCACGTGCGGCCCTGTCGCCGTTGCGTGCGCTAGGCAGGCGACAACTGTCGGGCGTCGAGGTTCTCGCCCAATCGGTGGCGACGACGGCGCCTGCGGTGTCGATGGTGGTGCTTCCCGTCACCATGTTCACCCACCAGATGCTGCTCAGCGGTCTGATTACGATCGTCGTCGCGACGGTGGTGGTGTCCCTGATCGCGGTGTGCGTCTCGCAGTTCACGCGGCGCATGGCGGCCGCGGGCGGTCTCTACAGTTTCGTGTTCCAGGGCCTCGGCACCCGGGCCGCGCTGACGGCGGGCGTCGCGATGCTGACCAAGTACGTGGGCAGTGCGGTGATGACGCTGTATCACGGCGGCCAAGCCGTGATCGCGACGCTCGGCTTCTTCGGGGTGGAGTTGCGCGGGCCCACCGAGCGCCTTCTCGTGTACGCCGGGATCGCGATCGTGATCCTCGGTTGCCTGGTCCGTGGGGTGCGGTTCGCGGCTCTCGCGATCCTCGCCGTCGAATCGTGCTCGTTGCTGTTCATCGCCGGTCTGATGATCGTGACCGGCGCGGGCGGCCAGCACGCAACGGTGCCGCCGTCCGATTCCGCGTACGGACCGCTGCTCATGACTCTGGCCGCGGTGTTCGCGCTGGCCGGCTTCGAGAGTGCCACGTTCTTCGGCCCGGAGGCCAAGCGCCCGCTCGCCACGGTGACCCGCACCGTGATGCTCACTCCGATGATCTGCGGCGGCCTGTTCATCTTCTCGGCGTGGGCCGCCTGGTCCGGTCGCGCCGACACCCTGGTGAACGCGTACCTCCACGGCACCGCTACCGGTGTCGACCCGGCCGTGGTGATCGCCCTGAACCTCGGGTTGGGCACGTCGTGGCTGGCGTCGGCGATGGCGTCGTCGAATGCCGCGTCGCGCCTGCTGTATTCGATGGGCATCGAACGGGTAGTCCCGCGTCTGTTCGCCCGGGTGCACCGCAGCCACCGCACCCCGTACGCGGCGCTGGCGGTCATCGTGTGCGCCGTGTGTGCGGGTGCCGCGACGTTCAGCATCGTCGGGAAATCGACCGGATTTTCTCACGTGCAGTTGATCGCCAGGACTGCGGTGGTCGCGGCGTACGTGCTGGTGGCCGTGGCGTCGGTGCGGTTCCTCAGCCGGATCGGGGAGCACACCCCGCTCGTCCTGGCGGCGGGAGTCGCAGGCAGCGCCGCCGGCGGAATCGTCCTGGCCTACATGCTGTTCGTGAACGTGGCCCACGGATTCTCGATGGTCCCCGCCGTGGTGCTGGCCCTGTTGCTGTCGGGTTCGGCGTGGCAGTTGTACCTGCGGTGGCGCCACCCGGCGAGTCTACGGTCGATGGGGGTGTTCGACACCGCCGAGACGGACGACGTGCTGCCGGGGGCCGGGGTGTACGCGACCGATGCCGCCGGGAACCTCGCGTTGACGGCGGCTGGACGCACTCCCGGGTCCCGGTGATGGGCGCCCGAGCCGGGGAGATCGCGGGCCACGAACCACGCGCCGTGCAGAAGGCACTCGCCCTGCTGGAGGCCGTGGCTCAGCTCGGGTCCGGGGCGACGGCGAGAGACATCGCCGCACACGCGGGGATCCCCCAGGCCACGGCGTACCGGCTGCTCAATCTTTTGACCGCCGACGGCTATCTGGTGCGGATCGCCGATCTGTCCGGGTTCGCGCTGGGCCGCAGGACCCGGCAGCTGGCGGGGGCGGATGCGGCGCCGGACCCGGTCGACCACCACGCCGTGCTCGAGGAACTGCGGGAGCAGGTGCGTTTCGGGATCCATCTGGCATCGTTCGCGGGCAGCCGGGTGCGACTGATCGACCGGGATCCCGACCACGAACTCAGCGGCGAGAACACGATCGCCGCGCACCTGCACGCGTCCGCCATCGGCAAGGTCCTCCTCGCGTCCCGTCCCGAACTGGTGCCGCCGAGCCTGCGCAGGGTGACGTCGTCGACCATCACCGACTTCGGCGCGCTGCGGACCGAACTCGACGCCGTCCGGCACACCGGTTCGGCCCGCGAGGTCGACGAGGTGCGCGTCGGCCGCAGCGCTGTCGCCGTCCCGGTGCACGACGCGCAGAACGCGGTGACCGGTTGCCTCGCGGCGATCGGGAAGACGGGACGGCTGGCGGTCGACGACCCGGAGCTGACCGACCTCCTACGTTCCGGCGCGGCGCGGGTCGGCGGCCGGGTGCCCGCCTGACGCGAGGTCGCGACTCACGGCGGCGAGCACATCCAGAATCTCGGTGTGCACCGCACGACGTGACCAGGTGCCGAACCTCGCCTGCGCCGACGTCCAGTGGCCCGCCTCGACGTTCTCGAGTGCGAACGCGACGTGCCGGTGGTGTTGCAGCGAGACGCTGTCCTGCCGGGCGCGCGCCGGGACGGACAGTGCCAGCAGCGCGAGACCGCGGTCGGAATCACCGCGCGCGATCTCGAAACATCCGATGCCCGCTGCGACGGCGCCGGTGACCGGCAGATCCGGATATGCGCCCACACCCAGCCGGGACCGTGCCCACTCCGCGAGTTGCGGAACGACGTCCACCATCATCTCGGACCGGCCGTGCAGCACGTGGGCGGACACCACCGAGGCCGCCAGCACGAGTCCGTACGGATCGGCGTAGGGCGCGGCCGTGATCCGGGGGTACATCAGGTCCAGCGCCTCCCGGTACCGGGCGAGCCCCCGTTCGACGTCGCCGTCCGCCAGATCGGCTTCCGCGAGACTGCCGATGGCGGCTATCCGCCATTCGTCCTGCTGGTCGTCGGTCCCCGCGCCGGGACCGCGATGCTCGAGCAGAGTCTCGGCCAGCACCTTCCGGCCCGCCTCCACGTCGCCGTCCGCGATCAGCGCGGAGGCCTGGAAACCCCACAGCTGATTCGCCTCCTCCTGCGCGCCCAGTTTCCGCAACTTCTCGACCGCGACCTGATAGAGCCCCACCGCGTCCCGGTATCGTCCGGACTGGCTGTACAGCGAGCCGAGGAACTGTGCCGCCATCGCCGTGCCCCACACGTCACCGATCGCGGCGCACAGTTCGGAGACGGCCTGCGCGTCGCGCACGGCACCCCGGAAATCGCCGAGGTTCTCACGCATGCTGGCTCGTGCTGCCAGCGCCGCCGCATGGGTTTCCCGATCGTGCGAGCGCACCCCTTCCGCGACCGCCCTGGCGTGCCGCCGCCCCGAACCCAGAGACAGGATGACCGTCACCGCGAAGGAGGAGACCGGCGGCAGATCGGCGCGCCCGCAGAGGAGGTGCCGCAATCGCGTCCGGGTGCGGGCGAGGGTGCGGGCCTGACCGCCGAACACCAGATGCATCGCCGCGAGCAGGAACGTGTACGCCACCAATTCCGAGTCGACGTCACTCAGATCCGCGTCTTCCGTTGCCGCGAGGATCCGCGGCGTCCAGTTCATCACCTCCGAGTGCGCGCCCCGGATGGCCCACAGGCCACCGAGCACCGGGAACACGATCGCAACCGTCTCGGCGTCGCCGCGTTCCACAGCCCAACGGAGCACGGCGAGGAAGTTGTCGTGGTCGGCGTCGATGTCGTCGGCGAGCGCGACCTGGTCGGCACGGCACCGCACCAGCGCCTCCGACGCGAACGCGTGTGCCCACACTCGCTGGCGGGCAAACACTTCCGGCTCCTCGGCAGCCTCGGCGAGTCGCTCCTCGCCGTATTCCCGCACCGTCTCGAGCATGTAGTAGCGCAGCGTGTCCGACGTCTCGGACACGGACAGCAGGGATTGATTCACGAGGCCCTCGACAGCCTCCACGACATCGTCGACGCCGTCCCATTCCGCGATCGTCCGGGCGGCGTCGAGGGTGAAACCGGCCGGGAACCGGCAGAGCCTGCGCAGCGCGATCTGCTGCTGCTCGCCCAGAAGCTGCCAGCTCCAATCGATGACGGCGTGCAGGGTGCGGTGCCGTTCGGGCGACGTCGGGTCGTGTGAGCGCAGCAGCGCGAACCGGTGCTCGAGCCTTCGTCCGATGTCCTCGACGCTCATGCTGCGTACCCGCGCGGCGGCCAGTTCGATTGCGAGCGGAAGGCCGTCGAGGGTGCGGCAGACACTGCGCACGGTCTCCGGGTCGAGACGCGCCGTGGGCCGTACGGCGCGGGCCCGGGCCGTGAACAGTTGCACGGCGGGCGCATCGTCGTCGTCGATCGCCAGCGGCGGCAGTGGGTACACCGCCTCGGATGCGAGCATGAGCGGTGATCGGCTGGTCGCGAGGACGGTCAGCTGATCGCCTGCGGCCACCAGATCGGCCACGATCTCGGAGCAGGCCCCGACGACGTGCTCGCAGTTGTCGAGAATCAGGAGCATCGGCCCCGCCGACAGCGCTTCCCGGAGCTTCTCCCGCGCGGAATGGATGCGGCCGAGGGTGAGCCGTCCCGGCGCGATGTCGATTTCGCTGAGACCGAGGGTGCTGCTGATCGCCGCGACGACGTCCTCACTGCTGCGCAACGACGCGAGTTCCACCAGGGCCACGGACGTCCGCGCGGCGGCCCGCGCACCCAGTTCGTGCGCGAGCCGGGTCTTGCCCGCACCGCCCGGTCCGAGGATGGTCACGACACGCGAGGACGTGAGCAGTCCCTCGATCTCCACCACGTCGATGTCACGCCCCAGCAAGGCGTTCGGTGCTGCCCGGAGGCCGATCGCCGTGCGGTCCGGCGCCGCGGGGCGCCTGCCGTCCGACTCGGGTGCGCCGTCGCCGCGCAGGATCTCGGCGTGCAGGGCGACGAGGGCGGGCGACGGGTCTGCCCCCAGCCGATCCACCAGCCGCCTGCGGAAGGTCGCGAACACATCCAGCGCCTCGTTGTCACGCCCGAGCCCGGCGAGCACGCGCATGAGGTCGGCGTGCGCCCGCTCGTCGAGGGGTTCCGCGGCCACGTGGGCCTGCGCCTTCGGCAGAGCGGTCGCCCAGTCTCCCGCCTCCACCAGCGCCGCCCGGTCCGCGGCCTCGAGCCGGCCCCGGATCACCGCGGCGTCCGCTGCGAGTTCCGTTGCGGCCGCACCCTCGGGCAGGTCGGCGCCCGGGTCGCCCCGCCACAGCGCGAGCGCGTCGCGGATCTCGTCCGGCCCGGCGCCGCCGACGTGACCCCGGCCCTGTAGTCGGCGGGCCACGTCCTCCGCGCGGGTCAGGTCGACGGCGTCCCGCGATACCGCCAGCCGGTATCCGGCCGGGCCGATCTCCAGCGCCCCATCCGGCAACGCCGCCCGCAGCCGGGAGACCTGCGTGTGCAGCGCGTTCATCGGGGACCGCGGCGGATCCTCGCCCCACACTTCGTCGATGAGAGCCTGCGCGGACCGGCTCCGGCCGGGCTCGCGGGCGAGGGCAACGAGCAGGCTGCGCGCGCGGGTGCCGGGGAGCGGTGCGAGCGCGCCCGATCGCCGCGTCGATACCTCACCCAACAAGGCGACCTGGATCGGTGCGCTTGCCGGTGCCACCGTCTCGTCCACGCTCATCTGCTGGTCCACCGCGTTCGATGGTATTGCACCGAGCGGACGCGAACTTCTCGAAGTTCGGTGTGGGTGCGGGCGCCTTCTCGCTCGGTGCAAAGATCGGTGCATGGCAACGGCTGCTCAATGGATCGAAGGCGCTCGTCCGCGCACCCTCCCGAACGCGATCGCCCCGGTGCTCGTGGGCACCGGCGCCGCGGCATCGCTCGGCGGCGCGGTGTGGTGGAAGGCGGTACTGGCACTGGTGGTCTCTCTCGCGTTGATCGTGGGAGTCAATTTCGCCAACGACTACTCGGACGGGATTCGCGGCACCGACGACGAGCGCGTCGGACCGCTGCGGCTCGTCGGGTCCAAGCTGGTGAAACCGTCGGCGGTGAAGGCGGCGGCCATCGCTTGCTTCGCGGTCGCCGCGGTGGCCGGCCTCGTCCTCGCGGTCACCACCGCGTGGTGGCTCGTGCTGATCGGCGCCCTGTGCATCGTGGGCGCCTGGTTCTACACGGGCGGCAAGAAGCCGTACGGGTACAGCGGCTTCGGCGAGGTCGCCGTCTTCGTGTTCTTCGGTCTCGTCGCCGTCCTGGGCACCCAGTACGTGCAGGCCGAGACGATCGATTGGGCCGGTGTGGTGTCCGCGGTCGCCGTCGGGTCGTTCTCGAGCGCGGTTCTCGTCGCCAACAATCTGCGGGACATTCCCACCGACACCGAATCCGGCAAACGCACGCTCGCCGTCCGGCTCGGCGACTCGCGTACCCGCATCCTGCACCTGGTCACGCTGACGGTCCCGTTCGTCGTGACCCTGGTCCTGGTGCTGCGCACCCCGTGGGCGCTCGTCGGACTGCTCGCGCTGCCCCTCGCCGTCCGGGCGAACGCCCCCGTCCGCTCGGGCGGCCTGGGTCTCGCACTGATTCCCGCGCTGCGGGATTCGGGGCTGGCGATGCTGATCTGGGGCGCCGCCACGGCCGTGGCACTGTCGGCCGCCTGACCCTCCGCGTCAGTCGCCGTCCGGCAGCAGGATGCCGAGGACGAAGTTGACGATCGAGATGATCAGGCCGCCCCACACGGCCGTCCAGAAGCCGTCGACGGTCAGGCCGTACTCGGTCTGGGAGCTCAGCCACGCGGTGAGCAGCAGCATCAGGGCGTTGATCACCAGGGTGAACAGGCCGAGCGTCAGGATCAGCAGCGGCAGCGACAGCAACTTCACCAGCGGCTTGACGAAGATGTTGACGACGGTGAACACCAGCGCGATGCCGAGCAGCACCACGATGTCCCAGCCGGTTCCGTTGCCCGAACTGGAGATGTCGATACCCGACACCCAGGCTGCCGCCAGCCAGATCGCGAACGCGTTGATGACGAGGCGTACCAAGAAGGTCATGCGTGCATGCTGGCACACCGATTGGACAAACGGGAACCGGGCGACCGGTCAGGCAGCGCGGTCGTCGAGCGCCGCGTGCACGCGGCGGCGGAGTTCGCCGACCCCGACCCGGACCTCGAGGATCTCCTTCGTCGTGCCCTCGGCGACGCGCAGCACCCCGAGGAAGATGTGCTCGGCGCCGATGTGATCGTCCTTGCGCGCCAGCGCCTCCCGCAGTGAGAGTTCGATCGCCTTCTTCGCGTCGCGGGTGAACCCGATGTGTCCCGACTTCCGGCCGAACCAACCGCGCTTCTCCGAGGGCTGTTCCGGATCGAGCACGCCCTTGCCGAAGTTCTGCTCGAGACTCTGCCGCACGGCGTCGAGGTCGATCCCGATCGATTCGAGTGCTTCCGCGTCGGCGTCACTCAGGGCGGTGCCGTGGGCCGCGACGGTTGATCGCGCGGTGTCCTCCTCGATGCCGGCGTCGGCGAGGATGCCGTGGACGGGTTCGGTTTTCACGGACAGCAGGGCGAGCACGAGGTGTTCGGGCCCGATCTGCGGTGACTTCACGTCGCGCGCTTGCTGCTGCGCGCCGATCACCACGGCCCGGGCGTCCGTCGAGAATCGTTCGAACATGCGCCGTTACCTCCCTCTCCGGTTGTGTTTCTGGTGGACGGCCTGCCTGCTCACCTCGAGGGAGTCGGCGATCGCCTGCCAGGACCAGCCCTGGGCGCGGGCGTTGGCGACCTGGATGGCCTCGAGCCGTTCGAGGAGACGCCGCAGCGCACGCACGGCCCGCAACCCCTCGGCGGGGTCGGGGCTGCCCGCCGCTGCGGCGAGCGTGGTTGCTTCGGTCATGCATGTCAATTTAGGTTGACACCGACCGGGCGTCAACCCTGATTGACAGATTTCGGGAAGGCCGTCAGTACGCGGCGACTGCCCCGTCGACGGCGATCTGCAGGTCCTTCTGCACGACGTGCGCGATGTCCATCGGTTTCGCCGGAAGGTCGAATACCGGCTCCGACACGAACACGCTGGCCGACTTCACGTTCTCGGGGTCGGGCCCGTGGGCGTCCGGCCCGTAACTGATGCCGATGGACAGCAGCACGGGCGAGACTCCGCGGTCCGCCGCACGTTTCGCGATGTGACCGATGCCGCTGTTGATGTGCTGCAGCCGGGTCGGATCGTCCTCGTTGCACGTGCCCTCGGGAAAGATCGCCAGGTTGTCGCCGCGACAGAGCCGCTCGGCGGAGATGTCCATCATGAGCCTGCCCGCATCGGCGACCGCCCGGAGCCCGTAGTTCTTACTGCGGAACACCGGGATACCGCCCATCATGTCGACCTTCTTGTGCAGGTCGGGGTCGACGAACAATTCGTCTTTCGCGAGCACCCGGGTGCGTCCGATCGCGCGGCGCAACGGCGTGTTCCAGGCCGTCGCCGCCAGCGTGTACTGATCGCTGTGGGTCACGTGATTGGCGGCGACGATCAGCACCCTGCCGGACTTCACCAGCCCGGCGAGCTGCGCCTTCGCGTCGTCCGCGTAGACGATCCGCGGCCGGTACTTCGCATACAGCGACGCGTACGCCAGCTTGGCGAGCACCCGATTCTGCCGGTGGTCGCGGTAGTACGCGTACACCGCTTCGTAGTTCTCGAGAGTCACCTCGGGCTTGTTCATGCGTATCCCCGCTCCGTCGTCCTCACGCCAGGCTACCAACCTACGGTTGCGTAGCCTACGGAGGAGTAGGTATTGGGAAAGTGCAGGGAAACTGTGCGAACAGCACGATTTCGGGTACAAAAGACCTGTGATCCGCCCGGCCATTTCCACCGACCTGCCCGCTCTGCAAGACATCGAAATCGCGGCGGGTGCGCCGTTCCGCGACATCGGCATGGACGCCGTCGCCGACGATCCCCCGTTCTCACTCGACGAGCTGACCGAATACCTCCAGCTGGAATGCATCTGGGTCGCGGTCGACGCAGACGATGCCCCGGTCGCCTACGCACTCGTCGCCGTCGTCGACGGCGGCGCGCACATCGAGCAGGTTTCGGTCCACCCCGGCCACGCCCGCCAGGGCCTCGGCGCCCTGCTGCTCGACGAGATCTCGTCGTGGGCGGCCGTCCGCGGACTGCCCGCCCTCACTCTCACCACGTTCGTCGACGTCCCGTGGAACGCCCCCTATTACGAGCGGCTGGGTTTTCGCCCCCTGCCGGAGACCGACCTCACTCCGGGCCTGTCACGCATCCGCGACGACGAGGCCCGGCACGGTCTCGCCGCGTGGCCGCGGGTCACGATGTCCCGCGCGGTGACCGCACCGGTGCGCACCGCCGCCACCGCGCCTCAGCCGGGCTGACCGGGCCACTCCCCGGTCGCCGCGAACCGGTCGAGCACCGCGGTCGGGCCTGAGAGGTCGATGCCCTCGCCTGCCACCCAGTCGTCGTCGAAGTAGGTGTCGGCGTACCGTTCGCCGCCGTCGCACAGGACGGTGACGACACTGCCCGACCGTCCGGCCGCGAGCATCTCCGCGACGACGGTGAACGCGCCCCACAAGTTCGTGCCCGTCGACCCGCCGACCCGGCGGCCCAGCACCGAACTGGCGTGCCGGGCCGTCGCGATGGACGCGGCGTCGGGCACCCGCATCATGCGGTCGATGACCTGCCCGACGAAGGACGGCTCCACCCGCGGCCGGCCGATGCCCTCGATCCGCGAGGGCATTCCTGTCGCGTATTCGCAGGAGTTGCTCTCGTAGCCGCCGAAGAACGCGGAGTTCTCGGGGTCCACGACGAGAAGGCGGGTCGCGTGCCTGCGGTACCGGATGTACCGGCCCAGCGTCGCGCTGGTGCCGCCGGTCCCGGCGCTCATGACGAGCCACTCCGGCACCGGGTGCTCTTCCTGAATCATCTGCTGGTAGATCGACTCGGCGATGTTGTTGTTGCCGCGCCAGTCGGTGGCCCGTTCCGCGTGCGTGAACTGGTCCATGAAGTGACCGTTCGTCTCCGCGGCGAGCCGACGGGCCTCGCTGTAGATCTCCGGCGGGTGGTCGATGAAGTGGCAGCGACCGCCCTGCGCCTCGATGAGGGCAATCTTCGCGCCGCTCGTGCTGCGCGGCACGACGGCCACGAAGTCGAGCCCGAGCATCTTCGCGAAGTACGCCTCACTGACGGCCGTCGATCCCGACGACGCCTCGATGACCGTCGTTCCCTCGGTGATCCAGCCGTTGCAGATCGCGTACAGGAACAGCGACCGGGCCAGCCTGTGCTTGAGGCTGCCCGTGATGTGGGTCGACTCGTCCTTCAGATAGAGCTGCACACCCCAGTCGACGGGCAGCGGGTACCGCAGCAGGTGCGTGTCGGCGCTGCGCTGCGCGTCCGCGTCGATGAGGCGGACAGCGTTGTCGACCCAGTCGCGCGGCAAGCTCCGGTCGATGACGACGCAGTCGTCGACCGTCACCGGGACGTGCCCTCACCACGGAGCCGGGCACGCAGGTCGGCCTGGTCGGCGCGGCGCTGCGCGTCGAATGTGGCGATCCCCTCGTTGACCCGCTTGCGGAGTTTCGCGAACAGCAGCAGCGACAGCGGGAGCGCGATGAGGACCGCGAAGATCGCGGCGACGAGCAACGGAACGGCGACCCCGACGAGTGCGGCCACCCCGAGGATGATGGCGCCGATGACGACGACCAGCAGCAGCCGGGCGATCGAATAGATCGCGACGTCGCGCGCCAGCTGCCCCTTGGTCACCCGCCCGTCCTGCTTCGCTTTCGCGCTCGAATTCGCGGGCTCGACCTGGTCTTCTGGCTTTTCGGATGACTCGCTCACGGTCCCAGGTTACCCACCGCCGAGGGGGCTCCTCACACGTCCGACTTATCCGATTTGTCTATTACCTCCCCTTTACCAACATTAGATCGTTCGAGTACCCGGGGTCTCGGATGTCACGATGACCGAGATCAGTCGCAACAGCGGCCGGCTTCAGCACAGACCAGTCGAAAGCAGTGGAGGATCGTCGATGAGCGCACCCACCTACAACGGACCCGGATTCAGCGGATCCAACGAAGCCCTCATGACCCCGGGCCAGGTGGCTGCCCTGTTCCATGTCGACCCGAAGACCGTGACGCGTTGGGCGCACGCGGGCCGGCTCGGATCGCTGCGCACCCCCGGCGGGCACCGCCGCTTCCGCGAGGCCGAGGTCATGCAGCTGCTCCGCTCCCTCACGACGGAGGCGGGCCGACCCTGACGCTGCAGGCGGGCCGACCCTGAGGTTCGCCGAGTAACACCGCACTGCCCGGACGCCCTGCGACCGGGTAGGTGCCCTCTGCTGCCGACGCGGCTACGCTCGAGGAATACCGGCTACCCTCGAGCGGTGTAAGGAGGTGCGCGGTGATCTATCTGTTGGCACTCATCGGGCTCGTGACAGTGGCGGTCCTGATGTGGAAGGCGTTCGGCCCGAATACGAGGCCCGTGCTGAGCACGCGGGTGCAGGGACCGGACGACGATCCGGATTTCCTGTGGAAGGTGGATCGGGAGACGCGTCGGAAGAAGTCCGACGAACCCGATGCCGGTCCGGCGGACCCGGCCGGATGAGAAACAGCCGTGGTGCCGGTTGGGCCGGCACCATCGGCGTCACTGCCTCAGCGACGGTCCTGTAGCGCGAAACTCGACGCCGGGAAGTCGGAGGCCACCGCGGCGGCCAGTTCGAGGAGTGCGTTGCGCGTCTTCGGACGCAGCCGCTCGAGTTCGATCTCGGCGCCCTCTTCGAGGTGCGGGTCGAACGGAATCAGCCGCACGAGGCGGCATCGCTGCTCGAAGTGCTCGACGACCTTCGGCAGATCCACCTTGCCCGACCTGGGGCGCACCGCATTGACGACGGCCACCGACCGGGCCACGAGTTCGCGGTATCCGTGGGCGTCAAGCCAGTCGAGTGTGGCGGAGGCGCTTCGGGCGCCGTCGACGGATCCCGAACTGACCACCACGAGTGCGTCGGCCTCTTCGAGGATGGTCTGCATCGCGGAGTGCATCAGTCCGGTGCCGCAGTCGGTGAGGACGATGCTGTAGAACTTCTCGAGCATCGTGACGGTCCGCGAGTAGTCGTCGGCGCTGAACGCCTCCGAGACGGCCGGGTCGCTGTCGGATGCGAGCACCTCGAGCCGGTGCCGGCTCTGCGACGTGTAACTGCGGACGTCGCTGTACTTTTCGATGCTCTTCTCGTCGCGCAGCAGGTTCCGCACCGTCGCGGGGGTCTCGAGCGGAATCTTCTGACTCAGCGTGCCGCGGTCGGGGTTGGCGTCGACGGCGATGACGCGGTCGCCGCGCAGTGATGCGAACGTAGAGCCGAGGGTCGCGGTGGTCGTGGTCTTGCCGACTCCGCCCTTGAGGCTGAGCAGCGCGATCTTGTAGCACCCCTGCAGCGGCTGGTTGACCTGCTTGGTCAGCTCGATCCGCCGCTGTTCCTTCGCGCTGTTCCCGACGTTGATGTAGCGGCCGGACAGTTGGTACAGCGCCTTGCGCCACCCGGTGGTGGGGGCGGGCTTGACCTGCTTGAGGAGCAGCGACGTCGACAGGTCACGGGCGGACACCGCGTACTGCTGATCGGCGTTCGTGTTGTGCGGACGATTCGCGGGCTGCTGGGGCGCGAACGCACCCGGCTGCGGCGGGGGTGTGTGCTGGACCGGCGGCTGCTGCGGGGGCGTGAACGCCGCCGGCTGGGGTGCCTGAGCCTGCGGTACGGCGGGGGCAGCCGGCGCCTGCTGCGGGGCGGGGGCCTGGGTCTGCGGCCGCACGGGTGCGGCCGCGGGGGCCTGGGCGGCGGGCTGTGCGAACGGATTGGGACCCTGCGGCTGAACGTACGGGGCCTGCCGCGCGGCGTTCCAGGCGACGGTCGATCCGGTGTCGTCCGCGGGCGGATTCGATGCAGGCCGTACCGGCTCCCACATGCCGGAGTTGTTTTCGGACATGGCTGAACGTCCCCCTCGTGAAGTCTCCATCGTCCCCACCGGATCTCACCGGTCGGAGACGTCGCGGCGGAAGGATATCAGTCGGTGGCGACCGTCAGTTCAGGCCCGCGTACGAGTGCAATCCCGACACCACCATGTTGATGATGAACAGGTTGAACAGCATTGCGACGAAGCCCGCCACGTTGATCCATGCGGCCTTGGTGTCGCGCCATCCGGACGTCGCGCGGGCGTGCAGGTAGGCGGCGTAGATCACCCAGGCGATGAACGACACCGTCTCCTTGGGGTCCCAGCCCCAGAATCGGCCCCACGCCGCCTCGGCCCAGATCGCGCCGAGGATGACTCCGGCACCGAACAGCGGGAACCCGATGATGGTGGTCTTGTATGCCAGGCGGTCCAGTGTCTGCGCGTCCGGCAACCGCTCCGCGATCCGCGCGAACAGGCTCGTCCCCTCCTCGCCGTGCGGGTACCGCATGCGCAGCAGGAACAACAGGCTCGCGATGCCCGACACGAGGAACACACCGGAACCGACGCTCACGATGGTGACGTGGATCGGCAGCCAGTACGACCGCAGCGCGGGCACCACGGGTGCCGCGTCCGCGTACAGCACGGTGGCGGCGAGGAACATCAGGATCAGGACGGGAACGAGCAGGAACACCCACATCGACCGGTACGCCGGCTTCGACAGCAGTGCGAGACCGACGACGAGCGCGGCGGCGCAGGCCATGGTCACGAACTCGTACATGTTGCCGAGCGGGAACCGCTCGGTCGCGAATCCGCGCAGCACGATCGACGCGAAGATCAGTACCGTGCCGACGACGAGCACGGCGGCGCCCATGCCGCCGAAACGCTCGGACAGGGGCTTCTTCGGCTGCTCGACCACCCGACCGGGGACGTCGGGCGCTTCGGACGGGCGAGCGCCGGATCCGGCCGACACGAGTTCCCGGTCCTGCACGGCCTGCGCACGGGTGGACGCGTACTGCACGATGAGCAGCACGAGCGCCAGCACCAGCACGGTGAAGGCTGATCGGAAGGCCCAGTCGCTGTATTGCGCCAGTGTCTCGTTGGTCGTCATCGTTGGCTCTCCTGCGCGTCAGGCTTCGTGTCGTCCGTGAGCAGACGGGTGCAGAGCCGGCCGAACTCGTCGCCCCAGCCGGCCTGATCGGTCCGGGCGAGTCCACCAAGCTCTACTACAGTACGTCGTGGCCCCGGCTCGGCGGCGTCCGCGGGGTAGATGCGGGCCCAGATCCGGCGGCGCTTGACCAGCAGTGAGACGAGCAGTCCCGCCATCATCGTCAGGGCCGACACCAGCACCCACTGCTGCGCCGGGTCGTGCGACACCTGCAGGTTCACGAAGTCCACGGCGCCGTCGAACCGTACCTGGGTGCCGTCGGACAGGGTCGAGCTCTCCCCTGGCTTCAGATTCACCCGGTCCTGCTTCACGAGCCGGCCCTGGTTGATCAGTTCCGTGTTGAGCGAGAACAGCGACTGCGGGTTGCCGGTGTCGAGGCCGGTGTCGCCCTTGTAGATGTCGATGGCGACGGCCGGGTCGTTCATCGCCGGGAAACTCGACGCCAGCAGGTTGCCGTGCAGCAGCGCGGTCGGGGCGAACAGCCCCTCGATCGCGATCTGGTTCTTCCGGCGCTCGTCGGTGTCGGTGTACATGCCGCCGGGCGGGTCGAACCGCATCGCGCCGCTGCTCAGGAATGTCGTCGCGTCGTCGGGACGCCACTGCAGCGTCTCGGTGCGGGTTTCCCCGTTCGGGAACGTGACGGTGAACGTCGGCGCATACCCGTGTCCCTGAAGGTAGACGCGGTCACCCTCGACGCGCAGCGGGTGGTTGACCTGCAACTGCCCGTCCCGCCAGGTGTTCGTCTCGAGGTCGTCGCCGGCCTGGTAGGCGATGTTGGACGTGAACATCTCGGCCTGACCGCTGTCGAGGTAGTCGGCGGCGAAGTCCTTCACCTTGATGCACAGCGGCGTCATGCCGGTGCCGTCCTGGGTGTTACCCGCCTTGAACGAGTCGAACACCGCGGGCGAGGTGGTGCAGAACCCCGGACCGTTGTTGGCGACGACGATCACGTTGCCCTCGTAGCCGAACAGCTTGCCGACGGCGATCGCGACGAGCAGCGCGACGAGCGACAGGTGGAAGACGAGGTTGCCGAGTTCGCGGAAGTAGCCCTTCTCCGCGGAGATGGTGATCTCGCCGTCGTGGGCGGCCCGTTCCCCGCCCGCGCGGGTCTCGACCCGCCACCCCTTCAGGTGGGTACGGATGCGCGCGGCGAGTTCCTCCGGTGTCTCGTCGACCCGGTCCTCGTGGTGGTGCGGCAGTCGCGCGAGGTTCCGCGGGGCGGGCACCGGACGGGTGCGCAGCGCCTTGGCGTGGTCGACGCAGCGCGGCAGGATGCAGCCGACGAGGGAGACGAAGAGCAGGACGTAGATCGCGGTGAACCAGAAACTGCCGAACACGTCGAACAGTTCGAGCTTGTCCATCCACGGACCGAGGGTCGGCCGGTTCGCGATGTACTCGTCGACCTTGCCGGCGTTGAGGCTGCGCTGCGGCAGCAGCGCGCCCGGGATCGCGGCGAGGGCGAGCAGGAACAGCAGCACCAGCGCCGTGCGCATGGACGTGAGGCCGCGCCACGTGTTGCGGACCAGCGCGAACGCGCGGCCCGGCAACGATTGACGGGGCACCGGTGCGGCTTCCGGGGCCTCGGGAGTCTGGATGTCGCTCATATCGGCAGGGTCACTTCCGAGATAAAGGCGTCGCGAACCCAGCCGACGAACTGGTCCCACGCGCCGGTGACGAGGGCGATACCCACGGCCACCAGCATGATTCCGCCGAAGATTTGAATCGTGCGCGCGTTGCGGCGCAGCCAGCCGACGCCGCGCAGCGCGCGGGACGAGCCGAGCGCGAGGATCACGAACGGCAACCCGAGGCCGAGGCAGTACGCGACGATCAGGGCCACTCCGCGGGCCGCGGTGGCACCGTCGGTGCCCGCGGCGAGGGAGATGACGCCCGCCAGGGTCGGTCCGAGGCACGGCGTCCAGCCCAGCGCGAAGACGGCACCGAGCAGCGGGGCCCCGGCCAGGCTGGAGATGCGCCGCGGCTCGAGCCGGGTGTCGCGCTGCAGGGCCGGGATCAGACCGATGAACACCAGGCCCATGGCGATGGTGACCACTCCGCCGACCCGCATCAGGACGTCGCGGTTGATCGCGAGGGCCGAGATGGCGCCGAACACCGACGCGGTGGCCAGCACGAACACCACAGTGAAACCGGCGACGAACAGGGCTGCGGCGCCCGCGACCCGCAACCGTCCGTCCGACACGGTCTTCGTCCGGGTGGCTGCTTCCTCAGCGGTGACGGCCGGGGCGTCCGCACCGACGACACCCGCGAGGTAGGACAGGTAACCGGGGACGAGCGGCACGACGCACGGCGACGCGAACGACACCAGACCGGCGAGGACGCACGCGCCGAGCGCGAGCAGCAGCGGTCCGGTGGCCGCGGTGGACTGGAAGGCGTCGCCGACGCCGCCGGCGAGAAGGGCAGTGCTGGTGTTCACGATTCCTGTGCCACCCGTTCGACCACCGGCATCAGGTCCTCGACGAGCAGTTCCTTCAGGAACACCGCGGCCACGCGGTGTTCCCGGTCGAGCACGATCGTGGTGGGGATGACGCTCGTGGGGTAGTTCTGACCCAGCGCGATCATCGTCCGCATGGCGGGGTCGTAGATCGACGGGTACGACACCTTGTTGTCGATCACGAAGTCCTGCGCCTTGTCCTGCTGGTTGTCCCGCACGTTGATCCCGAGGAACGACACGCCCTGGTCCTTGGTCTCCTCGTACACCTGCTCGAGGTCGTTCGCCTCACCCCGGCACGGGCCGCACCACTGCCCCCACACGTTGAGGACCACGACCTGACCTTCGAAATCGTCGATCGAGGTGGTCCTACCGTCGGTCATCAGATCGGGTCCGGACACCGTGCCGATGGTGCCGCGGTCGGCAGGCGGGTCGTAGAAGATCTCCGTCTGACCGCCCGGCGACACGAAGTCGAACGTGCCGCCCTGGGCCACGGCGTCGTCGCCGGACGCACACGCCGACAGCGACACCGCGGCCGTACAGATCACCGCGAGAAGCCCGGCGAAGCGCCCTCGGTTCATGCCCCGGTCACCCTCGGATCCGACGCGCCCGCGGGCTCCGAGTACACGATGTCGATGAGGGTGTCGCCCTCGTAGACGAGCGACGTCAGCGACGCGAGACCGCACTGCCGGTGGCGCGGATCGTGCCACAGCCGCTCCCCCTGCAGGAACCGGCGGAGGGTCCAGACGGGGAGTTGGTGGCTGACGACGACGGCCTCGTGTCCGACCGCCGACACGCGGGCGGTGTTGACGGCGGCCAGCATGCGGTGCGCGATCTGCAGGTACGGCTCGCCCCAGGACGGTGTGAACGGGTCGCGCAGTTTCCACCAGTGCCGGGGACGGGACAGCGCGCCGTCGCCGACGGAGACCTTGAGTCCCTCGAATTCGTTGCCGGCCTCGATGAGGTTCTCGTCCGTCGCGATGTCGACGCCGTGTGCGTCGGCGATCGGGGCGGCCGTCTCCTGCGCCCGCTGCAGCGGTGAGGACACCACGTGCGTGATGTCGTGCTTGGCCAGCACCGACGCCACCGCGCGGGCCTGCGCCTCACCCGTCACCGACAGCCGGAACCCGGGGAGCCTGCCGTAGAGGATCCCTCGCGGGTTGTGCACCTCGCCGTGCCGGAGCACGTGCACGATGGTGCGGGTCTGTGTGTGGTCGGGATGATCGGCTTCGGTCACGTTGCGGTTCCTCGGGTCGGGGCGGGAGGTCAGGTGGGTGTCGGCGGCGGGGCCGCCGGCCCCCGGAGGGGAAGACTCGTCAGGGCTGGACGGCCGCGGCGGCGGCCTTCGCGGCGTGCGGCAGGGCGTCGGCGATGATCGAGAACGCTCTGTCGTCCATGGCGGCGGAGACGAACCACGCCTCGAACGCGCTCGGCGGCGGGTACACCCCGCGGGAGAGCAGTCCGTGGAAGAAGGCCGGGAAGCGCCAGGTCTGGGCGGCCTTGGCCTCGGCGTAGTTGGTGACCGGGTCTTCGCTGAAGAACACGCTGAGCATGGTGCCCGCGGTCTGCACGCGGTGCGGCACGCTCGCCGCGGTCAGTGCGTCGGACAGCAGCGTCCGCAGGGTGGCGCTGTTGCGCTCGAGGGCGTCGTACACACCCTGGTCCGCGGCGCGCAGGCTGGCGAGCCCGGCGGCGACGGCGACCGGGTTCCCGGACAGGGTGCCTGCCTGGTAGACGGGTCCGGCGGGGGCGAGGTGCGCCATGACGTCGGCGCGGCCACCGAACGCGGCGGCGGGCAGACCACCGCTCATCACCTTGCCGAACGTGTAGAGGTCGCCGGCGACGCCGTCGAGCCCGAACCAGCCGGCGGAGCTGACCCGGAATCCGGTCATCACCTCGTCCATGATGAGCAGTGCGCCGTTGTCGCGGGTCAGCTTGCGCAGGCCCTCGTTGAATCCGGGCTGCGGCGCCACCGCGCCCATGTTGCCCGCGGCGGCCTCGGTGATGACGCACGCGATCTGGCCCTCGTTCGCGGCGAAGGCCTGGGCGACGGCGTCGAGATCGTTGTAGGGCACGACGATGGTGTCCTCGGCCTGCGCGCCCGTGACGCCGGGCGACGTGGGGAGGCCGAACGTGGCCAGTCCCGAACCGGCGTCGGCGAGCAGCGCGTCGACGTGTCCGTGGTAGCAGCCGGAGAACTTGAGGACCTTGGTCCGGCCGGTGAATCCGCGGGCGAGGCGGACGGCGCTCATGGTGGCCTCGGTGCCGGAGTTGACCAGCCGCACCTTCTCCACCGGTGCGACGCGGCGGACGATCTCCTCGGCCAGTTCGATCTCGCCCTCGGTGGGCGCGCCGAACGAGAGGCCGGTGGTGGCCGCCTTCTGCACGGCCTCGACGACGGCGGGGTGCGCGTGCCCGAGGATCATCGGTCCCCAGGAGCAGATGAGGTCGACGTAGTCGTTGCCGTCGACGTCGGTGAGCGTGTAGCCGGACGCTTCCCTGATGAACCGCGGGGTGCCGCCGACCGAGTGGAACGCCCGCACCGGGGAGTTGACACCGCCGGGAATGACCAGATCAGCCCTCTCGAAGAGCTGGGCGGAGCGGGAAGCGTGCACGTCGGGGTCACCGGAGGAAACAGTCACGGCCTCCAGTGTCCCAGTTCTGTCGAATTTGCCAACGACAGGGTGTAGTGGGTGGCCAGGATCACTCTGCCCGATCCGTCGCGCCGGGACGTTCCGGGACGAGCGAGGCGAACATCGCCCGCATCGCCATCATCGCCATCATCGCCATCCGTCGATGATGCACCGCGTGCCGACCGGAGCTCACAGATTGCCGCGGGCCGCCTGTTCGCGCTCGATGGATTCGAAGAGGGCCCGGAAGTTACCTGCCCCGAACCCCAGTGATCCGTGCCGTTCGATCACCTCGAAGAACACCGTCGGCCGGTCGCCGAGCGGTTTGGTGAAGACCTGCAGGAGGTACCCGTCCTCGTCGCGGTCGACGAGGATTCCGCGTTTCTGCAGTTCCCCCACCGGCACCCGCACCGTGCCGATGCGGGCTCGGAGTTGCGGATCCTCGTAATAGGCGTCGGGGGTGGCCAGGAACTCGACGCCCTCAGCCCGCAGCGCGTCGACGGTCGCGAGGATGTCGCCGGTGGCGAGGGCAAGATGCTGGCAGCCCGGCTCACCGTAGAACTCGAGGTATTCGTCGATCTGCGACTTCTTCTTCCCCACCGCCGGTTCGTTGAGCGGGAACTTCACCCGGTGGTTGCCGTTCGCCACGACCTTCGACATGAGCGCCGAGTACTCGGTGGCGATGTCGTCGCCGACGAATTCGGCCATGTTCGTGAATCCCATGACCCGGTTGTAGAACCGCACCCAGTGATCCATCCGGCCCATCTCGACGTTGCCGACCGCATGGTCGAGCGCCTGGAACAGGCGAGCCGGTTTCCCCGGCCGCGCCGCGCAACCGCTCGAGCGCGAGACGAATCCCGGTAAGTAGGGGCCGTCGTACCGGCTGCGGTCGACGAGGGTGTGCCGGGTGCTGCCGTAGGTGGCGATCGCCGCGAGCCGCACGGTGCCGTGCTGATCGGTGACGTCGCGCGGTTCCTCGAGGATGGTGGCCCCCTGGGAGCGTGCGTGTGCGATGCAGCGGTCGACGTCGAGCACCTCCATGGCCAGGTCCACCACGCCGTCGCCATGGGCCCGGTGGTGGTCGGCGAGCGGGCTCTTCGGGTCCACGGCGCCGTGCAGCACGAACCGCGCCGTTCCGGATTCGAGGACGAACGACTTGTGCGAGCGCTGCCCGGTCTCCGGCCCGGCATAAGCGACGAGGGTCATGCCCCAGGTGGAGACGAAGTACTGCATGCTCTGCGTCGCATTGCCGCACACGAACACCACGGCGTCCATCGCGACCACGGGAAACGGGTCCGCGGTGTCGTCGTGTTCGACGAGCCCGACCAGCTGCCGGAGCTCGTCGGTCTCCAGGTGTGCGGCCACTTCGTGCGGCGTCAGGCGGATGTCGGCGATAGTCATACCCCACTGTGATCCAGCACACACCGCTGCGCAACGGTGCTTCTTGACGCTGTTCACTCTGTACAGAATGCTGGATGAAGATACGGATCGACCCTACATATTGACCAGGGACGCCATGAACATCGATCAACTCGACGCCGCACTGCTCGACCTCCTCCACGCCGAGCCGAAGGTCGGCGTGCTCGAGGCCTCGCGACGCCTGGGGGTGGCCCGCGGCACCATTCAGGCGCGACTCGACCGACTCGAACGCACCGGCGTGATCACCAGTTCGGCACCGACCCTCGACCCGGAGGCGCTGGGGTTTCCCGTGGTCGCGTTCGCCACCCTCGAGATCGCCCAGGGCAACGGACACGCCGCCGTCGTCGAGCATCTGACCGCCATTCCCGAAGTGCTGGAAGCGCACACGATCACCGGCGCCGGCGACGTCCTGGTCCGGGTGGTGGCCCGCACCCACGCCGACCTGCAGCGGGTGATCAACTCGATCGTCGACGGGCACAACGTCCTTCGTTCGTCGACGGTCATCGCGACGCAGACCCAGATCGCGCTGCGGCACGACCAGCTGGTCCGCGCCGCGGTCCCACCACCGCGCGCCTAGGGATCCTCGGAACCCAGCTCGTCCAGCAGTGCACTGAGCAGGTAGCAGGCGTCGTCGAAACGGTCGTGGCCGACGAGGCTGCCCCAGTGGCGCTCGATCTCGGCGACCCGTATCGCGGCGTCCTGCAGCGCCTGCCGCCCCCGCGTGGTCGGGACGACGAGTTTCGCCCGCCGATCCCGCGTGTCCGGCACCCGCTCGACGTACCCGAGTTCCTCGAGATCGTTGATCAGTTCGGACGCGGCGGACAGACTCAGTTCGGCCCGGGCGGCGATCTCGGTCAGCCGCCGCCCGTCCCAGCCGATGTTGCCGAAGATCTGCAGATGCGGTAGCCGGATGTCGCCGTACCCGCGCTCCGCCATGGGTTCGCTCAACTCCCGGCGGAACTCGTGCAGCAGACGGACCAGCAACTGTCCCACCGCCGGCCGATCGGTCGGCAGACCTCTTGACCGTTCCATGACACAGGAGAATACTACGGTTACCGAAGTTTCGGTTTCCGAAGCAATTCTCGAGGCGTCACTCATCTGGGGCATCCCATGGACACACGAACGATCACCCGCACGATCCCGACGAGCGTCGGGAACCTCGCCGTCCACGTCACCGGCAGCGGACCGCCGACCGTGCTCTGGCACAGCCTTTTCGTCGACTCGACGACGTGGGCTCCCCTCCGCAGCCACCTGGTCGCGGATCGGCGGCTGATCTCGATCGACGGACCCGGCCACGGGGAGAGCACCGCCGTGCAGCGACGGTTCACGCTGGAGGAGTGCGCCGCGGCGGCCGTTGCCGTCCTCGACGCGCTCGACATCATCGAACCCGTCGACTGGGTGGGCAACGCCTGGGGTGGACACGTCGGACTCGTCGCGGCCGCCCACAGTCCCGACCGGTGCCGCACCGTCGTGACGATCGGGACACCGACCCAAGCCCTCACCCGACGGGAACGCGCCAGGATCGTGCCGATGGTGTGGGCCTACCGCATCGCCGGGCCGATTCCACCGCTCACGACCGCGGTGATGAACGTCCTTCTCGGCAAAGAGCTTTCACGGACGCACCCGCAGCAGTTCCAGGCCGTCTCCCGGACCTTCCGGCAGGCGCCGCGGCGTGGCATGCACGAGGCGATGCAGTCGATCATGCTGCACCGCGAGGGGCTGGACCCGCTTCTCCCCCGGATCGGTGCACCGACGCTGATGATCGTCCCCCGCGCAGACACGATGATCTCCCTCGAGCAGGCACGTGCCGCCGCGGCGACTTTGCCGCACGGCGCGGCCACCGCGGTGGACGGCGCCGGCCACGTCACCCCACTGATCGCGGATCCGGCCACCCTCGCCGACGTGATCACCGCGTTCTGGCGCGACCCGGTGCGATACCTGGCCGCGCTGTGATCACGTCGGCGGACCTCCCGTGACGAGCGGCCGTCCGGTGCCGGACCCCGTCGGTCCGGGACAGGAGTCGGTGTGGGACTACCCGCGACCGCCCGCGGTCCGGCGGAGCGACGAGCTGGTGGAGGTGTGGTTCGGCGGACAACTCGTCGCGCGCACCCGCACCCCGTTGCGAGTGCTCGAGACGAGCCACCCGCCGACGTACTACCTGCCGCGGTCGTGCTTCGCCGACGGCGTCCTGCGTCCGGTCGCCGGGAGCACGGTGTGCGAGTGGAAGGGGCGGGCGGACTATTTCGACGTCGTCGCGGGCGGACACGTCGCCGAGCGTGCGGCGTGGCACTATCCGCGGCCGGTTGCCGGCTACGACCTCCTTCTCGGGCACGTGGCGGTCACGCCCGGACCGATGGACGGCTGTTTCGTCGACGGCGAGCGGGCGCGACCCCAGGCGGGAGGGTTCTACGGCGGATGGATCACCGATCGGGTGGTCGGCCCCTTCAAGGGTGGGCCCGACAGTCGTTTCTGGTGATCGCCGCGGTCACAGCCTCACCCACTATCGTGAGACTCGTCCTTCTCCCACGGCGGCAAGTCGTCGACGATCAGGGCGACGAACCACGGCAGCGGAAGCGACACACTGATGATCGCCACAGCCGCCCACGGGTTGCCGGTGACTCCGTAGACCACCGCCGACAGCAGGAATGCGAAAGTCCTGCCGGACGCCACGACCAGGTACTTCCGCACCCGTCGCCGATGCTGTTCCTCGAGTGACACCGACGCCGTGGTGATGCTGATCGGGTGGCGTGCGGTGCCACTCGGCGCGGAGGCCCACCGAGCGCCTGCACCTGTGACGGCGGACCGTAGTGCGTGGGAAAAGCTCACCGCACGGGAGTACCCGATACCGTCCCGGTCAGTCGCGGATGCCGCTGCGAATCCAGTGCTGGATCCGCCAGATCACGTTGTACAGGTTGAAGGGTGCGACATCGGAGGTGTCCCACTCCTAGGCGACCGCAGATGCTTAGAGCAAGAATGCTTCTCGGCGGTATCGGTATCGCCGGTTCCGCGACCGACGCCGCGCGCCTCACAGCGACGGCTACTGTCGAGTCATGGCCACCACAGCTGACCACTTGAGAAGCACACTCGACGGACGCTGGCGGGAGGTACGCGAGCGCGTCAGGGCGGAATTGTCCGGCGCCCCCGACTTCGCCCCGCACTACACCCCCGACCTCGACGAGGCCCGCGCCAAGGCGCTGGCACAGTTGCGCGTGCTCGCGAGCAACGGCTACGCGGCCGCCGGATTCGCGAAAGACCATGGTGGCACCGGTGACGCCGGCGCCGCCGTCACGAGCATCGAGATGCTGGCGATGTCCGACCTGTCGCTGATGGTCAAGGCCGGCGTGCAGTGGGGACTTTTCGGCGGCGCGATCGAGAATCTCGGCACGGCGCGCCATCACGAGGCGTACGTGAAGCGTCTCGTCGACCTGGATCTGCTGGGTTGTTTCGCGATGACGGAGACGGGTCACGGCAGCGACGTGCAGGCGCTCGAGACCACCGCCACGTACGACCCGGAGACAGCCGAATTCGTCGTCCACTCCCCCACACCGTCCTCGCGCAAGGATTACATCGGCGGCGCGGCGCAGCACGCGACGACGGCCGCGGTGTTCGCGCAGTTGATCACGGGCGGCGAGTCCCGGGGCGTGCACTGCTTCGTGGTGCCGATCCGGGACGAGGAGGGCAACGACCTCCCCGGCGTCCACACGTCGGACTGCGGCTACAAGGGTGGCCTCCCCGGGGTCGACAACGGCCGGATCACGTTCGACCAGGTGAGAATTCCGCGGGAGAACCTGCTCAACAAGTACGCCGATGTCGAGCCGGACGGCACGTACACATCACCGATCGACAACGCGAACCGCCGCTTCTTCACGATGGTGGGCACTCTCGTGCGCGGACGCGTCACCGTCGGCGGGTCCGCGGGCGCCGCCGCCCGTGTCGCGCTGTCGATCGCGACCCGTTATGCCTTGCAGCGCAGGCAGTTCAACGCGCCTCAGGCCGAGGACGAAGTGCTGCTCATGGACTATCTCGTGCACCAGCGCAGGCTGTTCCCGCTGATCGCACGCTCCTACGCACTGCAATTCGCGCAGAACGAACTCGTCGCCACGATGCACGAGATCCAGAGCCGTGACGACGCCGACCCCCAGGAACAGCGCGAACTCGAGGGCCGCGCCGCCGGGCTCAAGGTGGCGAACACCTGGCACGCCACCCGCGCGATCCAGGAGGCCCGGGAAGCGTGCGGCGGCGCCGGGTACATGGCCGAGAACCGGCTCACGGCACTGAAGGCGGACACCGACGTGTTCACCACGTTCGAGGGCGACAACCACGTCCTGACTCAGCTGGTGGCCAAGGAACTCCTCACGTCGTATGCCGACGAGGTGCGCGGCATGAGCCCCGTCGAATGGATGCGGTTCGCGGCCACGACGGTCTCCGACGTCGTCAAGAAGCGCACCGCCGCACAGCAGATCATCCAGACGATCCTCGACACGAGGCAGGACAACGAGGAGGACGGCAGCCTCTTCAACCGCGGCACCCAGCTCACGATGTTCGAGGATCGGGAGCAGTACCTGCTGTCGACCGCCGCCCGCCGCCTGCAGGGTGCGCAGAAGCGCGAGGAGAACCCGTTCGACGCCTTCAATTTCGTGCAGGATCATGTGCTGCACGCCGCGCAGGCTCACATCGACCGGATCGTGCTCGAGGCGTTCGTCGCCGGCATCGACGAGTGCGAGGACGACGAGGCCCGCGACCTGCTGAGCGATGTCTGCGACCTCTACGCGCTGAGCGTGATCGAGGAGGACAAGGCGTGGTTCATGGAACACCGGCAACTGTCGGTGGAGCGGTCGAAGGCGGTGCAGAGGGGAATCAACGAGCGGTGCCGGTCGTTGCGGCCGCACGCGCAGACGCTCATCGAGGGGCTCGGGGTTCCCGAGGCGCTACTCGGCTCCGCGATGCTCGACGGTCCCGGGACCGACACCGTCCGCAAGACCCAGATCTTCCGGTGACGGGGCCGGCTCGGCGGGTTCGCCCGCCGGGCCGGGTCGTAGCCGGCGCACCGAATCGATCACCAGCAGTCCGGCGACCGCCACCAGTGCGGCGGCGACGGCGATCCACGACCCCGAATACGCGGTGCCCTCGAACGAGGGCGCACCCGGCGCGACGGGACCGAATTCCGACATGACCCGGGCGTGGATCCAGCACCACACTGCGACGGCGAGGGCGACCACGGCGCCGAGCCACTCCGCTGCCGCCGTCACGGTCCGGCGGTTCATTCGGAAGATCCTCCCGCCGACTTCGCGAGCAGCGATTCGAGTTGCGCGCGCAGTGCCACCTCGTCCTTCGCCCACGCCTGCACGAGGGCGCCGCCCAGCAGTCGCAGTCCGATGCCCTTCCGGCGTCGCGGAACCGCGGACAGTTCGCCCAGACTCCGGGCGGTTTCCCACGGCTGCTGCTCGTACGACTCGGGGTCGGCGGGGGGCATGATCTTCAGAATCTCAGTGATCGGCAGGTCTTCGGTGCCCTGCCGCAACGACGACGTCGTGAGTTCGACGCTCGCATGCCTGCGCGCGGCCACCACCTGCACGTAGACGAACCCGCTGAGCAGCACCGCGAACAGCGACAGCGCGAACCAGTGCACCACAGGGCCGGTCAGAAGTTCGATGATCAAGGCGATCAGGCAGAACACCGGACCGAACGCCAGCATCCGCCAGCGGGCGCCCGGCTCACTGAACAGGACGGCAGTTTCGCTCACACGCTCATCCTGCGACATCGCGGTCCGCGAGGAATACGTGGGGCTCGTCAGGACAGCACGCCGGGGATCACGACGAGCAACAGAGTCAGTAGCACGAAGGCCACGATGATCGCGAACATCATTGCTTCTTTGCGAGACCCGTGTGCTCGATCGTCAGCGCGCATGGAGAAAAGTCCTTCGGTCGAAATGAAGTCTGCCGTTCTACCCTTGTGACGTACTTCACGGTACATCTTTATATTTCACGAGCAAATCGAAGCTACTCGGCGGAGGGTGGCAACCTCAGGAAGTAGCTGTTGGAATCCTTCCGGTGCATCAGCACGACGGCGCCGACTGCCACCACGGCCTGCAGGATCTGCACGCCGCCGAGTGCGAGCGCGGAAGCGCTTCCGTCCGATCCGATACCGAAGAGCACCGGGATCGTCCACACCACCATCATCACGCACGCGATGGTGATCAGCATCCTGGCCCAGTTCCGGCCCTTCCGCATGAAGTGCACGAACAGGACGAAAAGCCCGGTGAGGATCAGAATGAGGACGACCGTGAACCCGATACCCACGTAGAACAGCTTCTCCACACCGTCGCGGGTCATATCGACCTCGCCGGACGTGAAGCTGGGGTTCTTCATCAGTTCGTCGACGAACGTCGACTTCTCCCCCACCACGAGAACCATCGCGGCCAGCGCCTGGACCAGACCGAGCACGGCCACCACCCACAGCAACTGGGCCGCGGTGCCGACGTCGACCGGTGCCGGACGTTCGGGCTTCGGCTGCGGCACCGGCGGGGGGTACGGGAAATTGTGCGGGGACGGGCTCTGCTGATGCGGGGCCTGGTGCGGCGGTGTCGGTGGCCACTGCTGGGTCATGGCACCACCGTATCCGCCTGCGAGGCGATCACAACCAGCCCGCCGCTTCGGTCGCCCAGTAGGTCAGCACGACGTCGGCGCCCGCGCGGCGGATGCTGGTGAGCGATTCGAGGATCGCGGCGTCCCTGTCGATCCAGCCGTTCTGCGCGGCGGCCGTGATCATCGAGTACTCACCCGAGATCTGATACGCCGCAACGGGCACCGGCGAGCGGTCCGCCGTCTCGCGCAGGATGTCCAGGTACGACATCGCCGGCTTCACCATCACCATGTCGGCACCCTCGTCGACGTCGAGGTCCACCTCACGCAACGATTCGCGGCGGTTCGCCGAATCCTGTTGGTACGTACGGCGATCGCCCTGCAACGACGAACCGACCGCCTCACGGAACGGCCCGTAGAACGCGGAGGCGTACTTCGCCGAGTACGCGAGCTGACCGACGTCGGTGTAACCCTCGCCGTCGAGCGCCTTCCGGATGGCGCCGACCTGGCCGTCCATCATTCCGCTCGGCCCGAGCAGATGCGCACCGGCCTCGGCCTGCGCGACCGCCATGTCGACGTACCGCTGCAGCGTGAGATCGTTGTCCACCGCACCGTTCGCGTCGAGAACACCGCAATGGCCATGGTCGGTGAACTCGTCCAGGCAGGTGTCCGCCATGATCACCGTCGCGTCGCCGACTTCGTCTGCGAGCCAGCGCAATCCGCGGTTCAGAATACCGTCCGGATCGGACGCACCCGAACCCTCGGGATCCTTGTCGTCGGGACGCGGCACCCCGAAGAGCATGAGCCCGCCGAGCCCCGCCTCGGCCGCTTCCGTGGCCGCCCGCCGCAGCGAGTCGGGGGTGTGCTGGAACACGCCGGGCATCGACGAGATCTCACGAGGCTCGTCGATCCCGTCCGCGACGAACATCGGCAACACGAGATGCCGTGGCTCGAGCGAAGTCTCGGCCACGAGCCGGCGAAGCGCCGGCGTCCGGCGGAGCCGTCGCGGGCGGTGGGTCGGAAACACGGACATGCCCTCCTTCGTCGGGCCTGTGAGTGGTTGACGAGTCCCTGGACTCCTCAACCACTCACAGGCGCGTAGCGCCTATCGCCGAGCGCGGGACTTCTTGCGCGGCGGGGGCAGTGCGCCCTCGGCGCGCAGGCGCGCGGCGTGCTCTGCGAGAGCCTCCACCAGCGGGCCGACCTGAGCGGTCTCCGGCTGCACGTCCACGCGCAGACCGAACTCGATGGCCGTCTCGGCGGTCTTGGGACCGATGCAGGCGACGAGGGTGCGCGCGTGCGGCTTTCCGGCGATACCGACGAGGTTGCGGACCGTCGAGGACGAGGTGAAGCAGACGGCGTCGAACCCACCGGTCTTGATCATCTCGCGGGTCTCGGCCGGCGGCGGCGCAGCCCGGACGGTGCGGTACGCGGTGACGTCGTCGATTTCCCAGCCGCGTTCGCGCAGGCCCTCGGCGAGCGTCTCGGTGGCGATGTCGGCGCGGGGCAGCAGAACCCGGTTGACCGGGTCGAAAACATCGTCGTACGGGGCGAATTCGGCCAGCAGGCCTTCGCTCGACTGCTCACCGGACGGCACGAGTTCGGGGTTGATTCCGAACGAGCGCACCTTGGCTGCGGTGGCCTCGCCGATGCAGGCGATCTTGACGCCGGAGAACGCGCGGGCGTCGAGCCCGAACTCCTCGAACTTCTCCCACACCGCACGCACCGCGTTGGTGGAGGTGAAGACCACCCACTGGTAGCGGCCGTCGACGAGGCCCTTCACGGACCGTTCCATCTGTGCCGGGCTGCGGGGCGGCTCGACGGCGATGGTGGGCACCTCGATCGGGATGGCGCCGTGGGTGACGAGGCGGTCGCTCATCTCGCCTGCTTGATCCTTGGTGCGCGGCACCAGGACCTTCCAGCCGTACAGCGCGCGCGACTCCCACCAGGACATCTTGTTGCGCTGGGCGACGACCTTGCCGACCGTCACGACCAGCGAACCGACCAGTTCCGAACCGGCCTCGTTCAGCGTCGCGAGGGTGGCTTCCACCGTGCGCTGCTGGCGGGTGGTGCCGCGGACAGTGATGGCGGCCGGGGTCTGCGGGGCCAGACCGTGCTCGACGAGGGCGCTCGCCGTCTCGGCGAGGTGACCCGACGTGGCGTGCAGGACCAGCGGTCCGGGTGCGGCGGCCAGGGCTGCCCAGTCGACCTCGCCGCGGACGTCGGCCTCGGTGTGTCCCGACCCCAGTGCCATACCGGCGTAGGAGGGGACGGCGGACGCGGACGGCAGGCCCGGCAGGACCTCGAACTGCACCTGGGTGCGGGCGACGGCGGTGACCTCGGCGATCACGGAGTCGGTGGTCAGCGGGTCGCCGGACACCAGACGCACGACGTCGTGGCCGTTCCTCGCCTCGTGGACGAGGGTCTTCGCGACCTCCGCCGGCTCCCCCAGTGCGGGACGGACCTCGGCGAGCGGCTCACCGGTCTCGGCGTCGACGCCCAGGTCGGTGCCCACCAGAACGGTGACGCCCTTGTCGACGTCGGGGTCGGTGAAGGCGAGGGTGGCTGCGGCAAGGACGTCCCGTGCGTGCACGGTGAGCAGTGCCGGATCGCCCGGTCCGGATCCCACGAACAGGATTCGTCCGGGGGTGTTCTTTCGGACTCGGCTCATCGGTAATTCTCCAGTGCGATCATGTGTCGAGATGGGTACAGGAAGCGGATCGGCCGATCAGTCGGCCTTCGCACATCAAACATCGGCATCACCGGCCTCGGTGACATTCATCAGCTCCCGCGCACCGAGCTCGAGAAGCTCCCGCGCGACGGAGCGGCCGAGTTCTTCGGCGTTCTCCGGGGAGCCCACGGCCCCCGTGCGTATGACGTCGGAACCGTCGATGGCCGCGGCGCAGCCCCGGACGGACAGTTCGTCGAAGATGCGGCCGTCGTCGTCGAGGGATTCGACGACCTCGGCGATGGCGCCGACGGGCGCGGTGCAACCGGCCTCGAGTTCCGCGAGCAAGGCACGTTCCGCCGTGACGGCGGCGCGGCTGTTCGGGTCGTCGAGCTCGGACAGGATCGCCACGAGGGCCGTGTTCACCGACAGGCATTCGACGGCGAGCGCGCCCTGCGCGGGTGCGGGCAGCATCTGGACCGGTTCGAGGGACTCGGTGATCAGGTCCAGTCGCCCGATCCGCGCCAGGCCCGCCCGGGCCAGGATCACGGCGTCGAGTTCACCGGATTCGACCTTGCCGAGGCGCCGCTGCAGGTTGCCGCGCAGCGGCTGGATGTCGAGGCCGAGGCCCAGCGCCCGCAACTGCGACGTGCGCCGAGGTGCGGACGTGCCGACCTTCGAACCGGCGGGCAGCTCACCGAGGACCAGTCCGTCGCGGGCCACGAGCGCGTCGCGGGGATCCTCGCGCGGCGGAATGGCCGCGATCGTGAACCGCTCGTCGCGGGCGGTCGGCAGGTCCTTGTAGGAGTGGACGGCCACGTCGACCCGGCCGTCGGCGAGCGCTTCCCGGAGTTCGGCGGTGAAGACGCCGACACCGATCTTCTCCACCGATTCCATGGACTGGTCGCCCTTGGTCTTGATGATGACGAGTTCGGCGTCGTGCCCGGCCGAGATCAGTGCGTCGCGCACGGTTCCGGCCTGGGTGGTCGCGAGCTCACTCCCACGGGTTCCGATCCGCAGCGTACGGGTGCCGACGGCGCTCATGCCTGCGATTCCTTCCCATGGTTGTCGTCTCCGACGAAGCGGCGCAGGCGCGGGTCCTGGCCTGCGATGAAGCCGTCGGTGATGTCGATGGCACCCAGGTCGGCGCCACCGAGTTCGGTGGGCTTCGCTACGGCCTCGACGGATCCGGGGCTGAGTTCGAACAATTCGCGCAGAGCGGCGGCGTAGGAGTCGCCACCGGGCGCGGAGGCGAGCTGTTTCACGCGGACGGTGGGCGCGTGCAGGAGCTTGTCGACCACTCGCCGCACCGTGCGGGCGACCTCGTCGCGCTCGGGATCGTCGAGTCCGGGCAGACGCGAATCCAGTCGCATGAGCTCCGCCTCGACCACGTCCGCCGCGCGCTGGCGCAGGGCCGTGACGGTCGGCGTGACCTCCGCCAGCCGCTGGCCTGCGAGGTAGTTGGCGAGTTCGGCGGCGACGATCGTCCGGGCGGCGTCGGCGTCGGATGCGGCCGCGCCCGCGGCGGGATCGCGCTGCAGCGATTCCATGTCGAGGACGGTGACCCCGGGCAGACCGGACACGGCGGGTTCGACGTCGCGGGGCAGTCCGAGGTCGCAGATGACGAGGGGGCGTTCGGGAGCGCGGCCGGGCTGCGCCAGCGCGCGGTGGGTGTCCGCGAGCGTGACGACGGCGCCGACCGCGCCGGTACAGGTCACGAGGACATCCGCCTGGGCCATCGCGTCCGCGAGTTCGGCCAGGTCGAGGGCCTCCGCCGCGACGCCGTTGGACCGGGCCGTGTCGGCGAGGTGTTCGGCGCGCTCCTTGGTGCGGTTCACGACGACGATGCGGCCGATCCCGGCACGCGTGAGGTGTGCGACGGACAATCCGCCCATCGATCCGGCGCCGACCACGACTGCGGTCCGTCCGGTCAGTCCGCCTGCGCCGACGATGCCGGCGGCGCGGTCGAGGGCCACGGACACGACGGACGCGCCCGCGGAGTCGATACCGGTCTCCGAGTGCACCCGCTTGCCGACGCGCAGCGCCTGCTGCGCGAGTTCGTGCAGCGTGCGGCCCGCGGCCTGCTGGGCGTCGGAGGACGCGTACGCGGTCCGGATCTGCCCCAGGATCTGCTGCTCGCCGATCACCATCGAGTCGAGACCACTGGCCACGGCGAACAGGTGCTCCGCCGCAGCCTCGCTGTAGCGGACGTACGCGTGCCGGTGCAGATCGGTCAGATCGAGCCCCGAATGGTCGGCGAGCAGTTCGCCGACCTCGGCCAGCGCACCGTGGAACGCATCGACGACGGCGTAGATCTCCACCCGGTTGCAGGTGGAGACGATCATCGCCTCCGAGATGTGCGACGACGCCAGAAGCTTGTCCGTCAACTTCGGGCGATCGGTGTCGGTGACAGCCACCCGCTCGAGAACCGGCACCGGGGCCGTCCTGTGCGAGACCCCGACAAGCAGAACACTCACGGCGCGATCACTGATCCGTTTCTTGGTGCGGTGGACGGGACAGCCGAATGTCCGATGCGGACGCGGGGAGCGGTGGGTACCGATTCCGTGTTGCGTGCGCTGTTGAACGACAGGACCTGCATTTCGACCGCGAGGTCGACGCGGCGCATCTCGACGTGATCGGGGACGTCGAGGGAGGTGGGCGAGAAGCTGAGGATGCAGCGCAGTCCGGCGCGCACGAGACGGTCGGCGACTTCCTGCGCCGCCTCGTCGGGGGTCGAGATGACTCCGATGGTGGCCTCGAGTTCGGCGCAGGCCTGCTCGAGTTCGTCGACGTGCCGCACGGTGAGGTCGCCCACCGGCGCACCGACCCGCGCCGGGTCGCTGTCGAACAGTCCGACCATGGAGAACCCGCGCCGGCCGAAACCGCCGTAGCCGGCGAGCGCCTGGCCGAGGTTCCCGACGCCGACGAGCACCACCTTGTGTCCGCGGTCCAGGCCGAGCGCCCGCTCGATGCGGGCCCGCAGGCGCGTCACGTCGTAACCGACGCCCCGCACACCGTTCGGGCCCAGGAAGGAAAGGTCCTTGCGAAGCTTCGCGGAGCCGACACCGGAGGCGGCGGCGAGTTCCTCGCTCGAGACGATGATCGTGCCGCGTTCGGTCAGCACTCCGAGGACCCGCAGGTATGTCGCGAGGCGCGTCACCGTAGCCTGGGGGATGTCCCGCGATTCGGCGAGCGGGGCCGCGCCGGTGCCCGAGGGGGCCGGCGACCCGACCACAGACTGCCCGACCGCCCCCGTGACGCCAGGGGCCACAGACCCATGCGTCTGGTGCGTTTCGGTCACGTCGTTGGCTCCTCGTCCGACCGGCATTCGATGCCGTTCTTCACGATGCTCCGGGGAATTGTTCACACCACGGTAACTGCTTGTGAACCCATGCACAAAGTCGCTGCGACTGCGCGACATGCGGTCCTACCTGCACGGCATCGGACGATCCCACTTTTAGGGTTCCCTTACTTGCGTAAATCCGAGCGAAGGCGCTCTTCGTCGACCTCCCAGTAACTGTGCTCACGTCCGTCGAGCAACACCACCGGCAACCGGTCGCCGAATTCGGCCCGGATTTCGGGGTCCGTGGCCGCCGCCGCGTCGACGTCTATGCACGTCAGTTCCAGCCCGAACTCCTCGCACAGAACCAGCAACCGCTCGCGGGCCGGCGCGCACGCACCGCACCCCGCCCTCGTGAGAAGCGTCACCTCGTGTCCACCCGTGCTCATGCCCCGCCACTTCCTTTCGACGCCTCCGGTGGAGTCACTGTGCCGTTTCGGGGTCCGCGGACGCCAATCGGCTCGGAGATGAACGTCACACAGTTCCCCCCGCGGGGCCATCCACCCGCCCCGTCCCCGATTCGGGGGATAGGCTGCTCCCAGAGGCTTCTGCGATACGGGAGGTGCGAGTGCCTGCGCGATCACTACCGAACGGCTCGGGTTTCGGTTCAGGTCTGGCGGGGATCATCCTCCCGGGCCGACGCCAGTTCAGGAATCCGCTGGGACCCAGCGAAGCCGAGGTACGTGCCAACGTCGCAGGTGAGGCGAGCGCCGACGCGGCCCTCGCACTTCACGTCGCGTCCGGCGAGGACACCGAACTGGTCGAACACGACGTTCCCCTCGACCTGACGGCCGCCGCGTTCTTCGACGTCGACAACACGATGGTCCAGGGCGCCTCGATCATCCACTTCGCGCGCGGGCTCGCCGCCCGCAAGTATCTGAAGACGTCCGACCTCCTCGACTTCGCGTGGAAGCAGGTCAAGTTCCGCGTCACCGGCAAGGAGAGCAGCGACGACGTCGCCTCCGGCCGGGAGAAGGCCCTGTCGTTCGTCTCCGGACGGTCGACGGCCGAACTCGCCCGGCTCGGTGAGGAGATCTACGACGAGGTGATCGCCGACAAGATCTGGCCCGGCACCCGGGCGCTGGCGCAGATGCACCTCGACGCCGGACAGCAGGTGTGGCTCGTCACCGCGACCCCGGTGGAACTGGCGCAGGTCATCGCGAAACGCCTCGGCCTCACCGGCGCCCTCGGCACGGTCGCCGAGAGCGAGGACGGGATGTTCACCGGACGTCTGGTCGGCGACATCCTGCACGGCCTCGGCAAGGCACACGCCGTGCGTGCCCTCGCGGTCCGCGAGGGCCTCAACCTCAAGCGCTGCACCGCCTACTCGGACAGCCACAACGACGTGCCGATGCTGTCGCTCGTCGGGACCGCGGTCGCGATCAACCCCGACACCGATCTGCGTGAGCTCGCCAAGAACCGGGGCTGGGAGATCCGCGACTTCCGGACCGGACGCAAGGCCGCCAAGATCGGCGTTCCCACCGCGCTGCTCCTCGGCGCGGCAGGCGGCGCACTCGCCGCCGTCGTCGCGCGCCGCCGCGAACAGGCGGCCTGAGCCGCCCGCCGCGGCTCAGCCCAGGAACACGTTCCGGCGCTTCGCGAGGAGCCGGTACAGCGTCTGCTGGATGGTCTCCCGGACGTGGTCGGTGACCTCGAACAGTTCCATCGGGTCGTCGGCCGCCGACGCGTCGTACGTGTCGGTGACGATCGGCTTGCCGAACTCGATGTACCACTTCGACGGCAACGGCACGAGCCCGAGCGGCCCGAAGTGCGGGAAGAGCGGGGTCACCGGGAAGTACGGCATCCCCAGCAGTCGGGCGAGCGTCCCGAGTTCACCGATCTTCGGGTAGATCTCCTCGGACCCCACGATCGAGCACGGAATGATCGGCGCACCGGTCCGCATGGCGGCGGACACGAAGCCACCGCGGCCGAACCGCTGCAACTTGTACCGTTCGCTGAACGGTTTGCCGATGCCCTTGAAACCTTCGGGGAACACGGCCGCGACCTCCCCGTCCTGCAGCAGGCGCACGGCGTCCGGGTGGCACGCGAGCGTGTGCCCGGCCTTGCGTGCGACACCACCGACGAGCGGCATCTCGAACGCGAGATCGGCGGCCAGCATCCGCAGCGGGCGATGCGCAGGGTGATGGTCGTGAACGGCGACCGAGGTCATCAGGCCGTCGATGGGCAGCACACCGGCATGGTTGGCGACCACCAGCGCACCGCCGGTCGATGGAATGTTCTCCAGACCGCTGACCTCCACGCGGAACCACTTGTCGAACAGCGGACGCAGGATGGGGAGCCACACGTTCTCGGCGAAGTGGGGGTCGTAGCCGAAGTCGTCGACGTGATAGTCGCCGGAGAGCCGGCGGCGCACGAACTCGGCGGTGTTGACGATCTGCTCGGCCAGGGCGTGGCGGACGGCGTCGACCGCCGAGGACTCGGTGACGGGCTGGGGTGGGGTGATCACGGAGGGCGGCGGCATCGCGGACGGATGTCTGCTCTCGCTCTGCTCACGCCTCGAACGTCCGATAGCGGTCCCGCGCGCGGCTGTCGCACCGTGCAACGGAATGACCTTCGCCACTTCGTTCACCTCTCCCCTTTCGCCGTGCCGGTAAGAGCGAGTAGTGCGTTCTCTGCTGCGTCGACCCATTCGTTCTTGATGATCGCCTTGACGCCGGCAGCACGAGCGAAGTCGTCGAGCGCCTGCATCGAGGTCCACCGTGGCTCGAAGGATAGTTCGGTTCGCATGCGCGTGGTGTCCAGTCCGCAACCGAAATGGAAGTACTCGAGTTGCTCGGTGGTGTACGACCGCATCACCGGCCCCATCAGCGCACGTCCGAGGTTGCGGAACAACCCGAACGGCATCGGGACCTCGATCCGCCCGGCGCGGCGGATGGCCTGCGACATCATCACGACGCCGTCGCCCGCGACGTTGAACGTGCCCGCCGGACCCGACACCGTGGCCCGTTCCAGCGCGGCCAGCGCGTCCTCTTCGTGCAGGACCTGCAGGCGTGCGTCCCGCCCGAGAATGGTCGGCACGACCGGTGAGGTGAGGTACTGCGCGACCGTCGCGTTGAGTCGCGGCCCGACCAGCGGTGCGAGGCGGACGATCGACACGCCGATGTCGGGGCGCCTGCGCCCCATTCCGCGCAGATACCCCTCGATCTCGATGCAGTCCCGCGCGTACGCGCCCGCCGGGCGGCGCCGGGCGCTCATCTCCTCGGTGAACTTGGCCGGGTCCTTGGCGCTGCAGCCGTAGACCACGGAGGCCGAACGCAACACGACCTTACGGACGCTCGGAGCCTTCTGGCAGACGGCGAACAACTGCATCGCGCCGATGACGTTCATGTCCTTCATGGCCGCGCGACTACCCGACTTCGGCGGGCGCGCCAGCGTCGACGCGTGCACGACGGTGTCGACCTCGGCGTTACGAATAACCTTGCCGATCAAGGGATTCCGGATGTCGGCGCGCACGAACTCGGCGCGGCCCATGCGGCGCAACATGTCCTTGCTCGGCGACACCGCGTCCACCGCGATGACCCGCTCGATGGCCGGATTCTGAGCGAGCCGGGTGACCAGATATCCACCCAGAAACCTGCTGGCCCCAGTGACCAGCACGACGCGCGGCACCGCCGTCCGCGTAGTACTGTCTTCGTCACTCACAACCACTCAGACCCCCGATCACGTAGCGAGTGACGTCAACGATACGTGCAGGAAGGGGATGGCGCTCCGCACAACGGCAATTGGCCGGTCGCCCGATACGCGACAGGCCCGCCGTGAAACGACGGATGCCCGCCACCGGAGGTGACGGGCATCCAGACGCAACTCTTTACTTACCGAGTTTCCTGCGCTGCACTCGGGTGCGGCGAAGCAGCTTACGGTGCTTCTTCTTCGACATGCGCTTGCGTCGCTTCTTGATCACTGAACCCATAGCGGGTGTCCCTCACGTTCTTCTCTAGCGTTCCTGCGCACGCCGATCACGTACGCTCGCGCCACTCTGGCGCCTGGGCCTCGTTTTAACTAGCTCAGCGCCTTACGACACCAGCTGGCTGGTACGACAGTCGCTAATCGTACCGGTGCGGGTCCTCTCCCCGAAAACGAGGTCGAAGTGACCCTCTTCGTGCCGATCGGTCAACCGGCGTCGAAGTACGAGGTTTCGAGGTAGTCGTGCACTGCTTTCGCATGCACTCTGAACGAGCGGCCCACGCGGACGGCGGGCAGTTCGCCGCTGTGCACCAACCGATACACAGTCATCTTGGACACTCTCATCAGCGTCGCTACCTCGGCGACGGTGAGAAATTGCGTTCCGGCCAGTGCCGGTTGTCCGTCCGGGGCCGAGCCCTTGGACGGCTTTTTTGCAGACGTCATCAACCACTTACCTCCGGCACGTCTCGCGCCGCCGGCTTCCCCTCCGGCGGAACAGACACGCACGTGCTACTTCGAGCTTAGCGGGACGGATGGGGTTACTGCGACGGGTGTGGGCAATCGAATATTCATTCGGTCGTCGTGCCGAGTTCGGCAGAACGAATTTTCGCGGCTTCGAGGGCGTCGAAAAATGCTGTTCGGAGACCGTTTCCCTCCAGCCGGCGGATCGCCGCCGCGGTGGTTCCGCCGGGCGAAGTCACGGCGGCACGAAGTTCGGTCGCGCTCTCCCCCGACCTGTCGAGCATGGCCGCGGAGCCGACCATGGTCTGCACGACCAGTTCGGTCGCGGTCGCCCGGGTCAGTCCGAGCCCCACGCCCGCGTCGATCATGGCCTCGGCGACCAGGAAGAAATAGGCCGGACCGGAGCCGGAGACGGCGGTGACGGCGTCGATCTGCGATTCGGGGACGACGACGACCTTGCCGACCGACGACAGGACGCCGCGGACCAGTTCGAGGTGTTCCTTCTTCACGTGCCTGCCGGGCGCGAGCACGCTGACGCCCTCACCGACCAGCATGGGCGTGTTGGGCATGACCCGGACCACGGGGAACCCGGCGGGCAGTCTCGTCTCGTAGAAGGCGGTGGGGATACCGGCAGCGAGCGAGACGAGCAGCTGCTCGCGCTCGCCGTCGAGTTCCACCTTGGACACCTCGGTGAGCGCGGATTCGACGTCTCCCGGCTTGACGGCCATCACGATGACGTCGGCGCCTTCGGCGGCGTCGGACGGGGTGGTGACCCGCACCGAGTACGCCGCTGCAAGCTCGTCGGCGCGCGCCGGGTGCTGCTCGGCCACCACCAGATCCTTGACGGCGTGACCTGCCTGCAGAAGCCCCGAGATGAGGGCCTCGCCGATCTTGCCGCCTCCGATTACCGCAATTCTCGTCATGGCGAACAGCCTGCCACGACGCTCTGCGGCGCCTTCCTAGCGGGGGATCATCGCCAGTTGCCGGCTCTGCACGACGATCGCCCCGGTGGAGTCGAGGACGGTGTGGTCCTCCTCGAACCATGCGCCGCCGAGCACCGTGCTGCTGGCCATCACGCGCAGCCAGCCCGGCGCGGGCTGCCTGCGCAGGTAGGTGGTCAGCTGGACCGTCGGCGCCCAGCCGAACATGCCGCGGTTCATCGTCACGGGGGCGCTGATGTCGCCGGTCATGATCGCGAACAGCGCCGCCGTGTCCGGGTCGCTCTCGTCGCCCGCGCGCGGTCGCACCCACATGCGGACCTCGGGTTCGCCCTGGTTGCCGGTCAGGAAGTGCGCCGACGTCCCGTCCACCCGCATGTCGCAGCCCTGGGCCACGTGGACGATTTGCCCCATCGGATGGTCGGCCGTGAGCACGACGGCGTCGGCGGGCGGTTCCACCGGGAGCTGCGCCAGGGCGTGGTCTCCGCTGTACTGCGGCTCCCCCACGTCGGGGACGCCGAGCGTGACCGACGCGTGGACGGCAACGCGGTCGCCCTGCGTCAGCTCCACGTCGACGAACGACACCTGCTTGCCCTGCTTGCGCACCGTCGTCGACAGCGTCACTTCGCCCGGGTCGGGGGCGGACAGGTAGTTGGCCCCGATCGCGAGGGGCTGCACCCGGGCCGGCCCGGCATCGCCGGTCTCGTCGAGCAGTCGCCTGCGGGCGGCGGCGGCGCAGAGCGACATCATCGAACCGCCGTGCACCTTGGGGCCGATGGTCCAGATCGGGTCGATCGACGCCCGGTACGTCCCGTCACCGGCAGCGGTGAGGACATTGAGATCGTGGAAGGGAGTTGAGCTCACTGCTGGTCCTGTTCTTCGGGGTTCCGGAGACGCTTCTGTGCGACGTCCTGGTGTGCGAGCCGGCGCATCGCGGCGATCACCGGTTCGTAGACGGCCGTGCCCAGCACCGCGTACCGGATCGCATCCTCGGCCGACGCGGTGGGCATGAGCCCGATGTCGATCTCGGCGATCCCGCGCACGTGGCGCCCGTAGGCGTCGAGTCGCTCCTCGGTCATCGGGATGCCGGCTTCCTCGAGTGCCACGAGGGCACGTTCGAGCTGACCGACCGCGACGTACCGGGGGTCGTAGACCTGCCCGAGCCTGTCGAGGACGGCGCGGGCCCGGGGGAACTCGTCGGCGTCGTCGGCGGGGGTGTCGAGGTAGGGCGGGAGTTGCGCGATGGCCTGGCCGAGCACGTCGAACAGTGAGCCGTCGGGATGGTCGACGAGGCGGAGTATCTCCCGGATGCGGGGAATCGGCAGTCCGGCTCCGGCCAGCGCCTTGACGAGGCCGAGGCGCTGCACGTGCTCCTCGCCGTACCGGGCCTGGGTGGCGCTCGTCGCCTCGCCGGGCATCAGCAGACCTTCGCGCAGGTAGTACTTCACCGTCGCGAGCGGAACGCCGGTACGGGCGACCAACTCGGAAACGCGCACGGCCCCTCCTTCGACAACCAGACTGGATACTGAAGCTATCCAATGTGGCCCCGAGCTTACCGCAGGAGAAACTCGGCAGACGCCTCAGGTGTCGTCGTGATCGCCACCGGAGTGGCTGCGTGGCGACCCCGACGCGGCGCGTCCCGGTTCGAGATGTTCACGGGCGAAGGCCAGCGCCTGCGCGAGCATCGACGACCGTTCCCGGCGGGTTCGGGCGTTCTGCGTGTTGATCTCGACCACGGCCTGCCCGTCGAACCCGGTGTCGACGAGGTGCCGGCACAGCTGCGCGCAGGGCTGGGCGCCGTGACCGGGAATGAGGTGCTCGTCCATCGACGCGCCCCGGCCGTCGGCGAGGTGGAGATGCGCGAGGCCCTCCCCCATCCGCTCCGCCAGTTTCATCGCATCCATCCCGGCCGTGGCCGTGTGCGACAGGTCGAGCGTGTAGTGGGCGTGCCCCGAATCGGTGGGGTCGTAGGACGGGCTGAACGCCGACAGCGCGGCCCCGGGTCCGCCCCGCCGCCGCAACCGCTCGGCGGATCTCTCCTTGCTGCCGAAGAAGCCGTCCGCCCGCATCGGGAACATGTTCTCCACCGCGACGATCACGTCGCTGCGCCGTTCCAGGTCGGCCACCTGATCGGCGAAGCCGTCGGCGTACCGGCGCTGCCAGCGGAACGGGGGGTGCACCACGACGCTCGTCGCCCCGAGCGATTCGGCGGTGCGGACGGAACGCTCCAGCTTCGCGACGGGGTCGGCGCCCCACACCCGCTGCGAGATGAGCAGGCACGGCGCGTGGATCGCCTGAACCGGGATCGCGTACCTGCGCACCAGCCCGGCCACGGCGGCGGCGTCCTGGCTGACCGATTCGGCCCACACCATCAGTTCGACGCCGTCGTATCCCAGATCGGCCGCGTACCGGAAGGCCGCCTCGGTGTTCTCCGGGTACACCGAGGCCGTCGACAGGCCCACCAGTACCTTCCGCCCACGCGGTGACCGTCGAACCTGCTCGTGCCCACTGTCCCCGACCATGAGCAACTCAGCCCGACGCAAGCATGAAGGCTAACGGCCCCAGAGTGACGATCATCCCGACGACGACGGCGATCACGAAGCTGGTGATGTCGTCGGTGCGGCGCAGGATGCGGACCATGGCGACCAGGCCCACGATGACGAGCAGCGCCAGAATCAGCGCGACCCACGGGAAGACGTCCCACAGCTTCTCGAAACCCTTGAAGAGCAGGGCCCCGGCGATCACGGCCACCACACCCTGGCCGATGAGAACGGCCCACTCACGGGTGGAGTTCTCGCCGGCCTCGTCCTTGCCTGTCTTCTCCGCTTTCGCGGCCTTCTCCGCCTTCGCCTCCTTGCGGGAACGGCGCGGGGTGTCGGACTTCTGCGTGTCGTCGTGCTGGCCGGTGTCCGCCTCGTCGGTGGCGGCCTCGATGAGGTCCGTCTCCTCGGCCGCGTTCGCCGCATCCGAGTCCCGGGACTGACGCATCAGGTCGCCGGCCAGCGTCGATCCGGACAGCAGCGCGGGCTCCGGCTTCGCCTTGGCGGGAGCCTCCGGCTTCGGCGTCTTCACGAACTTCGACGCGCCGTTCGACGCCGCTGCCGTACCCGACTTCGCTGCCGTACCCGACTTCGCTGCGGCGCCCGCCTTCGCCGGGGTTCCGGGTTTCGCCGGGGCCTCGGGCTTCGCGGGTGCGTCGGACTTCGCGGCCGGTTCGGCCTTGGCCGTTGTGTCGAGCTTGGCCGTTGTGTCGGGCTTGGCCGTTGTGTCGGGCTTGGCCGGGGGTTCGGCCTTCGGCGCCGGTGTCACCCGCGGAGCGGCGGCGGTCGGCTCCGGCTTCTTCACGATCGGGGCGGCCACCGTCGGAGCCGGCGTGGCGGCGGCCTGCGGCGCCGGCGGTTCCTTCCGGACGGACCGGCTGACCCAGGTTCCCTGGTTTTCGCGCGACGTCCCGCCCGACACCACGGCGCGGCCACGGCCGGCGGGGCGACTGGCGATGGGTTCGTCGTCGTCATCGTCGCTGTCGTCGAATGGAGCCTTGAAAGCGGCCGTGCGCTCGTCGGCCCTCGCCGACGGTGCTGCCGGCGCCGACGGTGCTGTCGGCGTGGGTGTGCGCGACGGCTCGGGCGCGGCCGGTTCCGGTTCGGGTTCGGATTCGAGTGCCCGCGATTCGGACGGATCCCGGACCACCGGAATTTCACCGGTCAACTCGGCGACGGAGATTCCTCCCGCGACGCCGCGCCGACGCCGCCCGCCCCGGGACTCCACCTGCTGCCCGTTGCGTTTGAGCAGTTCTGACACAGAGATCTGCTGACTGTCCTCGGTCATCGAGCACCCACCATCAATTCACCGCCCATTTCCGTATCGAGCTTGCGGAGGATCAATCCCTCGCGCAGAGCCCAGGGGCAGATTTCGAGTTCCTCCACGCCCAGTGCTCTCATGCTGGCCTCCGCAACGAGCGCTCCGGCCACGATCTGCTGCGACCTGTCGGAGCTCACCCCTTCTAATTCTGCACGGTCCGAGGCCGTCATCCGCGAAATGAAAGCTATGAGTTGCCTGAGACCGCTGGCGGTGAGCGTGCGCTTGACCCGCGGGCCCGCGCCGGACGGTGCGGCGCCCGTCAGCCGGGCCAGCGAGCGGAACGTCTTCGACGTGCCGACGGCCCGGTCCCACTGCCCCGCCGTGCGCAGTTCCTTCGCCGGGACGGTCAGTTCGGCGTCCAGCCAGTCCCTCAGCACCGCCACGCGACGCTTGCCCGGCGGGTCTGCCTCGAGCCAGTCCCGGGTGAGCCGTCCCGCGCCGAGTTGCAGCGACAGCGCGACGTCCGGGTCCTCGTCGCCGCCCGTCGTCAGCTCGAGGGATCCGCCGCCGATGTCGAGGTTCAGGATGCGGCCGGCGCTCCACCCGAACCAGCGGCGCACGGCGAGGAACGTCAGCCGCGCCTCGTCGACACCCGACAGGACCTCCAGCATCACGCCGGTCTCGTCGTGCACGCGCGCGAGCACGTCGTCCGAGTTGTTGGCGTCGCGGACGGCGGACGTCGCGAAGGCCATGAGTTCACCGCACCCGGATGTCCTCGCGATGCTGGAGAAGTCTGCCACCGTCGTGACCAGGCGATCTGCACCTTGAGCGGTGATGTCACCCCGATCGTCGGTGTTCTCCGCAAGCCTCAGAGTCGACTTGGTCGAACTCATCGGTGTGGGGTGGCCGCCCCTGTGGGCGTCCACTACGAGAAGATGGACGGTGTTGCTTCCGACGTCGAGTACCCCTAGTCGCACATTGACACGGTACTGGGTCTACCGTCGGGCTTTGTGACAGCACGTAAAGCAGGGCGTTCACACAAGATGACACCCAGCCCCGAAGTACCCCTCGACTTCGCTCGCGAATGGGTCGAATTTCCCGATCCCGACAACGCCGAGCACCTCATCGCCGCGGACATGACGTGGCTGCTATCCCACTGGACCTGCGTGTTCGGCACTCCGGCCTGCCAGGGCATCATCGGCGGCCGGCCGGACGACGGCTGCTGTTCGCACGGCGCGTTCCTCTCCGACGAGGAGGATTTGGAGAAGCTGAACAAGTCAGTGAAGCTGCTCACACCCGAGAACTGGCAGTTCATGGAGAAGGGGCTCGGCAAGAAGGGGTACATCGAGGAGGACGACCTCGAGGACGAGCCCGCGCTGCGCACCCGCCGGTATCAGGGGGCCTGCATCTTCCTGAACCGCCCCGGCTTCGAGGGCGGCGTCGGTTGCGCGCTGCACTCGATGGCGCTCGAGCGCGGGATCGAGCCGCTCGAGGTCAAGCCCGACGTGTGCTGGCAGCTTCCGATCCGCCGCACCCAGGAGTGGGTGGAACGCCCCGACGGCGAGCAGATCCTCAAGACCACCATCACCGAGTACGACCGGCGTGGCTGGGGTGAGGGCGGCTCGGACCTGGACTGGTACTGCTCGGGCTCACCCGACGCCCACGTGGGCGCCAAGGCCGTCTGGCAGTCGTACGCGCCAGAGCTGACGGAGCTGCTCGGCAAGGCCGCGTACGCGGAATTGGCGACGCTGTGCAAGCGCAGGGCCGGCCTCGGACTCGTCGCCGTGCATCCCGCGACCGTGGCCGCACAGAAGAGGGCCGCCGGGTAACGGATCGGACCTGCCGGTCGATTTAGCCGTCACGGCCCCATTCCGGGCACAGCCACGACGGGAGAGATCATGTTCGCTCGCATTCTGACCGGTGCCCTGCTGACCGCCGCCGCAACGCTCGCTCTCGCGCCGACCGCGTCCGCCGACCCGACCCCGGACTGGAACACCTTCTATGACAAGACGGCGAACTTCGTCGCACCGTTCGATCCGGGCGCCTTCGGCGACAAGGCTGACCGGGCCCTCGTCCTGAGCCCGTACGGAACCGGCAGGGTCATCGAGTGCAAGGGCGACGGACACTACGTCGCGGTCTACTGCAGGCAGTTCGACGACCAGGGCCGCGAGCACGCGATCACGCAGATCATCTCGGCGCCGTTCCGCGGCGTCTGGGTGTACAACCCGTTCTGACAGTCGCCCGTTCCGGCACACGCCCACGAATTCGTCAGCCGCACCGGCAATTGCCTGTGCGGCTGACGAATTCGTGCGCAACCGTGGCGGATCGGCGTCCGCTCACGCCTCCAGTTTGTAGCCCAGCCCGCGGACGGTGACGAGGTGTTCCGGCTTCGCCGGGTCGGTCTCGATCTTCGAGCGCAGACGCTTGACGTGCACGTCGAGGGTCTTGGTGTCGCCGACGTAGTCCGCGCCCCACACCCGGTCGATCAACTGTCCGCGGGTGAGTACCCGGCCCGAGTTCCGCAGCAGGTACTCGAGGAGGTCGAACTCCTTGAGCGGCAGCGTGACGGCGTCACCGTTCACCTGCACCACGTGCCGTTCGACGTCCATCCGGACCGGTCCGGCCTCGAGGACTGCCGAGTCCTGCGCGACGTCGAGTTCGCTGTCGACGCCGCGGCGCAGCACCGCGCGGATGCGGGCGATCAGTTCCCGCGCCGAATACGGCTTGGTCACGTAGTCGTCGGCGCCGAGTTCGAGACCCACCACCTTGTCGATCTCGCTGTCCCGTGCCGTCACCATGATGACGGGGACACCGGATCGGCTGCGGAGTTGCTTGCAGACGTCCGTGCCGCTCATGCCGGGCAGCATGAGGTCGAGGAGGACGATGTCGGCACCGGCCCGGTCGAACTCGGCGAGCGCGGACGGTCCGTCGCCGACGATCGTCGTCTCGAATCCTTCCTTGCGAAGCAGGAAGGCCAATGGGTCGGCCAGTGACTCCTCGTCTTCCACGATCAGCACACTTGTCATCGCTTGGCCTCCATACCGGTTTCTCTCCTCCCGACAGTTCCGCCGTCGGCGTCCCCGCCGTTCGTCTCTACTGTCTCGATGTGTGCAGGAATCTGCAGGGTAAACGTCGAACCCGTTCCTGGCTTGCTCCACAGGTCGATCGATCCGTTGTGGTTGGCGGCCACGTGCTTGACGATCGCGAGGCCGAGTCCCGTTCCGCCGGTCGCCCGGGCCCGCGCCTTGTCGACGCGGAAGAAACGTTCGAAGACGCGTTCCTGGTCGGCCTTGGCGATGCCTTCGCCGCGGTCGGTCACCGAGATCGCCACGTTGTCGCCGCGGATGGACCGGCTCACCGAGACCGGGGATCCCTTCGGCGAATAGGCGATGGCGTTCTGCACCAGGTTGGACAGCGCGGTGACGAGCAGCGCGCGGTCGCCGAGCACTTCGTAGCCGCTGTTGTGGTCCGTGGTGACGGCGATGCCTGCGGCTTCCGCGGAGATCTTGCAACGCTGCAGGGCCTCGTCCACCACCTCGTCGACGGCGACGGCCTCGAGGTCGGGCAGCTTCTCGGCGCCCTGCAGCCGGGACAGCGCGATCAGTTCGGTGACCATCTTGCCGAGCCTGACGGATTCACCGAGCACGCGTTCGCCGAAGTGCCGGACCGAATCGGGGTCGTCCGCCGATTCGAGAAGTGCCTCCGCGAGCAGTCCCATCGCGCCGACCGGGGTCTTGAGTTCGTGGCTGACGTTGGCGACGAAGTCGCGGCGGGTCGCTTCCATCCGCACCTGCTCGGAGTCGTCGTCGGCGAACAGGACCACGAAGTTGTGGTCTTCCTTGCTGAGCAGTCGTGCGGTGCCGCGCACCGCGATCCGGTCGCGCCCCCGCTGCGGGTTCTTGGTGCTGAGGTCGACCTCGACGGGTTCGCCGGTTTCGAGGACGCGGAGCGCCGCCACCCACGCACGGTCGTCGACGAGCCGGTTCCGCACCAGGCCCAGCTCTTCGGCGCGGGGGTTGAACAGGACGACGTCGTGGAACTGGTCGACCACGGCGATGCCGCTCTCGGATGCCAGCACGATCAGGTCGAGGACCTGCGACATCGTGAGCCCCGACGTTTCTTCCATTCGCTGCGCCTGCCGGGTAGACAGCATGGGGATCAGCACGCCACCGACGAAGCCGCCCACGATGGCAAGCAAGACGGCTTGAACAACACTCACGCCTGAATCGTACGTTCGCGCGGCGGGCCGGTTACGCAGGGTCCAGGCATTTCCGCGCACGTCACACGCGGCAACCGGAGTCTTCGTCCGCAGTTAACCTGCTGTTGGCCGGACGTCCCGCGAACGGGACGTCCGGCCGGTTGCACGGGTTACTTCCCGCCCTGGTTCGCGACCGCGGCGGCGCCTGCGGCGGCCGCCTCGGGGTCGAGGTAGGTGCCGCCGGGGTTGAGCGGCTTCAGGTTCTCGTCCAGGTCGTAGCGCAGCGGGATGCCCGTGGGGATGTTCAGCCCGGCGATGTCCTCGTCGGAGATTCCGTCGAGGTGCTTGACGAGGGCACGCAGCGAGTTGCCGTGCGCGGTGATCAGGACGGTCTTGCCGGCCTTCAGATCGGCCGAGATGGTGTCTTCCCAGTACGGGATCAGGCGGACGACGACGTCCTTCAGGCACTCCGTGAGCGGGACCTCGTCGAGGTTCGCGTAGCGGGGATCGGTGTCCTGGCTGTATTCGCTGCCGGCCTCGATCGTCGGCGGCGGGGTGTCGTAGCTGCGGCGCCACAGCATGAACTGCTCGTCGCCGTACTTGTCCTTGACCTGCGCCTTGTTGCGTCCCTGCAGGGCGCCGTAGTGGCGCTCGTTGAGACGCCAGTCGCGGATGACGGGAATCCAGTGCCGGTCTGCCGTGTCGAGCGCGATGTTGGCGGTGCTGATGGCGCGGCGCAGCAGCGACGTGTACAGCACGTCGGGGAGCAGGTTGTGCTCGAGCAGCAATTCGCCGGCGCGCTTGCCCTCGGCGATGCCCTTATCGGTCAGGTGGACGTCCACCCAGCCGGTGAACAAGTTGAGCGCATTCCATTCGCTCTCGCCGTGGCGGAGCAGCACAAGGGTTCCGGTACTCATGCCGTTCATCCTGGCATGCCTGCCGGAACCCTCGCGCCGTGAACCCCTGCCGTCAGCTCCGGCGGGCCTCGCCGGCCCGGAGATCCTTGCGGAGGATCTTGCCTGCGGCGGACTTGGGGACGAGGTCGATGAACTCGACCCTGCGGACCTTCTTGTGCGGGGAGACCCGTTCGGCGACGAACGCGATCACCGCGGCCTCATCCAGATCCTCGGCACCGGGCTGGGCGACGACGAACGCCTTCGGCACCTCCTCACCCTCGTCGTCGAGGACACCGATGACGGCGGCGTCGGCGATCTGCGGGTGCGTCAGCAGCAGCGCCTCCAACTCCGCCGGCGGCACCTGATACCCCTTGTACTTGATCAGCTCCTTCATCCGGTCCACGATCGTCACCACCCCCTCGGCGTCGACGGTCGCGATGTCCCCGGTGTGCAGGAACCCGTCCGCATCCAGGGTTTCCGCGGTGGCCGCCTCGTTGCCCAGGTACCCGGCCATGATGTTCGGGCCCGCACACCACAACTCCCCCGGCGCGCTGACCCCCTCGGCCGGGTAGGCGACCTCCTGCCCGGTGGCGGGGTCGACGAGCTTGCATTCCATGTTCGCGATCGTCGGGCCGACCGAGTCGAGGGCGATGTCGTCCCGGTCGAACGGGATCGCGTGCGAGACCGGGCTCATCTCCGACATCCCGTACCCCTGCCGGACCCGGCAACCGAGCCGGTTCGCGACGGCCCTGCCCAGTTCCTGATCCAGCGGGGCGGCACCGGAGAACACCGAATGCACCGAGGACAGGTCGTAGTCGTCGACCAACGGGTGCTTGGCCAACGCCACCGCGACCGGCGGCGCGATGAACACATACGTGCACCGCTGGGCGGAGACGATGCTCAAGAACTCGACGAGGTCGAACTTCGGCATCGTCACCAGGGCGGCCCGGTTGTAGAGGGCGGCGTTGAGCAGCACCGTCATCCCGTAGATGTGGAAGAACGGCAACACCGCCAGGAGCCTGTCGTCGGCGCCGATGCCCATCCGCGGGTTGATCTGACACACGTTCGCGACCAGGTTGCGGTGGGTGAGCATCACCCCCTTCGGGCGGCCGGTGGTCCCCGACGAATACGGCAGCACCGCCAGCTGCGTGGCCGGGTCGAACGACACCTCCGGCGCCGGGTGGCCCTCGGTGAGCAGATCGGTCAGCGACGGGTGCCCGTCGGCGCCGTCGAGGACGATCACATTCTCGGTGGGGATCCCGACCCTCGCCGCCGCGTCCTTCGCCTGCGGCAGCAGCGGGGAGACGGTGAACAGGAACTTCGCGTGCGAGTCGGTGAGCTGTTTGGCGATGTCCTCGGCGGTGTAGAGGGCGTTGATGGTGGTGGCGACGCCGCCGGCGCGCAGGATGCCGTGGAACACCGCGGCGAACGCGGGCACGTTCGGTGAGTGCAGGGCCACCACCTCACCGACCGCGAGGCCGCGGGCGGCCAGCGCCCCGGCGACCCCGTCGATCTGCCCGACCAGGGTTTGGTAGGTGGTGACCGCACCGGAGGCGCCGTCGACCAGTGCGGGCCGGTCCGCATCCGCCGGGTCGACCCGACCGAACAGGAAATCGTAGACACTGAGGTTCGGGATCTCGACGTCCGGAAACGGGCTCTTGAAGCTCACGTGGGTCTCTCCCTCGAAGTGTTGCAGCAGCAGTTGTGACACCAGTCACAGGTTCGCCGCAACTCTACCCGCGCGCAATTCCCGTCCGCGGGAGGTCAACCCACACTCAGGACTGCGAGTCCTCGATGAGATGTTCGAACGGCTTCAGGTTCGCCAGCGACTCGCCGCGCGAGACACGCCATTCCCACTCCCGCTTGATGGAACCGGCGAATCCGAGTTCGAGAAGGGTGTTGAAGTCGCCGTCGGCCGCCTCGAGCACCTGCCCGAGAATGCGGTCCAGTTCGTCCGCGGTCACCGCGTGCTCGGCGATCTGACCGACCAGGTAGATGTCGCCGATCTTGTCGATCGTGTATGCCACCGAATACAGCCGGCGGTTGCGCCGCAGCAGGTACTTGTAGACGCCTTCGAAGTTCTCGTCGGGCTTGCGGCAGACGAACGCCTCGACGCGCAGGCCGTGCTTTCCGACGGTCAGCAGCGTGGTGGTCTTGAGCTTGCGCTCGCCGGGCAACTCGACGACGAAGTGCGTCGCGTCCTTCCTCGTGAAGTCCAACTCCCGGTCGGTCAGGGCGGACTCGATCACCTCGGCCAAATCGGTCATGCGCGCACTCCCCCGACCCTGCGCAGCTTCCACAATCCGCGTCCGCGACGCGGGGAGAACTCGCTCGGGCCATGTCCGTAGTTGTAGTTGACGGTCGCCATCCGATAGCTCTCGAGGAGTCCGTCGGCGGTGTGTTCCCAGGAGAAGTTCTCGGCGTGCCGCGGAGCCTCGGCGGCCAGCGCGGCCAGCCTGCCGGGCGCAGACACCAGCGACTGCAACGCCGTCGCCCAGTCCTCGGTGCGGTGCCCGTCCACGAGGAGCCCCGTCTCTCCGTGCCGGACCGCGACGCCGAGTCCGCCCACGTTCGCGGCGATCACCGGTGTGCCGCAGGCTTGCGCCTCGATGGCGACCAGACCGAACGATTCCGAATAGCTGGGCACCGCAACGAGATCCGAAGCCCGGTACACATCGGCGAGCCGATCGGGTGCCTGCGGCGGGAGGAACGTGACCCGCGCGGCGATGCCGAGCGAGGACGCGAGTTCGATCAGCGCGTCCGGCCGGGCCAGTCCGGATCCGGACGGACCCCCGACCACGAGCACCCGCAGCGACGACTCGGGATCCCGGGCGATCAGTTCGGCGGCGGCGCGGAGCAGGACGTCGGGAGCCTTGAGCGGCTGGATGCGTCCGACGAACGTCACGACGGTCTCGCGGGGGTCGAGCCCCAGCTTCGCGCGGGCGGCGTCCCGGTCGCCGGGGCGGTAGCGCGTCAGGTCGGCGCCCGGCGCCACCACGTCGATCCGGTTCGGGTCGGCGCCGTAGTGGCGGACCAGCTGATCGGATTCGTCGGTGGTGTTCGCTACGAGCCGGTCGGATTCGGCCACCACCTGCTGTTCGCCGATCTGGCGGGCGGCCGGTTCCGGGGTGTCCCCCTCGGCGAGCGACAGATTCTTGACCGCGGCGAGCGTGTGCGCGGTGTGCACGAGCGGCACGCCCCACCGGTCGCGGGCGAGCCAGCCGACCTGCCCCGACAGCCAGTAGTGCGAGTGCACCAGGTTGTAGTAACCCGGTTCGTGGCGGGCCTCCTCGCGGAGCACCCCGGCCACGAACGCACAGAGCTGCGTGGGCAGATCCTGCTTGTCGAGCCCCTCGAACGGGCCGGCGACGACGTTGCGGACGAGGACCCCCGGCGCCGCTTCCTGGACCGGGGCGTCGGCGGACGACGTGGCCCGGGTGAAGATCTCCACCTCCACGCCACGGCGGGCCATCTGGATGGCGGACTGCAGCACGTAGACGTTCATGCCGCCCGCGTCTCCGGTACCGGGCTGCGCCAGGGGTGAGGTGTGGACCGAGAGGACGGCCACCCTGCGGGGGCGCGAGTTGTGCAAGGGCGTCACCACTCCATACTGCTCCCCCACCGATCGGCCCCTTTAACCGAGGTTGTCGACGAACGCGCCGACCTCCTTCACGAAGCGGCCGGGATCCTCGACGAACGGTCCGTGGTCGCAACCTTCCCAGAACGAGGCCCGCGCCTGCGGGATCAGGTCTGCAGCGTGCCTACCAGCCGAGACGTCGACGACGGAGTCCTCGGTCCCGTGCAGGACGAGTACCGGGACGTCGAGCGACCGGAGCAGGTCGTCGTGGCTCGCGGAGCGGTTGAACAGGGCGGCCCGCACGTGTGGCGGGGTGGCGAGGCCGGCGCCGAACAACGCCTGCGACTGCGCGCCCTTGCCTTCGGTAGGTCCGGTGAGCGCGGTGCCGAACGCGCCCAGCGCGCGGATCGCCTCGCGCGGCTCCTCGGACATCGCGCCGGGGATCGCGGCGCGCATCGCCGCACCGACCTTGCCGCCGGCCTCCCCGCGACCGATGCTGGTGATGGCCCCGACGAGGACGACGCCGTCGACGGCGGACGTGCCGTGGGACGCCAGGTAGTCGCAGATCACGAGGCCGCCATAGGACCAGCCGAGGAGCACCGCACCGGACGTGACGCCTTCCGCCGTGAGCACCGCGTCGACGTCCCCGGCCCAGATCGCGGAGTCGTCGTAGCCGGCGGCCGGGGCACCCGAGTAGCCGTGTCCGCGAAGGTCGACGGCGATGACGCGGTAGCGGGCGGCGAGTTCGTCGAGCACGCCGGCGCCCCAGCACTTCGACGACTGCGCCCAGCCGTGCAGGAGAACCAGGGCCCGCGCGTCGGGGTCACCGGTCACCGAGTAGACGAGGGGCGTTCCGTCGACGCCGACTGCTTCACGAATAGCCATGGGGTCACCATAGAGGCCAGCAGCGCAGCGACCGCCGCCACCGCGTACCCGGCGGTCGTGCCGAATTCGTCGATCATCCGGCCGGCGAGTGCCGATCCCACGGCGACGCCGACACCGAGTCCGGTGACGATCCAGGTGATGCCCTCGGTGAGCGCGGCCGCAGGCACGATCTGCTCGACCAGACCAGTGGTGACGATCATGATCGGCGCCACCGTCATCCCCGCCACCGCGTAGGCGACGGCGAGCGCCGGGATGCTGCCTGCCAACAGCAGCGGCACCATCAGCACCGCGACCGCGAGGACCGCGACCATCAGCTGTTTCCGGAGCGACGCCGACACCCGGACCGCGCCGAACACGAGGCCCGCCACCGCGGACCCGGCCGCGAACAGGGCCAGCACCACCGTGGCGGAGGCGGGTGCGTCGTGGCTCCGGGTGAAGGCGATGGCACCGACGTCGATGACGCCGAAGATCGTGCCCATCGACACCATGACGGCCACCAGGATCCACAGCGCGGGGGTCCGGACGACGGACGGGCGGCCGCCGTCCGGCGACGAGTGCACGGGCGGCTCGGTGCCACGCTGAGCGACGAGCGCGAGGGTGCCGACCACCAGCAGCACGAGTCCCGCGAGCGGTCCCGCCTCGGGGAACACCGTGACGGAGAGCCCGACGGAGACCACCGGTCCCGCGATGAAGCACAGTTCGTCCACCACCGCCTCGAATGCGAACGCCGTCCGCAGCAGTGGCGTCCCGCGGTACAGCTCGGTCCAGCGGGCGCGCACCATCGCACCGATCGTGGGCATGCAGCCGGCCGGGACGGCCCACACGAACAGCACCCAGTCGGGGGTCCCGAACCGCACGCACAGCAGCATCGCGGCGAGGGATGTCGCGCTGATCCCCGACGCGACGGGCAGCACGCGGGACTGCCCGTAGCGGTCGACCGCCCGGGACACGACCGGCGTGATGAACGCGTAGGTCAGCGCGAACACCGCGGCCAGGGCGCCGGCGAGCGCGTAGTCCCCGCGCAGTTCGGACAGCATCGTGACGATGCCGATGCCGACCATGGCGATCGGTACGCGCGCGACGAATCCCGCTGCCGAGAACGCTGCGGAGCCGGGGGCGGCGAAGATCTGACGATAGGTACCGAGCACGCGTCGAGCCTCACAGATCGTGGCCGCGACTTCCAGCACGTGCAAGTATTGCGCTCATGAGTGTCCTGGTGTGTTTCCACGCCCATCCCGACGACGAAGTGTTCACCACCGGCGGCGTGATGCGTCAGGCCGCCGACGCCGGTCACCGCGTCGTCGTGGTCACCGCGACGGACGGGGCTCTCGGCGAGGCGCCCGAGGGGATCCTGATCGACGGCGAGTCGCTCGCCGAGCGTCGGCGCCGCGAACTCGAGGAGTCGACGTCGCTGCTCGGCGCCCAGCGTGTGGTGTTGCTGCACTACGCGGATTCCGGGATGGCGGGATCGCCGGAGAACGAGAATCCGGCGGCGTTCTGCAACGTCGACGTCGAGGAGGCCGCTGCCCGGCTGGCCGCGATCCTCGTCGAGGAATCCGCCGACGTGGTCACCATCTACGACCCCAACGGTGGTTACGGGCACCCCGATCACGTCCAGGTTCATCACGTGGGCCTCCGGGCCGCCAAACTGGCCGGTGTGCCGCACGTGTACGAGGCCGCCGTCAGTCGCGACCACATCCGGCGACTCATGGCCGCGAATCCGGAATGGTCCGAGAACGCCCAGCCACCGGACCTCGACACGTTCGGTCTTCCGGACTCCGAGATCACCACGGTCGTGGACGTCACCTCGGCGATGGGCGCCAAACGCGCCGCGATGCACGCGCACGCCACCCAGATCGGGGACTTCGGCCCGTTCCTGCAGATGCCCGAGGAGCAGTTGCAGGCGGCGTTCGGTCAGGAATGGTTCCGCCGGCGCGGGGCGCCCGCGGGGCTCGCGGAGTCGTCGCTGCCGCTCTGACCGGAACTGCCTACGCGGGTTCGGGTCCGCGCCTAGCATCCACGGGTATGGATCCCGCTGATCTCGTCGCGACCATGCCGTTCGCCGTGCACACCGGGGTTCGCCTCACCAAGGCCGCACCCGAGGAGGTCGTCGGGCACCTCGAGTGGGACCGGCACCGCACCACGGCGGGAAACGGCATGCACGGCGGGGCCCTGATGACCCTCGCCGACAGTGTCGGCGCCGTCTGCGCGTTTCTGAATCTTCCGGCGGGGGCGTCCACGTCGACCACGAGTTCGAGCACCGTGTCCACCCGCGGCGTCCGCAAGGGCACCGTCACCGCGACCGCGCGTCCGCTGCACGCCGGACGCACCACGGTCGCCGTCGTCACCGAACTGCGGGACGACGAGGACCGACTGGTGGCGCAGGTGACGCAGTCGCAGGCGGTGCTGCACCCCCAGCCGGGAAGCTGACCCCGTGTCGAGACTGCTGCGGGCGTACCGGTCCACGGGCGCGGATCTGCCGTTCGGCAACGTCCTCGCCGCGCACGACGTCGCGATGGAAGGCTATTTCTGGCGGTTCACCCAGCCCGCGACCGGACAGGTCGTCATCGCGCTGGCCGGAATCAACAGGGCCGCGGACGGCCACTGGGCGACGCTCGGTCTGGCCGGTCACCCCACGAGGTTCCTGCGGACCGCCGCGCATCCGGAGGGCTACGCCAACCCGGCCGGACTCGGCGCGTTCGCCGGCGACGCGTTCCGCGGGTCCGTCGACCGCGTGCGGGTGGATCTCGGACCGGACGCCCGCCTCGACGTCCGGATCGGCGCCCAGGTCCCGTGGCCGCGGCGCAGGCTCGGCGGGTCGAGCGTGTTCCAGACCGTGCCCGCGCTGAACCAGTACTGGCATCCGTGGTTGCTCGGCGGACGGGCCGAGGGAACCGCGGTTCTGGGCGGCACCGAGATCGACCTCGACGGCGCCCAGGTCTACGGCGAGAAGAACTGGGGCAGGGGCGGATTCCCCGACTCCTGGTGGTGGGGCCAGGCCCAGGGATTCGCCGACCGGCAGGCGTGCGTCGCGTTCGCCGGCGGCGAGATCACCGCGGGCGGGCTGCGCACCGAGGTCACGGCAGTCGTCGTCGCGCTGCCCGACGGCATGGTGTTCCGCCTAGGCAACCCGGTCACCTCCCCCGTCCGGGCGTACGTGACGGACGAGCGGTGGTCGCTGCGCGGCCGCGGCCGCACGTGGAGCGTCGAGATCGAGGGCGCCTCCCCGCTGGGCTCGGCCCACGTGCTTCCGGTTCCGCTCCCCGCCGAGCGTCGCAACATTCCCGGCGCCCTCGAGCATCTGGCGGGTTCGATGAGTGTCACGGTCCGCCGTCGTGGTGAACTCGTCTGGGCGGACGAATCGCCGCTCGCCGCGTTGGAGCACGGCGGGATCGAGCGGGCGCGTGCGGAACTGCGCAGACGGGGTGCGCCGCCGGACGCTACGTCGGCTCCGCCCCTCAGCTGATCACCTCGAGTTCGGGTGGCTGCAACGCCTCGACGATCTCGTCGGTCTCCGCGTGCAGAACCCCGATCCGTCCGGCCTCCTCCAGGTGACGCGCGTCGACGCCCGAGATCCCATCGGCGGCGACGAGCACCTTGTAGTCCCGTTCGCTGGCGTCGACGATCGTGGCGCGCGGACAGTTGGGGTAGTTGCAGCCCGCGATCACCACGGTGTCGACCCACCACCGGCGCAGGTGCTCGTCGAGCCCGGTGCGGTAGAACGCACTCCACCGCGGCTTGAACAGGACGTGTTCGGTGGGCGAGACGGCCTGGACGTCACCGGCGAGGAGCGATTCGGGGTCGAGTCCCGGCACTCCCAGCTCGGGCGCCACCTGGGATCCGGGGGTGCCCGGCCTGGCCAGATCCAGCCCGGCGGCGATCACGCGGCGCCGGCACAGGTCCACGTCGTCGCCCTCGTACAACCGGACTGCGTGCACGATCGGGGCCGAGGACTCCCGGTAGGCGTCCACGAGACGTGCGATCGCGGGCAGCACCGCCGACGTGCCCGGGATCGGGGCCCTCCCGCCGTCCACGAAGTCCACCTGCATGTCGACGACGAGCAGCGCGGACCGGCCGAGATCGGGCGCGAGGAACGGATCCGAGTTCTGCCGCCAATGCGTCACGCAGCAAATCTAACGCTCACGCGGACTCTGTAGCCGGAATCACAGGGACCGGACCATGGGCATGGAACGCGGGTTTGGGACCATGGAACGGGTGGGGTAGTGCGAGAAGGGTCCCGACCGATGACTGTGAGCGATGAGAACTGGCCGATGATCGGCGCGACAGGGGCGCGCTTCGGTTCGGCCGGCCGACGCCGAAGCGGCAGGAAAGAGCAGTCGCCGACGGCAGAGCCGAGCCCGTCGCAGTCGGTCGAGTGGGTGGAGCCCGGCCGGGCCGAGGCCGTTCCCGAGCAGGCAGAGGCCGTGTCCGGACCCGCCGATCGAGCGCCCCGGACTTCCGAGGCCACCGAGTGGGCGGAACCCGAGGAGACCGTCTCCATCGTCCGGCCGTTCATTCTCACGGGCGGGCGGACGGAGTCCGGCGTCGATCTGCCGTTGGAGGCGGTCATCGTCGCCCGCGCGGACGGGGTCGCCGTCGTGGACGCGATGCCGGCGCCGGACGAACTGCGCCGCGTCTTCGCGCTGTGCTCGGAACCGCGGTCGGTGGCCGAGATCGCGTCGCTCGCGTCGATCCCGCTCGGGGTCGCTCGCGTGCTCGTCGGCGACCTCGCGGCGGCCGGCGCGGTCACCGTGAACGAGACGGCCGGATCCACCGGCCCGGATCGGAAGCTGATGGAACGCGTCCTCGACGGGCTGCGCAAGCTCTGAAGCCCCGCTCGCCGGGACAGATGCCCACGAATTCGTCAGCCGCACAGGCTATTTCCTGTGCGGCTGACGAATTGCTGTGACGCTACGGCGACGTGCGGCGCATCGCTCCGACTGGGTCGGAGTAGATGGTGCTCAGCGACACCACCGTCGACGCGTACTCCTGCACCCGGTTGCCGAATCCGGAGATTCGAATGTCCCTGCGCTCCAGCGACGATGCCTGCGCGAAGGCCTCCGCGACATGCGGGATTCCGGCCGGGTACTCGGTGAACGCCTGACCGCCGAGGATCACGCGGTCCGGGTTGAACAGGTCCCGCAGCATCGCGACCGTCTTCCCGAGCACCTGCGCGCGTTCCACCAAAATCTCGTGCGCGGGAACGGAACCCGAGGACGCCGCCTTGTAGAGCGCGCTCATCGTCGGACGCTGGTTCGACTCGGGGAGGATGCCGGCGTCGAGCGCGGCGGAGATGACCGCGCGATCGCTGATCGTCGCCTCGAGGCATCCGCGTGAACCGCAGGAGCACTGCGCCGACGAACCGGTCGGCAGGTGCGCGATGGAACCGGGGCCGCTCGACGGCGTGTGGACGCGGCCGTCGATCGTGATCGCGATTCCGGCCGTCTCACGGGCGTAGAAGTACAGACCCGTTTCGCCTTGCGCGACACCGTCTTCGCTGTCCGGGCTCAGCAGCAACTCGGATGCGGCCATCGCCTCGACGTGCGCCGCGACGGAGACGGGCAACCCGAGTCCGGTCGCGATGATGGCGCCGACCTGAGCGGACTTCCACCCCAGCCGGGGGTGGTCGACGACACCGGTCTGCGCATCGACGCGCCCGCCGAGCGCGACACCCGCCCACAGCGGGCGACGCCGGTGCCAGCGGGACGCGAAGGCCCGTGCGCTGCGGGCGATGCCGGTCAGCGCGTCGGCGGACGCGCCCTGCGGGGTGGGCACCTCGACCGCGCCGAGGACCTTCCCGCGGAGGTCGCTGGCGATGATGCTGGTCACGACCGCACCGATGTGGATGCCCACGGTCAGGTACGGCTCGTGGTTGACCTCGAACGGAACACGCGGACGACCGATCGCGCCGGACGGCGTGAGGTCGCCGCGTTCGCGCAGCAACCCGAGGTCGAGGAGCGCCGACACCTGACGGTTGACGGTGGCGATGCTCAGTCCGGTCGCCTTCGCGGCGACGTCCCGGGACAGCGGCCCGCGGGACCGGGCCACCCGCAGAACGCCGGCGGCGGGGCCGTCGCTGATCCGCAGTTCGGGAGGAACGATGTGGAGACGGGGTCGGGACACGGGCCGCTGGAATCGAGATGCGGATCCGGTCCGGGTGGGGCTGGAAAGGGTGGGGGTAGACACGTGGCAGTCCTTGCATGCGGAGGCGGTGCGCACCTTCGTCCGAACGCTGCATCGGTCCCGGGTGGAGATGGGGACGATCGAGGACGATCGATCAGGAGAAGGCGGCGCGAATTAGCTGCAGATGCTGAGACAGCGACAACACAGTTCCCGCGCCAAGGGCAGCCGCGAACCCAGCGCGGAGGTCACGTAGGTGACCCGCGGAGCGGTCGACTGGCCTGAGGACATGTCACGAAAGTAGCAGCTTCGGTCGGTTTCACCAATCCGAAGGCGTGACGGCGTGTACTGGCGCGCCACCCCTCTTCCCCAGTTCCCGCTGCTGCGGGGCGGCGGCACCCGCAGCAGCGGGAGACCGACGCCACTCTTGACGGGCAACCGTGTTTCACGACACAATACGTCGAGATACCAACCGAACGTACGGTTATAGGAGTGAGATGTATCGATGTGATCGTCACTGGTCGGCACCCCGGGCCCGGAGTTGTCGATGAAGACGACGAGAGCGGTGCTCGCCCTCGGAGTGGGACTCACCGTGCTGCTGACGGCCTGCACGGCCACCGGAACACAGGAGTCCACCGCAGCCGGAATCACCGTCAAGCGGGACGGCTACGGAATCCCGCACGTGTACGCCGACACCACGCGCGCGCTCTACTCCGGATACGGCTACTCCGTCGCCGAGGATCGCCTGTTCCAAATGGAGATGGCCAAGCGGTCGTCGATCGGCACGGCGGCCGAGGTGCTCGGACCCGACTACGTCGAGATCGACAAGACGGCGCGGGGCAGCATCGATCCGCCGTCGATCAAGGATCAGCTCTCCCGACTGCCGCAGGCGGAACGCGACATCTTCGACGGCTACGCCGAAGGGTTCAACAAGCGGATCGACGAGGTCGCCGCAGACCCGGATCACCTGATGCCGAAGCAGTTCCTGGACGGCGATTTCCGGCCGGAGCACTGGACCGGGTACGACGTGGCGATGGTCTGGGTGCAGACCATGGCCAACAGATTCTCACAGTCGAGCAGCGAACTCGCGAACCTCCAGGTCCTGAAGAGCCTGCAGGCGAAGAACGGCGAGGAGAAGGGCCGGCAACTCTTCGATCAGCTGATCTGGGCCGAGGAGGATCCCGCCGCCCCAACCACGGTCCCCCGCGACCAGTCGACGTCGCCCGGCGACGAACCGCACGCGATGTCCGCGGAAGCCGGGCTCTCCGACGTGACGCAGGCGCTCCCCGACGCAAATCTGACTCGCATGAAGAACGCGGGCGGTGGCGACTGGCCGCACATGAAACCCGAGGCCAGCAACCTCTGGATGGTTGGCGCCGACAAGACCACCGACGGCACGTCCGTTCTGATGAACGGACCGCAGTTCGGCTGGTTCAACCCGTCCTATGTGTACGGCGTGGGTTTGCACGGCGCCGGTCTCGACGTCGCGGGCAACACCCCCTATGCCGTCCCGACCGTTCTGTTCGGCACCAACAAGACGATCTCCTGGGGAGCGACCGCCGGGCCGCTCGACGTCAACGACGTCTACCAGGAAGTCCTCGACCCCTCGAACGAGCACGCATACCGATTCGACGGCGGGTACCGCCCGATGGAGATCCGGAACGAGACGATCAAGGTGCGCGGCGCGGCAGACGTCGCGTACCCGGTCTACTCGACGGTGCACGGCCGGGTCACCAGCTTCGACACCCCGAACGGAAGCGCCTACTCCCTGAAGGAGAGCTGGGCGGGGTACGAGATCCAGTCGCTGGTCGCCTGGATCGACATCATGAAGGCCACCAACTGGGACGAGTTCCTCGAGCAGGCGAAGAAGGTCGCCATCACCATCAACTGGTACTACGCCGACAACGAGGGAAACATCGGTTACGTCTCTCCCGGTCGACTGCCCGTCCGCCCGGCCGGCCAGGACCTTCGCCTTCCCGCGGTCGGTGACGGCAGCATGGAGTGGGAGGGCATCCGGTCCTTCGACGACAACCCGCAGTCGTACAACCCCGAGCAGGGCTACCTGGCCAATTGGAACAACCAGTCCGCGGCCGGCGCACTCGCCGACGGCTACAACTGGTCCCCCGTCGACCGCGTGCGGGCCATCACCACCCGCCTCGAGGCCAAGGACAAGTTCACTCCCGGCGAGATCTGGGACATCAACAGGCAGGCGTCGTTCGCCGACCTCAACGTCGACTATCTGCTGCCGTACCTGGAGCAGGCCACCGGGCAACTACCGGACGGCGACCCTGTCGCCTCGGGTGTGAACCTCCTCCGCAACTGGGACGGACAGGCCACCGACGACAACGCGGACGGCGTGTACGACGGACCGGAACCGGTGATCATGCGCACGTGGCTGCCGATCCTGTTCGATGCGGTGATCCGCGACGACCTTCCGGACGACGTGTACGCGTCGTATGCGGCCAAGGTGTACCCCGCCGCGGGCACCGCACGTCCCGCCGAGGCGACGAAACTCGTCTACAACGCCTTGCGCGGCGACGAGTCCGGCGTTCCGCAGACCACCGACTTCTTCAACGGAGCGGACCGCATGTCCGTCCTCCGTTCGACGTTCGGCCAGGCGATGGACCGGCTGCGCGCCGAGCAGGGCCCCGACCCCGCCGGCTGGAAGTTGCCGGTCGGCGCGAACCGGTTCGACTTCAAGAACTACCTGGGCGTCCCCCAGGCCGGTAGCGACGAGGTGCTGTCGCTGTCGCCGTACATGAATCGCGGAACCCAGAACGACCGCATCGTGCTCGGCGACGGCGTCGCCGACCTCTGCACCGTCGGGCCGCCCGGCCAGAGCGGTTTCATCGCACCGGACGGCACGCGGTCACCGCATTACAGCGACCAGATGGACATGTACCGGAACTTCCAGTGCAAGACCGACCACCTGACCGAACAGTCGGTTGATGCGAACAAGTCCGGCGAGGTGACGTTGAACTAACGGATTCGGCAGTTCGGTAGGCATTCCTCATCCCCCTGCCGGGGCGGCACGTCCGCCGCCCCGGCGCCCTCGAAGGACATCGACATGACCTCCACGCAGATCTCCGTGACACCACAGGCGCCCGTCCGGCCGCTGAAGGTGGCCGGCGCCAGTCTCATCGGAACCGCCATCGAGTGGTACGACTACTTCATCTACGGCATGGCCGCCGCGATCGTGTTCGGCCCGCTGTTCTTCCCGTCCTTCTCCTCGATCGCGGGCACCCTGGCCGCGTTCGCGACGTTCTCGGTCGGCTTCGTCGCGCGGCCGATCGGCGGCGTCGTGATGGGCCACTTCGGTGACCGCATCGGACGCAAGTCCATGCTCGTGCTGTCGCTGATGCTGATGGGCGGCGCGACCGTCGGCATCGGACTGCTGCCTACCTATGCCACCATCGGCGTCTGGGCTCCGATTCTGCTGGTCACCCTGCGTTTCATTCAGGGAATCGGGGTCGGCGGGGAGTGGGGCGGCGCCGTGCTGATGGCGGTGGAGCACGCACCCGCCAACCGGAAGGGTTTCTACGGGAGCTTCCCGCAGATGGGCGTGCCCGGCGGTCTGATCCTGGCGAATCTCGTGTTCCTCGGAGTGTCGACGAGCCTCAGCGAGGAAGCGTTCCTGGCGTGGGGCTGGCGGATCCCGTTCCTCGCCAGCGCGGTGATGGTGCTGATGGGTCTCGTCATCCGGTTCACCATCACCGAGAGCCCCGACTTCGAGAAGGTCAAGGACACGCACCGCGATCAGCGACTGCCGATCGTCACCGTCCTGCGGGAGAACCTGCGCGAAGTGCTGCTGTCCGCGGGCGCGTTCATCGGCATCAACACCGTCGGATACATCTTCATGGCGTACCTGCTGTCCTATTCGACGAAGGTCCTGGGCATGAGCAAGACGCTGGTGCTCGTCTTCACGCTGGTCGCCTCGTTCGTGTGGCTGATCGTCATCCCCGTCGCGTCGATGCTGTCCGACCGGTACGGCCGCCGGCGACTGCTCGTCACCGGCTCGGTCGGGCTGACGGTCTGGGCGGCGGCGCTGTTCCCGCTGATCGATCTCGGCAACCCCGCGGTGATGATGATCGCCCTTCTCGGCACGGCCGTGTTCATGGGCATCGTGTACGGGCCGATCGCCGCCCTGTTCACCGAACTGTTCAGTGCCGAGGTCCGGTACAGCGGTGCGTCACTCGGCTATCAGATCGGTTCGGTTCTCGGCGGCGGGCTCGCCCCGACGGTGGCCGCCGCGCTGTACGCGAGCTGGGGTTCATCGGCACCGATCTCCGTGTACCTCACCGCGGTCACGCTGCTCAGCCTGCTCTGCGTCATCGCGATCACCCGGAAGGTCCGCGCCGCCGCGTAGCGGCGCCGACAGAATGGATCACCCGTCTCCGCCGCACCGCCCGCCGGTGCGGCGGAGACGTCGTCGTGCGCCCACCCGTTGCGATCAGGGTGACGCAAATCCTTCCGGCGGCACACTCCCCGATGGTTCGGTTACAGGACTCCACACCGTCTCCGGTATCCGAAAGGCCCACCATGTCCATCGATTTCGCGCCCGAGCACGTGACCGACGCCGAGGGTTCCCAGAACGCGGCGAGCGTCGTCAAGCTGGGCGCCCACATCGGCGCCCGGATCGACGGCGTCCGGCTCGGCGGCCACCTCGACCCCGCCACCGTCTCGCTCATCCGCCAGGCCCTGCTCGAGCACAAGGTGATCTTCTTCCGCGGCCAGGAACATCTCACCGACGACTCGCAGTACGAGTTCGCGGAGCTTCTGGGCTCCCCCACCACGGCGCACCCGACCGTCACCTCGCGCGGCACCAAGGTGCTGCCCATCGACTCCGACTACGGCAAGGCCAACAGCTGGCACACCGACGTCACGTTCGTCGACCGCATCCCGAAGGCGTCGATCCTGCGCGCGGTGGAACTCCCCACGTACGGCGGCACCACCACCTGGGCGTCGGGTGTCGCCGCCTACAACGCGCTGCCCGAGCCGCTGAAGGTCCTCGCCGACAACCTGTGGGCGACGCACACCAACGTCTACGACTACGCGGCGACCAGCGCCGAACGCGCACAGGACGAGAAGTCGCAGGAGTACCGCGCCGAGTTCCAGTCCACCTACTTCGAGACGGAGCACCCGGTGGTGCGGGTCCACCCCGAGACCGGCGAGCGCACACTGCTGCTCGGTCACTTCGTCAAGAAGCTGGTCGGGCTGAGCAGCACGCAGTCGCAGGCGCTCTTCAAGGTTCTGCAGGATCACGCCATCTCACTCGAGTTCACCACCCGGTGGAACTGGCAGTCGGGCGATGTCGCGATCTGGGACAACCGTGCCACTCAGCACTACGCCGTCGCCGACTACGACGACCAGTACCGGCGACTCAACCGCATCACCCTGGCCGGCGACGTCCCCGTCAACGTCCGGGGCGAGCGCAGCCGCAGCGTCGCGGGCGACGCGAGTGACTACTCCGTCATCGACGAGCCCTAACATGTCGGCATGACCTTTTCACCTGACACCCGCATCGCCGTCGTCACCGGAGCGAGCTCCGGAATCGGCGAAGCCACCGCCCGCACCCTGGCCGAGCAGGGATTTCATGTGGTGATCGGGGCTCGGCGACTGGATCGTCTGGAGAAGATCGCCGAAGACATCGGCGGTACCGCGCTCGAACTCGACGTCACGGACCAGGATTCCGTGGATGCGTTCGCCGCGGTACTGCCGAGGGTCGACGTGCTCGTGAACAACGCGGGCGGCGCCAAGGGACTGGCCACCGTCGCCGAGGCCGACCTCGACGACTGGCGGTGGATGTGGGAGACCAATGTCCTGGGCACCCTTCGGATCACCAAGGCGCTGCTGCCGAAGTTGATCGAGTCGGGTGACGGTTTGGTCGTCACTATCACGTCCGTGGCGGCGCTCGAGGCGTACGACAACGGCGCCGGGTACACGACGGCCAAGCACGCGGAGGCCGTCCTGCACCGCACGCTGCGCGGGGAACTGCTCGGCAAGCCGGTCCGCCTCACCGAGATCGCCCCGGGCGCAGTGGAAACCGAATTCTCGCTGGTGCGCTTCGAAGGAGACCAGGATCGGGCCGACAAGGTCTACGAGGGCATCACGCCGCTGGTGGCCGCAGACGTCGCGGACGTCATCGGGTTCGTCGCCTCCCGGCCGTCCCACGTGAACATCGACCAGATCGTCGTCAAGCCACGAGATCAGGCTTCGTCCGGACGTTTTCACCGTACGACGTAGGCGACTTCGCGGCGATCCGCCTGTCCTGGTGTTCGAGGAAAAGGACCACCGCCCACAGTCCCGCCACGATCGTCACCAAACCCAGCAACATCCATCCCATCCCACAGCCCCTGCCGATCAACGACTTTCGACCGAAACGGACTGTCGGGGTCGTCCGTCGACCCCTCGACAGCGGACGACTCCCCACAGTTGTGTCACCCGAGAACGCGGCGCCGTTGACGCGTCCTCATTCAGATAGACGCAACGGATCCGCTTTCGGTTCCACCGAGTGCGAAGAAAGTTTCAGAAAGGGCGGGCAACCCGGTAGGTGAGCGGCAAAGTGTGCCCGAGCACGCTTTGCCGCTCACCTATGCGAGGGCCGACAGGGACTGCCAGTCGGGCCAGCTGATCGCCCAGTCGTAGATGTCGCCGTCGGCGGCCGACAGGTCGATGGACGTCCCGGTCACCTCGACGGGGTCGCCGTACAACGCGGTGCCGAAGTACTCCTGGGCGTCCCCGAGGGACAGGTTGATGCAGCCGTTGGTGACGTTCGACGAACCCTGGACGCCGATGGTCTCGGGGTTGGCGTGGATGAACTCGCCGTTGTTGGAGATGCGGACCGCCCACCGTTCGCGGACGTTCTCGTAGAACGGCGGGTTGGACATGAGGAAGTCCTCGTGCTTCTCGGTCACCATGTGGATGCCGCTGCGGGTGACGTTGCGCGCCTCATTGCCCTCGCCATAGCTGACGGGGATGTCCATGATGGTTTCGCCGCCGCGCACCACCTGCATGCGATGGCTGGGGGCGTTCGCGATCACGATCTGACTGCGCCCGACGGTGAAGTTCAGCGACAGATCCTGCTCGCCGTACGCTCCCCCGCCGAAGTCCACTCCGTACAGCTTGGCGTCCAGGGCGACGGTGGTGCCGGGCGCCCAGTAGTTCTGGGGACGCCAGTGCGCCCTCGACCCGTTGTCGTCGGGCAGCCACGCCCAGGAGCCGGGGGTGGGCGGGTTGGTCGTGACGGTCATCGCCTTCTCGACCGCCGCCTTGTCCTCGACGGAATCGTGGAACTGCACGATGATCGGGGCGGCGATCCCGACTTCCTGACCGTCGCCGATGTTGAGTGTGGCGCCGATCGTCTCGTCGGGTTCGAGCGTGGTGAAGCTGCCGTCGACGGCGACGGACTTGCCGTCCGTGCCGAGCGCCGTGCCCTTCCACGTGTAGGTGGCGCCGTAGCCCAGCGCCTCCCCGACGGTGAACGTGGTCCGGTCGGGTGACAGCACACCCTGCACGGCACGCCCCTCGGCGTTGACGAGGGCGATGTCGGTGAACGTGCCCTGCGACGTGGTCGCGGAGATCGGCGCCACCGGACTGACGTCCTCGGTGCCCGACGCCGGATTCTGGGTGACCTCGACCGCCGGTTCGGGCGGCGCGGTGGCGGTTCCCGACTCGGAGCCGACCGTGCATCCGGTCAGCAAAAGGAGAAACGCGATCAGCGCCGTCGCGATCAGCGCGACGCGCGACCGACTTGTCCGAGAACCCAGTTCATGCACAGCTAACAGGTTACCTGTGCTACGGACCTGTCTCAGATCGCGCAGCCGACCGTCACGGGTTCGGGTTCGAGCCGGACACCGAATGCCGACTGGACGCCGTCCCGGACGTCACGGGCCAGTGCCAGCAGGTCTTCGCTCTTCGCGGCGCCGCGATTGGTCAACGCGAGTGTGTGCTTCGTCGACAGCCGCGCGACGGCGTTCTCGCCCGGATACCCCTTCGAGAAGCCGGACCGCTCGATCAGCCAACCGGCAGACAACTTGGTTCCGCGGTCGGCCGGGTACTGCGGAACGGTGACATCGCCGAGGCGGGTCTCGATCGCGGCGAGGACCCCCGCCAGCTCGCCGTCGGAGACGACGGGGTTGGTGAAGAACGAGCCCGCGCTCCAGGTGTCGTGGTCGTCGGGGTCCAGCACCATGCCCTTGCCCCGGCGGAGATCCAGCACGGCACCCCGGACCTGCGCCGACGGCAACCGGTCGCCCTCGGAACCGTCGAGCGCCGAGACGAGTTCGCGGTAGCGCAGCGGCTCGGACAGTCCGTCGGGATGCACGGTCAGTTCGACGGCGAGCACCAGTGCCGCGTCGGAGTGCTTGAGGACGCTCGTGCGGTACCCGAGGCCGAGCGCGTCGGGTTCGACCCAGCGCGCCTCGCCGGTGCGCCGATCGAGGAGGTGCACCCGCCGCAGCATCGACCCGATTTCGACGCCGTACGCGCCGACGTTCTGCACCGGGGTGGCCCCGGTCGACCCGGGGATCCCCGACAGGCATTCGAGCCCGCCCAGTTGGGCGGCGACGGTCTGCGCGACCACCTGATCCCACTCGGCGCCCGCCTCCGCAGTGACGAATCCCTCCTCCAGGCCGACAGTGGTGTTGCACACACGCACCACCACACCGTCGAATCCGTCGTCCCCGACGACGAGATTGGAGCCGCCGGCGAGGATCAGCGTCGGGATGTGCGCGGCGTCGAGAAGACTCACCACGTCGACGAGGACCTGCGTGGTCGGGCACTCCGCCACGATCCGCGCCGGCCCGCCGACCCGCAGCGTGGTCATCCCCGACAGTTCGAGGTTTTCCGACACGAAGGCACCCGAATCGACGAGTTGACTGACAATGCTCACGTCCCACACAACCGCAAACGGTAGCGTGGCCGATCGTGAGCCGCCGCATCGAGCATTCGTCGTCCTATGCGTTTCCCGTCGCCCAGGTCCATGCGGGCCTGATCACCGAGCAGTACTGGCGCGACCGTCTGAACAAGGTCGGAGGACCGGGGGCCACCCTGGACCAGGTCACGACCGGCCCGGGCACGATCTCGGTGGCCATGTCGCAGTCGATTCCCGCCGAGCACCTGCCCAGCATCGTCTCGAAGGTCCGTCCGGGCGACCTCGTGATCAAGCGCACGGAGACGTGGGGCACGCTCGACGGCGATCACGCCGAGGGCACGTTCACGGCCGAGGTCGTGGGTGCGCCCGCGACGATCTCCGGAACCCAGACGCTGACGGCCGACAATTCAGGGTCGAACGTGCAGGTCGAAGGCAAGGCCGAGGTCAGGATCCCGCTCATCGGCGGCAAGATCGAGAACGCGATCGCGGACGAGGTCCTCCGCCTGATCACGAAGGAGCAGGAGTTCACCGAGCAGTGGCTCGGGAGCTGACCTGGGGCGGGTGTCCATTGTGTTGGGTCCCAGCCGGTAACCTAGGCGATCATGGCTCGCCGCATCGACTACTCAGCCCGTTACAAGCACACCCCCAAAGAGGTGTACAACGCGTTCACCAACCGTGACTACTGGGATGCGCGCATCGAGGAGATGCGGAAGTACTCCGAGAATCACATCGAGCACTTCGACGTGAACGACGACGGGATCGACATCGTCCTGCACCACATCCTGCCGCGGTCGGAACTCCCCGAGATCGCGCAAACCGTGATGAAGAAGGACATGGTCATCACGCGCAAGGAGTCGTACACGCCATTCGGTGAGCCGACCACGGGCACGTACGAGGCGTCGATCCCGGCGGGCCCGGGCAGTCTCACGGGCACCATGAAGCTGTTCGCCACCGAGACGGGGTGCACGTTCCGCACCTCGTCCGAGGCGAAGGTGTACCTGCCGTTCATCGGTGGAAAGCTCGAGCAGCTGATGCTCGTCAATCTGATCGACCTGTTCCGTGCCGAGGCCGAGATCACCGAAACCTGGTTGTCGCAGCACTAGCACCCACCGCACGGATTTCCCATGACTTCAGCGACGCTGAGGCGGCCCCACGGTGTCATCACCCGGGGTACGACAGGCATCAACAGGCTGCGCCGCAGCGACCGCTGGCTCGTCCACGACGCGCTGGTGCGCCGGACGCTGCACGCGTCCGCTGACCCGCTCGTCGTCGACCTCGGGTACGGCGCCCGGCCGCACACCACGTTCGAGCTCGCCGACCGGTTGACCGCCGTGCGCGGCGACCGCCGGGTGGTCGGGCTCGAGATCGACCCCGAGCGAGTGGTCGAGAGCAGGAACGGAGTGAGTTTCGCCCGCGGCGGGTTCGAACTCTCCGGACTGCGTCCCGTCCTGGTCCGTGCGTTCAACGTGCTGCGGCAGTACCCCGAGGATGCGGTCGGGCCTGCCTGGGCGCGGATGCAGTCCGGGCTCGCACCGGGCGGGTTGATCCTCGACGGCACGTGTGACGAGCTGGGCCGCCGCTGCGCGTGGGTGCTGCTCGACGCCATCCGCCCGCTGTCGCTGACACTGGCGTGGGATCCGTTCGCGGTGGAGAAGCCGTCGGACATCGCCGAACGACTGCCCAAGGCGCTGATCCATCGGAACGTCCCGGGTGAGCCGGTCCACGCCCTCCTCGCGGCGGCGGATCGCGCGTGGGCCACCGCGGCGCCGCACGGCTCGTTCGGACCGCGGGTGCGGTGGCGGGCCGCCCTCGAACTGCTGCGCGCGCAGGGACTTCCCGTGCAACCGCAGCGCCGCCGGATCCGCGACAACATTCTCACCGTTCCGTGGGATCTGGTCGCACCCGGTTCCGGCACGAATTAATTCACGCGACATCCCCCGACGCGCCCCGTAGAGTCGGTTCACGAAACATGTTGTGCCGGTGCGCAGGCGAGGGCTACTTCGACTGTGGATCGCGTGGTCGCCGGTTCGAATCCGGTCAGGGACGCAGGTCCCTGTAGCTCAGTGGTAGAGCGCGTCCGTGCCTCCGCCGACTTCGAACTCGGCACGACATGTGTGCGCGCCACCCGGTGCGCAGACGACGGATACTTCTCTGGTGAAGTGCGTGGGGCACGCGGTTCGACTCCGCACCCCGTCGTCGCCTCGACCTCGGGTGGCGCGCACCCACGAGCACCGGCACCTCCCGGAAGGAGGAACGACCATGAGCAAGTTCAACCCGAAGATGCTGCGCCGCAACAAGGTACGGAGCCCCATCACGTCGGAGACGCAACCGTCGGGCCGCACCTTCGAGGGCGGCAGCGGCTACGCCCGCGACGCGAAGAGTGAGCTGTTCCTCCTCGCGGTCACGAACATGGTCGGTGAGCACACGTTCTACGAGTCGGCTTCGGACTGCGACGGGCGGTTCGTCGCGCTGATCCACGAAGTCGCACTGTCGGACCCGGAGTGGACCGCCCGCCTGATCGGGTGGCTGCGCCGCGATGCGCATCTGCGTTCGGCGTCGGTGGTGGCCGCAGCCGAGTTCGTCCGGGCCCGGCTGGGTGCCGGTCTGCACGGCGGCAACCGTGCCGTCATCTCCTCCGCACTGGAGCGGGCCGACGAGCCGGGCGAGATCCTCGCGTACTGGATGTCCCGGCACGGCCGTTCGATCCCGAAGCCGGTCAAGCGCGGTGTCGCGGACGCCGCCGCCCGGCTGTACTCGGAACGCTCACTGCTGAAGTGGGATTCCGAGAGCAGGGACGTCCGCTTCGGCGACGTTCTCGAGCTCACCCACGCGTCGCCGTCGGCGGCGTGGCAGGGCGAGCTGTTCCGGCACGCGATCGACCGGCGGCAGGGTCGCGAGAACGCAGTGCCTGCCGGTCTGCGCATGCTCACGGAACGGTCGGCGCTGGCGGCACTCCCGCCGGAGGACCGGCGTGCCGTTCTCCGGGCCCCGGAGCGGCTGTCGGCGGCCGGCATGACGTGGGAGTCGCTCGCCGGCTGGCTGCAGGGACCGATGGATGCCGCGGCCTGGCAGGCGGTGATCCCGTCCATGGGATTCATGGGGCTTCTCCGCAACCTGCGGAACTTCGACGAGGCCGGGATCCCCGACCACGTCGCCGAGCAGGTGGCGGCCCGGATCGCCGATCCGGGGGAGGTCGCGAAGTCGCGGCAGCTGCCGATGCGCTTCCTCGCGGCGTACCGGAACGCGCCGAGCCTGCGGTGGGGGCACGCGCTCGAGCGTGCGCTCGGGGCATCACTGTCCGCGGTCCCGTCGCTGCCCGGCCGCACCCTGGTTCTCGTCGACCGGTCCGGGTCGATGTTCTACAGCCGCGTCTCGGCGCGGTCGGAACTGACGAGGGCGGACGCGGCCGCCGTGTTCGGCACCGTGCTGGCGGCACGAGCCGAGCAGGCGGACCTCGTCGAGTTCGGCACGGACAGCCGGATCGTTCCGTTCGTGCATCAGGCGGTCCTGCGGGTGGTCGACAGCTTCGGCGACCTGGGCGGCACCGACACGGCATCGGCGGTGCGGAAGCATTACCGCGGCCACGATCGCGTCGTCATCGTCACCGACGAGCAGGCGGCGTGGGGAGATCCGATCCGGCACGTCCCGGCCGACGTCCCCGTCTACACGTGGAACGTGGCGGGCTACCGGCACGGTCACGGGCCGGCGGGGTCCGCGAACCGTCACACGTTCGGCGGACTGTCGGACGCGGGGTTCTCGATGATCCCGCTGATGGAGGGCACCCGGGACGGCGAGTGGCCGTTCTGAGTGCCGCGGTGATCCGTCAGGTGCAGGTGGCCAGTGCGTGTTCGACGCGCTGCGCCACCTGCGCCGGCAGGGATCCGCATTCGCCGTGCAGTGCGCGGGCGTTCAGTCGCCCGATCGCGACGCCGTCGGCGACCACCTCGTCGAGCAGTTCCTGCGAGATTCCGCTGGCGGCGAGGTCGAGGGCCGTGCACAGCGGCGTGGTGATGCGCAGCGGGCCGACCTGCTCGCAGTCCTCCGGGCGGAGTGACCGCCGGTGCAGCGCCAGCTGCTGAGTCGGCGAGGGCGGCGACAGCACCGTCGAGAGGTGGATGAACCGCGGGTACAGGTGTCCGAGACCGTGAAGTTCGGCGGCACTCTGGTGGGAGACCGCGGCGGCGGCACCGAACCAGGTGCACCATTTTGCGAATTCCTCGAGATCGGAGTGCGGACAATCCTTCAAGCGGAACAGGTCTCGCTCTATCTTGACCCATGAGCCGTCGGCGAGTCGCTCGCCGATCTCGTCGGCAGCGAACCCGAGGCGCAGCACCTGCGCAGTGGTGAAGAAACCCGCCTGAGCCGTCGCGACGCGTGTCAGCTCTTCACCGACACCTTCGCGCTCCGGGTCACCGGGACGTGGAGCCAACCATCCGGACATTCCCCTACATTACTGGGCAATTGTGGCAGGTATCACAATTTCTACGGATCTCGACGACCCGCCGCCGACGCATTCACAGAATTTGTTCAGAGTTGTCGGGAAGAATCCGTGTAATGGCAGCCCGAACGAACTCCGCACCCCGAAGTAACCGTGTGCTCGTCATCTCTCTGGTCGTCATCGCCGCGCTCGTGGCGGTACTCGTCGGCGGCGAACTCTTCGTCCGCCACAGAGTGAAGACCTGCATGGCAGACCAGTTCGAGAGCCAACTCGGCTCGCAGGTGGACGTGGGACTGAGCTGGAAGCCGGTCCTGCTGCAGTCGATCGACAAGAACGTCCCCTACATCACCATCGACAGCGACGACACCAAGTTCGGCCCCGCACAGGGAATGCAGGTGCACGCCCAGGTCAACGACATCCGGATCGAGAACACCGCGGACAGCAGCGGCACCATCGGCAGTTCCGACGCGGACGTCACCTGGTCGACCGCCGGCATCCTCGCGACCCTGCAGCAGCAGGCGTTCGGCTCGCTGATCAGCGGTGTCACCGCCGATTCGAGCGCGGGAACCCTGAAGTTCTCCGTCGGCCCGGCCGGGCTCGCGGATCTGACCGTCAAACCGGAGGTCGTGAACGGGACCGTGAAGGTCGACACGGTGGGCGCTGCGATCCTCGGCTTCGGGCTTCCCACCGACCTCGTCGACGGCGTGGTCCAAATCCTGACCTCGAGCCTGCAGACCTACCCGCTGGGCATGCAGCCGACGGCGCTGAAGGTCACCGACGACGCGATCGAGATCACCCTCGAAGGCGGCGCCTACACGATGCCTGCCGCCCCCACCCAGCAACAGCAGCAGGAACAGCAGAGCAGCTGCGGCCTCCTCGTCTGATCGGCGGCCGGGTCAGTCGGGCAGTCCGTCGAGAACGGCGCGGGTGCCCGACAGGCCGAGCCGCGTCGCACCGGCCGCGATCATGTCGAGCGCGGCCGCCGCGGTGCGGATCCCGCCGCTCGCCTTGACCCCGATCCGCCCGCCGACGGTCTGCGCCATCAACCGCACCGCCTCCACGGTCGCTCCTCCGGCCGGGTGGAACCCGGTGGACGTCTTCACGAAGTTCGCGCCTGCCCGCTCGGCGGCCCGGCACGCTTCCACGATCGCCTCGTCGCTCAGCGCGGCGGTCTCGAGGATCACCTTGAGGACGGTGCTGTCGCCGACTGCCTCGCGCACGGTGAGGACGTCGGCGAGCACCGCGTTGAAGTCGCCTGCCACGGCGGCACCGATGTCGATCACCATGTCGATCTCCTGGGCGCCCTGATCCACGGCGAGCCTGGCCTCGGCCCCCTTGACCAGCGAGTGGTGCTTCCCCGACGGGAACCCGACCACCGCCGCGGTCACCAGCCCGGGTGCCTTGACCGGAAGCATCGACGGCGACACGCAGACTGCGAGCACACCGAGCGAACGCGCCTCGTCGATCAGCGCCTTCACGTCGTCGGTGGTGGCCTCGGGTTTGAGGAGCGTGTGGTCGACGAGGTCGGCCACCTGGGAGCGGGTCAGTGCAACGTCGGACATACCTGTGAGCTTCGCACAATGCCTTCCCGGGCCCGCCGCACGGCCTAGCATCGCCGTATGAGTGATCCGGGATCGGTCTTCGACGAGGCACGGCTCGAGTTCGACCGGCTGACGACGGCCGTGTGGGGACCGGCCGGGCAGTCCCTCGCCTTCCAACTCGGATTGCGCCCCGGGGACGCCGTCCTCGACGTGTGCTGCGGCGCAGGGTCTTCGGCGCTTCCCGCGGCCACCGCGGTGGGTCCGTCGGGTCTCGTCCACGGCGTCGACCTGTCCGACGAACTCCTGGAGGTGGGGCGCCTGAAGGCATCGGACCGCGGGCTGCAGAACATCGAGTTCGTCCGCGCGGACGCCACCACGTGGGAGCCGCCGAGCACCGTCCCGGCGGCAGGCTACGACGCACTCGCCTGTTCGTACGGCGTGTTCTTCCTGCCCCACATGGACGCCGCGTTCACCCGGCTCGCGCGCCTCGTCCGGCCGGGCGGCAAGGTCGGGATCACGGTGTGGCGGCGGGGCGCGTTACGGGACTTCGCCGAGGCGCTCCACGACGCTGTCGCCCGGCACCGGGAACCGGAGGCCGACTCCGGCGGGTCGCCGTTCGACGCGCTCGAACACATCGACACCCCGGACGGGCTGCACCAGTGGCTCGGCGAGCTGGGCGCGCACTCGACCGAGGTCCGGGAGCTGTCCAACATCATTCCCGCGACACCCGAGTTCGTATGGGACCTCGTGATGGGCGGGAACCTGCGCCGCGCGCTGTCCCCGTTCGACGACCGGACGGTCGAGCAGATCCGTCTCGATTTCCTGCAGCTGCTCACCGAACGCGCGATCCACGACGTCGACGCCGGCACCCTCGTCGGCACCGCCGTGGTGAACGGCCGGAGTGCGACCTGAAAGACTGGTGCCCATGAGCGCTGCTTCGACCGAGGACCACCGGTACGTCCTTTCTCTCGGCTGCCCCGACCGCACCGGCATCGTCGCCCGGATCTCGACGTTCCTCGCCGAGGTCGGCGGCTGGATCGTCGAGGCGGCGTACCACGCCGACGCCGACACCGGCTGGTTCTTCACCCGTCAGGCGGTGCGGGCGTCGTCCGTCGACATGTCGATCGGAGAACTCCGGGAGCGGTTCGCGGCCGTCGCCGCCGAACTCGGCCCGGAGACCGAGTGGACCGTGTCCGACACGGGCGAGCGCAAACGGGTGGTGCTGCTGGTGAGCAAGGAGGCGCACTGCCTCCACGACCTGCTGGGCCGCGCGGCCGGAGGCGAGTTGCCCGCCGACATCTGCGCGGTGATCGGCAACCACCGCGACCTGGAGGCCGTCACGCGACAGCACGGCATCGACTTCCATCACGTGCCGTTCCCGAAGGATCCCGCCGAGCGCGGGCCCGCGTTCGAGCAGGTGCGTGAACTCGTCGACGCCCACGACCCCCATGCTGTGGTGCTGGCACGGTTCATGCAGGTGCTGCCGTCGGAACTGTGCGAGCACTGGGCCGGCCGGGCGATCAACATCCACCACAGCTTCCTGCCGTCGTTCGTCGGCGCCCGCCCGTACCACCAGGCATTCGCCCGTGGTGTGAAGCTGATCGGCGCGACCTGCCACTACGTGACGGCCGAACTCGACGCGGGCCCCATCATCGAGCAGGACGTGATCCGCGTCGACCACGCCGACGAGGTCGCGGACATGGTCCGGCAGGGTCGCGACATCGAGAAGCTCGTGCTGTCCCGCGGCCTGCGCTGGCACCTCGAGGACCGCGTCCTCGTACACGGCCGTAAGACGGTGGTGTTCAGCTGATTTCGCCGCTCGGCTACTGGGACGGCAGCAGCGCCAGCACTTCCGGGACGGGCCGCAGGTGGGCGGTGAGGATGTCCAGCGCCGTGTCCGCGTCGACCGCGTCGAGTGCGGCGACGAGCGCCCGGTGCTGCGCGTTGATGGTGTCGAGCCGTTGGGGCCCGACGTGCAGCGCGCGGACGGCGACGCGCTGCTGCCGTGACCGCAGCGAATCGTAGAGTTCGGTCAGGACGGAGTTCTGTGCGGCACTGACCATGGTCAGGTGGAATTCGCGGTCGAGGCCGGACACGGCGAACCAGTCCTGCTCGCGCCCGGCGGCTTCCATCGGCTCGATCAGATCGACCATGTGCGCGGGTGCGCCGGCTCCCCGCGCGCACAGGGCGGCCACCGCGTGGCCCTCGATGAGCAGCCGGGTCTGGTAGACCTCTTCGAGTTCACGAGCCGTGACCGTGCGCACCTGCGCCCCCTTGCGCGGGAGCAGCGTGATGAATCGTTCGGCGGCGAGGCGGTGGAACGCTTCTCGCACCGGAGTCCGTGACACCCCCATCGTCCCGGAGACCCAGAGCTCGTCGAGGAATCGGCCGCCTTCGATGGATCCGCGGATGATCTCGTCCCGCAGCCAGACGTACACCCGATCTCGTGCCGGTCCGGATTCACCGGTGGGCCCGGTGAGCGTCGATGCCGACATCGCGATCCCTTCGTCAGACGACCCGCCGGGATTGACGGACTCGTAACAAATTGATCATACAAGCTATGGACACACCAAGTATTCTTTGTGTATACATGACATATACAGAGCGGATGTGGGAGCGGTCACAGCGCAGTGACGGCCGAGAGCCACCCGTTTCCGGCAAGTGACCCCCGAAAAAGGAGACCACCAGCATGTACAGCACTCCCGCCGATCGGCGTTACGCGATCTGGCTGTCCGACCCGAGCTTCGCCGCAGCGGAAATCGCGCGCGGCATCGGCTACGGCGCCGTGGTCCTCGACATCGAGCACGGATCGTTCGACCTCGCGGATCTCGAACGGTTCATCCCGTTCCTGCGCAGCCTCGGCATGGAGGTCCTGGCCAAGGTACTCGGACCCGAACGCGGACCCATTCAGCAGGCGCTGGACTTCGGCGCGACCGCGGTCGTCATCCCGCACATCGAAAATGCCGCTCATGCAAAGGAAATCACGGCATTCGCGAAGTTTCCGCCGCTCGGCGACCGGAGCTTCGCGGGCGGGCGGACCACCGGCTACGGCGGTTTCACCGACGAGTGGGTCGCGGAGCAGGACGCGTTCACCCGCTGCTACCCGATGATCGAGGACGCCGGAGCGATCGAGGCCATCGCCGAGATCCTGGCGCTCGACACCGTCGACGGTGTGTTCGTCGGGCCCTCGGACCTGTCCCTCCGCCGCGAGCGGGGAGCATACTCACGCAAGGAGGGTGACTTCACCGACCTCGCCGCGGTGGCCTCGGCAGCCGCCGAAGCGGGCAAGCCGTGGGTGCTCCCCGCGTGGAGCGTGGAAGAGAAGGAGTTCGCGGTGCAGCACGGGGCCGATCAGATGGCGCTGATCATGCAGCACGGCGCGCTCGCCGCAGGGTTCGCGGGACCGTTCGAGCAGATCAAGCAGATCAGGGAGTCACGATGACGACCCGGACGTCGGGATCCGCTTCCCCCACAGGCACGGACGCGGCCGTCCGCCCCCGCGTGGGTCGTGCCCGGTGGACGATCGCCGGAGTTCTCGGCGTCGGCATGTTCGTCAACTACATCGACCGCGTCAACCTGTCGATCGCAGCCCCGGAGATCATGCGGGACTTCGATATCAGCGCCTCGCAGATGGGCATGGTGTCCTCGGCGTTCCTCTGGACCTACGCCATGCTGCAGATGCCGATCGGATCGTTCATCGACAAGATCGGCGTCCGGTGGGTCAACCGGGTGGCGGCGTTCCTGTGGGCAGTCGCCTCGTTCGCGTCCGCCGCCGCGGGCGGTCTCGGCATGCTTCTCCTCGCCCGTCTGGTCCTCGGCGTCGGTGAGGCGCCGACGGTACCCGCGGGCTGGAAGGCGATCGGCCAGTGGTTCCCCCGCCAGGAGCGCGGAACCGCGACGGCCGTCTTCGACGGGTGCGCGAAGGTCTCCAACGTGATCGGCATCCCGATCATGGCCTTCCTCGTCACGACGTTCAGCTGGCATGCGGCGTTCATCTTCACCGGCATCCTGTCCGTCGGCTATCTGGCCGTGTGGTGGCTGCTCTATCTCACCCCGAAGCAGGCGCTCGCCAAGGGGCGCCTCAGCCAGGAGGAATTCGACTTCATCCGCGAAGGCGGCGCCGAGGACGAGGACGCCGAGACGGCGGGCTCACTGAACGGACTGGGATACCTTCTGCGCCGGCGCAAGACGTGGGGCCTGGCGCTCGGCTACGCGTCGTACACCTACGCGTACTACGTCCTGCTCACCTGGTTGCCCGCCTACCTGGAGAAGCAGTTCGGGGTGAACCTGCTCAAAGGAGGCATCTACACGATGATTCCGTGGCTGGTGGCCGTCATCGCGCAGTTCCTCATCGCGGGCATCCTGATGGACCGATGGCTGGCTCGGACCGGCGACGTCACCAAGGTGCGCCGGACGGTGCTGGTGGTCAGCCTTCTCGCGTCCCTGGCCGTGACGGGTGCAGCGTATGCGGGATCGATCGCGGTCGCGCTGATCTTCCTGTCGATCGGTGCCGCCGGTCTGGCCGTGTCCGTTCCCGCGGGTTCGAGCATCGTCGCCCTGATCGCACCGCAGGGCTACACCGGATCGCTCGGCGGAATCGTCAACTTCGTCGCCAACCTCCTCGGGATCGCAGCGCCTATCGTGACCGGCATGGTGGTCGACTCCACGGGCTCGTTCGCGGGCGCCTTCATCGCGACCGGAGCCGTACTCGTCGGCGGAATCTTCTGCTACACCGTGGTGCTCGGCAAGATCGAACGCATGCCCGCACCCATCACCTCGGAAAGGTACTGACATGATCGACGTCGCAATCGCACAGTTCGCATCGGGTGCGGACAAGCACGACAACCTCGCGCAGATCGCGAAGTTCGCGGAGGAAGCGGCCGCGGGCGGCGCCCGGGTGCTGGCGACTCCCGAATACGCGATGTTCACGCTCCCGGTGATGGACGAGCGGTTCGTGGACTCCGCCGAATCCCTCGACGGTGAATTCGTCACCGGCCTGCGCGAGATCGCCGTCCGGCACGGGCTGACGCTCGTCACCGGGATCAACGAGGCGATCCCGGGCGAACGCAGGATCTTCAACACCCTCGTCGCGATCGCCCCCGACGGCGGCATCGCCGCCACGTACCGAAAGCTGCATCTGTACGACGCGTTCGGCTACCAGGAGTCGGAGTTCGTGCAGGCGGGGACCATCGGCGATCCCGAGACGTTCACGGTCGACGGCATCACGTTCGGCCTGCAGACGTGTTACGACCTGCGGTTCCCGGAGGTGACCCGGCGCATCGTCGACGCGGGCGCCGACGTCCTGGTCCTGCCGGCCGAGTGGGTGCCCGGCCCGCTCAAGGAGGACCACTGGACCACGCTGGTCCGCGCCCGGGCCATCGAGAACACCATCTACGTCGCCGCGGCCGATCAGTGCGCCCCGGTGGGTTCGGGCGCGTCCGTCATCGTCGATCCGATGGGCGTGGTGATCGCGTCCCTCGGCGAACGGACCGGGACCGCGATCGGCACCGTCTCCGCCGAGCGCATCGCCGAGGTCCGCGCCAAGAACCCGGCGCTGACGCTGCGCCGCTTCGAGGTGGTGGCCAAGCAGTAGATGCCGGCGAATTGGTCAGGCTCACACGCTATTGCGTGTGAGCCTGACCAATTCGCGCGCAACGGTATTCAGCGGAAGACGTCGGGCAGGCCGTCGGACACCGACTGGGGGAAGTCGGGTTGCCGCTTGTCGAGGAACGCTGCGACCCCTTCCCGGACATCCGCCGACGTTCCGCGGACGTGGATGGCGATCGACTCGGCCCGGTGCGCGACCTCGGGGCTGTCGGCGCCGAGCATTCTCCACATCAACTGCCGGGTCAGCGCGACGGAGACCGGCGAGGTGCCCGCCGCCAGTTCGCGCGCCACCGCAATCGCTCGCGGCAGCACGTCTGCGGCGGGGACGACCTCGCGGACGAGGCCGCGTTCGAGCGCCTCCGCCGCCGACACCATCTTCCCGCCCACGGCCCACTCGACGGCGGTCGAGATCCCGACGATCCGGGGCAGGAACCAGGTGGAACAGGCTTCGGGCACCAGCCCGCGACGGGTGAACACGAAACCGAACTTGGCTGTGTCGGAGGCGATCCGGACGTCGGCGGGCAGTGTCATCGTCACACCGACTCCCGCTGCAGGACCGTTGATCGCCGCGATCACCGGCTTCGTCGACCGGTAGATCCGCAGCGACGCCTGACCGCCCGAATCGGGCGGCGCCTCGCCGCTTTCCGCGTCGTCCTCCGTGACGAACGTCTCGCCGCCCTTCGCGAGGTCGGCCCCGGCGCAGAAGGCCCGGCCGGTTCCCGTGAGGACGATCGCACGGATGGTGTCGTCGGCATCGCACTCGTCGAAGACCTCGATGATGCGGTCCCGCACCTCGAGAGTGAAGGCGTTGAGTCGATCCGGGCGATTCAGCCGCACGATCGCGATCTCACCGTCCCGCTCGAGTTGGACGACGCTCTCGGTGGCGATACTCGTCATGAACTGTTCTCTTTTCGTCGTGTGGTCCCGTGTCGCGCGGTGTGTCAGCGCACCTTCGAGAACCGTTCGGATACGTCGCGGTACTCGGATCTGATCGCGGTCTTCGACAGCTTTCCGCTGGGGAGGCGCGGCAGGGGTTCGTTCCGGATCACGACGTACCGGGGCACCTTGTAGTCGGCGACGAGTCGGTCGCAGTGCTCGACGATGGCGACCTCGTCGACGTCGCCGGTCACCGTCACGATCGCGGCGGGAGTCTCACCGAATCGTGGGTCCTTCGCGGCGATCACCGCCACTTCCTCCACTCCCTCGATCTCACCGATCACGCGTTCGAGTTCCACCGGAGAGATGTTGATACCTCCGGTGATGATGAGGTCCTTGAGCCGGTCGACGAACTGCAGACGCCCTTCGCCGTCCCGCGTTCCCAGATCACCGCTGTGCAGCCAGCCGTCCCGCAGCGCGGCCGCGGTGGACTCCTCGTCGTTCCAGTAGCCGGGCGTGACGCCGGGCCCGCTGAGGAGAATTTCGCCTTCCTCGCCGGGGTCGGCCTCTGTCCCGTCCGGGCGGACAACTTTCATCTCGGTGAAGATGGAGCCGTTTCCGCACGTCCCGGGGTGGTCGAATGCCTCGCTCACGAGGGTGGCGGTCGCGACTCCCCCGGCCTCGGTCATTCCATAGATCTGCCGGAGCGCCACTCCCTTGTCCGCCCACCGCTGCAGCAGAGCGGGTGCGACGGCGGCGCCGCCGACGATCGCCGTGCGCAGGGAACCGAGATCCGCGTCGTCGAATTCCGGGGCACGGGAGATGGCCTCGAAGATCAACGGGACACCGAACAGGGCCTGGACCTTGTGTTCGCTCAGCAACGCCGCGGCGCGTCCCGGCTTCAGCTCGCGTTCGATGATGATGGTGCCGCCGAGCACGGTGGTCATGAGCAGACCCCACACGAGGCCCGGGGTGAAGACGAGCGGCAGCACCAGCAGTGTCGTCGCACCGGGCCGCAGCCCCTCTTCGGTCAGCGACGCCTCGAAGACGATGTTGAGCAGGGTGCGATTGGTGCAGATCACGCCCTTGGAGAGCCCCGTCGACCCGCTGGTGAACAGCAGCGCCGTGGGGTCTTCGGGACCGACGTCGATCCGGAAGTCGTCCACACCGCCACCGCGCAACGCCGCGAACTCGTCGAAGGGCAGCGAATCGAACGTCGCCCCCAGGGTGCGGGTCGCGTCCACCGCGTCGCCGAATTCGGCGGGCGCCAGCACCAGCCGGGCTCCCGCGTCGTCGACCACCTTGCGGAGTTCCGCCGGCTTGAGCCGGGGGTTCAGCGGGACGAGGACCGCGCCCGCCTTGAGCACTCCGAGCGCGACGGCCGGCCACTCGAGCGAGTTCGGGCCGAGCACGCCGACTCGGTCACCCGGCTCGATTCCGGCCTCGACGACCCGGCGAGCGACGCGGCTCGACCAGTCCTGCAGTTCCCGGTACGTGAGCGCGTCGTCGTCTACGACGATCGCCCGCTGGTCGCCCTTCGTCGCCGCCCACCAGTGCAATGCCGACCCGATTGTCGCAGCCATCTCCACTCAACCTTCCGCCGTCGCCGCCGGGCGACATCGATGTCACGGCAGACGCCTCGCGCCACCGCTACAAACCTATGATCTATAGATTAACTGATACTGCACCGAATCGGACACCCCGATCGGCACGTTTTCTCGAAAAGTGTTCCGCTCGAGCGATTGCCAACCCGGCCGATCCCGCCGCCGCGCCGCCCACCCAGAACGCGATCACGAACGCCCGCTCCGACGCCAGATCCGTGCCGGCGACCGTCACGGACGCGAGCAGTGTCGCGACCAGCGCGCTGGCGAGGGAACTGCCGAACGTCCGCGCAATCGCGTTGACGCCGTTGGCGACCCCGGTGAATTCGGCAGGCACGGCGTCGACGAGCAACGCGGGCAGCACCGCGTAGGACCCGCTCACGAAGACGTTGATCACGACGAGCGCCACGATCACCTGCCACAACCGGGAGTGGGCCAGTGCCAGCATCGCGAATCCGGCCACCCCGATCCCGCAGGCTGCGACGAGCACGCGGTCGGCGCGGAAGCGGTGAACGAATCGGCCGCTCGCCGACGCCGCCACCACCCCCGCCACCGAACCGGGGAGCAGCACGAGGAGGCTGGTGCGCAGTACCGAGGCGTCGAAGCCGTATCCGACGGCGGCGCGCGAGGCCTGCACGAACTGCGCCGAACCGAGGAACTGGATGTACATGGCCATCCCGACGAGAAACGCCGCGAGGTGCGTGCCCGCAACTCGCCGCCCGGTCAGCAGCATCGGCGGGACGAGAGGCGCCCGGGTCCGTCGCTCGTGCAGGTACCACCCCGCCGTGACGGCGATCCCCAGTGCCGCCACGCCGATCGTCGCCGGTGAGGCCCAGCCCCACCGGCCGCCTTCGGCGAGGGCGATCAGGATCGCGGACAGGCCCACGGCCATGAGTCCGACGCCGACCGGGTCCATGCCGCTGCGGGTCCGCGCCGCGCCGCCGCGAGGTACGGTCACCCAGGCGACGACGAGGGCGGCGAGGTTCAGCCCGACGAGCAGGGCGAACACTCGCCGGAAGTCCGCGCCCTCGGCGTGCAGGACGCCGGCGGCGACCATGCCGAGTCCCCCGCCCACGGCCAGGATCCCCGACATCAGCCCGATGGCCCCCAGGAGCCGGCGCGGGTCGAGACGCCCTCTCAGTACGGCGACGCCGATCGGGAACAGCGCGAACGACACCCCCTGAAGGATTCGGCCGAGCACGAGGAACGGGAGTTGCTCGGTGACGGTGCACAGCACCGAACCGAGGAGCACCAGGACGAGCGTCCCCAGCAGCACCGGGCGCGGACCTTGCCGATCGGCGAGTCTGCCGAGAACCGGAGTGCACACTGCCGCGGCGAGCAGGTTCGCGGTGACCACCCAGCCCACGGCGGCCGAATCGACCCCGAGTTGCGACGCCATCGCGGGGAGCAGCGGCACGACCGCCGTCTGGATGACGGCCGTGGTCATGACGACGAAGCACAGCGCCGGGACCAGCAGCCGATCGCGCTTCCCGGACCGTCGGGCCGGAACCGTGACCGTGGCCGACTCCGCCCCCGTCGTCACCATCCGTCAGAGATCCAGGATCAGCTTGGGTGTGCAACTCCGGGACACGCAGATCATCATCGCGTCGTTCTCCGCCTGCTCGTCCTCGCTGAGAACGGAGTCCCGGTGATCAGGGGTGCCGCCGAGCACCGCGACCTCGCACGTTCCGCAGGTGCCCTCCCGGCAGGAGAAGTCGACGTCGAGGCCTTCCCGGAGGACGGCGTCGAGAACCGTCTCGTCCGCGGCAACCTGCACCGTGCGCCCGGATCGGCCGAGTTCGACCTCGAACGCGCCGTCGTCGCCTTCCGGAAGCGCCTTCGGCGCGAAGCGCTCGACGTGCAGGGTGACGTGCGGACGTTCCCGGCACGCCGATTCGATGGCCTGCAGCAACGGTTCCGGCCCGCAGCAGTAGACGACGGTTCCGGGCTCGGCCTCGTCGAGGGCCGTGGCGAGATCTAGGTGTCCGTGCTCGTCCTGCGGGCGGAGGAGCACCCGATCCGGGTGTGCGTCCGCGAGTTCGTCGGCGAATGCCATGCTCGCGCGGGTCCGCCCGCCGTAGAGCAGGCGCCAGGGCGTTCCCTTCGAATCCACTTCCCGCGCCATGGGGAGCAGGGGCGTGATGCCGATCCCGCCGGCCACGAACAGGTACGAGTCGGCGTCGACGAGGGCGAAGTGGTTCCGGGGACCTGCCACGGTGACGAGGTCGCCGGATTCGAGCTTGTCGTGGACGCGGATCGAGCCGCCTCGACCGTCGGCCTCACGGAGCACGGCCACGGTCAGCGACGTCGTGTCGCCGGGATCCCCGCACAGCGAGTACTGGCGGGTGATCGTGTCGTCGAGGACCAGATCGATGTGTGAACCCGGTGTCCAGGCCGGGGCCGCGGCACCGGACTCGTCGACCAGCGTGAGTCGCACGACGCCGTCGGCAAGCGTTTCCTTACCGGCGACCTGCATCTGCAGCCGCTCCTGGTTCGCATTGCTGGTCATGTACCTGTCTCGTTCCACTCGACTCCACTTGGTCGTAAATCTTATGTCATTAGATTAATGTCACGCAAGACGCACGTCGGAGATGTTGCCCCGCGGCAGCACCTGCGATAAACCTATGTGCATTAGAATTTTGGATGGGAGACCTCGCTCATGAACCCGCAGGCAACCGAATCGGTGCTCGACCTGTTCCGCCTGACCGACTCCGTGGCCGTCGTCACCGGCGCGGGCAGCGGCCTCGGCGCAGGTTTCGCGTGCGCGCTCGCCGAGGCGGGCGCGGATGTCGTGATCGCCGCACGACGGCGCGACCGACTCGACGCGGTCGCCCGATCGGTAACCGAACGCGGTCGCGACTGCCTGGTCGTCCCCACCGACGTGACCGATCCACAGCAGTGCGACGCGCTCGCCCGGGCGGCGATCGACCGGTTCGGCAGACTCGACATCCTGGTGAACAATGCCGGGGTCACCCACGCTGCACCCGCCACCCGCGAGCGGCCCGAGGACTATCGGGCGGTGCTCGACGTGAACCTCTTCGGCGCCTACTGGGCCGCGCAGGCCTGCGCCCGCGTGATGGGCCCCGGTTCCAGCATCGTCAACATCACCAGCATGCTCGGCCTGGTGAAGTCGGTACTCCCGCAGGCCGCGTACTCGTCGAGCAAGGCGGGGCTTATCGGCTTGACCAGGGATCTGTCGAACCAGTGGTCGGGGCGCAAGGGCATCCGGGTCAATGCGATCGCACCGGGATTCGTCGACACCGACATGATCGGCGAGATGTCGGCGGAGACACTCGCGGCATTCCTCCACGACTGTTCACTCGGACGAACCGCCACCCAGCGCGAACTCGACGCGGCGGTGGTCTTCCTCGCCAGCCGGGCCTCGGGCTACATCACCGGTTCGACGCTCGCCGTCGACGGCGGAACCTCCGGTCACTGACCGACGAAAGGCGACAACGACCATGCCGATCACCACGATTCGCACCGAACTGCGAGGCGACGGACTCACTCTCGTCGCGGACCGGTGGGAGCCTGCGTCCGCGAAGAAGGGAATCGTCCTGCTGCTGCACGGTGGTGGGCAGACCCGTCATTCGTGGCAGCGCACCGGAATTCGACTCGCCGACAACGGCTGGTGCGCCCTGGCCATCGACGCTCGCGGTCACGGTGAGAGCGAGTGGGCCGAGGACGGCGACTACGGCAGCAACGCCCACGCGCGCGACCTCGCGGCCGTCGCCGCCGGTCTCGACGAGCCACCGGTGCTGGTCGGCGCGTCCATGGGCGGAATGGCGTCGTTGCTCGCGCAGGGCGACCACGGCATCGGCCGCGCGCTGGTCCTGGTGGACATCACCCCCCGCGCCGAACCCGGCGGCCTCGCCAAGATCACGTCGTTCATGGAGAGCGGCCTCGCCGGTTTCGACACCCTCGACGACGCGCTCGACGCCGTCGTCGCCTACAACCCGCACCGTCGTCGTCCGCCGCGCGTCGAGGGACTTCGCAAGAACCTTCGCCTCCGCGACGGGCGCTGGTACTGGCACTGGGATCCACGGATGATCACGTATCGGGAGAACACCGACGACCACGCCGAGGTCCGGGAGGCGCGGGCCCGTGCCGCGGCGCGCGCGGTGCGCGTCCCGACCCTCCTCATCCGGGGCGCGCAGTCCGACGTCGTCAGCGCGGACGGTGCCCGTGACCTGCTGGAACTGATCCCGACGGCCCGTCACATCGATGTCGGAGGGGCCGGGCACATGGTCAGCGGCGACGACAACGACCTGCTCAGCGGCGGCCTGCTCGATTTCCTCGACGGCGACGTCGCCTACACCCATGAGGTGACCACGACCGACTACGATTCACCTCATCATGACTGACAACCATCCGAGCGAACACCCTGACCGGAAAGCCTGACATGCCCCGACCATCGAAGCCCCTGATCAGCCGCGCGGCTGCGGTGCAGGCGTCCATCGAGATCATCGATTCCCAAGGACTCGAGGCATTCAGTCTGCCGCGACTGGCCAAGCACCTCGGAGTGCAGGCGCCGTCGTTGTACCACCACTTCGCGGACAAGAGCGAGATCCTCTCCGCGGTGGCTCGGCACATCGCCGGCGCGTCCGTAGTCCGTCCCCGCCGCAAACCCGGTCCCGACTGGCCCGAGTTCTTCGTGGCGTTGAGCATGAATTTCCGCCAGGCCATCCTGCGCCACCGGAACGCCGCGCCGATCCTCCTGCAGTATCTGCCGCGGGACCTCCTGATCGGCACGTACGAGGACACGGCCCGGTTCCTGCTGGACTCCGGTGTGCCGACGCATCTCCACGTCCAGATTCTGGACGGGATGGAGACGTTGTCGATCGGCGCGGTCCTCACGGAGGCGATGCGCAAGCCGAGCACCCGGGCAACGATCTTCCCGAACGTCGATCCGGAGTCTCAGCCACTCCTCGCCGAAGCGCTTGCCGCCAACGAACTCTCGTCGAAGCGATTGTTCGAGGAGATGATCCGCAGCTTCCTGTACGGCGTGATGCGAAACGATGCGGCCGCCGCGAACGCCCCGCAGGAACGCTCCGCCTGACACGCCGGCACCCGACGAGGCGAAGGGCCCCTGGGACACGATGTTCCAGGGGCCCTTCGTCATCTCGGTGCCGGCGATCCGCTACCCGATGGCGGGCAGATGCACCGTCTTGGTCTCGAAGAACTCCTCGAGACCCTCGACGCCGCCTTCACGTCCGACGCCGGACTGCTTGTAGCCGCCGAAGGGCACGGTGAAGTCGATGATGGTGGCGTTCACGCTGACCGTTCCGGTCCGGATACGCTGGGCCACCTCGAAACCGTGCTCGAGGTCGGCCGTGTACACCGCGCCGGACAGTCCGTAGATCGAGTCGTTGGCGATGGCGATCGCCTCGTCCTCGTCCTCGTAGGTGATCACGGAGACCACGGGACCGAAGATCTCCTCCTGCGCGACCCGCATGTCGTTGCGCACGCCGTCGATCAGGGTCGGTTCGACGAAGAAGCCGTGGTCGACGCCTGCGGGGCGGCCGCCTCCGAGCACGACGGTCGCGCCCTCCTCCTTCGCCGAGGCAATGTAGCTCTCGACCCGGTCACGCTGCCGTTCCATGGCGAGCGGGCCGAGGAATGTCGTCTGCTCCCACGGGTTTCCCATGGTGAGGAAGCCCAGTGCGCCCTTGAGCGCCTCGACCACCTCGTCGTGGCGCTTGCGTGACACGAGCACCCGCGTCAGCGCGATACACGCCTGACCGCTCTGCATGCAGCCACCCATCGGGAGCGACTGCATGACGTGCCCCAGATCGGCGTCGTCGAGGATGATCGCCGCCGACTTGCCACCGAGTTCGAGCGACACCCGGGCGATGCGCTCACCGGCGAGCGACATGATGCGCCGCCCGGCGAGAGTGCTTCCGGTGAACGTGATGTGATCGACGTCGGGATTGGTGACGAGAGTTTCGGACACCTCCCGGTCGGCGCAGAGAACGCTGACGACGCCATCCGGAATCTTCCCTTCGGCCGTCAGTTCCCCGATGACGTCGGCGAACACGGACGGCGACAGTGGGGCTTCCGGCGCCGTCTTGAGGATCACCGAGCACCCTGCGGCGAGGGCGGGGGCCACCTTGAAGGCGATCGTCCCGATGGGCCCGTTCCAGGGGATGATGGCTGCCACGACCCCGGTCGGTTCCTTCAGGATTCGCGAGACCCCGCCGTCGGCGCGGGTCCGGTCGTCGCGGGTGGAGTAGTCGCGGGCCACGGCCGCCACGGCGCGGAACAACCCGGCGGTCATCTGCTGGGTCGGGCCGCTGACCGCGACGGGGATGCCGACCTCGATCACGCCGAGCGGGGTCAACTCCTCCACGCGGCTCTCGAGTCGCGAAGCGATCTCGTCGAGGACGTCGGCGCGTTCGGCCATCGTGCGCGACGCCCACCCACCGGAATCGAATGACGTGCGAGCGGCCTGCACGGCGCGTTCGACGTCTTCGGTTGTGGCGCTGCGGATTCGCGCCGCCTTATTCTCGGTGAACGGGTCGACGAGGTCGATCCACTCGTCTCCCGTCGACTCCACCCACCGGCCGCCCACGAACACCTGCTCGCGATCGGCGATCTTCGGAGGCGCTGCGGCCGCCGACTCTGTTGTCGTCATGGTCGAAAATTCCCTTCGCTCAGCGGTTGTTGTAGCCGGCATCGACCGGCAGGGTCACGCCCGTGACGTACCGCGCCTCGTCGGAGGCGAGGAACACGATGGCGTTGCTGATGTCGACGGCCTCGATCAGCTCGACCGGCATCGGATTCTTGTACGATTCGTCGTTCGCGACCTCGGGGTGCGAGTTGACGAACTCGCCGTATTCGGCGTTGGCCACCATCGGGGTGTTCACCCCGGTGGGATGCACGGTGTTGACCCGAATGCTGTGCTTCGCAAGCTGCTTCGAGTACAGGCGCATGAGACCGACGACGCCGTGTTTGGCCGCGGAGTAACCGGCCTGGCCGGGGAACGTGTTGAGCCCGATGCTGGTGAGGCCCGCGGCGGAACTGGTGATGACGATCGACCCGCCCTCGCCCCGCTCGATCAGCCCGGGCACCGTCACCTCGAGTACGTGCCACACGCCGGTGAGCATCACGTCGATGGCGTCGTGCCACGCCTGCGGCTGATTTCCGGGTCCGATGACGGGCATGATGCCGGCGTTGGGCAGGACGATGTCGACGTGACCGAACTGTTCGATCCCGGCGTCGTACGCGCGCTGGACGTCGGCGCGGTTCCGGACGTCGCCCACCGACGTGACGATGGAACCGCCGGCCTCCTTGACCAGGCGTTCGGTCTCGGCGAGGTCATCCGTGGTCGCCATCGGATAGAAGACGGTGTCGATCTGCTCGCAGATGTCCATCGCGATGACGGAGGCGCCCTCCTCCGCCAGTCGCACCGCGTGCGAACGTCCCTGTCCGCGTGCCGCACCGGTGACGAACGCGACCTTCCCCTCGAGTCGTGCCATGACGTGTCCTCTCGTTCAACCGAGTCTGAGATGTCGGTGATGTGCCCCGAAATGTCGCGCGGCGTGCGCGCGATGTGAGCACTGGATGTGGGTCTTGGGTTCGAGGGCCGTCGGCCGGACGCCCTCGAAACGGACACCGCTTGTGAGCCGTGTCACAGGACAGTATCGCGGGATTCGCCGCTCGTCAACAGTGACACAAATATCGTTCTCCGTCTCATGCCTCAGAGGTAGCCGGGGGCCTCGTGCCACTCACCGACCTGGTAGCACGTGTGCGCATCCTCCTGCTCGAACGACAGCAACCGGCAGAGCCGGACCGCACCGTCGTCGTCGGGATCGATTCTCATCAAGGCGATCTGGGCCCCCGCGTCGCGCAGCACCTCGAGCGCGCGCACGAGCAGCGCCGCACCCAGGCCGCCGCCCCGCGCCTCCTTCTCGAGCACCAGCGCACGGATCCACGCCGCCCGCAGTTCGAGGTGCGTGTGCAGCGACGGGTCCAGCCAGACGAACCCCTGGGGGCGGCCGGCGTCGCCGGACGCGAGTACGACGGACCCGGTTCCGTGGGCACGGCTCTCCGACAGTTTCTCGAGCTGAGCGGCCGGAATTCCCGAACGGCCCAGCACGTCGTCGAGAGCCTTCACCGACTCGGGGGCCTCCAGCCCGCGCGGTGCCTCCAACACGGACCCGGCCGGGAGGTGCACCGGATCGAGCGGAACCGCGAACGGCCCGGTCAGGCTGCGGAACAGGGTCCACAGCCGGCTCACCGACGAGATCCCGAACCGTCGAGTCAGGCGTTCGGCCGCGGGATGCGTGCCGAAGGCCCAGACGCGCAGCGTGCGCGCACCGGTACCCATCCAGCCGTCCGGCCGGTCCACGTCGAGGCCCAGTTCCTCGACGAGCAGGGTCGCAATCCCCCGCGATCGATAGTCGGGGTGCACGACGAACTGGACGGACCCGAGACCGTCGTCGTCCACGGCGATAGTGAGGTACGCGACCACGACGAGCGGAACGTCGTCGAGAGCGCTCAGGCCCCGGCGCGCCTTGACGGCAAGATGCGATACCCACACCCCCGGCCGCGAACGTGCCGTGACGTCACGCGGTTCGATGCGCGAGAACCCCGCTTCGTCGTCGTATTCCGCGGCCGCGCCCACCAGGGCGAGAACCTCGTCGCGGTCGTCGTCTGCGAGTTCCTCGCACCATTGACAGGAAATCATCCGTATCACTCCTCATCGGACGGTGTCACCTAAACCTAATGCTCATTGATAACACCCGCAACGGCCGGACCTGCGAGGGTTTACACATAAATCTATGTGAGTTAGATTTAACGGGTCGATCCACACCGCATTCGGAGCCGGTGACGGGCAGCGGCGACAACGCCGGCCCCTCGACTCCGCACGACACTGGAGGAAACGCAATGACCGAGGTCGGAGCCCCCCGCGAGGAACGCATTCGCCGCGCCCTGGATCACCTGCGCAACGACACGACGGACGAATTCGACCACATCACCTGGTTCCAGCCGGAGGAATTCACCGATCCCGCCGTGGCCAAGCGGGAACGTGACCTCATCTTCGGACGTGTCCCCTCGATCGTCGCTCACGGTTCCGAGATCCCCCGCGCCGGCGACTTCTTCACCCTGCAGATGCCGCGGAACAACATCATCGTGGTCCGACAGCGCGACGGCGGCGTCAAGACGTTCGTCAACCTCTGCCGGCACCGTGGCGCCCTCCTCGAAAAGGAGGAGAAGGGCCGTTGCCGACTCTTCTCCTGCCCCTACCACCGGTGGTCGTACGACACGGACGGCAGCCTCCGGACAATCACCCGCGACAACACGTTCGGCGAGACCGACACCACCAACATGGGGCTCGTGGAATTGCCGACCGAGGAACGTCACGGTTTCATCTGGGTCGTCGACGACGCGGACGCCGAGATCGACGTGGCGGGCTGGCTCGGCGAAGAGATGGATACGATCGTCGCCGGCTACGACCTCGGTTCCAAGATCGCCTTCCAGTCCGAGGGATTCGACGAGCCGGTGAACTGGAAGATCATGCAGGACGCCTTCCTCGACGGGTATCACATCCAGTACGCCCACCCGAATACCGCGGCCAAGCACATCCACACCAACGTGCTGGCGTTCGAGGACTTCGGCAGGCACTGCCGATTCATCGCGCCGCGCAAGTCGATCGACCGGTGGATCGAAGAGGATCCCGGCGACCGGAGCCTGGCCAAGGACATCACGGAAACCCATTTCCTGCTCCCCAACAGCACCCTGTTGCGGCAGCCGGATCACTTCCAGCTCCTCACCTTCCGGCCGCACCCCACCGATCCGCAGCGCTGCCGCATGGAGATGCGCCTGATCGTGCCGCCGGTCGCGGAGACCGAGATGACCGAGGAGAGGTGGAACCGCCTGTGGACCAAGAACTGGGAGATCCTCCTCGCCGTTCTCCACGCGGAGGATTTCCCCCTCCTGCGGGACTCGCAGCACGGCATGACCAGCGCCAATGCCGGCCGGATGGTATTGGGCCAGAACGAGGTCGCCAACCAGGTGTTCCGGCGTGAGACGCAGAAACTACTCGCAACGAACTGACAACACATGATGTGCGGGGCGCCCCACGGGCGTCCCGCATCAGGAGGAAGACATGCAGAGCGATCTGTTCGACCGGGACCACGAGTTGTTCCGCGAATCCGTGCGGGGATTCGTCGACAAGCACGTGGTGCCCCAACTCGAGAAATGGGATGCGGATCGCCTGATCGATCGCGAGACCTGGCTGACAGCCGGTCGCCAGGGTCTGCTCGGACTGTCCGTCCCCGAAGAGTACGGCGGGCCCGGCGAACTGGACTACCGCTTCCGCTTCGTGATCCAGCAAGAGATTGCCCGGGTCGGCGCGTCGGCCCTGCAGTCCGGCTTCTCCACGAACGACGACATCGTCCTGAACTACCTGCTCCGTCACGCCGACGAAGAGCAGCGTCGGCGCTGGCTGCCCGGGTTCGTCACCGGCGAGACCATCGGCGCGATCGCGATGAGCGAGCCTGCCGCGGGCAGCGACCTGCGTGCCATCCAGACCACGGCGGTCGCCGACGGCGACAGCTGGGTGATCAACGGGTCCAAGACGTTCATCACCAGCGGAATCCTCGCCGACCTGGTGATCGTGTTCGCGAAGACCGATCCTTCCGCCGGCTCCCGCGGCTTCAGCCTCTTCGTCGTCGAAGACGGGACGCCGGGATTCGCCCGGGGCCGCAAGCTGGACAAGCTCGGTCTGCACGCCCAGGACACCGCCGAATTGTTCTTCGAGGACGTCCGCGTCCCCAAGGAGAATCTGCTCGGTGAGATCGGTTCGGGATTCGCGTATCTGATGCAGAGCCTCCCCCTCGAACGACTCGGCATCGGTATCGCCGCGCAGGTGTCCGCCGAGGCGGTCCTCGGCTGGACCCTCGACTACGTCAAGGAGCGGACGGCCTTCGGCAAGCGGGTCGGGGAGTTTCAGGGCCTCGGCTTCACCCTCGCCGAACTGCAGACGGCCGTCGAGGTGTCCCGCGCATACATCGACCGGTGTGTGCGTGAGCACAACGCCGGCACCCTCACCGCCGTGGATGCGGCGAAGGCCAAGCTCTGGGCAACGGAACTGCAGGGCCGTGTCATCGATGCCGGGGTGCAGTTCCACGGTGGATACGGCTACATGATGGAGTATCCCGTCGCCAAGGCGTACATCGACGCGCGGATCCAGCGGATCTACGGCGGCACCAACGAGATCATGAAGGAAATCATCCATCGAGACCTGATGAAGGCCTGAATGATTCCGAGTAGAAGGGGTGCGGCGAAGCAATCTTCGCCGCACCCCTTTTTTGCGCCGTTCCCACCCACGCCCACCCGCGCAGAAACTACATTTGTTAGGTAAAACGGTCGCCCTGGGGTAGAGGAGTCGGACGCGATGGCTGCACGCGCACGCACGGTGGCAGTTCTCGGAGTCCTGGCAGTCCTGGGCACTCCGGCGGTGGCCGACGCCGCCCCGGACAAGGCTCCCGTCGGGCCCCCCGCAAACGGGGTCGCCTGCCGCGTGGGCCTATTCCATCGAGCACCCGGCGCCGACCGGGTCGACCTCGTCGGGCACTCCCAGGGCGGACTCGTGCCGCTGTTTTACATCAACCACCTCGGTGGAGAGTCGAAGATCGGCACGATGATCGGGGTCGCTCCCGCCACCCACGGCATCAGCGCCTACGGAATGCTGAATTTTCTCGCCGCGCATTCCCAGGCGAAAGATGCGGTCGGGAAAGTGATTCCGGCGGTCGACGACGGGACGGCGGGTTCGGCGTTCGTCACGGGGACCGGTGAGGGTGGCATGACCCGCCCGGGAGTCGAGTATGCGACCGTCAGTTCGCGGCACGACCTCGTCGTGCAACTGAGCGAGTCGCAACTGCCGCCCGGGCCGAACGTGTCCAACGTCGTGGTTCAGGAATTCTGCCCCGAGGATCTGACCAATCACGGAACCATGGTCCACGACGACATCACACTCCGGATCGTGCGCAACCTCCTCGACCCGGCGACGGCCGTTGCTCCCGCCTGCCATCCCGTGGCGCCGCTACCCTGAACCTCGACGTGCAACGGCGGGACGGGCCGAGGTTTCCCTCGGCCCATCCCGCCGCGTGAGCGTCGGCCGTTATGCGGCGACCTCTGACGACGACTCGGCCCGCTCCGCACCGTCCCGCGCGCGCGTTGTCCTCGACACCGAGACCCATGCGGCGGCGACGCCCGCCACCGAAATCGCCACCAGCAGGATGCTCAGCGCCGCGGTGCTGCCGCCGTCGTTGAACGCGAGTTGCACCGCGAGGACCGGCACGAGCGCGGCGCCGAGTGCGTTCCCGAGTTCACGGCCCAACCCCAGACCGCTGAAGGCGTGACGGGTCTCAAACAGTTCGGTGACGTACGCCCCCATCGGGCCGAAGATCGCAGCGACACCGACCCCGTTCCCCAGGACCAGCACCAGCCAGAACGCGGCGGTACCGCCGTCGTGCCCGACGAGCCAGAACGCCGGGAAGGCGAGCAGCGCGGAGAACACGAACCCGGCGATGATGACCGGTCGTCGACCCACCCGGTCCGACAGCATCCCGAACAGGGGAATGAATGCCGCACAACTCAATTGCGCGAGCACCAGGCCGATCAGGATGTCGGTCTGCCCCATGCCCAGTTGGTTGCGGCCGAACGTCAGCATGAAGACGAGATAGAAATAGCCGAGACCGGCCTGCCCGAACACCATCACGAGTACGGACAGGATGGCGCGGGGTTGCCGGCGGATGACGTCGAGAACCGGGGACGTGGTCTTGTCGTTCGATTCCTCGATGTGGCGGAACGCCGGGGTCTCGGGCAGCCGGGCGCGCAGCGACAGGCCGTACAGCAGAATCAGTCCGCTGAGCAGGAACGGCAGGCGCCATCCCCAGGACATGAAGGCCTCCTCGGGAAGAGCGGCCGACACGCCCAGCAGGGCGCTGGTGCCGAGGACGCCGCCGATGGACGCCCCCGCTCCCGGCAGCGATCCGAGAAGCCCCCGTCGGCGCTGCGGCGCGAACTCCACCGCGACCAGGGTGGCGCCGCCGTATTCGGCGCTGGCCCCGATTCCCTGGAGGATCCGGAGGAGGACGAGGAGGGCCGGAGCCAGCCAGCCGATCTGCGAGTAGCCGGGCAGAAGACCCACGAGCATCGTCGCGGCCCCCATCATCACGAGGGTGAAGACGAGGATCTTCTTCCGACCGATCCGGTCGCCGAGGCTGCCGAGGACGACGCCGCCGATCGGCCGGACGAGGAAGCCGACTGCGAACGTCCCGACCGCTTGCAGCGTGGCCAGGAAGGGGCTCGCACCGGAGAAGAAGACGCTCCCGAACACCACCGACGCGGCCGAGGCGTAGAGGCTGAAATCGTAGTACTCGAGCAGAGTTCCGACGAACGCGGCGCGGCTGGCTCGTTTCGAGTCGCCGGCGGACCCGGAATCGGAGACCGTCGTACCGCCGTCTGCGGCGGTTGATGGGCTGGTTGTCATGCACACACTCCGTGTCGTGCGGTCTCGAAGAGTTCGAGAATGATTGTGACGGGTGCCACGTTAACCAACAGCCATTAGGTTTGTCTAGGCTTTACCTTCGGTATTTCGACCTCACCGGAACACCGGTGACATGGGCGTGATTCGACAGCGGCCCAGGGTGACCCGGGCCGCTGTCGAATCCACTCGTGTGTCACCTCGAGGTGGAGGCGGCCACCCCGAGCGGGGGATCCGTGACGGGCGGTTGCAGGATTCCGTCGTCCACGAGACGATCCACCTCGGCGGTCGTCATGTTCAGCAGCTCCTCACAGATCTCCCGGCTGTGCTGCCCGGCGGCCGGGGCCTGGCGCAGCGGCGGATCCGAAATGGCCGAGAAGCGCGCGACGCGGGCCGCCGTGGGCAACGCCTTCGGAAGCAACGCGTGATGCGTGACCGTGTAGGCGTCGCGGGCCGCCAGGTGCGGATCGGTGAGCAGTTCGGGAAGTCGCAGCATCATCCCGGCGGGCACTCCCGCCGCCTGCAACTGCGCGACCGCCGCTGCGGGAGAACGCGTCTGCAGCCACTCACCCAGCACGGCGTCGACGTCCACGCGGTTGCGGATCCGCTCGGCCCGGGTGCGGAACGCTGGAACGTCTGCCAGTTCGGGCGTGCCGATCGCGGCGCACAGTCGCACCCAGTCGTCGTCGTCCCTGACCGACACGACGCACCACTCGTCGTCACCCGCACAGGCGAACACCCCGGCCGGCGCGGCGAACGGGTCCGAGTTGCCGGGCGCGGAGACGGTACCCGGTCGCAGCGATTCGGTGACGAGTTGAGCACCGAGTTGGACGAGCGCGGTGTCCGCCTGCGCCACCTCGAGCGCTGCGCCCCTACCCGTGCGGGTCCGCTGGATCAAAGCCGCGAGCACCGCGATCGCCGTGACGTGCGCGGCGATGTGATCGGGATAGACGGTCGAGCCGTCACAGAGCAGGTCCTCGTTCCCGGGGTACCGCCACAGGGCGGACACACCGCACGCGGCACGCACCAGCGGGCCGTATCCGAGTCGGTTGTTCCACGGTCCGACACTGCCGAACGCGCTGCTCTCGGAGACGATGATGCGGGGGTTGAGTGCGGCGAGTTCGTCGTACGACAGGCCCATCGACGCGAGTGTTCCGGGCTTGAAATTGGCCAGGACCACGTCGGCCTCGGCGACGAGTCGGCGGAACAACTCCCCGCCCTCCGGGCTGCGCAGGTCCAGACCGAGGCTGCGCTTGTTGCGGTGCCCCCAGGCGACGGACGCGGCCAGCGCGGCGCCGCGCTTCGACTGGCGGAGACCGTCGGGGAACTTGGCATTCTCGACCTTGACGACGTCGGCGCCGTAGTCGGCGAACTGACGGCTGAGTTCGGCGCCGAAGACGATCACGCCCAGGTCGAGGACGCGTAGGCCGTCGAGTGGGCGGGTGCCCCGTTGCCGCATCCCGGACGCCTCGCCCGCCGGTGTCTCCCGCGTCGCCTGGGGCTGGGCGTCGTGCTCCCCGACCTCGGGCGCCGGGGTCCTGATTCCGACGCGTGCGCCGTCGATCGACACGTAGCCCGTCGGAACCCGGGCGCGCACCCCGGTGGCGATCTCCAGGTCCGCGAGGGCACCGGCCACGTCGAAGTGCTCGGTCGTCAGCACTTCCCCGAGCGAGAGGACGCCACCGACGGGCACTCCCCTGGTCGCGCCCTCCGCGACGAGTTGGTCGCGGGTGCGGGTCGCGAACAGCGCCTCGATCAGGGGGTGCAGGGCGTCGGCGGCGGCGAATCGGGCCGGAATCGTGTCGTACTTCGGGTCGGCGAATTCCTCCGGCTCGCCGAGCCATTCGAACATTCCCCGCCACTGCCGTTTTGCCAGCAGGCAGATCCGCACGTAGCCGTCGGCACAGGGGAACACCGGATAGAAGTTCGACGCGTCCGGTCGATTCCGGGGGAAGTCGTCGGAGCGCCCCGCGGCCGCGGAACCCTGCGTCCCGAAACCGGGATCGAAGCCGTGGACGAGCGCTTCGAAGGCAGACAGATCCACGACCTGGCCGCGACCGGTGTGGATGCGGTCGTAGTAGGCGAGCAGCGCCGACCAGGCGGCGTGCATCCCCACCGTCTCCTCCACCAGGCCGGCGGGAGGAAGCAGGGGTTCGGCTCCGGGAGCGCCGGAGCGGGACAGCACACCGCTCAGTGCGTACAGCACCTGTTCCGTGGCCGCCCAGTCCCGGTAGGGCCCGGTCTGCCCGAACGGCGTGACCGACACGCACACCAGTGACGGTGCGAGAGCGGAGAGTTCGGCCGCGCCCACTCCGCGTTCGCTCAGCAGGCCCGGCGCGTGCGATTCGATCAGGATGTCGGATTCCGCGGCGAGTTCCCGCAGCCGGTCCCGGCCTGCGGGATCGTCGAGGTCCACGACGATCCCCCGCTTGTTCGCGTTGCGCAGCGCGAACGGGATGCTGACCCCGTCCACCACCGGCTCGGCGCGGCGTGAGCGGGCGCCTCCCGGACCTTCCACCTTCGTCACCTGCGCGCCGAGGTCGGCGAGGTACCGGCCACACGACTCACCGAGGCCGTCGGTGAGGTCCAGTACGCGGACACCGGTCAGCGGTAGCGTCATCGCCTGCTCCGTTCGATCAGATCTGATGGTGAATGAAAAGCTGTTCGACTCAGCGTGTTCCGAAGTACACGGACTTCGTCGCGAAATACGGGGTCAGGCCTTCCGGACCGAGTTCACGTCCGAGACCGGACGACTTGACGCCGCCGAACGGCGCGTCGAGGTCGAGGGCGTAATGGTTGACGCCGACGGTCCCGCTGTGGATCCGGGAGGCCAGGGCGAGGCCGTGCTCCTCGTCGGCGGTCCAGACCGTGCCGCCCAGGCCGTATTCGGAGTCGTTGGCGATCGCCACGGCCTCGTCCTCGTCCGTGTAGGGGGTGATCGTCAGAACGGGCCCGAAGATCTCCTCCTGGGCGATGCGCGCGGAGTTGTCCACGTCCACGAATACCGTCGGCTCGACGAACCAGCCGAGCGGCTGCGAATCCGGTACGCCCCCGCCGGTCGTCGTGCGGTAGCCCGCGCTGCGCCCGTCCTCGATGTAGCCGAGCACGCGCTCGCGCTGGGCGGCGCTGACCAGCGGCCCGATCGCGGTGGCCTTGTCGAGGGGATCCCCGACGACGAGACCCCGGACCGTCTCGGTGACCGCCTCGACGACCTCCTCGTACCGGGCACGGGGGGCGAGGATCCGGGTACTCGCATGGCATGTCTGGCCGTTGTTCACCAGCGACACCTCCGCGAGGTTCGCGGCGAACACGGACAGGTCGGCGTCGGCTGCAACGATTGCAGCCGATTTGCCGCCGAGTTCGAGCGTGACGGGGCGCAGCAGCCTGCCACACACCTCGCCGATCGCTCGTCCCGCCGCCGTCGAACCGGTGAACGCGACCTTGTCGACCCCCGGGTGCTGCACCAGGTAGGCGCTCGCCTCGCGGCCCGCGGGCACGATGTTCAGGACGCCGGGAGGCAGACCGGCCTCCTCGGCGGCATCCGCGTACGCGAACGCGTCGAGCGCGGTTTCGGGGGCGGCCTTGAGCACCACGGTGCACCCGGCCGCGAGCGCGGGCGCGATCTTCATCGCGGCGAGGGGTTGCGGGTAGTTCCACGGGGTGATCGCGGCGACGACGCCCACCGGCTCACGCCGGACCACCGTGCGACCGCCGAACGCGCTGGGACGGATGTCCTCGGACGCCGCCTCGCGGACGAGCGCGGCGTAGTAGCGGATCATGGCGGCGGGTCCGAAACCGTTGACCCCGGCGGAGAGTGAGATCGGCATCCCGTTCTCGCGGCTCACCAACGTCGCGGTGTCGCGACCACGCTTCTTCAGCGCGGACGCGAACACGTCGAGAAGGTCTGCGCGAGCGCGGTTGTCGAGCTGACCCCACGGTCCGCGGAGTGCGTCGCGTGCGGCGGAGACGGCGGCGTCGATGTCGGCGGCGGAAGCGAGAGCCGAACGCCCGAGCACCTTCTCCGTGGCAGCCTCGACGACGTCGGCCGCGGCACCCTCCTGCGGGGCGACCCACCGGCCACCGATGAACAGAGCGTCGCGGTCCACGGTCATGTTGTCCATGTCGATCCTTCTCACAGAGTCGGGGTGCTACAGCACGTCTTCGTGGGCGAAGAGCGTCGAACTGACGAGCGGTGCCATCGGGCCGCCGATGAACAGCGACGTCTTGGCGTGCGCCACCGGATTGGTCGACGTGCCGCGGATCTGCCGCACCGCTTCGACCGCGAGCCCCATTCCGTTGACGAACGAGTCGGCGATGTTGCCGCCACTCGTGTTCACGGGGAGCTTGCCGACGCCCGCGGTGAGGTTGTCGACGGTGAGGACCTCGCCTGCGGCGGGGCCGGACGGCGCCAGGCCGTGGTCGATGAGCGCGGCGACGGCGGGCCCGCTGAAGTTCTCGTACACCTGGACGACGTCCACGTCGTCGGGGCCCAGACCTGCTGCGGCCCAGAGGCGGTCCGCGACCCCGGGCCGTCCGGTGGCGCCCGCGAAACCCGCTGTGGCGTACTGGTCGTCGTTGTCGATGATCGAGGAGTAGCCGCCCGGTGCGCCGTGCGCTCCCGCGAGAACGTACGCGGGATCGGGTCGCAGCGACTTCGCGCGGTCGGCGGAGACCAGCACCAGCGCGACGGCGCCGTCGCTCTCCCGCGAGCAGTCGTACAGGTGAAACGGTTCGGTGATCAGGCGGGACGAATCGTACGTCGCCTCGTCGAGCGGCTTGCCGTAACCCTGCGCGGTCGGATTGTTCTGGGCGTGCCGGTACGCGGCGAGCACCAGCGCACGCATGGTCTCGCGCGGGACCCCGTCGTGCTCGAGCAGTCGCTGTGTCCGCAGCGCGCACACCTGGGCGGGCGATCCGACGCCGTGCGCGAGGAAGTGCGGGCCGTAGTGGTACTTCGCGTAGCCGAGCCGCCCGGTATCCGCCTGTGCCATCGAGCGATAGACGACGACGCACTCGGCCTGCCCGGCAGCGATCGCGACGGCGGCATTGTTGATCGCGGCAGCGACCGTCCCGCCGCCACCGCCCCACATCATGTTCGACCACCGGACGTCGTCGACGCCCAGTGCGCCGCCGATGACCGCACCGTCGTGCCCGCCGCCCGCATACGACACGAATCCGTCGAGTTCGCGCGGCGAGATGCCGGCGTCCGAGCATGCCGCGAGGATCGCCTCGAGCGTCATCCTCAGTTCACCCGCCGGGGCCTCGCCGCGGCGGTAGTGCAATTCGGACACGCCGACGACGGCGGCCGCCCCGCGCATGGTGAGTGCACTCATGCCTGCGCTCCTTCTGTGGGTCGACGCCAGCGCAGCAGCGGCCAGGTCGCGCCTTCGTCGTGCTCGATGTGCCCGACGACCGGGTCGCCGATGCGGATGGCCTCGGTGTCGTCGCCGGTCAGGATTCCGAGTACCCGGCGGTGCCCGGCCTCGGGAAGTTCCACCAGGACCGTCACGTACGGGACCCGGTCGGCCAGTTCGGTGATGAACGGGTACCAGCTGCGCGACCAGCTGTACACGGTCCCGGTGGGCGTCACGGACTCCCAGTTCGGGTCGAGGGTGTGGCAGGATCCGCAGACCCATTGCGGTCCCCAGATCCAGGTCTCGCAATTGCCGCAACGCTGGAGTCGCAGCTCACCTCGGGTGAGCCCGTCCCAGTACGGTTGGTCGAGGCCGTCGGCGGACGGTCCCCACGGTTCTCCCGTCATGCCGGACGCCCTCCTTCGGCGGGGAAGTTCTCGAGCGCCGCGGCCAGCCAGCGGCCGTCGTGACGCTCCCAGATCGATCGCAGGCCGATCGTGCCGCCGGGGGTCGTGTACACCGTCTCGCCGATGCGGCGGTCGCCGTCGGCCCGGACGTCCTTGATCTCGAACCCGTCGACGTCGCCGCGGGGAACGGTGACACCGTCGAACACGGCGGGCAGGTTCTCCTGAACCATGTCGGCGAGTGTGGACTTCACGTCTCCGGACACCACGTATCCGACGTGCCGCTCGTACAGTTCGCGGAAGTCTTCGACAGACATTCGAAACTCCTTTTCTCCGTGAGAACCTCACACCTCACGGCGGATGCCCTCGATTCCTATACCTTATGTCGTTAGGTAAACCGGAGTCAATCGTCCGCGAACCGGAACGTGCCGTCGGCTGCGACGACCGCTGTGTCCCGCGCGACGTCGACGCCGACCAGACGGGCCAGCGCGCCCGCTTCCGTCGTGGTGGCCAGCGTGCGTTCGCCGCTGCCGGTCCGCACCGCCACGAAGCCGCGCTCCGGGGCGCCGTCGCGACCGTGCACGACGGTCCAGGACTCGATCGAGCCGGACCCCTCATAACCGGTGAGCGCTCGCGTGGTCGGCAGCGCATCGACGTCGGCCTGAACGTCCTGGCGCCGGAAGCCGCTGCGCGGCGGCTCCGTCCGGTAGACGCCGAACGCGTGCTTGGTGAGGTAGCCGCCGTTCGCCGTGATCAGCCCGTACGTTCCCGGCGCCTCGCGCAGCCGGGTCGCCAGGGTGGCGATCGCGTGGGTGCTGTAGTTGTTCCACGGACCGCCCGCGAACGTGAGGCCGCCGGTGAGCGTCAGCGGTCGACCGGGATCGTCGAGGGGCAGCCCCAACTCGGCCGCGGCGACCTGGACGGCCGACGGGAAGCACGAATACACGTCCACGTGCGCCAGGTCGTCCCGCCCGATTCCCGACAGTTCCAGGGCACGGTCCCCCGCCAGCCGGATGGCGGGTGACCGATCGAGCGCCTCCCGTTCGGCGATGTCGTACGTGTCGTGCGCCTCGGTGCCTGCGTGCGGAAAGACCCAGTTGTCGCGGGGAATCCCGAGACGGGTGGCGACGCCGACGGAGCAGAGCAGCAGCGCCGCGCCCTGCTCCACCATGTTGTTCGAGTTCATCAGCTTGGTGTACGGCCGGCTGATCCACCGATTGTCCTCGGACGGCGTGATGATCTCGTCGGCCGTGTACTCACGGCCGGTCCACGCGTGCGGGTTCGTCGCCGCCACCTTGCTGAATCCCGACCAGAGTGCGCCGATCGCGGCACGATGCTCGTCCTCCGACCGCCCCGACGAGATCCGCAGCGCCTGCTCGAACAGGGGGTACACGTAGGCGGGCCGGTCGAGCCCGATCCTGGACTGACCGTCGAAGACCATCGGCACCTCGGGGACGAGGACCTCCGCGGGTGGAACCGAGTCGTCCTGCACGGTCCACTCCGGGCGAACACCCCGAGACCGCAACTTCATCCGGGTCCGCCAGGACTCGGCGCCGCCCACCAGGACCACGTCGGCCCGGCCCGCCGCGATGTCCTCGGCCGCCTGGTTGACGAGGACCTGCGGGCCGCTGCCCCCGCTGCCGGTGTACCCGGTGTGCCGGACGGCGGCGCCGATGCGTTCGCCGACCAGCGCCCCGGGGTCGCGGTACCGCCACGACAGCATCCCGATCAACCGCACCGAGTCGACGAGTTCGAGCAGACGCGGCGATCCCGCCTCGACGGCGGCGGCGCGGGCCGCCGCGACGATCAGATCGACGGGTTCCACTCCCCCGGTCCGCTCGTTGACCTGTCCGCCGCCGACGAGGATCGGGGTGCGCGGATCGAGCGTCACGACATCACCGCCTCGAGGATGCGTTCCCGGTTCTCCGGCCTCGGCCAGCCGCCGAGGATCAGCGTCGTCAAGCAGGTGGGTTTCCAGCGGTTCACGATGTCCTCACAGATCTTGTCGGCAGGCCCGATCAGCGCGACGTCCTCGACCATCTCCGTCGGAACGGCCTGCGCGGCGAGATCGGGCCGCCCACGCAGGTACAACTCCTGGATCTCGGCGCAGGCGTCGGCCCAGCCCATGCGGGCGAAGACGTCGTTGTGGAAATTGGCGCCCTTGGCGCCCATGCCACCGGCGTACAACGCGACGACGGGTTTGATCTTGGCCGCCGCCTTTTCCACATCGTCGTTTTCGCCCAGCCAGCACACGTTGGCGATCTCGAAATCCGACGGCGACCGGCGGGCCCCGTCCCGGCCGAACCCCTCGGCCAGCGCAGCGCGGTAGAACTCGTCGCTCTTGGGCGAGAACCACAGCGGGGTCCAGCCGTCCGCGATCTCCGCGGCGAGCGCGACATTCTTCGGGCCCTCCGCCCCGAGATAGACCGGAATGTCCTCGCGCAGTGGGTGAACGATCGACTTCAACGGCTTTCCGAGACCGCTGCCACCGTCCAGCGGTAGCTGATAGTGCCTGCCTTCGTAGGTCACCGGCTTCTCCCGGGCCCACACAGCACGCATGATCTCGACATACTCGCGGGTTCGCTCGAGCGGCCGGGGATACGGTTGCCCATACCAGCCCTCGACCACCTGCGGTCCCGACGCGCCGATGCCGACGATCACCCGGCCCCCGCTGAGGTGGTCGACCGTCTGCGCCGCCATCGCCAGGGCCGTCGGCGTCCGGGCCGACATCTGGCAGACCGCGGTCCCGAGTGTGATGGTGGACGTGCGTGATCCCCACCAGGCGAGGGGGGTCAGCGCGTCCGATCCGTAGGTCTCCGCCGTCCAGAAGCTGTCCACGCCGAGCGCCTCGGCTTCGGCGAGCATGCGGTCGACGTTGCGCGGCGGACCGGAGCCCCAATATCCCGCGGCGATACCGACTTTCACTGATATTCCTCACTTACTGCCCGTTGGGCCGGTGTTGCTGGTTGCTGAAGTTCAGTGATTCAGATACTCGGGCGGGCGCTTCTCGAGGAAGGACTTCACCGCCTCGCGGTGGTCCTTGGTCATGGCTGCCAGGATCTGGGTGCGGTTCTCGAGGTCGATCGCCGCCCGGAGACTCGGCACCTCGAGGTTCGACCACATCACCTCTTTGGTCATCCACACCCCGAACGGCGTGTTCTGCGCAATCGCCTCGGCGGTGCCCAGCGCCGCGTCGATCAGGGTGCTTTCCGATTCGACGGACGAGGCGATTCCGATTCGTTCCGCCTCCAAGGCGTCGATCGTCCGGCCGGTGAGCAGGATCTGCGCGGCGCGCGAGAACCCGATCATGCGGGGCAGCAGCCAGCTGACCCCGATGTCGCAGTTGGACAGGCCACGTTTGATGAACGACGCGTGCAGGGCGGCCGAGTCGGCGATGATGCGGATATCGGCCATCAGCGCGAGCGCCATCCCGCCGCCTGCCGCTGCGCCGTTGATCGCGGCGATGATCGGCGGCCGCGCGCCGCGAAACGCCTCCACCAGGTCGGCGATGTGCTTCTGCACCCGCAGCCCGGCCTGGGGGCGACCCTCGCCGTCCGCGGCGCCGTCCGGGGTTCCGTACCCACGCAGGTCCAGGCCGGCGCAGAACGCCTTGCCCGCGCCGGTGAGGACGATCGCCCGGATGGTCGAGTCGTCCCGCACCCGGGCCAGAACCCGGTGCAGTTCGCCGATCATCTCCGCGTTCATCGCGTTGAGCGCTTCGGTTCGGTTCAGTCGCACGAGCAGGATGCCGGGCCGCGGCTGCTCGGTCAGTATCAGTTCGGACATTCGGGGCCTTCCCCTCGTGTGGTTCCGACGGCCTCCGCTTCGTGTCGGTACCGTCGACATATCAAGCTAATACCTTTAGGTTAATACCTCAAGATCCACAGTTCGGACGGACGGCGCGAAAGGACAGAACACAATGGCGGAACTGCACGGCAAGGTCGCGGTGGTGACCGGTGGAGCGAGCGGGATCGGGGCGGCGACCTGCGCACTCCTCGCGGAGCGGGGTGCGCGGGTGGTGGTCACGGACATCGACGACGAACGCGGCGAGGCGGTCGCGGCCGCCCTCGGCGAGCACGGTGTCTACCTGCACACCGACGTCACCCGCGAGGAGGATGTCGCGGCCGCGGTCCGCGTCGCGACCGAGCGCTTCGGACGCCTCGACGCGATGGTCAACAACGCCGGCCGGGTCGGGGCCTGGACGTACGTCGCCGACACGACCGTCGACGAGTGGGACTCCTCGTTCGCCGTCCTGGCGCGCAGCGCCTTCCTCGGGACCAAACACGCCGCCCGGGTGATGCGCGAGCAGGGGTTCGGCACCGTGGTCAACGTGTCGTCCGTGGCGGGGGTGCGCACCGGCTTCGGCCCGCACCCGTACGGCGCCGCGAAGGCCGCCGTGCTGCAGATGACCCGCAGCGCCGCACGCGAACTCGCGGAATTTCACGTCCGGGTCAACGCGGTCACCCCCGGCGGCGTCGCCACCCGCATCGTCGGTCACGGCGCCGGCCTGGACGGAGACGCGCTGGACGCCAGCGTCGACAGCGTGCGGCAGGGTCTCGCGACATTCCAGCCGATCCCCCGCGCCGGCGAGGGCCACGACATCGCCGGCGCCATCGCCTATCTGGTCTCCGACGACGCAACGTTCGTGACCGGGCAGAACCTCGTCGTCGACGGGGGCCTGACCCTCGGGAAGGCGTGGCCCGCCAACTACCGGCGCTGACGCACCTGTGCGCGGTTGACGAGTCCTGGGACTCGTCAACCGCGCACGGGCGCCGGAGGCGCCTACACCGGCCCGCCGAGCCAGACGCCCACCTCTTCACCCGACACATGGCGGGCGTCGTCACTGACGAGGAACGACACGGTCGCCGCCACGGACTCCGCCGGGATCCGCGGCCAATGGGCGGCCAGGACGTCGACGGCGGCGTCGCCCCCGGAACTGATGATGTCGGTCTCGACGAAACCGGGGACGACGGTGTTGACGGTGATGCCGCGCCGCGCGACCTCGAGCGCCAACGTCCGGGTCATCCCGGTCAGACCGGCTTTCGCCGCCGAGTAGGCGCTCATCCCGGGCGACGGCCGCCGTCCGCCGGACGGGCTTCCGAAGAAGACGACCCGGCCCCAGCCGTTCTCGTACATCGCAGGCAACGCGGCGTGCGTGCAGTAGAACGCCCCGCTGAGGTTGACCGCGATCACGCGATCCCAGTCCTCCGGTTCCTGCTTGCGGACCGAGCCGGCGAGGTTCATGCCCGCGTTGTTGACCAGCACCGACGGCGCCCCGAGCGTGTCGGCGGTCCGTGAGATCAGCTCCTCGGCGGAGGCCGCGTCCCCGATGTCCGCCTTGATCGCCGCCGCGCGGCCACCGCCCGCGACGATCTTCGCGACCACGTCGGCCGCATGCGTCTCGCTGCGCGAATAGTTCACCGCCACGGCGAAACCGTCCGACGCGAGGCGCTGCGCGATTGCCGCACCGATGCCCCTGCCACCCCCGGTGACGACGGCAACCTTCTGTTCACCCGCGTTCGTCATTCAGCGCACCTTCCGGTGGGTGTCCGGCACGTCCGCGTATGTGTCGCGCAGTTCCCGTTTGGCGATCTTGCCGCTGGCCATCCGCGGCAACGGCTCGTCCAGCAGGACGACGTAACGCGGGACCTTGAAGTCGGCGAGGCGCCGATTGCAGAACTCGACGACATCCGCCTCGGTCAGGCCCGGCGCCGCCTTCACGAGAGCAGCCGGAGTCTCTCCGAACTTCGCGTCGGGCACGCTGATCACCGCGACTTCCTCGACCTCGGGGATCTGATTGATCACCGATTCGATTTCGGCGGGCGAGATGTTGAGCCCACCGGAGATGATCATGTCCTTGAGCCGGTCCACGTAGGTCAGGTAGCCGTTCTCGTCGAGCTTTCCGAGATCTCCCGTGTGCAACCAGCCGTCGATCAGCGTGGCTTTCGTCGCGTCCTCGTTGCGCCAGTAGCCCGGCATCATTCCCGGACCGCGGAGGAGGATCTGCCCGGTTTCGCCAGGCGCGCAGTCGTTTCCGGACGCGTCGACGACTCGGATCTTGGTGAAGATGCCACCCCACCCGCACTTGTCCGGATGCTCGGCCGCCTCGTCGCGGGGCATCACGGTGGCGGAACCGCCGATCTCGGTCTGCCCGTAGATCTGCCGCAACTGCACACCCCGGTCCTGCCAGATCCCCAGCAGGTGTGCAGGCACCCGGGCACCGCCCACGTGTGCGGTGGTGAGGTGGCGGAGGTCGGCGTCGGCGAATCCCGGGACCTTCGCGATCTGCTCGAACAGAATGGGTGGACCGGTGAGCGTCGTCGCCTTGTCCTCGACGAGAACACGCAGGGCCGCCTGCGGGTCGAATCCCGGCTGCAGGAAGAGCGTGCCGCCGTGGATGACGGTGCGGGAGATGCCCCAGATGATGCCCGCCGCGGTGAACAACGGCAGCACGAGCAGAGGACGCAAACCGTTGGGCAGGATGGGTTCCATCAGCGACCACTCGTGCATCTCGCCCGCGATGGTCGCGTGGGTGAACACCACCCCCTTGGGCCTGCCCGTGGTGCCGCTGGTGAAGACGATCGCGGTCGGTGTCGAGACGTCGACCACGGGAGTCGGGAACGTCGCGTGCTCCCCTCCGCGCAGGGGCCGCACGTCGTGTTCGAGGACGGCGATCGAGAAGGTGTCGTGCGCCTTCAGGACCTCTTCGAGTCTGGGAAGGTACGCCTGATCGCAGTAGACGATCTTCGGCTCACAATCCTCGACCAGCGCCGTGAGCTCGCCGGCGAGCATCCGCTGATTGAACGGCGCGGCGATGGCGCCCACCTTCATCGCCCCCAGCGCCGCCGCGCACCATTCGAGGGTGTTGGTTCCCACGAAGCTGACCCGGTCGCCCGGCAGGACGCCGCGCGCCGCGAGGTCGTGGGCGACGCCGTCGGCCCACCTCGACAGTTCCGCATACGTGACGACGTCGCCGTCGAAATCGATGGCCGGTTGGCCGGGGACGATCCGCGCCCAGAAATTCAGCGCGTCGATCACGGTTCCGCTCATTCATTGCCTCCTGTGTGCCCGGCCGCGACCGGCGGGGTCGAAACCGAAGTTCTCCGTGAAGGGACTCGTGCGTTCGGTCGCACTGTGCCGCCCGTCACAGCTGCTAAATCTAAAGGTTGTTGTTAAATCCGGCAAGGTGCGCTTCGCGCCGTGAGTACTTGTCAACGTCCGGCGGTTAACAAGTACTCACGGGTGCCGGAGGCGCACCACCTCGACTTTGATGCCGGTGAGCTGCGACTGGTTGCTCAGCGGGTCGTAGCCGTCCGTCCCGGTGGGCGCGAGACGGTTGACGTTCACACCCGGGTTGCGCCTCGCGACGTCCAGCCCCCGGGCCGTGCGCTGCCCCCAGCCGTGGGTCATCGCCACGACGCCCAGCCGGAGGGTGTCGTCGTAGATCAGCATCGCGTCGACCTCGCCGTGGCGGTTGCGCACGGTGACGTCGTCGCCCTCGACGAGGTCCCGGCACCGCGCGTCGTCCGGGTGCATCCACAGCGGATTGCTCTGGTGGACACCCTGTTTGAACACCGGAAGATTGTGCAGCCAGCTGTTGACCATGTAGTGGGTGCGGCGGGTGATCAGTTTGAGCTGGTCGGCGGGCTCCGCGGCCAACTCCTCGAAGATGCGTTCCGCGGTCCCGTACGAGCGCTGGAACAGCGCGGGACAGCAGTCGATCAGGCCGTCGTCGTGCTGGACCGCGATGCTGAACACGTGCGACGGTTCGGCCTCCGGCAGCACCGCAGTCTGGCACGGCATGGTCGCGAGGAGATCGATGCTCAGACCCGACTCCCGCATCTTCGCGTCGACCGCGGCGAACGGATTCGGGTCGGGGTCGTCGAGCAGGGTCGGGACACCCATCGCCTGCTGGATGCGGGACAGGATCCACCAGTCGTCGCGGCGCTCCCCCTTCGCGGGGACGACGGCGGGCGTGTACTGCACGTACGGCTCCATCGCCACGCCCATCGTGTTGAGGAAGTTGACGTCCTCCCGTTCCAGCCAGTCCGTAGCCGGCAGAACATAGTCCGCCATCTCACCGGTGACCGTGCGGTACAGATCGACGGTCACGATCAGGTCCAACTGCTCGAACGCCCGGCGCAGGCGGTCGCCGCCGCCGACCGACAGCAGCGGGTTGCCCGACACCACGATCAGCGCGCGGACCGGGTCTGCGGGATTCTCGATGAAGTCCGGCAGGAGCGCGGCGGGGAGATCACCGCCGACGGTGCGCATCTCACCGAAGGGACCCTCGTAGAACGGGTCCTCCCGTTTGCGCTTCGAACCCTGCACCACGTCGGCGACGCCACGCGAGTAGATGTTGCCACCGCGCCTGCCGAGGTTGCCGGAGAACAAGCTGACCATGGTGAGCATCCAGTAGGCCAGGGTGCCTTGACGGCCCTGGTTCACCCCGGTCGCCATGTAGACGCTCGCGCTCGGTGCCGTGCAGAACTCGTCGGCGACCTGCCGGATCGTGTCGGCCTCGATGCCGGTGACCGCGGCGATCCGGTCGACGGGATACTGCCGGACGAAGTCGAGCAACTCGTCGACGCGACGAGCGTGACGTTCCACTTCCGTTCGGTCGTACCCGATCCGGAAGACGATCTCGTGCAGGATTCCGGCGAGGAAGTAGAAGTCGGTGTCCGGCTTGATCAACAACACGTCACCGGTCTCCGGCGACGACGACTCGATGCGGCGCGGATTGACGAACAGGACGGTCCCGCCACGGCTCTTCACTGCGCGGATCTTGGCCATCGGATCCGAGATGTGGATCAGCGTCATGTGCGAGACCTGCGGGTTGCTGCCGAGGCACAGGAAGTAGTCGGTGTGCAGCAGGTCGGGAATCGGATGTGCCATCGACGCCCCGTAGATCGCCTCGCTGGCAGCGTATTTGGCCGAGGTGTCCTGGGTTCCGGCGCTGAAGCGCATCCGGGTGTCGAAGCCGCGCGCGATCGTGGCGGCGTTCGCGTAGTAGGCGCCGTTGAACGCCGACGGGTTGCCCTGATAGACGGCAAGGGCGTTGCGGCCGTGCTCGCGGCGCACCTCCTGGAGCCGTGCTGCGATCTCACGCGCCGCGACGTCCCACTCGACGGGTTCGAAGACACCGCGCTCCTCGCTCCGCGGATTCATCCTCTTCAGCGGCCGGTCCAGCCGGTCCGGATCGTGATGGACCTGGAGGTAGTGCACACCCTTGTGGCAGGAGAACCCCTTGTGCACCGGATGATCCGTGTCCGGTCGCAGCCGGACGACCTCGTCACCGTCCACCTCCGCGAGCAGGCCGCACCCCGGCTCGCAGATCCGGCAGAACGTGTGGACCTTCCGCGTCACGATCCCACCCGCGCGGCTCTCGCGACATCGCCCGCCGCGGCGGCGGCGACGATCTTGACCCGAGGACGGCCGACGGCCCGCCCCTGCTCGCGCTCGAAGCGGTCGATCGCGCGCCAGTCCGCGCCGCCGAGCGCGTCGGGCCTGCGTTCGCGCACCAGCGCCGCCAGGTCCGCAGCGGCCTGGGTCGGGGCGGCGAGCAGTCCCGCGCGGTGATCGGCGAGGAGTGCCTCGACGGTCTCCGCCGCGCAGTAGCGATTGGTGCCGATCACACCGGTGGCACCGCGCTTGATCCAGCCCGCCACGTAGTGGCCGCGGACGGTCTCCCCCGTTCCCGGCAGCGCGACGCGGCCCGCGGCGTTGGCGACGGTTCCGGCGGCCTCGTCGAACGGGAGGCCGACGATCGGCAGTCCGCGGTACCCGACCGCCCGGAGGATCAGACCGCACTCGATCCGGTCCACGGTGTCGCCGTGGGCCACCAGAAGCGACTCGGCACGACCCGCACCGAGCACCTCGCGTGGGGAGGTACCGAAGCGCAGCACGATGCGCTTGTTCCCCGGCGTCGCCTTCCGCCGGGAGTAGTCGGCGAGGATCCGCAGCTTGGCCGGTGCGTCCGGTGCCGCCGTCACCGGACCGTCGACGAGAACGTCGATTCCCGGCAGCGAGCCGAGCGCGAGCAGTTCCGGCGTGGTGCAGGCCGCGTGCTCGGGTCCCCGCCTGCCGAGCACCACCACCTCCTCGACCCGGCTGTCGGCCAGGGCGGCGAGGGCGTGGTCGGCGATGTCGGTGCGGCGCAGGATCTCCACGTCGGAGACGAGGATGCGGGCGACGTCCAGGGCGACGTTGCCGTTGCCGACCACGACGGCGCGGCGCGCGGACAGGTCGAAGGCGCGATCGGCGTGATCGGGGTGGCCGTTGTACCAGGCGACGAACTCCCGGGCGGCGTAGCTGCCCGGCAGGTCCTCGCCGGGGATGCCGAGGCGCCGGTCCCCCGACGCCCCGGACGCGTGGATCACCGCGTGGTGGTGTGCCAGCACCTCGTCGATCGTCACGTCCCGCCCGACCTCGACGCCGAGGTGGAAGGTGAAGCCGTCGCGTCGCGCGGTGCGGTCGAACACCCGGTCCACCGTCTTCGTGTGCCAGTGGTCCGGCGCGACGCCGAACCGCACGAGTCCGCCTGCGACGGGCAGCCGTTCGAACATGGTGACCTCGGCGGCGATGTCGTGGCGGGCCAGCAGTTCCTCGGCGGCGTAGAACGCCGACGGTCCGGATCCGACGATCGCCACCCGCAGCGCGGGGGGATCGGTGACGCCGGTGGTCGCGAGGGCCAGCGGGAGTGGCTGCACGTGCGCACCCGGCGCCGCGGTGCGCGGATTCCGCTGGAAGTACTCGGCATTGATGTCGCGGTACCGGTCGATGTCCGGCGCGGGGGCGTCGCCGGGGACGATCGCGTCCACCGGGCACACGTCGGAGCAGGCGCCGCAGTCGATGCACGCACCCGGATCGATGTACAGCATCTCGGTGCGCGTGTACTCCCGCTCGGCGGGAGTCGGATGGATGCAATCGACCGGGCAGACCGCGACACAAGTCGCGTCGTTGCAGCAGTTCTGGGTGACCACGTACGCCATCAGGGATGCTCCTCGCTGGTGCGCGTCACGGTGACCGGGACGCCGTTGAAGATCGGGGACGCCGTCAGCGCCTCGAGGTCGGTGGTGTCGTCCACCAGCGCGTTGTAGTTGCTGCCCGGGACCGACGCCGACCGGGACGTTCGCAGGCCGGGCCCGTCGTGGCCCCACCCGTGGGGCATGCTCACCACTCCCGGACGCAACGCGTCGTCGATTCGCAGTTCGGCCGTCACGGTGGTGACCTTGGACGTCACCGCCACCCGGTCGCCGCCGACCAGGCCGCGCTCGGCCGCATCGCGTGGGCTGATCAGCAGGGCGCACTGGCCGTCGTCCGGTTGGGGCAGGGCATTGTGCAGCCACGAATTCATGCCACGACGCTGACGCCGGTTGATCAGCAGCAGATCCGGGGCGGCCCGGGTCATGCTCGCCCGCACCCGCGGCAGATCCCCGACGATCATCTCCGGCATCAGGTCGATCCGCCCGTCCGGGGTGCGCAACACCTCCGGGACGCGCGGTGTCAGCGGCCCGTAGTCGATGCCGTCCGGGTTGGCCTCCAGCAGTGCAAGAGTCAGCCCGTCCGGGTCCAGCCCGAAACGGTCGCCGTAGGGTCCGCTGCGCAGACGCAAGTCCAGCAGTCGCTGAGGGCCGCGCCGGCCGGTGACGGCGTGCAGTGCCTGTACCGCCTCGCAGCCGGCGAGTTTCGCGGCGCGCCTGGCGGCGACGGCCGCCACCTCGTCGTCCATCTCCTCGACCGGGCGGTGCGGGGTTCCCTGGGCGATCGCGGCGATCCGCAGCAGGATCTGCCATTCCGCCTGCTCACCGTCGGCGAGGTCGAGCAGGGGTGGGGTGTACCGCGCGACGTTCCGGATCTGGAAGTGCGCCAGCGTCACGTCGTGGTGGCCGCGGGTCGCCAGCGGTGGCGGCGGCAGGATCACGTCGGCGTGGCGGGTGGTCTCGTTGAGGTAGCAGTCCACCGACACCATGAAGTCGAGGGCGCCGAGCGCCTCCTCGATCGCCCCACTGTTGGGCAGGGAGCGGGCCGGGTTCCCGGCCAGGGTGATCAGCGCCCGGGTACGGCCCGGTCCGGGCGTGAGGATCTCCTCGGCGAAGCACACCGCGGGCAACTCCCCCATCGCCTCCGGCAGCCCCCGCACTCGCGAACGCCACCGGTCGAACATCAGCTTCGGCGGTCTGGTCACCGGCCAGGTGTTCTGCCCGCCGGCCGGCGGCAGCGCGAACATCGCCCCTCCGGGCCGGTCCAGGTTGCCGGTGACGATGGTGAGCACCTCGACCAGCCAGTTCGCGAGGGTGCCGAACTCCTGCATGCACGTCCCTATCCGTGAATGCGCCACCGCTGCAGGCGCGCCCGCGAACCCCCGCGCGACCGCGCGGATCATATCGGCGTCGATCCCGCACGCGGCGGCGACGGCGTGGGGGTCGACGTCCGCCGCCATGGCGAGCACGGCGTCCAAGCCGTCCACCACCGCAGGCACCCGATCGGGTCGGGACAGCCCCTCGGACGCGATGACGGACAGCACCCCGAGCAGGAACAGGGCGTCGGTCCCGGGCCGGATCGGCACGTGCAGATCCGCGACCTCGGCGGTGCGGGTGCGGACCGGATCCACCACGACGAGGATGCCGCCCCGCTCACGCAACGCCTGCAGGCGGTGGTGCATGCCGGGGGCGGTGACGGTGCTGCCGTTGGAGACCATCGGATTAGAACCGAGGATCAGCAGGTATTCGGTGCGGTCGAGGTCGGGCAGGCTCATTCCCAGCCCGGTGCCGTACAGCAGCATGTGCGCAAGGTTCTTCGGCCAGGTGTCGACGCTGGCCGGCGAGTAGATGTTCCGGGTACCGACCGCACCGATCAGCTCACCCAGGTAGAACGTCGAATCCAGGTGGTGGGCGGCCGGATTCCCGTGGTAGACGGCGCAGCTGCCCGGGTCACCGGTGACGAACTCCGGTAGCCGACGCTCGATCTCGGCGAACGCCTCGTCCCAGGTGGCCTCGCGGAATGTACCGCCCGCGGTGCGCAGGAGTGGGGTCCGGATCCGGTCCGGGTCGCCCTCGATGCGCCCGAGGCCGAGCCCCTTCGCGCAGCTGTGCCCAGCGCTCATCACATCGTCGGGGTTCGGCGCGACCCTCGTGATGGCGCGACCGTCGAGTTCGACCAGCAGCCCGCAGGTCGACTCGCACAGCGGGCAGATCCGGTGCCCGGCGATCGGTTCTGCCGTCGTCATCACACGTCCTGTTCGATGGTGGTGGGCTCGACCGCGACGGGAACCGCGGTCATGGTGGGCATCGCGTTGATCGACTGGACGCCGTCACCGGTTCCGGTCAGCGCGTTCACGTTCACTCCGACGTCGTCGCGCGGGTCGACGCTCCCGAAGCAGTGCGTCATCGACACGGTGCCGCGGGCCAGTGTGGCGTCCGCCCGCGCGGTCGCACGCAGGTGCCCGGACGCCGAGCGCACGGTCACCGCCTGCCCGTCGGCGATGCCCACGGCGGCGAGGTCGTCCGGGTGCAGGCTCGCGGGGTTGGCGCCACCGGGAACGAGTCCGGGCACGCGGGTGCCGGTGGAGTTGACGGCCTCCCGGATCCGCCGCACCGTCAACAGGAGCGGGAACTGTGCTGCGACGGCCCGGTCCGTCAGCGCTGCGTGCAGTTCGGCGCGCACGTCCTCGGGCATCAGTGTCAGGCGGTGCCCGGCATTCTCCTCGGCCGCCGGACCGACGACGGCGCCGCTGCGTCCGGCGAGGTGTCCGTGCGGGGCGGCGACCAGGTCCGCGAACGGGATGCGCCCCCGCTCGGCCATCATGGCCAGCAACTGCTCGGGGGTCGGTGGCGCGGCGGGGTCGAGGATGCGACCGGCGAACTTGACGGGCTGCCCGGAGGCGGCGGCGAGGTCGAGGAAGAATCGCCAGTCGTCGACGACGCCGGGCGGCGCGGTCACGACCGCGGGGGTGTACTGCGCGAACGGCTGCGGGAAGAACGGTTCCATGATCGCGGTGTGATCGGCACGTTCGTACATCGTGGTCGGCGCGATCACGTAGTCGGCGAGCCGCGCGGTGTCCGACATGCGCGGGTCGACGCACACCAGCAGGTCCAGTGATCGCATCGCGCGCAACGCTTTCCCGCGGTCGGGCAGCGCCGCCGCGGGGTTGCCGCCGGAGACGATCAGCGCCCGCACCCGGTCGGGGCCGGGTTCGAGGATCTCGTCGGCGAGGATGCCGGACGGCAGTTCGCCGCGCATCGCCCGGACCCCACCGATCCGGCTGCGGAATCCGTGTTCGAATGCCCGGGTGGCCGGGGCTACCTCCGCGCGCGCCGGTTGGTGCCGGGTCAGGACGGCGCGGTCGTCGGCCCGCTCCCCCTCCCGCAGATACCGGCCGCACACCACGTTCAGTGCCGCGACGAGGTGTTCCGCGAGGTTCGAGTGCGGGCCCATGCACAACCCGGTGCCGCTGGTCGCCATTCCCCGTGCCGCGCCTGCGAACACCCGTGCCGCGTTGCGGATCCGCGCTGCGGGAATACCGCAGATCCGCTGCACGACGCCGGGGGTCGCGCCGGCGACGGCATCGGCGAGCACGGCCAGGTCGGCCGTGTACCGGTGGCAGAAGCCGGCGTCGTGGAGGCGCTCGGTGAGGACGACGTGCAGGAGACCGGCGAACAGCACTGCGTCCGTGCCCGGCCGGGGTGCCAGGTGGATGTCGGCGAGCGCCGCGGTCTCGGTGCGTCGCGGGTCGACGACGATGAGCCGCAGGCCCCGTTCCCGCGCCGCCCTCAGGGTGACGGACGGGTTCTGCACCACCGCGCCGTCCCCGTCGCCGCCGTTGCCGGAGACGACGGGGTTGGTGCCCGCGAGCAACCACACGTCTGCTTCCTCGAATCGCTGCCGGCCGCCGAGGTACGTTCCCATCCGTTCGGCAACAACCCATTTCGCGGATTGGTCGATGGTCATCGTGGAGAACAGCTTGTGCGAGCCGGTACCCCGGAACCAGGCCCGGGCCATCGGCGGGGTGAGTGCGGCGAAGTTCTGCTGTGTCCCCATGAACAACGCGACCGCATCCGGCCCGTGCCGGTCGACGATTGCGCGCAGCCGGTCCGCGATGTCGGTGACCGCCCGCGCCACCGGCACCGGCTCGTGGGTGCCTGCCGCGGTGCGGCGCATCGAGGTGGTGAGCCGGTCCGGCCCGTGGACGAGGTCGCCGCCTCGGCGCCCCTTCGGGCAGGTGTAGCCGCCGGAGATCGGATGGTGGGCGTCGCCGAGCACCCGCGCGATCCGCCCGTCCTCGATGTCGAGCAGGACCCCGCACGAGGAGGCACACAGCCTGCAGTACGACGTGGCCCTCGACGTGACGGATCGCATGGCTCAGTGCGCCTCTGCGGTGACGGCGGTCGACTCCGCGGCCCCGGCGACGGTGCGAACGCGCAGTCGTTCCCGCGCGAACAGCGCACCGAGCGTGAGGACGGCGAGGGCGGTCGGCACGATCATCAGCAGGAAGATCGTGCGGGCATCCATCCCGGCCGCGATCAGGGCAGCGCCGAGGGTGGGCCCGGCGATGGACCCGATCCGCCCGATTCCCATGGCCCAGCCGATGCCGGTCGAGCGTGCCGCGACCGGGTAGATCGACGCCGCGATCGCGATGATGCCCGCCGAACTGCCGGACATCCCGAATCCGACGATGCAGATCGTGATCAGCAGCAACGTGGAGTTCGCCAGGAACATCGCGACGACGCCGATGAACAGGGCGCCGAGTGTGTAGCCGGCCATCACCACCGCGTAGGCGGCGTCCGCGCCCCGGGACCGGCGCCACGCGGTGCCGACGCGGTCGGTGATCCACCCGATCGACAGCGCGCCTGCCATACCGCCGAGGTTGAACAGCGCCGCGGCGAGGATCGCGTGGGAGGGGCTCTGCCCGGCCTGGCTGAACAGCGACGGCATCCACCCGAACAGGAAGTAGATCACCAGGAAGTTGATGACGAACACGACCCACAGCAGCACCGTGTCCAGCGCCCGGCCGCCGGCGAACAGTTCCCGGATAGGCGATCTGGTGGCCACGGCGGCGTCCACGGTGAACGTCACCGATCCGGTGATGCCCGCCTGCGGTGCGATCGCCGAGAGGATCTTCGCGGCGCCGGCGTGATCACCGCGGGAGGCGAGGAACTTGCCCGATTCCGGCAGCCCGGCCCACGCGAGCGCCGCCACGATCAGCGGGAGGACGCCGCCGGCCACGAAGATCGACTGCCACCCGTACGCCGGGATCAGTTGAGCGGCAGCGAGTCCGCCGAGGAAGCCGCCGAGCGACATGCCCGCGACGACGATGGTGACCAGGGTGGAGCGGCTGCGAGCGGGGCTGTATTCACTGGTCAGCGCAATCAGGTTCGGGGTGACGCCGCCGAGCCCGATTCCGGCGAGAATGCGCAGCACGATCAGCACCCCCATCGACGGCGCGAACGCGGACGCGAGGGTGAACACCGCGAACAGCACGGTGCACAGCAGGATCACCCGGCGCCGGCCCCAGCGGTCGGCGACGGGGCCGAACAGCAGGCTGCCGACGACCATCGCGCCGCTGCTGAGCGCCAGCAGCAGCCCGAACGAGGCCTTGGACAGGCCCCAGTCCTCGGACAGCGCGGGAATCGCGAATCCGATCAGCTGGGCGTCCATGCCGTCGAGGATCGCGAGCGCCAGGCACAACGCGATGGCACGCTTCTGGAGGGCCGACACCGGTGCGGCGTCGATGAGTTGGGAGATGTCGACTTCACGAGTTGGGGCCACGACGTGCATTCCTCTCGAAGGGGGGAACCGCGGGAGATGAAGCCTCGAACTGGATGGGTCTTGCTAGACGGGGGTGACGGTGCCGTCGACCGCGAGTGCGTCGGCGGGCACCTCGGGGAACCGCTGGCGCAGAGACGGTTTCGCGAGCTTTCCGGAGAACGTGCGCGGCAGCGGCTCGCCGAGCGCGACGGCGTGCTTGGGGCGCTTGAACTTCGCCAGGTTCTCGCCGGCGACCTCGGCGATGTCGGCGACGATCTCGGCGGCGGGGCGCTCACTGTGGAACACCACCATCGGCACCTCGCCCCATCGGTCGTCCTTGACGCCGATGACCGCGAGGTCGACCAGGCCGTCGATGCCGTGCAACGCCTTCTCGATCTCGGCGGGGTAGACGTTGAGGCCCCCGGAGATCAGCATGTCCTTGCTGCGGTCGACGATCTTCAGGAATCCGCCCTCGTCCTGCATGCCGAGGTCGCCGGTACGCAGCCACCCGTCGCCGAGGGTCGCCGCGGTGGCCTCGGGCTTGTTCCAGTACTCCCGCAGCACGTGCTCGCCGCGGACCAGGATCTCGCCGACCTCCCCGGCCGGGGTGTCGACTCCCGGATCACCGATCCGGATGTGGGTGCCGACCAGCGGCAGCCCCGCGAAGCCGGGACGGGACACGGCGTCCTCGTAGGCGAGCGTCGAGACCATGCCGGACGCCTCGGTCAGGCCGTAGCACTGGGTGAGCGGGATGCCGTGCGAGCGGTAGAAGTCGAGCAGGTCGAGGCTGACGGGAGCGCCACCGGTGCCGGCGAACGTGAACTTCGCGAGCTTGCGGGTGCCGAAGTCGGGCAGCATCGTCATCCGTTCCCAGATCACGGGGACGGTCGTGGTGGCCGTGATCTGCTCACGCTCGAACGTGTCGAGGGCGATCTCCGGGTCGTACTCGCGCAACAGGACCATCGTCGCGCCGGGCACGACGACGAGCTGCATGAAGATCGACAGGACCGAGCCGGTGTACACCAGCGGGGCGGAGCACAGCACCCGGTCGCGGGACGAGAAGCCGAACGTGATCGACTGCGAGATGCCCGGAGTCATCGCGTTGCGGTGGGTGATCAGGGCGCCCTTCTGCACGCCGGTGGTCCCCGACGTGTAGCAGATGAAGCCGGGGTCGTCGGCGTCGATGGCGACGACGGGTGCGGTCCCGGGGTCGATCAGCCGCTCGTACGGCGGATGGGCACTGCCCCCGATCGCGTACGTCTCGAACTCCGCCTGCTCGGCGGCGACCTCGAGCAGCGACGCGAAGCTGTCCTCGACGATCACCACGCGCGGCGCGGAGTCGAGCACCATCGGCGCCAGCTCCTTGCCGGTGAGCCGGAAGTTCAGCGGCACGCTGATGGCGCCGAGCTTGAGGGTCGCCAGGATGATGTGGGCGAGTTCGGGGCGATTGAGCATCATCACCGCCACCCGGTCCCCCTTGCGGACGCCCCGCGCCGCGAGGCCGCGGGCGAGTGCGTCGGTGATCGCGTCGACCTCGGCCCAGGTCTGTGCCGTGTCCCCGAACACGATGGCCTGCTGCTGCGAACGTGTCTTACCCCAGAACCGGGTCAGGTCCGCGAGATTCATCTGTGCTCCTCGTGCTCGTCAGCCGGGTGTGACCACCCTCACTTCGTGTGCCGTAAACCTAACAGTTGTAGGCGAACGGCGCAATGCTCGATTCGGGAATTTCGGGCACCCGACAGAACCGGACCGTCGCACGAAAACAACACCCACACAGTGTATTTCGTGTGAGTGTTGCTTCCGCGGAATGCGTCCGGTCAGCCGGCGGGAGGTGCCTCGCGCCGAGGGCTCGCCGAGTCGGTTGCCGCGGCGACCCGCGTGGTGTCGTACCGCGCCACCGTCCGCAGCACCTCCGCGGTGTCCGCGCCCACGACCGGCGGCAGCGCGGGCGCGAACTTCTCCCCGGCGACGCGCACGGGGCTGACCACGAACTCGAGCTCGCCGACCCCCGGGTAGTCGACCCGGTAGGTGTTGTCCCGCGCCCGGAAGTGCGGGTCGTCGAGCATGTCGGCCACGCTGTTGACCGGGCCTCCCGCGATGCCGTGTTCGAGAAACAGCTGCACCCACTCGGCGCGGGTGCGCTGCGCGAAGATCTCCGTCAGCGCGCGCCACACCAGGTCCGCGCGGGCGGGGGCACCGTCGTCGGTGCCGGTGAGGTCGACGTCGATCAGGTCCTGGCGTCCGACCGCGACCAGGAAGTTGTGCCAGAACTTCTCCACGTGCGACCCGAACAGGATCGCCTCGCCGTCGCTGGTGCGGTAGGCCTCGAGCCGTGGCCAGTCGGGCAGCCGGCCGTCCGGCAGCCAGGTCGGCCGGGGAATCGAGCGGTCCCTGTTCAACTCCGCGTCCACCAGGTCCGGCATCCACGCGGCGGCGACGTCGATGCCCGCCACCTCGACGTGACAGCCGGTACCGGTGGCGCCGGCCTTGTGCAGCGCCGCGAGCAGGCCCATCGCCCCGTACGCGCCGAGCGCGTACATCGCGATCGGCGGCGTCGTGGATCCCGCCATCCCCTCGGTCGGCGGCTCCGCGGGAGTGCCGACCTCGCGGAGCCCGGCGTACGCGTCGAACACCGGACCTCCGGTGCCGAGAACACGGTACGGTCCGTCGGTGCCCATGCCCGACACCGTGCACAGCACGATCTTCGGATTCACCTGTCGCAGTTGCTCGTAGCCGATGCCGAGCCAGTCGAGGTACCCGCCCCGCATGCCCTCGATGACCGCGTCGCACGACCGCGCGAGGTCGAGGAACGCCTGCTTGCCTACGGGTGTGCGCAGATCGAGTGCGACGCTGCGCTTTCCGCGATTCCATCGCAGGTGCATGAAGGCAGGCCCGTCCTCTCCTCCGACGGCACGGCTGCCGCCGATGCGCACGGGATCCCCGAGCGGACCGGATTCGACCTTGATCACGTCCGCACCCAGATCGGCGAGATGCCCGCCGAGCGACGACGGCGCCAGCTGCGCGACCTCGAGGATCCGAACGCCGTCCAGCAGCGAGTACCCACTCATGAACCCTCCTTCGCTCCCCGGCCGACGGCCAGCGAGACATTCTGTGTCTGTTCCGGTTTCAGTTCGATCCAGAGTCCGTCGACGTCGGCGACGAGGACGTCGCCGTGATACATCGCGCCGCGCAGGAATCGCTTGCGGCCCTCCTGCCCGGCCAGCTCCGCCTCCACGCGCAATTCGACGCCGAGCGGCGCGGGGGCTCGGTAGTTGACGTGCAGGTACGCCGTGCGTGCCCAGTGCCTGCCGGAACTGTTGGCGAGGCGCGCGAGTATCTCGTCGAAGATCAGCGGCGTCACGCCGCCGTTCATCGCGTAGCGCCCGGAATGGAATCTGCCGACCGTGACGCGCCCCCGCGCCCGGGTCGCGGTCACCTCGTCGACGTGGAGGGGTGGCGTCAGCGCCTGTGCCCGGCCGGGAAGATCCCAGCGCCTGCCGGCGATCTGTTCGTCCTCACCGACCTCGAACTCCGCCAGTCGTGCTGCGAGGCCGCGGAGCGTACGCGCCGCGCGACTCGCCGCGTCCGGACCCGGGCGACTGCGGGTGACGGCCTCCTGCACGGAGCGCAGAGCCTCGGCCAGTTCCGCGAACTCGTCGTCACCGCCCGCGGTCGGTTCGAATGGGTCGTCCCAGCTGGGACTCCAGATGTCGTCGGGAGTCGAGAGGGTGACGTCCATCCGGACCTCGCTTGCGGTGCTGACGAGTGACGGCCCGCGGTTCACCGGGCGCGCCGTCCGAAGTAGGAGCCGAACATCTCCTCGACCGGACGCGGCCGGAGCGTCGTGCGCGACACGACGTTCTCCCGGTCGTACCGGGACCGCAGGTCGCGTCCCGGTCCGTCGAGCAGCAGAGTCTTGATCTCGCGCATCGACTCCGGGGGCTGGGCGGCGATCTGCCCGGCCGCCTCGAGCGCGGCGCCGAGCACGTCGTCGTCGGCGGCATACCGGGAGACGAGACCCATCCGGTGGGCCTCCTCACCGGTGACTGCCCGGGACGTCATCAGCAGATCGCGGGCGAGTCCGGCACCGATCAGGTGGTCGAGTACCCACGTGAGGTTGGCGCCGCCGTACTTCGCCGCGGTGACAGTGATGCGGGTGCCGGGACCTCCGACGCGCAGATCAGAACACGCCGCCAGCAGGGTGCCCGCGCCGTAGGCCATTCCCTGGACCGCGGCGACGGTGGGTTTGGGGAACGTGAAGTATCTCCACAACAGTTCGTCCCGTTCGAGCAGGCTGAGGGCGCAGGCGTCCGCCGTCATCGCCCGGAGTTCCTTCAGGTCGTATCCCGCGGAGAACGCGGCGGTACCCTCCCCTGCCAGCAGCACCACCCGGACGTCCGGGTCGTCCGCCGCCTCGGCGAGCGCGGCATCGAGTTCACGTTGCAGGCCGAGGGTGATCGCGTTGTGCACGTCGGGCCGCGCGAGTTCGAGTTGCAGCACTCCGGGCGCGGGCGACGATCGGCGCAGGTCGCCCGTCGTCACCTCACACCGCCGGCCGCGGCCTCCTGCCGAGCGACCTCCTCGGCATCGCGGGTGATCATCTTGTGGAACACCTGACCGGGAAGCTCGTTGCGTCCGTAAATCAGCTCGTCGACCTGCCCGTGCGCCGCGTTGGCCGTGATCGTCTTCGTGACGAACCAGTCCTCGGCGTGCAGGGTCTCCATCAGGAGTTCCCAGTTCTTGTCCAGAATCCGCTTCTCCCGCGGAGTCTCGGGTTCCTTCGGGGAGAGAAGGCGAATGGTGCAGTACGACACGTTGGGATCTTCGGTGTCGGGCACGATCGTCCAGATCTCGAAGTGGTTGGGCTCGGTCACGAGCATCGTGCCCGGGTAGATCGTGTAGTTCGCGAGGGAGTAGTCGCGGACGTCGAACGAGTCGGGATCTGCGCCGCGAACCTCGGTGATCGACTTGCGGGCCACGACGATTCGCCACGAACGGTCGACCAGGTCGTAGGCCGTGATGTTGCCCTCGAGGTAGTTGCACACGGTCTTGGTGTGCAGCTGGCACAGGTGGTACGAGTCCTGGACGCCGTCGACGGCGATCTTCCAGTTCATGTCGAGTTTCCAGGTCTCCTTGCGCACCTGGAACGACTCGGCCATCCCGGTGTCCGTCACCTCCGCGTCGTGCTTGGCGCCGAGAATCCCGGCGATGTCGAGTTCGGCGCCGACCGTCGGAACCACCCAGACCAGGCCGTGCCGCACCTCGCAGGGAAATTCGACGAGCCCGTATTGCGAGCGGTCCATGCCGTCGAAGCCTTCCGCATGCGGCATTCCCCGCAGATCTCCACCGCGGCCGTACGCCCAGTTGTGATACGGGCAGCTGAAGACGCGCTTGCAGCCGGCCTCCTCGAACTCCACCTTCGAGCCCCGGTGCCTGCAGACGTTGGAGAAGGCCTTGACGCTGCCGTCCGTCTGCTTGACCACCAGTAGCGGCGTGCCGATCAGCTCGGTCGTGACGAAGTCGCCCGCCTTCTTCAGCTCGTCGACGTGGGCGACGATGTGCGGCAGCCGCCGGACCACCGTGCGCTCGCGTTCGGCGAGTTCGGGGTCGTTGAACACCGAGAACGGCACTCGAAGCAGGTCGTCCGCGTAGTCGGTGCTGTTGTTGTCGACGTGTGCGATCAGTCGCTCGGTGAGTGTGATCTTGTCTTCGCGCTCCATACACCGAGAGTGGCACATGAGACATTCATTGTCTAGCGTCTCACGGCAGATTGTGGTTGTACTGTTTCCTCGTGGCTGCAAGGACTGGAAACGACCCCGCGACCGACGTCCGCTCGACGATCCTCACCGCAGCGGAGTCGTGCTTCGAACGCTTCGGGATCACCAAGACGACCATGGAGGACGTCGCCCGCGCGGCGGACATGTCCCGCGCAACCGTCTACCGGTATTTCTCCGACCGGGAGAGTCTGATCATCGAATCGGTCGCGCGGCGCGCGCGCAAGAACATGACGCCCGCCCGCGCCTTCATCGCGAAGTGGCCCACTATCGAGGAGCGACTCGTCGAGGGCATCTGCCAGAACGTCGAGAGCGGCCTGCGGGACCCCATGGTCCACCTGCTCGTCTCCCCCGCGGAGATGACCCTGGCGAACTCCCTGCTGACCACGTCGGGCAAGGCCGTCGAACTGACGAGTGAGCTGTGGGAGCCGATTCTGCGCGAAGCGCAGGAGGCCGGCGACCTCCGCGCCGACCTGGATCTGACATTGCTGTGCGAATGGATCTCGGAACTCGAGATCATGTGTATCAGCCAACTCAACGGCGGCACCGGCTCGCTGGAACGGTTCCGCGAGAAGATCCGCACGTTCCTGGTCCCCTCGGTTGTTCGTGCCGCGCTGCCTGCCGGCGACTGAGTACGCACGGTACGGCGCCGCCGGCAGAGGGCCCCGAACTCCGGCTACCGCGGCGCCGTGTCCCCGTCGAGTGCGGAATCGATTCCGCTGATCTCGGTGATCTTCCAGTCGTTTCCGCTGTCGACCGTCATCTTGTAGGTCGCGGTCGACTGCAGTCCGTCCGGTGCCTGGCTGTTCTTCGTCAGGACGCTGACGAAGCAGTCGACCGAATAGGTTCCGTCCGGTCCCGGTTCTGCTTTCGCCGAGATCGGCTGTGCGCTCGACGTCCACTGGAGCGGAGCGATGATCTGCTCCATCGACGTCGCGGCCTGGGTGAGACGGTTGGACAGTTCCGGGGCGGTGCCCGCCGTCAGCCGTGTTCGCCACGCGGGCAGGTCGCGAAAGTCCATTTCGGCGGCGCCGGTCGCGTAGTCGAGGGCGATCCGTTCGGCCTGCTGCCTGCTCGCCGCCGCGTCGTGGAGTTGGTCGAGTTCGTCGGTCGTGCTCCGAAGTTGCCACCCGAGCACCGCCAGTGCGACGACGAGAACGGCGACCAGGCCCCCGACCACCACCGACCGCAGTGGCACGTTCCTGCCACCTCGACGCTCACGATCGCCCGCACCATCGGAGGGTCCGGCCTCGGGGGCGGTTCCGGAGTTCACGAGTTCCATTGATTTCTGCATCGTTCGCCTTTCGCTGGGCTGTCCGATCTCCGGGGGTGGACGATCGAGTACGTCTGGGGTGCGGTCGGCTCTACCGCCCCGACGGGCTGAGGTGGACTGTCAGTGCATCTCCGGATGCGGTGGACGCCATGACGTTGTCGAGCAGGCGGCCCACGTCGACGGTCCGCATCGACGCCGCCCCGGCCTGGACCGAGGGCAGGAGATTCACGCCGATCACCTGCAGGTCCGGGGCGGTGTGATCGAGGAACGTCTGCAGTTCCCCGATGAAAGGGCTTGCTCCGCCTGCGATTCCGTCGCGCAGCGGACCCTTCTCGGTGGCGAACCGGATTCCGCCGAGCACGTCGTGGAACCCGCTGCCGAACTCGGCGACGATCGGTGTCGTATCCCGGAAACCCTGAGGGAGGGTGGCACTGTCCATCAGCAGTGGTTGCAGGGTGTCGAACAGCGTCGTGAGGTTGTCGGACTGCTGGGTGAGCGTCGCCGCGAGTAGTTCGCCTGCCCGCGTGAGATTGTTCAGGACCGCGAAGTCGTCGGGAAGCGCGACGTCGATCGTGTCGAAGATCGCTTGTACCCGAACGGGATCCACCTGCCCGAGGAGCCTGGTCAGGCGCTCCGAGAGCTCCTTGAACGTCGTCGGCACCACGACCTGGTTCGCCGGGACGGTGTCCCCGTCCTCGAGATACGGCCCCGCTGCGGACGAGGGCAGCACCGCGAGGAACGGTTCGCCCAGCGCCGACAGGTTGTCGACGCGGAACTCGCTGTCGGCGGGGATCGACCGGTCACTCTCGTAGTTCCACGCGACCTCGATGTGATCGGCCGACGCCGTCACGTCACTGATGTGTCCGATCGCCACCCCCCGGAGCAGCACACGGGAGCCGACGACGAGCCCGTTCGTGTCCGGCACGTCCAACGTGGCGGTGCGTACGTCGTCGAACCGGGAGACGTGCAGACCCGCCCGGCCCATGTACAGGAACGACAGCACGGCGATCACCACCATGCCGAGAATCGACAACGAAGTCTTGACAGTCATTTCACTGCTCCCAGCATGCGGAGCAGGTTCTCCGCGTCGGCCACGATCTGGTCTCCCCCGGCAGATTCGATGCCCTCGATCTCGACGGAAGGCTTCTGCGCGAACGGCACGATCCTGCTGCGCAGGAAACGGGACAGCACGACGGTCGTGTCCGGGCCCTCGTCCCAGACGTCGCGCGCCACGTCCCCCGTGTCGGCCAGCGTGTTCAGCATGGGAACCATCCACAGTCCGCCTTCGTAGACGCTGCCGACGGAGGGCAGGATCTGGCCGATGTGCGACACCACCGAGATCGCGAGTCGCCGCCAGTAATGCACGCTGGAACTGTCGAACATGGCCGAAAGCGCGTCGGTGCGATCGTCGAACGACAGTGCGGTCTCGTTCAACCCCGTCAGCGTCCGGTCGATCTCCTGCGTCCTGGCAGCGAGGTCCTGCAGGTCCAGCGCCGCCACGGACGCCGCGTCGCGCACGGCCGGGAGCGGCGGCACGACGGCATTGACGCGGGCCATCACATCCTCGATCCGCTGGATGCTGCCGCCGTTGACGAAGTTCGCGAGGACTGCGATGGTGTCCTCCAACTGCGGTGGCGAGATGGTGCGGGCGACGGGGATCGTGCCACCGGCAGGCAGGTACCCGTCGGCGGAATGTTCGCCGTCACCGGTGACCGCGATATAGGTGTCGCCGAGGAGAGTGTCCTGACGGACGATCGCCCGCGCATCGGCGGGAATCCTGGTGCCGCTTCCGACTCCGGCCGACACCGTCACCGTCGATCCGGACACCTGCAAAGACCGGACCTCGCCGACCCGCAGGCCGTCCATCATCACGTCGGCACCGGCGGGCAGATTCATCACACTGGCGAACTCGAGCGACAGGTCGTAGGTGTCGCCGACGCCACCGCGGACCGAGGGCAGGTCGTCCGGTCCCAGGGAACATGCCGGCACCGTCAGCACCACCGCGCTCACGGAGGCGGCGCACAGAAGCTGCCGCGTTCTTCTCGACAGATTCATCTCAGTTCCTTCCCGTCCGCACGAGGTCGAGCAGCCGATCCATCGGCACCTCGGTTCCGGTGGTCGTCAGAGCCACGGTCGGCGGCTGGTAGGCAATGGTGAGTGCTCCGTCGCGCGTCGTCTGCTGCGCGAGGAAGGGTGCAACCGACGGAATCGTCGAGATCAGGCCTGCCATGTCGTTCGACCGTGTCGCCGCCAGCTTCAGGGCGTCGGTCGCCGGTCCGTGCACGAAGGGCCAGATGTCGGCGCCGTAGTTCTGCTGGATGTCGTGCAAAGTCGCTACCAGCCAACCGATTCCCTCGCACACCTCGATGACTCCGGGCCACAGATCGATGCCCGCGGCAACGACGGCAGGCATCTGCTCCACGATCGACCGGATCGAACTCCACCGACGCAGCGCTTCGTCCGTCAGCGGGGCCATGTTCGCGATCGACGAGCCGATGTCGGCGACGAGTTTGTCCGGATCGGCTGCCGCCTCGGCGGCATGCCTCATCATGTCCGCGGCGTTCTCCCCCTGGCCGCGGAGCGCCACGTCCAGACCGAGCACCGTCTTCCGGACGTTCTCCTCACCGTCGTCCGGAGCGATCGCATCGATGAAATCCGCTGCCGAACCAGCGATCTCGGAGATGCTCTTCGGAGTGTGACTGTGCCCCAGCGGGATGCACTGTTCCGGCGCGAGTTCCGGACCGGACGTGTAGTTGCCGACGAGTTCGAGACTCCGATCGGCGAGCAGGGACTTCGAGCGGGTGACCGCTCGGACATCGAACGGATAGGACCGGCCACTCGCGAGCGAGAAGGTGACCTGCACGTGGTCGCCCTGCGGCTCGATACCTTCGACACGGCCCACCTCGTAACCCATCTGGGTGACCGGGTTGCCGGCGTAGAGGCCGATGGCGTCGGGCATGAGCGCGCAGAACGCCGACCGGTCTGCCGGCTCCCCCGTCGTCGCGACCGCCACACCGGCGCCACCGACGGCGGCGGCCGCGCACACGACGGCCAGCACCTTGACGATCAGGCGTGATTTCCCGGACATCTCAGCACGTCCGTCCGGGAACGGGGACACAGAAGTCCGAGGCCATGAGTGTGCCGCCCTTGATCGCGGCCATTCCTTCGGGCGTCAGCCATTCGGCAAGCTGAGTGCGCAAGGACTGAAGATTGTCGATGGCTGGGCCCATCGACGTCCGGAACTCGTCGATCACACCCTTCGCGTGGTTCACAGCGTCGAGTACCTCCGTCTTGTGGTCGAGATAGAACGCCTCGAACGGCTGAATCGTCATCAGGACGTTGCCGAGCAGGGAATACGCCTCGTTGAATCCGGCGTGGGTGGTGTTGTACGTCGAGAGAACCACGTCGATCTCGCGGATCAGGTCGAACACCATGCCCTGATCGGCCTCGAAACTCTGGAGATACTCCGCGGCGAGGTCGGCGATCGTGCGGACCTGCGCACGCTGCTGATCCATCACGCGGGCGATGCTGGTCAGGCCCGAGATCATGGACGCGATCGACGTCGGGTTCTCCTCGAGCGCCCGGGCCATCTCGTCGAGGTTCGCGTCGACGGTGCCGCCCTCGACGTTGTCGGTCGTGTGCGGCGCGGCCTGGAGGACATCGCCGATCGAATACGGAACGCTGACCTGCTCGACGGGCAGCGGGGTGTCCCCGAGCGGCAGAACGCCGAGAGGGACGAGGGTGATCGCGTATCCCCCGACCGGGGTGAGCATGCGCACCTCCACACGGGAGTCCGAGCCGACCGGTACCGCGTCGTCGATCTCGGCCGTCACCAGTACCGCGTCCGGCTCGATCAACACGTCCGTGACGGTTCCCACGCCGATGCCCGCCACCCGGACGTCCTGGCCGATGTCGATCGAGGAGGCGTCGTCGGTACGGAACGAGAACGACATCCGTCCCGGTGGGTTCGCGTAGAGGACGGCGGTGGTCACGAGTGCGAAGACCACCAGGAGAACGATGCCCGCGCCGAACGCGACCTCCCTGCCGACCAGCGCCCGCGCCCGGCCCAACACCCCGCCGATACGCTGGGCACGGTTTTTCGTCACGGGTTGCATACGACGACCTCACTCCCTCTCAGCAGAACCTCGACGTCGGTGGGTAGCTGCGCCACACCGTTCGTGCACTGGATACCGCCCGGGCCTGCCCCGGCGGTCTGCGGAACCTGCAGACCGGCGAAGGCGACCGGCAGCAGTCGCAACGCTTCCGCGGTGTCCGGCACCGATGCGAATGCGTCGGAGAGCATCTGCTCGACGTCCATTCCCGGTTGCAGACCGAGAGCATCGATCAACCGTTGGATCGGTGTGAGGAATTCGGGGCCGAACGCAGCCGTCTTCGGGAACTCGTCGATAACCGTCATAGCCTTCGCGATCGGGAAACTCACCGAGCGCAGGAACTCGACGACCTCGGGCGACCGGCCTCCCATGCTGTCGGAGATCCGTGCGAGATTGCCGGTGAGGGTCGAGATGACCTGTTCGCGGTCGTGGGCGAGGCCGGCGAGTTTCTGTGCGTCTTCGAGCATCGGTGACAGTCCGTTTCCGTCTCCTTGCAGAAGCGAGATCGCGTTCTCGGTGAAGGTGTTGATGTCGTCGGTGCTCATGGTCGCGAGTACCGGTTGCAGTCCGTTGAACAACTCGGTGATGTCGAACGAGGCCCGCGTCTTGTCGGCAGGCAGTCGATCGACTGCTCCGCCCGGATTTTCGGGGAATTCGGCGTCGATGTAGCGAACGCCGGTGAGGTTCTGGTACTTCACCGCGAGGATCGTGTCGGAGGTGAGCTGATACGGCTTCTCCATCGTGAAGTGCACTTCCGCGAGACTCCGCCCGCCGTCCCGGATCAGTTCGACCGATTCGACCTTGCCGATCCGGACCCCCTTCGTTCGGATGTCCCCGTGTGCACCGAGCCCGGAGACATCGGTGAATTCCGCTGTGTAGCTGTTTGTCTCATTGGTCACCGGGCTCTTCATCGCGCTGATCACGATGATGAAGAGGACCACGGAGACCGCAGCCGCGACGGCGAGCTTGACGAGAGTGACGATGTACCTGGTTCGGTTGCTCATCGGCCGGCCCCGTCCTCGGACGGCGGGGCACCGGTCAACGCGAGCGGGGCCGCCAGTGCGGGCAGATCGTCCAGGACGATCCGGAGATTGAGCCGCTGCCCGTCGCCGCTGTCCTCGAACGCCGAGTCCAGCCGCTCGACGGCGGTGCGCAGTCGCTCGGGGCGCGCCCCACCGTCGTACAGGTGCGGCACCACGCCGGCGAGTTCCGAGACCACCTCGGTGACCGGTACCAGTTCGTCACCGTGAGATTTCAGCAACTGCCCGGCCTGTCCGAACAATTGTCCGGCCGCCAGGGTCAGACCGGCGTCCGTCTCGTCCATGAACGGGTCGTCGACCCCTACCGAACCGTCGGGTCGCTGGTTGTAGGTGCTGTTGTAGATGTGGGTCAGCGAATCGATCGCCTGTCGATTGAACGCCGGGAACACGTCGAGGACGTCGTTGACACGCCCGAGCAGGTCGGCCGGAAGTGCCTGCTGAGTCTGCGCGACCCGGTCGCCGAGCACGAGTGCCGCATCGAACATCGGTGTCAGGCCGTCGGTGTACCGGACGACCTTGTCCAAGCTGGTGATCATCGAGTCCGTCAGGGTGCCGTCGACGGCCAGCGAACCCTTCTCGATCATGGTCGACATCGTGAAATCTCCTGTGGGCGTGCGGTCCAGGGTGCGGTGTGCCTCCAGACCGGAACCGCCGGGCCTGCCGACCAGATTGACGGCGGTGGATCCGAAGTAGTTCTGCGGCCGGAAGTCGACATCGAAGGCATCGGTCAGGCCGCCGATCTGATCGGGATCCAGCTGGAGGTCCATGCGGACGGAGTCCGCGCCCGTCCGTTCCAATCCGGTGACGACACCGACCTCACCGCCCCGCAGGATCACCTTCGTGCCGGAGTCGACGCCCGGGCCCACGTAGGGGACGTCGATGCTGATCGGCAACCCTTCCGTGTCCGCGCTGCTCGGGTATACCCAGACTGCAGCGATCACTGCGCAGGTCGTCACGACGACCCCCAGCCCCGCCCCGTGCAGCACTCGGCTCTGACGGCCGGGGACCCCTCTCAGGAAGTCCTGACTCCTCGCTCTGCTCATTGACTCATCCTTTGAACACCAGTTCGGGACTGAGGCCCCAGATCGCCACAGTCATACAGAAATTCAGGACGACGATCGCGACGAGGCTCGCCCGGATAGCCCGCCCGGACGCCGCGCCGACCCCCGCGGGCCCGCCACCGGCGAAGTATCCGTAGTAGCAGTGGATCATCGTGACGACGGCACAGAAGACGACTGCTTTGACCAGCGACGCCACGAGGTCCGGAACACTGAGAAATTGGCTGAAGTAGTGATCGTAGGTACCCGAAGGCTGGCGGTGAAACGTCTTGATGATCAACCCTCCGGTGAAGAAACTGACCACGAGCGCCATCAGATACCCGGGGATCACGATGAGCATGCTTCCGATCAGCCGCGTCCCGACCACGAACGGAATGGCCTGCAATCCCATCGATTCGGTGGCGTCGATCTCCTCGGAGATGCGCATCGAGCCGATCTCGGCGGTCATCCGGCAGCCGGCCTGCGCGGCGAATCCAATTCCGGTGATGATCGGGGCGATGACCCGGACATTGCCGAACGATCCGATGATCCCGGTCAACGCGCCGAAGCCCAGCAGATCGAAGGCCATGAACGCCTGGATCGCGACGACGGCGCCGACGGCCAGTCCCAGGAAGAACATCAGGCTGACGACACCACCGTCGACGACGAGGGATCCGTTCCCCCACGCCATGTTGTTCATGGTGGTCATCGTCTGCTTGCGGTAGTGCCGCAGCGTTGTGGGCAGCAATGCGACCGTCTTGACGGTGAAGACCGTCACCTGACCGATTTCCTCGATCACCGACGTCGCAGCGCGACCCACCGAGCGAATCGGTTGCAGCAGAACCTCGCCGACAGGTCCCCTGCGATGCGTGGAGTGTGTGTTCATGTCACGCCAACCGGGCCGGAAAGAACATCATCTGGATCTGACTGACCACGAGATTGGTCATGAAGATGCAGAAGACACTGAGAACCACCGAGGCATTGACCGCGTTGGCCACGCCTTTCGGGCCGCCCTTCGCTTCGAGACCTCGCAGGCTGGCGATCAACACGACGAGCGCCGCGAAGATCACCGACTTGAGCACGGAGAAGACCAGATCGGTCGGTGTCGCGAAGGAGCCGAACGATTGCCAGAAACTGCCGGGCACCACATCGTTGACATTCGCCGAAATCACCAGCCCCGCCGCCACACCGGCCGCGACGATGACGATGCACAGCATCGGTGCGATGGCGACCATCGCGATGAACCGCGGAACGACCAGTCGCTGGACCGGGTCGATTCCCATGACCCGGATCGCTTCGATCTCCTCGCGGATCGCACGGGCACCGAGATCGGAGGCGATCGCCGATGCGGCCGCACCGCTCATCAGCAGTCCCGCCGCCATCGGCGCCCCCTGCCCCACCACGCCCAGCCCACTCGCGGCTCCTGCCAGCGAGTTCGCGCCGACCTGGTTCATGATTCCACCGACCTGCACCGAGACCTCGGCACCGATCGGCACCGCCATCAGCAGCGCGGGAAGTGCGGTGACCTTGAGAAGTTTCCACATCTGCGTGGCCACCTCCTCGAGGGGCAACCGCAGGGCGATCGTGTCGGATACCGTGTATTTCAGGATGTTCACGGCGAGCTCACCGGATCGCCCCAAAGTCGCGAGGCTGCGAATGGGCGTGTCCTTCAGGTATTTCCCCACCGCGGCGATCGACAGACGCGGCCGCCGTCGCTTCTCCGCTGCGTCCGGCTCGATCGGCGCGACGTCCACGGCGATCGGGACCTTCACACTCGTCACTTCGCAACTCCCGTGTCGAATCCCGCTGCCTCGAAGTACATTCGGTCCGTGTCTGCGTCTCCCGGACTCCACTCGTCGCCGACGCCGTCCGCTCCGAGGCTTTCCTGGATCGCGATCTGCGCGTTCTCCGGCAGGGTGTGCATGATGTGCCGGACCCGTTCCTGACGACGGGCCACGGCCTGCCGGAACGGCATCCCCGGCGTCGCCTTCATCTGCGGAACGATCCCCTCGACGTCGTCGACACCACCGGCATGGTGACCGGCATCGACCATCGCCTGCTCCTGCGCCATCTGCGCCTCGTCCTTCTCCTCCGACATCCCGATCGGACCGATCATCGTGCCGTTCAGGAACTGCTTGACCACCGGCTCCTCGCTGGTGAGCAGCACCTCCCGCGGACCGAACATCACCAGATGCCGGCGGAACAACATCCCGATGTTGTCCGGCACCGTCCGCGCCAGATTGATGTTGTGCGACACGATCAGAATCGTCGCATCGATCTCCGCGTTGATGTCGATCAACGTCTGCGAAATATAGGTGGTGCGCACCGGATCCAGACCCGAGTCCGGCTCGTCGACGAGAATGATCTGCGGATCCAGCACCAGCGCCCGCGCCAGCCCGGCACGCTTGCGCATACCACCGGAGATCTCGCCGGGCAGCTTGTCCTCGGCCCCGAGCAGGCCGACGAGTTCCATCTTCTCCATCACGATCTTGCGGATCTCGGACTCGGACTTCTTCGTGTGCTCGCGCAACGGGAACGCCACGTTGTCGAACAGGTTCATCGACCCGAACAGCGCACCGTCCTGGAACAGCACCCCGAACAACTTCCGGATCTCGTACAGCTCCTTCGAGGAGCACTCCAGAATGTTGGTGCCGTCGATCACGATCGACCCCTGCTCCGGACGGAGCAGACCGATCAGCGACTTCAGGAACACCGATTTACCCGTGCCCGACGGCCCGAGCAACGCACTGACCTCACCGGCCGGAAGGGTCAACGTGACGTCCTGCCAGATCCTCTGCGAGCCGAAGGACTTGGTCAGTCCCTCGACGGATACCTCGACTCCCACCATTACCTCCGTGTATTCAGGCGTCGAACGCGCCTCGGATGTTGCAGGGCACTTGCGACCTCGGGCCGGAACCCACAGCCGTCCCGCCGCGCACGTCGAATACAGCTTGTTTGCAGCATTTTTCATCGAATCGCGGACGATGGACGGCGAGTTCACGACCTCCAGCTGTGATACAAATTACGTCGCACGTAATACGTTATACGGCTTTTGACCGACCAGGCAAGAGCAGGAAGCGAAATGGCTCATCTGCGAAATACGCGCCGGCATAGGCATTCCCGACCGATTCGGCCGTGACCAGGCACGGGAACCGTCGACCAGCATACTTAAGGACATTAGATTTACCGGGTGAAAGCACAAAGAAGCCGTGCCCCCTCGGGGACACGGCTTCTTTTGGACGCGGGCGACTACGGCAGGAAGGCCGGCAGGACGAATTGCCTCATCATCTGCCGGTGCGAGGGATCGGCAGGATCCGAATTATCCAGTCTCGGAGCGAGCATCAGCTGCACGAGGGTGATCCAGGAGCACGCCTCGTCGGTGTCTATATCCGACCTCATTTCGCCGCCTGCCTTGGCGTCGTCGAAGATCGGCCCCCACAGTTCGGTGGTCAGACTCGTTGCGAGGGGGATCGTCTCGAGCCACGACTCGCCGCCGACGTGTTCGGGGCTGACGAGGATGCGCACGATCGGATCGTTGATCCCGTCGTACACCAGGTAGATGAGGCCTTCGATCAGCCTGTCCTCGAACGTCGCACACTCCATCAGGAACTTGCGGCCACGTTCGAGCGTCTGACGCGATCGCCACCTGATCAACTCGGTGGTGAGCGTCTCGCGGTCCTGGAAATACCGGTAGACGGTCGGGCGAGAGACCCCCGCCTCCTTGGCAATGTCCTCCATGGTGGTCTTCGAGATCCCGAAACGAAGAATCATCGTCTGGGCTGCCACGAGTATCTGAGACCGTGCGACATCGGCGTCCTGGCTCAGCACACCGGCGGTCTTCCTTCTTGCCATCCTCGCTCCAGACACCGTCACTTCCGACCAGCCACCCGACCAGTCGCGATACAAATGACAATACACGTAAGTTGTTGCATACCGGGGGCGACGTCCACTCCATTACACCAAAAGAGCGAGGCAGCTGCCCGAAGTCCCACAGGACCACGGACAACTGCCTCGGACGTCCGCCCGGCCTCAGGCCGACGGAGTGAAGGTGATCGGGAGCCGGATGCAGCCGCGAACCTGGGTGGCGTGCAGGATCGGCGGATCCTCCGGAACCAGTCGGTAATCGGGCAACCGCTTGTGAATCTCCTCCATGGCCAGCTTGAGCTCGATTCGTGCCAGGTGAGACCCGATGCACCGATGAGGACCGGCACCGAAAGAGAGGTGACGGTTGGGCGAGCGGTCGATCCTCAGCTCGTCCGGATCCTCGAACTCGTTGCCGTCGCGATTCGCCGAGCAGAGCAGCACGATGAGCTGTTCCCCCTCCGCGATCGTGACGCCGCCGATCTCGACGTCGCGGGTCGCTCGCCGGCCCGCGATCACCGCAGCCTCGATCCTCAGAATCTCCTCGACCGCCGCCGGGATGGTGTCGGGATCGTCCACGATCTCCTGCCGCTGCCCCGGATTGTTCGCCAGGTGGATGATCCCCCACGCCAGTGAACCCTGGACCGTGTGCAGGCCCGCGATGAGCAGGAGGAAGAACATGCGATACAGCTCTTCGTCGGTGAGCAGCCGTACCCCGTCCTCCATCTCGATCGGGGTGTTGATGATCTGCGCGGTCAGACTGTCCGAGGTGTTCTCACCGGACCGCACTCCGGCGACGATGGCACCGAAGTAGCCGAAGATCTGGTTGGCCGCATCCTCGCGGGCCTTGGCCGATTCTTCTTCCGTTCCACCGGGAATGCCCTGCAGTGCAACGTCCGTCGTCTTGGTGAACATCTCGGCGTCTTCGAGGGGCCAGCCCATCAGGGCCAGGAACACCCGCGTCGGCAGCTCGTGGGCGAACTCCGAGATGAACTCGGCTTCACCGCGTGCCGCGAAGTCGTCGATGAGCTCGTTGATGACGTCCCGGATCTGGGGCTCGAGTTCCTTCATCCGCTTGGGACTGAACAGCGGTTGCAGCGCCTGCCGGTAGAACGTGTGCTCCGGCGGGTCCAGCTCGATCGGGATGAACTTCCCCTGGCCCGCGTTCACGAGATTGTTCGGGTAGCTGGAGAAGGTCTCCGGATCACGCAGGACCTGGTGTATCTCCTCGTAGCGCGTCACGATCCAGTGACCGCCGTGCGCCTTCGAATACACGACTGGGCCGATGGCCCGCAGCGCCGCCGCGCGTTCCTGGAACACGTCCTCGGGCATCGCCAACGTCTGGTCGTAGACGTCGAAGTCCACGATGAGGTTCTCGGGTAGTTGGGTTGTCGTCACTGCTTCTCAGCCTTCCGAATTCGGGAGTTCGACGCTCAGCGCGCGTTCGGGGCACATCTCGACGAGGGCACCCAGTTGATCTCGTAGTTCCTCGGGAACAGGTTCGGCCACGACGATGGGGAAGCCCTGGTCGTCGCTGTCGACTATCTCGGGTTCCGCGCCGTAGCAGAGGCCGTGGCCCGCACAGGCGGATCGGTCGACCTTCAACGACTGCGCACGGTTCTGCGCATGAATGGTCATCGACGGACGCTCCGCTCAGTCGACGGGAAGCGTGGGAGTCGGCGTGTCCTCTTCGAACATCATCGCGACTCGTGACAGTGTGCCACCGTCCGTCGCGGGCAGCGTCAGACCGGAAATGTATGCGGAGTCGTCCGACACGAGGAAGAGTGCGACCTTCGCGTTGTCCACGAGCGACGGCGGACGCTGGAGCTTGAGCGGAATCGGCGAGACGCCCGGATCCCACGGTCCCGCGGTCTCCTCGTAGGACTGGCCGATCACCGGGGTGCCCGGGCCCATCAGGAAGTTCGGCGACATCCCGTGCGTGGGTGCGAGGGCATTGACGCGGATGCCGTAGCGTCCGAGATCCAGGCTGAGGCCACGAACCAGGCCGTTGACACCGGCTTTCGTCGCCGAGTACATCGCGATGCTGTGATAGGCGGCGAAGGAAGCCGCGGACGACGTCGCCAGGATGGTGCCGCCGCCGTTGGCCCGCATCGCAGGCACAGCAGCCTTACAGGAGTACACGACGCCGCTGAGGTTGACTCCGAGAACGTGCTGCCAGTCCGCATCCGTGAGGTCCTGGAACTCCACGTGTTCGCCGCCCGCCACCGACGGGACACCACCGCGGGAGACGACACCCGCGTTGGCCCACATGATGTCGAGCTTGCCGAACTGCTCGACGGTGGTCTCGACGCTGCGGTAGACGGCGGCCTCGTCACTCACGTCGGCGGTGATGGCGATCGCCGTTCCGCCCTGCTGTTCAACCAGTTTCGCGGTCTGTTCGGCTCGGTCGCCGTCGATGTCGACGACCGCCACCTTCGCGCCTTCCGATGCGAACAACTGCGCACCCTGGCGTCCGAGCCCGGATCCACCTCCGGTGATGACGGCGACTTTGTCCTGAAGTTTCATGTGGACTCCTCTGTGATGATTCGTCAGATGCCGGAGACTTGCGGTGCATGGGACATCGTCCGGCGAAGTCGGGCGGCGAGACTGTTCCGATCCTCGACGGCGGGGCTGTCGCCGGTCGAGAGGATCGAGTGCGGGCCGCATCCCCGATCCGAATAAACCTTATACCGTTAGGTGATGAGACGTCAATCACTTTCTTCGACGCGCGCCGGGTCGGCGCGCATCAGGGTGATATCAGCCGGAAATAGATGCACTCGAAGCGATTTCAATCATAGAGGCGGTGTCCACGAGCTTCACGCGCGGTCGGCCCGATTCCCTGCCGAGTCGCCGCTCGTGCGCGTCGATCGCCTTCCATCCGTCGTAGTCGATGCGCTCGGGACGCCGCTCCGCAACCAGCCGGCGGAGATCCTGCCGGCCACCCCCGGGAGCCGCCAATCGACCGGAGTGGAAGTCGTCTACGAGTTTGTCGACAGTTTCGGCGGCGCACGCCTTGTTGGTTCCGATGACGCCGGAGGGACCTCGCTTGATCCACCCGACGGTGTACACACCGGACATCGGTCCACTCGCGTCCGGTTCCAGCACACGACCTCCGACGTTCAGCATCGTGGATCGTGCACCCGAGACGGGGATTCCCGCGACGGGGATCCCCCGGTACCCCACCGACCGCAGGACCAGACCACAGTCGACGTCCTCGACGACACTTGTGGGAGCCGCCCTGGAACGGCCGTCCGCATCCTGAACCAGCTCGTTGCGGACCAGGCGGATCCCCTCTACCCGGCCGTCTCCCAGAACCGATACCGGAGAAAGCAGGTAGCGCAGCGCAATACGTTTGTATCCCGGAATGTGCGGGGCGGCGGCGAACTCTGCGACGATCCTGGCTTTCATCGCCTCGATCGAGTCGGTCCGCCCATCTGCCTCCCGCACCACCTCCTCGGGCCGTACCGCGACAGTCACGCCGGGGAGATGGCCGAGCGCGAGCAACTCCGGATTCGTATACGCCGCTTGCGCCGGACCTCTCCGGCCGACGACGAGCACTTCTCTGATCCTGCTCTCCGACAACGCTTTCAATGCGTGCGGGGCGATGTCGGTCTTGGTCAACTCGGCGGTGCCGGCGACGAGCACTCGGGCCACGTCCAACGCCACATTGCCGTTGCCGATGATCACGGCGCGCTCGCCCGACAGGTCGAACGTGCGGTGCGCGTGGTCGGGGTGACCGTTGTACCAGGCCACGAATTCCGTTGCCGAGTGGCTTCCGGGCAGGTCCTCACCGGGAATCCCCAGCGAGCAGTCGGCGGGGGCGCCGACCGCGTAGATCACCGCATCGTGATGCGCGAGCAGGTCGTCGTGAGTCAGGTGCGTGCCGACCTCGACGTTGAGGTAGAAGTCCACATTCTTCCGCGACGCCGTCTTCTGGAAGAGGGAGGCGACCGCCTTGGTCCCCTGATGGTCCGGTGCGACACCGAATCGGATCAGCCCGAATGGTGTCGCAAGCTTCTCGAAGAAGGAGATTTCCACGGCGGGACCGATCCGGGACAGCAGGTTCTCGGCCGCGTAGCAGCCGGACGGCCCGGAACCGACGATCGCCACCCGCAGCAGTGCGCGTTCGGACACCCGGGCAGCCTCGGCAACGGGACGTTCGGGTACGGGGACGGGCTGATCCCGGTTCGCGTAGAACGCCGCGTTGATCTCCTCGTAGCGCGCGGTTTCCGGAGTCAGGTCGTATTCGGGAACGATCGCGTCGACCGGGCACGCATCGATGCATGCGCCGCAGTCGATGCAGCCGACCGGATCGATGTACAGCATCTCCGCGCTGCCGTAGCCGGGCTCGTTCGGAGTGGGATGGATGCAATCGACTGGGCAGACCGCGACGCAACTCGCGTCGTTGCAGCAGGATTGCGTAACTACATGAGCCAACGTGAGCTCCTATCGCCTGATGACCGGATCGGTGGAACGCTGGGTCGCGTCACGTTTTACAGTGATACAAATTACGTTAGATGTAATGTTGTCGATGTGTCAAGCCTCACACCGCCACAAAAAAATCGGGCCCACACGCCACCCGGCGTGTGGGCCCGACCGACTGCGGGGCAGCCGAAAGGTCAGAGGTTGCGCAGCCGCACGATCTCCTTGTCGAACTCGTCGATGCTCTCGACGGAACTCATGTGACCGACGCCGGGCAGGACGATCAGGCGCTCGAGGTGACCGGCCTCGTCCAGGACGCGAGCGAGCTTGCGGGCATGGACGGGTGGGGTCAACCGGTCCATGGAACCGACGAGCACCGTCGTCGGAACCGCGAGGTGGTCGAGTGCCTCGTGGATGTCGAGGCCGCTGAGGGCAGCACCCCAGCCGCCGCGGATGCGCGGCTTGCAGTCCCGGACGATGTTCTCGCAGAACTGGACCTCGGCGCGCGAAGCGTTCGGCGACATCGACACGTACTGCAGCGCTCGCGTCATCACCGGCGAAGACACCAACGGGACCGGCGTCTTCAGGACGGCGCGGCCGACCGGAACCGGCACGCGCGGAAAACGATTCGGCAACGGTATGACGGTGGTCTCGGCGACGAGCCGGTCGCAGGCGGTGCTGGCGAGCAGGACCGCGGACGCATATTCCTTGACCTCGCCGGGGTGCCGTCCCGCCCACGCCATGATGCTCATGCCACCCATGCTGTGACCCACGAGCACGGCCTTCTTGCCTTCACGCACCGTCGCCTTCAGCACCTCCGACAGGTCGTCGGCGAGGACGTCGGGACCGAGCGGAAGCGAGCCGACCGAGCTGCGGCCGTGCCCACGCTGGTCGTAGGTGATGACGCGGTACTCCTCGGCGAGCGCATTCACCTGCGGGTACCAGTACTCGGTCGAACACGTCCAACCATGGCTCAGCACAATGGGATCGCCGTCCACCGGACCGTAGGCGCGCACGTACAGCGTCGCTCCGTCGTCGGTGAGGATCTCCGTCACGTCCGGGCGCAGATCCGGGGTGCGCAGCAATTCGTTCGGCGCCACCTCGGTCGACAACGTCAACCCGCGGGTGGCGCGCTTGTGACGGATCGCCGCTGCCGCGGCGGCGACGGCGCCGACCCCGGCTGCGCCTGCGAGCGCCCGGAAGGCGATGGTGCGCGAACTGCTGGTCATTCCTGCCCCTGTCCTGTCTCACTTGCTCTGTTGGTGTCTGTGCCCGACGCCGGACCCGGTGTCTCGCCGAGTTGCCGGGCCGCCCGCTCGAGGGCCCGGGAGATCTGCTCCTCCATCGCCTCTTCGAACAGCGACTGGACGGCGTCGTGCGCGAGGGGACGCATCTGGTCGACGAGGCGCGCGATTGCCGAGACCTTCGCCTCGTCGAGTTCGAGCGGCTCCCCCTCGGCGGCGAGGTAGCGGTCTGCGACGACGGCAACGAACCGCGCGGCGACGTCCGAGAGATCGCGTCGCACCGCCTCGGTCTGCTCGAGGACGTCCTCGAGCGGGATGCCTGCGTCGACGAGGACCTGCGCCGCCTCGATCAGTCGCGGATTGTCGACCGAATAGTCGTCCCCGGCGGGAACGAGCACACCGAGTTCGGTGCCGCGGGCGATGTTGGCCTCGGTGGTCTGCGCCCCGAACATGCGTTTCAGCTCGGCGATCGTCAGGCGTGCCGCCCGCCTGCGCTTCTTCCAGCGGCTGCCCGGGTCGTCGGTCTCCAGAACGTCCTTGACCTGGAGTCCGTAGTGCGCGGCGGTGAGCAGTTCGCTGATGGTCGCGAATGTGTAGCCGCGATCGAGCATCCGCCCGATCAGGTGCAGCCGCGCGAGGTGCGAGTCGTTGTACCACCCCGTGCGCCCCTGCTTCCGCGGCGGCGGAAGCAGTCCGCGGTCCTGGTAGACGCGCACGTTGCGCACGCTCACCCGCGCCTCGCGTGCGAGGTCGTCGATCCGGTATTCCGTCATCGGACGGTGTTCGCCCGTCGGAGCAGCAGCCGGGACGTCGGGCGGGCACCGCTCGCCGATTCACGCTGATGGACGACGGACATGTCAGCTCCCTCGGTAGCCGTACAACCACCATAGCATTGTCACAATGTCCATTGTCATCGTCAGGGCACGAAAGGCCCCGACCTTCACGGAGCCGTGAGGAGGAGCGGTAACTGTCCGGCCGGAATGCCTACCAGCGAGGTCCGCGCTGCACGTCGTCGACACGGGGGCGCACGTCCACGAGATAGACGCACACCGCGACGACCGCGACGATGCCGAACAACTGCACGGCGGGGAACAGCAGGAGGACGAGAAACGCGACCGCGAGAATGCTCAGCCAGATCGGTTTGCTCAATTTGTCCACGGCGGTGAACGCATCCTTGCGCTGGCGGGCCGCGTGGAACAGCGCGTACGCAGCACCACCCAGAGCGACGATGCGAATCACCAACAAGATCACCGAGACGACGCCGTCAACTTGAATCACAGCCCCATCCTACGAGGTGGGCACGCAAACGGCCCCCGCACCGAACGTGCGGGGGCCGAAAAGCGTGAAGGATCAAGCCTTCTTGACCGGAGCAGCCTTCTTCACCGGAGCGGCGGCCTTCTTGGCCGGAGCCGGAGTTGCCGCAGCCTTGGCCGGAGCGGGAGCCGGAGCAGCCTTCTTCGCGGGAGCGGCAGCATGCTTGGCCGGGACCGCCTGGTCGGCGCGGGCATGGACGTCGGCCGCGGTGGCGGTGACGCGATCGGCAGCGCCCTTCGACGCTTCCTCAGCCTGGTCGCCCAGGTCGAGAACCTTCAGGGCAGCCTCGTCGCCGGCGTCGGCGATGGCCTCGCCGAGTCCCTCGGCTGTGTCGGAGATGCGACCCGAAGCGCGGCCCGCGAGCTTCGCGGCCTGCTCGCCCACGGCGCGCGTCTGGCGGGCCACGGTGCCGAGAGCTTCCTCGGTCAGCTCGACTGCGTCGCCGAAGGCGGTCTCGGCGCGGCCGATGCCCTCCTCGACGACCGGCTGCTTGCGGATGCGCTCGACGGTGTCCTCGCCGCGCTCCGCGAGCGACGTGTACAGGTCGGATGCGACCTTCAGGTAGGCCTCGGCGACCTTGCGCAGCTCGTCGGCGGTGAACTTCTCACGCAGCTCGGCGAGCTCCTCCGGCAGCTCGGACGGCAGTCCGGCGAGGCGGTCGCGAAGGTTCTCGACACCCTCGGTGACCTCTTCCTGCAGTCCGGCGAAGCGCTCCTTGGCGCCGCCGACACGCTCTTCGACGTCACCCTGGGTGGACTCGGCGCGCGAGCGGACCTGGGCGACGACGTCGGCCACGGCCTGCACCACGACGTCTCCGGCACCTACGGCCGCATACAGCGAGGTCTTGACGCTGTCGATGGTCTTCTGGTCAGTCATCGGCTTTCTCCTCTTCAACGGTGGGGGGTTCTGGTTCCGGCGTCTGGGAATCAGAACGCTGGTGTTCTTCTGTCCGAAGCTCGGACGTCCGGGATTCGGCCGCTTCCGCCGATTCGTTCTCACGACAGAACGACTCGTAGATCTCGAGCAGCACCTGCTTCTGCCGCTCGGTTATGGCCGTATCCGCGAGCAGAGCGTCACGGAGGGGACCGTGTGGCCGCTGCTCGAGGTAACCCGCCTGGACGTACAGGACCTCCGACGAGACCCGGAGACCCTTGGCTATCTGCCCAAGCACCTCGGCCGAGGGCTTGCGCAACCCACGTTCGATCTGACTCAGATACGGATTACTGACACCGGCCAGCTGCGCCAACTGCCGCATCGACACCTGGGCTGCTTCGCGCTGGGCACGAATGAAACCTCCGATGTCGTGAGCGGCGTTGCTGACTACGCGAGCTGCCAGATCTCCTGCACCGGCCGCATCGCGGTCATCGCTGGCCATCAGTCCTCCGTGTTGCTGGGCAGCACCAAGCCTAAAGCAGGGTGCTAGCAATTGCAAGCACTCTGTTAGCACCCAGCTAGCGGGCCGTTCCGCGGGACGTCAGCCGAACAGCAACGTCGAGAACGTGTAGATCAGCAGGCCCGCGATCGCACCGACCACGGTGCCGTTGATACGGATGAACTGGAGATCGCGGCCCACCTGGAGCTCGATCTTCTTGGACGCCTCCTCGGCGTCCCAGCGCTCGACGGTGTCGGAGATGATCGCGGTGATCTCGTCGGTGTAGTGGACGACGACGTAGCGCGTGCCTGCGAGCACCCACCCGTCGACCTTGGTCCGCAGCTCGTTGTCGTCGCGCAGCCTCTCGCCGAATCGGACGACGTTCTCCGCGACCTTTGTGCGCAGGGTGCTGTCCGGGTCGTCGACGGACTCCATGATCAGGCGCTTGGCGACCTTCCACGTCGCCGCGGCGAGGCCCGTCACCTCCTCGCGTCCCATGATCTCGGCCTTGATCTTCTCGGCCTTCTCCATGGTCGCGGGATCGTTCTGCAGGTCGTCGGCGAAGTCGACGAGGAAGCGGTTGGCCGCCTGCCGCACCTCGTGCTCCGGGTTGGACCGCACCTTCCAGGTGAATTCGACGAGTTCCCGGTGGATCTTCTCGCCGAGCATGGCGTCGACGAACTTGGGCGACCAGGCCGGCGAATCGCGGCTGACGATCCGGTCGATGGTCTCCTGACTCCCGAGGGCCCACTGGTGCGCCCGCTCGGCGAGCAGATCCAGGATCGGCAACTGCCGGTTCTCTCGCAGCAGTTCGCCGAGCACCCGTCCGATCGGCGGCCCCCACTGGGGCTCGGCCAGCCGGCGCACCAGCGTGCTGTCGATGATCTGCTGCACGTCCTCGTCGCGGAGGATCTCGACGAAGCCGCGCAGGATGGTGGCCGTCTCGGCGGCGACCCGCGCGGCATGCTTCGGCTGCGCCATCCACGTGCCCAGCCGGAGCGGGATCTCCGCGGCCTCCACCTTGGCGGACACCACCTCGGGGGCCAGGAAGTTCTGGCCGACGAAGCTGCTGAGGCTCGCCCCCAGCTGATCCTTCTTGCGCTTGATGATCGCGGTGTGCGGGATCGGCAACCCCAGCGGATGCCGGAACAGGGCCGTCACCGCGAACCAGTCGGCCAGCGCGCCGACCATGCCTGCCTCCGACGCGGCCCGCACGTAGCCGACCCACGCCCCCGCGCCCCGAGATTCCTGCCACCGGCACACGAGGTAGACCACGGTGGCGAAGACGAGGAAGCCCGTCGCGACAGCCTTCATCTTGCGAAGATCGCGACGCTTCGCATCGTCGTCGAAGACGGAAAGGCTCAATTGATCCACAGACGCCATTGTGCCCAAGGTCGACGCGGGGGCGGTCGCCCAGCCGCGGGACGCGCGCCCGCACAGACGGCGTTGTGCCGTGAGACAAGACCCGCGCACTAAGCTGACAGGAGATCGCGACACGAAACGGATGTGAAGAGAGTCAGTGGCGAACGACGGCGTGAAGGATCCCGAGCAGGTGACCGAGTCGATGACCAAGCTGGACAAGGCGGCAAAGCCCGATGGGCGCAAGCGCCGCTGGCGTGAGCACAAGATCGCGCGCCGAGAAGAACTCGTCGACGGAACGATCGCCGCCATCCGCCTGCGTGGACGGGACATCGGCATGGACGAGATCGCGTCCGAGATCGGCGTCTCCAAGACCGTCCTGTACCGCTATTTCGCGGACAAGAGCGACCTGACGAACGCGACCATGGCGCGGTACGTGGAGACCACGCTCGCCCCCCGGATCTACGAGGCCATCGGCGGAGACCTCGACGACTTCGAGTTGACCCGCGCCACGATCACCGCATACGTGGAGACGGTGGCGTCGGATCCCGACGTCTACCTCTACATCATGGCCAACGGTTCCGGCCCCGGCCGCGAGACGGTCGCCGACTCGGAACGGATGATCGCCGAGGTGCTCTCCACCGTTCTCGGCGAGCGGCTGCGGCAGATGGAGATGGACTCCGGCGGCGCAGTTCCCTGGGCGTACGGAATCGTCGGCGGTGTGCAACTGGCCACCCACTGGTGGATCTCCAACCGGTCGATGTCGGTCGAGGACCTGATCAACTACCTCACGATGATGACCTGGGGTGGCGTCACGGGCATCGCCGCGGTCAACGGCTCGCCCGCCCGCTTCAATGCGATCCCGCACCCGCTGCTGCCGCCTGCCGACGCGACCGACTAGGCGTCGGTCAATTATTGTGTAACTCATAGTTGCAGGTAAACTTGCCCGTGTGAACGAACACGAGGAAGAAGAGGGCTACCGCGGCCCCGCCGACGTCGTCGTCGGCGACCGTCCCGCCGTGACCGTGCAGGTCCAGTTGGCGGGAAACTTCGAACCCATCAGCGGTCGGTACGTCTGGCACGGCCGCGTCCGCACCCTGACGGATGCCCTCGGCGCGGACGCAGACCTGGCCGCAGGCACGGAACTTCGGATCACCAGCCCGGAAGGCACGGCCACCGCCCGGATCACCGGAGTGGATCTCTGGGGAAGCCATCTCGTCGACGGAGTGACGCCCCCACCCTTCAGCCGGGTGTGAACTCGAAGTCCGCCGGATCGACCTCCCGCGTCTGCCGCCAGTAACGCACGGTCGAGCCCGGCCAGATCGCGCGGTTGACGCCGTGCGAGTCCAGATACCAGCTCACGCATCCGCCACGGGACCACACGCCCTTCGACAGCTTCCGCTGAATGTCTGCGTTGAACCTGCTCTGCACGGCCGGCCGGACGACCGCAGCGTCCGCGCCGCGCCGGTCGACGAGATCCATCAGCCGGAGGGCGTAGCGAATCTGCGACTCGATCATGAACACGACCGAATTGTGACCGAGCCCGGTGTTGGGGCCGAGGAGGAAGAACGCGTTGGGGTAACCCGCGACGGTGATACCGAGATGAGTGCGGATGCCGTGCTCCTGCCATTCATCGGCGAGGCGCCTGCCGTCGACCCCGGTGAGGGCGACGCTCTCGAAGCCGTCGGTGACGTGGAATCCGGTGGCGTAGATGATCGCGTCCACGTCCCGCTCCGTCCCGTCCCCCGCGACGATGCCGTGCGGCCGGACCTCCGCGATACCCTCGGTGATCACGACCGACCTCGGTGAGATCAGCGCCGGGTAGTACCTGTCCGACCCGAGGATCCTCTTGCAGCCGATGACGTAGGACGGGGTGAGCTTGCGGCGGAGTTCGGGATCGGTGACGGTCCTGTTCAGATTCCCCCGCGCCGCGCTCTCGATCGGCTTCATCAGGCGGAAATGCCCGTTGAACCCGAGCGCGAGCGATTCGTAAGTCCAGTAGACGGCGGCACGCGCCATCCGTCGTGCCAGCGGGACCCGGCCGAACAGGCGCCGCGCCTTCTGCGGGATACGGAAGTTCAAGCCCGGGATCACCCAGGGCGGAGTCCGCTGATACAACTGCAACTCGGCGACGTCGCCCACGATTTCGGGAACGAACTGGATCGCGCTGGCGCCCGTGCCGATCACCGCGACCTTCTTGCCCCGCAGGTCGTAATCGTGGTTCCACCGCGCCGAATGAAACGCGGTGCCCTCGAACGTGCCGGCTCCCGGCAGATCCGGGACGTTCGGGATGTGCAGCGAGCCGATCCCGGACACCACGAACTGGGCGACGTACTCGTCGCCCGACTCGGTGTGGATGTGCCAGCGGCAGTGTTCGGCGTCCCAGTAGCCGCCCATCATCGTGCGGCCGAAATGAATGTTGCGCCGCAGGTCGTACTTGTCGGCCAGTCCGCGCAGATAGTCGAAGATCTCCGCCTGCCCCGACCACATCTGCGTCCAGTCCGCGTTCGGCTCGAACGAGAACGAATACAGGTGCGAGGGCACGTCACACGCACAGCCCGGATATGTATTCTCCCGCCACGTACCGCCGACCTCCCGCGCCTTCTCCAGCAGGATGAAGTCGTCGCGCCCACGCTTGCGTAGCTGGATGGCCGTGCCCAGACCGGAGAACCCGGTCCCGATCACCAGGACACGGCACTGATGCACCTCGCCGCCCACACCTCCATGTAACGCTCCTGTGGCACTGTCTGTACATGGCAGAGAACGCACGCGGATTCTGGACGACGCCGGCAACCGAGGCCCTGCGGTCACACCCGGGTCGGCGGATCGCCGAACTCGACTGCGGGAGCACACCCGGATTCGTCGGCGACAAGTCGGACGGCGTCCAGCTGTTCGAGGAACGCGGCGCGGTGCTGTCCGCCCTGCAGGAGAAGCTCTACGCCAACGGACGATCCGGCGACCGGCGGTCGGTGCTCCTCGTGCTCCAGGGTATGGACACCGCGGGTAAGGGCGGGATGGTCCGCCATGTCATCGGGCACGTGGACCCGCAGGGAGTCGATCACGCCTCCTTCGGTGTTCCCACTCCCGAGGAGAAGCGTCACCACTTCCTGTGGCGGATCGGCAAGGCCGTCCCCCGCGGCGGGCAACTCGGCGTGTTCGACCGGTCGCATTACGAGGACGTGCTAGTGGTCCGGGTTCACGATCTCGTGCCCGAGGCAGTCTGGAGCGGCCGCTACGACGAGATCAATCAATTCGAGAAGGAACTCGTCGCGAGCGGCACGACCCTGGTCAAGGTCGCGATGTTCGTGTCACTCGACGAGCAGAAGTCGCGGTTGCGCGAGCGTCTGGAACGCCGCGACAAATACTGGAAGTACAACCCGTCGGACGTCGACGAGCGCTTGCTGTGGCCGGCGTACCAGGACGCGTATCAGGCCATGCTCGACCTGACGTCGACCGACTACGCGCCGTGGCACGTGGTTCCGTGCGACCGCAAGTGGTACAGCCGGCTCGCGGTCACCGAACTGCTGATCGACGCACTCGAGAAACTCGACCTCGACTGGCCGCCCGCCACTTTCGACATCGACGCGGAAAAGCGGCGGCTCGCGGAATCCTGACGCCGACCGGGAGCGCCGCAGTCAGAAGAGGTGCGGCGATTCGTGATGCAACCTGTGGTCGTGGCGCACGGTTCCGCCGTACAGCGCCATCGCTCCGGCCAGTGCGACGACGCACAGAGACCCGGAGATCACCGCCCAGCCGCCCTGCCCGGATCCCGCGGCGACGAGGAACCCGCCGAGACAGACCACCGAGAGCAGAACCAGTGCGAAGCTGACCCAAGCTGCGAAGAGATTGAGTTTCATTGCACTCACCTCACCTTCGAGAACGTGGTCCCGACGCTACGCCCGACCTGCACCGACGACAAGGCGGGCCGGTTTTCTTCGAGCCGCGGTGGGTAATCGAATGTCATGAACCTCGAGAGCGTGTTCCGGAAAGCGGAGGCCGCCGGATTCCTCGACGGCGGCAGCCGGTTTCTGCAGCAGCGGATCCAGGGGGCGCTCGGTTCGTCCGGCGCGGGCCCGTTGTTGCGCGGGTCCTGGCTCGGGCACCCCGTGCATCCCGTTCTCGTCAGCATTCCCATCGGCGCGTGGGTCGGCGCGAGCATCTTCGATCTGGCATTCCGCGATCACGTCGGCGCACGCAGGCTGATCGCCCTGGGACTACTCGCCACTCCCCCGACGCTGATGACCGGCTGGGCGGATTGGGCCGACCGCGACACCGTTCAGCGCCGCGTCGGACTGATCCACGCCGAGGCCAACGCCATCGGTGTCGTGGCCATGCTCGCCTCCTACCTTCGCCGCAGACACGGGACGGACGGACGCGCTGTCGCCACGAGCACCGCGGGACTCCTCGCGATCGGCATCGGCGGCGCGCTCGGCGGGCATCTGACCTACGCAATGGGCGCAGGGGTCGACGGGGTGCGGGAGGGTCCGCGAACGGACTCGCCCCTCACTTCGGTGGGATGAAGAATCGAGGAACGTCATGATCGTGCTCGGACTGATCTTGCTCCTGATCGGATGGCTGGCCGGCATCAACTGGCTCTGGACCATCGGCATCATCCTCGTGGTGATCGGTGCGGTCCTGTGGATTCTCGGCGCGACCGGGCGTGCGGTAGGCGGCAGGCGTCGCTGGTACTAGAACGCAACACCGGCCGGCTCGTGTCACCCGTCCCGTGACCGAATGCGAGTCGGTCGGTTTACAAACCCGAACTTCGGGAATCCCCGTGGCATGACGGCCATTCATCGCGAACCCAGACCTCCCGTGTGCGGCGGGCAGCCGATGAGAACGACCGCCGTCGGCACCTCGAGACGATTACGGATTTCAATGGTCTCCGCCAACGCCAGTCCCCTCGACGTGTCGGACGGCGCCGAAGTCGGAGGGCAGAGCATTCATCTCGCCGAACTGTCGGCGGCCCTCACGAGGGAGGGCCACGACGTCACGGTCTACACGCGGGCGGAGAGCGAGGACGCCCCGGCACGGGTCACAACCGCGGGCGGGTACACCGTCGTGCACGTTCCGGTCGGCCCCGCACGGCCGATGCCGGAGGCCGAGATCCTGCCGCTGATGGGGGCATTCGGCAGCTTCCTGAAGGCCGAATGGGAGGCCGAGCGGCCCGACATCGTCCACGCCCACTACTGGATGTCCGGGATCGCGACGCAACTCGCGGCCCGCACACTCGGCATTCCGGTGGTCCAGACGTTCCACGCACTGGGAGTGGTCGAGCAACGGTTCGAGCACGCCGACACGTCGAGCACCCACAACCGAATTCACTTGGAGCAGTTGATTGCCCGCGGCGCTACCCGTGTGGTGGCGACGTGCACGGACGAGGTCTTCGAACTCTCCCACCTCGGCCTGCCCCGCTCGCGCACGTCCGTCGTTCCGTCCGGCGTCGACGTCAAGGAGTTCACGCCCGACGGCCGCGCCGACGAGAAGGGCAAACGCCACCGCCTCGTCATGGTCGGCAGGCTGGCGCCGAGCAAGGGCTTCGACACTGCCATCGAGGCGCTCACCCACTTCCCCGACACCGAACTCGTCATCGCGGGCGGACCGGCCGCAGACGACGTCGCCGACGACCCCGAAGCGTCCAGACTGCTGACGCTGGCCCGTGAGACGAAGGTGCGCAACCGGGTACGGATCGTGGGGCGGGTGCCGCGAAACGCCATGCCCGCGTTGCTGCGCTCGGCGGACGCCGTCGTGTGCACCCCGTGGTACGAGCCGTTCGGCATGGTGCCGCTGGAGGCGATGGCCTGCGGCACCCCGGTGGTCGCGTCCGCCGTCGGCGGCATGCGCGACACGGTGGTCGACGGCATCACCGGACGCCTGATCTCCCCGCGCAACCCGGTCCGCCTGGCCGAGGCCCTGCGACAGATCTTCGACGACGACGCCCTGCGCACGGGATACGGCATGGCGGGCTGCGATCGCGCCCGCGCCCGCTATTCGTGGGACCGGGTCGCCACCGACACCCTCCGCGCCTACGGGCGCTGTGTGTCGGCCCCTCCGCGCACGAGTCGAACCGGCGCCCACTGAACTCGGGCGCCGGCTCGGCCGGTTACGCCGTACGGCCGTGCCAGGCCCCGAGGGCGCTGTCCACGGACGCGAAGCAGGGGAAGCTCGACTCCTGGCCCGCCGCCCTGAGCAGCCGGTAGACCGGCCGGCCACAGATCATCGCCCACGTCCGCCCGTCCCGGACGTTCGTCTCGTGAACGGTGTCGAGCACCGACAGACCCGCGGTTCCGATGAAGTCCACCTTCGACATGTCGAGGATGAACTGCCCCTCGGGCGAGATCCGCGTGCACACGTAATCACGGAACCCCGGTGCACTGAACAGGTCGATCTCGCCTCGCACCCCTACCAACATCACCCCGGAACCGAGCCTCTCGGAAGTGAATTCCGCGCTCGCACAGCGTGTCGGAGCGGAACCGACGGCCGCGAGCGTTACTCTCGGCTTGTACGTGGTACCGAACTCCGTGCCCGAACACGCCATTTCAGGTTCTGGGACCCCTTGACCAACAGACATGGCTCACCCCATCTCGAACATTGAGAGGGGAAGCGGAGCACCTGCAGACAGACCCGACCTCGGACACATGACACTGTCTGCTACGGCAGCGCTTCCCGACATCGGCTGTGTGTTCAACCTCGGTTCGAGACTACTCCCGCCTGTGATGTGTCACAAGGAAATAACAGATACTGGGGCCCTCATTTGCCCTGGTGAGCGTTTACAAACCGTTATGCACGGTTGTGCGGGCAGAAACAGCCGCCACGACACGTTCTGCGACCACCCGAAGTTTGACGTTCTCGCGCTGCGAACGGGTGACGAGGACATCGAATGCGGTCTCGGCGTCGAGACCCCGCAACGCCATCACGATTCCCTTCGCCTGGTCGATGACGGAACGGGAACGAAGTGCGATACGAAGTTGCTCGATCAGATTTCTCGCCTCGCCGTACCGTCGCGCGTTGCGCACCGCGACCGATGCCGCCTCGACGTGCAACTCGAGCACCGACTCGTCCATCCGGTGGAAGGCGTGCGGCAACAGTCCGTACAGATTCAGTGCCGCCGACTGCTCCGGGCCGGGCAGCGGCACGGACAGATAGCTGTGGACGCCTGCCGGTTCGGAACTCGCGGCGTACGCCGGCCACCTCTCGTACGCGGCGGCGCGGTCGGCGCGCACCGGTTCACGGGAGCGCACCGCGTCGAGCGCGGGACCCTCACCGAAGCGGTACTGCAACTCCTCGAGTGCCACGACGTCGTCCGAGGTCGCCGCCGCCGTCACCGGACCGGTCGCCCGGAGAACGGTGACTCCGGCCATCGCCGCACCCGGGAACGTCGACACGATCCGACGGCACACCGTGTTCAGCGCGACCTCGAACTCGTCCTCGGGCTCGAGCAATTCGAGCACGGAGTCGAGCGAAACGGTGACCGCGTCGGCATCGACGTCACTCGTCAACGTGTGCAGGTGAATCTCGTCAGGCATCCCACTCACTCGTCTCCCGTGACCATCATGACCCTGCCGAGGGCCTCAGGAACGCTGATCGTGCCGCCAACACTACCCGCGCAAACGTACTGATCGGACTGGTTTGATCGGTCCTGTTCTGCGGTATTCCACCTGCGGTGTCGCCGGATCGCTACCCTGACTTTTCAGCAGTGCGAGCCGACCCACCACTCGCCGACAGCACGGAACGCCCGACCCGGAGGTCTCATGGCCATCGCCAAGACAATCGAACCCGACCAGGATCACACACATCCCGTCGTCGAACTGCGCGTGCGAGCAACGCCCGATCAGCTCTCCGTACTGCGCGCCCTGGCAGCTACCGTTGCCATCCACGAAGACTTCGACCTCGACTCCATCGCCGACATCAAACTGGCCATGGACGAGATCTGTACCCAGCTGATCGTCCGCGCGACACCGGATGCACTTCTGGTGTGCCGGCTGCAATTTCTCGACGGCACCTTGCGAGTCGACGTGTCGAGCACCACCACCTCGGTCGACTCCCTCGGCGAGCGTTCGTTCGCCTGGCACGTCCTCAACGCCCTCACCGATTCGCTCGACCTGAAACAGGAGCCCGACCCTTCCACCGCGGGTTTCGTCACCACCATGGAATTCACCAAGGTGAAGAATGGCCTGAGTCTGTGACGTCCCATACTCACAGTGGGGGGCACACGGCCCGTTGGCCGGACGAGTATCAGGACGTCACAGCACTGTTTCAACAGATGGCAGCCCTCGATGAGGACGACCCCCGGCGCAGCAGACTGCGCGACGCCGTCGTGACTCGCTGCCTGCCACTGGCCGAGCACATCGCCCGCCGCTTCGACGGCCGCGGCGAGGCGCACGACGATCTGGTGCAGGTCGCGCGCCTCGGCCTGGTCAACTCCGTGGACCGGTTCGACGTGGAGCGCGGATCGGACTTCGTGTCGTTCGCCGTTCCCACCATCATGGGCGAGGTCCGGCGGCATTTCCGCGACACCGGGTGGGCCGTCCGCGTCCCCCGCCGGATGAAGGAACTGCATCTCGCGCTCAGCCAGGCCGTCGCCGAACTGTCGCAGAGCCTCGGCCACGCCCCCACCGTCAGCGAACTCGCCGAGCACCTGGACCTCGAACAGGAGGAGGTGGCGCAGGGACTGCTCGCCGGCAACGCCTACCAGACCGTCTCCGTCGACAACACGTCGTCGGACCGGGCAGGTGAGCTGTCCATGGTGGAGACGCTCGGCGACTACGACGCCGCGATGGACGACGTCGAGAACCACGAGACCCTGCGCCCCCTGCTCCAGTCACTGCCCGAACGGGAGCGGACCGTCCTCATGCTGCGGTTCTTCGGCAACATGACCCAGACCCAGATCGCCGATCGCGTCGGCATCTCGCAGATGCACGTGTCCCGCCTGCTCGCGAAGACCCTGGCGTCGCTGCGAGATCAACTCGGTGACGCGTAGGTCAGATCGTTGCCGTGTCGATCACGAATCGGTACCGCACGTCGCTGCCGACCACGCGGTCGTAGGCGCCGTCGATCTGGTCCGCCGAGATCACCTCGATCTCGGCGCCGATTCCGTGTTCGGCGCAGAAGTTCAGCATCTCCTGCGTCTGAGCGATGCCGCCCACCATCGAACCGGCCAGGCTGCGGCGGTTCGCGGCGAGGCTGAACGCGCGCACCTCGATCGGCTTCTCCGGCAACCCCAGTTCGACGAGTGTGCCGTTGATCGCGAGCATGGACATGTACGCGTCGATGTCGAGATTCACCGACACCGTGTTGACGATGAGGTCGAACTGTCCGCGCAACTGCGCGAACGTGCCCGGATCCGAGGTGGCGTAGTAGTGGCCGGCGCCGAATTTCAGGCCGTCGTCCTTCTTGCCGAGCGACTGGCTGAGCACGGTGACGTCGGCGCCCATCGCATGTGCGATCTTCACGCCGACGTGTCCGAGACCGCCCATCCCGATGACCGCGACCTTCTTGCCCGGTCCGGCGCCCCAGTGGGCGAGTGGTGAGTACAACGTGATGCCCGCGCACAGCAGCGGCGCCGCGACGTCCAGTTCCAGACCGTCCGGGATGGACAGGACAAAGTGTTCCGTCACCACGATGTGCGTCGAGTAGCCGCCCTGCGTCCACTCGCCGTCGCGCCCCGTGGCGTTGTACGTCCCGGTCGCCCGGTTGACGCAGTACTGCTCCTCGTCGGCCCGGCAGGCGTCGCATTCCCCGCAGGAGTCGACGAAGCACCCGACCCCGACCCGGTCGCCGACCCGGTGCTTCGTGACCTCGGACCCGACCGCGCTCACCACGCCCGCGATCTCGTGACCGGGCACGACCGGGTAGTGGGTGCTGCCCCATTCGTTACGGGCGGTGTGGATGTCGGAGTGGCAGATGCCGGCGAACTTGATCTCGATCAGCACATCGAGCGGTCCGAGTTCGCGGCGCTGCACGGTGGTCTTCTCGAATCGGCTGTCGGCGGACGTGACTGCATATGCGGCTGCGGTAACCATGCTTACATGCCTACATGTTTGCGCGACCGAACGCACGTTCGGGGCCACCACTGCCGCGGTGACCCCTGAACACGCCTGAGGAATCAGTCCTCGGATTCTTCCTTCTCGGACCGCCGGCGCAGACGCTTCGCGGCCGCCACCAGGTTGCGCAGCGACGGCTCGAGCTGCCAATAGTGGCGAGTCTTCAGCCCGCCGTCCGGGTTGGCCCACAACCGTTCCAGTGAGACCGACTCGCTCGCCTCCGTGAGCAGTTCGTCCAACTCGTCGATGTCCGGAATCCGGGCCGACCGGCTCTCGTACACACCCGGACCGACCCCGTGGGTCAGCGCCCGCTCCTTGATGGCATCGAGCACCCACGTGATGGAACGCGTCGCCACGATCGCCGTCACGTCCGCATCGAGCCGTTCGATGGCGTCGACCACCGACGCCCGGCTCGTGTACGTGAGGTGCGTGTGGATCTGCGTCTCCGGCTTCGCCGCACCCGTCGCGAGACGGAACGCGTCGACCGCCCACTCGAGATACGCCTCGCGGCCGTCCTCGCGCAACGGCAGCAGTTCCCGGATCGCCGGCTCGTCGACCTGGATGATCGCGATTCCCGCCGCCTCCAGGTCGGCGATCTCGTCACGGATCACCAGCGCCAACTGGTCAGCCGTCTCGTACAGCGGCTGATCCTGGCGGACGAACGACCGCGCGATCATCGTCACCGGACCCGTCAGCATGCCCTTGACCGGCTTGTCCGTCAGCGACTGCGCGTACGCGATCCACTCGACGGTCATCGGCTTCGGCCGCGACACGTCCCCGTAGAGGATCGGGGGACGTGTACACCGCGAGCCGTAAGCCTGCACCCAGCCGTTGTGGGTGAAGGCATACCCCTCGAGAAGCTCCGCGAAGTACTGCACCATGTCGTTGCGCTCGTGCTCACCGTGCACGAGGACGTCGAGACCGATGTCCTCCTGCAACCGGATCGTGCTTTCGATCTCCGCCTGGATCCCCTTGTAGTACTCGTCCCACTCCAGGCGCCCCTGCCCCAGCTCGTACCGGGCCTTCCTGATCGCATCCGTCTGCGGGAACGAACCCAGCGTCGTCGCCGGAACCAGCGGCAGGTTCAGTCGCTCCTGCTGCGCGACCCGCCGCTCCTCGTACGGGACCCGGATGCGGTCGTCCGGCTTGATCGCGTTGACCCGTGCGCGCACCGCATGCTTGAGCTTGAAGTGCACCGACGTGGGACGCTTGCGCCACTTGTCGGACGGGCCCTCGGTCAGCGCCTTGGCCAGCGAGACCACCTCACCGACCTTCTGCTTCGCGAACGCGAGCCGGTCCGCGACGTCACCCGGAATGTCGTACTCGGACAACACGTCGTACGGCACGTGCAGCAACGACGTCGACGTCGAGACCACCAGATCGGGCACGACGTCCTTCAGCGTGTTCAGGTACGTCAGCGTGTTGTACCGGTCGACGCGCCACACGTTCCGGCCGTCGACCACGCCGGCGTAGATGCGCTTGCGCTTCATCCCCGGGATCCTCGCCAGCTCGTCGGCACTGAGCCGATGACTGACGAGGTCGAGACCGAGAGCCTCGACCTTCGTGGAGGCGAGGACGGCGAGGGCCTCCCCGAGATGCCCGTACGGGCCGGTGACGAGGATGCGGGGACGCAGCGGCGCGTGCGACAACTTCTCGTACACCCGGGCCAGCGCCGCCAGCTCCTCCGGCGTGCGGTCCTCGGTGAACGACGGCTCGTCCAGCTGGACACACGTGGCGCCGGCCTTCGCGAGCTGCTCGAACAGAAGCTCGTATTCCGGCAGCAGTTTGTCCAGCAGCTCGAGGGTCGAGAAGCCGTGCCGCTTCGACGTCGGACCGACCTTCGACAGCAGGAGCAGCGACACGGGCCCCATCACGACGGGACGCAGTTCGATCCCGCGTGCCTTCGCCCGTTCGAACTCGTCCAGCAGGATCTCGGACCGCAGCGAGAACTCGGTGTTCTCGTCCAATTCGGGCTGGCGGTAGTGGTAGTTGGTGCCGAAGAACCGCACCAGCTCGAGCGGGGGGAAGTCCGGCCTGCCCCGTGCCAGCGTGAAATAGAAGTCCAGCGGATCGAGCTGGTTCTCGAGCGGCGCGAACCGCTCGGGCACCGCACCGAACAGCAGCGCGTTGTCGAGTACGTGGTCGTAGTACGAGAACGTATTGCCCGGGACCTGGGTCAGACCGGTTGCGGCGAGCTCACTCCACGTCTCCTCCTGGAGATCCCGGGCGACGGCGACGAGTTCGTCCTTCGTTCCCGTGCCGTGCCAGTAGGACTCGAGGGCACGCTTGAGTTCGCGGTGAGGTCCGATGCGGGGATACCCCAGGATGCTGGATCCGTATGCTGCGGTGCTGGACATGCGGTCGACCTTTCTGGGCTCAGTCCGGTGGCTGAGAATGCCTCTGGGCTCGATGCACCTGTGCGCCTCTCACAACCGCCGGAGGTCGTGAAAGGCGCACAGCTGTAGTCGCCTACCTACTAGCTGGCCTTCTTGCTCGCACGGCCGTTGTCGCCGTACTCGTAGAAGCCCGCGCCGGACTTCTTGCCGACCAACCCGGCCTCGACCATGCGGAGCAGCAGCGGCGGCGCCGAGTACAGGGGCTCCTTGAACTCTTCGTACATGGAGTCGGCGATGGACTTCACCGTGTCCAGGCCCACCAGGTCGGTCAGTGCAAGCGGTCCCATCGGGTGTGCGAGGCCGAGAACCGTTGCCTTGTCGATGTCTTCCTTCGTGGCGAACCCGGACTCCACCATGCGGATCGCGGACAGCAGGTACGGCACCAGGAGGGCGTTGACGACGAATCCGGAACGGTCCGCGGACCGGACGACCTGCTTGCCCAGCACGTCGCTCGCGAAGGCCTCGGCCCGCTCGGACACAGACTTGCTCGTCTTGAGCGTGGTCACCAGCTCGACGAGGGGAAGCACCGGAACGGGGTTGAAGAAGTGCATCCCGATGACCCGCTCCGGGGCCGTCGTGGCGATGCCCAGCTTCATGATCGGGATCGACGACGTGTTGGACGCCAGCACGGCGTTCGGATCCGTCACGACCTGGTCTAGTTCGGCGAAGATCTCGCTCTTCACCTTCTCGTCCTCGACGACGGCCTCCACGACGAGCTGCCGGTCCGCGAAATCGCCGAGGTCGGAGGTGAACCGCAGCCGCCAGGCGGCCTGCTCACGTTCCCGCTCGGTGATCTTGCCGCTGCTCACTCCGCGATCGAGCGAACGCAGGATGCGCGAACGCCCCGCCGCCGCAAGCTCACGGGTCTGCTCGAACACCAGAACGTCGACGTGCGCGCGAGCGCACACCTCTGCGATTCCGGCACCCATGATCCCGGCGCCGATCACGCCGACGCGCTGAATCTTTTCGCTGGTCACGTCAGCTCCTTTTCGTCTAGTGGAGTCGTCGTCCGGGGAGGGGCCCTGTCACAGGCCCCTCCCCGGGGTCGGGTTGATCAGGTGAGGCCTTGATCGGTCGAAGCCTCGGAGGACAAGACTCAGTGGAACTGACCCTCTTCGGTGGAGCCCTTCAGCGCAGCCGTCGACGTGTTGGGGTCGACCGTGGTGGCGATGCTGTCGAAGTAGCCGGCTCCGACCTCACGCTGGTGCTTGATGGCCGTGAAGCCACGCTCCTCGGCGGCCTTGAACTCGCGCTCCTGCAGGTCGACGAAGGCGGTCATGCCCTCGCGGGCGTAGCCGTGGGCCAGGTCGAACATGCCGTAGTTGAGCGAGTGGAAGCCTGCCAGGGTGATGAACTGGAACTTGAAGCCCATCGCGCCGAGCTCCTTCTGGAACTTCGCGATGGTCGCGTCGTCCAGGTGCGCCTTCCAGTTGAAGGACGGGGAGCAGTTGTAGGCGAGCAGCTGGTCGGGGAACTCGCTGCGGACGGCCTCGGCGAACTTCTTGGCGACCTCGAGGTCCGGCACGCCGGTCTCCATCCAGATGAGGTCGGAGTACGGGGCGTAGGCCTTGGCACGCGCGATGCAGGGCTCGATGCCGTTCTTGATGCCGTAGAAGCCCTCGGCGGTGCGGGTGCCGTCGAGGAACGGGCGGTCACGCTCGTCCACGTCGGAGGTGATGAGGGTGGCGGCCTCGGCGTCGGTGCGCGCGATGACGACGGTGGGGACGTCCGCGACGTCGGCCGCGAGGCGAGCCGAGGTCAGGGTGCGGATGTGCTGCTGCGTCGGGATGAGCACCTTGCCACCGAGGTGGCCGCACTTCTTCTCCGACGCGAGCTGGTCCTCCCAGTGCGAACCGGCGACACCGGCCGCGATCATGGCCTTCTGCAGCTCGTAGACGTTGAGCGCGCCACCGAAGCCGGCTTCACCGTCGGCGACGATCGGGGCGAGCCAGTTGTCGACGGAGGTGTCACCCTCGACCTTGGCGATCTCGTCGGCGCGCAGCAGCGCATTGTTGATGCGGCGCACGACCTGCGGGACCGAGTTGGCCGGGTAGAGGCTCTGGTCGGGGTAGGTGTGTCCGGACAGGTTCGCGTCACCGGCGACCTGCCAGCCGGACAGGTAGATGGCCTTGAGGCCTGCACGGACCTGCTGCACGGCCTGGTTGCCGGTCAGCGCGCCCAGCGAGTTGATGTAGTCCTCGTTGTTCACGAGGTCCCAGAGGATCTCGGATCCACGGCGTGCGAGGGTCGCCTCTTCGACAACGGTGCCCTGGAGCTTGGTGACCTGCTCCGCCGTGTAGTTGCGGGTTACTCCCTTCCAGCGCGGGTTGGTGTCCCAATCCTGCTGGATTTCAGCTGCGGTCTTCGGGGTGCCGGTGGTCGACATCAAGACTCCACTCTCTTCGACTTCTGGTCCGGTACGGATGTACTGCTTCACATCCTTGCCAGGCCCTTCGTATGTACTCACCGAGAATGACATAAGCAAAAAGTGCCGTCTACCTGTTGCTACTGCCAATCTTGGCTAGCTTTTCACAGCACTTTGCAAAGACTGTTAAGAAAGTTCAGCGTCAAACCTGCCCGATCGGGGAGGAAAATTACTCGCCAGTAGCAAATACTCGCAGGTGGTGAACCATATGCACGCAACCCGGCGTACACAGATAGTTGCTCCCGTCGGACCGTGCCGTTCACCGCCTGCGCAGGAGCCTCGACGCATCCGATGTGACTGCAATCACGGATCGGGTCGGCTACCGTGACCTCGAATGGTCTCCTCCGGGCGAAGGGCACCACGATGCCGCTGTACGAATTCCGATGCGCCGCCGACTGCGGCCCGTTCGAGCGGTCGTTCCCCATGGCCGACGTGCCCCGATCGGTCCCCTGCCCCGGATGCGAAGGCGACGCCGCCCGACTCGTGTCCTCCCCGCGCCTCGGACACGGATCTTCGTCCGCGATGAAACTCCTCGACGGAACGAAGAGGTCGGCTCACGAACCGGCCGTCGTCGCCGGTCCGCCGCCCCCGGCCGCGACCGGGCGTCCACCCGTCACGAACAACCCGCTGCACCGCCGACTTCCTCGTCCCTGACCGGCCACCGAAGGAGCGCACATGCCCGAACTGCTGTTTCCGCTCGATTCCTCGAAGAAGTTCACCGACCAGGCGATAGTCGGCCACAACCGCTGGCACCCCGACATCCCGGCCGCGGTCACGGTCAAACCGGGCGACTCCTTCCGCGTGCACTGCCGCGAATGGTTCGACGGCGCCATCCACAACGACGACTCCGCCGACGACATCCTGAACGCGCCCCTCACCACGGTCCACACATTGTCCGGGCCTTTCGCCGTGGAGGGCGCAAAGCCCGGCGACCTGCTGATCGTCGACATCCTGGACGTCGGACCCATCCCCCAGGAGGATTCCGGCCCGCTGGCCGGCCAGGGCTGGGGGTACACGGGAATCTTCTCCCGCCACAACGGCGGCGGATTCCTCACCGAGCAGTTCCCCGACGCCTACAAGGCCGTCTGGGACTTCTCCGGTCAGACCGCCACGTCGCGGCACGTCCCGCACGTCTCGTTCACCGGCATCGTCCACCCCGGACTGATGGGCACCGCGCCGTCGGCCGCACTCCTGTCGAAGTGGAACGCGAGGGAGGGTGCGCTCATCGCCACCGACCCGGGCCGGGTTCCCCCACTCGCCCTGCCGCCCGAACCGCAGGACGCCGTCCTCGGGCCCCTATCGGGCGCCGACTTCGACCGCGTCGCCGGCGAGGCCGCCCGCACCGCGCCCCCACGCGAGAACGGCGGCAACCAGGACATCAAGAACCTCACCAAGGGCAGCCGCGTCTTCTACCCGGTGTTCGTCGACGGCGCGAACCTGTCCGTCGGCGATCTGCACTTCTCCCAGGGCGACGGCGAGATCACGTTCTGCGGCGCCATCGAGATGGGCGGCTTCATCGACCTGCGCGTCGACGTCATCAAGGGCGGCATGGACACGTACGGCGTGTCCGAGAACGCGATCTTCATGCCCGGCAACACCGACCCGCAGTATTCGGAGTGGCTCGCGTTCTCCGGAACGTCCGTCACCCTCGACGGGGAACAGAAGTACCTCGACTCGCACCTGTCGTATCAGCGCGCGTGTCTTCACGCGATCGACTACCTCACCAAGTTCGGGTACAGCCCCGAGCAGGCCTACCTCCTGCTCGGCGCCGCCCCGATCGAGGGCCGGCTGTCCGGGGTGGTGGACATTCCGAACTCCTGCTCGACGGTGTACCTACCGACGGCGATGTTCGACTTCCCCGTCGCACCGTCCGCGTCGGGTCCGTTCCGGATCGACCCGGGCGTCGGCGCGCCGCGCTCGGAGAACAGGACCTGATCGCGAGTAAATCTTGCGAAGGTTCCGTTCGCACACCTGACCTGCACCGGTACCATTGCCGTATGTCCAAGACCTTCGTCGGCACCCGGTTGCGTCAGCTCCGAACCGAGCGTGGCCTGAGCCAGGCGGCGCTGGCGAAGACGCTGGAGATCTCCGCGAGTTACCTCAATCAGATCGAGCACGACGTCCGGCCGCTGACCGTGCCGGTGCTGCTGCGGATCAGCGAGGTGTTCGGCGTCGACACCACGTTCTTCTCGTCTCAGGACGACACGCGCCTGATCGCGGAGATGCGCGAGGTCGCGCTGGACCAGGAGATGGGCATCGACGCGGACGCCCAGGAGATCGCGGAGATGGTCGCGTCGCATCCGGGCCTGGCGAAGGCGATGGTCAACATGCACCGCCGCTTCCGCAACACCACCGCCCAGCTGGCTCTCGCGACGGAGGACCGCTACAGCGACGGCAGCGGCAGCGGCGCGATCACGATGCCGCACGAAGAGGTCCGCGACTACTTCTATCAGCGGCAGAACTATCTGCACGAACTCGACACGGCGGCGGAGGAACTGACGGCGCGGATGCGGTTCCACCGCGGCGACGTCGGCGGTGAGATCGCCCGCCGGTTGCAGACCGTGCACGACGTGCAGATCGTCAAGCGCATCGACCTCGGTGAGAACGTCCTGCACCGGTACGACCCCGGGTCGCGGCTGCTGGAGATCTCACCGCACCTGTCGGGTGGGCAGCAGGTGTTCAAGTTCGCGACCGAGCTGGCGTTCCTCGAATACGGCGACCTGCTCGACAAGCTGGTGGCGGAGGGCGGCTTCACGAGCGACGAGTCCGTCGCGCTCGCCCGGCTCGGGCTGGCCAACTACTTCGCCGCGGCAACGGTCCTCCCCTACGGCCAGTTCCACGACGTGGCCGAGGATTTCCGGTATGACATCGAGCGCTTGTCGGCGTTCTACTCGGTGAGCTACGAGACGATCTGCCACCGCCTATCCACGCTGCAGCGTCCGAAGCTGCGCGGTGTTCCGTTCATGTTCGTGCGCGTCGACCGGGCGGGCAACATGTCGAAGCGGCAGTCCGCCACCGGGTTCCATTTCTCCACCAGTGGCGGCACGTGCCCGCTGTGGAACGTGTACGAGACGTTCGCGTACCCGGGCAAGATCATGAACCAGATCGCGCAGATGCCGGACGGCCGCCGGTACCTGTGGATCGCCCGCACCGTCGAACGCCGCGCCCAGCGTTACGGTCAGCCCGCCAAGATCTTCGCGATCGGGCTCGGCTGCGAGATCCGGCACGCGCACCGGCTCGTGTACGGCGACGGTCTGGACCTCGACGATTCCAACCCGGGCACCCCGATCGGCGCCGGCTGCCGGGTGTGTGAGCGGGTCAACTGCCCGCAGCGCGCGTTCCCGCCACTCGGTAAGCAACTCGACATCAGCGAGCACCAGAGTTCGGTCTCCCCGTATCTGATCCGCTAGCTCACGACCTTGACCCGCGCCGAGGTACCGGCCACACCGCTATTCGGGACCCCACAGCCAACGCGCGAATCTCCCCCACCGGATTGCCAGGTTTCTTCGCAGACGAGTGGGCACGGGCGCGAGTAAGTACCGTTTGAGGTCGTCGATACGGTCCTGACGCACCGGATGCAAGACGAAGACGAAGAACACCATCAGACCGACTGCAACTGCATACGCCCATAGTGTCGTCTGAAAGCTGAGAAAGAGAAGCACCGACCCTACGGTGGTGAACAACAAGGCGAGTTGTGTGAAGCGGTTCTTTCGCCAGGCATTGTCACCGGTGTACTTCAGTTCGTGGGACAGAGCGCCGAGGATCGCCGGACCGTCCAATTCCAAGTACCGATGAATTTCCGTGTCGGACAGCTGTCGGAGATGTCCGTAATAGATGAATTTGTTGTGGTTCCTCGCTTCCGACTGGAGCACACTTCTGCGCCGCAGCACGGGAGTCACCACCGCCACAGCGCACAGTGCCGAAGCGAACACGAAGGCCACGCCCACGAAGTTGAAGACACGCGACGCGCCGCCCAGACCAGCGAACAGACCGCCGTCCGTCGACAGTGCAATGACGGCACCGATCAGAGCCGTATCGATGGTGAGAGTGAACGTCGCTCGTATGTCCACCCGGCCATTCCAATCGAGGAGCGCCTTCTGGATCTCCCAGGCGGTGTCGACGCGAGCCTTGTCCCTCATCACGTCGAGGCGTTCCTGATCGAGTCCGCGATCGGATCCAGTGGTCACCGGCGCGGTGGGCGTTGCGCTGGCAGAAGAATGTGCAGCACCGTCAGACGACTGCGAGCCGGTGTGCCGGGGATGGCTCCGCCTCGACGCCCGGCTTTTCGATCCCGTTGTCATTCGAATTCGCCACCTCACGGGTCGCGCGGTGAACTGTGCGCTTGCCGCTTTGTCCGGGGCTCAGTACATCGCAAACGGTCTGTTTCAATCGTGCTCCCGGGCTCCGCAATTGTCACTGACCTTTTGAACGGCAAATGGTCGTCGTACCACACGGGTCCCGCCGTGTCCGGCAGAATCAGTCGCGGGGATCGACTGCTGCCGGCGCGGACCGACGTCACGGTGGTTCAATCCGTGTGAACAACTGAGACATTGGCCGCGGGCAGCAGCAATATCCGACCACCCGTCAGCGCTGTGAGCGCTTGTTCACGCAACCGTAATTCGCGTCACGAACACGTCACCGACAGACATTCGGACGCAACAACGGCCGCTTAATGTTCGCCCCACGAATACACCTCTGTATACGTGGGGCGGATACATGTCCCGGGTTGCGGAGGTCCACCAAGTCCTCCGACGGAAAGGCCCGTAGATGCGCACCTTCTCCAAGCGCGCCCTCGCTGCACCGACCGCGCTCGCCGCCATCGGGCTCGTGCTGACCGGTTGCGGCAGCAAGGCGTCCGACACGGCCGGCGAGTCCACCGCGGCGTCCTGTGTGGACACGTCCGGGGACACGATCAAGGTCGGGTCTCTGAACTCGCTGTCCGGCACCATGGCCATCAGTGAGGTGACCGTCCGGGACTCGATCGCACTCGCGGTCGACGAGATCAACAACTCGGGCGGCGTGCTCGGCAAGAAGATCCAGATCGTGGCCGAGGACGGCGCCTCGGAGCCCACCGTGTTCGCGGAGAAGGCCGAGAAGCTCATCAGCAGCGATTGCGTCGCAGCCGTGTTCGGCGGCTGGACGTCGTCGAGCCGCAAGGCGATGCTGCCGGTGTTCGAGGACAACAACTCGCTGCTCTACTACCCCGTGCAGTACGAGGGGCTCGAGGACTCGAAGAACATCTTCTACACCGGCGCGACCACCAACCAGCAGATCGTGCCCGCTCTCGACTACCTGAAGGAGAAGGGCGTCAAGTCGCTGTACCTGGTGGGTAGCGACTACGTGTTCCCGCAAACGGCCAACCGCATCATCAAGGCGTACGCGGAGGCCAACGGCATCGAGATCAAGGGCGAGGACTACACACCGCTCGGCTCCACCGACTTCTCGACCATCGTCAACAAGGTCCGCTCCGCCGACGCGGATGCCGTGTTCAACACCCTGAACGGCGATTCCAACGTCGCCTTCTTCCGCGAGTACGCGAACGTCGGCCTGAAGCCCGCCGACATGCCCGTCGTGTCGGTGTCGATCGCCGAGGAGGAGGTCGGCGGCATCGGCGTCCAGAACATCGAAGGTCAGCTGACCGCATGGAACTACTACCAGACCATCGACACGCCGGAGAACAAGAAGTTCGTCGACGCGTACAAGGCCCGGTACGGCGCGAACAAGCCGACGTCCGACCCGATGGAAGCCGCGTACACGTCCGTGTACCTGTGGAAGAACACTGTCGAGAAGGCGAACTCCTTCGCCACCAAGGACATCCAGGACAACGCGGACGGTGTCACGTTCGCCGCGCCGGAGGGACTGGTCACCATCGACGGGTCCAACCATCACATCACCAAGACCGCGCGCATCGGTGAGATCCGCGGCGACGGCCTGATCTACACGGTCTGGGATTCGGGCACCCCGATTCAGCCGGACCCGTACCTGAAGTCCTACCCGTGGGCCGAGTCGCTGGGGTAGCTGGAACACGGTCCGACGAGCACGAGGGAAGAGAGAGGACATACATCGATGGATGTAGTGATCGGACAGCTGTTCACCGGGTTGAGTATCGGATCGATCCTGTTGCTCGCGGCGCTGGGGCTGTCGTTGACGTTCGGCCAGATGGGCGTCATCAACATGGCGCACGGCGAATTCATCATGGCCGGCTCGTACACGGCCTACGTGGTGCAGCAGGTGGTGTCGAGCGCGACCGGTTCTCTGTTCATTTCTCTGCTCGTCGGTTTCGTGGTCGGTGGTGCGATGGGCGTCCTGCTCGAGGTGACACTCGTGAAGCGGATGTACCACCGGCCGCTGGACACGCTGCTGGTGACGTTCGGTGTGGGACTGATCCTGCAGCAACTGGCCCGCGACGTCTTCGGGGCGCCCGCCGTCAACGTCGCCGCACCGGGCTGGCTGTCCGGCGGGGTGGAGATCCTGGGCGCGGTGGTCCCGAAGACGCGGCTGTTCATCCTGGTGCTCGCCGTCGTGGCCGTCGTCGCGCTGTCGCTGGCGATGCAGAAGTCGTCGATGGGACGCCGCATCCGCGCCGTTGTACAGAACCGCGACCTCGCGGAGACGAGCGGGATCTCCAGTCGCCGAACCGATGTGACGACGTTCTTCATCGGTTCCGGGCTGGCGGGCGTCGCGGGTGTGGCGCTGACCCTGATCGGCTCGACGAGCCCGACCATCGGCCAGAGTTACCTCATCGACGCGTTCCTGGTGGTCGTCGTCGGCGGCCTGGGCCAGATGAAGGGTGCGGTGATCGCCGCGTTCGCGCTCGGCATCCTCAATTCGTTCGTCGAGTACTCGACCACGGCGTCGATCGCCAAGGTCATCGTGTTCGTGGTCATCGTGGTGTTCCTCCAGGTTCGGCCGCAGGGCCTGTTCGCCGTCAAGACGAGGAGTCTCGTATGAGCATCCTGACGAGTGGCCGCTACCGCGCGCGGGCGGGATTCGCGCTGGCCGCGCTGCTTCTGTTCGTTCTCGCCCCCGCGGTCCTCAGCGACTTCCGGCTGAGTCTGCTCGGCAAGTTCCTGTGCTTCGCGATCGTCGCGGTCGGGATCGGCCTCGCCTGGGGCCGCGGCGGCATGCTCACGCTCGGCCAGGGTGTGTTCTTCGGACTGGGCGCGTACATGATGGCGATGCATCTGAAGATCGCCGACGCCGAACTCCGCGGCGACACCGTGCCCGACTTCATGCAGATCGCGGGCATCCGGGAACTGCCGGGCTACTGGGTGCCGTTCACTTCGCCGATCGTGACGATCCTGGGAATCCTCCTGGTCCCCGCGTCGGTGGCGTTCGTCCTCGGCCTCGGCGTGTTCAAGCGCCGCGTCAAGGGCGCGTATTTCGCGATTCTCAGCCAGGCACTCGCCGCCGCGTTCGCCATCCTGCTGGTGGGTCAGCAGAGCACCGGAGGAAGCAACGGCCTCAACCGGTTTCGCACGTTCTTCGGTTTCAACCTGAACGATCCGGCCAACAAGCAGATGCTGTTCTTCATCGCCGCAGGCGTGCTGCTGGCCGTCGTCGCCGTCACCCGGCAGCTGATGAACAGCCGGTACGGTGAACTGCTCGTCGCCGTCCGGGATCAGGAGGAGCGGGTGCGCTTCCTCGGGTACGACCCGGCGAACATCAAACTCGTCGCCTACGTGACGGCAGCATTCTTCGCAGGCCTCGCCGGTGCGCTGTTCGTGCCGATCGTCGGCATCATCTCCCCCGCCGACGTCGGGATCGTCCCGTCGATCGCGTTCCTGATCGGGGTGGCCATCGGCGGACGCGCCACGCTCCTCGGCCCCGTCCTCGGCGCGATCGGGGTGGCGTGGGCGCAGAGCGCCTTCTCGGAGTCGTTCCCGTCCGGCTGGATCTACGCGCAGGGTCTGCTGTTCATCGTGGTAGTCGGATTCTTCCCCGCAGGTGTCGCGGGACTGTTCGCGCTGCTGAAGCGCAAGCAGAAGGCCGCGTCCGAGCAGCAGCCACGGCCCGGTCCGGAGGACGAGACCGAGGCGGCGGAACGAATGGAGATGGCGCGATGACGATTCCCACCACAACCAGGGAGCCGGTGCTCGGCGGCAACGCCGGAATGTCCAGCGAGTACCTCGAGGTCCGGGACCTGCGGGTCAGCTTCGACGGCTTCAAGGCGGTCGACGGCGTCGACCTCACCCTGATGCAGGGCGATCTGCGGTTCCTGATCGGCCCCAACGGCGCGGGCAAGACCACGCTGGTCGACGCCATCACCGGGCTCGTCCCCGCGACGGGATCGGTCACGAAATCCGGCGTCGAGTTGATCGGCAAGAAGGTGCACCGCATCGCCCGGCTCGGCGTGGGCCGCACGTTCCAGACGGCGAGTGTGTTCGAGGAACTGTCGGTGCTCCAGAACCTCGACATCGCCGCGGGCGCGGGCCGCTCCGCGCTCACCCTGCTGCGCCGCCGCAAGACGGTGCTCCCCGCGATCGAGGAGGCGCTCGACATCACGGGTCTCGGCAAGCTCCGCGACACCCCGGCCGGAATCCTCGCGCACGGGCAGAAGCAGTGGCTCGAGATCGGCATGCTCCTCGTGCAGAACTGCTCGGTCCTGCTGCTCGACGAGCCAGTGGCGGGCATGAGCCACGAGGAACGCGAGGAGACGGGAAACCTGCTGCGCCGCATCGGCGGTGAACGGACCGTCGTGGTGGTCGAGCACGACATGGACTTCATGCGCGCGTTCGCGACCTCGGTGACGGTGTTGCACGCCGGGAAGGTGCTGAGCGAGGGAACGGTCGAGCAGGTGCAGGCCGATCCCCGTGTGCAGGAGGTGTACCTCGGGACCGCCGCGGCGGGCGCCGCCCCCGAGTTGCAGCCCGACGTTTCGAAGGAGGACAGCGATGCTCGAGCTTGACGACGTCCGGGCCGGGTACGGCCGAACCGAGGTGATCCACGGAGTGTCGCTGACGGTCCCGTCGGACGGGGTCGCCGCGGTGATGGGACACAACGGCGCAGGCAAGACCACGCTTCTCCGGGCCGCGGTCGGACTGATCAAGGTGAATTCCGGGCGGGTGCTGTTCGACGGCGAGGACGTCACGGCGCTGCGGCCCAGCGCCCGGGTGGCGCGCGGCCTCGCGTACGTGCCGCAGGGCCAGCAGTCGTTCGGTCAGCTGACGACCGCGGAGAACCTGCAGGTGGTGGCGGACGGCCGCAAGCGCGGCAAGGAACTCGTCGGCGAGGCGCTCGACCTGTTCCCGGCGCTGCGCGGCCTGCTCGACCGGCGCGCCGGTCTCCTCTCCGGGGGCCAGCGTCAGCAACTCGCCATCGCGCGGGCGCTGATCACGGAACCGAAGATGCTGATCCTCGACGAACCGACGGAGGGAATCCAGCCGTCCGTCGTGACGGAGATCGAACGCACGATCATGGAACTCACCCGCCGCGGCGGCCTCGGAGTCCTGTTGGTGGAACAGCACATCGGGTTCGCGCTCGAATCCGCCGAGCGCTACTACGTCCTCGAGTCCGGGCGGGTCACGTCGTCCGGCGACGGCGGCGCCGCACCCGATTCCGACGTCCGGACCGCGGTCTCCGACGTCCGCGCGGCGATGGCGATCTGATGGCCCGCCGAGAACCGGCCGGTTCCCTCAGCGACCACGTGTACCTGTCGCTGCGCACCGATCTGATGAGCGGCCGGATCCCGCCGGGACAGCGGCTCGGCGAGGAGCGTCTCGCCGACACCTATGGAGTGTCGCGGACACCGGTGCGGGAGGCCCTCGCCCGGCTCCTCGCCGACGGACTCGTCCAGCGCGACGTCGGCGGACTGTTTCCGTACCGCCCCCGCATCGACGAACTGGCCGGACTGTACGAACTGCGCATCACCCTCGAGCTTCAGGGAATCGCCCGGGTCCGTGCCGACGAGTCGCTGTCGCACGACCCGGACGTTCTGGGACCGGAACTCGAGCGGTGGTACGCGCTGCGGAAGGAGAACCCCGAGCCGGATGCCGGATTCGTCGCGCTCGACGAGCAGTTCCACACGGTGCTACTGCGGTCGGCCGGAAACCGGGCGCTGTCCGATGCGCTCGTCAGCGTGAACGCGAAGGTTCGGCCGGTCCGGATGTTCGACTACCTGACCCCCGACCGCATGAGCGCGACCGTCGACGAGCACATCGCGGTGGCCGAGTTCGCACTCGACGGCAAGCTCGATACCGCGTACGACACACTGCTCGCGCACATCAGCGAGTCGCGGGAGGTGGTGATCGAGCGCGCGGAACAGGCGCTTTCCCTCGCGCGGATGGCCTGGGCGATCCGTGATTGAGACAGTTGTCCAACTCGGTGGGACGTTGTTGTTTGTTTGTTGTGGGAACTCGCTTCATTTGACGTCCTCCCGGCCGTGAACGGCCGGGATTCCTTCTGCGCCGCTGCGCGCCGCTGGGGTGGGTTCCTGTTTCACTGGGGCTCGCTTCCCTCTAGGAGGGAAGGCTGACGGCCCCTCCGCAGGCGTTTAGCCACTCCGCACGTCCTGCGGCGTGGATGTTCTTCGCGGCGTTGACGTCGCGGTCGTGAACCGCGTCGCACGCCGTGCATGTCCACTCCCGGATCGAGAGCGGTTTCGGGCCGCCCCGGACCCCACATCGGGAGCAGATCTGCGACGACGGATAGAACCGGTCCACCTTGACGAAGGTGCGCCCGTAGCGGGCGGCTTTCTCCTCCAGCATGCGGGTGAACATCCCCCACCCGGCGTCGTGTACCGATTTCGCCAACCGTGTCCGCGCCAGCCCCCGCACGCACAGATCCTCGACGAACACCGCTTGGTTCTCGCGGATGATCGCCGTGGAATGCTTGTGCGCCCAGTCCCTGCGGGCGTCGGACACTCTGGCGTGGGCCTTCGCGACGCGAAGACGTGCCTTGACCCGGTTGTTGCTGCGCCGAGCTTGCGTTCGGCACGGCGCAGGAACTTCGGCGAGCTGATCGTCTCGCCGTTCGACAGCACCGCGAACGTCGCCAACCCGAGGTCGATCCCGACCTCCGCATCGACCGGCGGCAGCGGTTCGTCGGTCGTCTCGACCACGAACGACGCGAAATACCGGCCCGCCGCATCCTTGATGATCGTCACCGACGACGGTTCCGACGGCAGATCGCGGGACCAGGCGACCTCCACCTCGCCGACCTTCGCCACGTACAGCTTCCCGTTCGGTCGGATCGAAAACCCGTTGCGGGTCAGACGGATCGTCTGCCGATTGTCCCGGCGGGACCGCAGCCGCGGCGCGCCGACCATGCGGCCCTTCCGTTTCCCGGAGAGCGAGTCGAACCAGTTTCGGTACGCCCGCCGCGCGTCCTGGCACGCCTGCACCAGCACCACCGAGGCGACCTCGCCCAACCAGGCCCGCTCCGGAGTCTTTTTCGCCGCGGTGACCACCTGCTTCTGTACGGCGGTATCCGACAGGCTCACCCCGGCCGCATACGCGTCTTGGCGGATGCGCAGGCAGTCGTTGAACACCACCCGTGCACACCCGAACGACCGGGCCAGCATGTCCTGCTGACCGGGCGTCGGATAGACGCGGTACTGGTATCGCAACTGCACACCCACAGAATATCATTGGTCTATGGTTTCTGAACCGGAATACAGACGTGGCCGCTCCGTTTTTGCCGCCCTACACGTCCACTTGGTCTTTGTTACCAAGTATCGGAAGGGAGCCCTTACCGACGAGATGCTGACCACCTGCGAACAGGTGATGCGCAGCGTGTGCGACGACTTCGGTTCCCGGTTGGTCGAGTTCGACGGGGAGGGCGACCACGTGCACCTGCTGATCGACTACCCTCCGACCATCCAAGTCTCGAAGCTGGTGAACAGCCTCAAAGGCGTCTCCGCACGCCGCCTGCGCGACCAGTATCGCGAATGGGTGAACCGGCACTCCATGAACGGGCACCTCTGGTCCCCGAGCTACTTCGCCGCATCGTGCGGCGGGGCACCGATCTCGATCATCCGGCAGTACATCGAGCAACAGCGGCGACCGCCCCGCGCTCCCGGCAGGCCGAAGTCGATGCGCTCCCACGAAAATTAGGTGACCACCGCGGGTGAGGACAGGGGTCGGTGACCCGCCGGGATTACGACGGGTTGACCGGGTCCGGCGGTGGTGGGTTATGCGGTGTCGGCGAGTGGTTCGAGGATGACGCGGTAGCCGAGTGCCTCGAGCTGGCCGACCGCGCGGGCCCTTGTCTTGGTGGGGGTGCGTCGGGTGAAGTAGTCGGCCCCGGGATCGCGGTAGAGGTCACCGTTGGTGAGCATGTTCCAGGCGGCGACGAGCATCGCATGCTCGACGGCGACGAGCGCCTTCATCGGATCCCGGTGGGATGCGATCCGCTTGTACTTGGCCGAGAAGTAGGTGCCCTTCGAGCGGGACACGGACAGCGCTGCGGTCCCGAGGGCACCCTTCAGGTGCCGGTTGCCGGGCCGGGTCTTGGTCGACTTCACCCGTCCCGCGGACTCGTTCGAGCCGGGTGCGGTCCCCGCCCACGAGGCCAGATGACCGGCGGTCGGGAACACGCTCATGTCGCCGCCGGTCTCGGCGAGGAACACCTCAGCGACGACCGTCGAGAAACCCGGGATGCTGATCAGCAGGTCCCGGGCCGCGCGAAAAGGCTCGATCGCCTCCGCGATCCGGTCATCGAGCTCACCTAGAGCCTGCCCGTACTGGTCGATCAAAGTCAGGTGCATGCGGATCAAGAACCCGTGATGGGCGGTGAACCGTCCGGTCAGCGCCTCGGTCAAGGCCGGGATCTTCACCCGCAGCCGCCGTTTCGCGAGATCCGCCATCGCCGCCGGATCGTCGGATCCGTCGATGAGGGCCTCCAACATCAACCGACCGGAGACACCCATGATGTCGGTGGCGACCGAGGACAGTTTGATCCCGGCGTCCTCGAGGACCTTCTCGATCCGCTGCACCGCCCTGCCGCGGTCGCGGGTCAGCGCGGTGCGAGCGCGGGTGAGATCACGCAGCCGGCGGATCGGAGGCGGCGGCACCAGTGATCCTCGCAGCAGCCCGTGCGCGCCCAGGTCGGCCAGCCAGGCAGCGTCGGAGACGTCGGTTTTGCGGCCTGGCATGTTCCGAGCGTCGTGGGCGTTGACCAGCATCACCGGCAGCGTGTCCTCGAGCAGGTAGTAGTAGGGCTTCCAGTACTCGCCGGTGGCCTCCATCACCACACAGGTGACCTTCTCGGCCAGCAAATGCTCACACAACGCCAGGATCTGGTTGGTCATCGCACCCCAGGTCGTCACCGTCGCGTTCGTCGGCCTCCTCCCGGAGCCCTGGATCCGGACACATACCTTCGCGTCCTTCTTCGAAATGTCGATTCCCGCGCACCGCGGGTGCACCACTTCCATCACCGATCACTCCCTCGCCCTTCATGTGCGACACTGCCCGTTGCAGGCGTGCGCGTTGAGGGGAGGGCGGGATGAAAACAGAACTCTCCCACTCGTGCTCGAAGGCAACAATCCACGGTTCCCGCGGATGAAGATTGGCCCTCCGCCACCATGCTGACACGCAGGCTCACCGGCACCACAGACGGATCGGGGTCGACCACAACACGCACCCTGAAATCGTGCGCCTCCGCCGCGACGCAGGCCAGGGGTGACCACCCGCCCAGGTGAGATCAACGCCCAGATTTTCCGTCCCCACGGAGGGGCCAGCGAAGCGCCCCTGAATTGCTCCCACGAAAATTAGGTGACCACCGCGGGTGAGGACAGGGGTCGGTGACCCGCCGGGATTACGACGGGTTGACCGGGTCCGGCGGTGGTGGGTTATGCGGTGTCGGCGAGTGGTTCGAGGATGACGCGGTAGCCGAGTGCCTCGAGCTGGCCGACCGCGCGGGCCCTGGTCTTGGTGGGGGTGCGTCGGGTGAAGTAGTCGGCCCCGGGATCGCGGTAGAAGTCGCCGTGGGTGAGCATGTTCCAGGCGGCGACGAGCATCGCGTGCTCCACCGCCACGACTGCCTTCATCGGCCCCCGATGCGCGGCGATGCGCCGGAACTTCGCCGAGAAATAGGTTCCCTTGGAGCGGGAGACGGCGAGGGCGGCGGCGGGCGAGGGCGCCCTTGAGATACCGGTTTCCGGGCCAGGTCTTCGTGGATTTCACCCGACCGGCCGACTCGTTGGACCCCGGTGCGGCGCCCGCCCACGAGGCCAGATGCCCGGCGGTGGGGAACACCCGCATGTCACCGCCGGTCTCGGCGATGAATATCTCGGCGACGGTCGTCGAGAAGCCCGGATGCTGATCAGCAGGTCCCGGGCCGGCCGAAAAGGTGCCATGGCCTCGTCGATGCGGGCCGAGAGCTTGTCGATGTCGGCGGTGTGGGCGTCGATCCGGCCTGGGAACAGCCGGGTCATGAACGCGTGGTGGGCGCTGAAATGCCCGGTCAGGGCCTCGGTCAACACCGGAATCTTCGACCGCAGTCGTCCCTTGGCCAACTGGGAAAGTTGGACCGGATCGTTACGGCCGTCGATGAGCGCCTCGAGCATCAACCGCCCGGAGACCCCGGTGACATCGGTGGCGACGGAAGACAGTTTGATCCCCGTGTCCTCGAGCAGCTTTTCGAGTCGTTGGATCTCCCGGGTCCGCTCGTGGGTGATCATGGTGCGGGCGCGGGTGAGATCGCGCAGCACACGAATCGGTTCCGGTGGCCCGAACGAGGCCCTGACCAACCCGTGCGCCCCGAGATCGGCCAGCCAGGCGGCATCGGAGACATCGCTCTTGCGGCCGGGCACGGTCCTGACGTCATGGGCGTTGACCAGCATCACCTCGAGGAGTTCCTCGAGCAGGTAGTAGAACGGGCGCCAGTAGTTGCTGGTGGCTTCCATCACCACGCAGGTGACCTTCCGCTCGAGTAGGTGCTCGCGCAGGGCGAGGATCTGGTTGGTCATCGCGCCCCACGTCGTCACCGTGGAGGAGGTGCGTCTGTTGCCGCGGCCCTGGATCCGCACGCACACCTTCGCGTCCTTCTTGGAGATGTCGATTCCCGCGCATCGCGGGTGCACCACGTCCATCACCGCCACCGATCCCGGGCTGGGCCCGATACGTATCTGGTTGTATGGGTGCGTGTTCCGGGGAGGGCGGGGATAGAAACAGGACTCTGACACTCGTGCTCGAAGGCAACAGTCCACGGTTCCCGCGGACGACGAACTGTGCCCTCCGCCACCAAACTAATCCACAGGCTCACCGGCACCATAGAGCATCCGGGGTCGACCGAAACACCCCTCAAGTATCCCCCAACCAGCACCGACCCCACCGGACTGCGGCCGTGACGATCACCGGCAAACCACGCACTCACGGTGACCGACCGCCACATTTCCCCTCACCACGGCGGAGCAGCGCCCCTGGAGAACTAATCCGGCCCTGAAGGACCGGGATTGCGCGCTACGCTCCGCGGTCACGCACTCTCGAAGAGAATCTGGTCGGACGTCGCGTCCTGATCACCGGCTCGGCCCGGGGAATCGGCGCCGGACTCGCCAGACGACTTCACGAGCGGGGCGCCCACGTCGGGCTGCTCGGCCTCGAACCCGAACTCCTCGAACAGACTGCCACCACCTGCGGCCGGGCGCCGTGGCGCCGGTGCGACATCCGCGACCGGCGTGCCGTCGAGGACTCGTTCGACTACCTCACCGACCGGCTCGGCGGCCTCGACGTCGTCGTCGCGAACGCGGGCGTGACACCCCCGGCGCACATTGTCGCGGGTGATCCGGAAGTGATGCGCTACGCCATCGAGGTCAACGTGCTGGGGACGTACCACACGCTGCGGGCCGCGGGGCCGTACATCGGGCATCGCAACGGATACGCGCTGGTCGTGGCATCGTCGACGGCATTCGACCCGCTGCGTGGCGTCCACAGCGCGACGAGAGGCGGCGCCGAGGAACTCGGCGAGGCGCTGCGGGAGGAGTTGAAGCCGTTCGGGACCCGGGTCGGCATCGCCCGGCTCGGCGAGATCGACACCGATCGCACCCTGATCGGTTTCGACGGCGTCGCGGTCCCCGCACCCCGCGGCAGCGCACTCGCCCGGACGTCCTCGATCACGGTGGCGGTCGACGCGCTCGAACGGGGAATCGCGGGACGGAAGAACCGGATTTCCGCGCCGTCCCGGGTACCCGGGACGGATTCTGTGCGTATGCTCGCACTCCGGGCCCTCCCACATCGGGGCCTCGCATCTCGGGCGACCGAGATGACCCGGTCGATCGAACTACGCACGCACGCAACCGTTCCTGCCAGGGGGCGAGTAGAAGGAGAGGGGGCGGCGTGACCGCACGCATTCCACCGGGACGTCTGAAGGAACTCGGCCCCGTCAACTGGGTGCTGTGGCGCGTCATCTCCCGCGTCGCCGGCGTCCCGGACGCGCATCTGTTCAGCACGGTGGGCCACACGGGGGGTCTCTTCCGCGCGTGGCTGCACTACTCCGGCAAGCTGATGCCGGGCGGAAAGATCTCCCGCCACGAGACCGAACTGATCATCCTCCGGGTGGCGCACCTGCGGAAGTGCGGCTACGAGATGGACCACCACGTGCGCCTCGGACGCCGGGCCGGCGTCACCCCGGCGCTGCTCGAACAGGTGCTGGAAGGTCCCGACGCGGAAGGCTGGGACGCGCGCCGCCGCGCCATCCTCACCGCTGTCGACCAACTCGTCACCACCGACAATCTGGACGATGCCACGTGGTCGGCGCTCGGCGTGTACTTCGACGATCGCCGGCTGATCGAGTTCTGTTTTCTGGTGACCCAGTACGACGCCCTGGCCACCACCATCGGGACGCTGAGGATCGAACGCGACTACTCCTAGGTTCCGCACAGCGCAGAGAACGCAGAGAAGAGGAACGGCTGCATGACCTCCGCCACCGAAGACGTCCGTTCCGAGAAGGGTCTGGCGCGGGTTGCGCAGTCGCTGGCCGGGTGGACGGAGAAGTGGTTTCCGGACGCCTACGTCTTCGCCCTCGTCGGTGTCTTCGTCGTCGCGGTGGCCGCACTGGCCAACGGTTCGTCTCCGCAGGAAGTGGTGGACGCGTTCGGCGACGGGTTCTGGGATCTGACCGCGTTCACCCTGCAGATGGCGATGGTGGTGCTGACCGGGTACGTCGTCGCGACGTCCCCACCGGTGGCCCGGCTGATCGACCGTCTGGCGACGGTGCCCGGGACTGCACGCAGCGCAGTCAGTTTCGTGGCCTTCCTGTCCATGTCGGTCTCGTTCCTGAACTGGGGGCTCAGCCTGGTGTTCGGCGGGCTGCTGGCCCGGGCGATCGCGCGCCGAACCGATCTGCGGGTGGACTACCGCGCTCTGGGCGCGGCGGCCTTCATGGGCCTCGGCGCGGTGTGGGCGCTCGGCATGTCGTCCTCCGCCGCCCAACTCCAGGCCACCGCCGCGTCCCTGCCGCCGGCGCTGCTGACGATCACCGGCGTCCTCGACTTCGGGACCACGATCTTCACGTGGCAGTCGCTGCTGATGTGCGTGATCATCATCGCCCTGACCGTGGTGATCGCCCACTTCTCGGCGCCGAGGGGCGCCGCCGTCACCACCGCCCACGACCTGGAGGTGGACCTCGACGACCGGCCGAAGGACGTCCCGCCTCGATCGCGACCGGGAGAGTGGCTCGAGTACAGCCGGATCCTGCCGATACTGGCCGGTCTGATGACGTTGGGATGGCTCGTCTCTCAGCTGGCGACCAAACCCCTGCTCACCGTCGTCAGCAGCCTGAACGGCTATCTGCTGGTCTTCCTCATGCTGGGGCTGGTGCTGCACGGGACGCCGCGTAAATTCCTGCAGGCCGTCGCCCTGGCCGTCCCGGCCACGGCAGGCATCCTGGTCCAGTTTCCGCTGTATGCCGCGATGGCCGCGATCCTCACCAAGGCCGAGGGCAGAAACGGCCTCACCATCTCGGAGCACCTGGCCGAGTTCTTCACGAACATCGGCAGCGGCGGAGCGTTCACCGTCGTCATCGCCCTCTACACCGTCGTGCTGGGCCTGTTCGTGCCGTCCGGCGGCGGAAAGTGGCTGGTCGAGGCACCGTACGTCATGCAGTCGGCCACCGACGTCGGGATGAACCTGGGCTGGACGGTCCAGGTGTACAACGTCGCCGAGGCGCTGCCGAACCTGATCAACCCGTTCTTCATGCTGCCGCTGCTCGCGGTGCTGGGGCTCAGGGCACGCGATCTGGTGGGATTCACGTTCCTGCAGTTCATGTTCCACCTGCCGGTGGTCCTGCTGCTGGTGTGGCTGCTCGGCACGACGTTCGACTTCGTCCCCCCGGTGCAGCCCTCGACACCGTGAGAGGTGTTACTAACCCACGCTTTACTTCGAGAAATCTCGGTGAAACACCCCGTCCTTAGCGTATACAACCATGTCCACAGGGATGAATACGCCGCCGATCGAGTACTCCTTCGACACCCTGCTCGTCGCGAACCGGGGCGAAATCGCCTGCCGCATCATGCGAACCGCGCATCTTCTCGGACTGAAGACGGTTGCGGTGTATTCCGACGCCGATTCCGCGGCCGCGCACGTCGAGATGGCCGACGTCGCCGTCCGGCTGGGCCCGGCTCCCGCCCACGAGTCGTATCTGCGGGCCGACGCCGTCGTGGAGGCCGCACTCGCCACGGGCGCAGGCGCGATTCATCCCGGGTACGGGTTCCTGTCGGAGAACGACGCGTTCGCCGCGGCGGCGGAATCCGCGGGCATCGCGTTCGTCGGTCCCACTCCCGAACAGTTGCGCACGTTCGGGAACAAGCACACGGCACGCGAGGCCGCACGCGCCGTCGGCGTCCCGCTCGTCGCGGGCAGCGGGCTCCTCGACTCCGCGGACGCCGCCCTGTCCGCGGCTTCCGAGATCGGTTATCCGGTGATGATCAAGGCGGTCGGCGGCGGTGGCGGCATCGGGATGCAGGCGTGCTTCGACGCCACGGAGCTCCGCGAAGCCTACGACCGCGTCCAGCGCCTCGCCCAGGCAAACTTCTCCTCGTCGGGGGTGTTCCTGGAACGCTTCGTGGCCCGCGCCCGGCACATCGAGGTGCAGGTGTTCGGTGACGGCCACGGCCGCACGCTCAGCCTCGGCACCCGCGACTGCTCGCTGCAGCGCCGCAATCAGAAGGTGGTCGAGGAGGCGCCGGCGCCCGGACTCTCCGACGAGGTGGTGGAGCGACTGCTGGCCGCGTCCCGCGGTCTCGCGTCCTCGGTGAACTACCGGTCGGCCGGAACCGTGGAGTTCGTCTACGACGTGGACCGCGGTGAGGCGTCGTTCCTCGAGATGAACACCCGACTGCAGGTGGAGCACCCGGTGACCGAGGAGGTCACCGGGGTGGATCTCGTCGAGTGGATGCTGAGGCTCGCCCGCGGCGACGGTTCCATGCTGGACGGGCTGCCCGACTCCGGACCCGAGATCAGGGGAACCGCCGTCGAGGCCCGCATCTACGCCGAGGACCCCGGCCACGACTACCGTCCCAGCGCCGGACGCCTCACGGGTGTGGAGTTCCCGGCTCACACGCGGGTGGAGACGTGGGTCGACACGGGCACCGAGGTGAGCGCCTTCTACGACCCGATGCTGGCGAAGGTGATCACCCGCGGGCACCGGCGCACGGCGGCGTTCGCCGCCCTCGCGGAGGCGCTCGCCGACACCCACATCTACGGAATCCAGACCAACCTTCCCCAGCTCCGGCGGATCTGCGTCGCCGACACCGTTCTGGACGCCGCGCACACCACGCAGTCGCTGGCCGATCTGCGGGCCACCGGGCGTCGCGTCGACGTCCTCCGTGCGGGAACCATGACGACGGTGCAGGACCATCCGGGCCGGATCGGCCTGTGGGAGGTCGGAATTCCCCCGTCCGGGCCGATGGACGACCTGTCGTTCCAGCTGGTCAACACGGCGGTCGGCAATCCGGCCGGCGCACCGGGGCTCGAATGCACCCTGCAGGGGCCGCGCCTGGTGTTCTCGGATGCCACCGTGATCTGCGTGGGCGGCGCCGATGCCCCCGTCACCCTCGACGGCGAGCCGATCCCTCTGTGGCACCCGGTGGAAGCGCCGGCCGGATCCGTACTCGACGTCGGCACTCCGGCGGACACGGGTCTGCGCACGTACGTCGCGTTCCGGGGCGGGATCGACGCCCCGCTGTATCACGGCAGCGCAGCCACGTTCACGCTCGGCGGGTTCGGCGGCATCACGGGTAAGGCCGTCGCCACGGGCGATGTGCTAGGCCTGTTCGACGACTCGCTGTTCGAGAACACGACGGGTCTCGGCGCGCCGCATCCCGTCCCGGAGGACTCGATCCCGGAGTTCACGCACGTGTGGCATCTCGCCGTCACCGAGGGACCGCAGCCGGCGCCCGCCTACTTCACCGATTCCGACATGGCGCAGTTCTACGACACCAGCTGGAAGGTCCAGACCCACGCGAACCGGACCGGACTCCGGCTCGACGGCCCCAAGCCGGTGTGGTCGAGAACCGACGGCGGCGACGCCGGACTGCACCCGTCGAACCTGCACGACAACGCGTACAGCGTCGGAGCCCTCAACGTCTCGGGCGACACTCCGATTCTGCTCGGACCCGACGGGCCGAGCCTCGGCGGCTTCGCGTGCCCGCTCACCGTCGCCAAGGCCCACCGGTGGAAGCTCGGGCAGATCCGGCCCGGCGACAGCGTGCGGTTCGTCGCGGTCTCCGACGACGGTGCGGACTCACTGCGTTCTTCGGATTCGTCTCGCAGACTGGATGTTCCGCCCGCGGTGACCCGGTCGTCGAACAGCGACGGCGGGGTGCTGCACCGCATCGCGCCGATTCTGGACCGACCGGAGGTCGCGTACCTGCGCGCCGGCGACGACAACGTCCTCGTCGAATACGGGGACCGGGAACTGGATCTCGGACTCCGCATGCGCGTCCACGCGTTGTCGGAGGCGCTGGTCCGGCGCCGCGTCCCGGGCGTCATCGACATCACGCCGGGTGTCCGGTCGCTTCACCTGCACTTCGACGCCGACCGCCTCCCGGCCGGGAGGCTGCTGGACGTCCTCCAGGACATCGAGGAACTGCTGCCGGCGACGCACGATCTGGTGGTGCCGAGTCGCACGGTCCGGTTGCCGTTGTCGTTCGACGACCCGTCCATCGCGGAGGCCATCGACCGCTACCGCAGCGGGGTCCGCGACGAGGCGCCATGGCTGCCGTCGAACACCGAATTCATCCGGCGGATCAACGGATTGGGCAGCGTCGACGAAGTCCGGGACGCCGTGTTCGACGCCGAATACCTGGTACTGGGGCTCGGCGACGTCTACCTCGGTGCACCGCTGGCCGTGCCCCTCGACCCGCGGCACCGCCTGGTCACCACCAAGTACAACCCGGCCCGCACCTGGACGCCATCCGACGCCGTCGGGATCGGCGGCAAGTACCTGTGTGTCTACGGCATGGAGTCGCCGGGCGGCTACCAGCTGATCGGGCGCACCGTCCCGATCTGGTCGGGCTACCGGCAGCACCGCCCGTTCGACGAGGGCAAACCCTGGATGTTCCGGTTCTTCGACCGCATCGTGTGGGAACCCGTCACCCCGGAGCAGTTGCGCGAGTACCGCGCGCAGGCGGTGGCCGGGCGGTTCGACGCGGAGATCTCCGACGGCACGTTCGCGTTCGCCGACCATCTGAAGTTCCTGCAGGACAACGCCGAATCCATCGCCGAGTTCGACGCCCGGCAGTCCGCGGCGTTCGAGACCGAGAAGTCGGCGTGGCGCGCGTCGGGCGAATTCGACCGTGTCGAACAGGTCACCGCACCCGAGCCGGCCGCGCGCGGCGACTTCCCGCCGGGCGCCGTCGTCGTCGAGGCGCCGATGGTCGGCAGCGTGTGGCGCGTCGAGGTCGAGGCCGGGCAGCGCGTCGAAGCGGGCCAGAACGCCGTGGTGCTCGAGGCGATGAAACTCGAGATGCCGGTCGCGTTCACCTCGCCGGGCGCCGTCCTCGAAGTCCTCGTGTCACCGGGCGCGATCGTCGAACCGGGCACCCTTCTCGTCGTGATTGGAGCAGAAAACTGATGACTGTCGATGCCGTGAACCGCGGACAGGCCGCCCTGTCCCCCACCGCCCGGGTCGAGGACGCCTTCCGGCGGATCGCCGAGGTGGACCGCCCGGAGGTGTGGATCACCCTCCGGCCCGCCGAGGACGTCCACGCCGATGCCGTTGCCGTGCAGGCCCGTCTCGACGCCGGCGAGCACCTGCCCCTGGCCGGGAAGGTCGTGGCGGTCAAGGACAACATCGACGTCGCCGGACTCCCGACGTCGGCCGCGTGCCCCGAGTTCGCCTATCTCCCGGACGTCACCGCGAGTGCCGTGCGCCGCCTGGTCGACCAGGGCGCTGTCGTACTCGGGAAGACGAACCTCGACCAGTTCGCGACCGGACTGGTCGGGACACGCAGTCCGTACGGCGCCGTCCGGTGCTCGTGGGACCCCGAACGTGTGTCGGGCGGATCCAGCTCGGGTTCGGCGGTGGCCGTCGCCCTCGGCATCGCCGACATCGGAATCGGCACCGACACAGCGGGATCCGGCCGGGTCCCGGCGGCGTTCAACGGCCTCGTCGGAATCAAGGCGACACTCGGCGTCATCCCCGCCGACGGGGTCGTTCCGGCGTGCGTCGACTACGACTGCGTCACCGTCTTCGCCACTGAACTCGACACGGCGGTGACTGCCGCCCGCATCATGTCTGGCCCCGCGACCGCGGACCCGCGCAGCCGTGCGTGGCCGTCCGACGTCCGGCTCGCCGCGCCCGCGCATGCACGCGTCGCGATTCCCACGGAAGCAAATCTCGCCCTGCTGACGCCGGAGTACCGCGCGGCGTTCGCCGACACGGTCGCGTCGTTGACGGACCGCGGGTTCGCCGTCGAGGCGGTCGACATCTCCCCGCTGCTCGATGCCGCCCGGTTGCTGTACGACGGCGCCGTCGTCGCCGAGCGGTACACCGCCGTCGGGCAATTCCTCGACACGGCACCTGCGGGTGCCGATCCTGTGGTCACCGCCATCGTCGAGTCGGCGCGCAAGCCCGCGGGCCACGAGTTCGCCGCCGACCTCGACACGCTCACCCGCGTCAAGGCGCAGACGCGGGATCTGCTGGCCGGTTTCGACGGACTCCTGCTGCCCACCACCACCGAACACCCGACCATCGCTGCCGTGCAAGCGGATCCGATCGGCATCAACCGGCGGATGGGCACCTACACGAACTTCTGCAACCTGCTCGACATGGCGGCGGTCGCCGTCCCGGGTGTCCCGACCGCCGCCGGCGAACCGTTCGGGGTCATGTTCGTGGTGCCGGCGTTCGCCGATCAGGTGGCCGTCGACCTCGCCGCCCGGCTGCTCGGCGCGCCCGCGCCCACCCTCGTCGAGGAGGGGGTGGAACTGGCCGTGTTCGGCGCGCACCTGCGCGGGCAGCCCCTGCACTTCCAACTCGAGGACATCGGGGCACGCTACGTCGACACCGTCACCACCACCGACGCGTACCGGCTCACCGCGCTCGACACCACCCCGCCCAAGCCCGGCCTTGTGCGCCGCGGTCCCGGCGCGGGCTCCCCGATTTCCGGGGAACTGTTCCGCGTGTCCGCTGCGGGGCTGGGTAGCTTCCTCGCGGCGCTGCCCGCCCCGATGGCCCTGACGAGCGTCGAATTGTCCGACGGCCGCGCCGTGGTGGGCTTCAGCTGCACCCACGACGCGGTCGACGGGGCCACGGACATCACCGAGTTCGGCAGCTGGGTTGCTTACGCCCGTGAGTACTTCTTAACCGCCCGACGTTAAGAAGTACTCACGGCGAGGGCGGTGGCGGCAGGGGTCGAGTTGCGGCCGATCAACCTCTGCAGGTCGCCGCTCTCGGTGTCGAGAGCGCCGATGGCCACGCCCGCATCCGAATCGGCGAGCATACTCGCGATCGGTGCGGGCAGTCCGGCACCCTCGAGCGCCGCGGCGTACTCGGCCTGCGGAAGGTCCTTGTACGACACCGGCTTTCCGATGACGGAGGAAATGACGTCCGCCAGTTCGCTGTACGTCAGGCGCTCGTCGCCGCCGAGTTCGTAGACCTTGCTCGCCTGCCCGTCGGAGAGCAGGACGGCGGCGGCCGCCTCGGCGTAGTCCTTGCGGGCGGCAGCGGCGACGACACCGGTCCCGGCACTCCCGAACAGCGCACCGGTCTCGCCCGCCGCGGGAATGCTGCCGAGGTAGTTCTCCCAGTACCAGCCGTTGCGGAGCAGCGCGAAGTCGATCCCGGACTGTGCCAGCCGATCCTCGGTGGCGCGGTGTTCCACGGCCAGACCGATCGTGCTGTTCTGCGCGTCGAGAACGCTGGTGTAGGCGACGAAGCCGACCGCGGCGGCCTTCGCGGCATCGATCACGTTGGCGTGCTGGGCAACCCGCTGTCCGACCTCACTGCCGGAGACGAGCAGTAGCTTGTCGACGCCGGCGAATGCGGTCTCGAGCGCGGCGCGATCGCTGTAGTCGGCCTGCCGGACCTCGACTCCCCTGTCCGCGAGGTCTGCTGCCTTGGCCGGGGTGCGGACCACGGCGACGATGTCGGCGGCGGGTGTCCCCTTGTCGAGCAGTGCCTCGACGACGAGCCTGCCGAGGTGTCCGGTTGCTCCTGTGACGGCGATGGTCATGACGAACTCCTAGCGCGTAGTGGTGCGAGTTGACTGTTCAAGCTCACTTTCCATCATGCACTAATTTTTCGTAAGTGCAAATACTTCAGTAAGTGCTTCCTCTTCGTCGGATACACTGGACGCATGTCCGAGCCCGCTCACCCAGCACAGGAAAGCGAAGACCGCACCCTCGAAGCGGACGTCTTCGCGCGCAACTGCGCGTCTCGCGAGACCCTGCAGACCGTCACCGGCCGCTGGGGTGTGCTCGCGCTCGCGGCACTGACCGAGGGAAACTACCGATTCAGCGCACTCCGCCGACGCGTCGACGGCGTCAGCGAACGCATGCTGTCGCAGACACTGCAAGCACTCGAACGAGACGGCCTCGTGGTTCGCGACGTGCTCGAGGCCATCCCGCCGAAGGTCGAATACAGCCTTACGCCGCTCGGCGCCGAGGTCGGTTCACGCCTGATCGACCTGATCGAACTGGTCGAATCGCGCGTACCCGACGTTCTGGCAGCGCAAGAAAGGTACGACGCCGGTCGCGGCGTCAGCTGAGTTCGTCGAGGTCGGACTCTTCGTCGACGATGTGGACCGCGGCCTCCTCCGCCGACGCCGCTCCCCCGTCGATTCCGATGTCGAAAGCAACGAGATCCTTCTCCTCGTCCTCCCCCACACCCTCGTCCTCGGCGAGAAGCCGCCCCGAACGCTGCCGTCCGACCTCGTTGTCATCGAGGATTTCCACGTTCTCGTCCTCCTCGAACGCCGGATCCGGTTCCTCCTCCGCAAGCCGCTGATCGAGGGTCTCGCCTTCGCGCTGCTCGGCCGCCGTCGTTCCGAATGCGTTCAGCCCGAGCGGCTTCTCCGGAGGCGAATACCCCTCGTCGAGAACGTCGTCCACACCTCGGTCGACCAACGTGTCCTCCGGCTGCAGCTGGTCCTCTTCGTCCAGGCTGTACTCGCCCTCGGATCCTTCTGGCGTGCTGTCCGGCATGGTCATCTTCCCCACGATGCCATCGCTGCGGGCAGTTCGCCATCGGATCGCGGAACGGATCCGCCCGGAAACGACGAGGACCCGCACAGAGACTGTGCGGGCCCTCGTCGGTGTTCGGGTCAGAAGTTGATCATGTGTCCGGCGAGGCCGTGGATGGCCTCCTGCAGGGCTTCGGACAGCGTCGGGTGCGTGTGCACGTTGCGGGCCAGCTCGTTGACCGTGAGGTCCCACTTCTGCGCGAGGGTGAGCTCGGGCAGCAGCTCGGAGACGTCGGGGCCGATGAGGTGGCCACCGATCAGCTCGCCGTACTTCGTGTCGGCGATCAGCTTGACGAAGCCGGTGGCGTCGCCGAGGCCGTGCGCCTTGCCGTTGGCGGCGAACGGGAACGTCGCGACCTTGATGTCGTAGCCCTCGTCCTTGGCCTGCTGCTCGGTCAGACCGAAGCTGGCGACCTGCGGCTGGCAGAACGTCGCCCGCGGCATCATCCGGTAGTCCTCGATCGGCAGCGTCTCGGCGCCGGCGATCGTCTCGGCGGCCACCACGGCCTGCGCCTCGGCGACGTGCGCCAGCTGCAGCTTCATCGTGACGTCACCGATGGCGTAGATGTGCGGCACCGACGTCTGCATGGTGTCGGTGATGCCGATGGCGCCGCGGTCGGTGAGCTGCACGCCGGTCTTCTCGAGGCCGAAGCCCTCGACGCGGGGTGCGAACCCGACGGACTGCATCACCTTGTCGACGACGACCGACTCGGTCTCGCCGGACTTGTTGTTCTTGATCGAGACGGTGACCTTGGAGCCGTCGTCGTCGATGCTCTGCACGGCGGCACCGGTGATGACCTTGACGCCGAGCTTCTTGTACTGCTTCTCGATTTCCTTGGAGACGTCCGCGTCCTCGTTGGGCAGCGCGCGGTCGAGGAACTCGACGATGGTGACGTCGACCCCGTAGTTCTTCAACACGTACCCGAACTCCATGCCGATCGCGCCGGCACCGACGATGAGGATCGATCCGGGCAGCTCCCGGGTCATGATCTGCTCTTCGTAGGTGACGACGTTCGTGCTCAGCTCGGTGCCGGGCAGCAGCTTGGTGGTGCTGCCGGTGGCGATGATCGCGTTGTCGAACGTGATCGTCTCGGTGCCGCCCTTGGTGAGCGCGACCTCGATGGTGTTGGCGTCGGTGAAGGTGCCCTTGCCGTCATACTCGGGGATCTTGTTCTTCTTCATCAGGAAGTGGATGCCCTTGACGCGGCCCTCGGCAACCTTGCGGCTGCGGTCGAACGCGGCGCCGAAGTCGAAGGACGCCTCACCCGAGATACCGAACAACTTGGCCTCTTTTGTGAAGAGATGCGCAAGTTCGGCATTGCGGAGAAGAGCCTTCGAGGGGATGCAGCCCACGTTCAGGCACACACCACCCCAGTACTTCTGCTCGATGATGGCAGTGCTCAGTCCGAGTTGTGCCGCGCGGATAGCAGCGACGTACCCACCGGGACCGGCTCCGAGGACAACGACGTCATAGTGTGAGGTCACGGTTGTTCAGGGTAGTCCCGTCCCGATTCGCTGTCTCCACGCGGTCGCGTTACCCGCGGGTAGCCTCATCCGTCACACCTTTCCCGCCGCGACCAGGCACGACACCGCCTGCAAGAATGGCGCCATGACGGATCCCTTCCTCTGGCTCGAAGATGTCACCGCGGAACGGTCACTCGACTGGGTGCGGGAACGCAACGCCCGCACGCTCGCCGAGTACACCGAGAACGCCGGGTTCTCCGCGCTGGAGAGCCGGATCCTGGACGTGCTCGACACGGACGACCGGATCCCCTACGCGGGCATGCGCGGCGAGTACCTCTACAACTTCTGGCGCGACGGCGAACACAAGCGCGGCATCTGGCGGCGCACCACCCTGGAGCAGTACCGCACCGACAACCCCGACTGGGACGTCCTGCTCGACGTCGACGCACTCGCCGAACGGGAGGGCGAGAACTGGGTGTGGGCAGGCGCCAGCGTGCTGCGACCCGAGCAGTCACGTGCCCTGCTGTCGTTCTCGCGCGGCGGCGCCGACGCGTCCGTGGTGCGCGAATTCGACCTCGAGACGCGCGAATTCGTCGGCGGCGACCACGCATTCGACGTGCCCGAGGCGAAGACCAGCATCAGCTGGATCGACAAGGACACCGTGTACGTCGGGACCGACTTCGGCGAAGGCTCGATGACCGACTCCGGCTACCCGAGAATCGCGAAACGCTGGCATCGCGGCACCACGTTCACCGAGGCGGTCACCGTCTTCGAGGGCGAGACCACCGACGTGTCCGTCGGCGCGTCGTACGACGACACCCCCGGGTACGAGCGGCACTTCGTCGGCCGGTCGATGGACTTCTACAACTCCGAACGCTACGAACTGCTCCCCGACGGGTCGAAGGTCCGGATCGACACCCCGGACGACGCGGGTTCGTCCGTGTACCGCGAGTGGCTGACCATCCGTCCGCGCACCGACTGGGAGGTGAACGGCACCGTCTACCCGGCCGGGTCGCTACTCGTCGCGAACTACGTCGACTTCCTCGCCGGGTCCCGCGAGCTGACGCCGCTGTTCACCCCGGACGAGCACACGTCCCTCGAACAGGGAACGTGGACCAGGAACCACCTCCTCCTCGTGCGACTATCGGACGTGCAGACCAAGCTGTCGGTGCTCACGCCGAACGACACCGGGTGGGAGGAGAAGCCTCTCGACGGTGTCCCGGAACTCACGGCGAGCGGGATCATCAGCACCGACCCACGCACCGGCGACGACTTCTTCGTCAACTCCAGCGGATTCACCACGCCTGCGACGCTGCTGTACGGCTCCGTCGGTGGTGCGCTCGAACCCGTCAAGCAGGCGCCCTCGTTCTTCGACGCGGACGGCATGTCGGTGTCGCAGCACTTCGCGGTGTCCGACGACGGAACCGAGATCCCCTATTTCGTGGTGCGCCGCGACGACGTGACCGGACCCTGCCCCACCATGCTGTACGGGTACGGCGGCTTCGAGAACTCGATGGTCCCCGGGTACAGCGGGTCGGTCGGGTTCGCATGGCTCGAACGCGGCGGCGCGTACGTGGTCGCGAACATCCGCGGCGGCGGCGAGTACGGCCCGTCGTGGCACACCCAGGCGGTGCGGGAGGGCAGGCACAAAGCGTTCGAGGACTTCGCCGCGGTCGCCCGCGACCTCGTGGCCCGGGGTATCACCACGTCGAAGCAGCTCGGAATCCAGGGCGGCAGCAACGGCGGGCTGCTCATGGGCGTCATGCTCACCCGCTACCCGGAACTGTTCGGCGCGATCGTGTGCCAGGTCCCGCTCCTCGACATGAAGCGGTACCACCTGCTACTCGCCGGGGCGTCGTGGATGGCCGAGTACGGCGATCCGGACAACCCGGACGACTGGAAGTTCATCAGCGAGTACTCGCCGTATCAGAACACCGACGCGGCGGCGGACTACCCGCCGATCCTCGTCACCACCTCCACCCGCGACGACCGCGTCCATCCCGGGCATGCCCGCAAGATGGCGGCGCTGCTCGAAGAGCAGGGCCACGAGATCTGGTACTACGAGAACATCGAGGGCGGGCACGGCGGGGCCGCGGACAACGCGCAGGCCGCGTTCAAATCGGCGCTCACGTTCACGTTCCTGTGGGAGCAGCTCACCCGTTGACCCCCACCTGTGAGTACTTCTCAACCGCCCGCGGTTAACAAGTACTCACAGGTCAGGTGTGGTCGTGGATCCAGTCGACGATCCGGTCGACGGTGCTCGCGGGCTCGCGGATCCACCCGTTGTGGCCGAGTGGTTGCGGCTGGTGCCACAGGGTGACGTCGGCGTTGGGGAGTTTCGCGAGGAGGTTCTTCGCCGCCGATTCCGGAGCCAGATCGTCCCCCTCGACGGTCACGGACAGCACCGGCAGTTTCAGCCGGGCGATGCGTTCCTCGTAATCGATGTCGGCGCCGTCGGGTTCGATCCTGCCGGTGCGGGCGAATCGCGACCAATCGGTGATCAGCACCTTCGACTGCCGCCCGAACCCGCCGATATCCAGTTTGTCGCCTGGCCAGAACCCGGCGAGGTTGGCGGTCATCGACATCGCCGCGGCGCCGACGAGCATCCGCGGGGCATGGATCCCGGGGAACCCGCGGTGATACGGCGACCCCGACGCGACGAGCACGATCCCGCCGAGCCGGCCCCGGATCCGTGCCCCGTACATCACACCGAGCTGACCGCCCATGCTGTGCCCCAGCAGGAACGGCGTCGCCGCAGGAAAACGCTCGCGCACCACTTCGAAGATCGCGGGAAAGTCGAGGGCCACCAGTTCGTGGTAGCCGTACGTGCTGTCGCTGCTCGGGCGGGGGCGGCTGTCGCCCTGGCCGCGGAGTTCGCCGATCGCCGCGTTGAATCCCCGGGACACGAGTTCCTCGGCGAAGGGTTCGTAGTAGCCGGCGGGAATTCCCAGGCCGGGAAACACCACGATCACGGGGGCGTCGTCCGGGCCGGGAAACAGGCGAACCGGAGTGGTGGTTCCGTCGGGCATTTGGATCGGTACTGTCTCCACTTCGTCAGACTAGACGGCTCGACCCCCGCAGATCCGGGATCTGCGGGGGTCGATTCTGTTCCGAGACCGGACGCTAGAGGCCGATCGACGCGGCGAGCATCGGCCACGACTTGTGCAGGTCTTCCTGCCAGTAGGTCCAGGAGTGGGTGCCGGTGGGCCGGAAGTCGAACGTCGCGGGAATCTGCAGTTCGTTCAGTCTGTCCGCCAGCGCATGGGTGCACTGGTTGGTGGCGGCCTCGATGGCGCCGCCGACGAGGATCTGGTTGGCGAGCGTTCCGACGTCGCCGTTGATTCCCGGTGCGTTCAGCTGATCGCCCGCCCCGGGCAGCCCGGATCCGTTGCTGACATAGATGTCGAGTCCGCGCAGCTTCTCCGCGTTGATGTACGGGTCGTTGGCGGCCCACCCCGGACCGTCTTCAGGACCCCACATGTTGGAGGTGTCGCCGCCGCCGCGACCCTCGACGACCATACGTACGTACGCGCGACCGGGGTCGGTACTGGTCATCGCGCACCCGCTGTAGGCGCCGACGCTCTGGTACAGGTCGGGCGCCGACTGCGCCAGGCTCAGCACGGAGCTACCGGCCATCGAGATGCCGGCGATCGAGTTGACGCCGTTGGTGCCGAGCGCGGAGTCGACGATCGGCGGAAGTTCCTGCGTGAGGAACGTCGTCCACTTGTTGTTGCCCAGTTCCGGGTCGGTCTGCTCCCAGTCCGTGTAGTAACTGAACGCGCCCTCCATGGGCGTGACGACGTTGACGTTCTTGTCGGCGAAGAAGTCGACGACGTCGGTCCGGGCCTGCCACGTGGCGGAGTCCTCGCCGCCGCCCGCACCGTTGAGCAGGTAGAGCGTCGGCCTCGGCGCGCTCGTGTCCGCGGGGGTGATCACCCGCAGCGGAATCTCGCGGTCCATGGACGCCGAGTACACGTGAATGGTCGACTGCCGGTCGTCGATCGGGTCGGTGCTCACCAGGTGGGAGCCGCCGTCCGCGACAGTGGCGTCTTCGGCGGGATCTGCGTAAGCGGACGCCTGGACCCCGAGGCAGGGAACGGCCGTCGTCAGAGCGACCGCGAGCGCCAAGCGCACCCCGTACCTACCCGCTGCAGTGCGGTTGACCATCGTTCTCCTTCGCTGCGACGTCGCCTGCCCGACTCCGTAGAGGCGAGAGCTGGAGCCCACATGATGTCATGCGAACTCCAGCTCTCGTTCAGAAGTGGGGTCGAAACGGGGTGTCCCTATCCCCCGACGGACCCGAGGAAGCCGATCAGTGTGGTGAGCGCTTCGAGCAGACCCAAAAGGCTGTCGGACATAGTATTACTCCTATTCGACGCAGTGGATTTTCGAACTCCCCCTGCGATCAGGGGCTCCGTCATTTGTACCCGAGTTTTCGCTCCGAATAAGCACGAAGTGGTAAACATTTGCGATCGTTGACTTAACGAAGAACCGTTGATCAAACACCGGCAAATCCCCAATTACCTCCGAAACACGCCGCACCACCAGGGAATACGCCGAGACCTCGACCCCCGGATTCCCGATTCCGTAATCGAAGAGCGACAGAACATACCTCGATTCACCGTTTCCGGGCATTTTCTTGTCGTTGCCCTTGAATTCCCCTTCGAAGAAACGAAGAGTTGGCGAATTTCGCACATCTCTTCTTTGGCCGTGGTACACGCATCTCATTTGTCCAGAAAAATAGATGACGCAAAAAATTCTTCAGTATTACACCAATTCGACCCGAAGAGTGGGATTTCTAGTTCTTCGGCGCGTCGTCACTGCTCAGGGTGAAAGACCAGGGTGGAGATCGGGGTACATCCCGATGGTGCGGACCGGTTTCACCGAACAGGATGGAGGCATGACATTCGACAGCAACACTCCCCGCCAGTTCACCCGTTCCGACAGCCAGAAGATGCTCGCAGGCGTCTGCGGCGGCATCGCCGAATACTTCTCGGTGGACGTCAACCTCGTCCGCCTGCTCACCGTGGTGGCCACTCTGGTCACCGGCGGCACCGCGGCCCTCGTCTACCTCGCCGCCTGGATGCTGATGCCTGCCGGACACTGAGACGAGAACACAACCCCGAAAAGCACTGTGGCCGTGAAACGGACCCGGCAAACGACGCACAGACGAGAAAGAGCCCGGGACACCAGTTGGTGTCCCGGGCTCTGTCGGAGCACTTCGTGCCCGTGCGCGGTGAACGAGTCCGAGGACTCCTCGGCCACGCACGGTAGGCGTAGCCGCCTTTAGAAGTCCATACCGCCCATGCCGCCGGTCGGGTCGCCCACGGGCGCTCCGGCCTTCTCCGGCTTGTCGGCGACGACGGCCTCGGTGGTCAGGAACAGAGCCGCGATGGACGCTGCGTTCTGCAGCGCGGAGCGGGTGACCTTGACCGGGTCGTTGATGCCGGCTTCGAGCAGGTCGCCGTACTCGTTGGTCGAGGCGTTGAGGCCGTGACCTGCGGGCAGGTTGCGAACCTTCTCGGCAACGACGCCGGGCTCGAGGCCCGCGTTGAAGGCGATCTGCTTCAGCGGAGCTTCGAGGGCGACGCGAACGATGTTCGCACCGGTGGCCTCGTCACCTTCGAGCTTCAGGTCGTCCAGTGCGGGAGCCGACTGCAGCAGAGCCACGCCACCACCGGCGACGATGCCCTCTTCGACGGCAGCCTTGGCGTTACGCACGGCATCTTCGATGCGGTGCTTGCGCTCCTTGAGCTCCACCTCGGTGGCAGCGCCGGCCTTGATGACTGCAACGCCACCGGCCAGCTTGGCCAGACGCTCCTGCAGCTTCTCGCGGTCGTAGTCCGAGTCGCTGTTCTCGATCTCGGCGCGGATCTGGGACACGCGACCGGCGATGGCCTCGGGGTCTCCCGCGCCTTCGACGATGGTGGTCTCGTCCTTGGTGATGACGACCTTGCGTGCCTGGCCGAGCAGCTCGAGTCCGGCGGTCTCCAGGGAGAGGCCGACCTCTTCGCTGACGACCTCGCCACCGGTGAGGATGGCGATGTCGGCGAGCTGAGCCTTGCGACGGTCACCGAAGCCGGGAGCCTTGACGGCCACGGACTTGAAGGTGCCACGGATCTTGTTGACCACCAGGGTGGACAGGGCTTCGCCCTCGACGTCCTCGGCGATGATGACCAGCGGCTTGCCGGACTGGATGACCTTCTCCAGCAGCGGCAGCAGGTCCTTGACCGTGGAGATCTTGGAGCTCACGAGCAGGATGTACGCGTCCTCGAGGACGGCTTCCTGACGCTCCGGGTCGGTGGCGAAGTACGCCGAGATGTAGCCCTTGTCGAAGCGCATGCCCTCGGTGAGCTCGAGCTGCAGGCCGAAGGTGTTGGACTCCTCGACCGTGATGACGCCTTCCTTGCCGACCTTGTCCATGGCCTCGGCGATGAGCTCGCCGATGGACGGGTCGCCTGCGGAGATACCAGCGGTAGCAGCGATCTGCTCCTTGGTGTCGATCTCCTTGGCGGTCTCGAGCAGACGCACGGTGACGGCCTCGACGGCCTTCTCGATGCCGCGCTTCAGACCCAGCGGGTTGGCGCCGGCAGCGACGTTGCGGAGGCCCTCACGGACGAGAGCCTGGGCGAGAACGGTAGCGGTGGTGGTTCCGTCGCCGGCGACGTCGTCAGTCTTCTTGGCGACCTCCTTGACCAGCTCGGCACCGATCTTCTCGTAGGGGTCCTCGAGCTCGATCTCCTTGGCGATGGACACGCCATCGTTGGTGATCGTGGGGGCGCCCCACTTCTTCTCGAGCACGACGTTGCGACCCTTGGGGCCCAACGTCACCTTGACTGCGTCGGCGAGGGCGTTGAGTCCCCGCTCGAGGCCGCGACGGGCCTCTTCGTCGAACGCGATGATCTTGGCCATTGCGAAGTGATCCTCCGGATTGGGGGTGACACACAAGGCGACCGCTAGTCGGGTCGCCTCATTTACGCCTTCGGCCGAGTTCGGTGCCCGCGACGGACGACCAGGGGTGTCTGTGGTTCCCGGTCTCACCGTCCCGACCTGGCACTCACCCGCGGCGAGTGCCAAGTGCATTTTTAGCACTCGAACAGGGTGAGTGCAAGGTCGGGACGGAAGCGCTGCGCCGGGGCGATCAGCGCATCGCGCAGACCTGACCGGTGTTCAGGTTGAAGGCGAGAGACAGCGCGCCGACGCAGTCCACGCCGTTCGCGTCGGCCGTCGCACCCGAACCCCAGCCCGCGATCGCGACGGTGGTCGTGCCGTCGGCCGCACCGGAACGGGCGATGCCGCCGCCGAGCGAGACCGCGTACGCCTGACCCGAGCCCGTCGACGCACCGAGCGACGTTCCGTACCCGTTGGCGTACGTGGTGGCGCCGCTGTGCCCGTTGGCGACGCTCACCGCGGTGCCGCTGTCCGCGGCCATCGCGTGGGCGGTGCCGGCCTCGGTCGCCTTGGCGCCGCAGCTCGCGGTGTCCGACACCTGGACGTCGTTGGCCGACGGCGGGGAGACGCAGTTGACGGGGGCGGCACCGGCGACACCTGCGCCTGCCACCGAGATTCCCGCCGCGACGCCCAGACCCACGGCCATCGCCGCTCCCACACGTGCCAGCCGTCGGCCGAAGAGAGACGAGATACGAGTACGCGATGCCGAGGCGGTCGAGGTGACGGGGGTGGAGACAGCGAGCATGGAAGCTCCTTCTGGGAACGTCGAATTGGAGGATTCGCCGCGAGAGTACCCGCTCCGGGCCGGTTAGTCCCGGACCCCGCTCAGGCGAGTTCGTCGAGGAGCTTCGGCAGCTGCGCGACGGAGTCGACGACGTGGTCCGGTCGCTGCGCGGCGAGGTCCAGAATCGACTGGCGGAACTTGCCCGTCCGCACCAGCACACCGATGAGTCCCACGCGCTGCGCAGCCAGGACGTCACCCGTCAGATCGTCGCCGACCATCATCGTCACGTCCGGTCCCGTGCCCATCAGATCGGTGGCGGTGAGGAACGCGGCGAGCGACGGCTTGCCCACCGACACGACGTTGGTTCCCGCGACCTCCTCCATCCCGGGGAGGTAGGTGCCCGTGTCGATGCGCAGCCCGTCGTGGGTGGCCCACGTGGTGCCCCGGTGCATCGCCACGACGGGGACGCCGTCGAGCATCAACTCGACCACGCGGCTGAGTGCGGCGTGGGTGAATTCGGGCCCGGCGCCGCCGAGGATCACCACCTCCGGGTTGTCGTCGTCCAGTTCGATCCCGGACAGATCGGCGGTGATGTCGCCGCTGTTGAGGACCCAGGCCCGCGACCCGGGATAGGTCGACCGGACGTACTCGGCGGTGAGCCGGGCCGCGGTGACGATCTCGTCGGAGTCGGCTTCGATGCCCGCCGACCGGAGGCCGTCGGCGACCTCGTCGCACGTCCTCGACGTCGTGTTGGTGAGGTACGCGCACGCGAGTCCGCGCTCGCGCACCTCCCGCACCGCGGCGGCGGCGCCGTCGATCGGATGCCACGAAGTAACGAGCACACCGTCTATATCGAGCAGGACACCCTCGACCCCAGCCATGACAGGAGCCTATCCCGGCGTCACTGCCGAGTCCGGCAGACGAGGACGGGGCAGGGAGCGTGATGCACGAGATTCTGGCTGACGGATCCGAGCAGGGCACCCATCACCTTGCCCCGGCCGTGGCTTCCGACGACCAGCAGTTGCGCGGTCGCCGCGTGCCGCAGCAGGACGTCGGCGGACGCGCCCTGTGTCGTCACCTCGGTCACCGGTACGTCGGGATACTCGTCGCGGGTCCCGGCGAGGCATTCGGACACGACGGCCTTCTCCCCTTCTTCGTACGCGGCCCAGTCGACGTACTTGGACGCGTGCGCGAGTCCGTGCTGCTTCTCCCCGCTCCACGCGTGCACCGCGTCCAGACCGACCCCGAAGGCGGACGCGAGCGCGAACGCCTCCTCGACGGCTTTCTCACTGACCTGGCTGCCGTCCACGCCGACGACGATCGGGCGGGCGTCCGGTGATTCCGGCGCAGGCTCTCCCCGGACCACCGCGACCGGGCTGTGCGCGTGGTTGACCGTCCGGAGGACCGTGGATCCGAGGAGATAGTCGGTGACCGCACCCGCACCCTGCGCGCCGACCGCGACGATCCGCGCCGCCCGGGACAGCTCGATCAGATGGGATGCCGCGGTCCCGGATCGGACGTCGCGCTCGACGGCGAGTCCGGGTTGATCCTGCAGGGCGGCGGCGGTGGCGGCGTCGAGCATCGAGTTGCCGTCCTCGCGCAGTTCCTGGATGAACTGGGCGTCGATCATCATCGCGGTGCCGTTGTAGAACGTGGCCTCGTCCGGGTACGTGTGGGCGAGCAGGAGCGGGGCACCGAGCCGGACCGCCGTGCCCGCGGCCCAGCGCGCCGCGTCGAGTGCGGCCCGGGACCCGTCGATGCCGACGACGACGGGTGCCCCTGCGTGTTCGCTCATATCTCTCTCCCTCTACGGCTCGAGAACTGCTGCACCGCTGAACTTTCCGCCTGCCAGGTCCCGGAGGGCCCGATCGGCGCGGTCGAGTGGGTACGGGTGGGTGTCGATGCTCAGCCGGTGTTCCGCTGCGATGCGCAGGAATTCGACGGAATCCGAACGGGTGTTGGCAGTGACGCTGCGGATCTGCCGTTCCCGGAACAGGTGCCGCTGGTACTCGAGCGCGGGAATGTCGGTGAGGTGGATTCCGGCGACGGCGAGGGTGCCGCCGTCGGCGAGCGCCTCCATCGCGACGGGCACCAGGTCGCCGACCGGGGCGAACAGGATCGCGGAGTCGAGGGGCTCAGGCGGTGTGTCGCGCACGCCCTGCACGGACGTCGCCCCGAGTCGTTCCGCCAGCGCCCGGGCCTCCGCCCCTCGCGTCATGACGTGCACCCGGGCGCCGCGCGTCGACGCGACCTGGGCGGTGAGGTGCGCGCTGCCGCCGAACCCGTAGATGCCGAGCGCGCCGCCGACGGGGACCGCGGCGCGCTCGAGTGCCCGGTAGCCGATGATCCCGGCGCACAGCAGCGGGGCGAGTTCGGTGTCCGTGTACCCCGCCGGCAGGTGCAGCGCGTAGTCGGCCGGGACCGTCGCGAATTCGGCGTACCCGCCATCCGCGTCCCATCCCGTGTACTGCGACTGCCTGCACAGGTTCTCCGCGCCGCGCAGGCAGGCCGCGCACTGTCCGCACGTGCGCCGCAGCCAGGCGATGCCCACCCGGTCCCCGACGGCGAACGATTCGGTCACCGAATCCCCCAGTGCGGCAACCTCCCCCACCACCTCGTGGCCGGGAATCACCCGGGGCCGGTGCACGGGAAGATCCCCCTCGGTCACGTGCAGGTCGGTGCGGCACACTCCGCACGCCAGAACCTTCACGAGAAGTTCGCCCGGCCCCGGCTCGGGTATGGGCTCGCTCGCCCGTTCCAGCGGGTGGCCCGCGACGGGGCCCGGAGCGACCACGCGCCACGCGGTCATCGTTCCGGTTCCGCCCTGCGTCGCCGCCATACCCCCACAATGCCCGTGACGGGTGGCCACCGCCAGGACCCGGAGGGCCGTGTCTCGACGACACGGGACCGCGGCGAAGACCCGGCCGGACCGCGGCCGGCAACTAGGCTCGCACCCATGGACCTGCGCGGTGAAGACCTGTTCACGGTGGCGGGGTCGCTGGCCGAGCTGATCGGGGCCCCGATCACGATCGAGGACGAGAACTCGACCGTCCTGGCTTATTCGAGCGGCGAGCAGGCCGTGGACCAAGCGCGCATCGAGACCATCCTGGGACGGCAGGTGCCCGGGAAGTACCGGCAACTCCTCGAGGATGCGGGCGTCTTCGAGCGCCTGCACCGGGACACCGACGTCTTCTACGTGGACATGGGACTGCCGGACATGACTCCCCGCGCGGTGATCGCGGTGCGGGACGCGGGACGGTCGGTCGGGTCGATCTGGGCGGCGATGACGTCGGCCCCCACCCCGGAACAGGAATCGATCCTGCGGTCCGCGGTCCCGGTCGTCGCCGAGCACATCGCGGCGGAGCGGGAACGGGTGGACGTGACGCGCCGGATGCAAGTCGACCGCGTCCGCGCGCTGATCAACGGCGGCGAGCCCGCCTTCCGTGCCGCCGACGACCTCCGGCTGGAGGGACGGCTGACGGTCGCGGCGGCCGCCCCCGTCGCGATCGGGCGCCCGCTGCCCTCCGGTCTGCTCGCCTCCCTCGGCCTGTACCTCGACACACTGGCGGTCGATTCGGTGGCCGCGCAGCTCGACGACGTCATCTACGTGGTCATCGCCGCGTCGGAGAAGGACGTCCGGCGCCTCGCCGAGGACTTCCTCGGCCGCGCCCGCAGCGGGGCAACATTCGTGGTCGCCGTCGGACGCGAGGTGAGCACGGCCAGCCAGGCACACCTGTCGCGCGGGGACGCCGACCGGGTTCTCACCGTGCTGCAGCACGCCCGGTCCGGTGGTGTCGCCGGGACGATGCGGGACAGTCTCGCGTCCGTGCTGGCGTTGCGCGTCGCCGACATCTTCGACGGCCTGGGCGAGCTCACCCCGCTCGCCGCGCTCACCCGGCACGACGTGCAGCACGGCACCGATCTCGTCGCCACCGCCCGCGCCTTCCTGGCGCACGGCGGCGACGTCGCCGATGCCGCCGCCGCGCTGCACGTGCACCCCAACACGCTGAGGAATCGGCTGCGGCGCTGTGTCGACTCGTGCGACGTGGACCTGACCGACGCGGACACCCGGCTCATCCTGATGCTGCACCTGAAGCTGACGGGACTGCGGGATTGGTGACCGCTGGGGGATTTGTGACCCCTGGCCGATTGCACAGGGGGCGCTGTCCGGGATTGGCCGAACGGCTACTGCCCCGGCTCCGTCGCCCGCCGATGATGGAGTCATGAGCACAGTGCAGCGCCCTGACCATGTCGCGATCGTCGGAGCAGGCGTCGTCGGATTGTCCACGGCGTGGTTCCTCCAGGAGCGTGGCGTGCGCGTCACCGTCGTCGACCGTGCGGGTGTCGCGGCGGATGCGTCCTGGGGCAATGCAGGTTGGCTCGCACCGGCATTGACGCTGCCGCTGCCCGAACCGGCCGTGCTGCGGTACGGCCTGCGCGCGATGCTGAATCCGTCCTCGCCGGTCTATGTGCCGTTCACGACCGATCTGCGGTTGGTGCGTTTCCTCGTCGGCTTCGCCCGGCACTGCACGCCCTCCCGGTGGGCGGACGCGATGAAGGTGTACGCCGAGGTCAACCGGATCTCCCTGGGCGCCTACGACGAACTCGCGGACGGCGGCGTCCGGGAGCACACGCATCTCGCCGACCCGTTCCTCACCGCGTTCAAGTCGGACGAGGACCGGCAAGCGCTCGTCGACGAGTTCCGTCACGTCGAGGCCGCGGGCGGCGAGGTCGAGTACGACCGCGTCGACCGAGACGAGATCCACTCTCTCGAGCCGAGTCTCGGCGACGGCGTGCACTCCGGTCTGCGGCTGCGCAACCAGCGTTTCATCGACCCGCCGCGTTTCGTGCATTCGCTCGCCGACGCCGTCCGCGCCCGGGGCGGCGAGATCAGGTCCGGCTTCGACGTCGCGACGGTGCAGGATCAGGGGCAGTCGGGCGTCCGGTTGGTCGCGGCTTCCGGCGACACGGTGACCGCCGATTCCGTCGTCCTCGCGGGCGGCGCACACCTCAATACTCTCGCCCGCCCGTTCGGTGTCCGCGCCCTGGTACAGGCCGGCCGCGGGTACAGCTTCAGTGTCCAGCCCGAGCAGATGCCGAAGAACCCCATCTACTTCCCCACCCAGCGCGTGGCGTGCACCCCACTGCACGACCGTTTCCGCGTCGCCGGGATGATGGAATTCCGCAGTCCCGACGCACCTCTCGACCCGCGCCGGGTGCAGGCGATCATCGCGGCTGCGACGCCCATGTTCACCGGCATCGACTGGGAATCGCGGCGGGAGGAGTGGGTCGGATCCCGGCCCTGCACCACCGACGGACTTCCGCTCGTCGGCGCCACCCGCTCCCCCCGTGTGCACGTGGCGGGCGGCCACGGCATGTGGGGCATCGCCCTGGGTCCGCTCACCGGACGCATGATGGCCGACTCCATGACCGGGGGCGAGGTTCCCGCCGTCATGCGGCATTTCGACCCGCTGCGCTGAATCCGGCTCAGGACCGGGCCGCCCAGAATCTGCGCAGTTCGACGACGAGTTCGCGCGAACGCTCGTCGGGGAAGAACAGCTTGCCGCCCCGGATCTCCACGACTTCCCGCGCTCCCGGAATGAGATCGCGGAGCCGGTAGGCCCACGGGGTCCGGAAGAACAGGTCTCCCGTGCCCCACACGATGAGCGTGGGCACCGCGAGCGCCGCGAGGTCCGGCTCGACCGCGAGCAGATCGCGCGGATTCAGAGACGCGATCCAGCGCTGGAAGAGCAACGCGCGGTCGCGGGTGCCGAGCAGCGGCTCGACGTACGCCGCCACAACCTCTTCCGGCAGCGAACGCACGTTCTGATACCCGGTGCCGTACAACAGCTTACGAGCCCTCGTCACCTTCCGCGTCAACGGCGGCAGAATGCGGGCGAGCAGTCCGGCCCGGGCCAGCAGCACAGCCGGCAGGAATGCCTTCGGCGGCACGTTGTCGTGGGTGTCGCAGTTCGTCAGCGTCAGCGTCGACAACCGGTCGGGGTGCCGGGCGGCGTAGATCTGCGCGACCGCGCCGCCGGTGTCGTTGGCGACCACGTCGACCTTCTCCAAACCCAGCGCGTCGCAGGTGGCCGCGACGACGTCGGCCAGTGCGCCCAGCGTGAAGTCCTGATCGGGTGCGGCGGGCGTGCGGCCGTGCAGCGGGAGGTCCAGGGCGATGCACCGTCGTTCGTCCTCGAGTTGACGGATCACGTTGCGCCACAGGTAGCCGGACGTCCCGACGCCGTGAATGAAGAACGCCACGCGGCCGGCGCCGGAATCGAGGTAGCTGACCGGTCCACGGTCGGTGTCGACGGTCTTCCGGCGTGTGTCGAACTCCGCGAGAGTCATGCGGACCATCTCCTGCAGTCCACGGTAGTCGCAAGACTCGAGACTTGACTTGCTCTCGGCCGTGAACGACCGAGATTCCCCTCGGGACTCGCGTCCCGAGGTTCCTGTTTCACCGACAGTCGCCACCCCGCACGTTATGTGCGGGGCGGTCTCACACCGTCTCCGCAGGCTGCCACCGTCAGTCCGACGGCCAAAATGTTCTTCGCCGCGTTCACATCGCGGTCGTGGACGACGCCGCATCGGCACGTCCACTCCCGCACGTCCAGCGGCATCGCCCCGGCGACCGCCCCGCACACCGAGCAGGTCTTCGACGACGGACAGAACCGATCGATCACCACCACCCGCCGCCCGTACCAGTCGGCCTTGTACTCGAGCATCGACCGGAACTCGGACCACCCCGCATCCGAGATCGCCCGAGACAACGACCGATTCTTGACCATGTTCCGCACACTCAGATCCTCGACGGCGATCACTTGATTTTCGCGCACCAGTCGAGTGGAAAGTGTGTGCAGATAATCGCGACGCCGATCAGCGATCCGACCATGAATCTTCGCGACCTTCAGTCGGGCCTTGGCCCGGTTCCGGGACCCCTTCTGCTTCTTGGCCAGTGCCCGCTGCGCCTTCGCCAACCGCTCACGATCCGTGCGCTCGTGTCGCGGGTTGGTGATCTTCTCCCCCGTCGACAGCGTGTACAGGCTGGTGATCCCGGCATCGAGCCCGACCACCCGATCGGCCGGCTCGAGTTCGCTGATCGTGTCCTCGACGAGGATCGAGATGTGGTACTGACCACGAGCATTACGCGACACCGTCACCTGCGACGGCACCGCCCCCTCAGGTAAGGGCCTCGACCACCGAATATCCAGGGGTTCGGACTGCTTGGCCAACCGGATCTGCCCGCCGCGGTAGGTGAAGCAGTTCGAATAGTAGGTCGCCGAATCCTTCGACCGCCCCTTCCTCTTGAACTTTGGGTAGCGGGCCTGCTTGCGCCAGAACTTCTCGAACGCACCCTGCAACTGCCGCAGCGCCTCCTGCAACGGCCCCTTCGATGGCTCCGCCAACCACTCCGTCTCGGGGTCCCGCTTCCATCCGGTGAGCATCTTCGAGGTGTCCGCGTAGGTGACCCGTCGCTGCTCCTGCGACCAGGCACGCGACCGCTCCGCCAACGCCCGGTTGTAGACATACCGGGTGCACCCGAACGTCCGAGCAAGCTGTTCCGCCTGCACCGCAGTCGGATAGAAACGAAACTTGAACGCCCGCCTCACCCCCCTCCCCACCATGACCGAAGACACTAACCCCACAGTCCGACACAACCAGATCAGCTATCCCGGACCTCAAGGACCGGGTCTGCGCCGAAAGACTCACGGATCAACTCCGTCAGTCCAGCCGCCCCACCACCGCCTCCGCGCTCGCGACCAGTGCGCCGGACGCGGCGAGGGCGACCGCGGCCTCGATCTCCGGCGCGAGGTGACGGTCGGTTCCCGGTCCGGCGACGTGCTCGCGGATCGTGTCCCGCACCGCCCCCGTCGCCGGTGACGGTGCGAGCGGGGCCCGCAGGTCGAGCGCGCGAGCGGCCGTCAGCGCCTCGACGGCGAGGACCCGGGTGAGCCCGTCGATCGCCCGGCGCAGCTTCCGGGCGGCGGACCACCCCATCGACACGTGGTCCTCCTGCATCGCCGACGACGGAATCGAGTCGACACTCGCCGGCGCCGCCAGCCGCTTCAGTTCCGACACGATCGCGGCCTGCGTGTACTGGGCGATCATGTGGCCGCTGTCCACCCCCGGATCGTCGGCCAGGAACGGCGGCAGCCCGTGGTTGCGGGCGACGTCGAGGAACCGGTCGGTGCGGCGCTCGCTCATGCTCGCGACGTCCGCGACGACGATGGCCAGGAAGTCCAGGACGTACCCGACCGGCGCCCCGTGGAAATTGCCGTTCGACTCCACCCGGCCGTCGAGCGTGACCACCGGGTTGTCGACGGCGCTCGCCAGTTCCCACGACGCCACCCGCTCGGCGTGCGCGAGCGTGTCCCGCGCGGCGCCCGCGACCTGCGGCGCGCACCGCAACGAGTAGGCGTCCTGCACCACGGTGCAACTCGGGTTGGCGTGGCTCTGCACGATCTCGGAGCCGGCGAGCAGGCGGACCATGTTCGCGGCGGCGCGGGCCTGGCCGGGGTGGGGCCGCAGCGCCTGCAGGTCGGGGGCGAACACCTTGTCGGTGCCGAGCAGCCCCTCGACGCTCATCGCCGCCGTGACGTCGACCAGCCGCAGGAGCGCGTGCAGGTCCTCGCACGCCAGCACCAGCATGCCGAGCATTCCGTCGGTGCCGTTGATGAGGGCGAGACCCTCCTTCTCCTCGAGGACCACCGGCACGATCCCGGCCGAGGACAACGCTGCCGCGGCCGGCACGAGTGCGCCGTCCGCGTCCCGCACCGTGCCCTCGCCGATCACCGCGAGCGCGACGTGGGCCAGCGGCGCCAGATCACCGGAGCACCCGAGGCTGCCGTACTCGTGCACCACCGGAGTGATCCCCGCCGACAGCAGCGAGGCGTAGACCTGCGCGACTTCCGGCCGGGCGCCGGTCCTGCCGGTGGCGAGGGTCGACAGTCGGAGCAGCATCAGAGCGCGCACCACCTCGCGTTCCACCTCGGGCCCGTTTCCGGCGGCGTGCGAGCGGACGAGACTGCGCTGCAGTTGCGTGCGCAGGGCAGAGGGAATGTGCCTTGTGGCGAGGGCCCCGAACCCCGTCGAGATGCCGTAGACGGGCTTCGGGTCCGCGGCCAGCGCCTCGATGCGCTTGCGGGTCTCCGCCATCGCCGACATCGCGTCGCGCGAGATCCGCACGGGCGCGCCGTGGCGCGCCACCCGGATCACTTCTTCGGCGGAGACCGCACCGGTTCCGACCACGACACACTCTTCGGCTCCCACAACCCCAGTCTCCCCCGCGTCCGGGCGGAGAGTGACGGGATTGCGGGAGCCTCGACCGTGTCTACAACCGGCCGCGTAGAGCTTCCTCGATTTCGCGTGGCGTCATCAGACGTTCGAGTTTTTCACTCGGCCACGAGGACGGACGTCCTTGCAATCGGGCTGATTCGAGTAGAGGGAGAGGGCTGCGGTCCCACCGCAGGATCGAATGAACATTCACTACCGATCACTTCCGAACACCGACTCGACAACTTTCCAATTTGCGCCATTGCATCGGCGACAGTTCGTCGCACTATTGACTCATCGCCAATCGTGCCCCTTTGGTTACACGGTTTCGATGAGGCGCGCGGAAGTGCTGGAAAACTGCAGGCCGGGCCACGTTTCAGTGACCTACCGCACAGCTCTCCGGCCACAGGGCCTACCATGACGCAAAAGTAATTGTTACCTTACGTACCACCTTCCCTGACTGGAGACAGCCGATGGCAACCACCCTCGAAGCAAGCATCGACATCGACGCGACCCCGCAAGACGTGTGGGCGGTCGTCTCGGATCTGAAGCGGATGGGCGAATGGAGCCCTCAGTGCCGCAAGATGCGCGTCCTCGGCGGCGTCGTCGAAGAGGGCACGAAAACCGTCAACATCAACCGCAAGGGCTTCCTCGTGTGGCCGACCACGTCGAAGGTCGTGAAGTTCCAGCCCAACAAGGCCATCGCCTTCCGGATCCTCGAGAACCGCACGATCTGGTCGTACGAACTCGAACCGACCGCAAGCGGGACCAAGGTCATCGAGCGCCGAGAAGCCCCGACCGGCACGTCCAAGGTGTCGCAGTTCCTCGTCAAGACCGTCCTCGGCGGCAACGAGGACTTCGAGGTCGACCTCGTCAACGGCATGAACACCACCCTCGCCCGGATCAAGTCGGCGGCCGAGGGCAAGTAGCCGGGTTGACCCTCGACCTGGTCGAGACCTCAGCGTGGTCCGCATGGACACACCGGACGCCGTCATGGCGAGGATCTCGCAGGGGCAGGAACGGGCAGTGGCGGGTGACCGGGAGGGCGCCCGGCGCATCTTCGACGAGGTGTGGGACGCCCTCCAGGGGTTCGGCGACACCACGCCGGACCCGCTGCACGTCGTCACGCTGGCCCACTACATGGCGGACGTCCAGACCGACCCCGCCGAGGAGTTGCGCTGGGACCTGCGAGCCCTCGGGGCCGCCGACTCGCTGACCGACGACCGGGCGCGGGAACATCACTCGTCGCTGTCGGTCGCGGGTTTCTACCCGTCGCTGCACCTCAACGTGGCGGCCGCTCATCACGCCCTCGGCCAGTCGTCCGAGGCGCGCCACCATCTCGATCGGGCAGCGCAGAGCTGCGACCACCTCGCCGACGACGGCTACGGACGGATGATCCGCGGCGCCGTCACCCGGCTCCGCGCCGAACTGGACGTGACTGTCGGACCGCCGGGGCAGAGTGGACGCCGTGCTCAGCATCGGTGAACTCGCTCGCGCGTCCGGTCTGTCGGTCAGCGCACTGCGGTTCTACGACAAGGCCGGGGTGCTCACCCCGCACGCGGTCGACCCGCGCACCGGTTACCGCTGGTACACCGACCGGCAGGTGGACGCCGCCGTCCTCGTCGCCGCGATGCGCCGGGTGGGGATGCCGGTGAAGGAGATGGCGGCCGTGCTGAGCGGCACCGACGCCCACGAACTTCTCGACCGGCACCTCGGCCGGCTGGAGCAGGGGCTGGACGACGCCCGCCGTGAACTGACGCGGATTCACCGCCTGCTCGACGCCCGAGCGGACCGGACGCGGACGGTTGTCCTCCGCACCGCCGACCTCCGCGCCGCGGTCGGGGCGGTGCGGTTCGCCGCCGACGCCGACTCGGAGTTCCCGGTGCTGCGCGGCTGCCTCTTCGAGGCGGACCACGACGTGCTGCGGCTCGTCACCACCGACCGCTACCGGCTGGCCGTCGGAACGGCGACCGTGCTCGAACCGCCGGACCAGCCGATCTCCGTGGTCGTCCCGTGCACGTTCCTGGACGACGCTGCCGGGTTGCTGCGGCCACGACACGGTGACCGTCGTCGTGGGAGCCGACTCGGTCAGCCTCCGCTGCGGCCGCGAACAGCTCACCACCGGTCTCGTCGACGGCGCCTTCCCCGACCATCGCAGCCTGTCGCCCCGCGACCCGGGAATCGAACACACCTTCTCCTCGGCGGCCCTGCGGGTACTCCTGGCCGACGCGGGTGACCGGGTGGATCTGGGGGTTCTCGAGTCGGGCGAGATCGTCGTCGGCCACCCGGGCACCGAGCGGCCCGTCCGCTTCCATGTGCAGGTGAACGCCGGTTTTCTGCTCGAAGCGGTCGACGCGCTGCCCGGCGCGCAATTGACGTTCCGGGTCGGTGGGCCCATCACGCCCCTCGCCATCCGGCCACGATCCGTTCACACATCGGACCCCGCGAGTGCGTACTCTCTCCTGATGCCGTTGCAGCCGGAAGCGCTCACGTAACCTGTGGGTGCGGCGCGATGGCGCGCAGGCAGCACGTCCGTCCGAACACAGTTAGAGGAGCCCGTGGCACGCAAGCCCACACCCCCCGGAACCCCGCAAGCCACGAGCGTCGGGCACATCGTCGACCTCGTCCGCGGAGCAGTTCCGCCCCTGCATCCGGCCGGGCTGCCCTTCGTCCTCGCACCACTCGGCGTGGCCGTCCTCGGCCGCAACCGCAAATGGGTCCGTCGCGGAGCACTGACCTCCGCCGCTGCCTGCGCCGCCTTCTTCCGGCATCCGCACCGCGTTCCGCCGAACCGTGTCGGCGTCGCAGTCGCACCCGCCGACGGTGAGGTCGCGCTCGTCGACTCCGCGGTCCCGCCGTCCGAACTCGACATGGGAACTGAACCGCTCCCCCGGGTCAGCATCTTCCTGTCGGTGCTGGACGTGCACGTCCAGCGCAGCCCCGTCGGCGGCGAAGTGAAAAAGGTCGTCCACCGGCCGGGCAAGTTCCTCTCCGCCGACCTCGCCGACGCCAGCGAGATCAACGAACGCAACAGCATGCTGCTGCACACCGCGGAGGGCCACGACGTCGCCGTCGTCCAGATCGCCGGTCTGCTCGCCCGCCGGATCGTCTGCGACGCCAAGGTCGGCGACACCCTCCCGATCGGTGACACGTATGGCCTGATCCGGTTCGGCTCCCGCGTCGACACGTACTTCCCGGCCGGCACCACGCTGCTCGCCGAGCGGGGACAGCGGACGATCGGCGCCGAGACCGTCATCGCTCAACTGCCGTGATCGCGAACGCGAAGAAACAGCGGAGGGGACGACCCCAGCAGGCGGTGCGGCTCCTGCCGAGTGTCGTCACGATCCTCGCGCTGTGTGCGGGACTGTCCGCCGTCAAGTTCGCGCTGGACGAGGATCTGGGAACGGCACTGGCCATGATCGGCGCCGCCGCGGTCCTCGACTCGCTCGACGGGCGGATCGCGCGACTGCTCGACGCCACCAGCAAGATGGGCGCCGAACTGGATTCGCTCGCCGATTCCATCTCGTTCGGCGTCGCCCCGGCTCTCGTCCTCTACGTCACGCTGCTGGACGGCCAGAGTTTCGGCTGGATCATCGCCCTGATCTACGCGGTGAGCATCGTGCTGCGGCTGGCCCGGTTCAACACGCTCCTCGACGAGGACGACATTCCGGGTTACGCCAACGAGTACTTCACGGGTGTCCCGGCGCCGGCGGGTGCGCTGGTCGCGCTGGCCCCCCTGGCCGCCGCCGCGCAGTGGGGCGACGGCTGGTGGTCGTCGTATCCCGTCGTCGTCGCATGGACCGTGTTCTCCGCGGCGCTGATCGTCAGCCGGATCCCCACGCTCGCACTGAAGACGGTGTCCGTGCCCCCGCACATGGCGGCCGGTCTGCTCGTCCTCGTGGCGCTCGCGGCGGCGGCCCTCGTCACCTACCCGTACATCCTGCTGATCGTCCTCGTCGCGGTGTACCTCGGGCACATTCCGTTCGCCGTCCACTCGAAGCGGTGGGTGGCCGCGCGGCCCGAGACGTGGGACATCAAGCCGTCCGAGCGGCGGGCCATCCGGCGTCAGCCCGACGCCCGCGGCAGGCGGTCCGCGGCACGGCTCGGACTGCGCCGTCCCCGGGCCCGGTAGGTCGCTCCCGCACGTAGGCTCGACGGCGTGACCTCACCGGAACTCGCGCTCACAGTCCGACTGAACACCTCGGCCGCCGACACCCGGCGCGGCGTGGTCCGGTTGCATCCGGAAGCCCTGGCCGCGCTCGGTCTGCGCGAGTGGGACGCAATCGCCCTGATCGGTGCGCGCCGCACCGCCGCCGTGGCCGGTCGCGCGCCTGCCGGAACCCCCACCGGCACCGCGCTCCTCGACGACGTGACGCTGTCCAACGCCGGGCTGTCCGAGAACAGCACGGTCGTCGTGACACCGGTGACGGTGTACGGCGGGAAGACGGTGACGGTCAGCGGCTCCAATCTGGCCGTCAACTCCGTCTCCGACGTCACCCTGCGTCACGCCCTGCTCGGCAAGGTCCTCACGGTCGGCGACACGGTGTCGCTGCTGCCCCGCGACCTGGGCCCCGGAACCAGCACCGCCCCCGCGACACAGGCCCTGTCCCGGACGTTCGGTGTCGCCTGGACGTCCGAACTGCTCACCGTGACCGGGGTCGACCCGGCCGGTGGTCCGGTGAGCGTGCAGCCCAACACCGCGGTCGGGTGGGGTGAGGGTGTGCGTGCGACGGTGACCTCGCCGCCGTCCCGCCTGCCCGCACCGCCGGTCCGGCCCGCCGAGGAGGTGCCCCCGGTCCCGGTCGAGGACCTGGTCGGCGCCCACACCCAGGCCGCCAAACTCACCGAGTGGCTCGGGTTGGCACTCGACGAACCCGAACTGCTCCGCACGCTCGGGGCCTCGCCCCATCTGGGCGTCCTCGTGACCGGGCCCGCCGGTGTCGGGAAGGCGACGCTCGCCCGTGCGGTTCTCGCGTCCCGGCGGGTGGTCGAACTCGACGGGCCGAGTGCCGGCGCGCTCGAGGCAGGATCCCGGCTGCAGCGGGTCACCGCGGCCGTCGAGGCGATCCGCAGCGGCGGCGTCCTGTTGATCACCGACATCGACGCCCTGCTGCCGTCCACCCCGGAGCCGGTGTCGGCGCTGATCATCGAACAGCTCCGCCACGCGGTCGAGACCGTCGGGGTCGCGTTCGTCGCGACGTCGGCGCACCCGGAGTCGGTCGACACCCGGTTGCGCGGGCAGGACCTGTGCGACCGCGAACTCGCCCTCACCCTGCCCGACGGCTCCACCCGCCGGGCCCTGCTGGAACTGCTCCTGCGGAAGGTCCCCAGCGACGGCATCGCCCTCGACGCGATCGCGGCCCGCACACCGGGGTTCGTCGTCGCCGACCTCGCCGCGCTGTGCCGGGAAGCCGCCCTGCGGGCCGCGTCCCGCGCGGCCAGGAAACCCGTCGAGCCGGCGCTCACCCAGGACGACCTCCTCGGCGCACTCGACGTCATCCGCCCGCTGTCGCGGTCGGGCAGCGAGGAACTCGCGATCGGCAGCCTCACCCTCGACGACGTCGGGGACATGGTGGAGACCAAGCAGGCGCTGACGGAGGCGGTGCTGTGGCCGTTGCAGCACCCGGATTCGTTCGCCCGGCTGGGTGTCGATCCGCCGCGCGGCGTGCTGCTCTACGGCCCGCCCGGCTGCGGCAAGACGTACCTCGTTCGGGCACTGGCCAGTTCGGGACATCTGAGTGTGCACGCCGTCAAGGGCGCTGAACTGATGGACAAGTGGGTGGGCGCGTCAGAGAAGGCGGTCCGCGAACTGTTTCAGCGGGCACGGGATTCGGCCCCGTCGCTGATCTTCCTCGACGAGGTGGACGCGCTCGCGCCGCGGCGCGGCCAGAGTTCCGATTCCGGGGTGGCCGATCGGGTGGTCGCCGCGCTGCTCACCGAACTCGACGGCGTCGAACCGCTGCGCGACGTGGTGGTCGTCGGCGCCACCAACCGGCCCGATCTCATCGACCCGGCGTTGCTGCGCCCCGGCCGCCTGGAGCGGCTGGTGTTCGTGCCGCCGCCGGACGGCGACGCCCGCCGCGCGATCCTCCGGACGTCCGGGAAGGCGGTCCCGCTCGCCGACGACGTCGACCTGAACGCTCTGGCGGACGATCTCGACGGCTACTCGGCCGCCGACTGCTCGGCGTTGCTGCGGGAAGCCGCGCTGGCCGCGATGCGCCGGAACATCGACGCCGCCGACGTCACCGCGGCCGATGTGGCCGAGGCACGCGAAAAGGTGCGCCCCTCACTCGATCCCGAGCAAGTGGCGCACCTGAAGGCCTATGCGCTGTCGCGCCCGTGAGTACTTGTTAACCGCCGGCGGTTAACAAGTACTCACGGGTCAGGACCAGCGGCCGAGCAGGGTGGCCGCGTGTGCGGCGAGCGCGGCCTGGAAGAACGGGCCGAAACTCACCCGCGCGACGCCGAGCGGTCCGAAGCTCGCCGGATCGTCCTGATCGGGCAGCCCGATCGCGTTGACGGGCAGCGGAAGCTCCGACGTGAGCCGCTTCTGGGTGGCGTCGTCGTGACGGCCGACGGGGTAGAGCACGTCGGCTCCGGCCTCGGCGGCGAGCTTCAGGCGCGCGATCGCGCGGTCGACACGGTCGGACTCGTCGCCCACCTGCTTCACGAACAGATCGGTCCGCGCGTTCACGACCACATGGACCCCGGCGGCGTCGGCGGCCTGCCGCAACCCTCCGACGAAGTCGGCGTGCTCCTGCGGCTCACGGAGGCGTCCGCCCTCGCTGTGGACCGTGTCCTCGATGTTCAGACCCACCGCGCCCGCACCGATCAGACCCTCGATCAGCCGGGCGGGCTCGAGGCCGTATCCGGATTCGATGTCGACCGACAGCGGCAGCTCCACCGCGGCGGTGATCTGCGAGATGCGGTGCAGCAGCTCGTCGAACGTGATCCCCTCGTTGTCGGGCTTGCCGATCGAGTCGGACACCGGGTGGCTTCCCACCGTCAGTGCCTGAAACCCGGCGGACACAGCCAGATTCGCGGACCACGCATCCCACACGGTGGGCAGGATGACGGGGTTGCCGGGCCGGTGCAGCTCCAGCAGGGTGGTGGCCTTCTCGTTGATCGACGTCATAGGGGGCTCCTCGCCTCGGGTGTATTCGATCGGAGTCGTTCTCGGGCACGCCTTCGGTGCCAACGCCGGGTTCGCCATTTCCATTCCTACCCGCTCGAGTACCGTGGGCAAATGGACTTCCGGGAACCCCTGTCGGCCGCGGCTGCGCTCGCGTCCGGCGCACTGGCCGGGTTCGTCCTCACCAATCCCCGTAACCGGGCCTGGACGATCAACGCCTCCGATCGCGAGATCGACCGGTGGATCAGCAGCCAGCCGACGGGTGTGGTGGTGGCCCTGGTTCTCGCCGTCATCGCGGTGGGCGGTCTGCAACGGTCGGGCTCCCGGCGGGTGTCGTGGCTCCTGGCCGCGGCGTGCGCGGTCGTCCTGATCGGCGCGCGCTGGGCGGTACCCGGCGCCGGCGGCGTCGACACGTTGATCGCCCTGCACTTCGCCAAGACCGCGACTGCCGGGTTCCTGCTGGGCGCCGCGGTCGCCGCGGTGTGGGGTCGCTGGGTTTCGCAGCTGGCGCTGACTCTCGGGGTGGCGGGCGCGTTCCTCCTCGCGAGCGTGCAGAAACTGCCGCGCGGCGATACCGCGTATGTCGAGCCCGCAAGCATGAGCACCTCGGCGATCGGCGAACCTCCGCAGTGGCTGCTGATCGGAGTTCTCGTGCTCGCGCTCGCGTCTGCGGTGCTGGCGCGGTCGCAGTTCCGGGTGCAACGCCCCGAACGGAAGACCCTGCTCACCGCGCTGGTCGGAGCCCTGGGACTCGCGCTGCTCAACCGGCTGCTCGGGGCGTGGATCGACGATCAGGAATTCGGCGAACCCCTGACGGTCTGGCTGATCGTGGCGTTCTCGCTCGCCGTGATCCTGGGGGTGACCGTGCTGATCGGGCGACGGCTCCCCGGGATCGACGGACACTTCCTCCTCGCGGCGACCGGGGTCACCGCCGCGGCCGTGCTCGTCCTCGACGACCTCCGGACCCCGCGGGTGACGACGCCCGCGCCGGCGTTGCTGGCGGTCGGCGTCGTCACCCTCGCCGCGGGAATGGCGGTGGCGGTCAGGGTTCCGCCGAAGCGGCGACGGCCCGGGTGGGGTCTGTGTGTCGCCGCCGTCGTTCCGCTGGTCGCCACCATCTCGCCGGACTTCGGCAACGACGGCGTCGCGCTCCTGCTCCGGCTGGGGGTCCTGGGCGGCGGGACGGGTTTCGCGCTCGCCTCCGCGCTGCCGGGTTCTGCGCCGGTCGCGGTGCTCGGTCTGGCGCTGCCGTTCGCGTCGCTGGTGTTCGTCGCGGCGACCACGGTTCCCCGCAGCCGGGTGGTCTATTCGGGTGCGCCCAGCGAACACCGCCTGCCGTCGTCGCCGGCCTCGACCGCCGCGTCCGACCATCTCGCCGGTGTCGCGATGCTGCTCGTCGTCGCGTTCTGCGTCTACTCGCTACGTGAGCGCCACGGCGCACCGGAGGGCACCGCGCCACTCACCTAGTCGAGGAGGCCGAGCGACTGCAGCCGGCGGAACACGAGCATCGAGCCGGGCGCGACGTCCGGCATCGCCGCGTATTCGTCGACGGTGAAGTACCGCAGTTCGGCGATCTCGCTCGTCGGCCGCGGCTCGGTGCTCAGTTCGGCGAGAAAGCAGGTCATGTGCAGGTCCGTGCCCTCGGGATGTCCGTACGCGGGCGCCTCGAAGACCCCCAGGCGTTCGAGCGTCCCGTCGACGATTCCGGCGTCGAGTTCCTCCCGGATCTCGCGGTGCAGAGCCTGTTCGGCGTTCTCGCCCGGGTCGATCTTGCCGCCTGCCATGTAGAACGCGGTCTTCCCCGCCGAACGCGTCTGGAGGAGTTTGCGGTCACGGATGTGGGCGAGCGCGGCGGTTCGGATCTCGGCTGGCACCGACCCAAGATAGATCAGTCCGGGCACGTGCCCATAACACAATGCGCCCCATTAGTCCGATTTGCCGCGATTGTGGGTCCGAATAACCGACCCAGTAGGATGTACACGTAGCCCAGTTCGCTAGCTAAGCGAACGGTCTACACGACTCGGTTCGTTTCGTTCCGACACCCCGCCGCCCGCTGACCCCCGACGGAGTGCCTTTTGCTTGCTGTTCTGCTCGCCCATGCCGTTGCCGCCGTTCTGGCTCCGCTTGTGGTGCGCCAGTTCGGCCGCAACGGTTTCTATCCCCTCTCCCTCGTCCCGCTGGTGTCACTCGGATGGGTGATCGCGAACTGGGGCACGGTGCAGACCGTGTCCGTCGAATGGGCTCCGGGCCTGTCGATGGACCTCGACTTCTGGTTCGATCCGCTCGCCGCGATCATGTCGGTGCTGGTGCTGGGCATCGGCACGCTGATCCTGGTCTACTGCGCCCGCTACTTCACCGACGACGAACCCCGTCTCGGCATCTTCGCCGCCGAGATGGTGGCATTCGCCGGGGCCATGTTCGGGCTCGTCGCGAGCGACAACATGTTGCTGCTGTACATCTTCTGGGAACTGACGACGGTCCTGTCGTTCCTGCTGGTCGGGCATTACGCCGAACGCGCCTCGAGCCGCCGCGCCGCGACGCAGGCGCTGCTCGTCACGACCGCGGGTGGTCTGGCGATGCTCGTCGGCATCATCATCCTCGGCCAGGTGAGTGGCACGTACAACCTGTCCGAACTGATCGAGGTCGCACCTCGCGGCTGGCTCGCCGGTGTCGCCGTCGTGCTGGTCCTCATCGGTGCGCTGTCGAAGTCGGCGATCGTCCCGCTGCACTTCTGGTTGCCCGGCGCGATGGCCGCCCCCACCCCGGTCAGCGGCTATCTGCATGCCGCCGCGATGGTGAAGGCCGGTATCTATCTCGTGGCCAGGTTGTCGCCGGGTTTCGCCGACGCGGCGCCCTGGCGGTTCACGATCATCACGCTCGGCCTGCTGACGATGGTCCTCGCCGGGTGGCGGGCGATGCGCGCGTTCGACCTCAAACTGGTGCTCGCGTTCGGCACCGTCAGCCAGCTCGGCTTCATGATGGTGCTGGTCGGTCTCGGCACCCGCGACGCCGCGCTCGCCGGCATGACGATGGTCGTCGCGCACGCGATGTTCAAGGCCGCACTGTTCATGGTGGTCGGCATCATCGACCACACGACGGGGACCCGCGACATCCGCAAACTCGCGCACCTCGGCAATCGTGCGCCGGCGCTGATGGTGTTCGCCGCACTGGCCGCGGCCAGCATGGCCGGGCTTCCGCCGTTCCTCGGGTTCGTCGGCAAGGAGGCCGCGTTCGACTCCCTGCTGAGCACGACCGTCCTCGCCGACCCCGCGCGGATCGCCACCGTCGGCGTCGTCGTGCTGGGTTCGATCCTCACGCTCGCCTACAGCGTGCGCTTCATGTGGGGCGCCTTCGGCCGCAAGCGGCTCGCGCGGCCGAGCCCGGCCGTGCAGGGCATGCACGCGCCCGGACCGTTGTTCCTCGCCGCACCCGCCGTTCTCGCGGTGCTGAGCCTGGCGGCGGGACTGGCGGCGCCGCAGCTCGAGAAGCTGCTGACGCCGTACTCGCGCACCCTGCCCCCGGAGGCCGCCACCGACTACCACCTCGCGCTGTGGCACGGCGTCAACACGGCGCTGCTGCTCACACTGCTCGTCTTCGCCGTCGGCACCGCGCTCTTCGTGGCGCAGCGCTGGGTCAACCGGTTGCGGTTCGAGCATCCGCCGCTCGGCAACGCCGACCGCATCTACGACGCGACGCTGCGCGGCATGGACGCCCTGTCGATGCGGCTGACCGGCGCCACCCAGCGCGGTTCGCTACCGCTGACCCAGGCGACCATCCTCGGCACCCTGGTGCTGGTGCCGCTGGTGCTGCTCGTCGTCGGCACCGACACCGGCGCCGATGTGCGCCTGTGGGATTCGCCGGTGCAGTTCGTGATCGGGCTGATGATGGTCGCGGCCGCGCTCGCCGCGACCGTGATGCGCAACCGTCTGGCCAGCGTGATCCTCGTCGGTCTCAGCGGCTACGGCTGCGGTGTGCTGTTCGCTTTGCACGGCGCTCCCGACCTCGCGCTCACCCAGTTCCTGGTGGAGACACTGACGCTCGTCATCTTCGTCCTCGTGTTCCGGAAACTGCCCGCCGAGGTGGACGAGCGCCGGGCGATCGGATTCAAGATTCCGCGGGCGCTGCTGGCGGTCGCGGTCGGTGCCACCATCACCACGATCGGCGCGTACGCCATCAACGCGCGGAACTCGGTGCCGATCTACGAGCGACTCCCCGACGCGGCGTACTACCTCGGCAACGGCAAGAACGTCGTCAACGTCCTGCTCGTCGACATCCGCGCCTGGGACACGCTCGGCGAGATCTCGGTGCTGCTCGTCGCGGCCACCGGTGTCGCGAGCCTGGTGTTCCGCAACCGCCGCTTCGGCAGCGCCCCCCGGGTGGCCGATGCCCCCGCGGTCACGGCCGAGTCTTCGGCCTCGCATTCCGAGACCACCTGGCTGCTCGGCGGCGACCTCATCGATCCGAAACACCGGTCACTGGTCCTCGAGGTGACGACCCGGCTGATCTTCCCGACCATCATGGTGCTGTCGGTGTACTTCTTCTTCGCCGGTCACAACGCGCCCGGCGGCGGGTTCGCCGGCGGCCTCACCGCCGGTCTGGCGCTGGTCCTGCGGTACCTCGCGGGCGGGCGGTACGAACTCGGCGAGACGGTCCCGATCGACGCGGGCAAGATCCTGGGGCTCGGGCTCACGCTCGCCGCAGGCACCGCGCTGGCGTCGCTGTTCCTCGGTGCCCCCGCGCTGTCCTCCGCGGTCTTCGAGGTGACGCTGCCGGTGTTCGGTCACGTCAAGATGGTCACCGCCCTGTTCTTCGACCTGGGTGTGTACCTCATCGTGGTCGGACTCGTACTCGACGTACTCCGCAGTCTCGGGGCACGTCTCGACGCACAGGTCGAGGTGAACCAGTAATGAGCGCCAACCTCGGATTTCTCGTCATCATCGGCGTCCTCGTGTCGGCCGGCGTCTACCTGCTCATCGAACGCAGTATCACCCGCATGCTGCTGGGGTTGCTGCTGTTCGGCAACGGCATCAACCTTCTCATCCTCACGTCCGGTGGGCGGGACGGCAATCCGCCCATCGTGGGCCGCGAGTCCATTCACGAGTCGATGGCCGACCCGCTGGCTCAGGCGATGATCCTGACGGCGATCGTCATCACGATGGGCATCGCCGGTTTCGTGCTCGCGCTCGCGTACCGGTCGTTCAAGATCACCACGCAGGACGCCGTCGAGAACGACCCCGAGGACACCAAGGTCCTGCGGCGCCGGTCGCCCGCCGAGGCCCCGGACCGCGACCGCTCCGACGACCCGGTCACCGGCGAGCCGAGTTTCAGCGGCGACGCCTTCGACAAGAACGGAAACCCCATTCCCCTGGAAGAACTGAAGAACCTCGAAGACCTCGAATGCTACGAAGACCTGCACGACGGTGACTTCGACGACGACGAGGAGATCGACAAGGCCGGGATCGGGGAGAAGTCGTGACCATTTCCCCGCACGTCATCACGGCGCTCGCGCCGCTGCCCGTCCTCGTCCCGATGCTCGCCGCCGCGGCCACGCTGGTGCTCGGACGGCGTCCGCGGGCCCAGCGGATCATCACGCTCGTCGCGTTGATCGGCGTCCTCGTCGTGTCGGGACTGCTGCTGTTCCTCGCCGACCGCGACGGCACGACGGCCGTTCAGGTGGGTGGCTGGGACTCGCCGATCGGCATCACGCTGGTGGTCGACCGGCTGTCCGCGATGATGCTGGTGGTCTCGTCCATCGTGCTGCTCGCCGTCATGGCGTACGCCGTGGGTCAGGGTATCCGCGACGGCAGTGAGGACCAGCCCGTCTCGATCTTCCTGCCGACGTATCTGGCGCTGACGGCGGGCATCTCCAACGCATTCCTCGCCGGCGACCTGTTCAATCTGTACGTCGGTTTCGAGGTGCTCCTCGCCGCCAGTTTCGTGCTGCTGACTCTGGGCGCGAGCGCCGACCGCGTCCGCGCGGGTGTGTCGTATGTGATGGTGTCGATGGTGTCCTCGCTGATCTTCCTGGCGGGCATCGCGTTCGCCTATGCGGCCACCGGCACCCTCAACCTCGCCGACATGGCCACCCGCCTCGACGGCATCCCGTCCGGCACCCGCACCGCCATCTTCGGCGTGCTGCTCGTGGCGTTCGGCATCAAGGCCGCGGTGTTCCCGCTGTCGACGTGGCTGCCCGACTCCTACCCCACAGCGCCGGCCCCGGTCACCGCCGTGTTCGCCGGCCTCCTCACCAAGGTGGGTGTGTACGCGATCATCCGCGCGCACACGCTGCTCTTTCCGGAGGGCGAACTCGACAACGTGCTGATGGTGTGCGGCCTGCTGACGATGCTCGTCGGCATCCTCGGTGCGATCGCGCAGAGCGACATCAAACGTCTGCTGTCCTTCACCCTGGTCAGCCACATCGGGTACATGGTGTTCGGTGTCGCGCTGTCCACGCAGTCGGGGCTCTCGGGTGCCATCTACTACGTCGCCCACCACATCCTGGTGCAGACCACGCTGTTCCTGGTGGTCGGTCTCATCGAACGCCAGGCCGGGTCCTCGTCGCTGCGGCGTCTCGGTGGGCTCGCCGCGGCCAGCCCCGTCCTGGCCATCGTGTTCCTCATTCCGGCCCTCAACCTCGGCGGCATTCCCCCGTTCTCCGGGTTCATCGGCAAGGTCGCGTTGTTGCAGGCCGGCTCGGCGGACGCGAGCGTGCTGGCGTGGACCCTCGTCGCAGGCGGAACCGTCACCAGCCTCCTCACCCTGTACGTCGTCGCACGCGTGTGGACCAAGGCGTTCTGGCGGGCCCGCGCCGACGCCCCCGAGGGCGACCTCGCGGACGTCAGCCCGTCGGCGCTGCTCGACGAGTCCGAGGCCGACATCGCATTCGACGACCGCGCCGACGTGGGCCGGATTCCCGCAATGATGCTGATCCCCACCGTCGCCCTCGTCGCCGTCGGGCTGGCGATGACGGTGTTCGCCGGCCAGATCATCCAGATCAGCGATCGCGCGGCGAGCGATCTGCAGAACCGGTCCATCTACATCGACGCCGTCCTCGGCGGTCACCCCGGCGGCGAAGCGCAGGAGGCACCGCGATGAAACGCGAGAGAATTCTCCAGTTCGGCGCGTTGCTGTGGCTGATGTCGGTGTGGATCCTGTTGTGGGGCAACGTCAGCTGGGGCAACATCCTCGGCGGACTCGCCGTCGGCGCGATCATCATGGTGCTGATGCCGCTGCCGCGGGTGCCCGTGGAGGGCCGGGTGCATTTCCTGCCGCTGCTGCGGCTGGCGGTGATGTTCGTGTACTACTCGCTCCAGTCGAGCCTCCAGATCGCGTGGCTCGCACTCCGTCCCGGGCCGCCGCCCGTCACCGGCGTCCTGCGGTACCAGCTGGGGATCAAGTCGGACCTCGTGCTGACCCTCTGCATCGACGTGCTGAACCTCATCCCCGGGACCATGGTTCTCGAGATCGACCAGGTCCGGCGGATCGTCTACGTCCACGTCCTGGACATGGGCTCGCAGAAGGCGGTCAGCCAGTTCTACCGCACGGTCGCGCAGCTGGAGCGGTTGTTCATCGAGGCGTTCGAACGGGACTCCGACTGGAAACCGAGCCCCTGGCACAACCGCGACCAGCAGTACGACGACCCCGCTCAGGAGGGCAGCTCATGACAGTCGTATCGGTCATATCCGGAATCATCCTGGTCGTTGCCGGGGTGCTGACGACGTTCCGGCTGCTCGACGGTCCGAACTCGCTGGATCGCCTCGTCGCCCTCGACACGCTGATCGCCCTCGCGATGTGCGGACTCGCCGTGTGGGCGGCGTACACCGGCGACACGACGATCGTGCCCGCAATCGTCGCGTTGTCGCTGGTGGGGTTCATCGGCTCGGTGTCGGTGGCCCGATTCCGGGTGAGTGACAAGTCGTGACGACCGTGCTGAACGTCATCGGGGCCACCCTCATGCTGTGCGGGTCGTTGCTCGCACTGACGGCCGCCATCGCCATCGTCCGCTTCCCGGACACCCTGCGCCGCATGCACGCCGCCACCAAACCGCAGGTGGTCGGTCTCATCATGGTTCTCGCGGGCGCAGTCCTCGAACTGCGCGGCAACGTCGACATCTGGATGCTGATCCTCGTCGGCATCTTCACCCTGTTCACCGCGCCGGTCATCGCGCACAGCGTCGGCCGGGTGGCGTACCGGGAGCAGCGCGATCAGGACGGGCTGCTGATGATCAACGAGTTGGAGCCACCAGAACGTCCGTGACAGCCGCCTTCGCGCCGTTGCCCCACCGGGCGAGCGCGGTGTCGGGCCTGGCGAAGAACGTCGCATAGAAGCCGAGACTCATCGCGGCAAGGGCGCCGAGAACGAGCGGTCCGGACACCTCCGGAAATCGGCCCATCGGCACCGCGAGGTAGCGGTAGCTGAGCAGCAGTCCCGTCAGCACCAGCGCGCCACCGCCGACGAGACGGACCCGGAACCAGCCCCACCCCCGTTCGGGGTCGCGGAGCGCGGACTCGATGGTCAGGCACAGGACGGCTCCGGCGACCAGGTCGACGCCGTAGTGGTAGCCGAACCCGAGGGTCGCAGTCAGTGTGCACACCAGCCAGAACGTGCCGCCGAGCCGCAGCCACCAGGCGCCCTGCCGGGAGTGGATGAACAGCGCGAGTGCCCACGCCGTGTGCAGGCTCGGCATGCAGTTGCGCGGGGTCGTCGAATCGAACGACAGGGGTTCGGGCGCGAAGTCGGGTGCCGGGACGAAGTTCGGCCAGTAGTCGCTGACCTGGAACCCCTGCCCTTCGGTGCCGAACGCGAAGATCGGACCGACCACGGGGAACAGCACGTAGAAGATGGGACCGACGAGACCGATCAGCAGGAACGTGCGAACCAGGTAGTGCGAGGGCCATCCGTTCCGAAGCTGGTAGACGGCCACCGCGATGGCCGCGACGGGCAGTTCGATGTAGACCCAGTGCAGGATGCCGTAACCGACGGGACCGAGCGCGTCGACGAACTGCCCCATGTGCCACGACGGGCTTCCCAGCGCGTGATCCGCGAGCTGGGCGAACTCGTCGAGGACCATCGGCCCGGCCATGATCGTGACCTGCAGCCAGGCGTCGCCGAACTTGGTCGCGAGAATCAGCAGCGCACCCAGCCCGACACCTTTCAGGGCGCTGCGCCGCTGCTCACCCGTCCACCGGACCGCGGCGTAGACACCGACCGCCGTCAGAACCCACGTCGCGCCGTTACCGACGGTCAGCGGGCCACCCGACAGGTAGCGCACAGCCGCGACCACCACGTCGATGCCCGCTGCCGCGGACAGCGCCACGACGCGTTGCCGGTTGCTGAGCCCGACCATCGCGAGCGCGAGGCCGGCCCACGGAACGGACGCCGACTTGGGGGTCAGGACGTAGTCGCGGAACAGGCTCTCCAGGGGCCCCTGGAAACCCTGGACGGACGCGACCGACTGGACCACGACCAGCAGGATCGCGACACCGAGCGCCCCGCCCGCGACGAACATGCGGGAACGATCGACGGGCCCACCCGGCCGTACAACGGCAACATCGTCGATCGACACCCGCCAAGTGTAAACAACACGTGAACGGCAAGTGGACGAGTGTCCTGCCCGAGACCGGCTTTCAGGTCCCGAGCTCCTTCACCAGCGCATCGACGACAGCCACCAGGTCACCGCCGGTCGCCTCCGCGACCTGACGTTGCCGCTGGTAGGAGGCGCCGCGGCGGGGAATCTCCTCCACAGCGGCCAATTCGTCCGCGCAGCCGAGACGCACGGCGGTCGGCGCCAGCTTCTCGAGCAGGTCGTTCAGGTCGTCGGTGACGAGTCGCTCGTTGCTGTCCTCGTCGAGAATGATCTCGGCGTCGAGCCCGTACCGCGCGGCCCGCCACTTGTTTTCCTTCACGTGCCACGGCTGCAGGTTGGGCAGGTTCTCGCCCGCCTCGAAGCGCCGGTCCAGGTCGACGATCAGGCAGTGCACGAGCGCGACGAGAGAACTGAGTTCGGCGCGGGTAGAGATACCGTCGAAGACGCGGACCTCGATGGTGCCCCACCGCGGCGCGGGCCGGATGTCCCAGTGCATCCCGCCGATCTTGGTGATCACGCCGGTCTTCATCTGGTCGCTGATGAAATCCTCGTACTGCGCCCAGTTCGCGAACTGGTACGGCAGCCCCGCGGTGGGAAGTTGCTGGAACATCAGGGCGCGATTGCTCGCGTACCCCGTGTTGACGCCCGCCCACATCGGTGACGACGCGGACAGCGCGAGCAGATGCGGGTACCGCTGCAAGAGCGCGTTGAGAATCGGGAACACCTTCTGCGGCGAAGACACCCCCACGTGGACGTGCACACCCCAGATCAGCATCTGACGGCCCCACCACTGGGTACGCTCGATCAGCTCGTCGTAATCCGGTGTCCGCGTGACCAATTGGGTCGACCACTGCGCGAACGGGTGCGTTCCGGCGCAGATGAGATCGACCCCGAGCGGGTTCGCCGCCCGCCGCAGCAGGTCGAGCGACTCGTCGAGGTCGTCCATCGCCTCACCGACGGTGGAGTGGATGCCGGTGACGAGTTCGACGGTGTTGCGCAGCAACTCCTTGGTGATCCGCGGATCCTCCGGACCCGCCAGATTCGCGACCGCGTCGAACACCTCCGCGGCCGTGTTGGAGAGATCCCGCGTGACCCTGTCGACCAGCGCGATCTCCCACTCGACACCCAGTGTCGGCCGCGGCGAACCGGGAAAGGGAACTACCACGGTTTCGATCCAACCACAGGCCGAGGCCCGCGGCAGCGCACCGACACCCCGGCCGCAGCCGGGGTGTCACGCGACTCAGCTGGCGCCGATGACACCGCAGGCCACACGAGAGCCTGCGTCACCGGTGTTCAGGGTTTCCTGATCGGGAGCGGGTGCGTAACGGGTGGGGATGTTCGCGAAATTGTCGGGACCCGAGTGGATCATGACCGCGGTGCCGCTGTCGCCGTTCTTCAGGTCCTCGACCGTGAAGGCGTCGGTGGTGGTGACCAACTCGGCGGTGCCGTCCTCCAGCACCTGCAGCGAGGTGAGGTCGCCGCTCGCGGGGTGCCCCGAGTGGCCCTCGGCCTGGAAGTGCCCGCCCGCGGACAGGAAGTTTCCGGGCGCACCACCGGTCGGTGCCACGGAGTTCGTCTCACACTTTCCGACGGAGTGCACGTGGAATCCGTGGAACCCGGGCGTCTGATCCTTGACGGACACGGTGACCTCGACGTGACTTCCCGACTGCTTGAACGTGGCGGTACCCACGTTCACGCCCTCCGCGTTCTTCAGCGTCGCGGTGAGCGCGCCGCTCTCCGCGTGCTCGCCCGAGCCGCTCTCGGCGTCGCCGGGAACGCCTGCGGCACTGGGATCGGCGGCACCGGTCCAGACGGGAGGAGTGGTGCCGGGAACGTCGGACGGCGCCTCGTTGTTACTGCAGGCGGTCAGTCCGAGTGCGGCAATGGCCACCACCGGGGTGACAATGCGCCAGGACATCCGACGGGTAGAACTCGAGGCCATCAAACCGCTCCTTTGAGGTGGCGAAGAAGTGCATCTGATCATAACCGCGGCGCCGATGCACCGACCGTCCGGTCTACTGCGCGGAAGTGACGATGACGACCACACCGGCAGACGAATTCGCGATTCCCGGGAACTTCGGCTCGGCCGACACCCCCAGTTGCGCCGCGATCTCGATGGCCGCTTCCTTCTCCGCGGCGGAAGTCCCGTAGTACACGGTGGTTTCGGAGATGGTGCTGTCGCTGTAGTTGCCGGTCTCCGACACCGTCCACCCCGAGGACATCAGTTCGGTGGCGGTCTGGCTCGCGAGACCCGTGACGTTGCTGTTGTTGAGCACCCGCACCGGCACCGACGCCGCGTCGGCGGCCTTCGTGGTACTGGACGCACCGGAGGTCGTGCTCGCCGCGGAAGCCGAGGTGCCTCCCGCCGCTCCGGCGGCCGTCGTCGGACGGGCGGCGGTGGTCGTGGCAGCCGCCGAGGTCGTGACGGTGGCTGCGGTCTCCTCCGAGTCCGAACCTCCGAGGGAGGCGAAACCGAGACCCGCGAAGAGAATCGCGAGGGCGATCAGCACCATCGCGAGGGCACGTAACGGCGGGCCGGACGATTCGGGTTTCGGAGTACTCACGATGTCGACCTTAGCGACCGGGTGCTACGTGACGTCGAACCCGAGGCGACGGGCCGCGCGGGCCTTCTGCCTGCTCGCGCGCAGCCGTCGCAGGCGCTTCACGAGCATCGGGTCGGCTGCGAGTGCCTCCGGCCGGTCCACCAGCGCGTTGAGCACCTGGTAGTACCGGGTGGCGGACATGTCGAACAGCTCTTTGATCGCTTCTTCCTTCGCGCCGGCGTACTTCCACCATTGGCGCTCGAAGGACAGGATGTCGTGCTCCCGACGCGAGAGACCGTCGTCGACGACGTCGTCGACCCCTACGGAAGTGTCGCTGTCGGTGCGCTCGGACTGGTTCCGACTACGCGCTGTTGCGCCGTCCATCTCACTCCTCGACTACTAGCTCTCGCTCGATGTCAGCGAAACCACGTTCCCCCGGCTCCTCGATCGCGTGGCCGACCGAGCAACGAATTACACAGCTGTACTTCAGCGACTATTCAACCACGACGAACGCCGCGGGCAGTGCGAACGGCTCGGGCGCGCCGCACTATCCTTGACGACCATGGCCATCCTCCCCATCCGGATCGTGGGCGACCCGGTATTGCACGAACCGACCGAGACGGTGTCCCAGTCACCTGCGGAACTCGCAGACATCATCGCCGACATGTACGACACGATGGACGCCGCCAACGGCGTCGGGCTCGCCGCCAACCAGGTCGGCCTGCCGCTGCGGTTGTTCGTCTACGACTGCCCGGACGTCGACGAGAACGGAAAGCCGTTCCGCCGCCGGGGTTGCGTCGTCAACCCGGTCCTCGAGACGTCGGAACGACCCGAGACCATGCCGGACCCGGACGACGACGTCGAGGGCTGCCTGTCGGTTCCCGGCGAGCAGTTCCCCACCGGCCGGGCCGAGTGGGCGAAGGTCACCGGTACCGACGCCGACGGCAACGCCGTCGAGATCGAGGGACGCGACTTCTTCGCGCGCATGCTGCAGCACGAGGTCGGTCACCTCGACGGTTTCCTCTACGTCGACATGCTGGTCGGCCGTAACGCACGCGCCGCCAAGAAGACCATCAAGCGCGCCGGCTGGGGAGTTCCCGGGCTCAGCTGGGTGCCGGGAACGGTCGAAGACCCGTTCGGGCATGACGACTGACATTCCGCTCGGAAGCCGGGTGGTGCTGCGCTACCAGCTGCCGCCCGGTTCCAGCCATCCGATGACCGACGTCATCGGGGTGCTCGAGAGCGTCGAGCCGGTCGTGGTCGTCCGCGACGCGGCCGGCTCCGCGATCGAAGTGGAGCCGGAGCGGGTGGTCGCGCTGAAGGCGGTCCCCGCACGCCCGGTGCGGGCGAGCGAGATCCGGTCCCTCGAACTGGCCTCCGCCGACGGCTGGCCGGGGATCGAGCACGCATGGATCGACGGCTGGCTCGCCCGGTACGGCCACGGCTTCACCGGACGCGCCAACTCGGCGGCGCCGCTCGGCGACCGCGGGACGGTCGGGAGTCTGGACGACGCCTCCCCCGGTGGCACGCTCGACCGCCTGCGCGAGTGGTACGCCGAACGGGACCGCCCGCTGCGACTGCTGATCCCCGACCGCCTGGGCGAGGTGCCGCCGGGCTGGAACGTCAGCGACGAAGTGGTCGTGATGGCCGCCGACGTCGACAACCTGGCGCTGCCCGAGGGTCCGCGGACCACGACGGTCACCGATCACCCGGATCCGGACTGGCTCGCCCTGTACCGCTACCGCGGGTCCGCGCTGCCCGACTTCGCGGTCGACGTGCTGAACGCGGTCCGCGGCGGGACACTCGGCTTCGGCCGGATCGGCGCCGCCGACTCGGCGCTCCTCGCCGTCGCCCGCGGATCCGTCACGACCGCGCCCGACGACCGACGATGGGTCGGACTCACCGCGGTCGAGGTGGCGCAGGCTCACCGCCGCCGCGGAATCGGCAGCCTGATCTGCGGCGACATGATCAATTGGGGACGCGAGCACGGCGCGACCCACGCGTGCCTGCAGGTCGCCGTCGAGAACGCGGGCGCGCAGGCGATGTACCGCAACGTCGGCTTCGTGGCGCACCACCGGTACCGCTACGCCACCGAACCCGGCGGCTGAAAATCTGTCGGACAATGCCGCTAGGGTGGCTGCCGTGCGCATCGCAACCTGGAACGTGAACTCTGTTCGTGCCCGTACCGACCGGATCCTGGACTGGCTCCAGCGGTCCGACGTCGACGTGCTGGCGATGCAGGAAACCAAGTGCAAGGACGAGCAGTTCCCGTACGAGCGGTTCCGCGAACTGGGGTACGAGGTCGCGCACGTGGGCCTCAGCCAGTGGAACGGTGTCGCGATCGCGTCCCGTGTCGGTCTCGACGACGTGCAGATCGGCTTCGAGGATCAGCCCGGGTTCCACAAGGACCCGGAGGTCGCGCCCGCGCAGGAAGCCCGCGCCATCGGCGCCACCTGCAACGGCGTCCGCATCTGGAGCCTGTACGTCCCCAACGGCCGTGAGCTCGCCGATCCGCACTACACGTACAAGCTGGAGTGGCTGGCGAAGCTGCACACGGATGCGGTCGGATGGCTGGACCGGAATCCGGACGCGCAGATCGCGCTGGTCGGCGACTGGAACGTCGCGCCCACCGACGAGGACGTCTGGGATCCGGCGCTGTTCGAGGGCAAGACCCACACGTCCGTCCCCGAGCGCGAGGCCTTCCAGGCGTTCGTCGAATCGGGATTCGCCGATGTCGTCCGGCCGCACACCCCGGGCCCGGGTGTCTACACCTACTGGGACTACACCCAGCTGCGGTTCCCGAAGAAGCAGGGAATGCGCATCGACTTCGTGCTCGGGTCGCCCGCCCTCGCGGGCCGTGTCGACAAGGCCGAGATCGACCGCAACGAACGCAAGGGCAAGGGCGCCAGCGATCACGCGCCGGTCATCGTCGACCTCGGCGACTGAGAACGCAGCAACCCGAGACTCACGACCGCACAACCGAACCCGATGAGCACGCCGTGCGCGATGCGCAGGGGGGCGTCGGCGTAGAACTGCGGGATGAACAGTGCGAACCCCACTGCCATCGGAATGCCCGACCAGCCGGCGAGTAGCCGGGAGCGGGCGATGGCCACGGCCGCCGCCGCCGCGCCGACCGCGACGAGGAGCAGGCCGGTGGCGAACAGCGTCGCCTGCGCCGCTCCCATCCGCACGCTCTCGGCGAGGGCGGTGACGGCACCGTCGTCCAGGCCGCTGGCGCCGAGGGTGTGCAGCGCGAACGTTTCGGCCCCGTAGTACGGCAGGGTCAGTCCGATGCCGATCCACGACGCCGCCACGGCGACCACGCCCGCCCGCCTGCCGGCCGTCCCCTCCAGCAGGCCGGCGAGCGGAACGAGCGCAAGTCCGAATGCGATGAATCCGCCGACGGCGGCGAGGTGGGCGACGAGCCACCACGGTGAGGCGAACTCCGCCCGCCCGTCCGGTGCCCCGCCCGCCGCGTACGGACGCACCACGGGGTAGACGACGAACAGCGCACCCGCGAGGGCGAACAGCGCTGCGGCGGAGATCCGTGCGATCCCGGCACGACCGTCGATCCGATCCGACACCACCATGACACGCCTCCGATTGTGAGCACTGCTCTCTATGCAGAGCAGTATTCACCACGAATCGACGTCCAGCAAGAGCAGTGCTCTCGGAAGTCGTTCTAGTCGGCGACCAGGATGTCGAGATGCTCCGGGTTCAGCGCCACGTAGCGCCGGACGTACGTGCAGATGGGACGCACCTTCCAGCCCCGCCGACGCGCTGAACCCAGCGCCTCGCCCACGAGGACCGCGGCGAGGCCGCGGCCACCGAAGTCTTCCACGATCACCGTGTGCATGAACGCGACGACCTCGCCGGGCTCGGCGGTGAACCCGGGGATGTCGTCCTCGTCGCGATAGCCGAGGATGCCGACCAGCTCGTCCCCCAGCCACAGGTCGAATCGTTCGTGGGCGGGGTTGTCGAGTACGCGAGTATCGACGGCCGTGATGCTCCCCGACGGCTCGGAACCGTCCGACATGTGATCCATGCCACTCATGGAATCAGTTCACGAGCACCGTCGCGAGTGGAATCACCGGCCCCGGAACCGTTTCGTTGCCGACGAGTGGTCGATTCGTGTCCCGACCGCGTCAGGCGTCCACCGGAACCATGAGGTCGCGGTAGTCGGGATGCCCCGCGACGAAGCGCTGCACGTACGTGCAGACGGGCCGGACCTTCCAGCCGTACCCGCGGGCGAGGTCGAGGGAGCGCCCCACCATGAGTGCGGCGAGTCCGCGGTGACCGAAGTCCTCCACGATCACCGTGTGCATGAACGAGACCACCGGGGCCTGACGCCCCCGACTCTTCGGGCCCGGCGGCCGGGCCACCACTCCCGCACCCGCACCCGGTGGGGTGTCCGCGAGGGCGAAGTATCCGAGGATGCCGACCAGGTCACCACTCAGTCGGAGTTCGAATCGGTTCTGATCGGCGTTGTCGATCACGTCCACAACCTGCGCGTCCGTCAGCATGGCTATCTCCTGGGGGTATGTGTCGTAATCGAAATGTGATGTTCATCACCCTTTATACCGATGCACGGAACCGCTGTCCAAGTTTCCCCCGAATGTTCACTCTCAGAGATCTCGGTTACAGTCTCCGGGACAACTACACATCCACGGGGGCTCGCACCAGCGGGCTGAGAGGACGGCTAGGGGCCGTCGACCGTCGAACCTGTCCGGGTAATGCCGGCGTAGGGAGCATCATCGATGAGCACAACCATATCTACAGCCACGTCCGTCACCACGGGACCGATCCAGGGCAGCACCAAGCAGTACCTGCTGTCGGGCGACGACGTCCGGGTGCCGGTCCGGCGCGTACATCTCACCAACGGTGAGCACCTCGACGTGTACGACACGTCGGGCCCGTACACCGACACGGACGCCACGATCGACCTGGACGCAGGACTTCCGCATCTGCGGGCGTCGTGGATCGCCGACCGGGCGGGCACCCAGCTCGACGCCGCCCGCGCCGGGACCGTCACCCCCGAGATGCGGTATTGCGCTGCACGAGAGGGTGTTTCACCTGAGGTGGTGCGCGCCGAAGTCGCGGCGGGTCGCGCCGTGATCCCGGCCAACCGCTGCCACCCCGAACTCGAGCCGATGATCATCGGCAAGGCGTTCGCGGTCAAGATCAACGCGAACATCGGCAACAGCGCGGTGACGTCGTCGATCGCGGAAGAGGTCGAGAAGATGGTGTGGGCGACGCGGTGGGGCGCGGACACCATCATGGACCTGTCCACCGGCAAGAACATTCACGAGACCAGGGAATGGATCCTGCGCAATTCGCCGGTGCCCGTGGGGACCGTGCCGATCTATCAGGCGCTGGAGAAGGTCAACGGCGATCCGACCGCGCTCACGTGGGAGATCTACCGCGACACCGTGATCGAGCAATGCGAGCAGGGTGTCGACTACATGACGGTCCACGCCGGGGTGCTGCTCCGCTACATTCCGCTGACCGCGCGCCGGGTCACCGGCATCGTCTCCCGCGGCGGTTCGATCATGGCGGCCTGGTGCCTGGCCCATCATCGGGAATCGTTCCTGTACACCCACTTCGACGAACTCTGCGAGATCCTCCACCGCTACGACGTCACGTTCTCGCTCGGTGACGGTCTGCGCCCCGGCTCCATCGCGGACGCCAACGACGAGGCCCAGTTCGCCGAACTCCGCACCCTCGGCGAGCTCACGAAGATCGCGAAATCGCATGGCGTGCAGGTGATGATCGAAGGTCCCGGGCACGTGCCGATGCACAAGATCGTCGAGAACGTGCGGCTCGAGGAGGAGTTGTGCGAGGAGGCGCCGTTCTACACGCTCGGACCGCTCGCCACCGACATCGCACCGGCGTACGACCACATCACGTCCGCGATCGGGGCGGCGATGATCGCGCAGGCCGGTACCGCGATGCTCTGCTACGTGACGCCCAAGGAGCACCTGGGGCTGCCGAATCGGGACGACGTCAAGACCGGGGTCATCACGTACAAGATCGCGGCGCACGCCGCGGACCTCGCAAAGCAGCATCCGCGCGCGCAGGAGCGGGACGACGCGCTGTCGAAGGCCCGGTTCGAGTTCCGCTGGCACGACCAGTTCGCCCTGTCCCTCGACCCGGACACGGCGCGGGAGTTCCACGACGAGACGCTGCCCGCCGAGCCGGCGAAGACGGCCCACTTCTGCTCGATGTGCGGTCCGAAGTTCTGCTCCATGCGGATCTCCGCCGACGTGCGGGAGTACGCGCAGCAGCACGGACTCGATTCGGTCGAAGCCATCGAGGCGGGCATGGCCGAGAAGTCGAGCGAGTTCGTCGACGCAGGTGGCCGTGTGTATCTGCCCGTCGAATCCGTCACCTCAGAGAATCGGTAAGGTCCCCTTCGTGAAGCTGCTGCCCCTGACCCCCGACGGCCAGACCCCCGTCCGCGTCCTCACCATCGCCGGCACCGATTCCGGCGGTGGCGCCGGGATCCAGGCGGACTCGCGGACGATGGCGCTGTGCGGCGTCCACGCATGCGTCGCGGTCGCCGCGGTGACGGTGCAGAACTCGGTGGGGGTCAGCGGCTTCCACGAGATTCCGCCGGAGACGGTGGCCGCGCAGGTGCGGTGCGTCGTCGACGACATCGGGGTCGGGGCAGCGAAGACAGGGATGCTGGCGTCGACGGCCATCATCGAGGCCGTCGCCGCCGTGTGCACCGAGGTCGGGATCGGCCGGGACCAACCGGTCCCGCTGGTCGTCGACCCGGTGTGCGCGTCGATGCACGGCGATCCGCTCCTGCACGCCGAGGCGCTGGACGCCGTGCGGAACACGCTGATCCCGATCGCCACGGTGGTCACCCCGAATCTCGACGAGATCCGGTTGATCACCGGCATCGACGTGGTGGACGACGCGACCGCACGCCGGGCCGCGGAGGCGCTGCACGCACTCGGCGCGCAGTGGTCGATCGTGAAGGGCGGGCACCTGCGGACGTCGGCGTCGAGCACCGATCTGCTGTTCGACGGCGACCGATTCCTCGAGTTCAGCAGTCCCCGGATCGACACCGGCAACGACCACGGCGGCGGCGACACCCTCGCGGCCGCCATCGCGAGTGCACTCGCCCACGGATGGTCCGTGCCCGACGCGGTGGCGTTCGGCAAGGAGTGGGTCACCAAGTGCCTGGAGGCGTCGTACGACCTGGGTGCCGGTCACGGCCCCGTCTCGCCCCTGTGGCGCCTGCGGCACCCGTGAGTACTTGTTAACGTCCGGCGGTTAACAAGTACTCACGGGCGGCGAAGCCGCAACCGCCAGATGCCGAGGTCGGAGGGCACCCCACTGGGTGCGGGGGCGAAGAAGGCGCGTCGCCACGGCTTGACCCCGACCCCCAGTTCGTCGAGGGTGCCCGGCTGCAGGCTCGACAGCGTGGCGGACGACGCCATCACGTTGCCGTCGCCGCCGAGTTCCATCATGCGGGCCGCGACGGTCACGTCGACACCGAGCCAATCGCTGCCGATCTGCCAGGGCGAACCGGTGTGGAGGCCGACGCGCATGCGGGGACGGTAGCCGTCCACCTCGACGTCCGCGAGGGCGTCCTGCGCGGCGAAGACGGCGTCGATCGCGCGGTCCGGGCTGGAGAAGACGGCCATCACACCGTCGCCCAGGCGTTTGACCACATGCCCACCCCGGTCGACGATGGGGGTCTCGACGGCTCGGGCGACGTCGCGCAGCAGGGCGAGGGTGGCGCTGTCACCGGCGGGCAGCGACCAACTGGAGAACCCGACGAGGTCGGTGAACACGATGGTCACCTCGCGTGTTCCCCGGCCACGTCCGGTGCGCTCGAGCAGTGCCTGCCACACCTGCAGCGCGCCGAGGCTCATCTCGCGGGACGCGCCCGGCTGGTGATCGAGGAAGCGGTCGGCGACGCGGGCGATCGCCCGCGCGCTTCCGGGGCCCGCCGTCGACAGTGGGTCGCCGAACGCGGGATCGCCGGGGAGCGCGCGACGAACCCTCCGCAGCCCCTCGATCAGCTGCGGCTGCCGGTTGACCGATTCCACCCAGCCCAGCACCTTGTCGCCCCGTTTCGGCGTCTGCGCAGCGCCGTGCTCGGCACTGTTCTCTTCGGCGGGGTCGTCGCTCACGAGAGTAAGAGTAACTCAGCGTCACATGCACAAACCCGTGACGAATCGGACATCACTCGGTGGCCCGCGCCTTCTCCCGGTCCGCGCCGATGGGGACTCCGTTCGGACCCGCGAGCGACTCCGCGTACACCCCGACGGCATACGCGACCGCGGCGGCGTTCTTGGCGAGCGCGGCCCGGTCCACGTTCTCGAGGGTATCGGTCGCGCTGTGGTAGTTCTTGTCGTACACGACACCCGGGGTGCCGCCCCACTTCTGCGCCTGCTCGGGGGTCTTCGTCTCGTCGGCGCCGCTGAACACGCCGCCCGACGGGATGCCGTGCTCGATGAACGGACCGTAATCGGAGCGGCCGTCGAAGTCCGTGCCGTCCGCGGCGATGCCGTCGCCCTGCAGGAACTCGGTGAACGTGCGCTCGATGCCCGCGGACCCCTCGGGTCCGGGCCCCTCACCGACGTTGTCGGAGTTGTCGCCGTCGTAGGCCAGGTAGCCGGCGTTCTCGGAACCAAGCATGTCGAAGTTCAGGTACAGCGCGATGTCGTTCCGCTGCTCCTCGCTGAGGCTGTCGACATACGCCTCCGATCCGAGCAGACCCAATTCCTCGGCGCCCCAGAACGCGAAGCGCACGGCGTTGTCGACGTCGGGCGAACCGCCGAGTTGCACGGCCGTTTCGAGGGTCGCGGCGACGCCGGTGCCGTTGTCGTTGATGCCGGGGCCCTCGGGGACGCTGTCCAGGTGCGCGCCGACCATCACGACGTCCTCGGTCGAGCCGGTCTTCGTCTGGGCGATGACGTTGCGCGCGGTGCTCGACTCGGTGACGGTGTCGAGCGTGAGGGTGACGTCACCCCCCGCCTGCTCGAGCGCGGCGCCGTCCGCCTTGCTCACCCCGCCCGTGGGCACCTTGCCCACATCCGGGTCGCCGAGGGTGCCGCCGCTCATCGGTCCGTCCTCGTTGTTGACGACGATCACGCCTGCGGCACCGCGCTCGGACGCCACCTGCTGCTTGGCCGCGAACGGGCACACCCCGCGGTTCACGAGGACGATCGCGCCTGTCACGTCGAGGCCGTCGTAATCGGTGACCTCGCATCCCGGACTGTCGTCCTTCGGGGCGGGCACCAGGCGGGCGGTGAGCCCCTGCGGACCGGTCGACGGTGAATACGACATCGCCCGGACGTCGAAGTCGCGGTCGCCGGACCGCAGGGCCTCCGTCCGCACGTCGAACTTGTGGAACTCGAATTCCGGGGTCTGGACGTCGAAGCCCTTGTCTTCCAATGTCTGTGCGACGTAGTCGACGCTCGCGTCGTAGCCGGACGTTCCGGCTGCGCGGTTGCCGTCGTTGCTCTCGGCGATCGTCTGCAGTTGCTCGAGGTGCCCCACCACACCGCTCTCGGTGACCGAGGCCGCGAGAGCGCTCGCGTCGACCGGCGGCGAATCGGGTTCACTCGTCGACGAGCACCCGGCCAGGACCATCGCACCGGCCACTCCGACTGTGAAAACTCCCCGTAGTCGCATGTCGGGAGCCTAACGCAGAAGCACCTGTGGGCCGGCGCGAATGGATTTCGCACCGGCCCACAGGCTCCCGCCCCACCGTCACCCTCAGCCAGGTCTCCCGACGATCACCTGGCGGAGGAGCAGGGCGAGATTACTGTATCGGGTGTCAGGCGTCGCGCTTGTTGACGACCACCAGTCCGGCCCCGAAGATCACGAAGACGAACACCGCGAAGTACACGAGGCTGCCCCACGGGCCCCAGTGGAAATCGACTCCCTGCGACGCTCCCAGGAAGTTGTTGGCGTTGAGGAACGGCAGGAACGGCATGATCTTCTGGCCGAACGAGCCGAACAGGTTGAACAGGCTCTCGATCAGCAGCGGCCACAGCAGCAGCAGGGCGATCGCCCCCGCCGACTGACGCAGCAGGGTGCCGACTCCGACGGCGAGAACCACGCACAGGAACGCGTAGATCGGGACGCCGTAGATCGACCGCCACGCGTCCGCACCGGTCAGGGTGAGTGCCGCTCCGGCCTCGTCGCCGGCCGTCGCCTTCGCAATGGCGTACGCGCCGAACGTGAGCACGAACGTCAGCACGGCGCCGAACGCGCCGATCAGGCCGGCCTTCGCGACGAGGACGGACGCCCGGTTCGGGATGGCCTGGAACGTGGTGCGGATGACTCCGAACCGGTATTCGCTGGTCACGGCCAGTGCCGCGAGGATCATCAGAACCAGCACACCGAACCCGGAGACACCGCCGACGGCGTCGGACATCTGCGGCAGGAACGGGTCGAAGTCGGGTTGCTTACCGTCCGCGATCTGGTTGTTGAACGTGTTGATGCTCGCCTTCGCGCTCAGCCCGATGACCGCCGCGAGACCGAGGCCCAGCACGATGATGATGACGGTGCACCACCACGGCGACCTCGTCGACGTGATCTTGATCCGTTCGGCATTGAGAACAGCCATTACAGTGCACCCCTCATCACATCTTCGACGCCCTCTGCGTGGTACTGCACGTCGTCTCCGGTCAACTTCATGAAGGCGTCCTCCAGCGATCCGCGCTGAGATGCCAACTCGTGCAGGACGATGCCCTGCGAACCGGCGATCCCGCCGACGACGTCCGTCGACGAATCCACCACGACGAGCGCCTGCTGCCCGTCGGATCCGTCCTCGCGCACGGTGAGTCCGTTGGACGTGAGCGCGCTGCGCAGCGCGTCCAGCTGTGGGCTCCGCACGCGCACCGTCGATTCCGAGGACTTGCTGACGAACTCGGACACGGTGGTGTCGGCGATCAGACGCCCGCGGCCGATGACCACCAGATGTTCTGCGGTGAGCGCCATCTCGGACAGCAGGTGGCTCGACACCAGCACGGTGCGGCCCTCGGCGGCGAGGCGCTGCATGAACTTCCGGATCCAGACGATGCCCTCCGGGTCGAGCCCGTTCACCGGCTCGTCGAACAGCAGCACCTTCGGATCGCCGAGCAGCGTGGCGGCCAGGCCCAGTCGCTGGGACATGCCGAGCGAGAATCCGCCGGCCTTCTTCCCCGCCACCTCGGTGAGCCCGACGAGGTGCAGCACCTCGTCGACCCGGCTCTTCGGCAGCGAGTTGGACGCCGCCATCCACTGCAGGTGGGCGCGGGCCGAGCGATTGGGGTGCACCCACTTCGCGTCGAGCAGAGCCCCCACCGTCCGCAGCGGCTGCACCAGGTCGCTGTACGGTTTGCCGTCGATCAGCGCGCTGCCCGCCGTGGGGCGGTCCAGCCCGAGGATCATGCGCATCGTCGTCGATTTTCCTGCACCGTTCGGGCCGAGGAAGCCGGTGACCATACCCGGCTTCACGTTGAACGTCAGGTTGTCCACCGCCTTCGTCGCACCGAAGGTCTTTGAAAGTCCCCTCACTTCAATCATGTGAGAAGAATGCCGGAACCTGCGGCCGGCGCGCATCGGCCGCAGGTCTACTCCCGACTCGTCCCCTGGTACCGGTCGGACCCCGAACCGGACCCCGACTCGACCCCGAGTTCTACGACGACGCCTGCGCCCAGAACCGCTTGGGGATGCGGCCCGCGTGCCGGGCCTCGTACCCCGCCACCACGGCCCCGCGCATCGCCGACGCCATGAGCGCCGGATCCTTCGCCCTGGTCACCGCCGTGGCCAGCAGGACGGCGTCGCAGCCGAGTTCCATCGCGAGGGTCGCGTCGCTGGCGGTCCCGATGCCGGCGTCGAGGATGACCGGTACCCCGGCACCCTCCACGATCATCTCGATGTTGTGCGGGTTCGCGATACCGAGCCCGGTGCCGATCGGCGAACCCAGCGGCATCACGGCCACGCAGCCGACGTCCTCAAGCCTGCGGGCCAGGACCGGGTCGTCGGTGGTGTACGGCAGGACGACGAATCCGTCGTCGACCAGTTGCTCGGCGGCGCTGACCAACTCGATGGCGTCGGGCATGAGGGTGCGTTCGTCGGCGATGACCTCGAGCTTCACCCAGTCGGTTTCGAGCGCCTCCCGGGCGAGTTGCGCCGTCAGCACCGCCTCGGCCGCACCGCGACACCCCGCGGTGTTGGGCAGCGGCGCGATGTCGAGCCGGCGCAGCAGGTCCAGCACCCCGGTGCCGCCGACGGCGTCGACGCGGCGCATCGCGACCGTGGTCAGCTCGGTGCCGGACGCGACGAGCGCCTCTTCGAGCACCGTCAGGTTGGCGGCGCCACCGGTGCCCATGATCAACCGTGAACCGAACGTGCGTCCCGCGATCGTGAGGCCCTTCTGCACGCCGGGCGTCGCGTCAGCCACCCTGCACCGCCGTGAGGATCTCGATCTCCCAGCCCCGGACCACGAGCTCGTCCCAACGGGCGCGGGGGAACACGGCGCCGTTCACGGCCACCGCGATTCCCTTGGTCGGCAGGTTCAGCACCTCCAGCAGCCCGGTGACGGTCAACGGTTCCGTGAACTCGTGATCCTCGCCGTTGACGCTGATGCCGATCGGCACCACTACTTGCTGCTCACTCATCTCTACCTCGCTACTTTCTCGAAACGTTCGGGGTCTGCGGCTTTCGCCTCGACCAGTGCCGAGCCCTCCAACAATGCCACCGTCGCGTCGGCGGTCACCGGAGTGAGCAGGATGCCGTTGCGGCCGTGTCCCGTCGCCACCACGACCCGATCGGACACCCGGCCGATCAGCGGCAGGTTGTCCGGGGTCATCGGACGCAGACCCGCCGAAGTCTCACGCAGTTCGTACTCGCCGATGGCGGGCATCAGCGCCTCCGCGTCCGCGATCAGGTCCCGCACACCGGCCACCGTGACCTGCGTGTCGTTGCCCGATTCGTACTGGGTGGCTCCGACGACGATGCCGTCGGCACGCGGCACCAGGTAGGCGGGTCTGCCGTGGACGCTGCCGCGGATGGTCCGGCCCGGCGCGGGGGTCACCCCGGGACGGGCCCGCAACCGCAGGATCTCGCCCTTCACCGGGCGCACCGGAAGTCCCGGCCACAGTGCCGGTGACGCGATGCCCGCGGTGACGACGATCTGGTCCGTGCCCAGCCCGTCCAGACTGCGCACGGCCTCACCGATCAGCTCCACCCCGGCGTCGACGGCACACCGTTGCAACGCCTGCAGGAGCAGCCTGTTGTCGACGGCCAGTTCGTCGACGGCCAAGAGCCCCAACCGGACTCCGCGACCCAGCATCGGCTCGAGGGCGCGGACCTCGGCGCGATTCAGGATCTGCAGATCCCGGCCCTGCGCCCCCACCCACTCGGCGATGGTCCGGAGGTCTTCGGCGTCGGCGCCGTCCAACGCGACGGTGAGCGAACCCTCCGACGTGAACAGGTCGACGCCGGCCCCGGCCTCCAGTTCCTTCCCGAACTCGGGCCACCGGTCGAGCGACGCGCTCCCCAGTTCGAGGACGCTCTCCTCACCGGGCCAGCCCTCGGACAGCGGGGCGAGCATGCCGCCCGCCACCCAGGACGCTCCCGAACCGATCGACGGGTCGTACAGCTTCACCGACCAGCCGTTGCGGGCTGCTCGCCACGCAATCGACAGGCCGATCACTCCGCCTCCGACGACGGATACCGATCTCGCCATTGAACTCCACCTCACTTCCTGCGCCGGCATGATCCGGGTCAGGTATGACGGTCGGGCTCGGCGTGAGCCCCTCTCAGCCCCACGTTCCCCGGGACTCCCGTGTTGCACTTTCACCGTAGAGGCTACCGTCATGCCGTGACCACCTCACATCACAGCAACCTCACGGACCGTCGGCGCCGCCTCGGAACAGCACGTTTGTATCTGTGCACCGATGCTCGGCGCGAGAAGGGCGACCTGGCGCAGTTCGCCGAGGCCGCGCTGTCCGGCGGCGTCGACATCATCCAGCTCCGCGACAAGGGCTCGGCCGGTGAGAAGAAGTTCGGCACGATGGACGCCAGGGACGAACTGGCGGCACTGTCGGTGCTCGCGGCCGCGGCAAGGCGGCACGGGGCGCTGCTCGCCGTCAACGACCGGGCCGACATGGCGCTGGCCGCAGGCGCCGACGTCCTGCACCTCGGCCAGGGCGATCTGCCCGTCCCCTACGCGCGGACCGTCGTGGGTTCGGATGTGCTGATCGGCCGGTCCACGCACAGCCGCGCCCAGGCCAGCCTCGCGGCGATCGAGGACGGCGTCGACTACTTCTGCACCGGACCGGTGTGGGCGACCCCCACCAAGCCCGGGCGGACCGCGTCGGGCATCGACCTGGTGCGCTCGACCGCCGACTCCGCGCCGAACCGCCCGTGGTTCGCGATCGGCGGCATCGACGAGTCCAGGGTTCCGGAGATCCTCGCCGCAGGCGCCGACCGGATCGTCGTCGTGCGGGCCATCACCGAGGCCCGCGACCCGCAGGCCGCCGCGCGCTCACTGTCCGCCCTGCTGCAGCAGAACGCGTAGTTACGCCTGCTGGAGCCAGTCTCGCACCGTCGCGGGCGGCAGGACCACGACCGTGGCGGGCAACTGTTCGATCAGCTCGGGGTCGGTGGTGACGACCGCGGTCACCGTCCCCAGCGTGGTGCCGTGACCTGCCGGTTCGGCGAGGCGTCCGACCGTGTCCAGTGCCTCGAGCACCTCGACGCGCGGCAGCCACCCGTAGGTGCCGTCGGGCAGGTGCACGGTGCGGGGCAGTGCCTTCGACAGCTGCGCGAGCGCGCCGCTCTCACCCAGCACGTCGTACCGGTCGAGCAGCAGCCGCACCTCGGTGGTGCGCAGTTGCGGCCACCCCGCTTCGAATCCGGGGTGCAGTGGCAACCCGGCGACGTCGGTTTCCCGCACCCAGCGCAGTTCGGTGCTCTCACCGTTCGCGACGGTGGGCAGTGGACGCTCGGCGTCGGCGATCACCGTGGTGTAACTCCAGCCGCTCGCGGCCTTCATGGTGACGACCTCGGTGCGGACTCGGATGGCCGCACTCTCGATGCCGGCTTCCTCGTGCGCCTCGCGTACCGCGGCGTGGGTCGTGGTCTCGTGGCTGTCCCGGGCACCGCCCGGCAACGCCCACGTCCCGCCCTGGTGGCTCCAGGCCGCACGGTGCTGTAAGAGCACGGCCGGCGTCTCGTCCGGGAGCGGCGCACGCAGCAACAACCCGGCCGCACCGTGCTTGCCCCAATGACGACTGCCGTCCGGCCCGGTCGCCCAGCCGTCACCGTCACCACGCATCGACTACCCCTGTCCGACCTGATGGGTCTCCCTGCAGTTCCCTCACACTAACGGTTTCTGCCGGAAGTGCCCGATATCCCCAGTCACCGACTCCTGCTTATATGCTCCCCACAAGGTGCGGCCGTGACACGGGAGGGGTGCGACGTGGTTCTGCGTGAGGCGCCGTCGATCGAACCCCACGGCAGCCGCGCCCTGTCTGCCGCCGCGGACGACGACGTCGACCCCGCCGTCGCGCGTCGTAAGGAACTTCGGGCCTTCCTGGGGTCGACACCCGCCAAGCTCACCGCCCTCGGCGCGCTCCTGGTGCTGCTCACCCTGACCGCCGGATTCGTGGCCGCGTCGACCGTGAACGGCAGGGAGGCCACCCTCGACAGCGTCCTCGCCGAGACCGAACCGCTGTCGTTCTCGGCGCAGAACCTCTACAGCGCCCTGTCGGTGGCGGACGCCGCGGCCACCACCGCGTTCATCTCCGGCGGTCTCGAACCCCCCGAACTCCGGGACACGTACGCGCAGGCGCTCGGCACGGCCTCCGCCGACCTCGTGTACGCGTCCGGCGGGCTCGCCCCCAGCGACGTGGACAGCAGGCGCCTTCTCGCCTCCATCTCCACCGACCTCAGCGTCTACTCCGGTCTCGTCGAGACCGCGCGGGCCAACAACCGCACCGGTCACCCCGTGGGCGCGGCCTACCTCAGCGAGGCATCCACGCTGATGCAGACGAGCATGCTGCCGAAGGCCCAGGAGTTGCACGCCCGGCAGGAAACCGACGTCGCGGACATACAGCGGGACTACTCCCGTCCGCCCTGGACGGCGCTGATCCTGGTCCTCGTCGCGCTCGTCGCGCTGCTCGTCGCGCAGGTCGTCCTCGCGCGGCTGAGCAGGCGCACGTTCAATCTCGGGTTGATCCTGGCGTCGTCGTGCACCGCGATCCTCCTGGTGTGGATGCTGGTAGCCGGGTTGGTCTCCTCCCTCGACACCAAGCGGGCGCTGACCCAGGGTGCCCGACCGATGCACGAGTTGACCGCGGCGCGCATCCTGGCGCAGCAGGCGCGCACCGAGGAGACGCTCAAACTGGTCCGCCGGGACTCTAACGGAGACTACGACGCCGTCTTCGAGGACAAGTCCGGTCAGCTCGACACCCTGCTGTCGGGCTATCCGCACGACGGCGACCGCGCGGTCGGCCACGACGAGGTGGTGCGGGCCGAGGACGCCTGGAAAAGCTGGTCTTCGGCGCACGATCGCATGAACGAGATCCTCGCGAAGGGCGACTTCGTTTCGGCGGCAACGGTTGCCATCGGGCCGGGACCCTCGGATTCCGCGGCCCAGTTCACCGCCGTCGACGATGCGCTCACCGACGGGATCGGGACCGCCCGCGACCATCTGCGGTCGAACGTCGAGTCCGCGGCCCGGGTGCTGACCGCACTCGGTTCCGGTGCCCTCGTCCTCACGCTCGTCGCGTTCGCCGGAATTATCATCGGGTTGTGGCCTCGGTTGAGGGAATACCAGTGAGGCGGCACCGGATCGCGCTGGTGCTGCTGGCGGCCACGTTGCTGATCGGCGGGTGCGCCGAGGCCGCTCCGGAGCACGTCGGATCGCCGAACGTGTCCTACACCGAGCCCCCGCTTCCCGCGGCCGCGGCACCGGCCCCCGAGACCAGCGCCGCCCCGCCTGCTCCCGAGAAGGACTGCGGCGACCCCACCGCGAGCCTGCGCCCGTTCCCCGACTCCGACACGCCGATGCCGACGGTCGACGCCATCCGCGCGCGGGGGCGTCTCGTCGTCGGCCTCGACACGGGCAGCAACCTGATGAGTTTCCGCGCTCCCGCGACCGGCGCCGTCGAGGGCTTCGACGTCGACGTCGCCCGGGAGATCTCGCGGGACCTGTTCGGCGACCCGGACCGGCTCGACTACCGCATTCTCACGTCGGCGAATCGTGAGAAGGCGCTGCAGGAGTCGATGGTCGACATCGTGGCGAAGACGATGACCATCACCTGCGACCGCAAGGAACGGGTGGCGTTCTCCTCCGAGTACTTCGAGGCGCAGCAGCGGGTTCTGGTCGTGAAGGGATCCACGATCCGCAGCGCCGCCGACCTGGGCGGAAAGCGGGTCTGCGTCGTCCGCGGCACGACGTCGCTGACCCGGTTGCAGAAGGTCGCGCCGACCGCCGAGATCCTCACGGTCCCCATGTGGTCGGATTGCCTGGTGGTCCTGCAGCAGCGGCAGGTCGACGCGGTGAGCACCGACGACACGATCCTCGCCGGCCTGGCGTCCCAGGACCCGTACCTCGAGATCGTCGGGGACAGCATGGGCGCCGAACCGTACGGCATCGGCATCACCAAGGCGAACGAGGACCTCGTGCGGTTCGTCAACCGCACACTCGAACGGATCCGCGGCGACGGAACCTGGACCAGAATGTACGACCAGTGGCTGTCGGTGCTGGGCCCGTCCCCCGCCCCGCCGTCCGCCGTGTACCAGGACTGAGGGGACGCATGCCGCAACATTCGAAGAACCCCGAGTCCACCGACCCGGACCTCGCCACCCAGGCCGCGGTCCGGGAACCCGAGGACGAGGCCACGCAGGCAGCGGTCCGGGAAGAACTGGACGAGGCCACCCAGGCAGCAGTTCGGGAAGAACTGGACGAGGGGCCGGCCACCCAGGCGGCGCCGACGTCCCGGCCGTCGGGTGCGTCCGGCACCGGTCGCTCGACGCGGTCACCGCGCACCCGGTCCGGGCAGCGCCTGCGTCTCGGCGGCGGACTCGTCGAGGTGCCCGTCGTCAAGACACTCGACCCGGCGTCGGCGGTGATGGCCGACCCGAAGGTCCCCGAGGGCAAGCGCTTCTGCTGGAAGTGCAACAAGCCGGTCGGCCGCAGTGGCCCCACGTCCGACGCCTCCGAGTTCGGTCTGTGCCCCTCGTGCGGAGCGACTTTCGACTTCCGGCCGCTCCTCGATCCGAACGAACTGATCGGCGGCCAGTACGAGGTGCAGGGCTGCATCGCGCACGGCGGCCTCGGCTGGATCTACCTGGCCATCGACCGCAACGTCAGCGACAGGTGGGTGGTTCTCAAGGGGCTGTTGCACTTCGGCGACGCCGAGGCGCAGGCCGTGGCGGTGGCCGAACGCCAGTTCCTCGCGGAGGTGGCGCACCCGAGCATCGTGAAGATCTTCAACTTCGTGGAGCATCCCCGGTCGGACGGAACCCCGATGGGCTACATCGTCATGGAGTACGTGGGCGGTCATTCGCTGCGCGACGTCCTGTCGACGCACATCAGGCCCGAGCGCATGCCGGTCGAGCAGGCCATCGCGTACGTGCTCGAAATCCTTCCCGCACTGACATATCTGCACTCCACCGGTCTGGTGTACAACGACCTCAAACCCGACAACGTGATGGTCACCGAGGACGCCCTGAAGCTGATCGACCTCGGCGCCGTCGCCGGCATCGAGGACTACGGGTACCTGTACGGCACGCCGGGGTACCAGGCGCCGGAGATCGTCAAGACCGGCCCGACCGTGGCCTCCGACATCTACACGGTGGGGCGCACACTCGCGGTGCTGACGCTCGACATGCCGTCCGACAAGGGCCGGTACCTCGACGGGATCCCCTCCCCCGAGCAGGCGCCGCTCCTGACGGAATACGAGTTCTTCCACCGACTCCTATTGCGCGCCACCGACCCCGACCCGAGCAGGCGGTTCGCGTCCGCCGAGGAGATGGCCGGTCAGCTCACCGCCGTACTCCGCGAGGTGCTCGCGCAGCAGACCGGCGAGGAGCATCCCGGACTGTCGACCGTGTTCAGCAAGCAACGAACGACTTTCGGCACGAACGAGGCCGTCGAGCAGACGGACGTGTACGTCGACGGCGTCGAACGGGACAGGAATCTCGACCCGCTGTCGGTGGCGCAGGCCCTGGCGGTGCCGCTGATCGACCCGGCCGACCCCAACGCCCAACTCCTGGCCGCCGCGGTGCACAGCGAACCGCAGCAGACCCTCGATTCCATTCGGCACGCCCGCGAGAGCGGTATCGAGCGGGTCGTCGGCGACCTGGACGTGTCGTTCTCCCGGGAACTGACCCTCGCCGAGATCAAGGCGCACCTCGACCTCGGGGACGCCGCCACCGCGACCACACTCCTCCGCGACCTGGAGACAGAGATGGGCGGGAACTGGCGCGTCGACTGGTACGCCGGACTCGCGACGCTGATCGACGGCGAGTACGAGACGGCATTCCCCCGGCTCGAGTCCGTGCTGCAGGCGATGCCCGGTGAAACGGCTCCCAAACTTGCCCTCGCGGCCACCGCCGAACTGATTCTGCAGCACTGCGAAAGCTCCGATTCCCACCGATGGCGGACCTTCGCCGAGAAGTACTACCGGACGGTGTGGCGCACCGATCACAGCCTGGTGAGCGCAGCATTCGGGCTGGCCCGCCAACTCACCGAACGCGGAGATCTGCCCGGCGCCATCGCCGCGCTCGATCAGGTTCCCGCGACGTCCCGGCACTTCACCATGGCCCGGATGACGAGTGTGCTGATGCTGCTGTCCGGCAGGCCGATCGAGGAGATCGACGAGGCGGCGCTGCGAGAGGCGGCGCTCCGCGTCACCGCGCTCGCACCCGAGGAGAGCCGGGCGCTGCAGATGCGCACACTCGTGCTGGGCACGGCGCTGGACTGGATGCGTGCCGGTCACACGTCGGCGACGGAACTCGAGCAGATCCTGGGGGTGCCGTTCACCGAACGGGGCCTACGCAAGGGCGCCGAGGCCGGTCTGCGGGCGCTGGCCCGCAACGCCCCCGAGCGCACCCACCGGTACACGCTGGTGGACCTCGCCAACGCCATCAGGCCCAGGAGCCTGCTGTAACACTCAGACCCCGACCAGCTCCACCGCGGCGCGGGCAATCGCGAACTCCTCGTTGGTCGGCACGACCAGCACCTGGACGTCGGACTCGTCCGCCGAGATGCGGCGGGCGTCCCGGGAATCCGCGCGGTTGCGGTCGTCGTCGACGACGATGCCGAGGCGGCCCAGCCCCGCCAGGCTGTCGCGGCGGACGTCGACGTTGTTCTCGCCGACTCCCCCGGTGAACGTGATGACGTCCACGCCGCCCAGTTCCACCAGGTAGGCGCCGATGTACTTGCGGAGCCGGTGCACGTACACGTCGTAGGCCAGCGCCGCATCCTCGTCGCCCTCGCCGACGAGTGCCAGCAGCGCCCGGAAGTCGTTGACCCCGGACAGGCCCTTGAGTCCGGAGTGCCGGTTGAGCAGGTCGTCGATCTGATCGACACCCATGCCGCTGCGGTGCAGGTGCAGGATCACCCCGGGGTCGACGTCGCCGGACCGCGTGCCCATGACGAGACCCTCGAGCGGAGTCAGGCCCATGGACGTGTCGATGGCCAGTCCCCCGCGGATCGCGGACGCCGACGCGCCGTTCCCGAGGTGCAGCACGATCTGATTCAGCTCCGACAGGTCCCGGCCGAGGAACTCCGCCGCCCGCCCCGATACGTACTGATGCGAGGTGCCGTGGAAGCCGTACCGCCGGATGGCGTGCTCCTGCGCGACCGTCCGGTCGATCGCATACGTCGACGCCTCGGCGGGCAGCGTATGGAAGAACGCGGTGTCGAACACCGCGACGTGCGGGATGTCCGGCAACTCCTCGCGCGCCACCTCGATCCCGATCACGTTCGCCGGATTATGCAGCGGCGCAAGCGCCGACAGGTCCGAGATGGACTGCACCACCGCGTCGTCGATGATCGTGGGTTCGTAGAACACGTCGCCGCCGTGGACGATGCGGTGCCCGACCGCGACGATCCCCGCCTCCCGCAGCGGACGCCCCACCTCGGCGACGATGTCCGACACCATCTTCAGCCCCGCCCGGTGGTCGGCGATGTGGACGTGGCGCTCCGCCAACCCGGTGCGGTGGTGATAGACGATGCGCCCCTCGGGTTCCCCGATCCTCTCGATGAGACCGGACGCCGAGGACTTCCCGGTGTCCGGGTGGACCAGCTGGAACTTGATCGACGACGAACCGGAATTCACCACCAGGACGGAACCTTCGCTGCCTTCGCTCACTGCTCTGCTCCCTGCGCCTGGATCGCCGTGATCGCCACGGTGTTCACGATGTCCTCGACCAACGCCCCTCGCGACAGGTCGTTGACGGGTTTGTTGAGACCCTGCAGCACCGGCCCGACCGCGATCGCTCCGGCACTGCGCTGCACCGCCTTGTACGTGTTGTTGCCGGTGTTGAGGTCGGGGAAGATGAAGACCGTCGCCTTGCCCGCCACCTCCGAACCGGGCATCTTCTTGTCGGCCACGCTCTGCTCGATGGCGGCGTCGTACTGAATGGGGCCTTCCACCAACAGGTCCGGCCTACGCTCCCGCACCAGTGTGGTCGCGGAGCGCACCTTGTCCACATCCGCGCCGCTGCCCGAGTCGCCCGTCGAATACGACAGCATCGCGATGCGCGGATCGATGCCGAACTGGGACGACGTCTGCGCCGACGAGATCGCGATGTCGGCCAGCTGCTCGGCCGTGGGGTCGGGCACCACCGCGCAGTCACCGTACGTGAGCACCCGGTCGGACAGGCACATCAGGAACACGCTCGACACGGTGGACACACCCGGTTGCGTCTTGATGATCTCGAACGACGGCCGGATGGTGTGCGCCGTGGTGTGCGCGGCACCGGAGACCATGCCGTCCGCGATTCCCAAGTGCACCATCATGGTTCCGAAATACGAGATGTCGGTCATCACCTCGCGGGCGCGGTCCACACTCATGCCCTTGTGGGCGCGGAGCCGCGCGTACTCCTCCGCGAACGGACCGGCATGTTCGGACGTCCGCGGGTCGAGGACCTGCGCTTCCGCGAGGTCGACACCGAGTTCCGCCGCGCGGCGACGCACCTGCACCTCGTCGCCGAGAATGGTCAACTGCGCCACCTGCCGTTGCAGCAGCCTCCCCGCCGCCCGCAGGATGCGGTCGTCGGCGCCCTCCGGGAGCACGACGTGCTTGCGGTCCCGGCGGGCGCGGTCGATCAGCTGGTACTCGAACATCTGCGGAGTCACCACCGACGGGATGGGCAGCTTCAACCGCTCCAGCAGCGTCGGCGCGTCCACCCGGAGTTCCATGACACTCAGGGCGGTGTCGATCTTGCGTTGCGAGCCGACCGCCACCCGGCCACGGGTCTGAGCGGCCGCACTGGCCGTGTCGAACGTGCCCAGATCGGTGGTGAGGATCGGCAACCGCGGCCTGAGGCCGGCCATCAGCTTCGCGATCGCCGGGTGCGGCACCAGCCCACCGTTCATGATGATGCCCGCCAGCGACGGGAACCCCTCGGCCTCATGCGCATTCACCATCGCCAGCAGCACGTCGGACCGGTCGGCCGGGGCAATCACCACCGTGCCCTCCGTCAGCCGCTCGAGAATGTGCTCGGCCGTCATTCCCCCGACCAGCACCCGCAGCGCCTCCCGGTGCAGCAACTCGGGGTCGCCGCTGAACAGGCTGCCGTCGATCGACTCGAGAAGTTCGGCCATGGTCGGTGCGACCAGCAGCGGGATCTCGGGCAGGCTCCACGCAGGCACACCGGTGGACGCCAACGCGTCGGTCACGGCGTCGAGTTCGTCGGGGTTGCATCGATTGGCGACCACGGCCAGCAGGTGCGCGTGGTGGGCGGTCAGTTCACCGATGGCGAGTTGGGCGAGCTGCGCGACCTCCTCGGGGGTGCGCCGGACTCCCTTCACTGCGAGCAACACCGGTGCGCCCAGGTTCACGGCGATCCTGGCGTTGTAGCCGAGCTCGCTCGGGCTGGCCACGTCGGTGTAATCGCTGCCGATCACCACGACAGCATCGCACTGCGCCGCCACCTGGTGGTACCGGGCGACGATCTCGCTGAGCGCGCCCTCCGGGTCGGCGTGGACATGCTCGTACGTGACCCCCAGCGACTCCTCGTACCCGAGGTCGGCCGTCGTGTGCTCGAGGAGCAATTCGAGGATGTAATCGGTCTCCTCCGTCGACCGGGCGATGGGGCGGAAGACACCCACCCTCGCCGCCGACGCACACAGCATCTGCAGGACACCCAGCGCGATGGTGGACTTTCCGGTGTCCCCCTCCGGTGAGGCGATGAAGATACTCGAGGGCTGAGGACGTGCGGGTGGATTCACGGGCGAAGGTATCGCGGGCGCAGCCATGGCCATAGCGTATCCGGACGCCGCCGCCGGGTGATTGACACCGCTCTTGCCCGGCGGTCAGATGGCGTATGGCCGAATCACCCTTCCCCGACGTCCGATGGGGCAGCGAGACCAGTTTCCTCCGCGAACCCGCCGCCACGTTTGCCGCTACCCGACCCGGATCGTGGGTGATCCGGAACCTCGCCGGAGTGGATCGCCTGCTCCTGCAGAAGAGCAGGGGACGCTTCACGATCCTCGGCCCGATCGCCGCACCGGTGGTCCTGCTGACCACCACGGGTCGGAAGTCGGGCGCGCCGCGGACGAGCCCACTTCTGTACTACCGCGAAGGACAGCAGATCTTCGTCGTGGGCAGCAACTTCGGGCAGGATCACCACCCGGCGTGGTCGGCGAACCTCCTCGCCCAGCCGAACGCGAAGGTCACCATCGGCGGGAAGGACATCCCCGTCACCGCAACCCTGCTCGCGGAACCGGAGCGGACGCGGATCTATCGCGAATTCGACGAGATGGTGCGCGTCTACGGCGTCTACGAGCACCGAACGAACCGCACGATGCGGGTGTTCGCCCTCACCGCCGCGTGAGACGTTCCGCGCGGCCGCGCCCCGGTTCGAACTCATGACGCTCGCAGATGCGCGATGAGGATCGCTTCGATCTCCGACCGTCGTGCCGCGGACGGGAGGCGCGGGGCTGCGGACCGGTAGTGGTGACCGGTCGGGGTGCCGAGGTCGAAGAGATGCGTTCGGCCATGCCTCCGGACAGGGCGCGCGGTCCAGCCGTCGCCTTCCTTCGCGTAATTGCACGCCGCACACAACCCGGCCCCATTATCTGCCGTGGTGGCACCCTTCTTGCGGCGCGAGAGAATGTGATCGTGATGGCGGATCGGCGCATCACACCACGGCGTCCGGCACGTCCGGTCACGGAGATCGATCAACTTCGCAAGGCTTTTCGGGAACGTCCGGGACTGCGACTCCATCGCCGTCAACGCACCCGACAACGGGCACGAGTAGATCAACCGCAACGTGGCCTCGGTCTCCCCATCAAGGGCGTCGGCGACCAGTTTCCGGGCGATCCCCGCCGGCACCGGCCCGAACTCCGCCAGGTCCGCCGCCTCGTTCTCGCCCGCCAGCAGTGTTTCGTCGGAGATCACCAGGTTCACCGGCCACCGGCACACCATTGGCGACCGTTGCCCCGGTGCCGCGGTCGAACAACAGATCCGCCATCAGCTGGTTGCGGGTGCGGCCACCGCTCTCCCCGGTGGCGATGAGGCTGTCCGCGTCGCGCCCCAATGTGGCGTGTAGGCAGACGGCCTGTTCCATCGGCAGCAGCACACTCAGATACGCCATCGAATCCGGCGCCGGCCGCGTCGTGACCCGCCGCTCCGAGACGGCCTTGCGGTACCGGGCCACGACCGCGGCCGCGTCGAGTTCCACCGCCAGGGCCTTCGCCTTCGCGACCAGGCCGCGGTCCCCGACCCCGTCGAGACTGTTCGGGTCCGAACACAACCGGTGGTCGACGATCTTCCGATCCGCCGCCGACAAACACGCCGTTTCCCGCACCAGCAGCGTGGCACGCCACTCGTTCAACCGGCCCGACCGCAACAACGCCAACGTGTGCGGCATCTCGTGCACCACCGCCCGAGCGAACCCCAGATGCCGGCCACCGCGGTTCGGGGACTCCCTGCGCGCCAACGCAATCTGCGACGCGATACCGCGGTCCCACTCCGCCCGCGGCAACCCCCGAACCTTGCGGTCCTCCCGCATGCAGGTGGCGACATCGTCGGTGACCACCGCCTGCACCGCACACCCCACCGACTTCAACGACTCCACCGCGTCGAGCCACTCGATGCCCAAACCCGCATCACCACACGGCCCGACACACCGCAACCGCGCCGTGAACGCCCGCAACTCCTCCAGATCCGGTGCAACCACATCCCCCACGACCAGCCCTCCCCCGAGGTTGTTCGAAACTTTGTTCGACTCTAGCAATCACCCATAACTCATGGCAATAGCCGAATCCGGTGTAAAGCGCGTGCAGCGCAGCGCTGCACGGCGCTATACAGGAGATCGCGCATACCTGCGCCGAGGAATGGAGAAGTAGTTGCCCACGAGTGCCGCACCGGATCCGATGACACTGCACCCAATTTCGGGGCAGCCCCGGGTGGTCCTGCTCAAGCCTCTAATCGACAACCCGCTGATCGAGGTCGGGGAGTACAGCTATTACGACGATCCCGAGTTCGCGGACGAGTTCGAGACGCGAAACGTTCTGCACCACTACGGCCCGGATCGGTTGATCATCGGCAAGTTCTGCGCGTTCGCGACCGGGACGACGTTCATCATGAACGGCGCGAATCATCGAATGAGCGGCGTCTCGACCTTCCCGTTTCCTATCATGGGAGGCGCATGGGCCGAGCATGCCGATCTGCTCGCGGATCTACCGTCCCGCGGCGACACGGTCGTCGGCAACGACGTGTGGATCGGGGGCAACACGACGATCATGCCCGGCGTGCGCATCGGGCACGGCGCGATCGTGTCGACCGGTTCGGTGGTGACACGATCGGTGCCGCACTATGCCGTCGTGGGCGGGAATCCGGCCGTCCACATCAAGGACCGCTATTCGGAATCCGAGATCGTCGCGCTGGTGCGCATCGCGTGGTGGGACTGGCCGATCTCCGTCATCACCGAACAGGTGCGAACGATCGCCGCAGGTACTGTCGAGCAACTTCAGGAGATCGCCGACGGACTCGGCTGAATCAGCCGCACGCAGCTTTGGGCGACTCGGCGTCGAGGTCGAGTTCGCCGTCGTCGGCGAAGACGAGGCGTCCGTCGTCGAGGGCGACGGCCCAGCGGTGCACGGGCGCCCAATCGCGCCCGAGGAGTCCCTCGGACTGGGACAGGTCCGCGAAATCCTCGATCACGACGCCCGGCGCGGGAGCGTCGGCGTCGCGGCGGACGCGAACGCGAGCACCGACGACGACATCGGCACTGTGGGGCTGTGCGGCACTCTTCTGATCAGACATGGGTTCATTCCACTTTCTGCCGGGTGGTGCCAGGCAAGGGATCATCCGGGCCCGCTGCCGAGAACTCACTACAGACGATCGGCAAATTTTGAGCAAGCCCCGAGTCGGAGTTGTGGGGATCATCACCGAGGCCTTGACTCCCGAAGAACCACGCGACAGTTGTCCATCATTTGTACACAAGAGCCATTGACGTCAAGAGAACCCTCCGCCATGATTAGATGTAACTGCTGGTTACACTGACATGGAGGGATCTCATGGCACGCTCGACGCTCGCTATCCGCAATCCGAAGATCACGGATCGCCAGGACACCGGCGCCCGGCTTCTCCAGTCCTCCGCACGCATGTCGTACGACCCGACGGTCGAGGTGGACTGGGACGCGCCCGTCCCCGACGACCTGTACGGCCTCACTCCCGAGTGGTCCTCGCTGTACGGCACGCCGATGTGGGACGAGATGACGTTCGCGCAGCAGATCACGCTGACGAAGCACGAGGTGTCGTCGATCATGGGCACCGGAATCTGGTTCGAGATGATTCTCCAGCAGATGGTCATCCGGGACATGTACGCCAAGGACGCCTCACAGGCGCATTTCCAGTTCGCGCTGACGGAGGTGGCCGACGAATGCAGGCACTCCGTGATGTTCGCGCGTACCGCCGAGAAGTTCGGATGCCCCTCCTACGTTCCGCGCAAGTCGGTGGTCACGCTGGGGCGCGGATTCAAGGCGCTCGCGTCGGGGGAGGTCGCGTACGCCGGCATTCTCGTCGCCGAGGAGATCCTCGACGTGATGCAGCGCGACTGGATGAAGGACACCCGCGTCCAGCCGATCGTCCGCGTCACCAGCAAGATTCACGTGGTCGAAGAGGCCCGGCACATGCGCTTCGCCCGGGAGGAGACCCTGCGACGGGCCGAGGGCATGAGCAGGGTGCACCGCGCGGCGAGCCGCGCCTGCATCGCGATCGCGTCGAACCTGATCGTCTCCAGCATGATCAACCCGGCCGTCTACGCGGCAGCCGGCCTCGACACCGAACGCGCGGTGCGCGAGGCGAAGAAAAACCGGTTCCGGGCCGAGAAGATCCGGGAGAGTTCGCAGCCGCTCATGCGGTTCCTGGACGAGGCCGATCTGCTGGGCGGTCCTTCCCGGCGGCTCTACAAGCGCGTGAACATGCTCTGAGGCCCTTCGGGCCCGTGAGTGGCTAACGAGTCCCTGCGCTCGTCAACCACGCACGGGCGGCGGAGCCGCCTACCCCCGCAGCCGGGGCGCGAGATCGCGCTCGAAGAGTTCCAGGAACCGCTTCTGATCGTGCCCGGGGGCGTGGAACACGAGGTGGTTCAACCCGGCGTCGAGGTACGGGCGGATCTGCGCCACCGCCTCGTCCGGATCCGACGCCACGATCCACCGCTTCGCCACCTGCTCGATCGGCAACGCATCCGCCGCCTTCTCCATCTCGATCGGATCCTCGATCGAATGCTTCTGCTCCGGCGTCAACGACAACGGCGCCCAGAACCGCGTGTTTTCGAGCGCCAACTCCGGATCCGTGTCGTACGAAATCTTGATCTCGATCATCTTGTCGATCTCCGCGACATCCCGCTCGGCCTTGGCCGCCCCCTCCGCGACCGCCGGCATCAACTTCTCCGTGTACAACTCCATGCCCTTGCCCGACGTGCAGATGAACCCGTTACCACTGCGACCGGCGTACCGGGCCACCACCGGACCACCCGCAGCGATGTACACCGGAATCCCGCCCTCGGGCACGTCGTAGATCGACGCCCCCTTCGTGGAGAAGTAGTCACCCTCGAAATCGACCCGGTCACCGAGCCAGAGCTCCCGCATCAACCGGACCGCCTCCCGCAGCCGCGCGAACCGCTCCTTGAACTCCGGCCACTCCCCGGCAAAACCGGTCGCGATCTCATTCAGCGCCTCGCCGGTACCGACACCGAGCATGATCCGCCCCGGATACAGACAACCCATCGTCGCGAACGCCTGCGCCACCACCGCCGGGTTGTACCGGAACGTCGGCGTCATCACCGACGTCCCCAACTGCAACCGCTCCGTCCGCTCCCCCACTGCCGTCATCCACGCCAGCGAGAACGGCGCATGACCACCCTCGTGCCGCCACGGCTGGAAATGATCCGACACCGTCGCCGAATCCATGCCGTGCCGCTCCGCCAGCACACCCAGCTCCACCAACTCCCGCGGACCGAACTGTTCCGCGGACGCCTTGTAACCGAGCTTGAGTTCGTGGGCCACCGTGTACTCCTTCGTCTTCACGTCCGGTTCGCGAGATGCAAACCTCTTCTGCAGGTTAGAGCGCGGCCACCAGGCTGGCGAGCGCCGCTCCCAGTGCCACCACCGTCAGGGTCACCGCGAACAACCACAACTCGTGGGGCGGCGGCATCGGTGCGCCGTCGCGCAGCGCCCTCTCGACCTGCGACCACCGCCGCATCCCGACGAGGGCCGCGGCGGCGGCGAGGCCGATCAGGATCAGTCCTAGGGTCGTCCGCACCCATCCGGTGCTGAATTCGGGGACCAGGTGGATCATCGCGATGCCACCGGCCAGGAGTGCGAGTGAACTCCGCATCCAGGCGAGGAACGTCCGCTCGCTTGCGAGCGTGAAACGTTCGTCGGGCCGGTCGTTGTCGGTCACCGAATCATCTTTACACCGGTTCACGGGAACCGCACCAAGCAGGTACCCCGCAGTCCTAGATTGGAAGGGCAGGCCACAGCCAGGGGGCGTCCATGCGACCGTTCGAAGCTCTGCGATCCGCGATCTCTCTGCGTGTTGCGGCGGTGATGCTGCTGGTCTTCTCCGCGTGGGCGGCGCTCGGACCGTCGCCTGCTTCGGCGGAGCCGCGCATCACCAGGGTGGACGTCTATTCGGAGTCGATGGGCCGGTGGGTGGCCAACGACGTGATCTCTCCGGCGTCGGCAGGTCCGGCGCCCACGTTCTACCTCCTCACCGGCATCGGCGGCGGCTCGGATGGGATCTCGTGGTTCAACAACACCGGTGTGCGGGACTTCTTCGCCGACAAGCACGTCAACGTGGTAATGCCGATCGGCGGGCAGTACAGCATGTACACCGACTGGGATGCCGACGACCCGGTCCTCGGCAGGAACAAGTGGCAGACGTACCTGACGAGCGAACTTCCCGCCGCGATCGACGGCCGGTTCGCGACCACCGGGGCGAACGCCATCGGCGGGGTGTCGATGGCTGGCGGCGCGGTGCTCGACCTCGCGGTCCAGGCTCCGGGGTTCTACCGGGCCGTCGGCTCGTACAGCGGTTGCGCCGCGACGAGTGGACTGCTCGGCCAGGCGATGGTGCGGTCGATGGTGGAATTGCGGGGCGGCGGCAACGCGACCAACATGTGGGGCTCTGCTGTGGACCCACAGTGGCGGGTGCACGATCCGATGGTGAACGCCGAACGTCTGCGCGGCACAGAGTTGTTCGTCTCGAGCGGCAACGGACTTCCGGGCGGCATCGACAACCACGACCCGGTGCTGGTGGTGCCGCAGACGATCGGCGGCAGCGCGGTCGAGATGGTGACCAACGTGTGTGCGGTCGCGTTCCAGTCGCGATTGCACTCGCTGGGGATTCCGGCGACGTTCGCGTATCTCTCGCAGGGCACCCATTCGTGGGGGCTGTTCGAGACGGAGCTACGGGAGTCCTGGCCCGTCATCGGCAGAGCGATCGGGGCCTGACCCCAGGGAGTTCTCCAGGATCGGTCCGATCACCGCGAGGGCTTGCGGTGTGGTCATCCGCAGATGGTCGCAGTCCACCTTGTTCTCGACGATGACACCGGTGATCGCGGGCTGCCAGACGCCCGGCGACGGCCGTTCGCCTTCTTCCCCTTCGGCGGATTGCGCGGCGCTGAAGAACAGCAGGTCGCCGTCGAACACGCGCGGGCGGTGTCCGGTGGAGATCTGCTTCGAGTTCTCCAGCCCGGTGCTGATGCGAGCGAGGAGGGTCGACGCGAACGCGGGGTCCCGGCCGAACGAGCGTCCGAGCATCTCGAGCAGTTGCTCGCGGTACGACGTGCCGGCGTCGTCGCTGCCCTCGAATTCGACGCCCAGCCCGTGCAGCCACTCCTCGGCGTTCACTTCGAGGTCACCGAAGTTTTCGCCCTCCGCGACGTAGCTGTCCATCATCGCGAGGGTGCCGACCTCGGCGCCCGACTCACGGAGTTCGACGGCAATCGCCTGGGCGATGACACCGCCGAGCGACCAGCCGAGCAGGTGGTACGGCCCCCGGGGCTGGACGGCACGCATCTCGACCACGTACCGGTGAGCGAGTTGTTCCATCGACTCGAACGTCGTTCCGCCGCTGAGGATCGGCAGTTGCAGCCCGTACACCGGACGGTCGGGCGAGAGGTGCCCGATCAGTCCGGCGTAGCCCAGCGCGAGTCCGCCCGCCGGGTGCACACAGAAGAGGGCGGGTTGCGCGCCGGACGCCCGGAGCGGGACGACGACGTTCAGCACGTCGTCGGCCGGCATGCTTCCGAGCACCGACGGGTCGACGATCCGGCGGGCGAGGCCCTCCGGGGTCGGGTTGCGGAAGATCCACTGCAGGACGACGTCGGTGCCGAGCCGGTCCCGGAGCGCGGACGCCACCCGGGTCGCGACGAGCGAGTTGCCGCCGAGTTCGAAGAAGTCGTCGTCGGCCCCGACGCGGTCGATGCCGAGGACGTCGGCGAAGACCTCCGCGACGGCCTCCTCCACCGGGGTGGCGGGTGCCCGGAACTCCCGGGGCGCGAGCACGGGGGCGGGGAGCGCCCGGCGGTCCAGCTTGCCGGTGCGGCCGACGGGCAGCCGGTCGAGGACCACCAGCTGGGTGGGCACCATGTACGGCGCGAGATGCGACCCGGCGTACCGGAGCACCTCGGCGGTGTCGATGCTCGCGCCGGGCTCCGCCGTCACGTATCCCACCAGCCGGTCGCCGGTGCCGCTGTGCACGGCGACCGCCGCCCGGCCGACGCCGTCGCAGCGGGACAGCACCGATTCGATCTCGCCGAGCTCCACCCGCTGTCCGCGGATCTTCACCTGGAAGTCGTTGCGTCCCACATACTCCAGCCGTCCGATCTCGGTCCACCGTACGAGGTCGCCGGTGCGGTACATGCGGGAGCCCGGTTCGCCGAACGGGTTCGCGACGAAGGACGCACCCGTGAGCGCCGCACGCCGGTGGTAGCCGCGCGCCAGCCCCGGTCCCGCGACGTACAGTTCTCCGATCACGCCCACCGGGACGGGCTGCAACCAGGTGTTGGCCACGATGACGTCGACGCCCCGCCCCGGACCGCCGACGTTCACCGATTCGTCGGGCGACAGGACCTCGCTGATCGTGGTCTGCACAGTCGCCTCGGTGGGTCCGTATCCGTTGAAGACGAACCGTCCCGGGGTCCAGCGGTCGGCGATCTCGGGTGGGAACCGTTCGCCCGCGACGGCGAGAATCCGCAGTGACGGCAGATCCTCGGGGCGGAGGGTGTCGAGGATGGTCGGGGTGAAGAACGCGTGCGAGACGCGCTCGCTCGCGAGGAGTTCGGCCAGTTCCCGTCCCCCGAGCACCGTCGGTGGCACGACCACCAGCGTCGCGCCGACGGCGAACGCCATCAGCAGTTCGAACAGGGACGCGTCGAAGCTCGGCGACGCCAGGTGCGACACCCGCGCCCCGTGCATCGATGCGAACCGTTCCCGTTCCTCGACAGCGAGATTCGCGATGCCGCCGTGTGTGAGCACGACGCCCTTCGGTGTTCCCGTCGAACCCGACGTGTAGAGCAGGAACGCGGCGTGCTCGACTCTCAGCGGACGCAGACGGTCGGCGTCGGTCACCGCGTCGCCGGAGTACCCGTCCACGACGTCGGGATCGTCGAGCAGCAGCCACGGCACGACCCCGGGCAGCCGGTCGCGGTGCGCGGTCACCGTCAGTCCGTGCATCGCACCCGAATCTTCGAGCATGCCGCCGGTGCGCGCGGGCGGCAGCGCCGGGTCCACCGGCACGTAGGCGGCCCCCGATTTCGCGACCGCCCACACCGACAGCACCCAGTCGATCGACCGGGGCACGCCGATCGCGACGAAGGCGTCCGGACCGGCGCCGCGGTCGATCAGCGCCCTGGCCAGCCGGTTCGACTGCTCGTCGAGTTCCCGGTACGACAGCGTGACGCCTTCGCACGACACCGCGGTCGCGCCCGGTGCGAGCGCGGCGCCCGCGGTGAGGACGTCCGGGAGCAGGCGTTCCGCGACCGCGGGGAAGCCGCGCATCGGTACGAGTTCGTCCCGTTCGAGGGCGTCGAGGATCTCGAGGTCGCCGACCCGGATCGACGAATCGGATACGGCCGCATCGAGCATCCGGACGAACCGGTCGGCCAGGCCTGCGACGGTCTCGGCATCGAAAAGGTCAGTGGCGTAGGCGAAACCGGCGGTGATGCCGGCCGGCGTTCCGTCGTCCGTGTACTCCTCGGCCAGTGTCAGCTGCAGGTCGAACCGGGCGATCGTGGCACCGAGGTCGATGCCGCGCACCTCGACGCCCGGCAGCGAGAGGTCGGGGCGCTCGACGTTCTGGAATTCGAGCAGCACCTGGAACAGCGGTGAATGCGCCGTGGAGCGGGGCGGATCGAGTGCTTCCACGACCTTCTCGAACGGCACCTCCGCGTGCGCGTACGCACCGAGGTCGACGTCGCGTACCTGGTCGAGCAGGTCGGAGAACCGGTCCGCGTCGGACACGACGGTCCGCAGGACGACGGTGTTGACGAACATTCCGACGACGTCGTCGAGTGCGGCCTCGCCGCGTCCGGCGACGGGGGTGCCGACGGCGATGTCCCCGGTGCCCGACATTCTCGCGAGGAACGCGGCCAGGGCGGCGTGCGCGACCATGAACACCGTCGACTGGTGCATGGACGCCGTCGCCAGCAGCCGGCGATGGAGGTCGGCGTCGATCTCGAACCCGACCCTGCTCCCGTCCGGTGTGCGTTGCAGCGACCGCGGACGGTCGGCGGGCAGGTCCAGCGCGGCGGGGAGCCCGGCCAGTGTGCTGCGCCAGTAGTCCAGTTGCTGCGACACCAGCGACTGCGGATCGTCTTCCGAGCCGAGGAGGCGGCGCTGCCAGAGCGTGAAATCGGCGTACTGGACCGTGGTCGGTGGCCAGTCGGGGGCGTGCCCGGCCGCCCGGGCGGTGTAGGCCGTCGTCACGTCGCGCGCGAGCGGGACCATCGACACTCCGTCCGCGACGATGTGATGGACCACCACCAGGAGCGTCCGGTCGGTGCCGGAGGTCTCGAACACGGCTGCCCGCAACGGAATCTGTTCCGTGACGTCGAATCCCTGCGCGACCGCCGCCGACAGCAGCTCCCGCAACTCCGCCTCGCTGGACACCGCGGTGACGGGCAGGTCCGGAACCGCATCGGCGGCGGGCACGATCACCTGCACCGGTTCTTCGCCGGCCATCGGGAACCGGGTGCGGAGCGTCTCGTGGCGTCGCACCACGTCGGATACCGCGGCGCGCAGGGCGTCGAGGTCGAGTGCGCCGGTGAGGCGGAACGCCATGGCGATGTTGTAGGCGGGCGACGCGGTGTCGAACTGGTTGAGGAACCACATGCGGGTCTGGGCCAGGGACAGCGGAATTCGCGCGGGCCGCGGCTCCGCCCGCAGTTCCGGCCGGTGTGTCGGCGCACCGGCCTTCGCCGCGCGTTCCGCGAACTCCGCCACGGTCGGCGCCTCGAACAGGGCGTGCACGCCGACGTCGACGCCGAGAGCCGCGTCGACGCGGGCGACCACACGGGTGGCGGACAGCGAATCTCCCCCCAGACGGAAGAAGTGGTCTTCGGCCCCGACGCGGTCGACGCCGAGGACCTCACCGAACACGTCGGCGACGACGGCCTCGAACGGCGTGGCCGGCGCCCGGAACATCCGCACCGGAGCCTCGGGTGCGGGTAGTGCGGCACGGTCCACCTTCCCCGACGCCGTCACCGGCAACTCCCCCAACACCACCACCACCGACGGCACCATGAACCCCGGCAACACCGACCCCGCAAACTCCACCACCGCACCCGAATCCACCCGAACCCCCACCTCCGGCACCACATACCCCACCAACCCACCACCCGAACCCACCACCACCACAGCCGCACCCACCCCCGGACACGACACCAACACCGACTCCACCTCCCCCAACTCCACCCGCTGCCCCCGCACCTTCACCTGAAAATCAGCCCGCCCCACAAACACCAACGACCCCAACCCATCCCACCGCACCAAATCCCCCGTCCGATACAACCGCGCCCCCACCCCAAACGGACTCGCCACAAACGACGCCGCCGTCAACCCCACCAACCCGTGATACCCCCGCGCCAACCCCACACCCCCCACATACAACTCCCCCACCACCCCCACCGGCACCGGCCGCAACCACGAATCCAACACCACCACCTCAACACCCACCCCCGGACCACCCACCGTCACCACACCCCCCGGCACCAACGCACCACTCACCGTCGCCTGCACCGTCACCTCGGTCGGCCCATACGCATCGAACAACTCCCGACCCACACCCCACCGCTCCACCAACTCCGGACCACACACCTCCCCCGCCACCACCAACACCCGCACCGACCCCAACGACCCCTCCACCGAACCCAACACCGACGGCGTCACAAAACAATGCGACACCCCCTCCACCTCCAACCACTCCCCCAACACCGCACCCCCGAACACCCCCGGCGGCGCCACCACCAAACACGCCCCCACCGAAAACGCCATCAACCACTCGTACACCGCCGCATCAAAACCCGGCGACGCCACATGCGACACCCGACACCCCGACCACAACCCAAACCGAACCCGCACCTCCTCCACCAAATTCGCCAACCCCCCATGCGACACCACCACCCCCTTCGGACGCCCCGTCGACCCCGACGTATACATCACATACGCCGCATTCCCCACCCCCAACCCACCCAACCGCTCCCCCTCCGACACCGCCCCATCCGACACCCCCTCCACCACCGACACATCATCAACCCGCAACCACTCCACCACCCCCGGCACCACCACCCCCGACACCGACAACCCCACCACCGCACCCGAATCCACCAACACCTCCCGCACCCGCCCCACCGGCAACCCCACATCCACCGGCACAAACACACCCCCCGACTTCACCACCGCCCACACCGCCACCACCAACTCCACCGACCGCGGCACCACCACCCCCACCACCACCTCCGGACCCACCCCACAACCAATCAACACCCGCGCCAACCGATTCGACCACCCATCCAACTCCCCATACGACAACTCCACACCCCCACACGACACCGCCACCCCACCCCCACCCGCCACCACACCCCCCGCCAAAATCTCCGGCAACAACCGCACCCCCACACCCGACACACCACACACCAACCCCACACCCGACCCCCACACACCCACCCCACCCACACCCACACCCGGATCCGACGCCATCGCCTCGAGCACGCGGGTGACCTGTCCCGCGATCGAGCCGACGGTGGCCCGGTCGATCAGGTCGGGCCGGTAGTGGAATGTCATGCGCAACCGGGTGTCCACGGAGAAGGCGACGCTCAGCGGGTAGTGCGTGGCGTCGACGCCGCGCACGTCGACCACCCGGATTCCGGCGAGGTCGGTGTCCTCGGTGAGGCCTCCGCGGTCGATCGGGTACGACTCGAAGACGGTCGCGGTGTCGAACCCGATGTCGGCGCCGACCGCGCGCTGGATGTCGGCGAGGCCGAGGTGATGGTGGTCGAGGAGCGCTGCCTGTTCCGCTTGCGTCCGGTCGAGCAGCGCACCCAGGGTCTCCCGGGGGTCGAGGGTGATGCGGGTGGGTACGGTGTTGACGAACAGCCCGATCATCGACTCCACCCCGGGCAGGTGCGGCGACCGCCCGGACACGGTGCTCCCGAACGTCACGTCGTCGCGGGATGTCGCGGTGCCCAGCACGATGGCCCACGCCACCTGCGTGACCGTGTTCAGGGTCGTGTTGCGGGTCCGCGTGAGGGTCGTGAGGTCGGCGGTCAGTTCCTCGGACACCGTGTACTGGGTGCTCTCGGGGGGAGCCGACAGCTGCCGCCCCCGTGCGTCGGGCAGGAGCAGTGTCGGACCGTCGATGCCGGCGAGTGCGGTCGCCCAGGCCTCCCGCGATTCGGCCGGGTCCCGGCGGTGCAGCCACGACAGGAAGTCCCGATAGGGCCGGGGCCGCGGCAACGCCGACGCATCGGCGTCCCCGGCCACATAGAGCGCGAGCAGTTCGCGGATCGCGAGCGGCATCGACCATCCGTCCAGGAGGGTGTGGTGGTTGGTCCACACGAGCCGCGATTCCCGGCTGCCGGTGTACACGAGCAGGAACCGCAGCAGCGGGGCCCGGGACGTGTCGAACGGCGCGGCCCGGTCGGCGGCGAGGACGCGCTCCAGTTCGATGGTCCGCTCGGCCTCCGGCAGGCCGGTGAGGTCGAGTGCGCGGAACGGCACGTCGACGGTCGCGGGCACCACCTGCACGAACGTGCCGTCCCGCGCGGGGACGAACGCCACCCGCAGATTCGCGTGCCGCTCCAGTAGAGCCGCCGCAGCCCGGCGCATCCGGTCCGGGTCGACGGCGCCCTTCAGGTGCAGTTCCACCTGCACCGTGTAGGCGTCGATCGACGGTTTCGCGAGCAGGGCGTGGAACAGCAACCCGGCCTGCAGCGGGGTGGGCGGCCACACGTCGGTCAGCGCGCCGAAGTGTTCTTCCCACGTCTCGAGGTCGTCCTGGGTGACGTCGACGAGCGGAACGTCCGAGGGCGTGAGCCCACCGGCGATCCCGCTGCGTGCGTGGGACACCAATGCGGACAGCGCCTCCCGCCACCGCGCCGCCAGCCTCTCCACCTCGGCGCGCGCGAGCAGGGTGTCGGGGAAACCGAAACCGACCCGGAGCCGTCCGCCGATGACGATCGCGTTGATCTCGACGGCGGCCGACGCCGGCATGTCCAAGTCCGGGACGTACCGGAGGTCGCCGAACCCGTCGGCGGGGGTCCAACCGGCCTCGGTGTCGCCGACCGCCGGATCCGGGACCTGGCCGAGGTAGTTGAAACTGATCTGCCCCGGTTCAGGGTCCGGCAGGCTGCCCGCGGTGTCCGGGTTCAGGTACCGGAGCAGTCCGTAGCCGATGCCCATGTCCGGCACCGCCCGGAGGTGTTCCTTCACCCGTTTCAGTGCGCTGCCCAGGTCGGGGCCGCCGGCGAGCGCGTCGTCGAGGTCGATGCCGCGGAGTTCGACGCGGACCGGGAAGACCGTCGTGAACCAGCCGACGGTGCGGGACAGGTCGGCGCCCGGCACCATCTGCTGCTCCCGGCCGTGCCCTTCCAATCGGATCAGCGTCGACGTTCCCGGGATCCCCCGTTCGGCTCGCCACCTCGACGACGCCACCACCAGCGCCGTCAGCAGAATGTCTAGGGCGCCTCCGCGATAGAGGTCCGGTAGGCGGGTGAGCAGCACGGACGTGTCGTCGAGGGAGGTCTCGACACTCACGTCCTGCAGGGCGGTCGCGACGTCCACGCCCGGGTCGAGGGGGCGGTCGGTGATCAGCGGGTCCGGTCCCCCGACGACGTTCTGCCACCACCGCAGTTCGGCGATTCGCTCGCTCCGGACGGCTTCCTCCGCCAGCGCGTGCGCCCACCGGCGCATCGACGTCGCCGGTTCCGGGAGCGTCGGCACGCTCCCGGCGCTCACCTGATGCCAGGCGGCCACGAAGTCGGGCAGCAGAATCCGCCACGACACCCCGTCGACCGCGAGGTGGTGTGCGACCACGATCAATCGCCCCGACCGGCCCGGGGTTGCGGCGGCCGGCGCGGGGTCGAGCCACACGAACTGGGCGACCACCCCGTCGGACGGGCGCAGTCGCTCCACGGCGGCCTGGTGCTCGGTCGCGATCAGGTCTGCTGACAGGCCGGGATCGGTGGCCGGATCGAAGACGACCCGCCGCAGCAGTGACGCGGCGTCGACGTCGGCCGCGGCGCGAGTCTCCATCTGCCACTGCCCGTTCGCGTCCCGATACAGCCGCGACCGCAGCATGTCGTGGCGCGCGAGCACCGCGGTGACGGTCGCGAGGAGCCGGTCCGCGTCCACAGTGCGCGGGAGGTCCAGCAGCACGCTCTGGCTGAACCTCTCGTAGTGTCCACCCCGCTCGATCAGGTACCGGACCACCGGGGTGGGCGGGAAGGTGCCGATTCCACCGCCCGCGAGTTCGGCAAGGGCGACCGTGGTTTCACGGTCCGCGATCTCCGATTCCGCTGCGAGCGCCGCCACCGTCCGGTGCTCGAACACCTGCTGCGGGGTGAACACCAATCCTCGAGCCTTGGCGCGTGACACGAGGCGGATGGACAGAATGCTGTCGCCGCCCAGCGCGAAGAACGACTCGTCGAATCCCACTTTCTCGACGCCGAGTACTTCGGCGAACACGGACGCCAGTGTTTCTTCCGCCGCACTCCGTGGGGCGCGGTCCGGCCCGCGCGGGGCCATGTCCGGTGCGGGTAGTGCGGCACGATCCACCTTCCCCGACGCCGTCACCGGCAACTCCCCCAACACCACCACCACCGACGGCACCATGAACCCCGGCAACACCGACCCCGCAAACTCCACCACCGCACCCGAATCCACCCGAACCCCCACCTCCGGCACCACATACCCCACCAACCCACCACCCGAACCCACCACCACCACAGCCGCACCCACCCCCGGACACGACACCAACACCGACTCCACCTCCCCCAACTCCACCCGCTGCCCCCGCACCTTCACCTGAAAATCAGCCCGCCCCACAAACACCAACGACCCCAACCCATCCCACCGCACCAAATCCCCCGTCCGATACAACCGCGCCCCCACCCCAAACGGACTCGCCACAAACGACGCCGCCGTCAACCCCACCAACCCGTGATACCCCCGCGCCAACCCCACACCCCCCACATACAACTCCCCCACCACCCCCACCGGCACCGGCCGCAACCACGAATCCAACACCACCACCTCAACACCCACCCCCGGACCACCCACCGTCACCACACCCCCCGGCACCAACGCACCACTCACCGTCGCCTGCACCGTCACCTCGGTCGGCCCATACGCATCGAACAACTCCCGACCCACACCCCACCGCTCCACCAACTCCGGACCACACACCTCCCCCGCCACCACCAACACCCGCACCGACCCCAACGACCCCTCCACCGAACCCAACACCGACGGCGTCACAAAACAATGCGACACCCCCTCCACCTCCAACCACTCCCCCAACACCGCACCCCCGAACACCCCCGGCGGCGCCACCACCAAACACGCCCCCACCGAAAACGCCATCAACCACTCGTACACCGCCGCATCAAAACCCGGCGACGCCACATGCGACACCCGACACCCCGACCACAACCCAAACCGAACCCGCACCTCCTCCACCAAATTCGCCAACCCCCCATGCGACACCACCACCCCCTTCGGACGCCCCGTCGACCCCGACGTATACATCACATACGCCGCATTCCCCACCCCCAACCCACCCAACCGCTCCCCCTCCGACACCGCCCCATCCGACACCCCCTCCACCACCGACACATCATCAACCCGCAACCACTCCACCACCCCCGGCACCACCACCCCCGACACCGACAACCCCACCACCGCACCCGAATCCACCAACACCTCCCGCACCCGCCCCACCGGCAACCCCACATCCACCGGCACAAACACACCCCCCGACTTCACCACCGCCCACACCGCCACCACCAACTCCACCGACCGCGGCACCACCACCCCCACCACCACCTCCGGACCCACCCCACAACCAATCAACACCCGCGCCAACCGATTCGACCACCCATCCAACTCCCCATACGACAACTCCACACCCCCACACGACACCGCCACCCCACCCCCACCCGCCACCACACCCCCCGCCAAAATCTCCGGCAACAACCGCACCCCCACACCCGACACACCACACACCAACCCCACACCCGACCCCCACACACCCACCCCACCCAAACCCACACCCGGATCCGCGGCTGCGGCGGTGAGGATTCGGGCGAACTGCTGGGCGTCGGCCGGGCCGTGCACGTCGACGACCCAGGTGCCGTCCCGGTCCTCGAGTTCCACGAACGCTCCGTTGCCGGCGCAGTGCCACCGCTGCACGACGGCGACGGCACTCTCCCCGATGCGCTCGACACCGAGGGGTTCGCGCATTCCGCCCGTCACCGACCACGGTTCTCCCACACCGTCTTCGGAGGCGAGGAACCGGTGCCTGCGGGATCTGCGGAGTTGCAGGCCCACGTGCCGGGTCAGTGTGTCGAACGTGAGATCCGGTGTGAGGGTGAGTCGCACGGGTGTGGTGGAGCCGTGCTCCCGGTGTCCGATCACCACGTCGTCGATGCCGGTGCGGCTGTGGGCGTAGACCGCCAGCGCGGCGAGCAGGACGGCTGCCGGGCCGCCGCCGCTGCGGCGCGCGAGCCGCACGAGGGTGCCGTCGGCGGGAATGGTGACGCGGCGCTGGCCCTCCGGACCGGGTGGGATCTCCTGTCGCGCCGCTCCGGCCGACAACTGCTCCCAGTAGTGCCGGTCGTCCGCCCAGGCGTCGCTCTCGCGGTACCGGGCATCGGATGTCAGCTGGATGATGGGCGCCGCGAACGACAGGGTCTCCGGCGGCGCGGTCGGGGCCGCCTCCCCCAACTCATAGGCCTCGGCGGTGCGGCGGACGATCGCCGCCATGCCCGGCTCGTCGTTGACCAGGCGGTGGTAGCGCTGGAACCAGCCGTATCGGCCGTGCGGTAGCCGGAACAGGACGTGCACGTACAGCGGCCCGGCGGCGGGGTCCATCGGACGGGCCAGTTCCCGGTCGATTTTCGTCGTGGCGAGCAGTCCGGGGCCGGTGACGTCGAGGACGTCGGGACCGGTGACCGCGGTTCCGGCGATCTGTCCGGGCTCGGGGCCGTCGAGGACGAATGTGGCATGCAGGCCATGGCATTCGGACAGTGTCCGGTGCAGTGCGCGGCAGAACCGGTCTTCGTCGAGTGGGCCCTCGAGTTCGAGGTACTGGCCGAACGTGTTGTCGGCGAGGTGGGCGCGGAGTACCGCGATCTGGTCGTAGGTGAGGGGCAGCACCTCACCGGTACTCATGGAATCCCCGTCCGGTCTTGCGCCCCAGGTGTCCGGCCTCGACCAGGGCGACGAGCGTCGCGGGCGGGCGGTAGTGGTCGTCGCCGGTCAGCTCGCGTAGCGCGGTCATCGTGTCCTGGACGTTGTCCAGGCCGATCAGGTCGGCGGTCCGCAGCGGTCCCATCGGGTGGCCGAGGCAGCCTTCGAACAATGCGTCGGTGGTCTCCGCGTCGGCGATGCCGTCGCCGACGGCGGCCGCCGCCTCGGCGATGCAGAGCATGAGGACCCGGTTCAGCAGGAATCCGGGGCCGTCGCCGACGACGATGCCGGTCTTTCCCAATGAGGTGAGGAGAGCCAGCGCACGGTCCAGCGACTGCGGCGACGTCCGCGGGCCCCGCACCACCTCGACGGTGTCCTTGAGCGGTGCCGGGTTCATGAAATGCAGCCCGACCACCTGTTCCGGCCTGGTGGTGCTCGCCGCGAGCCGGTCGACGGGGATGCCCGACGTGCACGACGCGAGGAGGGCGTCGGGTGCGCAGACCCGGTCGAGTTCGGCGAATATCTTCTCCTTGAGGTCGATTCGCTCGGGGACGCACTCGATGACGACGGCGACGTCGCACAGATCGGTGAGCTGCCCCGTCCAGTGCACCCGCGCGGTGACCTCGGCGGGTTTCGGACCGCCGGCCCGGCCGAGGAGTATCGCCAGCCGCAGTGAGTCGCGCATCCGGGACCGGGCCTGTTCGACGGCCTGCTGGTCGGAGTCGACGACGGTGACGTCGTGGCCGGCCCGAGCCAGACTTTCGGCCACCCCGGCGCCCATGGTTCCCGCCCCCACCACACCGATGCTCAGTGCATTTCCGCTCATCGCACTGCCCCCGAGGTGAAGCCGGTGGTGAAGCCGGTGTCGTCCTGATGCACGTATTCCATCGCCACCTCCTGGGTGGGCAGGTCGGGGTGAGCCACCAGTCCGGCGTGCAGCCGGCGGAGGTCGGTGAGCATCGCTCCGACGGTGCTCGCGTCGAACAGGTCGGTGGCGTAGTCGAGTTGGAGGGTGAGCGCCGATGGACCGCGGGTCCACGACAGCCCGAGTTCGACGGGTGACCGGTCCGCCAGGACGTCGCCGCCTGCGCGTTCGCCGTCGCAGCGCACCGGGAAGTGCTGCGCCGCCGGGTCTACCGCGCCGCGGTCCGAAGACAACTCGCGGTGCACGGTCTCCACCAGTTCCGGGTAGGTGGGTTCCGCGGACAGGTCCACGGCCACGATCCGCGGCGTCGCCCCCGGCTGCGCGAGCGCGGCCACCGCCACCTCGTCCTGCGCGGTGTACCAGGCGAGCAGGGTGAGCCAGGCGGCGAGCAGTTCCGGGAGGTCCGGGTATCCGTCGAGCGTCGCCGTCACCCGTGCCACGGAATAGATCGGCGGTACGGCGCCGTCGGCGGGCTGCCGGGGCCGGTCGGCCGGGACCAGTGGTGGCGCAACCGAAAGCGGAACAGGCGATGCAGTCGCAGGTGCCGGTGACGAGTCTGCGAGGAACACCGAAATCGTCTGCGTGCGAGATGATCCCACGATTCCCTCCAGGATGCGGACGTATTCGTCGCACAGCCCGGCGGCGGTCTGTTCGGTGAACAGTTCCGTGCTGAACTCGAGTCCCGCGGCCATGTTGTCCTCGCCGCCCCGTTCCGTGGTGACGAGGGTGAGGTCGAATTTGGCCGTGCCGGACGGCACCCCGCCGAACGCGATGGCGGCGGGGTCGTCCTGGTCGAACAGCGTCTCGGTGAGTCCGTGCTGCGACTGCAGCGCCGGCAGTTCCTGGTGGACGTGGCAGACGTCGAACAGTGGTGTCCGGCTGAGGTCGCGGTCGCCGGTGAGTGCGGTGACGACGCGGTCGAACGGGATCTCCTGGTGTTCGAGGGCACCGAGCACGACGTCCCGCACCCGTACGCACAGTTCCGAGATGCTCGGTTCCCCGGACAGGTCGGCGCGCAGGGCCACCGTGCTGTTGAAGTACCCGATCATGCCGGACAGTTCCGGCCGGTTGCGTCCGGTCGTCGGCGTCCCGACCACGAGGTCGCGCTGGCGGCTGCGGCTCGCCATGAGGAGGTAGAACGCGGACAGCAGCACCACGAACAGCGACACGGACTCCCGCCGCGCCACGTCCCGCAGGCTCCGGGTCAGTTCTTCGGAGACGGTGAACGTGTGGAACGCCCCGGTGAAGTTCTTCCGCTCCGGGCGCGGGAAGTCGGTGGGCAGCCGCAGCAGCGGAACGTCGTCGAGCACTGTTTTCCAGTAGTCGAGTTCGCCGTCGAGCGCGGCGCTCGCGATCAGCTCCCGCTGCCACAGGGCGTAGTCCCAGTACTGGACGGGGAGCGGCGCGAGGTCGGCGGGGCGACCGGCGCGGCGGGCCGCGTACAGGGCGGGCAGTTCCTGCTCGAAGATCCTCGGCGAACCCCCGTCGTTGACGGAGTGGTGGGTGGTGACCTGCAGGACGTGCTCGTCCGGGCCGAGCCTGATGAGCAGTGCCCGCACGAGCGGATCGGTGGCCAGGTCGAACGGCGCCGCCGCGGCCTCGTGCACCAGTGCCCGGGCCGCGGCCACCGGATCCGGTTCCCCCGACACGTCGGCGGTGCGGAAGAAATCGCCGAGGGAGTCGCGAATCCGCAGTTCCGGCTCCCCGTCGACCTCGACGTAATTGGACAGCAGCACCCGGTGCCGTGCGGCGAGGTCGTCCCACATTCCACGGACGGCGGATTCGTCGATCGGACCGTGCAGGTCGCTGACCATCGGGAGGTTGTAGATGGTGGTGGCGGCGTCGAGCTGATGATGGAACCACATGCGTACCTGGCCGAACGACATCACGTGCCGCCCGCGCGGTGTGATCGGGGGCAGCCCGCCGGCCGCGGATGTGCCGCCGGCCAGGAGGGCGGCGAAGTCCGACACCTTCGGCCGCTCGTAGAGGTCGATGAGTTTGGGCCGGACCCCGTACCGGTCCGACACCCGGTCGACGAGTTGCATGCCGATGAGCGAGTTTCCGCCGAGGTCGAAGTAGTCGTCCTCGGCGTCGACGTCCCTCTCGGTGTGGAGCAGCTCGCGCAGTGTGGTCTGCAGCCAGTCGAGGCTGTCCTCCGGTGCCGCCGTCACCGGTTCCGGGTTCGGCTCCGCCGAAGGAACGTCGGGTGTGCCCGTCCAGTAGGGCCTGCCCGGAAGGTCGAACCAGCACCGTGAACCGCGCAACGGGTGACCGGGCAGGCGCACGCGCCAGGCGGACTCGTCGCTCGCGTCGACGGCCGTCCAGTCGAGGTCGACTCCACGCTCGTACAGACCGGCGAGGAGGTCCGTGACCGCGTCGGACGTGTCCGGCGCACGAAGTATGTCGGCGTCCCGGAGCGCGTCGGCGAGTAGTGCGCCGAGGCGCCCCGCCGGGCTCGGCTCGACGAAGACGACGGGTCTGTCGGCGAGCATTCCCTGTGCTACGGCGACGAGTCTGTCCGTGTCGAACGCGGGGTTCGCGGCCGCGGCGGCGAGGTCGGCGGCGTCCACCGCCGCCAGTGGGTCCCGCAGGTACCGGGCGGCGTAGCGGGCCACTCCGCCGCTGAGGACTGCGTCGACGGTGACGCCGGCGGCGCGGAGTTCCCGGTGGACGGCGATCTGCCCGGCGAGGAGGTCCGCCTCGTCGCCGGTGGCGGGAAGCTCCGGCGGCAGGTCGCGGCCGCGCAGCGCGGCAGGCATCCGGTCGGGTGACAGCAGCAACGCCACGGCCGGGCGTGGACGAGTGGCCGGTGCGGGGTTCTCGCCGCGGCCGCCGAGTTCCGCGGCACGTACGGCGAGCGACCGCGAGAGTTCGGCAATGCTGCGTGCCTGCACGGCCACCCGGTGGTCGTGGTGCGGCCGGCCCCGGTTGAGGGTGAAGGCGACGTCGTCGAGGTCGTACGCGCGCACGGCCGTTGCCAGTTCGGCGCACAGCGTCGCCAGCGCGCCCACGCTCTTCGCCGACACCCCCACCAGCCGCGTGGTGCCGGTGTCGGGTCGGACGGTGACGGCACGCTCCGGTGGCTGTTCCACCACGCAGTGCGCGTTGATGCCGCCGAGGCTGAACGAACTCACCCCCGCCCGCCGCGGCCCGGTGTCGTCGCTCCACGTCCGGGCCCCGGTGACCACCTCGATGCCGCTGCCGGCCAGATCGACTCCGCCGGTGGGGTGTTCGAAGTGCAGCGACGGGTACAGCTCGCCGTGCTCGACGGCCATGATCGCCTTCACGAGCCCGGACACCCCGGCCGCGTGGTCGAGGTGCCCGATGTTGGTCTTCACCGAACCGATCGGCAGGACGCCCGGGCGGTCCCGGAAAGCGGCCGCGATCCCTTCGAGTTCGACGGCGTCGCCGAGCGGGGTTCCCGAACCGTGCGCCTCCAGGTACCCGGCGTCGTCCGGGGTGAGGCCCGCGTTCTGCCAGGCCCGGGAGATGACGGCCACCTGCGCCCGGGCGCTCGGGGAGCTGATGGTCGCGGACGAATGGCCGCTGGACATCGTGGCGGTGCCGCGGATCACGGCGTGGACCGGGAGGCGGTCGGCGCGGGCGCGGGCGATCGTGGTGAGCAGAAGCGCCGCCCCGCCCTCCCCGACCGCGGTGCCGTCCGCGGTGGCGTCGAATGCGCGGCAGCGGCCACCGGGTGACATCAGTTCCGCGGATCCCTCCGCCATGTCGGCGCGGATACCGTTCACGCGCAGGCTCACTCCGCCGGCGATGGCGAAGTCGGCGTCGCCCGACCGCAGCTCCCGGCAGCCGTGGTGCACCGCGATGAGCGATCCGTTGCATCCCGAATCGACGGCGTAGCAGGGGCCGGTGAGGCCGAGGTGGTACGCGATCCGGGCAGGGACGGCGAACGGAACGTTGCCCAGGGTGCTCAGCACACCCGGTTCCGCCCACATCGCCGGATACGTCGACGCGGCGGCACTGAACACCACCGCGGTCGCGCTGTCCCGGAAATCGGTCACCGAGTAGCCGGCGTCCTCGACCGCCTGATACGCGAGGACCAGCGCGAGCCGCTGCTGCGGATCGATCAGCGACGCTTCCCGTTTCGACAGGGTGAAGTAGGAGTAATCGAACGTGGAGATGTCCTCGACGAATCCCATCGGGTGGTAGTGGGACGGAGGGCCCAGCCCGGTCGCCTCGGCCCGGGACCGCGACAGGGGACGCACCGAATCCCGGCCCGCCGCGAGGTTGGCGCGGAATTCCGCCAGGTTGGCGGCCTCGGGGTAGCGCGCGGCGATGCCGACCACGGCGATGTCGTCGTCACCCGGTGTGGAATGTCGCATGGTCACCGATGTGGAACGTCGCATGATCACGGTTGCCTCCTCCCTGCTGGTCAGAACTCGTAGGTGGCGGGCGCGGGCGCCTCGCTGTCGGTGGAATGCGAGAGCGCCTCGGCCTGCGCCGCCACGGTGACGAGGTCGAACAACTGGCCCACCCGCAGGGCGCCGGGCCACTGTCCGTCGAGACGCCGCTGCAGTTCCACGACGCGGTGGGAGTTGCCGCCGACGTCGAAGAATCCGTCTTCGGGACCGAAGTCGTCGTGCCCCAGCACGGCCGCCCAGTGTTCGGCCACCGACCGTTGCAGTGTCGTCCAGCGTGGCCGCACCGCCGGCTCCGCCTCGGACACGAGTGCGCGCAGCGCGTTCTCGTCCACCTCGCCGCCCGCCGTTCGCGGGACGGCCCCGAGTGCGACGAAACGGGTGGGCACGGAGCGGGCGTCGAGCCGTCCGGCGCTGAACTCCCGCAGGTCCTCCGCCATCGGCAGCACGGCCGCCGCGGCCGCAGGCACCCAGAAGGCGGTGACACCGGTTGCGGTCGTGAGGACCACGGCCTCACGGACCGCCGGGTGACTCTCGACGACGTCCGCGACCGACCGTGCCGGGGATCCGGCGGCGTCGACCGTCAGCAGTCGTCCGGACCGGTTCCACCGGGCGAGCGCGCCCGTGCGGACCATCCGGGAGCCCGGGGATCCGAACGGGTTCGCCACGAACGTGGTGGCCGCCGCGCGCGCCGACGTGTGGGACTCCCGCGTGTCGGCGACATACACCTCGCCGCTCACCTCCTCGGGGGTGAGCTGCAGCCGGGGATCGAGCACGAACGTCCCGGCCGCGGTACTCCATTCACGGATGCGGGTGTGCTCGTCCGGGGTCAGCAGGTCGACGTCGCCGACGGGGAAACTCGGATCCGCGACGAACGCGGCGAGGATCCGGGTGAACCTTCCGGCGAGGGCCTGCACGGTCGCCTCGTCGAAGAGGTCGGTCGTATAGGTGAATCCGGCCGTCAACCCTTCCGGTGTTCCGCAGTCGTCGTACCGCTCCCGCACCGTCAGGTGCAGGTCGAAGAGGGAGACCTCGACGTCGGGTTCGAGGACCTGGGCTTCGAGGTGCGGGAGCGTGAGATCGGGGTGCTCGGTGTTCCGGAACTCGAGCAACACCTGGAACAGGGGTGAATGAGACTGGGAGCGAGGCGGGTTCAGCGCCTCCACCACCCGCTCGAACGGCACGTCGGCGTGGGCGTAGGCCGCGAGATCGGTCTCGCGGACCCGTGCGAGCAGAGTGTCGAACGTCCCCGACACGTGGGTCCGCAGCACGAGCGTGTTGACGAACATGCCCACCACGTCGTCGAGGACGGCCTCGCCACGGCCGGCGACCGGTGACCCGATCACCACGTCGCCGGAACCACCCGAGCGGGACAGCAACACGGCGAGGGCCGTGTGCACGATCATGAACACGGTGCACCGCCGGGTCCGCGCCAAGGCCACCGCCTCGCGGTGCAGGTCGGCGCCGATCGTGAATGTCACCCGGTCGCCGGCGGCCGATCGGCGGGGCGGGCGGTCACGGTCGGTGGGCAAGTCGGTCACGGCGGGCGCATCGGCGAGCGCCGACCGCCAGTAGTCGAGTTGCCGGGAGAGCAGGGAGTGTGGGTCGTCCTGCGAGCCGAGGAGTTCCCGCTGCCACACGGTGTAGTCGGGGTACTGCACCGGCAGCGGCTCCCATCCCGGCGCGCAGCCCTCGGACCGCGCGGTGTAGGCCGTCAGCACGTCGCGGGCGAGCGGGACCATCGAGAACCCGTCGGCCGCGATGTGGTGCACCACGACGACGAGGACGTGCTCCCGGTCGCCGAGTGTGAACAGCCGTGCCCGCATCGGCACTTCGGCGGCGACGTCGAATCCTGCGGACACGAGTTCCGAGATCTGTCCGGGTACCGGATCTTCGGACGTCGACACGGTGAGTTGCGCGATGTGCCCCGCGCCGACGATCACCTGGGTGGGTCCGGTGTCGCCGTACGGGTACCGGGTGCGGAGCGATTCGTGCCGCTCCACGACGTCGGCGAGGGCGGCGGTCAGCGCGTCGACGTCGAGGTCGCCCGACAGCCGGACGATCATCGCGACGTTGTACGCGGGCGAGGACGGGTCGAACTGATTGAGAAGCCACATCCGGTGCTGCGCCCACGACAGCGGCACCGGGTCGGGGCGCCGGGGCACCGCCACCGCGGGCCGGACCTCGCCGCCCGCGGTCTCCCGGGCGATCCGCGCCGCGAGCGCCCGCACGGTCGGGGCCTCGAACACGTCCCGCACACCGACGTCCGCACCGAGCGCGGAGTTGATGCGCGCAACCACCTGTGTTGCGGTCAGCGAGTTGCCCCCGGACGCGAAGAAGTCGTCGTCGGCTCCGACGACGCCGGTCCCGAGGACCTCGGCGAACACGTCGGCCACCGCGGACTCGAACGGGGTGCCGGGCGCACGGAAGATGCGAGGGGCGAATTCGGGTTCCGGCAGCGCGTGCCGGTCGACCTTGCCGTTGGCGCCGAGCGGAAGCCGGTCGAGGACGGTCACCGAGGCGGGCACCATGAACGGGGCGAGCACCGATCCGGCGAACTGCAGCACCTCCGTGGTGTCGAGATCCGCGCCGTCCTCGGCCGTGACGTACCCGGCGAGGACCGCCTCGGCGGCGGGTGTGCGGCGCACCACGACCACCGCCTGCGCGACACCGGGGCAGCGGGTGAGCGCCGCTTCCACCTCCCCCGGCTCGACCCGCTGGCCGCGCAGCTTGACCTGGAAGTCGTTGCGGCCCAGATATTCCAGCCGCCCGTCCTTCGTCCACCGCATCAGATCCCCGGTGCGGTACATGCGCGAGCCCGGATGGTCGAACGGGTTCGCGACGAACGCGGCGGCGGTCGCTCCGGCCCGCCGGTGGTAGCCGCGTGCCAGACCGTCCCCCAGCACGTACAGCTCACCCACCACACCGACGGGCACCGGCCGCAACCACTCGTCGAGGACGAGTTCGCGGACGCCACGCATCGGGTGGCCGATCCGCACGGGGTCGCCCGGGGTCATCGGGTCGCCGATGTTCGACATCACCGTCGTCTCCGTCGGGCCGTAGCCGACGAGCAGGGTGCGCCCGGCCGCCCAGCGGGCCAGCAACTCCGGCGGGCAGCGCTCCCCGCCGACGACCAGGGCGCGCAGCAAACGCAGACCGCGCGGGTCGATCGTGGCCAGGACCGCCGGGGTCGCGAATGCGTGGGTGATCCGTTCTGCCGCCAGCAGTTCCGTCAGCGCGGCGCCGCCGTACACGTGCGGCGCCGCGATCACCAGTCGCGCGCCCGCGCCGAACGCCATCAGGTATTCGAGCATCGTCGCGTCGAACCCGGGCGACGCGAGATTCAGCACACGCGACGCGTTCGTCGTCGCATACCGCGTGCGCTGATCGATCGTGAAGTTCTGCAACCCCGCATGGGGGATCACGACGCCCTTCGGCGCGCCCGTCGACCCGGACGTGTACATCAGATACGCCGGGTGGTCCGGTCGCAGCGGCACGACCCGGTCCTCGTCGGTGATCGACCGGGACTCCCATCTCCGCGTCGGACCCGGGTAGTCGAGGAGTAGCCATTCCACGCCGTCCGGCATCCGGTCGCGCTGTTCGGCGACGGTGAGTCCCACCACGGCCCCGCAGTCGGCGAGGATGTCGGTGATCCTCGCGGACGGCAGGCTCGGATCCACCGGCACGAACGACGCACCCGATTTCGCCACCGCCCACACCGCCACCACCAGTTCCACGGATCGGACGAGCCCGATCGCCACGTGGTCCTCCGGCCCGATTCCGCGGCGGATCAGCACCCACGCGAGACGGTTCGACCAGTCGTCGAGTTCGCGGTACGACATCACCGCGTTGCCGTACGACAGCGCGACGGCGTGCGGGTCCCGGGCGGCCGCGGCGGCGAGGATCTCCGGCAGCAGCCGGGTGGTGCCGGTGGGCCGCCCGCGCACGGGCACCAGCGCCTCGCGTTCGCCTGCGGACAGCAGACCGAACCGGGCCAGCGGAACGTCCGGGTCCGCGACCACCGTGTCGAGGAGCCGCACGTACCGTTCGGCGAACTTCCGGACGGTCGCGGCGTCGAAGATGTCGGTGGCATAGGTGAATCCGGCGCTGATCCCGGCGGGCGCCCCGTTCTCCCCGAACCGTTCGGCCAGCGTCAGCTGCAGGTCGAACGTGGAGACGGAGACACCGAGGTCGATCTCGTCCACGTCCAGTTCCGGCAGGCTCGGGGTGGGCCGCTCGACGTCCTGGAATTCGAACAGCACCTGGAACAGCGGGGCGTGGGCGGTGGTGCGTGGGAGCGCGAGCGCCTCGACGACCCGCTCGAACGGCACCTCCGCGTGCGCGAACGCCTCCAGATCGCGGTCCCGCACGGCGGCGAGCACCGCGGCGAACGAGTCGGCGCCGCGGACCGGGGTGCGCAGCGCCAGGGTGTTGACGAACATCCCGACCACGTCGTCGAGGACGGCCTCTCCGCGCCCCGCCACCGCCGATCCGATCATCACGTCGGCGGTGCTCCCCAGGCGGGACACCAGGACCGCGAACGCCGCGTGGGTCACCATGAACACCGTCGCATCGTGTTCCCGCGCCAGGGCGACCACCTTCCGGTGCAGGCGGTCCCCGATGTCGAACGCCTCCCGCGCGCCGGCGAGCGTCCGGTGCTCGGGGCGTGGGCGATCCATCGGCAGGTCCGTCACGATCGGCGCGTCGGCGAGCGCGGCACGCCAGTACCCGAGCTGACGGGACATCAGCGAGTCCGGATCGTCCTCCGCTCCGAGCAGGGTCCGCTGCCAGACGCTGTAGTCGGAGTACTGCACCGGGAGCGGCACCCAGTCCGGCGCGTGCCCCCGCGCCCGCGCGGTGTACGCGGACGTCACGTCCCGGGCGAGCGGTCCCAGCGACAACGCGTCCGCCGCGATGTGGTGGACCACCAGGGCCAGGGCGTGATCACGCGGACCGAGCTCGAACAGGTGCGCCCGCAACGGAACCTGCGCGGTGACCTCGAAGCCCGCGGACAGTGCCGCGGCGAGCCGGTCCCGGAGTTCGCTCTCCCCCGACACCGGGACCGCGCGGAGGCGGCGCACCGCGTCCGCCGCCGGAATCACCGACTGCACGGGCGTGTCGCCGCGCATCGGGAAGATCGTCCGCAGCGCCTCGTGCCGGTCCACGACGTCCGTCAGCGCCGCGTGCAGTGCATCGACGTCGAGGGGGCCGCGCAACCGGAAGGCCGCCGCGATGTTGTAGGCGGGCGACGTCGTGTCGAACTGGTCGAGGAACCACATCCGCGTCTGCGCCAGCGACACCGGCGCCGCCGCGGACCGGTCGGTGGCCACCAGCGGCGGCCTGCTCGCCGAGTCCGCCCGCGCCACACGGGCGGCGAGCGTCCGCACCGTCCGCGCCTCGAAGACGTCGCGCACTCCCACGGCCGCACCGAGCACAGCCTGAATCCGCGCCACGACCTTCGCCGCGACAAGCGAGTTGCCGCCGAGCGCGAAGAAGTCGTCGTCGACGCCGACCGCGGGCACGCCGAGCAGCGCGGCGAACACGACCGCGATCGCCTCCTCGGCGGGGGTGCCCGCTGCCACGAAGTCGGCGCCGGAGTCGTTGGCGGGCGCCGGAAGTGCCGCCCGGTCCAGTTTCCCGTTCACGGTGAGCGGCACGCGCTCGAGGACCGTCACCGACGCCGGGACCATGTACGAGGGCAGCGCGGTTGCCGCGAACTCCAGCACGGCCCCCGGGTCGACGACCGCACCCGCCTCGGGCACCACGTACGCGGCGGGCGCCGGTCCGGTCACCGGATCCTCGTGCAGCGTCACCACGGCCTGCGCGACACCGTCGCACCGGCCCAGCACCCACTCCACTTCGCCGAGTTCCACCCGGAAGCCGCGGATCTCGACCTGCAGGTCGTCGCGTCCGAGGTAGTCGAGGCTTCCGTCCCGCCGCCACCGCACCACGTCCCCGGTCCGGTACATCCGGTCCCCCGACGCGTCCGCGACGAAGCGGGACGCGGTGAGCCCGGCGCGGCCGAGGTAGCCGCGTGCCACCTGTGGTCCCGCCACGTACAGTTCGCCGGCCACACCGACCGGCACCGGATGCAGCCGCGCGTCCAGCACCGACACCCGAAGCCCGGGAATCGCCCGTCCGATCCCGCTCGTCCACGCGGCGGCGGCGAGCGCGCGGCCGAGCGGGAGGTGGGTGACGTGCACCGTCGTCTCGGTGATGCCGTACATGTTCACGAGCACGGGCGCGTCCTCGCCGCGGCGGGAGTACCAGCGTTCCAGCTGCCCGAAGTCGAGCGCCTCGCCGCCGAGCACGACGTAGCGCAGCGACGTCGGGCCTGCGGCGGCGTCGGCCTCGGTGGCCTCGATCAGCTGGGAGAACGCGGTCGGGGTCTGGCTCAGCACCGTCACCCGCTCGCGGCGCAGCAGCGCGAGGAACGCGGGGGGTGTCCGGGCGGTGTCGAGGTCGACGACGACGAGGGTGCCGCCGTGCAGCAGCGCGCCCCACAACTCCCACACCGAGAAGTCGAATGCCGGGGAGTGGAACATCGTCCACACGTCGGCGTCGTCGAACCGGAACAGGTCCCGGGTGCCGGTGAAGAGGGAGACCACGTTGCGGTGCGACACCGCAACGCCTTTCGGCCGCCCCGTCGATCCCGACGTGTAGACGACGTAGGCCAGCGAGTCCGGATCGGCCGGTGCCCGTTCCGTATCGGTCAGCGGGTCCGCGGAGCGGCCGTCGATTTCGGGGTCCGCCGAATCGAGAAGCAGGACCGGAACATCCGAGACGGGCAGCGTGGCCGCGGTGTCCCGGGTCGCGAGCACGCACACCGGACGGGCGTCGGCGACGACGAGGGCCGAACGCTCACCGGGGTGATCCGCGTCGACGGGCACGTACGCGGCCCCGGCCTTGACGACCGCCACGAGTGCGACGACGAGCGCTGCCGTCCGCGGCAGTGCGACGGCGACCATCGACTCCGGGCCCACCCGCAGCGAGAGGAGGTGCCGGGCAAGGCGGTTCGACCGGGCGTCGAGGTCGCCGTACGTGATGCGCTCACCACCCGACACGACGGCGGTGGCGCCGGGGTTCCGTGCGGCCCGGTCGGCGAACAGCGCGCCGAGCGTGGTTTCGCCGGCGGCGTCCGTCTGCCGGATCGACCATTCCCGTACGAGGGCCTGTTCGGCCGGATCGGCGAGGTCGATGTCGCCGACCGCGACGGACGGATCCGCGACACCCGTCGCGGCGGTGCACACGAACCGCCGAGCGAGCCCGTCCACGGTGGCGGCGTCGAACAGGTCCGTCGCGTAGGCGAAGCGGGCCGTCGTGTCCGACACCGTCACCCGCAGATCGAGGTCGCCGAGTTCCCCACCGGAGTCCGAGAATTCGAGCAGCACCTGGAAGAGCGGTGCGTGGGACGCGGACCGCGGCGGGTCGAGTGCCAGGGCGACGGCCTCCACTGGCACGCTACGGTGGGCGAACGCCTGCGCGGCGGCGTCCCGGACCGTGTCGACGACGTCGCCGAACCGGTCGGCGCCGCGCACCCGGGTCCGCGACACCACCACGTCGGCATCCGTCCGCGTGCCGAGGACGACGTCGCCGGTACGGGCCGATCGTGCCAGCACCAGTGCCAGGGCCGCGTGCGCGACGGTGGCGGCGTCCGTGCGGTGCGCCTCGGCGAGCGCTGTCAGCCCGCGCCGCAGTTCCGGGTCCAATTCGACGTCGACGGCGGCGCTGCGCCGGGACGGCCGTGCGGGGCGCGGACGATCGGTGGGCAGATCCAGCAGCGGGGGCGCGCCCGCCAGGGTGCGCGTCCAGAAGTCGAGCCGGGCCGTCTCCTCGTGGACGGTGCCGACGGGGGCGTCCGGGTCTGCCGCGAGGAAGTCGCCGAGCAGGTCCACGAACCGCCGGTGATGGGCACCGACCTCGCCGGCGTCGTAGCGGTGGGGGTTGGCCAGGAAGTGGACGACGGTCCGGACCGGGGAGCCGCTCTGGTACACGTTGACGAGCAGGTCCTCGACCGGTCCGGACGTGACGATGTGGTATTCGCCGACGAGCGGCCCGAGGGCGAGTTCCTGATGGAAGAGCATCACGTTGACCATCGGTCCCGACAGCGACTCCGCGGCAGCGGCGCCCGCGTCGCGCCGGATGTCGCCGAGCCCGAAACGCTGGTGCCGCAGCGCACCCATCAGGTCCAGTTGCACCCGCTCGACCAGTTGTCCCACGGTGTCCTCGGGGCGGATCCGCACGGGAAGCGGCACGACACCCGCGACCATCCCGCCGGACCGTCGCAGGATTGCGGTGGTGCGCGCCGACACCGGGATCTTCACGAGCACGTCCCGGCGGCCCGTCATCCTCGACAGGTAGCAGGCGAACGCGGCGATGATCGCGGCGGTTCCGTGGGTGCCTGCGCCGCCCAGCGCTCGCTCCGCGGCGTCCGGGAGAGGCCCCGCGGCGTCGGTGCTCGTGGCGACCGCGGGCCCGGTCCGCCGCGCCAGGGTCGATCCGGGTCCGAGACCGCTGATCCGATCGGCCCAGTACTGCCGGTCCGCCGCGAAGCGACTCGACGACCGGTACTGCTGGTCGGCGTCGTACAGATGCCGGGGGTCCGCGGCCTCGCCCGGTGCCGGTTCCCGGCCGAGCACCTGCGCGGAGTACCGGGCCGCGATGCGGTTGAGCATCGTCATCGCACCGTAGCCGTCCAGGGCGACGTGGTGAATCTTGCTGTACCACAAGTAGTGTTCGTCACCGACCCGGAGGATCGACGATTCGACGAGCCGGTCGCGGGTCGGATCGAGCGGGGTCTCGCAGTCGGCGCGCATCCACCGGCGGGCGGCGTCCACCGGTTCGGGGTCGTCGCGGAAGTCGACGAACCCGATCGAGCGGTCCGCGGCGGGGTCGACCATCTGGAACGGCTGACCGTCCCTGTCCATCAACCGGAGAAACGGTGATCCGAATTCGTCCGCGGTCGCGACGGTGGCCGCGCGCAGGACGTCGACGTCCAGGTCGCCGTGCACCTCGACGTACTGGGCGATGCACAGCGGCACGTCGGGGGCCAGTTGCTGCGCCAGCCACGCCTCGTATTGCGCGGAGGACAGCGGGAACGGTGTCTCGGCGTTGCCGGCGGTCCCGGGACGGTGCTCAGGCAACGCCACCACCTCCGCCGGGGAGCAGCCGGCGCAACGCCGCCTCGTCCACCTTGCTGCTCGGGGCGAGCGGAAGCGCGCCGAGCGCGAGGAAACGGTCGGGCACGGCCTGCGCGACGAGGCGTTCGGCGCAGTGCGCGATCAGGTCGCGGGGTGTGGGCAGCACGGTCGCCGTGGCCGCGGGCACCCAGAACGCGGTCAGTGTGGTCTCCCCGTGTTCGTCGGCGGTCGCGAGGACCACGGCCTGGTGGATCGCGGGATGACTTTCCAGCGCGGCCTCCACCGCGTGCCTCTCGACGCGGGCGCCCCGCACCTTCACCTGCCCGTCGAACCGGCCGCAGAATTCGATGTCGCCGTGCGGGTCGACGCGCGCGAGGTCGCCCGTGTGATACATCCGGGCGCCCGGCCGCTCCGCGAAGGGGTCGGCGACGAACCTGGCCGCGGTGGCGCCCGGGCGGGACGCGTAGCCCTCGGAAATCTGGGGACCGCCGATGTACAGGTCGCCGACCGCCCCGTACGGCACCTCGACCAGTTTCGCGTCGAGGACGTACGCCGTGCTCGCGCCCAGCGGTCTGCCGATCGGCGCGATCGAGGCGGGGACGTCGCGCACCGGATGGGCGAGACAGCTGACGGTGGTCTCGGTCGGACCGTACTCGTTGCTCAGCGGAACACCCGGCAGCACCGCCCGGTGCTGGGCGACGAGCACCCCCGGAAGGGCTTCTCCCGCAAGCGTCACCAACCGCAGGCGCTCGCGCAGCGGGGCGAGGTGCGGCAGCAGCAGCCGGTAGAACGACGGAGTCGCCACCAGGTGGGTGGCCCGCCACGTCCGGGCGAGCGCGGCGACCGCCTCGGCGTCCATCAGTTCGTGCGCGGCAGGGAGCACGCTGGTGCCGCCGGCGCACAGCGCCCAGAGGGTCTTCAGCAGGGAGCCGTCCCACGTGAGGCGGAACGCGGAGAACGTGACCAGGTCGTCCTCGTCGTAGTCGTAGTTGCGGCCGTCGACCATGCTCGCGAGGTTGGCGCGGCTCGCGACGACGGCCTTGGGGATGCCGGTGGAACCGGACGTCGTGATCACGTACGCCGGGGTGGCCGCGGGCACGTCCGCGGGAAGTTCGACCGCCGGTTCGGCTTCGGGCGCGGGGCTCGCGTCCCGGTCATGGAGTGCCGGAACACGTCCGCCCGCACTACGGGCCAGTGCCCGAATCGTCTCCGGCGACGTCTTGGGATCCGCGGACCCGAAGACGATGGCGCCGCAGTCGACGTCGCCGAGGAGTGCGCGGAGCTGCCCCACCGGATGTCCGGGCTCGATCACGCACCACGCCGCGCCCAGCCGCAGAGCGGCGACCATCCCGACGACCGTCTCGACGCTCTGACGCTGGTGGATCAGCACCACCTGGCCCGGTCGTACGCCGAGGGCCGCGAGCCTGCGCGCCAATGCCTCGCTCGCCGCGTCGAGTTCGCGGTACGTCAGCGCACGGTCGCCCACCACGACCGCGATCCGGCCGGGAACCCGCCTGCACTGGCGGAGGATCCCGGACGTCACTCCGCCGCTCGAGACCACGTCCGTCATGGCGTTACGTCTCCCGAGACGACCGTGACGTGATCGGCGTTCGGTGCCGCCGCACTGCGGACGTCGTTGCACAGCAGCAGCATCCGCTCGGGGTTCGGGTCGACGACGTCGAAGCCCGCGAATCGCAGCGTCACCAGCATGACGCGGTTGACGTCGGTCGGCACGAACTCGGCGAGCGCCCGCCTGCCGTGGGCGCGGGCCCGCTCCACGACGTGCCGGATCAGCGCCGTCCCGACGCCACGCGACATCACCCGGCACGACATCAGCAGCAGTTGCAGGACGGAATCGTCGCCGCGGATCTCCGAGACCGCGAGACCGATCGTGCCGTACCCGCCGAACCGGTCGGCGAGCGACGCGACGAGCACCTCGTGATCGTCGGAGGCGCAGGGCCCGCGCAGTTCGTCGATCCCGAAAGTGCGTCCCGTCGTGTTGAGTTGATGAGACCGCACGGTCAGTTCGTGCGCGCGTTCGAGGTCGTCCTCGTTCGCCCTGCGGACCGTCATGACCAGGTCCAGCGAGCCCAGGAACTCGGTGTTCGACCCGTGGAACTCCTGTTCGCTCACCTGCCGGATCCGTTCGGCGCGGTACAGCGCCCTCCGCTGCCTCGCCTCCGCGGTGACGGCGGGCGGGGTCAACTCGGGAAGGTCGGGGAACGACGCGATCTGCTCGGCGGGATAACACCGCACCGGGGGCAGCGCCTCGGACACCTCGGCGCGCTCGACGGGATCGTTGTCGACGAAGGCAATGGTGTCGAGACCCAGGTTCAGGGTCTCCGCGATGCGGCGCACGGCCTCCGACTTCGGGCCCCACCCGACGTCGATGGCGCAGAACAGTTCCTCGATGCCGTGCATCCGCAGGTGCGCGGCGGCGGGTTCGAATTCGCCGCGGCTCGCCACGGCGTGCAGGATTCCGCGCCGATCGAGCACGTCCAGGGCGCGGAGGGCGTCCGCGGTCGGCACCGGGGCGTCCTGTTCGAGGACGACGCCGTCCCAGATGGTGTCATCGAGATCCCAGACCATGCACTTGACCGTCGGCGCCATCGCGATCACGCCCCGCGCCCGGGCCGGTCCGGCAGGCGCCGGAGCAGCGCACTGCTCCACGCCGCGACCGGACTGCTGTTCATGATCACGCAGTAGTCGCCGGGCGCCTGCGCGGACGCCACGCGCTCGAGATTCGCCACCACGTCGACGGAGCCGAGATGGCCGTACCGGGCCAAGTTGTCGCGGCAGACGGGATCGATCGCGACGTCGAGTGCCTCCTGCCAGAACGCGAACGCACCGAGCGACAGGTTCTGCATGAGGAACACGCCGATCCCGTCCTGCTGCACCCCGTTCCGGGCCAGCAGCTCCGCGTTGATCTCCGTGAACCGCTTCCTGCTCTCGACCGCCAGGCGAAACGAGTACGTGGGTTCGTCGGCGCATTCCTCGACCCAGTCGGCTTCGCGGACGTCGCGGTAGTCGATGTGGAACAGGTCGGCGTATTTTCCGTCACTGCGGATCATCTGGTCGACGAGTTCGTACCGTCCCGTCCCCGACGTCGTCAGCAGGACCGCGGCGGCGCCGTCGCCGAGGAGCGTCATCGGCGGCCGGTACCGCGACCGGGTGGGTGTCTTCGCCGCCGCGACGACGAGCACGTTCTGGCAGCGGGGGTCGCCGCGGAGCATCGCCGACGCGAGCGTGAACGCCGCCGAGACGGACACGCACCCGAGGTCCCCCACCCCGGTCGTGAACGCCTGGGTCGCGCCGAGTCGGTGCTGCAGCCGCGTCGCCTCGGACGCGAGCAGATACTGCGGAACCCGGCCCTGCACGAGCAGCAGCGCGTCGAGCTGGGTGGCGTCGAGGCCGGACGTGCGGAGCGCCTCCTCCGCCGCGGCCTGCGCCAGATCCACCTCGGCGAGACCGATTCCGATCCGCACCGTGTCGATGCCCAGTGCCAGCGCGTGCTCGCGCTGCGCGATCGGCAGTTCGTCGAGTTCCGGCAGTCCCGCCACGGTCACCTCGTCGTCGGGGAACCACAGCGCGACGGACTCGATCGTGACCGGCGGGTCTGCCGTCATCGCACACCTCCCCCGAGCACGTAGTCACCGATCTGGAGTTCGGCGACCTCGGTCGAGCCCTCGATGATCTGCATGACCTTCGCGTCACGGAAGAAGCGGCCCACCCTGCTGCCGGGGGCACACCCGGCGGCACCGAGCACCTGGACCGCCTGCTGGCTCACCGATGCGGCGACGCGGGCGGCGGCGTACTTCGCGGCGATCGTCGTGAACAGCGCGCTCGGCTCACGCGCATCGCGTTGTTCGGCGGCCCGTTCGCACAGCGCGCGGGCGCCGGCCGCGTCGACCCAGCTGCGCCCGAGGATCGCACGGACCGAGTCGTGCTCGGACAACACGGCACTGCCCTGCACCCGGGTGGAGGCGTGTGCGACGGCGTCGGCGAGGCACCCGCGCGCCATCCCGGCGCACCCCCACGCCACGGTGTACCGGCCGTGGTCGAGGGCCGTTCCGACCACGTGGGACAGCCCGAATCCCGGCGGTGCGATCAGGTGGTCGGCGGGGACGACGACGCCGTCCAGCGCGATGTGCGCGATCCGGGCGCCGCGCATGCCCAGCTGACCGTGGAGCGGTTCGACGGTCACCCCCGGCGCGTCCGTCTCGACCAGTGCGGTGGTCAGCCCGGCCTGCGACCGGCCGAGGACGAGCAGGACGTCCGCCACCTCGCCGAACGTGACCCACAGTTTCCGCCCCGTGATGCGGTGGTCCGTGCCGTGCTCCTCGAAACTGGTAGCCACAGAGGAGAGGTCGCTGCCCGCCCCGGTTTCGGTGGCGGCGAATCCGGCAAGGAGCTCACCCGTCGTCAGGGCGGGCAACCACCTCGCCCGCTGTTCGGCGGTGCCCCACCGATCGACCGCGGCGTTCACCATCCCCTGCACGGTCAGCAGCGACCGCAACGACGTGCAGACCGCCCCCAGTCTTTCTGCGACCGAGCCGAGTTCGGCGGCGTTCAGGCCCAGCCCCCGGCACTCCGTCGTCCGGTCCAGCCCGAGGACACCCGCCTTCGCGGCGGCCTCGATGACCTCGACCGGCAGCCCGGTCTCGTCCCAGTTGCCGGCGTCGATCTCGGCGGAGGCGACAAGTGTGTCGATTCCGATCACGGCGACGCCCCGTCCGTCGCACGAAGCTGCTCGCCCCGCTTCCTCCGTATGAACCCCGCAACCCGGGCCGCAGTGCGGAAGTTGTCGAGGTCGAGATCCTCCACCTCGACCACGACGTCGTGGGAGCCTTCGATGTACGTGACGATCTCCAGTGCCCGCAACGAACTCACCAGTCCCAGGGTGAAGTAGTCGTCGTCGGGACCGAGTTCCGTCGACGTGATCGAGCTCAGGTACTGCCGTAGCTGCTCGACCAGCTCGTCATGGGACTCGGGCACAGGTGCATTTGCTGTGTCCATGGGCCTGGGATTCCCAATTGGACCAGCGTTCAATCATCGCGCTCTCAGGCGGCGAGCAACCTCGGCAGTCCCCACTCGGCCGCGAGCAGTTCGTAGGAGCGCAACCGGTCGGTGTGATCGTGGGTGACGCTGGTGATCACCAGTTCGTCGGCGTCGGTGAGCCTTCGCAGACTGTCGAGTTTGTCCGCGACGGTGGCCGGTGCCCCCACGAACTGGGTGATCAGCCGGTCCTCGACGAGCGCGCGTTCCGTGTCGCCCAGCGGTGCGGTGTGCGCGGGGTCGGGGTACGGGATCGCGCCGTGCCCACTACGGATGCTGTGCGTCCAGTGCCCGAACGTCGACGCCAGTTCCTGCGCGGTCGCGTCGTCCTCCGCCACGACCGTGTCGGCGGAGACGACGACGTACGGCTTCGGCAGACTCGGCGACGGGCGGAACGCGGCGCGGTAGGCCTCGACCGCTTCGAGGGTCGTCGACGGGCTCACGTGATAGTTCGCGCCGAACGGCAGCCCCAGCCGGCCTGCCAGTTCGGCGCTCGGCCCCGCGCTGCTCCCGAACACCCACACCTCGACGTCCGCGCCCTCACCGGGACTCGCGTGCAGTTCGATCCCGTCCGGGGTGCGGTACGTGCCGCCGAGCAGTGCCAGGATGTCGTCGACCTGCTGGTCGAATGCGGGCGACAGCGCGCCGGGCTGCTGCAGCACCGACTGCGCCGCCGCGAGCCGCGGGGACAGCAGGAGCCCGGACGGGTCGAACGGCGCCGGGATCACCACGCCGTCGCGGATCTCGGTCTCCCTGCGGGGCGGGGCCGGCTGGTTGTTGCGTTCGGCAACCGCTTTCAACGCCTCGGCCCGCCGCTGGCCCGACCGTCCGAGCCCGAGGTCCAGGCGACCCGGGTACAGCGCGTCGACTGTGCCGAACGCCTCGACGACGGCGGCCGCGGTGGTGTGCCCCAGCTGCACGGCGGCGGCACCGATCCGGAGCGTGCTGGTCGCCGCGGCCAGGATCCCGACGAGCACGGCCGGCGAGGAACTGGCGACACCGACGAAGTGGTGCTCGGCCACCCAGTACCGCTTGTATCCCCACGCCTCGGCGTGCTGGGCGAGGTCGACGGTGTTCCGCAGCGCCGTGCGGGCGGTGGCGCCCTCGCTGACGGGCGACAGATCGAGAACGGACAACGGAGTGGTCATGAGGGCACTTTCTGGAGAGAGCGGGGATTGACGGCACGATGGCTGGGCGGGGCACCGAGTCCGAGGTGCTGCCGCAGCGTGGCGGTGGTGTAGTCGGTGCGCAGAACACCACGGTCCTGCAGCAACGGCACCACCGTGTCGACGAACGGGTCGAGTCCGTCCGGGGTGGGAAGGGAGGGCAGGACGAACCCGTCCGCGGCGTCCTCGCGGACCCACCGGACGATCCGGTCCGCGACGGATGCGGGGGTGCCTGCGAACGTCGCGGTGAACAGGACCTTCACCGCACCGGCGGGCCTGCCTGCGTCGACCGTCCGGCGCGCGACGTGGGTGTAGGCGGCGCGAGCGGACTCGAACGTGCCCAGCGGAGCGATGATCACGTCGCCGTGCCGGGCGGCGAGATCCCGGGCTTCCGGGCCGTCGCCGGACACGATCACCACCGGTTGCGCCTGCGGGCTGCGGGGGACGGTGAAGCGTCCGCCGATGTCGAAGTGCCTGCCCCGGTGATAGAACGCGCCTGCGGTGGGATCCGACACGAACCGCCCCGCGCCGCGGTCGAGAGTCACGACGCCCTCGGCCCAGGAATCCCACAGGGTGCGGGCGGTGCCGACGAACTCGGCGGCCCGCCCGCCGGCAGGGGCCACGGTGTTCCACGCCGCCCGGCCGCCGGACAGGTGATCGAGCGAGGCGAACCGGCGGGCCACGTCGAACGGTTCGGCGGAGGTCGTGTCCAGCGTCGCCGCGAGCCCCACCGCGTCCGTGAATCCGGCCAGCGCATTCGCCGCGGTGACGCCGTCGGCGAGGAAGAAGTCGAACCGTCCCCGCTCCGCGGTGCGGGCGGCGTCCGCGAGGACGGCGAAATCCGTCCGGCCCGCGGGCGCCGCCGCCCCGAGCACGACCTGCTTGTCGGTCATGCCTACCGCGGGTTCTTCTCGCCGGCCTCGACCGCGAGCGTCAGCCGGTTCTCGGCGGGCGCGACCGGGCAGGTGGCGTAGTCGGTGAACGCGCACGGCAGGTTGGACGCCCGGTTGAAGTCGAGGATCACCCGGCCGTCCGCGGCGGGGGCGTCGACGGCCAGCGACCGTGCCGCGGGGTACGTGCTGACCCCGCTGGTGGCATCGGTGAACAGCACCTGCAGCCCACCGTCCTTGCCTGCGAACGCGACGAGTTCGTGTGCGGCGCCGTCGTGCTCGAAGGCGAGCGACCCCAGCGCCGTGTGGTGGTGCTCGAGCCCTTCGACGACGGCACCCGTCGTCACGACGCGGGACTGCGGGAACGGGGTGAACGTTGCCGGCACCGCCCACTGCCGTGCCGGCAGGAACGCCGGGATGCCGGTGAACGCGGCGAGGGTGGCGGCCTCGGGGTCGTGGATCCGCAGGGCGACGTCGCCGGTCCGGCGGATCACCTCGACGGTGCGATTGCCGTGGCGTACGAGCAGACCGGGGGCGCCCTCCTGCGGTGCGAGCGTCGCCGTGCCGTCGACCGTCTCGCCGTCGATCTCGAGACCGGCGTCGGCCGGGGCCGTGACGATCAGGCCGTCCGCGTCGGCCCGCCACTTGCCGGGCAGGTCGGGGAACGTGGTGTCGGTCTCGACGAGCCAGTGCAGCGCCGTGAGGCTCAGCCAGCCCAGCGGTTCGCGGAAGTAGTCCTCGCGCGCCGAATGCCAGTCCTGCCAGCCCTGCTCGAATGTCGCGTCTTCGGTGACTGCGGTCATGATGCCCGAACTCCTTCTGTCTGATGATGCGGATGGCGCAGTCCGAGATGGCTGCGCAGGGTCGTCCCCGAGTACTCGGAGCGGAAACTGCCGCGGTTCTGCAACTCCGGGACCACCTTCTCGACGAACTCGTCCAGCCCGGCCGGAGTGAGGTGCGGTACCAGGATGAAGCCGTCGCACGCGTCGGCCTGCACGTAGCGGTCGATCTCCTCGGCCACCTCGGTGGGGGTTCCGACGAACTGCTGGCGGGTGGTGACGGCGATGATCAGTTCCCGGATGCTGAGTTTCTCGGCTTCCGCCTTCGCCCGCCACTGGCCCGCGATCTCGCGCGGGTCCTTCGCGTGGCGGACCCGGCCGCGGGTGATGGTCGAGTCTTCCGCCGGCTCGACGTCCGGCAGCGGTCCGTCCGGGTCGTACCCGGAAAGATCACGCCCCCAGACCTGTTCGAGGAACGCGATCGCGGTCTGCGGTCCCACCTGCTGATGCCGGATGTGGTCGGCGCGTTCGGCCGCGTCCCCCGCGGAGTCGCCCAGTACGAACGTCGCTGCGGGCAGCACCTTGAGGTCGTCGTGGCCGCGCCCGTACTTCGCGAGCCTGCCCTTGACGTCCGAGTAGAACTTCCGGCCGTCCTCGAGTGATCCGTGGATGGTGAAGATCGCGTCGGCCTGGGCGGCGCCGAATTCACGGCCCTCGTCGGAATCGCCGGCCTGCAGCAACACCGGGTGCCCCTGTGGGCTCCGGGGAACGGTGAAGCGTCCCCGGATGTCGAACTGTGCGCCGGAGTGCGTGACCTCGCGGATCGACTGGTCCGGGGCGAACACTCCCCGGGCACGGTCGATCTGCAGTGCGTCCCGATCCCAGCTGTCCCAGAACTTTCGGGCGCCCTGGATCACTTCGCCGGCGCGGACGTAGCGGTCGGCCTTGTCGAGATATCCTCCGCGCCGGAAGTTCTCCCCCGTGAACGCGTCCGAGGACGTCACCATGTTCCAGGCGGCCCGGCCACCGGACAGATGGTCGAGTGAAGCGAATTGCCGTGCCAGCTCGTACGGTTCGTTGAACGTCGTGTTGATCGTCCCGGCCAGGCCCAGATGGGTCGTCGCGCCGGCGAGTGCGCCGAGCACCGTCAACGTGTCGGGGCGGCCCACCACGTCGAGGTCGTGGATCCGGCCCCGGTGCTCGCGCAGGCGCAGGCCCTCGGCGAGGAAGAAGAAGTCGAACAGGCCGCGTTCAGCGGTCTCCGCGAGGTGCACGAACGAGTCGAAGTCGATCTGACTCTTCGATTCGGGGTCGCTCCACACGGTGGTGTTGTTGACGCCGGGAAAGTGTGCGGCGAGGTGAATCTGCTTGCGCTGGTTGCTCATGCTGTCAGTCCTTTCCGGCGAAGCGGTTGGCGGGACGGGTGAAGCCGAGTCGTTCCCGGAGCAGTCCGCCGCCCGGGGCCGGGTCGTTCGAGCGCAGCAGGGGCAGGACGCTGCCGGTGATGGCATCCAGGCCGGACGGCAGCGCCAGCGGCCGCAGGGTGACGCCGTCGACGTCCCCGGTGGCCGCCACGTCCGTGATCAGCCGGGCCAGTCCCGGCGCGTCGCCGCGGTAGAGAACCGACGCCGGCTCGTACCGGGCGCCGGACCAGTTCTCGAGTTGCGCGAGGTCACGCTCGGCGGCATCGGCGGTCTCGGCGATCACCACCTCGACGTCGAGCAGGATCCGCAGCGTCGCGGGGACGCGACCGGCCTCGGCCGCAGCACGTCGCACCCGGACCGCGACGTCGCGCGCCGCGTCGACGGTGGGCGCGGCGATGCGGATCACGTCGGCGCGGGCGGCGGCGACCCGGGTGGAGTGCTCGTCCCGCGCACCGATCACGATCAGCGACTGCCCCTGCGGCGACCGCGGCGTGATCGAGGGACCCTTGACGGAGAAGTGGTCTCCCTCGAAATCGATGTAGTGCAGCTTGTCCCGGTCGATGAAACGGCCGGTGGCCACGTCGCGGATCTCGGCGTCGTCCTCCCAGCTGTCCCACAGCAGGCCGACCACCTCGATCGCGTCGGCCGCCTCCGCCCACAGATTCTCGGCGTCCTGCGCGTCCTTGCGCCCGAACAGATCCGCCTGGACCTGACCGGAGGACACGTCGACCTGCCACCCGGCCCGGCCGCCCGACGCGTGGTCGAGGCTGGCGATCGCCTTGGACACGTGGAACGGTTCGGTGTGCGTGACGGTCACCGTGGGGACGAGGCCGATGCGCTCGGTGGACGCGACGGCCCGGGCGGTGATCGCCACGGCGTCCAGTTGCCCACGCTGATCGGCATGTCCGGTCGTGGCGATCGCGAAGGAATCGCCGACGAACGCGAGGTCCACGCCGGCCGAGTCGGCCTGCCCGATCAGGCCGGTCCAGTAGGCGGCGGTGAAGAGGTCCTCGGCGCGCGAGTCCTGGCGACGCCAGGACTGCGGATGAATCCCCGTGCCGTACAGATCGACGGCGACGAGGGGACGGTGTGGCTCAGGCATGAATCGATTCCTCCAGCTGTGCGGAACGTGGGCGCCCGACGGACCGTCCCGGGATGGCGTCGAGCAGCTGCCGGGTGTAGTCGTGGCGCGGGTTGTCGAATATGTCGGCCGCGGTGCCCGATTCGACGATGCGGCCGGACCGCATCACCGCGACCGTGTCGCTGATCTGCCGGACCACGGCGAGGTCGTGCGAGATGAAGAGGTAGCTGAGCCCGAGGTCGCGTTGCAGGCTCTCGAGCAGTCCGAGGATCTGCGCCTGCACCGAGACGTCCAGGGCCGACACCGGTTCGTCCAGCACCACGAGTTCGGGGCGCAGAGCGAGCGCGCGGGCGATGGCGACCCGTTGACGTTGCCCGCCGGACAGCTCGGCCGGCCGGCGTTCGAGGTAGGTGCGCGGCAACGCGACCTGTTCGAGCAGTTCGGCCACCCGCGCGGCCCGCTCCGCCCTGGTTCCGACATCGAACGCACCGAGCGGTTCCGCGACGATGTCCGCGATCGCCAGTTTCGGATCGAGGGAGGCGTACGGGTTCTGGTACACGATCTGCACCCGCCGGCGCAGTGCCCGCAGCGCGCCGCCGCGCAGACCGGTGATGTCCCGGCCGTCGAATTCGACGCGGCCCGCGGTGGGCGACTCCAGCCGGATCGCGATCCGGGCCACCGTGGACTTGCCCGACCCGGACTCCCCCACCAGCGACAGCGTGCGCCCGCGGGGGACCTCGAACGATACGTCCCGGACGGCGTCGATGGACGTGCGCCGGTCGACCCGGAACGTCCTGGACACGCCGGAGACGCGCAGCAGGACGTCGGGGCCGGCTCCGCCCGCCTCCTCGCCGCGGGTGCGGTCCTGTCCCACCGACAGGCTCGGCGCCGCGGCCAGCAGGGTGCGGGTGTACTCGTGCTGTGGGTTCGCGAGGATCTGACGGGTCGGGCCGGCTTCCACCACCTCGCCCTGGCTCATCACCACGATCCGGTCCGCCCGGTCGGCCGCGACACCCAGATCGTGCGTGATCAGCAGGACCGCGGTGCCGGATTCGGCGATCCGCGCGTCGAGATGATCGAGGATCCGGCGCTGCACGGTGACGTCGAGGGCGCTGGTCGGTTCGTCCGCGATCACGAGTTCGGGGCTGCACGCCAGCGCGATCCCGATCAGGACACGCTGCCGTTGCCCGCCGGACAGGTCCTGCGGGTACTGCCGCGCCCGCACCTCGGGCTCGTCGATCCCGGCCTCGGCCAGAATGCGCACCGCCTCGATGCCTGCCGTCCGCCGGTCGGCGAGACCGTGGATCCGGAGCACCTCCGCCACCTGGGCGCCGACCCGCAGGACCGGGTTGAGCGACGTTGTCGGGTCCTGCGGAACGAGGCCGATCCGGGCGCCGCGGACGCGTTCGAGTGCGCGTTCCGACTTGGTGTCGAGACGCTCACCGTCGAACGTGACGGTGCCGGCGACGGCCCGCCCGGATCCGCTGAGCAGTCCGAGAATGGCGTGCGCCGTGGTGGATTTTCCGGAGCCGGACTCGCCGACCACGGCCACCACCTCACCGCGCGCGACCGTGAGGTCGACGCCCTGCACGGCCACGATGGGTTCGCCGGCGCTCCCGTACGCCACCCGCAGTCCGGAGACCTGCAGCAGCGGAGTGTCGTTCGCGCTCATCGCACTTCTCTCTGTTCGAGTGCATGCCCGAGCCGGTGCGCCGACAGCACGACGGCCACGATCACCAGTCCGGGCAGGGTTGTCATCCACCACGCGGTGGCGAGGTAGTTCCGGCCCTCGGAGATCAGCGAGCCCCATTCCGGGGTGGGCGGCACCGCGCCGAACCCGAGGAAGCTCAGCGACGACACCGCGAGGACCGCCATGCCGAACTCGACGGCGGCGAGGGCGACGACCGGCGCGTACGAGTTCCGCAGCACGTGGCGGCGCAGCACCGTGTGCCAGCGGACACCCGACGCGAACGCGGCCTCGACGTACAGCGACCGCCGCACCCGCAGCACCTCCGACCGCATCACGCGGGCGAAGTTCGCGATCAGCGACACGCCCACCGCGATCGCGACGTTGACCGTGCCGAATCCCAGTGCGGTCACCAGTGCCAGCGAGAGCAGCAGCGCCGGGATCGACAGGAGGACGTCGACGACCCGCATCAGGACGGCGTCCAGAGCACCTCCGAGGGCGCCGGACAGCAGTCCGATCAGCGAACCGACGACCAGTGCGATGCCCACCGCCAGCAGTGTCGCGGTCAGCGACAATCCGGCGCCGTGCACCACCCGGGTGTACACGTCGCGTCCGATGTTGTCGGTGCCGAACCAGTGCGCGGCACTCGGCGCCTGCAGCTTCTGCGCGGGCACCCCGACCAGCGGGTCGCCGCTCGCGAACACCGACGGCGCCACCGCGAATCCGACCGCGACGAGGAGCACCGCCGCCGAGGCGACGAGCACGAGGTTGCGACGCCACCACGCCACCACGCGGCGTCCGCGGCCGTGCGGACGGGGCGCGATCGCGGGAGGCGCTTCGACCGGCGGAGGGCCGAAACCCTCGGCCTCCTCGATCAGTTCTCTGGTGAGGATGTCAGACATGAACCTTCTCCTCCACATTCGCGACGGTGTCGCTGCGCTCGGAACTCCGCCTGCCCTCGACGATCCTGGGGTCGATCAGTGGGTAGAGCAGATCCACGGCGAGATTGACGAGGACATAGACGAGCGAGCTCAACACCACGATGCCCTGGACCACCGGAATGTCCTGCGCCATAACGGAAGTCTGGGTGAGCCGCCCCACCCCGGCGCGGGAGAACACCGTCTCGACGACGACCGATCCCGCCAGCAGATTGCCGACGAGCACACCGGCGATGGTGAACGCGGGAATGCTCGACAGGCGCAGCGCGTGCCGGGTCTGGATCTGCCAGCGCGACGCCCCCTTCGCCCGCGCGGCCTCGATGAACGGCTGCCGCCACGTGGTCTGCAGACTCGCCGCGAGCACCTGGGCGATGACGGCCCCGGTCGGGAGCGCGAGCGTCACCGCCGGCAGCACCAGCGTCGCGACCCCCTGGTCGCCGAACGCGGGGAAGGCCTTCAGCCGGAACGAGAACAGTTGCAGCAGAATCAGGCCCACCCAGAACGTCGGCACCGCGACACCGAGCGGGGGCAGGGAGAACAGCAGGTTCCGCACCCAGTGGACCCGCGTGTAGGTGGCGAGGAACGCGACCCCCGCCCCGAACACGACGGCGAGGACCAGCGCCGCGGACGCCAGCGCGAGAGTGCTGGGCACCGCGTTGCCGATGGCCTCGGTCACCGACTGCCCGGTGGCGATCGAGTACCCGAAGTCACCGCGGACGGCGTGGCTCAGCGAGTTCCAGTACTGCACCCACACCGGCTGGTCGAGTCCGTACCGAGCCTGCAGTTCCGCGACGGCCGCCGCGTCGACCGTCGTCCCGGTGGACGCCGAGTCGACGGCGATGCTCACCGGGTCGGACGGCAGGAGGAACAGCACGGCGAACGACACGGTGAACGTCGCCCACAGGACGGCGATCGCCTGCAGCACGCGGAGTCCGAGGTAGCGAATCATGGCTCAGCGTCCGCTGATCCAGGTGTCGAAGAACTGGAGCCGGGCCGAGGCCTCAAACTTCAGGTCCTGCACGTTCGGGCCCGCGCCGATCGCCTGCGACAACTCCACCGTGGGGATCCACAGGCCGTTGTCGAGGACCTGCTGCTGGGCGTCGGCGACGAGCGCGCTCCGCGCGGCGGGATCGGTGGTGGCGAGCTGCTTCGCCAGCACGTCGTCGAGCGCGGGAATCGGGCCGCGGCTGTTCAGGTTGCGACCTTCGAGCCCGAACTGGGTGCGCAGGATGTCGCCGTCGGCACGGGTGCTGTTGTAGTAGGTGGCGTCGAAGTCCTTGGAATTCTGGCGGGCGGTGGCTTCCGGGGTCGACACGAGGTCGAGCTGCAGGTCCACTCCCACCGCTCTGAGCTGCTGCTGCACCAGTTCGAGGATGGCCTGGTTGCCGGCGAACACGGAGCTGAACAGAACGGGGAAGGCGAGCTTCTGACCACCCTTCTCGCGGATGCCGTCGGCGCCGGGCACCCAGCCCGCCTGATCCAGGATCGACTTCGCCTTCTCCGGGTCGTACGTCACGTCGGGCAGTGCCACGTAGCCCGGGGTGCGGCTGGCCAGGGTGCTGGTGGCCGGCTTGAAGTTGGGGCCGAGCACGGTGTCGACCAGTTCCTGCCGGTTGATCGCCGGCACCAGCGCGCTGCGCACGACGGGGTCGACGAGCGGTCCGCGGGTCACGTTGGGCTGGAAGCCGAACGGGGTTCCGGGATTCGAGGTGGTGAGCACCTGCCCGCCCGCACCTTCGATCTGCGGGGCGTCCTGCGGCAGCGCGTCGCTGATCGCGTCCAGCTGTCCCGAGGACAGGCTGCCCGTGCGGACACCGGATTCGGGGACGACGGTGAACTCGATGGTGTCGAGGTAGGCCTCGCCGTCGTGGGCGAACACGTCGGAACCCCAGTTGTATCCGGCGCGCTTGGCGAGGGTGACCGACTTGTCCTGCTGGTAGTCGGCGTACGTGAACGGCCCGGTGCCCGAGATGTTGCCGGTGCACCGCTCTTCGGCGGACTTCGCGACGGACGCGTCGGACAGGATGCCGAGCTGCGGGGTGGACGACGCCTGGAGGAACTGCGCGTTGGGTGCGGCGAAGTCGACCTGCGCGGTCTGCGGGTCGATCACGGTGGTGCCCGTGTACCCGGTGAGGTAGCTGGCACCCAGTGCGGCCTTGGCGCCGGTGAGGGTGTTCACGATGGCGTCGAGGTTCTTCTTCACCGACTCCGCGGTGAAAGGCGTTCCGTCACTGAACGTCACCCCCTCCTTCAGATGGAACGTGAAGGAGGACGCGTCGGCGTCGGTGTCCCAGCTCTCGGCCAGCCACGGCTTCAGTTCGCCCGTCTCCGGGTCCTGATCGGTGAGCGAGTCCACCACCTGCCGGGCCACGTAGATCGTCTGGTTGGTGCCCGACTGGGCGGGGTCGGCGCACGTGGGTGCCTGGGACAGGCCGTAGCGGAGGGTGCCGCCGGGCTGGGGCGGGCCCGCGTCCGCGGAGGAACTGCTGGAGCCGCCACCGCAGGCGGTGAGCGCCGTGGCCAGCACGGCGGCGGCGCCGATACCTGCCGCGATGCGGCCGCGGTGGGACGAGGACAAAGGCACTGATGGCACCGAGAACTCCGTGATCTCGAAGAAGTGCCGTGCGCGCTACCCGTCGAGTGGGCAGCGCTCACGCGCACAGAAAGGTGAGTGACACCGGATCCGACGCGGATGCGGTGTGTAGAGCAGGAACCCCGGATGTCTGCCGGGGTGTCAGATCAGCTGTGACAGATGGAGGTGGACAACCGGCAGAGATCGACGTGCAGACGCCCCCAGGCGCTCACGAAGCCTTCGGTCAACATGGTTCCTCCATCGATCCCGGCGGTAGCACCCGCACCCGCAGGGCGGGGGGTTGCTGCGACGTCAACGAGCCAGGTCTCTCGGTCGCTCTGGATGGTCGTTACCGAGTGTAAGAGATCGCCGGTCGCCGCGCCACACGGCCCCCGCTACCCGACTGCCTGCCGGGGCGGGAGTTCCCGTCGCGACAGCGGCGGGCGGAGACCGAGATGCTCACGCAGCGTCGAGCCTTCGTATTGCGTTCGGTACGAGCCGCGCTCCTGCAGTTCGGGTACGAGCAGGTCGACGATCTCGTCGAGTCCGGTGGGCACCAGGTAGGGGGAGATGTTGAATCCGTCGGTCGCGCCGCTGCGAACCCACCGGGTGAGTTCGTCGGCGACCTGCCCCGGGGTGCCCGCGAAACCGGACCGCTGAGTGGTCGCGATCGCGACCTGCCGCAGCGACAGGTTCTGCGCCTCCGCCAGGGCCCGCCACTCGCGGGCGATGGCGAGCGGGTCCTTGCCGTCGCGGGCGGCCCCGCGGGTGACGGAGATCGGTGCGGGCACCGGATCTAATTCGGGCAGTGGACCGTCCGGGTCGCGATCGGACAGATCGCGGCCCCACACCTGCCCGACCAGCGACAGCGCCGTCTGCCCGGTGTACTGGCCTTCGCGGACCCAGCGGACCTTGTCCTCCACCTCGGACGCGTTCTCCGCGAGCACGATCTGGGTGCCCGGCAAAATCTTGACGTCGTCCTCGGGGCGCCCCGCGCGGCGCAGTCTCGCCCGGATGTCCTCGGCGAAGCCGAGCGCCTCGTCGAAATGGGTTCCGTGGCGGGAGAAGATCACGTCGGCGTGCGTGGCCGCGAAGTCCCTGCCTGCCGGTGAGTCGCCGGCCTGGAAGATGACGGGATGGCCCTGGGCGCTGCGCGGCAGGGTGGGGGTGATCGTGACGTCGAACTGCGACGTGCGCCGCGACACGTCCTGCACACTGCCCGCGGTGGCCCAGGACGGCGCCTCGGTGCTCGTCGCGACGGTGCCGTCGGCCCACGCGTCCCAGATCGCCCGCGCGGTGCCCAGGAACTGCCCGGCCCGTTCGTACCGGTCGGCGTGATCGAGGAAGCCGCCGCGCCGGAAGTTCTCACCGGTCCACGCGTTGTCCGTGGTGACGGCGTTCCAGCCGGCGCGTCCGCCGGACAGCAGGTCCAGCCCGGACAGTCGCCGGGCGAGGTCGGCCGGTTCGTTGTAGGTGGTGTTCTGGGTGGCCACCAGCCCGATGTGCCGGGTGATGCCGGCCAGCGCCGAGAGCTGGGTGATCGCATCCGGCCTGCCCACGATGTCGAGATCGAGGATCTTGCCTTCCTGTTCCCGCAGGCGTAGACCCTCACCCAGGAAGAAGGCGTCGAACAGGCCCCGCTCGGCGGTCTGTGCCACCCGACGGAACGTTTCGAAGTCGATCTGCGATCCGCTCGTCGGATCCGACCAGATCGTCGTGTGGTTGACGCCCTGGAAGAAGACCCCGAAATGCACCTGGGCTTCGGGCCGGGCGTACGAGTTGTCGGTCATGATCTCCACAACCTTTCAGCGAGAGGATTCTGCGAGGCGCTCGGCCCGGAATCGGTTGGCGGGGCGGTCGAGTCCGAGCGTGCTGCGCAGAGTCGAACCGGGAACGGGACGGTGGGCGGCACCGGCGCGCAGGAGTGCCGGGATCACGTACCGCGCCAGCACCGGGAGGTCCTCGTCGACCACGGCGGGATGCAGGCGCACACCGTCGACCTGCGAATCCAGTGCGCGCAGCAGTTCCACCAGTCCGGTGGCCTCGCCGGCGAACGACAGCCGCTCACTCGACGGGGCGGGAGTGGCTGCGCCCAGCGCCACGTCGAGTTCGGCGAACACCAGCGCCGCCCCGCGGTCCTTCGCCCGCGCGGCGGCGTCGGCGATGTCACCGGGCGTCGTCCCGGACACCAGCACCACGTCGACCTGGGTCGGATCGGTCTGCCCGTCGAGTCCGAACACCACCAGTTGCCCCTGCGGCGGCCGCGGCACGATCGCCGGACCCTTCACCGAGTACGTCTCGCCCCGGAAGTCGATGTAGTGCAGCCGGTCGCGGTCGACGAAACGGCCGGTGGCGTAGTCGCGGATCACCGCGTCGTCCTCCCAGGAATCCCACAGGTTCCGGACCACGGCGATCGCGTCCCGCTCCTCCCGCGCGAGGTCGGCGGGTGCGGTGATCTCGGTCCGGCCCAGTGCGCCCGCGACCCGCGGGTCGGTGTCGCGTGCGGCGATCCAGCCGCCGCGGCCCCGCGACGCGTAGTCGAGTGTCGCGAGCTGGGAGGACGTGTGAAACGGTTCGGCGTAGGTGGTGCCGACCACCGGTACGAGACCGATCGTGCTGGTGGTCGCGGCCACGAACGCGGCGCGGTTCACGGCGTCGATCCGGCCGACGGGTCCCCCGACGGCGCCGGGCGGCAGCAGCGAATCGTCGAAGGAGGCGAATGTGAAACCGGCGTTCTCCGCCGCAGCGACCCGGTCCGCCACCGTTCGCCCGGTCAGCAACCGGTCGGGTGTGTGCGCGGCGCGCCGCCAGGCCTCGGGATGCGTTCCCTCGCCGTCGAGTTCGATGCCCAGATGCAGGCTCATGGCCGTTCCTCCTCTGTGTCGGCCGCGAGGGGGCGGCTCTGAATGGTCTCGCGCAACGCGGGCGCCACCTCGGCCTGGAACAGCTCGAGGCTCTCGCGGTGCTGTTTGTCGCTGCCGACGCGGTCGGCGCTCAGGTGGATCACCTCGTGGCCGAACTGCTCGTGGTAGCGCTGCACCTTGTCGATCACCTGCTGCGGGCTGCCGATCAGCGCGGAGCTGCGTTCGACGAAGTCCTCGAGGGTCTCGAATACCACGGGAAGTCCTGCCCTGCAGGCGAAGTCGAGCCGGGCGGCGTGAATCGGCCGCCACACGTCGAGCGCGTCCTGCGAGTTCGGTGTGACGTAGAACCCGGCGGTCCCGGCGCCGACGAGGGCGTCGGCGGGATCGTGACCGTAATGGGTCCACCGTTCGCGGTAGTGCCGGACGAGTTCGGCGTAGGAGTCGATGGGATACGTCACGTTCGCGGAGAAGATCGGATCTCCGTAGCGGGCGGCGAGATCCACCGATTCCTTGCTCGTCGCGCTGCCGTGCCAGATCCGGATCCGCCGCTGCAACGGGCGGGGCAGCGCGACGGCGTGCTCGAGCGACGGCCGGAACGTGCCCTCCCAGGTGACGTCCTCGCTCTCCCACAACTTCCGGAACAGCTCGTACCCTTCTCGGTTGCGGTCCCACTGGTCGTCCGGCGTGACGTGGAACAGCTGTGCCTGCGCGGTGCCGTTTCCCTTGCCGATGATGAGCTGCAGCCGGCCACCCGACAGGTTGTCGAGCGTCGAGTAGTCCTCGAACGCACGGACCGGGTCGAGCAGGCTCAGCGTGGTCACCGCGGTCCACAACTGCAGGGTGGTGGTCCGCGCCGCGATGGCGCTGAGCACCACGGGCGGCGACGAGGACAGGAAGGGGTGTTCGTGGCGCTCGCCCACCGCGAAACCGTCGTACCCCAGTTGCTCGGCGAGGACGGCCGATTCCACGACCTCCCGAAGCCTGGCCGCGGTGCCGATCTTCTCCCCGGTCACCGGATCCGGGTGGTGAGTGATCAGGCTCATCAGCAGAAACTTCATACGGACTCGTACTCCTTTGCGGCGCAGTCGGAAGGCAGGGCGGTGTGCAGGAGCTTCTCGAATCCGTGGACCCCGATTTCCTGCGGTGGGAGGGAGCGGTCGAACAGCGCCGTGTACCCCGCGGCCAGGTACAGGGCCACCGCCTCGGGTTGCCGCGGCCCGGTGGTGAGGAAGATGCGCGAGTAGCCGGCCCGGACGATCTCGGCCTCGAGTTCCCGCAGCACGATGCGCCCGAGTCCGCGCCTGCGGTGCGAGGACGAGGTCCAGATCCGCTTGAGTTCCGCGGTCGTGTCGTCGTAGCGGCGGAAGGCCCCGCCCGCCACCGACATCCCGTCCTCGACCACGACGAGCAGCGCGCCCCCCGGCGCGGCGAACTCTTCCGCCGGATACGTGCTGAGATCCTCGTACATCTGGTCGCGGGACCGCCCGTACCGAGTGCTGTATTCGGTCGCCAGTTCTTCGAGCAGCGGCGCGGCCAGTGGATCGGTCTGATCGACGAACACGGTCTGCACGGGGTCGGTCCTCTCGCTCACTGTTCCTCCTGTCAGCTGGTCTTCGGGAGCCCGGGCGGGTTGACGACCGACGTGTTCACGGCCTCGTTCGCGATGTTCCAGCGGTCGAGAACCTGTGCGTACGTGCCGTTCTCGATGACATGGTTGATGGCCTCGTTGACGGCGGTAATCAGCCCGTTGTCCTTCTTGGTGAGCACGGCGATCTCACCCTGGAGTGCGTCGCCGGCGCCCGAGAACGTTCCGGCGATCTCGGTCTCCCCGGCCTGCGCCACGTGGAACGACGAGGAGGGGTTGGGGCCGAAGTAGGCGTCGATCCGCCCCGACGCGAGCGGCAGGTAGTAGTCGGTGGCGTTCTGGTAGTAGGTGATGTCGGTGGGTTCGAGACCGGCCGCCACGTTCTGCTCGCTCCACTTCACCAGCAGCGCTTCCTGATTGGTGCCGGAGGAGACCGCGATCTTCAGGCCCGCGACGTCCTTGGGTTCCTTGATCTGGATGCCGCTGTCCTTCTTCGTCTCGAACGCGACCGTGTCGAGGCGGTATGTCGAGAAGTCGTACTTCTCCTTCCGCTCCTCGGTGACGGTGACGTTGGAGATGAAGGCGTCGGCCTCCCCCGAGTCGATCCGGACGAAGTTCTGCGCCCAGTCCGCGGCCTGGAGATCGACCTTCAGGCCGAGGACGTCGCCGATCAGGTATGCGAAGTCGGTTTCCGAGCCGATGAGCGTCTTGTCGTCGTCGGCGTAGAAGCGCAGCGGCGGGGCGGAACCGGCACTGCCCGTGACGACGAGCGTGCCGCGGTCGCGGATCTGCTGGGGAACCTTCGCGGCGATCGACTCGACCTCGTCGGTGGTGATGCGATTCTGATCGGCGGTGAGGTTGTAGCCGGCGGCCGAGGTGGGCCCCGATCCCTCGTCCTCGACGTCGCCGCCCCCGCACGCGGCGGCGAGGAGCGCGACGGTGGTGAGAGCCGAGGCCAGAATCTTCTTACGGAACCGTGCGGTGGACATGTGTGCCTTTCGGGGATCCACACCGGGGTGTGGAGGTCAGAGAACTCGGGAGAGAAAAGCTTTGGTGCGGTCGTGCTGTGGGTCGTCGATGACCTGCTCGGGCGGGCCCTGCTCCACGACGACGCCGGCGTCCATGAAGACGGCCGTGTCGGCGACCTCCCGCGCGAAACCCACCTCGTGGGTGACGATGACGAGGGTGGCGCCGTCGCGTGCCAGTTGCTTGATGACGGCGAGAACCTCGCCGACCAGTTCCGGGTCGAGCGCCGACGTGGGCTCGTCGAACAGGATCACCGCAGGGCGCAGTGCGAGGGCCCGGGCGATCGCGACCCGCTGCTGCTGGCCGCCGGACAGTTGCCGCGGGTACTCGTGGGCCTTGTCACCCACGCCGACCCGTTCGAGGAGGGCGATCGCCTCGGCCTCGACCTCGGCCCGGTCACGGCCCTGCGCCGACACCGGTGCCTCGACCACGTTCTCCAGCACCGTGAGGTGGGGGAACAGGTTGAAGTTCTGGAACACGAATCCGATCCGGGACCGCTGCTTCAGGATGTCGCGTTCCCGCAGTTCGTGGAGTTTGTTGCCCTTGCGCCGGTAGCCGATGAGGTCGCCGTCGATCCGGATGGTGCCCCGGTCGACCTTCTCCAGGTGGTTGAGCGTGCGGAGCAGCGTGGACTTGCCGGAACCCGACGGGCCCAGGATCACCGTCACCTCGCCCTTGCGGACCAGCAGGTCCACACCCTGGAGGACTTCGAGTGCGCCGAAGGACTTGTGGACTCCGCGAACCTCCACCGCGAACTCTGCCTGCTGGGTGTCGGTCGTCATTTCGTGGCCCCTCTCGGTACGGAGACGCCGGCGTCGCGGATCTCGGCGAATTTCCGGGTGACCTTCTGCCACGGAGTCGGGGGCAGTGCCCGAGCCGATCCGCGGGCGTAGTGCCGCTCGACGTAGTACTGGCCGACCGACAACAGCGTGGTCAGGATGATGTACCAGATCGTCGCGACCATCAGCAGGGGCACGACGCGACCGTTGCGGCCGAAGATCACCTGAACCTGGTAGAACAGTTCCGCGATCGCCATCGTCGACACGATCGACGTGCCCTTGAACAGGCTGATCACCTCGTTCGCGGCGTTCGGCAGGATGCCGCGCATCGCCTGCGGCAGAACGATCTTGAAGAACTGGCGACGACGCGGAATACCCAGCGACTGCGCCGCCTCGATTTGCCCGTGGTCCACCGAGATGATGCCGGAACGGATGATCTCGGCGGAGTACGCGGCCTGGTGCAGGGCCAGACCGATGACGGCGGCGGTGAAGCCGCTGATGACGCCGTTGACCTCGAACGTGAAGAAGCCCGGTCCGAACGGAATTCCCAGCGACAGAGTCTGATACAGGTACGTGATGTTGAACCAGAACAGGAGTTGCACGATCAGCGGGATCGACCGGAACGCCCAGATGTAGACCCAGGCGATCACCTGCAGCACCGGGTTGTGCGACAGGCGGCTGACCGCCAGCACCACACCGAGCGCGAATCCGAGGACCGTCCCCCAGAGGGTCAGCTTCACCGTCATCCACAGGGCCTGCAGCACGGAGCCGGCGGTGAAGTACTTGCCGAACGTCGCCCAGTCCCACCCCGGGTTGGTGGCGAGGCCGTGGACGAACTGGGCGAGCAGCACCAGCACGGCGGCGCTGACCACCCACCGCCACGGGTGCCACCGCCGTGCGACCTCCAGCGCGGCGTCCGCGGGCCGGTCACCATTGCCGGACGGTTCGGAATCAAGGGGCGCGGCCGAACGCGCCCGGACGGGGGCGCTCACGCTCGCTCACCACTGGGAACAGACATCACTGAGGCGGCCTTTCACCTGGAGACGGGACGGGGAAGAGGGCGCGTCTTCCGCGGGATGCGGGCGCGCGTCAGGCGCTCACCTGGCGTTTTACCCGGTGAGCGTGCGGTGAGACCTCGTCAACAGTGGCAGGAGGTGGTACGGCACAGGTCGATGTGCCGTCTGCGCCACGCAGGGCGCGCGGGGTAGTTCATGTGCTGCCTTCCATCGATCCCGGCGGTAGCACCCGCACCCGAAAAATTCGGAAGGGTTGCTGCGACGTCAACGAGCCAGGTCTCTCGGTCGCTCTGGATGGTTGAAGCGAACACTAGCTGCATTCCCGGACGTCGTCAACACGGGGTATTTCCCTGCAACACAGGGGAAATGGCGTCGAGCGGACGCAAGAATCACCGTGCGCAGAAGTGCTGACAAGTGGTCGGAGATGCGGTTGGATGAGACGAGCAGTCGCGTATCGCCACCGCCGCGTGACCCGGCTGCCGGGCCGTCCGAGGCCCTTGTAACGTCGCCTCGGTGACACCACTCGAAGTCATCGCGATCCTGGTAGCCGGCGTCGGCGCGGGCGCGATCAACGCCATCGTCGGCAGCGGCACGCTCATCACCTTCCCCACCCTGGTGGCTTTCGGGTTCCCTCCGGTGACCGCGACGATGTCGAACGCGATCGGCCTGGTCGCCGGTGGCGTGTCCGGCACGTGGGGGTACCGGCGGGAGCTGGCCGGGCAGGGGCCGCGGTTGCGGTGGCAGATCCCGGCGTCCCTGTGCGGTGCGGTTCTCGGCTCGTGGCTGCTGCTGCACCTCCCCGAAACGGTGTTCGAACTCGTCGTCCCGGTGCTGCTGATCCTCGCCCTGATCCTGGTGGTGCTGCAGCCGAAGATCCAGGCCTGGGCGAAGCAGCGTGGCAGCCACGAGGCGGGCCTGAGCACGGCGCGACTCACCCTGCTGACCGTCGGCACGTTCGCCGTCGGCGTGTACGGCGGATACTTCACCGCTGCGCAGGGCATTCTGCTGATGGGCGTGATGGGCGCGATCCTGCCGGAGAGCCTGCAACGGATGAACGGCGCGAAGAATCTGCTGTCGCTCATCGTCAACGTCGTCGCGGCGACCGCGTACACGCTCGTGGCCTTCGACCGGATCAGCTGGGCGGCCGCCGGCCTCATCGCGGTGGGCTCGCTGCTCGGAGGCGTCCTCGGCGCCCGCTACGGCCGCCGCCTGTCCCCCACCGCACTACGGGGAACCATCGTCGTCGTCGGTCTCATCGGCCTGTTCCGGCTGCTCGCATAGTCACGCATGCACCCTCCCGCTCCCCCATACTGAGTCGGTGAGCAACGAAGTAGAGCACCCGGGCTGGACCTATCTCATGGACATGGACGGCGTTCTCGTCCACGAAGAGCATCTGGTCCCCGGCGCCGACCTGTTCCTGGCCGAACTCCGGGAGTCCGGCACCCCGTTCATCGTCCTGACCAACAATTCCATCAGGACTCCGCGCGATCTCCGCGCCCGGCTGCTCCGCACCGGCCTGGACATTCCCGAGGAATCGATCTGGACGTCCGCCCTGGCCACCGCGACGTTCCTGGCGAACCAGCGCCCCGGCGGCAGCGCCTACGTCGTCGGCGAGTCCGGGCTCACCACCGCACTGCACGACATCGGATACGTCCTCACCGAGAACGATCCCGACTACGTAGTGCTCGGCGAGACCCGCACCTATTCCTTCGAGGCCATCACCACCGCAATTCGACTGGTGGAGAGAGGCGCTCGCTTCATCGCCACCAACCCCGACCCCACCGGACCGTCGCGCGAGGGTTCCCTTCCGGCCACGGGATCCGTTGCGGCACTGATCAGCCGGGCCACCGGCCGCGACCCGTACTACGTGGGCAAGCCGAACGCGCTGATGATGCGCTCGGCCCTGCGGGCCATCGGCGCGCACTCCGCGAACACACTGATGATCGGTGACCGCATGGACACCGACATCGTCTGCGGTCTCGAGGCCGGGCTGCAGACCATCCTCGTCCTCACCGGAATCTCGACGCGGGATTCGGTGGAGTTGTTCCCCTACCGCCCCACCGCCGTGCTCAAATCGGTCGCCGATCTGGTCGGCCGCACGTCGGATCCGTTCGGCGATGCGGCTGCGCCACCCGTGAGTACTTATTAACCGCCGGACGTTAACAAGTACTCACGGGTGGCGGCAGCCGGTGACGCCGCGGAGGGAGGCTGCCTTGTACGTCCCGAACGTGATCCGGTTCCCGTCTCCACCGGCGAACGTCACATCGTGACGTCCGGGCTCGTCGACGTGGACGTCGAGCCGATCCATCCCGGCGTCGGCGGCGACCTCGCGGACCGCCGCCAGCACCGCCGGCCAATCATCATCACGGATCGGGTTGTCGGACAGTAGCGCTCGCGTGGTGACGGACTTCCCCTCCGTGTAGGCATACGGTCCGGGGCATCCGCCACCCTGGCTGCGTTCACGATGCCACCGCCACTGGACATCCGGAGCGAGCGCGCCGACGGCTTCGCTGATCCGCACCAGCGCATCGGTGACGTGTCTCTCGGTGACGGCGAGCGTCGGCCTGCCGCTCAGGCTCTCGGCCGCCGCCGCGATCTCCTCGTCGCCGAAGTTGTACGGGTTGTCCGTCATGCCACCACATCCGCTCGTCAGGATCGCCGCGCCGATCACGGCGACCGTCTTCGTCGCCCACCGGATCGTCACCGGAGCGCCAGTTCCGGCAGACCCGCCGCGATCACGGCCATGTTGTAGCCCGACGCCCGGAGTTCGCCGTTGTCACTCGGCCGTGGATACTCGCTGTGCCCGTTGGCATCTTCCCGCCGGACGCCGTCGGGGGTCGTCGCCGCACGCACCGACAGTTGCTCGAGATCGGTCTGCACCGGATCCGGTCCGAGCCGGCCGAACCCGTCCGCCACGGTGATCGGGTCGTCGTGCGCGCGCATCACGAACCCGTGGCCGGGTGCCAGCCCGAGGTCCGATTCGTCGTTCGCATCGAAGCCGGGCGAACCGTAGAACACGGCGTCGTCCACCGGTTGCCGCGGTCCCGCTTCCTGCAGGGCCAGGCCCTGGGTGTACGAACCATACGAATGTCCGAGGGCTGTGATGTGCGGGTCGGGCGTCTGCGAGGCGACGTCGAGACCCTCGTAGAACGAGGCGAGCTTCGGGGCTCCCGCGGTCGCGCGGTCGGACTGCCATGCGTCGAGGAGCCATCCGCGCCCGAGGTTCTGGTCGATGAACGGGACGTCGTAATTGCCCGGGCCGGTGGTAGTCGGCGGCTGATACCCGAGCCACGCGATCGTCGACACCGTGTCGCCGGTGTGTCCGGACAGGTCCAGCTGCCGTTCGATTTCCGCCTTCAGCGCCCTCGCCTCGTCGGTCATTCCGGCGAGGGAGCCGACGGTGGTGTCGATGCCCGGGGTGGTGACGGAGATGTGGTCGGCGGTGTCGGGGTCGCCGAGCGCGAACGCGGCCATCGTCCGTTCACCCGACTGCAGGTCGAGCAGCATCAGCCTGCCGTCCGGGTGGTCGCGGACGAGTGCCTCGAGGTGGTCGAGGTCCTGCAGCTTCTGCTCGGCATACCACAGGCGTGCATCGTCGTCGGTGAACGCGCCACCGAACACGTTGTGGTCCAGCCTCTCCCGGAGGCGGTCCCGTTCCCACTCCCACCGCGACCGCTCGTCGGCGAATCGGCTCACGTTCGCCTCGTGCCGCACCGCGGACGGAATGCCGTCACGGGCGCCCACCCACTCGGGATGCCGCTCGATCACCTCGCGCCGCTGAGCTGTGGGCAGGGCATCCCAGTACTCGCGGTTGGCGAGCGGGGAACCGTCTGGTGGCGGCGCGGGGGCGGACAGGCCGCGACCCACCTCACCGGGTTCGACACCGCCCTCCGCGGCCCGCGTCAGGACGGCAGCCGCGTCGGCGACAAGGTCCTCCGCCTGCTGGATCAACGCCCGGGCCGCGGCACCCAGTTCGGCGCGGAGTTCCTCGCGCCCCGACGCGTCCGGCACGTCGACCGGCGGTCCCGGTACGTCCTCGACGTCCCCGTTGTCCGACACTGCCATACCGTGGGCGAGAGCAGTGTCCCGGACGCCGTCGAGTTCGGTCTGCAAGTGCGTGACCGCGTCGAACAACTCGCGGGTCAGCGATTCGACGACGGCGACCGACGCCGCCTCGCCGCTCAGTTCATCCGCGGCGATCCGGAACCGCCGACGTGCGGCGTCCGCGGCCTCGTCCTGCCACGCCGGCAACCGGCCGATGTCGGCGAGACCGTCCTGCACGAACGCGATGGTCGCCGCCCGCTCGGACAGCGACCGTTGCACGGCCTGCAGCGCGCGGACGTCCCACTGGGTTATGTCCCTCAGATTCACGATCCCCCCAGGATGCATAATGCCCGTACCCTAGCGGATCGATCGCGCCCGCGGGAGTCCGATCTCGTCTCGACCGACACGAAGGATCGAAAATGAGCGGTTCCACCCACGTCGACACCGGTACCCTGCGCGCAGCGGCCGGTCAGCTCGACGCCCTGTTCGACGATGCACTCTCACGGCTGAACCCCATCGACGCTGTCGTCGCCGACTCGGGGGCTGCGTGGCCGGACGCGGCCGGTGCCGGGTTCGCCCTGTTCACGTCCTACCTCGACGGCAGGCAGGAGTCGTTGCAGCGCACCCTCGCCGAGATGTCGGCGACACTCGTCGAGTGCGCCCGCCGATACGACACCCAGGACGCCGCGACCGCCGAGCGCCTCCACGCGGTCGCGCCGGCCACGAGCCTCGACCTCTAGGCCCTCCGGGCTCGTGCGCCGTTCTGGTTGCTGGAACAACCAGAAAGGCGCACGGGCGGCGGAGCCGCCCAGAAGTCGATGATCTCCGCGGCCATCTCTTCAGGACACTCCTCCGGCAGGTGATGTCCGATTCCCTCGAAGACGCGGTCGCGGACGTCGGTACTGAACTGACGCATCGTGTGGAAGAGGTTGTCCGCGTCGGCGTAGGACCCGCCGAGAGTCAGGATGGGCATGTCGAGCCGCTTCTGTTTGCGCGCCTCGCTCGCCGCGCGACCGCGTGGGCTGAACACCTCGCGGTAATAGTTCAGACCTGCCCGGACCGCCCCCGGTTTGGAGAAGACCCGTAGGTACTCTTCGAATGCTTCCGCATCGATGACCCAGGTGCGCGCGAGCTTGGACGGGCCGAAGAACCAGCTGAGGAACTCTCTTTCCCGGCCGTGAATGAGTGCCTCCGACAATCCTTCGACTCGGTTGAAGTAGAAGTGCCACTGGCGGGCATTCAGACTGTCGTCCGGATAGCCGCGCTCGGGCAGCGGTGACACCCAGGGAATATGAGCGTCCGAGAGAACCAGAGTTCGGACGTCCTCCGGATAGGCTGCGGCGTGCGCGTGCGCGATCCAACTCCCCGTGTCGTGGCTGACGATGTCGAGGCCATCGGGACCGGCGAGCCCGAGTTGCTCGATGAAGACGTGTACGTCCTCGGCAACGTTGTCCAAACCATATCCCTCACTGGGCATATCGCTGTCGCCAAATCCGCGCGGGTCGATGGCGTAGACGCGGCGCCCGGCCTCCACGAGGAGGGGAATGATGAAGCGCCACGCGTACCAGCTTTGCGGCCAGCCCGGTATGAGCAGGACGGGTTCGCCCTCGCCCGCGACGACGTAGTGCAGTCGCACTCCCTCCGCGACGGGGACGAGGCCGTGCTTCAGATCATGCTTCTGGATACTCGTTTTGCTGCGCCTCGGCACCGCATAGGGCGGGGTCGCGGTTCCGAACCGTGTCGATGGGGTGGCATTGTCGGACATGACAGCGTATTACCTCCATGTGTCGAGGATGTAGGGCATGAGCATGCGGCAGTCGGGAGATCCCGCTATTTGATGAAGCTGTATCGGCTTCTGTCGATCGTCAATGCGACCGACGCGACCACTACGAGCCCCTTCACGATCTCCTGGGTGAAGTTGTTCACCCCGGTGAGGTCCATGCCGTTCGACAACAGGGCGATGACGACGACGCCCAGTACCGTCCGGTGCGCTCCTCCCAGTCCCCCGGAGAGGGCTGTCCCGCCCATGACGACCGCGGCGATCGAATCCAGCAGGAGCGCGTCACCGGCGCTGGGCGAGCCGGCTTGGACTTGGCCGGTGAGGATGACCCCACCCAATCCACACAACGCACCGCCGAGCACGAACGCGAGAACTTTGTACCTGCGCAGGTTGATTCCGGACAGTACGGCGACCGGTTCGCCGCCCCCGATCGCATAGAGATACCGCCCGAACTTGGTTCGGAACGACACGGCGGTCAGGAGGGCCGCCACAGCAAGCACGATGAAAATCACGTTGGGTATCCCGAGGACCGATTTCGAATTGACGAAGCCGGGAAGGGCCGTGCTGGAGTAGACGATCGCACTGCCCCCGGACAGGTGGCCGGCAACTCCGGCACATACCGACATGGTTCCGAGTGTGACGAGGAACGAGGGCACCTTCAGTCCCGTGTAGATGACGCCGTTGGTGAATCCGATTGCGGCACCTGCCAGGACACCCACGACGATGGCGCCCAGGAGCCCGACCCGATCGACCGCTGCCGCGGTCACGAGCCCTGACAGCGTCACGTTCGCCCCGACCGACAGATCGATCGATCCGATCAGGATGACAACCGTTCCAGCCAATGCGACGAGAAGGAGGACCGCGGCCTGCCGTCCGATGTTCGTCGCGTTGTCGAATGTCAGGAACTGAGGGCTGGTGATCGTGAAGTACGCGATGATCGCAAACACCGAGACGAACGGGTATACGAGCGTACTGTTTTTTCGCAGTGTTTCCGATATGTCGAGGGTGGTTCGTTCGAGAGTCGCGTTTGTCATGATCAGACCATCTCCTTGACGATATCTCGCTCGTCGGGCTTTGCGCTCGCCGGGCTCTTCAGCGACGCAGTGATTGCACCCGATCGCATTACCAGAATCGTGTTCGACAGCCCGATGATCTCGGGCAGGTTGTCCGACACGAGGATTACGCTTCCACCTGATTCCGCAAACGAGCGGACCAGTTCGTACAGCTCTTCTTTGGCGCCGACATCCAGCCCGCGACAGGGGTCGTCGAGCACGAGGATGGAGGGCTCGCGTTCGAGACATCGAGCGAACACCACCTTTTGCTGGTTACCCCCGGACAGCCGCCCGATCGGCGCATCCGGGCCCGGTGCCTTGATTCGCAGCCTCGCGATCCAGCGCTGTGTCATCGCGCGACCTCCCCGCAGGTTCAGGATCGAGGTGCTGCGGTAGGTGAGCTTGTCGAGCAACGTGAGTGTCAGATTCTTTTCGACGCTGTGCGAGAGAATGACGCCTTCGGCTGTCCGCTCTGCCGGAACGTACTGGATTCCCTGCCTGATCGCGTGGGAGATCGAGCCGTTTCGTAGGGGCGCACCTGCGATCTCGATGGACCCCTGGTCTGTTTTCTGGATACCCGCCACGGCACGTGCGAGATCGGATTTCCCGGAGCCGAGCACACCGGCCAATCCCACGATCTCCCCCTGGCGAAGCTGGAAGTTCACCTCCCGGAATCGTCCCGCACTGGACAGACCAGCAACGTCGAGAACCACAGGACCGAGGGTGTCGCGTTGGTCGGCCTCCTTGTAGTACTCGACATCTCGTTTGCGCCCGACCATCAACTCGTGCAACTGGTCGTCCGTGGTGTCGGCGATCGGCAGTTGAGCGATCAGCGAACCGTCCCGAAGCACCGCGACGTCATCGCAGAGCGCCTGAAGGTCTGAGAGCCGATGCGACACCAGCACGAAGGTCGCGCGATCTCGCCATCTCCGCACGTTGTCGAAGAGGAGTTCTGTTTCTACAGCCGACAGAGCGCTGGTCGGCTCGTCCAGGAGGATGATCGGGTGCGCATCGTGCGCAGCCGTCGTCGCGAAGGCCTTGCCGATCTCCACCAGCTGCCTCTGGCCGAACGACAGGTTCTGGGTAGCCTGAGTGGGATCGATGTCCACGCCGAGATCCCGAAGCACCTTCGCGGCCTCGGCGATCATCGAACGGCGACGCAGAATTCCGTGGTGGATGAATCGCTTCTCCCGGCCGAGGAACATGTTTTCGTACACCGGTAGCGACGGGATGAGACCTTGCTCTTGGAACACTGTCGCCACGCCGTGCTCGGCGGCTTCGAGGGGATGCCCGTAGCCCACAACCGAGCCTGCGATCTCCATCGTGCCGCTGTCGGGCCGATTCGTTCCGTTGATGATCGACAGAATCGTCGACTTACCGGCGCCGTTCTCGCCGACGAGGCCCAGAACTGTGTTGGGACGGACACTGAGGTCGACTCCATCGACTGCCGTGAACGAGCCGTACCTCTTGGTGATTCCGGTCATCTCGAGAGCGAGAGCCTCAACAGCCGGATCGAGCGAATCGGAAAGGGTCTGACTGAGATTGATTTCCACGGTTCCTCCTCAGGACTTGAACGGGCCGGACCGGTAGCGATCCGCGTAGTCCGCTGCCACTCGACGGAACTCGGTGTTGAAGCCCGGCTCCGAGTACGCTCCGTTGAGGGAACGGCCGGCCTTGTCGAGACCGCGCCAGTGCAGTTCGGGATCGATGGGAATCATCAAGTTCTGGGGATCCCAGTCGCTCGGATTCAGGGTGCGACTCATCTTCGCGACGTCATAGGGCAGTCCGCCTCGGTAGACCTTGTCGTACGCGTCTTCCGCGTTCTCGCGGGTGATCAGGGTCGATTCCTGATACATCATCCGCTCTGGCAGGGTGGGCTTCCATCCGTTGAGCGCATCGAAGGCCGCCACCGCCGAGTAGGCGGCCAGATGTGGCGGCACCGACATGTGCGTGACCGCCATGTTGGGCCCGGTCATGATCTTCTGCAGGTTCTCCTTGTTTCCGTCGATGCCGGAGACTTTGACGTGCCGCATGTTTCGCTCCTCGAGGACACTGAGGACGCCGTTGGCCTGCGCGTCACTCTGCGCGAACACCGCGACCATGTCCGGATACGCAGTGACCATGTTCAGCATCACGGATCGCGACTTCTCGCGATCCCACTCTCCGAACAGGCCGCCGACGAGTTCGATTCCAGGGTTCTCCGCGAGAGCGCGAGCCAGCCCCGCACTCCGGTAGAGATCGGGCGTCGAGCCTCTCAGACCGGCGATGTGAACCACTTTTCCCGTGTTCCCGATCTGCCGAAACAGCTCGGTCGCCACCTCGTACGCGATCTTCTCCGACGGCGGCGTGACGTGAGTGACCAAGTAGTCCCCCACGTCGATCGGCGTCAACCACGGCTGGAGTTCCCACGACGGCACCCAATAGGTCTGATTCTCTTGGATGGTCCGGGCCATCGCGGGAACGATCCCGGCAGTCGCGGGTGCCCCGATCAGCATCCGGCTACCGGTCGCCTTCACGGTCTGCAATTGCCCGACCTGCTTCGCCGGATCGTTGTCGTGGTAGAACTGGCGGGCGTTGCACTGCAACGCCTTCGTGGCCGCCTCGTATCCGGCGTTCCAGCTGTTCCAGTAGTCGTTCGTGAGACCGCAGATTTGTTGCGAGATGCGCCCGGTCTGAAGGTCGATACCAGTCGCCGACTGGATTGTGCCACTCGCGGCGGCTGACTCTCGATTGCAGGCCGCGAGAAGCGGAGCAGCCGCTATGCCGGCGCCTGCCAACGTCGCGAGCTTCAGAAACGATCGGCGGGCAAGAGGATCCCTGAGCCCATTCGCTGCGTTGATGAGCTTCTGCTCGTCGGAAACCCTAGGCATCGGACATCCTTGCCGCGACATCGTAGATTGCGCCGTTGAACGCGCGGACCGGGTCGACGAGGTCCCCGTACGGCTCGTCCTCGTGATCTTTCAGTCCCCAACCGCGGGCGTCGTTCTCGATGTAGCCGCACCAGTGCCAACCAACCAACCACGGCTCACCGAGGACGCGGCCAATGCTCTGGACGTAGTCGTCACCACGCGCAGCGTGATCCTGCAGTGCAGTGCGGTCCGGGTTCAGCACGGTGGGGGCACAGTTGCCGATGTCGGCGATGAGGACGGGCTTGTCGATCCCGGCGGACCACTTCGCGAGATCGTTGCGCATCACTTCGTGGTCTTGGCGCTCATCCGTGAAGTACTGGATCGACAGAACATCGATGAACGGCCGCGCGGCGTCGAGAACCGGCTGCGGAATACCCTTGTTTCCGTTGTATCTGTCCCCCAGGATCAGGTGATTCGGATCCTGCGCTTTGATGTGACGGGTCACCGTCTCGTAGTACTTGTGCGCAATCTCGTACAGCCGTTCGTCGCGCTCCCGGGGACTCAGCCCCTGCACCGAGGGAAAGTCGCTTCCGGACGCGTGGGGCAGCCACGCCGGGATGTCTACGAGGAAGTATCCGAGCAACTTCTCGTTGCCGGCCTGGTCGAAGCAGACCTGGCGCGCTTGATACTCGACGAAGTCTTCCCAATCAGACGAGAAAACGTCCGGATGGATCGGGTTGCCGTTCCAATCCTCGATCTGCGCGACCCGCAGGTTCTGAACGAAGGGCATGCCCGCGATCTCGTAGTCAGCACTGCTGAAACCCTGTGAGTGCTGCAAGTCGAAGGTCTTGTTCCAGTCCGTGATCAGCTCCCCACCACCACTGACCCACTGCTGTGTCCAGCCGAGAGTGTTGAAGCCCCAGTCCCTCAGATCGCGGACGACGCCTTCTCGGATCCAGGTCTCGCGGTCGCCGTACTTCTCCCGCCAGATATGCGCGTTGTAATGGTGCTTGAGGTCTGTGTCCTCCGCGTGATTGACACCTGCCGAGAGGAATCCGTTTCCCGCCGGGTCGATGAACCACCATCGGCCGTCGATCCTCTCTACCCTGAAGAAGCCTGTAGCCCTCGAAGTAACCTCGGGGGTCCCGCCCCACGGGTCGAGACGCCTGGGCGCACGTGCACTCATATTGTTCCTTTTCTGGTGATCCGATGTCCGGCCTCGACGAGGCGCAGAATTACCCGAGACAATTACTCTCGGTGAGGTCCGCACTGGGAAAGTTGGGTGATCCCCAACACATTGCGATGCGTGCAAGAGTGCTACGTCACAGATGAATTGTCAACGGCCGAAGGGGGATGCGCGAAGAATTCCCCGGAAGGCAGGATCGAAGCCATCCAATATGGGACCCTACCTGCATAAATAGAATAATTCGCCGATCAGACGCGATATTCAGAATTCGTATTCAGAAGGCCTGTTCAGAATCGGTGATCAGAATCGCCGTTCTACGTCTGAACACACGTGAATTCCGCATTTCACTCGGCACGAATAGTTGCAGCTTTACTGGGCCGAAATCTGCTCGACAGCCGGAAATTTCACCTACGGACGGATGATCCGCACGTCACCACGAGGCGACGATCGAATCGACGAGGTCGCGCAGCTCGCCCCTGCTCGTGCCATGCTTCGCCTGCACTGCCATTCCCTGAACGACGGTCGAGACGAACAAAGCAGCCTTAGCCGGCGTCATGCCGCGAGGCAGCGGCTCACGGCGCATTGTCGCGGCGAATCGCGCTTCGAGCGAAGCCCGGGTCTGGTCGCGGCTTCGAATCAGTTCGAGCCGAACATCGTTCGACTCCACGCACGAAAGTGCGGAATTGGTTTCGAGGCACCCTGGAGGCGTGTTCAAATCCGTGTGCAGCTCGGCCAAACCGTAGAGCAGCTTCTCGACGATTCTCCGCGGAGTGGGCTCGGCCAACGCATCGTCACGAAAGGACAGATACTTCTGCTGGTAGCGTGCGACCGCGCGCGCGAACAGATCTTCCTTGCTGTCGAAGACGCGATAGAAGCTGGCCCGGTTCAATCCGGTCGCACAGAGGAGTCCGGCCAGGGACGACCCTTCGTATCCACGGAGCCAGAACAGACGAAGAGCCCCCTCGAGTGCACGGTCTTCGTCGTATCCTCGCGGAGCGCCCATCAGAGCACACACCCGGTCGTTGCCACACATGCAGTTTCACTGCCCAGCAGGAACATCGGTATCTCCAACGAAGTACGCCACTCACGACTAGTACGTTCTAGTAGGGAAGATTAGATTCTCGGACCAGGCTCGGTCAAGGTCACGCCGATTTTCGATCCGGAGAACCGAGTTCGGCGGCGGATCAACAGTCAGTCCGTTGATCCGCCGCCGACGCGGACTACGCCCCCGGAACAACCCGCACTTCACTCGACTCCGTCATACGCTACGCATCGATCCACCGTCGATTGCGTACTCGGCGCCGATCACGGAGGGGCACCGGTCGGACACCAGAAAGCCGACCAGCTCGGCCACTTCAGCGGTCGTGGCCACGTCACCCAGGGGAACACCGCCGAAGAGGCCCATCAACTCCGCCTTCCCCTCATCCAGAGAGTTCGCGAAATCCTGCGACATCTCCGTCTCCACGATTCCCGGGGCGATGCTGTTGACCCGAACTCCGAACGGTGCCACCTCGACGGCGAGCGCCTTGCTGTACGCGGTCAGCGCCGCTTTGCTCGTCGCGTAGGGAACTGAGGCGCCGAGGGCGAATCTCCGTTGGATGGAGCTGATGTGGACGACCGCACCGGATCCCTGGCCCTTCATCGCGGGAACGAGCTCTCGGTCGATTCGGACCGCCGCCATGAGGTTCGTCTCCAGAGCGACGTCCCAGTCGTGCTCCCCCATCGCGAGAACTCCGCCGTCCGACAATGTCGCGGCGCCGGCCGAGTGGACGACGATGTCGATGCCGCCCAGCCGATCCAGCACTGCGTGTGCCACGCGCTCGGCCTCGTCGGGCCGCGTGAGGTCACCGGTGATCAGGTCCGGAAGCAATGGGTTCTGTGCGGGCAGCGAACGGGCCACGGTCGCCACTCGGGCGCCGCGTTCGCGCAGATGGTGGGAGATTGCGGCCCCGATGCCGCGTGAGCCTCCGGTCACCAGGACGCGCTTTCCGTCGAATTCGCCGTGCGGAATCGACTCGGGTGCGGTGTCCCGAACCCCGTTGTCCGATACGGACATGTTTACTCCATTTCACTTGCGCCCCGTGGTGCGCGACCATGCGCACCACTGGCCGTACTGGTTACGCCGGAACTTCTTTCAGGAACGATTGGACAGACTCGAGGAACTCGGCGGGGCGCTCTTCCGGAAGCCAGTGACCGCAGTTCGGCACCACGACGCCGCGGACGTTGTCCGCTACCGCCTCCATCGAGCTGACACACAGATCCCGAATGCTGTTCGCGCCCCCGAGCGCGAGGACCGGAATGGTCAGCTTGGTCTTCGACAGTTCGGCATTGTCGATACCGTCCTGGTAGAAGGCCCGGTACAGCTCGAGCCGCAGACCACCCGGGCCCGAGTAGCTCCGCGCGTAGACGTCGATGTCCTCGTCCGTGATGCCGTCGAGGTTGTACATCTGCATGCGGTAGAACCACCGCAGATACTCGCGCTCCTTACCACTGATCAGCATTTCGGCGACGCGGCTCGCTGCGTGGAACGACAAGTGCCACAGTCGAAGCTCGTCGCGCTGATCCATGAAGTACTCGATGCCCTTGTCCCCCGCGACACCCTTGAGTGCCATTTCGCAGAAGACGAGACTGCGGACCTCGTCGCGGTGAGTCGCCGCGTATGCATACGCGACGGCGGCACCGTGGTCATGGCCCGCGACGTGAACGGGCCCCAACTCGAGCTTCTCCACCAGCTGGTGGATGTCCTGAGCCACCGTCTTCTTGTCATATCCCGTCAGCGGCTTTTCCGGGACGCCGGAGTCGCCCAGGCCACGAAGATCGGGCACGATGACCGTGAAGTGATCGGCCAGCTGGGAAATGACCTTCCGCCACATGTACCAGGTCGAGCCCCAGCCGTGCAGAAGCACCAACGGCGGCCCGTCGCCTCCGCGAACGTAGTGCAACCGGACCTCGTCGAGGTCGATCATGTGATGTGAGAACCGTGGGTCCAGTTCGTATGCCATGGTGATTCCTTTGGGAGAGGGTGTTTCAACGGAACAAGACGCCACCGTTGACGTCGATGGACGCCCCGGTGACATAACGTGCTTCGTCCGAGGTGAGGAAGAGAACAGCGTTGGCGATGTCGACGGGATCCGCCGACCGCCCCAGCGGGATGTGGGCATACTCCTGATCGCGGAACTCTTCGAAGGTGATCGATCTCTTGGCGGCCTCTTCGACCAGGGCCTGGCGGTGCAGGTCGGTGTTGGTCATCCCCGGCGCGACGGTGTTCACGGTGATACCGTCGCCCGCCACCTCCGCGGCAAGGGATTGCGCCAGGACGATGATTGCCGCCTTCGACGCACAGTAGGCAGAGAACAGTGGCTGGCCGACGCGTCCCCAGAACGAGGCGATCAGCACGATCCGCCCGCGCCCCTGCCCCTTCAGTACCGGCACCGCGGCCTTGGCGAACAGGAACGGCCCTGTCACGTTGATGGCGAAGACACGATTCCATTCGGCTTCAGGCAAGGTGACGACGTCAGCGGGGTTGTTCACGACGCCTGCGGCGATGACGACGTTGTCGAATGCTCCGAACTGTGCGGTTGTCTCGGATACGACACGTTCGCAGTCTGCTAGCGAGGTGATGTCGGCAACTGTGCCGACTACGGTGACGGCCGGGTACTCGGCCGCCAGACTCGCCGCCGTTTCGGTGACGGCCGGATCGATGTCGGCTATGACGACGTTCGACCCCTCCTGCGCGAGGCGCTCCGCGGTGGACTTTCCGATCCCTTTCGAACCGCCGACGACGATGGAAGTGTGACCGTTGAAGCGCGCCGTGACTGACGGCTTCAACTCGTGTGCGGCCGCTTCGAGCGACATTGTTGAACTCCTCTGCTGTGATTGTGCGGATTCGAAGGTGTTGTTCTCGCGCATCTCTCGATGAGAGTGTGGAGGTGAGTGGGCGGATCGGCGCGGTGTCGCGTTCGGCGGATCAGAGGATGCTGCCGATCGAGCCACCGTCGACGCCGTACACACTCGAGGTCACGTAGGAAGCCAGGTCCGAGGCGAGGAACACGACGACGTTGGCGACCTCGGCGGGCGTCCCGATCCTCGCCAACGGGAGATGCCGTGACTTCATCTCCGCCTCGATCGATTCCGTTCGGTCGACACCGTGCACTGCGGCGAAGGTGTCTGCGAGTCCGCCTGCGCGCTCCCACATCGGTGACATGATCGCGCCCGGTGCAACGGCGTTGACCCTGATGACGGGTCCTTCGGCCTTCGCCAACGACGTCGTGAGGGACAGGATCGCTGCTTTCGATGCCGCGTAGTCGGGACCGCCGATGATGGGCTGCCGGCCGAGATCTGACGCGTTGTTGACGATTGCTCCGCGCCCGGCGGCACGCATGAGGGGAAGCACGTAGGAGATCGCACGTACCTGGCTCATGAAATTCAGTTCCATGCTGTTCATCCAGTCGGTGTCGGAGAGGGTGTCGAAGACGCCGAGGCTGCCGGCTCCCACGTTGTTGAACAGCACGTCGACCCGGTCGGCGAACGGGTGCAGTACCTGGGCGAAGCCACTCTCCACGCCGCTCTCGCTCGCGAGGTCGGCGACGGCGTAATGCGTGACGGTCCGGTCGAGTTCATCCGACAGTGCCTTCAACCCGGCTTCATCGCGGTCGACCAGCGCCAGGTGCGCCCCCTCGGCGGCGAAAGCCCGTGCGGTCGCGGCTCCGATACCTGATGCGGCGCCGGTGATCAGAACGATCTTGCCGCTGAGGCCAGTATCCATTGTCTATCGCCTCTCTCGAGTCTTGTGTGATGGGGGCAGTGCTGTGTTCAGGTCGTCGGAGGTGTGAAGATCTTCGGCGTCTGCAGTACTTCCGCGGAGCGGAGTCGGCTGGTAGGCCAGCAACCTCCATCCCGAGCCCGAGTACTTCCACACGGCAAGGCAGCGGTTTCGCAGCCTCTTCGGTCTGCCGCCTGCTGTGATGTGGGCGTTCATCTCTCCTACGACGAGTGCGACATCGCCGACGATTCGGACGAAATCGATGGGATGCTCGATCTTGTGGTAGACGTAGAATCCACTGCGCACCTTGTCGAGATACGTCTCGAGGGTGTCGGTGTCGCCTGACGAGTGCGAATAGGCGAGATCGGGATGACACAGTCTCGCGAAGGTGTCGAAATCCTGACCGACTACCGCGTCGTATCGTGCATCCTCGAGTTCGCGGATCGTGAGTGTGTCTGTGGTGTTTGCCATGTGAAGCTCCTGGCTCGACGGCAGAACTATCGTGCCGATTCGGTTCGAAGGTCGGAAACGGTGGGCCGCCGGCCGGCGAGCGCATCCTGCAGGAGGCCCCGGAGGCCTTCCTCGGTCACCTCACGCGGATTCGAGTACGGGTTTCTCAGTGCCTGCTCGACGACGGTGTCGATGTCGCTCGCGGTCATGCCGATCTGCGTGAGAGCGTGCGGAATGGGGAGGCTCTGTGTGAGTTCCCACAGAGCGACCGCCGCCGAAGTATCGGTGTGGAGGGCTCGCCGAACTGCGGCCTGCGCCGCCGGAGCGCTCGACTCGTTGTACGCCATCGAATAGGGCAGCACGATCGCGTGTGTTTGCGCGTGGGGCAAGTTCAGCGACCCGCCGATCGCGTGGCAGAGCTTGTGGTGGAGTGACATGGTGGTGGCGCCGAGACTGGCGCCGCACAACCACGCGCCGTACAGGGCTCGAGTACGGTGGTCGATGTTCTGTGGATCTGTGACCACTCGTGGGAGCGCCTCGGCGAAGGCGCGAATTCCCTCCTCTGCCATCAGTGAGATGATCGGCGACGCATCCGGCGCATACAGGGCTTCGACCGCGTGGGCCATTGCATTCATCCCACTTGCCGCCGACAATTCGGCAGGAAGTGTGGTGGTGAGTCCCGGGTCGTACAGGACGAGTGCGGGGAGCACGGACGGGCTCGAGCCGGTCTGCTTGTGACCGTCGCGAGTCGAGCCCCAGACCGGCGTCATCTCCGATCCCGCGTACGTGGTCGGAATCGCAATGATGGGCATTCGGTGTTGGAGCGCAATTGCTTTGCCCAGTCCGACTGACGAGCCACCGCCGACCACGACGCACGCGTCCGCACCACGGTCGACTGCGAACCGGACGGCATCGTCGGCCACTTCTACCGGTACGTGCATCTCGGCTCTGTCGAAGATGCCGGCGCCGCGGTCGTCGAGACGGGCGAGCACCGATTCCGCCACGGTTCGTTGCTCCGGGGTGCAGACGACGATCGCCCGCTCGATTCCAAGCTCTGCGATGTGCGATCGAAGTTGGCCGAGTACATCGATACCGAAGCGAACCCTCATCGGGAGGGCGGTGTATCCGAATTCGGACTGGAAACTCATGACGAGGCCACCATCCGTTCGCCCTCTTGACTGAGAGTCACATCGAAATGCACTGCGCGATAGGGACTGTCGAACTCCAATTTCGCGGCCCGGTCCGGATCGTCGATGACGACGAACTGGCGGATGAGGCTTTCCTTCACACCGAACACGACGTCGGAGTCCAGGTAGGCGCTGTCGTCGACGAAGAGATGAGTGGTGACAGGCTGATACCCCTCGGCGGCGACGATGAAGTGCATGTGCGCGGGCCTGTTCGGATGACGGCCGGTCCGTTCGAGAAGCACACCCACGGGCCCGTCGTCTGGAATCGGATAGAACCGCGGGACGATCGTCCGGAACCAGAATCTTCCGTCCTCGTCGGTACGGAACAATCCCCTGAGATTGCGATGCGGTTGAATGGCCGGCTGCTGGACGTCGTAGAAGCCGTCCGCATTGGCCTGCCACACGTCGACGGTCGCACCGGCCAGGGGTGTGCCCTCCGGCCCCGTGACCCGTCCCGTCACGAGGCATTGCTCCCCGCCGCCGTCGAGCGCGATGTTCGCGCCGAGTTCGCGATCCGGGGATTCCACCATGTGAAACGGCCCCAGCACCGTCTGCTCGGTCGTATCGTCGAGCGCCCGGTGGTTGATGGTCTCCACCAGCGTCGACACACCCAGCACATCCGACAGCAGAATGAACTCCTGCCGCACGTCGTTGCAGCTCTGCCCGGTTGCGGTCAGGAAGTCGACTCCTACTCTCCACTCCTCGTCCGTGAGCTGGACCTCCTTCACGAATGCGTGGAGGTGCGTCACCAGCGAACTCAGGATCTCGCGCAACCGCGGACCGGTGCCGTCGCCGAAGCTGTCCACCACTACCTCGGCGGAGCGTTCCTCACTGAACAATCCTCTACGGCTCATGTTCGGCCGTCCTTCCGTCAACGTTCTCGACACTTCAACCGGCTCCTATGCCGTTCAGTGCGGGCGACCCCTCGTGGGGTACCGCACCCAGTCCGTTGCCTTCGATGGGAACGGGGGGAGCATCAAATTTCACTCACACTGAATATTGTGACATGGAGCATGCCCATCCGGAAAGGGATTGTCAACTGCACTGAAATTCCTGGAGTCGCGCGCCACACGAATCCCGATCGACAGTGACGCCAGTGGACACCCGGGAACAATGCCGAAGAAATCGTGGTTGAACTGTGTCGACTCTAGTGAGACGCGGGGACGGCGCAGCAGGCCGATGATTGACAGCCTCGCCAGCCTGAGTGCATGATCGAGTTCAGAATATTGAGCCAGAGTGAAATCTATGTCGGACCCCGCCACCGCGGGCGTCACAGGATTTCGACAGTCGCTTCACAATCACCCGCACAACAGGAGAATCATGTTCATCAAGCGTGCCGACCAACTCGAGCCGGAAATTGTCCACGACACCGGCGCTGTCTATTGGATCGTCCCCGAGGGATCCATGCGCGACGAGACCGAAGGGTCGTCGTTCTTCGACTTCGTCTCCGAATTCACCGTGCAGCCCGGCGCCCAACTACAGCCGCACTACCACGACACTTTCGAGTTCTACTACATCCTCTCGGGCCGGGCGGTCATGCAGATCGAGGACGAGGCCAGCCATGTCCAGCGGGGAGACCTCGTCAAGATCCCGCGGAACGCCCGGCACACCATCTGGCCGACCGCCGACGAAGAGATCCGCGCGCTCTGCTTCTCGACGTCATTCCAGGCGCCCGGTGAGCGATTCGTCCCGTGCGAATTGCCACGGGTCGAACCCGCCGCCGAACCCACCCGGCCCTGACAGCGACCCCACAAGGCTGAGATTCATCGACACTGAAGCATCAATCCACCATTGCACGATTAATGTAGTCTCATTGTCGAGATTCGGTCTTCGGAGGCCTCGCCTCGCGAGAACATGAAGTGATAGTGGACAGGGCGTCAGTGAGAACGGAGCCGGCAGTGGACGAAGCAATTGGTGTTGCCTTCAAGCGAGCGCGTCTGCAGAAGAAGATGTCGCTGCGCCAGGTAGCGGAACCGCTCGGAATCTCGACGAGTCTGCTGTCACAGGTCGAGAACCAGAAGACTCAGCCCTCGGTCAAGACCCTGTTCGGGCTCGCCGCAGTGCTTGGTGTGTCGCTGGACGAGATCGCCACTGGCGGTACCGGATTGGACGGCGCGGAAGTCAGACTCGCGCAGAACCAGGACGCTGCCGCCGGTATCCAGCGCGCTGTCGACAACCCCGTGCTCGAGATGGAAAAGGGGGTCCGTTGGGAGCGCTTGGCGACCGGCGGGCGCACCGACATCGAACCCCTCTTCGTAACCTACGAACCGGGCGCCTCGAGTTCCGTCGACGGCAAATTGATGCGGCATGCGGGGGTGGAGTTCGCCTACGTCCTCGAGGGCACGCTGAGGCTCAAACTGGATTTCGACGAACACGAACTGCGGGCCGGGGATTCGTTCTGCTTCGATTCGTGCCGCCCACACCTCTTCTACAACGCCGGCGACGTTGCTGCACGCGGTGTCTGGTTCGTCTTCGACAGCGTAAGTCGATCGAGTGATACGACCGCGCTGAACGGCGCGTTGCGCGCCCGAGGCATCGAGCCCGGCAGAAGCACGTCGCCCCACGCACCGCTCTAGGCCCTCCGGGCTCGTGCGCCTTTCTGGTTGCTGGAACAACCAGAAAGGCGCACGGGCGCGAAGCGCCTATCCCAGTGCCTGCTCCAGGTCGGTCAGGAGGTCGGCGGTGTCTTCCAGTCCGACGGACAGCCGGACGACGCCGTCGGTGATGCCCACTGCCGCACGACCTTCCGGGCCCATCGCCCGGTGGGTGGTGGTGGCCGGGTGGGTGATGAGCGACTTGGAGTCGCCGAGGTTGTTGGAGATGTTGACCAGCCGCAGGGCGTCGAGGAGTTCGAACGCCCGCTTCTTCGCTTCGCTCTCGGGCGCGTTCAGCGCGAAGGTGACGACGGTGCCACCGCCGCTCATCTGCCGCTTGGCGAGGTCGTACTGGGGGTGCGACTCGAGATACGGGTACTTGACCCAGTCGACGGCGGAGTGGCCTTCGAGGAACTGGGCGATCTCCAGTGCCGAGCCGACGGAGTGCCGCACCCGGATCGGCATCGTCTCGAGCCCCTTGAGGAGCGTCCACGCGTTGAACGGGCTCAGTGCCGGCCCGGTGTGGCGCATGAGGTTCTGGACGGGTCCCTCGATGTAGTCCTTCGGACCGAGGATCGCCCCGCCGAGCACGCGGCCCTGGCCGTCGATGTGCTTGGTGCCGGAGTAGACGACGATGTCGGCGCCCAGTTCCAGGCTGTGCTGCAGCAGCGGGGTCGCGAACACGTTGTCGAGCACGACCTTGGCGCCGGCGGCGTGTGCGAGTTCCGCCACCCGGGGCACGTCCACGAGTGTCTGCATCGGGTTCGATGGTGTCTCGAAGAACACCGCGGTGGTCGGCTCGGACAGAGCCTTCTCCCATTGGTCGAGGTCTTCACCGTCGACGAACACCGTCTCCACACCCCAGCGGGGCAGGATCTCGTTGCACACCACGAAGCAGGAGCCGAACAGGCTGCGCGCCGCGACGAGTCGGTCGCCTGCCTTGAGCAGCGCACCGAGTGCGGTGAACACCGCGGACATTCCGCTGGCGGTGCCGAAGCAGGCCTCCGCGCCCTCGATGAGGCGCAGCCGCTCCTCGAACATCTTGACGGTGGGGTTGCCGTACCGGGAGTAGACGAAGTGGTCGATGTCGCCGGTGAACGACGCCTCGGCCGCTCCCGCGCTCTCGAACACGAAACCGGAGTTCAGGAAGATCGCTTCGGACGTCTCTTCGAAGCCGGAACGGAGGGTTCCTCCGCGCACGCTGATCGTGCCCTGGCCGATGTCGTCCGGCAGCGCCTTCTGAAACGCGCCGCCTTGAGGAATTGCACTCACCACTGCCTCCACGGCAGGCCCAGAGCCCGCCAGCCGACCGCCCCACGATGACCGTCGGCGTCCAGGCCGCCTTCGAAACCGTCGAGCACGTTGTACGACGGGCCGATGCCCGCCGCTGTCGCGGCTTCCGCCGCACCGATGGACCGCTGGCCGGAGCGACACAGGAAGATCACCGGGGCGTTGTCGCCGCCCGCGATCCCGGCCTCCTTCAGCTGGTCCACGAAGTTGTCGTTACGACTGCCCGTCGGGTAGCTGACCCATTCGATCAGCACGGTCTTCCGCCCGAGGGAGGTCGTGTCGGGGACTCCGACGTATTTCCACTCGGCGTCCGTCCGCACGTCTACCAGCACCGCGTCGGGATTGTCGCGGAGCAGCTCCCAGGCATGCTCCGGCGTTATGTCGCCTGCGTAACTCACCATGTCAGCTTTTCACAACCCTGTTCTGTGCGCCCTTCCGGGCAACGGTCAGTTGCAGACGACCCATGTCTCGCCGTCCCGCGTCAATTGCCAGGTATCCGTCGTCTCGCCCTTGCCGTCGTCGGCGCTGACCCGGACCTCTGCCCGGGCACGGTCGCCGTTGACCTCGGACGACTCGACGCCCTGCAGCGTGACGTCGCCTTCCCTGCCCCGGAGCACGGACCGGTCGTCGGACCACGTCGGGCAGACCAGCGTCTTCTGCAGATCGGCGTCGTCGTGGTTGTGGGCCTGGATGAAGTCGGCGACCGAACGGTTGATGCGGTCCGCTTCCGTGACGTTCTCGTCGGCGGGCGAGAGCATGCTGGACACCACGATGGCGACGAGGATGACGACGATGACGGTGACGGCGGCGATGAACGGCACCGCCGTGATGCGCCGGGGATCCACCGGATCTTCCGCGCCTCCCACGTCGTGCTGAGGCGATTCGCTCGAACCGGACATGACTTCCCTTCGATCTCGGCTGGCCACGAGTGTATAGAGCTGCCCCTACAAATCGTGTTTGTGACCCCCCAACGCGGAGGCGACTACCCTCTACAGGCGTGAGTCCCGAGAATGGGCTTTGCCCTGTCTGCTGCACCTCGGCCACCCGATTAGGCTGGGCTTAATTTAAGCTGAGGTTTCGTTGTCCGCCCTTCAGAAGGTAGTTCGCTCCAGATGACTGATCAGACACGTCCGTTGCGCGTTGCGATCGTGGGTGCCGGCCCCGCCGGTATCTACGCAGCCGACGCACTCATGAAATCCGATGCCGCGTCTGACGGCGGGATCAGCATCGACCTCTTCGAGCGGATGCCTGCCCCCTTCGGTCTGATCCGGTACGGCGTCGCCCCCGACCACCCGCGCATCAAGGGCATCATCACCGCCCTGCACAAGGTGCTCGACAAGCCGTCGGTCCGCCTGCTGGGCAACATCGACTACGGCAGCGACATCACCCTCGAAGACCTGCACAGCTTCTACGACGCGGTGATCTTCTCCACCGGCGCCAACGCCGACCGCGCCCTCAACATCCCGGGCATCGAACTCGACGGCAGCTACGGCGCCGCCGACTTCGTCTCCTGGTACGACGGCCACCCCGACGTCCCGCGCACCTGGCCCCTCGAGGCCGAGAAGGTCGCCGTCCTCGGTGTCGGCAACGTCGCCCTCGACATCGCGCGCGTCCTCGCCAAGACCGGCGACGAACTGCTGCCGACGGAGATCCCCGCCAACGTCTACGAGGGACTCAAGGCCAACAAGGCCGTCGAGGTCCACGTGTTCGGTCGCCGCGGACCGGCGCAGGCCAAGTTCACCCCCCTCGAACTGCGTGAACTCGATCACTCGCCGACGATCGAGGTCATCGTCGATCCCGAGGACATCGACTACGACGAGGGCTCCGAGCAGGCGCGCCGCAACTCCAAGCAGGTCGACATGGTCGCCAACACCCTGCAGGACTGGGCCATCCGCGACGTGGGCAACCGTCCGCACAAGCTGTTCCTGCACTTCTTCGAGTCGCCCACCGAGGTGCTCGGCGAGGACGGCAAGGTCGTCGGTCTGCGCACCGAGCGCACCCAGCTGGACGGCACCGGCAACGTCAAGGGCACCGGCAAGTTCAACGACTGGGACGTCCAGGCCGTGTACCGCGCCGTGGGTTACCTGTCGCAGAACATCGCGAAGCTGCCGTTCGACGAGCAGGCGGGCACCGTCCCGAACGAGGCCGGACGCGTCATCGCCGACGACACCGCCGAGGGCAACGCCCGGTTCATGCCGGCCACCTACGTCACCGGCTGGATCAAGCGCGGCCCGGTCGGCCTGATCGGACACACCAAGGGCGACGCGAACGAGACCGTCGCGAACCTGCTCGAGGACCGGACCGGCTTCCCCGAGCCCGCGAACCCGGGCGAGGACGCGATCATCGAGTTCCTCGAGGGCAAGCAGGTCCCCTACACCACCTGGCAGGGCTGGTACCGCCTCGACGCGCACGAGCGCAGCCTGGGCGAGCCCGAGGGCCGCGAGCGGATTAAGGTCGTCGAGCGTGAGGACATGCTCAAGGCCAGCGAGCCCGACAAGGCCTGATCTTCCGACTCGATGCGAAGGGAACCTCCCGCGGGAGGTTCCCTTCCGTCGTCTCGGACCAGGTGTCTCCGGATGGCCGCGAGGCTCACCCCGGTTGCCGACGCGATGCCCCGCGCCGTCGCCCGCAGAAGGCAGGATATGAGTCGTGTTTGACGCCCACGTTCACATCATCGATCCCCGGTTCCCGGTGGTCGAGAACCACGGCTACCTTCCGGAGCCGTTCACCGTCGCCGACTACCGGGCCCGCACGGCAGGCTTCGGCGTGGACGGCGGCGCCGTCGTCACGGCCTCGTACCAGGGCACCGATCAGAATTACCTGAAAGCCGCGCTCGAGGAGCTCGGCCCCAGCTGGGTGGGCGTCACCCAGATGGAACTCGACACCACCGACGAGAGCATCCTCGAACTCGACCGCGCCGGGGTCCGGGCCGTCCGGTTCAACCTTCGGCGCAGCGCGACCGACGTGAAGCTCCTCACCAAACAGGCCCTGCGGGCGTACGAGCTGGCCGGCTGGCACGCCGAGTTCTACGTGGACGCCACCCTGCTGCTGTCGCTCGAGCCGGTGTTCGCCAAACTGCCCGCCGTGTGCATCGACCATCTGGGGATGTCGACGCGGGGCCTGCCGTACCTCCTCGATCTCGTCGACCGGGGAGTCCGGGTGAAGGCCACCGGGTTCGGGCGGACCACCATCGAGAACGTCGGCGACGTGCTGCGCAAGATCCACGCCGTCAACCCCGAGGCGCTGATGTTCGGCACCGACCTACCGGGCAGCCGATCCCGAAGAGTGTTCCAGGACAGCGACATCGACATCGTGGCGGACGCCGTCGGCGACGACTTCGACAAGGTCATGGGCGGCAACGCGCGTGCGTGGTACCGCTGCGACACTCCGGACGGACGCTGCTAGCACGCAGGCCCCTCGTCAGCAGCCTTCCATCTGCACGCTGTTCATCGACACCATCTCGGCCACCGGCGGGGTCTGCGGCTGCGACACCAGCCACGTGTTGTAGTTCTGCATCTGATCGCAGTCCAGCTGTTCGCGGCGTTCCTGCCGCCGCTCGCGCTGCCGGTCGTCCATCTGGTCTTCGTTCCGGTCGACGGCGATGCCACCGGTGGTCGAGCCGTTGGCCTGCCGTTCCAGCCCGCGGACGCCGTCGGGGGTCATGATCCAGCCGAGGGTGTAGTCGGTGCCGTCGTGGTTGGTGGTGGCCCGGAACAGCCCGTCCTCCGCGGCGACAGGTTTAGCGGTGAACGCCTTGTCGGGCATGCCCGGCGCGCTGACCTGCCCCGTCACGGTGCCGTTGCTCATCGACGCGGTGAGCGTCGCCCCGTCCGGCGAAGACAGCGTCGCTTTGTCACCCTCCATGGTGCCGGTCATCCACGTCCACATCTGGTCCCCGTCGCACAGGAAGGCGACCATGTCGTTCCCCGACCTGGCCAGCGCAACGTATGCGTCGGATCCGTCGACCGACCCGACATAGGTCGGGTCCATCTGCGGGGTCATCACGAAGGGCGACGGAATCTTCTCCATCATGTTCGACGCGGGCGCCGCTGCGCCGCTGCTCGTGGCCTCCGCGGCGCTGGTGGCGCTCGGCGCGGACGAGTCGGACGAGTCGTTGCCGCAGCCACTCAGTGCGAGGGTCGCGGCAGCGAGCGGGGCCAGGATCCAGGTCGTCTTCTTGTTCACGGCGCATTCCTCCGCTAGCCGGGAAGATCAACATCCGCATTTCATCATCGCAGGTGGAGGTCGCTCCTGGATACCCCCGGCGACGATTTCGGCGACCTACGTCGCGACCACCGCGGTCAGCCACACCCCCGACGCGATCAGGGCGCCGAGCAGTTCGATCAGCATCGACAGTCCGACGGCCTTGCACGCGTGCCACGTCGACGCCCACGCCCGGTTGTGGGCACGCAACCGGTACAGCTCGGCCACATACGTTCCCGCGATGAACCCGAGAAACAGTCCCACCACGGGAACGACGAAGAACCCCACGATCCCGAGCAGCCCACCGACGATCAGCGACACGTTGGGCACGCCGGCGCTGCGCATCCGCTTGCCGGGCCAGGTGTATTTGACGACACCGCTGATCACGAGGAACAGCGTGGCGACCGCGAACACCGTCCACGCCGTCGCACCTCCGGTCAGGATGGCCCACACCAGGATTGCGGCGAAGATGAGGATCGTGCCGGGCAGGATCGGGATGACGATCCCGACGAGCCCGACCACGATGGCCAGGCCGACGAGGACTTCTGCGCCCGGACTCACGCGACGGGCTCGACGCGGGAGGCCGCCTCCCGCGCACGGCTGCGCGCGGTCTCGACGTCCGGCCCCGTGGACACGGCGACGCCCATCCGCCTCCGCGCGAAGCTCTCCGGCTTGCCGAACAGCCGCAGGTCCGTCTCGGGGACGGCCATCGCGTCGGCGACACCCTCGAAGCCGATCCCGGCGGCATCCAGTTTTCCGTAGATCACCGCGGACGCACCGGGTGTCGTGAGGGTGGTGTCGACGGGCAACCCGAGGATCGCACGGGCATGCAGTTCGAACTCCGAGAGTCGTTGCGTCCGAAGGGTGACCAGTCCCGTGTCGTGCGGGCGGGGGCTGACCTCCGAGAAATACACGTCGTCACCCTTCACGAACAGTTCCACCCCGAAGATCCCGCGGCCGCCCAGCGCCGACGTCACCTTCTCCGCCACCTCGCGCGAGCGGGCGAGCGCCGTGTCGCTCATCGGTTGCGGCTGCCACGACTCCACGTAGTCACCCGAATCCTGCAGGTGCCCGATCGGCTCGCAGAAGAAGGTGCCCACCTCGCCGTCGGAGCCGATCGCCCGGACGGTGAGTTGGGTGATCTCGTAGTCGAAGTCGACGAACCCCTCCACGATGACGCGGCCGTAATTGACGCGGCCGCCCGCGAGCGCGTAGTCCCAGGCCTTCTCGACGTCGTCGGCGGCACGCATCGTGGACTGCCCCTTGCCGGACGAAGACATCACCGGCTTGATCACGCAGGGAAAACCGATGCGTCCGGTGGCCGCCCGGACCTCCTCGAGCGATTCCGCGAACTCGTACGGCGACGTGGGCAGTCCCAGTTCCTCCGCCGCGAGGCGCCTGATCCCCTCGCGGTTCATGGTCAGCTGCGTCGCCCGCGCGGTGGGCACCACGACGGCGACGCCGCGCTCCTCGACAGTGGCCAGCGCATCGGTGGCGATGGCCTCGATCTCGGGCACCACGAAATGCGGCTTTTCGGCGTCGACGAGCCGAAGCAGCGCCTCGGGGTCGCTCATGTCGATCGTGTGCGCGCGGTGCGCCACTTGATGGCCCGGTGCGTTGTCGTAGCGGTCGACGGCGATCACCTCGACCCCCAGCCGTTGGAGGGCGATGATCACTTCCTTGCCCAGCTCACCCGACCCGAGCAGCATGACCCGGGTCGCGCCTGCCGTCAGAGGGGTACCGAACCGTCCGGGTGCCTGTTCACGCATGGTCACAACTATATGCGGGCACAGTTTCTCTATGCGGGCGCGGTTTCGCACCAGCGCCTACTTCAGCAGCCGCGACATCCGGCGGTCGGCGAGCACCTTGCCTCCGGTCTGGCACGTCGCGCAGTACTGAAAAGACTTCTCCGCGAACGACACTTCCCGCACGGTGTCACCGCAGACGGGGCAGGGCAGACCGGTTCGGGCATGGACGCGCATCCCGGACCGCTTCTCCCCCTTCAGCCGTGCCGCGTCCTGGCCGAGCGACCTGTCGACGGCGTCGGTGAGCACGGAACGCATCGCGTCGTACAGCACGTGCACCTGGTCTTCCGGCAGGGTGCGTGACGTCGCGAACGGGGAAATCTTTGCGGTGTGCAGGATTTCGTCGGAGTAGGCGTTGCCGACGCCGGCGAGCAGCGACTGGTCGACGAGCGCGTTCTTGATCCGCGCCGACGTGGTGGACAGCAGCGCCGCGAACTCGGGTTCGGTGACGGCGAGGGCATCGGGCCCGAGCCGGGCTATCCCCTCCACCTCCTGCGGGTCGTGCACCAGCCACACCGCGAGCCGCTTCTTCGTGCCAGCCTCGGTCAGGTCGAACGCCGGCGTCGCGCCCTCCGGGGTGAAGAAGTGCACCCGCAGCGCCAGTGGGCCCTTGCCCGGTTTCGGCGGCGCAACAGACGGGTTGTCGGTCCAGCGCAGCCAGCCCCCACGCGACAGGTGGGTGACGAGCCACAACCCGGAGCAGTCGAGCGCGAGGTGCTTGCCGAACCGGGCGGCACCCGTGACGTCGCGGCCCTGCAGGGCGGTGATCGGGGGGTCGAACGTCTTCAGCACGCTCAGGGCCGCCACGTCCACCCGGCCCACGACCGCTCCCACGGCGTGTTCACGCAGGAACTCGGCTAACGCCTCCACCTCGGGCAGCTCGGGCATGTTCCCAGGCTAACGGCATGTGAGCGGGAAAGTGTGCTCCTCCACACTTTCGCACTCACCTGCGGAGGAGGTAGGTGTCCATGATCCAGCCCTTGCGTTCGCGCAGTTCGGCGCGCACCCGCTGGATCTCGTCCTCGACGTCCCGCAGGCGACCGGAGATCAGCACCTCGTCGGGGGTGCCCAGGTAGGCGCCCCACCAGATCTGGACGTCGTCGCCGGGGACCTGCGTGAACGTGCAGTGGGCATCGAGCATGACCACCGCGTTGTCGACGCCGTCGGGCAGCCCCTCGGCGAGGCGGCGTCCGGTGGTGACGTGGACGGGTTCGCCGATCCGGTTGAGCACGATCCGATGCTGGGCGGCCAGCGACTGCACGCTGGTCACGCCCGGGATCACCGAGTAGTCGAACGACACGTTGCCGCGGGCGAGCACCCGCTCGACGATCCGCAGCGTGCTGTCGTACAGCGACGGGTCGCCCCAGACCAGGATCGCCCCGACCCCCGGCTCCGACGCGAACTCGGCCTCGAACAGCGCCGCCCGGCGCTCGTGCCAGTCGTCGACGACACCCTCGTAGTCGGACGGCGTGCGGTCGCGGGGCGGGTCGACGATGTCCACGACGCGGTACGGGCCGGCGACGTGCTCCTCGAGGATGCCGGTGCGGAGATCGACGAGGTCCTGCTTCTCGTCGCCCTTGCCGATGACGAAGAACACGTCCGCCTTGTTCATCGCCTTGATCGCCTGGACCGTCACCTGGTCGGGGTCGCCGGCGCCGATGCCGATCACGAAGAGTTCACGCATGTGGCGAGGCTAACCCTCGTGCGCCTTTCCGGTTGCTCCAGCTACCGGAAAGGCGCACGGGTGGCGGAGCCGCCTATGCTCGTACCGTGACATCTGTGCCGACCCCGTACGAAGACCTGCTCCGACTCGTCATGGACACGGGCACCCCGAAGGCCGACCGCACCGGGACCGGCACGAAGAGCGTCTTCGGGCATCAGATGCGCTGGAACCTCGCGGACGGGTTTCCGTTGATCACCACGAAGAAGGTGCACCTCAAGTCGATCGTGTACGAACTGCTGTGGTTCCTGCGCGGCGATTCCAACGTGAAGTGGCTCCAGGACAACGGCGTCACGATCTGGGACGAGTGGGCAGACGCGGACGGCGAACTTGGCCCGGTCTACGGCGTGCAGTGGCGCAACTGGCCGACCCCGTCCGGCGAGCACATCGATCAGATCAGCCAGACCATCGAGACACTGAAGTCGAACCCGGATTCGCGTCGCATCATCGTGTCGGCGTGGAACGTCGGCGACATCCCGCAGATGGCGCTGGCGCCGTGCCACGCGTTCTTCCAGTTCTACGTCGCGGACGGCAAGCTGTCGTGCCAGTTGTACCAGCGCAGCGCCGACATGTTCCTGGGCGTGCCGTTCAACATCGCAAGTTACGCGCTCCTCACCCACATGGTGGCGCAGCAGGCCGGGCTCGAACCGGGCGACTTCATCTGGACAGGCGGCGACTGCCACATCTACGACAACCACGTCGACCAGGTCACCGAGCAGTTGAGCCGGGAGCCGTTGCCGTATCCGACGCTGAAACTGAACCGGCGGGATTCGATCTTCGACTACACGTTCGAGGACGTGGAGATCGTCGACTACCGGCACCATCCGGCCATCAAGGCGCCGGTGGCCGTCTAGTGGCCCGCGAGGTCAAGCTGGTCTGGGCGCAGGGTGTCGGCGGCGTCATCGGTCGCGACAACACGATCCCGTGGCACGTCCCCGAGGACATGGCGTACTTCAAGAAGGTGACGCAGGGCCACCCCGTGATCATGGGCCGCAGGACGTGGGACTCGCTGCCCCCGCGATTCCGGCCCCTGCCGGGTCGGCGCAACATCGTGATCAGCCGTCAGCCCGACTGGGCTGCGGAGGGGGCGGAGTCCGCCGACGGCATCGCCTCGGCGCTCGCGCTCACCGACGAGGACGTCTGCGTCATCGGCGGCGGCCAGATCTACACGGCGGCAATGCCGTTCGCCACACAGCTGCTGGTCTCCGAGATCGACGTGACGATCGACGGCGACGCCTGGGCACCCCCCATCGACGAGTCCTGGCACGCACAGGACACCGGTGAGTGGCTCACGTCGGCGAAGGACGGCACCCGGTACCGCTGGATCACCTACACCCGGCGCTGACCGGCCAGCTGTTTGCCACCGCACCGTTACCCCATTCGACGGGTGACGATGGGCGCAGTGGTTCATACTCACAGCATGGACAAGAAGTCACTGACCGCCCTTGCCCGTCAGCAACTGAAGTTGGCAGGCGGGACGTCCAGCGGCCGCAGTTCGCAGACCGTGTACGGCGGGCATCGACGTAGCCTCCGGCAGACCGTCGTCGCCCTGGCCGCGGGTCAGAAGATGGCCGAACACGAGAGCCCGGGCGAGGCCACCCTGTTCATTCTCAGCGGCAAACTGAACCTCGTGGCCGGCGAGGACTCGTGGAAGGGTTCCACCGGCGATCTGCTGGTCCTCCCGACGGACCGGCACAGCGTCGAGGCCATCGAGGATGTCGCGTTCCTGCTCACCGTCGCCATGTGACGGTCGTGCGCGATCGTCTCGAGGATTCCGTTCGGAGCCTGAACCCGGGCTACTTCGCGATCGTCATGGCCAGCGGGATCATCTCGGTGGGCATGAAACTGGGCGGATTCGACGTGCTCTCGGCTCTGCTGCTCATCGTCTGCGCCGCGGCCTACGTGACGCTGGTGATCCTCACGATCTGGCGGATCGCGGCGTATCGCGGTCAGGTCGTCGACGACCTGACCGACGCGAGCCGCGGATTCGGTTTCTTCACGTTCATCGCCGGGACCGACGTGTTCGGCGTGCGCCTGGCGATGGACGGCCACCACACTGCCACCGCGGTGCTGCTCACCGTCGCCGGGCTGACCTGGATCGTGCTCGGCTACGTCGTCCCGTGGACCGCCGTCCTGGGCACGTCCGAACGTCCGGTGGTGGCACGTGCCAACGGAACCTGGTTCATCTGGGTGGTCGCCGCGCAGTCGGTGGCCGTGGCCGCCGCGACCCTCGAACCGGTGTACGACGGCGCCCGCCGGTTCCTGGCCGTGGTCGCCGTCTTCACCTGGTCGGTCGGGGTGTGCCTGTACGGCGCGGCGGGGATCTTCGTCGCCGCGCGGATGTTGCTGTATCCGCTGCGGCCGCGCGACCTCACGGCGCCGTACTGGGTGGCGATGGGTGCGTGTGCGATCACCGTCCTCGCCGGCGCCCGCATCGTCGAGATGGAGGACGCGCCGATGGTGAACGCCACACGTGGGCTCATCGGCGGATTCGCGGTGGTGTTCTGGGCGTTCGCGACCTGGCTCATCCCGGTCCTGGTTGCCGCCGGATGGTGGCGTCACATCGCGAACAAGGTGCCGCTGCGCTACGACGCCACCGTGTGGAGCATCGTCTTCCCCCTCGGCATGTACGCGGTCGCCGGCATCTACCTGGGCCGGGCGGATCACATCCCGCTCGTCGGTATGGTCGGTAGTGCCGAACTGTGGTGTGCATTCACCGTGTGGTGCGTGGCGTTCGTCGTCATGGTGGTGCATCTCTGGCGGTCGGTGGTGCAGGTCGGACCGGCAACAGTGGAGACGCAGGAGAGCGCATGACGGAAACCCCACCCGTGATCGAGGTATCGGTGGCTGCGGCGCCGTCGGTCGTATGGCCTGCCCTGCGCGACCCGGAGTTGCTTCGCCGCTGGCACGGCTGGGACTGCGAGGGCCTGGACGACGAGATCAGGGAAATCTACTTCGGCGACGACGTGACGGAGGACGCCGAGGCCTTCATCCTCGCCCTCGGCGGCGCCGACCGGTTCAGCCTCCACGAGCTCGACGGCACCACGCTGGTGCGGATCACCCGGCCGCCCCGGGGCGCCGATCCCGCCGCCGACGACTGGTACGACGACGTCACCGAGGGCTGGACCACGTTTCTGCAGTTCCTCAAGTTCGGCATCGAACGGCACGGACTCGACGAGCGTCGCACACTGTTTCTGCAAGGCCCGGTCGCGGACGGAGATTCGGCGCGGCACCTGCTCGGCCTCGACAAGCTCGCGGGCCTGACGGTGGGCGATCACTTCACCGCGGTCGCCGACACGGGCGATCTGCTGCACGGGGTGGTGTGTTTCGTCGGCGAGCACCAGACCGCGGTGAGCGTCGACGATCTCGGCCCCGGACTGTTGCAGTTCGGCGAGCAGCCCGTCAACGCGGCGCGTCCGAACGGCGGTGCGCAGATCCTCCTGGCCGCCTACGGCCTGGACGACGAGGAGTGGGCCGAACTCGCGCAGCGCTGGACGGAGTGGTGGCAGGCCCGGCCGGGGGCCGAACCTGCCACCTGAGTTGTCGACCGGTCAGGCGAGCACGGTGCCCAGGGTGGGCCACCAGATCGTGCTCTTGACGACGTTCGGCCCCACCTGGTGGTTCAGCGAGCCGTACACGGCCGCGACGACCAGGCCGCTGCCGAGCCCGGCGACCGGGGCCGTGGACACGACAGTGGGCACCGCGACGTTGTTCTGGTCCAGCTTCACGATGCCGCTGGCACCGGTGGCGAAGCTGTAGTAGACGACGTCGAGTTCGGCGCCGGTCTGGTCGTTCGCGATGACGCCCGGTCCGCCGAAGAATCCGAAGCGGAACTGGTTGCTCATGTTGGTCGCCACGCCCGCTCCGTACAGCTGTCCGAGAACGGGACCGCCCTGCCCGGTGTCGGAGTACGCCGGGACCTGGAAGATCTGACCCGGCAGGGCGATGTTCGTCGCCGCCGTGTCGGTCGGGGATGCGGCAAGTCGCTCGATGGCGGCCTCCGCCTCGGGGTTTCCGGCGGCCACGGTGCGCAGCTTCGTGATCGCGGTCGCCGGGTCGACGACGGGAGCGGAATCTGCGGGCTGCGCCGACACGACACCGGTGAACATCATCGTCGCTGCCACTGCAGCGGTCAGACCTGCCGCGATACGTCGTGCGAAGTGCCGTCGATTCATTCTTCTTCTCCCTCGTCACGTCAATGGGTAAGCATTAGTTCGGATGAGTAAACACTCGAGCTCTTATCGACGCCGTGGTTCGCGGTGTTACGCCTCCCTCAGACCTATGCTGCTGGCATGGGATCGGATGGTGGGCACGAGGCGAGGATCAGTGAGTTCCGGGAGGGGCTCGCCGACGTGGTCCCCACACGCCGAAGTCTGCAGCGCCTGTTCGAGGCGGTCCTCGTGGTCGGGTCGGGGCTGGAGCTGGATTCCACCCTGCAGCGCATCGTCACTTCGGCCACGTCCCTCCTCGGGGCCCGCTACGGCGCGCTCGGTGTCCACGCCCCCGACGGCGGGCTCTCGGAGTTCGTCTACGAGGGCATCACGCCGGAGGAGCGTGCGCGCATGGGCCACCTGCCCGAGGGCCGCGGGCTGCTGGGACTGCTGGTCCACGACCCCCGCCCGGTGCGCCTCGCCAACCTGGCCGATCACCCGGGGTCGATCGGCTTCCCGCCCAATCATCCACCGATGAAGAGCTTTCTGGGCATGCCGATCATGATGCGGGGCAAAGTTTTCGGAAGCATCTATCTCACCGAGAAACTCAGCGGACCCGAGTTCACCGACGAGGACGAAGTCATTCTGCGCGCGCTCGCGACGTCGGCCGGCGTGGCGGTGGAGAATTCCCGGCTGTTCGAGGAATCGCGGACGCGGGAGCGGTGGTTGACGGCCGTCGCGGCGATCACCTCCCGGCTGATGGTCGGCGGATCACTCGACGAAACGCTGCACACGCTCGCCGCCGAGGTACGCGAACTGTCCAGCGGTGACGAGGTCTTCATCGTCGTCACGCTCGGCGAGGGCGCGGTGGTCGGGGCGGACAGCACGGTGCGGCCGCTGCGCACCAACTTCCGAAGCGCCACCCAGGCCGAACCGTTCGCCGAAGTGCTGCGCTCCCGCACCCCCGCACTGCTGACGGGGATCGACGGTCTCGCACCGTTCTCCGCCGAGGCGGGCCGGGCCGCGGTGCTGCCGCTGTCGACGGCGTCGGGGGTCGGCGGGGTCCTGGTGGTCACGGCGCGCGGCACCGCTCCGTGGGATCCGGACGAGGTGGCCCGGCTCGAATCGGTGGCCGACCTCGCCGCCGTCGCGGTGGAGTTCGCCGATCAGCAGAGCAAGCAACGTCTGCTGTCGGTGCTCGCCGACCGCGACCGGATCGCGCGCGACCTGCACGACAACGTGATTCAGCGGTTGTTCGCCACCGGCATGAGCCTGCAGAGCACGCACGCGGTCGGGGACGTTCCGGACGGCGTGCGCTCCATCGTCTCCACTGCGGTCGAGCAACTCGATCGGACGGTGCGCGAGATCCGCACCACCATCTTCGATCTGCAGGCCACCGGCATCGCGTCGGCGACCAGTCTGCGCCGCCGCCTGCTCGACGTGATCGGCGACCTCACCTCCCATTCGCCGGTCGCGCCGAACGTCCAGTTCACCGGCGCCATCGACACTCTCGTGCCCAGCCGCATCCACCCGCACGCGGAGGCGGTGTTGCGCGAAGCCCTGAGCAACGCGCTGCGGCACGCGCGGGCCACCACCATCGACATCTCGGTGGCCGCCGCGGACGACCTCGTTGTCACCGTCGCGGACGACGGCATCGGGATCGCCGACGGCGCCCGGCGCAGCGGACTGGACAATCTCGATCGGCGCGCCGAGCACTGCGGCGGCACCTGCACCGTCGATTCCGCCGACGGGGGAACCGTCGTCACGTGGCGGGTACCGTTGACGTGACGAAACTGTCAGTGCTCTTTGCGTAACTCGGTGGCCAGCACCGCCGCCTGCGTGCGCCGCTGCATCCCCAATTTGGACAACAGCCGCGACACGTAGTTCTTGATCGTCTTCTCGGCGAGGAAGAGCCGCTCGGCGATCTCCCGGTTGGTGAGCCCCTCGCCGATCAAGTCGAACACGGCGCGTTCCTGCTCGGACAGTTGCGCCAGCGGATCGTCCCGGCGGGCGGACCTGATCCGGTTCATCAGCGCCGACGTCGCCCTGCTGTCGAGCAGCGAACCGCCCTCCCCCACCGTCCGCACGGCCGCCACCAGGTCGGTGCCGAGGATCTGCTTCAGGACGAATCCGGACGCCCCGGCCATGATGGCGTCGAACAGCGCCTCGTCGTCGGAATACGACGTCAGCATCAGGCACCGCAGTTCGGGCAGCGCAGCGCGCAGGTCCCGGCACAGCTCGACACCGTTGCCGTCCGGCAACCGGACGTCGAGCACGGCGACGTCGGCACCGCTGCCCGGGATCCGCGCCATCGCCTCACCGACCGACGCGGCCTCCCCGACCACCTCGAGGTCGGGCACGCTGCCGAGTAGATCGACCAGGCCTCGTCGCACGATCTCGTGGTCGTCGACCAGGAACACCCGCGTGGTCATGTGTGCACCTCCACCGTCTTCTCTTCGAACCGTACCGCGCACACCCCGGGGATCCACCGATCCGGGACCTCTCCCGCACACAACGGGACCTTCGACCCCAGCGAGCGCCACTCGGCGCGCGGAATGCTGAGGATGCGGGGGAACACCCGGACACCACTACTGGAGGTCGCGATGAACAGCTGGTCGCTCAGTGACATCGAGGTGGTCTCCCGCGCCATCGTCTCGGCTCCGTCGGTCCACGACACGCAGCCGTGGGATCTGCGGCTGGACGGCACGTGCGCGCAGATCAGCGAGCGCCGCGGCTTCACGGACACACCGCGCGCCGACCGCGTGATCTCGTGTGGCGCTGGTGTCACGAACGTGGAACTCGCGTTGCGGGCACTCGGCAGACAGATCGAGACCGATCTGCTGCCCGATCCGCGCCGGCCCGAACTCGTCGCAACCGTTCGCACAGTGGGGACGGCTTCGCCGTCGAGCACCGATCTGAGGCTCTTTTCCGCCATGGCCCGCCGCCGCAGTCATCGAGAGGCGTTCGCCGACATACCGGTTCCCGCGGCCACCGTCGCCGACATCGTCGACGCGGCCGAGATGGAGGGTGTCTGCGCTCGCCTGCTCGCCGCGGACGAGGCGCCCGCGCTCGCCGACGTGCTGCTCTATTCGGCCGACCGCGTTCGGCAGGATCCGGGCCACCAGCGCGATCTCTTCCCGTGGACGTCGCACTGGCTGCCGCAGGGCGGTCACGAGTCTTTCGACACGATCCGCACCGTCGTCACCCGCGGCGTCCCCGATTCGGCACGCCTCGCCGCCGCCATCGAGAGCGAGACCGTCCTCGTGTTCGCATCGGACACGCAGGAGTCGATCGACCTGGTCCGCACCGGAATCGCGGTCGAACGTGCGTGGCTCACCGCCGTCGACGCCCGGCTCGGCGCCTCCGTTCTCTCCCACCCACTGCGTGTCGACGACTCGGCTCCTCGGCTCGCGAATCGACTGAACCTGCCGGGCAATCCCCAGCTGATCCTGCGAATCGGATACTGACAGAACAGAAACGGAGCGCCATTGTGAGCCGCGTACTCACGGACCGCGAACTGCTGCACGAACTCGAGGACGTTGCGGAAGACAACGTCAACCGGCACCTCGCCATGGCCAGGGACTGGCACCCCCACGACTACGTTCCGTGGGACGACGGCCGCAACTTCGCGGCGCTGGGCGGCGAGGACTGGGATCCGGAACAATCCCAGCTCAGCGACACCGCGCGGGCGGCGATGATCACCAATCTGCTGACCGAGGACAATCTGCCGTCCTATCACCGCGAGATCGCCCAGCACTTCTCACTCGACGGCGCGTGGGGCACGTGGGTGGGCCGGTGGACCGCGGAGGAGAACAAGCATTCGATCGTGATGCGGGACTATCTGGTCGTGACGCGAGGGGTCGACCCGGTAGCGCTCGAGCATGCTCGAATGGCCCACATGACACAGGGCTTCGATCCCGGCGGCGGGTCGATGCTCGATTCGGTGTCGTATGTGACGTTCCAGGAACTGGCCACCCGGGTGTCGCACCGCAACACGGGTAAGGCATGCGGTGATCCGGTCGCGGACCGCATGCTCGCCCGGGTGGCGGCCGACGAGAACCTGCACATGATGTTCTATCGCAACATCGTCGGCGCAGCCCTGGACTTCGCTCCCGATCAGGCGATCGCCGCGATCCACAAGGTGGTGACCAACTTCCAGATGCCCGGCGCGGGCATGCACAACTTCCGCCGCAATGCGGTCCTGATCGCGAAGGGCGGCATCTACGACCTGCGCCAGCACCTCGACGACGTCGTACTGCCCGTGCTTCGAAAGTGGAACATGTTCGAGCGCAACGATTTCGGTCCGGAAGGGGAACGCTGCCGCGAGGAGCTGGCGACGTTCCTGCACGGCATGGAGGCCAAGGCATCCCGGTTCGAGGAGTCCCGGGATCGCGCACTCGCCCGCGAGGCCCGTCTCGGCGAACGCATCGCGGCCCGCTGACGCACCTCGAAGACCTAGCTGTCCGGCCGGACGATCATCACCGGGCAGTCCGCGGTGTGGAGCAATGCGTTGCTGGTGGAGCCCAGCAGCATTCCCTTGAAGCCACCCCGGCCGCGGCTGCCCACGACAATCAGTTGCGCCTTCTCGGCGAATTCGCTGAGCACCCGCACGGGGCGGTCGCGCGCGACGACGCGTTCGACCGTCACGTCCGGATACCGCTCCTGGTACCCGGCGAGACGCTCCGACAGCACCACTTCCTCGCCCGTCTGAATGCTGCTCCACAGCGGGTCGTCCGGACTGGCACCGAGCGACGGCTGCACACTCACATCGCTCCACACGTTGACCGCGACCAGGCTCGCACCCCGGGCGGCGGCCTGCTCGAACGCCACTTCCAACGCGGCCCTGCTGCTTTCCGAACCGTCGACACCGACCACGATCGGCCCCTCGGTCGGCGGCTGCCCGTCCAGGGTGCGCCCCCGCACGACCACTAGCGGGCAGTGGCCGTGCGCGGCGACCGCGGACGTCGTGGAACCGATCAGCAGGCCGGTGAACTCGCCGTGCCCGCGCGAGCCGAGCACCACCATGTGCGCGTTGGCGGACAGTTCGATGAGGGTCTGACTCACCTTGGCCTCGAACTGTTCGGTGGTGATGTCGAGCGGCTCGTCCACCGTCTGCTTGGCGTGCACCCGCGCACTGCCCAGCCGGGCCTTCGCCGTGTCCTCGAGTTCTTCCTTGAAGCTCTCGGCCAGATACGGCTCGGTGTAATAGAAGGCAGGAATGTGGACCACTGTCACGATGTGCAGCGGGAGCGACAGTGCGGCGGCGGCCCGAGCGGCCCACGCCACAGCGGCCGACGCCGACTCGGATCCGTCCACACCCACGACGATCGGCTTGATTCCAGTCATGGTCACCTTTCCTGATTCTTCCGGCTGTGCACTGCTGAGGTGTGCGGGTGCTACCCGCAGATCTTGCGGAGCTTCTCGACCAACGCGACACGATCCGCACGATCCGCGGCGAGCGGTGTGACGGTGAGCGTGGTGACCCCGGACTCGGCGAACGCGGCCACCCGCTCCGCGACGTAGCTCTCCGGACCGATCAGCGACACGGCCCGCACCAGGTCGTCCGGCACCGCGGCTGCGGCCTCGTCCTTCTTGCCCGACAGGTAGAGGTCCTGGATGGTCTCGGCTTCCTTCTCGTAGCCGTACCGGACCGCGAGGTCGTTGTAGAAGTTCTTGCCCTTCGCGCCCATGCCGCCGATGTACAGGGCCAGACCGGGGCGGACCCAGTCGAGCATGTGGTCGACGTCGTCGCCGATAGCGAGGGCGGGCGACGCGAAGACCTGCAGGTCGCCGAGGCTCGGGTCGCGCTTCGCCTTACCCTTGGCCAGCGGCTCGCCCCATACGCTCGCGGCCTTCTCCGGGTGGTAGAAGATGGGTTCCCAGCCTTCGGCGATCTCGGCGGTCAACTCCACGTTCTTCGGTCCGAGGGAGGCGATGACGATCGGGATGCGGTCACGCACAGGGTGGTTGATGATCTTCAGCGGCTTGCCCAGCCCGGTGCCCTTCTCGGCGGGCAGCGGAATCTGGTAGTACTTGCCCTGGAACTCGACCTTCTCGCGGCGCCACACCTTGCGGCAGATCTCGACGACCTCGCGGGTGCGTCCGAGCGGGGCGTCGTATTTGACGCCGTGGAAACCCTCGATCACCTGCGGACCGGAGGCGCCGAGTCCCATCACGAAGCGCCCATCCGACACGAAGTCGAGGCCGGCGGCCGTCATCGCGGTCAGGCTCGGCGTGCGGGTGTAGATCTGGAAGATGCCCGAAGCGAGTTCCAGGGTGGTGGTCTTGGCGGCGAGGTAGCCGATCTGGCTCACCGCGTCGAACGAGTAGGCCTCGGGCACGAACGCGATGTCGAGTCCGGCTTTCTCCAGGTCGGCGACCTCGTCGACCGTCTCGGCGAAACCGCCGCTGTAGTTCAAGCCCATACCTATGCGCACGTCGTTCCCCAATCCTGGCGTTACCTGCAACCTGTTCCTGCTTCGTTCCAGAACACTACTGCGCGTAGTCGCCTCAGGGGCGTGCAGGCCTCACGACGACTACCGGGCAATGCGCACCACCGACCAGGCTGTTGCTGGTCGAACCGAGCAGCATCCCCTTGAATCCTCCGCGCCCCCGGCTGCCGACGACCAGCAGTTGCGCCTTCTTCGACCAGTCGAGCAACCGTGCCCGCGGATTGTCGATGTACACCTCGCGGGTGACCCGCACGTCGGGGTATTTCTCCTGCCAGCCGGCGAGGCTCTCGGCGAGGACGGCACGTTCGTCCTCCTCGAGTCCCTGCGGCACGAGGGCCGCGGCCCGCGGATCCTCGAACGCCTTCGATCCGAGGTCGCTCCACACGTGGACGGCCACGAGCGGAGCATTCCGCATCGACGCTTCCTGGAAGGCCACCGAGATCGCCCGCTCACTGGTGGCGCTGCCGTCGACGCCGACCACGACGGGCCCGTTCGCGTGGGCGTCGCCGCGGACCACGACGACCGGGCAGTGCGCGTGGCTGGTGACGTTGATCGCCGTGTTCCCGAGCAGCGCGGTGGCCGCCGCCCCGGACCCGGACGCGCCGACCACCACGATCCGGGCGTTCTCGGACAGGTCGACGAGCCACTGAGCGCTGCTCCCGATCGACAGTTCGGTGCAGACCTCGATGATGGGATTGACCGCGAACGCCCGCTCCTGCGCCTCGGCGAGAATCGCCTTGCCACTCGCCTCGACCCACTCGTACACGCCGCCCGAATCCATGTACGGGCCACCGAACCCATACGGAGCGAAGTCGAGTGCGTGGATGATCTTCAGGTTCAGTCCACGTTCGGTGGCGAGTTCGGCAGCCATCCGGACAGCGGACTTCGAGCTGTCCGATCCGTCGACGCCGACGACGACGCTGTTGCGGTCCCGTGTGCTCATGGCTTCACACTATCCCCGGCCTCCTTTTCGCGTCTGCCGCCCTTCACCTTTCGACGTGGGGACTTAAGTCCCCATCGATTCGGGCTCTCCGGCCGTAGCCGCAGCGGCCCGATTAGGCGATGATGAGAAATGGAGGCGTGTGTCTCGTCGAATATTACTGGGCCACTGCCTTTTTCGGCCCAGAAGATCACGAGCGATCTCGGTCACAAATTTGGTATCCAAGATGCGAATTAAAGTACATTCGGGTCATGCAACTCACACAGTTCACCGACCTCGGACTGCGGGTGGTCATGCGACTGGCCGTGGCCGGGGACGGCGAACGACCGGGTAGCCGGGCGATCGCCGAGGAACTGTCGGTGTCGTACACCCACGCCGCCAAGGTGATCACCCGACTCGGCGAACTCGGCATCGTCGACGCACGCCGCGGACGCGCCGGCGGCCTGGCCATCACCGAACTCGGGCGCACCGCGTCCGTCGGCTGGCTCGCCCGCCGACTCGAAGGCGACGCGGAGGTCGTCGACTGCGACGGCGCCCAGCCGTGCCCGCTGCGATCGGGGTGCCTGCTCCGGTCGGCGCTCCGGCGCGCGCAGAACGCGTTCTTCGAGTCGCTGGACGGCCTCACCGTCGAAGACCTCACCCGAACCCCCACCGGAACCGTGCTGCTCGCCCTCCCCGGGTGGCCACCTCAACTTCCCAGTTTTCTCGAACGATCGGAGAATGACATGCTCTCGCCCACCTCGACGGACGTCATCCGCGCCACCCTGCCCGTGGTCGGCGCCGCGATCTCGGACATCACGACGCTGTTCTACCGCAAGATGTTCGACGCTCATCCCGAACTCGAACGAGACCTGTTCAACCGCGGGAACCAGAAGCAGGGCGAACAGCAGAAGGCGCTGGCCGGCGCCATCGCCGCGTTCGCCGCCCTCCAACTCGAGCCCGATCAGGCGCGCGTCGACCTCATCCTGTCGCGGATCGCCAACAAGCACGCCTCGCTGGGGATCGAACCCTCCCAGTACGCGATCGTGCACACCCACCTGTTCGCGGCCATCGTCGAGGTCCTCGGCGACGCCGTCACTCCCGAGGTCGCTGCCGCCTGGGACGAGGTGTACTGGCTGATGGCGGAGACCCTGATCGCGATGGAGGCCGGACTGTACGCCTCGGCGGGAGTGGCCGCCGGTGACGTGTGGCGCGACGTGCGGGTCCGCGAGCGCAGGCACGAGTCCGCGGACACGGTGTCGTTCGTGCTCACCTCCGTCGACGGCTCGCCGCTTCCGTCGTTCACTCCGGGGCAGTACCTGTCCGTCGCCGTTCGCCTGCCGGACGGCGCACGCCAGATTCGCCAGTACAGCCTGTCGTCGGCCCCGTCGCGCGGCGACTGGAGGATCTCGGTGAAACGCGCCGGCGAGGTGTCGAACTTCCTGTACCACAATGTCTTCGAAGACGATGTCTTGACGGTGTCGACGCCGTTCGGCGATCTCGTCCTGCAGGACGACGACGCGCCGCTGCTCCTGGTGTCCGCGGGCATCGGGTGCACCCCGATGATCGGGATGCTCAGCCACCTCGCCGACACCGACGACAGCCGCCCGATCTCGGTGCTCCACGCCGACCGGTCCGCCAGCAGTCACGCGCACCGCGCGGAGCTCACCGAACTGGTGGAACGTCTGCCGTTCGCGGTGATGCACCGCTGGTACGAAGACCTGGGCACCCGACGTCCCGTGGGCGGCCTGCGGGAGGGACGGGCCGACCTCGGCGAGGTCACGATCGCGCCCGGCACCCGCGCCTACCTGTGCGGCCCGCTGCCCTTCATGCTGGGAATACGCGAAGCGCTCCTCGCCAAGGATGTGCCCGCCGAGAACATCCACTACGAGGTGTTCGGCCCCGACAGCTGGTCGGCCACCGTGTGACTGCGGGCGCGGCGCCGTTCACACCGGCCAGGTGTGGACGGGGCTGCCCTCCCGCATGTTCTCCACGTACTGACGCAACATGGCGGCGAGGGCTTCCCGGCGGCTCAGCCCGGCGTTCTCGTGCCGGACCACCTGCGCGCGCTGCCACGACGCCCCCGTCTGCCGGGTGACGCACCGGCCCTCGATGACGCTGAGGTACCGGTCGCGGGCCTTCGCCGACAACCCGAACGCCGCGAGTCCCTCGTCTGCGATGGGCAGCAGCCGCCGCAGGACGAGTTCGTCGGCGCCCGCGAATCCGACACCGGGCCAGTACAGTTCGGCGTCCATGCCGTATTTCGCGCCGGCGTGCAGGTTCTCCTCGGCGGCGTTGAACGACATCCGCGACCACACCGGCCGATCCGATTCGGCGAGCCCGCGCAGCGCGCCGTAGTAGAACGCGGCGTTCGCCATCGTGTCGAGCACGGTCGGGCCCGCGGGCAGCACCCGGTTCTCGATGCGCAGGTGCGGTTTGCCGTCGTCGCTGTCGTACACCGGGCGGTTCCACCGGTAGATGGTGCCGTTGTGCATCTGCAGTTCGTTGAGGTCCGGCACCCGGCCCGCGTCGAGTTCGGCCGACGGGTCGACGTCGGACACCTCCGGCAGCAGCGCCGGGAAGTACCGGGAGTTCTCCTCGAACAGGTCGAAGACCGACGTGATCCACCGCTCGCCGAACCACACGCGCGGCCGCACACCCTGGTTCTTCAACTCCAGCGGACGCGTATCGGTGGCCTGCGCGAAGATCGGGATGCGGGATTCGTGCCACAACGCCTTGCCTGCCATGAACGGTGCGTTCGCCGCGAGCGCCACCTGGGCGCCTGCCAGGCACTGCGCGGCATTCCAGTGGGCGGCGAATTCGTCCGGCGCGACGCGCAGGTGCAACTGCAGCGACGTGCACGCGGCCTCCGGGAGCACCGAATTGGCGTCCACCTTCAGCTGTTCGGCAGACCGCCCCTCGAGCGGCACGCCCTCGAGGTCGAGTTCGATGTCCTCTCCGCGCGCGGCGAAGATCTGGTCGTTGAGCTGCTCGTAGCGGGGGTTCGCGGTGATCCACTCGCGGCCGAGATGCTCGAGTTCCAGCGTCGGCAGCATGCCGACCATCACCAACTGGGCGTCGTGGCCGTGGATCCGGGCGTCGGCGACGTGCAGCGACGCCCGCAGGGTGCGTTCGAGCTCGAACGTCCCCTCACCGTTCAGCGGACCGGGGCGGACGTTCATCTCGACGTTGAACTGGCCGAGCTCGGTCTGGAACACGGCATCGTCGTCGATCGACTCGAGGACCGCGAGATTGGACATCGCGGGCGTCATGTCGGAGTGGACGAGATTGAACTCGATCTCCATGCCCAGCATGGGCCTCGGCGGGTCGACGTCGTCGGCGAACGCCCCCTCCCGCAGCATCCTCTCGAGCGCGTCGACGCACATGAGCACCTTCTGCCGGAACAGGCGCCGGTCTTCTCGGGTGAATGTCCGAGACGTCACTTCGCGACCCATACCACTCCCCAACTGCGCGTCGAACTGCGCTCACGGGGGAGCATATCCGTTCAGCCCGCGCGAATGCGGGATGGCGGGCTAACCTCGAACCAGACGCTGGTGAGCGGAAGGACCGGAGATGACGCCTGATACCGACTCCAAGAAGAAACCAGAGTTCTCCGTGGGCACGCGCGTGAAAACGCGGCACTCGGCCGATCACGAACTGGCCGAGAAGAAGTGGCCCCTGGAGGCCGGCGTCATCGTCGACGATTTCGCCGGCGTCCAGGACATCAGCAACGATTCGTACGGCCGGGACTGGGCCGTGTCACGCCGCTGGGCGATCGCCCTCGACAGCGGACCACTCGTGTTCCGCAACGACGACGATCTCGAGCCGGAGTAGGCCCTTACGCGTTGGCGCCCGCGTTGCCCCAGGTGACGGACACGCCGCGCTCCTGCAGCCAGCGGCCAGGATCGATCTTGTTTCCGTTCGCGTCGTGCACCTCGAAGTGCAGGTGCGGTCCGGTGGACTGGCCGCGGTTGCCGACGTGGGCGATTTCCTGCCCTGCGGTGACGCGCTGCCCCACGCTCACGGTGTAGTCGTTGACGTGTCCGTAGACGGTGACGGTGCCGTCGTCGTGCAGGAGACGCACCCACAGTCCGAAGCCGGACGCCGCGCCGGCGTCGATGACCTGGCCGTCGGCCGCTGCGAGCACCGACGTGCCGATGGGCGCCGCGATGTCGATGCCGCCGTGGTGGGCTCCCCAGCGGGAACCGAAGTCGGAGGTCAGCTTGCCCGACACCGGCTGAACCGTGTGAGGCTTGACCGGGTTGACGGAGGACAGCCACTGCTGAGCCTGGGCGCCGAGGTCCGGGCCCCCGAGGTTCTGGGCGGCGGTGCCCAGGTCTGCGGGCAATTCGAAGCCGGCGGGAAGGACACCGGCCGGGATCTCGAACGGCAGGCCCGGCAGGGTCTGCGCACCGTTCGTCTCGTGGGAGTCGACGGGGGCGGCGGCGGCGTTTCCGGCACCCAGCTGGGCTGCACCGACGACGATGGCTCCGGTGGCGGCCGCGACAGTCGCGGCCTTGATGCCCACACCCGCTCCGGCCTGCTGGTTGCGATGGCGCCCGCGCGCCGCGTCCGGATCGATCTCGAAGCGAATGGAAGACCCGCTCGCCCGGTGGTGGGAACCCACAGTAAATACCTCGTCAGTCGTCGGATTGCAGCCCTCCCCGTCCGGGGTGGGCTCCTCTGTCTGGCGACGAATGTAACAAAACGATATAGGTCCGCGCCACCGTTACCGAACGTTTATGTTCGGCGCTCCTCGAGTTCCGCCTTGAAGGCGGCGTACCGAGCGCGGTGCGGGGCGCGCCGGCGAATTACCGCCCACGCGATCCCGAGCACGATGAACCATACCGGGGTGACGAGGAGCGCCTCGAGGGTGTCGTCCTCCTGGGTCAGGGCCCAGATGAGAAAGACGAAGAACGCCAGCACGACCCAGCACATCACCACACCGCCGGGCATCTTGAACTTCGAGGCCTCGTGCAGTTCGGGGCGGCGCTTCCGGTACACGAGATAGCTGGCCAGGATCATCGTCCACACGAAGATGAACAGCACCGATGAGATTGTCGTCACAGTCGTGAACGCCTCGATGACCGAGTCGCCGGAGAACAGCAGCGCGATCGCCGACAGCAGGAAGGCGCACGAGAACATCAGCGCGTTGGCCGGGACCTTGCGGGAGCTGAGCCTACCGAGTCGGGCCGGTGCGTCCCCCTCCTGCGCGAGGCCGTAGACCATCCGGGACGTCGAATAGATTCCCGAGTTGGCCGAGGACGCCGCGGACGTCAGCACCACGAACTGGATGACTCCCGCCGCGATTCCCAGACCTGCGAGCGTGAACATCGCCGTGAAGGGGCTCTCCCCGGGGACGACCTCACGCCACGGCGTGACCGAGATGATCACGATCAGCGACACCACATAGAACAGCAGGATGCGGATCGGGATGGAGTTGATCGCCTTCGGCAGGTTCTTCTCCGGATCCTTCGCCTCGGCCGCCGTGGTGCCGACGAGTTCGATACCGACGAACGCGAAGACCGCGATCTGGAATCCGGCCACGAAGCCCATCGCGCCGGTCGGGAACATGCCGCCGTCGTTCCACAGGTTGTCGAATCCCGCCTCCGAGCCGCCCGGCGACGTGAAGTGCGTGAACACCATCACGAGTCCGACGACGATGAGGCTGAGGATGGCGATGATCTTGATCAGCGCGAACCAGAACTCGGTCTCGCCGAACGCCCGGACTGTCGGCAGATTCAGCAGCAGCAGCGCCGCGATGGCGATCAGCGCCGGGATCCACAGCTGGAGGTCGGGCCACCAGTACCGCACGTAACCGGAGATCGCGATGATGTCGGCGATCCCCGTGACGATCCAGCAGAACCAGTACGTCCACCCCGTGAAGAACCCGGCCCAGGGGCCGAGCAGGTCTGCCGTGAAGTCGGAGAACGACTTGTAGTGCAGGTTGGAGAGCAGCAACTCCCCCATTGCCCGCATCACGAAGAACAGCATGAAGCCGATGATCATGTAGACGAAGATCACCGACGGTCCGGCCAGCGAGATCGTCTTCCCGGACCCCATGAACAGGCCCGTGCCGATTGCTCCGCCGATCGCGATCAGCTGGATGTGCCGGTTGGCGAGCTGCCTGGAGAGATGCGGTTCGCCGCCCGCTCCCGTCCCCGGGTCGCCGCCCGATCCGATCGAGTCCGTCGAGGAAGTGCGGTCAGCCATGGAACACCTGCAACCCTTCTCAGTCCTTGCTGTCACCGTCCGAAAGCGTGCGTCACGTTACGCCGGGGACTTGACAGAAGCCGAGTAGCTAAGGCTAACCTCATTTCGTTACTTCGAGGCGAGGAGCCTGCACATGATCGAGGACCTGATCGAGATCGCGTACGCCCAGGGCGCTGTCACCTGTGTGGCTCAGGCCGCAGGCGGCGTCGACGAGTACGAACTCGCTCGGGTCGATTCGGTCGCGTCCAGCGTCACGGTGTCGGTACGGGCCGACGGCAAATTCGCGAAGGCCACGAGCATCGAGGGATACCTCAGCCTCGGCCAGGTCGTCCGGGCGTGCGGACTCGACTACGGGCACGCCACCCGCCGGTACATCCACTGTTGACGTCCTCTCGGCCGTGAACGACCGAGATTCCCCCCGGGACTCGCGTCCCGAGGTTCCTGTTTCACCGACGGTTGCCGCCCCGCACCTTAGGTGCGGGGCGGTCTCACACCATCTCCGCAGGCTGCCACCGTCAGTCCGACGGCCAAAATATTCCTTGCCGCGTTCACATCCCGATCATGGACCGCGCCGCACCGGCACGTCCACTCCCGCACGTCCAGCGGCATCGCCAAGGCGACCTCCCCGCACACCGAGCAGGTCTTCGACGACGGATGAAACCGGTCGATCACCACCACCCGCCGCCCGTACCAGTCGGCCTTGTACTCGAGCATCGACCGGAACTCGGACCACCCCGCATCCGAGATCACCCGAGACAACGACCGATTCTTCACCATATTCCGCACACTCAGATCCTCGACGGCGATCACTTGATTTTCGCGCACCAGCCGAGTGGAGAGTTTGTGCAGATAATCGCGGCGCCGATCAGCGATCCGGCCATGAATCTTCGCGACCTTCAGTCGGGCCTTGGCCCGGTTCCGGGACCCTTTCTCCTTCCTGGCCAGTGCTCGTTGCGCCTTCGCCAGCCGCTCGCGGTCCGCGCGCTCGTGTCGCGGGTTGGTGATCTTCTCCCCCGTCGACAGCGTGTACAGGCTGGTGATCCCGGCGTCGAGCCCGACCACCCGATCGGCCGGCTCGAGTTCGCTGATGGTGTCCTCTACGAGGATCGAGATGTGGTACTGACCACGAGCATTACGCGACACCGTCACCTGCGACGGCACCGCCCCCTCCGGTAGTGGCCTCGACCACCGAACGTCCAGGGGTTCGGTCTGCTTGGCCAACCGGATCTGCCCATCCCTGAAAATGAAGCAGTTCGAGTAGTAGGTCGCCGAATCCTTCGACTGCCCCTCCTTCTTGAACTGCGGGTAGCGGGCCTGCGTGCGCCAGAACCTCTCGAACGCACCCTGCAACTGCCGCAGCGACTCCTGCAGCGGCCCCTTCGACGGCTCCGCCAACCACGCGGTCCCCGCGTCCCGCTTCCATCCGGTGAGCATCTTCGAGGTGTCCGCATAGGTGACCCGCCGCCGCTCCTGCGACCACGCCCGCGACCGCTCCGCCAACGCCCGGTTGTAGACATACCGGGTGCACCCGAACGTCCGAGCAAGCTGTTCCGCCTGCACCGCAGTCGGATAGAAACGGTACTTGAACGCCCGCTTCACCACCCTCCCCGCCATGACCCAGACACTAACCCCACAGTCCGACAAATCCAGATCAGCTATCCCGGACCTCAAGGACCGGGTCTGCGCCGAAAGACTCACGGATCAACCCAGGTGCTCCCCGAAGAAACCGTCGATTCTGGTCCACGCATCGGCGGCGGCTTCCGGGTCGGGCACCATCCCCGTGACCTTCATCAGGGGACGCATCACCTTCGGTCCGGCCAGTGCGTCGTTCAGGAACGTATGGCCGGCCGTCGGATACTCCTTCACGTCGTGGACCACACCGGCCCGGGTCAGCGCCGACTCCAACTTGGCCGCCGCGTTCCGCAGGGCGAAGTCCTTCCCGCCGTAACTGGCCACCACCGGACACGCCCCCGCCACCGCCGCGTCCAGGTGACGCGGCAAGACCCCGTAGTTCGGGGCTGCCGCGTCGAACCCGGTGCGCAGGGTCATCAGAGCGAACCCGCCGCCCATGCAGAACCCGATGACCCCGATCTTCCCCGTGCAGTCCGAAGACCCGGACAGCCACTGACGCGCAGCCTCGATGTCCCCGTACGCCCGGCCCTTCCCCGAGAGCATCGCCCGCATCGTCGACACCAGGCAACGTCGCGCACCGCCCGCACTGAACAGATCCGGCGCCAGAGTCAGAAACCCCGCCGACGCCAGCCTGTCCGCCTGACGCCGCATCACGTCGTCCAAACCGAACGCCTCGTGCACCATCACCACACCCGGCCACGGACCCTCACCCGACGGCCTCGCCAGATAGCCGTGCAAGTTCAGCGAACCGTCGTGCCGCGCAGCGAGGTCGGTCAAGTCGATCTCGGACATGTGCGTCTCCCGTTCCGTCGTCACTTCCAGAACTTCTGCGACAACCATGCCCTCCCCATCGCGAGCGCACCACCATTCCCGCTACACTCACCTCGGTGTGCGCCCCGCGCGTGCACCGCGCCTTCGTAGCTCAGGGGATAGAGCAACCCTCTCCTAAAGGGTAGGTCGCAGGTTCGAATCCTGCCGAGGGCACTCTCCTGCATACGGTCGTCCACGCGCCTCTGCTGCGGTAACGCAGGTCACGCCGCGGGCGATACGACGGGTAGGTCGGGACGACCGAGGAGAGTCTCATGAACCGGGTGGACATCGCCATGTTCCCACCGCCGATCGCCAACCTGCTGCGCCTGTTGGCCGCGCCGACGAGCAACGGGGCGGGATCATGATCGGCATGCTGCCCGACCTGCCGTACATGGGGTTGGACTGGGAGTTCTTCTTCCCGACCAATCTGTACATCGCGTTCATCAACTGGTGGAATCCTTTCTAGCGCACGGTAGCCCGGTCAGCGGGGCCCGCGTACGCGCCGCCACCACCTGGCCTTCCGCTCCGCCTTCTCTGCCTCCTCCATCTCGTGCCGCATCTGCTTCAGGACTGCCGGGGCCTCGAGCGCGCTGAACGCCCGGGATTCGGTTCTGAACTCCTTCAGGTACGTGCAGCACACGAATCCAGGGCCGAGCGAGCCGAGAGAGAAGGGAATCGACACCAGCAACCAGTTCCCGCCGTACGCGTGGCCGAGCGTCACACAGATCAGGGCGACAGCACCCAAGGCGAACTGGAGATACAGGAACTTCCCGCCCTGCCGCCTGGCATGTTCCATCCCCGACAGGTGATAGTCCATGTTCAGCCTGTGGATCTCGATCTCCCGCTGGGTCCGAATGATGTAGTCGTCGAACGTCTCGCCGTCATTGAGATAGTCATCCATCGGGCCGCCTTCGTCGCGTGGGAATCGCAGCGTAGGCGTGCCCACCGACATGTCGTGGACAGCCATAATCTTTGCGTAAGGGCGACGCCGCCATCATGGTCTTTCAGCGACGACGGCGACTACGACCGGCCGACGCTCCGGGACGAGACCGTCGGTCACGGCACCTCTCTCAGCGTCGGCAGCGACGGCGAGGTCGACGAGGGCGGCGAATGACGGTGTCAGTCGATCGCGAAGAGCCGCGCCGCGTTGTCGTGGCACACCGCCCGCAGCCACGGCTCGCCGAGGTCGAATCGGGTGAGACCCTCGAGCGCGTCGAGGTACGGATACGGAATGTTGGGGAAGTCGCTGCCGAACACGATTCGTTCCTGCAGTTCCGACAGCCGGTGCACCTGGTCGCGCGGAAACGGTGTCGCCGCTTCGGTGTAGTCCGTGAACGTCATCGTGGTGTCGAGATACACGTTGGAGTACTGATCGGCCAGGTCCAGGAATTCCCGGTACTCCGGCAGCCCCATGTGGGCGATGATCAGGTGCAGCCGCGGGTACCGCGACAGCAGTTCGGCGATCGGGCCCGGGCCCGTGTGGGTGCCGGGCGCCGGCCCCGATCCGCAGTGGATGACCACGGGGACACCCGCCTCCTGCAGCACACCCCACACGGGGTCGAGGAGGGCATCGTTCGGCGAGTAGTCGCCCACCTGGATGTGGGACTTGAACACACGCGTCCCCGACTCGATCGCCTCCGCGACGTACGCGGCCGCGGACTCCTCCGGGTAGAACGTGGACGTCCGCAGGCAGTCGGGGGTCTGCGCGGCGAATTCGGCCGACCACTGGTTGAGCCACGCGGCCATCTCCGGCTTGTGCGGGTAGATCATCGACGTGAACCGGCGGACACCGAACCCGCGGAGGTGCTCGACGCGGACGTCCTCTTCGTGCCGGTAGTGGATGGGCCACTCACGTCCGGTGAGGGGACCGACTGCGTCGAAGTAGCCCCACACCTTCTCCATCACGTTCGCGGGCATGAAATGGGTGTGGACGTCGATGATGCCGGGCAGCCCCAGCGCACGCCAGAACTCCCGCACCCGCAGATCCTCGGACAACACTCTTCTCCTCGACGCAGTGCCGGACCACGGAACCCCGGCGGATCGGAACGGGGGCCGACTCAGAACAGCGTGAACGCGTCCTCGGGCTCGGGTGCCGGCGCGACAGGCGCCGGTGCAGCGGCAGGGGCGGGTGCAGCGGCAGGGGCTGCGACCGGCGCCGGCGCGACCGCACCGGATGCGACGGCACGGGCCGCCTCGCCTGCGAGGACGTCGGCCATCTCGTTGTAGTGGTTGCCGACGTGGCCACGCACCCAGCGGAACCGCACGGGCCCGGGGCGTTCGCTGATGGCCCGGTCGATGGACTGCACCAGCGCGAGGTTCTTGACGGGAGCACCGCCCGCCGTCTTCCAGCCCTTGCGTTTCCACCCGGGCAGCCATTCCGACGCGCACTTGATGGCGTATTGGGAGTCGGATTCGATCAGCAGCGGATCGTCGCCGGGATGCGCGGTGATCGCTTCGAGCAGCGCCCGCAGCTCGGCGATCTGGTTGGTCCCGGAGGGTTCGCCACCCGATTGGCTGGGACCCTCGTGATTGACCCATGCCCAGCCGATCGCCCCACCGGGGTTGCGGAGGCAGGATCCGTCGGTACTCACGATGATCATGGCTGGGACTTTACGTGCGCGCTCCGACAGCCGCCGGTAGCGGTCGCCTTCACAGTGGATACGCTGCATTCGATGACGGCTTCGCTCGAGGTGGTCGAGACCACCGTGACCGCGCGGCGTCCCCTGGACGTCGCCATGTCGTTGCAGCCGCTGCAGCGCGGGAAGGGCGACCCCTGCCACCGCCGGACGGCCGACGGCGCGATCTGGCGGACGTCGGTGCAGAAGTCGGGCCCGGTCACCTATCGCCTCACCCAGATCGACCGTCATTCGGTGCGCTGCCAGGCGTGGGGTGCGGGTGCTCCCGAGCTGGCTGCGGGGCTGGGCCGACTCGTCGGCGAGCACGACGAGTGCGCGGACTTCGCCCCCGACCATCCGATCCTCGTCGAGGCGCACCGGCGTTTCCCGCACCTGCGGCTCGGCCGTACGGACCGGGTGCTGGAGGCCCTCGTGCCCGCGATCCTCGAGCAGCGGGTGCACGGCATCGCGGCGTTCGCGGCGTGGCGGCATCTCGTGTGGAAGTTCGGCGCGCCTGCTCCCGGACCGGCTCCGGACGGGATGCGACTTCCCCCGACCGCGGACGTGTGGCGGCGGGTTCCGTCGTGGGAGTTCCACCGGGCCAACGTCGACCCCGGCCGATCCCGCGCGATCGTGCGCTGCGCGCAGGTCGCCGACCGGCTCGAGAAGATCGTCGACCTCCCCCGCGAGGAGGCGAACCGCCGGCTGATGTCCATTCCCGGCGTCGGGGTCTGGACGGCGGCCGAGGTGTCGCAGCGCGCGCTGGGCGATCCCGATGCCCTGTCGGTCGGCGACTATCACCTGGCCGCGATGGTCGGGTGGTCGCTGCTCGGGAAGCCCCTGGACGACGCCGGGATGGTGGAGTATCTGGCGCCGCTGCAGCCGCACCGCCAACGCGCCGTGCGACTGCTGGAGGTGAGCGGGCATGCCGTCAAACCCAAGTTCGGCCCCCGCACGACGGTCGTCGACCACAGCTGGCACTGAACGTCATTCACGCACTCCACGTGGCCGCATTCCGCCACCTGTGAACACCTGTTCAAGTGTTCATACGAACAACTAGACTTCGAAGGATCAGCTGCCGGCCGGAGGAGACGCCGTGGAATCCGTGGCAATGCACATGAGCGACGGCCTGATCAACGCACCGACCTCCCTGCTGTTCGTCGTCGTCGCCGTGGCGGGACTGTCGATCGCCGCCTGGCGCGCGCGCTCGGAACTCGACGAACGCACCGCACCGATGGCCGGTCTCGTGGCGGCCTTCATCTTCGCGGTCCAGATGGTCAACTTCCCGATCCTTCCCGGTGTGAGCGGCCACCTTCTCGGCGGCGCACTCGCCGCTGTACTGGTCGGCCCGTACACCGGCATGCTCTGTATCTCGATCGTGCTGATCGTGCAGGCCCTGCTGTTCGCCGACGGCGGGCTGACAGCGCTGGGGGCGAACATCACCAACATGGCGATCATCGGGGTGGTGGTCGGCTACGGCGTCGCGGTGGCGTTGCGTCCGCTCGTCGTGCGGCAGGAGCGACTGCGCTTCCGCGTCCTCGGCGGGATGTCGTTCGCCGCGGCCCTGTGTGGAACGGTGGCGGCGGCGATGGGCTTCGTGCTCGAGTACGCGATCGGCGGACACGCCACGTCCGGGGAGTCGACCTCGCTGGGCGCGGTGGCCGCCTACATGCTCGGGGCGCACGTGCTGATCGGCATCGGCGAGGGCCTCATCACGGCCGTCACGGTCACGGCCGTCGCGAAGGCGCGCCCCGACCTTGTGTATCTGCTGCGGACGGCACCCCGGCGGGTGGAGGTGCGGGCGTGATCTCCCTCCGCCGCTTCCTGATCGGCTTCGCGCTGGTGGCGCTGCTCGTCGCCGGCGCGGTCTCCTACCTCGCCAGCTCCAGTCCGGATGGTCTCGATGCCGCGACGACGCGCGGATGCGAGACGGTGGAGACCGACAACGGGGAGGCGCTCGTGGGTGACTGCATCGCCCGGAACGCGTCCGCGCATCACCTGTCGGACTCGCCGCTCGCCGACTACACGGTGGGCGGCCGGGCGCATCTCACCGGGGTCGCGGGCGTCATCGGCGCGACCGCGACGTTCGCCGTCGCGGGTGGCCTGTTCTGGCTGCTCGCCCGCGCGCGGTGCAACCGAACGAGCCCCTGACCGTGGGAGCCGGTCACGCCCATCCGCTCTACCTCGACGGCGCCTCCCCCCTGCACCGACTGCCCGCCGAGGTCGAGATCGTCTGCGCCGTCGTCTTCGTCTTCGCGGTGGTCGCGACACCACGCGAGGCGTTCTGGGCGTTCGCCGGCTACCTCGCCGTCCTGATCGTGATCTGGCGGATCGCCGGCATCGCGCTCAGGTGGATCGGGCCGAGGATGCTGATCGAGTTGCCGTTCGTGACACTCGCGGTGCTGCTGCCGTTCGCCGAGGGCGGCGCCCGCGTCACGGTCGCGGGACTGTCGCTGTCCGTCGCGGGCCTCTATGCGGCCTGGGGCATTCTCGTGAAGGGCACTCTCGGCGTCCTCGTCTCGCTGACGCTCGCTGCGACGACACCGGCCCGGGACCTGCCCTTGGGTCTGGCGCGACTGCGCGTGCCCGCGATGCTCACGACGATCGTGGTTCTGATGCTGCGCTACCTCGACCTGCTCACGGCCGAGATCGAGCGGATGCGCACCGCCCGGCTGTCCCGCGGCGACGACCCCCGGACGTTCCGGCAGATCGGCGCCACCGCCCGGGGCGTCGGCGGTGTGTTCGTGCGTTCCTACGAGCGCGGCGAGCGCGTCCACCTGGCGATGCTGTCGCGGGGGTTCGCGGGTTCGGTTCCCACGATCGGGGCGCCCCCGGCGACCGCTGCGGCATGGCGGGCGGGGCTCGTGCCCGCGGTGTGCGCGGTGGGGATCTGTCTCACGGCGTGGGTGCTCCGATGACCGCGGCCGTGCACCTCGAGGGCGTCTCGTTCGCGTATCCGGACGGCCGGGCCGCGCTGCACCGGATCGACCTCACGGTGGAACCCGGCGAGCGGGTGGCCGTCCTCGGCCCGAACGGGGCGGGCAAGACCACACTGATGTTGCACCTCAACGGCATTCTGACGGCCACCGAAGGCAGCGTCACGGTGGGCGGGCTGGCGCTGTCGCGGGGTGCGCCGCGGGACACGTTGCGCGAGGTCCGGCGGCGGGTCGGCATCGTCTTCCAGGATCCCGACGACCAGTTGTTCATGCCCACCGTCGCGCAGGACGTCGCGTTCGGTCCGGTCAATTTCGGCGTCACCGGGTCGGCGCTCGACGAGCGGGTGCGCGACGCGCTGGCGGCCGTGGACATGACGGCGCATTCCGATCGCAACCCCGCGCACCTGTCGGTGGGCCAGCGACGCCGGGTCGCGCTGGCGACCGTCCTCGCGTGCGCCCCGAACGTCCTCGTGCTGGACGAGCCCTCGAGCAATCTCGACCCCGTCGCCCGGCGCGAACTGGCCGAGGTTCTGCTGGGTATCGACACCACGCACCTGCTCGTCACGCACGACCTCCCGTACGCCGCCCAGTTGTGCACACGCGCCGTGATCCTCGACGAGGGTTGCCTGGTGGCCGACGGTCCGATCCTGGACTTGCTCGGCGACCCCGCGTTGCTCGCGCGGCATCGCCTCGAGTTGCCGTGGGGTTTCCGGCTTCCCACCGCCGAGCCTCATTCGCCCGGCGAACGATCCGTGACACCGCCGACCGGGTAGCCCACGATGGGGTGACGAAGCTTCGCCCGCACTCCGACCGGAGGTCAGCGATGTCCACACCCGAAGCCGATGCCGCGACGGTGTCCCAGCGCATTTTCGACGCGTCGCTCGGGGCCATCGACCTTCTCGCCGTCCACCTGGGAGACCGCCTCGGCTGGTACCGCAGTCTCGCGTCGGAAGGCCCGGCGACGGCGGACGAACTGGCGGAACGCACCTCCACTCATCCGCGGTACGCGCGCGAGTGGCTCGAGCAGCAGGCCGTGTCGGGACTTCTTACGGTGGACGCCGCGGATCCACCGAAGTTCACGCTTCCGGCCGGTGCCGCCGAAGTGCTCACGGACGAGCAGAGTCTCAACTATCTGGCACCGCTCGCGCGGATCTTCGTCGCCGCGACCACGCAGATGCCCGCACTGCTGGAGGCGTATCGCACCGGCGGCGGCGTGGGGTGGTCCCAGTACGGTGCGGATGCTCGCGAGTCGCAGGCCGATATGAATCGGCCGTGGTACGAGCAGGTTCTTCCCGGCGCGCTGGCGTCGGTTCCCGAGGTGGACGCGTTGCTGGGGGCGCCCGGTGCCACCATCGCCGACGTCGGATGCGGCGGCGCCTGGTCCACGATCGCACTCGCGCGCGCCTACCCGGACGCCACGCTCCACGGCTACGACATCGACACCGCGACCGTCGAACTCGCGAGGTCCAACGTGCGCGAGCGGCCGGATGTCGCCGACCGGATCACGATCACCGAATCGGACGCCGCGGGAATCCCCGAGGGCAGTTGCACCGCGGCCTTCGCGTTCGAGTGCATCCACGACATGCCCGCTCCGGTCGAGGTGCTGTCCGCGGTCCGCAGGGCGCTGGCCCCCGGCGGTGCGATGATCGTGATGGACGAGGCGGTCGACGACGAATTCTCCGCGCCGGGAAGCGACGTCGAGCGACTGATGTACGGCTTCAGTCTCACCGTGTGCCTGCCCGACGGCATGAACCACACTCCGAGCGCGGGCACCGGAACGGTCATGCGCCCGAGCACATTGCGCGGCTACGCCGAGTCCGCCGGTTTCGGCACCATGGACGTCCTGCCGATCGAGGATTTCGGGTTCTTCCGGTTCTACCGGCTGACGGTGTAATCGTCGCACCGACACCCGATACGTACGTATTTTGCGGAAAGGCCGAAAACTGGGGCGTCCGAAGGGGGAAGATGTCTGCAGTAGGCAGGTTACGGACGCTTTCGCCGGTCGGGGCAACTGTGAAGCGCCAGGTCGAACCAGATTTGTCGTTTGTCATCCGCTACTACGCATGGGAAACACCATGAAACTGCATAGAGTGACAGCGCCGGCAGCGCTGCTGATCGCCACCCTGTGTGTCGGAATGGGTACCGCGTACGCCGCCCCCACTCCCGCCGACCAGGCCGTCATCTCGCACACCAGCCTCAGTGCCGACGGCCGATCGGTCGGCACCGCACTCGACGCGGGATATTTCACCCTGTCGAGGACGGCCGCCGCGGTCGACATCTCCAACGATTCCGGAACCACGGTGGCCACGATCCCACTGCGTTACTCGATCGCCGGCGTGCAGTTCGCGATCGATCCGCTCGTCACCGACGGCGGCCGGTTCCTGAGCCTGACGCCCACGACGACCCCGGTCGCGGGAACACTCGCCCTCACCCCGGTCGACAGGGATTCCGCGTACGCCAACATGATGACGCAGCTCGAGATCGGCTGGGTGAACGGCGGCGGGACCGCGACCGCGATCGGCGCGGGCATCGGATTCGTCGCCGGGTGCATCTTCCTCATCCTCGGCGGATGTCTCCCCGGTGCCGCGGTAGGCGCAGCGATCGGCGCCGTCACCGGTATCAGCAACGCGAACCCCGCTGCGACACCGGCGGTTTACGAATTCCTCGGAACCCTGTAGCGGGGCTTCCGTTCCGACCTCGAGCGACGATTCCGGGAGGACTATGGGTAAGTTCGCACACGGGGAGCATCACCGCGCACCCACATATGCATGTAGCCGTTCCGGTTTTCCAGCGAATATGGTCCACGCACAACGATGTTCGGTGCTCTCAGGTGGGGACCGTGTTCGTCCTACGACATGGTGGGAATTTCCATGAAACTCTTGAGAACTCTGGCATTGTCCATATTCGTCGTGTCCGCGATGGCCGTCGGGGCGGGAACGGCGTACGCCGATCCGGCACCGCAGGGAATCGACTGGTCGCAGCCGCTCATGACCCCGGCCGCCGATGGCGGTAGCAGCCAGGTGGCCGAGCAGTTCTTCCCGGAGAACGAGACCAAGCAGGACGCCTTCGACAAGATGACCAACGAGATCAATACCGGCTGGAACAACGCGGGCCTGCAGGGCATGGCGATCGGTTCCAACGTGGGCATGGCCATCGGGTGCGTGTCGATCTTCCCCAACTTCATCGCAGGCTGCATCGTCGGCGCAGTGGTCGGCACCATCGCCGGCGCCGTCATCGGCATCGGCGTGGGTAACCCCAATGCCCAGCCTGCCGTAGAGCAGTTCTTCGCTACACCCTGAGCGAAGAGCGGGCTGCAGCCCCGGCCTCACTCGGGCCGGGGCTGCGGCGTGTCCGCCCACGACTAGTTGATACATGACCAATTAGTGCGCTAACTGATCTGCTCGGTCAGCCGACGACACCCTCTGCACGCCGGTTCGCGATGTCCTCCGCCGACCAGCCCAACTCGCCGAGGATCAGATCGGTGTGCGCGCCGAGCGCGGGCACGTCCCCCATCCGCATCTCCACGTCGGAGAACGTCATCGGCGGCAGCATCGCCCGGATCGGCCCGGCCTCGGTGCCGACGTCACGCCAGCGGTCGCGCTGGTCGAGTTGCGGATGCTCGATCAGCCCGCCCAGGTCGTTGAGTTCCGCCGCCGGGATCCCGGAGTCCGCGAGCGCCTGGTCGAGAGCGGCGCTCGTGAAACGTTGCGTCTCCTCGGCCACCAGGGCGTCCACCTCCGCCCGGTGCTGCACCCGCAGCATGTTGGTCGCGAACCGGGGATGGTCGGCGAGGTCAGGGCGTTTGAACACGTCCGTCACCAGTTGCCGCCAGCCGCGGTCGTTCTGGACACCGATGAGGATCTGTCCGTCCAGGGTGGGATACGAGTCGTACGGGACGATCGCCGCATGACCGAGCCCGACGCGCGGGATCTGCTTGTCGGCGTACATCTTCATGTACATCGGATGGCCCAGCCACTCCGCGGTCGCGTCGAACATCGACACGTCGATCCGCGCTCCCACACCGGTGCGCTGCCGCCGGAACAGGGCACCGAGCACCGACGTCACCGCATACATTCCCGCGGCGATGTCGGAGACCGGGACACCCGTCTTGGTGGCGGTGTCCGGAGTGCCTGTCACCGAGATCATCCCCGTTTCCGCCTGGACCAGCATGTCGTACGCCTTGCGTTCGCGCCGGGGTCCTGCCGACCCGTAGCCCGACATGTTCACGACGATCAGTTCCGGATGCTCGGCGCGCAGTGCGTCGGCGCCGAACCCGAGACGGTCGGCGGCGTCGGGGGCGAGATTCTGGATGAAGACGTCGGCCTTCTCGATCAGCTTCGCGACGGTGTCCCGCCCGACCTCGGACTTCAGGTCGACGCCGATCGACTCCTTCGACCGGTTCAGCCACACGAAGTGCGAGGCCTGCCCGAACACCGCGTCGTCGTAGTTGCGGGCGAAATCGCCCTCCCCCACGCGTTCGATCTTGATGACCCGCGCGCCCATGTCCGCGAGATGGCGGGTGGCGAGCGGAGCGGCCACGGCCTGCTCGAGTGCCACGACGGTGATGCCGTCGAGCGGCAGCAGTCCGGGGTCGTTCTCCATGTCGGGATTCACCTTTCCTCTTCGGCTCCCGTGTGATTGTGATAGTGCGTGGCACCGATGGTGTGCAGCAGTTCGTGCACGGTGTCGTCGGTGAGCCGGTACCGCATCGAACGGCCGTCCCGAGTCGCCGACACCCATCCCTGGTTACGGAGCAGTCGCAGCGCGTGCGAGACGGCGGTCCCGGTCATGTCGAGGGCCGCCGCCAGGTCGCCGACGCAGATGTCGGGGGCGTGGTGCAGGCACAGCAGCAGCCGGAGGCGGTTGCCGTCCGAGAGCAGTTCGAACCGGTTCGCCCAGCCGTCGATGTCGGGGGTGTGCAGTGCCGCCGCCGCACGCCGAACGTCCTCGGGGTTCAGGGCGGGGGTGGCGGCCATCACGCCAGTCTACAAACGCCGCGAGCCCGCCCGGCCCGGCATCCATAGGCGATTCCTCACTGTCCGTTCGGCTCTGTGACTTTGTTTCGGCACGCACACCGGTGGTCGACTGGCACGACACGTCACCCGGTCCCCCGGCGGCGTCGACGACTCATCGAGGAGCCTGATGTGAGCGGTCTGCATCTTCCCCAGCGCGTGCGGCACCATGCCGCGGAACGGCCGGGAGCACCCGCGGTGACGTGCGGTGACACCACGCTGACGTACGCGGAGCTCGACTGGCGGACCAACCGGATCGCAACAGCGCTGTCGGCGTTGACATCCCGGGGCGGCCGGGTCGGGGCACTGCTCCGGATGCGCACCGAGGGCGTCGAGACGTTCGTGGCCGCCGCCAAGTCGGGGCTCGTGTTCGTCCCGCTCAACTGGCGGCTCCCGGCAGCCGAGGCCGCCGCGGTCGCGGCCGATGCCGGGCTCGAGGTGCTGATCGTCGAATCGGAATTCGCCGCCACCGCCGACGCAGTCCGCGACGCGCTCCCGCGGGTGGTCGTGGTGGTCGTCGACGCGGCCGACGGCGACACCCTTCCGCCCGGCGCCTGGTCGTGGGATCGGCTGGTCACGTCGGGCACCGCCACCGACCCGGGGCTCGGGGACGACCCCGCCGCCGAGGTGCTGCAGCTCTACACGTCGGGCACGACCGGGCTTCCGAAGGGTGTGGTCGCGACGCATCGCAACCTGCACAACGAGCCCGACGGCCTGCTCATCTACCACTGGAAACCCGGTTCGGTGGCACTCGACGCCTTGCCGCTGTTCCACATCGCGGGCGCCGGCTGGCTGAGCACCTGCCTGTCCGCAGGCGTCCACGTGGTGCTGCTCGGCACATTCGACGCCCGGCAGGTCGCCGAACTGATCGAACGGCACCGGATCACCCACGCCTTCCTGGTTCCCTCGACCATTCAGATGCTCCTCGACGTGCCCGACCTCGAACGCTACGACGTGTCGAGCCTCGAGCTGGTCGCGTACGGTTCGGCGCCGATCACCACCACGCTGCTCCGGCGGGCGATCGATCGCCTCGGCTGCGGATTCGTGCAGCGTTACGGCATGACGGAGACGACGGGCTCGGTCACCGCACTCGCCGCCCGGGACCACAACCCGTCCGGGGACCGCGCGCACCTGCTGCGGTCGGCAGGCAGGCCCATGCCCGGTGTCGAGGTCGAGATCCGGGACGTGGTGACCGGCGCCCGGCTCCCGGCGGGCGAATCCGGGGAAATCGTGTGCCGCTCACGCAACAACGTCGAGGGCTACTGGAAACGGCCGGACGAGACGGCGAACCTTCTCACCCACGACGGTTTCCTGCGCACCGGCGACGCCGGGCACATCGACGCGGAGGGCTATCTGTTCGTCACCGACCGGGTGAAGGACATGATCATCACCGGAGGCGAGAACGTGTACCCGATCGAGGTCGAAACGGTGCTCGCCGAGCACCCGGCGGTGGCCGAAGTCGCGGTGGTCGGTGTGCCGCACCGGACCTGGGGTGAGTCCGTGACGGCGGTCGTCCGGCTCGCCGACCCGTCGGACGCACCGGACGAGCAGGACCTGATCGCGTTCACCGCCACCCGGCTCGCGTCGTACAAGAAGCCGCGCGAGATCGTCTACGTCGCCGAACTTCCGCGGGGCGCGAGCGGCAAGGTCCTCAAACGCGCCCTACGCGAAGGACTCCGCGACACGGAGGTGCCGTCGTGATCGTCACCGAGGACGTCGGTACCGTCCAGCGTGAGGCCTGGGCCCGCGGCGTGCTCCCACCCGTCGAGCAGGTGCGCCCCGGATTGTGGTCGATCCCGGTGCCGATGCCACGAAACCCGTTGCGGTACGTCCTGATCTACGCGCTCACGATCCCCGACGGTCTCGCGCTGATCGACGTCGGCTGGGATTCCGAGGAGTCGTGGCGGGCGCTCGTCGACGGGATCGCGCAGACCGGGCACCACGTCACCGACGTCCGGTACGCCGCCGTCACCCACCTGCATCCCGACCATTTCGGCCTCGCACCCCGGCTGCGGGAGGTCAGCGGGGCGGCACTCGCGATGCACGGCGCGGATGCCGCACTGCTCGGCCACCGTTCGGCGGCGGACACCACCGCCGACGAACACACGTGGAACACCCAGCTCAACCAGCTCGGGGCACCCACCGGCATCCTCGCCGCCGCCCGCGTCGACCTCGTCCGGCTGGGGCCGGGCGAGTCCATGGACGTCGTACTCGGCGACAACACTCCGCTGGGCCTGCCCGGCTGGGATCTGCGCGCAGTCTGGACACCCGGGCACACGCCCGGTCATCTGACGTTCGTCGACGACACCCACGGGCTCATGTTCAGCGGCGACCACATGCTGCCCCGCATCAGTCCCAACATCTCCACCGTCCCCGGCGAACTGGAAAATCCGCTGCACCGGTACCTGCTGTCGCTGCACGCCACCACCACGATGCCCGACGGTGAGGTGCTGCCCGCGCACGAGTACCGGTTCCGGGGGATCGCCGACCGTGCCCGGCAGCTGATGGGTCATCACGAGGAACGCTTCACCGAGATCGTCGCCGCTCTGGCCGTGTGGCCCGAATCGACGGCGTGGGAGATCTCGCAACACATTTCGTGGTCGCGGCCGTTCGACTCCATGTCCGACCGCCTGCTCCGCCTCGCGGTCCGCGAAACCCACGCCCACCTGCTCGTTCTCGCCGACCGCGGAAGCATCCGCTCGCTCGGCGGCCGCCCCGAACGCTGGACCCCTACCTCCCGTAAGGAAGACACCCCATGAGCGTGGTTCTCACCGAATTCGCCGACGGCGTCGCCGTCATCACCCTCAACCGCCCGGAGGCGAAGAACGCCGTCGACCTCGAGGTCGCGAAGGCGCTCGCCGCCGCGATCGACGAATTCGAGGCGCGGCCCGACCTGACCATCGCGATCCTCACCGGCGCCGGGGGAACGTTCTGCGCGGGCATGGATCTGAAGGCGTTCAGCCGCGGCGAACGGCCGTCGCTGCCCGGCCGCGGATTCGGCGGACTCACCGAGGCCCCGCCGACGAAACCGCTGATCGCCGCCGTCGAAGGATGGGCGCTCGCCGGCGGTTGCGAGTTGGCGCTGTCGGCCGACCTGATCGTCGCGGCCCGCGACGCCAAGTTCGGCATCCCCGAGGTCAAGCGGGGGCTCGCCGCGGCCGCCGGCGGTCTGCTGCGACTGCCGAAGGTGCTACCCTATCCGATCGCGATGGAGATGGCGATCACCGGCGATCCCCTCACCGCCGAGGTCGCGCACGCGCACGGACTCGTCAACCGGCTCACCGAGCCCGGGCAGGCGCTCGACACCGCCCGCGACCTGGCGGCCCGGGTCGCCGCCAACGGTCCCCTCGCCGTCCGGGCCACCAAGCAGGTACTCGCGATGTCGGCCGCCTACACCGACCCCGACGCGTTCGCCGGGCAACGCCGCTTCCTCGATCCGGTGTTCACCTCCGAGGACGCCCAGGAGGGTGCGCGTGCGTTCGCGGAGAAGCGCCCGCCGGTGTGGCGTGGCCGATAGCCGCATGACCGGCACGGCCCGCGTCACAGCTTCCGTACGATGACGGCGTGGACCTGCATCTCGTCACCTACTTCGTCGCGGTAGTCGATCACGGCGGGATCACCAGGGCCGCGCAGTCCCTCTACATCTCGCAACCGTCCCTTTCGCAGGCGATCCGCACACTCGAACGCCGCCTCGGTGTCACCCTGTTCGACCGCACCGGGCGACGTCTCGAGCTGACCGAGGACGGCCGCACGCTCGACGTCGCCGCCCGGCGCATCCTCGCCGACGTCGAGCGGGCCAAGGCCAAGGTCGCTGCGGTGCGCGAACTCGTATCCGGCCGCGTCGACGTCGTCACGTACGCGGCGTTCTCGATCGATCCGATCGTCGACCTGGTGCGCCGGTTCCGTGAGCAGTACCCCCGGGTGACGGTCCGCGTCATCGACGCCGACGGCCCCACCGGCGTCCTCGGTGCCCTGCGCCGCGGCGAGGCCGAACTCGGGGTGATCGATTTGTCCGTCGACCACAGTGCACTGCACTCGGTCCCCATCGGCGATCAGGAACTGGTACTGGCCCTGCCGAACGCCCTCGCCGACACTCTCCCCGATCCGGTGCCCCGCTCGGCGGTCCGGGACATTCCCCTGATTCAGGATCTCGGGGACAAGAGCGACGCGGCCCTGATCACGGATCTGGTGGGTGATCCCGCGAACGTGGTCGTCGACTGCACCCACCCGGGCGCCACGTGGGAACTGGTGATGCGCGGCGCGGGGGCCACGGTCCTGCCCCGCCTGGTCGCCGAGGAACAATTGCGCGGGGTCGCGATCCGGTCGATGACGCCGAAACTGACCCGGCCCGTCGGACTCGTCCAGCGGTCCGGCCCGGGATCACCGGCAGCCTCGGCGTTCGTCTCGATCGCGCAGGCCACCCAGGCCACGGGCACCCGAGAGGGGAACTGACCGCATGGAGTTGCGTCAGGTCGAGTACTTCCTCGCCGTCGTGGAACACGAAGGCATCAACGGGGCCGCCGCGTCGCTCGGCGTCGCACAACCCACCATCTCGCAGGCACTGCGCGGGCTCGAGCGGGAACTGGGCGTGCAATTGTTCCACCGCATCGGCCGCGGCATGGTGCTCAGCGCCGCAGGCCGCAGTTTGGTCGGGCCGAGCAGGCAGATCCTGCGCGACGTCACCGCCGTCGAAGACCTCCTCGCCACCTCCGACGGGGCACTGGCCGGCCGGCTCGATGTCATGGCGTTTCCGGCGCTGGCGATCGGTCCCCTCGTCGACCTCGTCACCGAATTCCGGCGAACCCACCCAAATGTGCTGGTGCGCTTGGGTGAATTGAAAGACGAGGCCCAGGCAGCCTCGCTGATCGAGGACGGGCACTGCGAATTCGTGGTGGCCCACCTCCCGCTCGACGACGCCCGGCTGGACGTCCTCGAACTCGGCGAACAGGAGTACTGGCTCGTATACCCGCCGGGCACCGACCTGCCGGAGGGCCCGGTTCCGCTCGCCGACCTCCCCGACGTCCCGATGGTGTTCGTTCCCCGCGGCCACTCCGTCGCGGACGAGATCGAGGAATCGATCCGCCACGCCGGGGCACGACCGCACCTCGCGGCGCTGTCCGATCACCGCGAGGCGCGGCTTCCCCTGGTACTCGCCGGGATCGGCGGGACCCTGCTGGAACGGTCGATCGCGGAGGCGGCCCGGGACCGCGCCGTGGTCCGCCGGGCGGAGCCGACGTTTGCCCGCACCTTCGGGATCGCGTTCGACCCCGACATGCTCTCCCCCGTCGGGCACGCGTTCGTCGAACTGGTGCGGGCGCACACCTCGAAGACCTGAACACAGCTCATAGGTTTCGCCTCATCCTGTGTGTCCCAGAACGACATTGCGATGGAACGTTTCCGGTGATCGACTGACCGGGAGCGGCACGGCGCCGGCCAACCCGGGCGTCGCCGAGAACCGCGCCCACGTCTGGAGCCGCGCATGAGCATCGAATCCCTCCCCTCCACCGCAGGGGCCGCATCCGCAGAATCCGACGTCCTGGTCGGCCGGGACGGCGCGGTCGCGACGATCACGCTGAACCGGCCCACGCGGCGTAATGCGATGACCCTCGACTCGTGGATCGCCTTGCGCGAGACGCTCGCCGAACTCGCCCTCGACGACGCCACCCGCGTCGTGATCCTCACCGGTGCGGGCAGCGACTTCTGCACCGGCGCAGACCTCGACAAGCGCGCCCCGATGCACCCGCTGACCCGGATGCGGCAGATCAACGCGACGGCGCTCGCGGTCGCGGAGTTCCCCAAACCGCTGATCGCGAAGGTGCGCGGCTACGCCGTCGGAGCCGGCTGGAACCTGGCGCTGCTGTGCGATCTGCTCATCGCCTCGCGCGACGCACAGTTCAGCCAGATCTTCGCCAAACGCGGCCTGTCGGTGGATTTCGGAGGCTCCTGGCTCCTGCCGCGCATGGTGGGACTGCACCGCGCGAAGCGCTTGGTCATGCTCGCCGAGATGCTCGACGCCGAGCAGGCGGACGCGCTGGGACTGGTCAGCGAACTCGTCGAACCGGAAAAACTGGATGCCACGGTCGCCCGGTTCGCCGCCGGCCTCGCGCAATCGCCGACCGTGGCCGTCATGCAGTCGGCGCGACTGATCGAGGACGGCACGACGTCGTCGCTGCGGGACGCACTCGAGAACGAGTCCCGTTCGCAGGCGGTCAACTTCGCGACCGACGCACCGGCCGCATTGCGCGCCTTCGTGGAAAAGCGTCCCCCCTCCTTCAGCGGGGAATGGCAGGTGCCGCAACCGTCGTAGGAACCGCTAGATGATCGCACCGTCGATCGTGCAGAAGCTGTGGCACAGCCGGGTGACGATCCGCGGCCCGCGTTCGGGATCGAACCACCGATCGATGTGCGCCCAGTGGTAGGGGTGCGTCATGTACGGCCCGGACAGTCCGTCGAGGTCGGCGTACTCCTGCTCCCAGACGTGGGTCCACCGCGCGGCGCCGGCCGACTCGTGCACCCGGCTCAGCTGCGAGGTCCCGATGGTGCGGATGTAGTCCGACATCGCCCGCGTCTCGGATTCGAACTGCTGCACCACCGCCGGGTCGGCGGAATTTTCGACCGAGACGAGGAGCGTCCGGTACACGGCCGGCTCGAAAGCGCGTGGGGCGGGAGTGGGAACGCCCGTGTAGCCGACGCTGTCGACGTGCCCGATCTCGGGGACGGACAGCTGTGCGGCGATATCGGGTTCGACGGCGCGCCAGTCGGATTCGTCGTCGAAGTGAAGGTGCGCGATCACGTCGCCGCCGTTGATGCCGCCGGGCAGGGTCGGTGCCACGAGGACACGCCGGGCCCGGGAGGCCGCTACGTCCTGCAGCCTGCCTGCCACCGACGCAGCGGCGCTGCCGTCCGAGTCCGCGCCGAGGTGAATCAGCTTGGTCACCTTAAACATCGGTCGCGACCTCCACGTCCGCGGGCGAGCAGGACACCGTGCGTCGCCGGGTGGTGAGAAGCTGGTCGGCGTCCTCCCACCAGCCGAGCACCTCCGCGTCGTGGCGCGCGAGAAGGCTCTGATGCCACCAGGCGCGAGCGCCGCGCACGGTCCAGCTGACACTGACGGTGTTGGACTGGTCCTCGAGCCACACCGGCGGGGAGACGAGCACGCGATCGAGGGTCAGCCCGCGCGCAATCGCGCCGGGCGCATAGCGTTCCAGGTAAGCGTCGAGAAAAGCGCGCGCCCGACCGGGCGACACCACCATCTCGTCGACGACGTACACGATCGGCTCGGCCGAAACCATCAGCGCTCCCTCCTTCCCGCTACCAGGACGGTAGGGGACGAAGGGAGCGCGTCACAGGGTTGCGTCCACCCAGCGGGAGCTACGTCGCCGCGGTCGCGAGTTGCTCGCGCAGCTTCGTCTTGAGGATCTTCCCGGCCGCGGAGGTCGGCAACTGCTCGACCACCACGACGTCGCGTACCTTCTTGTACGGCAGCACCCGCTCGGCGACGAACGCGGACACCGCGTCCCCGTCGATCCTCACACCGGGCAGCGGCACCACGAACGCCACCGGCTCCTGGCCGACGCTGCCTGCCTCCCTGCCGACGACGGCGGCGGAGGACACGTCCGGGTGCGAGACGAGGATCTCCTCGAGCTCACGCGGATACACGTTGTAGCCCTTGTAGATCAGCATGTCCTTGGTGCGGTCGCAGATGAACAGGTACCCGTCCTCGTCGAGGTAAGCGATGTCGCCGGTGTCGAGCCAGCCGTCGACGAACTGCTGCGCCGTGATCTCCGGGTGGTTCAGGTAGCCGTCCGTGACCTGCGGTCCGCGGACCCACAGCTTGCCGCGGTCGCCGGCCTCCAGTACGGCACCGGAGTCGTCCTGGGCGCGGATCTGCACCTCGGTGTCGAAGACCGGCAACCCCACGCTGCCGAGTTTGTAGGCGACGGAGCCGGTCAGCGGTGCGGAGGCGACCAGGCAGGTTCCCTCCGTCAGCCCGTATCCCTCGACCACGCTCGCCGACGGGAACGCCCGGCTCAGCGCCCCGAGGGTCACGTGATCGATCGGTGCGGCACCCGAGGAGACCACCCGCACCGAATCGGTGTCCCGGGTCGCGGCGTCGGGATGCGTGGCGACCGCGTGCCACATCGCCGGGCTCCCGGTGATGTACGTGGCGCGGTGCGTCTCGATCAACTCCAGCATCCGCCCGGGCTCGAAGCGTCCGGCGAACACCTGCGTCGCCCCGCACAGCAACAGGAACGACATGTTGATCAGCGCATGCGCGTGGAACAGCGGCGACACGACGACGGTCGCGCCGTCGCCGGGCACCACCCCGCGGTCGCCGAGACTCTCGATGGGACGCAGTTCGATGCCGCCGTCGTCGGTGGCGCAGACCTCGTGGCCCGCCCGCCAGGCGATCATCTGGGTGACGTTGGCGAGGACGTTGCGGTGCAGCACCCGCACCCCCTTCGACAAGCCGGTGGTGCCGCCGGTGTACGCGAGGTGGGCCACGTCGTCCCCGGACACTGCCGGGGTGAACGGTGCGGCGGCGTACCCGCGGACGAACTCGTCGAACCCGAACTGGCCGCGACCGACGCCCGCGGGGAGGCCGGCCACCACGATGGTGCGCACGGTGGTGCCGCTCGCCGCCGCGGTGAGGGTGTCCAGTTGCCCGGGCTGGGTGACGGCGGCGACCGCCCCCGTGTCGATGATCTGCGAGCGCAGGCCGGGGCCCGGCTGCAACGGGTTGACCAGGGTGACGGTCGCGCCGGCCCGAAGCGCGCCGTAGTAGGCCACCACGAATTCGATGCAGTTGCCGAGGTGCAGGAGCACCACGTCGCGTTCGGTCACTCCCGCGTCCCGCAGCGCGGCGGCGAACGCTCCCGACCGCTGGTCCAGCTCGCGGTAGGTGCACACCGTGTCGCCGTCGACCACTGCGGCCTTGTCGCCGTACAGGTTCGCCATGCCGGACGGGAACGCCGCCAACGTCAGTTCGGGGTAATGCAATACCGGTGCAGCAGAATTCACGTTGGGTCCTTAGTTAGTCAGCGAGGTGCCATGCGGATGGCGCCGTCCAGGCGGATGGTCTCGCCGTTGAGGTAGCCGTTCTCGAGGATCTGGCAGGCGAGCTGCCCGAACTCGCTCGGCTTGCCCAGACGCGACGGGTTCGGCACCGACTTCTCCAGCGACGCCCGCACGTCGTCGCGCAGCCGGGCGAGGAGCGGGGTGTCCATGATCCCCGGGGCGATGGTGCACACCCGGATGTTACGGCTGGCAAGGTCCCGGGCCGCGGTGACCGTCATGCCCACGATGCCTGCCTTCGATGCGGTGTAGTTGATCTGGCCGATCTGGCCTTCGAACGCGGCGACGGACGCCGTCAGCACGACCGCGCCGCGCTCGCCGTCGATCTCCTCCTGCCGCGCCATCCGCTCCGCCCCGAGCCGCAGGGCGTTGAACGAGCCGACGAGGTTGAGCCGGATCACGAACTCGAAGTCCTCGACGGAGCCTGCCTTGCCGTCGGAGTCGAGGATGCGCATCCGGCGTCCGGCGCCGGCGCAGTGCACGAGGCCGCGCAGTCCGCCGCGGTCGTCGGCGACGTCGAGTGCGCCCGCGAACTGCTCGGAATCGGTCACGTCGGCGGGGGCGAACTGGGCGGCGCTGCCCAATTCCTTCGCGGCCGCCTCGCCGTCGGAGTTCGGCAGGTCGATGAGCGTGACCTGGGCGCCCGCGTCGACGAGCCGGCGGGCTGTCGCGAGGCCGAGACCGGACGCGCCGCCGGTGACCGCGGTCGAAATTCCCTTGAGTTCCATCGTGCGTGTGTTCCCTTCGAAAGGTGTTGTCGGATCAGAGAAGTTCGAGAATGGTGGCGTTGGCGAGGCCACCCGCCTCACACATCGTCTGCAATCCGTACCGAATGCCGTTGTCCCGCATGTGGTGGACGAGCCTGGTCATGAGGATCGCCCCGGAACCGCCGAGCGGGTGCCCGACCGCGATGGCTCCGCCGAGCGGATTGAGCCGGTCCTTCGCGGCGCCGGTCTCCGCCTGCCACGCCAGCGGGACGGGAGCGAACGCCTCGTTCACCTCGAATGCGCCGATGTCGTCGATCTTCAGTCCCGAGCGGGACAGCGCCTTCTCCGTCGCGGCGATGGGTCCGGTCAGCATGATCACCGGGTCGTCGCCCGCGACGGCGCACGTGTGGATGCGGGCCATCGGGGTCAGGCCCAGTTGGGCGGCCTTCTCGCTCGTCGTGACGAGCAGCGCACCGGCGCCGTCGGAGATCTGCGAGGAGTTGCCGGCGTGGATCACGCCGTCCTCCTTGAAGACGGTCTTCAGCTTGCCGAGCGATTCGAGGGATCCGCCGCGGCGGATCCCCTCGTCGCCTGCGAGGACGTCGGAGAGCGGTGCGAGTTGCCCGTCGAATGCGCCCCGGTCCGCGGCGTCGGCCGCGAGTGCGTGCGATCGCAGCGCGTACTCGTCGAGCGCCTGACGGGACAGCCCCCACTTCTCGGCCATCATCTCGGCGCCGGTGCCCTGGCTGAACCCGCCGACGCCGTACCGGTCGAGGACGGCCGCCGGGAAGTGTTCGCCGTTCGTGCTGGCGCTGCCCATGGGAACCCGGCTCATCGACTCCACACCACCGGCGACGACGATGTCCTCGTGGCCTGCGATGACCGTGGCGGCGGCGAAGCTCACGGCCTGCTGGCTCGATCCGCACGCCCGGGTGAGGGTGGTGCCCGGCACCGATTCGGGCCAGCCGGCGGCGAGCACGGCGGTGCGGGCGACGTTGCCCGCCTGCTCCCCCACCTGGCTGACGCAGCCCCAGACGACGTCGCCGACCTGATCCGGGGAGAGTCCGGTGCGCGCCGCGAGGGCCTCGAGGACGTGCGCCGACAGGTTTGCGGGGTGGATTCCGGACAGGGAACCGCCACGCCGCCCGATGGGCGTGCGGACGGCGTCGACGATCACTGCATCGCGCATGGTGTGTTCCTTCGATCTGAGGGGGTGACTCGAATCAATCACGGGCGAAGTCGTCAGCACAACGACTTTCGGCCGATCGCAGCGTTAGTTCGTGCCTATGCCCGCAGCGTCGCCCCGGACCAGTTTCTTGTCGCGCTCGGGGTTCGCGAAGAGCAGCGCCCCGACGGCGCACACGGCGGCGACGAGTCCGAGGGCCTGGAACGCGGTGGCGTACCCTTCGGCGGGCGAGGCGGCCGCGTCGACGATCAGACCCGTCGCGTAGGGGGCGACGAGACCGCCGATCGCCATGACGGCGAGGAAGACGCCCAGCGTGCCGGCGGTCTGGCGGGGCGGGCAGATCTCCGAGATCGCCGCGTTGAGCAGCGGGAACACCGACGCCGCGAAGCCGTAGCCGACGGAAACGACGAGGACGGCTACCGCGGGTGCGGTGATCGACGGGAGGGCCAGCAGGATCGCACCGCAGATCAGCACCCCGACGGCGGGGACGACGACACGGACCACGCGGGACGTCGAGCCGCGCGCGAGCAGGCGGTCGCCGATCACGGACGACAACAGCATCAGGATCAGCCCGGCGATGCTCGGGAACGCGAACATGGAGCCGGCCTGGAGGCGGCTGTACCCGAGGCCCACCTCGAAGTACGACGGCAGCCACGTCAGAACCACGGCGACCAGTGCGTACACGCTCATGACGAGAAGCGCGCCGAAGATGAACGTGCGGGTCCGGAAGATGCGGCCCCACGGCACCGCCGGTTCGCCCGCGTCACCGGCGGCCGCCGAATCGGCGCCCTTGCCGCTGCGGATGTACGGGCCTTCGCTCCAGACGGTCAGCCAGACGACGCACCACAGAACTCCGATGGCGGCCAGTGCGACCAGCGCGTAGCGCCACCCGAACGTGACGGTCACGAACGCGAGAGCAGGCGCGACGGCGATCTTCGCGATCGATGCGGCACCGGCGAGCAGCGCGCTCGGCAGTCCGCGCTTGGCGGGTGCGTGCCACGAGTACGCACCCGTGTGGAGCAGCGCGGAGCTCGGACCTTCCGCGAGCCCGAGCAACAGGCGACTGACCAGCAGCACCCCGAAACTCGCGACGACCACGAGCGGAAGAATTGCGACGGACCAGGCGATCGCGAGCAGCAGCAGCGCCCATCGCAGCGACATCCAGCGGTTCAGCGCGCCGGCGAAGAAGCCGCCGACGGTGAAGGTCAGGAAGAAGAGGCTGCCCACCAGCCCGATCTGCGAGGCGCTCAGCCCCAGTTCGTGGGCGAGGGGCTGGGCGATGATGCCGAGGACGGCCTTGTCGGCGTAGTTGACGACGTAGAGCAGCACGAGGAGCGCGGTCAGGCCCCAAGCGCGGCTGCGGGACTCGGAACCGATGGCGACGGTCCGGTCGAGGGTGGCAGTGGAGCGGGTCACGTGGTGATCCCTTCGAAGAATGTGGTGGCGTGGGTCACAGTATCTCGATTCATTGAACGGACCGGGAAGCCGTCGATCAATACGTACTCGGCGAAGGCACCGGCTACGTCTGCCTATGAGTCGCCGAGGTGCGGGTGCATTGGACTGCGCTATCCGACAGATAGCCCGAACGCCCCTAGCCGGGCCCCCGCGGATCGGGCATTCTGAATTCCATGAGCCGCCTCGCCCACACTCTCGATCTGACCGAGTTCCAGACCGAGATCGTCGACACCGTACGCACTTTCGTCGATCGCGACATCATCCCGGCCGCACAGGAACTCGAGCACTCCGACACCTACCCCCAGGCCATCGTCGACAAGATGCGCGACATGGGCCTGTTCGGGCTGATGATCCCCGAGGAGTACGGCGGGCTGGGCGAATCCCTGCTCACGTACGCGTTGTGCGTCGAGGAGCTCGCCCGCGGCTGGATGAGCGTGTCCGGTGTGATCAACACCCACTTCATCGTCGCGTACATGATCCGTCAGCACGGCACCGACGCCCAGAAGAACCATTACCTGCCGCGGATGGCGACCGGTGAGGTGCGCGGCGCGTTCTCCATGTCCGAGCCCGAGCTGGGTTCCGACGTCGCCGCGATCCGCACCAAGGCCAAGCGCAACGCCGACGGCGACTACGTGATCAACGGCCAGAAGATGTGGCTCACCAACGGCGGCAGCTCGACGCTCGTCGCCGCGCTGGTGCGCACCGAGGAGGGCGCCGCGAAGCCGCACGCCAACCTGACCACCTTCCTGATCGAGAAGCCCGCCGGTTTCGGTGAGGTCCTCCCCGGACTCACCGTCCCGGGGAAGATCGACAAGATGGGCTACAAGGGCATCGACACCACCGAGTTGCTGTTCGACAACTATCGCGCGGCCGCCGGCGACGTCCTCGGCGGAACCCCGGGCCGCGGGTTCTCGCAGATGATGGACGGCGTCGAGGTCGGCCGGGTCAACGTCTCCGCCCGCGCGTGCGGGGTCGCGATCCGGGCGTTCGAGCTCGCCGCCCGATACGCACAGCAACGCAGCACGTTCGGCAAACCGATCGCGGAGCATCAGGCGGTCGCCTTCAGCCTCGCCGAGATGGCGACGAAAGTGGAAGCCGCGCATCTGATGATGGTGAACGCGGCCCGCCTGAAGGACTCCGGGGAACGCAACGACGTCGCCGCGGGCATGGCCAAGTACCTCACCAGCGAGTACTGCTCCGAGGTGACCCAGGCCAGCTTCCGCATCCACGGCGGCTACGGCTACTCGAAGGAATACGAGATCGAGCGCCTGATGCGCGAGGCACCGTTCCTCCTCATCGGCGAGGGCACCAGCGAGATTCAGAAAATGATCATCAGCAAGGGCGTACTGCGCAGTTACGCACTGTAATCCGAAGGAGAAAACCCGTGCAGCGTACGGTGTTCAACGAAGATCACGACGCGTTCCGGAAGACCATCCGCGACTTCATCGCCAAGGAAGTCGCGCCCGTCCACCACGACTGGGAGGGCGAGGGACATCCGCCGCGCGACTTCTACCGCCGCCTCGGTGAACTCGGCGTGCTGGGCATCCAGGTGCCGGAGGAGTTCGGCGGAGGCGGTGAGAAGAGTTTCAAGTTCGCCGCGGTGGTCGGCGAGGAGACGGCGGCCGCCGGCGTCACGTTCGGCAGTTACTCCGTGCACACCAATCTGATCCTGCCGTACCTGCTCGAGTACGCCAGCGACGAGCAGAAGCAGCGGTGGCTCCCCGGATTCGCGTCCGGCGACATCATGTTCGCGATCGCGATGACCGAGCCGGGCACCGGTTCCGACCTCGCGAACATCGCGACGTCGGCGAAACTGTCGGCGGACGGGTCGCACTACGTTCTCAACGGCGCGAAGACGTTCATCACCGGTGGCGCGCTCGCCGACCGGATCCTCGTGGTGTGCCGCACTGCGCCCAGCACTCCGGAGGACCGCCGGGCCGGTCTCACCATTCTCGTCGTCGACACCACGTCCGAGGGTTTCGCGGTGGGCCGCAAGATCGAGAAGATCGGCCTGAAGGCGTCGGACACCGCCGAACTGTCCTTCACCGACGTGCAGGTGCCGGTGGCGGACCGCCTCGGCGACGAGGGGGCCGGTTTCAGCTACCTCACCCACAACCTCGCGCAGGAACGTCTGTCCATCGCGCTCGGCGGGTCGGCGACCGCGGCCGCGGCGTTGCAGCACGCGATCGCGTACGTCAAGGAACGCAAGGTGTTCGGCAAGCCCGTCGCGGCGTTTCAGAACACCAAGTTCGTGCTCGCCGAGTGCGCCACCGAGGTCGAGGCGATCCAGCTGATGGCCGACCGCGCACTCGAACTGCACGACGCGGGCGAACTGACGGTCGCCGACGCCGCGAAGGCGAAACTGTTCTGCACCGAGGCCGCGGGCCGGGTCATCGACAAGTGCCTGCAACTGCACGGCGGTTACGGCTACGTCCTCGAATACCCCATCGCGCGCCTGTACGCGGACACCCGCGTGTCCCGCATCTACGGCGGGACGAGCGAGGTCATGAAGACGATCATCGCGAAGGATCTCGGCCTCTGACCCCACACACCAACAGTATGGGCGTACTGTTTGAAGGCGTGGACGACATATGGGATCCGGACAAGTACCTCGCCTTCGCGGACCATCGGGGGCGCCCGTTCTACGAGTTGCTGTCGCGTGTCGACGCGCGGTCACCCCGCCGCGTGGTCGACCTCGGCTGCGGCCCGGGGAACCTGACCGTCAGCCTCGCCCAGCGGTGGCCGGACGCCGTCCTGGAGGCGTCCGACAGCTCACCCGAGATGGTCCGGGCCGCGCGTGACCGCGGCCTCGACGCCGCCCGGCTGGACGTCCGCGACTGGACGCCACAGCCCGACACCGGCGTCGTCGTCTCCAACGCCGCCCTGCAATGGGTGCCCGAACACCGGGAGTTGCTGCGCCACTGGCCGGCACAACTGCCGTCGGGGGCGTGGATCGCGGTGCAGGTCCCCGGCAACTTCGACGCGCCCTCGCACGCGATCGTCCGGGACCTCGCCGGGACCGAGCGGTGGTCCCGGTGGTTGACGGACGTGCCGTTCCGGGCGGACAACGTCGTCGACGATCCCGTCGGGTACGCGGGCCTGCTCGCGGACGCCGGGTGCGCCGTCGACGCCTGGGAGACCACGTACGTCCAGCAGTTGACCGGGGAGAACCCGGTGCTGGAGTGGATCACCGGAACGGCGCTCCGACCGGTCAAGGATGCCCTCTCGGCGCCGGACTGGGACCGCTTCCGCGAGGAACTCGTCCCGCTCCTCGACGAGGCGTATCCCCGGCGACCGGACGGGAGCACGTTCTTCCCGTTCCGGCGCATCTTCGTCGTCGCCCAGGTGCAGTAGAGACCGGCTCAGCCGTGGTGTCTCCGGTACGCGGCGGCCGCTCCGGGGTGCAGCGGCACACCTGCGGTGACGATCAACGACTGACGGTCCAGGAACTGGCTGCCGGTCGCCTGATCCGGCACCAGTTCCGCGGCGTGGTCGATGAGCACCTCGACGATCGCGCCCGCGGCGCCGTCGGACACGGCGGGGTCGGCGAGCAGCAGGTTCGCGAGACCGATCGTCGCGACCGACGTCTGCTGTCCGTACGTGCCGGGCGGAATCAGCACCGGCTCGTAGCGTGGGCCGAACCGCACCCGCAGTAGTTCCAGTTCGGCGGACAGGTCGAGCAGTCGCAGCGGGATCCCGAGATCCGCGAACGACGGTGTCGGCACCCCGCCCGCCCACAGCACCGCGTCGACGGTGCCGTCGCGCAGCGCCTGCCCCGCATCGGTCATCGACAGGTGCAGTCGCGTCACGTCTCCCCGGCCCGCCAGGCCCAGGACGTCGAGGATGCGTTCGCCCGTCAGTTCCGCTCCGGAGCCTGTGGCGCCCAGACTGATTCGGGCACCCCGCAGCTGCGCGGTGCCCGCGATCCCGGAATCGGCGCGCACCGCGAGCTGCATGTAGTTCTCGTACACCTTGCCGAGGGCGGTGAACGCGGCGCCGGCCTCCATCGCCGACACGGCGGCATCGGCGAGGCTCAACGCCAGTTCCGCGTCCCCGGACGCCAGCGCCGCCAGATTCTCCATCGACCCCGCGGTCCGGACCGGGACGATCCGCACCGGCAGTGCGGCACGTTCCGCGGCCGCGGCCGTCAACTGGGCGAACTCCCAGAAAAATCCGCCCTCCTCACCCGCGGCGAGTCGCAGCGGATCGGTACCGCTGTCCGAGCACGCGGCGAGTACCGCACCCGTGGCCGCGGTCGCACCCGCCGCGAGGACACCGCGCAGCAGTGTTCGTCGCGTGATCACGGCGCCACCGCCGGGAGTGCCAGCGTCACCCGGAGCCCGTGTGGCCGTTCCGCGACGACCGACAGCGTTCCACCGGCGCCCTCGACCAGTGCGGTCGCGATGGACAGTCCGAGCCCGGTGCCCTGCTGCGCCGCCCCGGACCCGCGGAAGAACCGCGCAGACAGTTTGCCGATCTCGTCCTCGCTCACCCCGACCCCGTCGTCGCTGACCCGGATCTCGATTCCGGCGGCGGACCGTCCCGTGTCGATCCGGACCGTCGAACCCCGACCGGCGTACGCGTGCGCGTTGCTGAGCAGGACGTCCAGGACCTGGGACAGGTGACTGTCCCGGAAGTCCGCGACCAGCGGTTCGGCCGGCGGCCGGAACACGAGGGCCATCCCCGATTCCCCGAGAGCCTCCGTCCAGGCGTCGGCACGGTCCGCGACGACGGCACCGACGTCGCACCCGCCGCGCGCGGACTCGTCCTCGCCGGCGTCGGCGGGTGATTCGGCGACGGCGAGCGCGAGCAGTCCGTCCAGGATTCCGCCGAGCCGATCGACCTCCATCCCCGTCCGGCGGTAGGTTTCGGCGCCGGCCTCGGCGACGTGCGGGCCGAGAGAGTCGAGCCGGATGTGCAGGGCCGCGAGGGGGTTTCGGAGTTGATGGGCGGTGTCGGCGATCAGCTGGCGCTGCGCCTGCCCGGACGCCTGGACGGCGCCCGACATGGTGTCGAACGCCTTTGCGAGTTCCTGCACCTCCGGCGGTCCGCTGTATCGTCCGGGCGGCCGCCCGGAGTTGCGACCCGTCCGCGGGCGGGGGGACGGGACCGCCTCGGTGAGGGCGCCGACCCTGGCGGTGAGCGCCCCGAGCGGGCGAACGGTCCACCGGGACAGCGCGATCGCGACGGCCGTGACCGCTGCAAGCGCGCCGAGCGCCCCCGCGACGATCACCAGCCACGACGTCCGGATGGATTCCCGTGCGGCGCGGGTGGACACGTCCAGGACGACGGCGCCGTCCACCTGCGCCCCGGTGCCGACGGGCACGGCCGACAGCACCCGGTTCGCCGACCACGGGGTCAGCGAACCGCTGATCCCCTGCTTCTGGTTGCGCAGTCCCGCCGTGATCGCCGCGGCGACGTCGGAGTCGTCCGGCGACAGTCCCGCCCCGGCGCGGACGTTTCCCCTGGCGTCGACGATGAGGACGCCCTCGCCGTACAACTCGTGGTAGCGGGCCACCTCCTCGCGCAGCAGCGTGGTACTTCCGGGGGCCTGGGTCTGCCCGGCGAGGCTCGCGAAATGCGTCGCGTCCGCCTCCCGGCTCAGCCGCAGGGCCTGGGTCCGTCCGGCACTGGTGGCCAGCGCCAGCGGGACCGCGAAGGCCACCACCGCGACGGCCGCGAACACCAGCAGGACGGCGAGCACACGGCGGCGCACGTCACGTGCCCCAGCGGTAGCCGTACCCGCGGATGGTCGAGATGAGGCCGGGGCGGCCCAGTTTCGCGCGCAGCCCCGTCATGTGCACGTCGAGGGTGCGGGAGATGGCCACGTACGCGTCGCCCCACACCGCGTCCATCAACTGCTGACGGCTCACCGCGGCGCCGGGACGGGTGACCAGTACCTCGAGAAGCTCGAACTCCTTGGCTGTCAACGCCACCGGAGCGCCGCCGACCTCCACCTCGCGTGCCGCCAGATCGACCACCACGTCGCCCTCGGTGACCGTCTGCTCTGCCGAACGTCCGGTCGCGCGCCTGCGCTGGGTCACGACGTCGAGCCGCGCAAGCAATTCCGCGAGCCGCGCCGGCTTGACGAGGTAGTCGTCCGCCCCGCCGCGTAGCCCCCGCACCACCGACCGTTCGTCGTCGCGGGCCGTGAGGATTACCACCGGAACGTCGCTGACGGCCCGCAGCTGCCGGAGCACCTGCAGGCCGTCCGCGTCGGGGAGACCGAGGTCGAGGATCACCGCGTCCATACCGCGATGGCCGAGAAGGAGATCGGAACCGCGGCGCATGCGCACCGCCTCGTGGCCGTGGGTTCCCAGCGCCTCCACGAGTGCGTCGCCGACTCCGTCGTCGTCCTCGACCACCGCGATCTGCACGTCACTTCCCTTCGATCAGCTCCGCGAGTCGACCAGCTCGACGTCGTCGTCCGGGGTGTCCGCCCGGCTGGACGTCCGGTCGAGGGGCGAACCGTTCGAAGTCTCACGCATGAAGACGTAGACGACGAGCGAGATGGCGATGCACCCCGTCACGTAGTAGAAGAATAGCGATTCGTGGCCTGCCCGCTTCAGGGCGAGGGCGACGGTCTCGACGGTTCCACCGAAGATCGCCAACGTGAGGGCGTACGGCAACCCGACACCGAGCGCACGAACCTTGGTCGGGAACAGCTCCGTCTTCACGATCGCGTTCACCGACGTGTATCCGGTGACGACGATCAGTCCCAGCATCATCAGCGCGAACGCGACCAGCGGATTCGTCGTCTTCCCGAGCACCGTCATCAGCGGCACGGTGAGGATGGTTCCGCCCACCCCGAAGAAGATGAGCAGCTTCCGGCGGCCGATGCGGTCGGACAGTGCGCCGCCGATCGGCTGCAACACGATGAACACCAGCAGGGCCGCGAAGTTGATCCACGCCACCGTGTCCTTGGAGATGCCGGACGTGTTGATCATGTACTTCTGCATGTACGTGGTGTACGTGTAGAACGCCACGCACCCACCGAGCGTCAGGGCGCAGACCAGCAGGCACTCGCGGGGGTACTGCAGCAGCATCCGCAGCGAACCCTCCTTCGGCCCACTCGCCGTCGCGTCGTCTTCGCGCTTGGCCTCCACCTCTTCGGTGAACGCCTCCGACTCGTCCATCGTGCGACGGAGCCACATCACCGCGACGGCACCGGCGGCGCCGATCAGGAACGGGATCCGCCAGCCCCACGACTGCATGGCCTCCGCCGGCAGTGTCAGCTGCAGAATGATCTGCACACCCAGTGCGATCAGCTGCCCGGCGACGAGCGTGACGTACTGGAAGCTCGAGTAGAACCCGCGCCTGCCCGGCGAAGCGACCTCGGCCAGGTACGTGGCGCTGGTGGCGTACTCGCCGCCGACCGACAGTCCCTGCAGCATCCGGGCGATCACCAGCAGCACCGGCGCCACGATCCCGATGCTCGCATAGGACGGCGTGACGGCGATGACGAGCGAACCCGCCGCCATCACCGTCACCGACAAAGTGAGCGCCGATCGGCGACCGCGGCGGTCCGCGTACCGTCCCATGATCCAGCCACCGATCGGCCGCATGAGGAACCCGACCGCGAAAACGGCTGCCGTGGACAGCAACTGCGCGGTGGTGTCGCCCTCGGGGAAGAACTCCTTCGCGAAGTACACGCTGAACGCCGCGTAGACGTACCAGTCGTACCATTCGATCAGGTTGCCGACCGAACCCTTCAAAACATTGCCGATGACTCGGCGCTCACCCGTCGATGTGGTGCTCACGCGGGACTCCTCTCGATGCCCTGGATCTCTGCGTTCACACCACAGTGGGTCACGTCACATCGATACGGAAGGGCCGCGGAGCCTTCCTAACACTCCCTTAGGAAAGAGCCCCCGTGAGTACTTGTTAACCGCGGGCGGTTAACAAGTACTCACGGCTGGGGTGTCCTCGCCCAGCCGCGGCGGCGCGCTGCGATAGCTCGCCGGGGTGGCGCTGAGCCGGATCGGGTTCGCCACCTGCCGCACCGGCCGGTCCCTGCGCGGGTCGTCGATCTCGACCACCGGGTTCAGCCCGAGCCGCTCGGCGAGCGCCACCGCGTCGGCGATGTCGTTGAGCGGCCCGCACGGGACGCCCTCGTCGGTCAGCTTCTCGAACCACTCGTCCGCCGAGCCCGCGGACAGCGCCTCGGTGATGTCCCGGACCAGTTGCTCGCGGTGCGCCACCCGTTGCGTGTTGGTCGCGTACCGCTCGTCGTCGGCGAGTTCAGGAATACCGAGAACCTCGACGAGAGAGGCGAACTGACGGTTGTTCCCCACCGCGAGTACCAGCGGACGGTCGCCGGTCTCGAACACCTCGTACGGCGCGATGCTGGGGTGCCGGTTTCCCATCGCCTGCGGGACGACACCGGCGCCCACATACCCCGACGTCTGGTTCGCGAGGGCGGACAGCAGCGACGACAGCAGATTCACCTCGACCCGCTGCCCCTCCCCGCTCCGGTCGCGGTGCCGCAGCGCCGCCAGGATCCCGACCGCGGCGTGCAGCCCGGTGATGACGTCGACGACGGCCACCCCGACCTTCGTCGGAACGCCGGGTTCCGGACCGGTGATGCTCATCAACCCGCCGACGGCCTGGATGAGCAGGTCGTATCCGGGGAGCTTGTTCTGGCCGCCGAACCCGGTCACGGAGCAGTAGACGACGTCCGGATTGATCTCCCGCACGGCGTCGTAGCCGAGCCCGAGCCGGTCCATCGTGCCGGGTAGGAAGTTCTCCACCACCACGTCGGCCCGGGCGGCCAGTTCCCGCGCCTCTTCCAGGTCGACGGGGTCGCGCAGGTCCCACGCGAAGGACCGCTTGTTGCGGTTGACGGACTGGAAGTAGGTGGACTCGTCGCCCACCCACGGCGGACCCCACTGCCGCGTGTCGTCGCCGACGCCGGCGCGCTCGATCTTCACGACCTCGGCGCCGAGATCGGCGAGCAGCATCGTGGCGTACGGCCCGGCGAGCACCCGACCGAAGTCGGCGATCAGCAGGCCCTCCAGCGAAGCAGTCACCGGAACGCTGCCTCGCCCGTCAGCGCACGGCCGATCACCAGCTGGTGCACCTCGGACGTTCCCTCGTAGGTCAGCACCGACTCGAGGTTGTTGGCGTGGCGGATCACAGGGTATTCCAGCGTGATTCCGTTGGCGCCGAGGATGGTCCGGCACTCGCGGGCGATGGCGATGGCCTCGCGGACGTTGTTCAGCTTGCCCGTGCTGACCTGCTCGGGGCGGGCCTCGCCGCGATCCTTCAGACGTCCGAGGTGGTAGGCCAGCAGGTGTCCCTTGCCGACCTCGAGGGCCATGTCGGCGATCTTCACCTGAGTGATCTGGTAGGCGGCGAGCGACTTGTCGAACACCTGACGGTCCTGAGCGTAGGAGATCGCGGACTCGAGGCAGTCGCGGGCGGCGCCCATCGCACCGAAGATGATGCCGAAGCGGGCCTCGTTGAGGCAGCCGAGCGGACCGGACAGTCCCTTGGCCTCGGGCAACATCGCGGATTCGGGCAGCCGGACGTCCTCGAGCACGAGTTCCGACGTGACGGACGCCCGCAGCGACATCTTGTGCTTGATCTCGGGCGCGGAGAAGCCGGGGGTGTCGGTGGGCACGACGAATCCGCGGATGCCGTCGTCGGTGCGCGCCCACACGACGGCGACGTCGGCGACGGATCCGTTGGTGATCCACATCTTGGTGCCGTTGAGGATCCAGTCGTCACCGTCCCGCTTGGCGTTGGTGCGCATCCCTGCGGGGTTGGAGCCGAAGTCGGGTTCGGTCAGGCCGAAGCAGCCGATCGCCTTGCCTGCGGCCATGCGCGGCAGCCATTCCTGCTTCTGGTCCTCGCTGCCGTAGTGGTGGATCGCGTACATGGCGAGCGAGCCCTGGACGGACACGAGGCTGCGGATTCCGGAGTCGACGGCCTCGAGTTCCAGGCAGGCCAGGCCGTAGGCGGTGGCGCTCATGCCGGCGCAGCCGTATCCCTCGAGGTGCATGCCGAGCACACCGAGTTCGCCCAGCCCTTCCGCCAGTTCACGCACGGGCAGCGCGGCCGCTTCGAACCATTCGCCGATGTGGGGCCGGATCCGATCGTCGGCGAATCGGCGCACGGTGTCGCGGATCGCGATCTCCTCGGTGTCGAGCAGCGAGTCGAGGGCGAACAGCTGGGACAGGGTCTGCGAGTCGGACATGTGTTCCTCCACGGGGCCGGTGGGGCTGGTGTGCAAACGTTCGCGAGAACGATTGCACGAACGATTTCGTCACGTAGACTAAGTCGCGTTCCGGCGGACGTCAACCACGAGGCCGCCGGGTCCCCGACCCCGAGCGCGAGGATTGCCCGTGAACCTGCCGGATCGCCCGACCCGCACCTCCGGGCGTCCGCCGACCCTCCGCGAGATCGCCGAACGTGCCGGCGTCCACGTGTCGACGGCGTCGCGGGTGCTCCGGCAGCCCGAACCCGCCGACGGCTGGTCCGACGCCGCGCTGCGGGTGCGCGAGGTGGCGGTGGAACTCGGCTACCAGCCCAACCTGTGGGCCGCGAGCCTGCGCACCCGCAAGACCACCACCCTCGGCGTCGTCATGCCGCGGCTCACCGACGGGGTGGTCGCGACGATGTTCCAAGGCATCGAGGAGACGGCCACGCAGGCCGGCTACTCCGTGCTGCTGTCGAGCCCACCCGACGACCTCGACGCCCAGCGCCGCGCCATCGAGTTTCTTGTCAGCAGGCAGGTCGACGGCCTGCTGCTCAGCAGCCTGCACAGCCCCGGCCGCGAGTTCGTCGACTCGCTGTCGGTGGGGGCGCTGCCGATGCTGCAGCTCAACCGGCACGCCGACGTCGGTCTGCCGTTCGTGTCCGGCGACGACCACCGGGGCGGCTACCTCGCCGGACGCCATCTCCTCGACCGCGGGTTCACCGAGATCGCCGCCATCGCCGGGCCCGACCACGCGAGCACCTCCCGCGATCGGCTCGCCGGATTCCGGGACGCGCTGGCCGAGAACGGCATCGAACTGGGACCGGAGCGCGTCGTCCGCTCCGACTTCGACGTGTCCGGCGGTGTCGCCGCCGCCACCGTTCTCCTCGAGTCGGATTCGCGCCCCGAGGCGATCTTCACCGTCAGCGACACCATCGCGATCGGCGTCCTCGGCGTCGCCCGCGACCTCGGGCTGCGGATCCCCGACGACCTCGCACTGGTCGGGTACAACGACATTCCGGTGGTCGCCCAGCTGCCGGTGCCGCTGACGACCGTCCGGTCACCCGCCCGCCTGATCGGCGCGACGGGGGTGCGTCATCTGCTGTCGCTCATCGCCGGCAACGACGTCGAATCGGTGAAGCTTCCGGTCGAGTTGATCGAGCGGGCGTCCACCAAGAAGTAGTGGTCAGAGTTTCGCCCGCAGTTCCCGCTTGAGCAGCTTTCCGCTCTGGTTGCGGGGCAACTCGTCCACGAACACCACCTGCTTGGGCACCTTGAACGGCGCGATGCGCTCCTTGACGTGGGCGATCAACCCGTCCCGCGTGATGTCGGACGCGTCCTCCCGCAGCACCACGACCGCGGTGATCGCCTCGATCCACTTGTCGTCCGGCGTCCCGATGACGGCGACCTCGGCCACGTCCGGGTGCGTGTAGATGGCGTCCTCGACCTCCCGCGACGCCACCAGGATGCCGCCGGTGTTGATGACGTCCTTGATGCGGTCGACGACGGTGATGTACCCCTCCGGGTCCCGCGTCACCAGATCGCCCGAGTGGAACCAGCCGTCGCGGAACGCCTCCGCGGTGGCGTCGGGGTTGTCCCAGTACCCCAGGCACAGTTGGGGCGAACGGTAGAGCACCTCGCCCGGCGTGCCGTCGGGAACGTCGTTGCCGTCCGGATCCACCACCCGGGTCTCGACGAAGAACACGGCCTTGCCGCACGACGACGGCCTCTCCTCATGCTCGGCGGGCTGCAGCACGGTGGCGAGCGGCCCGATCTCGGATTGTCCGAAGCAGTTGTAGAAGCCGAGGTCGGGGTAGCGTTCGCGCAGCCGGTTCAGCACCGTCACCGGCATGATCGACGCACCGTACTGCGCCTTCTTCAGCGACGACAGGTCGCGGGTCTCGAGATCGGGATGTCCGGCGAGCGGCACCCACACGGTCGGGGCCAGGAACAGCGAGCCGATGTGATCCGCCTCGATGCGCCGCAGGATCTCCGGAATGTCGGGGGTCTGCATCAGATTCACCAAGGCGCCCACCGACAGGTACGGCATCATGAACACGTGCATGCCCGCCGAGTGGTACAGCGGCATGCAGATCAGCGGATTGTCACGCTCGTCCAGCGCGAGGGCGATCACGGAGGACACGTACTCGTAGACGAGTCCACCGTGAGTCATCATGGCGCCCTTCGGCTTCGACGTCGTCCCCGACGTGTACAGCAGCTGCGCCAGGTCGGTGGACGCGACCGGCACGGCCACGGCGGGCACGTCGCCGGAGCCGCTGTGGGCGAGCAGGGAATCCTCGGCGTCACGCAACGGCACCACGTGACGCAGGTCCAGCCCGTCCCGGATCGAGTCGAGGGTGCCCCGCAGCGCCGGATCGACCAGCACCGCGGTGCTCCCGGACTGCGACACCAGGTAGGTCAGCTCTTCGCCCTTGAGCGCATAGTTGACGGGGACGTGCACGAGACCCGCACGCGCGCAGGCCAGGAACCCGATCGTGTACGCGTCCGAGTTGGTGCCGTACGCGGCGACGCGCTCACCGGCCGACAGTCCCAGCGACTGCAGGTAGGCGGCGGCGCGGCTGACCGCGTCGTCGAGTTCCCGGTACGTCCACGTGCGGTCCTCGAACGTCAGCGCCCTGCGGTCGGGGAACTTGGCGGCCGAGCGCCGCAGCACTCCGTCGACGGTATCGGTGCGCGCATCCAGACTCATGCACGAAGGTTATAGGACGTCCAACTACCTTGCCAGAGGTTTCGGGCTACCTCCCAGCCGACACCAGCATTGGCGAATGCATGTCGTAGTACGTCACGTCGTCGGTCAGCCGGCCCTCCTCCTCGAACAACGACCTCAGGTCGTCCGGTATCTCCAACTTCTCGTGGGAACGGGCCTCCGCTTCGGACGTGAAGTACACCGCCTCGACGTACCCGCCGTCGCCGTAGGTGCACAGCGTTCCACCGAGGATCTCCGGTCGCAGCTCGTGCACCCGGTCGGCGGACTCGTCCAGCAACTCCCGCATCCGGTGCGCGTCCGTCGTGTGGCCCTCCATGACCTGCACGAACGTCGCGTCGTCCGAACCGCCACCCATCCACTCGGCCACCTCGGGGCAGTCCATGAAGGACACCGGGCCGTCGAAGCACCGCTCGGTCTCCGCCCACCAGGCGCCCTGCTCGGGGCGCTCACTGTTGAGCCGGGCAGCCTCTGCCGATTCGAATCGCGCCAGCGCGATGAACGTTCCGTCGTCGCACAATCCCTGGGTGCATCCGAGGAAGCCCGTCGCCCCCGGACGCACGTCCTCGGTCCAGCGGTCCATGCACCGGACGAGGCCGGCCTCGTCCGACACCTTTCCTTGAATGATTTGGATGAACATCGATGTCACCTCCCGCGGGACCGTCGCCCGCAGTGAGAACATTCTCGGTGGCCGGCCTGTCGCGGTCCACCGTCGGCGGGCGCCGACGGCCCGCGGCCGCAGCCACTGCACCCCTGATCTTTCGCCGGTTCGCTACACCGCGCAATGCAGGCAGGGCCTGTCGCGGAGGGCTATTTGCCCTGCCACTGCGGGGTGCGCTTCTCGACGAACGCCTGCATGCCCTCCTGGGCGTCGCAGGTGACGGCGTTGGTCGCCATCGTCTCGGCCATCGCCTGGTACGCCTCGCCCTGGGGAAGGTCGATCTGGCGGTAGAACGCCTGCTTGCCGATCTTCACGGTGAGCGGGCTGGCCTTCGTGATCTTCGCGGCGAGCGCCCGGGTCTGCCCGTCGAGGTCCTCCGGTGCGACCACCAGGTTCACCAGGCCCCAGTCCGCCGCGGTCTCGGCATCGATCGTTTCGCCGGTGAGCAGCATCTGCAGGGCGCGCTTGCGTCCGATCGCGCGGCTGAGCGCCACCATCGGGGTGGAGCAGAACAGGCCGATCTTCACTCCGGGTGTCCCGAACACGGCGTTCGACGACGCCACCACGAGGTCGCACGACGCGGCGAGCTGACAGCCCGCCGCGACCGCCGCACCCTGCACGGACGCGATGACCGGCTGCGGAATCTCCTGCACGGCCTGCATCATCTCGACGCAGGTGTCGAAGATGGCCTGCTCGTCCTCGAGGGTGCGGCCGATCATCTCCTTCAGGTCGTGACCCGCGGAGAACACCGGTCCTGCAGCCCTGATGACGACGACGCGGGTGGTGTCGTCGTCGCCCAGCTTCCGAAGCGCTGCGGTGACGTCCCGCATGGCTTCGGACGACAGCGGATTGCGCTGTTCGGGGCGGTTCAGGGTGAGGAACGCGACGCCGGTGTCCGGCAAGGCAGTGGTCTCGACGAAGTTCTGGGCAGTGGTCTCGACGAAGTTCTCGGTCATGACTACTGCCTACCACCCGTGAGTACTTCTTAACCGCCCGCGGTTAAGAAGTACTCACGGGTGGAGCAATGCGGGCCCGCACCTCACCGAAGCCGATGCGGGTGCCGTTGGGGCCCGGTGCGGTGGCGGAGATGGCGATCTCGTCGCCGTCCTCGAGGAACGTGCGCTTCTCGTCCCCCACGACGACCGGATCCTGACCACCCCACGTCAGTTCGATGAACGCTCCGCGCTGGTCCTTCTCGGGTCCGGAGATGGTGCCCGATGCGAACAGGTCGCCCGTGCTGGCGGCGGCGCCGTTGACGGTGGTGTGCGCGAGCATCTGCGCCGGCGACCAGTACATCTGTGCGTACGGCGGCCGCGACACGACGTGCCCGTTCCACTCGACGGCCAGGTCGATGTCCAGACCCCACTTCTCCTCGCCGCGCAGGTACGGCAGCGGCTGCGGATCCTGCGTCGGGGTGTCGATGCGAGCCGCCTCGAGGGCCGCCAGCGGCACCACCCACGGGGAGATGGACGTCGCGAAACTCTTCCCGAGGAACGGGCCGAGCGGAACGTACTCCCAGGCCTGGATGTCGCGGGCGGACCAGTCGTTCACGACGACCGCGCCGAACACGTGGTCCGCGAACCGATCCGGCGTGATGGTCTCCCCCAGCTTCGTCGGGACGCCGACGAGGAAGCCCATCTCGGCCTCGATGTCGAGGCGGCGGGACGGCCCGAAGTCGGGCGCGTCCTGATTCGGGGCCTTGCGCTGCCCGCACGGCCGGACCACATCGGTGCCCGACACGATGACGGTGCTCGACCGCCCGTGGTATCCGACCGGCAGGTGCTTCCAGTTGGGCATCAGCGGCTCGGAGTCGGGGCGGAACAGTCGTCCGAGGTTGGTGGCGTGATTCTCGGACGCGTAGAAGTCGACGTAGTCCGCGATGGCCACCGGCAGGTGCATCGTCACGTCCTCAACCGCGAACACCGCGGTGTCGGCGACGTCGCCCTGGACGAGTTCGGTGACCTGCCGGCGAACCTCGCTCCAGCGGGCCGGGCCCTGCGCCATGAACGCGTTGAGGGTGGGCTGCGCGAAGACGTCGTCACCCAGGGTGACGGCGAGATCCACCACGGAATCTCCCACCCGCACACCGACCCGGGGGGCCGAGTCCGCGGTCGAGAACACACCGTACGGCAGGTTCTCCAACCCGAACAGCGAATCGGCGGGAATGTCGAGGACGGTCATGCGTGGGCTCCTTCATCGGCGGAAGCGTGTTCATCGGCGAGGGCGGACAACGGCACGAGGTGCAGTGCGACGAGATCCTCGAGGGGCTCGAGGATGCTGCACGTGCCGAAGGATCGGAAGGCGGTGCGGACGGCGCCGACGACGTCGGCGGGGAGGTCGCTCAGTTCGCGGGCGATCCGGGTGCCGTCACGTTCGGCGAGGGTCGCGGCCACCCGGTCGGTGTCGGCGCCGTCGAGTGCGTGCCGGGTGGCGAGAAGCACGTTGAGGAAACCGTGCTGCTCGAAACCGGTGCGCGGATCGGTGTTGCGGACGGCGTGGTGCAGTCCGGCCGTGGCCTTGAACGGGACACCTGTCGTGACGGCGGAGCGCACAGCGGACGCGAGTTCCCTCTCGTCCGGGTAGGCCTCGGCGACAACGCCTCCCGTGCGGAATTTCGCCGCGAACGGGCCTCCGACGAGTGCGGCGAGGAAGTCGGCCCGGCGCTCGCCGCGCGGAACCTCGACGAACACCTCACAGCCGGAGGTCAGCTCCGCCGCGGCGTCCAATGCGGCGAAGAACTCCGCGGCCGTCTGTTCGGCGGGCGGCGCGATCTCGAGCGCGACGGCGGTGGCACCGTCGATCTGCGCGAGGCGGTCGAGTGCGGGTTCGAGGGTGGCCGGGCCACCGGGCAGCGTCAGACTCAACTCGATCGCGCCGGCTGTCAGTTCGTCCAGTCGTGCGACGGGGAACACGAAGGGGCCGACGAGGTCCCCGTACGGCGCCGACAGATACCTGGTGTGCGCGGGCAGAGCGTCGGGTAGCGGCGCGTTTCCGGGTGGAAACAGGGCGGCGTCGTCGCAGAGACCGGAGAAGAGAGCGGGGATCACTGCTTCGGCCCCCGTCCTGCCCAGGTCCACGCGTAGCCCGAGTCCTCGCAGGCCAGTGCGCCCTCGCCGAGTTCGAGCGGACGGAACGTGTCGACCATGACGGCGAGTTCGTCGAAGAACTCGGCCCCGATGCTGCGTTCGTACGCGCCCGGCTGCGGTCCGTGCGCGTGGCCGCCGGGGTGGATCGAGATGGAGCCCTGCCCGATGCCGGAACCCTTGCGCGCCTCGTAGTCGCCGCCGACGTAGAACATGATCTCGTCGGAGTCGACGTTCGAGTGGTAGTACGGCACCGGAATCGACAGCGGGTGGTAGTCGACCTTGCGGGGCACGAAGTTGCAGATGACGAAGTTGTTGCCCTCGAATGCCTGATGCGCCGGCGGCGGCTGGTGCACGCGCCCGGTGATCGGTTCGTAGTCGGAAATGTTGAACGTGTACGGGTACAGGCACCCGTCCCAGCCCACGACGTCGAAGGGATGCTGCGGGTACACCATTCGCGTGCCGACGATCCCGTGCGACGTCCGGTGCTTGACGAGCACCTCGACGTCCGTGTCCTCGGCCTGCAGTGTGTCGGACGGTCCGTGCAGATCGCGCTCGCAGTAGGGCGCGTTCTCGAGCAGCTGACCGAACCGCGACAGGTACCGCTTCGGCGGGACGATGTGGCTGTTGGCCTCCATTGCGTAGGCGCGCAACGGTTCCGGGCCCTGCGGGATCCAGCGGTGCGTGGTCGACATCGGAATCAGGACGTAGTCGCCCTGCTTCGCCTCGAGCGCACCGAACACGGTTTCGACGGTGGCGGCCCCGGATTCGACGTACACCATCTCGTCGCCGATCGCGTTGCGGTACAGCGGCGACTCCTTGGCGGCGACCACGTAGGAGATGCGGACGTCGGCGTTGCCGAGGATCAGCCGGCGTCCGGTGACCACGTCCGTGTCGGCCCAGACCGTCTCCGGGAAGAGGTCGTGCAACTTCAGGTGGCGCGGCTTGAGCGGGTGATTGGGGGTGGTGCTCTGGTCGGGCAGCTCCCACACCGTGGCGTCGACGATCGCCGACGGGATGTGGCGGTGGTAGAGCAGCGAGGAGTCGGAGGAGAAGCCCTCTTCTCCCATCAACTCCTCGAAGTAGAGCTGACCGTTGTCGTCACGGTGCTGCGTGTGCCGCTTGGGCGGAATGTTGCCCACGTGCCGATAGAACGCCATGACCGGCCTCCCTAGAAGTGCGTGTCCGTAGTAGTAAACACATTAACTAAATTGGGGGCGTGATGGCAAGCACAGATTTTCCGGGAGGCGCAGCAGGGTCAGTTGCGGCCGCGGACGTCGAACTGACTGCGGTTGGTGATCAGCTTGTCGAGCAGCATGACGAGAATGCGCTGCTCCGGCTCGGTGAGGACGCTCGCCCACGCATGCTCGCGCTCGTTCTGCTCACGGTAGATCTCGCCGATCTCGCTGCGCCCCTTCTCCGTGAGCGACAACTGGACCGACCGGCCGTCCCGCTCGTCCGGGGACCGCTCCATCAGACCCCCACTGACCAGCGTTTTCGTCAGATTCGACACGGCGGCCCGGCTCATGCCGGTGAGCTTGGCGGCGGTCTTCGACTCGACCGGACCCGCCAGCCACGTCACGAACATCAACCGGAACGCCGACCACGACAGCCCGCGCGGTCGGTGGATCGACGACTCCAGGTCGTACGTCACCACGTTCGACGCGCGGTTCAACGTCAGGAGCACCTGGGTGGCGAGTTCGTGCGTCGAACCGTATTCGGTGCTCAGACGCCTGTTCGCCAGTTCGATGAACGACCAGAAGTCGAGGCTCTCGGGCACCTCGACAGGCACCGGCGCTACGTCATCGGTCATGGGGGAACCCTATCGCGAGCCGGTGGCAGGCCCAGCGCCCGCCACCTCCGCTTTTAGTATATCTATGAACTAGTTGCGCTGACGCACCCGTGAGTACTTATTAACGTCGGGCGGTTAATAAGTACTCACGGGCGCGTCAGCGCTCATAGCCCTTCCGCATGTCCTCGACGATGCGCGGGCGGTCGAGGGTCGAGGGCTCGAGTTCGCGGCGGGGACGGTCGCGCGGGAAGATCGCGGACGCGGCGAGGGTCGGTTCGTCGAGGAAGTGGAGTTCGGGGACGTCGCGGGGCAGGCGCAGCGCCGGCGGTTCGGGGCCGCGCCGGGCGAGGACGTACCCCCAGTCCCCGAAGCTCGGCACCAGCACGTGGTACGGCGTGACGGCCAGGCCCGCCGACGCGACGGTCGACGTGGTGCGCCAGAACGCGTCGGGCGTCGAGTAGGGACTGCCCGACTGCACGACCATCAGTCCGCCGGGGTTCAGGGCCGCGGCGGCGAGACCGTAGAACTCGGTGGAGTACAGGCGGCCGAGCGCCGGGGTGTCGGGGTCGGGGAGGTCCACGATGACGGCGTCGAATCCCGAGTCGGGTGCGTCCCGCAGCCACCGGAACGCGTCGTCCAGGACCACGTGCACGCGCGGATCCCGCAGAGCACCCTGGTTCAGCCCGGACAGTCGCGTGTTCGCGAGTTCGATGACCGCCGGGTCGAGTTCCACCTGCACGATCTCCTCGACCCCCGGCAGTCGCAGGACCTCTCGGGCTGCGAGGCCGTCGCCCCCGCCGAGGATCAGTACCCGTTTGGGGTCGTCCGCGATCGCGGGGTACACGAGCGATTCGGTGTACCGGTGTTCGTCGACGCTGGAGAACTGGAGGTCGCCGTCGAGGAAGAGCCGCACGTCTCCGCCGCGTTCGGTGACGACGATCTCCTGGTACTGCGACCTTTCCGCGGCGACGACGGGATCGGTGTAGAGGCGTTGCCGGGACGTGGTCTCGATGCCGTCGGCGCGGACCAGCAGCACGGCGATGCACGCGGCGGCGACGAGCAGCGCCACGACGGCGAGGAGCCGGGTGCGCAGGCTCAGCTGCCAGCGCAGCAGGATCAGCGCCACGACCGCGGCGGCGACGAGATTGATGATGCCGGTGATCGCGGCGCCGCGGATCATCCCGGCGACGGGCAGCAGGACGAACGGCCACAGCAGGCCGCCGACCAGGGCGCCCGCGTAGTCGGCGGCGTTGAGGTTTGCCAGCACCTTTCCGGTGCTCTCAGCGCCGGTGTCGCTGCGGCCCGACTGCAGCAGCGTCATCAGCAACGGCACCTCGGCGCCCACGAGCACACCGATCAGCGCGGTGGCGAGCACCAGAATAATTGCGCTGGAACCGAAGAACGTGAACGTCACGTACAGGGTCACCGCGCTGAACCCGCCGACGAGTCCGAGAACGATCTCGACGACCACGAACGACGCGGCCGCGGTGGACAGCAGCGGTTTGGCGGCGAGGGCACCGACCCCGAGTGCGGCCACGAAACCCGCGACGATCAGCGACGTCTGGGTGATCCCGCCGCCGGTCAGGCTGACCGACAGCGTCAGCAGGGCCAGTTCGTAGATCAACCCGCACGCGGCGCACGCGGCCACAGCGGCGAGCAGGAACGCCCTGGACCGTCCACTGAGAGCGCGGGTGGTGGAGGAATTCGGCTCTGCCGCTGTGGTCGTCACGAGATCAGGTGAGTGCGGCGGCGTTCACGAGGCCGATGGCGAAGAGGCTCGCACCGACCGCCCAGGCGGCACCGCACATCTGCGGGTTCCCGACCAGTCCGACCAACTGGCCGGGCAGCAGCACATTCATCAGTCGCAGCGCGATGACCTGCAGCAGTACCCCGAAGAGGCCGTAGACCGCGGAGTCGGCGAGTCCCTGTGCGAATCCGTCGGAACTGGTGAGGATCGCGGTGACCACGACGACGGCGAGGGCAAGGTGGTTCGACGCCAGGAGGATTGCCGCGTTGGGGTTCTTGTCGACGTACACCTGGTGCCGGAGATTGCCGGGGGTGGCGAGGTCGAGCACGGCGAAGCCGACGCCGAGGACGGCGATGCCGATGACGAAGTACGCCAGGGTGCCGAGCATGCCGACGGCGAGCAGTCCGACGTCGACGCTGCCGATTTCCGTTGCTGCCGCGGTGTAGGTGGTATTCACGCGCTTCTCCCGAGTCGAGTGGTCTCTGTCATTTCGCGCTGCCGGATCCGCCGCTGCCGCCGGCGCCGCCCGCCGGTGAGCCGGGGTGGAAACCGGGCCCCAGATAGGCGAACCCGCCGCTTCGGTAGCGTCCGTCGATGTCTTCGACGCGCACGAGGCTGCCGCCGCCCGGCGCGGCGCTGACCGTGACGATGTCGTCGTCGTAGCGCAGGTATTCGCTGCCGCCGTCCGCCTTCCGAGCCGCCGGGGGCTCCTCCGCGACGATCGACGAGACGGTGGTACCCACCGGGTCTTTCGACGTGTACGTCTTCGCGTCGCCCGCGGTGTTCTGCAGGGCGTACGTGTCGGCGATGTAGTCGCGCACCCCGCCGCCGCACGCGGTCGCGGCCAGCACCAGGAGCAGCATCGGGGCGAGCCGCACGCGTGTCCCGAACCTGCTCACGGCAGCCACCTGCTTCGCGTTTTCACGATCACCCCACCCTTGTCTACCGGATACAGATGCCAGGTCTGCCAGGCCCATCCGCCGGAATGCTCACGCGTCGCCGTGAGCGCGGTCAGCGCGGTGTGATCTCCGGGAAACGCCCCGCAGATCCACCCCTCCACCTCGGTGGCCTGCCGCCGCAGCCAGTCGGCGGTCTGCTCGAGGCGGGCGCGGTCGACGATGTCGGTGGTCGAGTCGAATCGGTACCCGCCCGCGCTGTCGGACACCGGGAGCGGTCTGCCGCCTGCCCGGATCGCGTCGCACGACACCTGCTCGGTGATCCGGCTGCCCGCCGCGGACGCCGTCACCGCGTGCGACGCCCCGAGCACGCCGAGGGTCACCCGCTCGTCGCCGTAGGTGATGGTGAGTTCGGCCAGCGGAAGCGGCGTTTCGGCGTTCACGACGAGACCGAGCGCCTCGGCCGTCACATCCCGGGATTCGATGTCGAGGACGTGCAGTGTCACTGCGGCGGACCGGAATGGATCACGGTGAGCTCGCCCCGGGTGACGGCGCGGCCCGTGGAGACCTCCCACGACTGCGTCCGCGCCCAGCGCTCGAAGGACAGCAGGCCGGTCTTGTCAGCGGTCGCGTAGTCGGCGTAGTCGACGATGCCCTGGGGTGCGGTCCCGGTGGTGCCTTCCGCCGTGAACGAGGCGGTGCCGCGCTCGATCTGCCGGTGCACGACGTCGTCGAGGATCACGTCACCGCCCGGTTCGAGGCCCGTGCCCTCGCGGCGCATCCACAGCGTCATGTCGAGGTTGCCCTCGTCGTTCTCGACGGTGAGCCATCGCTGGCCGGTCGACCCGTCGAGGAGGTGTTCGTGCCAGATGTATCCCTCTTCGTCGAGGGTGATGGTCCCGCGCACGACGTGATCGATTCCGGCGTACGTGATGATGTCGCCGACTCCGATCTTGTACGGGTCGTAGACCTCCGGGTAGTCGGCGAGCGGATCGACCCTGGCAGCAGGCGCCGTGTTCTTTCCGGACCGATTCCGCAGGATCAGCACGATGCCCACGATCACGACAACGATCAGCAGCAGTAACAGCAGCTTGGTCAACGATCTCTCCTGGTCGGCGGATCCGGCGCGGGAGGCCAGTGCCCGGCCCCCACCGGTCAGTCACCTTACTGTGCGCCGGACACCCGCACACCTGGCGATTGCAGAAGCCAGGTTGCAAAGGCTAACCTAACCGAATGCGCGAGTGGTGGGGCGGAGCGCTGTCGTTCACCGAGATTCGCGCGGAATACGCCCAGAAATCAACAGAACCGACAGTGAGGAACCATATGGCCATCCCACCCATTTCGACCTACACGATCCCGGAGATCCACGAGGTCCCCGAATCGAAGGTGACCTGGCGCCTCGACCCCCGGCGCTCCGCACTGCTGGTCCACGACATGCAGAACTACTTCATCGACGCGTACGACGTGCGTGCGGAGCCGATGTCGACCGCGATGGCCAACATGGTCCGGATCCGCGAACTCTGCTCGGAAGCCGGGATTCCCGTGATCTACACGATGCAGCCCGGCGACCAGCATCCGTCGCGTCGCGGAATCCTCGCCGACTTCTGGGGCCCGGGACTGACGTCGGGTCGCGACACCGAGGTGGTCGAGCCGCTCGCCCCCCGCGACGGCGACATCCAGGTGACCAAATGGCGGTATTCGGCCTTCCAGCGCACCGACCTCCGGCAGTTGCTCGGCCATCACGGCCGCGACCAGTTGATCGTGACGGGCGTCTACGCGCACATGGGCTGCATGCTGAGTGCCGCCGAGGCGTTCATGGCGGACGTCCAGCCGTTCCTGGTGTGCGACGCGACTGCGGATTTCAGCCGTGACGAGCACCTCATGGCGCTCACGTATGCCGCGAAGCGCTGCGGTTCGGTGACCACCACGGATGCACTGGTAACCGCACTCTCCCCGCTCGAAGTCGGCTGAGCCGCGGCGGTCGGATCACCACAGTTTATGTGGTTAGGCTAACCTGATACGCCGAGCAGCTGAAAGCCCGAAAGCCCCAAGCCCGAAAGCCGAAAGCATCAGGAGCGCCTGTTAGATGTCCCTTTCGATATCGTCGCCGTCCACCCTGCAGACCGGGGCGGACACCGACGTCAGCTTGACCGCCGCCCAGCGCGAACTGTGGGCCGGGCACCAACTGGACCCGACCCGGTCGGCGTTCACGACGGCCGAATACGTGGAGGTCGCGGCCCCTGTCGACCTCGACGCTCTCGCCGCGGCGATACACACGGTGATCGCGGAGGCCGAGGTGCTCTCGACCCGCTTCGTGGCCGAGCCCGACGCCGATTCGGCCGACGTGATCCAGGTGCACGATCGACATCACGCGCCCGAACTCGAGCGCCTCGATCTCGACCGGGCCGCGGCGGTGGAGTGGATGTGCGAGGACGTGCGCCGACCACTCGACTTCGACACCGCTCCCCTCGTGCGCACGGCACTGATCACGGCCGAATCCGGTGCAATCTGGTACCTTCGCGCCCCGCACGCATTGCTGGACGCGTACGGGTATTCACTGCTCACCCGCCGTGCCGCGGCGCTGTACGCGGCCCGGCTCGCGGGCACCGAGCCCCGACCGGCGAAGTTCCCGCCGCTGCGGGAGCATGTCCGGGCGGCACACGAGTTCGACGCCGCGACCCCCGAGGGCGCGCCGCCTGCCGCCTCGCGTCCGGTCGGATTCAGTGACACGGTACGCAGACCCGTGCCCGATCCGCATCGGCACACGATCGCGATCGACCCCGACGTCGCTCAGAGCCTGCGCGCCGCGGCCGCCACGCAGGCGACCACGTGGGCGGAGGCGGTGTACGCAGCCGCCGCCGCGTACCTGGGCTCCCACACCGGCGCCGAGGAGGTGACGCTCCGCATTCCGGTGCTGGCCCGCAACGGAATCGAGCTGGCGTCGCCCGTGACGGCCACGAACATCGTGCCGCTCCGCATTCCCCTCCACGCACGACCGACGTTCGCCGACGTGACCGGCCGGGTGGCCGCGGCACTGTCCGACACCCGGCCGTTCCAGCGCGTCCGGGACGCCGGGAGCCGCGTCACCGGCGGAGCGGTGGTGAACGTCAAACCGTTCGCCGCCAGAATCGCTTTCGGCCCCACCTCCGGGTCGGTGCACCAACTGGCCACCGGTCCGGTGGAGGACGTGGTGATCTCCGCCTCCGGCGCCGGCGACGAACTCACGCTCGAATGGGCCGGAAACCCCGAGGTCTACACGGACGTCGAGATCCGGAACCACGCACACCGCTTCGCGCACTACCTCCGAAGCATCTCCGTGGCAACGGAACCCGTCGCGGTCGTGGACGTCTGCGCCCCGGACGAACTGCACTTGTGGCGGTCGGCGGCCGGACTCGACCGGACCGGCACGGCAGCGGCACTTCCCGACAGCATCGTCTCCGCCGTCCTCGCGCAGGTGCGCACCCACCCGCACCGGGTCGCGGTGAACGATCTGACGTACCGGGAACTCTCGGAGCGCAGCGCCGCCCTGGCGCGCCGGCTGAGGTCGGCCGGTGCCGGACGCGGCACGGTCGTGGCCGTCAGCCTCCCCCGCGGCACCGATCTGATCGTCGCCGTCCTCGCGATTCTCCGCAGCGGCGCGACCTACCTGCCGATCGATCCGTCCTCCCCGGCCGAGCGGGCCCGGTTCATCCTGCGGGACGCGCAGCCGACGCTGGGAATCGGATCCGCCGATCTGCTCGGCGACCTCCCCCGCGTCGAGGAGGGCGCGCCGCAATCCGGCGTCGGAGAACTCGAAAACCCGGTGCGCGCCGACGACATCGCGTACATCATCTATACATCCGGATCCACCGGTGTGCCCAAGGGCGTTCCGATTCCGCACCGCAACGTGATGCGCCTGTTCGAGGTGTCCCGGGAATGGTTCACGTTCACCGAGGACGACTGCTGGCCGCTGCTGCATTCGTATGCGTTCGATTTCTCCGTGTGGGAGATCTGGGGCGCACTGCTGCACGGCGGCCGCCTCGTCACGGTCGACGAGACCACCCTCACGTCACCGGCCGACCTCGCCGCCCTTCTCCTCGACGAGGGTGTCACCGTCCTGAACCAGACGCCGTCCGCGTTCGGGCATCTCGTCGACGCTCTCGTCCGCGCGGACTCGTTCGACCGACTGCGGCTGCGGTACGTCGTGTTCGGCGGTGAGGCCCTCGATCCGGCCGTCCTGCGCGCCTGGTTCACCGCCTCGGGTCCGGGTGCGGAAACGACCCTGATCAACATGTACGGCATCACCGAGACCACCGTCCACGTCACCGCCACGAAGGTCACCGGCGCCGACGTCGTGGACATCGGGGCGCCGCTCGGCGACCTGTGCACCTACGTTCTCGGGCCGGGACTGCGCCCGGTGCCGCCCGGCGTCACCGGCGAAATCTACGTCTCCGGGCCCGGACTGTCCCCCGGCTACCTCGGGCGTCCCGACCTGACGTCGGCGCGGTTCGTCGCCGACCCGTTCGCCTCCAGTGGGACGCGCATGTACCGGACCGGCGATCTCGCCCGGTACGACGCGACCGGTGCCCTCCACTACCACGGCCGGATCGACGACCAGATCCAATTGCGCGGCTACCGTGTCGAACTCGGCGAGATCACCGCCACGATGACCGCGGTTCCCGACGTGCAGGCGGCGGTCGCGACGGTGCACGAGCAGGCCGGCGGCGACCAGCGGATCGTCGGATATGTCGTTCCCCGGCCGGGCAGCACGCCCGACACGGTCGAGGAGGACGTGCGGGCACACCTCGTCCGCACGCTGCCCGGGTACATGACGCCGTCCGCGCTGGTGCTGCTCGACCGGTTGCCGTTGACCCACAACGGCAAGGTCGACAAGGACGCGCTGCCCGCCCCTCGTTGGCTCGGACAGTCCGTCGACACACCGCGGACCGACACCGAAGCCCGGATCCTCCCGCTGTTCACGTCGATCCTCGGCGCCGAGCAGGTCGGCGTCCACGACGACTTCTTCGCGCTCGGCGGAAACTCCCTCCTCGCCGCCGCCCTCGTGTCCGCGATCACCGCGGAACTCGGTGTGCCGCTGCGGGTCGCGACGGTTTTCGAGAACCCGACCGTGGCCGCCGTCGCCGCGCAACTGGAGGACGCCGGCGAGCGGGTGCAGGCCGGCAGGCCGTCCCCGCGGGACCTCCCCGAGGGCACGCCGGTGCCGTTGTCACCCGCGCAGGAACGCCTGTGGTTCCTCGACAGCGCGGCCGGTGGCGGAACGTACCTGCTGGCACTGGCGGTCGATTTCGGGGACGGCCTCGAACCGGATGCGCTGTCCGCGGCGCTCGCGGACGTCGTGACCCGGCATCAGTCGTTGCGGACGGTGTTCCCCCTCGTCGACTCCATGCCCCACCAGGTCGTGCTTCCCGCGGCACACGCGAAGGTCCGGCTCGAACGCGTCGACAACGTCGGCAACATCGAGGGGCACATCGCGGCGATGACGACGGTGGGGCTCGGACTCACCGACCAGCCGCCGCTGCGCGCGGTGCTGTACGAACCGCAGCACACGCTGGTCCTGTTGATGCACCACATCATCGGCGACGAATGGTCGCAGTCGAAGCTGCTGGACGATCTCGCGTTCGCGTACAACGCCCGCCGCGCCGGACGGGCACCGGAGTTCACGCCGCTGCCGCTGCAGTACCCGGACGTCGCCGTGTGGCAGCGCGAACGCATCGGCGCCGGCGACGACGCGACCCCGCTGCTGACCGGCCAGCTCGACTACTGGCGTGAGCAACTCGCCGGGCTGCCGCTCGAACTGGGCTGGCGCACCGACCGCCCGAGACCTGCCCTGCCCACCAATCGCGGCGCGAGCGTGCACCGCACGCTGTCGCCGTCGCTGCACGCGGCCGTCGATGCGCTGGCCGCCGAGCGGCGCGCGAGCTTCTTCATGATCGTCCATGCCGCGGTGGCCGTACTCCTCGAAAGGCTCGGCGCCGGGGAGGACATCGCCCTCGGGGTGCCCGTCGCGGGTCGTAGTCACCCCGACCTCGACGCGATGGTGGGCTGCTTCATCAACACAGTGGTGCTGCGGACCGACGTCTCGGGCGACCCGACGTTCGACCAGTTGCTGGACCGGGTCCGGGCTGTCGACCTCGACGCCGTCGACCACGCCGACGTACCGTTCAACCGCATCGTGGAACTGGTCAATCCCCCACGGTCGTCGGCCCGCCACCCCCTGTTCCAGGTGATGCTCTCGCACTGGAAGCAGGACGCCGCGGCGGAGCAATTCGACGGAACGACCGCGGCCGTGCGGATGCTCGACGCGACGTCCGCGAAATTCGATCTGGCGCTCCGCTTCCAGGAACGTCCGGAGAGCGGCGGCGTCGACGTCACGTTCGAGTACTCCACCGAACTCTTCGACGTCGCAACGGTCGAATCCCTCGCCGACCGACTCGCCGTGGTGATCGAGCGCCTCGTCGCGAATCACGAGCAGCGGATCGGTTTGCTCGACGTCCTGACCCCGCAGGAGCGGGAGCGGGTGCTCGGCGAATGGTCGCACTCGGAGCACTCCATTCCCGCCCGCACGTTCGACGAGTACTTCTCGGAGCAGGTGGCCCGCACCCCCGACGCCGAGGCCCTCGTCGTCGGATCGAGCGTGCGGCCCGCCGTCTCGCTCACCTACCGGCAGCTGGACGAACGCGCGAACCGGATTGCCCACCTGCTGATCTCGCGGGGCGCAGGCCCCGGCGACGTGGTCGCGCTCGCCCTCGACCGATCCGCCGAGCTGATCATCAGTGTCCTCGCCGTGCTGAAGAGCGGTGCCGCATATCTTCCCGTCGACCCCATGTACCCGGCCGACCGGATCGCGCACATGCTCGCCGACGGCGCCCCGATCGCGATTCTCACCTCGTCCGTCGGTGTGCCCGACCGCACGCCGCTGGGCACCGCCGTGCCCGTTCTCGACCTGGACGATCCGGACCTGCAGGCGCTGCTCGACACCCAGCCGGTCGGCACCCCCACGGACGCCGACCGCACCAGGCCGCTGCAACTCGACGACGCCGCGTATCTCATCTACACGTCCGGGTCCACGGGAGTTCCCAAGGGCGTGGTCGTCCCCCACCTCGGCATCGCGGACCTGCTGTCGCTGCAGTCGGACGTGATCGGCATGGACCACACCACGCGTGCGCTGCACTTCTCGTCCATCAGCTTCGACCTCGCGTTCTGGCAGATCATGTGGGGGGTGCTCTCGGGCGGGACGCTGGTGGTCGCGACGGACGCCGACCGCATCCCCGGCGAGCCCCTCGCCCGGGTCATCAACGAATACGACGTGAACTTCGTCGGTGTGCCACCGTCTTTCGCCGCCGCGTTCCCGCCGGAGCATCCCATCCCGGAGGGCGTCGACCTGATGCTCGGCGCCGAGAAGCTCACCCCGCAGCTGATCGAGCGGTACGCACCCGGCCGCCGGCTGTTCAACGCGTACGGACCCACCGAGTGCACGGTCAACGCCACCCTCGCCCTCGTCGAACCGGGACACGAAGGTCCCGTCCCCATCGGCGTCGTCGATCCGGGCAAGCACGCCTACGTCCTGGACCACGCGCTGCGGCCGGTACCCCCGGGCGTGTCCGGCGAGCTGTATCTCGCGGGCGACAGCGTCACCCGCGGATACCGCAACCAGAGCCCCAAGACGGCGGAACGGTTCATCGCCGACCCGTTCGCGGAGCCGGGCAGCCGCATGTACCGGACGTCGGATGTGGTGTGGTGGGGCCGGGACGGTCAGATCTACTTCACCGGCCGGGCCGACTCGCAGGTCAAGGTGCGCGGATTCCGTATCGAACTCAACGAGATCGAGGCCGTGCTGTCCGGTGACCCGGACGTCGAGCACATCGTCGTCGTGGTCCGCGAGGACCGGCCCGGTGATCAGCGGCTGGTCGCGTACGCCACGTCGGTGCCGGGTGGCCGGATCGACCCCGACCAGTTGCACCGCCGCGCCGCCAGCCGGTTGCCGGACTACATGATCCCGGCGGCGTTCATCGCCGTCGACGAGTTCCCCACCCTGCCGAACGGCAAGCTGGACCAGTCTTCGCTCCCCGTTCCGCACCTGTCCCTGCAGGTGTCCGAGCGGGGGCCGCGCACGGCCCGCGAAGAGGTGCTGTGCCAATTGTTCGCGGAGGCCCTCGGCATCGAGCGGGTCGGCATCGACGACAGCTTCTTCGACCTCGGTGGCCACTCGCTGATGGCGGCCGGGTTGATGAGCGCGATCTCGAAGCGGCTGTCCGTCACCGCGACGGTGGCCTCGCTGTTCGCGGCGCCGACCGTGGCCCAGCTGGCGGGCCGTCTCGACGACGATCACGACGCCGACGCACTCGCCGTCCTGCTTCCGTTCCGCACCGAGGGATCCAAGGCGCCGGTGTTCTGCTTCCACCCCGCCGGCGGAATCAGCTGGGGCTATTCAGGCCTGCTGCGGCACATCGACGACGACTACCCGCTGTACGGCGTGCAGGCCTCCAACCTGTCGACGTCCAAGCGGCCGCCGGAAACGCTCGAGGACATGGCCGCCGAATACATCGAGCACATGCGGACCGTGCAGCCGACGGGCCCGTACCACCTCCTCGGATGGTCGCTGGGCGGCGTCGTCGCGCACGCCATCGCGGGCGCACTGCAGGATCAGGGCGAGAAACTCGGCATGCTCGTCATGCTCGACTCCTTCCCGTCGGACGCGTGGGCGTCGATGCCGACGGAGCAGGACGCGCTCGCCGCGCTGCTCTACATGGTCGGCTACGACCCCGAACCGCTCCTCGCCTCCGACACCGAGCCGCACCGCGGCGGTGGACTCGACCGGCAACAGGTGATCGACATCCTGCGCGGCGAGGGCAGTGCCCTCGCCGGGATCAACGAGCACACACCGGCCGCGATGATCGACAACTTCGCGAACGCCGTGCGCCTCGAATCCGAACCCTCACAGATCGTCGTGGACTCCGACATGCTCTTCTTCACCGCGGCCAGGAATCCTGCGACCGCGGCGACGTACGACTTGTGGCGGCCCTACCTGACCGGGACCATCGTCAACCACGACCTCGACTGCGAGCACAAGGACATGACTCAGCCGCGGTGGATCGGCGAAGTCGGTTCCGTCGTGAACGAGGCGCTCGCCTCGTTCGGCTCGCCCATGAACCCCATCAACAAAGAACAGGGAGATCGATGAAAACGTCCGGAAGATACTGGCGTAGAGCCGGAATCGTGATGATGGCGGCAACCGCGCTGTTCGCGGGTGCCTGCAGCGAGTCGACGTCCGACTCGACCGACGCGGCGGGATCCGCCACCGGACAGGCCGACGCGTCGGCCTTTCCCGTGTCGATTCCGTCGGCGCTCGGCACCGCCGAGATCCCGGAGGCACCGGAACGCGTCGTCACGCTCGGCTGGGGCAGCGAGGACGCGGCACTGTCGCTCGGCGTCGTGCCCGTCGCCGTGCAGAACATGAAGTCGGACACCGGAACCGACGACGGCCTGCTGCCGTGGTCGCGTGCGAAGCTCGAAGAGCTCGACCCGAACGCGGAACCCGCGTTGCTGACGGCGTCGAGCAAGGAGATGCCGTACGAGCAGATCGCGGCACTCGACCCCGACGTGATCCTGGCCGTGCACTCCGGTGTGAACCAGGAGCAGTTCGACAAGCTGTCGGCGATCGCCCCCACCGTGGCGTACCCGGAGCGTCGCTGGGCGACCAGCTGGGAAGACCAGATCACCACGGTCGGCAAGGCCCTCGGCCGGTCGGCACAGGCCGAGGCGCTGGTGACGCAGACGCAGGACACCCTGGCGCAGGCGAAGTCGCAGCACCCCGAGTTCGCCGGGAAGACGGTGGCCTTCGGCAGCGGCACCGAGCCGGGGTCGTACAACTTCTACTTCGACACCGATCCTCGCCTGAAGATGCTGGCAAGCCTCGGATTTACGGTCGACCCGCTCGCCCAGAAGTTGCGTGAGAGCAGTGACCAGACCAAGTTCGCCGCTCCGGTCAGCATGGAATTGCTGCCGACGTACAACCCGGATGTGCTGCTCGCCTGGTACCTCTCGCCCGAACTGCAGAACGAGGTCCAGTCGAACCCGCTGTTCGCCGGGGTGAAGGCCGTGCGCGACAACGCCTACGTGGGTCTGACCGATCCGCCGCTGGTGTTCGCGTCGAGCTCGCCGAACGTGCTCAGCGTGCCGTGGCTGCTCGACAAGCTGCTCCCGCAGCTGTCGCAGGCCGCGAACAACGCTCAGGCCAGCTAGTTCCCACCTGAGCGCGTCACTGTGCCGCTGCCGAGAGGTCGTCCTCTTCGGCAGCGGCACTGCTGTAGGTGCGCAATCCCTTCAGGCCCAGCGCGAGAACCGTCAGCACCACGATGCCGCCGGCTCCGTAGAGCAGGAACGCCTCCCGCGGTCCCACCGCCGCGCCGACGGCGCCCGCGACGAGCGCACCGGCAGCCGAGCCCGTGGAGATCTGGGCGCCCCACACGCCGGCGACGCGTCCGCGGTACTCCTCGGGAGTCTCGGTCTGGATGACGGCGTACCGGAGGATGTCGCCGAGCACCCGGCCGAAGCCGTGCGCGGCGAGACCGAGGAACGTGACCGCGATCATCGGGACGGCGCCGACGCCGATCAGTCCGGCCGACGCGATCATGGCCGCGAGGAACACGATCAGGCCCCCGCGACGAGCCGTTCCCGTCCAGCCGCTCGTGAGTGATCCGGTGAGGGCACCGACGGCGGGGGCGCTGTAGAGCAGTCCGGTGGCGGCCGGCCCGGCGTGGAGGACCTGGCTCGCGTAGGCGGGCAGCAGCACGTTCCAGCCGGTCAGCATCATCGCGCAGAAGCCGACCAGCAGCGTCCCGCCGACCACGGAGTCTTTGGCGGCGTAGGTGAAACCGCTGGCGATCGACCGCAGCGGACTCTCGGTGTTCTTGACCGGCGGCGGCAGCGACGGCAGCCTGGCGATGCAGTACGCGGTGATCCCCGAGGACAGTGCGGCGAGAACGTAGTTGGTGCCCACGGACGTCGCCGCGATGATCACACCGCCGATGGCGGGTGACGCGACCGTCCCGAGATCGGCCATCACGGTCATCAGAGCACCTGCGGCGGCCATCTTGTCCTTGGGCAGCAGCGACGGGATCACCGCCATCAGTGCGGTCGCGGAGATGCCGCCTGCGAGGCCCTCGATCACGCCGCACAGGTAGATGATCCACAACTGGGGCGTGGGCAGGAACGCGTTGACCGCGAGAATAGCGAAGGCAACCCCTGCTGTGGCCCGTGCAAGCGAGATGACCGGCCTGCGGTCGTACCGGTCGGCGATCACGCCGCCGAACAGGGTGCCGATGAACACCGAGGAGCCCACGACGATGCTCGCCGCGCCCACTGCCAGTGTGGAATTCGTCATGTCGTACACCTGCAGCGGCACCGCCACCAGCAGCAGGCCCAGACCGAAGATGGAGATCGTGCGGGCGATGAAGATGTATCGGAACTCGCGACTCGTCCGGAGAGGCGTCAAGTCGATTGCGTATCGCGATAATCCAGCCATTGTCTTCCATTCACATTCGGTTGCAACAGCTCTCCGTTTCGCCGTTCGCGCGGAGAGCAACTATGCTTAGGCTTCACTAACCCAGCAACCTACCCCATGTGGTCGGACCGGCTCAACGCGCCGGGGTCCGGCCGACGCACCGGAGGATGACAGTGAGTTCCGCTCCCAGCACAGTTCCGACCCGCGACCGAATCCGCGCCGATGTGGCCGACGTCCTCGACGTCCCGGTCACCGACATCGACGACGACGCGAACCTCCTCGACGAGGGAATGGACTCCGTGCGCGTGATGGCGCTGGTCGAACGGTGGCGCGCGGACGGAGTCCAGGTCGATCTCGTCGACCTCGTCGGTGAGCCGACGCTCGACGCCTGGTTCGAGGTCACTTCGGCGCAGTGAGCGATCCCACCGCCTACTCTTGATCCGGCTGGTCGATCCGGGGAGCGACACGGACACGGGAGGACGCGAGGGGCCATGGCACACGAAACCAGCGATACCGGCAAGATGAGCGTGCTGCGGACACCGCGGTTCTGGATAGCTCCCGTGCTCCTGGTCTCCGTCGTCATGTCCCTGCTCGCCGCGTTGTACATGGGCGGCATGCTCAATCCCCCCGAGCACCTCCACCACTTCCCCATCGCCCTCGTCAATCAGGACGAGGGCGACACGGTGCCCAACTCCGATCCGCCGCAGCAGCAGAACTTCGGCAACCAGATCGCCGCAGGCCTCCTCGACGGCGTCGATCCGAACAAGATCGAACTGCGGCAGATCGGGATCGCGCAGGCCCAGTCCGCACTGGACAACGGGGAGATCTACGGCGCCATCGTCATCCCGAGCGACTTCACGAAACGCACACTCATCCTCGCCCAGGCGAGCGTGATCCCCGGGGACGTCGAACGACCCGTGATCACCATCTACACGAACCCCCGCGCCGGCACGATCAGTGCGAACCTCGTCCAGAACATCGGCGAGATGGCGATGGACAAGGCCAACCAGGCGATGGGCGAGCAACTCACCACCCAGGTGACGCAGCAACTCCAGGCGACGGCCCCCGGCCTCCAGCTGTCGGGGGCCAGCCGGCTGGTGCTCGACGACCCCATCGACGTGCGGGTCGTGGCCCACAACCCGCTACCGGACGGCACCGGTTTCGGCCTGGCGGCGTTCTACTACGCGCTGCTGATCGTCCTGGCGGGATTCACCGGTGCGACCATCGCGAGCACCCTGATCGACGGCATGCTGGGATTCACCCCGACCGAGGTCGGGCCGCTGTACCTGCACAACGAGGCGGTCCCGATCTCCCGTTTCAACACCCTGCTGATCAAGTGGGCGGTGATGGTACTGCTGGCGATGATCGTGTCCGGGCTGTACCTGTGGATCAGCTCCGCCCTCGGGCTGCCGATCACCGATCCGCTCGCGCTGTGGGAGTACGGCGCGTTCGCGATCGCCGCCGTCGGGATCACGGCGATGTCCGTGATGGCCGCGTTCGGGAACCTGGGCCTGCTCATCAACCTGATGGTCTTCGTCGTCCTCGCACTCCCCTCGTCCGGGGGCACGATCCCGCTCGAGGCGGCGCCGCGGCTGTACAGCTGGCTCGGTGAGTTCGAGCCGATGCACCAGATCTACATCGGGGTGCGCGCCATCATGTTCTTCGGCGCCTCGGGCGACGCCGGCCTCATCCACGCCGTGTGGATGACTTTCGCCGGCCTGCTCATCGGCCTCGTCTTCGGCGCCGTCATCACCCGGTTCTACGACCGCAAGGGTCTGCACCGCCGCCACAAGGCACAGACCGAACCCGACGTGGACGCGGCCGGGGCGTGAGTCACGCGGGCGCGGACGACCAGGCCGTACCGAACTGTTCGTACCAGGGATGCGGGGCGGGCACCGCCGCCAGGATCCGCTCGACGAACCGATCGGGGTCGCCGAGTTCGGTGAGTCCGACTCCGCGGCGCTCGTAGTCGGCGAATCTGTCGTGCAGTCCGGCGATCACCTTGTCGGTCACCGTCTGCTCGAACTCTTCGATGGTTGCCATCGGATGCCCCTCCTTCCGGCGAGAAGCGTCTGCGTTCAGTGTAGTGCCGACCTGCGGATTCACCCCCGTCCGGCGGCGGATTATCGCCTGTCGGTGGCGCAGAGCAGACTGGGCCCGTGAGAGTGGTCATGGTTCCCGGCGCCGAGGGTGGCGCGACGACCGTGCGCACCGATCCCGCGGGAGTCCCGGTCGAGTCGCCGCGTCGGCACTCCGACGGCGTGGCCGCGGTCCGCGACATCGAAGCAGCCGAGCACCCCCGCTGGGTCTGGACGAGTACCGCCGCCGTCTATCCGGCGCTGCTCCGGGCCGGGGTGCGGGTGCGGCGCTGCCACGACCTCGCACTCACCCATGCCGTCCTCAGCATGCGCGACGGCGTTCCGGCGCCGCCGGCCGACGAACCCGTCGACGAACGCCCCGGTCTGTTCGACACCGCACCCGCCACGGATCCGGCGCAGGTGGTCACCGATTTCGCGGAACAGCGGAAGACGATCGGTGACGATGCGAAACTCGACCTGCTGGTGGCCGCCGAGTCCGCGGGAGCGCTGGCCGCCGCGGAGATGAGTTTCGACGGGCTGCCGTTCTCCACGGCCGCCCACCGCGCCTTCCTCGAGACGACGCTCGGGCCCCGCCCCGCCGGGTACGACCTGCCGCAGCGCATCCAGGACGTCACCGTCGAGATCGGGGCGGCGTTCGGTCGTCGCATCAACCCGGCGTCCCACGTCGAAGTCGTCGACGCCTTTCGCCGTGAGGGCATCGAACTCGCGTCGACCCGCAAACACCTGCTGCGCGAGGTCGATCACCCCGCCGTCCCGCTCCTCCTGCACCATCGGGATCTGTCCAAGCTGTTCAGCACGAACGGTTGGCAGTGGCTGGAGAGCTGGGTCCGCGACGACCGGTTCCGCCCGGTCTATGTCCCCGGCGGCGTGGTGTCCGGCCGCTGGGCGAGCCGCGGCGGCGGCGCACTGCAGATTCCGAAACCGCTGCGGTCGAGCGTGATCGCCGACCCGGGTCACACGTTCGTCATCGCCGATGCCGGCCAACTCGAACCCCGCATACTGGCCGCCATGTCGGGTGACACCCGCATGGTCGCCGCCGCGGGCGCCGACGACCTGTACGCACCGGTCGCGGCGGAGACGTTCGACGGCGACCGCGGCAAGGCCAAGGTCGCGATCCTCGGTGTGCTGTACGGCGCCACCGCCGGCGAGGCCCGTTCCCTGCTCACCCTGCTGCGCACCCGCTTTCCCGTCGCCGTCGAATACGTGGAGAGGGCGGCCCGCGCCGGTGAACGCGGCGAGATCGTGCACTCGTGGCTCGGCCGCGCCTGCCCGCCGCCGTCACCCGACTTCTGGTCCCACGGCGACGCACGGTCCCGCGGCCGGTTCACCCGAAACTTCGTGGTGCAGGCCACGGCATCCGAGTGGGCGCTGTGCGTGCTCGCCGATCTGCGACGCCGCCTGGCCGACGAACCGGACAGCGAACTGGTCTTCTTCCAGCACGACGAGGTGATGGTGCACACCCGGAATCCGGAGTCCGCGACGCGGCATGTTCTGGGCGCCGTCGACGTAGCCACCCGGTTGCTGTTCGGCGAGACGCGGGTGCGGTTTCCGATGGATGTGGCGGTGCGGGACTGCTACGCCGAAACCTCCGACGAGGCCTGACCCGCGCAAGTTTCCGGTGTCGTGGGTGCGCTCGGCATGGTGTACTGGGACGCACTGCTGGCGGGGGCGGCGAAGGAGAACCCATGACGAAGTTGGATTCGACGGACTCGAGCACGAGCGGCGAGAAGTCGCGCAGATTTCGCTGGCCCGCGTTCACCATCGTGGCCATCGCGATCGTCGCGTTCTTCGCGGGCGGATTCGGGGGGACCTTCCAGGGGAAGCTCACCGAGGTCCAGAAGAACGACAACGCCGCCTACCTGTCGAGTTCCGCCGAATCGACGATCGTCACCAACGAATCGTCCAAGTTCCTCACCGTCGAAACCATCCCCGGTTTCGTGCTGTTCCACAGCGACGCACCGCTCACCGACCAGGACAAAGCGGCCGTCGCTCAGGCGCACGACGCCATCGCGGCCGTCGACGGCGTCGACGCCGAAGGCATGTCGCAGCCGCAGTTCTCGGAGGACGGCACCACGGCGTCAATCTTCGTTCCCCTCGTCGCGAAGGAGGACGGCACGGCGGTCGCCGGTGACGTGCTCGCCGCCACCGAGGAGAACGTCCTCACCGCCGCGAAGAGCGCGGCCACCGGGCTCGAGGTGCTCCCCGCCGGTCCCGGCGGTCTGCTGGTGGCGTTCATCGACGCGTTCGCCGGTCTCGACGGCGCCCTGCTGGGCGCGGCCCTGCTCGTGGTGGTCCTCATCCTGCTGGTGGTGTACCGCTCCCCGGTGCTGTGGTTCTTCCCGCTCTTCTCGGCCCTGCTCGCGCTCGGTCTGGCGTCGATGGTCATCTACTTCCTGGCCAAGGCCGAGGTGCTCACGCTCACCGGGCAGAGTCAGGGCATCCTGTTCGTCCTCGTGATCGGGGCGGGCACCGACTATGCGCTGCTCCTGATCTCCCGCTATCGGGAAGAACTGCACTTCTATCCCAGCCGGTTCGACGCCATGATCAAGGCCTGGAAGGAATCCGCCCCTGCCATCACGGCGTCGGCGGTCACCGTCATCCTCGGTCTGCTGTGCCTGACGTTTTCCGAACTGAACTCCAACAAGAGCCTCGGTCCGGTCGCCGCGATCGGCATCGCGTGCACGTACCTCGTGATGATGACGTTCCTGCCGGTGGCGCTGTCCGCGGCGGGACGGTGGGTGTTCTGGCCGCGGAAACCGAAGGTGGACGAGGCCGCCGACCTCACCACGCACGGTCTGTGGGGCAAGATCGCCGTCCAGGTCGGAAGCAAGGACCGCTCCCTCTGGATCGGGACGACGGTGCTGCTGGCCGTGCTGTTCCTGGTCGGTATCGGCAGCCTGAAGACGGACGGGCTGTCCTCTTCGGAGAACTTCACCAACCGGCCGGACGCCGTCGTCGGCCAGGAGTTGTACGACTCCAAATTCGATCCGGGCGCCGGCGCACCCGCCGTCATCGTCACCAACGCCGATCAGACGGACGCGGTCATCGCAGCCGTGAGCGGCGTGGAAGGTGTGTCGACGGATCCCGGCGCGGTGTGCCCGCAGGTCGATGTCGAGAAGCTGTCCGCCCTCGTCAAGTCGAACCCGGCGGCGGTGGCTTCGGCGGCCGGACAGGGGTGCGCACCCGACTTCCTCACCGCCGCACCGATCGACGGGCGAATGGTCGTCAACGTGACCCTCGCCGACTCGTACGATTCGCCGGAAGCTCTCGAGACGGTGAAACGACTGCGGGACGCGGCGCACGCAGTGCCCGGCGCCGACGCGCTCGTCGGTGGCAGCACGGCAACCACTCTCGACGTGCAGACGGCGTCGGTGCACGACCGGAACCTGATCATCCCGATCGTTCTCGTCGTCATCTTCGTCGTGCTGTCCCTCCTACTCCGCGCGCTGCTCACGCCGATCATCCTCATCGCCACCGTGGTCCTGTCGTTCGCGGCCACGCTCGGGGTGTGCGGGCTCTTCTTCACCCACGTCTTCCATTTCGCGAACGCGGATCCCGCGTTCCCGCTGTTCGCGTTCGTGTTCCTGGTGGCCCTCGGCATCGACTACAACATCTTCCTGATGACGCGGGTCCGCGAGGAAACCGAGGAACACGGCACCAAATCCGGTGTGCTGCGCGGTCTGGCGGTGACCGGTGGGGTCATCACGTCGGCCGGTGTCGTGCTCGCCGCGACGTTCGCGGTCCTCGGTGTGCTACCGCTGGTGTTCCTCGCCGAGGTCGGGTTCGCGGTCGCGTTCGGCGTGCTGCTCGACACGATCGTCGTGCGCAGCATTCTCGTCCCAGCGCTCTCCCACGACATCGGCAAGAAGATCTGGTGGCCGTCGGCGCTGGCGAAGGCCAAGGACTAATACGCCTCAGCCGTCCACAGGTGGAACAGGGCGTACGCCCGCCAGGGCCGCCACGCCTCGGCGAGTTCTGCTGCCTGCCTGCCGGTCTTCACCCCCAGCGCCCGTTTGAGGACGAGGTCGTCGGGTGTGAACGCGTCCGGGTCGCCCAGTACCCGCACCGTCAGATAGTCCGCCGTCCACGGACCGATGCCGGGCAGCGCGAGCAGACCGGCCCGGAACTCGGCCGGGTCGGTGTCCGCGCCGAGGCGCAGTCCGTTCGACGCGGCCTCGGCGAGCGCGAGCACCGTCCGGGCCCGGGCCCCGGTGAGACCGAGGGTCGAGCGGAACTGTTCGGGTGCGAGCGCCGCCAGCGTCTCCGGTTCGGGGAACGCGAAGAACCCGTCGTGGACCGGAAGGCCGTACGCGGCCACGAGCCGGCTGCCGAACGTCCGGGCAGCGGCCAGCGAAACCTGTTGTCCGAGAACGGTCAGGACCGCCGTCTCGAACCCGTCCACGCTCCCCAGGCGCCGCAGTCCCGGCCGTTGCGCCACGAGCGGAGCAAGCTGCGGGTGGCGGCTCAACGCGGCGTCGATCGGCAGCGGATCCACGTCGAGGTCGAGCCAGCGCCGGACCGTGGCGGTCAGTGCCTCGACGTCGTCGTGATGCGCCGGCGTCACGCGCGCCTCGACATACCCGTCGGCGGGTCGCACGAGAACGGACACCAGCGCAGGCCCGTGCGGTCCCTCGACCACCCGGGTGTGAGTTCCGTCGGGGTCGTGCCGCTCGAGCCCGGACACGGTGTGCGCGCGGAGCGCACCCCACAGCGGCGCATGGGTGAACGGACCCCGATACGGCAGTCGCACTCTCATGTGTCCACGAGTCCCGTCACCCGCAGCGTGATGTTCAGTCGCCCCGTGGTCAACCCGCAGCCCGGATCACTCGTGCCGGGAAGCACTTTCGGCACTCCGTGATACGCGAAGCGCGACTCGCCGCCGAACACGAACAGGTCGCCGGACAGCAATTCGACGTCGGTGTACGGCTTGGTGCGGGTGGCGGTGTTCCCGAACCGGAACGTGCACGTGTCGCCGATGCTCAACGACACCACGGGCGCATCGGATCGTTCCTCCTTGTCCTGGTGCATGCCCATCTTCGCGGCGTCGTCGTAGAAGTTGATCAGCGCGGCATCGGGCGTGTACCCGGCGGCGGGCTCCCCGTAGGCGTCGCCGACCGCCCGCCGGCCGAGTTCGACCAGCCAGTCGGGTAGCGGCGCGACGCGCCCACCGCCCGCGTCGTCGGCGGTGCGCGAGTAAGAATACGGCTTCCAGTGCCAGCCGAGGCACACTGTCTGCACCGACATGCGGTGTCCCGTCGGCAGTTGCGCGGCCCGCATCGGGACCGGCGCGGTGGCCCAGCGCCGGCATTCGGCCACCAGGTGGCGTTGCTCCTCCGGCGTGAGCCAGTCGGGGACGTGGACGGCGCCGGGCGCCACCACGGTCCGGGGTCGGGGTATCAAGGCGGATATCACGGTCACTCCGCGTCGTGCAGGACCAGGCCGAGGGTCCGGCGGGTGCCGCGTCTGATGGTGCTGACGCCGTGCCGTACCGGTCCCGTCGACCAACCGCGGGTCGAGCGCACGGGACGGTCCCGGGTGGTGAAGATCAGCGCGTGACCCTGCCGCAGCGTCGTCACCGTTCCTCGCGACTGGGCGCGGGGCCGCTGCTCGACGAGCATGAACTCGCCGCCCTCGTGGTCCACGCCCGGTCGGTCGAGTCCGATCACCACCTGCAACGGGAACACCAGGTCGCCGTAGAGGTCGCGGTGCAGCGCGTTCCAGTCGTTCGCCCGGTAGCTGAGCAGGATCGGCGTCGCCCGTTTCTGACCGGCGTCGTGGCACATGTCCAGCCATTCGTCCAGGGTGTCCGGCCACGGCGACGGCTGCCTCAGCTTGACCGCCCAGTCCCGTGCCACGGGAAGCAGTTTCGGGTAGAAGGCGGCGCGGAGTTCGGCCACGACCTCCGGTAACGGATAGTCGAAGTACCGGTACTGTCCCGAGCCGAAGCGGTGCCGGGCCATGTCCACGGTGGACCGGAAAAGCTCGACCTCCTCGTACATGTCCGCGATCTGCCCGCATTCCTCGGCGGTCAGGATCTGCTCCGATTGCGCGCACCCCGCGGCGTCGGTCTCGGCGTGCAGCGTCGGCCAATTCAGAGCGTTCACGCGCTGCGTCACGGTGGTCATGCCGCCGCCTCCAACGTCAGCAGAATCGACTTGGCCTCCGGCCCACCGGCGTACTGGCCCATGCTGCCGTCGCTGCGGACCACCCGGTGGCAGGGCACCACGACGGGCAGCGGATTCAGCGCACACGCGGTGCCGACCGCGCGCACCGCTTTCGGACTGCCCGCGGCGACTGCGACCGCCGCGTAACTGGCGGTGTGCCCGTAGTCGATGTCGGGGAGATGGCGCAGCACCTCGAGCCGGAATCCATTGGACAGCCGGAAGTCCAGCGGGACGTCGAAGCTCGTGCGCCTGCCGAGGAAGTATTCGTCGATCTCGTGGGCGACCCGGTCGAGCCGGGCCGGTGCGCGCAGGATCCGGGGACTGATCTGCTCGGCGAGGGTCTGCAGCACGGCGTCGTGATCCTGGCTGGGGAAGGCGACCCGCACCAGCCCGCGATCGGTGGCGGCGAGCAGCAGCGAACCGACCGGGGTGTCGAGTGTCCGGTACGCGACGTCGAGGAGCCCGGCTTCGGCGGCGGCGACGGCGAGACGCTCACGCAGTTTCTGCTCGACCGGGGAGTCCAACGGGTACAGGGAGTAGACGATGTCGGGCATGTTCATGTGATGTCTCCACTCACAGAAATCGAGAGGGTCTTGCGTAGCGCCGCAACGCCGTCCGCGGCCGCCCGCCGCGACGCGGCCGGGGAGTTGCCCAGGATCACCGCGATCTCGGTGTACGGCAGCCCGGCCAGGTAGTGATACGCCACCGCCGCCCGCTGCTTCATCGGCAGGGCACCGACCGCCTTCCACAACTCCGGGTCGTGGCCGCCGGGAAGTCCGCGGTCGGTCGTCTGCTCCGGCAGTTCGTCGGTGGGGACGGGCCGCCGGTCGCGCGCACGGATGTGGTCGAGCGCCTTCCGGTGCGCGATCGTCACCAGCCACGCCTCGACGTTGCTCTCCGGACCCAGATCGGGGTACGCGCGCATCGCGGCGATGAACGTCTCCGACCAGGCGTCCTCGGCGTCCACCGGACCGACCACGGCCCGGCAGACCCGCAGGACCGTCCGGCCGTGCTCGGCCACGACGTCTTCGAACGGCTTCAGCGTCATCGGCTCAGCCGGAGCCCCGCCCGTTCCGCTTCGCGTTCGAGCAGGAACCGTTTGCGGTCGAGACCGCCCGCATACCCCGTCAGGCTGCCGTTGCTCCCGATCACCCGGTGACACGGGATGATGATGCTGATCGGATTCCTGCCGTTCGCCGCCGCCACCGCGCGAACCGCGGTCGGAGTGCCGAGGGAATCGGCCAGCTGACCGTACGTCCAGGTGTCGCCGTACGGGATGGTGCGCAGAGCGTCCCACACTCGTTTCTGGAACGGGGTGCCCCGCGCAGCGAGCGGGACGGTGAAGTCGGTCCGCCGGCCGTCGAAGTATTCGGCGAGCTGGGTGGTTGCCTCGTCGAACCCTGCGGTGTCGCGGTCGCCGAACGTCGCGGGATTCGGCTGATGCCGGTGTTCGACCATGTAGATGCCGCTCAGCACCCCGTCGACGCTCACCAGCGTCAGGGGGCCAATCGGCGAATCGATGACAGTGTGTGCTGCTCGGTCGGCATTCACGGTGCCAATCCTTCCAGGTGTACGGGCCTCTGGAAGGTAGACGTCTGCCACGACCGAAACGTGAGGTGCGGAATGCATCAGGCAGGATGGGCCGATGGCTCTCGTACAACTCGGCACCCGCGACCTGGTGCGTACCGTCACCGGTGTCGCCCGGTGGTCGGTGGACACCGCTGAACTCGTCGTCTCCCTTCCCGGCCGGATCGGTGTCCTCCTGGACCAGGTCGAGGCACTGATCGCCCGCATCGAGGCGATCTGCGACGGCGCCGAGATCGCGGTGGCGCGGGCGAACGGGGTTGCGGAAGCGGCGGCCACCGTCGTCGCCACGGCGGGGAACACGTCCGCGTCGGCGCAGACGCTGATCGGCCTGTACGAGCCGCTCGCGACGAAGGCCGCCCCACTCGCGCAGCGGTTCGTCGACGACCTCACCGAGGAGGAGATTCACGCCGCGATCGGGTTGGTGAACCACCTGCCCGAGCTGACGATGCGCATGGAGGGGCTACTGCCGATCCTGGCGACCCTCGACACCGTGTCGCCGGAGATCCACCAGCTCCTCGAGGAGGTCCAGGGGGTGCGTCAGGCGATCCAGGGCGTCCCCGGGTTCAAGTTCTTCCGCAAGCGCGGCGAGGCGCAGGAAGACGAGGACTAGGCGCGGTAGCCGTCCGTTCCGGCCCGTCCGACGACGATCTTCGGGACCACCGCGCGCGAGGACAGCCGCAGCAGGGCGTCGACGAGTTCGACGATGTCGTTCACCTCGATCATCGTCTCGGGCGGAATCGTGTCGTGCGTCCACGCGGCCATGTCGGTGTCGACGTACGCCGGGGCGAGGGCGGTCGCGGAGATCCCGTTGCCCGACTCCTCCACGTTCAGCGTCTCGGTGAGCGAGATCAGCGCGGCCTTGGTGGCCCCGTAGACGGCAAGCCCCGCCTCGGCGTACACGCCGGTGATCGATGCCAGGGCGACGACCTTGGATCCGCGTCCCGGGTTCTCCGCCGCACCGGTCCGGAGCAGAGGCAGCGACTGCTGCAGCAGGCTGAACGGCGCCCGCAGGTTGACGCCCAGGCTCTTGTCGAATCGCCCCATCGGGAATTCGCCGATGGCGCCGGCGGTACCCACCCCCGCATTGAGTACCAGTGCGTTCAGCGAACCGAAGGCGTCGGCGTGCGCCTCGACGACCCGTCCCGCCGATTCCTCGTCGGCGAGATCCCCGGCGACCACGACGACGTCCTTCGCTCCTGCGGTCCGCAGGTCGGCGCCCACCGCTTCGAGCCGCTCACGATCGCGAGCCGTGATCGTCAGCCCGTACCCCTGCTCCGCGAGGCGGGTGGCGATGCCGAGTCCGATGCCACGCGAGGCACCGGTGATCAGTGCGCTGCGGCTCATACCGTCTGTCCTTTCAGGGCGCGCAGGCCCGCCGCGATGAATTCGGGCACCGCGTCGCCTGCCTTGTCGAAACCGTCACCGACGGTGGCGCCGGCCCGGTAGCGGTGGTTGATGCCCTCGGCGATGACGGCGAGCTTGAAGTTCGCGAGCGCCAGATAGAAGTTCCAGTGCACCAGTTCACGCCCCGACGCCACGGTGTAGCGCTGCGCCAGATCGTCGGCCGACTGCAGTCGCGGGCTCGTCCACGCCGCCGGTTCGCCGAGCACCAGGTCGAGAGCCGGATGCCGGTAGACGCACATCAGAGCGACGTCGGTGAGCGGGTCACCGAGGGTCGAGAGTTCCCAGTCCACGACCGCCGCCACGGTGCTCACGTCACCGGGCGCCAAAATCGTGTTGTCGATGCGGTAGTCGCCGTGCACGATCGACGACTCCGACTGCTGCGGAATCGACTCGGCCAGTGCGGCATGCAGGCGGTCGACGTCGGCGGAATCCGTCGTCTTCACCCGCCCCCACTGACTCGCCCACAGCTTCACCTGCCGGGCCACGTAGCCGTCCGCGCGGCCGAGCTGACCCAGGCCGACGGCGTCGTAGTCGACGTTGTGCAACGCGCCAAGCACGCGGACAAGTTCGTCGGTGCACGAATCGATGTCCGCGTCGGACAGAGCATCGAGGTCCGATTTGGTCCGGATCACCTGGCCCGTCACGTGTTCCACCACGGTGAACGGCGCGCCCATCACGCTGTCGTCCTCACACAGCGCGACGGTCGCGGCGACCGGCACGTCGGTGCCCTGCAGCGCCGAGGTGATGCGGAACTCGCGGGCCACGTCGTGCGCGGAGGGTGTGAGCCCCGCGGTGGGCGGCCTTCGCAGCACCCACCGCGAGGAGTCGTCGAGAATGGCGTACGTGAGGTTGGACTTGCCGCCCGAGATCAGGTCGGCCCGCAACTCGCCATTCAGAGGGACATTCGAGTCGGACAGGAACTTCTGCAGAGCAACGAGATCGAGGCCGCGATGTTCACTCATGCGCCTGCCTCCCGCGCGGCCTTCTTCGCGGCACCCACCACGCGCTTGGCAATGGCCCAGCGATGCACCTCGGACGGGCCGTCGTACACGCGGAACGGCCGCACCTCACGGGACAGCCGTGCGAGTGGCAGGTCGCCGGACACCCCGAGGCCGCCGCACATCTGCACGGAGTTGTCGACGATCCGGAAGATCGCCTCCGCGGCGTAGGTCTTCGCGATCGAGGTCGAGTTGCTCGCGTGGCCGCCCTGATCGAGTTCCCAGCAGGCCCGCGTCAGCAGCGCCCGGGTGGCGGCGATGTCGATCTCGTTGTCCGCGATCATCTTCTGGACCATGCCGAGATCGCCCAGCTTGCCGCCGAAACCGTCACGCTGCGCGACGTGCGCCACGGCGACGTCGTGGCCGCGGCGCGCGGCGCCCAGCCAGCGCATGACGTGCGTCATCCGGGCGGGCCCGAGCCGGACCTGGGCGTAGGCGAATCCCTGGTCCACCTCGCCGAGAACCCCGCTGTCGGGGACGAACAGATCCTCGAAGAACACCTCGCAGTGCCCGCCGATCATCGCCCGGTCGAGGGTGTCGATGTGACGCCCCACCGTCAGCCCCTCCGCGTCGGCCGGCGTGAGGAACATCGTGGCGCCGCCGCGGTCGCCGGGCACGCCGGACGTGCGAGCGAAGATGATGAAGAATCCGGCGCCGTCGGCTCCGGTGATGAAGTACTTGTGGCCGTTGATCTTCCACCCGCCCGGCACCTTCTCGGCGCGCGTGGTCAGCGCGGACGGGTCGGAGCCGGCTCCGGGCGACGGCTCGGTCATTGCGAACGCCGACCGCACGTCGCCGTGCGCGAGCGGGGCGAGGAACCGCTCCTTCTGCTCGGGGCTCGCGATGTGCGCGAGCATGTGGACGTTGCCCTCGTCGGGTGCGCCGATGTTCAGTGCCGTCGGGCCGAACAGCGAGTAGCCGGCGGCCTCGAAGACGGGCGCGCGGTCGGTCATGTTCAGGCCGTGCCCGCCGTACTCGACGGGTGCGTGCGGGGCGAAGACTCCGGCGTCCTTGGCCGCCTTCTGCATCTGCACGCGCAGGGTGTCGCCACCGGCGGCGGTGATGTCGCCGCCGTGCTCGTCCTCGATGGGCAGCACGACTTCGCGGATGAACGCCTCGGTCTTCTCGACGAGTGCGGTCACCTCGGGTGCATAGGACAGATCGATCGCCACAACTACCTCCAGTCAGTACGGCGACTCCGGTACCGACCGATCACTCGCTCGGTCGAAGTCGTTCCCGAGAATCCCACAGGTTCGGAACGGGGTCAAGCCTCAGTCGGATGTGCCGACGGCACTCCTCGCGATCGCCAGGTACCGCTCGACCAGTTCGTCGGGCGACAACGGCCCGTCCTCGCGGTACCAGGTGGACACCGCGACGCACATGGTGACCACGGCGCGGCTCGCGTCCTGCGGGAACGGTGTCCGGAAATGCCCGGCCGCAACCCCGTCCCGGACGATGTCGTCGAGCATCTCCTGCTGCTCGTCGCGCAGCGCGATGTACGCCCGCCTGCTCTCCGGTTCCATGCTCCGCGTCTCACGGGACGCGACGAAGGCCTGTTCCCGGCGGAACATGTGGAACCGCAGCAACGACTCGATGACCGCGTCGAACCGCTCCCCCGGCGTCGGGCCCGCCTCGGACACCGCCGCGCGACTGCGATCGAGGAGATCCCGCATCACGACATTCGTCAGCCCCACCAGCAACGCCTGCTTGGAGGGGTAATGGTGATAGAGACCGGGGACCGAGAGGCCGGCCCGCGATGCGATCTCACGGATCGACGCGCCGTCGTAGCCCTTCTCGACGAACGCCGCCAGCGCCGCGGCCAGAACCTTCGACAACCCCTGGTCGGTGTACTCACGCCACGAACTGCCGCGCTGGGTGCCCTCTACCGTCATGGGTCCTACGGTAGAACAGGAACCCGCCGCTCCCCTGCCGTGGTCGCGGGAGTTGACTAGAGTCGAACGAGGTCGCCCAGATCGACAGCCTTCTCCGACAGAGAGCCAGGGACCACCCGATGATCCACGTCCGTCACTCCGCGATCGCAGCCGTGCCCCTCCACGTGGCATTCGCGTACATCGACGACTACCGGACGGTCCCCGACTGGATGTTCGGAGTCTCGGAATTCCGTCCGATCGGCGAATTCGACCAGGGGCTGGAGTCGACATTCGACGCCGCGATACACATCGGCCCGAGCACCCTGCGCTCCCGCCTCGAGGTCACCGAGTGGGTGCAGGACCGGGTCATCACCCTGGCGTCGCTCGACGGCGCCGCCAACTCCTCCACCTGGGAGTTCACCGCGCACGGTGAGGACAAGACCGAGATCAGCGTGGACTTCGCGTACAAACTCCCCGGCGGTCTCACCGGCAGGGCCCTCGGTCTCATCGTCGAACCGTTCGTCGAAACGGCCGTGAAGAACACCGAGGCCACCCTGCGGCACAACCTCGAGGAGCTGTACGCGAAGCGCGCCCGCTAGCGTCCGGGCAGGAACGCCAGCCGTCCGACCGTCGTCCCCTCGCCGAGGCGTCCGATGCCGGCCGCGACGTCGGTGAGCCCGAGTCGCTCGCTGATCATCGGTTTGATCTCGCCGGCCGCCGTCATCCTCGTCAGCTCGTCGTGACACTCCCGGATGGCGGCGGGGTCGTAGGCGTTGTACAGACCCCAGTGCAGCCCGATGATCGAGTAGTTCTTGATCAGCGCGTGGTTCAGCCCGGGTGACGGGATGGTGCCACTCGCGAACCCGATCACGATGATGCGCCCCTCGAACGCGATGCATTTGGTCGACTTCGTGTAGGAGTCGCCGCCCACCGGATCGAACACGACGTCCGCACCGCGGCCGTCCGTGAAGTCCTTCACGGCCTGGACGAAGTCCTCGCTGTGCCGGTCGATGACGAGGTCGGCACCGAGTTCCCGCGTGTAGGCCGCCTTCTCGGGCCCGCCGACGACGCCGATCACCTTGGCGCCTGCCGCCTTGCCCAGTTGCACGGCCGCGCTGCCCACTCCACCTGCCGCGGCCTGCACGAGCAGGGTTTCGCCGGGCTGGATCTGCGTTCTGCGGTGCAGCGCAAACCATCCCGTCTGGTACCCGATCGACAGGGCCGACGCTTCGGCGTCGTCGAGGGCCTCCGGGGCGGGGAACGCGGTGGCCGCCGACATGACGGCCAGCTCCGCAAATCCGCCGTTCGGCAGGCTCGGCATGCCGATCACCCGCTCGCCGACGGCGAACCCGGTGACGCCCTCCCCCAGCTCCACCACCTCGCCGCACAGCTCCACACCGGGCGTGAACGGAAGCGGCGGCTTGATCTGGTACTCACCGCGGCACAACAGCACATCCGGGAAGTTGGCGGCCGCGGAGAGCACCTTGACCAGCAACTCTCCGGGCTTCGGCTCGAGGTCGGGGATGTCCTCGAACGTCAGGACGTCCCGCGGCTGACCCAGTTCGTGTACACGCCACGCCTTCATCGATCAGTCCTTCGGTCCACCGGCGACGTAGACGACCTGACCCGACACGAATCCGGCGCCCTCGCTGACGAAGAACGACGCGGTGTGCGCGATGTCCTCCGGTTGCCCGACACGGTTGACGGGGATCTGCGACGCCGCCGCCTTCTTGAAGTCCTCGAAGCCGACACCCACCCGCTCGGCGGTCGCGGCCGTCATCTCCGTCTCGATGAACCCGGGGGCGATCGCGTTTGCGGTGACACCGAACTTGCCGAGTTCGAACGCCAGGGTCTTGGTGAAGCCCTGCATACCCGCCTTCGCGGCGGAGTAGTTGACCTGCCCGCGGTTGCCGAGCGCGGACGTGCTCGACAGGTTCACGATCCGGCCGAACTTGGCGTCCACCATGTGCTTCTGCACGGCCCGCGACATCAGGAACGCGCCACGCAGGTGCACGTTCATCACGGCATCCCAGTCGTCGACGGTCATCTTGAACAGCAGGTTGTCGCGGGTGATTCCGGCGTTGTTGATCAGGATCGTCGGGGCGCCGAGTTCGGTCGCCACCCGTTCGACTGCGGCGGCGACGGACGCCTCGTCGGCGACGTTCGCGCCCACGGCCAGGGCTTCGCCGCCCGCGGCCTTGATCGCGTCGACGGTGCCGGCACATGCTGCCTCGTCGAGGTCGAGCACGGCGACGGCGTACCCGTCGCTCGCCAGCCGCTTCGCGACGGCGGCGCCGATGCCCCTGGCGGACCCGGTGACGATGGCGGTTCTACGTTCCTGGCTCACTTGTTTCCTCCATGCTGGTTGTTCTCGGTCTTCGTACGGTATTTGCGCAGTTCGCTTCTCGGTCAGGTCAGGACGGCTGGGCCAGGAGCGTCGCCTGGTAGCGGCGCATGCCCCGGATCCATCGGTCGTAGTCGGCGCCCTTGTGCCGGTACATCTCCAGCACCTCGGGGTGCGGAAGGATCAGGAATTGTTCGGCTTCCATTGCGGCGAGCACGCATTCGGCCACCTCGGCCGGTTCGAGCACCGAACCCGCGGTGGTGACGGCGCGTGCGGCGGTGGCCGACAGGGCGGCGTCGTCGGTGAGCAGTTTGGTGTTGACGCCCATCGGGCACAGGCAGCTGACGCGGACGCCTTTGTCGCCGTACGTGACCGACAGCCATTCGGCGAATCCGACGGCGGCGTGCTTGGTCACCGAGTAGGGGGCGGAACCGATCTGAGTGAGCAGCCCGGCGGCCGACGCCGTGCTGACGAAGTACCCCTCCCCGCGCTCGATCCAGCCGGGAACGAGGCGGCGGGCCGCCCGGATGTGCGCTCGGACGTTCACATCGAGGGCGAGGTCCCACACGGCGTCGTCGGGTTCGAGTTGGTCGCCTGCCGCGACACCCGCGTTGGCGAAGTAGAGGTCGACGGGCCCGAAGGCCTGCTCCGCGGCGTCGATGACCGACGCGATCTGAGCGTCGTCGGACGCGTCGGCCTGCACTGCCAGCGCAGCGCCGGGATGCTCGGCGTCGATTCTCCGGACGATCGTTCCCAGCCCGGTGCCGTCGAGGTCGGTGACGACGACCTTGGCACCCTCGGCGGCGAGCCGCTCCGCGAGTGCACTGCCGATTCCACCTCCGCCACCGGTGACGACGGCGACCTTCTGCGCAACCTGCACGAGATTCCTCCCTCGAGGGGACACGGACGTGGCCCCAGTCTTCCACAGAAATCACCTGAACCCGGTGTCGGATTCAGTTTTGTGGACCGAAGTTCCCCATACGCTCACGCCGCCGGCGAGAGCTCAGCTCCGCTCGGGGAACCTCAGTCCGTTCGCCCAGATCCGCGTCGTCGTGAACACGACGTCGTCGAAGTCGACAGGAGTGCCGTCGGTCCCGTTCACGCTGGCCACGAACACGTTGTACGCCAGCCTGCTGACCATCCCCGACAACGCCCTCGACGCCAGCATCGGGTCCAGTTCCTTGTCGGCGATGCCCCGCGCCTGCAGCTCGGCGATCCCCCGCGCGTTGCGCGCGATGAACGCGTCGGCCCGCTGACGCCGCAGGTCCGCGAACGCCGGGTCGATGTGCGCCACCTGCTCGAGCAGCCCCATCAGCTTGGCGTTGCGCCGGTAGGCCTCCAGGTAGGCGCGGTTGCTCGCCTCCAGCACCGCGTAGGGGTCGTCGGTGTCCTGCACCCGCTTCATGCCCGGGTGCATCATGTCTTCCTGCGCCACCTCGAGGACGGCGACGAAGACCTGCTCCTTGTTGTCGAAGTAGGTGTAGAACGACCCCGTCGAGCAGTTCGCTTCCTTCGTGATGTCGGTGAGCCTGGCGTCGAGGTACCCGGACCGCTCGAACACCGTCCGCGCGGCCGCCACCAGCGCCGCGCGCGTGCGTGCACCGCGAGGGGTCGCCGGAGGCTCCCGCAGCAGATCGGTGGCCGCCATCGACGGGGCGGGCTGGTCGTCCCACTCTTCATGGACGGTGCGCGTGGTCATTTCCTACTTATACGCCAGCACCGCAGCCCCGCCCAACCCGGCGCTCAGGTGATGGTGATGCCGCCGTCCACCGCGATCGTCTGACCGGTGACGTACGCCGCGGCGTCCGACGCGAGCCAGACCACGGTCGCGGCCAGCTCCTCCGGGTCACCGAAGCGACCGAGAACCAGACGCGATTTCATCGATTCGAGGTACCCGTCCTGGTACTGGTCCGTCATCTCCGTCTCGAAGAATCCGGGAGCGATCGCATTCACGCGGATGCCCTTGCGGGCACCCCACTGCTGCGCCAGATCGCGGGTCAGACCGATGACCCCGGCCTTGCTCGCGGCATACGCGGCCTGCGGAAGTCCCGCGGTCGTGAGGCCCAGCACGCTCGCGATGTTCACGATCGCGCTGCCCGGCTTCATGACCCTGCCCGCCGCCTGCGCCGCCCAGTAAGAGCCGTTCAGATTGATGTCGACGACCTGCCGGAACTGCTCCGGCGTCTCCCTCGTCGCGGGAACGGCAGTACCGACGCCCGCGTTGTTGACGAGAACGTCCACGCGGCCGAACTTCTCCATCGCTTCGTCGATCATGTTCTGCGCCTGCGCCGGGTCGACGATGTCCATCGCGACGCACAACGCCTGACGTCCCGCGGCCCGAACCAGTTCCGCGGTCTTCTCCAGACGGTCGGTACGGCGCGCAGCCAGCACCACGTCGGCGCCCGCCTCCGCCGCCGCCTGCGCGAACGCCACCCCGAGGCCCGACGACGCACCGGTCACGACGACCACCCGATCGGTCAAGCTGAACTTGTCGAGAACGGACATACGAAGCGACTCCTTTGTCGTCGGGCTGTGGGGGTGCGGACTCAGAGGCCGAGGTCGCGGCCGATCAGTTCCTTCATAATCTCGTTGGAACCGGCCCAGATCTTGGTGACACGGGCATCCATCCACGCACGCGCGGCACGGTATTCGGTCATGAACCCGTAGCCACCGTGCAGCTGTACGCAGTGGTCGAGGACCTCGTTCTGCACCTGAGCAGTCCACCACTTGGCCTTCGCGGCGTCCACTGCCGTCAGCTCGCCGTCGGCATGTGCGGCGACGCAGTTGTCGACGTACGCCTGGGTGACCTCGACACGGGTGACGAGGTCGGCGAGAAGGAACTTGTTCCACTGCAGCGACCCGATGGGCTGCCCGAATGCCTTGCGGTCCTTGGCGTACTGGATCGTCTCCTCGAGAATCGGCGCGGCGTGCGCGATGTTCGAGACGGCGGCGCCGACACGCTCCTGCGGCAGCATCTCCATCATGTGGATGAAACCGCGGTCGATCTCACCGATGATGTTCGTCGACGGCACGCGCACGTTCTCGAAGAACAGTTCGGCGGTGTCGGACTCGTGCTGGCCGACCTTGTCGAGCTTGCGTCCGCGCTCGAAGCCCTCCATGCCCGTCTCGACGGCGAACAGCGTGATGCCCTTGGACTTCTTCTCGGGGCTGGTGCGCGCGGCGACGATCACCAGGTCGGCGTTGTAGCCGTTGGTGATGAACGTCTTGGAACCGTTGATGATCCAGTCGTCGCCGTCCTTGACCGCGGTGGTCTTGAGCGAGGCGAGGTCCGAGCCGCCGGAAGGCTCGGTCATGCCGATCGCGGTGAGCAGTTCACCGGTGCAGAACTTGGGCAGCCAGCGCTGCTTCTGCTCCTCGGTCGTGAGCTGCACGAGGTACGGCGCGACGACATCGGCGTGAATGCCGAAGCTCGACGACACTGCGGCGCTTGCGCGTGCGAGTTCCTCCCCGAGGACTGCGTTGAACCGGTAGTCGCCGGCCTCGCTTCCGCCGTACGCCTCCGGGACCTCGAGGCCCAGGAAGCCGTTCCGGCCCGCTTCGAGCCAGATCTCGCGGTCGATGAAGCGCTGCGCGATGAGCTTGTCTGCCACCGGCAGCAGGTTGCGGTTCACGAACTCCCGGACCGATTCGCGGAATGCCTCGTGATCGGGGCCGTACAGGGTGCGTCGCATGACCGCTCCTTCTGGATGTCGAGCTTTGACTGGTTCACGCTTCGAGCATGTAAGCGTCTGCTTATTTTCTAAGCGCTTGCTTATACTGATGGGGTGACGCGGTATTGTCAACAGCCGCGCAGCCGAGGATGGAGAAAGATATGAGCGAATCACCCAGCCAGGTGATCAGCCCGTCCAAGGCTGCCGCCCGCATCCGAGCTGCAGCCGTCGACGCGTTCGCTACCAGCGGATACGGAGGCACCACCACTCGCGAGATCGCCGCCCGCCTCGACATGAGCCCGGCCGCGATGTACCCGCACTACCGCTCCAAGGAAGAACTGCTCTTCGCGATCAGTTACGAAGGCCACACCGCCGCGCTCGACGTCGTCGTGAGTGCAGACCTCCCAGACGAGGCACCCTCGACGAGACTGCAAGCGCTGATCGGCGCGTTCGCGAGCTGGCAGGCCACCCACCACGCACAGGCCCGCGTCGTCCAGTACGAACTCAACGCCCTCACGCCGGAGCACTACCGCGACGTGGTCAAACTGCGCCGCGACATCACCCACATCGTCCGCTCCGTCGTCGACGCCGGAGCAGCATCCGGCGAATTCACCGTCCCCGACGGCGAAGGCGTCACCCTCGCCCTCATGTCACTGTGCGTCGACATCTGCCGCTGGTTTCCTGCAGGCGCCTACACCGAGCCGGAGGCCGTCGCGGACCTCTACGCCGGCCTCGCCATGCGACTGGTCGGGGCAGCGTAGGTATTGCGTTGGGTATTGCCGGGGTCCCGTGGCCGGGTTAAGATAGAACATACGTTCGATTCGGGGGATTCGGCAGTCGTGGGGGGTCGGGGTGGATACAGGGGCGGTAATCGCGTTTCTGGCCGAGGTGCCGAAACTCGATCGGGATATCGACGATGCGACGCGCATCGATGTACTCCGGGCACTGGAAGAGGTGAAGGCCGCATGCGCCGGCGCGCAAGCCCGGGTGACCGCAGACCTCGACGCCTCCATCCGAGCCGAACGAGCGGACCGCAATGTGCCGCTGCCGCAGCGCGGGCGCGGTATCGCAAACCAGGTTGCGCTGGCACGACGGGACTCACCATTTCGCGGTGGTCGCCATCTCGGCATGGCGACCGCTCTCGTCCACGAGATGCCCTGTACCTTGGCCTTGCTCGAACGAGGGTTACTCAGCGAGTGGCGAGCAACGATCCTCGTCCGCGAAACGGCATGCCTGACTCGGGAAGATCGCACAGCGATCGACTACCTGCTGTGCGGCGACCCGGCAACGTTGGACGGGCTCGGCGACCAGGCGGTGTGCGCGAAAGTTCGCGCGGCAGCCGCGGAAGTCGACGCCGAGGCCGTGGTGCGGCGGGCGCGCAAGGCCGTGTCGGATCGGCGGGTCACCTCCCGTCCCGCACCGGACACCATGGCCTACGTCAGCGCCCTGCTACCCGTCGCGCAGGGGGTCGCGGTGCACGCCACCCTCGCACGTGACGCCGACTCGATCCTCGCCGCGGGCGACGAACGCACGCGGTCGCAGATCATGGCCGACCTCCTCGTGTCCAGAGTCACCGGCACACACCACACGGCGACGACACCGCCGATCACCGTGAACTTGGTGATCTCCGATCGCGCCCTCCTCGACAACGGATCCGAACCCGCCCACGTGCAGGGATACGGGCCTGTCCCCGCCGAACTGGCGGGGCACTGGATTTCCGAGGCAGTCCAGGCAGCGATCGATCCAGACACCGGAGATGCGACGCGGGTGAACCTGCGCCGTCTGTACGCCAACCCACAGTCGGGAGCGCTGACCGCGACCGAATCCCAGGCCCGCTGCTTCCCCGCCGGGTTGGCGAGGCTCATCGATCTACGCGATCGAACCTGCCGGACACCCTGGTGCGATGCCCCGATCCGGCACCACGACCACATCCAGCCCCGCGAAAGCGAGGGCCCGACGACCGCGCACAACGGCGCCGGTCTGTGCGCAGCCTGCAACTACGCCAAACAAGGCGCAGGATGGAACGCCACCCCTCATCAGTTGCCCGGAGGACTGCACCACATCGAGGTCTACACCCCCACCGGACACCGGTACCGATCGACAGCACCACCACTACCGAAACCATTGCCATTCCACGAGCTTCAGACCGACTCACCCGTCGAACGCATCCTCATCGAATTCCTCAACGCAGCCTGAACATTGCAGCGCTGCGCACTAGACCGAATGACACACCCGTGCGGTAGCATCTCCGCACGCGGCCGAGGGGGTCCTGTCGAGCACTGGGGGGATGGGAATGAGCAAAACACTGCGTCTGGAAGATGACGCCATCGAGAAGTGTGTCGGCGTGTGCAACACGATGCTGGAGCAAGTGAGAGATGCGATAAAGGAAGCGGACAGCCTTCGCATGGTCACCGGGTTCGGCGGATTCACCTCCGCGCAAGAGCTGCAGAATGGCTATCAATCGAAGTTCACAGGCGACGCTGGGTCGGTGCACCAACGGCTTAGTCAATTTCGCGACGCAATCATTCTGATGCGCGACACATTCGCGGCCGGTGGTCAAGCCTTCGGGGACGCCGACAGCGCAATCCGAGAAGCCCTCGGCGCCATTCAGGAGGACACACCAGCATGAGGCAGCCTCTTTTGTGGATCGGCATTACATCGACCGCCATAGCTCTGGTTGGGTGCACGGCGTCCGCGACGACAGAAACAGATCCCCACACGTCATCCACCCGAATTCCACGCCACGTCGACCAATCGACTCGCCCTCAGGTTGCCTTCGATCCGTGCCTCGACATTCCCGACGAAGCCCTGTTGAAGGCAGGGTACGACGCGAGCAGTGAAAAGAACGCCGACTTCCCTGCGGGGAGCTATACCTTCCTAGGCTGTTCGTACGATTCCGTCGACGACCTTTACGGGATGAATGCGTTGTCAGGGAATATCAGCTGGGCTGAAGAGCAAGAAAAATCCAAGGACCATGCCACACCGATCGAGATTAACGGTCGTCGAGCGCTTCTGAAGTTCAATCCTGAAGTCAGAAATTCGTGCGATCTCAGCATGGAAACTTCATACGGCATGTTCGGATTAACTCGAAGCATCTTCCCCGACCACGCTGGGCCCGCTCCCGAATCTGAATGGTGCGCAGGCTTGGAGGACATCGCCCGGATCTTCGAACGCTACATTCCGAAGGAGGGCTAAGCCGTGCCGCCCAATGATGTTGTGTCCACGATCCTCGACTCGATAAATCCGAATGGAGCAGGCGAGCAACGCCGCACGGGCTTACAGAACTCGGCGGACAAGCTGACCGCAGGATCAGGAACAGACGAACCGTACATCCGCACCATGGAGAGCTTCCACGGTATGGATCACGAAGAAATGTACGCAAAGGCGCAGACCATGGTTCCCGACGCCATCAGTCAACTCGCCCAGGCCTGTCACAGCATCTCGAATGCGCTCCCTTTAGCGTTCGGGTTCGCGATCCTCCGAAATACCATCTCCGAACGCTGGGAGGGTGCGGCGGCGGATGCCGCGGCGCAAGCTACCGAGAAACTCGCTGCAACGAGCGGTCAACTGACATCGAGCATCGCGGCAATTGCCGTCAAGCTCGACATCCTGAGCAGTGCGGCTGCGGATGTGAAAGCCTCTGTGCCTCAGCCGGCCAGTGCCGAAGGTGTCCTGTCTCAACTCCCGCTGAGCCCGCTTGCGGCCGAAAGGTCCGAGACTGAGAGGGAAGCCGCACGTCTCGAGGCGGTTCGGAGGTTGGAGGCGATCTACGTGCCGAACTACCGGGACGTCGGCACGAATGTCCCGCAGTTACCGGAGCCCTACACGCCATCTGGCGACGGTTCCGGCTCCGGCGGCATGCCGAGTTCGTACGGAACGGTGCCACAGGGTTCAAATCCGTGGAACACATCCGACAGCAGTACCTTCTCCGCGCCGAGCGATGGCGATGCGTCTGTGAATGGTGAGACCCCTGGGGCCGAGGGTTCCGCGGAGGATGATGCCGCGACCACGTCTGCAGCGAATGCCGAGGCTGCTGCCAATCAGGGCGCCGGTGCCGGATCCGGTTCGGCCGCACAGACTGCGGCTGCGAATGCGCAGAACGCTGCTGGTGCAGGTTCGCAGTCGGGCAACGGCGCGGGCGGAGCGGGTTATGGCGGAATCGCCGGCGGATCGGGCGCCGGTGCATCCGGTGCCGGCGGATCGGGTGTCGGGGGTTCGGCGTCGAGCACGCGCCGGAAGAACGACAAACGCGAGTCCGAGTCCAACTCGGGCGCTGTGGTTCCGGGTGGCCCGATCCCGTCGGGTGGTGCGGCGGCGGGTGCAGGGGCGGCGGCCGCTGCCGCGGCGGCGACGCCGGTGAAACCGAGCATGAGTCGCCCCGGGATGGGTATGGCACCCGGCATGATGGGTGCGCCCGGCCGGGCAGGCGGAAACGGCGAGGGCGACACGGAGCATCAGACGCCGAGCTACCTCATCACCGTCGACAACGGCAACGACCTGATCGGTAAACTCGACCCCGTCGCACCGCCGGTGATCGGCGCATGAACTGGCGGCTGACGTCAGCTCAATTCATGTGCCTTTGGGAGGCAACCGATCTCGACTGGATGCCGTACCCGCTGAAGTACCGGTCCGCCGCGGCAACGGAAGACCAGTACGCGATCCAGCAACGCGAACTGGAGCAGTGGCGGTCCGCGCTCGACGAACCGAAACTGGTCGCGGCGATCCAGGTGCTCCGGAACCCGCAAGTGTCCGTCACGGTGCTCGCCCCCTCCCCCGAACTCGACTCCGGGATCCGGCGGAGGGGCAGCATCCGGGGCCGGGTCGCCGTCGTCGCCGAACAGCTCCGCGGCGAACCGGGACGCGGCGACATCCGGATCGACGCGGGCGTGGAGAGCGTCGACGGGTTCGTCGCCCGACTCCTGGACGACTTGCCCGACTGCGCTCCCGGACGAACCCCGTCGCTGACCGCGCACCCCGACGACATTCAGAGCCGAAGCGCCACGACGTCCGTCCTGCAGAACGCCCGGGCCTCCGACGGCACTCTGCTGCGACGGATCGTCGGCCGACCGCGAACCGGGATCGGTTACATCTGCATCCGTGGTGCGCGCAGCGGACTCGACGAGCCCGTTCTGGGTGAACTGACCTGGATCGACGTGGAACAGGACGGCCGGTACCTCTATCACCAGGACGACCGTGTTCACCTGCGGTCGGCGACGGTCCGGGTGGTTCGCGACGAGTTGTCGAAACGCGTGTCTGCGGCCCTTGCCAACCCTTCGCCGACCCGCGGCTGAGCGTTACCCTTGTCCCATGACCGATCGGGACAGGGACGGGACGGGGAAGCCGCTCAACGCACGCCCCCGCGACGAGCTTGGCCGGCCCCTGCCTCACGACGCCGAGGGTGTGCCGCGCATCCCCGACGACCTGCGGTTACCGCCCGACGAGGCGATCACCGAGGCTCAGCGGCTACTCGACCACGGCATGCCGTTCCACGCCCACGAAATCCTCGAAGGCACGTGGAAGATCGCACCCGAGGACGAGCGGGAACTGTGGCAGGGGCTCGCGCAGCTCGCTGTGGGTCTCACCCACCTGATGCGGGGCAACAAGACCGGTGCGCGGTCGCTGCTGCGCCAGGGCCACGACCGGATCCGGCATTACGAGGTGGAGGCGCCACACGGCCTCGACATCGCCGGCCTCCTGACGTGGTCGGAACACCTGACGGACGAGATCGATCGCGTCGACCCGTTGCCGGCGACGCCCGTACCCCGATTGAGAATCCCCTGATGACTCTGCTCCCCATGTTCCCGCTGGGCTCGACGATGCTGCCCGGTCAGCAGCTCCCCCTCCACGTCTTCGAACCCCGCTATCAGGAACTGGTCCGCGACTGCCTGGACGCACCGGACGGTCCGCGATTCGGGGTCGTGCTCATTGCTCGCGGCAACGAGGTGGGTGGCGGCGACGTGCGCCACGACGTGGGCACGATCGCGCGGATCGAATCCCACGCGTCGATCGGCGACGGCCGGTACGAGTTGTTCTGCCGCACCGAGGAACGCATCAAGGTGTCGAAGTGGTTGCCGGACAACCCGTATCCGATCGCCGAGGTGGATGTGTGGCCGGACGAGAACTCCGGCACCCAGACGGCGGATTACGAATTCCCGTCGCTGATCGAGAGACTCGAATTCCTGTACGGCCTCCTCCGACGTCTCGCGACGGAGACCGGGAACGTCCCGCCCGACGTTCCGGTCATCGGCGGGTTCCGCGGGTCCCTCGGCACGAGGCTGTACGAGATCGCCACGTACATTCCGATGGGCGACGCCGACCGCCTGCAGATTCTCGCTGCGGCCGGCGCGGACGAGCGCTTGCGGGAGGTTTCCGAGGCGATCGAGAACGCCATCGAAATGGTCCAGTTCCGGTTGATGTGACCTAGCCCTCCCCGGGGTTGGTCAAGAGCACTCCGGGAAGGGTGTAGTGTTGTCAATGCAACGCGGGGTGGAGCAGCTCGGTAGCTCGCTGGGCTCATAACCCAGAGGTCGCAGGTTCAAATCCTGTCCCCGCTACCAAGTGGAAACGGCTCCGGAGATTCAATTCTCCGGGGCCGTTTTCGTTGTCCCCACATCCTCCAGGACTAGAACGTATTCTCGTACGTGAGGCCTCAGGAGGGACCGTGAAGCTCGCCGACGTCGATCTCTACAACCCGGACACCTTCGTGCAGGGCGTGCCCCACGAGATGTTCGCCACGTTGCGGCGCGAGGCTCCGGTCTACCGGCACCTCGACGAGCGCGGCGACCCCTTCTGGTGCGTCACCCGGCATGCGGACATCGTGACCGTGAACCGGGACGCCGAGACGTATTCGTCGTGGCGGGGCGCCACCTACATCGACGACCTTGCCCCCGACGACCTGGCGGGCCAGCAGTTGATGATGCTGAACATGGACCCACCGGACCACACGGCGCTGCGGAAGATTGTCAGCAAGGGCTTCACGCCCCGCCGCATCGGCCAGCTGCACGACATTCTCGCGCAGCGCGCCACGAGCATCGTCGACGCGGTGATCGAGCGTGGCGAGTGCGACTTCGTCGTCGACGTCGCGTCCGAACTGCCGTTGCAGGCGATCGCCGACTTCCTCGGCGTGCCCCAGGAGGACCGCAAGCTCATCTTCGACCTGACGAATCAGATGATCGGCTCGTCCGATCCCGAATTCCACCTCGAGGAAGGTCAGGAACGCGCGGCGGCCGGACAGATGTTCGCCTACAGCCTCGAGATGTTCGAGGACCGCAAGCGGCACCCGCGCGACGACATTGCGACAGCTCTCATCCAGGCCGACGTCCACGGCGAGAAGCTCGGCGAACTCGATTTCAACATGTTCTTCATGCTGCTCGCGGTCGCGGGAAACGAGACCACCCGCAACGCCATCTCGCACACCCAGCTGGCGCTGATGGAGCATCCCGAGGAGCGCCGGAAGGTGCTCGAGGATCCGTCGAAGCTCGACGCCCTGATCGAGGAGGGGTTGCGGTGGGCCACACCGGTCATGCAGTTCCGCCGGACCGCGACCAGGGACACTGTGCTGCACGACGTCGAGATCTCCGAGGGCGAGCGGGTGGTCATCTGGCACATGTCGGGGAACCGTGACGAGGCGGTGTTCGACGATCCGTACACGTTCGACATCGACCGTCCCACCGGCCACTACTCGCAGCACATCGCGTTCGGCGGCGGCGGTCACCATTTCTGTCTCGGCGCCAACCTCGCTCGCGCCGAGATGAAGGTGATGCTGAGTGAGATTCTGCGTCGGATGCCCGACATGGAGCAGACGGCGCCTGCCCAGCGGCTGCGCTCCAACTTCATCAACGGACTGAAGCATCTGCCGGTGACGTTCACGCCGTCGTCCCTTTGAGCATCGAGCGGAGCGCTGACTTTTCTGACAGCCTGGTCGGGTGAGCAACGTCGACGCAGTGGTCATCGGATCCGGTCCCAACGGGCTCGTCGCGGCCGCGACTCTCGCCGATGCAGGCTGGGACGTCGCGGTCGTGGAGGCGCAGCCGACGCCCGGCGGCGCGGTGAGGTCGGCCGAACTCGTCCCAGGCTTCACGTCGGACCTGTTCAGCGCGTTCTATCCCCTGTCGACCGTGTCCCCCGCGCTGCGCGGGCTGGACCTCGAGTCGCACGGGTTGCGCTGGAGTCACGCGCCCCGCGCGGTCGGGCACGCCCGCTCCGCTGCAGACGAGGACGCGCCGGTGATTCATCCCGACCCGGCCGACACGGCCGCCGACCTCGAACGCAGGCAACCCGGCGACGGCGTCGCGTGGACGGCGCTGGTCGAGCAGTGGCACCACATCAAGGAACCGCTGCTGAGCATCCTGTTCAGCCCGTTCCCTCCCGTGCGGGGCCCGAGCGCCCTGCTGCGCCGGCTTGGCACCGCCGAGTCGCTGAGGGTGGCGCGATTCCTCCTCCTTCCTGCGCGGCGGATGGCGCACGAACTGTTCCGCGACGAGGCGGCACGACTGCTGTTGCTGGGCAACGCGATGCACGCCGACACCCCTCCGGACGCACCGGGCAGCGGCGTCATGGGGTACATCCTGACGATGCTCGCCCAGGACGGTGGGTACCCCGTCCCGGTGGGCGGCGCGGGCGAGTTGTCGGCCGCGATGGTACGCCGGGCCGAGCACGCGGGCGCGCATTTCCACTACGGCGACGCGGTGACTGGGATCGAGGTTCGGTCCGGTCGCGCCGTCGGCGTGCGGACGGCGTCGGGTGCCCGCTACACGGCACGCCGGGCGGTGATCGCCGACGTCTCGGCGCCCGCGCTGTACGGGTCGCTGCTGCCGGACCATGCCGTCCCCGCCCGGGTGCGTGCCGATCTCGACCATTTCGAGTGGGACACGCCGGTGCTGAAGGTCAATTACGCCTTGTCACAGAAGATTCCGTGGCGTTCGCCCAGCCTGAGCGGTGCGGGGACCGTCCACCTCGGCGCCGACGACAACGGCCTCGTCCGGTGGATGGCCGACCTGACCACCGGCACCGTCCCGGCCCGCCCGTTCCTGCTGTTCGGGCAGATGACGACCGCCGATCCCAGCAGGTCACCGGAGGGCACCGAAAGCGCCTGGGCGTACACGCATCTACCGCGCGACATCATCGACAACGCGTCTGCCGACCTGCTGGCGGCGCGGGTCGACGACGTCCTCGAGGCACACGCACCCGGTTTCGCGGATCGGGTCGTCGGGCGCGTCGTCCAGCGCCCGTCGGATCTCGAGGCGGCCGACGCGAATCTCGTGGGCGGCGCCGTCAACGGGGGGACGGCGCAACTCCATCAGCAACTGGTCTTCCGGCCCGGGCCGGGCATCTCCCGCTCGGAAACCCCGGTTCAGCGCCTGTACCTGGGCAGCGCCTCGGCGCACCCGGGCGGCGGTGTGCACGGGGTGTCGGGCTTGAACGCCGCCCGCGCCGCGCTCGGCGAGGACGGGCCGCGTGGATGGCTGCGGCGACGCACCTCCCGAGCCGTGATCGACCTGTTGTCGAAGGGACCGATCCCCTAATTTTCCGCTTGTCGGGGTACCTCACCGTGCAATGATCTGAGTCGTCGAATTCGGACCACGAAGGGGCATCATGCAGCATCGAGAATCGTCCTTCGCCGGCGTCGGCGGAATTCCCATCGTCTACGACGTGTGGCTTCCCGAGCGGCGCCCGCGCGGCGTGCTGGTGCTGTGCCACGGCTTCGGCGAACACGCCCGGCGCTACGACCACGTGATCGAGCGACTCGGCGAACTCGATCTGGCGATCTACGCGCCCGACCACCGCGGACACGGGCGGTCGGGCGGCAAACGGGTCCATCTGAAGGACTGGCGCGAATTCACCGACGACCTGCACCAGCTGTTCGGCATCGCGTCGACGGACTGGCCGGGCACCGACCGGTTCCTCCTCGGGCACAGCATGGGCGGTTCCATCGCACTGACGTACGCCCTCGACCACCAGCAGGACCTGAAGGCACTCATGCTGTCCGGACCCGCGGTCGACGTGACGAGCGGGACACCGCGCGTGGTGGTCGAGATCGGCAAGCTGGTGGGCCGCTTCCTCCCCGGCGTACCCGTCGAATCACTCGACGCGAAGCTGGTGTCCCGCGATCCGGCGGTCGTGGCGGCCTACGAGGAGGATCCCCTCGTCCACCACGGGAAGGTGCCTGCGGGGATTGCGCGCGGAATGATTCTGGCTGCCGAACATTTGCCGGAGCGCCTGCCGTCGTTGAAGGTTCCCCTGCTGCTGCAGCACGGGCGGGACGACGGGCTCGCGAGCGTGCACGGCACGGAACTCATCGCGGAGTACGCCGGTTCGGAGGATCTCACGGTGGAGATCTACGAAAACCTGTTCCACGAGGTGTTCAACGAACCGGAGAACGAGGAGGTACTCGACGATCTCGTCGAGTGGTTGCGGCCACGCGTTCGGGCCTGACTCCGCCGGGGATTCTGCACCCCCGGACGCGGGATGCCAGGATGGGCTGATGAAACGTCACGTCACCGCCACTCTCGACATCGAGGTCACCGACCCCACCAGTCTCGAATTCAAGATCGCGGTGGCCCGGACCCCCGGTTCGGAGCTGTCGGAGTCGCTGACGTTCACCCTCGACGGTAACCCGGTCGAGGCACGGGAGATGGTGGCGGAGCACGGAACTCGCGTCCACCTGCTGGACAGCCCACGCGGCTCGCTGCACGTCGAGTACTCGGCTTCGGTTCTGGGCAAGGCCGATTCTCCTCCCGTCACCGACTACGACCTGTCGAAGTACCTGCGCCCGAGCCGATATGCCGAGGCGGACAAGTTCTTCGGGTTCACCGGCGGGGAGTTCAACCTGTCGAAGCCGCACCCGGAACTGCTGCAGGACATCACCACGTGGGTGGGGTCACGGCTGCTGTACCAGGCGGGGTCGAGCAGATCCACCGACAGTGCCGTCGACACGATGCTGTCCGGGGCCGGGGTGTGCCGTGACTTCGCCCACCTCACGGTCGCGCTCTTGCGGGCCGTCACCATCCCGGCGCGGCTGGCGGCGGTGTATGCGCCGGGCTGCGATCCGATGGACTTCCACGCCGTCGTCGAGGCGTTCGTCGATTCCGAGTGGCGGGTGGTCGACGCCACCCGGCTGGCCCCGCGTTCGGCACTGCTGCGGATCGCGACGGGGCGCGACGCCGCGGACACCGCGTTCCTGGACAATCACGGCGGGGCGATCACGCTCGAGAACACGGTGGTGACCGCCGTCGTCGACGGCGAGTTCCCGTCCGACGACTACGCGACACCCACCTCGTTGACGTGACGAATCAGGTTGCTTCCGAAAGCCTTTCGGTGAGTACGCCCAGCTGAATCTTCTTGGCGTCGGCGTGTACCTCGCGGCCGGCGTCGGTGACGTCGACGAAGACGCCGCGCCGGTCCGCCTCGCACAGCGCTCTGGCGACCAGGCCCGCCTTCTCCAGTCGGGCCACGCTCCGGGACAGAGCACTGGGGCTGAGGTACATCTCGGCCGCCAGGTCCTGCATCCGTGGCCGGTCGCAGGTGGTGTCCATCAGTCGGTCGAGTGTCTCGAAATCGCTCATGCTCAGGCCGTGCGCGTGTTGCATCTCACGATCCAACTCGCAGGCGATCGAGTTGTATCGGCTCGCGAGCAGCCGCCACGTGCCGCGCAGGTCCGCTTCTGAGCTCATGGTCCGCACCCTAGCGCGCGCACGAAAAACGTGCAAGCGAATTAAATGCAAACGAAATTAATGCTTGCGCATTGATTGCACGTGCATCTACATTCTCCCTGTGACTATCAGCGACGCCACCCCGGACCTCGCCACCTCGTCGGGCGCCACCACCGCCCCGTCGACCGACCAGGCCTGGACTCCCCGCCTCTGGGGCGTCCTGGCCGTGCTGTGCCTCGTGATGTTTCTCGACGGTCTCGACGTCTCGATGGTGGGTGTTGCGCTGCCCTCCATCGGAACCGAACTCGGGCTGTCGACCACCTCGCTGCAATGGATCATCAACGGATATGTCCTCGGATTCGGTGGTCTGCTCCTGCTGGGCGGACGCACCGCCGATCTCCTCGGACGCCGCCGCGTCTTCCTGATCGCGCTGACCGTGTTCGCGATCGCGTCCCTGGTCGGCGGACTCGTCGACAACGGCACACTGCTCATCGCGAGCCGCTTCGTGAAGGGACTCGCCGCCGCGTTCACCGCGCCGACCGCGATGTCGATCCTCACCACCACGTTCAAGGAGGGGCCCGCCCGTAACCGGGCGCTGTCGATCTTCTCCGTCTTCGGAGCCAGCGGCTATTCGTCCGGACTGATCCTGGGCGGGCTGCTGACCAGCGCCGGGTGGCGCTGGACGTTCCTGATGCCGGTGCCGTTCGCGGTGCTCGCCCTGGTCGCAGGCGCCGCCCTGATCCCCCGCGACCGAGCCGCCGACACCGGCGGACACGACATCGTCGGAGCCGCCACGCTGGTGTCGGGCATGCTGCTCGCCGTCTACACCGTCGTGTCGGCGCCGGCTCGCGGCTGGGCCGATCCGCTCACGCTGGGCTCGTTCGCACTGGCCGCTGCCCTGTTGGCGTCGTTCTTCGTCGTGGAGAACCGGGTCGCGCACCCGCTCGTGCGGCTGAGCATTCTGCGGGTCGGCTCGATCGTGCGGGCGAACCTCAGCATCGTCGCGCTGTTCGGCTCCTACCTGAGCTTCCAGTTCATGATGACGATCTTCCTGCAGTCGGTGCTCGGATGGTCGCCGCTGGAGATGGCGCTGGGTCTTCTCCCCGCGGGCATCATCGTGGCCTTCGGGTCGCCGTTCGTGGGCCGTCTGATCGACGCGTTCGGCACCGCCCGCATGATCATCGCGGCGCTCACGTCGCTGAGCCTCGGCTACCTGTGGTTCCTCTTCGCCGGGAGCGATCAGCCCGACTACACGATCGCGATCCTGCCGAGCGTGGTGCTGCTGGGCGTCGGTTTCGCGCTGGGCTTCACGTCGATCATGGCCCAGGCCACGTCGGGTGTCGACGACTCCGAGCAGGGGTTGGCGTCGGGGCTCGTGCAGACGTCCGCACAGGTCGGTGCCGCGCTCGTGCTGGCGCTGACCACCGCGCTCGTCACCGCAGGCTCGCACACCGCCACCGGCATCAGCGGCGCCGGGTTCCACCAGTTCCACTCCGGCCTCGTGCTCGTCACGGGTGTCGCCCTGCTGGGACTGCTGATCACGGTGTCACCGCTGCTGCGCAGGGTGCTCAACCCCGCATAGTCCGCGGACGGCAGAACGGGTGGGCACAGGCCCACCCGCTCTGCCGTTCAGGCCGAGTGCCGCTTCGACTCCGTGAGTGCGCGGGACGCGAAGTCGACCGTGAGCCCGATGATCGTGCGGCTTTCCCGCAGCACCTTGCCGATCACCGGGAACGCGTGGATCTGTCCACTCCAGATGTGGGTCTCGATCGGCCGTCCCTCTCGATCGAACCGGTCGGTGATGATCTCGACGTCGGGCCGCATGATCTCGTACTCGGCGGCGGTGAGGAAGACCGGCGGGAACAATGCGGGATCCGCGTTCACGGGCGACTGGGCACCGGGAATCTGGTCGGGCCCGGCCAGCCAGCGGTCCTTCAGCTTGGCCACCTGCGACATCGGCAGGTACGCGTCGCGCTTCATGAAATCGGGGTCGTGATCCTCGAGGTCGAGGTTGAGCAGCGGCGAGTATCCGATGACGGCCGCCGGCCGGGTGATGCCCCGCAACGCGGCGACTTCGGCGACCTTCATCGCGAGATACCCGCCCGCCGAGTCCCCCGCGACGATCACCCGGGTGGGGTCGTCGCAGACCTTCAGCATCTCGGTGTATGCGGTCATGGCGTCCACCAGCGACGCCCCGATCGCCCCCTTGGGAAGCTGCCGGTACTCGACCGAGACGACGGGCGCACCCGAACGCGCGGCGAGCAGACCGCACAGCGCCCGGTGGGTGGCGAGCCCGCAGAACACGAATCCGCCGCCGTGGAAGTAGAGGATGGTGGCGCCGTCCATCGAGGTGACGGTGGGTCGCGGGTGGGTGATCTTCTCGCACGGCACCCCGCCGAGCGAGATCGCCTCGATGTCGAGCCCCTTCGGCTTGGGTAGCCGGTCGATGAGTTCGTCGAGAGCCGCGAGTAGTTCGATGCCGCGGTCCGTCGTCGGCCATATCGTGAACAGCGGTTTGACGAAAGCCCTGGCGAACCAGAACGTCATGCGCGCCCGCCGACTGACATCCCAGTGCCACACGATCGATTCACGCGTTCGCATACTGCCCTCCGTTGTATCGGACGCTTGTCCAGCTAACTGGACACCCTAGGGCGATCCGGGGAGAAACACACCCATATCCCCCGAGACCACACGCCACGGTAAGTCGAAGCCGCCCGTTACCGAGCGACTTCGACTGAATTTCCGTCCGATTACCGGAAGTTCACCGGCCGAGCCGCTGCTCCAGTCGAGCGATGATCTCGGTCGCCACCTGCGTCGGCGATCCGCCCACGTCCACCACGATGGCGTCCTCGTCGGGCTCGATCGGCTCGAGCGTCGAAATCTGCGTGTCCAGCAACGACGGGGGCATGAAGTGGTCGAGCCGGGCGGTCAGCCGTTCGCCGATCTGCGCCCGCGACCCGGCGAGATGCACGAACACGACGTTGTCTCCGCGCAGGACGTCGCGGTAGCTGCGCTTGAGCGCGGAGCAGGTGATGACCCCGGGAAGACCGTTGTCGGTGTGGTCCCGGATCCACCCGGCGACGAGATCGAGCCACGGCCAGCGGTCCTCGTCGGTCAGCGGCTGCCCCGACGCCATCTTCGCGACATTCGCCGGAGGATGCAGCGCGTCGCCCTCCTGCAGGTCCCAGCCCATCGCGCCGGCGATGATTCCCGCGACCGTCGACTTCCCGGACCCGGACACGCCCATCAGCACCAGGACGGGATCCGCGGTCTGCGGCGTGCGTCCTACCGGTTCGCGCGTACTCACGTGCATCTCACCAACCTCACTCGACATTCTCGACCCCCTTTAGATGAACACGCTCAGCGCGAGGACACCGGCCAGACCGGTGACGGAGATGATGCACTCCATCACCGTCCACGTCTTCAGGTTCTGTACCACCGTGACGCCGAGGTATTCCTTCACCAGCCAGAATCCCGCGTCGTTGACGTGCGACAGGAACAGCGAGCCGGAGCCGATCGCCAGCACCATCAGCGAGACGTGCGTGGACGTCAGCTCGGCAGCGACGGGCGCGAGGATGCCGGACGCGGTGACGGTCGCGACGGTGGCCGATCCGGTGGCGACACGGATCAGCACGGCCACGAGCCAGGCGAGGAACAGGACGGGGAGGGCGCTGCCCTTGATCGCTTCGGCGATCACGTCGGCGATGCCGGTGTCGATCAGGACCTGCTTGAATCCGCCACCCGCACCGACGATGAGGAGGATTCCGGCGATCGGCGGCAGCGAGCTCTCCAGCGACGCCGCGATGGCGTTGCGATCCATGCCACCGCCCCGGCCGAGGAGCAGCATTCCGGCGAGCACCGCGAGCCCGAGGGCCACGACCGGCGTTCCGAGGAAGTCGAGCAGTGCCTTCGCGGGCGACTCCGAGCCGGCGGCGACGACGTCGGCAATGGCCTTGCCCAGCATCAGGACGACCGGGAGCAGGATGGCGGAGAGGGTGGCCGCGAAGCTGGGGCGGCGACGCTCGGCGGCGGCCTCGGCACCTTCCCGGTCTTCGACGGTCACGTAGAGCTCGGGGACGGGGACGTCCACCCAGCGGGCCGCCAGCTTGCTGAACAGCGGTCCGGCGACGATGACGGTGGGAATCGCGACGACAACGCCGAGCGCGAGGGTGAGTCCGAGGTTCGCGTTGAGCGCCGCCACCGCGACCAGCGGCCCGGGGTGGGGCGGAACGAGACCGTGCATCGCCGACAGGCCTGCCAGGGTGGGAATCGCGATGCGCATCAGCGACAGCCCCGAACGGCGCGCGACGAGAATGATGACCGGCATCAGCAGCACGAGGCCGATCTCGAAGAACATCGGCAGGCCGATCACCGCGCCGACCAGTGCCATCATCCAGGGCAGCGTCCGCGGTCCGGCGCGCCCGACGAGGGTGTCGACGACGCGGTCGGCGCCACCCGAATCGGCGAGCAGCTTGCCGAACATGGCACCGAAGCCGATCAGGATTCCGACACTCCCCATCGTGGCGCCGAAGCCCTCGACGAACGATTTCACCGAGTCCGTGGCGCCGAGACCTGCGCCGATGCCGACACCGACGGCGCCGATCGACAGTGCGAGGAACGGGTGGAGTTTGAGCCAGGTGATCAGCGCGATGATGGCGGCGACGCCGACGACGGCGGCCGTGATCAGCTGCGCGTCGGTGCCGGCGCTGTCGGCCGCTGCGAGTAGTGACGCGGTACTCATTCTGTTGCTCCAGGGAGATCGGTATTGGAATGGCCGTTGTTCGTGACTCAGGTCACTCTGCCTTATAAACCATATGATTTCAAGGTGAAATCCGAATAAGTACTACTTAGAGTCTGAAGAGCGCGCCAACGTGTGTTCAATGGGGGCAACCGTGGGACCATCGGCGGATGACCAACGCAGAGGGCGCCGAGTACCGGCAATTGCACGAAACGGTGCTCGATCGGCTCGGCGGCGACATCGTGGCCGGAGCCCTGGCACCCGGCACCCGCATTTCCGCCGACGACGTGGTCACCCAGTACTCCGTCTCCCGCACCGTCGTCCGCGAGGTGGTTCGGGTTCTCGAATCCCTCGGACTTCTGGCGGTCCGCCGTCGCGTCGGGATCACCGTGCTGAGCGAGGAGCACTGGAATTCACTGGACCCGAGCGTGATCCGCTGGAAACTCGCCGGACCGCAGCGGTTCGACCAGCTGTCGAGCCTGAGCGAACTGCGGTCGGGTATCGAACCGCTCGCCGCGCGTCTCGCGGCGACCCGGGCGACGCCGGAGCAGTGCGGGGCGCTGACGGCGGCCGTCATCGGAATGTCGTCGACGTCCCGCGCGGCGGACACGGATGCGTACCTGGCCCACGATTCCGACTTTCACCGCACACTGCTGACCGCGTCGGGCAATCCCCTGCTGCGTGCGATGTCGCAGATCGTCGTGGAGGTGCTCGAGGGCCGCACCCGGCACTCGCTGATGCCGCACGTCGCGGAGACCGAGGCGATCCGCCTGCACGGCGTGGTGGCGTCGTCCATCCAGATGGGCGACGCGGATGCGGCGGAGGCGGCCATGCGCGCGATCGTGAGCGAATCCGCGACGGCCGTCGAGCAGATGAAGGACGACGAAGACACCCGCGAGTGAGATCCTCGCGGGCGTCTTCGTCGTGGCGGGAAAGGCCTACACGATCGAATCGGAGTGCATGGCTTCGAGTTCCACGCCCTTCGTCTCCTTGACCCAGCGCAGCACGAAAACGAGCGACAGCACCGCGCAGACGGCGTAGAAGCCGTACGAGATTCCGAGCGAGAAGTCCTTCATGGACGGGAACGTCACGGTGATCAGCCAGTTCGCCGCCCACTGGGCACCCGCGGCGAGCGACAGCGCGGCGGCCCGGATGCGGTTGGGGAACGCCTCACCGAGCAGGACCCACACGACCGGGCCCCAGGACATTCCGAACGCGACCACGAACAGGTTGGCGGCGACGAGCGCGATCGGCCCCTGCAGCCCGGTCAACTGCGGCGTCGTGACACCGTTCACGACCGTGGTGGAGGCGGTTCCGAAGATGAACGCCATGGTCGCGAGCGTGACGGCCATGCCGGCGGAGCCGATGATGAGCAGCGGCCGGCGGCCCACCCGGTCGATGTAGGCGATGGCGATGAGTGTGGTGGCGATGTTGACCACCGACGTGATGACCGTGATCTTCAGGGAACTGCCCTCGTCGAAGCCGACGGCCTGCCACAGGACGCTCGAGTAGTAGAAGATCACGTTGATACCGACGAACTGCTGGAAGACGGAGAGTCCGATACCGATCCACACGATCGGCATCAGGCCGAACGCGGAGCCCTTCAGGTCGCGGATCGACGGCTGCGTCTCGCGGGCCAGCGTCGAACGGATGCTCTCGATCTTGAGGTCGAGGCCCTTCTCGCCGAGCAGGACCGCGAGGATGCCGCGGGCCTCGGCGATGCGCCCCTGAGCGATCAGGTAGCGGGGGGATTCGGGAATCGTCAGTGACAGCAGACCGTAGGCCAGCGCGGGCACACACATCGCGAGGAACATCCACCGCCACGCCTCGAGCCCGAACCACAGTTCTTCCTGCGACCCGCCGGCGAGCGCGGCGAGGGCGTAGTCGACCAGGAGCGAGACGAAGATGCCGGTGACGATCGCGAGTTGCTGCAGCGACCCGAGACGTCCACGCACCCGGGCGGGCGAGATCTCAGCGATGTAGGCGGGTGCGATGACCGAGGCCAGACCCACACCGATGCCGCCGACGATCCTGAACGTCACCAGCATCTCGACGTTGGCCGCGAATCCGGTGCCGATGGCGCTCAGCAGGAACATCACCGCGGCGGCCCGCATCGTGACGAGGCGTCCGTACCGGTCGGCGATCCGCCCGGCCAGCATCGCTCCCGCCGCGGCACCGAGCAGCGCCGAGGCGATCGCGAAGCCGAGGAGAGCGGACTCGACCTGGAACTTGCCCTCGATCGCCGACACGGCGCCGTTGATCACTGCGCTGTCGTAGCCGAACAGCAGGCCGCCGAGTGCGGCGACGACCGCGAACCGGACGGGAACCGAAGTGCCCTCTGCGGTGTCGCCGGGCGATTCCGCGCCGGGCAACAGGACGTTTTCAGTCATGGGACTCCTCGTGAGCAAGGGGTGATCGAGACTCGGATCGGGCCGAGGCCTGCGCAAAGTGCGCAGTCGTTGTGGTGTGGAACACAGTAGGCAACGAAACCACGAATCGTCAAGACATGAACATAGGAAGGCGTGTTTGTCCGATTTATATTCACCAATGAACACGAGAGACGCGAAGAACGCAGGGCTCGCGCCCTGACCGGAGCGGGAATTCAGCGGCGAACAGTCAGGCGGGAAGCGCGGATCGCAGACCCAGGGCGACGGCGCCGAGCACCTGAGCGCGGGGGCCGAGTTCGGCGACGCGGATGTCCAGGGAGCGGACCGCGCTGGGCACCGCGTAGCGGCCGACGACCTCACGCATCGGCCCGAGGAGCAGTTCGCCGGCCAGTGCGAGTTCGCCGCCGATGACGAGTCGTTCGGGATTGACGAGATTGCACAGGCTCGCTGCCGCGACGCCGACGTGGCGCCCGGTGTCGGCGAGCACCCGGATGCAGGCGGCGTCGCCGCGCTCGGCCATCGCGACGATGTCGGCGATGCTCAGATCGGGACCGCGACTCGGGGCGAGCAGCCCGATCACGACGTGCGAGGCGACGAGAGTCTCGAGGCAGCCGCGGTTGCCGCAGCGGCACACCTGCCCGAACTCGTCGAGGGTCAGGTGGCCGATTTCGCCTGCGGTGCCGCCTCTTCCGCGGTACAGCCGGCCGTCGAGGACGAGGCCGGCACCCACGCCGTCGGACAGTTTGATGTAGGCGAGGTCGGTGGTGCCGCGGCCGGCTCCCCACATGTGTTCGGCGAGCACACCGAGGTTCGCGTCGTTGTCGACGTGCACGGCGGTGCCGAGATACTCCGACGCGATGGCGGCCGCGTCGACACCGACCCAGCCGGGGAGGATGGACGGGCCGCCGACCTCGCCGGTGTCGGTCTCGAGCGGTGCGGGCAGACCCATGCCGACCGCGAGGACGGACGTGCGGTCGCAGCCGAGTCGATCGAGGGCCGCGTCGAGAAGGGCGCCCGCCTGCACCACGCCGTCCTCCGCGCGGTGACCCGCACCGAGTTCGACGCGTTCCTCGGCGAGCACCTGGTGTGCCATGTCGGCGACGGCCACGGTGAGATGGCGGTGCCCGAAGTCGATCCCGACCGCGAGGCCCATCCGGCGGGTCAGCCGCACCGCCCGGCCGCGCTGGCCGGGGTGGTCGCCGCCCGGCACGGCGACCATCCCGGCCGCGGTCAATTCCTTGACCATGTTGGAGACGGTTGCGGGGGCCAATCCGGTGCGACGCGCGATCTCCGCCTGGGTGAGCTCACCCGACGTCTGGAGCGCGCGGACCACACGGTGCTGGTTGGCGGATTTCAGCGAGGACTGAGAACCCGGCCGCTGGGAATCACCGTTGTCACTGTCGCGCACGATTCACCGTACCGCGCCGCCTCACGCGCTATCGGGCGAGTGCCGCCGCCTCACGTGCGAGTCCGCTGATCCGGTCCCAGTCCTGCTGCTTCACGGCGTCGGCGGGCGTGAGCCAGGATCCGCCGACGCAGCCGACGTTAGCCAGCGACAGGTAGTCGCCGACGTTCGACGTCGAGATGCCGCCGGTGGGACAGAACCGCGCGGCCGGAACGGGTGAGTGGATCGAGCCGAGGAACTTCGCGCCGCCCGACGCCTCGGCGGGGAAGAACTTGAGTTCGCGGTAGCCGTGCTCGAGCAGGAAGAGCACCTCGGAGACGGTCGCCGCGCCCGGGAGGTGCGGCAGTCCGGTGTCCGTCATCGCCTTCAGCAGGGTTTCGGTGCTGCCCGGCGAGACGAGGAACTGCGCTCCCGCGTCGGCCGCCTGCGCGGCCTGCACCGGTTCCACGATCGTGCCCGCGCCGACGCAGATCTCCGGCACCTCGGTCGCGATCGCCTTGATGGCGTCGAGGGCGCACGGCGTCCGCAGGGTCAGTTCGATCATCGGGATGCCGCCGGCCACCAGCGCGCGGGCCACCGGCACCGCGTCGCCGAGGTCGTCCACGACGACGACGGGGATGACCGGGACGCGGTCGAGGAGGGAGGGGCTGTTCGTCACTGAATACTCCTTAGACGGGTTGGGGGTGGAAAACGCTGGCGCCCTGGGTCGCCGGTCCGACGGCGGCACGCAGGCCGGCGAAGAGTTCGCGGCCCGTGCCGACCCATTCATCGGCACTGAGCGCACGACCGGTCGCCGGGCGGGCGGCCAGTTCCTCGTCGCCTACGTGCACGTTCACGGATCCGGTCACGGCGTCGACGGTGAGGACGTCGCCGTCACGCACCCGCGCGAGCGGTCCGTCCGCCGCCGCCTCGGGGGTGAGGTGGATGGCCGCGGGCACCTTCCCGGACGCGCCGGACATCCGGCCGTCGGTGACCAGCGCGACCTTGCGGCCCTGATCCTGCAGAACGCCGAGCACCGGTGTGAGCTTGTGCAATTCGGGCATGCCGTTGGCGCGCGGCCCCTGGTACCGGAGCACGGCCACGAAATCGCCGGTCAGCGTGCCCGCCTCGAACGCGGCGAGGAAGTCGAGCTGATCGTCGAACACCCGGGCCGGGGCGGTCACCACGCGGTGGTCCGGGTGGACGGCCGACGTCTTCATCACGCACGAACCCAGGTTTCCGGTCAGCATCTTGAGGCCGCCGTTGACGTCGAACGGATCTTCCGGTCCGCGCAACACGCTGGTGTCGAGGCTGATTCGGGTGCCCGGCTGCCATTCGACGCCCTCGCCGGACAGCTTCGGCTCCTCGGTGTAACGGCGGAGTCCGGCGCCGACGACGGTCTTCACGTCCTCGTGCAGCAGTCCCGCATCCAGCATCGACGACACCACGTAGCCGAGGCCGCCCGCCGCGTGGAAGTGGTTCACGTCCGCCGAGCCGTTGGGGTAGATCCGGGCGAGCAGCGGCACCACCGCGGACAGTTCCGACAGGTCGTCCCACGTGAGGGTGATGCCTGCGGCGCGGGCGATCGCCACGAGGTGCATCGTGTGGTTGGTCGAACCGCCGGTCGCGAGCAGTGCGACGCAGCCGTTGACCACGGCCTTCTCGTCCACGACCTCACCGACCGGTGTGTAGTCGTCGCCGAGCGAGGTGAGACCGGTGACGCGCTTTCCCGCCTCCCACGTGAGGGCCTCCCGCAGCGGGGTGCCCGGGTTCACGAAGCTGGATCCGGGCAGGTGCAGGCCCATGACCTCCATGAGCAGCTGGTTGGAGTTGGCCGTGCCGAAGAACGTGCAGGTGCCGACACCGTGGTAGGACGCAGCCTCGGCATCGAGCAGTTGCTCGCGGTCGGCCTTGCCCTCGGCGTACAGCTGGCGGACGCGCGACTTCTCGTTATTGGGCAGACCGGACGTCATCGGCCCGGCGGGCACGAAGATCGTCGGCAGGTGGCCGAATCCGAGTGCGCCGATGAGCATTCCGGGCACGATCTTGTCGCACACGCCGAGCATGAGGGCGCCGTCGAACATGTCGTGGGACAGGCCGATCGCCGTCGCCATCGCGATGACGTCGCGACTGAACAGGGACAGCTGCATTCCGTCGCGGCCCTGGGTGATGCCGTCGCACATGGCGGGGACGCCGCCTGCGAACTGGGCGATGCCGCCGGCCTCCATGACCGCGGCCTTGAGCTGCCGGGGAAAGTGTTCGAACGGCTGGTGCGCCGACAGCATGTCGTTGTACGACGAGACGATCGCGATGTTGGGCTTGACGAACGCGCGCAGCGCCTTCTTGTCGGCCGGGCCGGACGCGGCGAAGCCGTGCGCCAGGTTCGCGCAGGCCAGCTTGCCGCGCGCCGGACCGCGGTCGGCGGCCTGCCGGATGCGGTCGAGGTAGATCGTGCGCTCGGGCCTGCTGCGCTCGATGATGCGTTCGGTGACGGCGGCGAGGACGGGGTGTACGTCGGCGGTGGGTGTGGGCGCGTCGGTCATGCGGTAACTCCTTCGTGCCAGGCGCGGCCGTCGCGCTCGATCAGGATGGTCGCGTCGGTGGGTCCGTTGGTGCCCGCCGGGTACCGCCGCGGTCCACGCTCGGACTTCTCCCACCCGACGAGGATCTGCTCGACCCACTCCCAGGCGGCCTCCACCTCGTCGCGGCGCATGAACAGGGTCGGGTTGCCCCGGACCACGTCCATCAGCAGCCGCTCGTAGGCGTCGGGCGACGGACGCTTGAACGTTTCGATGTAGTTGAGGTCCAGCGACACCGGCTTGAGGCGGATACCGCCGGGGCCGGGTTCCTTCGCCGTCATGTGCAGACGCATGCCCTCGTGGGGCTGCAGCTGGATGACCAGGCGGTTGGGTTCGCTGTGGCCCTCGCTGCCCGGGAACATGGGGTGCGGGACGGGCTTGAACTGCACGACGATCTCCGAGCAGCGCCGGTCCATGCGCTTGCCGGTGCGCAGGTAGAACGGCACGCCGGCCCACCGCCAGTTCTGGATCTCGGCCTTGACGGCGATGAACGTCTCGGTGGTGCTGTCCGGGTTCTCGACGTCGTCCTGGTATCCGGGGACGGCTTTCCCGTCGGCGAGCCCGGGGCCGTACTGGCCTGCGACCGTGCAGCGTTCGACGTCCTGCGGGCTCATCGGCTTGAGGGCCTGGAGCACCTTCAGCTTCTCGTCGCGCACGGTCTCGCGGTCGACGTAGGTGGGCGGCTCCATCGCGACGAGGCAGAGCATCTGCAGGAGGTGGTTCTGCAGCATGTCGCGCAGCGCGCCCGCCGACTCGTAGTAGCCGCCGCGGCTGCCCACTCCGAGCGACTCGGCGACGTTGATCTGCACGTGGTCGATCGACGAGGAGTTCCACAGCGGCTCGAGGAACGTGTTGGCGAATCGAGTGACCAGCAGGTTCTGGACGCTCTCCTTGCCGAGATAGTGGTCGATGCGGAAGATCTGCGATTCCTCGAACACTGCGCCGACCGCGTCGTTGACGGCGCGAGCCGAGGCGAGGTCGTGACCGATGGGCTTCTCCAGCACAACGCGGGACTGTGCGTCGGCGAGACCGTTCAGGGCGAGGTTCTCGCAGATCGGCCCGAACAGGCCGGGAGCGCACGCCAGGTAGAACACCCGGATGGCGCCTTCCCGGTCGGCGAGACAGTCCTGCAGGCCCGTCCAGTTCGCCGGGTCCGCGACATCGACGGTGACGTATTCGAGGCGATTGAGAAATCGCTCACAGGTGTCCGAATCCAGCTGATCGCCGGAGACGAAACGCGCGAGTTCTCCTCGCACCTTGTCGCGGTAGCCGTCGGTGTCGAGACCGGCTCGCGAGGCACCGATCACGCGGGTTTCGGCGGGCAGCTGACCGTCCCTGTCGCGCAGGTAGAGCGCGGGAAGCAGCTTACGAACCGCCAGGTCGCCGGTGCCGCCGAACACGACGAAATCGCACGGTTCCACGGTGGTCGCTGGTGACATGTCATCTCCCTCTGAAAGCCGGATGTGTGGGCCATCACAGACGAGAGTAGGCGACCTTTGGCTTTTGATCAATACAAACTTAAGTATTTCGACGAACAAAGATCTGAACCTTACGTTGTCAGACGCGTGTCCGGTTGGTTGAATGGCCTGCATGCGGACGCCTCGCTCGACGACCTCCCCGGCGACGGGTGGCGACGTTTTCGCCCTCATTCGCGCAGGGCTAGCCACCACGCGCACCGAGATCGGCAACCTCACGGGGCTGTCCCGCACGGCCGTCGCGGCCCGGGTGTCGTCGCTGCAGGCGTCGGGACTCGTCGTCGAACGCGAAGAGGGCGTGTCGACCGGCGGACGCCCGCCGGTGAAACTCTCGTTTCACGTGCAGGCCGGAGTGGTGCTGTCGGCCGCCATCGGCCGGAGCCGCACCCAGCTGGCCATCTGCGACCTCGCAGGCGACGTCATCGTCGCCGAGGATGTGGAGCAGGAAATCGGCACGAGCCCGGCCGAGCTGATGCCCGTCATCGCGAGGCGTCTCATCGCGCTGCGCGAGGGCCTGGGCGAGACCGCGGGGCGGACGGTCGGGATCGGGATCAGTCTCCCCGGCACCGTCGACACCGAGCGCGGGTGCAGCCTGAACTCTCCCATGATGTCGGGCTGGGACGGCGTTCCGCTGCAGCCGTTCCTCGCCGATGTCACCGACGCGCCCGTCTTCGTCGACAACGACGCCAACGTCATGGTCCTGGCCGAGCGACGCGGGGAACGCCGAGACTTCGCCGACATGCTGCTCATCAAGGCGTCGACCGGGCTCGGCGCCGGACTCGTGTCCGGCGGCGTGCTGCAGCGGGGCGCCCTGGGCGCGGCAGGCGAGATCGGACACACGAAAACCGCAGCGGCACAAGGGGTGGTGTGCCGCTGCGGTGATGTGGGATGTATCGAGGCCGTCGCCGGCGGGTGGGCGCTGGTCCGCAACCTGCAGGAGCAGGGACGCGAAGTGACGCACATCCGCGACGTGATCACCCTCGCCCTCGCCGGCGACGCCGAGGCCCGGCGGATGATCCGCGAGAGCGGGCGCCAGATCGGCGAGGTCCTGTCGGGGGCGATCAACCTCCTCAACCCGGAGGTCGTGATCGTCGGCGGCGACATGGCGCAGGCGTACGACACGTTCGTCGCCGGGCTACGCGAAACCCTGTACGGCAACGCGATCGCCGTCGCCACCCAACAGCTTCAGATCCTCCCCTGGACGCACGGGGAACTGTCCGGCGTCGTCGGCAGCGCCACCATGGCACTCGACCACGTCCTCAGCGTGCGCGCCGTGGACCAACTGCTCGCGCGGCAGAAATAGGCGGCTCCGCCGCCTGTGCGTGGTTGACGAGTCCAGAGACTCGTCAACCACGCACGGGCCGGAGGCCTACTTGACGTCGGAACCGTGCCGGGTGAGCGGCATGATCTCGATCTTCATGTACGGGAACAGTGGAAGGTTCCACAGGATCTCGTGCAGTTCGTCGGCCGACTCGACGTCGAAGATGCTGATGTTGCTGTACTGACCGACGATCCGCCAGATCTCGGGCCACTTGCCGGAGCGCTGAAGCTCCTGCGAGTAGGCCTTCTCCTTGGCGATCGTCTCGTCCCGGACCTTCGGGTCGAGGTCGCGGGGAATGGCGACGTCCATGCGCACGTGAAAGAGTGCCATCGGGTGGTGTCCTCCTCAGTTCCTGGTCCAGGTCTTGACTGCGTCCATGTTGAGCTCGACTCCGAGTCCGGGGCCTTCGGGCAGGGACACCTGGCCGTCGGCGTAGCGAAGCGGTTCCTGCAGCAATTCCTCACTGAACAGCAGGGGCCCGAACAGTTCGGTGCCGAAGTTGATGCCGGGCTCGGCGCAGGCGAACTGAATGGACGCCGCGGTCCCGATCGGGCCTTCGATGGACGTGGCTCCGTGGCAGGCGATTCCGGCTGCCTTGGCGATCGCGACCACTTCGCGGCTCTTCGCGAGGCCACCGCATTTGGTGGTCTTGAGCGCGATGACGTCGGCGGCGCCGCGGCGGGCGACCTCGAGGGCGTCGTGCGGAGTCTGGACACTCTCGTCGGCCATCACCGGGACGGGGACGAGCCGGTTCAGCTCGGCGAGGACCTCGAGTTGCTCACCGGGTGTGGGCTGCTCGATCAGTTCGACGCCGCCGTCGACGAGGCGGGGCACGTACTTCAGCGCGGTCAGCCGATCCCAACGGGCGTTGACGTCGATCCGGACGCCGGCCTTGCCCTCGAGCGCCTGGGCGATCCGGACCACCCGAGCCGTGTCGACGGCAGGGTCGAGCGCACCCATCTTCAGCTTGAAACTGAAGTGCCGCTTCGACTCGACCAGGCCGAGGGCCTCCTCGATGATCTCCTCGGCGGGTGCGGCGCCGAGGGCCCAGGTGACGTCGACGCTCTTCCGGAAGGCGCCGCCGAGCAGCGTGTGCACGGGTACGCCCAGGCTGCGGGCCCAGGCGTCGTGCAACGCGACGTCGACGGCCGCCTTCGCGAAACGTGCATTGGCGACCACCCTTTCGATGTCCGACATGATGCCGGTGATCTCGTCGACACGCCGCCCCAGCAGGACCGGGGCGATGTACTTCTCGATGATCGCCTGCATCGTCTCCACCGACTCGCCGCCCCACCAGGGGCCGCCGGGGACGACGCCCTCGCCGTGGCCGGTCACGCCGCCGGCGGTCTCGACCGCGACCAGCAGGAGCGGCTGCGCGGTCATCGACGTGGTCGCGAACTTGTGGGGACGCACCAGCGGCACATCGAGGATCGTCGTTTCGACGGAGACGATCGACAGGTCGGTCATCGGATCACTTTCTGTACGGGTGGAACGGGTCACGCGGGGTCGAGCACGAAGTTGTAGGTGACGTAGTTCTTGCCGTCGTCGCCGGTCTTCGGGTCGAGGATCAGTTCCGGCTTGGTGGCCGACGCGACGTCGCTGTCGATCCACTCGCCGCCCTTGAAGTACAGCTGCGTGGTGACCGACTCCTTGCCGGGCGCCGACACGATGAGGTGCAGGTGCGCGGGACGCCACGGGTGGCCGTTCTGCGCCTCGATGAACTGGCCGGTCGGGCCGTCGGTCGGGATCTGGTAGGGCGCAGGCTGGATCGTGGTGATCTCGTAGCGCCCCTCGTCGTCGGCGATGATCGTGCCCCGCAGGTTCCACTCGGGCAGGTGCGGTGCGAACTGCGAGTAGTAGCCGTCGTTGTCGGCGTGCCACAGTTCGACCTTCGCCCCGGCGAGCCCGTTGCCGCCGAGGTCGGTGACCTGGCCGGCGAAGACGAGCGGGGTGATCTTCTCGTCCTCGGCACGCATCGGCAGGGTGCACGTGGACGGCAGTTCCGGCGAGTTCTCGATGTAGTACGGGCCCTCGATGCTGCCCTTGGTGCCCTTGCGGGAGCGGGCGAGGACCTCTTCGACGGAGTGCTCGATGAACACGTCGAGGAACAGCGGCCACTCGCCGCCCTCGCCGACGTCGATCAGCCACTGCTTGAACACGCGGTATTCGGGGTAGGTGACGCCGTGCTTGAGGATCACGTCGTTGAGCGCGCCGAGGGCGTCCTTGGCGATCGCCGCGAGCCGCTCGGGCGAGGTGTCGGCGCTGACGCGCTCGGCCTTGAACTTGTCGGTGGCGGCGGAGCCGGATCCGGCTGCGGTGGGGCTCTCGGTGGTGGTCATCGTTTCTCCTCGGGCTGAAGGAATTCGGACAGGGCTGGTATCGAGTTTTGGGCGACGCGGTGGGTGTTCACACGCCGGAGGGTCTTGCATATGTACGCTGTGCGTACTAACATCACGCTGTGCGTACACCACTACTGTGCGCGCAGTCACATTGAAATGTCAACCCCGAGTCCGAAGACGCACACGAATCGCTGGTGGAGGCCGCAATGACCGAGAGCGATCGCGATTACATCCAGAGCATCGAGCGCGGTTTCGCCGTGCTGCTGGCCTTCGACGCCCAGCGCCCGAACCCGACGCTCGCCGAACTCGCGACGGAAGCGGGACTGTCGCGCCCCGCCGTCCGCCGGATCCTGCTCACCCTGCAGAAGCTGGGGTACGTCGCGGGGGCGGGAGGCCGGTGGTCGCTCACCCCCCGCGTGCTCAGCATCGGACAGCACTACTCGGAGTCGCACGCGCTCATCGAGGCCGCGATGCCCCGGCTGCTCGAGGTGGCCGAGAAGACCCAGGAGTCCGCGTCGCTCGGTGTGCTCGACGGCGCCGACGTGGTCTACGCGGCGCGCGTCCCCGTCCGGCGGATCATGAGCATCAACGTCTCCGTGGGCACCCGTGTCCCCGCGTACGCCACGTCCATGGGCCGTGCGCTCCTGGCCTGGGCCCCCGCCGACGTCGTCGAGCAGGTGGTCGCCGAGTCCACGTTCCAGAAACTCGGGCCCGAAACCATCGGCTCCGCGGCCGAACTCGAGCGGGAACTGACCAAGGTCCGCGAGCAGGGGTTCGCCCTGACGGCCGAGGAACTGGAGAAGGGGCTCATCTCGCTCGCCGCACCGGTCCGCGACGCCGGCGGCACGGTAGTCGGCGTGGTCGCGTGCTCCACGTCGTCCGCGCGCAACACTCCGGCGCAGTTCCGCGAACAGGCCGTTCCGTGCGTCCTCGCCGCCGCGGCCGCCCTGAGCGCGGACATGGGTTACGCCGGCTGACGGCGGCACGCCGGTCAGATCGGATCGAGCACGAAGTCGCAGGAGACCACTCCATCGGCACCGACGTCGACAAGCGTCTCGACGGCGGAACTGCCCACTTCTCTCGACGCGCCGGGCGTAGGGACCAGCCTCGTCGCGAGCGGGCGGAACCCGCGCGCGTGCACGATCACGTTGAGGTGCCCCACGTCGGCATCGCCTCGGGCGCTGGAGAATTCGCACGGCGCGGGCTGCACCGTCGCGATGTCGAAGCGACCGCCCGCGCAGGTGACGACGATGCCGCGCAGGTTGTTGCGGAGGATCTCCACGGAATACCCGGAATAGCATCCGTCGGCGTCCGCGTGCCAGATCTCGATCTCCGCACCCGACAGCGGTTCGCCGGTGCGGGACCGGACGACGCCCGTCATCCGCAGCGGCGTTCCGGGTTCGCCGGGAAGTGCCGCGAGGTTCGCGGTCCACGGCAGCACCCGCTGCGCGGGGAGGTAGAACTCCCGGTCCACGTAGTCGAGGCAGGCCCGGTCGGCCCGGGGTGCGGTCGTCGTCGACGTTGAGGTCATCACCTGATCCGATCACTCGTGCACGCTGTGCGTACACAGGGAACGCTGTGCGGTCGTGGTCGAGTGTGCGCGCAGTCACAGGCGTTCGTCAACTGCGCTCCGTTCACATCGCGAACGGGTCGGTACGGGGCAACTGTGGGATAATTTCCCGGCCACCGGCGGACAACGACGTTTCGCCGTCGCCCGGTGCGCGCCCTCGCGCCGGCCACGTCGAACACCCGAGGAACACATCGATGACCACCCCTCCCCGCAGCATCACCCTCCGCTTCCTCGCCGCACCCACCGAGGTCGCGACACTCGGAGGTGCAGTCCAGGGCGGCCGCATCCTCGAATGGATCGACAAGGCCGCGTACGCCTGCGCGGTCGGCTGGAGCGGGAGTTACTGCGTCACCGCGTACGTCGGAAACATCAAATTCACCCGGTCCATCGAGTCCGGACATCTCGTGGAGGTCGAAGCGCGCCTCGTCCACACCGGGCGCTCCAGCATGCACATCCAGTGCACGGTCTCGTCCGCCGACCCTCGGACCGGCCAGTTCACCGAGGCCAGCAACTGCCTGATCATCTTCGTGGCCGTCGACGACTCCGGAAAGCCGACGACCGTGCCGCCGTGGAAGCCCGTCACCGCCGCCGACCACGCCGAGTCCGAGGAGGCCGTCATGCGCATCGGCCTGCGGGCCGACATCGAAGAGGCGATGAGCAAGCAGAGCTACACCGACGCGGGCACCGCACCGGAATCGCTGACCCGCTTCCTGGCCGCGCCCACCGACGTCAACTGGGGCGGCAAAACGCACGGCGGGACCGTGATGCGCTGGATCGACGAGGCCGCCTACCTGTGCGGCACGTCGTGGAACGGCACCCCGTGCGTGTCCGTGTACGCCGGCGGTGTCCGGTTCTACCGCCCGATCCAGATCGGGCACGTCGTCGAGGTCGACGCCCGCCTGCTGCACACGGGCGCGCAGACCATGCACATCTCGGTGCACGTGCGATCGGGCGACCCGCGCACCCGGGAAATGAACCTCACCACCCACTGCCTCACCGTCGTCGCCGCTGTCGACGACGACGGCGCGACCACGGCTGCGCGGCAGTGGGTTCCGCAGTCCGACGAGGATCGCAAGCTGGAGGCGCACGCCCGCGAACTCATCGCCCTCCGCGACCGGGCGCGAATCGGCGCCCTCGCGTAACCCACCCGGGTAGCGTCACGGGAAATGGTCTACCCGCGGAAGGAGCGGGGGATGCCCGGCGACCGTCCACTCGACGTGCAGTTGTCCCGGCGGCACGTGCTGCAATGGGGCGCGGGAGCCGCGCTGCTCGGACTCACCGCGGCCTGCGCCCGCAACGAGAACACCGAGGCGGCGATCGGACCGGATTCGCCGCAGGTGCGGACGTTCGCCGAGGCCGAGTCGCGGCGGTTCCCCGGCGGCCGTCCGGTCGCCTACGAACTGACCGCGGCGCAGTCCGACGTCGACCTCGCAGGTACGCGCACCGCGGCGTGGCTGTACAACACGCAACTGCCGGGCCCGGTCGTGCGCGCGAACGTCGGCGACCGGGTCCAGGTGCGGTGTCGCAACCAGCTCCCGGACCCCACGACCGTGCACTGGCACGGGCTGGCCATCCGCAACGACATGGACGGGGTCCCGGACGTCACGCAGGCCCCGATCCCGGCGGGGGACGAGTTCGTCTACGACTTCATCCCGCCCGACCCGGGAACGTACTGGTATCACACGCACGGCGATCTCCAGCGCGGCCGCGGGCTGTACGGGGCGCTGATCGTCGACGACCCCGCAGCACCCGCGAACTACGACGCCGAGTTCGTCGTCGTGCTGTCCGACTGGCTGACCGATCGCACGCCGACGCAGGTCTTCGACGAGCTGCGGGGCGGGCGGATGGCGTCCATGCCCGATATGACGTCGGCCGCGCTCGGCGGCGACGCCGGCGACGTCCGGTATCCGGTGTATCTCGTGAACGGCAGAACTCCCGCCGACCCGGTGGTCTTCACCGCCCGAGCGGGGCAACGCGCCCGCATCCGGCTGATCAACGCCGGCGACGACACGGCGTTCCGGGTCGCGCTGGGTGGCCACCGGCTGACCGTCACGGACACGGACGGTTTCCCCGTCGAACCGGTCGACACCGATTCGGTGCTGATCGGCATGGGCGAGCGGTACGACGCCGTCGTCACCCTGCAGGACGGGGTGTTCCCGCTGGTCGCGGTCGCCGAGGGGAAGGGGGCGCAGGGATTCGCGGTGGTCCGCACCGGGGGCGGCGCGGCACCCGCCCCCACTGTGATGCCCGCCGAACTCACGGCACCGCCGCTCACCGTGGCCGACCTGCAGGCCACCGAGGCCGCGCGGCTACCGGTTCTCGACCCGGCCGTCACCCTGGAGGCGTCGCTCGGCGGCGACATGAATGCCTACTCGTGGACCGTGAACGGCCAGGCGTATCCCGACCACACACCCCTGACGGTGCACTCGGATCAGCGGGTACGGCTGGTCTACACGAACAAGACGATGATGTGGCATCCCATGCACCTGCACGGGCACACGTTCGCGGTGGCCCGGATGGACGGCTCCGGACCGCGGAAGGACACCGTGATCGTGCTCCCCGGCCAGACCGTCGCCGCCGACATCGACACGACCAATCCAGGTCAGTGGATCACACACTGCCACAACGACTATCACCTCGCCGCGGGCATGGCGACCATCTTCTCCTACGTCGACTGAGCCCGGGCCGTCAACCCCGGAGCGCCTCCGAGGGCGCCACACCGTACTTGCGGCGGTACGCCGCCGCGAACCGGCCGGTGTGGGTGAAACCCCACCGCATCGCGACTTCGGCGACCGTCTGTGCACCGTTCGCGCGCAGCAGGTCGTCGTGGACGCGTTCGAGTCGCACGTCCAGCAGGTAGTCGCGGGGGCTCACCCCGACATAGTCGCGGAACCCCTCCTGCAACCGGCGCACGCTGACCCCGGCGACCTCGGCCATGTCGGCCGCCGTCCAGGCGCGGGACGGGTCGGCGTGGATCTCGTCGACCACCCGCTTCACGATCCGCGGACGCGCGCATCCCACCCCGGCCCCGTCGTCCGGGACCGCGGCGAGCACCAGCGCGGTGGTGACCGCCCCCGACAACTGCTCCGCGACGAGCGCGTTGTTCAGCACCCCGTCCGACTCCAGCATCTGCTTCAGCAACGACCGCACCAGAGCGAGCCAACTCGCGCCGTTCTCGGTGGTCACGTCGATCTGCGGGGGTAGCTGGATGTCGGGCCGGGCCAGGATCCGCGACATTTCCCGGTGCAGGTGGTCTCGGTCGACGCGGACCCCGATGATCGAGCACTCCTCGCTCCAGTTGGTGATGAGCGTCGACGTGTCGGGCGGGCAGATCGTCCCGGAACCCGGCGCCGACAGCACCTCGTTCCTGCCGGTCACCGACTCGAGGTGCCCCGACAGCGGGACGTTGACGGCGTACGCGCCGGGGTGGTCGGACCGGATCGACACATCCGCACCCCAGCCGATGTGCGTGATCTTCACCGGGCCCAACTCCACGGCCTCCGCGACCGTATTGGTGGCCTTCGACCTGCTCAGCGGCGTGAGGGTGTGCGGAAAGTACACGTCCGACACGACGTGCGACGCCTCGTCCCAGTCCTCGGGGCGGGAAATCTTCGACGTGGCCGACATGGCACCAGTGTGACCGCGCACACTTCGCAATGCAATCGAGGCCCCCGCCTCAACTCGCCGCGCAAAGCGGATCACCTCCGCGCTCAGCGGATCGACGCCCCGTTCCCGCGGTCGTACGTTTCTCCGTACCTCAACAGCGCCCCGGACAGGAAGGGAGGCTCCGAAATGGAGCAGCGCGAACTCCGGAACATTTTCGGGCAGTTTGCCAGCGGAGTCACGGTCATCACGTGCGCCAACTCCGACGGTCTGCCGCACGGAGCGACGGTCACCGCCTTCACCGCCGTCTCGATCGAGCCGAGGCTGTGCCAGATCACCCTGACCCGAAAGTCGAAGGCCTGCAACTACTTGAGCAAGTCGCCGTTCGCCGTCAACATCCTCGCCGCGGACCAGGTGGACACCGCGATGCATTTCGCCGGACGCCCGCAGAACCCCGAACCCGTGTGGGCCGACGGACCGACCGCCCCCGTCCTCTGCGGCGCCGCCGCCACGCTGTCCTGCGAACCGTGGGCGGAGTACGACGGCGGCGACCACATCATCTTCATCGGTGAAATCGTGGCCGCCGAATCGAGCGGCAAGGATCCACTGCTGTTCTACCGGAGCACGTTCCACGACCTCGGTTCCCCGTCGGCGTCGGCCGCGTGGAACGGATCGATGGACGATCCGAACAGCGGATGGTTCGACTCCACCACCTCCTTCGCCCCCTTCCACCTTCAGCCCGTCCACTGACCGCCGAATCCGAAAGGACCCACCATGACCACCACCGAAAGCGCTCCCGAGACCACGCTCGACCCGACGAAGGTCAACCCTGCCGCGGACTGTGAAGCCAACCGCACCGCGAACTTCGCCACCCGCCCGATGACCGGTGACGAGTACATCGAGTCCCTCAAGGACGACCGCGAGATCTGGCTGCACGGCGAGCGCGTCGAGGACGTCACGACGCACCCGGCGTTCCGGAACCCGATCCGGATGACCGCGCGTCTCTACGACTCGATGCACACCGGTGAGCACGTCGACAAGGTCACCACGTCCACCGACACCGGCAACGGCGGCGTCACGATGCCGTTCTTCAAGGCCCCCACCTCCTCGGACGACCTGCTGAAGGAACGCGACGCCATCGCCACCTGGGCGCGGATGACGTACGGCTGGATGGGTCGCTCCCCCGACTACAAGGCCTCCTTCCTCGGTACCCTGCACGCGAACAAGGAGCTGTATTCGCCGTTCCAGGACAACGCCGAGCGCTGGTACAAGGAATCGCAGGAAAAGGTCCTGTACTGGAACCACGCCATCATCAACCCGCCCGTCGACCGGCAGCTCCCGCCGGACGAGGTCGGTGACGTGTTCATGAAGGTGGAGAAGGAGACCGACGCCGGCCTCATCGTCTCCGGCGCGAAGGTCGTGGCCACCGGGTCCGCCATCACCAACTACAACTTCATCGCCCACTACGGGCTGCCGATCAAGAAGAAGGAATTCGCGCTCATCTGCACCGTCCCGATGGACGCGCCGGGCGTGAAGCTGATCTGCCGGTCCTCGTTCACCCAGAACGCGGCCGTGATGGGCTCCCCGTTCGACTACCCGCTGTCGAGCCGGATGGACGAGAACGACACCATCTTCATCTTCGACAAGGTGCTCGTGCCGTGGGAGAACGTCTTCATGTACGGCGACGTCGACAAGATCAACGGCTTCTTCCCGCAGTCCGGGTTCCTGCCCCGCTTCACGTTCCAGGGCTGCACGCGTCTCGCGGTGAAGCTCGACTTCATCGCCGGCATGCTGATGAAGGCCCTCGACGCCACCGGCGCCGGCGGATTCCGCGGTGTGCAGACCCGCGTCGGCGAAGTCATCGGCTGGCGAAACCTGTTCTGGTCACTCACCGAATCGATGGCACGCAACCCCGAGCCGTGGATCGGCGACACCGTCATCCCCAAGCTCGAGTACGGCCTCACGTACCGCATGTTCATGATCCAGGGCTACCCGCGGATCAAGGAGATCATCGAGCAGGACGTCGCGTCCGGCCTGATCTACCTCCCCTCGAGCGCACGCGACTTCAAGAGCCCCGACGTCCGCCCGTACCTCGACAAGTACGTTCGCGGCTCCGACGGCATGACCGCCGTCGAACGCGTCAAGATCATGAAGGCCCTGTGGGATTCGATCGGCAGCGAATTCGGTGGCCGCCACGAACTCTACGAGCGCAACTACTCCGGCAACCACGAAAACGTCAAGGCCGAGCTGCTGTTCGCCGCCGAGAACCGCGGCGACGTCGCCTCCATGAAGGGACTCGCCGAGCAGTGCCTGGCCGAGTACGACCTCGACGGCTGGACGGTGCCCGACCTCATCGGCAACGACGACGTCTCGTACTTCGGCAACAAGTAGCCCCACACACGCGCACTCCCCGTCAGAAGCGAACGAGCTCTGACGGGGATTTGCCGTACCTACGGCGGTACGCGGCGGAGAACCGGCCCGCGTGCGTGAAACCCCATCGGGCAGCGACTTCGGAGACGGTGACACTCGAACCCAGCGCCTTCAAGTCTTCGTGAGCGCGGCTCAGCCGGATGTCGAGGAGGCATTCGGAGGGGCTGCGCCCGACGTACTGGCGGAACCCTTCCTGCAGGCGGCGGACACTGGTGCCCGCCAACTCGGCCATGTCGGCCGCGGTCCACGCCCTTGCCGGATCGTCGTGAAGTCCGTCGAGGACCCGTTTGACGATCCGCGGTCGCGGGGCGCTGGGGTGGGCCTCCTCGTCGGGGGTGACGGCGAGGATGAACGCCGACGTGATCGCGCCGGCGAGTTGCGGGCCGACCACCGGGTTCGCGAGAAGGTCGGCCGGCTCCCGCAGTTGCGCGGTCAGTGAGCGCACCAGACGGAACCAGCTGTTTTCGGCCGCACCGGTGAGATCCAGCTGTGCGGGCAGGCGCAGCCCGGTCCGCAGCTCGGAACCGAGGATCCGGTCGGCCTCCTGTTCGAGGAAGTCGCCGTCGAATTTGACGCCGAGCACCGAGCAGTCGCCGCTCCACCGGGTGATCAGGGTCGGCTCGTCCGCCCGGAAGACGGTGGCCTGCCCCGGCCGCGACACCACCGTGCCTCCCGGCGAACGGGACTCCAGCGAACCGGACAGCGGGATGTTGACCTCGTACGCACCCGGGTAGTCACATTCAATCGACACGTCCGCGCCCCAGCCCAACCTGCCGAGCGTGACGGGACCGAAGTCGACGGTCCGCATCGACAAGGTCATCGCACCGCCCGACGACAGGTCGGTCAGCGTATGGGGAAAGTACGCACCGGCCACCGCTCTCGACGCCGCATCCCAGTCCCGGGTCTCGGTGATCGTCGATGCCATCGTCATGCACCTGCCTCGCTGAAGAATCGATTCCGACCAATTGAAGCTGCGCCGGGACTCCGGGTCGAGGATAACTGAGATGCCGATCACAACTTGTCGCGCACATCGTCCAGACCCCGCGCAGAGTGGCTAGACGACCCGCCGACCTGCGCAATACGTTCTCCCCACGCCGCCACGGCCGCGAAAGTTGTTTCCGAAGAGGAGAATTGACATGACCGCCACGCTGTCCTGGATCGACGAGATCACGATGACGGAGCTCGAGCGCAACCCGTACCCGGTCTACGAACGGCTGCGCGCCGAGGCGCCCCTGGCGTACATTCCGGTTCTCGGGTCGTTCGTCGCGACCACCGCCGACCTGTGCCGCACCATCGCCAACAGCCCCGACTTCGAGGGGATCATCACGAAGGCCGGCGGACGCACGTTCGGCCACCCGGCGGTGATCGGAGTCAACGGTGAAATCCACCGTGACCTGCGGTCGATGGTCGACCCGGCGCTGCAACCGTCGGAGGTGGATCGGTGGGTCGACGGGCTCGTCCGGCCCATCGCGCGGCGCTACGTGGAGCAGTTCGAGAACGACGGCACCGCCGATCTGGTGTCGCAGTACTGCGAGCCGGTCAGTGTGCGCGCACTCGGTGATCTGCTGGGTCTGAACGACGTCAGCTCGGACACGTTGCGCGACTGGTTCCACCGGTTGTCGAACTCCTTCACCAACGCGGGCGTGGACGCGAACGGAGAATTCACGAACCCGGAGGGCTTCGTGCAGGGCGACGAGGCGAAGGCCGAGATCCGGGCCGTCGTCGATCCGCTCATCGACAAGTGGACCGTCGACCCCGACGACAGCGCCATCTCGCACTGGTTGCACGACGGCATGCCCGAGGGGCAGGTCCGCGACCGCGAGTACATCTACCCCACCCTGTTCGTCTACCTGCTGGGCGCGATGCAGGAGCCCGGCCACGGCATGGCGTCGACGCTCGTGGGTCTGTTCACCCGCCCCGAGCAGCTGGAGGCCGTCGTCGACGAGCCGGCGCTGATTCCGCGGGCGATCTCCGAGGGAATGCGCTGGACCTCCCCGATCTGGTCGGCCACCGCCCGCATCAGCACCCGGGACGTCACGCTGGGGGACGTGTTCCTTCCCGAGGGATCCGTGGTGCTGCTGTCCTACGGTTCGGCCAACCACGACACCGCCGTCTACGACGCCCCCACCGACTACGACATGACGCGTCCCCCGCTCCCCCACCTGGCGTTCGGTTCCGGCAACCATGCGTGTGCGGGCATCTACTTCGCCAACCACGTGTGCCGGATCGGCCTGGAGGAGCTGTTCGAGGCGATCCCGAACCTCGAACGCGACGCCGGCGCAGACGTCGAGTTCTGGGGCTGGGGTTTCCGCGGTCCGACCGCTCTGCGGACCACGTGGGAGGTGTAGCCGTGACCTTCACCGTCTCGGTCGGCACCGACAGCGTGGAATGCCGCCCCGACCAGCCGATCCTGGACGCCCTCCTCCGGGGCAGCGTGTGGATGCCGAACTCGTGTAATCAGGGCACGTGCGGGACGTGCAAGCTGCGGGTGGTGTCGGGGTCCGTCGACCACGGGCGCTCGCCCGAGAACACCCTGTCCCCGGCCGAGCGCGAGCAGGGGTTCGCGCTGGCCTGCCAGGCGACCCCGTGCAGCGACACGGTGGTCGAACGCCTGGACGCGTCGCCCGCGGGCGACGTCCACGCACTGCGGGACGTCGTCGGCACCGTGAGCGCGATCGAGGACGTCGCCCGCGACACGAGGCGTGTTCTCGTCACGCTCGACAGCCCGCTCGAATTCTCCGCAGGGCAGTATGTCGAACTGCGGGTCCCCGGCACCGGCCATGGTCGCCAGTACTCGATGGCGAACACGCCGGGCGAGTCGAAACAGCTCGAGTTCCACATCCGCAGGCAACCAGGCGGAGCGGCGACGGACGGCTGGGTGTTCAGCTCGATGTCCGTCGGTGAGCGCGTGGACATGGTGGGCCCGCTCGGCGACTTCCGTCTCGACCCGGAGGACGAAGGTCCCATGATCCTGCTCGGCGGCGGAACCGGTCTCGCCCCGCTGAAATCGATAACTCGCCAGGCACTCACGAAAGAACCGGACCGGGCGGTCCACCTGTATCACGGCGTGCGCGGGGAAGCCGACCTGTACGACGTGGACCTGCTGCGGGAATGGGAGCGGGCGCACCCAGGGTTCCGATACGTTCCGTGCCTGAGTGACGAGGCGTGGTCCGGGCGGTCCGGTTACGTCACCGATGCGTTCGTGGAGGACTTCGACACCTGTCGCGGCCACTCCGGATACCTGTGCGGGCCGCCCGCGATGGTCGACGCCGGGATCAAAGCGTTCAAACGCAGGCGGATGGCTCCGCGGCGCATCTTCCGGGAGAAGTTCACCCCCGCCGGCTGATCACGGGATCGATGCACGCCGGGGCCCCCGAGACCCCGGCGTGCGCATGCCGAACACGTCCTAGCCAGTACTCGGTAAATGCCTAGTGTGATGCAGCGCACAGGCTGCAAGAGTGGAATCCATTGCCGGACCCGGGCGCCCCCGCAGGGCGCAAGCCCCCGGAGATCTTGGAGGATCCCATGACTGAAACCCTGTACTCAGCGCCGTCCGAGGACGTGCGCGCCAAGCTGGCCGACGCACTCATCGAAGACTCGGAAACCGGCCGCTACCAGGTGCGACGAAGCGTCTTCACCGACGAGGACCTGTTCGAACTGGAGATGAAGCACATCTTCGAGGGCAACTGGATCTACCTGGCCCACGAGAGCCAGATCCCGAATGTCGGCGACTACTTCACCACGTACATGGGCCGCCAGCCGATCGTGATCTCCCGCAACAAGGAGGGCGAACTCAACGCCCTGGTGAATGCGTGCAGCCACCGCGGCGCGATGCTCTGCCGGCGCAAGACGGACAACCGGACCACATTCACCTGCCCGTTCCACGGCTGGACGTTCAACAACTCCGGCAAGCTGCTCAAGGTCAAGGACCCGCGCGAGGCCGGCTATCCGGAGCAGTTCAACAAGGATGGCTCCCACGACCTCACCAAGGTCGCGCGGTTCGAGAACTACCGCGGATTCCTGTTCGGCAGCCTCAACGCCGACGTCCCGCCGCTCGAGGAACACCTCGGGGACACCACGAAGATCATCGACATGATCGTCGACCAGTCGCCCGACGGACTCGAGGTGCTGCGCGGTGCGTCCACGTACACCTACGACGGCAACTGGAAGCTGCAGACCGAGAACGGTGCCGACGGCTACCACGTGTCCGCCACCCACTGGAACTACGCGGCGACCACGTCGCGGCGCGAATCCGGTGAGTCCACCAACGCCACGAAGGCGATGGACGCCGGCAAGTGGTCGAAGCAGCAGGGCGGCTACTACTCGTTCGACAACGGCCATCTGCTGCTGTGGACCAAGTGGGCCGACCCCGCCAACCGTCCCCTCAACGAGCGCCGCGACGAACTGGTCGCCGAGTACGGCGAGGACCGCGCCGACTGGATGATCGGGGTGTCCCGCAACCTGTGCCTGTACCCGAACGTGTACCTGATGGACCAGTTCGGTTCGCAGATCCGGCATTTCCGTCCGATCTCCGTCGACAAGACGGAGGTCACCATCTACTGCATCGCCCCCAAGGGTGAGAGCCGGACGGCACGCGCCGCCCGCATCCGCCAGTACGAGGACTTCTTCAACGCCACCGGTATGGCCACCCCGGACGATCTCGAGGAGTTCCGCTCCTGCCAGAAGACGTACCAGGCCGGCGCCGCACCGTTCAACGACCTCAGCCGCGGTGTCACCCATCAACTCCGGGGCCCCGACGAGGACGCGAAGAAGATCGGCATCAACCCCATCTCCAGTGGTGTGAAGACCGAGGACGAGGGCCTCTACCCGATCCAGCACGGCTACTGGGTGCAGACGCTCACCAAGGCGCTCGACGCCGACGTTGCCGCGAACAACCGCTGAGGGAGACGATCACCATGACTGCAGTAGCCGAAAGCACCGTCACCCAGCACGACATCGAGCAGTTCCTCTACCGTGAGGCCCGCTACCTCGACGACCGCGAGTTCGAGAAGTGGATCGAGTGCTATCACCCCGACTCCGAGTTCTGGATGCCGGCGTGGGCCGACGACGGTGAACTGACCACCGACCCGATGACCGAGATCTCCCTGATCTACTACGCCAACCGCGGCGGCATCGAGGACCGGGTGTTCCGCATCAAGACCGACCGGTCGAGCGCGACGAGCCTCCCGGAACCGCGCACCGGGCACAACATCTCGAACGTCGAAGTGATCGAGCGCCGCGGCGACGTCGTGGACATCCGGTTCAACTGGTTCACCCTGTACTTCCGGTACAACACGGTCGACACGTACTTCGGGAACTCCTTCTACACGATCGACTTTTCCGGTGAGCAGCCTCTGATCATGAAGAAGAAGGTCGTGCTCAAGAACGACTACATCCACCACGTGGTCGACATCTATCACATCTGATCTCCTTCCATTCTTCGCGAATCGAGCTGTTTTCCATGACTTTCCAAGTTGCACTGAGTTTCGAGGACGGGATCACCCGCTTCATCAAGTGTGACGGCGACGAGACGGTCGCCGACGCGTCCTACCGCGCACGCATCAACATTCCCCTCGACTGCCGAGACGGGGCGTGCGGCACCTGCAAGTCGCTCTGCGAGTCCGGCACGTATGACGGCGGCGACTACATCGAAGAAGCGCTCACCGACGACGAGGCGGAGCAGGGTTACTGCCTTCCGTGCCAGATGATGCCGGAAAGCGATCTGGTGCTGCAGATCCCGACCACCTCGGATGTCGCCAAGACGGCGGCGGGCACGTTCACGTCGACGATCACGGAGATCCGGAAGTTCTCCGACACCACCATCGGGTTCACCATCGACATCACGAACCGGGACGACCTCGTCTTCCTCCCGGGGCAGTACGTGAACATCACCGTTCCCGGGACCGAGGCGACGCGCTCGTATTCGTTCAGCACCGGACCCACGTCGAAGGAACTGTCGTTCCTGGTCAAGATCACCGACGGCGGCCTGATGTCGGAGTACCTCCGCGACCGCGCACGGGTCGGCGACGCACTCGAGTTCACCGGCCCGATGGGAAGCTTCTTCCTGCGTGAGCAGAAGCGCCGCGCACTGCTGCTCGCCGGCGGCACCGGGCTGGCCCCGCTGCTGTCGATCCTCAACAAGATGCGCGCCGACGCCGTCGACCACCCCGTGCACCTGATCTACGGTGTGTCGTCCGACGCGGACCTGGTGGAACTGGACAAGCTCGAGGAGTACACGAAGTCGCTGCCGCAGTTCACGTTCGACTACTGCGTGTCCGACCCGGCGAGCAGTGCCCCGAACAAGGGGTACGTGACCGGCCTGTTCGAACCCGCGCACCTGAACGACGGCGACGTGGACGTGTACCTGTGCGGCCCGCCGCCCATGGTCGAAGCGGTGCGCGACCACCTGAAGGCGGAGGGCGTCACGCCGGCGAACTTCTACTTCGAGAAGTTCAATAACGCGGCGACACCGAGCGGGTCCGAGCCATCCGCACCGCCGGCGGCGGACGCGGCCCCGGCGGCACCCGGGTACGAGATCGGCGAGGAGCACCAGCCGCTGTCCGAGTCGGATGCGCAGTTCGACGCCCGCATGGCGCTCGAACTCGGCGCGATGGAACTGACCATCGGCCGGATGACGCGGGAACAGCTGTCCGAGTACCGGATCCTCGCCGAGACCTCCTGCGAATCGATCGAGAACGACCACTTCACGGACGCCGGCGCGTTCACCGACACCAACGCCTCGTTCCACGAGTTCCTGTTCCGGTGCACCGCCAACGACGTACTCCTGGAGGCGTACAACCGCCTCGAGGTCACCCAGCTGATGACCAAGGTGCTCCGCACCGCGGACTGGGTGGACGAGCACATCCAGCACGACCACCTTGACATCGTCGCCGCGTTCGAGAGGGGTGACCGCGCCGCCGCCCACGACCTGATCGTCAGCCACAGCGCGCACGCGAAGGCCACCATGTGCCGCGCCATCGAGAGGAGTGCCGTCGCATGAGTGGATTCGTCACTCCGCACCGATTCGACGGCAAGGTGGTCGCGGTTACCGGCGCAGCGCAGGGCATCGGCCTGACGGTCGCCACCCGACTCGCGGCCGAGGGTGCGTCGCTGATCCTGATCGACCGCGCCGACCTCGTACACGACGTCGCGAAGGGCTTGCGGGAGAACGGCACCGAGGCGCACAGCATCACCGCCGACCTGGAGCAGTTCGCCGACGCCGAGGCGGCGATCGACGAGGCGCGGCAGCAGCACGGCCGGCTCGACGTGCTGATCAACAACGTCGGCGGCACCATCTGGGCCAAGCCGTACGAGCACTACACCGCCGAGCAGATCCAGGCGGAGGTGCAGCGCTCGCTGTTCCCGACCCTGTGGACGTGCCGTGCCGTCCTCCCCCACCTCATCGCGCAGCAGTCGGGCACCATCGTCAACGTGTCGTCGGTGGCCACCCGGGGTGTCAACCGCGTGCCCTACGCGGCGTCGAAGGGCGGGGTCAACGCCCTCACCGCCTCCCTCGCGCTCGAAGCGGCGCAGTACGGTATCCGCGTGGTGGCCACCGCTCCCGGCGGCACCGAAGCGCCGGCGCGTCGTGTCCCCCGCGGTCCCGGCGCGGACACCGATCGGGAAAAGGCCTGGTATCAGCAGATCGTCGACCAGACGGTCGACTCGTCCCTGATGAAGCGGTACGGCACTCTCGACGAGCAGGCCGCCGCGATCGTCTTCCTCGCCTCGGGCGAGGCTTCGTACATCACCGGCTCGGTCCTGCCCGTCGCCGGTGGCGACCTCGGCTAACCCCCACAGATCTCGACCGCCTCATCGGCGGGGCGCATTGCACCGTCTCGCCGATGAGGCATTTCTCTACCCGAATTCAACTGTGACACAACGCACTTTCATATAAGACCCGGTTCCCCGTCACACCCACCGAGCGGAGATCACCATGACTCAATCCACCCCCGGCACCTGGGCAAGTCCGAGACACCGAAGCGCCGTCACCTGGATCGTCGCGATCGCCACGATCGCGATCATCTTCGACGGCTACGACCTCGTCGTGTACGGCACCATCCTCCCGACGTTGATGAACGATCCCGGCCAACTCGGCGAGATCTCCGCCCAGCAGGCCGGCGCATTGGGCTCGTACGCGCTGATCGGCGTCATGGTGGGCGCACTCACCGCAGGCGCGGTGGGCGACTACCTCGGCAGGCGCCGGATGATGCTCGTCAACATCGCATGGTTCTCCGTGGGCATGGGACTCGCCGCGCTGGCCACGAACGTCACCATGTTCGGCCTGCTGCGGTTCTTCACCGGCATCGGCGTCGGGGGCCTCGTCGCCACCGCGGGCGCGATGGTGGCGGAGTTCGCCCCTCCCGGAAAGCGGAACCTGTACAACGCGATCGTCTACAGCGGCGTCCCCGCAGGCGGAGTGCTCGCCTCCCTCCTCGCGATCGTCCTGCGCGACACGATCGGGTGGCGCGGGCTCTTCTGGATCGGCGCACTGCCCATCGTGATCCTCCTTCCGTTGGCGCTCGCGAAACTGCCGGAGTCGCCGAAGTGGCTCGTCGCCCGCGGGCAGGAGGACAAGGCCCGTCGCGTCTCCGAACGGACGGGTATCCCGATGCCCGGCGCCGAGGAGATCGCCGCGGAACGGGCGTCGATCGAGAAGGTCGGCTTCGCGGCACTCGCGACGCGCCGTTACGCCTGGGGCACCGCACTTCTCGGCCTGATGAGCTTCTCCGGCCTGCTGCTCACCTACGGCCTCAACACGTGGCTTCCGAAGATCATGGAGGACGCCGGGTTCAACGCGAAGGGTTCGCTGTCATTCCTGCTCGTCCTCAACGGCGGCGCCATCCTCGGCGGCCTGATCGCCTCGAAGGTCGCCGACGGTATCGGACCGCAACGCGTCGTCGCCACCACGTTCGGTCTCGCCGCGCTGGCCCTGATCCTCCTGACGCTCGGCTTCCCGCTTCCGGTGCTCCTCGCGTCCGTCGCCGTCGCCGGAGTCGGCACCATCGGCACCCAGGTCCTGATCTACGGATTCGTCTCCAACTACTACTCGACGTCCGCGCGCGGCGCCGGGGTGGCCTGGTGCGCCGGATTCGGCCGGCTGGGCGGCATCTTCGGCCCGCTGATCGGCGGCGCCCTGATCAGCGCCGGTATCAGCAGCCAGGTGGCGTTCTACGTCTTCGCAGGCATCGCCGTCCTGGGCGGGATCGTGACGTTCTTCGTCCCGCGCCAACGGGATGCGGTTGCGACCACGAGCGAGGAGTCCTACTCCACCGTCCAGGTGTCGTGACCGGTCAGCAACCGCTGCAGCGAACCGTCGTCGACCGGGTCCGTCTCCCGCGCGATCTCGTTCTGCAGGCGCACCATGTCGTCGTACGTGTCCCGCGCGACGCTGCGGAACACACCCGTCACGGTGTGCGTCAGGTCCTGATCGGACAACCTCGACAGAGCGTAGGCGTAGTCGGGGTCGTCGGTGTGGGCGTCGTGCACCACGATCTCGTCCCGGTCGACGTCGTCGGTCGCGACGACCTTCAGACCGAAACCCGATCGGACGACACAGTATTCGCCTGAACCCCCGAACACGATCGGCTCACCGTGGACCAGCGGGATCAGGCGCTGCTCCGAACCGTCCTTGCGCAGGACGTCGAACGAGCCGTCGTTGAAGATCGGGCAGTCCTGGTAGATCTCCACGAAGGACGTGCCGCGGTGGGCCGCCGCCTGCCGCAGCACTTCCGTCAGCCCCTTGCGGTCCGAGTCCATCGCGCGGGCCGCGAACGTCGCCTCGGCGCCCAATGCGAGGGACAGCGTGTTGAACGGGTGGTCCACCGACCCCAGCGGCGTCGACTTGGTGACCTTCCCGACCTCCGACGTCGGCGAGTACTGGCCCTTCGTCAGCCCGTAGATCCTGTTGTTGAACAGCAGGATCGTCAGGTTGACGTTCCTCCGGAGGGCGTGGATGAGATGGTTGCCGCCGATCGACAGCGCGTCGCCGTCGCCGGTCACCACCCACACCGACAGGTCCGGGCGCGTCACCGCGAGGCCCGTCGCGATGGCGGGCGCGCGGCCGTGGATCGAGTGCAGACCGTACGTGTCGAGGTAGTACGGGAACCGGCTCGAGCATCCGATGCCGGAGACGAACATCAGGTTCTCACGCCGAAGTCCCAACTCCGGAAGGAAGCTTCGGATCGTCGCGAGAATGACGTAGTCTCCGCACCCCGGACACCAGCGGACCTCCTGGTCCGACGTGAAGTCCTTGGCCTTCTGCGGTTCGTCGGTCCGGGGCACGTGCGCCGTGGCGCTCAGGCCCAGATCCGTACCAACCCGACTGATCATCCGTGTCACGCCGACTCCTCCTGCCGGGGTCCGGTCGATCGATAGGTCGCCGACGCGAGCGCGTCGGCGGTCTTCGCGAGTTCGTGCTCCCGCAACGTCCCGGCCAGCGCGGAGTCGATCACCTCGTGCAGTTCGTCGCCGAGGAACGCGAGGCCCTTCACCTTGGTCACCGACTGCACGTCGACGAGGAACCGTGAGCGGAGGATCATCGCGAGTTGTCCCAGATTCATCTCCGGGGCGACGACGGTCGCGTAACTGCGCAGCACCGCACCGAGGTTCGCGGGCAGTGGGTTCAGGTTGCGCACGTGCACGTGGGCCACCTTCTTGCCCTCTCGGCGAGCACGCCTGCAGGCCTCGCCGATGGGCCCGTACGAACTTCCCCACCCGACGAGCAGCAGGTCGGCCTCCCCCGACGGGTCGTCGACGACGGCGTCGGGAACGGTGATTCCGTCGATCTTGGCCTGGCGCAACCGGACCATCAGGTCGTGGTTGGCGGGATCGTAGGAGATGTCGCCGCTGCCGTCGGCCTTCTCCAGACCGCCGATGCGGTGTTCGAGCCCAGGAGTTCCCGGCAGCGCCATGGCACGCGCGAGCGTCTCCCGGTCGCGGACGTACGGTGCGAACTCGCCGTCCACCGGCGGTGCCGTGTCGACACCGGGATCGATCCGGTCCAGTGCGGACACGTCCGGGACGGCCCACGGTTCACTTCCGTTCGCGATCGCACCGTCCGACAGCAACAGCACCGGGGTGCGGTACGTGAACGCGATCCGGGCGGCATCGACTGCGGCATCGAAACAGTCCGCGGGTGAGCACGGTGCGATCACGGCCACCGGCGACTCGCCGTTGCGCCCGTACATCGCCTGCAACAGGTCCGACTGCTCGGTCTTCGTCGGAAGACCGGTGGACGGACCACCACGCTGGACGTCGATGACGAGCAGCGGAACCTCCGTCATCACCGCCAGCCCGATCGCTTCGCTCTTGAGCGCCAGCCCAGGCCCGGACGTGCTCGTCACCCCGAGGGCACCGCCGATCGACGCGCCCAGCGCCGCGCCGATCCCGGCGATCTCGTCCTCCGCTTGGAACGTGGTGACGCCGAGATTCCGGTGTTTGCTCAGCTCGTGCAGGATGTCCGACGCCGGGGTGATCGGGTAGGTGCCGAGGAAGACGTCCCGCGAGGCCAGCTGCCCCGCGGTCACCACCCCGTAGGCCAGGGCCGTGTTCCCGGTGACCTGGCGGTACGTGGCCGGTGGGAGCGTCGCCGCCGACACCTCGTACGTCGTCGCGAAACTCTCCGTCGTCTCCCCGTAGTTCCACCCGGCCTTGAACGCGAGCAGGTTGCCCTCCGCGATCTGCGGCTTCTCCGCGAACTTGATCTGCAGGAACCGTTCGATGCCGTGGGTGGGGCGGTTGTACATCCAGGACAGCAGCCCGAGCGCGAACATGTTCTTCGCCCGCTCGCCGTCCTTCCGGCTCAGCCCGGCCGGTTCCACCGCACCCGCCGTCAGCGTCGACATCGCCACCGGATGCACCACGTAGTCCTCGAGGGAGTCGTCGTCGAGCGGGCTCGTGGCGTAACCGACCTTCGCGAGATTGCGCTTGGTGAACTCGTCGGTGTTCACGATGATCATGCCGCCGCGCGGCAGATCGGCCACGTTCGCCTTCAACGCCGCCGGATTCATCGCGACCAGGACGTCCGGGCGATCTCCGGCCGTGAGAATGTCGTAGTCCGCGATCTGGATCTGAAACGACGACACCCCGGGCAGGGTGCCCTGCGGCGCCCGGATCTCGGCGGGGAAGTTGGGCTGGGTGGCGAGGTCGTTGCCGAACGCCGCCGCCTCCGACGTGAACCGGTCGCCGGTCAACTGCATACCGTCGCCCGAGTCTCCGGCAAAGCGGATCGCCACCCGCTCCAGCTTCGTGGAGTTCGCCTCCGTCATGAATTCACCGAATCCTTCGACTCGTGTTCGCTCTGACCAGCAGCTTCTCACCTCACGTTACAAGCGTTCCCAATTTTCGCCAGGAAGACGCCGAAATAGCGCGTCGCGATACGGTGAGTGACGTGAGTGACCCAGGGAATATCGAGTTCGTCGGACGTTCCCGCGAGCTCGCCGAACTCGAGGCGGCCCTGCACGAGACCGCCCAGGGTGTGCCCGTCGTCGTGGTCGTCGAAGGTGTGCCGGGCATCGGCAAGACCACTCTGGTGGAACACTTCCTCGCCGCGCATTCCGACGTGCCCGCGTTCTCCGCGGTGTGTGCCCCGTGGGCGTCGAGCCGCCCCTTCGGAGTCGCCGAACAGCTACTGGGTGCGGCCGTCACGGCGCAGGAACCTCTCGACGTCGCCCGTGAATTCGTCACGGCGGCGGCTCCGCGCGCCGGTGACGCGCCGTTCGTCGTCGTGGTCGACGACGCGCACTGGGCAGATCTGGCGTCGCTGCAGTCGTTGACCTCCGCCGTGCATCTACTCGACCGCCCGGCCGTGATCGTTCTCGTCACGAACCCGGATCCGCCCGACGGTGTTCCCGCGGACGTCCTCGATGTTCTCGACCGGCACAGTCGCCATCGGGTTCGTGTCCGCCCACTCGATGCGTCCGACACTCGCGCCCTCGCGAGCAGCCTCGCGCACGTCGACCTTCCCACCCCGGTCGCGCACCAGCTCGTCCAGCACACGGCCGGGAACCCGCGGCACCTCACGCAACTCCTCCAGGAGGTCGATCCTGTTCTGTGGGGACGCTGGCAGGCGGTCCTCCCGGTGCCGCACACGTTCGCGGCGAAGGTACGGTCGCAGCTGTCCGAGGCCTCACCGCAGGCCCGTGCGCTCGCCGAAGCGGCCGCAGTCCTGGCCGGGGATCCGAGATTCGCCGACGCCTCCGCACTCGCCGGCATCGAACACCCGGTGGACGCGCTCGACGAACTTCACCGGGCAGGCCTCCTCACCGCCGGTGAGCACCGCGGCGTGACCGTGCTGACCTTCCCGTCGCCACTCACCCGCGCCGCCGTGTACCACAGCCTCGGGCCGATCCGACGGCGCGACCTGCACGATCACGCCGCGCGGATCGTCGAGGACGAGGGCAGACGCCTGGACCACCGCGCCGCGGCCGCCCCGTTCGCCGACCCGGCGCTCGCGGACGAACTCGACCGCTACTCCGCGAGCAGGGCGACGGTCGGGGCGTGGTCGGCGGTCGCGGACGCACTGATCAAGTCGAGCCGCCTCACCGCGGACCGGGGGGAACGCGAGCAGCGGCTGATTCGTGCCGTCGACGCCCTCCTCGGCACCGGAAATCTCTCCCAGGCAGTGGCTTTCGCTCCGGAGATCGAGAGTTTCCCGGAGAGCCCGTTGCGCGACGCCGTGCTCGGCTACCTCGCGATCCAACGCGGCCGTCGCGCGGAGGCCGATGCACTGCTCACCCAGTCCTGGACCGCTTGCGACTCGGAGACCGATCCGGCCACCGCCGCCTTGATCTGCCAGCGGCGCGTCCTCGACTCGCTGGCCCGCTGGCACGGACCGGACCTCGTCGAATGGGGTTCCCGGGCAGTCGCTCTCGTCGATTCGGCTGATCCGTCGGCCGTCGAATCAGCGGCGATCATGGGGCTCGGACTTGCAGCCACCGGCCGGATCGCGGAGGCGCGGGCACACTACGACACACTGTCCGCGAAGATCGCCCTCGGCGCCCAGTCCCAGCGTTTCGACATGGCTCGGGGCTGGCTCGACCTGGCGCTGGACGATCCCGAATCGGCGCGCCAGGAACTCGAGAGTGCCGTGCCGACGGCCTTCCGGATGGGCTCCACCCGCATCTCGCTGTGGGCGCAAGCCTGGCTGGCGCGAACACAATTCGCGCTCGGCGATTGGAACGGCGCCATCGCCACGGTCGACCGTGCCGCACACCAACTCGAGGATGCCACGCTCGACCTCCTGCGGCCCCTCGTCCATTGGACCGGCGCGCAGACGCACGCGCTGCGCGGGAATTGGCCCGCCGCACACGAGCATCTCCGCCTCGCCGCCGCGAGTTCGCACGACTACCCGATGATGTTCATCCCGTCCTCACTGGCGCGCGCCCAATGCGCCGAAGTGGAGGCCGACTACGCCGCCGTCATCAGGGCGCTGGAGCCCCTCACCCGCCTGGAACCCCGCGAGGGCGTCGACGAGCCCGGGTTCTGGCAGTGGCCCGACGTCTACGCGAACGCGCTCGTGATGGCCGGGCACGTCGACGACGCGGACGCCTTCCTCACCCCGCACGAGGAACGGGCCGCGGAACGCGGGCACCGGTCCGCGATGGCGCGTCTCGGCTACGCCCGCGGTCGCATCGCCGGTGCGCGCGGCGACATCGACACCGCCAGGGACGTGTTCGAGAACGCGCTGACCCAACTCGACACCCTGCCCCTCCCCTACGACCGCGCCCGGGTGAACTTCGCGTACGGCCAGACCCTGCGCCGGGCAGGCAAACGACGCGAAGCCGACGCCGTCATGCAGGCCGCCCGCGAAGGGTATTCCGCGCTCGGCGCCACCTCCTACGTGCAGCGGTGCGACCGCGAACTGAAGGCAGGCGGCCTCAACGTCAAACGCAGCAGGTTCACGCTCGAGGAACTGACCCCGCAGGAACGGGCGGTGACCGAACTCGTCGCGGGCGGAGCCAGCAACAAGGAGGCCGCGGGCGAGCTGTTCCTGTCCGTCAAGACCGTGCAGTACCACCTGACCCGCGTCTACGCGAAGCTCGGCATCCGCTCGCGCAGCGAACTCGCGGCGCAGTTCCGCGACCAGGAGTGACGTCCCGGGTGGCGGGAACCCACCCCGAGGGTGCCTGTTCCGGGCACCGCCGACCGGCCAGGCTGGATCTCGACCGATGAAGCCGACCCACCGGAGTACCGAGATGGATGACACGATCGACGCAGTACGAGCCGACCGCGACCTGAAGACCAAACACCGCGCCATGTGGGCCCTCGGCGACTACCCCGCCCTGGCCACCGACATCATCGCCGGCCTCGGCCCCGCCCTGGTCCGGGCGAGCCGGGTCAGGCCCGGCGACCGTGTCCTCGACGTCGCGGCCGGTTCCGGCAACGCCGCCATCCCCGTGGCGCTGTCCGGTGCGAGCGTCGTCGCCGGTGACCTCACCCCGGAACTGTTCGACGCCGGACGCCGCCGGGCCGCCGAACTCGGCGCCGAGGTCGAGTGGCGCGAAGCGGACGCCGAGGCCATGCCGTTCGCCGACAACGAATTCGACACCGTGATGTCCTGTGTCGGCGTCATGTTCGCCCCGCACCATCAGGAGAGCGCGGACGAACTCGTCCGTGTCTGCCGGCCGGGCGGGACGATCGGACTGCTCAGCTGGACCCCCGAGGGGTTCATCGGTCAGATGTTCGCGACGATGAAACCGTACGCACCCCCGCCCCCTCCCGGCGCGCAGCCGCCGCCGCTGTGGGGTCGCGAGGACCACGTCCGGGCGTTGTTCGGCCATCGGGTGACCGATGTCGTGGCAAGGCGGCACACCGTCCGCATCGATCAGTTCCGGACGCCCGAAGACTTCCGCGACTACTTCAAGACCCGCTACGGTCCGACCATCGCGGTGTATCGGTACATCGCCGACGACCCCGCCCGGGTGGCCGAGCTGGACCACGAACTCGCCGACCTTGCACGGCGTTTCGACCACGGCACCGGCAGCACCGTGATGAACTGGGAGTACCTCCTGCTCACCGCGCGGAAGTGGTAGCGAGCAACCACGCGCCGGTCAGGCGTGCTGGGTGAATCCGACCTGGCCGGGACGGCGGTTCGGGGCGTAACCGAGCTTGGCGAGGGTCTCGTCGGCGTCGGCGTAGGTCTGACCGATCCGGTAGATGTCGCGGGCCTCCTTACCGGTGGCCACCTCCCGGCCCAGCTCCCCGGCCACCCGGACCAACTGCTCGACCTGCGCGACCGACGTCATCTTCTCGCCCTTGCGACCCCAGATCGTGTCCTCGTTCCCGCACCGCGGATGCAGACCCATCGCGATCGCCATCGCGTTGACCGGCAGCACACTGCGCATCAACGTCTCGAGGGTCAGGCACGCACCGTCCGGCACCCGCTGCACGAAATTCATGATGTTGTACGGATTCGGGCCGTCGAAACCGCCACCGATACCGACCCAGGTCAAATTCAGCGGACCGGTGTACACCCCACGCCGGATCAACCGCTCCACCGTCTCGAGCTGCGGAATGCTCGACAGCTGGAAATGCGGCTGGATCCCGGCCGCCTGCAGACGACGCAGATGCTCCTCCACCCACGCCGGACCGGCCGGGACCGTCATCTCCCGGTACGCCTCGGCCAGCTCGGGCCGCTGCATCGAGGTGCCCGCGATGTCGTCGGCGGTCATCAACTCCATGATGTTCATCTGCGAGGTGTTGATCGCGATCGTCACCTGATCCGGTGCCGGATCGAGGTCGGCGAGCATGTGCCGGGTGTCGTCGGAGAGCCACTTCGCGTCCGCACCCTCACCCTCGGGGGCGAACGAGATCGAACCGCCGACCTGCAGGATCATCTCCGGCACCGCCTGCCGCAGTCCGGCGAGCAGTTCGTTGAACTTCGACAGCCGCTTGGAGCCCTTGCCGTCGAGTTCGCGGACGTGGATGTGCAGCACGGTGGCGCCGGCCTCGTAGCAGTCCACCGCCTTCTGCACGTGCTCGTCCATCGTCAGCGGCAGGTCCTCGCGGAAGTCGTCCGGCTCCCACTCCGGACCGTACGGGGCACACGTGATGACCAGCTTCTCCTGGTTCTCGGGGAAGAGGGCGTCGTCGTGGAAATGCATGGGTGTTCTCCGTTCGAAAAGATTGCGGACGGCGGGACTGTGACTCAGCTGACATAACGGTAGCCACGGGATGCCATCCAGACTTACCCTGACGGGACATATTTGTTTCCTGTTCGGGACACCCAGGCCGAGTGGGACGCCTGCGACGGAAGGTGACGCGAATGGCCAAGCCCCTCGCCCGGTATGCCGCGCTGACCGGCTTCGTCGAACTGGGCCGCACACTCTCACTCGACCCGGTGAAGCTGCTGACGAGCGTCGGACTCGACCCGGCCGGGCTGGACCTGCAGGACCGCTGGGTGCCCGCGTCGTCGGTCGCCCGTCTGCTGGAGTTGTCCGCGGCAACGTCGGGTCGCCAGGACTTCGCCCTGAAGCTGGCCGAGCGGCGGCGCCTGTCCACCCTCGGCCCACTGAGCGTCGGTATCCGGGACGAGCCCGACGCGCGAAGCGCACTCCGGATGCTGATCCGCTTCCAGCACACGTACAACGAGGCGCTACACATCCGGCTGTCCGAGCGCGACGGTCTCGCGACGATACGAATCCGCTTCGATCCCGGCGAACCCGTGCCGGTCCGGCAGTCCGTCGAACTGGCGGTCGCGGTGACCCACCAGCTGTTGCGGCAGCTGCTGGGCGAGCGGTGGCATCCGGTGTCCGTCAGCTTCGAACACGGACGTCCGGCCGACGACTCCACGCACCGGCAAGTTTTCGGCGCGCCACTCCACTTCGACGGCGAGTACTCCGGAATCCTGGTCTACACAGGCGATCTGGACGAGCCGAACAGATTGTCCGACCCGCTGCTGCGGTCCTATGCGCAACAGATCCTCGACACGCTCACCACGCCGGAGGAACCCACCCTCACAAATCGCGTGCGCGAACTCGTCGAACTGCTGCTGCCGAGCGGGCGCTGCTCGATCGAGCAGGTCGCCCGCAGCCTCGGCGTCGACCGCCGGACGGTGCATCGGCACCTCGCGAAATCGGGAGAGACCTTCACCTCGGTCCTCGACTCCACCCGCGCCGAACTCGCGAAACGCATGGTTACCGGGCGGCGCTACTCGTTGACGGAAATCTCCGAGATGCTCGCCTTCTCGACGCCGAGCAGTTTCTCCCGGTGGTTCCATCAGCAGTTCGGCATGAGTCCTCGCGAGTGGCGCAAACAAACCACGGGATAGGTGGCCGTGCGACCGATGTCCCGAAATGCAAAGAATTCCGTCCCGTAGGGGCAACTAATCAACTCACCGGCCACGTAGCGTGATGCAGGCCACTATCGGGTCGGGCCGTAGCCCGCATCACACCCGATTCGTTCTCCGTGAAACGAGCCGCCATGACCGCTGAGCCGATACCCACCCCGACACTCGACCGAATGAAGAGTGCGGGAAGCTGGAATCCTCTGTGGGACACCTTGTCCCAGTGGGATCCGGAGTGGACCGAGCAGTTCATGGCCATGAACGCCACTCCCGTGCAGCGTGGGGTGTTCACGCCCGAGTTCGTCGAACTGCTCAGCATTGCCATCGATGCCGCCGCCACCCACATGTACGCGCCGGGAGTGCGCAGGCACATCCGGGCCGCACTCGAACTCGGTGTGTCCAAGGAGGAGATCCTCACCGTCCTCGAGATGGTGAGCGTCCTCGGGATCCACGCCTGCAATCTCGGTGTACCGATCCTCGCGGAGGAACTCGACGCGTACGAGTCCCGGCGCCCGGCACACTGAACGCCGCTCCCCCACTCTCTCCCTCTCCACCCGCACCCTCAGGAGCATCCATGGGACCGAATCCCACCACGTCCGAACTCGAGATCGCAGTCGCCGCCCCGTCGAGTTCCGTGCCGACCGCCGACCGCCGCACCCGACGCTCCTCGTTCTACCCCTGGCTCGTTTTCGCCCTCGCGTTCGCGTTGCTGCTCTCCGACTACATGTCCCGCCAGGTTCTCAGTGCGGTCTTCCCGTTCCTGAAGGCCGACTGGGCACTGACGGATTCCCAGCTCGCATCCCTCACCAGCATCGTCGCGCTGATGGTCGGGTTGCTCACCCTCCCGCTGTCCCTGCTGGCCGACCGATGGGGGCGCGTGAAGTCCCTGGTGCTGATGGCCACGCTGTGGAGTGTCGCGACCCTGCTGTGCGCGATCGCCTCCAGCTACGAGCAGATGCTCGCCGCGCGCTTCCTCGTCGGTGTCGGCGAGGCCGCGTACGGAAGTGTCGGAATCGCCGTGGTTCTCAGCGTCTTCGCGCCACGGGTCCACTCCACACTCAGCGGCGCGTTCATGGCCGGCGGTTCCTTCGGCTCGGTCGTCGGCGTCTCGCTCGGCGCGGTCATCGCCGTGCACCTGAGCTGGCGCTGGTCGTTCGCCGCGATGGCGGTCCTGGGACTCATCCTGGTCCTGGCATTCCGCACGATTGTCACCGAACGCCGCCTGGCCGAGCACGCTGCGACCGACGACACCGCCGAATCCGCCCGCCCCGACGAACCCGCGATCCGCGTGCCGGTGTCGACACTGTTCACCAACCCGACCGTGTGGTGCGCGTACCTCGGCGGCGGACTGCAGATGTTCAACGCGGCCGTGCTGCTCGCCTGGGCCCCGAGCTACTTCAACCGCTACTACGGCATGGCCCCGGACAAGGCCGGCGCCGTCGCGTCGGGGTTCGTGTTGCTGATCGCCATCGGCATGATCGTCTGCGGCATGATCACAGACCGGGTCGGCCGCAACAACGCGGCCGCGAAGTGGACCAGCGCAATCACCTACTGCACGATCTCGCTGGTCTCGCTCGGAATCGCACTCCAGCTGGAAACCGGTGCGTCCCAGCTGATTCTGCTGGGTATCGGCGCCTTCTTCGCTGCCGGCTCGTCCGGCCCCACCGCCGCCATGGTCGCGGGTTTGACCCACCAGTCGGTGCGGGCCTCGGCCCTCGGCAGCCTGACCGTGACCAACAACGTCCTCGGCCTGGCCACCGGACCCTTCGTCATCGGCATCCTCGCCGACCGCCTCGGCCTGCTCGGCGCACTGCAGCTGGCACCGCTGGTGTACGTGCTGGCGATCGTGGCCCTGTTCCTCGGCAAGCGGATGTACCCGGCCGGGCTCGCGAAGCTCGCGGCGCAGAGCGCCGCCGCCGCGGCGAAGGTCTAGGTTTCGCCGGACCACATCAACTCGGCAAGTCCCGGTGGCAGCCGCCGCCGGGACTTGCCGGATGTCATACACCTCGACGATGCACTGGCCGGTCCCGCGCCCTGGACCACCAGCTGGCGAAACACCGGACCGCGCACCCGTGACCGGTTACATCACGAAGCGCTGGAGGCACCAACTCCACCGGATCATCCAGGTCGAGGATCCGCAGGTCATCGGGCAACGCGAACACCCCCCAGCGCGCGCCGCGAACCCGGCAGCAGCGGGAACGCGAGTCCGACTCCGGGTTGCTTCGGGCTATCCTCGTCGCCGTGAGATCACCCAACCGCGGCGCGCTGGAGGCCATGGTCGCGGAGGCGACGATCGACTGCTACAACGACAGCGAATGCGTCACCGGCTTCTACACCATGCTCGACGAGAACCTCGACCTGCCGTTGCCGGCACCGCCACCCGACGGTGCCGAGTGGATCGAGGCATACCGCCACTGGCTGAGATAGGTGAGGACACGAGCATGAACACCGGCGACACTGCACCCCCGAGCGCGACCGGGGAGCACCGGATACGAATGACCGAACAGGAGGCCATATCGAATCTGCACACGGTGCTGCACCTCTGCGCGGCCGGTGAATTGCGGTGCAGCGAGAAGACCCACCGCCCCTCCGCGGCGACGGTCGCTGCCGTGGGCTCACAGCTCGCGCACGGCGACTTCTACCTCGACGACCCGATCGCGTCGTTCGCGTGGCCGCTGATCATCCAGGCCGGTGGGCTCGCCACGATCGAGAGCGGGCGCCTGCGGCTGACCCCGAAGGGCCGTACCGCCCTGCGTCGGCCGGCGGCCGAGGCCATCTCCCAACTGTGGCGGCGCTGGCTCACCCACGCGGTGATCGACGAGTTCAGCCGAATCGAACAGATCAAGGGTCAGCGCGCACACAACGTCCTCACCTCGGCCCGGACCCGCCGGCAGACCGTCGCTGCGGCTTTGGCCGGCTGCCCACCCGGAGAGTGGATCGGCATGGATTCACTGTTCACGGCAATGCGACGGAAAGGCATGAGCCCCAACGTCGCACGCAGCGAGCGCGCACTGTGGAAGCTCTATCTCGTCGACCCGCAGTACGGCAGTCTCGGCTACGACGGTTACCACCGGTGGGAGATCCTCGAGGGCCGCTACACGATGGCGGTGCTGTTCGAGTACGCCGGCACGCTGGGCCTGCTCGACCTCGACTACCTCCACCCCACCGGCGCACGGTCGGACTTCCACGCCAACTGGGGCGGTGACGACCTGGACGCGCTGAGCAGGTATGACGGACTGCAGGCGATCCGGCTCACCGCCCTGGGCTGCTACACCCTGGGCCTGACCGACACCTACGAGCCGCCCGCCGACAACCCTCCACCCCGGGTTCTGAAGGTCCTGCCCAACCTCGACATCGTCGCCACTGGAACCCTGTCCCCCGGCGATCAGCTACTGCTGTCCGGCTACGCCGAGCACACCGCGGACCGGGTCTGGACCCTCTCCGCCGCGAGCCTGCTGGCCGCGATCGACGGTGGCCACCACCTCGAGGACCTCACTACCTTCCTCGCCGCGCGCACCGACCATGAGCTGCCCGGCACGCTGCGGACCGTCATCGACGACGTCACCCGCCGAGCCACCCAGCTCACCGACCACGGCCACGCCCGGGTGATCGAATGCACCGATGCCGCACTCGCTGCGCTCATCACCCGCGACCGCGCACTCCGCACACTGTGCCGTCCGATCGGCGACCGCCACCTCGCGGTCCCCGTCGAACACGAACCGAAGTTCCGCAGGGCCCTACACAAACTCGGCTACGCCCTGCCCAGGCCGAACACCCCCTGACCGAAGACGTCAACGCCGCGACACACAGGGCCGGGCGGCGGCCTGCGCCGGCGACCGGTGGCCGAATCGACTAGTAGTCAGATCCAGTCGATGTGGACGGAGTCGATGTGGTCGAAGTGGAATCCGAAATTGGTTGCAGTACATGTCGAAGCCCTTGTTCTCGCATCCCTCGTCGGCACCGTTGCGGACCATGACCCGGCTCTTGACCCGGATGACCGCCCTCTTCGGTGTTCCGGGTAGAGCCCGCCAATTCCTCGCCGACAAGGGCATCCGCGTGGGCCGACGGTCAGCGCCTGCCCCTCCGCGGGGGCAGCGCCTGCGATTCGGGTATTGCCCTGCCTCGCGTCTCCAGCTACAATCGAACGTATATTCGAATAACCTTGGGGGAGGTTGGTTGTGGGGGCAATGCTTCTCGAGGAATTGCGCACATTCACGGCGCGACTGCAATGCGCCGAGGCGGCGAGTGGGGATCCGGGGTTGGGCATCGACCTGCTCGATGCGATCGAGACGTTGAAATCGGTCGGGTGCGCGGTACAGGCGGTGATCACCGACGATGTCGCGGCGAGCATCCGTGCGGACCGCAGGGCTCGGAAACGTCCACGATCCGAGTGGGGTCGGGGTATCGCGTCGCAGATTGCGCTGGCGCGCAGAGAATCCCCGAACCGGGGCGGCCGGCATCTGGGGTTCGCGCAGGCGCTGGTGCACGAAATGCCGCATACGTTGGCCATGCTGCAGACCGGTCGGCTGAACGAATGGCGAGCCACTCTGTTGGTCCGGGAGACAGCCTGCCTGTCCGCGACCGATCGGGCTATCGTGGATCGTCGGTTGTGTTCGGACCCATCAACACCCGACGGCGTCGGCGACCGCGGTCTGATCGCGCGGGCCAAAGCCCTGGCGGTCGAACTCGACGCCGCCTCGGCCGTCCGGCGGCATCGCAAGGCCGTGTCCGAGCGTCGGGTCACGACCCGTCCGGCCCCGGATTCGATGGCCTATCTGAGTGCGCTGATGCCGGTGGAGCAAGCGGTGTGCCTGCAGGCCACGCTGGGTCGGGATGCGGACAGTCTCATCGCGACCGGAAAGGGGCGGGGTCTCAGCCGAAATCAGCTGATGGTGGACTTGTTGTTCGAACGCGGCACCGGAGCGTCGGTGGCGTCGGGTGTGCCGGTGACGGTGAACCTGGTGCTCTCGGACGAGACGCTGCTGGCAGGCGGTCACGAGGCGGCGCAGCTTCAGGGGTTCGGGCCGGTGCCGGCCGGGATCGCGCGACAGCTGGTGGCCGACGCCCTCGATGATGACACCGAGACGTCGTTGCAGCGCGTGTATTCGTGCCCGCAGTCGGGGTCGTTGACGGCGATGGAATCGCAGTCCCGGACGTTCCCGAAAGGTCTGCGAAAACTGATCGATCTGCGGGATCAGACGTGCCGCACCCCGTGGTGTGACGCGCCGATCCGACACCACGACCACATCCGCTCACGGCGGCGGCGGGGTGCCACGACGGCGCACAACGGATCCGGCCTCTGCGAGGCCTGCAACTACGCGAAGGAAGGCGACGGTTGGACGGCCCGCCCCGTCCACAGACCCGGCCGCACCCACCTCGTCGACCTGGGCACCCCGACCGGGCACCACTACCGATCTTCGGCACCACCACTCCCGGCCGCCGCGCGGCAATCCGAGGTCGAGGCGGTGCTCATCGCACACGTGCGTGCGTCGTGACAGCACGATCACGCCTGGACGACACCGACCACCGGGACTTGCCGAATCAGCTTCGTGAACGCTTCACAAGTGCCACGCTTGAGACCATGGACAGCATCAATTCGATGAGTGATCGGTAATGGCCCGGCCGGTGCGCGTCGTCGTGCTCGGCGCCGGTTCGTGGGGAACGACGGTGGCCGGTCTCGCCGCCCACAACACACCGACCCTGCTGTGGGCGCGGAATTCGGATACCGCGGACGAGATCAATACGGAGCATCGCAACTCCCGCTACCTCGGCGAGCGGGCACTCCCCGACTCCATGCGCTCGACAGCCGACCTGGTGGAAGCGGCGCAGGAGGCCGACGTTCTCGTGGTCGGGGTGCCGTCGCACGCGGTCCGCAGCACCCTTACTCAGATCGCCAACGAGGTGCGGGCGTGGGTGCCGGTGCTGTCTCTGGCGAAGGGGCTGGAGCCGGGAACACGGTTGCGGCCCACCGAGGTGATCGCCGAGTGCCTGCCGGGGCATCCGGTCGGGCTTCTCGCCGGTCCCAATATTGCGCGGGAGATCGTCGACGGACTTGCGGCGGCGTCGGTCGTCGCCACCCAGGACGTGCGGGTCGCCACCGCGTTGCAGCCGTTGTTCGCGTCCGCGGTGTTCCGCGTGTACCGGAATACCGATGTGCTGGGCTGCGAACTCGGCGGTGTGCTGAAGAACATCGTGGCCATCGCGTCGGGGATGGCCGACGGGCTGGATGTCGGCGACAACACGCGCGCGATGGTCCTCGCACGCGGGCTGGCCGAGATGACCCGGCTGGGTGAGGCGATGGGCGCGAACCCGCGGACGTTCGCCGGGCTCACCGGGGTCGGAGACCTGATCGCCACGTGTATGAGCCCGAGTTCCCGCAACCGGCGGGTGGGCGAGTTCATTGCCCGCGGCATGACCGTCGAGGAGGCTGTCGCCAAGCTGGGGCAGGTGGCCGAGGGCGTCAAGACCGCCCCCACCGTGATGGAGTTGGCCCGCGACTACAACGTGGACATGCCCATCGCCGCGGAGGTCGAGGCGGTCGTCGCCGGACGGCAGACGCCGGAAGGCGCCTACCGTGGCCTGCGGAAAGTCGCTGCCGGCAGTGAGGACGAGGTGGCGTGATCGCACAACTGCAACCGGAAGTAGCACTATCTAGACGTTTCTAAGCAATCTCCTAGAAAACTGGGGCAGACTCCTGAAGGGAGGCACCCCAGCGAGCAGCGTCGTGCGGGGACGGATGCGTGAGAGAAGTCAGCGATGAGTTCACCGACCCCGATTGGTCCCGGAGACTCGCCGGCGCGCGCCTATCCGCTGTCGCCCGCACAGATGGGGATGTGGCTCGCGCAGCGCGTCGACCCTGCCGTTCCCGTGTCGGTCGCCCAGTACGTCGACATCCGCGGCGCGCTGAACCGTAGCGCTCTCGCGTCGGCGTGTGCTCGCGCTGCCGCCGAGTTCGAGTCGTTCTTCCTGCAGATCACCGAGGTCGGCGGTCAGCCGCGGCAATGGGTGGACCCGAGCCTCGACGCGACCGTGGGCTACATCGACTTCCGCGACGTTCCGGATCCCGAGACTTCGGCGCACGCGTGGATGCGCGCCGAGTCCACCGAACCGATCGACCTCCGGCATGACCGCCTGACCGTCTCGTACGTTCTCCACGTCGGGCACGACCACTACTTCTGGTATTCGCGCGCCCACCACGTCGCGATGGACGGTTTCGGGTCCATCACGCTGGTCTACCGGATCGCCGCGCTCTACACGGCAGCGGTGCACGGACTGCCGCCGCCCGCGAGCAGAACCCTCGGCCTGCGACGGATTCACGACCTCGAGATCGACTACCGCGACTCGGCGCGCCGGGACGCCGACCGGGAGTACTGGACCGACACCATGCGTGGCGTCACCCACCCGAGCACCCTCGCGCGCGGCCCCGCGCCTGCGGCCGCCGGTTCCCGGGACGTCAGCGGAATATTGTCCACCGAACTGGTCGATCGGCTCGAGAAATGCGCGGCGGCGCACGGGGTCAATCCTGCGACACTCACGGTCTGCGCGGTCGCCGGCTTTCTGGCGCGCACGACCGGCCAGGACGACGTCACGCTCAGCCTGCCGGTGTCGGCTCGCACGACGGCGGCGCTGCGCCGGTCCGGCGGGATGGTGTCCAATATTGTGCCGCTTCGGATCCCGGGTGCAGGGACGGCGACCGTCGGTGATCTGGTGGCCCGCACGCGTCTCGTGATGTCGGGTGCCCTGCGGCATCAGCGGTACCGGCACGAGGACATCCGCGCCGATGTGGGAGACGCTCTGTCCGGGCCGCGGCTGTTCGGCCCCGCCGTCAACATCATGCTGTTCCCGGAGGAACTCGAACTCGGTTCCCTGCGGAGTCAATTGCACGTGCTGTCTTCGGGTCCGATCGAGGACCTGCTGGTGAACCTGTACCGCTCCGGTCCCCACGGACGCGTGCATCTCGACTTCAAGGCGAATCCGCGACTGTATTCGCAGGACGAGCTGGACGGTCACCACACCAGATTCCTGCGGTATTTCCAGCGCTTCCTAGACGCCGAGACCGCGCACCCGATCGGTGATCTCCCCGTCCTCATGGAAAACGAAACCGCGGCGCTGGTCCCCTGCCCCGGACCGCCGGGCAGTGTGCCGGTCACTCTCGCCGACGTGTTCCGCGCTGCTGCCGCCCGGGACCCGGACGCGACGGCCGTCGTCGACGCCGGCCGGGAGGTCACCTACCGGGAACTCGACGAGTGGTCGGATCGGATCGGATCGACGCTGGCACGGTTCGGCGTCGGGTCCGGCGACGTGGTGGCGCTGGCGTTCCCACGGTCCTTCGACTATCTCTGCGCGGTCTGGGCCGTCGCGAAGACGGGTGCCGCATTCCTGCCGGTGGACCCGACGTACCCGGCGCCGCGTGTTCGGCACATGCTCGACGACTCCCGCGCGGCGATCGGGTTGACCTCCGCGGAGTTCGTCTCCACGTTGCCGGACGGCACCGAGTGGCTGCTGCTCGGCGAGGCCGCCCGCTCCGGAAGCCACGGTTTCCGCACGCCGGCAACACGACTCGACGACGCCGCGTATCTCATCTACACGTCCGGGTCGACCGGCGCCCCCAAGGGGGTGGTGGTCACGCACCGCGGGATCGCGAATCTGGTCTCCGCGCAGCGCACCCGACTGGACCTCGACGGGTCGGCGAGGGTTCTGCACGTCGCGTCGCCGAGTTTCGACGCCTCGGTCTTCGAGATGCTGATGGCCTTCGGTTCCGGTGCCGCACTGGTCGTCGCCCCGCCCGCGGCATACGGCGGATCCCTGCTGGCGCAGCTGATGACCACCGAAACGGTCACCCATGCCGTGCTCACCCCGTCGGTGCTGGCGTCGATGGAGCCCGCCGACGTCGAAGGTCTGCGCACCCTGGTCGTCGCCGGGGAGGCGTGCCCACCGGAACTGGTGTCGCGGTGGGGGTCCCGGTGCCGGATGATCGACGCCTACGGCCCGGCGGAGACCACCGTCATGGCGACCGTCAGCGGTCCCCTCCGCGGCTCCGCACCGGTCACCGTCGGCCGGCCGATCGACGGCGCGAGGGTAGTGGTCCTCGATCACCGGCTGCGCCCGGTTCCCGTCGGCGTGGCGGGCGAACTGTACGTCGCGGGACCGGCCCTCGCCCGCGGGTATCACCGCAGGGCCCGGCAGACGTCGGAACGGTTCGTCGCCGATCCGTACGGACCACCGGGTACCCGCATGTACCGCACCGGCGACACGGTCCGCTGGACCTGCGACCACGAACTCGAGTATCTCGGGCGCAGCGACGCGCAGGTGAACCTGCGGGGCCTGCGCGTCGAGCCTGGGGAGATCGACGCCACGCTCCGCCGGCATCCGGCGGTTCGGTTCGCCGTCACCGTGATTCGCTCGCAGGCCGCCGGTGATCAGCTCGTGTCGTACGTGGGCGCCGACACCGTGACGGAGCGTGAGTTGCTGTCGTTCCTCACCGCCGAGCTGCCCCCGCATCTCGTGCCTGCCGACGTCGTCGTGCTCCCCCACCTTCCGCTGACCCCGTCCGGCAAGCTGGATCGCGCTGCCCTTCCCGAGCCGCACACCCGGTCGGCTACCAGGGTCGCTCCCGAGGGCGCCCGGGAACGGACGCTCCACGCCCTCTACGCCGACATCCTCGGGACGTCCGATTTCGGTGTGGACGAGTCGTTCTTCGCGCTCGGCGGCGACAGCATCATGGCGATTCAGCTCGCCGCCCGGGCGCGGAGCGCCGGAGTGTCGTTCACCCCGCGTGACGTGTTCGAGCAGCGGACAGTGTCCCGACTCGGCGTCGTCGCCGGCGACGACCCGAGTGGACCGACCCTCGAGGAACTCCCCGGCGGCGGGATCGGCGAGATGCCACTCCCCCCGGCTGCCCGGTTCCTCTTCGACCGCGTCGGGGTCGTCGACCGGTACGCACAGGCTGTGGTGGTGGAATTGCCGCGGGGTGTGGACGCGCAGAAACTGCACACGGTGATCGGCGCCGTCGTCGATCGGCACGACGCGCTGCGGGCGCGCCTCGGACGCCACTCCGACGGGACGGCATTCCTCACGGTGAGCCCGGCCGGCGCTCCGCTGCCGGACGGCACGATCACGCGGGTCACGCTGCCCGCCGACGCGGACGCCGACCCCGACCCCGCGCAGCGGACGCGGGGCGAGCACGAGTCGGCGGTTCGACGGTTGAATCCGGTTGCGGGCGTGATGATGCAGTGCGTCTGGCTCGATCCCGGAGCGGAAGAGACCGTGCGTCGTGGACGGCTGCTCTTCGTCGCGCATCACCTGGTGGTCGACGGGGTCTCGTGGCGGATCCTGATCGGCGACCTCGCCGCGGCGTGGGCGCAACTCGAGGTCGGAGCGTCGCCCAGCCTTTCTCCTGTCGGCACGTCCCTGCGCCGGTGGTCACACGGACTGGCCGAGGAGGCGCAGCGCCCCGGCCGCAGGTCCGAACTGTCGTTCTGGCGCGCTATGACGTCGGTCGAGGATCCGCCGCTCGGCACCCGGCCACTCGACCCACGACGTGACATGAATTCGACGGTGGACCGGATCCACACGAGAACATCGGCAACGCACGCGCTGCTCACCGACGTTCCGGCCGCCTTCCGCTGCGAGGTCAACGACGCACTGCTCACCGCCCTCGCCCTCGCTCTCGCGCAGTGGCAACGCCGCCGCGGACGACCGGCCACGGTGCCGGTGATCCGGCTCGAGGGCCACGGCCGCGAGGAGGCGGTGCTGCCCGGCGCCGATCTGTCCCGCACCGTCGGGTGGTTCACCAGTATTTTTCCGATCCGCCTCGACCTGGGGGACCTCGACCTGGACGACGCCGGCACCGCCATCACGGTGGTCAAGGAACAGTTACGGGCGGTGCCCGACAAGGGCATCGGTTACGGCCTGCTGCGTCGTCCGGGGGACGAGACCGGCCAGATCGCGTTCAATTACCTCGGACGGCTCGACAACACTGATTCCGAGCATGATTGGCGGCCGGTGCGGGACGGCCCCGCCGTGTTCTCCTCCGCCGAACCGTCGATGCCGGTCACCGCGCTGATCGACATCACCGCGTTCACCACCCACGGCGCCCTCGACGCCACGTTCGACTTCCCGACGGGTGCGATTGCGGCAGAAGACGTACGGGCTCTGGCCGATCTGTGGGAGCAGGCGCTGACAGCCCTCGCCGCGGTGGCGCGTTCCCCACACACGAGTGGGCTCACGCCGTCCGACCTGTCGCTGGTCGCCGTGGACCGCGAGGACATCGAGGAATGGGAACGCGACCGTCCGGGTCTGCTCGACGTGTGGCCGCTGACACCGTTGCAGTCGGGGCTGCTGTTCCACGCGGCGCTCGCAGGCGCGGAGGGCGATCCCTACGCGATGCAGGTGGTCCTGACCCTGTCCGGGCACCTCGACCGGGACCGGCTCCGAAGCGCGTGCGGCGCCGTCCTCGCGGGGCACGCGAATCTGCGCACCGCCTTCGTGCGCGACGGTCGCGGCGTCCCGGTGCAACTCGTACTCGGCGACGTGCCGCCGCGGTGGCGGCACGTCGACGTCACCGATACCGGTGCCGAGCAGATCCTGCTCGACGACCGCGCCACGCGCTTCGACCTGTCGGCCCCACCGCTGATTCGGTTCACACTGCTGTCGCGGGGTCCGGACCGTGCCGAACTGGCGATCACCGCCCACCACATCGTGCTGGACGGCTGGTCCATGCCGCTGTTGGTGCGTGAACTCCTCACCGCCTACCGAGGCGGTGACTCCCGCACCGAGCGGCCGGATTCGAGCCCCTATCGCGACTTCCTGGAGTGGCTCGCGGCGCGGGACACCGACGCCTCGGCGCGGGCGTGGGTCGCGGCGCTCGACGGCATCACCGAGCCGGCCGCGCCGGCGGACGACACCCCCACCACGTCCGAGTCGGTGCTGGAACTGAGTGAGCAGGACACCCGCAGGCTGACGGCCCGCGCGAGCGAACTCGGAGTCACGCTGAGCACCATCGTCCAGGCGGCCTGGGGAATCGTCCTCGGGCGGGCGACCGGACGCGACGACGTCGTGATCGGCGAGGCCGTCTCCGGCAGGCCCCCGGAACTCGCCGGCGTGGAGAGCGCGGTGGGATTGTTCGTCAACACCGTCCCCGTGCGGATCCCCCTCGATCCCGGCATCGACGTCGCCGCGCTGCTCACCCGCCTGCAGGCCGAGCACGTTCACCTGCTCGAACACCACTGGCTGGGCCTCGCAGACATTCAGCGGGCGGTCGGGGTCGCGCCCCTGTTCGACACACTGGTCGCGTTCGAGTCGTACCCTGTGGACCGCACCGCGCTGCCGGAACCCACGGACGGACTGACCTTGGACGGCGTTCACGCACACGACGCCTCGCACTACGCCGTGACGCTCGCGGTGACGGCGGCCCCGACCCTGCGGCTGACGGCGAAATGCCGGTCACCGCGCTACGACGGCGCGGCCCTGCTCGCACGGGTCGGCCGCGTGCTCGACTGCATGGGCAGGGATCCGCACGTCGCCCTCGGCAGCCTCGACCTTCTCGGTGCGGCGGAGCGGGAGCGGGTGCTGCGCACCTGGAACGCGACGGACGCACCGGTGCCCTCGACCACCCTGGTGGATCTGGTCGACGCGCAGGTCCAGCGTTCGCCCGGTGCCGTGGCGGTGGAGTTCGGCGCGGATCGGTTGACGTACGCGGAGTTCGACGCACGGGTGAACCGGCTGGCCCGGTATCTCGTGGCGAGGGGCGTCGGACCGGAAAGCGTCGTCGGGGTGGCGGTTCCCCGTTCGATTCGGCTTCTCGTCGCGCTGCACGCGGTGCTGAAGGCCGGCGGCGCCTATCTACCCGTGGATCCCGGGCACCCGCCCGGACGGACCGCCCTCGTACTCGACTCGACAGCACTGGTCCTCACGTCCGGTGCCGGGAACGGCACGGTCCCGGACGGAGTCGCTGTCGTGGACCTCGACCGGCTGGACGTCGCCGGGTACGACCCACGACCGATCACCGATTCCGAGAGACGTGCACCGTTGCGCCCGGCGAACGCCGCGTACGTCATCTATACATCCGGTTCCACGGGACGGCCCAAGGGCGTGACGGTAACGCACGAGATGATGGTCAACCAGTTTCGGTGGGCGCAGACGCTGACGCCGCTCGACGGCACCGATGCGGTGCTGCACAAGACCCCGCTCACGTTCGACATCTCCGCGTGGGAACTGCTCTGGCCCTTACACACCGGCGCACGGGTGGTGGTCACCGAACCCGGCGGACACCAGGACCCCGCCTATCTGGCGCGGACCGTCGCGCAGCAGTCGATCACGACGCTCCACGTCGTTCCGTCGATGCTCGACGCCCTCCTGGCGCAGTGCGGGCCGCAGGTGCCCTCGACTGTGCGTCGCGTGTATTCGGCGGGCGAGTCGCTGTCCGCGGCGACGGCAGCACGATTCGCGGAACGCAGTGCGGCTGCGCTGTACAACTGGTACGGCCCGTGCGAGGCCGCGGTGGCGACGTCGGAGTCGATCGACGGCAACGAGATCGGCGCGGCGGTCTCCCTCGGCGGCCCCGTCCACAACGTACGTACGTATGTGCTCGACCGCCGGCTGCGACCGGTGCCGGTCGGGACGAGCGGCGAGTTGTATCTTGCCGGTGCGTACCTGGCGCGCGGTTACGCCGGACGCCCCGACCTGACGGCCGAACGCTTCGTCGCCGAACCGTTCGGCGGAACGGGCGGGCGGATGTATCGCACCGGCGACGTGGTGCGGTGGAACGGGGCGGGCAGGCTCGAGTACCTCGGGCGCAGCGACTTCCAGGTCAAACTTCGCGGCCAGCGCATCGAACCCGGCGAGATCGAAACCGCGTTGACGTCCGACCCGGCGGTGACCCGAGCGGCGGTCACCGTGCACCGCGACCGGGACGCCGGAGACCGGCTGATCGCGTACATCGTGGCCGCGGACGGTGCACCGCCGGACGAGCGGCGGATCGCCGGCCGTCTCGCCGGACTGCTCCCGGCCTACATGATTCCGTCCGCCTTCGTCCCGCTTCCCGAACTGCCCGTCACGTCCAGCGGAAAGCTGGATCGCGCCGCCCTGCCGGAACCCTCGCCCGCGAGGCCTGCGTCCGATCCGCCGGCCACACCCACCGAGGACGTGATCGCGTTCGTGTTCGCGGAGGTGACCGGCACCGCGTCCGTGGGACGGTGCGACAACTTCTTCGCCGCCGGAGGAAACTCGCTGACCGCGGCGCAGGCCGCCGCCCGCGTCGGAGCGGCGCTGGGAACCACCGTCGACCTCCGTGCACTGTTCGACCACCCGACGGTCGCGGAACTGTCGGCGTATCTCGCGGATCGCGCACACGAGACCGCGCAGGCTCCGCTGGTCGCCCGCGCCCCGGCCGCCCACGTGCCGCTGTCCCTCGCCCAGCAACGTCTGTGGTTCCTGAACCGGCTCGACGGACTCTCGGCCACCGACAGCATTCCCGTCGTGCTCCGCCTCACCGGCACCGTGGACGAAACGGCGTTGTGTGCGGCCGTGCGTGACGTGATCGACCGCCACGAACCCCTGCGCACCGTCTATCCCGAGCACGACGGGATACCGTGCCAGCACGTTCTCCCCGCGACCGCCGTTCCGCCGTGCACGGTGTGGAAGACGCCGAACCCGGCCGGCCGGGTGCGGGAACTGCTGTCGGCGGGATTCGACCTCACCGCCGAACCCCCGGTACGCGCCGAACTTCTCACGGTCGGTGCCGGCGAGTGGGTGCTCGCCCTGGTCGTCCATCACATCAGTGCCGACGGGTTCTCGCTGGGACCGCTCGCCCGGGACGTGATGACGGCGTACCGCGCGCGGGTGCAGGGTGGCACACCGGTGTGGACGCCACTGCCGGTCCGTTACGCCGACTACGCCCTCTGGCAGCGTGAACTGCGGGACCGGCAGCCGGGTCTGGCGTACTGGAGACAGACCCTGTCCGGGATGCCCGAACTGCTCACCCTGCCGTTCGACCGTCCCCGCCCGCCGGTCGCGACGCATCGCGGCGCCGACGTCGCGTTCACCCTCGACGCGGAGGCGCACCGGCAGATTCGTGCCCTCGCGCGCACCCACGACGCCACTCCGTTCATGGTCGTGCACGCGGCGCTGGCCGTTCTCGCGGCCAGGCTCGGCGGTACCGCGGACGTCGTGATCGGCACTCCGATCGCGGGGCGCGGGCCGCGCGCACTCGACGACCTCGTCGGGATGTTCGTCAACACCCTGGTGTTGCGGACGAACCTCGCACTCCACGACTCGTTCGCCGGCACCCTCGCCTGCGTGCGGGACGTCGACCTCGCCGCCTACTCCCACTCGGACGTCTCGTTCGAGGAGATCGTGGAGGCGGTCGCGCCGGAGCGGTCGCGTGGTCGCAATCCGCTGTTCCAGCTGGCGCTCGCCTATCACAACACGGCACCGGTCGTGGTCGATCTGCCGGAGGTCACCGCCGCTGTCGTCGAGATCGACACGCACACGGCGAAATTCGACCTCCAGCTCACCGTCTCCGAATCGCTCGACGGCGACGGCGGCCCCGGACCCCTCTCCTGCGTCTTCACCTACGCCACCGACCTGTTCGACGAGGCCACCGTTTCCGGGTTCGCGGACCGGTTCCGGCGGGTGCTCCACACCGCACTCGCCCATCCGCGCGTGGTGATCGGTGACATCGACGTCCGGGGCGGCGAGGAGAAGGCGACACGCCACGCCGGTGCGCCGTCGTTGCCGCCGCGGACGCTGCCCGACCTGATGTCGGCGGCCGCCGAACGGAATCCGGCGGGTCCGGCGCTGACGGCGGACGGGCGGACCATGACGTATCGCGAACTGGATGCCGCGTCGAATCGTCTCGCCCGGGCGCTGATGCGGCGCGGGGCCGGACCCGAGACGATCGTCGCTCTCGCGCTGCCGCGCTCGGCGCTGTCCGTCGTCTCGGTGTGGGCCGTCGCGAAGACGGGGGCCGCGTTCGTGCCCGTGGACCCGCGCTACCCCGCCGCGCGGATCGAGTACCTGCTGGACGACTCCGGCGCCGCACTCGGGCTGACCACCGTCGCGGAGCGCGCGGCCCTGCCGGACGGGACGGACTGGCTGCTGCTCGACTCCCCGGACTTCCGAACCGAATGTCGCGGTTACTCTTCGGCCGCGATCGCGGACTCCGAACGTTCGCGGCCGCTGGAGGTGCGTCACCCCGCATACGTGATCTACACGTCCGGTTCGACGGGAAAACCCAAGGGCGTGGCGGTGACCCACACCGGTCTCGCCGATTTCACGGCGGAACAGCGGGAGCGCTATGCGGTGACGGCGGCCTCGCGGACACTGCATGCGTCGTCCCCCGGCTTCGACGGCGCGGTGCTGGAGATTCTGCTCGCTCTCGGTGCGGGCGCCTGCATGGTGCTCACACCTCCGACGGTGCAGGGCGACGATCCGCTCACGGACGTGCTGGCCGGGGAGCGGGTCAGCCACGTGTTCACCACGCCGACGGTGCTGGCGACGGTCGACCCCCGCGGCCTGCACGACCTGCAGGTGGTCGTGGTGGGCGGCGAACCCTGCCCGCCGGACCTCGTGAAAGTGTGGGCGCCGCTGAGACACATGTCGTTGTTCAACGGATACGGCCCGACCGAGACGACGGTGATGACGACGATCAGCGACCCGTTGGTGGCCGATCAGCCGGTCACCATCGGCCACCCGGTCCGCGGCGCCGCGGTAGTCCTGCTGGATGCGCGTCTGCACCCGGTTCCGACGGGGGTGGCCGGCGAACTCTACATCTGCAGTCCCGGCGTCGCGCGCGGCTACCATCGCAGGCCCGCGCTCACCGCCGCACGGTTCGTCGCCTGCCCGTTCGGCAGCGCCGGGGACCGGATGTACCGGACGGGCGACGTGGGCCGGTGGTGCCGCGACGGGTCGATCGAGTACCTGTACCGCAACGACGCCCAGATCGAACTGCGGGGTGTGCGAATCGAACTCGGCGAGATCGACGCGACCCTCCTCACCCACCCGGGCGTGCGGTTCACGGCGACGGATGTGCGCGAACTGCGCGACGGTGTCGACGCACTCGTCTCGTACGTGCTCCCGGAGCGGGGCGAGACGGTCGATCCGGAGCAGCTGATCCGCTTTGCGTCGACGCGCCTGCCCGCACTACTGGTACCCGCGATCGTGGTCGTCGTGGACGCCGTGCCGCTCACCGTCAACGGGAAACTGGACCGCTCGGCGCTGCCCGACCCCGTTCCGGCCGCAACCGACTTCGAGGCCCCGCACACACCCGCCGAGCGGGTGGTGGCGACAGCGTTCGCCGAGGTCCTCGGGCTCGACCTCGTGGGACGCGACGAGAACTTCTTCGCCCTCGGTGGCACATCGCTGTCCGCGACACGCGCCGTGTCCCGGATCGGTGCCGCGCTGGAGACGTCGGTGCCGGTACGCGCAGTCTTCGACACCCCGACCGTCTCCGCACTCGCGGCGGCCGTCACCGAGCAGACCGACGGCGCGGCGCACGTGCCCCTGACCGTGCGTCCGCGCCCGCCCCGCGTACCGCTGTCGCCTGCGCAGCAACGACTGTGGTTCCTCGCCCGCCTCGCACCCGGCTCCCCCGAATACAACATCCCGATGGCGCTGCGGCTCGACGGAACACTCGACGTCGCCGCCCTCACCGCGGCCGTGGCGGATGTGGTCGGCAGGCACGAACCGCTGCGCACCCTGTATCCCGACAGTGACGGCGTCGCGTACCAGCAGGTGATCCCGGTTGCTCGGGCCACCCCGTCCCTCCGGCCGATATCCGTGGCCAGGGGCGACGTCGCCGCGCGGGTCGCGACGTTCGCGTCGCAGGGTTTCACCCTGGGCGCCGAACCGCCGATCCGCGCCCGGCTGTTCGCTCTCGCCACCGACGAGTGGGTGCTCGCCGTCATGGTCCATCACATCAGCGCGGACGGGTTCTCGGTGGCGCTGCTCGTCCACGATCTGATGACCGCCTACAAGGCCCGGGTCGCGGGCGAGGCGCCGCGGTGGGCCCCACTGCCCGTCCAGTACACGGACTACACCCTGTGGCAGCACGAACTGCTGGGCGAGAGCGACGATCCGCGGTCCGTCGCGGCGCGGGAACTGTCGTACTGGAAGGACACGTTGTCCGGTGCGCCGGAACAGTTGTCGCTACCCACCGACCGGCCGCATCCGGCCATCGCGTCGCACCGCGGCGGCACCGTCGAATTCGCGCTCGACGACGCGCTCTACCGCGCCGTCGAGCACACCGCGTCGACGTGCGCCGTCACCCCGTTCATGGTGGTGCACGCCGTGTTCGCCGTGCTGCTCGCGAAGCTGAGCGGGTCCACGGACATCGTGATCGGTACCCCCGTCGCCGGACGCGGAGATCAGGCGCTCGACGAACTGGTCGGCATGTTCGTCAACAACCTGGTTCTGCGCACCGAGGTGAGTCCCGCGGAAAGCTTCGCGGACCTGCTCGGCCGGGTGCGGGAGGACGACCTCGACGCGTTCGCGCACTCCACCGTCCCGTTCGAGACCGTGGTCGAGGCGCTCGACCCCACCCGGTCACGCGCCCGCAATCCCCTGTTCCAGGTGGCCCTGGCGTTCCAGAACCTCGACCACACCCCGCTCACCCTGCCCGGACTGCGGGTGTCGGCGACGACTCCCCCCACCCGGTCGGCCCGATTCGACCTGCAGCTCACCGTGACCGCCGATCCCGGCCCGTCGACGGAACGCACCCGGCGCACGGCTGTGTTCACCTACGCCACCGACCTGTTCGACCATCACACGGTCGTGGACCTGGGGGAACGATTCCTCCGGACGTTGAGCGAGGCTGTCGCGCAACCGCATCGGGCTGTCGGCGACCTCGCCCTCGTCGATCCGGACCCGGATGTCCCGGTCGCGGCGCCGTCTTCCGGTGAGACCCTCGTCGATCTGTTCGAGCGGCACGTCGCCACGTCGCCGGACGCCGAAGCGGTCGTCGCCGGCGACCGCGTGCTCACCTACGGTGAACTCGACCGTCAGATCAATCGGCTCGCCCGCCACCTGATCCACGCAGGTGCAGGCCCGGAGTCTCTGGTGGGATTGGCGATTCGCCGCTCCGCCGATCTCCTCGTCGCAATGTATGCCGTCGCGAAAACGGGCGCGGCGTACGTGCCGATCGACCCCGACCAGCCCGCGCAGCGCAACGCCCAGATCATCCGCGCCTCGGACGCGCGGGTCGTCCTCACCACCGAACGCGATCGGTTCGACCTCGCCGACGTCCTGCCCGCGGACACACGGCTCGTCGTCGTCGACCGGGTGGACCTGTCCGGGGTCGATCCGTCGCCGATTTCCGACCGCGACCGGACCGCTCCCCTGAGGGCGCAGAACCCCGCGTACGTGATCCACACGTCGGGATCGACGGGCACCCCCAAGGGGGTCGTCGTGACCCATGCGGCCGTCGTGAGCTTCCTGACCTGGCGGCAGGACACCGACCCGCTCGGTGCCGGCGACACGGTGATGCTCAAGCTGCAGTACACGTTCGACGCCTCGGTCCGCGAATTCTGGTGGCCGCTGATCGCCGGTGCGCGGCTGGTGATCGCCCGCCCGGACGGCCACCGCGACCCCCGGCATCTCGCCGAGCTGATCGGTCGGCACCGGGTGACCGCCGGATACTTCCTTCCGCTGATGCTGGCCGAGATCCTCGCGATCCCCGACGCGGATCTCACGTCACTGCGGCAGGTGTCCTGCGGCGGCGAGGTTCTGCCGCCGGACACCGCCCACCGTTTCCACGCACGGTGCCCGGTCACGGTGCTCTACAACGAGTACGGCCCGACCGAGACGGCCGTCGCCGTGACCCGCACGGTCGTCGGTCCTGTCGATACGACCGTCCCGATCGGTGTGCCGCAGAACGGTGTCGGTGCACTCGTGCTGGATTCGCGGCTGCATCCGGTGCCTGCCGGCGTCCCGGGTGAGCTCTACCTGTCGGGCGCCCAGTTGGCCCGTGGGTATCTCGGGCAGCCGGGGACGACGGCCTCCCGATTCCCGGCCAATCCGTGGGGACCGCCCGGTCAGCGGATGTACCGGACCGGCGACGTGGTCAGTCGCCGGCGCGACGGCACGATCGACTACCTCGGCCGGCGGGATCTCCAGGTGAAGATCCGGGGTCAGCGCGTCGAACTCGAGGAGATCGAGACGGCGCTGCGCCGCAACACCACCGTCGCGCAGTCCGCGGCGGCCGTCTACGAATCCCCGGCCACGGGGTCCCGGCTGGTCGGCTACGTCGTGCCGCGTCCGGGCGCGGTCGTGGACACCCGTGCCGTGTCGGCGGAACTGGCGCAGCGACTGCCCCGGTACATGGTGCCCAACCAGATCGTGGTGCTGGAGGCACTGCCGTCGACACCCCACGGCAAACTGGATCGGCGGGCGCTCCCCGATCCGGGTGTGCCACGGGCGCAGCGGTTCCGTCCCCCGACGACCCGCACCGAGAAACTGGTCACCGCGGTGTTCGCGGACGTGCTGGGCACCGGTCTGGTGGGGCTGGACGACAATTTCTTCGAGCTGGGCGGCAACTCGTTGTCCGCGACCAGGGCGGCGTCGCGGCTGCACACATCGACGCACGTCGAGGTCCGCCTCGACTGGTTCTTCACCGACGCGACCGCGGAGAGCATCGCCGCGCGGATCTCGTCGAGTTTCGCCGCCGCCTCCGACGCCTCCGCGGCGCTCGAGGTGCTGCTGCCGCTGCGAGCGGACGGCGAACGGGAGCCGCTGTTCTGCATCCATCCGGCCGTCGGGTTGGCCTGGTGCTATTCGGGATTGACCGCGCATCTGCGCCCCGACCGCGCGGTCTGGGGTGTGCAATCCCCCGCCGTGACCGAAGGCGGCGACCGGTTGACGACGATCACGGATCGCGCCGCTCGCTACGTGCGGGAGATCCGCCGCGTGCAGCCGCGGGGGCCGTACCACCTGCTCGGGTACTCCGTGGGCGGCGTGATCGCGCACGCGATGGCGGTCGAGTTGCGCTCGTGCGGCGAGGACGTGCGTGTGCTGGCGATGATCGACAGCTACGCGTCGGCGGAGCGGGACATCCCGGCACCGACACTGCCGGAACTGCTCGCGGAATTCGGGGGCGGCGCATCGGAACAGCTGGGTCCGGAACAGTTGGCCCGGTTGTACGAGGACTACGTCGACGTTATCGACGCCGCCGCCGACTTCGTGCCCGGGCACTTCGACGGCAGCCTGCTGTTCTTCGGCGCGGCCAGCGACGGCTCCCGGCCCACGGCCGCGTGCGCGACGTGGCGCCCGTGGATCGGCGGGGACGTGATCGCCCACACCGTCGACCGCCCGCACGCGCAGATGACCGACCCGGAGGCGCTGGCCGTCATCGGACCGATCCTGGCCGGCTACCTCGACTGCATCTCAGCCGCCGACGGGACGGAGAATCCACCAGCCACCCAGCGCGAGACAGCTCAGCGTGACGAGTAGGGACAATCCCACCCACACGATGCCGGGAACGTGGGTGAGCCGCGCCAGTTGATCCGCGTCCGACTCCGGGGCCGCGCCGCGGGCCCGTTGACGCTGCAGTTCCAGGACCGGTCTCGGGGCGGCGACGAGCATGAACAGCGTGATCAGATAGGCCGCGGCCACCTGCTGGTCCTGCGTGCCGAACCACACGAGCCCGAACAGCAGCGCCCCGACCACCGTGAGGGAGAACAATCCGTACAGGTTCCGGACGAGGATCAGCATGGCCGCGAGAGCCACGACACCGATCCACAGCACAGCGACCGCGTGCTGGGTGCCCAGCACCCAGGCCGCGCCGAGACCCAGAACGGCGGGACCCACGTAGCCGGCGAACGTCATGAGGACCACGCCGATCCCGGTCGGTTTACCGGACGAGATGGCCACACCCGACGTGTCCGAGTGCAGCCGCACCCCCTTCAACGTGCGACCGAACAGCAGGGCGACCACCAGGTGCGCACCCTCGTGCACGATGGTCACCACATTGCGGGTGATTCGCCAGGCGTGTGGTTCGAGGACGAGTATCACGGCCACCACCGCCGTGAGCTGAACGATCCAGGGAGCCGGCGCGGGGCTGACGGCGCTCATGCGCTCCCACAGCGAGTGAAGTCCATTCATCGGCGCCGAGTTTACGGCGACCGGCTGATCACTCCCTGCGTGCCAGCTGGGGAATTAATCCGCCCGCGAGCACGTCGTCGACCTGACGTGGGGACAGCCGATGACGCACCGGGATCTCCACGTCACGGGTCGAGTCGAACAGGGTCAGATGGGGGCCGGAACGAATGGCCTCCCGCACTCCGTCGAGGACCAGCACGTCGTCCTGCCGGATCGTGTCGTAATCGTCCGGGTTCTCGAATTCGAGCGCAAGCACACCGAAGTTGGCGAGGTTCTGCCAGTGGATACGGGCGAACGAGGTGGCGATCACCGCATGCAATCCGAGGTAGCGCGGGGTGATCGCGGCGTGCTCGCGCGAGGACCCCTGCCCGTAGTTGTCGCCGCCGACGATGAAATGCCCGGTGGTCTTCGCCGTCTCCTCCGCGCGCGCCGGATAGGTCTCGTCGACCTGGGTGAACGTGAACCGGGACAGCTTGGGAATGTTGGAGCGGAACGGCAGGGCCCGTGCCCCGGCCGGAGAGATCTCGTCGGTGGAGATGTTGTCACCGACCTTCAGGAGTACCGGAGCCTCGATGCGCTCGGGCAGGGGTGGAAACTCGGGCAGGGACGAGATGTTGGGTCCCTTCACGAGTTCGACGTGCCGAGCCTCTTCCTCCGGCAGCGGAGCCACCAGCATGGCCGTGTTGACCGTCGCGTGGTCCGGAAGTGTGATCTCCGGGTACGGCATCCCCTCTTTCTCCGCCCAGTCCCGCGGGTCGGTGATCACCCCGGTGAGAGCCGACGCGGCCGCCGTCTCCGGTGAACACAGCCACACGGAATCCTCGCGGGTGCCCGAACGCCCCGGGAAATTGCGGGGCATCGTCCGGAGAGAATTCCGCCCGGTAGCCGGCGCCTGGCCCATGCCGATACAGCCCATGCACCCGGATTGGTGAATTCGCGCGCCTGCTACAACGAGTTCGAGCGTGGCGCCCATCTTGGTCAGATCGGCCAGGATCTCCCGCGAACTCGGATTGACGTCGAAGCTCACGCTCGGATCGGTCTGCCTACCCGACACCATGGCCGCAGCGATCGCGAAGTCGCGCAGTCCGGGATTGGCGGACGACCCGATCACCACCTGGCTGACGTCCTCACCGGCGACCTCCCGGACGGGCACCACGTTTCCCGGCGAAGACGGTTTCGCGATCAGCGGCACGATCGTCGACAGGTCGAGGTACTCGTGTACGTCGTACTCCGCGCCTGCATCGGCGAGCAGTTCCACGAAGTCGTCCTCCCTGCTCTCGGAGCGCAGGAAATCGCGGACGGCGTCGTCTGCGGGAAAGATAGACGTCGTGGCGCCCAGTTCGGCGCCCATGTTCGCGATGACGTGACGATCCATCGCCGTCAACGTCGCAAGCCCCTCCCCGTGGTATTCGATGATCCTGTTCAGCCCACCCTTCACCCCATGGCGGCGGAGCATCTCGAGGATGACGTCTTTCGCCGAACTCCAGTCGGGGAGCCTGCCGGTCAACTCCACACCCCAGATCTGAGGCATCCGCAGGTGCAGGGGCTGACCCGCGATCGCCATGGCGACCTCGAGCCCACCGACGCCGATCGCGAGCATGCCCAGCGATCCGGCTGCCGGGGTGTGCGAGTCGGAACCGATCATCGTCTTGCCGGGAACACCGAAGCGCTGCATGTGGGTGGGATGAGAGACCCCGTTGCCCGGCTTCGAGAACCACAGCCCGTACCGCAGGGCGGCGGTGCGGAGGAACTCGTGGTCCTCGGCGTTCTTCTCGTCGGCCTGCAGCAGATTGTGGTCGACGTACTGCGCGCTCAACTCGGTCTTGATGCGATCGAGGTGGAGCGCCTCGAGTTCCTGCATCACCAGGGTTCCGGTGGCGTCCTGGGTGAGGGTCTGATCGATCCGAATCGAGATCTCCTCTCCCGGTTCCATCCGGCCGTCGAGGAGGTGTGCACCGATGACCTTGCGGGCGACAGTGTCCGACATCGCTGATCCCTTCGTCGTACCTCCAGCATGCGCCGGAGCCACGGCGAGGGCCAGCGCCCGAACCACACGTCCGGGACTCGACAGGACAATCTTCGATTCTCTACTGAAATCCGTAGAGAGAGCTAGATTCTGCTAGTCGTTCTGCGCACGCAGATATCTGCCGAAGTGCGGCACGGTGAATCCGATCGACCCGCGCTCGGCCGAATAGATCAGGCCCTTCTTGATCAGCCCGTCCCGCGCCGGTGACAGCGACGCGGGTTTGCGGCCTAGTTCGGACGCGATCGCCGCCGTCGCGACCGGGCCGTCGTCCCCGGAGAGGTCGGCCATCGCACGCATGTACTCCCGCTCGGCCGGCGTCGCGCGCTCGTACCGCGAACCGAAGAACCCGACCGCCAGTTCTTCCTCCGCGGTCGGCTCGGCCACCCGCACGTCCTCCTCCGTGATCGGCGTCGCCGCGGCCACGTCCCACGTCGCCTTGCCGTACGCCTGGACGAAGTAGGGGTAGCCGTCGGCCGCCGCGTACAACGCGTCGAGCGCCTCGTCGGTGAACTTCACGTCCTCGCGCTCGGCGGGCGCGATCAGCGCCCGGTCCGCGGACACCCGGTCCAGCCGGTCGATGCGGTGGTAGCTGAACAACCGCTCCGAATAGCTCTTGGACGCCGACAGCACCGCGGGCAGGTGCGGCAGTCCGGCGCCGACCACGATCAGCGGGGCCGCGTCCTGGCTGAGTTCGTGGCAGGCCCCGCACACCGCGGAGACGTCCGCGGCGCCGAGGTCCTGCATCTCGTCGATGAACAGTGCGATCCCGACCCCGACGTCGCGGGCCAGGGACGACGCGTCCAGCAGCAATTCCACCAGGTCGATCTCGATGTCCCCGGAATCGGCGCGACCCTTCACCGCGGGCGCGTCGATCCCCGGTTGCCACCGCTCCCGCATGCCCTTGTCGGCTGTCGCACGCAGGGCGAACGACTTCAGGATTCCGAGGAACTCCTCCACCCGGTCGGGGTCGCGGTGCGAGCCCGCGATCTCCCGAATCGCCATGTGCAACGCCGAAGACAGCGGCCGCCGCAAATCCTGATCCGGGCGCGCCTCGATCTTCCCGGTTCCCCACCGCCGAGAGATGGCCGCCGACCGCAGGTGGTTCAGCAGGACTGTCTTCCCGACCCCGCGCAGACCCGTCAGCATCACACTGCGCTCCGGGCGGCCGCGCGCGATCCGCTCGAGCACCACGTCGAACGCGTCGAGCTGCCGGGTTCGTCCCGCGAGCTCCGGCGGGCGTTGCCCCGCGCCGGGTGCATAGGGGTTACGGACAGGGTCCATGGCCACGAAGGTAACAACCTCTGTTGCCGAATCTGCGCTCATCTAGCGCGTGTCCTAGATCCCGCTATGAAGTCGTAGCGGGGGTGGTGACTTCCGCACCCTGCGGTGCCTATCGACGATCGCGTGTTCCCCCGAGGCTGGATGCAGCCGCAGGAACAGGGAGAACACCATGATCGAATTGGACGCCAGAGCCGAGTTGGAACGACTCGCGCCGTACGCAGCGACGGGCGACGAAGACGCCGTCGAAGAGGTTCTCCGCATTGCGCACCCGCTCGTGCACCGCTACTGCACGACCCGGCTCGAATCGGTGGATCACCCGCACACGACCGCCGACGACGTCACCCAGGACGTGTGCCTCGCGTTGATGAGCGCCCTGCGGACGTATCAGAACCAGGGAAAGTCGTTGCTGTCGTTCATCTTCGGCATCGCCGCGCACAAGGTGTCCGACGCGCGGCGACGCGCCACCCGGATGTCCGTACCGCCGACCGCACGCGCCGCCGCGGCGCATCACGTGGTGGACGTCGAGGACGGCCCCGAGCATCACGTTCTGCGCGACGAACTGCGCGGCGAGATGGGACTGCTCGTCGAGACCCTCCCGGTCCGGCACCAGCAGATCCTTTTCATGCGCGTCATCGTGGGAATGTCGGCGGAACAGACCGCGCGAGTCCTGGACACCACACCGGGCGCCGTCCGCGTCGCGCAGCACCGGGCGCTGAGCCACCTGCGGGCGCGGATCGGGCACGGACCCTCGCGCTGAGAGGTTCCCGCCCGGTCGTTGCCATCCGGCGGACCGAGTGGTCCGATGGATTCATGAGCGCAGCCGACATCGTCCTGCTCGCGATCGGAACGAAGAAGGGCCTGTGGCTCGCCACCAGCCGCGACCGCGACACCTGGTCGCTGTCAGGCCCGCATTTCCTGATGAACGAGATTCCGAGCATCGGGATCGACACACGGAGTGGACGCACCCGCATCCTGGTCGGGGTCCGGTCCGAACACTGGGGTCCGACCGTCGCACATTCCGACGATCTGGGCGCCACCTGGACCGAACCGGACCACGGCGCCATCCACTTCGGCGACGGCGACGGCGCCGCACTCGAGCGGGTGTGGCAGATCCGGCCCGACACGGACGACCGTCCCGGTGTCGTGTGGGCGGGGTGTGAGCCCATCTCGGTGTGGCGGTCGGTCGACGACGGCGAGCATTTCGACCTCGAACGCGGACTGTGGGACCATCCGCACCGGCCCGAGTGGGGGGCCGGATACGGCGGCGCCGCAGCGCATTCCGTCGTCCCGCATCCGCAGGACGAGAACACCGTGCACGTCGCGATGAGCACCGGAGGCGTGTACCGCACCACGGACGGGGGTGTGTCCTGGGAGCCGCGCAACACCGGGATCACCGCCTACTTCCTCCCGGACCCGAACCCGGAGTTCGGCCAGTGCGTCCACAAGATCGCCCGCGACGGCGTCGTCCCCGACCGGTTGTACGCCCAGAACCATCACGGGGTCTACCGCTCCGACGACAGCGGCGACACGTGGAAGTCGATCGCGGACGGACTGCCGACGGACTTCGGGTTCGTGATGCTCACCCATCCCCGCCGCGAGGGAACGGTGTGGGTGGTTCCGATCAAGGCGGACGGTGAACGCATCCCGCCCGACGGCCGGCCGGCCGTCTACCGGAGCGACGACGCCGGGAACAGCTGGACGCGCCTCGACAGCGGGCTGCCGGACCGCGACTACAACGTGGTGCTCCGCGACGCCGCCGCCGTGGACACCGCCGACCCGGTCGGCGTGTATTTCGGCACGCGCGGCGGCGAGGTCTACGGGAGCGCCGACGAGGGCGCAACCTTCCGCACGGTGGCGGCGCACCTGCCCGACGTGCTGTGCGTGCGGGCCGCGGTGATCGAATCATGAGCGAGGGTGTCACCGTTCGGGTTCCGCGGGCGCTGGCGTCGATCGTCGGCGGGGAGCGCTCCGTGCACGTGCCCCTCGACTCCGCTTCGACGGTCTCCCAGGTGCTCGACGTCCTGGCGGGAGAGTTCCCGATTCTCGGCCGCCGGATTCGGGACGAGACCGGCGCCCTGCGGCGGTACGTCAACGTCTACGTGGACGGCGAGGACGTCCGGCTCCTCGGCGGCGTCGGCACCGCGGTGACCCCCGGGCAGGAACTGCAGATTCTGCAGTCCGTCGCCGGTGGTTGAGCACGTTAGTCGGCCAGGTGCATCGCCACGGCCCGGGTGGGGGCTCCGTCGCCGGCCTCGAGGGAGATCGGTAGGAGGCTGACGAGCGGGTCGGGGAAGTCGATCCGGTCGAGCCGGCACAGGTTCTCGCCGATCACGCCGCCTGCGTCGGCGATCAGATGGTGAACCGGATATCCGGCATCGGTGTGCTCGTCGTCCGGTGTCTCGTCGACGCTCGGGGCGTCGAGGCAGAACGTCCGCACTCCCCGGTCGAGCAGCAGTGCGCACAGCGCGGGGTCCAGGAACGGATGCGTGTAATAGGCATCCGTGCCGTAAAGGCGAGACCACCCGGTATGGAACACGGCGATGTCGCCCGGCCGCACGTCGTCCGTCCGGGACCCGATCAGGTCCGGGGTGATCCGCTGCCGCGCACCGACCCCGCGCACGTCGAACACGACGCCGCGGCCGACGAACAACTCCGGCGCCAGCAGGTCGATGGTCGCCGCCCCCGCCTTCAGATGCGCCGGGGCGTCGACGTGCGTCCCGGACTGCGAACCGATCCGGACGTCCAGGACGTTGTAGCCGTCGCGCTCGAGGGTGCAGTGCCGGATCAGGGTCGGCACCGGGTCGCCGGGATACACCTGCATCCCGGGCCCGATGGTGTGGGACAGATCCACGACTTTCCGCACGTGTGGCATCGCTCGATTGTCCGGCCTCGGCGTCACCCCTGCCGCGATATGCTCGATGGCGAGCGAAGAGGTGGTGGCATGACCGATTTCGACCCGCTCGCCACCCAGCGTGAGTCGGTGTCTGCGACCTTCACGGCCGAGCTGTCCGCGGTCGGGCTGGAGGACGCCAAGGAGATCGGGCACGGTGGGTTCGGGGTGGTATATCGGTGCGCGCAACCGGAACTCGACCGCACGGTGGCGGTCAAGGTTCTCACCTCCGCGCTCGACGCCGAGAACCTCGAGCGCTTCCTGCGGGAGCAGCGCGCCATGGGCAGGCTGAGCGGCCACCCGCACATCGTCAACATCATGCAGGTCGGGACCACCGACACCGGCAGGCCGTACATCGTGATGCAGTACCACCCCCACGATTCGCTGGACGCGCAGATCCGGCGGCGCGGTCCCATCCCCTGGAGCGACGCCGTGCGCATCGGGGTGAAACTCGCCGGCGCCCTCGAAACGGCGCACCGGGTCGGCATTCTCCACCGGGACGTCAAACCGGGAAACATCCTGCTCACGGAGTACGGCGAACCCCAACTCACCGATTTCGGGATCGCCCGGATGTCGGGGGCGTTCGAGACGACGGCGGGCACCGTCACCGGGTCCCCCGCGTTCACCGCGCCGGAGGTGCTGTCGGGGCGGACCCCGACCGCCGCGTCCGACGTGTACAGCCTCGGCGCGACCCTGTTCAGCGCGATCACCGGGCACGCCGCGTTCGAACGGCACAACGGCGAGGAGGTGATCGCGCAGTTCCTGCGCATCACCACCCAGCCCGTCCCGGACCTGCGCAGCGAGGGATTCCCCGAGGACCTCAGCGCCGTGATCCAGCGGGCGATGGCCGGGAAACCGGAAGATCGCCCCGCGTCCGCCGCCGCCTTCGGAGACGAACTGCGGGAGGTCGAGCGCCACCACGGTCTGGCCGTGGACGAGATGGCGATGCCCGTCGACCCCGGTGTCCATCACGGCGAGGACTCCTCGCACGGCACGGTCTCGACCGTCTCCGGTCCGTTCCGGACCTCCACGACCGGAAGGGCGAAATATACGTCGACGCCGCCGCCCGCACCTGCCACCCGGTTCCGGCCGCCCGCCGCGACCCGGCAACTCGTGGAGCGCGGCCGGCTGATCGACCTGCTGCGGGCCGGCCGCCGTCGCCTGCTGACCGTGATCCACGGTCCCACCGGATTCGGCAAGAGCACCCTCGCCGCCCAGTGGCGGAACGTCCTCGCCGACGAGGGGGTCGCGGTCGCGTGGCTGACCGTCGACAGCGACGACGACAACGTGGTGTGGTTCGTCGCGCACCTCATCGAGGCGATCCGCCGCGTGCGCCCCAACCTGGCGAAGGAACTCGGCCAAGTCCTCGAGGAGCACGACGACGAGGCCGAACGGTACGTGCTCACCTCGCTCGTCAACCAGATCCACGAGAGCGGCGAACGGATCGCCCTGATCATCGACGACTGGCAGCGGGTGTCGGAACCCGCGACGATCGCCGCCCTGGAGTTCCTCCTCGACAACGGATGCCACCACCTTCAGGTCGTGGTGACGAGCCGGACCCGGGCCGGGTTGCCGATGAGCCGGATGCGGGTCAAGGACGAACTCGTCGAAATCGATTATTCGGAACTGCGTTTCGACGATTCCGAGGCACAGTCGTTCCTCGTCGACCTCGGCGGCCTGCCCCTCGACAGCGAGGACGTCACCGAACTCCGCGACTCCACGGACGGCTGGGTGGCGGCGCTGCAACTGGCGTCGCTGTCGCTGCGCGGGCGGGCCGATCCGTCGGAGCTGATCGCCGGACTGTCCGGGCGCCACCACGCGATCGGCGAATTCCTCGCCGAGAACGTCCTCGATACCCTCGAACCCGAGATGCTCGACTTCCTGCTGGCCACCTCGATCACCGAACGCACGTGCGGCAGTCTCGCGGGCACGCTCGCAGGCACCGCCCGTGGGCAGGCGTTGCTCGAGGCGGCCGAGGACCGGGACCTGTTCCTGCGCCACATCGACGACGAGCGAACGTGGTTCCGCTACCACACCCTGTTCGCCGAGTTCCTGCGCCGCAGGCTCGAACGCGACCAGCCCGACCGCATCCGGGAACTGCACCGCGCCGCGTCCCGCTGGTTCTGCGACCACAGCCTGCTCCGCGAAGCCGTCGAGCACGCCCTCGCCGGCGGCGAAGAGCAACGTGCCGTGGAACTCGTCGAGGCCGACGGGTTGTTGCTGCTCGAGCAGTCGCAGTCGGCGACGTTGTCCGCGGTGGTCGACATGCTGCCGCCGGGTCTCGTCGCCGCGAGCGCCCGGCTGCAGGTCACGACGGCGTGGGCGAACGCGATGGCGAACCGGACCACGGCCGCCGAACGGGCCCTCGAACGAGCCGAACGGGCGCTCGCCCACGGCGACGCGAGCGCGGGCGACACGGCGGATCTGCGGGCGGAGGCGGGCGTCGTGCGTGCCGTGGCGGAACTGCGCAACGACCGCACCGAACGGATCGACGAACTCGTCGGCGACTGCCTCGCCCGGCCGGAGTCGCTGCACCCGTGGGTGGTGTGCGCCGCGTTCAACGTCACCACGTTCGCCGCCGTGTACCGCTTCGACTTCGCGGAAGTGCGCAGGATCCAGGAGGTCGCGCGGCCCTTCTACGAGCGGAACAAGGGACCGCACAACGTCGTTCACGGCCAGAGCTATCTGGGTGTCGCATCGTACGAGCAACTCGACATCGACGACGCCGTCGACCGTTTCCGGCGCGCCCGCCGCGCAGGCCGGAAACTGGGCGGGCCGCGCGCACCGTCCGCGCGGCTCGCGGGGTCGCTGCTCGGTGAGGTGCTCTACGAACGCGGGGACGTCGAGGAGGCGGAGCGTCTCCTCGACGACGGATACACCCTGGCTATCGAGACCGGCGGGGTGGACTTCAAGGTCGCCCGCTTCGTCACCGGAGCGCACGTCAAGGCGCTGCGCGGCGACCGGGAGGAAGCGACGAAACGCCTCCACGCCGGACTCGAGGTGGCCGGGACCTTCTCCCTCGCCCGCCTGCGGGCCCGCGTCGAGAACGAACGCCGGCGACTCGGGATCGCCCCGCATCCGACCCTCGGCGCACCGGACCCGGTCCGCTACGAGAACCGGCGGCGCCCGGTCGCGGGCATCGACGAGATCGTCGCGCAGGTGGAGGAGGCCACCGCGGTCCGGATGCTGCTCGCCACCGGGGCCCGCGAGAACATCGAGACGGCGTGCGAGTGGACGCAGGAGTGGACCGACCGGCTGGCAGGCACCGGCCGCAACCGCGGCCACCTGCTGGCCGAACGCCTCCGGGTGGCGTGCCTCGCCGCGGCGGGCCGCGAAGACGAGGCGAAGCAGGCACTCGCGTCCATCGCCTCGATCTGCGCGGCGCGCGGACTCCACCGGGTACTTCCCGACGGCGGGCCCTTCGTCGTCGCACTGGTCGCGGATCTGCGGGCCGATCAACTGGCCGGCGACTGGCCCCCGGACCGGCCGACGGTCCCCTCCGACTTCCTGGAGGAACTGCAGAACTCGACGTCTCCGTACACGATGTGACCGGCGGTCAGGTCGGGGTGGGCGCCTCCTCCCGGATCAGCCCCGCGGCGCGCAGGTCTTGCCAGAATTCGGCCGGGATCGGGTGTTCGAGCCAGGCCGCGTTCTGCCGCAACTGGTCGCAGTTCCTGGCGCCCAGCAGGAGTTCCCGCACCGCGGGATGCGCGGCCGCGAACTGAATCGACGCGGCCGCCAACGGAACCCCGTGGCGCGCGCAGAACTTCTCGAAGTCGCGTACCCGGCCGAGCACCTCTTCCGGCGCCGGCTGGTAGTTGAACTTGGCGCCGGCGACCGCGCCGGTGGCCAGGACACCCGAGTTGAACACACCGCCGAGCACGATTGCGACGTCGCGTTCCGCGGCGAGGGGCAGCAGGCCCTTCACCGGATCCTGCTCGAGCAGTGTGTATCTGCCCGCGAGGAGGACGCAGTCGAGGTCGACGCGTTCGAGGGCGTCGACGCAGACGTCGGCCTCGTTGACCCCGATACCGATCGCCCGGACCACGCCCTCGTCCCGCAACCGGATCAGCGCGGGAAACGCACCCGCGAGCGCCTCCGCGAACCGCGCGGGCTGGGCGTCGCCGTGCGTGTACCGGTCGACGTCGTGCACGTAGAGGATGTCGAACCGGTCCTGGCACATGCGCTGCAGACTGTCCTCCACCTGCCGCAGCACGGCGTCGTACGAGTAGTCGAAGTCGGCCCGGAACGGCGGGGTGTCCACCCAGATCCCGGTGTCGAACGACCCACGCGCCGCGGGTGTCAGCGTGCGCCCGACCTTCGTGGACAACACGTAGCCTTCGCGGTCCTGCGTCAGCAGTGCGTGGCCCAATCGGTGCTCGGACAGTCCGTGCCCGTACATGGGTGCGGTGTCGAACGACCGCACACCCATGTTCCACGCCTCGGCGATCTGCGCCTGGGCGTCCACCTCGGGGATCGGCCGGAAGATGTTGCCGATGGGCGCACCGCCGTAGCCGAGGAGGGTGACGTCGAAGCCGGCGCGCCCGAATCTCCGAGTGTCGTTCACCTTCATGGATTCTCACTTCCGTTGCCGAGGAACAGGGTGCCCGGGTCGCGCAGCACGGCGTCCATCTCGCGGAGGCACACCACCTTGATCGCCGAAACGACGAGCTCCGAGTAGAACTGGTCGTGGAACCACTTGTCGCCGCTGTACGCCACGACGAGCCCGCCCTCGCCCACGGCGCTGCCACCCCATTTGGTCCACCCCTGCTGGTAGAGGTACGGGTGCAGCTGCTGCACGGCGTGCGAGGGCAGTCCGGTGGTCCAGCTGATCCGCGCCTTCGACTCGGCGATCGCGTCGTACGGCCCGCGCCAGTCCTTCCTCTCACCCCAGCTGCGGCGGTAGATGACGGGCAACTCCGCATCGGCGGACGGGGCGACGCCCGGCCGGAGCACGACGAGGTGCCCCGGGCTTCCGTGGGAGAGGTTCTCGATCGACGGGAGGGCGAGTTCGACGGCCTCACTGGCGACGTCCGCGGTCAGTCCGGAAAAAGTGGTCATCCGGTCATCCTTCCCCACGGATCAGATCGACGGCCTTCTCGGCGATCATCACCGTGGGAGCCTGCGTGTTGGAGCTGACGATCCGCGGCATGACGGACGAGTCGACCACCCGCAGGCCCTCGATGCCCCTCACCTTCAGTTCCGGTGAGACCACGGCGTCGTCGCCGACACCCATCGCGCACGTACCGACCGGGTGGTACGAGGTACGGCCGTACGCGCGAACGAACTTCACGTAGTCGTCCTTCGTGTTCACCGACAGGCCGCCTGCCAGGTGCTCCGCCTTGATGTGCCGGGCCATCGACGACTGCGCCATGATCTCCCGGCTCTGCCGCAGCCCCTCGATGCTCGACTCGAGGTCGAAGTCGGTGGCGAGGAAGTTCGGGTCGATCAGCGGCTGGGCGGTGGGATCGTTGGACCTGATCTTCACCGAACCGCGGCTCTCCGGCCGCAGCGCGTACGAGTTCAGGGTGCAGCCGTATCCCGGCCGGACCGCCGCGACGCCGGCCTCGACGCCGGCGGCGGGCAGGAAGTGGAACTGCAGGTCCGGGATCGACTCCTGCGCGTGCCCGAAGCTGAACCCACCGGCCTCGACGACCGTCGACGCCAGCGGGCCCCGCCGGAAGGCGGCGTACTCGAGTCCCGCCTTGGCCGTGGCCGGACGGATCAGGTTCAGGCGGTCGAGACTCTGGTACTCGCGGAGTTCGTAGATGACGTCGAGATCGCAGTGATCGTGCAGGTTCCGGCCGACCCCCGGAAGGGCATGGGCCACCTCGACATTCGCGTCCCGCAGATCGTCCGGGTGCCCGATCCCGGACAGCTGCAGGATCTTCGGCGATCCGAACGCGCCGGCGGCGACGAGCACCTCGCGCGACGCGCGGAACGTCTCCACACCGTGCGGGGTGAGCACCTCGATCCCGGTGGCGCGTCCGCCGTCGAGCAGAACCCGCGACACGGCGACGTTCTCCCGCACCGTCAGGTTGGGACGCTTCCTGGCGGGTGCGAGGTACCCGACCGCGGCGCTGCACCGGCGGGCGTTCTTCGTGGTCGTCTGGTAGAGGCCGACACCGTGCTGGTGATCGCCGTTGAAGTCGCCGTTGAACGGCAGGCCGAATTCCTGCCCCGCCTGGACGAACGACTTCGACAGCGGGTGCGGGTTGATCGGGTCGGACACTCCGAGCGGCCCGTCGGTCCCGTGGTACGGCGCCGACAGTCGTTCGTTGTCCTCGGACCGGAGGAAGTACTTCTGGATCTCGTCGAACGACCATCCGGCGCAACCGTATTTCAGCGCCCACTCGTCGTAGTCCTCGTGCGCGCCGCGGGTGAACACCTGGGCGTTGATCGAGCCGCCCCCGCCGATGACCTTGCCCTGAGCGAGCGGGATGACGCGCCCGTTGCAATGCTCCTGGGGGACACTCGAGAATCCCCAGTCGTATTTGCTCGCGGTCAGTTTCGCGAATCCCGCGGGCACGTGGATGAACGGATGCCGGTCGTTGCCGCCGGCCTCGAGCAGGAGAACCCGAACCGTCGGATCCTCGGTCAGCCGCCCGGCGAGCACACAGCCCGCCGTGCCACCGCCCGCGATGACGTAGTCGTAGGTGCCTGCACTCATCGATTGCCTCCGGTCCAGTTCGGGAACACGCGGGTGCGTGGTCCGGTGCGGATCTGAATGGTCTTGACGTCGGTGAACTCGTCGAAGCCGGCCTGGCCCATCTCGCGGCCGAACCCGCTCTGCTTCATGCCGCCGGCAGGCAGTTGCGGGGCGCCGTCGATGGTGGTGTTCACCCACACCCGGCCGCTGCGCATCTCGCGGGCCACCCGCAGTGCCTTGTCGATGTTCTTGGTCCAGATCGACCCGGCCAGTCCGTACTCCGTGGCGTTCGCGAGCCGGATGGCGTGGTCGACGTCGCTGAACCGGGTGACGGTGAGGACGGGGCCGAAGATCTCCTCCTGGAAGGCGGCGGATTCTTCGCCGACGCCGTCGAGGATCGTGGGAGCGACGAAATGCCCTCGTCCCCAGTTCTCGCCGTCGAGCCGTCCACCACCGGTCAGGACGGTTGCACCGTCGCGCCGCGCCGCGTCGATGTGGCCGAGCACGTTCGCGAGGTGGCCCGCGTCGATCATCGGACCCAGTTCGCTCGCCTCGTCGAGCGGACCGCCCACCGTGATGCGGCCGGCGGCCTCGACGAGGCGGCTCAGGAAAGCGTCCGCGATCGAATCCTGGATCAGGAGCCGGGCGCCCGACACGCAGCATTCGCCCTGGTTGAAGAACACCCCGAACAGCACCCCGTCGAGGGCGTCGTCGAGGTCTGCGTCGGCGAACACGACGCTGGCGGCCTTGCCGCCCAGTTCCATCGACAGCCTCTTGACGCTGCCCGCGGACGCCTCCACGATGCGCTTGCCCGTCTCGGTGCTCCCGGTGAACGACAGGATGTCGACGAACGGGCTCTCCGCGAGGGGTGCGCCGACCACCGAACCGGCACCGGTGACCACGTTCACCACGCCGTCGGGGACGCCGGCCTCGGTGAGCAACCGGGCCAGTTCGAGTGCGGTGCCGGACGTGAACTCCGCGGGCTTGATCACCGCGGTGCAGCCGGCGCCGAGCGCGAACGGCAGCTTCTGCGCGAGCAGGAGCAGTGGGAAGTTCCAGGGAATGATCATGCCGACCACACCGGCCGGCTCGCGGACCACCATGGCGGTGCAGTCGTCGCCCAGCGCCGTGTGTGCCTCACCGTGCATCGTCATGGCCAGGGCCGCCGCGTATTCGAACAACTCGATGCTCGCCGCGACGTCACCGCGGGCGAGGGTGATCGGCTTGCCGGTCTCCTCGGCGTCGATGCGGGCGAGGTGTTCCTCGTGTTCGCGCATCAGCCCAGCGCAGCGCAGGAGCGCGCGGCCGCGGTCCATCGCGGTCCAGTGCGGCCATTCACCCTCGTCGAACGCCGTGCGGGCGACGGCGACGGCGTCGAGCGCGTCGGCGCGCGTGCCCGCGGTGTACGTCGCGAGTACGCGGCCGTCGGCCGGGCTGATCCGCTCGAACGTGGTGTCCGACTGGGGCACCGCCCGGCCACCGATGAAGTGCCCGTAGGTGCGGAGGTGTGTTGCTTCGACTGTCGACATCTGGAGCCGTTCCTTGTCAGTGTTCGTGGATGAGGACGCCGCGCAGGTTGAGCCCTGCGTGCAGGTCCGCGTAGGCGTCGTTCACCTGGTCCAGGGCGTATCGCCTGGTGATCAGTTCGTCGAGCTTCAATCGTCCCGACTTGTAGTAGTCGAGGAGCGCCGGGATGTCCCGGGTGGGGTTGCAGTTGCCGAACAGGACCCCGCGCAGGTGCTTGGCGTAGACCACCAGTTCGAGCGGGCTGATCGGGATCCCCGGTGCGTTCTGGCCGATCGAGACGACCGCGACGGTGCCCTCCTTGCGGACGGCGCCGAACGCGTCGGCGATCAGCTGACCGTCCACCACGCCGACGGTGACGACGGCGTTGTCGGCGCCCTGGCCGTTGGTGACCGAGCGGACGAACGGCATGGCCTCGTCGATCGACGCGTACGCGTGGGTGGCGCCGAGTTCGAGGGCACGTTCGCGTTTGAACGCCACCGGGTCGACGGCGACGACGTGCGCGGCCCCCGCGTGGTGGGCACCCTGCACCGCGTTGATCCCCACACCGCCGACCCCGACGACCAGCGTCGTGTCCCGGGGACGGACGCCCGCGCCGTTCACGGTGGAGCCCCAGCCGGTCGCAACCCCGCACGAGACGAGACAGGCCACGTCGAACGGGATGTCCGCGTCGATCTTCACGGCCTGGGCCTGGGAGGTGACGAGGTAGTTCGCGAACGTGCCGAGGCGCTGCATGGCGCCGATCGGCCGCCCCGACTGTGTGGCGAACCGCGCCGTTCCGTCGAGCATGAAACCAGCCTCCATACCGGCCCCCGTATCGCAGATATATTGCATCCCCTGCGCGCACCAGGCGCAAGTTCCGCAGGCGGGGAGGTAGGCGGTGGCGACGTGATCACCGACGGCGAGCCGGGTCACCCCGGGACCGACCGCGTCGATCACCCCGGCACCCTCGTGACCGCCGACCAGCGGCAGCATGTTGGGGATGTCGCCGGTGACGAGGTGATCGTCGGAGTGGCACAGCCCGGACGCCATCACCTTGATCCGCACCTCTCCGGGACCGGGCTCGGCGAGGACGAGATCGTCGACCTCCCACTTGCCGCCCACTTCGTGAATCACCGCACCGCGTGCCGTCGTACTCATCGTTCTCCTTCGAATCTCACACTCACACAGAGTCCTATTTGATGATCGAGAGCCGGCTGCGGTCGAGCGTCACGGCGACCGCGACGATGACGACCACGCCGTACACGATCTGCTGAAAGCTGGGATCGATGCCGGCCACCGAACCGCCCACCCGGAGGACGGTGACCACCAGGGCGCCGACGAGCACCCGCCACGCGCCACCGATTCCACCGGTGATGGCGCAGCCGCCGACCAGCACGGCCGCGATCGCGGGAAGCAGCAGCGAATCCGCGAGTTGCGGTGCGGCGCTCTGCTGCTGGGCCGACAACACGATACCCGCGGCTCCCGCGAAGAAGCCGGACAGGGCGAAGGCTCCGACCCGGACGACCCGGGTCCGGACGCCGCTCATCATCGCCGCGATCTCCCCCAGCCCGACGAGGTGGAAGACGTTGCCCCGCGGCGAGAACCGCATCGCGCAGAAAACCGCGGCGACCGCGGCCACGCCCGCCCACACCGCCATCGGCAGTCCGAGCACCGTCCACGAACTGAGCCAGAAGATCGCGTCGTAGCCTTCGCTGATGTAGATGGTGGTCGATCCCGAGGCGACGAGCGCGACCGCACCCCAGAATCCCAGCGCACCGAGCGAGACGACGAACGACGGGACCTGCCCGAACACGATCAGCAGACCGGTCAGCGCACCGATCAGGGTGAGCGCCACGAGGGTGACGACGACCGCGAGCGGGCCGAGCGACCCGATCGCCGTCGCCAGGATCACCGTGGCGAGCGACGCGAGCGCCGCTACCGACAGGTCGATGCCGCCGGTGAGGATGACGAACATCTGCCCCAGCCCCAGCAGCAGGATCGGGACCGCCTGCGCCGAGACCACGGCGAGGGCGTTCACGGACAGGAAGTTCGGTTCGGCGAGCGCGACGAGGAGGACGAGCGCGACCAGCACGACCGACGGTCCCGCCAGGCGCAGCCGGTCCCGCGTCGTCCGGGACACCGCGGCCGCCGCACCCCCGGGTGCGCGCGTCTCGGCGGAAGTCCTCTCGGTGAAAGTTTCTGTTGCCACGGCGATCACATCATCTTCTCGAGGAGTTGGAGTTTGCTGGGTGGGTTTCCGGGCGGCGAGTCGAACTCGGCGGTGATCTCACCGTCGCGCATCACGATCACGCGGTGGCCGAGGCCGATCGCCTCGTCCAGGGTGTCGGCGAGCACCAGAATCGCCACTCCCCGCTCGGACAGATCGCGGAACAGTGCGTACAGGTCTTCCTTCGCGCCGATGTCGAGCCCGCGGGTGGGGTGGTCGAGCACCAGCACCTTCAGGCCGTCGCCCAGGATCCACTTGGCGACCACGGCCTTCTGCTGGTTGCCGCCCGACAGTCGCGCGATGTCGGCGTCGGGGTCGGCGGGCCGGATGCCGAGTGTGTCGATCCAGGTGCGCGCCGTCTCCTGCACTCGGGCGCCGGAGGAGATGCGGCCGCCGCCCGCCTTCACCGGATGCACCGTCGCGATGTTCTGCGCGACGGTCGCCCCGGCGATCATGCCCTCGACGCGACGCTCGGCGGGAACGTACGCGACACCGGACAGCACGGCGTCCGCCGGTGATCGGGGCGCCGAACGCTGCCCGTCGATCTCGACGGTTCCGGAATCAATGGGGACGGCGCCGAACACGGCGCGGGCCACCTCCTCGCGGCCGGAGTCGACCACCCCCACCACCGACACGATCTCGCCGGCGTGGACGTCGAGCGAGACGCCCGTCGCCTTGCCGCCACACGTGAGGTCGCGGACCGACAGCGTCGGCGTGCCGGTCCGGGAGACGGCGCGCTTGCGCTCCGACGAGTAGATCTCCTCGGCCGCACCCTTGCCGATCATCAGCTGGTACAGCTCGGATTCGGTTGCCGCCGCGGCGATCCGCTCGCCGACGACCTTGCCGTCGCGCAGCACGTACACGCGGTCGGAGAAGCGGAGGACTTCGTCGAGACGGTGCGAGACGAAGATGACGGAACCACGCTCCTTGAGAGCGGTGACCCGGCGGTGGAGCACCTCGACATCCTCGGGTTCGAGCACCGATGTCGGCTCGTCGAGGATGAGGAGCGGCGGGTGTTCGGACTGCCTGGACGCGACCGCGCGCGCCACCTCCACCATCTGTCGCTGCGCGAAACCGAGCGTTTCGGTGAGCGCACCGGGGTCGACCGTCGACTCCACCACGGACAACATGTCCTGGGCGCGGGCGCGGATCCGGCGCCGGCGGAGGAATCCGGCACGGGCGGTGTCGCCCTCGTGCCCGAGGATCAGGTTCTGGCCGACGGTGAGGTTCGGCAGCAGCGACTGCTCCTGATGCACGACCCCGATCCCGTGGCCGGCGGCGTCGGCCGGGCTCGAAAAGCTCACCTCGCGCCCCCCGAGCACCATCCGGCCGCCGTCCTGGCGGTGCACTCCCGCGAGGATCTTGAGCAGTGTCGACTTGCCGGCGCCGTTCTCGCCGATCAGTCCCACCACCTCGTTCGGAGCGATGGACAGGCTCACGTCGTCGAGGACGGTGTTGGGCCCGAACTTCTTCGTGACGTTGCGGAGTTCCAGGAGAGATGTCATTTCACGACCCTCAATCGACTGCGGGCGGGCCACCCGGTCGCGATCACCGCGACCACGATGATGAGTCCCTGCGCGCCCTGCTGGATGTACGGGCTGGCGCCCGAGAGGAGAAGCCCGTTGCCGAGGACCACGAGGAGCAGCACACCCACCAGGGAGTGCAGGGGCCCACCGCGACCACCGGACAGCAGGGTGCCGCCGACGACCACCGCGGACAGGGTGAGGAACAGGCTTCCCGATCCGACGCTCACGTCGCCGACACCCAGCCGGATGGTGGCCAGCACTCCCCCGAGCGCGGACAGCAGTCCGGCCACCGCGAACAGGATGACCTTGGTGCGCCCGACCGGGACGCCCGCCAGGCGGCTTGTCGACTCGTCGCCGCCGATCGCGTAGGTGTGCATGCCCAGCCGGGTTCCCTTGCACAGCACCACTGTCACGGCCACGGCGGCGAGCGCGAACACCACGACGACGGGAAGTCCGAGCCAGTGGCCACCCGCCCAGGCGGCGAGCGACGGGTCGGCGAGTTGGGGGGTGGCGGTGCCGAAGAGCACGGTGGCGACACCGAGCCCGACGAACCAGGTTCCCAGGGTGACGAGGAAGGACGGCACCCGCGCGACGACGTGCAGCACCCCGTTGGCCACCCCGAAGAGCAGACCGACGCCCAGCGCGATCAGGACCGCGAGGAGTCCGAGGTCGTTGCCGTTGACGCTGTTCGCGGCGAGCAGGACGAACGTCAGCCCGCTGGCCGCCATCACGCCCTCGATCGACAGGTCCACGCCGCCCACCAGGACCACCAGCGTGGCGCCCATCGCGAGGACCACGGGAATGGCGGCCTGCTCCACGATCGCCATCGCGTTGCTCGCCGTCGCGAACCCGGGAGCCAGTGCGGCGAACACGGCGCACAGTCCGAGCAGGGCGGTGAGCGGGCCTGCGGTGGACAGTAACCGTCGCACGCGGGGTCTGGTGGTGCGCGCGGGCGGGCGAGTTTCGGCGGGAGTCGTCACCTCCCCCGTCATTTCGGTCGTCGACATCGTCACTCCTTCGGAAGATTGTGTGGTTCGTGAATGGTGAGGGGTTACCGGGCCACCGGGCCGGTGATGCGGGAGAAGGGATCCTGCACGGACCGCACGATCTCCTCGTCACTCGGCACGGTGCGGAATCGGTCGACGTTGCTCGCGGTGATCAGCGACTGCTCGACGTAGAATTCGCGGTTCTCGCGGGGCAGCGACGCGACGTCGATCTCCCCGGTCATGGCCTGGTAGCAGATGGCGAGGCCCATCGCTCCGTTGAAATAGGGGTCGGTCGTGTAGGTGGAGAGCAGTTCGCCGTCGGCGATGGCGCCCAGCCCTTCCGGGGTGGCGTCCGCGGCGCTGGCGATCTTGATCTCGCCCGCCCGGCCCGCTTCACGCACCGCCTGCAGCGCACCCAGGGCCATGGAATCGGTTGCGGCCCAAATGCCGTTCACCTGGTCGCCGTATTTGTTGAGCAGGGTCTGCGTGGTGGTGTACGCCTTGTTGCGGTCGAAGTCGGCGGGCTGGTCGTCGAGCAGGGTGACGCCGGACTGTCCGTCCATGGCCTGCTGGAAGCCCTGGAACCTGGTCTGGCTGATCTCGTTGGCGAGCAACCCCTGCAGCGCGATCACGCCGCCGGTGCCGCCGAGCGAATCGACGAGCGCCTTCCCGGTGTCGGCGCCCTGCTGGACCCCGTCGTAGGCGACGTAGGACGCCCACCCGTTGCCGACGTCCCAGGGGTGCAGGTCCGAGGGCTTGCTCCACTGGGTGACCGCGCACCCGCCGCTGTTCTGCACGGCACGCACGATCGCCGGGGTGTCGGCGCTCGTGTTCGGATTGATGTTGAGCAGGACGGTCTTTCCCGCGGCGAGCACAGACTGCAACTGCGACAGCGCGTTCTGCGAATCGCCGCCGTAGACGATCACCTTCAGTTCGATCCCCAGCGATTCGGCGTACGCGCGGCTGCCCTGGACCCACGCGGCCTCGTACGGGTTGGTCAGCGACCGGACCTCGGAGACCATCACCATGTCGCCGCGGTCGACGGTGGCGCCGTCCCGCTCGGTCCGTTCCGATCCCGTCGAGCAGGCGACGGCGGAACTCGCCATGACGGAGATGGCCGCGGCAACGCCGACGGCCCGGGCCGCCGCCCTGACCGATCGGTTCGCCGGTGTCATCGTTCGTCCGAGCCGGTGCCCGCGGCACCCTTCAGCACGGCCCGGCTGATGATGAGCCGCTGCATTTCGCTGGTGCCTTCGTAGATCTTCGTGATGCGGGCGTCGCGGTAGAGGCGCTCCACCTCGTACCCGCGGATGAAGCCGTTGCCGCCGAACACCTGCACGGCGGCGTCGGCGTGGCGCACGCATCCCTCGGACGCGTACAGCTTGGCCATCGAGCAGAGTGTCTCGGCGTCCGCCGCGCCGGTGTCGAGGGCCCGCGCCGCCTCGACCGACAGCGCGGTGCCGGCCCGCAGTTCGGTGGCCACGGTGGCGAGGGAGAACGAGATGCCCTGGTTGGCGGAGATCGGCTTGCCGAACTGGCTGCGGTCGAGGGACTGCCGGGTGGCGGCGTCCAGTGCGGCGCGGCTGATGCCGAGGCTCAGTCCCGAGATCCCGAGACGGCCCTTGGCCAGCACCTTCATCATGTAACCGAACGCCTTGCCCTCCTCACCGAGGAGCGCGTCGGACGACAGCCGGACGGAGTCGAACACCAGACCGCCGACCTGGGACGCCCGCTGCCCCATCTTGTGTTCGTGGTAGGCGCGGCTGACGCCGGGCTGGTCGACATCCACCAGGAACACCGAGATGCCACCGCGCTTCCCCAGTTCGGGGTCGGTGACGGCGAGCACGACCGCGAAGTCCGCGACCGGGGCGTTGTGGATGTAGATCTTCTCGCCGCTGAGCACCCAGCCGTCGCCGCTGCGCACCGCCCGCGTGGTGATCGACCCGAGGTCGGAACCGGAACCCGGCTCGGTGAGCGCGTAGGCGCAGCGCTTCTCGGCGGAGAGCATCGGGCGCAGGTACTGCTCCTGCTGCTCGGGGGTGCCGTAGTTGCCGAGCAGGCTGCCGAGGATCTCGACGAGCCCGCACTGGTCGGCCACCGACGCATAACCGTAGGACAGCGACTCCATGACGAACAGGTAGTCGAGGGCGGTGCCGCCGAATCCGCCGAACTTCTCGGGCACGGTGATGCCGAAGAGCCCGATCTTGCCCATCTCGGCGTAGATCTCTTCGGGGAATCGTTCGGTCTCGTCCAGTTCGCCGGCGACCGGCCGGATCCGTTCGTCGACGAACTCCGCGACGAGCTTGCGTTCGTCGGTTCCGAGCACGGACGACGGAATGACACTGTTTCCGGTTGGCATGTGGTTCTCTCCTCAGATGTGTACGGCGACGGGGGCGAACAGCCCCGCGTCCATCAGGCGTGGGTTCTTGATGATCGGACGGAATCCCATGTGCGGAAGAATGTCCCGATCGATGTCGATTCCGGGAGCGACCTCGGTGAGTTCGAGGCCGTCCCGGGTGAGCACGAAGACGGCGCGTTCGGTGACGTACACCGCCTCGCGTCCCTCACGGACGGCGAGAGCGCCGGAGTAGGTGACCTGGTCGACGCGGTCGACGAACTTCGGCACCGACCCTTCCCGCCGGATCACCAGTTCTCCCCCGACGATCTCGATGTCCAGTCCGCGCGCGGTGAAGGTTCCGCAGAACACGACGCGCGGCGAGTTCTGGGAGATGTCGATGAACCCGCCCGGTCCGACGATGCCGCCGCCGATCTTGCTGACGTTGACGGCGCCGGTGACGTCGACCTCGGCCATGCCCAGGCAGCTGACGTCGAGCAATCCGCCCGAGAACAGGTCGAACTGGGTGGTCGACGAGTGCACGACCTTCGGTCCTCGTGCGGCCCCGAACAGGTCGCCGGAGACGGGGATGCCGTCGATCAGCCCCTGCTCGATGGCGAGGGTGACGTCGTCCAGGCGGTCCTGTTCGGCGAGCGCGTCCACGACCAGCGCGGACACCCCGAAGCCGACGTTCAGGACGTCGCCGTCCCGAACCTCGGCGGCGGCCCGCCGGGCGATCAGCATGCGGATCGGGTCGTGGTCCGTCGCGTCGAAGCCGGCGTTCGCCGCGTCGCCGGACAGTTCCGGGTCGAATTCGCCTGCGTACGTCTGCCATTGGGCCGGCGCGTGGACCACGTCGTCGACCAGGACCGCCGGGATGTGCACGAGCCGTGGATCGATCGGCCGGTCCAGCAGATTCTTCACCTGGACGATGACCCGGCCACCGCAGGCCTTCGCCGCCTGAGCGACGGCCAGCGCGTCGAGCTGCGCGGCCTCCCCCGAGCACGTGACGTTGCCGGACGGGTCGATGGAATCGCCGCGGACGATGGCCACGTCGACGGGAAACGGCTTGTAGCGCAGATACTCACGACCGTCCAGCGCGAGGAGTTCGACGAGGTCCTCGGTGGCGGACGGCGTGAACTTGCCGCCACCGTGCCGCGGGTCGACGAACGTGTCGAGACCGGTGGCGGTGACGAGGCCGGGACGGCGCGCGCCGATCTCCCGCAGCAGCTGACTGATCGCGCCGCCGGGCCATGCGTACGCCTCGATCTCGTCGTTGCGGACGAGTTCGATCATCGTCGGCGACCACGTCCAGTGCCCGCCGATGACCCGCTTGATCATGCCCTTGTGCGCGAGGTGGTTGGTTCCGCGGCGCACCCGGTCACCGATGCCCAGAGCGTGCACGATCGTGAGGTCCCTGGGCGATCCGGTCGCGAGAAAGCACTCCTCCAGCGCCTTCAGCACAGTGTCCGGTTCGAGGATTCCGCCGCCCGAACCGGTGAGGGCGATCGTCGATCCTGGTGCGATGCCGCTCACGGCTCGTGTCGCGGTGGTCGGTGTCCAGCGCCTCGCCGCGGCACCCGGTCCGGGATGTGTCATATCCGCTCCTGTAAATGCTTACATTCGGCCAATCGGTCCATGAACGCCATGTACCTCGGTTATTGACACACTATATTGTGAGCTGAACAACATCAAGAAAGCGGTTACAGAATTTTTCCGAGACTGATCCGGCTATCGGAAGAACACGATTCGCCGACGACTGCCGCGTCGGCCTGCTTCACCGCACCGGCGCAGCACTGTGCGCCGGGGTGACCTGGATGATCGACGGCTCTGTCGCCGACCCCGCCTCTATCGTCCGAGCGAAAACGCCGGGGTCAGCTCGGGACGGGGCCCGTCGACTCGCGAATGACGACGTCCGCGGAGATCAGCGGCGGAGACGTGGTGGTCTCGTTGTTCAGGGCGGCGCGCATCAGCGACCACGCCTGGTCGCCCAGATCGATCTTGGGGCTCACGACCGTGGTCAGGCGCGGCGCCAGGTGGCGTGCCATGTCGATGTCATCGAAACCGGTGACCGAAATGTCCTCGGGGACACGGAGTCCCCGCTCCCGCAGTTTCGAGATGACGCCGAGCGCCGTCAGGTCGTTGAAGCACACGAGGGCGGTCGGCTCGTGCGTGAGCGCTTCCTCCACCACGTCGTAGCCACCCTCGATGGTCCCGTCCGACGGCACCGCCGTCGCCTCGATCCCGAGCACCTTCGCCATTTCGATGGCCCGCCACCGCTCGCGGTTCTGCCAGGCCAGGTCCGAACCCTTGACGTAGACGATCCGGCGGTGGCCGAGCTTCGCGAGGTGCCCGCACAGCTCCATCATCGGGGTGAAGTTGTCGACCGCGACCATGGGGAGATCGACCCCCAGCTCCACCCGGTTGACGAGCAGGACGGGCGTCGACTGCCTGGCGAGTTCCTTCAGCCCGCTCGTCGGAATCCTCGACGAGAGCAGCACGAGACCGTCGACCTGGCCGAGCAGGTCGAGCGCGGTGGCGAGTTCGTCGGCCGCGTCACCGGAGTAGTCGGCGACGAGCATGCGGTATCCGTCGGCGGTGGCGCCGTGGTGCATCTGTTTGACGACGTCGAAGAAGTACGCGTTGGCCAGGTCGGGCAGGATCACGCCCATGTTTCTCAGCGACCCGAGGACGAGTCCGCGGGCGGCGCTGCTGGGCCGGTAGGACAGCTCGTCGGCGACCTTGTGCACCCGGGCCGCGAGGTCCGGGGTCACCGACGAGCTGCCGCTCATGACGCGGGAGACGGTGGCGATCGAGACGCCGGCGGCCTTCGCTACGGTGTTGATCGTGACGCGACGGCTCGCGGGCACTCGGGTCTGATCCGCCATCGTTGCCTCTGCATCTCTCGTCGCCATTGCCTCGTCCACCCAGTGAAGGGTGGAAACGCTTACAGCGTAGCGCGAAGGCGGCCCCGGATCACGCGGACGCTCACTCCCCGTGCAACAACGCGCGCGTTCCGAGCAGTTTCCGCGACGTCAGCAGCACCTTGACGTGCCTGCTGCCGTTCGATTCGAGCTCCTCGACCGCGCGGCCGAACTCGTCCAGCGCGAACGTCGCGGTGTGCAGCGGCGACGCGTCCACCTGCCCCGACTCGAGCAGTTCGGCCGCGTCGACGAAGTCCTGCCGCACATAGTTCCGGCAGGCCACGACGGACAGTTCGCGGGCGTAGAGCGCGCTGTAGTCGAGCGTCAGTTCGTGCCCGGGTTTCGCGGACGCGATCGCCACGTACCGGCCGCCCGGAGCGAGGACCCGCAGCGCCAGCCGAGCGGATTCCTGGGAGCACACCGTGTCGTAGACGAGGTCGACCGATTCCGTCCGGTCCCGGAGCCAGCCCTCGAGCGCGTCACCCGACTCCGTCGTGAAATCGCTCATCCCGCATGCCAGGGCGGGCCGCTCCCGTTCGGCGTAGCGATCGACGCCGAGCACCCGGACGCCCCGGCTCCGGGCCACCAGCGTGGTCGCGAGACCGATCGCCCCGGTCCCGACGACCAGCGCGGTGTCCCCCGCCGACACGCCGCCGCGGCGGACGACGTGAACGCCGACCGCGAGCGGTTCGACGAGGGCCCCGAAACGGTCCAGCACCGCGTCGCTGACGGGCACGCACTGCGTCTCGGGGACGACGAATTCCTCACTGAAACACCCGCGCGGATCGGACAGCCCGAACACCCGGATACTCGGGCAGTTGTTGATCCTGCCGTCGCGGCAGGCGCGGCATCGGCCGCATCCCGTCGTCGGGTAGACCATCACCGGCTGCCCGACCGTGAGACTCGTTCCCGGGCCCACCCGCGACACGCGTCCGGCGCATTCGTGGCCCAGCACCGTGGGGTACGCGGCGACGGCGTTCCGGCCACGCAGATGCGACAGGTCGCCGCCGCAGATCCCGGCCGAGTCGAGAGCGACGAGCACCTCCCCCTCACCGGGTTCCGCGACGTCACCGCGGTCGAGACGATAGGAGTTCGGACCGTCGACCCGAATACTCAAGACTGACATGCACTTTCCCTTTCCTCGGAGACGATTTCCGGTGTCGTGCCGGCAGCGGCGGACCGGTAGGCGGCGTCGATCACCGACTGCACGCGCAACCCGGACCGGGCGTCGGACAGCGGCGCTGCCCCTGCCGCCCAACTGGTGAAGACGTCCTCGTACAACGACCGGAACCACGCCGACATCGACAACGGGTCGGGTCCGGACGCGTCGACGGTCCCGTCGACGAGGGTGCGGGCACCGTCGCCGATCCGGACGAGCGAATCGCCCACCAGCCGAAGCTGTCCCGCGTCGCCGAAGAGGTGGATCGTCTCGGCCCCGCCCGGCCAGGCCGCCGTGCTCGCCGTCACCGACGCCGCATGTGTGCCCTGGTCGATCAGCAGGTGGATCGTGTCCTCGGCCTCGAGCCGCCCACGGCTGGTCGAGGACGCGGCCACGACACTGCGCGCCGGTCCGGTCAGCGACAGGTAGAGGTCGAGGGTGTGGATGGCCTGGGTGATCAGCGCTCCGCCGCCGTCGCGGTCCCAGGTGCCGCGCCCGGCCTCGGCATAGTAGGAGTCCGGCCGCCACAGCGGGACGGTGACGGTCGCCGAGCGGAGCGTGCCGATCGCGCCGTCGGCGAGCAGTTGCCGTGCGCGGACGGCCGCCTCCTTGTAGCGGTGTTGCAGCGTGACCGCGGCCCGGACACCGGCCCGCTCCGCGACGTCCACGATCGCCTGCGCATCAGGCAGCGAGGCCGCCAACGGTTTGTCGATCACCAGGTCCAGACCGCGTTCGGCCAGCGCCGACGCGACCGCGAGGTGACTCGAGGGCGGCGTGACCACCACCGCCGTGTCGGCGTCCAGGGCCGCTGCCGCGTCGAGACTCGGGAGGATCCGCGCCTCCGGTGCCAGCCGGTGGGCGGCGGCCGCCCTCGTCTCGTCGCGCGTCACCACACCGACCACGTCGGCGCCGACCGCCCGCAGGGCCGTGAGGTGCGCGGCGCTCGCGAGACCGGCGCCGACCACCACGACACGACGGGTCACGATGCCGCCTCGACGTGGGTGCGCGCACCCACGCTCCGGCCGAGAGTCTCGGGGAGCAGGGCGATGCCGATCAGACCCACCACGCTCAGGCCCATGAGGTAGCTCGCGACGAGCCAGGGTGTTCCGCCCGCAACGGCGACGAGGGCCGTGGCGACCAGCGGGATCGTGCCGCCGACCACCGCGGCGGGGATCTCCCGGGAGATCGCGATACCGCTCCAGCGGATCTTGGTGGGGAACAGTTCGGAGAGCAGCGCGCCGCCCGGGCCCGACGTCGTGCCCTGGACGAGGCAGATACCGAGGATCAGCGCCAGCCCGACCATCCACGGCGACCGGGTGTCCAGCATCATGAACATCGGGAACGGGAAGACGATGCCGAAGACCGCGCCGGACAACAGGACCGGCTTGCGGCCGATCCGGTCGGCCAGGCGGCCGAAGCCGAGGATGACGGGGATGGCACAGAACTCGGCGACGATCAATCCGATCAGGGCCTGGGTGGAATCGACCCCCAGGGTCTTGGTCACGAACGACAGCGCGAAGACCTGCATGACGTAGGCCCACGGAATCACGAAGCTGAACAGGGCGAGTCCGCACAGGATCTGCCGCCAGTGGTTGCGGACCGCCTCGACCAGCGGTGCACGGTCGACCTCACCGTGCTGGGCGGCCTCCTCGAACACCGCCGTCTCGTTCACCTTCAGTCGCAGGTAGCCGGCGACGAGAACGATGACGGCACTGGCCAGGAACGGAATACGCCAGCCCCAGGACAGGAAGAGGTCGTCGGGCATCAGCGTGAGCAACGCGAAGATCGCGGTGGCGCCGCCGGTTCCGACGTAGATCGCGGCGCCTGGATACGCACTGGAGAGGGCTCGCCGGGAACTGTCGGTGGATTCGGTGACCATCGTGATCGCCCCGGCGAACTCGGCGCCCGCGCCTGCGCCCTGGAACAGGCGGAGGACGATCAGGAGAATCGGCGCCCAGATGCCGATCGCGTCCGCGGTGGGCAGTGCCCCGATCAGCGTCGTCGAGGCGCCCATCACGAGCAGGGTCATGAGGAGCATCGGCTTGCGGCCGATCCGGTCACCGAAGTGCGCGAAGACCAGCCCACCGATCGGGCGGGCGCCGAGGCCGACGGCGAACGTCCCGAAGGCGGCCATCGTGCCGGCGAGGGATCCCGCCCCGGGGAAGTAGAGGGGCCCGAAGACGAGGGCGGCCGCGAGACCGTAGAGCGTGAAGTCATACCACTCGATCACGGTTCCCGCCGCGCTCGCCTTGATCACCCGGCGGCGTTGCTGTCCCGCCGACCCGTGCGGCACCGCGGTCGACCGCTCGGTGCCGAGTTCGGTCATGCCCATCGAGAACTCCTGACTGTGGAAAGGAACTGCCGGAACCCGACTACTATGACTCACGTCACCGAGTTTGTAAACGCTTTCTCAGCTCCGGCGGCGCAATTCCCGTTCACACAGTTCACAGCAATATGACCGATGTTTCCCGGCTACATGCGGGTAGATACCGCTTTCATTTCCGGTCGCGGGCCGGAACCGGCCTCGCGTTCAGGTGGGAGGCGTCGACCTTCTCCGGCGCGAGGTAGCACTCGGAGTCACCGCCGACAGATTCCGGAGGTCCGCGGCGGCGCGCGGGCCGATCGAATGGAACCTGGCGGTCCGAAACGGTTAGATGGGACCTGAGGTTCCGGACAGTGCAGCGTCGTACGTCGGAGTGAACGGAGACACAGATGCCAGGCCCAGTCGCGAGATTGGCACCCCAAGCAGTCCTCACTCCGCCCAGCCCTGCCGCCCTGTTCCTGGTGCTCCTCGCCGGCCCCTCCGACGAAGACCGCGCGACGGTGTGCGACGTGATCTCCGGCATCGACGGACCGCTCAAGGCCGTGGGATTCCGCGAACTCGCCGGCTCCCTGTCCTGCGTGGTCGGTGTCGGCGCGGAGTTCTGGGACCGCGTGAGCGCGTCGTCGAAGCCTGCCCACCTGCACCCGTTCGTCACACTGTCCGGACCGGCCCACAGCGCGCCCTCCACACCCGGTGACGTGCTGTTCCACATCAAAGCCTCGCGCAAGGACCTGTGCTTCGAACTGGGCCGCCAGATCGTCTCCGCGCTGGGGTCCGCCGCCACCGTCGTCGACGAGGTGCACGGCTTCCGCTACTTCGATTCCCGCGATCTCCTCGGATTCGTCGACGGCACCGAGAATCCCACCGAAGACGACGCATCCGACGCTGCGCTGATCGGCGACGAGGACCCCGACTTCCGGGGCGGCAGTTACGTGATCGTGCAGAAGTACCTGCACGACATGGGTGGGTGGAGCACGCTGAGCACCGAGGAACAGGAACGGGTCATCGGGCGCACCAAGCTCGACAACATCGAACTCGACGACGACGTCCAGCCGAGCAATTCGCACGTCACCCTCAACAGCATCGTCGACGAAGACGGCGTCGAGCACGAGATCCTGCGGGACAACATGGCATTCGGCAGCCTCGGCGAGGCCGAGTACGGGACCTACTTCATCGGGTACGCGAAGGACCCCGCCGTCACCGAGTTGATGCTGCGAAGAATGTTTCTCGGTGAGCCGCCCGGAAACTACGACCGCATCCTCGACTTCTCGACGGCGGCCACCGGCACGTTGTTCTTCGTGCCGAGCCGGGACGTGCTCGAATCGCTCGGCGACGCACCGGCCGTCGCGGAGTCGGCGCCCGAAGACCCGGTCGAGCCCGCCGCGGCCGACCCGTACGACCTGTCCCTGAAAATCGGTGGTCTCAAAGGAGTATCGCAATGAGTGATTCGAGCAATCTGCACCGCAACCTGGCACCCGTCACCGAGGCGGCCTGGCAGCAGATCGGCGAAGAGGCCACCCGCACGTTCAAGCGCCACGTCGCGGGCCGGCGCGTGGTCGACGTCGCGGGACCGTTCGGATACTCCTATTCGGCCCACAACCTCGGCCGGGTCAACCCGATCAAGACTTCCGACAGCAGGATCCGCGCCCAGCAGCGGCAGGTCGACCCGCTCGTCGAACTCCGGTTCCCGTTCACCCTGAGCCGCGCCGAGGTCGACGACGTCGCCCGCGGTTCCCTCGACTCCGACTGGCAGCCCGTCAAGGACGCCGCGAAGGCGGTCGCGTTCGCGGAAGACCAGTCGATCTTCCAGGGATTCGACGAGGCGGGCATCCGCGGACTCGGACCGTCCAGCGACAACCCGGTTCTCAGCCTGCCGGAGGATCCGCTGCTGATCCCCGACGCCGTCGCCTCCGCGCTGTCGGCGCTGCGACTCGCCGGAGTCGAGGGACCGTACTCGGTGGTGCTCGACGCCGACGCGTACACCGCGGTCAGCGAGACCCGCGACGAGGGACATCCGGTGTTCCACCACCTGCGCGACCTGGTCACCGGGGACATCATCTGGGCACCCGCGATCAGCGGTGGATACGTGCTGTCCACGCGTGGTGGCGACAACCAGCTGACCCTCGGCACGGACCTGTCGATCGGCTACGACAGCCACACCGCCGACGAAGTCACGCTCTACCTCGAGGAGACGTTCACGTTCGCCTCGCTCACCGCGGAGGCGGCAGTCGTCCTCGCACGCTGAGGCACACTGGGGGCCGTCAGCCACCGAACAGCAGGTACAGCCCACCGAACGTGTAGGTGACCATGGTGAGCAGCAGTGCCAGCTGCCCGGTCAGCTGATGGCCCCGCGGCAGGAGCCTCATGGATTTGTCGTGCGCCGCAATCACTCCCAGCACGTGCCCGGCGAGGACGAACAGCACCTTGATCGACGCCGAGGCGGCGGGGTGCTCGGACAGCACGTACCAGACCTCGGCGTCGCCGAGTCCCAGCAGGTTCCAGCCCCGCCCCATCGGGTCGGCCAGCAGGATCACCGTCGCCTGCCCCTTCTCCACCAGATACGTCAGATAGTGCGCGAAGACGTAGCCGATGACGATCGGGATCAGCGAATGCGACAGCTGCCCCGGGAGAGCGGCGCGCTGCTCGGGCCGCAGTCCCCCGGTGGCCCGCGAGGCCACCCAGAACGACACCCCGACGAAGCCGACGAAGACCAGGAGCCCGGCCGTGCGCACGAGGGTGGCGCCGATCGGGGAACCGATCCCGTCCACCAGACGCGACCACCAGAGGAACGCGGAGAAACTGTCGAAGGCAGTGGACCCCAGCAGGGTTGCCATCAATGCGACCGAGCCGGCCCGGACGGGCATCGACCCCAGGTGGTCCAGCGGGTTGCGCAGCACGATCCGTCCGCTCGGCCGGTCCCGACTCAGCGGAGACAGCCGCGACGCCAGCGTGCTGTACACCTCGAACGGATCGCCCCGCTCGCACCAGCGCTCGCCGCACAGAAACGCCCCGGCCGTCGTGACCACGACGTACACGAGCAGCCACGTGCGCACCGCGGCCACGGAACCCGGGTCGCCGGAGGCGAGTTCGAGCCAGACGAAGGCGAACAGTCCCGCGACCGCGGGCCGGTAACCCCACGAGTTGCGGTACCGCGCATCATTTTCCGCCGGTGAGCGGCCGATCGCCGCGCACACCGACCGGTGCACGGTGCGGACCGGGGACAGCACCCGCCAGACCGGCCCGAACGCCAGCGACGCCGCGACCAGCCCCACCCAGAGCAGCACGTAGAACACGCCCGGCAGTGCGTTCTCCGACGACGCCGACGGTCCGAAGAAGGCGGCGAGGGCCACCCACACCGCGAACACCACACCGGCCGCGGCCAGCACGTTCCGCGTGACCGGCGCGTCGGCGAACCGGGTCACCCAGCGGGGCAGCTCGCGCCCCGGGTTGTCCGGATCCAGCTTCGGGGTGCGCCACGCGAACGCCAGCACAACGAAGGAGACGGTGAGCGCCCAACTCGCCCCGACCAGCGCATACGTGAACGGGATGGGAAGGTCGGTGGATCCGCCGAGCCCGTGCGCGAGAACAGCGGTCATGGACGCACGAGCAGGGTGGCCACCGTCTTACCCGTGTCGTGCAATTCCACCGCCACCTGACCCGGAACGTCAACGGAGAACTGGGTTTCCTGCGTTCCGGGGTGAATCTCGAACGAGTGCTCCGGAACGGCGTGCACGTGCAACTCGTCGGCGGCGTCGCTGTCGATCCGCACCGTGACGGTCTCCCCCACCGTCGCCTCGATGCGTTCGTTGCCCGGTGTGACCGTGCCGTTCTCGATCACGACGTCGATCACGACGCCGTCCTCCGTGGCCGGTGTGTCGTCGTCGCCTCCGCAGCCCGATACCAGGGCGACGACGACAGCGGGTATCACTACAATTCCGGCCCACCGCCTGATCACCTAGTTCTCCTCTTCGTGCGCGCTCGGACCGTGCTTCGCGTTCTCGGCATTCTCGGCGGCTTCCGCCTTGCGGTCCCGGACCGCCAGGTAGATGACCAGTCCGGCCACCAGGAACGCCGGGACGAACGCCGGAATCGCCAGCAGTACCGAATGATCGGCGAGGTAGACGACGTCCGGATCGTGCACCGGGTTCATGTCACCGTCACGTCCTCGCGGGTGCCGGTGGCCGCCTGCCCCTGCGTGTACTTGCTGATCCGGCCCGCTCCCCACGCCAGCGCGGTGATCAGCGCCAGGGTGCACACCAGCACCACCAGCGATGCGGCGCCGAACAGCCAGGACGGGTGGTCGAAGTTCCGCTCCCGCTGCAGGATGGTGATCTCCGGGACGAAGTCGCGGGTCGAGGACGCGACTGCGGGCAGTTCCTCCGCGCCGATGCCCGGGTCGCTGGGCAGGTAGATCGGGACGGCCGTCATCGTGCGCCCGTCCTGCACGCGCAGCAACGTCTTCCATGTTCCGTGAACCGGGACCGGCTCGTGCGTCCGGTAGGTGCCGGGACCGGTGCGTTCGAGCCGGTCGACCGTGAAACCGTTGCCCAGTCCGGGGCCGCCCTGCCAGGACAGGATGGACACCCACGCCGGATCGTCGCTCGCGAGATCGGGTGGGTCGATGCGCACCTCCGCGTCGACCATGCGGCCGCCGTCCGGGGTGGCCTCCGTGAGAGCGATCGCCGCGGTGGCGTTGTCCGGGACCGTGGCGACGAGGCCGTTGGCCGTGGCGCCGGCGATCACCACGACGGTGGCGACGACGATGGTGCGGCTGATCGCCGGGCGCGGAAGCCCCTCGGATCGGAGCACCCGCCCGAGCAGGGCGCCGCAGGCTCCGGCCGCGATGGCGACGGGCACGGCCATGGCCAGGGCCTCCGGCCACATGCTGGTGGGCCAGGGGTAGATGTACACGGCGTCGATCCACAGCGACTCGAGCCACAGCCCGACCGTCGCGACGAGCAGTCCGCCGACGGCACCGAACGCCACCCGATTCTTGATCAGCGGTGTCAGAGCGAGCAATTCGATCACCACCGCGGCGCCGAGGCACAGTTCGAACACGTTGGTGGGGGCACCGAGAACCGGTCCGACGATCAGCGCCGTGATCGCGCGCACGACGCCTGCCACCGCCACGGCCACGATCGCCGCGAACGGTCCGAGAACGATGCGCGCCGCCACCAGGGTGAAGGCGGCCGCTCCGGCGATCATCATCGGTTGCAGGACGAGCCGGAACTGCTCGACGCCGAAGTCGTATTCGATCTGGAAGACGGACAGGCCGATGAGCAGGCCGCCGAACGTGCCGCACCGCAGGAACCAGATGAGCCTGCTGTCCGGCTTGACCTCCCCGGGGGTCGCCATCCGGCCCTCGTAGTCCAGGAGCAGGACGCCGATCAGCGACAGTCCCGCACCGCCGATCAGCATCAGGTGCGTCGGTCCCCACAGCGTGACGTCCTGACCGAAGATCCGGTGCCAGACGTCGTCGAGCGGGAACCCTATGAGGGCATACAGACCCGCTCCGGCCACGAGGACGCCGCCGACCGGGACGTACCAGGTGCGGGTGATCTTGATCGCCGCCGGACCGGGTTTCTCGTCGCGCGGCAGGATCATCGCCAGCATTCCGGTGATGAACAGCAGGAACAGCCCGACGAGGATGAAGTAGTGCGCGGGGTTCGCGAGCGGCCCGTCGTCGCGGCCCCGCCCGATGTGCAGGCTGACGTCCCAGATGAAACCGAAGAACGCCGTCAGGATGGTCCCGACGAACGTCACCAGGGGCAGGGCCACCCACGGGGGCCGGTCGAGTGCGCGCGACGCCGCGTCGGCAGTCGTCTGCAGCCACGTGATCTTGCGTGTGCGATGCAGGTACGCGATCCACAGCAGACCCACGGTGATGATCGCCGTCGCCACCGTGATTCCGATGATCTGGTCGAATGCCGCACCGCCACCCTCTCCGCCCGACTGGGCAAGAATGAGTGAACTCGGAGTAACAGTAACTTGGCTCACGGGGTGATTATGTGCGCCTCGTGCCGAAAATGCCAGACCCTCGACCCGTAAACCCGCGGACCGTATGCAAATCTATTCAAATCTGCGATCGAACGTAGATACGGCTAGATTCCCCTAGCGACGCCTCGACCAGCGACAACTGCCACCGACCGCACGCGCAGCCGAGGTAGGTGACCACGCCCGTGCTCGTTCGATGCCGGGATACTTCCTGCCAGTCGTGTTCGTGATGTTCGCTCATACACCCAGCGTGATGTAATGGCATTGTGCATCTCAACCCTTACGGAGAGTATGCGGTCACGCTCGCCGCCGACCTCGCGAATCACCCGCCCGATTCGACCGGCGAACTCGTCGGCCGATGCGTCGACGCCGGCATCGTCGTCGACTTCCCGGTCACCGACGACGACCTCGCCGAAGTACTCGCCATGCTCGATCGGTGGTCGGCGATCGCCGACGCCACGAGCGACGAAACCCGGGCCGAACAGGTCAACCTCCTGCTCACGAAGGCGTCCGCCTACCCGCGGCTGACCAACCACGCCGGCGACGGCTGGCACCTCCACTACCGCGACGACCAGCAGTCCCTCGCCGGCGTCCTCGAGGCGCTGTTCTCCGTCGGCACCGCGCTGCACCTCGTCGGCCGCGGCATGCATCGTCTCGGCCGCTGCGCGCTCGAGGAGTGCACCGCCATCTATGCCGACACCTCGCGCAACGGCCGTCAACGGTACTGCTCACCCAAGTGCGCGAACCGGGACGCCGTACGACGTCACCGGGCGCGCTGACTCGTGTGCGAAACCCTCCCCTGTCTACTCCCGCTACTCGACTACCGACTCGAGGACAGGAACGCCGTCGACCCCGACAGATCCCCGGGACGGTGGGTGCGGGACTGCACCAGACCGCGGCGTTCGAGGATCGGACGCACACCTTCGCCGAAGTTGAAGGCCTCTTCGAGGTGCGGGTAGCCGGAGAGGACGAAGTGGTCGAGTCCGAGCGCCGCGTACTCGGCGATGCGGTCGGCGACCTCCTCGTGGGAGCCGACCAGCGCGGTGCCCGCGCCGCCGCGGACCAGGCCGACCCCGGACCACAGGTTCGGGGCCACCTCGAGGGCGCGTGCGCCGGCGTCCTTCGAGTAGGCGCTCCCACCGCTGCGCAAATAGGCGGCACCGCCGCCGTGCAGTTCGCGCATGCGCCGCTGGCCCTCGGAACCCGAGCGGGCCAGGCTCTGCTGCGCCTGCTCGACGGTTGCCGGGTCGAGAGCGGACAGCAGGCGGTCGGCCTCGGCCCACGCCTCCTCGGACGTGTCGCGGCTGATCACGTGCAGCCGGATGCCGTAGTCGAGGGTGCGGCCCTGGACGTCGGCGAGGTCGCGGATCCAGGCGATCTTCCCGGCGACGGCACTCGGCGGCTCGCCCCAGGTGAGGTAGGTGTCGGCGAACTGGGACGCGACGGTGCCCGCGGCCGGCGACGACCCGCCGAAGAAGATCGGCGGCACCGGGTCGGGGATGCGCTGCAACTGGGCGTTCTCCACCCGGATGTACTCGCCCGCGTAGTCGACCGGTCCGGTTCCCGCCCACAGCTTTCGGATGACGTCGAGGAATTCGCCGCAACGGGCGTAGCGCTGACTCTTGTCGAGGTAGTCGCCGTAGGTGCGCTGTTCGTGGTCCTCACCGCCGGTCACGACGTTGAGCAGGAGCCGTCCCTGCGACTGCCACTGGAACGTCGCCGCCATCTGCGCGGCCAAGGTGGGGCTGAGCAGTCCGGGGCGCAGCGCGACCAGGAACTTCAGCGTCTCGGTGGTCTCCAGCATCATGGCCGTGGTGAGCCAGGCGTCCTCGCACCACGCACCGGTGGGCGTCAGGACCGATTCGAAACCGTTCGACTCCGCCGCTGCGCCGATCTGATTGAGGTATCGCAGCGTCGCGGGACGGTCTCCTGCCATGGAACTCCCGTGACCACCCGCCATCAGGTTGCGGGAATCACCGTAGGTGGGAAGGAACCAGTGGAAATGCAGAGACACGCGCGATCCTCTTGTCGACGACAGATGGGCAGCGCAGGCCAGTTCATCAACGACGGAGCCGGGCCGCGAGGGTTTCGATCACCGTGATTCAGAGTAGTGCTCGACCGCAGCCGGCAAGGTTACGGTCGCCGCGCTATGACTACGCTGTCCGACGCCCCGTACACATCCTCGAACGAATCCGACCTCGAACGGCGCAAGCGGCTCCGCACCGTCGTCGCCGCCAGCCTGCTGGGGACGACTGTCGAGTGGTACGACTTCTTCCTCTACGCGACGGCCGCCAGCCTGGTCTTCAACCAGCTGTTCTTCCCCGATCAGAGTTCGTTCGTCGGCACCATGCTGGCGTTCGCCACGTTCGCGGTCGGTTTCGTGGTCCGGCCGATCGGCGGAGTCGTCTTCGGCCACATCGGCGACCGCATCGGACGGAAGAAGACGCTCGCACTCACCATGTTCATCATGGGCGTCGCCACCGCCCTGATGGGTGTGCTGCCGACGGCCGCACAGGTCGGGGTGATCGCGCCGATCCTGCTGCTCCTGCTCCGCATCCTGCAGGGATTCGCACTGGGCGGCGAATGGGCGGGCGCCGTGCTCCTCGCCGTCGAACACAGCCCCGCGAAGAAGCGCGGCATCTTCGGCAGCATCCCCCAGATCGGCCTGGCGCTGGGCCTGGCCCTGGGCACCGGCGTCTTCGCCGCACTGCAGGTGATCTTCGACGACGGCCAGTTCCTCACCTACGGATGGCGAATTGCCTTCCTGCTGAGCCTGATCCTCGTCTTCGTCGGATTCGTGGTCCGCCTGAAGGTCGAGGAGACTCCCGCGTTCCAGGAGGTTCACGACCTCTCGAAGCGCTCCTCCGCTCCGCTGAAGGATGTGTTCCGCGGCCGGGTGCGCCGGGGCACCGTCCTCGGCCTGCTCTCGCGTTGGGGCGAGGGCGCCGCGTTCAACACCTGGGGCGTCTTCGCGATCACCTACGCCACCAAGAACCTGGAATTCGCCAAGATTCCCGTCCTCCTCGTCGTCACCGTCGCCGCGACGGTCATGGCGGTGCTCCTGCCCTTCTCCGGCCTGCTGGTCGACCGGTACGGGGCCAAACGGATCTACCTCATCGGGATCGGGGCCTACGGACTCGCGGTCTTCCCCGCGTTCGCCCTGTTCGGGACGGAGAACCTCGTCCTGTTCGGCGTCGCGATGGTGCTGGTGTTCGGCGTCATCCATGCCCTCTTCTACGGCGCGCAGGGCACGCTGTACGCGAGCCTTTACCCCACCGAGATCCGCTACACCGGACTGTCCGTCGTGTATCAGTTCTCCGGGATCTACGCGTCGGGCGTCACGCCGATGATCCTCACCGCCCTCATCGCGGTCGGGGGCGGAACCCCCTGGCTGGCCTGCGGCTACCTCGCCGCCACCTCGGTCGTCAGCGTCGTGGCGACCGCCCTGATCCGAAAGCAGGACCTCTACCTCTGAGACCGCCCAACTTTCCGAACGGGCTCTGACGGCCATGTTCGATACACCAGTGTATCCGATACGCTAGTGTATCGACGGTTGCTGTCGACCCGATCGGAGGAGAGGCCATGCCGACGTCACCGGCGCACTCCTCCGAGCCTGCCACCAGCACACCCCGGAAGGTGACGAAACGGCGCGGCCAGACTCGGCGGCGACTGCTCGACGCCGCCGTCGAGGTGTTCGCCGAAAACGGGTTCGGACGGTCGACGGTCGAGCAGATCTGCGAACGCGGCGGCTATACCCGCGGCGCCTTCTACTCCAACTTCGCGTCGCTGGACGAGATGTTCTTCGCCATGTGGGAACAGCGCTCCAGCGCGATGCTCGCGCAGATCCGGCTGGCCGCCGACTCGTCGAGCATCGACCTCTCCGGGCTCACGCCTGCCGAAAAACTGCGCGCCGGCACCGAACTGGTGCTCGGCGTCGTCCCCGTCGACGACCAGTGGTACCGGATCAACGCGGAATTCACCGCCCACGCCCTGCGCAACCCGTCGCTGAAGAAGGCACTCGCAGCCCGCGAAGACACGATTCTCGACACCATCGTGCCCATCCTCGAGAAAGCTCTGCACAGACTCGGGCGCCGCATCGCCGGCGATCCCCGGGTGCTCGGCCGCGCGCTCGTGGCGCTGCACGACGGCACCAGCGTCCAGTGCCTGATCGAGGACGAGAACGCCGCCGCCCGGGAACTGCGCCTCGAACTGTTCACCCGAGTCGTAACCGCCTACACCGAACCCGCCACCCACACCCACACACACCGGAAAGAGGGGTCCTCGTGACCGAACAGGCTGATGTGATCGTCGTCGGCGCCGGACTGGCCGGACTCGTCGCCACCTACGAGATGGTCAAGGCCGGCCGGAAAGTCCTCGTCGTCGACCAGGAGAGTTCGGCGAACCTCGGCGGCCAGGCCTTCTGGTCGCTCGGCGGCCTGTTCCTCGTCGACAGCCCCGAACAGCGGCGCCTCGGCATCAAGGACTCGTACGAACTGGCGATCCAGGACTGGATGGGCACCGCCGCCTTCGACCGCGAGCGCGAAGACCAGTGGCCGCGGCTGTGGGCGCAGGCGTACGTCGAATTCGCGGCCGGCGAGAAGCGGCAGTACCTCCACGACCTCGGACTGCGCCTGATGCCGAACGTCGGGTGGGCCGAACGCGGACGCGGATCCGCTCTCGGGCAGGGCAATTCCGTTCCGCGTTTCCACATCACCTGGGGTACCGGCCCGGGTGTCGTCGAGGTCTTCCTCACCCGCGTCGTCGCCGCGTCGAAGCGGGGACTCGTCACGTTCAAGCACCGTCACCAGGTCGACGAGATCGTCGTCACCGACGGCGCCGCCACCGGTGTGCGCGGCACCGTCCTCGAACCGTCCACCGAGGCACGCGGTGTGAAGAGTTCGCGAACCGCGGTCGGGGAGTTCGAATTCTCCGCGCAGGCCGTGGTCGTCACGTCCGGCGGCATCGGCGGGAACCCCGAACTGGTCAAGAAGAATTGGCCCGCACGACTCGGCAAGGCCCCCGAGAACATGCTCGCCGGTGTCCCCGCGCACGTCGACGGCCGCATGCTCGAGATCACCGAGAACGCCGGCGGCAACATCGTCAACCGCGACCGCATGTGGCACTACACCGAGGGCATCCAGAACTGGGACCCGATCTGGCCCAACCACGGCATCCGCATCATCCCCGGCCCGTCGTCGATGTGGTTCGACGGCAACGGCAACCGCCTGCCCAGCCCCAACTTCCCCGGTTTCGACACCATGGGCACCCTCGAGCACATCATGAACAGCGGCCACCACCACACCTGGTTCGTCCTCGACCAGAAGATCATCGAGAAGGAATTCGCGCTGTCGGGGTCCGAGCAGAACCCCGACATCACCGGCCGCGATTTCAAACTCCTCGCCGAACGACTCAAGAAGGGCGCCCCCGGCCCCGTCGAGGCGTTCAAGCAGCACGGCGCCGACTTCGTCGTCCGCGACAACCTCCGCGACCTCGTCGACGGCATGAACGCCCTCACCCCCGACGCACCGCTGAAGTACGAGGACCTCGAACGCGAAATCGTGGCCCGCGACCGGGAGGTGAAGAACTCCTACACCAAGGACTTCCAGGTCATGGCGATCCGCAACGCCCGGAACCTGCTGGCCGACAAGATCACCCGCGTCGTGAGCCCGCACGAGTTGCTCGACCCCAAGAACGGTCCCCTCATCGCGGTCCGGCTGCACCTGCTCACCCGCAAGACCCTCGGCGGCCTCGAGACCAACCTCGACTCGCAGGTGATCCGGCCCGACGGCACCCCGTTCGAGGGTCTCTACGCCGCTGGTGAGGTCGCCGGATTCGGTGGTGGCGGCGTCCACGGGTACAGCGCACTCGAGGGCACCTTCCTCGGTGGCTGCATCTTCTCCGGCCGGGCCGCAGGTCGCGCGCTGGCCCGCCGGCTGTAGGCTGCTCCGCCGCCCGTGCGTGCGTAACGAGTCCCTGAACTCCTTAACCACTCACGGGCGCAAGCCTCTCGGACGCCTCCAGTTCGCGGACCAGCGGCAGGACGTTGGCCCCGAAGTATTCGATCTCCTCCTGGAAGTGCAGGAAACCGCCCAGGATGAGGTCGACTCCGCGACGGCGGTATTCGACGATGCGCTCGGCGACCTGCTCCGGCGTGCCGATCAGCTGTGTGCGGAAGCCGTCGTTGTACTGGACGAGATCCTCGAACGTGGAGTCGGCCCACATTCCCGACTTGTCGGCGGTGGACGCGCCCGCCTGCTGGACGGCGGACCGGAAGCCCTCGACCGCCGGTTTGTTGGCCTTCTCGATGATTTCGCGGAGGGTGTCGCGGGCTTCCTTCTCGGTGTCGCGGGCGATGATGAACCCGTTGAGCCCGAACTTCACTTCCCGGTCGTGTTCGCGCGCCACCCGTCGTACGTCGTCGATCTGTTCGGTGATGCCGTCGTAGTCCTTGCCGTTGCTGAAGTACCAGTCGGAGTACCGGCCCGCGTTCTGTCTCGCGGCGGCGGAGTTTCCGCCCTGGAACAGTTCGGGGTTCGGGCGGTCGGGCGTGTTCAGCGGTTTCGGCTTCAGGGTGAAGTCGTGGATGCGGTAGAAGTCGCCGCGGAAGTCGACGTCGTCCTCGGTCCAGATCTTGCGGAGCACCTGCAGGAACTCGGCGCTGCGCCGGTACCGCTCGTCGTGCTCGAGCCACGGCTCCCCGAGGTGGGTGAACTCGTCCTTGAACCAGCCGCTCACGACGTTGACGGCGAACCGGCCGTTCGACAGGTGGTCGGCGGTGGCTCCCAATTTCGCCAGCACGGCGGGCTGCCACAGACCGGGGTGGACTGCGGCGATCACCTTCAGTCGCTCGGTGGCGAGCAGGAGCGCGAGGCTGAAGCTCGTCGACTCGTGCTGGAATTCGGCCCCGTAGCTGGCCTCGTACCGGACCTGGCTGAGCGCGTACTCGAACCCGTTGTTCTCGGCGGTCTGGGCGAGTTTCTTGTTGTACTCGTAGTCCCAGCTGGTGCGCTGTTCGATGTCGGACGTGACCAGCCCGCCACTGACGTTGGGCACCCAGTAGGCGAACTTGATCTGCTCAGCGATGTGTTCGGTTGACATACCCAGCATGGAACCCGCCGGCCCGGCAGACGCCCACCCTTCCAATCAGCGCGCGTCCAACCCTTCACCGGGCTCGCGGGACCGTGTGAGGTTCGACGGCATGACAGCCGTACAGGAACGAAGAGCTGCACAGCCCATCGCGAGCGAGACCGACTACGGCACGCTCGCCGCCCGGTTCCGCCCCCTCTTCGCCGACATCGCCGAAGGTGTGGTGGAACGCGAACGCGACCACGTCCTCCCCTACGAGCAGATCGACGCCCTGAAGAAGGCCGGTTTCGGGGCGGTGCGCGTGCCGACATCCCACGGCGGGTCGGGCGCGAGCATCCCCCAGCTGTTCCGGCTGCTCGTCGAACTGTCCGCGGCGGATTCCAACGTCACGCAGGCCCTGCGCGGACATTTCGCGTTCGTCGAGGACCGCCTCGTCGCCGCCGACGGTCCCGACCGCGACACGTGGCTTCGGCGATTCGCGGACGGTCAGCTGGTCGGCAACGCGTGGACCGAGATCGGCGACGTTCCGCTCGGCGAGGCGAACACCAAGGTGTCCCCCGTCCCCGGTGAGGCCCACTTCTTCGCGAACGGGACGAAGTACTACAGCACCGGTTCGATCTTCGCCGACTGGATCGACCTGTACTCGCAGCGCACCGACACCGGCGCGTTCGTGATCGCCGCGGTCGAGGCGCGTCAGCCTGCCGTCACGCACAGCGACGACTGGAACGGTTTCGGCCAGCAGACCACCGGTTCGGGCACGTCGACGTACGAGAACGCGATCGTCCAGCCGGAGAACATCTTCGACTTCTCCACCCGGTTCAAGTATCAGACCGCGTTCTACCAGTTGTTCCACCTCGCCACGCTCGCGGGCATCGCGCGGGCGGCGACGGACGTGATCGCCCGCCGGGTGGCGGCCCGCACCCGCACGTTCAGCCACGGCAACGCCCCCACCTATGCGCAGGACGCGCAGATCCAGCAGGTGGTGGGCGAGGTGTCGGCCGCGGCGCATGCCGCCGAGGCGATCGCACTGCACGCGGCGGAACCCGCCCAGTGGGCGTACGAGGCCGCGTTCACCGGCAGCCCGGACGAGGAGAAGTCAGCCAACATCGCCGCCGAGATCGCGTCGGCCCAGGGCCAGATCTCCGCCACCGCGCTCGTCGTCCCCGCCACCGCCACGATCTTCGACGCACTCGGCGCGTCCGGGGTCAGCCGCGACTGGGACCTCGACCGCTTCTGGCGGAATGCACGCACCGTCGCCAGCCACAACCCCGTGGTGTTCAAGGCCAAGGTGGTCGGCGACTACGAGATCAACGGAACCGAACCCGTCTACGTGTGGGCCATCGGCACCGCACCGAGCGCAGAGGGAGACAAGGCATGACCGTCATCACCGAACAGAAGATCTGGTCGGACGCCCCGGCCACCGCCGACGGCTGGATCGCGCGTGCGCGTGAGGTGAGCGCGATCCTCGCGCGCGACGCCGTCGAACGCGACCGCGCCGGCGGTGCACCGTTCGACGAAGTCCGGCTCCTCAAGGACAGCGGGCTCGTCACCCTGCTCGGGCCCACCGAATTCGGTGGCGCCGGACAGCCGTGGGAGACCGCCTACCAGGTGGTCCGCGAGATCGCGCGCGGCGACGGCTCCCTCGGACAGTTGCTCGGCTACCACTACCTGTGGGCGTGGGCCGTGCGACTCGTGGGCACCGCACCGCAGATCGGGGCCGTCGAGGAGTTGTACACGAGCAACCGCTTCCTGTTCGGTGGGGCGGTCAACCCGCGCGACACCGACCTCACGATCGTCGACCGCGGGGATACGCTCGTCTACAACGGGGAGAAGTCGTTCTCGACGGGCGGCCGCGCCACCGACCTCACCGTGCTCGAGGGCATCATCGAGGGCACGGCCACACACGTGTTCGCGATCGTGCCGACGGCGCAGGACGGCATCGTGTTCCGGGGTGACTGGGACAATCTCGGGCAACGCCTCACCGACTCCGGCACGGTCGAGATCAACGACGTCGAGGTGGACTGGTCCGGGGCGGCCGGGTTCGTGGACAAGGAGTTCCAGCCCCTCGTCTACAACACGCTGAACTTCCCCGCGCTCGAGATTGTGTTCGCCAACTTCTATGTCGGCATCGCCCGCGGCGCACTCGACACCGCGGCCGACTACACCCGGACCCGGACCCGTCCGTGGCCGTACGGCGGCGACGACAAGGAACTGGCGACCGACGAGTGGTACCTGCGCGAGGGCTACGGCGACCTGCAGTCGAAGCTGTGGGCGGCGGAGGCGTTCGTCGATCAGGTGAACCGCGAGGCGAACGCGGTGCTGCACGACGCGCGGGAAAACCTCACCGAACAGGCGCGCGGGGATCTCGCCGTCCGTATCGCCGCCGCCAAGATCCGCGCCGCCGACGTCGCCCTCGAGATCGGCACCAAGGTGTTCGAACTGACCGGTGCGCGTGCCACGTCCAACACGGTGGGTCTCGACATCTTCTGGCGGAACGTGCGGACGCACACCCTGCACGATCCCGTCGCGTACAAGCGGCGCGAGGTGGGCGGCCACCTGCTGACCGGCGAACTTCCCGAACCCACCTGGTACACATAACGATTCCGAACCCCGAGTCCGGCCACCCGTCGACGGTGGCCGGATTCGGTGCGTCCGCACCACCGACCCACGGAGAACCATGACCGCCGTCCAGAACGCCCACCGCATCAGCGACGAGGCCGAAGCCCTCACCGTCGCCGCCGATCTCGCCGCACACCTCGCCGAGGAGGCGGCAGCGCGCGATTCCGGGCGACAGCTGCCGCACGAACAGGTGCGGGCGCTCGCCGCGTCCGGACTGCTCGCGCTCGGCGTTCCCCGCGAGCACGGCGGCATCGACGCGCGGACCGAAACCCTCGCCGAGGTGTTCCGGCTTCTCGCCGAGGGCGATCCGAGCATCGCCCAGATCCCGCACAGCCACTACACGTTCCTCGAGGTGCTGCGCCATCAGGGCACACCGGCGCAGCAGGAGTTCTTCTACTCCGAGGTGCTTGCGGGGCGCCAGTTCGCCAACGCCCAGAGCGAGCGCGGAACGAAAACGATCGACATCGACGCCACGACCCTCACCGAACAGGACGGGGACTTCGTCGTCGACGGTCGCAAGTACTACAGCACGGGCGCGCTGTTCGCCGACTGGATCGCGGTGCGGGCCACGGTCCCCGGGAAGACGACGCCGGCGGGGAAACCCGCCAAGGCCGTCGCCTACCTGCCGCGGACCGCCGCCGGACTGTCGATCGTCGACGACTGGGACGGCATGGGGCAGAAGACCACCGCGAGCGGAACCGTCACCCTCGACGCCGTCCGGGTGCCCGCGTTCCACGTCGTGCCGTTCTCCCCCATCTTCGACGCACCGACCACCTACGGCTCGCAGGCGCAGATCCTGCACGCCGCCATCGACGCCGGGATCGCCGCGGCCGCGTTGAACGAGGGCGTGCGCGCCGCCCGCCGGGCGAGGCCCTACTTCGAGGCGGGCGTCACCGACGCCGTCGACGATCCCCTGCTGATCCAACTGGCCGGAGAGGCCGCGGTCGGCGTCCGGTCCGCGACGGCACTGCTCCGGGAGGGTGCCCGCAGCATCGACGCGGCGCGGCGCAATTTGACCGAGCAGACCGCCGCCGTCGCGTCGATCGACGCCGCCGCGGCCAAGGTCGCTGCCGCACGCGCGTCCCTCGAGGCGTCGAGCGTGCTGTTCGAACTGGGCGGCACCCGCAGTGCGTCGGACACGTCCAACCTGTCGCGGTACTGGCGCGACGCCCGCACCCACACACTGCACGACCCCACGCGGTGGAAGATCCAGCACATCGGCCGGTGGACGCTGTCGAGCACCGTCCCGCCCCGGCACGGCCTGCTGTAGGCGGCTCCGCCGCCCGTGCGCCTTTCTGGTTGCGGGAGCTACCAAAAAGGCGCACGGGTGCTACGCGCCTAGATCCGCCTTCATCAGGAAGACGTTGTAGTCCGACCAGGTCGACATGGTGAAGTACAGTTCGTCGCCGCTGGACCACGGGTGGATGAAGCCGCCGTACAGTTCCGGGTATTCGGCGGCGCTGACCATCGGCGCCCCGCCGGACCAGGCGCCCTGCGGCGAGTCGGACTCACGGAGCACGATGGCCGCCTTGGACGTGTCGAGGTAGGTCATCTGCCACTTGCCGGTGGCTTCCTCGTAGCGCACGGACAGTTCGGCGGCGGGGGCGTCCACGATCGGCGTCGCCTCCGTGTAGCCACCGACCGGCGTCCAATTACCGTTCTGCCAGTACTGGTACGCGGACGTGTTGAGCACGTCGGCGGCCGGGACGCGCGCCAGACCGATGGCGCCGAGCCTCGTGTTGGGGGTGCCGAACATGTACACGAAGTCGCCGGCGGGGACCATCGACGCGACCTGGAACTTGGTGACCCCGAAGATGTTGTCCCACTTCGCGTACGGGTCCTTGGTCCACGTCGATCCGCCGTCGTCGGAGTAAGCGATGCCGCCGTAGTTCGTCCACCACGTGGCCGGGATGCTGTTCCAGGTGCGGATCGACATGTAGCTCATGTACTGCCGGTTCCCGACGGCGAAACCGGACGTCGGGATGGTGGTGATCTCGATGTTGTCGAGTTTGCGGCTGTCGAGCAGTTCCGCCGCGTGGCACCGGCTGTCCTGGACCATGCTGTCGAGGCTCATGCCATCGGACAGGTTGCGGTCGGAGCTGAAACCGAGGACGTTGCTGCGCCAGTCGTCGCCCTGGCCGCCGGGCGGCTGGAATCCCTTGCCGACGGTGTCACCGAACGCGACGGCGACCTGGTCGGGGGCGCTCTCCCAGATGATGCCGAGGTCGGTGCCGTTGACCTGGTAGCGCTTGTCGGTGCGGCTGACCGAGCCGGCGCCGGTCACCTTCGCCACGCGGGTCACGTCGCCGATCTTCGGGGTGGCCGGGGCCGCGCGGCGCGGTGCCTCCTCGGTCGCGGGGTGGACGAGGGGCGGCGGCGGGGGCAATTGGATGTCGGCGCCCGGCACGGGAATGCCGAAGTGGAAGGGCGTGAACTTCACGCTGACGTCCGGGATGTTCAGCTCGCTCGACAGGTTTCCCGGGGCATGGTCGGTCTCGTCGGTGAGATCGGGGCACGGATCGGTGCACGTGTCGGCGGGCAACGCCTGCGAGACGCGGACGGGGTCCGTGACCGGGGCGGGATAGGGCACCGTCGTGATCTTCGGGTACGGGATCGGGATCTCGAGCTTGTCCGGGATGAGCGAGTGCGTCTCGTTCGACACCTCGCTCGCGCAGGGTCCGCTGCCCGGAAGACCGTTGGATACCCGCTCGGGTTCCGCGACGGCGGCGTTCTGGTTGGAGTAGGCGATCATGCCTGAACCGATCGCCACAGCCGCGACCGACGCGACCCACCTCTTCGACATTCCCCGACCCCTCCGTCAACTCCGGCCACACCCGGCGAGGGGAACATAACATCGCCCTTCTACGCTCGCCGGTTACCACACGCCATACCTGGCGGTAACATTTGCGTCCCGATCCGGAAACCGCTGTGACTCCATCCCCGGGCGCACGTTCACCGCGCCGCGATCCGCCCGAAGCCACTGCGGTTCAGAGGCTTCGGGAGTTCTCCTCCGGTGTCCGACATCACTGCCCGCCCGCGGGTGACCCGTCGTCCCGACGACCGCGGCGCCATTGCAGCGGCGGGATGTCGTGCCAACGCCGGAACGCGCGGCTGAACGCACTCTGGTTCCGGTACCCGAGCAGCCGGCTCACTTCGACGAGCGGCAGGTCCGTCTGGGACAGGAACTGTTCCGCGAGGTCGCGGCGGGTCTGATCGACCACCGCCTCGAACGTCGTTCCCGCGCGGGCGAGGTGCCGATACAGGGTGATGCGGTGGACGGAGAACAGCTGCGCCACCTGGTCGACGCTGCAGTCTCCGGCGTGCAGCGATTCCTCGACGGCCCGGCGAACCTGGCCCACAACGTCCTTCCCCGTCCCGGTCTGCAACTGCTGCAGATGCCCGTGGAAGAAGCGCTGCAGGGTGGGATCGGTTCCCGAGACCGGCTGCTGCAGCACTTCTTCCGGAAACAGCACCTCGTGCCGCGGTTCGTCGAAATGGATTGGTGCACCGAAGAATCGGCGGTAGACGTCGGACGACGCCGGCTCACGGTACGAGATGCGGACCAACGTCGGCCGCCACGGCCGTGCGAGAAGGATTTCGAGGATCTTCACGTAGGCCGCGAGATACGCCGTCAGCAATTGCTCGCGCCCCGGGAACAGGCCGTCGAGAGTGAGCGACAGGCCGGCGTAGCCGCGCTCGACGGTCAGCGCCACGGTGATCCCCCGGTACCAGATGGGGCTGAACCGGGCCACCGCGTCGAGGGCCTGCCCGACAGTGTCGGCATTCGTGACGAGGAATCGCAGCGGCCCGGTGTTCTCGAGCGACGCGAACTGCCCCAGCAGCAGCCCGAGGTGGTCACAGCCCGTCTCGATCGCCGCGGCGTGCAGGATCCGGCCGTGTGTCTCGATCGGCAGCGACCGCAGGGGTTGCCCGGTCAGGAGTTCCGCGGTGACGCCGTACGACTCGAGCAGGGGCCACGCGTCCGCGCCGAAACTGCCCATCACCTTCGGCAGGTTGGCGAGCGCGCCCACGGGAATCGACCGGGCCCGCAGGCCCGTGTTCTCACCGGCCATGACTGCCCGTTCGCCAGCTGCAACGCATAGGTAAATAGTAGTTACGTAGAGATAAATAGTCAGGTGTGATGCGCATTACCTTGAGTTCTCGACAGGGCAGACGAGCAGGAGATCTGCCCCTGAACCCGAGGGATGAACATGCACTTTCTCGACGACAGCCTGTACCCCGAAAACCAGGAGAAGCTGGTCATCCAGGTCGCGCCGTACGGTCCGCAGTGGCTGCCGACCGACTCCGACGACATCGCGGTCACCATGGACGCCCAGATCCAGAAGGCCGTCGACTGTTTCAATGCCGGCGCCTCCGTGCTGCACGTCCACGTCCGCGAGGAAGACGGCAAGGGCTCCAAGAAGCTGTCCAAGTTCAACGAGATGCTGGGCCTGCTCCGCGAGGCGGTCCCGGAGATGGTCCTCCAGGTGGGCGGATCAATCTCCTTCGCACCCGAGAACGAGGGCCAGGCCGCCACGTGGCTCGACTACGACACCCGCCACATGCTGGCCGAGCTGGACCCGGCGCCCGACCAGGTGACCGTCGCCGTCAACACCAGCCAGATGAATATCGTCGAACTGCTCACCGAGGACGACGTCCAGGGCACGATCCTGGAGAACCCTCAGTACGTCCAGGCGTACACCGAGATGGTGTCGGACGCGCGCCCCTCCTTCTACATCGAACACCTCGAACGGCTGGCCAAGTCGGGGATCCAGCCCCACTTCATGCTCGGCCACGTCCACCAGCTCGAGTCGGTGGAACGGCTCATCCGGAAGGGTCTGTACCAGGGCCCGCTGATCCTCAACTACGTGGCGATCGGCGGCGGCGCGGCCGGGTTCAACCCGGCCGACCTCATGGAGTTCGTCCGCCGCACCCCCGACGGAGCCGTGCTCACGGTGGAGAGCGCGATGCGTGCGGTGCTGCCGATGAACGCGATGGCCATCGCGATGGGGCTGCACGTCCGGGTCGGCATCGAGGACAACCTGTGGGGCCGCAAGGGCGAACGCATCACGTCGGTGGAGCAGATCGAGCAGACCGTGCGCCTCGCCCGCGAACTCGGTCGTGACATCGCCGACGGCACGGAGGCCCGCAGGATCTACAAGATCGGCGAGACCTACGGCAGCACCGACGAGACGATCGCGAAGCTGGGCATGGCCCCGAACCGGCGCGTCGGCCAGCGGGGCTTCACCGTCCCCGGCGTCGCCTGAATCGGTAGGCAGCAATGGATCATTCCACGCTCGACCCGAAGCTTGCCGCCTTCGTCCGACTGAAGATCGACGTGTCGGCCACGCACCTGTACGCGCCCGGCGTCCGCAGGCACATCAAGACCGCGATCGAACTCGGCGCCACCCGCGAGGAACTGCTCGAGGTGATCAAGCTGTCGGCGGTGATCGGGATCCACTCCTGCGCAACCGGTGTGCCGATCCTGGCCCAGGAACTCGTCCACGCCGGTCGCCAGTCGGCTCCCCCGGAATCGACGCACCCGACACCCGTCTGCGACGGGCTGCGGGCACAGAACCAGTTCAATCCCCTGTGGGAAACCCTCTACAACTGGGACCGGGTCTGGCTCGAGAAGTTCCTCGCGATGGGCGCCGGCATCTGGCGCGACAACATCCTTCCCCCACTGTGGATCGAATTGCTCTGCATCGCCGGCGATGCCGCGCTGACCCACATGTACTCCCCGGGCACACGCAGGCACATCGCGACCGCGCTCGCGCTCGGCGCCGACCGCGCACAAATCGACGAGGTCCTGCGGATCGTCGCCGAGCAGGGCCAGGAGTCCTACGAATTCGCCCTGCCGATCCTGGAGCAGGAACTGCGCAACCAGGCCGTCGGCGTCTGACACGCCCACCGCCGTCCCCTCCCGACGCGCACGATTCCGTGCCAGTGAAAGAGACACCATGAGAATCACACGAACCCGCGGCGGTGCCGCCGCGAGCACGGAGTCGTGCGCCCCGGGCAGGGGTGACGGCCCACCGGCGACGAAGGCCGAACTCGACCGGCTGTACCGCAAGATCGCATTCCGCCTCCTGCCCTTCCTCTTCGTCGCCTACATCGTCAATTCGATCGACAGGGTGAATATCTCGTTCGCCAAACTCCGCATGATGGACGACCTCGGGCTCAGCACCGCCACCTACGGACTGGGCGCGTCGCTGTTCTTCGTCGGATACGTCCTGTTCGAGGTGCCGAGCAACCTCTACATGCAGCGCATCGGCGCCCGGGCGACCGTCATGCGCATCATGATCCTGTGGGGCCTGATCACGGTGGCCACCGGTTTCGTCACCGCCCCCACCCAGCTGTACATTCTCCGATTCCTGCTCGGTGCGGCCGAGGCCGGCTTCTTCCCCTGCATCATCCTGTACCTGACGTATTGGTTCCCGGCAGCGCGACGGGGCCGGATCACGTCGATGTTCGTCCTCGCCGTCCCCGCCGCCGGGATCCTCAGCGGACCCCTCGCCACCTGGATCATGAACACGTTCGACGGTGCGCACGGCCTGCACGGCTGGCAGGTGCTGTTCGTCTACGAGGGCATCCCGGCTGCGCTGCTCGGCGTCCTCGCCTGGTTCCTCCTGCCCGACGGGCCCGCCGACGCCAAATGGCTCACCCCGCGTGAACGAGACGTCACGGCAAGCGAACTCGTTACCGAGAACACCGCCCGGCACGCCGGCGAGCCAGCCGGTAGCGTTCTGCGCCGGCTCCTGACGGACCGGCGGGTGTACATCGCGGGCTTCGTGTTCTTCGCCATGTACGCGGGGTTCAGCGTGTTCTCGTACTGGACTCCCACCATCCTCGAGGGGCTCGGTGTCACCGACCTCACGACGATCGGCACCCTGAGCACGCTGCCCGCCGCGGGTGCCGTGATCGGAATGATCGTCAACGGCCGGAGTTCCGACCGCCGCCTGGAACGCCGGTTCCACGTCGCGGTGCCCCTGGTGGTCGCCGGATTCTGCTTCGCGGCCCTGCCACTGACCCAGACGAGTGTCCTGTGGTCGATGGCTCTCCTCACGGTGGCCGCCATGATGTGCTTCGGCACCCTGCCGGTGTTCTGGACGGTGCCGCCGTCGTACCTGTCCGCGGCCACCGCGGCCGGCGGGATCGCGCTCATCAGCAGCATCGGCGGTGTGGCCGCTTTCGTCACCCCCAACGTCATCGGGCAGATCACCACGGCGACGGGGAACCTCTACGACGCCCTGCTCGTCATCGCGGCCCTGCTGATGGTCGCCGCCGTCGTCATGGTGAAGGGAATCCCTGTCACCGTCCTGAAGGAGCACCGCTCCGCCGCCCCCTCCGAACTGTGAAAGGTCCGATTTCCATGCCTGTCTCGGCGCCCCATGCCACTCTCTCGCTGGCGGCGATCGTCGCCGAGTCCGCCCGGAAGTACCCGCACGACGTAGCCGTCGTCGACGGCGATACCCGGCTGACGTACCGGGACCTGTGGGACCGTGCCCGCCGGGTGGCCGCCGCCCTGCACGAGCAGGGGGTGCGGCCGGGTGACCGGGTCGCGCTGATGATCGGCAACGTCGCCGAGTTCCCGGTCGTGTACTTCGGAATCCTCGCTGCGGGAGCGGTGGTCGTCCCCGTCCACCTCCTCCTCACCGCCACCGAGGTGGCGTACGTGCTGCGCGACAGCGAAGCGAAGCTGATCGTCTGCCACGGCCCGACCACCGAGGTGGCCATCCTCGCCGCCGACGAGGCCGGCGTGGCGGTCGCGGCGGGTGGTGCGCTCTCCGAAGGAGGCACGGCCACAGTCGGTTACGAGTCTCGATCGCCCGAGGATGCCGCCGTCGTCTTCTACACCAGCGGCACGACGGGCGCGCCGAAGGGCGCGGTCCTCACCCACCTCAACATGGTCCTGAACGCCACGGTGTCGGCACTCGACGCGAACGACGTCCGCAAGTCGGACATCGTGCTCGGCTGCCTTCCGCTGTTCCACGCGTTCGGCCAGACGGCCACCATGAACGCCGCCTTTCGGATGGGGGCGACGATCGTCCTGCTGCCCCGCTTCTCCGGCGACACCGCGATCGAGATGATGGTCCGGAAAGGCGTCGACGTCTTCCACGGGGTGCCGACGATGTACATCGCACTGCTCGACGCCGCTCGGGCCGCGGACTGCGCCCTCCCGTCGCTGCGCACCTGCATCTCGGGTGGCGCGTCGCTGCCCGTGAACGTGCTCGACGAGTTCGCCGCCACGTTCGCGACGACCGTGTACGAGGGGTACGGTCTGTCGGAGACGGCGCCGGTGGCGTGCGCGAACCAGGCCGCGTTCGGCACCCGGCCGGGAACAGTCGGCAGGCCGGTGTGGGGTGTGGACGTCGAGATCGCCGACCCCGAACGGGAACTCACCGTCGAACTGCTTCCCGACGGCGAGGTCGGGGAAATCGTCATCCGCGGGCACAACATCTTCGCCGGATACCTGAACCGCCCGGACGCGACCGCCGAGGCCGTCGTCGACGGCTGGTTCCGCACCGGCGATCTCGGGACGAAGGACGCCGAGGGCTTCGTCACCGTCGTCGACCGCAAGAAGGACGTGATCATCCGCGGCGGATTCAACGTCTACCCCCGCGAGGTCGAGGATGTTCTCTCGACACATCCCGCCGTGTCGCAGGTCGCGGTGATCGGCCTGCCCGACGCCACCCGCGGCGAAGAGGTCTGCGCGGTGGTCGTCCCGGCGGATCCGACCGCCGGAATCGATCCGACGACGTTGATCGAATGGAGCAGATCCCGTCTCGCGAAGCACAAGTACCCGCGACAGGTGCACGTCGTGGACGTGCTGCCGACGGGACCGAGTCACAAGGTACTGAAACGAGAGCTGCGCGAGACGTTCTCGCGCTCCTGACCCACGAGGAGAAGAACATGCGAATGAAGGACAAAGTGGCCGTGGTGACCGGCGCCGGACCGGGCCTGGGCAAGGCGATCGCCGTCACCCTGGCCCACGAGGGCGCGAAGGTCGTCATCTGCGATGTCAGCGACGCATCGTTGGACGAGGCCCGTCGCGAGATCGAGGAAGCCGGTGGCACCTGCCTCGCCGTGCGCTGCGACGTGTCGTCGAGTGCGGAGGTCCACGACCTGTTCGCGGCCGCGGTCGAGCAGTTCGGCACCGTGCACGCGCTCGTCAACAATGCCGCGCTGACGCCCAACCGGCCGATCGACACCGAGCGTCGCAACACGCTCTACGCCTACCTGCAGACCCCGGTGGAACGCGACTCGCTCCGGTTCACCAGCGAGATCACCGACGAAGAATGGTTGCGGTACTGGGACGTCAACGTGCACGGCGTGTTCTACTGCACCCGTGAGGCGCTGCGACTGATGGAACCGCAGCGGTACGGGCGCATCGTCAACATCGCGTCGATCGCAGGCATCTCGGCGCGCAGTGCGCACAGTCCGCACTACAGCGCCACCAAGGGCGCGGTGGTCGCGTTCACCCGCTCCGTGGCGTTGGAGGTGGCAGGCGCGAACATCTTCGTCAACGCGATGGCGCCCGGCGGCGTCGCGACGCCCGCCTTCAACGGCTACCTCGAGCAGATCGGCGAGACCGGCCGCAACCGGCTCTGGCAGAGTTGCCCGGCGGGGCGCTTCGGGTCGGTCGACGAATACGCCTCCACGGTGCTGCATCTCGCGAGCGACGAGCACTACCTCGTCGGGCAGGCCATCAGCCCGAACGGCGGCTCCGCGATCTGATCGCGCTCGCCCCGGGTCGCAGCAGCACCACGATGAGACCCGACAACCCGGCGACGACGACGGCCAGCACGACGAGCGTCGTGTGGAACGCGCTGTCGTAGGCGTCGACCGCGGTCAGCCCTTCGTCGACGCGGCGGGTGGCGAGGCCGGTGAGCAGCGCCGCGTACACGGCCACCGCGAGGGCCTCGCTGCCCAGCCGCATCGTGTTCACCACCCCCGCAGCCATACCCGCCTTTTCCTCGGGGACGAGTGCGAGTGCCTGACCGTCGACGAGACCGGCGGACAGTCCCATGCCGGATCCCGCGAGCAGCAGCGGCACCGCGATGACCGCGACCACCGTGTCGGGGCCCGCCAGCAGCAGCCCCAGGTCGCCGGCGATCAACGCTCCCAGGCTGATCCAGATCACGACGAGCGGGTTCACCCCGGCGCCGACGGCGCGGCCCGCCGCGAGCGGGCCCACCACGACCGGAATCGTGAGGAGCACGGTCACGAGGCCCGCCTTCGCCGAAGACTGTCCGGCCACGTACTGGAGGAAGGTCGGGAAGTAGGTGAGCAGCGTGACGAAGCCGAACGACGCTGCCACCGGAACGAGGCACAGTGCCATGAACCGCGGGTGGGTGAGCAATTCGAGATCCAGCAGCGGGGCCGGGCGTCGCGATTCGACGCGGGCGAACCCGATCAGCAGCGCGATGGCGAGGACGAACGACGCCACTACCGCCGGGCTGCCCCAGCCCCAGGGCCCGCCCTGGACGATGCCCACCATCGCGGCGAGCAGACCCGTGAGGTTCGATGCAAGGCGAACCTTCGGTCTGGTGGTCGAAGACCCGAACCTGGAGGTGCGCAGTGCCCGACGCCGAGGGACATCCCGCAGTCGACGAGATCGAACTGGTCTCCGTGCTCGCCGCACTCGCCGACCCCCTGCGACTGGAGGTCGTGCAGAAGCTCTTGGTCGAGGCCGAAGGCGCGGAACGTCACTGCACGTCGTTCGGGCTGCCCGTGTCCAAGTCGACCCGCAGCCACCACTTCAAGGTCCTGCGCGAGGCGGGGCTGATCAAGCAGGTCGACCGCGGCAATTCCCGGATGGCACAGCTGCGCAGATCCGACATCGACGCCCGCTTCCCGGGGCTCCTCGACGCCGTGGCGACCGCACCCGCCTGAGCGGATTCCACACCCGTGGTGATGATGACGTTCTCAGGCGCCGGTTCCGAACAGCATGCCCAGCACGTAGGTGGCGGCGGCTGCGCCGTACCCGATTGCCAGCTGGCGTAGCGCCCGTTTGACCGGGGGTCCACCCGACAGCAACCCCACCACCAGGCCGGTTCCGAGCAGCGCGACGCCGACGAGCGCGGCGGCGACCACGAGCGCGGCAGTCCCTTCCATCCCGAAGAGATACGGCAGCACGGGGATCACCGCACCGGACGCGAAGAAGCAGAAACTCGCCGCCGCCGCACCGAGTCCGGTGCCGATGGCCTCGTGCTGGTCGACGGCCTCCGAACCCGAAACAGCCTCGGGCTGAACAGCTCTCTTCAACACGTCGGCGGCGCGTTTCTCGGCGTCTTCGGCGGGCATGCCCCGCGCCCGGTACACGAGTGCGAGTTCATTCGCGTCGACGTCGAGGAGCGGCACTGCCGCGCGAGCCCCCTCCCCCGGCGCCGACGCCTCGAGCAGTTCACGCTGCGACCGCACGGACACGTACTCGCCCGCACCCATCGACAACGCGCCCGCGAGCAGACCGGCGAGCCCGGTCAGCAGCACGATGTGATTGTCGACGCCGCTGCCGCTGATACCGAGCACCAGGGCGAGATTGCTGACCAGGCCGTCGTTGGCACCGAACACGGCAGCACGAAACGTGCCGGACAGACGATTTCGCCCACGGGCCGCCAGCGCCCGCACCACTTCTTCGTGGATGCGCTCGTCCGCGCCCATGGCGACGGTGGCGTCGACGTCGGTCAGGTATGGCGACCGGGTCTCCACGCGTTGCGCGAGGGCGAGCACGAACACCGATCCGAACCGCCGGGCCAGCACTCCGAGGATGCGCGTGCGGACGTCACCGCGAACGGGTTTGCCGACGTGCTCGCCGAGCAGTGCACGCCAGTGCGCCTCGTGCCGTCCCTCGGCGTCGGCGAGCGCCAGCAGAATCTCGCGTTCCTCACCGGTGCGGCGTTTCGCGAGATCGCGGTAGACGGCCGCCTCGGCACGTTCGTCGGCGAGGTAGCGACGCCACTTCCGGACCTCACGCGGACCGGGATCCGGTCGTGCACCCGCAACCATCGTGAGCCTCCCGATCGTCGACGCGTCGAAGCCTACCGACGCGACTACCGCACCGCGGCGGTTCGAGGTCAGTCCCCGGCGGCGAGGGCCTTGCCGAGCGAGTCCTCGGGTTCGGAGACCACCACCGGATCGCGCCGGGACAGCAGGTCGAGGACGGCCTTGGGCCGGGCCAGCGATTCGCGCACGGTGTTCCTGGCCATCGTGATCGGGCGGCATTCGCACCCGGCGTTGACGCCGGCGACATCGATCCCGGCGCCGCGGCACAGCGCGACCGCGCGGGGGACGTGGAAACCCTGAGTGACGATCAGCGCCTTGGTCACTCCGTATGTCTGGACGGCCCGAGCGCACGTGTCGTAGGTGTCGAGCCCGTACCGGTCGCCGACGATCCGGCTGCGGTCGATGCCCTTCTCGACCAGGTATTCCGTCATCGCCGCGATCTCGTCGCCGGACCTGCCCGCGCCGTCGCCCGAGACGAGCACCGCCCGCGCCCGCCCGTCCTGCACGAGGCGGACGGCGACGTCGAGGCGCCCGGCCAGATACTCCCGGGGTTTGCCGTCGCGTACCTGCGCACCGAGAACGATGACCACCGGGGCTTCGGGTGCGCCCTCGACGTCGTAGACGTGCCCCTCGGCCTCGCGCGAGATCCACACCGTCGAGGCCGCGACGACGAGGACCGCGAGCGCGCCGAGGCCCGCTCCGATGCCGACCAGTCGGCGGACGATCCGTCGTTCCCCCATGCCGCCATCAAACCACAGGGTCAGGCGACGGCCGGCTCTTGCGGGGCGCGCCGCTCACGCAGTCCGGATACCAGGCACAGTCCGAGCCCGAACAGGATCCAGCAGGTCAGCACGAGCAGGCCCGCGCCGGCTCCGTGTCCGTCGAAGAACGCCGTCGACCGCACCACGGTTCCCGCCGCTCCGGGCGGCAGGAGCTGACCGAACGCGCCCCACCCCGAGGGCAGCCACGCCGGGGAGGTCGCCAGTCCCGACAGCGGGTTGGCGAGGAACATCATCGTCACCGCTCCGAGCGCGAACCCCGCGATGCCCAGAACGGATTCGAGTCCGAGGACGGTCAGGGAAATGGCGGCGATCCCGAGGATGACGGCACCGGACGTCGTCCAGTAGTCGCCGTCGACGCTTCCGAGACCGAACTGCAGAATTGCGGTCAGCGCCAGTCCGGCGCTCACGGCGAAGAGCACCGCCCCCGCCACCCTGCTCGTGACGCTGTGCGGAAACAGTCGCACCAGCACGATCGCGGGGATCATGCCGCCGAAGACCAGCGGAAGCGCCATGCCGCCGAGGCCGGCCCCGGCAGGGTCGTCAGCCGTCAACGGAACGACGTCCTCGACCGGAACAGGCTGTCCCGCAGTCGCGCTCATACCCGCCGCGAGACCGTTCATCGTCTGCGCGATGGGCGCCCCGCCTGCGCAGGCGGACAGGACCTTCATGCCCTCCGGTGTCGCGACGATTCCGCCGACCACCTCCCGGTGCTCGATCGCCGTCCGGACCGCCTCGGCGTCCGCGAACCGCTCGGTGGCGAAGACCCCCGGGCGGCCCGCGTCGAGTGCGGCATCGATCCGGGTGACGGCCGCGTCGGGCCCGGCGACGCCCAGCCGCAGGTCGTGCGGGCCGCTGTGGACGGCGGGCAGCGCGAACGCCAGCAGCATCACGGCGATCACGGCGGTGAGTCCCAGCACGACGGCGATCATTTTCACCGGATCGGACGGGCCGTTGCTCGTCTGCCCGGCGGGCTCGACGCGCGGGTCGAGTGTCCCGGTATCCGCAGCGCTCATCGGACTCCCCTTCAACTAAGTGGAGGAAATTCCTCCAGTACTTGTGGAGAATATTCCTCCGGTTATGCTGGGTTGTCAAACGAGAGAGGTGCCCCCGATGCGAGCCGACGCGCTGGAACGCCGCAACACCCTGATCAAGGCAGCCCGGGCGGTGTTCGCCGACCGCGGGCACGACGCGCCGCTCGACGCCATCGCCGCGCACGCCGGCGTCGGAATCGCCACCCTCTACCGGAATTTTCCGAGCCGGGACGACCTCGCCCACGCCGTCGCCCGCACGACGCTCACCGAGGTCCGCGAACTCGCAGCCCGGGCGCTGGACGAGTGCGCCGACGACCCCGAGGCGGCATGGCGACGGTTCGTCGACGCGGTGGTCGATCTGCGGATGGGAGCGTTGGTGCCCGCGCTGGTCAACAGCCTCGACGAACTACCGCCCGACGTGCGCGACACGCGGGAGCAGACGAAGGCGTCGGTCACCGAGCTCATTCACCGGCTCCAGGAGTTCGGGCTCATCCGCGAGGACGTCGTGCCGCTCGAGATCATCATGGGGATCGCGATGCTCACCCGGCCGCACGTGCTGATGTTCGAGGACACGACGGCCAATCTCGTTCCGCGGCTGATCACGGTGTTCCTCGCGGGGTTGCGCCCGGACGGGTCACCGCTGCCGCCGCCGATCCCCCCGGCCGCGGATGTACTGTGACGAACATGCAGCAAGGGGGGCCTCTGCCACAACCATGGAATCATCCACGCACCGGTGACGAACAGCGCCCGTCACTGAACGGCTGGGACGTGGCGGCGTCGGCGGCAGCGATCGTCGTCGCGGTCGCGGTCGCCAGCATCTCCGCGGTCGCGGCGTTCTTCTGGCTGCTGTTCCTGGACTACTGCCCGCCCGAATCCTGCAGCGCCGAGAACGCGTGGATCGCGGTGTGCGTCGCACTCGCGGTCGCGGCACTGGTGACCGTGATGGGCGGCGCGGTCACGATCGCCCGCATCGCGCGCCGCACGCTCGCGTGGCCGGTGGCGTGCGGGACCCTCCTCCTCTGCGCGGGCGCGTGCGCGATCGGATTCGCCGGTTACGTTTCCGCGACCGGAATCTGAGCGCCCTCAGGCCACGTGATGGTGGTCCGTCCGGCTGATCGCGACGGCCGAGACGATCACACCGACCACCACACCGACGAGCGTGTCGACGACGCGGCTCACCGCGATGTCCGGCGCCACCGCCGAGCCGAGACCCGTCAGCAGCAACGCCATGGGAGTGATGGCGACGGACGCGAACGCGTAGTTCTTGATGACCACCAGTTCGGTCACGGTCTGCAGCACCACGATCACCACGACGGTCTGCCAGTACCCCATCGCCGCGGCGATCAGCCCGGCGGCGAGGACGGCGCCCGCCACGTTGCCGACGAGACGTTGAATTCCCCGCTGCACCGTCTGACTGAAGTTGAACCCCTGCATCGCGGCCATCGCACCCATCGACGCCCACAGCGGATGTTCCAATCCCACTGCCACACAGATCCATCCGGCCAGCGCGGCAGCGGCGGCGATGCGGGCGGCATTGACGATCCCCTCACGCGACCGCAGCCCCCGGACACCTTCCGCGAGGAAGCCGACCGGCTTCGGCAGCGCCGCGGCCTCCGCAGTGAAAGACGGAAGGTCGCTGCGGCGCTTCACCTTACGAAGCTCCGACTCGTGGTCGACGAGCGCACGCAGGGTGTCGTGGTCACGCTCGTGCGCCCACCGGTCGACCACTGTGTCCGCTTCGGCGAGGAGCGCGAACAACTGGTGGGAGTGACCGTCCCGGCCCCGGCCGCTGTGCGCGATCACGTCTCGCGCGTTGTCGATGGCCTTGCGGGCGGCCGCGATCGCGGAGACGTCGTGCGCACGTTCCAGCTTTGCGACGGCGGCGAGCGCCCGCGCCGCCGCCAGTCGCGCGGGACCGAGGGGAACGAACAGGCAGGGGGTCATGGCGGCGATCCAGCCCACGACGACACCGGTCGCCACGGCCACGACTGCCGGCCCGAGATCGGCGAGCCGCGTCGAGTACCCGGCCGCCGCGGTGGCCGCGAAGATCAGGATGACGGGACCGGGGCCGGCGATCCGGAACGCCGCCAGCAGCCATGCGGCGATCCCCGACGCCACGGCCATGAGCGCTATCTGCAGCCAGAGGGACAGTCCGGCCGCACCGAGGAGTGCTCCCCCGGCGACGAAGACGACGAGTGCGACACCGACGAGACCCGTCTTGCGGGCGAGCCGCGGGTACGGCTCGTATCGGCCGAATGCGGCGGTCAGCGCACCCAGCGCCGCGAAGCCGGCGAGGTTGCCGTGCCCGAGCAGGCCGCCGATCACCAGCACCAGAGCCGTCGCCGCACCCACCCGCAGGGCGGGAGCGATGGTGGCGTCCGCGGTCCGGACCTCGAACGCCCGGCGCCACGTCGACGGCGCCACCGAGTGGGCCAGCGCCCCACGGGAGTGATGGAGCCGGCTGAGGTCGGGTGCGTATCGAGGAGAAGCCTGCATGACCTCAGCGTACCGTATACTTCACTAGTAAAATAGTTGTGAAATAGTGTGAAGTTGATCGCTACGATGGTTTTCATGAGCCCTGCCCCACGTCCGGATGAGGATTTCACCGATCGCGTACGACGCGAATGGGCGGAGACCCATCCCGACGTGGACACGTCACCGATCGAGGTGATGGGTCGCATCACCCGGATCGGATCCCAGGCCCTGCAGCAACTCGACCGTGCCCTCGACGCGAGCGGGGTCTCGAGGGCCGAGTTCGACGTCCTGTGCGTGCTCGCCCGGAGCGATCGACCCCTGCGGGCCAGCGAGGTCACCGCCGTGACCATGCTCAGCGGCGCCTCCACTACCAAGCACGTCGACCGCCTGGGCAGGCTGGGGTTGGTGGAACGGCTGCCCTTCGAACGGGACGGCCGGGTCGTGCTGCTCCATCTGACCGAGGCCGGACGCGCCCTCGTCGACACCGAATTCCCGCAGCGCGTCGAACGCGACCGGCAATTCCTCGAGGGACTGGACGAGGACGAATGCGCGGTGCTGGCGGGTCTGCTCCGGCGGATCGCCGCCAACGTCGAATCCGGACTGCGCCCGTAGTCCGTGTCAGGGAACGATCTTCCGCGCCCGCAGGTCGCGGAAGATGTCGAGGAACATCTGCTCGGTCTCGACGTGACGGTGGAAACCGAACCTGCGCGCCTTCGACCCGTCCGCGATGACGTCGTAGTCCCAGCCGAAGACGAAGTCGCCGAACGCCCACGACGACACGTCCGAGTACGGCGTCGGCGCCAGTCCGTGCTTCGCGACCAGGTCGTTCCACACCCGTTCCTTGTCGGCCATGACGACGTCCATCGACATCGGCAGCGGCGGCGCGACGTCCAGTTCGAAGAAGTCGGCGATCTTCGGCAGCATCTCGTCCCAGCGGAACAGATCGCCATTGTTGATGTTGAAAGCCTGATTCGCGCACTCGGGCGTGGTCGCGGCCCAGACGGTCGCCTCTGCCAGCAGTCCGGCATCGGTCATCTCGATCAGACTCGTGTACGCGCCGGGCCTGCCCGGAAAGCGCAGCGGCACTCCGAGTTCCTTCGACATCGTGGCGTAGACGGCGATCACGAGCGCGAGGTTCATCGGGTTCCCGAGCGCGAATCCGCACACGACCGAGGGTCGGATCGCGGACCACGTCCAGCTCTTGCCGCGCTGACGGTCCTCGAGGAACTGCTGCTGATCGACGTTGAACTCGGGCGGCATGTGCGGCGGATCGCTCTCCCGTGCCGGCGTCTTGAACGGTCCGAGGTGGGCGCCGTAGACCTTGTAGCCCTGCATCAGACTGATGTGCTCGAGCCCGGCGGCCACGGGTTCGAGCGCGTTCACCGTGTTGACGAGCATCGCGACGTTGGGCGCGACGAGCTCAGCCCACGACGAACGGTCCTGGTAGGCGGCGTAGAAGATGTGGGTCGCGTCGCGGAGTTCGGCCAGCTTCTCGGCGGCGTCACGCTCGTCGAGCAGATCGACCGCGATGTGCCGCACCCGGTCGGTGTCGGGTCCGCCTCGGCGCGACAGTCCGACGATCTCCCAGTCTCCGGTCGCCTCGAGGTGCTCGATCAGATTGCCGCCGATCACCCCGCGCGCACCGACGACCACTGCCACTCTGCGCTTCGACATCACTCGACTCCTATCGGTATATCGCGAAGTTGCGATATATGGAGTCAAGCACATATATCGGAAAATCGCGATATAGCGGTACGCTGGTTCCCGTGAGCGAACTTCCGGACCCCGACGACCTCGCCCTCGTCTTCAAAGCGCTGTCGAACCCGACCCGCGTGCGCATCCTGCAGTGGTTGAAGGACCCGGACAGCTTTCCCCCGCAACTCGAACCCGCGGAAGAGGTGGGCGTGTGCCTGAAGCACATTCAGGCACGGGCCGAGGTCTCCCAGTCGACGGCGTCGCAGTACATGGCCGCCCTACAGAGCGCCGGCCTGGTCACCAGCCATCGGATCGGCCAGTGGACCCACTATCGCCGCAACGAGGACCGGATCAGTCGGCTCGCCGACCACATCCGCACCGAACTCTGACGCCTCAGGGCATCTCCACGGTCTCGGCGCGCGCGATCTCGTCGAGCGCCCGGCGCACGTAACCGTCGGCGGGCACCTCCGCCGCACTCAGCAGATCGGCGATCACCAGGATCGCGGCCTCCACCGCACGCTCCGGTCTGCGCGGGTTCTCCTCGACATCGGCCACACCGAGGGCGCCGGTCAGCACCGTGACCAGCGAGTCGACGTCGACGGCCGGAAACCAGAGTGCCGCCGCCCGCGCGCAGCGGGTGAGCACGTCCTGCACGTCCTCCCCCGTCAGACCGTCCGGGTGCAACGTCTCGAGGAGTTCCCGGATCACCCCCGCCAGCACCGCACCGACCTGCTCCGCAGGCAGGGCCGCCAATTCCTCCGTCGCCTCGGTCAGCGCCGCTGCATCCGACGCACGCGCCGCGACGATGGCGGCATCCAGCGCTTCGGCGATGTCACGCGCGACAGCGGGCCAGTGAGTGGGCCACATCCGGTAGATCCTCTTCTCGTATCCGTCGATCAGGCACTCACTGTGCCACGAGGCACCGACAGTCAGCGCAGCCGCTCGATCAGCCGGAGCGCGTCGAACGGGGCGTACCCCTTCATGTCGTTGTCGAAGTAGGCGAAACAGTCGAGCCCCTGCCCGCGCCACCGCTCGATCTTCCGCGCCCACTCGTCGAGGGCCTCGTCGGTGTATCCGCTCGCATACAGTTCCTTGTCACCGTGCAACCGCAGGTAGACGAAATCACTCGTGACCGCCTCCACGAACGGGTACCGGCCCGCCGTGTCGGCGACGACGAACGCGACGTCGTGCGCGCGAAGCAACTCCTTCGCCTCCTCCGCCTCGAAGCTGTGGTGGCGAACCTCGAGCGCATGACGGACGGGGCGGTCGGCGTCGGTTTCGGTCCACGTCCGGTCTTCGGCGAGTTTGTCGTCGTGCCGCGCGGCGACTGTCGCGGCCTCCGCAGTCGTCCGCGGCAACTGGTCCAGGAACGCTGCGAGGCTCGCCGCGTCGAACGCGAGCGTCGGGGGCAGTTGCCACAGCAGCGGTCCGAGCTTGGGGCCCAGCGCGAGCACCCCTGAGGCGAGGAAGTTCGCCAGTGCCGCCTCGACACCGACCAGCCGCTTCATGTGCGTGATGTAGCGCCCGCCCTTGACGGCGAACACGAAATCGTCCGGCGTCTCGTCACGCCATTTCGCATAACTCGTCGGCCGTTGCAACGCATAGAAGGAACCGTTGATCTCGATGGACGTCAAACGCCCCGCGGCGTAGGCCAACTCCCTGCGATGCGCGAGGCCTTCCGGGTAGAAGTCGCCGCGCCACCCGGGATACGTCCAGCCGGAAATACCTACGCGGGCCTGCGCCATCTCCCGACCCTAGCGCCGGAACCTATTGCATGTGGCCCGTCCCGGGAGAACCATGAGAAGACCCCACAATCGAGGAGGCACCGATGCCGAGATACCTCTGGCAGGTCACGTACTCACCCGAAGGCGCGAAAGGACTGCTCACCGAAGGCGGCACCGCACGACGCGACGCGATCACCCAGATGGTCGAAAGCGTCGGGGGCACAGTCGAATCCTGCTACTTCGCACTGGGTGGCCGGGATCTGTTCGTGATCGGTGACGTGCCCGACGACGTGGCCGCCGCCGCGCTCGGCATCCGCACCACCGCCTCCGGGGCGGCACGGTCGGAATCGGTGGTGCTGTTGACACCGGAGCAGGTGGACGACGCGGTGCGCCGCGACGCCCAATACCGGGCGCCCGGCAGCTGATCGACCTCACCGCCTGCGGCGGCGAATATCGTTCTGCAGGATGATGTGCGGCCGCGGAGTCGGCCGATACCGTCGAGCCACGTCTGCCGACCAGACCTACTCGACCACGGTGAACCCGTTCACCACCGACTCCGTTCGCCGTGCCCTGTTCGCGCCGAGCGCGCTGCTGTTCCGGTCGTGGCTCCACCAGATCTGAGATGCCGGAATGAATGTCCGCGAGCGAAGGTTGCACGCCACATGACGGATACCTCAGGAGAAACCCCGCAGCTCGGACAGTTCGGCGTCTGGCGTCACGCCGGCGGATTGGCACCCGAAGTGGGTGTCGCGATCGAATCGGCAGGTTACGGCGCGATCTGGATCGGCGGCTCGCCGCCGGCCGACCTCGACGTCGCCGAACGCCTGCTCGACGCGACGTCCACCATCACCGTCGCGACCGGCATCGTGAACATCTGGACCGCACCCGCCGACGAGATCGCGACCTCCTTCCACCGGCTCGAGGCCCGTCATCCGGGGCGCTTCCTCCTCGGCATCGGCGTCGGCCATCCCGAACAACCCGGCCTGAACTACAGCAAGCCGTACGCCGCGCTCGTGGAGTATCTCGACGTCCTGGACGCCGCCGGGGTCCCGGCGGGGCGACGCGTGCTCGCCGCGCTCGGCCCGAAGGTGCTCGAACTGTCGGCGGCCCGCGCCGCAGGCGCCCACCCGTACCTGACCACTCCGCAGCACACCCGGGAAGCGCGTGAGCTGCTCGGTCCCGGTCCGGTGATCGCACCGGAGCAGAAGGTCGTGCTGGACACCGATTCGGAACGGGCGCGCCCTGTCGGACGTGCGGCGGTCGAGAATCCGTACCTGCACCTGCGCAATTACGTCAACAACCTGAAGCGGCTCGGGTACACCGACGAGCAGATCGCGAACGGCGGCAGCGACGAGCTGATCGACGCCCTCGCCGCCCACGGCGACGCCCCCTATATCGCCGGCCGCCTCCGCGAACATCTGGACGCGGGCGCCGATCACGTCGCGATCCAGGTGCTGCCCGCCGGTGACGATCCCATCCCTGCGCTGCGGGAACTCGCGGGCGCGCTGGGACTCTGAGTTCTGCTAACGAAATAGTGTGATGGCGGGTACCGCATACTGAAAAGCGTTCGCCGAAACGGTCGGGGTATGGTCCCCTTCTGAACGGCAGGCAGGACTGAACGCAAGGTAGGAACTGTGCACGAGCCAACGCCACGTCCGGTCGGCCCATACGCTTCGGGGCCGCCACCTGCAGCCCTGACCGTGCATTCGGCGACTCTCGACCGGTTCCGCGCGGCGGAGTTGTGGCGGGCGCTGGTCATCGGCGTGGTCGTCGTCGCCTACACACTGCTCGCGCTCGTCACCTGGCCCGTCCGGCGTCGCGGCCGCACCCTCGCGGACGCGGCGTCGGAAGGCCTGGTCAACGGATTCGAGGTGCTCGGCCCGACGTTCGTCAAGGTCGGGCAGCTGATGGCGTCGTCCTCCGGCGTGTTCCCCGCCCCGCTGGCCAACGCCTGCCTGCGATGTCTCGACGACGTGCCGCCGGTGTCCGCGCAGGAAGCCCGCCGGGTGATCGAGGCAGACCTGGGACATCCCGTCGACGCGCTGTTCGCGTCGTTCGACGACGTCCCCCTCGCCGCCGCCTCCGTCGCACAGGTGCACGGCTGCGTGCTCCCCGACGGCCGGGAAGCCGTCATCAAGGTGCAGCGCCCCGACATCTTCCGTCGCATGGTGGTGGACCTGCGCACCGCGTACTGGGGTGCGCGGATCCTCGAGAAACTCTTCGAGTTCTTCCGCATCGCCAACGCCACCGCCATCATCCGCGATCTCCACGCGGCCACGATGACCGAACTCAACAGCGCGGTGGAAGCCGACCGGCAGGCCCGGTTCAGGACGAACATCGGGGCCTTCGGCGAAAACAAGGGCGTCACCACCCCGGAGGTGTACTGGGACTACTGCGGTCCCCACGTCATCTGCATGGAACGCATGTACGGGCTGCCGCTCGACCGGTTCCCCGACCTCGTCCACATGGACACCCGCATGCTGATCCGCCGCGGTGTCAAGGTGTGGATCGAGTCGGTCATCCTGCACGGCCCGTTCCACGGCGACGTGCACGCCGGGAACCTGTGGGTCCTCGACGACGGGCGCATCGCGATGCTCGACTTCGGCATCGTCGGTGAGCTACCCGAATCGTGGCGGCAGATCCTGCGCGACATGTTCTACGCGACCCTGATCGACGGCGACTTCTCCCGGATGGCCCGCGGAATCCGCAGCCTCGGCTACGCGCAGGACAACGACGCCACCGACGACGAGATCGGCCTCCAGGTGGCCGCCGCCCTCGCCCCCCTGCTGGGCCGGGACCTCGGCGAGCTGCGGCTCAGCGAACTCATCATGGCGCTGATCGGCATCGGCAAGAAATGGGACGTCGCCAGCCCGGAGGAACTCGTCCTGTTCGGGAAGCAACTCGGCTACTTCGAGCGCTACGCCACCGAACTCGCGCCCGGCTGGGTTATCGGACAGGACTTGTTCCTGTTCCGCAACGTCTTCCCGGACGCCGTCGCCGCGAAGGCCCGCGAACTCGGAGTGGAACTACCCGACGAGTGACTCGTGTCGTTGCGTCACCCGACTACACCCGCCGACTTCGCGGCGCGCAGCCAGTCGGGGAACTCGCTGAGCAGGCGGCGGTACAGTTCGGCGTCGTCGATCCTGTCGAGGTCGTCGACGGCGAAAAACCCGGCGTTGTCGAGGGTCCGCCCGTCGAGGGTGTCGAGTTTCTCGAGCAGTCCGTAGTCGGCGCGGCCGATTCCGACGAACTGCCAGAACGCGGGCAGACTCGACGCCCGGCGCATGAGTTCGCTGATCTTGGCGCGCTGCTGGAATCCGCCGTCGGTGAAGAACAGCACGAGGGTGGGGGTCCCGCCCCGCGGCGGCAGACTGGAGACGATGTCGGTCATGATCGGCAGTTCGTCGTTGTAGCCGCCGATCGCCTTGTAGTCGATTCCGCCGTGGACGCCGCCGAGATGCAGGAACGTGTCGCACCAACTGTCGACCTCGTGGACGGCGATGTCGGGCAGGCGCGCGAAGTTCTTGGCGTAGAGATACGGTTCGAGGCGACCGTCGTCGTCGATCTGCGTGGCCACCGGCACCATCCGCTCGACCACCCGGTTGATCGCCCGGGTCGAATACTGACGCCGCATGCTGCCCGTCTTGTCGATCACCAGAACGACCCGGGCGCGCGTCTCACCTGCACCCTTGTGCAGCAACACCTTCGCGACTTCACGCTTGCGCATGTCGAGCTTCTGCCGCTTCTCGAACGTCAGACCCAGCTCGTCCGGCACCGTTCGCACGGCAACATCGTCGGCGGAGTCGGAATCCGTCACGTCGACGCCGTGCTCGGTGACGAGGACAGCGAGCCCGCCGTCCCACCCGGCCGAGACGTTGCGCACCTTCCATCCGGAACCACGCCGATACACCTCGACGAGTACGGCGGCGCGCTCGGTGCTCAGCCCGGACGCGTCCGCCCCCAGCGACACTCCGGAGTTCTCGATCACAACGCCCAACCCGACGCGATCGGCGAGACTGCCGGGCACCGAGTCGTCGAGGGCGACGGCGATACTGAGCTTGTCGATGTCGGCGGGCACCGCCGCGAGATCGAGGTCGACGCCGTCTGCCGCTGCCAACCGCACGGCCCCCTCGGGTGAACTGGGGTTGTTGAAGAAGACGAAATCCCCGTCGGACCGCACCCGTCCGTTCGCGCCGAGTTGGAAGACCATCAGGTCGACCTCGCCTCGGCGGGCACCGGCGACCGCGACACTCGTCGGCGAACAGACGATCTCGACGTTCTCGCCGCGCGCAAGACGTGTCACGGTGCACTCACCTTTCGTGGCCGGTCAGCGAATCCAGCACCGACGCCCGGTGGAGGGGGTGGTCCGGGAGCCGGTCGGGGGTCAGGATCCAGTCGTTGCCGGTCCACGGGTCGGAGACGGTGAGGACCCCCGACGTCGGAACCTGCTGGGCGATGCGTTCGAGCACCGCGACTCCCGGATCCGAAGCGGCGCCGGCGCTGTCACCGACGATGATCAGCGACGTTCCGACCGCGGGACCGTGGTCGGCGAGGTGCACGATGCGGGCGGCGTCCTCGGCGCCGTACCCGTGCGGGAAGTCGCCGAGGATCACCAGCCGCGGTTCCGGCAGGGTGCCCCGGATTCCGCTGCGGGCCGCCATCTCTGCGAGGTCGACACTCTCGGACAGCGCGGTGAGCCGGGCGGTGATGTCGGAGGCCGCGGACACGACGGGCGAGGCCAGGAGCGCCCCGAGGGGGTCGGTGAACGTGCGCAGCGAGCCGCTGAGGTCGACGACCTCCAGCCGCCCCGCCGCCGCGGGCGATGCCACCAGCATGCGCGCGGCCAGCGCCGCGACCACCGGTGCGGCCTCGGCCGGTTCGCCGACGATCCACAGAGGACGCCCCAGCGGGTAGTGGACGCAGAACGGAACCCGCAGTTCGCCGAGGTCGGGTGCGGACAACTCACCGAGCCTCAGGCCGTCCGGCACGGCGCTGCTCGTGACTGGGTTCGTCCACGCGGCGGATTCGAACGTCGCCAGCGACCGCGGCAGCAGCGGGTCGATGACGCGGAGTTCCTCGGCCAGTTGCGAAGTCTCGCCGTCGAATTTGCGTTGTGCCTCGGCGACGAGGGCGTCGGACCGCTCCTGCGCCCTGGCCTGCGACTGCGCGACCGCCGGACTGTTGCGGGTGGACGGGTCGGCCACCGACGCGGACAGTTCGTCGTCCAGCCGCGCCTGCGCGTAGTCGCGGGAGGACCGGAACGAGGCCGCCGACCGGGCGGCGTCCTCGAAGATCATCCACGCTCTCTCGAACGAGTGGGCCGGGTCGAGCGGGATGCCCGCCGGGCCGGCCGTCGCCGGAACCTCCTCGGCGACAGCATTCGCGGGTTCGTCCACGTCGACGCCGTGCCTGGTGACGAGTTCGGCGAGGCCGCCGTCGTATCCCTGCCCGACGGCACGGACCTTCCAGTCGGTGCCGCGGCGGTAGATCTCCAGGCAGATCGCGGCAGCCTCGGAGCCGACCAGAGGGACGTCGAAAACGACCACGGTAAGGCCGCTTTCATCGGTGAGCGTGGCCGACAGGCCCTCGCGGGCCAGCGTCGCCGGACCGGTCGGGGATGCCGGATCGACACTGACCACGCAGAGCACGCCCGCCGCGGCGGCGTCCACCTCGTCCATGTGCAGCCGGACCGTTCCATCCGCGTCGAGTTCCACGCCGGCGGCGCGCCGCTGGTTGTAGAACACGAAATAGTCCGAGGACAGCGCGCGGAGATCGCCGTCGACGATCAACGCCGAGACATCGACCGGTGTCGCGCCGACCGCGCGGAAACGCAGTACGCGCGACGGCAGCGGGGCGTTCTGCCCCGGAACGAGGTAGACCGTCACCAACCGCCCCTAGACGCCGAGGAACCGGGCGAGTTGAGGCGCGGCCTCACCGGCGTGCTTGGCCTGGATGCCCTCACCGATGGCCTGCAGCTTCCATTCGCCGCCCACCCGGTACACCTTGGCCATCACCATTCCCGTGAACGGCATCCCGCCCTGCAGCGTGAACCGGGCGAGTTCGGCGTTCGACGTGGTGTCCACCAGGCGGCAGAACGCGTTCTTCACCTGCTCGAACGTGTGCCCCCGGTACGACGTCACGATGAACACGATGGTCGAGACGTGCGGCGGAATGCGGGTGAGATCCACGAGGATCACCTCGTCGTCGCCCGCGCCCTCGCCGGTGAGGTTGTCGCCCTGGTGCCGGATCGACCCGTCCTTCGACGTCAGCTGACCGTAGTAGGCGACGTCGACCATGTTGTTGTCCGCGAACAGGACCGCCGACGCGTCGAGGTCGACGTTGGCGGAACGGTTTCCGAACATGCCGCGCTTCTCGATCGGATCCCAGCCGAGTCCCATCTGGATGTACGTCAGCGCGACGCCACCGTCCTTGCGGAGCGTGACCTTCTGGCCCTTGCTCAGGCTGACCGGCCGCGACTTGGTGAGACTGACCTCGGCCGGAGCGGCGGGGGCAGCAGGAGCCGGGGGTGCAGGCGGTGCCACCGGTGCGGCGGCCGGCGGCGGGTAGGCAGCAGCGGGGGCGGCCTGCGGTGCCGGCGGCTGCTGGACCGGGGCGGCCGCGGGTGCGGGTGCGTCGTCGACGGACACGCCGTGATCGGTGACGAGTGCGGCGAACCCGCCGGCGTAACCCTGCCCGACGGCCCGCACCTTCCAGGCGCCCTGGCGTCGGTACAGCTCGAGCGCGATGACGATCGACTCGGAGTTCAGTCCGTCGATCCGGTACTCGTACAGCGCGTTTCCGGCGCCGTCGGCGACCCGGGCCGTCGGCGGCGCGGAGCGGCCGAAGTTGCTGGTGGCGTCGTCGAGGGTGATGACCGCGCGCACCTGGGCGATGTCGGCGGGCACCGCGCCGAGGGACACCTTCAGCGACGCCGCCTGTCCGGGGGCCCCGGGCACGAGTTGCACACCGGGACCGGACGGCTGGTTGAAGAAGACGAAGTCGGCGTCCGAGCGGACCTTCCCCGAGTCCGTGACGAGCAGCGCGGACAGGTCGGCGGCGGCCGTCAGCTCCAGGGAGACGATGACGTCGTCGACGCTCAGTGGGCCGTTCTGGCCCTTGGCTAGCGGAGTGGACACTGCGGTGGTTCCTTCACTGTGGGAGCGTCGGGTTTGTCCCGTTTGGCCTGTTTGCCTACAACCTACAAAAGAGCGCCGGTGGCCGTCGTCCCCGCACCCCGCCCGACGCGGTCCGCGAACCAGCGCAGGATCTCCTCACCGGCGGCGATCCCACTGCTTCCGGTCACGGACAGGGTCGGATGCTGCCAGCCGAGCGTTTCGAGTTCGCCGTGCCGGGGGCGGATGGCGGCGTCGGCGGCACTGAGCATGTTGGCGTCGAGCGCCCCGTCCCCCGCCGCGAGCACGGGCGCTTCCGGCTCGAGAACTCCGTCGTCGACGAGCCTCGACCGGACCTCCGCCACCGCACGGCTCTTGCACACCGCGTCGGGCATCGTGTAGATCTTGTGGCCCTGGCGGGACGCTCCCCAGCCCCGGTCGACGCACCAGTCGTTCCACTCCTCCACGAAGCCGGCCGGCATCGCGTCGAGATCCACGACCAGGTAGGAGAACAACTCGTCGGCCACCCGGGACGACCGCACCCAGCTGTCGTCGATGCGACGACTCAGCTCGGCGCCGACCTCCACGAGAGAGGCTCCACCGTCGGCGATCGCGATGTCGACGCCCGACCGCCAGCCCGCATCGGGGACGCCGTCGACGAGGATGTTCCCGCCGTTGGTGGTGATCGCGTACCGCCACGGCGCCCCCGGCAGGTCGATGCGCTCGAACTGCGCGACGGTGCGCGTGGTGGTGGGCACGACCACCGCGGACGCGGTGAGCGTGCGCAGCATGGCCTCGGCGGCCGACGTGACGTAGGACAGCGGTTTGCCGTCGTACACCTCGACGCACAGAAGGTTCTCGTCGCCGGGCCGCTCGGCCACGTCGCTCTCGGTGACGGCGAGTTCCATCGCCGCGCGCGAGTAGATCATGGTGCGGTCGAGGTCGGTCGCGATCAGCGCGGTCATGTCACATCCTTGATCAGGCCCATGCACGAATACGCCAGGCCGGGAACCTCTTCGACGGGAACAGAGCGCGCGGCGGCGAGTAGCCGGATGTGTGCGTGCTCGGGGGCGTCGAGGTCGCGGACGAGCACCCGCCACGGCACCCGGCGCAGCAGCACCCGCGTGGTTTCGCCGACGCCGGGCTTCACGAAGTTCACAGTCGAGATTCCGTACTGCTCCCGGACCGCCTCGACGGACTTCCAGCCGTCCCAGGTGGGTGTCCGGTCCGACCGCAGCAGTTCCTCGACGTCGCCGGGTACGTGCTCGCGCACGTCCGCGAAGGACGCGCTGACGGAGTCGAGGAGGTGATTGGACACGTCCTCGCCCGCGAGGTGCGCGTAGAACTTGGCGCCGTGGAAGTCGCCGGGGCCGATCAGCGTGTCGTTGAGGACGGTGCGCGACACCAGACCCGACACGGTGGAGTTCAGGCACGCCGACGCGATCAGGAAGTCGTCGCGGGTGCCGAACGTGCGGACGCAGTGCCCGGGATCCGCGAGGACGGCGAGGTCGTCGTCGAACTCGGCGCCACCGGCATCGCGGTAGTCGGCGAGTGCCTGCGACAACTCGCGGGCGATGGCGCCCTTGCCCGTCCAGCCGTCGACGAACACCACGTTTTTCGAGTCGTGACGACGCGCAAGGTAGTCGAGCGCGACGGCGTCGATCCCCCGGTCCCGGACAATGGAGACGGCGTAGTGCGGCAGCGTCAACCCGTGGACGTCCCGCGCCCAGCGGCGCATGAGCACACCCACCGGGGTTCCCGCACGTGCCAGGGACACAAGGGTGACGTCGTGGCCGCGCTCGGCCAGCACGAGGTCAGTGACCGTCCCCACGGCCCGCGCCAGCCGGATGGAGCTGTCCTGCAGCACCTTCTCGAACAGCTCGCGGTACTCCGCGTCGGGCTGGTATTCGATGGGCAGCGTCTCCGCGTAGTGGGCTTCACCCGACTGGATGCGGCGCTCCCGCTCGGCGACATCGGCTTCCAGATCGACGTGCGACAGGTCCGTGAGCAGCCAGCCCACCTCGTCGGCGGCGTACGAACCGAATGCCGGACCGGTCAGCGGCGCCGTCACGACGAGGCTCCCGCGCGTGCGGCCCGCAGCGACCGCGGGTCGGCGCCGGACACGACGGCCAGCAGCACATCCGTTCCCGCCGCGGTGAGGACGTCGAGGAGTCCGCCGCGCGCGGTGAGCCGGTCGGTGTCGGCGGCGGCGTCGATCACCGCGACCACGACGGCGTCCTCGTCCGGCCACTGCGCGTTGTAGACGAACCGCGGCTGTTCTTCCCCGTCCTCGGGGGCGGTGAAGCGGAATCCGCGGCGCAGTGGGTATCCCGGCTGGTCGAGCACGTAGGCGGGCGACCGGGACGTCGTCTGGAATCGAACCCGGAACCCGGATGCGGCGAGCGTGTCCGCGAGGCGCAGCGGAAGGTACATCAGCTCTTCGTGTCCGACGACGATCACCGGACGCTGCGGGTCGAGCCGATCACCGAGAGCGGCGGCTGCCGACGCGACGGCCGCATCGAACCCCTCGGTGTCTTCCCGCAGGAAGCCGTGACGCCCGCCCTCCGGAACTGCCGCGGGCCAGGGAATGTCGGCCCGCTCCACGGTCCCGGTCCGCGCGCCGACGGGGTTGAGCACGGGATCCGGAAGCGCACCAACACTGTCGGTCAGCCCGTCGGGAAGCTCGGTGCGCCCCAGCGCCAGACTCACGCTGTCGATCTGCACGCCGAGTTCGGCGGCGGCGTCGTCGACGGCGTCCCGGTGGCCCTGGTCGCGCATGTCGACGAGCGACGCCACGACGTACCGGCTGCGCGGGTTCTGCCGGTGCAGCGCGCGGATCGCGTCGACCGCGGTGGCGCCCGTGGAGATCTCGTCGTCCACGAGGACGAGCGGACGATCGCCCGCGAACAACTCGACGGACGTCGGCTGCAGCTGATGGCTGGTCGCGTGCGAGTGCCCCTCCTCGAACCCGGCGGACGTCCCGATCTCGGGGACGTCCCGGCGCGTGGAGTGCAGGTAGCACCGGGCGCGCAGCCGCGCGGCGACGCAATGGCCCAGACCTGTTGCGGTCTCCGCGAACCCGAGCACGACGGGGTCCGCATCCGGTCCGAGGACATCGGCGACCAGATCACCGAGGCGGTCGCCGGCGCCGATTACCGCAGTCGGGTCGGTGGGCACGTGCTTGCCGAGGACCGTCGAGACGAGCAGGTGGGCACGTCGAGGGTTGCGCCGCAGACCCGGCTCGACGAGTTCGGGGATTGTCAGCCCCGAACTCGAATCCACGTGGGCGAGCGTCAACCCCAGATGCTCCGTGGCCCAGGGCACCGCGCGGACGGCGGTGGGTGAACTCATCGGACGGCCAGTGCGGTCAGTAGATCCACGAACGTGATTCCTTCGTTGGTCACGCCGAACACCTTCGCCCGGACGAGTGTCTTCTCGGCCCAGCTGCGGTGCGGGCGCATTTCGTTCATCTTGTTGCGGTACCCCGACGCCTGGACGCCGCCGACGCCCTCGGCGCCGAGAATGTCGAGCGCGTCGTGGTACTCCTCGTGCGTCACCGCGGACAGCGCGTGCACGGCCGCGACGTGCGTCGGGTGGATGACCGTCTTGCCCTGGATGCCGTTGGCGCGGTCGAGGGCGATCTCCCGGAGCAGACCGTCCAGGTCCCGGCTGACCAGCTGCTGGCGGAACCGCACCTCGTCGTGTTCCTCGAACGGCGTGGCGCGCAGGGTCGGGCGGAACATCCGCTCGTGATCGGCGAAGTACTCCCACACCGGACCGGTGATGACGTGCCCGGTCTCGTCGGCGCGGCCCAGGAAATTCACGATGCCAGCGATCGCGTCCGCGACCACCCGCACGTCGTAGATCGTCAGGTCGCGGTCGCGGCGGATGCCGAACGTGGCACACATGTCGGTGGCGCCGATGCGCACGGCGAGAATCCGCTCGCGGTGTTCGACGAGCAGTGCGCCGATCTTCGCGAGTTCGTCGTCTCGGGACTCGCGGTGCACCAGAGCAGGCGATTCGAGCACCGGCATCGCATACAACTGCTTGCCGAGCCGCTCCGACGCCGCGGCCAGCTCGTCGAGGAACGCACCGCCCGTCGCACTTCCGAACTTGGGAAATACGAACCCGGACAACACCTCGACGCCTGTGGTCAGCAGGTCGGCGATCCGCCGAAGGTCCTCGGCGGCCCGCACCCGGACGAACAACTGCATCCGCGCACCACCGTGGACCGCGAGCCGATCGAGGGCGTCGACGGCATTGAGCAGCGCCGCTTCCACCTGGTCGTCGGCCACCGCGTCCTCGAGGTCCAGGACCATCGAGCAGACCCCGTCACCGGACCGGCGCAGGATGGTGTCCGCGAGGTCGGACCTCGTCGCAGGCACGTACAGCGTCGCGCCCAGCGCGACGGCCAGCACCGTTCGATCCTCGTCCGGCCCGAGCGCCTGCGGAGCGTGCAGGAACAGCCGGCCGTGCGTCTCGGTATCGAGGTGGTGGAAATGCCGAACGTGCCGCACCGCCGGCATGGTCTCTTCGCTAATGCTCATCGTCCCCCCGTGTCATCGCTGCGCTGTGTGTCCTCTCATCTTCTGAACCACCTCGGCAATGAACGCCGACACGGCATCGAGCTGGGTGACGTACGCCCAGTAGTCGGGATGCCGCCCGGTCAGTGTCCCTGCAATTCGGTCAATTCGCTCGAGCTGAGCGTCGAGGACCGACCCCCATTCCCTCACGAGCCCACGATTGACAGCCAACATCTGGGCGTCGCGGAGGCGAAATCTGATCTCGTTCTCCTTCGCCCGCGGGTTCTCCCGGACCTCCCGGAGCAACAGCAGACGATCGGTGACGCCGTCGACGTTCGCCTCCGCGTCGACGAGATGGGTCCGCGCCGCGGCCGTCAGATCCAGCGCTCCCTCGGGGTTTCCCGCGGTCAGAGCCTTCTGCGCCTGCTGCAGATCGGTCTGCGCCTGCTCGATGTGCGTGCGGCTCTCGCGGTCGTTGTGGACGAGATCCGCCGAACTGGCCGCGTTGAATTCGCGGAGCAGGGCCGAGTAGGCGGGCGCGAGCCGTTCGGCCCGAGTCTGCACCGCGGCGATCCTCGTCGACACCGACGACACGGCGTGCGCGGCATCCCGCTCCTTGGACGGAGCCGCGGCCAGCGCCTTCTCGAGCGCCGCCGCCTCCTCCCGCACCCGCGCCGCCGCGGCGCGGACCGGGTTGGCGCCGCGGGCACCCTGCAGCGCCACGACCGCGGCATCGAGTGCGGCTCCCCGGTCGCGCACCGACGGGTAGCCGGCGTAGGCGGCGCCCTCGGTCTGCACCCGGCGCTGCGCCGCAGCGGCGACTTGCAGTGCCTGCTGGGCAACCTGGGGTACGGCCGCCAGCATCGCGGTCGACTCCTCGAGATGGCCGCGATGTGTGCGATAGAACTCGTCGAGGGTCTGCGTCGCCGCCACCAACTGCCGCGTCACCTGCTCGTACGCGGCGGCGGCCGCCGGCGTCTCCACGTTCTCGAACCGGTCTTCCGCCGCGAGGTACGCCGTCGCGGCCTGGTAGCACCCGTCGCGGACCGGTTCCCACGCCCGGCGGATTCCGCGTTCCGGAGTCAGCTCTGCGGAGGCGTCCACGGCCGCGGCGGCAATGCTCTGCCGGTTGTCCATATCGAGAAACGCTGCGACCATCGTGTCGTGGGCGCGACGAGCCGAGTCGTCGCCCCGGGCTCTTCCTCGGAAGCGTCCCGCCCATCCGCTCGTCACGCCCTGAATCGTACTGGTCGGGGCGACAACTCCGAGTGGACCGGAATTGCCTGTGCACAAACCTGTGGACAGATCGACGGATGGGACAAGTCGGACAAATTCATTATCGTGGTGTCGCACGACGAACTCGGAACTTCGACAGCTGTCGAGGGTCCAACCACCTCCTCTCGAAAGGACCCCTGAATGGGCGTCAGCTTGACCAAGGGCGGCAATGTTTCTCTCACGAAGGAGGCGCCGAACCTGACGGCGGTGGCTGTCGGACTCGGATGGGATGCCCGCTCGACCACCGGCACCGACTTCGACCTCGACGCCAGCGCCATCGGTGCGGGTGCCGACAAGAAGGTCGTGTCGGACCAGCACTTCGTGTTCTTCAACAACCTGCGCTCGCCCGACGGCTCGATCGAGCACGTCGGCGACAACACCACCGGTGAGGGCGAGGGCGACGACGAGGTCATCAACGTCAACCTGGCGGCGGTCCCCGCGAACATCGAGAGCATCCTGTTCCCCGTCTCGATCTACGACGCGGAAACGCGTTCGCAGTCGTTCGGCCAGGTCCGCAACGCGTACATCCGCGTCGTCGACCAGGCCAACGGCAACGAGCTCGCCCGCTACGACCTGTCCGAGGACGCGTCGACCGAAACCGCTATGGTTTTCGGCGAGCTGTACCGCCACGGCGCGGAGTGGAAGTTCCGTGCCATCGGCCAGGGCTACGCGTCCGGGCTGGCCGGTATCGCCCGCGACTACGGCGTCAACGTCTGACAGTCGTTTCGTTCTTCAGCCGGGGGAGGGTTTCACGGCACCGACGTGAAACCCTCCCCCGGTGTTCGTCCCCTGCAGTAACCACCCTGCATGCCCACTAGAGAAAGGCCACGCTTCGTGGTTCTGCGAATATTCGGTCTCTCCTTCGCCGTGACGGTGATCTCCCTCATCATCGCGGCGATCTACGGAGGCCCCCAGGCCGTCCTCCTCGTGGTGATCCTCTCGATCCTCGAGATCTCGCTGTCCTTCGACAACGCCGTCATCAACGCCACCGTCCTGCGCCGCATGAGCGAGTTCTGGCAGAAGATCTTCCTCACCGTCGGCATCGTCATCGCGGTGTTCGGCATGCGCCTGGTCTTCCCCCTCGTCATCGTCTGGCTGGCCTCCGGCCTCGGCCCCGTCGCCGCCCTCGACCTGGCCCTCAACCCGCCCGCCGACGGCGCCGCGTACTTCCCCGACGGCAGCGCCAGCTACGAAACCCTGCTCACCGACGCGCACCCGCAGATCGCCGCGTTCGGCGGTATGTTCCTGCTGATGCTGTTCCTCGGCTTCATCCTCGAAGAGCGCGAGATCACCTGGCTGTCCTGGCTGGAGAAGCCCCTCGCCCGCGCGGGCAAGCTCGACCAGCTGGCCGTCATCCTCGCCGGCGTCCTGCTGCTGATCACCGCCGCCTACATCGCCCCCGAGGACACCGTGTCCACGGTGATGATCGCCGGCGTCCTGGGCATGGTCACCTACATCGCCGTCAACGGTCTGGGTGAACTGTTCAACACCCCCGAGGAAGACGAGGACGGCGAACCGATCGAAGGATCCACCGGTGGCCCGACCGCGCTGGCCAAGGCCACCGGCAAGGCCGGGTTCTTCCTCTTCCTCTACCTCGAGGTCCTCGACGCGTCGTTCTCCTTCGACGGTGTCATCGGCGCCTTCGCAATCACGTCCGACCCGATCATCATCGCCCTTGGCCTCGGCTTCGTCGGCGCGATGTTCGTCCGTTCCATCACCGTGTTCCTGGTCCGCAAGGGCACGCTCTCGGACTACGTGTACCTCGAGCACGGCGCCCACTGGGCCATCGGCGCACTGGCCGTGATCCTGCTGGTGTCCATCGGCTACCACGTCAACGAGAACGTCACCGGCCTCGTCGGTGTCGCCCTCATCGGCGCCGCGTTCATCTCCAGCATCGTCCGCAACCGCAAGGCCGCCGCGGCGGTCGGCGAAGCGGCAGACGACGTGGACGAGCAGAACCCGGTGTCCGTCGGCTAGGTTCTGCCTGTACTCACATCCAGCGGCAGTGCACGTGACTCGGTCACGGGCACTGCCGCTCGACACTGGAAAGGGCACCATGGGGCGGCTGCTCGGCAAGTCGAAGAAGGTGGTGGAGGCGCAGCTCGCCGGAACCACCATCCGGGCGATTCAGGGTTCGATGATCGCCTACGAGGGCAATGTCAGTTTCAAGTCGGCAGGCTTCGGTGGCGGCGACGGTGTCCTCGCCGGGATGAAGCGGCGTGCCACAGGCGAGGCGCTGTCGCTGATGGAGTGCTCCGGCCACGGTGTCGTGTATCTCGCCGTGGGCGGACAGTACGTCTCGGTCGTCGACCTGGCGAACGAGACTCTGCAGGTCGAATCGCAGCAACTTCTCGCGCTGAGCGGCAACCTGAACACCAACGTCACGTTCACCGGACTGCGCGGCGGGGTCGGCGGTCAGGGCCTGTTCACCACGACCGTCTCCGGTCAGGGTCAGGTGGCCCTGCTGTCGGCGGGCGGACCGCTCATCCACCTCGAGGTGTCGCCGCAGTACCCCCTCGTAGTCGATCCCGACGCGTTCGTCTCGGCGCGCGGGCAGGTGACGCAGTCGTTCGTGACCGACGTGTCGTGGCGCAACGCCGTCGGCCAGGGCAACGGTGAGGCCTTTTCCCTCAAGTGGGACGGTCACGGCGTCGTCTCCATCCAACCGGCAGAGCGGTGAGCCCCATGGTCTTCTCGAAAGTGAACTCGAAGGTCGTCAAGGTCGACGTCGGCGCCGCAGGCGGTGTGGTGGCCCGCACCGGCGCGATGCTGTTCTACACCGGTCAGGTCCAGTTCTCTCCGCACCAGGTGCCCGGTTCCCAGTCGATGGCGGGCATGGGTGGATTCACCCGGATGGCCGGACGCATGATGCAGGGCGAGCACGAACGCACGATGCTGGCGCAGGGGCAGGGCGAGGTGCACTACGGCCACGCCGGGCTCGAGGTGCACGTCGTCGACATGTCGCAGGGCGGCACCCTGTGCGTCGAGGCGTCCCGGCTCCTCGCCCACAACGCGGGACTGCAGAGTTCAGTGGTCTCGGTGGTGAGTCAGGGCGGCGGTGGCGGCGGGCGCGGCATGCTCGGCGCGCTGCGCGGCGCGGCGGCAGGAGCCCTGTCCGGCACCGGAATGTTCACGACGCAGCTGTCCGGGTACGGGTCGGCGGTCCTGCTCGCGCACGGCGGCTTCATCGAACTCCCGGTAGGCGGACCGAATCCGGTGTTCGTCGACCCCGACGCGTTCGTCGGCACGTACGGGAGCGTCCAGGTGGAACTGAAATCCGCCGTCGGCTGGCGCGAGGCCATGGGCCGCGGCGTCGGGGAAGCGATGCAACTGCAGTGCACCGGTCAGGGAATCGTCTACGTTCAGGCCTCGGAGGAGAAACTGTGACCGCCATCCACAATCCGTCGACGCTGGGCGCCAGTGACAACATTCCCGACAACAGCTACGCGTTCTGCATCGACCTCACCGCGCCCTGGTTCATCCGCAAGGGTGCGATGATCGCGTACTACGGCCAGATGCAGTTCCAGGCGCTGACCCACGGATTGCACGGCGCCGCACTGCACATGGTCGCCAACCAGTTCTCGGCGCCGCTGTACATGGGCGACTACGCGGTGGCCGAAGGATTCGGGAAACTGATCATCGGCGACCGTGGATACGACATCAACTCGTACGACCTCGACGACGGAAACCTCACGATCCGGGCATCGAATCTCCTTGCGTTCGAACCGGGTCTGTCGCTGAACCAGTCCATCGTGCCGGGATTCCTGACCCTCATCGGGACCGGGAAGTTCCTGGCGTCGTCCAACGGTCCGGTAATGTTCTCGGAACCGCCGCTGCGGATCGACCCCGAGGCGCTCGTCGGGTGGGCCGACTGCCCGTCCCCGAGCCACCATTACGACCAGGGATGGATCAGCAACTTCCTCGCGGCGGGCGCCCACATGATGGGCATCAACTCCGGGGAGGAGCGGCAGTTCGACTTCACCGGCGCCGGAACGGTTCTGATCCAGTCCAGCGAGAAGGTCCTCAGCGACACCCATGTCGTGCGCAGCATCGAGGGCCAGATCCACGGGATCACGCCGAGCGGTCTGCAGCGACTCAACGGGGTGATCGCCGCCAAGCTGGCGGAGCAGCCTCGCTGACGTGCAGGAGATTGCCAGGCTGAGCGAAGAGTTGTGGCAGGGACGGGGAGCAATCTGATCTGTGTCAGGAAGTTCTGACACCGCATCCGATACGTTCCAGGAGGAACCGCATGAAGTCCGTCGTGACCAAGGCCGTCGCAACCGGTGGTATCGCCCTCGCAGCCCTCGGCATCGGAGCCGGCGTTGCCAGCGCCGACCCGGTGGGCCACAACCCCGCCCCCGCCCAGCAGCAGCAGGCACCGCAGCCCCAGCCGCAGCAGCAGCACGCTCCGCAGCAGCAGGCACCGGCGCCGAGCCCGCACGGATTCTGGTTCTTCGGCACCTGGGTTCCGCTGCCCTGATCTGCGTTTCCTCACAGGGCGAAGGTGCCCTTCGACGCTCCCACGGCGCCGAAGGGCACCTTCGTATTTCTACCGGCCGTATTTCTACCGGCCGTATTTCTACCGGCCGTAGTGCTACCGGGTGGGCCGCATACTCGGATTGGGGCCGAGTGTGATCGTCCGGGTCCTCGGCAGCAGCCCGATCTCCTTCCACCCCGCGGTCAGCGTGATGGTTCCCGATTCCGGGTAGTCGCTGATCCAGTAGTGCGGCGCGGAGTGATATTCGGACGCGTCCGCGGCCGCGGTCGTCGACGTCGAATGCGGGTGCCGGGCGTCGGCGACTCCCTCGAGGTCGTCGACCCGGACGTTCACCGCGAGATACGACCAGCGCGCCGAGGGGTCGTCGGGATCGTCGAGCGGACGCGTCTCGTGACGCGCAAGATCAGCGGATCTGCCTCTCGCCGTCAGCTCGATGCGCAGCAGCATGCCCTTCGGGTGGGCGACGACCTCCGACAGACGCAGGCTCACATCGCGGCTCGTCACGAGCTCGACCGGCCCGTGGACCACGATTCCCTCCGTGGCAGGCGGTGGTGCCGCCGGCCACCGCCTCTTGCGCACGACTCAATCGTCCCACCGCCTCCGATCCGCTGCCACAGCTACGTTCCGCGCACTCAGGGCAGCTGGGCCATGCCGTACACATTCGTCGCGCGGACCCGGAGCACCTGCCTGCGCTCGGACACCATTGCGCGGCGGAAATCTTCCCAGTCGTCGTGCTCTTTCCCCGCTGCCTGCCGGAACACCTCGACGAGTTCGTCCGCCGCCGCGTCGTGCGGGTCCGTCACCACCGCGCTCAGTTCCGCGTCGCCCTCCACCACCGCGTAACTCCAGAAGTCGGTCGCGCTGACGTGCAGCGACACCCGGGGGTCGCGCGCGGCGTCTTGGCCCGATCCGCCGTCACCGACACCCGCGCCGTCTGCGTGTCGGGATCCCAGGCATAGATCACGTTCGACAATTGGGGGCGTCCGTCGCGTTTGACCGTCGCGAGGACGGCCCGGTTGTGTGTGGCGACGAGGTCGAGAAGTGGACGCCGGTCGTCATTCGCATCGAGGGTCATGTCTCACCCAACCACGGTCGCCGAGGCGGTGTTCCCGGCGGCCCTCGGCGGCCTCGTCCGGATCGGTGTGATCGGACTCGTCTGGCGATCCAGGGCGCTCCTACCGACGAGTAGGGTGGATGTATCGCAAACTCATTGGCCGATAACGTGTTCCGGCTACTCGTTGGTAGACGTTCTCGTGTGGGATCTGTGGTTTTTCTCGGGTACGCTCTCGTGATCCCGAGCCGGAAGGACCACACGTGAACGACTCATATCTCGTCATCGGCGAAACCACCGTGGCCCGACGGGTCTGTGCATCCCTTCGCGAAAGGGACTTCGACGTCCGCCATCTCGTCGCCCCCGACGACGACGAACTGCGCCTGGCGATGGCGGACGAACCGCGCGGGATGGCGATCCTGGTGCGCGACGACGTCGTCGCTCTGCGGTACGCGCTGGCCGCCGCGCACATCTCGGCGTCGATTCCGTTGGTGGTGACGATCTTCGACCGCACGGTCGCGGACCAGCTGTCCCACCTGCTCCCGCAGTGCACGGTGACGTCACCGGCAGACCTCGCAGCGCCGACGCTCGCCGGTCCGTGCCTGGACCCCGAACTCGTCGCGGCCCGGCACGCGGGCGAGCACATGCTGACGGTCCGGACGATCGACGGCCACCCCGAGGCTGCGCACGTCGACCTGCCCCGGCGGAACTGGTGGCGCACGGTGGCGACCGGCGCGACGGGTCTGCTGCGGTCGCACGACATCGGTACGCGCATCCTGCTCGGTGGGCTCGCCGGACTCCTCGCCGTCCTGTTCGCCGACTGGCTGTGGCTGATCCTCGGTCAGCACGTGGCGCCGCTCGACGCGTTCAACGAAGCGGTCCGCGTGGTGACCACCGTGGGCCCGGGAGCCGACACCCACGGCAGCCCCGCCTACGCCGTGTTCGCGTCGGTGGCGATGCTCTTCACCGTGGTGTTCACCGCCATGTTCACCGCCGGAATCATCGAGCGCCTGCTCGGCCCCCGGCTCGTCGGCCTGGTGGGCAGCCGGGTCCTGCCCCGGTCGGGCCACGTCATCGTCGTGGGTCTCGGCCAGGTCGGCCTCCGGTTGTGCCGGGAACTTCAGGCGCTCGGCGTCGCGGTGGTGGGGGTCGAGCGCGACCCCCACGCCAAGAACCTCCGACTCGTGCGGTCGATGAACATCCCGACGGTCGTGGGGCACGGTGGCGACCGCGAACTCCTCGAACGGCTGGGTGTGCGCCGCGCGCTGGCGCTGGCCGCGGTCGGCTCCGACGACCTCGACAACATCGCCGTGTCCGTGGCAGCGCAGGCCCTGTCCCCCGGACTGCGACTGGTCCTGCGGGCCGGTGAGCAGGAGGCCATCGCGGAGACGAGGTCGCTGCTGCGGCTCGGGATCATCCGCGACGTCACCAGCCTCAGCGCCACGTACGTGGTGGCCGAGCTGATCGGCCTGCATCCGCAGGGCGTCGTGGCGGACGGCAGCCACCTCTACCTGGAGGTGGCGACGGCGGACACGTCCGAGCCTGTCTTCACGGAGCTGCCCGTGTCGCCGCGGATGAGCTGCCGCCACCTCGTCACCGCGTAGCGACCTAGCCGGTCACGGCCAGCGCGTCGATCTCGACGAGCATGACCTCGTGCGGGAGGTCGACGAAAACCGTGGTGCGGCACGGCAGCTGACCGCTCGGGACGTTCTCCGCGATGAACTCGCCGTACACGTCGTTCATCGCCGCGAAGTCGTCCCGGGTGGTGAGGTAGACACGGAACATCAGCACGTCTTCCACGCTCGCACCGCCGGCCTCGAGGATCGCCTTGACGTTCTCGAGGGTGCGACGGGTCTGCTCGCGCACGTCGCCTTCGGCGATGTACTTGTTCGTGACGGGGTCCATCGGGCCCTGCCCCGACACCTGGAGCATGTTGCCCTTCTTGATGCCCTGGCTGAACGTGTGCGCGGGGGCGGGGGCGCCTTCGGTGCGGATGACGGTGGTGTCGGACATATCGATACTCCTGTGTGTCGTTACTTTTCGGGTGGACGGGGGACGGTCAGGGCTGGGCGCGGTATCCGCAGTCTCGGGAGATCCGCGCCCCTACGGCCTGGAGGGGTTCGAGCAGGTCGAGGACGCGTTCGTAGCTGAGAACGACGTCGGGCACCGAGACCGAGACGGCGGCGACGACGCGACCGGACGCGCCACGAATGGGCACTCCGATGCAGTTGACGGACGGCTCGTTCTCCTCCTGATCGTGCGCCCAGCCCTGCTCTCGGACCATACGGATCTCGTCGAGGTAGCGTTCGGGCGTCGTGATCGTGTTGGCGGTGCGGGAGGAGAAGTCCATCGAGTCGACGACGGTCCGCAGTTCCGAATCCGGCAGGTCGGCGAGAATCACCTTCGCGACGGCGGTCGAATTGAGATTGGCGCGCAGCCCGATTCGCGAGTACATCCGAATCTGATCGTGTGATTCGAGTTTGTCGATGTACACCACGTCGCCGCCCTCCATCGCCGCGAGGTGCGTGGTGCGCCCGTACTCGCGGTTGAACGCGACGAGGTGCGGTGACGCGATGCGCCGCACCTCCCGCTGATCGGTGGCCTGTGCGGCGAGTTCGAAGATGCGGGAACCGAGGTGGTACTGGTTGCTGTTGTCGCGGAACGTGAACCGCTCGTCGGACAGCGTCCGCAGCAGCCGCAGCACGGTGGTCTTGTGGACTCCGGTCGATTCGGCCAGCTGGTCGAGGTTGGCGGGGCCGTTGCCGAGTTGCACCAGCAGGTGCAGGGCGCGGGAGACACTCTGACTCATCGTTCACTCCACTTTCACGAGAGAGAAGCCGTCGGCGGTGACGCTCGTTGCCGCCCAGTCCGATTCGGAACAGCGCAGCATCGCGTCGAGCAGTGCGGCGGGCGGCGGGGGCGCCGAGTCGGCGGCGACGGTCAGGGTGGCGGCGGCACCGATGTGCCCGCGGCGCAGGCAGCGCGCCTGATCCTCGCCGCGCACCACACCACTGAGATATCCGGCGGCGAAGGCATCGCCCGCGCCGACGGGTTCGATGACGTCCACGCGGAGTGCGGGAACGGCGATGCTGCGACCACTCCGGTCGACGGCCAGGGCCCGGTGCGCGCCGTCCTTGACGACGACGGTGGCGGGCGCGGGCAGGATCAGCCGCAACTCGTGCGGATCCGCGGTGCCCAGCACGCGCAGGGCCTCGTCGGCGCCGACGAGCACCAGATCGGCGAGATTCGCCAGTTCCACGACCATCCGCGGATCGCCGTCCGGCCACAGTTGCTCACGCCAGTTGACGTCGAAGCTGACGACACCGGAGATCCCCGGCCTGTCGCGGAGCAGTCTCCGCATCAGGGCGAGGCACGAATCGGACAGGGCCGGTGTGATTCCGCTGCAGTGGACCACGGCGGCGCGGCCGAACAGTTCCGCGACCGCCGGCCGGTCGAGGAATCCGGGGTCCATCGCCGACGCCGCCGAACCCGCTCGGGAGTACAGGCTGTCGGTCCGCGGCTCACCGTGCTCGTCGAGGGCGGTGGTCTTCGAGTAGTGACCGGTGGGCCGCTCGGGGTCGATCTCGATCGCGCGGACGTCGACGCCCCGCGCCCGCAGTTCGGTGCGGATGAGGGTGCCGAACTCGTCGTCGCCGAGTCGTCCGACCCAGGCGGCCGGGACACCGAGCGCGGCGAGACCCGCAGCGACGTTCGCCTCCGCGCCTGCGAGGTGGAGTGTCGAGTCCGGGGCCACCAGCACCATCGCCTCACCGAGGCACGCGACACCGGACTCGGGGGTGGGGGTCGATTCCTGCACTTCTTACCTCTGCGACTGCTCGGACCGGCACGGGATTGGGTTTCGAGAGCCCTCGCCGCGGTGATGCATGCCGCATCGGACCGTTGACGATGACCCAGGCCAATGCTAGACATAGGAGACGCAAAAACGCAATCAACGTTGCATACAGCGCAACGTAGCACTTCACGGCCCTTCTTCTGATGACGGCCAGCCCCACAGAACCCGAACGACAGGATCGACGATGACGATCAGCGGAACGGACGCACTCGATTCCGGTGCCTTGGCGGAGCTCGACGAGCTGCGCCTGTCCGACGTGGACAAAGCCCTCCCCTCCGCGGCGAACGGCCATACCAAGGCCGAGTTCCTCGCCACCCGGCCGAGGCTGTCCGCGTTCAGCACCCCGGTGATGGTGCTCGACGAGACGGCCATCGCCGGCAATCTCGACACCATGGCGGCGTGGTGCCGAGCGCACGGAGTCGACCTCGCTCCGCACGGGAAGACGACCATGTCACCGGTGCTGTGGGACCGGCAGATCCGCGGCGGTGCGTGGGGGATCACGCTGGCGAACTTCGGTCAGCTCCGGGTGGCGGTGCGATTCGGCGCGCGCCGGGTGCAGATCGCGAACTCGCTCGTCGACCCGACCGCCCTGCTGTGGCTGGCCGAGCAGATGGAAGCCGACCCGGAACTCGAAGTCCTGATGTGGGCCGACTCCCCGCAGACGGTCGACGCGATGACCGCGGCGCTGGCCGGCGTCACCGTGGTCCGGCCGCTGCCCGTGCTCGTCGAACTCGGCGGAGCGGGAGGCCGCACCGGCGCCCGGTCGGTGGCCGAGGCCGTGGCGGTCGCCGAACGTATCGGGGAAAGCCCCGCACTGCGGTTGGCCGGCGTCTCCGGTTACGAGGGGGCGCTCGCCCACGACGCGTCCGAGGAGTCCCTCGCCCGGGTCCGGGCGTACCTCCGGTCGATGGCCGAACTGCACCGCCGGCTCGAGGACGAGGGGCGCTACCCGGAAGGTCAGGACGTCTACGTGACCGCAGGCGGCAGTGCCTATTTCGACGTGGTCGCCGAGGTGCTCGCCGAACTCGCGGGCGGCAGAACCAAAGTGGTGGTCCGCGCCGGCGCGTACATCATCCACGACGACGGCTTCTACACCGGGATCACCCCGTTCGCCCGCGGCGGAGACGAGCAGGAACGCCGCCTCACGTCCGCGATGCACACGTGGGCCCGGGTCGTCTCCCGCCCCGAGCCGGGCCTCGCCCTGCTCGACGCAGGCAAGCGCGACGTCCCGTTCGACGAGGGACTCCCCACCGCGCAGGCCGTCGCCGGCGCGCTCGGGGCGGCGCCGCAACCCCTCGTCGGCGCCGAAGTGACCGCCGTCAACGACCAGCACGCGTTCCTCCGGCTCGATCCCGCACGGCCCGAACACGATCTGCGCGTCGGCGACGTCGTCCGGCTCGGTCTCTCCCACCCGTGCACCGCGTTCGACAAGTGGCGGTGGATACCCGTCGTCGGTGACGACTCCGACGATCCCGTCGTCGTCGACCTGATCCGCACCTTCTTCTGATCCCCCGCCGAGGACTCACACCATGACCACTCTGATCCGTTCCGCCACCGTCGTCGACGGGTCGGAGGCGCCGAGGTACCGCGCCGACGTGCTCGTCGACGGCGACCGGATCGCCGACATCCGGCCCGAGGCAGACCACTCCGCGACCGCACTCCCCGCCGCGGATCGTGTGATCGACGCCGACGGCCTGGTGCTCGCGCCCGGCTTCATCGACATGCACGCCCACTCTGACCTGCAGATCCTGCTGAATCCCGAGCACCCGTCGCGGATCACGCAGGGGGTCACCACCGAGGTACTCGGCCAGGACGGACTGTCCTACGCACCCGTCACCGACGACGTGCTCGCCGTGGTCCGGCGCAAGATCGCCGGATGGAACACCGATCCCGAGGGCTTCGACTTCTCCTGGCGGAGCGTGGGCGAGTACCTCGACAGGCTCGATCGCGGGATCGCCACCAACGTCGCGTATCTCGTCCCGCACGGGGTGGTCCGGGCGCTGGTGGTGGGCTGGGACGATCGTCCGGCGACACGGCCCGAGATCGAGGAGATGCAGCGGATCGTGGCGCAGTCCATGGTGGAGGGCGCCGTCGGGTTGTCCGCGGGGCTGACCTACACGCCGGGGATGTACGCGGACAACGAGGAGTTGCTGGCACTGTGCCGGACCGTCGCCGAATACGGCGGCTACTTCTCCCCGCACCACCGGTCGTACGGCGCCGGTGCCATGGAGGCCTACGCCGAAATGGTGGATCTGACGTCGCGGGCCGGGTGCGCACTGCACCTCGCCCACGCCACGCTGAACTTCGGACCCAACAAGGGCCGCGCCCCGGAACTGCTCGCCCTGCTCGACGCGGCCGAGTCCGCCGGTGCGGACATCAGCCTCGACACCTACCCGTATCTTCCCGGCGCCACCACACTGTCGGCGATCCTGCCGAGCTGGGCGTCGGCGGGCAGCATGGAGCAGACCCTCGACCGGCTCCGGGATCCGGTTGCGCTCGAACGCATCCGGGAGCATCTCGAGGTCACCGGATCCGACGGCTGCCACGGCGTGATCGCCGAGTGGCACACCCTCGAGATCAGCGGCGTGCAGAATCCCGAACTCGACGCCTACGTCGGGAAGACCGTCGCGGACATCGCCGTCGCCGAGAATCGCGACCCCTTCGACGTGTGCATCGACATCCTGGTCCGCGACCAACTCGGCAGCGGCATCCTGCAACACGTCGGCCACGAGGAGAACGTGCGCGCGATCATGCAGCACCCCCGGCACACCGGCGGCAGCGACGGACTGCTGGTCGGCGCGAAACCGCACCCCCGCGGGTGGGGAACGTTCGCACGCTACCTCGGGCACTACAGCCGCGACCTCGGCCTGATGTCCCTCGAGGAATGCGTCGGTCACCTCAGCGGCCGCGCCGCGACCCGGTTGCGGCTCGTCGACCGCGGATACGTCCGCCGCGGCTACGCCGCCGACCTCGTGCTCTTCGATCCGGACACGGTCGGCGACACCGCGACCTACGCCCGGCCGCGTCAGGCTGCGGCCGGTTTCTCTCACGTATTCGTTCGTGGCCGCCTCGCCCTCGAGGACGGCCGCCTCACCGGCGCGACCGCCGGAAGATCGTTGCGCCGCGAACAAGGAGGAGCAGTCCGATGACCGAGATCGACATCCTGCGTGCCGACCGGGCACTGACGGTGGTGCGTGCGGAGACCATCCCCGACGCCACCGACCTGTGCCATGCGCTCGCCGAGGGCGGAATCCGGACGGTCGAGTTGACATTCACCACCCCCGACGTGCTCCACCACCTCGGCCGCGCCGCCGACGCCGCCGCAGCGGCGGGCAGCATTCTCGGCGTCGGGACCGTGATGACGGGCGATCAGGCCGCGGCCGCGATCGACGCCGGCGCCCGGTTCCTCGTCACCCCCGGTATCCGCCCGGACGTCGCGAAAGTCGCTACGGGACGGTCGATTCCCGTCTTCCTCGGCGCGTTCACCCCCACCGAGGTGGCGATGGCCGTCGACCTCGGATCCGCCGCGGTCAAGATCTTCCCCGCCAAGCGGCTCGGCCCCCGCTACCTCTCCGACCTGCACGGCCCGTATCCCGGCGTGGAACTCCTGCCGTCGGGCGGGATCAACGATTCCAACGCCCGCGAGTTCCTCGACGCCGGCGCACTCGCCGTGTGCGCGGGCACCAGCGTCGTCCCACCGTCCAGTGTCGCGGCAGGCAACTGGACCGACATCACCGACCGCGCCCGCGCGTTCGTCACCGCGCTCTCGGCCTGAGCACCCTTCCCCTTCTCCCTGGAGACGCAATGACGTCGTTCGTCGACTGGCTGCAGCACGACACAGCCGGACTCCTCACTCTCGCAGCGATATCCATCGCCGTGCTGCTGGTCCTCATCATCAAACTCAAGCTCGAGCCGTTCATCGCGCTGATCGTCGTCGGCGTCGGCGTCGCTCTCATCGCGGGAGTGTCGGTGGTCGAACTGGTGGGCACCCCGACGTCGGCGGCCGACTCCATTCTGGAGAAGGGCTTCGGCGGGATCCTCGGGCACATCACCCCGATCATCGGCCTCGGCACCGTCCTCGGCGCGATGATGGAACGCTCGGGTGGCGCCGACGTGCTGACGGAGCGTCTTCTGAAGTTGTTCGGGCCCAAGGGCGCACCGCTGGCGATGGGTGTCACCGGTCTCGTACTCGGCATCCCCGTCTTCTTCGACATCGGCATCTTCATCCTCGCCCCGCTGGTGTACGTGGCGGCCAAGCGCGGCGGTAAGTCGCTGGTGCTGTACGCGATGCCGATGCTCGCCGGCCTGTCCATGACCCACGCGTTCCTGCCCCCGCACCCGGGCCCCGTCGCCGCGGCCGGTCTGCTGCACGTCGACATGGGCTGGATCATCATCATGGGCCTCGCCTGTGGCATCCCCGCCTGGTTCGTCAGCGGCGTGGTCTGGGGTAGCTGGATCGGCAAGCGCGTGATCATCGAGGTCCCCGACGAGTTCATCCCGGAGGAGAAGGAAGCCGACAAGAACCCGCCGCCACTCTGGCTGATCTCGTTCATCATCCTGGTGCCGATGGTGCTGATCCTCGGCGCGACGGTCGGCAACGTGGTCCTCGAGGAAGGCTCGACGCTGCTGTCGGTCCTCATCTTCCTCGGCACCCCCACGATCGCGCTGACCATCGCCGTCCTGCTGGCGCTGTACCTGCTGGGGACCCGGCGCGGGATCACGGCGCAGGAGATCGGTGCGATGTCTGCGGCGGCGCTGAAGCCGGTCGGCATGATCCTGCTGGTCGTCGGTGCCGGTGCGTTCTTCGGCGCGGTCCTGCGGGCCACCGGAGTCGGACAGGCCCTGGCCGACTCGATGGACGCGCTCGGTCTCCCGGTCATCCTGTCCGCGTACCTGATCAGCTGCGCACTCCGCATCGCCCAGGGTTCGGCGACCGTCGCCATCGTCACCACCGCAGGCGTCATCGAACCGTCGGTCGCGGCCGGGAACTACTCGTCCGCGCAGATCGCCCTGATCGTGATCGCCGTGTCGGCCGGATCCATCATCGCCAGCCACGTCAACGACGGCGGATTCTGGATCGTGTCACGGTATTTCAACATGTCGGTGAAAGACACCCTGAAGACGTGGACGGTGCTCGAAACCATCCTGTCGGTGGTGGGCTTCGCGATGGCCTCGCTGATCTGGGTGTTCGTCTAGGTGCCGGAATCCGCGTCGCGCAGCACCCGGGCGGCTCCGGCGAACGTCCGCACCTGCCCGTCGTCCCACACATGGGCGGGTACACCGCCGCCCAGCAGTGTGCGGACGAGTGCGGGATCGTCGCCGATCGGCACGTCGCTGCCCGCGATCACGATGTTGCCGTAGCGGCGTCCCTTGAGCATGGCCGGATCGGCGATGATCGTGGTGTGCGGGAACACGCTGCCGATGGTCGCCGCCTCCCGGCGCGCGAGGACGAGGTCGCGGGTGTCGCCGCAGTTCACCACGTAGATCCCTCCGGGTGCCAGCACCCGCCGCACGTGCCCGGTGAACTCCGTGGTCGTCAACGGTGCCGGAGTCGTGTTGCCGGCGAACACGTCGCGAACGATCAGGTCGCGGCTCGACTCCGTCAACGTCTCGGTGACCGCCCGCGCCTCCCCCACCCGCAGTCGCAGCAGTGGGGCCCGCGGCAGGTCGAACCATTCACGGACCAGTTCGGCGAGCTTGCCGTCGAGTTCGACCACCACCTGCCGGACATCCGGATAGCGGGCGGCGAGATGTCGGGCGAGCGAGCAGGCGCCGCCCCCGAGGTGCAGGGCACGCACCCGCCGATCCGTTCCCCAGTGCGAAGCGACCAGTTCGGCGATCCACCGCATGTACTCGAAATCCAGATACGTGGGGTCCGACAGGTCGATGTGGGAACTCTCGACGCCGTTCACCTTCAGCACCCAGCCGTGCGGGTTGAGGTTGTCCACGGCGAGTTCGCACGTCCCCGTGTCGATCGGGTACACACCGGGGACCGGACCCCCGTCGGATGTCCTGGCAGCCCGACCGCCGCGCTGCCTCCCCATCGTCCGTCTTCCCTACTGCTCGCGCCGCCCGCTCGCGTCTGCTGCGAGAATCGTCCTCCCACGATACCGGTCCGACACGCGGGTGCCCTACCGTGGAGACGCGCACGAGAAGGGAAGACGATGGAACCTCAGGAAGTCGACTTCGCGCACACCGAGGGCGCAGCGAAGCGGCGACGAGAGAAGGCGATGGGACTCGCGCGGTACGTGTGGGATCGCGGGATCAGCGGTCAGGAACTGCTCGACCTGACCGACAGCACGCTGCGCAAACTCGCCCGGGCGGCCGAGACGAACCCGCCGAGCACCATGGAAACCTGGCTCACCGTCGTCGAACTGCTCGATCAGAAGACGGCGTGGGCGCAGCGCCACCCCGACCATCCCGCCGCCACCCCGGCACACCGCGACGAGAAGATCATGTGGGTCACGCCGCCGGTCCAACCCTGGACCTGAACCGCTAGATCTCGCGCCGGCCTTCCCCTGCCTCACCTCACCCCTCCCCCTCCCCTCCCGGACGAACGGGACGCTCGTTCGATCGAACGCAACGAGCGTCCCGTTCGTCGCGGCGGGCAAGGCGGCTGGGTGGAGGTTGATGGCAGGCTAGAGGTGTGAGCACCTCGGACTCGGTCGGCGGTGCCCGGGTGGGAAAACGCACCGGGCGTCCCCGATCGCTGTCCGAGGACGACATCGTGCAGGCGGCCCTCGCCGACAACCTCAGCACCCTGACGATGCCCGCGGTGGCGCGCCGGCTGGGGGTCAGCCACTCCACGATCTACCGCTACTTTCCCGACCGCGAGGCGCTGCTGCGGGCGTGCGTCGATCACGTGGCCCGGTCGATGGACTGGCCCGACCCCGAGTTGGACTGGCGGGAACTGCTTCTCGCGTTCGCGGACCGGTTGTGGGCGAGCTTCGAACGGTACCCGGGGCTGGCGCAGGTGGAGTTGACCGTCCCCGGCACACCGTCCGGGGTGGTGGACTGCATCGAAACACTCGTGCTGTCGCTGCACCGGCAGGGATTCTCCACACGGGACGCGTTGCTGGTCGTCGATTTCGTCGCCGAACTGACCATGACGCAGTTCTCGATGATGGGCGGTCTGGACGACACCGTCAGCCCAACCGATTCGCGGACCGCCCGGGAGGCGTATCAGGACAGCTGGGGCGGCTCGCCGGTGCTGGCGCAGGCCCTCGGCGACGAATCGACGTGGCAGGACCGCGGCTGGATGGAGGACAAACTCGCCCTCGTGCTGGACGGTCTTGCGCTCCGCCGCCTGTGAGTACTTGTCAACGTCCTGCGGTTGACAAGTACTCACGGGATCTCCAGTATTTGATCGTCGGACGCTCCCGGATCGCCGCGGCCGTCGCGGTTGCTGGTGCTGAACCAGACGGTGCCGTCCGGTGTCGCGACGACGGTCCGCAGCCGCCCGTATTCGCCCTCGAACAGCGACTGCGGTTCACCGACCGCACCGTCTGCGCCCACGGGGATCCGCCACAGCCGTTCGCCGCGCAGCGCCGCGACCCACAGCGCGCCGTCGTGGAACGCGAGACCGGACGGGGACGCCTCGCCGGTGGACCACTGGATCACCGGGTCGACGAAGCCCGCCTCGCCGGCCCGTCCCTCGACCTCCGGCCATCCGTAATTGCCGCCGGGTTCGATCAGGTTCAGCTCGTCCCAGGTGTTCGCGCCGAACTCGGTGGCCCACAGCCTGCCTGCGTCGTCCCACGCCAGGCCCTGCACGTTGCGGTGCCCGAGCGACCACACGGGCGATCCGGGAGTCGGATTGTCGGCCGGGATCGATCCGTCGGGGTCGATGCGCAGGATCTTCCCGCCGAGCGAGGACGGGTCCTGGGCGCGCGGCCGGTCGCCGGCTTCACCGGTGGCGACGTACAGCTTGCCGTCCGGGCCGAACGCGATCCGGCCGCCGTCGTGGATCGATCCGGCGGGGATGCCGGTGAGGATCGGGGCCGGCTCGCCGAGGCTGTTGCCGTCGAAGGGCAGGGAAACCACCCGGTTGTCGTCACCGGTGGTCAGGTACGCGTAGATCGTCCGATCCGTCGCGTAGTTCGGCGAGACGGCCAGGCCCAGCAGTCCCGATTCGCCCTGCGCCGACACACCGGGCACCTCGCCGATCACGGTGGCGCTCCCGTCCGCCTGCAGGTGCCGGATGGCGCCGCTGTCCCGTTCCGCGATCAGCGCCGTCCCGTCCGGCAGAAACGCTATCCCCCACGGCACGTCGAGGTCGGACGCCACGACGGCCGGCGCGGCGGCGGACGGCGCGGCGGCCGCGCTGGTCGGCGACACCTGCGCCGAACTCCCCTCGGACTGGCAGGCCGCGCACGCGACAACCAGCAGCGCCGCGGTGGCCGCGAAAAGTCGCTGTCCCATGGATGTCCTCCCGTCGCGCGACCGCACCCTGTCCATACTCCCCCACCGCGCAGCGCAAAGCGTCCTCCCGAGCGCGTCCGGTGCCTAGACTCGAACCATGGCCACGTCTTCCCGAGCCGGTAGGACCACGGTGATCGATGCCCGACGTTCGGCCGGTAAGGCCGCACGCGAAACACTCTCCCGCAAAGCGCAGGGTGCATTCGCCCTTCCCGAGCGCGACCCGGTGGCGGTGATCGAAGAGCAGAACACCACCCGGCTGCAGACCCTCGTGCCGATCCGGGTCGGACGGATGCTCGAATCACCGTTCGCGCTGTACCGCGGGTCGGCCGCGATGATGGCACACGATCTCGCCGACTCACCGGTCACCGGTTGCCAGGTCATCGCCTCGGGCGACGCGCACCTTGCCAACTTCGGGCTGTTCGCCTCACCGGAACGCCGGATGCTGTTCGACCTCAACGACTTCGACGAGTCCTACCCGGCGCCGTGGGAGTGGGATGTGCGCCGCCTCGCCGCGAGCGTGTGGATCCACGGACGCGCCAACTCGTACACCGAGGCGCAGTGCGCCGACGCCACGGGCGCAGCCGTCCGCGCGTACCGCAACACTTTGAGTGCACTGTTTCAGCTGACCGCCACGGAGCGGTACTACTTCCAGGAGGAGACCGACGTCCTCGAGCACGACCCGCGCGCGCAGAAGCAGCGGATCCGCGCGATCGCCGAGAAGGCACGCAAACGGACGTCCGAACAGGTCCTCCGGAAGCTGACCACCATGGAGGAGGACGGCAAGCCCCACATCGTCGACCAGTTCCCCGTCATCCGACATTCGACGAAGTACGACCTGGGCCGCATCACCGAGTTGTACCTTCTGTACCTCGACACCCTGCGCGCGGACATTCGACTGTTGCTGACGCAGTACGAAGTGGTCGATTATGCGATGCGCATCGTGGGCGTGGGCAGCGTCGGGACCCGCTGCTGGTTGCTGCTGCTGCAGGGGCCGGCCGGCGAGCCGCTCTTCCTGCAGGCCAAGGAAGCACCGCGGTCGGTTCTGGAGACGCACGGGAAGGTCGCGACCGCACCGGACTCGATCATTCGTGCGGTCGCGAAGAACGGTCAGGGTTCCCGGGTCGTCGGCGCGCAGCGCATCCTCCAGGCGCAGTCGGACCCGTTTCTGGGGTGGGTGCGCGGCGTCGAGGGCGACGACGGACTTCGGCGCGACTTCTACCTGCGGCAGTTCCGCGACATGAAGGGGTCCGTCGACCTGCAGACCCTGGAACCGGCGCAGTCCATGAAATATGCAGCACTGTGCGGCACGATGCTCGCCCGTGCGCACAGCCAGAGCCCCGGATCAGCCTTCGTCGCGGGATATCTCGGCAACGGGGAATCGTTCGACCTGGCGATCACCGCCTGGGCCCGACTGTATGCGGACCAGTCCGAGAAGGATTACGACGCGCTGCGGGCGGCGGTGAAGTCGGGGCGGCTTCCCGCGGAGACCGGTCTGTAGACCGGTACCATGACGGCGTGTGCGAAACAGGTGGCTGCTGAGGTGGCCGAGCAGCCGGCATCGGGTGAACGGTACTTCCTCGAGTCACTGGACCGCGGACTGAGCGTCCTCGAATGTTTCGACGAGCAGCACCGGGAGCGCACGCTGAGCGAGGTGGCGCAGAGCGTCGGGATCACCCGCTCCACGGCGCGCCGCATTCTGCTCACCTTGGTGGACAAGGGTTTCCTGCGTCTCGACGGCCGTAACTTCTCGCTCACGCCCCGGGTGCTGCGGTTCGGTTTCTCGTATCTTGCCGCGCTGCGACTGCCGCAGGTCGCCGATCCGCACATCGAGGCTCTCGCGAAGGAACTGGGCGAGACCATCTCCGTCACCATCCTCGACGGCCCCGACGTGGTGTACGTGGCGCGGGTCCGCTCACCCCGGATCATCCGCATCTCCATCACGGTGGGCATGCGGTTCCCCGCGTACGCGACGTCCACGGGGCGGGTGCTGCTGGCGGGACTGTCGGCCGACGCTCTCGGCGACTACCTGAAGACCACCACGTTCCAGTCGTTCACCCCGCAGACGATCTCGGACGTCGACCAGCTGCGCACCGCGGTCGGGCAGGTCGCCAGGGACGGCTGGTCGATGTCGGAGAACGAACTCGAGGTCGGCATCCGCGGCGCGGCCGTTCCCATCCGCGATCGGACGGGCGCCGTGGTCGCCGCCCTCAACTCCTCGCTGCAGGGCACCCAGTACACGCGCTCCGACGTCGAGGCGACGGTGGTGCCGAAACTCGTCGCGACGGCGGAGCGGATCGGTTCCGACCTGTCGCTGGGCTGACCGCCTACGCGGCGCGCCGGGACTGCTGGTCGACGAGCATCAGCACGTGCGCGTACATGCGCTCGAAATCCGGTGTGACACCGGTGAACAGCTGGAACGCGTCGGCGGCCTGAAAGACGTTCATACCGGCGCCGCCGAGGGTGGGCGCACCGAGCGCGCGGGCCGCCCGGATCAACGGCGTCTCGATCGGCCGGTAGATCACGTCGGCGACCCAGAGGTCGGGGCGCAGCAGTTCCACGGGCACGGGGGTGCCGGGGAATCCGACCATGCCGATTGGTGTGGCGTTGATCAGACCGGACGCCTCCGCGAGCGGCCCGGCGATCTCCGACGCCGGAACCGCGTCGACGACGCTGCCGGGAAACAACTTTCGCATCGTGTCCCGGCAGTGCTCGGCACGATCGGGATCGACATCCGTCACGGTGAGGTGCCCGGCGCCCCGGGACAGCGCCGAGTAGGCGACGGCGACCCCGGCGCCGCCCGCCCCGATCTGCACAACCCGGTCGAGGCTCGCACCCGGCAGTTCGCGGCCCAGGCTGCTGCCGAACCCGGTCCAGTCCGTGTTGTGCCCGACGGCCCTGCCCGCGGTGAACACCACCGTGTTGACGGCCTCGAGTCGCGCGGCGTCCGGCGACAATTCGTCGAGGTACGCCATCACCTGCTGCTTGTACGGGTGGGTGACGTTGAGCCCGTCGAACCCCCACTGCCGTGCCAGGTCGATGATGCCCTCGACGGTGGCCGCCGCCCCGTGCAGACGCTCGAGGTCGAGGAGCCGGTACACGTAGTTCATCCCCTGCGCGTGCCCCTCGGCCTCGTGCAGTGCGGGCGAGAACGAACCGTCGATCCCGTCTCCGATGAGTCCGCAGAGCACCGACTGTGCAGCCATGACCGTCGTCTCCTCGTCTACCGGCTCAGTGCGCGTTCTCGAGCTTCGCGGCCGTGGCGGCGTCCGCCACGTCAGCAGCCGAATCGGGTTGCAGTCGCCACGCGATCAGGGCGCTGGCGACGCAGCCGCCTGCCAGGTACACGGCCACCAGGTGCCAGGACCCGCCGCTCGCGGTGACCAGGGCCGCCGCGATGAACGGGGTGAAGCCGCCGCCGATCGCGCTGGCCACCTGGTACCCGACGCCCGCACCGCTGTACCGGTACTCCGCTCCGAACATCTCGGTGAACAGCGGCTGCTGCACGCTGACGACCATGTCGTGGGAGATGTTGACCAGCAGCACGGCCAGGATGACGGTGCCGATCATCGACCCGTGCTCGAGGAAGATGAAGAACGGGAACGCGCACACCGCGCCGATCAGTGCGCCGAGGATGTAGACGCGGCGCCGGCCGTGCTTGTCGGACAGCCAGGCGAACAGCGGGATGGTGCCGATACCCACGGCGCCGACGAGCAGACCGACGTTGAGCATGAAGTTGCGCTCCATCCCCAGTTCCTGCGTGGAGTAGCTGAGCGCGAACGTGGTGACGATGTACATGGAGAACAGTTCGGCGAAACGCAGGCCGATGATCTGGAGGAACGCCTTCGGGTGGTTACGCAGTGCCTCCACGAGCGGGATCCGCTTCTTCTCCTCCGGGCTCTCCTCTTCGACCTTCTCGACCTTCTCGACGAATTCGGGGCTCTCCTGCACTCCAGCGCGGATCCACAGACCGATTCCGACCAGGACGACGCTGGCGACGAACGGAACACGCCAACCCCACTGGCTGAACGCGTCCTCGGTGGTCAGGTTGCTCATGAGCATGACGAATCCGGTGGCGAGGATGAGTCCGACCGAGTACCCGACCTGCACTCCGCTGCTGTAGAACGCCTTCTTCTTCGGCGGCGCGCTCTCGACGGCCATCAGCGCGGCCCCACCCCACTCGCCGCCGACGGCGAAGCCCTGGATGGCGCGCAGCGTGACGAGCAGCACCGGCGCCCACCAGCCGATCGACGCGAAGGACGGCAGCAGTCCGATCAGCGCGGTACTCGTGCCCATGATCAGCACGGTGAGGATCAGCATCCGCTTGCGTCCGATGCGGTCGCCGTAGTGGCCGAACACCACGCCGCCGAGCGGGCGGAACAGGAATCCGACGCCGAACGTCGCGAACGCGGCGAGGGTTCCGATCGCCGGGCTGACGTTCGGGAAGAACTCCGAGTTGAACACCAGTGCCGCGACCAGCCCGTAGAGCAGGAAGTCGTACCAGTCGATGACCGCGCCGACGAAGCTGCTCAGCGCTGCTCTTCGCGCCTGCTTCTCGGCCGCCGGGGTGAAGGCGTGATCGCTCATTCCGAAGTCCCGTCTACGTTGATGCCGGACCCAGTGTGTTCGTATACCGAACGCGTGTCCGCTGGTTGAATAATGTGACGGTAGCCATAGCGTTTCCGCCTTGTCAAGGCCGCATAGATGCGTGGTACTGCCGATTCGTCTATCCCGGCCGCTCCAAATTCACCGAATCGGCGGTTCCGCGGCCGTCGCGACTCGTCCACACTTTCTCGAATCAGCGACCCACATCACATCCGGAGTAGCGCCGAAGGGATTTCTCCATGTCAGGAACCACCGATCCGCAACTTCAGCACACACTGAAGAAGCGGCACCTCTCGATGATCGCTATCGCGGGGGTGATCGGAGCAGGCCTCTTCGTGGGCTCCGGGGTCGCGATCCGCGAGACGGGCCCCGGCGTTCTGGTCGCCTACGCACTCGCAGGCATCGTCGTCATCCTCGTGATGCGCATGCTCGGCGAGATGTCGACCGCCAACCCCGAGACCGGTTCGTTCTCCGCGTACGCGGACCAGGCGATCGGCCGATGGGCGGGATTCAGCATCGGCTGGCTCTACGCGTGGTTCTGGATCATCGTCCTCGGCATCGAGGCGACAGCGGGCGCCGTCATCATGAACCGGTGGATCCCCGACGTCCCGCAGTGGAGTTGGGCACTGATCCTGATGGTGCTGCTCACGCTGACGAACATCGCGTCCGTGAAGTCGTTCGGCGAGTTCGAATTCTGGTTCGCGTCGATCAAGGTCGCGGCGATCGTCATCTTCCTGGGACTCGGCATCCTCGCGATCTGCGGATTCCTGCCCGGTGTCGAAGCACCCGGACTCACCAACCTCACCGGTCACGGCGGGTTCTTCCCCAACGGGGCAGGTGCCGTCTTCGCGGCGGTACTCGTGGTCGTGTTCTCCTTCTTCGGCGCCGAGATCGCCACCATCGCGGCCGGTGAATCCGCGAACCCCGTCGCGGCGGTGCGCAACGCCGTGCGGTCCGTCGTGTGGCGCATCCTCATCTTCTACATCGGGTCCATCGCCATCGTCGTGACGCTGCTCCCCTGGGACGACGCCTCCGTCGCGCTGAGCCCATACGTCGCGGTCATGGATTCGTTCGGCATCCCGGCGGCAGGCAACATCATGGACGTCGTCGTGCTCACGTCCGTGCTGTCCTGCCTGAACTCCGGCCTGTACACGGCGAGCCGCATGATCTTCTCGCTCTCCCGCCGCGGCGACGCCCCGGCCTCGTTGTCGGAGATCGGCTCGTCCGGCGTTCCGCGCCAGGCCGTGCTCGTCTCGACGGTCGTGGGGTTCCTGACAGTGGGCCTCAACTTCCTGTACCCGGACACCGTGTTCCTGTTCCTCGTCAACTCCTCGGGCGCGATCGCCCTGTTCGTGTGGCTGGCGATCTCGGTGTCGCAGCTGCGCATGCGGCGCCGGCTCGAGGCCGAGGGCAAGGACCTCACGCTGAAGATGTGGCTGTTCCCGTATCTGACGTGGTGCACCATCGCCGCCATCATCGCGCTCTGCATCGGCATGCTCGTGCTGCCGGAGACCAGGAGCCAGATGTACGTCTCGATGGGCCTCGCCGTCGTGGTGGTCGGAATCGGGATCTACCGTCAGCGGACCCGTCAGGCCGGCGACGCGGCTCCGGATCCCACGACCTCCGGCGAAGAAACGGTCGACGCCCTCCGCCCCTGAGCCCGGTCCCGCATGTTCGTATAACGAACAGTAGTGCGCTCACTGAACTCGGCGTACAGTCCGCCGAGGGAAGGCCGGACCCACCGGCCCCAGGAAGGACCGAAGCTCATGAGGTGGGCGATTCTCGGCGCGAGCAACATCGCTGCCACCCGCGTGCTCCCCGCGCTGCGCGAGTGCGGGGAGACCGCGGCAGTCGTGCTCAGCGGTGACGCGGCGCGCGCAGAGGACTACCGGCGGACCCACGACATCGAGTCCGCCACCGACGACCTGCGCGAGGCGGTGGGCGGGGACGTCCAGGCCGCCTACATCTCCTCCACGAACGACAAGCACTTCGACCACGCCATGGCCGCGATCGACGCGGGTCTGCACGTGCTGTGCGAGAAGCCGCTCTCGTTCGACGTCACTCAGGCACAGAAGATGGTCGACGCGGCCGCGGCCGCGGGGGTCGTGTTCGCGACGAACCATCACCTCCGCACCCACCCCGTTCATCGAGCGGCGCGGAAGATGCTGGCGGAGGGCGCGATCGGCGACATCCTCTCCGTGCGCGTGAGCAACACGATCCTGCTGCGCCAGGCCCTGCGTGGGTGGCGCCTCGACGGCGTGGGCGGCGGCGTCGTCCTCGACCTCGCGGTGCACGACATCGACACGCTCCGCTTCGTGACCGGGATGGAACCGACCACGGTGACGGCGGTGGGGGTGTGCCAGGGGCTCAGTGACGGTCCGGCGGATGCCGCGATGACGAGCGGCGTCCTCGGCACGAACACCCTGTTCTCCCTCCACGACGCGTACACGGTCCCCGGTGGCGTCACGGGATTCGAGATCCACGGGAAGTCGGGCACTCTCGTCGCCACCGACTGCATGCGCCCCGATCCCACCGGGACGCTGCGCATGATCACGAACGGGCAGGACACGGCCGTCCCGCTCGAGGCCGTCGACAACCTCTACGCACCGGGGATCCGGGCGTTCGTCGACGCCGTCCGCGGGGACGGTGAACCCGTGGCGACGGGACACGACGGACTGCGTTCGGTGACCGCCGCGCTGGCGATCCTGCAGTCGATCGACGAGGGCCGGACGGTCCGACTCTGAGCGCAGGTCGCTACATGATGAGCCCGCTGGGCCGACGCCGCAGCGGCGACGGTTCCTGCACGGGCATCGAATTCGGCGGAACCGGGTAGGGCGCACCGGCGTTGAGCGTCCCCGCGGCCACGTTCGGCCCGCACTGCGCGATCGCCGCCTGCAGGCGTGGCCCGGGGTCGGTCATCGCGGGAACACCGGCGTTCGGTGCCGACGAGAAGTCGAACGCGGACGTCATGTCGCCGACGGCGCCGCGGCGCCAGTCGGTGAGGTTGGGGACGGGCACGCCGAACCGCTTCTCCAGCAGCCGCAGCTGCGACGTGTGGTCGAACGTGTCGGACGCGACGAGGCCGCCGCGGCTGTACGGCGAGATGATCAGCGACGGTACCCGGAAACCGAGGCCGATCGGACCCGGATTGTTCTCGCTCTCCGACACCGTGTTCAACGGGACCGTCAGGTATTCGCCCGGGGTGCCCGGCGGCGGTGTGGGCGGGGTGACGTGGTCGAAGAAGCCGCCGTTCTCGTCGTAACTGATGATCAGCGCCGTCTTCTCCCAGATCGCCGGGTTGGACGTGAGGATGTCGAGCACCTCGACGATCCCGACCGCGCCCGCGGCCGGGGGCAGCGCCGGGTGCTCGCACGTGAAGATGTTGGGGACGATCCAGGACACCGCGGGCAGGGTGCCGTTCGCGACGTCGGCCCGGAAGTCGTTCGGGTACGTCGGATCGAGGCCGCGGCGAGCGAGTTCCGAATTCGGGTCGCTATATTGCGTGAAGCAGCCGAGCATCCCGTCGAGCGCGACACTCGACACCGGCCCGAGGTCCTTGTTCGCGTACACCTTCCAGCTGACGCCGGCCTCCTGCAGGTTCTCCGGATAGGTGCGCCAGGAGTAGGCGAACCTCGGGATCACGGTCGGCGTCTCGACGAGCGGACCGCCCGCCAGCCCGTCCGGGTCGATCGTTCCCGTCATCCAGTAGAGCCGGTTCGGGTCCGTCGGCCCGAGCACGGAGCAGAAGTAGTGGTCGCAGATCGTGAAGGCGTCGGCGAGGTCGTAGTGCACGGGGATGTCGGCCCGCGTGTAGTAGCCCATCGTGGCGGGACCGTTGAGCGGCCCCTCGTGCGCGATGTGCACCGGCATCCACCGGTCCATCGCGCCGCCGTTCCACGCGTCGTGCTGCGGACCCCACGAATGGGTGGGGTCGTTGATGCATTCGCCGTCGAGGTGCGTGCCCTGCGTGGTGTCGAGCCGGAACGGGTTGAGAAACCCGGTCGGCGTCGGCCCGACGCCCGGCGTCCAGCCGTACTGCTGCCACGCCGGCGACGGGTCGTCGAAGCCGCGCACCCCCGACAGCGTGCCGTAATAGTGGTCGAACGAGCGGTTCTCCTGCATGAGGTAGACGAAGTGCTCGATGTCGTTCAGCGACCCGCTGCCACCCGGATCCTGCGCGTACGCCCGGTCGATCACCGGGCCCGCCCACGAACTGAGGAATGCGGCGCCGCCTGCCGCTGCGGCGGAGGCGAGGAACTTGCGTCGTGAGATGTCCGATGCCGGGGTCACGGATCGTGACGCTAGTCGCTGCGGACGCCGCCCGCCCGGTGAATGCGCACGTTGCCCTACTGCGGGCCCACCGGCACATCGCCTTCCAGCGTGATGCGGTGCATGACGCGGTGCTGGGTTCCGTAGTCGCGGTTCGCGTAGTGCGCGGTACTGCGGTTGTCCCACAGCACGAGGTCGCCGAGGCGCCAGCGGTGCCGCACGACGTGCTCCGGTTTGGTGAGGTGGGCGTACAGGAAGTCGAGGATCCCCCGGCTCTCCGCCTCGGAGACTCCGGCGATGTGGGACGTGAAGCCCGGGTTCACGAAGATGCCCTTGCGGCCCGTTTCCGGGTGAACCCGCACGACGGGATGCTCGACGGGCACGAGTGCGGTGACTTCCTCACCGTCCCAGACGTTTCCCTTGCCGCCGCGCTTCTGCGCGAGGTAGTACCCGAATTCGCGGTTGCCGTCGTGGACCGCGGTCAGCTGGTCGATCATCTGCCGGATCGGCAGCGACAGCGACTCGTACGCCAGTTGGCTGTCGGCCCAGTTGGTGTCGCCGCCGTGCGGTGGGAGGACGACGGGACGGAGGATCGACCCGAGCGGCGGCCGCTTCATGAACGTGACGTCGGTGTGCCACACGTCGGCGAAACCGTTGTCCTGGCTGTCGAGCGCGTACACCTCCCGGGCCACGTTGCCGCTGTCGTGGACGGGGTGGCCCGCGGTAAGCCGACCGAGCCGGCGACCGAACTCGATGTGGCCCGAGTCGTCGAGCGACTGGCCCCGCAGGACCAGCACCTTGTGCTCGGTCAGCGCCGAACGGATCGCGGCCACCTCGGCGTCGGTGGCGGACGCGACGTCCAGTCCGATGATCTCGGCCCCGAACGAGGGGCCGAACTTGTCGAGCGTCAGCGACGCTGTCCTGGTTTCGAATGCAGTGCTCATGATGTCTTTCCGCGAAGGTGGATCGTGCCTGGGTACGGGAGCACCGGCCCGGACCTGCGAACGCGGAGGATGCGTGAGGAATTACCGGATGCCGGAGCCTACCGAGGAATGGACAGCACGCGGTACGCGCGCCGGGGCCATCAGCAACAACAGATGTTGGCGCACGTACGGCACAGGTCGACGGTCAGGCGTCGCACCAGGTGAGTCGTATGCACGAAGCAATTCCTACCGGATGGGAGGGAAATGAGCAAGCTCGCGGCAATCGCGTGCGATCAGCTCCAGCGCGCCTGACCGCCGTCGAGCGGGATGGTGGCCCCCGACAGGTAACCGGCGTCGGGACCCACGAGGAAGACGACGGCGCGCCCGATGTCGCGTTCGCAATCACCGATCCGGCCGAGCGGAATCGACTTCACGAACTCGGCGGCCTCCTCCGGATTGGTCTCCGTCCACCACTTCAGCCCCGGGGACAGCGCGTGCGGCGCAATGGCGTTGACGCGGATGCCGTCCGGGCCCCATTCGCTGGCCGCGGTCCGGGTGAGCGAGCGCATCGCCTCCTTGGTGGCCGCGTACAGCCCGTAACCGCTCGTGTCCCAGCGCACCGCCGACGAGCTGACGAGATTGATGATCGAGCCGCCGCCGCGCGCCTTCAGGTGCGGGTAACACAGCTGCATCAGGAACAGGGTGGCCACCGGGCCGACGGCCATCGCGCGGTCGAGAAGCTTCGGCGTGATCTCCAGGAGCGGTCCGAGCGCGCTCGCGTTGGCGTTGTTGACGAGGATGTCGATCCCGCCGAACACCTCCACGACGCGGTCGACCATCGGTGCCAGCTGATCGCGTTTGCTGACGTCGCAGACGATCGGCTCGGCCACGCCGCCAAAGTCGGCGATGGCGGCGCACGTGTCGACGAGTTTCGCCTCCGTGCGCCCGACCACCGCGATCCGCGCACCCTCCTTGGCCAGCGCGAACGCCATCCCGGCGCCCACGCCCTGCCCGGCGCCGGTGATCAGTGCGACCTTGCCGTCCAATGTCCCCATCACGAGTCCCCTCGGTCCGATTGCGCGTCGGCTGCCCACCGGTTGGCCGTCAGCCGGAAGCTGGGAATGTCGGACAGCGACATCACCGCCTCGTACGTCCGCTCGTATCCGGTGTGGGCGATCCGCCATCGACCGTCCGGCCCGCGGACGTAGCGGTCGGAGTAGAACGCCGCCCCCCGCAGCACCATGTCGTGCTCCGGGATCAGCACGGTGTCGGAGAGGAACCACCGCCCCGTCGCCGTGTCGCCGTCGACGTCGATCTCCGGGTGACCGCAGTGATGCTCGGTGATGGTCTGCGGCCCCAGATTCGACTTCATGAACGCGACCAGGGCGTCCCGCGACTCGAACGCGAGATGCTCGCCGTAGTTCGCGGTCGCGTCGGGAAGGAGCGTGTCGGCGAACTCGTCCCAGCACTTCGTGTCCAGGGCCCGCAGATACGTGTACTTGAGCCTGCTGATCGCGGCGACGGCCTCGAGATCCACGGCATTCACCCTTCGTCCACCCCCGAAACTGACACCTGTTCTATCACGGATCGGCAGGATTGGCGTCGGATCCGACGATCCATGCGCTACGACCGGGCGGGTCGAGGATCAGATCGGCCACAAGCGCAGTCCAGCCGGTTTGGTGGGACGCGCCGAGACCGGCACCGTTGTCGCCGTGGAAGTACTCGTAGAACAGATGGTTGTACTTCCATGCGGGGTCGGTCTGGAGTAGTTTCTCGCCGCCGTTCACCGGCCGGTTCCCTTCGGCGTCCGGCAGCCAGATGCCGACGAGGCGGTCGGCTAGGTCGTCGGCGACCTGCCGGAGGGTGAGGCGTCGCCCCGAACCGGTGGGGTAGTCGATGGTGAAGTCGTCACCGAAGAACTGTGCGTACTGCAGCAACGCCCGGATCACGAGGTAGTTGACGGGGAACCAGACGGGGCCCCGCCAGTTCGAGTTGCCGCCGTACATCGAAGTGCGGGACTCGGCCGGCTGGTAGTCGATCACCGCGTCCGGTGTGCCCGGCAGGGTGTATGGCGACTCGAACTGCTTGGACAGCGAGCGCAGCCCGTGCGGTGAGAGGAAGGCGTCCTCGTCGAAGAGTGTCGCGAGCACGGTTCGAAGCTGCTGCTCCGTCAGCAGCGACAGCAGCAGTCGGCGCTCGGTGTCGGCGGTCCGCACCCGCCACGACTGATCCGAGCCCGTTCCCTTCGCGCGCACCATACGAGCGAAGCGCTTGCTCAGCCGTTGCGCCCGTTCCGAATTGCGCTCGGGAACAGACACAGCCACCAGGACCGGTATCACGCCGACCAGAGTCTGCACCCGGATCGGCGTGGCGTTACCACCGGCGTCGACGAGCCGATCGTAGAAGAATCCATCGTTCGGGTCGTACAGCCCCGACTCGTCGAGCGCCGCCGTGATCAACGCGAACTGCTCCAGGAACTTGACGACCATGTCCTCGTAGACGTCGTTGTCGTCGGCCAGGGTCAGGGCGAGAACGAGCATGGCGGCGGAGTAATAGGCCAGCCACCCCGTCCCGTCGGCCTGTTCCAGCCGTACCCCCGGAGGGAGGTGGGAGCGGTCCAGGGGACTGATGTTGTCGAGCCCGAGGAAGCCGCCGCCGATGAGGTTGTTCCCGTCGGGGTCCTGGCGGTTGAGCCACCACGTGAAGTTGAGCAGGAGTTTCTGGAAGACACGTTCGAGGAACTCGACGTCCTCACCGCCGTCGATGAGGAATACCCGCAGTGCGGCCAGGGCGTGCACCGGCGGGTTCACGTCGTCGAAGCTCCATTCGTAGGCGGGGAGGGCGCCGTTGGGGTGGAGGAACCACTCTTTGAGCAGCACGATGAGCTGGTACTTGGCGAAGGCGGGATCGAGATGTGCCCAGGGGACCGTGTGGAATGCGAGGTCCCACGCGGCGAACCAGGGGTATTCCCACGGGTCGGGCATCGCCAGGAGGTCGAACGAGTCGAGGTGCCGCCACCCGGTGTTGCGACCGCTGCGGTGTCCCGGCGGTGGAGCCGGTTCGGCGGGATCGCCGTCGAGCCAGGTCGTCATCCGATACGGGTACATCTGCTTGCTCCAGATCAGACCGGCGCACGACTGCCGGAGGATCCGCATGCGTTCGGGATCGATGTCGCTCGGGGCGAGGGTGCGGTAGAACTCGTCGGCGTCCGCGTGCCGGCGGGCGAGGACGTTGTCGAACGCAGTCGTCGACCATATCGTCGATTGTGGTGCAGAGCCGGTCGGCTCGGGCCGCCACAGGCGCAGTCGCAGCTCCACGGTTTCCCCGGCGGCAACCGTCAGGTGATAGCGCCACGCCGCCTTCGTTCCCCGTAGGTCGGGGTTGACGGTGTCTGCGCCGGCGACGATGTGGTCGTTGATGCCGTCCTTCGGGAACGGGGTGATCGGTGCCGCACCGAACAGCCGGGCGGTGTTGGTTTCGTTGTCGCAGAACAAGGGTTCGGGCCGCGTCCCGTCGCTCGCGGGGGCCGCCTCGAGCCGATAGCCGCGCAGGCGCGGGTGATCGACGACGACGGCGTCCCCGTCGAGGGACAGGCCGGGGATCTCGGCGCTCCCGGACGAACGCCACGTGTTGCGGAACCATGCCGTGGGGAGGACGTCGATGTCGGCCTCTTCGGGTCCGTGGTTCCGGACAGTGATGCGGGCCAGCACTTCGGTGGGACCGGCCTTCGCGTACGTGACGTCGACGACCCAGAAGCGACCGTCGTCGAACACCCCGGTGTCGAGCAGTTCGAACTCGAATTCGCCGCGGCCGCGGCGTGCGTTCTCGTCGACCAGCTGCTGATAGGGGAACTCGGCCTGCGGATAGTGGTATCGCCACTGCAGGAGTGCGTGACTCGGAAGGCCCTCGAGGTACCACCAGTACTCCTTGGCGTCCTCACCGTGGTTGCCCTGCGGGCCCGTGAGACCGAACATCCGTTCCTTGAGGATCGGATCGGCGCCGTTCCACAGCGTGAGCGCCAGGCACAGGTCGTGGTGGATGTCGGACAGCCCGGCCATGCCGTCCTCGTTCCATCGGTAGGCGCGTGAACGGGCGTGGTCGTGGGGGAAATACTCCCAGGCGTCGCCGCTGTCGCTGTAGTCCTCGCGCACGGTGCCCCACGCCCTCTCCGACAGGTAGGGACCCCACTCATACCACGGGTTCGCCGCGAACAGGTCGTCCTCGGCACGGCCGGTGGCCTCGGCGAGGCGGGCGTGTTCCGCCGTGGTGCGTCCGTCGGATGCATGCTTGCTCATGTGTGCTCCTCTGCGGAGTCGATACGGAAAAGGTGCCACTGCCACGGACCGAGCTCGACGTACAGACCGTCGCAGAGGTCGGTGCCGGCACGGTCGAAGACCGCGTCGTGGGTGGGGTCGACGAGCCGGCAAGGCACGCCGCGCAGGTCGTGCCACGGCACGCGCACGTAGCCGATCGCGGTGTCGGGGCCCAGGTTCACCACGACCAGCCATCGACGGTCGCCGTCCCAGCACCACGCGACCAGATCCTCGGTGCGGTCGTTGCCAGGGCTGCCCGAGCGGTCGCACAGCTGCCACACGCCGGTGCGGAACGTGTTGTCGCCGAGTGCCGTCAGCAGCGAGCGGTAGAACAGGGACCGGTCGGTGTCGACGGGCTCCGTGGGGAAGCGCCCGAGGAAGACCGGCAGCCGTGCGCGTCGGCCCTCCATCTGGCCGTCGTGCACGAGACGCGCCCCGGTCTGGGTGAGTGTCGCCACCGCTGCAGCGTTCTCCCGTGCCGGGTCGAATACCGTCGCTGCCCTTGGCTCGTCATGATTTTCGATGAACCGCACCAGCTTCTCCTGGTAGTCGCGGTCGGCGAGGAGATGGCCGCCCACCTGCTCGGCATCCCCCTGGACCAGGCGGTCGTAGAGGCGCTTGTCGTAGCAGAAGTCGAAGCCCTGCTGTTGCAGCGCCCACTCCAGGTCCCAGTACGCTTCGGCGATGAAATGGAACGTCGGATGGCTCTCGCGCACCGCGGGAATCACAGTCGGCCAGTAGTCGTCGGCGGGAGCGTCGCCTGCCCGGGCGCCCCACGTTCGGCCGAACGTGTCGTTCATCATGAGCATCGCCATGTCGCATCGGACGCCGTCGCACTGCTCTGCGATCCGGCGGAGCGTGTCCACCACCGCCGACCGCAGGTCCGGGGAGAAGGCGTTGAGCTGCACGACATCGGGCCACGCCGGGAAGTAGGGATCCCGCCCGTTGGCCAGCACCCGGCCGGCGACATCGACGAACGACGTGGCGTCGTGTCGGAGATCCGCCGCGGTGCCCTGGACGAAACGCTCGGGATGAGTTGTCGTCCAGGGGTGGTCGGGTGCCACATGGTTCGGGACGAAGTCCAGGATCAGGCCGAGTCCCCGCCTCGCGAGGGCTGCCCGCGCCGCCGCGAGACCCGCCCGACCGCCCAGATTCGAGTCGACCTCGTAGTCACGGATGCAGTACGGCGATCCGACGACGTCGGACGGTGTGTAGTCGTCGAGCGTCGCCTCGAATGCGGAAACGAGTTCGCCGTCGGCCAACGCGATGGTCACACCCGCCGGGCTGCGCTCCCATACGCCCATCAGCCACACCGCGTCGAAACCGAGGTCCGCGATGGCGTCCCAGTGCTCGTCGGGCACGCTCCCGAGGTCGATGCGACGACCGGTGTCGGTGCTCAACCGGTTCAACCACGGCCAGGTGTTGATCTCGTACAGGAAGGGATGAGTCGCCGATCGCCAGCGCGAAGCCGCGGGCCCGCCTTCCTCGTGTGTGACATTCACGATCATGCCGGTGTCATCCTGCGCGTCGAAACACCTAGTGGATCGGAATCGGCCACTTGTGCGCCGCCTTCGGCACCGGCAATGGCATACGCCGCGCCGATGAGCGTGAGATGGCTGAACGCCTGGGGAAAGTTGCCGACCTGCCGGCGCCGGCGGACGTCGTACTCCTCCGCAAGCAGGCCCAGGTCGTTGCACAGGGCAATGAGCCGCTCGAACAGGGCCCGGGCGTGTTCGGTCCGCCCGTTCAAGGCCAGCGCGCTGACCAACCAGAACGAGCATGCCAGGAACTGCCCTTCGTCGCCGGCCAATCCGTCGTCGGTCTGCGCCGTCGAGTAGCGCGAGACGAACCCGTCGCGGCCGAGCCCACGGGTGATCGCGTCGATCGTTCCGCTCACGCGGGCATCCGAACCGGGCAGGAAGCCGACCAGCGGAATGGTGAGCACGCTCGCGTCGAGCTCCTCGGACCCGTAATACTGCGTGAAAGTGTTTCGCTGCCTGTCGAACCCATGGGCGCAGACGTCGCGGTGAATTTCGTCGCGTACCTGCCTCCAACGCTCGATGGGGGCAGGGAGTTCGAACCGTTCGGCCAGGCGCACGGCTCGGTCGAAGACCACCCAGGCCATCACTTTGGAGTGGGTGAAATGCCGGCGAGGCCCGCGGGTCTCCCAGATGCCGTCGTCGGGTTCGCGCCAAATGGTTTCGATGTGCTCGATGAGCTTTTGCCAGCGCGGCCACCGCCGGGGGTCGATCCGGCCGAGGATCTCCGCACCGGCGAAGAGCATGCCGACGACCTCGCCGTAGACGTCGAGCTGGAACTGCTCGGATGCCGCGTTGCCGACTCGGACCGGCCGGGAGTCTTCATAGCCGGGGAAGCCGACGAGTTCGAATTCGGTGAGGCGCCGCTCCCCGCTGATTCCGTACATGATCTGAATCTTCGTCGGATCGCCGGTGCCGACGCGCGTGAGGAAATCCCGGAAGGCGAGCGCCTCGTCGGTATACCCGGCGGCGAGCAACGCCTCGAGGGCGAGCGCGGAGTCACGCAGCCAGCAGTAGCGGTAGTCCCAGTTGCGCACTCCCCCGACGTCCTCGGGCAGGGAGGTCGTGGGCGCGGCGACCATACCGCCGGTTTTTTCGTAGGTCATGGCCTTGAGCGCGATCAGGGAGGTCAGCACCTGATCGCGGTAGGGGCCCGAGTACACGCAGCGCCCACTCCACTCTCGCCACCACGCCTCGGTGCGGGCCAGCGCCGAGTCGGCGTCCTCCATCGTCGGCGCGTCTTCGAAGGAGGAGTGCCAGCACAGAGCGAACCGGGCACGGCCACCCTCGGTGACGACGAACCTGGCGCCGACCGTCCCCTTGTTGATCTGCAGGGGCACGGGTGTGCAGAGGCGGAAGGCGTCCGGTCCTGCGGTGGCGCGGATTCCGTCCGGTTCCGGCTCCACCCACGGGGCAATGGTCCCGTAGTCGGGGCGAATCACCAGTTCCATCTTCATCGGCACCCGGCCGCGCACACCTTGGACGATTCGCATCACCCGGGGTGGACCGTCGCCGCGCCGCGGCATGAAGTCGATGATGCGCACCATGCCGTCGGCGGTCTCGAAATCCGATTCGAGCACCAGCGTCCCCGGACGGTAGCGGCGAGCACTGACCCGCGCCTCGCCGACCGGGGACAGGCTCCAGCGGCCGTGCCGTTCGTCCCCGACCAGGGCGGCGAAGCACGACGCGGAATCGAAGCGAGGCAGACACAGCCAGTCGATGGCGCCATCGCGGCCCACCAGAGCGGCTGTCTGTAGATCTCCGATGAGTCCGTAATCCTCGATACGCATAACCGATCTCCCCATCCTCAGATGTTTCCTGCATGGTCGAAAAGAGTTGCCGTACTGTTTACTTGGTGTTCATCGACACGGTCGCGACACTCATGAAAGGTCCGCCGGATTCGACCTCGACGCGGCCCAGAGCCATCGCGGTCCCTTGTGCCACAACTTGTTTGACCGACAACTCCTCGGACATGGAGTTCCCTTCCCAGGACGAGCGAGAAATGGCCTTCGGGGCAAGTGTCCTCCGAACGAGTAGGCAATGGAGGTGAATTCACCACCCCGCAACATTGTTGCGGGGCCGAACCCGGGAACAACGGTCGCTGGGCCGCCGGCGTCGCTTTCACTGGCCGACCAACTCGTCCGGCGGTAACATCACTCCATCACTCAACGTCTGATTCCCTGAGCACGGCGCGTATTCACGCGTAGGCGCACACTGCATGAGGCTGTGCGCCGGGAGACGAAGTCACGGCCGCCAACCCGGAACAGGTGCGAGATGGCTCCACGAAACGAGGCAGGTCACCGCTCGGCCGCTCTCCGCCGGGTTCTGATCCCGCTGGCGCTGGCCCAGTTCATCTGCAGCTTCGCCGGCTCCAACATGAACGTGATGATCAACGACATCAGCGAAGACCTGGACACCAGCGTGCAAGGTGTGCAGGTTGCGATCACCATCTTCCTGTTGGTGATGGCGGCACTGATGATCCCCGGCGGCAAGCTGACCGACAAGTACGGGCGGAAGCGTTGTTTCACCGTCGGCCTGGTCATCTACGGAGTCGGTGCCGTGATGAGCGCAGCAGCCCCCGGCCTGGGCATTCTCATCCTCGGCAATTCGATCCTCGAAGGAGTGGGCACGGCCCTGCTGATCCCACCCGTCTACATCCTCACCACGCTGTTGTTCACCGAGGTCACCTCGCGAGCCCGCGCCTTCGGTGCGATCAGCGCGATGGGAGGCATCGGCGCGGCCGCCGGGCCGCTGATCGGCGGCCTCATCACCTCGGCGATCAGCTGGCGGGCGGCATTCGTGTTCCAGGCCCTGGTCATCGCGATCATCGTGGTGCTGGCGCGGAACATCACCGATCCGCTACCGCCGGACCGCACACGTCCGTTCGACACCGGCGGGGCGATCCTCTCGGCGGTCGGCCTCGTCCTGATCGTCACCGGAATCCTCGCCGCGGACAACAACGCCTGGTTGATGATCACCCTCATCATTGCGGGCGCCCTGGTGCTGGTGTGGTTCTTACGCTCGGTGCGGGCCAAGGAACGCGCCGGCACGGAACCGATGCTGTCGACGGCGCTGTTCCGCAACCGCACTTCCAATCTGGGCCTGGTCACCCAGAACACTCAGTGGCTGCTGCTCACCGGGGTGTCATTCGTGGTCGCGGCCTACCTCCAGGTCGTGCGCGACTACGACGCGGTCGAGACCGGCGTCATCTTCACCGCGGAAACGGCCGGTCTGCTGGCGGCCTCCCTCGCTGCCGAACGGTTCGCGAAGCGGCACGCGCAGCGCACCCTGATCCTCGCCGGCTTCCTCGTCGTGATCGGCGGGACAACCGTGCTGCTGGCCCTGGTGAGTCGCACCCCGAACGTCTGGGCGTTCGCGCCGGGACTGCTGCTGATCGGACTGGGTCTCGGTGTCATGCTCACCCCGTCGGTCAACATCGTGCAGTCGGCCTTCGGCGAGCACCAGCAGGGCGAAATTTCCGGCCTGTCACGGAGCGTGTCGAATCTCGGCTCGTCCCTCGGCGCCGCGATCGCCGGCACTGTCCTCGTCGCCGGAATCACCTCCACCCCCGAGCGGTCGTACGCGCTCGCCATGGTCGTCCTGGCGGCGGTCGGCTTGGTCGGGCTCGTCGCGGCCACGTTCCTGCCCCGCACCGGGTCGCCGTCGGGCCCGGCGCAGCAGGCCATCTCGTCGGTGCAGACCGAATTCACGGCTCCGCCCCACAAGGATGTGAGTTCTCCGTTCCGGCGGCCGTGGCGAACGCCTCGTCGGTGACGATCCCGGTCGCCGGTTCGGCCGGCGTCGCGACTGAGTGTTACCGGCTGACGCTGCCCGCGACAATCATCTGCTGACGCTGCCCGCGTCGACCGGCAGGGCGACCGCCGTGATGTACCGCGCCTCGTCCGAGGCCAGGAACAGCGCGGCGTTGGCCACGTCGACCGGTTCGATCCAGGGAATCGGCAGCATGTTCATCGTCACCGCGGCCGCCGCGAACTCTTCGCGGGTGGGGTGCTCGAGGTCGGGCCGGAACGCCCGTCGCACCATGTCGTTCTGGATCATGTCCGTGTCGACGTTGGTGGGATGCACGCTGTTGACCCGCACCCGGTGCGGCGCGAGTTCCTTGGCCAGCGACCGCATCAGTCCCACCACCCCGTGCTTGGCCGCGGTGTAGTGGGCGACGCCGACGAGACCGCGCAGACCGGCGATGGAACTCGTCAGGACCATCGCCCCGCCGCCGCGCTCGATCAGGTGCGGGGCCGCCGCCTTGCACGTCTGCCACACCCCCGTCAGATTGACGTCGAGCATCGTCTGCCACGTCTCGGAGTCGAGCTCCAGCGCGGCGCCCGAGGACGTGATGCCCGCCGTGGCGCACACGAAGTCCAGCCCGCCCAGTTCGGCGGCCGCCGCCGTCACCGCATCCGCGAGCGCCGTTCCGTCACGCACGTCCACCTGCGCAGTCACGATCCGGCGGCCCGTGTCCCGGACCAGTTTCGCGGTCACCTCGAGATCCTCCGGGCTCGCCGGTGGCGTCACCACCGTGCCGACCGGCCCGCACAGGTCGACGGCCACGACGTCCGCGCCCTCCTGTGCGAATCGCAGTGCCTGCGCCCGGCCGATCCCGCGTGCGGCACCGGTGACCAGGACGACTCTTCCGTTCACTCGACCTGTCATCTCTACACCTTCTGGGTCAGTCCGGCGTCGACCACGAGTTGTGTGCCGGTGATGTATCGCGATTCGTCCGAGGCCAGGAACAGCAGCGCATTGCTGACGTCCCGCGAGTCCAGCCACGGAACGGGCAGCATGTGGTTGGCCGCGAGGACGGGGACGACGTCCTCCCGGGACGGGTTCTCGAGGTCCGGCCGCAGCCGTGCCATCGTCTCGGGGTTCAGGGTCATGCGGGTGCCGACGGCACCGGGGTGCAGCACGTTGACCCGGATGAACTGCGGTCCGAGTTCGGTGGCGAGGGTCCGGGCCAACCCGACCACCGCGGTCTTGGACGCCGAATAGTGGGCCGCCCCGGCCACCGCCTTGATGCCTGCGGTCGAACTGACGATCACGACGGAACCGCCGCCGTCGCGCATCGCCGGGACCGCGGCGGTCGCCGTGTTCCAGACGCCGGTGAGGTTGACGTCGAGCGATCGGTGCCAGATCTCGTCGTCGATCGTCCAGGCCGGGCCGGGGTTGTCGCAGACACCCGCGTTCGCGACGACGACGTCGAGGGGTCCCAGCTCCGCGACTCCGGCGTCGACGGCCGCCCGCAGCGCCGCCGGGTCCCGCACATCGGCGTGGGCGACGACCGCTCGGCGTCCGAGTTCGACGACCAGCCTTCGGGTTTCGTCGAGATCGGCTGCGGCCGACGGAAGGTCGACGGCGATCACGTCGGCGCCCTCCTCCGCGAGCCGGACCGCGTGACTGCGTCCCATGCCGTTTCCGGCACCGGTGATGAAGGCGACCTTGCCTGCCATCCGTGACATCGGTTGTCCCCTCTAGTCCAGGCGGCCGGGGGTCGGGTAGCTGCGCAGGGAGATCCCCACCCGCCCGTCCTCCACCGCGTCGTCGATCGATCCGCGCAGCGCACCGCAGGTGGGGACGAACATCGAGTGCTCACCCTCCTGCGCACGCAGAGCGAATTCCGGGCAGGTCTGCTCGGCGTCGCCCAGCCACTGCACGCTCGTGTGCGCCTCGCTGTATTTCTCCACGAGCACCGCGTTACCGCAGCGCCGGCATTCGACGGGAAGCACTCAGCTCACCGCCCCTGCACTGGCTGCGGCGTGGCGTGCCCCGACCCAGCCGAACACCATCGCGGGGCCGATCGTCGCGCCGGCGCCCGCGTAATCGTTGCCCATCACGGACGCCGACGTGTTTCCGGTGGCGTACAGCCCGGGGATCGGTTCGCCGTTGCCGCTCAGCACCTGGCTGTGCTCATTGCACACGAGCCCGCCCTTGGTACCGAGGTCGCCGGCCTCCATCCGCACCGCGTAGTACGGGGCCTTGTCCACCTCGTCCAGGGTCGGGTTGGGCAGTCGCGGGTCGCCGTAGTAGCGGTCGTAGGCGCTGTCGCCGCGACCGAAATCGGCGTCGACACCTGCCCGGGCGAACCCGTTGAACCTTGTGATCTCGGCGGACAGCGCGTCGGCGGGCACGCTCATCTGTTGCGCCAGTTCCCCGAGGGTCTCCGCACGCAGCATCAGGCCCGTCTCGAACCATTCCGCCGGGAACTTCTGCCCGGGCATCACCCCGCCGAACTGGTAGCGGCTCTTCGCCTTCGAGTCGAATACGAACCACACCGGGTCGTGACCGCCTGCGATCTGGTCGTGGACGAACGACACGTACGGGGATGCCTCGTTGGTGAACCGCTTGCCGTTCTGGTCGACGATCAGCGACGGCGGGATCGACCGCTCCGACACCAGGACGTGCATGATTCCGTCCGGACGCCGGAACGACGGCATCCACCAGGCGTCGTCCATCAGGTCGACGGCGGCGCCGACCTGCTCACCCGCCACGATTCCGTCACCGGTGTTGTCGGGCGAGCCGGCGCTGTAATTGTCCTTGCCGCCCTCCCGGAGGTACCGCTTCCGCATCTCCTCGCTCTGCTCGAATCCGCCGGTGGCCATCATGACGCCGCGGCGGGCGCGGATGCGCAGTTCCCGCGTCCCGGACTCGACGACCGCGCCCGTGACGGCCCCGGACTCGTCCGTGATCAGCCCCTTCAGTGGGGAGTTCAGCCACAGCGGGACGCCGGCCTCCTGAAGGCTGAGCCGCAGCCTGCCGACGAGGGCCTGCCCCAGGGTCTCCATCCGCCTGCGCCGCACCATCGCCACCACCGAACGCCAGCCGACGCCCAACGCGGTCCGGCGTCCGGCCCAGGTGCGGAAGAACATGTTGAGGTGCCGGAACTCGGTGGACGTCATGTAGAGCCCGCCCGGCATAGCGAGGGAGTTCGGGCGCTGCAGCTCGCGGTCGGCGCCGAGCTGGTTCATGTCGAACGGCAGCGGTTCGACCGTCCGCCCCTTCGGCCGTCCGCCCACGTTCTCCGGGTGGTAGTCGGAATAGTCCTCGCACCAGGAGAACCGGAGATGCGGGCAATTCTGTTCGAAGAACTGCATCATGGCCGGCCCCTGCTCGATGTACGCGTCGAGGCGTTCGGACGGCACGCTGTCGCCGACGATCGAATCCAGGTATTTCCGGACGTCGCCGGGGTCGTCGGCGCGGCCTTCACGGACGAGGATCGGCGAGTTGGGGATCCACAGGGCGCCGCCGGACAGTGCCGTCGAACCGCCGTACACCGCGGACTTTTCGACGACGAGGGTGTCGAGCCCCCGCTCGGCGCCGGCAAGTGCGGCGGTCATGCCGCCCGCACCGCTGCCGATCACCAGGAGATCGACCTCCCGGTCCCAGTTCTGCTCGTCTACGCTCATCGTGCACACCTTCCGAAGTGGTCTCGATCACACCCTGCCGGTGTCAATTGCTTTTTCCCACAGCCCTTCCCGCGGAGCGGGAGACAGCGGCACCGCCGCCGCGCGGGAGACAGAGCTAGGTGGCGGCGGTGAAGATGCCGAGCCCGCCGCGGTACACCAGGAGCGGCGGCACATCCCTGAGCACGTCCAGTCCGGTCACGCGTGCGACGACGATCGTGTGGTCTCCGGCGTCGTGCTCGAATTCGACGGTAGCCTGCACCCGGGCCAGCACTCCGTCCAGCGCCGGGGCGCCGTTGCCGGCGTGCGACCACCCGACTCCGGCGAACTTGTCGGCGCCGCTGGTCGCGAACGTGCCGCAGACGTCCCGCTGATCGTGAGCGAGGACGTTGACGCAGACGTGTTCGCTCGCCCGCAGCCGCGGCCAGCTGGTCGACGTCCGTGCGGGGCTGAACGACACGTACGGCGGGTCCAGCGACAGCGACACGAACGACTGGCATGTGAAGCCGTGCGGATTCTCGCCGTCGTGTGCGGTGATCACCGTGACGCCGGTGCAGAAGTGCCCGAGCACCGACTTGAGGTCGGCAGGGTCGATGCGACGTGCCACCGGCGGCACGGGTTCTTCGGTTCGGGTCATCGTGTCTCCTCGGATCGACGGGTTGCGTTCAGCCTGGCCGCGGCTCCTGCAGGCGGGAAATGCCCCGTCCCGCCCAGCGGCAGGGTTTCACGTGTCCGACCGGCGGCGCACGGTTGATAGGCTCGGGAAATGCCTTCGTCCGACCCCACCCAGAGCTCCGGGTTCGCCGGCCTCCGATCCACGAGCTGGCCGGTGCTCGGCATCCTGTCGTTCGGCGAGGAACTGTCCGGCTACGACCTCAAGAAGTGGGCCTCGTACAGCGTTCGCTTCTTCTACTGGAGCCCGTCGTTCAGTCAGGTGTACTCGGAGCTGAAGAAGCTGGAAGACGTGGGATACGTGACGTCGCGGACAGTCGTGGACGACGAGGCGCGGGTGAAACCCAAGCGCCTGTACAAGATCACGGACGCGGGCATGGCCGTCATGCGCAGCTGGGCGCGGGAGGCGCCGATCGATCCGCCCGTCCTCAAGCACGGCGTGATGCTGCGCATGTGGCTCGGCCATCTCACCGAGCCGGAGCAGCTCAAAGATGCCCTGAAGGAGCACATCTCGTATGTGGAGGGGATGAGCAGGCAGGCCGCACTCGACGCCCGCGATTCCGATGTCGAACCCACGTGGGCATTCGCACACATGGTCAACAAGTGGTCCGAGCGCTACTACGCCGCCGAGAGCGAACTCGCGAAGCAGATGCTCGCCGACATCGACGAGGCCGTCGAGCGGATGCACGGAGAAGGGACGCCGGAACATCCCGGTGTGCCGAAACCCACCGCATCACCGTCGATCCGGCGCTCCCGCGAGGCGCAGCAGGAGTACCAGGCCGCCATGAAGGCGGCGCGGGACTCCGGCGACGAGGCCGAGACGGAGAACTAGTCGGACGGGGTGCGCACGCGTTCGGCCACCAGATTCCGGAGCCGGGGCCACAGCGCCCGGCGTTCGGTCTGCGCCGCGGTCATCGCGTCGATCGTCAGGAATCCGTGGAACATTCCCCGGACCCGCTCGAGCTGTACCGGAACACCGGCGTCGGCGAGCGCCGCGGCGTACTTCTCCCCCTCGTACCGCAGCGGATCGCGTTCGGCGGTGATCACGATTGCGGGTGGGAGCCCGCCGAGGTCCTCGGCCCGGACCGGGGCGGCGTAGGCGGGTACGGCCTCGCGGTGCGTCGGCAGGTACTGATCCCAATACCATTGCATCGCAGCGCGGGTGAGGAAGTGATCCTCCGCGAACTCGTCGTAGGACTCGGTGTCGAAGGCCGGTTCGATGACGGGGTAGATCAGGAGCTGTCCGGCGACGGCAGGGCCCTGCCGGTCTCGGGCCATCAGCGCGGCGACGGCCGCGAGGTTGCCGCCGCTGCTGTCGCCGGCGACGAGCAGACGGTCCGGATCGGCGCCGAACTCGTGGGCGTGCTGCGCGACCCAGCGCGTCGCAGCGTAGGCGTCGTCCGCCGCGGCGGGCCATTGCGATTCCGGGGCCAGGCGGTAGTCGACGGAGACGACGACGGCGCCGATCCCGTTGCACATGGCGCGGCAGAAGCCGTCGTGACTGTCGAGGTCGCAGATCACGAACCCGCCGCCGTGGAAGAAGACGACGACAGGAAGGGGTCCCGCGGAGTTCCCCGCGGGCGAATAGATCCGTACCGCAATCGATCCGGCACCGCCGGGGATCTCCCGGTCGCGCACCTCACCGACCGGTTCGGGGTCGGCGACGGCCTTACGTCCCGCCTTCGTCTCCGCCCGCGCCTGGGCGCCCGTCATGGTTTCCACCCGGGGAAAGTTCTCGTTCAGTCCCCGCAGGATGGTCTCGGCCTGCTCGTCGAGCGGCATTCGTGCTCCTTCGTCCCGCCTCAGGCGGAGTATCGGTCGGCGCGTCCGGCGCCCGGTGTCGCGGTCGACATGTAGTTGCGCCAGGCGCCCTTGGCGGACATGCGAATCGGTGCGGTCAGACGGTGATCGAGCTTGATCTGACTGCTCGGACCGCACACGGAGATGGCCGCCACCACGTTGTCCTCGGTGCCCACCGGCACGGCGACGCAGCTGACGCCCACGAGATCCTCTTCCCGGTCGTAGGCCGCCCCGCGTTCGCGGGTCTTCTGCAACTCGGCGCGGAACGCGGCAGGTGAGTCGATGCTGAATCGTGTGCTGCGGGGCAGACCGGCCTCGACGACACGGTCGACCACCGACTCGGGCGAATGGGCCAGCAGCACCTTGCCGACGCTCGTGCAGTGCGCGGGCTGGCGGCCGCCGACGCGGGACGGCAGCCCGACGCCGAACCGTCCGGCGATCTTCTCCAGGTAGACGACGTCGATTCCCTCGAGCACCGCGAGGTGCACGGCGTGCCCGGTGAGCCGGTGCAGTTCGTGCAGGAACGGCAGCGCGGCCCGGTGCAGACGGTCCTGGTGCACGGCCAGCGACCCGAGTTCGAACAGCCGCATGCCGAGTTCGTAGTCCCGGCCCTCCCGGCGGAGCCATCGCAGCTGGACGAGTCGTTCGAGCATCCGGTGCGCGGAGGATCGCGGGAGCCCCGTGCGGCGCACGATCTGCGCGAGCGTGAGCCTGCCCGGGCCGTCGAAGGCGTCGAGGAGAAGGGCGGCGCGATCGAGGCCGGCGGTGGGTGTGGGGCTGAGTGTCGTCGTCATGGGGGACCTCCGTAACGGCGCTGCTCGGTGCGGCGCCGCGCTGTGTGACTGGCGACACTTACTATAAATAGGCATATACCTATTTGCAATAGCGGCTGGCTGAACGACCCCGAACAGCCCAAAGGCCCGGTGCACGCATCGAGTGGATACGCACACCGGGCCCGGACACCCCGTTTACATGGCCGCCAGCGGCTCGCTTCCCGACCAGTCGTGGCCCCAGTAGCTGTCGGCGGTGATCTCCTCCGCGGAGTAGTACGTCTCGTCCACCTTCATGCCGTCGGTGCCGAACTCGATGTCCCAGCCGCCGGGAGCACGCACGTAGAACGACACCATCTTGTCGTTGGTGTGGCGGCCGAGCGTCGAGGAGACGGAGAACCCGTCCTTGACGACGCGGTCGAGAGCCTGCCCGACGGCGTCGAGCGTGTCGACCTCCACCATGATGTGCACCAGACCCGGTGCCCCGCCGTGCGGCGCGGGGCACAGGGCCAGGCTGTGGTGCCGCTCGTTGACGCCCATGAAGCGCACCCGCATCGGACCGAACTCCGGCGGCGCCGGGATGCGGAACGCGCCGCGCGGCAGGAAGCCGAGCACCTCGGTGTAGAAGTCGAACGCCCCGCTGAAATCCATCACCGGCAGCACGACGTGGCCGAGGCCCTGCGCCCCCGTCACGAACTTCGCGCCGAACGGGGTGACCACCGGGCTGTGGTCGAGGACGGCGCCGTGGAAGATCTCGATCGTCGCGCCCGTCGGATCCTGGAACGTGACGACCTCCTCGACGCGGCGCGCGTCGGCCTCTTCCACCGACAGCGGCTTGACGGCGATCCCCGCGCCCTCGACCGCCTCCTGGACGCGGACCAGGCCGGCGTGATCGCGGACCTCCCACCCGATGGTGACCACCTCGTCCGTCTCGCCCGGCACGATCACGATGCGGGCAGCGCGCTCGTCCATGCGCAGGTACAGGGCATCCTCGTCCGGGCCCGACCCCTCGGCGAATCCGAGGACGTCGAACGCGAACGTGCGCCACCGCTCCAGGTCGTTGGTCTGGATCTTGACGTAGCCCAGGCCCTTGATGTCTGTCATGTGTTGTCCTTCTGGTGTTTTCGTGTTCGGACGGCGGTCAGATCATCGACTTGAGGTTGTCGGCCGGGTCGAGGCCGAGGGAACTGAGCGCCGATGCGTGGTACACGGTGCTCGGCACGTGGATCGCGTGCGCGAGGCCGGCGTGCGCGTCCCGCCAGTACCGCTGCAGGGGCTTGTCCATGCGCAGCGCGTTGCCGCCGGAGCGGGCGAAGATCTGGTCGACGGCGGTGACCGCCCGCCACGCGGCCCGCACCTGAGTGCGGCGTCCGGCGGCGCGGTCCTCGAACGTGACCTCCTTGCCCGACTCGACGAGGTCCCAGATCCTGTCGACGTTGGCGAGCAGTTCCTGGCGGGCGGCGTTGATGTCGGCCGCGGCCTCACCGACGGCGAACAGGACGTAGGGGTCGTCCTTGATCGCGGTGCCCTGCGCGCCGACGCGGTCGCGCTGGTAGTCGAGGTGGGCGGCCAGGGCGCCCTCGGCGATTCCCACCACGGCGGAGGAGATTCCGAGCGGGAACATCGTCGACCACGGCATGTTGTACAGCGTCTCGGTGCGCCCGAACTTCTGCACCGCGGTGCCGTTCATGACCTCGTCGGCGTCCATCACCCGGTAGTCGGGGACGAAGGCGTTCCGGACGATGATGTCCTTGGACCCGGTGCCCTTGAGCCCGACGACGTTCCACGAGTCCTCGACGATCTCGTAGTCGCTGCGCGGCAGGATCATGTGCAGCATCTTCGGCGGCAGCGCCATGGCGCCGTCCTTGTCGCCGAGCATGGCGCCGAGGAAGATCCAGTCGCAGTGATCGGTGCCCGAGGAGAACTGCCAGCGGCCGCTGAAGAGGTAGCCGCCGTCGACTGGGGTCGCGATCCCGGTCGGCGCGTACGGCGAGGCCATCCAGGTGTCGTTGTCGGCCGCCCACACCTCGTCCTGCACCTTCGGGTCGGCGAATGCCAGCTGCCAGGGGTGCACTCCGACGATGCCGCACACCCATCCCGTTGCCGGATCGAGGGAGGCCGCGGCCATCACCGTCTCCGCGAACTCGCGCGGGTGAGCCTCGTGGCCGCCGTACTTGCCGGGCTGAAGCAGCTTGATCGGTCCGGCCTCGCGGAGCTTCTTCGCCGTGTCGTCGGGCAGCCTGCCGATCCGCTCGGCCTCGGGCGCCTGATCACGGAGCTGGTCCGCGATCGCCATGATGTTGTCGAGAACCTCGTGGGTCATCTGTCGTGTCCTTCTTCTCTGAGCCGGCTCAGGCGTTGGTGTCGAGCGGCACGACGCCGTTGGCGAGGTTGTCGGCAACCTCCGCCTCCCAGCTCTGCACTGCCCTGGTGGTGTCGATCTCGAATTCGAAGCGCTTGGTCATGTCTTCGGTGATGTCCTCGACGTCGACGTAGAACTGCTGGTACCAGCGGCGCAGCTGGTACACCGGCCCGTCCTCCTCCGACAGCAGCGGGTTGTCGATGCGCGACTTGTTCAGCCAGATGTCGACGTCCTGCTTGAACCCGAGCTCCACGCCCTCCGCGAACTGGGCCGCCATGCCGTTCGCCACCTCGTCCGACAGCCCCTCGGGCTTCTTCACCATGGCGCCCCACTGCAGGACGAATGAATCGGCGCTGACCGGGTAGTGGCAGTTGATCAGCACCGTCTCGATCATCATGCCGTTCGCCTCGCTCCACAGCTTGTCGATCATGTAGGACGGGCCGAAGTACGACGCGTCCGAGCGCAGCGTCGAGTTGGGGTCGTCGTAGCTGGTGCCCACTGAGATGTCGTGGCGGGGCGTCGACTGCATGTACTGGGTGGCCACGTGCCCCTCGAACACGTTCTTGAAGTAGCGCGGGAACGAGAAGTGGACGTAGTAGAAGTGCGCCATGTCGACCACGTTGTCGACGATCTCGCGGCAGTGCGAACCCTCGACGAGCAGCGAATTCCAGGTCCAGTCGGTCCATTCCGAAGAACCGAATCCCTCGATCTCGGGAATCGTCACGTCGGCGGGCGGCGGGTTGCCCTGCGGGTCGTTCCAGACGTAGAGCTGGCCGTTGCGCTCGATGGTCGTCCAGGCCCGGGTCCGCGCCAGCGGCGGGACGCGCCGCGCATACGGGATTCCCGTGCACTTGCCGTTGCCGCCCCAGCGCCAGTCGTGGAACGGGCAGGCGATGGAGTCGCCCTTCACGGTGCCGTGCGCCAGGTTGCCACCCATGTGGCGGCAGTAGGCGTCGAGCACGCTCAGGGTGCCGTCCGACGTCTCGAACACCACCAGCGACGTGCCGAACGCATCGATCTGATGCGGGGCGCCGTCCCTGAAGGTCTTCGCCAGACCCAGGCAATGCCACCCGCGCGCGAAACGCGTTGGTGCCGATCCCACTTCGATCATCCGGACTTCGTCGCCGTCAACGGCACTGTTGCGCGCCATGTCTACCTCCGCCTCGCTGTACGTCAAGAACACCCTCGGGGTGTGGTGTAGCTCATAGTCGGCGCACGCGGTCCGTTCCGGTACCCGACTCTCCCACTCAGCGAGAGGCTTTCGTATCCACGCATCGCGGCAGAACTTCCGCGTCCCGATCACAGGGACCCACACCCCCCGTTTCCCCGCCGCGGCGACTACCGTGCGGATCACATACCCGGAAATTGGGAGGACCGATGGCCGCACTCATCTCTTCGCAGCCGCACACAGCAGAGATTCGCCGGCTGTGCGCCGACGCCGTCCCGAGCGGGGTGATCGTCGCACCCCAGCCGGGGGCGGCCGTCGAGCAGGACTTCCTCCTCCTGCGACCGCGCCGGACGCCGGACGACGCGCTGACGGCACAGGTCCGCAGGGTGGGCGACCACGACCTGCTGGTCCGCTTCCACAACCGCGACGAGCAGTTGGTCTTCGAGTTCTGGACGAACAGCTTCACCGGCGCCGCGACACCGGACGACCGGTCGGCAGATCTGCTCGAGCGCCACTGCGCCGAGCAGTTCCCCGGAACGCTCCGCAGGTTCCGCACCCGCATCCGGCGGGCCGTGCCGTCCGATGCGGACTTCACGTCCTCGCTGCAGCAGACGTACGTCCAGGACGGCGTGCGCATGACCGACGTCACCGTCACCTGCACGCTCGACGGCGACGTGCTCGCCCGGGCCTGGGCCACGTACGCGCTGCCCGACTGAGCTGCTCATTTTCCCACGAATTGGTCAGCCGCACAGGCAATTGCCTGTGCGGCTGACCAATATCTGGGCAACTACCCCACCGGGTCTGCCAGCCGCGTCCGGGACCGGCTGAACTCGAACCCGCGGAACCCCTCCTCCGCGACGTCCGCGCAGATCCGCCCATACGCGCCGAAGCCCCCGATGTACGGCATGAACACGCGGGGTTTGCCCGGAATGTTGGCGCCCATGTACCAGGAGTTCGCCAGCGGGAACAGGGTTTGCGCGGCAAGCTCGCGGCAGTGCTCCACCCACTGCTCGGTGGCCGGGACCGATGCCTCGACCGCGTCGTAGTCCTTCTCCCACAGGTGCTCGATGCAGTCCGCGATCCAGTCGACGTGCTGCTCGGCGCCGAGCACCATGTTTGCCAGCACCGATGGGCTGCCCGGCCCGGTCACGACGAACAGGTTCGGGAACCCCGGAACACCTACACCCAGATAGGTTTTCGGTCCCTCACTCCAGTACTCGGCGAGGGAGACGCCGTCCCGGCCGACGATCCGCATGCGGTCGAGGGCTCCGGTCATGGCGTCGAATCCGGTGGCGAACACCAGCGTGTCGAGGCCGTAGTCGGCGTCGGCGGTGGTGATCCCCGACGGGGTGATCGACTCGATCGGCGCCGCCTTCAGATCCACCAGGGTGACGTTCGGCCGGTTGTACGTTTCGAAATAGTGGGTGTCGGTGACGATCCGCTTGGTCCCGATGGGGTGATCGTTCGGGATCAGCTTGTCCGCGACCGCGGGGTCGTCGACGAGGCGGCGGATCTTGTTCTCCGCGAACTCCCGCGCGGTCGCGTTCGCGGCCTCGGTCTTCGTCTGGTCCGGAAAGGTTTTCGCGAACAGCACCCCGCCGAGCTTCCATCGCGTCTCGTAGGCGTCGCGGCGTTCCTCCTCGGACACCTCCAACGCCGACTTCGGGTGCGCGTTGTACGGCGACCCGCCCCCGCTCTCCCGCGACAGCCGCCTGCGCTCGTCGTATCCCGCCTTGATCGCGCGCCGCATCTCGTCGTCCCACATCTCGTTGCCCGCGGGGACGCTGTAATTGGCGCTGCGCTGGAACACGTACAGGTGATCCGCCTGCTCGGCGATGACGGGAATCGACTGGATTCCCGAGGAACCGGTGCCGATGATCCCGACCCGGCGGCCGGTGAAGTCGACCCCCTCGTGCGGCCAGTGGCCGGTGTGATGCGTGTCGCCGGTGAAGGATTCGCGTCCCGGGATGTTCGGCATGTTCGCGGTGGACAAGGCACCGGTCGCGAAGATGCAGTACCGGGCGGACAGGACGTCACCGCGGTCGGTGCGCACCTCCCACCGCAGCGTGTCCTCGTCCAGTTCCGCGGACGTCACGCGGGTGCCGAACAGGAAACGGTCGCGGAGATCGAACCGGTCGGCGACGTGATCGATATACGCCAGGATCTCGGGCTGGGTGGCGTACTTCTCGCTCCAGTCCCACTCCTGCTCGAGTTCCCGCGAGAACGAGTACGAGTAGTCGACGCTTTCCACGTCGCACCGGGCGCCGGGGTAGCGGTTCCAGAACCACGTTCCGCCGACTCCGTCCGCGGCCTCGACACCCTGGACCGTCAGACCCAGGCTCCGCAGTTTGTGGACGGCGTACAGACCCGCGAATCCCGCGCCGACGACGACCGCGTCCACGTCGCCGATCCGATTCGCCCGAGCATCAACTTCGGTGCGTGCACTCACGGGCGCGCTCCTCTCCCATTCGACAGACACATTCCGGCAGCAAGGCCTGTCTGGGACGGTAGGTCGGAGCACCCGGGCAGCTACAGGTTCGTTCCCGGTGAGCGGTCGGGCAGCGCCTAATGGGAGTCGATCGGCGAGCCTTCGACAGGTGACTGCCCGTCCACGACAAGCTGATCACTGAGCCGCCGGCCGGTGAGCACTGCTCTCGCCTGGAGTGAGGTTGACTCCTAGAGTTAGATTGTGCCCCGGCCGGTCGGTGAGGTCGCCTATAGCGCTGATGGGATGTCGTGCCGTATGAGCACTGATCCATTAGGTCGATGCCGGGTGCCTCTGGGCTCGAACAGGTTTCATCAAGAATAGGAGACCAAAGGAGGCGATCGATGATCTTCGTCGGAGACGACTGGGCCGAACAACATCACGATGTCCATTTGATGGACGACACGGGCAGGCGACTGTCGTCGCGTCGGCTGCCGGAAGGACTCGCCGGCATCCGCACATTGCACGAACTGATAGCCGGCCACGCCGACGAGCCGGGTCAGGTCGTGATCGGCATCGAAACCGACCGCGGTCTGTGGGTACAGGCGCTGACCGCCGCCGGCTATCAGGTGTACCCGGTCAACCCCCTCGCGGTCGCCCGCTACCGCGACCGTCACCACGTCTCGGGCGCGAAGTCCGACGCCGGTGACGCCAAACTGCTCGCGGACCTGGTACGCACGGACCGGCACAATCATCGCCCGATCGCCGGCGACAGCCCGGACGTGGAGGCGATCAAGGTCCTCGCCCGCGGACACCAGAACCTGATCTGGGCCCGGACCCGGCAAACCAACGCGCTGCGCTCGGCGCTGCGCGAGTACTACCCGGCCGCGCTGGAGGTGTTCGACGACCTGCACGACCGCGACACCCTCGCCGTACTCGGTCGCGCCCCGACTCCCGCCGAGGCCGCGCACCTGACCCTGCCGGCGATCCGATCCGCGCTCAAAAGGGCTGGTCGGCAACGAAATCTCGATACCCGGGCCCGCGAAATCCGGGCCGGGTTGCGGGTCGAGCAGCTCGCCGCGCCGGCGCCGGTCGTCGCCGCGTTCGCCGCCACCACCCGCGCGGCGGTCGGTCTCATCGTCGAGTTGAACCGGCAGATCATCGAACTTGAGTCCACACTGGCCGACCATTTTGAGTCACACCCGGACGCCGACATCTACCGTTCCCTGCCAGGACTTGGTGTTGTGCTCGGCGCCCGGGTGCTCGGTGAGTTCGGGGACGACCCCGACCGCTACACCACCAGCAAGTCTCGCAGAAACTACGCCGGCACCTCCCCGCTGACGATCGCGTCCGGCAAGAAACGTGCGGTACTCGCCCGCCACGTCCGCAACCGGCGTCTCTACGACGCTATCGACCAGTGGGCGTTCTGCGCTTTATCGTCCAGTCCCGGTGCCCGGGAGTTCTACGACCAGCGACGCGACGCCGGCGACCTGCACCACCAAGCGCTCCGCGCCCTCGGCAACCGCCTCGTCGGCCTCCTCCACGGCTGCCTCCGCCACCACACCCACTACGACGAACACATCGCCTGGGATCACCGCACCATCCGGGCGGCTTGACGTCCTACGGCCCTGGGATGTCTAACTCGACACGACGGGAGCCAGTTCGGGGTCGATCACGTCCGCCAGGTCCTCCCACGGCACGGTGACGGTGACGAGCCCGATGGCGTGCGGCCCCACCTGGTAGTCGTTGAAGTGGATCTCCATGCCCGCCGGGGTGGCCAGCCAGTTGGCGAAGTTCGCCTCGGTCGGCTCGATGCCCGATCGCTCGAAGTCCGGTCCGGCGACCGTCTCGGGGAGGAGGCGCGCGGAACTGTCCGACAGCGCCTGCAGCCCGGCAGGCAGGTCTGGGAAGAGGTCGCCGAGCGTGATCGGTGCGGCCGTATCGGCATTCACCACCACCGTCGCGACGATCGGCGTGGGATGCGCCCCGGGCGGATCGGCGTTCCAGGACGTCACGAGCAGCCCGCTGATCACGTGCTCACCGATGTGCGCCACGCTGTGTTCCTGGCTGCTCAGCGTGAACGCGTCGGTGTCCCAGCCGTCGATCTGGTCCTGGAGCGCGGCGCGCATCGATTCGTTGAACTCGGCGGTGACCGCCGGGTCGCCGCCCTCGATCTGCGGGATGAGCACGTCGTAGCGGACGCGTCCGGTGGAACCGGTGACCTGCAGTTCGGACTCCGTGTAGGGCACCCCCGCGGGTGTCGCCGGACCGGTCGCCGGGTCGGTCATGGACGGACCCGCGTCGGACACGGTCGACGGCTCGCTCACCGCCGTGCCCGACGGGTCGGAGCAGGCGGCGGGCGCGAGGAGCACCGCGCCACCGAGCAATGACACCAGAATCGATCTCCGGAAGCCTCTCATCAGGCATCTCTACCACGTCCGATGCCCGGTCACCTACCGATCGGGTCGACGACGGTGTGCAGCAGTTCGACGAAACCCTGTGCGGTGGATGCATCGTAGAGGTCGGCGGAATACACCAGTTCGGCGTCGATTCCGGCGGGCCTCCCGTCGACGTCGTGACGTTCGGTGAAGTGGAAGTGCAGATCGCACTTGGCGATGTCGAGCGGACGCGGAGTGACCTCGAAGTCGAGCCCGGACACGTTCAGGGCGGCGGGAGCGAAGTTGTTCAGCGACAGCGCAACCTGGAACAGCGGGTGCAGGGAGGGCGACCGGGGCGGGTCGAGTACCTGCACGAGTCGTTCGAACTGCACATCGGCATTCGCCAGAGCGCGAAGCTCCACGCCGCGGGATCCTTCGACGATGTCGCACAGCGTCATGCTCGGGTCGACCCGGGTACGCAGAACCAGCGTGTTGACGAACATGCCCACCACGTCGTCGAGCGCCGGGTCTCCCCGACCCGCGATCGGAGTGCCGATCGCGATGTCGGGATCTCCGCTGAGGCGGGCGAGCAGGATCGCCACTGCCGCCCTGAGCGCCGTGAACAGGCTGGCATGATGCTCGTGCGCGGTGGCCAGCAGGCCTCGATGCGCATGCTCGTCGAGCGAGAACGGAAGCCGCCCCGCCCGGTAGGTCCACCGCTCCGGCCGGGGGCGATCGGTGGGCAGCGCAAGCTCCCCGCGCAGCCCCGACAGTTCCTTCGCCCAGTGGGCGATCTGCTTCGACGCGACACTCGCCGGGTCGTCCTCGTCGCCCAGCAGCGCCCGCCGCCACACGGTGTAGTCCGCGTACGTCGCGGTCGGCGGCTCCCAGCCGGGCGCCCCGCCCGCAGACCGGGCACCGTAGGCGTCCGCGAGATCCCGTGCCAGCGGCGCGAGCGACCAGCCGTCCGCGGCGATGTGGTGGACGACGCACGCCAGCAGGTGGTCTCGGTCGCCGAGCCGGAACAGCCGGGCGCGCAGCGGCGGGTCCCGCCGCACGTCGAATCCGGCGGACAGCAGGTTCGACGTCCGGGCTTCCGCTTCCGCCGCGCCGATCACCACCGGCCTGAGGTCGGGCATCGCGTCGGCCACGTCGAGCACGTACTGGTACGGCCCCGACGGCGAGTCGGGGAACACGGTCCTCAGTGACCGGTGCCTGCCGAGGACGTCCGCCATCGCCGAGCGCAGGGCATCGACGTCGAATTCGCCGCGCACGCGCACGGTGAAGGGGATGTTGTGGAGAGCGGGTTCCACGACGGTGCGGTCGATGAAGACTTGTGACGGGGACAGCGGCACGAGGGCGGGCAGCGGTGTGGCACCCAGCTTCGGTCCGCGCTGCGGGCGGATGGCCGGCGAGTGTGCGCAGGCCTCCGCGACCGTCACTGCCAGTGCAGCGACCGTCGGTGCGTCGAAGAGGTCGCGCACACCCATGCTTGTGCCGAGCTCGGCGTTGATCCGCGCGACCACCCTGATCGCCGACAGCGAGTCGCCGCTGAGGTCGAAGAACGAATCGTCGGCGCCTACTGCGTCCACACCGAGAACCTGGGCGAACACTCGCGCGACCCGACGCTCGGCCGGCGTCTCGGGGTCACGATGAGGCACCGAGTCCGAGCCGAACTCCGGCAGCGGCAGCGCTGCCCGGTCGAGTTTCCCCGTCGGTGTCAACGGGATCGAATTCAGAAGCATGATCGATTTCGGAACCATGTAGTCGGGCAGGAATCGTGCCAGCTGCGCTGTCAGCATGTCACGATCGATCGAGGCGTCCGGCTCGGCCATGATGTAGGACACCAGGTTCGGGTTTCCGGCCGAGGTCCGGTGCAGCACCGTCGCCGCGAACGTGACGCCCGGTTGCGCGGTCAGCGTGGCGTCGATCTCGCCGAGCTCGACACGGAATCCGCGGATCTTGATCTGGTCGTCCGCCCTGTCCAGGAACTCGAGTGTCCCGGTCGCCGTCCACCGGACGACGTCCCCGGTGCGGAACATCCGGGATCCTCGGCGGCCGAACGGGTTGGCCACGAACCGTGCGGCGGTCAGACCGTGGCGCCGGTGATAGCCCCGTGCGAGTGCCGAGGTGGCGAGGTAGAGCTCACCGACGGCGCCCACAGGAAGCGGACGCAGGCGGTGATCCAGAACCACCGCGTCCACGCCGCGCATCAGGGAGCCGATCGTCAGTCGCGCGTCCGGTGAGATCGGATCGGTGAGGGTGACGCTGCACGTCGTCTCCGTCGGACCGTACGCGTTGCGCATGTCCTGTCTGCCGGCCCACCGCCGCACCAACTCCTGCGGGCACGCTTCCCCTCCGACCAGCACCAACTCCAGGTCGTTCGTCGCGCCGGGGTCGATCGCGGCCAGTGCGGACGGCGTCGTCAGGAGGTGCGTGACGTGTTCGTCGCGCAACAGTCGCGACAGCTCGTCACCGCCGAACACGCCGGGCGGGGTCACGACGAGCGTCGCGCCGCCGATACTGGCCGCGAGTACTTCGACCAGCGCCGTGTCGAAACTCGGTGAGGCGAAATGCAGGACACGAGAACGCGAGGACACCGCGTACTTGTCCCGGATCTCCTGTGCCAGGTTGGCGAGACCCCGGTGGGTGACGACGACCCCCTTCGGTGTTCCGGTCGAGCCGGACGTGTAGATCAGATACGCGGGATGATCCACGAGCAGCGGACGGGTCCGTTCCGCATCGGGGAGGGTTTCTTCACAGAGGCTGTCGAGGTCGTCGATATCGGCGGTCAGCCATGCGACGGTGCCGGGCAGCCGGGACCGCTCCGAGCGGACGGTCAGCCCGACCGTCGCGCCGCAATCGTCCAGGGTGTACGCGATGCGAGCGCTCGGGTGTGAGGGGTCGATCGGGACATAGGCCGCGCCGGCCTTCGCGACCGCCCACAGCGCCAGCACCGACTCGATCGACCGTGGGATGGAGACCGCGACGACGTCCTCGGGTCCGATGCCCCGAACTGCCAGAAGGCGGGCCAACCGGGTGGCGAGTCGGTCCAGGTCGCCGTAGGACAGTGCGCGTCCCCGGTCGGTGATCGCAATCGCCGCCCGGTCGTTCGCGACGGTTCCCGTCAGGAGACGGTCGAGCGTGACGGCGTCCGTATCCGGACGACCCCGCGCGGGAGCGAATTCCGCGCGTTCGCCCGCGAAGAAGACGTCGAGATCGGCAACCGGTGCATCCGACTCGGCCGATGCGGTGAAGCGGTCGAGGAACGCGAGGAAACGCGAGTGGTGTCCGGTCAGTTCGGCGTGGTCGTACAGTGCCGGGTGTCCCTCGAAGTCGATCCGGGGGGCACTGCCCTCGGCCCCGGGATAGATGTTGACGGCGAGGTCCGCGACGGGACCGGTGGTGAGTACCCGGACCGTCCCGTGGACGGCGCCCAGCGTGATCTCCTTGGTGAACATCATGACGTTGACCACCGGCCCGAAATGCAGGAGTTCGACCCCTCCCGAGGCGAGGTCCCGGCCGATGTCCTCGCGGCGGTAGCGTTGACGGCGCAGTGCCGCCGTCAACGCCGCCTCGGCGGTGTCGACCGCGCGGCTCACGGTGGAAGAGCCGATTCCGTTCAGCCGCAACGGGATCACATTGGAGACCGAGCCGCCGGCGTGCCTGAGGCAGGCCGTCGTCCGCGCCGACACGGGCAGGGACAGGACCACGTCGTCGGCGCCGGTCATCCTGGCGAGATAGGACGCGAAGGCGGCGACGGTCACGGCCGTCGGATTCCGCACACCGCCGCTCGCAGGCGTGTGCCCGGTCGCTGTCCGGGCGTCGACAACCGGTCGCGCGGCGCGGCCGCTCAGGCTGAGGACCGAAGCCGGCCCGCCGCCCTGTTCTCGCCAATAGTCGCGGTCGCGGGCGAACCGCGTGGAAGCACGGTAGGTCGCGTCTTCCCGCACGAGACGTTCCGGTCCCTCGATCCGGCAATCCGGGGGCTCTCTGCCCTCGACCGCGGCGACGTACAGTTCGGCCGTGCGGCTCATCAGCATCATCGCGGCGTACCCGTCCGACACGATGTGGTGGGCGCGGGAATACCAGTAGTAGTGATCGTCGCCCAGCCGCAGAATGTGCGAGACCAGGAGCGGGCCGTCGTACATGTCGGTGCGTGCGGTCCGGTCGTTCCGCATCCAGCGGTGCGCGGCCTCGACGGGATCCACCTCGCCGCGCAGGTCGGTGACGGGCACCCGATCGTCGCCGGTCGGATCCACGACCTGATGCGGCTGTCCGTCGATGTCCACCAGGCGCACCGATCCCCAGCCGAATTCGCGGTTCGCGCGACGGGTGGCGTCGCGGAGAGCACCCAGTTCGACCTGCCCGTCCAGCTCGACGTAGTGGGCGATGACGTACGGGACCTCCGGCGTGAGCTGTTGCGCGAACCAGATGGATCGCTGCGCTGCGGTCAGCGGAAAGGCGCCGACGGTCGAACGCGTCGGCTGCGCGAGCAGACGTTCCAGGACGGCCACGTGCGGCCGGACGGGCGTGGGCCTCTCCGGACAGGCGCATGCCGTGCCACCGGATTGCTGCGAATCGAAATACATGTTCAACTCCCCCCTCGGGCTCTGCTCTGCGTACTCCGCCTCCCCACCGCGCAGAGTTGTCGCGGATGGCGGATCGGCGACGGATACGGCACTACCGTTAGCGTGCACCACCCACAGGTGGCGCAACAGGGACCCCAGGGTGATCACTTCCTACCCTCGAAATAAAGGAGGTGCCCCAGCCGCCATCCGAGTAGCGTCGATCGGGTGACTATTCGCCTTGGATACCAGATGCCGAATTTCAGTTACTCCACCCCGGTCGCGGACCTGTTCCCGACCGTGATCGCACAGGCCCGTGAGGCCGAATCCGCGGGCTTCGACACCGCATTCGTGATGGATCACTTCTATCAGCTGCCCGGCCTCGGTGAGCCCGACGAACCGATGCTCGAGGCGTACACCGCGCTCGGCGCCCTCGCCACGGCCACCGAGAACATTCAGCTGTCCGCCCTCGTCACCGGCAACACGTACCGCAACCCACCCATGCTCGCGAAGGCGGTGACCACCCTGGACGTCGCCAGCGGCGGACGCGCCGTCCTCGGGATCGGGGCCGGCTGGTTCGAACTCGAGCACCAGCAGTACGGCTACGAGTTCGGCACGTTCACCGACCGGTTCGAACGGCTCGACGAGGCGCTTCAGATCATCGCGCCGATGCTGCACGGTCAGCGCCCGACGTTCGACGGCAAGTGGTACCACGTCGAGAACGCGATCAACGAGCCGCGGATCCGCGACGACCTGCCGATCATGCTCGGTGGTGGCGGGGAGAAGAAGACGTTCGGTCTCGCCGCCCGGTTCGCCGATCACCTGAACATCATCTGCAACGCGAGCGAGTTGCCGCGCAAGCTCGAAGCCCTCGACGCGCGCTGTTCGGAGATCGGCCGCGACCGGTCCACGCTGGAGACCAGCTATCTGGCCTTCGTCATCATCGACGAGGACGGCGACCGCGCCCGCCAACTCCAGCACGAGTTCCTGCTCGCGCGGGGCGTCGACCTGTCGAAGGCGTCGGACGAGGAACGCGCCGCCGCCACCGACCGGCAGTTCTGCGGTGCCCCCGACGAGGTGGCCGAGCAGCTGAAGACCCGGGTCCTCGATCCGGGAATCGACGGCGTCGTCCTCAATCTCGTCGCCAACGGGCACGAACCCGGCATCGTGGAACTCACCGGCCGCACGTTGCGACCACTCGTCGAGGCCTGACACCGGCCAGGAATACGCGCACTGCCTCCGCGGTTGTACCCGGAGGTAGTGCGCGAGGCTAACCTCTCGCACCTCGGTGACGAAAGGTGAAGAAGCCCGTGAGTGCTGTTCTGTCGATTCTGGATCTGGCCTACATCCGCGAGGGCGACACGGCGCGGGACAGTTTCGACGCGAGCGTGAAACTGGCGCAACTCGCGGAGACCCGCGGGTACCGCCGCATCTGGTACGCCGAGCACCACAACATGCCGTCGATCGGCTCCTCGGCGACGAGCGTCCTCATCGCGCACGTCGCCGCGCACACCCAGAACATCCGGCTCGGCGCCGGTGGCATCATGCTGCCCAACCACGCGCCGCTGACGATCGCCGAGCAGTTCGGCACCCTCGCGACCCTGCACCCCGGCCGCATCGACCTCGGACTCGGCCGCGCCCCCGGCAGCGACCAGAAGACGATGTACGCACTGCGCCGCGACGCGGCGTCCGCGGACCGGTTCCCGCAGGACGTGCTGGAACTCCAGGCGTACCTCAAAGGCGTGTCACGGGTGCCCGGCGTCGATGCGATTCCCGGCAAGGGCACCAACGTTCCCCTGTACATCCTCGGATCCTCGCTGTTCGGCGCGCAGCTCGCCGCGAAATTCGGCCTGCCCTACGCCAACGCGTCCCACTTCTCCCCCGACTCGCTCGTGGACGCCGTCACGCTGTACCGGGAACGGTTCGAACCGTCCGAGGAGCTGTCCGAGCCGTACGTGATCGCCGGCGTCAACGCCATCGCCGCGGACACCACCGAGGACGCGCACCGGCAGTTCGAGGCCTCGCTGCGGCGACGGGTGGTGCAAATGGTTGGACGCGGTCAGAAGTTCACACCCGAGGAGGTCGACCTCATCATGACGTCCCCGGCGGGTCAGCAGGTCGCGCAGATGGTGCGGTACTCGGCGGTCGGCACACCCACCGAGGTCAAGACGTACCTCGACGAGTTCGCCGAGCACGCACAGGCCGACGAACTGATCGTCGCCTCCCACGCCGAGAACACCGAGTCCTGGCTGAAGACGTACGACCTGCTCGCCGACGTGTGGCGCTCCGCACCCGTGCGCCTTTCTGGTAGCTAGCACAACCAGAAAGGCGCACGGGCGGCGAAGCCGCCTACTGCTGGTGGACGATCACGCCACGCAGGTTCTTTCCGTCCCGCAGATCCTGGTAGCCCTCGTTCACCTGCTCGAGCGTGTACTTGGTGGTGATCAGCTCGTCGAGCTTGAGCTGACCCGCGTCGTACAGCCGCAGCAGGCGGACGATGTCGTACTGCGGATTGGCCGAGCCGAACAGCGAACCCTTGATCGTCTTCTGGTTCAGGGTCAGGTCGGTTCCCGAGATGTGCACCGTGAGCTTCGCGGGGTCGGCGAGGCCGGTGATGACGACGGTGCCGCCCTTACCGATGACGGCGGTCGCGTTCTGCACCACCTCTTCGTCGACGGTGCCCACCAGGATGAGGGCCTGATCGGCGCCCTGGCCCCAGGTCAGTTCGTTGACCTTCTCCGCCGCGGTTGCGGCGTCGGCGAACGCGTGGGTGGCGCCGAACTTCAGGGCGGCCTCCCGCTTCATCGCCACCGGGTCCACCACCACGACGTACTTGGCGCCGGCGCTGACCGCGCCCTGCACGGCGTTGATGCCGAGTCCGCCGATGCCGTAGATGACGACGGTGTCACCGGCGCGCACGCCGCCGGCGTACACCGCGGTGCCCCAACCGGACGGCACACCGCAGCCGACGAGGACGGCGGTCTCCAGCGGAAGCCAGTCGTCCACCTTGACCACCGAGTGCTGCGAGATCGTGGCCCGCTCCGCGAACGTGCCGAGCATGCACATGGCGCCGAAATCCTGCTTGCCCGAGTGGAACCGGAACGAACCGTCCGGCATCGAACCCTCGAGGATGGTGGCACCCATGTCGCACAGGTTCTGACGGCCCGTGGCGCAGTAACGACACGTGCCGCAGTTCGGGATGAAGCTGCAGACCACGTGATCGCCGGGCTTCACCTTGGTGACACCGGGGCCGACTTCCTCGATGATGCCGGAACCCTCGTGCCCACCGACGATGGGGAACCGCGGCGGCAGATCGCCGTCGGTGAGGTGCAGGTCCGAGTGGCAGAGGCCTGCCGCGACATACTTGATGAGCACTTCGCCGGGACCCGGACCGTCGAGCTCGAGTTCCACGATTTCGAACGGCTTGTGCGTTTCGAACAGAACCGCTGCTTTGGTCTTCATGTCTTTCTCCTCGTTGAGTGACGGTCAGAGTGCGATGTTGACGGCTTTGGTCTGGGTGTAGAGGTCGATGGCGGTGGCCCCGAGCTCACGCCCCCACCCGGACTGCTTGTAGCCACCGAACGGCATGGCGGTGTCGAACCCGTTGTACTGGTTGATCCACACCGAACCGGCCTTGAGCTGGCGGGCCGTGAGGTGCGCCTTGGACAGGTCCTTGGTCCAGATTCCGGCGGCGAGGCCGTAGATGCTGCTGTTCGCCGCCTTCGCGACGCCCTCCTCCGCGTTGAAGGGCAGCGCGGCGACGACCGGGCCGAAGATCTCTTCCTCGACGATGCTGAATTCGGGCTTCACGTCGACGAACACCGTCGGCTCGACGTAGAAGCCGGTGTCGCCCCAGCGCTTTCCGCCGGTGAGGGCGCGGGCGCCGTCGGCGAGTCCGGCGGCCAGATAGCCAGTGACCTTGTCGAACTGTTCCTGCGACACGAGCGGTCCGAGCTGGGTGGTGGGGTCGAGTCCGGGGCCGATCTTGACCTGGCTCGCGGCCTCGGCGACCGCGGCGGTGAAGTCGTCGAAGATGCTGTCCTCGACGAACATCCGGGTTCCTGCGACGCAGCACTGGCCGTGGTTGAACAGCCAGGCGTTGAGCGATCCGGTGACGGCGGCGTCGAAGTCCGCGTCCGCGAACACGACGTTGGCGCTCTTGCCGCCGAGTTCGAGCGACACCTTCTTCAGGTTGCCGCGGGCGGCGTCGACGATCTTCTTCCCGACCTCGGTGGAGCCGGTGAACGCGATCTTGTCGACGTCGTCGTGAGCCGACAGCGCGGCCCCGGCGTCGCCGAAGCCGGTGACGATGTTGACGACGCCGGGCGGGAAGCCGGCCTCCTCGAACACCTCACCGAGCAGGATCGCGGTGAGCGGGGTCTGCTCCGCGGGCTTGAGGATCACCGTGTTGCCCGCCGCGAGCGCGGGGGCCAGCTTGAACGCGGCCATCAGCAGCGGGAAGTTCCAGGGAACGATCAGTCCACAGACGCCGACGGGTTCACGAAGCGTGTACGCGTGGAACTGGCCGCCGGGGACGAACGGCATGCTCACGTTGACCGTGCTGCCCTCGATCTTGGTGGCCCAGCCCGCGAAGTAGCGGAAGATGTCGGCCGACCAGGCGACGTCGACGGCCGCGGCGATGCCCGCCGACTTGCCGTTGTCCAGCGCCTCGAGCTGACCGAATTCCTCGGCGCGCTCGGAGAGGATGTCGCCGACCCGCCAGATGAGGCGTTCGCGCTCGTTGGGCTTCATGGTGGACCACGGGCCCTCGTCGAACGCCGTGCGTGCGGCCCGGACTGCACGGTCGACGTCCTCGGCGCCACCGCGTGCGACGGTGGTCAGCACCTGCCCGTTGGCGGGGTCGATGGTCTCGAACGTCTCGCCGCTGGCCGATTCCACCCACTGCCCGCCGACGAGGAATCGCTTGGTGCCGGACAGAAAGTTCCGTACCGACGGCAAGAGTTCCGCTTGGCTGGGTTCGATCGTCGCTGTCATCAAAACCTCCGAAGTTGTGAATGTGACGTGGCTCATAGTGCACTGATTGCCATATCACTAACTGTCCTGACTTCGGACACCTCCGGACGGTCGCGGATCGGTGGATGAAACTGCAGCTAGACGGTGATATCGAGGGCCCGCATCCGGACGTAGAGCGTGCTGCGGCTGATGCCCAGCGCGGCCGCGGCGTGCACCTTGTTGCCGCCACTTTCCTGCAGTGCGTCGACGATGGCCTGGCGTTCGGCGCGTTCGCGGCCCGCCAGCCGGGACACCCGCGGCGGCGTCCGATACTGGTCGGGCAGATCCGCGACAGCGAGGTGCGCACTGGTGCGCCCGCGCGCGGCCGCCTGCAACACGACGGACAGTTCCGCGATGTTGCCCGGCCAGTCGCGGGCGATCAGAGCGTCCAGCGCGCTCGCCGAGAGCCGGAGGCCCGGTTCGACGGAGTCGAGGACCGCCTGCGCGATGTCCGCGAACTCGCGGGTGCGTTGCCGCAGCGGCGGCAGCACCACCTGTCCGGGGCACCGGCCTGCCAGACCGGCCACTCCCGGCGGCAGGTCACCGAGCGGCGAACTGGTCATCACGATCCGGGGACCCGCGTCGGCCGCCAGCATCTTCACGACCAGCGGCAGCATCGATTCGGGCAGCAACTGCACCTCTTCGATCGCCAGGACCGCGGAGGGTCCCGCCACCAGGGCGAGCAGTCGATCGATCCAGGCCTCGGCACCGTCGAGAGCGATCGTGGCAGCGTCCATACATACGAGCGACCGGTCGCCGGCCAGATCGCGGACCGCCGTGGTCCTGCCGGTTCCCGGTTCGCCGCTGATCACCACCGGATCCCGGGTCTCGCGCAGCCGCGACAACTCCGACCTGCTGCGTTCGACGACGGAACTCGACGGCGACTTGCCGCGCCGGATGGGGGTGCTCGTCCGGCGGTCCGGGCGGACGACGAACACCGCGCCGCCGTCGGTGCCCGCCACGTGGTCGGCCCGGACCAACGCCGGTTCGCCCGAGGACAATCGGATCCGCACCGTCTTCGACTGCTCCGGGCGCAGATCCGCGGCAAGCCCCCGCAGCGTCGCGTGATCGGACACCTGGAGCAGATCGAGGGCGACCCGGTTGCTGAGCAGGATGTCCTCGCCGATCGCGGTGACCGCCATCTGATTCTGCGGCGACACCCGCTGGAACGCGTCCACGAGCCGCTGCTGCGACACCCGGGACCCCTCGAGCAGCCGTCGCTCGATGTCGCCGGCCGCGCGGGCCAGGAACGGGGCGAACAGCGGGTTGGCCCGCGACGCGACGCCCGTCATGTCGAGGATGCCCTCGACGCGGCGCGTCACCGGATGCACGATCGGGTGTCCGTAACAGCTGAGGTCCTTGAACCGGTCGAGGTAGTGCTCCTCGCCGTGGATCACGACTCCGCGCCGGACTTCCAGCGGCGTCCCCAGCGCGGTGGTCCCGACGCAGTCCTCGCCGAACCTCGATCCCAGCACCGCCCCGGCGCCGTCGATCAGGCGCTCGAGTTTGCCGCCGTCGAACAGCCGGGCGACGATGCGGCAGTCGCGGTCGGCGAGCAGGACACAGAAACCGGTGCCCTGGATCTGCTGTTCCATCTCGTCGAGGACGGGCCGGGCCGCCTGCAGCAGCCGACTGGACTTGTCCAGGTCGGGACAGGGATCATCGCTCGGCGTCGACGTCGGTTCCAGCCCGCTGAGCGCCGAACGCTTCCAGGACAACGCGATCTCCGGCCGCATCGCCGCGTGCCCGGTCGTGCCGCCAAACTCCAACCTCGACTCCTTGCCGCGCGCGGATCCGGTCGTGCACCGGTGCACGACTCACATCCGAACGTACCCACACCGTGTGACCCACGCCATAGTGCCCGCGGGACGCGGCGAGCAACTGTCCGGATTCTGGACAGTCCCCGATCGGTCAGCCGAACAGGCCCCGCACGAACGGGATGGTGTCGGCCTGCGAACCGACGAGCGTGCCGCTGTGGTCGGTGGGATACGTCGTGAACGTGACCGGCTCACCGTTCGCGGTGAGCGCGGCGACCAGCGAGAACGCCGACGGCGCGGGCACGTCGATGTCGGTGAGCCCCTGCCCGATGAACAGGGGACGGTCGTATCCGCTCGTCGGGACGCCCATGTAGTCCACGAGCATGCCGTGGAAGTTCGGAATCGTGTTCAACGGCTTGCTGAACAGGTCACCGACCACCACACCCTCCGCAGCATCGTGAAGTTCGTTGACGCACAGCTGTTCCGCAGCGTCCACGTAGTGCGCGCCGAGGGGTGTGAGGTACGAGTCGAGGTCGATCTCGGGGTGCGCCGACCGCAGTCCCGCGAGGATGTAGAACAGGTACGACGTGAGGCCGGCGGGGATCGCCGTGGGTGGCACCCCTGGGCCGAGCGGCAGCAGTGTCAGTTCGATGTTCGCGGGAACGCCCGTTCCCACGGCCCCGCGGTAGTCCAGCGTCTCCCCGCCGAACTCGGTGGCGTAGCGGGCGGTCGTGATCGCGGCCCCGCCACCCTGCGACTGCCCGACGACCACCCACTTGTTCGACAGCGACTCGTCGACGGCGCGTGCGGCCTTCACCGAGTCGACGACGCTGTGCGCCTCGACCTTTCCGTCGAGATAGGGCATCACACCGGGTGTGCCGAGGCCGACGTAATCGGTGGAGACGACGGCGTATCCCTGCTCGAGCCACCGTCCGAGGTACGGGTAGTCACGCTCGGGGAGCGCAGGACCGACGAGCGAGGGCGCGCAGTCGTCCGCGAGTCCGGACGTGCCGTGCGCCCACGCGACCACCGGCCAGCCCCCGTCGGGCGCGTCCCCCGGTGGCACGTACACGGCACCGCTGCTGAGTGCGGGACCTCCGTCGGACCCGATCGACCAGTACGTGATTCGCTGTGCGTCGGCGGTACCGGGGATCCAGAGGTCGGCGGGCAGCGGCTCGACGTCCACGACGCTCCCCGGCGTGCGGTCGGCCTCGTCGGCGAACGCGGCCGGGGAGACGAGGCACGTGCCGCCGACCGTCAGGGAGGCGATCGCGACGGATGCGGCGGCTCGCGCCATACGTACCGAGTGTGTCTTCACCGCTTCAAGATCCCACACGTGAGCGGCAAAGCGTGCCGGAGCACTCTTTGCCGCTCACGTGGGCTAGTGCTGGGCGGCCAGATCCCGTCCCCTGGTTTCCGGGATCGTGACCAGCGCGACGGTCGAGACCGCGATGAGCGCGAGGGCGTACCACTCGAACAGTTCCGGCGACCCACGGTCGGCGAAGAACGTCTGGACGTACGCCGCCGTCCCGCCGAACGCCGCCACCCCGATCGAGTACGGCACCCCGACACCGGCGGCGCGCAGCCCGGTCGGGAAGAGTTCGGCCATCATCGCCGGCATGACTGCCAGGAGCGCGCCCATCACGAACAGGGCGATCGCCATCGCGAAGAACAGGGTGAGCGCACTGTGCCCGATCATGGCGTTGAGCGGAAACAGCAGGGCCGCGATGCCGAGGTTGCCGATGTACAGCACCGGTTTGCGTCCGATCCGGTCCGACACCGCACCCCAGAAGGGCAGCGACGCAATCAGTACGAGGTTCGCGCCGACCCCCGCCCACAGTGCGCCGGACGGATCGATACCCCGGACCGTGATCGCGTACGCCGGCGCCGACACCGCCCACACGTAGTAGACGACGGTGCCGCCGACCGTGAAGAACAGGATTTGGAACACCTGCCGCCGATGCGCCACGAACAGTTGCCACATCGACTGCCTCGCGGTGTCCTCACCCGACTCCTCGTAGACCTCGGTCTCGCTCATCCGGGACCGCATCCACAGCACGAACAGGCCGAGCACGCCGCCTAGCAGGAACGGCACCCGCCAACCCCAGTCGGCCATCTGCTCCGAACTCAGTGTTGTCGTGAGCAATGCGCCGAGCAGCGTGCCCACCACTACTCCGGTGGTGTTGGAGATGTAGATGAGGCTGGACCAGAGTCCGCGCCGCGCCGTCGGCGCGAATTCCACGATGTAGGTCTGTGCGGACGGTAATTCGCCGCCGTGCGCGACGCCCTGCGCGAGACGCGCCACGACGAGGACCACCGCCGCCGCGACACCGATCGTCTGATGGGTCGGGGTCAGGCCGATGACCAGGCTGCCGATCGCGGCGAGGCCGACGGCGAGCGTCATGGACAGCTTGCGTCCCCGGCGGTCCGACAGCCAGCCGAACAGCAGACCGCCGAACGGCCTGGCAACGAATCCGACGGCGAAGACGCCGAACGACGCCAGCAGGTCGGAGACGGCGGACCCGGTGTGGAAGAACTGCGGGGCGAAGAACGCGGCGAACGTGGCGTAGACGGTCCAGTCGAAGTACTCGATCCCGTTGCCCGTGCCCACGCCGACGATCGCGCGAGCCTTCTCCCAGCGCTCGGACCGCTGACGGACGGTGGGCTGGCCTGCGTTTACGGACCCGCTTTCGGTAGCGATCCCGGTCATCGTGCGTCACCTCCGGCCGCGGCATTCTCGAGCCGGGCATCGCCGGACTGCGCCTTTTCCAGACGTCGAACGGCCAGCCCAGCGTAGATGGTGGCGGCGTCCGCGAGCACCGCGTCGTCGAATTGCGCCCGCGGCGAATGGTTCATGGGAGCCGCAGCGGGATCGGCGCCGGGCATGCACGCGCCCAGCCCGATGAACGCGCCGGGCACCTCCTGCAGGACGTAGGAGAAGTCCTCGGACCCGGCCATCGGATGCGTGACCGTCTCGTAGCGGTCCTCGCCCATGAGGTCGCTGACGACTTCGGCGCCGAACGCGACCTCGTCCACGTCGTTGATCGTCATCGGGAACTCCGGGGCCACGTCGACCTCGACGTCGACGCGTTGCGCGGACGCGACCCCCTCGAGCACCCTGCGCAGCGCTCCCGGCACCTTCTCGTACGTGGCGGGCGAATAGCACCGGACGGTCGCCTCGAACCGCGCATCGTCGGGAATGATGTTGTGCCGCGATCCGGCCCGCACGTTCGCGACGGTCACGACGACGGGGTCGAACACGTCAAACGTCCGGGTGATCATGGTCTGCAGCGACGTGATCATCTCGGCCATCGCGGTGATCGGATCCCGGGCGGTCGACGGGGACGAGCCGTGGCCACCCGCCCCGCGCACCGTCACGGTCAGTTTGTACGACGCCGCGAGCAGGGTGCCCGCCTTGGAGAAGAAGCGGCCCTGCGGCTTCTGGCAGGAGAAGACGTGCATGCCGTACGCGGTGTTCGCGCGCCGACCGGACGCGTCGAGGACGCCCTCGTCGACCATCACCTTGGCGCCGTCCCACCCCTCCTCGCCGGGCTGGAACATCAGGACGACGTCGCCCGCCAACCGGTCGCGGTGCCGGCTGAGCAGTTGCGCGGCCCCGACGAGCGCCGCGGTGTGCAGGTCGTGCCCGCATCCGTGCATGGCGCCGTTCTGCGCCGCGAAGTCGAGTCCGGTCTGTTCGGTGACCGGCAGTCCGTCCATGTCGGCGCGCAGCAGCACCGTCGGCGCGGCGCCCGCCGAGCGTCGGCCACCCCGGAGCACCGCGGTCACGGACGTCGTGCGGGTTCCCGTCGAGATCTCGAGCGGCAGTCCGTCCAACGCCGCGAGGACCGTTTCCTGCGTGCGCGGCAGGTCCAGACCGACCTCGGGTTCGCGGTGCAGTACACGCCGCAACTGCGCGAGGTCGCCCTGCAGAGCGCGGGCGTCGTCCAAGAGATCCATTGCTCTCCCTTATGTCGGTGGTCACGTTCGGGACCGAATGCGTCGGTGGTCATATGCTGTGAGCCACGGAACGACGGACCACCGATAACGTCGAAAACGATCATTCTCACCGAATCAGAAAGAGCTTTATGAGCGAGATGCTGACCGAATCCGAGCTTTCGCTCATTCACGCCCTGCAAATCCGTCCCCGGGCGACGTGGGCCGAGCTGGCCCCGATCCTCCGCGCGACGTCCGCGACCCTCGCACGGCGGTGGGAATCGGTCACCGAGCGCGGACTGGCCTGGATCACCGCCTATCCCGCACCGATGACGGGTGCGGGGGCGTTCACCGCGATGATCGAGGTGACGTGCGACCTCGCCGGCACGAAGGCACTGGTCGAGGCGCTCACCCGGGACCCGCGGGTGTCGTCGATCGAGCATGCGGCGCGTGGCCGGGACCTCATCCTGACCGTGCAGACGGGGTCGTTGCACGAGTTGTCGGACCTGGTGCTCGAGGAGTTGCCCCGCCACCCGAGCGTCAATTCGACCCGGACGCACACGTGCACCGCACTCCACGCGGAGGGCAGCCGGTGGCGCCTCGACTCCCTGGACACGGCGCAGTCCGCCGCGATCGCGGCACTGGAGAACACCCCTCTGCAGTCCGGATCGAGCCGGCCGGAGAGCCTGACGGACGAGGTCGCCCGCGCGCTCGTCCGCGAACTCACCCGGAACGGCCGGGCGTCCGCGCGCGAGATCGCCGCGGTGATCGACCGGCCCGCGTCCTCGGTGCGCAGGCAACTCGCCGGGTTGCTGCGCTCCCGCACGGTGGTGCTGCGCTGCGACGTCGCCCAGAACGCGACGCGGTGGCCCATCACCGTCACGTGGTGGTGCCGCCTGCCCGTGCGCGCGCACCGCGACGTCGTGGAGGTCGTCAACACCCGCCCCGAACTGCGCTTGTGCATGTCGATGACCGGACCCGCGAACTTCCTCGTCAGCATGTGGGTGTCTTCACTGCCCGACCTGCTGCGGGTGCAGGAGTGGCTGGAGACCCGCGCCCCCAGCCTCGAGATCATCGACTCCTCGGTGACGCTCCGGTCCCGGAAGCGGATGGGGTGGGAACTCGACACCCACGGCCGAGCGACCGGTTATGTCACCGCGCATGGCGGCTGACCGCTACGGTCGAATGCGCCATCATCGGACCGGCTGGAGCAGGTGATCCCCCGTGACCTCTACCGCGAAAACGTCGACTACCGGCGAGCGTGCCGACTTGCTGGAGTCGCTGGCGAAGCACCGGTACCTGCTCCGCCACACCGTCCGCGACCTCACCGACGAGCAGGCGGCCCGGCGCCCGACGGCGAGCGTGCTGTGCCTGGGCGGACTCGTCAAACACGTGTCGGACACCGAACGGGTGTGGGCCGATTTCATCGTGCGCGGCACGGACGCCGTCCGCGGCGGCCCCGTGGACGGCACCGGCACCGGCAATCGCGAGAAGGAATTCACCCTTCGCGCCGACGAGACCCTGGCCGGCGTCCTCGACCGTTACGCGAAGGTGGCGCACCGGACCGACGAGATCGTGGCCGCGCTGCCCGACCTCGACATCTCGCATCCGCTGCCGAAGGCGCCGTGGTTCGAACCGGGATCGCGCTGGTCCGCGCGCCGGGTGCTGCTCCACATCATCGGTGAAACGGCCCAGCACGCCGGGCACGCCGACATCATCCGGGAATCCCTCGACAAGTCGATGGCGACGAGCTGAGTCAGCCGCGTTTGCGGGCGTCGATGAGGAAGCGGGTCGAGTGGGCCACGAACGGGCCGTCCGCCTCGATCCGGTCGTGGAGTTCCCGCAGTCGGTCGCGGTACTGCGCGGCGGTGAAGCCGGGCACCATCCAGATCACCTTGCGCAGGAAGTAGACGACGGCGCCGATGTCGAAGAACTCGATCCGCAGAGATTCGAAACGGAGATCGACGACCTCGAGTCCCGCGGCTTCGGCATCCGCGCTCTCGTCCTCGTAGTGGCGGCCGCGGCGCACGTTCTCGGGTTGCGGCCCCAGGAAGTATTCGACGAGTTCGAAGACGCTCGCGTGCCCGACGTGCTGGGAGAGGTACGTGCCTCCGGGTTGCAGGACGCGGGCGATCTCGTCCCACCACACCGTGGCGGGGTGCCTGCTGGTCACCAGGTCGAACGCGCCGTCGGCGAACGGCAGCGGCGGCTCGTCCGCGTCGGCCACGACAACCGCGCCGAGCGGATGCAGTAGTGCCGTGGCCTTCGCGACGTTCGGCGGCCACGATTCCGTCGCCACCATCACGCGAGGCATCGTCGCGGCGCCGGCGAGGACCTCCCCACCGCCGGTCTGGATGTCCAGAGCAGCCTTCGCCCGCGCGAGCCGTTCACCCATCAGGCGCTGATACCCCCACGACGGCCGCTGTTCGGTGGCCCGGCCGTCGAGCCAGGAGAAATCCCAGCCGTCCACCGAGACGGATTCCGCCTCGGCCACCAGATCCTCGAATGTGCGCGCCATGCCGGGAAGCCTGACAGAAAGATCCGGATCGATCGAGCGGATTATCGGGGAAGCACCGGGCAGTCATCGATGTTGACCCAGACATGACCGTCCCGGAGCAGCGCACCCGAATCGCCGAGGAACGCGCCGACGCCGAGCGTCGCATCGCGTCGCTGACCGGGCGTTTCACCGCGATCGTGGAGGGTTCGGAATTCACCACGGACGACGACGAACACGATCCGGAGGGCTCGACCATCGCGTTCGAACGGGCCCAGGTGTCGGCGCTGCTGGCCGACGCCCGGCGCGAGGTCGAGGATCTGGCGGCGGCGCAGCAGCGGCTCGACAGCGGGACGTACGGCCTCTGCATCCGGTGCGGCCGGCCGATCGCCGAGGTTCGGCTCGACGCGCTCCCCGCCGCCCTGACGTGTATCGACTGCGCCGGTTAGGGCAGGAAGGCTCCCCACTCGCGCGCAGCCACGTCGCGGGCCCGGCGGTGGTCGTCGGCCTCGGGACGGATGCCGTCGGCGAGGTCGGCGAGGGCTTCGGCCAGATCGCCGACATCGACCTGATGCCGCATGGAGGAGTCGAGGAGTTCGTCGAAGGCCTGGTCCGCGCTGTACGAGCTTCCGCGCGCGGTGGTCAGGATCTGAATTGCAGCGTCCAATGCGGACAGGTGCCGTGTCGCGCGGGTGTCGCGGTGAGCTTCGATCGTCAATATTCCGCCTCTGAGGTGTCGCCACTGGGCGTTGCCGGTCTGGTGTGACCACATCACATCACGATCCGGTGGTCTACGTTGCCGAATCGAGACCGTGTCCGAAAGTTGTTTCTCGACAGGAGGATACGAACTCCGGCAAGATACTTGTAACTCTCGTTACTACTCCCTGGTTCTACCCGTCGGTAGGGGACGGACGGTGCCACCGAACGGAGGCCGGATGGGCGCACGGCGCTTTCCTGTGGTCGCCGTTCTCGTCCTCGCGGCGGCCTCGGGTTGCGCCGACGAATACGCCGCGTCGCCGGAACCAGGCCGAGACGAGGCATCGATCGTGGACGCCCTGAATCAGTGGCCGCGCGACTTCGCGAACAAGGACGTGGCTGCGGTCTGCTCGCTGTTCGCCCCGGACGTCGTCGTGATCTACCCCGGCACCGAGGACCGCAACTACGACGCCACGTGCGCGCAGTTTCAGCGGGTACTCACCGTCCCCGACCGGACGTTCACCTATGCGGCGCCCGAGATCGCCGAAGTGCTCGTCGACGGCGACCTCGCCGCGGTGCGCCTGGTGTGGCCGCTCACCGTCACCGACGCTTCGGGCACTGTACTCGAGAGTGTCCGCGAATCGGGTGTCGACGTGTTCCGCCGCCAGCCGGACGGCAGCTGGAAGATCCACGTGTCGCACGCCTTCCCGTTGACCGAATAGCGCATTTCTGAATGGCTCCAGAACAGCGGATCGAAACCGAGCAGACCGGCCATTCCGGAATACTGGTTTCCGGGTGGAGGTCTCCGCCCGACGCGATCGGACGGCCGTGCGCCGCGCAGTCCCTGTGGACCCGTGTGACCAGAACTGTTCAGAATCGGGATGATTGACGTGAAACTCGTCGTCGACCTCAATCGGTGCCAGGGTTACGCGCAGTGCGTGTTCCTCGCACCCGACGTCTTCACTCTGCACGGCGAAGAGGCCCTCCTCTACGACGCGGGCCCCGCCGACGGCGAACGCGACCACGTGTCGCAGGCCGCCGCGGCCTGCCCGGTGCACGCCATCACCACGGACATCCCCACCCACCACGATGGGGAATGACGTGCGGATCGTCATCGTCGGCGCGTCGCTCGCCGGGGTGCGCGCCGCGGAGGCGCTTCGGGCGCAGGGCTTCGACGGTTCGCTGACTCTGATCGGCGACGAACCCTACGAACCGTACGACCGGCCGCCGCTGTCGAAGGCCGTGCTCCTCGGGATCATGCCGCCCGAACACTCGGCGCTCCCCTACCATCCCGACCTCGACGCGAAGTGGCTGCTCGGCGTGCGGGCCACCACCCTCGATCTGGAGAACAACCGGGTGGTGCTCAGCGACCGCGACACCGTCGAGTTCGACAAGGTGCTGATCGCGACCGGTGTCCGCGCCCGGCCGTGGTCGAACTCGTCCGAGGCGGCACTCGACGGCGTCTTCACCGTCCGCACCTGCGACGACTCCCGCCGACTGAGCGAGCGACTGTCTGCCGGACCGCGCCACGTCCTGGTGATCGGCGCCGGCTTCACCGGTTCGGAGATCGCGTCGGTGTGCCGGGAGCGCGGGCTGTCCGTGACGGTCACCGAGCGCGGCCCGGCACCGCTGGTCGGTGCGCTCGGCGGGGTGGTGGCGGCGGTCGCCGCCGACATGCAACGCGACCACGGCGTCGACCTGCGCACCGGGGTCACGGTGACCGGACTCGACGGCGACAGCGACGGACGGCTGTGCCGCGCGCACCTCTCGGACGGGACCACACTCGACGTCGACGTGGCGATCGTCGCGCAGGGCAGCATCCGCAACACCGACTGGCTGTTCGGATCCGGTCTCGCCGCCGGGCCCCGCGGGGTCACGTGCGACGCCGGCTGCCGGGCATTCGACATCAACGGCATCGTCACCGACAACGTGTTCGTCGCCGGTGACGTTGCACGGCAACCGCATCCGCTCTACGACTACCAGTTGCTGGCACTGGAGCACTGGGGCAACGCGATCGGCCAGGCCGAGGTGGCGGCGCACAACATGATCCACGACGGCCTCCGCCGGCGACCGCACCTGGAGATTCCGGCGTTCTGGTCCAGCCAGTTCGGCGTCAACATCAAGTCCGTCGGCATCCCCACCTACTCCGATCAGGTGGTGATCACCCAGGGTTCGGTCGCCGACCGGCGCTTCGTGGCGGCGTACGGCTTCCGTGGTCGCGTCACCGCGGCGGTGGCGTTCAATCAGGGGAAGTGGCTCGACTTCTATCGGGGGCTGATCGAGTCGGCGGCGGAGTTCCCACCGGACTTCGACGTCATGGACCGGGCGGAGCCGTTCGAGGTGCGGCCGTCCGAGTTGCCGGACCCGGCCGTACTCAGCCACGGCCCGACCGTCGCGGTGACCGGTCATCTGCCCACCGAACGTCGTGTCGAGTTCGTCTCGCTACCGAAGTAACAGGGAGAGTGTCCATGTCGCGTGCTCAGTTGTTCGAGCGGATCACCGACCAGGCGAACCGGCCGAATCCGTATCCGCTGTACGAGGAACTTCGTGAGACGCGGGTGGCGCCACAGGATAACGGTTCCTTCCTCGTGGGCCGGTACTACGACGTGATGGCGCTTCTGCACGATCCGAGGATCAGCTCCGACCTGCACAACCGGGGGCCGGGGCTTCCCGGGGCGGATCGTGCCGGCGACGGGCCGGAGTCCTTCCTCAAACTCGATCCGCCCGAGCACGATCGGTTGCGCCGATTGACGACGCGACAGTTCGGTCCGCCGCACAGCCCCGACCGGATCGACTCCATGCGTGGCGAACTCGCAGAACTCGTCACGAGCCTCGTCGACGGGCTCGACGGGAAGGGTCGCATCGACATCGTCGACGACTTCGCGTACCCCTTCCCCGTCTCCGTCATCTGCCGTCTGCTCGGGGTGCCTCACGAGGAGGAACCCCGGTTCCACGTCTGGGCCGACGCGTTGGTGGCGGCCATCGACCCGCGGCGCAACAGCGCCGACAACGAGCAGGTGAAGGCGGCGCAGCAGGCCCAGATGGAAATGGCCATGTTCATGGCCGGTCTCATCGAGGACCGTCGCCGCAGTCCCGGCGACGACATGCTGTCGGGGCTGGCCAACGACTCGGGGCCCGACGGCCAGTTGAACACCGTCGAGTTGGTCACCAACTCCATCCTGCTGTTCATCGCCGGGCACGAAACGACCGTCAACCTCATCACCAACGGCATGCTGACCCTGCTGCGCAATCCCGACGTTCTCGAGCGGCTTCGCGCGGAACCGGAGTTGATGCCGCAGGCTGTGGAGGAATTGCTCCGCTTCGAACCGCCCGTGCACCTGCTGGGCCAGCGAACGCCGATCGTCGACATCGAGATCGACGGCGTCACCGTTCCGAAGGGGTCGCCCCTTGTCCTGGCATTGGCGTCGGCCAATCGCGATCCGGAACGCTTCATCGACGCCGACCGGTTCGTCCCCGACCGCGAGGACAACCAGCACGTGGGTCTGGGCAGCGGCATCCACAGTTGCTTCGGCGCTCCCCTCGCCCGCCTCGAAGGGCAGATGGCGCTCGCCGAACTCATCCGCCGCCTCCCGAATCCGCGGCTCGTCGAGGATCCGCCGCCCTACCGGCCCAACCCGGTACTGCGGGGTCCCCGGCACCTGTTGGTGGACTGTGGGTGACAGGGGCTGACCGGCTCGCCCGCGCATGCTCGATCAACTCACCAGGATGATTCCGGTGGTTGATGCGCGGTCTTCGGGTGGGGTCGATGCGCGGCGGTGGGATCCATTCGGTCCGGCCCGCGTGTGTGGAATGCGCGGGCGCGGACCTCGTCGCCCAGCCGGCCGGTCCGTCGTTGACCTGGGCATGGCATGCGTCGCAGACCAGGGCCAGACCTTCGATGTCGGTGCGCCCGCCTTTGTGCCAGTCCGTGACATGGTGCACCGCACACAGACTCGCCGGCGCCGAACACCCCGGCCGGGTGCAGCCCCCGTCTGCCGCGATCAGCGCGAGCCGCTGGTCGGCACTGGCCAGACGACGCCGTCGACCCAGGTGCAACGGACGACCCGCATGGTCGAACAGTGCGAGCACCGGATGCGCTTTCTCTGCCAGGGCCAGTGCGTCCTCGATCGGGAGCAGGCCGCCGGTGGCCGTCGTGGCCAGCCCGCCGGTCGCCTTCTCCAACTGCTCGAGGGTCATGGTGACGATCACCGTCGTCGGCAGGCCCCGGTGCGGGCCGAGCACCCCCGACTCGAGCAGCGTCCGGAACACCGCGCTGAACGCGTCGTGATTGCGCTGCGCCGCGGTGCGGGTATCGCGTGCGGCCGCGGCAGCCAGCACGTCACGATCGATCGCCGGGTTCTCGCCGTCGCCGGCCGGTGAGTCGGGATCGTCCGGGTTGTTCATTCCGGGTCGCGCCCACTTGGCGAGGATCGGATCGAGCATCGCCCGTGCGACGGGATCGAGTTCACCGGAGATTCTCGACATCAGTTCGGTGTCCTGCCGACCGATCGAAATGCCACGCCGGCGTTTCCGGTCGCGGTCGTCGCCGAGACTCCCGTCCGGATTCAGGTACGCCAGCAGCCGGTGCCCGGCCTGCTCCACGTCCTCAGGAGTTGCGCTTCGCGCCAAGGTGGCCAGGACGGCCTCGGCGTCGGCTACCGCGTCGTTGTCGACGGCGTGGGGAATCTTGCGCATCACTTTCGCGATCGCCCGCACATGATCCGCTCCGATGTCGCCATCACTCTGTGCCGCAGCGGTTTCCGGCAAGACGGGTGGCATCGGATCGCCCGCCAGGGTGTGCCACACCCCCAGCTCACGGGCGGCGGTGACCCGGGCGGACGCGTCCGCGCCCGAGATCCGGAGCGCCTCGATCAGCAGCTTCTTCGGCGAGGTATACCCCAGACTCGCCGGGACGGAGCGCTCCACGGTCTCCACCACCAATCGGTGGGAGACCGCCTCCGTGCGGCGAAGGGACTGCTCCACCCCGCGCATCACCTCGACCACCTCGCCGTCCGACAGCTCGGTCAAGCCTGCATCGAGCAACCCGTCCACCGCGGCAGCGAGCATCGACAGATGCTCCGCCACCCGACTCCCCACCGACCCCCCAGTCGAACTCATGTGCGAATACTATCGCGAGGGTCCGACAAGTTTCAGAGGCCGCGGTCCCGCAGCGACTCGGACGGCGTCACACCGTACTTGCGGCGGTAGGCGGCGGCGAATCTGCCGGTGTGCATGATCCCCCAGCGGGTGGCGGCTTCGGAAACGGTTGCACAGGAAGCGCTTCCGGTCAGATCGGCGTGCACACGTTCGAGGCGCACGTCGACGAGGAACTCCATCGGCGTCATGCCCACGTATTCGCGGAACCCCTGCTGCATGCGCCGGACGCTCACGCCGACGAGTTCGGCCATCTCGCCCGCCGTCCAGGGGCGTGCCGGATCCTCATGGATCGCGTCGATGACCCGCTTGACGATGCGGGGGCGGATTCCCGACGAGCCGGTGTCGTCGTCCGGCATCGCGGTGAGCACGAGAGCGGTGGTCAGGGCACCACACAATTGCTGCGACACCATCTCACTGCGCAGGAGGACGCTGTCGTGCAATGCCTGGTCGGCGATGGAACGGACGAGTCTGAGCCACTCCGCTCCGGCGCCCGCGCGCAGGTCGAGTTGCCGCGGCAACACCTGACCCGGCCTGGCGAGCACGCGGTCCATCTCCCTCTGCAGGTAGTCCCGGTCCACCTTGAAGCCGATGATCTCGCAGGAACTGCTCCAGTTGGTGATCACGGTCCGGGTGTCGGGCGGACAGATTGTCGCCAGTCCCGGCGTCGACGTCACTTCCATGCCGCCGGTGACGGACACGATGTGACCGGTCAGGGGGATGTTGATGCCGTACGCGCCGGGATGGTCGGACTCGATGGCCACGGCTGCCCCGAATCCGATCCGGGCAAGCCGCGACGCCCCCACGTCGGACGATTCCAGCGACGACCGCGCGGCGTTGTCACGCGACAGCGGACGCAGTTCATGGGGGAAGTACGCGTCCGCGACCACCTCGTGAACCTCGTCCCAGTCGGTGAAACCGGGGCCCTCCAGCTGTCCTCGCATACGTACGTCCAGACCTCTCACCTCGCGCTTCGGCGGCGTTCGAGCAACTCCCGACCCTAGCATCGCCTGTGACTCACGTCACTGCAAGGCCCTGCGCCGCACCTCCGCCAATCCCGTTTCGCGTTCCGGATCGGCGGTTCGCAATGCGGATCGACGGACTGTGATGCCCGTCATACGTTGTGCAGGTGCCCCCAAACGCAGGGGTGATCGCACGAATCGTGCAGAAAGGCGGTCACGAAAAATGGATCAGCGCACTCTCCGTAACATTTTCGGTCAGTTCGCCAGTGGCGTCACCGTGATCACGTGCGCCAACTCCGACGGCGAGCCGCACGGGGCCACCGTCACCGCGTTCACTGCGATCTCGATCGAACCTCGGCTGTGCCAGGTGACGTTGACCCGGAAATCGAAGGCGTGCAGCTACCTGAGTGACGCGCCGTTCGCGGTGAACATTCTGGCCGCCGATCAGCTCGATACCGCCATGCATTTCGCAGGCAAACCACAACGAACGGAACCGGTGTGGGACGACTCCGGCATCGCTCCCGCACTGTCCGGCAACGCGGCGACGCTGACCTGCGCACCCTGGGCCTCCTACGATGGCGGCGATCACATCATCTTCATCGGGGAGATCGTCGACGCCTCTGTCGACTCGGCCAAGGACCCACTGCTGTTCTACCGCAGTACCTTCCACGATCTCGGCGCCGCGTCCGGCACCACGGCGTGGAACGGCTGCCTCGACGACCCCCACAGCGGATGGTTCGACGCCGCCGCGTCCTTCACGCCCCTCCACTTGCAGCTCGCCCAGGCTGCCTCGTAATCCTGACGAAAGGAAAACACCATGACCACCACCGAAGCTGCCCCCGAGAACGCCGTCGACCGTAGCAAGGTCAATGTCGCTGCGGACTGCGAGGCGAACCGCACCGCGAACTTCGCGTCGCGCCCGATGACGGGTGACGAGTACATCGAGTCGCTGCGCGACGACCGGGAGATCTACCTGCACGGCGAGCGTGTCAAGGATGTCACGACGCATCCGGCGTTCCGCAACCCGATCCGGATGACCGCCCGCCTGTACGACGCGATGCACACCGGCGAGCACGTCGAGACCCTGACGACCCCCACCGACACCGGCAACGGCGGGGTGACGATGCCCTTCTTCCGGGCGTCCAAGAACTCGGACGACCTGCTGAAGGACCGCGACGCGATCGCCACCTGGGCACGGATGACGTACGGCTGGATGGGCCGCAGCCCCGACTACAAGGCGTCGTTCCTCGGCACCCTGCATGCGAACAAGGAGCTGTATTCGCCGTTCCAGGCCAACGCCGAACGCTGGTACAAGGAATCGCAGGAGAAGGTCCTGTACTGGAACCACGCGATCATCAACCCCCCGGTGGACCGGCAGCTTCCCCCGGACGAGGTCGGCGACGTGTTCATGAAGGTGGAAAAGGAAACCGACGCCGGCCTGATCGTCTCCGGCGCCAAGGTGGTGGCCACCGGTTCGGCGATCACCAACTACAACTTCATCGCGCACTACGGGCTGCCGATCAAGAAGAAGCAATTCGCCCTGATCTGCACCGTCCCGATGGACGCCCCGGGGGTGAAGCTGATCTGCCGCACGTCCTACACCCAGCAGGCCGCGGTGATGGGCAGCCCGTTCGACTACCCGCTGTCGTCGCGGATGGACGAGAACGACACCATCTTCGTCTTCGACAAGGTGCTGGTGCCGTGGGAGAACGTCTTCATGTACGGCGATGTGGACAAGATCAATGCCTTCTTCCCGCAGTCGGGGTTCCTGCCGCGCTTCACCCTGCAGGGGTGCACGCGGCTGGCCGTGAAGCTCGATTTCATCGCCGGTCTTCTGATGAAGGCCCTCGACGCCACCGGAGCGGGCGGGTTCCGCGGCGTGCAGACCCGCGTCGGTGAGGTGATCGGCTGGCGAAACCTGTTCTGGTCACTCACCGAATCGATGATCCGCGACCCCGAGCCGTGGGTGGGAGACACCGTCATCCCCAAGCTCGAATACGGCCTCACGTACCGGATGTTCATGCAGCAGGGGTACCCGCGGATCAAGGAGATCATCGAGCAGGACGTCGCGTCGGGCCTGATCTACCTGCCGTCGTCGTCGGCGGACTTCAAGAGCCCCGAGGTCCGGCCGTACCTGGACAAGTACGTCCGCGGCTCCGAGGGCATGCCCGCCGTCGAGCGGGTGAAGATCATGAAGGCCCTGTGGGATTCGGTGGGCAGCGAGTTCGGTGGCCGCCACGAGCTGTACGAGCGCAACTACGCCGGCAACCACGAGGGTGTGAAGGCGGAACTGCTGATGTTCGCGGAGAACCGGGGAACGGTCAGTTCGATGAAGGGTCTGGCCGAGCAATGCCTTGCCGAGTACGACCTCGACGGCTGGACCGTGCCCGACCTCATCGGCAACGACGACGTCTCCTACTTCGGCCGCAGCTAGCCCCTCGAGACCAGGAGAATCCATGACCACCATCGAAAGCCCCACCGCGGTCGGCTCCGGCAACGCCGCCACCGACAAGTTCAAGGGCGCCAGATTCACCGCCGACACTTCGCCGGAACGCCTGTCCGCCATCGCCACCGAGGCGCTCGCCGGGTTCGGCGCGCTGATCCGGAAGCACGCCGTCACCTACCCGGAGTACCGCGTCCTCAAGCAGTGGCTCATCGACGTCGGCGAGGGTGGCGAATGGCCGCTACTCCTCGACGTGTTCGTCGAGCACGAGATCGAGGAGGTGAACTCCCGGAACTTCCAGGGCACCAAGGGGAGCATCGAGGGACCGTACTACGTGCCCGGTGCGCCCGAACTCCCCGCGCGGTGCGCCCTTCCGATGCGCGACGAGGATCGGGCTCACACCGCGCTCGTTCTCCGGGGCCAGGTCACCGACCTGGACGGCACGGGGCTCGGCGGCGCCATTATCGAGCTGTGGCATGCCGACGACGAGGGCTATTACTCGCAGTTCGCTCCCCACCTGCCCAAATGGAACCTGCGCGGAACCATCGTCACCGACGCGGAGGGTCGGTACGAGATCACCACCATCGAGCCTGCGCCGTACCAGATCCCGACCGACGGCCCCACCGGGCAATTCATCAACTCCGCCGGCTGGCACCCGTGGCGTCCGGCGCACCTGCACCTGCGGGTGACGTCCCCGGGCAAGCAGCCGATCATCACGCAGCTGTATTTCGCGGGTGGCGACTGGATCGATGACGACGTCGCCGGCGCGACGAAACCCGAGCTCCTCCTCGATCCGCAGCTCGACGACACCGGGCGTAAGGTCGTCACCTACGACTTCGCGCTCGATCCCGCCGCGGATTGAGCCACGGCCCATTCCCCCGGGCGACGCGAGAGATCGCGTCGCCCGGGGTCTCGACGTTTGTGGAGGAATCAACATGGCGAACACATCCGAAGCGCGGACGACGGAATTCGTGCACACCGCGTCGGCCGTGATCGAGGTCGTCGTCGAGGGCATCGGCCCCTCGGTGATCCTGCTGCCCTCGCTCGGCCGCGAGTCGTACGACTACGACGACGTCGCGAGTGGGCTCGCGCGCAACGGGTTCCGGGTCTCCCGTCCGCAACCGCGCGGCATCGGCCGAAGCACCGGTCCGCTGGAGGACATCACGCTGCACGACCTGGCCGCCGACGTCGGAGCGGTGATCGAGACACAGGACAACGGCGCGGCCGTCGTCGTCGGTCACGCCTACGGGCACTACGTCGCACGAATGCTCGCCGCCGACCGGCCCGACCTGGTGCGCGGCGTCGTCGTCGCGGCGGCGGGCGCCCGCAACTACCCGGCCGCACTGACCGCGCTGGCGGTGAAGTGCGCCGATCCCTCACTGCCCGACGCGGAGCGGATCGGCTACCTGCAGACCGGATTCTTCGCGCCGGGCAACGACCCGGCGGAATGGCTCAGCGGCTGGTATCCGGAGGTGTCGAAGGGGCAGCTCGCCGCGTCGGCCGCCACACCCAAGGACGAATGGTGGGCGGTCGCGCACCAGCCGATTCTCGACCTGCAGTCCGCTCTCGACCCGTTCCGGCCGCGCGAGACGGCGAACGAATTGCGGGACCGGTTCGGCGAATTGGTCACCGTGAGCGTCGTCCCGAACGCGAGCCATGCGCTGATGCCGGAAGCGCCCGCACAGGTTGTGCGGGCGCTCACCGACTGGATTCGGGGTCTCGACAGCTGAGGGGTCAGATCCTCTCGAAGATCGCGGTCAGCCCCTGGCCGCCGCCGATACACATCGTCTCGAGACCGTAACGGACTCCACGACGGTCCATCTCGCGCAGAAGCGTGGTGAGGATCCGCACTCCCGTAGCGCCGACGGGATGCCCGAGCGAGATTCCCGAACCGTTGACGTTGGTGCGGTCGAAATCCTGCGCACCGAAATTCCATTCACGGGTGACGGCCAGCGCCTGCGCTGCAAAGGCCTCGTTCAGTTCGATGAGGTCGATGTCGGCGAGCGTCAGCCCGGCGCGCTTCAGGGCCCGTTCGGTGGACGGCACCGGTCCGATGCCCATCTCGGACGGCTCCACACCCGCCACCGCCCAGGTGACCAGGCGGGCGAGCGGCCGGAGACCGAGACGCTCCGCCTGCGCCCGGGTGGTGACGAGACATGCTGCCGCACCGTCGTTCTGTCCGCTGGCGTTGCCTGCAGTGACGGTCGCGTCGGGGTCGGTGGCGCCCATGATTGGCCGTAGACGCGCGAGTGACTCGAGCGTCGTGTCGGCGCGGGGATGCTCGTCCCGGTCGACGAGCCGCGGATCACCCTTGCGGACCGGGACTTCCACCGGCACGATCTCCTCGGCGAACTTTCCCGAGTCGATGGCGGCGACCGCCCGCTGGTGGGAGCTGACCGCGAGTTCGTCCTGTTCCCGGCGGCTGATGCCGTACCTGCGGCGCAGGTTCTCCGCCGTCTCCAGCATGCCGCCGGGCACCGGATAGTTGCGTCCGCCGGCGGTGACACGTCCGCGGGCGAGCCGGTCGTGGAGCGCTGCCGGGGCGCCCTTAACTCCCCAGCGCATCGACTCGGTGTAGTACTCGGCGCGGCTCATCGACTCCACGCCACCGGCGATCACCAGTTCGGCGACCCCCGTCTGTACCCGCATCGCCGCGTCGAGCACGGCCTGCAGACCCGATCCGCAGCGGCGGTCGAGTTGCTGACCGGGAACCGTCACCGGCAGGCCCGCATCGAGGGCCACGACGCGGCCGATGGCAGGTGCCTCGCCGTTCGGGTAGCACTGACCGAAGATCACGTCGTCGATGCTGCCCGGATCCACGCCGGTGCGGTCGAGCAGTTCGGACACCACACGGGCGCCGAGGTCGGCGGCGGGAACGTCCGTGAACTGGCCGCCGTATCTGCCGACGGGGGTGCGGAGGGGCTCACAGACGACGACATCGGTCGCCTGGGCGTTCGAGTTTTCAGGCACTGCGGAAATCCCTTTCGTGATCGGTCCAGCGCTGCGCCCATTCGCGCAGTTCGACCGCTCGGATCTTGGCCCCGTTACCGCCCACGGTGGTCGGCATTTCCTCGATCATGTGCACGGCGGCCGGAACCTTGAACGCCGCCAACGACTCTGCGCACCACGACTTGAGTTCGGCGGCGTCGACGTCGGCGTTCTCGGCCGGGACGACGAACGCGACGGCTTCGGTGTATCCGCCGGTGCCGGTGACTCCGACGACCTTCGTGAGGTGGACGCCGTCGTGTTCGGCGATCCGGTGCTCGATCTCGGCCGGATCCACCAGGAATCCGCGCAGCCGGAGCACATCCCCCATCCGGCATACGTATGTATAGCCGCCGTCTCCGGTCGCGACGGCGAGGTCGCCGCTGCGGAACCAGCCGTCCGACGTGAATGCTCGCGCGGCCGCCTCCGGATTGCCGAGGTACGCGTCGACGACGTTCGGTCCGCGCACCTGAAGCTCGCCTTGCTCGCCGTCGGGGAGAACGGAATCGTCCAGTGGGTCGGCGATCCGGATCTCGATGGCGGGTTCCACCGGACGCCCGCCGCCGTTCCAGCGCACGGCTTCCGGATCGGTGACATCCCACAGCAGCATCAGGGCGAACACCTCGGAGGACCCGAAGACGCCCGTGGTGACGGCGTCGAATTCGTCCCGGACCCATGCGGCCACCTCGTGCGAACGGCCGAGGAAGTCGGCGATCCCGAGCCGCTTCAACGAAGAAAGGTCGGCGCGGTCACCCCCGTGCCACGTGTCGAGGAGGCGGGTGAAGAGGTCGTCGCCGCCGACCACGTGTGTCACCTTCAGCGACTGCATGCGGCCCAGCGTGGCCGCGGCCTCGAAGACGGGCTCCATCAGCAGCGCGCCGCCGCCGGCGAGAGTCGCCAGGGCCGTGCTGAATCCGAACACTCCCGACACCGGCAGCACGCAGAGCGTGACGTCGCCGGGCTCGACGTCGAGGACGACGGCGTCGGCGCGGGCGTGCCGGACCACCGCGGATTCCCGATGGGCCGCGAGTTTCGGAACGCCGGTGGAGCCGGACGTGGTGAACGCGACCGCGAGCGGGTCGCCGGGGTCCGCCCGCTCGCCCGCGGCGGTCGTGGTGGCAATGTCGGGTGTCTCCGGCACCCGAACACCACCGGTGTCCGCGCTGCCCGCGGTCCAGGCGCCGCCGCCGAGGTCGAATCGCGCCGGATCGGGAGCCTCGCCCGCGGCCGCGGGGCCGCGCACCACCGCGACCGCCGGTGCCGGGAGGTCGACGGACTGCTGCGCCTCGCCGAGTCGCCCGAACAAGTCGAGGCCGTGGAAGTGGTCGGCCACGGCCACGACCGCGGGTCGCGCGGAGGTGAGGATGTGCGCGATCTCGTGCGTGTTGTAGCGGGTGTTGACGCCGATGACGTGTGCGCCGACGGCCGACGAGGCGAGCTGCCAGACGATGGCATCGGACCAGTTCGGCAGCAGCACAGCCACACACTGGCCGCGGCGCACACCTACCCTCGAGAGTTCCGATTTCAGAGCCTCGACGCGGTCGCGGAGGTCGGCGCGGCCCGAGACGATCGGTTCGCCGTCGACGACGTCGATCGTGGCGGGGGCCGTCGGGTCGGCCGTCACGAGTGCGTCGAGCAACGCGGCGAGAGTGTCACGGCGCGTGGCCGTGTCGTGCGCCGTCACGAGAGCACCGCCGTGGTGCGCAGTTCCGTCAGCCAGCCGTCCGCCACCGACGCGAAATCGTCGATCTCCTCCATCGGGTAGTGGCCGATGTCGTCGAGCAGGGTGAACGTCGCAGATCCCGGCCGGGCAGCCTCGATTCTCGCTGCGGCCTGCTCGACGAGTCCGGCCTGGATCCACGGGTCCTGCGCTCCGGCGACGAGCCTGATGGGGCAGGTGATGTCGGCGAGACGGTCCCGCACGTCGTGCGTTCCCCAGGCGATGAGGTCCGAGGACGAGATCTCCGGGTCCTCGCGCTTGTGCATCGTGGCGATCAGGCGGGCCTGCGCTTCGGGCACGGACCGCCCGATGGACGCCAGGGTGCCCAGGTACGTGCGGTCAGCGCGGCTGGGTCCGGCGACGTCCTCGAGTTCGCGGCGCAATCCGCCGACGTTGACGCGGCCGGGACCGGCCTCCGCCTCCATCGCGATCGCCCCGGCCAGCGGCCGCGACGGGCGGGTCGCGAGTTCGAGTGTCAGCTTGCCCCCGATGGAACATCCCATCACGAACGGCCGCTCGACGGCGAGGGCGTCGAGGACCTTCCCGAGCCAGTCCGCGAACACCACGATGCTGGTGATCGGGCCGTCGACCGCGGGCTCGGAACGCCCGTGGCCCGGAAGGTCGGGGACGATCACCCGGTAGCCGCGGTCTGCCAGTGCGGACGCGGCGTGGCGCCACTGGACTCCGCTCTGCCCCGCGGTGTGCAGGCACAGGACGGTGGGCGTTTCGATGTCCCGACGATTGTCGGGGGTGACGATTTCGACGAAGCCGAGCGCGCCGTCGATTTCCAGGTACCGGGCCTCGATCACGACTGGGCCTCCCTTCCGCACGTGAGTGGCAAAGTGTGCCCCGACACGCTTTGCCACTCACGTGCGGCGGTGCGGGCATGGGCGATGACGATGTCGAGCGGCTTGGTGAGTCGCAGGTACTCGTACCCGTCACCGCTGGAGGAGAATTCACCGCTGATCGCGCGGCGCATGAAGTCGTTGTGTTCGGCGACCATCAGGTCGACCCACGTCACGGCCGGGATGACGAGCGTGAACGTGGCCCCACCCGGGACGCGGCGCGCGACGTCGATGATCCGGCCGCGGTAGATCCGCAGGTGCACCTCGCGGGACCCGCCCGAGGCGTCGGTGCAGCGCAGGCCCACCGTGCCATCCCACGTCGCCAGCGAGGACGCGAAGGCAGGGTCGGCGGAGAGCGATTCGCGGAGAACCTCTCCCCAGGCGGGGGTGCAGAAGTCCACCGCCGGGTCGTATCGGACGCCGGCGGGGTCGGGCAGGCGCCACGTCTCGATACCCTGCTCGCGGACCGACCCGCCGTCGTCGACGAGCCGCACGTGGCGGTCGAGAACCGCTCCGTCCGCCGACTGTTCGACCCGGGTGACGACGGATTCGACGCGGACGACGTCGTCATCCGTCACCGCAGACTGCGAATTCCATTGCAGCCCGGTACGTGTGGCTGCGACCGCCGGTCGTGGGGCGAGCAGCCCCGCCACGGCGATTCCCGTCAACGATGCTTCCGGCAAGGCCAGTGCGAGTTCGGAGACTCGCCGGGCGTCGCTCACAGCGCGATCGCCGACGGCGATGCTTGTGATGAGTGTGCTCATTCGGCAGCCCTTCCCAGGAGTTCGTCGGAGATGATCCGCATCTGGATCTCGCTGGTGCCCTCGAAGATCTTCGTCAACCGGGCATCGCGCCAGTGCCGCTCCACCTGGAAGTCGGTGGTGTACCCGGCACCGCCGTGAATCTGCACGGCTTCACTGGTCACCCGCTCGGCCATCTCCGTGGCCACCAGCTTGCACATCGACGCCTCCAGCGAGCACCGACGGCCGGTATCGATATCGGTGGCCACCGCATACATCAACTGCCGCGCGGCCTCGATGTCGGCGGCCATCGTCGCGATCTTGAACCGCAGATGCTGGAAGTCGGCCAACTCGTGCCCGAACTGACGGCGGGTGTGCAGGTACGCGATCGAATCCTCCAACGCACCCCGAGCCAGACCGATCGCCCGGGCCGCGGTGTGCGCCCGCCCGACCTCGAGACCGGAGACCGCCAGGTAGAAACCCTTGCCCTCCTCGCCGAGCATCGCGGACGCGGGCACCCGGAAGCCGTCGAACGACAACTCCCACGTGCTCCACCCGAAATACCCGATCTTGCGGATCTTCGTCCCGCTGATCCCTTCGGGGAAGCCTCCGCGCTGCTTGTCGATCAGGAACGCGCTGATCCCGCGGTGCGGTTTCGCCGGATCCTTGTTCGGGTCGGTGCGCGCGAACAACACCAGGTAGTCGGCCTCGTCGGCGTAGGTGCACCACATCTTCGTGCCACTGATCACCCAGTCGTCGCCGTCGCGGGTCGCGCGGCAGGAGATGTTCGCGACGTCCGAGCCGGCCTCGGCCTCGGACAGGGCGTACGCGCCGAGGTACTCACCGCGGGCCACCTTCGGCAGCAGCGCCGCCTCCTGCTCTGCGGTGAAGCCGCCGCCCATCCCGTTGCCGCGGGCCAGCAGCCCGGACACACTCATCCACGCCCGCGACAACTCCTCCGCGACCAGGCAGTACTCGAACACGCCCAAGCCCAGACCGCCGTGCTCCTCGGGGATCATGATCCCGAAGAACCCGACCTCGGCCATCGCCTTCTTCAACGTGTCCGGGATCGTGCCCTGCACCGGATCCAACTCGTTCGCGACCGGCAGCACCTGCGTCATCGCGAACTCGCGAGCCAGGTCCCGGATCGCCAGGCGGTCCTCGGTGAGATACCGCGGTGAATCTGTCCGCGGCTGCGACGGCCGATGCGTCATGGATACTCCTCCACTCGAACTACGGGGCGCGTGAAACGGGGAACTCGCGGTTCCGCACTCGAATCACATTAACGCTTGTTCACCCAGTAGAGCACGCCCGGGAGCGCACCGTCAATGCCGAACCCGCCCGATTCAGGCGGGGCGGTACCCCACCAGGTTGAGCGCGTAGACGCCGTACGAATCCGCTACCGCCTGCGCGGACAGGGGGCCGTCCGGCCGGTACCAGAGCGCGATGCCTGCACACATGGTCAGTACGGCGGTCACTGCCTGGTGGACGTGCGGGACGTCGAAGTCACCGCCCGCTACCCCCGCCTCGGCGATGGTGACGAACAGGTGCTCCTGGGCGTCGCGCGAGCCCACCACCCGTTTGCGATCCACCTCGTCGAGATATCGCAGTTCGGTGTTGGCCACCAGGCACGCACGCTGGTTGCGTGCGGTGTACAGCGAATGCGCGACCACCGCGGCCGTCCACTGCTCAGCGGGCGCGGCACCCGCCTTGCGCAGGGCGTTCCGGGTGGCGGTGAACTGCTCGTCGCTGGCCGCGCGCAGGATCTCGACGAGAAGTTCGTCCTTGTTGTCGAAGTGGTTGTAGACGTTGGCGGCGCTGCACCCGGCGCGTTTGGCGATGGTGCGCATGGTCGCGGCGTGGAAGCCGGCGGTGTAGAACTCCTCCAGCGCTGCGTCCAGAATCCGCTGCCTGACGTGGGGAATCACCGCACTGCTTGACCGAGTGTTCATCCCCCGGAGGGTAGAGGCATCGCGGTGAACGAGCAACGATCCGGCCGGAAATCGCAGTTCAGCAACCCTCAGTGGGAGGGAATCGCGTGAACGACGCTCGGCCTTGACCCGCGACACAACGTCGATTATGGTCCCCATCACATGAACGGTCGTTAATGACTGCTTCGCACATTCCGCACATCGCACCGTGGAGGTATGCCGCCTTGAGCACCCTCGAAGAACGAATTGGCCGTCTGGAAGACCTGGAGGCCATCCGATACCTCGATGCGCAGTACTGCCGCCATCTCGACGACGGCAACTGGGACGCCCTGATGGACCTGTTCACCGACGACGGCGAATTCGACGGGCTGTCCAACCCGAAGGGCAAGAGCGAGATGCGGGAGTTCTTCGCCGGACTCGCCCCCGGTGGGCTCACCGCGTTCTGGCACTTCATCACCAACCTGGAGGTCGATCTCGACGGCGACCGCGCCACCGTCCGCTCGTTCCTGTGGCAGCCGTGCGTGACCGACGGCACCGCCTCGATTGCCGCCGGCCGCTACACGGACGAAGCGGTGAGAGTCGACGGTCGCTGGTTGTATCGCGTCAAGCAGGTTCGTTTCCACTACTTCGGGCCGCTGGCCGAGGGCTGGGACGAGAACCGGTTCGCCCTGGATTCGGCACGGCGCGCGGCGGTGAACGCATGACCACCGAGTCGCCCACTACCGCGTCGAGAGCATGGTCGCCGATCCTCGCGCTGCCGGAGTTCGTCGAACTGCGGCGTCGGCGGCGTGCCGTCACCACCGCACTCGGCCTGATCGCCATCGCGATGTTCGCGGGCTTCCTCGTCGGGTTCGCCTACTTCCCCGAGTTCCTGGGCCACAACACGGCATTCGGCATTCCGCTGTCGCTGTGGGTGGTGTTCTCCCAGTTCGCCGGCACCTGGGTGCTGGTGTACGCGTACTTCCGACTCTCCCGCACCTACATCCAACCCGCCGCCGATGCCGCCGTCCTGGCCATCGCACAACGTGATCAGGAGCATGCGTCATGACCGGCGACGCCGATTTCCTCGCCATCGGCATCTGTGCCGCCGTCATCTCCCTCACCCTGTGGGTGACGTTCGCCGCGTCGCGCCGAAGCCGCAGCGCCACCGGATTCTTCGCGGCTGGCCGCTCGATCACCGGGTGGCAGAACGGTTTCGCGATCGCCGGCGAGTTCATCTCCGCGGGCAGCTTCCTGGGCACCACGGGATTGATCTTCTACAAGGGCGTCGACGGTGCCGTCATTCTCTGCACGTCGGTGGTCTCGTTCCTCCCCGTCCTCATCCTCCTCGCCGAGAAGATGCGCAACGTCGGAAAGTTCACTCTCGCCGACGTTCTGGTGTTCCGGACCGGTGCACGACGGGTCCGGGTGGTGGTCGCGCTCAGTACCATCGTCACCGGCACGTTCGTGCTGCTCGCCCAACTCGTGGCGGCGGGCGTCCTACTCGAATCAGTCTCGGGGATTCCGTTCGGCCTGTCCGTCGTGGTGGCCGGTTCGCTCATGGGCATCTATGTCTTCGTCGGCGGCATGCTCGCGACCACGTGGGTTCAGGTGATCAAATCGTCCATCCTGTCGATCCTGGCGATCGTGGTGTGCCTGGGAATCCTGGCGAAGTTCGGTTTCAGCGTCCCCGGCATGCTCGGGGCGGCCACGTCGAACGCCGCCGCCGGTGACGCGATCCTCTCGCCGGGCCTGATCTTCGGGCAGACCGGTGCGATCAACCTGATCTCGTACTCACTGGCGTTCGCGCTCGGCACGGCCGGGATGGCGCACATCCTCATTCGCTTCTTCACCGTCCCCGAGGCCGCGACGGCGCGGAAGTCGCTCGGCTGGACCGTCGCGCTGTGTAGCGTCTTCTACCTGATCGTCATCGTGATGGGCTTCGGCACCGCAGCACTCCTCGGTCCCGACGGGGCGGATCGCGTCGGCGCAGGCGGCAACCTCGCGGCACCCACACTGGTCACGGAACTCGGCGGCGGCGTCGGCACCATCGGCGGTTCCATCGCACTGGCCATGGTGGCGGCCGTGGCATTCGCGAGCATCGTCGCCGTCGTCGCGGGCGTGGTGATCTCGGCGGCGGGAACGTTCGCCCACGACGTGTGGCCCACCCTCACCCGCCGGAAGTCCTCCGACGCCGGCACGGAGACGGCGGATGCCCGCGAGGCGAAGGTCGCCCGGTACGCGGCGGTCGCGTTCAGCGTCCTCGCAATCGGACTGACGATGGCAATCGGCGACACCACGAACATCACCTACTTCATGGGAATGGCCTTCATGGTCGCGGGCAGTGCGCACCTGCCGAGCCTGCTGCTCAGCCTGGGCTGGCGCCGGTTCAACAGCACGGGCGCAGTGTGGGGCATCTCGGTGGGATTGACCTCCACCGTGGTCAGCCTGATGTTCACGGAGGCGCTCTGGCTGGGTAGTGGACCGGCACCGCTGACCATTCAGTTGCCGGTGATCATCACAATGCCGCTCGGGCTGGCCGCGGCCGTGATCGGCTCGCTCGCCGCCGAACGCCGTCACGGACGGTCGGCGGACCGGGACGAGAAGTTCGCCGAAATGCTGGTGCGTGCCGAAACCGGTATCGGCGCGGAACTCGCCGAGAAGCACTAGGTTTCACGCTCGGCCGATGCCCTCGCCAAGCCGGCGGGGGCATCTGCCGTGAAGCGTGCCCGTCACGACCCTGGACAGCGCTTGTACCTATCGGTACAGTCTGTACCGAAAGGTACAGGACCTCCCCGAAGGAGCGCACCCCATGTCAATTCGCCCACCCGCCCCACCGTTCACACTCGACACCGCAATCGCGAAGGTTCGCGCCGCCGAGGACGGCTGGAATTCCCGCGATCCCGAGAAGGTCGCGCAGGCGTACACCGAGGACAGTTGGTGGCGCAATCGGTCCACCTTTCTGCAGGGACGCCGCGAGATCATCGACTTCCTCGCCGGGAAATGGGACCGCGAGCTGGAATACCGTCTGATCAAGGAGCTGTGGGCGCACGACGGGAATCGGATCGCGGTCCGGTTCGCGTACGAGTTCCACGACACCGACGGGCAGTGGTTCCGCGCGTACGGCAACGAGAACTGGCAGTTCGACGACAACGGGCTGATGCGGTGGCGCCACGCCAGCATCAACGACGTACCGATCGACGAATCCGACCGCAAGTTCTTCTGGGACATGTCCGGCGTGCGACCGGCGGATCATCCCGGGCTGAGCGATCTCGGCCTCTGACCGGCACACGAGGAGTAGTCATGCCACGAGCAGTAGCCGAGCGCGGCGACGTCGTCCCCGTGCTGGCGGAGGTGTTCCGATCCCACGGGTTCGACGGCGCGAGTCTGGCCGTCATCACCGAACACACCGGACTCGGCAAAGGCAGCCTGTACAACTTCTTCCCCCGCGGAAAGGACGAGATGGCCGAGGCCGTCCTCGACGAGGTCGACGCTTGGTTCCAGGCCAACGTCAACCGGCCGCTGCGTGGGTCCGAGCCCGCCGCCGCCCGTCTCGATCGGATGTTCGACGAGGTCGAGACATACTTCCGGTCGGGTCGCCGAATCTGCCTGTTCGGCGCGTTCGCGCTCGGCCTCGAACGCGACCGCTTCGCCGACCGGGTCCGCGCCTACTTCACCGACTGGGTCGATTCGCTCGCGGGTGCCCTCTCCGACGCCGGCCACGGCAGGCAGTCGCGGCCACTTGCCGAGGAGGTCGTCGCGGGGATCCAGGGCGCGCTGGTCCTGGCGCGTGCCCTGGACGACCCCGACAGCTTCACGCGCATCCTCACCCGGCTTCGCCGCGCGGTCGCGGATTCGACGCAATCGCGCGCGTAGGATTCGACCCGGAATACGGAAACTCGAGAAGTGAGGCAGCCGTGATCTTCATCGTCGTCAACTTCACCGTGAAACCGGACCACGCCGACGGCTGGCTCGACCTGGTGCAGCCGTTCACCGACGCGACCCGGAACGAACCGGGCAACCTGTGGTTCTACTGGTCGCGCGCGGTGGAGGATCCGAACCTGTACGTCCTCGTCGAAGCGTTCCGCGACGACGACGCCGCCGTCGCCCACGTGCAGAGCGAGCATTTCCGGAACGCGCTGCGCGAGCTGAAGCCCGCCCTCGCACAGACGCCGCGGATCATCAACACCACGATCGACGGCACCGAGTGGTCGCTGATGGGTGAACTCGAAGTCGACTGACCCCGTCCGGCTTCACCCTGAAGTCGCGTGCACCGCGCGTTAGCCTGAACACGTGGCTTCCGATCTCACCGAACTCGACGCAGTGATCTTCGACTTCTCCGGCACGCTGTTCCGGCTGGAGGAGGACGACAGCTGGATGGCCGACCTCACCGACCACGAAGGTGAACCGTTCGACCTCCACCAGCAGGCCGAGTTGATGCGGCGCATGACGGCGCCGGTCGGTCAGACCGTCGAGATGGACGCCGCCGAGCACCACGCGTGGACCAACCGGGACCTCGACCCTCGGTTCCACCGGCAGGCGTACCTCGACGTTCTGCGCAAGTCCGGGGTCGCGCACGAGGTCCAGGCGGTCGGGCTGTACGAACGGCTGATCGACCCGGGATGCTGGAGCGCATACCCCGATACCGCGGAAGTCCTTGCGTCACTGAAGGACCGCGGAATCAAGATCGCGGTGCTGAGCAACATCGCATTCGACATCCGGCCCGCGTTCGCAGATCTGGGAGTCGAGCATCTCGTCGACGAGTTCGTGCTGTCGTTCGAGGTGGGTGCGATCAAACCGGACCCGAAGATCTTCGAGCACGCCCTCGCCGCACTCGGTTCCGCACCCGAACGGACTCTGATGATCGGCGACAGCGAGGAAGCCGACGGTGCCGCGCGAAAGGTGGGCTGCGCGTTCGCACTCGTCGAACCCGTTTCCATCGCCGAGCGCCCGGACGGTCTCCGAACTGCCCTCAGTGCCTTCGGCCTGTGAGTACTTGTTAACCACGGGCGGTTAACAAGTACTCACGGGTGCGAAGCGCGACCGGTGACGAGGGGCAGGTCGAGTGCGGTCACCAGCCCGGGCTTCGCCTCGACCACTGCGGGCACCGAATTCACCAGCCGCATCGCGGTGACGATCATCCCCGATACGTTGTGGTCGCCGTGCTCGCCGTGGTGGTTGAACTCGACGGACATCACGGGCTCGCCCGTGATGTCGATGCGGTAGCACCCGTCGCCGCGAGTGGGCTTCGGCCAGTCGGGTTTCTGTTCGGGGTGGGTGCGGGTGACGTGCTCGAGGACCACGCGCGGCACCCCGTCGACCGTGCCGACGACTTCGAACCGCACCGCCGCCGCAGTTCCCTTCGCGATGTGGCACGACAGAATGTCGAGGTCGTCGTCGGCGGGGATGCGTTCGAATTTCTCCACCAGCGGTTCGTCGAGTGTGAGGCCCAGTCCCGCGGCGATCTGGCGGACGACGCTCCCCCACGCCAGCGACAGCACGCCCGGCTGGAACAGCATCGGCGTCTCCTCGACGGGTTTGCCGAAGCCGAAGATCTCGCTCATCACCACCGGCTGGTAGTAGGTGGAGTAATCGGCGATCTCGGAGCACCGCACCTCGTCGATCCGCTGCGACAGGCTGGTCATGGCCAGCGGGAGAACGTCGTTCGCGAACCCGGGGTCGATACCGTTCACGTGGAGGCTCGCGCCTCCCTGTTCGCCGGCGCGGCGGATGCGGTCGACGAGTTCGTCCGGGACCACCCCGATCGGGTACTGCAACAGAACGGGTCCCGAGGACACGACGTTGATGCCCGCCTCGAGGAACGCGATCAGGTCCTCGATGGCGTCGAAGATGCGGTCGTCCGTCATCGCGGTGTGCACGATGCAGTCCGGTTTCAGTGCGAGAAGTGCCGCCCTGTCTTCGGTCGCCTTCACGCCGAGTTCTCTTCCGAGGCCCGCCAGTTCCCCGGCGTCCTTCCCGACCTTCTCGGGGTTGGACACCCACACGCCGACCAGTTCGAGGTCGTCGCGGGCGTCGATGCCTGCGATGGCGTGACGCCCGACCGTACCGGTGGACCATTCGACGACGCGGTAGCTCATGAGTTCTCTCTCCGAGTTTCAGAAGTAGTACCCCTCCCGCGAATGTAACAGGTTCTAGTTTGTGCCGGTGCGCGATTGCAGAACAGTTCGCGAGGCACAATGCGGGTGTGCCAGATCTGGAACTGCCGACGAACCTCGTGCGAGAGATGGCCGAGTTCGACGCCCCCGACGCGCCGCGCCGAACGTGGCTGGCCGACCTCCCTGCCGTCGTCGAGACGGTGAGTCGGGAGTGGTCACTGGAGGTCGGTCGCCCGTTCCAACCCGGCGGCGTGACGTCCTGGACGGCGCCCGCACGCACAATCGCCGGCGAACGCGTGGTGCTGAAGATCGGCTGGCGACACGACGAGGCGCTGCACGAGGCGGACGGACTCGCGGCATGGAACGGTGGCGGCGCCGTCCGGCTGCTCGACCACCGCGTGCTCGACCACACCACGGCCTTGCTCCTCGAATCCTGCGAACCCGGCACCCCGCTGTCCGACGTCCGGCCGCCCGAGGAACAGGACGTCGTGATTGCCGGGTTGCTGCGCAGGCTGTGGATCGAACCAGCCGCTGACAACCCGTTCCGCCCGCTTGCCGGCATGTGCGACGTGTGGGCCGACGAGTTCGAGGAGAAACTCGCCCGAGCACCGCGCCTGGATCCGGGCCTCGCGCAAACCGGCATGGAACTGTTCCGCGAACTACCGCGGACGGCAACGCAGTCGCGGCTGCTGTGCACGGACCTTCACCCCGACAACGTGCTGTCCGCCGCGCGTGAGCCGTGGCTGATGATCGATCCCAAACCGCATGTCGGGGATCCGACGTACGACGTGCTGCAGCACATGCTCGACCATGTCGACCGCCTCGCCGCCGACCCCGTCGGATTCTCGAACCGGATGGCCGGCCTGCTCGACCTCGACTGCGAGCGGCTACGCCTGTGGATATTCGCACGCTGCGTGGAGGGTTCGATCGACGAGCCCCGGCTCTCCCGCGTCGCCGTCATGCTTCGCCCGTGAGTACTTGTTAACCGCCCGTGGTTAATAACTACTCACGGGCCCCGATCTGCACCAGCCTCGCTTCCACCGCACGCATCTAAGCTGGATCGATGAGCGAAGCCGGCGCGCAACGAGTGGGCGCTCTCGACGTCGTGGCGTTCGCCTGTGAGATCGCGATGCTGGTCCTGCTCGCCGTCGCGGGGTGGTCGCTCGCGAACTCGACGGTCGTGCAGGTGGCACTCGCGGTGCTCCTCCCGGTGGTAGCGGCCGTGATCTGGGGTGTCGCGATGGCCCCGAAATCGACCCGACGACTACCCAACCCAGCGCGACTGGTCGCCCAGACCGTACTGTTCGCGGCGACCGGCGTGCTCGTCGCATTCGCCGGTCACCAATGGTGGGGGCTGGCCTTCGCCGTCGTGGCGACGGCGACGTTCGCGGCGCGCTCGCGCACGCCGGAGTAGAGGACTACCAGCGGTACCCGAGCAGGCCGAGAACGAATTCGAGCCAGTCGGGCAGTCCCGGGTCGCGGAACATCGAGCGCCTCCTCCGCACGGCGAAACAGTGTCGCACTTTCTATCGGCCGGGGTGACCCCGGTGTTAGAGCGCTGCCCATGTCGGGATTTACAAATAGCTAGTTTTGTCTAGACCCTGGATCGAAGTCCGTGTACTGTCCAACTGAGAGTGAGCTGGTTCATACCGCGACAGCTACTGGACGAGGAGGTTCGGACCGTGACGACGTCGGATATCGGCAGGACGACAGAGGAAGCACCCCCGGACGCTTGGCGCGACCGCAAGCGCTACCTGTGGCTGATGGGGTTGATACCCCCGACCGCGCTGTTCCTCGCCGCAGGGCTCGTGTGGGCCTTCAACCAACTCGGATGGTCGGCGGCGGCTCCGGTGTGGTGGTGGATCGGCGCGCTGTTGCTGTTCATCGTGCTCCCGGTCCTCGACAGGTTCTTCGGACCCGACGGCCAGAACCCGCCCGAGGAAGTGATGGAACAGCTCGAGAACGACAGATACTACCGGTACTGCACGTACGTGTTCATCCCGTTCCAGCTGGCGAGCCTGGTGTTCGCGTGCTACCTCTGGTCGGCGGACAGCCTGTCCTGGCTCGGCATCGACGGCGGCCTCGGGCTGTGGTCGAAGATCGGTGTCGCGTTCAGCGTCGCCGTCATGGGCGGCATCGGCATCAACACCGCCCACGAGATGGGCCACAAGAAGACCGACCTCGAACGCTGGCTGGCCAAGATCACTCTCGCGCAGACCTTCTACGGCCATTTCTACATCGAGCACAACCGCGGCCACCACGTCCGGGTCGCGACACCCGAGGACCCGGCGAGTTCACGTTTCGGAGAAAGCTTCTGGGCGTTCCTGCCCCGCAGCGTGTGGGGAAGCCTGAAGTCGTCGTGGGAGCTCGAGAAGACTCGAATGCAACGACTCGGCAAGAGCACGTGGAGCATTCACAACGACGTTCTCAATGCGTGGCTCATGTCGGTGGTGCTGTTCGGCGCGCTCACCGCGATATTCGGTCCGGTCGTCATCCCGTTCCTGATCATCCAGGCCGTCTACGGTTTCTCGCTCCTCGAAACGGTCAACTACCTCGAGCACTACGGCCTGATGCGTCAGAAGACGGCCAGCGGCCGCTACGAGCGCTGCGCACCCGCGCACAGCTGGAACTCCGACCACATCGTGACCAACATCTTCCTGTACCACCTGCAGCGCCACAGTGACCACCACGCGAACCCGACGCGGCGGTACCAGACGCTGCGGAGCATGGACGGCGCCCCCAACCTGCCCAGCGGATACGCCAGCATGATCACGCTCGCGTACTTCCCGCCGCTGTGGCGCAAGGTGATGGACCACCGGGTGCTCGACCACTACGACGGCGACATCACCCGCGTGAACATCCAACCCGGTAAGCGCGAGAAGGTTCTGGCCAAGTACGACGGCGGAGTTCGGTGATGGCCGCCTACCGGTGCCCGGTCTGCGACTACGTCTACGACGAAGCGTCCGGCGCACCCCGTGAAGGATTCCCCGCCGGCACCCCGTGGGCCGATGTGCCCGACGACTGGTGCTGCCCCGATTGCGGGGTCCGCGAGAAGATCGATTTCGAAACGAAGGTGGCATGACATGAGTACCGATTTCAAGCTTTTTCGCTGCGCCCAGTGCGGATTCGAGTACGACGAGGCCGAGGGCTGGCCGGAGGACGGCATCGAGCCAGGCACCCGGTGGGACGACATCCCCGACGACTGGTCGTGCCCCGACTGCGGGGCCGCCAAGGCCGATTTCGACATGGTCGAGGTCAGCCGGGCATGAGTCCTTCCACGGAACTGTCGACGGTCGTCATCGTCGGGTCCGGCATCGCCGGGGCGAGCGCCGCGCAGACGCTCCGCTCTGAAGGTTTCGCCGGGCGCGTCGTCCTGATCGGCGACGAACCCGCGCCGCCGTACCGACGTCCGACGGTGTCGAAGGATCTCCTGTCGGGTGCCACGGCGGCGGAGAAGACGGCACTGAGGCCCGACTCGTTCTGGAAAGAACAAGACATCGAATTGGTCACCGGTGCAACGGCAGTCGAACTCGACGCACGACGGAAGGTGCTGACACTCTCGTCCGGCGAGACACTGCACTTCAGTGCACTGCTGCTCGCGACGGGCGGCCGGGCGCGCCGACTCGACGGCGTCTCCGGTGCGGACGTCTTCACCCTTCGGTCGATGGTCGATGCGGATTCGCTTCGGGAGTCGATTCGGCGCACCGGTTCGCTCCTCGTGATCGGCGGGGGTCTCATCGGATGCGAGGTCGCCGCGACGGCGCGGTCGCTGGGCGCGGACGTCACCGTTCTCGAACGGGACGCGTCGCTCCTCAGTCGCATCGTGCCCCCGGACGTCTCGACGATGATCGCCTCGCTGCACTCCGAGAACGACGTCGACGTCTGCACGAACGTCACGCTCGCCTCGCTGGACGTGGGCGACGACGGCGCCGCCCTGGCCACCGCGGCCGATGGTCGCACCTGGAGTGCCGGGACCGTCCTCGTGTCGGTCGGCACCGTCCCCGAGGTGTCGCTGGCCGTCGCGGCGGGCCTGCGGGTCCACAACGGCATCACCGTCGACGAGCTGTTCCGCACGTCGGCCGACGGCGTGTTCGCCGCCGGCGACGCCGCCAACATTCCCGGGGCGCGCGGCGACGAGCGGTATCGCTCCGAACACTGGAACGGCGCTCAGGCACAAGGGATTGCCGCCGCGCACTCCATCCTCGGCAAACCCACACCGTTCACGGACGTTCCGTGGGGGTGGTCCACGCAGTACGGCCACACCGTGCAATTCGCAGGCGCAACCCGTGTCGACGACGACTACGTGGTCCGCGGTTCGATCGCGGATCGCGATTTCACGGCGGTCGCGGTGCGCGAGGACACCCCGGTCGGGGCCATCGCCGTCGGCCGTCCGAAAGACCTCCGGACCGTGCGCACGATGATCGCCCGGGGCGGCACGGTCGACCGCGTCGCGTTGGCTGACGAGTCGGTCGCCCTGACGGACGTGCTCGCCGGCGACCGGGAAGGCTTGGCAACACCCGCCCGCTAGCATCGACCTCATGTCCGCACACGACCGCGCCGAACGACAGAGCCGGTACCGGCTCGCCGCGACGTCGCTGATGCGGGAGACGACCCTCGATGCGCTGCGGGAACTTCTCCTCGAACGTCCGTGGCCGACGATCACCATGACCGACGTCGCGGTCGCCGCCGGCATGAGCAGGCAGACGATCTACAAGGAGTTCCGCTCGCGGCGCGGCCTGGCGGAGGGATACGCCCTTCGGCTGACCGACAGCCTCGTCACCGTCATCGAGTCCGCGCTGTACGACAACCCCGACGACGTGACAACCGCTCTGCGACAAGGCTATGCGACGTTCTTCGCACTCAGCGGCGCCGATCCCCTGGTGTTGTCGCTGCACCAGGGGCAGGCGCCCGAGGATCTGCTGCGCCTGATCACCACGGACAGCGACATCATCATCCGGCCCGCGGCCGAGCGGCTCGCCGAGACGTTGCAGCGGTCGTGGGTGAACGCCTCCCCCGAAGACGCGGACATCATCGCGCACGCCATCGTCCGGCTTGCCTTGAGTTTCATAGCCAACCCGCCGGAAGACACCGCGACGGCATCGGCGAACACGGCCCGGCTCTTTGCCCCCTTCTTGCGGCTCCGCCACCCGTGAGTACTTATTAACCGCCCCACGTTAATAAGTACTCACGGGTGCGTCAGCGCAAAGGAGTGCCGACGTAGTTCTCCGCGATGAGGGTGCGACCGGCGGCGGAGCGGGTGACCATGTCGAGTTCGGCGACCTGCCGCTTGTGGCCGAAGCCGGTGTCGTCGGGGAGGCGGTGCAGCATCGAGGACATCCACCAGGAGAAGTGCTGGGTCCGCCACACGCGCGGGAGGACGCTGTCGGTGTAGCCCTCGAGCCCGGCGCGGCTGCGGGTGGCGAAGTACTCGGACATCGCCTCGGACAGGAAGTAGACGTCTGCGATGGCGAGGTTCATGCCCTTCGCGCCGGTGGGGGGCACGGTGTGGGCGGCGTCGCCGGCGAGGAAGAGGTTGCCGTGCTGCATGGGTTCGCACACGAAGCTGCGGAACTGGAGGATCGACTTCTGGAAGATCTTGCCGTCCTTGATCTCTGCGCCTTCGCCGTCGACGCGGGCGTGCAGTTCGGACCAGATGCGGTCGTCGGACCAGTTGTCGACGGAGTCATCGGGGTCGACCTGCAGGTAGTGCCGCTGGACGTCGGGGGTGCGGGTGCTGATGAGCGCGAAGCCTCGCGGGTGGTTGGCGTAGATCAGTTCCTCGGAGGACGGCGGAGCCTCGGCGAGGATGCCGAACCAGGCGAACGGGTACTGCCGGAAGTGGTCGGTGCGCACGGTGGTTTCGGGGATGAGGCCGCGGGTCGTGGTCCGCGAGCCGTCGCAGCCGGCGACGAGTGCGCACGTCAGGGTTTGCTCGTTGCCGTCGGCGTCGACGTACGTGATCTTCGGGTTGTCGGTGGTGTGGCCGTGCACCTGTACGTCGGAGACGCCGAAGCGGATGTCGCCGTCGTCTTCGAGACGCCGGGCGATGAGGTCCTTGAGGACCTCGTGCTGCGGGTAGACGGTGACGGCGCGGCCGCCCGTCAGTTCGTCGAAGTCGATGCGGTGGCCGCGGCCGCCGAAGCGCAGTTCGATGCCGTGGTGGGTGAGTCCTTCACGCTTGACGCGGTCGCCGAGTCCGGTGTCGACCATGAGGTCGACGGTGTTCTGCTCGAGCACACCGGCCCGGATGGTGCCCTCCACATCCTCGCGGGTGCGGCTTTCGAGCACGACGGAATCGATGCCCTTCAGGTGCAGGAGATGGGAGAGCATCAGTCCTGCGGGGCCCCCGCCGACGATCCCGACCTGTGTGTTCATGAGCAGACTCCTCGCGTAGTTCGTGACACCAGTCACTGTCCTTCGAAGAAACGGCCAGCAACACCCCCACTTTCACTGAGTGAAAGACGAGCTACGCGACGCCACGGGAAATGCCCCGCGCCGCCGCCCGCACGGCCGGGATCAGGGGCGCGGGATCCTTTTCCGCCGGAACCACGACGGAGACGGCGGCCACCACCTCCCCCGTCGACCGCGACACCGGCGCGGCCACGGCGAGCGTTCCGATGTTGAGGTGTTCGCGGCACGTGACCCACCCGGTCCGGCGGATGTCGTCGAGGGTGCTGCGCAGCCGATGTTCGGTGGTGATGGTCGACGGGGTGAAGCGTTCGAGGCCCGCCGCGAGGACCCCGTCGAGCAGGTCCTTGCCGCCGAACGCCAGCAGCACGAGACCGCCGCTCGACGCGTGCAGCGGCAGCCGGCCACCGGCCCTGCCGACGACGGTCACGGCCCCGCGCGCCGACAACCGCTCGATGTACAGCGCCTCGAGATCTTCCCGGACCACGAGCTGCACGTTCTCGCGTGTCGCCTCGTACAGGTCCTCGAGATACGGCAACGCCACCTGCCGCAGCCCGTGGGCGCGGGGCGCGAGCGCACCCAACTCCCACAGCCGCACCCCGATCTCGTAGTGCCCGTCGTCGATGCGTTCGAGCGCGCCGTTGGCGACGAGCTGACGGCACAGCCGGTGCACGGTGGGCAGCGGCAGCCCGGTGCGACGGCTCAGCTCCGACTGCGACAGCCGCGGACGTTCCGACGTGAACGACCCCAGCACCAGGAAGGCCCGTCCCAGCATGCTGCGGTCGTCTTCGGACATGCCGTCAGTATCCCGGTCACCACCAGCGGGTGGCCATGCCGACCTGCCGGTCCAGTTCGGGGGCGAGGCTCCGGACATACGTCGCCGAGAGGTGGTGCGAATCGTGGTAGACGAGGATGTTTCCCTGCACCGCACGGCAGATCGCCACGTCACAGACGGCGTCGGTGAGGTCGAGCGGATGCACCGACGGCAGGTCGCGGGCCGCCTCGACCGTCGGGTTGTCCGGGGCCAGCACGTCGTCGCGGGGCAGTCCGCAACTGTCGGCGTCGCCGCCGTCGGCCAGGCAGTCGACCGCCGAGTACGGGACGCCGTCGTGGTGCAGCCACGGGGTGTCGCGGATGCCGAGGAACGGGAGCCCGAAATCGGCGAGCCGCTCCCACAGGCCCACGTAGTCGGTGGGGGTGACGTCGCCGGCCCCCTCCTCGTTGGGACGCGAGGACGTCGAGAACACCCAGTCCGGCCGGTGGTCACGCAGCCGGTCCAGGACGTCGCGGGACCAGTCGCCGCAGTCGGGATACGGCTCGCCGGCGAGCAGCGGGACGTCCGCGACGGTCAGCGGGCACCCCATCTTCAGATACGTCTCGACACGGATGCCGCGCTGCTGCCCGATGCGGTCGAGCGCGGGCATCCAGTGCTCGGCGTGGGAACTGCCCACCACGGCGATCGTCCGATCGGCGGTGACGTCGCCGTACACGCAGGTCACGACGTCGCGGGTGCTCAGATCGGAGATACAGCCGTCGACGGTCGGCGGCGGAAGATCTCCCGGCGCCTCGAGCAGGGTGGGCCGCATGTCGGTGCGCGGCGCGAACGCGCCATCGGTCAGCGACGCCGCGCCCGGGTACAGCCACGGGTCCAGCTCGCCGACCCGCGCGGTGGTCTCCGGGTTGCGGACCAGATACACGTTCCAGCCGGACGCCGCGCCGACCACGGCAACGCCGAGGATCGCGATCAGCGCGGTGAGCGCCCGACCCGGACGGGCCGACCCCGTCTGGAAGCGCGCTTCGATCAGCCGCTGGGTGAGCCACGCCAGCACCAGCGACACGAGGATCACCGCGAGTCCGCCGAGCGCTCCGACCGCGGGCCGCTCCCGCCACGTGAGGTAGAAGATGAGGATCGGCCAGTGCCACAGGTACAGCGAATAGGCCAGGCCACCGAGTTCGACGAACGGCCGGGACGCCAGCATCCTCACGACCCCCGGCTGGTCGGACCGGCCGGTTCCGGCGAGGATCAGCGCGACCGCAGCGCCCACCGGGATCAGGGCCGCCGGTCCGGGGAACAGCGCGGCGCCGTCGACGAGGAATCCGCACCCGAGCACGACGGCGAACCCCGACACCGCGAGAGCCACCCGCCACCCGCGGGGCAGGTCGACCCGGTGCACGACGAGCGCGAGCAGTGCGCCCGCGAGCAACTCCCACAGTCGCGCGAACGTGTCGAAGTACGCCCACGACTGGCGGTCCTGCGACAGCGTCGCGGCGTAGCCGAACGACACCAGGAACCCCGCACCGAGGATGCCGCCGAGCAGGGGACGCACGAGACCGGTCCGGCGCCGGCACGTCCAGGCCACTCCCGCGACCACCGCGAGCGCGAGCACGTAGAACTGCCCCTGCACGGACATCGACCACAGGTGCTGCAGCGGACTGACGGACGCGTCGGCGGCGGCGTAGTCGGATGCGGTCCGGGCCAGTTGCCAGTTCTGCACATACAGCAGCGACGCGAGGAGTTGATCGGCGATCCCGGACCACTGTGTGAAGGGCCGCTGCACGACAGTGACGACGGCCGTCGCGGCCGTCACCACCACCAGTGCGGGCAGCAGCCGCCGGGCCGTGCGCCGCAGGACGGCCGGGATCGACGGACCGGAGTTCGCACCCACTCGGCGCACGAGCATGCCGGTGAAGAAGAAGCCGGAGAGCACCAGGAAGATGTCGACGCCGCCGGACACCCGCCCGAACCACACGTGATAGACGACGACCAGGGCGATCGCGATGCCGCGCAGTCCGTCGAGGTCGTACCGGTAGCCGCCGGCCGTCGACGGTGACGCGGCGGCGCGCGGACGGCTGGTAGCCACCTGGTGGTTGGTTCTCACAGTCCGTCCTGGCTCATCGACTCGGTACCCGGTCGATTATCCACACGGGGTTTACCAAGCCTTGACCAACCGGCGGTGATTTTGGGCGCACGCCCAGGTCGGCGGACCGCCCACATGTGGAGTGGCCATGTTTGACAGGCAACTATGGCGCGCCACACAATGAGTGCGCCTACAGAACTAGGGTTCGCATCGCGAACACCCTGCGGAGATCACCGAATGTCGAGGACATCATGACCACTTCCCAACGAAGCGCCGCCCGCGCCTCCACCGCCCTCTGGGTCGCGCCCCTCTGCTGGGTGGCCGTGCTGCTCGACGGGTTCGACCTGGTCGTCCTCGGTGCCGTCATCCCCTCGCTCCGCGAGTACAGCGACTGGAATCTGTCGACGGGCGCGATCACGTTCATCTCGACGTTCGGCCTGGTCGGCATGACCATCGGCGCGCTCGTCATCGGCACGCTCACCGACGTCATCGGACGCAGGCGCGCCCTGCTGTACGCGGTGGCGGCGTTCTCGATCCTCACTCTCCTCTGCGCGGTCGCGCCTAACCCGTTCCTGTTCGGACTGTTCCGCTTCCTCGCCGGTGTCGGCCTCGGCGGCGCGCTGCCGACCGCGCTCGCCCTCGTCAACGAATTCTCGAAGAAGCAGGGCGGCGGATCCGCGTCGACGCTGCTGATGACCGGATACCACGTGGGTGCCGTCGCGACGGCGGCGCTGGCGATCGTCCTGATCGAACCGTTCGGCTGGCGTTCGATGTTCGTCGTCGGCGCCCTTCCCGCGGTGGTCCTGATCCCGCTGATGCTCCGCCACCTCCCCGAGTCCCCCTCGTACCTGCTGTCGCACGGCAAGCGCGCCGAGGCGGAGGCCATCGCGAAGCAGTACGGCCTGGAACTGGAAGCGGCCCCCGCCGCCGACGCTCCCGTCGCGGCGTCGGCGAACCCGGTGCGCGCCCTGTTCTCGCGGCCGTTCCTGCGCAACAGCATCGCCATCTGGGTCACCTCGTTCATGGGACTTCTGCTCGTCTATGGCCTCAACACGTGGCTGCCGACGATCATGCGCGAGGCGGGTTACGACCTCGGCGCGTCGCTGACGTTCCTGCTGATCCTCAACGCCGGCGCGGTGGTCGGACTGCTGATCGCGGGCGGCGTCGCCAACAAGATCGGTCCGCGCACCGCGGCCATCATCTGGTTCGCGGGCGCCGCGGTGTTCCTCGCCCTGCTCAGCGTCAAGGTGTCGTTCGGCATCTACGCCCTGGTGTTCCTCGCAGGCTGCTTCGTGTTCAGCGCACAGGTTCTCGTCTACGCGTTCACGAGCGCCAACCACCCGCCGCAGATCCGCGCGACGGCCCTCGGCTGGTCGGCGGGTGTCGGCCGGGTGGGCGCGATCTGCGGCCCCATCCTCGGCGGCGTCCTGCTCGGCGCCGGCTACGCGGTCCCGTGGGGGTTCTACGCCTTCGCCCTGGTCGGGCTGCTCGGAGCGATCGCCATCTCGTCCACCCGGACGGTGCACTGAACTCCTGACAGCGGTCCGATGAGTTTCGGGCGCAGGCGCGGTCTATATCGGCGAGGATGAACCGACGAGGACCCGCGAGAGGAATGCGCCATGAAACCCATCACCCCCTGTCTCTGGTTCGACACTCGAGGCGAAGAGGCCGCGAAGTTCTACACCTCCTTGTTTCCCAACTCGCGAATCACGGAGGTCACCCACTACGGTCCGAACACTCCCGGCCCGGAGGGACAGGTGCTGACCGTGTCCTTCGAGATCAACGGACAACCGTTCATCGCACTCAACGGCGGCCCGCAGTTCACGTTCGACGAGGCCATCTCCTTCGAGATCCTGTGTGCCGACCAGGACGAAGTGGACCGGTACTGGGACGCCTTCACCGACGGCGGCGAGGAGAGCCAATGCGGTTGGGTCAAGGACCGTTTCGGCGTGTCCTGGCAGGTGGTCCCGGAGCGGCTGTACGAACTCATGCGCGACCCGGACGACGCGAAGGTGCAGCGTGCCATGCAGGCGATGCTGAAGATGCGCAAACTCGACGTCGCCGAACTCGAGAAGGCAGCCGAGCAGGCGTGACGCCTGCCGACGGGAGGTGGACGCATGACCGAAGACGGCAAGACCCACATCAACGGGGTGCACACGGTGGCGGTTCCCGTGACCGATCAGGATCGGTCGCTCGAATTTTATGTGGGCACACTCGGTTTCGAGCGTCGCATGGATGCGGAGTTCAGCCCCGGTCAGCGGTGGGTGGAGGTGGCGCCGCCGGGTTCGGCCACGTCGATCGCGCTCGTGCCAACCCGTGACGGTGTCCCGGTGGGCGTCGAGACCGGCATCCGGCTCACCACCTCGGACGCCGACGCCGACCATGCCACCCTGTCGGCGAGCGGCATCGACGTGGATGCGGAGGTCCTGCGGATGGGCGACTACGTGCCGCCCATGTTCTACTTCCGCGATCCGGACGGCAACAAACTCGTCATCGTCGAAGTGGGGTGAGCGGCATCCCCGCCGACAGGGTCAGCACCTGATCGGCGCGTTCCGCGTCGCCGGAGTCGTGCGTGGCCGTCACGACGATCGCACCCCGCGCGGCCTCTTCGCCGACGACGTCGCCGATCACCGCGCGGGCGTGCGCGTCGAGTCCGGTGGTCGGCTCGTCGAGGAGCAGCAGGTCGCCGCGTTGCACGAGTGCCTGCGCGAGCAGGGCGCGTTGACGCTGCCCGCCCGAGAGCGCGCCGATCGGCCGCGCGCCGAGATCCGCGAGACCCAGCCTGGACAGTGCCGCATCCACGGCGTCGCGGTCGCCGGGGGTGAGCCGCCGCCACACTCCGCGCCGTTGCCAGGCGCCCATCGCCACCACCTCACGCACGGTCAGCGGTAGCTGTTCGCTCACCGCATGTCGTTGCGGCACATACGCCGTGCGCAGCCCGTCCGTGCCGTCGATCCGCCCCGACGTGACACGCGCGATGCCGGCGAGGCACTGCAGGAGCGTCGACTTCCCCGAACCGTTGTGCCCCACCACAGCCGTGACGGTGCCCGGTGTGAGGCACACACTCACACCGTTCAACGCCGGGGTCGAACCGTATCGGACCGCGATTTCGCTTACGACAATCATTATCGTTAGATTAGCAGAGTGGAATGGCTACTCGACCCCCTGACGGTGTCCTTCGTCCAGCGCGCCCTGCTCGCGGGCATGCTGGTGTCCGTCCTCTGCGGACTCGTCGGCACGTGGGTCGTGTTGCGGGGCATGGCCTTCATGAGCGAGGCCATCTCGCACGGCATGCTGCCCGGCGTGGCAGTCGCCTATCTCGCGGGCGCCAATCTCCTCGTCGGCGCGGCCGCCAGCGCGGTCGTCATGATTCTCGGCGTCGCGTGGGTGTCGAAGAACTCGCGACTGTCCGAGGACACCGGGATCGGCCTGCTGTTCGTCGGCATGCTCGCACTGGGTGTCGTGATCGTCTCGCGCGCACGATCGTTCGCGGTCGATCTCACCGCCTTCCTCTTCGGTGACGTCCTGTCCGCGACGCGCGGCGACCTGATCTGGCTCGCCGCGGCGGCCGCGGTAGCCGGGATCGTCTCGGTGATCGCGTACCGCCCGTTCGTCGCCCTCGTCTTCGACGAACGCAAGGCCCACACCCTGGGGCTGCGGCCCCGGTGGGCGCACCTCGCCCTGCTCGCGCTGGTGGTCCTCGCCGTGGTCGCGTCGTTCCGCATCGTCGGCACCCTGCTCGTGTTCGGACTTCTCGTCGCTCCGTCGGCCACCGCGGCGCTGTTCGGCAGGTCGATCGGCGCCACGATGGCCATTGCCGTACTGCTCGGCTGGTCCGCGACGCTCACAGGACTGATCGTGTCGTGGAACGCCGACACCGCCGCGGGCGCGACGATCACCGGGCTCGCCGTTCTCCAATTCTTCGTCGCCGCCGTCATCCGGTCGGCATCGCGACGACTCCGACCTGCCGTGTCACCCACTCCGATACCCGTTCGATAGATGGAGCCCCGAATGCCGAACACGACCCTCGCCCGCGCAGCGATTGCCGCGGTCGCCGCGCTGACCGTCGGCGCCTGCGCGTCCCCACCGGAGGAGGCGGCCTCCCCCGGCGGCCGGACCCAGCCGGGTAGCGACCTCGCCGCCGAGGCGGGATCCACCGAGGTGGAGGGGCCGGAACCCCGGCTCGTCGTGTCGGACGCCGACTCCGGCCGCGTGACCGTCCTCGACCTCGCGACCGCCGAGACCCTCCATTCGTTCGAGTACGACAACCCGGCACAGGTGACGACGGTCAAGGACCGCTACGCGTTCGCCGTCGACGGCACCGGCGGCGCCGTGCACGTCGTGGACGCCGGCACCTGGACCATCGACCACGGGGACCACACCCACTCGTACACCAAGGACCCGGTCGAACTCGGCGTTCTCGAGGGCGACGGCCCCGGGCGCGTGATCGAGGGCGACGACAAGGTCGCGACGTTCTTCGACGGCGACGGCGTCGCCCGCGTGATCGACTTCGCCGCCCTCCGCAAGGACAGCATCGACGTCGACACGGTCGTGCGGGCCGACGCCCCGCACCACGGGGTCGCCCTGCCGATCGCCGACGGATTCGTGGTCTCGCACTCGGCCGCGACCGGAACCGGCACGCTCGAACTCCACACCACAGACGGTGCGGTCCCGCAGCGCTTCGACACCGCCTGCCCGAACCTGAACGGCGCGGCCGTATCCGACACGCATGTGCTGGGCGCGTGCGAGGACGGACTGTTCCTCGCGACCGCCGGCGACGGCACCTGGACGTCGGAGAAGGTTGCGTACCCGGCGGGCATCGGCGCCGCCACCCGTCCCACCGCGCTCCGCGGACACGACGGCCTGCCGCTTCACGTCGCCACCGCGGGACCCGCCGCCACCAACGACGGGCTGCTGGTCTTCGATGCGCGCACCCGCGGGTGGACGCACGTCCGGACCCCGGACCGGGCGCTGGATGTCGCGCTCGCGGGCGACGGACGCTCGGTGTTCGCCGTCCTCGCCGACGGCACCTTCCGCGTGTACGACGTGCAGTCCGGCGCGGAGACCGCGTCGTCCCGCGTCCTGGCACACCCTCACGACCCGAGCCATGCATCCTCGACCCCACCGGTGATCGTCGTCGGTGGCACCCGCGCGTACGTGTCGGATCCCGCGTCGAAGTCGGTGGCCGAGATCGACTTCCGGGACAATGCCCGGGTCGCGCGAATCCTCGACGTCGGCGTCTCGGCGTCCACCCTCGGCGTGGTCGGGCTGTGACGAGGATGCGGCGCCTGCTGCCGCTGGCCCTCCTGACCGCACTCGCGGCGCTGCCGGTGACCGCGTGCGCCCCGGGCTCGTCCGACGGGCCCGTCGTCGTGGTGACCACCAACATTCTGGGTGACATGGTGCAGAACGTCGTCGGCGACCGGGCCGACGTGACGGTGCTGATGCCGAGGGGCGCCGATCCCCATTCGTTCGAGATCTCCGCCTCGGACGCCGCGCGGGTGGAACGCGCCGACCTCCTCGTATCGAACGGGCTCGGCCTCGAGGAAGGAATCGGCAAGACCGTCGACACCGCGCGCGCGGAGGGAGTCCCGATCCTGCAGATCGGTGAGGCCGTGCGACCGATCGAATATCGCTCCGGAAAGTCCTCGGGCACCATGGATCCGCACGTCTGGACCGATCCGGACCGCATGCGGGACGCGGTCGCCCTGATCCGCGACGCGGTGATCGAACACGTGCCGGACATCGACGCGGATGCTGTCCGCACGAACGCGGACGGCTACGCCCGGAGACTCGCGGAACTCACCGCCCGAATGACGGACAGGTTCGCGACCGTCCCGCCCGATCGACGCAAACTGGTGACCAACCATCACGTGTTCGGCTATCTGGCACAGCGTTTCGGCTTCGACACGATCGGGGCGGTGATTCCCAGCGGTACCACCCTGGCGTCGCCCAGCGCGTCGGATCTGTCGGACCTGGCCGCGACCGTCACGGCGGCGAGGGTGCCCGCGATCTTCGTCGACTCCTCCCAGCCCGATCGACTCGCACAGGTGCTGGCGTCGGAAGCACGCGTTCCGGTGGACGTGGTCTCGCTGTTCACGGAATCACTGGGTGAACCCGGCTCGGGGGCCGGCACGTACATCGAGATGATGGATTCCAATTCCCTGGCGATCGCGCAGGGGTTGTCGTAGTCGATGCATCGCCACATGCACACTTACGACTTTGACAACCGTTTGCAAAAAGGGTTACTTCTCCTGGGTGACCCTTATGCGTAGACCCCGACCCACCGCCGTTGCCGCCGTGGCACTCTCGGCGGCACTTCTCACGTCCTGCTCCACCGACTCCGGCACCGCCGAAGCGACCACCACCGACGCGGCCACGCCACGACTGACACTGAGCTACGACGGCGGGGTGCTCGTCCTCGACACGCAGAGCCTCGACGTGGTCGGCTCGGCCGAGGTGGACGGCTTCACCCGGCTCAACCCCGCGGGCGACGACCGGCACGTGCTGATCAGCACCGGCAACAGCTTCACCGCCCTCGACACCGGAACCTGGACCGACGGCGGCAGCCACTACACCACCGCACCCGCACTCACCGACGTCGCGTTCGAGGCGAAGACGCCCGGGCACGTGGTCCGGCACGACGGCAAGACCGTGCTGTTCGACGACGGCACCGGACTGGTGCGCGTGTTCGACCCGGCCGCACTCTCCCAGGGCACCCCGGACACCACCGAGTTCACGACCCCGGAAGCGCATCACGGTGTGGCCGTGGAACTCTCCGACGGCAGCCTGCTCACCACCGTGGGCAACGAGGACGAGCGCACCGGCATCGTCGTACTCGACCGCGACCGCAAGGAGATCGCGCGCAACGAGGACTGCCCCGGCGTGCACGGGGAGGCCGTTGCCGCCGACGAGACGGTGGTCGTGGGATGCCAGAACGGCCTGCTGATCTACCGGGACGGCGTCATCACCAAGGTGACGAGCCCCGACCCCTACGGGCGCATCGGCAACCAGGCCGGCGACGAGAACTCCCCGATCCTGCTGGGCGACTACAAGACCGACCCGGACGCCGAACTCGAACGCCCCGAACGGGTCTCCCTCACCGACACCGCCACGGGACAGCTCACCCTCGTCGACCTGGGCACCAGCTACACGTTCCGGTCGCTCGGGCGCGCCCCGCACGGTGAGGCCCTCGTCCTCGGCACCGACGGCGCCCTGCACGTGATCGACCCGAACACCAAGGCCGTGAGCCGCACCGTCGACATCCTCGAGCCGTGGACCGAGCCGGACCAGTGGCAGTCGCCGCGTCCCGCGCTGTACGTGCAGGACCACACGGCCTACGTGACCGATCCCGCGAACAAGAAGATCCACACGATCGACCTCGACACCTGGTCAGTGTCCGGACACGCCGATCTGCCGGAGACCCCGAACGAGATCACCGGTGTGACGGGCTGAGTCGGGTCGTCAGTCCTGGGATTCGAGCGGTCCCAGTTCCGCGTCGAGCGCCTCCTGCACCACGGCCATCGCCGACAGACCGGCGGGGGCCCCGCAGTAGGCGCTCGCGTGGATCACCGCTTCGACGATCTCGGTGCGGGTCAGACCGTTGCGCAGTGCACCCCGCACGTGGCCCTTCAGCTCACCGTGCGCCCGTAGCGCGATGAGCATGCCGAGGTTGAGGAGACTGCGGCTGCGTCGGTCCAGCCCGGGCCGATTCCACACGGCGTCCCACACGTGCTCGGTGACGAATTCCTGCAATTGCTCGCTGTCGGTCCCCGCGGTCCGGGTGAGCGCCCGCTCGACGAAGTCGGGACCCATCACCTCACGCCGCACCGTCAGACCCGCCTCGACGGCCGGGCTCCGCTTGCCGGGTTCTTCACTGGTCATGGGTTCACTCCTGCTCACGGCGTCGACGTGGTCAGGAGACACTCTACGAGTCGACTCGATCGGTGTGGATGACCGAGGTGACGCCGCGGGCCGAATACGCGTGCGGGAGGTGCTCAAGCCCGCCCTCGTAGCGCAGTCTGCGCGGGAGCAGTCCGTCGGCCGGGTTGACGACGACGCGGGTCCGCGAGCGGGCGACCCACGACCGCCGGCGTCCGGGCCGCGACACGGGCGCGGTCGTGTCGCCCACCCTGACCACGTGCGGCGTGCCGCCGAACCGGATCCGCGCATAGCCGAGCGCGACCGCCAGGGCGTCGTGCACCCCGGCCGCCGTCGCAAGACCGCGCTTCCCGGTGCTCGGCCCGTGCCCGGGGAGATCCGCGACGACGACGTTCACGCCGTTCTCCGCCAACTCCACGGCGAGCGGAGTGAGATACCGCGCATGGAGCCCGGGCGGCGCGGGCAGCACCACAGTGGTCCCGCCACCCCGCCGGGCCGCGTGGACCTCGGCGTGCACGGCTCCGGTGGCCGCGGGAATCTGGACGTGTTCGAGCCCGCGGCCGTCGACTCCGACGAATTCGGACGCCGGCTCCAGCGCGGCCTCGCAGGCGATGCGGCGTTCCAGGGCATCCTCTCTGCGCAACAGGGGTTTCCCCTGCAGCAGGATCATGACGGCCGCCGACTCCCGGGCAGTCAGCGTCGGCGCCCAGCCGGTCGCCTCGGTGAGGCGCGTCGAATCGACGACGGTCTCCCCCGCGGTTACCCACTGGCCGGAGAACGCGGTGAGTCCGAGTCGAAACGCGACGTTCGCCGCCACGACCGCCGGCCGCTCGGGCACGTCGAACATCCGCTGCCCCTGCATCGCCGCGAGCTCGCGGACACCCACCCAGTCCCGCGGTCCGAGGTTGAACGGGCCCACCAGATCCTGCTTCACGGCGCGATGGAACGCATCCGCCATGTCCCGCTGGTGCAGGAATTGGTACGCGGCGTCGTCGGCCCGCGGAAAGGCCCCGACCGGGCCGGTGAGCTGTTCGATGCCGTCGTTGGAGAAGTCCGGCCCGATGATGTAGGTGGGACGCAGCATCGAGATCGCCATCTCCCCCGGATGGCGGCGCAGCCACCACTCGGCGTAATGCTCGACCTCGGCCTTGTCGTGGAAATAGTATCGGTCGGGATCGCCTGCGGGATAGACGTCCTCGTTCACCGGCTTCGGGCGCAACTCCGGACCGTACGCGTTGATGCTCGACGCGATCACGACGCGCAGCACGCCGGCCCGGTAGGCGGAATCGATGACGTTGCGCGAACCCCTCAGGTTGATGTCGTGGGTCGCCGCCTTGTCCCGGATCTCCTCCACCACGAACGCCAGGTGGACCACGGCCTCGCAGCCGCGGAACACCTCCTCGATGCCCGGGTCGCGGATGTCCATCCGGACGAACTCGAGTTTCGGATGTTCGATCGGCAGTTCCCGCCTGCCGAGACCGATCACGGTGTCGATATCCGGATCGTCCAGCAGCACGGGCAGGATCGCGGCGCCGAAATCGCTCGTCGCCCCGGTGACCGCCACCTTCATCAGGCCGCGGCTTCCGTGACGGTCTCGGAGATCACGTCCACCGCCCGCCGCAACTGGGCGTCGGTGTGGGTGGCCATGACGCACAGCCGGAGCATCGCACCCGACCGCGGAACGGCGGGATAGAGTGCCGCGCTGGTGAACACACCCTTGTCGAACAGGGTCCGCCAGAGGTTCATCGCCTCGAGGTCGTCGCCGACGTGGACGGACACGATGGGCGTCACCGTCTCACCGCCGCCGGGCAGCGGCGACAGCGCACCCACGTCGAGTCCGTTGTCCGCCAGACCGGACCGCAGGACGGCGGCGTTGTCCAGTGCGCGTCGTGCGCGTTGTTCCCCCTCCTCGCTGCGGATCAGTCGCACCGCGGCGAGGGACGCTCCCACCGCGGCGGGAACACCGGACGTCGTGAACAGGAAAGCACGGGCATTCACCCGCAGCGAGTCGAGGAGATCGTGGGACCCAGCGATGAATCCTCCTGTGGAGCTGGGACTCTTGGACAGCGACGCCATCCGGATGTCGGTGTCGCCGTCGATACCGAGGAGTTCGGCGGCGCCGGTCCTCTTCTCACCGAAGATGCCGAGACTGTGCGCCTCGTCCACCATCAGGGCCGCACCGTACCGGTCACAGAGTGCGGAGACGGCGCCGAGTGGCGCGAGATCGCCCTCCATCGAATACAACCCGTCGACGATCACCAGCACCGCGCCGTCCCCGTCTGCCGTGTCCGCGAGGATGCTCTCCAGGTCGGCGACGTCGTTGTGACGGAACTTGCGGATCGTGGCACCGGACAGAGCACAACCGTCCCGGATCGACGCGTGCGCAGCGGAGTCGACGGCGACGACGTCGCCCTTCCCTACGACGGCACTGATGGTGCCCAGATTCGTCTGATAGCCGGTGGTGAAGACCATCGCGTCCTCGGTGCCGTGCCATTCGGCGATCTCCGACTCGAGGTCGAGATGCAGGTCCATGGTGCCGTTCAGGAGCCGGCTTCCGGTGATCGCGCCGCCGAACGTGTCGAGGGCGTCCTGCGCTCCCTGACGAATGGCGGGGTGATCGGCGAGACCGAGATAGTTGTTGGAACCGAGCATGATCCGGTCGGCGCCCTCCACCTGGACGACGGGTGCGGTGGCGGACTCCATCACCCGGAAGTAGGGACTCACGTCGGACTCACGAACTGCGCGGAGTAGATCCACCCGGTCGTCGCCACCCAGCCTCTGGATCAATCTGTTCACAGGCATCGATACCAACTCCTCGCGGTGTGCATGATCGGGATTACTCCGTTGATTCGGAGCGGTGGCCGATGCGGTTTGGTGGCGCCGACCAAACCGCCACCACACCTCGCTCCGAATGTGCCTATGGATATCCCTGGAAATCCAGAATTTCCGCGAACACATTCGAGGAGTGTCATGACCGCATTGATGGCCCGCGAACACGCAGCGCTGCAGTCCTACCTGCCCGATCTCGCCGCCTATCTGGACGAGACGCCACTGCTCACGCTGGAAGGTAGAGGCAGCGGCGCAATCGGGCGCTTCCGGGACGCAGGCGGCACCGCTCTGACCATCCCGAAGGAATCCGGTGGGCTGGGCGCCTCCGCGCTGGATTCCGTGCGCGTCCAGCGGGCCATCGGCAGCAGGTCGCCCTCGCTCGGCGCCGCCACCACGATGCATCATCTGTCGCTCGCCACGCTCAACGAGTTCGCGCAGGAGGCCACGGACGACGACCGCGCGTTGATCAAGAGCCTCGTCGAACAACGCGCCGTCGTCGCCTCCGGCTTCTCCGAGGGCGTCACCGGGGGCAGTGTGTTCATTCCCACCATGACCGCCAGGAAGAAGGGCTCGAGCTACATCGTCAACGGCAGCAAGAAGCCGTGCAGCCTGTCGGGGTCGATGGACCTGCTCACCGCGAGCGTCGAGGTCGACACCGGTGCGAGGGCGATCGCGCTGATCCCGGCCAACACACCGGGGATCACGGTGCGGCCGTTCTGGGAGAGCTGGATTCTTGCCGGTGCCGAAAGCGACGAGGTACACCTCGAGGACGTCGAGATACCGGCCGACCTCGTCCTCCTCAACGGTGCCGACGACCCGGACGGGCAACACGAGATGACCGGATATCTGTGGTTCGGGATGCTCGTCACCGCCAACTACCTGGGTGCGGCGAGCGCGCTGCTCGAACGACTGCTGGCCGCAGGCAAGGACGACTACGAGGGTTATGTGCGCGCCGCCGCCGATATCGAGAACGCCATGGGCGCCGTCGAGAACATCGCCCGCGCGGTGGACGAGGGCGAACGCGGGCAGGACATCTCGGTGCGTCTCCTCTTCTCGCGCATCGCGATTCGCGACGCGCTGGTCCGCGCGTCCTCGGCGGCCGTCGAATCGCTCGGCGGGATCGCGTTCATCAAGTCCTCCGACATCGGTTACCTCACCGCCGCCGTGCACGCGTTCGCCTTCCATCCGCCGTCGCGGCGGTCGGTCTCCGAATCGCTCGCCAAGTTCCACGCCGGCGACGAGTTCGCCTTCGTCTGAGCGTGCCGCGGTCCGGGCTGTCGGTGATCGGGGCTATAAAGGTCTGCGAACCACCGACCGCCGGACCAGGAGCTGTGATGCCCACCGAACACGACGTTCGCGCGATGATGCTGGCATTGCCGGAGGCGCACGAGGTGGTGATCGCGAACTGGGGCGACCAACCGACGTTCCGGGTGCGCAAGAAAATGTTCGGCCTCATCGGGTACGGCGCGCCCACCGTCTGCCTCAAGGCGACGAAGGAAACGCAGGCCGCGCTGCTGCAGGAGGATCCCGACGTGTTCCTGGTCGCACCGTTCTTCGGACGGTGGGGCTGGATCGACGTCGTCCTCGACCGCGTCGACTCCGAAGAACTGGCCGAACTCGTCGAGGAGGCGTGGCGTCTCACCGCCCCGAAACGGGTCGTGGCGGCGTACGACGCGGGGCGGCAGACCTGACAGGAACGCCCTCGTGAGTCTCAGGACATGATGGCCGTGGTCACGTCGCTGACCACGGCCCGCGTGTGCCGCTGGCAGACCAGCCACGTCGTCATCGCCAGCGGTAACTCGGTCAACGGGTGCCAGGGCCACCCCGGCATCTGTTTCTGCGCCGTGTACCGACTCACCAGGACGGCGTCCGCTTTCGCCGCGGCCGCACCGGCGAGCGCGTGCTCGACGAACTGCGCGAATTGCCAGTACGGCCGGATACCGGCCTCCACCGCCGCGCTCATCAACCCGTCCTGCTGGGTGGGGACCTGGTCGCGGCTGTGGACGAGCACCCGCAGCCCGTCGAGGTCCCGCAGCGAACAGGACGCCGCCGACGCCAGGGCGTGACCGGGGCGCACGGCGAGACCGAACGGTTCTTCGCGGAGCTTCCACGAGGAGCAATCGCTGGGCGGCGCCTGGTGCACCATGCACAGGTCGAGCCGCCCTTCACGAAGCATGCGCAGTTGGTTCGTGCTGTTCGCCTCGACGAGTTGCAGCGCGCACCCCGGCACCTCCTCGTCGAGCCGGCCGACCAGGTTCACGAGCCATTCGCTGGAGGTGCCGGGCGGGACGCCGATGGTGACGACTTCCCGGATCTTGGTCGCACCCGACACCACCTCCTGCGTCGAAGCCTCGAGCGCCAGCAGCTGCCGCGCGTGCTGAAGAAGGGCATCGCCCGCGGCGGTCGGGGTGGCTCCGCGTGCCGTTCTGTCGAACAGGGACTGCCCCAGCTCCCGTTCCAGCGCCTGCACCTGCCGGCTGAGCGACGGTTGCGAGATCCGCAACCGGTCGGCGGCGCGGTTGAATGATCCTTCCTCCGCTATAGCCAGGAAGTAATGAAGATGGCGAAACTCCACGGTCGGTTACCTCCACTACCGTCGTTCGACCAGAATACGACACCGGTTATGCCTTCAGGGCATAAGCGATGTGCTCAACAGGGCTTGGACAAGCGCTGTGATGGCGGTCTCTAATGGAATGCAGTCGAGGACGAACCGCCCTCCGAAGCCCCACTCACCCGTAGGAGACCGATGAAGCTCGGGATCTATTCCGCATGCCTGCCGTCCCTGTCCCCGGCCGAAGCGATCGACGCGGCGGCCGGGGCGGGCTATGCGGGTATCGAATGGCGCGTCGCACACGACATCGGCAACTCCGGCACCCCGCACTTCCTCACCAACAACCGCTGCACCGTCGCTCCCGAGCCTCGCGCGGTCTCCGACATCTGCACGCGAACCCGGGCCGCAGAGTTGGAGGTGGTCGCACTCAGCCCGTACGTCGAGTGCGGTGACGTCGCCGGCGTCGAGGACATGATGCGGATCGCCCGGGACAATGCGGTTCCGAGCATTCGGCTACGCGCGCCGTGGATGGACGACAGCGGTTTCCACCGGCTGTTCGCCGAAGCACGGGAGTTCTTCGACCACGTCGCGACCCTGGCCGCGCGGTACGACGTGCAGGCGCTGCTCGAGATCCATCAGCGTTCCCTCTGCCCCAGCGTCTCACTCGCCCATCAGCTCATCGGCCACCTGTCACCCGACCGGGTGGGAGTGATCTACGACGTCGGGAATCTGGTGGTGGAAGGGTACGAAGACCACCGCATGGCCCTGCAGATTCTCGGTGACCACCTCGCCCACGTCCACGTCAAGAACGCCCAGTACGTCAGGCCGGCCGGAGGCGGGGTGTGGACCCACCGGTGGTCACCCATGGACGACGGCGTCGCCGACATCCCCCGGGTTCTCGGCCTGCTCGCCGAGGCCGGCTACCGCGGGTGGGTCTCCGTCGAAGATTTCAGCGACTCCCGGCCCGTTCACGACCGGCTGCACTTCAACGCCCGGTTCCTGCGGCAACACGCAGACTTCGAAACCCCTCTGACGCAACGACTCTGAACCCACCCATCGCATATCGACAGGACCACCATGAACGAGCTTCACCGTTTCCCACTCTCCGTCGTGACGGGAGGAGCAGGCGCCCTCGGCTCGGCGATCAGCCGCCGATTCGCCCGGGACGGAGACACCGTCATCCTCCTCGACAACAACGCGGAGGCCGTGCAGACGGTCGCCGGGCAACTGTCCGAGGAGACCGGTGCGCAGGTCCACGGCTGGGTGGTCGACATCTCCGACGACGAATCGATCCGCCTCGCCGTCAAGCGAATCGACGAAGAGTTCGGCCGGCTGGACCGCCTGGTCAACAACGCGGCCGTCAACCCGCGGGCACGACTCGGAGACGTCGACCACACCGAATGGGACACCGCGATGGCGGTGAACCTCCGCGGTCCGATGTCGCTGTGCCGCTCCGCCATCCCGATCTGGACGCGCACCGGAACCGGGCGCGTCGTCAACATCACCTCACGCACCTGGTTGAGCGGCGGGCCCACCGCCTACGTCACGTCCAAAGCCGGCGTCGTCGGTCTCACCCGCTCGCTCGCAGTCGAACTCGGACCGCTCGGCGTGACCGCCAATGCCGTCGCTCCCAGCATGGTCGTCACACCGTTCACGAAGGGCGGGCGCACGGACGAGGAGTTCGCTCTCTTCGTCGAGAAGCACACCAGGATGTCGCCGCTGGGCCGCCTCGCGACAGCAGACGACATCGTCGACGCCGTCGAATTCCTCGCCTCCGACAAGGCCCGGTTCGTCTCGGGCGAAGTCCTGCACGTCTGCGGGGGAGCCCAACTCGCTGCCGCGCCGTGACCGGCCCCGTCACCACACCGTCGCCTCACCCACCGCCGGGTGACACAGCCAAAGGACCACTCCCGATGCCCACCCCTGAACGTCCCCTCGTCGCGGAACCGACACCGCACCCCAGCAAGAAGATGGCCCGCAGAGCCGCACTGGGAAGTTTCCTCGGCAGCGTCGTCGAGTACTACGACTTCTTCGTCTACGGCACCGCCGCCGCCCTGGTGTTCGGCAAGATCTTCTTCCCCAACAGCGATTCCGCCGCAGGCACGCTCGCGTCGCTCGCGACGTTCGGGGCCGCGTACATCGCACGGCCCGTCGGCGCCCTGCTGTTCGGGCACGCCGGCGACCGGATCGGCCGCAAGAACGTGCTGCTCTTCACGCTGCTCCTGATGGGCGCGTCGACGTTCGCCATCGGACTGCTGCCCACCCATGCGACCATCGGCGCCGCCGCCCCGGCTCTCCTCGTCGTGTGCCGACTGCTGCAGGGAATCTCCGCAGGCGGCGAGCAGGTCGGGGCCAGCCTGCTCACCATGGAACACTCCCCCGAGAAGAGCCGCGGCTTCTACACGAGTTGGCTCCTGAACGGAGCCGCCACCGGTTCGATCCTGGCCACGTTGATCTTCATTCCGGTGGGAGCGCTCCCGGAGGAGCAATTGCTGACCTGGGGATGGCGGATCCCGTTCCTGCTCAGCTTCATCATGGTGTTCATCACCCTGCTCGTGCGGCGCGGAGTGGACGAGTCTCCCGAATTCGTCGAGGCCGAAAAGGAAGACGCTGTAGCCGAATTCCCGGTGACGACCCTCCTGCGCACTCAGCTCCGCGCGACCGTGATCGTCTTCGTCGCCGCATTCAACACGGTCATCTCGACGATCGTCATCGTCTTCGGCCTGTCCTACGCGACGCAGGAACACGGCGTCGATCGCTCCACGATGCTCTCGGCGATCGCGGCGAGCCAGGTGGTTGCCCTGTTCTTCCATCCGCTGTTCGGTTTCATCGCGGACCGCATCGGCCGGAAAGTGGTGTATGCCAGCGGCTGCCTGCTCTGCGCAGTCGGTGTCTACGGATTCCTCGGTGCGATCGCCACCGGCAGCACCGTTCTCATCGTCATCGCGACGGTGGCGCTCAAGGGCGTCGTGTATTCCGCCCCGAACGCGCTGTGGCCGTCGTTCTTCGCCGAGATGTTCACCCCGAACGTGCGATACACCGGCGTCGCGGTGTCCACCCAGTTGAGCTTCCTGCTGACCGGATTCGCACCCACCATCTGCTATGCCCTGATCGGCGGCGACGACAACTGGGTGCTGGCCGCCACGGCGATCGCCGGCATCTGCCTCCTCGCCGCGGCGGCGGCGAAGATCTCCACCAAGGCTCCGGTGCACACCCCGCAGGTGCCGGCGACCACCTGATCGATCGTCGGTTGCGCTGCGCTACCCCTCGTCCGTCCTGAACCGGCCGAGCTGGTGGCGCAGCGCCGCGTCGAGGTCGGGCCGCCGGAACCGGTGGCCGCGGCCCTCGAGCTTGCCGGGGGCGACCCGCTGATCGGCCAGGGCGAGCTCACGCGCACCCTGTTCCCCGAGCAGCAGTTTCGGACCGAAATCGGGCACCGGAAGAAAGGCCGGTCGATGCAGCACCGACGCCAGGACCGCGGTGTACTCCTCGTTGCGAACAGGATTCGGCGCCACCGCGTTCACCGGCCCGCTCAACCCCGAATCCACGACGGCGCGGTGGTAGACGTCGATCAGATCGTCGATGTCGATCCACGACAGCCACTGCGTTCCGGCGCCCAGGCGACCCCCGAGTCCGACCTCGAACAGCGGCCGCTGCAGGCGCAGCACACCGCCGCTCGGCGACTGGACGATCCCCGTGCGGACCTGCACCACCCGCAGTCCGGCGTCCGCTGCCGGCGTCGCCGCGTCCTCCCAGTCCGCCACGACGTCGGCGAGGAAGCCGTCGCCCCGCGCATCCTGCTCGTGCAGCACCTCGTCGCCGCGGTCGGGCCCGTAGTACCCGATCGCCGACGCACTGACGAACGCCTTCGGTCCCTGCCCGGATGCGGCCGCCACCTCCGCGAGCCGCCGCGTGGGTTCGATACGACTGTCCCTGATCGCCCGGCGATGACCGTCGGTGAACCGTCCCGCGATGGACGCGCCTGCCAGGTGGATCACCGCGTCGACGCCGTCGAGCAGGTCCGCGGCAGGCGCATCCGGATTCCAGCGCCGCTCGTCGGGCGTGCTGGGAGCGCGGCGCACGAGACGGATCACCCGATGCCCGCCCGTGCTCAGGAACGCCGTCAGGGCGGAGCCGACGAGCCCCGAACTGCCCGTCACCGCGATCGTGAGGGGGCCGGGCAGGAGCGTGGACGCCCAGTGGTGCCGGTCTACGTCGTCGGCGAGTTGACGGTGCCGGTAGACGAACGTCGACCGGAGGAACTGACCGGGCACGATGGTGTCGACCCGGTCGGTGACCCGGGTCCGGTCCTCGGACACCACGTCGAACGTGTGCGTGTGCCGCCACGGCACCAGCAGGCGCAGCGGCAGGGCGGCCGAATAGTCGACGAACCGGTGCGGAGGGTCGTATTCCTTCGCGTCGTGCTGCGCGACCCACGTCAGGCCGCCGGGCATGCGCAATTCGGCACGACCCGATTCCAGAGACTCGGATTCCTTCGCGAGACTGAGCGGCTGCCACGGCGGTGAGAGCCGGGCGAACGCCCCGGCCCTGGTGTGCCAGGCGAACAACTCGTCCCGCGAGGCCTCGACCACGCTCGAATGCACGATGCCCATGACCCGACCATAGTCGCGACAGGCCGCGCGGCGGTGACAACGACGGGTAGCGTGTGGGAATGACGCAGTTACGTGTACTGGTCACCGGAGCCACCGGATACATCGGCGGACGCCTCGCTCCCCGGCTCGCGGAAGCCGGCCACCGGGTGCGGGTACTGGTGCGTTCACCGGAAAAACTGACCGACGTTCCGTGGGCGTCCGATGTCGAAATCGCTCGCGGCGATCTGAGTGACCCCGAATCCCTTTCTGCCGCTTTCGCAGACATGGATGTCGTCTACTACCTCGTGCACTCGATGGGAGGGGCGGACGAGTTCGAGAAGGCCGAACGCATCAGCGCGGAGAACGTGGCCGAGGCGGCCCGCACGGCAGGTGTCGGCCGGATCGTCTACCTCGGCGGACTGCATCCCGATTCGGCGGATCTCTCGCCGCACCTGCGGTCCCGCACCCAGGTGGGACGGATCCTCGTCGACTCCGGTGTCCCCACAATGGTTCTGCAGGCCGGGGTGGTCATCGGCTCCGGTTCGGCATCGTTCGAGATGATCCGCCACCTCACCAACCGGCTCCCCGTGATGACGACGCCGCGGTGGGTGAACAACAAGATCCAGCCGATCGCGGTCCGCGACGTGCTGCACTACCTCGTCGCCGCGGCCGAGGCGCCGTTGCCGCGCAGTCGCACGTTCGACATCGGTGGCCCCGACGTCCTCCGCTACGGCGAGATGATGCAGACGTACGCCGAGGTCGCCGGTTTGCGTCAGCGTCGCATCCTCGTCCTCCCGGTGCTGACCCCGAAACTCGCGGGCCTGTGGATCGGTCTGGTCACCCCGATCCCCCGCTCACTCGGGCGGGCCCTGATCGAATCACTCCACAACGACGCCGTCGCAGGCGAGCACGACATCGACGACGTGATCCCGCCGCCGAAGGCCGGCCTGACGACGTACCGGGACGCTGTCCGATTGGCGTTGCGGCGCATCGACAACGGCGAGGTGGAGACGACGTGGGCCAGTGCGTCCCCGGTCGGCGCCCCCTCCGATCCGTTGCCGTCCGATCCCGACTGGGCCGGTGAGGTCGTCTACACCGACGAACGCACCAAGGACTGCGACGCCGACGCCGCAACGCTGTGGACCGTCGTCGAGAGCATCGGCGGCGAGAACGGCTGGTACTCGTTCCCACTCGCGTGGTCCGTGCGCGGCTGGCTCGACCGCGTCGTCGGCGGCGTCGGTCTCACGCGTGGACGCCGGAACCCCGCGCAGCTCAACACCGGTGACCCCCTGGACTTCTGGCGGGTCGAACGCATCGACCGGGGGTCGCTGCTCCGGCTGCGCGCCGAGATGCGGGCACCGGGCGGGGCGTGGCTCGAATGGACCGTCCACAGTGTGGATCCCGACCGGTCCCGCCTCGATCAGCGGGCAATCTTCTTCCCCAAAGGGTTGGCCGGGCGGCTGTACTGGTACTCGATCCTGCCGTTCCACGGAATCATCTTCAAAGGCATGATGGAGAACATCACCGGGTCGGCGGCCCGTCAGACCGTGCAGAGCGGCTGAATCCCCTCTCTGCCACCGGTGGTCGGGGACGTCAGCAACAGGCACGAGTTGTAGCCCCGCGATTCCACCACCTGCCGGATCTGCTGCCACCCCGCGTCGTCGACCGCCGGAGTGCGGGAGAGCACGAAACCCGACACCCGTGCCGGGTCACCGACCAGCGCCCACGAATAGTCGTCGGCGATGTAGGTGACCACATAGTTGGTGGGACCGTCCGCCGCACTCTGGAACGGCACGTCCGGGAAACTCACGTGGAGTTGCGCATTGGTGACCGGATCGTTGACGCGCGCGTTGCCCGTGATCCCGTTCGTCCCACCCGCCCACGTGGTGCACCTGTTGGCGACGCTGACGTTCGACGGGTCGATCAGTCCGTACGTCGCCCTCGTGTCCCGCGCGCAGTCGAGATTGAACGGCTGTGGCACAGCGGCCAACTGATACCACGTGCCCAGGTACCTCTGGACGTCGAGGGATGGTACGGGGGCGAGCGCACCCGGTTGAGCGTGTGCGGGGCCGGCCGCCAGCAGCACAGCCGCGGCGGCGGCCGACAGTGCGGCGGCGATCCCACGGACCTTCGACGGTGTCATCTCGAATCCTTTCAACATCATGCGGTCGACGAAACGGGCAGCCAAAACAGAGGGCCGGCGCAGCACCCTCTCTCGGGGTATTCGATGCCCATTCCGGATCGGATGGGTCGCTGCGAGAGAACTTTCGACCCATCCGTTCGGAAGACCGCTCCGAATGCCTGTCGATGGTGCTCCCCCGCACTCACACCGGAGAGAGGCAAATTCTGATGAAGATCACCACACGAGTCCTGGCAGTCGCCGCGAGCACGTCCCTGGCCCTGCTGGGCTCGGCGTGTTCGTCGGACGACAGCGGCTCGTCCAGCAGCGGCTCCGCTTCGGAGGCGATGACGTCCGAGTCGATGTCGTCCGGTTCGATGACCTCGTCCGCGATGGCCGATCCCGCCGCCAACCTGGTCGGCCCGGGCTGCGCCGAGTACGCGAAGACGGTTCCGGACGGCGCAGGTTCGGTCAGTGGCATGGCGCAGGATCCGGTTGCGACGGCCGCGTCCAACAACCCGCTGCTCACCACGCTCACCGCCGCCGTGTCCGGTCAGCTCAACCCGCAGGTCAACCTCGTCGACACGCTGAACAGCGGGCAGTTCACGGTCTTCGCGCCGGTGGATGCCGCGTTCGCGAAGGTCGACCCGGCCACGATCGAGACCCTCAAGACCGACCCGGCCCTGCTCACCAAGGTCCTGACGTACCACGTGGTCCCCGGCCAGATCGCGCCGAGTGACATCGCCGGCGAGCACACGACCGTCGAGGGCGGCACGGTCACCGTCACCGGTTCGGGTGACGACCTGAAGGTCAACGACGCAGGCGTCATCTGCGGCGGCGTCCAGACCGCCAACGCCACGGTGTACCTCGTCGACTCCGTCCTGATGCCCCAGTAGGCATCCCCCCACGTGAGTGGGAAAGCGTGGTCCGGCACGCTTTCCCACTCACGTGCGGGTGCGGGGTCCGCCCATCCGATGCACAGTCAGCTCCGAATAATTGATATGGAGAGAGGCTCACCCACCGCCCCGGCGTACGTGCTCGTGCTGCCCGGCGGCAAACCACGCAGTCAGGACCCGTCACGCTGCTGGCACCTGTCTAACCTGCGCATGATCTGGTTGGCCCGGTCCCTGAGGTCGACGCTCGGACCCCACGGCATCGCCGTGCAACGGCTGCAGTACCGGGTCCGCGGATGGAACGCCCCCGAGGCCAGCCCGTTGCACGACGCCCGGATAGCCCTCGAGCGGGCCCGACTGCGGTTCGGGGACGTCCCCGTCGCCGTCGTCGGGCATTCGATGGGCGGCCGCGTCGCCGCGCACCTCGCCGACCTCGACAACGTCCGGGCGATCGCCGCCCTCGCACCCTGGTGGCCCGAATCCGACGCCGATCTGGTGCCTGCCGACCGCAGCCTGATGGTCGCGCACGGAACCGCCGACCGCTGGACGGACCCCGTCGCCTCCCGGATCCAGACCGAACAGGCACTGGCGCGCGGAGTGAACGCCTCCTGGCATCCGCTCTCCGGAGCCGGCCATTTCATGCTCACCCGGCCGTGGTGGTGGCATCGCATCACCGCCGATTTCGTTCTCGACGCCTTCGCCGCGGAAGGCGTCGTCCCCGCACCGACAGACCGGAAGGCAGGTCGCCATGCATGATTCGGAGAAGCTCGGACGCAGGAACGTCGCCGTGATCGGCAGCGGCGTCGCGGGGTTGACCGCCGCCTACGTTCTGTCCCGCCACGACCGCGTCACCCTCTACGAGTCCGACGCCCGTCTCGGCGGCCACGCCCACACTCACCACCTGACGCTGGGCTCGGGTGTGGAGGTGGACGTCGACACCGGCTTCATCGTGCACAACGACCGCACCTACCCCACCCTGCTGCGCCTGTTCGCCGAACTCGACGTGGCCACCCAGGATTCCGACATGTCGATGTCGATCCGATCCGATGCGAGCGGGCTCGAGTACGCGGGCGCGAAGGGCCTCCGCGGACTGTTCCCGACCGCCCGCAACCTGGCCCGGCCACGTTACTGGCGCATGCTCGGCGAGGTGCTCCGGTTCCACCGCCGTGCCCGGACCGTGCTCGACACCCCGGCCGGCGAGTCCGGCGCGCAGGAACCGCTGGGCGAATTCCTGGCCCGCAACGGTTTCAGCCCGTACTTCGTCGAAAACTTCATGACCCCGCTCGTCGCGGCCGTGTGGTCGTGCGATCCCGCGACCGCCGCGCGCTACCCGGCCCGCTACCTGTTCACCTTCCTCGACCACCACGGAATGCTCACCGTCTTCGGCTCACCCACCTGGCGCACCGTGACCGGCGGGTCCGCCCGCTACGTCGAGAAGGTGGCGGCACACGTCGACGAGATTCTTCTCGAAACCCCGGTGCAGCAGGTGGAGCGCACCCCGGACGGCGGCACGTGCGTCGTCGACGGCCGCGGCGACGTCCGGTACTTCGACGCCGTGGTGATCGCCGTTCACCCCCGCCGGGCGCTCGCCATGCTCGGCGACGCCTCCGATCTCGAGGCGGAGATCCTGGGCGCCATGCCGTATTCGGTGAACCACGCGCAGTTGCACACCGACGTGTCGCTGCTGCCCCGCGCCGAGCACGCCCGGGCCTCCTGGAACTACCTGACTCCCGCCGACGACAAGGACGACGCGGCGGGCGTCGTCGTCACCTACGACATGACCCGGCTCATGCGCCTCGACACGGTGCGCGACCGGCGGTTCCTCGTCACGCTCGGCGGGAAGCACCTCGTCGACCCGTCGAAGGTCGTCGCGGAGATGACGTACGAACATCCCGTCTACACCCCCGAATCCGTCGCGGCGCAGTCGCGGTTGCACGAACTCGGCTCCGGCACGTTCGCTTTCGCCGGCGCCTACCACGGCTGGGGGTTCCACGAGGACGGGGCGCTCTCGGGACTGCGCGCCGCCGAACGCATCGGCCGCTCGTGGGATGCGCAGACGGCACGACCCCACGAACGGGAGACGGTGTCGTGACCGCGCCGGCAATCTACTCGACGAGGATCCGGCACACGCGCATCGAACCGGTCCGCAACAGCTTCGACTACACGAGCTACAGCTGGTACGTCGACGTGGACGCCCTTCCTCGCCTCCCGCGGTGGCTCGGACCGTTCGCCCGCTTCCGCGCCGAGGACCACCTCGAACCGGATCCGGCCGCCGCCACGGACACGCTGCGCAGCAGGGTGGATGCGTTCCTCGCCGGACAGGGAGTCGACCTCTGCGGGGGCCGGGTGACGGCCCTTCTCAACGCGCGGGTGCTCGGCTACGTGTTCAACCCGCTCAGCGTGTACTGGTGCCACGACGCCGACGGCAGCCTGAGATGCGTGATCGCCGAGGTGCACAACACGTACGGTCAGCGGCACAGCTACCTGATCCGGCCCGACGGCGACGACCGCGCCGAGGTGGACAAGCAGTTCTACGTCTCACCGTTCAACGACGTGAGCGGTCGTTACACCATGCGGTTCCCCGAACCCGGCGACACCCTCTCCCTGAACGTGGTTCTCCACCGCGACGGGCACGGACCGTTCACCGCGACGGTGCGGGGGACGCGGCAACCGGCCACGAGCCGGACGGTTCTGAGGACTCAACTGCGCACTCCCCTGGCACCTCTCGTGGTGTCGGCTCGTATCCGCATCCAGGGAATCACGTTGTGGGCCCGTGGACTTCCCGTCATGGCCCGGCCCGACGGCCGTCAGAAGGAGACAGTTCAGTGAGAAGGAACAAGGACACCGACACGGACGGGTCGCCTGCCGTGAGCACGGCCGGTGAGGGGTTCGTCGACGAGGAGTTCACCGGCGAGGACCCGGGGATCGACAACCGGATCTGGCCCGGGCTGGCCGACGTGCCGACCGGTGTGCGTGCCGCGGCGTCGGCGAAGGTCGCCGACCGCCTGTTCCGCCGCGCGGCCGCCGACCTCGACGTCCGCATCGAGTATCCCGACGGCACCCTGGTGGGGGCACGCCGGGAGCAGGAGATCCTGCCCCGCATGATCATCCGCAATCCCGACGCATTCGCCCGGCGGGTCGGGACGGGGGGACTGATCGGATTCGGCGAGTCCTACATGGCCGGCGACTGGACGTCACCGGATCTCGCCGCGGTGCTCAGCGTGTTCGCCTCCCGGATGGCGACGCTCATTCCTCGCCCACTGCAGCGGTTGCGCGCACTGTATGTCGCCAAACACCCGGCGCAGGAACGTAACACCGAGCAGAACACCCGCTCCAATATCTCCCGGCACTACGACCTGTCCAACGAGATGTTCGAGACGTTCCTCGACGAGACGCTGACGTACTCGAGCGCGCTGTTCTCGTCGACGCCGACGCGTGTGGGGCAGGTCCGGGACGTGACCGTCCTGCGGGCACCCGTCCCGCAGGTCACCCCGAAGTGGGACGACTTCGCGGACGCGCAGCGCCGCAAGATCGATCGGCTGCTCGACGAGGCCGGTGTCGGCGCGGGCACCCGGTTGCTCGAGATCGGGACCGGCTGGGGAGAGTTGTGCATCCGGGCGGCGGAACGCGGCGCCGTGGTCCGCTCCGTGACGCTGTCCAGCGAACAGCAGAGCCTGGCCCGCCGGCGTGTCGCAGAGGCCGGACACTCGGACGCCGTGCAGATCGACCTGCTCGACTACCGCAACGTCGACGGCGAATACGACGCCATCGTCTCCGTCGAGATGATCGAAGCCGTCGGGCACCAGTACTGGGCCACCTACTTCCGGGTACTCGACAAGCTCCTCGCCTCGGGCGGAAGGGTTGCGCTGCAGGCGATCACCATGCCGCACGATCGGATGCTCCAGACCCGCAACACCTACACCTGGGTGCACAAGTACATCTTCCCCGGCGGGTTCCTCCCGTCGACCGAGGCGATCGAATCCGTCACCGCCGAACACACCGGGCTGCGGGTGCGGGAACGCCTGAGCATGGGACAGCACTACGCGGAGACGCTGCGGCTGTGGAAGGAGCGGTTCGCCGCGCACAGCACGCAGGCGGAGGAACTCGGATTCGACGAGACGTTCCGCCGGATGTGGCATTTCTACCTCTGCTACTCAGAAGCCGGGTTCCGCTCCGGCTACATCGACGTCCAGCAGCTCGTCCTCGACAAGACGGGAGCACGACCGTGACCGTGGCCGCCGAACTCGACAAGGCGTTGCGTCCGCTCGTCCGCGGCGAACTGCCCGTGCACCTGACCGCGTGGGACGGCAGCACCGCCGGCCCGGCGACGGCGCCGAAGGTGGTGCTGCGCAGTCCCGACGCCCTGCGCCGATTGCTGTGGAACCCGGGCGAACTCGGGGCAGCGCAGGCCTACGTGACGGGTGAGATCGACGTCGAGGGCGACCTGAGCGAGGCCCTGGCACACGTGTGGGCGGTGGCCCGCGAGCGCGGGCTGAGCGGAGTGCGGCCGAGCCCGTCGACGATCGCGAAGGTGCTGCGCGTCGCCGCGAAACTGGGTGTCGTGGGCGGCCCCCTCCCCGCACCCGCCACGCAGGCGAACATCCGCGGCCGGCTGCACAGCCTGCTGCGCGACCGCGCAGCGATCAGCCACCACTACGACCTCTCCAACGATTTCTACTCGTTGATCCTGGACCCGCAGATGGCCTACTCCTGCGCGTACTTCACCCGGAATGCGCCGGGCGCACCGCAGGATCCGGACTACCGGCTCGAGGACGCACAGCGGGACAAGCTGGACCTGGTGTGCCGCAAGATCGGGCTCGAACCCGGCATGCGGTTGCTCGACGTCGGCTGCGGATGGGGGTCGCTGAGCCTGCACGCCGCATCCGCGTACGGTGCCCGGGTCGTCGGGGTCACGATCTCCCGGGAGCAGAAGGCCTTTATCGACGAGCGGATCACCGAACGCGGGTTGCAGGACCGCGTCGAGATCCGACTGCAGGACTACCGGGAGGTCCCCGACGGGCCGTTCGACGCCGTCGCCTCCCTCGAAATGGGTGAGCACGTGGGCGAGAAGAACTACGCCCGGTACGCGCAGGCCCTCTACGACAACGCGAAGCCCGGTGCGCGGGTGCTGATCCAGCAGATGTCGCGCACCGGACGCCATCCCGGCGGCGGCCCGTTCATCGAGTCGTTCATAGCTCCCGACATGACCATGCGTCCGGTCGGCGAGAGCGTCGCGTACCTCGAACGAGCCGGGCTCGAGGTGCGCGACGTGCATGGCCTTCGCGAGCACTACGTCTGGACCGTCGACGCGTGGCTGGAGCAGTTCGAGTCCCGCTGGGACGACGTCGTCGCGATGGTCGGGCTGGAGATGGCCCGGGTGTGGCGGCTGTACCTCGTCGGCGGCGGGATGAGCTTCGCGCAGGGCCGCATGGGCGTCGATCAGATCCTGGCCGTGAAGCCGACCGCGGCGGGCCGGTCGCTGATGCCCGCGGTGCGGGTCGATTCCACAGGTTCCGGCGTGCTCCGATGAACGGGTTCGACTGGTCGGGTTTCGGCGCCGTCACCGCGGCGAGCCTGCTGGTGCTCGCAATCCTGCAGGCCGCGACGTTCCTCGTCGGCCGCCGGATCGGGCGCTACAACGTCGTCGACGTGACGTGGGGCCTCGGTTTCGTCCTGGTGGCGTTCGTGGCCGCCGTCCTCGGCGACGGCGACGCGCTGCGCCGGTGGCTGGTGTTCGTGCTCGTCGCGGTGTGGGGTCTGCGGCTGACCTGGCACATGTACACGAAGTCCGCCGGGAAGGGCGAGGACCCGCGGTACGAGGAGATGCTCGACCGGGCCGGCGGCGACTCGCCGGGCGTCGTCATCAGGAAGATCTTCCTCACCCAGGGACTCGCGCAGTGGTTCGTCTCGCTGCCGCTGCAGGTGTCGGCCGTGCTCGGTCCGGCATCTGGAGTCGGCGCGGTGGCGGTGGTGCTCGGTGTCCTCCTGTGGGTGATCGGCGTCGTGTTCGAATCGGTCGGCGACCACCAGTTGAAGACGTTCAAGGCCGACCCGTCCCACAAGGGCGAGATCATGGACGTCGGCCTGTGGGCGTGGACGCGGCACCCGAACTACTTCGGCGACTCCTGCGTGTGGTGGGGGCTGTGGCTGATCGCGGCAAGCGTGTGGCCCGGCGCCGTCACCGTGCTGTCCCCCGTGGTCATGACGTATTTCCTGGTGTTCGCGACGGGTGCGCGGCTGCTCGAGAAGTCGATGTCGCAGCGTCCCGGCTACCCCGAATACCAGCAGCGAACCAGTTACTTCCTTCCCCTGCCGCCGAAGCGGTGAGCACCGTGCCGGCATCGCTCGCCCCTCCCCAGGTCCTGTCCTGGTCACACCGGCCGCAACCTGCTATTAGGCTGTGGATCGATGAACGGAATGGGCCGATGACCGGCGTCGACAGGGACACGGAGAACGTGACGCTGACGACATTGCTGGCGCGTATCTCGCGCGGCGAGCGGGATGCGTTCAGCGACTTCTACGAACGCACCAGCGCGCGGGTGTACGGCATGGTGCTGCGGGTGCTGCGCGATCCCGGATACAGCGAGGAAACCACCCAGGAGGTGTACCTGCAGGTCTGGAACAACGCGGCGAAATTCGATCCGAAGCAGGGGTCGCCGCTGTCGTGGCTGATCACCCTCGCCCACCGCCGCGCCGTCGACCGGGTGCGGTCCGAGCAGTCCGGATCCGAACGGGAAGCCGCCTACGGCGCCTCGAGTTGGTACGGACCGTTCGACGCGGTGTCGGAGGAAGTCACCCGGCGGGGCGACACCAGCGACGTCGTCGACTGCCTCGGCACGCTCACCGAAGTCCAGCAGCGAACCGTGGTCCTCGCGTATTACGGGGGGCTGACCTACCGGGAAGTGTCGGAGCGGTTGTCCGTGGCGCTTCCCACGGTGAAATCACGAATTCGAGACGGATTGATCAGGCTCAAGCAATGTCTGGGGGTGCAGTTCGATGGATGAGTCCCAGCACGACATCCTCGACCTCGCTCAGGTGTATGCACTCGACGCCGTCGACGATCAGCAGCGCCGAGAGATCGACACCGCGCTCCAGGGCGCACCGCCCCACCTTCGTCTGGAGTTCGACAACGCGGTGCGCGGGGTGCGCGAGACGATGGCCGCCCAGTCCGCGTCCACCGCGGTCGAACCGCCCGACTACCTGCTCGGGCGCATCCTCGATGCCCTGCCCGGCACTGCCTCGGCACCCGCGCCGGTGGCGCTGGACGAGGTTCGTGCGCGCCGGCGCAGGCGTCTCCTCGGCGCTCTGGGTGCGGCGGCCGCCGTGGTCGTCCTCGCCGTCGGTGGCATCACCGTCGCCCAGCAGTTGCAGAGCGACGAAACCCAACCCGTTCCCGCGCAGATCCTCGCGGCCGACGACGTCCGCACCGCGGCAGCGCCGATCGCCGGCGGCGGTTCGGCCACCGTCGTGTACTCCAAGGACGTCGACGCCGGACTGCTGGTCATGAACGACGTCCCACCGCCTGAGCCCGGTTCGGTCTATCAGATGTGGCTGCTCGGACCGTCGCACGAACCGGTGTCCGCCGGGATCATGGAGGCCGACGACGTGTCACCGTCGACGACCGCGGTCGTGAACGACATCGACCAGTCCACGGCACTCGGATTCAGTGTGGAACCGCCCGGCGGTTCGACCCAGCCCACCGGCGACATCTTCGCGACGGTGAACCTCACCTGACACGTGAGCGGCAAAGCGTGCGCGAGCACGCTTTGCCGCTCACGTGGGGGTCAGGCGTTGGCGGCTTTGTATTCGCGGCGGCGGCGGTGCAGGATCGGTTCGGTGTAGCCCGACGGCTGGGCGGTGCCGTCGAGGATGAGTTCCTTGGCGGCCTGGAACGCGATGTTGGTGTCGAAGTCCGGGGCCAGCGGCCGATACGTCGGGTCGTCCTGGTTCTGCCGGTCCACCACCGGCGCCATCCGTTGCAGCGAGGCCACGACCTGGTCGGCGGTGACGACGCCGTGCCGGATCCAGTTCGCCAGCAACTGGCTGGAGATGCGGAGGGTGGCGCGGTCCTCCATCAGGGCGACGTCGTGGATGTCGGGGACCTTGGAGCAGCCGACGCCGGCGTCGATCCACCGGACCACGTACCCGAGGATGGACTGGCAGTTGTTGTCGAGTTCCTGCTGCTTCTGCTCCGCGGTCCAGTCGGTGTCCGGGGCCAGGGGGATGGTGAGGATCTGCTCGAGGGTGGCCCGCGGGGCCCCCTTCAACCGGTCCTGGACGGCGAACACGTCGACCTGGTGGTAGTGGGTGGCGTGCAGGGTGGCCCCGGTCGGCGACGGCACCCACGCGGTGTTCGCGCCCGCCTTCGGGTGGCCGATCTTCTGCTCGAGCATCTCGGCCATCAGTTCGGTCATCGCCCACATGCCCTTGCCGATCTGCGCCTTGCCCTGCAGGCCGGCGGCCAAACCGGTGTCGACGTTCCAGTCCTCGTAGGCGGTGATCCAGGTCTGCTGCTTCATCTCGGCCTTGCGGATCATCGGCCCGGCCTCCATCGAGGTGTGGATCTCGTCGCCGGTGCGGTCGAGGAACCCGGTGTTGATGAACACCACCCGCTCGCGGGCCTCGTGGATGCAGGCGGCGAGGTTGACGGTGGTGCGCCGCTCCTCGTCCATGATCCCCACCTTCAACGTGTTGGCGGGCAGGTTCAGGACCTGTTCGACGCGGCCGAACAGTTCGGTGGTGAACGCGACCTCGTCGGGGCCGTGCTGTTTGGGTTTGACGATGTAGATCGACCCGGTGCGGGAGTTGACCAACGGCCCCGACGCCTCCGAGCGGGACAGCCCGTGGACGGCGCACAGGGAGGTGAGCAGGGCGTCGAGGATGCCCTCGGGGATTTCGGTGCCGTCGCCGTGCAGGATCGCCGGGGTGGTCATCAGGTGCCCGACGTTGCGGACGAACAGCAGCGACCGCCCGTGCAACGTGAGGTGCGTGCCGTCGGGGGCGGTGTAGGTGCGGTCCGGGTTCAGCCGGCGGGTGAACGACTTCCCGCCCTTGGTCATCTCCTCGGTCAGATCACCCCGGTTCAGGCCGAGCCAGTTGCGGTAGCCGATGACCTTGTCGTCGGCGTCGACGGCGGCGACGGAGTCCTCGAAGTCCATGATGGTGGTGACCGCGGACTCGAGCACCACGTCCTTGATCCCGGCCCGGTCGGTGGACCCGATCGGGGAGGTCGGGTCGATCTGGATTTCGGCGTGCAGGCCGTGGTTGCGCAGCAGCACCCCGGTCGGGGTGGCCGGGTCGCCGAGGTAGCCGACGAACTTGCCCGGCTCGGCCAGCCCGGTGATCGTGCCGTCCGCCAACTCCACCCGCAGGGTGTCCCCGTCCACGGTGTAGCCGGTGGCGTCGGCGTGCGAGCCCTCGGTGAGGGGGGCGGCGGTGTCGAGGAACGTGCGGGCCCAGGCGATGACCCGGTCGCCGCGGACCGTGTTGTAGGAGGTGCCCGGCTCGGCGCCGCCATCCTCGGGGATGGCGTTGGTGCCGTACAGGGCGTCGTACAGCGACCCCCAGCGGGCGTTGGAGGCGTTCAGGGCGAAGCGGGCGTTGAGGACCGGGACCACCAGCTGCGGGCCGGCGGTCGAGGTGATCTCGGCGTCCACGTTCGCCGTGGACACCGTGAACGGGGCCGGCGCCGGCACCAGGTAGCCGATCGAGGTCAGGAACTGCTGGTACTCGGCCGGGTCGGGGGTGCCGGTGTGGTCGCGGTGCCACCGGTCGATCTGCGCCTGCAGCTCGTCGCGGGTGGCGAGCAGGGCCCGGTTCTTCGGCGCCAGGTCCTCGATCACCTTCACCGCACCCGACCAGAAACCGTCGACGTCGATCCCGGTCCCCGGCAACGCCTCCTCGTTCACGAAGTCGTAGAGCACCTTCGCGACCTGCAGACCGCCGACCTCAACACGCTCAGTCATGAAATGACTCACCTTCCGCACTTGGCAAACTTCCACGATGCGAAAACACAGTTTCGTATCTTGACATAGAGAAAACCGTGTCCATCGAGTTCTGTCAATAGCGGACGGCCGTACGGTTACAACGTCACATCCCTTCAGTGGTCTTCCTCGCCGATTCGGTGGACGTGGATCAGGTTGGTCGAGCCGACGGTGCCCGGCGGCGATCCCGCGACGATGACGACGAGATCGCCCCGCCGGTACCGGCCCAGGCCGAGGAGCGCGTGGTCGACCTGGTGGATCATCTCGTCCGTCGACGCGACGGGGTCGACGAGGAACGTCTCGGTCCCCCACGTCAGCGCGAGTTGAGCACGCACTGCCGGGAGCGGCGTGAACGCCAGCAACGGCAGCGGTGTGTGCAGGCGCGCCATCCGGCGCACCGTGTCACCCGATTGGGTGAACGCGACGAGCGCCGCGGCGCCCAATCGTTCCCCGATGTCGCGGGCCGCATAGGACAGGACTCCGCCCTTCGTGCGGGGCACGTGCCCCAGCGGCGGAACGTGCGTGGACTTCTCCTCCACCGCGCTGACGATCCGGGCCATCGTGCGGACAGTTTCCATCACATGCTTGCCGACGGACGTTTCGCCCGACAGCATCACGGCATCGGCACCGTCGAGAACGGCATTGGCCACGTCGGACGCCTCGGCGCGGGTCGGCCGCGAATTCTCGATCATCGATTCCAGCATCTGCGTCGCGACGATCACGGGCTTCGCGTTCTCGCGGGCGACCTGGATGGCCCGCTTCTGCGCGAGCGGCACCTGTTCGAGGGGCAACTCCACACCCAGATCGCCGCGGGCGACCATCACCGCGTCGAATGCGAGCACGATCGCCTCGAGGTTGTCGATCGCCTCCGGTTTCTCGAGTTTCGCGATCACGGGGACCCTGCGGCCGACCCGGTCCATCACGGCATGGACGAGTTCGATGTCGGCCGCCGACCGCACGAACGACAGGGCGATGAGGTCGACACCGAGACGCAGTGCGAACTCGAGGTCGGCGATGTCCTTGTCCGACAGGGCCGGAACCGACACGTTCATCCCCGGCAGCGACACACCCTTGTTGTTGCTGACCGGACCGCCCTCGGTGACCCGGCACACCACATCGTTGCCGTCGACGCCGGTGACGATCAGTCCGATCTTGCCGTCGTCGACGAGCAACCGGTCGCCCGGCCTGGCGTCCTCGGCCAACTGCTTGTAGGTGGTCGACACGCGATCGTGGGTGCCCTCGCACTCGTCGACGGTGATCCGCACGAGGTCGCCGTCGGCCCAGTCGGTGCGGCCCTCCGCGAAGCGTCCCAATCTGATCTTGGGCCCCTGGAGGTCGGCCAGGATGCCCACCGCCCGGCCGGTGCGTTCGGATGCGTCGCGCACCCGGTTGTAGTTCGCCTCGTGATCGGCATGGTCGCCGTGGCTGAAGTTGAGCCGGGCGATGTCCATTCCGCAGTCGACGAGTTCGCGTATGCGATCGCCGGTTGCCGTCGCGGGCCCGAGGGTGCACACGATCTTCGCGCGCCGGGCCGACGCGGCATCCTGCCGGCCGGCTACCAGGAGATCTTCGGAAACTGTTGCTGTCATCGGATTTTCGATTCCGTTCTAGGCACTGCCGGTGTCGGCGTAGGAGACGGCGGCGGCGCGGACGTCGTCGATGCGGTACTTCGTGGCGGCTTCGACGGCCTTGGAGCGGTCGAGGGTGCCTTCGCCGGCGAGGGCGGACAGGACGGCGACGACGATGGATTCGGCGTCGACGTTGAAGTACCGGCGGGCGGCGGGGCGGGTGTCGGAGAACCCGAACCCGTCGGTGCCGAGGGTGGTGTACGAGCCGGGCACCCACTGGCGGATCTGGTCGGCGACGGCGCGCATCCAGTCCGAGGCCGCCACGAACGGGCCGGCCGCATCCGACAGCGCCTGGGTGACGTAGGGCAGCGGGGCGTCGGTGCCCGGATCCCGCAGGGCCCGGCGTTCGGATTCGATGCCGTCGCGGCGCAGCTCACCCCACGAGGTGACCGACCACACGTCAGCGGCCACACCCCACTCGTCGGCGAGCAGTTGCTGGGCCCGCAGCCCCTCGGGCATGGTGACACCGGAGACCAGGATCTGCGCCCTAGGCATGGAGCCTGCGGAGTGCCGGTGTTGAGGCGCGGAGCCGCCCGAGGCCTGGGACTTCTTGAACAGGTACAGGCCCTTGAGCAGGCCGTCGACGTTCAGGTCGGCGGGTTCGGCGGGCTGGGAGTAGGGCTCGTTGTAGAGGGTGATGTAGTAGAAGATGTCCTCACCACCGAACCCGTCCACCCCGTCGGTGCCGCCGTACATCCGGCGCAGCCCGTCCTTGACGATGTGCGCGATCTCGTAGGAGAACGCCGGATCGTAGGCCACCGCCGCCGGGTTGGTCGAGGCCAGCAGCAGCGAGTGCCCGTCGGCGTGCTGCAACCCTTCCCCGGTCAGGGTGGTGCGGCCGGCGGTGGCACCGAGCACGAACCCGCGGGCCATCTGATCGGCCGCCGCCCACAGGCCGTCGCCGGTGCGCTGGAACCCGAACATCGAGTAGAAGATGTACAGCGGGATCATCGGCTCACCGTGCGTGGCATACGAGGTGCCGACCGCGGTGAACGAGGCCGTCGAGCCGGCCTCGTTGATGCCCTCGTGCAGGATCTGCCCGATCTCGGACTCCTTGTACGCCAGCATCAGCTCCGCATCCACCGCCGTGTACAGCTGCCCGTTACGGTTGTAGATCTTGAGCGAGGGGAACCAGGAGTCCATCCCGAAGGTGCGGGCCTCGTCCGGGATGATCGGCACGATCCGCTTCCCGATCTCCTTGTCCCGCAACAGCTCCTTCATGATCCGCACCAACGCCATGGTGGTCGCGACCTGCTGCTTACCGGACCCCTTGCGGACCACGTCGTAGGTCGAATCCGCCGGCTGCGGCAACGGCGCCGCCGTGGTCCGCCGCTGCGGCAGGAACCCGCCCAGCGCCTTGCGGCGATCCAGCATGTACTGGATCTCCGGGGCATCGGGGCCGGGGTGGTAGTACGGCGGCATCTTCGGGTTCTTCTCCAACTCGGCGTCGGAGATCGGGATCCGCTGCAGGTCCCGGAAATTCTTCAGATCATCGAGGGTCAGCTTCTTCATCTGGTGGGTGGCGTTGCGGCCCTCGAAGTGCTTACCCAGGGTGTAGCCCTTGATGGTGTGCGCCAGGATCACCGTCGGCTGCCCCTTGTGCGCCATCGCCGCCGCGTACGCGGCGTAGATCTTGCGGTAATCGTGGCCGCCGCGTTTGAGGTTCCAGATGTCCTGATCGGAGAGGTTCGCGACCAGCTCCTTCGTCCGCGGGTCCCGGCCGAAGAAGTGCTCCCGCACATACCCGCCGTCGTTCGCCTTGTACGTCTGGTAGTCGCCGTCCGGGGTGACGTTCATCAAATTGACCAGGGCGCCGTCCCGGTCCGCGTGCAGCAGCGCGTCCCACTCGCGGCCCCAGACCACCTTGATCACGTTCCAGCCGGCGCCGCGGAAGAACGACTCCAACTCCTGGATGATCTTGCCGTTGCCGCGGACCGGGCCGTCGAGGCGCTGCAGGTTGCAGTTCACCACGAACGTCAAATTGTCCAGGCCCTCGGTGGCCGCGACGTGCGCGAGGCCGCGGGATTCGGGTTCGTCCATCTCCCCGTCACCCAGGAACGCCCACACGTGCTGGTCGGCGGTGTCCTTGATGCCGCGGTCGTGCAGGTAATGGTTGAACCTGGCCTGGTAGATGGCGTTCATCGGGCCCAACCCCATCGACACCGTCGGGAACTCCCAGAAATCGGGCAGCAACCGCGGGTGCGGGTACGACGGCAACCCGCCGCCGGAGTCGGTGTGCGAGTGTTCCTGCCGGAACCCGTCCATCCGCTCCGCCGGGATCCGCCCCTCCAAAAACGCGCGCGCGTAGATGCCGGGGGAGGCGTGGCCCTGGATGAAGATCTGATCGCCACCGCCGGGATGGTCCTTGCCGCGGAAGAAGTGATTGAACCCCACCTCGTACAGCGCGGCGGAGGAGGCGTAGGTGGAGATGTGGCCACCGACACCCACCCCGGGGCGCTGCGCGCGGGTCACCATCACCGCCGCGTTCCACCGGATGAACGCCCGGTACCGGCGCTCGACCTCCTCGTCGCCGGGGAACCACGGCTCGTTCTCCGTCGGGATGGTGTTCACATAATCGGTCGACGTCAACGCCGGCAGAGCGACGTGCTTCTCCCCGGCCCGCTCGAGCATCCGCAACATCAGATACCGGGCACGAGTCGGACCGGACCGGTCCAACAAACCATCGAACGATTCCAACCACTCCGTGGTCTCATCCGGATCGATATCCGGCAGATACGACGCAACACCCTCACGGATGACGCGGGAGCCCGCGCGGGGGCGGTCGGCGGAGGTGGTGGTCTGTTCGAGCAAGGGATACTCCATCGTTGCGGGCGCGGGGTCGGGCGCCTGTGTGTCCGCCCGGGGTGAGGGCGGTGTGAATGACTAGGGCTTCGCGAGCGGCCATCCCGTGATCCGCTTGGGACGCGGGGGCGCGTACGTGCGCACCTTCGAGGTCGAGAGTCCCAACCCTACAAGAGATTCCGCCAATTTCACAGCGGCACTGACTCCGTCGACCACGGGAACACCGGTGCGCTCACGGATTTTGTCGTCGAGTCCGGCCATGCCGCCGCAGCCGAGGCAGATCACCTCGGCCTTGTCTTCACGCACGGCGGCTTCGGCTTCGTCGACGATCGCCTCGATCGTGCGTTCGGGGTCGGTTTCCAGTGCGAGGACGGGCAGACCGCTGGCGCGCACGCTTGCGCACTTGGCGTCGAGACCCGCGAGCCGGAGCCGGTCTTCGATGAGCGGCACGGTTCGGTCGAGGGTGGTGACCACGGAGTACTTGTGCCCCAGCATCATCGCGATGCTCGCGGAGGCCTCGGTGATGTCGACGACGGGGACGTCGAGCAGTTCCTGCAGACCCTCCCTGCCGTGTTCGCCGTATCCGGCCTGGATCACCGCATCGTAGGGTTCGGGGTACGACCGCACCCGGTCCATCACCGCGATCGCGGCGAGGTAGCTCTCGAAGTTCCCTTCGACGGATTCGGCACCGATCTCCGGTGTGAGCCCGACGATCTCGGTTCCGGGTGCTGCCGCGGCCTCGGCCTGCTTGGCGATGGCGTCGGTGATGGACGTGGTGGTGTTGACGTTGACGACGAGAATGCGCATCGAAATCTCCTGTCAGTGGTCGCCGTGGCCGCTGTCCACGGCGATCGACTCGCCGGAAGCGTCCACGTAGTGCCGGGTCCGGTCGCCGACGACGGCGTAGATGGCTGCCGCGAGACCTGCTCCGATGAACCACGAGAAGGGGGCGACGAGATGGAAGGCGGGGACGATCGCGAACAGGGTGCTGACCACGGCGGCGGGAACGAGGGCATAGATCGCCCGCAGATTGAATCCCTTGCGGTAGTAATAGGTTCCGGTGGGGCTGTCCGAGTAGAGGGCGGGGACGTCGACCTTGGTGCGGCGGATGAACCAGTAGTCGACGAAGATGATGCCGAACAGGGGTCCGAGGACGGCGCCGAGGCCACCGAGGAAGTAGTTGATCACCACCGGGCTGTCGTAGAGGTTCCAGGGCAGCAGGACCACGCCGATGCAGGCGCTGATGATGCCGGCCTTGCGGAAGCTGATCTTCTCGGGGGCGAGGTTCGACAGGACGTACGACGGTGCGACGAAGTTCGCCATGACGTTGACGGCCATCGTGACGATGACGAGCGCGAGGCAGGCCAGCGACAGGAACAGGGTGTTCGGGATCGCGGCGACGATGTCGGTGGGGCTGTCGATGATCGTCCCGTCGATCTGGAACTGGGCGCCGCACAGGATGAACGCGATGACGGCGAACGCGAGGACGTTGACGAACAGGCCCCAGAAGTTGCCGCGCACGACGGCGGTCTTCGACGGGGAGCGCCGCGAGAAGTCGCAGAAGTTGAGGATCAGGGTGCCGTAGATCGACATCCACAGGGCCGCGCCCGCGAAGACCTGCCGCCACATCTCCCCACCCGATGCGGGCTTGTCGGACGCCCAGGCGACGGAGAAGTCGGTGCGGAACAGCATCCACAGCGCCAGGGAGCCGACGGTGACCAGGATCAGCGGGCCGGCCAGGCTCTCGAATTTGCGCACGGCCTCCATCCCGTAGACGAGGACGACGATCTGAATCGCCCAGATCCCGATGAAGCAGATCCATCCGAGGCTGGACAGTCCGAGGATCGAGTTCTGATCGAATCGGCCGAGGGACGGCGCCACGGCGACGAGGAAGATCCGGAAGACGATCGACGCGAGGTAGGTCTGGATTCCGAACCAGACGATCGCGATGATCGCGCGGACGACCGCGGGGATCTGGGCCCCGCGGATGCCGAAGCTGATCCGGCTCATCACGGGAAACGGCACGCCCGTCTTCTGCCCCATGAATCCGGCGTAGGTCATGGCGACGCAGACGATGACCGCGCCGATCATGAGCGACAGGATCATGTGGCCGCCGCCGAGTCCGAGCGCGAACAGGCCGATGGCGAACGAGTAGTTGGCGATGTTGTGGACGTCGTTGGTCCACAGCGTGAAGATGCTGTAGGAACCCCAGCGACGGCCTGCGGCCTTCGTCGGTGCCAGGTCCGCGTTGTAGAGTTTCGGACTCGTCGTCGTGTGACGGCCGGCGGCGGCAGTGTGGTCGACGGTGGTGGTGTGCCGCGAGACTGTGTCGTCTATGAGCATGTGCCTGTCCTTGCGTGGCGGCGAACTAACTTCCGTATCACGGAAAGCTTGTTCCATTGGTCCCTCCAAGTGTGAGCCAGGCAACAGTGGCCGGTCAATGATTTCCGCAGGATATATCTTGGTGCCGCACCGCCCCGAACACGACAAACCCGCTGTCGCACTGGATATTTCGTTCCAGTGCGACAGCGGGCGGGGTCGCGGCGGGGTCAGGCCAGTCCGCGACTGAGCAGCCGTCCGCGGGGTGCCTCGTCGAGGTCGATCCGTTTTCCGGCCAGCCAGGTGCTGCGCACGACGCCGGCGAGGGCACGGCGGTCGTACGCGGAGACGGGATTCTTGTGCTGCAGGGCGGCCACGTCGACGACGAAGGCCTCCTCCGGCGCGAACACCGCGAAATCCGCCGCGTACCCGAGCGCGATGTGCCCTTTCGTGTTCAGCCCGACCTGCTCGGCGGGGTTCTCCGCCATCCACCGGACCACGTCGTTCAGGGTGTGCCCGCGACGCTTGGCCTCCGACCACACCGCGGACAGCGACACCTGCAGCGACGCGATGCCGCCCCACGCGACCCCGAAGTCGCCGATGTCGAATCGTTTGAGGTCCACCGTGCACGGGGAGTGGTCGGTGACGACGCAGTCGATCACACCGTCGGCGAGGCCCTGCCACAGCAGTTCCCGGTTCCCGGCTTCACGGATCGGCGGGCAGCACTTGAATTGCGTTGCTCCCGAGGGAATTTCCTCGGAGACGAACGACAGGTAGTGCGGGCACGTCTCCACCGTGAGCTTCACGCCGTCCTTGCGGGCCGACGCGATCATCGGCAGCGCGTCGGAGCTCGACAGGTGCAGGATGTGCACCCGGCACCCCGTCCACCGGGCCAGCTCGATGACCTCCGCGATGGCGAGATTCTCGGCGCCCCGCGGCCGCGAGTCGAGGAAGTCGGCATAGTTCTCGCCGCCCGGTGACGTCGCGCGGTCGATCGCGTGTGCGTCCTCCGCGTGCACGATCATCATCGCGCCGAAACTCGCGATCTCCTTCAGCGCCAGTTCGAGCTCCGCCGGATCCAACGGCGGGAACTCGTCGACGCCGGAGTGCAGCAGGAAGCATTTGAACCCGAACACGCCCGCGTCGTGCAGGGCACGCAGGTCCGGGACGTTGCCCGGCACGGCGCCGCCCCAGAACCCGACGTCGACGTAGGCCTGATCGGACGCGACCCGGCGTTTGACGTCCAGGGCCGCGGCGTCGACGGTCGGCGGGATGCTGTTGAGCGGCATGTCGACGATCGTGGTCACCCCGCCGGCGGCCGCGGCGCGGGTCGCGCTCGCGAAACCCTCCCATTCGGTGCGGCCCGGCTCGTTGACGTGCACGTGGGTGTCGACGAGACCGGGTATCAGCACTTCGTCGTCGCCCAGTTCGACGACGACCTCGGCGTCGAGTTGGGCCCCGTACGGTTCGATGACGACGATCCGGCCGTCGCGCACGCCCACACTGCGCGCGACCTCCCCTGCCGAGGTGATCACCCGCGGGGCACGGAACAGCAGATCGAGCGGATCAGACATCGTCGTCACGACCTGCGCCGGCGACACCACGCACCGCTGCCGCCACGGCCGGGGCGACGGCCGCGTCGAACACGCTCGGCACGATGTAGGTGGGGTTGAGCTCCGACGGGGACACCGAATCGGAGATCGCCCGGGCGGCGGCGATGAGCATGTCGTCGGTGATCTCGACGGCGTGGGCGTCGAGCAGACCCCGAAACACGCCCGGGAATGCGAGCACGTTGTTGATCTGGTTCGGGAAGTCGGACCGACCGGTCGCGACGACGGCAGCGTGCTGTCCGGCGGCGACGGGATCGACCTCGGGGACCGGATTCGCGAGGGCGAACACGATCGAGTCGGGACCCATCGTCGCGATGTCGTCGCCCGTCAGGATGTCCGGTGCCGACACACCGATGAACACGTCGGCACCGGCGAGGGCATCCTGCAGCGACCCGGACCGGGCCTCGGGATTGGTGTTGTTCGCGATCCACGAGCGGAACGAGTCGGACGTGTCGTCGGGCGAGAGGATCCCGTTCCGACCGCACGCCACGATGTTCGTCGCCCCCTGCGCGACCAGCAGGCGGATGATCGCGTGCCCGGCGGCGCCGACACCGGAGACCACGATCTTCACCGTGTCGAGGCTCTTCTCGACCACCCGCAGCGCATTGGTGAGTGCGGCGAGGACCACGATGGCCGTGCCGTGCTGGTCGTCGTGGAACACCGGGATGTCCAGCATGTCGCGGAGCCGGGCCTCGATCTCGAAGCAGCGCGGGGCGGAGATGTCCTCCAGGTTGATTCCGCCGTACACCGGGGCGAGGGCCCGGACGATTTCGACGATCGCGTCCGCGTCCTGGGTGTCCAGGCACACCGGCCACGCGTCGACGTCCGCGAACTGCTTGAACAGGGCCGCCTTGCCCTCCATCACGGGAATCGACGCGGCGGCACCGATGTTGCCCAGCCCCAGCACCGCCGAACCGTCGGAGACGACCGCCACGGTGTTGCGCTTGATCGTCAGTCGTCGTACGTCCTCGGGGTTCTCGGCGATCGCGGTGCAGACCCGGGCGACACCGGGGGTGTACGCGCGGGACAGGTCGTCGCGGTGCTTGAGCGGAACCTTCGGCACCACTTCGAGTTTCCCGCCGAGGTGCAGCAGGAACGTGCGGTCGCTGACCTTGCCCACCACGACGCCGGGCACGTCCGCGATCGCGGACGCGATCTGCTCGGCGTGCTCGACGTCGGACGCGTCGCAGGTCACGTCGATGACCATGTGGTCGGGGTGGCTCTCGACCACGTCCAACGCGGTCATGGCGCCCTTCACGGAGGCCACCGCCCCCGCGAGGGTCGACGTGGTGCCTGCGCCGACCGGGGCCGTGACGCGAACGGTGATGGAGTAACCGGGACTGGGGTTGGGCATGGGTGTTTCCTCGGGTTCGTCGAAGGAGTAGGGAGTGCGCTCGATCAGCGGGGCGCCTGGTCGGCGACGAGTGCCTGATGGGTCTGCGGAAGCGCGTCCCACCAGGTGCGTCGCGTCTCCGCCAGTGCCGTCTCGTCGAGATCGCCGAACAGCCGCAGCCGGGACAGGCCACCGTCGGGGTAGACGTCGAGTCGCAGGTGGGTGGCCGCGGCGGCGGCGTCCAGAACGAACCGGTGCCGGGTGTCGGGTTGCACGGCCGTGCGCGGCAGCAGTTCCGTCCAGGCGCCCTCGTCCGCGATGTCGGCGGTGCGCGCGTCGGCGGTGCTCAGCCGCACCCAGCCCGGCGCGTTCCCTACGTAGTAGCTGGTGTCGATCTCGACGTGCCGGGGGCGACCGGCCGCGGCGAGCGAGAACACGGCGAAGTCGTTGCCGCCCCCGCGCCGCCGGGAGTTCTCCCAGCCCTCCCCCATGTTCCGGGCCCGGCCGGGAAGGATGATGTTGGCGGGCGACGCGTAGAACGCGTCCGAGCAGCCGACGAGGCGGCCACCGTTCTCCGCGGCCAGCAGGTCCACGGTCCCGTCCAGGAACCGGGGGTCGGGCACGACCTCACCGTGTACACGCAGACGCGCGACGCCGCCGTCGGGGTGGATCGAGAGGCGTACGTGCGTCCAGCGGTGCCGGTCGGCGACCGCGTACGTGTTCTCCTTGTGTCCCTCGGCCGGGGACTTCTCGACGATGGTCTGCCAGTCTGCCTTCATGACGTCCTCGATGGACGGATAACCCTCGATCGACGCCGCCTCGATGGAGACGAAGGGCGGGTAGTTGCCCTTGAAGTGCGCGGTGTCCACGACGACGCCGTGGATGATGCCGGCGGAACCGAGGCGGACGATCGCGTAGTCGTGGCCGTCGTCGCGGCGGCGGCGGGTCTCCCAGCCGTCGTAGACCTTGCCCTTGTGCCCGAAGTCCGCGGGGTCGAAGAACGGGGCCTCCGCCTTGATGAGGTTCTCCCGCTGCGCGAACAGTTCGTCGTTGGCGGCGGAGACGCTCCCGCCGAGGGCTCGCGAGGCGAGGTCGGGCAGGGCGGTGAAATCGGAAGTCATGATTCTCCTCGTGTGCTGAGTGTTGCGAGTTCGTCGGACGGTGCGGCGATCGTGCGGCCGATCCGGCGCAGGAGTTCCGCGGCATGTCTGATCGATCGGTAAAGGTCCGGTTCCAGGTCCGCGAGCGCGTAGGCCGCGGAGATGCCGGATCTGTGTAATTGCGTGTCGCTGAGCTGGTTTCGTCCGCAGACGGCGAGGACGGGGATTCCTGCCCTCCGCGCCTCGGTCGCGACGCCGATCGGGGCCTTGCCGTGCAGGCTCTGCTCGTCCAGCGACCCCTCGCCGGTGATGACGAGGTCGGCGGCGGCGAGTCGCCCGCGGAAGTCGACGAGGCCGAGGACCGTGTCGATGCCGGGCCGGATGTCCGCACCCAGAACCGAGATCGCGCCGAACGCCGCCCCGCCCGCGGCGCCCGCCCCCGCGGCCCGGCTGTCATCGCGGCCCGTCGCGGCGCGCACGACCTGCGCCCACCGGGTCATCGCGTCCTCGAGAACGACGAGTTGTCCGGCCGCCGCGCCTTTCTGGCCCGCGTACACGGCGGTGGCGCCGCTCGGGCCGAGGAGCGGGTTGTCGACGTCGCAGGCGAGCCGAAAGTGCGCCGCCCGCGCCGCCGGGTGCAGACCGGTGACGTCGACCCGGGCGGCGTGGCGCAGTGCCGCCCCGCCCGGTGCGACGTCCCTGCCGTCGGCGTCGAGAACACGCACGCCGAGAGCCTGCAACAAGCCGGCACCGCCGTCGGTTGACGCGCTGCCCCCGAGACCGACGATGATCTCGCGGGCTCCCCCATCCAGCGCGTGCCTGACGACGGTGCCGAGTCCGAATGTACTGGCACCCAGTGGGTCCGGAGCACCGCCGGGGAGCAGGACCAGGCCCACCGCCGACGCCAGCTCCACCACCGCGGTCGATTCGCGCACCGCGTAGAACGAGGTCACGGGCAGCCCCGTCGGTCCCGTCGTGTCGACCGGTACCGGGGTCCACCCCGCGGCGACGGCGGCCGCGACCGTGCCGTCGCCGCCGTCCGCCACCGGAACGCGATCGATCACCCAGGACGGTGCACCGGCGACGAGCCCGTCGGCGAGAGCGTCCGCGACCTCCGCCGCGGTGAGGGACCCCTTGAACTTGTCGGGTGCGACCAGTACACGTGTCACGGTGACCCCTAGTCCAGCAGCATGAGGGCCGTGGGGGCGTGCTCCCAGCTCTCCGCCAGATCCTCGAACTCCGCGACGTTGTCGAGTTCGGTGCCCATCGCGATGTTGGTGACGCGCTCGAGGAAGACCTCGACCACCACCGGGACCTTGTGCTCGCGGGCGAGTTCACGGGCCTTCTCGAGGGCGCCGGCGATCTCGCCGGGCTCGGTGACCCGCAGCGCCTTGCAGCCCAGCCCCTCGGCGACCTTGACGTGGTCGACGCCGTACCCCTTCGGCACCGCGGGCAGCGTCTCGTGCTCGCTCCGCTCCTGGGTGTTGATGTTGTCGAAGCCCAGTTGCACGCAGAAGTCCATGTCGAACGCGCGCTGCGCCTGACGGATCAGCCCCAGATAGGAGTTGTTCACCACCACGTGGATGTACGGCAGGTTGAACTGCGCACCCACCGCCAGTTCTTCGATCATGAACTGGAAGTCGTAGTCGCCCGACAGCGCCACCACCGACGTCTCCGGCTCTGCGGCAACCACTCCCAGTGCGGCGGGGATCGTCCAGCCGAGCGGACCGGCCTGCCCGCAGTTGATCCAGTTGCGGGCCTTGTACACGTGCAGGAACTGTCCGCCGGCGATCTGCGAGAGCCCGATCGTGCTGACGTACCTCGTGTCGCGGCCGAAGACGCGGTTCATCTCCTCGTACACCCGCTGCGGTTTGACGGGCACGTCGTCGAAGTGGGTCTTGCGTTGCATGGTCCGCTTCCGGGTGGCGCAGTCCTCCACCCAGGTGCTGCGATCCGCCAGCGTTCCGGCGGCCTTGCGCTCCTTCGCGACGGCGACGAACAGTTCCAGCGCCGCCTTGGCGTCGGAGACGATGCCATAGTCGGGTGCGAACACGCGACCGATCTGGGTGGGCTCGATGTCGACGTGAACGAACTTGCGTCCCTTGCGGTAGGTGTCGAGGCCGCCCGTGTGGCGGTTGGCCCAGCGGTTGCCGATGCCGAGGACGAAGTCGGACGCCAGCATGGTGGCGTTGCCGTACCGGTGCGCGGTCTGCAGTCCGACCATGCCTGCCGCGAGACGGTGATCGTCCGGGATCGTGCCCCAGCCCATCAGCGTCGGCACCACCGGAACGTCCAGCAGTTCGGCCAGTTCCACGAGCAGGTCCGAGGCGTCGGCGTTGATGATGCCGCCGCCCGCGACGATCAGCGGGCGTTCGGCGGCACCCAGCATGTCGAGCGCCTTCTCCGCCTGCGCACGGGACGCGGCCGGCTTGTACACGGGCAGCGGCTGATACGTGTCGGGATCGAATTCGATCTCCGCCAATTGCACGTCGATCGGCAGGTCGATGAGCACCGGTCCCGGCCGACCGGACCGCATGAGGTGAAATGCCTGCGCGAACGCTCCCGGAACCTGGGCCGGCTCGAGCACCGTCATCGCCATCTTCGTGACCGGGCCTGCGATCGACGCGATGTCGACGGCCTGGAAGTCTTCCTTGTGCAGGCGCGCGACCGGGGCCTGCCCGGTGATCGCGAGGATCGGGATCGAGTCCGCCATCGCCGAGTACAGGCCGGTGATCATGTCGGTGCCTGCGGGCCCGGAGGTACCGATGCAGATCCCGATGTTCCCGGCCTTGGCGCGGGTGAATCCCTCGGCCATGTGCGAGGCACCCTCGACGTGGCGGGCGAGGACGTGCTTGATCCCGCCGTGATCACGCATAGCCGAGTAGAACGGGTTGATCGCCGCACCGGGGAGGCCGAACGCCTGGGTGGCGCCTTCGAGTTCCAGAATCTTGACCGCTGCGTCAGCGGCGCGCATACGAGGCATATCACTTCTCCATCGAGGATTACGAGTTGAAACGGGTCACTGGGAGGGGCGGCCGGACAGCCGCTCCACTCCACGCAGCAGTCCCGAATGGTCCAGGCCGCCATCACCGTTCGCACGGGCGGAGGCCATCAGCTGGGCGACGACCGCGCCGAGCGGTGTCACGACACCGGCCTCACGGGCCGCGCTGGTCACGATGCCGAGGTCCTTGTGGTGCAGGTCGATGCGGAATCCGGGTTCGAACGACCGGTCCAGCATCTTCTGCGCCTTCTGGTTGAGGACGGCCGATCCGGCCAGCCCGCCACCGAGCACCTCCACGGCGGCCGCGGTGTCGACACCGTAGGCCTCGAGGAAGATGATCGCCTCGGCGAGGAGTTGGATGTTGCCGGCGACGATCAACTGGTTCGCGGCCTTCACCGTCTGCCCGGAGCCGTTCGGGCCCACGTGGACTACGGTCTTCCCGACGACGTCGAAGATCGGCTTCGCGGCGGCGAAGTCCTCGTCCTTGCCACCGACCATGATCGACAGGGCCGCGTTCTTCGCGCCTGCCTCACCGCCCGAGACCGGGGCGTCGATCAGCCGGAAGCCACGCTCGGCCGCCTGCGCGGCGAGTGCGGTGGTGACGTCGGGCCGGATGCTCGAGAAGTCGATGATCAGGGCGCCGGCCGGGGCGTGCGCGAACACACCGTCCTCACCGGCGAGTACGGCCTGGACGTCGGGCGAGTCGGGGACCATGACGGCCACGATGTCGGCACCGGCGACGGCCTTGGCGATGGAGTCGGCCGCGGTGCCTCCGGCCTCGACGAGTGCCGCGGTGCGCTCGGGCGAGCGGTTGTATCCGACCACCTGGTGGCCGGCCTTGGTGAGATGAACGGCCATGGGGCTGCCCATGATTCCGAGTCCGATGAATGCGATTGTGCTCACGAGTCTCCTCGATTCCGTCGAAATGTGGTGGTGCGTGTCAGCGGCCGGCGCGGGTCGCGCGCTGCTCGCGTGGCAGCCAGTCGAACGTGTCCGGCCGCGTCGCCTTGTATTCGAGGCCGACGTAGCCGCGGTAACCGTGTCCGGCCAGTCGCGTCAGGTAGCCGTCGATGTCGAGGGTTCCGGTGCCGGGTTCGCCGCGCCCCGGCGCGTCCGCGATCTGCACGTGCCCGATCCGGTCGGCGTAGGTGTCGATCGCGGCGCCGACGTCGTCGCCGTTGACCTCGAGGTGGTAGAGGTCCGCGAGGAGCCGGAGCGAATCGACACCGTGCTCGGCCTTGACCCGGTCGATCACGGCGATCGCCTCGGCCGCCGTCTTCAGCGGGTACGCCGGTGTGCCACTGACCGGTTCGACGAGCACGACCGCACCGATACGATCTGCTGCCTTGCCCGCCTGAGCGAGGTTCTCGGTGGCCGTGTCGTCCTGAATCTTCGGATCCGTGCCGTCGATACGATTACCATACAGGGCGTTGAAAGCTTTGGTGCCCAGCCGTTCTCCGATTCCGACGGTGACGTCGATGTTGTCACGGAACGCCGACACCTGCGCCGGGTCGGACAGCAGTCCGCGATCCCCCGCCGGCATGTTGCCCGCCGCGAAGTTCAATCCGGTGAGCTGCACTCCGGCGTTCTCGACCGCGGCCACGAAGGCGTCGACGTCGCTGTCCTTCGGTACGGCGGTGTCGAACGGCCACCAGAATTCGACGGCGTCGAATCCGGCATCCCGGGCGGCCTGCGGGCGCTGCAGGAGCGGCACGTCGGTGAGCAGGATCGAGCAGTTCAGGGTGTAGGCAATGTTGTCCATCGGCTGTTCTTTCGCTTTCGGGGTGTTCAGGAGACGGTGGTGTTGTCGGGCTCGGGCAGGCCGCGGTAGCGTCGCCAGCCGCCGTGATCGGTGATCTCGGTGAGCTCACCGGCCTTGCTCTCGAGCAGACCCGGTCGCAGCCCTACTGCGAGAACCGAACGGCCGTCGGACAGTTCGATCACGGTGAGCTCGAGTTCCTCGGGCTCCTCGGGGAGGAAGTCGGTGCGGATGTCGCCGATCGGCACGTCGTAGAGTTCGCCCTCGATCGAGGCGCCTCCGGTCTCCGTCAGGAGAAGGGCAGGGAATTCGTCGCGTACGGAGAAGAATCGGTAGTTCGGCGCGGTCCGTACCGTGCCGAGGAACGTGTGCGCAGACACGTTGTGATGCAGGTTTCCGCCACGCATCGCTCCACCGTTGCAGAACAATTCGGCCATCTTGTCAGCTCCTTCTTCCGTGGGCAGTTGCCGTCGTTTCCGGCTTGTCTGCCAGTTCGATCGCGACCTGAAGCAGTGCTTCGCGGAGTCGCTTGGTGTTGGCGTCGAGTCCTTCGCGCACCAGGTCCTGGGTGACCGGCCACGGGGTGTCGCTGATGACGTCGTGATCGGTGACCAGGGCGATGCAGGTGTAGGACATGCCGAGTTCCCGGGCCAGCGCAGCTTCGGGATACGGGGTCATGCTGATCAGGTCCCAGCCCTGGGCGGCGTACCAGCGGGATTCGGCGCGAGTCGAGAACCGGGGGCCGCGGATCGCGACCATCACGCCGCCGTCGTTGACGACCCAGCCGCTCCTGCGGAGCGTCGAGACCACGGCCTGCCGTCCGCGGACGCAGAACGGGTCCGCGAAGGAGATGTGGACGTCGTCGTCGTGGAACGTGTCGTCGGTGCGGCCGGTGCGGTCGACCAACTGGTCGGGGACGACGACCGATCCGACACCGATCGCCGGTCGCAGCGAGCCGGAGGGGGTGGGAGCGAGGATGGTCCGGACGCCCAGGCTGTGCAGTGCCCAGATGTTGGCGCGGGCGTTGATCCGGTGCGGCGGGATGTTGCGGTGCCGCCCGGTGCGGGTCAGGTAGGCGAGCCGGCGGCCCCCGGAGGATCCCAGGACGATGTTGTCGGAGGTGGGACCGTACGGGGTGTCGACCGAGACCTGCTCGGCGTCGTCGAGCAGACCGTGATAGCCCCAGGTACCGAGGAGCCCGACGGTGGGCTGGGTGTCAGGCATGGTGGTTCACCGTTCCTTCCGGGGTCCTGTTCACGGTCAGCGCTTCGGGCTTCTCGATCGCCGGCTGGGCCGGTGTGGTCGCGAGGTGTTCGTGCCCGGGGTGGGGGTGGGCGACGACGTCGTCCGGGTCGTCGGGCGTGACCGTCCCGTCGAGAACCGCCCGCATCTTGTCCTTGTCGAGCAGGCCCTCCCAGTTCGCGACCACGAACGTGGCCATGCAGTTGCCGAACAGGTTGGTGAAGACCCGCATGGAGTCCATCAACCGGTCGGCGCCCAGGAGCAGCGCGACTGCGGCCACGGGGAAGGCGCCGATCGCGGCGGCGGTGGCCGAGAGTGCGACGAACGCGGAGCCCGGCACGCCTGCCATGCCCTTCGAGCTGAGGATGAGGATGCCCATGATGGCGAGCTGCTCCCCGAACCCGAGGTCGACGCCCACCGCCTGCGCGAGGAACATCATCGCGAGCGACAGGTAGATGGCGGCACCGTCGAGGTTGAACGAGTAGCCGGTGGGAATCACCAGTCCGACGACGGCGCGGTCGCAGCCCGCGTTGTCGAGCTTCTTGATGATGCGGGGCATGACGGCCTCGGACGACCCCGTGCCCAGCGCGAGCATGAACTCTTCCCGGCAGTACTTGACGAACTTCCAGGGATTGACGCCGGTCAGGAGCCTGACCACGGTGGCGAGGACGACGATGAAGAACAGGGCCGCGCCATACGCCGCGAGCACCAGGATCCCGAAGGACTTGAGCGAACCGGCACCGTAGTTGCCGACGGTGTAGGCCATCGCACCGAACGCGCCGAGCGGCGCCAGGTACATGATGTAGCCGACGATGCGGAAGATGACGTGCAGCGACTGGTCGATCACGTCCATCAGGACCGGCGGGGCGGACTCGCTGTAGGACGCGAGAGCGACGCCGAAGAGGATCGAGAACAGCAGCACCTGGAGCAGGCTGTTCGTGGCGAACGCGTCGAACACGCTGGTCGGGATGATGTGCATGACGAACTCGACGCCGCCGGGCATGTGACCGCCCTGCGTCTTCTCGTCCAGCGCGGAGGTGTCCAGCGTGGCCGGGTCGATATTGAGGCCACTGCCCGGCTGCACGAGGTTGCCGACCAGCAGGCCGAGCCCCAGCGCGCAGATCGTCGCGCCCATGAACCAGAGCAGTGCTTTGGCGCCGATCTGGCCGAGCGCCTTCATGCTGCCGACCTTCGCGATGCCGGTGACGATCACCAGGAAGATCAGCGGGGCGACCACCATTTTGATGAGCTTGATGAAGCCCTCGCCCAGTGGCGCCAGGTGATGCGAAAACTCGGGGAACAGGATGCCGGTGGCGATGCCCAGGGCAATTCCGATCAGGACCTGGACGAACAGCGATCTGTACCAACGCTGCTTCTTGGGTTTTGCAGCGATTTCGACTTCAGACACGGGGCCCTCCCTCGGGGCTTGGTGTTTTCCATATTATGGAAGTTGTATTTCGTATCTCGATATAGTGAACGCCGTCACACCGCGTTTTGTCAACCGATGTAGCGAAGGAATCGGCGCGATCCGCCACAACCGCGCTATCGTCATACGGAGCGCCCTTTCCGCCTGACGGAAAGAATGGGGGGCTCCCGGGGGAGGCACCCCGAGGCAGTCAGAGGATGGAGCCAGACATGACGAACGGTCAGAACGCGGCCGGCGGCGTGCAGTCGGTCGAGCGTGCATTCGACATACTCGAGATCATGGCGAGCGCCGGCGGGTCCATCGGCGTCAGCGAACTCGCCGAACTGGCCGGACTCCCCCTCCCGACGATCCACCGGCTCATCCGCACACTGATGAACCGCGGGTACGTGCGGCAACTGCCCACCCGCCGGTACGCGCTCGGCCCCAAGCTCATTCGGCTCGGCGAGAGCGCCACGCAACTGATCGGCGCGTGGTCGCGGCCGCACCTGTCCGAACTGGTGCGAGGCACCGGCGAGACCGCGAACATGGCCGTCCTCGACGGCACCATGGCCGTCTACGTCGCGCAGGTGCCGTCCGAACACGCGATGCGCATGTTCACCGAGGTCGGCCGCCGCGTGTACCCGCACTGCACCGGTGTCGGCAAGGCCATCCTCATGCAACTGTCGAACGACGCCGTGCGCTCCCTGGTCGGCCGGACCGGCATGACGACCTACACCGAGAACTCGCTGACGGACCCCGACCTGCTGATCGCCGATCTGGAACTGAGCAGGAACCGCGGATTCGCCATCGACGAGGGCGAGCAGGAGATCGGCGTCCGCTGCTTCTCGGTGCCGGTGCCGAACGCCCCGACGCCTACCGCCATCTCCGTCTCCGGGCCCGCGGCCCGCGTCACCCTCGAGTCGGCCGACCACATCGTGCCGCTGCTCAAGCGCGTCGCGAAGGAACTCGGCACCGAGTTCGACAAGAACGCGGCGCTCTAGGTGCACCCTTCCATCAACAAAGGTTGACGAGATTCGTCTCATCAACTTAAGTTGATACCTGTGAGTGACGATCCGAACCCGGCCACCGCGTTCGCTGCCGTCGTCGCGCTGCGGCGGCAGGCCGATCAGCTCGAGCGTGACGCCGTCGCCGACGCACTGTCCGCCGGCTGGACCTGGGCGGACATCGGTCAGGCGCTCGGCGTCTCGGGTCAGGCGGCGCACAAACGCCTCGGCCCGGGGCGATCCGCCGGCAAGAAGACGAGGGGACCACGATGAAATTCGCCCGGGCATGGCGCGACATGCGCACGATGAAGACCCTGTTCTCCGAAACGGAGGCCGAAGCCGACCGGCTCGGCGACCGCGAGCCCGGCCTCGAACACCTGCTCCTCGCGTCGTTCGCGCTGCCGGACGGAACAACGAGCCGGGTGTTCGACCGTCTCGGATCGAACCGGGACGCGCTGCGCGAGGCGATCATTCACGTGCACGGCGAGGCCCTCGCGGCGGCAGGCATGACCGACACGGGCGCCGCCACCAGCGCGCTCAGCCGCCCCCGCACCGGTCCGCTGCGGCTGACCGAACCGGCCCAGGGTGCGTTCCGCAACGCGGTGGCTCTCGCGAAATCGGAACGCAGACCGATCGTCGGCGCCGACATCGTCGCGGCCGTGGCCACGATCACCCACGGCACCGCGGCGCGGGCACTGGAATCGCTGGGGCTCGTCCGGTCCGCAGTCGTCGACGCCGCGCGGTCGGAGCCGGCACGATGACCGGACAGCCCAGGATCGGTGTTCGCCGTCTGCGCGGATAGGCTCGACACGTGGTTCTTCCCAGCGCGACTTCGGTGTCACCGGCAGATGTTCTCGGTTCGATGCGGGACGTCATCGACGGTCCCCTGCCCGACATCGCCGTCCGCTTCTCCAAGTTCCTCGCCGACATCTGGCCGCACACCGCGCTGGTGATCTTCACCCGGGAATGCACGGGGCGTCCCCGCAAGGTCAGCGGCGACCCCGCGGTGGTCGAACGGGTCACCATCGCCGAATTGGACGCGTTGCGCACCCGCATGACGGAAGGCACGCCGTTCGACGACCAGACCGTGGTGGCCGGCTCGAAGCGGAAGGTGTGGGCGCTGCTCGACGCGACCGGAACCCTCCTCGTCGTTCTGCCGAAGCCGCGGCAGCAGATTCGGGAGGTCCCGCTGGTGGCGGGCGCCTTCGGTGTCGTCGCCGTGTCGATCCGGCATCAGGTCGCGCAGGCCAGCCCGGCGTACCTGGCGGAGTCGCGGGCCGCGTCGAGCGAGCGGGCCAGGACCATCGTGGAGTTGACGGACCTGCACGCCGCGACACTCGAATCCATCCTGTCGACACTGCGGTCCAAGGACCTCGACGACCGTCGGTCGCGGATCACGGCGAGCGAGACGGCGTCGTCGGCGCTGATCACTCTGCGGTCAGCGGGCGAGTCCGACCGCATCCTCGCGGAGGAAGCCGTCACGACGGCGTTCGCCCGGTTGCAGGGCGAACTGCGACCGCTGCTGCAGCACCGGCCCGTGCGCGTCGACTACGTCGATCCGCCGGTGGACGGTCGCGCGCTGCCCGGTGAGGTGGCCAGCGCCGCGCGCGCGGTCGTGCGCAGCGCCGTCCTGGCGTTCGCGACCCAGTCCACCCTCGAGCGCATCCGCATCGCCTGGGACTGCGACGGCTCCAACCTCCTGGTCGAGGTACGCGACGACGCCGAGGGCGGACTCGACACCGACGCACTGGTGCGGCAACTCTCCGGCCGGGTGCACACGCTCGGTGGCCGGATCGACGTCGAGTCGGTCGACGGGTGGGGGTCCCGGGTGGCGGTCGCGATCCCCCTCGACGTCCCCGCGGCCCGACCGGACGAACAGCAACTCGGCGACCTCAACCCCCGCGAACTCGAAGTCCTTGGCCACCTGGCCACAGGCAAGAGGAACAAGGCGATCGCCGACAGCCTCGGCATCAGTGAGAGCACGGTCAAGTTTCACGTCGCGGGTGTGCTGAAGAAACTCGGGGTGGCGTCCCGGGGCGAGGCGGGCGCGATCGCCCTCGAGGCCGGCGTCCGCGCCGACACCACCGGCAGGCACTGACCCCAGGTGAGTGGCGCGGTGTGCGGGAGCACGCTGTGCCACTCACCTCAGGTGATGCGGTCCGGGTGGGTGTAGAGGTTCATGGTGGTGCCGCGCAGGAACCCGATCAGGGTCAGGCCGGTGTCGTGGGCGAGGTCGATCGCCAGCGACGACGGCGCGGACACCGCCGCCAGGATCGGAATCCCCGCCATCACCGCCTTCTGCGCCAACTCGAACGACGCCCGACCGGACACGAGCAGGATGCTGCCTCGCAGTGGGATGCGGTCCTGCTCGGTGGCCCACCCGATCAGCTTGTCGACCGCGTTGTGCCGGCCGACGTCCTCCCTGACCGCGAGCAGCTCCCCCGTCCGGGTGAACAACCCCGCCGCATGCAAACCCCCGGTCGTCTCGAACACCTTCTGCGCCGCCCGCAACCGGTCGGGCAGTTCCACGATGGTGGCCGAATCGACCCGCACCGTGTCCGCCGCCGGGGAATGCCGGGTGCGTTGCCGGATCGCATCCAGGGACGCCTTCCCACACACCCCACACGAGGAGGTGGTGTAAAAGTTGCGTTCGATCCCGGTGTCGGGCAGGAACACCCCCGCCGCCAGATCCACATCCAACACGTTGTAGGTGTTGACGCCGTGCTCGTCGACGCTGTTGCAGTACCGGATCGACGCGATGTCCGCGCGCCCGGCGATGATGCCCTCCGTCAGCAAAAACCCCTGCGCCAACTCCACATCCGAACCCGGGGTCCGCATCGTCACCGCCAACGGGGTCCCGTTCACCCGGATCTCCAGGGGTTCCTCCACCACCACGGTATCCGGGCGGGTCGAGTGCCGGGTGTCGGTGATCCGGGTGACCGGGGTCCGGGTCGTCACCCGCCCCACCGGTCAGCCTCGCCTCTCGAGGCGGATCGTGACCGCCTTCGACACCGGCGTGTTCGACTTCTTCGCGACGTGATCGAGCGGGATCAGCGGATTCGTCTCCGGATAGTACGCGGCCACATTCCCCTGCGGGGTGGGGTAGGGCACCAACCGGAAATCCTCCGCCCGCCGCTCCTCCACGCTGCCGTCCGGGGTCTGCCATTCGGAGACCAGGTCCACCCGATCCCCCGCCGCGTACCCGAGGGCGGTGATGTCGAATTCGTTGATGAACAGCACCCGCCGGCCGCCCTTCACCCCGCGGTAGCGGTCGTCGAGACCGTAGATGGTGGTGTTGTACTGATCATGCGACCGCATCGTCTGCAGGATCAGCCTGCCCGCCGGCACCGGCACCCAGGACAACTCGTTGACCGTGAAATTCGCCTTCCCCGTCTCGGTGTCGAACCGGCGCTCATCCCGCGGGGGGTGCGGCAACCCGAACCCGTCCGGCCCGCGCACCCTCCGGTTGAAGTCCGCGAACCCCGGAATCACCCGGGCGATACTGTCGCGGATCCGGTCGTAGTCGGCGGTGAACGCCGCCCACGGCACCGCATGCCCCGGCCCGAACAACGCCTGCGCGATCCCGCACACGATCGACACCTCGCTGCGCAACTGCTCGCTGGCCGGGGTGAGGCCGCCGCGGGACAGGTGCACCATCGACATCGAATCCTCGACCGTCACCTGCTGCTTGCGACCGTTTTGCACGTCCTTGTCGGTCCGGCCGAGCGAGGGCAGGATCAGCGCGGCCCGCCCGGTCACCAGGTGCGAGCGGTTCAGTTTCGTCGACACCTGCACCGTCAACGCACAGTGGCGTAGCGCCGCCTCGGTGGTCTCGGTGTCCGGGGTCGCGGAGACGAAGTTGCCGCCCATCCCGACGAACACCGACGCCGTCCCGTCCCGCATCGCCCGGATCGAATCGACCGCATCCAGACCGTGCGTGCGCGGGGACCGGATCCCGAACTCCGCATCCAACGCGGCCAGGAACGCTTCGGGCATCTTCTCCCAGATCCCCATCGTCCGGTCCCCCTGGACGTTGGAGTGCCCGCGCACCGGGCACACCCCGGCCCCGGGTTTGCCGATCATCCCCTGCAACAGCAGCAGGTTCACCGCGTCCTGGATGGTCGCCACCCCATGGGTCTGCTGCGTCAATCCCATCGCCCAGCAGATGATCGTCTTCTCCGATCCGATCAACGCGTCCGCCGTGGCCCGGATCTGCTCGAGCGTCAACCCGGTCGCCGCCACCACCGTCCCCAGATCGACCCGCCGCAGGTGCGCCGCGCACTCCTCGAACCCGGCGGTGTGCCGGTCGATGAACTCCCGGTCCAGCACCGTCCCCGGTGCCGCGTCTTCGGCCTCGAGCAGCAACCGGCCCAAACCCTGGAACAGGGCCTGGTCGCCGCCGATCCGGATCTGCAGGAACTCGTCCGCAATGGCCACCCCGTCCCCGACCACCCCGTGCACCTTCTGCGGGTCCTTGAACCGCAACAACCCCGCCTCCGGCAACGGGTTGATCGCGATCACCCTCGCCCCATTCGCCTTCGCCTTCTCCAACGTCGAGAGCATCCGGGGGTGATTCGTGCCCGGATTCTGGCCGGCGATCACGATCAGATCCGCGTTCTCCAGGTCGGGGACCGACACCGACCCCTTCCCGATCCCGATCGTCTCCACCAACGCACTACCCGACGATTCGTGGCACATGTTCGAACAATCCGGCAGGTTGTTCGTCCCGAACGCCCGGATCATCAACTGATACACGAACGCCGCCTCATTACTGGTGCGCCCGGAGGTGTAGAACACCGCCTCATCCGGCGACCCCAGCGCCCGGAGTTCCCCGGCGATCAGCGCGAACGCCGCATCCCACCCGATCGGCTCGTAATGCGTGGCCCCCGGCAGCAGCACCATCGGATGCGTCAGCCGGCCCTGCTGCCCCAACCAGAACTCGGTCCGGCCCAACAACTCCGCCACCGAATGCTGGGCGAAGAACTCCGGGGTCACCGTCCGGGTCGTGGCCTCCTCGGCGACCGCCTTCGCCCCGTTCTCACAGAACTCCGCATGCTTGCGGTGCCCCGGAGTCTCCGGCCACGCACACCCCGGACAGTCGAACCCGTGCCGCTGATTCAGCCGGAAGAAAGTCCGCGCCGTACGCACCGGACCCATCTGCTCCACCCCACGCCTGAGCGACACCAACACCGCAGGAACACCCGCCGCATAGGACTTCTCGTGCGTGACGACGACATCGTCCTCGTCGAAGGCAAACCGGTCCGGGCGGCCGGTGGCCTCGGGGCGGTCGGTGGTGTCGGTCATCGAATCAGCGTCCTCAGGGTGTGCCGGTATTTCTCAGCGTTCTCGGTGTTTCTCAGTGTTCTCGGTGTTTCTCAGTGTCGTTCTCGGTGTTTCTCACTGTCGTTCTCGGTGTTTCTCACTGTCGTTCTCGGTGTTTCTCAGTGTCCTCGGGCAATCCACTCGGCGAGATGCGGGGCCTCGGTACCGATCGTGGTCCCGTCCCCGTGCCCGGTATGGACGAGCGTGTCCTCGGGCAACGCGAACAACCGGTCCCGGATCGACCCGATGATCGTCGGGAAATCCGAGAACGACCGACCCGTCGCACCCGGACCACCCGAGAACAGGGTGTCCCCCGAGAACAACGCCCCCACCTCCGGCAGATACAGGCACACCGACCCCGGCGAATGCCCCGGCGCGTGGATCACCCGGATCTCGGTGCCCGCGATCGCGATCCGCTGCCCGTCCTCGAGATTCCAGTACTTGCCGTCCGGGTGGCTCATCTTCCACAACACGTCATCACCCGGATGCAGCAACACCGGGGCGTGCAACCGCCCGGCCAGCTCCGGGGCGACGGTGACGTGATCGTTGTGCCCGTGCGTGCAGATCACCGCGTTCACGTGCCGGCCCCCGACCGCGTCGACGATCGGCTGCGCACTGTGCGCGGCGTCCACGATCACCACATCGGTGTCGTCCCCGACCAGCCAGATGTTGTTCTCGACACTCCACTCCCCACCGTCGAGGGCGAACGTGCCCTCGGTGACGACCCGCTCGATCCGCAACCGCCCGCTCACAGCACGACCACCGAACGCAGCACCTCACCGGCATGCATCCGGTGAAACGCCTCCTCGACCTCGTCGATCTTGATCCGCTCGGTCACGAACTTCTCCAACGGCAACCGGCCCTGCTGGAACAGATCCACCAGCATCGGGAAGTCGCGTTCGGGCAGGCAGTCCCCGTACCACGACGACTTCAACGACCCACCGCGGGAGAAGAAATCGATCAACGGCATCTCCAACCGCATGTCCGGGGTCGGGACCCCCACCAAAACCACGGTGCCGGCCAGGTCGCGGGCGTAGAACGCCTGCTTCCACGTCTCCGGACGCCCGACCGCGTCGATCACCACATCCGCACCGAAACCGCCGGTCAGCTCCCGCACCGCCTCGACCGCATCCACCTCGCCGCCGTTGACCGTGTGCGTCGCACCCAGATCCCTCGCCCACTCGAGCTTCTTCTCGTCCCGGTCGATCGCGATGATCTTGTTCGCCCCGGCCAGCCGGGCACCCATGATCGCCGCATCCCCGACACCGCCGCAGCCGATCACCGCCACCGAATCGCCGCGGCCCACGTTGCCGGTGTTCACCGCCGCACCGAGGCCGGCCATCACCCCGCACCCGAGCAGCCCGACGACCGCCGGGTCCGCGGAGGCGTCGACCTTGGTGCACTGCCCCGCATGAACGAGGGTCTTGTCGGCGAACGCGCCGATCCCCAGCGCCGGGGTCAGTTCGGTGCCGTCCTCGAGCGTCATCTTCTGTGCGGCGTTGTGGGTGTCGAAACAGTACTGCGGGCGACCGCGCTTACACGCCCGGCACTGACCACACACCGCCCGCCAGTTCAGCACCACGAAATCGCCGACCGCCACCGACGTCACACCCTCGCCGACACTCTCCACGATCCCGGACGCCTCGTGCCCGAGCAGGAACGGGAACTCGTCATTGATCCCACCGTCGCGGTAGGTCAGATCCGTGTGGCACACACCGCACGCCGCGATATCCACCACCACCTCACCCGGACCCGGATCCGGAATATTCACGGTCGCGATCTCCACGGGGGCACCCTTGGATCGGGCGATGACGCCTCGTACCTGCTGCGGCATTGGACTCATTCCTTCGGTCGATCAGTCAGAGCGGGATCGATGCATGGCCATATATGCACCTCTCCCGAGACCCTACGTTCCGGACGATCACAGAGGGACTGATCGAAGTGAGAGGTCGACCTAGCCGGAATGCCAGCCCCTCGGGAAGGGGTTGCGAACCTGTCGATCGCCGGAAACCGACGGTTGACAGGGTGCGGTATATACAGGACTATACATCTCGAACGAGTGAGGCAGACCACACTGAACGCAGACGCCGGACGACGTCGTCCGCACCCGCCTCGTGAGTACCCGCACACCGCATCGATCACGGAGTTCCGATGACCCCGAAAGATCCCCGCCCGACGGAGGAACCGCACCCGCCCGTTCCGGTGCTGCTCGACGGCTCCCAGCTCACCGTCGATCAGCTGACGACTCTGGCCCGGGAGCCGGTCGTCGTCGCGCCCGACCCCGCAGCACTCGACCACGCACGCCGTTCCTGGGAGACCGCGGTGCGCATCGCCGCGCGCCAGCCGATCTACGGGCGCACCACGGGGGTCGGGGGAAACCGGGACACCTCTGTCTCCGACGGTGTCGAACAGGACCTCCGCCTGCTCCGCAGCCATGCGACCGGCTCGGGCCCGTCGCTGCCGGACCACGTCGTCCGCGCCGCGATGATCATTCGGGTCAATCAGATCCTCAACGGCGGATCCGGTCTGCACCCCGACATCGTGACGGCGCTGATCGATGCCGTCGCCGCGGACGAACTGCCCGCCGTGCACGCTCGTGGGGCCATCGGCACCGGCGACCTCAGCGCGTTCTCCGAGATCGCACTCGGGCTGATGGGCGAGACACCGCTGCGGGACGGCCGGGTCGTGCCCCGGTGGACGGCGCATCAGGGTGACGCGCTCCCCCTGATCTCGACGAACGCGATGACCGTCGCGCTCGCCGCCACGGCCACCGACAGCGTGGCGAACTGGCTGGAGCATTCGTTGATCGTCGGCGTGCTGTCGCTGCTGGCGACGCGCAGTTCCGTCGAGCCGTTCGCCGCACGGGTGCAGGCGGCCCGCAGGCACCTCGGCCAGGAGGAGGTGGCGGGCCGGGTCCGGGAACTCCTCGCCGACCACGACGTCCGGGCCGCCCGGGTGCAGGACTCCTACGGGTTCCGCGCCCTCCCCCAGATCCTCGGCGCCACCTGGCAGGCGCTGCAACGACTGCGGGGGACCCTCGCGATCGAGATGAACTCGTCCTCCGAGAACCCGCTCATCTCCGTCGAGGACGACGCCGTGTTCCACAACGGCAACTTCCACGGGATGCCGATCGCCCTCGCTGTGGACGAGGCGAAACTCGCGCTGTCGAGCGCGGCGTTGCTGTCGCAGTGCAGGTTGGCCAACCTGTCGGATCCGGCGGTCACCGGCCTGCGGCCGTTCCTGGCCGACGGTCCGGCAGGCAGCAGCGGCACCATGCTGCTGGAGTACACGACGTCCGCGGCCATCGCGGAGATCCGGATGGCCGCCGCGCCGGGTTCCCTCGGGCACACGGTCATCTCCCGCGGCACCGAGGACCACGCGAGTTTCGCGTCCCAGGCCGCCACCCAGCTCACCGACATCCTCGCGCAGTCACGCATCGTTCTTGCGTGCGAACTGATCTCGGCGGTGCGGGCGCTCGGCCAGCAGCACCGCGACCTGGACACGGACACCGAACTCGGTGCCTACCTGCACCGTGCGCGCACGTGCCTGGACCCCCGGACCACCGACCGCCCCCTGAGCGACGACCTGAAAGCTGCGGTGAAGTTCCTGGAACAGTTGCCGAATCCGGAGAAAGACACAGCTCGGTAGAGCAGTCCCACCGACACCGAACTTCCGGGCGCCTCACCTCCCGGACTACACGAAAGTAGCACGCGGATGATCACATTCGACAAAGTCACCAAGGCGTACCCGGACGGCACGACAGCGGTGAACGAACTGGACCTCGAGTGCCCCAGCGGCAAGATCACGGCCCTCGTCGGTCCGTCGGGCTGCGGCAAGACGACGTCGTTGCGCATGATCAACAGGTTGATCGAACCGACGTCCGGAACCATCTCCCTCGACGGCGAGTCCACCGCGGACATGGACCCGGCGCTGCTGCGCCGACGGATCGGGTACGTCATCCAGCACGCCGGACTGTTCCCGCATCGCACCATCGTGGACAACGTCGCGACGATGCCGAAGCTGCTGGGGAAGACGAAGAAGGAGGCCCGGACGAGGGCCATGGAACTGCTCGAGACGGTCGGTCTGGCCGCGCATTTCGCAGATCGGTATCCGTGGCAGCTCTCGGGCGGGCAGCAGCAGCGAGTCGGGGTCGCGCGCGCACTGGCCGCGGATCCGGCGTTCATGCTGATGGACGAGCCGTTCAGTGCCGTCGACCCGGTGGTCCGGAGCCAGCTGCAGGACGAATTCCTCCGACTGCAGAAGGAGATCGGGAAGACGATCATCATCGTCACCCACGACATCGACGAAGCGCTCAAACTCGGTGACCAGGTGGTCGTGTTGCGGACCGGCGGAGTCCTGGCGCAGGCGGCCACTCCGCTGGAGTTGCTGACCGAGCCCGCCGACGAGTTCGTCGCCGATTTCGTCGGACGCGACCGCGGCTACCGGTCGCTGGGTTTCGCGAATCTCGACGGACGCGTGGAGACGGTCGCCGAACCCGTTGCTCGTCTGGGTGATTCGGCGGGCGAGGCCCTCGCGCGGACGTCCGACGACTGGCTTCTCGTCGTCGACCCGGCGAACAAGCCGATCGGGTGGGTTCAGCCGTCGAAGGTCGTCGGCAGCATTCACCCGTACGACGTGAATCTCAGCGGCACGGTCGCCGATGCGCACGGGACGATGCGGGCGCTGCTCGACGCCGCCCTGTCCGCACCCAGCAAGCGGGGTGTGGTCGTCGACGGCGACGGGGTGCTCGTGGGCACCGTGACGGCACACGCGGCCGTGGCGGCGATCGAGTCGGCGGATCTCGCGGGGGCGGTGGCCCGATGAACTTCGAATGGCTCGGCCGCCAGTCCGACCGCATCGTCGAACTCGTCGGCTGGCACATCCTGCTCTCCCTTGTCCCGATCGTCGTCGGCGTGATCGTCGCGTTGCCCATCGGCTGGCTCGCACACCGCAATCGCCGGATCAACCCGTACGTGGTGGGGACCGCCGGCCTGCTCTACACGATCCCGTCGCTCGCCCTGTTCGTCCTGCTGCCGCCGATCCTCGGGACGAAGATCCTCGATCCGATGAACATCATCGTCGCCCTGACGATCTACACCGTCGCCATGCTGGTTCGCGTCGTCGCCGACGCCCTCGACTCGGTGCCCCAGGAAACCGTGCTCGCCGCGACGGCGATGGGCTACCGGCCGTATCAGACCCTGCTCAAAGTTCAGCTCCCGGTAGGTGTTCCCGTCATCTGCGCGGGCCTGCGGGTGGCCGTGGTGTCGAACGTCAGCCTGGTCTCGCTCGCCGCTCTGCTCGGGATCCCGCAGATCGGTTCGCTGTTCACCCAGGGCTTCCAGTTGCGTTTCTACACACCCATCATCGCCGGTATCGCGCTCAGCCTGCTGCTGGCCCTGGTTCTCGACCTCCTCATCGTGCTCGCTAACCGGTTACTCACCCCGTGGACCCCGAAGGTGGTCACCTCATGATCGACTTCCTGCTCGACGGTGCTCATTGGACAGGGCCCGAAGGCATTCCGGCCCTCCTCCTCCAGCACCTGATGTACACGTTCCTCGCCCTGTTCGCCGCCGCGCTGATCGCCGTGCCTCTCGGCCTGTACATCGGGCACACCGGGCGCGGGTCCGTCGTCGTCGCCGGTCTGGCCAACTCGCTGCGCGCCCTCCCGACCATCGGGTTGCTGATCCTGCTGGTGCTCGTCATCGCGCCGTCGTTCTCGAGCAAGCTGGCCTACCTGATTCCGAGCCTGATCGTGCTGGTACTGCTGGCCATTCCGCCGATCCTCACCAACACGTACGCGGGCATCCGCTCCGTCGACCCGGCCGCCGTGGACGCGGCCCGGGGAATGGGGTTCCGGTCGATGCGCATCCTCACCGAGGTGGAGTTGCCCTGCGCGCTGCCGTTGATGCTGTCGGGTGTCCGGAGCGCCGTGCTGCAGATCGTCTCGACGGCGACCGTCGCCGCCTACATCTCGCTCGGCGGCCTGGGACGACTCCTCATCGACGGCAAGGCGCAGAGCGACTACGCGCAGATGGCGGCGGGAGCGGTCCTCGTGTCGCTCCTCGCGCTGGCCTTCGATCTCGCGATCGGGTTCCTCACGGTGCGGGTCGTCTCGCCCGGACTCACCCGGCGGGTGCGCAGCGGCAAGCGCTCCGCCTCCGAAGACACCGCGGTCGCGGCCCGTCCCACGTCCGTACCCGAGCCCTCGCTGACCTGAAGGACATCACCATGAAGAAGGCATTGATCGTCGCGCTGGCAGGCGCCACCCTGATGTCGTTGACGGCTTGCGGGATCGGCAAGGATCCCCTCGCGGCCGACGGCGGCGGGAGCAGCGAGGGCGCCATCGTGGTCGGTTCCGCGGACTTCCCCGAAAGCCAGCTGATCGCCACCATCTACGCGGAGGCGTTGCGTGCGAACGGCATCGACGTGACGGAGAAGCTGAACATCGGAAGCCGGGAAGTGTACGTACCGGCCATCCGGGACGGCTCCATCGACCTGCTGCCCGAATACTCGGGCGCGTTGCTCCAGTATCTCGACAGCGCGACCACCGCGACGGCGTCGGACGAGGTGACCGAGGAGATCAAGGCGAAGCTCCCCGCCGGGCTCATTGCGCTGGAACCGTCGCCCGCCGAGGACAAGGACGTTCTCGCGGTGCGGCAGGAGACCGCGGACGAGTACTCGCTCGAGACGATCGAGGACCTCGTTCCCCACGCCGGCGAACTGACTCTCGGCGGCCCGCCCGAATGGAAGACCCGCGAGAACGGCGTCGCCGGCCTGAAGGACAGGTACGGGTTGACGTTCAAGGAGTTCCTGGCACTGGACGCCGGCGGGCCTCTCACGCTCAACGCCCTGCTCAGCGGTCAGATCGAGGTCGCGGACGTGTTCAGCACCGACCCGGCGATGCGTTCGGAGAACCTCGTGGCCCTCGAGGACACCAAGCACCTATTCCTGGCGGAGAACATCACCCCGATCATCAACGAGAACAAGGCCGGCGACGACGTCCGCGCCGTGCTGGCGGACGTGTCGGCGGCGTTGACGACCGAGGATCTCATCGCGATGAACGAGCGGGTGGCCGACCTCGAGGACATGGGCGACATCGCCCGGGAGTGGCTGCAGGACAAGGGTCTGGCATCCTGATCCTCCCCCGCGTCAGCCCAGTGCGTCGAACGTCGCCGTCGCGTACTGGGCGGTGCGGTCGGACCCGAGCAGTCCCGGACCCATCTTGTTCATCACATACGTCATGGTCATCCGGCGTTCGGTGTCGACGACGACCTGCGAACCGCCCCAGCCACCCCAGAAGCAGATCCGCCCTTCGGGGACGAACGGCACCGACACGGGTGTCGGCAATCCGTAGCCGACGCCGAACCGGATCGGCTGCCCCAGCGCCAGATCCACGCCGTTCGACTGCTCCTCGAAGATGAGGGAGATGGTGTCCGGCGACAGCAGGCGGACGCCGTCGAGTTCGCCGCCGCAGGCCACCACGGACTGGATCCGGGCGAGTGACCGGGCGTTGCCCTGACCGCCGGCCGCGCCGTTCTCGGCCCTGCGCCACGCGTCGGACCAGGACGCGGAGGCGTCCGGTCCGGGCCCGGTGAACGTCCTGACGATGACGCTGGCGGGGTCGAGGGACGCCAGGTCGATCGGCAGCGGCGGCGGCGGGACCACGTTCGACACCCGGCCGAACTCCGACGGGTCCAATCCGATGTGGAAGTCGGCCGCCAGCGGTCCGGCGATCTCCTCGGCCACGAAACGGCCCAGGGTGCGTCCGTCGACCCGTCGGACGACCTCGCCGATCAGGTGACCGTAGTTCAGTGCGTGATATCCGGACGCCGTGCCCGGCTCCCACCACGGCGCCTGGGCGGCAAGTCGTTTCGTCGATTCGGCGAGGTCGAACGTGTCCTCGACCGTGATCGGCTGATCCCACCCCGACACCCCCGAGGTGTGCGAGAGGAGATGCCGGACCTCGACGCGCTCCTTGCCGGCGGCCGCGAACTCGGGCCAGTACTTCGCGACGGGCGCGTACACGTCCAGCAGACCGCGGTCGACGAGCATCAGCGCGGCGAGAGCGGTCACCGTCTTGGTGCACGACCACACGTTGGTGAGGGTGTCGCGTCCCCATTCGGCGGTGTGATCGGGATCGGACCATCCGCCCCACATGTCGACCACCGGGTGTCCGTCGAGGGTCACGACGATCGACGCGCCGAGCTCCTCACCGGAGTCGAGATTGTCCTTCAGTGCGTCCTGCAACGCCGCGAAGCGCTGGTCGCACACTCCTCCGAGCTCGGTCACCTGCGGTTCCTCTCCACCGGCCGACGTCATATTGATATTGACATCGGATTCAATTGAGGGTTCCCAGTGTGATCCCGAGGCGGTGTGATGTCAATCACGTGCTGCTCGGGGCTCGTTTTCAGCCCGTCACCGGCAGCACCAGCGCCTGCCCCGGGTCGCCCGCGGCGATGGTGACCTGATGCGGCACCAGCCCGCCGCGGAAGCTCTGATCGCCGCCGGCCACCACGAGGCGAACACGGTGCCCCTCACCGAAGCGATGGACGATCGCCGGCATCACGACCCGCACGGGCTCGCCGGGTGCCACCATCCGCACCGGCGCGACCTGCCCGTTGATCAGCGTCTCGGTGCCGTCGGGAGCCACGTCGTACAGCTTGGCGAAGACCACCACCGCGTCTTCGGCACCGGTGACCGCGGGTGCGGCGGTGACCCGGACGTCGAGCAGGGGCGCTCCGACCACGTCCAACGGGGCATCGAGGATCCCCGACGACCACTCGGCCTCGGTTCCGGGCTCGACACTCTGCGGGACCGGGGCGTTCGGCCTCGTGTCCGGTGCCTCGCGGTCGGTGGGGAGTCCGCCGGGCAGCGTGTTCAGCGTCTGGGCGCCGGCCACGATGCGGTCGCGGCGGTCGGTCAGTGCGCCGTCACCGGAGAGGTAGAGCGAATAGTCCTGACCCACCGAGACGTCCGAGGATTCGGCGTACGCGGGTGTGGCGTTGCCGGTGTAGTCGACCCAGTTGCGGAAGTAGCTGAATACCGGCCCGGTGTCCGCCCCGCTGTCCCGCAGGTAGTGGTCGAACCAGTCGATGATCCGGCCCGCCTCGTACTGGGTGTCGGGGTTGGGGTCCTTCATGTTGATCTCGCCCTCGGCGGGAGTCAGGTTGGAATGCCCCCAGCTGTGCCAGATCATCTTCACGTCGTTGCCCTGTGCCTGCAGCGTCTCGAAGGTGGCCTTCGACTCGTTGAGGTCGAACAGCGTGTCCTGCTGACCCTGCAGCAGCAGCACCGGGATCTTCACGCGATGGGCGTACGACACCACGGAGGACTGCCGCAGGAAGTCGACGGACGCCGGGTCCGGGAAACCCTGCACCGCGGACTGTGCCAGCGCGGGGCATGCGGGATCGGCGAAGTTGGGGCACCCCAGGGCCCGCACCGGGTCCTGCGCGTAGCCCTCCGCGCGGGGGTTGGTAACACCGACGGCCCCGAACGTCAGCGACCACACCACCTTCGATGCCCCGGGAACCGACGTGCTGACCCCGGACGTCTGGTCGATGCTGTTGGGCGCGAGCGAGTAGCTGAGGTCGTTCCAGGTGATCATCGGGATGATCGTGTCGATCCGTGGGTCCACCGACGCCGCGGCGAACTGCACCGCCCCGCCGTAGGACCCACCGATCATCCCCACCCGCGGATCGTTCGCCTCGGCCGTGCCGTGGTGGGCCGTCGCGTCCTGCACCACGTAGTCGAGACCCGCAACGGGAACGGTGTGCGCAGGATCGACGAACGCAGTCCCGTCGCGTCCGCCGAGGAAGCTCACCAGTTCACTCGCCGCAACTCCGTCGTACTCGGGGTTGTCCATGTGGATCTTGCAGCCCGAACCGCCGAAGCCCAGCCCGGAATAGGCGAGCACCGCGTAGCCCCGCGAGGCGAGGAACGAGCCGATACCGGCCTGATCGTTCTTGGAACCGCCGAAGCCGTTGGTGGTGAGGACGGCGGGGACGCGATTCGACGCCGACGCCGCATCCGGTTTGTACACGTCGCCGATCACGTCGCACGGTACGTCGCGGTTCGGTCCGACGAAGACCTGGAAATGGAGCGTCGTCTTCGTGAACCCGCCCGCGTCGGCGGTCGCCGGAGCGGCTGCCGCGATCGGTGTCAGGACGGTGGCCGCGGCCACCGCCATCGTCAGCGTCGATCTGCCCACCCTGCGATTCACAGCCCACCCGCCATCCGTCACGCCGTCCGGAGAACCTCCGAAGAGCGTAAACGCTCTGGAACTGTGACCAACTCGGATTGCCGGTATGTCGCGACACCCGAGCGACCGTGCCGTTTATATTTGAGTCGTGGCAATGTCCAAGCGCGCCGAAACGTCACTGTTGACCGACCAGGTCTACGACATGATCCACGAGTCGATCATGAACGGTGATCTGCCTGCCGGTGCCCGCCTGCGAGTGCGAGATCTCGCCGAACAGGTGGGAACCAGCGTGATGCCGGTGCGCGAGGCGATCCGCCGGCTCGAGGAAGCCGGGTTGGCCGAGCGATCACCGCACAAGGGGGCAGTGGTCAAGGGCCTCACCCTCGCCGAGTTGGTGCACGTCTACGACGTGCGCCGGTTGCTCGAGGTGGAGGCCGCCCGGCTCGGCGCCCAGCGAATCAGCGCTGCGGACAGTACCCGGATGCAGGACGAGTTCACTCTCATGCGCACCGCCCTCGACGAGCGGCGTGTGGTGGCCTATCTCGACCACGACGAGGCGCTGCTGACGATCCTGTACGAGGCCGCCGAGAATCCCGTGCTGGTCGACACGATCCGCACGCTGTGGCAGCGTTGCCGGGCATACAAGATCGTCGGCGCCGAGGGCACCGTCGACACGACCGAGGACGACTCGCTGTGGAAGTACCAGCAGCGTCTCGTCGAGTCCGCCCGGGAGCACGACGACGCCGCGGCCGCCGCGGTCAACAACGATTCGCTCCTGGACGCGACCGCGCGGATCAAGGCGCAACTCGCGCAGCAGGACGCCGGCTAGACACTCACCCGTGGCCTGACGCGACCACCCCCATGTGAGTGGCAAAGCGTGCCGGGGGACGCTTTGCCACTCACATGGGGGGTTGGTCGAGCCGGCTGCGGTAGAAGAGCACCGTCACGGCGACCACCGCTTCGAGCGCGGCCGTCGCGAGGGCCGCCGCCATCGGGGTCGACATCGCATGCGCCATCGGAGGAGCCGAGGCTGCCGCATGCATCGCGTGCCCGTGGTGGCCGCCACCCGAACCGGGACTCATCACGGTGAGGTGCAGTGCAATCATCCCGACGTTCATCATCGCGACCAGCCCCCAGTCCCGCTGCGAACCCCGCATCCACAGGTGCCCCGCGCAGTACAGACATCCGAGGATCATCGCGACGGTCACCACCCCGACCATCGGCGACGCCGCCGCATGCTCACCGAGCGTCGCGGCGTGGAGCCCTGCCGTGGCGATCGCGAGGGCCGCGGCCGCCCGCCGCCACCAGAGGCTGGTGCGGCGGGCGGCCGTGGAGAAGGCCGTGGAGAAGACGGTGGTCACGACGTCTAGCCTTCGCAGCAGTGCTTCGCGGTGCTCGCCGGCAGGTCGAGCGCGGGATTGCGGTCGAAGAACCCGACGGGCTTGAGCTTGAACCCGGCGTAGTCGACGGGCATGACCGGCCAGTCCTCGGGCCGGGGGAAGTGCGTCAGCCCGAACGTGTGCCACAGCACCAGGTCTTCGCCGTCGATGTCCCGGTTGCCCGCCACGAACGAGGGCAGACCGGCCTGGCCCGGGTGCTGGTTGACGAAGTCGCCTGCGGGATAGCGCTCGGACTCGTCGTACTGCGTGACCCACAGGTGTTTGGTCGCGAACGCGGCGCGGGCGGCGATCGAACTCGACGGGTCTGCCAGGAGCACCGGCTGTCCTTCGGGGTGCAGCGCATACCCGACGTCCTGACCCAGGCGGTTCTGCTTGGTGGGATTGGTGATGTGCCAGACCCTGGCCTTGAGGTTGTCGGCGGTGCGCTGCCCCTCGGATTCGGTGGTCAGCTTGGTCTTCTGGCAGCGGAAGGCATTGCCCCACGGGTTCTCCGGTCCCATCGGGACGGGCACGGCATCCACCTCCTCGACCGTGTTCACGTTACCGTCGACGGCCATGTCGAGTCGAGCGGAGAAGAGGTGCTGGTGGAACGGGGCGCCGAGCCCGGGCGCCATCTGGGTGGAGAATCCCTCCGCGCCGCGGTACGCGGACGTGAAGACGATTCCGGTGGCCTTCGCCTCGAGTTCGATGGTGCCGTCCAGGTAGAGGTACCAGTAGAACCCGTAGTCGTAATTGCCGATGGTGAGGAAGAACGAGATGACGAGGCGGCGCGAGCGGCGGGTCTCGGTCATGCCGTTGAACATGTCGGTGTGCTTCCACAGGACGCCGTAGTCCTCCTCGTGGAGGCAGATCGCGTTCTTCATCACGCGCGGGTCGCCGGTCTCGTCGGCGATGGTGACGTCGAAGTACTGGATCTCACCGAGGCAGTCGCAGCCGAGTTCGAGCGAGTTGGTGTACCGGCCGAACAGGTACTCCCCCTGGTCGAAGTAGTTCTGCCAGTAACGGACCGGGGAGGGGTCGGCGTACGGAACCACCATCTCGGCGATCGACGCGCGGTAGATCACGGGCCGTTCGACTCCCCCGTCGTCGAACGAGAGCTGGTGCAGTGTCAGTCCCTCACGCACATCGAAACCGAAGCGGAATTTCCAGTCGGCCCAGGTGATCTCGTTGCCGTCGACGGAGAAGCTGGCACCCTCGGGCTGGGTGATCTCGATCGGCTTGAGGTCGGTGCGGGTGGGTGTCGCGTGCGGCTCGGCGTTCCATTCGCCACGCTCGGCGGGCACCGGCAGCTCGATCTCGTCGACCACCTTCACGACGCGACGCTCGGTGAGGTCGACGTAGGCAACCACCCCGTCGATGGGGTGCGCCCACGGCAGGTCCGCCTTGTCCTCCTGATGGAAGGCGAGGACGCGGACGATGCGGTGCCCGACCTCGTCCTCGTGGCCGAACACACCGGCCGACAGGGGAACCGCCCGGACCTTCGACGGTTCGATGTCGCGCTTCGCCATCGCCGCGAGCCAGTCGGCGCTGCCGAGCAGGAAGGCTTCGATGTCCTCGAACTCCTCGTCGAGGATCGGGACGTGACCGTCGGTGGCGGAATCGACGGTGGTCGAGCTGATCACACGGTTCTCCGTCACGGACACGACGAGGTCGGTGCCGATGCCGGTGGACCGGTCGAGCAGCAGGATCCGGGCGCGCCGCTCGATCGGGTCGCCGGGGGTGAACGCGAGGACCGTGGACTTGTGCGGCTCGGCGAGCGCGACGAACACGAAGCGCACGTTCTCGCCGATCAGTCCCTCGTCCGTGAGCAGTGCTTTCGCCGAGCGGATCTCATCCGCGGTCAGCGGAGTGAGCGGGTGATCCGGGGCGGCGGACCCCACGGTGGCGCGGGTCTCGGTGGTTGCGGTACTCATCGTGCGATCTCCTTGTCGATGACGGTGTCGTTCGTGTGATGCTGCGGTAGTGCGGTGTCGTGTCGTGCGGCGTGGGGCCGGAGCACTGCGACGGCTGCTCCGCCGGCGAAGGTTCCGACGAGCAGGACCCCGATGACGGCGGCGAGCGTGCTCGATCCGCCGACGAGAAGGGGAAGGTTGGCGACGGTCATGATCAGCAGCCCGGCCAGACCGACGAGTCCGAGCAGCGGTGCGATCACCGTGTTCCACAGCCGCCGGTCCACCCGGGTCCGGCCGAAGTAGACGAGGACGGCCACGGACGTCAGGGTCATCAGGGCGACGATGCCGACCGAGGACACACCGGCGAACCAGGCGAAGACCTCGGTCACCGGGTCGAGTCCGGCGACGGCGGACGCGAGGATCAGCACGAGAGCGGACACCGTCTGCACGACCGACGCGATGTACGGCGACGCATGCTTGTCGTGCGAACGGCCGCAGCCGGCGGGCAGGGCGGCACTGTTCCCGAGGGAGAAGATGTACCGGGAGAGCACGTTGTGGAAGGACAGCAGCGCGGCGAACAGGCTCGTGATCAGGAAGATCTGGACGAGGTCGCCGGCGATCGCACCGACGTAGCGGGTGGCGGTCTCGGTGATCATGCCCTCGGGGTTCTCGGTGGCGATGGCCACCGCGCCCTCGTCGCCCCACGCGCTGACCATCGCCCAGCTCGACAATGCGTAGAAGCCGCCGATGACCAGCAACGCGAGGTAGGTCGCCCGGGGAATGGTGCGGCCCGGATCGCGGGCCTCGTCACGGAAGACGGCGGTGGCCTCGAATCCGATGTACCCGGCGATGGCGAAGATCAGGGCGATGCCGGGTGCCCCGGAGAAGAACTCGCCCGGGTGAAATGCCGCCGTGGAGAATCCCTCGTCACCGCCGCCGCGGAGGATGACGGCGGCGTCGATGACGAGGACGATCCCGACCTCGCAGACAAGCAGGACGCCCAGCACCTTGCCGGACAGGTCGATGTGCCGGTATCCGAGGATCGCGACGACGGCGGTCACGGCCAGGGCCCACACGTACCAGGGAAGTTCGGGACCGCCGTGCGCGGTGACGAAATCGTTGACGGCGGCCCCGATGTATCCGTAGACCGCGCCCTGGACGGCGGTGTACGACAGCAGCGCGAGGAACGCGGAGCCGAGACCGGCATGCCTGCCCAGGCCCTGCGTGATGTAGGTGTAGAACGCGCCGGCGCCGGGGAGGTGCTTGGCCATCGCGGTGAATCCGACGGCGAAGAACAGCAACACCACCGTGCAGACCAGGTACGACGCCGGATAGGCGGCGCCGTTACCCGCCGAGATCCCCAGCGGGACGGTGCCGGCGATTACGGTCAACGGGGCCGCCGCTGCGACGACCATGAACACGATGGCACCGGGACCGAGGGTGCCTGCCAGTCTGCGAGACGCGCCGTCGCTGACTGCACTCGGGTGCGGTGAGGCGTTGGTTGTCATGGCTTCCTTCGACTTTCACGAGGAGAGGGTCTGCGTGGATGCTCCGCGGTGAGCTCCGGAACGAGCATGCGGCTGCGGGTTGTCGGCGCGGTTGCCGAAGCGTCACGGTTCGTCGACGGCAAATGAGAACGCATGCAGGGGTGTTCTCATTCGGCTCCGGTCACGGTCTCTAGAGCGCGATGTTGACGGACTTGCTCTGGGTGTACTCGGCGATGGCGCCCTCACCGAGTTCGCGTCCCCACCCGGACTGCTTGTAGCCGCCGAACGGGAGCGCCGTGTCGAACGCATTGTGGCAGTTCACCCACACGGTGCCCGCCTTGATCTCGGCGGCCACCTCGTGGGCGCGGGACACGTCCCGGGTCCACACGCTGGCGGCGAGGCCGTAGGGGGTGTCGTTGGCGGCTGCGCGGACGCCTTCCTCCCGGTTGAACGGCACCGCGACGGCGACCGGTCCGAAGATCTCCTCCTGGTACACGCTGAAGTCGCGGTTCACGTCGACCAGCAGGGTGGGCTCGACGTAGAAACCGGTGTCGCCGTGCCGCCGCCCGCCGGAGAGGGCGCGGGCGCCGTCGGCGAGTCCGGCGTCGATGTAGCCGGTGACCTTGCCCAATTGCTCCCCGGAGATCAGCGGGCCGATGTCGTTGGTCGGGTCGAGCCCGGGGCCGATCTTCTGCGACTTCGCGAAATCGGCTACCCCGGATGTGAATTCGTCGAAGATCCGATCCTCGACGAGCAGCCGCGTTCCAGCCGTGCAGGCCTGCCCGTGGTTGAACAGGAATCCGCTCGCCACGCCCGGGATCGCGGCCTCGAGGTCCGCATCGGAGAACACGACCTGCGGGCTCTTGCCACCGAGTTCGAGGGACACCTTCTTGAGGTTCCCCGACGCGGCATTGACGATCTTCTTTCCGACCTCGGTGGAGCCGGTGAACGCGACCTTGTCGACGTCGTCGTGACCGGACAGCGCCGCGCCGATGTCGCCGAACCCGGTGAGCACGTTGAACACGCCGTCCGGGACGCCGGCCTCGGCGATCACCTCGGCGAGGAGCAGCGCGGTGAGCGGGGTCTGCTCCGCGGGCTTGAGGATCATGGTGTTCGCGCAGGTCAGCGCGGGCGCCACCTTGAACGCGGCCATCACCAGCGGGAAGTTCCAGGGGATGATCTGCGCGCACACGCCGACCGGTTCGCGGGTGGTGAAGGCGTGGAAGCGGGCGCCGGGCGCCCACGGCACCGACACCGGGATGGTGCGGCCCTCGATCTTGGTTGCCCAGCCGGCGTAGTAGAAGAAGATCTCCGCCGCCCACGTCACGTCGACGGCCTTGGCCACCGCCACCGACTTGCCGTTGTCGATCGACTCGAGCTGCGCGAACTGATCCGCGCGGGCGAGGATTCCCTCGCCGATCTTCCAGAGGATCCGCTGACGTTCCGCAGGGGTGAGCGAGCGCCACGGCCCGGACTCGAACGCCCGCCGGGCCACCGCAACCGCCCGGTCCACGTCTTCGATGCCGGCGTGCGGCACTGTCGTGATCACCTGTCCGGTGGCGGGATCGACCGTCTCGAACGTCCTGCCCGACGCGGAGTCCACCCATCGGCCGTCGACGAACATGCGCTTCGGGGACGAAACGAAGTCGACGACCCGGGGGTCGAGTCCGGCTGGGGTGTGAACGACTGCAGTCATCATGTCCTCTTCGATGGAGTGAATGAATCTGTGAATGAATCCGGCTTCTGCAGAACACTTTTGGCGGGAGTTTTCGCCTCGTCGTGCTGCGGCCTGAATCCACGATAAACCCGGGATGTGTCGCCGGTCACTACTAAATCCGGATGGGAATCAGCGACTGCGGCATTCTCATTCGACTTTTCCGGCCGCGGCGGTGGCGATTCTCATTCCGGCTTTTCGGGTCGGTGCAGCTGATCCACCATGTGCGGCGTCGCAGGCCCCGGAATCGGGAACGAATTCCCCGGCCATTCTCATTCGAGGTGACCGAAAATTAATTCCGATCGGCGCATCACGCTCGACTCCTGCGCTAGCGTGCAACTCATGCAGCCCGGCGTCGATCACGCGCGGGCAGGCGAGAAAGTGTGGAGAGCAGGTGCGTGGTGTCCGGTACACCCAGAATCAGAAGTAGATCACCGGTCGCCGGTCTCGAGCGCGCGCGCCTGAGTTTCGTCCAGGTGCTCGGGCAGTCCGTGTCCGCGGTCGCACCGTCGGCCGTGATGGTCACGCTGCCCGCTCTCGTCATCCCCGACGCCGGCCGGGCGACCATCGCGGTGTTCGTCGCCGCGGCGATTCTGATGACGGCGGTCGGCTACTGCGTCGGACAGTTCGCGACTCGGATGGTGGCCGTCAGCGGTCTCTACAGCTACATCGTGAAGGGGCTCGGGGCGGTGCCCGGTTTCGGCGGCGGCTGGTCGCTGCTCGTCGGCTACGCGGCCGCCGCCATGGCGAGCACGCTCGGCGCCGCGAGTTACCTCGCGGCGCTGCTCGGCCGAGTGGGGCTTCCGACGGGGTCGACGCTCATCGCGGCCCTCGCGGCGATCGTCGGACTGCTCGCCCTGATGCTGATGATCCGGGGGGTGAAGTTGTCGGCGCGGATCATGCTCGCCATCGAGGTCTTCGCCATCGTCGCCGCCTCCGCCGCGCTCGTGGTCGCGTTCGTCCAATCCGTCCGGGAGGGCGCGACCCCGTCCGCGGGCGGCGCGAAATCGGGGTCCGCGGTCGGGTTCGCCGTACTGCTCGCGATTACGTCGTTCGTCGGATTCGAGAGCGCGGGCACGGTGGCGCGCGAAGCCCGCAACCCGTTCGTCACCGTTCCGCGCGCCATCCGGTGGACCCCGATCGCCCTGGGCGTCCTGTACGTGTTCGCGGCCGCCCTGCAATTGCCGGAGCCGGTGCGGCAGGGAGTCGACTCACTGCCGATCGTCCTCACGTTGCCCGACCCGTCCGGCGCCGGTTCGTCGGCGCTGTCGATCGTCATGGAACTCGGCATCACCGCCTCCTGGTTCGCCTGCGTCCTCGGTTCGACAACCGCACTGTCGCGAACGCTGTTCGCGATGGGCCGCGAAGGGGTGGTTCCGATCGTGTTCGGCCGGACGCACGACCGGTTCCACACCCCCCACGTGGCGCTGGCGGTCGCGATGCCGGTGATCGTCGCCGTCCCCGTCCTCTACCTGTTCGTCAGCGGTTCGAGCCGCGACGTCCTGATCGGGCTGCTCGCCGTGTCCGCCCACGGCTACGTCCTCGCGTACGTCCTGCTGTGCGTCGCGACGCCGGCGTTCCTGCGGCGGATCGGCGAACTGACCCGGCTCCCGCTGGTCATCGGCGCGCTGGCGGCGACGGCGATGGTCGCACTGGTCGGGTGGGCGGCGTTCTCGCGGACGTATGTCGCGGGCGCGGCGACCGCGGTCTACGTGCTTCTGATGCTCCTCGGCGCCGCGGTGTTCGCGATCCGCGCCAGGCGATCCCCCGGAATCGGAGAACGGATGGGTGTGTACGACGAGGCCGTGGCCGACGACCTGCTGGGCCGCTACCGCCCGTGGGAGGTCCGCCGGTGAACGCCGACGACAGGGCCCTGTCGGGGCGGCAGCCGAAGGCCGTCACCAGCGCGCTGCGGGTGCTCGAGGAAGTGGCCCGCGCCGGTTCGGGTGTCACGGCGAAGGACATCGCGGCCCGCCTGTCGATGCCGTCGGCGACCACGTACCGGCTGCTCAACATCCTCGTCGGCGAAGGCTATGTAGTGCGGCTCCCCGACCTGTCGGGGTTCGCCCTGGGCCAGAAGATCGGGGTCCTCGTCGACGCCGCCGTGGTGCCCACCGTGTGTGCGGCGGCGCGGGAGGTCCTCGCCGAGCTTCGACTGTCGGTGCGGTTCGGGGTCCACCTCTTCTACTACACCAACGTCGCCGTCCGCACCGCCGACTCCGACCCCGAATACCCGCCGCCAGAGGACGAGTCGTTCCTCAACCAGCACCTCTACGCGTGTGCGGTCGGCAAGCTTCTCCTCGCGGAGAAGGCGGAACTCGAATCCGTGATTCCCCGCTGGGAGCCGCGGGCGCTGACGGCCCGCACGATCGTCGCGCGGAGTGAACTGCTCGCGAATCTGGACCTGATCCGAAGCCAGGGGTTCGCCACCCAACTCGCGGAGTTGCGAGACGCATCGGCGTGCGTCGCCGTCCCCGTCCGGTCCGGAACGGGGGCACTCGTCGGCAGTCTGGCACTGTCGGGGCACGTCGATCACGAACACCTCATGCTGCGGCATGTCCCGTCACTGCGGGAGCACGCGGAACGGCTCGCCCCGCTGATGGCCTGACGTCACGTCGTCTGCGACTGCCGGGCGAGGCGACGGTCGTAGTCGGCCCGTCCGACGGGGTCGACGGCGGTGAGCGCGCGCCGGTCGTCGACGAGTCGGCGACCGAGGTCGAGGAGGCTCTCCGGGACCACGGCGTCGATCAGATCCCACCCGGCGAGGTAGCGGGGCACCGCCGTTTCGGCGCGACGATGGTCGAGTGTCCGAACGATGGCGTCCGCCACGTCCTCGGGGTCGACGGTCGGCATCCCACCGCCCAGCGGCACCCCCGACGACAGCCCGGTGCGGACCGCGCTGGGAAGAATCGTGCTCACGCTGACACCGGCCGGAGCGAACTCGGCCCGGACGGCGGCGGACAGTCCGACCGCCCCGAACTTGCTGGCGTTGTAGACGGCCATCCCGGGCACGGGCAGTTTGCCGGCCATCGATGCGACGTTCACGATGTGGCCACGCCCGCGCTCGACCATCCCGGGCAACACCGTTCGCATGCCGTGCAGCGGTCCCCACACGTTGACGTTCATCGTCATCCGGCTGGTCTCGTCGGATTCCTCGAGGAACCCACCGAGCGGCATGACGCCGGCGTTGTTGACCAGCACGTCGATGCGACCGCAGTCCGCCAGCACGTCGTCGGCGAACCGCCGCCACGACTCCACGGAAGCGACGTCCACCGTGTACGCGCGGGCGCCGAACGCCGAAGCCGCCTCGTCGGCGACCGCACGATCGAGGTCACCGATGCACACGGTCGCGCCCCTGGCCGCGAACAGTTCCGCAGTGGCGCGGCCGATGCCCCGCCCTCCCCCGGTCACGACGATGACCGCGCCGTCCGGGTCGATCTCGGGGTAATTCCGTCCGCTGAAGATTCCCATGGTTTCGGAGACTAGCAGTATCTGAGTTACGTCGGTAGCCCGAATTTCTCCGAGTCCGTCGAAGTCAGGCGATATCCGGCGGGCGGAAATAAGATGAGTGATGACGAAAAACCCGCCGGGCCCGCACGATCCGGTCGTCCTCGAAGCGGTCCCGTGAAGCCGGGCCTGTCCCCCGCCCTCGTCGCGTGCACGGTGGCGCTCGCGCTCCCGTGGTCGCATCCGGCCGTGGCCGACGCCGCGCCGGACCCCGCCGTCCGGTACGTCGCGTTGGGGGATTCGCGAGCCACCGGGTCGCCTCAGGATCTGCTGTCGATTCGGGACGGGTGCTTCCGCACGTCCGACGCGTACCCGCAGATCGTCGCCGACACCCTGAGCGCGGAATCCTATGTCAGCCGGGCGTGCGCAGGCGCGAAGACCGAGAACATCACGACAACACCGCAATTCACAGTGACCGGCCCGCAGCCACCGCAGATCGGGGCGCTCCGGCCGGACACGACGCTCGTCACCGTCAGCATCGGCGGAAACGACATCGCGTGGTCGTCGCTGGTCGAGCCCTGCTACACGCCCGCCCCGGGATTCGACGCGAAATGTCGCTCCGACGCCACCACGGCCCGGCGCATGACCGACGCCCTCGCCGCGCTCGGCCCGAAGGTGTCCGCGACCCTGGCTGCCATCGCCGCGAAGTCCCCCGCAGCAACTGTGCTCCTGGTGGGGCACGGCGGCATCTTCGGCGACCGCGGCTGCTGGCCCTACGTCCCCACGAGCGACGCCGACGCCGCCTTCGTCGTGCAGTTCTTCGTGCGAATGAACGCCGTTCTCGCCGACGCGGCACGCGCGAACGGCGCCCGGTTCGTCGACGTGGCCGCCGCCGCGGTGGGGCACGACGCGTGTGCCGGACCCGTTCGACGCTGGTTCGAGGGCCTCGTCCCCCGGTCGTTCACGATGCCCCTGCACCCCACCCACGAAGGACACAGAGCGATGGCCTCGCTCGTCGTCGCGCCCCTTCCCTGACCCGCGGGCGGCGGCGCGCAGGCACGGCTGGACGCCCGACCTAGTGGCACACCCGGGCGCCATCCGGTATACCCTTCAAACGGGTCGTACGGTTTGTTATCCGGCAACGGCCGTAACCGATACCGACACTCACATATAGAAAAACGACATCTGTTTCCCGACACGTGGATCGTCCACAGGCCTGGAACGGAAGGACCGCAGTGCTGTTGGCAGAAACGTCAGAAATACGGGCCCCCGCGGCCGCACCCCACCACGAGGAGTGGCGAGAGGTGGCCGCATGCCGCGGAGTCGCATCATCGGTGTTCTTCTCCCCCGATGGCGAACGCGGTCGCGCCCGGGCCCGCCGCGAGGCGAACGCCCGGCAGATCTGCGAAGACTGCCCGGTCGTCGCCCAGTGCCGCGACCACGCCCTCACAGCGGACGAACCGTACGGAATCTGGGGAGGCATGACCGAGGCCGACCGCCGACGCCACGCCCGGCGAACCCGGACCGGCGAGCGCCGCTGACCTGGTCAGCCGCGTTTCAGGCACGGCTCTTCATCACATTGTATGAACCGGCACCCCCATCGTTGTCGTGATGGCGCATGGTGGGCGCGCAACCACGCGAGCAGGGTGACTCCCATCACAAGCGTGGTCCCGCCCCTGCGAACGTCGACGGATGCGGACACCTGATGAAGGGAATGCCATGGGTACGGTTCCGGACGGAGCGCATCAGCTCAAACCCGGCCTCAAGCAGCGGCACCTCACGATGCTGTCGCTCGGCGGCGTCATCGGTGCGGGGTTGTTCGTCGGCTCGAGTGCGATCATCAACCAGGCCGGTCCGCTTGCGTTCATCACGTATGGCATCACGGGACTGATCGTGTTGCTGGTCATGCGCATGCTCGGGGAAATGGCTTCTGCCAAACCCTGTTCCGGATCGTTCACCGATTATGCGCGGATGGCGTGGGGTGAGTGGGCAGGATTCTCGACGGGGTGGCTCTATTGGTATTTCTGGGTCATCGTCGTCGGATTCGAGGCCGTCGTCGGCGGTCAGATGATCAACAAATGGATCCCGTCGATACCGGTATGGGTGATTGCGCTCGTACTGATGATGGTCATGACCGCCGTCAATCTCCTGTCGGTGGGCGCTTTCGGTGAGGCGGAATACTGGTTCGCCAGCATCAAAGTCGTCGCCATCGTCGCCTTCATCACCGTCGCCGCCCTCTTCGTTTTCGGGCTCTGGCCCGGCGCAAGCGTCGACTTCGGCAACCTCACCGATCACGGTGGATTGCTGCCGAACGGGTTGGCCACCCTGTTCGTCGGCGTGGTGGTGGTCATCTTCTCCATGACCGGCGTCGAGGTCGTCACGATCGCGGCCGCCGAATCGGCGGAGCCGGCGAAATCGATCCGCAAGGCCGTCAATTCGGTGGTGTTCCGCATCCTCGCCTTCTTCGTCATCTCGACATTCCTGATCGCCGTGATCGTGCCGTGGGACTCGGTGGTTCCGGGGGAATCGCCGTTCGTCGCCGCCCTGGACCGGATCGGCATTCCGGGTACGGCGGACCTGCTCAACCTCGTCATCCTGGTCGCGGTGCTCTCCGTCTTGAACTCCGGTCTCTACACGTCCTCGCGGCTGCTGTTCGTCATGGGCGGACGCGGCGACGCTCCGGCATGGATGACCTCGACCAACAAGCGGGGTGTCCCGGTGAAGGGAATCCTCTCGTGCACGGTGGTCGGCTACGGATGTGTGGTGCTCGCGGCCCTGTTCCCGGACACGGTGTTCCTGTTCCTGATCAACGCCTCCGGTGCGGTGTTCCTGTTCGTGTACTTCATGATCTGCATCTCCGAATTGCGGTTGCGCAGGCGGTGGGAGAAGGAAGACCCGAGCCTGCTCCAGTTCCGGATGTGGCTGTACCCGGGCCTGCCGATCCTGGTCACGACAGCGATCGTCGCGGTGCTGATCAGCATGGGATTCCGGGAAGCCAACCGGATCGAGCTGATGCAGGGAGTCGCAGTCTGGGTGGTGCTGACGATCGTCTACGTCCTGAGGAAGCGACTGGGTGGGCGCGGTTCCGGAGGATCTTCTTCGCTGGACTCCCCGGGCGCCGACAACGAGCGACCCGCGACTCCCCAACCGACCTCGTAAAACGCGGGAATACCCGTCACAGTGCTGCTGCCACCCCAGGGTGGTAGCAGCACTTCGCGTTCCGGGAAGGCCTGCCGGCTCACTCGATCAGTTCGTCCAGTGTCAGTTTGGTTCGGTCGGCGCCGGACAGCGCGAGCCAGAACATCGCCGACCCTTCCGTGGAGGTGGGTTTCAGGCCGGTGAGCTGTTCGACGCGGCGCAGCCGGTACACGAGGGTCTGCCTGTGGATCTTCAGTTCGTCGGCACTCTTCTGCCAGGCGCCGTCGTTGCGGAGGAACACCCGGACCGAGCTGACGAGGTCGCCCTCGCTGGTTCTGTCGTGGAGGATCAGCGGGCCGAGGATGTCGCGCACCAGTCGGCGAGTGTCTTCCACACTGCGTGGCAAGAAACCGATCTCGTCGTCGTCTTCGCCGTAGACGTTGACGGTCAGCCCCTGTTCGTGAGCACGGGCCACAGCGAGTTGGGCTTGCCGGGCGGCTTCGGCGACGTCGGAGTTGGCGGTGAGGGTGGTGCTGACCCCGACGGCACATCCGCGCCCCAGCTTCGAACCGATCGTCGACAGCAGATCCAGGTCTCGTGGTACCAGCCCGATCAGCATCGCCGTGCGGGGCAGCAGCAACGGCGCGTACTCGTGAAGGCACACCTGCCGATGAATCGTCTCGTGGTGCAAGGCATCTCCGTCGGGGGTACTCCAGCATGCGACGACGACGGCATTCGTCATTCCACGGTGACGTAGTTCCGGCCAGACTGCGGCGGCGGTGATGGTGTCGTCCAGCAGGCCCAGCAGCAGGTCCTGTCCGGAGGCGCGGAGCCGGTCACGTTGCGCGGCATCGTGTTCGAGTTCCAGGGCGATCAGCCCACCGAGGTGTTGGAGCAACGGCCGGTCGTTGACGGGCAGCCGGCCGGCGCCGGCCGACAGCACCACCGCCCCTGCGCCCGGGATGGGAATTTCCACGCGGCCGGCCGGTTCGTCCGGCCGGTTGTCACGCTGGTGCAGCGCGAGTCGGCCGCTGACCACGACTTCACCGGCGTCGTGGTCCCGGACCTCGAGCGCCCACCCGGTGGTGCCCTCGAGCGCGGAGATCCGGTCGGCGAACGTGCCCCTGGCGTGCAGCGCCTGCCAGTACACGTCGTAGAGGCGTGTGATCGTCGTCAAGCGTTGGCGTTCGGATTCGACGGCACTTTCGATGACGGTCCGTGCCAACGTGACGAACTGCAAGTCGAAGCTCGCGGACAGCACGGGAAAGCCGCGTCGGTCGGCCACCGTGAGCAGTTCGGCGGTCACATCCGGGGTGCCGGGGCCGCGCGCGATCACCAGGGCGCTGACCTGGCTGTCGATCAGGTGCGCCATCCACTCGGACTGCTCCGCGGGGCCGTCGGGAAGCCCGCCGCCGGTCGTCATGACCAGGTCACCGCTTTCGAACCACAGCCACGGATCGGGAAGGTCACACGCGTGCGCCCAGGTCACCAGTCTCGCGCCACCGCTCTCGCCGGCGAGATACCGCAATCCGAGCGACGGGATCGCGGTCAGTTGATCGACGGAGATCACCGGTCCTCACCTCCTCATACAAACGTACAGCCGGCGGTCGGATGTCTGTGAATCCGGAGTATGTCGGGGCTCACATGCTGACACGACACTGGACACCGACGCACGAAACGAATGACGGCTGGAGGCTCTAGATGGTAGTCAGCAATGCCCGCGCTGGTGGGCGCGACGTGTCAGGTGCCGCACACGGTACACCCCTGTGGCGCGAGGATCGAGAGTTCGCTCCCCGACGGCCCGCGTTGCCCGGGAACGTCACCGCCGATGTCGCCATCGTCGGTGCCGGGTTCACCGGGTTGTGGGCGGCCTACTACCTGCTGCAGGCGGATCCGTCGCTGAAAGTCGTTCTTCTCGAACGCGAATTCGCCGGGTTCGGGGCGTCCGGGCGCAACGGCGGGTGGGCGTCGTCGATCTTCCCGGTCTCCCTCGCCCGCGTCGAACAGCTGTATTCGCACCGCGCCGCCCTGGATCTGCAGGCCGCGATGAACGATACGGTCTCCGAGATCGGCCGGGTCGTCGGCGACGAGGGCATCGACTGCGAATACGCCCGCGACGGGTTCGTCTCCCTCGCGCGGAGCGAGGCGCAGTGGGCGCGGGCGAAGGCGACCGTGGCCGGTGCCGAGAAGTTCGGCACCCGCGGCCAGTGGCAACTGCTCGATTCCGCTGCGGCGCAGGAGAAAATCAACGCCACCGACGTCCTCGGCGGCATCTACACCGAGCACTGTGCACTGCTGCACCCGGACAAACTCGTGCGTGGGCTCGCCGGCTGGGTCGAGGAACACGGCGCAGTCATCTACGAGGACACCGCGGTCGACGAGATCGGCAAGGGCATCGTCTGGACCGAACACGGCTCGGTCACCGCCTCCGTCGTCATCCGCGCGACCGAGGCATTCACCCCCGAATTTCCGGCGTACCGGCGCAACGTCGCACCGCTCTACTCACTGGTCGTCGCCACCGCGCCCCTGCCCCAGGGGCTTCGCGAGGACCTGGGTCTCGACGGACGCACCGCGTTCAACGACATGCGGAACCTTCGAATCTACGCGCACCCGACCAGCGACGGCCGCTTGCTGTTCGGTGGCCGCGGCGCGCCGTATCACTTCGGGTCCAAGGTCGATTCGTCCTTCGACGTGGACGAGAAGATTCACGACAAGATCATCGACACGATGCACGAGTTCTTCCCGGCCCTGGCGGACGTGCCGGTCACGCACCGGTGGGGCGGCCCGCTCGGTGTTCCCCGCGACTGGTTCCCGTCGGTCGGCTACGACCAGAACAACAAGACGGCCTGGGCCGGACCGTACGTCGGTGACGGTGTCGCGACCAGCAACCTCGCCGGCCGCATCCTGCGCAACCTCATCCTCGACAAGCGAGACGACCTGAATTCGCTCCCCGTGGTCAACCACCGCTCGCCGAAGTGGGAGGTCGAACCGTTCCGGTGGTTCGGAGTGAACGCGGGCCTCCGCGCCGCCGCGACCGCCGACCTCGAGGAGCGGGTGACCGGAAAACCGTCGACAGTCTCCGCGCTGCTCGAAAAGCTGACCGGCGCCCACTGACCGTCAACCACACACCGTTCGGGAGAAACACCATGGCACCACTGATCCACCTGCCCGCCAGCACAGTTCAGGGCGAGCTGACCCCCGCAGGGCAGCGGCCCGGAGCAGACAGCGGCGACCCGCAACTCGGCACGCTGCCCCTCGACGGCGGCACCGACGCCCAGATCGGGATCTGGGAATGCCGGCCGGGTGGTTGGCCGGTAGTCGACCGGCCGAACACCGAGACCTGCTACATCATTTCGGGCAAGGCGACGCTGATCGACGACGAAACCGGTACCGCGGTGGAAGTCTCGGCGGGCGACTTCCTCGTCCTGCCTCCGGGGTGGTCCGGGCGCTGGGATGTCACCGACACCGTGCGCAAGGCATACGCGATCTTCTGATCCGGTCTCCCACCGACCTCCTCGAAAGGACACCCATGACCACCACGATTCCCCATTGGTTCGACAACAAGCCGTTCAGCGGAACGAGCGGCAACACCGCACCCGTGACGAACCCGGCGTCCGGCGCCGTGAAGGGCGAGGTCGCCCTGGCCAGCGTCGAGGACGCCCGCGCCGTCATCGACGCCGCAGCCGCCGCCTTCCCCGCCTGGCGCGATACCTCCCTGGCCAAGCGGACGCAGATCATCTTCAAGTTCCGCGAACTACTCAACGAGCGCAAGGGTGAACTCGCCGAGATCATCACCTCCGAACACGGCAAGGTCGTCTCCGACGCCCTCGGCGAAGTCTCCCGCGGCCAGGAGGTCGTCGAATTCGCCTGCGGCATCGCCCACCTGCTCAAGGGCGGCATGACCGAAAACGCCTCCACCAACGTCGACGTCTCCTCCCTCCGCCAACCCGTCGGCCCCGTCGGCATCATCTCCCCCTTCAACTTCCCCGCCATGGTCCCGATGTGGTTCTTCCCCATCGCCATCGCCGCCGGTAACACGGTGGTGTTGAAGCCGTCGGAGAAGGACCCCACCGCCGCCATCTGGATGGCCGAACTGTGGGCCGAAGCCGGACTGCCCGCCGGGGTCTTCAACGTGCTGCAGGGCGACAAGACCTCCGTCGACGAACTCCTCACCAACCCGGCTGTCAAGGCGATCAGCTTCGTCGGATCCACCCCCATCGCCCAGTACGTCTACGCCACCGGCACCGCCCACGGCAAACGTGTCCAAGCATTGGGTGGGGCGAAGAACCACGCCATCGTCCTGCCCGACGCCGACCTCGACCTCGCCGCCGACGCCATGGTCAACGCCGGCTTCGGATCCGCCGGCGAACGCTGCATGGCCATCTCCGCCCTCGTCGCCGTCGGCGACATCGCCGACGAACTCGTCGCGAAAATCAAAGACCGCACCGACACATTGAAGATCGGTGACGGCACCCGCGATTCCGACATGGGACCGCTGGTGACGAAGGTGCACCGCGACAAGGTCGCCTCCTACATCGACGCCGGCGAAAACGACGGGGCCACCATCGTCGTCGACGGCCGGCAGGTGCAGGCCGACGGCGGTGCGGACGGATTCTGGCTCGGCCCCACCCTCATCGACCACGTCACCACCGACATGTCCGTGTACACCGACGAAATCTTCGGACCCGTCCTCTCCGTGATTCGCGTCGAGAGCTACGACGAGGCGCTGGAACTCATCAACTCCGGCCCGTTCGGCAACGGCACCGCCATCTTCACCAACGACGGCGGCGCCGCCCGCCGATTCCAGAACGAGGTCGAGGTCGGCATGGTCGGCATCAATGTGCCGATTCCGGTCCCGATGGCCTACTACTCCTTCGGTGGCTGGAAGAACTCGCTGTTCGGCGACACCCACGCCCACGGCGCCGAAGGCGTCCACTTCTTCACCCGCGGCAAGGTCGTCACCACCCGCTGGCTCGACCCCAGCCACGGCGGCCTCAACCTCGGCTTCCCCCAGAACAACTAAACCCCCACCACATCACCTGTGCGGGGTGCGGATCTCGGACCGCACCCCGCACAGGCCCCCACTCACCACTCCCCCACACTCGAGGAACACGTCATGCCTCTCGTCCACATCCACGTCATCGAAAACAGGCGCACACCCGAGCAACTTCGCCACGTTGCGGACGTCGTGCAGAACGTGATGCTCGAACACTTCGCCGCACCCGATCGAGACCGCTACCAACTCATAACCGAACACAAGCCGGGCCAGATCATCGCCGAGGACACCGGACTGGGGTTCGAACGCACCGACGACATCGTCGTCGTGCAGATCGCTCAACAGGGCAGAAGCGTGGACCAGAAGACGGCGATGTACCGGGCACTGGCCGACCGACTTCACATCGAGACCAGTCTCGCACCAACCGATGTGATCGTCTCGGTCGTCGAGAACACGCGCGATGACTGGTCTTTCGGCAACGGTATCGCCCAATTCGTAGAAGGCCACCTCTGACCACACACACTGCAGTCGCTGAGCGGCACGCCAGGAGAACGGACATCGACATGATCGGCTGGACACCCCCGCCGCCCGCTCGATCGATCCTTCGACACCGGCGAGCCTCCGCCATCAGTGCATGCGACGCCTGGCAGCGTCCGCTAGTTGACCCGACGCCGACGAGCTAAAACATGCCGTGGCCCCCGAAACCACCGAAGTGTCCGAAACCACCGAAGCCACCGAGGAACGGGCCGGCCTCCGGTCGTTGGGACCCGTAGGTTCCGGGCCAGCCCCAGGGGAAGCCCGACTGCGGCACGTCGGTCACGGGCCCCTCATCTGGCACGACCCGTGCGACGGGCGTAGCAACGCTGTCGGTTACTGTTGCCGCGGAAGCAGTTCCGGCGCCGAGAGCGATCAGGGGTGCGATTGCGGCTGCGGCGACCGCCGCGCGGATTGCGAACTTGTACATTGTTCTCACCTTTCGTTTTCTGGAGCTGTGATCGGGTTGATGATCGAACGACCATTGATGTAAATTTTCGTCCGAACACGGCCCGGAGTCGCCACAGCCAGCGGGTGTTTGCAGGTGCTACCAGCCGTAATCTCGGTCTTCCAGGTAGCTGCAATGCCATTACCGGCCGGCGTGTGCAAGACCGCATTGTGGCGTATCGACGGGGTGCCGATGACGTACTCTCGAAGTCGATCACTTCGACGGTGATCGGGCGCTTTCTCACGGACAACGCGGAAACTCGGGGTCGACGATGGCCGAATTCCATCCTCCGGCGGCGCGGTCCGATCCGGCGACGCCACGGGTGCGGGTGCTGCTGGCCGAGGACGACGTCCTGCTCCGCGAGGGTGTGGCGAGCCTGCTCGCCCGCTCCGGCTTCGATGTTATGGGGCAGGCCGGCGACGCAACCACCCTCCTCGAACTGGTCCGGAAGCAAACGCCCGACCTGGTGGTGGTCGACATCCGGATGCCACCGACCCACACCACCGAAGGCCTCGACGCGGCCCGGGAGATTCGCGAACACTTCCCCGAGGTCGGCATCCTGGTGCTGTCGGCGCACGCCGATGTCGAGCACGCGATGGAACTACTGGCCAGCGGCCGCGGAATCGGCTACCTGCTCAAGAGCCGCATCACCGACGTCGACGATTTCATCGACACCCTGCAGCGCATCGCCGCGGGGGCGTCCGTCGTCGACCCGGCGCTGGTGCAGGAGTTGGTGTCCGCCCGTCGGCGCAACGACCCGCTCGCGGCGCTCAGCGCGCGGGAGCGGGAGGTTCTGGCCCTCATGGCGGAAGGACGTTCCAATGCCGGCATCGCCCGCAGGCTGTGGGTCACCGAAGGAACCGTCGAGAAGCACGTGCGCAGCATCCTGACCAAACTGAACCTCCCGGAGACCGGCGACGATCACCGACGGGTTCTCGCGGTCGTCACCTTTCTCGAGGCTCGCTGACCGGAGCCACGCGGTCCCGTTCAGAGCGGAGCAGATCCCGGATTGCATCGGACGACAGTTCGGTCTTCGACACGAATCCCACCGCAGGGCTCCCGGAGACCAGGTCGGCCAGGTCTTGCTCGGCGTGCGTGGAAATCAGGATCACCGCTGCTGCGAACGACTCGTCGAGTCGCTGCGCGAGGTCGAATCCGCACTCCGCGCCGAGTTCGACGTCGACCAGAATGACGTCGGGCTGCAGTTCCGCGGCCGTCCGCACCGCGTCGGCGGTGTTCGATACTGTGCCGACCACGGGGATGCCCTGCTGCTCGAGGAGTCGCCGAGCAGTGTCCAGAAAACACGGGCTGTCATCGACGATCAGGCACCGTGGACGATCGTGCTGCAACACCATGCCCTCCATCGTCGACCCGATCCTCCCGCCGACGCATTCCCGCTAGCAGGAAAATCCCCTCGTTCACTCGCCGGCGACCGGGATCGTGATGTCCAGCGTGGTGCCGTGACCCGGCGGACTCGTGATCCGCAGGTGGCCGCCGAGGGCCTCGACCCGGTCCTGCAATCCGAGGAGCCCGGAGCCCGCGGCGGACGAGGCACCGCCGACGCCGTCGTCCCGGATCACGAGGTGAAGGATGCCGTCCTGCGTCCCCAGCGACACGGACACCTCGGAAGCTCGCGCGTGCTTGGCGGCATTGGTGAGCGCCTCGGCGACCACATAGTAGGCGGCTACCTCGACCGATTCCGCGAAGCGATCCTCGATTGCGACGTCGAGGGTGACGGGGACCGCCGAGCGACGCGCCAGCGTCCGCACCGCCGATACCAGCCCTCCCTTCGACAGGATCGCCGGGTGGATTCCGTGTGAGAGTTCGCGCAGATCCTCCGACACCCCCTTCAGCCCCGACGCGATGGCCGACAGCTGCTCCTTCACGTCCACCCATTCGGCAGGCACCGATGCCTCCGTCATCCGCACCTCGAGCCCCAGCGACACCAGTCGCTGCTGAGCCCCGTCGTGCAGATCGCGTTCCAGGCGACGCCTGGCCTCGTCAGAGGCCGCGACGATCCTCGCGCGCGACGCGAGCAATTCGGCACGGGTCACAGCATTGGCGATCGCGGTCGCGACGAGATCGGCGAAGTCACCGAGCCGCGCCTCGGTGTCCGGTGGCAGCGGCTCGGCGCACCGCGATCCGACGATCGCCGCACCCCACACCCGGGAGTCCACGACGATCGGGACTCCCACGATCGATCCGAAGCCCCCCTCCCGAATGCGGGTCGCGACTTCCCCACCGACGTGTTCGTGGTTGTCGATCCTGGCGGCACGGCCGGTGCGGAGAACGATCGCCCCGACGTCGTCGCCCTCCATCGGGATTCTGTCTCCGGTGTCGGACATCCCCGTGACCCCCGGCTCGTATCGAACGGCGACCAACGTCCCCGTACCGTCCCCGTCGTTGCGAAGGAGTACGGCGTTGACCACGTGCAGCCAGAGCGTGAGTTCCTCGGCGACAGCTGTGAAGACTTCCGGTGGGCTCACTCCACGCGCCGCCAGTGTTGCCACTCGGCGCAGTGCAGCCTGATGTGCGGCGAGGACACCGAGTTCGTCGCGGCTGACCTCGGCCTCGCGCCGGCGCAGGACCGCCTCGGCGGTGCGCAATCTGGCTTGACCGGCCATCAGGTTGGCCACCAGCGCGACGGGCAGGAAGACCAGGATGGCCACCCAGTCGCCGGGTTTGGTCGGAAGCAGGGATCCCGCCACCTGGAGGTGGAAGTAGACGTAGACGACTGCACTGACCAACGTCGTCATCACCGACAGCACGAATCCCCAGCGAGCCGAGACCACCAGGACGCCGAGCAGGAACACCGCGCCGAAGGCGTTCTGCGGCGCGACCGTGTCGAGCTGATGCACCACAGCGGTTTCCACGGTGATCACGGTGGCGGCGACCACGATACCCAGCCACAGAGGAGGGCTGGTCGGGCGCACCAGGAGCGCTATCAGACGCGCAGGCATCTCTCGCGCGTCCGCATCGACAGCCCCGAAGTGGGACGCCGCGTCGCGCCGCGACAGCGCTCCGATTGACCGCCGTGACCACTTTCGCGTCATCGTGCTTGCTCGGATCAGTCGTGGAGTTCTCGGACAGACCTCGATGTGCATCATATCGAGGTGACCCTCCCCGTCTCGACGGCTTGCTCCCGTTGGTCGGCTGACACCGGCCGATGTCGCTACGCTGGGCACAGGCCGATGCAGTAGACCTTGGGAGGACGCGGTGGTAGCCGTACGGATACAGGTGGGTGATCTGGTGCAGGCGTCCGGTCACGCCGGCCCCTGGCTGGTCGTCGAGGTCAGCAAGGGCATGGCTTCGCTCCAGCATCCCGACGGGCACAGACTGTCGGTCCGGACGACGACGCTGTCGGTGGTGCACAAGGCGACGAGCCCGGCGGGCGAGGTCGAACCGCCCGCCCGCGATCAGCCGGGAGAGGCACCCACCCTCTTCGACTAGATCACGAACGATTTCGTGTCCACACATGACGTCGTTCACGCCTCTATTACGTACCAGATCAAGTACGTATATGGTACCCTGGCAGCGTCGGGCATCGCTTGCCCACGGCAGGTGCGGCCCCGCCTGCGATGCGAGGAAAAGAAGGTGACCCATGTCCGCTATTACCGCCACTGACGCCCGGAAAAATCTGTTCGGCTTGGTCAGCCAGGTGAACGAGGACCACACCCCGGTGGAGATCGTGTCGAAGAACGGCAACGCAGTCCTGATCTCGAAGGACGACTACGACTCCATCATGGAGACCGCCTACCTGTTGTCCAGCCCGGCGAACGCTCGCCGGCTGCTCCGCAGCCTGGAGGCGACCCGGCGCGGTGAATACACCGACAGGGAACTGATCGAGTGAACACCGCCTTCACCGACGACGGCTGGGACGACTACACGTACTGGCTGACCAACGATCGGAAGGTTCTCGCCAAGATCAACGCGCTGATCAAGGACATCAAACGGTCGCCCTACCAGGGGATCGGAAAACCCGAACGGCTCCGCCACATGGAAGACAACGTGTGGTCGCGGCGCATCACCCACGAGCATCGCCTGGTGTACGTGATCGTCGACGACACTGTCGTCATACAGCAGGCCCGCTACCACTACGACTAGTCGACGATCGTCGTGACGATCGTCGTGACCGCCGGGGTCCGCGGGGTCGAGCCGAACCCGAATCGGACGGGCGGATCGACCGGTGTCAGGGCGCCGAGGTTCTCGCCGCACCAGGTGGCGGACATTCCGGCCAGCCGCCGCTGGTCGACGGCTCCGTAGAACTCGCGACGCCCGTTGCCCGCGGTGCCACGGGTGCGCACACCGCGGAGAACGACGCGGGCGATCGGGTCGCTGACCGAGCAGAACCACGGCGCACCCGCGACGGTCCGCGGCACCAGATTCAGCAGGTGTCCGAGCAGGGTGCGGGCCCCGACCTCGAACCGCACGTGCAGGTCGCCGGCCTGAACCGCCCGACTGTCGCCGGACCTCGTGTAGTGAACGGGTGTGATCACCGTCCGGTCGAAGGTGTACGTCGCGGTGACGAAATCGCGGACGGCGTCCGACGGCGCGAGGAGCACCCGCAGGCCGTCGGCGTGTTCGACCATGACATCCGTGAACTCACCGAGCGGCGATCGGGACCAGTGGCCGACGACGATGCGGACTCCCGACCCGGTGCCCACGCCGGTGATCTCACCGTCGAAACGCCATCGGGTCATTCGGTCAGGTGCCGGTACGCTGCGGCGCTCCGATCCGACAGGACGGTGCGGAGAATGAATCGTGTTTGCGCCGTGATGTATTGGTCGACGGTGTAGCGGGACGCGAAATGCCAGTGCTTGAGCGCCCACCCGTGCGCGAGCATCATCATGTCGAACGTCGTCAGGTCGACGTCGAGGTCGCCGGCGATCCCGGATGCGATCGCGGCTTCGAGGGCATCGTGGAGCGGTGTGGACGTCGCCACCTCGAGTTCCTTGATCCGCTCGCGCCCCTCCTGGTCGAGGGTCCGGCTCTCCCGGTACGTCAGCACGACGGCGTCCAGGTTCTCGTCGACGATCTCGACGAACCGCCGGAACCCGGCGGCCAGCCGCTCGATGGGGTCGGTTCCCGCGGCATCCATCGCGGGCTCGAGCTGATCACGGAACGCGTCGAGGATGTCGACGATCGTGGCGAGGAGGATGTCTTCCTTGCCGCCGAAGTACTTGTAGATCAGCCCCACGCTCACCTGCGCCTCGTCGGCGAGCGCCTGCATGGACATCTGATGGAACCCGGTCCGCTGCATCACCGTGACGGCGGCGTCGAGCACCTGACGTCGACGCGAGCTGACGCGGACGGCGCGGACCGCCTCGTCGAGTGGAAGGGCGGACGTGTCCTTCGCCATGACAGATGACCTCTCCTTGGTGGCAGAACCTGCGGTGAATGGGTATTCACAGTATCCCGCGCGGGACCGGAACCGCAGTCCGGTCCGGGTCAGATACCGAGATCCTTCGCGACGATCGTCTTCATGATCTCGGTGGTGCCGCCGTAGATGGTCTGGATCCGCGCGTCCACGAACGCGCGCGCCACCGCATATTCGCGCATGTAGCCGTATCCGCCGTGGAGTTGCAGGCACCGGTCGGCGACGCGGACCTGCAGTTCGGTGGTCCACCACTTGAGCCGCGCCGCACGGGCCGCGGTCAGGTCTCCGCGGACGTGCTGGCGGATGCAGTCGTCGAGGTAGGTGCGGGCCAGGTCGAGTTCCGTGGCCACTTCCGCGAGAACGAATTGGGTGTTCTGGAATCCGGCGATCGGCTGTCCGAAGGCGCTGCGCTCCTTCACGTACGCCAGGGTCTGCTCGAGGACTCCTTCGGCGGCCGCGACGGCGCCGACGGACAGGGACAGCCGCTCCTGCGGCAGGTTGTGGACGAGCTGATAGAAGCCCTGCCCCTCCTCCCCGAGCAGGTTGGCCACCGGAACGCGCATGTCGGTGAACGTCAGCTCGCTGGTGTCCTGAGCGTGCAGCCCGATCTTCTCCAGGTTGCGGCCACGGGAGAACCCGGGCGTGTCCGACTCGACGACGAGCAGCGACAGCCCCTTGTGCTTGTCCGGCGACGTGCGCACGGCAACGACGAAGAGCGTGCCGTTCTGGCCGTTGGAGATGAACGTCTTGCTGCCGTTCACCACGTAGTGCTCGCCGTCGCGGACCGCCGTGGTGCGGATGCCGGTGAGGTCGCTTCCGGTGCCCGGCTCGGTCATCGCGATGCCGAGAATCGTCTCCCCGGTGACGGTTCCCGGAAGCCACCGGGCCTTCTGTTCCTCGGTCGTCATGTCCGTCAGGTACGGCAGCACGACGTCGTTCTGGAGGGAGAACGCGATACCCGCGGATGCGGCACCCGCACGGTTGACCTCGTCGACGACGATCGCGTTGTAGCGGAAGTCCTCGACGCCGGGACCTCCGTACGCCTCGGGGACCGGGAAGCCGAGCAGCCCCTGCTTACCCGCTTCGGTGAACAGTGCCGGGTCGAGACAGCTTTCGTTCTCCCACTGCTCGTGCCGCGGGACGATTCGCTCGCGAACGAAGCTGCGGACGCTGTCCCGGAACTGCTGGTGCTCGGATTCGTATTCGATGGTCATGGTGTTCGTCTCCTATCCGCGGAACGCGTTCTCGCCGGTGAAGGCCTGCCCGAGAACCAGCTGATGCATCTCGGGTGTCCCCTCGTAGGTCAGGACCGATTCGAGGTTGACCATGTGCCGGATGACGGGGAACTCCAAGGAGATTCCGTTGCCGCCCAGGATGGTGCGCGCCGTGCGGCAGATCTCGATGGCCTCACGCGTGTTGTTGAGTTTGCCGAAGCTGACCTGGTCCGGTCGCAGCCCGGCCGTGTCCTTCAGCCTGCCGAGGTGCAGCGACAACAGCTGCCCCTTGTGCAGTTCCACCGCCATGTCGGCCAACTTGGCCTGCGTGAGCTGGAATCCGCCGATGGGTCGTCCGAACTGGGCGCGGTCCTTCGAGTACTGCAGGGCAGCCTCCCACGCGGACCGCGCCGCGCCCATCGCACCCCACACGATGCCGTAGCGCGCCTCGGACAGGCTGCTGAGCGGGGCGCGCACGCCACGGGCGCCGGGGAGCATCGCCGATTCGGGCAGTCGGACGTCGTCCAGCACCAGTTCGCTGGTGACCGAGGCGCGCAACGACATCTTGTGCTTGATCACGGGCGCGCTGAAACCCGGGGTGTCGGTCGGAACGATGAATCCGCGGACCCCGTCGTCGGTGGCCGCCCACACCACCGCGACGTCGGCGATGCTGCCGTTGGTGATCCACATCTTGCGGCCGCTGAGGATCCAGTCCGAGCCGTCCCGCTTGGCACGCGTCGACATCGACGCCGGGTCGGAGCCCGCGTCCGGTTCGGTGAGACCGAAGCAGCCGATGATCTCACCGGCCGCCATGCCGGGCAGCCATTGATTCTTCTGCTCCTCGGAGCCGTTGTTCCAGATCGAGAACATGGCCAGGGAGCCCTGCACCGACACGAGGGAGCGGATGCCGGAGTCGCAGGCCTCGAGTTCGAGGCAGGCGAGACCGTAGTGGACGGCCGACGATCCGCCGCACCCGTAGCCCTCGAGGTGCATGCCGAGGACGCCGAGTTTCCCGAATTCCTTCGCCAGTTCGCGGGCTCCCGGCAGTTCGCCGGCCTCGAACCAGTCGGCGACGTGCGGTGTGACATGCTCGGCGCAGAATTTCCGGACGGTGTCGCGCACGGCGAGTTCGTCGTCCGAGTACAGCGTGTCGATGTCGAGTGGGTCGACGGCGCTGAAGGGCCGCGGATGGGAATGGGTGGTCATGACGGTGTCCTTTACGAGCCGATGGTGTGGGATCCGCGGGCGGCCGGGGTGACGAATGCCCCGCTCTCGAACTCCCTGCGCGCGGTGTCGGTTGCCTTGTAGTGCAGCTTCTTTCCCGTCGCCGACACGGGGAGCGATTCGACGAAGCGGTACGCACGGGGGCGCTTGAACTGCGACAGCATCGGATGCCTGCGACAGAAGTCGTCCAGTTCTTCGGCGGACGGGACCGGTGCGGTGGCGACAACGTACGCGACGACGACCTGCCCCCACTTGTCGTCCGGAACACCGACGACGAGCGAATCCGTCACCGACGCGTGCTCGTTCAGCGCTTCCTCGATCTGCACCGGGTGGACGTTCTCGCCGCCGGACAGGAGCATGTCGTCCTTGCGTCCGACGATCGTCACGAACTCCTTCTCGTCCCAGGTGGCGAGGTCGCCGATGTGCAGCCAGCCGTTCCGGAACTTCTGCTTCTCCTGCTCCGGGGCATCGAAATAGGCGTTGGCGCCTTTCGGGGAGCGGACGATGACCTCGCCGATCTCGGTTCCGTCCCTCGCGACCGTCTCGTGCGCGTCGGCGAGGCGGTCGTCGAACAACTTGACCACGGCGACGTCGTCGTCGATGCAGGCCCGCCCCGCGGACCCGGCCATGTCCGGCAGATCCGTGGGCCGCAGGAAAGTGTTCCAGAAACCTTCGGTGCTGCCGTAGCCGTTGAAGATTCGCGGGTTCAGCACCTTCTGGTAGTGCAGCGCCGCCTCCCGCTCGAGGGGCGCACCCATCGTAACGATGCCTTTCAGGGTGGACAGGTCGCGGGGCTTGTCCTCCTGGGCACGCGCGAGCATCGCCAGGTTGGTCGGGGCGCCGATCAGGAACGTCAGCCCGTACTCCTCGACGTGGTCGAGCGTGACGTCGGCGTCGAAGCTGCGCAGCGCCACCAGCGACGCACCGAGATAGAACGTGGGATTCGGTCCGGCGCAGTACAGCCCACCGCGGTGGAACCACGGCGTCATGTTCAGCGTCTTGTCTTCCGCCGTCAGCGGGAAGTGCATGATCACGTCGTGGGCGCTGAAGATCTCGATCATGCTGTTGAGCGGGACGCCCTTCGGCATGCCGGTCGTTCCCGACGTGAACAGCCGGGTGGTCTCGTCCCACACCGTGCGAGTCACGTCCGGCGGCGACGCCGACTCGGCGACGAGGTCGTCGAACCGGATCACCTCGAAGCCGTTCCCCGGCACGGGCTCTCCCGGACCAACGGCGACGACGAGCGCGGGCTTGTGTGTGGAGCGCGCCAGCGCGTCCCGCACCATCTCGCCGATCTCGGTGTCGTAGACGAACACCGTGGGACGGTTCGCGTCGAGGACGAACGCCGTCTCGCCGGACGCGAGGCGGAAGTTCATCGGCGATCCGACTGCCCCGCAGGCCTGCCCGGCCAGGTACAGCTGGGCGAACTCGGGGCCGTTGAACAACTGGTAGGCCACGACGTCGCCGGGACCCACACCGGCGCGGGCGAGGCCGGTGGCGAGCCGGTCGACCCGGTCGCCGAGTTCGGCGTACGTCCAGCTCTCGCCGGTCGACGGGGACTGCATCGCGAGTCGATCGGCGTACCGGTGCGTGTTGCGCCGGAAGCCGTTCAGATAGGTGAAGTCGTGCTCGAAGTACTGACGATAGGCGTGGGCATCGTATGCGTACGTCATGATGAGTCCTCCGTCCCGGCGCCGGTCAGCCGGCCATGGTGAGGCCACCGCTGACGCTGATCACCTGGCCGGTGATGAACGATGCGGATTCGGACGCGAGGAACACGACCGGCGCCGCAACCTCCTCCGGGCGCGCGAGCCTGCGGAACGGAATAGCCTTGACCAGAGCCTCTTTCAGCTTCTCCGCCTGCGCCTGGAACAGCGGCGTGTCGGTCGGGCCGGGGCACACGCAGTTGACGTTGATCCCGTGCCGGGCCATCTCCCGCGCCAGCGACTTCGACAGGGCGATCACACCGCCCTTCGCACCCGCGTAGATGCTCTCCCCCGCACTACCGACGCGGCCGGCATCGCTGGCGAGGTTGACGACCCGCCCACCGTTACCCGCGTCCACCATGCCGGGGAGGAAGGCGCTGCACATGTGCACGGGCCCGAGGTAGTTGATGGCGACGACCTTCTCGGCGAATTCGGTGGTGGCGTTGAGGAACTGGTCGGTGCGGTCCCATCCCGCCGCGTTGACGAGGATGTTCGCGACCCCCACCTCGGCCGTCACCCGGTCGCGCAGGGCGTCGACCTGCGTCCGGTCGGCGACGTCGACGGTCATCGGAAAAAGCAGGTCGGGCCGTTCCGCCGCGGTCTTCTCCGCGGCCTGCAGGTCGAGGTCGGCGACGACCACCCGGTCGCCCTGCTCGGCGAGTGCGAGCGCGATGGCGCGGCCGATGCCGGATCCTGCGCCGGTGACCACTGCGATGTTGTTGCTCATGGTGTGTTTCCCCTTCCCGTGTGTGTCGGACTCAGGCGTTCACGTACTTGTTGAACTCGGGCTTGCGCTTCTCCGCGAACGCCGTCGCCCCCTCGAGGCCCTCGGGTGAATGCGTGAACAGGTCGAGCGCAGACATCGCGAGGTTGCTCAGCCCGGCCTGGTGGTCGGTGTCGGCGTTGAACGACTGCTTCAGGAAACGCAGGGTGGTGGGGCTCTTCTCGGCGATCTCCGCGGCGACGGCCTTCGCCTCGTCGAGCAACCGGTCCGCGGGGACGACCCAATTGACCAGACCCCAGCGTTCGGCGGTGACGGCGTCGTACTGACGGCAGAGGTACCAGATCTCGCGGGCCCGCTTCTCACCGACGACTCGCGCCAGGAACGCCGAGCCGAAGCCCGCGTCGAACGAGCCCACACGCGGTCCCGCCTGGCCGAACTTCGCGGTCTCGGACGCGATGGTGAGGTCGCAGAGAACGTGGAGCACGTGGCCGCCGCCGACGGCGATGCCGTTGACCGCCGCGATGACGGGCTTGGGGACGTCGCGGATGAGTTTGTGCAGGTTGCCGATCTCGAACATGCCGCTCTCGGTGGGGCCGTAGTCGCCGGTCTCCGCTCGCTGCTTGACGTCGCCGCCCGTGCAGAACGCCTTCTCCCCCGCACCGGTGAGGATGATCGCCTGCACCGTGTCGTCGGCCCATGCTGAGCGGAACGCCTTGATCAGTTCCTCGACGGTCTTACCGCGAAATGCGTTGTAGCGCGCGGGGCGGTTGATCGTGACGACCGCCGCCGGGCCGTCGACCTCGTAGGTGATGTCTTCGTAGTCGGTCACGGTGATTCCTTTCCGGGAAGCCGGTAATGAGAGTGGGTTCAAAGATTGTGAACATTTATTCGGTACAAATGAACGTACATTCACTTCGCGGAGTGTGTCAAGGGTCACGCAGCCCTGCGACCGCTAGAGGAAGGCGCTGATCCCGGTCTCCGCCCGGCCGATCAGCAACTTCTGGATCTGGCTCGTGCCCTCGTACAGCGTCATCACCCGCGCATCGCGCATGTACTTGGCGACGGGGTACTCGTCGACGTAGCCGTAACCGCCGAACAGCTGGATCGCGTTGTTGGCGGCACGAACCGCGGCCTCACTGCAGAAGTACTTCGCCTTCGACGCGGCTGTCCCGAACGGCTCCCCGCGCTCGATCAGGTCGGCCGCCCGCCAGGTGAGCAGCCTCCCGGCGTCGGCGTCGACGGACATGTCGGCGATCAGGTCCTGCACGAGTTGGAACGACGCGAGCGGACGGTCGAACTGCGTGCGCTCGCGGGCGTAGTCGACGGCCGCCTCGAGGCAGCCCTGGATGATCCCCACGCATCCGGCGCCCACCGAGACGCGCCCCTTGTCCAGCGAGTGCATCGCGATGGAGAAGCCCTGCCCCTCCGATCCGAGGAGGCAACTCGCCGGCACCCGCACGTCGGTGAACGACAACTCGGCGGTCGCCTGCCCGCGGAGTCCGAGCTTCCCGTGGATCTCGCGGGATTCGAAACCGGGGGTGTCCGTCGGAACCAGGAAAGCCGAAACACCCTTGGGCCCCGGACCTCCGGTGCGCGCGAACACCAGGCACACCTTGGCCCACGTGCCGTTGGTGATGAAGATCTTGGAACCGTTGATGACGTACTCGTCGCCGCTGCGCACCGCCTTGGTCTTCAGATTTCCGGGGTCCGACCCGTTGTCGGGCTCGGTGAGACCGAAACAGGCGAGCGCCTCACCGGACGCGATGCGGGGCAGCCATTCGTGTTTCTGCTCCTCGGTGCCGTGCGAGAGGATCACCTTCCCCACCAGCCCCATCGACACCGACACGATGCCCCGGACCGCGGAGTCCGCCCGGCCGAGTTCCTCCATCCCGAGGCAGTACGTGATGTAGTCGCCGCCCAGCCCGCCGTACTCCTCGGGAATGGTCATGCCGAAGAAGCCGATGTCGGCGAGTTTCCCGATGATCGCGGTGTCCACCGACTCGGCGCGGTCCCATTCGGCGCGGTGCGGGACGACCTCCTTGTTCAGAAAGTCGCGCGCCAGCTGCCGGAACTCCTTCTGCTCCTCGGTCAGTGTCAGGTCCATGGAATGCTCCTCGATGCCGCAGTGAATGAATAGTCATTAGGTATGAGCTACTGCTCACGACAAATGAAGCATTATTCATTTCCTAGGAGTCGTCAACCCTCGGGGAGCGCGGAGGTCTGGCCCGGTGCCGCGTCGCCTGGGTAGGCTCGGGACATGCCGATCACCTGGTCGGACGATGTCGACGAGGTCATCCGCGACGACCTCACCAGCGGGTTCGCGTACGTCACGCCCGCGGGAGGCGCGGTGGTGGCCGCGGTGGCGCCCTTCGGGCTGCGCGATCACGAGCGGGGCACCATCGGATTCACCACCTCGCTGGGCTTCGGCCGCAAGCTCGAACGCATCCAGGCGGAACCGCGGGTGGCGCTCGCCTTCCATGCGCGCGAGCACGGAATCGGCGACGGCACCAACCGGCGCTACGTGCTCGTGCAGGGAGACGCGACGTTCGATCCCAGCCCCGACCGGAACGTCCTCGACGCCATCGGCGAGCGCTCGGTCCCCTACACGGGAGAGCCGCGGCGCGGCGCATTCTGGGACCGCTGGCTCAGCGCCTACTACACCGACCGGGTGTTGGTGACGGTCGCGGTGACGCGGGTGACCGCCTGGCCCGACCTGCGCACGACCGGCCAGCCCGAGGTCTACGGCGCACCGCTCCCCGACGCCGACGCGGCGCCACAGGCGCCGCCGAAGAAGGGCACCGCGCCGCGGGTGGATGCGGTGAAGACCGGTGAGCGCGCCCGGAAGCTGCCGCACGTGCTGCTCGCCTACCGTGAGGCGGACGGCTATCCGACCGTCGTGCCGGTCGACGTGAACTCGGCGAGCAACGAGGGCGTGCGTTTGAGGGTCCCTTCCTGGGTGCCGCAGGGCGGCCGCCGCGCCGGACTGCTCGCCCACGCGTACCGGCCCCAGCTCGTCGGCCTCGAGTCGCGTCAGAACACCGGCTGGATCGAGGTCACCGGCACCGGGGCGGTGTACGCACCGCACACGCAGGCCGGGTTCACCGCGCCGCCGAACAAGACGATCCTGCTCCTGGCCAACGGATTCCTGGCCCGCCGTGGCCTCGCGAAGGCCCGGAAGGAAGGCCGGACCCAGGCCCTGGGCCGATGAGCCGGACGACGCCGCGGTTCGCGTAGCGACTCGGCCCGTTCACGCGGTTCACCACTGCCGGGTCGGTCACGGTATTCTCAGCTGAACCGAACCTTCGGTCGGCTCCTGTGGACGACGGCGCACCGATGCGATGGAGTTCTGCACCTGGAAGGATTGCGCGCATGACTACGGCACGCCCCGCACGGAAGACCGGTTCGCCCGGACGGCCCGGCTACGACCTCGACTCGCTGCTCGCTGTCGCGGTCAAGGTGTTCAACGACAAGGGCTACGACGGCACCAGCATGGAGGTGCTGGCCCAGCGCCTGGGAATCACGAAGTCGTCGATCTATCACCACGTGTCCGGGAAGTCGGAGCTCCTCGAACTGGCGCTGTCGCGCGCGCTCAACGCTCTCTTCGCGGTCACCACCGAGGAGAAGGCGACGAGCGGCCGGTACATCGACCGACTCGAGTACCTCGTCCGCCGCAGTGTCGAGGTCCTCGCCGCCGAACTCCCGTACGTCACGCTCCTGCTGCGCGTCCGGGGCAACACCGCGGTGGAACGTCGCGCGCTCGCCCGCCGCCGCGAGTTCGACGCCTTCGTCAGCGACCTCGTGGTCGCGGCGGCGGAAGAGGGCGACCTGCGGCCCGGAATCGATCCCGCACTCACCAGCCGGCTCGTGTTCGGCACGGTCAACTCGCTGATCGAGTGGTACCGCCCCCGCACCGGGGGGACGGTCGCCGACCTCGCCGACGCCGTCGTCGAGCTGACGTTCGACGGGCTGCGCCGCGCCTGAGCGAGACGTCACTGGTGCGCCCTACAACGAGAGGCTGGACCTCGATCGAATCGTCCACCGTCTTGCCCGTTCGGACAGTTGGGTGCGCAGCCGCGCTCGGACATCGGCAGGCACTTCTCCTGCGCCGGCACTCTCCAGAATCTTCGACAGTCTCCGGTCGAATCCGGGTGTCGTCATCCCGAACCCGATCCAGATCTCGTCGGGAGGTGGACCACCGTAGGGCAGCCACCGGCACGCGACCTCGAGGATGGCTGCGTCCCCCCTCTCCAACCCGCTAGCCACGGTCAGACCGTGACGGCGAGGTTTTCGAAGATGGTGGCATTGGCCATGCCGCCGCCTTCGCACATCGTCTGCAGTCCGTAGCGGACGCCCTCGGCGCGCAGGTGATGCACGAGGGTGGTGGCGAGCCGGGCCCCGGATCCGCCGAGCGGATGCCCGAGAGCGATCGCTCCGCCGAGCGCGTTGACCCGTGCTTCCGGTGCCCCGGTCGCCCGCAGCCAGGCGCCGACGACGCTGGCGAAGGCCTCGTTGACTTCGAAGGCTCCGATGTCGTCGAGGGTCAGGCCTGCGCGTTCGAGCACCCGCGCGGTGGCGGGGATGGGTCCGGCCAGCATCGCGACCGGGTCGTCGCCGACGACGGTTGCGGTGTGTACCCGAGCCAGCGGGGTCAGTCCGAGGTCGCGGGCCCGGTCGCCGGACATCACCAGCAGTGCTGCGGCGCCGTCGGAGATCTGTGAGGCGTTGCCCGCGGTGATGCGGCCGTCCTCGCCGAAGGCCGGCTCCAACTGGGCGAGCTTCTCGAGGGTCGTGGTTCGGCGGATCCCCTCGTCGGCGTCGAGTTTCGTACCGTCCGGCAGGGTCACCGGCACGATCTCGCCGGCGAATCGGCCTTCGTCGACCGCCGCGGCGGCGCGCTGATGTGAGCGCAGGCTGTACTCGTCGAGCCAGCCGCGGCTCAGTTCGTACCGGTCGGCGAGGATCTCGGCGCCGCGGCCCTGGTTGAACTCGATGCCGTCGTAGCGTCGCCGAATCGCCTCGCTGTTCGGGTCACCGAGCCCGACGCGCCGCGCCGATCCCATCGGGATGCGGGTCATCGACTCGACGCCGCCCGCGACGACGATGTCGTACTGACCGGCGATCACTCCCGCCGCGGCGAAATGCAGTGCCTGCTGGCTCGATCCGCACTGCCGCTCGATCGTGGTGCCGGGAACCGACTCGGGCCATCCGGCGGCCAGCACCGCGTTGCGTGCAATGTTGCCGGCCTGCTCACCGACCTGTCCGACGCATCCCCACACGACGTCGTCGACCGACGCGGCGTCGACCCCGGCCCGGTCGAGCAGCGCGGTCAGGACGGTCGCGGACAGGTCGACGGGGTGGACCTCAGCGAGGCCGCCCTTGCGGCGGCCGATGGGGCTCCGTACGGCCTCGACGATGACTGCATCACGCATGGTGTGTTCCTGTTCTCTCGTTCTCGGTGATCACGTCGCGGTCCAAACCGGGGCGCGGCGTTCGGTGAAGGCGGCGGCGCCCTCGCGGGCGTCGTCGGAGTCGAAGACCGGCATCACGATCTGCCGGGTCCGCTCGAACATCTCCGCGTGCGGCCAGCCGGGAGACTCGTCGATGACCCGTTTGCTGGCCCGGACTGCGAGCGGCCCGTTGGCGGCGATCTCGTCGGCGAGTTCGAGCGCCGCCGCCAACACCTCGCCCTCGGGAGCGAGCCGGTTGACCAGCCCCAGCGGGTGCAGTTGCGCGGCGGTCACGGTCTTGCCGGTGAGCACCATCTCCAGCGCCACCGCTCGCGGCAGCCGTGCGGGCAGCCGGGTCAACCCGCCCGCGGCGGCGACCAGGCCGCGGCGAACCTCGGGCAGGCCGAACGTTGCGGTCGGCGCGGCGACGACGAGGTCCGCCGCGAGGACGATCTCGAAACCGCCCGCGAGCGCGGGACCGTCGACGGCGGCGATCAGGGGCTTGCCGGGCGGCGCCTCCACCAGCCCGGCGAATCCGCGACCCTCGACGCGTGGGCTCTCACCCCGCAGGAAGGCCTTGAGATCCATTCCTGCGCAGAAGTATCCGCCGGCTCCGGTGAGCACACCCACTCTCAGCTGCGGATCGGAGTCCAGCAGTTGAACCGCCTCGGCGACGGCCTCCGCGACCGCACGGTCCACCGCGTTGCGGGCCTGCGGTCGGTTCAGCGTGATGACCAGCACCGGCCCGACCCGTTCCGTCAGCACGACTGGTGTGGGCGCCTCTGCGGTCACCTCGGTGCCATCCGGATCGCACCGTCGAGGCGGATCGTCTCACCGTTGAGCATGCCGTTCTCGATGATGTGCTCGGCCAGCGCGGCGAACTCGGACGGCTCGCCGAGCCGCTGCGGATGCGGAACCGAGGCCGCCAGCGCGTCCCGGATGTCGTCGCGCGCATTGAGCAGGAGGGGTGTCGCGAACACGCCGGGCGCGATGGTGCACACCCGGATCCCGACGCCGGCGAGGTCGCGGGCGGCGGGCAGTGTCATCCCCACGATTCCCGCCTTGGACGTCGCGTAGTTGATCTGCCCGATCTGGCCCTCGTACGCTGCGACGGATGCGGTCAGGACACATACGCCGCGGTCACCGCCCCGCAACTCGTTCGCGGCCATCGCCTCGGCCGCGAACCGCAGCACGTTGAACGTCCCGATCACGTTGAGCCGGATCACCGACTCGAAAGGCTCGAGGTCGGCGGCCTTGCGGTCCTTGGTGAGCACGCGCATCGGCCGTCCGCGGCCTGCGCAGTGCACGACGGCCCGCACCGGGCCGCGCTCGGCGGCGGCGGCGAAGGCCGCGGCCACCGCGTCGCCGTCGGTCACGTCGGTCGGCACGAACCGTGCGGCGGGCCCGAGCGCCGCGGCCTGCTCTGCCCCCGCCGAACCGGGGAGATCGAGCAGGGTGACGGCGGCGCCGGACTCGACCAGCCGGGTGGCGGTGGCGAGTCCGAGTCCGGATGCTCCGCCCGTGACGACGGCGTTGATGTCCTTGATCTGCATGGATGAACCTTCGATGTGGCCGGGCCCCAGTGGTGCCCGGAATGGTGTGGAGTGCGAGATACCTAGAGCCCCATCGACTTCGAGATGACACTCTTCATGACTTCGCTGGTGCCGCCGAAGATCCGGGTGACGCGGGCATCGGCGTACAGTCGCGCGATCGGGTACTCGGTCATGTAGCCGTAGCCACCGTGCACCTGCAGGCACTTGTCGATGACCCGGGCCTGCACCTCGGTGCAGAACAGCTTCACCTTGGCCGCGTCGGCGGGAGTGAGAGTGCCGGCGTCCAGGGCGATCAGCGCCTGGTCGATCAGGGCCTGCCCGGCCTGCAACTCGGTCGCGCACTCGGCGAGTACGAACTTCGTGTTCTGGAAGCCGGCGAGCGGCTTACCGAACACCATCCGCTCCTTGGCGTACGCGATCGCCAGGTCGACCGCGGCGGTGGCCGTGGCCTGCGCGGTGATCGCGATCGACAGCCGCTCCTGCGGCAGGTTGTGCGCCAGCATCTTGAAGGCGGCGCCCTCCTCGCCGAGCAGGTTGGCCGCGGGCACCCGTACGTTGTCGAAGGTGAGTTCGGCGGTGTCGCTCGACTTCATCCCGATCTTGTGCAGGTTGCGACCGCGAGTGAACCCGGGCATGCCGGATTCGACCACCAGCAGCGACAGACCGTTGCGGCGATTCTCGGGATCCTTCGAGGTCCTCGCGACCACGATCACGAGGTCGGCGTTGATGCCGCCGGTGATGAACGTCTTGTTCCCGTTGAGGACGTAGTCGTCACCGTCGCGGACGGCGGTGGTGGTGACACCGGCGAGGTCGGAGCCGATGCCGGGTTCGGTCATCGCGATCGCGCTGACGAGCGCACCGTCGGCGAAGCCGGGGAACCAGCGGTCGCGTTGTTCCTCATTGGCGTATTCGAGAAAGTACGGGAGCACGGTGTTCAAGTGCACCTGGAAGCCCCCGAGAGAGGCGGCCGCGTAACCGATTTCCTCGTACACGACGGTGTTGAACAGGAAGCTGTCGATGCCGCCGCCGCCGTACTGCTCGGGCACCTGCAGTCCGTTGATCCCGAGTGCCGCGGTCTTGGTGTAGAAGTCGCGGGGGATGCAGCCGGCCGCCTCCCAGTCGGGCAGGTTCGGGACGATCTCCTTGGCGATGAACTGGCGGACCACGTCACGGAAGGCATGGTGGTCGTCGGTGAAGATGGTGCGTTGCATGGTGATTCCTTCGAAAATGGGTCGACGGTGAGTGCCGTCGACGGATTTCAGCGGCCGAGCGCGACGACGCCGTCGGCTGCCAGCGCATCGAGCGCGTCGGTCGGGTAACCGAGTTCGGCGATCACTTCGGCGGTGTGCTGCCCCAGGTCGGGCGCACCTGCCGTCGGGAGCTTCGGGACACTCTCGAGGTGCCACGGCGTGCCGAGTGCGGTCGCAGGCACGCCGTCGGGGCGGCTGACCTCGATGAAGAGCCCGGAGGCCTGGACGTCGGGACTGCGCATCGCCTCGGGATAGGTGTTGATCCGCCCGGCGACGACACCGTTGGCGGCGAGCACGTCCATCGCCTCGTCGCTCGTCATGGTCGCGAACGCGGCGCGCAACTCGGTGAGCAGGGCGGGGCGGTTGCGGACCCGGCTCTCGTTGTCGGCGAACCGGGCGTCGTCGGCGAGTTCCGCCCGGCCCAGCAGTCGGCACAGTCGCCGGAAGTGGACCTCGGAGTAGGCGGAGACCACGACGCTGCCGTCGCTGGTGGGCATGATGTCGGCGGCCGGGGCGACCGTCGGCTGACCGTTGCCCATTCGCCGTGGTTCGTTGCCGGTGTCGAGGTAGGCGCCCCAGTTCGGGGCCTGCAGATGAATGGCGACCTCGAGCAGCGACACCTCGACGGTGTCGCCCTCGCCGGTGCGCAGGCGCCTGATGTACGCGCCGAGGATTGCCTGGGCACAGACGTAGCCGGTGGCGGCGTCGACGATCTGGGCACCGACCTTCTGCGGCTCGCCGTCGTGCTCGCCGGTCACCCACATCAGACCGCTCTCCGCCTGCGCGGCGATGTCGAGGCCGGCTCGATTCCTGGACGGTCCGTGCAAGCCGAACCCGCTCACCGTCGCGTACACGAGGTGCGGATGCGCGGCACGCATCTCCTCCGCGCCCAGACCGAGCTTGTCCATCACCCCGGGGCGCAGATTCTGCACCACGATGTCGGCGCCGGCGATCAGACGGCGGGCGATCTCCTGACCGCGCGGGTCCTTGAGGTCGAGCGCGATTGCCCGCTTGCCGCGGTTGTAGTTCTCCACCATGGCTTTACCGTGCGCGCCGATTCCACGTGCGGACTCGCCGTGCACCGGTTCGACCTTGATCACGTCGGCGCCGAGGTCCACCAGGACCTGGGTGGCGGCGGGGGCAGCGATGAATTGACCGAAGTCGATGACGCGGACGCCGTCGAGGGGCTTGTCGATCATGCGGTCTCCTCGGCACGCCGGCGGATGAGGGTGATGTCACGTTCGGGGTTGACCAGGAACACCGCGATCGCACTACCGACGATCATCAGGATCCCGCTGATCAGGAAGCCGGTGCCGTAGCCGGAGATCTTGTCGGCCGCCCGGCCGACCGAGAAACCGAGTACGAGTGGTGCGACCATGCCGGAGATACTCGACACAGCGCCGAGGCCACCGAGGACCATGCCGCGTTTACGGGACTGCACGACGTCGGCGATTGCCGTCAACGCCACGCCGTACGCCGCGGTGTTGAGCGAGAAGGCCAGGGATACGAGCAGGATCTGCAGCAGTCCGGCCGACACGATGGTGAACCCGACCATGGTGATGCCGGCGCCGGCGATCAGGCCGGCCGACAGGTAGCCGCGCGCAACCTTCCGGGAGACGCCGCGGGAGACGAGGCGATTCGAGAACCATCCGGCAGCGATCGCACCGACCGCCGCGAGTCCGTAGGGAAGCATGACCAGCCGACCGGTGGTCAGGGTGTCGTAGCCGAGACCGTCTTCCAGGTAGACGGGGAGCCAGGACACCTTGAGCGTGGTGGACCAGTACGAGCAGAACATCAACAGCGCGATCCCGATCACGGTCCCGGTGCGCAGGATCGTCCGGTACGGGGCGTCGACGGTGTCGACGACGGTTTCGGTTGCCTGGGCCGGCTCGGCGGCCTCGCCGGGTGCGCCGCGTCCGAGGAGGATCCAGGCGACCACCCAGACCAGACCGACCGTGATCAGGAGGTAGAACGCTGCGTGCCAGTCCCAGCGGACGATGATCCAGGTCAGCACGGGTGCAGCGATGAGGACACCGAGCGAGGATCCGGCGGTGACGAAGCTGCTCGGCAAGGCACGCTTCTCCGGCGGGAACCAGGAGTGGACGGCGTGGTTGGCGAGGGCGAAGGCCGGGCCCTCGGCGAACCCGAGGACGAGCCGGCAGGCCACCAGGACGCCGAAGGTCACGGTGCCGGTCAGGGGCACCATGGTGGCTACCCAGAGCAGCATCAGTCCGGCCAGCAGCCATCGGATACTCACCTTGGACGACAGCCAGCCGAAGAACAGGGCGCCGGCGGCGAACAGCCAGAAGAAGCTGCTCTGGATCATGCCGAACTGTTGCGGCGTCAGGCCCAGATCCTTCTGGATCTGGACGCCGGCGAACGCGATGACGGACTTGTCCGCGAAATTGATGAGCATGAACACGACGAGCAGTCCGGTAATCATCCAGGCGCGCCGGGTCAGCGCCGATCTGGTGCGCCGGGACGCTGCGGTGGTCGGCGTCGATACTTGAGTCATAGGGCCTCTTCGGAAACGAACCGTCGCGACGTGTCTGCGTGGCGTGAACCAGTCCGGACGGATCTCGAATGCGACCTTCGATCGATCCGGATCCCGTCGCAACGGTGTGATCAGGTACACACCATTGAAGTCCCGAGTATCGATCGGGTCAAAGACCAGAAAAGTAGGAGAAATACTGCAATTGCCTATGAGTTCGTGGCGCGCGCGTTGTCGTCGCGAATCCGGCGGTCGAACTCGGCCCGCGTCAGCTTTGCGGCCTCCACGAGGGAAACACCGGAGGACATGAGCGCGGCGATGGACGTGGCGAACTCCTCGAACGACGCACGGGCGCAGGCCAGGAACTCCGTGGACGCGTGAGTCATCCGGCCGGGACGGCGGACCACGCCCATGCGGCGGGTGAGCCGCGGCGAGAGTTCACGCACCACCCCGCCGCGCAGCATCGCGTCGAGTCCGCTGCGCAGGGCCACGATCGACACCCCGCCGCCCGCGAGAACGATCGGCAGCACGGCACCACGCTGACGCACCTCAACCGCGACGTCGGGTTCGACGCCGCGCCGCCGTAGCGAGCGGTCGATGAAATCTCGCGTCGCCGTGCCTTTTTCGCCCATGACGAAGGGAACACGGGTCAACGCCTCGATCGGCACCGGGTCCGGCCACCGGGCGTCGGTGCCGGGCGGACACACCAGGACGAGCTGCTGATCGATGAGCTCCTCCCCGACGAGGTCCTCGGTCGGGAGGGGCAGCGCGAGAATGCCCAGCTCGCACGCCCCCGACCGGACCAGCGACACGATATCGGCGGTCTCGTCCCGTTCCTCGATGTGGAACCGCACGTCGGGGTACTGCCGGCGGAACTTGGCGACCCACACCGACAGCGGATCCGAGGACAGGTCCGAGAGCGAGGCGATGTCGATCCGGCCGCCGCGCATCGCCCCGACGTCACGCACGGCGTTCTCGGCCGATTCCACCTCCCGCAGGATGCTGCGTGCCGGGCCGACGAGCGCCTCACCGGCAGGCGAGAGCACGAGGCCACGGCCGACGCGATGGAACAACTCGACGCCCAGGTCCTTCTCGAGCTTGCGCACCGCCTGCGACAGCGACGGCTGCGCCACACGTAACTGCGCTGCGGCGCGGGTGACCCCGCCGCAGTCGACTACAGCGAGGAAGTACTCCATCTGCCGCATGTCCATGCTCTGAATCTAGAGGTACCGGCACCGCGGCGGAGGGCCGATAGGGATCTCCCGCGAGTGTGCGGCGACCGGCCGAGAAGGGTATGCCGCCGGTGGCCGGGTGAACTACCGTGCGCCGCATGAGTGTTGTCCTTCTGGTCCGTCACGGACAAGCATCCTTCGGCACCGACGACTACGACCGCCTGTCGCCACGCGGCCGAGAACAGAGTCGCGCCCTCGGCACCGAGCTGAATCGTCGCGGCATCGCTCCCGCCCGCACAGTCACCGGAAACATGAAACGCCAACGAGAGACGGCTCAGGAGGCAAGCACGGCCGCCGCCTGGCACACGACGGACCCCGACATCGATCCGGGTTGGGACGAGTTCGACGCGAGCGACCTACTGGCTGCGAGCGGTGAGCACGATCCGAGGGCGCAGACGGATTCGCGCGCCTTCCAGCGGCTGCTCGAGCGGGCTTCCACACGGTGGTCGTCCGGTGACCACGATGCCGACTACGTCGAGACGTTCGGTGCGTTCACGGCCCGGGTCGACGCGTCCCTCGACCGCGTTGCCGAAGGGCTCGAACGCGGACAGACCGGTGTCGTCTTCTCCAGCGCCGGTGCGATCGCCTGGGTGACTGCCCGGCTGCTGGGGGGCGGCTTCCCGCAATGGCTCGCTCTGAACAGAGTCGCGGTCAATTCCGGCGTCACCAAGATCGTGATCGGCTCGTCGGGGACGTCCCTCGTGGCGTTCAACGAGCACGGTCATCTCCCGGACCCCTGGGTCACCTACCGGTGAGACTTTCCGCCCGCTCGTGGGCCACGATCAGCTCGACCCGCGAGTTGTAGCCGGTTTTCTTGTAGAGGCGGGTGAGGTAGGCCTCGACGGTCTTGCTGCTGTAGTGGAGAACCTCGGCGATCTCCCGGTTGCTGAGGCCGTCTCGGACCAGCGTGACGAGTTGACGCTCCACATCGGTGAGAGGTCCGGGTGCCCCCGACTTGTCGGCACGTCTGTCGAGGACGAGACCGCGCGACCGGCCGGCGGCCTCGACCCGCTTCAGCCACAGCGTCGCGTCCATCTTCTTGAACAATGCCCAGGCTGCCTCGAGGTGATCGGCGCCGTCCCGGCCGACGACGCCGAGCGCATGGTGGGCCTGCGCCGCGATGAAGTGCATACCCTGCTCCTCGGCCTCGAGAAGCACTTCACGTGCGCGGTCCACGTCACCGAAGCTGCGGGCATGGCCGATGCCGGATGCCATCCGGGCCTTGGGCGAACCGATGTCCTCCGCAAGGCGGCAGAACTCGTCCGCGACGTGCCGAGCGGCCTCGACCTCTCCCGACGCCAGGTAGCCCTCGACCAGACTCGTGTGGGTGATGGCCCCGACCTCGTTCCAGCCGCGGATTCCCGCTTCCGACCGCAGTCGCTCCAGGACCGGCATGGCGTCCTCGAACCGGGATCTCGACACCTCGACCGACGCCTGCACTGCCTGCCAGATCGCGAAGTCGATCCGGCAGGAGGCCGGCGGCTTCGTCGCTGCCAGCACGGACGCCGCACGCCGGAAATCACCTCGGCCCGTGAGGATCTGCACCTCCACGCCACGTAGGCGAGCCAGAGTGCTGCGCATACCCGAGAACTCGAGATGGACGGCCTCCCGGGCAATCGTCTCGGACGCCGCGGTCCATTCGCCGGCCGTGTACTCGGCGAGCGCGCGAGCCAGTGCGGCTTGCCCGCCCAGGTTTCCGAATCCGGCGAGTCCGGCGGCTTCACCCGCCTTCGTCAGCAGCGCGTTCGCGCGACCGGTCGCGCCTGCCGTTGCGGCGTGGTGCGCTGCCGACTCCAACGCACCGGTGCGCGTGCCCACCGGGAGTTCCCGCTCGCCGGTCCCGAGGATCGCGAGCTGGTCGACCGCCTCGAGTGCGTTCGGGAACGTCCCGACGGAGGCTTCGACCTGACCGAGGTACGTGTAGGCGATGACCTGGTCCGTCGGCGTCGACTCGCGCACCTGTGACCACGCTGTCGCGGCCAGGACGCGCGCCTGATCCGTGTCACCGAGGCGCGCCGACATCGCCGCGCGTTGCGCGAGGTAGGGCGTCGGGTCTCTCGCCCGCCCCGCCTCGGCGACCAGTAGGTCTGCAGCGCTCTGCGGATCGCCCATCGCGCTGTGGCAGTGCACGATCGTCGCCACGGTGCGGTCGCGGGAACGGCCCGCCTCGAGAAGTCCGAGCGCTTTTCTGCCGGCTTCGATGGCCAGGGCCGGCCGCGCACCCTTCCAGTACGCCGCGGACTGCCTGCGGAGTATCTCGCCGGCGGCGGCGTCCGCGCGTGGCAGCAGATCGAGCGCCCGGCCGTACCATCGGGCAGCCGCGCGCGGCGACGTGCGCAGCGCTCGATCGGCGGCACGCAACGCCACCGTGACCGCGACCATGTCGCCGCGCGCCGCGCCCTCGGTGGCGTGCCGGGCGCGCTCGAGGGCCGGCATGCCCAGCTCGCTGTCGGTGCCCTCGATCCGCGCAGCAATCGCAGCATGGACGCGGCGGCGCTCGGCCGGACCGATCTCGCCATAGAGCAGCTCACCGATCAGTGGGTGGCCGAATTCGTACCATCCGGACCCCGTTGCCAACAGCGCACCGCTCGCGACCAGTGAGTCGAAGGCGGCCCGGACCTCGCCCAGCGACCTCTCGGACAGTTCGGCGAGGAGCGGAAGGTAGTCCAGATCCACCCGTCCGAACACCGCGACCAGACGACCCAGTGCGCGGACGGCGTGGTCCCGGGGAAACAGCCGGTGGAGCAACGCCGCAGGGCGCGGGAACTGGGGCGGGGAATCATCGACCAGGTAGCCGATTCCCTGTTCGATGCGGAGTGCGCCCGCAGTGTGCAACGCGTTCACCGTTTCTCGGACCAGCAGCGCGTTCCCCCGCGTCCGCTCGGAAAGGTAGCCGGTCAGTCGCTCGTCGGGCACGGCGTCGAGGACCGACTCGACCAGTCCGCCGAGGGCCCGCCCCTCGACCGGCCGAACCTCGAGAACCGTCCGCGCCTGTTCGCTCACGAGGGGGCCGATCGTCGCGAAGAGACGTTCGCCGGTCATCCACGGCCGGCTCCGCGAGGCGAAGATCACGAGGAGCGGGCGGCCCGCCAGATGCCGAGCGGCGAGGGTCACGGCGACGAGACTGTCCTCGTCCGCCAGGTGCGCGTCGTCCACGACCACGACCACGGGCGACGAATCCGTCATCGACTGCAACAGCGCCGTCACACCACTCGGATCGGCCGACACCGTGCTGTGGCCGAGGACTCCCACGAGGGTGCGCACCGTCGCGTACGGGATGTCGTGGTCGTACTCGTGCGCCGCGGCGTACAAGCACGTCCATCCACGCCTGCGGGCCGCGTCGAGCGTGCTCCGCAGGAGGTGTGTCTTGCCGGTGCCGGCCTCACCGTGAATCAGGTACGTCGAACCGGCACCGGCACTCAATCGTTCTAGGGCGCAGTCGAACACGAACTCGTTCACAACAACTAGGCGAGACTCAGCCGAAGCGGCATGGCCTTCCATCCTCGCAGCGTGTTGTTGTGATAGCGACGTACGGGTGCCGCAAGTTCGATGCACGTCACACGGGTCACGAGAACCTCGAGCAGGCACTCGGCCTGCAGACGCGCCGCGTGCTGGCCCACGCACTGGTGGATCCCCATCCCGAAGGCCACGTGCCCCGAGGGATCTCGCGAGAGGTCGAACCGATCAGGGTTGTCCCACCGGCGCGGGTCACGATTCGCAGCGGCGTAGCACAGCAGCACCCTCGTCTCGGCCGGTATGACGGTCCCGGAGATCTCGACGTCGGCCGACGTCTTGCGGAACAACATCTGGACCGGCGACTCCCAGCGCAGCGCCTCGTCGAAGGCGACTCGGGCGAGGTTGGGGTTCCGTCGAAGAGCCGCCCACTGATCGGGATGTGTGGCGAATCCATAGAGCATCGCGGAGAGACCGTAGACGGTCGTGTCGACACCTGCCGACAACAGCGAACGCGTGAGGAGCGGAGCCAGTTCGTGCATGATGTCGCCGCGGTCGGCGGCCGCCCAGATCTCGCTGCCGAATCCTTCGGGTTTCAGGGACTCCCGGGCACACTTCGCAGTGGCCCATTCCGCCAGTGCCTCGCTCCGGCATTCCCCCTGCAGTACCCGTTCGTTTCGCGGCCCCAGGGCATTGAAGATGTGATCTGCGTAGGGAACGAGATTCTCCCGCTGCTCCTCGTCGATGCCGGACGCGTCGGGAAAGAAGTTCACCGGAAACACGGCCGCGATGTCGTTGTATCCGTCGATCTCGATCGCGTCCCCGGCAGCCGTGCCGCCGAGCAGGTTGTCGATCAGCGTCTCGGCCTGCCGTGTGCAGGCGTCCTTCATCGCACGTAATGCTCGTGCGGACAGAATCGACTGCAGCACCTCGCGGGGTGCATCGTGCTCGGGCGGATCGGTCTGAAGTAGTCCCCGGGCCCGCCACGGCTCGTTCAGGCCGACTCCGGAACCGGAGGTCATGCCCTGCCAGTTCGAGAGCGCGCTGTGGACTTCGTCGTAACGCCCGACGGCGTGGACGTTGTACCGGGGCAGGAAGACGACAGGCCCGGATTCACGCAGTCGCTCCTGGAACGGCAGCGGGTTCTCGAGGGTCTCCGACGAGAAGGGGTCGTCGTCGAGGGACGGGGCTGTCGAGCCCTGCCGTCCGGTGGTATCCGTAATCGACACTGTCAACCTCCTATAGATCCAGCACGAGTCGTTCGGTGATCGAACGTGACACACAGACGAACATCCGGTCTCCCTTGGCGCGCTCCGCATCACTCAGGAGTGAATCCCGATGATCGGGAACACCGCCCACGACACCGACTTCACATGTGCCGCAGACTCCCTCGTTGCACGAAGACAACACCGGGACGCCGGCGGCGTCCAGGGCCTCGAGAACCGTCTGTTCGGTACCGACGGTGACGGTCCTGCCGGAGTGGGACAGTTCGATCGTGAAGGGTTCGGTGCGGACCGGTGGCGGCTGGGAAGGCGCAACGAACCGCTCGAACCGGACGGCCCACCCGGGCCAGTTCGTGGTGGCGGATTCGACCGCCGCCAGCAGGGGCTCGGGTCCGCAGCAGTAGACCTTGGCCCCCTCCGTCGGCTCGTCGAGGAAATCGAGCGGCAGATGACCCGATTCGTCCTGCGGCCACACCGTGACGCGGTCTCCGTATCGAGCCAGTTCTCCGAGAAAGGCCATGGAGCGACGCGACCGACCGCCGTAGAGCAGGTGCCAGTCGATTCCCAGCTTCTCGGCTGCGGCAATCATCGTCATGATCGGGGTGATCCCGATGCCGCCGGCGATGAATTCGTATCGGCTCGCCTGAGCCAGACCGAAATTGTTCCGCGGGGTGCCGACACTGAGCATGTCCCCGACGGCCAGATTCTCGTGAATGAACTGCGATCCGCCCTGGGAGTTCGACTCCCGCAACACGGCGACCTCGTAGGCGGAGGCATCCCACCGGTCGCCGCACAACGAGTATTGCCGCACCTGGGAACCACCGTCCGCGGTCGGCATGACCAGGTCGATGTGCGCGCCGGGCGTCCAATGCGGGAGCCGCCCACCGGACGGCTCCTCGAGCCGCAGTTTCACGACGCCGTCTGCCACGACGTCCTTCCGCGCGACCTCGAGCGTCTGGTTTCCGGGTCGCCGCGTGACCGGCGATGCGGGCGAGGACGAGTCGACACCATGCTGAGCAAGATGATTTGGCACGTCATGATCATGCGCGGGTCCTGCTGGTGAGATCAATGTCTCACTCACTATCAAGGCGATAGCCACAGTCGCCTGCCGAACGGGCCCTACACACGACAGTGTCCCCCTCACCTGGGTTACAGGTCAGGGGGACACGGGTGGGACGTCACGGCGAAACCGACTCGCTTCGTGGGCGAGCGGGCCGAACGAACTCAGCAGAGGCCGACCGAGGGGTCAGGCACTGCGTCGTGCGGCCTGGCGGCGAAGTTCATTGCGCGCCAGCGCGTTCTTGTGCACCTCGTCGGGTCCGTCCGCGAACCGCAGCGTGCGGACATACGCGGCTGCCGGAGCGAGGAAGAAGTCCTGTGAGAGTCCGCCGGCGCCGTGGACCTGGATTGCCTTGTCGATGATCCATTCGACGGTCGACGGAGTGGCGATCTTGATTGCCTGGATCTCGGTGTGTGCACCCTTGTTGCCCACCGTGTCCATCAGCCAGGCCGTCTTGAGGACCAGCAGGCGCAACTGCTCGAGACGGACCCGCGATTCGGCGATCCAGTCGCGAATCACGCCCTGTTGGCTGAGTGGCTTGCCGAACGCCACGCGTTCGTCGGCCCGCTCACACATGAGCTTGATCGCCCGCTCCGCAATACCGATGGCGCGCATGCAGTGATGGATCCGGCCGGGTCCCAGCCTGGCCTGGGCGATCCCGAAGCCGTCGCCCTCGTTGCCGATGAGATTGGCAACCGGAACCCGCACGTCGGTGAACTCGATCTCGGCATGTCCACCGCTGTGATGGTCGTCGTACCCCAGGACCTTCATCGCGCGCGTGATGTGGACGCCGGGGGTGTCCCGCGGTACCAGGATCATGCTCTGCTGGCGATGCCTGTCGGCCGACGGATCCGTCTTGCCCATCACGATCAGGATCTTGGCGTTGGGATTCATCGCACCGCTGATGTACCACTTGCGGCCGTTGATCACGTAGTCGCCGCCGTCGCGAACGATACTGGTGGAGATGTTGGTGGCGTCCGAGGACGCGACGTCGGGCTCGGTCATGGCGAAGGCCGAACGGATCTCGGCCTCGAGCAACGGGGTGAGCCACTCCTTCTTCTGCTGCTCGGTGCCGAACATCGACAGCAGTTCCATGTTGCCGGTGTCCGGGGCCGAACAGTTCAGCGCGGCGGGAGCGAGGAGCTTGCTGCGGCCGGTGATCTCGGCGAGCGGCGCGTACTGCACGTTCGTCAGCCCGGCACCCTCGGCCCCGGGGAGGAAGAGGTTCCACAGCCCACGGCTGCGTGCCTCGGCTCTCAGCTTCTGCAGGATGGGCGACTCCGACCACGCGAAGCGGTCCTCGAGGCTGTCCAGCTCATCCAGGTACGCCGCCTCGGCCGGGTAGACGTGCCCGTACATGAAATCGACGAGTTCCTTGCGCAACCCGTCGGTCCGGGCGTCTGTCGAGAATTCCATCTACTTGTGCTCCTTCAGTGAGTCGAGCCCGAGTTCGAGCAGCAACGGCACAGTGCTGCCGCTGTCCTCGAAACCCGCACCCACGGTTTGACGATTGATGTGTCGATACCGGACGCCCTCGGAGATCGCGGCGAGCTTGAAGCAGGCCAGACCGAGGTGGAAGCCGAATCCCTCCAGTTCGCGACCGCTCTCGGCTTCATAGTGTTCGATGATCTGTTGCTCGGTGAGGTATCCGGGTGCCAGCGTCGCGTCGTACTTGGCCGGTTCCGTCGAATCCCGTTCGGACACGAGCTTCGCTCGCCGCTGATAGGTGAGCATCAAGGCCAGGTCCAGAAGCGGGTCACCCAGCGTCGCCAGCTCCCAGTCGATGACCGCGGCAGGCATGTCGTCGGCGCCGACGAGCACGTTGTCCAAGCGGAAATCACCGTGGACGATGCCCGCGGCCGACGTCGTGGGGACGGCCGCGACGAGTGCCGTGTAGAGCTCGTCGGCGCCGGGGAGATCGCGGGTGTAGGACGCGTCCAGCTGCGTCTTCCAGCGTTTCACCTGCCGTCCCAGGAAGCCCTCGGGGCGACCGAAGTCGTTCAGGCCCACCTCTCGCGGTTCTACCCGGTGCAGCTTTGCGAGTGTGCGTACCAGCTCGACGGAGATGGCTCGGGTTCGAGCCGCGCCGAGTGGCCTGAGCTCGTCCGCGTACCGATAGGGCACGCCCTCGATCCGCTCCATGAGGTAGAAGTCGGTGCCGAGAACGTCCTTGTCGTCGCAGTAGGCGATCATCGCCGGCACGGGGACGTCGGTGGTTCGAAGTGCGCCGGCCATTCGGTACTCCCGGCGCATGTCGTGAGCCGTCGCCATGACCTCGCCCAGTGGCGCACGACGCACGATCCACTGGTTTTCACCGTCGGAGAGGTCGTAGGTCAGATTCGATTTCCCACCCTCGATCAGCCGGGCCGACAGTTCCCCTGCCACCAGGCCCGGTCGCTCCCCGGCCAGCCAGTCGGTGATTCGATCGAGATCCAGCCCGGGCGGGGATTGGGTACGCGTCGGGGCGGCACCTGTCTGTGTGTTCTCCATGTGCGACCTCACGCCCGTGCGAAGGCGGGGACTATCTGCTCGTAGCTGATAGCGCCTTCCTTCGCATTTCCGAAGCGGACGGCAAGGTCGATCATGTGGTCGACCTGATCCCTGGGTGCCTTGAACATCGGTTGCAATTTCGGCGCCACATCCTGCGCGTAGTGCTCGATGTAGGCCTTGGCGATTTCGGGTGCGTTGCCGTCGAAGGTGCCGGAGTTCAGGATTTCCGCCGCTTCGTCCTTGTGGGAGAGCATCCATTCGCTGCCCTCCGACTGTGCTCGAAGCCAGTTCTTCAGCACGTCCTCGTGCTCCTGGGCAAAACTTTCGCTGGTGGAAATGCAGACCACGGCCTGGTTGCGCAACGTCTCGGGCATCGACGGCCTGCCGAAGTCGAGCAGCACCGATCCGCCGGTCTCCCGGGCGATGAACAGCCCCGAGCTCCATTGGACCGAGACGTAGCCGTCGAGTCGCCCGGCTTTCATGTTCGGGATCGCCGAGGCAGACGGGCCGACCGCCAGATGGGTGACGTCGGAGGATTGCATACCGGCCAGCTCCAGAGCGAGGTCCAGTTGCAGGTCACCGCCCGCGCCGATGGCGCTCACCCCGATCGACTTGCCTTTCAGCGACTGCATCTTCTCTTCGAAGGTCGCGTCTTCGCCGGGCCAATTGCCGTTCGGGCCGACGACGATCCCGTAGGTGGTGGACACGTTCTTCAGACCGATGATGACCGGTCGCTTGCCCTGTGTGCTGTTGGCGTGGGCACCCATCAGCAGCAGGGTGTCGGAGCTGTAGCCGTTGACAGCGCCTGCGGAGACGAGCTGCAGCGCCTGCACACCGCTCTGCGGGGTGATGAACTTCGGAACGTTGAGGTTGTTCCTGGCGAAGTCGTTGTTGGCGAGATTCACCGCATCGAGGAGGAAGGTGTCACCCGGAAACGACCCGATGGTGAACTTGGCGGCCTGGCCCGAGGCACCCGCGCCCAGTCCACCCCCGCAGGCCGCCAGCAACGAGGTGGCGCCGACCGCCGCCGTGCCGAGACCGAGATACTTCAACATCGACCTTCTCGAGATGTTGCTGTCCAATGCCCGCAGTTCTCCGAAGGGCGAGTCACCTTGCTTCGACCCAAACATTCGTACTCCTAGTGATTAGTGCATGCCTGGTGGCCTGACGATGTGCTGCCCCCGGTTTCCGCAAACTGGCTACCGGCCGATCCCGGTGTGCTCCATCACCACTCGGCCGACGGTCTTTCCGTCCCCCAGGCTCTGCAGGGCCGCAGGCACCCCGTCCATCGAGACCCGTTGACTGACGAAGGGATCGATGGCTCCGGAGTCAGCCAGCGTGCACAGTTCCTGGTGGCATCGATCGACCGCGCCGGGATTCTTCGTGTTGTAGAGCCCCCAGTGAATTCCCAGGATCGAGTAGTTCTTGACCAGCGCGTGGTTGAGCGCCGCGGTCTGGATCTCGCCGCCCGCGAAGCCGACGACCAGAATCCGCCCCTCGAACGCAATGCATTTGGTCGAACGGTGGTAGACGTCGCCTCCCACCGGGTCGTAGATGACGTCGGCGCCTCTGCCTCCGGTGAATTCCTTGACGACCCCGACGAAGTCCTCCTGCCGGCGGTCGACGACGACATCGGCACCGAGCTGCCTGGCGTAGGCGGCCTTCTCCTCGCCGCCCACGACACCGACGACCCGGGCACCGGCGGCCTTGCCGAGCTGGATGGCCGCGCTGCCGACACCGCCGGCGGCCGCGTGAACCAGGAGGGTCTCCCCCTCTCGAATCCTGGCCAGCCGATGGAGTCCGAACCAGCCGGTCTGATACCCGATGAACAGGCAGGAGGCCTGCGCGTCGTCGAGTGAGGCCGGCGCCGGATGGGTCGTGCTCTGGTCCATCAAGGCGTACTCGGCGAATCCGCCGTAGGGAAGAGTGGTCAGGCCCAGAACACGGTCGCCTACCGCTGCCCGTACGACGTCCGGCCCGACCGCGACGACCTCGCCGCAGACTTCACGTCCGGGGGTGAAGGGCAGGTCGGGGCGCACCTGGTACTTGCCACGGCACATCAGCACGTCCGGGAAATTGGCTGCGCCCGCCAGGACACGCACGAGGACCTGCCCTGCACCAGGTTCGGGAACATCACCTTCGACGAGTTGCACGACGTCGATCGGCTCGCCGAGCTGGGTGACCGACCAGGATTTCATGCGGCGGGGAATCGATGTGCTCATGCTGTCTCGAATTCGACGAGGGGCTGACCGGACGCGACGCTGTCACCCTCGGCGACGTGGACTGCCACGATCGTGCCTGCATCTTCGGCGAGGATCGGGATCTCCATCTTCATGGCTTCGAGGATCATCAACGTCGCCTCCTCCTCCACTCGGTCACCCGGTGCGACGAGGATCTTCCACACGTTGGCACCCATATCCGACTCGATCGTCTCTGACATCTCACGCACTCCTTCTGGCCAAGTTCTTTTGTCTCTGTTGGATCTTCTCGACCACACCGGTGTCGTAACGCCCGCTCGTGAATTCTTCCGAGCCGAGCACGTGTTCGAGGAAAGGCTTGTTGGTGACGAGCCCCTCGATCACGAACTCCCTGCAGGCCGCGAGGGCGCGGGCGTGCGCCTCCTCACGGGTCGCGCCGAACGCGCAGACCTTGGCCAGCAACGAGTCGAAGTGCGGCGTCACCTCGGTGCCCGCCGTATAGCCCGAGTCGACCCGGATACCGGGCCCGGTCGGCTCCTGCCACACGTCGATCGGCCCCGGGCGCGGGAAGAACCTCTTGGGGTCTTCCGCGCAGATCCGCAACTCGATCGCGTGACCGCGCGAAACGGGGGCGAAACCCGGTGTGGTGGTGCCCGACTCCGCGATGCTCAACTGCTGCTCGACCAGATCGACACCGTGAGTGAGTTCGGTGATCGGGTGCTCGACCTGGATGCGGGTGTTCATCTCGAGGAACACGAAGTCGCCGGTGACGGCGTCGAGCAGGAATTCCACCGTACCTGCATTCCGATAGCCCACGGCCTGGGCGGCCGCAATCGAACTCTCGACGAGGCGCTCTCGCAGGGCCGGATCCAGGTGCGGGGCCGGGCTCTCCTCGATCAGCTTCTGGTGACGCCGTTGCGTCGAGCAATCCCGTTCTCCCAGAGCGACGATCGAACCGTCCTCCAGACCCAGGATCTGGATCTCGACGTGCCGCGCGGACGACACGTACCGTTCGACGAAGACCCGATCGGAACCGAAGCTCCGCGCCGCCATCGACTTGGTGTTCTCGAACGCCTTGCGCAGGCCTTCTTCGTCGTGAGCAACGGCCATGCCGATTCCGCCGCCGCCGGCGGATGCCTTGACCATCACCGGATATCCGAGACGTTCGGCCTCCGCGACGGCTTCGTCGCCCGTTTCGAGCGCCGCGCCGACGTCACCGCTGATCGGCACACCGGCAGCAGCCACGACCCGGCGCGACTCGACCTTGTCACCCATCACCTCGATGACCTCGGCGCTCGGGCCGACCCACGTCAGTCCGGACTGGGCCACCAGTCGGGCGAAGTCGGCGTTCTCGGCCAGGAATCCGTAGCCCGGATGCACGGCGGTCGCACCGGCTTGCTGTGCGATTCGCACGATCTGAGCGCCGTCGAGGTACGCCTGCACCGGCGTGTCGCCCTCGAGCTGAACGGCGTGGTCGGCCTCACCGATGTAGGGCAGGTCCGCATCGACCTTGTGGTACACGGCGACGGTGCGGACACCGAGCTTGCCGGCGGTCGCGATGATCCGCCGGGCGATCTCGCCGCGATTCGCGACCAGCAGGCAATCTGGAAATGAGTTCATCACATCGTCCTCAGTAACTCGTCGGCCAGGCGCGCAGCAGGTGCTCGCCGATGCCGTTGGTCCGGGCTCGGTAGTGGTCTTTCAGCGCGCCGAGGATGAAGTCACGGGTCTCGGCGGGATCGATGACCTGTTCGACGCCGAAGACGCGTGCGACGTCGTACGCGGTAGTCCCCTTGGCCATCTCGGCGAGGCGCTGCGCATAGAGTTCGGGGTCGGACTCCGCGTCGACTCCGTGGACGACCGACACCGCGGACGTGGGATCCATGAAGCTCACCTCCGTCGACCACCAGCCTGCAGTCGTGTCGGCGGTCAGTCCGCCACCCATGTTGATGTAGGCCTGGCCGTAGTTCTTGCGAAGCGTGACAGCGATCTTCGGCACGGTCACCAAGGACAAGGCGTTCATCCAGTTGATGACCTTGCCTGCGATCTTGTTCCGCTCGGCTTCCAATCCGATCAGGAATCCCGGCTGGTCGACGAGGAACACGACGGGAATGTTGTAGGAGTCGCAGAGAACCAGGAAGCTGGTCGCCTTGTCACACGCCGGACCGTCGAGCGCCCCGCCCTTGAACATCGGGTTGTTGGCGATGATGCCGACGCTCTGTCCACCGATCCGGACCAGCGAGGTGTCCAGGCTCTTGCCGTAACGGGCCTTGATCGGGAACACCGAACCGGTGTCGGCGACGATCTCGATGACCTTGCGTACGTCGTAGGTCTGGGTGCGGGCCTGCGGAACGATGTCGTTGAGTTCGGCGGCACGCTCACCCGATCCACTCGGGATCGGCGCGACCGGCGGTGTCTCACCGTTGTGCGAAGGCAGGTACGAGAGGAACCGGCGGATCAGTTCGATCGCTTCCTCGTCGGTGTCGGCGACGGCATCGGCGTAGCCGGTGACCTCCGCATGAACCTTCCAGCCTCCGAGCTCCTGGGCGTCGACTTGCTGACCGGTGGCGCGGCTGACCAGTCCGGGGCTCGACACCGCCAGGACACTCCCCTTGCGGAAGACCGCGAAGTCGGCGGACACGGTGTGCCACGCGGCCGATCCGAAGCAGTATCCGAATGCGGCCGATGCCCAGGGACTTTCGCGCTGCCGGAGGAACCGCTTCTTGCTGTTGGCGGCGCCCATTCCGGTCCCGCCCATCGCGTCCGGCATCCGGACCCCGGTGGACTCCGACAGGTAGACGAGCGGCATCCCGACCTGAACGACGAGTTCCTTGAAATGGGACATCTTCTTGTTGCTCACCGGACTGCTCGACGACCCCTTGACGGTGAAGTCGTAGGCGATGACGGCTGCGCGCCGGCCGTCGACCTCGCCGGTTCCGGTCACCTTGCCGTCCGCGGGAGTTTTGTCGCGATCGGCGTCGACGGCCGAGGTCGTGAACAACCCGCTTTCCCGGAAGGTTCCGGGGTCGAGCATCAACGCAATCCTCTCGCGGGCGTTGAGTTTGCCCTCGGCGCGCCGCTGCTCCAGCTTCTTCGGGCCACCCATCGCCAGCGCGGCTGCGCGGCGTTCTTCGTGCTCCTGCTCGCGGCTGAGCGTGGGTTCAGCCATGACTGTGTCCTGTGACATCTCTACTACCTTCCGTCTGCGTCGCGTGACGCCTGGTATGTCCGCTGTCCCTGCTCGAGAACCGCCCGTGCGGCGAGGGCCGCGTCCTCGAAGGCCGGAAAGACCGGGATTCCGCGTGTGCGGGCGCGGTGCGCGTACGTCGTGATCAATGCCTCCGTGTCTGCGCTGCCGTCGGTCTTGAGCACGAGAAGTTGGTGGGTGTTCGACGTGGCTTCGTCGCGGGCGCCTGCGATCGAGTCGATGACGGTGCCGGTCACGTCGCCGTGGGTTTCACCGAGGTTGCGCTGGATGATGCCCACATTGAGGTGGGAGATCAGCACTGCCGGCTCACTGCCGGCGAGCACCACCGCGAGAACGTCCTTCGCGATCGCACCGTTCTTGACGGCGAGCGTCCCCGCGGGCACGTCGATCGGGTTGCGCAGTCCGTTGCCCGGCGGCAGGCCCAGGCCGTCCAGTTCCTCGACCACGGAATCGGCGAGCGGCGGTGTGGCCAATCCCTGCCGCTCGAGTGCGTCGGCGCCGAGGACGCTCGCGCCGCCGCCGTTGCCGAACAGAACAGCATCGCGACCGTTCGGCTTGACCGTGAGGTCGAGCGTGGACAGGGCATGCAGGGCCGTCGCGAAGTCCTCGAGTGAATCGACGAGTGTCATTCCGGCCTGCCGCGCGATCGCGGGCCACAGTCGGTGATTTCCCGCGAGGGCACCGGTGTGGCTGGTCGCCGCCCGCGAGCCTTCGCTGGTTCGGCCACCGGCGAGAAGCACTACCGGCTTGCGCATTTCGGCCCGGGTCAGCACGTCGAGCACCTCGCGTGCCGCCGCCAGCGACTCGAGGTACAGGCCGATGACACGGACCTCGTCGTTCCGTAGGGCGGATTCGACGAGCTCTGCAGCGGTGACGTCTGCGCCGTTCCCGATGCTGACCACGCTGTGAAAGTCGATGCCGCGCAACGATCCGATGCGCAGGATGTCGACACTCAGCCCGCCGCTCTGCGAGACCACAGCCGTCGTTCCGGGCGTCAGGGGAGCTTCGGGCACGAACGAGAGCCGACCGGCCGAGGCGTGCGTGCCCAGGCAGTTCGGGCCGATCAGCCGAATGCCCGCATCGCGGACGGTCTGGACCAGGGTCTCCTCGAGATCTTTTCCTTCTTCGACCTCACTGAAGCCGCTGGAGATCACCTGGGCAAACCGAACTCGACCGGCGCCTCGGCTCAGTGCCTCGCTGACACGGGTCGCAGGCAGCGCCACGAACGCGTAGTCGATCGGTTGATCGACCTCGGCCAGTGACCGCACGGTGGGAAGTCCTTCGATGCTGTCCGCGGTCGGGTGGATCGGCACGATGGTGCCGTCGAACCCGCCGCTCAGAATGTTCCGGATGAACCGGTTCGCGAGATTCGGCCGCTGACCGCTCGCGCCGAGGACGGCGATCCTGCGCGGATGGAACAGCGGCGTGAAATCGGTGGCCCGGCCGTCATCACGGTCGCCGGGTGCGGATCCGGTGTCTTCCACCGGACCGACGACGAAACGTGCGTCCACGGCCACTGCGCGTGTTCCGGAAACGATGACCGGGTTCAGGTCGATCTCGATCACGTCGTCCGGCAGCGACTGCAGCAGACCGTTCGGCCCGGCGAGTCGCGAGATCAGTGTCACCAAGGCAGGAATGTCTGCCTTCTCCCCACCGCGGGCTCCGTCGAGCACCTTCATGCCGCGCAGTTCGTGCAGCATATCGAGAATCTGTTCGTTCGCGAGCGGCGCGAGACCGAACGCAACATCCTCGAAGACCTCGACCAGTACGCCGCCGAGGCCCACCATCACGGTCCAGCCCAGCCCGGGAGCCCGAACTGCTCCCACGATCACCTCGTGACCGGACGGGACCATTTCCTCGACGAGGAGGCCGTCCAAGCGGTGCCCGGCGGCGGCCAGTTGCTCGCCCATCCGTGCAGCGACCTCGTCGATCTCGTCGCGGCGCACCCCCACCCGCACGCCGCCGGCGTCGGACTTGTGGACGAGCGTGGACGAGATGGCCTTGACCACCAACGGCTCGCGAATGTCGTCGGAAATCATCTGGCCGACAGCAATTTCGATGCCCCGGGGGGTGTCGATCCCGAAGGCGGAGAGCAGGGATTTACCTTCCGCCTCCGTAAACATCGCCGATTCTCTTTCCCGTGCAACGGAAATGAGTTCGGCGACTGCGTCCCGGGTGCATGGCTGTGCTGTATCGACTGACACCTGAAGTTCCTCACTGAACGTCGGATCCGGCGGCGATCTCGCTCGCTCGGCACGTATTCAGTGTGGTCAGCCGCACAGGGCTTGGGAAGGTCCGCAGCGTTGGCGGGGTGATACGGGTGCGCTATCGGACCGTCGCGACCGTGTCCCGGTCGACGGCGCCGTCAGTAATTCTTGGCAGATTCCCGCAACAACCCCAGGAATGCCTGCACCGCAGACGTCCGCGCTTCGTCATTCCTGACGATCGCGGAGATGCGGGCATGGGCCCACTCGAAGGGAAGGGGCACGAGCGCGACGCCGTTGCCGCTCACCGTCGAGCTGAGAAGTGTGTTCGCCATGCAGATCCCGACGCCGGCGCGCACCATGTTCTGCGACGCTTCGGCGTTGTTGGTCGCGTAGACGATCCTGGCTTCGATTCCGTCGAGTAGCTGCTCGAAGGCGGTACGGAGGATGCTGGTCTCCGCCGGGAAGATCAGCGGCTCGCCCTCCAGGTCGGCGGCCTCGAAGCCGTCCTTGCTGGCGAGGCGATGGTTCTCCGGGACCGCCAGCACCAGTCGGCCGGAGATCAAGTCGACGTGGTGCAGCAGAGCCTGCTCCGCCGGAATCAGATCGATTCCGGCCAGACGCGTCACCAGGCCCACGTCGAAATGGCCGCTGAGGACGCCGCGGCTCACCATTCTCGACGGACCTTCCTCCACCTCGAAACGCACATTGGGAAAGTCGCTCAACAGGCGCTTGACCACCCCGGGAAGGATCGTCTGAGATCCCGCGGGCACCGTGCCCAGGCGGACGGTGCCGAGTTTCAGGCCGCCGATGGCGCTGGCCTCCTCGCGCATCAGGTGTTCGGCCTGAACGGCGGCGACCACGTGCGGCAGGATCCGTTCGGCCGCGTACGTCGGTCGTACTCCCTTGGCACCGCGAACCACGAGCACGACGCCGAGGTCCTCCTCGAGCCGCTGTACCTGGTTGGTGATCGTCGGCTGAGAGATGTCGAGTTCCTTGGCGGCTTGACGGAACGATCCGGTCCGAAGCGCTGCTTCCAGATATCGCAACTGCTCGAATCTCATCGGTCTCCCTCGGTGCTGCTATGCGACGTGGCCCACATTACAGCTCGTCGGGGGCTCTCCGAACTCAGCGTCGCCCTGTTCGCAGCACTCGACACGAAACCGCGAGCGGACCGACCCGGCCGGTCAGTTCACCAGGTCGTCGAGGCCCGTCGAGTCCCGCGACAGGGAGCCGCCCTCGACGGGAATCGTTGTACCCGTGATGTATCCCGCGGCGGGAGACAGAAGGAACGCGACGGTGGCGGCGATCTCGAAGGGCTGACCGAGTCTCCCGAGCATGGGCCGTCCGGCCAGGATCCGGGAATCGTTCAGGCTTCGCGGGGTCGCGGCAACGCGTGGCGAGAGGAAGAGGCCCGGGGCGACCACGTTGACGCGAACACCGCGGGGTCCGTGCTCGGCGGCCAACTCCTTGGACCACACTTCGAGTGCCGCCTTGGCGGGGCCGTAGCCGGGTGCCGTTCGACCGCCGTGAGAACCCATCACACTCGAGACGTGGACGATCGCGCCGTGGCTGATCAGCGGGGACAGCCGGCGCGCAGACAGAAAGGCGTGGGCCAGGTTCACCCGGAAGTCCTGATCCCAATCCGCCAGTCCGTAGTCGGCGATCTGCTTGCGATGCATCCGGCCGATGACGTCCACGTAGCCGTTGATCTGTCCGAACTCGGCGATGGCACCGGCCGCCGCGATGTCGATGCCCTCTTCGGTGGTCACGTCCGCGACCACCGACGGCATCCGCAACGAGCCGGCGACGGCGTCGACGTCGTCACCATTGACGTCGACGCACAGAACGCGGCCGCCCAGGGCGACGATCGTCCTGCTGACGTGCTCACCGATCCCGCCGCCTGCGCCGAGGACGACGTAGGAATTGCCGTCCAGCCGGAACAGACTGTGGTGATCGATCGTCTCGGCGAGAAGTGGCTGATCGGGGTCGTCGATCTTCACCGACTCACCTCGTCCACTTGGTGACCAGCTTCTGCAGGCCGGAGATCGAGACGTCCAGGACCATGGACAGCAATCCCATGGCGATCAGGATCGCGAAGGTTTCCGCGACCTGGAAATTGTTGGTCACGACGACGAGGCGCTGCCCCAGGCCGGTGTAGGCGCCGACCATTTCCGACACCACGGCGCCGAGCACCGAGTAGACCGCGCCGAGCCTCAGGCCGCCGACGATGGCAGGCAGAGCCGCGGGAATCTCGATCTTGAAGAAGCGCTGGGTCCGCGTCATGCCCAGCGACTTGGTCAACTGAGCGATGTCGTGGTCGATGCTCTTCATCGCACCCATCGTGCTGGTCATCAGGACGAAGAACACGACGCTGAAGGCGACGAGGGCCTTCGGTCCGAAACCCAGGCCGAACCAGAGGATGAAGATCGGTGCCAGCGCGGGCCGCGGAAGGCTGTTCATCAAGGTCAGGAAAGGTGAGGCAGCGGTGTGGAGGACCTGGACGCGGGCGAAGACGACACCTGCGAGGATGCCGGCGATCGCACCGGTCACCAGCCCTACCATCGCCCCGCTGAACGTCGCCGTCACATCGGTCCAGAAGACGCCGTCGCTCAGCTGGTCGATGAACGCTCGCGCGACATCGAGAGGGGCGGAGATCATCATCGGGTCGACGATCATGTTTCCGGAGACATAGGCCCAGACGGCGACGAAGAGTGCGAGTGCACCCACCCGAAGCGACCAGACGAGGATCTTTTCGTTGCGCCGGGCGCGACGCCGTTCCACGAGGATCGTGTTGTCGATATCCGCCGGTTCGTCGTTGTTCGCGACTCCGCCGATCGACGCGACCGTGCGGGGCGCTTCAGTGATGGATTCCATGCCGGGACCTTCCCTTCGAGTCTTCTGGACAGCTGTGTGGGTCAGGCATCGAGCGGTCCTCGGACGAGCTCGACGTCGGCGGCCGAGGAGGTGTGGGGGCCGCCGGTGACCTGCAGGACGGTTCCCGTGATGAAGCTTGCGGCGTCGGAGCACAGGTACAGGCACGCATCGGCGACTTCTTCCGGCCTTCCGACGCGTCCGAGTGCGAGGTAGCGGCCGAACTTCTGCTCGGTTTCGGGAGACGCGAAACGAGACGCCGGCGTCAGAGTGGCGCCGGGTTCGACGCAGTTGACTCGAATGCCACGATCCGCCCATTCCCAGGCCATCGTCTTCGTCAGCGAGGCGAGCCCCGCTTTGGCTGCCGCGTAGGCGCCGCGGAGCGGGTGCGCGTGGTTGGCCGATCCGGATCCGACGTTGATGACGTTTCCGCCGCCCTGACGTTCGAAGACCGGCAGGCATGCGCGGGCCGTGTGGAAGGCCCCGCTGAGATTGGTATCGATCGTCGCGTTCCAGGCATTGACCGACAGGTCCTCGAGGCGCGACGCGAAGTTGCCGCCGGCATTGTTGATCAGGACGTCGATCCTCCCGAACTGTTCGAGAGCGGTCCGGACGAGATCTTCGGCAGTCTTCGGCTCGCGGATGTTGCCGGCGACGAGGGCTGCCTTTCGCCCGAGCGCTTCGACGCTCTCGACTCTTGCCTGGAGCGTTTCGGCGTTGCGCCCGTGCAGGATCAGATCTGCTCCCGCTTCCGCGAACTTGTCGGCGAGCGCCGACCCGATACCTCCGGAAGCGCCCGTCACTATGACGACCTGGTCCGTGAAGTCGAAAGTGGTCTGACCCACCTTGTTGATGGTGGCGGCTTCTCTGGTCACCTGACGTCCTCCTCGTGATTCGCACCCTGTGTGGGCAGCTTGTGACGCACTGGGAGCCGTTCCCGGCAAGGTGCGTTCGAGTTAGCGTCGTGCCATTCGAGGCCGTGGACAATGACTGAATCGCTATCAAGGCGATAGCCCCCGGGCGGGCCTCTTTTCCTTGACACCGTCGCCGACGTGTTCAACGATTCATAGGCCGATAGGGTGATATTCACCACAGGGTCATGCAGTCCGGATCCACCGCGGATTTTGTGCCGATTCAGCAGATCGTCCGGCACGGGAGGCAGCGATCGGTCGGCCCCGCACACACATCATCGGATTGACGGTGTCCGATTCATCCCTACGGTCAAACAGTGAGAGTGAGAATCTTGTGACTGGTCTAGCTGAAACTCCGACGAGGCCCACTACCGCCAAGGGGGTCTCGGTCGAGTTCGAGAATGTCCGCCACGCGTTCCTCCACGGCAATCGACCGGTGCGCGTGCTGGACGACTTCAACCTCCGCATCGAGCCGTCCGAGTTCGTCAGCATCGTCGGTCCGTCGGGCTGCGGGAAGACCACGGCGCTCGGCATGGTCGGCAACCTCCTGAAGCCGCGCAGTGGAACCGTTCGCATCGACGGAGCGGAGGTGAGGCCAGGCAGCAATGACGCGGCCTTCCTCTTTGCGCGTGATGCGCTCCTTCCGTGGCGACGGGTCCGCAGCAACGTCGAACTCGGCATGGAGGTCCGGGGCGTTCCCAAGGCAGAACGACGCGAGCGCGCCGAGGAATGGCTTCGTCGTGTCCGTCTGCACGAGTTCGCCGACTCGGACGTTCTCCACCTGTCGCAGGGCATGCGCCAGCGCGTTGCGATCGCCCGCACCCTGGTCCAGAGCCCCGGCGTCCTTCTGATGGACGAGCCGTTCGCAGCGTTGGACGCCCAGACCCGCGCGATCCAGCAGGAGGAGTTCCTCCGGCTGTGGGAGGCCGAGCGACCGACGGTCATCTTCGTCACCCACGACCTCGAGGAGGCCATCCTGCTCAGCGACCGCGTCATCCTGATGGCCAGCAGGCCGGGCCGCATGGTGGTCGACATGAAGATCGAACTCGAGCGGCCGCGACATCAGGAGATGCGCAGGTCCTCCGATCTCTTCAAATCCTATTTCCACGATATGTCCGCCCGGCTTCGGGCCGAAGTCGATCTCGCCGAACAGCGGATGATGGAAGAAAACCAGAATGACTGAAACTCTGCAGACTGCGACTACCGCCGATGGCGCCACCATCGCCTATCAGCAATTCGGCCGAGGGCCACGCCTGATCACGTGCCTGCACTCCCTGGCGTTGGACGGATCCTGGTATGCGCCTTTGGCCGAGGCTCTCGGAGACGACTACCGTCTGCTCGCGCCGGATTTCCGCGGGCACGGCATGACTGCGCGCGGAGGATCTGCCATCACTCTCGGTCTCATTGCCGGGGACGTCGCCGCGATGTGGGACACCGAGAACGTCGAGAGCTCGGTGGTGTTGGGAATCTCCTTGGGAGGCATGGTCGCTCAGGCGGTGTCGGGCAGCTTCCCGAACCGGGTCGACGCGCAGATCCTGATGGCCACCCGAGGCGCCTATGATGAGGAGGCCATTCGCGGAACTTCGGCCCGCGCGGCGGAGGTTCGTGCACCGAACGGCCTCGAGCAAGCCGAGGAGATGACCATGCATCGCTGGTTCGGCGACGCATCGCGAAACGAGGCAGACCCGTTGGTTCGGAAAGCTCGCGAACAGTTCCGGAACGCCGGCGGCAACACCATCGGCGCCTATTTCGACGCCATGACCGAGGTCGGCACGTTTCACACCGATTCACCGCCCCCGACCCTCGTGGTCGGCGGCGACGACGACCGAAGCACACCTCGTGCCGTGATCGAACAGCTCGCAGCGTCCATCACGGGTGCCGAACTGCGCTTCGCCGAGGGCGGACACCTCGCCGCCTTCGACAACCCCCGCGAAGTCGCCGCCACGGTGCGACCTTTCCTCGAGGGCCTCGACTGCTGGTAGCCACTCGGCCCACGTGCACACTGGTTCCACATACTGCTACGGAGACGACATGGATTTCACGCTCGATCGCGCGATGACAGAGGATGAGCTTCGCGCACACCTCGATTCGGCCCTCACGCCCGCGCTCCTGATGTTGACGGCCCACGTCACGGGTGACGCCGGCGTACTGCGTACGGAATGGAAGCCCAACCGGGCGACGTTGCCTGCCAGTGGACTCGCACCCGAGACCGACGCGGAGATCAGAGCCTTCTGCCTGAAGCGCCTCGCACCGTACCTCTCCTCGCAGCGAGACTGGGCTGCACTGCCCGACGATTCCCTGCGTGAGTCGATGTGCACCTGGTTGATGGACGAGAACATCGAGGACGCCCAGGCTCTGGCCGCGGTGGCCTTCACACCCGACGACAGCGATCCTCGCGGGCCGGAGTGGAATCTCGACGAGATCGCTCCCGACAGCGGCCTGAGTGCCGTGGTGATCGGCGCCGGATTCTCCGGTCTCCTTGCCGGACTTCGACTGAAGCAAGCAGGTGTGCCCTTCACGATCCTCGAGAAGAGCACGAATGTCGGTGGCACGTGGTACGAGAACAGCTACCCGGATTGCCGGACCGACGTCCGCAGCCACATCTACACGTACTCGTTCGTTCCGCACGACTGGGTCACGCACTTCGGCCGCCAGCAGGCCATCCACGAGTACCTGTACAACTTTGCGGCGAAGAACGGCCTCCTGGAGCACATCTCGTTCGGCACCGAAGTAACCGCGACCCGGTGGGACGAGAGCACCAGCACCTGGACGATCGACACCCGCACGTCCGACGGCGTCGTCGGCTCAGCCGAAGCTCAGATCGTCGTCAGCGCTGTGGGACAACTGAACCGGCCGATGATCCCCGCCGTCGACGGCCTCGACACCTTCACCGGCCCGGTAATGCACTCCGCACAATGGGACCACAGCATCGATTTCGCCGGCAAACGCGTCGTCGTGATCGGGACCGGCGCCAGCGCACTGCAATTCGCTCCGGCGGTCGCGAAGGAAGCGGAGCACGTCACGATCTTCCAGAGGAGTGCCCCCTGGTTGCGGTCGACGCCGGTGCTCCGGCAGGAGATCGACCCCGGCGAGCGCCGGCTCCTCACGAATCTGAAGCACTACCGCGCCTACTACCGTTTCTCCATCTTCCTTCCCCGCCTCATCGGCAACCTCCCGGCCGCAACGGTCGATCCGGACTTTCCGCCGACCGAGGTCTCGGTGTCCGCGGCCAACGAGGCCCTTCGTGTCGAACTGACCGACTATCTCACCGAACAGGCCGGCGACCGACTCGATCTGCTCGAGCAGATCATGCCCGACTACCCGCCCGCCGCGAAGAGAATCATCTGCGACGACGGCACATGGGTCGCCACCCTCAAGCGGGACAACGTGCGCCTGGTCAGCCAGGCCGTGCAACGGATCGACAAGGACGGTGTCTGGATCGGTGACGAGCACGTCCCCGCCGACATCATCCTGTTCGGAACCGGCTTCAAGGCTTCGGAATTCCTCGTCCCCATGACGGTGACGGGCATCGGCGGACAGGACCTGCACCAAACCTGGGGTATCGACGCCAGCGCCTACCTCGGCATCACGCTGCCCGGCTACCCCAACTTCTTCTGCATGTACGGCCCGAACACCAACACCGTCATCCACGGCAACCTGGTGTTCTTCCTCGAGTGCCAAGCCGCGTACATCATCAGCGCGGTCCAGATGCTGGCCAAGGGCGGCCACCGTTCGATGGCCCTTCGACCGGACGTGTTCACCGAGTACACCGACGAGGTCACCAAGGAGAGCGCCAAGCGCACCTGGGGCTGGTCGAAGACCCACAGCTGGTATCAGAACGCCGCCGGGCGGTCCACCATCATGTGGCCACTCCCGGCCCGGCAGTACTTCGAGCGCACCAGCGCGGTGCACGGCGAGGACTACCACATCCACTGACCCGCACGACGTCATCATCCGCATTTTTCATTTCACCGGAGGCTACTTTGATCACCGAGACGACGGCAGTTGTCGCCAACCTCGAAACCCGCTACCTGACGGGCGGTCCGGAAGACGGCGTCCCCGTCGTGTTCCTGCACGACGGCGCGTGGGGCGGCAGCGCCGACGTGACGTGGGGGCAAGTCCTGCCCCTGGCCGCAGAGAAATACCGGGTCATCGCCCCGGACTTCCTCGGTTACGGCGGATCCGCCAAGTCCGTTCGCCTGGATGTCTCGCCGTTCGCTTTCCGGATCCGGCACGTCTTCGCCTTGCTCGACCATCTCGGCATCGACGGTCCGGTGCACCTGGTCGGAAATTCGTTCGGTGGATCGGTGGGTCTGCGGGCGCTGGCCGACGGTGACTATCGATCCCGGATCGCCTCGGTCACCACACTCAGTGGCACCGGCGGCCCCTGGAAAGCGCCGGACATGGGCAAGCTGCGCGACTTCGACGGTTCGGTTGCCGGTATCGAGGCGTTCGTCGACCTGCTGTGCGACGACTTCTCCGGCAGGGCCGGACAGGTGGACGCCCGGTACAGGTGGGCCGTCGCGCCCGGTCACTTCGGGTGCATGAGCGCTCCGCATCTGCCGGTACCCGAGGCGTTGCGGAAGGAGCGCCCAGCCGATCCCTACCCCGCCACACTTGCCGGTGTTCAGACCCCCGTGCTGCTCCTCGAGTGCTCCGAGGACGTGCTGCTCGAGGCGGGGTGGAGCAAACACCTCCAGGCCGAACTCCAGAATTCCCGCGCCATGGTCCTGCCCTACCGGCACTGCCCGAACATCACCCATCCGACGGAGACGTGGGCCGTGATCGGCGAGTTCCTCGACAGCTGCACCGGCGGTACGAACTGATGCCGACCCCGGGCGGCAATGCCGCGACCGCGTCCACCGTGGGTTCGCTCGTTCTCACCGGCGGATCGTCCGGAATCGGCGCCGGGTTGGCGAGCGATCTGGCAGGCGAGTGGGACATCACCGTCGTCGATCGGGATCTGCCGGAAACGCCTGCCCCCGGCGTGACGTACCTCCAGGGCGACATCACCACCGACGATGCGGTCGACACGGTTCGCAAGTCCCTGACCGAGAACGGCCGGGCAACGATCGACGGCATCGTCCACTGCGCGGGCATCGGCGCATTCGGCCCCTTCATGGAGATGCCGAAGTCCGAGTGGGAACGGGTGCTTCTGGTCAACCTTCACGGAACACTCAATTTCGTCCAGGGCGTCGCCGACATGGTCGCAGACGGCGGCAGAATCGTCCTGTTCTCGTCCGGGACGGTCTTCAAGGCCCCGGCGAGCGCAGCGGCGTACGCGGCCTCCAAGGCCGGCGTGATCGGCTTTGCCCGCAGCCTCGCCGCGGAACTCGGAGCCAGGAACATCACGGTCAACGTGATCGCCCCCGGTTTGGTGCTGACCCCACTCTCGACGGCGATCGCCGCAGGTGAAGAGGCCAACATCAGCACGCGAGCGATCAAACGACCCGCAACGGTCGAGGACTTCATCGGCCCGACCCGATTCTTCCTCTCCCCCGGCTCCTCCTTCGTCACCGGGCAGACGCTCGTCGTCGACGGAGGTTCGATCCGCCGTTAGGCGGCGCCGCCCGGACCGCCACCGGTCGCCTGCTCGACGGCCGCGTGACCGAATTCCGGATCGTCTCGGTCCGCGGCCCGGGCGGCGGCGATAGTCTGGGAAGGGTCGTCGAGAGGTAGGCGGATGACACCACGGTTCCCGGGGCGGCACAGGGGCGGATAGCGCGTTGGCAACCGACGGCGATCCGCTCCGCACACAGCGCGATACCGACACCGCGACGACGGATGAACTGCGCGCGGCCGGGTTCGACGATGCCCGGGAGATCGGGCGTGGGGGCTTCGGCGTGGTGTACCGCTGCACTCAGTCCGCTCTGGAGCGCGCCGTGGCCGTGAAGGTTCTCAGCGGCGACCTCGACGACGAGAGCCGGGCCAGGTTCCTCCGTGAGCAGCGGGCGATGGGCAGGCTGACCGGGCACCCGAACGTCGTGAGTGTGCTCGAGGTCGGCGTCACGCCGAGCGGGCGTCCGTTCCTGGTGATGCCCTACCATCCGCAGGACTCCCTCGACGCGCGGATTCGCAGGCACGGCCCGCTCACCGTCACCGAGGCGTTGCGGTTGGGAGTGAAGATCGCCGGCGCACTCGAGACCGCGCACCGGTTCGGCATCGTGCACCGCGACGTCAAACCCAGCAACATCCTGCTCACCGACTACGACGAACCGGCGCTGACGGACTTCGGCATCGCGCACATCACCGGCGGTTTCCAGACCGCAACCGGAACCATCACCGGATCACCCGCGTTCACCGCCCCGGAGGTCCTCGAGGGCGACACCCCGAGTCCGTCCTCGGACGTGTACGGCCTCGGGGCGACACTGTTCGCCGCGCTGACCGGACACGCGGCATTCGAGCGCCGGAGCGGTGAACAGGTGGTGGCGCAGTTCCTGCGGATCACCACGCAACCGGCGCCGGACCTCCGTGAGTCCGGTTTCGAAGCCGACGTGGCCGCCATGCTGGAACAGGCCATGTCGCGAGACTCGCGCGAGCGCCCGTCCGCGGCGATGCTGGGTGAAACGCTGCAGGACATTCAATTTCGCCGCGGTGTCCCCGTCGACGCGATGGCGCTGGGCCCGGATCCCGACGCGGACCGAGCGCCGGAGCGCTCCGCACGACCGCCGACAGGACGATCATCCACCGGTTCCTCGGGATCGCCGACCGACGGGAGCCTTCCGCTGGACTTGACGAGCTTCGTCGGCCGGCGAAAAGAGCTCGCCGAGGCCAAGAAACTGCTCTCGGCGTCACGGCTGGTCACGTTGACCGGAATCGGCGGTGTCGGCAAGACCCGACTGGCACTGCGCGTCGCGACCAACATCCGGCGGGCATTCGACGACGGGGTCCGGATGGTCGAATTGGGCGAATTGCGCGACGGATCGTTGCTGGGAGAAGTCGTGGCGGCCGGGCTGGGATTGCGGCAGCGGTCGCCGAGACCGCTGCAGACCCTCATGGAGTTCCTGGAGCCGCGCGACATGCTGCTGGTCCTCGACAACTGCGAGCAGGTGGTGGATGCGGCGGCAGACCTGACGGAGACCGTGCTGCGTACCTGCCCCGGCCTGCGGATTCTCGCGACCAGTCGCGAAACCCTGGACGTCGCGGGGGAAGCCGCCCTGCGCGTTCGTCCACTGACGCTTCCGGATTCGGACAAGGAGCCGTCGCTGAAGAGTCTGCCCGGGTACGACGCAGTGACGCTGTTCGCCGAACGGGCCGCCACGGCGGTACCCGGCTTCGAGGTCACCGAAGACAATGCCGCCACCGTCGCCCGGATCTGCATCCGGCTGGACGGCCTGCCCCTGGCCATCGAATTGGCGGCGGCGAGGCTGCGCTCGATGTCGCCGGAACAGATCCTGCAGCGGTTGACCAACCGGTACGAGTTGCTGACCCGCGGAAGCCGGAGTGCACCGACCAGGCAGCAGACGCTGCGGTGGAGCATCGACTGGAGCTACGACCTGTGTCTCCCCGCCGAGCAGCAGCTGTGGTCGCGGCTGTCGGTCTTCGCCGGCAGCTTCGAACTGGACGCCGCCGAGGAGGTGACCATGTACGACGCCGAACCGGCCGGTCTCATCGATCTCGTCGCGTCGCTCGTGGACAAGTCGATCCTCATCCGCGAGGGATCGGGGGCGGTGGTGCGATTCCGGATGCTCGAAACGCTGCGCGAGTACGGCCGGGAGAAGCTCGAACAGGACGGCACCCTCCCGGACCTCCGGCGGCGGCATCACAGCTGGTACCGGCAATTCGCCCTCCAGGCCGAATCCGAATGGATCGGCCCCCGGCAGGTCGCCTGGCTCGCCCGGCTCGCCCGTGAACAACCCAACCTGCGCGAAGCGATGGAGTACGGCCTGTCCACGGCTGCCGACTCGGCCGAGGCGGGGCTGGAGATCGCGACCGCTCTGTATCCGTTCTGGGTTTCGCGTGGGCTGCTCCGCGAGGGACGCCGCTGGCTCGACCGCGCACTGGCACAGGAGGGAGGACACGACACCGCACTCCGGGTCAAGGCGTTGCATTCGGCCAGCGTCCTCGCCAGCCGGCACGAAGACCTGGAGCGGGCAGCCGAACTGATCGACGAGGGGCGTGTGCTTGCCGAGACCCGGGGCAGTGCACTCGATCGCGCCCTCATGCTTCAAGCCGACGGAGCGCACGCACTGCACGGCGGCAACCCGGAGCACGCCGTGAGCTCGTTCACCGGGGCTCTCGAGGTGTTACGCGGCGAGCGCAACCTCCTTGCACACGTCACGGCCCTGCATGCGCTCGGATTGGCTCACGAGATACTCGGGCACGCCGAGGCCGCCACCGGCTGTCTCGACGAGGCGATCCGGATTACCGAATCACACGGTGAATCGGTGTACCTGGGCCGCTCGTCCCTGACCCTCGGGCTGGTGATGTGGCGGGAGGGCGACCGTGATCGCGCGGTGCTGCTGCTCCGAAAGGGACTCGAGCTGGCCCGCGCGGTCGACGATCCGTTCGGAGCCACCTGGTGCCTCGAAATTCTCGCCTGGATCTCGACCCGCGAGAACGATTTCCACCGCGCCGCCGTCCTGCTGGCAGCGGCCGAGATGCTTCGACGGAGGGTGGGCACCTCCATCGTTCAGATCCCCGACTTGACCGAATCTCACAAGGAATGCGAGCTCGTCACGCGGCGCTCGCTCGGTGCCCGCGCGTTCGAGACCGCGTCCCGCGAGGGCGAGGCGCTGGGCTTCACCGCCGCCGCCTCGTATGCCCTGGGCGAAACTCTCCCCGCAGCGCCGCGGCGCGGCGATCCGGCGGCGGCACTGACCAAGCGCGAACGCCAGGTCGCCGACCTGGTCGCGCAGGGTCTGACCAACAAGGCGATCGCCGCCCGCCTCGTGATCTCTCAACGCACCGCGCAGGGTCACGTCGAGCACGTCCTCTCGAAACTCGGATTCTCATCCCGGGCTCAGATCGCGGCCTGGGTCACGGAACTGTCAGCCGACCCGGGCGGCCCGAAACCCTGATGCCGTTCCGTCGCACGCTCTTCGGGCGATGGGAGTCAGCCGCCACCGCTCGGGCAGGATCCGGAAACAGAACCGCACGACGCCTCCGAATCGGCGGAGCCTGCGCTCGTCGGCGGCGGACCACTCCCAGCCGAGCTTGTCGCGCGCGACGGGAGGCAGCGTTCCCCGGGCGATCCAGACGAGCAGCCGTCCGAGCGCGGGACCGACGAGACGCCACACCACCTCGGGGATGCGATCGTCGGGGCGTGGCATCGACAGTCCACTCAGAAGCCGCGACCTGCGCACCGTCTCGGTCTTCTCCAGGACGGTGCCGACCATCTCGTTCCAGTAGTCCACGAAATCGGCGTACGTCTCGGGCAAGTGGGTGGCCGACACCCCGTACAGCGCGTACCACTGCTTCGACTCCTGATACAACTGTTCCTTCTCGCCGGCGGTGAGCGGTTCACCGAAGTATTCGGCGACCACGTACTGGGTGCCGAGGAACGTGGCGTGTGCCCAGAAGTACGGACCCGGGTTCAGTGCGTGGTACCGCCGGCCGTCGTCCGTGGTGCCCTTGATGTCCTTGTGCATGTCGCGGATCATCTGGGCCTCCGCGCCCGTCGGATCGTAGAGCGCCCGGATGATCGGCCCCGCGGAACGGGCGAGCCGGGCGAGTTCGTTGTCGAAGACGGTCGAGTGCTGCACGAGGGCGGTGTCGATGACGGGATGCATCACCTGCAGCGTGCCCGACCACGAGATGAGCAGCGCGGTTCGCCAGTCGCCGAACCGGTGCCACGTCAGCGAATCGGGTCCGAGCGCAGGCGCAGTCGAACGACGGTGGGGCGGAAGCTCTGTGGTGGTCATGGCGATCTCCTGATGCCGCTGGATGTAGAACGTGGTGCATTCAGGATGACTGTTGACATCACCTGATGTCAACAGTCGGTGCGCGAGGGCACCCCGATCGACACCGGGATCGGTGAGACGATGACGGAATGAGCGACAGCGAGAACCCTCGTGGAGCGCCGCGCAGATGGCGCGGCCAGGAGCCGGACGACCGCCGCGCGGCGAGGCGCGCGGCGCTGATCGAGGCCGGCCTCCAGATCATGGGAACCGAGGGCACAGCGGCCACGACGATGCGCGCGACCTGCCGTCAGGCGAGCCTCACCGAGCGCTACTTCTACGAGAGTTTCGACAATCGGGAGGCGCTACTCGTCGCCCTCCTCGACCACGTCGTCCTGGGCGCGAGGGACACCCTGCTCGGGGCACTCGAGACGGCCCCGGAAGATCCGGGCCGACTCGTCCGCCACGTCGTGAAGGCGTTCACCGGCTACATCGCCGAGGACCGGCGGCGGGGACGCATCATGTTCGTCGAGTCGCAGTCCGTGTCGGAACTGGCGCAGCGCGGCGAACAACTCGTTGCCGAGTTCACCACCCCCATGGCCGCGGCACTGAAAATGCTGGGTGCCGACGGCGCACCCCGCGACGCCGTCAACACCCAGCTGAACGCGATTGCCTTGTTCGGGGCGATCGCCTTCCTGTATCAGCGCTGGCTCACCGGCAGCCCGAAGATCTCACAGAAGCGGATCGTCGAGCACATCGCACTCACCATCGAGGCGCACGTGCCGGTGAACAGCACCCCCTAGACCTGCGCGCGGACCAGCGGACGCCGCATCGCTTCGAGGCCGACGACGATCACCACGGCGATCACCACGTGCATGGCGGCCAGTGCGATGGTGCTGGCCGTGTCGAAGTCCGCTTGAACTGTGAGCGCGATCGTCGCCAGCGGCAGCAGCGCGCCGATCACTTCCGCAGGCCGGATGACGGCCACCCATTTGAGTGAGATGAGCGCGGCCAGCGTCATCCCGATCAACGTCGGAACCACCGTCAGGATGACGACGCCTCCGGGAGCGACACTGCTGGTCGTGCCCGCATCGGTCATCTCGAACGACCCGCCTGCGGCGAGGCCGAGCAGCCAGATGACCAGGTTCGGCACGAGCGCTCCGATGACGGTCGCGGCGACCGCCCAGGGCCGGCTCAGTTCGAGCGTCGCCGGGTTGATCCGTGAGGTTGTGGTTGCAGAAATCGTGGCTCCGGTGTCGGACATGATCTGTACTCCCCTGTCGAGTGGCTCGAATTGCTACTGACCGATCCTGCAACCTCAACCGTTGTTCGGGTCAAGGCGTGAAATCGAGGTCTTTTCGGTGGGACCTGACCATTAGACCCGCGGGATGCCCAAAACTCATCGCGATCGGCCCGAACCGCCCACCTGAGGGAAAATGGCCACCATGAACGCCGTCCCCACACCCCCTGACCGATCGCGCGCGCTCCGCAACCCGCTCCGCATCCTTGCGCGGTGGCTGGGCACCCGGGAATGGGTGATGCGGATGGCGCCGGTGATCATCTGGCTGGAGTCACACCTGCGCGCGTGGACCGGGAACCGCGTGAGCCTCATCGGCATCGCCGGCCTGCAGTCCGTGCAGGTGACGGTCCCGGGACGCAAGAGCGGCACCCCGCGGACGACAGCGCTGCTATGCATTCCGTACGGCGACGGATACATCGTCACCGGCTCCAACTGGGGTCGCCCCGAGCACCCGGCATGGTCGGCGAATCTGCGCGCCGCCGACGAGGCGCTCGTCAAGGCCGGGGCACGGGAGTCCCGGATGCGTGTCCAGATGGTCACGGGCGACGAACGCGAGAACCTGTGGAAATTCGTCGTCGACTACTGGCCCGGCTACCGCATGGAGCACCGGCGGTCCGGGGGACGCGAGTTCCGGCTCTTCGTGCTCGAGCCCACCCGATCGGCTACGACGCCGCGCGAATCCTGAAGATCGGCTCCACGAAGCGTTCGACGGTCCGCCGCTCGGCGGCCGCGTCGGGCAGCGGCCACGTCAACAGGGCCAGGACGACGCGCACGATCCATCCCGCAGCCTCCTCGTCGGGCGCGATGCGGGTGAGCGAGATCGCCACCCGGCCGAGTTCGGGTGCGCGGGCCAGGTACTCGTCCGTACCCCTCGGATGCGCCCCGGTGAACCACTGCACCAGGGTCGACTCCTCGCGGATCGCCACCAGCGAGGCGAGGATCGCCTCCACGATCCGCTCCGAGTCCTCGAACGGTTCCAGCGCCTGCTCGACGTGGTCGGCCACGGAGTCGGCAGCGCGGGACATCACGGCCTCGACGAGCGTGCGCTTGCCGCCGGCGTACCGGTAGAGCGTGGCGCGTGAACACCCGGCACGGGCGGCGACCTCGTCGACACTCACCCCGTCGATGCCCTGTTCGCGAACGAGGTCGGCAGCGGCGGCGAGAATCCTCTCGACCGCGAGCACCCGCCTGCTGCCTCCGGTCAACCAGTCTGCCTGCTCCGTGCCCACGGCACCTCCAGAAACGTCCTTGCCATTTTGTCTCACGATGAGACGGATACGTGCCAATTCTATAACGTGTTCCTCTCCGATAGGGCCGTGATCAGGATCGACGAAGCCGGATCATCGAGCACTGAGACACCGGCAGAACGGCGTGCTGATCAGCAGAATCCCAGCTTGCTCGCAGTCCTTGACAGCACCCGGCTCCGACGCGAACTGTGGTGATGTGCAACAAGTTCTCGATGACAAGGAGTCTTCGATGGCCCACTCGCCGACCCACGGAATCGACATCTTCGATCCCACCCACCTCGACGACCCGAACGAGCTGTATCGGATTCTCCGCGAGCACTCCCCCGTCCATCGCGTCGAAGGCACCGACTTCTTCCTCGTGTCCACGTGGGACCTCGTGACAGAGGCGGCGAACCGCACCGACGACTTCTCCTCGCACCTCACCGGCGTGCTGGTGCAGCAACCGTCGGGGCCGCCCACGACGTTCGACATGGACGGCGGCGGTCAGGCGATTCACGTGCTCGCCACCGCCGACGACCCGACGCACCTGCACCACCGCAAGCTGGTGCTGCCCACGCTCGGCCGCCGCATCCGCGCGCTGACGCCCACCGTGCAGTCGCTCGTCGACACCCTGTGGGACGAGGGGCTGCGGGACGGGCGGATCGACTGGGCGGCCGAGATGGCCGACCGCCTGCCGCTGACGATGGTGGCGCATCTCATCGGGCTGCCGGAGCAGGACGTTCCCCGACTGCTCGCCTGGGCGTACGACAGCACGGAGATGCTGGGCGGGATCGTCGACGCGGGTCGCCTCGGCCGGCTGGTCGCCTCCGTGGCCGAACTGGCCGCGTACTTGCGGGCCGAACTCGTGCGGGCGAGGTCGCATCCGTCGGAGGATCTACTGGGCGTCCTCGCACACGCCTGCAATGACGGAGACCTGTCCGAGGACGTCGCGACGCTCGTCCTGCTCCAGCTCGTCGGCGCCGGCGGCGAATCGACCGCGGGCCTGATCGCGAACGCCGCCCGCCTCCTGGCCACCCACCCCGGAGTGCAGACCCGGCTCCGGCACGAACCCGCGCTCGTCGACGCGTTCCTCGACGAGGCACTGCGCCTCGAATCCCCGTTCCGCGGACATCACCGGCACGTGGTCGCCGACACGACCCTCGGCGGCGTCGACCTGCCCGCGGGTAGCCACCTGCTCCTGCTGTGGGGCGCGGCCAACCGGGATCCGGCCGCGTTCGAAAGGCCGGACGAGATCGTGCTCGACCGGCCGCACATCCGCTCCCATCTCGCGTTCGGCAAGGGCGTCCACTTCTGCGTCGGATCGGCGCTCGCCCGCATGGAGGCACTCGCCGCCACCACCACGCTGCTCGCGCGCACCGACCAGTTCTCCCTCGCCGACGACGCCGAGACACGTTGGCTCCCCAGCGTCCTCGTGCGCCGCCACAGCGCACTCCCGCTGCGGATCAGGTCGTCGTCGAGCCTCGATTGACATTGACGTCAATATCAACCCATACTGTGACCGTGACCACAAGCGAGGCTCAGGAGCGGGCACGGTCGGCGCGTAAGGACAACGACGGTCCCCGCCGCCGCGAACTCCTCCGCGCCGCGAGCGCCTGCTTCGCCGAACTCGGGTACGACCGGACGACCGTCGAGGTGATCACCACCCGGGCGGAAGTGTCACGGGCGACGTTCTACGCGTACTTCTCCTCGAAGGACGAGGTGTTCCACGCCGTCGCCGCCGACGTCTGCGAGGAGTTCCTCGAGTCGCAGCACGTCGAAGGACCGGCGAGCGAGGACCTGCGAGAGGTGCTGCGCACCACCACGAAAGCCTTCGTCGAGGCCGTCTACACCAACGGACGGGTCCTCGAACTGATCAGGCACCGCGCCGGGCTCGACCCCGAGGTCGGCCGAAGCTGGACCACCGTGCAGACGCGGCTCATCCGCCGCTACACCCGGTTCATCGAGCGCATCAACGCCACCTGCGACGTCACGCCCTGTGCACCACCCGCCCGCATCGCGCAGACCCTCGCCGACGCCCAACTCGCGGGCGCGGCCCGGCTGGTCGATGCGAGCGCCCGCGAACAACGCCGGTACACCGCAGATCTGACCGCCATCTCCGAAAGACTCATCGGCTTCGCCTAGCAAGGACAATCCGCACAGAATCGGGAGTTCGGTATGCCCACTTCGCCTTCGAGTGACCCCACGGCACTGGAATCGGCCCTCGCCGAGATACGCGCACTCCAGGACGCCGCGTGGCCACCGGAGGTACCGCGGTCCGTCGAGTACCCGATCGAGGGCCGCACCGTGATCGACTATCTGCGGCACTGGGCAACGCAGCGGCCGCACACCGTCGCGATCGACTACTACGGCCGCGACATCACGTACGCCGAACTCGACGACCTGTCGGACCGCTTCGCCGGCTGGCTGCTGCAGCGGGGCGCGTCGGCAGGCGACCGCGTCGGCGTCCACCTGGCCAACTGTCCTCAATTCCACATCGCGATGCTGGGGATCCTGAAGATCGGTGCGGTCCACGTCCCGATCAACCCGCTGTTCCGCGAACACGAACTCGCGTACGAACTCGGTGACGCCGGCGTGGAGATTCTGCTGACCCAGGATTCCCTCGCGGACATGGTCGAATCCGTGCGTGGCGGGTCGGCTCTGCGGCACGTCGCGGTCACCGCCCTGTCGGACCTGCTGCCCGCCGAACCCAGCGTCGCACCGCCGTTCCCCACCGCGTCCGGAGCCACCGACTGGTCGGGGATCATGGAATCCCCTCGCGCCGATCCGATCCCGATGGATCCCGACGCGCTCGCGACACTGAACTACACCGGCGGCACCACCGGGATGCCGAAGGGCTGCAAACACACTCAGGCGCACATGGTGTACACCGCCGCCACCGCGACACTGGCCGGGGGCAGGCAGGTGGGCGAGGCTCCCCCGGTGGTCCTCGGGTTCCTGCCCATCTTCTGGATCGCCGGCGAGGACTTCGGCATCCTGTACCCCCTGATCAACGGCGGCACCGTCGTGCTGCTCACCCGATGGGACCCGGAAGCCGCGGCGACCCTCGTCGAACGGCGTGGTGTGACGTCGATGGTCGGCACCGTCGACAACTACGTGGAACTGATGGATCTGCCCGGCTTCGCCGAGCGGGACTTCTCCACCCTCGGCAACGCGATGGCCGTGTCGTTCGTGCTCAAACTCGACCCCGAGATCCGCGGCCGATGGCGCGACGCGACCGGACACGTGCTCCGGGAGGCCAGTTACGGCATGACGGAGACGCACACCGCCGACACCATCACGCTCGGTTTCCAGACCGACGACGAGGATCTGCTCAGCGAACCCGTGTTCTGCGGGCTGCCGGTTCCGGGGACCGATGTGCTGGTCGTCGACGACGCCGGGGTTCCGGTGCCGGTGGGGCAACCCGGGCAGATCATCGTCCGCAGTCCGTCGCTGCTCACCGGCTACTACGGCAAACCCGACGCCACCGCCGACGCACTCCGCGGCGGATGGCTCCAGACCGGTGACATCGGAAAGCTGAACGGCAAAGGCGCACTGCACTATCTGGCCCGCAATAGGGAGATGATCAAGACCAACGGGATGAGCGTGTTCCCCTCGGAGGTGGAGGCACTGCTCATGCTGCATCCGGCGATTCAGTCGGCCGCGGTGGTCCCGAAGCCCGATCCGGGCAAGGGGCAGGTGCCGTTCGCGTTCGTCCAGCTCCTGCCCGACCGTCAGGTGTCGGGTGAGGAACTGCGGGAGTGGGCCGCCCGGAACATGGCCACCTACAAGGTGCCCACCGTCGAGGTGCTCGACGCACTACCCATGACGGCGACGGGGAAGGTCCGCAAGGCCGACCTGTTCGCCCTGGCCGAGGAGTACAAGTGACCCTGCTGGTCGCCAATCGCGGCGAGATCGCGCTGCGCATCATCCGCTCGGCGGAGGAGATGTCGGTCGACACCATCGCCGTCTACGCGGAGGACGACGCCGACAGTCCCCACGTGCGCGCGGCGACCGAGGCGGTCGCGCTGCGCGGCTCCGGACCGTCCGCGTACCTGGACCCTCGGGCGATTCTCGCCGCGGCCGCCGAGTTCGGTGCGACGGCGGTGCATCCCGGTTACGGGTTCCTCAGCGAGAACGCCGATTTCGCCCGCGCCTGCGGCGAGGCCGGACTCACGTTCGTGGGCCCGAGCCCGGAGGTGCTCGACATCTTCGGCGACAAGTCGTCGGCACGCGAGGCCGCCGTGGCCGCGAAGGTGCCGGTGCTCGCCGCGACCCACGGTCCCACCGACCTGGACGGCGTCCGCGCGTTCTTCGCGGAACATTCGGGCGGCATCATGATCAAGGCACTCGCGGGCGGCGGCGGCCGCGGCATCCGCGCCGTCCGCAGCGCGGACCGGATCGACGAGGCCTACCGGGCGTGCGCGGCGGAGGCGGAACTCGGGTTCGGCAATCCCGCACTGTTCGCCGAGGCGCTGCTCGAGGGCGCCCGGCACATCGAGGTGCAGGTGGTCGCGGCACCGCAGGCGAGCGTGACGCGGGCACTCGCCGTCGGCGACCGCGACTGCAGCGTGCAGCGCCGCCACCAGAAACTCGTCGAGATCGCACCCGCGCAGGGGCTCGACCCCGGACTGCGCAGCGAACTGCACGAGGCCGCGGCGCGGCTGTGTGCCAGTGTCGGCTACCGGGGACTCGCCACCGTCGAATTCCTGGTGTCCCCGGACGGATTCGTGTTCCTGGAGGTCAATCCGCGGATTCAGGTGGAACACACGGTCACCGAGGAGGTGACGGGGATCGACCTCGTCGCCGTGCAGATCGACATCGCTCGGGGAGCGGACTTCGCGGAACTGGCGCTGCCGGACGGGGTCGGCGCCGTCGGGCTCGACACGTCGGGCACACCCGCTGTCGCGCGCGGAATCGCCGTCCAGTCCCGGGTGAACATGGAGACGATGCGCCCCGACGGTCAGGCCGTTCCCGCCGCGGGCACGCTGTCCGTGTTCTCCCCGCCGACGGGACCGGGGGTGCGCGTCGACACCTACGGGCGGCCGGGACTGTCGCCGAGCCCGCGGTACGACTCGCTCCTCGCGAAGGTGATCGTTCATTCCCGCGGGCAGTCGTTCGCGGCCGCGGCACGCAAGGCGGACGCGGCGCTCGCCGAATTCGTCGTCGACGGCGTCCCCACCAACATCGGCTTTCTCCGGGCGATTCTCACGGATCCCGGCTTCGCCGACGGCGTCGTCGGCACCGACTACCTCGCCGAGCGGATGGGTGCCCTCGTCGACGCCGCGCACGTGCATCATCCGGCGGAGGTCGCATCGGACACGCTCGAGTTGCGCGCCGGCGAGGACGTGCTGCGCGCGCACCTGGCCGGGACGGTCGTGGAGTCGGCCACCGAGGGGGCCGCCGTGACGCCGGGGGCGCACCTCGTGGTGCTCGAGGCCATGAAGATGCAGCACGTGATCGCCGCCTCCACCGGCGCGGTGGTCGAGCGGAATCTGGTGTCGCCCGGGCAGACCGTCAACGCCGGCGATCCACTGGTCGTGATCCGCCGAACCGGGTCGGAGGCCGGCGACGTGGCCGACAGCGCAACCGATCTCGATCGTGAGCGTGCCGATCTGGCGGAGATCCGGCAGCGGCACGACTACACCCTCGACGCCGCCAGGCCCGCCGCGATCGCGAAGCGGGCGAAGCTCGGGAGGCGGAGCGCGCGTACCAACATCGAGGACCTGGTCGACCCCGGCAGCTTCGTCGAGTACGGGCCCCTCGTTCTCGCCGCACAGCGCAGTCGCCGCTCCGAGCAGGACCTGATCGAGAACACCCCCGCCGACGGCCTGATCGCCGGCCTCGCCGCAATCAACGGGGACGTGTTCGGTCCGCAGAATTCCCAGGCGGTGGTGCTGTCGTACGACTACACGGTGCTCGCCGGAACCCAGGGCATGCGGAACCACGCCAAGACGGACCGGGTGATCGAACTCGCCGGCCGCAGGCAGGTTCCGGTCGTCCTGTTCGCCGAGGGCGGCGGCGGACGCCCCGGCGACACCGACGCCGGCCCCGCAGCGGGCCTGGACCTGAACACCTTCCGGTCGCTGGCGGCGCTGAACGGGAAGGTGCCGCTGGTGTCGGTCGTGTCCGGCCGCTGCTTCGCGGGCAACGCCGCCCTGGCCGGGGTCTGCGACGTCCTGATCGCCACCCCCGACGCGAACATCGGCATGGGCGGTCCGGCGATGGTCGAGGGCGGCGGGCTGGGTGTGTACCGGCCGGAGGACATCGGGCCGGTGGACGTGCAGCGGCGCAACGGTGTGATCGATCTGCTCGCCCGCGACGAGGCGCACGCCGTCGAACTGGCGAAGACGTACCTGTCGTATTTCCAGGGGGTGCTCCCCGACTGGGAAGCCCCCGACGAGCGGCTGGCCCGTCACGTCGTCCCGGAGAACCGGTTGCGCGCCTACGACGTTCGCAGTGCGGTGGAGTCCATCGCCGACGTCGGCTCGGTCCTCGAGCTACGCCGCGACCACGGCGTCGGCATCGTCACCGCGCTGATCCGGGTCGAGGGGGCGCCGTACGGTCTCGTCGCGAACAGCAGCCACCACCTCGGCGGTGCGATCGACGCGGTCACGGCCGACAAGATGGCCCACTTCCTGGAACTGTGCGAATCGTTCGGCCTGCCGGTGGTCTCGCTTTGCGACACACCGGGATTCATGGTCGGTCCCGACTCGGAGAAGGAGGCCACGGTCCGCCGATTCGGCAAGCTGTTCATCACCGGCGCGCAGATGACCGTGCCGTACGGAACGGTCATCCTGCGCAAGGGCTACGGTCTCGGCGCGATGGCCATGGCGGGCGGCTCCTTCCACGCGTCCGAGTTCACGGTCGCGTGGCCCACCGGCGAGATCGGCGCCATGGGGCTGGAAGGCGCGGTGCGCCTCGGGTTCCGGAAGGAACTCGAGGCGCTCGACGACCCCGCCGAGCGGGACGCGGCATTCACGCAACTCGTCGACGCCGCCTACCAGCACGGGAAGGCACTCAACGCGGCGACGATCTTCGAACTCGACGACGTGATCGACCCGGCGGATACCCGCGCCTGGATCGTGCGGCTCCGCCGCCCGTGAGTACTTGTTAACCGCCGGACGTTAATAAGTACTCACAGGCGCGTCAGCGCACGACCCGACCACGTACCCGCCCGCACCTGATCGATCACCGAGACGACGTCGGCAATCGGGACCTCGTGCGTGATCGACTCGAGGCGGCTGGGTGCGAGGTCGGAGGCGAGGCGGCCCCACAGTCGGCGCCGCTGGTCGATCGGGTACTGCACCGAGTCGATGCCGAGCAGGCTGACGCCGCGCAGGATGAACGGCAGGACCGTGGTCTCCAACTTCGGTCCGCCGGTCAGTCCACTGGCCGCCACGGCACCGCCGTATTCGATGGTGCTGAGCACGTGGGCGAGGGTGGCGCCGCCGACACAGTCGACCGCGGCAGCCCACTGAGCCTTGCCGAGGGGACGCGGTTTCGTGTCGGGTTCGGGGAGGCGTCCGATCACCTTGCTCGCGCCCAGCTGGGTGAGCAGTTCCGCCTTCTCCGGCTTTCCGCTCGACGCGACCACCTCGAAGCCGGCCGCCGACAGCAGGTCGACGGCGACGGTGCCGACGCCGCCGCTCGCCCCGGTCACCAGGACCGGGCCGTGGCCCGGCTCGACGCCGCGGGACTGCAGTGCCTCCACGCTCATCGCAGCCGTGAAACCGGCGGTCCCGATCGCGGCGGCGGTTCGAGTGGACATGCCGTCGAGTTTCACCACCCAGTCGGCCGGGACGCGGGCGAACTGCGCGTACCCGCCGTGCCGGGCCGTTCCGATGTCGTAACCGTGAGCGACGACCTTGTCACCGACCGCGAACTCCGGCGACTGCGACTCGGCGACGATGCCTGCGACGTCGATGCCGGGGACGATGGGGTATTCGCGGACCACTCCGCCCTTCGGTGTCAGCGCCAGCGCATCCTTGAAGTTCACGCTGGAGTACTCGACCTGGATCGTGACCTCGCCCTGTGGCAGGAACGATTCGTCGACCGTCTCCTCGGAGAGGCCGATGGCGCCCTCGTTCTCGCGAGCGATCCAGGCGGTGAATTCCTTCATCAGCTTGCTCTCCTGACCTCGGGGGTGCGTCGAGACCATCATGCGACAACTGTGCCGCGTCGACGATGCCGGGGCGAGGATCCCGGGATCAGAACCTGAGGAGAACCTTGCTCGACGACGACGCGTCCTTGGCCGACGCGAACGCGGTGAGCGCATCGGCTACGTCGTACTCGGCGGTGATGATCGGATCGACCGCCAGCGAGCCGTCGGCGAGAGCGGCCACGACCTCGTCGATCTCGTCGTTGAACCGGAACGAACCGATCAGGTCCAGTTCCCGGGTGATCGCGATCGAGACGGGTACCGGCTGATCACCGGAGGGAAGCAGTCCGACCATCACGACCCGGCCGCCGCGCGCGGTCCCGTGGATCGCCGACGACAGACCGCGGTGGTTGCCGGAGCATTCGATGGTCACGTCTGCTCCGACAGCCGCGACCGCGCCGGCGTCGGTGGCCGTGAGGGTCACGTCCGCGCCCACGTCGCGCGCGATCTGCAGCGGGTACTCGTGCATGTCCACCGCCGTGATCTTCCCGGCGCCCGCTCGCTTCAGTACCGCCACCACGAGCGCCCCGATGGGTCCGGCGCCGATGACGAGGACCGACCGATCCTTCACCTCCCCTGCCCGCGCGACCGCGTGCCACGCCACGCTCGCCGGCTCGGCCAAGGAGGCGAGCCGCAGATCGAGCCCGGACGGGAGGACCCGCAGCATGCGGGTCGGGACGGCGACGTGGCTGACGAACAACCCGTCCGTGTGCGGAAAGTGCGCCGCACTGCCCAGGTACGTGCATCCGGGGGAAATGTTGGGGCGGTCGGCCGGATACGTCGCGCTGTCGCCGCCGGGTGTCGCGGGATGGATGGTGACGGGTGCGCCGGGACGGGGACCGCTGCCGTCCGCCGCGCCGATCAGCACCGTGCCCGACGCCTCGTGCCCGAGCCGCATCGGTGCGCGGAGGATCGACTCGCCTGCGGCGCCGTGCTGCCAGTAGTGGAGGTCGGATCCGCAGATTCCGCCGTAGGCGATGCGGATCACCGCCTCGTCCGGCTTCGGTGCGGCGATAGGCACGTCCTCGACGCGCAGGTCGTTCGCGCCGTGGGCGACGACCGCCTGCGCATGCGTCGGAATCTCGATCGTTTCCGTGCCGGTGGTCTCGGTGGTGTTCATCGGTGAAGTCCAGTTCTGTGGGAGATGGGAGCTTGTCATCTGGTGACGGGTTCCGCGGTGGTGAGGAGTCCGAGTTCGTCCCTGCGCGGCATGCCCTCCCAGTCGCCGGACACGGTGCACGCGAAGGCCCCCACGGTCACCGCGGTTCTCAGACGGTCGCCGGGTGACTCCCCCGCGAGGCGGTCCGCGATGTATCCGGCAACGAAACCGTCTCCGGCCCCGACGGAGTCGACGACGTTCACCGGCACCGCCGGCAGGGAGAACGTCTCGCCGTCGACCACCGCCAGGCACCCCTGGTCTCCCAGTTTCAAGATGCTTTCGCGGGGACCCAGGTCGCGGACACGCGCGACGAGTTCTGCGGGGTCGCCGTCACCCACCGCGATCGCGGCCTCGTCCTCACCGGCGAAGACGATGTCCGACAACGCGATCAGCTCGCGGAAGACGGGACCCGCTTCTTCCGGCGACCACAGCGCACGGCGGTAGTTGAGATCGAACGACACCGGAATGCCCAGTGCGCGTGCCCGTTCGACGCAGTACAGAGTGGTCTTCCTGGCGCTGTCGGACAGGGCCGGGGTGATGCCGGTGACATGCAGCAGCGACGCCGACTCGAGGCGGTCGTCCGCGATGTCCGACATCGTGAGCCGCGACCCTGCGCTGCCGGTCCGGTAGTACCAGACGCGGGTGGCGGTGGCGGTTCGCCGCTCCTTCACCATTAGCCCGGTCGGGGCGTCCGGATCGCGGATGACGTCGGCGGTGATTCCCTCGGCCCGGAGTTCACGCTCGACCAGGTCACCCAGGCTGTCCTGGCCGACGCGCCCGACCCAGGCGACGTCCACGCCGAGCCGTCGTAGCGCGATCGCGAAGTTCGTTTCGGCCCCGCCGATTCCCAGGTGCAGCGTCGAGGTGTGGGCGAGTGCACCGGTGTCCGCCGCTCGGGTGAGTGCCATCGTTTCGCCGAACGTCAGTACCGTCATCACGCGACCGCCGGTTCTGCGACGACGCCCGCGAGGCGCCGGCATCGTTCGGCCAGCTGACCGAGGTCCCCGCCGCGGAGTGCGTCCCCGATCAGGGGGCCGCCGAGGCTGACCGCCGCCGCTCCGGCGGCGATCCACACGGGGACGTCCTCGATGCTCACCCCGCCCGAGGGGACGACCTGGATGTCGGGGAAGGGCCCGCGCAGATGCGCGATGTACTCCGGGCCGACCACCGATGCCGGGAACAACTTCACTGCGGTCGCACCCGCGTTCCATCCGTTCCACAGCTCGGTCGGGGTGAATCCGCCCGGGTAGATCGGGACACCCGCACGCACGGCCGTGGCGATGACGTCGAGGTTGGTGGTCGGTGTCACGAGGAAGTCGGCACCCCCGTCGAGGGCGGCCCGGGCCTGGTCGACGGTGGTGACCGTCCCGACCCCGATCTCGGCGCCGTTCCGGTGCGTCGCGCCGGATGCTGCGCAGGGACTCGAGGGTGCCCGGCGTGCTCATCGTCAGCTCGACGGCCCGCACCCCGTTCTCGGCGAGGACGGTCACGACCGGGGCGTAGAGGTCGGCGTGCGCGGCGCGCAGCACTGCGATGACGGAGGAGGTCATGCCGCCGTCACCTCACGATCGGTGGCGTTGGCGGCCAGCGTGAGGTCGCGGTCGCGGGTTTCCGGTGCCATCGTCGAGGCGATCAGAACGGTCACGGCCATCACGATCATGTAGACCGCGACGGGGATCCAGGAGCCGGAGAAGGCCGTGACGAGGGCCGCGCAAATCAGTGGCGCGACACCGCCGCCGAAGATCGACGCGAATTCACGGCCGAGGGTGACGCCGGCGTAGCGGTAGCGGGAGCCGAAGATTTCTGGGAAGTAGCTCATCGTGACACCGACCGCGCCCTGGCAGGCCAGGATGAAGCCGACGATCATCGCCATCGTGATCAACAGGTGCGAGCCGGTGTTCAGAGCCAGGAAGGTCGGCACCGGCAGGATGATCAGAGCGATCACGATCGAGATGTACACCGGCTTGCGGCCCACCCGATCGGACAGCCGACCGAACCCATAGGCCGCGATGCCGCCGCAGATGGCCCCGACCAGCAGCACCTTGGGAATGAACGTGGGGTCGACGTGCACGTCGTTCTTGAGGTACGACGCCATGAACACCTGGTACGTGTACGACTGCGCGCTGATGCCGATCGTCATGAACATGACGATGAACAGCGGCTTCTTGCCGTTCGCGAAGATCTCCTTCACGGGTGTCTTCGGAACGTGGTGCTGCTCCTTGAGTTCCTGGAACACCGGGCTCTCGTTGAGCTTGCGACGGATGACGAACGCGGCGACAGTCACGAGCAGACTGCTGATGAAGACGAGCCGCCAGCCCCAGGACATGAGCTGCTCCTCCGGCAGGAGCTGCGCGGCGATCCACGCGACTGCGCCGAGCGCCGTGCCCAGCGCGGCCCCGGTCATCACCAGCGCGGCGAGCCGGCCTCTCCTGCCTATCTGCGCTGTCTCCGTCAGAAGGGTTGCACCACCGGACTGTTCGGCGCCCGCGCCGAATCCCTGGAAGAATCGGCACGCGACGAGGAGAGCGGGTGCGAGCAGCCCGACCTGACTGTAGGTGGGCAGCAGACCGATACCCAGTGTCGCGCCGCCCATCAGCATCAGGGTCGCGACGAGCACCCATTTGCGGCCGAGACGCTCACCGTAGCGTGAGAAGAACAGGCCGCCGAGCGGTCGGGCGAGGAACCCGACGGCGTAGGCGCTGAAGCTCGCGAGGATGCCCGCCGCGGGCGAGATGTTCGGAAAGAACAGTGTGTTGAAGATCAGCGCCGAGGCGGTGCCGTAGATGACGAAGTCGTACTGCTCGAGGGTGGTGCCGATGAGTCCCGCCCACGCCGCCCGGCGGACTGCGGCCGGGTCTGCCTGGGGTGTACCGCCTGCGCGGCCGGGTGTTTTCGGGTTCACCGTGGGGTCGAGTGTAGTGTCCATGGATTCCTCCATTGGTGGTTCCCGGAAAGTCCGGGCAGGGGGTGAGAGAGTCAGATGGTCGCCCTGGACTGCAGCGTGAGCGCGCCGGAGTCCGGGACCGGGGCGGATGCTTCACCGGCGGCGACAGCCGGCCCGTGGCGGACGATGATGTCGACGAAGTCGGCAATCCGCGAGACGAACTCGGTGTGCGCAGCGAGAACGCTGGGAAACAGGCCTCCGTCGACGAAGACGGAGCGAACGAATTCTGTAGTGGAAGCGGCGTTGTCGGCCATTCCTGCCAGGCGCGGTCGAGCGGGGTCGGTCATGGATCGTGCGTGTGGGCCGGGGTCGAATCCAGGCAGCGGGGCGATGCAGGCGAGATACGCCGCCACGGTCAGAGCAAGGAACTGCGGGACGTCACCGCGGCCGAGGTGTTCGAGCGCGGGGATCGGGATACGCTGCGCCAATTTGACCGATCCGTCGGAGCCGACCTGCGAGGTGCGGTGTCCCAGAGCGGTATTGGACCAGCGCGAAAAGAGTTGCCGGATGTAGTCGTCCGTGTCGACCGCTTCGGGAACAGTGACTGTCGGCAGGTATTCGTCGCACAGGATGCGGCGCGCCGCGTCCTCGACGAACGGTCGTGCCACGGACTCGGGGATGGTGGCACACCCGTCGAGTGCGCCGAGGTACGCGATGAGCGAATGCGTCCCGTTGAGCAGCCGGACCTTCATCAGCTCGTACGGCTCGACGTCGTCGGTGAACAGTGCGCCGCCGTGCTCCCAGGCGGGACGGCCGGCGGCGAACTTCTCCTCCATCACCCACATCGTGAACGGTTCGGCGGGGACGGCGATCGTGTCCCGCACGCCGAGGTGCGTCAGGGCCGTCTCGTTGTATCGGTCCGAACTGGACGGCACGATGCGGTCCACCATCGAATTGGGGAACGCCACGGACGCATCCATCCAGGTCAGTACCTCGTCACGGAGGGGTGCCCTGAAGGTGCCGACGAACTCGCGCACGAGCCGTTCGGTCTGCCGTCCGTTTGCCAGCAGGTTGTCGCAGCTGAGGATGGTGATCGGGGTGCCGTGTGTGCTCGCCCGCAGGGCCAGTGCGCGGGCGATCTGTCCGATCGTCGTGCGCGGCGTCGAGGCCTCGGCGAGATCACGCCGGACAGCGTCGGAGTCGAGGTCGAGGGATCCGGTCTCGGGAGACACGGTGTACCCGTGTTCGGTCACGGTGATCGTCACGATCTTCGTTGCCGGATCCGCGATCGCGTGAACGACGGACTCCGGATCGTGTTCGGCCACCAGGGTCCCGGTGTGGGAGCCGGGAACTCTGACACGCGATCCACCGGGCGAGATCTCGACGACGCTGTAGAGCAGATCCTGCGCCGTCATCGCATCGGCGACGGCGCTCGACCGGCTCGCCACACCGAGGATCCCCCACGGCCCGGGTTCGCGTTCCATTGCCAGCGCGGTGTAGACGGCCTGGTGGGCACGGTGGAAGTTGCCGAGCCCCAGGTGTACGATCCCGGTGCCTTCCGGCACCCGCCGGTGGATCAGTGCCGCGGCGGAAACGTTTCGGCGTGAGAGTGGGTGTTCGGTCATGCGCGTCACCAATCCGTCATGGAGCCGTCGCGGCGCCGGGCGACCGGGAGGTAGGCCTGCTCGTAGGGATACTTCGCCGCGAGTTCCTCGTTCATCGTCACTCCGACACCCGGTGCGTCACCCGGGGTGAGATGGCCGTCCGCGAACGACCACGCGTGCGGGAAGACCTCACTGACGAGCGGGTCGTAGCCCATGTATTCCTGAATTCCGAAGTTCGGCGTCGCCAGTCCGAGATGCAGGCTCGCGCCCAGGGAGATCGGCGAGACGTCCGACGGCCCGTGCGGTCCGCCTCGCACCTGATACACCTCGGCGAGCGCAAATATTTTGCGGACGTGGCTGATTCCGCCGGCGTGGACGATCGCCACGCGAATGAAGTCGATCAGTTGTTCGGTGATCAGGTGCTGGCAATCCCAGATCGTGTTGAAGACCTCGCCGATCGCCAGCGGCGTCGTGGTGTGGTTGCGCACCAGACGCAACGCGTCCTGGTTCTCTGCCGGCGTGACGTCCTCGAGCCAGAACAGATTCACCGGCTCGAGCGATTTGCCGAGCCGCGCGGCCTGCTGCGGGGTGAGTCGATGGTGGGCGTCGTGCAGCAACTTGAGGTCGGGGCCGACATGGTCCCGGACCGCCGCGAGGACCCCGGGCACATGATTGAGGTAGGCGTCCGTGTCCCATACCTCTTCGACCGGGAGTGCGCCGCGGCTCGCGGGCTCGTATCCCGCAGCCCCCTTGTGCACACCGTAGACCGAATCGAGTCCGGGCACCCCGGACTGCACACGAATCGCCTGAAAGCCCTTCTCCCGCTTGGCGTCGACGGAGTCGAGCAGCGCGGGCACGTCCCACCCGGTGGCGTGGGTGTACGACAGGACGCGGTCACGCACGGCACCGCCGAGCAACTGGTAGACGGGCTGGCCGAGCGTCTTGCCCTTGATGTCCCAGAGCGCCACGTCGACCGCGCCGATCGCGGCCATCGTGACCGGCCCGCGGCGCCAGTACACCCCACGGTAGAGGTACTGCCAGGTGTCCTCGATCCGCGTCGCGTCCCGTCCGATCAGCAAGGGCGCGACGTGGTCTCGCAGATACGACGCGACGGACAGTTCGCGGCCGTTCAGTGTCGCGTCACCGTAACCGACGACGCCGTCGGCGGTGGTGATCTTCAGGGTGACGAAGTTGCGGGTGGGGCTGCAGACCAGCACGTCCGCGGAGATGATCTTGTCGGTCATGCCCGTGATCCTTTCGCTCCGACCGCGGGAGCAACGACGTTGCGCAACTGCTCCCCGCGTGCGAGTCGGGTGATGTTGTCGGTGATGTCGTCGACGCGGCCGAGAAACGTCTGCCGCGACACCCCGGAAGAATGCGGCGTCATCATGATGTTGGGGAGTTCGGAGAACGGGAGGGCACTGGGCGCACCTCGACCGTCGGCTCCGGGATAGTCGTACCAGACGTCGATGGCCGCAGCCGCGATGGTCGACGAGGACAGCGCGTCGAACAGTGCCTGCTCCTGGACGAGAGGCCCGCGGCCCACGTTGACCAGCACACCGTCGCTGCCCAGCGCACGCAATTCGTCGGCGCCGATCATGCCCCGCGTCCGGTCGTCGAGCGGTGCGGACACCACGACGACATCGGATTCGGCGAGGAGACGCCCGAGCTGGGACACGTCGGCCGCCCAGTCCAACCCCTCACCCGTCGCATCGACGTTGCCGCGGCCGGTCACGGCCGCTCCTGTCGCGCCGAATGCCCGGAACAGATTCCACGCGGCGTTGCCGATGTGGCCGAAACCCACGAAACCCACCCGCGCACCCTGCAGTGAATTCGACTGTGTGAGGCGGTCGTCGTAGACCGACGTCGCCCACACCCCGCGCCGCAGGGCCGCGTCCTGGGCGACGAAGCCGCGCCGAAGCATCACTGCGGCCGCCACGACGTATTCCGCGATCGACTTCTCGTGGTGGAAGGTGTTCGCCACCAGCACGTCGGGGGCCAGGGCGCCGAACGAGATATTGTCTGTCCCGGCGCCGGCGACGTGCACGAGCCGCAGCGTGGTCGCGGACGACGCCATCGACGGCGTGAACTTTCCCCCGACATACACGTCGGCGTCACGCAGATCTTCGATCAGGGCAGCCTCGTCGAAGCTGCCGTGCCAGGACAGTTGCGATCCTGTGGGAACCGCGGCATCGAACCGCGCCCGGTGTGGGATCAGATTACTGTCGGCAACAACGATTTTCATCTAGCGGCTCTCTTTTCCGGGGCGAAACACCCGATCGTGCGCCGGTCCGGCCGACGCACGGACGACAAGTTGTGTGGGGAGGTGAACTTCGCGGACGTCGGAATCCGGTTCGCCGGCGCGCTGGTACACCAGGTCGAGACTCAGCACGCCGGCTCTCGCCATGGGCACGTTGACACTCGTGAGCGCGGGGTTGGCGAGCTCGGCCAGCGGTGAGTCGTCGATGCCGACGACGCTCAGGTCGTCCGGAACCGAAAAGCCCATTGCGCGGACGCCGTTCATCACACCGATCGCCATCGGATCGTTGTGTGTGATCACGGCACTCGCACCGGTCGCGATCACGCTCGCGGCCGCGGCATGACCACCCGCGAGGGTCTCCTGCTGCCATCCGAGCAGGCTCAGCTGCACATCGCGGGACTTGCAGAATTCCTCGACCGCGGCGACGCGGCGCTGATTCGACCAGGACTGCGGCGAGCCCTGAACGTAGGCGAGGTGTTCGTGCCCGAGGGCAACGAGGTAGTCGATGGTCTGACGAAGACCGTCCTCGGAATCCGCCACGATGCAATCGCATTCGGGCGAAGACCGGTTGACGAGCACCAGTGGGGTGTCGCCGGCAAGCTGCACGATGTCGGACGCGGGCAGTCGCGGCGCGCAGACGACGAGTGCGTCGACACGACCCTGCAATTCGCCGAGGACCTCGCGCTCACGATCCGCGCTGCCGTCCGTGTCGGTGAGGAGCACGGTCTGCCGCCGGTGCCACCCCTGAGCCTGCGCCGCCTTCACGAAACTCGCGAACACCGTGTGCGCAATGTCGGGCACCACGACAGCGACGGTGGTCGCCGTCGGCCTCACGGCGTCATTGCGTGTCGGCGACGCCGCCCGGTAGCCGATCTCGTCGGCGACCGCGATGATCCGCGCGAGAGTGTCCGGTCCGATCCGGTCCGGGGCACTGAACGCCCGCGATGCGGTGGACAGGGATACCCCTGCGCGTTGAGCGACCTCGGTCAAGGTGGGTGCCACTGTGCTACCGCCTCGCTGTTCGTTGTGACTGCCGACACACACTATTCACCCGCTTGCGCAAGATTGTCAAGACTTGCGCAAGGCTTGCGGCAACTGTTGTGTGCCGTGCGGGTCACACGTCCAGGAGTGACAACAGCCGATCGGATTCGAACAGCGCGTCCCGGTCGAACGTGGACGTCGAGGCCAGGAGTTCGTCAGCGCCGGTGCGCGCCCTCAGCGCGTCGAGCGCGACCTTCACCTGCTCGGCGTCGCCGTGGATCGACGACGCGATCGTGGCGTCGACCTGTTCGCGCAGCCGCGGGGTCCAGGGCTGAGTGCGTATGTCCGCGACCGATTCAAGCGGCGGAAATTCGCCGGTCCGGCTCGATTGCGCCAGCGCCCACGCCTCCGGGAGCAGCAGTTCACGGGCCCGGTCGTCGTTCTCGGCGATCATGACCTCGAGCGAGATCATCACGTACGGGGCCCGGTGAACGGCGGATGGGACGAAGCTGTCGCGGTACCGGTCGAGTTCCGGGACGCGCGCGCCCGACCCTTGAAGGATCGGCCCGCCGACCACCACCGGCAGACCCGCCTTCGCGGCGAAGTCGAGTCCGCGGCGAGTCGCGAGAACGAACATCGACGGGGGGCTCGCCACCTGGGGCCGGGCCGTCACGGTGCCCTTGCCCTCGAGGTAGTTCCGCACCTCGTCGAGGTCGTCCGCGAACGTGTCGGGGGCGTTGCGGTCGCGTCGCAGCGCCTCCCGCACCGGCTTGGTGAATCCCAGGGACCGCCCGACCCCCAGGTCGATGCGGCCCGGGTACACGGCCTCGAGCATCAGGAATTGTTCGGCCACCACCAGCGGCTGGTGGTTCGGCAACATCACACCACCCGAGCCCAACCGGATCCGGCTGGTGCGGGCGCCGAGGGCCGCGAGCAGCACGGGCGGCGACCCGCTCGCGATGCCCGGCACGGCGTGGTGCTCGGCCACCCAGAACCGCTCGAATCCGAGGTGTTCGGCGTGCACCGCCCGCTCGATCGTCCCGGTCAGCGCGGCAGAGTCGGGCGCACCGCGGCGCGTGCGGGACCGGTCCAGAATCGAGAGCTTCACCTCCGGGGGAACCGCCGTCCTGCCGGCGGTATTTCCTCACCCCGTCCGCACTCGGTGGACGAGTGTGCCCGCTTCGCTGACATACTGACCGCCGCAGGATCCACGATCGCCGGGAGGTCAATGGTGAGCAGCACAGGGACTATGTCGTACTCGCTGGATGTCACGTCGCGGTCCGCAGCGCAGATGCGGGAGTGCGCAGAGTTCTTCAGCGAGCCCGAGCTGGCCCACCTGCCCACCGCCCGCCTCGCGGACGCACTGGAGTCGCTGGCCGAGGCGGGCCGCTACGAGCACACCGTGGAGGAACTGGAAGTCGGCTCGCAGCTGGCGTGGCGCAATCACGCCCGCTGCGTCGGTCGCAAGCACTGGCGCACGCTGAAGCTGATCGATGCCCGCCACGCCACCACCGCGGACGAGATTGCGGAGGCGTGCTGGGAGCACCTGCGGGTCGCGACGAACGGCGGCGCGCTGCGCTCGGTCATCACGGTCGGTCCCCTACCGCTGGCGGACGGACGCGAGTACAAGATCGTCAGCCCGCAACTGATCCGGTACGCCGGCTACCGCCACGCGGACGGGACGGTGACCGGGGACCCCGCCCAGGTCGGAATCACCGAGGCGGTGACGAAGATGGGGTGGCGGGGCGCAGGCACGCCGTTCGACGTGCTGCCGCTGCTGGTGAGCACCCCCGACGAGACGCTGCGCTGGTACGAGATTCCATCCGAGCTGGTGCTCGAGGTCGAGATCGAGCACCCCGACTACGCCTGGTTCGCCGATTTCGGTCTCAAATGGCATGCCGTGCCCGCCGTGTCGAACATGAGCTTCTCCGTCGGCGGGCTGACGTATCCGCTGGCGCCGTTCAGTGGGTGGTACGTGAGCACGGAGGTCGGGGCCCGCAACTTCAGCGACCGGGACCGGTACGACATGCTGCCCGCCATCGCCGAAAAGCTGTGCCTGGACACGTCCTCGGAGCGGACGCTCTGGCGCGACCGGGCACTGGTCGAACTGAACCGCGCCGTGATCCACAGTTACCGGCAGTCCGGGGTGCACATGGTCGATCATCACACCGTCGCCAAGCAGTTCATCAGCCATGTCGAACGCGAGGAATCGCTGGGCCGGAAGTGCCCCACCGACTGGTCGTGGATCAACCCACCGATGTCGGCGGCGCTGACCCCGACGTTCCACCGGCTCTACGACGCACCCGACATGGACCTCCGCCCCAACTTTCTCCCGGCCGCCAGCTCGGGTTGCCCGATCTCCGGTCAGCCGCGGTAGGGCGGGGCGACGCCCCAACCCCAGTGCGGGACGGGTGCGTGCTCGACCACCTCGGCTCCCGGACTCGAATTCTGCAGGGCGAGCCGGGTCCCCCACTCGACGTATGCCATGAAGGCGGAGCGGAATTCGGGGTCGGACGGCAGGGCCGCGTCGTCGGCGGCGAGACTCATGGTCGCGGCGAAGCGGTGCCGCTGTTGCGGGCTGATGGCGAGACCGATGTGGTGCCGCAGCATGCGTTCGTAGCCGCCGAGGTGTTCGGTGTATCCCGGCGGGCCGCCGAACACCTCGCACCACCACAGAGTGACGTTGCGGCGATGCTCCTCGTGCACGCCGCCGGGGAACATCGGCGACAGCAGTTCGTCGCGCTCCACCCGGTCGTAGAAGGCGTCGATCAGCCGCCGGAACGACTGCTCACCGCCCGCCCATTCGTACAGGGACGGGGTGTCCTGATCACTCATGCGAGCTCCCGATTTCCGTCGTCTCTCCATTACAATACACATCAGCATTGGATTGAAAAGAGGTTCGAGCATGAGTGTGGCCGGGCGCAGTCGCGACACCGACATCGACACCCGGGTCCTGAGAGTTGCGGGCCGGCAACTGTCCCGGGCCGGATACGACGCGATGTCGCTCGCCGCGATCGCGGCGGAGGCGGGCACCACCCGCCAGGCGCTGTACCGCCGGTGGGCGACGAAGGCGGAGTTGGCCGCGGCCGTCGTGGCGCAGTTGGCCGACGAGGAGACCGGCCGGTCGTCGGCGGACCCGTTCGGTGATCTGGTTCGCGAACTGGCCGACTTCCAGCGCGGGGTGTCGTGCACCGGCCGGCTGTCGCTGGTCGGGACGATGCTGCAGGACACGACGGACGGCGACGTCCGCGCGCAGTACCGTGCCCGGGTGGTGGCACCGCGCCGGCGCCGTGTCCGCGCCATCCTGGATCGTGCCGCGGAGCTGAAGATGATCGACGCCGACGCCGATCTCGAGGTCGCCGTCACGATGACCACGGGCAGTTGGTACGGCCGCGCCCTGGCCGGCGATCCGCCCCCCGCGGACTGGGCGGCCCGGACCGCGGCGCTGGTCTGGCGGGCGGTCGGAGGAACGGCTCCCTCCTGACGTGCCCCCTACGCAGCGGACCGGCGGTCGCCCATGTTCCGCGACATCAGGACCCCGGCGAGGAGGAGAACACCCGCGATCGCGATGAACCATCCCGTGCGGTGCAGTCCGTCGTCGCCGATGACGTGACCGGCGGTGGTCTGCAGCACGACGGCCGACAGGTTCGCCCCGATGTACTGCACGGTGCGGTACATCCCGATGGCCGTGCCCACTTCCTCGACGGACGTGACCGAGCTGATCAGATTCTGGTTGCCGATGTTGTTGAATCCGTTGGGGATTCCCAGCACCGCCGCCACCATGAGCAGCACGACGATCGGGGCGGTGCTGCTCTCCACCGAGGCCAGGAGCACCCCGCCCACCAGCAGCGCGCACGTCCCGACGGTGAGCGTTCGGCGCACCCCGTGCCGCCGGTACGTCCGGGACGCGAGCAGCGTGGAGCCGATACCGACGACGGCGACGGGAAGCATCGTCAGCCCCGCCTCGGTGGCGCCCATTCCCCGGGAGTACTGCAACCACTGCGGGATTCCGAAGAAGACGCAGTAGAAGGCGGTGTAGGTGAGGAGGGTCCGCGCGAGTGTTGCGCTGAGCGCCCGGTTCCGGGCCAGTGCCCGAACGTCGATGAACGGTTCGTCCGCCCGACGTTCCCACTGGACGAACAGCGCCAGCACCAGCGCCCACACGGGGATCAGCCACCACACCGGGTCGGTGGTGACCGACAACAGGAACAGCATCGTGGACGAGACGAGCGCGAGGAACAGCAGGACTCCCACGACGTCGAGTGCGTGCAACAGCTGGCGTCGACTGACCGACATGCCGCCGACGAAGCCGACGTTCGCGAACTTCGTGACCGCGATCGCGCTGAACGCGACGATCGGGAGGTTGATCCACATGATCGACTGCCAGCCGAACGCACCCACCAGCAGTCCGCCGAGCGTCGGGCCGAGTGCCACGACGCCCTGGCTGCAGATCGCGAGGGTCGTGATCGCGGTGCGCGGTTGCGCACCGTGCCGTTCCGCGTACCCGCGAATCATCGTCATCGCGTTGGGATACTGGGTGGCGGTTCCGATTCCGACGAGGATGCGGGAGAAGATCAGCCAGCCGACCGTGGGTGCGAGCAGACCGGCCACGGAGCCCAGCGCCACCAGTGCGAGGCCCCCGAGGTACACCTTCCGGGCGCCGAGGAGGGCGCCGAGCTTCCCCGCCATCGGCGCGGTGACGGCGGTGGCGATGTAGAGCGCGGAGATCACCCAGGTGATGCCGGACGAGGAGCCGAACTGGGCGGCGATGCCGACGATCGCCACCGCGATCATCGACGAGTTCAGGGGTTGGAGAATGCTCCCGGTGGCGACGGATCCGCTGACCCGGAACGGTACGGACGGCGACTTCTGCGCGACAGCGGTGTCGGCGACGGTCGCGCTCACGAGTTCATCAGTGACTCCCGCTGCGGCGCCGACTCGGGGGTTGCTGCGAGTCGGCGGAGTAGCCGTCCGGCGATGTAGAGGAGGTCGCGTTCAGCCTCGGTGCATTCGGTGGCGAGCGCGGCCGAGAGCCATTCGCTCCGCCGCGACCGGTCGGCGGTGAGGGTCTGCAATCCCAGCGCGGTGATCGCGACGATGCTCGCCCGCGCGTCCTGGGGGTCCACCGTGCGGGATACCATGCCGGAGTCCTCGAGGATCGAGACGGTCCGCGCGATGGACTGCGGCGCCACCTGCTCGAGATCGGCGAGGGCACGGGCGCTCATCGGACCTTCCCGGTCGAGATGCGCGAGGGCCTGCAGCTGCGAGGGCGTGAGCAGGTGCCCGGACCGCTGGGTCCGGATGCGCCGGGTGAACATGACGACATCCTCACGGAGTCGATCAGCCTTCTCGTCCATGTATTCGCCTCTCGTTCGCCGGAGCAATTTCATTAGCCAGTCTAGCTGTTTTATTTCTCAAGGTCAATCGTCATGTTGCGCCAGCTACGTGCGCATACAGTCAGAAATATTGCCAGCACAGCTGTCTAAATCGTCGTGAGTGGACGGATTCACCCAGGTCGGGCAGGGTCGGCGGGTGTCTGACAGGAAACTCCGAGGCGATCGCTGGCAGTATGAGGACGGCGAAACGCTGATCGAGATCCGAAAGAAGGTGGTCGTGACTCTCCGCACACGGACAGCCGGCATCGTTGCAGTGGTGGCCCTGACGTTCCTGGCCACGGCATGCACCATCGGAGACACCGGCACCTCGGAACCCCCGACCACCACCCAGGCCGCGCCCGCCTCGATTGCCGTTCCCGCGGCCGCCGGCGCGCCGATCAACCCGACCACCCCGATCGTGGTCACCGCCACGGGCGGCCGGCTGACCACCGTGACGGTCACGAATCCCGCCGACGCCGGCGCACCGGTCTCCGGCGCCCTCGCCCCCGACGGCACGAGTTGGACGAGCACCGCGCCCCTCGGATACGGGTCCACGTACACGGTCGTCGCCGACGCGGCGAACCCCGACGGCGCCCCCGTCGAGCAGACGTTCACGGTGACGACGATGACCCCCGATTCCACCGCGTACGCGAACGTCGTCCCGGCACCCGAGGTCGTCGCGGACACGGGCATCGGAGTCGGCCAGCCCATGGTGTTCCAGTTCACCGCTCCGGTCGCCAACAAGGCCGCGGTGCAGGAGCGACTGCACGTGACGACAACACCGCCGCAGCCCGGGGCCTGGTACTGGACCGACGACCAGAACGCGCACTATCGCGCCGCGAACTATTGGGCGCCGGGAACCAAGATCCACATCGAGGCGGACGTGTTCGGCGTCGACCTGGGCGACGGCGTCTTCGGTGCCGAGAACAATGCCGCCGACTACACCGTGCACGACTCGTGGGTCGCCAAGGCGGACGGTGCCAGCGAGGTGCTCACCGTGTTCCACAACGGTGTTCAGGAAACATCGATGCCGATGAGCCTCGGCTCCCCCGACCACCCCTCGCACGAGGGCCCGCACGTGGTCTCCGACAGGCAGCAGAGCATCATCATGGACTCCTGCACGTACGGCGTCTGTGCCGGCGACCCCGACTACTACCGCGAGAAGGTCGACCTGAACCTCCGCATCTCGAACGACGGCGAGTTCGTCCACTCGGCGCCGTGGTCGGTGGGCGATCAGGGCAACAGCAACGTCTCCCACGGCTGCGTGAACCTGGCTCCCGCCAACGCCCAGTGGATGTTCGACCACTTCGGTATCGGCGACGTCGTCGAGATCACCAACTCGGGCGGACCGATCCTGCCCGTGTGGGACACGTACGGGGATTGGGAAGTTCCGTGGGCCGAGTGGCAGGCAGGTAACGCAACCGGATAGGAGGCGCTCGTGAGTTCACCATCCGCGGAATGTGTCGCGCAGCTGAAGGCGGTGCTCCCGCACCGGGTTCATCTCCCGGACACCGACGACTACCGCGCGGCACTGGGCAGAGTGTTCTTTCCCGACGCCGCGAGACGCCGACCGTCCTGCATCGTCGAACCGGAGTCCGTGGAGGACGTCTCCACTGTCATGCGGGTTGCGCATCGGACGGGCGGCACCGTCACCGTCCGCGGCGGCGGGCTGAGTTCGAACTGTGTCGCCGACGACGCCGTCATGCTCGACTTGTCTGCCCAGATGAACACGGCGCGGCCCGAGGACGACCGAGTGGTCGTCGCCGGCGGCGCCACCGTGGGAACCATGCTGGACGCACTCGCCCCCACCGGCCGGGTGGTGCCGGTCGGGATCGTGGGGCATGCCGGCTTCGGACTCGTCACCCGCGGCGGCGTCGGCTACCTCACCCGCAGTCTCGGGCTGACCGTCGATCAACTGCTCGAGGTCGAACTCGTGCTGCCCTCCGGCGAAGTCGTCCACCTGTCCGATGCCAGCACCGGCGACGAGGCCGATCTGTGGTGGGCGGTCCGGGGTTGCGCACCGTGCTTCGGGGTCGTCACGTCGGCGGTGCTGCGCACCCATCCGCAGGGCCCGGTGTGGGTCGATCGAATGGTGCTCGGACTCGAAGCGCTCGCCACCTATTTCCGTGTCGCCCCGACGCTTCCGCGTGACACGACGATGGGCGCGGTGCTCGGTTACAGCGCGCTGTCCGCCGACGAACCCGTCCTGTTCGTGTACACCGCGTGCGCGAGCGACGATGCATCCGACATCGACCGCGCCCGGGCCGCCGCCACCTCGGTCGCCGCCGTGTCGGGCAGCGTGCTGTACCGGTCCGAGACCTCGGGCAACTACCTCGACGGGCTACCCGAATTCGCGCCACCCGGAGCCGACGGCGAAGAACCGGAACCGATCCGGCTGCCCCAACCGGGTGACCACAGGGGGTCGTTCTTCGGGAAGGCCGTCTTCACCGGACCGACCCTCGACTCCCACCTCGCAGAAGCCCTGGCCACCCAGATCCGCGGGGCGCCGACGCGGGAATGTCGTATCGACTTCCAGCACACCGGCGGTGCACTCGCCGATGTGAGTAACGGCGACACCGCCTTCTGGGGTCGCGGCGGCGAATGGAACATCCCGCTCAACGCCATCTGGTCCGACCCCTACGACGGCGCCGCCTGCCTGTCCTGGGCGGGCGGCACCCTCGACGCGCTCGCACCCCACACCACCGGCGTCTACAGCGTCGAAGTCCGGCCCGGATTCCCCGAGACGGGCGCCGAGATCGACGCTGCCTACGGCGGAAACCTGCGGCGACTGCGCGAACTGCGGCAAAGGCACGATCCGATGGGGGTGCTGACGCACTACCCGCTCTGAGATTCGCAGATGTCACACGCAATCGTCGACGGCAGCCCGGCCGGCGAAACGTGCTGCAAGGAAGTCGATCGCACCCGGCGCGCCGGAGACCAAGGTGGTGTTGTGACTCGGCACATGCGGGCTCGGTCCACTCGGCCCGAACTGGAGGGCAGCGCGGATGCCGTCGAGAACCGCGTAGCCGGCCTGTGGTCCGGCGAGGAATTCGGATTCCGGTCCTTCGTAGTCGGCGGTGACGACCGCCCAACCACGGGATAGCAGATACGCGATCATCAACGACTCTGATGCGGTCGAGCGACTTGTACAGCAGCTGCCAGGAATCGACCGGGATCGGCACACTCCGTCCCGTCACCGCCGCGACCAGAAGGCGCAACCACCGCCGAATGCGCACGAAAAACATGCTACCGTGCGAATGGTACGACCGAAAGGACTTTTTGTGGACGCCGTCGTGTTGCGAGAATTCGGGGAGCCGGATGTCTTGAAGGTGGAGTCGATTTCCGACCCCGTGGCGAGCTCGGGTTGGGTCACCGTCCGCCTGAAGGCGGCCGCGCTCAACTGGCACGACGTCCTCGTCCGCCAGGGCAGGTATTCGTCACCGCTGCCGCACGTACTCGGCGCCGACGGCGCAGGCATTCGCAGCGACACGGGCGAGGAGGTTCTCGTCCTCCCGTCGCTGTGGTGGGGAGATCGCGACGCCGCGCCGAGCGCACAGTGGGAGATCCTCGGCGATCACCAGCGAGGCACCTATGCCGAGTTGGTGCGCGTTCCCGCAGACTGCGTCGCCCCCAAACCACGCGGGCTCAGCTGGGAGCAGGCCGCCGCACTGCCCCTCGTCGGACTCACCACCTACCGCGCCCTGTTCACGCGTGGCCGCCTCCGCGCCGGCGAGAACGTGCTCGTCCTGGGTGCTGGCGGCGGCGTCGCGACCATGGCCGTCATGCTGGCTTCCGCAGTAGGAGCGAACGTCACCGTCACGTCCTCCACGGCGGCCAAGATCGCGCAGGCACAGGAACTCGGCGCCGCGAACGGTGTGCTCTACACCGACCCCGAATGGCCGGACGAGGCTCGCCGACTCACCCCGGACGGTCAGGGATTCGACCTCGTCCTGGATTCGGTGGGGACCTGGGAGCAGGCCATCGCCGCACTGCGGCCGGGTGGCCGCCTGGTCGTGCTGGGCGCGTCGCGCAGCGAGCTCGCCACCCTGGACGTCCGGCCTTTCTACTTCGGTCAGTACGAACTGATCGGGACCACGATGGGCAGTCCCGGGGACTTCGCGGGGCTACTGACACTGCTGGACACCGAATCCGTCCCGCCCGTACCCATCAGCGCAGCATTCCCCCTCGCCGAAGCGGCCGCCGCACACAAGCATCTCGAACAGGGAAGCGGGTTCGGGAAGGTCGTTCTCTCGCACGGGTGACCGCGGTTCTATGATCTACCTCGACGCGGTTCGGTGACGACGAGAGGACGCCCAGTGGCGAGTGAACTCCCGACGCCGGCTGACGACGAGCGCCACGACGTGGTCGACTGGATGCGAGCCGAATGGTCCCAGCGGCGTGATTCGGCCGATCTGGAGTTCGGAACCACGATGGCGTTGCTCCGCACGCACCAGTGGATCGTGCGCGCCATGGACCAGGAACTGCGTTCACTTCGACTGTCGCGCAACGCCTATCTCATTCTCACGTCGCTGCAACTGTCGGAGCAGCGCACTCGCACGCTCGGCAAGTTGAGCAAGTACCTCATGGTCCACCCCACCACCGTGTCGATGGCGGTCGACCAACTCGTCAAGGCGGGCCTCGTCGAACGCAAAGCCCACGCGACGGATCGCCGCACCGTTCTCGCAACCCTCACTCCGGCCGGCCTGGAGGTGGTCGAGGATGCGAACGATCGCCTCGCCGCAGTGCGCTTCGGCCTTGCGCCCGTCGACACCGACACCCTGGAAGCGTTGATCGAACAACTGCAACAGGTACGTCGCGCCGTCGGTGACGTCGAAACCGGGGACTGAGAACCGCCGGAGACCCTCTCGCGGTTGAGGTGCCGGACCCGGGCGCCGCATCTCCCACGTAGACATCTACCCGGCACATCCCTTGCCTCATTAGCTTTGACGCCCTACTATTCAAACCTAGAATAGTTCTCACGGGACGAGGAACGGGCCGTCCGGCTTCTCAGTGCACGACAACGCCCCCTCGCCGTGATCCCCCAGCCGAGTCACGCACAGGAGCACACTCCGATGGTTTCATTCGCATTCACCGACGAACACGAAGAGTTCCGAAAGACGCTGGCCACGTTCAGCGACCGAGTTCTACTTCCCGGCTACCGCGATCGAGCCGCGTCAACGGACTTCCCTTTCGACATTCTGAAGAGGATCGGCGACCTCGGATTGCTGGGCATCGGCCTGCCCGAACAGTACGGCGGCACGGGCACCGAAGACCCCGTCCTCCTCGGGATCGCCACCGAGACCCTGGCCTACGGCGACGTGAACATGGCGTCGGCACCCGTCCAGATCGGGTTGGTCGCCTCTCAACTGGCGCTGTGCCGGGACGAGATCCAGGAGCGCTACCTCCCTCCCCTCATCAACGGGGAGCAGACCATCGCCATCGCGTTGACCGAACCGGGCTCGGGCTCCGATGCGAGTACACTGACCACCACCGCAACGGCGGTAGAGGGCGGATGGCGCCTCAACGGCGAGAAGACGGCCATCTCCTGGGCGATGAATGCCACTGCGGCACTTGTCTACGCGCGAGAGCCCGGATCCAGCCGTGCCCGGGGTGTCAGTTGCTTCGTCGTGCCGCTCGACGCGGACGGGGTCAGCGTCAGCCACATGCCCGGCATGGGCTGCCTGCCCTTGGGGTGGGGAAGCATTCATCTGTCCGACGTCTTCGTTCCCGAGTCGCATCTCGTCGGCGAACTCGGCAAGGGCTTTCACTCGGTCATGGACCACTTCGACTACAGTCGTGCGGCTCTCGGACTGATGTGCCTCGGCGCCGCGAAACAGAGTCTGGAGGAAGCCGCCGCGTACGCGCAGCAACGGGAGACGTTCGGGCAGCCGCTCTCCGAGCACCAGGGACTCGCGTTCCAATTCGCCGAGCACGCCACCTATTTAGAAGGCGCTCGCTGGATCTGCTACCGGGCGCTGTGGCTCCGGGAAACCGCCCAGCCGCACACCGCCCTGGCGTCGATGAGCAAGTGGTGGCCTCCCGTCGTGGCCAAGAACGCGATCGAGTTCGCCATGCGCGTACACGGAAACCTCGGGTACTCGACCGAATCGCCTCTGCAGCAACGCTACCGCGACGTCACCGCGTACCTCGTCGCGGACGGCACAGCCGAGATCCAGAAACGCATCATCGCGAAGGACATCTTCGCCCGCGGCACAGTATCTCTCTGACCCCCATCACCCTGAAGGAGCTCACCATGGGAACGCATGAAATCTCACCGCCGAAAGAACTGAAGGACAGCAGCGGACTGATCGTCGGTGGCACGGCAGGGATCGGGCTCGCGACCGCCGTCGGCCTCGCTCAGGCCGGCGCACCGCGCATCATGGTCGTCGGACGCAGCACGGAACGCGGACACACTGCCGTCGATCGCATCTCGTCCGCCAACTCGTCGTGCGAGGTGACCTTCCTGCCGGAAGACGCAACCACAGTCGACGGCGCCGCCCATATCGCGTCCGAAGCCGAGCGGATTCTGGGCGGCGTGGATGTCCTGGTATCCACGACAGCTGCCGACGTCCGGCCGGAACTCTTCGCGAACATTCCCACCGACGACATCGCGCGCATCTTCAACCAACTCGCGCTCCCGTGCATGTATCTCGCGAGCGAAATCGTTCCCCACATGACGGCACGGAAGGGCGGCGTCATCATCAACGTCGCATCGGACGCAGCCAAGACCGCGACGCCCGGCGAGTCCGTGATCGGGGCGGCGAAGGCCGCGATCGTCATGTTCACCCGCACACTGGCCATCGAAGCCAAACGCAGCGGAATCCGCGTGAACGTCCTGACGCCGTCGCTGGTCGCCGGCACCGGGTCTACCGAACGCATCACCTCCGACGGGTTCAGTGCCAAACTGTTCGCCAAGGCAGCACAGCAGGCCCACCTCGGCGTCCCCGAATCCGAGGACCTCGCTGCGCTCGCCGTCTTCCTCGCCTCCCCCGCCGCGCGCCGGCTGACCGGACAGGCGATCAGCGTCAACGGGGGAATCTCGGCGGCCTGAGAACTGCCTCCGAATCGGGGGCGAAACCCCTCGTCTGGGTGACGCATGGGTGCCGTTCATGCATGAGACTCGAGTCACAGCATGAACGGACACCGCGCGACAGCGCCGGTACGTCCCGGCGCTGTTCAGCCCACACCAGAGAGAAGGTTGATCATGACGACGGTCGAATCCGCCAACACCACAACAATTCCCGATGAGATAGCACGGCAGATCGTTCTCGCCGAGGGACACACCGACGACGCGAAGCTGTACGACGCCTACCGGTGGCTGCGCGAGAACCGGCCGCTCGGGCAGGCACGCGTTGAGGGATACGACCCGCTCTGGCTGGTCAGTAAGCACGCCGATCTGATGGAGATCGAGCGACAGCCGCAGATCTTCAGCGCCGGCGGCGGCGAGGACAAGGGCTCGCACAACCCCATTCTCGCCAACCAGGCCGGAGACGAGTTCACGAAGAAACTCACCGGCGGAAGTCTTCGCATCCTGGACGCGTTGCCCTACCTCGATCCCCCGGAGCACTCCACCGTCAAGGATGTTGCGTTCGACTGGTTCCGGCCGGCCAACCTCAAGAAATGGGAGGACCGCATCCGCGAGACGGCGAAGGAATCCGTCGATCGGCTCGTGTCCGGGAGCCAGGACCTCGACGCCGTACAGGAATTCGCGGTGTTCTTCCCGCTGCACGTCATCATGTCGCTGTTCGGTGCGCCGGTCGAAGACGAGCCGCGCATGATGGCACTGACACAGGACCTGTTCGGGGTCGCCGACCCGGATGCGACACGTGAGGACATCGAGAGCCTGTCTCCCGATGCCGCCGCCCAGCAGTGGGCAGCGGCGATCTCCGACTTCTACGCCTACTTCGATGTTCTCGTCGAAAGCAGGCGAGCAGAACCACGCGACGATCTGGCGACTCTCATCGCGGTCGCGAAGGATGCCGACGGCGAGTACTTCCCCAAGACGTTCGCCTACGGGTGGTTCGTCGCCATCGCCACCGCCGGCCACGACACCACGGCGAGCACCCTTGCGGGTTGCCTGCAGCAGTTGGCCGCACGTCCCGACATCCTCGAGCAGGTGCAGGGAGACCTCGATCTGGTTCCCCACCTGGTGAACGAAGCGTTGCGGATCGTGTCTCCGGTGAAACAGTTCACCCGAGTCGCACTCACCGATTACGAACTCCGTGGGAGTTCGATCAAGGCCGGCGACCGACTGATGCTGCTGTTCCAGTCCGGTAACCGCGACGCCGACGTGTTCGACAACCCGGACACCTTCGACATCGACCGGCGTCCGAACAAGCAGATCGCGTTCGGCTACGGACCGCACATGTGCATCGGCCAGCATCTCGCCAAGCTCGAAATGAAGGTCATGCTCGAGGAACTGCTGCCCAAGCTTCGTCGCGTCGAGGTGACCGGCGAACCCAAGATGATCCAGACCAACTTCGTCGGCGGATTGCGGCACCTCCCCGTCCACCTGACGTTCGCCTGACCAGGTGGTGTGCCGAGACAAGATGATATTCGGCGCACCACCTTCGAGTGAGAAAGTGCCCTCAGCGCATGACGAAAGTTACCTATGACCTGCCGGACGGGTCGACGGAGCACGTCGATGTCGAACCCGGTGAAACGCTCATGAACGCAGCGCTCCGCAACAACCTCCCCGGCATCGTCGCCGAATGCGGCGGCAGTTGCGCCTGCGCTACGTGTCACGTCCACCTCCCGAAGCAGTACACCCGCTTCTTCGCCGAACCGACGGACGAGGAGACGGATCTGATCGCCTATCTGGACGCCGCGGACGACGATTCTCGTCTGTCCTGCCAACTCGTCGTCGCCGACAGCGAGGCCGAGATCCACGTTCGCGTCGCAGACAGCAGGTGACGTCGTGACCACGCAGATGCGCGGAAATACCGCAATGAATGCCCGTCACGCCTTCTACGTCGTCGCCGGGATCGCTGCGCTACTCCTGACCTGGCCATTCGCGTTCGACTGGATCGGCGACGGCGGAAACATCTTCAACCCGGTCGAATTCTTCGGAGACGGTATCGAGCCGGGCGGCACCGCCGCGTTCCTGAGCATCGACATGCTGATCGCCTGGACGGTCTTCATCGTCTGGGTGCTCACGGACACCGCACGGATCGGCATGCGCCGGAAGTGGGGCGTGGTCTTCGTGCTCTTGTCCTACATCGGCGTCTCCATGGCATTCCCGTTCTATCTCGTTGCACGAGAGCGCTTCCTGGCGCACGAGGCCGGCGGTCGACCGGACGCGAAGACACCGGAGAACCCGGCGTCCCGTGTCGGGCGCGGCTAGCAACCGACCGAGGCCCCTACGTCGAGCGCTGCTCGGCGTGGGGGCCTCGTGCCGTTCGGCCTTCTACGACACCACTCGCCGCGCCTTCATGCCCTCGAAGACCGGTGCGATCCGAACGACGTCGCCTGTCGTCGGCGCATGCACCATCTGACCGTTTCCCAGATAGATCGCGACGTGGCCGGGCCCTCCCGGGCCCCAGTTGCCGAACAGCAGATCGCCCGGCCTCGCGCCGTCCAGCGGGACCTCGACACCGACGTTCCACTGGGTCTCCGACGTGCGTGGGAGGATGAGGCCGGCGGTTGCGTCGTACACGGCGTAGGACGTCAGACCGGAACAGTCGAACCCTCCGGAGGACGGGCCCTTCACGCTGCCGCCACCCCACACGTACGGCAAGCCGAGATACCGAATTGCCGCCTGCACGATGAGACCACCCACACCCCCCGAATCACTGCGCAGGAGTTGTAGAACCGACGCGAACCGCCCCTCCGACTCACGGATCTTCGCGACGTACGGCCGGGTCTGGTTCTCGTAGTCGTCAGTCCCTCTGGGCATTCCCCCGAATTGGCGTACCGCTCCTATCCCCGCGTTGTATCCGGCGAGAGTCAGGTCAAGGGTATCGCCGGATACGAGCCCCTCGGCCTTCCATTCACCGATCTGGCTGTACATGTCGCACAGCAGGTTCCCGGACGCCATCACCGAATCGGCTACTCCGAGAACGTCCGACATTCCGTCGCCGTCGGCGTCCTTGCCGTATCGCGCCCAGGTGGCCGGCATGAACTGTCCGGGTCCACGTGCACCCGCCGGCGAGGCCGGCGAGGTGGCACCGTACCGAAATCCGTTCTCGACGGAATACAGCGCTGCGAGAACGGGCGCGGTGATTCCCTCGCAGATTCCACCCGCCTTCGTGAACCAGGGGACGAACACGGCGATCGAGCCGATCGGCATCGGACCGGCTGCGACGCTGCTGATAACGTCACCTTCCTCGCGCGGAATTGTTTCCGGCACAGTACTGTCGGCAGCAATCGGCTCCTCTGCGGGCCCGACCACCTCGGGCTCTTCGGATGCCCCCGGCAGCGACTCGTCGATTTCGGGATCAGGAGGAACCGCGACGACGGGTGACGGCAGAAACGGTGCCACCGCACTCTGGGCCGTCTCGGCAGCCGTGTCGACTGCCTGCCGAGCGGGCTCGCGGGAATTCTCGGGTAGCAATTCGATGTAGTCGTCGATTGTCACGTCGACGGCCTTCGCCTGATCCGCCACCGCGTAAATCTGCTGCATCGCGAAATCCTTTGCTGCATCGGGCATATCGGCGCCCTGGACGATGCCGCCGATTGCGGCGGCGACCCCCATGATGAGCGCCGAAGGATCAACAGACACTGGTTCCTCCTGAGATGGGACATCGATCGAGTTGATCGCGGAATGTGATTCAAGTCTCTCTTCATGCGTGCACTCGACGCGTCACACCAAGGGGTGTTTTCGGTACTTCGTCGGGGGCATCGGGTTCCCGCGGCGCGCAGACTGCCGACCCTGCGTCGACTCCGCCACATGAGCCTCGACTCCGTGTGGCGAATTTTCACAGGAAGACAGGACCTCTCGGGTGCCGTAGTCCCATCGGGGGTAAAAGGGGGGAGATTGGAGCGAACTTGCCGCTCATCCCTATTTTCAGGGCTTGTGATCTACCTAACATTGCACCTGAGCAAGTGATGCCCGTCCTCGGGCGAACACCTGAAATAGGGAGCAGTCGTGCAGATCACCGCCGCCGTAGTCCACGAAGTCGCGGGCGACTTCGCCATCGAGACCGTGTCTCTGAGCGAACCCACGGAACACGAAGTCCTCGTCGAGATCGCCGGCGTCGGTCTCTGCCACACCGATCTGGCCGTCAAGGAGGGCCATCTCCCGTTCCCCCTTCCGGGCGTCGTCGGCCACGAAGGTAGCGGGACGGTCGTGAGGGTCGGATCCGGAGTCACCAAGGTCGCTGCAGGCGACAAGGTCGCGATCAGCTTCAACAGTTGCGGCCAGTGTGCCCACTGTGGGAAGGGCGAGCCTGCGTACTGCCACAATTTCATGGCGTTCAACTTCGGTGGTGTGCGCCCGGACGGCAGTTCGGCACTCACCGCGGGGGACGCCACGCTCGGCGGCAACTTCTTCGGGCAGTCCTCCCTCGCGACACATGCCATCGCTCATGAACGCAACGTCGTGAAGGTCGCGGACGATGCCCCTCTCGAACTCGTCGGTCCGCTCGGCTGCGGAATCCAGACCGGCGCAGGCGCGGTGTTGAACTCTCTCGACGTCGCTCCAGGATCTTCACTGGTCGTCGTCGGCGCGGGTTCGGTCGGCCTGGCGGCTGTGCTTGCTGCCGTGGTCCGCGAGGTCGGCGTGATCATCGTCGTCGAACTTCACGAGTCGCGGCGCGAGCTCGCGCTGTCTCTCGGCGCGACCCACGTCGTCGATCCTGCGGACGGTGACCTCTCCGAACAGATTCGGGCAGTGGTGCCCGACGGCATCGACTACGCGATCGACACGACGGCTCTCTTGCCCGTGCTGGACCAGATCCTGCAGTCACTGGGTGTCCGGGGCACCCTCGGCCTCATCGGGGTCCCCGCCGACCCGACCGCCACAATCCCGATCGGCATGATGTCGACGCAGCTCTTCGGTCTGACGATCCGCGGGATCGTCGAGGGGGATGCCGACCCCGACACGTTCATTCCGCACCTTCTCGATCTGCACCGTCAGGGCAGGTTCCCGTTCGACAAGTTGATCACGACAATGCCGTTCTCACAGATCAACGAAGCTGTGGCCGTCCAGCATCGAGGTGACGCGGTGAAGGTCGTCCTCGTCCACGAATGATGACCGACTCCGCCGTATCGGATACTCCGGAAACAGTGAGAAAGGCCGTTCGATGTCAGTAGATCTGGAAGCCCGCCCGTCGAGGGCGAGCGCTGTCAAGAAGGGCATTCAGGTCGCGCCGACTGCGGTGGGCGCGTTCTACGCGACGTCGATGGAGACGTTCCGATGCATGTTCAAGCGCCCCTTCCACGCTCGCGAGTTCGTTCAGCAGGCATGGTTCATTGCGGGTGTGTCGATCATGCCGGCGCTGCTGATGGCGATTCCCTTCTGCATGATGTTCGTCTACCAGATCAATATTCTGCTGGCCGAGATCGGAGCCGTCGACCTCAGCGGGGCCGGCGCCGGTGTCGCGATCATCCGTGAAATCGGTCCGGTGGTAACGGTTCTCGTGGTTGCCGGCGCCGGTTCGACCGCGATCTGCGCCGATCTGGGATCGCGCACGATTCGCGAGGAAATCGACGCGATGAAGGTGTTGGGAATCGACCCGATTCAGCGTTTGTGTGTACCGAGGGTGCTGGCGTCGACTCTCATCGGAATGTTTCTCAACGGTCTGGTGTCTGCCGTCGGACTGGTGGGCGGTTACTTCGCGACGGTCTACATGCAGGGTGCGTCGCCGGGGCAATACGTCACGGCCATCTCGATCCTCACGGGACTGCCCGATTTCCTTGTCAGTGAGGTGAAGGCGGCGGTGTTCGGCATGCTTGCCGGTCTCGTCGCGTGTCATCTGGGACTCAACGCGAAAGGCAGCTTCCTGCTGCTCTTCCTCGCGAACTCGGTTATCACCACTCTTGCGCTGCACTGACAGCGCTCAACACCTAGCCGCACAGTCGGCTGTCAACGGGAGAATTCTGTGTCGAAAGCTACTCGGGCCGCCCCGGCGAGACCGCACGTTGCCGGGCTCGCGCTCCGCGCGGTCGGTGCACCTGTTGGTCATCTGGAGGAGATGGGCAGGCAGCTCCACTTCTACAGCCACGCCGTCACCTCCATCCCGCACACGGTTCGGCGTTACCGCAAGGAGACGATCCGACTGCTCGCCGAGGTCAGCATGGGTACCGGTGCCCTTGCGGTGATCGGGGGAACCCTGGTGGTCATCTCGCTTCTCACCACCGCGGTCGGCTACGAGGTGGGCCAGCAGGGAGCGACGTCGATGGGCCGCATCGGAATCGGTGCGCTGTCCGGATTCATCTCGGCATTCTTCAATACCCGCGAGGCGATTCCCGTCATCGCCGGCATCGCGCTGACCGCGACGGTCGGTGCGGGTTTCACCGCTCAACTCGGTGCGATGCGGGTGAGCGAAGAGATCGACGCCATGGAGACCATGTCGATCCCGTCGCTCCCCTATCTGGTGAGCACTCGCGTCACCGCCGGGGTCATCGCGGTGATTCCGCTGTATGCCGTGGCGTTGTTCGTCGGGTACGTCGCCACGCAATTGGTCACCGAGTATCTCGGTGAGGCGAGCGGAACGTACCAGCACTATTTCAACGTCTTCCTCGTGCCGAGTGATGTCGCGTGGTCGATGGTGAAGGTGCTCGCGATGTCGGTGGTGGTGATGTGTGTGCACTGCTACCACGGCTACAACGCGAAGGGCGGGCCGGCGGGAGTCGGTGTCGCGGTCGGACGTGCGGTACGCACATCCCTGATCTCGATCATGGTCATCGACCTTCTCATCGGAATCGCCGTCTACGGTGGCTCCGCAGGCGCCGTGAAAGTGTCGGGCTGACATGGGTGGCCATATCGAAGAGCGGAGCCGCCGCGTCTACGCGCTCCTGGGTGGGTGTCTGATCGCGTTGATGGCAATCGCGACCGCAGCGTCAGTCGGCATCTACCGCGGATTGTTCCATTCGACCGTCCCGGTCACGTGTACTCGGTGCGGTCAGGGCTGATGCTCGAACCCGGCTCGGACATCAAGATGCGCGACGTCGTCGTCGGCCGGGTGTCGAAGGTACAACTGGTAGACGACCGGGCCAAGATCACCATGGACATCGACGAGAGCCGAACGTCGACGATCCCGGAGAACATCACGGCCGTGATCGATCCGACCACGTTGTTCGGACGCAAGTTCGTCACGCTCGTCCAGCCGGAACATCCCTCGAGCACAATGGTGTCGGCGGGCTCTGTAGTTCAGGGCACCGGCGTGGCCACCGAGGTGAACGATCTCCTCGATTCGCTGGTGACGGTGCTGCGGACCGTGGAACCGCAGAAGGTCAACGCGACGTTGAGTGCGTTGTCGACCTCGTTGCAGGGCCGCGGCGACCAACTCGGGGACATGATGGTCGAGCTCGACGCCTACTTGTCCGAGTTCAACGGCAGCCTTCCCACGTTGCAGCGGGATCTGGTCAAGGGTGCGGAGGTCTCCGATGTCCTCGCCGATGCCGCTCCGGAGCTGCTGCGGACCGTCGATCATGTGAGTACCACCGGTGACACGGTGACCGAACGGGAACAGCAGTTGAGCGCTTTCCTGCTCAGTTTCAGCGGTTTCGGCAACAGCGGGCGGAGCTTCTTCGAGGCTTCCGGTGACCCGTTGGAGAAGTCCCTCGATTCGCTGGAGCCGACGACGGCGCTGCTCGCCCAGCATGCGCCGATGTTCCCGTGCTTCCTGGCGAGCATGGATCAGACCAACAGGTACCTGGAGCGCACCGTCGGCGGTAGCGATCAGGCCGGGCTGAACATCCTCGGCACTCTGCTGATGGGCGATCCGCCTTACACGTACCCGGAGAATGCGCCGAAGAACGGTGCTGACGGCCCGCCGCGGTGCTACGACCCCGCGCAGGCCCCCGGCCATACCGATTTCGACGACGGCAGCAAGGCCTACCAGCCCGCGCACGGAATCGAAGATCTGATCGGCAACCCGTTCGCGCAGTTCATGTTCGGAGGTGTTCGCTGATGACGAAGGCACCGGGAATCAAGTTGCTGATCTTCGTCCTGGTCACGTCGTTGACGGGATTCGGTGTGGCGACGGTGGTGGGCAACATGCGCTTCGGCAGCACGAACACCTATCAGGCCGTGTTCTCGAATGCGTCCGGGCTGGGCCACGGGGAAGACATCAAGGTCGGTGGTGTGCCGATGGGAAAGGTGACAGAGGTGGAGTTGGCCGGAGACGGCACGGCAGTGGTGTCGTTCTCCCTCTCCACGGAACGCCCCCTGACGGCGGGGACGACGGCGCGGATCAAGTACAAGAACCTGATCGGTGACCGCTACGTGGAGCTCTCGAACGGACCTGGCGCGATCGGAGCGCTCGACGGCCCGATCCCCCTCGAGCAGACGACGCCGGCGCTCGACCTCGACCAGGTGGTCAACGGATTCCGTCCTCTCCTACAGGGTCTCGACCCGGATCAGACAAATCAGCTGTCCGCTTCTCTGATCGAGGTACTGAACGGTCAGGAAGCGAGTATAGGGAGTCTGGTGGCCCAAATCGGAACCTTGAGCAACACATTGGCGGACCGGGATCAAGCGATCGGTCAGGTGGTGAGCAATTTCAACACCGTTGTCGGGACCGTGAACAATCGCGGTGACCAGTTCTCCGCACTGATCGACCAACTCCAACGTCTGGTCGCGGGTCTCGACGGCGACCGTGACCTGATCACCAATTCCCTGGTGAACATCGACCATGTCACGGACAGTCTCGCAGGAGTTCTCGACCAGAATCGCCCGGCGATCGCGCAGGACGTGGTTGCGCTGGGCGATCTCGCGGGCAACCTCGACGCGAATACCGACACCCTGAACATGGTGCTGTCCACGCTGCCCGAGAACTACCGCCTCATCGGCCGCGTCGCGGGTTATGGAAGTTTCGTGAACTTCTTCGTCTGCGGTCTCGCTGTCAAGTACGCGCCCGGGCCCGGTGGACTCACACCGATGTTCAAGGCCCCCGCAGAAAGGTGCCAGTGATGGCTCAGAAGTCCTTCCTCGAGCGCGATGCGTTCCGCATGGGCCTGGTCGGAACAGCCGTGCTGATCGGAGTCCTGTTTCTTGCGCTCAACTTCAACTCGATACCCGGTGTCAACAGGGCCACGACCTACCATGCCGAGTTCGCCGATGCCAGCGGCCTCGCGGTGGGTGATACCACGCAGATCGCCGGTGTGAAAGTCGGAGAGGTGAAGAAGCTTTCGATCGCCGATGGAAGAGTCGACGTGGAATTCGATGTGGACGGCGGTGCGGTCGGGCTCGGTGAGGACACGACGGCGGCGATCAAGGTCGAAACTGCGCTCGGTCGGCGGTACGTGGAGATCACTCCGGGACGCCATGGCGAGCTCGCCGACGACGCCACCATTCCGCTGGCCCATACCAGCTCCGGATACGACATCACCCGGGCGCTCGAGGAGGTCACCGACAAGGTGTCGGAGACCGACACCGTCAACCTGTCCGGCGCACTCGAGCAGGTCTCCTCGGTCGAAGACGAGCTTCCGCCTGACCTGCGGTCCTCTCTCGACGGCCTGTCCCGCCTGTCCGACACGGTGGCGAGCCGCGACGACGAACTGCGTCAGCTGCTCTCAGGCGCCGCCGACGTGTCCCGGATCCTCGCGGACCGAGACGTGCAGGTCGCCACGCTGTTCGGCCAAGGGCAGTCGCTCTTCACCGCACTGAACAGCCGGGCAGACACCATCCATCGCGTGCTCGTGCAGTCACGGCAGGTGGCCGACGCCCTCACCGGGCTTTCCCGCGACAACGCAGCAACACTCGGACCCACTCTCGATCAGTTGAAGACTCTGGTGGCCACATTGAACAGCAATTACGACAACATCAACGCATCGCTGACCGGCCTCGAACGGTTCGCGAAGCAGGTCGGCGAGGCGGTGGGCAGTGGTCCGTTCTTCGGGGTGCTCCTCCACAACATCGTTCCCGCCAACCTCTCCGGGCAGCTTCCCGGAAGCTTCGGGGGGCCGCGCTGATGGCATCGGTACGTGAGATGGCACGGGCAGTGCCGGCGAGACTGCTCGCCGTGGTGATCGCGGTCGCCCTCGTCGGGTTGCTGACCGCCGCCTGGATCGAAAATCACTCCGTCAACCACGTCACGGCGTATTTCCGGAACACCACCGGCATGTACGTCGGGGACCGGGTGATGATTCTCGGTGTCGAGGTCGGCCGCATCACGACGATCGAGCCGGACGGTGAACGGGTCCGAGTGGAGTTCGACTACGACAACGAGTACGACGTCCCCGCCGACGCGAAGGCGGCGGTCGTCGCCCCGACCTTGGTCACCGGCCGCTACATCCAGCTCGCACCGGCGTACTCGGGTGGACCGACCCTCGCGGACGGCGAAGAGATCCCCCTCGACCGAACAGCCGTCCCGGTCGAGTTCGACGAGATCAAGAAGCAGGTGGTCAAGCTCAGCGAGGACGCCGGACGCACTCCGGAGCATCCGGACGGTTCGCTCAATCGCTTCGTCAGCAGTACCGCTCGGACACTGGACGGCACGGGCACAGCGCTCCACGACTCCCTCATCCACCTCTCGGACGCCGCCACCATCCTGAACGCGAGCGGCGAGGACCTGTTCGGCACTGTCGAGAACCTTCAGAAGTTCACTACCGCGCTCGCGGCCAGCGATCAGCAGATCCGGGCATTCAGTGGCGAACTCGCGAACGTCTCGGGGCTGCTCAACGACAACCGGACCGAACTCGACGCGGTGCTGAGCAGCATGGTGACTACCTTTCAGGAAGTCACAAAGTTCATCGAGGACAATCGTGGGGCGCTGGTCGACAATGTCGGGCAGCTCGAAGAGATCACCCGGTTGCTCGTCGACCGCCAGGACACCCTGATGTCGATCCTGCACTCCGGACCGACGGCACTGTCCGACTTCTACAACATCTACGATTCCGACGCGAACTCGCTCACGGGCGCACTCGCGGTGCCCGAAATGCCGGACCCACGCTCGCTCATCTGTGCACTCTTGACCACGGTCGATGCTCCGGGCGACGAATGCAACACGGCTGCCGGCGCTTTCGCGGCGCCCTTGGCCAACGCCGCGGTGCGGCAGGCGTCACCGGCACCGGTCACCGCCCCGCGTCCCCCGGGGATCACGCCGGGCACTCCCGCACCGAATGATCCCGTCGCCTCCATCACCCAAAGTCTGCAGAACCTCATTCTCCCGGAGGGACCACGATGACGAACTCTCTGCGAAGATCGGCGCTCACGGCAACCATGCTCGTCGGTGTCGTCGCCGCGGCGGCAGGGTGCCGATTCGACGGAATCAATTCGATCGGGCTGCCCGGCAACGCGGTCGGAGGCGACGCCCACGAGGTGACAGTCGAGCTGGCGGACATCCAGAACCTGGTCGGCAACTCACCGGTGAAGGCCGGCAACGTCATCGTGGGAAACATCAGCCACATCACGGGCGACAACTGGGGCGCCAAGCTGACCCTCGAGCTCGACCCGGATGCAGAAATCCCCGTAAACGTCAGCGCCAAGCTCGCCCAAACCAGTGTGCTGGGCTCCCAGTACCTCGAGCTCACCGTGCCGCCCGGTACGGAGGGGGTCGGCAGACTCGCCGACGGCGACGTGATCCCCCTCGCCCGCACCAGCCAGTACCCGTCCACCGAGGAAGTGCTCTCGGCACTCGCGCTCGTCCTCAACGGAAGTGGATTGCAACAGATTCGCACCGTGACCTCCGAGCTCAACCGCGTTCTGGGTGGCCGGGAGGAATCGCTGCGCAGCCTGTTCGGCAACCTCGAAGAGTTCGTCGGTGGTGTCGACCAACAGCGCGACGACATCGTCCGGGCGATCGACGGACTGGACCGTCTCGGCGCGGAACTCGCCAGTCAGAATGAGACGATCGATCGGGGAATCACGTCGATCCAACCGGCCCTGCAGGTACTCGACGAACAGCAGAAACAACTCACCACGATGCTGAACGACGTGGGACGGTTCGGCGAGGTGGCCACCGAAGTACTCGAGAGCAGCCGCGACGACCTCGACGCCAATCTGCGGTCGCTGCAGCCGGTGTTGTCGCAGCTCGCTGCGGCCGGCGACCACCTCCCGGAAGCGTTGAAGATCGCCGGAACGATCCCGTTCCCGGTGACGACCACCCAGCGCGCCGTCAGGGGCGACTACATGAATCTCTTCCTCACCCTCGACGTCAGCGCCGAGACGGTCGGCGGCAAGGTCCTCGGCAGCATCCCCCTCGACGAACTGGCGGGACTGAACCCTGCCCGCCAAGCCGTGGATCCTCTCCTGGCACCCACCGGTGCAACGACATCCGGCCGGCCCGCGACGTCCGCACCGCAGAACGGAGCACCACGCTGATGAGATCGAAACTCGTTCGCTTCCAACTCATCGTGTTCACCGTGGTGGCAGTTCTCGCCGTCGGCAACGCCGCGGTCAACTACCTCGGGTTGAAGAGGGTCACCGGGATCGGGATGTACACGATCACGGCCGAATTCGATCGCGCCGGAGGCCTCTACGTCAACTCCCTCGTTACCTACCGCGGCGTCGACGTCGGCGTCGTGAAGTCGATCGACCTGGGCCCCGATCGGGCGTCGGCGGAATTGCAGCTGGATTCCGACTTCGCGATTCCCCGGAACAGCCAGGCATTCGTCCGCAGTGTCTCGGCCATCGGCGAGCAGTATCTCGACGTGGTTCCGGCATCCTCCGAAGGTCCCTTCCTCGCGGATGGTGACGTGATCACGAAGGAGAACACCGAAATCCCGGTGCCTGCCTCCGAGGTCGTCGACAAGGTGAACGTGCTCCTGTCGGAACTGCCCAAGGATGACCTCCGAGTCACCGTCGACGAGGCCTACACCGCATTCGACGGCGCCGGACCTGCCTTGTCGCGACTCATCGACTCCTCGCGTCCTTTGATCGAACTCGCGCAGGCGAAGATCGGCACCACGAGGACCCTCCTCGACGACGCCGAACCCGTCCTCGAGGCCGGAATCGACTCGCGAGCAGACATTGCGAGCTTCGCCCACGATCTCTCCTCGTTCTCCGAGCAGTTGGTGATGAGCGACGCGCAGGTCCGCGGTGTGCTGGACAACGGATCACAGTTCTTCGACACGGTCAGCGGCACACTCGACGACGTCCGCCCCACCGTTCCGCTGCTGCTGGCGAACCTCCAAACGGTCGGTGAGGTCGTGCGAGTGAGCATCCCGGGTATCGAGCAGATCCTGGTGATCTACCCGGCCGTGTCGGCATCGATCAACTACATGCACCGGGGAGTCCAGGGCGACGACCGGGTGTACGGTCAGGGCGCCCTCGACGTCAAGCTCGGCAACTCCGCGAACCCGCTCCCCTGCACCGAGGGTTACCAGGAAACCCAGCGGCGCGACCCCAGCGATCTCAGCGCGATCCCCGCACCGGAGAATTCCTACTGCAAGCTGCCGCAGGCCGACCCTCGGGTCGCACGAGGGGCACGGAACATCCCCTGCGCGACGAATCCCGCGGTGCGCACCGCCGAGATCGCGGACTGCCCGGGCGGTCTGCCGTCCACGTGGCCGGACATACTTGCCCGGCCGGGACAACCGTATTCGCCGCCGCCGGTGGATACCGGCGGTCCGAGCACGGGACCGATCTCGACCCCGCCGAGCCCGGACGCCACCGAACCCGGAACCGTCACACCGGCCTCGTGGTCGAACCGACAAGAATTGGGGAGCGGCGCCGGCACTCTCAGCGTTCCCTATGACCCGGTTACCGGAAGTTTCCGGGCACCGAACGGCGATCTCTACTCGATCGCCGGCGTTTCCGCACCACACCCGAAGGAGGAATCGACATGGCAGGCACTTCTGCTCCGGTAGAGGTCGAACCCCGCCTCGACCAGCCCGGCCCCGACCGACCCGGGGACGAGGCCCCAGCGGGGGCCGTACCCGACTCCGAGGAGCGGGCACCGACGCGCGGATTCCTCATCGGCCTGGCCACGACCGCGGTGATCGCGATCGCCGCCGTCGTCGTCGGCGGCGTCTCGTGGACCAACCTACGCACCGAACAGACCGCACAGTCCCGAGACGAGCAGGTCCTCGAGACGGCACGGCAGGTGGTGGTCAACCTCGTGACACTGCGGCACCAGAGCGTCGACGAAGATATCCAACGCGTCGCGGACGGCACCACAGGACCGTTCCGCGACCAATTCACTAGCGCGTCGGGCAGTTTCGGTGACGTATTGAACCAGGGCCAGGTCGAGTCGACCGGTGAAGTAAAGGAAGCCGGTCTCGTCGAGGCCGACGACGACCACGCCGTGGTCCTCGCCGCCGTGACGTCCACGGTCAAGAACACCGAGGCACCCGACGGCGAGATCCGCGTCTACCGCATGAAGGTCTCGCTCGATTCGGTGGACGGCAACTGGCTCGTCTCGGATGTGGAGTTCGTAGCATGAGAAACACACTTACCCGGATACCCGAGGCCATCGCCACCTGGTCCTATGCGCGGCGGCGGGCCACCCGCTACCTCGCCGTGCTTCTCGCAGGCGGACTCGTCGCGGTCGCGGTCGCGGTCGCGGTCACCCTCCAGGTCCACGATCACCACCAGATCAACAGCGCGGAGGCACAGGCGCGTGAACGCGCCACTCAGCTGGTCGCCGACGTGTTGTCGTACGACTTCAACACCATCGACACGCATTTCACCGACGTACTTCCCAGTCTCGGTGGCGATCTGCGCGGCCAGTTCGACAGTGTCGGCAAAGAGGTCATCATTCCGTCGGCGAAACAGCGCCAGGTCGTCACCTCTGCGACCGTCGTCGAATCCTCCGTCGTGGCCGCGTCGGAAGACGCGGTGACTCTGCTGTTCTTCGTCAACCAGTCGACCACCAGCACCGACAGCGCCGCACCGAAGTTGGACGGAAGTCGCGTGCGGGTCGGCATGACCGAGCAGGAGGGTACGTGGGTCATGACGGAGATGACTCCGGTCTGACCGTTTCCCCGAAACACGGGGATCAGTCGATGTTTTCGCAATCGTAGGAGGTAAAAGTGGGTGTCGAGGTATCCGTCGAGGGACTGACCAAGTCGTTCGGCTCGCAGAGGATCTGGCAGGACGTCACGTTGATCCTGCCCACCGGCGAGGTCAGCGCATTGCTCGGCCCGTCCGGAACGGGCAAATCGGTGTTCCTGAAATCGCTGATCGGTCTGCTCCGCCCCGAGCAGGGCTCGATCGTGATCGACGGCACCAACATTCTCGAATGCTCGTCCAAGGAACTCTACGAGATCCGCAAGCTGTTCGGGGTGCTGTTCCAGGACGGTGCGTTGTTCGGCTCGATGAACCTGTACGACAACGTGGCCTTCCCGCTGCGCGAGCACACCAAGAAGTCCGAGTCGGACGTCCGCAAGATCGTGATGGAGAAGATGGAACTCGTCGGCCTGCTCGGGGCCGAGGACAAACTGCCCGGGGAGATCTCCGGTGGCATGCGCAAGCGGGCCGGCCTGGCCCGGGCGCTGGTGCTGGACCCGCAGATCATCCTCGTCGACGAACCCGACTCCGGCCTGGACCCGGTCCGCACCACCTACATCAGCCAGACGCTGATCGACATCAACGCCGAAATCGACGCGACGATCCTGATCGTCTCGCACAACATCAACCTCGCGCGGACGGTGCCGGACAACATCGGCATGCTGTTCCGCCGACAACTGGTGATGTTCGGACCCCGCGAGGTGCTGCTCACCAGCGACCAGCCGGTGGTCAAACAGTTCCTCAACGGCACCATGATCGGCCCGATCGGGATGTCCGAGGAGAAAGACGAGGCCACCATGGCCGCCGAGCAGGCCATGGTCGACGCCGGACACCACGCCGGTGGTGTCGACGACGTCGAGGGCATCGTCCCGCAGATGAAGGCCACCCCGGGGATGCCGTTCCGGCAGGCCGTCGCCCGCCGGCAGGAACGCGTCCGCGACATCTTGCACACCCTGCCGGAGAACGCGCAGGTCGCCATCCAGGACAGCTTCGAGGAGAGCTTCGGCCCCTACGACGACACCGAGGATTTCTCGATATACGAGGAGCCCCTCGAATCCGTGTGATCCATCTTCCCGGTTCACGACTCGGCAACAAGAACAGCCAGATCAACGAGAGGAACCCGTCATGACGACGAACAACAACGCCTTCTTCATCGGAGGCGAATGGCATGCGCCCGCCTCGAGTGGCGTGATCACGGTGGTATCGCCCAACGACGAACAGGTGGTGGGCCACACCCCCGATGGCGCCGAACCCGACATGGACGCCGCCGTCGACGCGGCACGCCGGGCATTCGACGATCCGACCGGTTGGTCGCAGTGGGAACCGGCTCGGCGAGCGCAGGCACTGGGACGCCTTGCAGATGCGCTCGACAAACGCGCACCGGAGATGGTCCAGGCGGTGAGCTCACAGAACGGCATGCCCGTCGCGGTCGCAGAGAAGCTGGAAGCCGTATTCCCGCAGGTTCTGCTGCGCTACTACGCCGGATTGATCGAGAACGACTCCTTCGAGGAGACACGGCCGGGTCTGCTCGGCGGATCGACTCTCGTGACCAAGACCCCGATCGGGGTCGTCGGCGCGATCGTCCCGTGGAACTTCCCGCAGGCACTCGCCGCGTTCAAATACGCTCCCGCTCTGGCTGCCGGGTGCACGATCGTCATCAAGCCGTCCCCGGAGACGGTCCTCGACAGCTACGTTCTCGCGGAAGCGGTCGAAGAGGCAGCCCTGCCGGCGGGCGTGATCAACATCGTGCCCGGCGGTCGCGAACTGGGCGCGTACCTGGTCTCGCATCCCGGCATCGACAAGGTGGCGTTCACCGGGTCGTCGACTGCCGGCCGCAACATCGCCGAGGCCTGCGGCCGACTGCTCCGGCCGGTCACGCTGGAACTCGGTGGAAAGTCGGCGGCGATCATCCTCGACGACGCGAATCTGGATCTCGCCACCGTCGGCGAACAGCTGTTCGGGGCGACCATGCTGAACAACGGCCAGGTCTGCTACCTCGGCACCCGCATCCTGGCACCACAGTCGCGCTACCAGGAAGTGGTCGACACGTTCAGTGCTCTGGCCGGGTCACTGACCGTAGGAAGTTCCCTCGACCCCGCCACGATGATCGGACCGATGGCCAGCGCCCGGCAGCGCGACCGGGTCGAGTCCTACATCGCGAAGGGCAGAGGCGAGGGTGCCCGCATCACGGTCGGTGGTGGACGCCCCGCGGACCTCGAGAAGGGATGGTTCGTGGAACCGACCATCTTCGCGGACGTCGACAACAACTACACGATCGCCCAGGAGGAGATCTTCGGACCCGTGCTGTCGATCATTTCTTATCGGGACGACGAGGACGCTGTCCGCATCGCCAACGACAGCGACTTCGGTCTCGGCGGCACCGTCTTCACCGCCGATCACGACCACGGAGTCGCCGTCGCCCGGCGCATCCAGACGGGAACCGTCGGCATCAACGGCTACCTTCCCGATCCGACGGCGCCGTTCGGTGGTGTCAAGGCCAGTGGTCTCGGACGCGAATTGGGTCCGGAGGCCCTGTCCGCCTATCTCGTGCCGAAGTCGATCTACCTGTAAGGGCGAGTGCGGGTGCGGCACTCGGGGCGCACCCGCATCGCTCCGCGGACCACTCATCCCCATGGGGCATTTCCCTCCCCCCGAAGGATGAGAACGCGTCCGATTCGCACCTTTTACCCCCTCTCGGTCGGCATTATGGTTCGACCAAACACTGTGGCCTGTCCCCTGTCGGGAGAGGCACCTGAAAGCAAGGATCCGCACATGGATGTCATGGAACACGCGGGAGCGATTCTCCCCGAGGACCGCTACAGTGCGAGCACCCTCGAGGCGTTCCGATCGAACGGGTACTGGCGCGACGAGAGCCTGACCCAATACGTGGACCGGTGGGCGGACACCGACCCGGACTTCGTCGCCGTCACCGACGGCTACGGAACTCTCACGCGCGGTGAACTTCGAGCGCAGGCGTACCGTCTCGCGGCCTCCCTGCAGACGCTCGGCGTCGAACGGGGTGACCGCGTTCAGGTCCAGTTGCCGAACTGGAACGAGTTCGTCGTCATCTACGTGGCGCTCGCCCGGATCGGCGCCGTCCTCGTGCCCACCATGCCGGTGTACCGGCACGACGAGGTGCGCTACGTACTGGAGCACTCCGGAGCCAAGATCTCCTTCGTCACCGAGGAATTCCGCAAGTTCCGGTACACGGATATGCTCGCCGAGGTGCGTAAGGACGTACCCGGACTCGAACAGGTCGTCGTCGTGCGTGGGACGGCGGGCGCCGGCACGATCGCCTTCGATGACCTGATTGCCGGCGACCATGTACCCGGCGACGACGAACTCGGACCACCACCGCCCGCGGATGCCGCCCACGCCATCATCTACACCTCGGGAACCGAGTCGCGGCCGAAAGGCTGCCAACATACCTTCAACACACTGTCTTTCACCGCCCACGGACTCGGCGGGCAGGTGATGGGGCTGAACCCCGACGACGTGATGTTCATGCCCTCTCCCGTCACCCACGCGACAGGACTGGCCGTGGGAGTGGCGACTCCGTTGATCCTCGGAAGCGGGATCCACCTTCTCGACGTGTGGGAGCCCAACGAGGGACTCCGGCGTATCGCGGAATTCAAGACGACAGTGAGCATGGCCGCGACACCATTCCTCCAGATGGCACTCGGGGCCATCGAAGCCGGTGCCGACCACGACGTCAGCGCGATGCGACTCTGGGTCAGCGCCGGCGCACCGATACCCGAGACCCTTCTTCGGAAATGGAAGACGGCACTACCTGACTGCACACTCTTACCGGTATACGGCAGTAGCGAAGGACTACTGGTGACGGCAGTGCGTGTCGACGACCCGCTCGAGAAGGTGCTCTCCTCAGACGGGCGTGCGTTCGATGGTGTCGGTCTCGAGATCCGCGACGAGGAAGGCACCACCGTACCGGCCAGCGAGGAAGGCCAGATCTTCTACGGAGGACCGGGCATCTTCCTCGGGTACTGGCGCGACCCCGAACGCACGACCGCGTCGGTCGACGCACGTGGGTTCCTCTCCTCAGGTGATCTCGGCCGCGTCGACAAAGACGGCTATCTGCGGGTCACGGGACGAATCAAGGACCTCATCATCCGCGGCGGCATGAACATCTCGGCGCGGGAAGTGGAGGAGCACCTCCTGGCGCACCCGCGTATCACCGCAGCTGCAGCTGTGTCGATGCCCGACGCGCGTCTCGGCGAGAAGGTATGCGCCTTCGTCGTTGCCAACGGCCCCGCACCAACTCTGGACGAAATCGCCGACTTCCTGCGAATCGAGCGCAAGGCCATGGTGCAGAAGATTCCCGAGAAGCTGGTAGTCGTCGATCAACTCCCCACCACCGCGACCGGCAAGATCCAGAAGTTCGTTCTCCGCAAGCAAGCGGCCGAAGCGGTTGCCGGCGACTAGATCCCGACCAGGACACAGGACCGCCCCCCTCGCCGAGGCAAGGGGGGCGGTATTCGTGTATGTGGTGAGTCCGTCACCCACCGAGATGGTCTGAGTGCGCGCGTGAGACTTTCGTGGCCCCTGTCACCGCTGGCCGGTCATCGCCAGATAGCGGTAGATCGCCTCGGACCGGTTCATCGCGCCCAGCTTGCGAAGTATCTTCTTGACGTGCGTCTTCACCGTGAAGATGCTGATGACGAGTTCGTTCGCGATCTCGGCGTTCGATGCGCCCCGGATCAGCAACGTGAACACCTCGCGCTCACGCGTCGTCAGCGATTCCAGCGCGGCGGGATTCAGATCGTCGTGGGGCGTACCGGGCAACGCCGAGACCTGCTCGGCCGAGGTCTCGTCGAGGAAACTGACGTCCGCGTGTTCGAGAAGCTCGGCTTCGCGGGCTTCCTGTTGCAGGCGTTGGACGATCACATCCTTCTGTTCACTGAGGCGGTCGGCCAGCATCGCCCGTTCGAACAACGTCCCGAAACCGCGGGCATATGCCCCGAGCATGTCCCGTACCACAACGTTCACCGGGTCCCCGGAAGGTCGACTGCCGTGCACGAGACCGATGACACCGGTCGACACGGTAATCGGGGCAACCACATAGGAGTCGGCGGCGAGCATCTGCATGACCTCGGCACTCGGCCGGACGTCGGCGTTCGGCCCGGCGAGTACCGCGGATCTGGTCTTACACGCCCGGCTCTCGGCTGATTCGAAACCGAGGGGTAATGCCTGCAGGGAACTCAGGACCTCGTCCGACCTCGTCGAGCTGTGGAGCTCGAGCGCCGTCCACGAGCCGTTGTGCACCTCGGACAGGAGAATTCGGTCGAGTCGCGCTGCGTTCGCAGCCTCGAAGCAGATTCTTTTGCGAAGACCGGCAACGGATTCCGAGCCCCGTAAACGCCGGATCGCGCTGGCGAACTCGGCGGGTTGCACGACGTGCCCCGGACCCTCGCGCATTGTGCGAATCCGCGTGCGCGTGTTCTGAAGGTCGACGATGAGGCGGCCGAGCGCTCGTTGCTGCTCGGGGCCGAGCGCGGGGAATGTCGCAATTGCCGATTCCGTGGCCTCGTCGAGGAGCGCCATCTGGGTGCCGAGCGAGACAACGCGGATCTCGTGGGAGCGGGGGCCGACGCCGTACTCGTCGCGCAACCGATCGAGGAGAACGATGACCGCGTGCGACAACTCGCGGTCGGTCGTCGACCTGACGGTCGCTCGCCCCTCCGTCTTCCCTGTCATCTCGCTCGGCGCGCCTGACTCGAGTAGAGGGCCGTCGCCGCGGCACGAGTCGGTGCGTGCAGCTTCTTGAGCACGGCTTTCACATGCGATTTCACGGTGCCCTCGGAGATGACCAGTGCCTGCGCAATCTGATTGTTGGTGGCCCCGGTTGCCAGGTGGGACAGGATCTCGCGCTCCCGGACGGTCAGCACGCTGTTGATCTCGAGCGCCCGGTTCTCCCCGGGCTCATCCGTGGAGCCCTCGACCGGTGCGGCGGCCTGATGAGAGAGAACCGCATCCGCCTTCGAGATCCGGTCCAGCATCGTCTGGGTTGCGTCGAACGACTCCTCCACCCGGGCACGCTGCAGTTGAATTCGGTGCTTCAGCACCGCCTGCTCGTACACGATGGCCAGAATGGTCGCGAAGGTGTCCAACCGATCCCGGTCGTCGGGATCGAGAACATGCTCCGACCCTGGCCGGTCGGCGTGGAGCAGTCCGATGACCTTACCTGCGGACATGACCGGCGCCGCGACGTATGCCGACGTCCGAGATCGGCTGACGATCTCCTTGTGTGTGCGGTCGTCGTCAGCCGGGGCGGCGACCAGCGCGGGAACCCGGCGTCGGACCAGCTCGGTTTCCAGAGGCGCTTCAGCCAGGGACAACACCGCGGAGTCGACGTAGTCGGAGAAGTCGAGAGGCGAGCCGTCGAGCTCGGGCCGCAGATAGAGGCGGCGGGGCTGCCACAGAGAGCCGGACACAGCTGAGACCATCGAGCGCGCGAAGGGCAATTGTGTACACACCACCTCCGGTGCCGCCTCGATGATCTGTCGCGGGGAAAGTCCCCGAAGCGTCACCGCGGCGTCGTGCACCTCGCCCAGCTCCGCGATCCGGCGAATCGCCTCGGTTCTCGCCAGCTGCTCCTGAACACGTTCGATGTCGACGAGAACCCGGCAAGCGTCTCCGATATCGGTCTCGGCGAGCTGCCCATCGGTCAGCGCTTCGACGAGGCGACCCCTTGCCGCTGCAAGAGACACCGACAACGTGGGAGAGCCGACGTCCGGGTTGTGCTGGTGGTCGACCAGTAGCTTCCTTGCCCTGCCGATACAGTCGGCTGCTTGGTGCTCGAGATCCGCGTGATCAGGATCCATTGACGTCTTCGTCCGGCTCACCTTCTCGTCACACCTCCGGCCGCATCGGCACACCACTCGACATGATTGTTGTGACTGGCATCACTCTGCAGTGTAGCCCGATCGCCCAGCTATCGTCCAATGGTATGACCGATCAGCTGATCGCGGGTACGCTGATCTACCCCGAGTACACGGCAAATGCCTTGTTGGAGTTGAAGACGTCGGTCACCACGAGGTCCGACCAGTCTCGGCGCAGGCCGAGCTCCTCGACCGCACCGAGCATGCAGAACCAGTTGAGAATTTCGTGCTGGCCGGCGTCGACAACTTCTGCGCTGGTGTAGTTGCGCATCAGCCCGAAGTCGTCCTCGAGCAGCGCCTTGTAGATACGCAGGTCGGCTTCGGTATCGGGACGCATATGCCACAGCTTGTCGGCGAGGAAGGCGTGCGACCAACTCGAGGAGGCGACGAACGCCACCCTGAGATCACGGTCGCGGAAATGTTGCGCGACCGCCCGACCGACTTGGAAACACCGGGCCGGCGTCGGACCCGAGGGGTCGAGAACCTCCGATTCGATGTCGGCGAATCGCGCCAATCCACCTTTGCGCGCGATGGCATGCTGCCCATAGCAATTGACCGTCATCGGGATGAAGGGATATGACATCTCGGCGCCGGCGTCGGCGTAGTCGAGGAACAATTGCGTATTCAGGATCGCGTGCGGAAAATGTGCGGCGGTGCGCTTCTTGTACGAGTAGGCCATGTCGAATCCGCGCTCGATCAGGCCGTCGGCGAGTTTCCTGGCCCCCGACGCGTCACCATGCATCACGATCTCGAAATCGTCCGGCTTCCCCCAGAAGTTCGAACTGCCTCGCTCGTTCATCACCTCGAAGGCGGGCACCTCGAGGTCTCCGTAGGCGAGCACGCAGAACGGTGGCACCACCTCCTCGCGAAAATTCTCGTACTGGTCGTCGCCCCACACCACGACGACGTCGGGGGCGAACTCGTCGACCGCGTCACGCACCCGAGTCAGATTCGCCACCAGCTCCGCACGATGCGCCGATGCGGCGGCGGTTCCACCGTCGTCGGACCACTCGCGACGCATACGGTCCGGCCAGTGGGCCGGGTCCTTCTCCTCGTCGGGGATGTCCGGGTCGGTGAGAGTCCATCGCAGCAGACCTGCCATGTGCTCGTCGGTTCCCGCCAACAGCGGGTAGTGGGTCATGCCGAGAGCGAGGAAGTCTCCCATTGGCCGTCCTTTCTGAGGTGGCGCCTCGGCGCCGTCACACGCGCCGGGGGTATCGCTCCCCATCGTGTGACGTGCGCGCGCCACACGCACAGCAAGTTCCAGTGCCCGGAACGCGGCGTCAGTCGTCGAACGGAAAGAGATCGGCCCTACCCTGGGCGAGCATCTGGGTGGTGTCACGGCAGATGCGGTGAGCAGTCAGTTTGACGGCGTTGATCACCGACTCCGAGACCTCCTTCGCCGAGTCGAACTGAACGGCGACAGCACCCATCGGCCGGCCCTTGATCAGCACCGGCGCGGCGATGTTGCCCAAGCCCAGAACCACCCCGTCCTTCTGCACGGCAACTCCCGCCACTCGAACGTGCTTCAACTCGTGGCGAATTCGGACCGGGTCCGTGATCGACTTCGGCGTCAGTCCTACCAGAGGTCCGGCCAGCAGTTCGGTGAGCTCCTCTTCACGCAGATGCGCCATCATCGCCCGGCCCATCGCGGACAGGTGCGCGGGGATCCGGGTGCCCACCTCCCCGATGGGTCGCGCGTGGTTCACCGCGAACAGCGCCTGCAGCACGACGACTTCGTTGCCCCTGAGGACGCCGAAGTGCACGGATTCCTTCGACCAGGCCTGCAACTGCGCCAAGTGCGGCAGCGCAACCTCGCGCATTCCGTCCACCGGCATGGACGAAACCAGCCGCAACAGCCGGATACCGAGCCGGTACCCGGCACCGTGTTCCTCTATCACCGCCAGTTCACCCAACCGCTGCAGCAATCTGTGCACCGTCGACTTGGGCAGGCCCGTCTTCCTGCTGATCTGTGTCAGGGTCAGAACCCGATCGCGCTCGTTGAACGCATCGATGATCGAGAACGCCTTCGCCAGGATCGAAGGCGGTGAGCTCCCCGCACCGCCGGTGTCGTGCTTGTCTTCTTCCATCTGCATCATCCGGGCCTCCGCAATCTTCACTCCGCCGACCCCGCGGAAAACTAATGTAACGGCAGTCACAGCGCGCTGACATTCAGGGTACGTGCCCGCCGATCGGTTCCAGCCCCCGGAACTACAGCGGCCGCAGCCGCACCGAGCCCCTAACGTTCCCTCCGTCCGGCTTGCCCGACGACGCGGGCAGGCCGGACGGAACACGCCACGGATGCGCGCGAAAGGAGACCCTCGTGGTTCCACCCGGCACCATCGATGTGCATGCGCACTACTTCCCCCGGGACGCACCCCCTGCCGACGTCATCGCAGGTTTTCCGCGAGCACCCCGATTGGTGCTCGATTCTCCCGCGGAGGGACGGCTCGTCCGCGGATCCGAAGACTTCCGCGCCGTCCGGCGCGCTCTCTGGGATGTGCCGGCGCGCTTGGAGGACATGGATCGCGCGGGTGTCGGGGTTCAGGCGATTTCTCCTGTTCCGGTCACCCTGGAGTACGGCGCCGCGCCGGCACCCTTCGCCGCGTACTGCCGGTGGATCAATGAGTCCACCGCCCGCGCAGTGGAAGACGGCGATGGCAGGCTCATCGGAATCGGAACAGTTCCCCTCTTGTCTCCCCGGGACTGCCTATCCGAACTTCACTACCTGTCCACAGTTCTGGGACTGCGGGCGATCGAGATCGGCACACGGATCAACGGGATGGAATTGGACGACCCGGCACTCGAGTACTTCTTCGATGCGGTCGACGGTCTCGGACTCGCGGTAATGGTCCATCCCGTCGACGGAGGCGGTGGCGCGGTGCGCCGTTCGGGGTTCACTTACGACTTCGGACTGGGGATGCCCTCGGATACCGCGTTGGCGGCTACCGCGCTTGTCTTCGGCGGGGTGCTGGACCGTCATCGACGACTACGCATCGCCATGGTCCACGGGTGCGGCACCTTTCCCTGGGCATACCCGAGACTGCGCCTCGGCGCCCACTTGGCCGCCACACACGTCCCAGACGATCTGGATCGCCTCGTATCACGTCTCTACGCAGACACATTGGTCTTCGACCCGGGACTCCTGCCTGCGTTGGTACACCGCTTCGGCCCGAACCAGATCCTGCTCGGCAGCGACCACCCCTTCATTCCGGGACAACCTGGAGATGGACTGGCGGACTTGAACTCTGTGGCACAGCATTTGCCGCCCGGCACCGTGCCGAGAATCCTCCGCGAGAATGCGCTCGAATTTCTCGGACTGGCATCCGGCGCACTCGTCACCGACCACTTCTCACCGATAAAGGAAGATCACCATGGCACTCACTGCTGAAAATCTCGTCGACGTTCCCGGCTTGGCCAGCCGTTGGGTCCGACTGGCGAACGGCGCCCGCGCCCACTACATGACCGCCGGCACGTCGGGCCCCGCCGTGATCCTGCTCCACGGCGGATTGCCCGGCTCCTCAGGCCTCGCGGGATGGCGCTTCATGGCCCCCTACCTCGGCGAGAACGGTTTCCGCGTCTATTGCCCCGACATGCCCGGATTCGGCCTGTCCGATACTCGTGCGGAGTATTGGCCGGACGGCATGGAGTCCTTCGTCGACTTCATCGACCAGTTCGCCACCGCACTGTGCCTCGACGAGTTCCACCTCGCAGGAAACTCCATGGGCTGCATGAACACGGTCAATTACACGGTTGCACACCCGGACAAGGTCAAGAGCTTCATTCTGATCGCGGGAGATGTCGGCGACGTCGTCCCGGAGCACTTGACCCCGCCGGCGGGCGAGTTCCGTCTCACCGCCTACGACGGCACACGCGAGGGAATGCGCACGATGATGGAGGCGATCATCCATCGCGGTGAGGCCATCAGTGAAGATCTGATCGACATGCGCTACCTCTCCGCGAGAGACCGGATGGACGCGCACGCGAAGTTCTGGCCCACTCTCCTGCAGTACCGGCGGATCACGGACTGGACGGACGAGAATCGCGCCGCCCGTTTGGTCACCAAGGGGCGCCTCGACCGGTTGAGCACTCCGGGGCTCTACCTCTACGGACGCCAGGACATCCTGACACCGGTCGAGTGGGGGTACGTCCAGGAAGACCACCTGCCCAACGTGCAATTCTTCTATCCCGACGAGTGTGGCCACCAGGGCCAGACCGACCGACCGGACCTGTTCAACCCGGTCTTCCTCGAATTCTTCCGCGACGGGAGGGTTTCCGGAGATCTCGCCGACGCCGCCGGCGTCTCCGATCGCCGACCCGAACTGCCACTGATCGATCGCTCCCTGGTCTCTGCTTGATTCTCCGATGACAACCGATGGCCGACGCCGGAATCCACGATTCGGCGTCGGCCATCGGTTGTTTCCGCCTCCGCCAATCCAGGAAGTGTCCGATGCCCCGACCGCAGTCCGTGCCGGCCGAAATCTCACCACCTGCTCCGGCAAGATCGCTGCGAGCCGGGCATCGCGACCGGAACTGGTTCTCACTCTGTGCGGCAATGTTCGTGGTCGCGTGGGGCGGCAATCAGTTCACTCCGCTGCTGACCATGTACCGGGCGGAGCGCGGGTTCAGCGAACTCGCCGTGAACACACTGCTGTTCGCGTATGTCATCGGCCTGATCCCCTCGCTCCTCCTCGCGCATCGGCTGGCGGCCCGCTGGGGCACCCGCACTCCCCTCGTTCTCGCCGTACCCGTCAGCGCGCTGGGTTCGATACTGGTCGCAGCCGGGTCACACTACCCCGCACTGATGTTCGCCGGGCGAATGTCGACCGGCATGGCTCTGGGGATCGGAATGGTGGTCGGCGGGCTGGCGCTCGACTCGCTGACCACTTCACCCGGCCGTGCTCCACGAGCGTCGGCAATGAGTCTGACGAGCGGCTTCGCGATGGGTGCAGGTGCCGCGGGCGCCCTCGCCCAGTGGGCGCCCGCACCGACCACCGCGGCTTTTCTGCTGCACGGGGTTCTCTGTGTAGCTGCCGCCCTGCTGATCGCGCGAACGACGACGAACAGCCCGGTGCGGGCTCGGCCAGAACCGTTGGAGAGGAATCGAATACTTCTTCCCCGCGCATTCCACCTCCTGGTGATACCCGCGGCACCGTGGATCTTCGGCGCCCTCGGCATCGCGTACGCGGTGCTCCCGCCCATCGTGGCGCCTCAGCTGGAAGGCTTCGACACGGCGTTCTCCGGTCTGCTGTGTCTACTGAGTTTGGGACTGGGCTTCGTCGCGCAGCGACTCGTCGGGCGCACGGCGGGACGATCGGGCCCGGCCCGCGGGATCGGACTGACACTCTTCGTGGCCGGCACGCTCGCCGCCGCCTTTGCCGCCGCAACCGCGTCGATCTGGCTGGTCGTGGTTGCGGCATCCGTGCTGGGCGTCGGATACGGATTGACGTTGGTCGGGTGCTTGCGTGACTGCGAGCGATTGGCCCCGCCCGGCCGGCTGGGGACGATGACCGGCCGGGTCTACTGCCTGGGTTACCTGGGGTTCGGACTACCGACGGCGATCGCCTGGCTGCACAGTTCCTATGCGATCGGCACGCCTGCAACATTGCTGGGCGTGGCGTCGGCAGCCGTCGCCGCCAACGTCGCAGGTGCCGCCATTCTGCGGATCCTGTCGCGGACGCGCGCCAGTCGACGCTAGCCGGGCTACATGCTCGCCGACTCGTCACCAATTCGCGGTTCCAGCGGCCGGAACTGCACACCACCTGGGCGTGATGCGTGGCTACGTTTCGACTATGTCCTTCCTGATCGTCGGCGCCTCGGTTGCAGGCACCAGAACAGCAATCGCATTGCGGCAGCGCGGTTTCGCCGGGCGCATCGTGCTCCTGGAGAGCGAGGAGCACTGGCCGTACGACAAACCCCCTCTGTCCAAGGACCTCCTGGCCGAGGGGCACGCCCCGGATGTTCCGCGGCTCCTCACACCGGAGCTCGCAGCGGAGTTCGACCTCGACGTCCGGCTGGGCGTGCGAGCCACCGCTCTGGACCCGGTACGGAGGGTAGTGATCGCCCACACCGGTGAGCAGTTCTCGTACGAGCAGTTGGTGATCGCTACCGGTGCTCACGCACGGTCCCTCCCCATTCCTGCCGTGCCGGCGGGGGTTCACACGCTGCGCACGCTCGACGACGCTACGGCTCTGCGAGAAGCTCTCACCGGCAGACCGCGGGTGGCTGTGGTTGGCGCAGGCTTCATCGGCGCCGAATTCGCCTCCGCGGCGCGGGGGCGCGGCCTCGACGTCACCCTGATCGAGGCACTCGAGATCCCGATGAGTCAGGTTCTCGGCGACGAGGTCGGACGCGAGATCGCGTCGATCCACACACTCGGCGGTGCCCAGCTCATCACCGGAGCGCGGGTGGAACGTTTCCGGGGCAGTGAGCACGTCGAGGGCGTCGTCCTTGCCGACGGAAGCGAGGTACCGGCGGACCTCGTCGTCGTCGGCGTCGGCGCAGTACCCAACACCCGGTGGCTCGAGAACAGCGGGCTTCCCGTCGACGGCGGGGTGCACTGCACTGACCGCTTCGAGGTCGAGGGATTCCCGTCGATCTTCGCCATCGGCGACCTCGCCCTGCGTCGGCATCCGCTGCTGGGTATCCGGGCGCGGATCGAGCACTGGACCAGTGCCGGCGAACAGGCCGATGCGGTCGCCGCGATCGTGACCGGTGCAGAACCCCCTGCACCGCAGCTTCCGTACGTGTGGTCGGACCAGTACGGCTCCCGGATCCAGATAGTCGGGAGGCCCTCGCTCGGTGAACTCGCCCATCGCGAGGGGGCGATCTCGGAGGGCCGCTTCCGTGCCGTCTACACCGACGCCGACCACAACCCGATCGCCCAGGTCAGCGTCAACGACCCCAGAGCAGTCGCTGCGTTCCGCAAGAACCACCGTCGCGGCGGGAGTCTCGCGGACCTCGTCGGCGGCCAGATACCCGCCCGATAAGGAAGGCACCCATGCGTCAGATCCAGCATTTCAAGGGGGGTCCGGACAAGATCCTCCACATCGAAACCGAGGGCTGCAAGATCAACGTGATCATCGGGACCCACGACCTCAGCAACGAAGTCTTCACCACCGTGGAAATCCTGCCCGCCGAACCGGACGACGACGGACGGAACTGGATGGCAATCGGCCCCACCGCCGTGCTGGTCGTCCCGGCCACCGGCTCCGATCCCGACAGTTGGCTCTTCCGGGACATCACCACAACCGATCCCCGCGTCGCCGACCACCACTAACTCACGCCGCCGGCGCGGCCCGCACTCACCAGAACGGATCAGCCCCATGACCGCAGAGCAATTCATCATCGACGACCGCGAGAACAGCCTTTTCCGGGTCAACCGTGAAGCCTTCACTTCCGAGGACGTGTTGCAGCGCGAACGAAAAGAGATCTTCGACAAGACGTGGCTGTACGTCGGACACGAGTCCGAGATTCCCGGCAAGAACGACTTCCAGACCCGGGACGTCGGCGGCCGACCGGTGATCTTCAACCGGGACCGGCACGGTGACGTCCGGGTGCTGCTCAACACCTGCCTGCACCGCGGATCCTCCGTCTGCCGGCACAGCTCCGGCAATGCGAAGATCTTCACCTGCTTCTACCACGGCTGGGCGTACCGGAACTCGGGCGAGTTGGTCAATGTGCCCGGCAACGAGGACTACAAGAGCGAGCCGGCTGCCGTGTACAAGGGTCTGCAGTCTCCGGCGCAGGTGGACTCCTACCGGGGGCTCTACTTCGTGAACTTCGATCCCGACGCGCCTGATCTGCTGACGTACCTCGGCGACGCCCGCTATTTCATCGATCTGGCAGCCGATCAGTCCCCCGAAGGCGTCGCGATCCTGGAGGGAACCCACAAGTACTCACTGAAGGCCAACTGGAAGCTCCTCGTCGAGAACAGCATCGACGGGTATCACGCCAAGTCCGTTCACCACACCTACTTCGAAATGATGATGGAACTCGGTGCCACACCACCGATGCTGGGCAAGGAGACCGTCAACGGTGTGGCACCGGCCGGTATGGGAACCGAATTCCCTAACGGGCACGCCACATTGATGTATCCGGCCAACGGACTTCCCCTGGCCACCGACAGTGTCAAGCAGACCCTCGCCGGCCTGCGGTCGCAGGCCGAACAGTCCTTCGGTGAGAATTATGCCAACGCGATGTTTGGCCTCGCGCGAAATTCGGTGTTCTTCCCCAGCCTCATCCTGATCGATCTCAGCTTCGGTTTGACGCTGCGCACATTCCACCCGGTGAGCCCATCGGAAACGCTCGTCACCGGTTGGCAGATCATCCCCAAGGGTGTCGACGAGGAGTTCGTCAGATACCGCATCAACAATGCACTCACCTTCTGGGGGCCGGCCGGCCTCGCGACCCCCGATGATGTCGAGGCCCTCGAACAGGCGCAGAAGGGGTTCGGCGCACGCGGCGAGGTCGGCTGGTCCGACGTGTCGAAGGGAATGGGCAAGCCCGTGCCGGCGGCCAACGACGAACTGCAGATGCGGTCCTGGTGGCGGGAATGGAACCGGCGCATCACCGGACAGCAGCTCCCCACCGAAGGCACGTCGTTCGTTCCCTTCGACAAGCAGGCTGCCGATGCCTGACCTCGTTCGATAAGCCGCACATCCGCCAGTCACCTCAGAAGGACACTCCCATGACTTCCGTGTCAGAGACACCCACCATCACGACGCGTAACGCCGTCGAGGAATTCCTGTTCCATGAAGCCGGCCTGATCGACGAATGGCGACTCGAGGAGTGGCTCGACCTGTTCACACTCGATTGCACGTACGAAGTACCCGCCACGGACCGGCCGGACGCGGACCCCGGTCTCACGTGGTCACTCATCCACGATGGCCGCACCATGCTCGAACAGAGGGTGATTCGCCTGAAGAAACCGGAAGCACACGCCGAATTTCCCCATTCACAGACCAGCCGGATCGTCGGCAACGTGCGAATCCTGACACAGAACAACGAGTCGATCTCCGTCACAGCCAATTTCATCATCAACCGCGCGAAAGCCGGCAAGTTCGACACGTATGTCGGCCGCTACGACTACGACCTGACCCCTCACGGTTCCTCCTTCCTGATCCGCAGGAAGCGGGCCGTTCTCGCTCACGACATGCTCGATCCCCAGGGCAAGATCAGTTTCATCATCTGAACTGTCACCGCGCACCGTATCCGCGCATCACGAGAGGGCCGACCATGGCACCGGAAATATCAACCGCAGCACTGATCTTCGCGTGCAACGAGGAAGATCTGGCCGACGGCGAAACCCTACGCTTGGAGGCGGATGGCGGGATCGCCGTCTATCGCGTCGACGGCGAGTTCTTCGCGACCTCCGACTCCTGCAGTCACGAGAAGTGGTCGCTGGGCGAGGAGGGCGAACTCGAGGGCCACGAGGTGCTCTGCACACTCCACATGGCCCGGTTCGACGTCCGCACCGGAGCACCCCTGTGCTTTCCCGCGGTGCTGGCGTTGAAGAAGTATCGGACCGTGTTGAGCGACGACCGGGTGTACGTAGCACCGAACGAAGACTGAACACTCTCGCGTCCAGCATATTCCAGAGGAAGGCAGCAGCACCACATGAACAGATTCAAAGGCCGGACTGCGGTTGTCACCGGGGCCGGCAGCGGCATCGGCCGCGCCATCGCCGTGCGACTCGCCGACGAAGGGGCGGACCTCGTCCTCGGAGACATCAGTGCCGACGCGGTGGAGGCGGTGGCCGAGCACCTTCGCCCCGGCAACGCGGCGTCCGTGACCACAATCGTCGGAGACCTCTCACAACGTGAGGACGCCGCCGACCTCATCCGACGGACTGTCACGGAACGCGGCGCGGTAGACGTGCTGGTGAACTGCGCGGGCGGTGGCGTCATCCTTCCCACGTTCGACCACACCGAGGAGACCTTGCGGGCCACCATCGACCGCAATCTCTGGACGACCCTGTACACCACTCTAGAAGCGCTGCCCCACATGGTGGACGCCGGTTACGGCCGGATCGTGCACATAGGAGCGGAATCCGTGCGCAATGGGCTGTACCGGCACGCGATCTACAACGCCGCCAAGGGCGGGGTCCATGCGTTCGGGACCGGACTCGCACGAGAGTTCGCAGATGCCGGAATCACCGTGAACACGGTCGCCCCCGCGTGGATCGAGACACCGGAGGCCGCAGCCAAATTGGCGTCCGCGACCCCCGAAGCGAAGGAGGACATGGCGGTCTTCGGCGCCCAGATGCGCAACCTCATCCCGATGGATCGACCGGGGACCGTCGAAGAAGTCGCGGCTGCCGTAGCCTTCGTCGCTTCCGAAGAAGCGTCCTACGTCACCGGTCAGGTGATCAGCGTGAACGGTGGCAGTTCGATGCTCTGACCCCGGCCTGTATCTGCAAGAACACGGTTGACCGACCGCCGCGTCGCCCTACCCGAAGTGCCCAGCGACCGGTTACTCCAGCCGAAGGTCGAGCCACGACCATCCCCGCACCGCTACCTCGCGTGTCAAATCGCGGCAAGTCGGCGGAAGCGGCTGCCGTGAAACACCAGAGGCGGCGTGTCGGGCTCAGCGCGAAGACCGTGCACCTCGAGCACCACGATCGCATGGTCCCCCGCAGGAACCTCGGCGTGGAGCGAGCAGTCCAACCACAGGCTCGCCCCATGGACGAAGATGCTGCCGTGCGGAGACTGGTCCCAGTCGACGCCGGCGAACCGGTCGCCGTTCTTGTCGGAGAGGCTTCGGCAGGCCCTGTCATGGCCTTCGGCCAGGACACTCAGGCCCAACCTTGTCGCGGTTCGCAGCCGTGGCCACGTCTCCGAGATATCCTGCACACACACCGAAACCAGGGGTGGTGTGACCGACACCGAGGTGAAGGAGCTCGCTGCCATCCCGACAGGTACACTGTCGACGATCGCACACGCGGCTGTCACGCCCGAGGGGAAGCATCCGAAGGCCCGCCGAAGCCGAATGGCATCCTGGTCGAACGGTTCGATCTCAATCATTTTTGTGTCACACCTTTTCCATGTATTGCATGACCAGTTCTGCAGTGGTCACGCACTTGTCTTTTCTGCGAGAGTGGCGCTTCGCAATGAGCTGCGGTCGATCCGGATGGGTCGGCTTGCCTCGTGATGGACGGACCGCACCGATGTCACCTCGAGATCCGCCAGAATCGAGGCGACCACAGTGTCGGTCCTGTCCGAATCCCCTGTAGACGGGGCTCCAGACAGTCCGCACGCATACGGTCGACCTTGCGCTCGGATGTACACGATCACTCCCCGCCGCTCCCCCGCCACCGTGGCCAGCCCTCTGTCGAGATCCTTCCGGCAGTCGCAGGCCGTTGATCCGAATACATCACCTGTCAGGCACTCCGTGTGCACGTGGACGGGCACGTCGGTTCCGTGGACATCCCCAGCGACCAGAGCCATGTGTTCGGCGCCATCATGCACACCGCGATAGCCGACGGCGCGAAACTCGCCGTGTGAAGTCGGAAGCGCAGCATCCGCATGTCGGCGCACCTGTGACTCAGTGCGTCTGCGGTACGCCACCAAATCCCCGATACCGACGATCTCGATCCCGTGCTCGGCCGCGAAGCGCTCCAGTTCTGGCCCATGTGCCATCTCGCTCGGCGTGTCCGTCGACACAATCTCGCAGAGGCCACCGGCTGGCCGCAGGCCCGCAAGCCGAGCCAGGTCGACAGCTGCCTCGGTACGCCCCGGACGCTGCAAAACTCCGCCGTCACGAGCTGCCAACGGCACCACGTGCCCGGGACGAGTGAAGTGGGCCGACTGGGCCGATGACGATGCGAGAGCCGCGATGGTGGTCGCGCGGTCGGCCGCCGAGATGCCGGTGCCTCGGCCCCTGAGATCGACTGAGACTCGATATGCGGCGGCGTATTTGTCGCCCGACGCGTAAGACATCGGGGGTAAGTCGAGGCGATTGCAGTCGTCGGCAGGCAAGGCGACGCACACGAACCCCGACGTGTGCCGGATAACGAAGGCCAGCAATTCCGTGGTGGCGTGCTCGGCCGCGAAGATCAGGTCGCCCTCGTTCTGTCGGTCGGCGTCGACGACGACAACGGGACGTCCGGATCTGATCGCGGCCACCGCCCGTTCGACACTGTCGCGCACCGACGGCCATCTGGCACCGAGCTCTCTCATGCGCGTCCTTTCTGGGCCTGACGGACGGAAACTTGCGAGAACCGCGCCGTCGTTGCTTGAAGATCTGTGTCCAGCCTGCACCGCGGGTGTGCGCTCCGTCACCTGTCGAAACCGTCAGCTCATGGCACTGGCTGGTTCGGAGACCGACAGCGTCTCTCTCGACAGGCCTGGACGTGATCAACGAGGGCCGTACACAACGAAGATGTTGCCCCAGGGATCGGCGGCGACCGCTCTGATCTCATGTGCCCCCTGTTCGACCGGACGCACGACCCTGCCACCTGCGTGTTCGATCGCGTGGAGTGCGGCAGTCACGTCCGGGACCTTGAACGATGCGGCGACCCGCTCGGCCAGATCCTCCTCCGGCGCGGCCAGGGCGAGAGTCGTCCCGCCGGCATCGAGTGCAGCGTACCGATCACCGTCCACGAACTTCGTCTCGATGCCGAGGCCGTCGCGGTAAAAGGCCGCCGCCGCGGCGACGTCCGCGACTGGATGGGTAACGTTGCCCAACTTCACTTCTGAGGGATCCACGGATGCCCGTCAGAAGGTCGTCCAGCCGGCATCCACCGGCAGCGCTGCTCCGGTAATGAAGGCTGATTCGTCGGACGCAAGAAACACCACCGCGCGGGAGACACCGTCCGGCGGAATCAAACCGTCGGGCAGCAGTGAACGGTCGAGTGTGAAGAACCGCGGCTGCCACTCGCTGGACTTCTCGATGGTCCCGCCCTGCAGCATCTGGGTGTCGACCATACCGGGCAGGATCGCGTTGGCACGGATGTTGTGCCGCCCAGCTTCCCACGCGAGGGTCTTCATCAAGCCGAGTACGCCGTGCTTGGCCACCGTGTATGCCACCGAGGACGGCTGGGCCTTGATTCCCATCGCAGACGAGGTGAGGATCACCGATCCGCCGAGGCCGCCCTCGATGATCTTGGGGATGAAGGCTTTGGTCACCTTCCAGGCACCCGTCAGAAGGACGTCGATACTCTCCTGCCAGTCCTCTTCATCGGTTTCCCAGGCGTTCTCGGAAATCGCCCAGATCCCGTGGTTGACCACGACCACGTCAATGCGGCCGAACTCAGCCATCGCCTGGTCGGCGAGTGCTGTCAGGGCGTTCAGATCGCGGGCATCGGCCTTGACCGCCAGGATGCGCTGGTCTTCTTTTTCCACGAGGCGCACGGTTTCGGCCATGTCCTCGGCTGTGGAGCCCTTGTGAAGTGGGCTACGAAGGCTGTCGAGAATGTCGAGCGCGACGATGGTGGCCCCCTCCTCGGCCAGTGCCACCGCGTGGGCCCGGCCCTGGCCTCGGGCCGCGCCGGTCACGACGGCCACTTTTCCGTCTAGTCGTCCCATTTCTCTCGGCTCCTTGTTCGAGGTGGCGGCACGCCTCTCTGGCGTACCGCACATGAATGCGCTGGATGTTGTGTCAGAGGATCTCGACGGCGTCGACGGCGAAGGTCATGGTCGCTGAACGCGCGAAAGGAAGAGAGTCGAGTGCTTCCTTGACTGCGGCCGCGTCGGTGGCGTCCAAGATCAGGTAGGCCCCGGTGTTGTCGGTTCGCCTGATGAGTTGCTCGATGATCCCGGCGTCACGCAACTCATTGACGCGTGCGAGTTCGGCAGCCATCTCGGGCGCGGGGTCCTTGCCTTCGACGAATCGTGCGTCGACGTGGAACTTCATCGTGTCCCTTTCGATTCGTGGCGGCTATTTGAGGAGCAGGCCCGCATCGATCGGCAGTGTCACCCCGGTGATCAGGCGGGCATCCTCGGATGCGAGGAAAACGACGGCCTTACTGATGTCAAGGGGATCCGCGACTGCGACCGGAAGCGCGTGCAGCGACGCGGATGCCACCTCGAAATCTTCTTTGGTGGGGTGCTCGAGATCGGGTCGGAAGATCTTGAAGGTCTCGTCGTTCATGATCATCGGCGTATCTACCTGCGTCGGGTGCACACTGTTGACCCGGATCGAGTGCTGGGCGAGCTCAGCCGCCATGGTCTTCATCAGACCGACAACGCCGTGTTTCGCCGCACTGTAGGCGGCGATACCCTGGTACACACGCAGGGCCGCCATCGAACTGGTCAGAATCATGGATCCGCCGCGGTCGCCCTCAACCAGATACGGCACCGCAGCCCGACAGGTCTTCCAGACACCGGTCAGATTGATCGCCAGCATCTGATCCCATTGCGCCTCGGTGATCTCGTGTGCCGGGATGGCGGACGTCGCGATTCCCGCGTTGGCAACGACGATATCGAGGCGCCCAAGTTCCTGCACGCCGGCCCGCAATGCGGCGGCGAGGGCGTCGCCGTCGCGGACGTCGACCTGTGCGGTGACGATCCGGCGGTCGAGATTTTCGACTTCCTTTGCCGTCTCGGCAAGTTCGTCGGCCGATCCGAGTGCGTACCCGAGGCCGAGCTCCGGCTCGTCGTGGGCGATGTCGATCGCGATGATGTCGGCGCCCGCACGGGCGAGCTCGATGGCGTGGCTTCGGCCCTGGCCGCGTGCGGCCCCGGTGACGAAGGCGACCTTGCCGGACAGAGTGTTCATGAGAAGACCTCAGTTCGATAGGCGAGCGGTGGGCCGCGAAGCCGCAAGCCCACCACTCGATCTTTGGTATGCCCGCGCGGGAGCGTGGGCCCTCGGTTGCGTCATGGAGATGCCGCAGGCCGACGGTGCCTGGGTCAGGACGCGGCGGTCTCTGCGGCGTGCTTCGCCATCGCGTTCTCAACGCTCTTGATCTGGGCGCCGCCCAGTTCACCGCGAGTGGTCGCGGCCCAGTCCGCGCTCGCCTGCAGCGACTCGATACTTCCCTGGAACGCGGGGAACACTCGCTCAGCCATCAACTCGTAGGAGTGCAGAGTATTCGCCCAGTTCGCCCACTCGTGGGTCATGACCAAGTACGCACCGAAACCGCCATTGGACTGCTCTTTGAGCTTCGAGATCTGCTCGATCGCGTCGTCCGGGGTGCCGATCACACCGAGCCCGGAGTTGATCACGAAGTCGATTCGTTCTTCCGTCGTCCGGCCGGCGACGTTGAAGTGCACCGCAGCCTGCACATCCTGGAAGTAGTCGAACCAGGCATCGATGCCGTGGTGAACCTGCTCTCGTGCTAGCTCGCGGGTCTCTGCAATGTGCATGGGGCCGACGAGGCGCCACTTGGAGCGGTCCGCGGTCTGACCGAACTGTGCGGCTCGCTGCTCCATGACGTCCCAGTGCAGGGCGAGCGTGTTGACACCGTCCGGCGCCATTGCCGACATCGTCGCACCGATCGACAGGACACCGTCTCCGTACTTGCCCGAGATGCGTGGGCCTGTGGGCGACGCCACCGCCGCGACCGCAACCTCGAAGTCGGAATAGGGCCGAATCTGTGTGCGGGCTTCGATCAGCTCGTAGCGTGAGGTCTTGTGGCTGACGGTTTCTCCCGCGAACAAGCGCTTGAGGATGTCGACATCTTCCTCGAGTGCGTCACGCTGCTCGAGAGGGTCTATGCCGATCATGTAGGCGTCGGTGGTGAGAGCCCCCGGGCCCAGTCCGAGCATGGCGCGGCCGCGCGTCAGATGGTCGAGCAGAATGAACCGATCCGCAACCCACAGTGGGTTGTGGTACGGCAGCGACAGCACACCGGTACCGAGCTTGATCGACTTCGTCTGCGGTGCCACGTTGGCGATGAACGTGATCGGGTCCGGAATGATCTCGGCACCGCAGGAGTGATGCTCACCGATCCACGCCTCGTCGAAGCCGAGCTCGTCGAGATGCTGGACGAACTTGACGTCACGGTGCAGCGCGAGATGGGGATTCTGCCCCATCGGAAGATGGTACGGGGCGTGGAAGACACCGAAACGGAGCCGGTCGGTCATGAGAATCTCCTTGGTTGTCGCTGAGTCAGAAACGATCGCCGGGCCGAGCCGAGTGTTTTCGCCACGCGTGCGTTCGTTGCATCGAATGTCGAACGGGCAGAGTTGCACCGGCGTGTCCGCAGGGAAGTCCGATCGCCTTGGGGCCGCTCCGTTCCGTTCTCCTTCGACGCTACGAGGTCGATGAGAGCCGCGTCACTGTCGTTTCCGACAGGATCGGAGCCATACCACTGGGATCCGCCCTCTGGAGACGACTGTGCCGGCGACTCCGTGAGCGGAGTCGCCGGCATAGTCGTGGTGGGAACCGTGTGGTCAGCCAGCCACCGTGGCCGCGGCGGCACCAATATTGTTGAGTACGAACGGCTGGTAACCATCTGCCGCGATGTCATCGCACTTGTCCCGGTACTGGTCCAATCCGGCCGCATAGGGAAGGAAGCGGCTTGGCTTTCCTGGGATGTTGTCACCGGTGTACCACGACTTGGCCTTCACGTAGAGCGTTGTCGCGGCAACCTCATCGACGTGCTGCGCCCAGTGTTCGTCGAAGTCGTCGGTCGATTCGATGGTCGCCACGTCGTTCCGGCGCACGTAGTCGATGCAATCGGTGATCCATTCGACGTGTTGTTCGGCGAAGGCGACGACATTGCCGAGCACAGCGGGGCTTCCGGGACCGTTGACGAGGAAGAAGTTCGGGAACCCGGCGACCTGTAGGCCCAACGCAGCCTTCGGGCCCTCCTTCCAATACTCGCGAAGTGTCTGGTCATCGCGACCCCGGATATCGATCTCGGCCACAGCACCGCTGATGGCATCGAATCCGATCGCGAAGACGATGATGTCGACGGCATGCTCGACTCCTCCGCAGCGAACTCCGGTGGCGGTGATGCACTCCAACGGTGATCGGCGTAGATCGATCAGGTCTACATTCGCCCTGTTGTAGGTGGCGAAATAGTCGGTGTCAGCGCACAAGCGCTTGGCGCCGAACGGATAGTCGGTGGGGCTCAGGGCCGCCGCGGTCTCGGGATCGTCGACGATTTCTGCGATCTTCGATCGCACGAAGTCTCCGACAGCGGCATTTACTTCGAGGTCGGACATCGCGTCGGTAAAGGACCGAAGCATCGCGGGTGCGCCACCGACTGTCCAGCCCCTTTCCAGGACACGTATCCGTTCCTCGTCGGTGAGGTTCTTGCCGGGTTCCGGCACGACGGACGGTGGCATGCCGGATGGCGCGCGTCTGGCCTGGTCACGGCGGGTGTTGTAGTCGGACTTGATCGAGCGTAACTCGTCCTCGGACAGGCGTCGGTTACGTGCGGGCACCGTGAAGTTCGGCGTACGTTGGAGCACGAGAAGATGCTCGGCTTCCTCGGCGACCTTCGGAATGACCTGGATCCCAGTTGAACCTGTACCAATGACGGCGACGCGTTTGCCCGTGAAGTCGACACCTTCCGCCGGCCATCGAGCGGTGTGGAACCACTGCCCACGGAAGTCGTCGAGGCCGGCGAAATCAGGGCGCTTCGGTGCCGAGAGCCCGCCGGTAGCCATCACGCAGAACGTAGAACGGACAGATTCGCCTTTGTCGGTGTCGAGTTCCCAGCGTCCATCGATGAACCGGGTGGCGACGACGCGGGTATTGAACTCGATATGGCGGCGCAGGTCGAATCTGTCTGCGACATGGTTTATGTACGCCAGGATTTCCTGTTGTGGCGCATACCGTTCCGACCACACCCATTCCTGCTGAAGCTCCTCGGAGAAGGAGTAGGAGTAGTCGACGCTCTCGACGTCGCAGCGGGCGCCGGGATACCGATTCCAGTACCAGGTGCCGCCCACGTCGGAGCCGGCCTCGAACACGCGAACCCGCATGCCCATCTCGGTTGCGGTGCGCTAGGTAGAGCCCGGAAAAGCCGGCGCCGACAACTGCGACGTCGAACTCGGGCTCGTGCACTACGTGCTGCACTGTGTACGGTCCTTTCTCTGCGGATCAGCTGCGGGGAAGGGTGAACGGGTCGCGGGTTGCGCCCGACAATTCCAGCCACACCGACTTGACCTGGGTGTAGTCGAGTACGGCGTCGGGGCCGTTTTCTCGTCCGAAGCCGCTCTGTTGCATCCCGCCGAAGGGAACGTGCGGGGAGTAGTTGCGGTAGCAGTTGATCCATACGACGCCGCAGCGGAGGCGGCGCGCCATCCGATGGGCACGCTGGACGTCCTTGGTCCACACACCACCGGCGAGCCCGAACTCCGTGTCATTGCCGAGTTCGATGGCGTGCTCCTCGTCACGGAACGGGACGACGGCAAGCACCGGGCCGAAGACCTCTTCACGCGCCAGTCGCATGTGCGGTTGGACGCCGGCGAAGATGGTCGGTTCGACGAAGTACCCGTCGGGCACGCGATGGGGTGCCGCCCTCGTGCCCCCGGTGACCAAGGTTGCTCCTTCGTCGACACCGCTCGCGACGAGGTCCAGGACCTTGTTCAACTGCGCTTCGCTGACCAGGGGACCCATCTCGCTGGCAGGGTCCTGGGGATCGCCCAGCAGAATTGTTTCCGCCCTCGCACGAAGCCGGTCCACGAGCTCGTCGTGGACCGTCTCCTGCACCAGCAGCCGACCACCGGCAATGCACATCTGGCCGGTAGACGCGAAGATTCCCCCGATCACCCCGTTGACCGCAGCGTCGAGATCAGCGTCAGCGAAGACGATGTTCGGTGACTTGCCACCAAGTTCGAGGGTGACGGGAGCGACGTGCTCAGCGGCAGCCTTCATCACCGAGGTTCCCACGGCGGTCGATCCGGTGAAGCTCACTTGCGCCACACCGTCATGTCGAGCGAGTGCATCGCCCACCACCACCCCGGGGCCGGTCAAGACGTTGAAGGCGCCGGCCGGGAACCCGGCCTCCTCGACGAGCTCGGCCAACAAGAGGGTGGAGGTGGGAGTCTGATCTGCGGTCTTGATGACGACGGCGCAGCCGGCGGCGAGCGCAGGGGCGACCTTCATCGCCGTGATCATCAGTGGTGCGTTGAACGGGATGATCGCACCAACGACCCCGACAGGCTCTCGGGTCGTGTAGACGAGGTAGTTGGGGTCTCCGGTTGGGAGAGTGTGGCCCGCGATTTTGTCAGCGGCGCCGGCGAAGTAGCGCAGCCATGCCGCGACCTGCCCGACGGCCGGTCGTGTCTCGCGGATCAGTTTTCCGTTGTCGCGGGACTCGACGGCTGCCAGCCGGTCGGCGTCCCGGTCGACGAGATCGGCGAGCTTGTTGAGCAAGCGTGCTCGCGCCGGGCCCTGTGTTGCGCCCCATTCGCCTTCCATTGCGGCGGTGGCTGCCGCAACTGCCCGGTCGACGTCGGCGACGTCACCAGCGGGCACCTGCGTCCACACCTTCCCCGTCGAGGGGTCGATGGATTCCATGGATGCGCCACACGCAGCGGCAGTCCAGGCTCCGCCGATGTACATCGAGTTCGGAAGATCGCCGAACACGTCGGCCCGCGCTTCGTCTTGTGTGATGGAGGTCATGCTTTCCACGCTACGATTTCGGCGGCTCGGGCGGACCTGTTGCATCCGTCAGGATTTCGCCGACCGGCAGGCATCGGAGATGGCAACGGCGACACTGCGGATAGCATCGTCAGCAACCGCGAGGGTGCCGAACATGGAGAAGAATCCGTGTGCCACCGTGTCGTATCGGTGCACAGTCGTCGGCACGGACGCATCCTCCAGTCGACGTGCGTAGTCGAGTACCTCATCGCGCATCGGATCGTGCTCGGCGACGACGACGACAGCTGGCGCCAGCCCCCGCAGATTCGCGGTCAGCCCGGGTGACGCGTCCGCCTGGCTCCGTGCATTGACATCCGGAACGTACTGTGACCAGAACCAATCCATGTCATCGGCACTGATCAGCAGCTTGTCTCCGCGGTCGCGGTACGAGTCGGAGTTCATCCGGTGGTCGAGCACTGGATAGACGAGTACCTGCAATGCGATGGCAGGCAGAGCGTGCTCGCGTGCGGACTGTGCGACCGCGGCGACGAGGTTTCCGCCGGCGCTGTCACCCATCAGGACCAGCGGCGCAGACCCGGCCAGCGTGTTTGCGACCCACCGGACGGCGTCCTCGGTGTCGTTCACCGCTGCCGGATAGACGTGTTCGGGTGCCAGTCGATAGTCGACGCTGACGACGTCGCAGCCGGTGAGGGCTGCGAGTAGACGGCAGAGTCCGTCGGATTCGTCGAGACTACCGAGCACCCAGCCGCCGCCGTGGAAGTAGACGACGATACCGTCGGCCGGACCACTCTGCGGACGGTAGTGACGTGTAGGTATGTCGCCGTCGCGCCCGGGGATCTGGAGATCGAAGACGTCGGCGAGTTGGATGGCAGGTGCAGTGGCCGACCGCAGGGCAGCGCGTCGAGCTCGGATCTCGGACGCGCCGAGCTCCCGCATGGGCTCGGCGAAGTGCTGTTGGAACACCCTGACGACAGCCTGCATCTGTGGATCGAGTGGGAGGTCGCGTTGATCGTCACGAAGAGCGGGTGCGGCTCTTCCGACGTCTGTCATTGCTGACCTCCGGTCGAGTCGAGGGCCCCTGCGTTGTTCCGGTCATCGAGTGTGAAGTGCCGCATGCATTCCATGGTGGGGATTGGGGCCATGACGCGACAACTGGCGTTTACGTCAGTTGACGCCTTCGCCCCGGCATCTCGATGATGACCGCTGTTCCTCCGTCGGGAACTGACCTGAGCACCATCAGCGCCGACTGCTCGGTCAACTTTCGTCGGGTCGAGGTAAGGCCGTAGCCGGGCGGCGCGCCCCGCAGCCCGAGACCGTCGTCTTCCACGCGGAGGACGACGCCGTCGGGGACGCGCGAGGATAGGACAACCGTGATCCTGCACGGACCCGCGTGCTTCGCCGCGTTGATCATGGCCTCCCGTCCCGCCGACAGCAGGGCGGTCGATGGACGCGGTCCGAGATCGGGCAACCTGTCGCCGTCGGGCAGGTCGACCTTGATCTCGATTCCGAACTGCTTCTCGACTTCTGACACGATCGTGAAAAGCCGGTCGCAGAGTGAGTGTCCGGGGTTCGCCGTTGCGGCGAGGTGACGAATGACCTCGCGGACCTCTCGGTCGCTCCGCTCCACCAGATCCAGGGCTCGCCGCACGTCACGACATGCGGGATGGTCGGCCTGCAATTGACCTGCCAAACTCTCGTCCAGGTTCTGCAAAGAGAGCTTTCCGGCAAAGAGCAGCTGCGCGAGACGATCGTGGATATCGTCGGCAATTCGCAGCCGTTCTTTCATTCGTGCGGTCTCGGCTTGCTCACGCAGGTACTGATCCGTCGTCCAGCCCAATGCGATCGTTTCGGCCATTCGTCGCACGGCGGTTCGCTCGTGCCGGCGGAAAGGCAGCCACGGAGTGCGCAAGAGTGCCAACGTCGCTCGGACCTCGCCATCGACCACGATGGGAACTTGGATGGAGACCCAGCCGAACTCTCGGGGCAACTCGGGTCGGTGCATTGCGCTGCGCAGACCCGACGACTCCGCATCGATCCCGGCCAGGAATCCGGTCGCGGATTCCACGGATTTCGCGTCACCCACCATGATTTGGTGTCCGTCTTCCCGGAAGGTGACCACGGTCGATACGCAGGACAGGACCGTCCGGAATTCGTCGAGGAAATCGACGAGTTCCTCGAAGCCGCGTCCTGATGCGATGGCAGCCGCGGCCCGACCGATCGACACCACCAGCTCTTCACGCTGACGCATCTCGAGGCGCTGCCGAACCTGTGCCACCGCTGACGCGATGAATGGAGTAAGGCGTTCGGCGAGCCGCGCGTCGCTCCAGGTGAAGGCGGTGGGGTGGTTTGCTACATGGACGACACCGAGCCTTTCTCCCCCGACGGTCATCGGCAGGGTGATGAGCCGCTCGACGCGAAAGCACTCGTACCATTCGGGAAAGCGTGGGATCTCGACGTCGGGGTGGTTGGACAGCATCGTCCGGCCGGACCGGAACACCTCTGCCGTCGACGTTGCGACCTCGGTGCGCCCGACCACTGCTGCTGCGACCACATCGGTGGGTGCGCCGAAGGAGCCGGGAAGAACCTGAAGGATATTACGATCGTTGAGTACCGACACACCTGCCGAAGTGCCGTCGACCAACACTCCCAGAGCTGCAGTGATACCCCCCAGCAGCTCCTCGATCGACTCGGCAGTCAGCGCGAGCTCGGCGAGAATACGTCCACCGGTCAGGACCATTCGCTCCTCAACGGGCAAGGCGCTCTCGACGACAGCGGCCCTTGCCAACCGCGCCAGCGACCGTAGGGCAACCCCGACACGTGAATCGATCAGAGACATTGACGGCCACTCCACCGTCAGAATGAGTCCGTCACCCTCCCCGCTCGATACAGTGGCGGTCGTGATGTCGCGTGATCTGTTGTGCTGCAGCGGAACCTCCGCACGAAGCAGTGAGGTATCAGCTGGTGTAGGGGGGGCCGCCACCGTGGGCGTACCGCAGGATGCCACGATCCCGAGCGGGTTCGACAGCGTTACCGCATCGGCCTCGAGTATCCCTCGCACTGTTTCCACGAACCGTCGAGGCCGAGTGCTGTTCGTTGTGTCGACAGCACCGGGGATCACCGGGGACATGGAGCTTCCTGCACGCTCGCCACCTCGGGATCGATGAACCCTTCCCTCAGCGCCGTGACGATGAGTTCAGGCGTTGTCCGTACTCCCACCCTCTCCTTGATCCCGTTGACATGGAAACGAACAGTCGACTCGGAGATGTGCAGTCGACGTGCAATCTGACCGTACGTCAAGCCTTCCGCGACCAGTTCGAGGACCCGCACTTGGTGCTGGGTCAACCCCTTCCCTCCCGGGCCGGCGAACGGACGTTCTGCACTGCCCTGCAACGAATCACGACAGACGACTCCCACCTGCCCGTCCAGTACAGAACCGAGTACAGCCCGAAGCTCCTGGAGCCCGGATCCTTTCGTCACATATGCAGCGGCTCCCGCACGCAAACACCGGTTGATCACGTCCTCCGCGCTCGAGGTGCTCACCACCACCACCGACGTTCCCGGTCTCGCCTCCGTCAAAGCCTGACACAACCGATCACCCGTCGTGTCGGGCAGACGGTAGTCGACCAGGAAGAGGTCGGGACGTTGGTGCGTTTGGACAGTCAACGCCTCTGCACCCGAGGCTACTTCGGCGATGACATCGACCGACGGGTCGGTGAGTGCGCCGAGCATCGCCCGTAGTCCTTCCCGCACGACCTCGTGATCATCGACTATGCATGCCTTCACCATTGGCTTCGCCTTCCGTGAGTTCAGATGACGTTGTCTTCGCGAAGCCGCTCGATCTCGCTGGGTGAGAGGTCGAGTAATGCCCGGAGTACGTCGTCGGTGTTCTCTCCGAGAAGCGGCGCCGGTGTGGCCGGCAGCGTTGGAGAGTTGCCCATCTGCAGCGGGCTGCCAAGCACAGTGCAGGCCCTGTCGCCTTCGCCGATCTCGGTGATCATTCCGCGGTCACGCAGAACAGGGTCGTGGATCACCTCGGCGAGCGATCGCACCGGCGCGGCCGGAACATCGGCTTCCTGCAGCAATCGGAACGCCTGGTCCTTGCTCAGTCCTGCGGTCCAGGCGGTGACTGCAGCGTCGACGTCGTCCATCTTCAAGACTCGGCCGGCCGGGGTTGCGAGGGCGGGGTCGTCGGCGAGATCCTCTCGTCCCATGACCCGGCACAGGTCCGTCCAGTGTTTCGGGCGCAGGCACAATATCGCCAGCCATCCATCTGTGACCGGATAGATGTTGTACGGACACACCGCAAGGCCACCATGTCGATTCCCGGTACGTTCCGGGAAGTCGCCATCTGCTTCGAGCAACCCTGCGATGTTGGAGGTCAAGGTCGGCACGATGGCGTCCTGCATCGCCACTTCGACGTGCTGACCTACACCAGTTCGCTCGCGCTGGAGCAGTGCTGCGAGAACGGCAGAGGTGAGGTGGCTACCTGCAGCGAAGTCGACAACCGCAGGTCCGGCCTTGACCGGTGCGTCGTCCGGGAATCCGGTCGTCGTGACCACGCCGGACATCGCCTGCACGGTCACGTCCATGCCTCGCATACCCTCGGCCGCAGGATGATTGCCGTAGGCGCGGCCCGACGCGAGGACGACAGCCGGCTTCACCGCGTGCAGCACGTCCCATCCGATGCCCAGGCGGTCCATCACTCCGGGAGCGAAGTTCTCGACCACGACATCTGCCTGTTGCACCAGGTCGAGGAACAGTTTGTTGCCCTGCGGCTTCTTGAGATCGAGGCGTACGCCGTGCTTGCCGGCGTTGAGCATGAGAAACGCCTGACCCGATGTTGCACCCGAGGAGCGCCAGCGAATCGGCTCACCACCGAACGGCTCGATCTTGATCACGGTGGCACCGAGTGCCCGCAGCAGGTGGGTGCAGTACGGGCCCGCGTACACCTGGCCAAGATCCAAGACCACGACGCCTGTGAGGGCGCTCTCCTGTGGGCTGCGGCTGGGCTCGAGTTGGGTTTCGTTCATTCACACTCCGTCCATATATACGGATACCAATCCGTACTTACGGATACGATAGGGAGTCGGGGAAACACCGTCAATGCCCCTCGTTACACTCGACGCTGTGCCACCGCGCCATCACCGAACAGTCGACCGACTCGCCGCCATCCTCGACGCCGTCGCGCCGGTCCCCCAGGGACTGACTCTTGCCGCGCTCGCGGACCGCCTCGGCGCGCCCAAGAGCTCGGTTCACGAGCTTGTGAACGGACTGCTCGCAACGGGATACCTCGTCGAGCGGGACCACCGCCTCAGCCTCGGTCCCGCACCGTTCGTACTCACACTCAGCGGGAATCGCCTTGCAGCCCAAGAGATCGACCGCGATCTCCTCCCCCGCATCCACGACGCCGTCGGCTGCAGCGTGCTCATCGGGATTCAGGTCGGCATGTCGCTGGTATACATCGATCAGATCGGTGAGGAACCAGCGCTCGAATTCGCCGCTCGCAACCACAACCGACGCTCGCTCTACGGGACCGCCTCCGGGAAAGCAATCTTGGCCTGCCTTCCCGGAGTCGACATGGATGCACTGCTGCATTCGGCCACCTCGAGCGAGCAAGTAGAGGTGGACCGCTTCCTGGCCGAGTTGCCCGACATCAGAGCCACCGGGCTGGCCTACAACCTCGGACTGACTATCCCGGATGTCTATTCCGTGGCCACGGCTCTTCGTCGCCCGGATGGCGCATTGATCGGCGCCGTGTGCGCCGTTGCGCGAGGAGAGCTCAGAGAGCGGCTTTCCGACATCGGCCATCAGATGCAAGAACTGCTCGCCGGGAGATCCGATGCCCCGACGACGCCGAAATGACGGCCACAGACCTGACGCCCGCGACTTCACGCCCGTCCTATTTCTTCAACAGGAATCCCGCATCTACCGGCAACGAGACGCCAGTGATGAACCGGGCGTCGTCGGAAGAGAGGAAGACCAGCGCGTTGCTGATGTCGACCGGATCCACCCATGGAATCGGAAGAATGTTCGCCAGCGCGTAGTTCGAGTCCGGCAGTTCCGCGTCCGCGCGGGTCGGATTCTCGAGATGAGGCATGAACAACTTGAGGATCGTCTCGTTCTGGATCATGTCCGTGTCGACGTTCGTCGGGAGGATGGCATTCACGCGGATGAACTGCGGACCAAGTTCGAGCGCAAGTGTTTTCATCAGGCCCAGCACGCCATGCTTCGCGGAGGTGTAGTGACCGAGATTCTGCACCGCAGTCACGCCCATCGCCGAGCTGGTGAAAGTGATCGAACCTCCGCGGCCGCCGGCGATGATGTGCGGGGCGGTGGCCATTGCGGTATGCCACGCTCCGGTGAGATTGACGTCGATGACGTCCTGCCAGGTTTGTTCGCTCAGATCGAGAACCTGGGATGTCGAGGCGATTCCGGCGTTGACTGACACGATGTCGAGGCGGCCCAACTCGCTTACGCCGGCCGATACCGCCTCCTCGAGCGCAGCTCGGTCTCGCACATCCGCTTTCGCGGTCACAATGCGACGGTCGAACTTCTCGACCAGTTCAACTGTTCGGCGAAGGTCTTCTTCAGTCCCCATGGTGTGGTCGGCAGTTGCGATCTGGTCGCAGATGTCGATCGCAATGATGTCGGCGCCTTCCTCCGCGAGCCGGGTTGCATGACTGCGCCCCTGGTCGCGTGCGGCACCCGTGATGAGGGCTACTTTTCCGTCAAACTTTCCCATGTTGCGCTCCTGTGGTCGTATGGAAGGATCTGTTTCGGCCGGAGGGTTCAGGCCAAGCGGCTGGTGTCGACGTACACGCGGTAACCGCTGATTCGATCTCCGGCGAAGTCGAGGAACGAGCAACCCTTGATCTTCTCGACTCGTCCGTCCGGGAACTGATATGCGACTGTCAACTCGACCCCCACCGCGCACTGCACTGGATCGGCTGTCACGCGAATGATTTCGTGGGTCAGCGATGCAAAGTTCGCCTTCCAGTCGCCGACGAAGGCCGCAATGGCATCCCGTCCGGGTACGGGGTCGTAATCGTTGAACGCGAACACCGCGTCGATGGTCAACCTGCGTTCGAACACGTCAGGTTCGTTGGAGTCGAGTTCGCGGTAGAAATCGGTGGCCGCGGCCGAGTAGTCGAAAACCGTCTGAGTCATTGTCGATCCTTCTTTGTCGATGTTCGTTCGAATTTGCGTCAGCTGGTGATGTGCTTGGCCGCTACATATGCGGCGCATTGAATGAAGCCGATCGTGTGACCACCGGCCCAATACGCCTCGCCGGACGGCGTTGCGGCGCAGTTGCCGACGGCGTAGAGACCCGGGATCGGCTGATCGTCGGGACGAACCACCTGATTGTTGTGGTCGACCCGGGGGCCACCAGCCGTGTCGATCAGCGCGGGACCGAGCACTGTCGCGTGATAGGGGCCGTCTGCGGAGAGCGGCGCCATCATGGGATTGGGTCCCTCACCGACCCCGAAGAAGGCGCTGAGTGCCTGCTCGATCGGTGTCGAGCCGCGCCCGAAGTCGTCATCCACGCCGCGGCGTGCCATGGTGTTGTAGCGCTCGACGGTCGCGGCAAGTGTGCCCGAGAACTCGGCGGCCAACTCCACCCGGCCCGTCATCGCGCGCAGCCGCTCGAGGCGCTCGCCGATGCCCTTCTCGAGATCGGTGAACGAATCGGCAGTAACAACCCAGTACGGGTCCTCACCCTCGGCGGGAATTGGATTGCCGAACCCGTCGCCGCCGAACCGCTGAGCTGCGTCGTCCCACAACATGATCAGCGGGTTGTTCGGGTAGGCCGCGATACCGCTATCCCACTCGAAGAAAGCTCGCGCGAAGTCGTGATATGGCGTCTTCTCACTGATCACCCGTTTACCGAATCGATTGACTATCAGCATAGAGTCGCCTGGAATCATGAAAGAGCCCCGTACCGCCGCCGGATCAGTCAAGAGGCGTTCGAGCACCATCGGCGCTCGCATTCCGATGTTCATGTTCGCGAAGTCAGCGCCGACCTCACGGACGATGTCGAGGATGTCTCCCGTATTGGTACGAGCGGCGCAGCCGCCGACGTACGAATGATCGAGATAGCGGAGTCTGCGGACCGGGTCCTGCGTGAATCCACCCGTTGCGAGAACGACGCCGCGGCGTGTCTTGATTCGAACCGTTTCGATCCCCACGTCGACGACCGCGCCGATCACCGCTCCGAGGTCGTCCTGAATCAGGCTCGTGATCCGGGCACCTGTGGTGATCGGGACTCCGGACCGCTCACAGTGCGCTGCAAGACGGCCGATCAGAATTTCCCCACCACTAGGACCGCCCTCACTCTCCGCAGGGAAGAGAATCCGGCCCGTGGGCGCCGCGTCTTCAGGTAGGTGTGCGTAATAGTCCGGAAAATCGGCCGCATGCCCGAATTCGAGGACCCCCAACCTCTCGTACTCGTCAGCCGCCTCGGAGGCATGGTCGTAGAACGCGGCGATACCGCGGTACTCCCATTCGGGCAGTCCTAGAGTTTCATGATCTGCGTCGTACAGTCGCGGGCGACTCAATCTCGCCATGTAACGAAGTGCGTCTTCGCGGGGGTCGGTCCGCCCGCTGGCCCGAAGGTACCTATTGTTCGGAATCCACATGTAAGCAGCGGATTTGGCGGTGGTACCACCAATCTTTTCCGCCTTCTCGACCACCTCGACTGTAGCCCCGGCCGCGGCCGCAATCACAGCAGAGCCGAGCCCACCAATACCGCTACCCGCGATGAGGACATCGACGGTCCGATCCCATGACACATCAGTCATTGCACGTTTCTCCGTATCGAAACACTTGGTCAAATGCGTTTCATGGTTCCTGTGTAGTCAGTACTCAATTCCTCGAAGCCTCGGCGCCTCCGCCAAGTGGCCGGCAAGGAATAATTTGATGTCACTTCGTGCCGACCACTCTGAAGACCCGTAATCGAAACTCCGCCTGAGCGGGCACCCTCCCCTTCATCGTCTTTATCTACGAATCCCTGCTAGCCAACCCAACCAAGCCTTGACGGAGTCCTGCCAGAAAGGCATGTAGCCGAATTCAGTTACTCGACAAGGTAATAGAAGAGTGTGATGTCATCGAAATGATGGCGATTCCGAACGTCATTTTCTTCGAGTGGTTGGGCCGTGCGGATGCGAGCGCCGAGTGCGCGCCGACGAGATGGTGGTGGTAAGTGAGCATTGCAGATCCTCCTTCCGCCACGCGCAAGAATTGCCGAACCTCGTCGAGAGGAATCCGGGCACCGATATGTCAACCGTTCAGGTTTCGCCCGACCACTTGTGTGGCGTGTGCCACAATTACAGCCCACGAGTTGTGGGGTTCGCACTGGGATAGAGCCCAGGGTTATCGCCCCACATTGGGCTAGAGACCAATGCAGAGCAGAAACATCACATCGCCTCGACCGCTGGTTCAGGCGTCGGGCCGGGACGTGGTGCCACCTCGGAGCCATTCGTGGACCCTGAGTGCGGCCCGCAGGTTGGTGGTCGAGGCTCCAGGTGGATGCTCACACAGGCTCAATGCCTTATGGACTCGATACGTGACCGTGTTCTTGGAAATATGTTCGGCAGCAGCGACTTTGGCCAGACTGTGATCCATGTCGAGATAGCGAATGAGGGTCGATCGCAGATCGGCAGTCCGGGCGTCGTCGTCGGCGAGGGGGCCGAGCAGGCGACTGGCGAATCCGGCGGCGGCATCTGGTTCGGCGAGGAGAAGCACTTCGAGGGCGAAATCTTCGTGCGTGCACGTGGTGCGCGGCTGATCGGCGCGAAGACGCACTATCCGCTCCACTGCCCTGGCCTCCATGTGACTGCGCCGAAAGCCATCCACTCCGGATCCCAGTTGGCCGACGACGACGGAGATGTCACCGAATTCCGGCAAAGGCTCTCGGAGGACATGCCCTTGATCCGGGGAGACCGCACCCCACGCCCATATCGTCTGAAGTCCCACGGGAATCACCAGCGTTGCTGTAGGAATTCCCCAGTGCCGCAACACAGGGTCGACGATGCTTCGCAGATCGTGACCCGCGTGCGGCCCGCTCCACGCGATGATCGCCAGATGGTGTCCGCCGAGCGGGTATCCCAGCACCTCGTCTGCGCGAGAAGGGTCGACGGGTTCGGCCTCGACGATCTTCTTGACGAAATCGAGTCGAGCGGCAGAGACCCCGGCCGCCCAGGCGCTCCGCTCCTCGAGAAAGGTAGTGGCAGCGACTCCGGTGAACTGGTCCAAGACCTCGAAGAGCAGCACCGAGACCCGCCGCAACTCAGCGCTGCTCTCCGCCGGCGGGATCAACCGGAGGGCCGCATCGAGGATGGCGGCTGCGAGAACGGCGTACCCGACTCGGATCGAGCCGAGAAGATCATTGAGTTCCAGGCCTCGGCGGGCGAAGTCCACCGCAACCTCCTCGACCTCGGCACTCGCCAGGGAGGTATCGGGTTCACCGAGGCCGGCGACCAATGTCAGGGCCCGTAGTGCTGTCGACGTCGTCGCCCTGCGCACGGCACTGGGCTGTGAGGCTCCTTCCCGAAGGATCGGCATTTCCCGCGAGATCCTGGTCGCGATATCCTCGCCTACCTCGACAGCCCAGGTCACAGCGCCGTCGCCCAAGGTGGAGCGGATGCGATCCGCGTCGGGACTGAGCCATTCGCGTTCGGATTGCCGGGCGCGGGTGCCCGCGAGTTCGTGAGTCCAGTGCGGCACTCGACATCCTTCCACTCTGCCCCCGACCACTACGATCCGCCCGAATTGGGCTCGAACCCAAATTCCTCGAGTGTTCCTGGTCCTCAGCCAGTAGCAACACGCGCTGAAATTGAATGAAATTGTGTCATCGATCAGTGACGGGCACCACAGCACCGGGTCTCTCGGACATGGCGTTCACCCGGTGTCGTCAACACATGTTTCGCATTACACCACCCATGAGTGACCCGTGGACACAAAGGAGTCAACGATGACCGCCACCCCCAAGTTCGCGCACGTCGTGCTGCAGACCAGCCGGTTCGAGGAGATGCGCGACTGGTACTGCACCGTGCTGGACGCGCACGTGGTCTACGAAGGGCACGGTTTGTGCTTCATCACCTTCGACGAGGAACACCACCGGGTCGCGCTGCTGGGCGCACCGGTGCAGCTCGAACCGAGGAACCCGGGCGCGTCGGGTATGCATCACACCGCCTACACGTTCGACACTCTCGATGATCTGCTCGATCGCTACGACTCCCTGAAGGAGCGGGGGATCGAGCCGAAAGTGCCGATCCAGCACGGGGTGACGACGTCGCTGTACTACCAGGATCCGGACGGCAACTTCGTGGAACTCCAGATCGACAACTTCACCACCCCGGACGAGGCAACGGCCTACATGAACGGCCCGGAGTACGGCAACAACCCGGTCGGAGTGTCGTTCGTACCGGAGTTGATGCGGGAAGCACTCGTGAACGGCACCCCGATCTCGCAGATCACCACCCACTCCTGGGCCCTGCAGACCAGCCCCGACCTGCCCGACCCGATGGCGGCGTTGACCAGCTGACCCCACTCGAGCTCACGCTCGGCTCGGCACAGCGGCAATTCTCTTTCACCGAAGGACAATCTTCATGCGTGTAGCAAACCAAGCCGGCCGGCTCCAGGTCGTGGCGGACGGCGTTGCCGTCGACGTCGAGACGGCCAGCGGGGGCCGCTTTTCCGCCGAACCCCAGCAGATTTTCGACCGGTGGGACGAGTTCACCGCCTGGTCACGCACCGCGGACCTGGCGGACGGGGTACCGGTGGACGAGTCGAAGCTGGGCGCTCCGGTTCCCCGGCCCGGCCAGATCTTTGCCGTCGGCGTCAACTACGCCGATCACGTCGAGGAATCCGGGCTCACACTGCCCGACGCCCCGTTCGTGTTCACCAAGTTCCCCGCGTCGATCGCCGGGCCGTACGACACCATCGAACACCCCGGTGGCTCGGTGGATTTCGAGGTCGAACTCGTGGCGGTCATCGGCAAGGAAGCCCGAAACGTGCCCGCCTCCCAGGGCTGGGACCACGTGGCCGGGCTGACCCTCGGCCAGGACCTCTCCGAGCGGGACCTGCAGCTGTCCGGTCCCCCGCCACAGCAGTTCAACCTCGGCAAGTCGTTCGCCGGATTCGCCCCGATCGGACCGCTGCTCGTGACGCCCGACGAATTCGGCGACCCCGACGACATCGAGATCAGCACGGTCCTCTCCGGCGAGCTCATGCAGAAGTCGCGGACCCGGCACCTGATCTTCCCGATCCCGGTTCTCGTGTCCTACCTGTCCTCGATTCTGCCGCTGTGCCCCGGCGACCTCATCTTCACCGGCACCCCCTCGGGGATCGGCTTCACCCGCGACCCGAAACGGCTCATCGGTGTCGACGACGAACTCGTCAGCCGCGCCGAAGGCATCGGCGAGATGCGGCATCGCTTCGCCGCCACCGACCGTCCGCACCCCCTCACCACTCTTTCCAGGAGCACGCACAATGTCTGACATCACCGTCCCGGTACTCGTCGTGGGTGGAGGCGGGTGCGGATTGACCACCTCGATCCTCCTCTCCGAGCACGGCATCGATCACCATCTCGTCGAGCGGCACACCGGCACCTCCCACCTGCCGAAGGCCCACTACCTCAACCAGCGCACGATGGAGGTGCTGCGCCAGGTCGGCGTCGCGGACTCGATCTACGAAGTGGGCACCCCGCCGAGGAAGATGGGCAAGACCCGATGGGTGACCTCTCTCGGGGGTGACGGCGAACTCGACGGCCGCACCCTGTTCACGCTGGAGTCGTTCGGCGGCGGACGGCTCGAGAGTGCGTACGCAGTCGACAGCCCGTGCCCGTCCAGCAACTACCCCCAGATCCGTCTCGAACGGCTGCTCCGGCAGCATGCGGAGGACCGGGCACCGGGCTCGATTCACTTCGGTCGTGAGCTGGTCTCGTTCGAGCAGGACGACGACGGTGTGCACGCGGTCATCGTGAACCGGGAAACGCAGGAGACCTACACCGTCCACGCCCAGTACATGGTTGCCGCGGACGGCGGCAAGACCGTCGGCCCCGAACTCGGAATCACGATGGAGGGCCCGAGCGGCATCCTGGACATGGTCAGCACCCATTTCACCGCGGACCTGTCGCAGTGGTGGGAAGATGACGTCCTGATCACCTGGCTCCTCAACCCCGAGGGCGCCGGGTCCTGGAGCAGCGGCGCCATGGCCGCGATGGGGCCGACCTGGGGCAAACATTCGGAAGAATTCGTCCTCCACTTCACCTTCCGGCCCGACGATCCCGCTCGCTTCGACGAAGACGCGATCGTTCCCCGGATCCGCGAACTACTCAAGCTGCCCGACCTGGAGATGACGGTCCACAAGGTCAGCCACTGGATCCTCGAAGGTGTGCTCGCCGACAAGTACCAGGTGGGCCGCATCTTCCTCGCCGGCGACGCCGCACACCGACACCCGCCGACCACGGGACTGGGTCTGAACACCGCCGTCCAGGACGCCCACAACCTGGCGTGGAAGCTGGCTGCGGTCCTGAAAGGGGACGCCGCCCCTGCCCTGCTCGACACCTACGAGCCCGAACGTCGCCTTGTCGGGATGCGCAATGTCGACTGGGCCATGTTCACCTTCCTCAATCACATGGTCATCGACGCGGGTCTCGGCCTGATCCCCGGGCAGCCCGTCGAGGCTCAGGTCCAGGTGTTCCGGGACTTTTTCTCCGACACCCCGATGGGTGAAACCCGCCGTGCGCGTGCAGCCGAGGTGATCAGTACCCAGCGCACCGAATTCCAGGCTCACGATCTCGAGATCGGCTTCTCCTACCCGGAAGGGGCACTCGTCCCGGACGGCACCGAGGCACCGCCGCGTGACCCGATGGGGCACACGTACTACCCCACCACCCGTCCCGGGCACCGACTGCCCCACGCGTGGATCGAACACGACGGCAGGCAGATCTCCACCCACGACCTCACCGGGAACAACGCTCACTTCGTGCTCATCACTGCTACGGACGGTGCCGCATGGTCCGACGCCGCCCGACTCGCCATGGACAAGTTCGGTGTCCAGATCAAGGTCGCGCAGATCGGCGACGGCACCGACTACACCGACCCCACCGGCCGGTGGAGCGAACTCCGCCAGATCGACGACACCGGGGCGATCCTGGTCCGTCCGGACAACCACGTCGCCTGGCGCAGCACCGGCACCGCCGCCGACCCCGCCGACGAGCTCACCCGCGCACTCGGCACCGTGCTCTCACGCTGACGGCGGGACCCACCGGAAAGGACGCACGACTATGACCACGCCAGGACGTGAAGTGCTGTGGACGCCGCCGCCCGGGCGGGTCTCGGCCTCGAACATCATCCGGTACCAACGCTGGCTCGCTACCGAGAAGAATGTCCCCACCGACGATTTCGATTCGCTCTGGTGCTGGTCGATCAGTGACCTCGACAAGTTCTGGCTCTCGATCTGGGAGTATTTCGACGTGATCGCCTCGGCGCCGCCGCAAACGGTGCTCGCCGACCCGCGGATGCCCGGTGCCCGGTGGTTCCCGGGCACTCGGCTGAACTGGGCGGAGAACCTCCTCCGTCACGTCGACGAGCCCGGGCCGGCGATCATCTCGGTAAACGAGACGGGCACGACCGGGGAACTATCGCGGGCCGAGCTGGTCGCGCAGGTCGCCAACCTCGCCGCGCACTTCCGCGAGATCGGAGTGCGTTCCGGCGACCGGGTCGCCGCGGTCTTACCGAACATCGCCCCCACCGTCGTCGCGGTGCTGGCCGCAGCCAGCATCGGTGCGGTGTGGTCCTGCTGCGCACCGGATTTCGGCGTCAAAGGGCTGGTCGACCGGTTCGCGCAGATCGAGCCGACCGTGCTGATCGGGGTGGACGGCTACCAATTCAACGGCAAGCGCATCGACCGCCGCGACGTCTTCTCCGCACTGCTGGAACAGCTCCCAACCGTGCGGCACACCATCATGGTCCGCAACCTCGGCCTCGAGGGGCGGCTCCCGCCCGAGGTCGCCGATTACGCCGACCTCGTCGTCGGGGACGCCGCACCACAGTACGAGCAGGTGCCGTTCGATCACCCGTTGTGGATCCTCTACAGTTCCGGCACCACCGGCCTCCCCAAGGGCATCGTCCACTCGCACGGCGGAATCCTGCTCGAATCCCTCAAGGCCAACGCGCTGCACTATGACCTCGGCCCCGCCGATCGGGTGTTCATCGCCGCGAGCACCGCCTGGGTGGTGTGGAACATGCTGGTCGACGTCCTGGCGGTCGGCGCCACCGTGATCACCTACGACGGCAGCCCCACCTACGGCCGGCCAGACCACCAATTCGAGGTCTGCGCCCGCTACGGGGCAACGAGATTCGGCACCGGCGCGGCCTACCTGACGCTGTGCGAAAAGGGCGGCACCCAGCCCGGTACCGATTTCGACCTGTCGAGGTTGCGGTCGATCATGTCGACCGGTTCGCCGCTACCGGACACCACCTGGCGGTGGGTCTACGACGCAGTCAGCGCGGACGTGCACCTGGGGTCGGACAGCGGCGGCACCGACGTGGCCACCGGATTCATCGGCGCCAACCCGATCTCCCCTGTTCGCGTCGGGGAACTCCAAGGCCCCTACCTGGGGGTCGATGTGCAGGCCTGGAACGAGGCCGGTCAGGCGGTCGTCGGCGAGGTCGGGGAAATGGTGATCGCCGCACCGATGCCGTCGATGCCGATCTACTTCTGGAACGATCCCGACGGAAACCGCTACCGGGAAGCCTATTTCGATGTTTATCCCGGGGTATGGCGGCACGGCGACTGGATCAGCATGGAAGCCGACGGCGGTTGCGTGGTCCACGGTCGGTCGGACTCGACAATCAACCGCGGCGGTGTCCGGATGGGGTCGGCGGATATCTATCAAGCCGTCGAAACGCTTCCCGAGATCGCCGAGGCACTGGTGATCGGCGCCGAGTTACCCCACGGGGGCTATCACATGCCGCTGTTCGTGGTGCTGCGCGAAGGATTTGACCTCGACGAGGCTCTCGTGGAGAAGATTCGCACCTCGATCCGCCGTCAGACCTCGCCCCGGCACGTTCCGGACGAGATCATCGATGTTCCTGCAGTTCCCACCACCCGCACCGGCAAGCGGCTCGAGATTCCCGTCAAGAAGCTGATCCAGGGAGTGGCTCCCGAGACCGCGATCAACCGCGCCACCGTCGCCGACGCCGCCGCCCTCGACTGGTACATCGACTATGCCGAACGCTTTCACAGCAACAGCGAGGGTGGCTGACTTGCTCAGGGAGCGATAGTCCCCTCGGAACTGCCCTGTTGCACCCCCGCAGCTTCGTCGTAAACCAAAGAGAAACAATGAACAACGCCCTGTCAGTCGATCACGGGACCGCGACCCCCTCGCAGCACGGGCCACGGACGCGGCGCTTCCACGCACGGCTGCTGTGTCCGGCACTCGACGCGCGACACATCGCCCTGCCGAGCCGGCCCTGGATCGTCAGGTTGGCGGATCGAGGACCCGGACCGACCGCGGAAGCGGCTGTACCGCAATATCACAACGCCTCGCCGCCGCCATGAAAGACTCCGGGCGCGGGTCCACAGGCCAGGACACCTCACCGGCCGGACCGAACACTGCGGCCGCATTCGCCGCCGGGCCCGTGGTGAAACGCGTCTGATACCGGATGCCGTCGAACTCGACATCGAACGCTGCCGCCCACGACCGGGGAACGTCGTACGGTGTCATCGAACACAACTCCCGGGTGAGCCCGAACGCGGCAGCCGCGTCAGCGCACGTGTCGGCGAGGTCATGGGTGCCCGGTACCCGGAGAGTCGACAGTGCCCGCTCGGCCGCGAAGTCGTGGGCGATCACCCCGAGCGATGCCAACGCCTCCCCCACCGTCTCCCGGATGGCCGTCGCCTCATCGAATGCGACGTAACACGTGCCCCGCGGTGCGGACAGATCGAATCGTCCGCCACCCGAAGAGGAGAACCACCACGGCCCATTCGAGACCCGGTGACCACGCTTGACCTGCCGCCTCCCAGTCAACCGCCAACCAGGAAACCCCGTGAGCGTGCGTGGTCCGGGCGCCCGAAGAGCAACGTCCTCACGGTTCACACCTCCCACCGCTGCACGTCCGCGCGGGCCGCCGCCAGGACCGGGTCGACCCGGCCGCCCTCGGCCAACCAGCCCGCCGCGGTCTTACCGCCGAACGCATCCTGCGGTGCCCGCAGCCACAGCGCACACGTCCACGGGTCCGCCCCCGCACGCAGGACACGCCACACCTGCACCAGCGTCGGATCCACGGTGCCGCTGCTGGTGAACTGCCACACCGGATAGACCCACTGCCCCTCTTCGAGTTGGCAGGCGATCACCGCGTTGGTAGCGACCCTCTTGCTCACCGCCTGCCGACTGACATTCCACCAGCGAGTCAGCCCGGCCGTATCGTAAAACGGGCCCACGACCTGGTCATAGACATGATGGGTGGGAAGCGCAGCCGACATCGCATCAGCGATCGCCTGCACGTCCGCGAACGCGTCGGTGGGCACACCGGCCGCAGCGGCCGCAGCGAACGTGCGGTGCACACGCTGCGACAGCTCCTCCATCAATCGCTTCTCCTGCTCCACCAGCGACGTCATCACACCCGCCCTTTCGCGTCAACCTTGTCAACCATAATGCTGCCTTATGTCGTCAACCACGTCAACCAGAGAGTCGGCCCGATCGCACCTCCCCGATCTACGGTCAAGTGCGGACGTCGATCTCATCGCCGCCGATCGTCGACCTCGACAGAGCGTTCCCCTCGACCTCGTCGAGGAGCCGGTCCCGGCCGGTCCCTCCGTGTGACCGAGGTTTCCTTGCGGATGCCGCATCCGGCGGGGCGCTCCGGGCACCACACTCTGCGGGGCTCGTTCCGGCGTCGCGATTGCAGCGGTGGCGTCGACGATCAGAGACGGCAAACGCGCCGATTTCCCCTGACGACGCGTGCTGGAGGGTCGATGGTTCACCTTGCCGGTTAGAAGCAACCGCCACCGCGCACTCGCGGCTTGAAACATCACGAGTCGAACGTGACTCATACACCACAAACTTGATCCCAAACCCGGCTACGCCGCCTCGATCAGTCCTCGAGCGAGACGAATCTGCACCCCCGATACCGAGTTGATCGACAACATGAAGGCACTCGATTCTGCCGTGACGGCCGTCGCACCGGATCTGTCCGAGTTGCCCGGCATCGGATTCGTCATTTGCGACCTCCGAGCTAATCGCATGGCCTCATCCCGACCGTGCCCGTTCGAGCCGCGGTCGCAGCCGCCGCCGGGACCGGCGTTGTCACGCAGGTCGATAGGTTCGTGGGCCGGCACGGGATCCGCGGCAGCGCCCGTACCAGACCCAACCCCCATCGCAGGATCGCTCACCTCTGCCCTTCTCGACCCCCGGCGAGCTTGACCGAGTTTGATCAGCCGTCGACGTGGAACACCGCATGTCGACCGCGGTCGGCGGAACGGCGCAACGCGGCCTGGATGACGGCGGTGCCACCGATTCCGCCGGCGAGGACAAGGAGCAGTAGAGCGACATTGAGATTCACGGGACAGGTCCTCCTCGGGATGGGCCAGGTGTGGCGGCCGGTGCGGATCGTGATGCGGTAGAGCTCAGTTCGCGCCCAGTCGGCAGCGAGGGCAAAGGGGTGTCGGCGTTGTCGTCAGCGAACATCACGGCGAGTCGGGCCTTGATCTCCGCGGTGCTGATCGACCCGGCACCGGTGAGGGTCGACGATCTCCTGCGGTCGGATGTCACACTCATGATGGACGATTCCTGCCTTCGTCTAGAAATCAATTGGTTGGCTCCGAGTGCACTCGGCCAGATCACGGACGGGCATGCAGTCACCCCACGAGAAGACCGCGAAGTCATCGCCGACCGCTACACCCTCACCAGCAAATAACGTGCCCATCGACGAGCCATGCGAACGGCGACGGGCCGGCGAAACCGTGAGTCACACTGCCCGCCATCGACCAATCCGTCCAGCACCCACGCTACGACCTCCGGAGCACCCTGTCATCCAGTAGGAAATCATCGAATTCTCCTATCGTTCAGTTTTTTTCGCTGTTGGTCGCCTGCCGGCCGTCGCCGATGTGGTCGAACCTTCGCGCCGCAGAGTGCGCGTACGCGGACACCTACCTCGGGGAACGCCACCGGACTGGGTGACCTCGTCGGTGTCGGCGCAGTGTGCCCGACGACGGTGCAGACTCCAACGGTTCCGAATTCAACCCCAGGCTCACGAACTCAACGTCGAGTGACCGGTCGAGCCATTCTCTCGTTCACTTCACGGCCGCCGTCGTCGCGGATGTCTCTGCGAGCGGGGCCGGTAGACGCTGGCGCAACTTCGCTTCGTGAGCGTCGATCTTGGACCTCAACGATTTGCCTGCCTTGGCCACCCGGCGTCCGGCGACAGTCAGCATCGGTCGTGGAATCCCGATACCCATTACCGGGACGCCTGTCACAAAGTTCTCCTTGAAGAGAAACATCGAGGCGTCGACCACTTCGTCATGGGTGAGCGCCGAGGCCACCCACCCGACCTCCGCTCCGATGGCATCCGCGTCCAGAATCGGGCTGCGATAACCCTCCGTTGTCTTCGCAAGAAGCCAACGCAGAACAGCGTCGCGAACCGCCCACTGACGATCGGTAGCTGCACTCACATTTCAGTCCTCCAAATAGATTCCACTAACGCTGCCCTGCACCATAGCCATCGGTGAGAAATAAGCAAGCTCCGTGAAATTTCCTGCGCGCCTTGCACCTCGGAAGCTCCCGACTGGTGTTTCACGACGACCGGACCGGACAAAAGGGGGCGTAGCGCCCCTCGGACCGGGGAACCGCCCGCCGAGGCGCCACCCGACCCCTCGTCACGACCCGGCATCACCGAGCCGCCTCGCATTTCGGCCGCTGAACTGGACTTATTTCTTTTGTTGGGTATGGTCGAGGTCAGTTCGCGGTTGCCGATTCGGAAAGGACCGACAATGGCCGACAAGTCCGCCGTCAAGAGTTCGAAACAGTCCGCACGTGCCCTCAAGGAGCGCCGGGCGGAGAAGCGAGAGAAGGCCCTCGAGTCCACTCAACTCATCCGAAAGCGGAAGAGCTGATGCGACACTGGCGTCAACACCGCATCCCGCCATCTTCTTCGCTGCCTGAGGATTGATGATGTTGCCGCGGGAACACGGCCAACACCCCTGACCCGCGCCCACATCAGAAGTAACGGCTTCGGAAAGGAACGGCCCGGAACGTGGAAATATTGCCGACTGCACTCACTTCCATTTTTTGCAGCAGCGAAAAGTCTCACAAGACCTGACGAGTTCAATGGAAGCACGCCGCAGGTTTTCGGTTTTCCCTGCGTGTGACCACCTTTTCGGGGGGCCAACTTCCGGCCTCTGGCACGTCGTCCCGGCCTCTCCGTGGCCGGGACGACGTGTTTTCCGAAGTAGTTCAGGGTGAGCAAGACAAGGCCACTCACACAACGACATCCGGAGTTCCAGACCCGTCGAGAATTGATGGAACAGAAATGAATCGTCCTGGAATCGCCACCCCCTCGGCCGGACCCGACTTCACTGTCGCCGAGGAGACGACGGGCCCCACGCACAGTTGCCGGCGTTCCGACACATCGTCGATCGCAGCAGTCCCCCGATAGCGTTCGGCCTCGCACCCGATGGACAGCGCGCACCTGACAGCCCGCAACGCCCGTACGTCGGCCCCCGGCCACCTACCTGTCGCTGTGGGAAGTACCCGGCAACGGACTGGTACTGGCCTGCGAGGAACTCACCCCCGACCGCGCCGGCAGCCTGATCGACCGAACAATGACCCGCTCCGCGACGGCGGCAGCCGAGAATTCTGGGCCGCCAAAGCCGGCGCCCGGTCGATGCTCGTGGACCGATGATATGGGCACGCCGAACCGAACCCCGCCAGTCTCATTCGTTCGGTTGCCGACACCACGAGATGTCGCCGCGATGAACTGCGGCGCCGAGCAAACCGCTGACGGCTGGGTGATCAACGGCCAGAAGACGTGGTGGGGCCTGCCCCGCCCCTTGCCATCGCCCCGCCGATAAGTTTATGGTCAGTCCATTCGCATGAAAGGAGATCAGGGTGTCGATCAGAGTGGGATTGTCGGTCACGGACGCACTCCTCGTCCCGAAACCCGCGGATCGGCGACTGCTCCTCGATTCCGCGGCAGAGGCGGGTCTCGACCACATCACCGTCGGCGACCACATCAGCTTCCACGGCGGAACCGGGTTCGACGGCATGGTCTCGGCCACGTCCGTCCTGTCCAGCCACGACACGTTGTCGGTGATCATCGGCGTCTACCTGCTCGGACTGCGGCACCCGATGCTCGCCGCGCGCCAGATCGCGACGCTGTCGCAGATCGCACCCGGACGGCTGGTCCTCGGTGCCGGCGTCGGCGGTGAGGACCGCTCCGAGATCTCGAACAGCGGGGTCGACCCCAGCACCCGCGGCCGTCGCCTCGACGAGACGCTCGAGGTGCTGCGCGCCGTCCTCACCGGCGAGGAAGTGACCCATCATGGTGAGTTCTTCACCCTCGACCGGGCACGCATCCTGCCTGCGCCGCAGCCGGCGGTGCCGATTCTGATCGGTGGCCGCGGCGAATCCGCCATCCGCCGCACCGCCCGCTACGGCGACGGCTGGCTCGGCATCTTCTGCACTCCACGCCGGTTCGCCGAGACCCGTACCGCCATTCTCGATGCGGCAGCGAAGGAAGACCGGGCACCCGACTCGTTCGGCGTCAACGTCTGGTGCGGGCTCGACAAGGATGCCGCGGTCGCGGACCGGCTCGTCGGCGAGAAGATGCAGGCGCTGTATCAGTTGCCGCGCGACAAGTTCCGTCATCTGGCCCCCGCCGGAACACCCGAGCAGGTCGCCGAGTGGCTGAACTCGTTCGTCGAAGCAGGTGCAGACAACATCACCCTGGTGCCGGCAACCACGTCGATGGAGTCGGCCATCGAGCACGCGGCGTCAGTCCGCACACTTCTGCTCACCCATCACCGCTGACCGTGTGATGTCCACCTCCGACGAGCGCACCGACCGTAGGCACCTTCCGCTCAGCGCGTTGGACGAGCTTCTCGACGACGCCGCGGTGGCCGTCGACTGCCTGTCCGCGATCGTCCGGGTCTGTTCGGAGGCCACCGGCAAAGCCGTCACCCTCTTCGACCGCCAGGGACACGTCGTCGCGTCCTCCCGGCCCGATGCCGGCAGGCAGACGACGTTCCCACCACTGCGCGAGATCGTGCGCGAGCACACGATCACCCCGACCAGTGCGGAACCCGTGCTGTTGCCCGCCGAACTCGGCACCGGGTTGTCGCGGCGCAAGATCCTCAGCGCGATCGTCGAACGCGGCGAACACCTCGGATGGCTCGTCGTCGACGAACAACCCACGCCGTTCCATCCCACGGACGAGTACGTGACCCTCCGCTGTGCCCGCCGCATCGGCGCGCAATTCCTCACCCAGCGTCGCATCACCCGGGTGGCCTGGAATGCGCGGTCCGCACTCGCCCGCCAACTCGTTCGCGGCTCCGGCGCCTGGGCCGATCTCGCGGCCGGTGCCGAATACCTCGGCGTGAACGTCCACGCCCGCCGGTCCCTGGTGTATGTCCGCGGATCCGACGGAACACCCGAGGATCTCGACCGCTCCCTCGCCGAGCACACCGAGCGTGCTCTCGGCATGGAGGTGTTGTCGACTCGGGGTTCGGAGGGAATCCTCCTGCTCATCGAGGCACCGGAGCACGTCGCGTCCCCGACCGTCGTCCGGCGCATCACCGCGACCCTCGAGGCGGCGGCCGCCGAACTGAGCCCGACGGGAGGTCTGATCGCCGGGGTGTCATCCGTGTACGAACCCGATTCGTTCACCCGCGCCTACCGCGAGGCACGGGAGGTGGTGCGCTGCATCGACCGTTTCACTCACGGAACGGGGCATCGCGTTCTCGCCGTCGACGATCTGGGACCGGCCCGGCTCTTCCTCGCGAACGGCGAGATCTCCGCCATCCGGCACTACATCGACGACATGCTCGGCCCCCTCCTCGATGACGACGCGACGTCGACCGAACTGATTCGCACCCTGGCAGTCTGGTTCGAGCAGAATCGCGGCATGCGCCGCACCGCCACGCGTCTGGGTGTGCACGAGAACACGGTGCGCCTCCGGTTGTCGCGAGTGCACGCCCTCACCGGCCTCGACGTCACCGGTGACGCGTCTCATCAACTGAGCATCCATACCGCGCTTCTCGTCCTCCGACTTCGCGACCATCCGGCCTTCCACGTCGAAAACCGCTGCGCCGAAGCGGAATGCGACGACACTGGACGCATCGATGCACTGCCCGACGAACGGAGATCCGCATGACCGACCCGCACCGCCGCAAGGCACTGGTAACCGGTGCCGCACGCGAGGGCGGTATCGGTAAGGCCATCGTCGCCCGACTCGAAGCCGACGGGATGGAGGTGGTCACGCTCGACCGTGCACCCGGGTGCACGTACCAGGCCGACATGTCCGCCGACGAACTGCCGCCCCTCGACGACATCGACGTCTACGTGGCCAATGCGGGTCTGACGACGATGTTCGGCGCCGCACACAGTCTGTCGATCGACAAGTGGCGAAAAGACCTCGAGGTCAACCTCACCGGGACCTTCCGAGTGCTGCAGCAATGCCTGCCGGGGATGCGCGAACGGGAATACGGCCGCGTGGTCGTCATCTCCAGTACCGCAGGCACGCAGGGCATGCCGGCCCAGGTGTCGTACAGCACCACGAAGGCCGGCCTGCTCGGTCTGGTCAAGACGGTGGCGGCCGAGAACGTCGCCCTCGGCATCACCGCCAACGCCGTCCTGCCCGGGATGACGGCCAGCTCCGGCATCCTGTCCATGCCTCAGGACATCCAGGACGCGTGGCTCGCGTCGATGCCCAACGGATTCGTCGACCCGGCCGACATCGCGGATGCCGTCGCGTTCTTCGCCTCCCCCACCGCTCGCAGCGTCACCGGCCAGTTCCTCACCGTCGACGCCGGCGACGGCCTCAACACCCGCACGGTCACCTCCTCGGTGGCGCAGCACCGATAGCGTCCGCGCGTGCTCAGTTCACCAGCACGCCGCCGTCGACGGGAAGACTCACCCCGGTCAGATACGCGGACGCGTCGCTCGCCAGGAACACCACCACCGCGGCGATGTCCTCGGGATCGCCGATGCGTCCGAGGGGTATCCGCGCGTCGATGATCTTGCGCTTGTAGTTCTCGCTGTAGTGCGCCGTCGCCTCGGACGGAAAGACACCCGGCAAAATGGCATTCACCCGGATTCCGCTCGGACCGAGTTGCGCGGCGAGGTCGCGGCTCAGCCCGAGAACGGCCGCCTTGCTCGCGCTGTACGCGGCGGCGGGCATCTTCGCCGTCGTGAGAGCCATGACGCTGGAGACGTTCACGATCGAACTGCCGCGGCCCATCACCCGCGCGCACGCCTGAATCATCCAGTAGGAGCCGTGCACGTTGACGTCGACGACGGACCGGAAGTGGTCGGGCGGATCCTCCGTCACGGGGTGGTATTCACCGCCGGTGCCCGCGTTGTTGACGAGGACGTCCACCCGCCCGAATGCCTCGACGGCGGCTTCGACGAGGCGGTCGCACTGGTCCACCTGCGTCACGTCGGTCTCCACCGCCACCACGCGGGGGTTGTACTTCCGCACCTGCTCCGCGGTGTCGGCCAGTTTGTCGCCACGCCGCGCCCCGAGGACGACGTCGGCACCCGCGCGTGCCAGGGCGAGCGCGTAGGCCACACCGAGACCGGACGACGCCCCGGTCACCACCGCGACCTTGCCGTGCAACGAGAACCGCTCCAGCCCAGCATCGTTCCGGGACCGATATCCGCTGATCGATGTCATAGACAAGCTCTACCACGCACCGGAGATCATCCGAAGCAACCACCGAGGGACCACTGTGGATTTCTTCAGTGACAGCGACGCGCGTGTTTGCGGTGCCGGCCGACCGGCCCGATCGTGGAGACGTGACGGAATTCGATGTGAACACGCTGACCACACGGGCGACGGCGGCCGCGGATCGCCGATGGCCGGGAGCCGCGATATCGGCGCCCTCGGCACTGCCGGGTGGGGTGTCGAGCCTGACCTACCGGGCCGTGCTCAGCCGCCCGGGCGTGCCCGACGCGGGCATCGTCCTCAAGATGGCACCCCCCGGACTGGAACCGGTCCGCAACCGCGACGTCCTCCGGCAGGCGCGGATCATCCGTCTCCTCGGCGCGGCGCCCGGCGTCCGGGTGCCATCGATCCTCCTCGAGGAGAACGGAACACCCGAACGGCCACCGTACTTCGGCATGACCCTCGTCGACGGACAGTCCTACGAACCGCTCCTCGACGAAGCCGGCTCCCCGCCGTCCGCCGACACGGTTGCCGTCCGCGCTCTCCGAGCCGCCGGGATGCTCGCACGGATGCAGAACCTCGATCCCGTCGCGCTGGGAGTCGGGGACGAACCGGTCGTCACCGTCGCGGAGGAACTCGCGCGTTGGCAGCGCCTGCTCGACACCGTCGACGATGACATCGCGCCTCGGCACGCCGAACTGCACGCCGCGCTGACGGACCGCATCCCCGCACGGGTCGCTCCCACCCTGCTGCACGGCGACTACCGACTCGCGAACATGCTGTTCGCCGGCGACGACCTCGCCGCGATCATCGACTGGGAGATCTGGTCCGTCGGCGACCCCCGCACCGATCTTGCGTGGTTGCTGATGCACACCGACCCCGCGCACCGGTTCCGGCGGTCCCGTCCGGCGGCCGACGTCGCGGCGGGAACCGGGATGCCGTCGCGCGGCGAACTCCTCGCCGCCTACCGCGCCGAGCGTGACGGGCCGATTCCCGACCTGGACTGGTTCCTGGCCTACTGCTACTACAAGACGGCGTCGACGATGTCGGTCTTCGTCAAACGCAACCGGAGGCGCCCCGACCCGGACCCCGCGCTGGTCGTCGCCGCGGAGAGCCTCGCCGAGGTCGTCGAACGAGGGCTGGCCGTCCTCGGCACGCCGGCGGTTCCCTGAGCCCGTGCCGTCAGGCCGACGGCACCACTTCCGTAACACCGCGAGGTACCACCTCGACGACGACCTTGCCGAGCGCGGCCCGGTCGTCCAGCGCGCGCAGTGCGGCCGCCGACTGTTCGAGCGGGAACGTGGCCCCGACATACGGCCGTATTCGTCCCTCGGCGGCCAGCGTCTCGACGGCGTCCCGAACCATCCGCAGCGTGCCGGGATACTCGGTTTCCATGTTGTCCATGGTGATTCCCGTGACGGTGAGATTGCGGTGGAGCAGACGGTTGACCTTGACGGTGGGAATCGAGCCGCCGGTGAATCCGACGACGACGAGTCGCCCGCCCTGGCGCAGTGCGCGGAGGGAGTCGGTGAACCGGTCGCCGCCCACCGGGTCGATCACCACGTGCACGCCGCGACCGTCGGTGAGGTCGCGCACCTCGTCGAGCCACGGCCCGTCCGACCGCACCACCGCGTGCGCGCCGTGGTGGCGCGCGACCGCCTCCTTCCGGTCGCTGGACACGACCGCGATCGCCTTCACCCCGAACGTGTCCGCGAGGTCGAGCGCCGCGGTACCCACCCCACCCGCCGCGCCGTGGACGAGCACGTACTCGCCCGGCCGAGCCTGCGCCCGGTGCAGCGCGTACCAGGACGTCGAGTAGTTCATGTAGAGCGCCGCGCCTTCGACGAACGACATCGACGGCGGGATCTTCACCGTGTACTCGGGCAGTGCCAGGGCCCGCTCGGCGAGCGCGCCGTGCCAGACGATTCCGCCGACCCGGTCGCCCGGCCGGAGGTCGGTGCCGCCCGGCGCCTCGACCACGACACCCGCGAACTCGCTGCCACACACGTACGGTGTGGGCACGCCGTTCTGGTATTTCCCCCAGGTCTGCAGGGGGTCGATGAACGAGAGGCCGGCGGCGTGCACGTCGACGAGTAGTCGCTGTCCGTCCGCCCGGGGGTGGGCGCCGTGCGGTTCGGGTACCTCTGCCAACGTCGCGGCCTCCGGGCCGGTCAGTTCCTCGACGACGACTGCGCGCATGGACGTCACTCTCCTCGTATTCAGTGGAAGTAGGCCACGACCGCGTCCGCGACGCAGGCGGGTTTGTCGTGACCCTCGATCTGGAAGGTCTGCCGGATCGTGAACCGATATCCGCCGTCGATCGGTCGCGCATCCTGCAGTCGCGCCGTCATGCGGATCCGCGAACCGACCGGGACGGGGTTCAGGAACCGCACCGTGTCGAACCCGTAGTTGAGTCCCAGCGAATGCCCGTTCATCTCGAAGACCTCGTAGAGAAACTTCGGCCCGAGCGAGAGTGTGTACATTCCGTGGGCGATCGTGCCGCCGAATCCGGCCTCCCGGCCCCGCTCGGGGTCGACGTGGATCCGCTCGAAGTCCTCGGTGTCGTGCGCGAACGCCGTGATGCGGTCCTGGGTCACGTCGTACCAGTCCGTCGTGCCGAGGTCGGTGCCGACCCGCGCAACCAACTCGTCGATCCCGTTCAGCTTCAGCATGGCCGCATGCAACCACGGCGACCGCGCGCACCACAGGAACCGTCGATTCGGCACTGGAGAAATCAACAGTGCGGCGCGGCGGCCTCGTGGCTGTGGGTGCCGCCGCTCCCTACCGTCCGATGCATCAGGAAACCGAAGCGGAGGACGCCCTATGGACTGGACCATTCCCGACGATGTGCAGCAGTTCGTCACCGACCTCGACGCGTTCATCGATCGCGAGATCACCCCGCTCGAGGCCAAGCACCCGCAGTTCTTCGACCACCGCCGCGAGTACGCCCGCACGGACTGGGAACGGGACGGATTCCCCAAGCAGGAGTGGCGCGAGTTGCTGCTCGAGGCGCGGCGCCGATCCGACGCCGCCGGGTTCTTCCGGTTCCCGTTGCCCCGGGCGCTCGGCGGCAACGACGGGAGCAACCTCGCGATGGCCGTCGTGCGCGAGCACCTCCTCACCCGGGGCTCCGGTCTGCACTTCCCGCACGCCGACGAGGCATCGGTGGTCGCGAACCTCCCCCTTGCGCTCGTACTGCACGAATACGGTACCGACGAACAGCGGGAGCAGTACCTCGAACCACTGATCCGCGGCGACATCGAGATCGCGTTCGGTCTCACCGAGCCCGGGCACGGCAGCGACGCGACGTACCTGGAAACGACGGCCCGGCGTGACGGCGACGACTGGATCATCAACGGGGCGAAGCGCTTCAACAGCCTTGTCGACTGCTCCGAGGTCGACCTCGTGTTCGCGCGCACGTCCGGGCAGGCCGGCAAGGCCGACGGGATCACCGCATTCCTGGTACCGACGGACGCGCCCGGGTTCTCCGTTCCGTTCAACCACTGGACGTTCAACATGCCCAGCGACCATTCGGAAGTCCATCTCGACGACGTGCGGGTCCCGGCGAGCGCAGTGGTCGGGGAGGTCGGCCGCGGCCTCGACTGCGCGCAGCTGTTCGTCCACGAGAACCGGATCCGGCAGGCGGCGTCGTCGCTCGGTGCGGCGCAGTACTGCATCGACCAGAGCGTGAAGTACGCGCAGGAGCGGGTCGTCTTCGGGAAGCCGCTGCACGAGCACCAGGGAATCCAGTGGCAACTGGTGGAACTCCAGACCGATGCGGAACTGATCCGCAACACGATCTACAAGACCGCGGCAATGATGGACGAGCTCGGGAAGACGGCCGTCACCGACAAGGTGGCGATGGTGAACCTGCGCAGCAACCAGCTCGCCTGCCGCGCCGCCGATCGCGCGATCCAGATCCACGGCGGCGTCGGATACTCCCGCCACAAGCAGTTCGAGCACATCTACCGCCACCACCGCCGCTACCGCATCACCGAGGGCACGGACGAGCTGCAGCTGCGCCGGATCGCGAGCAGGATCTTCGACTTCTCGTCCCATCGCTAGTCACCCTTTTGGACTGTCCTTTACTTTGGCCTGTCCATATGGTGTTATCTGTGACGGAGGCCACTCACCGTGGATCCCCTGCGCGGCATCGCCGCCCCCGACTACCGATATCAATCGACAGGAGCTTCCATGAGCGCAGTCGGCACGACTGGGTTGCAGGCGCCCACGCGGCATCTGAACCGCTGGTGGTATGTCGTTACCGGTTTCATGACACTGCTGTTCGGCACGACAGCGGTCAACGTTCTGTTCAACATCCTGGGCAAGCCCATGACCCAGGAGTTCGGCTGGGAACGCAGCGTCATCAGCAACGGCCTGTCCATCGAAACGGTGCTGGTGGGCATCAGCATCGTCATCCTGGGCTTCCTCATCGACCGGTACGGACCCAAGATCCCCTCGGTCCCGATGTCACTGGCGTTCGGAATCGGCCTGATGCTGATGTCCGCACTGCCGAACAATCAACTCGTCTTCTACCTGCTCTGTGTGGTGATCGGCGCCGGAGCGGGCGCCGTGAACCCGGTCGCGCACTCGACCGTGGTGAGTGCGTGGTTCCAGGACCGGCGCGGCATGGCGCTGGGCATTCTCATGGCCGGCCTCGGCTCCTGCGGTGTACTGATGCCGTATCTAGCCAACTGGATGCTCGGCATCGGCGGATGGCGCTTGGCGTTCCTGGTCATCGGCGCCCTGTGCACGGTCATCCCGGCCGCCGTCTACGCCTTCGTCACCCGGATGCCGGCCGAACACGAGGCCGAGCGCATGGCCGCGCGCCTACAAGGCCGGATGGCCGGGGAGTCCCTCCTCACCGTGGCCCGGAAGTACCGGCAGTTCTGGCTGCTCTCCATCGCCATCTTCCTGGTGTCGTCGGCAACCTTCGGGTTGATGTCGCAGATCGTGCCCATGACCACCGACAAGGGCATCAGCCAGGGCACCGCCGTCTCGATCCTGTCCGTCCTCAGCCTGGCGTCGGTTTCCGCCCGCCTGCTGGTCGGCTACCTGTTGGACCGGTTCTACGCCCCCGCCATCGGCTCGATCATCTTCGCGTTGTGCGCGGTCGGCGTCTTCCTGATGATCACGTCGTCGCAGACCGGCCTGCTGTTCGTCGGCGCCGTCCTGATCGGTCTCGGCCTGGGATCCGAGGGTGATCTCGCCGCCTACATGGTGAGCCGATACTTCCCCAAGCACTCCTACGGCCGGGTGCTGGGATTCATCTACTTCCTCTACGCGCAGGGGTCGGCGTTCGGCATCTTCCTGCTCGGACAGGTCTACAGCGCCACCGGTTCCTACCGTGCCGGAGCGCTGCCGATCATCGTGCTGGTCGGTGTCGGGATCGTCTGCCTGCTGCTGATGGGGTCCTACCGCTTTACCCTCGATCACAAGGAGGTCGACGCTGTCGACGAGACATCGGCGCCGAAGTCGCCGGTCTCCAGTTGATACCCACCGTCGACCAGAAGGAGTACGCATGACCGACGGATTCCACGACGCCCTGGTAACCCGGGCCACTGCTGACATGCCGGAGAGGTTCTTCGACCGGTTCATGTTCAACCTTCATCCGGACGGCGCCGCCGCGCCGTCGGTGATCCTCGGCGCCGGGGTCTATCCACCGCGGAACGTCGTGGACGGTTTCGTCGTCCTCACCACGGAGACCGAGCAGCGCAACCTGCGCTTCTCCACCGAGCACGACGCGACCGACGCCGCCTCCGTCGGGCCGCTGAAGTGGGAGACGCTCGAAGACAACACGACCTGGCGAATCCAGCTGGGTGAGAACAAAACCGGACTCGAACTGGACCTGGTCTGGCGCGCCCGGGCACCGTATTGGCTCGGATCGGTGGATGTGGAGAACACCGACGGAAACGTCACGTCGTTCGACCATCTCTTCCAGCCCGGCCGCTACGAAGGCACTCTCACCCTCGACGGGTCCGCCACCGACGTCGGCGGGTGGTACGGCCTGCGGGACCGCTCCCGCGGGGTGCGGACCATGTCCGGCGGACAGGGCCTGCACATCTGGTACCAGGCGCAGTTCCCGGACCGCACGTTCGGGTTCCTGCTCGTCGAGGACCGTCGAGGTGGCCGAATTCTGCTGGAAGGCGCCGTCATGCACGACGACGGCCGACTCGACGACATCACCGACGTCCGGCACGACCTGGCGTTCGCCGCGGGCAACGACCTCACCGGGGGAACGATCGAGGTCGTGACGGCCGGCGGCGCGACCTACCGCATCGGTGCGGACGCCTCCGCCGGCGGTGGCTACATGGCGGGCGGTGGCTACGGCGGACACCACGGCAAGGTCCGTGGCCGCGACTTCCAGGAGTTCGACGTCTATCCGCTCGACGGATCCGTCGGGCCGACGACCCTCGACTCGGCCCTGACCGACCGGTGCTGCACGTTCGAGTGGAACGGGCAGACCGGCTACGGAATCTTCGAGTTCGCCCTGTCGCGGTCGTCGTCCTACACGTACCGCTCCAGCATCGCGACCTAGCCCGAGACTGACTCTGCCCCTGCATCTACCGATAGGTGCAGGGGCAGAGTGCTACTACCGGTGTGCTGTTACCGGAAAGCGTCCAGGCCCTCGCTCGCCATCCTCACCATGTGATCGGCCAGCCCGGCCGTGCGAGTCACCTTGGCGGGCCAGTACGCGATCGAGAAGATCATGCCCAGGCAGGATTGGGTGGCCACGGAAACCTCCGCCGGTGACGCGGCGGGGATCGACCGCGCCACCGCGGCCTCCCACCCCTGGACGTACTGCTTGCGCCGGCGGTTGATCGCCTTCCGCCACGGATCGACCAGCGACCGGTCCTCACGCTGGCTGACGTTCACGAGATGGCGGTGCCGGGCAGCATAGAGGGCGTGGTGGCGGATCATCCGCTGGAGATCGAGATCCGCGTCCTCGTGCACCGGTTCGGTGGCGCCGATCAACTCGTCCATCGCCTCGTCGAACAGGGTGGCCAGAATCTCGTCCTTGCCTGAGAAATGACGATAGATGGCAGGACCGCTCAGCCCGGCACGGGAGCCCAGTTCATCGACACTCGTGCCGTGAAAGCCTTTTTCGTAGAACAGCTCTGCGGCGGTGTCGAGGATCTTCCTGTTCCGGTCCACAGCTGCATTCTAGCACTCGTTGTTAACGATCGTTATTATGGACCGATGACGTCACCAGCCGAAATCCCCTCATACCTCCAGGTGGTTGCACTGCCCCGCGAGTGCGGGCCCTTGCTCGTTCCATCCGCCTACGAGGACGAGAACGGCCACATGAACATCCGCCACTATTTCGACCTCGAGGCGCAGGCGATCGCGGAAGTGTTCGATCGAATGGGCATTACCGACGACTACCGCGCCACCCGTGGCCAGGGCTTCTTCACCGCCGAGCACCACATCCGCTACTACGCGGAGGTCCACGTCGGCGACCGCGTGTCGGTGCACGCGCGGATCGTCGAACGCTCGGACAAGGTCGTCCACGCCATGGCGTTCCTCGTCGACGACACCACCGAACGCCTCGCGAGCACACTCGAGGTCACCGCGACCCACGTCGACCTCACCAGCCGCCGGGTCGTGCCCTTCGCCGGCGACGTCGCCGGTGCGGTTGACCGGGAACTCGCCCGCACCGACGTCGACTGGCCCGCCCCCGTCTGCGGTGCGATGGGCGTCCGCGCCAGGGCCGCGCGGTGACGGCGTCGGACTGACGGCTTCCACCAGCCCTTGACGCTCACCTTCTCGGTTCCCGCACTCGCTACGGCGGCCGAGAAGGTGCGCGTGTGCGGAAAAGTAGTGCCGGATGCCGTCAACGCGGCCCGACTCACGTGGCGTCGGACGACCTCAGGTCACGAATGCGAGACTCGATTCCCGCTGCCGTTCTGCGCATCTGGCCGGCCAGTCCCGACTCCAGGCTGGCATGAAACCTGGTTGTCGGCATCGCCACGACCAGGGCGCCCAGAGCGACACCGTCGCTCCCGCGGAGACTCCCTGCACGAGACGCAGCACCGTCAGGAGAACCGGTGCGGCAAGCCCGATCTAGTAGTAGGTGGGCAGCACACCGATGCCCGCCGCGGCGAGCGTCATCAGGGTGATGACGACGGAGAGGACCGTTCGCCTGCCGTACCGGCCACCCAACGGCGCGAAGATCACCGCACCGAGGGGGCGTGCCACGAAGCTGGCGGCAAAGGCGCCGAAGGTCAGCAAGAGGCTCTCATCTGTTGCCAATGTATCTAATACTCGCTACCAGTTTCTGGTCCTGTCTGTCCCCGCGGATTGGCGTCTGCGGAGTTCGTGGGCTGTCGGTCGTCGGGTGCGCAAGGGCGCAGACGGAGGCCCCGGTTGCCGTCTCGGCGCGCGGGTTCGGGTCCCCAACTCTGTGGTCGCGCGGACCCGGGCGCCTATCCAGGAAGGGCTGCATCAGGTTGTGCGGGGGCGACTCCCGAGATCGAGGAGGTATTCATAGGGGTCCCGGGTTCGGTAGGACGGGAGGGATCGCCAGCCGATCAGCAACATGGTGCGGGAGAATGTTATTGGTGCGGGATCGCGGATCTGCAAGGATCGCGGTTCGTGTCTCAAGAGTGCAGCGGGCGGGGCGCGGGCGGATGCTCGACCCTGCGGCTCGGGCCGACACCCGGTGGTGCGGTGGGGTGGGATCGATTGCCCCGATTCGCCGGTAGCGCGGATCGAGCGGTTCTTGTCGGAGGTCGGCGTTACAGTCGAGGCCCTGAGAGAGGTGGGGTAGCAGACCGTGGGGAATGGAGGTGATCGATGAGCTTGCCGGGCGGCGGCGGTTCTGCACGGGAGAGGGATCAGCCCGGGCTTGTTCGGGTTGTTCCTGGCGCCGGGCCGGCCGGCATGACCGGGCCGGGATCGACTGCGCCGCGGCAGTTCGCGTTCACCACCCGCGCCCACGTGGCGGTCGACGACATCACCGGCGAACCGATCGGCCTCGACGACGTCGACACCCGGGTGGGGTGGCTCCTCGACCTGATCGCCGCGGCCGGCACCGAGTTGGTGGCGCGGTTGTGGCAGCCGGTCACGTTCGACGTCCTCGCCGCCGGCCTGGACCGCCAGGACCGCAGGCTGCCCGCACAGGGTCACGTCGCCGCGGCCCGCCTCGGCTGGAACCCGCACTACCCGAACGGGGTCTACGTGCCCTCGCGCGTGAGCAGGGTGGTGACGGCGCAGGTGATGGCGACCCTGCGGACTCTGGCTTACCGGGACACCGCGATCGCGGCACTGTCGGCCCGCTTCGACCCGGCCACCGGCACTCTGGCGCCGCCGACCGAGCCGGACGACTGGGTGCCGTTGGGTTTCGCCCGGGGTGTGCGGCGCCAGCTCCTCGCCCACGCCCGCCGCACCGACGGGGCGCCCTCGGCGCGGTTGCGGATCACCGACGTCCAGGGACCACCGCAGACGAGCGCGATGGCCCGGCTCTCGGCCGCCGATCGGCAGCTCGCACAGATCACCGTGACAGACCGTGAGTTGGTGTTGACGGTGAAGCTGCCGACCTGCCCGGCCCCGGCGGGGCGGGCGCAGTGGCAGCGGGTCCGGCTGACCGCCACCATCCCCGCGCACCTGCACGGCCGGGCGATCACCGACTGGCATCTACCGACCCTGGCCCTCGACCGGAAAGGTTTGTTGTGGCGGTGCGCCGCGACCGAACTCGTCCCCGAGAGTGACCTGGGATCGGCCACCGTCGCGGTCGGGGTGGATTGGTCCCCGTCCACGTTGGGTGCCGCCGCCATCACCGCCGAGGACTCGGACGGGCTGTTCTCGGACTACCGGGGCGTTACCTACGACGATCGCGGCCTCGGGACCAAACTCGCCCGCCTGCAGAACGAGGGGCAGCTGCTGCACCGCAAGGCGGCCCGGTTGACGCGGCTGGCCGCGACCGCCGCTCCTGAGGTCCGCGCCCGACTGGAGACGAAGATCGCCGTCCTGAATGACCACCGGACTGCGGTGGGCGTCAAACGGGGCAGGATCAACCGGGAACTGGGATTCCACTTCGCCCGCCAGGTCACCGACTACGCCACCTCCGCGGGCGCGCAGGTGATCGCGGTGGAAGACCTGACCACCCTCGAGACCCGCGGGCACGGCCGGGTCAACAACAACCGAGCCGCGCAGTCGGCCCGCCGCCAGGCGGTTACTGCCCTCGCGCACACCGCCGCAGAGGTCGGCATCACGGTGGTGTCGGTTCCGGCCCGCGGATCGTCGGCATTGTGTCCGGGCTGCGACGAACCGCTCGCACGTCCCGGCGGTTACCACAGTGCGTGGTGTTCCCGCTGCCGAGTCGGCGGCAACCGCGACCACGTCGCGGGGGTGAACCTGGCCAAACGAGCGCTGCTCGGCAAACACAAGGTGACCCGGCGGCGGGGGCAGATGCCCGCGGTCCGGGTCGCCGAGCACGCGCCGGTCCGCAAGTCTCGGGACAAGACCAGTCCGACCCCGAGCAGGCCGCGGCACCGCCGGGTCCGCCGCAGCCTGCCCACCGTGACACCGCGGGCGGGGGTGACTCCGAACAGATATGTTCCTGCACCCGAAGCGTCGGTGTGGGACACGGTCAAACCCGCACCACCTCACGGTGATGCGGGTAGCCGTGACACACGTCCATCTCCAACACACGCCACACCAGTGGTAGATAGTATGAGATCTACGTGGACGCTGACGAACGAGTTCCCGGTGGGAAAGAAGGCTTGCGCGATGTACGTCGCCACGTAGCCGTAGATGACGAAATCGTAGTACTCGACAAAGGTTCCGAAACTGGCGGCGGAGATCGCGCGCCGACGCACGGCTGTCGAGACCGTACTGTCGGGGGCGGTGGTGATCACCTCGGATGACATGTTTTCTCCTGATCCATGAGGCAGACGGTGCGTTGGCTAGTGCGCGCGGGTGGCGGTCTGGGCTCCGAGCAGAGAGCGGAGCGGCGGGACCGTATGCGGGTCCGGATCGACACCCTGAGGGAGGAACCACGACCGCTGCAACTCGACGAGTGGTCGTGAGTGTTGGAGCACGATGCGGCTGACCTCGGCGCCCGTGTCCGGGTCGGTGGTGCGCGCCGATCGGACGATCCCGGCAATCGCACGCGTCAACTCGTCCGTGGCCCGGTCGAGTTGTCCGTACTCCGGAACGGCGAGCAGATCGGTGCGGCGCGCATTCTCGAGTGCGTCCGCGAGCAGTGACCGGGCAGCGTGATCAACCTTCTCGTGGTCGCTGAGCCGTTCAGCGAGAGCGAGATACGTTCGGAACTCGTACTGCTTCCGCGGATACTCGTGGTGTGCGCGGTCGCGGTAGAAGTCGAGGACACCGGCGATGACCCTCACCTGCTCTGCGGCCAGCGAGTTCGATTCGCCCAGCGCCGGTGTCACCGTCATGCGGAGGGAGCGGGCGGCAGCGTCGAACGTGTTCGCGGATTTGTTCACCATTACAGAACCTCCTCGAGATCCTGGCCGAGTTGATGGGCCATCAGATATCCGGTCGCCTCGAGTCCCGTCAGCAGAACGTCCCGGTGGGTCTTCCCCAGCTTCGAGACGCGGTAGGCCGAGCCCAGCGCGGTGACGACGGACTGGTATTCGTTCAGAATCCGGTAGAACGTCAGTTTCTCCGGATCGACGGTCAGGCCGGACGCCTGCTCGTACATCTCGAAGAAGACGGCGGTCGGCAGCAGTCCGGTCGCGAGGAGTTCGGAACCGTCCTCCGACGGATGGCCGAACGGGTACAGCGTCGCCCATGCCAGGTCGCGGTGGCGGTCGCCGAGGAAGCTGCGCTCCCAGTCGAGAATGGCCGTGACGGATCCGGTGTTCTCGTCGAACAGGAAATTTCCGCCCCGGTAGTCGCCGTGGACGAGACTGACACGGTCGAGAACAGGCAGGTTGTCTTCCAGCCAACCCGCCGCCACATCGAGCAGCGGAAAGTCTTCACCACGGTCCTCCTCCCACACCCGCCTCGCCCGATTCAACTGCCACAGTGCGCTCTCGGTACCGGCAACGGCGGGCTTCTCGTAGTGATCCAGCTTCGCCGCCATCACGTCGAACGTGTGAATGCGTGCCAGGAGATCGACGAACTGCGGCGCCAGGACTTCTCGGAGTTCGGGACCGAAGTTGATCCCGATGCCGGCGATCCGGCTCTGGGCGCGGCTGGGTTTCGCGGATCCGTGCACCCACGTATAGACGAGCGCCGGCTCCGGGAACCACCTGCCGTCCTCGTCGACCCACCGGACCGTCGGCACGGGCACCGTTCCGGCGAGGGCGTTGATCACCTCGAATTCCCGCATCCGGCTGGTGGCGTTCAGGGACTCGGGCGGCTCCATGCGCAGGACCAGATCCTCGGTGACCTCACCGGCTACGGAGTCGTCGTAGCGCAGCGTGAAACCCATCTGAATCTTCGACGCCCCACCTGTCAGCCACCGCGCGTTTCGGACCTCGAACCGCGAAGACGGCAGTACGTCCCTCAGCATGTTCTCGAGCGCCGCGGTGAGAAGGTCCAGATCGAAGCTGCGATAACCCTGCCCCGCCCGCCGCTCCATCTTGCGGGTCAGCATCCGGTCGTATTCGGTTTCGGTGGGGAACCGCGCGCGAATCCCCTCGATGACGTCCGGCGTGGGCTCGTCTCGATCGGAGTCTGCGATCAGTCCGGGTATCTGCCGATCCCGTTGGATGGTTGCACTCATGATTTCCTCATCACGCTCTTGGCGGGTCACGCCGTGACCGGAGCGCTACAGCACGGCTCTCCGGGAGATTGGGGCTTGCGAGTCGGGTGGTCGTCACCTCGACGACCCGAACACTAATGTGACCGGGCACACACGTACAGAAGGTTCTGCTGTGCAGAGGATGGGGACGCGACGACCAGGCCTCGGACGAATACTGCAGACCTTCGCTCCGATATCACTGCAGGTCACAGCGTTCTTCACCGTCGCTCTTGAAAACGCTCGTTATCAGCGCTACGTTCGTCATAAGGTAAGACCAAAACAACTTCGCGGGTGGCTCACGCTCCGCGGGCAGCATGAAAGGACCAACAGGTCGATGAGTGACTTCACGGATGTGACGTACGAGGTCGAGGACGGACTCGCCTGGATCACGATCAACCGGCCCGAGCGGTACAACGCGTTCCGCGCGCGGACGGTCGACGAGTTGGTGAAGTCGTTCAAGAAGGCGTGGGGCAGCTCCGAGGTCGGGGCGATCGCGCTCACCGGCGCCGGGGAGAAGGCGTTCTGCTCGGGTGGCGACCAGAAGCAGCGGATGGAGACCGGCGACTACGGCCCGTCCGACAGCGGCCTGTTCGAGGTCGAGGCTCTGCACCGCGTGATCCGCGACGTGCCCAAGCCCGTGATCGCCGCGGTCAACGGTGTCGCGGTCGGTGGCGGTCACGTGCTGCACCTGCTGTGCGATCTGTCCATCGCCGCCGAGCACGCGATTTTCGGGCAGAACGGGCCGCGCGTGGGATCGTTCGACGCCGGCCTCGGCACCGGCTACCTGGCGCGGGCCATCGGCGAGAAGCGGGCGCGTGAGATCTGGTTCCTGTGCCGCCGCTACAGCGCCGAGCAGGCCCTCGACTGGGGGTTGGTCAACAAGGTGGTGCCCGGTGACCAGTTGCGGGCCGAGGTTCGGGCGTGGGCAGACGAGATCCTGCAGCTGTCGCCGACGTCGCTGAAGGTGCTCAAGCAGTCACTCAACGCCGACACCGAGCACTTCATCGCACAGGGCAACATGGCGTACTCCACGCTCAAGCTGTTCGGTGAGTCCGCCGAGGCCATCGAGGGAATCAGCGCGTTCAACGAGAAGCGCAAGCCCGACTTCTCCAAGTTCCGCGGGGCCTGACGGATCGGGGAGGCGGGGCGTACGCGCCTCGCCTCCCGCCCGCCGCGTCGACCGAAGCCCACCCCTCACGCGAGAGAGCATCCGCCGCTATGCGTTTCACTAGAGAGCAACGAGAGTTCGCGGTCGCCGTCCGCGAGTTCTGCGCCGCCGAATGCAAGACCCTCCAGCAACGCGACCTGCTGACCGAGGGCGGCACCCTGGCGAACAGCCCCCTCATCCTCGACAAGTTCGCCGGCCTCGGCTGGCTCGCCGTCTCGCTGCCGGAGGAGTACGGCGGTGGCGGCGCCGGAATGGTCGAGGAATGCATTTTCCTCGAGGAATCCGCCCGCGGCCTCGCACCTATCATCGCCTACTCCACCGGTCTCACCGCCGCGCAGACTTATCTTCGCTACGGCACCGAGGAGCAGAAACGCACCATCGTCGGCAACATGGCGGCGGGCAAGCTCGAGGCGATCGCCCTCAGCGAGCCCGGCGCCGGCTCCGATCTCGGGGGCGTCCGGATCAAGGCGGAACTGGTCGACGACCACTACGTGATCAACGGGCAGAAGACGTGGATCTCCGCGGCCCACATCGCCGAGCACATCCTCCTCCTGGCCCGGACCGACACGACCGGCAACAAGCACCAGGGCCTGACCCTGTTCATGGTGCCGGCCGATGCGCCGGGGCTCGAGATTCACGAGATCAAGACCATGGAGGCCCGGACCTGCAACGACCTGTACTTCACCGACGTCGCGGTCCCGGCGAGCGCGGTCGTCGGCACACCGAACCAGGCGTGGCGCCACCTCATGCGCGGACTGAGCGTCGAACGCCTCATCATCGCGACGATGGCACTGGGCGGCGCCCAACGTTCGCTCGACGACCTGATCGCGTTCGTCACCGAGCGTGAACAGTTCGGCCAGAAGATCAGCAGCTTCCAGGCCATCCGGCACCGGATCGCGGACCTCGCGACCGACATCGCCTTCGCGAAGTCCTTCGTGTACGAGGTCGCCGAGCGGATCGATGCCGGCGAGGAAGACACCCTCAACCGCGAGGGCTCGATGGCCAAGCTGAGATGTACCGAGATCGCGAAGAAGACCGCACTCGAGGCGATGCAGATGATGGGCGGCTACGGCTACACCCGCGAGTACGGCATGGAGGAGCAGGTCCGCCGTTCTCTGGCACCACCGATCTACGGCGGCACCAACGAGATTCAGCGCGAGATCATCAGCAAGAGCCTGGGCCTGTAGCCCTCGTTCCCCATCGTAAGGACCATCGCATGACCACCTCTCCCTTCACCTCCGACGCCCTCGCGGGCAAGCGCGTCCTCATCACCGGCGGGGGCACCGGACTCGGCCGCGGCGTCGCGCGCCACCTCGTGGACCACGGCGCCGAAGTCCACCTGTGGGGCCGCCGTCCCGCCGTACTCGAGGAAGCCGCGGCGGAGGCGTCCGTGTCCCGGCCGGGTTCGGTCCACTGGCAGACCGTCGACGTGCGCAAAGCAGATCTCGTGTCGGCCGCAATGGACGAGATCTGGACGCTCCACGGTCCGCTCACCGGCGTGATCAACAACGCCGCCGCGAACTTCATCGCCCCCACCGAATCACTCAGCCCGCGTGCCTTCGAAGCCGTCACCTCCACCGTGATGAACGGGTCGTTCAACACCACTCACGCCGCGGGCCGCCGCTGGATCGACGGCGGGACCAAGGGCGTCGTCCTGTCGACGCTCACCACCTGGGTCTGGAGCGGCTCCGCGTTCGTCGTCCCGTCCGCGATGGCGAAAGCTGCCGTGCACTCGATGACGATGTCACTCGCCGTCGAATGGGCGCGGTACGGCATCCGCCTCAACGCGCTCGCACCGGGACCGATCCCGACCGACTACGCGTGGGAGATGCTGAACCCGACCGAAAAGAGTGCAGTCGGCGCGACCCAGGCCGACCAGGTGCCGATGGGCCGGATGGGCACGATGGAGGAACTCGCCAACCTCACCATCTTCCTGCTGTCGGACGCCTGCGACTACCTCACCGGCCAGACCATCGCCATGGATGGCGGCCAGATGCTCGCCGGCCCCGGCACTTTCGCCGGCCTGACATCGATGAGCAACGAAGACTGGGCCACCGCCCGGGAAAAGAGCAAGGCCGCCAGCGAAGCCGCGAAGTCGCAGCGCGGAGTCTGACCCCTCACAGACCGGGCCTGCCAGTCGGTGACGACAAGTCCCGGCCGGCAGGCCTTTCTCATGTGCGCCCGTAGTCCGCGCCGTATCCGCCGAGAGAGACATGACAACCGACAATCTCCAGGCACTTCCGTTCATCTCGGCGGGTGCCGAAGCACTGTTCCGTGTGGCTCCCGTGATCGGCGACGCCACGCGTGGCAAGTCTCAGATGCAGACCGGACCGTGGATGTGCGACGAACGCGGCCTTCCGTGCCGCGGCGCTCTCGGCGTCCTGATGGACGACGTTTCGGGATACCCGATCGCCGCCCGCGCCCCGGCCGGACATTGGGCCGTCACGACTGAACTTCACCTCGACTTCTCACGAAACCCGGCGCTCGACGGTTCGATCCTCCATGCGGAGAGCCGAGTCGTCACGTCCGACGCGGATGGCGGCCTTGCAACCGGCCGGGTCGTCGACGAGTCCGGGCGGGCAGTGGCCATCGCCAGCGCCCGGCTCCGGTTCGTCGCCGCGGAGATGCCGACGGCATCCGCTCCCGATGACCGACCCCCTGTCGGACCGAGCGCATCCTCGATCGTCGAACTGCTCGGCGCCCACCACCGACGGGACAACGCCGCCGCAGGGCTGGAACTGGAAGCCGCGGAATCGCACTGCAATCCGCTCGGCAACGTCCACGGCGGCATACTCCTGTGCGCCTCCGAGATCGCCGGCAACTCCGCGGTAACACCGGAGGCGGAGTTCCAGACGACCTCGATCGCCATGGCGTTCGTGCGCCCCTGCCCGGGCACCGAGCCACTCACCTTCGCTCCCCGGGTGATCTACCGTGGCCGCAGCTTCGCCGTCGTCCAGGTCGCCGCGCGCAATCGAGCCGGAAAGACCTGCACCACAGCGACGGTCACGTGTCATCGCGTGTGATCCGGACCGATGACGGTCAGTGACCGGCACCGGACATCGCACGCAATTCGTGCTTGAGCACCTTTCCGGTCGTGTTGCGCGGCAAGACGTCGACGACGCGCAGTTCGAGCGGCAACTTGTAACGCGCCAATTCGGCGCCGGCGAACTCTCGCAGTTCCTCGAGTTCCAGTCGCACACCAGGCGCCAGTACAGCGACCGCCACCACGCGCTCCCCCCATCGGTCGTCCGGGGCACCGATCACTGCGACCTCCGCAATGGACGGGTGGCCATACAACACACTTTCGACTTCCGCAGGGTAGACGTTCTCGCCACCGCTGATGATCATGTCTTTGAGCCGGTCGGCGATGTAGTAGAAGCCTTCCTCGTCCCGGTAGGCCACGTCGCCGGTGCGGAACCAGCCGTCCGGGCCGAGAGCCGCGGCGGTTGCCTCAGGCATGTTCCAGTATCCCGGGGTCACCGTGTCGCCGCGCACGCACAGTTCTCCGTGCACGCCCGGCGTCGTGAGCACGTTGCCGTCGGCGTCGATCAGCCGCACCTCGTTCAGCATGCCGGCAGTGCCGCACGACCCGAGCTTGTCGAGCGCGCGATCCGTGCCCAGGAACGTCGCACCGGTCGCGGCCTCGGTGAGACCCCAACACTGGCTCACGGGGATGCCGCGCGTCCCGTACAGGCGCAACATCGGTTCCGGGACCGGCGCTGCGCCGGCCACGATGATCCGGACACTCGACAGATCCGCCGTCGCGAAGCGCTCGTGTTGGCTGACGAACAGCATCATTGCGGGCACCATGAACAGCGATGTCACCCGGTACCGCTCGATGTCGTCGAGCAGTATGCCGGCGTCGAACTGCTCGTGAACGACGACGTGGCCACCGGCCATCAGTGTCGGAAGTGTCATGACACACATGCCGCCGGAATGGAAGAGCGGCGCCGACGTGAGCGCGACGTGCTCGGCGTTGTAGTTCACCGCCAGCATCCAATTGACGTTGCTGGTCCACAAGTTTCGGTGCGTGAGTATCGCGCCCTTCGGCCTTCCCGTCGTTCCGGAGGTGTACAGGATCAGGGCAGGAGAATCTACGTCGACGACGACTTCCTCGATGTGGGGGTGTCGCCGTCCACGGAGATCGTCGGTACCTTCCCAGCCGTCAGTACTTTCGCCGGTTCGTAGATAGCGCCGCACGCCGAGATCGGTGCGCACCTCGTCGACGGGGCCGGTGTGCGCGTCGTCAGCGATGAGCAGGCGAGCATCACTGTCCTGGATATTCTGTGCAAGTTCACTTCCTGTGAACCGGAAGTTGAGAGGCACGAAGATCGCGCCCAGTCGCGCCGTCGCGAAGAGCGCCACGAGGAAACGGCTGTGGTTGAAGCCCACGTAGGCGACACGGTCACCGGAGCGGATCTCACACCCGTACAACACATCCGCGAAGGATTCGATCTCTCGCTGCAGCGCCGCGAACGACAGGGTCTCACCGGCGAACGTCAACGCCGACCGATCTCCGTCACGCTCGGCGCGCCGACGCAGCCACGTGGCCAATCCAATCGGGTTCATCATTACTCCGTTCGACGTCGAAGGCCGGGTGCGATTCCCTTGGGCTGGTCTCCGCGGTTGCCCGTGACTCAGGCGGAGACGGTTTTCAATCCCGCCGCGCGGTGTGCGGCGTCGAGGAAGGAGCGCACCAGTGCCTCGTCGCGGTAGTACTGGTCGCCGACGCCGGCGACGGCGCGGCGCCGCCCGTATTCGTACAGGACCGCCAGTTTCCACAGGGCCAGTGCCGTGTACCAGTTCAGGTTCGACAGGTCGGCGCCGGTGGCGGCCGCGTACCGCTGAGCCAGTTCGTCCCGGGTCGGGTATCCGTCCTCGAGGACGGCCGTACCGAGGTCCTCGGTCGGTGTGCGTTCCTCCCCCTCGACGGGATACGACGCGAGGAAATAGCCGAGATCGAACAGCGGGTCGCCGATCGTCGCGAGCTCCCAGTCCAGCACTGCGGCAATGCGTCCCGGCGAGTCGGGAGCAAGGATGACGTTGCCGATGCGGTAGTCGTTGTGGATGATCGCCGCACCCGATTCGGCAGGCACGTTGGCGCCGAGCCACGCGTCGATGTCCGCGAACTCCGGCGGCGGTGTCCCGTCCTCGGCCGCGACCAGCCTGCCCATGCGGCGCAGGTGACGTTCGTTGAATCCTTCCGGGCGGCCCAGGTCGCCCAGGCCGGCGGCCTGCCAGTCCACCGCGTGCAGTGCGGCGAGCGTGTCGATCAACGCCTCCCCGATCCGGCGGCGGTCTGCCGGCGCGCTCAGCGCGGACGGGGTCTCGGTGGTGACCACCGGTCCGGCGACGTAGTCCATCACGTAGAACGGGACGTCGAGCACCTCACCGGTCTGGCCGACGGCGAGGACGTCCGCCACCGGCACGCCGCTGCCGGCGAGGCCGCCGACGAGACGGGCCTCCCGCAGCATGTCGTGGGCGCCCGGTGGAATCGGCGGAGGCGGCGGGCGGCGGACGATCACCTGACGGACCCCGTCGGACACGAGGAACGTCAGGTTGGAATGTCCGTCACCGATCCCCGCGGTCGTGAGCGGGCCCTCGGTGATCCCGCGCTCGCGCAGGAACGTCTCCAGCGCACCGAGCGTGTCGGGCGTCCATTCCCAGGTCATGCGCTCGTCTCCATCCGTGTCGTCATTCGTTGATTCCTACTGCCCTGTGAAGCGCGGCGCCCGCTTCTCCTTGAACGCCGCAAGCGCCTCCGGCATGTCGGCGCACCGGGTGAGCAGCGCCTGCCCCCGGTTCTCCAACTCCAGTGCCGCCGCATACGACGTCACTTCCTGGTTCCGTTGCAGCGCACGCTTCGACATCCGGACGCCGCCCGGCGAGTTCGATGCGATCGCCTCGGCCACCGCGACTGCCTCGTCGAACAGGTCCTCGCTCGGCACCACCCGGTTCGCCAGCCCGATTCGGGCGGCTTCCTCCGCACCGACGAAACGCGCGGTGTAGGCGATCTCCGCCGCCCGGCCGGGCCCGACGAGCCGGGTGAGCTGCCACGACGTGCCGAGCTCTCCGACGGACAGTCCGACCTTGACGAACGCCGCATTGAACTTCGCGGTGGGCGCCACGAGCCGGATGTCGCAGGCGAGCGCGAGCGACAGCCCGCCCCCGGACGCCGCACCGTGAATCGCGGCGATCACCGGGAACGGCAAGTGGTGCAGCGCTGCCAGGCCACCGGTCGCGGTCTCCTGGAATCTGAGGAACTCACGCACACCCATTTCGGTGATCACGCTGATCTCGTCCAGGTCGAAGCCCGCGCAGAACACGCGATCGCCCGCACCGCGGATGATCAGCGCCCGCGCGTCGGTGTCGCGGAGGGCGTATGCGACGGTGTTGAACTCTTCGAACATCTTCACGACCATCGAGTTCATCCGCTCGGGCCGATTGATCGTGAGGACGACGATCTTGCCGTCGAGCACCTCGAGGGTGAGGGTCTCCAGCTGCGGCGGCTCGTAGTTGCTCAGCACCGCCGTATTCTCCCGCACTTCGGTCTGCGTCATCTGGCTCACCTTCCCGTGAACTTCGGGGTGCGCTTCTCTTTGAACGCGGCCAGCGCCTCGGGCATGTCGTCGCCACGAGTGAGCAGTGCCTGCCCGCGGTTCTCGAGTTCGAGCGCCGCCGCATACGAGGACACTTCCATGTTCGCGTGGAGTGCACGCTTCGACAGCTGGACTCCGGCAGGCGAATTCGCGCTGATCAGGCGGGCCATCGCGAGCGCCTCGTCGAGCAGCGACTCGGCGGGCACGACCGCGTTGAGCAGTCCGAGGGACTCCGCCTCCACGGCCTCGATGAAGCGGCCGGTATAAGCGAATTCCGCTGCGCGTGCCGGCCCGATGAGGCGGGGCAGGTGCCACGACGCCCCCAGGTCGCCTGCGGACAGGCCGATCCGCACGAACGCCGCGTTGAACCGTGCCGCCGGCGAACCGATCCGGATGTCGGCGGCGAGGGACAGGGACAGCCCGCCACCGGCGGCCGCACCGTTGACTGCGGCGATCACCGGGACCCGGATGCTGCGGATCGCCGAGAGAGCCCGCGCGGCCAGTTCCTGCTGGTCCAGCATGCCCATCGGCGTCATCGACGACAAACCGTCGGCGTCGTCGAGGTCGAATCCGCCGCAGAACGCCTTGCCTGCGCCGGTGAGGATCACGACGCGGAGGTCGTGTTCGTGATCCAGTTGCAGCGCAACCCTCTCGAGTTCGACGAACATGGTGTTCGTCATCGAGTTCATTCGTTCGGGGCGATTCAACGTCACGACGGCGATGCCGGGTTCCGGCCGGTCGAGCGTGAACGTCTCCCATGTCGTGGGCTCGGTCACGAGGTCACTCCTTCTCAGTTCGGCGATCCCAGGTGGTCGCCGCAAGTTTTTTGGTGGTGGTCCGGACGCCGATGGTCCGGCAGGTCAGGTCTCCGCGGCGGCCTCGCGCACAGCACCCGAGCGCAGCCACTCGGCGGCACGGCCGGGGTCGATCCCCCAGTCGGTCAGGATCTCGGTGGTGTGTTCGCCCGGCATCGGCGGACGGCGATCTACTGCGGCCGCGGTGCGGCTGAAGCGCGGCGCCGGCGCCGGTTGGACGAGACCGTCGACGTCGACGAATGCCTTTCGGGCGACATGATGCGGGTGCGACGGCGCCTCGTCGACCTCGAGGACGGGCGATATGCAGGGTGTGAGTCCCTCTCCCGCCTCGAGCCATTCCGTGAGTGTGCGGCCGCGCACTGCGTCGGCGAAGACCTTCTTCATCTGCGGCCATTGCGAGCGGTCGTTCTGGTCCGGCAGGTCGTCGGGCAGTTCCAGCAACGCGACCAGGTCGGCGTAGAAGTGCGGTTCCATCGCGCCGACGGCCAGCCACTTTCCGTCTGCGGTCTCGTAGGCGTCGTAGTAGGGCGCACCGCTGTCGACGATGTTGGTGCCGCGTTCGGGGTTCCACGTTCCGGTCTGCGTGAACCCGAAGAATGGTGTGGCGAGGAGTGCGGACCCCTCGACCATCGAGGCGTCGACCACCTGTCCGAGTCCCGAGCGCTGCCTCTCGAACAGCGCCGACAGGACGCCCATCGCGAGAAGCATTCCCCCGCCGCCGAAGTCGCCGATCAGACTGAGCGGCGGGGTGGGCGGTTGGCCGTGGCGTCCGATCAACGACAGGGCACCACTGAGCGCGACGTAATTGATGTCGTGGCCGACGTGCTGAGCGAGCGGTCCGTCCTGACCGAAACCGGTCATGCGGCCGTAGATCAGCCCGGGATTACGTGCGGCGCAGTCGTCCGGTCCGATGCCGAGTCGCTCAGCGACCCCGGGTCGGAAGCCCTCGATCAAGATGTCTGCGTCCGCTACGAGAGAGAGCACCACCGCGGCGCCGTCCGGATGCTTGAGGTCGACGGCGAGCGAGCGACGTCCGCGGTGCAGCAATTCCGTCCGGAAGTCAGCATTCGGCCCCACCAGTCCCGAACCCGTGGCGCGATCCACTCGAATCACGTCGGCGCCCAGATCGGCAAGGAGCATGGCGCAGAACGGACCCGGCCCGATCGAACCGATTTCGATCACCTTCAAGCCCGACAGCGGCCCGGTGAACGAGCGTTTCGAGTCGTCCCGCACCATCTACCCACCTCCTGTCGATCTTTGGTCTGATAATAATACCTTGGAATCGTTCACGGAGGAATACCCCCGACGCCGCGGCCCGGCGTGTGCACTGACGACCAGTACGACCGAAAGCAGTACGACCGCTCCCCCGATGACGAGGACGGGCGTGACGGGCTCGGACAGGACCACCGACCCGAGCGCCACGGCCACCACCGGATTCACATACGTATGGGTGGCGACCAGCGACAGCGGGGCGTGATGCAGCAGCCACGCGTACGCGGTGAAGCCGACGATCGAGCCGAAGACCACGAGGTAGCCGAACGCGCCCCACGCGCGGAGTCCGATGTCACCGTGCAGCCGTTCCCCTGTCGCTACCGACGCGAGCGTCATGGCCGCACCGGCCGCCAGAAGCTGGTACGTCGCACTGACATACACGTCACGAGGCAGCCAGATTCGGGGCTTGATCCACGACCCGAACGACCAGGACACACTGGACAACACGATGACCGCCACGCCGACGAGCGGGAGTCCCGAGTGCTCACCACCGTGCGGCAGCACCAGGACTGCGAGACCGACCAGCCCCACACCGACGCCGGCCAATTCGAGAACCCGTGGACGGTCACCGGACAGCGTGCGGTAGATGCAGATCCACAGCGGCACCATGGCCACGAGGAGCGCCGTCACCCCGGAGGGCACGCCGTGCAGTTGGCCGACCGAGGTCAGGCCGTTTCCGCAGGCGAGTAGCAGCACGCCCAGGAACGAAGCGCCTGCCGCTTCCCGCCAGGTGAGGCGCAGCCGCCGCCGGCCACCGCGACAGGCCAGGAAGGCGGCCATCAGCAGAGCGGCAAGGAGGAACCGCGCACCCATCGAGCCGAGCGGAGGGACCTCGTCGATCACCAGGCGGATCGCGAGATAGATCGATCCCCAGATCACATAGACGAGGAAAAGGGCCAGCGCGATCGCACCCCTCCCGGCACGCCCCGACGTCACGACGCTCAGGAGAATCGCGGAGCGCGCTTCTCGAGGAAGGCGGTGATGCCCTCCTTCGCCTCTCCGTTCTCGAACAGGTCCTGCTCCTGGGCGACCTCGAACCGGAAGCCCTCCTCGAGCGGGGTGTCGAACGACGCGTCGACCGTGCGGATGACGGCGCGCTGCGCGGGCAGCGACATCGTGCACAGCTCGGCCGCGAGCGCCTGCGCTGCATCGGTGGCGGTACCGGCGTCGACGAGTCGGTCGATCAGTCCGATCGCATGCGCCTCGGCGGCGAGGACCTGCCGGGCACTCAGCATGATGTCCAGGGCGCGACCACGACCCACGAGACGCGGAAGTCGCTGCGTTCCACCGGCTCCGGGGATGAGGCCGAGCTTCACCTCGGGCAGCCCGAACTTCGCGTCCGCCCCGCCGACCCGCAGGGTGCAGGCCATTGCCAGTTCGAGGCCGCCGCCGAGTGCGAGGCCGTCCACCGCGGCGATCGAGATGCGGTCGGCGGACGCGAGTCGGTCGAGCGCCCCACGGAGTCGATCGCCGTACGCGGTGAAGGACTCCGCGTCCACGGACGACATGTGCTTGATGTCGGCGCCGGCCGCGAAGAAGCCCGGAATGTCCGAGCGGACGACGATCACCTTCACCGATCCATCGGCGTCGGCTGCGTCGAGCGCCGCGTTCAGGCCGTCGATGATCGGCAGCCCGAGCGCGTTCGCCGGCCTGCGTTGCAGCGTGATCGTCATGACGCCGGCGTCGACGTCGCTCCACGCGACTGCGGGCGTTGCGGTTTCCGACATGCACACCATCCTGTTCGGTCCAGTCCCATGTGAGCGGCGAAGTGTGCGCGGGCACACTTTGCCACTCACATGAGGTATTGACCCAACCATACTAATTGTCGGACCGAAATGGAAGATCAGGGCCGCCGCGGAAACTTCTCGAACTCGGGGCGCCGCTTCGCCTTGTACGCCTCGCGCCCTTCCTTCGCCTCCTCGGTCGAGTAGAACAGCAAATTCGCGTCGTGAGCGAGCTGCTGAATGCCGGCCATCCCGTCCTCGGCGGCATTGAAGCTCGCCTTCATCAGCCGCAGCGCGAACGGCGACAGCTGGAGCATCTCGCGGCACCACTGCACGGTTTCCCGTTCCAGGTCGGCGAGCGGGACGACGGTGTTGACCAGCCCCATCTCGCGCGCCTGCTGTGCGTCGTACTGACGGCACAGGAACCAGATCTCCTTGGCCTTCTTCACCCCGACGAGTTCGGCGAGCAATCCCGCACCGTAGCCACCGTCGAACGACCCGACCTTCGGACCGACCTGACCGAACCGGGCATTGTCCGCCGCGATGGAGAGGTCGCAGACCAGGTGCAGAATGTGGCCGCCGCCGATCGCGTAGCCGGCGACCATGGCGACCACCGGCTTCGGCAGACGCCGGATCTGGATCTGCAGATCGGTGACATGGAACCGGCCGACGCTTCCCGCCTTCCCCGGTTCGGTGAGGTAGCCGGTATCGCCGCGCACCCGCTGGTCGCCGCCGGAGCAGAACGCGTCGGGACCCTCACCGGTCAGCACGATGACGCCGACCGAGGAGTCCTCACGGGCATCGACCAGAGCCTCGGAGATTTCCATCAGCGTCTGCGGACGGAACGCGTTGCGCACCTCCGGACGGCAGATCGTGATCTTCGCGATCCCGTCGCCGCTGTGCTCGTATCGGATGTCCTCGAACTCACCGACTGCCGTCCAGGATACGAAATCCGTTGTATCACTATTGTTCGTCATGAGGCGATCATAGGCACACGCGCAAACGATCGTTATCAACGGAGCCCGCATAACGACGAAGGTGCGGCCCGGAAACGGGCCGCACCTTCCGAACGGATATGCCGTCAGGACATCGTCAGACCACCGCTGACGGACAGGGTCTGTCCGGTGACGAATTCTGCTGCATCGGAGGCGAAGTACGCCACCGCGGCACCGATGTCCTCCGCCTTCCCGAGTCGCTTCATCGGCACGGCGCGGGTCATGCCTCCGATCACCTTGTCGGCCTCCTGACCCGAGCTGTCGGCGAACTTGCGGAGCGCCGGGGTGTCGGTCGGGCCGGGGCACACGGTGTTCGCGGTGACGCCCTTGGTCGCGATTTCACGGGCGAGGGTCTTGGTGAAGGCGATGATGCCGCCCTTGGCGCCCGAGTAGACGGCCTCGAGCGACGAGCCGACGCGGCCGGCGTCCGAACCGATGTTGATGACCCGGCCGAAGCCGCGCTCCACCATGCCCGGGACGGTCGCCTGGATGACCCGCAGCTGGCCCTTGAAGTTGATGTCGAGGATCCGGTCCCAGAACGCCTCGTCGGTCTTCAGGAACGGCATGAAGTCGTCCCAGCCGGCGTTGTTGACGACGATCTCGACCGGGCCGAACTGCTCGGCGACCTGCTTCACCGCGGCCTGCACGGACGCGGTGTCAGTGACGTCGACGGGCACGGCGATCGCCTGGCCGCCGGCGTCGCGGATGCCGGCGGCGGTCTCCTCGGCGACCTCCAGGTTGAGGTCCGCTACCGCGACGCGGAAGCCCGCTGCCCCGAGGGCGTCGGAGATGCCCTTGCCGATGCCCTGTGCACCGCCGGTTACGAATGCGACTCGATTACTCATGTTCTTCTCCGTCTTGTGGTGTTCGTGGGGGAAAGCGGTCAGCGCGTGCTCGCGGCCCATTCGATGGGGCCTGCGACGATCGAGTGACTGGTGAGTTTGCGGCCGAGCACTGTCTGAGCTTCGCGCGCGGCCTCGATGACCCGCGGAAGGTCGAGACCCGTCTCGACGCCCATCTCGTGGAACATGCTCACCAGATCCTCGGTGGCGATGTTGCCCGTCGAGCCTGCCGGAACGGGGCAGCCGCCGAGCTCCCCGAAGCTCGATTCGAAGCTCGCGCAACCTGCTTCGAGTGCGGCGTACGCGTTGGCGAGGCCCTGGCCACGCGTGTTGTGGAAGTGTGCGGTCACCTCGACGCCGGGCAGCCGGTCGAGCGCCGCGGCGAAGAATTCCGACGCGTATGCCGGGTTGCACATGCCTGTGGTGTCGCCGAATCCGATCTCGGTGGCGCCGGCCTCGGCGAACCGTTCGGCGAGGTCCAGCACGCGTCCCAACTCGACCTTGCCCTCGAACGGGCAGCCGAACGACGTCGCGATCACCGCGGCGCAGTCGAGGCCCTCGGCGACGATCCGCTTGGCCATGACGTCGTTGTCGGCCATCGTCTCGTCGACGGTGCGGTTGACGTTCTTCTTGTTGTGGGTCTCCGACGCGCTGACGAAGATTGCGACCTCGTGGAACTTGTCGCGCACCTTCAGTGCGTTGTCGAGGCCCTTGCTGTTGGGGACGAGCACCATCAGTTTGGTGTCGTCGGGCACCTCGATGCGCTCGAGGACCTCGACGCCGTCGGCCAACTGCGGGATCACGTCCGGCCGCACGAAACTGGCGACCTCGATCCGGGTGAACCCTGCCCGCCCGAGGGCGTTGATCAACCGCACCTTGTCGTCGGTCGGGATGTGCTCCGGTTCGTTCTGGAAGCCGTCACGCGGTCCGACCTCCCGGATCTGGACCCGCTGCGGACGTGCCATGGCGTTGACTCCTTTCCCCTCACTCCGTTGCGGATGCAAGGTCGTACTCCTCGAGATCGAATTCCAGCCTTTCGCGGTGCTCGGGTGCCGCCACGGCGATCATGCGCCGCGCACGCTCGCCCAGGGAACATCCGCGCAGTGCCGCGGCACCGTGTTCGGTGACCACGAAGTCCACGTCGGCGCGGGCGGTGGTGACCGCGCCGTATTCCAAAGCAGTCTTGATCGTCGACTCCCCTCGCGAATCCGCGCGCATCGCGATGATCGAGCGGCCGCCGGTCATCGCCGCGGCCCGGGAGAAATCCACCTGACCCCCGACGGCACCGGCGTAGGTCGTGTTGCGCAGTTCCGCGCCGACCTGCCCGGTCAGGTCCACCTCGATCGCCGAGTTGATCGACACGAACGATCGCAGCTGCGAGAGAACCTGCGGCGCATGGGTATAGCTCGCCGGGCGGAAGGCCACCGGAAGACCGGGCAGCCGGTCGTACAGTGCCGCCGTTCCGAGCGCGGCGCCCGTCACGTGCAGCCCAGGATCGATCTCCTTACGCGCCCCGGTCAGCACGCCCCGGTCGATCAGTCGGAGCGCCGCGTCGGAGATCATGCCGGAATGCATCCCGAGGTCCTTGTGACCCTCGAGAGCGGTGAGGACGGCGGCGGGCAGCGTCCCGACGCCGATCTGGATCGTGTCTCCGTCCGCCACGAGATCGGCGACGTTCCGCGCGATCGCCCGTTCCACCGCGGCGGGCTCACGGTCCGGCGCCTCGAGCAACGGCCGGTCGGTTTCCATTACCGCGGCGAACCGCGACAACGGAATACGTGGTGCGCCCAGCGTGACGGGCATACGCCGGTTGATCTCGGCGATGAGAACCGGAGTGTGGTCGAGGGCGTCCGCGATGTAGTCGACACCGACCCCGAGCGAGCAGTTCCCGGCTGAGTCCGGCGGTGACACCTGCACGAACCCGACGTCGCACGGGAGCCGCCGTTCGGCGAACAGCCGCGGCAGTGCCCCGTAATGGCAGGGCACGACCTCGAGTCGGGCGAGGCGGCGGAGTTCGCCGAGGCCACCGTAGGAGACGACGGAGAGTTCGTCGGGCAGTTCGCTCGTCAACCGCCGATTCCAGGTCAGTCCCACAAATGCCCGCACCGGGCCGATCGACGAAACCTGGTCGAGCAGGGCGTGGACGAGCGGGGTGGGTTCCGCGCTCGTCTGGCTCCACCAGATTCCGTCGCCGGGCCGGATGTGCGGCGTCAGGTCGATCATCAGTCGATCCGCTGGATCAGGGTCGCCGTTCCCAGGCCGCCGCCGCAGCACATGGTCACCAGACCGATTTCGGCGTCACGCCGCTCGAGTTCCGCGACGATGGTGGCGATGAGCCGGGCACCGGTCGCGCCGACGGGGTGACCGAGCGCGATCGCACCGCCGTTGACGTTGACCCGGTCCATGTCGGGCTTCAGTTCCCGCTCCCAGGCCAGAACCACCGAGCTGAACGCCTCGTTGACCTCGAAGAGATCGATGTCGTTCATGCTCATTCCGTTGCGGTCGAGCAACTTCCGGGTGGCCGGGATCGGACCGGTCAGCATGATGATCGGGTCCACCCCGACGGTCGTCTGATCGAGAATCCGGGCCCGGGCCCGCAGTCCGTGCACGTCGACGGCCTCGCGGGAAGCGAGCAGCACACCGGCCGCCCCATCCGAGATCGGCGACGAACTGCCCGCCGTGATCCGGCCGTTCTCCCGGAACACCGTCTTCAGCCCGGCCAGGCTGTCCAGGCTCGTGCCGGGGCGGATGGTCTGGTCGGTGGACCGGGTCTCGCCCGCAAGATCGAGGGGGATCATCTCGGCGTCGAAACGGCCCGCCTCGATGGCCTCGGTCGCCAGACGATGGGAGCGGACGGCGAACTCGTCCATCTCCTGCCGGGAGATCTCCCACCGGTCCGCGATGAGTTCGGCACTCTCGCCCTGGTTCACGAAGTCGTACCGGTCGCGCAGCGCTTCCGGCCACGGGTCACCGTACAGTTCGGAGATCTTGGCCGGTGAGTTCATCGGCACGTGGCCCATGTGTTCGACACCGCCGGCCACGACGACGTCGTGGGTACCGGAGCCGACCAGGGCGGCGCCCATCTCGACAGCCGTCTGGGCGGATCCACAGCGGCGGTCCAGGACGACGGCCGGGACCTCCGGCGGGTAGCCGACCTGCAACCAGGCGTTGCGGCCGATGTTGCGGGACTGCTCGCCGAACGGTGCGGTGCACCCGATCACGAGGTCCTCGACCGTTGCCGGAGCCAGCCCGCTGCGGCGGATCAGTTCGGTGTACACCGCGCCGAGCATGTCGTTGGGGTGGGTGTCGCGGAACCAGCCGCGGTCGGGGTGCGACTTGCCCATGGGGGTGCGCGCTGCTTCCGCGATGATCACCTCGCGGGCGGAACGCTGGAAGGGGTTGCGCTTCTCGGCCATCAGATCACCGTCCCGCCGTCGACGGGCAGCACCTGGCCCGTGATGTACGCCGCGCCGTCGGACGCGAAGAACACGAAGCTGGACGAGATCTCGTCCGGTTCCGCCCAGCGGCCCAACGGGATCCGCGCGAGCGTCTTGGCGGCGAGCTTTTCGTTGCTCCGGATGTTCTCCGTCATCTTGGTGGCGGCGAGCGGCGCAATCGCGTTGACCGTCACCTGCTTCTTGGCGAGTTCCCGCGCCAGCGACTTCGTGAGACCGATGATGCCCGCCTTCGCGGCACCGTAGTTGGCCTGCCCGATGGTGCCCACCAGGCCGGCCGCGGAGGTCACGTTGATGATGCGCCCACTGCCGTCGGTGGGCAGGTACGGGAGGACGGCCTTGCTGCAGACGAAACTGCCGACGAGGTGAATGTCGACGATGCGGCGGAAGTCGTCTTCTTCGAGGTTCGGGAACATTGCGGGCGCGATGGCGCCGGCGTTGTTGACCAGGATGTTGAGCGTGCCGCCGTTCAGGGCGGCGGCCTGCTCCGCCGCCGCGGCGGCCGCGTCGCCGTCGCGGACGTCGAGGGCCGCGGACTTCGCCGAACCGCCGGCCGCGGTGATCTCCGCGGCCACGGCCGCAGCGGCCTCGCCGTCGACGTCGGTGACGAGCACGGCCGCGCCTGCTCGCGCGTAGGCCTGCGCGACCGAGGCACCGATGCCGCTGCCGGCACCGGTCACGAGGGCGGATTTTTCGGTGAGTTCGAACATCAGTAGCTCCTGGGAAGGCCGAGGACGTGCTCGCCGAGGTAGTTGAGAACCATCTCCTGGCTGAGCGGGGCGATCTTGGTCAGGCGGGCTTCGCGGAAGTACCGGGCCACGTGGTACTCCTCCGAGTAGCCCATGCCGCCGTGGGTCTGCAGTGCGCGGTCCGCGGCCTGGAAACCGGCGTCGGCGCAGAGATATTTGGCCATGTTGGCCTCGCGGGCGCAGGGCTTCCCGTTGTCGTAGAGCCACGTCGCCTTGCGCAGGACGAGTTCCGCGGCGTCGAGTCGGGCCAGCGAATCGGCGAGTGGGAACTGCAGTCCCTGATTCATGCCGATGGGGCGGCCGAACACCTCACGTTCGTTGGCGTACTGGACGCCGCGGCGCAGGGCGGCCCGGCCGATGCCGAGGGCCTCCGAGGCGACGAGCATGCGCTCCGGGTTGAGGCCGTCGAGGATGTACTTGAAGCCCTTGCCTTCCTCGCCGACGCGGTCCTCGACGGGGATCTCGAGGTTGTCGATGAACAATTCGTTCGACGTGACCGCGTTGCGCCCCATCTTCTTGATCGGGCGGATGTCGACCTTCGAGCGGTCCAGGTCGGTGAGGAACAGCGTCAGACCGTCCGTCTTCTTCTTCGCGTCCTCGAACTTCGTGGTGCGGGTGAGGAGAAGGATCTTCTCCGACTCCATCGCCTTGGAGATCCAGACCTTGCGGCCGTTGACGATGTATTTGTCGCCCTCACGCCGCGCGAAGGTGGTGATCCTGGTGGTGTCGAGGCCGGCGCCGGGCTCGGTGACACCGAAGCAGACGTGCAGGTCGCCGTCGACGATCCGCGGAAGGGTGCGCTGCTTGAGTTCCTCGGAGCCGTGCACGATCACCGGGTGCATTCCGAAGATCGACAGGTGCATCGAACTCGCGCCGTTCATGCCGGCGCCGGAAGCGGCGACTTCCTCCAGCAGGATCGAGGCCTCGGTGATTCCCATACCGTGCCCGCCGTACGCCTCGGGCGTGGTGATGCCGAGCCAGCCGCCCTTGGCGAACGCGTCGTAGAACTCGGTGGGGAACTCGTGCTCGCTGTCCTTCTCCACCCAGTACTGCTCGTCGAACTTGCCGGCCAGCTCTCGCACCGCATCTCGGATCGTCGCCTGATCCTCGGTCAGATCAAAGTCCACAGCACGTCCCGTCGTCGTTGGTTCCGTTTGGACTTAAGTTACTAAAGGACAGACCAAAAAGTCAACGGCGAATCACCCGGCGGCGGGCAACAGGGGCAGATCCCGCGCCAGGCGCTCGTTCCACACGCCCGGGCCCCCGAACAACTTCTCGTCGAGCTTGGCGCGCTTGTAGTAGAGGTGCAGATCGTGTTCCCACGTGTAGCCGATCGCGCCGTGCATCACGAGGGCGCTGTCCGCCGCCTGCACCGCATTTCGCGGCACCTGCGCCTTGGCGACCGCGGCGTGGATTGCACGGTCGGCGAGGCCGAGATCGACCGACGCCGCGGCGTAGTAGGCGATGGAACGTCCTGCCTCGACGGAGACGAGAATGCCTGCCGCAGCGTGCTTCACAGCCTGGAACGACCCGATCGGGACGCCGAACTGCTGGCGCTGCTTGCTGTAATCCACTGCGAGCCGCAGCATGCGGTCCATCGCCCCGAGCGAGTCGGTGGCCACCAGCACGGCCGCTCGCAGCCCCGCGTCCTCGAGCGCGGTGGCGGCTTCGACGTCGAGGCGTTGTCCGGCGGCGTTGTCGAACCGGACGTCCGCGGCCGCGCGGGACGGGTCGAGGAGGCGCCGCGGTTCGACCGCGACGCCGGGGTCGTCGACGCGCACAAGATACAGAGCGGCGGTTCCGTCGGGGTCCGTCGCGGGGACGACCAGTAGTTTTGCCCGTTCGGCGCCGAGCACCGTCGCGACGCGACCGGTCAGTGCGCCGGTCTCGTCGACGCGCACCGAGTCGGCGAGACCGAACGGACGGGTCGCGTCGACGGCAACCGCGGCGAACCCACCTCCGGCCAGCACGTCGGAGGCGACGTCGACGGGCAGCATAGGTGCCGCGAGAACCGACGCGGTCCAGGCACTCGACGGAGCGGCGTACCGGCCCAGCGCCTCGGCAGTCAATGCCAGTTCGAGCAGACCACCGCCCTGACCACCGATTTTCTCGTCGAGACCGGCGGCGAACCAGCCCTCCTCGACGAATTTCTGCTCAAATTCGGCAGGATCTCCCGATTCACCCCACTTGCGGACATTCGCCGGAGCGGCGAACCGTCCGAGCCAGCCGTCGAGGGCTTCGGTGAACATTTCCTGCTCTTCTGACAGTTCCCAGCGCATACAACTGGTCCTCTCGATGAGACGAAGAATAGGCTGCAAGACAAGTGCAGCGAGAACTCAATGGTATATTAGGTCTGACCGTTAGACCAGAGAGGGCGGGGAGCCATGCCACCAGCCGTGCCGAACACCACCCGGAACGGACGTTCCTCCATTCAGTTGACACCGATGGAGGTACCGAAGGCGTCGGACGTCCTTGCCAACGAACTGCGCGAGCGCATTCTCAGCGGGGACTACGTCGAGGGCACACCGCTGCCACCGGAGCGCGAACTCGTCGTCCAGACGAAGATGAGCCGCACCACGGTGCGCGAGGCCCTGCGAATCCTCGAAGTACAGGGACTCGTCCGCATCAAGGCGGGCCGGGCCGGTGGCGCCTTCGTTCAGCGACCGGGTGAACAGTCCATGGCCGACACGGTGGCACTGCTCATCCGTGGTCGTCAGATCCGCCTCGCCGCACTGCTCGAGACCCGCGAGGCGATCGAACCGTTCTGCGCACAACTCGCCGCCCGCCATCGCACCGACGAGGATCTCGCCCGACTGGACGCCGCCAACGACGACATCGCCGGAGCAGGCGACAAACTCGACGACTTCCTTCAGGCGAACATCGATTGGCACGTCGCCGTCGCGAGCGCCAGCCACAACGAACTGTTGTCAGGTCTCATGATCTCGCTCTCGCGGGCCATCTACGCCGCGACCGAGAACGAAGGATTCATCGACGACAAGGTTCGCGAGATCACCGTCAAGGCGCACCGCTCGGTGACCAGGGCAATACGCGAGAAGGACGCCGAGGCCGCGGTACGACGCATGAGCAGGCACGTCCACTCGTACGCCGAGTCGATCAAGGACTTCGAGCAGCGCACCGACATTCCCCTCGACGAATAGCTTTTCCGTCTTCCTGCTTCGACGACGAAGGCCCCACACCGTGCGGTGTGGGGCCTTCGTGGTACTCACGACGCTGCGTTGCTTGCCCCCGCCACCACTGCGCGGATCTCGTCGACGGCCTCCGGGTTCTCGGCACCCGACAGGTCCCCGGGATCGATGTCGAGCGCGGCGGCCCGCACCGCTCGGCGCAGGATCTTCGCCGACCGGGTCTTCGGCAGGCGCGACACCCGGTGAACAGCGCTCGGCGCGAACGGTTTCCCGAGTTCCGCGGCAACGCTGGCGACGAGTTCGGCCGAGATGTCCGTCGTGTCGGTGTCCGCGCGGGGAACCCAGAACGCCCAGACCGCCTCGCCCTTCTTCGGGTCGGGGACACCGACCGCCGCCGCCTCCGACACCGCCGGGTGCGCCGTCAGTACGGCCTCGACCTCCGCGGGCGCGAGACGCTTTCCCGCCACGTTCATGACGTCGTCCGATCGGCCGCGGATGTACCACTGACCGTCGTCGTCGACGAGGGCGTAGTCGCCGTGCCGCCACATGCCGGGGAACGTGGACCAATACGCCTCCAGGTAGCGTTCCTCGTCCTTCCACACCCCGCGCGTCATCGACGGCCACGGTTGCCTGCAGACGAGTTCGCCCTGTTCCCCGCGCAAGGAGCGTCCCGCGTCGTCGACGACGTCGACGTCCATACCCAGGGACGGACCGCCCAGCGAGCAGCTGTGGATCGGCTCCACCGGATACGGTGCAAGGAACGAGCCGCCGACCTCGGTGCCGCCGGAGAAGTTAATAATCGGCACCCGGCCGCCGAACACGTCCCGCGCGAGCCACTCGTACGAGTCCGGGTCCCACGGCTCGCCGGTGGACCCGATCGTGTGCACGGAGGACAGGTCGTACCGTGCCGCGACGTCCGTGTCCCGTCCGCGCAGGGTACGGATCAGCGTCGGTGAGACACCGAGCATCGTCACCCGGTGACGCTGTGCGAGCTGCCACAACCGGTCGGTGTCCGGCACGTCCGGCGAACCTTCGTACAGCACGAGGGTTCCACCGTTGGCGTGGGTGCCGATGATCGACAGCGGGCCCATGATCCAGCCCATGTCGGTGATCCAGCAGAACACGCCGCCGGGCTTCAGATCGAACGAGTACGCGACCTCGCTGGCCGTCTTCACGAGGAACCCGGCGTGGGTGTGGACGGCACCCTTCGGCTTGCCGGTGGTACCGGACGTGTACGCCAGCGCGAACGGCTCGCCCGCGTCCATCGCCTCCACCCGGCCCGGGTCACCGGCGTTGCCGAGGAGCTTGCCCCAGGAGATGTCGCGATCCGTGGAATCGACTGGGACGCCGATGTTCTCGACCACGACGACCGACTGCACCGTCGGGCACGAGGCCAGCGCGTCGTCGAGGGCCGGTTTCATCGTGACGGACTTGCGCCGGCGGACCGTTCCGTCCGCGACGATCACCACCTTGGCGTCCGCGTCCTGGATGCGGGACGCGATCGCGCTCGGAGCGAACCCGGAGAACAGCGGAACCAGCACCGCACCGAGCCGCGCGACGGCATACACCGACACGACCGCCTCGGGGATCATCGGCAGGTAGAGGGCGACGGCGTCGCCCTTGCCGACGCCGAGTTCCTGCAGTCCGGCCGCGGCCCGCTCGACGTCCGCCGCAAGTTCGCGATACGAGAGACTGCGGACCGTGCCGTCCTCGGCCTCGTGCGCGACGGCCGTCCGGTCGGCGACCGCGGGATCGGCGAGCCACCGCTCCAGACACGCGTCGACGACGTTGGACGTGCCCTCGACGAACCACTCCGGGTACTCGATTCCGCGTGAGGTGTCGAGCACCTCGCGGTACGGCGATCGGAACGGCAGACCGAGGTCGCGGACCACGGCATCCCAGTACCACCGCACGTCGGCGACGGAGCGGGCGCGGAGTTCACCCAGGCCCGAGAGTCCGTGGGCGCGGGCGAGCCGGGTGACGTTGGCGTTCTCGACGTACTCGTCGGTGGGGCGCCAGGTGTAGTCGGACACGGTCAGCTCCTCGGCATTTCGAGCATGCGCTCGGCGACGATGTTGCGCTGGATGAAGGTGGAACCGCCGGCGATGGCGGTGCCGCGGGCCTGATATGCGAGCCGTTGCCACCGCGCCGTCTTCTGCGGCTCGTCGTCGAGGGCGAATTGCCCGCCCACCGGCTCGAGGGACAGCCGGAAGTCGGCGAGTTCCTCGACGAGGGGGCAGAAGAACAGCTTGCCGATGGACGTGACCGGCCCCGGTGGGCCGTCGTTGGCCGCGAGGGTGATGACGCGCTGACCGATGAGGTAGTGCACGAGGGCCCGGCCGTAGAGATCGGCGACCTTCTGCCGGATCACCGGGTCCTCGCCGAGCGGACGACCGGCGTCGTCGGTCATTCCCGCGATGTCGGAGACGATGTCGTCGACGGCACGCTTGGTGTTGACGCGGCCCGTCGCGATCGCCACCCGCTCGTAGGCGAGCGTGCCCATCGCGACCTTCCAGCCGCCGTCGACCTCGCCGACGACGAGGTCGTCGGGGATGAACACGTCGTCGAGGAATACCTCGTTGAACTCCGCCTCGCCGAGCATGTGCGCGAGCGGTCGCACGGTGATTCCCTCACTGTCCATCGGGACGAGGAAGTACGTGATGCCCTTGTGCCGCGGACCGCCACCGGTGCGGGCGAGCAGGATGGCGTGGGCGGCGATGTGCGCGCGGCTGGTCCAGATCTTCTGCCCGTTGACCTTCCAGCCCCCGTCCACCTTGGTGGCTTTGGTGCGGAGGGAGGCGAGGTCGGACCCGGCATCCGGCTCCGAGAACAGCTGGCACCAGATCTCGTCACCGGCCAGGATCGGTCGAAGGAACCGTTCCTTCTGTGCGGGTGTCCCGAAGTCGATGATGGTCGGGCCGGCGAAGTCCTCACCGATGGTGTTGAGGCGCTCGGGTGCGCCCACCCGGTCCATCTCCTCGGTGAAGATGGCCTTGCGGATCGGGTCGGCGGCCTGGCCGCCGTACTCCTCCGGCCACGACATCCCGCCGTAGCCGGCGTCGAAGAGCAGCCGCTGCCATTGCTGCCAGAACGGCACCTTGTCGACCAGATCGACCGGTTCCGGCCACGGCAGCGTCGGGACCGCTTTTTCGGCCCACTCCCGGACTTCTGCACGGAATGTGGCCTCGTCTGGGGAATCAGCGAGCTCCATTGCACCCTCCTCACGAATTTAGGCTCAATGATACTATAGGTCAGTCCAAAAAGGAGGCCCGGATGTCCGACCCACTCCCCGCCGGCGTCGTCGACCGCGTCGAATACGACGTCGAACGCGGCAAGATCCGCGAATTCACGCGCGCCACGTTCACCACCGATCCCGTCCACACGGATCCGGCCGTCGCGCGCGACGCCGGATTCGGCGACGTGCCGGCCACTCTCACGCACACGGTCGTCGCCGGACACCAGCGCGACCAGCGCGCGTTCGTCGACTCGCTGGGCCTGGCCCTCGCCCGGGTGGTGGTCGGTTCGGTCACGTGGACGTACCTGCGACCGCTCACCGCCGGCGACCACGTGGTCGGCACCCGCCGCGTCGTGGCCGACGAGCAGCGAGAAGGCAAGCGCGGCGGGACGATGCGCGTCGTGACCCTCGAGACCGAGTACGTCGACACCGACGGCGAGCCCGTGGTCCGGCTCGAGGAAGTCCTGATCGAACGAGGAGAGCAGCGATGAGAACACCGGCCAAGGTACGCGTCGGCGACACTCCGGACGTCCGGGTGGTCGGTCCGGTGACCCAGACCGACATCGTCCGGTTCGCCGGGGCGGGAGGCGATTTCAACCCCTTGCACCACGATCCCGGCTTCGTGGCCACGTCGGGCTTTCCGGGCGTCATCGCGATGGGTCAGATGCAGGCCGGGATCCTGGCCGGATGGCTGTCCGACACGTTCGGTGTCGAGCATGTGCGCTCCTTCGGAGTCCGGTTCGTCGCTCCGGTCTTCCTCGGCGACACACTGACCCTGGGTGGCACGGTGGTGTCGATCGACGAGACCGAGGGCGAGTCGCTCGCAACGCTCGATCTCGTCGCCTCCGGAGACAAGGGCCCGGTGGTCACCGGATCGGCGACGGTCGTGGTGGCCTCGACCTGATCACCCTTGTCGAACAATGCGAAAGGGGGCGAAGCCGATCGGCTTCGCCCCCTTCCTTGTTCGATCAGCTGACGGCCTGTGCCCGTTCCCGGTCGGCCTCGATCTTCGCCGCGATCTGGGCGCGCAACACGTTCTTCTGGATCTTGCCCGTGGCCGTCGTCGGCAGCGCCTCGACGATCTCCAGCCGCTCCGGAACCTTCTGGATCGCCACCCCCTGCTCGAGCAGGTAGGCCTTGATCTTCTCGAGCGTGACGTCGCCGTACCCGGGCGCGGCAACGAGGTAGAGGCACACCGCCTCCCCGAGGCGCTCGTCCGGCATCGCGACCGCCGCGACACCGCGGACGGCGGGATGAGCGGCCAGGAGATCCTCGACCTGACGCACACTGATGTTCATGCCGCCGCGGATCACGATGTCCTTGGTCCGGCCGGTGACCCGCACGTAGCCGTCCTCGTCCATCCGGCCGAGATCCCCGGAGAGGGAGTAGCCGTCGGGGGTGAACAGCTTGGCGGTCTCCTCGGGATTGTGGAGATACCCGAGCATGTGCATGGCGCCCTTGTAGGCGACGTCGCCCTCCTCGCCGCGCGGAACCTCGTTACCGAGTTCGTCGACGATCTTGACCGATTGCAACGGCAGCGGACGACCGTCCGAGGTGAGCGACCGCTCGGGCTCGTCGTCAACCGTGCACATGGTGGTCGTGACATTCTCGGAACGGCCGTACAGGCTGAGCACCTGCAGGCCGGGGAACAATTCGGCCGCCTTCGTGACGAAGCTGGCGGGGATCGGGGCGCCGGCCGCCACCCACAACCGCATGGTGCCGATGTCATGCACGGCGGGGTCGTAGACGTCCATGACCATCTGCAGGAACGTCGTGGCACTCACCGCGACCGTGCAGCCGCGTTCCTTGATCTGTTCCATGCCCCGGACCGGCTCCCACACCTCGATGAGGTGCGACGCCGCCCCGTGCATGAGCGGGAGGACGATGCTGGTGACCAGGCCGGTGGTGTGGGTGATCGGGGAGGGGCCGAACTGCACGTCGTCGGGCGTGTACGCGAACCCCTTGGCCAGCAGACGGGATCCGCAGGCGAACGTGTTGAACGTGTGGATGCAGCCCTTGGGACGGGACGTGGTGCCGCTGCTGTAGACGATGACGAACGGCTCGTCCGGACCGACACCGGGCCCGAGTTCGTCGATCGCCTCGTCGGGGCCGATGTCCGCGAACAGCGACTCGAACGACACCGCACGATGCGGGAGTTCGCCGCTCCCGCGGACGACGACGACATCCTCGAGCGACTCGACGGCACCCAGGATGTCGGTGTACATGCCGGCGTAGTCGAACTTCTTGAAACTCTGCGGCGTAATCGCCAGCCGCACACCGGCGTTACCGAGGATGTACTCGACGTCGTCGCGGCGGTAGATCGGCATGATCGGCACCAGGACGGCGCCCAGTCGCGACAGCGCGACGGCGATGATCGCGAATTCGATCCAGTTCGGAACCTGCACGGACACGCGGTCGCCGGCGGCGATGCCGTGGCGCCGAAGGCCCACCGCAAGACTCAGCGCCTTGTCGCGCAACTCCCGGAAGGTGATGCCGCCGCTGGTGTCGTCGGTCAGGAAGACACGGTCGCCCCGCTCGGCGACCTGAGCCTCGAGCATGTCGAAGAAGGTGTCGCGGTGCCACTGCCCGGTGGCATAGAACTCTCGGATCTGTTCGTCCGAATAGCGATCGGTGACCGATGCGAACGCCATGGGAAGCCTTCCTCTGTGCGCAGATGTGAAGAGGGAATAGAACACTCTGTGTTGGCCCTCACAATATAATGGTTAGACCGAAACCGCAACGAGCTCCCGGGCCGGCGATCACCGCATGCTCCATACGGGAGAACGCTTTTCGCGAAACGCGGTGACGCCCTCGACGATGTCCTCGGTCGTGAACGCGAGAGCGAGCTGAGACTGCAGCGCCGTGAGTGCATCCGGCAGCGACATGTCCCGGGTGTTGTTGATCGCCTCCTTGCCCAGACGCATGAGCAGCGGCGATTTGCCCGCGAGCCGCCGCGCCCACGCGCGGACCTCCGTCTCGAAGTCGTCGTCCGGGATCACGCGGTTCACCAGCCCTAGTTCGAGTGCGTCCGTGGCCGTGATGAGCTCGCCGTACATCATCAGCTCGTTCGCCTTGAGTCGCCCGACGTTCCGGTAGATGAGGGCGGAAATCATGAACGGGAAGACACCGACGTTGATCTCCGGGCACCCGAACCGGACCGACTCCTTGGCGAGCACGAAATCGCACGCCAGCGCGAGACCGAACGCACCGGCCAGCACGTCGCCGCCCGCCGCGCAGATCACCGGCTTCCCGAGACCGCCGATGAGCTGATACAGCCGCGGGAAGCGATCCAGCCCGGCGTATTTGACGATCGTGGGCGTCTCGCTCGCGAACGCCTTGAGGTCGCCGCCCGCCGAGAAGATCTTCTCGTGCGAGGACGCGAGCACGACAACCCGCACGTCGTCGTCCCCGCGCGCACGTTCGAGTGCGGCGAGCAGCTCGTCGAGCACGTCGTCGGACAGCGCGTTGCGGGTTTCGGGGCGATCGAGAGTGAGGACGGCGATGTGCTCGTCGACGTCGTATCGCACGGGGTGCGCCATAGGGCCGATCCTTTCGATTTTGGTCTTACCATTCGACCCTAGTACGACGACGGTATCCGCGACAAGAACCTGTCCGCATCACTTTCGCGGAACGCGTGACGTATTTGGACTGACCATATACATTGGAGTGAGGTCGCTGACGGCGCGGAAACGTCCCAGGTGGCACCTCCTATACTGTGCGTTACGTCACAGGAATGGGCGACGGTGTCGTCGTCATCCGTGCGGCGGCCGCGGCGCAAGGAGTGGTGAGTGGTCATTTCGACGAGTTCGTTCGAGCTTGCCGAGCAGGCAGTCGCAGAGTTGCAGGAGCTTCTCGGGAGCGAGCCGAACCTGATCCAGCTGGCGGACGGCGAGCCCGACCTCACGGTGATCCGTGCGTTCGCGGCCCGGAAGCTGCGTGAAGGTGTCTCCTCCCCCGAGCACACCCTGCGCCTCGCGGAACTCGTGACGCGACTCGACGCCGCGAGCCGCGACGACATCGCGCGCCGACTGCGCGTGCACACTGCCCAGTTCGAGGCGTTACAGCGGGTCGTGCGTGCGCTCGACACCGGCTCGGACCGCATCGCCGAAGTCGTCACACAGGAACTGTGCACGAGCCTGGGATACGGCAAGGCGATGTTCTCCGTGGTCCGCGGTTCCACCTGGTCTCCCGTCGCGCTAGCCGTCAACCCCGAACTGACAGGGGACTTCCACGAACTCATCACGGCCATTGACGGACGCGAGATCTCGCTGCGCGAGGCCCCCCGCGAGGCCGAACTCGTCCGGCGCCGCCGGCCCTACGCGGTGGACGGCGTCGACACCTACCGGCATACGTACCGACCCCTCATCGACCTGTCGCGGCCCGCCGGATACCTCGCGGTTCCCATCGTCGTCGACGCCCGCGCGGTGGCGATGATCCACGTCGACCGCCAGAGCGACAGCCTGTCCGACACCGACGTCCACATCGTCGGAGTACTGGCGGGCGCCTGCGCCTCGTCGAAGGAACGCGCCGATCTGCGTCGGCAGATCCATACCCGCAACGAGCACGTCGACGCCGAGATCCAGCGGCTCACGCAGGCACTGCGACACCTCGAGCAGCCGCTGACGATGCCCGAACTCGCCACGTGCGACCTCCCCCGCTCCGGCGCGAACAGCGGGGAAGACACGTCGCAGGCGCCGGTCGTGCCCCGCGCGCACACCTTGACCGCTCGCGAGCGCGAGGTGCTCACCCTGATGGCGACGGGAGCGACCAATGCGGCCATCTCCCGTCGCCTGTGCATTTCCGACGGCACCGTCAAATCCCATGTCCAGCGGATCTTCAAGAAACTCGGCGTCTCGACGCGGGCCGAGGTGGCGGCGCTGTGCGCCAACGCCAAGACGGTGTCCGGTGGCTGACGCGCCCCACACCGACGAGAACACCACGGACACCGAACTCGATCGCGCCATCGCGGACGTCCTGACCGAGATGCGGGTGGCCGGCCCGGCACAATCGACCGAACTCGGGAGACGCCTCGTCGACCTCCTCGACCGCAGAAACGCCGCCGACGCGAACCGGACCGCCGAGATCGGTGCGATCGCGACGGGCATCGATCGCGCCGTCCGAGCACTCGACGACGCCGCCTCGAGCCCGGAACTGATGCGGCGCGCGTGCGAACAGGTCGCGGAATTGTGCTCTGCGAAAAGGGTTGTCCTGTCCCGCCTCGACGGGGACCGGATCGTTCCCGTGACCTGGTTCAGCGCAGACCCCGGCATGATGCCGTCACCACCGGCCGAATTCGACGTCGTGGACGGTTCGCCGGAGGAACAGGCGCTCGCGACGAACACGGTCAGAGTCGGCACCGACGTACCCGCCGCACTGCAAGAACTGCTGGGCACCAACGGTTTCACGACCGTTCCGGTTTTGGTCGGTGGCGGCGCCGCCGCGCTCGTGCACATCGACACACCTGTGGATGACATCCGCCGCCGCGCACTGGGGGTGTTCGCCGAAGTGCTCGGCGGGTGCTTCGAGCGAGTCGGCCTGGAATCGCGCCGTGAGCGCCAGAGCGCGCTCCTGCACGACAGTGCCAGGCGATGGGCCGGCGACACCGACGTCGACACGGCGCCTCCCCGCGGCGCATCCCAACTCGCCCCGGCGCAGGCCGACCGCGACGCCGCCGAGCAGCGCCTGCTCGACCCCCTGACCGACCGCGAATCCGACGTCGTCCGATTGATTCTCACCGGGGCGTCGAACTCGGCGATCGCCGAGGAACTGGTCATCACCATCGACACGGTCAAGTCCCACGTGAAACGCATCCTCCGGAAACTCGGTGCCACCAACCGTGCCGAACTGATCGCGAAGTATCAGGCCGGCACCCGGTAACGCGGCCGGTGGAAGGCCCCTCAGGCGTCCGAGGACGGCACGGTCACGGTGACGGTGTCCACGTCCGGCGTGAGCACGAGCTGGCAGGCGAGACGCGAGCACGGCTGGACTCCGTCGAGGAATTCGAGGAGGTCCTGTTCCTCCAACGTCGGTTCGCCGAATGCCGCACTGGAATCGTCGTCCAGGTACACGTGGCACGTGGCGCACGAGCAGCTACCGCCGCATTCGGCGACGATGCCGGGAAGGTTGTTGCGGACCGACCCGTCCATCACGCTCTGGCCGGCGGGAACGTCGACGGACGACGTCGAGCCGTCCGGAAGCTGGTACACGACGGTGGGCATGGTGATCTCCTTCAGGTTGACCGGTGAACTTCTGCGCGGCCGTCATGCCGTAGCGAAGGTCCGGCCGCGTTCTCGGTACCGAAAATTGTGTCGCCGGTCACTGGCCGGGCACATCACCACTTCGACTGATTACCCCCCTCCCGTGGGGTGATCCTTGCCCCGGCGACCCCGATGTGCGCTGGGGTGACCGGGCACACATCCCCCGTTAGGTGGACAACTTTCGATCGATGGTGTGATGCCCCTCACTCCTGTGGCTGACAGGCTGAAGTCACTCCAGTCGGCGAGGGCGCCGCGACGTTCGGCGCCGCACCACACTGCACCACGAAGGGGAATCGATGAGCACTACAGAGCAGGTCACGGAACTTATTCCGGACACCGTCGCCCGTCAGATCGTTCTACCCGAAGGACACCGGGACAACGACGCACTGTTCGAGGCCTACCGCTGGCTGCGCGAGAACAATCCCCTCGGCCGTGCCATGGTGGAGGGGTACGACCCCATCTGGCTGGTGAGCAAGCACGCCGACATCATGGAGATCGAGCGTCAGCCCGACATCTTCACCAGTGCGGGCGCCGAGGACAAGGGCTCCGTCAACCCGATCCTGGCGAACCAGGCCGGCGATCAGTTCACCAAGAGCATCAACAACGGCAGCCTCCGCATCCTCGAGACTCTCACCTACCTCGACCCGCCGGAGCACACCGCGATCAAGGACATCGCGCTGGACTGGTTCCGGCCCACCAACCTCGCCCAGTGGGAAGCGACCATCCGCGACCTCGCGAAGGCTGCCGTCGCCCGGCTTCTGAAGACGGACGGCCGGATCGACTTCGTCAAGGACTTCGCCCTCCACTACCCCCTGCACGTCATCATGAGCCTGTTCGGGGTGCCGGAATCGGACGAGCCCCGCATGATGGCCCTCACGCAGGAGTTCTTCGGCACGGCCGATCCCGATGCCGCGCGGGAGGACGTCGAACCGCTCACCCCGGACGCCGCCGCGAAGCAGTGGGTGGCCACGATTCAGGACTTCTACGCCTACTTCGAAAGGCTGCTGCAGGACCGGCGGGCCAACCCCCGCGACGATCTCGCGACCATCATCTCGGTGGCACGCAACGAGAGTGGCGAGTACTACCCGAACGAGGTGGCCTACGGCTATTTCATCGCCATCGCCACCGCGGGTCACGACACCACCTCGAGCACCCTCGCCGGCGGCATGCTCGAACTCGGCCGCAACCCGGAGCTCCTCGCGAAGGCCAAGGCCGATCCGGCGCTCGCCCCGCACATCGTCAACGAATCGCTGCGCTGGGCCTCGCCGGTGAAGCACTTCATGCGTCAGGCGACGCAGGACTACACACTGCGCGGCCGCGACATCAAGAAGGGCGACCGCTTCATGCTGCTGTACCAGTCGGGCAACCGCGACGCGGACGTCATCCCGGACCCCGACACCTTCGACATCACCCGCAGGCCCAACAAGCACATCGCCTTCGGTTACGGCCCGCACATGTGCATCGGCCAGCACCTGGCGAAGCTCGAACTGCGGATCATGTTCGAGGAACTGCTCCCCCACATCGAGTCCCTCGAACTCGCCGACGACACGAAGATGATCCAGACCAACTTCGTCGGCGGGCTCAAGAACATGCCCGTCCAGATCGCGTTCACCCGGTAACACCATGGTCACGTCACATGCGTCACCCACCGTGGTGATCGTCGGGGCCGGGCACGCCGGCGGCACTCTCGCCGGCATGCTGCGGCAGCAGAAGTTCGGCGGTCGCATCGTCCTGTGCGGGGACGAGACCCATCCGCCCTATCACCGCCCGCCGCTGTCGAAGAAATACGCCGACGACGAGTTCGTGCAGTGGCTCAAACCGGAATCGTTCTACGCCGACAACGAGATCGACACGCTGCTCGGTGATCCGGTCAGCCGCATCGACCGGGACGCGCGAACCGCGACGACCGTATCCGGAACGGTGCTGGAGTACACGACACTCGTGCTCGCGACGGGCGCCGCGCCGCGGACGCTGTCGCTCCCGGGAAGCGATCTCGAGGGTGTGCTCAGCCTCCGCACCCTCGCCGACGCCACGATGCTCCGCGAGGCCGTGCACTCCGGATCGGCGCTCGCCATCATCGGCGGTGGGTACGTGGGACTCGAGGTCGCGGCGTCGGCCCGCGCCCGCGGATGCGACGTCACGGTGATCGAACGGGAGGACCGGGTGCTGGCCCGGGTGGCGAGCCGGGAACTGTCGACGGCACTCACCGACTTCCACCGGAACCGCGGCACCCGCATTCTCACCGGGGCCGAGGTCCGGGGAATCACCGGCTCCGACGGCCGCGTCGCCGGGATCGAACTCGGTGATGGAACCGAAATCGCCTGCGACGTCGTCCTGGTCGGGGTCGGTGCCATCCCGAACGACGCGCTGGCACGCGAGTCCGGCCTCGAGTGCCTCGCCGGAATCGTCGTCGACGGGTCGGCCCACACCAGCGATCCGCACGTTCTCGCGATCGGGGACGTGACCTATCGGCTGCACGACACGCTCGGGAAGATGGTGCGGCTGGAAAGCATTCCGAGTGCGGTCGAGCAGGCGAAGCAGGCGGCGGCGGTCATCATGGGCGCCCCGCTCCCACCGCACGAGGTGCCGTGGTTCTGGTCGGATCAGTTCGATCTGAAGATGAAGATGGCGGGCATGATCGGGCCGGACACGCAGCCGATCCTGCGTGGCGACGCCTCCGCCACCTCGTTCGCACTGTTCCATCTCGACAGCGACGGGATACCGGTGGCCGTCGAGACCGTGAATGCCGCAGGCGAATTCATGGCCGGAAAGAAGTTCATCGGAAATCGCACCAAGGTCGACCGCACCGCCCTCGCCGATCCCGCGACGCCGTTGCGGGAAGCCGCTCTCTGAGCATTCGATCCACGCCGGTCCTTCTCGGGCCGGCCCCCACAGACATGGAGTCATTGACGATGGAAGCACTCGCAGCAGTCGCGAGAGAACCCCACACCGAGTTCTCGCTCGAAACGATCACCATCGACGGACCGAAGGCCGGCGAGGTACTCGTCGAAATCGAAGCGGTCGGCATCTGCCACACCGACCTCGCCGCACGCGACGGCGCCCTCCCGACCGCGCTGCCCGCCGTACTCGGCCACGAAGGCTGCGGCTTCGTCCGCGCAGTCGGCGACGGTGTCACCAAGGTCGCCGCCGGCGACCGCGTCGCCATCACTTTCAACAGCTGCGGAACCTGCCCCTCCTGCACCACCGGGGCGCCCTCCTACTGCCACCAGTTCATGCACCTCGCCTACGACGGAGTCCGCGAAGACGGCACCGGTCCGCTGTCGACCACCGACGGCGAGTCCCTGACCGGCCTGTTCTTCGGGCAGTCCTCCTTCGCCACCTACAGCCTCGCGTTCGAACGCAACGTCGTGAAGGTTCCCGCCGACGTTCCCGCCGAGCTTCTGGCTCCGCTCGGCTGCGGAATCCAGACCGGCGCCGGCGCCGTCATGCGCTCCCTCGACTGCCGACCCGGATCCGCGATCCTCGTCGCCGGCGCCGGATCGGTCGGGCTGGCCGCCGTCATGGGCGCCGTCGTGCAGGGCGCCGCCACGATCATCGCCGTCGAACCGCACCAGTCGCGCCGCGACCTCGCCCTCGAACTCGGCGCCACCCATGTCATCGACCCCGGTGCCGGTCCGCTGGCCGAGCAGGTTCGCGCGATCATCCCCGCCGGCGTCGACTACGCGATCGACACCTCCGGGGTCCCCGCCGTCATCGAATCACTCGTCGGCTCCATGACCTTCCACGGCAAGATCGGCCTCATCGGCGTGCCCGCCGACCCCGCATCCTCGGTGCCGCTCAACATCATCAACTCCCTCGCCATGGGGCTGACGATCACCGGAATCATCGAGGGCGACAGCGTCCCCGACGAGTTCATCCCCGAACTCGTCGAGCTGTACAAGGCCGGGAAGTTCCCGCTCGACAAACTCGTCACCACCTTCCCCTTCGCGAAGATCAACGACGCGATCGACGCCCAGCACCGCGGCGAAGTCCTCAAACCCGTGCTCCTGCACGACTGACGACCCCACCACCGAACCTTTCTGAGAAGGACACCCCGATGACGATCGACTACCCCGATCTCTACATCCGCGGCGGATGGACCCGGCCCGCCGGCGACTCGACGATCCCGGTCATCTCCCCCACCACCGAGCAGCGCATCGGCTCCGTGCCGGAGGGCACCGAAACCGACATCGACGACGCCGTCGACGCCGCCCGCGCCGCGCTCACCGAGTGGGCGTCGTGGACCGCGGCCCAACGCGCCGAGGTCCTGAACCGGTTCGCCGACGAACTCGAATCCCGCGCCGAGGACACCTCCACCCGGGTCAGCAGCCAGAACGGCATGCCCATCACCCTCGCCCGGCAGTTCGAGGGCGGGTTCCCACCGGTTTTGCTGCGCTACTACGCCGACATGGCGGCGAAGCAGGAAGACGAGATCCGGCCCGGCATGCTCGGCGGCTCCACACTCGTCACCCGCTCCCCGATCGGTGTGGTCGGCGCCATCGTCCCGTGGAACGTGCCGCAGGCCATCACATTCCTCAAACTCGCCCCCGCCCTCGCCGCCGGCTGCACCGTCGTCCTCAAACCGTCCCCCGAAACCGTGCTCGACGCGTTCCTGATGGCCGAAGCCGCCATCGCCGCCGGACTCCCCGCCGGTGTGGTCAACATCGTCCCCGGTGGACGCGACCTCGGCGCCTACCTCGTCGCCCACCCCGGGATCGACAAGGTCTCCTTCACCGGCTCCACCGGCGCCGGACGCGCCATCGGCCGCACCTGCGGCGAACTGCTGCGCCCCGTCACCCTCGAACTCGGCGGAAAGTCCGCCGCCGTCGTCCTCGACGACGCGGACCTCGCCGCGAACATCGAATCGTTCTACGCCGCCACCCTGCTCAACAACGGGCAGATCTGCTGGCTCGGCACCCGCGTCCTCGCACCCCGCTCCCGCTACGACGAGATCGTCGACACCATCACCGACCTCGCCAAGGGCCTGTCGGTCGGCGACCCGCTGTCCGACACGACCCAGATGGGACCGCTCGTGTCGTCCCGGCAACGCGACCGGGTGGAGGGATACATCGAGAAGGGCCGCTCGGACGGCGGCCGCGTCACCACCGGCGGCCGCAGACCCGCCGACGCCGAATACGGATGGTTCGTCGAACCCACCGTCTTCGCCGACGTCGAGACCGGCCACACGATCGCCCAGGAGGAAATCTTCGGGCCCGTCCTGTCGGTCATCCCCTACACCGACGAGACCGAAGCCGTCACGATCGCCAACCACTCCGACTACGGCCTCGGCGGCTCCAGAAACCGCCGACCCCGAACGCGGCGCCCAATTCGCCCGGGGCATCGCCAGCGGAACAGTCGGAATCAACGGCTACTCCAACGATCCGACCGCCCCCTTCGGCGGCATCAAGAACAGCGGCCTCGGCCGCGAACTCGGACCCGAGGGCCTCGCGAGCTACCAGCAGCTCAAGAGCATCTACCTCGACGTGCGATGACCCCCCGGGTGCGGCCGTGCGACACCACGCACGGCCGCACCCACTTCCACACGAGAGAGCGGAAGACGCCGGCGACCAACGAAGAACTCGCCATGCTCGACTTCGCGGTCACATGGGCACCCTTCGGCGGCGGCTCGACGAACTGTGCACCGTGAAACTCACACCCGCGCGCCCCGACAGGCGGAGGTCGTATTCGCGCGTTCGCACGATGCACTAGCGAGGATCCAACGCCGCTCGATGGCTGCCACGACACGGCTTTCGGCATTCGTGTCCGTCCTCCAGGGGAGTGCGAGCACCGTAACCGAAATCAGGCCACAGGCGACGAGGTCAGCGTCCGATCGGTCGTCGTAAGGCGGCGGATTCCGCCGCCTGCGCAGCGCGAGACTATTGCCTTCGAAGTCGAAGGCGACGTCATCGCAACTCACGGTGCCTGGATCGGCGAAACGCAGGCCTCTCAGTTCCTGGAACGGAAGCGCGGGCACGTTCACGTTCACCGCGACCGGTGGCAGCCCGGCATCGACCAGTCCGCCGATGACACTTGTGGCTACCCGACTGGTCGTGTCAAGACCGAGCACCGAGTGCGCTTCGGTGCTGAATGCCGCAGCACAGACGTCGAGGGATGCGGCCGTGAGCACGGCGCCGACCGTCCCCGAATGCAGTACGAGCCGCCCGGTGTTGAAGCCTGGATTAATCCCCGACACAACTAGATTCGGCTTCCACCCGAATGCCCCGCTGCAGGCGGCCCGGACCCCGAGCGCAGGTGGCGCGTCCACGGAATAGGCTTCGATTCCAGCGAAACATTCGTCGCCGGGCACCGACACCGTCACGCGATTCCTGTCCCGGATCACGCCGAGGCTGGCCGCGCTGCCGCTGGACTCGGCGCTGGGAGCGACGACCACGAGTTCGCGGCCGCCGCCCCCAGCTGCGGCAGCGAGTGCCGCCAGTCCGGCCGCCTCGATGCCGTCGTCATTTGTGACGAGGATTCTCATCGGGCGTCAGAGGAGGCACGGCCGAGGAGTTCCTCCAACTGGGGAACCGATCCGGGATCTGGTTCGAACCCGAACGGGAGATACCACGCACTTTCCATCTCGACCAGAGGCTCGATTCCCCCGATCACTCTGGTGCTGATACGTTCACGGACGTCTTCAGGCGCCTGCCGGGCGGTTCTGAGGACACCGCGCACGACCACCCAGAGTTTCTGCGAGGACGCGCGCAGATCCTGTGTATGTGCGTCCGCATCGGCGTGGACGGATCGCGCATCGGATACGGCGCGGGTGAGTCGGTCGCCGACATCCGGGGAGATCAGCGCGGCGTCGTCGAGAAGGGCCTGTGCGATGTCCATCTGGCGGCCCAGTTCGTAGCGTTGCCGGGCATGGATGTCGTACACGCGGGTCCGCAGGAATTCGAGGAAATCGATCGTCAGTCGAAGCTGCTCGACTGCCTGCGGATCCAGCGGGTCGACCGCCGGCGCGACGGTGTCACGCAGCGACTTGATCGCAGCACGGAGGGTGTTCTCACTGTGGTCCATCATGTGTTCTTCCCCTTCAGGAGCGTGATGAGTTGGCGAGAGATCACCGGGACCAGTCCCTCCACACGGGTGAGCAGGATGTCCTGGTGTGACTTCCCCAGCCGGGCGATGCGGTAGGAGGACGCCATCGTCGACACGATGATGGTGAAGCAGTTCAGGATCTGGTAGAACCGCAGCCGCTCCGGATCGACGGTGAGACCGGAGACCTCGGTGTATCGATCGAAGAACTCGTCCAGAGGGATGAGGCCACACACGAAATAGCGGCCGTCGGCGTCGTAATGGCCCATCGTGGGGAGAGTGATCCACGCCAGGTCACGGTGCCGGTCACCGATGAGGCCACGCTCCCAGTCCAGCCAACCCAGGATCCGACCGGATTCCTCGTCGAAAAGGAAGTTACCGCTCCGGAAGTCGCCGTGGACGACACCGGCGACATCCAGGGTGGGAAGATTGCTCAGCAACCAGTTCGCCGTGATCTCCATGAGCGGGGAATCCTCGCCCCGGTCCTCTTCCCAACAGCGCAGCGCATGGTGGACCATCCATTCCGCCGACTCGGTGGAACCGGTGCGGGGAACCTGCAGATGAGTGAGCGACCGGTCCGAGACATCGGTGTTGTGGATCTTGGACAGGTGGTCGAGGTACTGAGGTGCCAGCACCCTCCGGTGGTCCGGCCCGAAATCCGTACCGAGACCACTGATCCGCCCGGTCCCCGTGGCCCGAGGTTTGGTGACCCCCTCCACGAACTCGTAGATCAGCGCCGGTTCCGGAAACCATTCCCCCTCGGCGTCGAGGAAATGCGGTCTCGGCACCGGGATCACACCGTTCATGAGAGTCAACAATTCGTGCTCTCGAGCGCGGCTCGTCGCATTCGATCCCTCACTGGGGTCCATCCGAAGCACGAGATGTTCCGACCGACGGCGCCCCGCGGGATCGTCACAGTCGAGTGTGAAACCGATCTGGATCTTCGACACTCCCCCGGTGAACCAGTGCAGATCTCGTATCTCGAAGTTGGACGAACCGAGTTCGTGGCCGAGAAACTCGTCGAGGATCTTGGCCATCTCGGCGAGATCCGGGCGGCGATACGACGGGCCTTTGCGGCGGCTCATCTTGCGTGTGAGCATCGTGTCGACCTCTCGCTCCGTCGGGTACTCCCGACGGACTGCGTCGATGAAATCCGGCGAGGGGTCGTCGCGGTCGTCGAAGTCGAGACCCCACGTCAGGTCGTGATCGTTCATGCGTTCAGCCCCCGTGCACGGCCGTGGCTGGACATCCGCTCTGCCAGATAGTCCAACCCGTAGATGTCGGCCATCTCCCCGTATCCCACCTTGTCACCCCAGTGGTAGCGGAAGACCCCCTGATAACTGACGTGGGAGGGGTTGAAGTTGTACCAGGGGTGGCTCGAGATCGCCGTGCCGAAGAACTCGTACTCCTTTCCTCGCGCATCGGTGATCCGGATGTGATTGTTGATTGCCAGGAGTTGCGTGTGTTCGGCTCGGATGTCGGCGTCCACCACAGGATGGACCTCACCGTTCTCCACGACGAAACCGAATCGGAGTTTCTCGTATCTGACCTGACCGTCCCGCAGGTTGATCAGGACGGCGAGGTGAACGGCCAGTTCCGGCCCGAAGTTCACCGATACCCACGCCACCGAGCGGGTACCTGTCTCCGTACGGGGGCCCCAGCTGTGGTCCATCCCGTCGTAGCAATCAACCTTGTATTTCTTGCCGCGCAGCTCGAGGTTTCCGGTGATGTGCCCCTTCACCTCGAAATGGCCGTTCTCCCATTCGTCACCGTGTCGACTGTCCCCCGTACTCCGGTCCGCCGCGAGGAGCGGATTCTGCTCGGGATCGCCCGGATCGAACGGCTCGTGCAATGCCCGGAACGACAGGTCCAGTGAGCACGCACCCAGTGCGTTCTCGTAGCTGACGTCGTACTCCTTGGGTGTCGGAGCGTTCACGCTGAGCCCGTTCCCCAGCGTGAATTTGGCGAAGGATTCGGGACAGGGCAGGTGCACCTGCGGATCGGTGAATGCGATCTCGTACGGCTGTGTGCAGAATCCCTTGCCGATGAGGATCGACGACGTGGCAATTCCGACATTCGGGCGGGCGAGAACGTACACATTGCCGAAGATGCCCTCGTCGGGGATGGCGAATGGCAGGAACATCGTCTCGGTCCAGGTCCGATCGTCCGGGTCCCTGGGATGAAACTCGGAGTCTGCATCTGTGATCATCGTGGTTCTCCTCGATAGGTGCGGTTGTGGAATGGATAGCGTTGGAACTAGGCCGTTTCCGGCACACCGGCAGTCCGGCCGGTGCCGAGATACGCTTCGGCGATCAAGGATTCGTCCATCTGGGAGCTCGGCCCGACGAAGCCCAGCCGGCCACGGGACAGGACCGCTGCGCGGTCGGCGACTCGGAGCGCGATCTGGCTCTGCTCGGCGAGGAGGACGGCTGCCCCACCGAGTGCGTCCCGGTGTTCGCCGAGGAATTCGTAGATCACCTCGACCATGACCGGGGCCAGCCCCATGCTGGGCTCGTCGAGCAGCAGCACCGCGGGTCGCGCCATCAGCGCCCGTCCGATCGCAACCATCTGCTGCTCGCCGCCGCTGAGTAGGCCGGAGGGAGTATTGCGCAAGCGCGCGAGGGGCGGGAAGAGTTCGTGGACACGGTCTATCGAGGCTTCGATTTCCCGTCGGGGGCAGCGTCCCGCTGCATGTGCCGCGAGCTGCAGGTTCTCCCGGACGGTCAGTGGCGCCACGACCTGGCGGCCCTCGGGGACATGGACGATCCCGGCGCGGGTGATCCGGTGCGTCGGAGTGGAGGAGATGTCCCGTCCGCCGAAGCGAATCTTGCCGTTGCCCTTACGGGCCTGATTGGTGATTCCGCGGAGCAACGTCGACTTGCCTGCCCCGTTCGGACCTATGAGAGCGAGGGTCTCCCCCGCGTACAGTGTCAGCGTCACATCCGTGACCGCAGATACGTGCCCGTAGGAGATGCTGACATCCTCAAGCGAGAGAACCGGATCCGATGTAGGCACGGATGACCTCCTTGGAATCGAGTACGTTGTCGGGTTTGCCTTCGGCGATTTTCCTGCCGAAGTCCAATACGACGAGCCGATCGCAGAAGGAACGCATCATCGCCACGTCGTGCTCCACCACGATCACAGCGACGCCACCCGATCTGATGTCCGAGATCGTGTCGAACACGTCTTGCCGCTCAGTGGGATTCATACCTGCAGTTGGTTCGTCGAGCAGTAGTACGCGGGGCTCTCGCGCAAGGGCACGCGCGATCTCCACCCGTCGTCGCACCCCGTACGGCAGGCTGCCCACCGGGATGTCGGCGGCCCAGTCGAGACGATTTTCGGTGAGCAGATTTCGGGTCCGCTCGTGCACATCGACGCCCGGACGCCGCGCGATGCCCAGCCGGACGTTGGTCGACACAGTCTCCTCGTCCATCAGTCGGATGTTCTGGAAAGTCCTGGCGAGCCCGGACTGAGCCGTGACGTGTGGGTGACCCCAGAGTTCGGAGAAGTCGTGCTCGAGCAAGGTGCCGGTTCCGCTCTCCGGACGATAGACGCCGGACAACACGTTCAGGAGAGTCGTCTTTCCCGACCCGTTCGGGCCGATGATGCCGAGTACCTCCCCGGATCGTGCTTCGACACTGACAGCGTCCAGCGCGCGCAGGCCCCCGAATGACATGACCACATCCCGGATCTCGAGGACGGTATCGCCTGCGGGCCCGTCGTCCCGCAGGAGTGGGAACACCCGCTCCGCGGATGTCTCGTCCGCGCTGTCCGGTGGGGAGGGACTGCTGCGGACCGGCCACCACGAGCGGAGACTCCCGAGGATTCCGCTCGGCGCAAAGGCGACGATCAGCACGATCAGCACGCCGTTGACCAGTGCCTCATACGAAGCAAGACCGGTCAAGGCGACGGGCAGGCCGATGATGACGAGGGCACCGACGAGCGAGCCGGTGACGAACACCGTCCCTCCGATGACCACTATTGCAAGTAGCTGGGTGAGTAGTTCGAAGCTGAACTGGCCCGGTTCCACGAAGCCCGACATATGGACGTGGAGGGCGCCGGCGGCTCCCGCAAGGATCCCCGAGAGCGCAAACAACGCGGTCCGGTATCGGACGACGTCGACTCCCTGGTGGCTCGCCATGAGGGAGTCCTCCCGCATGGCACTGATCGCGAGCCCGAATCGCGAACGCTTCAGTGCGATGAGACCCGCAACGGCGACGACGACCACGATGCAGATCACGAGATCGGTCGTGGTCCGTGGGATGCCCACCTTGCCCTGTGCGCCCCCGGTCAGTGGCAGATTCAGCACCGCCACCCGCACGATTTCCGCGAACGCGATGCTCGCGATGGCCAGGTAGATGCCGTTGAGCCGGTGCAACAGACCGGCCAGCAGCAGGGCGACGAATCCGGATGCGAGCGTCCCCCCGATGAGAGAGACCACGAACGGGGCCCCTGCGTCGACGGAAAGTACAGCCGAGACATATGCCCCGACAGCCATCAAACCGACTTGGGGCACAGCGAAGATTCCGGCGCTGAGCACAACATAGAGCGACAGGGCAACGAGTGAGAGGACGATTCCGTCCCTGATCACGAAGTCGTACGCACCGAAGATCGAAAAGAACTCTGTCATGGTCGTGTCACACCCTTGTCAGTTCTGCGCGGGTCCGGAACAGACCTTCGGGCCTCAGAGCGAGGAAGAGGAGCATCAAGACGAAGACGACGAGATCGCGATAGGTGCTCGACAGGTACCCCGTCGCATAGGTGGACGCGATCCCGATGACCAGACCGCCGACGAGCATGCCGCCGACACTGCCGAAGCCGCCGACCACCATGGCTCCGAGCGCGATCACCAGGTAGGTCGAGCCGAGTCCGGCATCGATGACGTTGAACGCGATGGCGACGAACGACGCGGCGACACCTGCCATGGCGCCTGACGCGAAGAACACTCCGGCGCTGACGCGATCCACGTTGACGCCGAGGATCGCGGCGGTGTCCTTGTCGAAAGCGACGGTGCGGATCTCCCGGCCGAGCTCCGTTCGGGCGAGTAGCCAACTCGTCACGGCCACGATGACGAGCACCAGGCACACCATTATCAAGTGCAGGGTGGTGATCCGAACCGGGCCGATCGACAGAGGTGCACTGGTGAACGCGTCGGCGTTCATTCGCACGACGGCACCGTCGAGGTGGTGGTGTGCCAGCTCGACGAGCACGATGAGGCCGCCCATCGAGGAGATGAAGGCGGCCATCTCGCCGCCCCGGCGATGAAGGACACGGCGGATCAGCAGGAAGTAGGCCAGCACGTTGAGTAATCCCGCCAGCACCGCGACGACCGGCAAGGCCACCAGGAGGGACCAGCCGAGTCGTGATGTGAGCTCCCAGGCGAAGATTGCTCCCCAGGTGAACACCGCTGCATGCGCGACGTGGAAGATCCGGAGGTTTGCCATCACCAGACCGAAACCCGATGCATAGAGGGCATATACGCTGCCGAGAACGATCCCGTTGACGGTTTGCTGAAGCAGGAAGTCCATGGATTCACCCGTCCGATCCGGCGAGGACCATGGCTCCTCCGTCTGCGAACGTGGCCATGACCCCGCTCGAGATCGCGAGACCGTCCGCAGTCATTTCGAGCCCGAGAATCCCGTGTTCTCGTACCAGGTCCGAAGTCGAGGCAGCGGGAAGGAGATCACGCAGAGCACTACCGTCCACGGTTCCACTCTTCTCTGCCTGGATCACGGCAGCCACTGTCGTCCAGCCGACCTGATAACCCAGGGCACCGTAGGCAGTGGGGACCTCACCGTACTTCTCCGTGTACCGTCGTTCGAAGGCGGTGGGATTGGTTCCGCCAGGAGCCCACACCTGCGGAAACTCGAAGCCTCGGGCCGAGTCCCGGGCCACCGTGTAGGTTTCACCGCTGATCGCAACCGTTCCGATCAGTTTCACGTGCTCGAATTCACCGGCGTTCTTCATCTGGAGGATGAGATTTCCGGCCTGGGCCGGGAGGACCGACAGAACCACGGCATCGAGGCGATCCCGCCTGAGATTCGCCAGCACAGCGGAGAAGTCGGTGTCCTGGGACGAAACCTCCTGCCGAGATGCAAATCCGGCCGGTAGCCCCTTCTCGGTTGCCTCCGCCAGAGTGGTGAAGGATGGATTGTCGCCGGCCACAACCAGACCGATACGGGTGTGGCCCTCCTCGGCCAGGCGACTGCCGACCGACATCGTGGGGGTGCTCAGATCGGTGAATCGGAATGAGTACCCGCCCGAGTTCTCCAATGCGCTCCCGGCCCCGCTGACCAGGGTGATCCGGTCTTCGTTCGCCAGGGGCGCCACCGCTTGACCGAGTGGGCTCTGCGAGTCCTGGACAACGAGCGGCACACTCTGTTGACGGAGTTTGTTGTACCCGGTTACCGCTGATGGTACGGCCGATTTGGCATCCTCGGTGAGGACCTCTATCGATACACCGGACTCGTCCAGTATCGGTTCGGCCTCGTGCAGAGCGAGTTCGAATCCTCGCTCGAAGGGCTTGCCGAACGACATCGCCGCGTCACCGGTGAGATTGGCGAGGAGCCCAATCCGGACGGCACCAGAGTTGTCACCGGCCGGGCCGCCACATCCGGTGAGTGCCAGAAGCGCAGCAACCATCGCGGCTGCACCCGCTAGTCGTCGCTTTCTCGTCCAGTTGACGGATCGCATAGGGACTCCTTGCTATTCGTACTCCGAAGCATGTGAGTTGGAACACGCTGGGCGCCAGTTAATGCCGTCGTCGATTCGAAGGTCAAGAACTTCGGCCCGGACTCACGTCGCCGCATTGGAGAAGTCGACAAGGAGGGGTTCAGCTCCCTCGAATCTGCCCCACGTTCAACGCGCTACCCGGCCGAAACCCGGCACCGCGTGGTGACCCTGCAGTCGGAGAATCAACAGTGCAGTCTGGGCACTGAGCTGATCGTTCGAGTTTGCGGCCACGTCGAGACCGGTGATGTCGTGCACCCGCCCCAGTCGGTGTCGCACAGTATTTTCGTGCACATCCAACCGCACTGCGGTGTCACGCACACTCCGTCCACTGTCGAAGAACTCCTGCAGGGTACGGAGAAGGTCGTTGTTCGACACTCCCCCCGCAAGTAAATCCCCGAGAACGTCGTACACGTACATCCGAACGGACTGTTCGTTGCTGTTCGCTACGAGTAATCGTGCAGGCCCGAGTTCGTCACAGGCGATGGCGCGGTTCGATTCCGAGGGGTATCGGTCAAGGCACCGGGCAGCCTCGAATGCCTCCCGGTATGCCCGTCGGAGCTGACCGGGCCGGGTCACCGACGAGATGCCCGCAACGGCAAATCGGTCACCCATCCGGTCGAGGCCCTTGTTGACTGCCGCCTTGCAGCGCGCGATCACCGTCGCATTCCCGACCCCTGCCGGCGCCTCGATCGAGAGGATGACGCCCTCGGTGCCACGAATCGTGAGGATGTCGACGTCGAGATCTTCGGAGATCAGATCACCGAGGCGGCCCGCATCGACTGCCGAACCCGACGACCGGCCCCGCTCCAGGACGAACGCGATGACCCGGTCCGCGGCCAGATCGACGCCGAGGTACTCCGCGCAAGCCCGAAGATCTGCATCGTAGGTAGTCGACCGAACCATCTGCCGCGCCAGGTTCGCACGTGCATTCCAGGCCACGCGGGCGATCCGCCGCTGGGAGACGAACTCGGCCGTCAGGTGGACCACTGCCCGGTCCACGGCCCACTGCACATGTGCAACGGACACGGATCCTTCGATCGGGGTGACTACCCATCCGAAGAGGTGGTCGCCGTCGACAACCGAACCGAGCATGTAGTCGCGGCCACCCGTCCGCCCACCATCCACTCGCACAACGCCGGCAGCCGCGCCGGCGGCTACCGGTCCTTCCGGCGACTCGAGCCGCTCCAGCGTGGGGATCGCGGTAGACGAAGCACCCGGAGGGACGGCCCGGCTGATCACCTGCCCGGCGGGACCTATCAGGAATACCGTTGCCTCCAGCATGTCGGACAGAGCGCTGATCAGGCAGGACAGCGTCCCGACCGCTGCCGCGCGGTCGGCAAGCGTGGTTTCCAGTCTCAGTTTCCAGGACAACGAGGCCGGCGTCTCCTCTCGGGAATCGGCAGCCGACTCCGGCTCGCCGCCCGGCCGTAATGCGGACGACCCGTTCCCTGCCTGCTTCGCCCTGTGTGCCACAGACCACACTGTAAATTATTGGACCGAACATGGGAAGGTCCCCGAAACCGCTTACGGCACCTGAGCGGCGGGTACGTCGAGACCGGCGATCCGACGCCACTGCGCGTGGGCGGTGGGGGTCCACTCCGCGCGCAGGTCTCGCAGGCGCCGCGCGGCCTTCAGCCCGCGCCAGTCCGGCAGCAGCACCTCGGGGAGCCGCGGATCCATGTAGGGCATGCGCCGTAGCGCGTCCGCGAGTTGGAGGTGCGCGAACAGCAACTCGTCGCCCGGTTGGAAGGTTCGCGCATCGAAGCGGTCGAGCAGTTCGTCGTACTCCTTCTCGGCGGCCTCCAGATCCCATGAACGGCGGACGAGTTCGCTCTCGGGAATCCCGGGCACGGCGAGCGTCCCGACGAACGAGACCGTATTGGCGGTCAATCCGAGAGACTCGATGGTTCGTTCCGCTTCCGCGGCACGGTCGACGTGGGGAGTGACCCAGACGCCGGGTGTCGGATTCCCGAACCCGGCCCACCGCAGCGCGGCATAGAGCTTCTTGCGGGTCGAGCGGTGAGACTCCGGAATCGGCACGTTCACGACGAGCCACCTGCCGTCCCACTGCGTGGTGTCCACGTCGGTGGAGAAGACACGAAGTTCACCCTCGGTGAAGAGCCGATGCGCCTTGTCCGTCAACGTCCACTGCGTTTCGCGTCCGTTCCGGCCGGCGGCGATCAGACCTGCGGAACCTGTGCGCGCGATCGCCTGCCGGGCGGCATGCTCCCCGTACCCGAGCCCTTTGAGGACGTAGAGAAGCGCGGCCGTCCGCACCGGCTGTCCGTACGGTTCGACGAGTTCGCCGAGCACGGTGACGAGGACCGACCGCGCGCTTCCGGTCGACGCCACTTCCTTGTCGGGGGTGGACTCCGGTTTCGAGTCGGACGGCTTCGAGTCAGACATAAGTGCCATCGTCGCGCATCACGTCAGCCCGTTGCCACAACACCCCTCGAGGCCCCGGTCAGCGATCGTCATTCGACACCCCAGTCCCGGAAGACCGCCTCGGTGTCGGCGCCGGGTGTGCGGGGCGACGCATAGGTTGCGGGTGGTGCCTCGGCGAAGCGTGGCGCCGCCGCCGGCTGACGCTGACCGAACGCGGTCACGACCGTGTTGCGCGCGGCGATGTGCGGGTGATCCGGCACCTCGGCGAGGGCCAGCACCGGCGTCACGCACGCGTCGAGGTGCGCGAACGCCTGCACCCACTCCTCTCGGCTCCGCGTGACGAAGACGTCGGCGAAGGTCTTCCGGAGCGCCGACCATGCCGACTCGTCGTACTGGTCCGGCAGACCCGCGGGGTCGAGTTCGAGTCCCGTCAGTAGCTGCGCGTAGAAGACCGGCTCGACTGCGCCGACCGCGATGTACCGACCGTCGGCGCACTCGTACGTGTCGTAGAAGGGCGCCCCGCCGTCGATGACGTTGGTCCCGCGCCGATCGGACCAGAGCCCGTTCTCGGTGAGTGTCCAGAACATCGTCATGAGCGCACTCACCCCGTCGACCATCGCGACATCGACCACGTCTCCGACACCGGTCTGTTCCCTCGCGTAGAGGGCGCCGAGAATGCCGGTGACCGCCGGCATCGAACCGCCGCCCAGGTCGGCGACCAGGTTGAGCGGTGCGAGTGGCCTCTCACCGTCCCGTCCGATGGCGTTCAGCGCACCGGTGAGCGCGAGGTAGTTGATGTCGTGCCCGGCATAGGGCGCGAGCGGGCCGTCCTGGCCCCACCCGGTGATCCTGGCGTACACGAGCCGAGGGTTCCGCTGACGGCACACGTCGGGACCGATGCCCAGTCGCTCCGCCGCACCCGGCCGGTAGCCCTCGATGAGGACGTCGGCCTTGTCGACGAGCTTCAGGATCCTTGCCAGGTCGGCGGGATCCTTCAGGTCGGCACTCACCGAGCGCCGATTACGCAGTCCCGCATCCTTGTCCACGGGCAGCAACTGCGTCACACCCCCCGGACGCTCGATTCGCACGACCTCGGCGCCGAGGTCCGCGAGCTGCATCGCGGCGTGGGGCGACGGGCCGATCCCGGCGAGTTCGACGACCCGCAATCCATCGAGCACATGTTTCATCAGGAGCCTCCGAACAACGGACGGCGTGGGTTCTCCCCACAACCAATGTTTGACAACTATGGATACTATCTATCCAATAACGTAATATCTCAAGTCAGGTCGCCGCGGCGCAGTTCGTCAGTCGCCGCGGTGTATCCGTCCACCAAGTCGAAGGGCTGGATGTGAACGAACTGGATCCGACCGTCATGTCGTCGCTGCGAGCGGCGGCCGATGACCCGGTCACTTACGCGCAGGCATGGAAAACGAAGAACGGAAACCGCGTGATCGGTTCCTTTCCGATGAACTTTCCTTCCGAGATCGTGCACGCCGCCGGTGCGTTGCCGGTGATCGTCCAGGAAAGCCGCACCCCGATCACGGAGGGCCGCAACCTGCTTGCCGAGTTCTACTGCGGCTACACGCGGAGCGTCGCCGATCAGGCCGCAGTCGGTGAACTCGACGTCTTCGACGGCTTCGTCGCCGCCGATCACTGCGTGCAACTCCTCGGCGCCGTCGACGTGATCCGCTGGGCGCGGCCGGAGAAACCGGTGCACTTCGCGCAGTTCACCAGCGCGATGGACGATCCGTGGACCAAGCCGCGGGTCGCGGGCCGTGTGCACGAACTCAAGCACGAGATCGAGGGGGTCGTCGGGACGACGATCACGGACGAGTCGCTCGCCGAGAGCATTCGGCTGTTCAACACGAATCGTCGCCTGCTCCGGGAACTCTACGACCTGCGGCGCACCGGCCGTGCGCGTATCACCGCGAGCGACATGCAGGTATTGGTGAAGTCGAGCATGGTGATGGACATCGATGAACACAACGCCGCCCTGAACGGTCTTCTCGTCCGACTCGATCCGAATGCCGACGCACCCGGCGATCTGGTGCGGTTGCATCTCTCCGGTCACTTCTGCCACGCCCCGCGCCCCGAGGTCCTCGATGTGATCGAGGAATCCGGAGTGATCGTCGTCGACGACGACCTGTACACCGGCTTCCGGTACATCTCGACCGACGTACCCGAGCACGGCGACCCGCTGGAGGCGCTGTCGGTGTGGTACCTGGACCGTAACGACAACGCCCCGTGCCCGACACGGGTCACCGTCGGGGTCGACTGGGACACCTACCTGATCGACTCACTCGAGAGGAGCCGCTCGAACGGTGTCGTCGTCTTGATGGCGAAGTTCTGCGAACCCCACATGCTCTACTACCCGGAGTTACGCAAGGCGCTCGACGCGCGCGGGATACCGCTGCTGCTCCTCGAGACCGAGCACGAAGGCAACCCCGTCGAGACACTCCGCACCAAGATCGAGACCTTCGTGGAGCGCATTCGCCGTCAGCTCGCACCCGTCCCGTCCTGAATTCGACTTTCACTCAGAGGAGTTCGCCATGGCGATCGAAGAGATCAGCAAGGAAAAGACCCGCCGCTTGTCGAGTACGCGGGCCGGCGGCAAGTTGGTGGCCGACTATTGGGAGAACATCTTCACCGCCAAGGAGCGCGGGAAGCACGTCGTCTGGTACAACGGCGCCGCACTGAACCCGCTGTTCCAGGCCGCGGGCCTGGAGTGGTGCCACGGCGAGGCGTTCGCCGCCCGACTGGCCGCCCAGCACCTCGAAGGGCCCGCCCAGGCTGCCGGCGCCGAGTACGGCTACATCGGTGAGCTCTGCTCCTATGCGCGAACACATCTCGGCTGCGCGGTGCTGACGCACCAAACCGCCGCAGACCGGGAGACCGGCGTGGTCGGCATGGTCGACCAGCAGGAACTGGCGAGCAAACTGCCTGCCCCGGATTTCTTCGTCAACGGCTACGCCGGATGTAGCACCGGTCAGCAATGGGACGCGATGACCTACCGGGTATTCGATCGCAAGCTCCCGCTGTTCAACGTCTCGATCCCCATGCTGTGGGGCAACAAACCCGACGCCGGGTACATGCGGGGCGAGGAGTGGACCGAGGTGAGCAAGTACGTCGAGGGGCAGCTGCGCGAGCTCATCACCTTCCTCGAATACCAGACCGGGAGACCGTTCGACTGGGATGGACTCAGCGAGAGCATGTCCTACATCAAACGGGCCTCCGAGCTGCGCCTCGAAGGAATGGCGCTCTGCACGCAGGCACCCACGCCTGCGACCTACTGGGACTGGGTCGCGAGCATCGCCCCGATCAACTTCCTGCCCGGCAATCAGGCGCTGGTCGACTACTTCGCCGGCGTGAAGGCCGAAATTCAGCAGCGGGTCACCGACGGGGTCAGCGCGGTCGCGGACGAACGCTACCGCGTGTACTTCGACGGCATCATGAACTGGAACAAGCTCGGCTTCCTCACCCGGAAGTTCGCGGAATACGACGTCGCCGTCGTCGCCGGCCGCTACACCCACGAATCCTTCTGGCAGGAGCCGCAGCTCATCGACGTGGACAACCCGCTCCTGGGCATGGCGCAGCACTACCTGCTCTGCCCACTGAACCACGGATTGAAGAACCTGCAGGAACTCCTGCTCCGCCGGCTGGACGAATACGCGATCGACGGGATCGCGTTCCACTCGACGCGGACGTGCCGGGCGATGACCAACCCGCAGACGATGCTCGCCCGCGCTGCCGAGACGGAGCGCGGCGTCAAGTCGTTCTTCTTCGAAGGCGACGTCGCCGACGCGTCGTTCTACAACGACGAACTGTTCGACAGTCGACTGGAGGCGATGCTCGAGGCCATCGACGTACAACGGATGAAGTCCGTGATCTAGATGGCCGCCACCTCCGCAGACAAGACAACGCCGGGTTGGTTCGTCATGGGCGTGGACCTCGGGTCCACCACGGCGAAGGCCGCCGTCGTGGACCAGGACGGCGCCCTGCGCGGATCGAGTGTCGTCCAGATGGGAGCCGTGAGCCGCGAAGCGGTCGCGCGCGCAATGGACGGGGCGATGGCGGCCGCCGGTGTCGCGCAATCCGACATCCGGCGGACCATCAGCACCGGCTACGGGCGGAAACTGGTCCCCGGGGCGAACCGGACGTTCACCGAAATCACCTGCCACGCCCGCGGCGCCGCAGCCCTGCACCCGGGTGTGCGGCTGGTGATCGACATCGGCGGACAGGACAGCAAGGCCATCATCGTCGACGACGACGGCCTCGTGGAACGGTTCGCCATGAACGACCGGTGCGCGAGCGGGACCGGCCGCTTCTTCGACGTGCTCGCGCGGGCACTGGAAGTCGACATCGACGCAGTCGGCGAACTCGCGCTCGCCGGTTCCGAGGGCCTCGAGGTCAGCAGTATGTGCGCCACGTTCGCGGAGACCGAGGTGATCTCACTACTGGCGCAGGGCCGCGAGAAGGCGGACATCGCCGCGTCCGTGCACAAAGCGGTCGCGGCGCGCACACTCGGACTGGTGGCACAGGTCGGCAAGGCGACACCGACGGTGATGACGGGCGGAGTGGCGAAGAACCCGGCCGCCCGGCTTCACGTCTCGCGGGCGCTGGGCCACCCGGTGGAACTACTCGATCAGCCACAGATCGCGGGCGCGTACGGCGCCGGACTGCTGGCCCGCGACGACTACGCGGGCACCGCTCAGGCGCCGACGTCGTCCGACGCCGCCACCGAAGAACAATTCCGGGCGAGCCTGTCGGGCGGAACGCCGCACTGCCAGGACTGCGACGGCAGGCCCGGCCATTCCCATTCGGGCACCGGCGAACCGGTGCCCCTCGAACTGCAGAGGAACATCCGATGACAACAGACACACCCGAAGTCTGGGTACCGGACCTGTCCGAGGCGACCGTCTACATCGTGGGTGGGACGAGCGGAGTAGGCCTGCAGGTCGCCCGCCAGTTGGTCCGGGCGGGCACCCAGCGCATCGGTCTGGTCGGCCGCAACACCGAACGCGGCGAGAAGGCAGCGGCGGAGATTCGAACACTCGCTTCGGGTGTCTGGGCCTTCTTCGCGGCGGGCGATGTGAACGACCCCGCCGAGGCCGCGCGGGTGACCGAGGAACTGTCGGCCTCGCTGGGACCGGCCGACATCCTGATCAACAGCACGGTCAGCGCGTTCACGCCCCAGCTGTTTCACGACACGCTCCCCGAAGATGTTCCCGCTATCCTGCTGCAGCAGGCGCTCGGCCCGATCAATATGTGCCGAACCGTACTTCCACACATGCGGGCGAAGCACGGCGGCGCGATCGTGAACATAGCTTCCGACGCGGCGAAACATCCGACCCCGGGAGAATCCGTCATCGGCGCGGCCATGGCGGCCATCGTGATGTTCTCCAAAACCCTTGCGATGGAGGCCAAGCGCGACGGCATCCGCATCAACGCGGTGACGCCGTCGCTCATCCGGGACACCGGCGCCTACGACCGTGTCATGGCCGAGCCGTTCAGCGCCAAGCTCTTCGCGAAGGCCGCCGGACTGGCGTCACTGGGGGTCGCCGAGCCGGTCGACGTGGCGGACCTCGTGTTGTTTCTGTGCAGCCCTCAGGCCCGTCGGATCACCGGGCAAGCGGTCAGCCCGAATGGTGGCATCTCGGCAGGGTGAGGGATCGAGTGCCGCGCCTCAGCTCGTCCACACTATTTTGACGGATTCATAGCGATCAGCTCCACATATGTATTACATTGCGTGGTGACTGAGACACCGCCTCACAGCCGACTCCGGCTTCCTCGTCACGAGCACCTCTCGCTCCACCAACTCCCCCCACCCCGCACAGTCCGAAGGCAGGATTGCATCATGCCCCTCGAAAAGTCTCTCTGGCCGGCGACACCGAGCTCAGGCGTCCGCGACATCACCGTCGGCGACCTGCTGCGAGAGGCCGCGTCGGCGGAACCCGACCGCCTCGCCCTGGTCGACGGAACTCCCGATCCAGCCGATCGGCGAGAGTGGACCTACCGTCAACTCCTCGCCGACACCGAGATGGTAGCCAGAGCACTGCTGGCCCACTTCGCGCCCGGAGACCGGATCGCAATCTGGGCGCCCAACAGTGCAGAGTGGGTAATCCTCCAGCAAGCGATCGCGATGGCCGGGATGGTGGTGGTGGGCGTGAACCCCGCTTACCGCGCCCACGAACTCGAGTACATCCTCCGCCAGTCCCGCTCGGTCGGACTCTTCTACCGGGATACCTATCGCGGCGCGGACCTCACGGCACTTCTGGCGGAAGTACGGCCGTCGCTCCCCGAACTCCGCATGGTGATCGCACCCAGCGAGTGGCGGTCCTTCATCGCGACCGGCGATCCGGCAATGAAGTTTCCCGCTGTCGCACCCACCGCCCCGGTGCAGATTCAATACACCTCCGGAACCACCGGTTTCCCCAAAGGTGCACTCCTGCATCACAAAGGAATCGTCAACGAAGCCACGTTCGTGTTCGAGCGGGCCGGGCTGGTGGACCACGTCGTCTGCGTCAACGCAATGCCGATGTACCACATCGGGGGCGGTGCCGTCACCGAACTCGGGACGTTCGCGGCACACGGGACCTATGTGGTGCTACCCGGCTTCGACGCCGCGCTCATGCTCGAGATGCTCGAGGCCTACCGCGGAACGCACTCGCTGATGGTTCCGACGATGCTCATCGCGCTTCTCGAGCACCCGGACCGTGGAACACGCGACCTGTCGAGCCTCCACACCGTACTGTCCGGTGCGGCAGCAGTTCCCCAGGCACTCGTCGAACGGGTGCTCGACGAACTCGACTGCCAAGTCACGATCCTGTTCGGGCAGAGCGAGATGCACGGCGTCATCAGCCAGACCCGAGTCACCGACGATCCGGCCGATCAGGCCACCACGGTGGGACAGCCGCTGCCGGAACTGGAAGTGAAGATCATCGACCCCGTCTCCCAGGAGATTGTCCCGATCGGTGAACAGGGTGAAATATGCTGTCGCGGCTACCAGACGATGCTCGGCTATTCCGAGATGCCGGACGAAACCGCCGCCACCATCGACGCCGACGGATGGCTGCACATGGGTGATCTCGCGACGATGGACGAACGAGGCTTCCTCCGCATCACCGGCCGCCTCAAGGACATGATCATTCGAGGCGGCCTGAACATCTATCCGCGCGAAATCGAAGAACTGCTGTTCCGCCACGACGACGTGGCCGAAGTTGCGATCGTCGGGGTTCCGGACACCCGATGGGGCGAGCAGATCGGCGCCGTCGTACGACCGGCGGACCCCGCCAATCCACCGAACCCGACCGAATTGAAAGCCTGGTGCCGCGACCGAATCGCCGCCCACAAGACGCCGTCGCTGTGGTACTTCACCGACACACTCCCCATGACACCGTCCGGGAAGATCCAGAAATTCCGTGTGCAGCAAGAGATTGCGTCCGGAGCACTCACGGCTGCACGCCTCGACAACAGGTCTGTGCCGGAGCAACTCTCGAACAACTGAGAACACAGCGTCGCCCTACCCGCCCTTTCTGGAGAGTGGAAGGATGAGGACGTCGACGGCGAACGGTGGGCGAAGGTCATGAACGTTGCCCGCAGCGTCGAATGCAGGCCATCGGGCCTGCATTCGACGCACCCCGCGCGGCCCTGCTGATAGCGGGGCTCGAGGTCTCCCACCCTGCACGTCCATGTCTTCGCTGCATACGACCTGGACGACTTCAACATCAGCAACGCCAAGCCGAACCCCTCGCAGGAGTCCCTCGACGAGGCGGCAGCCAAGCTCAGGACGAGCCTCCGCGACCTCGGCCACACAGACACCGTCGCAGCATAAGGAAATTCGTTCTCCCTGACCGCCTACCGCTGACACGGTAGCTCCACCCATAGGGTCGCCACCTGACATCTACACCGGTTTGTCAAGGGCGCAGGGGCGTCGATTGAGCCGGTTGCTACCTTCTGCCAGGTGAGGCCGCTGAGGTCCTGGGTTGAATGGTCCTCGTGCCATACCGTTCGTCATCCGTGTCGCATCTCCGTGGTCCGGTGATCAGAGGGTACGGGCGATCAGTGTCTTCATGATCTCGTTGGTGCCGCCGTAGATCTTCTGCACACGGGCAGCGGCATACATACGGGCGATCGGGTACTCCATGATGTAGCCGTATCCTCCGAACATCTGCAGGCAGCGGTCGATGATGTCGCACTGCTTGTCCGAGCCCCACAGTTTGGCCATCGAGGCGGTAGCCGCATCGAGTGCTCCTGCGAGGTACTGCTCGATGCAGTAGTCGACCAGCGTTTTGCCCGCGAGTATCTCCGATGTGCACTCTGCCAGTACGAACTGGGTGTTCTGGAAGTCGAGGACCCGCGATCCGAAGACCTTGCGGTCCTTTACGTAGTCAAGGGTAGTGAGGACGGCGGCCTCTGCCATCGCGATGCCGCTGATGGCGATGCTCAGGCGTTCGCGGGGCAGTAGTCGCATCAGTTGAGTGAATCCTTGCCCTTCCTCACCACCGAGGAGGTTTGCTGCCGGAACCCGCATGTCGGTGAAGGACAATTCCCGGGTGTCTTGGCCGTGCTGTCCGATCTTGTGCAGGATTCGGCCGCGTTCGAAGCCGGGCAGGTCGGCGGTTTCGGCGACAAGCAGTGAGACGCCCTTCGCGCCGAGGCTCGGGTCGGTCTTGGCGACGACAATCAGCAGGTCGCAGTGGGAGCCGTTGGAGATGAAGGTCTTGGATCCGTTGATGACGTAGCTGTCGCCGTCGCGGATGGCCGTCGTGCGGATGTTTTGCAAGTCCGATCCGGTGCCTGGCTCGGTCATGGCGACCGCCAGTACTGCCTCACCCGTCGTGACCTGTGGTAGCCAGCGCTTCTTCTGCTCGACCGTACCGAAGGTCGAAAGGTATGGCGCGCAAATTGTCGAGTGGATATTGAAACCGAAGGCTGTGTCGTGCGCGTGGGCGAGCTCCTGCAGAATGACGGCTTCATGACCGAAATGACCACCGCCCCCGCCGTAATCCTCGCTGATTTCGAGGCCGAGTAGGCCCGCGTCGCCTGCCTTTCGCCACAACGTTCTGTCGACCTGATGGTCGGCCGCCCACCGATCCTGATGCGGGGTTACCTCTTTCGCGAAGAATTCTGCGGCGTGCTTACGCAGCGCGATGTGATCCTCGGTCTCCCACGCGCTGTGATAGTTGGGGAACAGTGTCGGCATAGTTCCACTTTCTGGCGATCTCGTATTCGATGTTGGGTTCGAACAGCGGGCGACTCGTCGTTCGGAATACTGCAGTGGGTTGCGATGCGACCGGCTCTCGACCCGTTCGAGTGTTGTTGTCGTGCAGCCGGCTTCTCGTTGAAGCCGGCTGCACAGGTCATCGCGTGCTACCGAGAGAGCGATCGCACGTGGTCCGACTACGAGGTACCGGCCCGCACACTCTGGGTCACACCGTCTGCGACTCCAGTGCGACCTGGTGTGTACCCGCTCGGCCAGGATCGGACTTGTCGAAGAACTGTGCGGAGCGCTCACTGATGGCCGGGTTGTCGCCGCAGAGCGCGTATCCGAGCAGAGCCTCGAGCTTCAGCTGGTCGTCGAGTGGTCGGCCGATGACCTCGAAGATCGTTTCCTTGGCCGATTCCATTGCTTTCTGGTCGTTGCGGAGGATCTTGGCCACGAGGTCGTTGGTCGCGGACTCGAGGTCGTCGTGGGGAACGACGCGGGAAACCAGGTTCGCATGCAGCGCGCGCTGGGCGTCGATCGGCTCACCGGTCAACTCCATCTCGAGGGCGATCCCGACACCGGCGGTGTTGACCAGCCGCACGATCCCACCGTCTGCCGGGTGCATCCCGCGGCGGAGTTCAAACGAACCGAACTGTGCCTTGTCCGAGGCGATCCGGATGTCACAGGCCAGGGCCAGCTCGAGGCCTCCGCCCAGGACCCAGCCGTTGAGCGCGGCGACGATCGGCTTGTAGATGCGGTGCTGTCCGCGGGTGATGCCCCCGGCAAACCCGTCGGGAAGTTTGTTGCGGGCGAGCATCGGGCCGCCGTCGCTCCACGTCGGCACGTGAGTCTTGAGGTCGGCGCCGGCGCAGAAGGCGTCGCCGGTTCCGGTGAGGACGGCAACGCGGAGGCTGTCGTCGGCGGCGAAGTCCGCCCAGATCTGGCGCAGCAGTTCGTGGGTTTCGACGTCGATAGCGTTCTTGACCTCGGGGCGGTTCAGCCGGATGTGGGCGACGGGACCGCGCTTGTCGTAGACGACCTTGGACATGATTGTTCTCCTTGCAGGAATTTAGGCCGAGACCGCGGTGAGGATCTCGGGGGCCGTCGAGCGGTGGAATCCGTCGAAGGGTTCGTTGTGGACAGCGGGCTGCAGTTGCCACCAGCCGCGGCGGGCGTTGGGGGCGCCGCCGTCGATGCGCAGGCAGGATCCGGTGACGAATCGGGACGCCGGGGAGAGCAGGTAGACGATCGCGGCGGATACTTCGGCTTCGGTGCCGAAGCGCTGCAACGGGATACCGGGAGTGACCTCGTTCTGAATGAACTCGCGGTCCTTCTCGTCGTAGGTGTCCAGGCCGCTCGAGGCGATCGACCCTGGCGCGACGGTGTTGACCCGGACGCCGGCGGCGGCCCACTCGGTGGCGGCGCTCTCGCTCAGGGTGAACATGCCACCGCGCGCTGCCGCGGAGTGGGAGAAGTGGGGCCAGCCGTGCCAGATGTCGGCGATCATGTTCACGATCGACCCGCCGTGCTGGGACATCGAACGAGTGAACACCTCTCTCATGACGATGAAGCCGCCGGTCAGGTTGTTGCGGACGACTGCTTCGAAGCCCTTGGTGGAGATGTCCTCGAGCGGTGACCGGTACTGACCGCCGGCGTTGTTGACGAGACCGTCGATTCCGCCACGATCTCCGATGATGGTGTCGATGACCGCGCCGACGCCGTCCTCGTCCCGGATGTCGGTGACATGCGTCGACACCGATCCCCCGTCCTCGGTGATCTCACCGCGCACGTGGTCGAGCTTGTCCTGGTTGCGCCCGACAATGGCCACGTGCGCGCCGAGCGAGGCGAGTTCGTGCGCGGTGCAGCGCCCGATTCCGCTACCTCCACCGGTGACGACGATCGTCTGCCCGTCGAACAGACCTGGTGCATAAACAGATTGGTAAGGCATGGTGACTCCTCCTCAGGCGCGGTCGCTGTACTTGGCGCGCAGTGCAAACTTCTGGATCTTCCCGGTTGCCGTGCGGGGAAATTCCCCGACGTACTCGATGCGTTCGGGGACCTTCCACATGGCGATCTTGTGCTCGTCGGCGAGATGGTGGCGCAGGTCCTCGATCGTGAGACGGGTGTCGTCCCGCGCCACGACCACGGCGCACGCGCGTTCTCCGACCGCATCGTCGGGCAACCCGACCACTGCGACGTCCGCGATCGACGGGTGCAGCAGTAGGGCCTCCTCGACCTCACGGGCACTGATATTGAATCCGCCTCGGATGATGATGTCCTTGATCCTGCCCGTCACCCGCAGGTAACCGTGCTCATCGATCCGCCCGAGATCACCTGTCCGCCACCAGCCTGCGGAGTCCTGCCCCTCGGCCGTGAGCTCCGGGCGTCGCCAGTACTCGAGCATCCGGCCCGGCCCGCGGTATCGGATTTCGCCGTCGACCCCGGGATCGGCCTGCTGCTCGTCGAAATCGACGATTCGCAGTTCGACACCGGGTACCGGTGCGCCGTCCGAGGACGCAATCCGCTCGATGGAGTCCTCGGGCCGGCAGACCGTGGCCATCATGACCTCGCTGGACCCGTAGGCACTCACCACCCGGCACCCTGACAGTCGTTCTTGGGCTTCCCCCACCAGCGAGGCGGGGATCGCGGCGCCCGCGGTGAGCCAGAACCGCAGCCGGGACACGTCGTGCACCGCCGGGTCGTAGGCGTCGAGCAACATTCGAATGAACGGTGCGGGACTGGCCGTTCCCGTGCACTTGTAGGCGTCGATGCGTTCGAGGGCAGCGACCGGGCTGAAGATGTCGAGTAGATGCGCCTGGGCTCCGGCGATGGTGGGGGCCATGACACCGAGGGTGAGCCCCAGAGTGTGGGCCACCGGTGAGGGCACGAACATCACATCCGACCGTGTCATTCCGAGAACGGGCACCGCCTGCTTGGGCAGGAAAGACGCGGTGTTCCAGGTGTGCAAGCACCCTTTGGGACGCGACTCCGTACCGGAGCTGTAGAGGATGATGTGTGCATCGTCCGCAGCCGATACCGGCGGGAGGGTGTTCGTATCATGCTCGGCGGCGAGCAGCGTACCGAGGTCGACTCGGCCGTCGCCGTCTCCCGCACGGGCCGTCACGTGGAAAGACACACCGGGGACCGCGGCGGCGATCTTCTCCCCCATCGCCGCATGGTCGAACCCCCGGAACTCGCCGGCGGTGACAAGGCCGACGGCCTCGGAGTTCTCGACGATGAACTGCACCTCGTGCTCGCGGTAGACCGACACCACGGGGACCATGACAGCGCCGATTCGCGCGAGCGCCGCATAGACGAAAAAGAACTCGTTCCAGTTCGGTAGCTGGACGACGACCCGGTCCCCCGGCCGCACTCCAAGCCCGATCAGTCCCGCGGCGAGATTCCATGCTCTCTTGCGGAATTTGCCGTAGCTGTAGGTACTGGCGCCGTCGGAAATGTACGGGTGGCTGGGATCGACCTCGGCCCAGTGGTCGATCGCTGTGACAAGCGTCGAGTGATCCCAGTAGCCGGCCTCGTAGTAGGCACGCATGTGGTCCTCGAATCGTGGATCTGCGCTGACAGTCATTGATCAAGCCCCTTCGGCTCTGATGCGGCTCGCATCTGCCGCGTAGGAAAAGTTATACACGATTAACTATCGGACCAAAAGGGGTCTTTCGGAGCGCCCCGCCCCTGAGGCGATTTCTGACGTCAGCGAGTGGTACAAGGCATGCGCAGACAGGCGGGTAGCGACCGTCGACCGGGAAGTTCGGTCGCAGTCGCACCTAAAAGTTAATCAAAGTTAACAATCGCCGCCGGGGGTCACGGCTCCACGGGGAGACCGACGACGGCGCATGCCGCTCGGCGGAGCATCGCCTTCAGGCGATCGTCCGGCATACCGACGTTGTGGACGAGCGCCGATTGGATCGCGCCGATCGTGGCATGGACGAGAACACGAGCAGAGGACTCGTCGAGCGCTGGGTCGAGTTCACGCACCACATGCACCCACTCCTCCACGTACTGCCGCTGCTTACGCCGCAGACGAACCTGGTCGTCGGGAGAGAGGTGCTCTACTTCTCGGTAGTAGACACGTGCGAACTCTCGCTCGTCAACCACGAAGTCGACCTGCCGGTCGATGAGAGCCCGCAGAGCATCGGGGATGGCTTCCCGACGGTCGACGATTGCACTCTCCTCGCGAAGCAGACCATCGAGAGACCGATCGAACAGCGCCAACAGGAGTGTGGCCTTGTTGTCGAAGTGCCGATAGACCGCGGCTCCACTGATTCCGACCTGGGCGCCGATGTCTGCCATCGACACCGCGTGGAATCCACGCTCCGCAACCAGTTCCGCCGCCGCCGCAAGGATCTTCTCCTTACGGTCAGGATCGCGGCGCCGTGCGAACGGTGCAATTTCGGTCATCGACTCCAGCTCTTCCAGATTCCTCGATCGTCGGAACAGTGCACTCGAAGCATATGACCGTGAGCCCGTCGACACTGCCCGGCCCCTACCTGCAGCCCGACTCGAGGAGGAACCGCTCCTTGGCGTAGCGAACCAGCCCGGCGCGGTTGGATTCTCCGGTCTTCTTGAGCATCTTCCCGATGTGGAATTTCACCGTGTGGAACGTGAGGTTCATGCGCTCCGCGATGGCGTAGTTGTCGAGCCCGGCGGCGATCATGGTCACGATCGAGAGTTCGCGCTCGTTGAATGCCGGTTTCTCGGTGGTTGCCCGGCGTGCGTCCACCCACTCCTTCAGGAGTGCGGGATCGATGTACTGGCCGGAGCGGACGACTGTTCTCAGCATGTCCGGGAGCGCCGACATGCTCGCCGCTTTGAGGATGTATCCCGATGCGCCCAACAGTATTGCCCGGTCCACGAGTTGGGCATTGCCGTATCCGGTGTAGAACACCACTTTGGTGGTGGGCGAGGCGGCGAGTAGGTCGCGGCACAACGACCACCCCTGCTCTTCGCCGATGAAGAGGTCCAGCATGACGATATCCGGGGAGCAGCGCAGGGCGTCCTTCTCCGCGCTCGCGACACTTGCCGCTGCTCCGAGGAAGACGAATTCGGGTTCCCTCTCCGCCAACCGCTCGAGGCCGGCGTGGACTATCTCGTGGTCGTCGATCGAGAAGACACCGATCCGGCGCGGTTCCGGCACGTCGTTCAACTTGATACCGCCTGATCGGAGCCGATCGGGAAGCTGGCCGTGACGGACAGTCCTCCCGACGGGGTGCGATCGAACCTCACCTCGCCGCCGACCTTGCGCGCTTCACGTTTCATGAACTCGATTCCGTAGTGGCCCTCGAAGGGTTCGTGTGCGTCGAAGGATCGACCGTCATCGCTCACCGACATGACGCACACCCCGGGGTGGACCTCGAAGGACATCGAACATCGGTCTCCCTTCGAATGATTCTCGGCGTTGAAGACAGCTTCCTGGCCCACCTTGCACATCGCCTCGCCGATGTCTGCAGGCACCCGCACGTGCATGCCCGCCCCGCTGACACCGCCCGACGAGAAGTCGGCAGTTCGGCTCATGCCCGACACACTCGGCACAGCGAACACTCGCTCCGCGACGTCTTCGAGGGTGCACTCACTCGCCCGTTCGCTCTGCAGGAGGTGACGCAGTTCGTCACGCACCAACGACATGCACTCGTCGACACTCGCGCTGATGGACGCTGCACGCGATCGACTGTCACCGGTCGACTGGTATTCGAGTTCCTCTGCCGCGAAACCGATCTGGGTCAACCGGCGTACCAGATCGTCGTGGAGTGATTGCGCGATCCGGGCACGTTCCTGGTCTCGAACGACCTCCCGCCGGCTCTCGTCCAGATTGGACCGGTCCAGACCCAGCAGTGCCGCGTTCGCGAAATCCGCCAGTACGCGTTCGTCGTCTTCGCTGTACGCGCGCGGCCGCCGGCTCGCGACGTAGAGCACCGCCTCGACGTTGCCGCCGTCACGGACGGGGACCGCCAGTGCCGAGTTGATTCCCTCGCCACGCGTCTCCTCGCGCATGGCGGCGCGAAGGTTGCGATCTTCCTCGTAGTTCAGCGAACGAATGGGGTGCCCGGTCTCACGCGCCGCCCCGCCGAGCCCCTCGCCCGACCCGACCCGGAGATCACGGAACGGGTCGGTGTTGATCCCCAGCGTTCGAGTGAAGACGAAGTAATTGTCATCGACCGGCAACGACAGATACGCGACATCTCCTTCGAGCAGATTGCGCGCGGCGGCGAGAGTGATGTCGAAAACGCGGTCCAGTGAGACGTCGGACGTTGCCGCGCGCGCGACAACCCGGTAGGCACGGTCGAGGTCGCGATGCCTGGTCTCGTGGACACGAGTACGGAGCGCGTCGATATCCCGAGCAAATCGCCGGACTGTCGCGAGCGTCTCCGCGTCCAGTGCGGCCGCCGACCCCAGGATCACCTCGCCGTGCCCGTGACCGTCCGCGAACGGGAGGATCAGTGCACGGTCGAAATCGAGTGAGACCGGGCGCATCAACGACGTGAGCCGCACGTGCCGGGCCGTGGCCGCGACAGGTGACCACTGGATGTTGCTGCGCACGGGTTCCTCCGACGTGAACACCGAGTTGCCCAACGGCTCCGATGCAATCACCCGCAGGGGCCCGCCACTCGGTGCGTAGATGATGACGGCCTCGCGCGCCTTCATCGAGACACGGAGAAGCCGCAGCGGCTCGGCGAGCTCCTCCGCGAGCATCGAGAGCTTCCACCGAGGCGAATCTTCCGGGAGACCGACCATGTCATCGAATACTACGGAGATTTGCGTCGCTAGCCATATGGCTAGCCCAGGTCTAGCCGCCTTACGGCGCGTTCGTCGTTAGCGTGAATGCATCCGTAATGGTCGTCACAACCGAGGCAGGGTTCATGTCAGATTCGATCACAATTTCCGCCGCGAGCTTCGCGATCCGTCCGGTGAGTAGTTTCGACGAGTTCGCCGACCATTCACGGGGACTCCTCGACCAGGCGGCCGGCAGCGACCTGGTTCTCTTCCCGGAGTTGTTCACGCTGGAGTTGTTCACCATCGCCGATTCGTGGCAAGACGATCCGGTCACCGAATTGACGCGTATCGGTGATTACACCCGGGAATACCGTTCTTTGTTCATTTCGGAAGCGCGCAAGCGCAATCAATTCATCGCGGCGGGATCGCACCTGGAATATCGCGAAGACGGATACTACAACATCGCATACATTTTCGGCCCCGACGGGGAACAGTACGAGCACCGCAAGACGCATATCTTTCCTGCGGAGGCGGATTGGTCGACGAGGGAGGGCGACGACATGGACGTCTTCGAACTTCCGTTCGCCACGGTCGGTTTCAACGTCTGCTACGAGACCGAAATTCCCGAATGTGCGTCGTCGCTCGCCGAACAGGGCGCGGAGATAATTCTCTGTCCGTCGTACACCTTCACCGAGTACGGGTACTGGCGGGTGCGGCACTGCGCGCAGGCCCGCGCCATCGAGAACCAGGTCTACTTCGCGCACTGCGCCACCGGCGGCGCACCCGGTGGCCCCATCCCCAGCGGGTGGACCCAGAGTTCGATTCTCTCGCCCTGCGACCTCCCGTGGACCCCCTCCGGGGTCGTGGCGCAAGCGCCCGTAGCGAACACCGAGAATGTCGTCACAGGCGTCGTCGATCTCGATGTCCTGCGCCGGAACCGTCTCGACGGTGCCGCGACCACGTTCCAGGATCGCCGCCGGCGCGTGGAGTCCTACCGCCGCTGGCCCTCCCACACCACCGCACGCCAGCTCGGCTAGGACGCTCCGCCGATCTCGACGAGCCTCACCCCACCACAAGCACGCAACCGATATCAGGAGAAGCGACAATGGGTCATCTCGAACTGCCCGCGGGCAAGAAGATTGCAGTCAATCTCGGAACCGACTTCGACGCACAGTCACTCTGGCTGGGCGGGTTCAACAAACCCAGCCCGTCCTTCATGTCGCGCGGCGAGTTCGGCGCCAAGGTCGGCGTCCCGCGCCTACTCGATCTCTACGCCCGCTACGACATCAAGACCACCTGGTTCACGCCCGGGCACACCGTCGACACGTTCACGAAGGAATGTGAACAGATCGCCGAGAAGGGTCACGAGTTCGGCCACCACGGGTATTTCCACGAGAACCCCACCCTGATCGATGCCGGGACCGAGGAGGAGCTGGTCGAGCGTGCCTTCGCCACCTTCGACAAGCAACTCGGTGTTCGTCCGACGGGGTATCGCTCGCCGTACTGGGACTACTCCGACAACACCCTGGACATCGTCGAGAAGATGGGGTTCAAGTACGACTCCTCCCTGATGGGCCGCGACCTCGAGGCATACCGTCCGCAGCGGTGGGCCATCGACTGGGAGAACGGCAACAAGCCCGGCAAGGCGAGCCACGTCCTCGAACTGCCGGTCAGCTGGTACCTCGACGACTTCCCGCCACTCGCCTGCATCACCGGAGTACAGGCCGGCCAGCAGGACAGTCGTACCGTCTTCGAACGCTGGCGCGACATCTTCGACTACGGCTATCAGAACGTCGAGGGTGCCGCGTTCGTCTCGTGTGTGCATCCGCAGATCGTCGGCCAGGCCCATCACATGATGTGGTACCAGAAGCTGATCGAGCACATGGTGTCCCACGACGGTGTCTGGTTCGCGACCACCGACGAGATCGCCGACTGCTGGGTCGATGACGAGGAGGACAAGCGGAACATGGAGCTTCCCGACATTCGGACCACGGCGCCGCGTCCGAGCTACTACCCCGACTTCTGATTCCGACCGAGAGTTCCGTGTGGCCCGCTCCCCGAGCGGGCCACACGGCGTTCCCGTGATGGCCACCGCTGATCATTCCTGCAGGTTGCACGCCTACCGACCACTGCGGCGCACGTCACCTTGTCAATTTTGTGATCACAGATTACATTCAGGTAAGAATCGCGTAACGGTCGGGTTCCCTCGCGCCGATGTACGCCGATTCGTGGTGCCCACGACAACTCGATCCACAGACCTCTCAGGTGTGCCGCGGGACGAACTCCCTCCTCGCCTGCACGTCACGGTGTTCGGGTTCGACAATCCCTGAGCTCAGCACGAAGGAGGATCATCTTGGCAAGAGTGGCGATGACTGGCCGGAACGCAACCTTGGCCGGCCTGGCAGCGATTGTTTTGTGGAGCACCATGGTCGGCATGATCCGACTGGTCACCGAGAGTCTCGGCGCCATCGGCGGCGCGGCCATGATCTACACGTGCTGCTCCGTTTTGTTGTTCCTCACCGTCGGGTGGCCCAAACTTCGCGAGTTCAACCGCGTCTATCTGCTGACCGGTGCGCTGATGTTCGCCGGATACGAAGTGTGCTTCGCTCTCGCGATCGGACTGGCAACCGACGCGCGCCAGGCGATCGAGGTCGGCATCGTGAACTACCTGTGGCCGTGCCTGACAGTCCTGTTCGCCATCCTGTTCACCGGTCAGAGATCCTCGCTCTTGTTCATCCCCGGCATCGGGTTGTCCATTGCCGGGATCGCACTGGTCCTCGGCGGTGACGCCGGACTCGACCTGCCCGGGACCATCGAGAACATTCGCACGAATCCCCTCAGTTACGCCCTCGCACTCCTGGGTGCCGTCATCTGGTCCGCGTATTGCACCGTGACAAAGCTGTTCGCCAAGGGCAACAACGGGATTACTCCGTTCTTCATGCTTACCGCAGCATCGTTCTGGGTCCTGTACCTGTTCAGTGACACCGAACCCCTCCACCTGACGCTGACCGGGGTGGTAGCGACACTGGTAGCGGCATGCGCCATCGGCTTCGGCTATGCCCTGTGGAATGTGGGCATTCTTCACGGAAACATGACCTTGCTCGCTGCCGCTTCCTACTTCACACCGGTACTGTCGGCTGCGTTCTCTTCGCTGATGTTGGCTACCGCGCTCGGAGTCACCTTCTGGGTCGGTACCGCGATCGTGTGCGTCGGAGCAACGGTGTGCTGGGTCGCAACGCGCGAACCGAAGAAGGCCGGCGAAATTACTCCTCCAGCACCGGCGACGTCCGACAGCACCGTCACAGAGGAACGACCGCGGGATCGTGCGTCAGTGCGCGTCAGCGGTCGACGTCACTCGTCGCGAGGCCCGAGCGCGCTGGAAATTCGCCGGCGCAAGCACGAAGCCGACGCGATCGACACCCACTGACTGTCGCTGACCTTTACGTCACCGAGCCATCGTCGCCGTCCGCGACGATGGCTCGGTGACGTTGGTCGTCAGGGCGAAGCGATAGGCCTTCCCGACTGCTCGCAAGTTGACCGTCGGAGTGGTGCCGTATGCCCTGTCACCGCAGAGACACCGAATCCCGCAGCAAGCGTTCGCCGGTCGAGTGCCGGCCTGTACGGTGCGGCACTGCCGGGAAAGTCCATGAGGCACACGAGAACCGTGTCCTTCGAAGCGAAGGACACGGTTCTCGAATAGTGCCGGGGTTCTGCTACACGGAGATCGTCTCCGCGGGGGCGGGCGACTTGGCCGTCTGACCGAGCCCGGCGCTCTCGGAGAGGGACAGCCCCCGGGTCTCGGGTGCCCACATCTGGGAGATCACGGCACCGAAGAGGGTGACGCCGGCAGCGATCAGCATGGTGACGCCGATGCCGAGGCTACTGAGGGACAGCGGCACCAGGAACGTGCCGATCGCAGCGCCGATGCGACTGAGCGAGGACGCCAATCCGACTGCGGAACCGCGGACTTCGGTGGGGAACAGCTCGTTCGGGTACACCCACTGCAGGATCTGGGAGCCGCCGATGAGGACCGCGTAGGCGGCGAAGAGTACCATGATGATCGCGCTCGGCGCTCCGGGGAAGATTCCCAGCAGCAGCAGGGCCAGACCCGACCACACGAAGCTGTGGATCAGCAGCGGGCGCCGGCCCATCCGGTTGACCAGCAACAGCGCGAAGACACAACCGACCATGAACAGGATGGTGATGGCGGCGGATCCGATGTGTGCGGCGTCGCCCTCGAGTTTGAGGGCACCGAGGATGGCCGGGGCGAAGGCATAGACGGCGAACAACGGAACCACCGAGCAGGTCCAGAAGAGGGTGATGAAGGCCATCCGCTTGCCGTAGCCGGAGCGGAGGAGTTCCTTGACGCCGACGTTGGTCTCTTCGTCCGCAGGAAGGTCGGCGACGGTGACACCGGGACCGTAGACCTTGAGCAGTACTTCGTTGGCCTTGTCGATCTTCCCCTTGCTGACCAGCCACCTGGGCGACTCCGGTGTGCCGACCCGGGCCACGACGATCAATACTGCGGGGAATGCGGCACTGGCGAGCATCCAACGCCACGCGTCGTCTCCGGCGGTTCGCGCCAGGACCTCGCCGACGACGTACGCTGCCGCCGCTCCGACGAACCACATGGTGACGAAGGCACCCAGCAACGGACCACGGTACTTACGCGGCGCGAACTCCGTCATCAGTGACGTGGCGATCGGGTAGTCCGCACCCACGGCCATGCCCAGGAGCAGCCTCAGAACAATCAACCAGACGACGCCCTCCACGAAGAACTGCGCCACGGAGCAGGCGATGATCGCAACCAGGTCGAGGGTGAACAGGACCTCCCGGCCGAAGCGGTCGGTCAGCCAACCGCCGGCAAAGGCGCCGAGCAGGATGCCGATCAGCGTGGACGCGGCGATCAGGCCCTGTTCGGCCGACGACAGGTTCCACTGGCCCGAGATCTGCACCATCGCGACACCGATGATCGAGAGGGCGTAACCGTCGAGGAACGGCCCTCCCGAGGAGAACACCGCTAACTTCTTGTGAAATGTGGACAGTGGCGCGTCGTCCAACGGGTTGGTCGTCGTCATCTCGGACTCCTTGTTGACATACTGTGCCGACCCGGACCTGATGCGGCATTCCTCGGTGGCGATATCGAGGTGGTCGGATGTTGATTCAATTCCTGTTGAGACACATAGCGATTCGAGAACACGTGATTCTCGACCCGAGGCCGTGCCGGCGACCCGGCGATACGAGCTGGCTTCGTTCACTACTTCCCGCACCCGCTGGTGTGATGTGCGTCTCGTCACAGAACAATAATATGTAATCACAGATCACACAACCCCCGGGCGTGCTTCCACCCCGATGACACAGCGGGACAGCCGATCGCTCACCCGGCCGCGGGCCCACCATCTTCGGCGGCGCGACCTTCCGGCCGTGGTTACTCGGGGGTCATACCGGCCCGAGGGTGCACTGCTCGACGGCGATTCGCGCCGACGGCGTAGAGGTGTGTTTCGCGCTAGCCGGCGTCTGCCGACGCGGCCTGCTCGGTCGCCAGGAGCGCTTTGATGCGGTCGGTCGCGTCGAGGAGCGATTCCTCGTTGACCGCGGCCGCGGATTCACCCGAGCGATCCCGGGCAGCAGCAACGAGGCGCTCCTGGAATCGCCACAGCGGGTCGTCTCCCCCGGAGTCCAGGCTTCCCTGCGCGCCCACGATCTTGTAGGCCCGGCAGTGGTTCCACAGGTTGCGGATCGTCTGCAGAAGAACAGGATTCGCGGCGGCCTCGTACAGGATCGACAACAGGGCCTCGTCGTGGTCGAGAAGGGCGACCACGCGTCCCTCGTCGACGGCGGCGCGCATCAGCGTGAACTCGGCTTGCATCCGGTCGCAGTCCTCGGCGCTGATCCGCTGTGCGCCGAGCCGGGCGGCCTCCACCTCGAGCAGCCGGCGCACGTCGTAGACGTGCACCAACTCGGCGAGGGTCAGGCCTTTGACCACCGCCCCCCGGTGGGGCACGCGTTCGGCCAGGCCGGCTTCCTCGAGTCGGCGGATCGCCTCGCGCACCGGCATCACGCTGGTTCCCACCTGCTCGGCGAGATCACGCACGCGCAGGCGGGCACCGGCAGGCAGATCACCGTTCATGATCGACTCGTGAATCATCGAGTAGACCTGATCGGTCAGAAGTGTCGGCTCAGCGCGCTTGGACATGACCACAGATCACATATTAACCGGCGATCGGACCTCCCCCGGCGGCCGGCGACCTCTGATCGGTAATACGCGCTGTCGGAGCAGCAGCAGCACATGGCGCTTTCCGGGTGTTTTCGGGCGACCGAAAACAGCCTCACCCTTGTGTGATCTGTGATTACATTTTAGTCTGGTGCAAGACGCAGACGCCGCAGCAGCACGCCCACCTCAGGCGATCCCCGAATACACGCCATTGCACCCGCACTATTCATGCCCGCCGTAATCGGCCCGGGATCCACAACGGACCGGGCCTGCAGCTCGAGTTCCACGATCATGGAGGTACCTCTGATGTCCATCTCTACTCCCGTCGAGGACGTGACGGTACGCCGTGCACCCGGCTCGGCGCCGCTGATCACGGCGGCCGATCTTCCCCCTACCTCGCATTTCGTCGACGGCGCCTTCGACGATGCTGCTCCCGGCGACGTGTTCGATGTGATCGACCCCAGCGCGGAGAACGTCATCGCCCAGATCCCGCAAGGCACCACCGCGGACGTCGACCGTGCGGTGAGCGCCGCCGCAGCGGCCGCGGAAGCCTGGGCACGCGTGGTACCCAAGGAGCGGTCGGAGGTGCTGCACAAGATCGCCGACCGGCTCGCAGCCAACGCCGACCTGCTCGCCCGGCTCGAATCCGCGAACGCAGGAAAGCCCCTGGCCGTCTCCCGTGACGACGTCGACGGCACCATCGACACCTTCCGCTTCATGGCCGGCGCTCTGCGCGCGACCACGTCCATGGCCGCCGGCGACTACGTCGAGAACCACCTGTCGGTGATCCTGCGCGAACCCCTCGGAGTGGTCGGAGTGGTCACCCCGTGGAACTACCCCCTGCTGATGGCCGCCTGGAAGATCGCCCCCATCCTCGCAGCCGGCAACACCCTGGTGATCAAGCCGTCGGAGCAGACCCCGCTGACAACCCTGAAGTTCGCCGAACTCGTCGCCGACCTGCTGCCCGCCGGAGTGCTGAACGTGGTCACCGGCCGCGGCTCGGTCGTCGGCGCCCGGCTCGCCGAGCACCCGGACGTGGACATGATCGCCCTCACCGGGTCGGTGGGCAGTGGCCGCGCCGTCGCCCGCGGCGCCGCCGAGACCCTCAAGCGGGTCCACCTCGAACTCGGCGGCAAGGCGCCGGTCGTGATCTTCGCCGACGCCAACCTCGAGGAGGCAGCTGAATCGCTGCGGGTCGCGAGCTTCTGGAATTCCGGGCAGGAATGCGGCGCGGCGTGCCGCGTCCTGGTCCACGAGTCGGTCGCCGACAAGTTCGTCGAACTCTTCGTCGCTCAGGTCCGCGAACTCGCCATCGGCGAACCCGGCTCCGGGGACGACATCGAGATCGGGCCCCTGGTCTCCAAGGCTCATTTCGATCGCGTCGTCGGATACCTCGATCGCGCCGCCCAGCAGGGCATCCGGGTCGCCATCGGCGGAACGGCACTGGCCGGTACCGGCTACTTCGTGGCACCGACGGTGCTCGTCGACGTCCCCGACGGCGCCGAGTGCTCCCGTGAGGAGATCTTCGGACCCGTCGTCACCGTCGAGACCTTCACCGACGAGGACGAGGCCGTGCGCCGCGCCAACGACGTACCCGTCGGCCTGTCCGCGTCGGTCTGGACCGAGAACGCGCGCCGCAGTCACGACATCGCTGCGCGGCTGGATTCCGGTACCGTCTGGGTCAATTCACACCTGGTGCTGGCCAACGAGGTCCCGTGGGGTGGATTCAAGGGTTCCGGTTACGGCCGCGACCTGTCGATCTACGCCCTCGACGACTACTCCCGCACCAAGCACGTCATGCACAACCACAGTCGCTGATTCGATCGCACCACGAACCGACGTCGACGGTGCCGATCGAGTCCTGCCATGCCGCCCATACGGTCATCCGTGTGGGCGGCACGCTCGTGCCTGGATCCGGGTTCCAGCGGTGAAATCCCGTGGCGGTCCGTCGATGTGCTCGGAAAATCAGGTGGACAGCGGATCGAGAATTCCGCGCACGGTGGAGCGAGAAGTGCGGCACACGTGCTCGAGAATGCGGAATGCGCTGTCGCCGTCGCGGGTTTCGACGGCAGCGACGAGGTCGGCGAGATAGCTCCACCGGGACAGTCCGTGCCCGACGGCGTCGCGCACCCAGAGGTTCTTGTAGGGGCGGCAGGTGTCCCACATGCCCTGGATCAGCCCGGTGAGAACCGGGTTGTTTCCCGCGGAGAACAACGCCGACAGCAGCAGTTCGTCCTGAGCAACGGCTCCTGCGATGTCGCCGTGCGCAGCCGCGCTCTCCAGCAGCCGCCAGTGCTGTCTCATCGTCTCGACGGCCGCGTCGTCGGCCAGGACGGCGCCCCGGCGCGCGGCATCGGGCTCGAGCATGATGCGCACGTCGTACACGTATTCGAGTTCGTCGATACTCAACTCCCGCACCGACGCTCCCCGGTAGGGCTCCGTGACGATCAGACCCGCCTGCTCGAGCCGCCGGAACGCCTCCCGGACCGGCATCACGCTGGTGCCCACCAATGCGGCGACCTCCCGGATCCGTAGCTGCGTCCCCGGCGCCCAGTGACCCTGCGCGATGTGCCCGCGCAGGGTCTCGTATACCCGGTCCGCAAGCAAGTTCGACGAAGAACTGTGCGGTGGAGTCGTTTTCATCTCCCGCAGAACGAGAGTATTCGGCCTGCCCATGAGGACCTCCGAGTTGTGGCGAGATCGCCGGAGAGAGGTCACCGACGCTTACAGCCACCCTAGCATTTGTTGTGATCACAGATCCAATCTATTGACGGGTGGGTGTGATCCCGGCTACGGTCATCGATAGCGTGAAAGACCGGATAGAAGCGGAGAAGTCATGAGCGCGTCTCTGACAGCGCACCCGTACGCACCCTCGACGGAGATGTGGGACTGGCAGTTGCATGCCCGCTGCCGAGACATGGACACCGACCTGTTCTTCTCCCCCGACGGCGAAACACGGCAGGCTCGACGCTATCGCGAAGAGTTCGTCACCCAGATCTGTCACTCCTGCCCGGTCGTGACCGAGTGCCACACGTACGCCCAGACAGTTCGTGAGCCGTACGGGATCTGGGGCGGCGCGACCGAGGCCGATCGCCGATTCTCGACCGCCCGCACGCCGCGGCAGCAGCCCGGAACGAGCACCGCAACCGGAAGCGCCGCACGACGTCTGACCGTTTCCTCCCGCCATCCGAGGCCCGGACGGCAAGAGCGTTCCGGGGACGCAGCAGACTAGGCGGGGTCACGTAGCGCATGTCTCTGGGCCGGAGCAGCGTGCTCCGGCCCAGAGGAATCCCGCGACTACCGGTCGCTCGGCAGCGCGTACGACGCCTCGGTGTCGAAGTCTGGTTCCTTATCGATGTTTCCGCCTTCGACGGAACCGGCCGGCGTACGCCCGGGGCCGAACTTGCGCCGAGCCTGGTATGCGATCAGGGTGACGGCGAGGGCACCCAGGCTGAGGGAGATCTGCGATCGCGTGGATTCGACGAAGAACATCGAGATCAAGACCGCGAGGATACCGACGACCCCGAGGATCGAGAGGTACGGGAAGAGCCACATCTTGAAGCGGAGTTCGCGGGCCTTCTCCCGGCCGAGCATTGACCGGAGTTTGATCTGGGAGAGCGCGATCATCAGGTAGACCATCAAGATGGTGGCGCCCGACGCGTTGACGATGAACGCGAACGCCGTCGTCGGCGAGAAGTAGTCGAGCGCAACGCAGCCCAGCCCGACGCACAACGCGGCCAGCAGCGCCCCGCGGGGAACTCCGTTCTTGTCCACCCGAGCGACCGAACGCGGTGCGTCGCCCTGATTGGCCAGCACGAACATCATGCGCGAGGCGGTGTAGAGACTCGAATTCAGGCAGGACAGCACCGCAACCAGGACCACCGCGTTCATGATGTCCGGGCCGCCCGGGATACCCATGACGTTCAAGGCGTCGACGAAGGGCGACTGGCCGACCTTGATGGAAGTCCAGGGGACGATGATCGCCAGGAGAAGCACGGAGCCGAGATAGAACACTCCGACACGGCCGATCACGGAGTTCGCGGCCTTGGCAACCGACTTCTCGGGTTCTTCGGACTCTGCCGCCGCGATCGTGGCGATCTCGGGACCGACCATGGAGAAGACCGCGACGACGACACCGGAGAGAACGACCGTCCATCCGTTCGGTGCGAATCCCCCGTGATCGGTCAGGTTGGAGACGTCCGCGCTGTGCCCCGGCCACAGGCCCACCACGAAGCACGCCCCGATTGCGAGGAACGCGATGATCGCGGCGACCTTGATGCCGGCGAACCAGTACTCGAACTCACCGAAATTGCGCACCGACCGAAGGTTGGTGGCGACCATGGCGAGCAGCAACGCCGCCGCCATGGGCCACGAGGGGAGATCTATCCACCGCTGCAGGAGTTTTCCGCCGATCACGGCCTCGGCCCCGGCGACGACTACCCAGAAGAACCAGTACAGCCACCCGGTGGTGAAACCCGCGCGGTGTCCGAACGCCTTACGCGCGTATCCGGCAAAGGACCCCGTCGACGGGTCTGCCACGGCCATTTCGCCGAGCATGCGCATGACCAGAATGACTACGAGACCGGTGATCGCGTAGGAGAAGATTGCCGCGGGGCCCGAGGAGTTCAGCAGCGCGCTGGAACCGACGAACAGTCCGGCGCCGATGACGCCGCCGATAGCAATCATCGTCAGGTGACGTTGCTTGAGGCTCTTCTGCAGGGCGGGTGACGGGTTCTTATCCAAATCAGACATCGGCAGCTCTCACGATCGATTCGACACACGTGGACGCGGGGAGGTCTGTCCGCGTCCGCCGAGCGAGACTTCTACTCGCCCAACGACTTCGATCAAACCTGGCGGCAGCAACGCACCCGCCCAGGCGATGATCACGTCCCGTGTCTGGATGTGATCCATATAACACCCCCGAGGTGCTCCGCGACTATCGACAGATGCCAGAAGTATGCAGGTGTACGTCAGACATATGGATGATCAACAAACTGGCCGCATGTTAATATATTAGTTATGAATCAGATCGGCCGGGGTGCTGCCATTGCGAGCGTCGACGACTTCATGGCACGCACGCGCCGGCACCTGGGGGCGTCCGTAGTGCTGCTCGACAGCGATTTCGAGATGATCGCGTACAGTGCCCGGTCGATCGCAATGTCACAAGATCACTCACAGTCGGTCGTCAGGCAAGCGACCGATGCGGACACCCGCAACTGGATCGTCGATTGCGGAATCACCTACGCCACCAGGCCGGTTCGAACACCGGCGAACAGGAATACCGGCTCGAAGGCACGAATCTGCCTCCCCGTCCGGCACGGAGGAAAAACGTACGGGTTCTTGTTCGTCCTGCCGGACGACGACGCATCGATCTCCGACCATGAACTCGAAGAATTGATGCCGCTCGCGGCCCAGGCGGGCGCGCTGCTCGCCGCCGACGCATCGGGGAACGGACACCTGGCAGGGGCGTTTGCGGACCTGCTCGAAGGCGATCCGGACAGGTCTTCGGCTGCCGCCGAGCATCTCCGGGCGTCGGGCGACGTGTCCGACGCCGAATTCACGATGCTCGCAACGGACCACGACGCGATCGATCGACGGCCGGGCGTCACCGCGGTGCCGATGGGACGACTCACGGCAGTATTTGTAACGCACCGTGATTCATCATCGGCTGCACTTCGCTCAGCTGTCGACAGCTACACCGCCGAGGGAAGCGTCGTCGGAGTCGGGGGAACCTACTCGGACCTTCGGGATGCCAGGAAGAGTTGGCGGCAGGCAAGGCTGTGCCTCGACGTCATTGCGTTCGAGCCCTCCAAGGGGCCGGTGGCGTACTGGGATCAGCTCGGCGTGTATCGGCTGGCCGCAATCGCATCCGCGGAGCTCATCGCCGAAGCGGTCATCACCCCTGCGGTCAGGGCGCTGTTCGAGCACCGGAACCGAGACCTTCTCTCCACCGCGGAGACCTTCTTCGACAATGGTGGCGACATTGCCGCGACGACCGATGCTCTGAGCATTCATCGGCAGACCCTCTACTACCGGCTACGTCGAATTCAGGAACTCACGACGCTGGATCTGTCGATCGGCCAGGACCGCTTGGAGTTGCACGTCGGCCTCGCGCTGGGAAGGCTCGTCGGGGGTCCGGGAACGTCGAATCGCTCGTAGCCGTGAGGTACCCGGACGCTCGGTGAGCGCCCGGGTACCTGCGAATCGTCTCTGCCCTGCCGGCTGGGAGTCAGGCGGTAGGTAGCGTCGTGCGTGTGGTGGTGCTCAGTGCGGCGCTTTCCGTCAGTGCCATTCCGCGGGTCTCCGGTGCCATGACCTGTGACAAGACCGCGCCGAGGAGGGTGATGGCGGCCGCGATGAGCATCGTGGGGCCGATGCCGATACCGCTGAGCGACAGCGGCACCAGGAACGTGCCGACCGCGGCGCCGATGCGACTGAGCGAGGAGGCCATTCCTACCGCGGAACCCCGGATCTCAGTGGGAAACAGCTCGTTCGGGTAGACCCACTGCAGGATCTGACTGCCGCCGATGACCACCGCGTAGATCGCGAACAGCGCCATGATGATCACGCTCGGTGCTTCGGGGAACAGTCCGAGGATCAGGAGAGCGAGTCCGGACCACAGGAAGCTGTGGATGAGGAGGGGTCGCCGGCCCATCCGATTCACCAGAAGCAGCGCGACGACGCATCCGACCAGGAACAGGATCGTGATCACGGCCGACCCGAAGTGTGCTGCATCGCCTTCGAGCTTCAGTGCCCCGAGGATGGCGGGTGCGAACGCGTAGACGGCGAACAGCGGCACGATCGAGCAGGTCCAGAACAGCGTGATGAAGGCCATCCGCTTTCCGTATCCCGATCGCAGGAGATCCTTGACGCTGACGGTGCCGTCTTCCCTCGGGAGGTCTGCGATGCTGACGGTGGGTCCGTAGACCTTCCGCATCACTTCGTTCGCTTCGTCGATCTTTCCCTTGTTCGCCAGCCAGCGGGGGGACTCGGGTGTTCCGACCCGGGCGAGGACGATCAGAGTCGCAGGCACTGCGGCGCTGGCCAGCATCCAACGCCATGCGTCTTCGTGTCCGGTTCGTGCCAGGAATTCTCCGACGACGTACGCAGCTGCGGCGCCGACGAACCACATCGCGACGAACGCGCCGAGGAACGGACCCCGGTACTTGCGCGGCGTGAATTCGGTCAGCAGGGAGGTGGCGATCGGATAGTCCGCACCTACGGCCATACCGATCAGCAGGCGCAGAATGATCAGCCACACGACGTCTTGGACGAAGAATTGAGCCACGGAGAACACGATGATGGCGACCAGGTCGATCGTGAACAGAATCTCACGTCCGAACTTGTCGGTCAGCCATCCACCGGCATAGGCGCCCAGCAGGATTCCGATCAGCGACGAGGCACCGACCAGGCCCTGTTCGACGGACGACAGGCTCCACTGATCCGCGAACTGCACCATCGCGACACCGATGATCGACAAGACGTAGCCGTCGAGAAACGGTCCGCCCGAGGAGAACAGCGCTAGCTTCTTGTGGAATCTGGACAGTGGCGCATCGTCCAAAGGGTTGATCGTCGTCATAACGAGCTCCTCGTCAGTGATGGTGTTCTGAAGTCGGTGTCGGGCCGGCGAGCGTCGGTCAATTGTTCGAGGAGGCAACGGAGGCCCGGATCAGGGAAGCGACACGTTCTGCTTCCGTGTACGCCCCGTGGGTCCCCGCGGTCTCGGACGTGTAGTCCCCGGCGAAGTGGATCGAACCCACCGATCGCTGGAGTTCGGCCAGATTCGCGGCACGATCGGGGCCGAGTAGCGCAAAGCAGTGCTCCCAGGTGCGTGCGTGAACACCGGTGATCCTTCCCCTGAGCTGCGGCGCAACGGTCAAGAAGCTCTCCACCCAGTCGGCGACACGGGCCTCGTCTTCGGCGAACCCCGGCTGGAACCCGGTGGAATTCCCGTAGCAGGTGAATTGCACTCTGCCCGCGGCCCAGTTGGGTCCTACCCGGCCCGGGGTCGGGTTGATGATCGCGTCGAACGGCATTCCGGCGGTCACGATGAACGCCCAGTCTTCGATGCCGGACAGGCCTTCGATGTCGGCGACGATATTGAGCGTGGTGCTGCCGGGAGTGTCGAAGCTGCTGAGCGCGTCGGTCTTCCATGTCGGTAGATCACCGAAGACGGTGGGAACCAGGGGGGCGGGCAGCGTCGATACGACATGACGGGTCAGGAGTGTTCCCACTCCCTCCGGGCCGGTGAAGCTTACCTCGTAAGCGTCCTGCTCGTCCTTGAAGGCGACACCGGTGACCACGGTGTCGAACCGAACGGTGTCCGCAGGCAGGTGGCCGTGCATCGCCCTGGGGATGGCCTGCATGCCGCCGAGCGCGAAGGATCGGTTGCGCTTCTCTCGCGCGAGGTAGCTCGCGAAGTAGCGGAGGGCGTACTTCGCCGACAGCTTGGCCGGGTCTCCGACAGCCCCGCCGCGCAGAGCGGCGTCGATGATCTGACGTACGCCGGGTTGCAGTCCGCTGAGCCGGTCGGCGATCGTCTCGGTAGCCAGACCCTGATCGTCCTGGTCCAGCACGCCGTTGCTCGTGTGCTCGTTGTATTCGAGCAGGGCACTGTCGAAAAATTCGCTCAACTCCGCCTTTTCGGAGTCGGTCAGATCCAGACGTGCGACGAGGTCTTCGTTGGTCTCGGCGACGATCGTCTTGCCGTTGACATGGATTCCGTACGTCGCGGGTTCGAACGGTACGACGTCCAGCGCGAGTTCGGTGGCAAGTTCTTCGGTCCGGGTGTTCCTGTAGATGAACAGTGCACCGGAGTTCGCACTCGCCCCCGCGAGATCTACCGTGTTCGACCTTCCTCCCACTTCACCGGTTGCCTCGAGCACGCAGATATCCAATTTCAGGTCTCGAAGAAAGTAGGCCGTGGCCACTCCCGCTGTACCGCCACCAACGACGATCACGTCGTACATGCATGTCTCCTGAAACCGAAGTAGTGAAGTTGACTGCTGCAGCGAAGGCCAACTTGCTCGACCTCGAAGTTGGGAATCCGACAACGGCGGCGGACGTCCACAAAGCTGCATGCGTCACAACGTCTTTGGCGATTGCCCAGGCTCGCTCCCACCGCCGGCGGTAGTCCCGCGCGCCGCAGGAGTTGTGACACCCGCCACATCATCGTGGCACAAGGAGAGTCTATAAGCAATAGAAGATATTTTCACTTTTTAAAGTTCTAGCGCGAAGTGCCAGGTCAGGGGCTACCGGACACGGGTAACCGCGGATCCGAGGCCCCGGGATCAGGGCAGAGGCGACACCAACTGCCAGCTTCTGCCGTTCGGGAAGAGGTCCGCGGCCAGTTCCGACGTGGACCACGACGTGACGTCGTCCGGTTGCAGAAGGTCCCCGGGTAGGTATCCGGACGTCGTGGAGGCGATGACGCGCAAGTCCGCATTCACCAGAACGACGGGACTTCGGTCCCGGTCCCCCGTGAACAGGAAGCGCTCGAACCGATGCGCCAGAACATCGGCACCCGCGACGCCGGCGAAACCACCCTCAGTGATGACCGGCACCGAGATCGTGACCGTGTAGCTGTAGGAGTCGATACCGCCGAAGTCGACATACGGTCCGATGATGGCCGGAGTACCGCAGGTCTGAGGAATGGAGAACCAGCCCCGGCTGGAGTAGTCGTAGAAGGAGACCTGTCCGGGGTTGACGCTGTGGCCGATGAACTCGAGATCCCCGTGGTCGTCGTAGCCCCACCACTCCATCCAGTACGGGCTGTCCATCAGATAGTCCACGGCGGTGGCCACGCCGATGCGATCCACCGCGCACTCGGGGTTCCGCAGACACGCCTGCAGACTCTCGCGGATTCCGCCGAGATCGGAGCGGGCGGGTCGACGCCCGTCCCGCTCGACGCGATCGAGCAACTCGCGCATGTCGGCACGCACACGAGTGAGACTGTCCAGCGTCACGCGCAGATAGTCGGTGATCTCTGCGGTCAGCCGATCCAAATCCGGAAGCTGCGCGGGCCGGCGGCCGTCCTCGTTCTTCACGTCGCCGCCAACGCGAGGTGACGATCGACCAGAACGCGGGTTTCTCGTGCACAATGCTCCAGCGCATGGCGGTGCGCGGCGTCGGGATCACGATTGCGGATGGCCTCCACGATCAAACTGTGCTCGCGGATCGCATCGTGCGGATCCAGCGCGTCCGTGTCCCACAGCAGCGGGGCCACCTGGGCCTGCGCCTGGACGATCAACGTCGTCAGATGCGACGACTGCGCCGCGGCGCCGAGTTCGATGTGGAAGCGGCTGTCCGCGCGGCGTCGAACGTCCGCACGAGTGGCCTCGGCAAAATTCCGTGCGAGATCCTCCAGCCGGTCGACGTCCTCGGGCAAGGCGCGCAGGGCCGCAAGGCGGGTTGCCGCGCCGGTCAATGCCCCCACCAAGTCCCCGAGGTCCCGCAACTTCTCCGCACTCGTCGTGCGAAGTTGCGCGTCCGCCCGTTCGCGGTCGGCGGTGCCGAAGTCGCGGACGTAGCTCCCCCCGCCCCGGCCTCGCCGGGTTTCGATCAGACCGCGGTCCCTCAGTACGGTCAGAGCCTGCCGCAACGTCACCGTCGAAACCTGCAGTTTGGCGGCCAACTCGGCCTCGGTGGGTAGCCGTTCCCCGCCGGCCAGCAGGCCGACCGCGATCGTCATCTCCAGTTGATGGACGACGCCGTCGACCAACTTCGAGACGGAGTCGTCCCGCACTCGACCGAGATCGACAGAGAAGACGTCTTTCTCCACAGAATTCATATCCCCGCCAACGCACTTCAGGACGGATGAGAGTCTGACGAAGCCGGAGGGTGCGTCCGCCGAGGCTCCACCCCACGCTTAAACATCATAACTATACTTTATCTTCTCTCACCGTACCCGCTGCCCGGTTTCGACCGGGCTCGCCCCACCCAGTGGGACGCCCAGCCGCACAGGAAGTCGATTCGGCTGTGCGGCTGAGCGAGAATCGAGGGCAGTGGCCGACGGACACGGGGTAGTCCGCGCAGCCCGGCTGCCGTCCTAGGCGGGGGCGTATTGGACATCGGCGCAGTAGGAGTCCTTGCGGACGATCTTGTCGTCCCGGAACTCCCAGTGGTCGCATCCGCGCGCGCTCACCTGCTTGCCGTCGGTCGTCGTGCGGGTGACAAGCCAACTCCTCGTTCGAGCAGGGCTATCCGGAAGAGCTCGAGCAGCGCGTGCTGGCCCACTGGCCGGCCTGACGTGGGGCCGGCTGGGGTCTGATGTGCCCTCGGTGGGGCGGGGCAGGAGAACTCCGCCCTCGATGACATCCATCGTCCGCCACCGCAGCGGCGCCTCCACCCAGGAATTGAGACGTATCGACCTGCACGGCCGGTACGTTCCACACTGAAAACTCGATGTCAGTTGACCTGACGTGCGTGTCCGTCCCAATACGGGGAGCGCAGTTTGAACTTCTGCAGCTTGCCGGTGGCGGTGCGGGCCAGCTCACTGCGGAACTCCACCGAGGTCGGCGCCTTATACCCGGCCAGATGCTGCTTGCACCAGCCGATCAACTCCGCCTCCGTGCCGCTGTCGGACGGTGTGCCGGGGGTCAGGACCACCAGGGCTTGATCGTCTCTCCCCACTTCTCGCTCGGCACCGCGATCACGGCCACCTCGGACACGGCCGGGTGGGAAAACAGGCAGTCCTCGACCTCGATCGAAGACACGTTCTCACCGCCGGTGATGATCACGTCCTTCTTCCGGTCGGCGATGGTCAGATACCCATCGTCGCCGACGACGCCACCGTCGCCGGTGTGGAACCAGCCACCGGCCAGCGCCTTCTCGGTCTCCTCCGGTTTGTTCCAGTAGCCCTCCATCACGACGTTGGAGCGGGCCAGCACCTCCCCCGCGCCTTCCTCGCCCTCCTCGATCTGCAGCCGGACACCGAGCGCCGGGGCGCCGGCCCGGATCAGTTTCGCCGCGCGGTCCTCGGGGTCGAGGTCGTCCCATTCAGCGCGGGTGCGGTTGACGGTCAGCAGCGGGGAGGTTTCGGTGAGACCGTAGATCTGGATGAACTCCCAACCGAGTTCCTCCTCGACCCGCACGACGGTCGTCGTGGGCGGCGGCGCAGCGGCCATGATGATCCGCACCCGGTCCCGGCCGGGAATCTCGCCCTCCCAGGTCTGTGCGGCCTCGAGGACCGCGGACGCGACCGCCGGCGCCCCACAGAGCACCGTGACCCCGTGGTCGCGGACCCGCCTCAGGATCTCGGCGCCGTCGACCTTGCGCAGGACGATGTGCCGGGCGCCGACGCCGGTCAGCGCGAACGGTTGACCCCAGCCGTTGCAATGGAACATCGGCAGCGTGTGCAGGTACACGTCCCGGTCACCGATCCCGGCGTGCAGCCCGAACGTGACCGCGTTGACCCAGATGTTGCGGTGGGTGATCTCCACACCCTTCGGGCGGGCGGTGGTCCCGGAGGTGTAGTTGAGGGTGGCGATGGCCGACTCGTCCGGCTCCCACGGCTGCGGCACCGCCCCGGGAGCGGCGTAGAGGTCGGTGTCCGAGCCCAGGACGAACTTGTGCTCGCAGTCGACCTCCGCGAGCGCGTCCTCGAGTTCGGGATCGACGTAGAGGACGCGGGCACCGGAGTCCTCGACGATGTAACGGACCTCGTCGGGGCGCAGCCGGAAGTTGGCCGGGACCAGCACCCGGCCCGAACCGCTGACCCCGAAGAACGAGGTCATCAACCGGCTGGAGTTGTGGCTGACGATCGCGACCCGCTCACCGGCGCCGATGCCGAGTTCATCGAGCTTGGCGGTTTGGCGGCGGGCCAGGTCGGCGATCTCGGCGTAGGTCAGCGACCCCTGGGACGGGGCGGGTTGGTCAGGTTCGTCGACCACACCGATCCTGTCCCCGTACACGGTCTCCGCGCGGTCGAGAAAATCGTTGACACTGAACGGGACAAACACAACTCCTCCTACGGATGTTCGTACGCCGGTGATCCCAGGGTTCTGCCCTGGTGTCGCTACCGGACGAGGGCAGGTTCCTCTTTACGCATTCGAAGACCAGTGTCGACCTGTGGTGTCGGAGACGTACTGCATCCCCGCTGGGGGGTTCCGGCCCGGCTCGGAGTCGGCATGGGCGCTTCCGCGGGGGTCGGGCACGCCGACGACGCCGCGAACTTCGCAAGTTCTGCATGTGTCCTCCTCACACGAGGTCATTACATCTTTGCCTGTGCCGAGGTGTGCGTCGAGATGCGAGTCGTAGCCCTCGAGGTCGAAGCGCGCATCGCCGTGCGGGCGCGGGAGTCTTACTTCCCTGCCCGCACGGCGAATCCGGAACCCGACGTCAGTCCCCGATCCGATCCCCCGTCTCCGGGTGGAACAGGTGCACCGCTCCGTCTCGCTTGCGCAGTGAGACGGTGTCGGCGAGCCGGGCGGGGGTGCGGGTCAACGACCGGGCGACGAGTTGGGTGCCGTCCCCGGCGATGTGGGTGTGGACGTACGATTCGCTCCCGAGCTCCTCGACGAGGTCGACGATCACCTCGATGCCGCCCTCCCCGGTCGACAGTTCGAGCTGCTCGGGCCGCACGCCGACCGTCACGGTCTCCAGGCCGGCCGCGTGCAGCGTCGACAGCTGCTCGCGTTCGAGCGGGAGCGTCGAGTTCCCGAGGCGCACGCCGTCGCTGACGATGGGCATGGTCATCAGATTCATTGCAGGCGAACCGATGAAACCGGCGACGAAGGCGTTCTTCGGGCGATCGTACAGCTCGGTGGGAGCCGAGAACTGTTGCAGCTTGCCGTTCTTGAGGACGGCTACCCGGTCACCCATGGTCATGGCCTCGACCTGGTCGTGGGTGACGTACACGGTGGTGGTGCCGAGCCGGCGCTGCAGCGCCGCGATCTGGGTGCGGGTCTGGACGCGCAGCTTGGCGTCGAGGTTCGACAGCGGCTCGTCCATGCAGAACACCTGCGGCTCACGCACGATCGCGCGGCCCATCGCCACCCGCTGACGCTGACCTCCGGACAGCTTGCCGGGTTTACGGTCGAGATAGTCGGTGAGGTCGAGCAATTTGGCGGCATCGGCCACCTTCTTCTTCCGTTCCTCCACACCGACCCCGCGCATCTTCAGCGCGAATCCCATGTTCTCGCCCACCGTCTTGTTGGGGTAGAGGGCGTAGTTCTGGAACACCATCGCGATGTCGCGATCCTTCGACGGCACCCCCACCATGTCCTTGCCGCCGATCTCGATGGTGCCCTCGTCGATGTCCTCGAGGCCGGCGAGCATCCGCAACGCCGTGCTCTTGCCGGAACCCGACGGGCCGACGAGGACGATGAACTCGCCGTCTTCGATGTCGAGGTCGAGCGAATCGACCGCCAGCGTGTCGGCGTTCTCGTAGAGGCAGGAGGCGCCCTTGTACGCGATGTCAGCCATGATTGCTCCTCAGGTGGGTACGAACGGTGGGGGAAGTGGTTGCCGGGGTGATCATTTGATCGCGCCGAAGGACAGGCCGCGAACCAGTTTGTTCTGCGCGACCCAACCAGCCAGGATGACCGGGAGCGCCGCCAGCGTCGCCGCCGCCGACAGCCGGGCCCAGTACAGGCCCTCACCGGTGATGAATCCGACGAGGAACACCGGAATGGTCTGCGCCTGAACGGCAGTGAGGTTGACGGCGAAGAAGAATTCGTTCCACGAGAAGATCACGCAGATCAGCGCGGTCGCCGCGATACCGGGGGACACGAGCGGGAGGATCACCTCACGCACGGACGTCCACAGGCTCGCGCCGTCCATGCTGGCGGCCTCGAGCAGTTCGCCCGGAACCTCGAGGAAGAACGAACGCATCATCCACACCGCGATGGGTACGTTCATCGCCGTGTACAGGATGATCAGCGCCCAGATGTTGTCGAGCAGTCCGATGTCGTTGACGATCACGTACAGCGGGATGATCGCGGCGACGATCGGGAGCATCTTCGTGCTGATGAAGAAGAACAGGGCGTCCTTCGTCTTGCGGACCGGCCGCAGCGACAGCGCGAACGCCGCCGGCACCCCGAGCACCAGCACGAGGATCGTCGATATGGCGGTCGCGAACGCCGAATTCAGCAGTGCGGTGCCGATGCCGCTGTCGAGGACCGCCTTGAACTGGTCCAGGGTGGGGGTGAAGAACAGTTTCGGCGGGGTCGTGTAGGCGTCGCCCTCCTGCTTGAACGCGGTGAGCACCATCCACGCCACCGGGAAGAAGAAGCCGAGCGCCACGATCCACGCCACCACACTCCACGGGCTGAACTTGCGGTGCTTGCGCGCCCGCTTGGTCTCCGGAGCGGTGGAAGTGGACTCCACCGGCGCCGCCGCAGTGTCGGTACTCATTACGCTGCCTCCTCGTTACCGGTAAAGCTCTTGAAAATCAGGCGCAACGCCAGGGTCGCGACGACGATGGTCGCGATCACCACGATGACGCCCATCGCGGCGGCCTGCCCGATGTCGAAACCGAGGAATGCGCGCTGATAGATGTAGAAGGGCAGGTTGGCACTGGCGGTGCCGGGGCCACCCTGGGTCATCATGTAGATGGCGTCGAACGTGTTGATCAGGTAGATCGCACCCAGGACGGCACCGAGTTCGATGAACCGGCGCAGATGCGGGAGCGTCAGTTCGCGGAACATCGCGAACGGCTTGGCGCCGTCCACCCGGGCCGCCTCGAGGATGTCGCGCGGCATCGACTGCAGTCCGGCCAGGATCAGCAGCATCATGAACGGCGTCCACTGCCACACCAGGCTGACCATCACCGAGGCCAGCGGGAACTTGCTGACCCAGTCGACCTGCCCCACCCCGAACGGGGAGAGCACGAAGTTGACGATGCCGAACACCGGGTCGAACATCGTCGTCTTCCACAGCAGCGCGCCGGCGACGGGTGTCACCAGGAACGGCGTGATGAGCAGAGTACGCACGATGCCACGGCCCAGGAACGCTCGGTCCAGCAGCAGCGCGAGGAGCAGACCCAGCACCACCGAGATCAGCACGGTCCCGACGATCAGGATCACGGTGTTGACCGCGACCTCACGGAACTGGCTGTCCTTGAACACGTCCACGTAGTTCTGCAGCCCGACGAACTCGCGGGAACCGGGCCGCACCAGGTTCCAGGACTGCGTCGAGTAGTACAGCGTGAACAGGAACGGAATCTGCGTCACCACGATCATGAAGATCAGGGCGGGCAGCAATGGCCCCCGGCGACGCCAGCCCTCGGCCCGGGAGACGCTGTCGTCCTTGGCCTCCCGCAGTTCCCGCACCCGGTCGGCGGTGCCGTCCGCGGTGGGTTTCTCGGCGATGGTGGTCATCTTTCCTCCCGATAGGTCGCGCCGACGACCTCGGCGTACTGCTGTGCCTGGGCGAGTGCCTCGGGCACGGTCTGCTGGCCGGCGATCGCCGCGCTGATCTGCTGGCTGACGCGGGTTCCGAGATCCTGGAACTCGGGGATCGCCAGGAACTGCACGCCCGTGTACGGAACCGGTTGCACGGTGGGAGCTTCCGGGGTCGCGTTCTCGATCGCCTCGAGCGTCAGCGGTCCGTACGCCGCCGAGGCCTCCTTGTACTCGGGAATCTCGTAGGTCGAGAGTCTGCTGCCCGGAGGCACCCGCTCCCAGCCGAGATCCTCACCGACCGTGCGTATGTATTGCTTGTCGGTCATCCACGAAATGAACTTCCAGGCCGCATCGGGGTTCTCGCTGCTCTCGGGGATTCCGAGCGCCCAGCTGTACAGCCAGCCGGAGTTGTCCTTCACCTCGATGGGCGCGGGTGCATACCCGATCTTGCCGACGACGGCGCTCGAGGACGGATCCTCGAGCGTGGAGACGGCGGACGTCGAGTCGTACCACATCGCCACCTGACCCTGAGCGAGCTGCGTGGCGCACTCGCCGAAACCGCTCGTCGCGGCGCCGGGCTCGCCGTACTCGCGCACCAGGTCGACGTAGAACTGGACCGCGCGTTCCACCTCGGGGCTGGTCAGCTGAGCGTTCCAGTCCTCGTCGAACCAGCGGCCACCGAACGTGTTGATGACGGTGTCGAGGGGTGCGAGCAGTTCACCCCAGCCGGGCTTGCCGCGCAGGCAGATGCCGGCCATGTCCTCGGAGTCGAGTTGCTTCGCCGCCGCGGCCACCTCGGTCCAGGTCGGCTTCTCCGACAGGGTGATTCCGGCCTGCTCGAACAAGTCCTTGCGGTACATCAGGAACGAGGACTCGCCGTAGAACGGCACCGAGTACATGCTCCCGTCGTAGGACAGCGACTCGCGCAGGGTGGGGATGAAGTCGGCCTCGTCGTAGCCCTCCGTCGCCTGGGCGTACTCCGACAGGTTCTTCAGCCAGCCGTACTGCGCCCACTGCGGGGTCTCGTAGTTGCTGATCATCACGACGTCGAACTCGCCGCCACCGGTTGCGGTGGATGCCGTGATCTTCGCGCGCGCCTGGTTCTCCGACAGCGTGACGAACTTCAGGTCGATGTCGGGGTTTTCTTCCTCGAACTGCGAGGCGAGCTTCTGCGCATCTTGCATCTGCGAGTTGGAGACCATCGCGATGGTGATGGTCTGGTCCGATGCGCCCAGCGATCCGGCGCCCGCGCATCCGCTGAGCGTGAGGCAGAGTGCTCCTGCCCCCGCTACCAGCATCGTCGCCGGTTTCCTGTGTTTCTTCACCGATCTTCACCTCTCTTGCGTGGTGCTACTGATCGAGCAGCCAACGCGCGCATTCGATGTCGCAAACCAGCATCTTGGCCAGTCCGCCGTGGAGGGCACCCAGTGCCGCTTGGTGTTTGGCGACGCCACCGGTGACGAGGATCGATCCCTCGCACGCGCGGATGTCGTCGAGAGGAACGGACATGGCCCGTTCGTCCAGTGGTCCGGAGACCTCGGTTCCGTCGAGCCGGTAGAAGCGTCCACCGACTTCACCGACCGCGCCGAGGCCGGTGAGCACGGACAGCATGTCCGTGTCGATGAAGCTGCCCTCGAACAACGTTGTCGACGTGGAGACGGCGCCCGTGCCGAACATCATCATCTCCGCAGTCCGGCCCGCCTCGAGCGCCTTGGAGATGACGGAGTCGCCCCGCATGGATACCACGGTCGATGCGTCCGCGTACAGGGGAACGGGAAGCCGAACGGTGTTGGCCTGCAGCTGCTCTGCGCATCTACCCAGGACGTACTCCGTTCCGGTCTGATAGTTGATCGCACTCACCGAGCCGTCGAGCTGGACGACGGATGCGCACGTGGCCGCACCGGACGGCAGCCCCTGCGCGACGGCGACCGTTTCGGGCCCCCAAGTGAATCCGAGGGTGTCGCCTTCCCGGATCCGGCGGACGAGGAGGGATGCGGCGGCGCGCCCGACACCGGCGAAGCTGTTGTGGTCGTCGATCGCACCGGCGGCGTCGACGGAGTCGGCGACCACCACCGCCTCGACGAGGCCGTACTTCTCCTCGAGCGCGCGCTCCTCGTCCGAGCGCAGTGCATCCCGCAGATGCGCGGGTGCCTGCACCTCGATGCGCACCAGGCCCTGGGCACGGGCTCGCGCCACCAGCCGGCCCGCGGTCGGGCGGGAGACACCGAGTCGCGTGGCGACCTCGGCCTGGGTCATTCCGTCGAGGTAGTACAACGTTGCGGCGCGCAACGCGAGGCGCAGATCCTCCGTCGTGGACGGCGGTGGTGCCGCGATGGGAGACGGCGTCGGGGCCGTCGAGTTGGGGGACGTCACTGGTTCTCCTCGCCATGATCCCGAGCCCGTCGAGTGTGTCTTCGGAGCCTCGAGAAGCCGTGAGCAAATGATCACTATGCGTTCATCTGCTCAATACGCTAGCATCGAAGTGTGACCCACACAACACTCCCATCGGATATCCCCAGGACGATGCGTGCCAGCGTGCTCGTCGAGCCGGGCGCGATCGAAATCCGGGAACGGTCCGTGCCCACTCCAGGCCCCGGTGACGTCCTGATCCGCGTGGCCTCGGTCGGCGTCTGCGGATCGGACGCCCACTACTACCGCGAGGGCCGCATCGGCGAGTTCGTGGTCGATCAGCCGATCGTGCTGGGACACGAGGCGTCGGGCACCGTGGTGGGTGTCGGGGCCGGCGTCTCGGCGGAGCGCATCGGGCAGCGAGTCTCCATCGAACCGCAGCGCCCCGACCCGGACACCGACGAATCCCGGCGCGGTCTCTACAACCTGTGCCCGCACATGCAGTTCTATGCCACCCCGCCGATCGACGGGGCGCTGGCCGAGTACGTGACCATCGGCTCGGCGTTCGCGCATCCGATTCCCGACGAGATGTCCGAGGACGCGGCCGCACTGTGCGAGCCGTTGTCGGTGGCCATCGCCACCACCCGCAAGGCCGGCGTGACGGCGGGTTCGCGGGTTCTGATCGCAGGTGCGGGGCCGATCGGAATCGCACTGGTGCAGACGGTCCTCGCGTTCGGTGCCACCGAGGTGGTCGTCTCCGACCTCGACCCCCGGCGGCGCGACGTCGCAGCGAAATTCGGTGCCACCGCAGTGCTCGACCCGCGCGAGCAGGACGTCGCGGGACTTCACGTGGACTCGTTCGTCGACGCGTCGGGCGCCCCGAGCGCGGTACTGGCCGGCATCCAGGCGGTCCGGCCTGCGGGAACCGTTGTCCTGGTGGGCATGGGCGCCCCCGAGATGACGCTGCCCGTCCAGACCATCCAGAACCGAGAGTTGTTTCTGACCGGGGTGTTTCGTTACGCCAACACCTGGCCGACGGCGATCGCGCTGGCGCGGTCCGGGCGCGTCGACCTCGATTCGATGGTCACCGGAAGATTCCCGCTCGCCGAGGCGGAACAAGCACTGAACGCAGACCGGACGCCGGGCAGCCTCAAGGCCGTCGTACGCGTCCAGGAATGAGGAGAGACCGATGCAACTGAGCGCGCAGGCACTGCAGCAGTTCGACGACACCGTGCAGGTGCCGAACTACGACCGAGGCGACATCACCGTGGGCATAGTGCATTTCGGTGTCGGCGGATTCCACCGGGCACACCAGGCGATGTACGTCGACCGCCTGTTGCGGCGCGGTCAGGCGCGCGACTGGGGCATCTGCGGAGTCGGGGTGCTGCCCGGTGACCGGCGCATGAAGGACGCCCTCGACGCCCAGGACGGCCTGTACACGCTGGCGCTGCGACACCCGGACGGCACCTGGGACGTGAGCGTCATCGGGTCCATCGTCGACTATCTTCTCGCCCTCGACGACCCCGAGGCGGTCATCGAGAAGATCGCCGCGGAGACCACCCGGATCGTCTCGCTGACGATCACGGAGGGCGGCTACAACTTCACCCACGACACGGGCGAGTTCGACGCCGAGAACCCCGACGTCGTGCACGATCTCACCGACGGGGCCGTCCCGCGGACCACGTTCGGACTCGTCGTCGAGGCCCTGTCCCGGCGCCGCGCGCGCGGGTTGCCGTCACCGACCATCATGTCCTGCGACAACATTCAGGGCAACGGCGACGTGGCGCGCCGGATGTTCCTGGCGTACGCGGAGTTGAAGGACCCGGACCTCGCCGAGTGGATGCGCGCCGAGACGTCGTTCCCCAACTCCATGGTCGACCGCATCACACCCGTCACCACCCCCGAGGTGACGGAGGCGCTGTCGTCGCGCTTCGGCGTCGACGACCGGTGGCCCGTCGCAGCCGAGCCGTTCACGTCATGGGTGCTCGAGGACGCGTTCCCGCTCGGACGCCCGGCATTCGAGGACGTCGGTGTACAGGTGGTCGACGACGTCGAACCGTACGAACTGATGAAACTGCGCCTGCTCAACGCCAGCCACCAGGGCCTCTGCTATTTCGGATACCTGGCCGGGTACCGACTGGTGCACGACGTCGCACAGGATCCGCTGTTCGCCGACTTCCTGCTCGCATACATGGACGACGAGGCCACACCCACCCTGGCGCCGGTCCCCGGCGTCGACCTCGACGACTACAAGCGCACGCTCATCGAACGCTTCTCCAATCCCGAGATCCGCGACACCGTCGCTCGCCTGTGTGCCGAATCGTCCGACCGCATCCCGAAGTGGCTGCTGCCGGTGATCCGCGAGAACCTGGTGGCCGACCGGCACATTCGACTGTCGGCCGCGATCGTGGCGAGCTGGGCCCGCTACGCCGAAGGAGTCGACGAGGACGGACAACCCATCGACGTCGTCGACCAGTTGAAGGACTCCCTCGTCCCGATCGCGCGCAGCCAGCACGAGAACCCCACGGCCTTCATCGAGAACCGATCCGTCTTCGGCGATCTGGCCGACAACCCGCGCTTCGTCACCGCCTACCTCTGGGCGCTGGACTCACTGCACGGCGTCGGCGCACGGAAGACACTCGAGGCTCTGCGTGAGAAGGTGCAGTCATGAGTCTGGTCATCGGTGAAGCCCTCATCGACATCGTCACGGCGAGCGACGGCGCCACCACCGAATACGTCGGCGGTAGCCCGCTCAACGTCGCGGTCGGCCTCGGCAGGCTCGGTCGTCCGGTCGAATTCGTCACCCGGATCGGCGACGACACACGGGGCCGGTCGATCATCCGGCACCTCGAGCAGTCGGGGTGAGCGTCGCGCCCGGCAGCGTCACCGCGCAGCGAACCGCGACGGCCCACGCCACCCTCGACACTGCCGGATCCGCCACCTACGAGTTCGACATCGAGTGGGACCTCCCCTCCCCCAGCGGGGCATCCGCCCCGTCGCTCGTCCACACCGGTTCCATTGCCGCCGTGATGGAACCCGGCTGCGATGTGGTGGCAAACATGCTCGAACGCCGGCGCGCCGCCGCGACGATCAGCTACGACCCCAACGTGCGACCGGTGTTGATCACCGACAAAACGCGCGCCCGGGAGCGAATCGAGCACCTCGTGTCGATCTCCGACATCGTCAAGGTCAGCGACGAGGACCTCCGCTGGTACGACCCCGATCGGGACCCCGTCGACATCGCCCGCGCGTGGCTGTCGCGCGGTCCGGCGATGGTCGCGGTGACGAAGGGCGCCGAGGGCGCCTTCGCGGTCTGCGCGGCCGGACTCGTCGAGGTCGCGGCCCGCCACGTCGAGGTGGTCGACACCGTCGGAGCGGGCGACGCGTTCATGGCCGGACTCCTCGACGGATTCTGGTCGCACGGCTTCCTCGGCGCGGAGAGCCGCGCCGCCCTCCACGCGATCGAACCGGACGAACTGCGGAACGTGCTCGACAACGCCGTACTGATGTCTGGCCTCACGGTCGCGCGCGCCGGGGCGGACCTCCCTACCCGCGAGACACTGGACCGCGCGGCGGGTGTGCGGCAATGACACTCGTCGCGGGCATCGACTCGTCCACCCAGTCGTGCAAGGTGATGGTCTGCGACGCCGACACCGGCGCACTCGTCCGCGAGGGCAAGGCCTCGCACCCGGACGGCACCGAGGTCGATCCGCGCGAGTGGGCTTCGGCCCTCGACGACGCCGTCGCCGCCGCCGGCGGACTCGACGACGTCGCGGCGGTGTCGGTCGGAGCGCAACAGCACGGCATGGTCTGTCTCGACGACGCGGGCGCGGTCGTGCGTCCGGCGTTGCTGTGGAACGACACTCGCTCCGCCGGCGCCGCCACGCAACTGGTGGAGGACCTCGGCGGTCCGGACGCGTGGGCGGATGCGGTGGGTGTGGTGCCCCTCGCCGCGATCACCGTCAGCAAACTGCGCTGGCTCGCCGATTCCGAACCGGCGAACGCCGACCGGACGTCCGCGGTGTGCCTGCCCCACGACTGGCTCGCCTGGCAGCTCACCGGCCGATCCGACCTCGGCACCCTGGCCACCGACCGCGGCGACGCCAGCGGCACCGGATACTTCTCCGCCGCAACGGATTCCTACCGGACCGACCTGCTGTCGCTGGCGCTGCGGGGGCGGACGGCCGCCGTGCCGCGTGTCGCCGGGCCCGCCGAGCGGATCGGTGAGACCCGCTGGGGTGCCGCCGTCGGACCGGGCACCGGGGACAACGCCGCCGCAGCACTCGCCCTCGACGCCCAGGAGGGCGACGTCGTCGTCTCCGTGGGAACGTCGGGCGTCGTGTCCGCGGTGTCCGTGACACCGGCGAACGATCCGGGCGGTTTCGTCGCCGGCTTCGCCGACGCCACCGGACGCCAGCTGCCGCTCGTGTGCACGCTGAACGCCGCCCGGGTCCTCGACGCGACCGCCTCGCTACTGGGGGTCGATCACGACGAGCTGTCGCGGCTGGCGCTGTCGGCGCCGTCCGGCAGCGGCGGCCTGGTGATGGTGCCGTACTTCGAGGGCGAACGCACCCCCAACCGTCCCGACGCCGCCGGCTCCGTTCACGGTCTGCGGCTGGCGAATTCGACGCCCGCCCACCTCGCTCGCGCGGCCGTCGAGGGGCTGCTGTGCGGTCTGGCGGAAGGCATCGACCACCTGATCGCCCAGGGCGTCACCGTGCGTCGGATCCTCTTGATCGGCGGCGGTGCCCGCTCACAGGCACTGTGTGAACTCGCGCCCGCCATCTTCGGGGCGCCGGTCCTCGTGCCGCAGCCGGCGGAATACGTCGCGATCGGCGCGTGCCGTCAAGCGGCCTGGACCCTGGCCGGGACCCCGGAGCCGCCGCAGTGGAGCCAGACGTCCACCCGGCGCTTCGAGGCGGACCCGGCACCCGACGTCCGCGAGCGGTACTCCTCCGTGAGGCGCTGACGCGCCTGTGCGCGGTTAACGAGTCTCTGGACTCCTGAGCCGCGCACGGGTGGCTACACCTTCACCAGCATCTTCCCGACGTTCGCGCCGCGCATGAGCTGCAAGAACGCGTCGACCGAGTTCTCGATGCCGTCGACGACGGTCTCGTCGTGCACCACGTCGCCGGACGCGAGCCACGGTCCCATCTTGGCGGCGAACTCGGGGAACACGTGGGTGTAGTTGCCGAGGGTGAAGCCCTCGAGGGTGAGACCGCGGCTGATGATGTTCACCATGTTGTCGGGGCCGGGCGTGCGCTCGGTGGCGTTGTACGCCGCGATCGCGCCGCACAGTGCGGCCCGCCCGCCGGGGCGCATGACGTCGAGGGCGGCCTCGAGGTGATCGCCGCCGACATTGTCGAAGTAGACGTCGATGCCGTCGCCCGCGAGTCCGCGAAGCTGCTCGCGCACCGGCGCCTGCTTGTAGTCGAAGGCGGCGTCGTATCCGTACCGGTCGGTCAGCAGCGCGACCTTCTCCGCGGACCCGGCGGATCCGATGACCCGGGACGCGCCCTCGAGTCGCGCGATCTGTCCGGCGGCGGTCCCGACCGCTCCCGCGGCTCCGGAGATGAACACGGCGTCGCCGGCCTTCAGGTGGGCGATGTGCACGAGGCCGACGTAGGCGGTGAGCCCGGTCAGTCCGAGAATCCCGAGGTAGGCCGAGATCGGCACTCCCGGAATCTCTTCGACCATGCGGAACGCCGAGGCGTCACCCTGCGCGACGTCGCGCCACCCGAGGTCGTGGACGACCACCGAGCCGACCGGATGGGTGGCGGCGGTGGATTCGACGACGCGACCGACGGCCCCGCCGGTCATCGTCTCGCCCAGCACGAACGGCGGGATGTACGACTTCACATCGTTCATCCGGCCGCGCATGTAGGGGTCGACCGAGACGAACTCGTTATGCACGCGCACCTGCTCGGGCCCGAGTGCGGGCAACTCGACGGAGGCGGTGCGGAAGTCGTCCTGGGTGGGCCAGCCCACCGGCCGGTTGATCAGTTGAATCTGGGTGCTCGACGGCATGGTGTTCCTTTCGATACTTCTGAGGTCACAGCGCCAGTCCGAGCGCGAGGAGGACGACGGCGAGCAGCGGCAGCGTCCCCTGGGTGATCGCCGCGCGAGCCTTGCCGGGCGACGACAGCAGGAGTACGAGCGCCGCGAGCAGCATGGAGCCCGCGCCGGCGAAGATGAGGGCCGATCCGACGGCGGTGGCGCCGATGATCACGGCGACGATGCCGACTGCCGTCACGATCGCGAGGAAGAGGTTGTAGAAGCCCTGGTTGAAGGCAAGCTCCCGGGTGGCGGCGGCCTCTTCGGCGCTGGTCCCGAACGTCGCGCGGGTGCGCGGCGCCGTCCAGAGGACGGACTCGAGCACGAAGATGTATACGTGTAGCGCACTGGCGAGTGCGGCAAGAACAAGACCCGCGGCGACCATACGAAACCCCTCCTCGTTCTGAACTGACCATTTCAATATATACTGAAATGGTCGTTTCACAACCACGAGTGAGGATCGTCATGCCGCGCACGCAGGACTTCGACACGGCCGAGGTGGTCGGCCGCGCCCGCGACCTGTTCTGGGACAAGGGCTTCGAAGCCACGTCGATACCCGACCTCGAGCGCGTCACCGGTTTGAATCGGTCGAGCCTCTACAACGCCTTCACCAGCAAACGCGGACTCTACGACGCCGCAGTGCACGACTACTTGGACCGGGTGGTGCGCCCCCGGCTCCGCATCCTGACCGACGAGCCCACCCGCCCCGACGCCGCCTCGCGCTACTACCGCAGCCTCGCCGGCGCCCTCGCCTCCCTCCCCGACGAAACCCCCGGCCGCGGCTGCCTGCTGCTCAACAGTGCCGCCGGTTTCGCCGCGCACGACGACACGCAACGGTCCGTCGTCGAGAGCTACCAGCGTGAACTGTCCGGGGCGCTCACCCACGCACTCCGCGCCCACGACCCCGACGCCCCGGCCGCCACCCTGCAGCACCGAGCCCGGCTCCTGACGTCCCTGTCCGTCAGCGCCCTCCTGCTGTCGCGGGTCGACCGCGACGAGGCCGTCGCGGTCGCGAACACCGCCGTCGAACAGCTGGAGGAATGGCGCCCCTCCCGTACGTGAGTGGAAAAGAGTGCCCGAACACGCTTTGCCACTCACATGGGGGTCACGGTGGCGCGCCGTGTCGTCGAGCGCGGCGACCTCACCGGGTGGCGGGCTCCGGTGGCAGCAGGAGATCGAGCGACCGGGCGAGGGCCTCGTCGAGGTCAACGCCCGGGTTGGTAAGCCAGAACTCGTGCGCGGTGTGAACAGCCGCCACCACCGCGTACCCGACCGCTGTCGGGAACAGTGCGGTCGCCGGCTCCCCCGATCGGACGCTGGCGAACTCGGTGGCCGCAGCACGCCACGCGGCGTGCCGGGCCGCGGCGTGCACCTGCACCGCCGGGACGCTGAGCACCAACTGAGCCCGGTGCCGCGCCCACTCGTGCTGGTCTTCGGGAACGTGCAGGGCCCCGATCACCGCGCGTGCGACGACCGTCCGGTACGGCTCGGCCGGCAGACCGGCCGAGAGTTGTTCGCACAGCCTGGCCAGTTCGGCGTCCGACTCGACCCAGAGGACATCGGCCTTGGACGGGAAGTAGCGGAAGAAGGTGCGGCGGCTGATGCCGACCTCCGCGGCGATGTCGTCGACGCTCGTCTGCTCGAACCCATGGGTGAGGAACAGCCGCTGCGCCACCGCTGCCAGCTCGTGCGCACTGGTCGCCGCGGGACGCCCACCGCGGTCGGAGGGTGCGGGGGTTCGGTCGCCGATCCTGGTCACGCGTCGATGATCTCAAAGGCCGAGTGCCCGGCGGACGACTTCCCAACCGAATCACCCAATTCGCGATGTTTTGTCACCGCATGACATAACCTGCTCGATACGACGCGATGCCGCTCGAATCGGCGCCGCATGTGCCGGAAGGTCAACTGTCATGGGACAACTCGAGAATCAGGTCGCATTCATCACAGGCGCCGCACGCGGCCAGGGCCGCAGTCACGCATTGCTCCTCGCCCGGGAAGGCGCGGACATCATCGCGGTGGACGTCTGCCGCCCGGTGGAGACCGTGCCGTATGCGACGGCCACCCCGGACGATCTCGCCGAGACCGCGCGCCAGGTCAAGGCCCTCGGCCGCCGGATCGTGACCGCCGAAGTCGACGTCCGGGACCTCGCCGCGCTCACTTCCGCCGTCGACGACGGGGTCGCTCAACTCGGCCGACTCGACATCGTGCTCGCCAACGCCGGAATCTCGGTACCCGCGCCCACGCTGGAAATGTCCGAACAGACGTGGTCGACGATGATCGACGTCAATCTCACCGGCGTCTGGAAGACCTGTGTTGCCGCGGTACCCCACATCATCGCCGGAGGACGCGGTGGCTCGGTAGTGATCACCAGTTCCCTCGCGGCCCTCAAAGCCAACGCGAACACCGCGCACTACTCGGCCGCCAAGGCGGGCCTGATCGGGTTCATGCGCGTGCTCGCGCAGGAACTCGCCCCGCAGAGCATCCGGGTCAACACCATTCATCCCACCACGGTGGCGACGGACATGATCCTCAACGAGCCCACCTACCAGCTCTTCCGACCGGATCTCGGACACCCCACGCGTGCCGACTTCGAGGAAGCTGCGCTCACGCTCAACGCGCTTCCCGTCCCCGCACTGGAGTCGATCGACATTTCGAATGCGGTGCTGTACCTGGTCGGTGACGCCGGCCGGTACATCACCGGCACCACGCACACCGTCGACGCCGGCGGACAACTCTGACAGCAGCGAAATCGTTCCATCAATCAGGAGGTAATCATGGGAATGCTGGACGGGAAGGTCGCATTCATCACCGGTGGAGCACGCGGCCAGGGGCGCGCGCACGCTGTAACCTCGGCGCGCGAGGGCGCGGACGTCGTGGTCATCGACATCGCCGCCCAGATGGGCACCGTGCCGTACAAGATGGCGGACGGATCCGACCTCGCCGAGACGGTTGCGCAGGTCGAGACCCTCGGGCGCCGGGCGCTGTCGTTCGAGGTTGACGTGCGGTCGCAGGCTTCACTCGACGACGCAGTCACCCAGACCATCTCGACGTTCGGAAAGATCGACATCCTGATCGCCAATGCGGGTATCTGGACACAGGCACCGTTCTGGGAGCTCAGCGAAGACGACTGGGAAGAGATGATGGGCGTCAACCTGACCGGCGTGTGGAAGTCCGCGAAGGCCGTGGCACCACACATGATCGAGCGCCGAAGCGGGTCCATCGTCATCACGTCCTCGGTCAACGGACTGGAGCCGGGCATGAACTACGCGCACTACGTCACGGCCAAGCACGGCGTGATCGGATTGATGAAGAACATTGCGCTCGAGCTGGCGCCGTACGGGATCCGGTGCAACTCGATCAACCCGGGAGCGATCAAGACACCGATGACCGACCACCAGGGCGCCTGGGACATGTTCGCCGGCCACGAGGGCGGGACCGAGGCCGACATGATCGAGGGCGGCTATCACTTCCACGCCCTCAAGGGCACGACGTTCATGCCGCCGCAGGTCATCGCGGATACTGCGCTCTACCTGAACTCCGACCTCGCCGCGTCGGTGACAGGCGTGACCATCCCCGTCGACGCCGGCCACCTGCTGCTGACCGGCTCGAATCCCGCACCTGTCAGATAGCGAGCAGGATGATGCGAGAGGTGGCAAACCCCGCCACGCTCACCGCCGACAAAGGAAGGGTGCCGCGGCGCAGCCCGGCCGCCGTGGTCGGATAGCGTTCCGAATCGCCTACTGGTGCTGCACGTGCGGCACGTCCTGACCCGAGGGGCGCGCCGCACGTGAGTGGCAAAGAGTGCCCCGGCACGCTTTGCCACTCACATGGGGGTCAGGTGGCGGTCACCCAGTCGGCCATCACGTCCGCCAGCGCCTCCGCGCCACGGTTGCAGTCGTCGGCTTCGGCGAACTCGTCGGGCGAGTGGGACACACCGGTCGGGTTGCGGACGAACATCATCGCGGTGGGTACCTTCGCCGACAGGATCCCCGCGTCGTGGCCGGCCGCGGTCGGGAGGACGGGGATGTCGCCTAGGTGAGCGAGGGACCGGCGCAGTCGCTCCCGGATGTCGTGCGGGAAGTCGACGATCGGTGTCACCGATTCGGCGTCGACCTCGAGACCGATGCCGTCGGCGGCCGCGTAGGCCTGCGCCTCGGCGGTGATCTGCTGCACCAGTTTCGTCAGCGTCTCCTCGTCGGCGGCCCGGGCGTCGAGCCACGCCCGCACCTCCGACGGAATGGCATTGGCACCGTTGGGAAGTACCCGCACCTTGCCGAACGTGGCGACCGCCTCGTGCAGCGCCGCGGCGGACCGTGCGGTGTGGACCGAGGACGCGAACGCGAGCATCGGGTCGCGGCGGTCGACGAGCCGGGTGGCGCCTGCGTGGTTGGCCTCCCCGGAGAACACGAACTGCCACCGGCCGTGCGGCCAGATCGACGAGGCCACGGCGATGGGGCTGTCGATCAGGTCCAGAGCGCGCCCCTGCTCGACGTGCAGTTCCACGTACACGCCGACGCGGTCGACGAGGTCGGGGTCCTCGCCGAGTTGGTGTGGGTCGCGGCCGGCGGAGATCAGTGCCTCGCCGAGGCTGATGCCGTCGTTGTCTCGCAGAGCCAGTGCACGGGCGGGTGTCACCGCCCCGGTGGACAGTTGCGAGCCGACGCAGGCGACACCGAATCGCGCACCCTCCTCGTCGGAGAACGCCGTGACCGCCACCGGACGCGTCGGAACGATGCCCCGTTCTCGCACCAGGTCGATCGCCGCGAACGCCGACACGACCCCGAGGGGTCCGTCGTAGGCGCCGCCGTCAGGCACGGAGTCGAGGTGCGATCCGGTGACGAAACTGTCGCGTGGATCGCCGTCCCATCCCTCCGGCATCCACCAGGCCCACAGGTTGCCGTTGCGGTCTTCCTCGACGCTCATCCCCCGCTGCCGGGCGCAGTCGCCGAACCATTCGCGCAGCGTCATGTCGGAGTCGTTCCACGCGAAGCGGCGGTACCCGCGCGTCGACTTGTGCTGACCGACATCGAGAATGGTCGCCCACAGCGAATCGAACGAAGTCATGTATTGGGTCCTCTACTCGTAGGAATAGGCGCTTCGCGCCCGTGCGCCTTTCTGGTTGTTCCAGCTACCAAAAAGGCGCACGGGTGGCGGAGCCGCCTACAGGGCTCCCGGAATCCAGGTGGTTCCGGCGAGGGGCACGCGGGCCATGGCGGACGCCTCGACGGTGAGGGCGACGAGGTCCTCCGGTTCGAGGTTGCGCAGGTGCGACTTGCCGCAGGCGCGGGCCAGGGTCTGCGCTTCCATGGTGAGGACCCGCAGGTAGTTGGCGAGCCGCCGTCCGCCCTCGACGGGGTCGAGGTTCTTCGACAGTTCCGGGTCCTGGGTGGTGATCCCGGCGGGGTCCTTCCCGGCCTGGAAGTCGTCGTAGAACCCGGCGGCGGAGCCGAGTTCCTCGTACTGCTTCGCGTAGCGGGGACTGTTGTCTCCCAACGCGATCAGGGCGGCGGTGCCGATCGCGACGGCGTCCGCACCGAGGGCCATGGCCTTCGCGACGTCCGCGCCGCTGCGGATGCCGCCCGACACGATGAGCTGGACCTTGCGGTGCACCCCGAGTTCCTGCAGCGCCTGGACGGCCTGCGGGATCGCGGCGAGGGTGGGGATGCCGACGTGCTCGATGAACACGTCCTGGGTGGCGGCGGTGCCGCCCTGCATGCCGTCGACCACGACGACGTCGGCGCCGGCCTTCACGGCAAGCTTCACGTCGTAGTAGGTGCGGGTGGCACCGACCTTGATGTAGATCGGCTTCTCCCAGTTGGTGATCTCGCGCAGTTCGATGATCTTGATGGCGAGGTCGTCGGGACCGGTCCAGTCGGGGTGCCTGCATGCCGACCGCTGGTCGACACCCATGGGGAGGGTGCGCATCCCGGCGACGCGTTCGGTGATCTTCTGCCCCAGCAGCATTCCGCCGCCACCCGGCTTGGCGCCCTGACCGAGGACGATCTCGATGGCGTCCGCCTTGCGCAGGTCGTCAGGGTTCATCCCGTACCGCGACGGCAGGTACTGGTAGACGAGGTTCTTCGACTGTCCCCGCTCCTCCGGGGTCATGCCGCCGTCACCGGTGGTGGTGGACGTGCCGACCTCACTGGCGCCGCGGCCGAGGGCTTCCTTCGCCTGCCCGGACAGCGCACCGAAGCTCATGCCGGCGATGGTGATCGGGATGTCGAGGTGCAGCGGGAACTTCGCGTTGCGGTCACCCAGCACGACGTCCGTGTCGCACTTTTCGCGGTACCCCTCGAGCGGGTACCGCGACATCGACGCCCCGAGGAACAGGAGGTCGTCGAAGTGGGGCAGCCTGCGCTTGGCGCCCCAGCCGCGGATGTCGTAGATGCCGGTCTCGGCGGCCCGCTGGATCTCGGAGATGACGCCGCGGTCGAAGGTCGCCGATTCGCGCAGGGCCGGGTTCGGGGTGTTCATGACGGGTCTCCTAGTACGCGCTGGCGTTGTCGACGTGGAAGTTGTAGAGCTTGCGGGCGGAGCCGTAGCGGGTGAACTCGGACGGGTCGGCGTCGAAACCGGCCTGATCCAGCAGATCCCGCAGTTCCGTCAGGTGCTCTTCGCGCATCTCCTTCTTGATGCAGTCGGCGCCGAGGGAGGCGACGGTGCCGCGCACATAGATCCGGGCCTCGTACAGCGAGTCGCCGAGGGCCTCGCCGGCGTCGCCGAGGACGACGAGACGTCCGGCCTGACCCATGAACGCGGACATGTGCCCGATGTTGCCGCCGACGACGATGTCGACGCCCTTCATCGAGATGCCGCAGCGGGCGGCGGCATTGCCGTCGATCACGAGCAGCCCACCGTGGGCGGTGGCGCCGGCGGACTGCGACGCGTCGCCCTTGACGTGCACCGTCCCCGACATCATGTTCTCGGCGACCCCGACGCCGGCGTTGCCGGTCACGGTCACGGTGGCCTGCTGGTTCATGCCGGCGCAGTAGTAGCCGACGTGGCCCTCGATCGTGACGTCGATGTCCGAGTCGAGGCCGCAGGCGAGAGCGTGCGCACCCTGGGGGCCGGTGACGGTGACCGTCCTCGGCGCCTCGGGCGAGGTGAGCCGCTCGTTGACGGCCCGGGTGCTCGACGACGCGAGGTCCAGGACAGTTGCTTCGGTGGTGGCTACCGGTGCCATACGTACACCTCTTCCGGTTCGGGCTCGAAGATTCGGGCGTTCTCGACGCCGGGCAGGTTCGCCAGGGCGCGGTATTCGGAGGCCATCGCGACCCACTGGTCGGTCTCGGCGATGACGGCGGGCTTGCAGGAGATGGCGTCGCGGACCACGGCGAACGAGTCGACGGTCGAGACGAGGAGGGTGTAGAAGCCGTCGAACGTCTCGTTCAGCATCAGGAGCGCCTTCTCCAGATCGACGCCCTCGGCGAGTTGCTTGGCGACGAACCGCGCCCCGACCTCGGTGTCGTTGGCGCTGTCGAACACGACACCGTCGCGCTCGAGCTGGTGCTTGATGCTCATGTGGTTCGAGAAGGACCCGTTGTGCACCAGGCACTCGTCGGGGCCGACGGAGAACGGGTGCGAACCCTCGGCGGTGACGGCGGATTCGGTGGCCATCCGGGTATGGGCGACGCCCTGCCAGCCGGTGGCGGCGGGCAGCCCGAACCGGTTCGCCAGATCGACGGGGTTCCCGACGCCCTTGAGGACGGTGAGATCGTTGCCGAAGCCGATGACCCGTGCCGTGGGGACGACGCTGCGCACAGCCGCGGCGAGATCCTCCGCGCCGACGACCCCGTGCAGGATCGTGGTCGGGTCCAGGTCGAGTCCGGTGATCGTCGTGTCGAGGGTGGACGACAGCGTCGCGGCGAGATCCGCTGCGGGGATGGGGCAGTCGAGCAGGGAGACCGTCGACTCCCCTTCCGGCGACCAGGTCCGGTCGCCGTAGATGGCCATGCCGGCGGAATCGGGGCCGCGGTCGCACATCTGCGCGAGCATGTCGGTGAGCAGGGCGCCGAGTTGTGGGTAGAGGGACGGCTCACGCAGGTGAAGTCCGACGATTCCACACATGGATGTCTCCTTTCGGGAGGTCTGTCAGAACGCTGTCAGGTAGTGGTCGAGTTCCCAGGGGGAAACGGTGTTGTGCCAGGCGAAGAACTCCTCGCGCTTGAGTTTCGCGAAGTACTCGGCGACGCCGGGGCCCGCGACGTCGAGGGCGCCCGTCACGATCGGATCCGATTCCAGTGCGTCCATGGCGTGCAGCAGCGTCATCGGCAGCATGTCGCTGGGGCTGTCGCCGGATCCGGGGGTGCCGGGGTCGAGGTCGCGGGCGATGCCGTCCAGGCCGGCAGCGATCGCGGTGGCGGCCGCGAGGTAGGGGTTGGCGGAGCCGTCGCCGCCGCGCAGTTCCACCCGGTTCTTGTCCGGCACCCGCAGATAGTGGGTGCGGTCGTTGCCACCGTACGTGGCGTACCGCGGCGACCAGGTGGCGCCGCTGCTCGTCGAGGTGGCCCCGGTTCGCTTGTAGGAGTTGACGGTCGGGGCGATCACGCCCTGCAGAGCGCACGCGTGCTCCAGAATGCCGGCGATGAACGCGTACGCGGTCTTCGACAGTCCGAGTCCCTTGGGGTCGTCACCGTCCGGGAACACCGAACCGCCGTCGTTCCACAGCGACAGGTGCAGGTGCATGCCCGACCCGGTGCGGTCGGAGAACGGTTTGGGCATGAATGTGGCCTTCATGCCTCGCTTCTCGGCGATCACCGACAACAGGTACCGGGCGGTGATCACCCGGTCCGAGGTGGTCATCGCGTCGGCGTAGTCGAAGTTCTGCTCGAACTGCCCGTTGCCGTCCTCGTGGTCGTTGGCGTAGTTGCCCCACCCGAGCGTGTTCATGGCCTGCGACACCTCGGTGAGATGGTCGTACATCCGGGTGACGTCGCGGGCGTCGTAACACGGCTGACGGCTGACGTCGTCGGTGTCCGCGGTGGTGAGGGGACCGTCGCCGGTGCGGTTGACGAGGAAGTACTCGATCTCCGCCCCGACGTTGACCGACAGGCCAAGTTCGGCCGCCTTCTTCAGGGTCTCCTTCAGGATCACCCGCGGCGCATACGGCCACGGCGTGCCCTCCACGTGGGGGTCGCAGTGCACGATCGCGAGTCCGGGCTTCACGAACGGGATCGGCGTGAACGACGAGACATCGGGCACAGCAACGAGATCGGAATCCTTGGGTTCCTGCCCCATGTGCCCGGCCGCGTAGCCGGCGAAGCCCACGCCGTCGTCCTGAAGTTGCTCGACGGCCTCGATCGGAACGAGTTTGGCGCACGGCTTCCCGGACAGGGTGACGAACAGGGCGAGAATGAAGGTGGTTCCGGTGGCCCGGGCCACCTCGGACAAGGTCTGCGGTGGGGATGTCACGATGTTCTGCGCGGTGAACGCGTCAGCAGTGTCGACAGCCATGGGGAGCTCCTGAACTGGTGGTCTACGGGTGAGGTGGTCTGTGGGTCAGCGCATCTCGCCGGCACCCTCGTAGGGGTGCAGGCTGAAGAGGAGGTCGCCCTCCTCGAAGCGCGAGTAGCGGAAGTCGGACGGCTCGACGTTCGGGAGGGAGGTCTTGCCGTCGTCGAGCAGCATGTCGGCGACCAGGCGCCCGACCGCGGGTGAGATCTTGAAACCGTGACCGGAGAACCCGGTGGCCAGGAACAGCCCGTCGACGGGCGCGGGCCCGATGATCGGATTGTAGTCGGGGGTGACGTCGTACGCCCCGACGTACGAGGACGTGATACGCGGGTCCGGCATGTCCGGCAGCCGGTTGCCGAGCTTCATGATGTTCTTCTCGATGGTGCTGTCGTCCGCGCGGTTGCTGTACTTGTCGGGGTCGATGTACTCGGGCGCGGCGTGGTCGCTGTTCCCGACGAGAAGTTCGCCGTTGGGTTCGCGGCAGATGTACTGCAGTCCGGCGAGGTCCGACAGCACCGGCACCTCCGGCGTCGGAACTCCCTGGTCGATCAGGACGAGTTGCGCGCGTTGGGCTTTCACCGGGATGTCGACGCCGACTCCGGCACCGAGTTCGGGCGCCCACGGGCCGGTCGCGAGGATCACGTGCTCGGCGTGCACCTCGTCGCCGTTACCCAGGGTCACGCCGTAGACGCGGCCGTCGGCATTCTGCAGCAGTGACGCCACCGGCGTGCTCTGGCGGATCGTGACGCCCAGCTTGCGGGCGGACGCGCCGAACGCCATGCCGGCCATGTACGCCTCGCCGCGGCCGCCGAGCGGCTCGTAGGCGAAGGCGGCGAAGTCGTCGAGGTGCAGCCCCGGCCACAGCTCGGCCATCTTGTCGTGGCCGATGTAGTCGACGTCGATGCCGAGGCCCTGCATCATCGCGACGTTCGCCTTGAGCGGGTCGATGTTGTTCTCGCCGACGCCGACGACGTACCCGCACTGACGGAACGCCATGTCGTCGCCGAAGATCTCGGTGGCCCGGGTGAAGATGTCGACGCCGTACCAGGACATCGCCGCCAGCGACGGCGTCCCGTAGTGGCACCGGACCACACCGGACGACTTGCCGGTCATGCCCGAGCACAAGGTGTCACGCTCGAGGACCAGGACGTCGGTCTCGCCGCGGTCCGCGAGCGACCACGCGATGGCGAGACCCTCGAGTCCTCCACCGACGATCACGAACTTTGCTGTCTCTGTCACGTTGCTTCCTTCATTCGGCCGGACGGTCGGGCTCTGGTGGCTTGAGTAGCGGTTCGTTTCACCTCATGAATCGCTGTTGTTCACTATGAAACAGTTCTACTATGTCCATCGCGTTACGGCAATGTTGTGGCCGAATCACCAAAATCTCCCGCCTAACTGAGGCTTCGGCAGGATAATGCGGTCCTGAACTGCACACTTTCCGGACCGCCGACGAGATTTACGCCGTGGAAATATGCGATGTGGTTTCCTGTTGCTACCCCGAGTTTCACGCAGGGGATTCGCTCTTCATCACCCTCATCGCCTCTCACAGGAGACTCCATGACCACGACCGACAAGCCCACCGCCGTCCCGTTCCGCGTCACCGCCGGATTCCACGAGAACCTGCCGCAGATGCCGGTCGCGGAGTACCCGGGCACCAAGGGATACATCGACGACGTCTTCGCCAACCCGGACGGCTCCGAGATGTCGGCCGGCTACTTCGAACTTCAGCGCACCGACGCCCCGCTCGACTACTACTACGCGTACGACGAGATGAAGGTCGTCCTCGAAGGCGAATTCACCCTGGAGAACCTCGACACCGGCCAGGTCGAGGTGGCGAAGGCGAAGGATGCGATCTTCTTCCCCAAGGGGTCGCGCATCCGCTTCACCACCCCCGACCGCGCGCTGGCCTACTTCGTCGGCCACCGTTCCTTCGCGCCCTGATCTGCGATGGCCGTCTCGATGAGGTCGACGAGCGTCCCACGGTGGCGGTCCGACTACTCGGCCGTCGACGACCTGGCGGCCGGCGCTCTCGTCACCTGCTACGTGCTCGTCTCGGACGGTTCGGTCGGCGATCGAGTGCCGCGCGAACTGTCCGAGCGGGTCGCCCCGGTACCGACTCGCATGCTGGCCGTCGAGAACGTCGACGGATCCGGGCTCGACGACCTGCTGTCCGAAGCGCGCATCGGGTGGCGATTCGTGGTGGCGGGTTCCGAGCGGACGGTGGGGGCGGTGCGCTCCCGCCTGATCTCCGCGGGCGCGTTGCCCGCGGAGATCGCCGCCGTGATCAGCGACGGGGACACCGGGGTGCGCGACGTGTACTGCGCGCACTGCCACACGACGTCGCCGAACGTTCCGGTGGCCGTGGGCGGGCAGACCCCGTGCACGGGGTGTTCCGAAGAGCTGACCGTCTACTACCACTTCTCCCGGCGCCACAGCGCGTACCTGGGTTACCGAGCCGATGCGGAGGAACTGCCATGACCATGGTGCTCGAAACGGCTGCGGGCGAGGGTGTTACCGGCGCGCTCACCCTGATGGTGCGCGAGGCCCGACTACTGTGCCCGGGTGTCCGGCACGTCGTCCTCGCGGACCCGGGCGGCCGCGCCCTGCCGACGTTCACCCCGGGCAGCCATATCGCGGTGAACTGGTCCGAGGGCAGGCACAACTCGTACTCGCTGACGGGGCCGTCGATCGAGCCGGACCACTACGCGATCTCGGTCCGGCTCGACGAGAACGGCCACGGCGGTTCACGCTGGGTCCACGACCTCCGGCCTGGGCAGCCCGTCCGGGTGAGCCGTCCGCGCAGCGCGTTCGCGCCGATCCTCAACGCGCGGCACCACATCCTGGTCGCGGGCGGGATCGGCGTCACCCCCATCCTGTCGCACGTGCGGGCCGCCCTCGAGTGGGGTCGTTCGTTCGAGGTGATCTACTCCTTCCGCGACCGTCAGGGGGCGCATGCCGACGAACTGGCGGCGCTGTGCGGCGACCGGCTCGTCACGGTGTCCACCCCCGGGGAACTCGCGGACCGCCTCGTCCCGACACTGGCCGATCAACCACTCGGCACCCATCTCTACACCTGTGGACCTGCGCCGATGATCGCCGCGGTCGCGGAGTGGGCCCGCGAATGCGGCTGGCCGCCGGGCCGGGTGCACTCGGAGGCGTTCGGCGCGGGCCCGCTGCCCGAAGGAAACCCGTTCGCCGCCAAGCTCGGACGCACCGGGATGATCGTCCCCGTCCCCTCGGGCACCAGCCTTCTCGAAGCCCTGCTGGACAAGGGAATCGCCGTCCCGAACCTGTGCCGCCAGGGGGTGTGCGGCGAATGCCGGCTGTCGGTCCGCGGCGGCGAGGTCGAGCACCGCGACCTGTACCTCACCGACGAGGAGAAGGCGTCCGGAGATTCGATCATGCCGTGCGTGTCACGGGCCGTAGGAGACCGATTGGAGCTGGAACTGTGACCTCGACCGACTCGCGTACCGCGCGTTTTCCCTTCCCCTTTCCCCGCGACCAGTACCGCTACAGCACCAACGTCGAGCCCGCCGGGAACCCCACCGACACCGTCGCCGGCAGCTGGGGTGACACCCGCATCGCCATCGACGACCACTACCACCGCGAACTCGCCGAGCGCGAACGCATCCTCACCGCGGACCCGTCGCGGCACCAGTGCCTGCCGCACATGGTCCCCGCCGCGTGGGACGCCATGCTCACCCTGATGCGTACCCTCGCCGCCGAATACCCCGACACCATGACCCTCGAACGTCGCGCTAACACCTGGTTCTGGCGGAACGACCTCCTCGGGATCGAGCACAGCTTCGTGTTCGGCGACCTCACCACGCTGCCGGCGCCGCCGCTGGTGTACATCTGCGGCCAGATCCAGGAAGACGTCGTGCTGCTCGATCAGCGCGAGGGCGCATTGTGGGGCGACGCCGGACTGGTGACGTTCGCGGCGGACTGGTCCTTCGGATTCGACGTCGGGATGAGCTTCCTCGAGATCCACGGCCCCGTCCCGCGTATCCACACCGAGAAGATCATCACCCGCGCCCACAACTTCCTGATGCGGCTCGAACCCCGCCAGAGCTACCGGCGCACCAACTGGACGCTGACCGTCGACGGCAAACTCGACACGTCCACCGAGACCTATCCGGAGTGGGGGAAGGACCGTCGCACCCTCGCCGACGGACCGCTCGCCGAGGTCGGCGACCGACTGTTCCTGAGAACCGAAGTGCAGCACCTGATCCGGCTCGCCCACTCCGGCGCCGTCATGTTCCTCATCCGCACCTACCTGCTTCCGCTCCGCGACGTCGCGTCCGTCCCGGAGTGGGGTGCACGGCTGTACAAGGTCCTCGAGGACCTGCCGGTGGACATGGCCGAATACAAGGGCATCAGCCGCACCCGCGAGCCCGGAATGAGATGGCTTGCCGCCCACGGGGATGTGGAACTGTGACGCTGGCTGACGGGCGGCGGCGGGCAGTCCCCTGCAGCGATCAGGTGGCTCTCGGCCTCGTCCTCGCGACAGTCGCCGTGATCGCCCGCGACGGTCTGCGCGGTCTGACGGTCCGGGCCGTCGCCGCGGAGGCGGGCATCACGGACGCGGAAGTCCGGCAGAGTTTCGCGTCGACGGATGCCCTCGTCGACGCCGCACTCCGGTACGCGCTGGACAAGAGCGCGAGCGTCTTCGCCGACATCGCCGACGGGTCGTCACTCGACCATTTCGTCGAGCACCTCACGGACCTCGTCGCCCGCGACCCCGACCTACAGGTCTTCCAGTACGAGCTGATGCTCGAATCCCGGCGAACGCCGCGCCTCGACCCACACGTGAAACTGCTGTACGCCACGTACATCGAGGCGACGTCCCAGGCACTGACCCGCCTGGGCATCACCGCCGACGAAGATCTGACCCTGCTGGTGTATTCGGCGATCGAGGGCTTCATCATGCACCAGCTGGTCGCGAAGGACCGCCCCGCCACCGAGCGCGCCATCGAGCGCCTGCGCCGGATTCTCTCGACCGCGAGGTGACCCCCAGGTGAGCGGCAAAGTGTGCCCCGGCACACTTTGCCGCTCACCTGTCGAGGATCTGGGCGAGAGCGACCGACGCCGGTCCGGACAGGTGGACGGACCCGTGTTCGACGAGCAGGCAGTCGCCGGGTTCGAGAGGCCCGAGGTCCGTCGTGAGGCCTCCGCTCAGGACCAGCAGGAGGACGGCCACCCGCCCGTCCGCGGCTGTCTCGTGCGCCGTCCCGATCTCGACGATCTCCACCGAGGCGGCAGTCGTGGACCGGTGGACCATCACGTTGAACGCCTCGGTCGCCCCGGCCGCCACGCAGACGGGGCCGTCCTCACCGGCGAAGGGGGTCGGGCCGAGACGGGCAATCATGGTCGGGCCACCGCCGAAGTCGAGGGACACCGGATGGTCGCCGATCACCGTGAAGATGCGGTCCACCTCGGGGAACGGCGAGAACGTCGAACTCCCGTCGAGCGTCGCGACGCTGAACCGCCACCGGGACGCGGCACCGGCGGCGATCTCCGCGGTGGTTCCTGCACCGTTGGCCCACCGCGTGACGCGACGATCCGCGCGACGGATGAGGCGTGCCTCGCGAGCTGTTGTCACCAATCCTCCTCACTCATCTAGTCCACTAACAAGATACATAGTTTCCTATGTCCATACTTAACGCATTCGTCACGCAACGCACCATACTCGCAATCTCAGCTTTGGTTCACTGACGCTAGACATTGATTCCCATAGGCGGACACTGCGAGTGTCCCGCCATCCTCGATCAAGGTGGACGACTATGAACGAAGCAGTCGCTGCGGCCGACACCGCCTGGATTCTGGCGGCCTTCACGGCGGTGAGCCTGATGGTGCCGGGCCTGGCCATGTTCTACGGCGGGATGGTCAGCGTGCGCAACACGCTCAACATGGCCATGATGACGTTCGGCGCGTTCGCCGTCGTCGGCGTGCTGTGGATCGTGTTCGGCTACTCGGCCGTGCTCGGCAATTCCCTCGGCGGCCTCGGCCTCCTGGGCGACCCCCTCGAGTTCTTCGGCTCCAGTGCGCTGCTGGACGCCCCCGCCGAACCCGGACTGCCACCCGCGCTGGTCTCCGGATTCCAGCTGTTGTTCGCCGGCATCACCGTGGCCCTCATCTCGGGCGCACTGGCCGACCGGATGAAGTTCGGCGCGTGGATGCTGTTCGCCGGACTGTGGGCCACGTTCGTCTACTTCCCCGTCGCCCACTGGGTCTTCGCGTTCGACTCGGCGGACGGATCGGTGATCGGTGGATGGATCGCCAACACCCTCGGCGCCATCGACTTCGCCGGAGGCACGGCGGTGCACATCAATGCCGGCGTTGCCGCCCTCGCCGTCGTCCTGGTTCTCGGGGCCCGCAAGACGTTCCCCGTCTCGCCGCGCCCGCACAGCCTTCCTCTGACGATGCTCGGCGCCGGCATCCTGCTGTTCGGCTGGTTCGGATTCAACGGCGGCTCGGCACTGTCCGCCGGCAACAGCGCGTCCGTCGTCATCCTCAACACCGTCGCCGCGGCATGCGCAGGCATTTGCGCGTGGCTGGCCGTCGAGAAGCTGCGAGAAGGCCGGGCCACGTCGCTCGGCGCGGCATCCGGACTGATCGCTGCCCTGGTCGCCATCACGCCCGCCTGCGGCGCCGTCTCGCCCCTCGGCGCACTGGTCGTCGGAGGCGCGGCCGGCGCGGTCTGCTGCTTCGCGGTCTCCTGGAAGTACCGGCTCGGCTACGACGACGCGCTCGACGTCGTCGGCGTGCACCTGGTCGGCGGCATCCTCGGCACCGTCCTGATCGGGTTCCTCGCGGATCCGGCCGCACCCAACGGCGCAGCGGGACTCCTCTACGGCGGCGGCTTCGACGTGCTGTGGCGCCAATGCGTCGCCGTGGCAGCCGTTCTCGCCTACTGCTTCGTCGTCACCCTGGTGATCGCCGCGGCACTGAAGAAGTTCATGGGCATCCGGGCCGACCAGGACAGCGAATACGACGGCCTCGACGTATCCGTCCACGGCGAGACGGCCTACGTGCTCGACGCCGTCGGCCTCACCGGCGCATCCAAGCACGGCGCAGACGCGGTGCTCGGCGCGGAAGCCATCACCGCGGAAGCGGTGGGAGACCCCGCGAAGGCCTGATCCAGCGCCACACAGACCAGGCCCTGTCCGCAGCATTCCGCGGGCAGGGCCCTGCCTTCGTCGCCGACTACGTCAGGCTCTGAGCCAGACTCCGAAGCCTGTCGCTGTAGTTGTTCGGCTGGGCGGACAGGAACTGGGTGAGCACGATTCGATCGAATTCCTCCATCGCGGCCGAATCGCCCGTGATCGCTGCATGATTCGCGACTTCGTGTTCGAGCAGTTCGACCGCCTCACGCCACCCGCGCACAGCGGGGCTTGCGAGTTCCATCTGCGGCTCGAATCGTAGGGGTTGATCGAGTGGACTCCCGAGAATTTCCTGCAGGTGCTCTTCGAGGGTGCCGCGCGACAGTCGGATGATCAGCTGAGACTGCCCCTCGTGCCACTCCATGCTTGCTGGGCGTCCCGGCGACAGAATCGACGCGACCGACATGCTCGAGTCGAACTCTTCTGCGCCACAGGTAATTCTGGCCGTTCCCGACAGCGGGATCTGAACGACGTAGAAGTCGCCGTGATCATCCGCGTTCATCCGCGCATCGGTGCCGTAATCGAAATAGTAGAGCCCGATCGCGCCCGCGGTGGCCAGGTAGACCGGCTCGGCAGGATCGAAGGGCAGCGCCGCTTTTCCACCGGACGCTATCTGAACTGTCGCCAACATTGCTACCACGACCTTTCGAACCACCCGCCACTCTACGCCCGGCACCCGGCGTGGAGGAAGGACGAAAACGCGGTCGGAGGAGTCACTCCTCGTGATGGTCCGGGTACGCGGTGACGGCGAGGAACCGGATGGGCAACCGCACGAGGTCGTTGGGACCGTGCAGGCCCTCGCCGTCGAGGAGCAGCGAGTCCCCCGGTCGCAGCGTGTACTCGGCCTCGCCGTGCCCGTAGACCATGACGCCCTCGAGCATGTAGAGCAGTTCGGTGCCCGCGTGCTGGAACAGCGGGAACGTCTCGCTGGCATCGGTGAGCGTGACCAGCACCGGTTCGAGTCGCTTGTGCTGCCCGCGCAGGGCGCCGAGGAGTTCGTAGTGGTGCCCCACCCGGGTGCCGCGTCCGACGATGACCGCGCCGTGGCCCGCCTCGACGTATACAGCGTCGCGGGCGGTGTCGGCACCCCGGAACAGGGAGGTCACCGGCACGTCGAGTCCGGCCGCGAGACGCGCCAGTGTCGACAGACTGCACGAGGTCTGCGAGTTCTCGATCTTCGACAGCATCGCCTTGGAGATCCCGACCTTGGCCGCCATGTCCCCGACGGACAGCCCGCTGGCCTTGCGGAGCGCCCGGACCTGCCTGGCGATCACCTTCTCGAGATCGGGCCCGGTCGGCGTGTCGGACGGCACCTCCCGCTCGACGGGCGCGGGGTCTCCCGTGTCGCGGTGAACCTCGGTCTCGGGTCGAGTCGTCACGTCCGCATCGTAACAGCGCTGTTTACTGTCAGGAAACTGCGACTCAGCGGCCCCGGACGCCGAATCGGTGCGCATACGAGCAACAAGCATGCGCGTGCGTGCAAGACGACGCCACCCCCTCGCCCGCATGCTTGTGACAGCCATCACAACACCACCGGGAGAGTTGACGCCATGACCGCAGTACACGAGAACGTCAGTGCCACAGGGCTTCCTGATGGAACCGCCACGCAGCTGTTCATCGGCGGGCAGTGGCGTCCGGCCTCGGACGGCGGAACGTTCACGGACCTGAACCCGGCCACCGGACGCCCCCTCGTCGACGTGTCCGCCGGAACCGGGCAGGACATCGACGACGCCGTCCGGGCCGCCCGCACCCAGCTGAACGGTGAATGGGGATCACTGCCCGGCGCCGCCCGCGGACGGATCCTGAACAAGGTCGCCGATCTCATCGAGCGCGACGGCGAGATCCTCGCCCGGCTCGAGGCCCTCGACGTCGGCAAGCCCGTCGGCCAGCCCACCATGCTCGACATCCCGATGGCCGCGGGCACGTTCCGGCACTTCGCCGGCTGGGCCGACAAGATCACCGGCCAGTCCATCCCGACCGCCGGCTACTTCGGTCAGCCCACCCACTCGTACACCGTCCGTGAACCGGTCGGCGTGATCGGCGCGATCGTCCCGTGGAACACCCCGCTGATGATCTCGGCGTGGAAGATCGCCCCGGCGCTGGCCGCCGGGAACACCCTGGTGGTGAAGCCGCCGGAGGACGCACCGCTGTCGATCCTGCACCTCGCGACGCTGCTCGAGGAGGCCGGACTGCCCGCGGGCACCGTCAACGTCGTGCCCGGCCTCGGCGAGATCGCCGGCGACGCGCTCGCCGCCCACCCCGGCGTCGACAAGATCAGCTTCACCGGCAGCCCCCGCGTCGGCCGGATCATCGCCAAGCGCGCCGCCGACACGTTCAAGCGCACCACCCTCGAACTGGGCGGCAAGTCCCCGCAGATCATCCTCCCGGACGCCGACCTCGAGGCCGCCATCAACGGCACCGCGATGGGACTGTTCTTCAACCAGGGCGAGGTCTGCGCCGCGGGCACCCGCATCCTGGTGCACCGGTCGCTGTACTCGCAGGTCGTCGACGGTCTCGCCGCCGCCGCGTCCGCCCAGGTCCTCGGCGACCCGTTCGACCCGGCCACCACGATGGGCGCCCTGGTCAACGCGAAGCAGCGCGACACCGTCCTCGACTACATCGCGGCCGGACGCAGCGAGGGCGCCCGCGTCGCCGCCGGCGGTGGCCGCCCGGACGGGGACGGGTTCTTCGTCCAGCCGACCATCTTCGCGGACGCGAACAACGACATGAAGATCGCGCGGGAGGAGATCTTCGGACCCGTCGGCACCGTCATCGCGTTCGACACCACCGACGAGGCGATCGCGATCGCCAACGCCACCGACTACGGGCTCGCCGCCTCGATCTGGACGCGCGACGTCTCCCACGCCCACACCCTCGCCGGCAAGGTCCGGGCCGGAGCGGTGGCGGTGAACGGCTGGGCACCCATCGATCCCGCCCTGCCCTGGGGCGGCATGAAGACCAGTGGCACCGGACGCGAACTCGGCTGGGCCGGAATCGAAGCCAACACCGAGGAGAAGGTCGTCACCATCATTCTCTGATCCCGTACACCATCGACGTCGTCGGACAGGAGCAGGAAACATGAAGACCCAGGCCGCTGTGTTGTGGGAGCCCGGTCAGCCGTGGCAGATCGAAGAACTGGAACTCGACCCGCCGAAGCACGGGGAGGTGCTGCTGCAGTTGGCGGCGTCGGGGATGTGCCATTCGGACGAACACGTCCGGGACGGCAGCCTGCCGCTCGAGTACTACCCGTTCATCGGTGGGCACGAGGGCGCCGGTGTCGTGCTCGAGGTCGGGCCGGGGGTCACCAGCGTCGAGAAGGGCGATCACGTCGCACTCGGATTCATCCCCGCGTGCGGGCGGTGCCGGCAGTGCGCGACCGGACAGTCCAGCATCTGCGACCTGGGTGCTCACCTGCTCGAAGGATGGCAGATCTCGGACGGCACGGCGCGGCACCACGTTCGCGGCAAGGACGCTGCCATCCAGTGCCTGATCGGGACGTTCTCGCCGTACACGGTGGTCAACGAGGCCTCGTGCGTCAAGATCACGAAGGACATCCCGCTCGACAAGGCGGCGCTGGTCGGCTGCGGCGTCACGACCGGCTGGGGGTCGTCGGTGTACGCCGCCGGCGTCCAGGCCGGTGAGACCGTCGTGGTGATCGGCATGGGCGGCGTCGGGTGCGGGGCGGTTCAGGGCGCGGCGCTCGCCGGTGCCCGGCACGTCGTGGTCGTCGACCCCTCGGAGTTCAAGCGGGAGCAGGCCAAGATCTTCGGCGCGACCCACACCGCGGCGAGCATCGACGAGGCGCTCCCCCTCCTCCAGGACCTGACGTGGGGCCAGTTGGCCGACAAGGTGCTCATCACCGTCGCGAATGCGAGTGGCCGCATCATCGCTCCGGCGATGAGCCTGGTGGCGAAGGGCGGCACGTGCGTCCACGTGTCGGTCGGCGACGTCACGCAGAACGACGTCGACCTGAACCTGTTCGATCTGACGGCGATGCGCAAGACACTCAAGGGGGCGTGGTTCGGCAACGCGAACATCCGGTTCGACATCCCTCATCTGCTCCGCCTGTACATGGAGGGTCAGCTGAAGCTCGACGAGATGATCACGAGGACATACACACTCGACCAGATCAACGACGGCTACGAGGCCATGCGGAAGGCCGAGAACGTCCGCGGCGTCATCATGTACTCGTAGACGGCACCGTCGGGAGCGGTGGGGCGCTGCACGCCTCACCGCTCCCGGCATGGTTCCCTGTCCCCATGCCGTACGTGTTCCTGCTCGCCGCGATCGCCGCCGAGGTGTTCGGCACGAGCCTGCTGAAGTCCACCGAGGGTTTCACCCGGCTGTGGCCGACGGTCGGGTGCCTGGCCGGGTACGTCGTCGCGTTCCTGTTCCTGTCGCAGGCGGTCAAGACGGTGCCGGTCGGGATCGCCTACGCCATGTGGTCGGGGCTCGGGACGGCGGCGATCGTCGCGATCGGGGCCGCATTCCTCGGTGAACCGCTGACCGCGACGAAGATCTTCGGACTGGGTCTCGTCGTCTCCGGAGTGGTCGTGCTCAATCTCGGCGGAGCTCATTGATACCGTGGTCGCATGATCGCTGGTGGAGCAGGTACACGTCGTGCCTAAGCTCGTGGATCACGACGAGCGTCGGCGAAGCATCACCGCCGCCGCCTGGCGGCTGATCGCCGCCCGCGGTATCGAGGCCGCGAACATGCGCGACATCGCCACCGAGGCCGGGTACACCAACGGCGCCCTGAGCCACTACTTCGCCGGCAAGGACGAGATCCTCCGGACATCGTACGAGCACATCTCCGAGGCCACCGATCGCCGGATCACCGAGGCGCTCGGCGACGCGACCGGCCTCGACGCCCTGCGCATCCTGTGCCGCGAGGTGATGCCGATCAACGAGGAGAAACTCCTCGAGGCCCGGATCGCCGCCTCCCTGTGGCCGCGGGCCATGTACGACGAGCAGATGGCCGCGACCAACCGGCGGACGATGGACCGCTGGCGCGCGCAGATGGCGATCTTCCTCGAGCAGGCCCGCGAGGAGGGCACCGTCGGCGACATCGACGTCACCATCGTGGTGGAGCAACTGCTCAACATGATGATGGGCATGCAGATTCTGGGTGTCCTCACGCCGGGCGAGACGTCGTCGGAGCGTCAGCTGGAGATGCTCGAGCGGTTCGTCACCACGCTCTGAGTTTTCGTACGCTCGTCCAATTCCGTTGCTGCGGAATCCGTTAGCGCACCTTTGACCGGACGCCCAGTATGTCCGGGTCGGAAACTCACTGTTTACACGAGGGCACCTCGGCTGTAACGTACGTCACTAAGCTTTTTATTCAACACCCGTAGAACCAAAGGATCGCGACATGCCCACCCTTTCCCCTGCGCGTATCGACCACCCGCTGTCGCTGCCGACCGTCGAAGAGATCGCATCGCTCCGCGAGATCCTCGAGGCCGCCGACGCGCTGACCGAGCAGACGAGATTCGTCTACGTCGGCCTCGAGGAACCGGACAAGTCGACCCTGTACCCGGCCGAGACCAACGAGACCGATCGCCGATTCCGCGTTCTGCTGCACGACATCTCGTCCCCGAACGCCGTGGACGTCGTGGTGTCCGTGACCCGGCGGTCGGTCATCAGCTCGGTCACCCTCGACGCCACCCGGGACGGTCAGATGCCGGTCCTGGACGAGGAATTCGAACTCGTCGAGCAGGTACTGTCCGCCGACGAACGCTGGCTCGCCGCACTCGCCGCCCGCGGACTCGACGTCGCCGACGTCCGGGTCGCTCCCCTCTCGGCCGGCGTCTTCGACTACCCCGGCGAGACCGGCAAGCGGATCCTCCGCGGGCTCGCGTTCCGCCAGGACCACCCGAAGGACCACGCCTGGGCTCACCCGATCGACGGGCTCGTCGGCTTCGTCGACGTCATGAACCGGACCGTCACCGACGTCCTCGACCTCGGCGCCGTCCCGATCCCCGAGGAGTCGGGCAACTTCGACGACCTCGCCGTCACCGGCCCGCTGCGCACCACCCAGAAGCCGATCGAGATCACCCAGCCCGAGGGCCCCAGCTTCGTCGTCGACGGCAACCGCGTCGACTGGGAGAAGTGGTCGTTCCGCGTCGGCTTCGACGCCCGCGAGGGACTTGTCCTCCATCAGCTCGGATTCGCCGACGGCGACCGGGTTCGCCCGATCATCCACCGCGCGTCCATCGCCGAGATGGTCGTGCCCTACGGCGACCCCTCGCCGGTCCGGTCGTGGCAGAACTACTTCGACACCGGCGAGTACATGGTCGGTCGCTACGCGAACGCCCTCGAACTCGGCTGCGACTGCGTCGGCGACATCACCTACTTCGACGCCGTCATCGCCGACGAGTTCGGCAGCCCCAAGACGCTGAAGAACGCGGTGTGCATGCACGAGGAAGACTTCGGCGTGCTGTGGAAGCACACCGACCTGTGGGCCGGCTCGGCCGAGACGCGCCGCCAGCGCCGCCTGGTCGTCTCCTTCTTCACCACGATCGGCAACTACGACTACGGCTTCTTCTGGTACCTCTACCTCGACGGCACCATCGAGTTCGAGGTCAAGGCCACCGGCGTCGTCTTCACGTCGGGTCACCCGGGCGGCGACTACCCGTACGCCTCGGAGATCGCCCCCGGCCTCGGCGCCCCGTACCACCAGCACCTGTTCAGCGCCCGCCTCGACATGATGATCGACGGCGACCGCAACTCCGTCGAGGAAGTGCAGACCAAGCGGGTGAAGATGGGCCCCGGGAACCTGCACGGCAATGCGTTCACCCTCGAGCGCACACCGCTGACGAAGGAATCCGAGGCTCAGCGCCTCGCGGACAACAGCGTCGGACGCGTGTGGCACATCAGCAACCCGAACAAGCTGAACCGTCTGGGCAAGCCGGTGGCGTATGCACTGCACCCGGAGGGACAGCCGATCCTGCTGGCCGACGACGACTCCTCGATCGCTGCGCGGGCGACGTTCGCCACCAAGCACCTGTGGGTCACCCAGTTCGACGAGAAGGAACGGTACGCGGCAGGCGATTTCGTGAACCAGCACGCCGGCGGCGCCGGACTGCCCAGCTTCGTGGCCGGCGACCGCGATCTGGAGAACGAGGACCTCGTCGTGTGGCACACGTTCGGCCTCACCCACTTCCCGCGCCCGGAGGACTGGCCGATCATGCCCGTCGACTACACCGGATTCACGTTGAAGCCCAACGGCTTCTTCGACCGCAACCCCTCTCTCGATGTGCCCCGCACGACGTCGAAGCACTGCTCGACCGGAGGCAGCAGCTGCCACTCGGACGGAGGCACTCATGTCTGACACCACCACAGGTTCCGGACCCGGCAAGCTGCGCGGATCCATCGGCGTCGTCGGGATCGTCTTCCTCGTCATCGCCGCCGCCGCTCCCCTCACGGCGATCGGCGGCGCCCTGCCCGTCATGATCGCGATCGGCAACGGCGCGGGCGCCCCGACCGCCTACCTCATCGCCGCGCTGGTCCTGCTCGTCTTCAGCGTCGGATACGCGGCGATGAGCAGCCACATGGTCGACACCGGTGCGTTCTACGCCTACGTCGCCAAGGGTCTCGGCGAATCCTGCGGACTCGGGGCCGCCGGTCTCGCGTTGCTGACCTACACCGCCATCCAGGCCGCCGTCTACGGCCTGGCCGCCGCGACCATTCAGGGCCTCGTCGTCCAGTACGGCGGACCCGACCTGCCCTGGTGGATGTGGGCGCTGGTCCTCATCGCTCTCGTGGCCGTGCTGGGGTACCGCAGCATCGATCTGGGCGCCAAGGTGCTCGGCGTTCTCCTCGTCCTCGAAATCGGCATCATCCTCGCGCTGTCGTTCGGCGTCCTGGTGCGGGGCGGGGCCGCGGGTATCGACTTCGCGTCGTTCACCCCGACGTCGTTCTTCAGCGGATCCCCCGGTGTCGCATTGATGTTCGCGATCGCGTCGTTCATCGGCTTCGAGGCGACCGCGATCTACGGCGAGGAAGCCCGCAACCCCCGGCGAACGATCCCGATCGCGACGTACGCCGCCGTCATCGTCATCGGACTGGTGTACGCCCTGGCCAGCTGGGCCGTGGTGCTCGCGTTCGGCAGCGACAACGTGTCCGACGCGGCCGCCGCCGACCCTGCCGGGCTGACGTTCGCCGCCGCCGCGCAGTTCCTGGGCGGACCCGCCGCCGACGTCATGGCGATCATGCTGGTCACGAGTCTGTTCGCCGCGCTGCTGGCGTTCCACAATGCCATCTCCCGGTACGTGTTCGCCCTGGCCCGCAAGGGTGCGGCCCCGCGGGCACTGGCCCGCACCCACCCCAAGCACGGTTCCCCGCACGTCGGCTCGATCGCCCAGACGATCTCCGCGACGGTGGTCGTCGGGGTGTTCGCACTCGCCGGCGCGGACCCGGTGCTGCAACTGTTCACCTGGATGGCGGGTCTGGCCACCGTGAGCATCCTGGTGCTGATGGTGCTCACCAGCGTCGCGATCATCGCGTTCTTCGCCCGCACCCGGCTGGACACCCGGCTCTGGCACACCCGGATCGCCCCCGTGCTCGGATGCGTGGGTCTGGTGGCCGTCACCTGGTTGGTGCTCGACAACTTCACCACCCTGATCGGCGGGTCGGAACTGCTCGCGGACATCCTGCTCGCCGTGATCGCACTGTTCTTCGTCGCCGGACTGGTCGTCGCCCGGGTCACCCGGCAGAGCCGGGCCGATGTCGGACAGAGCCGCGAACTCACTCCCACGATCTGAGTCCGACGATGTTCGAGATCCCTGCCGTGCATGCGGCGATGTTCATCGGAGCGGTCGGGGCCCTCGTCCCGATGTGGCGGGCACACGGAACGGACTGCCGGGTCCGGATTGCGCACGGTGCGATGGCGCTGTCCATGATCGCGATGATGATCCCCGCTGTGCCGGCAGGGATTCACCTGCTGGGGGGTGCCGTCCTCATCGCACTCGCCGTGTTCGTCACCGGCGAGACCATGCACCGCCGGACCGCGGTTCCCTGCGCGGTCGACCTCACGGCGATGGGGGTGCTGCTGCTCCTGGCGCCGATGTCCGCTCCCGCCGCGGCGGCGTCGGCGCCGGCACCCTCCGGCCACCATCACGGTGGCGCAGGAATCTCGACCGGCTGGCTTCCTCTCGTGGTGCTCGTGTGCTGGGCACTGCTGACGCTGTGTCTCTTCCGCTCCACCCCGCGCCGCGAGCGCCGTTCCGGCGTCAAGACCGCGGCGGCGGGTTCCGCACTGATGATCCTGGGCATGGCCCCGATGGCCGTCTGACCGCCCTCCCACCGACAGCACCCTGGAGGAACCGATGAGTTACGCCGATGCCGTCTACACCCGCGGCAAGGTCTTCACCGTCGACGAGGATTTCACGATCGCCACCGCCCTCGCGGTGCGTAACGGACTCGTCCACGCGGTGGGCATCGACGCCGAGATCGAAACCCTGATCGGACCGGACACGGTGGTCACGGATCTCGATGGGAGGACGATCCTCCCAGGAATCAACGATTCGCACCTGCACGCCATCGCCTACGGACTCGACACGCCGCCGCTGTCGCTCGACGTGTCGTTCCCGGCCGTCCGGTCGATCGCCGACGTCCGCGAACTCGTGCGGGAGGCCGCCTCGGCAGCCGAGGACGGCGCCTGGATCATTGGAACGGGCTGGGACGACGGCTATCTCGACGAATGCCTCACCGAGGACGGGCGGACACCGACCCGTTGGGACCTCGACGAGGTGTCCCCGGACAATCCCGTGTTCCTGCAGGACTTCTCCCGGCACACATCGTGGGTGAACAGCGCGGCGCTCGCCCTCGCCGCGGTGGACGAGACGACCCCGTTGCCGCCCGGCAGCCTCATGCCCACCGGCGAGGACGGCCTGCTGACCGGCATCGTCATGGAGGGAGCGCAGGCCCTCGTGCAGCGGGTTCTGCCGGCCCTCACCCGGGAGCGCCGGGAGGAAGCACTCCGCTCGGCGATCTCGATCCTGCAGAGCGAAGGGATCACCAGCTTCACCGACCCCGCGATCGGCCCCGGCGGCGAAGCCCTCGCCGGCGGTGCGATGGGCGCCGAGGGCCTGTCGGTGTACGCCGACCTCGCCCGCCGCGGAGAACTGGGCGCCCGCGTCAACCTGCTCCTCCTGCCCACCGGAATGTCCGGTTCCGCCGAGGATTTCGGGAAGAACCTCGCCGACATCGAGGTCCCGGACACGGTGGACCCGCGGATGTTCCGGGTTCTCGGGGTGAAGGTGTTCGCCGACGGCATCCCGCCGAGCAAGACTGCGTGGATGCACGAGGAGTATGTCGGCGGCGGCTGCGGCTCCCTGTGCGTCGGCGGCGACACCGACGAGCGGCAGGTGTACGAGGTGACCGAAATGGTCCGCATCGGTCACGAAGCCGGCTACCAGATCGGTGTGCACGTCACCGGCGACCGTGCCATCGACACCGTCGCCGAGGCGATCATCGCCGCATAGATCGCGCACCCCCGCGACGATGCCCGGCACTACCTGATCCACGGCGACTTCATCAGCGAAGCCACCCTGAAGCGATTGGCCGAGAACGATATCGGCGTCAACATGAACCCGACGATCAAGTGGACGATCGCCGACCTCGAGGTGGGGGTGGTCGGGACCGAACGCGCCGCCTACGAGTGGCCGTACCGCAGCGCCGTCGAATCCGGGGTGCACCTGATGAGCAGTTCCGACGCACCGGTCACACCACCCGATTGGCGCCAGGGCATCTCGACGATGATCCTGCGGGAAAGCAAGGCCAGTGGCGCGGTGAGCGGACCCGACCAGACCATCGGGCTCGCCGACGCCGTCCGGACCTATACGATCAATGCGGCCTGGCAGGATTTCGCCGAGGACTGGAAGGGATCACTCGAGGTCGGCAAGGTGGCCGACCTGTGCATCCTCGACGGCGACCTCGAGACCATCGATCCGCACGACATACCCGCGATGCAGGTCGTCACGACCGTGCTGGGTGGGAAGGTCGTGTTCGAGCGCGTCACGGAGAGTGTCGCGTAGGCCCGACACCGCTACATCCGAACGGCCGGTTCACCACTGCTGTGGGTGAACCGGCCGTTCAGCGTCCGGGCACGTCACTGCGCCCAGGCCGCCTCCGCGATCCAGTACTCGCTTCCGTCGGCGCTGATTCCGCGTTGCCAATCGGTGGTCCGCCGCAGGTTCGGCTCGACGCGCGCGGTGGCTACGTCGGCGCCGTCCGGTCCGTCCTCCCTCACCTGCCAGTGCACCCAGTTCACTTCGTTGCCGTGCTCGTCGTGCACGAACAGGTCGACGTGATGCCAGCCGTAGCGGTGGGTGTCGGCGTAACAGGTCAGGAATGTGCGGTGGTGATGCGAATAGTCCACGAGGTACCTCCGGGGCCGCGGTGGTTTTCCCATAACGCTAGAACCGGATCGTGCTCAACGGAATCCAAGAAACCTTTACCCTGTGAGTGTTGGTCGCTCAGCGGTTCGGGTCGACCGGCAGCGTGAACGTGAAGACCGCCCCGTGCGGATCGTTCTCGCGTGCGGTGATCGTCCCGCCCTGGCGGGTGATGATGCGGTGGCTCAGCGCAAGTCCGATTCCGTGGCCCGTGGACTTCGACGTGAACGCGCCGTCGAAGATTCGGCCGTCCGGGACGTGCGAGAGACCCTTGCCGTGGTCCTCGACGCTCACGACGCCCTCCGTCTCGGTGACGTCGGTGCGTACCCTCACGATGCGGTCGGCTGCCGGCCATTCCGCCATCTCGTCGATGGCGTTGAAACACAGGTTCAGGATGACCTGCCCGGTGAGCACACGTTCGCACACGACGGCGACCGTGTCGTGCGCGCGGAGGTACTCGACGTGAACTCCCTTCTGCCGCGCGCGGATGTCGACGAAATACGCACATTCGTCCACGATGTCGTTGAGGTCGACGATCTGCTGGGACTCCTCGAGTTGTGTCACGTATTCGCGCAGGCTTCGGACGATCTGATTGGCCCTGTCGATCTGCTTGCGCGCCTCCCCGAGGCCCCAGCTCACCTCGTCGTGACTGGTGTGCCCGTCACCGAGGCGGCTCTGCGTTCCGGCGATGAAGTTGGTGGCGGCCGCGAGCGGCTGGGCCAACTCGTGCGCGATGGCCATGGCCATGTCGCCCATCGCGTTGTAGCGGGCCAGGTAGTTGAGGTACTGCGAGTCCCGTTCGTGCTCCTGTTCGGTGCGGACGTGCTCGGTGACGTCGTGGAAGAGCAGCAGGTGCCCGCTCAGATCATTCTCGATCGCGATGTGCTGGCAGCTTCCCGCGTGCCAGCGGCGCTCCTCGGACGTCAGTTCCACCTCGTAGCGCAGGCTCTGGGAACCCCCGTCGGCGGTGGTCAGGTCCAGGGCCCGGCGCACGCTCTCCCGTGACTGCCCCGCCCGGCAGAACTCCGTGAAGCGTTCGCCGACAAGCGATGCCACCGGGACCTTCAGGAGTTCCGACGCCGCCTCGCTCGCATACGTGATGCGGCTGTCGTCGTCGAGGACCAGGATGCCCTCGGCCATGTTCCGCAGGAACGCGGCCAGGCGGGCCTCGGTGCGGCTGAGATCGGCCTCGGTGCGCGTGAGGTCGCGGCGCATCGACGTTTCCTGCTCGATGTCGCGGAACTGCACCATCACCACGGTCCGGGCGTTCAGCTCGACCCGGATCGCGATCGCCTCCGTCAGGACCTCTCGCCCGCTCTTCGCGCGATACGCCCATTCGGTGACCGCTGCCCCGTTGTCGACGGCCTCCTGCAGCCACCGCCGTCCCACCGACCGGCGGTAGCGCTTCGCCGGGGAACTCATGTCGGGGGCCTTGAGCGGTTTGAGCTCTTCGACCGTGAACTCGAGCAGTTCCGACGCAGCCCTGTTGGCCCAGAGGATGTCCTTGGTCGCCGCATCGTGGACCAGGACGCAGTAGCGGAGCGACTCGACGAGTTGTTCGTAGTCGGACGGCGCGAGTTCGGACAATGCGGCCTCCTTGGGCTCACGTCGAGTCTACTGAGCGTGCAGACCGCGGACACGATAGGGAATTCCTTTAGTCCGGGGCGACATCTCTGCACGTGTGCGGGAGGAAGCACCGATTGAGTGATGCCCGCCACCGCAATAGCGTGAAACTCGACACGAAACACGCCACACCCCTTCTACTTCGCGTCGATCGGAGTATTTGATGACCACCACCGCACCGACCCTCGACACGACGGGCACCGCCGCGAACGGGACGCTGTCGTTCGAGGACGTCCTCGAGCACGTCGCATTGCGGCGGGAAGAGTTCGCCACACAGAAGTTCGTGCCTCGCGACATGATCGACGAGTTCAAGCAGGTCGGCATCTACCGCGCGGCGACCCCCCGCCGGTTCGGCGGCGACGCACTGCCCCCGAGCGAGTTTCTGCGGATGATCGAACGAATCTCCGCGGTGGACGCGTCGGCGGGCTGGGTCGCGAGTTTCGGCTCCGCCCTCGTCTACCTTGCGGCGCTGCCCCTCGCGACGCAGGCCGAGTTGTACAAGGACAGCCCCGACCTCGTCTTCGCCGGCGGCCTGTTTCCGGTGCAGCCCGTCGAACAGGTGCCGGGAGGCCTGAAGATCACCGGGCAGTGGAAGTTCGCCAGCGGATGCAAGGGCGCCGACATCCTCGGTGTGGGCATCCGCGGCGGCGACTCCACCGCGGGGAAGCCGCGCACCGCCCTGCTGTGGCCGAAGGACGTCGAGATCGTCGAGAACTGGGACGTGGTCGGTCTGTCGGGAACCGGCAGCCACGAACTGAAGGTCGACGGCGTCGTCGTGCCCGAGGACTGGACGTTCATCCGGGGCGGAACCCCCACCGTCGACGAACCCCTCTACCGCTATCCCTCCATCGCGTACGCCGCCCAGGTGCTGGCCGTCGTCAATCTCGGAGTGGGCCGCGCGGCGCTCGACTACGCGATCAAGGTCGGCGCGGGACGCACCGGGATCACCGGAGCGCCCAAACTCGCCGACCGCGCCTACTACCGCATCGACCTGGCCAAGGCGGAGGCGACGCTGCGGTCCGCCCGCGCCTTCTTCTACGAGGTCACCGACGAGGCGTACGCCACGGTGGTCGCCGGCGATCCCGTCCCGGAAAAGCTTGCGGCACTTCTTCGCTTGTCCTCGACCCACGTCGCCAAGGCGGGTGCGTCCGCCGTGCACACCGCCTTCCAGTTGTCGGGCACCGGCGCCATCTACGACGGCAACGCCATGCAGCGGTACATGCGCGAGGCCCTGGTCCCGCCGCAGCACGCCTTCCTCGGCGACGGCATCTACGACAGCGCCGGTGCGGTGCTCATGGATATCCCGCCGTTCCCCGGCTTCATCTGAGCATCGTCCGCACCCCGACCACCGACCCTTCAGGAGTACAACCATGACCGCACCACTGAGAGTGCTGTTCTGCATCGGCATCAACCAGAACTTCTTCGACCTCCCGACCGGCCAGGGCGGCCTGGTGTGGAAGGCGTTCTCCGGGATGATGGACGCGCTGGCCGAGACGCCCGGCGTCCGGGTGATCGGGGACATCGACGACGACAGCCACATGGTCGGACCGTCGGACGGCTGGCCGTGGACGTGCTACATCCTCGCCGACGTCGACACCCAGCAGACCGTCAAGGACGTCTGCAACCTCTTCCGCACCACCACGGTCGGGGAGTACACGCTGTGGCGTTACGCGAAGATCGAAGCCCGCATCGGCCGTGCGCTCACCGTCCGCGAAGACGTCGACCTCGGCGTGTGAGCGACATGCACCGTGCGAGCGCGACCGAGCGCATCGAGAGGCGCGAGGCCGTTCACCGGGTGATCTGCCGCTACATGGAACTGTGTGACGTTCCGTCCGTGCAGTTCTCGGCCGAGGAACTCGGCTCCCTCTTCACACCCGAGGCGGTGTGGGAAGGCGTCGGCAGCGACTACGCGCACAAATTCGGCAGGCGGCAGGGCCGCCGGGAGATCGTCGGAATGCTCACCGCGTACCTCCCACCGAGCCCCCATTTCCGGGGAAATGCGCACCTGCTCGGCAACGAGCAGATCGACGTGGACGGACCCACAGCGCGGGGGCGGTGGGTCATGGAACAGCTGTCGCGGTACGAGGACGAATCGGCCGAACTGCTCGTCGCCCGCATCACCGCCGAGTGCGAAGTCCGGGACGGCACCGCCCGGATCAGCCACTTCACGACCGAGAAGCTGTTCGCCACCCGCCTCGACGAGGCACCGCGACTGCTCGAATCGAATGGAAAGAGAATGTGATGACCACTTCGCTGGATCCCACAGACACCGGCTTCACGGAAACCAACTTCGCGGACCTCGCCACCGACGACCGCGTGGACGGATCGCTGTACACCGACCCCGACATGTTCGAGGCCGAACTCGAGCGAATCTTCTACCGCACCTGGGTGTGGGTCGCCCACGAGAGCGAGATCCCCGAGGCCGGAAGCTACAAGATGGCGACCATCGGCAGGCAGCCGGTGATCGTCAACCGCGACCGCAAGGGCAACTTCAATGTCCTGCTCAACCGGTGCCGCCATCGCGGGGCCAGCGTCTGCGAGGTCCCCAAGGGCAAGGCGAACGGGTTCACCTGCCCCTATCACAGCTGGTCGTACGCCCTCGACGGGCGGCTGCGCGGGATCCCCTACCCCGATGGCTACGACGAGGATCTCGACAAGAAGGACCTCCCGCTGCAGAGCCTCCGGGTGGAGTCGTACGCGGGAATGATCTTCGCCAGCTTCAACCCCGACGTCGAGCCCCTCGACGACTTCCTCGGTGACGCGAAGGTGTGGATCGACCTGTTCATGAAGCAGGGCGCCGGCTACCCGATCAAGACCCAGGGCGAGCACTGCTTCCGCTTCCGCGGCAACTGGAAGATCCAGTTGGAGAACACCACCGACGGCTACCACTTCCCCATCGTGCACCGATCCTGGATGTCGTCCGTCGACGCCGAAACCGCCGACATGCTCTCCTTCATGACCGACGACAACGCCGTCACGCACGCGCTCGGCAACGGCCACAGCGTCGCCATCATGGTGCCCGAACACGTCGACCTCGACCACGACGACGGCACCGAGAAGATTCAGGCCCGCTTCGACCACATCGTCGAGGAGCTGTCGAAGACGATGCCCGCCGACCAGGTGCGCCGCATCGTCCGGTCCATGCACGGCGCCGGGTTCAACCTCAACATCTTCCCCAACGTCGCGATGTCGATGTCGTTCTTCCGGGTACTGCGCCCGATCGCGGTCGACGAGACCGAGATCCGGCACATCGCCCTCGGCATGGACGGTGGACCCGAGATCGTCAACCGCGAACGTCTCCGCATCCACGAACATTTCCAGGGCCCGTTCGGGTTCGGCAGCCCCGACGACTCCGAGGCCTGGGACCGGGTTCAGCGCGGCTCCCGCGGTGCACCCGGAATGCCGATCATGGTGAACCGCGGCCTGGGTCGTGAAGCGCTCGACAGCGACGGGCACCGCACCTCGCACGTCACCGACGAAACCGGAATGCGCGAAGCCTACGCAATGTGGAAGAGGATGATGACCGATGAGCACTGACCTCCTGACGATCGCACTGTCCGACGCCCGGGTACTGCAGGCCATCGAACTCGTCTGGCACGAAGCGGCCCTGCTCGACGCCAAGGACTACCAGACCTGGGACGCACTCTGGACCGACGAAGGCCGGTACGTCATACCCATCGACCTCGACACCGACGACTTCGACGGATCGCTGAACATGGTCAACGACGACACCCGGATGCGGCGCATGCGGATCGAACGCCTGACCTCCGGCTACTCGATGTCCGCGCTCGCCGCGGCCCGCACCGTCCGCACCGTCTCCCGCTTCACCGTCGAGGACCGCACCGACGACTCGATCACGCTGAGGTCCGCACAGATCCTCGTGGGCTTCAAACGCGACGACCAGCAGACCCTCGCGGCCGACGTCACGCACCGCATCCGCTACACCGAGGACGGCCCACGGCTGGACCTGAAGGTCATCCGGCTCGTCAACTCGCAGGGCGCGGTCAACGCCTCCGGCTACCTCCTCTGACCTTTCCCTCCAGAAATAGGAGTTCGACATGGATCACGTCGCAGTAGTCACCGGCGCCGGACGCGGACTCGGCGCCGCCATCGCCCGCCTGTTGCACGACCGCGGATATCGCGTACTGGTCGCGGACATCGACGAGGCCGCCGCGAAAGAGACTGCGGTGGCGCTGGATTCCTCCGGGAACACCGCCGTCGCCGCCGTCCTCGACGTTCGGAAGAAGTCCGACTTCGAGTCCCTGTGCGACCGGGTCGTCGACGTCTGGGGTGGGGCGGACGTTCTCGTCAACAATGCCGGCCGTTCCCAGACCGGCTCGTTGATGGACATTGCGCCGGAGGAATTCTCGGACATCGTCGAGATCAACCTCAACGGCGCGTTCCTCGGCTGCCAGGTGTTCGGAAGCCACTTCGCCGAACGCGGCTACGGCCGCATCGTCAACATCGCCTCGCTCGCCGGCCAGAACGGCGGCACGGCAACCGGGGCCCACTACGCGGCCGCGAAGGGCGGCGTCGGAACGCTGACCAAGGTCTTCGCCCGGGAACTCGCACCGTCGGGTGTCACCGTCAACGCGGTGTCGCCGGGACCGCTGGACCTGCCGGTGGTGCGCGAGACGGTGCCCGCGGACAAACTCGCGGCCATTCTCACCACCATTCCCGTGGGCACACTGGGGTCGCCCGAATTCATCGCCGAGACGGTCGCCCTCCTCGCGTCCCCGGCCGCCGCGTCGGTGACCGGAGCCTGCTGGGACGTCAACGGCGGCCTGTACATGCGCTGACCCCCGCTCGAGGGCGACGGGTCGCAGCACCGGAGGAAGAATCACCATGAGCATGTTCACTGTCACTGTCGCGGAAATCGTCGAGGAAACGCCGGACATCAAGTCGTTCCGGCTGGTCCGGACGGACGGTTCACGGTTCGACCCGTACCCTGCGGGCGCCCACATCGACATCCTCGGACCCACCGAGGTCCTCACCCAGTACTCGCTGTGCAGCCCGCCGCACGAGTCCGAATCGTATGTCGTCGCCGTCAAACGCGAGACCGGTCCGCGCGGCGCCTCGGCCGCGCTGCACGATCACGTGACGACTGGCAGCGAGTTGCGGATCAGCGGGCCGCGGACACTGCTCACGCTCGCCGAGGGTGCCGATCGGCACATCCTCGTCGCAGCGGGGATCGGGCTGACGCCGATGCTGAGTCTGGCGTTCGCCTTGCATCGGCAGGGACAGCGATTCGACCTGCACTATTTCGCGCGCACGAGGGCGCAGGCCGCGTTCGTCGACCTGCTGGAGAATGCGGATTTCCGGCAGGACGTGCACCAGCACTTCGGCCTCACGCGGGACGACCAGTTCTCGGCGCTCGAGAAGATCCTGGCGGACGCGTCCGCCGCCACCCACGTCTACACGTGCGGCCCCGAAGGTTTCATGGATCGGGTGCGCCAGTTGGCCGAACCTGCGGTCGGCGAGGACGCGGTCCACTTCGAACACTTCGAGGCGGCGACGCCTGCCGCGACCGAGTCGGATACGGCGTTCGAGGTGGAACTCGACACGGGCGAGGTGTTCGAAGTACCGGCCGGAAAATCCATCGCCGACGTACTCGAAGAGAACGACATCGAGATCGACACCTCGTGCCGGGAAGGGATCTGCGGCACGTGCGTCATGGACGTGCTCGAGGGCGAGCCCGACCACCGGGACAATTGCCTCACCAAGAGTGAGAGAAAGGCGGGAGACAGAATCGCCGCGTGTGTGTCGCGCGCGAGATCCGCGCGACTCGTCGTCGAGCTTCCCTGAACACTTTCAGGTCACGGAAAGTCCGGCCTGCAGAATGTCGCGCACGAGAACCGCAATGCTTTCTGCTCCGGTCTTTTCCTTGATACGCGTGCGATGCACGTCGACCGTCTTCACGCTGATACCCAGCTCTTTGGCGATGTTCTTGCTCGGCAACCCGTCGAGCACGAGTGCGAGAATTTCCCGTTCCCGCACCGTCAGCGCGTCTATCCGACCCTGCAATTCCGTTCGGTTGCGACGCTCGCCGAATCGTTGCCGCGCGACCCGGAGCGCATCCTGGATCACGTCGAGCATGTGCTGCGGATCGTAGGGCTTCTCGATGAACGTCAGCGCACCCCGCTGCAGTGCCCGCACCGACATCTTGATGTCGCCGTGCGCCGACACGAAGATGATCGGAATCGGGGATTCGTCGGCGAGGAGTGTCTCCTGGAGCTGGAATCCCCCGACTTCCGGCATCCGGACGTCCAGGACGAGGCAGGCCGGGATGTCGCGCCGGTACTCCTCGAGGAACGACTGCACCGAGAAGTAGTACTCCGACGTGATGTTGACCGAATCGAGTAGCCACGCAAGCGATGCGCACAACTCTTGATCGTCGTCGACGATGTAAACCCGTGTTTCTTGCTGCTCCATCGAATCCTGCCTCGCACAGATGGCTTGCTTCCCCGTCCAGTCAACACCGACCGTAACGGAAGCGATAGGCAACTGAAGAAATCCCCTACCCGGATACGCGACTTCCTGCGAGAAAGTAGCGTCGCCGCCAATGTTCCAGCGCACGAGCACGTCATATCCTTCTTTGCAGGATCGCCGGCGCCACGTGGTGACACGACTTCCCGTTCCGACTCACGGAGGCTGAAAATGCCCGAACTCACTCCCATGCAACTGAATTTCCGCACCGCCATGGCGAATCTGCCCGCCGCGGTCAACGTCGTGACGACCGACGGCCCCGCCGGGCGCTGCGGAATGACCGTCACCGCGGTCTGCTCGGTGACCGACTCCCCTCCTACGGCGCTCGTGTGCGTGAATCAGAACAGCGCGATGCACAACGTATTCCGGGAAAATGGCCGGGTCGGCATCAACGTGCTCGCCGGCGACGACGAAGAGCTGGCCATGCATTTCGCGGGCGCGACGAAAGTAGCGATGGCGGACCGCTTCCAGTGGGACATCTGGGAGGAGGACACCGGCGACGGTGTCCCGATCCTGCGCGCCGCCCATGTGGTGCTCGCGGGCCGGATCGCCGACATCAAGACAATGGGATCGCATTCGGTGATGTTCATCGAACTCGACCGCGTCCGCACACGCGAACAGGGCGACAGCCTCGTCTACTTCCAGCGCAAGTTCCACCGATTGTCGGTCCCGGTCGAGTCCCCCGACTGGCTGTTCTACGACGAATGGTCCGATCCGATCACCGTGACACCCGCCCTCGTCCCCACCGCAGCCGGAGGTAGATAGACATGGACACCTCGCCACCTCGAGAAGGGCTCCCGCAGGATTCCGACCTGCAGGAGCTCGCAGATACCCGTGCCGCCCTGACGTTTCGTCTCAGCGCCCTGGTCCTCGCACTGTTCCTGCCCCTGCCGATCCTCGGCGGGTTCACCTCACTGCTGGACGGCGTCGTGTTCAGCGGTGTCACCGTGGCGTGGCTCTACGCAGTCGCGCAATTCGCCGTCGCCATCGTCGTGGCCCGGTACTACATGGCGCGTGCCGCCGAACTCGACGCCCGAACCGCATCGCGGACGAAAGGATAACGCGCCGTGAACCTCGTCTCTGCGTCACTCTTCGCGGCGCTCGTCGCCGTCACCCTGATGATCACCGCGTGGGCGTCCAAGCGGAACAAGTCGGCGGCCGATCACTACGTCGCGGGCGGCAGCCTCACCGGTCGCCAGAACGGTGTCGCGATCGCCGGCGACTTCATCTCTGCCGCCTCGTTTCTCGGCGTCACCGGTGCGATCGCCCTGACCGGTTTCAACGGGTTCTATCTCGCGGTCTTCGTGCCCGTCGCGTTCGTTCTCGCGATGCTGCTGATCGCCGAACCGCTGCGCAACCTCGGCCGCTTCACGCTGGCGGATGTCCTCGCCACCCGCTTCCCCGGCAAGGACGTGCGCTCGATGATGGCGCTCAGCACCGTGGTGATCAGCGTGGTCTATCTCGTGTCGCAGTTGGTCGGCGCCGCACTGCTGGTGTCGCTGCTGTTCGACCTCGACTACGCGGTGGCCGTGCTGATCATCGGAACACTCACCACCGCATACACGCTCGTCGGCGGGATGCTCGCCACCAGCTGGATCCAGATCATCAAGACCGGTCTGCTCATGGTGTGCGCCGTCGTGCTGTTCGTTCTCGTGCTCGTGCGCTTCGACTTCAACCCCTTCGGCCCGTTCAGCACCGCGCTCGCCGAATTCGGTCAGTCGTTCGTCGCACCGCAGCGCACGTCGGGCGCGGCGTCGTTCGACCAGTTGTCGCAGACCGTCGGGCTCGTTCTCGGCGTGCTCGGCCTGCCGCACGTCATGATCCGATTCCTCACCGTCCCGGACGCGAGGCAGGCGAGAACGTCCGCCTACACGGCGATCTGGATCTTCTTCGCGTTCTACCTCCTCGTTCCCGTGCTCGGCTACGGCGCCGCCAAGCTGGTCGGGGTCGAGGTGATCAAGTCCGAGAACCGCGGCGGCAACCTCGCGGTCGCGCAGCTCGCGGAAACCGTCGGCGGCGGAGTGCTGCTGGCGTTCGTCGCGGCCGTGGCGTTCGTGACCATTCTGGCCGCGCTGTCCGGCCTGGTGATCGCGACATCGGGTGCGATCGCACACGACCTGTACGGGCAGGTGATCCGGAACGGTTCGGTATCGGCGAAGGCTCAGCACCGCGCGGCCCGGGTCGCGACCGTGGCGACCTGCGTCATCGGTGTCGCCATCGCGTTCGCGGCGCAGAAGCAGAACGTCGCGTTCCTCGCGTCGCTGGGAATGTCCATCGCCGCGTGCGCGAACCTGCCCGCGCTGCTGCTGACCATGTATTGGAAGCGCATGACGGCACGTGCCGTCATCTCCGGCATCGTCGTCGGGCTGGTGCTGTCGATCACCGTCATCCTGCTCAGCCCGGTCGTCCAGGGGCCGGACTCCATCCTCGGATTCTCGAACCCGGCACTCGCCGTGGCGCCCCTCTCGCTGGCGGTGTCCGTCGTCGTCGCACTGCTGTCGGCGCCGTCCGGGGAGACCAAGGCACGGGCCGACCGCCTCTTCTCGGTGATGCGCACCCGGGCGCTCACCGGACAGACCGAGACGAAGAACGACGACACGATGGCGGCGATGCAATGAAGACGGAGCTACGGTCACCACTTCGGGACCTGGTCGAACAGCTGTCGGCGGGTTCGACGACGCCGGTCGACGTGGCGGAGGCGGCACTCGCGCAGATCGCGGACCAGGACCCGGCAATCCGCGCCTGGGCCCACCTCGATCCCGACGCGGTGCGGTCGGCGGCCGCCCGGATCCAATCCAGCGACCCCGGCAGCGTGCTGTGGGGTGTTCCCGTCGGCGTCAAGGATCTGATCGACGTCGCCGGCATGCCGACGCGCTGCGGCAGTGAGCTCCGGAGCGCGGAACCGGCGGCGACGGACGCCGACTGTGTGGCGCGTGCGCGCGCACTCGGCGCGCTCCCGGTCGGCAAGACCGTGACCACCGAGTTCGGGTACTTCAAGCCCGGCCCCACCCGCAATCCGCGCGCCGTGGACCACACCCCCGGCGGGTCGTCGAGCGGCTCGGCGGCAGCGGTGGCCGCGGGCATGGTGCCGCTGGCGTTCGGCACGCAGACCGCGGGATCGCTGACCCGGCCGGCGTCGTTCTGCGGAGTCGCGGGTTTCGTCACCGCCCACGGCGAACTCTCGACCGCCGGCATCACCGGATTGAGTCCCCGTCTCGACACGGTGGGGCTGCTGGCACGCACGGTGTCCGATCTGCACTTCGCGTGGACGGCGCTGCGCGACGGCACCCGGGCGCCCGCTCTCGAGCCTTCCGCGCCGCGCCGGCTCCGCCTGTGGAGTGGGTTCGAACTCGGCGAGGTGTCCCCGGACATGACGGCGGCGCTCAGGACCACCGCGGGTGCCGCGCAGTCCGCGGGTGTTCGATGCCGTGAGGTCGACGCCGCCGCGGCCGTCGTGGCGCTGACGGAACACCACCACACGGTGATGGCGTACGACGCCGCCCGGGAACGCGCCGTCGAGGCGGCGCAGCCCGACAAGATCAGTGCACCCCTCGCCGAATTGTTCACCGCGGGAGCCCAGACCACCGAGGCTCAGTACCGCGCCGCCCTGGCCGGAATCACCGAAATCCGGCAGTTGCTGCTCGCGGCGCTGGACGAGGACGAGGCCGTCCTCGGACCCGCCGCACTCGGCGCCGCTCCCCGCGGCCACGACGCGACGGGGACGCCCGTGCTGAGCCGACCGTGGCAGGCGATGGGCCTGCCCGTGGTCACCATCCCCGGCAAGCGCGACAGCGCAGGCCTGCCCCTCGGATTGCAGCTGATCGGGCGCCCCGGCGCCGAGCAACGCCTGTTCGACACGGCCGCCTGGCTGGAATCCGTTCTCTGACAACGCCCACGGACGAGCGAGTCGCCCTCCGCACGTGAGTGGGAAAGTGTGTTCCGGCACGCTTTCCCACTCACGTGGGGGAGCCGGCGCCGACCTCACACGCTGATCGACAGGAGTTCCTGTTCGCGGAAGGCTCGCGGCGACACGCCGTACGTGTCCTTGAACAGCCGCGAGAAGTGCGAAGAGTTGACGAGACCGTACCGGGCACAGATGGTTCCGATGCTCTCGCCACGGAAGCGGACGTCCTTGAGATCGCGGCGGCACTTCTCGAGCCTGCGGTGACGGATCCACCCGGCCACTGTGTGCCCGTCCGCCTCGAACATCTTCTGCAGGTGCCGCGTCGACACGTGGTGGTGGGACGCCACCGTGGCGGTGTCGAGCGCGGGGTCGTGCAGGTGCGCGTCGACGAACGACTTCACACGGAGCAGCAGTGTCGCGCCGGGAGCGGTGGCGTCGGCCGGTGCCTCCGCCTGCACCGCGGCGCTGAGCAGGTCGACGACCGCGTCCTCGACGAGGGGGGTCGTCGGCATCGTGCCGGTCACGACGGAGTGGTGGAGGTTCGTCAGGAACGGCGAGACGAGCGCGCCCATCCCGGTGCTACCGCGGATGCGGCGCGCTGACACCGTGCCCAGTTCCCGCGAGGCTATGCGCAGCAGTTCGCGGGGAAACATCAGCACGAACATGCTGAAGTCGCCGGCGAAGTGCAGGTCGTACGGCTTGCTGGTGTCGTAGACGGCGAAATCGCCGGGCCCGAGCACGGCCTCACGGTCATCCTGGACGATGACGCCGCGGCCCGACAGTTGCAGGCCCACCTTCACCAGGCCGGGGTCGGACCGCTTGATGGACGTGCGGGTCCGCCGGACGTCCACCGCCCGTCCCCCGACCTCGCTGAGCTGCAGTCCGCCGAGCGCGGTGGTGCGCAGGGTCCCGGTGAACCTGGCCTCGCCGTCCTCGGCGGTGGACACCACGGCGAGTGGGACGAACGCCGTGGAGACGGCCTGCCGCCAGTGTTCGAACTGGCCGTCGTCGTGACGCGCGTGTTCACCACCGAGACGCACCTTCGATCACCTCACAGAGCGGAGCGGTTGTCGATCAGTCGCCGTGCCTTGCCGAGCGACCGCTCCAGTGCGCCGGGGGCGACCACATCCACCTTCACGCTCACTCCGATGCGGTTCTTGACCAGCTTCTGGAGTTCGGCGGCGGAACGGGGGTGATCGGTGGCGGACGCGTCAGGGCGGGCTTCGACTCGTACGGTCAGTTCGTCCATCCTACCGGGGCGGTCGAGGATGCACTGGAACTGCGGGGCCAGCGCGGAGATTGTGAGGATCAGTTCCTCGATCTGGGTGGGGAACAGATTCACCCCGCGCAGGATGATCATGTCGTCGGTGCGCCCGGTGACCTTCTGCATCCGCCGCACCGACCGCGCCGTGCCCGGCAGCAGGCGGGTGAGGTCGCGGGTGCGGTACCGGATGATCGGCATGGCCTCCTTGGTGAGCGAGGTGAAGACGAGTTCGCCCTCCTCGCCGTCGGGGAGGACGTCGCCGGTGACCGGGTCGATGATCTCCGGGTAGAAGTGGTCTTCCCAGATGTGCAGGCCGTCCTTGGTGTCGACGCATTCCATCGCCACACCGGGGCCCATCACCTCGGACAGTCCGTAGATGTCGACGGCGTCCATGTTCAGCTGCTTCTCGAGTTCGGTTCGCATCTCCTCGGTCCACGGCTCCGCGCCGAACACCCCGGTCCGCAGCGACGTCTTCGACGGGTCGATGCCCTTCTTGATCATCGCGTCGACGATCGTGAGCATGTACGACGGGGTCACCATGATCGCGTCGGGTTCGAAGTCCTCGATCAGCTGGATCTGGCGGTCGGTCATGCCCCCGGACATCGGGATCACCGTGCAGCCCAGCCGTTCCGCACCGTAGTGCGCGCCGAGGCCGCCGGTGAACAGTCCGTACCCGTACGCGACGTGCACCTTGTCGGACGGTTTCACGCCACCGGCCCGCAGGCTCCGGGCGATCAGGTCGGCCCAGTTGCTGATGTCGTTCGCGGTGTACCCGACCACCGTCGGCCTGCCCGTGGTGCCGGAGGAGGCGTGGATGCGGGAGACCTTCTCCTGCGGCACCGCGAACATCCCGAACGGGTAGTTCGCCCGCAGGTCCGCCTTCGCGGTGAACGGGAACTTCGCCAGATCGGACAGGTCCTTCAGGTCGCTCGGGTGCACACCGGCGTCGTCGAACGCCTTCCGGTAATGCGGAACGTTGGTGTACGCGTGGAGAAGTGACCACTGCAGACGTTCGAGTTGCAGCGTCGAGATCCGGTCGCGCGTGGCGAACTCGATGTCCTGCGAGGGGGTGGCGATACTGGTCATTCTAGTCTCCGGGGTGGGCGGGCTGGGTAAGGTCAGGCGTCGAAATCGACGGTCACGTTGTCGCTGACCGGGAAGGTCTGGCACGTCAGCACGAAGCCGGAGTCGACCTCGTAGTCCTCGAGCGCGTAGTTGCGGCGCATGTCCACGTCACCGCACGTGATCTTGGCGCGGCACGTTCCGCAGACGCCGCCCTTGCAGGCGAACGGGAGGTCGGAGCGGTATTTCTCGGCGGCGTCGAGGATCGACTCGTCCCGCGGCAACGTCGCGGTGGTCGAGCGGCCGTCCAGGACGAGGGTCACCTCGCTGCTCGGCCCGGTGACACCGGGTTCGCGGTGCTTCTCCATCGGCGGCGGGACGTCGTCGACGAAGAACAGTTCGTGGTGCACGCGGCTCTTGTCGATCTGCAGTTCCCCGAGCACCGTCTCGGCGTCGGTGACCATCCCGAACGGGCCGCAGAGCCAGAAGTGGTCGATGTCGGCGAGCGGCACGATGGACGTGAAGAGGGCACGCAACCGGTCGGCGTCGAGGCGCCCGGTGAACAGTTCCACCTCGCGGGGCTCGCGGGACAGGACGTGGATGATGTCGAAGCGGGACCCGTACGTGTCCTTGAGGTCGGCGATCTCCTCGGCGAACATCACCGAGCGGGTGCGCCGGTTTCCGTACAGGAGAACGACTTCGGCCTCGGGGTTGGCGAGCATCGACGCGGCGATCGACAGCATCGGGGTGATGCCCGATCCGGCGGCGATCAGCACGTGCCTGCCACCGGCCTCGGGGTCGGCGACGAACGATCCGCTCGGGCCCTGCACCTCGATCCGGTCGCCGGGCCGGACGTCGCGGACGAGCCACGTCGAGAACAGGCCGTCGGACACCTCGCGCACACCGACCCGCGGCGCCGAACCGGCAGGCGCGCAGATGGAGTACGAGCGGCGGTGCTCGACGCCGTCGATCGTGCGCCGCAGGGTGAGCGACTGGCCGGGGCCGAACGCGAACTCGTCGGCGAGGTCGGCGGGGACGTCGAACGTGACCGCGACCGCGTCGTCGCAGAGGGATTCGACGTCGGCGACGGTGAGCGTGTGGAACGCCCTGTTGCGCAACGCCGCGCCGGGCTTCGGGGACACCGCTGTGGTCATGATCAGATTTCCTTCACGTGATCGAAGGGTTCGAGGCAGTCGAGGCACCGGTACAGCGCCTTGCACAGCGTCGCCCCGAATTCCGAGTCGAGACGGGTGTTGGCGGAGTGGCAGACCGGGCACGTGACGGCCCGCGGCTTGACGGTGAGGGTCAGCGGGACGGGCCCGGACGTGCGCAGCGGCGCGGGACCCGGTGTCGAGTAGCCGTTCTCGCGCAGCTTGCGCCGGCCGTCGTCGCTGATCCAGTCGGTGCTCCACGGCGGCGACAGGACGGTCCGGACCTCGACGCTGCCGAAGCCGGCGTCCTGCAGGATGTGCTCGATGTCGTCGCGCATCGTGGCCATGGCGGGGCACCCGGAGTAGGTGGGGGTGATCGTGACGACCACCGATCCGTCGGCGTTCTCCTCGACGTCGCGGAGCACTCCCAGATCGGCGAGCGTGAGCATCGGCATCTCCGGGTCCAGGACGGACTCGGCGAGGCGGCGGGCGTCGCTGCGCACTGCGGTGGTCATGTCACCACACTCCTTCCGGATGGGCCCGGGCCACGCTCTGCATCTCGGCGAGCAGCAGTCCGAGGGCCTCGGTGTGCAGGCCCTGACGTCCGGCTCGGCCGCCGACGGTGCCGACGGTCCGGCCCGTGGGGGCGGTGAGTTCCGCGGCCTTGAGCACCTGGGCGAGGACGGTGTCGAATTCCTCGCGGAGGTCCCGCGGGTCGACGCCGACACCCACAGCGGCGAGGGCGAGTTCCTCGGTCGTCGGGGTGAAGAGTTCCTCGACGTACGGCCACACCCGGGCAACGGCGTCCTCCATGCGCGACTTCGACTCCGCCGTACCGCAACCGAGCGTCACCACCCACCGGGCGGCGTAGTCGCGGTGGTAGGTCAGTTCCTTGACGCCCTTCACCGCGACCGCCGCGAGAACGGGGTCGCGGGAGGTGCGCAGGCGGTCGAACAGGGCCAGTCGCCACGTGGCGAAGACCAGCAGTCGTGTAACGGTCTGCGCGAAGTCGCCGTTGTCGAGTTCGGCCAGACGGGTGTTGCGGAACCGGTTCTCGTCGCGGAAGAACGCGAGCGCGTCCTCGGCGGGAATCGGGCTCGTGTCCGAAATGAACGGCACCACCGACGCGTCCGCGGCGGCCGCCCGGGCGAGCAGCAGTCGCGCCTGACCGAGCAGGTCGAGGCCGACGTTCGCGAGCGCCACCTCCTCCTCGAGTTCCGGTGCGCGCGTGCTCCACTCGGCGAGCCGCTGCGAGCTGATCAGCGCGTCGTCGCCGAGCATCAGGCAGTATCCGGCCAGGGCGGCAAGGTCGACGTCACCCGGAACCGTGGTGTCGACGCCGGCCAGGGGGTCGTCGAAGCTGGTGCCGAAAGCCCACTGGCCGTGGCTGTCTTCGTCGACGAGGCCGTCGTAGGCGTTGTCGTGGTCGGTCATCGGTACATCCTCGGAATTCTCGTCGGCCTGCGAAACGGTCTGGGCCGGATCACATGTGGGGAACGTTGTCGGGGATCTCGTAGAACGTGGGGTGCCGGTACACCTTGTCGCCGCTGGGCGCGAAGTACGGGTCCTTCTCCGACGGGCTGGACGCCACGATCGAACTGGACCGCACCACCCAGATGCTCACACCCTCGTTGCGCCGGGTGTACACGTCCCGCGCGTGGCGGACGGCCATCTCGTCGTCGGCGGCGTGCAGGGATCCGACGTGGACGTGGTTGAGTCCGCGCTTGCCCCGCAGGAACACCTCGTACAGGGGCCAGTCCGCGCGCACCGCGGTGTCGTCCGTGCTCATCGTGCGTTCTCCTTGTTGCTCTCGCGGCGGGCGAAGGCCGTTGCGGCCTCCCGCACCCACGCCCCGTTCTCGTGTGCTGCCCGCCGGTTGGCGACGCGCTCGACGCTCGAGGCGCCGTTGCCCTTGATCACCTGCATGAATTCGCTCCAGTCGGGCTCCCCGAAGTCGTGGGCGCCGCGTTCGGCGTTCCACTTCAGGTCCGGATCCGGGAACGTCACGCCGAGGACCTCGGCCTGCGGGATGGACATGTCGACGAACCGCTGACGGAGTTCGTCGTTGGTGTGCCGCTTGATGCGCCACTTCATGGACTGCTCGGAGTTCGGCGACTGGTCGTCCGGCGGTCCGAACATCATCAGCGCCGGCCACCACCACCGGTTCACCGACTCCTGCACCATCTCCCGCTGGGCGTCGCTGCCGCGCATCATCGTCATCAGCAGTTCGAAGCCCTGCCGCTGGTGGAACGACTCCTCCTTGCAGACCCGGATCATCGCGCGGGCGTACGGCCCGAAGGAGCTGCGGCACAACGGCACCTGGTTGCAGATCGCGGCGCCGTCGACCAGCCAGCCGATGACTCCCACGTCGGCGTAGGTGAGCGTCGGGTAGTTGAAGATCGAGGAGTACTTCTGCTTGCCCTCGATCAGCTTCTGGGTGAGGTCGGCGCGGTCGGCTCCGAGCGTCTCGGCGGCCGAGTACAGGTACAGGCCGTGCCCGGCCTCGTCCTGGACCTTCGCCATGAGGATCGCCTTGCGACGCAGCGACGGCGCCCGGGTGAGCCAGTTGCCCTCCGGCTGCATGCCGATGATCTCCGAGTGCGCGTGCTGCGCGATCTGCCGGATCAGCGTCTTGCGGTAGCCGTCGGGCATCCAGTCCCGGGGCTCGACCCTCTGGTCGGCGGCGATGGTGTCATCGAAGAGCGTTTGCAGCTCGTCGGAAGCGTGTGACGTGGTCATATGTCCTACCTCTATTACCGAATGATCGGTTGGTATCAAGTATGCATGTCCGCTCCCGCCCACACAAGGGCGGGAGCCGAATTACGTCAGTGTCCTTCGAAGATCGGCGTGCGTTTCGCGAGGAACGCGTCGACCGCACTGCGGTGGTCCTTCGACTGCCCGAGCGCCTCCGCGGCCTCACGCTCCCGCTCGAGCGCCTCCGACAGCCCCGCGGACGCCGCCGAGACCAGCGACTTGACCTGCGCATACGCGGCGGTGGGACCGTCGGCGAGCTGCCGCGCCAGCGCGGCGGCCGCGTCCCCGAGTTCGGCGTCGGGCACCACCCGGTGCACCAGCCCCCAGTCCAGCGCCTGCGCGGCCGTGAACCGGTCGCCGAGCATCATCAGCCCCGTCGCGCGGCTCGCCCCGAGCGCCTCCACGAGCGTGTGACTGAGGCCGGAGTCCCCGGCCAGGGCGATCCCGGTGAACGCGGTGGCGAACTTGGCGCCCTCCCCCGCGATCCGGATGTCCCCGGCGAGGGCGATGCCGAGACCCGCCCCGACGCACGCCCCGTTGATCGCGACGACCACCGGCACCCGGACCCCGGCCAAGGCCCGGAGCAGCGGGTTGTAGTGCTCGGCGACGGTGTCCATCGCGTGTGCGGGATCGGCCTCGAGGCCGGCCACGTGCTCGGCCAGGTCCTGGCCGACGCAGAAGTTCTTCCCCTCCGCCGCCAGCAGCAGGGCGCGCACGCTGTCGTCGCCGGCCACCTTCTCGACCGCGGCGAGCAACTGTTCCTTCACCGCGCGGTCGAGCGCGTTGGACGCGCCCGCCCGGCGCAGGGTGATGGTGGCCAGCCCCGCGTCCACGGAAAGTCCGATCACGTCGTTACTGCTCATGAGAATGCGCCTCCTGCTGGTTGTGGTGGGGTGGCCTCTCAGGACCAGGTGTAGAAGCCTTGGCCGGTCTTGCGGCCGAGTTCGCCGCGCGCGACCTTCTCGCGGAGCAGAGCGGGCGGGGCGAACCGCTCACCGAGGGCCTTCGCGAGGTGCTCGGCGATCGCGAGCCGGACGTCGAGGCCGACCAGGTCGGTGGACCGCAGCGGCCCCATCGGATGCCGGTATCCCAGCTCCATGGCCCGGTCGATGGACTCGGCGTCGGCGACGCCCTCCTCGAGCATCCGGATGGCCTCGAGCCCGAGGCACACCCCGAGCCGGCTGGTCGCGAATCCCGGGGAATCGTTAACGAGCACCTCGGTCTTGCCGAGCAGGGACACCCACTCGCGCACCTTCTCGACCACACCGGCGTCGGTGGCGGGGGCCCGCACGATCTCCACGAGCGTCGACGCCGGGACCGGATTGAAGAAGTGCATCCCGATCAGGCGGGCCGGATCGTTCAGCGCGGCACCGAGTTCGGCGATGGAGATCGAGCTCGTATTGGTAGCGATCACGGTGGCCGGCGAGACGGTCTTCTCGAGCAGTGCGAGCACGCCGAGCTTGAGGTCGACCAGTTCCGGCACCGCCTCGACCACCAGATCAAGGGCGGGCGGGAGCGCGTCGGGCGCCTTCACCGTGGACACCCGTCCGAGGATCGTCGCGGGGTCGGCGTCGCCGAGCTTGCCGCGCTCGTGCGCTCGGTCGAGTCCGTCGGACACCCGCTGCAGGGCCGCCTGCCGGTCGCCGCTCTCGGCGATGGTGACGGTGGAGCCGAGGGTGGCGAAGACCTGCGCGATGCCCGCGCCCATCCGGCCGCCGCCGACCACTCCGACGTTCTTCGGTGCTGTGCTCGTCATCTCTTCTTCTCCAGAAAGGCAGTCATGCGGTCGTGTTTGTCGCGGCTCTCGAACAGCACCGCCTGGGCGATGTCGTCGGCGAACGGGTGCGAGCCCGGTGCGTCGACGATGATCTTGGTCAGCTTCAGGGCCAGCGGCGCCGAACGGGTGATGCGGTCGATGACCTTGTGCGCTGCGTCGATGTGCTCGCCGGGTGCGACGACGTCCATCACGAGTCCGTGCCGCAGCGCCGCATCGGCGTCGAGGTTCCGGCCGCCGAGCAGGACCTGCTTGGCGACGGACTTGCCGACCAGTTCGGGCAGCCGGTAACTCGCGCCTGCCGCGGCCATGATGCCCAGCCCCGGCTCCGGGTTCCCGAAGACCGCGGTCTCGGTGGCGATGCGGATGTCGCAGGCGTAGGACAGTTCGGCGCCGCCGCCGAGCGCGTATCCGCTGACCGCGGCGACGGTGGGCATCGGCAACTTCGCGATGCGGTCGAACAGCGTGCGGTTGATGCCGGCGAACGCCTCGTCGCGGCCGCGTTCGCGCAGTTCGGCGATGTCGGCACCACCGGCGAAGTGGTCGCCCTCACCGGTCAGCAGCAGCGGCTTCGGCGTCGCCTCCAGCACCGCGCACACCTGGTGCAGTTCGGCGATCATCTCCGCATTGATCGCGTTGCGCTGCGCCGGACGGTGCAGCGTGACGACCATGCGGTCGTCGCGGTCCTCGACCTTCAGCGTGTTCACGGCGCCTCGATCAGCATCGCGACGCCCTGGCCGACGCCCACGCACAGCGTGGCCAGCCCGCGGCGGGCGCCTTCGCGTTCCATCCGGCCGAGCAGCGTCAGCAGGATCCGCGCACCCGAGCAGCCCAGCGGGTGACCGAGCGCGATGGCGCCGCCGTCGGCGTTGACGATCGACTCATCCAGCTTCAGCTGCCGGATCACGCCGAGCGACTGCGCGGCGAAGGCCTCGTTGAGTTCGGCGGCGCCGAGGTCGGAGATCGACCAGTTGGCGCGGGCCAGCGCCTTGCGGGTAGCCGGTACCGGGCCGAGACCCATGACGTTGGGGGCGATGCCCGCGCTCGCGCTGGTGACGATGCGGCCGCGGACGGTCAGGCCGTACCGCTCGACGGCGGCCTCGCTCGCGACGACGAGCGCCGCGGCACCGTCCGAGAGGGAGGACGACGAGCCGGCGGTCACGATGCCGTCTGTGCGGAACACCGGTTTCAGCTTGCCCAGCTTCTCCAGCGTGGTGCCCCGGCGCGGGGTCTCGTCGGCGGTCAGTTCGCCGTCGCGCAGCGGCACCGGGACGATCTCGCGGTCGAACCGGCCGGCGTCGACGGCGGCGATCGCCCGCTCCTGGCTGCGCAGCGCGAACGCGTCGCTCTCGGCGCGGGTGATGCCCTCGAGCGCGGCGACCTCCTCGGCGGTCTCGCCCATCGACAGCGTCACCTTGCGGACGTCCGGTCCGGCGCCGGCAGGAACGTCGCGGTCGGCGGCGGTGAACCGCGGGTTGGTGAAACGCCAGCCGAGCGAGGTGTCGGCCACCTCCCCCGGACGTGCCCACGGGGTTCCGGGCTTGGCCATCACCCAGGGTGCGCGGGTCATCGACTCGACGCCGCCGGCGATCACGATGTCGGCCTCGCCGCTACGGATGGTGTGCGCAGCCGACGCGACGGCGGTCAGACCACTCGCGCACAGCCGGTTCACCGTGTAGCCGGGGACGCTGTCCGGCAGGCCCGCGAGCAGCACGGCCATGCGTGCGACGTCGCGGTTGTCCTCGCCGGCCTGGTTGGCGGCGCCGAGGATCACCTCGTCGACGGCCTCGCCCGGGATTCCGGCCCGGCGGGCTGCCTCGGCCACGACGAGACCAGCAAGGTCGTCGGGGCGCACTCCTGCGAGCGCTCCGCCGTACCGACCCTGCGGGGTACGGGCTCCGTCCACCAGAAACACTTCGGCCACAGTCTTCTCCTTCACGGGGGTGCCGTCTATTAATAACCGAATCTTCGGTCGGTACGCAAGGGCAGGTCGCGATGGGAAACTTCACATCCTCCCTTGACAACCAGCGGGTAGAGCGACGATTCTGTTAACCGACCGAACGTACGGTGAAATGGAGTTGTCGTGAGCAAGTTACTGGAAAGCTACGCCGCCGGACGCTGGTACACCGCGCCGGACGAGGGAACCCCGCTGCTGAGTGCGGTCGACGGCTCCGAGGTGGCGCGCATCTCCGCGACCGGTCTCGACCTCGGCGAGATGGTGACCTACGCCCGCGAGGTCGGCGGACCGGCCCTGGCGAAGCTGACCTTCCACGAGCGCGCCGCCGCCCTCAAGGCGCTCGCCCTGACCCTCATGGCGGGCAAGGACGAGTTCTACGCCCTGTCCACCTCGACCGGCGCCACCAAACGCGACTCCGGCGTCGACATCGACGGCGGCTTCGGCACCCTCCTCAGTTACGCGAGCAAGGCCCGCCGCGAACTCCCCAACGACACCGTCTACCTCGACGGAGCGTTCGAACAGCTCGGCAAGAAGGGCACGTTCCTCGGCCAGCACGTCTACACGTCCCGCCGCGGCGTCGCCGTCCAGATCAACGCGTTCAACTTCCCGGTGTGGGGTTTCCTCGAGAAGCTCGCCCCCGCGTTCATCGCCGGCGTCCCGTCGATCGTGAAGCCCGCGAGCCAGTCGGCGTACCTCACCGAACTGGTGTTCCGTCGCATCATCGAATCCGGGCTGCTGCCCGAGGGCTCGGTCCAGCTGCTGTCGGGGAGCGCCCGCGGGCTGCTCGACCACCTCGGCGGGCAGGACTCCGTCGCGTTCACCGGCTCCGCCGACACCGCGGCAACCCTGCGGGCGCACCCGAACGTCGTCGGTGAGGGCGTCCACTTCAACGCCGAGGCCGACTCGCTCAACGCCTCCATCCTCGGCTCCGACGTCGAACCGGGCAGCGAAGAATTCGACCTCTACGTCAAGCAACTCGTCACCGAGATGACGGTGAAGGCCGGCCAGAAGTGCACCGCCATCCGGCGCGCCCTCGTGCCGTCCGCGCTGATGGACGACGTCATTGCCGCCGCCCAGGCCCGGCTGTCCCGCGTGGTCGTCGGCGCCCCCGACGCCGAAGGCGTCACGATGGGTGCCCTCGCCAGCATCGAACAGCGCGACGAGGTCCTGAAGTCGCTTCGCGGACTCACCAAGTCGGCGCAGATCGTCGTCGGCGACCCGGACAACTTCGACGTCGTCGGCGCGGACAAGGCGACCGGCGCGTTCCTGCCGCCGATCCTGCTGCGCTCCGACGACAAGGACGCCACCGAACCCCACGACATCGAGGCGTTCGGTCCCGTCAGCACCGTCATCGGATACGACAGCACCGACGAGGTCATCGCACTCGCCGCCCGCGGCAAGGGCAGCCTCGTCGCCTCCCTCGTCACCCGCGACTCCGCACTCGCCCGCGACATCGTCCTGGGCCTCGCCCCGTTCCACGGCCGCGTCCTCGTCCTCAACCGCGACGACGCCAAGGAATCCACCGGCCACGGCTCACCGCTGCCCGTCCTCGTGCACGGCGGACCCGGACGCGCCGGCGGCGGCGAGGAACTCGGCGGCATCCGCGGCATCCTGCACCACATGCAACGCACCGCGGTCCAGGCCACCCCCGACATCCTCACCGCGGTCGGGAACAAATGGGTCACCGGCTCCCAGCGCAACGACGACGGCGTCCACCCGTTCCGGAAGAACCTCGCGCAGTTGCGGATCGGCGACACCATCGTCGGCGGCCCCCGCCAGGTCACCCTCGCCGACATCGACCACTTCGCCGAGTTCACCGGCGACACGTTCTACGCCCACACCGACCCCGAGGCCGCCGCCGCCAACCCGCTGTTCGGTGGCATCGTCGCCCACGGGTACCTGGTGGTCTCCCTCGCCGCCGGCCTGTTCGTCGAACCCAACCCCGGTCCCGTCCTCGCCAACTTCGGCGTCGACAACCTCCGGTTCCTCACCCCAGTCAAGGCCGACGACAGCCTCACCGTCACCCTCACCGCGAAGCTCATCACCCCGCGCAGCAGCGCCGACTACGGTGAAGTCCGTTGGGATGCAGTCGTCGTCAACCAGGACGGCGACCCCGTCGCAACGTACGACGTTCTCACCCTCGTCGCCAAAGGAGAAGATGCATGAGCTTCAAGGTCGCCGTCTGTTACGGCCAGCCCGATGACCCCGACGCGTTCGACGCCTACTACCGCGACACCCACATGCCGCTGGCACGCAAGGTCCCCGGCCTGTCCGACTTCACGTGGGGCAAGTGCAGCGCCCTCGACGGTGGGAAGCCGCCGTACTACGCCGTCGCGAGCCTCGTCTTCCCCGACGCCGAGACCATGAAGTCCGGGTTGCAGTCCGAGGAGATGAAGCAGGCGGGAAAGGACGTCCGCAACTTCGCCACCGGTGGCGTCACCATGTACGTCCAAGAAGAAGAATCCGTCTACAACCAGTAGGAGAACCATGACTGTCGACGCGTCCGCGGAATGCCGTATCGCGCGGGAGATGTTCGAGGCAGACAACGCGTCCCGCGCGCTCGGCATCCAGATCCTCGAGCTCAGCCCCGGTCACGCGGTCGCGTCGATGGTCGTGGGTGAGACCATGGTCAACGGTCACGGCATCACCCACGGCGGCTTCGTGTTCACCCTCGCCGACACCGCATTCGCGATGGCGTGCAACGGGTACGACACTGCCGCGGTCGCCGCCCGCGCCGACATCCGGTTCCTCACGGCCACCCGCCTCGGCGACACCCTCGTCGCCGAGGCGGTGGAACGGGCCCGCTTCGGGCGCAACGGCCTCTACGACGTCACCGTCCGGCGCGGCGACGACGTCATCGCCGAGTTCCGTGGCGACAGCCGTTGCCTCCGGCCCGTGAGTACTTGTTAACCGCGGGACGTTAACAAGTACTCACGGGCGCGAAGCGCCTATGGGCGCCGCATGCTTCCCTCGCTCGGTCGCGGCGGCCGCGTCGCGCGCCGCGCGTTCGGTGGCGGCGGCCTCGATGGCCATCGCGTGATCGACCGCGTGCGGGGCGATGCCCAGGTTGTCCAGCGTGTCCCACAGGCTCGACAGCGCGGCCTTCGGGTCGAGGTAGTACTCCGACTCCCGGACGCGCCAGAACGTCCAGCCGCACCGCTTGAGTTCCTGCTCGCGTTCGAGGTCCGCGATCCTCTGTTCCGGGGTGGTCGAGAAGGCGTCGCCGTCGCATTCGACAGCGAGCCTCCTGGTGCCGCCGGTGACGACGAGGTCGATGCGCCGATTGTTCACCTCGACTTGGGAATTGACGTGGTAACCGCGGTCGGCGATGTCGTTGAACACCCGCTGTTCGAGGAGGTTGTCGAACGGGGGGATCCGCACGTCGCGGTCGACGTCCTGCGGCATCGGGTCGGCCGGCGCCGGCGACGTCGACATCATGTAGCTGAGCAGGGAGTTGCGTAAGTCGGCCCGCTTCAGTTCGTCGACGGTCACGGAGTGGAACAACCACAGTTGGTCCTGCGCGCGTGTCGCCGCGACGTTGAACCGCCGCTTGTACTGGTTCGCCGTCAGCGGTGCGAAGTTCTGCTCCGGTCCCACGACCATCGACAGGAAGACGACGCTTCGTTCGTCGCCCTGGAAGTCGGGCGGCGTCCCGACGCGCAGTCGTCGCTGCTCCCACTGTTCGATGCCGATGCGTTTGACGAGTTCGGTTCGGATGGCGTCGACCTGGGACTGCCCCTGCAGCACGACGATTCCGAATGTCTTGCCGTCGTAGCGGGGGTCGACGAGGCATTCGATGAGCTGATCGACGAGGGCGGCGGCCTCGACGTGGTTGGTGAGGGTCGAGTCCTTGCCCGACACGGAAGCGTCGGATACGTACGTATGTTTCAGCGGCGGAAGCCGATCCGCGCCGAACTGACGCACCGGGACCAGCGGCAGTTCGCCGTAGAACTGGGTGCTCGACCAGTTGATGATCTCGGGCATGGAGCGGAAGTGCTCACGGAGCCGGACGACCTGCCCGAAGCTGGTGCGCAGAATCGAGAACAGACTCGACCGCGGGGTGAGCGTGGCCTGGACGTACTCGGGGAGGTCGGGCAGGTACGCGTCCAGGCGGGTGAACACGTCGTCGAGGGTGCCGCTGGTGGGGATGTCGGCGGGGGCGCACTGCTTGTCGTCGCCGACGACGATGACCCGCGGCGCCAGCCACAGCAGGAACAGGTTGGTGATGTCGGCCTGGCTCGCCTCGTCGACGATGACGACGTCGAAGCTGCCCGGCACGGGCGGGATGGACGCGAGGACCTGCTGCAGCGGCATCACCCACGCGGGCACCGCGCCCTGCGCCTCCCCCATCGCGGATCGTGCTGCGCTGCGGTACTTCTCGGCGTACTTTCCGGCGCCTGCACCGATGCTCGAGATGTGCTCGCGGTACGTCTGTAGTGCCCGCACCTGGTCGGCCGTCAGGTGTTCGAGGCAGTCGCGCCAGGCGGTGGCCGCCGCGAGCCGCGCGGTGAGATGCGCGAGATCCGCGTCGACGGCATTGAGTTCGGCTTCGAGTTCCTGCTCACGACCGGCCCGGTGCTGCTCGGTGACCCATTGCCGGGCGCGGCGCCACGCCCAGGCCTCCGACATCTGCCAGCTCATCTCGTCCCACTCGGTGAGCGCCGCCGTCCTGCGCACGAGGTCGTACAGTGCCGGCGCGACGGGTGAGAGCCGGTCGGACAACTCGTCGAACAGCCGCTGATCCTGTTGTTCGACGCGGGCGATCGCGTAGCGGGTGAGAGCCTCCGAGAGCGCGGTGTTGTCCGCCTGGTCGAGCGCCGCCACCAGGGCGGTGCCTTCGGGTGAGGGTCCCGCGTCGACCTCGGTGGAGACGGCCGAGACGATGGTGTCGAGTTCTGCACGCGCACTGTCCACGTCGGCGCGGGTGGTGATGGCCTCCGCGGCCCCGGCCACCGCGGTGGCGTCCGCGAGGTTGCGGATCCGCGGCGCGTTCGGGGACAGCGCGAACAGTTCACGGGCCAGCGCGTCGCGGGCGACGAGGAGGGCGCGCACGCGGGCCACCCGGCCGACGATCATGTTGAGGCTGTCGACCTGAACGGCACGAGACCCGTTCATGTCCACCGGAATCCGCAGATCGGCCAGCAGGGTCGCGGCGGTCTGCGCGGCGTCGTGGGCGCGCAGGTGCTCGGTCACCAGCCGCACCGTGGCGGCGGTCGTGGCGGGTACGCCGTCGACGGTGGCGTCGAGGCCGAGCTCCTCGACGGCCTTCTGCTCCTCGCTGCGACGGAACCGGGCCTTCCACTCGACGGTGCCGGTTTCCATCGCGACGGCGAGCGCACCCACCGCCTGCAGGGCGGGTCGGGTCATGACGGCGCACTGGACGTCCTGCGCACCGATGTACCGGTCGGCGGCCGCGGCCGCCTCGACGATCGCGGGCAGCGCGTCCAGGCGCCCCCACAGATGGGTGGCCCTGCCGGACAGGACGGTGTCGGCGAGGCTCTGGAACTGGCCGTCCAGGTCGAGGACGTCGTGCGCGCGGGCCTGCAGTTCCTTGCAGTGCCTGCGAATGGAGTATGCGGTCTCCGGATCGACGCCGCCGAGGACGTCGAGCAGATGCGCCGACTGCGGGGTGTCGATGGGGATGCTGGTCGACGCGCGCGAGCAGAGCCGTTCGAGTTCGGCCCGGTTCGGCAGCAGAAGGTCCAGCGCGGGAAGCGTCTGGCGTGCACGTTGCGCGCGCTCGGGGGACGCCGTCACGCACAGCCGGCGCAGGGTTTCGACCTCGGTGCCGGTGAGGGGCGGTTGCTCGCTGAGCAGCGGTCCGGGAAGCCACTCGAACGCATCCTGCAGGCCCATGACCTTGCGGACGATGGTGGCGGCGGTGCCCTCGTAGCCGTCGGCGACGGCGTCGTGCTGGTACGTCTCGGACTCGCGCAGCGCCTTCACCTGCTCGAGCACGACGGCCCGCTTCTGCACGGCCTCGTCCCGCTGGGCTCGGAGGTCGGCAATCTTCTGCCCCTCGCTGTGCGGGTTGAACGACGACTTCCGTTCGGCGATGGTCGCCACACTGCGGGTGAGCTCGTCCGAGCCGCCGCGGGACAGGTCCGTGATCGAGACGCACAGCTCCTGCATCTCGGGCGGGAGCTTGTCCCTCAGGACGCGGAGCGCCTGCGCCTTCTCGCTCGTGACGAGCACCCGCTGGCCGCGGGCGAGCAGCGCCGACACCAGGTTGGCGATCGTGTGGGTCTTGCCCGTCCCGGGCGGGCCTTCGACCACCACTCCGCTGTCGCCGCCGAGCCGCTCGATGATCTGCGACTGCTCGGCGTTGGCCGGAAGCGGGAAGAGCGGGTCCTCGGCGAGGGTGGAGGAGGTGGCCGCGCCGGTGCGCTCGAGCCACGACAGCCGGTCCGCCGGTTCGATCGCCTCGACGAGCTGGGCGAGCCCGAGCGGGACGGTCGCGCCGTCGCCGTCGAGGTGGGAGATCATCTGCTCGTAGTACTCGACCAGGGCGAACGCGCTGCGCTTGCGCAGCACCAGGGCGGGCGACAGCGTCACGGTGCCGTTCGCGTCGTCGGCCGGTTGCCGGACGTTGTCGCGCACATCGACGTACGCCGTCAGCGACTTCGGAGCCCACTCCGCGAGGAGTGTGCGGACGCCGTCGCCCAGCGGCGACGTGACGGTGTCCTGCAGTTGCTTCTGCAGCGGCATCGCGTGCGCGCTGTCGTAGACGTCCAGTCCGGTGAACAACTGGGAGTCTTCGAGCCGGGGTTGGGAGCCCGCGATCAGCCGCACCAGCAGGTCGCCGGTCCGCGGATCGCGGTGGATGCTCGCGGACTGGGTGACCAGGTGGGTCTGGACACCGCCGTCCGGTCCCGCACCGGCCAGGGTCAGCAGTCCGGACGCGAGCACGAGTTCGATCGACTCGGGGCGGGCGTTCAGCTCCTGCAGCATCCGCTGCAGCGACTGGTACAGATCGGCGTGCGGGCGACGCTCCCGATCCGCCTTCGCCCACGCCTGCCAGCGCGGCACGTACGCGTCGAACGCCTGCCGGACGTCGTACGCGCGGCGCACGTCGTATTCCTCGTCGGAGTCCTCGGCGTACGCGTCGGACGCGTTCAGCTCGAGGTCGGACCGCGAGCTGTCGGCCCGGGCCGACGCATCCACCCAGCCGGCCAGGACGGTCGGTAGTTCCGGCGGATCCTCGACGCCGATGAGGGGCACCCGCAGAACGATGTCGCCCTGCGCGGCGTCGGAATCGAGTTGGATGGTCCGGCCGTCCTGATGCAGCCATTCAACCTGTTCGTGCTGGTCGACGCGGAGAACCGGCTTCGTGCGAGCCCGGACGATCTCACGCAGGAACTGCAGCAGGCGCTGGACGCGGCCTGCGAGCTCGGCGTCGTTTTCGGGACTCGACAATGTAAACCTCTGCGAATTCTCGGTGATGACGTGCGCTTGCCCCCGCCGTGCACACTATCGGGTCGAGGGGGTGAAGTTCGAGGCGTCGTCCCCTGTCAGCGGGACTGGACGGTCGCTCGAGGGGCGAAACAAACCTCCATTCGTACCGACTGGTCCCTACTATCCATCCATGACGGTGACGCGCATCACGAAACTGGCCGCGGTGATCGCGACCGTCGCTCTGACGGCGCTGGGAGGGGGCTTCGTGTCGGCTGCCGCTCCCGCGCCGGGGGCCAGGGTCACCGCCTCGCCCGACGGGTTCGCGCTCGACGGGCAACCGTGGTGGCCGACCGGGTTCAACGCCTACCAATTGGCCACGAACTGGTCGGTCAATTGGGGTTGCGGCGCGATGGTCGACCTCGACTCCTACTTCTCCGCGCTGCCGCCGCACTCGCTGACCCGTTTCAACCTCTTCCAGGCGCTGGCGATCAACCGCTTCACCGGACAGCTCGACTTCGGGCCGATGGACGCCGTGTTCGCGGCGGCCGAGGCGCACGACCAGATGCTGATCCCGGTTCTCGCACCCCAGGACGGGGCGTGCGAGGACGGGGTGTTCAAGGGCAGGCAGTGGTACGTGGACGGCTGGACGACGATGACGCCGGGTGCGCCTCGCACGCTGATGAGCTTCCGCGACTGGACGCGGACCGCCGTCGACCGATTCCGGGGATCGCCGTCGCTGGCGGCGTGGGAACTCGTCGGGGAGCCGGAGACGAGCACGTGCACCGACGCCGACTGCTCGTGGTGGACCCGGTCGTGCGAGCCCGGTGCGGCACAGGTGCTGCGTGACTTCTTCGACGCCGCGGGCGCCGAGGTGCGGGCCCGTGATCCGCGCACGCTGATCACGGCGGGATTCACCGGCGGCGGCCAGTGCGGAACCCAGGGCGACGAGTACCAATTCGTCTCGGCGTCACCGTATGTCGACGTCGTGCAGTACCACGATTACGGCGCCGACGGGGTTCCGCTGCCCGGCGATCAGTGGAACGGGCTCGCGCGGCGCCTCGAACAGGCTGCGGCGCTCGGCAAACCGCTCCTGATGGGTGAGATCGGCGAACTCGCCGGATCGTGCGCCAGCCTGACGGACCGGGCGACGCACATCGGCGCCAAGATCCAGGGGCAGCGGGACGCGGGCGCGGCCGGGGCGCTGCTGTGGGCGTTCGTCCCGGACCCCCGGCCCGCCGAGTGCACGTACGACATCGGCCCCACCGACCCGCTGTGGGGCGTGGTGGAGCAGTTCGGAAGCTGGGGCTCGGGCACCGCCCCGGCCGACACGTAGACCGTGAATCGTCGAGCCCAGGAGACGGATTCCTCCGGTTCGAGACTGAGCAGCGAGGTCAGCGTCCGCCGCGGCGGAGGGTCACGCGGTAGGTGTAATGCTCGGGCAGGAAGTAGCTGACCGCCAATTCGACGGTCCGCCCGTCCGAGTCGGAGTAGAGGCGGTCCACCCGCAGCATCGAGTGGCCCTCGGAGCAGCCGAGTTCTCGGGCCACGTCCGCCGGCGCCGGCGCAACGGTGATCGATTGCGCAGCCTCGGTGATGGGGCTCCGCAGGTGCGGTTCGAGCAGGCCGATGATCGTGTGCGAGCTGACGGCGCCCTCGGACATCTCGGGTGCGTCGGCGACGAACCGGGCGATCTCGTCAGGCAGATAGACGGTGGTCAGCACGAACGGGGTGTCGTCGTGGCGTCGCCGGAACACGACCGTGTTGACGAGGTCGGTGTCGAGGCGGAGCCTGCTCGCCGCCTCGATGTCAACCCGCCGGCGCAGGGGCGTGACCACCTCCATGGTGGTGTCCGTGGACAGGTTCATCAGATCCTCGATCGACCCCAGCTGCCGCAGGTATCGGCCGTCGGACTCGGCGGCGAACGTGCCCCGGCCCGGGACCCGGTAGACGATGCCCTCGGCCACCAGGTCCTGGAATGCGCGACGAACGGTCTGCCGGCTGACGCCGTGCTGGTCCGCGAGCTCGAATTCGGTGGGCAGCTTGATCCCGCCGCTGTACTTGCCTGCAGCAATATGCTCGCGGAGCTGCCTCGACACCAGCTGGTACGCCGGCTCCGTGTCTCGTTCTCTACCGTTCATCGCGCACCGATCCTACGTGCAGGTTGCCGACTAGATGCCGCCTCGCGACACCAACTGCGAGACGATGACATTGCGCTGGATCTCGTTGGTGCCTTCGCCGACGATCATCAGCGGGGCGTCCCGGAAGTAGCGCTCCACGTCGTACTCGGTGGAATAGCCGTAACCACCGTGGATACGGACGGCGTTCAGGGCGATGTCCATCGCCACCTCGGACGCGTACAGCTTCGCCATGCCCGCCTCCATGTCGCACCGGTCGCCGCTGTCGTACTGCTCCGCCGCGTGCCAGGTCAGCTGCCGGGCCGCGGTCAGCTTGGTCGCCATGTCGGCGAGGTAGTTGCCGATCGACTGGTGCTTCCAGATCGGCTGACCGAAGCTCTCCCGCTGCTGCGCGTAGGCGAGGGAATCCTCGAGCGCCGCCGTGGCCACACCCAGCGCCCGGCACGCCACCTGGATACGTCCCGTCTCCAGGCCCTTCATCATCTGGCCGAACCCCTTGCCCGGGGTGCCACCGAGGATCGCGGACGCGGGGGCACGGTACCCGTCGAACGACAGCTCACACGTCTCGACGCCCTTGTAGCCGAGCTTCGGCAGATCCCGCGACACCGTCAGACCGGGGCCGTGCTCGACCAGGACGATGGAGATGCCCCTGTGCTTGGGGGTCGCCTGCGGGTCGGTCTTGCAGAGCAACGCGATCAGCCCCGACCGACGCGCGTTGGAGATCCAGGTCTTGGAACCGGTGATCACCAGGTCGTCACCGTCCGCCTTGGCGTTGGTGGACATGGCCTGCAGATCCGAGCCACCGCCGGGCTCGGTCAGTGCCATGGTGGCCCGGATCTCGCCGGTCGCCATCTTCGGCAGGTACTGCTGCTTCTGCTCCTCCGTGCCGTACAGCGACAGCAGTTTCGCGACGACGGTGTGCCCGCCCATCGCACCGGCGAGGCTCATCCATCCGCGGGCCAGTTCCTGCGTCACCTGCGCGTAGCAGGGCATCGACACCGGTGATCCGCCGTACTCCTCCGGGACCGCCAGACCGTAGATCCCGATCTGCTTCATCTGCTCGATCCACTTCTCGGGGTACTCGTTGGCGTGTTCCACCGCCTGCACCGTCGGCTTCACGTCGCGATCGATGAACGCGCGCACCGTCTCGACCAGGTACGCCTCTTCTTCGTTCAGCTTGGCCATGAATCCACCTCACACCTTCCACAACATTTGTACGGCCATAATCCGACAATGTCTGCCTAAAGTCAACGATCGGTCTTGACATGACCGCTGCGTCGCTGCCAGCATCAGCAGCGCAGCCGCATCAGGCTGGCCGTACATATCCAGCCCGACCCGGGCTCCCGGACCCTAGGAATGAAGCATCGTGCAGAACCTCACCCGCAGGCGCGCCGTTCTGGTGGCCCCCGGATCCGACGAGCGCAAGGCCCTCAAAGCGCTCCGGTCGACCGCCGACGAGGTGGTCCTCGACCTCGAAGACGCCGTCGCCTCCGCCAAGAAGGCCGAGGCCCGCGACCTCGTGCGCCGCCTCGTGCTCGAATCGGACGGCTCCCGGGCCGTCGCGGTCCGCATCAACGCGCTGACCACGCCGTGGGCGGAGGACGACCTCGCCCTGTGCGCCTCCCTCGGCGCCGCGCTCACGAGCATCGTGGTTCCCAAGGTGGAGACGGCGCAGGATCTGGTCCGCGCCGATCACGCTCTCGCCGGTACCGACATCGGGTTGCAGGCTCTCGTCGAAACCCCGGTCGGCGTGCAGAACATCGCCGACATCACCCGCGCCGTCGACCGACTCGAGTCCGTCATCATCGGCTACGCCGACCTCGGGGCGGCCCTCGGCCGATCCCGAACCGCCCTCCCCGAACACTGGCTCGCGATCCAGGACGGCATCCTCGTCGCCGCCCGCGCCGCCGGCATCCAGGCGATCGACGGCCCGTTCCTCGGCATCGCCGACGACGACGCCTTCCGCCACTCGGCCGCGTGGACGAGCGCGCTCGGATTCGACGGAAAATGGGTCATCCATCCCGCGCAGGTCGAGTCCGCCGCTGCGGCCTTCACCCCCACCGACACCGCGGTCGAGGACGCGCGACGCGTGATCGACGCACTCGCTGCCGCCGAGGCAGCGGGCGCCGGGGCGGCGCAACTCGACGGGCAGATGCTCGACGAGGCCGTCGCAGTCGCGGCACGACGCGTTCTCGCCCAGGTAGGTGCACAGTGACGATCACGCAGACGTATGTCGGTGGCCCGTACTTCGACGAACTCGAGGTCGGGCAGGAATTCGACACCGCCCCCGCCGTCACCCTCACCAGCGGCCTCGCCGCCGCCCATCAAGCCATCCTCGGCGACCGCCTGCGGCTGCCCCTCGACGCGCACCTGTCCCGGGCCGTCACCGGGTCCGCGGACGCCGTCGCAAACCCCGGCCTCGTCACCGACGTCGCCATCGGACAGTCCACGCTGGCCACTCACCACGTGAAGGCCAACCTGTTCTACCGCGGCCTCCGCTTCCATCACTTCCCGCATCTCGGCGATACGCTCTACACGCGCACCGAAGTGGTGGGACTGCGGGAGAACTCGGCGAAACCGGGACGCAAACCCACCGGTCTGGCGGCTCTGCGGATGACGTCCACCGACCAGGACGGCCGCACCGTCCTCGACTTCTACCGCTGCGCGATGCTCCCGTTGAGCGCGAACCCCGACGAGGACCGCGTCCGCAAGTCCGACGACCTGTCCGCGATCGGGCCGCAGTCGGAGCAGTCGTTCGCCGCCCCCGAGGGCTGGGACCTCGCCCGCTACCGCGACAAGGTTCCGGGGCAGCACTTCTCGGCCGACCTCGCCGGATCCGTGCTGCGGAGCAGCGGCGACGTGGTGTCGAGCGCCCCCGAACTGGCGCGCCTCACCCTCAACATCGCGGCAACCCACCACGACGAACGAGTCGGCGCCGACGGACGACTGGTCTACGGCGGGCACACCATCGGCATCGCGCTCGGGCAGGCCACGCGCGCCCTGCCGAACCTCGTCACGGTCCTGGGCTGGAAGTCCTGCGACCACACCGGTCCCGTCCACGAGGGCGACACCCTCACCAGCGAACTCGAAATCGAGAGCGCCGAGGAGTTGCCCGGCGGCGGCGGAATACTGCATCTGCGTTCACTGGTGTTCGCGCACAACGCCACAGCGTCCGACGTCCCCGTCCTCGACTGGCGCTTCACCGCCCTCATGGCCTGACCTCCACCCTCAAGGAGCATCTCTCGTGACCGCCCACACTCCCCTTGCCGGACTTCGGATCGTCGAGGTCTCCAGTTTCATCGCGTCCCCCCTGTGCGGACTGACCCTGTCCCAGCTGGGGGCCGAGGTCATCCGGATCGACCCCATCGGCGGCGCCGCCGACTACAACCGCTGGCCGATCACGGGCGACGGCGAGAGCATCTACTGGACCGGACTCAACCGCGGCAAGCGGTCCGTGGCCGTCGACATGCGCAACCCCGAGGGGCAGCGGCTCGTCCAGCAACTGGTCGCGGCCCCCGGCGCGGGTGGCGGAATTCTCGTCACCAACGCGGGAGGTCGTGACTGGCTCGCCCACGACACACTGCATGCTCTCCGCTCCGACGTCATCATCCTCGAAATCCTCGGTGGTCGTGACGGTTCCCCCGGCGTCGACTACACGGTCAACGCCGGGCTCGGCTTTCCGTCCATCACCGGCCCCGCCGATCATGCCGGCGTCGTCAACCACGTCCTCCCCGCCTGGGACGTGGCGTGCGGGTTGTACGCCGCGCTGGCCGTCGCCGCTGCGGCCCGTCACCGCGACGCCACCGGCGAGGGCACCCGCATCTCCCTGCCGCTCGAGGACGTCGCGCTCGCCACCGCCGGCACCCTCGGATACCTCACCGAGGTGCAGATCAACGGCTCCGGCAGGCAAGGGACCGGCAACTCCGTCTACGGCACGTACGGAACGGATTTCACCACCAGCGACGGCGCCCGGTTCATGATCGTGGCCCTCACCCCGCGGCACTTCCGCGACCTCGTTGCCGTCACCGGAACCACCGCCGCGGTGGAGGCACTCGCCACCGCACTCGACGCCGACTTCGCGCGCGAAGCCGATCGCTTCACCCACCGCGACGTCCTCACCGCACTGTTCACCCGCTGGTTCCGCGAACACACCGCGGCCGAAGTGGCCGAAGCACTCTCGAAGACGTCCGTCCTCGCCGAGCGCTACCGCACGTTCGAGGAACTCGTGAAGTCCGGCGAACTCGAAAGCAACCCGATGTTCACCCCCCTCGAACAGCCGCGGATCGGCACCTACCTCGCCTCCGGCCACCCGGCATCCTTCGACGGACACCACGCCACCGTGGCACCCGCCTCCGCCGTCGGCGACGACACCGGCAGCGTCCTCCGCGACCTCCTCGGCAGCTCCGACTCCGACGTCGCCAAACTCCTCGACAGCGGCATCGTCGGGGGGAAGTGACGAAGCGAATAGACAAGGCAGCTCGGCCGGCCTGACTGTCGCGAGCGCTACGGCTCGTCGACCAGGGTCAGCGATGTGGACGATCGCAGGGCCTCGACGGCCGAGCAGTACCGCGTCGGCCATTACGGTGCTGCCGACGTATACCACTCGGTCACGGTGGGTTTTCAAGTCGACTCCCTGGCACTGATATCGCCGAGGTGAATTGCGGTATCAGTGCCCCCGGTCTGCGATCCATGCCGCGACTTGCGCTCTGGATGTGAAGCCGAGCTTCGCGAGGACGTGTTCGACATGTCCTTGCGCGGTGCGTGGCGAAATAACCAGTCGCTCGGCGATTTTCCGATTGGTGAGGCCGTCGGCGATCAGTTCGGCGACTTGCAACTCTCGGTTCGTCAGTGTTGGTTGTGAATCTGACTGCGATGTAACAGGTTCCCTGTCGGACACCGGTTCGTTCAGTGCGTAGGAAACCGCGGCGTCGAGATCGAGTGCGCGTCCCTCGCGCCAAGCGTTGCCGAACTGGCGTTCGCCCAGTTTCCGACGGGCGGCGTGCACGCAATTGTCATGGTGGTGACGAAGGTCGGGGAACCAGACCGTGAAGCTGCCGATGGACTGCGCCAACTCCTGCGCGGCTGCCATCAGCACCGTGGCCCGTCGTGTGTCCTGCTTGCTGTCGGCGACCCAGGCCATTAGCTCCAGGCAGGAGGCAGTAGTACGTGGGTCGCCGGCATTGCGCGCCAGTCGAAGTGCCTGATCGAGCATCGTTTTCGCGCTGTCTGATTCACGCTGTCTCCACATCGCGATGGCTGCGGCGCGCAGTGCATATGATCGGTAGATCGTTTCGCCACGCGCCTCGGTGATCGTGAGCACCCGTTCGAAGCAGTCGATCGCGCGGTCGGTGTCCCCGAGTTGGTCGTGTGCCACACCGAGCAGCACTCGTGTACTGATTGCTTGAATGCCCTCTTCGGGGTCAATCAGTTGTAGGGCGTGCTCGAGGGATGCGGTGGCGCGAGGAAGATCCCCTGTGGTGAGGGCGAGGAAGCCGTCTGCACGCATGATCATTGCCTCGGCGGTGCGGTCGTTTGTTGTGGCCAGTGTGTGTGCCTCGTCGACCATGGCGGCCTCGGCTTCGAGGTCGCCTTGAATCTCGGCCAACGCGCTGGCTGCGTAGAGCGCCTTGAACCGTGTGACGGTGGGTGGTCCGGTCTGGCACGCCAGGAGCCGATCGAGCCAGTAGCGGCCCTCGCTGAAGAAACCTCGTGCACTCCAGTAGGGATAGAGGGCCGCGGCGATCTCCAGCCCGGTCGCGGGACGATCGGAAGCACAGAACTCCAGTGTTTCTCGTAAGTTTGGTTGTTCTCGCTCGATACGGCTGAGCCAGTCGAGTTGGTGGGAGCTGATCCATTCGGCTTCCGCGGCGAGCACCAGCTGCCTGTACCAATCGCGGTGCTTGCGGCGCACGAGAAGGTCTTCGTCGCTTTGCCGGAGTCTTTCGCGGCCGTATTCGCGTAGCGTGTCCAGTAGGCGGAAGCGTACTTCGGGACCTGATTCCTCTCGGCTCAGGATGGATTTGTCCACCAATGATGAGATGACATCGAGTAACTCTGCCGGGGAGAGGGTCGCACTGCAGACATTTTCCGCGGCGGCGAGATCGAAACTGCCGGCAAAGACCGACAATCCGCTCCAGACGGATTGTTCTTGTGCCGTGCATAATTCATGGCTCCAGTCGATGCACATCCGGAGGGTTTGCTGCCGGGAGGGCGCGCTTCGAGTTCCGCGGGTCAGGAGGGTGTAGCGGTCGGTGAGCCGCTGCAAGATCTGCTCCGGCGAAAGTGCCGGCAGCCGGGCGGCCGCCAACTCGATGGGGAGTGGTAGCCCATCGAGCCGGTGGCAGATCGCGGTAACTGCACTCTTGTTGTGATCGGTGAGGGCGAAGGTGGGTACGGCGCTGGCGGCCCGATCGACGAACAAGGTCACTGCGTCGTAACGAGGCATCGCCTGTATCGGTGGCTCCATGTCGGGATCTGGCGCGGTCAGAGGGGGCACTCGAAGAACCACCTCGCCGCGGACACCCAGCGGCTCGCGACTTGTCGCGAGGACCCGCAGCCGCGGGCACGCTTGTAGGAGCGACTCGGCCAACTGTGCGACCACACCGACGAGTTGTTCACAATTGTCCAGCACGAGCAGTATCTGCCGATCTGCCAGGTAGTCGAGCAGGACATCGGACAACGGTCGCGCGGACTGCTCCTGCAGACCAAGCGTGGCCGCGACCACGTTGGCGACCAGTGATCCGTCGGATATCTCCCCCAGCTCGACCAGCCATACACCGCCTGCGAATGCACGCTTGAGGCTGTCGGCCACCCGTAGCGCGAGGCGTGTTTTCCCGACACCCCCAAACCCGGTCAAGGTCAGCAGATGGGAGGCCGCCAAGAGTTTCTTTGCGTCGCCGAGTTCGGTGCGGCGACCGATGAAGCTGGTCAGCTCCACGGGAAGGTTTCCTCGTGATCCACGGACGACGCGCATGGGATGCGGCCGCTGTCCGGGTGCCGTCTGCGCTGGGCCACCGGAAGCTGAAGGAGCCGAATTTCGAGCCCCTGGTGGGCGGTGCAAAGTCATCTGGTCGACGGGGAGACCGTGTCCGAGCTGAGCGCGGCGGAGTTGGTCGCCGAGTTCGACCGAGGTCGGTGGACGGTCTTGGGGGCGAGCGGCCATCGCTTTCTCGACGATCGCAGATACATCGTCGGGGATGCCGTGCTGACGAAGGTCGGGAACCGATTCGGTGGTGATACGCACGAACTGGGCGACGATTTGCTCGCCGCTGCGGCGTTCGAAGGCCGCGTGGCCGGTCAGGGCACTGAATAGCGTCGCCCCGAGGCTGTAGATATCGGATGCCGGAGTCGGCGCGTGTCCGGTGAGTACCTCGGGCGCGGTGTACGCAGGTGAGCCCGTGATGATGCCGGCGGCGGTTTCGAAGCCGCCGGCGATATGCGCGATGCCGAAGTCCGTCACAACCGGCTCGTTGTACGCAGTGAACAGGATGTTGGCTGGTTTGATGTCCCGGTGCAGAATGCCGAGTTGGTGCGCGGCTTCGATCGCTCCGGCCAACTTCACCCCGAGCCGGAGCAGTTCGTCGAGTGGTAGGCGTCCGTGTTGCCGGACTCGCATGTCGAGGGTGCCCTGCGGGTAGTGGGGCATGACGATGTAGGGGAGGCCACTGGGCGTGGTGCCGACCTCCAGGACGGTGCCGACATTCGGGTGCTCGGTGAGTTGGGCCATCGCCTGTTGTTCTCGGTAGAACCGTTCCCGGTTCTCCTCGTCCAAGTCGGTAGCGAGAACCTTCACGGCCACTGTGCGATGCAGGTTCGGCTGATTGCAGCGGTAGACCACGCCGAAACCGCCACGCCCGATTTGTTCGGCCTTCTCGAAGCCGGCCGCTTCGAGCTCCGCGGCGACCGGGGGTAGTTCGGATCGCTGCGGGTCGTGTGGTTCACTTCGGTCCATCGACTGCACATCTCCATCACGCCACCGGCCGCGACGGACATACCGAACAGTTCACAGCCAGCGCGCACCCAGGATATCGCTGATTGCGAATAAGCCGTGGGCGATCGATGCCCGGTCTCGCCGTTGGATCGACAGCGCATCGCGCGTTCTGCTCTCGGCTCGAGGCGGAGAAAAGCCCCGGCCGGCTGGTGATGCGTGTTGGCTGTGGTGGTGTCTGGACCGTCCATCGGACCTGAACCCAGTGGAGAGCCCGACACCGCGGTCAGGCGATCACCCGCAACCGGGCTCATCGCCCAACCGCTCGCCGATCGGTGGCTCGACGCTCAGAGCAACTCGAGGACGGTGGCGTTTGCCATGCCGCCGCCCTCGCACATCGCCTGCAGGCCGTACCGAATGCCCCTGTCCCGCATCCGGTGCACCAGCGTGGTCATCAGGCGCGCACCGGACCCCCCGACGGGGTGGCCGATCGCCATCGCCCCGCCGTAGGGGTTGAGCAGTTCGTAGTCGGCGCCGGTCTCGCGCAGCCAGGACAGTGTCACCGAGGCGAACGCCTCGTTGATCTCGAAGCTCCCGATGTCGGACAGCGACAACCCCGACTTCGAGAGGGCCTTGGCGGTGGCCGGGATCGCGCCCTTGAGGTTGGTAACCGGATCGGTTCCCGTCACCACCGCGGTGTGGATGCGCGCCATCGGGACCCAGCCGTTCGCACGTGCGATCTCGCTGGTAGTGACCAGGATCGCCGCCGAGCCGTCCGAGATCTGCGAGGAGTTCGCCGCGGTGATGGTGCCGTTCGCGGCGAACGCCGGCCGCAGCCCGCTCAGCGACTCGAGCGTGCCGCCCCGCCGGACGCCCTCGTCCGTGTCGAACAACCGCTGCGCGCCGGACTCGTCCACGACCGGAACGGGCGTGATCTGGCCCTTGAAGCGGCCCTCGTCGATCGCATCAGCGGCGCGGGCGTGCGAGTCGAGCGCGTGCTGGTCCATCTCGGTCCGACTGATGCCGTACTCATCGGCGATAAGCTGCGGGCTGAGTCCCTTCGCGTAGTTGGTGCCGCGGTAGCGTTCCCTGGCCAGTGGTGCATAAGGATCACCGAAGTCGCCGACAGTCGCCGCGGTGCCGAGTGGAACGGCGCTCATCACCTCGACACCCCCGGCGACGGCGATGTCGTATTGACCGGCGATTACTCCCGCGGCCGCTTGGTGGACGGCCTGCTGGGACGAACCGCACTGTCGGTCGACCGTGACGCCGGGAACGTGCTCCGACCAGCCGGCCGACAGCACCGCTGAGCGGGCGACGCACTGCGACTGCATACCGAGCGTCTCCACGCAGCCCCAGATCACGTCGTCCACGACCACCGGGTCCAGGCCGGTTCTCTCGACGAGCGCATTGAGCACGTGCGCGGACAGCGACGCCGCGTGCGTCCGAGACAGGGCGCCGTTACGTTTGCCGACCGGTGCCCTGACCGCGTCGACGATGACAGCATCACGCATGGAATCTCCTTGATTGTAACGAGATCCGGACGGAACTCCGGATGGATATTGCGAGAGAATCTGCCGCCGACAGCTGCCCCCGATCGGGCTCACGGCGAGCATTGGCGACTGAGTAATGCTCGCCGTCGTCGTACTGACTATCAAATCCCCGGACTGCGGACTGTAGCCCGACCTGGGCCACGATAATAGTCACGACGAGATGAGGGTCGCGGCGCCGGAAATGATAACCAACGCTATGACCGCAGAGCGAAAAGTGTTCGCCGACATGCGTCGCGCCACTTTCAGCCCGATGGCATTGCCGAGCAGAGCGGCTACGGCGAACAGCGGCAGGACTGCCCACACAGTGTTCTGCGGAACAGCCCCCTTGACCGAGAGGAGTATCAGCGCGAAAGCATTGGTCACAACGAAGTATCCGGCGAGATCCGCGATGAAGGTGAGTTGCGGTACCCGTGCTCGCTGCATCAAGAGCACCGGCGGCGGTCCGCCGAGCGAGGTCGTGACCGTCATGAAGCCACCCACGATTCCGGTGACCGCCTGCGCTGCAGATGTCGGTTCGCGCGATTGCGCGCGAGGCGGAACCGCGAGCCAGATCCCGCACAGCATCACCGCTGCCCCGGCGATCGGTTTGAGCAGGCCCTCGGGTAGGTGGGTGATCGATGCGGCCCCCGCGCATGCTCCCGGGATGCTGCCCGCGCACAACCGGCGCACTCGACTCCGGTTCATGTTCTCCCGCATACGGATCGCCACGGCGATCCGTGTGATGAATCCCGCGGCGAGGTTGGTCACCACCACCACGGTGACGTCCATACCGATCAGCAGCATCAACGGTGTCGCAATCAGGGCGGTGCCGAATCCGGTCGCTCCACCGATCACCGAAGCCAGCGCGAGGCATCCCACTCCGGCGATGAGGATCAACAACAGGCGATCTCCTCTTCTCTTCCCGTGCCTTCTTCGCCGTCTACATGCGCACTCGCTCATTCCACGTCAGCGTGACCTCGCGCGTCCGACCGACGCGCGGCAGGGTGGAAGCCGTCAGCGGGTCCACGAGAGGGCGCCGCTGCGCGCGCGGATTGTTGCTCGGACCCCGTGGTCGATGGCCGACATCGCGCATGGCTTCTCCTTAGTACATAGCGATCTGGATCGGTGTCGCGAGGAGCGGGCCCGCCGACAGTGATTTCCGGTGGGCGCGCAACGCGCTCGACTGTCAGCCGCCCGATGCGGCAGCGACGCTCCGGCGGTTCGCGCCAAGACCCTCGATGTGGATTATGTACATGCGCCTGCCCTGAATGCAACTAGCCCTTGACACTTGACAAGTGGGGAAATGCGCTTAAAACTAAAAATCCATTCACACAATATTGAAGAGGAGTGTCGATGGGAGACAGAGTCCACGTTGTCGGCGTCGGGATGGTGCCGTTCACCAAACCGGGCAAGAGCGATGACTACGACGTCATGGGTGAGCGCGCGGCGCGCGCCGCCCTCGAAGACGCCGGGGTCGCATACGAACTCGTCCAACATGCCTATGTCGGGTTCGTGTACGGCGACTCGTGCAGCGGCCAGCGCGCGGTCTATCGCGTGGGGCTGACAGGCGTGCCGGTGGTCAACGTCAACAACAACTGCGCCACCGGGTCGACCGCGCTGTGGCTGGCTCGGCAAGCGGTCGCCTCGGGCGCGGCCGAGTGCGTGCTCGCGGTCGGGTTCGAGCAGATGCGTCCGGGTGCGTTGTCCTCGCAGTGGACTGATCGTCCCAGCCCGATGGGCCGCGTGACGGCGTTGCTCGACGAGCTGCACGGGCAGGACAGCACCGTGCCGATGACCGCCCGGCTGTTCGGCGGCGCCGGCATGGAATATCTCGACAGGTACTCCGCCGACCCGTCCGTGTTCGCCAAGGTCGCCGTGAAGTCCCGCTCGCACGCCGCGAACAACCCGTACTCGGTCTTCCGTGACCCGATCACCGAGCAGCAGGTGCTCGAGTCGCCGCACCTGTTCGGCCCGGTCACGCGTCTGCAGGCCTGCCCCCCGACCTGCGGAGCCGCCGCGGCCGTCGTGTGCAGCGAGGAATTCGCACGCAGGCACTCGCTGCGCGCGGACGTGGTAATCAGCGCTCAGGCAATGGTCACGGACAAGCCGTCTTCGTTCGAGAGCAGCATGATCCAGGCCGTCGGTGCGGACCTGACCTCGTCTGCCGCGCACCAGGTGTACGAGGCGGCGGGCGTCGACCCCCGCGACATCGCGGTGGTCGAGCTGCACGACTGCTTCACCGTCAACGAGGTGCTCTGCTACGAGGCGCTCGGGCTGACCGGCGATGGGGAATCGGAGAAGTTCGTCCTCGCCGGCGACAACACCTACGGCGGCCAGGTAGTGGTCAACCCGTCCGGCGGATTGATGTCGAAAGGCCACCCGCTCGGCGCCACCGGGCTCGCGCAGTGCGCTGAACTGGTCTGGCAGCTACGCGGCGAAGCCGGGCCCCGGCAGGTCGACGAGGCCACGCTCGCACTGCAACACAATCTCGGTCTCGGCGGCGCCGGCGTCGTCACCCTCTACGAGAAGGTGTCGTGAGATGAGGCTGGATCGATCGATCATCGGCATACGTTCGCCGGCGCACACCGTGTTCGTCGAACGCGGCCGGTTGCGGTTTTTCGCCAAGGCGACCGGCCAGAGCGACCCGGTGTATTCCGATGTCGCCGCCGCGACCGCGGCGGGCCACCGCAACCTGCCCGTGCCCCCGACGTTCCTGTTGTGCCTGAACGCCGAGGTACCGAACCCGTTCGCGTTCCTCGAGGACCTCGGCATCGACCCGGTGACCATCCTGCACGGCGAACAGTCCTTCGAGTACCACCAGCCGGTGTACGCGGGGGACTTGGTGACCTTCTCCACCGCGGTCACCGATGTCTACGACAAGAAGGGTGGCGCGCTCGAGTTCCTGGTGCGCACCACCGAGGTGACCCGCGACGGTGACCTCGTCGCAACCTTGAGCAGTACCGTTGTGATACGTGAGGTAGCAGGGAGCGTGTCGGCATGAACGTCGGAGATACCCGCACCCTCGAGCTGCCCCGTATCAGCCGCACCACCCTGGCGCTCTACGCAGGAGCCTCCGGTGACCACAACCCCGCCCACATCGACATCGACGCCTGCCGGGAGGTCGGCATCGATGACGTGTTCGCGCACGGCATGCTGTCGATGGCGTACCTTGGGCACCTGCTCACCGACTGGGTGCCCCAGAACAAGATCCGTTCGTATTCAGTGCGTTTCGCCGCGGTAACCCCGGTGAACGCCGAACCGACCTGCCGCGGCACCGTGGTCCGTGTCGAGGGCTCATTGGCCCACCTGGATCTGACGACAACCCTTCCCGACGGCACGGTCACCCTGCGGGGCACCGCCGTCGTCACCACCTAGCAAGAAGGAGAAACCCATGGGAACACTGGACGGTAGGTCCGCAATCGTGTCCGGATCCGGGCGCGGCATCGGGCGGGAGATCGCCCTGAAGCTGGGATCCGAGGGGGCGAGCGTTGTCGTCAACGACCTCGACCCGGCGCCGGCCGAGGAGACCGCCGCCGAGATCCGCGCCGCGGGCGGCACCGCGATCGTATGCGCCGGTTCCGTGGTCGAAGACGGCTTCGCCGACCGATTCGTCGGGACCGCGATCGACACCTTCGGCGGCCTCGACATCATCGTCAACAACGCCGGCTACACCTGGGACAGCGTCATCCAGAAGATGAGTAACGAACAGTGGGACGCCATCCTGGAAGTGCACCTCAAGGCGCCGTTCCAGATCCTGCGCGCGGCGCAGCCGTACCTGAAGACCAACCCGGTCGACCACCACCGCAAGGTCGTCAACGTCTCCTCCGTGTCCGGGACGAAGGGCGGAGCCGGCCAGGCCAACTACTCCTCGGCGAAGGCGGGTGTGATCGGTCTGACGAAATCTCTTGCGCGCGAGTGGGGCCGGTACAAGGTCAATGTGAACGCCGTCGCCTACGGCTGGATCCTCACCCGGATGACCGAGGCCGTGGCGGGCGACAACGCGTTCATCGAGGTCGAGGGGCGCAAGCTGCCCGTCGGCATCAACCAGAAGATCGCCGACAGCGCCTCGACGCGCATCCCGCTGGGCCGGCCGGGCACCCCCTCCGAGGCTGCCGGCGCCGCCTACCTGCTGTGCACCCAGGACGCGAACTATGTCAGCGGCCAGTGCCTGGTCGTCGACGCCGGCACCCACTGATCCCGGCACCCGCCGCGCCCGTGTCGCGGTGATCGCCGGGCGCGGCGGGAACCCCCACCCATCAATCGGGGCATCACCAGTACCGAAGCCCCTTTCACCTCAGGAGCACCTCGTGTACCTCACACTCCCCCTGCACCGCGCCCTCCAGCAACGCCCAGACGCGATCATGACCATCTGCGGCAACCGCGTCCGGACCACGACCGAGGTCGCCGACCGCGTCGCCCGCCTGGCGGGTGCCCTGCGCGGCATCGCTGTGCACGAGGGTGACCGCGTCGGCATGCTCGCACTCAACTCCGACCGATACCATGAATTCTTCCTCGGTTCCTGGTGGGCCGGAGCGGTCGCCCACCCGATCAACACCCGGTGGAGTGTCCCCGAAATCGACTATGCAATAAACGATTCCGGCACCAAGGTGCTGCTCGTCGACGACACCTACGCGCCGGTGGCGGCGCAGCTGCGTGAGCAGTGTCCCCAGCTCCGCACGGTGGTCTACTGCGGAGACGAGACCACCCCCGCCGGCATGCTCGGATACGAGGACCTGATCGCGGACGCGGCACCCGTGCCGGACGTTCGCCAGGGCGGCGACATCCTGGCGCTGCTGCTGTACACCGGCGGCACCACGGGCCGACCCAAGGGCGTCATGATCAGCCACCGAGGGTTGTTCATGTCGCTGCTGGGGACACACGCGGTCAACCTTGCCTCGCAGAACGGCGGGATCACCCTCCACACCGCACCGCTGTTCCACATCGCCGCGATCAGCAGTTGGCACACCCAGAACATCCTCGGCGGCACCCACGTGTTCCTGCCCTCCTTCACCGCCGGCGCCTTCCTCGAAGCCGTGCAGCGGTACAAGGTGACCACGTGCATCCTCATCCCGTCGATGATGCAGATGATCTGCGACGACCCGGATATCGACTCCCACGACGTCAGCAGCCTCCGTCGTATCACCTGCGGCGGGTCCGCCTTTTCCGACGGGCTGCGCCGACGAGCCATGAAGGCGTTCCCGACGGCCGGTTTCGGGCAGGGCTACGGCATGACCGAAACGGCGGTGCTGACCATCCTCGACCCCGGGGAGAGCCCCGAGCAACGGGCGACCGGCCGCACGGTCGCCCACGTCGAACTGGCGATCCACGACCCCGAGGGAAGCTCGGTGCCCCTCGGTGAGATCGGCGAGGTCGTCACCCGCGGCGATCACGTCATGATGGGCTACTGGAACAGACCCGAGGAGACAGCCGAGGCACTGCGCGGCGGATGGATGCACACAGGCGATCTCGGCTACCTCGACAAGGACGGCTACCTCTACATCGTCGACCGGATCAAGGACATGATCATCACCGGCGGCGAGAACGTCTACTCCGCCGAGGTCGAGAACACCATCGCCACGCACCCCGCAGTGTCGTCGTGCGCCGTCATCGGTCTGCCCGACCCTCAATGGGGTGAACGCGTTCACGCCGTGATCGTCCTCAAGCCAGGTTCGGTCGCCACCGTCGAGGACATCCAGGCGCACACCCGGAATTTCATCGCCGGGTACAAGACACCCCGCAGCATCGAATTCGTCAAGACCCTACCGATGTCGGCGGCGGGCAAGATCCTCAAGCGCGATCTGCGCACCACCCGCACGACGGCACCCACGCAGGTCTCCCAACCGGAATGAGAATCGCATGAAACGCACCATCTACAACGAGGACCACGAGGCCTTTCGGGCCACCATTCGCGACTTCATCGCAAAGGAGGTCACCCCGTACTTCGCGGACTGGGAGGAGGTGGGATATCCGCCGCGCGAGCTGTTCCGCAAGCTCGCCGACCTCGGCCTGACCGGTTTCGGGATCCCGGAGGAGTTCGGCGGTGCCGGCGACGTCAGCTTCAAATACCAGGCCATCATCGCCGAAGAGTCGGCGCTCTCCGCGGTGGCCATGTACAACTACGGCATCAGCCAGGGCGTCGTGCTCCCGTACCTGCTCAACCTCGCGAACGACGAACAGCGTGCGCGATGGTTCCCTGGCATCGCCGCCGGCGATCTCCTGCTGTGCATCGCCATGACCGAGCCCGGGACCGGATCGGATCTGGCCGGGATTCGCACCACGGCGACGCTATCCGAGGACGGTACACACTACGTCCTCAACGGCTCGAAGACCTTCATTTCCGGGGCCCGGAACTCCGAGTTGTGCGTTGTCGCGGCCCGCACCTCCCCCGCCACCGCCGAGGACCGCCGCGCCGGCCTGAGCCTGCTCGTCGTTCCCACGAACAGTGCGGGATTCGCGTTCGGGCGCAAGCTGGACAAGATCGGTCACTTGGCGAGCGACACGAACGAACTCACATTCACCGACGTCCGGGTCCCGGTGGAGAACTTGCTCGGACAGGAGGGGGCGGGATTTTCCTACCTCGGCCAGAACCTGCCCCGCGAGCGGCTCTCGATGGGTGTCGAGGCCGTCTCCCGAGCGACCGCCGCCATCGAGTTCGCCCTCGCGTACACCAAGGAACGCACGGTGTTCGGCAAGCCGGTCGCCTCATTCCAGAACACGAAGTTCGTTCTGGCCGAATGCAAGACCGAGGTGGCCGCCGCGCAGGCGATGGTGGACAAGGGACTCGAGCTCGAGGACACCGACGAACTCACCGCGGCGGATGCGGCCCGGATCAAGCTGTTCTGCACCGAGGTCGCCGGCCGGGTCATCGACAAATGCCTGCAGCTGCACGGCGGCTATGGCTACATCCGCGAGTACCCGATCGCCCGTCTGTATGCCGACACTCGCGTCAACCGCATCTACGGCGGGACCAGCGAGGTGCTCAAGACGATCATCGCCAAGGATATGGCGGTCTGATGAACAGTGGTCGGCTCCGGTGGGCAGGTCGTCACCCGAGCCGGCTACTTTCCGATCGTGAGCCGCCAAAGCGAGCACGCGCATGCGGACGAACTTTCCGAGCCGGTTCCGTCGGGGCCGAGATCTGGTACCGTCCGTATTTACTTAGTGCTGCATCTATCATGGTGAACGTATCTAACGGGTGACCGTGCGCAGCGTGGCGAGATTCCGGTTCGCAGTCGTCGACGGGATCTCGGGGGCTCGTTGAACGGCTTCGAAAGGACGTACCGTGGCAGTGACGCAGTCGGCGCCGACCACACCACGCGGTCGCAGGCCGCGCGACCGCAAGCAGACGATCGTACTCACCGCATCGCGACTCTTCCGCGATCGTGGCTACTACAACGTGTCGATGGCGGACGTCGCGGCGGAAGTGGGCATCACAGCGGGGGCGCTGTATCGGCACTTCCGCAGCAAGGCGGATCTGCTACTGCAAACGGTCCTCGACGGTCTCGAGGTGATGAACACGACGGTCCGCTCCAGCGAAGACATGGACTCGTACCTGAAGGCGACCGGGACCGTCGCGCTCGAGCGCCGGGGACTGCCCGCACTGTGGCAGCGTGAATCGCGCCACCTTCCCGACGAACAGCGCGCAGTGCTGCGGCAGCGCCTGACCGAGAACGCCGCCCTAGTTCACGTCATCGTCGCCGGCGAACGACCCGATCTGGGCGAGGCCGACACCGAGCTGCTCACCTGGGCACTCATCGCTGCCCTCGGCTCCTTCGGCCTGCACCGCATCACACTGCCGAAGGGCGAGTTCCTCCGGATCCGCTACGACCTGCTCTCGACCCTGGTGCACTGCGAGCTGTCCGCGGCCCCCGCCGCCGTCCGGTCGCCCACCACTGAGACCTATGTCGGCGTCGAGCTGCCTCGGCGTGAACAGCTGATCAAGCACGCCACCCGGCTGTTCGACGAGCGTGGCTTCCAATCGGTCCGGATGGATGACATCGGCGCCGCGGCGGGCATCACCGGATCCAGTGTGTACAAACACTTTCCCACCAAAGAGGAAATCCTCTCGACCGCTCTCATCCGCGGAGACGAGCGAATGCACTCGGGTATGGCGGCCGCCCTGCAGCAGGGCGGCACCGCCGAGGAGAAGTTGGATCTGCTGTTGCGTTCGCACATCGACTTCGCCCTCGAGCACAGTCGTCTGATCGGGATTCTGACCAGTGAACGCGATGAACTCCCAGAGAAGGAGCGCAAGCACTCCCAGCGCTCCCAGCGGGACTACGCCAACGTCTGGAAGCGCCTGCTGCGCGAGAGCCGACCGGAACTGGGGCCCGAAGCCGCGAAGATCGTCATCGACACGGTGTTCATCGTGGTGAACAGCCTCGTGCGGATGCGGGCGGCACGGGAGCGCCCCGACCTGGGCGACCGTCTGATCGAGCTCACCACATCACTGTTGCGGTACCCCGGGCACCTGTGAGCGAGGCGGGCGGCGCCTGACGGACCGCAGGCTCGACGGCGCCGCGACGCGTCACCCGGTTTCCGGCTACCGCACCTGCCAGTGGCCGTCGAAGACCGCGGGGCGCCGCTCGACGAAGGCACGGATCGCGTTGGGTGCGTCTGTGGCGAAGTTGATCGTGAACGCATGCGCCTCACGGTCGAGGGCCTCCCCCAGCGTCCCGCCCGAACCGCGGTCGAGCAGCGACTTCGACAGGGCGAGTGCTACCGGGGGACCATCCGCGAGACGCCTGGCCAGGTCGCCGAGGAAGGTATCGATCTCCTCGGGCTCCTTGACCCAGGTAACCAGGCCCAGCTCGCGTGCCTCCTCGGCCCCGATCGTCTCCGCGAGCATGACCAGACGCTTGGCCTGCTGAAGCCCGACCAGCCGTGGCAGGATCCAGGATCCGCCGAAGTCGACGGACACGCCGCGCTTGGCGAAGATCTGGCTGAACTTCGCTGTCGGAGTGGCGATCACCAGGTCGCAGAGAAGCGCAAGGTTGCAGCCTGCACCCACCGCGTAACCCTCGACGCAGGCGATGACCGGTTTGGGCATTTCGGCGAGCGTCCGGGCGGTCGAGTTGACCAGGCGCATCCCGTCCAGCGGGTGGCCGGGCCCGCCCGCCGACTCGAGGTCGGCCCCGCTGCAGAAATGGCCGTCCGCGCCGCGGAGCACGATCACCCGAACTTCGGGATCGCGTTCGGCGGTCCGCAGTGCGGCGCCCAGCGCGTCGAAGCCGGAGCGTGGCAGGGCGTTGCGCCGATGGGGTCGGTTGAGCGTGATCGTGAGCACGCCGTCGGCGCACGAGGTCAGCACCGGGGCACCCACGCCATCGCGCCCGAGGCCACGGTCTATCGAAATCGTCATATCGCATCCCTTCGGTGGGGTTTTCAGTGAAGTTGGGGCGAACTCTCATGCCGACAGCCATCGCCGCTGGCGCGTCACGCCCGGAGCGTTTGCGCGGCACATTCCTGGTGCTGGGCAATGGAATCCGATGTCCGGACCCGGCGGAACAGTGCGGCGCCCTCCCCCGGCTCCGCCGCGACCAGTCCACGCGCCACCAGGTGACGCAGATGCGCGGCCGCCTCCGACAGTGCGAGGTTCTTACCGGCCCATGGCAACTCGGCCCACGGTTTGTACCACCGCATCAGATTCGCGACCTGCCACAATGTGATCGGTTCGTCGCCGAAGGCCGCGTGCAGGTGATCGAGCTGCTCCTCGTGGTGCTCGACGAGCGCTCCCGCCCGGCCGGCGACATCGTCGATCACGGCGCCGTGTGCACCGAGACCGCGGGTTATCCGCATCGACCCGACCCGGTGCAGCGAGCCCATGAACTCGGCCAGTGCATCGCGTTCGGCCAACGGCACGGTCGAGGTGCCGACGTGCGGACTCGTCTTCTGCAGCACGTGGTCGCCGGTGAACATGACGTCCACGCCGTCGAGGTAGAAACACACGTGTCCGGGCGTGTGCCCCGGCGTGTGCACGACCCGGAGGCCACGTCCGGCGAGCGCGATGACTTCGTCGTCCACCAGCGTCCGGTCCGGCGCAGCGTGTGGGCGGGCCGGTGGCGTGCGGCGCACGTCGCGCTCGAAGTGCGCCAGATCTGCAGCCGATGCACCCGCGAGGCGCAGCGTCCGCTTCTGCGCGTCGGCCCACTCGGTGTCCCGGACCGCGACCATGTCGTCGAAATGCACCCGATCGGAGTCGTGCATGGCAATCCACGCCCCGGATGCCTCCCGCACTCGACCGCAGAGTCCGACGTGGTCGGGGTGAAAATGGGTAAGGACGACGCCCTCGACCTCCGCCACGCCATGGCCGATCTCGTCGAGTCCGGTGGATAGTGCGTCCCACGCGGCGTCATCGTCCCAGCCGGCGTCCACCAGCACGACACCGCGCGGGGACTCCACTACATACACCAGGGTGTGGCCGAGGGGGCTGCCCGTGATGGGGACCGCGATCCGGAAGATGCCATCACCGATGGCGGCGGAAATGTTCATGCGCGTTGCTCCTGACTGGAGGACCTTCTGCGGGCACCGCGGCGACCGGTTCGCACCGGGACGTCGTCACCGGATCCCGCAGTGACGGGGAGCGATCGCCGGCGCCGCACTGGAATATACAAATACATATAGGTGAAACCTCAGATGGGCTTTCAACAGTGACTATAACAACGTATGTAAATATTCAATTGCCACTGTGCGGATTATCACGCCTGCGCGTCTGGGCGTCAATGTGCACCCTCCGCTCACCGCGAAACGGGTGCCGGAGCACGTGGAAATGCGTGAGCTCTTACACAGCGGGTTGCCGGGTAGTCAGCGGTCCAACAGCGCAGCGACGCCGAGCCGGGTAAGCCAGTCGTCGAGTCCTGGCCAGGGCGGACTCCCCGCCCTGGAGTGGGCGACGAAATAGATCATCGAATGCACAGCGGCGACCCGCATGCGCGTTTCGGCGGGTTCCCGGTGGGAGGCGGCCGCGGTAATCGTTTGCAGCCAGACATCGAGGTAGTCCGTGTGGAACCGGCGCGTCTCGGTTCGTTCCTTGTCCGGGAGCTGGGCACGCTCGTTGGCGAGGATCCCGATCAGGTGCGGGTTCTGCAACGACACCACCACATGCGAGCGGACGAGCCGTTCGACCGCATCGCTCGGATCGACAGCGTCGGCCAGCGCGCGGTCCGCGCCGGCCCGCAACCGCTCACGGCCTCGGGTTGCCGCCGCGACGAGGAGGTCGGTCTTGGCGCCGAAGTGCCGGTAGACGGCGGAGGCCACGATGCCCGCCGCCTTGCCGATGTCGCTCATGGTGACCGACTGGAATCCGAACTGGTCGAACAATCGGGCGCCGATACCGATCAGTTGCTCTCGCCGCGAGATCTGCGCACCCATGTCGTCGGCGCCGTCGTCGCCGCCGTGCCTCTCCAGGGCGGGCGGTGTCCCGAGCATCGACGCGTCGGCGCCGCCGATCAGCTCCCCCAGCCGCGCCATGATCGCCTCATCGTCGCGGCGCGAGAGGCTGTAGCGCCGCCGGAACCCGCCGAGCGAACCGAACACCGCCCGGGCGGCCAGCTCACCCGCCTCCGGTGTCAGGTCGCCGCGCCCGGCGACGATCAGGGGCACCATGTGCGCGATGACCTGCGATTCACGCTCCCGGATCTGCTCGCGCTGCGTGCCCTCGAGGTGTCGGGCCTCACGCTCCCAGACCGTGGCCAGTCCGGTCGACCGCACGATCGTCGCGGACAGCGCCCCGATCGCCTCGTCGAGAGTCCCGCATTGCAGCAGCGCGGCGTCGACCTTCTCGAGCCCGCTCCAGACCACCTCGAACAGCAGGTCCTGCTTGTTGCGGAAGTGGTGGTAGAGCGCCGAGGGCGTGATGTCGAGTGCGTCGGCGACGTCGGTGACCGAGACGTTGTGGTAGCCACGAGCCAGGAACATCTCACCCGCGGCAGCAATGATCTGATCCTTGCGGTTGGGGGGCCTGCGTGCCACGACGTCCCATGCCCCCTCAGCCAACTCGGTACCCCGGTGAGTGTATCCGCGCGCCCCGGAAACACTGTGCCCGGGAACCCGCCGGGAAGATGTCGGCCACGTCAGGCGTCACCGAACGGCCAGTCGGCGCGCGAGCGCCTTCACCCGTTCGTCGAACGTCGATCGGCCGACTCCGAATCGCTCGAAGACCGTCTCCTCCGGAGGCCCGCCGTAGGGCCGCCAGATCACAGCCAATCGCAGCAATTGCTCTTCCTCACGCGTCATCTCACCCGTTCCCTCACTTCAGAATCGCCGTGGTCGCGAGGAACTCCCCGAGACCGCACACCTCACCCTGGCGACCGATCCCTGACTGCTCGCACTCGCCGAACGGTGCCGCGCAATCGCGGCTGGCGTGGCCGGATCGACGACCTCGATCCGGCCCGCGCCGCGGGCGGCGACCGGCTCGTCTCCATTGTGGATCTCGGCGCGATCGAGCACCTCACTCCTCGCACCACCGGGTACAACGGAACCGGTCGCCTACAGACCCATCGACTTGGCGATGATGGTTTTCATAACTTCGCTGGTGCCGCCGACGATTCGGGAGATCCGGGTGTCCGCGTAGAGCCGCGCGATCGGGTACTCGAGGACATAGCCGTATCCGCCGTGCAACTGTAGGCACTTGTCGATCACCCGACCCGCCATCTCGGTACAGAAGACCTTCGCCATCGCGGCATCGGCCGGGGTCAGTTCGCCCGCATCCTCGAGTTCGACCGCCTTGTCGACGAGTGCCTGGGCGGCGGCCTGCTCCGTCGCGCATTCCGCGAGCACGAACTTGGTGTTCTGGAAACTGGCGACGGACTTACCGAAGATCTCCCGGTGCCGCACATAGTCGCGGGCGAAGTCGATCGCGGCGGCCGCTTGGGCACAGGTCTGCACGGCGAGCCCGAGGCGCTCGCGCGGCAGGTTGCGGCCGAGGTACCCGAACGCCTGCCCCTCCTCGCCTAGCAGATTCTCGACCGGGATCTTCACCTCGGTGAACGAGATCTCGCAGGTGTCGCTCGTCTTGAGCCCGATCTTCTCCAGCCGGCGATGCACCTGAAAACCCTCGGAGGAGGTGTCCATGACCAACAGGGTCAGTCCCGTACGCCGATCCTCGGCACTCGGTGCGGAGGTACGGCACACCACGATCATCAGGGTGGCGACCGAGGAGTTGGAGATGAACGTCTTCGCACCGTTGAGCACGTAGTACTCACCCTCGCGCCGCGCCGACGTCGTGATGCCCGCCAGGTCCGATCCCGCCCCGGGCTCGGTCATCGCAATAGCGAGCTGATCACCGGCGGCGATGCCGGGCAACCAGCGCCGGCGCTGTTCCTCGTTCGCCAGGTCGAGCAGGTACGGCAAGATGATGCCGGTCGACATGTTCCAGTTGCCGAAATTCACACCGGCGGCGAACACTTCCTCGGTGATGATCGCGTTGTACCGGTAGCTGACCTCGCCGGCGCCGCCGTACTCCTCCGGAATGTCGAAACCCGAGATACCCAGTGCACCGAACTTGTGGTGGAACTCGCGCGGCACGCAGCCCTGCTTCTCCCATTCGGGGAAAACCGGGACGACCTCCCGGGCGATGAACTCCCGAATCGTCTTCCGGAAGGCCTCGTGGTCCTCGTTGTAGACCGTGCGCTTCATGATGTCTCCTCGTGGTTGATGTCGCAGGTCAGTTCCGGCCGGCGTCGCACGCCAGGCACTGACCGCTGATGTAATCGGATTCGGGGGTGCACAGCAGGTACACCGCACCGGCGGCTTCCTCGGCGGTGCCCGCCCGTCCGAGGGGGATCGTGTTCAGGAGCGCATCCGCCCTCCCCGCGCGCAGCCCGACCGACACGGTTCGCCCACCGACATCGATGACCGAACCGGAACCGACCGCGGCCGGCTCCGTCAACCGGGTCGAGATCCAGCCGAACGCAACCGAATTCACATTCACGCGGTAGCGGCCCCATTCGCGCGCGAGCGCCTTCGTCAGCCCGACGACGCCGGACTTGGCCGAGCTGTAGTTCACCTGCCGCTCATTTCCGACCAGACCCGCATTCGACGAGATGGTGACGACCTTGCGGTGATGTTCGACCCGGTTGTTCCGGAAGACTGGCTGCGCCGCGCGCAGAATCCGGAACGGTGCACGGAGATTGACGTCGAGGATGGCGTCCCACTGCTCGTCGCCCATGTCCTCGACGAGGTCGTTCCAGTAGTAGCCGGCGTTGTTGACGATGATGTCGAGGCCCCCGAAGGCATCGAGGGCGGTGTCCACGAAACGCTGGGCGAAATCGTCCTCGGTGACGCTGCCGACGCAGGTCACCGCCTCGCCGCCGATCGCCCGGACCGCGGCCGCAGTATCCTCAGCCGGGCCCGCGTCAAGGTCGTTCACCACCACTCGGGCGCCCTCTGCGGCCAGCTTCAGTGCGATCTCACGCCCGATGCCGCGCCCCGAACCGGAGACGATGGCGGTCCTGTTGTCCAGCTTTCCCATGTCGGGTTCTCCTTCTCGTCGCTGTGGCGACGGCATTCGTGGTCCGCGCGTCAGCGGGCCAGGAATCCACCGTCGACGTGGATCTCGGCACCCGTCACGAAGGAGGCGTCGTCGCTCGCGAGAAACGCCACGACAGAGGCGATCTCATCCGGATCGCCGAGACGGCCCATCGGGGTGGTCGCGACGAGCGCCGCGACGACGTCATCACCCTTGGCCAGAACACCAGGCGTGCCGATGTAACCCGGATGCACGGAGTTGACGCGCACCCCCTCCTGCGCCCAGCGGATCGCGGTGTTCTTCGTCATCTGACCGACCGCACCCTTGGCAGCGTGATAGCTGAACGACCGGCCCGTGGTGCCGGCCACGCCACAGATCGAGCTGATGTTGACCACCGACCCGTGACCCGACGCCTTCACGGCCGCAACCGCGAACTTCAGCCCGAGGAACACACTGGTCTGAGAGACGGCGATGACCTTCTCGTACTCCTCGATCGTGATGTCCTCGACCCCGGCGAAGTTGCCGATGCCGGCGTTGTTGACGAGGATCCCGAGACCGCCGTATTCCACTTCGGCCACGTCGATCACGTGCTGCCACGCATCCGCATCGGTGACGTCATGGGCGAGTGCGATGGCCTGCCCGCCGCTCGCGGTGATCTCGTCGGCGACGCGACGCGCCTCCGGTTCTCGCACATCGGTGACGATCACGCGTGCGCCCTCGCGGGCGAGACGCTGCGCGGTGGCACTGCCGATTCCGCCGGCGGCGCCGGTCACCAGGGCAACGCGACCTGTGAGCCTGTCCACCAGCTAGCCCACCTTCGCGGTCTTGCGCTCGAGGAAGGCTGCCACCGGACCGACGTGATCGCCGGCCGCGAAACACTCCTTCTCCATCATCAGGCTCGGGTCGAGCACCATGTTCGCGGTGTCGCGAAGAATGATGTTCAGCACCGACTTGGTGCCCCGGATAGCTCGCTGCGGACCCTCCGCCAGCCGGGTGGCGAACGCATGCGCGGTGCCGAGCAGTTCGTCGGCGGCAACGACCTCGTTGACCAGCCCGATTCGCTCCGCCACCGCAGCCGACATCGCATCACCGGTCATCAGATACTGCTTGGCCCTGTTGATCCCGACCAACCATGGCCAGATCACGATGCCCCCGTCACCGGCACCGACACCCACCCGGACATGCGGATCGGCGAACTTCGCCTGATCCGACGCGAACACCACGTCACACAGCAACGCCAACGTGGCGCCCAATCCCATCGCCGGACCGTTGACCGCCGCGACGATCGGCTGCGGCAGCTCGAGCAGGTCCATCACGATCTTGCGGGCCTCGGTGAAGGTGTTGTCCAGCCTCTCGCCGGCACCCGTGGCGACGTTTTTCAAATCACCACCACCCGAGAACGCCGCGCCCTCACCGGTGATGACCACCGCACGGGTCTCCCGGTCGGTGCGGATGTCGGCGAACACACGGGAGAGCTCGGTGTGCAGATGACGGTTGACCGCGTTGTAGGCCTCCGGACGGTTCAACCGCACGGTGAGCACCCCACCGGTGCGCTCGAACAGCAGGTACTCGTAGTTCTTGTAGACCTCGGACGTACTCATGATTCTCCCAACAGATCGGTGGCGTGAGGACAAGGCACACATCTGTGCCGCCTGGATGCAGGACCGTTGCCGTTCGCCTGCTCGAATGGCCGCGCGGACACCAACTACCATCGGACACGCTCGTCAGCGGAGGTGTCACTGTGGCTAGTCGATATTTATTTACTACTCCATATCTCAAGCGTATGTCAATGAAACTTGTTCCGACGATGCGTTCAGGTATTCGCTTTGTGGACGTATCCGAGCGGGGCGACCCGACGGATCTCACGCGGCGCCCACCGGGGTCACGGAGCCGCCGCCAGACCCGAGCCACGCCCGCGTCCATTCGACATCGAGCCGGATAACATCCGTCGGCCACTGCCACTGACGCCTCCACGTCGGTCACGACCAGGGCTGCAGCACCCCCAGACACCACAGGAATCACCCGGAATCGATGCCTGGGGTGTACCGAATTTACTTATTTCCTAGACTTCCCCGACCCCGGTCCCACCGCGCTCCACGTCGACCGACCGATCTCAGTGCAGATCGATGCCGGATTCAGCGGTGCAGCCTCTGCCGCCGAAACCGCATGTCAAACCCATATACCCACGCACAGTCGCGGGCCCGGTCCCGCAAAGGCCCTCAAGTCGGTCCCGCACAACCGGTCGTCGCATCCAGTATCGCTGCGCTTCCGGCACTGTGAAAATCTTCTGTGAATGGGTCTTCAGTTTTACGGAATCAGGGCGTATCTTTGGCGCTACCGCCAGCACACCCGCTGGCACGCGTCGAACATTGCCGGTCGAACCGCATCCGCAGAATCCGCGTCGCGTCATTCCCTGGCACGTACACGAGGAGAAGTCATGCCACTTCCGGGTCGATCGGAAATGGAGCTGCCACAGCAATTGGATTTCCCGAAGATCGCCTTTGACGCCGTGCTTGCCCACGCAGCACGCGCCTACCCCGAACGAATCGCACTGCGGGACGGCCAGCTCACGCTTACCTTCTCCGAACTACACGACCACGCCTTGCGCGTCGCCGCCGGATTACGCGCACAGGGAGTGCGCCGCGGTGACCTCATCGCCCTCCACCTGCCCAACACACTGTGGTTCCCAGTCGCGTACTTCGCGATCCTGGGTGCAGGCGCCACCGCGTGCCCCGTCAACCCGGCGCAACCCGCCGAGGTCGTGCGGCGCCAACTCGAGCACTTCGGCGCCGTCGGGGTGATCACGCATCCGTCGTGCGCCGCGAACGTGATCTCCGATCTGCCACCGCAGATTCGCCTCTGCATCACCGTTCCGGCCACGGCTGCCGCACCCGCCCCAGACTCCGGCGGACCAGCCGAAACCACCACACCCTGGCACGAGCTGCTCGCAGCAGACCCACTCGACGACGGACCGGTAGACCCCGATTCCGTTGCACACCTGCAACTCACCGGGGGTACCACCGGCCAATCCAAGGGCGTGCGGGTACTGCACCGCAATCTGGTGAGCAACATACTGCAGGCCGCCCGCCGACGCTCGAGTGTCGAGCCGGACCTCGACGACAACGGACTCTTCTCACTCCGGCCGATCGAGGGAGCACGCCACCAGCACACCGAAGAACTCGGACGTGGCGTGGTCGCCCAGGTGTCCCCTTACTTCCACGGCATGGGCCTGATCAACCAGTGCACCAACACCATGCTCGGTATCAGCGTTGTCGTCGAGGGCCGGTTCGACCCGGATCGCTACCTCGCCGATATCGAAACGTACGGCGTCACCAAACTTTCCGGCTCCACTGCCTTCTATCATGCGCTGTTGGCAAGCGAGGAGGTGACTCTGAGGAATCTATCCTCCGTCATCTCGATCTCGTGCGGCGGCGCCCCGGTCGACACCAGCACGCTGGCCCGGCTCCGAACCGTCTTCACCAACGCCGAGGTCATGCAGGTCTACGGATTGAGCGAGGCGACGTGCACGGTCGTCATGCAACCTCCGGTGACCCTGGCCGACTCACCCGCCGGCAGCGCCGGCCTGCCGGTCGTGGGCACCGAGGTGGAGCTTCGCGACGACAGCGGCGTCCCCATCGCCGCCGTCGGGGGCACCGGCGAGATCTGGGTGCGCGGCCCACAGGTCACCGACGGCTACCACCAGGACCCAGAACTGACCGCCCAGCAGTTCCGCGACGGCTGGCTGCGCACCGGTGACCTCGGGCGGTTCGACGAGCAAGGACACCTCTTCATCATCGGCCGCGTCAAGGACATGATCATCTACAAGGGATACAACGTCTACCCCGCCCACCTCGAGGAGATACTCGGCACCCACCCCGCAGTGGCCCGCAGTGCAGTCGTCGGAATCGCACGCGCCGACGTCGACGAGATCCCGGTCGCGTTCGTCGTACCGCACCCGTCGGAACAACCCGGCCCCGTGCTTGCGGACGATCTCATGCACCACGTCGGCGATCGGGTCGCGCCATACCAACGCCTCCGCGAGGTGCACTTCGTCGAGGACCTACCGCTCTCACCCACAGGAAAGGTCCTCAAATCCGCACTGCGAGAATTTCTCTCGACCTGACGCGAACCGAGGCACCCGGGCGAGAGCCGACCACACGATCGCCGTTGATCCCCACCGCCGCCGATCGGCCACACCGCACCCCCGGCTCCCCATCGCCCCAGCCCCACACCGCACAGCCGCCACCCCTCCGAATCGACAGGAAGACCAACACATGCCCGTCTCAACGCAGGTGACCGCCACGCGCTCACCGTTTTCCACACTTGGCCCATCCAGGGCCTGGCTCGTCGTCGGCCTTCTCTTCCTCTTCACCCTCATGAATTTCGCCGACAAGGCCATCGTCGGCCTGGCCGGTGTCGAGATGATCAAAGATCTCGGAATCACCAAACAACAGTTCGGCCTCGTCCAAAGCAGCTTCTTCTGGCTGTATGCGGTCGGCGCGATCGTCGGCGGCATGCTCGTCGGCAAAGTGCCGGCGCGCTGGCTACTCGCCGGCACCGCATCGCTATGGGTAATCGCACTACTGCCGATGGTGTGGAGCACAAGCTTCACCACACTCATCGCCACACGCATCCTCCTCGGATTCGCCGAAGGCCCCACCGCAGCAATGGCTCTCACGGTAGCGCACAGTTGGTTCACGGCCGAGAAGCGGGCACTGCCGAGCTCAATCGTCGTCGCAGGCACGAGCTTCGGACCCATCCTCGCCGCACCAGTGATCACCGCCCTGGTCATCCATCACTCGTGGCACGCAGCCTTCCTGGTCACCGCCCTCGCCGGACTCGGCTGGATCGCGCTCTGGGTGATGTTCGGCAGGTCCGGTCACGAAGCGGTCGCCGACGCCGATCACACGGAGTCGGACAGCCTCACCACCACCGCCCCCGAACACATTCCCTACCGTCTACTGCTCACCTCTGGCACCGTAATCGGGCTGTGCGTACTGTTCTTCGTCTCCTACAGCAGCACCGCCCTCAAGGTCAGCTGGTTGCCGCTGTACCTGCGAGACGGGCTCGGCTACGACGCAACGACCGCCGGTAACCTGATTACACTGCCATACCTGACGGCCGCAATCTTTATCGTTGCGGCAGGATTTACCTCCCGGATGCTCACCAAGCGCGGAGTGAGCAACCGCTGGGCGCGAGGCGGTCTCGCCTCCGGGCTCATCATCGCCGGCGGACTCAGCACAATCGCATTCTCGATGCTCGACCGCGGTCCACTCCAGATCGCGCTGATCTCGATAGGCGCCTCGCTGGTCGCCGCCTCGAACGGGGTCGCGTGGACAGCGGTATCGGACGTCACACCTCCCAAGCAGCGCGGAACCATCATCGCGGTCGTCATCGCGGTATACAGCGTGGGCGGCATCCTAGCCCCGCTCGTCCTGGGGAAGTTGGTCAACGACGCCGGCACCTCACCACTCGAGGGCTACTCCCGCGGATTCATGGGCCTCGGAATCATGCTGATCATTGGAGCGATCATTTCGTTCTTCCTGATCAACCCCGAACGGGACGTACGTAGGCTCACCGGCCGGACCACCCCTGATTCTGATCCCGATCCGACCGACAGCTGACCCAAACCTCCACCACCGACGTCTCGGCACGACCGTGAGGCAGCACACCAGGCCACCGCGCTCGGAGGCCCACTCGTGACGCGCCCGCGTCGCCCTGGCTCGAGCCCGGGCGACGCGGGCGGACGGGGAATCGGACAGGGCTGATTGACTTGCTGCCCCAATCAGCACACGGCAGATCGCTCGCGGTGAATTCTGCGGTCCCCACGTGTCACCGGCGTGTGCCATGCTGAGACCTCGAATTTCAATGGATGTCTCGGGGGTGACATGACTGTTCACGCATCGGCGCGTTCTGCGAGCACCCACGGATCGACGATGCGGTGCGAATTGTCCGAGAGGTTCGCATCTCGAACCGGCGGATTACCGCGCCAGCGCGGAGGCCAGATCGGCCGGAATCGGCATGGGTGTCATGAGCCCGGCGGAGGCGCGGCCGGTGTTGCCCTCCGGGTAGCGGCCGGCGAGCGAACCCGGCGTGGCGACGATGATCCGCACCACCTGCCCGAGCGCCTCCCGTCGACAACGTTGCCGCAGAGCCGATGCGAACATCGCCACGTGGGTGCAGGTGTGCAGCCACGGGTCGGGCTGGGACGCGATGTGCGCGCGTTCGAGGTGGTGCCACCACACCTCCGGATACACGGCAGCCTTTGCCGCGACCATCTCCTGGCGGTACACGGTGCGCGCGGTGTCGGCAATCCTGGCCATCGCATGATCCTTTCAGTCGTCGCAGCAGTCGCAGGCAGGACCGGCGCCGGCACCGGAGGTGGTGACCGGCGCCGGGCAACAGGTGTCGCCCTGCCACGCGTTGATCCCCTCCTTGACGGCGATCGCGGCGATGACCAGGGCGGCGATCGGGTCGGCCCAGGACCACCCGAACAGGGAGTTGAGCAGCAGGCCGACCAGCAGGACGGCGGACAGGTAGGTGCACAGCAGGGTCTGTTTGGAATCGGCGACCGCCGAGAGGGAACCGAGTTCGCGCCCCGCGCGCCGCTGTGCCCACGACAGCACCGGCATGATCGCGAGACTGACTGCCGCCAGCGTGATCCCGACGACCGAGTGCTCCGCCTCGCCGATGCCGAAGAGGGATCGGGTGGCGTCGACCGTGACGTACGCGGCCAACGCGAAGAACGAGAACGCGATGATCCGCAGCGTCACCCGCTCCCGCGATTCCGGGTCCTTGCCTGCGAATTGCCAGGCGACGGCCGCCGCGGAGGACACCTCGATGACCGAGTCGAGACCGAACCCGATCAGCGCGGTCGACGACACCCGCGCGCCCTCGCTCAGCGCGATGATCGCCTCGAGCACGTTGTAGCTGATCGTCGCGGCCACGAACCACCGGATCCGCCGCCCCAGGACCTGCCGCCGCCCCGCGGTGAGAGCCGGACGCGTGGCGGGCATTCCGAGTTCCGACGCCATCAGCAGCATCCGTCCGTCTCGGGGTCCGGGCAGCAGGACGGATCGACGGCCAGCACCAGGCCGATCAGGTCGTCGAGCGCGCGCCCGATCCGCGGATCCGCCAGTTCGTACCGCGTGCGCCGCCCCTCCGGCGCCGCGACGACGAGGCCGCAACCACGCAGGCAGGCCAGGTGATTCGACAGGATCTGGCGCGACACCCCGATCTGTTCGGCCAGTTCGGACGGATACCCGGGCCCCGACCGCAGGCTCAGCAGGATCTGCGTGCGCGTCGTGTCCGACAGCGCGTAGCCGAACCGGGCCAGCGCGTCGCGATGGATCAACATCTCCATGCCCCGACGATACAGCGATTCCTGTATTCAGGAAACTCTGAACTCTTGATCTTGTCGTTGCGGCGGCTGGGTGGGCCGGGCTCGGCGCCCCATCGTCATCCGGCCGAGAATCCGGTCACGCAGGACGAACGTGTGGAACAGGACGGCGCACAGGTGCGCGGTGAACGCGGCGAACAGCAGGTACCCGAGCACGGTGTGGGATTGCCGGAGCACTGTGTACAGATCCGGATCGCGGGGAGCGATCGCGGGCAGACTCAGCTGCGCGGTGAGCCCGATCGGGAACCCGCCCGCCGACAGCATCGCCCACCCGGTGACCGGTTGCAGCACCAGGAGTCCGTAGAGCAGGTATTCCGACCCGGTCGCGACCATCCGCTCGGCGGGCCGCATCCCGGCGGACGGCGGCGGCCGGTGGAGGATCCGGTTGCCGATGCGCACGATCGCGAGGACGAGGATCGCGAACCCCAGCGGCTGATGCACCGTCCGCAACAGGTGGTAGGCGTCCAACGACGCCACCATCGCGACGCCGAGGAAGAGTTGGGCGATCACCAGGATCGCCATCGTCCAGTGCAGCAACCGCGACGTGAACGCATACCGGGTCGGCCGCTCGGTCCGGCTATCGCTCATCGGGCACCTCCGAAACGTTGACTCGACTCGGCGATTTCGGCTCACCGGACCGTCGGTTGAACGATTCCGCGTAGACCGCGGACCGTGCACTGAGCAATGGATCATCCGACGGTGCAATGCCGTTCGGCAGTACCAGCGGATCGAAGTTGACGTCCCGCGCGTTGCCCGGTGCTTCGGTGTCGATCGCGTCGACGGTCAGCGTGCCGACGTCGAGGGACTTCCTGTCTGCCGGCCACGGTCTGGTGGCATCGTCCGTCGGGTCCCCCGCTTCCCCGAGCGTGAGGATCATCCGCCAACGCAGGGGTCCTCGCGTGACCTCGCGGAGGAGGGCGTCGAACAGGTAGTCGCGGCCGGCGCCCTCCTCGGTGCCGGGATGCCGGACGGGCTGCTCCGGCACCAGCCTCCAGCGCACCGGAACCGTGGCCCCGGATCGGTCGGTGCACCGGAACGCATTGAGCCCGTGAAATGTGCTGTCCCCGAATCCGGAAGTGCGAGGCTGTCGCCGGATGATGTCCATCGCCGCCGCTGTCTCGGGATGGCGTGCCAGGAACGAGGCCATCGCGGCCGGATCGGGTTTGCCGGTGTCCGGGACCTTCTTCGAGGCGAGCAGCCGATCACGGAAACCGTCCGGCGTGTGGTCGGGGAACACCGGGCTGTCGATCATCGCGGTCCGCCACTGCTCTCCCCCGGGCAACCGGAACAGCAACCCCAGACCGCGCACGGTGTCGACGGCGTCGGCAGCGGTAGGCAACCCACCCGATAACGAGAACCGTCCGGTGACCGGGTAGCGGCCGCCGGCCCGGAAGACGCTCGCCGTGGACACCGCGGACCCCGCACCGGTCGCCGTGAACCACCCGGTGGCACTCACCCCCTTCGCGTGGTTGCGCCGGAACCCCTCGTGCCGGCCGAAGACCTGCTCGAATCGATCGACGAACCGCGACGGGGTGACGGTGTGCGGGGTCAGCCGGCCGCCGGCGAACAGGAACCCGCCGACGTCCACGGCGGCGATCGCACCGACCGCCGCCAGACCGATCAGGGCGCTGCGCCGGGTGACGGTGGTGTCCGAACGACCACCGACGGAGGGTTCGTGGCCGTCACCCGTGCGCGGCATCGACCGTCACCACGTGCCACGTGCCCTTGACCCCGTCGCCGCTCGTCAGCCCCGGGGCGGAGTCCTTCGCGAACCGGTAGAGAGGATGACCGTCATAAGTGGCCTGCTCGACGCCGTCCGGGCGCGTCGTGGTGCCCACCGTGCCCGGCAGGACGGCGTCCGGGCGTGGCGACGGCGTGCCGGGCGTCGGCGGCCAGATCTCGGCACACGGGCCCACGCACCGCACCAGGTCGGCTGTGTCCTCGTCGAAGCGGTAGAGCGTGAAGCCGTCACCGTCGGTCAGCACGGTGCCGAGCGCGGTCTCTCGCGTGCCGAGCGTCGTCGCCGCATCCGATGCGCCGGTCGCCGGCGCTGTGTCCGGGGCAGCGCTCGTCGGCGCATCCGCCGCAGCGGCCGGGGCCTCGGTCGCCTGGCTGCAGCCCGACATCAGGGCAACCGCAGCGCCCGCGCAGGCCACCGCGATAATCGTGTGCTTCGCGATCATCAGATCTCCGTTCTCCTCTGTTTCCGCCCGCCGATCGCGGACGACGCCGGGGAGTACGGACCGCCGGCCGGCCGCGTTCACGACGGCCGCGAACTTTCACGAAGACGCTGGTGTGAGAATCGACGGTGAACGCCGCGGCACTCACGTCCGTACACCCTGGTGGACGTCGGACGGGCCGACGACATTTCCGGTGTTGCAGGAGGTGAGGTCGTGCGGCTACGCATGTCGCGCAAGCGGGCGGAGGAGTCGGTCGGGAATTTGGCCGACAACGCGGTGTTGCGGACCGTCTACGACGATCACGCTGGCGAACTGTTCGCCCTCGCCTACCGCTCACTCGGGGACCGGGGACGCGCGGAGGAAGTGGTCCAGGAGACGTTCCTCCGCGCCTGGCGCGGCGCGGACCGGTTCGACCCGCAGCGTTCCACCGTCCGGACCTGGCTGTATGCCATCTGCCGCAACGTGGTGATCGACGCGAGCCGGGCGCGGGCCTCCCGGCCCCAGCTCGCCGACACCGAGCCGCCCGACGTTCCCGTGCCCGAGCGCCCGCTGGAACAGTTGCTGGTGGGACTGCAGGTCGAGGAGGCACTGCGGCGACTGTCCGAACAGCACCGCGTCGTACTCGTCGAGATTCATTTGCGCGACCGGCCCACCAGCGAGGTCGCAGCGGAACTCGGCATCCCCGTGGGCACCGTGCGCAGTCGGGTGTACTACGGGCTGAAGGCGCTCAAACTCGTACTGGAAGAAATGGGGTGGCACGGTGACCAGTGATCGCTGCCGACAGATGCACACCTTGCTGGGCATGTACGCGCTCGGGCGCCTCGACGACCACGAAGCCGTGGCGCTACGCGCCCACCTGGACGGATGCCCGGATTGCCGGGCCGAGTTGATCCAGCTGACCCCGGTGGCCTCGGTCCTGGGGCAGGCGGACCCCGACCGGCTCCTCGAGCCGCCGCCGGCGCCGTCCCCCGCACTGCCCGGCACGATCCTCGCGACGCTCGACCGCGAACGCAGCCGGCGACGTCACCGCCGGATCGCGGTCGTCGCCGCGGCCGCCGTCACCGCTCTCGGCCTGCTCACCGGTGGATTCTTCCTCCGCACCCTCGTCCCGAGCGCCCCGCCCGGACAGCCGGTGGCCTTCACCGCGCCCGCCGCGGGTGTGGAGGCGTCCGCTCGGGTGGAGAACCGCGCCTGGGGAACCGGGATCAGCCTCGACGTCACCGGACTCCCCCAGGGCAGCACCTACAACGTCTGGCTGCAACGACCCGACGGAAGTCGCATGAACGCAGGCAGTTTCATCGCCGGCGGCGACCGGAAGATGTCGATGAACCTCGCCGTGGCGCTTCCGATGTCCGACGCCACCATGCTCGGCGTCAGCGCACCCGGCGACGACACCGCCATCCTGCAGGCACCGCTGCACCCGTGACAGCGCGGAGATCGTGCGTCAGAAACTGGTGAGAGCGGCGATCTTCCGCTTCGCGGACCGTTCGACCAGCAGCGGAACGAAATCGCGCACCACCCCCACGCCGAAGGCCGCATGCACGTCGTGCACAATCTGCTCGACCGTGTGTCGTGGGACGCCGGCGTGCTCCACGGCAAGCCGGTCGACGACCAACTCGACCTGACGTCGCTCTTCGTCAACGGACATGATCGCCCTCTCCCCTGGGAATTCCGGGGCCACTCCATCTCGCGACCTCCGTGTCACTCGATCTTCACACGACTAAAGTTGAAAATTAAACTTGCGTGAGTGTGAGATAGACGACGCCCGCCCCGCGCGAGGTGCGCTCGGCGGATCAGCTCGCCGCGTTCCAGGCGGCCGCCGCGGCGAGCAGTGCCCGGACCCCGGTCTCGAGGGTCGGGTCGATCACCGGGGCAAACTGCGGCGAGTGGTTGGTCGGCACTCCCTCGGGCAGTGCCAGGGACGCCGTGGCGGTGAGGTCCAGATGGGCGAACGCCGCGGGGTCGGCGCCGCCGAAATGCCAGAAGACGGAGGGACATCCGGCGGCGGTGGCGAACACACCGAAGTCCTCGCTGCCGGCGAGTGGACGTGGCATCGGCAGCATCCGGTCCGAACCGAAGGCGCCGGCGAGTGCCGTGACGACCCGCTCGGTGGCGGCCTCGTCGTTGACCGTCAGCGGGAAGTCGTTGAGCGGGCTGAACTCCGGCTCCTTCGGCGCCCCGGAAGCGGTGGCCTCGGCGTCGACGACGCGGCGGATCGCGGGCAGCACCCGGTCACGCACCTGCGGATCGAAGGTGCGGACGTTGACCTTCAGTTCCGCTTCGTCGGGGATGATGTTCTCCTTGTGGCCGCTGTGGAACGAACCCACGGTGACCACCGCCGAATCGCCGGCGGCCACCTCACGCGACACGACCGCCTGGAGTCTCCCCACCACGGCCGAGCCCATGACGATGGGATCGACCGTGTGCTCCGGCGCCGAACCGTGCCCGCCGCGGCCGAAGAGCCGGATCCGGAAACTGTCGGCGGCCGCCATCAATGTTCCGGGGCGGGTGACGATCACCCCGGCGGGGAACGGCCCGACGTGCTGGCCCAGGCACACGTCCGGACGGGGGAAGCGCTCGACGAAACCGTCGTCGACCATTGCCCGGGCGCCCTGCGCGGTCTCCTCGCCGGGCTGGAAGACCACCACGAGGGTGCCGCGCCACAGGGAGCGGTCCGCGGCGTACAGCGCGGCGGCGCCGAGCAGGCAGGTGACGTGCACGTCGTGACCGCACGCGTGCATGACTGGCACCGTCGCCCCGTCGGGATCGATCCCGGTGTCGGTGGAGGCGTAGTCGAGGCCGGTGTCCTCGCGGACCGGCAGTCCGTCCATGTCGGCGCGCAGCAGCACCACGGGCCCGTCGCCGTTGTGGAGCACACCGACGACGCCGGTCCGGCCGACGCCCTCGGTGACGTCCCAGCCCTGTGCGCGCAGCACCGCCGCGACGATGTCCGCGGTCCTGGTCTCCTGCATGGACAATTCGGGGTGGGCGTGCAGATCGCGGTAAAGGTCGGCGAGTGCGGGCAGCAGTACCGCCAGGCCGGCCTGGGCGGGAGTACCGGGAGGCAGAACGACGGTCTGGGAGAACTCGGTCACGGTGGTGTCCTTACGTTGTCGTGGCTGGGCGGTTTCGCTCGGAGCGGACGTCACCTGATCTCGGAGCCGGCCGTCGTGGTCGGTGTCGGCCGGCGTTGTGGCTCGCGGGGCGAAACGGCTGCACTGAAAGCGTGGGGACGCTGCGGTGTTCCCAGCGCGAACGCGCCCGCGAGGACGGCGCCGACGACGAGGAAGGCGAACGCGGCGGTGTAGGAATAGCGATCGACCAACGCGCCCATCACCATCGGGGTGACGAATCCGGCGGCCTGACCGCCGAAGTTGATCATTCCCGACCCGGTGCCGACCAGCCCGGCAGGCAGGGTGCGCATGGGTATCGCGAAGATCGGCATGTAGCACAGCGTGGCGGAAGCGGTGGCCAGCGACAGGAGCGCGACGAATTCGGTCAGCGACGTCACCCGGTTCAGGAAGAGGATGCACACCGCGCAGACCGTCATCGCGGGGAAGACGATCAGTCGATGCCGGCCGCCGAGACGGTCGATGAGCTTGCCGCCGAAGATGATCGCGACGCCACCGACCAGGGCGGGGATCGCGGACAGCAACCCGGAACCCGTGAGCGAGATGCCGCGCTCGGTCTGGAGATAGGACGGGATCCAGGAATTCAGGCCCCACACGATGATGCCGTAGCCGAAGAACATCAGGGTGAACCGCCACATGACGCCCGAGGCAAGCACGGCCCGCAATCCGCCCTGCTGGTCCGGTCGGACCTCGGTGTCGTCGGACTGCGGCAACGTGGCGGGCAGCCACAGTTGGATCGCCGCCCACACCAGAACTCCCAGACCGGCGATCGCGAAGAACGACATCCGCCAGCCCCACAGGGCGATGATCGGCGCCGCGATGAGCGGGGCGAGCACCGCGCCGAAGGCGTTGGAACTCTGCGCCCACCCGGTCGCCGTCATTCGCTGTCCCGGCGCGGTGCGTTCGGCGACCGCCTTCATGGCCGCCGCGGGATACACCCCCTGCCCCACCCCGAACACGAACCGAATCGCCAGCAGCACGGCGAACGCCCAGGCAGTGCCGGTCAAGGCGGTGAACAGGGACCAGATCAGCAGCGACCAGGAGACCACCCGTCGGGAACCGAACCTGTCGGCGAGCAGACCGCCGGGAATCTGGCACAGCGCATAGGAAAGGAAGAACGCGGAGATGACCATGCCCTGCTGGGTGTGGCCGAGACCGAACTCGGCACCGATCGAGGGCAGTGCGAGGTTGATCGCGAGGCGATCGATGTAATCGACGACCCACGCGGCGAACAGAAGGATCACCGTGATCCGCGCGGCCCGGTCCAGTGGGGTCCGATCGGCGTTGGCGCGGTGCACTTCTGGTGGATGTTTCACAGTTTCTCCCGGATGACAGGGTCGGCGAATCACCGACACACCAAGTCGACGCCTCGGCACCTCCGACACGGCCGCCGCGCACTGGGTGAAGACTAGGAACCATGAGGGTCGCGAGAACGAGAACGCAGGATTCCGTCACCACACCGTCGGACACGCCGGAATCCGACAGCCGACGCGGCGAGGACGCATCCTCGACGGGTGGGCGTCCACCGTTCGACGAGCTGGACCTGGCCCTGATCGACGCCCTCCAGACCAGTCCACGTGCCCCCTGGTCACAGGTCGGCACCGCACTGGGCATCGGGGCGACCACCGCGGCACGCCGCTGGCACCGCCTGACGGAACTCGGGCTGTCCTGGGTCACCGCGTATCCGGCGCCGTCGGACGATCACTGCGTCGCATACGTGGAAGTCCGCTGCAGTCCCGGCGCGATCGAGCCGCTGACCGACCAGCTCGTCTCCGATCCGCGAGTGTTCAGTCTCGAGCAGGTGGCGGGAGACTTCGATCTGTTCCTCAGCGTCGTGACGCGCGGACCCGCCGCGCTCGCGCATTTCCTGAGTCACACCCTCGGCGCACACGACGGGGCGCTGTCGGTGAACACCCGGGTGTCGCTGCGCGGGTACCGGGAGGGCAGCAGTTGGCGCGTGCGCGCATTGGACCGGGACCAGCGCGCACAGCTCGGCCCGCGTCCGGCGTGGACGCACCCGGATGCGTCCTCGAGCCCGGACCTCGTCCTGCTCCGGGCACTGGGCGGAGACGGCCGCCGCAGTTACGCCGAACTCGCCGCCGTCACCGGCATCGCCGAGCCGACCGCGCGACGCCGGTTGCAGCGGATGATCCGCCAGGGCGAGATCCTCTTCCGCTGCGACTTCGCCCAGCAGCTCGCGGGCTGGCGGCTGCTCGCCACCTACCGGATGAACGTGCCGGCCGATCGTCTCGACGACGCCGCGCGCGAGCTCTCCGCCCTCCCCGACGTGCGCCTGTGCGCCGCGGTGACCGGAAACTGCAACCTCCTCGTGTCGGTGTGGTCACGCTCGGCGGAGGAGACCGCCCGGCTCGAGGGGCACTTCGGTGAGCGGATCCCGGGCCTGACCATCACCGCGCGCACCGTGACCCTGCGCACCGTCAAACGCATGGGTCAGCTGCTCAACGCGGACGGCACCGCCGCCGAGCACATCCCGCTGGAGATGTAGGGACCACGATGGATTCGGCCGCACCGCCGAGCCCACGACCCGGCAGAGAGAACCCCGCGTAACCGCTGCCAACGCCATCCACCGGCCAGCACATCGCAGTTCATACGAGCTTGTGAAAGTGCCATAATGAGCACTCGACATCATCATCGGAGGATTTCGGGAAGGGATCGATTGTGGCTACTCGTCGGCCTGGCGACCGCAAGCAACAGATCCTCGCTGCCGCGAGTGAACTGTTCCGCGAGCAGGGTTACCACAATGTATCGGTCGCCGATGTCACCACCAAGGTCGACATCGCGGCGTCCGCCCTGTACCGCCATTACCGGAACAAGCACGACCTGCTCTACTACGCCGTTCTCGCCGGCCTGGACTCCCTCCAGGAATCGGTGGACGGTTCGAAGGACCTGGATTCGCTGTTGTCGACGCTGTCGGTGACCTCGACAGGACGCCGGGGCCTGCCCGTGCTGTGGCAGCGTGAAGCGCGCTATCTGGAGGACGAGCCGCGGGCGGAGTTGCGCACCCGACTGCGAGCGGTGACCTCGCGGGTGTCAGGGTTGGTTGCCGGCGATCGGGCGGACCTGTCCGCCGCCGACTGCGAGTTGCTCGGGGTTTCGGTCCTCGCGGTGTTCGGCAGCGTCTCCGGCCACCGCTTCACGTTGCCGCGACGCCGCATGGAAGCGGTACTGCTGGGGCTGTCCGAACGTGTCGCACGGTGTCCCCTGGGCACCGGTGCACCGGACGCGGCCCGACCGGACGCGGGAATAGCGATTCCCTTGTCGCGGCGAGAACAACTGGTGACCGAAGCGACCCGGCTCTTCGACGAACGCGGCTATCACACCGTGAACAACGAGGACATCGGTGAGGCGTGCGGGATGAGCGGGCCCAACGTGTACAACCACTTCGACGCGAAGATCGATCTCCTCGTCACGGCGATCACCCGAGGTTTCGATCGACGCGCCCTGGCCGCCCGCCAAGCCCTGACGCGCGCCGGCGACCCCCGGCAGGCGCTCACGTACCTACTGGGCGCACACATCGCGTTCGTGCTCGAGGACAGTCATCTGATCGGTGTGATGGCCACCGAACTCAGCCACCTCCCGGACAACGTCCGCAGGGCGTGCGTGCAGGAGCAGCGTGACTACCTCGATCTGTGGGCACGGGTCCTCGACGCGGTCCGTCCGGGACTGGACGAGGCGCAGGCGCTGATCACGATCAGTGCGGTCATGACCGTCGTGGCCAACGCCGCACGAACCGGACGCTTCCGTAGCCGCGTCGATCTGGCGGATCGACTCGCCGAGATCGGCATGGCCATGTTGCTCGACACCTCGGCACCGGACGACCTCGCCGCCGTTACGGGACGAGCACAGGTGCCGGTGACGCAGCCGGCCGACGCGAACGTAGAAGAACCTCCTGGTTGACGGTGGCAACCAGGGCGCCGTCGCGTGTCCACACCTGAGCGGTGGTCAGTCCCCGGCCGTCACCCGAGGTCGGACTGTGGTGGACGAACAGGAGCCAGGCGTCGGCGCGGCAGGGTCGGTGAAACCAGATCGCATGATCGAGTGAGGCGAGGTACAGGGTCTGCGCCGGGGTGCCTGCCGTCCCGGTGGCGCGGAGGTGCCCGAGCGCGGCCGTGCGGGCCACCGTCAGATCGGAGCAGTACGTCAACGCCGCGGCATGCAGGGCGGGATCGTCCGGCATGTCCGGGCGGATCCGGAACCACATACGCCGGCGTTGCCCGCCGTGTTCGACGGCGTCGATGCCGTCGTCGGTGTCTCCCAGTACGGGGCGTACGTCCACCACCCGCCGGATCGGCGAGGAGGGGTCGATGCCGGACCACAACCGGTCCGCGGCCGCGCTGTGCGGGGGCAGCGTCGCCGGATCGGGCGCCGGTGGCATTTGCACGTGCCGGTCCGTGTCCGTCTCCGCCGTCTTGAAGGATGCTGTGAGCGTGAATATTTCGTTTCCGTGTTGGCGTGCGCTCACCTGCCGCAACGCGTAGGTGCCGCCTTCACGCACGGGGTGCACGTCGTACTGCACCGGCTCGCCGGGGCGCCCCATGCTGAGGAAGTAGCCGTGCAGTGAGTGCACGGCCCGCTCGGCTGCCACCGTCCGGTGCGCGGCGAGCAACGCCTGCGCCGCGATGTGCCCGCCGTAGGCCCGGCCGCGGCCGCCGGCGGAACAGATGCCGAGAAAAGTGTTCGGGTGTGGATTGTCGAGGTGCAGGACGTCGTGCATGACGTGGTCGTCTCCTACAGTCCGAGGGACTTGGCGATGATCGTTTTCATCACTTCGCGTGTGCCGCCGTAGATCCGCGACACCCGGGTGTCGGCGTAGAGGCGAGCGATCGGGTATTCGAGGATGTATCCGTAGCCACCGTGCAGTTGCAGGCATTTGTCGATGACGCGACCGGCCATCTCGGTGCTGAACAGTTTGCAGTGGGCGGCGTCGACGGCGGACAGTTGGTGCGCGTCGTCGAGTTCGATCGCCTTGTCGACCATGGACTGCGCTGCCTCGAGTTCGGCCGCGCATTCGGCGAGCACGAACTTCGTGTTCTGAAACGCAGCGACGGGTTTGCCGAACACCTGCCGGTCGCGGGTGTAGGCGAGGGTGTGCTCGATCGCAGCGCGGGCGGTGGCACACCCGCCTGCCGCGATGGCGAGACGCTCGCGGGGCAGGTTGTTACCGAGGTAGGAGAACGCGGCGCCTTCCTCGCCGAGCAGATCGGACGCGGGGACCCGGACGTCGCTGAACGACACCTCACAGGTGTCGCTGAATTTCAGGCCGATCTTGTCGAGTCGGCGGCCGACCTCGAATCCGTCCGAAGTGGTGTCGACGACGAACAGGGACAGACCACCCCGCCGATCGTCCGCGTCCACGGGAGCGGTGCGCGCCACCGTCACCATGAGGTCGGACTGGGATCCGTTGGTGATGAACGTTTTTGCACCGTTCAGGACGTAGTGGTCGCCGTCGCGCCGGGCGGTGGTGCGGATGGCGGCGAGGTCGGATCCGGTGCCGGGCTCGGTCATCGCCACCGCCATCACCGTTTCGCCGGCTGCGCAGCCGGGCAGCCAGCGCCGCTTCTGCTCGTCGTCGGCGAGTGCCAGCAGGTACGGCAGGACGATTCCGGTTGTGACGCCGTAGTTTCCGAGGGAGACACCGGCGAGGGCGGCTTCTTCGGTCATGATGGTGATGAACTTATAGCTGGTGGGGCCGGCTCCGCCGTACTCGACCGGGATGTCGAAGCCCATCACGCCCAATGCCCCGAGCTTGCGGTAGAACTCGTGCGGTGCGTAACCCTGCTGCTCCCACTTGGGGAACTCGGGCACCACCTCCCTGTCCAGAAAATTCCTGAACATTCTTCGGAAGTCGTGATGCTCGTCGTTGAAAATTGTGCGCTTCATGGGAAAGCTCCTCGGCCGACGACGTCGGCTCCTCAGGTGTGGTGGTGACGGAGTGCGCGCTTGTCGACCTTGCCGGTGGCGGTGGTGGCCAGTGCGTCGACGAGTTCGATGGTGCGCGGCGCTTTGAAGCCGGAGAGGCTGGTCTTGACGTGTGCGCGGATGCCGTCGATCGTGATGCTCTGCCCGGGTTTCGGGACGATGATCGCGTGGACACGCTCCCCTCATTGCTCGTCCGGAACGCCGATCACGGCGCAGCGCAGGACCGCGGGGTGGTGACAGATCACGTTCTCGACCTCCGTCGAGTAGACGTTCTCTCCGCCCGTGATGATCATGTCTTTCGCACGGTCGACGATGACGAGGTAACCCTCGTCGTCCATGTAGGCGAGGTCGCCGGTGTGCAGCCATCCACCGCGCAATGCCGCCGCGGTTTCCTCGGGCCGATTCCAATATCCGAGCATGATGTTGTCGCCGCGGGTGAGGATCTCCCCGACGGTTCCGCGGGGAACCTCGTGTCCCGCTTCGTCGCCGATGATGATTTCTGCGTGCAGGGTGGCGCGCCCAGCCGACTTCAGGCGGGGTCCCCCGAGTCGGTGGTCGGTACCGAGCAGTGAGGCGATGACGGCGGTTTCCGTCATCCCGTAGCCCTGCACGAACTGGGCGTTCGGGAAGGCCGCCATGGCCCGGGCGAGGACGGCCTCGGGCATCGGGGCCGCCCCGTAGACGATCGTGGAGATCGAACTCGTGTCTGCGGTGGGAAAGCCGGGGTGGGTGTGGAGCAGTTGCAGCATGCCCGGTGTCGAGGTCATGGTCGTGACACGGTGCCTGCCGAGCAGACGCAGCACTTCGCCGGGTTCGAACCGATTCGCGAACACCAGGGTGCCGCCGACGAGAGCCTGCGCCATCGTGCCGAGCAGCGCCGCGATGTGGAACAGCGGGGCCATCACCAAGGTGGAGCCGTCAGGTTCGCTGGAACGGGCGTAACCCATGCTGCCGAGGATGGCGGTGGACAGCGAACGGTGCGAATGCATGGCGGCTTTCGCTGTGCCGGTGGTGCCGCCGGTGTAGATGAGGGCGGCGAGGGTGTCGCCGTGGGCCCGCACGTCGTCCACCGCTGGACCGGCCGCGATGAGATCCTCGTAACCCACCGTGCCCGCGGGTGCTTCGCCGTCACCGACGTGGACGATCACGGGACCTGTTGCCAGGCCTGCGATCAGCGGCATGCAGTCCTCGTCGACGAGGATGCAACTGCTGCCCGCATCGGTGACGGCATCGGCGACCTCCCGCGGGGACCAGCGGCAGTTGAGGAGGGTGACCACCCCACCGAGCCACCAGGTAGCCATCAGTGCCTCGAAGTAGCGGTCCGAGTTGAATGCGAGAATGCACACCCGGTCTCCCGGTCGCACCCCCTGCTCCCGCAACGCACCGGCCAGGTGCGCCACGCGCTCGGCGACCTGACCGGCGGTGCGTTCGCGTGCACCGTACACGGTCAGCGGTTGACGGGGTTGTTGCTGAACCGCCTTGTGCAACAGGTGTGTCAGGTGCATGGCTCACGTTCTCCTCGGCAGTTGTGTCGGTGGGGGGTCGGGGCGCAGCGGGCGTGCGCATCTCCCGCCGTGGTCAGTCGAGCAGGAACTCCGCGTCGCCGACCAGTGCGTTCACCCCGGTCTGACGTGCGCAGGTCATCTCGATCCTCGCCCGGCGACCGTCCTCGGCATCGAAGACGTCGACGATTCTCGCCGAGCACGTCAGTTCGTCACCGGGCCAAACCTTCTCGGCGAACCGCACCTTGAAGCGGCGCAGGTTCTCGACCCCCAGCCAGTCGGTGACGTAGCTGGCGAGCATGCCCGCTTGCAGCATGCCGACCGAGAACACCGACGGGAAGCCGGTCTCCAGTGCATACGACTCGTCGTGGTGAAGCGGGTGGAAGTCGCCGGATGCACCCTGATACTTGACGAAGTCGGTGCGGGTCAGCGGCGGGTACGTCAGCGGCGGGGCCTGGTGGCCGATCACCGGTGTGGTCGATACGGTCGTCATCACTTGCTCCCTTCCGAATTGCCCGTGGTCGCGGTCTGGATGATGGTGCTGTTCTGGATGGCCACCAGCCGGCCGCTGTCGTCCCGGAACTCGGTGATCATCTTCGCGAACGTCATCACCCCGCCGCGCTTGCCGGGCTTTTCGAAGCTCTCGCCGATGCGGGTGTCGGCCGTGAGGGTCTGTCCCGCGCGGGGCAGCGGTCCGTGGAAGACGTACTCCTCCTCGCCGTGGAGGATCCGGCGGCGGTCGAATCCGAGTTTGACGAAGCCCGACTGCTCGGCCGGTTCCCAGATCATCCGGCCGCTGGTCAGCATCGTCGGCGGGATCACCGGTGCGGTGCCGGTGTGGGCGGCGTCGTCGGTCTTGACCGCCCGCGCGAACTCACGGACCTTGCTGTAGTCGAGCGGGAATTCGTAGCTCATTTGGTTGCTCCTTGCACCGGAGGGATTCCCGCGCGACGGGTTTCGACGGACCGGGGGAACGTGTCCGAACCCATGACCGTCGCGAATTCGTCGACATCCCACTGCCGGTCCGCGCGGACTTCGTGCGCGATCGAGTAGCCGGCGTACAGCCCGACGTATCCGCCGTAGACGCCGAAGGTCTGACCGGTGAAGTCACAGGACTCGGTGGCCAGGTAGGCGACCAGCGGGGAGATGTTCTTCGGGTTGTAGCGGTCGAACACGTCCTCGTCGACCGGTTCACCGACGAGTTCGCTGATGCCGGGAGTGGCGGCGACCGGAGCGGTACGGGCCACCGGTGCGATCGCATTGGCACGAACCCCGAACTTGCCCAGCTCGCGGGAAGCGTTCACGACCTGGATGGCAAGGCCGGCCTTGCACGCCGAATAGTTCCACTGCCCGAAGTTGCCGTGCAGGCCGGAGCCGGAACTGGTATTGACGATCGAGCGGTCCGCCGTGACGCCTTCCTTTGACCGGGCGCGCCAATAGCGTGCGGCCGCCTGGGTGGCCGAGAACGTGCCCTTCAAGTGAACGTTGACGACTGCATCGAAGTCGCGTTCGGTCATGTTCCAGATCATCGCGTCGCGAATGATGCCGGCGTTGTTGACCAGTACGTGCAGATCGCCGAAGGAGTCGACCGCGGCGTCGGTGAGCGCCGCGCCGACGGCCATGTCGCCGATGTTGCCTTCGACCGCCACCGCCTGACCGCCGTTCGCGATGATTTCGGCGACCGTGCTGTGGGCGTCGGCGAGGTCGTTGCAGACCACCTTCGCTCCTTCGGCCGCCATCAGCAGGGCGTGCTCGCGGCCGATGCCGGCGCCGGCGCCGGTGACGATCGCCACGCGTCCGTCCAATTGTCCCATTGTCTTGCCTTTCAAAATAGGGTGCGGAACTGACCGGGGCTGGTCAGGAAACCTTTTCGTAGAGGGTGACGACCCCGGCCCCACCGAGCCCGAGGTTGTGCTGCAAGGCGACGGTCACGTCGTCGACCTGCCGGGCGTCGGCCGTACCGCGCAGCTGCCAGACCAGTTCGGCGCACTGCGCGAGCCCGGTCGCACCGAGTGGATGGCCCTTCGACAGCAGCCCGCCGCTGGGGTTGACCACCACGCGGCCGCCGTAGGTGTTGTCGCCGTCGAGGATGAACTTCTCCGAGCCGCCCTCCTCGACCAGACCCAGCGCCTCGTAGCAGAGCACCTCGTTGATCGAGAAGCAGTCGTGCAGTTCCACGACCTTGATGTCGCGGGGATCGACGCCCGCGGTTTCGTACACCTGGGCGGCTGCCGCCTTGGTGATGTCGGCACCGACGACCTTGAGCATGTCGTCGGCGGTGAACAGGTCGGGGAAGTCCGTCGACAGGGCCTGCGCGGCGATCGCGACGGTCGGCGTGATGCCGTGCTTACGGGCGAACTCGTCACTGCACACGATCGCCGCGCCGGCCCCGCACGTGGGAGGGCACGCCTGCAGGCGGGTGAGCCCGCCGTACAGTGCAGGCGAGTCGAGGACCTCCTGCTCGGTGACCGGGTCCCGGAACACCGCGTACGGGTTGTTGGCGGCGTGCTTGCGGGACTTGACCGAGATCTTCGCGAACAGGTCCGGGGACACTCCGTAGCGCTTGCAGTACTCCTGCGTCGCACCGCCGAAGAATTGCATGGCGTTGGAGGCATTGTCCCGGTCGACACCGTACGTGCGGTCGAGCACCTCGAGGTGCCTGCCCATCGGAACTGGCCGATCACCCCACGCGTTGAGCAGCGGTCCGGGCCGCATCTGTTCGAATCCGACAGCGAGGACGCACTCGGCGGCACCGGACTCGACGACCTGCCGCGCCAGCCACAGCGCCGAAGATCCACTCGCACAGTTGTTGTTGACGTTGACGATCGGGATACCGGTCATTCCGACGTTGTAGATCGCACGCTGCCCGCTCGTCGAATCGCCGTAGACGTACCCGGCGAAGGCCTGTTCGACCGTCTCGTACCCGAGACCGGCGTCGGACAGGGCGGCGCGGATCGCCTTCGCGCCCATGTCGAAGTAGTCCTCACTCTTTCCCGGTTTGGCGAACGGCACCATGCCGACGCCTGCGACCAAGACTCTGCGACTCATTTCTGTACTCCAGTTCGTTGGGGAGGTAGGGGTTGTGCGCGTATGCCTGCGCGTGTCAGAGCAGTTCGAGGATGGTGGCGTTGGCCATGCCCCCGCCTTCGCACATCGACTGCAGTCCGTAGCGGAGGCCTTCGGCGCGCATGTGGTGGACCATCGTCGTCATCAGCCGGGCACCGGATCCGCCGACCGGGTGCCCGATGGCCATGGCCCCGCCGTTGGGGTTCATGCGGGCGTAGTCCGCGCCGGTCTCACGCAGCCACGCCAGCGACACCGACGCGAACGCTTCGTTGATCTCGAAGGTGCCGATCTCGTCGAGCGTCAACCCGGATTTCTTCAGTGCGAGGGCCGTCGCCGGGATGGGGCCTTTGAGGATGGTCACCGGATCAGTGCCGGTGACCACCGCGGTATGGATACGGGCCATCGGACGCCAGCCGTGCCTGCGGGCGATCTCGCTGGTGGTGACGAGCAGTGCGGCCGAGCCGTCGGACACCTGCGACGCGTTGCCCGCGGTGATGTCACTGTCCTCGGCGAACGGGGACGGCAGCGTCGCGAGCTTCTCCAGGGTGCCCCCGCGGCGGATCCCTTCGTCGGTGTCGAAGATCCGAGTGCTGCCACCGGGGTCGACGACCTCGATCGGAGCGATCTGGCCGGCGAACCGGCCCGCGTCGGTCGCGGCGGCCGCCCGGGCATGCGAGTCCAAACCGTGCCGGTCCATCTCGGTGCGGGTGATGCCGTACTCGTCGGCGATCATCTGGGCGCCACGGCCCTGGTCGTAGCGGTCGATGTTGTAGCGGCCGAGGACCTGCGGTCCGTAGATGGGTCCGTAGTCACCGGCGCGAGCGGCGGCGCCGAGGGGAACGACGCTCATCATCTCGACCCCGCCCGCGACAGCGATGTCGTACTGGCCCGAGATCACCCCCGCGGCCGCCTGGTGTACTGCCTGCTGCGAGGAACCGCACTGCCGGTCGACGGTGACTCCGGGGACGTGCTCGGGCCATCCTGCCGCCAGCACGGCCGAGCGGGCGATGCATCCGGCCTGCATGCCGAGTGTTCCCACACAGCCCCAGATGACGTCGTCGACGAGACCCGGTTCCAGTCCGGTGCGTTCGGTGAGGGCGCCGAGCACGTGCGCGGACACCGCCACCGCGTGCATCCGGGACAGGGCCCCGTCGCGCTTGCCGACCGGTGTGCGCACCGCGTCGACGATCACTGCATCACGCATGAATCCTCCTGCGGGGAGCGTGGTTCGGGGTCCTAGAGACCCAGGTCCTTGGCGATGATGGTCTTCATGACTTCGCTGGTGCCGCCGAAGATGCGGTTGACCCGGGCGTCGGCGTACAGGCGCGCGATCGGGTACTCGAGCATGTAGCCGTAGCCACCGTGCAGTTGCAGGCACTTGTCGATCACACGCCCACCCATTTCGGTGCAGAACAGCTTGATGCGGGCAGCGTCCGCCGGGGTGAGTGCACCGGCTTCGTCGAGATCGAGCCCCCGGTCCACCAGGGCCTGCCCGGCAGCGACCTCGGCGGCGCACTCGGCGAGCACGAACTTGGTGTTCTGAAAATGCGCGACCGGCTTGCCGAACACTTGCCGTTCCCGGACGTACTCGCGGGCGAAGTCGATCGCCGCGGTCGCGGTGGAGACGGCGCCGACTCCGATCGACAGCCGCTCGCGGGGCAAATTCTGTCCCAGATAGGAGAAACCCTGATCCTGCTCGCCGAGAAGGTTTTCCACGGGCACCATCACGTCGGTGAAGGAGATCTCGTTGGTGTCGCTGGCCTTCATGCCGATCTTGTCGAGCTTGCGTCCGAATTCGAAGCCGGGGCTGTCCGTCGGTACGACGAGCAGGCTCAGGCCGAACCGGCGGTCGTCGTTGGGTGCGGCGGTGCGGGCCGCGACGACGCAGAGTTCGGAGTTGCGGATACCGGTGATGAACGTCTTCGCGCCGTTCAGGACGTAATGGGTACCGTCCTCGGACAGCCGGGCGGTGGTGCGGATGCCTGCCAGGTCCGAACCGGTACCCGGTTCGGTCATCGCGATGCACAGCACCGTCTCGCCGGTGGCGACACCGGGAAGCCAGCGCGTCTTCTGTTCCTCGTTCGCCAGGCGCAGCAGGTAGGGCAACACGATGCCGGTGGTCACGGTGAAATGCCCGAGAGTGACTGCGGCGCGAGCGGTCTCCTCCTGAATGACGGCCTGGAATTTGAAGCTCGTGGGCCCGGGCCCGCCGTACTCCTCGGGAATGTCGAAGCTCATGGCGCCCAACGCTCCGAGTTTGTGGAACAGTTCACGCGGAGCCTGGTTCGCCTTCTCCCAGTCGGCGTAGTACGGCGACACCTCCTTGGCGATGAAGGTGCGGATGGTGTCGCGGAATGCTTCGTGCTCTTCGGTGTAAACGGTGCGCTTCATCGTCTCTCCTGACGGGTTGGACTGTTGGTACGGTGCGGGGTCAGACGCGGCCGGCGTCGACCACGAGGCACTGGCTGTTGACGTAGTCGGATTCGGGGGTGCACAGCAGGTACACCGCCCCGGCGGCCTCGGTCGGGGTGCCGCCGCGCCCGAACGGAATCATCTTCGATGACATCGCCATTCGATCGGCGTTGATACCGACGCGAATATCGCGGCCGTCGATGTTCAGGGTGGTATCGGTGTCGGCGGCGATCTCGGTCATCCGGGTGAGGATGAGACCGAAGGCCACTGCGTTCACGTTGACCCTGTAGCGGCCCCACTCCTTGGCGAGTGTCTTGGTGAGCCCGAGCAGGCCGGCCTTGGCCGCGCCGTAGTTCGCCTGGCCCGCATTGCCGTAGAACCCGGACACCGAGGAGATGTTGACGACTTTGCGGTGATAGTCGGTGGGCGCGGACTTGATGAACGGCTGCGCCGCCCGCAGGATCCGGAACGGCGCCTTCAGGTTGACGTCCAGGATGGTGTCCCATTGTTCGTCGGTCATCTTCTGGATCACCGAGTCCCACGTGTAGCCGGCGTTGTTCACGATGATGTCGAGACCGCCGAACGTGTCGACCGCGGTCTCGACGAATCGCTCGGCGAACCCGTCCTCCGCCACCGATCCGGTGCAGGCAACGGCACGGCCACCGGCCGCGGCGATCTCGTCCACCGTCTGCGCGGCCGGTTCCGGATCGAGGTCGTTGACCACCACCGCCGCACCCTCGCGGGCCAGCTTCAGGGCGATCTCACGCCCGATGCCGCGTCCCGAACCCGATACGAGAGCCGTCTTGCCGCTGAGTGTTCCCATCGCATTGCCTTCCAAGAAGTCTGTCTTACTATTCCGAATCACGTTCGATCTGCTTGGCCATAAACCGGCGTCTTACTGGTGTTATGTCCGAAATATAGATGCGCATTGATTCAATGTTGTCGGTTACTGAGTATTCACATTGCCTCGGCGGTGCGCCCTTGTCAACCCCCTCATCGACGGAGGACCGTGGCGGCACGGAAGGCCCGGGTCCGCACCTACCGACTGGAGGCGTCCGCGCGCACGGCGCGCTTGTCCCGTTCCGGATTCGCGAAGACGAGAGCGCCGAGGGCGACGACCATCGCGACCACCCCGAAGGCCTGGAACGCGGTCGCGTATCCCGCTGCCGGGTTGTCCGCCGCGTCGACGATCAGTCCGGTGATGTACGGCCCAACCAACCCGCCGATCCCCATCATCGCCATGAACACCCCGAGGGTGCCTGCCGTCTGGCGTGGCGGGCACAACTCCGTGATGGTGGCGATGATCAGCGGGTAACCCGACGCGAGGAAGCCGTAGCCGACCGACACGATGAGAACGGCGAGTGCGGGCACGCCGACGTAGGGCAGTGTCACCAGGATCGCCGAGCTGATCACCACGCCGGCCACGGGAATGATGATCCGCACCGTCCGGGACGTCGCGCCGCGAGAAGTTAGCCGGTCACCGGTTGCGCCCAACAGCAGCATGAGGGTCAGACCCGCGATGCTGGGGAAGGCGAACATCGACCCGGCCTGCAATCTGGTATAGCCCAGCGCTACCTCGAAATACGACGGGAGCCACGTCAGAACTATCGCGACCAACGCGTAGATTGCCATGATCAGCAGCATGCAACTGAGAAAGGTCGGGGTCCGGAAGATACGAATCCACGGCACCGCGGGCTCGTCTGCAGCGGTCCCGGATTCGGTGCCGGCATGCCCCTTCCCGCTTCGGATGTGGGGTCCCTCGGACCACGTCGACAACCACAGCACACACCACAGCACGCCGAGGACCGCGAGGCAGACCAACGCGGCCCGCCAGCCCCAGGACACGGTGACGAAAGCCAACGCCGGGGCGACGACGATCTTTGCCAGCGAGGCAGACCCGGCAAGCAAGGCGCCCGGCAAGGCCCGCTTCGCGGGTGGATGCCATGAGAAGGTCGCAGTGTGCGTCAGCGGGCCGCTCGGTCCTTCCGACAGTCCCAGTAGAAGTCGACTGGCCAGCAGCACCGTGAAACTGGCAGTGAACACCATCGGCAGCATCGCAGCCGACCAGGCCAACGCCAGCACGGCAAGCGCCCACCGCAGGGACAGCAGCGTGTTCACCGCCCCGGAGAAGAAGCCGCCGATGATGAAGGTGAAGAAGAACAGGCTGCCGACCAGACCGATCTGCGCCGCCGTCAGGTCCAACTCCTTGGCCAGCGGCTGCGCGATGATCCCGAGAACAGCCTTGTCGCTCCAATTGACCACCGTCAGCAGCACGAGCAGGGAGGTGAAACCCCAAGCCCGCATCGGCCGATCGGACGTGCTCGAATGTGTCGGCAGTGGGTGCCGAGAAGTGTTCTCGCGTGTTGTCACCGTTAATCCCTTTCGGGTCATTGACGAGCATGCTGAGGGGTTGAGCCCGGAATCGAGCCGAGCGAGAAAATTGGACCGCTCCGATCGATCCACATTTTGGTTATTTGCAAGTCTGAAATCTGCGATGGTTCTGCGGGGGTCGAGCCGGGAAGATCTCCTAGCTAACGTGTCCCGGCAGAAATGCCGGCGCGGAGATGTAATCCGATGTGCTTACTTCAGATTCACATTCGACCATTTCCCGTGATGTGTCAAGGGTCACTTTCACCCGGCTGTCAGGCGATGGGGCGGCTGGTCGAAGTTCATCTCCTCTGGGTGAATCGTCCGAGCGTGGTCGTCCGTAGCGTCGTGATTGTTCGCCTGTAGTCGATTCGCGGGACGGAGCGATGTATGCCGGGGATGGATGAGTTCAGCCGTTCGAAGGTGACTGCCGATTACGCCCGGTCGGTCGGCAGAGCCGCGTATCTGTGGGGTTGGCCGTTGGTGAACCTCCACAACCGGCGAACCCTGATGGCGCAACTGCCGGAGCCGGGTCTGCTGGCCGGCATCGTTCCGGCCGGCCCGCCGGGGACGATCGGGATGCTGCGGGACTACATCCGGCCGGAGGAGCGGGTTGTTGCGTGCCCCAACCAGGACGTCGCGTACGGATTCGGTGTTCTCGATTCCGCTCGCGGGCCGTCGGTGGTTCAGGTTCCCGATTTCGGTGACCGCTTCTGGGTGTATCAGGTCGTCGACCAGCGCACCGACTCGTTTGTTCGGCTCGGCCAGATGTATGGAACGGCACCCGGCTTCTACCTGCTCGCGCCCGCCTCGTGGGACGGTGACGTGCCCGACGGCATCACCGACGTGTTCCGGTACGACACCCGCGTCGGCGTCGTGATCCCGCGAGTGTTCATGGACGACACCCCGGAGGATCGGGATGCGATCGCACCGCTCGTCGATCGCATCAGCGTGTATCCGCTGTCGGAGTTCGACGGCACGGTCAAGGTGAAGGACTGGGCGGAGGTCCCGTCGTTCGGCGGTGGTGATGCCACCGGCGATCAGGGCGAAACCCAGTGGGTCGACCCCGGAACGTACTTCGAGGTGTTCGGCGAGGTGCTCGACGAGGTGCCTGCATTGCCCGGTGAGGAGGCGCTGTACGGGTGGTTCCGTTCGGTGCTCGCCGCCGCCGAGAACGACCCGAGTATCGCCGGTGCGCTGCGACAGTCGGCGGTGGACACCGACGCCGTCGTCGGGGAGCTGTTCGAGTTCCGCAATATCGGCATTCCGGTCGCGCACAACTGGACCACGCAACGCAACGGTGCCGCGTTCGGCACCTACTATCTGTCGCGCACCGCGATCGGCAAGTCGAACATCTTCGTCAACACACCGAACGAAACCGTCTACTACTACCAGGATCTCGACGACGCGGGCGACCGCCTCCACGGTTCGCACACCTACACCGTGGCGTTCCCCACCGGCCAGCTGCCACCGGTGCGCGGGTTCTGGTCATTGACGGTCTACAACAAGCACCACTTCTTCCACCCGAACGACCTCGACCGTTTCTCCCTCGGCACCAAGAACCAGAACCTCACCTACGGAGACGACGGTTCGCTGACGCTGACTGTGGGCGGCGCAGCACCCACGGACCCGGCACGGCTGGCGAACTGGCTGCCGGCACCGGACGACGAGTTCACCGTCTACCTGCGCGCGTACTGGCCGGATCAGGCAATCCTCGACGGGACGTGGGAGCCCCCAACCGTCACACGGGCAGCCGCGCAGGACTGAAACGCCAATACGTAGACGGTCAGACCTCTCGATTGTCCCTTCGGGCGTGGATTTCGTCGTCGGCGAGCAGCGCGGCCTCGAGTAGCGAGGCGCCGGATTCTTGATGCTCGGCGATGAGCCTGTCCCACTGCGCCAGGTCTGCGTGACTCTGTATCACGAAGCTCTTCGCCGCCGGATTCAGCGCTCCGGGCCGGTGAACGATCCCGAACGGCGTGCGGATCGCCGGCCGTGTCTCCGATACGTGGGCGCCCAGCCGGTGTGCTGCCGTGGCCATCCTCAAGGGAAGGAATGCGCTGGCCGAACCGTTGAGGACAAGCGTCAGCTGGGCGTGCCGGTTCGGCACCCGGGCACTGATCCGGGGAACCACCGATTCGCGGCGCAATATCGTTGCGACGATGTCGTTTTCCCGCAGCGCCGAGCTGCTCGTCACGAGTGGGACCTGCTCGAGACGCGTGAGATCGAACGGCGTTGTCTCGCCGTCCGGAGGTGTGCCCGGCGGCCTCACCAGGAGCAGCCGCTGGACACCGAGTTGAACCTTTTCGAGATTGTCGGTCGGCACGGGGAATGTCGTGAATCCCAATTCACACTGACCGGTGAGCACCTCGTCGCACAGGTCCGCGGCACTCGCGTACTCCGACAGATCGATGCGGATGTCGGGGTGGAGCCGGGTGAAGGTTCCGCTCCACGCAGCCACCGCCTCGCTCGACATCTCGGGCATCGTTCCGATGGTGATCGACCCGACGTGGAGTTCGCGAGCACCCCGCATGATGTCCTGGGCGGCAAGAAGGTCGTCGAGCACCTTGCGTGCGGGTTCGACCAGCAGCTGCCCGGCCGGGTTGAGGACGAGATTGCGGCCCGTACGGTGGAACAAGGTCAGCTTCAGCTCCCGTTCGAGCTGACGAATGCCTTGCGACAGCGACGCCTGCGCCACATGGAGGTGTCCGGCCGCCCGGTTGACTCCGCCGTGCTCGACGACGGCGAGGAAATACTCGAGTTGGCGGATGTCCATGTCCCCATCATTCCCCCGGCGGGCGGCCGGTACGAGTGCCTCCGTCCTCGAGTCACACTCGGTACGAGTTCGGCAGTGTGCCGTCGGCCGCCACCTGACGGATCATTGCCTTGGCCAGGTTTCGCTGGTGCACCGGCGACGAGCCCTCGTAGATGCGCAGGGCTCGCACGTCACGCCACATGCGCGGGACAGGGTGTGGGCCGACGATTCCCTCGCCGCCGAGCAACTGGACGCAGCGGTCGGCGACTCTGCTCGCCATCTCGGAGTTGTACAGCTTGGCGGCGGCGATCCGGTGGCGCGGGATCTCACCGCTGTCGAAGGACCGTGCGCTGTCGACGGCGAGGGCGCGCCCCGCCTCGAGTTCCGCGAAGCTTTCACCCAGCGTGGCCTGCACCGCACCGAGTTCTGCGAGGGGAGCACCGAACTGCCTGCGGCCGTTGACATGCGCCACCGTGTCCTCGAGCATCCGGGTCGTCTGCCCGACACAAGTCGCGGCGACGTGCAGGCGCGCATGGTTGATGCCGCGCAGTGCCATCGTCAGGCCCTGGCCCTCGACCCCGCCGAGCAGATTCTCCGCGGGTACCTCCACCCCGTCGAAGTAGATCTCCCCCACTGGCGCCTCCGCGTGCCCGTTCATGATGGTCGGCAAGGCCGTTCGCAGACCCGGCGAAGCGGCGTCCACGATGAGCGCCGAGACTCCGCCCGCACCGGGGTCGGATGTATCGGTGCGCGCGAAGACGATGAACGCGTCGGCCCATGCCGCATTCGTGATGTACCGCTTGCTCCCGTTGAGGACGTAGACGTCACCACGCCGCTCGGCCGTGGTCCGCAGGTGCGCGGCGTCCGACCCGGCCTGGTCCTCGGTGAGCGCGAATGCAGTGACGAGTTCGCCCGCCGCCATAGCCGGCAGCATCCGCCGGCGCTGCTCCTCGGTGCCGTGGTCCAGGATTGCCTGCGAGCACAGGCCGATCACCGTCGAGAAGCGTGACCGGTAGACGCAGGATGCGCGGGTGAACTCGAATGTGAGTTGCACCTGCTGCTCCATCGTCCACTCCAGGCCGCCGTATGCGCGCGGGATCGAGATGCCGAACAGTCCGAGGGATGCCATTCGTTGGAGGAGTCGAGCGGGGACCTCGCCGGCCTCGACCATCTCGTTCTCGGCGGGGACGAGTTCGTTCTCGGTGAACTCGGCGATCGTCTTCAGGTAGGCCGGGAAGTCGTAGCCGAGGATGTCCGGGTCGATCATGAGGAAGCCCTTTCCGGGGTGAGAGTGGTGTGGGAGGCGGTGACAACGCCGCTGTCGATCAGCGCGGTGATGTCGTCTTCCGGGAAGTCGAGGTCGCGAAGCACCGAGATGGTGTCCCTCCCGACTGCGGGCGCGGACGTGGACACGGTGCGGCGGTGGCCGTCGAGGGTGAAGGCCAGGCCGGGACTGGTGAACGAAACCCCGCCGGGGCCGGCGACGTCGACGAGGATCTCGGAGGCGAGGACGTCCTTGTCCTCGGCGATCTCGTCGAAAGAGCGGATCGCGCCGCACACGATGTGCGCGGACTGCAAGAGGGCGACCGCCTCGTCGCGGGTCATACCCCCCAGCGCCTCGACGAGGGCGGCCAGCATCTCGGCCCGGTGCGATACCCGCGCAGGATTGTCGACGAACCGCGGGTCATCGATCATGTCGGGTCTGCCGACGAGATTGCAGAGCGCGGACCACTTTTCGGCGGTGTACGCGGAAAGCACCATCATTCCATCGGTTACCCGGATGACATCGGCCGCAGGGGCGGCGTGCGCCTGGCCGTTTCCCTTGCGCCGGGGCGCACGACCGGTGAGCGTGTACTCGCCCCAGGACGCGGCCTGCATCGACAGCACCGCTTCCATCAGCGAGGTCTCCACGTGCGCGCCCCGACCGGTCGACTCCCGCTCGTAGAGCGCCGCGAGAATCCCGGTCGCGAGGGCATTGGCCGCGGCGACGTCCGCGGCGGCAAGCCCGAGACGCTGCGGCTCGCCGTCGATCTCGCCGGTGGCGTGCATCAACCCGAACTCCGCTTGGGCCGCGATGTCGAGGCCGGGGCGGTGCCGGGACGGTCCGCGGGACCCGAATCCCGTCACGTTGGCGTAGATCAGGCGCGGATACCGGCTGCGTAAGTCGTCGGGTCCGAGGCCGAGCCGGTCGGCGGAGCCGGTCCGGAAGTTCTGCACCACAACGTCGGTCTGCGCCAGCAACCGATGCAGAATCGTCTTCGCCTCGGGCCGGGCGAGATCGATTCCGAGGCTTCGCTTGTCGCGGTTGTAGGCGCGGATCATCGCCGCGCCGAACGTTCCGATACCGCGGGCCTGATCGCCGCGCAGGCTCTCGACCTTGATCACGTCCGCACCGAGATCCGCGAGCGTCTGGGCCGCGCTGGGACCGGCGATGTACTGGCCGAAGTCGAGGACCCTGATACCCGAAAGCGGTCCACCCATCACGCTCACCGCGCTTCCCTGCTCGCGTACTCGGCCGTCATGCGCTCGAGTTGGGTGCGGGCCTTCTCCGGGTTCAGCATCACGCCACCGACGATGCCGAGGACGCACACCACGGCGCCGACGAACATGAAGCCGGTCGAATATCCGGCCGCCGCGGTGGCCGCGCGTTCCACGATGAGCCCGAGTGCATAGGGTGCGACGATCCCCGCGACGCTGTACGCAGCGATGATGCAACCGAAGAACGCCACCCGCTGATGTGCGGGGAGAAAGTCCGACGCGCCGGCGAAGGCCACCGAGAAGGCCACACTGTTCACCGCGAATGCGCAGACCACGAACACCAACTGCACCGGTCCGGGCTCGAGTTGACTGAAGATGATCATCGAGACGCCGCCGAACAGCAGGAACGCGCCCGTGAGGTAGCCGCGGGCCACCCGGGACGAGCGGCCTGCCCGCAGCAACCGGCCCGACAGCATGCCCGCGCTCAGCAGGAAGACGACCGCGACGACGTACGGAATCGTCACCAGCGTTCCCACCGTGCTCGCCGAGTATCCGAGCCCTTCGTTCATGTAGGCGGGCAACCAGGACACCTTCAGCGAGGAGATCAGGTACCCGGCGAACGACAGCAACACCAGTCCCCAGAAGCTTCGCAACATCAGCAATCGGTGGAACGGCACCACGATGTCAGCGTTGGGGTCATCGACCTTCGTGCCGTCGCCGGTCTTCGGCTCGGGCTTGCGGAACGGCAACCGGTCCGAATACCAGAGCCAGCCGATGAGCCACAACACACCGGTCACCACGAGGACGGCGAAGGCGGCGTGCCACGACCACGTCAGGATCACCCATGTCAACGTGGGCGCGGCGATCAGCGGGCCGACCGAGGAACCGGCGTTGACGACGGCGCCGGCCGTCGCGCGCTTGTCCGGCGCGAATCGATCGGCGACGATCGACTGACACAGTGCATGCGCGGGTCCTTCGAAGAACCCCAGCGCAATTCGGCAGGCGATGAGAACTCCGAACGAGGTCGGAATCGTCAGCGGGGCCATACTCACGATCCACGTCACCATCAACAGGGCTGCGCCCCAGGTGTACGAGATCTTCCGCAGAACGGCAGACAGCGTGACCGCGCCGATCGCGAAGAGCCAGAAGAAGGCGCTGCTGAGCAACCCGTACTGACCGGCCGTGAGACCGAGATCGTCACGAATCGGCTTGCTGGCCAGACCCACTGCCGCCTTGTCGGCGAAATTCAGGGTGAAGAAGAGGAACAGGAAGAGGACGATGCCCCAGGCGCGCCGATCGACGGCCCCCTTGGGACGCTGACCGATGTCGCGTTCTCGGGACTGCATAGTCACCATGACGACCTCCGGGAATGTCTCGGCTGATTGAGGGGCACCACCGGTAGTGACTGGAACCACAGGGTGCATGCCCTCATCAGATCGGTTCGCCCGGTGCCGATCAACCAGCAGAACGCGGTCGGACCGTGCGGATTTGCCTATATCCGCAGGTCACGGTTGCGACCCTTCGGGTGGCGGTGCGTCCGGCGATTGTGATTCTTCGGTGTCGAGGAGTTCCGCCAGCGCCGCGAGAGCAGGCAACGCGGCGCCGATCGCAGTACGGTGGTCGGCGCCGAGGCGCTCGAACGCAGAAGAGATGCGCCGCTCGTTGGCCCGCATCCACGCGTCGAGGCGTTCGCGGCCGGCGCCGGTCAGTTCCACTTGCACGGCCCGGCGATCCCGCGGATCGGGTGAGCGAACAACGAGACCGGTCTCGACCATCTGCTGCACGAGGGCGCTGACGGTGTTGGTAGCCATTCGGTGCTTCCGCGCCAATTCGACGATCCGCAAACCTGATTCGGAGGAGAGTCGCTGGAGGAACTCGACCTGCGCCATCGGCAGCGACTCCCAGGCGAATTCCTCCCGGACGCTCGACCGCAAGGCCCTTCGCAAGCGGGTGATGACCTCGGTGAGGGCCCACCCCTCCCCGCTCCCGGCCGCTCCGGCAGAGAGAGGAATCGCTCGACTGTCGTCCATCCGTTAACCTACTTCTGTTACAGAACTATCTGGTGTCTGATCATTATTTCATCGACACCGACTCCAACCTGCAGGGAACACTCATGAACAGTGACGTAGACCTTCCCCAACGCCGTCCGGTCGCCGTCTACTCCGTGGGCGAGGAACCGGATGTCCGCTTCTCGCTGGCCAACGAACGCACCGCACTGGCCTGGGTTCGCACTGCCCTGGCACTGGTTGCCGGCGGCGTCACCCTCACCACCCTGGCCAGCGTGACCGGCGCCGACCTGGTCGTCCATCTGGTCGCGATCGTCGCGTGCGGCACCGGCGGGGTTCTCGCGGCCGTCGCCTTGTGGTCGTGGAAGCGCAACGAGCGAGCCCTGCGACTGCAGCAGCCCCTCCCCGCACCGATCCCTCTCGCGTGGCTGGCAGGGGGACTGATCGTCCTGTCGATCGGATTGGCGGTGTTCGCCGTCGTCACCACCGTCAACTCGCGATGACACCCGACCCGGGTCTCCAACCACAGCGCACCGCGCTGGCGTGGCAGCGCACCGGCTTGTCGGTGCTCGCGACGTCCGCGGCAATCGGGTTCGCGGCGTACCGCCTGGGCGCACCGATGCTCGTGCTCGGCGCCGTCGTCAACAGCACGATCGTCGGCTATCTCGGCATCCGCCATTTCCCGAAGGGCACCGCACGGACGACCTCGAAAAACGACATCTGGCCCACGCTGCTGCGCACCGCGTCCGTCGTGGCGTTCACAGCCCTCCTCGCGGTCGGGGTCTCCGTCGCCGGGATGCTGCACGCATAGCAACATGTCGGCTTCCAACCCAGGTCCGACCTCCTCGTCCGCGGCAGGCCGCTAGCTTTGCTTCATGGACCTGCGTCAGATGGAGTATTTCCTCGCCGTGGTCGATCACGGCGGCGTCAACCGCGCAGCGGCGGCTCTGCGGGTTGCGCAGCCGTCGCTGTCTCAGGCGGTGCGCAAACTCGAGAAGGATCTGGGCACCGAACTGTTCCACCGAGTGGGTCGCGGCCTCGTCCTCGCTCCCGCCGGGGAGGCGCTGATCGGACCGGCTCGCATGATCCTGCGGGAGACGGAGGCCGCGGAGAACGCCGTACGAAGCGTCGGGCAGGTGCGTGGCGGACGGGTCGACATCGCCACCCTGTCGGACATGTCGATGGACCCGCTGTCGGTGTGGGTGGCCCGGTTTCGCACACGTTTCCCGGACGTTCGGTTCCACATCGAGGAGCGCGACGACGCTTCGGACGTGGTCACCCTCGTCCGATCCGGCTCCTGCGAGATCGGGTTCCTCGCATCGCCACCACCGGGCGAGGATCTGATCAGCGAGCATCTGGTCGAGCAGAAGTTCGTCCTGGTCTGCCCACCCGGAACGGAGGCGTACTGGCCGGACCTCGTTCCGATCGAGACCCTGTCCCAGGTTCCATTCGTGATGGGTGAACACGGCACCGCGACCCGCGATTACATCGAGAAGTCACTGCGCGCGCACGGGGTCGAACCGCGCATCGTGGTGGAAGTACCCCAGCGCGGGGCCGTCCTGCCGATCGTGCTGGCCGGGGGCGGAGCGGCCATCGTCCCACTGCGGATCAGCCTCGACGCGCGACACCGCGGCGGAGTCGTGCGCGAACTGGTGCCGGGGCTCGCCCGCCCCCTCGAAGTGGTGTATCGGGAGGGCCGAATCACCCCTGCGACCACCGAGTTCTTGAATTACTCCAAGCGGTCCCTACGGGCCTGGGTCCGTGCCATTGCCGGCCATCGGAGTGAGGGTCACCCGTTGGTGGAAGCGGCCGCGATGGCGGCGCTGTCCGCGGATCACCGCGTTCGCGATCGCAGCCGCGTCGACACCGAGGTCCGCCCGAACCTATAGGCGATCACACTCAATTCGGGTGATTTCTGGACTTTGACGTAGTCATTCCTCGCACCTTCAATGGAAGTGCGCCACCTCACAGGCGCCACCCATTCCAGGAGGACTTCATGACCGGTCGTGTCCATGTCACCGTCGACAACGCCGTCGCACATGTGGTGATCGACAACCCCGGTCGGCGCAACGCTGTGTCCCACACCGTCTTCGACGAACTCGGCTCCGCGATCACCGACCTGTCCTGCGCGCCCGACGTCCGCGTGGTGATCCTGGCGGGGCAAGACACTGACTTCAGTGTCGGCGCCGACCTGGCCGCGCCCGCCGGTTCCCGCACCTTGCGCGGCGACTCGATCGCTGCCGACACCGCGCGACTGCGGCAGGTCAGCTCCACCCTGCACCGGTTCCACCATCTGCCGCAGGTGACCATCGCGGCGATCGACGGTGCCTGCGCCGGAGCAGGGTTGTCGCTTGCGGCCGCCGCCGACTTCCGGATCGCCTCCGATCGTGCCGTTTTCAACACGGCGTTCGTGAACGCCGCCCTCTCCGGCGATCTCGGGGGTGTCTGGCTGATCACCAAGCTGCTCGGCGGCGCCAAGGCACGCGAATTATTCTTGACACCAAACAAACTCACGGCACAGGCCGCGCTGGATCTAGGGTTGGTCACCACGGTGACCGGCACCGAGTCGCTGCACGCGGAAACCCTGGGCCTGGCCCACCGGCTCGCGTCGTCGGCTCCCCTCGCCCTGCGTGCGATGAAGCAGAACCTGCTCCAGACGTCCACCACATCGCTGAGCGATTATCTGCTCGCCGAGGTGGACCGAATGGTGCAGTGCTTCCACTCCGGCGACGCGCGCGAGGCCGCCGACGCGTTCCTGAACAAACGCGCGCCGTCGTTCACCGGCCGCTGACCCGACGCCACCCCGCCCTGTCCACCTCGCCCGTTCGGAGCCCGCCCATGTCTGAAACACTCACGCGGAACACCGCGGCCGTCGCACCGCCGTCACGGTCGCGCGCCTGGATCGTCGCCGCCCTGCTGTTTGCGTTCCTGGTACTCAACTTCGCCGACAAGGCCGCCCTCGGCTTCGCGGGCCTCCACATCCAGAAGGATCTGGGCATCACCCCGCAGCAGTTCGGACTCGTCCAGAGCGCCTTCTTCTGGCTGTTCGCCGTCGGCGCGATCGTGCTCGGCGCCCTCTCCTCACGTATCGGGGTGCGCTGGCTGCTGGCAGTGCTGATGCTGATCTGGATCGTGACGATGGTGCCCCTACTCGGCCCGGTCAGCTTCGGCGTCCTGCTCGCGTGCCGGATCGTCCTCGGCTTCGCCGAGGGCCCCGCGTACGCGCTGGCCACGCACTCGGTACACTCCTGGTTCGCACCGGAGAAGCGGGCCCTGCCGGGCGGGATCGTGACCGCGGGCGCCTCGGTAGGGCCGCTCCTCGCGGCGCCGGTCCTCACCTGGGTGATCGTCACCTGGTCGTGGCACGCCGCGTTCGGCGTTCTCATCGTCCTGGGCGGCGTCTGGGCCGTGGTCTGGTTGATCTTCGGCAAGAATGCGCCCTCGCACACCGCCGCAGCCGACGGCACCGTGGAACTGGCCGAAGCGTCGTATCGAACATTGCTGACTACTGGAACCGTCGTCGGCATTGCTCTCCTGACCTTTTTCTCGTACTGGTCGACGACGTTGAAGGTGGCCTGGCTCCCCGTCTACCTTTCCGACGGATTGGGATACGACACGATCACGGCAGGACGGCTGATCATGCTGCCGTACGCCTTTGCCGCTGCAGGCGCGATCGGCGCCGGATTTCTGTCGAACTGGCTCACCGTTCGGGGCGTGTCCCGGAGGGTCTCCCGGGGATTTCTGGCGGGCGGGTTGATCGTCGCGGCCGGCGTCTCGATGGTCGCATTCACCCTGTTGTCCGCGGGTTTGCCGCAGATGGTGTTCATCACGCTGGCGTTCTCCCTCAACACCGCCGCCTACGCCGTTGCGTTCACCGCGATCGCCGACATCGTGCACCCGAGCAAGCGCGGACCGATCCTCGGATTCCTGGTGGCGTTCTACAGCATGGCCGGGGTGCTAGCGCCCCTGTTACTCGGCTATTTCGTCGGCAACGCCACCGACAAGATCACCGGCTACGGCCACGGCTTCGCACTGACCGGAATCCTCATGACGCTCGGCGGCGCCGCCGCCACCTTCCTGGTGCGTCCCGAACACGACGCCGCGAAGCTCAGCGCTCGTACAAAGGAGAATGCAGCATGACCGGACCGTTGGCCGGAGTTCGCGTCGTCGATTTCGGACAGTTCATCGCCGCCCCGGCCGCCACCCAGATTCTGGTGGACCTCGGCGCCGACGTGATCAAAGTCGAACCGGTGCACGGCGAATCGTCGCGACTGATCGGCACCTACGGCGAAGCGATCCTGCGGAACTACAACCGCAACAAACGCTGCATCGCACTCGACCTGAAAGACGATCGCGGACAGCAGATCGCCCGGGATCTGATCGCGTCGGCCGACATCGTCGTGCAGAACCTGCGCCCCGGAGTGATGGAATCGTTCGGACTGGGAGCCGAGGACGTCCGCACCGCGCATCCGAGCATCATCTACGCCACCGTGAGCGGATTCGGCTTGCAGGGACCGTCGAAGTACCGTCCAGGACTGGACATCGCCGCGCAGGCCGAGAGCGGCATCATGTGGGTCACCGGCGAGGCGGACGGAGAACCGCAGCGAGTCGGCTTCCCCGCGGTCGACGCGGCTGCCGGACACGTGTTCGCCCAGGCCATCCTCGGCGCGTACATCCGACGCCTCCGCACGGGTGACGGCGACACCGTAGAGACCTCACTCCTCGAGGTCGCCGTGCACCTGCAGGGACCGAACTGGGGCGAGTACCTGCTCACCGGCAACGAACCGATGCGCAAGGGCAACGGACAGCCCACCGTCGCGCCCGCCGCGGATGTGATGCCCACCCGGGACGGCGCAATCGTCGTATCCGCCTATTCGGTGGTACATTTCGCCCGGCTCTGCGCCCTGCTCGGCCGACCCGAACTCGCCTCCGACCCTCGATTCGCCACCAACGAAAGCCGGGTTCGGCACCGCCCGGCGCTCCTGCCCGAATTGCGCGCCGAGTTCGCCGAGATGACCAGCGACGACGCGATGGCACTGCTGACCCCGAACGGGGTGGTCGCGGGCAGGATCAGCTCCTACGGCGAGGTCCGCAAGAACCCGGATGTCGAGGCAACCGGCATCTTCATCGACGTCACCGACCCGGACGGCGTCGAGCACACCACGCTCGGCTCGCCCTGGCACCTCGGCAGCGTCCCCCGATTCTCGACCGCCGGCGCTCCCGCGCTGGGCCAGCACACCACCGAAGTGCTCACCGAATTCGGTTACGCCACCTCCACCATCGACGCCCTCACCGACGCGGGCGTCGTCCACTGCCGATAGAACACGACAACTCGCGAGACGCCTGGACGCGCGTCCGCTCGATCACTGCAAAGGATTGGTACAACCATGCAACGCAACATCTTCGACTCCGACCACGACGCGTTTCGGGATACGGTGAGGCAGTTCATCGGCAAGGAGGTCGTGCCCCACATCGGGGAGTGGGAGGCCGCCGGACTCGTCCCCCGCGAGCTGTTCACCAAGACGGCGGAAATCGGGATCAACGGCCTCCAGGTGCCCGAAGAGTTCGGCGGCGGCGGAATCGACAGCTTCCTGTTCAACGCGATCGTCATCGAGGAAATCGGATATGCTGCAGCCACACTCGGCGGACTGCAGGTCCATCTCAGCACCGTGCTTCCGTACTTCTTCGAATACGCCGACGCCGATCAGAAGTCGAGGTGGTTCCCGGGATTCGCGGACGGCACCCTGGTGTCGTCGATCGCGATGACGGAACCCGGCACCGGATCGGATCTGGCCGGCATGGCAACCAGCGCCGTGCGGGACGGTGGCGACTGGATCCTCAACGGAGCCAAGACGTTCATCACCGGCGGTATCAACGCCGACCTGGTCATCGTCGTCGCCCGCACGAATCGCGACGTCGCCAACCGGCGTGACGGGCTGTCGCTGCTCGTGGTCGAGGCCGGTATGAACGGTTTCACCCGCGGCCGCAACCTCGACAAGCTCGGCCTCAAAGCTCAGGACACGGCCGAACTGCTGTTCGACAACGTCCGGGTTCCTGCCCGCAACCTGCTGGGCGAGGAAGGCGCCGCCTTCTCGATGCTCGCCCGTAACCTGCCCCAGGAGCGGCTGACGATCGCCGTGAACGCGCAGGCCACGGCGACGGCTGCGCTGAACCTCGGCTCCGACTACGTCAAGGACCGCAAGGTCTTCGGGCAACGGGTCGCCGACTTCCAGAACACCAAATTCGTCCTCGCCGACTGCGCGACCGAACTCGAAGCCGGGCAGGCCCTCGTCGACCGAGCGCTCGTCGCCCTCGACGACGGCACCCTGTCGGTGGCCGACGCCGCGAAGGTGAAGCTGTTCTGCACGGAGATGCAGGCCCGGGTGATCGATCGCTGCCTGCAACTGCACGGCGGATACGGCTACATGCGCGAGTATCCGATCACCCGGCTCTACGCCGACGCCCGGGTAACCCGAATCTTCGGTGGTACCAGCGAAGTGATGAAGAGCGTCATCTCCCGATCCCTGGGCTTGTGACCGTGGACGTCAAGGGAATCAATGCGGTCGTCACCGGCGGAGCGTCAGGTCTCGGACTGGCCACAGCCACCCGCCTGATCGACGGCGGGGCCACCGTCACACTGGTCGATCTGCCCACCTCGGACGGTGCGGTCCGCGCCGAAGAACTCGGCCCCGGTGCCCGATTCGTCGCGGCAGACGTCACAGACGCCGACAATGTGTCCGCGGCCTTCTCCGCCGCCACCGAGCAGGGGCCGTTGCGTGCCGTGGTCCACTGCGCCGGGCGTGGCCGTCCCATGCGGGTGCTCGACAAGTCGGGTACGTCCGCCGAGCTCGAGCCGTTCGAATCGGTGATCCGGCTGAACGTGATCGGCAGTTTCAACGTGCTGCGGTTCGCCGCCCAGGCCATGGCCGGCAACGAACCTCTCGACGGTGACCGCGGTGTGTGCGTACTCACCGCATCCGTCGCCGCATTCGAGGGACAGATCGGCCAGATCAACTACGCCGCAGCCAAGGCCTCCGTCGTGGGGATGACCTTGCCCGCGGCACGCGACCTCGCCGGCGTGGGAATTCGAGTCTGCACCATCGCCCCTGGCACGTTCGACACTCCGCTGCTGGCGAAGGCACGCGACGATGTCCGGGCATCGCTCGCGGCCTCCGTGCCGCATCCGCGCAGGCTGGGCGACCCCTCCGAGTTCGCCGCTCTGGCCGTGCACATCGTCGAAAACGGCATGCTCAACGGAGAAACCATTCGCCTCGACGGCGCCATCCGAATGGCTTCGCGATGAGCACCGGTCCGGCGAGACCGAACATCCACCGACCATCCAGTAAGGGCAATTGTCATGCGTGACGCAGTCATCGTCGAAGCCGTACGCACACCCGTCGGACGCCGCAACGGCGCCTTGAAGGACATCCATCCCGTGGACCTGTCCGCGGTGGTGCTCACCGCGCTGGCCGAACGCACCGGGCTCGACGTCGCTGCCGTCGACGACGTCGTGTGGGGATGTGTAGGCCAGGTCGGGGAACAATCGGCGAACATCGCCCGCAGCGCGGTCCTTGCCGCCGGCTGGCCGGAACACGTTCCCGGCACCACCGTCGACCGTCAGTGCGGCTCGAGCCAGCAGGCGATCCACTTCGCGGCCGCCTCGGTCATCGCGGGCCACGCCGATGTGGTCGTCGCAGGTGGTGTCGAATCGATGTCCCGGGTGCCGATGGGCTCGGCCCGGAAGGCCGGACCGGGTGTCCCGTTCGGCCCCGCAGTGTTCCGTCGTTACGACAACGTCGATTTCAATCAGGGCACAGGTGCCGAAATCCTGGCGAAGCGGTTCGACCTCAGCCGTACGCGACTCGACGAGTACAGCCTCGAATCACACCGTCGCGCAGGGCAGGCCGTCGACGACGGCCGATTCGTCAAACAGGTCACCCCGGTCGGGCTGCCCGACGGCACCACCCTCACGGTCGACGAGGGCATCCGGCGGGACTCCACCCTCGGCGCACTCGGCTCCCTCTCACCCGCCTTCGCGACCGACGGCCGCATCACCGCAGGTAACGCTTCCCAGATTTCCGACGGTGCCGCCGCACTGCTGGTCACCACGAGCGACCGAGCACGACAACTTGGCTTGACTCCCCTGGCACGCGTGCACACCGCCACCGCCGTCGGCGACGACCCGATCACCATGCTGGCCGGACCCATCCCGGCAACGCGGAGGGTGCTCGAGATGGCCGGACTGGATCTCGACGACATCGACGCGTTCGAGGTCAACGAGGCATTCGCCAGCGTGGTCGAGGCCTGGCTCGCCGCGACCGGCGCGCGCCGCGAACGGGTCAACCCCCTGGGTGGCGCCATCGCCCTCGGGCATCCCCTCGGCGGTTCCGGTGCCCGGCTTGCCACCACCCTCGTGCACCACCTGCACACCGAGGGCCTGCGATACGGGCTGCAAACCATGTGCGAGGCCGGTGGCATGGCCAATGCCACCATCTTCGAATCTCTCCCGGCGTAACCGGCAACGCACCGCATCCGGGGCGGCGCCGCCGTCGACGGCACGGCGTCGCCCCGCGTTTCCCGACACTCGAGGAGAATTCCCTATGACCTTGCCCCCGATCCTGCAAGACCGGCTCCGCCTGCCCGTGGTGGCGTCGCCGATGTTCATCGTCTCGGGTCCCGACCTGGTGATCGCCCAATCCACCTCCGGCGTCGTCGGATCCTTCCCCTCCCTCAACGCCCGCCCGCAGCCCGTGCTGCGCGAATGGCTCACCCGCATCACCGAGGAACTCGCCAAGCACGACGCCAACAACCCCGAAACGCCCTCGGCCCCGTACGCGGTCAACCTCATCGTCCACAAGAGCAACGACCGCCTCGACGAAGACCTCGCCACCATCGTCGAATTCGAGGTCCCGATCGTCATCACCTCCCTCGGCGCCCGCGCCGACGTCAACGACGCCATCCACAGCTACGGCGGCATCGTCCTCCACGACGTCATCAACAACAAGTTCGCGAAGAAGGCCGTGGAGAAGGGTGCCGACGGCCTCATCGCCGTCGCCGCCGGCGCGGGCGGACACGCGGGCACCCTGTCGCCGTTCGCGCTGATCCAGGAGATCCGCGAATGGTTCGACGGACCGCTCCTGCTGTCGGGCTCCATCGCCCACGGCCGCTCGGTCCTCGCCGTGCAGGCCGCCGGCGCCGACCTCGCCTACGTCGGCTCCGCGTTCATCGCCACCGAAGAGGCCAACGCCGATCAGGGCTACAAGCAGATGATCGTCGACTCCACCGCCTCCGACATCGTCTACTCCAACCTGTTCACCGGCGTGCACGGCAACTACCTGCGCGGCAGCATCGAAGCCGCCGGACTCGACCCGAACAACCTCGCCGTCTCCGACCCCTCCGCCATGAACTTCGGCGTCGGTGAGGACGCGGACACCGCCGCGAAGTCCGAAGCCAAGCCCTGGCGCGACATCTGGGGCGCCGGGCAGGGCATCGGCGCCGTCGACGCAGTCGTCCCGGCAGCGCAGATCGTCGAACGCCTCGATCGCGAATACACGGATGCGCACCAACGCCTCCGCCGCATGTGAAGTCCGGAGAACGCCGGTGCCGTCATCATCAGGCTTCTGACCTCCGACCGCCTCATCCGCGTCGGGTGAGGCCACGGACGGTCGGTGACCACCAGCATCAGAGGCGGACGAACATACGCACCTGCCCTCAGATGGCAGCGGCTCCAGACAGGCGAATAGTCACATCCAGCAGCGAGCCCGTTGCACCCCGGCGTGCGAGGCGACGATGATGGGGCGGTGATCATCGAACGCAGCTCGGTCGTCGGCGCGCCGATCGGGCAGGTGTGGGCGAGGGTCGTCGATCCGGAGGGGATCAACGACGAGATGCGTCCATGGATGACGATGAGCATCCCGCGCGGTCAGGAGTCGATCAGCATCGACTCGGTCGCGGTCGGTGAACCGCTCGGCCGGGCGTGGCTGCGACTGTTCGGGCTGGTCCCGTTCGAGTACGACGATCTGACCATCGCGGAGCTGGAACCGGGCCTGCGGTTCCACGAGAAGTCGACGATGCTCAGCATGCGCCGGTGGGAGCACGAACGCACGCTCCGGCCGTTCGACGACGGCAGCACAGGCGTCTACGACCGGATCACGTTCGAACCGAGGCTTCCGCTGGTGCCGCTGACGCCGGTGCTGGCCCGCGTGCTGGGCGCGTTCTTCGGGCACCGGCACCGGCGTCTGGCGCGACACTTCGGCTGACGGCCTCAGTGCGCCGTGTAGCCACCGTCGACGACGAGTTCGGTGCCGGTGGTGAAGCCGGACTCGTCCGAGGCGAGGTAGAGCACCCCGTACGCGATCTCGTCCGGTTCACCCTGCCGCGGAAGGGGGTTGCCCGACACGAGTTGGCGGTAGTACTCCTCCGGCCCGAGCGCGCTGCCCTCCGCCGACCGCCGGCTCATCGCCGTCCGCATCGACCCGGGATGGATCGAGTTGACGCGAATTCCGTCCGGCCCGTACGTGACGGCGTCGGATTTGCTCAGCAGCCGCACCGCGCCCTTCGACGCGTGGTACAGCGGGACGTTGGAGCCTCCGGTCAGCCCGTGGATCGACGAGAAGTTCACGATGCTGCCCTTCTTCCGGCCGATCATGTGGGGCACCACGTGTTTGGTCATCAGCCAGACGCCCTTGACGTTGACGTCGAAGATCTGGTCGAACTCGGCGACCGACGCCTCGTGTGACGGTGCGGGCCTGCCGATGATGCCGGCGCAGTTGACGAGAACGTCGGGGACGCCGACGGTCTCGACGATCGCTGCGACGGCGTCGGCGACACTGGTCTCGTCGGTGACGTCGACGGCGAACGGCGTGATCGACTCCGAATCCCACGGTGCGTCCGGGAGTTTCAGGTCGAGCGCGGCAACCCGCGCCCCTTCCGCGGCGAGCATCCGGGCGGTCGCGCCGCCGAGATCACCGTTCGCCCCCGTGACGACGGCGACCTTCCCTGCCACTCGACCTGTCATGACCTGCCTCCCACTGCTGCGACGGCCCACGGGCCGATCATCGGAATCCATTCGGTGATGTCGTACGACGCGACGTATCCGTGCGTCTGGAACGGGTCGCCCTCGACGACGTCGACGACGTCCTGCCGGTCCGCGGCCTCGTAGACCATCGCGGCGCCGGGATCTTCTCCCGCGGCGAACGGTCCCGACCCGAGGATGAGTCCGCGGTCGGCGGCGGCCTGCAGGTGACTCTTGTGTTCGGGACGATGCGTGTCCCGGCCGGCGGTGTCGCCGGTGTATGCGTAGCGGACGAGGTAGAACGGCACGTCAGACCTCTTCCAGAACGGTCGGCGTGGTGGATTCGCTGCGCAGCGACGCGAGGATCTCGGCGTCCCGGCCGATGGTGTATCCGAAGACGAGGGCGGGCCCGATGTTGGCGCCGTAGCCCGGGTATCCGCCGCCGAAGATGCTGACCGCCGCGGAACCAGCCGCGAAGAGACCGGGGATCGGCTGGTTGTCGTCGTCGAGGACCTGACTGTGCCGATCGACGGCGAGGCCGGAGTAGGCGCCGAGGTCGCCCATCTCGATCTTCGCCGCGTAGTACGGTCCCTTGTCGAGCGGCTCGAGGTTCGGATTGGGCTGGTGCTCCATGTCGCCCTTGAAGTGGTGGAACCAGTTGGATCCGCGATTGAACTTCGGGTCCTCCCCCTTGGCGGCACCCGCGTTGAACTCGGACAGGGTCTTCTTCAGCCCGGCGGCGTCGACACCGATCCGTCGAGCGAGCTCCTCGACCGTATCGGCCTTGTGGAGGAATCCGGTCTTCTTGAAATAGCCCTGCGGGATGGGCCGCGGCTTCGCGTAGCCGATTCCGTACTTGTTCATGGCTTTCGAGTCGGCGATGATGTAGCCGAATGTCTCGTCCTGGCCGGCGTTCTCCTGAATCATCGCCATGCCGAAGTCGTGGTACGAACTCGACTCGTTGGCGAAGCGTTCACCCTTGCGGTTCACGGCGATCAGTCCCGGGAGCCCGAACGCCCGCAGGTGCGGGAAGATCCGCTGCTGTCCGCGCAGACCGGTGAACACCGTGACCGGCGCCCAGGCTGCCGGCTCGTGGACGTCGGTGTCGACGTGCCCGCCGAGCGGTGCCGCCAGGCGCACGTTGTCGCCGTCGTGCCCGACGGTGGGCGTGAAGTGGTTGTCGCCGTGCGGATCATGACCCCAGTACTCGGCGCGCAGGGAGGCGTCCGCGGAGTAGCCGCCTGCCGCGATGACGACACCGAGCCGCGCCTCCACCGTTGCCGCGTGAACTCCCCCGAGCACGGCGCCGGTGACGACCCCGTTCTCCGACTGCAGGATCTTCGTGACGGGTGTCTCGGTCCACATCCGGATGCCGAGCTTGGCCGCGGACGACACCATCCGGACCATCAGCGAGTTGCCGTTGGTCCGGTCGAACGACCGGCGGCAGAGCACTGTCTCGACCCACGTCTTGAGGAGCTTCTTCGACACGTAGGCAAACGATTTCCACGACTGGTTGGCGTGCAGGAACTGCGCGATGTCGGGTCCGACCTCGGGCATGTACCCGAACACGGTGTACGTGTCGAGGTAGGGGCGCAACCGGAGCCGGTTCTCGCCGAGTGTGCGCGCGTCGACGACCTTGCCGGAGATCGCGCGCCCCGACGGCTTCGCACCCGGGGCGTCCATCTGGTAGTCCGGAGCCATTTCCGGATAGACGAATTCGACGTCGGTGTCGCGTTCGAGCCAGTCGATCGCCTCGGGGACCTCGTCGAGGAAGGTGTCGACCATCTCGGCCTTGTAGCAGTCCTTGGCGAGTGCCCGAATGTACGTTTCGATCTCCTGACGGGTGTCGCCCTGCGCGACGCCCTGCTTGTTTCCCGGCACCCACGCCCAGCCGCCCGAGATGGCGGTGGTGCCGCCGAGCCACTTCGACTTCTCGGCGACGATGACACTGTGGCCTTCGCTCGCGGCCTTGAGCGCGGCGGCCATGCCCGCGGCCCCGGACCCGATGACCAACAGGTCGCATTTGACGGATTTCGAGCTCATATGTGGACCTTCCCTGGAGAGTCGGCACTCGATCGCGGCGCGCGAAGGCACTGCTGTGCAGCATGTTTGGAGGCACACTGCGCGATCGGTGACGGTGTGTTCGTGTCACCCACTCTGACCGACCCGAGACCCGAGTCACAGCGCGACTCCAATGGATGGAAAAGGGATTCTGTCAGTGCCGCGACCCGCGCGTCATGGCGCGAGTGATGCCGCGCGACGCCGTCGTCAGCGCCGCGACCACCGACTGCGGGTTGGCCTGATCGTGCGGGATGACGACGGACAGAGCGGCAATCACCCTGCCACCGTCGCTGTCCCGCACGGGCACAGCGACTCCCGTCGCACCCGGGGTGATGAGACCGGCGGCCACCGCGAAGTGCTGGTGCCGCACCTCGGCGAGGAGACGCCGCATCTGGTCGGGGTCGGTGACGGTGGCGTCGGTGTACCGTTCGAGCGGTTGCGACAGCAATTCGTCCTGCACGTCGCGGGAGGCGTTCGCCATCAGAACCAGACCGGACGAGCACGCATGCACCGGCAGCCGTCCGGCGATCTTGGTGACGTTGACGACGGACCCGCGGGTGGAGAGCCGTTCGACGAACAGCACCTCGTTGCCGTCGAGGACGCCCAGCTGGGTGTGCTGTTTGATCGCGGCGTTCACGTCTTCCATGAACGGCATCGCGGCCTCGCGCAGGCTGAGGGTGTGCGAACCGCGGGACCCCAGCTCCCACATCCGGACCCCGATGCTGATGCGGGTGTCGTTGCGTTCGAGGAGGCGGAACTTGACGAGTTCTCCGACGATGCGGTGCGCCGTCGCGACGGGGAGGTCGGATCGACGCGCAATGTCGGACACCGACAGCGACGGTGTGTCCGCGTCGAAGGAAGACAAGACCCTCACGACGCGGGCAGTGACCGATTCTCCTGTCGGTGTCCGTGACATCGCCCCATTGTCCTCCGGTTACTCCCGCGAGGTCGACGGACGCCCGAGTTCGGCCAGCGGCACCCGGTACGTCTCGCGGGCGGTGAAGGCCGCGACGGACGAGACCAGCATGCACAGTGCAGTGAACACCGCGACCGGGACCCACGCGTTCGCCCCGGTTCCCAGCAGTGCCCAGCCGATCGCCGGGGCGAAACCGGCGATGAGGAAACCGATCTGCGTGCCGACGGCGAAACCGGAATAGCGCACGGGCGCGGCGAACATCTCGGTGAAGAAGCTCGGCCACAGGCCGTTCACCATCGAGTAGAACAGCGTCATCGTGAGCAGTGCGGCGACGAAGATCAGCGGAATGGAGCCGACCGAGATGGCCCAGAAGTATCCGAAGATCGTCACGCCGCATCCGAGGGTGCCGGTGATCCATACGGGGCGGCGTCCGACGCGGTCCGACAGCTTGGCGAGCAGAGGTATCGCGACGATGGAACCCGCGATCGACGCCGACGACGCCCACAGCATCGTGGTGCGGTCGATGCCGACGTCGGGTCCGGTGGCGTAGGCGAGCCCGAAGACGGTGAACACCGTCTGCCCGACGGCGAACAGCGAGCACAGGGCGATCCGCAGGACGTCCCGCCACTGGGTGGTCACGACGGTGACGACGGGCAGTTTCTGCACCTCTGCGTGCTCACGCGACTCCTCGAACACCGGAGTCTCGTCGAGCTTGGTGCGCACGAAGTAGGCGACCACGAGCATCACGGCGCTGCACCAGAACGGGATTCGCCAGCCCCAGCTGTCGAGTTGCTCCTTCGGCAGCGCGGCCACCGGGATGAAGACGAGGGTCGCGAGGACCATCCCGGCCGCGTAGCCGGTCATCGTGAAGCTGGTGAAGAACGCCCGCCGCCCCTCGGGTGAGTGCTCGAGCGTGAGAGTGCTCGCGCCCGCCGCCTCTCCGCCCGCGGAGAATCCCTGCGCGAGGCGGCACAGGACCAGCAGGATCGGGGCGGCGATGCCGATCTGCTCGTACGTGGGCAGGAATCCGATCGCGAGACTCGACAGTCCCATGATGAGCAGCGTCAGCAACAGAATCTTCTTGCGGCCCAGCTTGTCCCCGAAGTGTCCCAACACGATTCCGCCGACTGGCCGGGCCACGTAGCCGACGCCGAACGTCGCGAGCGCGGCGACCGTGCCGATCGCGTCGTTGCCGGCCGGGAAGAACGTGTGCCCGAAGACGAGGGCGGCGGCGGACCCGTAGATGAAGAAGTCGTAGTACTCGAGCGCGCTCCCGAGGAACGACGCGAGCGCCGCCTTCTTCGGCGTCTTCGCGACCTCGACGGGTGGCGCGGCGGTCGGGCTGTCGTGCGTCACGGCGGATACGTTCATCGACTCTCCTGCGATCGGGCCTGGCGTGGTGTGACACAACGTGCCAACCGCGACCGCGCGTGCGCAACGTCACATCCATCCATTGGAAAGCCGGCACCGTGCCGTCCCGGACGAACGGGACGCCCGTTGCGTCAGATCGAACGAGCGTCCCGTTCGTCCGAGACGCGCTACGGCTGCGGCGGGGACAACTCCCAGCCGGTGCTCATGTCGCGGGCGAGGTCGGGCACCCGCCGCAGCACCCGCTGGCCCTCGACGAAGTCGCGGAACGGGATGGCCAGCAGGGCCCGCAGCTCGCCCGGACGGCCCTCGGCTAGCCGCTGGTAGGACGACGCGATGTCGCTGACGATGTACTGCCAGCGCGGTTCGCGGTCAGCCCAGTTGAAGCCGGGCAGGGGTGTCCGGAGACGGTAGGCCGAGCCGTTCACGTCCCCGTCGACCGCCATCGGCGACACCTGTCCCGGGGCGCGCGAGCCGGGAACCGAGGGTTGCGCCGCGAGGGTGGTGGCGTAGGTGAGCGCCCGGCCGACACCGTCGCGCGCGGCCGCCGTGACGTCCCACTGGTCGGCGATGATCTGATTCTGCTCACGCGACGCCATCCGGAACAGGGCGTCCGCGTATCCCGCCGGGGTGCCGGAGAAGATGCCGTTCCAGGCGATCTCGGCGTTCTCGTCGAGCAGTCCCGCGGCGGCCATCTCCTCGACGCCGCCCCGGCCGCCGTTCAGGTATGCCTCGTGCATGGGCACCATGTCGAAGTAGATGTGTTTCTGCATCATCAGCAGCCGTTTCTGATACCAGTCCACGTCGCCCGCCGTCATCGCCGGACCGACGGTGGCGAGATTTCTCAGGTCCGGCGGCAGGAGCGTCGTCGCCTCGCCGGGCAGTCCGCGGACCGTGGACGCGACGGCGTTGCCGAGCGCGTGGACGGCGTCGACTCCGAGCACGGTCCGGCCGAGGTCGAGGTCCCAGAAGCCGGCGGCGAACGAGCCTCCCGCCAGCCCGGCCATTCCGGACCAGTAGAGCTCGGCCCGTTGGAGTTGATACCGGCCGTAGTTCTCGTAGACCCGGTCGACCACCGCCGCGTTGGCGATCAGCCCGGCGTTCGGATCCCACCCGGCAAGGTCGATGCCGGACGCCTCGGATCCGCGTGCCAGCCAATATTGTTGCAGCAGGGCGGAATACCTGGTCGGCGCGACGCCGTCGGAGCGGGCGGCGGCCAGCGCGGCACCGAGTGCGGTGGAGTCGGTGGGGAGACGGGGGTCGAGCCCGCCGATCGACTCCGCCGCCGCGTTCGCAGGCGTGATGTCGAGGAGGCCCTCGTAGCCGGTGGCGTGCGCGACGTTCGGCGCCGGACCGGCCAACGCGAGGGCCCCGAGCAACGCGACGAGCACCCCGCGGATCGTCGTGTTGCGGACCCGAGGTGATTGGCAGTGCACAGCACCGGGCATGTCAGGTATTTAACAACATATATGTGATGGCGTCAGGGGTTTGCCCGGATCCACCCCCACGTGAGCGCTAAGGAGTGCCCCGGCACACGACGCCACTCACGTGGGGCCGAGTTCACCCAGGACGGCCGAGAGAATGGTGTGCGCACTGGCGATGACCGTCTCGATCGGCTGGGGGTTCTCCGACAGCACCCACTGCTGGGCGATCATCAGCACCGCCCCGACCAGGCCGGTCGCGAGGGTGCGGAGGTGGAACTCCGGGAACGCGGTGCGGTCGACGGCCGGACCGATGACGACGAGCACGGCGTCCACGAACGACCGGGTGACGCGGCGATAGGCGATGTCGACTTCCGGGCCGACACCGAGGACCTCCTGGAAGGCGATCCGTGGGATCCGCGGGTCGTCGGCGACGGACCGGAAGAACGCGGTCAGCGCCCCGCGAACCCTGGCGTCCAGATCGGCGCCCCCGCCCCCCGCGCCGCGCAGGACGTTGTCCCGGAGGCGGTCGGTCACGCTCGCGTACGCCGCCAGCAGCAGGGCCTCGCTGTCGTCGAACGACTCGTAGAAGTAGCGCTTGGTCAGCCCGGCGGTCGCGCAGATCTTCTCGACGGTCGCGGACCGGTATCCGCTGGTCCCGAACACTTCGACGGCGGCGTCGACGAGACGCGCGCGGCGATCTTCCTGACGCTGGCGAGGGCCCGCACCGCGGTAGGTGCGGCCCGTCTCGTCGAGCCTGGGCGAACTCACTCCCCAATATTGACACCGCACAGTTCCAGATACAAACTGACACTGAACGGTGCCAGATCACACGCCAGGAGATCCCATGCCCACGCTCAGGAACAAAGTCGCACTCGTCACCGGAGCCGCACGGGGCATCGGAGCCGAGACGTCCCGCGCCCTCGCCCGCAAGGGCGTCAAACTGATCCTGATCGACCTGGACGCCGAACCACTGAAAGCCCTCGCTGCCGAACTCGGTGACGACGTCGCGCTCGCCGTGGCCGCCGACGTCTGCGACCTGCCCGCCATGCAGAAGGCCGTCGACTCCGGCGTCGCGAAGTTCGGGGGCATCGACCTCGTTCTCGCGAACGCCGGCATTGCCAGCTACGGCTCGGTGATGCAGGTCGATCCCGCCACGTTCAAGCGGGTCGTCGACGTCAACATCCTCGGGGTCTTCCACACCGTCCGGGCTGCGCTTCCGTCCGTGATCGAACGCAAGGGCTACATCCTGATCGTCTCGTCGCTCGCCGCGTTCGCACCCGCGCCCGGTCTGGCCGCGTACTGCGCGAGCAAGGCCGGCGTCGAGCATTTCGCCAACGTCCTGCGTCTCGAAGTCGCGCACCGTGGCGTTGCCGTGGGCTCGGCCCACATGTCGTGGATCGACACCCCGCTCGTCCAGGACGCGAAAACCGACCTCACCGCATTCAACCAACTTCTCGCGGTCCTGCCGGGACCGGTCGGCAAGACGTCGTCGGTGGGTCCCTGCGTCGACGCATTCGTCGATGCCCTGGCAAAGCGGAAACGCCGGGTCTACGTGCCGCGGTGGGTCGCGCTCGCCGGCTGGCTGAAGGCGGTGGTGACGTCGCGCGTCGGCGATCGCAACACGCTGCCCCACGTACCCCGCATTCTTCCGCTGATGGACGAGGAGGTCGCGAAGCTCGGCCGCTCCACCAGCGCACGTAATGTCGCTCTCGACGACGTCGCCGTAGACCCGAAGTAGCCACCCGTCCCACCCAGCGAGAGAGTCTTCATGTCACACACCGATACCGCCGCCGACACCACCGGCGCGAAGGCTCCCGTCGAACACCTCGACGTGCTGATCATCGGGGCCGGACTGTCCGGGATCGGTGCCGCGTACCACCTGCAGGACAGCTTCCCCGGCCGGACGTACGCGATCCTGGAGAGCCGTGAGACGATCGGCGGCACGTGGGACCTGTTCCGCTACCCCGGCATTCGGTCCGACTCCGACATGTACACGCTGGGCTACCGCTTCCGGCCGTGGGAGAACGACAAGTCGATCGCCGACGGTCCCGCGATCCTCGAGTACGTCAAGGACACGGCGGCCGAGCACGGGATCGACCGGAACATCCGGTTCCGGCACAGGGTCGTTCGCGCCGAGTGGTCGACCTCGAACGCCCGTTGGACGATCGACGCCGAGCGCACCGACACCGGTGAGACCGTCCGGTTCACCGCCGATTTCCTGATGTCCTGCAGTGGGTACTACCGCTACGACGAGGGCTACACCCCCGAGTTCCCGGGCATCGACCGGTTCGCCGGGCAGGTCGTGCACCCACAGAAGTGGCCCGAGGACCTCGACTACGCCGGCAAGCGGGTGGTCATCATCGGCAGCGGCGCCACCGCGGTGACGCTGGCACCGTCGATGGCCGCCGAGGCCGCGCACGTGACCATGCTGCAGCGCTCGCCCACGTACATCATCTCGATGCCGGCCAAGGACAAGCTGGCCAACAAGCTGCGGCGCCACCTGCCCACGCGGCTCGCCTACGCGCTGACCCGGCTCAAGAACGCGTCGGTGGCGACGGCGATCTACCAACTGTGCCAGCGGTACCCGGAATTCATGAAGGGCCGCATCCGGCAACTCCAGGAGAAGTGGCTGCCGAAGGGCTACGACATCGACAAACACTTCACGCCCCGCTACAACCCGTGGGATCAGCGACTGTGCCTCGTGCCCAACGGGGATCTGTTCCGCTCCATCCGCAACGACGAAGTGTCGATCGTGACCGATCACATCGACACGTTCACCGAATCCGGGATCACGCTGAAGTCCGGCGACGAGCTGCGCGCCGACGTCGTCGTCACCGCAACGGGTTTGAACCTGCTCGCGTTCGGCGGGATGACACTCGCCGTCGACGGCCGCGACATCGACCTCACCGAGACCATGGCATACAAGGGGATGATGCTCAGCGGGGTGCCCAATTTCGCCTTCGTCATCGGCTACACCAACGCGTCCTGGACGCTGAAGGCCGACCTGGTGTGCGAATACGTCTGCCGTCTGCTCGCGCACATGGACGCGAACGGATTCGCGCAATGCTCCCCGGAGCGGGACAGCGCGGTCGACGAGGAGCCGTTCCTCGACTTCGCCGCCGGCTACGTGCTGCGGTCGGTGGAGTCGTTCCCGAAGCAGGGTTCGAAAGCACCGTGGCGGCTGCGGATGAACTACTTCCGCGACCTGGTGACACTGCGGCACGGCAAGATCGTCGACGATGCGATGGTGTTCCGCCCGTGAGTACTTGTTAACCGCCCGCGGTTAACAAGTACTCACGGGTGCTGTCTTCCGACATTCGGAATCGGAGTTGGAAACGGGTGACCTGTCAGCCACGGTAAGTGGGTCGTGAGCCACATCACAGCCCACCTCCGAGGAAGAGCAGGTCCCGCGCATGCAATTCGACCTACGCGAACGCATCGACAGCAGTCCGATGACGCGCTACCAATGGGGCGCCATCGCCATCTGCGGTCTACTCAACGTGCTCGACGGCTTCGACGTTCTCGTCATGGCGTTCACCGCGCAGTCGGTGTCGCAGGAGTGGGCTCTGTCCGGCTCCGTCGTCGGCCTCCTGCTCAGCGCCGGGCTGTTCGGCATGGCCGCGGGGTCGCTGTTCCTGGCGCCGTGGGCAGACACCATCGGTCGCCGCGCCATGATCCTGCTGTGCCTGGCGCTGGCGTCGTCGGGCATGCTGCTGTCGGCGGCCAGCCAGAACGCGATGCAACTCGGTCTGCTCCGCGCGCTCACCGGGGTCGGAATCGGCGGAATCCTCGCCAGCAGCAACGTCATTGCCAGTGAGTACGCGTCGAACCGCTGGCGCGGGCTGGCCGTGAGCCTCAATTCCACCGGGTACGCCGTCGGCGCCACCCTCGGCGGCATCATCGCCGTCGTGCTGCAGAACTCGCTCGGGTGGCGCTCGGTGTTCCTGTTCGGCGGTGTGTGCACGGCCGTGATCATCCCCGTCGTCTATGCGCGGCTCCCCGAATCGATCGACTTTCTGCTCGTGCGTCGCCCGGCCAATGCCCTCGACCGGATCAACGCGTTCGCGCAGCGGGTCGGGCAGCCGCGACTCGACGAACTGCCCGCACCGCGCGCCGCCGCCACCGCCGATGCAGGATTCGCGATGCGCGTCCTGCTGTCCCCGCAGCGCCGCCGTAGCACCCTCCTGGTGTGGTTCGCGTTCTTCACGGCGATGTTCGGCTTCTACTTCGTCACCAGTTGGACGCCGAAACTGCTGGTCGAGGCGGGCATGTCCGCGAACCAGGGCGTCACCGGCGGCGTGCTCCTCAACCTCGGCGGCATCTTCGGCGCCACCTTGCTCGGCGCGCTGTCGGCGCGGTTCGCCCTGAAGCGGGTGCTCATCGCCTACCTGGCGATCGCGGGGGTGCTCCTCCTCGTCTTCGTCCCCGCCACCGCATCCATCGTCGTCGCGTTCGGGCTCGGCGCCCTCATCGGCGTCTTCGCCAACGGCTGCATCGCCGGGCTGTACGCGATCACCCCGTCGGTCTACTCCCCGGCCGTCCGGGCCACCGGAGTCGGCTGGGGCATCGGCATCGGACGCGTCGGCGCCATCGCGTCCCCGATCGTCGCGGGCGCCCTCCTCGACCGCGACTGGTCGCCCACGCAGCTGTACATCCTCGTCGCCGTGTCCTTCCTGCTCGCCGGAATTGCCGTGTCGCGACTGCGATTCGAGAAGACCGGCGGCTCCTCCACCCGTGAGTGGTTGACGAGTGCAGAGACTCGTTAACCACTCACGGGCCCGGAGGGCCTAGGCGTGGACGTGCAGCGGTTTGCCGGCCACCGCCAGCAGTGCCTCGCCGAGGGCCTCGCCCTGGGTGGGGTGGGCGTGCACGAACTTCGCCGCCTGGGCGGCGTCGACCCCGAAGTTGTACAGCATCTGCGCCTCGCCGATCAGCTCGCCGACGCGGTCGCCGACCATGTGCACACCGACCACGACGCCGTCCGGCGCCACCACGAGTTTGACCGCCCCCGACGTCTTGAGGATCTGACTCTTGCCGTTGCCGGCGAGGTCGTAGACGACCGTCCGGATCTCGTCGCCGAACTGCTCCCGCGCCGCGGTCTCGGTCAACCCGACCGACGCGACCTCGGGGTGGGAGTACGTGACGCGGGGGATGCCGGTCTCGTCGATGACGTCCGGACGGAGCCCGGCTATCTCCTCCGCCACGAAGATGCCCTGCTGGAAGCCGCGGTGCGCGAGCTGGAGTCCGGGCACGATGTCGCCGACGGCATAGACGTTCGGCACCGTGGTGTGCAGCCGGTCGCTGGTCACCACGAATCCCCGGTCGAGGACCACCCCGGTCTCCTCGTACCCCATCGAGGCGGTGTTCGGACCGCGGCCCACCGCGACCAGTACGACGTCGGCGTCGAGCACGTCGCCGGAGTCGAGGGTGACGGTCACCGCGTCCTCGTCCTGCGCCACCTCGGTGACCCGCACCCCGGTCTTCGCGGCGATCTTGCGACGACGGAACGCCCGCTCGAGGTATTTGGAGACCGTCTCGTCCTCGTTCGGGACCAGCCTCGGCATCGCCTCGACGATCGTCACCGACGCACCGAACGACGCCCACACACTGGCGAATTCGACGCCGATGACGCCGCCGCCGAGGATGATCGCCTTCTTCGGGACCGTCGGCAGCACGAGCGCCTGATCGCTGGTGACGACCCTGCCGCCGATGCTGATGCCCGGCAACGTCTTCGGAGACGAGCCCGTCGCCAGGACGACAGCCCCGCCGGTGATCATCTCGCCGTCGACCTCGACACCGTTGGGACCGACCAGCCGTCCGCGTCCGTTGACGACGGTGATGCCGTGGGAGTCGACGAGACCTTGCAATCCCTTGTGCAGGCGGGTGACGATGGCGTTCTGATAGCTCAGCACCTTGTCGAGGTCGACCCCGCCGAACGTGACGTCGACCCCGAACTGCGCGGCCGTGCGGGCACTGTCGGCGACCTCGGCGGAATGCAGCAGCGCCTTGGTCGGAATGCACCCCTGGTGCAGGCAGGTGCCGCCGAGTTCGTTCTCTTCGATCAGAATGACCGAACGGCCCAGTTCGGCCGAGCGGATCGCGGACGCATAGCCGCCGGAACCGCCGCCGAGGATGACGACATCTGCAGATCGGTTGGACATGGGGACTCCTTGCTGAAATGGAAGAGAATGGGATTCAGTGAATTGCGGTCGCGGCGACCGCTTCGGCGTGCAGGCGGCCCGCCCGGTAGGACGACCGCACGAGCGGGCCGGACAGAACGCCGAGGAATCCGATCTCGCGGGCGACCCCGTCGAGCATCACGAACTCCTCCGGTTTCGCCCACCGCTCCACCGGATGATGCCGGGCCGAGGGCCGGAGGTACTGCGTGATCGTGATCAACTGGCAGCCGGCGGCGTGCAGGTCCCGGAGTGCCTGGATCACCTCGTCCGTGGTCTCCCCCATCCCGAGGATCAGGTTCGACTTGGTGATCAGACCGTCCTCCCGCGCGCGTGTGATCACGTCGAGGGAACGCTCGTAGGTGAAGGCAGGCCGGATGCGACGGAAGATCCGGGGAACGGTCTCCACATTGTGCGCGAGTACCTCCGGGCGGGTGCCGAACACCTCGCGCAACTGTGCGGCGTCGGCATTGAAATCCGGGATCAGCAGTTCGACGCCGGTCCCCGGACACAGTTCGTGAATCTGCCGGACCGTCTCGGCGTACAGCCAGGCGCCGCCATCGGGCAGATCGTCGCGCGCCACGCCGGTGACGGTGGCGTACCGGAGGCCCATGGTCTGCACCGATTCCGCGACCCGCCGGGGTTCTCCCCGATCGAGGGCCGCGGGACGTCCGGTGTCGATCTGGCAGAAGTCACACCGTCGGGTGCATTGGCTGCCGCCGATGAGGAACGTGGCCTCGCGGTCCTCCCAGCATTCGAAGATGTTGGGACATCCAGCTTCCTGACAGACGGTGTTCAGGTTCTCGCGTTCGACGAGGGCGGCGAGATCACGGTATTCGGGGCCGGTCCGCATCTGCACCTTCATCCACGACGGTTTGCGTTCGACCGGGGTCTGGGCGTTGCGGACTTCGAGGCGGAGCAGGCGGCGGCCCTCGGGGTGTGCAGTCATGTTGGGAGAACTCCTGTGACCGGACGAGACCGGTCGGTATGCGACCCCCGGCAGCACGGCACGAGGGAAAGTGAGGGGGAAGGCGAGCACACGGCGACAACCGTTGCACTCGAGGCTGTCTGGGCTCTCACCGAGCGGCGTGGCGGTCACGTCCGAGCGAGGATGAATCGAGGATGCCAAACGACGAGGCGTTTTGGCAACATCGTCGCCCGCTCGGCGACCGGGACGGAGCCTGGGGAGACAAACCCCCCACGCCTGTGTACTGTTTGGCCAACCACAACTGAATACGCCGTTGACGCGCAGCGGGAGAACCTCCTTTTCGGAGGCGCCGTAGGAGCAACTTCCTCCCCGGGAATCTCTCAGGCCCCAGTACCGCAGCGTAGAGGCAACTCTGGAGAACAGAATCGGCCGCAGGCCGGTACTTACCGAAGGTGAAGAGCACGCCGCTCATGCGGTGCGCCCAAACTCTCAGGTTTCAGGACAGAGCGGGGAGGTGCCCCCTTGTCGATGTCCGGTGCGGTCCGGACTCAACGAAACCGGAGTCACCTCGTGTCAGTCGAATCCCGCCACGCGCATCGCAGCGCGCCTCTCACCAGCGATTTTCCGTCACGCCACATCGGCCCCGACGCTTCCGCCACCCAGCGCATGCTCGGCGCCCTCGGTTACGACACGCTCGATCAGCTCATCGATGCCGCGGTGCCTGATCAGATCCGCAGCTCGGAGGCCATGGACCTGCCGGTGGCGCGGTCCGAGCAGCAGGTGCTGTCCGACCTGCGGACGCTGTCGGAGCGCAACGAGACCCGCGTCCAGATGATCGGCCTCGGTTACCACGACACCATCACCCCCGCAGTTCTGCGCCGCAACATGCTCGAGTCGCCGGCCTGGTACACCGCGTACACGCCGTATCAGCCGGAGATTTCCCAGGGCAGGCTCGAGGCGCTGCTGACGTTCCAGACGGTCATCGAAGACCTGACGGCCCTCCCCCTCGCGGGCGCGTCCCTGCTGGACGAGGCCACCGCGGTGATGGAGGCGGTGCTGCTGATGCGGCGCGCGAACAAGGCGAAGTCGGGGACGTCCCGCGTCGTCGTCGACGCCGACTGTCTGCCGCAAACCCTCGCGGTGGTGTGCGGCCGGGCCAAGTCGGTGGGCATCGACGTCGAGGTGGCCGACCTGACCGGCGGTCTTCCGGACGGTGACCTGTTCGGCGTCGTGTTCCAGGCGCCCGGCGCCAGCGGCCACGTGCGCGATCTGGCCCCGCTCATCGCCGCCGCCCAGGAGCGCGGCGCGCTGACCACGGTCGCGGCCGACCTGCTGTCGCTGACGCTGCTGACGCCGCCCGGCGAGCAGGGTGCCGACATCGCGGTGGGATCCGCCCAGCGTTTCGGTGTGCCGCTGTTCTTCGGCGGGCCGCACGCCGGGTACATGGCCGTGCGCGGCGGACTCGAGCGCATGCTCCCCGGCCGGCTCGTCGGTGTGTCCGTCGACGTCGACGGGAAGACCGCCTACCGGCTGGCACTGCAGACCCGCGAACAGCACATCCGGCGTGACAAGGCGACGAGCAACATCTGCACCGCGCAGGCGCTCCTCGCGAACGTCGCCGCCATGTATGCCGCCTATCACGGCCCGGAAGGGCTGCGTGCCATCGCGACTCGGGTACACGGACATGCCACGTCCGTCGCGGGCGGCCTCCGCACGGCGGGACACTCGGTGGTCCACGACAGCTTCTTCGACACCGTGCTGGTGCACGTTCCGGCCGGGGCGCGCGACGTCGTCGACCGCGCCGACCGCGCCGGCATCAACCTGAGGCTGGTCGATTCGGACCACGTCGCGGTCGCCTGCGACGAGTGCACCACCGACGAGATCGTCGACCGGGTCCTGTCCGCGTTCGGCGCACGAGCCCAGGCGGGAACGGTCTCCGCGCTGCCGCAGTCGCTGCTTCGCACGTCGAACTACCTGCAGCACCCCGTGTTCCACGAGCACCGGTCCGAGACGGCGATGCTGCGCTTCCTGCGCGCACTGTCGGACAAGGACCTCGCACTGGACCGCACCATGATCCCGCTCGGCTCGTGCACGATGAAGCTCAACTCCGCCGTGGAGATGGAGCCGATCAGCTGGCCGGGGTTCGCGTCCATCCACCCGTACGCCCCGGTCGAACAGACCAGCGGCTACCTGCAGCTCATCCGCGGCCTCGAGCGGTGGCTGGGTGAGATCACCGGATACGACCGGGTGTCGTTGCAGCCCAACGCCGGATCGCAGGGCGAGCTGGCCGGACTGCTCGCCATCAACGGCTACCACGACAGCCGCGGCGACCATGGACGCGACATCTGCCTCATCCCGCAGTCCGCGCACGGCACCAACGCCGCATCCGCGGTGCTCGCCGGCATGCGGGTGGTCGTGGTCGCGACGGCGACCAACGGCAACATCGACCTGGGCGACCTGCGCGCGAAGATCGCCGCCCACGAGGGCACGATCGCCGCGATCATGCTCACCTACCCGTCCACCCACGGTGTGTACGAGAACGACGTGCGGACGGTGTGCGATCTCGTGCACGAGGCCGGCGGCCAGGTGTACGTCGACGGCGCCAACCTCAACGCGCTCGTCGGCCTGGCCCAGCCCGGGAAGTTCGGCGGCGACGTGTCGCACCTGAACCTGCACAAGACGTTCTGCATCCCGCACGGCGGCGGCGGACCCGGCGTCGGACCGGTCGCGGTGCGTAAGCATCTGGCGCCGTTCCTGCCCGGCAACCCGCTCGGCGGAGACCAACTCGGCACTCCGGTGTCGGCGGCCAACTACGGCTCCGCCGGCATCCTGCCGATCACGTGGGCGTACATCGCCCTGATGGGCCCGGACGGGCTGACGGAGGCCACCAAGTCCGCGGTGCTGGCCGCCAACTACGTCGCGAAGGCGCTCGACGCGCACTTCCCCGTCCTCTACACCGGACCCTCGGGTCTGGTGGCGCACGAATGCATCCTGGACCTGCGACCCGTCACGAAGGCCACCGGCGTGACCGCCGAGGACGTGGCAAAGCGGTTGATCGACTACGGTTTCCACGCCCCCACCCTCTCGTTCCCCGTCAGCGGCACCCTGATGGTGGAGCCCACCGAATCCGAGGATCTGGCCGAACTCGACCGCTTCATCGAGGCGATGATCTCGATCCGCGGCGAAATCGACCTGGTCGGCGACGGCGTGTGGCCGCTCGAACGCAGCCCACTGCGTCAGGCCCCGCATACCGCGGATCAGGTCACCGCCGACAACTGGGATCTGCCCTACCCGCGGCACCTGGCGGCCTTCCCCGTCGCGTCGCTGCGTGCCGGCAAGTACTGGCCCCCGGTTCGCCGCATCGACGGCGTGCACGGCGACCGCAACCTCGTGTGCTCGTGCCCCGCGCCCGAGGCCTTCGAGAACACCACCGACATCGAACTGCCAATCAAAACCGCAGCAGCAAATTCCGGGGCGCTCGCCGAGGCCCCCGAGGAGGCCTTCGCATGACCGTCACCACGACACCCGTGTCCCCGCTACTGGACGAGCACGGCGCTCTCGGAGCGCATTTCACCGACTTCGCGGGCTGGCAGATGCCGCTGAAGTACGACAGCGAACTCGCCGAACACCACGCCGTCCGTAAGTCCGCCGGACTGTTCGACCTCTCGCACATGGGTGAGATCGCCGTCACCGGAACAGAGTCCGGCGCACTGCTGGACTACGCCCTGGCCGGCGAGCTGTCGAAGATCGGTGTCGGACGGGCCAAATACTCGCTCCTGTGCAACGCGGACGGCGGCGTGATCGACGATCTCGTCGTCTACCGGCTCGCCGACGAGCACTTCCTGGTGGTCGCGAACGCCGCGAACGCCCCGGCCGTGTACCGCGAACTGGCCGCACGCGCCGACGGTTTCTCGGCGAACGTCGACGACCAGTCCGCGGAGACCGCGCTGATCGCGGTGCAGGGACCGGCCGCGCAGAACATCGTGCAGTCCCTCGTTCCCGCCCTGCAGTTGGAGACCGTCGCGGAACTGAAGTACTACGCGGTCACCCGCGCGGTCGTCGCCGGCATCGACGTCCTCCTGGCCCGCACCGGCTACACCGGTGAGGACGGCTTCGAGCTGTACGTGCCGAACGCACAGTCGGTGGCGTTGTGGCGCGCACTGCTGGCCGCCACCACGGAGCGGGACGGCATCCCCGCGGGTCTCGCGTGCCGCGACACCCTGCGGCTCGAGGCCGGAATGGCGCTCTACGGGCACGAACTGACCCTCGACACGAACCCGTACGAGGCCGGTCTCGGCAAGGTGGTCCGGCTGAACAAGGAGTTCGTCGGCCGCGACGCCCTGCAGACGTTGTCGGAGCAGGCCCCGCAGCGGGTGCTCATCGGTCTCGCAGGCACCGGACGCCGCGCCGCCCGCGCCGAATACACCGTTCACGACGCGACCGGCGGAGCGGCCGTCGGCACGATCACGTCCGGCGCCCTGTCCCCGACGCTCGGACATCCGATCGCGCTGGCGTTCGTCGACATCGCGTTCCGTGAGCCCGGCACCGAGCTGACCGTCGACATCCGCGGCAAGAAGGAACCGTTCGTGGTCACCCCGTCGCCGTTCTACCGCCGTTCCTGAACCATCCCACTCCCTTCGGCCCCGAAAAGGTACCGCCATGTCTTCAGCAGCCTTCCCCGACGACCGCAGCTACACCGACGACCACGAATGGGTCCTGATCGCGCCGGGCGCCGATCTCCCCGACGAGCCCGTCCGCGTCGGCATCACGTCCGTCGCCGTCAACTCGCTCGGCGAACTCGTCTTCGTCGACCTGCCCGAGGTCGGGACGACCATCGTCGCCGGCGAATCGTGCGGCGAGGTCGAGTCCACCAAGACCGTCTCCGAGCTGTACCCGCCGGTGAGCGGCCGGGTGACCCTGATCAACACTGCCGCCGTCGACGACCCCGGCCTGGTCACCTCCGACCCGTACGGGGAGGGCTGGCTGTTCGCCGTCCAGCCGTCCGCGGCCGGAGAGCTCCTCACCGCCGCCGAGTACGCCGAGAAGAACGGAGCGAACGCATGAGCGTCCTGAACCGTGACCTCGCGGACTTCGACCCGGACGTCGCCGCTCTGATCGGCAAGGAACTCGATCGTCAGCGCACCGGCCTCGAGATGATCGCGTCGGAGAACCACGCGCCGCTCGCGGTCATGCAGGCGCAGGGTTCGGTGCTGACCAACAAGTACGCGGAGGGCTACCCGGGGCGCCGCTACTACGGCGGCTGCGAGCACGTCGACTCCATCGAGCAGCTCGCCATCGACCGTGTCAAGGCCTTGTTCGCCGCGGAATACGCCAACGTGCAACCGCATTCCGGCGCCACCGCGAACGCGTCGGTGATGCACGCGCTGATCAAACCGGGCGACACCATCCTCGGCCTGTCCCTCGCCGACGGCGGCCACCTCACCCACGGCATGCGCCTCAACTTCTCCGGCAAGCTCTACAACGTGGCCGCCTACGGGGTGTCCGAGCAGGACTACCTCATCGACATGGACGAGGTCGCGAAGGCCGCGCGCGAACACCGGCCGCAACTGATCATCGCAGGCTGGTCGGCCTACCCGCGCCAGTTGGACTTCGCCCGCTTCCGGGAGATCGCGGACGAGGTCGGCGCCTACCTGATGGTCGACATGGCCCACTTCGCCGGCCTGGTGGCAACCGGTTTCCACCCGTCCCCGGTGCCGCACGCGCACGTGGTGACGTCGACGACGCACAAGACGCTCGGCGGGCCCCGCGGCGGGATCATCCTGACGGGCGACGCGGCCATCGCGAAGAAGATCAACTCGGCGGTCTTCCCCGGCCAGCAGGGCGGGCCGCTCGAGCACGTGATCGCAGGTAAGGCAACGGCATTCAAGATGGCCGCCGAACCCGAGTTCGCGGAACGTCAGGAACGCTGCCTCGACGGGGCGAAGGTCCTCGCCGAGCGGCTCAGCCGCCCCGACGTCAAGGAAGCCGGCATCAGCGTCCTCACCGGCGGCACGGACGTGCACCTCGTCCTCGTCGACCTCCGAGATGCCGACATCGACGGGCAGCAGGCCGAGGACCGCCTCGACGCGATCGGAATCACGGTCAACCGCAACGCCGTTCCGTTCGACCCGCGGCCGCCGATGGTGACGTCCGGTCTGCGCATCGGCACACCGGCACTCGCGGCGCGCGGTTTCGGCCGGGCCGACTTCGTGGCGGTCGCCGATCTGATCGCGCAGGCCCTCGTCGCCGCCGAAGGTGCCGACACGTCGGCACTCGCGGCCCAGGTCCGAGCGCTCGCCGACAAATACCCCCTCTACCCGGAGCTGTAGGGATGACCATCAGCGTCTTCGACCTCTTTTCCGTCGGCATCGGCCCCTCCAGTTCACACACGGTCGGGCCGATGCGGGCGGCGGGGACGTTCGTCGACGACCTCGGCGCACTCGACGTTCTCGGGGACGTCGCCGGTGTCCGTGTCGACCTGTACGGCTCACTCGCAGCGACCGGCGCCGGCCACGGCACCATGTCGGCGATCCTCCTCGGCCTCGAAGGGTATCGGCCGGAAACCATCGCCACCGAGGAGCTGGAGACGCGGCTCGACGAGGTGCGGGCGAGCCGGCGGATCCGCCTCGGCGGGACGGTCGACATCCCGCTCGCCGAGGACGAGATGGTGCTGTATCCGTTGACGGTGCTGGATTTTCACCCCAACGGGATGACCCTCACCGCCACCGGGGTGGACGGTCGCGAACTACATGCGCGGACGTACTTCTCGATCGGCGGCGGCTTCGTCGTCACCGGCGCCGAACCGGCGATGTCCGTCGGCGCCGGCGCGAACGCGCTGTCGTTCGGGTCGGCTCGCGAATTGCTCGAACTCAGCGAGCACTACGGACTCGGGATCAGCGAGGTAATGCTCGAGCACGAACGGGCCCTCCGGCCCGAGTCGGAGGTCCGGGCGCGACTGCTGCACATCCGGGACGTGATGGTCGAGTGTCAGCAACGCGGAATCAGCCGGGACGGGTACCTACCCGGCAATCTGCAGGTGCGCCGACGCGCCCGCGGCTGGTACGAGCGGCTCAATGCGGAAGACCCGTACCGTGATCCCGCGTTCGCCGAGGACTGGGTGAATCTGGTGGCCCTCGCCGTCAACGAGGAGAACGCGTCCGGTGGGCGGATCGTGACCGCCCCCACCAACGGCGCGGCCGGCATCATCCCGGCGGTGCTGCATTTCGCACTGCACTACACCCCGGCGGGCAAGGCGGATCCGGACGGCACGTCGGTGCGATTTCTGTTGGCGGCAGGCGCAATCGGATCCCTGTACAAGGAGCGGGCCTCGATCTCCGGGGCGGAGGTGGGCTGCCAGGGCGAGGTCGGCTCCGCGGCGTCGATGGCCGCCGCCGGTCTCGCCGAGATCCTCGGCGGCACCCCCGCGCAGGTGGAGAACTCGGCGGAGATCGCGATGGAACACAGTCTCGGTCTGACGTGCGATCCCATCGGAGGTCTGGTGCAGATTCCGTGCATCGAGCGCAACGCCATCTCGGCGGGCAAGGCGATCAACGCCGCCCGTATGGCACTGCGCGGCGACGGCACCCACCGCGTCAGCCTCGACCAGGTGATCGAGACGATGCGGGCCACCGGCGCCGACATGAGCTCGAAGTACAAGGAGACGTCTACCGGTGGTCTGGCCGTCAACGTGTCGGTGAACCTCGTCGAATGCTGACACGGTGCCAGGGATCCGATCGGGATCCCCGGCACCGCGGTCATGCAGGTGCGGGCTGCAACAGACCGATCCGGTCGAATCGCGCCGCACGTTCGGAGAGTCGCTCGGTGGTGTCCGCCGCATCGAGGAGCGCCAGCTCGCGGTGGAGCACCGCACCCACCCGGGTGCAGAAGGCCGTGGATTCCTCGGCTGCATCGGGGAATTCGGGGATCACCTCGTCGACGATGCCGCTCGCGAGGAGATCGGACGACCGGATGCCCTGCCGGGCGGCCATGTCCGGCGCGTGCGCGATGTCGTGGTGCAGGATCGCGCTTGCACCCTCGGGCGGCAGCGGCGAGAGCCAGCCGTGCTGGGCCGCGAGCACCCGATCGGCCGGAATCAACGCGAGCGCGCCGCCGCCGGTGCCCTGCCCGAGCAGCAGGGAGATCGTGGGAACGTCGAGTGAGACCATGTCGGCGATGCAGCGCGCGATCTCGCCGGCGAGCCCGCCCTCCTCGGCCTCCTTCGACAATGCCGCTCCCGCGGTGTCGATGACCGTCACCAGCGGCAGGTTCAGTTCCGCCGCCAGCCGCATTCCCCTGCGCGCTTCCCGCAGGGCGGCCGGGCCGAGCGGCGACCGTGTGGTCTGCCCGCGACGGTCCTGCCCGAGCAGGACGCAGGGCATGTCACCGAACCGGACGAGCGCGAGGATCAGACCCGGATCGATCTCTCCCTGACCGGTTCCGTTGAGCGGGAGAACATCCGAGGCCGAATGGAACATCACGTCGCGCACCCCGGGCCGGTCCTCGCGTCGCGACGCGAGCACCGACTCCCACGCGGGAACGTCCGGCAGACTCTCGTGCACGGCGGGGTCGGCGGGAGCCGGTCGGCCACCGCGGCTGGAGGTGATGATGCGCAGCGCGCGGTCGACGATCTCGGCGAGCTGGTCCGGCGGCCGCACCGCGTCGATGAGTCCGTGCGCGTGCAGGTTCTCGGCGGTCTGGACACCCGTCGGGAACGGCGCGTCGTACAGCGCCTCGTACACGCGCGGCCCCAGGAATCCGACGAGCGCTCCCGGTTCCGCGATGGTGACGTGGCCCAGCGATCCCCAGGACGCGAACACCCCGCCGGTCGTGGGGCTCCGGAGGTAGACGAGATACGGCAGGTGCGCCTCCTTGTGCTTGATCACCGCCGCCGTGATCTTCACCATCTGCAGGAAGGCGGTCGTCCCCTCCTGCATGCGGGTCCCACCCGATGTGGGCAGGGCGAGCAGCGGAAGCCGCTCGTGGGTGGCGCGGCGGATCGCGGCGACCAGACGCTCCCCCGCCGCCACGCCGATGGAGCCGCCGAGAAAACCGAACTCACAGACGAGGATTGCGGTTCGGCGGCCGCGGATGGTGGCGACTCCGGTGAGCACCGCCTCGTCGAGGCCGGTCTTCTCCTGCGCGCGGAGAAGCTCGTCCGCGTACTCGGAGTCCGCCGCGACCTGGATCGGTGGGGTGTCCCACGACTCCCAGGTGCCGGCGTCGACCACCAGATCGAGCAGTTCGGGAGCGGTCAAGCGCGCCATCAGCTGCATTCCTTCAGCCACGACATCACGGTGTCGTTGTCCGCGCCGAGGACCGGCGGTGCGGTGTGCCGGGTTTCGGTGACCTCGGTGCCGTCCGGTTCGAAGAACCGCAGGGGCGGGCCGGGCAGCGTGATGTTGCCGAGTGTGCGGTGGTCGACGTCGACGAGCAGCCCCTGCGACTTGGTCTGCTCCCATTCGTAGACCTCGGAGATGGTCCGGACGCGTCCCGCGGGCACCCCGATCCGGTCGAGTTCGATCAGGAGTTCGTCGCTCGTGTACGCGCCGAACGCGTCCTCGACCAGTTCGAGGACCTGCTTGTGGTTCTCGACGCGTTCGGGATTGGTGGCCATGCCGGGGGCGTCGGGGTCGAGGTGGAAGCCCGCGCAGAACCGCTTCCACAGCCCTTCGCTGCCGACCGAGATCTGCACGGCGCCGTCGGCGGTGCGGAACAGCCCGTACGGGGAGATCGAGGGATGATGGTTGCCCTGCGCCTCGCCGACCTCGCCGGCGACGGTCCACTTCGTTCCCTGGAAGGCGTGCACGCCGACGACGCTGGCCAGCAACGACGTTCGGACGACGCGGCCCCGTCCGGTGCGTTCACGTTCCTGCAGGGCGGCGACGACGCCGAACGCCCCGTACATGCCGGCGAGCAGGTCCGCGATGGGCACGCCGACGCGCTGGACCTCGTCGGGATTGGGTCCGGTCAGCGACATCAGTCCGGCCTCGCCCTGCGCGATCTGGTCGTAGCCTGCGCGTCCGCCTTCGGGTCCGTCGTGACCGAAACCGCTGATGGACAGGACGACCAGGCGCGGGTTCAGTTCGGCGAGACGCTCGGTGGTGAACCCGAGCCGGTCGAGGACCCCGGTGCGGAAGTTCTCCATGAGGACGTCGGCGCGCCGGATGAGGGACTCGAGGGTGTCGCGTCCGTCTTCGGCCTTGAGGTCCAGGGTGATCGACTTCTTGTTCCGGTTCGTGGACAGGAAGTACGTCGATTCGCGCGGCGCGTCGGCGGGTTCGACGAACGGCGGCCCCCACCCGCGGGTGTCGTCGCCGCCGTGGGGGGTTTCGACCTTGATGACGTCTGCGCCGAGATCGCCGAGCATCATCGCCGCGTGGGGACCCGCCAGTGCGCGCGTCAGATCGACGACGACCACTCCTTGCAGCGGACCCGTGCGCTCCATCGTTTTCGTGGACATGTGAAACCACCGTTACTTCCTGGCGAGAGCCGCGATAGCTGGACTGTTGGTTCGGTGACCTAGTGGACTAGCCAATTAAATGAAACATCTGATTCGACCGATGTCAAGAGCCGAGTTTTCGAGGTGGCGGGCCGGACGCCTACCCGCCGGCGGTCAGAGCCAGCCGGGCACCACGAGAATCGCCCAGGCCGCGAGCGGCCCGATGGCAACGACGAGGGCGCTGTACTTCAGGATCTGCTTGTAGAACCGGTCTCGATCGACGTTCTGCGCGTTCGCGAGGACCAGCGCTCCGTTGGTCGAGAACGGGCTGACGTCGACGATGGTCGAGGAGATGGCGAGCGCGACGATGACACCCACCGCACCCACCTCACCGGCGAGAAGGAACGGCACCGCCAGCGGAATCGTCGCGCCCAGGATCGCCGTGGACGAGGCGAAGGCGGAGACGATGGCCCCGATGTAGCAGAGGAGCAGGGCGACGAGGAGCGGCATGCCCAGACTCGCGACCGCGTTGCCGACGTACTCGACGGTGCCCGCCTCCTGCAGGACGCCCACGAAGGTGAGGACGCCGCCGATCAGCAGCACCGTCGACCAGCTGATCTGCGCGATCGCACCCTTCTGCGCCTTCGGCGAGGCGAGCGCCAGGACGACGGCCACCGTCATCGAGATGAATCCCACGTCGAGATCGAGGATCAGCGAGAACACGGCGAGCGCGGCGAGACCCACCAGAGTGAGGGCCTGATCGAACGTGACGCCGGGGCGCGCAGGTGAGCCCGCGAGGGTCTGCGCCGGACGCACCTTGGTGGCGGTGGCCCCGCCCGACCCCGCGTCGCCGCCGGTCGTCGGCGCTCCACCGCCCGAGCCGCCGGCACCGGTTCCCGCCGTCTCCTCGACACCGTCGTCGTGCACGCTGCGCCCGATCAGGTCCCGCCCGCCGAGGAACACGAACAGCAGTACCCCGATCGCGGCGTTGAACAGGAGACTTCCGAGGAAGAGGGTCAGCGGACTGTTGGTCAGTCCTGCCTTGGACGCGATGTCGTTGACCGTGACGCCGTAGATGCTGATCGGCGAGAATCCGCCGGCCTGGGCCCCGTGCACGACCATCATGCCCATCAGGAGGGCGTTGATCTTGTACCGCGCGGCGAAGCCGAGAGCGATCGGCGCGACGATCGCCACGGCGGCGGGGCCGAGCGCACCGATCGCGGTGAGGACCGCCGTGATCCCGAACATCACCCAGGGGATCAGGGCGACACGACCGCGGACCAGCCGGACCGCCCCGCGGACCATCAGGTCGACGGTGCCGTTGTTCTGGGCGATCGCGAAGAGGTAGGTGATGCCGACCAGCGTGAGGAACAGGCTGCTGGGGAATCCGGCGATGATGTCGTCGCTGCTCATGTGCAGCGACAGGGTGCCGACGAAGAAGGCGGCAACGAAGCCGAGGGCGCCCATGTTCACGGGCAGCACGGTCGCCGCCAGGAACATGACGGCAAGCGCGAGGATGGGGATCAACTCGGTCGACATGAAAGTCTCCGGTTCTGTGGCAGTGGCAACTGGTACCGGCCGACGCTCCGAGAATTGACTCAGTGGCAAATTGGCCTAGCCACTTCATCGAAGCAGTGTTGTGGATCACTGTCAACAGCAACTGTGCGTGCGGTTACCCGCCTCCGGGAGATACCGTGGAGTAGTTTCAGTGGAATGGAGAGTGGGTGGCCCAGTGGCTGAGCAACTGCGTCCGGTAGCGCGACCGCGGCTGTACGAGGTGATCGTCGAGCAACTCTGCGCCCACATCGCCGAACACGAGATGACGCCGGGCGACCGCCTCCCCGCCGAGCGCGAACTCGCAGCTCAACTGGGGGTGTCCCGCGCGTCCCTGAGTCAGGCCCTCGTCGCCCTCGAGGTGCAGGGCGTGGTGTCGGTGCGGCACGGCGACGGCGCCGTCCTCGTCCGACAGCCCATCGAGGAACGCGCGGTCAAGGCCCTGCGGGAACACGCCGATCGCCTGCCCGAGGTGATCGAGGCCCGCGAGGCACTCGAGGTCAAACTTGCCGGGCTCGCCGCCGAGCGCCGGACCGACGCGGAGATGGCGGCGATCGATTCCGCCCTCGCGACGATGGAGTCCGAGATCGCCGCGGGCGATCGCGGCGTCGTCGGCGACGAGCAGTTCCACGAGGCCATCACCGTCGCGGCGCACTCGTCACTGCTGGCCAAGCTGATGCACGAGATCTCCGGGCTGATCCGGGAGACCCGGATCGAATCCCTCTCCCAGGCCGAACGCCCGCGGGCCTCGCTCGAAGGGCACCGTCGCATTGCGACGGCGATTCGCGACCGGGACTCCGCGGGCGCCTCCCGTGCGATGGCCGATCACATTCGGATGGTGTCCGACGTCGCGCTGCTGCGCGAGGGCGGGTAGGGCCCGCACAGGACGCGGAAACACGTACGCCTGACTAAAGCGGTGATACGGGTTTGTCCAACAGTACGGTTACGCCCTGGTGAGCCGTGCCATAGCGTTCCCTCTCGTCAGCCACCGCGGTCCCGTACTCCCGGGACGTCTACCGAGAGGATCACCATGACGACCACCGAGAACATCGTCGAAACCCGCCCCGCCCCCTTCACCTGGGCGCAGTCCGCCCAGTACAGCCAGGGCGCCAAGGCCGGGGACCTGGTGTTCACGTCCGGTCAGGCCGGCTACGACGACGCGGGCAACCTCGTCGACGGCGGCTTCGAGGCGCAGGCCCGCCAGGTGTTCCGCAACATCGAGAAGATCCTGACCCAGCACGGCGCGTCGATGTCGTCGGTGGTCAAGCTGACCGCCTACCTGGGCGACCGCGACGACTTCGACACGTTCAAGAAGGTTCGCGCCGAGTTCTTCTCCGCCCCGTATCCCGCCGTGACCGCGGTGCAGAACTCGTTCCTCGTCGAGGGCATGCTCTTCGAAGCGGACGCCGTCGCCGTGGCCGGTGCCCAGCGAGTCCTCGCCGACACCGACGCCAGCTAGCCACCCTTCCACCACCAGTACAGAACTGGGATTTCCATGTCTGAGACCCTCTTTCCGACGCTGTTCTCCCCCCTGCAGGTCGGCGACGTCACCCTCAAGAACCGGATCTTCTCCTCCGGGCACGACACCGTGATGGTGCACGACGGCGCGGTCACCGACCAGCTCGTCGAATACCATCGCGCCCGGGCGGCCGGCGGCGCCGGACTGATCGTCATGCAGGTCGCCGGGATCCACGAGACCGCGCGGTACACGTACCACGTCCTCATGGCCACCGACGACAGCTGCATCGAGGGCTACCGGCGCGTCGCCGACGCCGTCCACGAGCACGGGTGCGCGCTGTTCGGTCAGGTGTTCCACCCGGGCCGGGAGATCATGGAATCCCAGGACGGTGCACTTCCGGTCGCGTACGCCCCGTCGGCCGTGCCGAACGAACGATTCCGGGTCATGCCGCGGCCGATGTCCCAGGCGATGATCGCCGAGGTCGTCGCCGGATACGCGGCCGGGGCGCGCCGGCTCCGGCAGGCCGGACTCGACGGTGTCGAGATCGTGGCCAGCCACGGCTACCTGCCCGCCCAGTTCCTCAACCCCGAACTGAACCTGCGCACCGACCAGTACGGTGGCGACCTCGACAATCGGATGCGGTTTCTGCGCGAGATCATCGCCGCAGTCCGCGAGGCGGTCGGATCGGGATTCGCGGTCGGCGTCCGCGTGTCCGGCATCGAGCACTCCTCGGTGGAGGACGAACCCACCGACATCGTCGAGGTCTGCCGACGGCTCGACGCGGACGGGCTGCTGGACTTCCTGAACGTCACCGAGGGCACGTCCGCGAGTCGGTCCGGGTCCATGCACATCGTTCCGCCGATGAGCGAGGAGGCCGCCTACACCGCGCCCGCCGCGGCGAAGATCAAGGCGGCGGTGTCGATTCCGGTGCTCGTCGCCGGACGGATCAACCAACCGCAGGAAGCCGAGATCGTCGTCGCCAAGGGTCAGGCCGACGCCTGCGCGATGACCCGAGCCCTGATCTGCGACCCGGACATGCCGGCCAAGGCCCTCGCCGAGCGGCCGGACGACATCCGGGCCTGCATCGGCTGCAACCAGGCGTGCATCGGCCACTTCCAATCCGGCTACCCGATCTCCTGCATCCAGCGACCGGAGACCGGACGCGAACGCGAGTTCGGCACGCTGGTGCTCACCCCGAAACCGACGGACGTCATGGTCGTCGGCGGCGGACCCGCCGGGATGAAGGCCGCCGTGGTCGCCGCCCAGCGCGGGCACCGGGTCACCCTCTACGAGGCGAGCGGCCGGGTCGGCGGGCAGGTACTGCTCGCCGAGAGGCTGCCCGGCCGGTCCGAGTTCGGCGGCGCCGCAACCAATCTGCAGTCTGAACTCGACCGCTACGGGGTGATCGTGAAGACCCGCGTCGAGGTCGATGCGGCGATGATCACCGCGGAACGACCCGACCACGTCATCATCGCGACCGGCGCCACCCCGTACCGGCCGCACCTCGAACTGGACGGCGACATGCCGGTGCTCGAGGCGTGGGACGTGATCGGCGCGAACGGCGGCAACACCCCCAAGGGTGAGATCGTCGTGGCCGACTGGCGCGGAGACTGGACCGGGCTCGGGGTCGCGGAAATGCTTGCCCGCGAAGGGCGCAAGGTGACCCTGTGCGTCAACGGCTACGCGGCCGGCGAGAACCTGCAGCAGTTCACCCGGGTGTCGATGCTGCGCGCGGCCACCGAAGCGAAGGTGCGCATCGTCCCCCACGCCCGCCTGTTCGGGGCGGACGACGACACCGTGTATCTGGTCAACACCCTGACCGGCGAACCGATCATCCTCGACGGCATCGACGGCCTCGTCCTCGCCCTCGGCCACCAGCAGAACGACACCCTGCTCGCCGACGTCGAATCCACCGGCATCCCGTTCACCGGAGTCGGTGACTGCCTCGCCCCGCGCACCGTCGAAGAGGCCGTCCTCGACGGGTTGCGCGCGGCCGCCGCCGTCTGACAGACCCTGAATCAGTCGGTCAGCGCCCTCGCGTGGGCGCGGGCGCGGAGCGCCAGCCACAGCATCGCGATGTCCGAGGACGCCTTGAGATTGCGACCTGTCACGGACTCGATCTTCCGGAGACGAAAGGCAAGAGACTGCCGGTGAATTCCGAGCTGCTCGGCAGTCACCGTCCAGCTTCGGTTGTGTGTGAGGAAGGTTTCGAGCGTCTCGACGAGGTGTGACTCGTGTCCCCGGTCGTACAGCAGGAGATCTCCGAGGATCGCGTCGGTGGCGTGCCGGGCGTCGGTCAGGGTGCGCGGCACGAACAGTGGTGCGTCGGTGGAGTATCGGGTGACGGGTACGCCGGTCGATCGGGCGGTGTCCAGCGCCCAACCCGCCTGACGAGCGCTGTCGGAGATCTGCCCGATCGTGGTCGCCGAGGGTGACACTCCCATCGCCCGGGTTCTGCCGCTCAGCACGTCGATGGTCTCCGGGCTCCGGCCGGTCGGAATCAGCATGTACGCGTGTTCGTCGAGTGTGCCGGTCACGTGGGGAACGCCCCGGTCGCCGGTTATCGTCCGCGCTGCCGGCAGGAAGTCGGTTCCGAAGCTCAGCACCGTCCATTCGGGTTCGGCGAGGTCGAACTGTTCGAGCAGTGGTGTCACCGCCTCGGCGGCGTCGGTTCCGGCGAGAATTCTCCGCAGCAGGCCCTCACCGGCCTCGTCGGCGTGCTCCCGCTCCCTGGTGACCTTTTCGACTTCGACGCCGATCAGGGTTCGCACATGCAGCAGGGCGAAGGCATCGACGTCCGTGGCCGGGCTTCCCTCCATCACCAGCATGCATTTCCGGTGAGTGGGAAGGGCATGGGCGGTCATCACATAGTCGGCACCGTCCATCAGCGTGAGGTGGGCGGGAAGACGATCGAGGGTTCCGGCGACCCGCGCGGCCAACGCGCGGATGGTCTTGTCGGACAGTGCATTGTCGGTGGGGAGAACTTCGGTGCCGTACTCGACGTCGACGACGTGCAACGTGTAGCGAAGCTCGCGGGACAGCCGGACAAGGAGACTCGTCTCCGCCAGTGACGTCGAGCGTGCGTGTTCGTAGAGTCGGCTCAGCCGTGCGACCCTGCTGACCTGAACACTCTGACTGGCCAGGGCCACCGTCCGTCCGATGGCCGCGAACGGGGTGGTGTGGCTGCACCGAAGGATGGGGAAACCCAGTCGGTCGGCAACAGCGAGCATCGCGGCCGTGAGCGGTGGCGCTGTCGCGTCGTCACCGATGATGACGCCCGCCAATCCCTTTTCGTGGAGGCGCTCGACGAACGTGCACTGTGCCGGCTCGTCCGGCGGCACGCACAACCCGGCGGTCATCAGCAGCTCGTCCGCTCCCAGCCAGTCCCAGGGGTCGAGTTCCGAGGTGTGTGCCCACACGATCCGGCGATCGAGTCCCGCCACACCGGCGACGGCAGCGCACCCGAGCTGATCCATGGCGATGAGGTCGCCGACGGTGAGTCTCGACATCGTCTTCCTCTCGTCTCAGTCCCGGACGCTACTGATCCGGCGGGTGATCAGCGCCATCCAGAAGTCGGCGATGTCTGCGGAGCTCTTCATGCTTCGGCCGGTGAGGCCCTCGATCTTGCGTAGTCGGTATCCGAGCGTCTGGCGGTGAATGACAAGCTTTTCCGCGGTTGCCGACCAGTTCCGATCCATGGACAGGAATACGTCGAGCGTCTCGACGAGATCACTGTGATTGGCCGCGTCGTAGTCGATGACCTTCCCCAGCACGGCCCGCGTCGCGAAATGTGCCTCGGTCAAGGTTCGGGGAAGGAACAGGGGGGCCGCGGTCGAATACTCGGCAAGACCGCCGCCCGCCGCCCGCGCGGCCTGGAGAGCCCACCGGGCTTGACGAACGCTGTCCGGGACCCGTCGAGTCGTCGCGTTACGGGCTGACATTCCCATCGCATCGATGTGGCGGTCGAGGAGATCCGCCGTCAGGTCGGCGTCGGCGCTCGGGACCATCAGGTACCCCTCGTCCCCTACCGAGCACGACAGGTACGGGACTCCGCGGTCCCCGATGAGCGTGCGGGCCGTCTGGAGGTGAGATGCGTCGAATCCGATGACGCACCAGTGGGTATCGGCCAACTCCAGTTGTCCGAGGCGAGGTGTGGCAGCTTCCGCGCTGATCGATCCGGTGATCATCTGCTCGAGCAGCTCCGCCCGCACCACATCGGTGCGTTCACGTTCCCGGGTCACCCGCTCCACTTCCACGCCGACGAGGCTCTGCGCATGCAACAACACGAACGCGTCGACCTCGATGTCGGCGTGCTCGGCCGCGACGAGCATGCACCTGCGGTGGGTGGCGAGGGGGAACGCTGTCGCCACCGTCCCGGCGCCGGCGTCGATCGATACCCTCGACGGAAGACCGTCGAGCCGGCCGCCGACGCTGCGGCGGAGTTCGTCGACGAGATCGTCGCCGAGCGGACGGGCGTCGCGCAGCACCTCGCTGCCGAGTTCGACGTCCACGACGTGGAGTCGGTGTCCGAGTTCCGCCGACACCCGATCGAGCAGCGACGTCTCGTCCTCCGGTGCCGCCTGCGTGGCGTCGTAGAGCCGGCTCAAGCGGGCGATTCGACTGACCTGGACGCTCTGGGCCGCGATGGCGACGGTACGGCCGATCGCGACGAAAGGTGTTGCATGACCGACCGAGACGACGGGGAAGCACTGCTCGTCCGCCTCGGCCAGCATGTCCTGCGTCAGCGGGGGCGCGAGCAGGTCGTCGCCGATCGCGAGACCGGCCAAACCCGCCTCGCTGAGACGTCGCACGAACTCTCGCTGTGCGTCCGCCGCTGCCGGCAGGCTCATACCGGTGGTCATCAACAGGTCGTCCTTACCCAGCCAGTTCCACGGGTCGGGCAGTTCGCACACCTGCGCCCACACCACGATCCGGCCGGTACCGGCAGCGCCGGCCACCACGCTGCACGCGAGTTGCCGCATGGCCACCAAGTCGCCGACTGTCAGGTTCGACACGAATCACTCCGTCGATGCGGGTATGAACATCGCCAGCAGAATTGTACGTCCGTATGGCTCGGGGTCAGGGGACGAGGACGACGGCACCGGTGGTCTTTCTGGCCTCGAGGTCTCGGTGCGCGTCGGCGGCGTGTTCGAGCGGGTAGTGCGCGCCGACGCGAACGTGCAACGAGCCGTCCGCAACGGCCGCGAAGACCTCGCCTGCCCGCCAGGTGAGTTCCTCACGGGTGCGGATGTAGTGCGCGAGTGTGGGACGGGTGAGGACCAGGGACCCTGCGGGATTGAGCCGTTGCGGGTCGAACGGCGGTACCAGGCCGCTCGAGGCGCCGAAGAGGGCAAGGGTGCCACGGACCCGGACGGACGCGAGGCTCGCCTCGAACGTGGCCGCGCCGACCCCGTCGTAGGCGACGGCGACGCCCTCCCCGTCGGTGAGTTCGCGGACGCGGGTGGCGATGTCGTCGTCGTAACGGAGCACCTCGGCGGCGCCGGCCTCGCGCGACAGCTTCTCCTTCACATCCGACGAGACAGTGGTGATCACCCGCGCGCCCAGCTTCGTGGCCAGTTGGGTCAGCAGCAATCCGACGCCGCCGGCCCCGGCGTGGACGAGCACGGTGTCGCCGGACTGCACCGGGTAGGTCGAGTACGCCAAGTAGTGGGCCGTCATGCCTTGCGCCAGTGCAGAAGCCGCCTGCGGGGCGGGTACGCCGTCCGGTACCGCGATTGCGACTGCGGCGGGCACCACCACCCGTTCGGCGTAGTTGCCGGTTGCCCCGCACCACGCGACTCGGTCACCGGGCGCGAAGCCGCGCACCCCGGCACCGACCGACTCGACGACACCCGAGCCCTCGTCGCCGGGAACGTACGGCAGCGGATGCGGGTACATCCCGGTCCGGAAATAGGTGTCGATGAAGTTCACGCCGATCGCCTCGGTCCGGACGAGCAGATCGTCCGGACCGGGCCGAGGATCGGGGACCTCGGTGAGTTCGAGAACGTCGGGACCACCGAGACGAGAGACCTGAATGGCACGCATGGACTATGTTCTACACGCCCATCCACTATTTGAACATGCCGACCATAAAGTGAATGCGTCGTGAAGTGACGGGGATGCGAGCATCGACAAGTTCCGGGGGGCACTTCTTGCGAAATGCACTATTGACGCCCACTTATTCCACCTCTTACAGTGTTGTTCAACACATGAACTACGTGTTCAAAAAGTGAACGGAGATAGACAATGGCGTCTCAGCGCATGCGGATCTTTGCCTTCGACTACCAGGGCCCGGCGCACCTGTCGGCCGGCCTGTGGCGGCACCCGAAGGATCAGGGCGCGAACTACAAGAACCTCGCCTACTGGACCGAGTACGCCAAACTGCTCGAACAGGCCCGGTTCGACGGCATCTTCTTCGCCGACAACGTCGGCTACCACGACATCTACGAGGGCAACGCCGACGCGGCCCTCGCCGATGCCGCGCAGATCCCCGCGCAGGATCCGTTCATGGCCGTCTCCGCGATGGCTGCGGTGACGAAGAACCTCGGATTCGGGTTGACCGGGTCGACCTCCTACGAGCACCCGTACGCGCTGGCCCGCAAGTTCAGCACCCTCGACCACCTCACCGACGGCCGGGTCGGCTGGAACCTGGTGACCTCCTACTCCGACAGCGCAGCCCGCAATCTCGGTACCGGACAGCAGGTTCCGCACGACGAGCGGTACGACATGGCCGCCGAGTACCTCGAGGTCTGCTACAAGCTGTGGGAGGGATCCTGGGACGACGACGCGGTCGTCCGGGACGCCGAGCGGGGCGTGTACATCAATCCGAGCCGCGTGCACAACATCGAGCACAAGGGTAAGTACTTCTCCGTTCCCGGCTTCGCGTTGTGCGAGCCGTCCCCGCAGCGCACCCCGGTGATCTTCCAGGCCGGCGGTTCGTCCAAGGGCCGCGCCCTCGCCGCCGCCAGCGCCGAGGCGGTGTTCGTCAACGCCGTGTCCATCCCGGCGCTGAAGAAGCAGGTCGACAGCCTCCGCAGCCTCGCCGCCGAGGCCGGCCGCGACCCGGCCAACGTGCACGTCCTGCAGATGCTCAACGTCGTCTGCGCACCGACCGACGAAGAAGCCCACGCGAAGTACGAGAGCTACCGCAAGCTCGTGAGCTACACCGGGGCGATGGCCCGCTACAGCGGCTGGACCGGATTGGACATGTCGCAGTTCGACCCCGACGTGCCCCTCAAGCACGTCAAGACCAACGCCGGACAGACCATGGTCGACCTGTTCTCGAAGATGGACCCCGACAAGGAGTGGACCCCGCGCGACATCGCCGAATTCGTCGGTATCGGCGGCACCGGCCCCACCATCGTCGGCTCCCCCACCACCGTGGCCGACGAACTGACCCGGTGGATGAACGAGACCGGTATCGCCGGCTACAACCTCGCCAACGCCATCAAGTACCAGGACATCGCCGACTTCATCGAACTCGTCGTCCCCGAACTGCAGCGCCGCGGCACCATGTGGAGCGAATACGAAGGCTCCACCCTGCGCGAAAAGCTCTACGGCCCCGGCGCCGTCCGGCTCCGCGACGATCACCCCGGTCTCCGCTTCGGCAACCGCACCGTCGACGCCGTCTGACCCACCGACCCGACAAGGACACCCATGCAGACCACCGAACTCCACGACGTCGCGGCCACCCTGCGTACGGCACGCGTGAACGGGGCACCGATCACCGCGCCGACCAAGACCTGGCCCGCCCTCGACGCCGACTCCGCCTTCGCCGTCCAGCGCATCAACGTCGAACACGCCGTCGCAGGCGGTGACCGCCTGGTCGGATACAAGCTCGGCAACATCGCGAAGGTCATGCAGGAAGCCTTCGGCCTCGGCCAGCCCGACTACGGATTCCTGCTCGCCAGCATCTTCGCCTACGAAGGCACCACCCTCGAACGGGAAGACTACATCGAACCGTTCGTCGAACTCGAACCCGCATTCGTGCTGAAGAGCAGTCTGCACGGGCCCAACATCACGGTCGCCGACGTCATCAACGCCATCGACTACGCCGTGCCCGCCATCGAGATCATCGACTCCCGCGTCCAGGACTGGGCCATCGACCTCCCGGACACGCTGGCCGACAACGGATCCACCGGCGCGGTCATCCTCGGCGGCACCCCCCGCCGCATCACCGACCTCACCCTGCGCGACATGAACGGCTCCCTGCACTTCAACGGGCGCGAGGTCATCGCCGGCAACACCCGCAACATCCTCGGCAACCCCCTCGCCGCGGTCGCCTGGCTGGTCAACCGCCTCGCCGCCTACGACGTCGAGTTCCAGGCCGGCCAGGTCATCCTCCCCGGCAGCTGCCTGCAGGCAGTTCCCATGAACCAGGCCGGCCGCTGGGTCGGCGACTTCGAAGGCTTCGGCACCATCGAGTTCGACGTGTCCACCGCGACCAACTGACACCACGAAAAATCTTCGCGGGGAACATATTCCCTGCGGCAATACGTTCGTTCAGGAATCAGGAGCGCCTTCTTGACTGAACGAACTGCGCGGGTGCCTGACCTGATGTGTCGGCGTCAGGCACCCGCCCTCCACGTGCGCGACGCACCGCCGTACCGGCCACGCTTTGTCCCGGTTACGGCGGTGCGTTTGTCGTAGGAGTACCGAAACGTCGACCCCGGGAAACCGAATGACCATCACCGAGCATCCATCCGACCGTCCGTCCGGCTGGGACTGGCGACATGAGGGATCGTGCCGCGGAACCGACACCGCCACGTTCTTCTCGCCCGACGATCGCGAGCAGCGAACCGTCCGCACACGGCGCGAACGCCGCGCCAAACAGATCTGCCAGGACTGCCCCGTGCTCCGCGAATGCCGAACTCACGCCCTTACCGCCGCGGAACACCACGGCATCTGGGGCGGCATGTCCGAGACCGAACGCGCCCGCCTCGGCCGGCGGCGGCACACCCATCGGTGTGCCCCCTGACATCCACGGGCACGACGAACACCCCGTCCGAACCTGGGTGCGGGTTCGGACGGGGTGCGGGGGCGGCTCCGCCGCCCGTGCGTGGTTGACGAGTGCAGAGACTCCTTAACCACGCACGGGTGCGAAGCGCCTATCGCGCAGCGGCGGCGACTGCCTCCGCGACAGCGGGGGCCACGCGAGGATCGAGCGGGCTGGGAACGATCTTGTCCACAGCCAGCTCGTCACCGACGACCGAGAGGATCGCCTCGGCGGCGGCGAGTTTCATGCCCTCGGTGATGCGCCGGGCACCGGCATCGAGCGCGCCCTTGAACACACCGGGGAAGGCCAGCACATTGTTGATCTGGTTCGGGAAATCCGAGCGTCCGGTCGCGACGATCGCCGCGTGCCTGCGGGCGACGTCGGGGTGGATCTCCGGGTCCGGGTTCGACAACGCGAACACGATGGAGTTCTCCGCCATGGTCGCGATCAACTCCTCCGGGACGGTGCCCGCGGACACCCCGAGGAACACGTCCGCGCCGTCGAGGGCCTGGGCGACGCCACCGCGGCGACCGGCCGGGTTGGTGCGCGCGGCCAGATCCACCTTCACCGCGTTCAAATCCTGACGATCCACGGAGACGATGCCCTTCGAGTCGAGGACCGTCACGTCCGCGATCCCGGCGGCGAGCAGGATGTTCGCGCACGCCACACCGGCGGCGCCGGCACCGGAGATGACCACGCGCAACCCACGGATGTCCCGGTCCTGGACCTTGACCGCACCCTTCAGCGCAGCGAGGACGACGATGGCGGTGCCGTGCTGGTCGTCGTGCATGACCGGGCAGTCCAGGGCCTCGATGACGCGCTGTTCGATCTCGAAGCAACGCGGCGCGGAGATGTCCTCCAAATTCACGGCACCGAAGCTCGGGCGCAGCCGGATCAGGGTCTCGACGATCTCGTCGGGGTCCTGGGTGTCGAGGACCAGCGGGATGGAGTTCAGGCCCGCGAAGTTCTTGAACAGGGCCGACTTGCCCTCCATCACCGGAAGGGAGGCACGCGGGCCGATATCCCCGAGACCGAGGACCGCGGAACCGTCACTGACGACGACCACCAGGCGACTGGTCCAGGTGTAGCGGTCGGCGAGGGTCTCGTCGGCAGCGATGGCGCGGGAGACCTGCGCCACCCCCGGGGTGTAAGCGATCGACAGATCCCGCTGAGTGTCCAGCGGGGCGGTCAGCTCGACCGAGAGCTTGCCGCCGAGATGGCCGGCGAAGATCTCCTCGTCGGTCAGCTCGACCTTCTGCGGCGTGGTGGATTCGGACACGACAGTCACGGCTTCAACTCCAAAGGTGTTGGACGGAAACGGGGATGGGTTGTCAGTGCACGGCAGCCGGCAGGGCCGCGTGCGCGGTGAGAACCCTGCCGGACCAGCCGCCGTGGTGGACGGGGTCGGCGAGTAGGACGAGTGCGGTGTCGAAATCCGGTGCGCGGCGCTCGTCCGGGTGTTCGAGTGTCGGAAGTTCGTCGACCAAGCGGATGCTGGTGACCTGTACGCTGCAGGCGCCGAGGTCGCGCGCCGCCGCGACGGTGAAGGCCTCGATTGCGCCGTCGATCACCTGCCGGGCCAGCGTGGAATCGCCTGTTTCAGTGGCTGATCGGCCAATGCCGACGACGGTGACGATGGATCCCGCCCGGCCGCTTGTGTTCATCGACTGCATCGCCCGCCGCACGGTCGTGAAGACCATGCCGAGGTGAGCGTGGACGAATCGATGCCAGTCGTGGGGATGGATCGTCTCGAGTGACGTGCCGGTGGATTCGGGTCCGGGAATCCAGGCGGCGTGTACGACCGTGTCGACGTGGCCGTGGATGTCTTCGACGGTGGTGAAGAGCCGGTCGACCTCCCGGTCGATGGTGAGATCGGCGACGACGGCGGTCGCGCGGCCACCGCCGCTCGTGATGTCCCGGGCGATCCGTTCGGCCGCCTCCGGAGTGAAACTGTGTGCGACGACGTCGAATCCATGCTCGGCGAGAGTGCGGGCAGCGTGAGCACCCTCCGGGTGTTCGACACCGGTGACCAAGGCCGGCCTGCCGTGTCGCATGGGCGGGGTCTGCGGGTTCAATCGAGGGTCTCGGTGGTCGTCATCGGCATGTCGCCCTTTCGTGTCAGGCCCCGATGCGGGACCGGGTGGGTGACGCGGGGTATCAACCGAGCCGCTGGAGGGTGTGCCCCATGCGGTCGCGTTTGGTTGTCAAGTAGGACCGGTTGTAGGCGGTCGGTGAGGACTCGTGTGGGATCTGTTCGGCAACGGTGATGCCGTGGTCGCTCAGGGCCCGGACCTTGTCGGGGTTGTTCGTCATCAGCCGCACTCGGCCGACTCCCAGGTCGTCGAGGATTTCGCAGGCGACGCGGTAGTCGCGGCTGTCGACGGGCAGGCCGAGGCTGACGTTGGCGTCGATGGTGTCGAGGCCCTCGTGTTGCTGGAGTTCGTAGGCGCGCAGTTTGTGCCCCAGGCCGATTCCGCGGCCCTCGTGTCCGCGGAGATAGATCAGGATGCCGGCGCCGGCCTCGGCGATGGCGCTCATGGCGGATCGGAATTGGGGTCCGCAGTCGCAGCGCAGGGAGCCGGCGAGGTCACCGGTGATGCACTCGCTGTGCATCCGGACCAGCGGCGCGTCGGTCGTGGCCACGTCGCCCATCACCAAGGCCAGGTGCTCGACGCCGTCGCCGGGTGCCTGATAGGCCAGCGCGTCGAACGTGCCGACCTCGGTGGGCAGGGTGCTGCGACCGGACCGGAGAACGATGTCCCCGGGGCGTGCGGCACTCTGGCGGAGCGGGGTCACCGTTCCATCCGTGCGTGAGCGCCATGCGCGCAGTTCGGCGATGGAGATCATCGGGATCGAGTGCTGTGCGGCGAGTTGTTCGAGGTCGTCGCGTCGCATCATCTCCCGCCGATCGGGGGTGACGATCTCGCAGAGCAGGGCGGCGCCGCTGAGCCCGGCCATGCGGCACAAATCGACTCCGGCTTCGGTGTGCCCGGGGCGCTCGAGGACGCCGCCGGGCTTGGCGAGCAGCGGCATGACGTGGCCGGGCCGGGCGAGGTCGGCGGGCTGCAGGGCCGGGTCGGCCAGGGCCCGGATGGTGGCGCCGCGGTCGCCCGCACTGATTCCCGTGGTGGTGCCGTGCCGGTAGTCGACGCTGACCAGGAAGGCGGTGTTGTGGGCTTCGGTGTTGTCGGGGACCATCAGGTCGAGGCCGAGTGTGTCGGCGCGGGCCTCGTCGATGGCGACGCAGAGAAAGCCGGATGTGTGTTCGAGGAAGAACGCGACCGCATCGGTGCTCGCGTATTCGGCGGCCATGATCAGGTCGCCCTCGTTCTCGCGGTCTTCGTCGTCGACGACGAGGACCATTCCCTTGTTTGCCAGTGCGGTGACCGCGTCCGAGATGGTCGACATGATCGCTGGCTCCTTCCTTGGCGAACACACGGAGTGTGGTGGGACGTTCTGGGGGTCGAGGCGGAGTCACGGGGCTGACATCGTTGTCGGTCCGGCGACTCCGCGCTCGGGATCGGGGTGGTTACCGTTGGTGTGGAGCGGACGTTTCGCTGAGACTGCGGCCCATCGTTTCCGGGGCGAGGACCTGGGAGACCGACGCGCCGACGACGCAGATGCCGGCCGCGATGAGCATCGTGGTGCCCGCGCCGAGGTTGTGCATCGACCACGGCAGCAGGAACGTACCCAGACCGGCTCCGACGCGACTGAACGCGGTCGCGAAACCGGTTCCCAGGCCGCGGATCTCGGTCGGGAAGATCTCGCCCGGGTAGACACCCGTCAGCGCGGTGCACATGGCGTTGGCGAACGCGAAGACCAGGAAGCCGATGAGCACCAGCACCGGCGGTGCAGAGGTCCAGAGCCCGATCGCGGCCAGGACCGCGGCGCACACCCACTGCTGCGGGATGGTCAGCTTCCGGCGGCCGATCCGTTCGATGAGGATCACCGAGATGACGACACCGGCCAGTGCGAGGCCGTTGATCCCCAGGGCGCCGACGAGTCCGTCGCCGAGACCGTAGTCGGCGAGCACGCTGGCAGCGAACGTCGCGATCGCGAAATACGGTGCCACCACACAGAACCAGAAGACGGAGATGAAGATCGTCGCCCGCCGGTAGGACGGCGAGAACAGCATCCCGAACGTGCCCTTACGGGTCGGTTCGCTGGTGGTGTCGAGGACGTCGGCAGGGTCTTCGAGGTAGGTGTGGGCGATCTCGGTTGCCTCTTCGGTGCGGCCCTTGTTCATCAGCCAGCGCGGGGATTCGGGCATACCCAGCCGGGCCAGGAGCAGGATGACGGCGGGCAGGGTGCTCGAGCCGAGCACGATGCGCCAGTCCAGGGACCACACGGCTGTCATCAGGAAGCCGGCGACGAAGGCCGTCATGAATCCGAGGTACCAGGCGACCTCGGAGAAGGCCATCAGCCTGCCGCGCAACCGCCTGGGGGAGAACTCGGCGAGCAGTGGCCAGCCGACGGAGTAGTCGGCGCCGATCGCGATGCCCATCAGCAGCCGGACGAGGAAGAGGTGCCAGGCCGAGTCGACGAAGAATTGCAGGACCGAACCGACGGTGAAGATCAGCAGGTCGATCGTGAACAGCGGCTTGCGGCCGAGTTTGTCGGCGAGCCAGCCGCCGAGGGGGCCGCCGATGAAGATGCCGATCAGCGCGGACGCCCCGATGAGCCCCTCCCAGTACAGCGACATGCCGAGATCGAGGGTGATGGCACCGATGACGGTGCCGATGATGCCGAGGATGTAGCCGTCGATGAACATTCCGCCGGCGATCACACCGGTCAGCTTGACCAGGAAGCGCTTCTTGTCGACCGACTGCTGGTCGACGTCCACGAGTTCGTTGTTCGTGATGGTCATCGGCCCTCCTCGCTCGTGCGCGTCGACGTGGCGATCACGACCGACGACGGTGGGCAATCACCGTGCGCAGGGGCGGATAGGCGGGAAGCAGATGTTCGCACGTGATGTCACAACCTTCGTGAAGTGGTGCACGGCCGCGGAATCCGAGAGATCTCTGGCGACTGCGGGTCGTTGGGATGGGCTCGATCGCTGCAGCTCAGCCACGCTACGTGTTCATTAACTGAACGATGTGGTCAAAAGTGTGACATGGGACTCACGGCGCGTCAAGACCCGCTCCGAAACTCGCGATGGATGCCGACGCGACGCCTCACCATCGACACCAGCGGGCCTCACCTCGCCCTCGGCGTCATCTGCGGGTTCCCGTACCGCGGGGTGAACTCACCCGCACCCGGGCGGGCGCGGTCACGGGATCGATGCTCACACCACCACTCTTGACAGATTGTGATCTACAGCTCAGGATCATTGTCGATCTATATTGAACAACACGTTCACAATATGAACAGCAAGCGTTCGCAGGGGTCTGACGCCCTTCCCCTGAGTTCACGGCGGTGAGGAGACACCATGGCGGACAGCGCCCACCAGCATCAGGAAGCCGATGTCGTCGTTGTCGGCGGCGGCATCGCCGGGTTGATCACCGCCCGGGAGCTGTCCCGTACCGGACTGAGCGTGGTCGTGCTCGAGGCGCGCGACCGGCTCGGCGGACGGGTGTGGACCGACCACCGCCTCGGCAGGGACCTCGAGATCGGCGGCACCTGGATGCACTGGGTGCAGCCGCACGTGTGGGCCGAGATCACCCGATACGGACTCTCGGTGACCCGTGGCCCGCGCGCGGAGCAGGCGTACTGGCTCGCCGGCGACCGGGTCCGCACCGGAACACTCGAGCAGTTCATGGAATTGATCGATCCCGGAATGCGCCGGCTGCTCGCCGACACCATGAACATCGTCCCCCGGCCCGATCTGCCGCCCGCATCACCCGAGTTCGCGAACATCGACCGGTACAGCGTGCAGGACATGCTCGACCGGCTGCAGCTGAGCGAGGACGAATACCAGGCGAACGAGGCGGCCTGGGTCGGGCACTTCAACGGCCCACTCACCGAGGGGGCCTTCATCACCGCGTTGCGATGGACCGCCGCCACCGCGGGCTCGTGGCATCTGATGCACGAGGCGTCCGCGGTCTTCCGCCTCGCCGACGGCACCCAATCGCTGGTGGCGGCGATCGCCGCCGACACCACCGCGGAGCTGCGCACCGGCGCGGAGGTTTCCCGCATCGAACACGACACCGAACGCGCTCGCGTGCACCTGAGCGACGGCCAGGTGATCACGGCGCGTCGAGTGGTACTCACCGTGCCCCAGAACATTCTCGGCGACCTCGCCGTCACGCCACCGCTCAACGACGGCAAACTCGCCGCAAGCAGGGAGAAGGCCGCCTCCCAGGGCGTCAAGTGCTGGATCCGGGTGCGTGGCCCGATCGCCCCGTTCTTCGCGTACTCCTCCGCCGCCCACCCGCTGTCCGTCGTGCGCACCGAATACCTCGGCGACGACGATGCAGTTCTGGTTGCCTTCGGGGCCGACTCGACGCGGCTCGACCCCAACGACCGCGATGCCGTTCAGCGGGCGTTGACCGTCTGGCGGGACGATCTCGATGTCCTCGAGGTGACCGGACACGACTGGATGAGCGACCAGTACTCGCAGGAGACCTGGATGATGCACCGTCCGAACCAGGTCACTCGTTACCTGGGCGCGCAGCAGGCCACCGAAGGCGTTCTGCACTTCGCGAGCAGTGACATCGCGAATCTGTGGGCCGGATTCATCGACGGCGCCATCGAGAGCGCACTGCGCGCCGCACGGGACATCGCCACCGAACTGCACCCCGACCACTCCTCCTACACCGCTGCCGGGTCCGGCACCACGATCTGACAAGGAGCCACCATGCTTACCTCCACCATCGACCAGGCCCACTACCGCACCGTCATGGGACACCTGCCCACCGGCGTCGTCGCCCTCTCCGGCATCACCCCCGACGCCGAACACCCCTGCGGCCTCGTCGTCGGCACCTTCCAATCACTGTCCCTGGACCCACCCCTGGTCAGCTTCAGCGTCGCCCACACCTCCACCAGCTGGCCCAAGGTCCGCGCCGCCGGCCGACTCTGCGCCAGCATCCTCGCCGCCGGCCAGGAACCGATCTGCCGCGCCCTCTCCAGCAAACAACCCAACAAATTCGCCGACATCGACTGGACCCTGTCCCAGACCGGATCACCCCGAATCACCGGCGCCCACGCCTACGTCGACTGCGAAATCACCCACGAACTCGACGGCGGCGACCACACCATCGTCATCGCCCGCATCCTGCACATGGACACCGGACACGGCGAACCCCTCGTCTTCCACCAAGGCCGACTCGGCGGAATCCGGCAACTCACCGCCGCCTGACCCACAACTGGATACGCCTGACCGAGCCCACGAAAGAGGTAAAGCGTTGCGCATCGCCGAGATTCACGTGTATCAGATGGATCTGCCGTTCAGCGGCAAGGCCTACCGGATGTCCGAGGGCTCCTACACCGCCCTGGACTCGACGATCGTGCAGATCGTGTCCGATGCGGGTGTCTCCGGGTGGGGTGAGACGTGCCCGGTCAGCCCGACGTATGCGCCGGAGCACGCCCTGGGCGCGCGGGCGGCACTGAACCAGATGTCGGCGGGCCTGATCGGCATGCCGGTGACGGGTCCGCTGGCCGTGCGCCGCGCACTGGACCGGCTCCTCAACGGACACAACTACGCCAAAGCCGCGATCGACATCGCAATTCACGACCTGATCGGCAAGACTCACGGAATCCGCGTGTGCGACATGCTGGGTGGCGCGACCACCGATCGGGTGGACTCCTATTACGCGCTGTCCATCGGCGAGCCGGACGACGTCGCCCGGACCGCCGTCGAGAAGATCGCCGAGGGGTATCCGCGGCTGCAGATCAAGGTGGGCGGACGGCCGGTCGAGATCGACATCGAGACCGTTCGCAAGGTGTGGGAAGCAACCGGATGCACCCGCCTGTCCCTGGATGCCAACCGCGGACTGTATGCGCGCGACGTCCTGCGAATCGGCCGGGAGTGCGCCGACATTCCCTTCGTCTTCGAGCAGCCCTGCAACACGATGGAGGAGATCGCCGCGATTCGCGGCCAACTGCACCACGCGGTCTACCTCGACGAGAACACCGAGGATCTCGGCGACGTGCTCCGAGCGATCTCACTCGGCGTATGCGACGGATTCGGACTGAAGGTCACGCGACTGGGCGGTCTCGGTACCCTCGCGACCGTGAGGGATCTCTGCGAGGCACGTTCCATGCCCCACACGTGCGACGACTCCTGGGGAGGGGACATCATCGCGGCCGCGTGTGCCCACATCGGCTCGACGGTTCAGCCGCGCCTGCTCGAGGGCGTGTGGATTGCCGAGCCCTACATGGACATTCACTACGACTCGGACAACCCGGTCCGGATCGAAGGGGGGCGCATCCGGGTACCCACCGGCCCCGGTCTCGGCGTCGTCCCCGACGAAGGCGTCTTCGGCGAGCCGGTCGCATCCTTCGAATAGACAACCGCGAGCCCGACCCCCACACCCCGGCTGCGCCGCACCCGGCGCGAGCCTCGACTTCCGAAAGGGATCCCGCACTTCATGACTGACACCACGCATTCGATCGAACCGGACACCACCGACGCACAACTCGACCGCCTCCTCGACGCCGCGGCCGCCGCCGCACCGCTCTGGGAGGACCGCACCCCCCACGACCGCGCCGCTGTACTCGTCGCGATCGCCGACGCCCTCGAGGCGCACGCCGACGGGCTGGTCGCCGAGGCCATCATCGAAACCGGGCTTCCCCAGGCCAGATTGAGCGGGGAACTGAACCGGACCTGCGTGCAGTTGCGGATGTTCGCCGAGGAACTGATCGACGGCACCTTCCTCGACGTGATCATCGACCGCGCAGATCCCGACTTCGTCCTCGGCGCCCGCCCGGACCTGCGCCGGTACCAGATCCCCGTGGGCCCGGTCCTGGTCTTCGCCGCCAGCAACTTCCCCTTCGCGTTCTCCGTCGCCGGCACCGACACCGCCTCCGCGCTGGCCGCCGGCTGCCCGGTGGTGCTCAAGGCCCATCCCGGCCATCCCCGCACCTCCGCCGCCACCGCCGACGTCGTCGCCGGGGCACTGTCCGCCGCCGGCGCCCCCGACGGCACGTTCGCCCTGATCAGCGGTTTCCGGGCCGGCACCCGCGCCCTCGAGGACCCGCGGATCGCCGCAGCCGCCTTCACCGGGTCCGTCGCCGGTGGCCGCGCCCTGTTCGACATCGCCGCCGCCCGCCCCAACCCGATCCCCTTCTTCGGTGAACTCGGCAGCGTCAACCCGGCCGTCGTCACCGCCGGTGCCCTCGACGAGCGCGCCGAGGCGATCGCGTCCGGATTCGTCGGCTCGTTCACCCTCGGCGCCGGACAGTTCTGCACCAAGCCCGGCATCCTGCTGGTGCCCGCCGGATCGCCGATCACCGATCAGATCACCACCCTCGCCCAGCAGGTGCCCGCGGCGCGGATGCTCACCGCGAAGATCGCCGAGGGCTACCACAACCGGATCGAGGAGGCCGCCGCAGCACCCGGCGTCGAGGTCCTCGTCAAGGGCACCGCATCGACCGGCGAGAGCGGAGTCCCCGAGGTCACCCCGACACTGCTGCGCACCACAGCCGAACAGCTGGTCGCCCAGGCGGACACCCTGCTCGAGGAGAGCTTCGGCCCCGCCGCGATCATCGCCGAATACGGCACCGAAGACGAGGTGAACCGCGTCCTGAACGGTGTCGACGGCACCCTCACCGTCACCGTCCACACCCGCACCGAACCCACCCCCGACGAACGCGAGCAACTCCGCAGCCTCACCCGGATCGCCGCCACCCGCGCCGGCCGACTGGTGTTCAACGGCTGGCCGACCGGCGTCGCCGTCACCCCCGCCCAGCACCACGGCGGCCCCTACCCCGCCACCACCGCGGTCTCGCACACCTCGGTGGGCACCACCGCGATCCGCCGATTCCTGCGCCCGGTCACCTACCAGGACGCCCCGGAGGTGCTCCTGCCCGCACCGATCCAGGAGCGCAATCCCCTCGCGATCCCCCGCACGGTCAACTCCGCCGGCCAATCGTCCACCTGGGGCCGCGCCCAGTCCTGACAATCCAGGAGCGCGGTGTGCGCTCGACAGTTCCCACACTCTGCCGCCCCAGCGTTCACTATATGAACGCTGGGGCGGTAGAGTGGTCGTGCAAGCGCGTACCCGAGGATGTGGTGCGCACCGACACGACGAAGGGGTGGCATGAGCGAAGTACCCGAACCGACGGAGATGACGAACAAGTCGGTGACCAAAGCGGTTCGGCTGCTACGGGAGTTGGCCGCGCACCCGCGCACCGGTGCCACCGTGACCACGCTCGCGAAGGGGGTCGGGATCTCCCGGCCCACCGCGTTCCGTCTGCTCTACAGTCTCGAACGCACCGGGCTCGTCGACCGGATCGACAACAACTACATCCTCGGATGGGAAATGGCCCGGCTCGGGCGGCGCGCCGACCCGTACGCCGGCCTGGTCGCACGCGCCCAACCGCTGCTGCAGGAGTTGGCCGACAAGTTCAACGAATCGGTGACCCTGTCGGTGCCGAATTCGCACGACGGCCTGGACCTCATCGCCGAGGCCGCCGGCTCGCACGTGGTCGGGATCATGAGCCGCATGTCGACCCACATGGTCGGCCAGCAATATCCGCTGCATGCCAGCTCCACCGGCAAGGTACTGCTCGCCGAGATGCCGCTGGAGAAGGTGCTCGCGCTGCTGCCCGAGAAGCTCGAGGCGTACACGTCCCACACCATCACCGACCGTGCCGTTCTGCTCCGGGAACTCGACCAGGTCCGCGAGCAAGGGTTCGGCATCATCGACAACGAACTCGAAGAGGAACTGATTTCACTGTCCCGGCCGGTGCGGGATACCTCGGGCAGTCTGGTGGCGATCCTGACGCTCAACAGCCCCCGCTACCGCTTCGGGCGCGACCGCATCCCCGAAGCGCTCCAGCAGATGCAGGCCATCGTCGAGCGCCTCGTCGAGGTGTTCTGGCAGGACGCGGCAGGCGAATAGTCCCGCCCGACGGCCACACCGCGTGAAGCACCGGGAACCGGAGCCCTGGTACGGACTCCGGTTCCCGGTGCTGTGCGCGATCGGTCAGGTTCGAACGGGCCGACCGCCGCGCGGGGCCGAGGTTTCACTGAGGTTGCGGCCCATCGTTTCCGGGGCGAGGACCTGGGAAACCGCGGCACCGACGATGCAGATGCCCGCGGCGATGACCATCGTCACCCCACTTCCGAGGTTGTGCATCGACCACGGCAGCAGGAACGTGCCCAGACCCGCACCGACCCGGCTGAACGCGGTCGCGAAACCCGTACCGAGGCCGCGGATCTCGGTCGGGAAGATCTCACCCGGGTAGACCCCGGTCAGGGCGGTGGACATGGCGTTGGCGAACGCGAACACCAGGAAGCAAATCAAGACCACCGCGGGCGGGGCGGACGACCACAATCCGATGATCAGCAAGACCACAGCGCAGACCCACTGCTGCGGGATGGTCAGCTTCCGGCGGCCGACGCGTTCGATGAGCAGGACCGAGACCATGACACCGACCAGGGCGAGGCCGTTGACTCCGATGGCGCCGACGAGTCCGTCACCGAGCCCGTAGCCCTCCAGCACGCTGGCTGCGAACGTGGCGATCGCGAAATACGGTGCCACCGCACAGAACCAGAAGATCGAGATGAAGATCGTCGCCCGCCGGTAGGCCGGGGAGAACAGCATCCCGAACGTGCCCGAGCGGGTGCCCTCGTTGGCGATGTCGACGACATCGGACGGGTCCTCGAGGTAAGCGTGGGCGATCTCGGTGGCCTCTTCGGTGCGGCCCTTGTTCATCAGCCAGCGCGGTGACTCGGGCATACCCAGCCGGGCCAGGAACAGGATCACCGCCGGAACGGTGCTCGAGCCGAGCACGATGCGCCAGTCGAGGGACCACACGGTGGTCATCACGTAACCGATGACGAAGGCGAACATGAAGCCGACGTACCAGGCGACCTCACAGTAGGCCAGCAGCTTGCCGCGCAGCCTCCGCGGTGCGAATTCGGAAAGCAGTGGCCAACCGACCGAGTAGTCGGCGCCGATCGCGATGCCCATCAGCAACCGGACGACGAACAGTTGCCAGGCCGAGTCCACGAAGAACTGCAGGACGGATCCGAGGATGAAAATCGCCAGGTCGATCGCGAACAGTGGCTTGCGGCCCAGTTTGTCGGCCAGCCAGCCCCCCAGCGGGCCGCCGACGAAGATACCGATGAGCGCGGAGGCGCCGATGAGCCCCTCCCAGTACAGCGACATATTCAGGTCGAGGGTGATGGCACCGATGACGGTGCCGACGATGCCGAGGATGTAGCCGTCGATGAACATGCCACCGGCGATCACACCGGTCAGCTTGACCAGGAAGCGCTTCTTGTCGACCGGACCTTGATCGGCCTTCGTGCCGACGGGTCCGTCCTCATACTCTCCGACGGAATCCGTGTTGGTAATCGTCACCAGGTCACTCCTTGCTGGTGCGCGTCGACATGACAGCCGACGTGGACGGTGCGAATGCCGTCCGGGGCGGGGAAAGGCGGGGATGAAGTGTGCACGTGTGCCGGCGGTAGCAGTTCGACCACCAACATCACATTCGTTCAATAAGTGAACGTCACGCTCAAAATTGTGACATGGACCTCATGGGCCGTCAAGACCCCGTCTCGTCACAGCGGCGACCACCCGCGCCGACCCCGGGGCGGGCGCCGGGCCGACGAGGTATCACACGGCGGGCGCTCGACCGGATAGCGCACCTCAGGTACCGATTTCGACAGAAATGCACACGGAGCGCGCCCGCGCACCGGCCCGCGGCCAGGCCCCGCCGAGCGCGTCCCGGCCTTGACAAGCTGTGACCTGGGCCGCACTATCGTCAAACACGCACAATGAACGGACTGTTCAAATAGTGACGATCCGCATGCACCCGTTCCGGTCGCGGGAATCGAACACGCAGCACAGACGATGGGAGAGTTTCCGGTGCGGTTGATCAATTTCGATGGCCGCCTCCAGGTGTCGACGCGCAGCGGCCTCGTCGATGTCGAGGGGGAAAGCCACGGCTATTTTTCCTCCCATCCGCAGAAGATCTACGAGCGGTGGGCGGAGTTCGTCACCTGGTACACGGGCAACCGAGACAGGGTCACCCCGGCGCAACGCGGTGGGATCGACCCGGGTCGACTCGGTTCGCCGGTGCCGGCGCCGCGCCAGGTGTTCGCCGTCGGCCTGAACTATGCCGACCACGCGGCGGAGTCCGGTGTGGAACAGCCCGAGTCGCCGGTGATCTTCACCAAGTTCGCCTCGGCGATCTCCGGCCCGGTCACCACCGTGCCCCTTCCCTCGGACACGGTGGACTGGGAGGTCGAACTCGTGGTCGTGATCGGCCGAGGTGGCCGCAACATCCCGGCCGATCGGGCATGGGAGTCCGTCGCGGGATTGTCTGTCGGACAGGACCTGTCCGACCGCGGGCGACAGTTGGCCGGACCGGTTCCGCAGTTCAGTCTCGCCAAGTCGCATCGAGGGTTCGCCCCGATCGGGCCGGCGCTGGTGACGATCGACGAGTTCGCCGATCCGAACGATCTCACGCTCGAGACCCGCATCAACGGCGAGCTCGTCCAGTTCGGACGCACCGCGCAGATGATCTTCCCGGTGCCGGCGCTGATCGAGCACCTGTCGCACACCCTCGAGCTCTACCCCGGCGACGTGGTGTTCACCGGCACGCCCGCCGGCGTCGGGGTTGGCCGGACACCGCAGCGGTTCCTCGGCCCCGGCGACGTGCTGCGCAGCCGCATCACCGACATCGGCGAACTCACCCAGACGTTCGTCGCACGCGAACCGCTCGCCGCGCCGGTGTGACCGGGATACACCGGCCCACGAACACATCCGATCGAAATCCGAAGGAGCCAACCTTGCTGCCGGAACACATGACCGCAGTTCTCCTGACCGGCCACGGGGGACTCGACAAACTCGAGTACCGCACCGACGTCGCCGTCCCCCGACCAGATCGGGGTGAGGTGCTGATCGAGGTCGCCGCCGCCGGAATCAACAACACCGACATCAATACCCGCATCGGGTGGTATTCGAAGGCGATCGACTCCGACACGAGCTCTGGTGGCGCGAGCGGGTTCGAATCCGTCGACGACGACGATGCCAGCTGGTCGGGCACGACCCTGAAATTCCCCCGGATTCAGGGCGCGGACGTGTGTGGGCGCATCGTCGCGGTCGGTGACGGCGTCTCCCCCGACCGCGTCGGCGAACGGGTCCTCGTGCGCACCATGCTGCGCAGCTACGTCGACTACCGCCCGTACGAATGCTGGACGTTCGGCAGCGAATGCGACGGCGGCTTCGCGCAGTACGCGGTGGCTCCGGCCCGGGAAACCTTCGCGGTCGACTCCGAGTGGAGCGATGCCGAACTCGCGGCGCTACCGTGCGCCTACTCCACCGCCGAGAACATGCTGCACCGCGCCGCGGTCGGTGCCGAACGCGTGCTGATCACCGGCGCCTCGGGCGGTGTCGGACTCGCTGCGGTGCAACTCGCCAAACGCCGCGGCGCCACGGTGATCGCCGTCTGCTCGCCCGACAAGGCGTCCGAGGTGAAGGCGCAGGGCGCCGATCGGACCGTCGAGCGGGGAGTCGACCTGATCGGCGCGCTCGGTGCCGGCTCGGTGGATGTGGTGGTCGATCTCGTCGTCGGACCGCAGTGGCCTCAACTGCTCGACGTGTTGCGCACGGGTGGCCGCTACACGATCGCCGGTGCCATCGGTGGGCCGATCTCCGAGATCGACCTGCGCACGGTCTACCTCAGAGACCTCACGCTGTACGGGTGCACCTTCCAGGACGACGCCGTGTTCGAGAACCTCGTCGGATACATCGAGCGGAATGAAATCCGTCCGGTCGTCTCGGCCACCTATCCGTTGTCCGACATCGTTCGTGCGCAGGAGGATTTCCTCGCCAAGAAGCACATCGGAAAGCTTGTGCTGATTCCACCGACACCCCAGAAGTGACCGGCGGCGTTCACCGACCGCCGCCCGCAGATCCCCGAATGGAGTACCCCGCAATGACCTCGACCTCGACCGCGCCGTCACTCGGAGCGTGGCTGACGCTCGACTCCGTCTTCGCTGCCGAACTGATGGTTCGGACTGGATTCGATTGGGCCGTGATCGATTTGCAGCACGGCGCACTGGGAACCGACTCCGTCGTGCCCCTGCTCTCGGCGGTGCAGGGCGCTGGCGTCGAGGCCTGGGTGCGGACGCAGGCGACGAACTACGCACAAGCCAACTGGGCGCTCGACATGGGCGCCGACGTCGTCGTCGTCCCACAGATCGGGTCGGCCGCCCAAGCACGTGAGGCGGTCGGTTTCTGCCGCTACGCCCCCGAGGGACACCGCTCGTGGGGACCGGTTCGGGCAGCGTTGCGCCCGGCCTCGGCGCCCCGCCAGCGGGTCTACCTGATGATCGAGGACACGAACGGCCTGGCCGAAGCCGAAGCGATCTGCGCGACGCCCGGACTGGACGGGATCCTGATCGGCACGGCAGACCTCACCCTGTCGCTGGCCGGTTCCGCCTCGGACGTCCTGGGGGGAGCTGTTTTCGATGCCGTTCGCACAATCGTGGAGGCGTGCACCCGCCACGGACTGGACGTCGCCGCCTACGGGGGAAGTCAGGAAATGACGACGGCGTGCGCCGAGAACGGAATCCGGACCGTCGCTCTCGCCGCGGACTACGAGCTGCTTCACGAAGGCGCGCAGGCGGCCTTGGCGCTGGCACGCGGCACATTCGCAGCCGAGGGTGTCCGCCTCTGACCTCGTGTTGCCGTGACGGTGTGGGTGCCGGAACAGATACGCCGCGTCGGGGTGAGTCGCAAGACTCACCCCGACGCGGCTTTTCGGTGTTACCTCAGTCGCTCCACACGGCAACCGGGTCGCCGAGCACCGACTCGTCGACCTCGATCCCGAGTCCGGGAGCGTTCGGGGGCAGGATGCCGCCGTCCTCGGTCAGCACGTCGAACCTCGCGGTCGGCAGCGTCACCATGTCCTCGCAATTGAGGACGCAGCGCAGCGTGCGCGGCGGGACGGTGGCGCCGAGTTGCACGATCGCCGCGAACGCGATGGACGAGCCGACCGTGTCCTGCACGCTGACGGTCATCCCCGCGGCGCGCGCGATGTCGCGGTGACGACGGCCGCGGGTCAGACCACCGGCCTTGGAGATCTTCAGTCCGATGCCGTCGGCGACGTCGTGCGCCGAAGCGAACGCGATGTCCTCGTCCTGCTGGGCGAGTTCGTCGACGATGATCGGGTACTGGCAGCGCTGGCGGAGCGAGATCATCTCCCGCCATGTGGCGCAGGGGGCCTCGAGCACGAAGTCCAGACCGGGCGGCAGCATCCGGAGCATCCGCAGCGCGGTCTCCGGCAACAGTCCACCGTTCGCGTCGACCAGGAAGAACTCCCCGGGTTGCTTGTCGGCCAGGGAGGCGGCGATCCGCTCCGCATCGAGCGCGGGCCCACCCTCGCTGTCGAGTGCGCCGATCTTGATGGAGTGGCCGCGGTATCCCTTGGCACGGTGATCGGCGACGCGGCGGCGCATTTCCTCCGGTTCACCGGCGTAGATCGAGGAGATCATCGACATGGGAACACCGGTCGAACCGCCGAGGAGTTCGGCGACCGGAAGTCCGACGGACTTGCCGAAGACGTCCCAGCACGCGACGTCGAGGGCGGTCTTGGCGTGGTTGTGGCCGACGAGTGCCTCGTCCATCGCGTCGTTGATCCGGTCGACCTGACGTGGGTCCCGGCCGAGCAGGTGGGGTGCGATCTCCGCGATCCCGGCGCGAGTGCCGAGAGCATGGGAGGCGATGTAGGTGGAGCCGAACGGTGTGCTCTCGCCCCAACCCTGCTGGCCGTCATCGGTGGTGATGCGGACGATGGAGGCATCGAACGAGGTGTACGAACGGCCGCCCGAGAGTAGATAGACACCGCCCGAGTACGGCAAGTCCACCTGGAAGAGTTCGATCTGCGCGATCTTCACCTGTTCTCCTTCGTTCATCTGTTCTCGTGTGTGCCGGGCCGAGGTTCCACAGGACTATTGATGTTCATATCTTGAACACTGTGATCGAAATTTTGACATTGGCCCTCAATGGCGGTCAACACGGCCCGACGTCACGCCTTGCCGTCGCAGTTCCGCCCGCGCCCGGATCCAGTCCGCGCACGGAATACCCTGTTGAACAACACCACGACAGGTCATCTGCACGAAGAGACAGTCGCCCGACCGGTGACCCCGAAACGCTTGACAGGGTGTGATCCAGGACGCAATACTAACATCAGTTTGAACATCCCGTTCATAAATTGAACGTCAATGACCTCAGTTAGACCGGCACCCGCGCCGCGCCGCGACCCCGAATAGGAGCCACCATGCTTACCTCCACCATCGACCAGGCCCACTACCGCACCGTCATGGGACACCTGCCCACCGGCGTCGTCGCCCTCTCCGGCATCACCCCCGACGCCGAACACCCCTGCGGCCTCGTCGTCGGCACCTTCCAATCACTGTCCCTGGACCCACCCCTGGTCAGCTTCAGCGTCGCCCACACCTCCACCAGCTGGCCCAAGGTCCGCGCCGCCGGCCGACTCTGCGCCAGCATCCTCGCCGCCGGCCAGGAACCGATCTGCCGCGCCCTCTCCAGCAAACAACCCAACAAATTCGCCGACATCGACTGGACCCTGTCCCAGACCGGATCACCCCGAATCACCGGCGCCCACGCCTACGTCGACTGCGACATCACCCACGAACTCGACGGCGGCGACCACACCATCGTCATCGCCCGCATCCTGCACATGGACACCGGACACGGCGAACCCCTCGTCTTCCACCAAGGCAAACTCGGCGGAATCCGGCAACTCACCGCCGCCTGACCCACAACTGGGACACACGAAAGGATCGGGGGCGCAAATGAACGAGCCGAGGACGGCCACAGTGATCGCAGTGAATCCCAGCGAGCCGGCGGAGATTGCCAACAAGTCGGTGACCAAGGCTGTCCGTCTTCTGCGCGAACTTGCATCCCGGCCCAGGACCGGTGCGACGGTGAGCACCCTCGCCAAAGCCGTCGGCATCTCCCGTCCCACCGCATTTCGTCTGCTCCACAGCCTCGAGCGGACCGGCCTGGTGGATCGCATCGACAACAACTACATCCTCGGCTCGGAGATGTCCCGACTCGGACGGCACGCCGACCCCTATGCCGGTCTGGCCGCCCGCGCTCGGCCGTTGCTGCAGGAGCTGGCCGACACGTTCGACGAAACGGTTACCTTGTCGGTGCCGAATGCAAAGGACGAGCTCGACCTCATCGCCGAGGCGGCCGGCTCACACGTCGTGGGCACGACATCCCGGATGTCCCCTCACATGATCGGCAAGCAGTATCCCCTCCACGCCAGCTCCAGCGGCAAGGTTCTCTTGGCCGAGTGGCCGATCAAGAAGGTTCTCGGCCGCCTGCCCGAAAGACTCGAGGCATACACCGCGCACACCGTCACCGACCGCGCGGCCCTGCTGGCCGAACTCGATCGGATCCGCGAAAACGGCTTCGCTCTCATCGACAACGAGCTCGAGGAAGAGTTGATCTCCCTGTCGCGTCCCGTCAGGGATTCGTCCGGAAACCTGGTGGCGATCGTGTCCCTCAACGGTCCCCGGTACCGGTTCGGCCCCGACCGCATTCCCGAAGGCCTGCAACAGATGCAGCGGCTGGTCGAGCGTCTCGCCGATGTGTTCTGGCGGGATTCGGAATAGATCCGCACTGAACGGGAGCGTAGCGCGCCCGGAGTAGCCGGGTCTATCCGCCGACCACCGACTTCGGCCGGTGGGCACCCAGTACCGCATCCGTGTCGGCGCCGAGTACCGGCGGCGCGGACGTCAGGTGCGGGCGTTCGCCCGCGAAGCTGACCGGGAACGCGATCTGCCGCAGGCTGCCGATCGTCGGGTGGTCGACCGTTCCGATCATGCCGAGCGCAGCGGTGTGCGGGTCGGCGTAGATCTCGTCGAGGTGCCGGATCGGCGACACGGGCACGGCGTGCGCGGTGAGCGTGTCGCACCACTGCTCGACGGTGCCCGACGCGAAGGCCGTCGACAGTTCCCGCTCGAGATCGCCGCGATTCGCCACCCGGTCCCGGTTGCGCTCGAATCGCGGATCGGCCGTCAGATCGTCGCGTGCGATCGCCGAGCACAGGCTCGCCCACTGCGTGTCGTTGCCGACCGCGACGACGAAGTATCCGTCGCTCGCGGGGAACGCTTGATAGGGAGCGAGATTCGGATGACCGGAACCCAGCGCGCCGGGACGCTCCCCGGTGGCGAAATAGTTTGTCGCCCAGTTCACGTGCAGCGCGAGCTGGCACTCGAACAGCGACGTCGTCACGTACTGCCCCCGGCCGGTCCGCGACCGCTCCACGAGGGCAGCGAGCACGCCGACCAGTCCGAACAGCGCCGCCCCCAGATCGCCCATCGCGAATCCGGCCTTCATCGGCGCCCCGCCCGGTTCACCGGTCAGCGACATGAGGCCACCGGCGGCCTGCGCGATCATGTCGTAGCCGGGTTCGTCGCGCAGCGGACCTTCCTCCCCGAACGCGGAGATGTGCAGCACGACCAGATGCGGGTACCGCTCGGACAGCGTCCGGTAGTCGAAGATCCGCTGCAACCCGCTGCCGGGTTTGAAGTTCTCGACGACGACGTCGGTGTCCTCCAGGATGCGGTGGATGAGGTCCTGTCCCTCTTCGGATTTGAGGTCGACGGTCACCGATTTCTTGCCCCGGTTGATCGCGAGGTAGTACGTGGCGTCGACGCCGACGAACGGCGGCCCCCACGACCGTGTCGGGTCGCCGCCGTCGGGGTGTTCGACCTTGGTGACGTCGGCGCCGAGGTCCGCGAGCGACATGGTGGCGTACGGTCCGGCGAGGATCTTGGAGAGGTCCAGCACCCGCACCCCCGCGAGGGGTGCCGGTCCGGTGTGGGTGGTGTTCACAGGAGAACCCCTGTCGCAGAGTCGGTTCGGGGTGCGGCGGCGTGCGCGACGTCCTCGGCGACGTCGGTGCCGTCGACGACGGCCGCGAGGTTGCGGAGGGCGGCCTCGGGAATGTCTCCGGACTCGCCGGCGAGGTAGGCGTTCGCGACGAGCAGCGACCGGTAGCCCCTGCCCGACGTGACGGCGGAATCGGCGAGGTCGTAGAGCAGGGTGGCCATCGCCGCACGGGCCAGCGCGTTGGCGTAGCGCGCGCACCCGGCCTGCGCGGTGTCGTCGTCCCCGGCGACCAGCAGGTCGCCTTCCGCGACGAGGTCGTCCCACCGCCGGCGGAGAATCTCGGCGCCGCTGCCACAGTCCGGTCCGAGGCCGCCGAGGATGCCCCGCATCGTGTCCGCCAGACCACGATGCGCACCGAACTTGCGCATGCACCGCAGCACGTCCAGGGCGATGACGTTGCTCGACCCCTCCCAGATCGACCCCAGGTGGGCGTCGCGGACCAGCCGGGCGTGTGCCCATTCCTCGATGTAGCCGTTGCCCCCGCGGATCTCCATGGCCTCGCCGGTGACCACCCGGGCCCGCTTGCACACGTAATGCTTCGCGAGCGGGGTGAGGACCCGGATCAACCCACGGGCGGAGTCGTCGCCGGCGTCCGCCGACTGCAGGCACTGCGCGCTGTACGCCACCAGCGCGAGCGCCGCCTCGGCGTCGAGCGCGAGCGGCAGCAGGGTGGCGCGCATCAGGGGCTGGTCGAACAGGTTCTTGCCGAACACGACCCGCACCCGGGCGTGGTCGACGGCGTCGCGCACGGCCCGCCGCATCAGGGCGCTCGACCGCATCGCGTTCGACAGCCGCGACGTGTTCACCATCTCGGCCATCTGCCGGAACCCGCGGTCGAGTTCGCCCACCTGCAGGGCGCACGCCCCGGTCAGCGACACCTCACCGCTGGGCATCGAGCGGGTACCGAGCTTGTCCTTCAGCCGGTCGATCGTGTAGCTGTTGCGCTCGCCGTTCGCGAGAACCTTGGGGACCAAGAACATTCCGACGCCGCGGGTGGAGCCGTCGTCGCCGCCGGGGAACCGGGCGAGCGTCACGATGACGTCGGCGTCGGGATTGGACGCGAACCACTTCTTCCCGGTCAGCCGCCACGCGTCGCCGTCGCGTTCGGCCCGGGTCTCCGTGCGGGCGATGTCCGTGCCGGCCTGCGGTTCGGTCATGAACATCGCGCCGGTCATCGCGCCGTCGAAGTCCGTCGAGGTCAGCGCGTCGATCCACGGCCCGAACACCTCGGGGTCACCGAACATGCGGAGCGTGCGGGCGGCGGCGTCCGTCATCGACACGGGGCACGCCAGCCCGAACTCGGCCTGCACGAAGACGTACGACGCGAGGTACTTCACCAGGTGCGGCGGGACGGCGTCCCAGCCGTGCAGGCCGCCGCGGTGCGACAGTGCGGACAGTCCGTATTCGCTGTAGGCGGCGCGGCACAGTTCCTGGTAGGCCGGGTGGTACGAGATCCGGTCGATGCGTTCGCCGTCCCGGTCGAACTGCTGCAGCACCGGCGGATTCTTGTCCGCGGTGACAGCGAGGGCGTCGAGTCGGCCGGCGGCGTCCGCGCCCAGCCGGTCGAGCAGGGCGTTCAGCGTGTCGCGGTCCGACGGTGTGGTCCACCGGTCGACGACGGCGCGCAGGGCGGGATCGGTGTGAGCGAAATTCATGAGTGGGCAACATCTTTCCGGGTCGAGGTGTGTTCGGGACGGGGCTCGGTGTCGGCTCCGCCCGAGCGAGCTTTGCCGCGGCGGAGCAGCAGCGTCATGCAGACGAGCGAGAGCACGACGTAGCCGAGTCCGAGGGCGACCACCGGCCAGATCGAGTCGGTACGGGTGAGCAGGAACTGGCAGAGCATCGGGGCGGTTCCGGCGAAGATCGCCGTGGACAGCTGATACGACAGCGAGATTCCGGTGTAGCGGACGTTGGTCGGGAAGACCTGGGCGAGGATGCCGGCGAGCGCGGCGTAGTACATCGCGTGCGGCGCGGTGGCCAGCACCATGCCGAGCATGGCCAGGGGCACGGACCCGGTCTGGACGAGGAGGAACATCAGGGGCAGCAGGATCAGTTCGGGCAGCAGCATCCACCGGATAGCCCGCGACGGATCGATTTTCGTGGCGAGTACGGCGCCGAACGGCTGCACGAGAACCTGTGCGACGAGCGCCATGGTGATCACGAGGAGGAAGTCCCCACGGTCGAATCCGAGGTCGGCGGTGGCCCAGGCGAGTGCAAATGTCGTCTTGACGTAGGTGATGGCGACGCCCGCGACCACCGCGCCGACGCCGAGGACGAGTTCCATGGGGTGCGAACGCAGGACCTCGACGAGCGGCATCCGGGTGCGCTCCTGCGCGACGACGGCCTTCTTCATCTCCGGGGTCTCCGAGATGCGCAGCCGGATGTACAGCGCGACGACGACGAGGGCGGCGGATGCGAGGAACGGCAGACGCCAGCCCCAGGATTCGAACACACTGTCCGACAACAACGTCAGCGCGAGGAACGCCAGGGTGGCGAGCAGATTGCCGACGGGCGATCCCTGCTGCGCGAACGCGCCGTACAGCACCTTCTTGTTCGGTGGCGCGAATTCGGTGGCGATGAGGACGGCGCCACCCCACTCTCCGCCCATGGCGACGCCCTGGACCACGCGGAGCGCGACGAGGAGCACCGGCGCCCAGATCCCGATCTGCGAGTAGGTGGGGAGGCAGCCTACGCCGACCGTTCCGATCCCCATCAGGATCAGCGTGATGATGACGGCGTTCTTGCGTCCGAACTTGTCGCCGAAGTGACCGAACACGATTCCGCCGAGTGGGCGGGCCACGAACCCGATCGCGAACGTCGCGAAGGCGGCGAGAGTGCCCACCGCGGGCGAGGCGTCGGGGAAGAACAGCCGGCCCAGCACCAGCGCGGAGGCGGTGCCGTAGATGTAGAAATCGAACCACTCGATGGTGGTGCCAACGAAGGCGGTGACACCCGCCTTGCGGGCCTGCCGGGTGCTGTATTCGGGTGGTGCCGCGTCGCGGCCGGGATTCGGATTCACGGTTCTCCCTGACTTTCGTGCTCGGGGCGTCACACCGATGTGAGGTGGTGTGCATCACTATGGCCGGGATTCCGTGTAGAGTCCAAGACTTAATTCAGCTTGTTTAGGTGATCCAGACACATAATCCCCGAGGAGCGTCATGGAACTCCGTCACCTGCACGCCTTCCTCGCGGTGGCCGAAGAACTGCATTTCGGGCGTGCCGCCGAGCGTCTCCATGTCGCGCAGTCCCCGCTCAGCCAGACCGTGCGGGCTCTCGAACGGGAACTGGGCACCGACCTGTTCGTCCGCACCACCCGCTCCGTGCGCCTCACGGCCGCGGGCGAGGCGCTGGTGGGTCCGGCCCGGACCATCGAGGCGCAGATCGGGATCGTGCGGGGCATCGCGCAGGCGGCGGCCGCCGGGGAGACCGGCCGCGTAACCGTCGGGTTCGGCGGCGCGGGCGGCTACACGGTGCTGTCGGTCCTCGCCCGCTCCCTCGCCGACGCCTACCCAGGCATCGAACTCGACCTTCGCCCGCAGATGTACTCCGGCGAGGTGCTCGACGCCCTCGCCCGCGGAACCCTCGACATGGGCATCGTCGGGCTGCCGGTCCCGCGGGGTTTCGCGACGCACACTGTGCTCGAGGAGGCACTGATGGTCGCGGTCCCGGCCGGCCACCGCCTCGTCGACGCCGGCGCGGTCGCGCCCGAGGCACTGGCGGGCGAACGGTTCGTGATCTATCCCGCCGAACACGGTTCCGTGGTCCGCGACGCCACGCTCGCGCTGTGCGCGGCGGCAGGATTCGCCCCTGTCGTCGCGCACGAGGCGCCCGACCCGTACAGCCTGCTCGCGATGGTCGGCGCCGGCGTCGGGGTGGCCGTCGTGGTCGATTCGACGGCAAACCTGACGATGGCCGGGGTCGAGTACCTTCCCATCGCGGGCGAGGCCCCGACCCTCCCGATCGCGATGGCCTGGCAGGACGCGAATCCGTCGCCCGCGGTGCAGACGGTCACCCGGGTGCTGCGTGAGGTAATCGGGGTTGTCGGGTAGCACGCCAGCCGTTCTGACCGCAGAAAGCGGTGCCCCGTTGCCGGGGCACCGCTTCGTCAGGCGCTGAGAAATTCAGGGCTCTCAGTAACTCGGCACCGATGCGCCGATGGCTTCGGCCGCCGCGGACACGGTGTCGCGCTGTGAACCCGCGACCATGAGCGACACGAGGTCGAATACCACGGTAGCGGCTGCGACACAGGTGATCTCGGCGTGATCGTAGGCCGGGGCCACCTCGACGACGTCGGCGCCGACGACGTTGAGCCCGGTCAGCTGGCGCAGCATCCGGAGTAGTTCGCGGGATGTCAGGCCACCTGCCTCCGGCGTGCCGGTTCCGGGGGCGAATGCGGGGTCGAGGACGTCGATGTCGATCGACACGTACACCGGGACGTCCCCGACGCGCCGGCGGACCACGTCGACGGCCGCCTCGATGCCCATCACGTCCAGATCGCCCGCGCGGATGATCCGGAATCCCATCCGCGCGTCGTCGTTCAGGTCGGCCTGGTCGTAGATCGGACCGCGGATTCCGACGTGGATGGAGTGGTCCTCGACGAGAAGACCCTCTTCGAACGCGCGCCGGAAGATCGTCCCGTGCGTCACCGGTGCGTTGAAGTAGGTGTCCCAGGTGTCGAGGTGAGCGTCGAAGTGCACCAGGGCAATCGGTCCGTGCTTGGCGTGCAGCGCCCGTAGGTTCGGCAGGGCGATCGTGTGGTCGCCGCCGATCGAGACGATCTTGCGGTCGCCGCCGCCGAGAATCTCGGAGGCGTGTGCCTCGATCTGCCGGCAGGCCTCGCCGATGTCGTACGGCGTCACTGTCACGTCACCGGCATCGACGACCTGCACTTCTTCGAGCGGTGCGACGCCGAGTTCGACGTGATAGCCGGGGCGCAGCGCACGCGCCGCCTGCCGGACGGCCATGGGGCCGAACCGGGCGCCGGGCCGGTACGACGTGCCGCCGTCGAAGGGGACACCGAGGATCGCGATGTCGTAGTCGTCGACCTCGTGGATGTCGGCGATGCGGGCGAACGTGCCCTTGCCGGCGTAGCGGGGAACCTGGGTTGCGGGCAGTGCACCGACGAGGGATTCTCTGGGCTGGGGCATGGCTGTCTCTCCTGTACTCGGGAAGGTTCTTGTCAGGTCAGGCGCGGGTCACGGGCGCCGGGTCGGGATCGGCGGACTTCTCTACTTCTGATTCGGTTTTCGACGCGGTGTCCGACAGCGACGCGCCGCGGGTCTCCGGTGCGAGGAAAATGGAGGCGACGAGTCCGACCAGGGTGACCACCGCGCCGATCATCAACGCCCCGCTGGCTCCGAACGTCACCAGCGCCATCGGCATCAGATAGGTGCCTGCGGCAGAGCCGATGCGGCTGATCGCCGTGCCCATACCGACCGCGGTGGCCCGAACCTCGGTGGGGAACAACTCGTTCGGGTAGACCACCTCGAGGAAGCTCGAGGCACCCGAGCTGATGGCGAACACCGCGAGTGCGAGGAAGAAGATCTTCGCCGAGACGTCGGGAATCAGCGCGGGCACGGCGAGGGCGACGACGATGATCGCGAACGACCCGATCAGCAACTTCCGGCGGCCGATCTTCTCGACCAGCCACAGTCCGGGGATGCCGCCGACCACGAACAGGATCGCGATGAGGAGCGAGCCGCCGTACAGGTTGGCGTCGCCGTACAGCCCGAAGGACTCGAGAAGGTCGGGGGCGAACGTGTACACCGCGAATAACGGGATCACCTGGGCCGTCCAGAAGATCGCCACGAAGATGGTGCGTCGCAGGTAGGGCTTCTGGAAGACCCGGAAGAAGGACGTGCTGACGACGGGTTCCTCGGGAAGGTCGGCGACGCCGTACTGCTCGCCGAAGACGCGTTTGATGGACGCGTCGGCCTCCGCCATCCGCCCCTTGCTCATCAGCCAGCGGGGAGACTCCGGGGTGCCCATCCGGGCGAGCAGCGTGATGATCGCGAAGATCGCCGGGCTCGCCAGCAGGAAGCGCCACGCGTCGGGTCCGAGGCCTCTCGCGAAGAAACCGACCACGTACGCGGCCGCGGCGCCGACGGCCCACACCACGAACATGGCACCCAGCAGTCGGCCACGCTGCCGTTTCGGCAGGAACTCGGCGAGCAGCGACGTGGCGATCGGATAGTCGGCGCCGATGGCGACACCCAGCAGGAACCGCAGCAGGATGACCTGCCAGGCCTCACCGCAGAACGCGGAGAGGACGGAGAACACGGCGAGCGCGACGAGGTCGGCGATGTACATGACGTGCCGGCCGATCTTGTCCGTCACGTACCCGAACACACCGCCGCCGACGAAGATACCGACCAGACTGGCCGCGCCGATGAGACCGATCTCGGTTGCGCTGAGTTCCATGGCCGGTTCGAGGGTGATCAGCGCGACGCCGATGATCGACAACGCGAAGCCGTCGATGAACGGCCCGCCGGAGGAGAACGCTGTCAGCTTCTTGTGGAAGGAGGTCAACGGTGCATCGTCTATGAGATGACCGGTTCTAGTCATTGGGGCTCCTGGACTGGATCAAGTGCGGGTGCTGCCGGTTGTGACGTCCAACACAGACTGCCTGGCCGTTCCGGCGCAGCACGAGTAGCCAATGCGCAAAACCGGTGGTTACGCTTTATTCGATCGCACAAACGTGATTGGGCATTGACGCAGAGGAGGCTCCGTGGCTGTCACCGTCGGTGAGCTGGTGGAGATCCCGCACCTGCGCCTGGAGGTGTATTCCGGGGCGTCCGGTCTCGGTCGCGAGGTCTCCTGGACCCACACCTCCGACCTGCCCGAACCGTGGCGATGGGTCACCGGCGGCGAGTTCCTGATGACCAACGGCATGTCGTTCCCGAAGTCGGCGAAGGAGCAGGCCGACCTGGTCCGGCACCTCGCGGACGCCGGAGTAGCCGGGCTGGGCATCGGCGAGAACATGTACTGCCCGCGCCTGACGGCGGCATTCACACGCACCAGCGACGAACTGGGCTTCCCGGTCCTGTGGATCCGATACCCACTCCCCTTCGTCGCCATTTCCCGGTCGGTGGCCGAAGCCACCCTCGTCGACCAGTCGCATCGCCTCGCTCGCACCGTCCGGATCTACGACCTGATCCGCAGGCACACCGCCCGCGGCGCCGCGCCCGCCGACCTTCTGTCTGCACTCGCGCGCGAACTGGGTTGCGAGATTCAGGTGTGCGACCGCGCCACCGGGGAGCCCTGGTTTCCGGGCACGACCCCGCTGGACCCGACGATCAGCGACGCCGTGGTGGCGTTGTCCGAGGCGTCGAAGAACGTGGCGGGCGGAGCGTACGGACTTCCGGCGGTCGGCGACCGGGCGGCGATGCTCACCGACATCCCCCGCCACGCGGGCGCCGCACTCGTCACGCTGAGCGATCCACGGGTCGGCGTCGACCCGATCCAACTCCAGCACGCTGCCACCGTGGTCGCCATCGAACTGTCGCAGACACAGTTGATGCTCGAACACGAACGCCGTTACGGTTCAGGGCTTCTCACCCAGATGCTCGAAGGACGCATGGACATCGCCGGGGTCACCGCCCAGCTCGCCGATCTCGGCTTGAAACCCGAGTCCGCCGTGTTGGTGGCGGCGCGCAGCGAAGAGCCGGAACGGATGCTCGAACTGCACAATTCGCTGTGGCGGCACACCCTTCCGTATCTGTGCCTGGTGCGCATGGGTACCGCGCACGTCCTCGTGCCGGACGGCCCGGACACCGACTCCGTGCTGTCCCGCGCGCTGGGCCCGACCGCCCGCATCGGCATCAGCCGAACCCTCGGGTCCCTCGCACGTTTTCAGGATGCGGCCCGGGAGGCCCTGTGGGCACTGTCGATCGCCGAACGACGCGAGACGATCGTTTCCCGATACGGCAGCGCCGTCCCGTGGGTCGGGCTGTCGAGCGTGGCCGACGCACAAACCCTGGTGGACAGGATCCTGCGCCCGGTTCTGGACTACGACGAACAGCACAACTCGAGACTCGTCGAAACACTCGACGCGTTCCTGCAGAACCAGCGGTCGTGGCAGCAGACCGCGCAGGCGATGCACATTCACCGGCAGACCGTCATGTACCGCATCCGCAAGGTCGAGGCGCTGACGTCCCGCGACCTGGCGGACACCAATTCACTGTCCGAGCTCTGGCTCGCCGTGCGCGCTGCGGAACTGCTCTACACCCGCGACCGGGACTGGTCGGAGTCGACGGACGACAATCTCAGGCCGACACCGAGAAGACGTCGGCCAGGTGGGTGATTCGCAAGGCGCGAGCGAGTTTGGGGAGGTCGCTGCCGTCGGCGACGTTCTCGCCCTGTGCGCCGAGCTGTGCGATGACCTCGGTGGCCCAAGCCACGTCGGTGTGTTGCGGGGACAGTTCACGATTGACGGTTGCCGTGTCACCGGCACGCATGCAGAGCTTGCCGGTCATGCCCATCGTCCTGGTGACGGCCAAGGCGTCGGTGAGATCGGGTTCGCCCGTCAGGCACGGGCCGTCGATGGGACCGGAGATCCCGGCGGCGCGGCTGGCGACGACGAGTCGCCCCCGCGCGTACGCCAATGCGTCGGGGTCATCGCCCGCGCCGGTGTCCCGGCGGAAGTCGCCGGTGCCGAACGCTATTCGGGTCGTCGAGTCCGCCGAGGCGATTTCGAAGGCGAACTCCACGCCCCGCGCCGATTCGACCAGGGCGAGGATCGGCGTCTGCGGCAGCTCGGCGGCCGTGCGGTCGACGTGGTCCGCGGATTCGGTCTTGGCGAGCATCACGCCGCGCAGGCCGGGGAGCCCGCGGATCGCGTCCAGATCATCGGCCCAGTCCGCGGTGGTGACATTGTTGATGCGCACCCACCCAGCACCCCCACCGGCGAGGAAGCCGGCCACATGGTCGCGGGCCCGCGTTTTCGAGGCCGGAACGACGCCGTCCTCGAGGTCGAAGATGACTGCGTCGGCCGCCGAGTTCGTGGCTGCGGCGAACTCTTCCGGGCGCGAGCCCGCGACCAGGAGCCAGGAGCGCGCATGTGTCGCGGGGACTGCGACGGCCTGTGCCGGAGATGTGAGGGTCATCCGATTCTCGTTTCTCTCGATAGTGCGGGGTGGGATGCGTCGATCAGTGCGCGGCGACACCGGTGACGGGGTCGAGCGCGGCGAATTCGCGGTCCACGGTGGGCGCGGTGAGCAGGCCGGCGAGCCGACGGGGCGACAGGATGTCGTCGACCTGCGCCTGGGTGAGCAGACCGTCGTCGACGGCGAGGTCGCCGACGTAGGCGCCGGTCGCCAGGGCCCGCTTGGCGATGTCCGCGCTGGCGGTGTACCCGATGAACGGCGAGAGCGCGGTGACGATGCCGATCGAGCGCCGCACCCCCCTCTCGAGGTGGTCGCGGTTGGCGGTGATCCCGTCGACGCACTTCACAGCCAGGGTGTCCGCTGCCGCGGCCAGGTGCGTCGTCGAGCGCAGCAAGCTGTAGACGATCACGGGTTCGAACGCGTTGAGCTGAAGTTGCCCACCCTCGGCGGCCATCGTGACCGTCAGATCGTTCCCGATCACCTCGAACGCGACCTGGTTGACCATTTCGGGGATGACCGGGTTGACCTTGCCGGGCATGATCGACGAACCGGCCTGGGCCGGAGGCAGATTGATCTCGCCGAGCCCCGCCGTCGGCCCTGAGGACGTGAGCCGCAGATCGTTGCACGTCTTGGACAGTTTCACGGCGACACGTTTGAGGATGCCGGAGACCTGGACGAATGCTCCGCAATCCTGGGTGGCCTCGATGAGATTGCCTGCCGGGACGACCGGTTCACCGGTCAACTCACGCAAGTAGTTGCAGGCGAGCGCGGAGTACTCGGGATGGCCGTTGATCCCGGTGCCGATGGCGGTGCCACCGAGGTTGGATTCCAACAGCAGAAGCGCTCCCTCGGAGAGCCGGGCGCAGTCCTCGTTCAACATGATCGAGTAGGCCGCGAACTCCTGACCCAGGGTCATCGGTACCGCGTCCTGCAGTTGGGTCCGACCCATCTTGACGATGTCGTCGAATTCGATCGACTTGCGCTCGAACGACTCCGCGAGCAGGCCGAGCGAAGCGATCAACCGCCGGAGATGCTCGACCAGCGCCAGCTTGATCGCGGTCGGATACACGTCGTTGGTGGACTGCCCCAGGTTCACATGGGTGAGGGGGTCGAGTTCGGTGTAGGCGCCGCGTCCGAACCCCAGGATCTCGAGAGCACGATTCGCAATGACCTCGTTGGCGTTCATGTTCGACGAGGTACCCGCACCGCCCTGGATCGGGTCGATCGGAAACTGGTCGAACAGCGCCCCGCCGCGGATCTCCGCGCACGCGGCCACAATGGCATCGGCGCGCCGGTCATCGATGAGACCCAGGTCCCGGTTCGCTTGGCAGGCAGCCTGTTTCACTGTCGCCAGCGATGCAACCAGCGCCGGGTACTGACCGATCGCTGACCCGGTGATCGCGAAATTCTCCATCGCGCGGGCGGTGTGGACGCCGTAGTACGCCCGCGCCGGTACCGCCAGATCTCCAATCGAGTCGTGCTCGATCCGCACATCGCACTCGCTCAACTTTTCCACCAACACCTATTCGCCGTTCTACTCGACAGGGTCTATGACGTCGATCGCCGCTCGTCGAACAGTACACCACATCCAATATATTGGTTTAGTGACGGAAGATGTTCACGGCGTCTTCACGGCTCGGCACTCGCCCACGCGGCCCCAGGAGCGTGCGGCCTGCAGAGTTACAGTATCCAGTATGTTGCGTGATAATCCGGTGGAGCGCCCTCGCATGAGCGACGTCGCGTTCGAGCGGATCTGCGACGCGATCGTCACCGGTGAACTCGCGCCCGGATCCAAGGTCAAAGACAGCGAACTGGCTGAACATCTGGGCTTGAGCCGGACCCCGGTCCGTGAGGCGCTTGCACGGCTGATCGACACCGGACTCGTCGAGGCCAAACCCGCCGCCTTCACCCGGATCACCCCGCTGAACCGCGCCGACGTCGAATCAACGCTCGCAGTGATGGAAGTTCTGGACCAGCTGGCCGTGAAGACGGGGGTTCCCAACCTCACCGACGACATGATCGCCGTGATGCGCAGCGCCAACGACGACCTCGCGCAGGCGATCAAGGCCAACGACATCGGTGCCGCTCTCGCCGCGGACGACTCCCTTCACGGCATCATCGTCGAGGCGGCCGCCAACCCACTGCTCAAGCGGCTCATGCACCAGGTGCACCCGCAGATCCACCGGATCTACTACCGCAAGTTCTCCAGCCTCCGCGGCTGGCAGGACGCCATCGAACACCACGACAAACTGATCGCCCTGTGCGCAACCCGGGACGGCGAAGCGGCGGCCGAAGTGTCGTCGCAGCACCGGCGATTCCTGGGCGGTCTGATCGGCGAACTCTTCGACATCGACGAGTCCGCCTCCGACACGTCGTAACCAGCTACAACAGACCGGCCTCCTGTCAATACATACGTACGTATGGTCAGGCGAGCCGCACCCGCACCGGCACCGATTCCCACGACCGCAGCGTGTTGTTGAGGTGACGGCGCACCGGCCCGGCGATCTCCAGCGACTCCACCCGGGATGCCAGCGCCGTCAGCAACGCCTCCGATTCGAGGCGGGCGACATGCTGGCCGACGCACTGGTGGATGCCCATTCCGTACCCCACGTGCCCGGACGGATTCCGGTCGAGATCGAACACGTCCGGATTGTCCCACCTGCGCGGATCACGGTTCGCGGCGCCGAGGAACATCAGAATCTTCCTGCCGTCGGGGATCACCGTGCCGCCGATCTCGGTGTCACTCGTGGCCGTGCGGAAGAACGTCTGGACCGGTGACTCCCACCGCACGGCCTCGTCGAACGCCGTCCGGGCCAGCGTGCGGTTCTCCCGCAGCCTCGCCCACTGCTCCGGATGTTTTGCGAACGCGTAGAGCACGGCCGCGAGCCCGTTGACCGTGGTGTCCACGCCTGCCGTCAGCAGCGAGCGCACGGCGAGCGGCGCCTGCTCGTACGTGATGTCGCCGCGGTCCGCCGCCGCCCAGATCTGCGCACCGAAGCCGTCGCCGGTGAGCGCGTCGCGCGCGCACTGCTCGTTGACCCAGCCGGACAGTTCGGCTACCCGGGGCGCCCCCTTCTCCACCAGGCTGTTGAGCGGACCGAAACTGTTGAAGGCGTGGTCCCCGTACGGCAGCAGGTTCTCCCGTCCGGTGCCGGAGATGCCGACGGCATCCGGGAAGACCCGCAGCGGGAACGCGGCAGCGAGGTCGGTGACCACGTCGAATTCGGTTGTGTTCGAGAGCAACTGGTCGACAAGGATGTCTGCGTCCCGAATCCACGACGCCCTGAGCTTCTGCAGTGCGCGCGGACCCAGAATCTTGCTCAGCACCGCCCGCGGGGCGTCGTGGTGCGGCGGGTCGGCCTCGAGCAGGATACTCGGGGGCCGCCACGGGGTCTCGTACCGGAAGTTGCTCAACCCGACCCCGGCGGCGGAGTGGAACGACTGCCAGTCGGTCAGCGCGGCATGGACCTGCTCGTAGCGACCGAGCGCGAAGACGTCGTAGCGCCGCAGGTACACGACCGGACCCGCATCCCGCAGGTCCGCCTGGAACGGCAACGGGTCCTGCAGGACGTCGAGGGCGAACGGGTCGGCGTCGCTGACGGGCAACGCGGGGGCGGGGGCGAACATCGTCACGGGAAATCCCTTCGCTGGGTGTGTCACGTGTGGGTGTGTCAGAGGTCGAGCACGAGACGGTCGGAGCACGACCGTGAGACGCAGATGAGCATGCAGTCGCCTGCGGATCGCTCGTCGTCATCGAGGACGGAATCGCGGTGGTCGGGGGCGCCGGCAAGGACGGTCGTCTCGCAGGTCCCGCACGTGCCCTCGCGGCACGAGGACAGGACGTTGACCCCGGCCGCCTGCACCGCGTCGAGCACGCTGGCGCCGGGAGTCACCGTCACCGCGAGGCCGGAGCGCGCGAGTTCCACCTCGAACGGTACGTCGCGCAGCGGTGCGCCCCGGTCCTGCGGCACGAAACGCTCGGTCCGTAGCGAGCCCACACGCCAGTCGGCGCAACAGCTTTCGACGGCCGCGAGCAGCGGCCCGGGTCCGCACACGTAGACCTTCGCCTCGGCGGCGGCCGCGGCGGCGAGATACGCGGGCAGGTCGGGGTGGCCCTGCTCGTCCCGGGGCACGACGACCACCCGGTCGCCGTAGCCGGCGAGTTCGTCCCGGAACGCCATGGACGTCCGGGTGCGGCCGCCGTACAGGAGTTGCCAGTCGATTCCCATCAGTTCTGCCTGGCGGATCATCGGCAGCAGCGGAGTGATTCCGATACCGCCGGCGATGAACAGGTACCTCGGCGCGGGGGCGAGCGGGAAGTTGTTGCGCGGGCCGCCGACCCCGACGAGGTCACCCTCGGCCAGTTCGTCGTGGACGTACGCGGACCCGCCGCGGCCGGCGGGTTCCCGCAGCACCCCGACCCGGTAGGTGTGCGCGTCCCAACGGTCACCGCACAGCGAGTACTGGCGGGTCAGCCCGTTCGGGAGCATCAGGTCGATGTGGGCGCCGGGCGCCCAGTCCGGCAGCCGCCGGCCGTCCGGGTGCCGCAAGGTCAGCGCTACGACGCCTTCCGCGACAACCTCTTTGGCGACAACTCGCAGCGCCGCGTCCGCTGGCGCACCGGAAGAAACCGGGTTCTGTGGCATCTCGACTCCTCGATCTCGCGTTTGTTCGAGGATCTTCCGAGCAGGGGCCGAGCCGCCAGAGCATTTTCAATAGTTGAAAGTCGAGGCCGTAACCGGGGTCACTCCCCCAGGCGAATTTCCGGTGCCGTCACACGCTCGAGTCCGTCCAGAACGAGATCCAGCCCGTACTCGTACTCGTCGCCGAAGTCGTAGCCGGGAGCCATCGCGTGCTCCGTCACGAACTCGGTGAGGTGGGGGTACTCGTCGGCCCGGACACTCGCCAGGATCGCCTCCGCCACGTCGGCGAGTTCGCCGGAGGAGCCGAACGGCAGACTCGCCTCCTGCATCGCGAACCCGTAGATATAGCTGTCCAGCACCGAGAAGGCGTGCGCGGCAAGCTCGATGGAGAATCCCGCTGCCCGCAGAATCCCCAGCACCGCGTCGTGGTGGCGGAGCGTCGCGGGACCGGGCGTCGCGCGGGACTCCATCAGAACGGTGGCCCAGCGGTGCCGAGCGAGCACGTCGCGTGCGGAGATCGCCCGCCGGCGCATCGCGGTCTTCCAATCGAGCCCGGTCTGCGGCAGGTCGATCTCGCCGAAGACGACGTCGACCATGCCGTCGAGGAGGTCGGGCTTGTTCTTCACGTGGCGGTACAGCGACATCGCCTCCACCCCGAGCGCCTGCGCGATCCGGCGCATCGTGAGCGCGTCGACACCGCTGTCGTCGGCAAGGTCGACGGCGGCGCGCAGGACGCGCTCCCGGGTCAGGGGAACACGGAGTTCCGTCATCGCTCATTCTCCATCGGGACAGTTAAACGTTGTACGCATCAGGCTTACATTGTAAGCGTACGCTGTAAGCAGATGGCTGATCACTCTCCGAACGGAGCCCCGACAATGGAGTCACCGACCGAACCCGAACGCCCCACTTCCGCGTCCGAGCACCAACGCGGCACGATGAAGGCCGTCGTCCGGGACGTCTACGGGCCGCCCGAGATCCTCGAACTGCGGGACGTCGCGATACCCGTTCCTGCCGCCGAACAGGTGCTGGTCCGAGTGCACGCGGCGGGAGTCGATCGCGGCGTGGCGCACCTCGTGACCGGACTCCCGTACCCGTTGCGCCTCGCCGGGTACGGCCTCCGCAGGCCCAAGGTCGCCGTTCCCGGGATGGACCTCGCCGGGCGCGTCGAAGCGGTCGGCCCCGGCGTCACCGGATTCCGGCCCGGCGACGACGTCTTCGGCATCGGCACCGGGACGTTCGCGGAGTACGCGTGCGCGCCCGCGGCCAAACTCGCGCACAAGCCGGCCGACCTGACGTTCGAGCAGGCCGCGGCGATCGCGATCTCCGGGCTCACGGCGCTGCAGGCGGTACGCGACCACGGCAGGGTCGCGGCGGGGCAGTCGGTGCTGATCCTCGGCGCCTCCGGCGGTGTGGGCACGTTCGCCGTGCAGATCGCCAAGGCGTACGGCGCGGAGGTCACCGGCGTGTGCAGCACCGCGAAGGTCGACCTGGTCCGGTCGACCGGCGCCGATCACGTCGTCGACTACGCAACCGACGACGTCACCCGGCTCGGACGACGCTACGACGTCGTCCTCGACATCGGCGGCAACACGTCGCTGTCGCGGCTGCGCCGGGTCCTCACTCCGCGCGGGAGACTCGTCATCGTCGGCGGCGAAACGGACGGACGGTGGCTGGGCGGCACGGATCGCCAACTCCGCGCGCTGGCGCTGTCCCCCTTCTCGAGTCGGACGCTGTGCGCGTTCGTCTCGAAGGAGGACGGCACCGACCTGCGCGTGCTCCGCGACCTCGTCGAGTCGGGAGACGTCACACCGGTCGTCGAGCGGACGTACCCGCTGGGCGAGGCCACCACGGCCCTCCGTCGCCTCGTCGACGGGCAGGTGCGCGGAAAAGTCGTGCTCGCCGTGTCTGCCGACTGAGTCAGGTGGTGTGTGCCCGTCGGCTGATGTCCTTGTCGACCGCGGTGGCGATGTCGTGCACGAGCCGGGAATGCCAGTGTTTGTGGGCCTCGAGATCCGCGGTGAGGGCGTGGCAGTCCGGGCATTCCAGGGGGCTGGGTTGTGCGGTGCTTTCCATGGCGCTGCGCTTTCCGGGAGAAGTGGTTCCGATTCCACCGTGGCACGGGCGGGTCGGATAGTCCACCGCGGAGGGCCTACTTCGACGCGGTCGTCATCACCCGGGTGATGCCCTTCGCGGCCGCCTGCAGCGCGGGGATCTGCGCGTACGCCTTCTCGTCGTTTGGCACGACGACCGACAGCGCGGCGATCACCTTGCCGGTGCCGTCCCGCACCGGAACCGCGACACCCGTCGTGTCCGGGTACAGGTGACCGGCACAGAGGATGTAGCCGTGCCGGCGCACGTCCGCCAGCACACCCCGCAACTGTCGTGGGGTACGAATCGTCTTGTCGGTGAACACCTTCAACGGCTCCCCGAGGATCCGTTCCTGCAGCTCCGACGGTCCGTGCGCGAGCAGGATCAGCCCGGACGAAGAGACGTGCAGCGGCATCCGGCCGGCGATGCGCGTGTAGTTGACGACGGCTCCCGGCGCCGTGAGTCGCTCGATGAACAACACCTCGTCGCCTTCGAGGACACCGAGTTGCGTGTGCTGCCCGACGACGGCGTGTAGGTCCTCCATGAACGGCATCGCCGCTTCCCTGAGCCCGAGGGTCGGGGACGCCCGCGACGCGACCTCCCACAGGCGCACCCCGATCCGCACCTTCCGGTCCTCACGCTCGAGCCAGCCGCATCCCACCAGTTCGTCGATCAGCCGCGACGTCGTGGAGATGTGGAGACCGGACCGCCGGGCGATCTCGGACACCGTGAGCAGCGAATCGTCGGAACGGAACGATTCGACGATCCGCACCGTCCGGGCCAGGACGGACTCGCCGGTGTGCACACGTGCCATGCCTTCAGTGTGCACACCGGCCGGGGATCAGCGCAGATCGCGCCGCCGGAACGCCGCCACACCCACCACGATCAGCGCGGCCGTGATCAGCAGCAGCCACCCGATCGGCGCCCATTCGAACTGGCCGCCCGGCAGCTTCGGAGCGTGGCTGAACGGTTCGAGATTCAGTACCGCCTGCGGGAACTGCGCGATCGACCCCACCATGAAGATCAGCAGGAACGCGACGAGCACTCCCCACGCCACCGGCGTGAACCGCGGAACGACACCGAACAGCAGGACCGTCACTCCGGCCAGCATCCAGATCGCGGGAAGCTGCACGAGCGCCGCCCCGACCACGCCGGGCAGGGCCCCACCCACGTCGCCGACGGACGCGCCGTAGGTGAGCCCGCCGGCCACCCCGGCCACCACCATCGCGACCGCCGGACCCAGCAACGCGAACAGGATGTGGCTCGACGCCCACCGGACCCGGCCGACGGAACCGGCGGTCACGGGCTCGAGACGCTGAGCGTTCTCCTCCGAGTACAACCGCAACGACGCGGAGATCGCGTAGGCCGCGGCCGCGATGGCGAGCATGGTGAACGCGTAGCCGATGAACGATTCCTCCAGCGACTGCGACCCACCCATCCGCAGGATGATGTCGCGGATCGTCTGACTGTTGCCGACCTGGCCGCCGACGCCGTTCGCGGCGCTGCCGATCAGCAGTCCGTACAGTCCGAGCCCGGCGGTCCAGGCCGCGAGTGTGCCGCGGTGCATCCGCCACGCAAGCCCGAGGGTTCCGGCGAGCGCAGGCGATGCGTCGGTGGGACCGGGCCGTTCGGCGATCAGGCCGGCGCCGACATCGCGACGGCGCAGGAGAGCGTATGCCGCCCAGGTGAGTACGGCCGCCGTAACCAGGCTGGGGATAACGACCCACCAGCGTTCGTCGGCATACGGACGGATCTGCAAGGCCCAGCCGAGCGGCGAGAACCACGACAGGGTGCCGCTGCCGGCGTCACCGACCGCGCGCAACGCGAACGCGACGCCCAGCACCGTCAACGCGATGCCGCGCGCGACGCGGGCGCCGGTGCTCACCTGGGCCGCAACGGCCGCCACCGCCGTGAACACCAGACCGGAGCAGGCCAGCGACGTCCCGAAGGCCACCGAGCCGCCCACCGGGAGGTCGCGGGCGAGTAACGCTGCCGCACAGAGAATCCCGGTGATGACGGAGGCACCACCGGCGAGGATCAGCGCCGCGGTCAGACCTGAATACCGTCCGACGGCGGTGGAGTCGAGAAGCTCGGCCCGGCCGGTCTCTTCCTCGGCGCGGGTGTGCCGGATGACGGTCAGGATCACCACCAGCCCGATCAGCGTGTAGTAGATGCCGGCCTTCCAGACCCCCACCGAACCGAGGCTGGAGTTGAAGATCGGCCCGTACATGGCGATCTGCGCGGGGCTGGCCGCCGTGGTGGCCGCGAACTCCGCCAGGTCGGCCGGCGAGGTGTAGATGTCGGCGATGCTCGTGACGTACAGCGCGGGCGCGAACGCGAAGATCAGCACCCACAGGGGCAGCGCGATCCGGTCCCGGCGCAGGAACAACCGCAGAAAGTGCAGCGTCCCCGTGAAATCCGAGGAAGATACCGGCGCCGGTTCCACGGGCCGGAACCGGGGCACCGTCGCGGTAGTCATGCCCGCACCTTCTCCACCGTGTCGGACGACGCCGTCGGGCCGTCGTCGATCTCGTAGTGCCGCAGGAAGAGTTCTTCGAGGGTCGGGGGCTTGCTGACGAGGCTCCGCACCCCCGTGTCGCCGAGCACCCGGATGAGTTCGCCGAGATGCTCGCTGTCGACCTGGCAGTGCAGCGTCGTCCCGTCGAACTGGATGTCCGCCACGCCGTCGATGCGACTCAGATCGCCGGGATCACCGAGAAGTTCGGCAGTGATCGACGTTCGGCTGAGGTGCCGCATCGACGCCAGTGTCCCGGATTCGACGGTCCGCCCCGACCTGATGATGGTGACCCGCTCGCACAGCGCCTCCACCTCGGACAGGATGTGACTGGACAGCAGCACCGTCACCCCGCGGTCGCGGGCCTCGCCCACGCACTCACGGAACACCTGCTCCATCAACGGATCCAGCCCCGACGTCGGCTCGTCGAGCAGCAGCAGGCGGGCGTCGGACGAAAACGCCGACACCAGGGCCACCTTCTGCCGATTGCCCTTCGAATACGCTCGCCCCTTCTTCCGCGGGTCGAGGTCGAAACGCTCGATCAGATCCTTCTTGCGGGTCTCGTCCAGTCCGCCGCGCATCCGCGCGAGGAGGTCGATGGTCTCGCCGCCGGACAACGACGGCCACAGTGTCACGTCGCCGGGGACGTAGGCCATGTCGAGGTGCAGTGCGACGGCGTCGCGCCACGGATCGCGGCCGAACACGGTGGCCTCACCGCTGTCGGGGTGCAGGCTGCCGAGGAGGACGCGGATGGTGGTGGACTTGCCTGCCCCGTTCGGCCCGAGGAATCCATGCACTTCCCCTTCGCCGACCTCGAGGTCGAGTCCGTCCAGCGCCCGGGTTCGTCCGAACGTCTTCACCAGGTTGCGCACTTCGATGATCGCGCTCATAGCTGCTCCTAGTTCGGGGAGTCGGTATGTTCTGGGGGTGCCGCACCCGCCTGCGCGGCGCCGTCTTCGGTGGCCAGATATGCCTCGAGCATCGACGAATCCGGCAGCAGACCCTCGGTGTACATCTCGAGGGCGGGCAGCGTGACGTCGGTGGCGAGGTCGCGGATGGCGGTGGCGTAATCGAGCGGAACTTCCTTGTCGGCGCGCATCTGCAGGTAGAGCAGCATCGCGCCGACGTTGTAGAGGGTCAGGTAGCGGGCCCGCGCCGCCGGGTTGCGGCTGGGCCGGACACTTCCGGTCGCCACTCCCAGTTCGAGGTACTGCGTGGTGTCTTCCACCATGTGCTCGAAGAGGGATTCGCCGAGACCTCCGCCCGCCTGGAAACTCCGCACGATGTACGCGACGAGCGGGGCGTACTGCTCGATGTCGGCGAGAGCCTGCATGGCTCCCGCCGGTCCGGGCGTCGAGATGGCCTCCGCCTTCTGTTCCCGGATGATCCGCAGAACGTGCTCGTCGCATTCGGCGCGCAGACCGTCCTTCGAACCGAAATGATGGATGACCAGGCCGGGTGACACCCCGGCGGCAGTGGCGATCGCCCGCACTCCAGTGCCGAAACCGTGATTGCCGAACACCGTGATGGCCGCGTCGCGCACTCGGGCGCGGGTGGTCATGTCGGGTTGCGGGACCCCGGAAGCGGCACTGGTTGAACGCATGTTTAGTACGCTAAACGCACGTTCAACCGGGCGCAAGGGGTGACGGCGTCAAGATTTCGTCAAGGCGGAAACAGCCGGGCGCCCGGTGAACACGACACTCGGGCGGGGGAACCGGTTCCGGGCGCAGGCCTCGTCCAGGGCTTCGTCGACGGCCTCGCGCAGATCGACCCGATCCGCGTCCGCCAGGACCAGCTCCGTCAGGATCACCCCGTAGTCGCGCCGGACCTGTTCCATCAGCGCGATCGCGTCGTCGATGGCTTCGGAATCCGCGGCGCAGCGAAAACCGACGAGCCGCGGTTGCGGCTGTTCCGTCACTGCGCGCAGCGCATCCTCGATGCCCGGGCCGGTCGCACCGAGGACCGACAGGTCGAGCAGCGTGTTCTGGCGCGACTGCTCGTGCGCGAACAGATGGGGAAGATGAAGCGTCATCGGAACCTCCTCGATCCGTCGACGGCCGTGGGTGGGCCGACTCGGGGATTCAGTTCCAGATCTACCCCCGTCGCGCGAGGATTCGGCGGGTCTTGACGCCGATCTGACTCCGGCGACCGCAATCCTGACGCGGTGTTGGCGGGGGCCCTATGCCGTGGTGGCTTTCGCGACCGCGTCCCGAGTGAGACCGGTCAGCTTGTCGACGTTCTCGGGAGTGGCCGGATAGCCGGCCGAGGTCACCCCGACGACATATGCGCCGTCGAGCGCGCCGTACCCGATGTGCGTGTCTTCGCCCTGAGTGACGGCACCGGCTAACGCCTTGTCGCCGACGCCTGCCGGCGCGGGCAGCGCCACGAAACCCGGCACGACTTCACTCTTGCCGATCGCCTGCTCGAACGCGGCGGACGCCGCAGCGGAGCTGGCGTATTGATCCACGGAGATGGTGACCCTTCGCCCGTCGCCGCCTTCGTAGATGACCATTCGCGTCGCTTCGGGGGCACCGGCCGCCGTGGAGTTCTCACCCGTCGCGGTCTGTCGCTCGATCTCAGGGAAGTAGCTCTGCACTCCGTCCAGCGCGACGACCACGTCCTCGGGCAAGAGGTTCGCCTCGAACGTCGTCTGATCCTGCTGCGACTCGGCATCGGACCCGGAGTCCTGCTGCCCGCACCCCGCCGCGAGCACGACCCCGGCCAGGACGATCGAGAGGAAGGCGAGAGATCCGCGACCGCCGCGCGTGCGCACGCCGTGCCGCTCCGTCGATTGCACCACGCCGGATACCCCCTACTGCTCGGGACGAACCACCCGTCGAGCCTAGTATGGAAAAGATCCGAGTACCTGCAGTTTCGACGCCGCCCACCCGGTTTCGGCGTCCGGCCAACACTGTGAGGAGTCCACGTGACGAGCGAGGGAAGCATCCGGATCGGCAGCCGGACCATCACGTATCTCGAAGCCGGTGACCCGAGCGGGCCGCTCGTGCTGCACAACCACGGCGGACCGTCGAGCCGACTGGAGGCCGAACTGTTCGACTCGTACGCGAAGGCCAACGGACTGCGATTCGTCTGCGCGGATCGGCCGGGCATCGGCCGGTCCGACCTCCAGCCGGGTCGCACCTTCGAAAGCTGGACCGATGACCTCCTGCTGCTGGCCGACTCGTTCGACGCCGACCGGTTCGCGGTGACCGGCTGGTCCGAGGGCGGACCGTGGGCCCTGGCGGCGGCCGCGTATCTGGACCCGATGCGACTGGTCAGCGTCGTGTGCATCGCCGGCGGCAACTACGGAACGTTCGGCGCGAACTGGGCCGCGGATCATCTGAGCAGCGTGGACGCGCTGGGCGGTCGCCTGGCGCTGCACTTCCACCCGGGTTTCACGCTCATGTATGAGCTGCTCGGCATGAGCGCCACACATTTCGAGGAGCGTTACGGGCAGGCGATCACAAAGTCGGCGTGCGCGGCAGACCGGGAGGTACTGGCCGACGAGGAAGTCCTCACAACATTCCTGAAGGCAAGCCGGGAGTGCTTTCGTCACGGCGCAGACGGACTCGTCGTCGACGCCACGATGCTCTACGAGGCCTGGCCGTTCGACATGTCCAAAGTGAAACGCCCGGTGCACTTCTGGCAGGGCAGCGCAGACACCCTCGTACCCGAGATCATCAACAAGACGGTGGCCGACAGGACTCCGGGCGCCGTCTGGCACCCGGTCAGCGGTGGTGGTCATTTCATCGCCGTCAGCCACGCCGACGACATCCTCGCGCTGACAGCGAGCGATCTTGCGTCAGCATCCAACTGAAGGGCCCGGCCGAGAACTGCCACGCCACTGCCGCTTCCGGCATCCGGTCGGGACCGAAATTCACTGTGTAATGGTCATGTTCCGAGTTACTTTGGGTTAATGCCACCCCGCTACCACGTCACCTCGGTGTTGAATCGTGCATCCATTTCCCGATACGGGTTGGACTGGAGTCGGATGGGTGCGGCTCGCGGTATCGCAGGGAGCTACCGCCCCGAGCAGCAGGGCTGTTTCCTCGCTGCAGGCGAGCGGGAATGCGACTGGTTTGTGCGGATGAACAACACCGGTGGAGCAGTGGACGTGTGGGAAGTCCACGGCATCGACGATGCCGATCTGGTCCAGTCTCCGGAGGGCTACTTCTACTTCCCCGGTGTCATCGCAGCCTCCGAATTGCTGTTGGTGCAACGCGACCTGCCACCGGCCCGGAACTAGTGAATGCGTGTGCGTGAGAGAGACCCGACTCGCACGAGCTGTAACGAATTCTTGTCCGCCGCCGAAAGTCCAGGGGGCGAGGTACGTCTCGAGTCTCGGGGAATGAAGAAATGGGAGGGCTCATGAGCAACCAGTTGGGGCGCCGCGCATGCGCTGCGGCACTCACTGCTGTCGGGTTGGGAACCGCTGTCGTGGCAGGAGGGGGTGCGGTCGCACATGCTCAGCCCGCACCACCGACATCGACGACGATGACGTGCTCGAGCGCGAATCCGCTCGTCTGGGCGCCGCCGTTCACGTGGACCGTCAATGCTTCGTCCGGGGAGTCGCTGCGACCGGGTGGGTCGGTGTTGGAGCCGGCGATCCTGCTCAGCGGCGGGAACGAACTGCCCACGCCGCCCGGCGGTCTGATCCCGAGCATCGGAATCAACTGGTACGGCACGCGGGTGTCGGTCGACTGGCACAACACGACGACGGGCGCGACCGGCCACAGCGTCAGCGACGAGGCGGCGTGGCAGCAGAACCCGGGAATCCCGATCAACCGGACCTGGACGGGAACCGGAACGGTGTCGTTCACCGTCACCGTCCAGACCGGCGCGGGATGGTGGTTCGTCAATTCCCAGAACGCCGTCTGCCAGGGAACGATCTCCGTCGTACCGGGGCGGTAATCGGAGCCGTCGGCGGCGTGGCGCACAGTGCCCGCCGCCGACAGTCCTCGGCTGTCAGGCGGGTGGTTGCCCGTCGCTCGCCTCGGCGAGTTCGGCAAGCCGGTCCGCCGATGCCAGCAGCCAGTCGGAGGTGGTGCTGCGGGCCCGCTCTTGGCGTTTCGGGTCGTCGGTCAAGCACGACCAATCATAGGTGTGCGTGACCCGGACGCGGTTCTCGTCGAGCGGCTCGAGTTCCCAGCGCCACAGATGCCCGGGCGGTGGATGACCCTGCTCGGACGGCGTCCAGGCGATCAGCCGCCCCTCTTCGAATTCCACCACGTGGTTGTCGCGGATGCCTGCGTTGGTCAACGTCATGGTGAATACGTCACCCACGGCGTGCACCCGCTGTCCGGGCGCAGCCTCGGCCAGGTTGTCGTTGCCGTCCCAGCGCGGCTGTTGCGCCGGGTCTGCGATCAGTTCGAAGATCACCCCTGCCGGGGCAGCGATGACGCGGCTGGCGGTGACGACGGTGGGAATCCCGTTCTCCTCGGTCATGACTCGATCACACCACGGGGTGACTGCAGGTTCGACGCCGACGCTCGGTTTCCGAGGTACCGTCGGGACCATTGACCGACGGCGACCTGGAGCACCATGTCTCTTCCCACGCTCGGCAAGTCGATCGCGATCACCGGACTGGCGCTGGCCGGATTGTTCGGTGCCGCCGCCCCGGCCGCGGCGGATCAAACGCAGGACCGATGGGTGAACATTCCGGACACCGCGACGGTCGCTCACGGTATTGCCTGTGGCGGCCGGATCGGAGGTGTCACCGTTGCCACCGACGCGCTGCCCGGGCTGGTCTACGTTCGGCTGAACGCGACGTTCGTCGGTATGTCGGCGACGCCGGGAGTGCTGTGCTCGGTATTCGCGACGCTGCACTGGCGCAACCTGGATACCGGTGCCACAGGATCGTGGTCGGCCGATGTCAGCGGCGGACTGCTCGACTTCCCGGCGGAACCGTGGGCCCACCTCGAGACGGGATCCGGTCGCGTCGAGGTCACGCTGACTACCGACCGCCCGCACATCCCCAGCAGCACCGAGATCACTGTGTATTGAGTACCGGACAACCGAGGAAAGGGCACAACATGCGCAACCTTCGACGTACGGCAGTGGCGGGGGCAATGATCGCGGGACTGATGGCCGTCGGAACGGCAACGGCGTCCGCCGCGCCGTTCGGCTCCCTGGGTGACGGCCCCGATCTCGTGATCACCCAGGCAAATATCGAAGGCATCAGTGCGTGCGCCGTGCGCGTCACCAACGAGGGCGACGGCACCGCCACCGGTGTCACTGTCCACACCCCGCTCGTGTACGAGAGCACGACCCTCGGCACGCTCGCTCCCGGCGAATCGAAAATCGCCCAGTACTTCGACTGCGGATTCTCCGAGCGCATCTTCTACTTCGCCACGACTGCCGGTGAGACGAACTGGGGCGACAACTTCCTGTACATCGAACTCTGACCGCCCGTCGTTGCGGGGAACCCCCTCGTGCCGACCTCGACAATCGCGGATCCGATGACGGTCGAGAGCGCCACGCCCACTCCCCCGCCACGAGTTCCCTGTTGACGACCGGCGGCAACAACATTCGCCTATTCGCTAGGAGAAGGGCCTCACCCTTGCGCAGCTCTCGGACATCACGGGAGAGTGAAATGAAAGCCGTGATGCGTCATACCGTTCGATGAAGTGTGATGCTATGTCCCGCTTCATCGAGCCACTACCTTGCGGTGGTGGCGTTGAGTCCTGTCGGACTCTTCCCGTGGCGGTGCGACTGCGGAGCGTGCGAGCACGCCCGTCTGACATCGCTTCCATCGGGCAGCTCCCGGCGCAACTCGCCGGTGTCGACCGCCAAAGCGGCCAAATTCCGGGCCGCGTTCTCATCCCGATCAAGGACGATCCCGCAGGCCAGGCACGCGAACACCCGCTCATTCAGGGGCAGCTTGGCTTTCGCTGTCCCGCACTCCGAGCAGGTCTTGGAAGAAGCGAACCAACGGTCCGCCACAACGAGCCGGACCCCGGCCCGTTCGGTCTTGTAGGTGAGCTGACGGCGGATCTGCCCCCACGACACACCGGCGATGTGCCGGGCCAGACGCCGGTTCCGCAGCATCCCGGCCACGTGCAGGTCTTCGATCACGATCGTGTCGAACTCCCGCACCAGACGGGTAGTGAACTGGTGGGTGTCGTCGCGACGCAGGTTCGCCACGCGGGTGTGGATGCGGTCGGCGCGGGCGCGGGCCTTCTTCCACCGGTTCGACGGCGCGACACCGGTTCGGCGGTCCGGGCCCAGGCGGCGAGCGCAGGCCCGTTCGGCGCGGCGCAGGTTCCGCAACTCGGCATCGAGGCGACGCTGGTTCTGCACCTGCTCACCGGTCGAGAGGGTAGCCAGATGCGAGATACCGAGATCGACGCCGACCACCCGGCCACCGGTGCGTTCTGCGGGTTCGGTGTCGGGGAGGTCAACGGAGAACGAGACATGCCAGCGGCCACGCTGGTACGACAGGGTGGCCGACCGGATACGCGCGGTGCCTGCTTCGATCTTGCGGGCCAGCTTGCGGGTCGACTCACTGGTGCGCACCACCCCGATCACGGGCAACTGCACGTGCCGGCGGTCGCGGACCAGCCCGAATTGGCCGGTGGTGAACTTGCACGACATGCGCGCGGTCCGCTTGGACTTGAACCGGGGCATCTTCGCTCGGCCCGCCGTGCGGTTGGCGAGCGCGGCGGCGAGGTTGGCGCAGCCCGAGGCGTACGCCTCCTTGCTGTTCTGTTTCCACCACGGCGCCACCTCATTCTTGGCCGCGTTCCACGCTTTCCGCAGGCCGTAGGCGGAAGTGGCCATCCATGGGGTGAGTTGATCACCGGTCAGGCCGTAGGTCTGCTCCGCGGCACGCTGCGACCAGTTCGCCTTCACTCGCGCGAGGCACCAGTTGTAGGCGACCCGTGTGGCACCGCAGTGCGAGGCCATCGCGTCGGCTTGCGCCTCGGTCGGATCGAGGGCGAACAGATACGCCCGGATCACGTCGGCTCCCCGGGCTCGGCTTGCGCTGCGCGCACCCCTGCCGCCGCCCTCCGAGGGGCGGAGCGATGGTCATACAGGCGCGCGCACATCGTGGTCAGCATCTCGGTCATTTCGCGCACCAGGTCGTCGGCGACCCCGGAATCATCAAGGACCTCGGAATCATCGAGCACGACAATGCGTCGCCCCTGCGCGGACAACGCGGCTTCCAGGTACTCCACTCCGAAGGAAGCCAGTCGGTCGCGGTGCTCCATCACGATCGTGGTTACGGTCGGGTCGGCGAGCAGCTTCCGCAGCTTCTCGTGCCGCCCGCCCGGCCCGGACCCGATTTCGGTGATGGTGCGGTCGATCGACAGCCCACGCTCCCCTGCGCCGGTCAGGACTCGCCCGGCTTGGCGTTCGAGGTCGGGCTTCTGCTCGGGCGAGGAGACGCGGCAATATGCCACGGTCACACCGGGTTCCCGAACGGGCGGGTCGATGAGGATGGTGCCGGTCGGGAGCTGCCTGGCGGGCACGGGGAGCTTTCCGGCGTGGAACCAATTCAGCGCAGTGCGGTACGAGACCCCCTGCTCCTTGGCCCACGCGCTCAACTTCACGTGGTCATTCTGACACAGAAGGACATGTTCTTACAGGTTTACGGCCTACAACCACGCGTGGAACGTCAGACTGCCTGCCGCCGCGCGCAGCTCCTCAACGGCCCCGGGCCCCAGACCGGGCGCGGCGGCGACCCTGGGCGCGGACGATCTCGCGGCGGCATTCGACATCTTGCTCCGCCCGCACCACGCACTCGTCCCGACCGTCCTACCCGGCATGCGGGAGCGTCGCTGGGGCCGGGTTCTGGCCATCGGCTCCTCCGGAGTTGCTGCGCCCCTGCCCAATCTGGCGATGTCCAACACCGGTCGCGCGGCCCTGGCGGGGTACCTCAAGACCCTCGCAGCCGAAGTCGCCCTCGACTGCGTCACCGTCAACCTGCTGCTGCCGGGCCGGATCGCCACCGACCGGGTGGCCGAGCTGGACGCGGCCGCCGCCAAGCGCCGAGGTGTCACCGTCACCGACATCGAAATCGAATCGCGCAAGACGATCCCGGCCCGCCGCTACGGCGACCCCGACGAATTCGGCGCCGCCGCCGCGTTCCTGTGCAGCGCCCCGGCGTCGTACATCACCGGCGTCGCACTCCGCTGCGACGGCGGCCTGATCCGCAGCCTCTAGGGCAGAACACAGCCCTCCACCTCCCGAGGAGACACGATGACCACGACCGTCACCGAGCCCACCGGCTCACACATCCGGAACGACGTCCCGACCGCGCAGCACCTCGTCAACGGCGAATGGCTGGGCGGCGCCGACACCGCGCGCTGGAACCCGGCCCGCCCGAACGAGCTCGCCGCCTACTCGCCGAGTGGTGGTACCGCCGAGGTGGACGCCGCAGTCACGGCCGCCGCCGCGGCGCAGCCGGCCTGGGCCGCGCTCCCCGCACCGGCCCGGGGCGCCGTCCTCATCACGGCGGCACACCTGTTGCAGGAACGGGGTTCCGCGGTGGCCGCGGATCTCGTCCGTGAAGAAGGCAAGACCCTCGCCGAGGCCCGGGGCGAAGTCACGCGCGCCGTGGACGTACTGCGGTTCTTCGGGTCCCTCGGATGGGCGGCCACCGGCGAGGTGCTCCCCAGCGGGCTGCCCGGAACCAGCATCACCACCCGCCGCGAGCCCCTGGGCGTCTTCGGGCTCATCACGCCGTGGAACTTTCCCATCGCCATCCCGGCGTGGAAGACGGCACCCGCTCTGATCTCGGGCAACACCGTGGTGCTCAAGCCGGCCGAACTGACGCCCCTGTCGGCCACCCACCTCGCCCGCGCCCTGCACGACGCCGGTCTCCCCGCCGGGGTATTCAACGTGGTCCACGGCAAGGGACGGGTGGTCGGTGACGCCCTGGCCCGCGACCCCCGCGTCGCGGGGCTGTCCTTCACCGGCTCCACCACCGTCGGGTTGGGGCTGCAGGACATCCTGAACGCGCGCCGGGCCCGGGTACAGCTCGAGATGGGCGGCAAGAACGCGGTGCTGGTGCTCGACGACGCCCGGAACGCCGCACAGGTGGTGGCTGCGGGCGCGTTCGGGCTCACCGGGCAGGCCTGCACGGCGACGTCCCGCGTGTACGTCACCCCCGGGATCCGCGATGCGTTCGTCGATGCGCTGGTCGAGGAGGCCGCGCGGTACGTTCCGGGTGACGGCTCGGTCGACTCGACCCGCATGGGCGCGGTGGTCAGCCGCGCGCAGTTCGAGCAGAACCGGGCGGCGGTGCGCTCCGCGGTCGAACGCGGCGCGACACTGCGGCACGGCGAGGACGCCCGTGATCCGTCCGCCGGGCTCTTCTTCCCGGCCACCGTGCTCACCGATCTGCCGCTCGACGATCCGGCGGTCACGGACGAGATCTTCGGGCCGGTCGTCGCGGTGCTGGAGGTCGCCGACTACGAGGCCGGGCTCGCTGCCGTCAACGATTCCCGCTACGGACTCACCGCGGGCATCTGCACCGACAGCTTGGCGCGCTCGACGGACTTCGCCGCCCGGGCACAGGCCGGCGTCGTCAAGATCAACCGCCCGACGGCCGGGCTGGACCTGAACGTGCCGTTCGGCGGGGTGAAGGACTCGTCCACGAACACGTTCCGGGAGCAGGGCCGCAGCGCCGTGGACTTCTACACCTGGGGGAAGACCGTATACACGGGCGTCTGATCGCAGGAGTGTGATCGTGTGTGTGGCGGAAACGGTGGCTGTGCTGTACAACTAAAACAGCGAGACCGGTTTGTGACATGAACCACACCTAAACGTTACTTTTACACACGGCAATACCGATATGAACGACAGTTCCGGGGGGAACGGATCCGCGCAGGCAGATCCGTTTCGGGAACGGTAAGGACACCACATGCTGTTCCCGATGGCGCCGACCGACTCACTGTTTCTGCTCGGCGAATCCCGCGAGCATCCGATGCACGTCGGCGGCCTGGCGGTGTTCACCCCACCCGAGGGATCGTCTGCGTCCGACGTGCGAGCGATGTTCGATGCGGCGCTGATCGGCGACCAGGTGGCGGCGCCCTTCCGTAAACGGGCCCGCCGCTCGGTGACGTCACTCGGCCAGTGGGGCTGGGACACTCTTCCGCACGACGAGGTCGATCTGGAACACCACGTGCGCCGCGACGCCCTGCCCCAGCCGGGCGGAATGGCCGAACTGATGACCCTGGTGTCACGGCTGCACGGCACCCTGCTCGACCGCAGCCGCCCCCCGTGGGAGATGCACCTGATCGAGGGACTCGCCGACGGCCGCTACGCGATCTACACCAAGATCCACCACGCCCTCGCCGACGGGGCGTCCGCGATGAGGTTGCTCCGCGACAGCATGAGCGAGGACCCGCACCGCCGGAACATGCCCACCCCCTGGCAGCCCCGGACCCCGCTGGCGGCCGTGCCGGACGCGGGCACGGCCGTCACGACCGGTCCCGGCTCCGCGCTGCCCGCCATGGCGTGGGACGCGGCCCGCGCCGCGGTCGGCGAGGTGGCCGGACTGCTGCCCGCGGCGTTGGGCACCGTGGACCGCGCCCGCCGCGGCAAGGGTGGTGCGTTGTCGCTCACCGCGCCGCACACCCTCTTCAACGTGCCGATCAGCGGGGCCCGTCACGTCGCCGCCCGGTCGTTCCCCATCGAACGGATCCGGCTGCTGGCCAAGCACGCCGACGCGACCATCAACGACATCGTCCTGACGATGTGCGCGGGCACCCTGCGGGCCTACCTGCACACCCGCGACGCGTTGCCCGACAACCCGCTGATCGCGATGGTCCCCGTGTCGCTGCGCGCGCCGGAGACCGGAACCGGTGACCGCACTCCCGGAGGCAACCGGGTGGGAGTGCTCATGTGCAACCTGGCCACCCACCTTCCCGACCCCGCGCACCGCCTCGCGACGGTGCGCAACTGCATGAACGAGGGCAAGGCCGCGCTGCAGGCGATGAGCCCCGCCCAGGTGCTCGCGATGAGCGCCCTCGGCGCCGCCCCGCTCGGAGTCGAGATGTTCCTCGGCCGACGGGGGCCGCTGCGTCCGCCGTTCAACGTCGTCATCTCCAACGTCGCCGGACCGCGAACACCGTTGTACTGGAACGGCGCCCGCCTCGAATCCCTCTACCCGCTCTCGATCCCCACCACCGGGCAGGCACTCAACATCACCTGCACCAGCAGCGACGACCAGATCGTCTTCGGCCTCACCGGCTGCCGGCGCACCGTCCCGGATCTGCACCCCATGCTCGACCACCTCGACGCCGAACTCGATCTCCTCGAAACCGCTGTCGGACTGTGACGCGAATTCGCAGTGGCGGTCACCACCGCAACTGCGATCGACCACCGCGTCGGGCAGTCCGGGACCTGCGCGGCGTCCGGCCGTAGACAACGCACGGCTGACACCGCATCCACTGCGGCGACCCACTACACCATCTCGAGTAATTGGCGTAAGCGTCGAACGCCCTGGGTAACGAAGCTTGCATGGTTTTCCACCCCCAACGAATTGACACCGGGGCGACTGCCGACGCCGAGAGCGCGCGCATCGATGACCACGTATTACCACCTTCCTCCATAATCCGGTGGATATACGGAGGATATGTGAACTTTCCCCGCATATACTCTCCCGCTCATACTTTGGAAGTCGGCGCACGCCAGTCAAGCGACGGATGCGCCCTACGAACAAAGGAGCTTCGGTGACAGTAATTTCCGACAAGCTGAGGGGCGCAGATGCAGCCCCCACTGCCGACTGGGTCACGATTTCCGACTTGCATCAGGATCCGTTCCCGATCTACCGGCGCATGCGCGAGGAATCGCCCATACATTGGGTGCCGGAAGTCAACCGGTACATGGTGACTGGATATCACGCGTGTCACATCATCGAAAACGACCAAGCGACTTTCTCCGCAGATGAGACGGACTCTCTGATGAAGCGCGCGATGGGCCATTCGATGCTGCGAAAGGACGATCCCGAACACGATGTCGATCGCCGATCATATGGTGGCGTCCTCCGGCCGCGCGCAATCAAGGACACGTGGAATGCCATCTTCTTACAAAACAGCGAGAAGTACCTGAGCCAGCTGAAGGCCGCGGGACCAGGAGCCGATCTGGTGTGGGAATACTGCGCACCATACGCGGCGGAAAACCTTCGGCAAGTGATGGGTTTTTACAATGCGACCCAGGAAGACATGCAGCGATGGTCGCAGACGATGATGGATGGAACTGGCAATTATGCTAACGATTCCGACGTGTGGGCCCGCTCGGATCAGAGCTTCGATGAAGTCGACGACGCGATCGACGAGATTCTGCCCTACCTACGGAAGCATCCCGACTCCAGCTTGCTGTCGAAGATGGCCGAACTTCCGATCCCGATGGACGCAATCCGCGCGAACATGAAGATGACCATCGGCGGTGGTCTCAACGAGCCACGCGACGTACTAGGAGTGGCCGTCTGGGCATTGCTGTCGCGCCTTGATCAGTTGGCCCAGGTGCTGGCGGACCCGTCGTCGTATTCGATGGTGTTCGACGAAGCCGTACGATGGGTGGCTCCGATCGGCATGTATCCACGTGAAACCACCTGCGCGACAGTCCTCGAGGGCATCTCACTTCCGAAAGGTGCGCGTCTCGGTGTGGCCGTCGGTGCAGCGAACCGGGACCCCGCCGTCTTTGACGACCCGGAGGATTACGACATCAATCGCACCAAGCAACCCCACCTCGCATTCGGTGGAGGAAACCACTTCTGCGCGGGCGCCTGGGTGGCCCGCGCGGCGGTAGCCGGCATTGCTCTTCCACAACTATTCGAGGCACTTCCCGGACTGCGACTCGACGAGAACAACCCTGCCACAGCCGCGGGATGGGTCTTTCGCGGAATGACGTCTCTTCCGGTCCGGTGGGGAGCGTAGTTCACCCACTTCGCACTCGGGTGTTCCGCGGACTGATCACCCTTCCCGTCACCTGGGACAACTGAAAGGCATACTCGATGTCCAAGATCACGTTTCACCATCCCGGCGGACAGACCGACGTCCTCGACGTCGAACCGGGCACCTCCGTCATGCGCGCCGCCGTCACCCATGGAATCACCGGGATCGTCGGCGAATGCGGCGGACAGGCGATGTGCGCCACCTGCCACGTCTACGTACGCGAGCCCTACCTCGAGGCACTGCCCGCGATGGGTGAAGACGAGGACGAGATGCTCGACTGCACCGCCACCGACCGCGACGACACCCGCTCGCGCCTCGGCTGCCAGATCACGATCACCGACGCACTCACCGACATCGAGGTCGACCTCCCCGAGAGCCAGGTCTGAGCATGGAACACATCGTCATCGTCGGCGCAGGCCACGCCGGAACCCAACTCGCCGAATCACTTCGACATAACGACTTCACCGCCGCGATCACTCTGGTCAACGCCGAGGCAGGGCTCCCGTATCAACGGCCGCCGCTGTCCAAGGATCACCTCGCGCAGGCCGCGCCCCCCGAACCGCTGCCTCTCAAGACACACCAGTTCCTCACCGACCACGACATCACCCTCATCGAGGCCACCTCCGTACTCGACATCGACCGCACGGCCGGCACGGTGCACTTGTCGAACGGCGAGAACCTGCGCTACTCCGAGTTGGTACTGGCCACAGGGGCACGTAACCGGCTTCTGGCCGTCCCCGGAACCAACCTCAGCGGAATCCACTACCTACGCACCGCCGACGACGCCTCGCGCCTGCACGACGCCTTGGCCACCGCACGCACCGTGGCAGTCGTCGGCGCCGGGTTCATCGGGCTCGAGTTCGCCGCCGCCGCCCGGGCCCGGGGCCTCGGCGTGACGGTCATCGAGCACCACTCCCGGCCGATGGCACGCGCCGTCTCCGCCGACATGTCACAGGTCGTGGCCGACACCCACGCCGCGGATGGTATTCGCCTGGTCCTCGGCGAATCCATCACCGCATTCGACGGCGACGGCACTCAGGTGTCCGCCGTCCTCGGCCAGAACAGTCGGCGCTACCCGGCGGATCTGGTCGTCGTCGGCATCGGCGTCGAACCCGCGACCGAGGTCGCCACCACCGCAGGACTGGCCACAGAATACGGCGGCATCCTCGTCGACGCGTTCCTCCGCACCAATGACGAGCACATCTGGGCGATCGGAGACTGCGCCGAGTTCCCCTGCCCGCACGCCGGCACGCCGACTCGCCGTGAATCCGTGCAGAACGCGGTCGACCATGCCCGGACTCTGGCCCGCACACTGACAGGATCCCCCACCGAATATTCGTCACTGCCTTGGTTCTGGAGCAACCAGGGCCGGATAAAACTACAGATAGCCGGCATCGGCAACGCCGACGACCTCTGCATCCCGCACGGTGACCCGCACTCCGGGCGATTCTCCGTATACCGGTTTCGCCAGGACAAACTGACCTGCGTCGAATCACTCAACAACCCAGCTGTGCACATAGCGGCCCGCAAGGCACTGGCCAAAGGAACTACACCCACCCCCGCCGAGGTCACCGCAGACGGATTCGACCTCAAACATTTCGTCGCACGCGAACCCACGAGCTGCTAATCTATCCGCGATCTGAACGCCGGCCCGAGGACGCTCTGAATTACAGACTGTTGCAGTTATTTTCAATGAGATCATGAACCATAGACCACGGGGGTTGCGACCAATTCTTCAATGGTTCTTCCGACCCCTCCGGAAATGGGCGCCGACAGGGTCGACGCCCGTGGCACGAACAACACCGGCAATGCAGACGATAAAAGGCAACTGGGAGTGTCCAATTGAGGTTGGATCCGACCTCTGCGTCGGTTAGTTACCGTTCGGGGTGATGCGGCCTTCGAAGGTGATTGCGAACGCGTTGAGCGCTGGCTTCCACCTCATCACCCATCGCGCCTTACCCATCCCGGTGGGGTCCAGAGCCCGTGTGGCGAGATACAGACATGTCAGGGCTGCTTGCTCGGTCGGGAAGTGTCCACGAGCCCTTATCGCACGCCTGTAACGGGCGCTGACCGACTCGATTGCCTTTATCGAGCAGATGACTCGCCTGATCTCGACGTCATAGTCCAGGAACGGCCGCGTTCTCTGTCCACGCGTTCCCTCACATCCGTACGATCGCCGGATAACGCTCGCCCCACTTCGCACCGAATTCACCGAATCGTTCCTTCGCCGCAGACTCGGACGGTGCCGTGTAGACGGGTCTGAGATCACGCGCCATCTCATCCCAGTACTGCCGGGAGGCGAGCCGAACGGTGTTGTGTATCAGATGAATAATGCACGTCTGCACCACTGCGAGTTCCCACACCGCGTTGATGGCATCGGGCAATGTCGCGTTCGCCGTTGACGGTGACCCCGATCGCGACTGGGGGTCCCTCCCGCGTGCTGGGGAACAACGGCCGGTTCTACCACTCGCCCATCTCGCCGACGACCTTGTCGCTGATGCGCGAGATGGCGCCCTTCGACACGGTCGCTCCGCAAATATCCTGGAAGTGGGCAGAGACCTCGCCGGTAGCTAAACCCTGTGCTGTCAAGGGTGATACGATCTCACCGATACCGGTCAGCCGACGTTGAAACTTCTTGACGATCTGCGGGGTGAACGAGGAATCAGTGTCTTGGTGAGCTGATTCAATAGCCCGTCCGAGCCCATCAAATCCACCCCCTGCTCCTTGGCCTGGGCCATGAGTTGCTCGGCCAACTGCTTCTGATCCACCTCGGTCGCTGCCATGGGATCCAGTGTTTCGGTCATCATCGATCCTTCCCGCCAAGCAGCAGCTCGGCGTATCGAACCAATGACATTGGGCGACTGCTACTCAGAGGTCTGCCGGACTGCAATGGAACTCGCCGTCGAACGGCACCAAATCGGCGTTGCTGATTCCACGTTTACGGAGCGATCGTTTCCGGAGCCACAAGCCAGTTCAGGTCTTATCACCCATCAGTGCGGAGATCCCGATCAAACGCTGCAATGGTGGACAGCCCATAGATGCGCTCGGGAGACGTGATGCCTTGCTGAAGTCTGGCCAACTGGGATTTGGCAGCACCGCCGAGTCGCACGTGGTACTCACGGACATCGATGGCGAAGGCGGCTGCGACATTGTCGGGACCAGGTCCGCCAAGAGGCTCCCAGAGAAGCGCGAAGTCGAGAATGTCATTGTCGTTGTGCCTGTTCCACATCTATTCCTGCCTGAGTTTCTTGATCCGTCCATTCGCAGGTTGGACACGGCGCTCCTCCACGACACAGGTCGTTGACCTCCCGCGGGTTGGCTTCGATCCATCATCGAGGCCGAGGACGATTACGCAGCGAGCTCTGTCCACTGCGAGGACTACGGAAGAGCCGGCGATAGTGCCGTCGCCGTCAAGAAGCTTCTCCCACATCGCACTCCCGCATGCTCCCCGCGCAGAGGGCCTGCGACTCAGACGGCAGATGATGTTCCAGAGGCATGAGCTGGCCCTCCATCGAGAGTAGCTTCTCGGTGCAGTGCCGGCGTAGGTGCTCCTTCGATCGCGTGTCGAGAAACGTGGAGAACCGCTTCTCCACCAACACCAACACACGTTGGTAGAACGTCGCCGGCGATATTCCGAACTCCGTGAAGACATAATCGTCACCGCCACCATAGAAGCTCCACCGCAGAGCGAAGTCGAGCAGCGCCGGATCGTAGGTATCCATCGGTTCTCCGCGGGTGAAGGGATGCCCGACCCCGGCGCACTCACCCGTTTGACTGCGCGCGGGATCGGACGATGCTTGCGGCCAATCGTCCACAGATCAACCAGTATTGCGACAATTGGATTGGAGCTAGGGAGTGATCGGACTCAGCCCCGATGACCAAGTAGGGAACCCGATCGCACAATGACTTCGAAAGGCCAGCTGCCCTCAGGTTGACGCGGGCAGGTCGAGAATGTGCCGCAAACGATCCCGCTTGGCCACCAGGTAGGAAATGTTGAACCTCGTCGGCTGCGTCTGCAGCGGTATCAGTGATGAGATCACCACTCCGAGAGCAGCTAGTTGTTCAGATTTATCCGGGTTGTTGGTCATGAGCGCGACGGATTCGATTCCGAGGTCGACGATGATCGATGCGGCGGAAGCATAGTCCCGATTGTCGACCGGACAGCCGAGGGCCGTGTTGGCATCGACAGTATCGAGTTGCTGCTCCTCTTGCATCTGATACGCCTGCAATTTTCTACCGAGTCCGATTCCCCTACCCTCGTGTCCATTCATGTAGATCACGACCCCCGAACCGCGACGGCCAATGAGTGTCAATGACGCCTCTAGTTGGTCTCCACAATCGCACCGAAACGAACCAAAGAGGTCACCGGTCATGCACTCACTGTGGACCCGGACCGGCACCGCAACGCCACTGTTGACATCGCCCAGCACCAACGCAAGGTGCTCTACGTTGTTCTTCGCGCGATAGGCCACTGCCGTGAATGTTCCATAGGGAGTCGGCACAGTCGCTCTTCCAGTGCGATGCAACTTGGCTTCTGCTCGCTCGCGAGTGGCAATCAGGTCGGCAATAGTGACTACGGCGAGATTATGCTCCCGTGCGAACGCAATAGCATCGTCACCACGCAGCATCTCCCTTCTGTCCGCCGTTATGAGCTCGCAAATTAGTGCGGCCGGCTGGATTCCGGCAAGCTTGCATAGGTCGACGCCCGCCTCGGTATGCCCGGCGCGTGCCAGGACGCCGCCGCTTCTTGCCTGCAGAGGCATAACATGCCCGGGACGAGCGAGGTCCCCGGCGACCGTCAAGGGGTCTGACAGCAAGCGGATGGTGGCTGCACGGTCCGCGGCGCTGATGCCGGTGGTGATTCCTCTGGCGGCATCGACGCTGTCGAGAAATGCGGTTCGATGGCTCTCGGTGTTGTTCTCTACCATCATGGGGAGATGAAGAGAGTGCGATCGGTCCTCAGTTATTGCGGTACAGAGAAATCCAGACGTGTGTTGCAGGTAAAACGCAATGGCATCGGTATCGGCAAACTCGGCAGCCATAATCAGGTCAGCTTCGTTCTCGCGATCCTTGTCATCGAGGACCACGACCATATTCCCACGCGCGATCGCAGTGATCGCGCGTTCTGCTGTATCGACTTTCATTTTCTTCCCAGAACCTTCAGTTTCTCGAACGATGCCAGTGCGTAAACCCGAGCTACATCTTCGATTCCTTCCTGATGATGTGCGCGCGAAGATCGCGACCGTCGCTCGACACCCACCCCTTGTCTGTCGCGTAGGCGATCATCTTGTCGAACGCCGGGGAACGCGGAGCCCAGACCTCGTTGATGCGAGCTCGAAGTTCACTGATCGTGATCGCCGTACCCAGGTCATCGATTCGGCCGAGGTTGGCAGCTCTCAGTGAAGAGTCGATACTCTCCAACGTCATTTCTGGGGGTGCCTGGACGTGGAGACGAGAAAGATCATCAAATTCTCGCAAGGCGACGAATCCCAACGAAAGTTCGATGAACATCATGCGCTCTCTTCAAGTCGGGACTCGGAGATCGCATGGGTGCCGAACGTGCGGTCGTGATAGGTCAACGGACTCGAGGCACGGGTTTCCACCGCCTCGACGGATCCGGTAACTATTGTGTGATCGCCTCCAGACACGAGCTCTTCGGCGACGCAGGCAATCCACACCGGACAATCCTCGATCCTTGGCAACGCCCGGACTCGACTCCACTCGACTCCGTCGAACTTGCTCGGACCCTTCTTCGCGAACGACACGGCCAGATCGCCTTGTTCCGAATTCAACACGTTGACCGCAAATCTGCCTGTAGCACGGATCAGTTCGAGTAGATCGGAACGATCGTCAAGAGCAATCAGGACCATCGGAGGTGTCATCGACAGTGACATGAAGGCGCTGACCGTTGTTCCGTGCGGACGCTCGCCGTCGAGGGCCGTGATGACTGCGACCGGGGTGCACACGTGAGCCATCGCATCGCGGAAGATTACTTCTAGCGGATCGACTGTACGATTTGTCATGATGTCACGCTTTCTCGGCTAGTTCCTGGGCGTACTTCAGACGCATATGCTCAACGGCGTCGAGCTGGGCCTCCGCATGCCCTGTGCGGACTGCACGCGCACGATTCGCGGCATCGACAGTCGACTGATACTGCCCCTGAAAATGGGGGAAGACATCTCGAGCGAACAGCTCCGCAGAACTCTTGGTGTCTTGGGGATTCGCCCAGTCGTGGCCCAGCTGCAGCAAGCTTCCGAATCCACCGGACTGGTCCCACAGTCGCTGAACCTGGATCCGTGCCTGTTCGGCGGTTCCGATGACGGAACTTGTCAAGGGAGTTGAGTCCACCGGGTGTTAAGCGGCTGACGTTTCGGCCTCCGCAGAATCGTCGGCGGGGCGGTTGATCCAGACGGTGTCGGGCAGGTCGAGGATCTTCGGCGCTGTCGTAGTGCCGAAGCGGTACGGATGCCTGGCCCGTGCTGCCTCGAGTACCTGCCGACGTTCGGCGGCCTTCGCCGCCGCCAAACCGAAGTGGACGTCGGCGGCAGTGTGTAGCCCGATGCCGGTGTGGCGATGCTCGTGGTTGTACCACTCGGTGAACTGCATCATGAATTCCCTTGCTTCACGCAGCGATCCGAACCGTTCGGGGAACTCCGGTCCATACTTGAGGGTCTTGAACACCGCCTCCGAATACGGGTTGTCGTTCGAGACCCGCGGCCGCGAATGCGAGCGGGTGACCTCGAGATCCGACAGCAGTGACGCGACTGACTTGCTGGTCATCGACGTGCCACGGTCGGCGTGCACGACCTGCGGAATGCCGTGCACCGCGAAGATCTGCTCCATCAACTCCCGTGCCAGCACACCCGATTCGTGTGCGTGGACGTGCACACCGACGATGTACCGCGAGTAGATGTCGATCATCACGTAGGCGTCGTAGTAGCGGCCCTTGTCCGGCCCGGCGAGCTTCGTGATGTCCCACGAGTACACCTGCCGCGGGGCGGTCGCGACCAGCTCCGGGCAGGTCCTCGCCGGGTGCCGGGCGAGCCTGCGGCGTTCACTGACCTGTGCGTTCTCCCGCAGGACGCGGTACATCGTCGACACCGAACACAGGTAGACGCCCTCGTCGAGGAGTTGCGCGTACACCTCGAGCGGCGCCTGATCGACGAACCGGTCACTGTTGAGTGTGTCGAGGATGCGGCGGCGTTCGATCGGGGTGAGCTTGTTCGCCGGCGGATGCGTAGGTCGGACTGGAGCGGAAGGTGTCGGTGCGGCGGCCGCGGCGCGACGCCGGACCGCGGTCGACCGGACCACACCGGTCACTGCGCTTGCTCTTCTCGTCGACATCCCGACGTTGGTCAGTTCGGTCCATGCTGCGGTCAGCGCTTGGTTGGCTTGTCGTCCAAATCCGCTCTCTCGGAGAGCGATTCCAAGAGAGCATGCGCTTTTCCCATGATGTCCAGGGCGGCTTCGGTGGTGGCCAGTCGCTTGTTCGTGCGGTCGAGCTCCCGCTTGAGGCGAGCGATCTCGGCCTGCTCGGCGGTGAGTTTGCCGACCTTCGCGCCGGCGGGTTTGCCGTCGAGGACGCCGGCGTCGCGTTGCTTGCGCCACTCGGTGATGAGGGAGGAGTAGAGGCCCTCGCGGCGCAGGTAGGCGCCGCCTTCGTTCGTCTGGCAGGCCTGCTCGTAGGCGGCCAGGTGCGCGAGCTTGTCCGCCGGGGCGAATGAGCGTCGGCGTGGTCCGTCGGAACGTGGGTGGGAAGACTCCATGTGACCATTGTCCCCGGCTACGGCCAGGCTGGAAATTGTCATTGTCGGGTTGATCCGTATCTCGCCCTGCAGGCGGGGTTGCTGTGAACCGGTGGACTCAACTCAGCCTGACACGCAGGGTGACGCCAATGCCCGATCGGTTGATGAAGTCGATCATCTCGTTCACCTCGCTTCCGTTCACGGCCATCTGAGGGAAGGCGGCGACGTGCTGGAAGTATTCGAACCAGTGCTCGATGCCCAGGGCCCCGGCAAAGTCGCATAAACCCACTTCAGACGGACAGCAGCAGGTCGATCGGACGATTCGGGTCTCTGCCGTAGTGGCGCAGTGTCGAGGCGATGTTGAGGTGGCCAGCCAACCGGAGGATCCCGATGACCACGTTGCGGAGCGATGCCATCACCTGTGGAGCGGACCCGGTTCTGATCGTGCAACGGTCCTCATCGAAGGTGACGTCGCGGACCCAGTGCACCCGGTTCTCGATCGTCCAGTGCCCCCGGATCCAAGCGGCGACCTGCGCTGGTGCGACCTCGGTCATCGGCACCGAACAGATCAGGTACACCACCTCGACGGTTCTGCGCCCACTGCGGGTGACGGTCCGCCGAATTTGCAGGGCCTGCACTGCCCCGGGGAAACCCAGGCCGTCGGTGTGTTCGGTGGCCTTGATGGTGCGGCGTTCGAGCCGGCCGTGGCCCCGTCCGGCAATCGACGTCGACACCGGAATGTTCTTCCACGGCAGTGCCTTCAGTCGCTTCAACAGTTTCGGCTGATTCGCTTTCACGGTGAACGCGTAGTGGCCGCCCCGGCCGAGGATGTATTCGGCGGTACCCCGTTGGCAGTGCAGGGCGTCGGCGGTGACGACGGTGTCGGCGAGCGCGAGGGGGTCGAGCAGGTCGGTCAGGAGGGGAATCTCGTTGGTCTTCGCACCCACCTCCACCTGCCCGAGCACCACACCCGCATCGTGATCGACCGCGGCCAGCAGGTGCGTGAGATGACCCGAGGTGTCTTTCGCTCCGCGCAGGGTCTTTCCGTCGACGGCGATGATCCTCCTCCCGTCGACCACCGTGGTGCGCACCCACATCCACGTACCGAGCACCTGGTCGAGGGCGGTCGCGTCGACACCTGCCAGGGTGCGACGAATCGTCGATTCGCTTGGGACGACAGCAGAAACCCCGAGTCTGCCCAGCGCCTCGGCGGGTGCGTCGTGGGCCCATTCGGCGATCGCGGTGAACGAGCGGGCACCGGCGCAGGTTGCGGACAGCGCGAGCGCGAGGATCACCGGGAAACGATGCCGGACACCACGCCGGTGACGGGGATCGGGCACCGTAGTCAGCAGGTCCAGGATCCCGGTGTCGGCGACCGATGACGCGCCGAGAAACGATCCGTTCTCGCGCACGGTGACGGGCATGGGCGATGATAGGGCTGCGGGCACGGCTCGTTCCTGGTGGTGGTACTTGCGTAGGAACTTGAATCATCGCCGCAGCGACCGTGCCCGCCCTCGATTACTTGCTCATCGGCGTGTCACATCCCCAAAACCGCAGCTCAGAACTCATCTCTCATGACCTTGCCGAGACCCTGGCAAGCGCCCCGACCCGTGACCGGATCGGGGCGCTTCCGCGTCGTACTGGCGTTGCGTTGTAGTACGTAACGGCGGGTGTCCGCTGCAGCGGATTCCCTTGGTGTCTCATGCGCGGTCCGGGCATAGAAGATCCGGGGTGACGGTCCAGCCGGCTGCGGCGAGCCAACGTTGAACCGGCTTGATCAGGTCACCATTCATGGCCAGCTCGGCAAGTTGATCGGCGAGGATGGGGCCGTCGCCGCAGACGCTGCAGGCAATGTCGAATACCGGTTGCCCGGGTTCGCAGTGCCGGCAGTGGTGTCGACTGGTGACCGTTCCGCGGTGATCGGGATCGGGGTGGAGCCAGGTCACCGCGAGGTCGGCCCGTTGGTGCGCTGCTTCGGCACGAGTTGTGGGTTCGTGCCCGCATGTCGGGCAGATGCGAGGGGACCGGAGGGGTGGCATGGGTTCTGGCGGCGCTGCGTGCGGAGGCCGGCGAGCCTTCTTGTCCAGATGTCCATAGACCGTGGTGCGCGGCACTTTCAGCATGCCCGCGATCTGGGCGACGGTGTGTTCGCCCGCGTCGACACCTGCCAGGGTGCGACGAATCGTCGATTCGCTTGGGACGACAGCAGAAACCCCGAGTCTGCCCAGCGCCTCGGCGGGTGCGTCGTGGGCCCATTCGGCGATCGCGGTGAACGAGCGGGCACCGGCGCAGGTTGCGGACAGCGCGAGCGCGAGTATCACCGGGAAACGATGCCGGACACCACGCCGGTGACGGGGATCGGGCACCGTCGTCAGCAGGTCCAGGATCCCGGTGTCGGCGACCGATGACGCGCCGAGAAACGATCCGTTCTCGCGCACGGTGACGGGCATGGGAGATGATAGGGCTGCGGGCACGGCTCGTTCCTGGTGGTGGTACTTGCGTAGGAACTTGAATCATCGCCGCAGCGACCGTGCCCGCCCTCGATTACTTGCTCATCGGCGTGTCACATCCCCAAAACCGCAGCTCAGAACTCATCTCTCATGACTTTGCCGAGACCCTGGCTCGATGCCATACGCGACCTGTCGGCGTGCTTCTTCTTCGGTTTCTGCGATATGGAATGGCGAACAAAGGCTCCAGTTGCGCCGATCAACGGTTGCCGAGTTGGCGTCCGCTCGCTCTTCCACGATATCCCAGTGATGGGCAAGAGCATTGAAGCCGTCCGCCGACAGAGTTGCACCGATCGAAAGCAGCCCCAGTCCGTATCTGCCGGCGAGCCGGGCACCAGTGGGAGAGGCGACCGCGGCTACAGTGATGCCGATTCCGTCAGCAGAGAATGGCGAAAGTTGAAGCTTGGCATCGAACAGTTCATGTGTACGCGTCTTTGCGGACACGGTCTCCCCCCGCAGCAGGCGAACCACGATGTCCAAGTTCTCCTGCAGAAGTTCCCGCGTTTCCGTCGGGTCCAGACCAATCATCGCCGAATCAGTTGGGAGAGAGCCCGGTCCTACTCCAAAGATTGTCCTGCCCCGAGTGAGATGATCGAGCAGCATGATCCGATCGGCCGCCCATAGTGGATTGTGATATGACAACGAAGTCACTCCGGTTCCGAAGTGAATGCGCGGCGCGCGTTGTGCCGCCGCTGCAATCATGATCTCCGGAGATGCGATGATCTCACTGCCGGCAGAATGGTGCTCGCCGAACCACACTTCGTCGTATCCCAGCATGTCTAGGTGTTCCACGAATTGCAGATCGCGTTCGAGAGCTGCCGTGGGGTTCTGGCCCGGCGCATGGACGGGAGCGATGAAGTAACCGAAGCGGAGTTTGGCCATGATTGCCTCCTGTAGGGATTTCTCTTGGGTTCTGATGAATTTCTGCAATGTCATGACATCGATGTCCGATGTCACCGCACTGATAGTGCGGGGACTATCCGCCGTTGACCTCGATGAGGGTCTTGATTGCCTCGCCTGTTCTCAACCGACTCAGCCCAGTCTCGACCAGTGCGTCAAAAGGCACTGTCTCAACCCAGCTGCTCGTCGGAAATGCGCCTCGCGCCTGCTGTTCGATGACATTCGGGAAGTCGTCGCGGTATCCGATCGAGGTGAGAATTGTCTTCTCTGCCATGAGGAGTTGGTTGAGGTCGATCGGCACCGGTTCCAGGTGCGTGGCAACCACCATCAGCTTGCCGCCTGGAGCGAGTATGTCAATCGCTTGCGCCATCACCGGCGCAACGCCGGCGGCGTTGATGCACGCCTGAACTCCTGAGCCTGCAAGTGATGCCAGATTGTCCCGGAAGTCAGCGGATGTTGGATCGAGAGTGTCGAAGCCCATGCCTCTCACGACGCTCCTCCGACGGTGAGCTGGCTCCACGATGACGATCCGGTTGATCTTCTTCGCGCGGAGACTCAACGCTGCGGCAATGCCAATGGGCCCTCCTCCGAAGACCACCACGCTGTCGTCAACGCTGAGATCAGCCCGCTCAACCGCGCGCCAGGCGACCGCGAAGTCCGCCAAGAATCCGTTGAGCGAGAGACCGTAGAAGGCCGCGTCGAGGTTGTAGTTCGCATCGTCGCCAGGCACACGAAAAACCGGTTCGATTGCGACTCGTTGGCCCACTTCGACATCGATGTCGCCCGACCCTACTGCGTCGACGATTCCTGACGCTTCGTGCCCGAGCACGACAGGTCCTCGATGGCCGGTCGTCGGGTGCGCCGTCTCGAGTGGGGTAAACATCGGGCCATTGAATATCTCGTGCAAGTCGGACCCGCAGATGCCGTTGTATGCAATTCGCACCCTGACTTCCCCCGGACCGGGAATCGGTTCTGGCACATCCTCTATCCTTAGATCTTGATTGCCGTGATAGACCCATGCCCGCATCTCATATCCCTTCTGTTTGATCCCAGGTATCCCGAGCACATCGCCGGATTGCCGTATTTTGCGCACATCAAGTTGTTCCTCGCACCGCGGTCCGTTCAGCCGGCGCTTCATCGCCCAGGTCCGCTTGCCATACCGCCGGCGGTGGAGCAGAGTGGTTCGCATCACAACTACCAGGAGTTCGACCATGTCTTCGCCCCGTCGGCCAGTGGCGCTTCCCAGTTCTGAATACGAGCGAATCTTCGCAATACTCGAATCATGCTCACGGAGTGCCACGCTGGATTCGTTCAAATTTCAGTTGATGGAGTCACTACATCGGTACTACCGTTGCCCCAACACGACTTTCTGGACTGGGCACACCTTTAGCTCCGCGTTCTCTGATCCGAAGCCGGTGACGACTGGCCGTACCACGGGTGCTGCGCTGGACGAATACCAAGAGCGTTGGCATACCAAAGACGTCTTCGCCACTCCACAATCACAAGCACTGCTGAGACGGCACCCGGCAATCAACGCTCGCCAGCTCAGAAATTTGGATTCTGGTCCGTCTGAGTATCTCACCGGTTTCCTTTATCGCAACCACCTCCGTAGCGCATCTTTGATGCACCTTGATCTATCTCATGGCGCCCATGCTTTAGTCGGACTGTTCGATTCTGAAGAGCAGACACCTGACTCGCAGGGGATATACGCCTTGGGACTATTGGCTCGTCAACTTTCCCTGCTCGCGCGGGCGCTTCCGACCACGAGATTGCGGTCATGGAGGGAGGGTCTCACTGCTCGACAGATTGAAGTGGTCGAGCTGATTGCGGATGGGAGTACCAACGAAGAAGTAGCAGCGATACTGACATTGAGCCTCGACACCGTCAAGAAGTATGCAAGCAGAATCTTCGCGCTGCTTTCCGTCCGCAATCGTGCCGAGCTCGTAAAACTGGTACTCGCGGAAGAACTTTCACTGAATCAGCAGGAGTCTAGTCGCGAGTTCGCGCCGCTCCCGATTCCCGAGTCACGATCAGACGCCATCGAGGGCCGCCTGCTCTAAGGCCGTGTCCCAGTAGCTGTGGAGGCCCCGAATTTCGTTTCCACCATCAACGGAGATCGTCTGCCCTGTGATCCACCCGGCATCTGACGACACCAGGAAGGCGACGACTTTCGCGACGTCACGAGGCTCTCCTACACGCCCGAGTGGGGTCCTCTCCAGGAACCGTTGCCCACTCAGCCCGGTTGTCAATCCAGCCGATTCCGTGAGATTTGTCCGTACCAGTCCTGGCGCCACTGCGTTGACCCGAATCCCATACTGCCCGAGTTCTGACGCGGCGACCTTCGTAAACTGACTGACGCCGGCTTTGGCAGTGCAGTAGTGCGCCAACCCATTGGTCGCTGCTTTGTAGTTCAGCGATGATGTATTCACAACATTAGCTGGGATACCATGCTTTACCGCACGATTTGCCAATATTTTTGTGCCGAGGAAGGGTCCGGTAGTCAACACACTGAGGACCCTTGTCCAATCCTCCTCAGTCAGATGCATCAACGGCGCTATGGTTGAGAATCCGGCATTGTTGATGAGGACGTCAACAGGTCCGAATAGACCTTCGGCAGAATCGAACGCGGCGTCCAGGTCGGACGTGGATGTCACACTACCCGGACACGATGCCACTCTGCCCTTGTACTGCTTCGACAATGAGGCCGCTGCCTCGGCAGCCACGATTCCATTCAGATCGAAGATCATTACGGACGCTCCTTGCTCGAGGAGCGCCTCGACGATCGCGTAACCGATCCCTGCTGCTCCCCCAGTCACGACTGCGATGTTCCCTGTGAGGCTCATATCTGTCCTTTGCTGTGCATTCGAGGATTTGCCGATCGTGGACCGCAGCGTCAGCTGACCCGCATCGAAGACGGATCGCCTCCGGACGATCTAGGCGACAACCGTTACCTGTGTCTACGACTAAATGTAGCCAGCGCGTCGTCGGCGCTAAAGTGCACTAAAGTGGACAATTCCGCGCAAGTAGCGCATCTGTCTCAGTACGGCGGGGTGATCTGAGCCCCTGACACCGAGGAAACAGGTCGCGGATCAAACAACAGCCTCCGCGGTGCGCTGACTACTGCACGACAGCTCGTCGAAGTGCTCGATACTTCTGTGCTACAACGTATATGCCGACCATTATGACAGGCCGTGAACCGTGACTCGATGCCGACGACGCCCGACTTCCGATGGATGTTCAGTGGGACATCATCTTCTGGTCACGTCCTCGCCGACACATTCCGCGAACGCTACATCAACCTCTCGGGGCGTACCCTCAAGTCGGGCGGATGTCGTCGACGGTGGCGACACCATCGAGATCATCTGCGCCGCAAGAAGAAACTGCGAAGTCGATCATCGCTTGCGCTCGATCGCTGAGTCGTACGTCTCGAGGCCACACGACTTTTACCGAGACGGGAGACACCGCTGGCGTGATTGACTTGACCAGGAGGGGCCGGCCCTCCACCGAGACGCTGGCGACCGGCGTCTGGACGACGATCGAATATCCCATCCTCCGCCCAACGAGAGATCGGGCAAGTTCATAATCGGCGACACGGTATCGGATAGTGGGATCCACGAATGCGTCGCGAAATAGTGACAGGGTGTATTCGCTGCTTGGTGCTGAATCGAGCAGGACCAACGGGTCATCCTCGAGCTCTGCCAGCGTGACGGTCTCTTGATCAGCGAGCCGATGCAGACCGGGCAGGAGGACTTTTCCGTACGTGCGATACAGGTCTGCGGAAGACAATCCGTCGCCGAGATCGACATCGTAGACAATCGCGATGTCGAGTTCACCAGCCAACAGTCGACGTTGTACCTCGTCCTGAGTGGACTCGACAAAGACGATGTCGACGTCAGGGTGAAGCGCGCCAAAGCCTTCGAGGAGACCCGGCAGAATTCGCGGCGCGAGTGAGAAGTAGCACCCGACGACCAGTGGTCCCACGAGTTGGGTTCCACCATTTGCCGCACCCAGCTGTACCTCATCTGCGAGGTCCAGCAACTCGACAGCCCGGCTGTAAACGAAGTTTCCTGTTGGAGTGAGACTCACACCGTGAGCTTTGCGACGAACCATGAGCTGACTTTTCAAGATTCGCTCTAGTTCGGTGATCGCGGCGGACAGAGCTGTCGGAGACACGTGTAGGCGGTCCGCAGCGCCTGAGATCGATCCTGACTCGGCCACGGCTTTGAAGTAAGTCATCTGACGAAGCGTGTAGTCAGGCATCGGACGCTCTCCGATTCAGTAGTGGATACGTGGAGTATCTTTGAACTCTACTTGCGCGTGTGGCTCTTGCCATACTCGCTTATCCCGTATCGAAACTTGCGCCCAATTCGCGTCGCGGCTCGGTCAAGATCGCACCGCGTTTCAGTCCGACTTCTGGAGTGCGGATGCTCGAGCCAACGCGAGCACCGCGTTCCGGTGGTCCCGTGCGATCTCGTACCCCCCGGCCAGGAGGAACCACTCCCGCCAATCATCGGGGCGAGCGGCGACACCCGCCCGGCATCGGGCAAGATATTCACTGGTCGCGGCGGGCAGCACACGACCGGAGGGACTGCGTGCCAGCTCTGGGTATCCTCGATAGTCTTGTTGAGCAACCATCTTTGCGAGCATGATGTCGGCGGTGCGGCCGAATCGGATCTGGCTGGCTGTCAACACTCCGATGACACCGCCGAACACGGTCAGCGCCACCCCCACCGCGATGCCCGGAATCGTCCCGGTCGCGACCATCGCCACGGCCGTTGCACCCAACGCGAGCAGCCCGGCGCCGACAACAATCGCCGATCCCATCGCCACCAATCTTTTGTTCACCCTACTCACCGTCCCAGTCGATTCCGGACGAGCTGCCGAAGAACGAAAACTGTGAACCACACTATGAATACCGCCGCCACGGCGAGAACGGCTTCGAAGAAGAGTCCCAAAGACATGATGATCCACTCCTAGTGTGACGGTGCTGCCGGTACCGGACAGAACGAGGGCAGATCCCCGACCGCACCAGGACACGGGTCGAACGTGAAAATGGTCAATGTCCCGGCGACCAACATTAGTGCTGCTGCCGCCGTGACCAGTGTGTTCAGCCAGAACCGCAGCGCCGGCCGCGCCGCATAGTCGGCAATGATGACCCGCACCCCATTCGTGCCGTGCAGGACCGCCAACAGCAGGATCAGGAAATCCCACAGTTGCCAGAACGGGCTCGCCCACTTTCCTGCCACGAAAGCGAAGTCGACCTTGAACACCCCGTCGCCGGCCACCACATTGACATACACGTGCACCAGAACCAACACCAGCAGCACAGCTCCAGACAACCGCATGAACAGCCAGGCGTACTTCTCGAAACTCGAGCGTCTCGGCTCGGCGGTTATAGCAGCGATGTTCGCTGTCTCATCCATCGTTAGTTCGCCTTTCACAGATAGTGGCTCAGATGTCGAATGACGAACGGCACCATCACCAGCACCCACAACACGATCACGGTCCACAGCATCCAGCGGGACTTGTCGATGCCCTTTGCCCAGAAATCGAGAAGGACGATGCGGATCCCGTTGAACCCGTGTCCGAGGATGGCGGCGACCAGTCCGATTTCGCCGATACCCATCACCAGGGTCTTGTAGGTGCCGATCACCTCGTCGTAGGCGGCGGGCGAGACCCGCAACATCAGGTTGTCCGCCACGTGCACCAACAGGAAGACGTAAATCACCATCCCACTGACTCGTTGCGCCACCCACGCCCACATCGACAACCCGCCCCGATAGAACGTGCTGCGGGCAAGACCGGTTCGGGTCGGCGACCGGTCAACTCGCAGAACTTCGCAGGGTACAGAGTCATCCATCTTGCCTCCTCGAGACCGAACCTTCAATGTCTGACGAGCGCCACCGACGCAGTGGGGCATTCCCGGCATCCGCGTCGTGTGGGCAATTCTCAGGTGAGAGCCGCAAGTTCGGCCGATCGCCAGGTACCGTCCGGGACCGCCAGCGACAGCAGAGCCTCCGGATCACCGACGGGCGGATAGATCGCAACGGTGTTGATCGACTTCTTCACCGCCGCTCCCTCTGCGCCTGTCATCTGCACCTGTCGGTCCCACCCGGAAGCGAAGACTGCCCCGGCCGGTCCAAGAGCAAGGCACGTGACATAAGAGGCGGGAGCAAACGGCACGAGATCTTGGCCGAGCAGATCGGCGACAGCGTTGTGCCCGACGAACTTTCCCTGCGGCAACGCGTGCTGGCAGCTCTGCATCACGACGTGGCCAGGGTCGGCATGCGCGGCGGCGGTATCTCCCGCGGCGAACACGTCCGCGAGACCGGCCACCTTCAGATGCTCATCGACGGTGAGACGGCCGAGGCGATCTCGTTCTCCGGAGATGTGCGCTGTCAAGGGGCTGGCCTGCATGCCCGCCGTCCAGATCACAGTGTTCGCGGCGATCCGGTCGCCGTCGGCGAGCTCCACCCCGTGCGCGTCGATCGAGGTCACATCCACGCCGAGACGGACTTCGACCCCGAGGGTGTCGAGTGCGTCGAGGATCGCCGGACGCGGTCCCTCACCGAGCCCGGATCCGACGACGTCGCCGCGATCGAGCAAGATCACCCGGATCGGCGCATCCGCGGCGATCTCGCGGAGTCGATCGGTGAGTTCGGTGGCGATCTCGAGCCCGGTGAATCCTGCCCCGATCACGACGACCGTGTATCGGCCCTCCGAGTCCGGGCATGCGGGCAGACTACGCAGGTGTCCGTCGAGATAGGTGGCGGCACCGAGCGTGTCGATGTCGAAGAGATGTTGGGAACCGGGAATGGTGGGGGTGACGAGTTGGCTGCCCGTGGCCAGCACCAAACGGTCGTAGCTCAGCGACGTGGTATCACCGGTTCGGGTGATCCCGTGAACCTGGTTGGTGGTGGTATCGATGGATGTGATCGTGGCCGCGACCCGCTCCACTCCGATGGGGCCGAGCAGCCCATCGAGGGAGCAGCGCTTGTTCTCCGGCTCCCGCTCGTAGAGGCGGGGCCTGATGACATGGTCGTCACCAGCATCGACCAGTGTGATCGTAAGGTCGTTCCGCGGCACGCCCGCATCGCGTCGCAGCCGGGCGGCGCTCGCCGCCGCCCAGACCCCTGCGAATCCGCCTCCAATAATCAGGACATTTGACATCTAGATTCTCCTTGTGCGTGAGCCGCCCACGTAGGACGGACGATTCGGAACTACCAGCGGCGCCTGCGATCAGCCCCGGTCGTACGCCTGGCGCATTCGTTCGGCGAGTCCAGGCGCGTGTCGTTCAGCTTCTACTCGCACGTCGTCGACGCTCTGACCGGCCAACTCCCGCCGCCACGCCAGATCCGCCTTCCGCATCGCCATCGACACCGCGCACGGCATCGACAGCTGGCCGGGCGGCATGTCTGCACCGACGCCCTGGGCGCGGATCTCGGTGCACCGAAATGCCTCCTCGGCACCCTCGATAGCGGTGACGACGTCCAGGACACTGATGTGCTTGGCTGAGCGGGTCAACACGAATCCACCTGCGGCACCGGGCACGGAGGTCAAAATCCCTGCGCGCACGAGCGCCTGCAACTGTTTGTTCAGGTACGGCGCCGGTAGATCGTAGCTGCGTGCGAGCACAGCAGTCGACACCGGACGATCGTCATCCACCCATGCCAGCGACAGCACAACGTGCATCGCCCACTCGACACCTCGCGACATCCGCATAACCTAGATACTAAATATCTAGATACCAGTCGTCAAGACGCCACAACTCGGCCAGTGTGGGCCTGAGTTGGCGCCAGCTGTGGTGGAGCAGGTCGGTGACACAATCGCCACGCGTCGGTAGACGTACACCTCGTCGTCATCGGGGTCCGGCACCGATCCCCCCGACGGGAATCTCCTGCTCGGCAGCATCGAACAGCGCATTCTGCTCGACAGTCCCGCACCCGTGCTCGCGGTCGAAGGCTGACCCACCGCGGTCAGCCAGTCACTGCCTTCCGGGGCGAGGGTGCCGCGGTGAGATGCGAAGCCTCTTGGCCGGCTTGCGGTTTGCGTGCGGATCCAGTTGGGGCCGATCGAGGCCGAATCGCCGATCCGATTCGGTCATCCCTCCCCAGACGCCGTAGGGTTCGCCGACGTCGAGTGCGTGGCGTAGGCATTCGTTTCGGACCGGGCAACTCCGGCAGAGTTCCTGCGCCTGCCTCTCCCGGCGAATTCGCGTTGCTCTGCTTTCGCTGTCCGGCCCGAAGAAGACGTCCGCACGGGTGGTGCGGCACAGCGCGCGGGTCTGCCAGTCCCAGAGATCGGAGTGGGGTGTCAGCAGTCGAACGGTGAGTGTCAAAGATGGCATGGGATAGTCGTTTCCGACGCCTAGTGGTCGTCTTCGCCGATTCTGTGGACGTGGATCAGGTTGGTCGAGCCTACGGTGCCGGGCGGCGACCCCGCCACGATGACCACCAGTTCACCCTTCTGGTACCGGCCCAACCCCAGCAACGCGTTGTCGACCTGCCGCACCATCGCATCCGTACTGTCGACCGGATCGACGATGAACGTCTCCGTCCCCCACGTCAGCGACAACTGGCTGCGCACCTCCGGCAACGGGGTGAACGCCAGTAACGGCAACGGCGTGTGCAACCGCGCCAACCGCCGCACCGTGTCCCCGGACTGCGTGAACGCCACCAACGCCTTCGCATCCAGGCGCTCCCCGATGTCGCGGGCCGCGTACGAGATCACACCCCGCTTGGTCCGCGGCACGTGCGTCAGCGGCGGCACCTGGGTGGACTCGTTCTCCACCGCCTCCACGATCCGCGCCATCGTGCGCACCGTCTCCATCACGTACTTACCCACCGACGTCTCACCGGACAGCATCACCGCGTCCGCACCGTCGAGGACCGCGTTCGCGACATCCGACGCCTCCGCGCGGGTCGGCCGCGAATTCTCGATCATCGACTCCAGCATCTGCGTGGCCACGATCACCGGCTTCGCGTTCTCCCGGGCGATCTGAATGGCCCGCTTCTGCACCAGCGGCACCTGCTCGAGCGGCAACTCCACCCCCAGGTCACCGCGGGCGACCATCACCGCGTCGAACGCCAGCACGATCGCCTCGAGGTTGTCGATCGCCTCCGGCTTCTCCAGCTTCGCGATCACCGGGATCCGCCGCCCGACCCGGTCCATCACCGCGTGCACCAGCTCCACATCGGCCGGGGACCGCACGAACGACAACGCGATGAAGTCGACACCCAACCCGAGCGCGAACTCCAGGTCCGCGATGTCCTTCTCCGACAGCGCCGGAACCGACACGTTCATCCCCGGCAGCGACACACCCTTGTTGTTGCTGACCGGGCCGCCCTCGGTGACCCGGCAGATCACGTCGTTGCCCTCCACACCGGAGACGACGAGACCGACCTTGCCGTCGTCGACCAGCAGCCGATCGCCCGGCTTGGCGTCCTCCGCCAACTGCTTGTAGGTGGTCGAGACCCGGTCGTGGGTGCCCTCGCACTCGTCGACGGTGATCCGCACCTCCTCACCGTTGGCCCACGTGGTGCGACCCTCCGCGAACCGGCCCAGCCGGATCTTCGGGCCCTGCAGGTCGGCCAGGACACCGACCGCCTTGCCCGTCGCGTCCGAGGCCGCCCTCACACGTTTGTAGTTCTCCTCGTGATCGGCGTGTTCGCCGTGGCTGAAATTCAGCCGCGCCACGTCCATACCGCTTTCGACGAGCTCGCGAATACGGTCACCGGTGGCGGTAGCAGGTCCAAGTGTGCATACGATCTTCGTGCGCCGGGACGTGCTGAGCAGACCGGGCTGTGCGGTGTGTGACGCGGACCGTTCGAGATCAATGGTGGGCATGTGGCTCCTCGCGGCTGAGTTGAGAGTGGTTGTGTGACTCGACAGGTTCCTCACGACGGACTATCCGCGGTCGCCCGCGGATGCGTCGGCGTCGACGCGGGGCGGCTCCACTGACTGTCGATCAGTCCGACGACCTGAGCGGTTGCCTCCCGAAGGAGTTCGGCGGTGTTGTCGAGCAATTCGCAGAGTTCCGCCGGTCCACGGGCGATGGAGAACGCCGCCGAGATCCGGGCAGCGCGAATCTCGGCTGCGGACAAGCGAACCGTGCCGGCGATCACGACCACGGGGCACTCCGGCGGCGTCTGACGAACGACGCCCTGCACTACCTTCCCGTGCAGCGACTGCGCGTCGAACGCCCCCTCCCCCGTGATCACCAGGTCTGCGTCGGCGCACAGTGACCGCAGCCCCACCGTTTCCGAGACGAGGTCGCTCCCGGGCACCAGTTCCGCGGCGAGGATTGCGCTCAGGCAGGCCGACATGCCGCCGGCCGCTCCCGCTCCGCGCAGGGTCAGAACGTCGGCCCCGTACGCAGTGCGGAGAGCGATCGCCAACTGTCCCAGTCCGGAATCCAATTCGCGGACCTGGTCGGCCGTCGCACCCTTCTGCGGCCCGAATACCGCGGCCGCCCCGTTCTCCCCGCAGAGGGGATTGTCGACGTCGGTCGCGACGCGCCAGCGCACCGACCGTGCACGGGGGTGCAGTTGCGACTCGTCGATGACAGCGATGTCACCGAGCCCCGCACCGCCGGGTGCCACGTCGCGACCGTCTACGCCGAGGAATCGGACACCGAGTGCGCGGAGCATCCCGGTGCCCCCGTCGGTGGTTGCGCTGCCGCCGATGCATAGAAGGATCTCGTCGACACCGTCTTCCAATGCGCTGACTGCGATTTCGCCGACGCCGAAGGTATCCGCCCGCAACGGTGACGGTGGAACGTCCGCCACGTGCGGCAGACCGTTCGCTTCCGCGGCCTCGATGATCGCGACCCTGCCGTCGTTCGACAGTCCGTAGCGGGCGGTCCGTTCGCGTCCGAGGGCATCGTGCGCGTGGATCACCCGGGGCTCGGCATTGCCCGCCGAGAGGAAGGTCTGCAACGTGCCCTCGCCGCCGTCCGCGAGGGGGCATTGCACGATCCGGACGTCGGCGCCGAGCGCCACGCGGACACCGGCGGCCATCGCGGCTGCGACGTCAACGGCGGAGAGGCTCCCCTTGAACGAGTCGGGAGCGAGGACAACGGTAGGTGTGCGCTTTCGCATGAATAGAGCGTAGGTCTCCCACGTCCGGCATCATATGTTCATTCCGCACAGATTCTCACCCAATTTGGACGGCCATATATGTGCATATTGTCGGCCACTCTGGCGCGCTCGGCGGCGCTTCACGCTCCGCGGTACGGATCCTCCAGCGCCGCAGCCGCGAGGAGTGCCAGCCGCATGGCGACGGCGTGGTCGAAAGTGCGCAGGTTCAGTCCGGTCACGTGCTGGATCCGATCGAGTCGCTGGACCAGCGTGTTGCGGTGCACCTCGAGGGCAGTCGCCGTCGCCGCGATCGACAGATCGTGGTCGAGGAAGGCGCGAGCGGTCTCGCGCAGGGTCGCGGACAGCGGTGCCAGGACGCGCTCCACGGTGTCGTGGGAAATATCCCGGGACTGCTGTGCGACAGCTGTTTCGGGCACCAATGCGGAGAGTTCTATCTCCTCCCCCGCGGGCAGCAGGTGCACCCGGGGCAGGAGGAGGCCCAGCCGGGCAGCGTCCACGGACAATTCGTGAGACGAGGCAGCATGTGTGCCCGTGACGAGGCGGACGTCGCCGGTGCGCAGCCGCTGCCGGGTCGTGGCGAGCGTGCGGTCTGTCACCGAACCGCTCAGAACCCACACCGCGCCCTGCAATTCGGCCGCAACCACACCGGAGACCTCCTGGATCCGTCGAAGCAGGGCCACCGATGTGGATGAGGGAAGGGACGACGATCCGCTGCCGGAAGCGGGGACGACCGCGGTGATGTTCCACGGCGGGGTCATCGGTGAACCGATGTGGCGTAACGCTTCCAGCAGGCCGTTCTCGGTGACGGTTCCGTTCACCAGGCCGAGGAGCAGTTCACGCACGGCCGCTTCCCGCCACCGCGAACTGTCCCGGTGCTGTTCATTTCGCAGCAACAGTTCCACGGTGAGCGCGAGGACGTTGCACACCGACTCGACCTCCGCGGGGTCACCGGTGACCCCGACGGCTCCGACGATCCGCCCATCGAGCCTCAGAGGAATGTTGATCCCGGCCCTGACATCCGCCGACTGCTCGTCGGCGTCCACGAGAACTCGCCGGCCGTCCCGGATGGCCTCGAGTGCACCGGCGTGCACCGTTCCGATACGCGCCCCGTCGACCGACCCGATGATTCGGCCATTGCGGTCCATCAGATTGATGTTGTAGTCCAGCCGGGGGCTCACCTCGTCCACCACACGCTGAGCGAGTTCGCCGGTGAACACGTACGCGAATTCGTCCTCGTCGCCGTCCCGCACCGCCCACGTCATGCAGCAAGACTAGACGTCAGCGGTCGCAGCGGAGGTCGCAGCGGCGGAACAATCCCAACCCGGCCCGGCCCGTTGCCGGCACGGCCAGGTCGGTGATCCCGTGGTGCTCGACGGACGCCGATCACACCGTGACCGTGCTCGCGGCGGCCACGCGCACCTGAAACCCGAGTCGCGCGACGGCTTCCCGGGCGGAATCGAGCGCCCGATCGGCGGTGTTCCCGACCGCGCGCGCGTACGCGACCCGGGAATCGGACGATTCCAGGCCGGTGACCGCGTCGCCCGGCCGGACCAGGAGTTGGACGTCGGTGACGCCCTCGACTTTCCCGGCGTCGTCGAATCCGCTGACGTCGGTAACGACACCCGCGACGGGCACGGCGGCGAACCAGATCGCGGAACAGCGGGCCGGCCGCTCCTCGGCGAGAACGGCCCTGATCCCTGGGAGGACCTTCTCCCCGACGGTCTGCCGCACGACGCACTCGGCCAGGTCCACGCCGGTGGCGTCGAATGCCAGGGACGGAATCTCGTCGCCGCCCATCCGCACATGGGTTTCGATCACCCGGGGTCCGGCCGGAGTGAGCACGACCTCGGTGTGGGTGGCACCGAACTCCACCCCGACGGCGTCGAGCACCCTCGTGACATACGTATGGATCGATTCTTCCTGCGCCGTAGAGAGGTCGGCGGGGGCCACGTGCCCGAGCTCGACAAAGTTCGCCGGATCGGAGAACTTGCGGGTGACGGCCACGACCTGGTGTTCGCCGCATTCCGAGAAGGCCTCCACGCTGAATTGCGGGCCCTCGTGGAACTGCTCCACGAGCACCCCGCTGGTGGTCAGGCCGTCGAAATCGCCCCCGGCGCGCGCGAACGCCGCAGCCAGTGCGCCCTCCTCCCGAACCACGGCCACCCCGGCACTGCCCGCGCCACACACCGGTTTGACGACGCACGGGAGCCCGTGTTCGAACACGAAGGCGCGCAACGCATCCACGTCGGCGACGACGGCGGAGGCGGTTCCGTCGACGCCGGACTCGCGAAGCGCGGCCCGCATGGCGTTCTTGTCGTGGACCGACGCCACGGTGCGGCGCGAGTGAATGGACAGGCCGAGGGCCTCCCCGATCGCGGCGCAGCGGTCCTGGTCGCGTTCGCCGAACGTGGCGATCCGGGTGAACGGATGCTGTGCGTGCGCGGCCGCGGCCAGCGCGATCCACTCCTCGTCCGGGGCGTCGTGCCGCACGGCGATGACCCGCGCATGCTCGGTCAGACGGCGAAGCTTGGCGACGAATTCCAGTCGGCAGATCACCGAGGTCTGTGTGCCGGGCAGGGCGTCACGGACCCGGCCCGGGAGGTCGCGGCCGCTGCCGACGACGAGGACGTGTTCGGTCATTTCTTCACCTCGAGTGTCGAGAAGGGAGACAGTGCAGAAAGGTTGCCGGCCGGGAGTTCCCTCGTCCGTGCGCGTTCCGCGAGACTGCGATGCGCCGCCGTCCGGGAGAGCACCGCCGCGACCCCGAACGTCCCGGCCAGGACGGGCCAGGCCAGGAGCCCGGCCGGCAACAGGACCACGACCAGGATGGTGGGGCCGAGGACCTTCTGGCCCGTCATGCCGAGGCTGAACGCGCCGAGGTAGCGGGCGACGGCGGGCGACGGGGACAGTTCGGCGGACAGTTCCCAGGCGGCCACGGAGTGGATGTTCTCGGCGATCGAGAGTGCCACCACCGCAACGACAACGGCGGCGATCGCCAACGTGGTGGCGGCCATCTGGCCGACGGCGAGTGCACCGCAGCAGAAGGCCATCAGTGCCCCGGTCCACGTCAGGAGTCGCACCGCCGCGGCCGTACCCTCGGCGAACCGGGCAACGTAGACCTGCAGGACCACCGTCAGCACGGTGTTGACCGCCATGAGCACCGGCACCCAGGCGATCGGCACCGACGTGTACTCGATGACCCAGATCGGGAGCAGAACGATCAGCACGGTGTCGTACAGCGACAGGACGCCGTTGCCGACCGTGAAGACCATGAACCACCAGTCGCGGAACGGCGAGCGCACCGCGGTTCCGGCCGGCTCGGGACCGACGGGGAGAGCCTTGCGTTGTACGACCGTTCCTGTCCTCCGGAGCACGAGCCGGACGGCGAACGCGATGACCACGAAGGAGATTCCGTTGCCCAGGAACAGCGCCGTGAACGCGGCGGACGTGCCGGTCACGAAGACGACGCCCGCCAGCAGGAACCCCGCGGTGAGACCCACGTTCCGGATGGCGCGGATGGTGGCCATCGTCCGGGTCCGGTCTCGGCCGCCGATCACCGCCGTCACGACGGCCTGCTGGATCGGGCTGCTCGCCCGGTCTGCCGCGGTGAGCAGCACGGTAAGCACGAGGTAGCCGCTGAAGTCGGATACGAGCGCGAAGCATCCGTAGCCGAGGCCGCGCAGCAACAGGAGGGCCACGTAGAACCAGCCCGGCCCCACCCGGTCCGCCAGCCTGCCCAGCGGCACCGGGGCGAGGAGCGCGAGCGCACCCGCTGTCGTGGTGGCCAGGGCGATCTGGTTCGCGGTGAGACCGACCACGCCGATGAAGTACAGCGCGAAGGACGCGAAGAACATCCCGGTGCCCAGCGAGTCGATGCCGGCGCCGACGGCCAGCGTGCGACCGGCCGGACTGTCGGGAAGCAGGGCCTCACCCAGCCGCCGCAGGCGGGCGTTCACGGGAGTGTCCCCGGCGTCACGAATGCCTGCACGAGATCGGCCGACCGCTGCACGTGGGTGGGGGTCGCCGCCTCCGGGGCAGGCCCGCGCAGGTGGTTCCAGGCGTACCGGCGGGCCGCGTTGACGAGGAGGTCGGTGGCCGGGGACGACTCGGCTGCAGCGGACTGCGCGACCAGCGCCGCCGCGGTGAGGAGTCGGCTCATCCGGTCGACGAGCACCCACCCGGCGGCCGCGACGGTCGCGGGGTCTGCCCCCACCCATTCGTGACGTGTGGTGCTCAGGGCTCCGAGCGCGTCGTCCACCATCTGCCAGGCCGCGAGAAGTCTTCCCTCGGGGGCCACTCCGAGAAGCTCCCTGGACCGCTGGGCGGCCGCGTCGAAGTGTTCGCGAATCGTCAGCAGTTCCAACGCATGGGTGGTCAGGGCCCAGCAGTCGGCCCGGGCGGTGCCGCTCCCGTCGGCGCGGGCGGTGTCCGCGGCGAGCGAGTAGGCGATGCACCGCCGGGCCACTCTCCGGGCGCGGCCGTGCGACGGCTCCGGCAGGGCGAACCAGGCCCGGGCGGCCATCACGTCGACCACCCGGTCGGCAATCTCCTCGCGACGAGCATTCGCCCACGCGCTGCCGTCGAGCGGGTCTGCCGCGCTCGCGAATCCGGTGACGGCGCCCTCCAGGATGCCGAGGCCGTCGGCATCCCAGACCGCCGCGACCTGATCGGGTGCGGCCGAGGGCAGTGAACGTGTGCTCATGCGTACTCCAGCCAGTGACGGTAGGTGGGCTCGCGCCCGCGGACCACGTCGTGAAAGACGTCGCGCAATTGCTTGGTGATCGGGCCGCACCCGCCTGCCGCGACAGGGCGGTCGTCCACCGATGCCACGGGGACGACTTCGGCGGCCGTGCCGGTGAGAAACGCCTCGTCGGCGACGTAGAGCTCACTGCGGGTCAGACTCTGCTCCCGGACCGTGATCCCCAGGTCACGGGCGAGCGTGATCACGGTGTCGCGGGTGAGACCGGGCAGAATGTTGTCGCCGACCGGCGGGGTGATCAGCTCACCGTCGCGGACGGCGAAGATGTTCGCGGCGGACGCTTCGGCCACGTGCCCGGTGGAGGTGAGCATCAGTGCGTCGTCGTATCCGGCGCGCACCGCCCCGACCTTGGCCAGAGCCGAATTGACGTACGCACCGGTCGCTTTGGCCAGCGGGGGGACCGAGTGGACCCCATTGCGTTGCCAGCTGCTGACGACGAGACGGCAGCCCTCCTGGTCCGCGGTTTCGCCGAGGTACGAACCCCACGGCCACGCCGCGACGGCCACCCGAGCCGTGTCCAGCGCGGGCGCGACACCCATCGAGCCGTAGCCGAGGTAGACGATCGGTCGCAGATAGCCGGAGTCCAGGCCAGTGCGGCGCAGCAGTTCGAGCGAGATCTCGGTGAGTTCGTCCACCGACCACCCGGGGTCCAGCAGATATACCCGCGCCGAGTCGTGCAGCCGGCGCAGGTGGTCGCGCAGCCGGAACACGGCCGGACCGCGGTCGGTCGCGTAGGCCCGGATGCCCTCGTAGACACCCCATCCGTAGTGCAGACTCGGTGTCAGCACGTGGACCTGCGCCTGGTCCCAGGCAACGAATTCACCGTCCATCCAGACGGTACTGGTCGGGATCAGTTCCATTGTTCTGCTTTCGGTTCGGTGGCGGCGGGCCGCCGGGACGGGACGGGGACTGCCGGTGCGCCGACCAGGTCCAGCCGCCGCTCGATGCTGCGCGACTGCAGCGTCAGAGCCTCTCGATACTTGTCGGCGCCTTCTCCGCGGAAGGCGAACCAGCCCCAGCGGGGTCGTAGTCGGCAACCGCGGGCGATCTTGGCCTCGTAGGCGGCGAGGCCGTAGTGGACGCGACGGATGCCGTGCTCCACCGCCCACCGCGCCGTCTCGTGGTAGGTCAGTGTCAGGTAGCAGCCACGAACGCCTGGGGCGAATCCGGCTGTCCTGGCGAACAACGTGTCGCGGGTGCGGAGGTAGAGCACGAAGCCCACGAGCCGACCGTCGCGCTCGGCGCCCAACACCACGCAGGAATCGCCCAATTCTTCACGGACGGCGTCGAAATCGCGTCGCACCCGGTCTTCGCCGCCGGGCAGTCCGTACTTGGCCCGGTGCGCGACCTGGAGGGCGACGACCTCGTCGTCGATCGCCGTGGGACCGCAGCGGACCACTGTGCGCAGGCCGGCCTCGGTGTAGTCCGCGACCTCTTTGCGGAGCCGGCCCCGACGCCGCTTGCTCAGGCTCGCGACGTACTCCTCCCAACTGTGGCCGCTCAGGTCCTGCACACCCTCGGCGCCCAGCAGGGCCGACGTGTACCCGGCGCGGGACGCGGAACCGTCCACGTCCTCGGCCTCCGCTCCTCCGATGTACAGCAATGCCACACTGCGGCAGCCGAGTTCGTCACCAGCCTGATGGAGCAGGTCGGGCAGGGCCGCCATGACCGCGCGGTGCTGATCCTGCGTACGGCCGGGGGCGTGCGCGACCCCGTGGTGGTTTCCGAACGTGGCGAGCGCCACCGACGGGTATTGATCCTCGCGGGCGGCCGGCAGCGCTTCGGTCAGTTCGGCCCAGCGCAGCCGATCGGGGTGATCGAGCAACTCCGGTTCGGCCATCGGCCCTGCGGTTCCCGCCAGCCGGGGCGGGTCGTAGAAGAGCAGGCCCCCGGGTCGCGCCGTGAACAGCAGCGGCGCGATCGCGACGGTCCGGCCGTCCGCACGCACCTCGAGGTAACGCACCTCGTGCAGGTCGGTGCGTTCGGTGAACCGCCACCACCGCGAGTCCTCCCAGATGACGTCCGGGTCGGCAATGCCTGCGAAGTCGGCGGCGGTCGGGCGAGTGCCCCGGGGCAGGACGTGGCCGGTGAACCCGACGACCTCGGTGGCGGTCATGCCGCGTCCTCGCTTTCGATACGGTCCCAGGCGAATCCGGCACTCACCTGGTCCGCGGTGGCGATCAGTCGGTCTCCCAGTGCGGTGAAATCGGGGTCGATCACCACCCAGTAGGCGAGGAAGTCCGCCGACTTGCGCTCGTGGTACCGGGCGGGGGTCCAGTCGTCCCCGATGTGGGTGTTCAGCGTGAAGTCGTGCACGCCCGGCGGTGTGTCCGGAAGTCGCGACACCCGGCCCTGGCGCGGCGGCACGCCGTAGAACGCTGCGTGCGGGGTAGTTGCCACCCGGTCCCGGACAGCGTCCAGGTCGGTCGGCAGCCCGCATTCCACCCGCGCCCAGAGGTGCCGGGGGTCGATGCCCAGGACGTGGCGGAGCATCGTCGGTATCGGCCCGCCTGCGATCCGTGCGGCCACTTCGCAGAGCACGATGTCGCCGCCGGCGGTGACGAAGAACTCGGCGTGCACGCAGACGGTGGGCGGCGAGGCGAGTGCGTCGACGAGCCGCCAGGTCTCGTCCACGAGGCGCGCACAGACCGGGTCGGTGGTGTCGACCGACCGGGAGCCGAACGGGGCGTCGGTCCAGTGTTCGAGGCACCCTTGGCCGGTGTAGCGGGAGGCGATGGCGGCCACCGGGTCTCCGGCCACGCGGAATGCGTCCACATGGTGTACGGCGCCGTCGACGAACTCCTCGACCTCGTACGGTGTGGCCGCGACGATGTCGGCGAGTCCGGTTGCCTGCGCCGGCGAATCGAGTACGTACACGCCGGTCGAGCCGGATCCGCTGCGCGGTTTGACGACGACGCGGCCCGCGTTGCGCCCCATGAACTCGACGATGTCTGCTGGGTGGCGCACCGGCGCGAAGGCCGGGATGGCAATTCCCGCAGCCTGCGCCAATTCCTTCATCAGGATCTTGTCCCGGTAGGCGCCCGCCGTGGCGGTATCCAGACCGGGCAGACCGAGTTCGCCCCGCAGCCGGGCGGCCCGCTCCACGTCGACCTCGGCCAGGGCGAAGACCGCGGTCGGCCGGTGCCGCGCGGCGAGTTCCCGAGCGGCACCCAGCACGGCATCGTCGTCGGAGTAGTCGGCGACCGTGACGATCTCGGCGAACCCCTCACCCGGATCCGTTCCCGCGGCGCAGACCGCCACCAGCCGGTCACGCTTCTCCGGCAGCCACTGGGCGAAGGGCAGCCCGGCCGCGCGTGCGCTGATCAGTACGAGAATCATCGAGACGCTTCCTTCCTGGTGACGGAAATTCCGTCGAAAGTTGTTTCCAGCGCGGCGAAGACCTCCGCGGTCCGGGCGTCCAGCGGTATCCCCCGCACCCTCCGTTCGCGCTCGTGGGCGCGTTGTGGGTCGCCCGGTGCCACCACCGGCGTCCCGGTGGCGGGCGTTGCCCCGCGGACGGTGCCGAGCAGGTCTGCCAGCCCGGCCGCGAATTGCTCATGGCCGCTGAATGCTCCGGGGTCGAGGGCGAGGACGAAATGGCCGACTCCTCGGCTGCGACCGGGGGTTCCCTCACCGACTTGCTCGAGATGCCAGTCGGGCGGTGACCCGGTCAGCACGGCCCCCAGCAGGGTGACTGCCATCGCCAGGCCCTGCCCCTTGTATCCGCCGAGGGGCGACAGGGCGTACGCCTCGTCGGGTTCCGCGGTGGGCCGCCCGTCGCAATCGGTGGCCCAGCCGCTGTTCAGTGGTCGTCCCTCGGCCCGGCGGTGCTTGACCTCACCGAAACACACCTGGCTGGTGGCCATGTCGAGGGCGAGCCCCTCGTCCCCCGTTCCCGCGGCCACGCTGATCGGGTTGGTGCCGAACAGCGGCTCGATGCCACCGAACGGAGCGACCCGGGAGGCGGCGGACGTGACTGCGATACCGATCATCCCCTGCCCGGCCAGGTGCCGGGTGTACACCGAGGCCGCGCCGAAGTGGTTGGAATTGCGCACACCCACCGCCGCGACGCCGAAAGCCTTCGCCCGGTCGGCCGCCAGGCGGGCGGCGGCGAGTCCGGCGAGCACGCCGAGTGCGCCGTCCGCATCCAGCAGCAGTCCGGCCCCGCGGTCCCGGACCACGGTCGGGCACGCCGCGGCATTCGCGACACCGGTGGCGAGTTCGTCCAGGTATTGCGGCAGCAACCGCAACCCGTGAGTGTCGATGCCGCGCAGGGAGGTGTCGACGAGCGCGTCGGCCACCAGATCGGCGTCGTCCTCCGGCACTCCCGCCTCGACGAGTGCGATCGAGGCGAGCCAGCGGGCCTCCTGCTCGTCGAGCAGCGAGCCGGTGTCCGATTGTGTCCGGCGAATCATGAAGCACTCCAATGCATGAAGACGTGTGGGCCGATGCCCGGGATGTCGAACTCCGGACCCAGAATCCGGAAGCCCTGCTTGACGTAGAAGCCGGCGGCGGTCGTGCGGGCGTTGCACCAGACCTGGTCGGCGCCGGCCAGCGCGGCGTCGGTGAGAACGGTGCGCAGCAGTGTGGTCCCCGCACCGGTGCCGCGGACCTCCTCGAGGGTGGCCATCCCGCGGAGGCGCCAACCCCGGCCGGGGAGAAGACCGGGCACGGCGTGCCTTTCGGGTGGATCCTCGTGGTACAGCGAGGCCACGCCGACCGCGCGCCCCGCGACGAGCGTCGCGAAGTGCCGGCTGCCGACGTGCGCGTCCTCGGGGTAGGCGCAGGTCTCGGCCGGTTGACCCGGCCGGAGCACCGCGTGGCGGATCGGTCGCACGTCGGCGGCCGGCACCGGCCGCACCCGCCAGCCGTGGGCGGCCGGATCGGGGAGGTAGCCGGAACCGGGCCGATCCGGGAGGGTGACGCGGCCGGCGCCGTCGAGTGCCAGTCCGTGGCCGGTGTTCACCGCGAGAAGGTCGACGGCGTCGACATCCAGGTGGTCGGCGAGTCCGCCGAGATGGGCCGTCGCCGACACCCCGGCCGCCGACTCGGGCATGCAGCCGAGCATGGTGATCAGGCCGCGTTCACGGGCCCGGCGCAGCAGAGCGAGCGACGGGGTGATGCCCCCGGCCTTCATCGGCTTGACGTTGATGCCGTCGAACGCGTCAGTGCAGGCGTCCAGGTCCCGCGGCGACGCGATGCTCTCGTCCGCGATCACCGGGATCGGGCTGCGCTCCTTCAGGATCCGGGCGTCCCGCCACGCCGAGCGCGGAAACGGCTGCTCGATCAACTGCACACCGAGTTCCTGCAGACCGGGCAGCACGGGGAGCAGTCGGGACAACTCCCAGCCGCAGTTGCCGTCCACGTAGAACGGTGCGTTCGTATGGCAGCGCAGTTCCTTGACGACGGTGAGATCGCCCGGATCCGCGAGCTTGATCTTGTACGCCGACCATCCCGGCCGCTCGCGGAGTTTGCGGACCATCACGTCGGTCTCGTCGAGCCCGATACTGAAGCTGGAGCGCAACTCCCGCGGACATTCCAGGCCGAGAGCCCGCCACAGCGGCACACCGAGCAGCCGTGCCCGCAGATCGTGCACCGCGGTGTCGAGGGCGGCCAGGACGAACGGCGAATCGGACAGCTCCGCGGACAGCGCTCGCCAGACGGCGAACGGGTCGTCGGGACCCAGGCCGATCAGCAGCGGCGCAATTCGCCGCAGATCTGCGTGCATCCGGTCCAGGCCCGAGTTGTAGTGGTCGGTCATGAACGCGGAGGCCTCGCCGAACCCGGCGAGACCGTCCTGCTCCACCTCGACCACCAGTCCCCGCTGCACCGGAATCGCCTCTCTGGCGGAACGCCACAGATGCCGTTGCGTCAAACTGATCTCGTGCGCGGTGACCTTCACGCGTTGCCCCCGACGCCGAAGAATTCGCGGTCGCGCGGGCCGTGGGGGCGGAGGTCGTCCCACCACTGTGCGTGCTCGTCGTACTTCGCGAAGAAAGGCTTGCCGACCAGGTCCGGTCGGCGTGCCTGCAGGAACCGCAGTGCGAACGCGCGTCCGCCGTCGAGATCCACGACGCCGTCGACCACGACCTTCCCCGGCGACGCCGACATCACCGGGCCCCGCGCGGTCCGCCCGAGTCCGGAGACCCGTTGCAGCGCTTCGCGGTAGATGTCGACCGCTCGCGCCAGCGGCAGACCGAAATACGGTCGCGCACCGGTGTCCCGCTCGACGAACATGTAGTACGGCACGACCCGGTTGCGGACCTGCGCCTGCCAGAGGTCGGCCCACGCGCGCGGGTCGTCGTTGACGTGACGCACCACGGGAGCTTGTGCGCGCAGCACCGCGCCGGTCGACGCCAGCCGGGACAGCGCCTCCTGTGCGGCATCGGTCTGCAGTTCCGCGACGTGCGACAGGTGCAGCATCATCGCGACGTGCTTGCCTGCGGCGGTCAGTCGCTCGAGCAACCGCAGCAGGTCGTCGGCTTCCGGTCCGGCCAACAGCCGGTACGGCCAGAACGAGACGGCCTTCGTGCCGATCCGGATCGTGTCGACGTGTTCCCGCCCCGGTTCGAGCAGCGGCTCCAGATACGAGGCCAGCAATTCGGTCCGCATGACCAGTGGGTCACCCCCGGTCACGAGCACGTCGGTGATCCCGGGGTGCAGGTCGAGGTACCGGGTCATCGCCTCCGGCCCGGACATGGCCATCTTCAGATCCGGGGTGTCCACGAACTGGGCCCAGCGAAAGCAGTATCCGCAGTAGCTGTGGCAGGTCTGCCCCTGGCGGGGGAACACCAGCAGTGTCTCGGCGTACTTGTGCTGCATGCCCGAACCGTCGATGTCGTCGTGCCGGGGAACGTTCATGCTCAGCTGGTCCCCGGGGTGCGGGTTCAGTGCGGCCCGGACCGTGTCGACCGCCTGCCGGACGGCGCTCCGATCGCCCAGCACCACGGCCTGCTCGATCAGGTCGAAGTGCGCGGTCTCGAGCATGTCGCGGTGCGGGAAGGTCAGCCGGTAGATCGGGTCGTCCGGCGCGCAGTCCCAGTCGATCAACTCGTCGACCACGTAGCTGCTCACCTTGAACGGCAGTACCTGGGACACCACGTGGGCCTCGTGCCCCAGGATCGGGTCGCCGGTTCGCTCGGCGACGAGCTTGTGGAGCCGGGCGCCGCTGATCGATCGCGGCGCGAGGGCCGCGCGGGTATCGAGATCGAGGACGGTCATTTGTCCGTCACCGCCACACCCCAGTCGAAGTCGACGTCGCCCAGGACATTCATGTCCGACATCAGCGAATACAGACCGCGGTAGTCGCGCACGAGCCGCGAACCGGATTTCTCGGCCCGCACGTCGGCGAGCATCTTCTCCCAACCGGTGACCTTCTCGATCCGGAAGATCGCTTCCCACGTCGAGTAGTCCGTGGCGACGAACGCGTCCAGCCCGGCGACGAGCATGTCCAGGAAGAAGCGGCGCTTGTCGGGGTCCAGCACGTCGTACACCAGCTTCGCCATCTCGTCGGAAATGGATGCGTGACAGTACTCGTCCCGGTTGTGCAGCTTTGCGGTGGTGGAGTTGACCACCTGGATGTCGTGATCGTCGGCGAGCAGATCGAGATACGCGTTGATCGAGATCTCGGACACCGTGGCGAAGGCCAGCGTCGTCAGGCTGCGCTGCCAGCGTTCGGCGGCATGGGCGCGCAGCCGGCGGTGTGTCCGCGACGTGTGCGATTCGGGTAAGGCGCTGTCGGGAAACGGGTTTTCCCGTTTTCGTCTGGTCAGCGCGCTCGCGTTGATGTGCATGAGGGTGTGGTATTGCTCGTCGACCATTGCCTGGGCGAGGGCGATATCCATGTCCTGGCCGCCGAGACCGGGGAACTCCCCGTCCATGACGAGCGCGAACGCAGGGTTGGCGACGCGTTGCTCGGCGAGCACCGTGTGCCGGTTGTACGCGATCCAGGCCCAGCTCAGCAGCCGCGACCGCAGCGCGTCGGGCATCGCCCGCCACGTCGGATGGTCGTGGAACGGCACGATTTTCTCGGGGTAGTCGGCCCGGCCTGCGTCGAACAACTCGTCGAGGTCGGGCTCGTCGCGCTTCACCGTCGACCGTCGGTGCCAGTTGCCGGCGAGGCGGCTGATGACGGCGTTCTCGGCTTCGTCGGCGGGATCGAACGACGGCAGTCCGGGGAGATGGACCAGCCCCTCGGCGTCGGAGCACTGCAGGTCGTCGATGATCATGCGCGAGTCCGGTCGCCGGCCCAGAAACGGGTGAGGTGACGGGCGCGGTCGGCGTACTCCGAGCGCGCGTGCAGCATGCGCTGGTTGTCCCAGATGAGCAGCGCATTCTCGGGGATCAGCACGCGGGTGCGCAGCTCGTGGAACAGGTCGCTGACGCGATGCGCCAATCGGCGACCGGCCCGGCCGAGCGGCAGCCGCGAATCGTCGACGTCGGAGTCCCGGTGCGGGTCGTAATCGGCGGCGGTCAACAGGTTGTAACTGAACCGGAGCGCGGCGCGGCCGGTGTCGTCCGAGCCGAGCATCGTGGTGCGTACACCGCCGCCCGGGCCGGGGAACGTCAGTTCGGCATCTGTCAGCAGAGCGACCTCGGCGGGTTCCAGGGCGTCGACGAGTCGCCGGACGTCGAGCAGATCGGTGTGGCCGCCGCCGCAGCGCGCCTGCCGGTGGCAGTACAGCGCCAGGTATGCGGGGCTGGGATCCCAGCCCGGGGCCTCGGTGTGCGCCAGAATCGTGTTCGCGCTCTGCGAGTACGCCCGATGATCGTTGCCCGGGCGGTACGTTACCTCGTGCGTGAGCAGCCCGTTGTATTGCGGGACCAGATCACCAAGGGAACCAACCACTTCCAACGCCGCGAGACGACCTGGCACGTCCCGTACGACGACGTAGCCGTCCTCCTCCAGCCGGTACCGGTCGATACGGCCCTCCATCGTTTCCACACTCGGTTGCGCAAAAGCGACATGACAATTCGGCGACATCCATTCCTCCATTCCGAAGATACGACTGGGATACGTGCCCGTGATGCCGGTCGATCGAGACCGGGAGCGTCGTGATCGGTTTCAAGAATGTGGTCGTGCCGCCACCCACGCCAGTCACCCTAGGGGCGCCAAACCGTCACCCGAACAGAACTGCCGGGGTGTAACAGCCGGGCGACGCTGGTGAGACCTGTCGGTGCAGATTCGTCAGAAACAATATTGTCCGTACAGTACGTATGGGCTAGACAATATGGACACCTCGTTGTAATGTCCGTCACAGCGCTGATGAGTCCGACAGACGGGCACAGAACGAACGGCGCAGGAGCGAGGAGGAAACGACATGCGCGCAGTTGTGCTCGACGGGCAAGGGAATCACCAGTTGGTGGACACGTCCGCCCCGGTGCCCCAGGTCGGCGAGGTCGTCATCGAGCCGGCCGCGGTCGGCGTCTGCGGGACGGACCTGCACCTGGTGATCGGCGACTACCCGACCGGCCGGTTCCCGGTGGTGCCCGGTCACGAGTTCGCGGGCCGCATCGTCGAGGTCGGGCCCGGTGTGGACAACTTCGCGGTCGGTCAGCACGTGGCGGTCGATCCGAACGTGGCCTGCGGCAAGTGCCCCGACTGCCTGGCCGGCGCCCCGAACCTCTGCGACTACCTGGTGCCGATCGGCGTCACCTCGGATGGGGCGTGCGCGGAGTTGGTGAGCGTGCCCACCAAGGTGGTCTATGCGCTGCCCAACGGGATGAGCATGGCCGCCGGCGCGCTGATCGAACCGCTGTCCTGCGTGCTGCACGGCCTCGGCCGTTCCCCGTCACTGACCGACCGCCGGATCACCGTCTTCGGCGCCGGGTCGATCGGGTTGCTGGCGGTCGTCGTCGCCCGGGCCGCGGGTGCTCGCACCATCCACGTCGTCGAGCCCAGCCCGGCCCGCCGCAAGGCCGCGCTCGACGTCGGCGCCGATGCCGCGTTCGCACCGGACGAGAGCCTTCCGCCCCGCAGCGCGGACGTCGCGCTCGAGGCCAGCGGCCACCCCGCTGCCGTGTCTGCCGCGATCGACCTGCTCGACAAACGCGGAACCCTGCTGCAGATGGGTGTCGTCAGCTCCGAGAAGACGATTCCGCTGCGCCCCTACGACCTGTTCGACCGCGAGCTGACGTTCGTCGGCTCACAGTCGGTCGCGAATTCCTTCGCCGACGCCGTCACGATGATGCCGTCCATCACCGAGACCGTCGAAAAGCTTGTCACCCACACGTTCCCCCTCGCCGAATACGGCGACGCCATTGCCGCCGCGCACAGCGATTCTGCACTCAAAGTCCACATCCTGCCCCACTCCTGATCGGACATTTCGATGCAACATCAGATCTCCGAAGGCAGATTCGCCTCGTTCATCGAACGGATCGGCCTTCCCCCGACCTTGTTCCTCGGCTTCGTCGGCCTGCTGTTCTTCATGATCGGCGACGGTGTCGAATCCGGCTATATCGCACCGTATCTGGCCGATCACGGCGCCGGCAGCGACTCGCGTGCCGCGATCGTCATCAGCGTCTACGGCCTGATGGTGACGTTGGGGTCGTGGCTGTCGGGGGCGCTGTCGGAAACGTGGGGCCCGCGCCGGGTTATGTGGCTCGGTCTCGCGATCTGGGGCGTCTTCGAGGTACTGTTCCTCGCCGTCGCCCTTGGCACCGAGAACTACGTGCTGATGCTGATCTGCTACGGCATCCGCGGGCTGGGATACCCCCTGTTCGCGTACGGCTTCCTGGTGTGGGTGCTCGCCGCGAGTCCCGCCCGCCGGCTGGGCTCGGCCGTCGGCTGGTTCTACTTCGCCTTCACCGGCGGCCTGCCCACCCTCGGTTCGTTGCTCGCCAGCGGAACCGAGCCGATCATCGGCGAATACACCACGCTGTGGCTGTCTTTGGGCATCGTGATCACCGGCGGCCTGCTCGCCCTGATCGGGCTGCGCGGCGTCTCCGGCGGTGACCGGCTGGCCCCGCACTCGACCACCACCGGGCAGAGTCTGGTCGCGAGCATCGCGATCGCGTTCCAGAACCCGCGGGTCGGTCTCGGCTGCGTCATCCGGATCATCAACACCGCACCGCAATTCGGGTTCCTGGTGTTCCTGCCGACGATCTTCTCCGACGACCTCGGTTTCGGCACCAGCGGCTGGCTGCGTCTCGTGTTCATCGTCGGCGCCTCCAACATCTTCGCCAACCTGATCTTCGGCATCGTCAGCGACAAGATCGGCTGGCACCGCACCCTCCGCATCTTCGGCTGCCTCGGCTGCGCGGTCAGCAGCCTGCTGTTGTACTTCCTGCCGCAGACCTTCGGCGCCTACTGGGTGGCCGCGCTGTGCGCCGCGCTGTTCGGCATCACCCTGGCCGGGTTCACCCCCATCTCGGTGCTGATGTCGCTGATGGCCCCGGAGAAGAAGGGCAACGCGATCGCGGTGCTCAACCTCGGCGCCGGTGCCGCGACGTTCGTCGGCCCGCTGATCGTCGCGGTCTTCCTCGGCCTGATCGGCGCGGGCGGTGTCACCATCATCTTCGCCGGGTTGTACGTGGTCGCCGCGCTGTGCGTGCACTGGCTGACCCTGCCGCCCGAGTCGCAGGAGATCGTCGAGAAGGGCCTGAGCCTGAGCGACCTGGACGTCGAAACCCACCACGTGATCGACCACCACGACAACAACACCACGGTGACCGGCGACGCGAGCCGGTAACCACACCCGGTCCGCGGTCCCCCAGACAGCCGGGCCGCCTCCGCCCAGGGGGCGGCCCGGCATTCCACCCACGACATCCCACCCGTGCCGCGCAGCGGCGCACCGCAGTACTCGATTTCGAAGGAGCCGCCGCAATGAAACGGCAGATCATCAACGATTCCGGCGCCGCCGTGACGGAGGCGCTGGAGGGCATGGAACTGTCCTTCCCCGACCTGGTGTCCTACGACACCGATCGCGGCCTGATCCGCCGCGCCACCCCCGCCCGGGACAAGGTCGGACTCGTCTCCGGCGGTGGGTCCGGGCACGAACCGCTGCACGCCGGGTTCGTCGGCCGCGGCATGCTCGACGTCGCCGTCCCCGGGGCCGTGTTCGCCAGCCCCACCGCCCTGCAGGTCCACGAGGGCACGCTGGCCGCCGACAGCGGCCGTGGCGTGGTCCAGATCGTGAAGAACTACACCGGTGACGTCCTGAACTTCACCATCGCCGGCGAACTGGCCGGCGACCACGCCGTCGACACCGAGATGGTGCTGGTCGACGACGACCTCGCCACCGACACCGACACCGACGGCGACGCCGACGGACCGGGCCGCCGCGGCACCGCGGCGGTGGTCGCGGTGGAGAAGATCGCCGGAGCCCGCGCCGAACTCGGCGGATCACTGACCGAGGTGGCCGACGCCGCCCGCCGCGTCGCCCGCACGTCCCGGACGATGAGCCTGGCCCTGCAGGCGGGAACCCACCCCGGCGAGGACCGCCCGGCGTTCGACCTGGCCGCCGACGAGGTCGAACTCGGCGTGGGTATCCACGGCGAACGCGGCATCTCCCGCGCCCGGTACGCCTCCGCCGACGAACTGAGCGAAATGCTGGTCACCCCGCTGGTCCGGGATCTGGGGCTGGGGCGCGGCTCCGCCGTCCTGGCCATCGTCAACGGGCTCGGCGGCGCCTACCCGCTGGAGTTGTCGATCGCCGCCCGCGCCGTGCACCGGCTCCTGGGCGCGCAGGGCATCACCGTCGCACGCACTCTCGTCGGCACGTACGTGACCTCCCTCGACATGCACGGTTTCTCGGTCACCCTGACCCCCGTCGACGCCGACCTACTGAAACTGTGGGACGCCCCTGTACGGACCCCCGCGCTGAATTGGTAAGGAGCCCAACACATGAACTCGACGACCGCAACGGCACTGCCGACCACCTTCGCGCCCCGCTGGGTGGCCGCGATGCTGACCACGGTGCTGGGCACCTCCACCGGTGGCGGCGCGGCCACCGCCCTCGGTGAACTCGACCGCCAGGCCGGGGACGGCGACTTCGGCACCAACCTCACCTCCGCGTTCACCCGGGTCCAGGACGAGATCGCCGCGACGTCGCCGCAGACGTTCACCGCGTGGCTCACCGCCGTCTCGCGCGGGTTCCTCGGCACCGGCGGCACCAGCGGCCCGCTGTTCGGAATGTTCTTCCGGGACATCGCCCGCTGCGCGACCGGGGACACCCCGACCCTGACCGAACTCGCCGACGGACTGGCCGCGGCGGTGGCGACCGTGCAGCGGTACGGGAAGGCGCAGGTCGGGCACAAGACGATGGTCGACGCCCTGGTTCCCGCCGCACAGGCGCTGAGCGAGCAGGCGGCCGCCGACGCGGACCCGGTCGGCGCGCTGAACGTTGCCGCCGAGGCCGCGCGAGCGGGCGCCCTGACCACCCGCGACATCGTGGCCCGCCGAGGCCGCGCGTCGTACGTCGGCGAGGTCGCCCGCGGCGTGCTCGACCCCGGCGCCGTCGCCGTCGCCCTCTTGATCCAGTGCGCGGCGGCCGCGGTGGGCGGTCACGACGGACCGGTCGACGCAGCCTGGACGCACTAGCCGCTTTGTACCTGAAAACCATTCGAACGAACCCACGAAGGAAAGTGAACCGAAAATGAGCATGGAATACCGGATGCGCCGCACACTGCCGAACGACCGGGCGGCGATCATCATGCCGGTCGATCACGGACTGATCTTCGACCGCATCAAAGGCCTCGAAACCCCCTCCGCACCGTTCGCCGCCTGGGCCGACACCGACGTCACCGGATTCATGATGACCCCCGGACAGGTCAAACAAACCGAAAAATTCTTCGCCGAACACCCACACCTGAGCCGCGTACTCACCATCGACACCTACTATGACGTCACCACCCTCGACGGCGGCGGCTCCCACGAACTGATCACCACCGTCGAAGAAGCCGTCCGCATGGGCGTCGACGCCGTCAAAATGCTCTTCCCCTGGAACATCTCCCGCAGCGAACGCGCCGCCATGTGCGCCCGCGTCGGCAAGATCGTCACCGCCTGCGACGCCTGGGACATCCCCCTCGTCCTCGAACCGGTCATCATGGGCGCACCCCGCACCGACGACGTCGTCGTCGAAGAGGAGAAGGTCGCCCGCATCGCCTACGACCTCGGCGCCCACATCATCAAGATCGCCTTCCCCGGCGAGGAACGCACCGCCCGCCTCGTCAAAGAACTCCGCGTCCCCCTCGTCATCGCCGGCGGACCCCTCGCCGGCGACGTCAACGACACCGTCGACGCCATCGGGCAGACCCTGCGCGCCGGCGCCCGCGGAATCATCGTCGGCCGCAACATCTGGCAACGCGAACGCAGCGAAGGCGAACGCGTGCTCAAGGAGATCGGCACCCTGACCCGGAAGGTGAGTTTCCCCGCCTGAGCGGGTACTCCAACGGCAGACGACGAGGACAGTACAGATGACACGAGACCGCAGCGGGCGCTCACCGGTGGTGTGCGGAGTCGATATCGGGAGCACGAACACGAAGGTCGTGGCGCTCACACCTCAGGGGGCGGTCGTCGCCAGGCGTCGGCGCACCACTCCCCGAGGTGCGGTCGACCTGTCCGTCGACGCACAACATCTGCTGTTCGCGATCGAGGAGATGATCCTCGACATCTGCTCGGACACGTACCGGGTGCACGCGGTGAGCGTGGCCGGGGTCGGCGAGGACGGTGTGCTCGTCGACGACGCCCTGACCCCGCTCACCCCGGCGCTGGCCTGGTTCGACACCCGGCGCGCCGACGTGTTCGCCGATCTGGCCCCGCGCCTACGGCCCGACGCGGCGCTCTGCACCGCCGACGACGCCGCACGCACCCTCGTCGGATGGCGTTGGGCAACAGACCAACCCGGCGCCTCGCAGGCCCGGTCGTGGGTCGCGCTCACCGACTATCCGTCGAGTGTGTGGACCGGCACCCCGTTCTTCAGCGACACCCTCGCCGCCCGCACCGCCGCGTGGGACGGTCACAGCCGGCGGTGGATCGACGACCGGGTGGCCGCCGGTATCGGCACGGCCGCCCTACTGCCACCGGTGCGCCGGGCCGGTGACGTCATCGGCGGGTTCCTCTCCGACCGCCTCGTCACCGCGGGTGTCATCGACCCCGACGCCGTCGTCGTCGCCGGCGGCCACGATCACCCGATCGGCGGCTGGGGAGTGCATGCGATGGACCCCGGTGCCGTCCTCGACTCGATGGGCACCGCCGAGGTCGTCGTCGCCCAGGCTCCCGAGGCAGGCATACCCCGCAGCGACGACCTCGATGTCGCACCCGGAATCCTTTCTGCCGGAACCACTGTGCTGTCCGTGGAGGAACTCGCCCGCAACGTCGAATGGGCCTCCCAGGACGCCGCCGTCGGTGCCCGCCTGCAGGAGATGATCTCCGGCGACACCCCACCCGACGACTACCTGCACGCGCCGGTGTTCGTCCCCGGCAGCCGAGGCGGCGCGCTGCCCCGTTACACCCCCGACGCCCCCACGTCACCGCTCTCCCGTGCCTCCGCGGTTCTCGGCGCCCTCGCGCGGATCGGTGCCCGCGCACAGGACGCAGTCGCGGCATGCCTACCCGGGCAGCCTGCCGTCTACGCCGCAGGTGGTTGGTCCCGATCCCCCGGATGGGTCGAGACCAAGAAGGCGGTCACCGGCCGCGACCTTACCGTGATCCCCGAACCCCAGGTCACCGCGACCGCGGCAGCACTGCTCGCGGCGACCGCCATCGGATGGGATACCGATCCCGCCACCGCGATGGGCATGACGGCGCACCTCGACCACGTCGGCGCACACGCGTAGGCGTCGACGAAGTCCCGCTTCGTGCCTCAGTCGCGGTGCGCCGACAGCAGCCACGCCGGCAGCATGGCCCGGCCCTTGTCGTCGCGCTGCCAGTTCGCGGCCTCCTCCGGCCCGAGCAGCGCGTGAATGAAGGCCGGGCGGAGGTCGTCGATGATCCAGTATTCGGCGACAGCCTCCCGCAGTTCGTCGTCGGTCACCGGGTTCGGTCCCTGCCCCTCGGGGAAGGCGCCCTTCGCGAACACCAAGATGTAATAGGACGCGCCGGGTGCGGCCGCCCGGGCCACAGCCTGCAGGTAGTCGCGCCGCCGGTCCACGGGCAGCGAATGGAAGAGGGTGCTGTCCACGATCGTGGCGAATCGGCCGTCGAAACCCGTGAACGAGCTGATGTCCGCCACCTGGTACGTGGCCGTCGTCAGGCCACGATCGGCCGCTGCCGCCTGAGCTGCCGCGATGGCAGTCGGCGACAGGTCCAGACCGACCACTGTGTACCCCTGCGCCGCCAGCTGCAGGGACGTTTCAGCGTGTCCGCACCCCGCGTCCAGTACGTCGCTGCGGAATTTGCCTTCCGCGATCAGCGCGGCGATCTCGGGCTGCGGCTCACCGATGTTCCACGGCACCGGCCCCGAAAATTCCTTCGCATCGCCTCGGTAGATGTCGTCCCACGGCGCAACCTGGTTGTCCTCGGTCATGACCTCGACCGTACGCCCGCGGCGCCTGTCGCCACCACGCATCCGCACGCCGTTCCATCCGGTGTAACGATCCGGGCACTTCCGGACACTGTGGCAATAGCCGCAGACGCTGGGTCGGCGGGACTCAGGAGGCACTCCCGTGAAGGAATCGAAACGAACGATGGACTGTCAGGAACTCGTCGAACTCGTCACCGTCTACCTCGAGGATGCGTTCGCCGCGCAGACCAAGGCCAGGTTCGAGACGCACGTGGGCGAATGCGGCGGCTGCGCCCACTACGTCGACCAGATGAAACAGACGGTGCACACCCTCGGCGAACTGTCGATCGAAGAACTCGATCCGGCACTGCGGGACCGCATCCTCACCGACTTCCGGCGACAATGCTGAGACCTCACGGGAAACCGTTTCGTGACAGACGAATTCACCGATTCCGGGATGCGTCCTCTCGGCGGCTCACGACGGACGGCGGCATGCCGAACTCGTGACTGAACGCGTACGAGAAACATGCGAGGCGCACCCGAGGGTCGACAGCTCGAACAGCAGCAGCGCCGCGATGGCGTCGTCGCGCCGCGGCGACCACAACGTCATGCCCCGCAGCTCCTAGTCCTGCGTTCGCTCGACGACCCAGGCCGCGACCTGGGTGCGGGAGGTGAAGCCCAGCTTCGCCAGGATGTGCTCCACATGTCCTTGCGCGGTGCGGGGTGAGGTCACCAGGCGGTCGGCGATGGCCTGATTGGTCAGGCCTTCGGCGATCAGGCCGGCGACCTGGCGTTCCCTCTTCGTCAGTCGTGCCGGCGCGTCGGCCAGCTCGTCGGCGGCCCTCAGCAGCACAGCGGCCCGGTGTGAGCCTCCCCATTTAGACAACTAAATTGATCAATTGGGTTGTACGCTTCGCTCATGATCACCGAACAGGCCACCGCGCAGGTTCTTCGCGAAGCCCTACGCCCGATCTGGCGACAGCTCACCGCGGGCAGGACGATCTCCGTCGGCAAGATAGGTGTGCTCGCGTATCTGTCGAAGCACGGACGGACGTCGGCCTCGACACTCGCGTCGGCCGAGAAGATCACGCCGCAGGCGATCGCGACGGCCGTACGCGAACTCGAAGGTCTCGGCCTGGTGGCGCGCACCCCCGACGAGCAAGACCGGCGCCGGATCTGGATCGAGCTCACCGATGCCGGTCGCGAGAGGCTGGCGCAGGAGCGGTCGAAGGGCCTGGAGTGGCTGGAACACGCCATCGCGGAGCGGTTGACGGCGGAGGAGAAAGCGACTCTGGACTCTCTGGTCCCGATTCTGCGCAAGTTGGTGGACGATGCACCCACCGACTGACTCCGCGACACGTCCCCGGTTACTGCCTGCCCTCGCCTATGCCGCCCTGACCACCGCGGTCGTCAGTTCCCTCGGCATGCTGCTGGTGCCCACGATCTCCCAGGACATGCACGTCGAGGTGAGCACGGGACAGTGGATGCTCACCGTCAACCTCCTGGTCGGGGCGATCGCCACGCCGATCATGGGCCGGCTGAGCGACGGACCCCACAAGAAGCGCCTGCTCCTGTGCTCCCTGGCGACGATCCTCGTCGGCTCGATCATCGCCGCGTCGGCTCCCAACTTCACCGTCTTCCTGATCGGGCGCGCTCTGCAGGGACTCACGTACGGGATCGTTCCGGTGACGATCGCGCTCGCCCGCCGCTACCTCCCCGACAGCCAGGCCCGCGTCGGCATCTCCAGCCTGTCGGTGACGGTGACTACCGGCCTCGGGCTCGGATACCCCCTGACCGGCATCCTCGCCGACCTTCTCGGGTTCCGCTTCGCATTCTGGTTCGCCGCTCTGTTCCTGATCACCACCATCGTCGTCGTCTGGCGGGTGATTCCCGCGGGACCGGACGAGCGGGCACCTCGGTGCACTCTCGACGTCCCCGGCGCGCTGCTGGTCGGAACGGGTCTCGCGTCACTGCTCGTCGGCGTCAGCGAGGGATCGCGGTGGGGATGGGCCTCTCCGTGGACCGTCGGATTCTTCGCCGCGGCGGCGATTCTGCTGACGCTGTGGTGCGTGGTGGAACTGCGCACCGCGAATCCGCTGATCAACCTTCGGGTGCTGCGCAATGGCGACGTACTGGTCGCGAACAGCACCGCGATCGGTCTCGGCGCCACGATGTACATCGGACTCTCGATCGGCAGCCTCATCGCGCAGGCGCCCGCCTCCACCGGGTACGGCATCGCGCTGCCGCTGTTCTGGGCCGGATTCGTGATGCTTCCGCTGTCGGTGGCGAGTTTCGGCGCGAACCGACTCGTGCGCGCGCTTTCGCAGCGGGTACGCATGAGGACGCTGCTGCTCTCCGGCGCGGGCCTCGTGACGGCCTCGAGCGTGCTCCTCTGGTTCGCCCACGACGAACTGTGGGAAATCCTGATCGGCATGTTCGGGTTCGGGATGGGAATGGGCATGACGTATGCGGCGATGCCTGCCCTGATCGCCCGCAGCGTCGCGGACACCGAACTTGGCAGCGCCGCAAGCTTCAACCAGGTGCTGCGCACCGTGGGCGGTTCGTTCGGCAGCGCCGTCGCGGGCGCGGTGCTCGCCGCGAACCTGGCACCGGACCTGCACCCCACCGAGGGTGGGATCAAGACCGCTCTCGCCGTCGGCGCCATCGGGTGCGCGGTGGTCTTCGCTGCGCTACTCGTCAACAACGTGATGTCGCGTCCGCCGGCCCCGGCATCGGAGCCGGCGGACGCCCGGGTCAGTCGGAGCTAGACACCCTCGACGACGGCGGCCATTCCCTGCCCACCGCCGATGCACATGGTGACGAGCGCCTTGCCGCCGCCCCGCCGCTTCAACTCGTGCAGCGCGGTGGTCGTCATCCGAGCGCCCGTGGCGCCGATCGGGTGTCCGAGCGAGATGCCGGACCCGTTGACGTTGAGGCGGTCCCGGTCCTCGAAACCCCACTCCTTCAGGACCCCGAGCACCTGGCAGGCGAACGCCTCGTTCAGCTCGATCAGCGTGAAGTCGTCGAAACTCGCACCGGTGCGGCGGAACAGCTTCGACGCGGCCGCGACCGGGCCGAGTCCCATCAGTCCCGGTTCACAGCCGGCGGCGGCCCACCCGGTGAGGAAACCCATCGGCTCGAGCCCGAGTTCGTCGAGTTTGTCCTCGGCGACGACGAGCATCGACGACGCCGCGTCGTTCTGCTGACTCGCGTTGCCCGCGGTGACGACACCGTCCTTGACGACACTGCGCAGCCGTGCCAGCGACTCGGCGGTGGTGTCCGGGCGGATGCCCTCGTCACGCGCCACCACCGAGACGTTGCCCTTGCGGTCGGTGATCTTCACTTCGATCACCTCGTCGTCGAACTTGCCTGCCTCCCAGGCGGCGTGGGCCTTGGCGTGACTGTCGGCGGCGAACGCGTCGGATTCCTCGCGGCCGATGCCGCACCGTGCTGCGACGTTCTCGGCGGTCTCGATCATTCCGCTGATCTTCCCGAACCGCCACTCCGGCTGGGAGCGCTCCCGGCCGCGGTCGAGGCGGTCGTAGAGGTTCAGCGATCCGGCGCGGGTGCCCCAGCGGGCCCCGGTCGTGTAGTGCTCGATGTTGCTCATCGACTCGACACCGCCGGCGAGGACGACGTCCGCGGCGCCGGTCTGCACCATCATCGACGCGGTCACGAGGGCCTGCAGCCCGGTGCCGCAGCGGCGGTCGGTCTGCAGTCCGGCGACGGAGATCGGCAGTCCCGCTTCGAGTGCGGCCCACCGTCCGATGCACGGGGCCTCGGAGTTGGCGTACGACTGCCCCATCGCGACGTCCTCGATGAGTTCTGGGTCGATGCCCGACCGCGCGACGGTCTCCTTGATGACGGCCGCCGCAAGGCTCTCCGCGGGTACGTCGCGCAGTCCGCCGCCGAAGCGGCCGACGGCGGTGCGGACGGGGGCTACCAGTGCTGCTCTTCGCATGTTGTTCCTCGTTTCAGGCGACCAGGACGCGGACGGTCTCGGCGACGCACGCCGGCTTGTCCTCGCCCTTGATCTCGATGGTGTACTTGACGACGACCTGCGCGCCCTGCTTCGTGTGCTCGAACCCCGCGATCTCACCGCCGACCCGGATCGACGCTCCCACCTTCACCGGCTTCGGGAAGCGAACCTTGTTGAGTCCGTAGTTGATCACCAGCTTGGTGCCCTCGACCCGCATCAGGTCGGCCCCGAGCTTCGGCAGCAACGACAGCGTGAGGTAGCCGTGGGCGATGGGGGCGCCGAACGGACCCTCGGCGGCCCGCTCGGGGTCGACGTGGATCCACTGGTGGTCGCCGGTGGCGTCGGCGAACACGTTCACGCGGTCCTGCGTGATCTCGAACCAGTCACTGTGGCCGAGATGTTCACCGACTGCGGCTTCGACGTCGTCGATGTTCTGAAATACGCGCATGAGCTCTCTTCGGGTCGGCCCGGTACCGGGCGGGGTGGGGACGGTCAGATGTTCACGTTCTCGAATACGGCCGCGATGCCCTGGCCGCCGCCGATGCACATCGTCTCGATGCCGTAGCGGGCCTGCCGCCGGTCCAGTTCGCGGAGCAGGTTGGCCAGGATGCGGCCACCGGTGGCGCCGACGGGGTGACCGAGCGAGATGCCGGATCCGTTGACGTTGAACCGGTCCCGCATGTCGGACTCGTCGAACTTCCACTCCCGCGCGCACGCCAGCACCTGCGCCGCGAACGCCTCGTTGATCTCGAGGAGATCGATGTCGTTCAGGGTGAGCTTCGCCCGAGTGAGGGCCTTGTCGACGGCCGGGACCGGGCCGATGCCCATCCGGTTCGGCTCCACACCTGCCACGCCCCAGCTGACGAGCCGGGCGAACGGGCGCAGACCGAGCCGTTCGGCGTTCTCGGGGGTGGTGACGATCGCGGCCGCGGCGGCGTCGTTCTGACCGCACGCGTTGCCCGCGGTGACGGTCGCCTCCGGGTCGACGCGTGACCGGATGGGCCGCAGCGCCGACAGCGATTCGACGGTGACGTCGCGGCGCGGGTGCTCGTCGGCGGTGTGGACGACAGGATCCTTGCCGCGCTTGCCGGGCACCGTCACCGGGATCGTCTCGGCGTCGAACAGACCGCCGTCCTGCGCGCGGATCGCACGTGCATGGGATTCGGCGGCGTACGCGTCCTGCTCCTCGCGGCTGATCGAGTACTCGCGGCGGAGGTTCTCGGCGGTTTCGATCATGCCGCCCTCGACGGGGAAGTTCACGCCGCCGGAGTTGGTGCGGGGCTTGGCCAGCCGATCGTGGAACTCCACCGACGCGCCCTTGACGCCCCAGCGCATTCCGGTGCTGTAGAACTCGGTCTGGCTCATCGACTCGGCGCCGCCCGCGATCACCAGGTCGCTCATCCCGGTCTGCACCTGCATGGCCGCGTAGATCACGGCCTGGAGCCCGGAGCCGCACCGGCGGTCGAGCTGAATGCCGGGGACGGTGACGTCGAGACCGGCGTCGAGCGCAGCGATCCGGCCGATGGCCGCCGCCTCGCCGTTGGCGTAGCCCTGACCGAAGATGACGTCGTCGATGTCCTCGGACGTCAGCGACGTCCGTTCGATCAGGCCCTTCAGCACCGTCGACGCGAGGGTGGTGACGGGGATGTCGCGGTAGATGCCGCCGAATCCCCCGACGGGGGTGCGGACAGGTTCACAGATCACTGCGTCGTACATGGTCAGAGTGCTTTCTTGGCTTCGCGGACGAGGCCGCCGCCGATGATCAGGCGCTGGATCTCGCTGGTGCCCTCGTACAGGCGCAGAAGCCGGACCTCACGGTAGATCCGTTCCACCGGAACGTCTCTCATGTATCCGGTTCCGCCGTGGACCTGCACCGCGAGGTCGGCGACCTTGCCGACCATCTCCGTGCAGTACAGCTTCGCGACGGACGGGGAGATCCGGCGGTCCTCGCCGCTGACGTACTTCTGCGCCGCGTCCCGGACCAGCGCGCGGCCCGTGGACACGCCCACCTGCTGGTCGGCGAGCATGGCCTGCACCAGCTGGAAGTCGCCGATCGGGGTGCCGCCCTGCTTCGTCACCGCCGCGAAAGCGACGGACTCGTCGAGCGCACGCTGGGCGCTGCCCACCGCGAGCGCCGCGATGTGAACGCGGCCGCGAGCGAGAGACGTCATGGCGGCGCGGTAGCCGGCTTCCTCACTGCCGCCGACCAGCGCGGACTCGGCGACGACGACGTCGTCGAACGCCACCTCGGACGTCCAGGCACCCTCCTGGCCCATTTTCTTGTCCTTCGGCCCGACCACGACACCGGCGGTGTCGGCGGGGACGAGGAACACCGCGATGCCGGTGCCGGTCTCGTCGGCGGGACGGGTGCGCGCGAACACGACGAACAGATCGGCCAGCGGCGCGTTGGTGATGAACCGCTTGGTGCCGTTGATCGTCCACTTGCCGTCCTTCAGGACGGCGCGCGTGGTCAGGCCCGCAGGGTTCGATCCGGCCTCCGGCTCGGTCAGCGCGAACGAGGCGACCACGTCGCCGGACGCGATGCGCTCGAGCCATTCCGACTTCTGCTCGTCCGTACCGAAATTCACCAGCACCTGGCCGGCGATCCCGTTGTTGGTGCCGAACATCGACCGCAACGCCAGGCTCGTGTACCCGAACTCCATCGCCATTTCCACGTCCTGCGTGAGGTCGAGCCCGAGCCCGCCCCACTGCTGCGGGATGGCGTACCCGAACAGACCCATCTCCGCCGCCTTACGGCGAATGTCGTCCGGAATCAGATCCTTTTCCGCGATTTCATTTTCCCTGGGAATTACTTCCTTCTGAATAAAGGTCCTCGTCTGCGCGAGAATGTCCTTGAAGTCTTCGTCACTCACTTCACGTTCAGCCATGAGGTGAATATCCAGCAACCGGGCCCCGCTGTCAAGCGCGCTCTCCGAACGAGAACTCCCAGCGCAGAGGCTATTTACGACCCATAGGAAGAAGGCAACTGTCGGTTTCCTTCAGCGTCTTTGACCACGGCCGTCCGAGGTACTTGAATAGATGTCGACCGCCCGGATTTCAATTCGGGCGTATTCGCGAACAAACAAACTCCCGGCGAGATGGAATTCGATATTCGACATGGTTGGCAGACCCGAGGATGCACTCCTCTACAAGGGCTACACCGTCGATCCGCAGGAACTCGAACAGTTGCTGCTGTCACGGCGAGGCGTTCACGACGCCGTGGTGGTCGGCCGCTCCGTCCCCGGGGTCGGGGAGACGCCGGTCGCGTTCGTGGTGGCGGACGCCGCGCACCCGACCGCCGAGGAACTGATCGAGTTCGTGGCCGCCGCGGTGCCGCCGTACAAGAAGGTACGGGAAGTGGTGTTCGTCGACGAGTTGCCCCTGTCCCCGCGGGGTGCGGTCCTGCGGTCCGCGCTGCGCGACCGCCTGAACCCGCACGCCGAAGACGTTCGTACAACTGAGAAAGGAACACACACATGACACTTCTCGAGGGACGGGTCGCCGTCGTCACGGGCGCAGCCCAGGGCATCGGTTTCGAGATGGCCAGGAAGTTCGCGAGCGAGGGCGCATCGGTCGTCCTCGGCGACATGCACGCCGACAACGTGAAGGGCGCCGCCGCCAAGCTCGAGGCCGACGGCTTCCAGGCCGTCGCCGTGGCCTGTGACGTGACCGACCCGGACCAGATGCAGAACCTGGGCAAGACGGCGCTCGACAGTTTCGGCGCGATGGATGTGTGGGTCAACAACGCCGGCATCACCCGCGATGCGACGCTGCGCAAGATGTCGCTCGCCGATTTCCGCTCCGTCATCGACGTGCACCTGCAAGGCGCGTGGCTGGGCACCCAGATCGCGTCGATCGCGATGCGGGAGGCGGGCAAGGGCTCGATCGTCAACATCTCGTCGATCTCGGGCAAGGTCGGCATGGTCGGGCAGACCAACTACAGCGCCGCGAAGGCCGGCATGGTGGGCCTGACCAAGGCCGCCGCGAAGGAGGTCGCCCACCTCGGCGTGCGGGTCAACGCGATCCAGCCCGGCGTGGTGAACACCGACATGATCCGGGCCCTGCGCGCCGACATCATCGAGGCGAAGCTCAAGGAGGTCCCCATGGGCCGCGGCGCCGAGCCCGAGGAGATCGCGAACGTTGCGCTGTTCCTCGCGTCCGACCTGTCCAGCTACATGACGGGCACCGTCCTCGAAGTCACCGGCGGACGTCACATCTGACAGCCGGCGCGACTTCACGCAGTAGTCTTCACTGGTGGAGTCGCGTCACGTGGAGTACTTTCTCGCCACCGTCGACAACGACGGCCTCGCGCTCGCGGCCGAGGCCCTGGGCGTCACGAAGCCGTCGTTGTCGAAGGGGCTGCGCAATCTCGAGCGCGACCTCGGTGTCGACCTGTTCCACCGCGTGGGCCGCGGCCTCGTGCTGAGCGCGGCGGGAAAGGCGTTCGTCGGTCCTGCACGGCAGATCGTGCGAGACCTGGTGGCCGCCGAGAGCTCATTGGTCGACGTCTCGGGGCTGCCGCGCGGCCGCCTCGACATCTGCGCGTCGGCGCACGTCGCGGAAGGCCCTGTCACGGAACTTATCGGGTCCTTCCGTAAGCAGTATCCGGGTGTCGTCGTCCGGCTCGCCGACCTGCGTCCGGTCGACGTCGTCTCGTCGCTGATCCGGGACGGGCACTGCGAGATCGCCTTCAGTCATTTTCCTTTTTCCGCACCGGGATTGACGACCCGCGTCCTCGGAACCCACGAATACTGGCTGGTGGTTCCGCACGACGCCGAGATCACCTGGCGGGATCCGTTCCCGCTCGACGACCTTCCGGACATTCCCGTGGTGGGGCTGCCCAAGGAATCGTCTTCGCGCACCGTCATCGAGAAGGCGCTGCAGGCCGCGGGGCGGCGGACCACCCTGTCGGCCGTCGTCGAGCAGCGGGAAGCAGTCGGCGCGTTCGTCGTCGAGGGTGTCGGAATGTCGTTCATGGAACGCACCCTTGCGGAGCGGGCCGCCGGCGGCGGAGCACGAATCTGCCCACTCGACCCGCCGATCACCGCCCCGTACGGGGTGATCTACGACGAGGCCAGGCTGTCGCCCGCCGGCCGCGCGTTCCTCGGCACGCTCGCGCCGTGAGTCTCGTCGAGCGCAGTGATGAACGCCGCCGCTGCGGGCGGAAGCGGATCCGGCCGGTGGACGATCCCGACGGTGCGCACCTCGGGCGGCGCGAGCGAGCGGACCACGACGCCCGGTAGTTCCTGCTCGGCGACGCGCCGCGGGAGCAGGGTCGCCCCCGCCCCCTGGACCACCAGTTCCCACATCGACTGGCGATGCGCACATTCGACGGCGATGTTGTTCACCGGCAGTCGTGGGCGCGACCCGATCTCGACGATCATCGGAATGTCGGCGAGCAGGCCGACGGGCACCGGATCGGGGAGTTCGATCGCCAGATCGGCGTGCAGTGCGAGCACGATCTCCTGGTCCCCCACCGTCCGGAACTCGAGGCCCTGCTGGTCGACGAGCAGTTCGGTGAGCCCGAGGTCGCACTCCCCCGACCGGACCGCGCGGCCGACGCCGTCGGGACCGTCCGCCGACACCGTGGACAGGACCACACTCGGAAACTGTCGGTGGAATCGGCCGACGAGACGCGGAAGCGGATCGGCAGCAAGCGAATTGAGAACGGCGATCGTGAGCGTGCCCGACCGCAGTTCGGCGACATCGTGCACGACGGCCCGCGCCCGCTCGACATCCGCGAGGACCTGCCGCGCCGCGTGCGCGAACGACGCGCCCGCCGGGGTGATCCGCAGCTTCCGTCCCCCGCGATCGAACAGTTCGACACCCAGATCGCGTTCGAGAGTGCGGATCGCCTGCGACAGCGACGGCTGCGCGATGAACAGCGCCCGCGCAGCCTCGGTGACGCTGCCGTGATCGGCCACGGCGACCAGGTATTCGGCGTCCCGGATGTCCATCACCCGAGTCTAGCGACCACGCGGTCCGGGACCTAGACGACCTGCCGCCCGTTGGCGCGGAGGCGGTTCCAGTCGTCGATGTCGTGGTTGACCACCACGGTCGTGTTGGGCTGACTGCGAAGCAGTTTGAGCTTCTTCAGCGATTCGATCGCGCCGACGGTGTCGGAGTCGGCAGGCATGCCGACGCAACAGCTGATGTTGTCCTGGATATGCGCGACGTCGCCGGACAGGACCAGCGTGCTGCCGTCCGGCAGGCGGAGTTTCAGCCCGAGCGAACCCGGCGTGTGCCCGGGCAGCGACAGCACGACGACGCTACCGTCGCCGAACACGTCGTGGTCGTATCCGGCAGGCACTTCGCACCAGTCGATCCGATCGGCCGCGTCGAGGTCTTCCTGCCGGAAGAAGCCCTTGACGTGGTTGTCGGGTGTGCGCGCGTACCGCAGCTCTCCGGATCCGATGTATCCCTGCGCCCCGGCGAAATGCTCCAGGCCGCCGGTGTGATCGAAATGCAGATGCGAGATCACCACTCGCTCGACGTCGGCCGTGGAGAATCCGAGCGACTCCAGCTGGCGGTCGAGGGCACGCTCGGCGGGGAATTCGATCGCGAACAGTTCGGCGAGCGGGCCGTAGGTGGACGCGGGATCGCCTGCCCCGGCGAGGCCGGTGTCGAAAATGAGCAGTCCGTGCTCCGCGTGCTCGATCAGGAACGAAGGCGAGGGCAGCGACACCAGTTCACCACCTGCGCCCAGGATCATGATGCTTTTGTCGACTTTCAGCATGGGTGCGTCGAGCGCCCACAAATGTTTGATGGTGCCGGAACTGGCCACGTCGTGCCTCCTCGAGCCCGGAAGGGAAGTCGCGGCACCGCGTGAGCCGCGTCACGCATGATATACAAAGCACCGTGCATCACAACTGGTTTTATATATTCTGTACTATGCACCATAGGGCAGGAACCAGTCGGAGGTAGCAGATGACATCGACCACGGGTGCGCAGGCACTGAAAGAACTCATCGAGCCGGAACGACTCCTGATCGACGGTTCCTGGGTGCCCGCGGCCGAGGGCGCGTCGTTTCCCGCGATCGATCCCGGCACCGGAGAACAGGTGGCCCGGGTCGCCGAAGGCACCGAAGCCGACGTCGACGCCGCGGTGGCCGCCGCGCGCCGCTCCTTCGACAACGGGCGCTGGCTGCGGCTGTCGGGCCAGCAACGGTCGCTGATCCTGTGGCGCATCGCCGACCTGCTGGAGAAACGGGCCGACGACCTCGCCGCACTGGAGAGCATGGACGCGGGCATGCCGGTCTCCCAGGCGCGCCTCATGGTCGGCGAGGCGGTCAATCAGTTCCGGTACTTCGCCGGCTGGGCGGACAAGGTCGAGGGCAAGAGCGTCGAGATCGGCCCTGCGGAAATGCGATTCCAGGGATACACCCGCAAGGAAGCGGTCGGCGTGGCCGCGCTGATCGTGCCGTGGAACGCACCCGTCGTCGCGACCGCGCAGAAGCTGGCACCGGCGCTCGCAGCCGGATGCTCGTGCGTGCTCAAGCCCTCCGAGGAGGCGTCCCTCAGCGCGCTCGCCGTAGGCCGACTGCTCCTCGACGCCGGGTTGCCGCCCGGCGTCGTCAACGTCGTCACCGGATTCGGGCCGCGGGTCGGTGCTCCGCTCGCCGCGCACCCCGGCGTCGACAAGGTGAGTTTCACCGGGTCGACCCACGTCGGCAGGCAGATCGTGCACGCCGCCGCGGGCAACCTCAAGAAGGTCTCGCTCGAACTCGGCGGCAAGTCGGCGATGATCGTGCTGCCGGACGCGGATCTGGACACCGTGATCCCGGGCGTCGCCACCGGAATCTTCTGGAACTCCGGACAGATCTGCACCTCCGGCTCCCGGCTGTTCGTCCACCGGGACATCGCCGACGAGGTGGCCGACGGGGTCGCCGGGTTCGGTCGCAACCTGAAGGTCGGCTACGGCACCGACCCGGACGCCGACCTCGGGCCCCTCATCTCACAACGGCACCTCGACCGGGTGCACGGATACGTCGAGAGCGGCGTCGCGGCCGGGGCGCGGGTTGTCGCCGGCGGCAACCGAATCGGCGACACCGGCTACTTCTACGAACCGACCGTGGTGGTCGACGCCGACCCGTCGATGGCGATGATCCGCGAAGAGATCTTCGGCCCGGTGCTGGGTGTCGTGACGTTCACCGACCTCGACGACGCCGTCGCCGCCGCCAACGACACCGAGTACGGCCTCGCGGGCAGCGTCTGGACGCGCGACGTCGCCCGCGCCCACTCGATCGCTCATCGGCTGCGGGCGAGCCGAATCGGCATCAACGTCCACCGCGCGGGTGGGGTGCAGATGCCGGTCGGCGGATACAAGCAGTCCGGCTGGGGCCGCGAAAACGGGGCCGAGGCGCTCGCCGAGTACCTCGAGACGAAGTCCGTGGTCACCCGGCTCGCCGACTGACACGAGCACATCCCATTCACCAACCCCAAGGAGAAGCATGAGAACTCGCGGCGCAGTCATCCGGCAGGTCCCCGGCGAACTCGAGGTGATCGACCTCGAGCTGGAAGATCCCCGCGACGACGAGGTCCAGGTCAAACTCGTCGCGAGCGGCATGTGCCACTCCGACGACCATCACGTCACCGGGGACATCCCCGTCGGCATGTACCCGTTCGCGCTCGGCCACGAGGGCGCAGGCATCGTGACGAAAGCGTCCCCCAACTACAAGGGAATCGAGGTCGGCGACCACGTCGTCTTCTCCGCGATCCCGTCCTGCGGCCACTGCCGCTGGTGTTCCAGCAACCTGCAGAGCCTCTGCAATCTCGCCGCCGGCATCCTCGCAGGCCCGCGCTGGACGGACGGGACGTTCCGGGTGCGGACGACCGACGGAACCCCGGTCGGGCAGATGTGCGGCATCTCCACGTTCCTCGAGACGACGACGGTCTCCATCAACTCGGTCGTCAAGATCGACAAGGACATTCCGCTCGACAAGGCCTGCCTCGTCGGCTGCGGCGTGAGCACCGGCTGGGGATCGGCCGTGAACCTCGGCAACGTCGAACCCGGGCACACCGTCATCGTGATGGGCATCGGCGGACTCGGCTCCGCCGCGCTGCAGGGCGCCCGGCACGCCGGCGCGTCGCACGTCATCGCCGTCGACCCCGTCGCCTTCAAACGGGACAGCGCCAAGACGTTCGGTGCCACCCACGCCGTCGCGACCATCGAGGAGGGAGCCGAACTCGCCAAGCAATACACCAACGGTCAGGGCGCGGACGCCCTCGTCATCACCGTCGGCGTGCTCGAGCCCGAGCACGTCGCCCAGGCGCTCGCCTCGGTCCGCAAGGCGGGCACCGTCGTCGTCACCGCCGTCGGCGAGCATTCCCGCGTCGGTCTTCCGATCCCGGTCGCCGACCTCACCCTCTCCCAGAAGCGCTTGCAGGGATGCGTCTTCGGCTCCACCAACGGCACCTGGGACGTCAACCGGCTGCTGAACATGTACAAGGCCGGACAGCTCAACCTCGACGACATGATCACGCGCACCTACCGGCTCGACGAGATCAATCAGGGATACCGGGACCTGAAGGACGGCAAGAACATCCGCGGCGTCATCCTGTTCGACTGACCACTCGCACACACGAAGGGCCGCTCGGGATCTCCCGAGCGGCACTGCTTTGTCCGGTGCCTACTCGGTGGTGGCGAGCGCCGGGGCCGTCCGGCTCGGCTCGCTGCCGACCTGGTCTCGCGTGATGCGGGTGAGAGCGATCGCCGCGACGGCCGCGAGCACGAGAGGCACGATGACGGCGAGGTACATCGCGCGCGGTGTCATGACGCTGAGCGCGTACCCCGCGACGATCGGCGACAGAATGGCACCCGCGCGGGCAACGCCCATCATTGCTCCATAGCCCTTGGCGCGCGCGAGCACGGGGTACGCCGCCGTCGACGTGGAGGTGAACCCGGACATGGCCGCGAAGGTGCCTGCGCCGAGAAGTCCGGCCATGGCCAGTGCAAACGGCCCCTGCAGTGTGAGTGCGAACCCGGCGATCGCCGCGGCGGACACGGCCGAGGTGATCACCGCGATCCGCGCGCCGGGGAACCGCAACCCGAATGCGCCGAACAGGCAACCTCCGACCACCGCACCGAAGCTGATCATGATGCCGGCCAGCGCACCGCTCCCCGCGTCGCCACTGGCGTCCTTGATCAGTTGCGGCGTCCACGTGCCGACGAAGTAGTACCCGGCGGTGAGCATCGAGTATCCGAACGTCAGGAGGAGTGTGCGCGACCGCAGTTCCCGGCCGAGCAGACGAACCTCGCTCTGCGGCGCAGAGATCGCCTGGTCGGGTTCCGTCTTCGTTCCCTTGCGGGCCAGGAAGTCGTCCGATTCGCGGAGGAAGGCGGCGGTCACCACGAACGACAGGACCCCCATCGCGGCGCCGATCCAGAACATGCCCTGCCACGCCCCGCCTGCCAGTGCCACGAGTCCGGCGCCCGCGAAGCCCGCGAGCGTCGTGCCGAGCGGATAGCCGACCATGACCAGGCCGAGCGCCACACTTCGCCGATTGGGCGGGACGACCTCCTGGCAGAGGACGATGATGACGACGCTGATGGTCCCGATCGCGATGCCGGTGACGAAGCGGGTCACCAGGAGCATCGCGAAACCGTTCGACAGCGCCGACGCGGTCAGACCCAGGGTGTTGGCGGCGAGGCCGACCAGCAGGATGCGCCGCCTGCCGATGACGTCCGCGAAGCGGGCGAGGCCGATCGCGCCGACCGCCATCCCGGCGAGGGCGGCACTGATCAGGTAGCCCTTCTCCGGATTGGTCGCGAAGCCCTCCGGCAGGTGCGGCATCGCGAAACCCATCACGAGGACGTCGTATCCGTCCAGCATGTTCAGGAACATGCAGAAGACCACGGATGCAATCTGATACGGGCGCATCCCCACGCGCGACGCCCAATCCTTCGTTGTGCTCATCAGGTCCCTCTCGCTCGTAGCACCGACAGCCGGTGCGACACAGATCACACTCGAGACAATATATGATGCGTCGTGGATTATGTCGACTCCGAATTGTGGCCGACCCGACTGCGAGGAATTCGCGCGAGGGCACGCGCGCTCCCGCGCCCTGACGATCGGGTAGTTCCGGCACGGCTCCGGGCTGCGGTCGGCCACGCGGGCGCGGATGGTACATTATGTCGAGTCTTTCGAATCCGGGAAGGTGCGACCGACGATGCCCCTGAATGACAGGTCAAGACGACAGCAACTGCCCGAGGAAGTTGCCACGTACGTCCGCGAGATGATCATCTCCGGCGAGGTGCGTGCCGGCGACTTCCTCCGCATCGAGCGGATCGCCGAAGCCGTCGGAGTCAGCACCACACCCGTCCGCGAGGGACTCCTCGCCCTGCGGAGCGAAGGCTTCGTGGAGATGGTCCCCCGGCGCGGCTTCGTCGTGGCCCCGTTCACGAAGCAGGACGTGCGGGATCTGTTCTGGGCCCAGGCGCAGCTGGCCGCCGAACTGGCCGCACGGGCCGCGAAGAACATCACGCCGCAGCAGATCGCCGAACTCGAGGGGATCCTGCAGCAGCACGATGACGCCATCGCACAGGGCGACACCGAGCGCATTTCGTCCCTCGGGCACGCGTTCCACCGAAAGATCAACCTGATCGCGGACTCACCGCGTCTCGCCCGCCTCCTCGGTTCCGTCGTCACGAATCTTCCGAACCGCTTCTACGCCACCATCGAGGGTCATGTCACCACGACCCAGAAGGAACATCCCCTCCTGCTCGATGCATTGAAGAAGCACGCGGGCAAGAGGGCGAAGACAATCATGGAGTCGCACATCCTGGACGGCGCGGATCACCTGATCGACGAACTCGAGCAGCGCGGGCTGTGGGATACCGACGCCGAGGCCAACGCGGGCTGATCGCCCACCCCCTCGCCGGTCAGCTGTCCACTCCCTGCTGACGCACCCGGCCGACGAGAAAGTCCTGCAGGTGAGCGGTGAAGACGTCGTTGTCATCGCCGGCGACCATGTGACCGGCACCCACCTCGACCACCTCCGCCGTCGGCACCAGGTCGCGGATCTCGGCGGCCGCCTCGGCGGTGACCATGTCCGACTTCTTCCCGCGGACGAGCAGGGTGGGCACGGTGACGTTACGGGCCGCCCGTGACAGCCTGTCGACGTCGACGTTCGCACCGTCCGTCGTGAACTCGAGAAACCGCGGATCCCAGTGCCAGTACCAGCGGCCGTCCGCCCGCTGCCGGAGATTCTTCCTCAGCCCGTCCAGGTTCCGGCGTCGTCGCGGCGCGGACCGGTAGGCGTCGACCGCGGCGGCGACGTCCTCGAGCGTGGCGAACCCGTCCGGCGCGCCGGCCATGAAGCCCTTCACCCGCTCACGCCCGTCCGGGTCCACCCGGTGCGCGATGTCCACCAGCACCAGACCCGACACCGATCCGGGCCGCTCACCCACGGCCGCGAGCGCCGTCCGCCCACCCAGGGATGCCCCGACGACGACCGGAGCGGTGCCGATCTGCGCGATCGTCGCATGGAGGTCGGCGACGAAGAAGTCCAGCGTGTAGCCGGTCGCCGACCATGCGCTGTCGCCGTGCCCGCGGGCATCCACCGTGATCGCCTGCCACCCCGCGCCGGCGAGGCGTCGCGCGGTGCGCTCCCAGGAGTGCCGCGTCTGACCGCCGCCGTGCAACAGCAGCACCGTTCCCCGATTCCGGCGAGGGGACATCCATCGGTCGCCGATCAGCTTGTCGCCGTGGGCGCCCCGGAACTCCAGAGCCTCCCGCCGGACGGATTCCGCCACGGTCATGCCGCCTCCCGCCGCAGTGTGAAACATTATATATAACGATCTCACCGTACACGCGCCGGACGAACCGGCACGCGGAGCCCCGGCTCAGCGGCGTGAGCGCAGCACGGTCTCCGAGGGAAGGAATCCGAACCGGGTCCGATACTGCTGAGCGAAGCGGCCGGGGTGGTAGAAACCCCAGCGCGCGGCGATATCCGTGACGGAGCCCGAAGAGCCACAAGCGAGATCGAGGTGCACCCGATCGAGTCGGACACCCCGGAGATAGGCGGTCGGCGACATCCCGACCACCTCACGAAAGCCCACCTGCAGGGCGCGTTCGCTCACGCCGGCCATCGACGCGAGATCGGCCGTGGTGATGTCGTCTTCCGGATGCCGGTCGACGTAGTCCACGATCTCGCGGATCTTGGACCGCCGGGTGTGAGGCGGTTGTCCGTGCAACTCCGGGGTGAGCTGACTCGGCACCGTCATGAGCAGTTGAGTCATGAGGGCCGATTCGAGTTCGTGGCAGGCAGCGGGCATCGTGGAGATGCCGTCCGGCCGGGAGAGCTCTGCGTACAGGAACCCGGCGGTCGCGACGAGCGCCTGCGCGGCGCTGGACCTCAGATCGAACGTCAGATCGAAGCGGATCCCCTCCCCGATCGGGCGGCCCGTCAGCTTCGCCGCGTGCGCCTCGAGCGGATCTTTCGGCAACTTGATGTGGTACTGCCACGAATCCGCACTCCACTGCACCAGCACGGGCGCCTGCGGCCCGAACGCCACCCCCGCCTCCCCGGCGACGAAGCTTCGGCGCACACCGCCCTGCTCGACCGTGCTCGCACCGGTGACGGGCAGATTCACGTGGTAGCAGAGACGCATCGGCGGCCCGTGCAGGGTCACCGCCGCCCCGTACGACATCCGGCCGATCGTCAAGCGCGGGGCCGGCGCGAGATCCAGTCGGAAGTCCACTCCCCGATCGTCCGGCACGTGCACGTCGTGACCCGCGAACGCCTTCGTGACCTGGGCGTGCGCGGCATCGAGATCCGCCGTGCGGAAGTTCAGCTGTCGGTCGCTCACGCGCCGCCACCTCCTGAGACCCGGCGTGGCCGGATTTCACCCACACCGTCGTAGTGCCGGTGAGAATAATACATCATATTGGGAAGAACCTGCAGGTGGCCGCGGATGAGCACCGCCCGCGGCGTTCGGAAAGTGGATGCCGGCCTTCGCCAGAAGGATTGTGACGCAGATCCCACCCCCATAGCGTCGTGACGACCAGCGCACCTGCGCTCCCGTCTCCGAGAGCACCTGGAGTTGTGCCCACCATGTCCGAAGAACACAACAGCCCACCCACCCCGGTTCTCGAACGAACCCCCGTCGACGGCCACTGCCCGCGATGCGGCGCCGAGGAACTCCGCCGCTACCCCGTGGTATCCGAAGGCGGCTGGTTCCAGGTCGTCAAATGCCAGCAGTGCCTGCTGTCCCTGGACCGCTCCCCGTGGTCCCGGCTCGGGCCCATCCAACTTCTCACCGACCTGCTCTGACGAAGGATTCCACGATGATTGCAGTCGATGTCGGCGGAACATTCACCGACGTAGTCGCCCTGCGCGACGGCAAGATCCAGACCGCCAAGGTCACCACCGACTACACCGAGGTGTTCGGGCCCGTCCTCGAGGGCGCCGCGGCGCTGGGCGTCGAGGACGCGAGCGTGTTCAACCACGCGAGCACGCACGGCCTGAACGCGGTGATCACGCGGCGGTTGCCCAAGATCGGTTTTCTCACGACCGAGGGTCATCGCGACATCCTCGACATGGGACGGGTGTGGCGCCCGGAGCACGCCATCCTGGACTCGCGCTGGCGTCGCAGCTTCGGTGACGCCTCCCGGCCGCTCGTCCAGCGGTACCTGCGGCGCGGCATCCACGAGCGGATCACGGCCGACGGCGGCGTGCTCTTCGAACTGGACGAAACGCAGGCCCGCGCCGAACTGGACGTGCTCCGGCGCTGCGGCGTCACCGGTGTCGCGATCTGTCTGATCAACGCGTACGTGAACCCGGCGCACGAGGTCCGGCTGCGCGAACTGGTCCGCGAGGTCCTCGGCGACGTGCCCTGCTCGATCTCCAGTGACGTCTCCCCGCTCGCCAAGGAGTACGCACGGGCCTCGACCACGGTGATCGACACGCTGATGAAGATCATCTACACCGACTACACCGCCAAACTGGAGAAGGGACTCGCGGACCTCGGCTTCAGCGGGGAACTCAACTTCGCCGACTGCGCCGCCACCCTCGTCCCGTCCGGACGTGCGATGGAACTGCCCTTCCGCATCGTCTTCTCCGGGCCCGCCGCCGGCACAGTCGGATGTGCACACTTCGGCGGGCTGATCGGCGAGAACAACCTGCTCTGCGCGGACGTCGGCGGCACGTCCATCGACATCAGCGTCGTGACGGCGGGCGAACCGTTCGTCAACACCAGCTTCGAACTCGAGCACGACCTCGTCGTCAACGCCCTGGCGAACGACATCTCCAGCATCGGCGCCGGCGGCGGCAGCATCGTCGCGATCGGCCCCGCAGGCGAGATCCAGGTGGGCCCGGACAGCGCGGGATCCTCCCCCGGACCGGCCTGCTACGGGCGCGGCGGCACCCAGCCGACCACCACCGACACGTGCCTGATGATCGGCATCATCGATCCCAGCCGGTTCGCCGGTGGCGCGGTGGACCTCGATCCGGCGCTGTCCCGGCAGGCGTTCGAGGACCTCGATTCGGAGTTCACGCTGGCGCAGAAGGTTCGCTACGCCTATGAAATGGCCGTCAACAACATGGCGGAGGGCGTGTTCAACGTCGCGATCAAGAACGGTGTGGACCCGCGCGACTACAGCCTCGTCGCGTTCGGCGCCGCCGGGCCGATGCTGTTGCCCGCGGTGCTCGACACGGTGCACTGCAAGCAGGTGATCGTGCCACCGTATCCCGGCCTGTTCTCCGCACTGGGTCTGCTGTCCGCGGACCAGGTGTTCACCGCCAACCGCAGCGCGTACATGATCCTCACCCCCGATGCGGCACCGACCATCGACGCGCTGTTCGGCGAGATGGAATCGCAACTGCGCGAGGGCCTCGACGAGGGCACCGGCGTGACGTTCCATCGCAGCATGGACGCCCACCTCGCCGGGCAGAGCTGGGAGACACCGTTCGTGCCGGTTCCCGACGGCACCATCGACGCCGACGCGATCACCACCATCGTCCAGTCGTTCCACGACACGTACGAGAACCGTTCGGGCAACCGATTCGAGGCGATGCCCGTCGAGGGCGTGACGTTCCGGGTGCGGGCGGTCCTGGACACCCCGAAGGTCGACTACCCCGAAGCTCCGCAGCGCGGCGACGAACCCCTCGCACCGGTCCGGACGACGGTACTGCGCTACCTCGGCGACATCGACGCCGACGGCGAGGGCGCACAGCAGGCCGGCGTCTACGACCGCGAAACCCTGTGCGCCGGAGATATTCTAGAAGGTCCCGCCATCGTCGACGAAGGACTCTCGACGACGCACATCGGAGCCGGGCAGCGCGCCACCGTCGGCCGCTACGGCGAACTGATCATCCGGAGGAAGTGAATCCCATGACCACTCTCGAAGCAACACCCGCCTCTGCGGGCGCCGAAACGACTCGACTGCGCGACATCTCCGACTCCACGTTCACCGACGCCTACGGCTGCGACCGCTTCACCGCGGCCGTGATCCTCAACCGGCTGCGGTACACCGTGGAGCACATGTCCACCGGTTTCATGCGCGAGGCGTTCTCGCCGATCATCCGCGACTGGTACGACTTCGCGTGCACCATCAGCGGTCCACCCGATCACAACTATCCGATGGCCGTGGTCAGCAACAGCCTCGTGGTCTTCCTCGGCACACTCGGCGACGCCGTACGGAACGTCGTCGAAGAGTTCGGGCCCGAAAACCTCTCCCCCGGTGACGTGCTCATCTGCAACGACCCGTACCGCGGCGGAACCCACGTCAACGACGTGTGCTTCATCCGCCCGGTCTTCGTCGACGGCAGGATCGTCTCGTTCGTGAACATGCGCGCCCACCAACTCGACATGGGCGGCACCGTGCCCGGCGGATTCTCGGCCACGAAGGCGAACGTGTACGAGAACGGTCTCGTCATTCCGCCGATGCTGTTGTGGTCCAAGGACGAACCGGTGCGCTCGACGTTCAGCCTGATCTTCGACAACACCCGGTGGGGCGGGATGCTGCTGCCCGACTTCAAGAGCATCTACCAGCAACTCGCACTCGGCGAGCGACTCGTGCTCGAGAACATCGAACGCTACGGTCTGGACGCCTATCTGGGGACGTTGACGTACGCCTGCGACACGTCCGCCGAGCGCATGCGCGACGCCATCGCACTCGTGCCGGACGGCGAGTACACCGGCTCTTCGCTGATCGACGCGGACGGCCTCGACGACAGCGTCGACTACACGGTGCAGGTGACGCTGCGCAAGCACGGCCAGGACATCGAGGTCGACCTGTCCGGCACCTCGCCGCAGGCTCGCACGTGCATCAACTGTGGGGTGCTCGACGCCAAAACCGCTGTCGGCGTGGCGTTGACGATGCTGCTGGACCCGGAGGTGCCGTTCACCTCGGGCACCTGGCGCAACATCGACCTCGCCACCCCGCCGGGCACGCTGGTGTCGTCCCTGCCGCCCGACGGCGGGATCATGATGTTCTGGGAAGCGTCGGGCGCCGTCGTCTCCGCCGTCTTCGACGCGCTCAACCCGGCCCTCGGCGAGAAGGGTGTCGCGGGCGACTACGGTTCCACGAACACCCACAACGCGTCCGGCGTGACCGCCGACGGAACCCCGTGGACGAGCGCCACCCAGTGCGGCGGCGAGCACGGGCCGTGGGGGGCCACGAAGGAAGGCGACGGCGACAGCTACACCGTCCTGTTCTTCCTCAACAACCTCGACCCCGCCACCGAGACGATCGAGCACGACTCCCCGGTCGTCATGCTGCGCAAGGAACACGCGATCGACACCGGCGGTCCCGGCACGTTCCGCGGTGGTGCCGCGAACCTCAAGGACACGCTCTGGCTGAGCGAGGGCAGCCACTACCTGTCGCCGTTCCGCACCAAGGTCCCGAGTGGAGTCGGCGCGAACGGCGGTGAACCCGGACCCAACGGCGCCATCTGGATCTTCCCGCCGCGTGACGGCGCGGACGGCCCGGGCATGCTGGGCACCACACCCGACGTCTACGCGGACAGCGTCCCCGTCGCCGGAGTGCTCGACCCCGAGACGAAGGCACTGGACCCGGTCGACGGCGAGTACCACTATTTCGCCAGTCGGCAAGTGTGGCAGACGAAGACCGGCTCGATCCTGCGGTGCCTGACCAACGGCGGCGGCGGCTGGGGCGACCCGTTCGCCCGCGACCCCGAACGCGTGCTCGCCGACGTGCGCAACGAATACGTCAGCGTGGCAGGTGCCGCCCGCGACTACGGCGTCGTCGTGATCGGCGACCCGAAGTCCGATCCCGAAGGGCTGCGCGTCGACGTGCAGGCCACCGCAGCGCTCCGCAACGAGGAAGAAGGTCGATGATGCAGGGAATCACTTTTCCGGGGGACGGCAGTGTCGTCCTCAAGGAGTTCCCGGCTCCGCAACCGGGGCCGGGAGAAGTGGTCGTCCGGATGCGAGCGTCCGGAATGTGCGGCAGCGACCTCCATTTCTACCGGGGTGCGGTGTCCTTCGGCGGGAGCGCCGACACCATTCAGGGGCACGAGCCCTGCGGTGACGTACACGCTGTCGGAGAGGGGGTGTCGCCCGACACGGCGTCCGTCGGCGACCGCGTGATGATCCACCACTACTGGGGTTGCGACGTGTGCGAGCAGTGTCGCTCCGGATGGCCGCAGATGTGCGACCGTGGGAACGCCCAGACGATGAGCATCACCACCCACGGCGGTCATGCACCGTACGCAGTCGTGCCCGCCCGGACACTGCTGCCGCTTCCCGACGGCCTCAGCTACAAGGCGGGCGCCGCGATCGGCTGCGGCACCGGGACGGCGTGGGGAGGTCTCATGCGGCTCGGCGACGTCGGCGGGAAAACGCTGGTCGTGTTCGGGCAGGGCCCGGTCGGGCTGTCCGGGACCATGCTCGCCTCGGCGCTCGGCGCCCGGGTCATCGCTGTGGACGTCAACGATTCGCGGCTGGAACGCGCACGGAAGTTCGGCGCGAGCGCGGTCGTGAACTCGGCCGACGTGGACCTGTCCGCGACGATCGCCGATCTCGCCGGCCGCAAGGGCGTGGAGATGATCCTGGAAACATCCGGGGTGGCGGGCGCCGACGCCCTGAGCGTCCTCGGCAAGTGGGGACGGGCGTGCTTCATCGGACTCCCCGGCGAGGTGCACTTCCGGACGGAGGAGCAGTACAAGAACCAGTGGACGATCATGACGTCCTGGACGATGTCCACGATCCAGCAGCGGCGCTGCGCCGAATTCATCGTCGAGCAAGGGCTTCCCATCGACGACCTGTACACCCACAGCTGGTCGCTGGACCAGGCCGTCGAGGCGTACCAGTGGTTCGACAAGCAATCCGACGGCAAGGGAGTCTTCGAATTCTGACACCCGAACAGGTCACCGCATCGACGAAGCCCGCGGCCGGACCGGCCGACCACGACTGTTTCGGCCTGCTGCCGAGACGGGAGGAGGAGAACGAGTTGCTCACCCAAGACGAAACATCGCTCACCGTCCCCGCTTTCATCCAGGGATCGAAGAAGAATCTGATCGGCGGCAAGTGGGTCGACGCCACTTCCGGCCGGCAGATCGACACCGTCAATCCGGCGACGGGGCAGGTACTCTGCCGCATCGCCGGCGGCGACGCCACGGACATCGACCTCGCCGTCTCGGCCGCTCGCCGAGCGTTCGAGGGCGAATGGAGTCGGTGGACACCGCATCAGCGCCGCAAGCTGATCCTGAAGATCCACGACGTCATCCTCGACAATTTCGACGAACTGGCGATGATCGAGACGCTGGACATGGGGGCTCCGCTGAAGCGGACCACCGGACTCGCCGAGTGGACCTCGCAGGTGCTGCAGTTCTTCGCTTCCCAATGCGACGCCGCGACCGTCGCGACACCCCCGAATTCGCTGCCCGGGGATTTCCTCACCCTCAAGTCCCTCGCCCCCGTCGGAGTGGTCGGCGGCATCATCCCGTGGAACGGGCCCCTGATCGGCCTGTGGTGGATCTTCGGCCCGGCACTCGCCACCGGATGCACCGCCGTCCTCAAGCCCGCCGAGGACGCCTCCCTGTCGGTGCTGCGGGTGGCCGAACTGATGATGGAAGCCGGTGTCCCCGAGGGCGTCATCAACGTCGTGACCGGGTACGGCGCCGACGCGGGCCAGGCCCTGGCCGAACACCGGGACGTCGACCGGATCGCGTTCACCGGATCGATCGGCACCGCGCAGACCATCGTCCGCGCATCGGCCGTCAACCTCAAACGCCTGCAACTGGAGTTGGGTGGCAAATCGCCCGACATCGTCTTCGCCGACGCCGATCTGGACAAGGCCGTGCCCGGCGCCGCGATGGGCGTGTTCACCAACAGCGGCCAGGTCTGCGTCGCCGGCACACGGATCTTCGTGCAGCGTTCGATCCACGACGAGTTCGTCGAACGGATGCAGGAGTTCACCAAGACCATCCGCGTGGGAGACGGTCTCGACCCGAATACCCAGTTGGGTTTGCTGATTTCGGAACGGCAGCTCGATCGGGTCATGCACTACATCGACGTCGGCGGCGGCGAAGGCGCGCACCTGGCGAGCGGCGGCAAACGCCTCGGCGGCGAACTGGCATCGGGCTTCTTCGTCGAGCCGACCGTGTTCTCCGGCGCGTCGAACGACATGACGATCGCCAGGGAAGAGATCTTCGGACCCGTCGCGTCGGTCATCCCGTTCGACGACATGGACGACGCACTGCGGCTCGCGAACGACACCCCATTCGGCCTGGCGGGCGGGGTGTGGACCCGCAGCCTGTCCACGGCACACAAGGTCTCGCAGAACATCAAGGCCGGAACGATCTGGGTCAACTGCTACGGCGTCCTCGACCCGGCCATCGGATTCGGCGGCACCAAGATGAGCGGGTACGGCTGGAAGGGAGCGAAAGAACACGTGGAAGGCTACCTGTACCCGAAGGCCGTCTACATCAACCTCGACTAGCCCCCGAGAGCACTCACGACACGCTCGACACCGAGGAGGACCGATGCCCGCGCGCGGTGAATCGATGATCGAACGGGTCGTGCAGGTGCTCGAGTCGTTCAAGGGAGCGGGCGGTTCACTGACGGCGTCGGAGATCGCGCGGAGGACCGCGATCCCGATGCCGTCGGCGCATCGGATCGTGGCCGAACTCGTCGACGTGGGTTTCCTCGAACGCGACCCCGACCGCAGGCTGCGGATCGGCACACGCCTGTGGGAGGTGGTGGCCCGGTCGTCGAGCGCCCTCACGCTCCGGGAGGTCGCCCTGCCGTACATGGAGGACCTGCGGTCGGCGGTGCAGGCCCCCACCCTGCTGTCGGTACTCGACCGCAACGACGTCCTCAACCTGGAAACGCTGTCGACACGGCAACCGAGTGTCACCAACGTGACCCAGCCGGGTGTGAGGCTTCCCGCGCTGGCGTCGTCCCCGGGCATCGTTCTGGTCGCGTTCTCTCCGCCGGAAGTGCGGGAGCACATCCTGGCGACCGGCAAGATCACCCGATTCACCGAGCACACCGTCGTCGACCGGGCCGAACTGCTGCGGATCGTGAACGAGACCCGGCGCACCGGTTACGTCGTCGCCCGCCGCTGGATCTCCCCCGACTCGACGGCGGTCGCCGTGCCGATTCTCGCCGACGACGGCACCGCGATCGGCGCACTGTCGGTCACGACCGCGTTCGGCGCCGACGCGCCGTCGACCCTGCTGCCCGCGCTGCACGCCACCGCTCTCGGTATCTCCCGCGCGACGCGCACCGCCGACGGCCCACGGTTGACGCTGCTGAAGCAGCAGATCCGGCACGCGACGGAAGTGCCCTGACCGGACTCGTCTTCTCGGTAGGCGAGAATCCCCCTATCCCCGAGCCGGGACATGCGCGACCTTCTGACATGAACCGGGACGCCGACTTACGTTGCCGGCAGCGACATCTCGACGCGGAAGAGGGACGACATGACGAAGTTCGCGATCCAGAACTCGGAAGATCCGATGAGCACCCTGTGCCGGATGGCGGTGCAGACCGACTACGACGATCTCCCCGCCGAGGTCGTCCGGCATGCCAAGCACACCCTGCTGGACTGCATGGCCGTGATGATCGGCGGCTCCGGGATGGACGGGATCCCGGCGATCGTGGATCTGGTCAAGGACAAGGGCGGCGCACCGCAGTCGGTGCTGCCGTTCTACGGTGGCCGCGTTCCCGCGGCCGAGGCGGCACTGGCGATCGGCCCGATGCCCCGGGCGATGGACTGCGGCGATCTTCACGAGGAAGCAGGGCACATCAGCGAATACATCGTGGCCAGTCTGCTGGCGGCCACCGGGCTGCGGCCGGACGTCACGGGGAAGGAATTCCTGACGGCGCTGGTCGTCGGCCAGGAGACGCTCATCCGCGTGGGCTCGGCCTACAAGGTCATCAGTACCGCCGTGAAGTCCCACGATTGCGGCGGCCACTACATCTTCGGCGCTGTCGCCGCCATCGGCAAACTCCTCGGCTTCTCCCAGGAACTACTGGAGAATGCCCAGGGCATCGCCCGCACGATGACCCAGCCTCACACGATGGCGATCTACGCACCGGCCACCCTGATGGTCCGGGTGCACCACGGCCTCGTCTGCCAATCGGCGATCACCGCCTGCCTCCTCGCGGAGAAGGGCATCACCGGCCCCCGCCGGGAGGTGCTGACGGGACCCAACGGATACCTGCGCACCGCTCGCTGGGAGACGGACGCGGAGCCACTCACCCGGGATCTGGGCGAACGCTGGGAGTCGACGAACATCACGACCAAGGGGTACAGCGCCTGCTACTTCTCGCACTCCTCCATCGACGGCATCCTGGATCAGATGCGCACGCACGGCTTCGGCCCCGACGACATCGCCACCGTCCACATCGACGTCTCCACCTCCGGCTGGCGCGCCGTGTGCGAGCCGACCGACGTGAAGTGGCACCCCCGGACGGTCCCCGAATGTCAGTTCAGCCTCCCGTACGCCGTCGCGACCGCCGCGATCGACAAGAGTGTCTTCGTGCAGTCCTACACCGACGAAGCACGGCAACGTCAGGACGTCCGAGAGCTGATGTCGAGGATCTCCGCCGCCGAGGACCCGTCCGTGTCGGACTGGGGTGCACGGCTGACCACCACGCTGCGTGACGGCCGCACGATCACCACCGAACACGTCTACGTCAAGGGGCACCCGAACAACCCGTTCAGCGAGCAGGACTTCGTCGACAAGTTCCGCAAGTGTGTGCCGTACTCGGTGCATCCGCTGGACGAGCAGGTAGTCGACACGATGATTCACGACGTGCTGTATCTGGACAAGGTGGACGACGTCGTCGCCTCCCTGCTCCTGCCGCTGACACCGGGCAACTGACCCTTCCCGGCGACCGGGCCTTGTTCCTAGTATGGATCCATGGACATCGCCAAGGACGTCAGAGAGTTCTTGATGACCCGGAGGGCGAAGATCACTCCCGAGCAGGTAGGCCTGCCGCCAGGCCGGCGACGTCGGGTGCCGGGCCTGCGGCGTGAAGAGGTCGCGCAGTTGGCCGGTGTCAGCATCGAGTACTACACCCAGATCGAACGCGGGAACGTCGCCGGAGTCTCCGACGACGTTCTCCACGCCGTCGCCCGGGCACTGCGGCTCACCGAGGAAGAAACGGCGCACCTGTTCGACCTGGTGCGGGCCGCCGGCACCTCGACGGGCGCGGGGCGGTCTCCGCGGCGGGCCGACCGGAAGATCCCCGACGACGTGTTCCCGGAGTGGAACACCGCGGCCGACGACGCCGTGGCCCTGCTGCGGGCGGAGGCCGCACACTCGCCCCACTCCACCGTCGTCACCGGGCTCGTCGGCGAACTCGCCGCTCGGAGCGAGGAATTCCGCACCCGATGGGCCGCCCACAACCTGAAGGCGCATCGGCACGGCGTCAAACAGTTCCGGCATCCGGACGTCGGCGACCTGTCGCTGACCTACAACGTCTTCGACATCACCGGCGCGGACGGACTGTCCCTCGTCGGGTACACGGCGGAACCGCAGTCACCGTCCGAGCAGGCTCTGCAACTGCTCGCGATCATGACCGCAACCGATACACCCTCCACGGCAACCGAATAGAGTGCTACCGGTCCTGCCAGGTCACGGCCTCGTCGAGCGACGCGCGTGCCGTCCGGTAGCTGTTCGCCGGGTGGTCGAGGTCGGCGTAGCCGAAGGAGATCCCCACCAGAATCTTGCGGTCGTCCGCGATACCGAAATGCTCACGGATGAAGGGAGACTGGCTCGCCAGGGCGGCCTGCGGGATCGTGGCGATCCCCAGGCTCCGCGCCGCGAGCAGGAGGGTGCCGAGGTAGAGCCCGGAATCCACCGCGCCGTACACGCCCTGCTCGGCATCGGTCGTGATGATCGCGACGTGCGGGGCGCCGAACAGGCGGAAGTTCTCGAACGACTGGCGTGCGGACGCGGCACGGTCACCGCGTTCGACTCCCACGGCCTGATACAGCTGCCACCCGCTCGCCCGGCGCCGGTCGCGGTAGACCCCGCGGTACTCCGCAGGCGGATCGAATTCGAAGGCGGCACCGTGCCCACTCGCGTACTCCGCGAGACCGTCCCGGAATCGCTCGGTTCCCGCACCGCTGGTCACGATGACCTGCCAGGGCTGCGTGTTGCACCACGACGCGGACCTCTGCGCCAGCGTGAACATGCGCTCGATGAGCGGGCGCGGAACCTCGCGCGGCTCGAACGCGCGGCAACTCCACCGTGTCGCCAGCAGGTTCTCCAGCACGGCGGACTCATCGTCGACGGGACCCACCGCGATCCCGTCGGTCGATACATCGGCAGTCATCGATCACTCACCCATCGTTGTTCGAATACGGAATATGCGCGTCCCGGGTCGGGGCACCGGTCGGCTCAGGGTTCGACGAACAGAACGTCCGCCTGCACCAGGTCGTCGATCTGCTCGGCGGAGTACACCTCCGAGGCGACGTCGCGGCTGTCGGCGCCGACCCGCGGCGCGGTGCCCGCCCGATCGGGGCGTTCGCCCGCGAACCGCCACGGCGGCCGGATGAGCGCCAGCCCGTCCTGCTGCCGTTCGACCAGTTCGAGCCATTCCACCTGCTCGTGCTCGACGAATCCGGTCATCGACAACACTGGGGCGAACGGCACGTCCGCAGCGGAGAGGGCATCCTCCCAGTGCTGCAGCGACTGCTGCTCGAACTCGGCTTCGACGATCTTGGCCAGCTCGTGGTAGTTCGACTCCCGGGGGCGGTACTCGGCGAAGCGGGGATCCTCGGTGAGATCCATCCGGTTCATCGCCGTGCACAGCGAGCGCCAGAATTTCTGCGAGGACGACAGGTGGACCGCCAGATACTCGCCGGTGGCGGTCTTGACGCAGAAGTTCTGCGCCTGCGGATGCCTGCTCTGCCTGCTCGGGTCGTATCCCAGTTCGAAGGACTGCGTGATCCCGTCAGTCGCCAGAACGCTGACGGCCTCCATGATCGACGTCTCCATGTGTTGCGGCGCGCCGGTGCGCAGCCGTCCGACGAGCGCCGCGAGGACGCCGGTGGCCGTACTCAGTCCGGTGATCAGGTCCGCACTGAGCCCGCCGGCCAGCTGGGGCCGGGCGTCGTCGCCGAACAGGGAGTAGAGACCGCCGAACGCATGCCCGATCGTGTCGTAGGCGGGGCGGCTCGCCAGCGGACCACCCGAGCCGAACCCGGTCACCGACCCGTAGACGAGGTCGGATCGCAGCGCGCGGCACTCGTCGGGTCCGAGGCCCAGCGCCGCCAACTTGCCCGGCCGCAGGTTCTCGAGGACCACGTCGAAGTGCGGCACGAGGGCCTTGACCAGCGCGATGCCTTCGGGATGCTTCAGGTCGATCGACAGGCTCCGCTTTCCGGTGTTGTACTGGCGGAAGTAGGGGCTGCCGTCGTTCTGGTGGCGACGGAAGTCCTCCCCGACGACGGGCTTCTCCACCTTCACGACCTCTGCGCCGAGAGCGCACAGGATCGACGTGGCGAACGGAAGGGCGATGTAACCCCCGATCTCCAGGATGCGGATCCCGTCGAGCGGCTTGTGCTGCATGGGTACGCCTCCGTGAGTTCAAGTGACAATATAATACATTATCTGTGGATCGGGGTCTGTCAAGGCCGGACCCACCTCACCCTGCCGGCCGCCGCAGTCTCGTGGGAGACCCTGGCTACAGGGGTACCCACAGCCTCTCCTTCCCGCGCCGCAACCGCCTTAACCTCTGATCACGGATCGCCGACATCAGGAGATGACGACATGGCATGGCACAGCGAGCAACTCGACGCGATCGGCCACACCGAGGAACTGCACATCAGCAGCTATCGGCGCGACGGCTCCCTGCGCCGCTGGATACCGATCTGTGTCGTGCGCGTCGCCGACGACCTCTACGTCCGGTCCGCGTTCGGCCCGGACGGCGGCTGGTACCGCAACGCGATGCGGAACAACACCGCGCCAAGTACCGCAGCCGGCCCGCCGCGCTGGAACCGATGGTCGCCGACACCGCCGCCGAAACGACCTTTCGCCTCGACGCCGCCGGATAGGATTCGGGCGCCGAGGAGGAATCCATGATGGCCAGGAACGCGCGCAGCACCCACCGTGAGGTCTCGCCGCTCGAGCTGTTCTTCGACCTGGTGTTCGTGTTGGCGATCGGTCAGCTCACGCACCATCTCGTCGACCACCTGACCTGGTACGGCGCCGCCGAAGCCCTCGTGGCACTCGTTGCGGTGTGCGGGGTCTGGGCGTTCACCACGTTCGAGGTCACGCTCCTCGACATCGAACGCACGGCCACCCGGGCCGTGACGGTCACGGTGATGGGACTCGGCCTGTTCATGAACGCGGGCATCGGGCACGCATTCGACGAAAGCCCTTGGCTCTTCGTCGTTCCCATGCTACTGGCGCTGATCGGCCCCACCATCTACGCGGCGGCCACCGCCCCGACGCCCAGCCTCCGCCTGCACTTCCTGCACGTGCTGATCTGGTTCGCGGTCTCGGCGCCGTTCTGGGTGGCCGGCGCCGCACTCGACCCGGAATGGCGCCTGTGGCTGTGGGCGGTGGCCGCGCTCGTCGATCTCGTCGGCACCTGGAGCGCTCACCCGCTGCCGGGCGGACGCACGCAGACGCAGCAACTTCCGTTCGACGCGGAGCACATGCTCGAGCGGATGCGACTGTTCCTCATCATCCTGCTGGGCGAGACGGTCCTGACCCTGGGACGTGTGATTGCCGCCCATCATTCCGACGCACTGACGCTTGCGCTGGCGGCGGGGTGCTTCGTCGCGCTCGTCTGCCTGTGGGCCGTCTACTTCGGGCGCGCCGAACAGCTCGTGGAAAGTCATATCGCCGCCACCGGGAACCCCATCCGATCCGTGCACATCGGGATCAACGTGATCTACGGCGTGGTCACCGGACTCGTCATGTTCGCCGCGGGCAGCGAGTTGGTGCTCGCCCATGCCGGCGACGACCGGGCGGGGTCGGCGGCGTGCTGATGCTCGCGGGTCCGGCGATCTACCTGCTCTCGCACGCAATCTACTTCCGGCTCACCACCCACACCGGCTGGGTTCTGCGCGCCGTCGGCGCCGCCGTGCTCGGATCGGCCTCCGCCGCGGCGTACTGGCTGCCGTCCTACGCCGTCGTCCTCGCACTGGTCCTCATACTCCTCGCGGTGGCCGTGACCCTCACCAGGGACGCGTCGCCGAGCGAATCCTGAACTCGCCGTTGCCGTCCTTCACGAATGTCATGAATGCTGATGTGCCGAGCTTTCGGTGGCGATCCAACTGGACAGCAGGCGGAGAGCCTCCTCGGAGGAGGAACCCGGCGCCGCGGTGAATCCGTACAGGGTGAGGCCGGCCGCGCTGGCCACCTCGAGCGCCTCGAAACGCAGCGTCAGGTCGCCGACGACCGGATGATGGAACCGCTTCGTTCCGCGCCGGTGCGCCTTGATGTCGTGAACCGCCCAGCGAGTGCGGAACTCGTCGCTACGGGTGGCGAGCTCGCCGACGAGACCGGTGACCGCCGCCGAATACGGCGACCGCGCCGCCTCCACCCGCAGCATCGCGACGGCGTCGTCGGCCGCGTTGTTCCAGTCGGGGAACGTTTCGTCGGCGCGGCGGTCGAGGAAGATGAACCGGGCCAGATTGGGCGCGCCGTCCACGCGGTCGTACACGTCGGCGTACAGCGCGCGACCGAGCGCATTGGCGCCGACGATATCGAGGTGACCGTTCTGCACGACGGCGGGGGCGGTGATCATCGCATCGACGAGCGCCTGGACCGGCTCCGGCATCTCGACGCGCGCGCGGGCGGGCTTACGCTTGCGGGGCTTCGTGGCCGCGGCGCGGGCGAGGGTGAACAGGTGCTTCGTCTCCTCGTCGTCGAGTCGCAGCGCGGTCGCGATGGCGTCCAGCACCTCGTCGGACACGCCCGACACGCCGCCGCGTTCGATCTGTACGTAGTATTCCGCGCTCACTCCGGCGAGCAGTGCGACCTCTTCGCGACGTAGCCCGGCGACCCGACGCCGGCCACCGGCGGGCAGGCCCACCTGGTCGGGCGTGATGCGTGCGCGACGGGTCGTCAGGAAGTCCTTGATCTCCTTGGCGATCTCCATACCTGCAGCCTAGGGACCTCCGACGGCCCGTGGGAGAGGCTGCCGGTACCCCCGATAACCGGCCTCTGGTACGGCCCCGCGGATCGCAGCAGAGTGGTGATTGCGGGTCGAGGAAATCATCCATGACGCAGTGACATTCAGAACGCAGTGAGATTCAGACCGTCGGGCTCCGGCGGACGACGAAGGGAAATCAGTTCATGACCACGGAGAGGATCGAGACCGTCAGCGTCACGACCCCGTACTGGGACATCGCGGCGGACATCTACTTCCCGCCAGGATTCGACAACACGAACAAATACCCGGCCATCATCAGCGCACACCCCATCGGCAGCTGCAAGGAGCAGACGTCCGGCAACGTGTACGGCACCGCCCTCGCCGACGCCGGCTACGTCGTCATCGCATTCGACGCCAGCTACCAGGGCGCCAGCGGCGGCGAACCCCGATTCATCGAAGACCCGGCGCAACGAGTCGAGGACTTCGGCTACGTCGTCGACCACCTCGTCACCCTCCCCTACGTCGACGCCGACCGCATCGGCGTACTCGGCATCTGCGGCGGCGGCGGATACTCCGTCAGCGCCGCGAAGACCGACCGCCGCATCAAGGTCGTCGGCAGCGTCGTCGGCGTCAACTTCGGCCACCTGCTGCACGAGGCCTTCAGTGCCTACGACCCGATCGCCACATTGGACGCGATCGCCGCGCAGCGCACCGCCGAGGCCCGCGGCGCCGAACCGAACGTCGAGAACCTGCTGCCGCCCACCGTGGACGCGGCGGCCGGGATGGGCCTCGACGTCGTCGAGGCCACCGAGTACTACAAGACGTCCCGCGGGGAGAAGCCGAACGGCGCCACCCGCAGCCTGATCTCGCGTCGGGCAGCGGGATACGGATGGGACGCCTTCACCCACGCGGAAGTGCTTCTCACCCAACCGCTGTGCGTCGTCGTCGGCGACAAGCCCGGCGCCTTCGGCTCCTACCGCCACGGCCTCGAGATCTACCGCCGCGCCCGCTCCGAGAAGAAGCAACTCGTCGTGGCCGAAGGCTTCTCGCACTACGACCTGTACGACCAGCCCGAGCCCGTCAAGATCGCCCTCGACGCCCTGATCCCGTTCTACGACACCAACCTCTGACCACGCGCGACAACACCCCATCCAGAAGGAGACACAGCAATGGACAGCATCACTTTCCCCAACGGCCCGATCGCCATGGCAGGCAACCTGTTTCTGCCCGACAACTTCGATCCGCAGAGCAGCTACGCGGCGGTCGTCACCGTGCACCCAGGTGGCGGTGTGAAGGAGCAGACCGCGGGTCTGTACGCCGCGAAGCTCGCCGAAGAAGGCTTCGTGGCACTCGCCTACGACGCCTCGTTCCAGGGTGAGAGCGGCGGCGAACCTCACCACCTCGAGGACCCGGCAGCGCGAGTCGAGGACGTGCGCGCGGCCGTCGACTTCCTGCAGAGCCTGGACTACGTGGACGCCGAGCGGATCGGTGTTCTCGGTGTCTGCGCCGGCGGTGGATACGCCGTGAACGCGGCCCTGACCGACTACCGGATCAAGGCCGTCACCACCGTCAGTGCCGTGAACATCGGCACGTCGTTCCGGCGCGGGTGGTTCGGGACCGACTCCGACGCGGCCGCGGTGCCCACACTGCAGGCGGTCGCGCAGCAGCGGACCGCCGAGGCCCAGGGCGCCGACCCGGCGTACATCCCGTACGTTCCGGAACAGCCGGACGAGAGCACTCCGCGCGACCTGGTCGAGGCGCACGACTACTACCTCACCCCGCGTGCGCAGCACCCGAACGCGAAGAACAAGCAGCTGTTCACCAAGAGCATCTCGCGGATCTTCACGTTCGACGCGTTCCACCTGGTCGAGGACCTGTTCACGGCACCGCTGCTGATCGTCGCCGGCAGTGAAGCCGGTTCGCTGTGGATGTCCACCGAACTGCACAGCCGGGTCCGCAGCCCCAAGAAGCTGGTGGTCGTCGACGGCGGCGCCCACATGGACTTCTACGACGTGCCGAAGTACGTCGACCGGGCCGTGGCCGAGGCGACCCCGTTCTTCCGGGAGAACCTCGCAGCTCGCCCAGTCGAGAACTGACACCACGACGAAAGCCCCGCATCCTGCCGGATGCGGGGCTCTTCGGTCGATCCGCTCAGGCGTGGGCCATGACGGCTTCGGCCTGCGCGATGATGCCCTCGGCGGTCTTCACGTGGGCGATGTCGATGTGCTGGCCCTCGAAGTCGACGGCCGCGCTACCGGCGGCCTCGGCCACCTTGAACGCCTCGATCATGCGGCGGTAGAAGTCGACCTGCTCGGGGGACGGCGTGAACACGTCGTTGGCGATGGCGATGTGCGACGGGTGGATGCACACCATGCCGCGGTAGCCGAGTTGCTTGTTGTCCAGGCAGAATTGGCGGGCACCGTCGAGGTCCTTGATGTCCTGCCACACGCCGGCGACGGGATGGTGCAGGCCCGCTGCGCGGGCGGCGAGGACGAGTCGACTCCGCAGGTACAGCGTCTCCAGGCCGGCCGGGGTGAATTCGAAGCCCAGTTCGCGTCCCACGTCCGCGCTCGGACCGGTGGCGCCCAGCAGGCTGGAGATGCGCGGGGTGGCTGCGGCGATTTCGTCGCAATGCGCCATCGAGACCGCGGTCTCGTAGCTCACGATGAGTCCCACGCTGCCCGCCTCGAGCCCCTGCCGGGCCTCGATGTGCGACACCACGGCGTCGATCCGCACGAGTTCCTCGGCGTCGAAGACCTTGGGCAGGAACAGACCGGTCAGCCCCGGCCGGATCACCGCCTCGAGGTCACTGCCCTGGATCCCGGTCACGAACGCATTGGGCCGCACCCACACGTCGGCGCGAACACCCTCGGCGTGCAAACGGTCGATGGTGGCGGCGGTGACGCCACGCGCCTCGTCCTTGTCCGCGACGGGAACCGAGTCCTCCAGGTCGAGGATCAGGGCGTCGGCGCCGGAGGCCAGCCCCTTGTCGGCCCAGGAAGGCTTGTGACCGGGCACGAACAGCATGGAACGGTACGGATTCATGAACTCTCCTCAGTAGTGAGTACGGGAAGTAGCGGGTATGGGAAGTAGCGGGTATGGGAAGTAGCGGGTATGGGAAGTAGCGGGTATGGGAAGTAGCGGGTCAGGACTCGTCGGCGTAGAGGACGCCGGACGCGAGCAGCTCGTCGATCTTCTCGGCGGGGAGCACCTCGCCCGCGACGGAACGGGTGTCGGCGCCGACCTTGGGAGCACGGTCACCGCGGTCCGGGCGCTCGCCGTCGAACGTCCACGGCGGCCGGATCAGGGCCAGGCCGTCGGGTTGCCACTCGACGAGGTCCAGGTGCTCGACCTGCTCGTGCTCGAGGTAACCGGTCATCGACAGGACCGGGGCGAACGGCACGTCGGCCTCGGTGAGGACCTTCTCCCAGTGGTCCTTCGACTTCGTGGCGAACTCCGCCTCGACGATCGGCACCAGCTCGAAGTAGTTCGACTCCCGCGGGCGGTATTCGGCGAACCGGGGGTCCTCGGCCAGGTCCATGCGGTCCATCGCACGGCACAGCGACTGCCAGAACTTCTGCGAGGACGACAGGTGGACGGCCAGGTACTCGCCGGTCGACGTCGGGACGCAGAAGTTCTGCGCCTGCGGGTGGCGGCTCGTGCGGGCCGGGTTTTTGCCGAGTTCGAAGGACTGCGTGATGCCGTCGATGGTCAGTGCGCTGACGGCCTCCATGATGGACGTCTCCATCCGCTGCGGCTGACCCGTCTTCAGCCGCCCGACGAGGGCCGCGAGGACGCCGGTTGCGGTGCTCAGACCGGTGACGAGGTCCGCGCTCAGGCCACCGGCCAGCTGCGGGTGGTCGCCGTCGCTGAACAGCGAGTACAGACCGCCGAAGGCGTGGCCGATCGTGTCGTAGGCGGGACGGTTGGCCAGCGGACCACCGGCGCCGAATCCGGTGACGGACCCGTACACGATGTCGGGACGCAGGGCGCGGCAGTCGTCGGGGCCGAGCCCCATGGCGGCCACCTTGCCCGGGCGCAGGTTCTCGAGCACCACGTCGAAGTGCGGCACCAGCGCCTTGACCAGCGCGACGCCCTCCTCCGACTTCAGGTCGACCGACAGACTGCGCTTGCCGGTGTTGTACTGCCGGAAGTAGGGGCTGGCGTCGTTCTGATGGCGCCGGAAATCTTCTCCGACCACAGGGCGCTCGACTTTGACCACTTCGGCGCCGAGGGCGCACAGCATCGACGTCCCGAACGGGAGCGCGATGTATCCCCCGATCTCGAGGATCCGGATACCGTCGAGCGGCTTGTGCTGCATGTTGCCTCGCCTTCGTCTCAGCAAAATATTATATATCGTTTACAGTGGGGTCAAGCCCCGCCGGATCGGAGTACCCCACCGAGGCGACTCCCAGTCGGCTGGATCACGGCAAGGCACTTCCATGGAGCTATGCAACATTATATACTTTGCATGGTGCAGCTCACATATCGAGCAGAAGGCTCCGCCCACCAGGCCGGACACCTCGGTCCCGCCTGCGATCCGGACCACTTCCACCCCTTATCGACCAGCGAAGGAGCGGCACCATGAGTGTGCAGACAGAAATTTGGCAGGGGCAGTACGACAAGCTGTTCATCGGCGGACAGTGGGTACTGCCGGCCTCCGAGCGCACCTTCGACGTGATCTCGCCGGCCACCGAAGAGCTCGTCGCGCGCGTCCCGGAAGGCGTCGAGGAAGACATCGACGCGGCGGTGAACGCGGCACGCGAGGCGTTCGACAAGGGGCCCTGGCCCAGGATGGCACTCGACGAGCGGATCGCGGTCCTCCGGAAGCTCAGCGCGGAACTCGCCGCGCGCGAGGCCGACGCCGCCAGACTCGTCAGCGCCGAGATGGGTTGCCCGATCACCCTGTCCACGAAGATGCAGTCCATCGGACCGCGCCTGCTCCTGGACTCCTTCCTGGACCTCGCCCCCGCCTACCCATGGGCCGACACGCGGTCGTCCGCAACCGGCAGCGCGCTGGTGACCCGCGAACCGGTCGGGGTCGTCGCAGGCATCGTGCCGTGGAACGCCCCGCTGCTCATCACCATGATCAAGCTCGCGCCGGCGCTGCTGGCGGGCTGCACCATGGTCATCAAGCCCTCCCCCGAGACCCCGCTCGACGCCTACCTGCTCGCCGACATCCTCGACGAGATCGGTCTCCCCGCCGGCGTCGTGAACATCGTCCCCGCCCAGCGCGAGGCCAGCGAGTACCTGGTGCGGCACCCCGGCATCGACAAGGTGTCGTTCACCGGGTCGACCGCGGCGGGCCGTCGCATCGCCTCGCTCTGCGGCCACGACCTGCGCCGTGTGACCCTCGAGCTAGGCGGCAAGTCCGCCGCGGTGTTGCTCGACGACGCCGACCTCGATGTCGCAGTCGCCGCGATCCGCGCCGTGTCACTGCGCAACAGCGGCCAGGTGTGCAGCAACAAGACCCGGATCGTGGTGGCGCGCTCGCGCCGCGACGAACTCCACGACCGGCTGGTGGACCTGATCAAGTCGATGCCCGTCGGCGACCCGTTCGACCCCGCCACCGAAATCGGCCCGATGGTCAGCGCCAATCAGCGGTCCCGAGTCGAGGGCTACATCGACGACGCGAAGGGATCCGGCGCCTCCCTGCTGGTGGGCGGCGGACGTCCCGACGGTCTCGACCGCGGCTGGTACGTCGAGCCCACGATCTTCACCGACGTCGACCCTGCCGCGAAGATCGCGCAGGAGGAGATCTTCGGCCCGGTTCTCACGGTGCACACGTTCGACACCGAGGCCGAGGCGATCGACATCGCCAACAACTCGGAATACGGCCTCAACGGATCGGTGTTCGCCGCCGACCCCGAACATGCGCTGGCTGTGGCACGCCACATCCGCACCGGCACAATCGAAGTCAACGGGAACCCGGCGGGCTTCAGCGCCCCGATGGGCGGTTTCAAGAACAGCGGCATCGGGCGCGAGGCGGGCCTCGAGGGCTTCGACGCCTACGTCGAGCTCAAGTCCTACGGAATCCCGGGCGGCCTGCTCGGTTCGCTCTCCTGACCCAGATCTACCGAAAGGCAACACACATGGGCAACATTCCACCCGTCGAAGAAGCTGCCGCCCGGCTCGTCACGGATCTGACCTTCGACTCCATCCCCGCCGACGCGCTCGCCGGTGCGCGCCGCCTGATGCAGGACCAACTCGCCCTTCAGGTCGGCAGTGCCTCGCTGCCGTGGAGCAAGGCACTGCTCGAGCTGACGCGCGCGGCGCACGTTCCGGGCAAGTCACACGTCGCCGCGACAGGCGACGAGATGAGCGCCGCGGACGCGGCATTCGTCAACGCCTCCTTCGGCCACGGCTTCGAATACGACGACGCCCACCGGGCCAGCTCGTCGCACCCGGGCAGCACCGTCGTGTCCGCCGCACTCGCGGTCGGCGAGGAACTCGGCGCGACGATGCGCGAGGTGATCACCGGCATCGTCGCCGGCTACGAGGTGTACACCCGCATCGGCAACCTGGCCGCACCCGAACTACTCGAGCGCGGCTTCCACCCGCACGGGTTGCTGTCGAACTTCGGTGCGGCCGCCGTCGTCGCAAAGATGCGCGGCTTCGACGTCGAGACGACCGTGCACGCCCTCGCCATCGCCCTCAGTCACGCGTCGGGCACCACCGAGTACACGTCGTCCGGTGGCTCCATCAAACGCATCCACTCCGGCATCGGCACCCGCAACGGGATCCGCGCCGCCGAGATGGCGGCCGCGGGCATCACCGGTCCGACGACGTTCCTCACCGGCGGTAAGGGCTTCTACCGCACATTCGTCGGACGCCCGGTCGCCGACGACGCCGCGGCCACGTTCGGCCTCGACAAGACGTTCGAGATCACGCGCGTGTGGATCAAGCCGTACTGCTGCTGCGGCATCAACCACGCCTACATCGACGGCGCCCGCCAACTCTCGGCCCGGGCCGCGGACGTCGACTCGGTGCTGCTGGGCATTCAGACCGGCGGCGACGTGGTGATCGGCAACAAGAACGCCAACGCGTACGCACCGAAGATCATCGAGCACCTGCAGTACAGCCTGCCGTTCCAGTTCTCGCTGTCGTTGCTCGGCAAGGGCAACGGATTCTCGACCCACCACGCTTACATGGCCGGCCGGCTCGACCTCGGCGCCGGCAGCGACATCGCCGCCCTCGCCCAGAAGGTGAAGATCGAGGTGAAGCCCCAACTGGACACCGCCTACCCCGGCCGCTGGGTCGGCGACATCACCGTCACCTACACCGACGGCACCAGCGAGAGCCTGTTCGTCGACAACCCCACCGGCACCGCCGAGAACCCGATGTCGCAGGAGGACCTCGATGCGAAATTCCGCGACGTGACCTCGGCATCGCTGGGCCCCGAGCGCGGCGAGACCCTGCTGCAGGCCATCAAGGGCGGCGACCTCGACCAGCCCGCCGCCGACTTCGCGGCCCTGCTGAAGGTCTGATTCCCTCCGACCGCCGGCCCCAACCGGGCCGGCGGCCGATGACGAGAAAGAGAGCTGATGGACGCCCAGACCACAGCCCGGCCGATCCCCGTCGAGTTCACAGGATCCGGTGGGGTCCGTCTTGCCGGTGATCGGTGGGAGACCGACGATCGGTTGACCGATTCGACCGAGGGAACCATTCTCCTCCGCCACGGCGGCGGCCAGACCAGGCACTCGTGGGATCGCACGGCGGCACGATTGGCCGAGAACAGATAGCGCGCAGTCACTTTCGACGCGCGCGGGCACGGCGACAGCGGATGGGCACCCGAGTACTCGGCCGAACTTTTCGCGGCCGACCTCGAAGCGGTACTCGCCGAACTCGGCGGCCGTGTCGTCGTCGTAGGAGCGTCGCTGGGCGGCCGGACGGGCATCGTCGTCGCGGGCGGACGCCCCCGTTCCGTCGCCGGGTTGGTGCGGGTCGACATCACGCATCGAACCGACCACACCGGCCAGCGGAGGGTCCGCGACTTCCTGGGCGCGGCGCCCGACGGGTTCGCCTCGCTCGACGACGCGTCCGCGGCCATCGACGCCTTCCGCGGCACGCCACCCCGTCGTCGCCGCAGCGACGGGTTACGAAAGAACCTGCGTCTCAAGGGCAACGGCCGCTGGTACTGGCACTGGGATCCAGCCTTCGTCGGCTACGCGGACAACCGCGGCAATTCCGACGAGCGGCGGCTCGCCGACCTGACCGCCCGGATCACGGTTCCCACCTTGATAGTTCACGGATCGAGGTCGGAGATCGTCTCGCGGGAGGCGGTCGACGAGATGCTCGCCCTGGTGCCGAACTCCGAGGCCGTCGAGGTGGACGCGGGGCACATGATCGCCGGCGACGACAACGAGGCATTCGCCCTGCACCTCGAGGGCTTCCTCGATCGGGCTCTCCCGTCACGCTGAGCGGAGTCAGCCCGTCGTGCCGGCGACCATCACGGCGACCATTGTCACGGGCTTGTCCGTGCGGTTGCTCCACGCGTGCTTGATGCCCCGGTTGATCACCGTGTCACCCGGCCTGAGCGGAGTCAGCCCGTCGTGCCGGCGACCATCACGGCGACCATTGTCACGGGCTTGTCCGTGCGGTTGCTCCACGCGTGCTTGATGCCCCGGTTGATCACCGTGTCACCCGGCCTGAGCAGGGTCTCACCCGTCTCGTAGATCGCATAGATCTCACCGTCGATGATCGTCGCGATATCGACGGTCTCGGTGGCGTGCAAACCGACGATCTCCTCGCTGTCCGCCTTGGCATCCTCGCCGTGCAGGTTTCCGATCGATGCCGCATAGACAGCCGGATCAATTTCGCTGTCGGGTGGAAATGTCGCCAGGCGGACGACGAGCCCACTGGCCGGCGGCGCGAGTTCCACCTCGGATTCGAGGGTGTCATCGTCGGTGAAGACGGCGGGGAGTGCATCGACCCTCCACACGTCGTTCACGGAGAAGGCAGGCAGTGCGACCCGAGTGCCGGTTGTCTCGTCCACGACGATCGTCGACTTGCCGTCGGCATCGACTCCGGCGATCACGCGCCGTGCGGTCTTCTTCAGGTGCTCACCACTCATCACTGTCCCTTTCCGCTCGAATGCGCCGCCCACGACATGACGGACGTCTCAGTTCGTACAGTATCATATATAATGTTGGCAATGTATGGACCGGCGCGCGTGCAGCGGAGTGTCCAGATAATTGGACACCTTCACCCCGGCTTCCCGGCCTACGTTCAGCGTGGCGAACCCGCCGAATCGAGGAACCACGGAGGTTGCATTGACGACTCGGAATCCATCGGCCGCCGAAAGAAAGTGGTCGACCTGGAAGATGCTGCGAGCGCGAATACGTACGACCGTCATGGCGATCGGCGTTGCCGCAGGCGTGTCCGTCGGTACGGTCATCTCTCCCTCGGCAGGCGCAGCCCTGGCTGATGATGCGGCGGGACCGAGTTACCTTCTGGTCGGTGGCACAGGTTCGTCGAACATCGGGGTGTTGCGCGAATCCGGCGGTCGGCTGACTCCTGTCGGGCAGCCCGTGCCCACCGATACCGGCACGCTGTCGATCGCGGTCACGCCGAATGGCCGATTCGCGTATGTCGCACATACTGTCTCGGGAACACTCCAGGGATTCCGCGTCGGCGACGACGGTGCACTCGAGCGCCTCGAGGACGCCCGCCTCGCCCCCGGCCGACCGATCGTGGGTGCAGTCGTGAGCCCGGACGGGAAGTGGCTCTTCGCCACCGTCGGCTCGATGACCAACGACGTGCAGACGTATGCCATCGCGCCGTCCGGCGCTCTGACACTCGTCGATTCGGTGACTATTCCCGGCGCGACGAGCGGCCTGTCCATTCCGGTGGTGTCTCCGGACGGTCGATTCCTGTTCGCCCCGAGCTTCATCGGGGCGACTATGGATTCCTTCGCGATCGGATCCGAGGGCAGGTTGACACCGACCGGCTCGCAGGTGCCGACCGGTGATCGTCCGGCGTTGCCGTCGGTGACGCCCAACGGCAAGTTCCTGTTCATCACCAACGAGGGGACCAACGACGTCTCCGGCTACCGCATCGCGCCCGACGGTGCACTGACCCCGATCGGGCGCTTCCCGACGAAGGCGATTCCGCACGGTATGGCCATCACACCGGACGGCAGGTATCTCTACCTTCCCCAGACCGGCGGTCAGAGTGTGAACGGATTCGAGATCCGAGACGACGGCGCCCTGGTTCCCGTGCCCGGCGCGGATGCGCCCAGCGCACCGGGACACTTCCCCGGCCGTGTCGTGCTGAGCCCGGATGCCCAGCGGCTCTATGTCATCGACACGCTGACCACGACCGGCATCGAGAAGGTGTTCACCTACCGGGTGAAGCCGGACGGGGCACTCGAGGCCACGGGAGAACCGCCGGTCGATACGGGTGTGACGTTCTCCGACGGCGCCACCGGAGTGTTCGCATCCGTCGGACCTGCGTGAACTACCCACCCACCCCGCACTACCGAATGAAATGTGGAAAGGACATCGACAATGGGACTACTGGACGGCAAGGTCGTCTTCATCACCGGCGCCGCACGAGGGCAGGGTCGAGCACATGCGGTGACCGCTGCGAAGGAGGGAGCCGATGTCATCATCACCGACATCTGCTCACCCGTCGACGGGATTCGATACGCGCTGGCGAGCAAGGAAGATCTCGACAAGACACAGGCTCTCGTCGAGAAGGAAGGCCGACGGGCGGTCAGTGCAGTCGCCGACGTCCGTGATCAGGCCGCGCTCGACGCGGCAGTCTCTCTCGGGCTCGACGCATTCGGCCGGCTCGACGCGGTCATCGCCAACGCCGGACTGTGGGATCTCGGGCCCAAGTCCTGGGAAATCACCGAGCAGATGTGGACGACGGTCACCGATGTGGTGCTCGGCGGTACCTTCCGGACGATCAAGGCCACCGCGCCGCATCTCGTCGAGCAGCGTGGCGGTGCGATCGTATGTATTGCGTCGGTAGGCGGGCTGGAGGCAACGGCCGGATACACCCACTACATCACGGCCAAGCACGGCGTCCTCGGCCTGATGAAGAACACCGCTCTGGAGATCGCGGAGTACAACGTGCGGTGCAACGCGGTCTGCCCCGGCGCGGTGGACGCGAAGATCTGGGACAACCCGATGGGCCACCAACTGTTCGTCGCCCCCGGCGAGAAAGCGAACCGCGATGTGGCGATAGCCGCCACGTACGGCTATGCGCTGCTGGCCGGCAGGCCCGCGCTTCCGCCGAACGCCACAAGTAATGCCGCATGCTGGCTGCTGTCCGACTACGCCGAGCACATCACCGGTGTCGCCCTGCCGGTCGACGCCGGCCACCTCCTGCTCCCCGGCGTGAATTTCGCGCCGCAAACCGAGGGACCGGAAGCCGATCGTTACCGCTCACCTGCCCAGTCGCCCGACGATCTGTGACAGCCTGACGACACCGGCCCCGACCGCTGCACGCGGCCGGGGCCGGTGTCTGAGCGTCCCCCTCGGCCGACCCTTGTTCGAAGCGCGCATATATTATATTGTGTTCTCGCTCACATGTGATGCGAGTCCGTTCTCATCGCGCCTGGCCGGAAGGTGGTGTCGGAGTGCTCAGTAGCTCAGCGCATTCCACGGTCGACGCTCGGCCGGAAATCGCGTCGTCGTGGATGCGTTCGCAATTGTCGGGTCTCGACTCCGATACGACGCCGAGGCTGGACAGGATCGACGTCTCCTCGGACGGGTGTCTCCGACGGGCCGCGGCGCCCGTTCTGGATCGCATCTGCCGCGAGTTCGACGGTGCGCCACTGGTGTTCGTTCTCGCCGACCACGACGCCCGAATCCTGGATATCCGACACGCCAGTCCTGCCGTCCGCGACGCGGTCGCCTGGATGGGAATCGAGCCCGGAATCCGGCTGGCCGAGGATGAAGTGGGAACCAACGCGGTGGGCACTGTCCTGGAGGCCCGGCAACCGCTGCTCGTCCACGGCCCCGAACACTTCATGTCCGCCTTTCACGAGTTCAGCTGCTTCGGCCAGCCGATCATTCATCCAATAACGCGACGACTCGAAGGCGTTCTCGACGTCGGAGGCGGCGCAGGCGAGGATCACCGGTACTTCGCGCCGATCGCCCAGCGGTTGGTCGGGGAGATCGAGGACCGGCTGGCGCTGAGCACACCTGTCGCGCAACGAAATCTGCTGGCGGCCTTCCATTCTGCGGCACGGCGGAAGGAACGGCCGGTGATGGTGCTCGGCGAGGGGATGGTGCTCGCGACCCCGGCGGCCCTCGACCTCCTCGATCCCGCCGACCATGCGGCCGTCCGAGCCGGCGCCGACACCGCTCACACAACGGCCGTCACCAATCGCTTGACGCTCGAATCCGGTCGCGAAGTGGAGTTCACCTGCACTCCGGTCGATGGCGGGAACGGCGTCCTGGTGGATTTCGCTATGGCGAGAACGAGCCCGAAGCCGCAACCACGACCATCGGTCGAGGAGTGGCCGCTCCTCGTCGTCGGAGAAACCGGCACCGGCCGGACAACCGAGGCGGTGCGTGCGGCCGGACCGGGCGGGGCGATCGTCGACGCCGCGGACGTCGTGCACACGGGTGAGCAGGCCTGGGCGGTCGGACTCGGCCGGCAGCTCGAGCAGGATGGTGCCGTCGTGATCATCGAGAACGTCCACTTCCTCACCGATTCGATGGCCACACTGGTTGCCCGCCTCATCCGGGGCACGCGGCGACACGTCGTTCTGACCTCGACGAGTGCGAACGACGACGCGGGGATCCACCCCTCCCTGGTGGGGCTCTGCGCCGCGCGACGTGAACTCGCTCCGCTCCGTCGGCGCCGCCACGAGATTCCGGGGCTGGCCCGTCGGATGCTGGCGGAGGAGGCCGTGACGTCCGACCTGCGCCTCACCCCGGCGACACTGCAGGTCCTGGCGGCACATCCGTGGCCGGGCAACCTCGCCGAAATCCGGCGGGTGATCCACGCGCTGGCCCGGACCCGCTCGGCCGGAGACATCATTCCGACCGACCTTCCCGCACCGTACCGGGAAGTCGGCACACCCCTGTCGCCCATTCGACATGCCGAACGGGAAGTGATCGTCGCGGCGATCGAAGCTGCCGGCGGGAACAAACTCAAGGCCGCGCAGTCACTCGGGGTGAGCCGGTCGACTCTCTACAACCGGCTCCGGGTTCTCAAGATCGCCTGACCTCTCCGGTTCACATCCGGCCCAGCCGTGCCAGTCGCTCCTGGGTCGGCGAACCGTCCTCGGCGGAGTTCAGCACCAATTGCTGCTCGGGCGCGCCGGAGTAGCGGAAGATCTCCCAGTCGAGGGTCAGCTCACCGACGACCGGATGATTGAGCACCTTGACGCCGAAGTCCTGGCGCGCCACGTTTCGCGCCGCCCACCATTGTCCGAACTGACGATCGGCGATCGTGAGTTCGCCGACGAGCGCGGACAGGGCCGGATCGGCCGGGTTGATGGCCGCCTCGCGGCGCAGGATCGCCACACAGGACCGCGCGACCGCCGTCCAGTCGTCGAACAGCTCCCGCATCCGAGGGTCGGTGAAGATGAGCCGCACATAGTTCAGCTCGTGCGGAGCCATCGCATCGAAATCGGCATACACCTTGGTGGCCAAGGGATTCCACGCCAAGATATCGGTCCGAGGACCCAGCACGATGGCCGGGGTGTCGGTGAGCTGGTCCAATAGCCGTCGCACCTGCGGGCGTACCCTGCTGCCACCGGTGCGTGACTGCGCCGCCGGACGGGGCGTGGACCGGTGGGTGGCGTGATCGGCCAGACTGTCGAGGTACTCGGATTGATCCGAGTCGAGTTGCAGCGCTCGCACCAGCGCGGCGAGCACCTGCTCGGACGGGACGAGCCGGCCCTGCTCGATCCGGGTGTAGTAGTCGGTGCTGATCGCGGCGAGCTGCGCCACCTCCTCGCGCCGCAGCCCGCTCACCCGGCGGCGCTGGTCGAGGTCGGGTAGGCCGACGTCGGACGGTGACAGCTCGCTGCGGCGGGTTTTGAGGAACGCGCCGAGCTCACGTAGGTGTGGTGCCTGGTGTATCGGACTGGGCATACAGCCAGGGTAGGTCGGGGGCGCCAGATTATCCTGGGAAGGATTGTTCCCAGGATAAATGTCGCCCTTCCCCGGTTTCCCCGGAGCTCCGAGACTAGGTATCGAGCGATTCGGAATGCGGATCGGAATTCTCGAAACACCACGGAGGCACCATGACCACCAAGACCGATGTTCGGTTCAACAGCAGCGGCTTTCAGCTCGCCGGCCACCTCTACACCCCGGCCGAGGCCGCCGGGCGGCTGCCCGCGATCGTCGTCGGGCATCCCATGACCGGTGTCAAGGAGCAGACTGCGGCACTGTACGCGCAGCGCCTCGCCGATCAGGGTTTCATCACCCTGGCGTTCGATGCCGCGTACCAGGGTGAGAGCGAGGGCGAACCGCGCGGACTGGAGGATCCGTTCCAGCGCGCGGAGGACTTCCGGAACGCGGTGACCTACGTGAGCACCCGCGACGACGTGGACCCGGAGCGGATCGGTGTCCTCGGCATCTGCGCCTCGGGCGGCTACGTGCCGTTCGCCGCACAGACCGACCACCGGATGAAGGCCGTCGCCACCGTCAGCGGCGCGGACGCCACCTGCTTCTTCCGGGTGCCGGACCCCGAGGCCTTCGCGAAGCTGGTGGATCAGGCGGGCGCCGCGCGGACCGCGGAGGCGAAGGGCGAGGACATCCCCATGGTTCCGGTGCTGCCGGACTCGGTGGACGCGTCGACGCCGAAGGCCGTCGCGGAATTCTTCGACTACTACAAGACTCCGCGCGCACAGCACCCGCGATCGATCGGGAAGTTCGCGCTGCGCAGCGTCGACCATCTCGACCAGTTCGACGCCTACGCCGGTGTCGCGAAGATCGCGCCCAGGCCGCTGCTGATGATCGCGGGAACCGAGGCCGAGACCAAGGGCTTCAGTGAGGGCGCGGTGGCGGCCGGCGGCGAGACCGCCGAGCTGTTCGAGATCGACGGCGCCACCCACGTCGACCTGTACGACGTCGACCAGTACGTCTCGCAGGCAGCGGACAAGCTCACCGAGTTCTTCACGAAGAACCTGGCCGGATAGCCGGATCGGCTGCCGGTCGGTGTGACCGTGCCCCGGCCCCCGACCGGGGCACGGTCACGTCAATAGTCCTTTGGTCGTATCGGAATACGACCGGTGACGGATTCCCAGACGCCGCGTCGGCAGCCACACTGAACGCAAAGTATGGCCACCGTCACATTTATCCGACCGCGTGATCCGCAAGCGGATCCTGCCGATCCAGAAGGCCGCAGATGACACTCATCAGGGAACGCACCTCCGTCTCACCGGTGGTGCGCGCATGAAGACGCGAGGGGCAGTCCTGCTCGAGGTCCCGGGACGATACGAGATCGTCGAACTGGACCTCGACGAACTGCGCCAGAACGAGATTCGCGTCCGGATGGTCGCCGCCGGCCTCTGCCATTCGGACGACCACTTCGCCACCGGCGACCAGACGCCCGGGATCCTTCCCATCGCCGGCGGTCACGAAGGTGCAGGCATCGTCGAGGCCGTCGGCCCCCACACGCCCGGCTACGAGGTCGGCGACCACGTCGTCTTCTCCTTCCTGCCGATATGCGGCCGATGCAAGTGGTGCGCCCGGGGGCTGCAGAATCTCTGCGATCTGGGTGCTCTTCTGACCACGGGCTGCCGTTTCGACGATCCCGGTTCGTACCGGCTCTCTCGGGGCGGCAGGCCGGTGGGTCAGCTCGCCGGACTCGGCACGTTCTGCGAACGCATCATCGTCTCGACCGCATCGGCGGTGAAGATCGACAAGGCAGTCCCACTCGAGGTTGCGTGCCTCACCGGGTGCGGCGTCGGAACGGGCTGGGGCGCCGCGGTCAACTCGGCCGATGTGCGCGTCGGCGACGTCGTCATCGTGGTCGGGATCGGCGGCATCGGAATCAACGCCGTCCAGGGTGCGGCCCACGCCGGTGCCAGTGCCGTCATCGCGGTCGATCCCGTTGCGTTCAAACGAGACACCGCACTGAAGTTCGGTGCCACGCACGCGGTCGCGACGATCGAGGAAGCGAACGCGATCACAGCCCCGCTGACCAACGGCCAGGGCGCCGACTCGGCGATCGTCACCGTGGGAGTGATCACCGGGAAGATTGTCGGCGAGGCACTCGCTGCGGTCCGCAAGGGCGGCACGTGTGTTCCGGTCGGAATCGGCGACACCTTCACCAAGGACGGGGACATCAATCTGCACGACCTCACGCTGAGCCAGAAACGGCTGCAGGGTTCGCTCTTCGGTGCGAGTCGGCCGACGTCCGACATTCCCGCGCAACTCGAGCTCTACCGGCAGGGGAATCTGCTGCTCGACGAACTCGTGACGAACCGGTACACCCTCGACGAGATCAATCAGGGATACGAGGACATGAAGGCGGGAAGGAACATCCGGGGGATCGTCGTCTTCGATCACGAATGACCGCCTCACGACACTCGACAGCACGCCGATTCCAGGAGTCCTCATGACATGCGACCACGACCACCATTTCATCAACGGACGCCGGGAGCGCACCCACTCGGCGGACCGCATCTCGGTGATCAATCCGGCCACCGAGGAGCAGTTCGCGTCCATCGCCGACGGCGACGCGTCCGACGTCGACGCCGCGGTGACCGCGGCTGCGGAGGCCGGCGAGAAGTGGGCAGCGCGCACACCGGCCGAGCGTGCCGGTTACCTGCGCGGTCTGGCCGATGCCTTCGAAGCGCGCAGCGACGAGATGTCGGCGCTGGTCACGCGTCAGAACGGAACACCGATCAGCATCTCCCGCGCCATGCAGAGCCAGGTTCCGGTCGCCTACCGGTACTTCGCGTCGTTGGCCGACGATCTCGAGACCGAGAAGCTGGTCGAGACCGCGAGTGGTGACGCGGTGCTGCGCCGTGAGCCCGTCGGCGTGGTGGGCGCCATCACGCCGTGGAACGGACCGCAACCGTTGATCGCCTGGAAGCTGGGGCCGGCGTTGGCCGCCGGCTGTACCGCCGTGATCAAGCCCGCACCGGAGACCTCTCTGGATGCGCTCGTCTTCGCCGAGATCCTCGATGCCGCAGGAATTCCGGATGGCGTGGTCAACATCGTCACCGGCGGCCGGGAAACCGGTGCTGCCCTCGTCTCACACCCGGGCGTGCACAAGGTCGCATTCACCGGCTCGACGGTCGCGGGCAAGGCGATCGCGGCCGAATGCGGCAGGCAACTCAAGCACGTCACGCTCGAGCTCGGCGGCAAGTCGGCGGGAATTCTGCTCGATGACGTCGACCTGGACGCGTTCACACCCCTGGTGATGTCCGCGTGCGCGCCGAACACCGGCCAGACGTGCCGAGCGTTGACCAGAGTGCTGGCGCCCTCGTCGCGGTACGACGAGATCGTCGAGATGCTCGGCGCGACACTGAGCGCCATACCGCAGGGTGATCCGACCGACCCGGCCAACTTCTTCGGACCGCTCGTGAACGCGACGCAACGCGACCGAGTCGAGTCGTACATCGAACTCGGCCGCACCGAAGGCGCCGAGGTCGTCATCGGCGGCGGGCGCCCCGAGAAGCTCGATCGCGGTTACTACGTGGAGCCGACGATCTTCCGTAATGTCACAAACGACATGCGCATTGCTCGCGAGGAGATCTTCGGGCCGGTGCTCGTCGTGATGCCGTACGACACGATCGACGAGGCGATCGCCATCGCAAACGACTCCGACTACGGATTGGGCGGCGGAGTGTTCTCACCCGATCGCGATCGGGCAACCGAGGTTGCCCGCCGCATCGTGACCGGCAGCGTCGGGGTGAACACGTCGACCCTCCCGATCGAGACGCCGTTCGGAGGTCTGAAGAACAGCGGTATCGGACGCGAACTGGGCCCCCAGAGCCTGGATGCCTATCTGGAATACAAGACCATCTTCCGCGGCAGGTGACGCCGAGGCGGTGATCGAACGTCATCGCCTCAGCCAATAGGCCACGGCTTCAGCACGATTCGATGCATCGAGCTTACGCAGGATGTGGGTGATATGGGTCTTGACGGTCCCCTCGGAGATCGACAGTTTTCGTGCAATCGATCGATTGGCGTCGCCTGCCGCCATGAGCTCGATGACATCCACCTCGCGGGTCGACAGCACGGGATGGCGTAGATCGCTCATCGTGATCTGCGGTGGGGCAGCGATTTTCACGTCACTCACCAACCGGGCCATCCCTTCGCTGAGCGAGGTCAGTCCCTCCAGAACCGAGACTCGCGCCAACGTGTGACTCAACCCCTCGGCATAAAGGTTGAGCACCGCGCGGTCGGTGGTATCGACGTCGCGAGCCGGATAGTGGCTGTCGGCGTGGACGAGCCCGATGACCTTGCCGTGCGAACGCAACGGAGCCACGATGTACGACGTGCATCCGGACATCGAGACCAGTTGCCGATTCACCCGCGGATTGTTCTGAACGTCGAACACCAACCCGGAGCGAGCTCGATCGACCACGTCCGACTCGATGATGGAGCCGTCGAGCTTCGGTGGATCCTGGCGGCCGGCCGCAACCATGTCCCGGGCAAGTCGGGGGTCCCGCTCGATGAACATCGAATGCAGGTTCCATGTCGCATCACCGATGGTGGAGACGAGCGCGCGATCGAACCCGATGGTGCACGCCTCGGCCGCGGCCTGTGACAGAAGCTCGTTCGCGGTCGTCGCGACCTGCAAGCGGCCGAGTGCCCGGCGAATCCGCCGCATGGTCTCGACACCCTCGGCGACGCGGGCGTCCTCGACCCGCGACTCCAGGTCGCGGACACGGCCGAGGAGGCCGGTCAGCTCGGCGAGACGAGGCGGCGTGGGGCCCGCCGCGGGCTGGTTCATCTCAGCTATCACGCAGTCCCACACATGCGCCAGGAGCCGCTTCGCTGACGACACGCGCGAGCACTCGGCGACGGAGATGCTGCAGTCCAGGACGTCGCCGGCAGCGATACCCAGCTCGCGAATCTGCGCGGTGACGTCTGCGTCGAGCTCCACATCACTGCGTCGTGTATCTGGGGAAGTCATACTCATGGCACCACTCCAAGACGGGGTGTCTACATCATATACAAATATGATGCGTGACACACGTCCTCAGGACGGCCGAATGCCGGGCGCGCAGTCCACGCCCCCGGCAGACGGTCGCCGATCAGGCGACTGTCTGTCGGGGTACTGCGATTTCAGGGCTGGATACCCGTCTCCGGGCCGATGTACTCCCGGACTCGAACAGCCTTACCGTCACGCGCCTCGACGATCTGCACGAGGTGCAACTTGACCTCCTGGCCGCCCATCTCCAGTTCGACGGACGCCTCGTTGAAAAAGCCGTTTTCGGTGAACGTGATGCCCTCGGGGCGGAAGTCCGGCACGGGCCCGCCCCCGGCGCGTTCGTACACGGCGGCGACGGCCTCGGACACCGAGACCCACTTGTCGTCGGCGCTGTGCCACACGGGGCAGTCCTCGACGCAGATCTCGAGGAACAGGTCGATGTTCGCCAACGCTTTGACCCAGTTCTCCGAAAGTTCGATGGTTGCCTGGTCTGGGGTGCTGCTCATCTGTGGTCGGACCTTCCTGTCGGATTTACTGCAGGTGATCTGCGTCACCCATGCTGCCCGCGCGTGAACCGATCGAGTGTCCAGATATCTGGACACTGCTCGAAAGATGGGGATCGTCCATAAGTCGTAGTGAGAATCCGACCGCAGGCAGATGCACGCGCACTATGCCATTCGCCACACTGGCTCGACGCATATGACGCAGATCACCAACTCGATATGTCCACCTCCGCCTCGTTGCGGTCGACACCCATATCCGAATCGACACAGGAGTCCCATGACTACGGCAACAGTGGCGGCCGAGCCGAGCCGAGTAACGCTCCGCGGCCGCCTGGGCGGCTTCGACCAGGCGTACCTGGTCCTCGGCATCACCGTGCTAATGGCACTGGTCGGCGGCGCGACGACGACGAACTTCCTCACCACCGGAAACCTCACCAGCATCCTCAGTCTGTCCGCAGCGTTCGGCATCCTCGCCGTCGGCGAGGCGATCGTGATCCTGGGCAAGGGTCTGGACCTGTCCGTTGCGGGAATCGGCCTCGGCTGCGCGCAGGCCACGTTGGCACTGATGAGCACGGGTATGCCCGAGTGGCAGGCAATCGGCCTGATGGTCGCCCTGGCCGTCGTCGTCGGCCTCGCCAACGGAGTGATCATCGCCTTCCTCAACGTGCCCGCACTGTTCGTGACGCTCGCGACCGGCATGCTGGTGATCGGTGGCATCGACATCCTCGTCCTCACCCAGAACGTCTACAGCGTTCCCGGTTCGTCGCTACTCGCAGCGATCGCCAACGGTTCCGTGCTCGGGGTCCCGCGTCCCGTGATCATCGCGGGGTCAGTCTTCCTCATTGCCTGGCTGTTCATTTCGTACACGTCCCCGGGACGCCTGATCCGCGCGATGGGAGACAACTTCGACACCGCGCGAGCGTCGGGCGCCCCGGTCCGGCCGCTGCAGATCCTCACCTACGCGATCTCGGCACTGCTCGCCGCCGTGGCCGGCTACGTCGCGGTGTCCATCCAGGGAAGCGTGCAGACGACCATCACGTCATTCGACCCGATCCTGTTCACCGCCCTCACGGTGGTGGTGATCGGCGGTGTGTCGCTGTCCGGCGGCCGGGGAACCATCCTCGGTGTCCTCGCCGGTGCGATATTCGTCGGAATCCTCAACAACCTGTTGATACTTCACGGGCTGAGCACCGCCGTCCAGGACCTCATCCGGGGAGCGGTACTCATCTCGGCGATCGCGTTCGACGCATGGCTGCACCCGCGGAACGAGGAGACCGAGAAATCCGGCGAACTGTGACACCCGATCGGAAATACATCACTCACACAGGCTCTTCCGGCCAGCAGAAGGAATCGAGAACCATGAAGACGATGAAGAAGATCGCCGCGTGCATCATTGCGGTGGCGGCCACAGTCGCCGTCGCGGGGTGCACGGTCAACAGCGGTACTGCCGCGACCCGATCCGAGGGAGGCGAAAAGGCGTTCGGTACCAACGTCGAACTGCTCCCGGCGCGACAGACGGCACTCGACGCGATGCAGGGCAAGAAGATCGCATTCGTGCCGATCCTCTACAAGGGCTACCAGTTGACCGAGAACTGGGGCACGACGATGCAGCGAACGTTCGACAACCTGGGAGCGGACTTCACGGTCTACGACTCGAACTTCAGTAGCGACCGAATGCTCAGCACCATCAACGATCTGATCGCGCGCAAGGCGGCCGACGTGCTGATCCTCCAGAACCAGGATCAGGGCCTACTCGACAGCGTCATCGACCAGGCGGCGAAGGCCGGCATCTACACGGTGGTGCTCAACATGATGTCCAACCGGCTCGGAGACGCCTTCGTCGGAGTCGACGTCTACGGTGCCGCGCAGTCGATCGCGGGCCGTGCCGTCGAAGACTGCGACAAGCGCAACGCCCCCAAAACCATCTCGATCATCGACGGTCCCGGCAACGACCCGGCGTCGATCCTCTGGAATCAGGGCATCAAGGACGCGGTGGAGCCGCTGGGCTACAAGGTTCTCGTCAACCACTCGCAGTTCCAGAATGCGCAGGCTCAAGCGGCCGCCGAGTCGGTGATCCAACAGCAGCAGGGTGAGCTGTGCGGCTTCATGGTGACGTTCGACCTCAATTCGATCACCGTCGGGCAGACGGTCAAGGCCGCGGAGTCACGGGGACAGGTGCAGCCCGGATCGATCGGCGTCTACACCCTCGACGCGGACAGCAACTGGTGCGATGCGCTGAGGCAGGGACTGGTGACCGCGTCGGCGGCCTACGACGTCCAGGGCATCGGCGCCGCCGGCGCCGCGGCGGCCCAGAACTTGATCTTCGACGGCGCACAGCCCGGTGCCGGCAACTCGGTCGCCTACGTCTCGAGCACAGTGGTCGACAGAAGCAACGTCGACCAGACCACGATCGCCTGCTACACGAGCCGGTAGGGACCGATACCTGATGACAACATCGACTACTTTGCGCCGCAGCGGCTTCGGTCCGCTTCGCCGCGGCATCGATGCCTTCCCCCTGACCGGAGGTCGGCCGGCCGAACGTATCCCGCGGTTCCGCACCATCTCCGACCTGTTCGAGAAGCGGTGGATGGAGGGTGCCGTCCCACTCGTGCTGGCACTCGCACTGTGCGTGTATGTCCTGGCGACGACCAACGTCGGCGCGGCCAACGCACCGCTGATACTCGACGAGGTAGCCGAGTGGGGCCTGCTCGCAGTCGGCCTGACGGTCGTCCTCGTCGGCGGCGGCATCGACCTGTCGATCGGATCGATGGTGGGCGTCTGCGCGCTCGGCGCGATGGTCGCCGACCGGGTCTGGATGTGGCCGACCGCGGTCGTCGTCCCGGCGGGGATAGTGCTCGGGGCGTTACTCGGGTCGGTCAACGGGTACCTCATCGCCCATCGGCGGATGCGCCCGTTCATCACCACCCTCGTCACACTCATCGCGTTCGGCGGGGCGGCAGCCGCACTGCAGAACGCGTACAGCACCCAGATCGGCATCGGCAAGCAGTCTCTCGTATGGGACTTCTTCAGCAACGGCACGATCATCGGGATCCCCACCGAGTGGTTCGTCTTCGCGGTGGCGCTGATCGTCGTGCACCTGGCACTGACGCGCTCACGTTGGGGCTGGTGGGTGACGGCGACCGGATCCGACCGGCGCTCGGCGCGTCGTAACGGCATTCCGGTTACCGCCGTGACCTTCTGGACGTATGTGCTGTCCGGCGCGTTGGCCGGCACAGCTGCGATCCTGACGTCGGCACGGCTCAGTCGTACCGATCCCAATATCGGACGGGGTTGGGAGATCATCGTGCTGACCGCGGTCGTCCTCGGTGGGGTGAGCCTGAAGGGCGGGCGTGGTTCGGTGCTCCGCGCGACGGTCGGCGTCGTCGTGGTTGCCATCATCCAGCAGGCCACCGTCGCCGACGGCGCGCAGGGGTCCTACTACACTGTCATTCTCGCGGCCGTGCTGCTGATGTTCACGATCCTCGATCTGCAGTGGGGGAAGTACCGGCAGCGGGCGGTCGAGAAGCTGAAGATCGATCCGGCCCGCCTGTCCCTCGGCCCGCTGGTCGACGTCACCGAACCGGGCACCGTGTGGTCGCTGAACCGGCGGCTCACCGATGCGCCGCCGGTCGGCCTCGGCAAGATCCGGGGAGCGGAGGACTGTGCGGTCGACTCGGACGGCAACGTGTACTGCGGGGACCAGCGCGGCTGGGTGTGGCGGTTCCGCGGCATCGACGACACCGAGGGCGAGATCTTCTCCCGCACCGGCGGATTCCCGTGCGGACACGTCTGGGATGCGGAGGGTCGCCTCGTCGTCGCGGTGGGTGGCATGGGTATCTACCGCATCGGGAGCGACGGCGAACCGGAACTCGTCGCCAACAAGGTCACGCGCAGTCCCCTGTCACTCATCGACGATTCGGGCCTGCGAGCCATCGACGATCTCGACATCGCTCCCGACGGCTCGATCTACGCCTCCGACTTCTCCACACGGACCAACACAGCCGACTTCCTGCTCGAGCTCGTCGAGTTCCGGCCCAACGGCCGGGTCATCCGAGTCACTCCCGACGGCAAGACCGAGGTGGTCGTGTCCAACTACGTCTTCCCCAACGGCATCTGCACCGCACACGACGGCGAGTCGATCCTCATCGCGAGCACCGGCTTGTGTCGCATCGATCGGCTGTGGATCTCCGGGCCGAAGACGGGGCAGCTCGAACCGGTACTGGAGAACCTGCCCGGCTACCCGGACAACATCAACAGGTCGTCTGATGGCAACTACTGGATGCCGTTGTGCGCCATGCGCACCCAGATGTCCGATCTACTCGGGAAGTACCCCGCGGTCCGCCGCAGGATGACCCGCGAGGTGTCCGTGGACAACTGGGTGGTGCCACAGCTCAACGTCTCGTGCGTGATCAAGTTCAGTGACCGCGGCGAGATCCTGTCGGTGCTCTGGGACGAGTCGATGGAGAACTATCCGATGGTCACCGCGGCGAAGGAACGCGACGGTGCGCTGTACCTGTGCGGCGTCAGCAACAACCGTATCGGCCGGCTGGTACTCGACCCGAGTGAAGTCGGCACCATCGATCCCTCGGCGGTGCCGGGGACCGCTCGCACGCGCACTCCCGAGGAGGTCACCCGATGAGTTCGACCCTGAGCACCCTCAGAGAATGGATCAACCCGAATCGGGGCAGGCACCGCACCGTGCCGCCGATGGACACCGGGCTGCGCCCCAATCTCCGGTTGGACGAGGCAACGGAACTCTTGCCTCCCGGGCGGTACGAGCCCGACGACGTGGTAATCACCCGGTCCGGCGCTGCGGCTTTCAGCAGTGGCAACGTCGTGTTCGACTACCACGACGGTGAGGTTGTTCTCCGCGCCGAGTTCTCCGGCAGGGTCGCGGCCCTCGCGGCCGTCGGCGACGAGGTCGTCGCTGCGGTCGAGGGTCGCGGGCTCTGTGCGATCTCACCGTCCGGTGCGGTCGCGGAGATCTGCACGGACCCGTCGGTCACCTCGTGCGTGACCGCGCTGACGGGGACTCCCGACGCCGCCCTGCTCGTGGCCGTCGGCTCGACCACCGGGCAGTCCGCGGAGTGGGCACGGGCCCTGGTCACCGGCGACCGGTCCGGACAGATCGTGCGGGTGGACGGGGCCCGGGCACGGGTGGTTGCCGAAGGCCTGGCATGGCCGTCGGGGATCGGTATGGCCTCCGACCGCGACGTGCTCGTGTCGATCAGCCTGGAGCACCGCGTCGAACTGCGCGAACTCACGGCACTCGGCGACCGGGGGCGCACGATGACGGCGAACCTTCCGATCTACCCCGGTCGGGTGAGCGCCGACGACGGCGGCTACTGGTTCGCCGCGCCGTATGTACGCAACCGGGTCACGGAGATGCTGCTCGACGAACCCGAGGTGCTTGCCGAGATGATCGGCACGATCAGCCGCGACGAATGGTTCGTCCCGCGCCTGCACAGCGAGGACCCCTTCACGGAGACGATGCAGATGGGACAGCTGCGGGTGCTCGGGGTCGTGAAGAGCTGGGCGCCCGCCCGCTCCTGCGGGCTCGTGTTCCGCATGGACCGCACGGGCAGAGTCGTCGAGAGCGCCCATGCCCGCGTCGACAGCAACCGTCACGGCGTCACCGGTGTCGCCGTCCGGGACGGACAGGTGATCGCCGCGGCGTGCGGGTACGGGAATCTGCTGAACCTACAAGAGCACAACAGATGAGGATGGCAACGATGTCAAAGGTAGCGAGTGGCTCATCCGCCGCGCCGGTGATCCGGTTGACGAACGTCGGCAAGAGCTACAACGGAACCCACGCGCTCGCCGGAGTCGACTTCGATGTCCGCCCGGGCGAGGTCCACGCCGTACTGGGTGAGAACGGTGCCGGGAAGTCGACGATGGTGAAGATCATCTCGGGCGCGGTCGCGCACGACACCGGCACTCTCGAGATCTCCGGACGGGAGCGAACGTTCGCGACACCGCGCGAATCGGTGGAAGCCGGTGTGGCGATGGTCTACCAAGAAGGGTCCCTCGTCGAGTCGATGACGGTCGCGCAGAATCTATTCATGGGCGACGAGAAAGTGTTCAACAACCTCGGTCACCTCAATGTCATTGCCCGAGAACTACTCGAATCGCACAACTTCCACATCCGCCCCGACGTGGCGGCCGGTTCACTCGGTGTGGGCCAGAAGCAGATGGTGGAGATTGCCCGCGCGGTCCATCGGAATGCGGACCTGGTGATCCTCGACGAACCGACCGCATCGGTGACACCCGAAGAACGGTTGCAGTTGTTCATGTCGATGCGGAGTCTCGCGCGGCGCGGGATCGGCGTCATCTTCATCACCCACATGCTCGACGAGGCGTTCGAGCAGGCGGATCGCATCACCGTCCTGCGCGACGGCGTGGTCCAGGGGACCCTGGCGAAGCCGGAGTTCACCCACGACCGGGTAGTCAAGATGATGGTGGGCCGCATCGTCGAAATGGGACGCGTGCTGCCGGGCCGCACACCGGAACCGACGCCGACGCTGCAGGTCGAGGACCTGACACTGCTGCCCGCTGTGCGTAACATGGCGTTCTCCGCCTACGCGGGTGAGATCGTCGGCCTCTACGGGCTGGTCGGTGCGGGGCGCAGCGAGGTCGCGATGATCATCAGCGGCATCACGAAGCGTCGTCGCCTCCGCGGTGGCACGGTGCAGCTCAACGGAAAACCGGTCCGCTTCCGAACACCGCGGCACGCGCGGCGGGCCGGCATCGTCTACATCACCGAGGACCGCAAGGCGTCCGGCTTCTTCAGCCATCTGACGATCGCGGACAACATCTATCTCGGCCACCTGTGCAGCGCACTCCGCCTGCCGTTCCTGTTCCGCCCCCGTGTCCGGAAGACGGTGGCGCAGCGGTTCGTCGACCAGTTCGAGGTTCGCACCCTCGCACCCGACAAGGCCACCCTCGAGGAGCTGAGCGGCGGAAATCAGCAGAAGGTCGTACTCGCCAAGGGACTGACCCGCAAGCCGCTGGTCGCGATCATCGACGAGCCGACCCGCGGTGTGGATCTGGGCACGATTCCGGAGATTCACGCGATGATTCGCGCTCTCGCCGACGACGGAGTCGCGGTGGTGGTCATCTCGTCCTACCTGCCCGAGATCCAGGCGCTGTCCGATCGGGTCCTGGTAGCACGCGCGGGCAGCATCGCAGCCGAGTTCTCGCCGGAGGAAGCCGACGAGGAGAGCCTCATGTTCGCGGCGGTCCACTGACGCGCGGCGTCACGGCCTCCGTCACGACACCCGTTCGATGAGATTCACCTTGACGTGGTCCGGTCGCGCGAGGGTGCGCTCGGGCACGAGCTCGACCGCCGCCTTGACGCCCAGCGCCGACCGGACCCGCTGCTCGATCGACGACCGCAGGTCGTCCTGCTGCTCGGTACCGAGTCCGTCGGAATACTCCACGACCAGCATGAGCGGCTTCTGGGTCGAATGCCCCTCGAAGTCGACGCGGATCCGCATCTCGCCGGTGGTGGCCGGCGTCAGCTCCGACACCAATTGCTTGACCGCGGACGGAAAGAGGTTGATGCCGCGCACGATCAGCATGTCGTCGGTCCGGCCGACGCACCGCACCTTGTACCCGGTGCGGCCGCATGCGCAGTCGGTGCCGGTGACGACCACGTGGTCGCGGGTGCGGAACCGCAGCAGCGGCGACGCCTGCCTGCGGAGCGCCGTGTACACCAACTCACCCTGCGCGCCGGGCACGGGCGCGACCATCTCGTCGGTCTCCGGATCGATCAGCTCGGCCACCATCAGGTCCGGGGAGAGGAAGTGCATTCCGTCGCCGGCCTCGCACTCGCCCCAGTAGATGCAGGCGATATCGGTGCCGCCCAGCATCTCCCGTGATGTGGCACCCCACAACGACTCGAGCTTGCAGCGCACGGCGGGCAGGCCGCCACCGGGTTCGCCGCCCACACTGATCGCGCGCACACCCAGATCGCGGGCCCGCAGGCCGAGGATCGCCGGCGCCTGCTCGGCCAGATACGCCAGAAAGTTCGGCGTGCCGATCAGCGCACCGGGCCGCTGGTCCGCCTGCACCCGCAGGAGTCGCTCCGCGCCCGCCTCCGCGCCGATCGGAATGTCGACGATGCCCATGTACTGCGCCATCTGCACGACGGGGATCCCGCCGACGAAGCCCTTGCTCATACCGAACCCGTGAAGCAACCGGTCACCGGGACGAAAACCGTTGGCGTACAGTGCCCGCGCTCCGAGCTCGGACCAGACGTCGATGTCGCGCCGCGTCAACCCGACGTAGGATGGGCTGCCGGTAGTGCCCGACGACGCCTGGATCTGCACGATGTCGGCGGCCTCCGCCGCGACGTGGTTGCCCAGCGGCGGCGTGGCCGCCAGGCTGTCCCGCAGTTCCTGCTTCTCGGTGAACGGCAGCCCCGCGAGGTCCTCCACCGTCCGCACACGGGTGACGTCGACGGAATGCTCGGCGAACTTCGCCTTGTAGAAGTCGCTGCGGGCGGCCAGATAGTCGAGTTGCTCGCGCAGCCGACGGTTCTGCAGATCCGCAGCGTCGCCGGGAGTGAGCGATTCGACCGCGCTCCAGTGCCGTGACGAATGAGGAACAGCCATGGTGCGATCCCTCTTCCTACTCGAATTCGGCCCTGATGGCGTCGGTGTGCGCGCCGAGGGCGGGCACCGCGCCGCTGCGCACCGGCCACCCGTCGGCCACCGCGGGCGGCAGCAGCGCAGGCACCGGGCCGGACGGGGTACCCACCTCGCGCCACCGTCCTCGCTCGACGAGCTGCGGGTGCTCGGCCAGGTCGCGCACGCTGTTGAGCCGGGCGTTGCCGATCCCCGCGGCGTCCGCCGTCTTCTGGATCTCCGCAAGCGTGTGCTCGGCGCACCACGCCCCCACGACCGCGTCCAGCTCGTCACGCGCCTCGACGCGAGTGTCGTTGTGCGCGTATCGGGGTTCGTCGGCGAGTTCCGGCCGGCCGATCATCTCGGCGAGGCGTCCCCACTCGCGGTCGTTTGTGGTCCCGAGCACCGCGGTCTGCCCGTCGGAGGTGGGGTACGCGCCGTAGGGCGCGATCATCGGTGAGCCCATACCGACGGGCACCGGCTCGGTGCCGGCGTGGATCACCTGATTGAGGGCGAACCCCATCATCTCGGCTACGGTGTCGAGCATGGCGATCGGGATGACCGCTCCCCTGCCGGTCCGCTCCCGGTCGTAGAGCGCGGCGAGCACGGCGGAGTACGCGTACAGCGCCGTGCCGACGTCGGCCACCGGGATGCCCGGCTTGGCCGGCTGCCCCGGTGCGCCGGTGATGCTGCAGGAGCCGCCCTCCGCCTGGATGAGCAGGTCGTAGGCCCGCTTGTGGTCGAGGGGACCACCCTTGCCGTAGCCGGAGATGTCCACGACGATCAGCCGCGGGTAGTCACGCGAGAGGTCCCGGGTACCGATTCCCAACCGGTCGAGCGCGCCGGGCGCGAGGTTGCTGACCACGACGTCGGCGGTGGCGAGAATGTTCAGGAAGGTGCCCAGGTCGGTTGCGGACTTGAGGTCCAGCGCCGCCGACTCCTTGCCGTGGTTCAGCCACGTGAAGTGCGCCGACATCCCGCCGACGACGGAGTCGTAGGCGCGCGTCGAGTCGCCGAAGCCAGGGGCCTCCACCTTGATCACCCGGGCCCCGAGGTCCGCGAGGTGGCGCGTGCACAGCGGCGCCGAGATCGCCTGCTCCAGCCCGACCACGGTGATGCCGGCCAGCGGACCCTGCGTTCGTTGTTCGGTTGCGGTCACGTGAACTTCGGCTCCCTCTTCTCGCGGAACGAGGACACGCCCTCGACCACGTCCGGACCACCGAAACCGAAGAACTCCAAGCCCAGCGAGGCGTCGAAGATCGGCATGGCCTGTCGGTACCAGCCGTTGAGCGCCATCTTGGTGCCCTGGATCCCGGTCCGGGAGCCGGCGGCCAGCTTCCGCGCGATCTCCATCGCCCGGTCCTGCACCTGGTCGTCGTCGACGCACAGCGACACCATGCCGATCCGCTCCGCCTCCTCGCCGGTGAGCACCTCGTTGGTGAGCAGGTGGTACTTGGCCTTCGCCATGCTCGTCAGCAGCGGCCAGCAAATGGCCGCGTGATCCCCGGCGGCGACACCCAGCCGGACGTGGCCGTCGACGATCTTCGCGCGGCGGCCCGCCACCGAGATGTCGGCGAGCAGCGCGGCCACGAGGCCGGCACCGGCGGCCGGTCCGTTGATTGCGGAGACGATCGGCTGCGGGACCTCGATGATGTTGCGCACCAGGTCGCGTGCCTCACGCATCACCCGGGTCCGCGACGAGTAGTCGCCGATCATGGCCTCGACGAGATCGAAGCTGCCTCCCGCCGAGAACGCCCGGTCGCCGGCGCCGCGGATGACCACGACGCGCACCGACTGGTCGAGACCGATCACCGGCCAGATGTCGGCCAGCTCGCGGTGCGCGTCCGGGCCCACCGCGTTGAGGTTCGGCCCGTCCAGCATGATGCGGAGAATGCCTTCTTCCGGGCGGTCTACCTTCACGGACGTGAAGTCCTCGTAGCTGGTCACTGTTGCTTCCTTCCTGGGAAATTCTCGGGTCGATCGGTGCGCCGGCAGCTCGGTCAGGCGCCGACGTCCCACCGCGACGCGACATCCGCGGTCGCGACCGTGCCCACCCGCGGCGTCTCGGGTTCGCGAGCGGGTGTGCCGCTGAAACGCGGCGCGGGCATCGGATGCAGGACACCGCCGACGGTCCGGTACACGCCGCGCTGGGTGTTGTGGGGATCCACGGCGGCCTCGTCGAACGTGAGCACCGGGGTGACGCAGGCATCGGTACCCGCGAATACCTTCTCCCATTCGTCGCGGGTGCGGCGCTCGACAGCGTCGCCGATGAGCTTGCGCAGATGCGGCCACGCGGCGCGGTCGTTCTGGTTGGGCCAGTCGTCGGTATCGGGGCCGAGCCGCGAGGTGAACTCCCGGTAGAAGTCGGGTTCGAGCGCGCCGACGGCGATGTAGCCGCCTTCCGCGCACCGGTAGGTGTCGTAGAACGGTGCTCCGGAGTCGAGAAAGTTCGTCCCCGGATCGTCCGAGTAGAGGCCCGCGGCGCGCAGACCCTGCAGCTTGGCGGTCAGGGCCGCGACGCCGTCGACCATCGCCGCGTCGATCACCTGCCCCCGCCCCGTTCGGGCGGCGGAGACCAGGGCGCACGCAATGCCGTACGCGCCCATGGCGCCGCCCGCCGCGTAGTCACCGAGCAGGTTGATCGGCGGCCGCGGCGCACTGTCGGACCGTGCCATGGCGTGCAACGCGCCGGACTGCGCCACGTAGTTGATGTCGTGTCCGGCGTCCCGCGACCGCGGACCGGTCTGTCCGTAGCCGGTCAAGCGCACGTAGACGAGGCGATCGTTGCGTGCCATCACCTCGTCCGGTCCGAGCCCGAGCCGTTCGGTCACGCCGGGCCGGTATCCCTCGATGAAGACGTCCGCGGCTTCGGCCAGGCGCAGCACACTCTCACGTCCGGCCGGGTCCTTGAGGTCGACGGCCACCGCGTCGACGCCGCGGTTGACGACGTCGACTTCCTCGGTGAGACCGTCCGTCTGGCTGAGGGCGCGGGCCGACCGGTTCGGGGGCCGCACCACCCGCACCACATCGGCTCCCATGTCGGCGAGCAGCATCGAGACATACGGCACCGGACCCATTCCCGCGAGCACCAGCGCCCGGACTCCAGCCAGCGGACCGGTCATCGTCACACTCCTTCGTAAGTGGGGCTCAGTACGACCGCGGCAGGCCGAGCACCTGCTGCGAGACGTAGTTGCGCACCATCTCCTGCGAGAACGGCGCGTTGCGCAGGAGTCGCACCTCCCGCCACAGCCGCTCGATGTGGTACTCCTTCGCGTACGCGTAACCGCCCAGTGTCGAGAACACCCGGTCGCACGCTTCGAAGCCGGCCTCGGCGCCGAGGTACTTCGCCGCCGCGGCCTCGTGCCCGCACTCCTGCTTGTCGTCGAACAGCTTCGCGGCGTGCATCGCCATCCGCTCGGCGGCCTCGAGACGGATCCACGAGTCCGCGAGCGGATGGGCGACGGCCTGGTTCTGGCCGATCGGGCGATCGAACACCACCCGGTTCTTCGCGTACTCGGTGCCGATCTCGAGCGCCGCGCGACCGAGGCCGATGCCCTCCATCGCGACGACGATGCGTTCGGGGTTGAGTCCGTCGATGATGTAGTAGAAGCCCTTGTCGACCTCGCCGACCACGTCCTCGTCGGCCACGAACAGATTGTCGATGAACAGTTCGTTGGTGTCGATGGCCGCGCGCCCGAGCTTGTCGATCTCGCGGATCGTGACGTGCTTGGGGTCGAGTTCGGCGAAGAAGATCGTCATCCCGTGCAGCGGCTTGTCGTCACGCCGCGGCGACGTGCGGGCAAGCAGCAGGATGCGGTGCGCGTTCTGAGCGTTGGTGATGAACACCTTCTGGCCGTTGATGACCCAGCCGCCGTCGACCTTGGTCGCCTTGGTCTTGATACGGGACGTGTCCACGCCGGCGGTCGGCTCGGTGATGCCGAACGCGGTGAGCATCTCACCCGAGGCCAGCTTTGGGAGATACTTCTTCTTCATCTCCTCCGAGCCGTACCGGACTATCGGCGCCGGCGGGAAGACGTAGAAGTGGATCGCCGAGCCACCGCTCATACCGCCGCCGGAGGAGGCGATCTCGCCCATCATCACCGCGGCCTCCTGGAGACCCAGGCCGATTCCGCCGTACTCCTCCGGGATCATCGCGCCGAGCCAGCCCCCGTCCGCGAACGCCTTGATGAAATCCCAGGGGTATTCGTGCTTGTTGTCCTTGTCGAGCCAGTAGTTGTTGTCGAACTTCCGTGCCAGCTCGCGAGTCGCCTTGCGGACGATCTCGATGTTGCTTTCGGTGTCGAAATCTGCCATCTCAGTACTCCTAGTCTTCGCCCGCGTACACGGGAATGTCCTCGAGCGGCGTCGCCGGGTCGAGCGACGACATGTCGCCGATCGGGGCACCGATGAACCGCGACCGGATGGCGCGGCGCATGATCTTTCCGTTCTTCGTCTTCGGCAGCGTCGGCACCGCATAGACTTCGGGCGCAAAGGATTTCCCCGCATTCGCCAGCGCCGTCGCCTGCAGGTCGTCGTTGTCGACACCGTCGGCACGCAGAACCGCGAACGCCACCGCACGCTGACCGCGCATCTCGTCCGGCACGCCGATCACCGCGACCTCCGTGATCCGGTTGTCACGCAGCAGCGCCGCCTCGATCTCGGCCGGCCCCACGCGGCGCCCGGAGAGCTTGATCGTGTCGTCCGAGCGGCCGTGGATCCGCCACATGCCGGCAGCATCGACGCTCGCGAGATCGCCGTGCACCCAGACGCCGTCCCAGCGACTCCAATAGGTGTCCAGGTAGCGGTCCCGGTCCTGCCAGAAGGCGTGCGTCATTCCAGGGAACGTGTTGAGCACCGCGAGTTCGCCGATCCGGCCGACGACGGGCGTGCCGTCGTCGTCGAGCACGGCGGCATCGACGCCGGGCAGTGGTCCGGTGAACGCCGCCGGTGCGGCGGGCAGGAACGGGTAGCCGACGAGGATGCCGCCGCCGACCTCGGTGCCGCCGCTGTAGTTGACGATCGCGCGCTCTCGCCCGCCGACCTCGTCGAACAGCCAGAACCAGGTCGGCTCGTCCCATGCCTCTCCGGTGGAGACGAACGTCTTCAGGGTCGGCATCGCCGGAGCGCTGCCGTCGCCCGCCGCCTTGAGTGCGCGTGCCGCCGTCGGTGCGATGCCCTGCACGGTGACACCGTTGCGGTTCACGATCTCCCACATACGATTCGGTGTGGGATGGGTGGGCAGGCCCTCGATCATCACGATGGTCGCGCCGAGCTGCAGCGGGCCGGTCATGAGCATCGGGCCCACGAGCCAGCCGAGGTCGGTGATCCAGGAGACCACGTCGTCGGCGTGCACGTCGAAGCCGTAGGCGAAGTCGACCGCGGTCTTGGCCGCGAAACCGCCGTGCGAGTGCACGATTCCCTTCGGCCTGCCCGTGGTGCCGGACGTGTAGACGATCGTCAGCGCGTCGTTCGACTCGGTGTCCGCCACGTCGACAGGGTCCGGATCCGCGGGCAGTTCGTCGTAATAGACGTCGCGGCCGGCCTGCATCGGCACGTCGGTGCCCAAATGCCGGATCACCACGACGGAGCGGACCGACGGCGCCTGCGCCAGTGCGGCGTCCGCGGTCGCCTTCATCTCGACGACCTTGTCGCGACGGGTCGTGCCGTCGGCGGTCACCAGGAGCACGGCGTCCGAATCCTGCAGTCGCGTGACCAGGGCGTCGGGCGCGTAACCACTGAACGTGGGTACCGCGACCGCGCCGATCATCGCGATGGCGAGGAAGGCCACGGCCGCCTCGGGCACGACCGGCATGAACAGCACCACCCGATCCCCGCGGCGCACTCCCAGGCCCGCGAGGTGCGCCGCGAACCGGCTCACCTCCGACCCGAGCTCCGCGAAGGTCAGCGTGCGCCGCTGTCCCCCGTCGCCCTCGTAGACCACCGCGGTCTTGCCGGCGAGGTCACCACGGGCGTGCCGGAGGGCCGCCAGTTCGGCGACGTTGATCCGGCCACCCGGGAACCATCTCGGGAATTCCTTGCCGTCGGACTCGTCGAGAACACGGTCGAACGGAACCGAGAACTCGACGTCGAGGTCGGCGAGCGCCTCGCGCCAGAACCAGTCGGGGTCGGCGACGGCGCGACGGCCCAACTCGGCGACGGCGGCGGCATCGGCGCCGAATCCCCAGCTCTTCATCGCGGCGAGCAGCCTCGAGCGCTCACGTACCGCGGGGCCGGGAATCCAGGCCATCTCCTCGGGCCGGCTACTGTCGCCCATGTCTGTGTTCTCCTCGTCTGGGGCTGTCGGTGGTCGGGTCGGGGTGAGCGATCAGGCCTGCGCGTCGGCCGACTTCTTGAGCATCAGGCCGACGCGGGTGGCGTCGCACACGATCTCGTCGCGCTGGTTGATGCCGTAATGGCGGAACGTGACGATGCCGGAGTCGTTGCGACTCTTCGATTCCCGGGCCGACACGATCTCGGTGCGCACGTGGATGGTGTCACCGTGGAACACCGGCTTGGGGAACTTGATCGAGTCGAAGCCGAGGTTGCCAAGGGTTGTCCCGTAGGTGGTGTCGTGCATCGAGATACCGGCAACGAGGCCGAGGAGGAACAGGCTGTTCACCAAACGCTGCCCGTGGATGGAGTCTTTGCTGTACTCCGCATCCAGGTGGAGCGGCGCCATGTTCAAGGTCATCGTGCTGAACAGGACGTTGTCGGTTTCGGTCACGGTGCGGCGCACCTCGTGATCGATGACCATTCCCGGTGCGAATTCCTCGAAGTACAGACCCGGCATGTGACGTCCTTTCTCTCGAGCGACGACGAGTACGACCGTCGATCGCTGCAGTGCGTAGCCTCACTGTAGAAGAAATATATTATGCACGCAAGGCTGCAATGTTTAGTGCCTGATGCATTGCGCAAGTCCATCTATTGGTGAATAGTATATGATGCATAACACACAGCGTCGACGGTGTGATCCCGCAGACAAGACTGAAGGACGCCCTTACGTGAACAACACCGAAGAAGACCTCATGACCGACCTCGCGCCCAAGCAAGTCCCCAAGTCCGAACCGACACCAGAACCGCGCAAACTCACAGCCTGGGGCATCACAGGAATGCTCGTGGTGCTGTACCTCATGAATGCGTCCGACAAGGCGGTGTTCGGCCTCATAGCGCAACCGCTCAGTGAAGACCTCGGACTGAGCGCGTCGCAGATCGGCTTCACCGGCAGCATGTTCTTCCTCGCCTTCAGCTTCGGCGGCTTCTTCGCCGGGCCGATCAACAAGGTTCTCGCGCTCCGGTGGTCCATCGCGATCATCGCCGTGCTGTGGGGCGTCGTCATGCTGCCGCTGGTCGTGTGGTCGACATTCGCCGTGCTGCTGGCGAGCCGGATGCTCCTCGGCCTCACCGAAGGGCCGACATCCGCGCTGCTGCACACCGCCGCCTATTCATGGCATGCGCCCGCGAAGCGGGGTCTGCCGAGCGCACTCATCATCAGCGGAAGCATGCTGGCCAAAATGCTCGTCGTCCCGATCCTCGCGCTCGTGGTGGCCGAGTACGGGTGGCGAGCAGCCATCCTCGTGCTCGCTTTCGCAACCACGCTGTGGTGCATCCCGTGGCTGCTGACCTGGCGGCCCGGCCCGTACACCGTCGGCGGCAAGCACACGCCGACGGACGACACCGACAGCGAGCCGGCGGTCGCGTGGCGGCGGCTGCTCACATCGAAGACCTTCGTATCCGCCGTCCTCATCGCGATGAGCGCCTACGCACTCATGACCGTCGTGCTCACCTGGTTGCCGTCGTACTTCGAGCAGGGTCTGGGGTACTCGCGGCTCGAGTCGGGCACGTTGTTCGCGGCACCGAGCTTCGTCGGGCTCGCGACGCTCGTCGGCGGATCCTGGCTGAGCGACCGCGGCATCAGCCGCGGCCTGTCGATCCGCCTGGTCCGCGTGGTCGTGCCGTGCGTCGGCGTCATCGTCGCCGGGGTGCTCCTGCTCAGCCTGCCGGCCCTGGGGACCCCGATCCTCGCGGTCTGCGCGGTCTCGGTGGCGTACGGGCTGGTCGTTGCGGTGTTCCCGCTGCTCAATGCCGCGGTGATCGCGACGTGCCCGCCGCGCCAGACAGCAGGCGTGATCGGCGCCTTCTTCGCGTTGCAAGCGATCGGCGGGATCATCGGACCGTGGTCGATGGGGATCGTCGTCGACGCCTCGGCAAGCAAGATCGACGGGTACCAGGCGGCGTTCCAGTGCCTGGGCATCGTGGGTGCCGTCGTCGCGGTTCTCGCGCTGATTCTCGCCGACCCGGCGCGTGATCGCGAGCGCCTCCGCGTCACCCGCTGACCCACAGGCGATCCGATGTGCGCAGTACTTCCGGCAGCAGCCAGGAGTACTGCGCACAAACGTCTGTCCCGTCGGAGTTATCTCGAGCCGCTGCCCCTTTCCGGCATTCAATATATTATGTTTTAACTGTACTCGTCGAACGATCGGAGCGCGTCCCGTGACAGCATCGCACGCCGCACTGGAAGCCACCCCGGAGGAATGGCGGCTGCGTGCGCGGTGCCGCGGCATGGATATCGCCGTCTTCTACCTCGACGAGGACAATAGGAATTCGCAACTTCAGCGCGAGAGTATCGCGAAGAACATCTGCCGACGCTGCCCGGTGATCAACGAATGCCGTCAGTACGCCATCCGTTTCGGCGAACAACACGGCGTGTGGGGCGGATTGACCCCGAGGGAACTCGGCGCTGCAAGAAAGTGGAGCCGCTGGCAGCGGTAGACACATCGGCGCCGCCCTCGCCAGTCTCCGGCAAGGGCGGCGCTGTGTACCGATCCGATCAGTCAGCGGTATTGGGCTGCAACCGATTCAGGATTGTCGAGATGTCGTCGACGTTCTCGAGGTCGTACACGGCCTCGATGACGGCGTCCGCGTCCGCGTCGCCCACTACTCCTACTCCGTCGATGTTGTGGCGGAACTTGGCGATCAGTTCGTCGTCGGTCATGTAGGTGACCGGGTCGGGGGATGGACTGCCCTTGGGGTAGCCGCGTTCGCCGGAGAACCGGGTGCCGCGCGCATGGACCTCGATGCGCGATCGGCGTGCGGCCGGGTTGCTCGCCAGTGCCGCGGTGTAGTCGGGGTGTTCCTGAAAAGTCGTCTTCGTGGTGAGCTCGAGGACGGACGGGTCGAGGACCGCTTCCGGCGTCTGCCAGTCCTTGCCGGGGGAATCCGGTGGGCGGCGAGGGCAAGGCCGTGGGTCATGCTGAACTGCGCGTCACGCGGATTGCGGATGGTCTCGTTGACCCACACCGGCTGCATCACGAAGCTCTCGCCCCAGGCGTTGATGGCCTCGATCTCGTCGGGCTTGATGTCGTTGACCTCGATGATCTCGGTGAGGGCATCGAACAGCGCGTGCATCACCCGGCAGTGGGGATACGGCTTGAACGACTGGAACGGGGTGAAGGTCCACTCCGTCCCGAGACCCGCGGTGATGGGCGCCGGCTCCCAGCGCGAGGTCCCGATGAATCGGGGAAAACCGTACTCGCGGTCGTCGAGCATCTGGTGGTCACCGGTGTGCCCGAGTTCGGCCAGGCTCGCGGCCGTCACGGCCGACAGGGCCATACCCCCGGCGAGCTGGTATTTGATCGTGGTCGACGGCGCGTGCATCATCCATGCCCGCTGGGTGTTGGTCGGCATCGTCGAGCCCATGATCCCGAGCGCATCGGCCAGCGTCTCATTGCCGAACCCCTTGACGACGCCGATCGCGGCCGCCGCACCGAACAGCGTGCTGCTGTAGCCGATGACCTTCGGAATGGTCACCACACCGTCTTTGATGTCGCGCAGATAGTCGGTGGCCTTGCCGATGCGGTACGACATCTCGTGCGCCACCGCTATCGCCGTGAGCAGTCGCTCACCCGAGGAGTGCAGGGCCTCGGCGGTCGCCAACGCACCGGGCACCACGTAGGGGGTCACGTGACCGGGCGGCAGGACCGCGTCCTGGTCGAGCGCGTTGACCAATTCGGCGTTGGCGAAAGCCGCACCGGGTACCGACGTCTTCGTGCCCGTCCCGATGATCGACGCCGAACCGCCCGCACCACCGAGGAATTGGCCGTACTCGACACCGCGTTGCGCACCCGCGTCGCCGAGCGATGCCACCGCGCAGCCGAGGGTGTCCAGCAGAATCCGCTTGGACTCGGCAACCACGTCACCCGGGAGTGATCGCCCTTCGGCGCCCGCGGCGAAATCCGCGAGTTCTTCGACAATTGTCGGCATCAGATTCTTCCTCTTCTTGCTGTGATGGTGGGTGTGACGTTGGCTTCGGTTATACAGGCCACTGAATGTGCTTGACCTCGAAGAACTCCCGAAATCCCTCCTCTCCGCCCTCGCGGCCGATTCCGCTGTGCCCGGGTCCACCCCACGGGGCGTCTCCGCGCATGCCGCCACCGCCGTTGACGGTGACGGTGCCCGACCGCAGGCGACGAGCGAACGCGAGAGCGTCGGGGGTGGGGCCCCACACGTTGGCGTTGAGCGCGTACTTGACATCGTTGGCCATGCGGAAGGCGTCGTCCAGGTCGGTGTAGGGCATCACCACCCCGACGGGAGCGAAGAGTTCCTCCTGCGCGATCTCCGCGTCGTTCGAGATACCGGTGACCAGAGTCGGTTCGAGAAAGAATCCGTCATCGAGGCCGGGCGGCCGGCCCCCACCGACAGGAATCTCGGCGCCCGCCTCCCGGGCGCGCGCCAGGAAGCCCTCCACATTTCCACGATGTTCGCCGGTGATCAACGGTCCCAGGACAGTGTCGGGGTGATGGGGGTCGCCGACCGTGAGGCCACCGGGGAACTTGCCCGACCTCTCGACGTACTCGTCGAAATCGGCCTGAGGCACCAGGGTTCGTGTCGTCGCCCCGCACGCCTGGCCGCTGTTGCGGGTGAAGCGCAGCGCGGACGCGGGCACCGCCTTCTCGATGTCGGTGCCGGGCAGCACGATGTTGGGTGACTTGCCGCCGAGCTCGAGGACGACCTTCTTCAGCGTCGGGGCCGCCAAGGTGAGGATCTTGCTGCCGACCGCGGCGGAACCGGTGAACGTCACCAGGTCGACCTCCGGGGCACTGACCACCTGCGCAGTCACACTCGGCGAACCGAAGACCAGGTTGACCGCGCCCGGCGGAAATCCCGCCTCCTCGATCAACCGCATGATCGCGGCCGTCAGCAACACGGCCCGCGGCGAGGTCACCAGGACGGTCGAGCAGCCCGACGCCAGTGCGGGGCCGAGCTTGTACGCGCACATCATGACCGGGACGTTGTAGGCGACGACCGCGGCCACCACACCGGCCGGGTCCCGCACCAGCATGCTGCTCGAGACCACCGGGTCGTGATGCAGCGGAAGGGGCTGCTCGTACCCGTCCCGCGGCCCCCGCGCCGCCGCGTCGGCGAACCACCGGAAGAATCGGACGGGCAGATCGACGTGCAGGGCCGCGGCGCTGCTGATCGGTGTGCCGATCTCGGTGGCGGCGAGGTCGACGATCTTCTCCCGGTCCCGCTCGAGCAGATCCGCCAGCCGGTGCAGCAGGGCACCGCGCTCACCAGGCCCGAGACGGCTCCACTCGCCGTCGTCGAACGCCCGCCGGGCAGCGGACACCGCTGCGGCGACCTGCGCGGGGCTCGCCGCCGGTGTGACGGCCAGTTCCCGACCGGTCGTCGGGTTGATCGACCGGATCGCCTCCCCTTCGCCCGCGATCCGGCGGCCGTCGATGTGGCACTCGGCCTCGACAATCGGTGCGGTCATGACAATGAACCTCTGTCTCTCGATCGTGAACGGCGCCCCTCCCGCCTCGCGGCCGCGCAAGGACACCATACTCAATATATTATGTTTTACGAGCCTTTCGGCCGCTATCCCGCCATGTAGCCGCCGTCGACGACGAACGAGCCGCCGGTTGCATAGCCGGCTCGATCGGACAGGAGCCAGCACGCCATCTCGGCGATATCGTCGGGTTGCGCGAGTGCGCCGAAGGGAATCCGGGACATGATGGTGGATCCGCTGCGGCGCTTGGCGTCCTTCATCAAATCGGTGTCGGTGTAACCCGGGCACACCGCGTTGATCCGGATGGTCGGCGCGTATTCGATTGCCGCAGTTTTGGTCAGGCCGACGACGCCGTGTTTCGCCGCCGCATACCCGGCTGTGGTTTTGAATCCGGTGAGACCCGCGAGCGATGCGGTATTCACGATGACGCCCCCACCCTGCGTCACCATCTGCTTCAACTGGGCGCGCATACAGAGCCACACGCCCTTGAGGTTTACCGCGATGGCCCGGTCGAATGCCTCCTCGTCCCAATCCGCGACGGATCGACCACCCTGACCGATCTGCCCGCCGCTCACGCCCGCATTGTTGAACGCGCCGTCAAGGCGGCCGTAGTGTTCCACCGCCGCGGCGACCATCGCATCCACCGACGATCCGACCGTGAGGTCGGCGGGAAGCGCGACCGCGTCACCGCCCGCCGCACGCACGAGGTCCGCCGTCGCCGCGACGCCTTCCTCGGACACATCGGTCGCCGCGACCCGGGCGCCTTCCTTCGCGGCCAGCAGGGATGTCGCGCGCCCGATGCCTCCCGCCGCGCCGGTAACGAGTACTACTTTCCCGTCGAGCAATCCTGACATTTCCGATCATCCTTCCGAGCAGACGTTGTGGTACCGATCTATCCGACGCGTGATGCCGGCCAGTCGCGGGCCGGCGAACGCCATGCGGGCCAGTTGTCCTCGGGCTCGGGACGCGTCACCGACACATGGTGAAAGCACTCTTGGCACTTCACGACCATGCGGGGCCCGAGGTGGTTGGCGACGGGATAGCGAGCGAGACTCGTTGCGCCGCATGACGGACATGCGCCGTCGACGGTCGTGCGTTCGACGTAGACCCGGTCGGTCTCGGGACGGGGGAACAGGAGCCGGTCGACTGCCATGGGGATGCCTTTCTCAGAGATTCCAGTTGCGGGGGGTGGCCACCGGCACGCTCCAGCGCCCCTGGTCGCGGTCGGCGGCCAGCTGCGCTCGTCGTGCCGATGTGGCGGCCTCGTCGACGTCACCGTTCACGATCACGACCCCGTGGGCGTCCGCCGCGAACTCAGGGCTGACAAGTCCGCTGCGGACGTCCTGCAGCACCTTCCCGGAGATACGGGCGAGGGGGTCACCCCAGCCGCCGCCACCGCCGATGACGAAGCGCAGCGCATCGCCGGCTTTCAGGACGAGTCCGGAGAACTTGCCGGTCCGGTAGCGCGCACCGCGCCCGAACTCACCGTTGTTCGGGTCCGGTCTGCCCTGGTCGTCGAACATGCCGAACAGCGGCTCGGCTCCACGCAGGTCGAGTGGGTCGCCATGTTCGGCAAGGTCGAAGTTGTCGATGTACCAGCCGTAGGCCGGCGAGCCGGCGCCACCTCCGTTCGAGCCGGGAGCGCCGCAGCGGACCCGGTCGGCGGTGATGGTGACCATCGTGTCGGACTCGGCGAAGATCGAGTAGACCGAGCCGAGACCGCCGCGGAATTCTCCGGCTCCGGCGGTGTCGATCACCATCTCGTGCTGGACGATGACCAGGGGGCTCTCGATCTCGACGTGTTCCTGCACCGACGTCCGGCAGTTTCCGATCGGAATCACGCAGAAGGAGACACCGTCGTCCTTCCACGTGCCGCCCCAGCCGCCACCGGCGAGCGCGAATGCACCCCACGGCGTGCCTTCGTGGCCCGGGCGGGTGTCGATGCCGCCGAGGCTGACGACGACGGCAGTGCCTGTGTCACAGGCGAATGCCTCGTCCATCGCCTGGCTCAGTGCCTGGGTGACGACGTTGATCCCCCGCGCGCCAATGTCGGCGTGGTTGGAGCAACTCGACGGCGGCAGAACCTGCACCACGCTGCCGGACGGCAGCAGAGTCTCGATCGGCCGCAGCGTGCCACTGTTGACCGGTGTCGACGGGTCGACCATCAGCTTGACCGCCTCGATGCAGCGCGAGGCCTCGCACCAGGCGGTGCCACAGTTGCCGAGGGGCTGCCGACCCGAACCGGAGAAGTCGATCTCCATGGAATCTCCGCGGACCTTCACCGTCACGTTGACCGGGATCGGTTCGTCGGTGACGCCGTCCTCGTCGAGGAAGTCCTCTGCGGTGTAGTCGCCGTCCGGAATACTCGCGATGCCGCGCCGCATGCTGGCCTCGGTGGCCTCGATAGCGAAGCGGCCGGCCGCGCGCACCTTCTCCAGGCCGCCGCGGGCGATCAGATCCTGTAACTGGCGCTCGCCGACGACCAGGCAGCCGTGCAGGGCCCGCAGGTCGCCGAGCACGAGCTGCGGCACCCGGTTGTTCTCCAGGATGAAGTTGAACAGCGGACGAACCGGAACGTCGTTCGCGTACAGCAACGTCGGCGGCAGCTTCAGCTGCTCCTCGAAGTGCGTCTGGGTGCCGTTGGAGAAGCCACCCGGGATCGCCCCGCCGAGGTCGACGAGGTGGGATGTCGAGTGCAGCAGGAACTCCACACGGCCGTCAACGAATACGGGCCGGAGCAGGTTGACGTCGGACTGGTGGATGGTGCCGCGCCACGGGTCGTTGACGAAGATGACGTCACCGGGCTGCATGCGGTCGATGTCCCAGTCGTCCATCACGAAGTTCGCGATGTGCGGGGCGGTGAACGCGTGCTGCATGCAGCCCTCCCACAACGCGACCGTTTCCCAGCCGTCGTCGGTGCGCATGTGAATCGCGCTGGTGCAGTCCAGGATGTCGCGACAGACCGGGGAGAAGGCGCTGCGCATCAGCGAGTCCAGCATCTCCCGGGCGACCTCAGTGAGGCCGTAGCGGAGGATGTCGAGTTCGACGTCGACCGCGGGGCCGGGGTCAGGGGTGGTGATCGTCATGGTCTGCTCCTCAGCTCTGGGGCTCGATGATGAGATTCAGGTCGCCGTCCACGTAGGCCGTCCGGCCCGGAAGGACGAGGGTTGTCGCGAACTTCTCGGCGACGAGGGCGGGGCCCTGCACCCGCTCGAAGGGTTGGAGGCGCTCCCGAACGTAGATGGACACCTCGACCTGCTCGGTCGTGCCCGGCAAGGTGAGCTCCGTCGTGCGGAGGAACGCCTCCCCGTCGTCGGGGGTGAGGTCGGTCTTGTGCTGCTCGCGCGGGATGATCGCCGTCACCTCCACCGTCGAGATCACGACGGGGATCTCGGTGGCCGCGAAACCGTATGACTCCCGGTAGAAGTCGTGGAACTGCGGCACCAGATCGGCCACACTGCCGGCAGTGAGAGCGCCGGAGTGGATGGGCATGCGATTGTCCCACGTCTGGCCGCGATACATCGCGAAAACGGCCCGCTCGAAGCGGATTCGATCCACGTCGGCGCCCTGGCTGTCGAGTTCGCGGCGGATGCGGTCCTGCAGCCCAACGAACGCGGCCTCGATCGCTTCGGCGCTCGCGGGTGCGAGCGGGCTCATGATCGACTGTGCCCGGGTGACCATCAGGTCGCTGCGGAGCAGCCCCATGGCCGAGAACTGGCCGGGGTTGCGAGGCACGATCACCTTGTCCAGACCCAGGATCTGCCCGACGCGGTCGGCGAGCATGGGGCCGGCCGACCCCGAGGGCTGCAGGGCGAACTCACGGACGTCGAGACCCCGGTAGACCGAGATCGTGCGGACCTTCGCGGCGATGTCCTCACACGCGACCTCGTAGGCGGCCGACGCGAGCTCGAGGGCCGACATGCCGAACTGCTCCCCGGTCTTCCGGAGCGCATCGAGCGATGCGTCGACGTCGAGCCGAATGGAACCGTTGGCGAACAGGTCCGGCTGGAGGACCCCGAGAGCCGCGCACGCATCGGTGAGCGTGGGCTCGACGCCCCCGCGCCGGTAACACACCGGACCGGGATTCGATCCGGCCGAAGCCGGACCGACCGCCACATTGCCGAGCGTGCTGGGCCGGATCAGGCTACCCGCACCCGAGCCGACGCTCTCCACGTCGACCAACGGCATGGTCAGGGTGAGACCGGTTTCCAACGTCCACAGATCGGTGAGCGGCGTCTTGCCGTGCACGATCGCCGCCACGTCCGTGCTCGTGCCACCGACGTCGATGGTGAGCAGGTTCGGCGAACTGCTCTCGTTGGCGAGCTTGACGCTGCCGCTCACACCACCGACCGGACCGGAGACCAGCTGGAACACCGGGGCCCGGCCGGCGTCGGCGAACGTCGCGACACCGCCGTTCATCATCATGATCCACAGCGTCCCAGCGTAATTGCGCTCGGACAGCTGGCTCATCAGTCGGTCGAGGTAGCCGACGACGGCCGGGCCCACGTACGCGTCGAGGGCGACGGTCGTGGTGCGCTCGTGCTCCTTGGTCACCGGGTAGAGCGCGGAGGTCTGAATATAGGCGTCCGGCAACTCTTCTGCGACGATCTCCGCCGCCCGCTGCTCGTGGTCGGGGTTGATGTAGGAGTTCATCAGGCACACCGCCACCGACTTCGCACCCTGGCTCGCGAGGGAACGTGCAGCGTCGCGAACGGCGTTCTCGTCCAACGGCAACAACTCAGACCCGTCGTACCGCAGTCGCTCGGGAACGCCGAATCGCGATTCACGCTGCACGATGGGCCGCTCCTGGTGCGGTCGCAGCCAAGTGGGATCGTAGAAACGGTCACCGAATTCGCGGTGCATACGACCGATGTCGAGCAGATCCCGGTGACCGCGCGTCGCGATCAGACCGGTGCGCTCGCCGGTGCGGCTGAGCAGGGCGTTGATGCCCACCGTGTGCCCGTGCACGATCTCGGCGACGTCCGGAACCTCGACACCGATCGCCTCGATGCTCAGCAGTACCCCCTCCTCCTGCTGAAGGGTCGACAGCACCTTGCCGTCTCGGGTCTCACCCGTCCTGCGGTTGAGCGCAATGATGTCGGTGAAGGTGCCACCGACATCGATGCCGACAATCCAGTCGGCTGCCCGCTCACTCTGCGTCATATCTCGGCCTCCGTGCTGTGTGCTTCAGTGACATGCGCAGTGCATCTGCGCCACGTTTGTGTTACACGTCACTCTTCCGCACGGAGGATGCGGGAACATCTGACGGAGGTCGTAGATCCGTACGACCTTCGGCCGACGCCAGCCTTACGTCGTAGTTCGCGTGACGTCGGAATTGCGCAACCAGATCGACACGGCCTCGGCCCGGTTGGCTGCGCCGAGTTTGCGAAGGATGCGGGTGATGTGGGTCTTGACGGTTCCCTCGGAGATGACCAGCCTGCGGGCGATCTTGCCGTTGGAGTCGCCCTCCGCCATGAGTCGCACGATCTGCACCTCGCGGCGGGTGAGGACGGAGTCGTCGTCGCGACCGAGCGCGACGGACTTCGCTACTGCTACCCCGGGGCCGGATGCCTTGGTCCAGCGTCCGAGTCCGTCCAGCTGGGTACGCACCGCCGAAAGCCCCTCGAGCACACTGACTCTCGCCAGGTTCTGGCTCATCCCTTCGGCGAACGTCGACAACAGTGCTTGATCGACACTGGTGAGTTTGCGTTGCTGGTGATAGCAGTCGCCGTGCACCAGGCCGACGACGTCGCCGTCGACCATCAGCGGCGCAATGCCGTACGACGAGGATCTGGTGATCTCGGCCAGCGGGCGGTTGACGCGAGGGTTGTCCTGCACCTCGTGGACGAGCGTCGCTCGAGCACCGACCACGGTGTCGTTCTCGACGAGCATGCGGTCGAGAACGGGCGGATTCTCCCTGCCCACCGCCACGATCTCCTCCGCCCAGCGAGGGTCGCGGACGACGTGCATCGAATGCAACCGCCACGACCCGTCCACCGTCGACAGCAGCGCACGATCGAAGCCGAGGCTGCACACCGCCTCGGGAGCGCGGGCCAGCAGCGCGTCGACGGTCTGCGCGTCGCCGACCCGTGCCAACGCCGACTGAACCGTAGCCAGAATCTCCGCGTGGTCGGCCAGCCCCAGCTGCGCCACCGCAGCCTCCGCCTCGCGGATGCGACCGAGAATCGCCATCAAGGCCGTCAGAACATCGCACGACTGGTCGTGACGGCCGATCGCACACGTCATCTCCGCAGTCACCAAGTCCCACAGCCAGCCCAGCGCCTGACTGTGGGACTGTGCGCCGACCGGCTGCGGACCGCTCAGGTCGCGGTCGAGCAGCACACTCACGTCGTGGGTGATGTCGGCGATCGCATCGTGCAGCGCGACGGCATCCTGCCGGATAGACGAGTTGCGCATACTGCACTCCCATGAAGTCGCTGACCTACGCACCATGCTAGGCATCCTGCTGAGCCACGTCACGACCCGCGGCGGGCTAGCGGCGCTGCGGCTCCAGCGCCTCCGGGACCTCCGACGGCGCGGTCGCGTCGCGTGTCACCCGACGGGATTGGTCGAACAGCCCGCCGACGACCACCAGAACCGCGCACCCGATGATCAGTAGCGATACGCCCCACGTCGAGTGGCTGGGCGACATGGTCACCATCGTCAGCGCGAGGATCGGGGCCAGGCCCCCTGCTGCGGCGCCGCTGACCTCCCGGCCGGTGCCGATACCCGAGGCGCGGACCTCGGTGGGGAATTGCCGTGCCATGTACGGGCTCGCCGCCACCATGATCATCGGCGCCAGGACACCCGTGGTCACGACCATGACACCCCAGATGAGCGGGGAGCGGCCGGTGTCGAACAGCCAGAACGCCGGGAAGGCCATCAGGGCGACCCCGATCGCTGCGCCGATCATGACCTTGCGGGTGTCCACACGGTCGGACAGGCGCCCAATCAGCGGACACGCGATGATCGCCGCGATGCTCGCGAACGTCACCCCGAGGGCGCCGACATTCTTCGCCACACCCTGAAACTCCGTGAGGTAGGACAGTGAGAACGTCTTGAAGGTGTAGGAGAGGGCGGAGTACCCGCCGTACACGGCCGCGACCACGACCAGGCCCCGCCAGTTGCCGCGCACCAGGTCGCGCAGAACCTGGAAGCCCTTACGTTGCCGCGCCTCGGTCGCCACCTTCTCGAATTCCTCCGACTCGGGCATCGCGCGGCGAATCCAGTAACCCACGATCACGATCGCGAAGCTCGCGATGAACGGCACCCGCCATCCCCACGTGTAGAGGGCTTCGTCGTCGAGGCTGGTGACCGCGGCAACTGCGAGCGACGCCGCAAGCAGGCCGATCTGGGCGCCCATCACCGGATAGGCGCCGTACCGGCCCCTGGTCTTCTCGTCGGCATGCTCGTACGCCACCGTGATTGCGCTGCCCAGTTCGGCACTCGCACCGAAGCCCTGCAGGATCCGCAGAATGATCAGCAGCGCCGGCGCCGCCACGCCGATCGCGGCATACGACGGTACGAGTCCGATGAGCCCGGACGCGATTCCCATGATCAGCAGGCTGATCGACAGCACAGCCTTGCGCCCGATGCGGTCACCCAGGATTCCGAAGAGGATGCCCCCGAAGGGCCGGGCCAGGAATCCGACCGCGAACGTGGAAAACGCCGCGAGGGTGCTGGCCGACGAATTCGCCGACGGGAAGAACACCTTGCCGAAGACGAGCGCCGCCATCGACGCGTAGAGGTAGAAGTCGAACCACTCCAGCGAGGTTCCGATGATGACAGCAGCTCCGACCTTCTTCACGCTCTTGGGGGATTCCCGCCGAACGGATATCTCGCGTTTCTTCGCCACGCGTCAAGTCCTCTCTCGGGGCCAACTTGTCGCGTTAATCTATTATGCATAATCTTTAAAATCAAGTGGCTGGGATCACGGGTGGTGAACGAAAGGGACGTGCGCCACCCCTCGATCGATACCCGGGGCGAGGGTCGCGGACCGCTGCCGCGTAACGCGCGAACAGTGGTGGTTCGCTACGCCGATTCGACGCTCTCGCGCTCGGCAGTCGCCGGCACGGACTCGACGACCAGATCGTCGATCGCAGTGGCTTCGCGTGACAGGTCCGACCGGGCGAACGTCGCGAGGATCAAGCTCGACCATTCGACGCTCGGCCGGGTCGCGTGGTCGTAGACCGCCAGCAGCAATTCGTCCTTGTCGCGGAACAGCCGGTACGGAATCGTCGCATCGACCTTCAGTTCCACGCCGAGGCGACGCATCGTCAGCCCCGCGGCGCCGTCACGCTGAGCGAGTTCGAACGCAGCCTTCACACGACGAATTGGACAACGCCGCATTCGCCGCGGCCGAGGCCGTTGCCGCAGCGTTGGCCTGAACGGTCACTGCGTCTCACCGGCCGGGCCCATTCCGCCGTCAGCCGCCCGGACCGCCCGTTCGGCAGTGATGGGGGTACGCGTTCGACAAATTGCGTAGCTCGTCTTGCCCGCAGTTCGACGCCGTGCGTGAACGCGCTGATCGATTCCAATCGAACACGAAGACCCGGGGTACCCGCCTCCCTCTCGGCCGTACTGGTTGTTGTTCATCTGTATAGTGGCGGTGAGAAGAGAAGAGGTGGGTATGGAGCCCTTGGTTGATCCACGTGCCAGCGATGCGGACCTGACGGCGAAGGCCCGCATTCGTAATGCGGCGCTCGATCTGTATTCCCGTGACGGGGAGGATCGGGTGTCGATGCGGGCGGTTGCCGCGGCCGCGGGAGTCACGGTGGGGCTGGTGCAGCACCATTTCAAGACCAAGGCGGGTATCCGAGATGCAGTCGAGCAGTTGGTCATCGACTATTTCGCGACCGCGATCGCGGGAGCCGCGAGCACGGGATCGCCGGCGGAGGTGGCGTCGGCACGCGACGAGGCGGTCGGCCGGATGCTGGAGGCGAATCCGACTGTCGTGAACTATATTCGGCGCGCACTGCTCGATCCGGCCGGCCCGAGGGGTCGTCTCCTCGAGCGTCTGACCGACCTCACGTACGCGGAGATCACGAAGTTACGGGACTCCGGTGTCGCCTCGACGAAGAAACGCGACAGCGTGCAGGTGATCGAAGTTCTGGTGCGTCAGCTCGGGCAGCTGTTTCTCGCGCCGATGATCAACACGATGTGGGAGCAGTTGGCCGGCCCGGACGCGCCGGTGGAGGATCGGCCGGTTCTGGTGGTGGGGATGGAGGATCCCGATCCGGCTTCGTGACCTCGGCCGGGCCCGCCGGTCACGCGATTACGGCAGACATCAGTGCGGGTGCACCCTCGGGGTGCACCCGCACTGTCGTTCCGGCCGGGGGGACCTCAGCCGAGCCGTTCGATGATGGTGACGTTCGCCTGGCCGCCGCCCTCACACATGGCCTGGAGTCCGTACCGCCCGCCGGTGCGTTCGAGTTCGTGCAGCAGGGTGGTCATCAGCCGGGTGCCGGTCGCTCCGATCGGGTGGCCGAGGGCGATCGCGCCGCCGTGGGGATTGAGCCGTTCGGGATCTGCTCCGATGTCGTGGAGCCAGGCCATCGCGACGGGCGCGAAGGCCTCGTTGACCTCGTAGGCGTCGATCTGGTCGATGGACAGGCCGCATCGGTCCAGGGCCCGGCGGGTCGCCGGGATGGGGGCGGTGAGCATCATGATCGGATCCGCTCCCAGCACGCTCATGTGGTGCACGCGGGCGCGCGGTGTCAGGCCAAATCTGTTCACCGCCGACTCGGAGGCGATGAGCATGCCCGAGGCACCGTCGCTGATCTGGCTGGATACTGCCGCGGTCAGCCGGCCCTGCGGGGTCAGGGTGGGCAGTGCTGCCATCTTCGCCGCCGTGGTGTCCGGGCGTGGGCACTCGTCCACGGCCACGCCGTCGAAGGGTTCGATTTCGGCGTCGAAGTATCCCTGCTCGAGGGCGTGCACGGCCCGGCGATGGCTTTCGAGGGCGTAGGCCTCCATCGCGGAGCGGTCGAAGTTCCATCGCCGGGCGATCAGTTCGGCGCCCCGGAACTGGGAGATCTCTTCGCCGCCGTACCGGGCGGTCCACGTCTTCGAACCCGAGTACGGATCGGTGGCACCGTACGGTTCGCCGGCCGTGACGGACGACATCAGCGGGATCTGACTCATGTTCTGGACGCCGCCGGCCACGACGATGTCCGCGGTCCCGCTCATCACGGCCTGCGCCGCGAAGTGCACCGCCTGCTGGGAAGACCCGCATTGCCGGTCCACGGTGACCCCGGGCACCGACTCCGGCAGTCCGGCCCCGAGCGCCGCGATCCTGGCGATGTCGCCGGACTGTGCCCCGATGGTGTCCAGGCACCCCAGGATCACATCGTCCACCATGGCTGGGTCGAAATCGTTGCGCCCGATCAGGGTTCGGATGACATGCGCCGCGAGGTCGACCGGGTGCGCGCCGACGAGGCCACCCCCGCGTCGGCCGACGGGGGTCCGAACCGCGTCCACGATGTATGCCTGTGACACGTGCTGCTCCTTCGTTGCCGGGGCGTCGTTACCGCGGTGCCATGCGGATGGCGCCGTCGAGGCGGATGGTTTCGCCGTTGAGCATCGGGTTGGTGACGATCGCCTCGACGAGCTGGGCGTATTCGCTGGGATCCCCGAGTCGGCTGGGGTGCGGGACCTGGGCGCCGAGGGACTGCTGCGCCTTCTCCGGGAGGGTGGCGAGCAGCGGGGTCTTGAACAGGCCGGGGGCGATGGTGTTCACCCGGATCTGCAGTGACGCCAGATCGCGGGCGATGGGCAGGGTGGCCCCGACGACGCCGCCCTTCGATGCGGAGTAGGCGGCCTGCCCGATCTGCCCGTCGAACGCGGCGACCGAGGCGGTGTTCACGATGACTCCGCGTTCACCTGCGACCGGCTCGTTCTGCGCCATCGCGTGGGCGGCGAGGCGGATGACGTTGAAGGTTCCGGTGAGGTTGACCTTGATGACGCGCTCGAACGCGTCCAGTGGGAACGGTCCGTCCTTGCTTACGGTCTTGATTGCGTTGCCGATTCCGGCGCAGTTCACCACGATCCGCAGTCCGCGATCGATATTGGCCAGCGCGACGGCGTCGGTGACCGCGGCGTCGTCGGTGACGTCGGCGGGCACGAATTGCACGGTCTCCCCCAGCGCGGCGAGGTCGGCGGGGTCGGCGGACGGCAGGTCGAGCGCGATCACGCGGGCGCCGGACTTCGCCAGCGTGGTGACGGTGGCCAGACCGAGGCCGGATGCGCCGCCGGTGACGAGGGCAGTCGTGCCGGAAATGTTCATGGGTGTACTCCTGTGAAGTGATGCGGGGACGAACGACGTGAGTGGGTCAGAGGGTGCGGGCGATGAGGTCCTTCATGACCTCGTTGGTGCCGCCGTAGATCTTCTGCACGCGTGCCGCGGTGTACATCTGGGCGATCGGGTATTCCATCATGTAGCCGTAGCCGCCGAAGATCTGCAGACAGCGGTCGACGATCTCGCACTGCTTCTCCGATCCCCACAGCTTGGCCATCGACGCGGTCGCGGCGTCGAGCGTGCCGTCGATGGCCCGTTGGATGCAGTGGTCGATCAGTGTCTTGCCGGCCAGGACCTCCGTCTTGCATTCGGCCAGCACGAATTTGGTGTTCTGGTAGTCGAGGACCGACTTGCCGAACACGGAGCGGTCCTTGGCGTAGCGGATGGCCTCGGTGACGGCGGCTTCGGCCATGGCGACGCCGGTGATGCCGATGCTCAGCCGTTCCCGTGGGAGTTGCTGCATCAACTGGTAGAAGCCCTGGCCCTCGACCTCACCGAGGAGGTTGCCGACGGGAACACGCATGTCGGTGAAGAACAGTTCGCGGGTGTCCTGTCCGTGCTGACCGATCTTCTGCAGGACGCGACCGCGTTCGAAGCCGGGCAGGCTTTCGGTTTCGGCGACGAGCAGCGAGATGCCCTTCGCTCCCAGGGAGGCGTCGGTCTTGGCGACGATGATCAGCAGATCGCAATGCGAGCCATTGGAAATGAACGTCTTCGACCCGTTGATCACGTAGTCGTCGCCGTTGCGGATGGCGGTGGTCCGCACCGACTGTAGATCCGATCCGGTGCCGGGTTCGGTCATCGCGATGGCGAGGACCAGCTCACCGGTGACCAGTTTCGGCAGCCACCGCGCCCGCTGCTCGTCGGTGCCGAATGCGGAGATGTAGTGGGCGGCGATCGTGGAATGCACCCCGAACCCGAACGCGGAATCGTGGGCGAACGTCAACTCCTGCTGGACGACGGCCTCATGGCCGAAGTTGCCTCCGCCACCACCGAATTCCTCCGGAAGGTCGAGGCACAGCAGTCCCGCGGCACCGGCCTTGTTCCAGAAGTCACGGTCGACCTGGTGTTGCGCGGCCCACCGTTCCTGATGGGGTGTGCATTCCTTGTGGAAGAACTCGGCGGCGTGCTTCCGCAGCACCTGCTGGTCGTCGTTCTCCCACGGGGAGCGGTAATCGGGAAATAGTTCAGACATGACGGGCTTCTACTTTCCGGTGAAGGCGGGGGCGCGTTTGGCGAGGAACGCGGACTGCCCCTCGTGACAATCCGCAGACCGTACGGCGATGTGGAAGTTGCGTTTTTCGTGTTCGAGGCCCTGGCTCAGTGACGTCTCGAGTGCGCGCAGAGCGGCGTCCTTGGCCAGCGCCACCGCCAGCGGGGAATTCTTCGCGATCCGCTGTGCGAGAGCAACGGCGTGCGCCCGTGCCTCACCGTCCGGGACCGTCTCGGCGATCAGGCCCGCGGCGCAGGCTTGGTCTGCGGTGCGGAAGTCACCGGACAGCAACATCGCCATGGCCTTTGACTTTCCGACCGCACCGACCAGACGCTGGGTGCCCCCGGCGCCGGGGATCACTCCCAGCTTGACCTCGGGCACTGCGAATTTCGCAGATTCACCCGCGATGGCGATGTCGCAGGCGAGGGCCAGTTCGCACCCGCCGCCCAGCGCCAACCCCTCGATGGCGGCGATGACGGGTTTGGGGAAGGTCGCCAGGTCGGACCAGAACGTGCCCCCGAACTCCTCCCGCGCGCCGAGCAGCGCGGCGTCACGAAGAGTGTCGAAGCCGGTGATGTCGGCTCCGGCGCAGAACGTTCCGCCTGCCCCGGTGATGATCACCGCGCGAATGTCGTCGTCGTGCCGGAGGGCGCGCAATTCTGCGGCCATCGCGGCGAGCAGATCGTTGCTCATGCTGTTCTTCGAGCCGGGGCGGTTGATCTCGAGGATGGCGATGCCGCCCTGCCGGGTGGTGACGAGAATTGCCGGTGTTTCAGTCACAGGGTGTCCTTGTAGATGTCGGCGTGCGCGGCGCGCATCACCTTCTTGTCGAGCTTGCCAACGCTGGTTCGGGGCAGTCGGTCGCAGAAGACGACCGTGTCCGGCAGCTGCCACTTGGCGAACGACCCCGTGAGGAGGGCGTGGATCTCCTCGATCGGCAGGTCGTCGCCGTCTGTGGTGACGACCAGCGCCACGGGGCGTTCCTGCCAGCGCGGGTGGTGGACGCCGACCACGGCGGCTTCGGCGACTTTCGGGTGGGCGGTGATCGCGTTCTCCATGTCGATGGACGAGATCCATTCGCCGCCGCTCTTGATGACGTCTTTGATGCGGTCGGTCAGTTTCAGGTAGCCGTACGCGTCGATCTTGCCGACGTCTCCGCTGCGCCAGTACCCGTCCTGGAAGCGGTCGCCGTCGTCGTCGAGTTTGTGGTAGCGCTCGATGATCCAGGGTCCGCGGAGCAGGATCTCACCCTGCGCCTGTCCGTCGTGCGGCAGGTCGTTGCCGTCGGCGTCGACGATCCGGATGTCCACACCGTTGACCGGAAGACCCTGCGAGCGTTTGAGATCCCACTTCTGCTCGTCGGTCAGCGTGGTGCGCAGCGACGGCTTGATCGCACCGTTTGCGGTGACGAACGGCGTGGTCTCGGTGGCGCCGTAGCCGTGCAGGATGTCGGCGCCGGTCAGGTCGTGGAAACCGCGCATCATCGACAGTGGCGGCTCGGTGGCACCGGAGAGCAGTTTCGTCCGCCGGAAATCGGGTTTGACGTCCAGGGTCCTGATGTAGTCGAGCATCGGCTCGAAGATCGCCGGCGCGCCGTTGGCGACGGTGACCTCTTCGGCGATCATCTCGTCGACCAGCACCGAGGTGTCCTCGGCCATGTACCGGCCGGGAAGCACGATCTTCGCGGCGCTGTAGGTTCCGGTCTGCGGCAGCCCCCAGGACTGTCCGTGGAACATCGGGGTGATGAGCATGACGGCGTCGTCCGCGCTCATACTCAGCGCTGCCGCCTGACTCATGGTGTGCAGGTAGATTCCTCGGTGCGAGTAGTAGATCCCCTTGGGCCGCCCGGTGGTTCCGGTGGTGTAACACGCACTGTAGGTTGCATGTTCGTCGATCATGGGCCAGTCGTACACCTCGCTCGCGTCGGCCATGAGGTCCTCGAAGTGGTGGACGTTCTCGAGCGTGGTGCTGATCTGCGACATCGGCTTGTCCGACATCAGCACCCAGCCCTTGACGTTCGGTGCGTGTGGGGCGAGGGCTTCGGCGACAGGGAGCAGGGACTCGTCGACGAAGATGAACCGCGCGTCGCTGTGACCCACCACATACGCGAGGTCCTCGGGTGACAGCCGCAGGTTCATCTGCAGCATTGCCGCGGCGATACCCGGGATCGCCCAGTACAGCTCGTAGTGCCGCTTGCTGTTCCAGTCCAGGATGCCGACCATGTCGGCCGGCCCGATCCCGAGCCACGTCAGGACGTTCGCCGCCCGCTGGACCCGGCGGTAGGCGTCGGCGTAGGTGTAGCGGTCCCAGCCTCCGTCCGCGGTGCGGAACACGATCTGCTGTTCGGGGTACGTGCGGGCCGAGTGCCGGATCAGGGTGGTGGTGTTCAACTGGTAGTGGTCGCCGTGCGTGGACGGTAGACCTTGGATGATCGCGCTCGTCATCACTGCTCCTCAGATCCGTTCGATGATGGTGGTGTTGGCGGTGCCGTTCGCCTCGCAGATGCTCTGCAGCCCGACCGATGCGCCGGAGCGCTCGAGCTCGCACAGCAGGTCGGTGAGCATCCGGGCGCCGGTTGATCCGAGGGGATGGCCGATGGCGACCGATCCGCCGTTGACGTTGAGCTTGTCGTCGGGGACCCCGAATTCCTGTGCGAACATCATCGGGACTCCGGCGAAGGCCTCGTTGACCTCGAAAAGGTCGATGTCGTCGACCCCGAGACCGGAGAACTCCAGAGCCTTGCGGGTGGCGTCGAGGACCGCGGTGAACTGGATGACCGGATCGGCGCCTGCCACCGACAGCGCGCGGAACCGTGCCCTGGGCGTCAGTCCGTGGCGTTCGGCGAACGCGCGGTCGGCGATCAGCAGGGCGGCGGCACCATCACTGAGCTGCGACGAGTTCGCGGCGGTGGTGCGCCCGTCGGCGGCGAACACCGTCGTCAACGATGCCATCTTGTCGCGGTCGAGGTGCTCGCGGATGCCCTCGTCACTCTCGACGAGCGCGCTGGCCGCATCGTCGGGATCTACCCGCATCGGTACCAACTGCTCGCGAAACTTCCCCGCCCGGGTCGCAGCGAGAGCGCGCCCATGGCTGCGGGCGCTGAAGGCGTCCAGGGCAGCCCGGCTCAGGTCGAATTTTTCGTTCATCAGCTCCGACGACGGGCCCTGCGCCACGAGGGCGCCGCCGTAACGGGCGAGTTCGCGCGGGCTGTAATGCGGTCCGAGCGGTGCCCCGGGCACCATCGCGGCCGGCATCGGCACCTGCGACATCGACTCGACACCGCAGGCGATCGCCAGATCGTAGGAGCCCGCGAGCACGCCCTGCGCGGCGAAGCTGACCGCCTGCTGACCCGAGCCGCACTGCCGGTCGACGGTCACCGCGGGCACCGACTCCGGAAATCCGGCGGCGAGCACGGCGTGCCGGCCGATGTTGCCCCCCTGTTGTTCCTGCTGCAGAACACAACCGGTGATCACGTCGTCGATCTGGGCGGGATCGATGCCGGTGCGCTCGACCAGCGCCCGCAGCGTCTGTCCGAGCAGGTCGACCGGGTGCCAGGCGCTCAACGCGCCGCCCCGCCGCCCGACCGGGGTGCGGACGGCGCCGACGATCACGGCTTCACGAACGGTCATGCTGGTACTCCTTGTCCAGGTTTCTGAATTCCGATGAGCGGTATGTCGACCCGCTCGGCGAGTTCTTCCCATTCCTTGCTGGTCCGGGTGGCGAAGATGCGCTCGAGTTCGTCGCGTTCCCCCGCGACGCCGAGGACGTCGCGGGTGCGGGACCAGAAATGCGGTTCGAGCGCCGCGAGGGCGATGTGCCCGTCGGAGGTGGCGTAGATGCCGTATCCGGGAACGGCGCCACCGAGCGGTGTCGACGAATGCCCCATCAGTCCGTGGCGCACCGCGGCACCGGCATCGGCTGCAGCATCCGCGAGGACCACACGGTAGCTCTCCCCCCGACGGGGTTTCGACGATGCACCGAGAGCGAGGAGCGCTGCCGACACGGCACGTTCGGCGCCGAGCAGATCGGCGACGGGAACAGTGGGCATGAGCGGCGGCTGCAGTGTGCCGTTCACCGCCTGGTAGGTCAGGTCGTGACCGGGCAGGTCCTCGAGTGCGCCGTCGTGGCCGACGATCTCCACGTGCGCGAGGCGTGGGTGCACCGACTGCAGTTCGGTGAGCCCGAGTCGGCGCAGCGCGGAGGGCCGCATGGCGGTCACCAGTAGGTCGGAGGCCGCCAACTCGGTATCCAACCGTTCGCGTCCCGCCGGATCCTTCAGATCCACTGTGAGAACCTGCTGGCCCTGTGTGAGTTCGCGATACCACTGCGGGCACGCGCTGCGGAGCGGATCACCCTCGGGCGGTTCGATCTTGGTGACCGCCGCTCCCATCACCTGCAGGCGGGCGACGGCGAGTGGTCCCGGCAGATTCACGGCAAGTGTGAGGACCCGTACGCCCTCGAGCGATTTGGATTCGAGCATCAACATTCCCTTCGTTGCTATACAACTGTATCGGAAAATATCTGTTTGTAAATAGAACTGGTCAGCGGTATCGCATCGCGCGCTCGTCGCGGGAGCTCGGGGTGCGCCGCGCTTCAGGCTTTACATATGAATGTTTTTCTATACAGTCGTATAGGAGAACGAAGTGTCGTGATCATCGCTGTTCAGCGAACTTCGTTGCGCCAGAACACAATCATCACAACTTAGGAATCAGTCATGAGCTATGCCCGCACAGCAGGTCCTCGGCCCGTCCTGGCCGACAAGTTCGGCCTTCGGGACAAGGTTGTCGTGATCACCGGGGCGTCGTCGGGGCTCGGGGTCGCGTTCGCCGCGGCATGTGCCGAGGCCGGTGCGGACGTGGTGGTCGCCGCACGGCGCGCACCCCTTCTGGAGGACACCCTCGCCACGGTGACCGGCACCGGTCGCAGCGGCCTCGCCGTGGCCGCGGACGTCACAGACGCCGACGACTGTCACAAGGTGGTCGGTGCGGCCGTGGAGCGGTTCGGGCGCGTCGACGTGCTGATCAACAACGCCGGCATCGAAGACCACGCACCCGCGTCGCGGCTGTCGTTGGCCGAGTTCGAACGGGTCGTCGCGGTGAACCTCACGGCATGCTTCTCGATGGCCCAGGCCGTCGCCCCCGCGATGGCGCCTGGCTCGTCGATCGTGAACGTGGCCAGCGTCATGGCGCACACCACACTCGACGCCCCCACGACGGCGTACTCGGCGTCGAAGGCCGGACTCCTCGGACTCACCCGGTCACTCGCGCGACAGTGGTCGGGGCGCAAGGGAATTCGAGTCAACGCACTGCTCCCGGGGTTCTTCCCCTCGGAGATGACCGACGGCATGCCCACCGAACTCATCGGTCCCCGACTCGTCATGGGCCGCCTCGGTGACCCCGCCGAACTCGCCGCGGCGATGGTCTTCCTCGCCTCCGACGCCAGCAGCTACATGACCGGTAGCCAGCTCGTGGTGGACGGCGGGTTACTGCTCTCATGAGTTCCCCGATCAACGAGCGGCCGATCGTCGTCGCCGGCGTATCCACCCGAGTGCTCGAAGTCGACGGAGACGGGCCGCCGATCCTGCTGCTGCACGGCTTCACCGACTCGGCGGACTCGTGGCGCCCGCTCTTGCAGGAGTTCGCGAGCCGGGGCCGCCGCGCAGTGGCGGTCGATCTGCCCGGCAGCGGTCGCGCCGATCGGCTGGCCCGCCCGGCGTTGCCCCACCACGACGCGTTCGTCGACGGGTTCGTACGTGCCTACGCCGAACGCGGCGATGTGGTTGTGGTGGGAAACTCGCTCGGCGGCCTGCTCGCGCTGCGCGCGGCCGCCCGCAGCGAGGTGCCCCTCGGCGCCGTGGTCGGCATCGGGCCGGCAGGCCTGGCCTACGGCTGGCGACTGCGGTATCTCACGACGGTCCTGCGTTGCCTGGATCCGTTGCTGCAGTTCGTCGACCGAGCACCCGTGCCCGCGGCGCTGATCCGCCGCGGGGCAGCGCGGTTCTATGCGCGCGGCCTCGCCGCAGGCCGCGCCGAGTCCGGGCTCGCGCTGCGGTACGCGGAGCACGTCCACGGCATGCGTGATGTGGGCAGATTGCGCAGCGATCTGCTCGCGCTGAGTCGGGAGAGCGATCACGACCCCCTGCGAACCGACCGGATCCGCCTACCGGTCCTACTGATCTGGGGCCGCGAAGACAAGCTGGCAGATCCGAACAGCGCGCCGGCCTTCCTGTCCACGGTGCCCACGGCAACACTCGAGACTCTCGACAACTGCGGCCACTGCCCGCAACTCGAGGAACCGGGCCGCATCGCCGACCTGATCCTGTCCACCCCCTGCAACCAACCGACACCGAAAGCAGACAGCTAATGGGCTCCACCCCGACCGCGAGCAACATCGATCGCGTCATCGCCACCATCGTCAACGGCATCGAGGTCGCCAGGTACGGCGGCCTCAAGACCGAGGAGGAGCCCGCACCGCACGACGTCGTGGCACACGAACCGGTGTACCGCCTGCGGCACTACTACCCGGACTCGCCGGCCGGGCTTCCGCCGGTCATCCTCGTGCCACCGCTGTCGCAGGTTGCCGTCGTGTGGGACATTTCGCCGCAGACCAGTGCGGTCGCGATGCTGCGCGAGCAGGGCCTCGACCCGTGGGTGGTCGACTTCGGAGATCCGGCGGTCGAGCCGGGCGGCAACGAGCGCACCTTCGGTGACCACGTACTCGCCGTCGCCGACGCGGTGCAACGGGTCCGGCAGGCCACCGGTCGGGACGTGCATCTCGTCGGGTACTGCCAGGGCGGCATCTTCTGCTACACGGCGACCGCGTATCTCGGCAATGCCGGCGTGGCGAGCGTAATCGCGCTGGGCAGCCCGCTCACGACCCTCGACATCGACCGCGTCGTTCCACAGGACCTGTTCTGGGGCATCGTCGGGCTCGAGAGCAAGATCATCGGCAAGACCGGCCTTCCCCGATGGTTCGTCACACAGCTGTTCAACTGGTCGAGCCCACATCGCAACATCCGCAACGACATCGAATTCCTGCTCGCCCTGCACGACCGCGAGTCGCTGCTGCCACGCGAACCGCAACGCAAATTCCTCAAAACCGGCGCGTGGATCAGCTGGTCCGGTCCCGCACTCGTCGAACTGCTCGAATTGCTCGCGGACAACCGCCTGGTCGAGGGCGGCGTCGTGATCGGTGACCGCACCGTCGGATTCGCAGACATCACCTGCCCGATCCTCACCTTCGTCGGTGAGGCCGACTTCCTGGCACCGCCGGCGACGGTGCGCGCGGTCCGGCGGGCGGCACCCAACGCCGACATCCACGAATGCACCCTGCCGGTCGGACACTTCGGGCTGCCGGTCAGCTCGCATGCCAAGCAGAAAACCTGGCCCGGCATCGGTGCGTGGGTGCGCTGGACGAACGGAGAGGGTGACCTGCCCGACTTCATACACGAACTCGAGCCGTCCTCCGACGTCGAGGCACCGGCGCCACGCGGAAGCATCGCCGGACTGACCTACGGCGCCGGTCTCGTCGCCGGAACCGGGTTCAACCTCCCCGCCGCCCTGTCGCGCGCCGGAAAGCACCTGGCCACCACGGTCGTCGAGCTGTCGAGGGAAGCCGCCGCTGCGGCGCCCCGCCTGGTGCGGCTCGAATCGATGGGTCCGCGCACCACGATCTCCTACGGTGCGCTACTCGACGACCTGGCCCGCTCGCGCCCGGACAAGGTGGCCTTCCTGTTCGCCGATCGCGTGCACACCCACGCGGAAACCAAACAACGCATCGACAGCGTCGTCTGCGGGCTGGTATCGGCGGGTGTCCGCAAGGGCGAGCGAGTCGGAGTGCTCATGCACACCCGCCCGAGCTCCCTCGTCGCGATCGCGGCCCTCAACCGCATCGGTGCGGTCGCCGTGCTGCACCGCCCGGGGCACGACCTCGCCGAAGAGATACGGCTCGGGCACGTGACGAAGATCCTCGCCGACCCCGAGCACGCGGCGACCGCGGCAACAACCGCGCTGCCGGTGTTCGTTCTCGGCGCAGTCCACGAAGACCGCGACATCCCGTCCGGCGCAGTCGACCTCGAGCAGGTCGATCCCGACCACGCGCGCCTGCCTGCCTGGTACCGGGCGAACCCGGGGTGCGCCGGCGACGTCGCGTTCGTCCTCTTCGGCGGCGCTGAGGAGCAGACCCGCGCCGATCTGATCACCAACGGCCGGTGGGCGACCTCCGCGTTGGCGGCCTCGACTGCGTGCGCGTTGACCCCGGGCGACACGATCTACTCCAGCAGCCCACTGCACCACCCGACCGGTCTGCTCCTGGCGACGGCCGCCGCAACCGCATCCGGTGCCCGCGTGGCACTGATCGACGAGTTCGACCCGGAGACGTTCTGGTCCCAGGTACGCCGCAACCGGGCCACAGTGGTGACCTACACCCGCGACATGCTCGAACCGCTGGTCGACGCGCCGGAGCGAATCCGGAAGAACCATCCCATTCGACTCTTCGTCGGCTCGGCGATGCCGGCCGACCTGTGGCGGCGGGTCAGCGACCGGTTCGGATCGGTCGGTGTCCTGGAGATGTACGCCTCGACGCGTTCGGACGCAATCCTCGGCAATGTCAGCGGTCGCAAGATCGGTTCGGTGGGCAAACCGCTGCCGGGAACGCCACGGGTGTGCGTCGTCGAGATGGAGGACGGCCGGATCCGCACCGGCGAGGACGGCTACGCGGTGCCTGCTCGGCCGGGACAGGTCGGCCAACTGCTCGTCGACGCCTCGGGGAAGATCTTCGCCGGCAACGACATCGCGCTGCGCGGTGTGTTCGACCGGGATGACGAGTGGATGGCTACCGGCGACCTGTTTCGCGTCGACCGGGACGGTGACTTCTGGTTCGTGACCTCGATGCCCGGCGCCACCGAACAACCCGACGAGTGCCTCCTCGAACTCCGGGCGGTCGAGACGGCGCCGGCACAGTGACCGCGCGATGGGGAACTGGCAGCGAAACACGTCCCAGGCTCGGCAAGTCCGGTAACCCGCCGACTCGACGCCGTGGCGGCAGCCGGACCTCTTCCCGCGGCAGCACCGCGGGATCTCGCAGCGTCGATCAGTACCGCCCGTTCGCCGGATTGTCGCCGTCGACCACCACCCTCGCCGCGAGTTGCCGCCGGAGGAGGTTGAGCGCCGCGTGCTGGAGGAGGAGTACGGCCTCGACGTTCGTCCCGAGGATGCGCGCGACCTCGACGGCTGGGAGGCGGTGCGCGAGCCGGAGTCGCAGCACGGTCTTGTGGTGGTCGGGGAGGGTGTCCATCAGGATCGCGGCCCCGGCTGCCTCCTCGTCGTCGATGGTCACGACAGGCCTTTCTCTCGGATCGCACCACTGTCGCCGACCCGATGTCCCAGGTGGAAGGGACCGGCGTCCCGTTCGTCCGGGATCTTGCCGACACGGCTCCGACGGCCGGCCCGACGCTTACGCTGAATGTCATGGCCGCTCTTCGTGCGGAGTGGATCAGAATCTGGCGCAACCCGGCAGACACGCTCGCGACCGTTGCGTTCAACGCCGTCCTGATGATCGGGGCCTGGTTCCTGCTGCCCCGGAGCTGGTTGTTCGAGTGGACCGGGCCGTCCGGCTTCGCCCTGGCCCTCGCCGGCTGGATGTACGCCGACGTCACCGCCACCAACGTGCTGGCGCCGGACAGTGAGCGGGTTCTCGCCGCACTCGACGACCGGGACGCGCTGGGTGCGATGCTCGGCGCCAAGGCGGTGGCGCTGTGGATGCTGATCGCCCCGATCTGCGCGACCATCGCGATCGTCGTCGGCTTCGCCGAGCAGGACTGGCTGTTCACCGCGGTGGTGGTGGTCGCGGTGGCGCTGTGCCCGTTCGGTGCGCTCGCCGGGGCGAGTCTGGTCGGGGTGTACTTCCCGTATCACCAGCGGCCGCTGCGGTGGCGATGGGAACAACGTGCCCGGTGGCGCACCGTCGTCGTCCGGTGGCTGATCCTGCTGGTGGTGCCGTACGGGGTGTTCCCTGCGTTCTCGGCGGCGATCGCCGTCGTCCCGGTCGTGCTGTGGCGCCTCGTCCGTCCGGCCGACGTGCACTCGCGGATGGGTACCGCGGACTTCGCGCTGTGCGTCGTCCTCGCCGTCGTCATCTCCGCGCTGATGTGGGTGGCGGCGCGGCGAATCGCTTTGTCACGCATACAACGCCACGAACCGTTGGCCGTCTACCTGCGTGACCGAGACAGGGGCTGAGCCGGATCTGTCGCGGGTCCCTGCCTACGTGAGTGCCGATGCGTGCCCCGGCACGCTTTCCCACTCACCTGCGCAGGTGAGTGGGAAAGCGTGCCGGGGCACACTTTGCCACTCACGTCAGGAGAGGTGCTCCGGCTGGGGCTGCGACTTGTGGACCTGGTCCGATCCGACCGCGTCCTGGCTCGCCTCCGGTGGGCATTCGGCGCTGTACTTGCCGGCGTGTTCCAGGGAGACGACGACGGACTTCGACGTGGGACAGTTGCTGCCGGTCGCCGTGGAATCGAGCGGCACCAGCGGATTGGTCTCCGGATAGTAGGCGGCGGCCGACCCCCGGGGCGTGTCGTACTCGACGATCCGGAAGTCGTGGGCGCAGCGGACGCGGTCGTCACCGTCCCAATGCGTGAAGAGGTCCACCATGTCGCCGTCGTCGAACCCGAGGGCCGCGATGTCGTCGCGGTGCAGGAAGATCACGCGGCGCCCGCCCTCGATGCCGCGGTACCGATCGCTGAGCCCGTAGATCGTGGTGTTGAACTGGTCGTGGCTGCGGATCGTCTGCAGGATCACGTGCCGCGGGGGCACCTGCAGCACGTCGATCGGGGACACCGCGAATTCGGCGCGCCCCGAGTGGGTGGGGAACGTCCGGGAGTCGCGCGGCGGGTGCGGCAGAACGAAGCCGCCCGGCTTGCGGACGTTCACCTCGTACCCTTCGCATCCGGGCACCACCCGCGAGATGTGCAGGCGGATGTTCGCGTAGTCGTCCCGCATCTTCTTCCACTCGAGACCGTAGCGGTCGCCGAGCGTCGCCTCGGCGATGCGCGTGACGATACCCACCTCCGAATCGAGTTGCGGGCTGGCCGGTTTCAACGGACCCCGGGAGGCATGAACCGAGCACACCGAGTCCTCGACGGAAATGAACTGCGGCCCACCGGCCTGGACGTCCTGCTCGGTGCGTCCCCGCGTCGGCAGGATCAGGGCCGTGTCGCCGCACACGAGATGCGACCGGTTGATCTTCGTCGAGACGTGGACCGTCATCCGGGTCTTGCGCAGCGCGGCCGCGGTGACGTCGGTGTCCGGGGCGGCCTGGACGAAGTTGCCGCCGAGCCCGAGGAAAAAGTGGGCCTTGCCGTCGCGCATGGCCCGGATCGAATCGACGGTGTCGTAGCCGTTCTCGCGGGGCGGGTCGAAGTCGAACTCCTTCGCGAGCGCGTCCAGGAAATGCCGCGGCGGGCGCTCCCAGATCCCCATCGTGCGGTCGCCCTGCACGTTCGAGTGCCCGCGCACCGGCAGCAGCCCGGCGCCGGGCTTCCCGATGTTCCCCTGCGCGAGCGCGATATTGGTGACTTCCTTGATGATCGCCACCGAGTTGTGGTGCTGAGTGAGCCCCATCGCCCAGCAGAACACGGTGGCATCGGAATCCCGCAGCATCCGGGCCGCGTCGGTGATCTGTTCCCGCGACAGCCCGGTGGTCCGGGTGACGACGTCCCAGTCGAGGTCGGCGACGTGCTGCTTCCACAACTCGAATCCGATCGTGTACCGGTCGATGAATTCGTGGTCGAGGGCGTCCCATTCGACGAGCAGTGAGCCGAACGCCTGGAGCAGGGCCAGGTCGCCGTTCAGCGCGATGGGCAGGTGCAGGTCGGACAGGTCGGTACCGTGCCCCACCATCCCTCGCGGGGTCTGCGGATTCTTGAAGTTGACCAGACCGGCCTCGCGGAGCGGGTTGATCGACAGGATCTTCGCGCCGTTCTGCTTGGCCTTCTCCAGTGCCGACAGCATCCGCGGATGGTTGGTTCCCGGGTTCTGCCCCTGCAAGACAATGAGTTTCGCCTGATACACGTCGTCCATCGTGACGCTGGCCTTGCCGATGCCGATCGACTCCTGCAGCGCGATGCTGGTCGATTCGTGGCACATGTTGGAACAGTCGGGCAGATTGTTCGTCCCGAACGCGCGGACGAACAGCTGGTACGCGAACGCGGCCTCGTTCGACGCCCGGCCGGACGTGTAGAAGATCGCCTCGTCCGGACTGTCCAAGGCGTTCAGCTGCTCGCCGATCAGCGTGAAGGCCTCGTCCCATTCGATGGGCTCGTAGTGCGTTCCGCCGGGCCGCTTCACCATCGGATGCGTGATCCGGCCCTGCTGCCCCAGCCAGTGCTCGCTGTGGCAGTCGAGTTCGGCGATACTGTGGCGGGCGAAGAATTCGGGGGTCGCCCGGACCCGCGTCGCCTCCTCCGCCACCGCCTTGGCGCCGTTCTCACAGAACTCCGCGGCGTGGCGGTGACCCGGGTCGGGGTCGGGCCAGGCGCAACTCATGCAGTCGAAGCCCTCGGCCTGGTTCAGGCGCAACAACGTCTCGGCGGTGCGGACCACACCCATCTGCTCGAGCGCGCGTTTCATCGACACCGCGACAGCGGTCGGCCCGGCCGCATGGTCCTTCGGGTGCCCGACCTCGAGGTCGGCCTCGTCGTAGTCGAGTTCCTCGTCCCTGTGACGCATCGTTCAGCCTTTCGTCACGATCTCCCCACCAGGCAGCCGAGGTAGTCGATGACGTCGTCGGTCGCGGTGGCCGGGGCGGTGAGCGCGACGTAGCCGTCGGGGCGCACCACCACCAGCGTGCCACCGTGTGCCCCGTAGGCGCTACGCGCGAAACCGCGGTCGTCGACGACGTCCACGCCGGGACCGCGGGAATCACCCACCACCACGTATTTCACGTCGTCGGGCGCGTCTTCGGCCAGGGTCTGCAGGGCGTGCCGGGGCCCGCCGTCGAACCCGAGAACCGTGAAGTGCGTCCCGCGGAAGACGTCGAACAGTCGCAGTGGGGAACCGTCCGGGCTCAGGCACGGCGCGTCGGGTGCGCGGTCACCCGCGCGGACGCCCGTCGTCACGTCCCCGTCCCGGGACAGCGAACTCCACGGGTAGCCCAGACCGAGTTGCTGGCCGTCCTCGGTCGCCGCGCCGGCGAACCCCGATGAGTCCTCGCGTCCGAGGTTGTCGGTCACCTTCTGCAGCCCCGCGCTGCTCACCCCGAGCGTCCAGCGGGCGAGCGGCAACCGCTCCTCCTGATACGTGTCGAGGAGCGACGGATCCGCGGAGCCGGCCAGGACGAGCGCGAGTTTCCAGCCGAGGTTGTAGGCGTCCTGGATCCCGGTGTTCATCCCGAGCCCACCGGCGGGCGGATGAACGTGCGCGGCGTCGCCGGCGAGGAACACCCGGCCGTCGCGGAAACGGTCCACCATGCGCACGTTCACATGCCAGGTGGACAGCCACGTCGGTGCGGACAGTCGCACGCCGGGATCGCAGGCGATGTCGTCGAGCACTCGCTGGAAGTACTCCAGCGACGGTTCGGGCAGGTTCCCCTCCTCGTCGAAGTCCGCGAACGGCACTCCCTGGAACTGCCAGGAGTTGATCCCACGGAACGGGCACAGCGCGACGAAGCCCTTCTCGGGGTGCGACCACTGGTACCAGCGGTCGGGGGTCAGGCCGTCGACGGACACGTCGCCGAGGAGCATGCCCTCGATGCCGCCCGTCCCCTCGAACGACACCCCGAGCGCCTTGCGCACTGTGCTGCGTCCGCCGTCGCAGCCGACGAGGTAACGCGCCATGACGGTCCCGCCCCCGGCGAGCCGGACGGTCACCTTGTCGGTGGTCTGCTCGAAACCCACCACCTCGACGCCGCGCTCCACGTCGATACCGAACTCGGAGAGACGCTCTCGCAGAATCTGCTCGGTCCGCCACTGCGGGATCATCAACCCGCTCTCGTAGGGCCGGTCGGGTGTGGGGTTCAGGTCTGCGTGGGGGTCGCTGTCGCCCACCACCCGGCCCCGCACCGCGACCCGGTTGGGAAGGTGCCGGAATCCGGCCTCGACGACCTCGTCGACGATACCGAGATCGTCCATCACTTCTTGGCTGCGCGCGGTCAATCCCTTTCCGCGCGAACCCGCGAACGGCTCGGGAGACTTGTCGAGGATCCGCACTTCGACGCCACGCCGCGCCAGTTCCAGAGCGAGCGTGAGACCGGTCGGCCCGGCCCCGGCCACCACTGCCTCGGTAGGGCTCATGGCGTCATCGTATTCGCGGCGGCACCGATCCCGCGGGAAAGTCGCCGCACCCGCTCATCGGCTCTCGCTCAGAAGTTTCCGCGGGCGGCTTGTTCGCGTTCGATGGCTTCGAAGAGGGCTTTGAAGTTGCCGATGCCGAAGCCGAGGGAGCCGTGGCGTTCGATGAGTTCGAAGAACACGGTGGGCCGGTCGACGAGGGGTTTGGTGAAGATCTGCAGCAGGTAGCCGTCCTCGTCGCGGTCGACGAGGATGCCGCGTTTCTGCAACTCCTCGATCGGGGCGCGGACGTTGCCGATCCGGGCCCGCAGTTCGGGGTCCTGGTAGTAGGAGTCCGGGGTGGCCAGGAACTCCACCCCCTCGGCGGTGAGCCGGTCCACCGCGGTGAGAATGTCATTGGTGGCCAGCGCCAGGTGCTGGGCGCCGGGACCGCCGTAGAAGTCGAGGTACTCGTCGATCTGCGAGCGTTTCTTGGCGATGGCGGGCTCGTTGAGCGGGAACTTCACGCGGTGGTTGCCGTTGGAGACGACCTTGCTCATCAGTGCGGAGTAGTCGGTGGCGATGTCCTCGCCGACGAATTCGGCCATGTTCGTGAAGCCCATGACCCGGTTGTAGAAGTCGACCCAGTGGTCCATCTTGCCGAGTTCGACGTTGCCGACGACGTGGTCGAGGGCCTGGAACAGGCGCTTGGGGGCGCCGTCCCGTTTGGTGTGCGACGAGGTCCGGGCGAGGTAGCCGGGCAGGTAGGGGCCGGTGTAGTGGCTGCGGTCGACGAGGGTGTGGCGGGTGTCGCCGTAGGTGGCGATCGCGGCGATCCGGACGGTGCCGTGCTCGTCGGTCACGTCGTGGGGTTCGTCGAGGACGGTGGCGCCCTGGGCGCGGGCGTGGGCGATGCACTTGTCGACGTCGGGGACGGCGAGGGCGATGTCGACGACGCCGTCGCCGTGGGTGCGGTGGTGCTCGATCAGCGGGCTGCCGGGGTTCACGGCGCCGTTGATGACGAAGCGGACGGCACCGGATTCGAGGACGAAGCTGTGGTGGTCGCGGTTGCCGGTGGTCGGTCCGGAGTAGGCGACGAGGGTCATCCCGAACGCGGACTGGAAGTAGTGGGCGGTCTGGGTGGCGTTGCCGACCACCCAGACGACGGCGTCCCAGCCGCTGACCGGGAACGGGTCGCGGGTGCCGTCGTATTCGACGAGCCCGACCAGTTGTTCGAGCTGGCCGAGGTCGAGACCTGCCAGGCGTTCCTTGTCGGTGAGAGTCTGCTCGATCGTCATCGCTGTCTTCCTGTTTCGGGGACGGAGGGCTTGGCCTGTTGTGTGGGTCACTACGAAAACCCAGACCGGCCACATAGGCAACCGAGCCAGCAGAAGCTAGCCGTGGTGCCACCTTCGGGCGCCTCGAGGACGGATTTCTTATACAGTCGGACTAGTTGAATTCGTTCGGAGAGGTCTGGCCATGAAGGACGCAGTGCAGTTGGACGAGCTCGACTTCGCCCTCCTCGACGCCATGCACGACGACCCGAAGGCCGGCGTGCTGGAGCTGTCGCGCCGGATCAAGGTCGCGCGGGCCACCGTTCAGGCGCGGGTGCGCAAACTCGAGGAGTCCGGCGTGATCGCCGGGTACGAGCCGCGCCTCGACATCGCCGCCGCGGGGTTCGACGTGCAGGCGTTCGTCACGCTGGAGACGGCGCAGGGCGCACTCGACTCCGTGACGTCGGAACTGGAGTCGATCCCGGGTGTGCTCGAGGCCTTCGCGACCACCGGTTCCGGCGACATCCTGTGCCGCATCGCCGCCGGCTCCCACCTCGGGCTGCAGCAGACGCTGATCGATCTGAACAAGTCGAGCGTCGTCGCCCGGTCCACCAGCGTGATGGTGCTGTCGGTGATCGTCCCGTACCGGTCGATGCCGCTGCTGCGAACCCTCGACCGACCGCGTCCGGCGAAGGCGCCGGCCTACCGCACCGCGCCCGCAGACGCGGATTAGCAACGCGTTCCCCGCTTCTGCTGCACAAATTGAATAGAAAATCGACGAACTTCTTTCTCGGTGATGTTCATCGTGGCTATCTGCTGCGCAGCCGGTTGCGGCGCACGAGTGGTGCCCACCACAGTGATCGCCGTAACAGCGCGGGCACGGCCGGGAACACCGGCCGGATCGCCCCGAGCCCCGGCCGTCCAGAAACCGAGAGAAGCCATGAAGAATCTGCTCACCCGATTCGAAGAGAAGGCCCCCGAGATCGTCTTCGAGTGGCACGACACGGAGACCTCCGCCCGCGGATGGACGGTGATCAACTCGCTGCGCGGCGGTGCTGCCGGCGGCGGAACCCGGATGCGCCGCGGTCTCGATCGGCGCGAGGTGGAGTCGCTCGCCAAGACCATGGAGGTCAAGTTCACCGTCTCGGGTCCGGCCATCGGCGGCGCGAAGTCGGGCATCGACTTCGACCCGACCGACCCGCGCAAGGACGAGGTGCTGCGCCGCTGGTTCAAGGCCGTGACCCCGCTGCTGAAGTCGTACTACGGCACCGGCGGCGACCTGAACGTCGACGAGATGGCCGAGGTCGTGCCGATCACCGAGAGCTACGGGCTGTGGCATCCGCAGGAGGGCGTCGTCAACGGGCACTTCGCGGCGACCGATCGTGAGCGGGTGCAGCGGGTCGGGCAGCTGCGCCTGGGCGTCGCGAAGGTCGTCGAGGATGCGCGGTTCACGCCCGACCCGCAGGCGAAGTACACGGTGTCGGATCTGATCACCGGGTGGGGCGTCGCCGAATCGGTGCGGCACTACTACCGGGTCTACGGCGGCGAACTGGCCGGCAAGCGCGTGATCATGCAGGGCTGGGGCAACGTCGGCGCCGCCGCCGCGTACTACCTGGCGCAGTCCGGTGCCCGGATCGTCGGAATCCTCGACCGCAACGGTGGATTGACGAACACCGACGGCTACGACTTCGAGCAGATCCGCGCGCTGTTCCTGGCCAAGGAGGGCAACGAACTGCGCGCAGCCGGCATGGTGCCGTTCGAGGAGATCAACTCGACGATCTGGAGTTCCGGCGCCGAGATCTTCCTCCCCTGCGCCGCGTCCCGTCTCGTGACCCGCGACCAGGTGGACCGGTTGATCGCGGGCGGCCTCGAGGTGGTGGCGAGCGGCGCCAACGTGCCGTTCGCGGACGACGAGATCTTCTACGGCCCCACCTACGAATACGCCGACAAGAGCGTCGCCGTCGTCCCCGACTTCATCGCCAATTGCGGCATGGCCCGGGCGTTCGCGCTGCTGATGGAGGGCGACATCGAGGTGTCGGACGAGGCGATCTTCGGCGACGTCTCCGCCACCGTGGCGACGGCGCTCGAGCGTTGCTTCGCGCGTTCGTCGCAGCCGACCGGAATCGCCGGTACCGCGTTCGAGATCGCACTCGATCAGCTCGTCTGACGGCACGGGAGACCCCATGAACACAGTTCACGACCCACCGGCCTCCACCACGCGCCTGCAGCAGGCGATGAAACCGCGGCAGCTGGTGATGATGAGTCTGGGCGGCGCGATCGGTGCCGGACTGTTCGTCGGCTCCGGCGCGGGCATCGCCGTCGCCGGGCCCGCCGTGCTCGTCTCCTTCCTCATCGCCGGGTTTCTCGTCGTCCTCGTCATGCGGATGATGGGCGAGATGGTGGCCGCCGACCCCGACAGCGGTGCGTTCTCCGTCCACGCCGAGAAGGCGATGGGCCCGATCGCCGGCCGGACCATCGGCTGGCTCTACTGGGTGCAGGTCGTCATCGTGGTCGCCGCGGAAGCGACCGCGGCGGCGGCGATCACCGCCGCCTCCCTACCCGGGGTGCCGCAATGGGTGGCCGCCCTGGCGTACATGAGTGTGCTGACCGCCGTGAACCTCGCGGGTGTCTCCCGCTTCGGTGAGTTCGAATTCTGGTTCGCCGCACTGAAGATCGCGGCGATCGTCGCGTTCCTGGCGGTCGGCTCCGCGATGATCTTCGGCTGGATCCCGAGTTTCGACGCGCCCGGTCTGTCGAACCTCACCGGCCACGGCGGATTCGCCCCCACCGGAGTCACCGGCATCGCCGCGGGCCTGCTGATCGTGGTCTTCGCGTTCGGCGGCACCGAGGTGATGGCCATCGCGGCCGCCGAGACGTCGGAGCCCCGGCGCAACGTGAGCCGGGCGGTGCGGTCCATCGTGTGGCGGATCCTGGTGTTCTACGTCGGTTCCGTCCTGATCATGGTGACGGTGCTGCCGTGGACGGCGGGGGAACTCGCGACGGGTCCGTTCGTCGCGGTCCTGAACGCCGCACACGTGCCGGGCGCCGGCGCCGTCATGACCGTCGTCGTGGTCATCGCGCTGCTGTCGTCGCTGAACGCCATGCTGTTCAGCGGTTCCCGGATGATCTACTCGCTGTCCGAGCGCGGGGCGGCCGCGAAGGTGTTCGGCCGGGTGTCGGGCAACGGCGTCCCCCGCCTGGCGGTGCTGGCGTCGGTGGCGTTCGGTTTCGTCACCGTCGTCCTCAACTACCTGGCACCGGATCGTGTTCTCCCGCTGCTGCTCAACGCGGTCGGTTCGACGATCCTGGTGTTGTGGACGTTCGTCACTGTCTCGCAGATCGTGCTGCGGCGGCGCGCCGAGAAGTCGGGCCGGACGGATCTGCCGCTGAAGATGTGGGGCTTCCCGTATCTGTCGTATGTCGCACTCGCGCTGCTGGCCGCGGTCGCGGTGCTCGCGTTGTTCGACGACGCGGCACGCAACCAGCTGTTCGCGACGCTCACGTTCACGTGTGCGATCACGCTCGCATGCTGGGCGCTCGGGCGCAGGCAACGCGGCGCGACCAGCGGTGAAGCACCGGAGAAGCTGCCCGAGACCGTCAGCTGAGAGGCCACCGCCGCACGCTCACGGACGTCGAGGGGTCGTCCGCGAGAGTGCGGTGGTGTCCCGCTCAGCGGACACCTCCCGGTCGCCGAACGTCCCCGCGGCCTACCGTCGACTACACACGACGAAGGGGCGGGAATGACCACACCTCCAGACGTTTTCGCCCCGGCCACGCTGGGCCCCATCACGTTACGCAACCGCATCATCAAATCGGCCACGTTCGAGGGACGCACCCCCGACGCCCTGGTCACCGACGAATTGATCGAATTCCACCGCCGCCCCGCGGCGGGCGGAGTCGGAATGTCGACGGTGGCCTACTGCGCCGTGGCACCGGAGGGTCGCACCGAACGCGGACAGTTGTGGATGCGCCCGGACGCCGTCCCCGGGCTGCGCCGACTCACCGATGCCATCCACGCCGAGGGTGCGGCCGCATCCGCCCAACTCGGGCACGCCGGACCCGTCGCCAACGAGAAGTCCACCGGACTGCCTGCGCTCGCACCGTCGCGGTCGTTCAATCCGCTGAGCATGCGGATGATCCGCAGCGCCACCACCGCCGACATCACCAGAATCACCGCCGCCCACGGCACCGCGGCGCGGCTCGCCGTCGAGTCCGGCTTCGACGCCGTCGAGATCCACTTCGGCCACAACTATTTCGCCAGTGCGTTTCTCAGCCCGAAGCTGAACCGTCGCACAGATTGCTACGGTGGATCGCTCGAGAACCGGGCCCGGGTGGTGCGGGACGCCGCCCGCACCGTGCGCGACGCCGTCGGCGGCCGGGTTGCGATCCTCGCCAAGCTCAACATGGACGACGGCGTCCCCGGCGGGTTCTGGCTCGACGAGGCCATCCAGGTCGCCCGGCTTCTGGAGCACGACGGCAGCGTCGACGCCCTCGAACTCACCATGGGCAGTTCACTTCTCAATCCCATGTACCTGTTCAAGGGTGACGCGCCGGTCCGCGAGTTCGCCGCCGCTATGCCGCAGCCCGTCCGCCTCGGCGTGCAACTGGCAGGCAAGTCGCTGATCCACGCCTACCCCTACCGCGACCTGTTCATGCTCGAGCACGCCCGCCAGATCCGCGCGGCGGTGGCGTTGCCGCTCGTCCTGCTCGGCGGAGTCACCGACCGGGCGGGGATGGACACCGCCATGGCCGAGGGGTTCGAATTCGTCGCCATGGCCCGCGCGTTGCTGCGCGAACCCGATCTGGTGAACCGCATCCGCGCCGAGTCGCGCACCCAATCGCTGTGCATCCATTGCAACAAGTGCATGCCCACCATCTTCAGCGGAGCACGCTGCGTGCTCGTCGACTGATTCGCGGCACGGCCGGCCTGCTCACACGTGGAGCGCGAGGAGGGATCCGATGCCGACGACGGCGCCGAAGATCAGTGGGATGCAGATGATGTCGATGAAGATGCCGGTGCTGATCATCTTGATCATCGGCACGTAGCCCGATCCGTAGACGATGGCGTTCGGTGGCGTCGAGACCGGGAGCATGGCGCCGGCATTCGCGCCGAACACGCCGGCCATGGCCGGGATGATCGGGTCGACGCCGATGGCGAGGGCGATCGGGATGATGATCGGGACGACGATGCCGACGCTGGCCGTGTTGCTGGTGGTCTCGGAGATGACCAACCCCATGACGATCGCGATCAGGGCGAGAACCCAGGAACTCTGCACACCCGTGGCCCGGGCGATGGTGGTGCCGAGGGTTTCCGCGAGTCCGGTGGCGTTCATCATGGTGCCGATCGTCAGGCCGGCGCCGACGAGGAGAACTGTGCCCCAGTCGATCTTGGCGGCCTCCGACCAGGTGAGGGTGGATTCGCCGCTCCCGTTCCCGCGGGGCAGGAAGAACAGCAGACCGGCGGTGAGGACGACGACGGATCCCTCGTTGAGGTGATCGGTGAAGGCGGTGACGATCGGGCTCGTGACACCGAAGGTGGTGACGAGGGACGGCAACACCCAGAGGACAACGGTGACGAGAAAGATCACCAGGACGTTGCGTTCGCCGCGGTTCATCGGGCCGAGGTCTGCGTAGTGGGCGCGGAAGTAGTCCTGCCCGCCGCGGATGTGCTTCACCTCGGGCCGGTTGACGAGGATCAGCGCGACCCACATGACCGCGCCCATCACGAGGAGGTACGGGGCCGACATGGAGATCCAGTCGAACAGTTCGACCTTGTAGCCGGTCATCCGCTCGATGGTGCCGCGGCCGATGACGTTGGCGATTCCGGTGATCGGGGTGAGGACCGAACCGATACTCGCGCCGTAGGCAATGGACAGCATCAGCAGGCAAGAGAATTTGGTGCGGTTGGTCCTGATGCCCGGGTTCTGCTCCTGAATGAGATCGCCGATCGTCTTGACCACGCCGATGCCGATGGGAAGCAGCATCGCGGCGGTGGCGGAAGACGACACGAACATCGAGAGGATGCAGGCGACGACACCGAACGCCGCCGCGGTGCGGTACGTGCTGTTGCCGATGCCCGGGAACGAGAGCACCTTGAGGGCGAACCGCCGGTCCAGCCCGTGCACCGTCATTGCGCGGGCCAGGATGAAGGCGCCGATCACCAGGAACACCGTCGCGGAGCCGAAGGACCCGTACACCTCCTGGGGTGTGCCGACGCCGAGGACGACGAGTAGGGCGATGCCGATCAGCGCGGTCACCGGGATGGGGACGGGTTCGGTGATCCACAGCAGGACCACGACGGTCAGAACCGCGAGCATGGCCTGCTGGGAATTCGGCATGTCGATCGGCAGCACCAGGATGCCGATGAGCAGGGGCAGCGCGGCGATCAGGCCGAGACGTCCGCGGATGAAGTCGAAGCGTTCCTCTCCTGCGAGTTTCGGTGGCTGCTCCGTCGCGGGGGCGAGTGTGCGCATGTCAGATCCTTGCCAGCTGCGGAATGGAGGGCAGGTCTTCGTCGACTGCGGCACCGCTGTGCCATCCGCGGACAGCGCTCGCGGCGATGTCCTTCGCCTCACCGAGGTAATCGTCGGCGGTGACGAGTTGCGCGGGCAGCAGTTCGGCGACACCGGCCTCCGCCGCGACCTCGCGCAGGGTGTCGGCGAGCACGCGATGCGAGGTTCGGGCGCGGGTCGCAGCCGTGTAGAGCAGGTCGTGGGCGCGTTCGCGGCCCAGGGCTTCGGCGAGCTGGATCATCTGCGCCTCGGCCATGACCAGCCCGCCGTCGAGGTCGAGGTTCGCGCGCATCCTGTCGGCGTCGACCCGCATGCCCGTGACGATGACGAGCGCTTCGGACAGGGCACTGCCGGCCAGGACCCCGAGTTGTGGGATCACCTGCCATTCGATCTGCCACTCGCCGGCGCTGCGTTCGTGGCCCGCCTCCTGGATGCGGCTCAGCGACGACAGCAGCGCCCCGGCGGTCTGGGACAGTCCGATGATGGCCTCCGACGAGATCGGGTTGACCTTCTGCGGCATCGTCGACGACGCACCGCGGTGGCTGTTGTAGGGCTCGAAGACCTCGCCGATCTCCGTGCGGGAGAGATCGACGATGTTGCGGGCGAGCTTGGCGCACGTCGCCGCGACAGTGGCGCAGAGCCAGCCGTATTCGGCGATACCGTCGCGGTCGACATGCCACGGGATGTCGGTGTCGTGCAGGCCGAGCAGATCGGCGACGCGGGTCCGGACGTCCGCGGACTTCGCTCCGAGCGCTGCGGACGTGCCGCCCGCCCCGAACAGGGAGATCACGGCGATCCGCGGCACCGCCTGCTGGAGACGTTCGCGGTGTCGGGTGAACTGACCCAGCAGCGTCCCGAGGGTGGCGCCGAACGTGGTCGGCACCGCCTGCTGGGCGTGGGTCCGGCCGGGCATCACGGTGCCGGCGTGGGCCTCGACCTGGACCGCGAGCGCATCGCCGAGTTCGCCGAGCTGCCAGTCGAGCGCGGCCAGCGACCGCGCGAGCTGCAGGGCGAGCCCGGTATCCATGATGTCCTGCGTGGTCGCACCGTAGTGGACGCGACCGTTCGGTCCGTCCGGCAGCGCCCCGGAGATCTGCCGCACCAGCCCGAGGATCGGGTACCCGACATTCTTCGACGTCTCCCACAGGGAGTCGCGGTCGATGTTGTCGATGCGAGCCGCTGCCGCGATCGCCGCGGCGTCGTCTGCCGAGATGACCGCGTGCTCACCCTGAGCGATGGCGAGGGCCCGCTCGGTGGCCAGCCAGCTCTCGATGCAGCTGTCGGCGGAAAAGATGTCGAGTTGCGCCTCGTCCCCTGCCAGGTGAGTGAGGAGGGAGAACGGGTTTCTTGACTGAATGGACACGAAGGGCCTTTCGCCTGACGTAGTGGATCACCCACATCCGCGACTGTGACTCACGCCATGTGGAATCGGTTCCACATCACTGTGGCGTAAGCCACTCGTTCTGTCAAGAGAGGTCGTTTCCCCGACGTCCGCCGTCGTCCTCGACGCCTTTACCTGCGGTTACGTTGGGTATGGTGGGCTTGTGCCCAAACTTCAGGACGTCGCCGCGCTGGCCAAGGTGGGGGTGGGTACCGCCTCACGCGCGATGAGCGGGCGCGGCTACGTGGACCCCGATACGCGCAAGAGAATCCTCGAGGCGGCCGACGCATTGGGCTACCGGCCGAACAAGGTCGCCCAAGCACTGCGGGAGAACAAGACGCGCGTCGTCGGATTGCTACTCCCCGACATCTCGAACGAGTTCTACACCGACAGCGCCGCCGTGCTGCAGTCCGTTCTGTTCGAGGCCGGATTCCAGCTCGTGGTCAGCGCGAGCGGCAACGATCCGGAATCCGAGGAACGCGGACTGCGCTCCCTGCTCGATCACCGCGTCGACGGAATCATCCACGTCCCCGTCGACGCTCGGCGTACATTGCCGACCGGCGTGCCGATCGTGCAACTCAACCGTCACTCGGTCCCGCTACAGACCGACGCAGTCGTCAGCGACGACGAATTCGGCATCGAAGCGATCACCGACCTGGCCCTGCAGGCGGGACACACCGATCTCGCACTCGTCATCGGCGGGGCCGATCACAGCACCACCGCCGACCGCATGCGCGGGTTCCGCAACGCCGTCGACCGCGCGGGAATACCGGAGGCGCCCAAGGGAACTGCCGGGCGCCGCTTCCGCATCCTCGAGGGCGACTTCACCTCGGCATGGGGGCGGAACGCGATGCACGCGATCGCCGGCGACCTGCCTGACGTCGTCATCGCCGCCAGTAGCCGGATCGCGCTGGGCGTCCTGCACGCCTGCTCCGACCTCGGCCTGTCGGTGCCCAGCCACCTGTCCGTCGCCGCGCACGGAAACCCCGAATGGTACGAGGTGTTTCCGCCCGGAATCACGTCCTACGCCCCGCCCCTGGCCGAGATGGGGCAGGAGGCGGCGGTGCGGATCCTCGCCAAGATGAAGGCCGGCGCCGAGGACGGCGTCCCCATCACGACGAGACTGAGAGGAGAAGTCCACCACCGTCATTCGATCGGCGGCAGCCTCTCCGCGCCCACTTCGTGACGACTTCCGGTCACCAGCTCGTCTGCGCCAGCACCGCATCCAGCGCCGCGTAGCTCTCGTTCATGCCGCCCTCCATGCCGGACTGCAACATGCCGTCGCGCTCCTCGGGGGTGTGGAACTGACTGACGACAGACAGCTTGGTGCGCCCGTCACCGAGGTCGGTGTAGGTGTTGTTCTCGACGATGACGTGGCCCGGCATGCCGTCCCACTCGAACGTGTACACCAGGCGCTCCTCCGGGGTGATCTCCCTGAATCTGCCCTCGAAACCGTGGGTCTCGCCGTCCGAGTGTTCGACGAAGCGCCAGTGCCCGCCGCGTTCGAATTCCCAGCGTTCGACGTCGAGTTCGTTTCCGCGACCCCACCACTGGGCGAGGAGTTCCGGTCTCGTGAACGCGGCCCACACGCGTTCGCGGGGAGCGTTGAAGATGCGTTCGACGTGGATCTCCCGGTCCGTCGGCGTCGAGACGGTCGCGGTCGTGGAAGTCTGCGAAGTGCTCATGACGTGCCTTCCGTTCGATTGAGAAATTCGTCCAGACGGTCCAGGCGCCCTTCGAGCGACAGCTGGTAGTCGCGGATCCAGGCCACCTCACGCTCGAGGGCATTGGTCCCCAGCATGCAGTACCGCACCCGGCCACGTTTCTCGGTCACGACCATCCCGGCCTCTTCGAGCAGTCGAACGTGCTTCTTGATGCCGGTGAGAGTCATCTCGAAGAGTTCGGCGAGGTCGCTGATCGAGCAGGCGCCGTCACCGAGCCGGCGGAGAATCCCACGTCGCGTGGGGTCTGCCAGTGCGGCGAACGTAGCGTCGAGAGCCGAATACTGAACCATCCAGTTCAGTGTTGCACCGACCCCCGCCCCGGTCAAGACCGGCGCCGAGGGACCCACGAGCGTTTCGGGCGCTCAGATAAGCTTGGGCCGTGGTCCACCGATGACAGCGTCGCCCGACGAACACGAAGAGGCGATCCGCGATCGCCCGCACAGTCGCGCCACGCCCGCGAGAGCGCGGCGCAATCCGGCACTCGTTCAGGCCGACATCCTCGAGGTCGCGACCGCGGAATTCGCCGAGAAGGGCCTGTCCGGCGCCAGCGTCAACGAGATCGCCGAGAAGACGCAGACCACCAAACGCATGATCTATTACTACTTCGGCGGCAAGGAAGGTCTGTACACCGCCGTCCTCGAGCGCAACTACAAACTCATCCGCGAACTCGAACACGAGGTGGACCTCGAACACGCCGAACCGGTCGATGCGCTGAGGTTGATCGCGCAGTTGACGTTCGACCACCACGACACGCATCGCGCCTACGTCCGCCTCGTCAGCGGAGAAAACATGATGAAAGGCAAGTACATTCGGCAGTCCGACGAGGTGGCCGGACTCGGCATGCCCGTGCTGGCGGTACTCGAGGACGTGCTGCGCCGCGGTCAGGAGGCCGGCGTGTTCCGCCGGGACGTCGAGGCCATCGACGTCCACATGCTCATCAACAGCGTGTCGCTGTTCCGCATCTCCAACCAGTACACGTTCGACGCGCTGTTCCAGCGCGATCTCGCCGCCGACGAGCTCAGGTCGCACCTGCGCACCGTCATCGGTGACGTCACGGTTCGCTACGTCTGCATCTGACGGCCCACAAGCTCCTCCACACACCCTTCGCGCCTGCTGAGAGCGGGTTTGTCGCGCCGTTTGTACCTACTGGACACTTTTTGGCCCGCGAGGTACAAAGCTATTGCGCCCGTCACATCCGGTGCGCTAGATTCAGGGCCTGCGCAGGACGAACTTCCGTTCGCCATACGAACGCCAGTCGGGCGGTGTCATGCACGCACAGAGGAGAGACCGAATGACGACGACTATCGATGCCACGGGCACCGGTCCTCGGACAGACCTGCAGAAGGTCAAACGAGCAGCCACCGCCGCATTTCTCGGCAGCATGCTCGAGTACTACGAGTTCTACATCTACGCCTCCGCAGCCGCCCTGGTCTTCGGCAAGGTCTTCTTCCCCTCGTCCAGCGCGGCCACCGGAACCCTGTTGTCGCTGGCAACGTTCGGCGTCGCGTACATCGCCCGGCCCATCGGAGCGGTCCTGCTGGGACATCTCGGAGACCGCGTCGGACGTAAGAAGATCATGCTGTTCACGCTCGGATTGATGGGCACGGCAACATTTCTCATCGGCTGCCTGCCCGAGTACAAGCACATCGGAATCTGGGCGCCGATCCTCCTCGTCTGCCTCCGCGTGTGTCAGGGAATCTCGGCAGCCGGCGAGCAGTCCGGAGCCAATTCACTGACCCTCGAGCACTCCCCGGAACACCGGCGGGCCTTCTTCACCAGCTGGACCCTCACCGGCACGCAGGCCGGCTTCATCCTTGCCACCCTGGTGTTCCTCTCCGTCGCCACCCTGCCCGAAGACCAGCTTCTCAGCTGGGGATGGCGGATCCCCTTCCTCGCCAGCGCCATCGTCGTCTTCGCCGCGTACATCGCGCGACGCAAGCTCGAGGAGCCGGAGGTCTTCACCGAGAATCGCGAGAACGGCGAACTCGAACGCTTTCCCGTCGCGACACTTCTGCGCACCCACTCGACCGATGTGCTGCGAGTGATTCTCTGCGCGTTCCAGTCGGTCGGCGGCACCATCTTCGCGGTCTTCGGACTCGCGTTCGCGACCAGCGCCGAGGTAGGCATCAGTCGCCCGACCATGCTCTGGGCGGCCGTCGTCGCCAACGTCGTCGCGTTGTTCATGCAGCCGTCGCTCGCCGTCCTCGCCGACCGCATCGGCCGCAAGCCGGTGTTCATCAGCGGCGTCGTCGGTCTCGCGCTGTCGATCTTCCTCTACTTCTGGGCGATCTCCACCGCGAACGTGGTACTCATCTTTGCCGGCGCGATCGTCTTCACCGGAATCTGCTACAGCGCACCGAATGCCATCTTCCCGTCGTTCTACGCGGAGATGTTCAACACGAAGGTGCGATTCTCCGGCATGGCGCTCGGCACCCAGATCGGTTTCGCCTTCGCCGGTTTCGCACCCACCATCGCATGGACCATCGTCGGCGACAGCCGAACGAACTGGATCCCGGTCGCGATCCTGGTGGCGGTCGCATGCCTGATCTCGGCAGCGGCGGCCTCCACCGCACGCGAGACCTACAAGACACCGCTCGCGCAGCTCGGCAAGCCCATCGCCTGACACGTCGCCACCAATCCTTCACACGTTTACGACGACAAGGAAGAACCCATGACCACCACACGCTTGAAAATCGGAATCGTCGGCTGCGGCAAGATCGCCATCAACCACGCCAAGGCTCTGCACGCCATGCCCGAGGTGGAACTGGTCGCCTGCAGTGACACCGACCAGGACAGAGCCGAATCCTTCGCTGCCGCACACGGAATAGCCCACGCCTACGACGACCTCGAGACTCTGCTCGGCAGCGGCCTCGACGCCGTCACCATCTGCACCCCGCACCCGACCCACGAAGCGATCGTCCTCGCGGCCGCCGAACACGGACTGCACGTGCTGTGCGAGAAGCCGATCGCGATCGCGCTCGACGAAGCCGACCGCATGGTCGAGGCGACGGCCGCCGCGGGGGTGAAGTTCGGCGTACTGTTCCAGCGCCGATTCTGGCCTGCCGCTCAGCGCATCCGAGCCGCCATCGATGCCGGCGCGCTCGGCGGCGAGCCCGTCGTCGCCACCTGCACCGTGCGGCTCGGCCGCGACCGCGAATACTACACCTCCGACCCGTGGCGCGGCCGCTGGGACACCGACGGTGGAGGTGTGCTGATGACTCAGGCCATTCATTACATCGACCTGCTGCAGTGGTTCATGGGTGACGCCGTCGAGGTGAGTGGTCATATCGACACCCTGGTGCACGGCGACTACATCGAGGTGGAGGACACGGTCGCAGCCACCGTGAAGTTCTCGTCCGGCGGACTCGCCACCATCACCGCCGGCACGACTTTCACACCCGGTCTGGGCACCCAGATCGTGGTCGGTGGACGCAACGGGCGCACCGTGAGCCTGACGGAATTTCCCGAGGGGATGCCGGCGGTCAACGACATCTGGACCGTCGAGGGCGAGGAGGAGTACCTGCAGATGCACTCGACGGACATCGAATCGGATCCGCCGCTCTCGCAGATCCATGTCGGTCTCGCGCCGTTCCATCAGATGCAGATCGAGGACTTCGTCCACGCCATCGTCGAGGACCGCGCGCCCGCGGTCTCCGGACGCGACGCGCGTCGCGCGCTCGAGATCGTCCTCGCCATCTATGAATCCTCCCGGACCGGGCAACCCGTCTCACTCACCTCGGGCGCCCTCGCCGGACTGCAGTAACTGCACCGCAACCTTTTTCACTCCGTCAGGCGAGGACGACACGATGCATTCACCGACCTTCCTGGTCGTCAACGGACCGAACCTCAACATGCTCGGGACGAGGCAGCCCGAACATTACGGTCACCACACCCTCGACGACGTCCGCATAATGTGCGAGCGGACCGCCGAACCACTGAACGTCGAATTGACGTTCTTCCAGTCGAATCACGAAGGCGCGGTGATCGACCGCATCCATCAGGCCCGGGGATCCGCACACGCCATCGTGATCAACCCCGGCGCGTGGACCCACACGTCCGTGGCCCTTCGCGACGCGTTGGTGGTCCCGGAGATCCCGATCGTCGAGGTGCACATCACCAACATTCACGCCCGCGAGGAGTTCCGTCATCGCTCCTTCGTCTCGCCGATCGCGAGTGCCGTCATCGCCGGTGCCGGGATCTCCGGGTACAAGTTCGCGATCGAACATCTCGCGGCCGTGCTGGCCCCGGCAGAAGGGGACGCGATCCGGCCATGACCGACAGACCACTGCTGTCACTCTCGCCGCTCACTGCCGTCGACGCCTCACCACCGGACCTGGTGGCCGCGGCCGCCGACGCCGGCTTCGACTGTGTGGGAATCCGGGCGAGAGCGGCCGCCACCGACACCCAATGGCCGATGCTCGACAACGGCCCGATGGTACGAGAGACGCGCCGCCGCGCCGACGATCTGGGCATCGAGATCCTGGACGTCGAGGTCCTGCGGATCACCGGCACAGACGACGTGGAGGCCGCTCTGCGGGTACTCGACGCGGCGTCGACGCTGCGTGCGAGCTATGTGCTGGTGAACGGCAACGACCCGGAGCCCACCCGGCAGGCCGATACCTTCGCACACCTGTGCCGTGAGGCGGAGCAACGAGGTGTGTCGCTGGCGTTGGAGTTCATGGCGTTCAGCCGGATCCGGACCCTCGGCGACGCCACCGCCGTTCTGACGCACGCTGCCAGTCCCGCCGCGGTGCTCGTCGTGGACGCGCTGCACCTGGCTCGGACCGGCAGCACAGTCGACGAGGTCCGGGCTGTTCCCGACCGCTGGCTGTCGTACGCTCAGCTGTGCGACGCCCCGAGCGCGGCGCCGGCCGGTCACGCCGGACTGATCACCGAAGCGCGCACCGACCGGCTGCTGCCCGGCGAGGGTGAACTCCCGTTGCACGACTTGGTCGGTGCCCTTCCCGCCGGCACCGTCTTCTCCGTGGAGGCCCCGGTCCTCGCTCACACTGGGTGGGCGGTCGGCGACCGCGCCGAGTATGCGTACCGGGCCCTGCGCGACACGGTGTCCGCGGCGTAGGCCCGGCCGGCGACGGCGCCCGCGGCATCTCGGCGCCGGTACGGATCGGTAACGAATCCGGACGACCCGCCTGTCGCCGCCCTGGGCATCTCGCGGGCGCCGTTAGCGTCGGAGCCGTCGGCACACGTCCGCACACCCAGGGGGCGCAGATGGAAACACGCGTCTTTCCTCGCCGCCCGGCGATCGTGGTGGCGCTCGCGGTGTGCGCGACGTTGGCCGTCGTCGCGGTGCTCGGCACCGTCGACCCGTGGACGCCGAAGATCGGACTGTTCACCGGCGGCGCCGATCTGCACGTCTACCGCGACGGTGGCTGGCGGGTTCTGCACGGCCTGCCGCTGTACAGCGGACCCGTCGCGCTGGGGTTGCTCTACACCTACACGCCGTTCTCCGCGATCGTGTTCGTGCCGCTCGAACGCATACCCGGCGCGTACGTCGACAACCTGTGGATGGCGTTCAACCTGGGTGTGCTGGCGGGCTGCATCCTCCTGTGCTGGCGCATCCTCGGGTACCGGATCACCCCGCACCTGCTGCTGGTCACCGCGCTGACGACGGTGACCTGCACCTTCGTCGAACCGGTGCGGACGACGCTGTTCTACGGCCAGGTCAATCTGGTGCTGATGCTGTGGGTGCTCTGGGACTTCTCCCGGCCGGAGCGCAGCGTGCTGCGCGGGGTGGGTATCGGGCTGGGCGCGGCCGTCAAACTGACCCCCGGCTTCTTCGTCGTCCAGCTCCTCGCCCTGCGCCAGTGGCGGGCGGCCGCGGCCGCGACGTCCATCTTCGCGGGCACGGTGGCGTTCGCCTGGGTGATCGTGCCCGACGACTCCCGCCGGTACTGGACCAGCACGTTCTTCGACTCCACCCGCATCACCGACGACGCGCACCCGTCCAACCAATCGTTGCGGGGAACACTGACCCGGCTCACGGACGGGCAGGCACCGCCGTGGCTGTGGCTGATCCTCGCGGGAGCCGTCGCCGTCGTCGGCCTCGTCGTGTCGGTGCGCCTGTACGAACGCGGCGAACGGTTGCTGTCGGTGGTGCTCGGCGGGCTCACCGCCGCCGTGGTGTCGCCGTTTTCGTGGAGCCATCACTGGGTGTGGCTGGTGCCGCTGATGGTCTACCTGATGCACCGCGCGGTCTCGGACACCGGACGGTGGTGGTTCGCGTTCGCCGCACTGTTCGCGTCGACGGCGGCGTGGCCGTACTGGTGGAGCCCGGACTTCGCCGTCGTCGGACTGTTCCTGTTTCCACCGTCGTGGCCGGTCGCGTTCGGGCTGCAGAACATCTACGTGCTCGTGTACGTCCCGGTCCTCGTCTCGGCGATCCGGATGGTCACCCGGCGCACCCGGCATCGGCCGATCCTCACCTTGGTCGTGACGTACCCGCCGGCACCGGAACCGTCGGAGATGTCGCTGCGAAGCGCGTGACGGCACCGCCTTTCCGCGCCCCTCGACGCACCGTCCGGAATACCCTGGCAAGTGCACGCACCGTGCACCGCCTGGACTCTGCACCCCCGGAATCGAACTGCCATGACCGAGCGCCCGCCGAGTGATTCGACGGTCGCGACTGGGCCGCCCACCGAACTGGGCGAGGAAACTCAGCTGCCGCCGTCGACGACGTCGGGCGCCGAACCGGTGTTCGTCGTCGACAGTGGCGTCGAACGCCTCGTCGCGGATTGGGAGTCGTCGGGTTCGCCGGCCGAACTCACCGAGTACCTGCCCGACACCGCTGCGATCCGGCGGGCGGCGCTGATCGAGTTGATCAAGGTGGACCTCGAGTATCGGTGGCTGCGTTCGGGCTGCCCGAAACGCATCCCGGAGTACTGCCTCGAATTCCCGGAACTACTGGCCGAACCGTTGCCGCCGGAACTCGTCTACCTGGAGTACCGGGTCCGCAGTCGGAGCGGCGCCGACGTCGATCCCGAGGAGTACGTCGCCGAGTACCCGCAGCAGGCGGACCGGTTCGAGACCCTGCTCGAGGACGACCGGCGCATGGACCGGCGCTCGGCGAGCGCGGCACTCGGCCCGGACGACGACTTCGACGTCGGCGGGCGCCTCGACGATTTCGATCTGATGATGGAACTGGGCCACGGCGCGTTCGCGCGGGTGTTCCTCGCCCGGCAGCGGTCGATGCAGCGGTGGGTGGCGCTGAAGATCTCCCGCAACATCGGCAACGAGCCGCAGACCCTCGCGCAGCTCGACCACCCGTACATCGTCCGTGTCTACGACCAGCGGGTGCTGGAGGATCGCCGCCTGCGGGTGCTGTTCATGGAGTACGTCCCCGGTGGCACGCTCCTCGACGTGGTGCGGCTGGTCCGCAAGACCCCACCCGAGCAACGCTCCGGACAGTTGCTGCTCGATTCGGTGGACCGCGTCCTCGAGGCGCGGGGCGAGATCCGGCCCGAGTACTCGAGTGTGCGGGACGAGATCGCCGCGCTGTCGTGGCCGGAGACCGTCGCCTGGATTGGTCTGCGGCTCGCCGACGCACTCGACTACGCGCGGGCGCACGGCGTCCTGCACCGCGACATCAAACCCGCGAACGTGCTGCTGGGCCTCGAGGGCATCCCGAAGCTGGCCGATTTCAACGTCAGTTCGAGCGACAGCGTCGAGAATCGCGGCGCCGGCGGATTCATCGGCGGCTCCGTCGCCTACATGTCGCCCGAACAGTTGGAGGTGATCGACCCGGACACCCGCCGGACCGCCTCCGACCTCGACACCCGCAGCGACATCTTCGCGCTGGGGGTCATGCTGTGGGAACTGCTGACCGGGGCGCGGCCGTTCCCGGACGATGACGGAACTGCGTCGCCGCCGTCGCCGCAGGTACTTCTCGAGTCACGTCGCCGGGGCGTCGACCCGGAGCGGTCCGCGCTCCCCGAGGACTGTCCGGCCGCGATGCGGCGGATCCTGGTGAAATCCCTCGCGCCCGACCGGGACGACCGGTGGTCGAGTGGCCGGAAGCTGACGCGTCAGTTCGCGCTCTGCCTCGACCCGCACGCCCGCGATCTCGTCGACCCGGCGCCGGGAAGCGTCCGGTCGAGGATGTGGCGGTGGGCGCTGCCCATCGTGCTCGCCGCGGTCGGCATCCCGAATCTGCTGGCTGCGGGATACAACTACTACTACAACAAGGTGCTCATCATCGCGACGCTGCCCGCCGAGGCGCAGCAGGATCTGGAGTTCGTCCACCTGGTGATCGGCGGAATCGCGTTTCCGCTGGGCGCGGTTCTCATCGTCTACTGGTGTCGGCTGTCGCTGACGGTGCCGCGTGGTCTCCGCAACGGCCGAACCTACAGTTCCGAGGTGCTGGAGAAGGCACGGGCCACGACGCTGGCGCTCGGACATCGGGCGGTGGTGGTCAGCTTCGGGCTGTGGGTCGTCGCCGGGGTCGCCTACCCGATCGCCCTGGAACTCACGGCCGGCGGCATCCCGCTGCGCGCGTACACGCAACTCCTCGCGTCCCTCGCCGTGTGCGGGGCGGTCGCCCTCGCCTACCCGTTCTTCATCCTCACCTTCTACGCGGTGCGGTGCCTCTGCCCGATCCTGCTGTCGCACGGCGAGTTGCGCGGAAGCGACGGCCGCAACATCCGGGCCCTCGGCCGGGGCATGCCGCGGTACCTCGCCGTCGCCGCGGCCGTCCCGCTGATCGGGGTCGCCGGGCTCAGCTTCGTCGGCGGGAGCACCGGCGATGCCGTGAACGCGACGGTCCGCGCGCTGTGCCTGGGCGGGATCTTCGCCTTCATCGCCGTGTACCAGCTGTTCCGAAGGATCGAGAGCGATCTGCGCGCACTCGCGCGGGTCGTGTCGCTGGAGGTGCCGGGATCTCCGACCCATCGGCGTCGGTAGGAGCGGCCGGGTGGAAAAGAGAAGGCCCCTGGTGCTGCCGGGTCGGGGTCCGACAGCACCATGGGCTCAACAAGTATTTCTCCCGAAGCCCCCTCCGCGTTACACCCCGTGTGTCGCGGTCCCGGCGAGGCCGCCCATCGTCATGTCGTAGAGGGCCGTGGCCAGCTGGTTTCGCCGGTCGCGCAGGTCCCGGCGAAGGTACTCGAGGCCCACCTCCCGATAGCTGACGGTGAGCACCAGGAGCAGCGCGTCGAGGTCGACACCCGGGCCGATCGCGGACGGATTCAACGTCACATACGTACGCAACAGGTCGCGGCATCGTTCCTCGATCCGGACCGAACGGTGAGCCGCCAGCGACAGGTGCGGGGCATCGTTGAGCAGCGAACCGAGGACGTCGCGGTACTCGTCCAGGACGGCGAGGAATTGGGTCTGCAGGGCGGCGTCCTTCAGGAACGTGCCCTCCGCGACCGACTGCTCGAGCTGCGCCCCGAACGCTGCCGTGGTTTCCTCCATGATCCGGTCCATCAGGACGTCGATGATCTCGTCCTTGTTCGCGAAGTACTGATACACCGATCCTTTCGAGATGCCCGCCGCTTCCGCGATGGCATTCGTGCTGCAACCGGTGTACCCCTTCGCCCGCAAAACCTGACCAGTTGCCGACAGGATGCGTGCGACCGTCGCCTGCGAACGCTGCTGGGAGGGGTCTTTCCGCTGGCCAGTGCCCATTCGCGCAGCCTTCCCGATCTGTCACACAATGCGACTTGTACCCGTCCGATTCGGTGGAGTGAACTGTAACTCACAGCAACTCGAGCGGGGCTGAGGCACCAGGACGCCCCTCTCGACGACCGAATCGAGTACCTCGAAAATGACAGAAACCCAGTCTCGGGAATCCGCCGCCGGCTTCTCCGATTTCACGCCGCCGCGACGCTTCGACATGGACTCGGAGTGGGGTCGCCGCTCGATGCGGACGCTGTCGCGGTTCGTGCACGGCGACCCGACGCCCACCGCGGCGGAGCGGGAACTCCACGCCCGGGCGGTCGTCAGCCAGGACGAGATCGGTGCCGCGCTCGCGCGGGCGGTGCTTGTCGACAAGACCGTGACGATGGCCCAGTTCTCCCGGGCACTCGCCGACGGCATCGGCAGCGTGCCCGACCCCGCGCCGGCACTGGTCGCCTTCTTCGACGCGGTGGACCACCGGCCGTCGTGGATCGACGACCGTCGCCTCGAACGCGGGGCCGCGGTCTGCCTGCGCAGCGGGATGACCGGACTCGACCTCCTCGCGACCGGTTCGCTGATGAACGGCTACCGCAGCGCCGCCACCTCCCGCCAACTCGTGGCCACCGGCAGGCTCGTCGGGGACGGCGCCGGTCAGCGGGTCGCCGAGACGGTGCGGTGGTGGTACGAGTGCGTCCTCCCGGGTGGCTTGGAGCGTGACCGCCGCGGCTGGCAACTGTCGGTCCACGTCCGGTTGATGCACGCGTTCGTCAATCTGACGCTGCTGCAGGACGAGGACTGGGACGTGTCCGACTGGGGCATGCCGATCAACCAGTCGGATCAGGCGGGGACGCTCGCGCTCTTCTCGACGACGTTCCTCGTCGGCCTCCGCTCGCTGGGGGTGTGGGTCTCCGCCGACGAGGGCGCGGACGTCATGCACCTGTGGCGGTACATCGGATGGCTGATGGGCATCGACGACCAGTGGCTGGTCGACGACGAGAACACCGGACGCCGCACCATGTGCCAGATCGGGATGTTCGCTCCCGGACCCGACGACAACTCCCGGGTGCTGGCCGACTCACTGCAGAAGTCGTGGGCCGGCTTCCACTACCCGCACGCGGAGGCCCTGCGACGCCGACTCAACCGCCAGCGTCTGCTCAGCATCCAGCGGATGTTCTCCGGTAAGAGGGGCATGCAGGAACTCGGACTGCCGGTCGTGCCTGCCTGGTTCGTTCCGCTGGCACTCGCCGGGAACGGGACGATGCACGGTGCGGCGCGGGTGAGTCCGGCCGTCCGGCACCGCGTCGGCCGCCGCTCCCGGCGGCGAGTGGAGGCGTGGCTCGCCGCGAACGAGACGCCGTCGATCGCTCAGCGGCGCTCGTAGATGCCGCGCACGTACGCCGCCTGCCCGGCGTGCTGAAGATCGTCGGAGACGACGCTGACCAAGCGGACCCCGAGAGTGACCGGCGGATCCCAATTCTCGTCGACGATCCGGTCGAGGTCGTCCGTGCCGATCGTCTGGACGTAATCGACGGTGCGGTCGTGGACGGCGTCGTGGTACTCGCGCAGCAGTTCGGCCCCGGTGCGCACCTTCGCCACCTCGTCCGAAGACTGCCCGTAACCGATGTCGGTGACCCGGAACGGGAGGTCGAAGCGCTCCACCCACCCGCCGGACGTCCACACCTGCTCGGTCCCCGCGACTCCGGCGACGTGATCGTCCTGCACCCGCGTCAGGTGCCAGATCAGCCAGGCGATGGTGTTCGCGTTCGCGTCCACCCGGAACGTGAGGGCGTCGGCGGGCAGATCGGCCAGCGTCGAATGCACGGTCTCCTGAATGCGATCGAAGGCGTCGGTCAACAGTGCGCTATGGTCCACGATCTTCCTTTCGTCGTGTGCACATCACGTTCCACTATGACCCCAGGCGGGCCCGTTCGGCATGCCTCTGGACGTTCTCGTCCGACTCCGGCGCCGACGCGAGCGTGCTCGGCCACCAGATCTTCTGCCCGATGTCGACGGTGAGGGCGGGCACCAGGAGCGACCGCACGAGGAGTGCGTCGAGGAGCACACCGAACGCGACGATGAAAGCGATCTGCGCGAGGAAGATCAGCGGGATGACGGCGAGCGCCGAGAAGGTTGCCGCCAGAACCACTCCCGCCGACGTGATCACGCCGCCGGTGACGGTCAGACCGCGTAGCGCTCCGCGCCGGGTGCCGATGCGCCGGGCCTCTTCCCGGACCCGGGTCATCAGGAAGATGTTGTAGTCGATTCCGAGGGCGACGAGGAACACGAACGCGAACAGCGGGACGACGGGATCGGCGCCCGGGAATCCGAAGACGTGCTCGAAGACGAGGGACGAGATACCCAGGGTCGCAGCGAAGGACAGCACGACCGTCCCCATCAGCAGCAGCGGCGCGAGCAGTGAACGCAGCAGCAGGCACAGGATCGCGAACACCACGAGGATCACGACGGGGATGATCAGGGTGCGATCCCTGGTCGACGTCGTCTTGGTGTCGAGGTCCGTGGCGGTGGCGCCGCCGACGAGGGCGTCGGCGCCGTCGATCGGGTGGACGGCATCGCGCAGGCGGACGATGGTGTCCTCGGCTGCGGCCGAATCGGCCGGATCGGTCAGGGTCGCTTCGATCGCCACGCGGCCGTCCACCACCAGTGGGTCCTGCGTGCCGGGGGCGGTCAGCACGGTGAGGTCGCCGACGCCGTCGACCCGGTCGGCGTCGAGTACCGCATCGAGTGCGCCCTCGTTCGCGATGATCACCGCCGGCGAACCGGAACCGGCGTCGAAGTGGTCGCCGAGGATCTGCTGGCCCGCAACGGAGTCGACGTCGAGCAGGAACGTCTCGGACTCCGCGACGCCGCTCGCCTTGAACTGAGGAAGCAGGAGCGCGAAGAGCACCAGCACCAAGCTGGACGCCACCCAGAATCGGCGCGGATGTGCGCCGATCCGCGCGGCGAGCGCGGCCCAGAACTTGTGGTCGGCGGCCTCGCCCTTCTCGGCATGATGCGCGTCGAAGGCGGGCCTGCTCGGCCAGTACGCCGCGCGGCCGAGGAGCACGAGCACCGCGGGGAGATACGTCATGGATGCGACGAACGATGCCGCGATGCCGATGGCGGCGACCGGTCCGAGACCGCGGTTGGAGTTGAGATCGGACAGCAGCAGGCAGAGCACGCCGGCGATGACGGTGCCCGCGGAGGCGGCGACCGGTTCGAGTGTCGCCCGCCAGGCGGTCCGCATGGCGCGGTACTTGTCCTGCTCGATTCGCAGTTCCTCGCGGTAGCGGGACACGAGTAGCAGGGCGTAGTCGGTGGCGGCGCCGAACACCAGGATGAACAGGATCCCCTGGCTCTGACCGTTCAGCGCGATCACGCCGGCGTCGGCGAGCAGATAGACGAGCAGACTCGACAGTCCCAGCGCGAAGACGGCGGACGTGATCACCGCGAACGGGAGGATCGGGCTGCGGTAGACGACGATGAGGATGAGGATCACGACGACACCCGCCACCAGGAGCAGCAGTCCGTCGATTCCCGCGAACGCCGACGACAGATCCGCCACCTGACCGGCGGGCCCGGTGACGAGGACGGTGAGACCGTCCGGTGCGGCACCGAGCGCGTCCCGGAGTTCGGTGACACTGTCGCCGACCTCCCCTGTGCTGTCGATGGGCACGAACATCTCCAGCGCCCGACCGTCAGCGGACGGGATCGGCGGCGACACCTCCTCACCGAATCCCTCCGAACCGGCGAAGGCGGCCGCGGTGCCCGAGAGGAATTCGGTGTCGGCGGCGGTGATCCCCGACGTCCGTTCGGCGACGACGATCGCGGGCACGAACCGGGTGTCGGTGAAGCCCTTCTGCAGGGCGGACACCTCGGTGGCCTCGGCCGACGCGGGCAGGAACGACGTGCTGTCGTTCTGCTGAACCGTGGACAATTTGCCGGCGAACGGCCCACCGAACCCGCCGACGGCGAGCCAGACGATCACCAGCACGGCTGGCAGAATCCACCGCAGGCGACGAACCGGGCGTGGGCGGGCAGTTGTGGTCACGTGCTCTCCAATGCTGGACGGTTCGACGACCGGATGTCCGGATTGCGACGATCCTATTTTGTTCAGCCTGCTGAGCAAATTGCAAATGGAGGCGAAGAAATGACGAGCGACGGCATGGATCAGTGGCCCACCGGACGGCTGTTGTCCACGGCTGCGCGCCTGGTCGAGCACTCGTGGGAGGACATTCTCCGGTCGCAGAACATGACCCACGCGGGACTGATCTGCCTGCACACGATCGCCGGCCGGCCGGCCTCGCAACGCGACATCGCGAAGGCCTCGCGGGTGACGGATCAGACCATCAGCCGCACCATCGACCGCCTCGAGCGGGGCGGGTACGTCACCCGGGAGACCGATCCGAACGACGAGCGCCGCAAACGGGTCGCGATCACCGAGCCGGGACGCGCGATCTACCAGCACCTGCTGACCCTGGAGAAGGAGGACGCGGCCCTCACCGCCGCCGTCGGCGACGTGGGGCCGCTGCGCGAACAGCTCCTCCATCTCGTCCGGTCGCTGGGACTTCCGCCCCGGGACGAGGACTGATCCTGCCGCGGGCCCGTCACACATTCGCAGGCAGGGCGATGACGACCTCCTGCTCGTTCCCCGGCAGATAGTGAACCGTCACCACCCTGCCGACCTGGACGTGCCCGACCGTGCGCGGCGGCATGAACTTCTCGACGCGGGTGGTGAACGTCGTGCCGTCGGGCCGGGTGACCGCCAACCCGAGCTCCACCTTCGAATTCCCGTTGCGGATCTCCCCGGGCACACTGAGCGACTGCACCACCGCCTGCGCGGGAATGCCGCGAGCCGCGATGTCGAGCTTGGCCGGGGTGGTGACACCCTGCCGAATCATGGATCGGTTCAACGCGTCCTGCGCCGACGTCACGTCACCCGAGCGGTCGATCTCGACCTTGTCGGTGCGGCCCGCAAGGTAGCGGACGGGGAGCACGACACCCGGACGGAGAAGCGCCAACTCGGTCAGCGGCACGATCATCCTGGCGTGCGACTCGAACATCTTGCCGTCGTCGCCCTCCACGGCGAGGTCGATCCGCACTTCCGGTTGGTCGTTGAGAGTCATGCCCGTCTGCTGCACCGACCGCACCGTTCCGATCCCGACGGCTCCGTTGCGGAACGCGGCACTGTTGCGCCCCGTGAACGCCGCCAGCACGCTGTCGCCGGTGACGGCGAAACACACCACGACCACGCTGACCGCGACGATCGGCCAGATCATCTGCGGGCCGACCCACGACAGCGCGTCGATTCCGTAGTTCGTCCGGCCCCGATCGCCGAGGCCGTACCAGAGGTAGTAGCCGACCGAGCCGACGAGAAACACCAGGGCGGCGGTACGCACGATCTTCTTCACGAGGTGTCCTTTCCGTGCCTGAACTGGGGGGAGGTGGGACGCGCGCGAACTCGAGGTGGCTCCGCGCGCGTCCCGGGGTGGGCCGGGGCTCAGCCGCCCACGACGGTCGAGCATGCGAACGTGATGTCGAACTTCGCCGAACTCGGCGCGGTCGGGTTGCTCATGTCGGGCGCCCCGACGCCTTCGCCGGTGACCGTGTAGGTGTCGCCGTCCTTGACGACCTTCGCGGAGCCGCCGGGCATGCCCTGCCCGAAGCCGAGTGCGTACGGGAGGCCGTTCGACCCGCCCTTGCTGCCGGCGATCCCGACCGCCTGCACGGTGTCGGTGCCGGTGATCGTCGCGGAGACCGCCAGGTCGCCGTACGTCGCGTTGCCGGTGTCCGCCAGCGCCAGGGCCAGGGTGTCGCCCTGCTTGGCGCAGGTCGCGTCGAAGTTCGCGTCCAGCGCCTTGCCGTCGACCGCGGCCGCCGACGCACCCGCCGGGGCCTGCTCGGAGCTTCCGCCGCCGGAGCTGTCGCCGGTGTCGCTGCAGCCCGAGACGAGCAGGGCGACGGCGGCCGCCGCGACGATGCCTGCGGTGTAGACGCGCTTCTGAGTCCGAACGATCTTGTTCATGATCCGTCCTTCACGTTTCGTGAGGGGCGCTCGGCGCCCGTCGTCGATTCCTTCGGCTCGCGGACTGGAGCCGATGTGAGAAAGGTAGGAACTTCTCGCGCCCTACCGATCCCAGATTTCTCGCTGCGTCGACGGGCCGCGCCTGCGGTAACCTGCTCGAATGCGGACGGGACCGAGGGGCTCAGCGGCTGCTCGGCGACCGCGGGCGATGGTCCTCGACGAGGTGTGGCGCGAACTGGAAGGCGTCGAACCGCTCAGCGGGCCCGACGGCGGACCCCTGAGCCGCACGGTGAAACTGATCCTCGATCCGCTGGTCATCCGCCCGGTACAGAACCCGCTGTGCGCCGGTCCGATCGTCACCGCCGACGCGGCGCAGCTGCTCGCCACCCGGGTGCACGCCTCCGCCGACGTACTGCGGGCCACCGCGGCCTGGTTCACGCTGCTCAAACGGGTCCGCCGGGCGCTGCGCATCACGGACGGCAACCCGCAGGACCTGTACTTCCAGCGGTGTTTCGAACTCGCGACCGGTTCGGGTGCACCCGACCCGCTCCGCGACGGGTCCGTCGCCGAGGCCACGCTGCGCGACGTGCACGAGGTCGCCGCCGGCCGCACCACACAGGCGTTGAAGGCCCACGTCACCGACCCGGCGCGGGCGCGGGAACTGAGCGCCCTCATCGACCTCGCGTGGGGGCGGCGACCGCTGTCGGGCGCCGCGACGGGCGACCACGCCGACGCTGTGGCCGCGGTCCTCGACGCCTGTCCCGGCGCGCGTCTCGAGGAGGACGGTGACGACGGACGGCACGCCCTCGACGAGCTGATCGCCGGCCACGCGGGGACTCACCACGGGATTGCGTTGTGGACGATCGAGGTCTCGGCTCACCGGTTCGGCCTGACGGTGCATCCCGTCCCCGGACCGCCACACCTCGGAACCTCGGCGTCCACCTCGGCGCTCGGGCTCCCCTTCGACCGCTCCGTCCATGAACGCGTCTTCACGGTGCTCCGCGCGTCGACCGACCGTGCGGAGCTACCGCCGATACACGAACTGGTGACCACCGAGATCGCCCGAAGTTGCTCGCCCTGGGCACTTCTCGACGAATCGTTGCGGGTCGCGGCGACGACGGGTGCCGCACTCGCGACCGGTCTCCGCCCGATCGGGACGGCACCCGCTCCCACGACCACGGACACGACCGCCGTCCGGGTGATCAACGGTCGCTGGCAACGCGAGGCGTACGTCCTGCAGGCGCGCCGCCTCACCGTGAACGCCGACGCGGCGACGCTGTCCGACACGAATCCGCTGGCGGCCATCGCCGCCGAACTCCGCGAGCCGTGGCGGCCCTACCTCCGCCGCCTGTGGGTCCGCCTGCACGGCCGCGACGTCCGAGAGTTCTCCGTCCACGAACCAGGCGAACTGTGGGATCTCCTGGACGGTGTGGCTCGGTCGGTCATCCTCGACCACCGGATGCGGGTCAAGCAGGCGCTCAGCGCAATTCCGCTCGCGGATGCGGCGGATGCTCCCGAATCGAGGGCGAGTTGACCACCGGCACCGTGCGGATCGACCGCGTCGCCGACGGGGTCTGGATCATCGCCCCAGAGAACGCACCGAGCGTCCTCGACGACGCAGCGGGCATCGACGTGACGGTGCTGGAGGTGCTCGGCGGGCACCTGTCGTGGAGTGTGTTCGCCGAACACACCGTCCCGGTCGCGGTGATCGACGACGTCGACTCGGCGCAGAACTGGGTGTGGGCGGTGTTCGGCGAGGAGGTGGCACTCGCCGTGGCCGAGGGCGAGACCGGGAGCGAGGTCACGGTCGAACCGGCCCGGCCGCGGGTGGCCGTCGGCGCCCGACGCCTCGCGTTCGCGCACTGGGCGGCGCGGTGGTGGCCGACGTCGACGGTCGACGCCATCCCCGCGCTCGACGCGGGGCTGGTGAACCGCGAGATCGCAACACTCGTCGAGGACTGCGATCTGCTCGTCGACGGGGACGACGCGCTCGCGCCGGAAGGACCCACGCTCGCCGACCGTCCCGGGCGGGCCGACGACTACGCGCTCGCCGCAGGCGCCGCGACCGCGACGCGGCCGGGCACCCTCGTGCTGACGCGAGGCATCACGGGATCCGACTGGCGCCGGTACCCTCCCGGTCTCGTCGACTGTTCCGAGCGCGCGGTGTCGTGGGAGGTGGTGCGCACCTCCGGGAACACCGCCGTGCGCGTCAGTATCGTTGCGGCACCGGATGTCTCCGAACCCGTGCCGGATCATGTCCGCCCCCGCGCCCTGATCGGCACCGCCTCCGGCGCCGTCGACGTCGCGCTGCGACTGTCGGGAGACGTCTGGTTCGGCGAGTCGGCCGCACCACCCGGTGCGGAAGCAGGAGTGTCTGTGGACGTGTATCTGCCCGGGTTCGGCGTGAACGGTGTCGCGGACGTCGGAGGTTCGGACGCCCGGGAGCGGGTTCGAGCCCTGGCCCGTCTGCGGCTGCGGCGGGCCGCGGAGCCGACTCCGGACGACGGACCGGACGCGCCGCTGCTCGCCGAGATAGACGCGGCCGCCTCGGATTCGGACTTCTGACGTGGACGACCGGACGGGCCGCGACCTTCTTGCCGCGGGAGCCGCGGCCTATGCGCGGGGCGACGTCGCCGAGGCGCTCCGGACGTTCGAGCAGGTCGCCGCCGCGGCCACCGGCGATCTCCGGACGAGCGCGATCATCAATGCGGCCAGCATGTCCGACGAACTGGGCGAGCACGCGAAGGCCGTCGACCTGTACCGGGAGGCCCTCGCGGTGATGCCTGCCGACGCGATCCGGATGCGTCCGGCGGCGCTGGTCAACCTGTCACAGGCACTGCAGCACATCGGTGATCTCGACGGCGCCCAGGGCGCGCTCGAGCAGGCGCGGGAACTGCTCGCGGCCGGCGGCGAAGACCAGGGTGACCTGCGGGTCGCGTGTCTATTGTCGCTCACCGCGGTCGCGATGCATCGGCAGCAGTGGGCGCACGCGGCCGACGTGGCCACCGAGTCCCTCGACGCGGCAGTCCGTTTCGCCCCGGGGCTCGCGGGCCATCCGTTGATGAACCTCGCTGCCATCCATTTCGAGACCGGGCGTTTCGATCTCTCCGACGACTTCGCCGGGCAGGCGCTCGCCGCATTCGAGACGGCGGGCGACGTCAACGCGGTCGCCGAGACGCAGCAGAACCTGGGCATCATGCGTGTCCGCACGGGTCGCCTCGACGATGCGGAACCGCTGCTGCTGTCGAGTCAGTCGTATTTCGAGCGGGCCGGGATCGGCCACCGGGCGGGAATCGGATCGAAGGTGCTGGCATTTCTCGCCGAGGGCCGCGGCGACACCGCACGCGCGGCGGCGCTCTACCGCCGCAGCCTCGACTACTTCCGGGGGTCCGGAGCGGTGCTCGACGTCGCGGACGTCGAGACGCGCCTCGCCACCGTCGCCTTCGCCGAGGGCCGACCGGGCGAGGGCGAGAGACTGCTCGCCGCCGCGTTCGCCACGTACCGCGAACTGGGTCTCGGACTGCACTGCGCGCAGGTCGACTTCTGGCACGCGACCCTCCTCGAATCCGTGCCGACCGCCGCCGGCACACCGGACGATGCGGCGCAGACACGGGCCACCGCGCTCGCCGTGCCCGCGGCGATCGCCATCGACGCCGTGCGATACACACTCCCGAACGGCCGACAGCGCGAGCAGTGGAACCGCGAGATCGCCGACCCGGCGATGCAATTGGCGTTCCGTCTCGCCTACGCCTCCGGCGACGCCCGGTTGGTCGCCGATCTCGTCGAGGCGCAGTGCGCGGGGACGACGGTGGACATCGGCCGGGCAGGGCACGGCACCGCGGCGCGACTGCCCCTGCAGTTGCCCGACCCTCCCCCGGTCGGCGCCGCCGACACCGACGGCTCCTTCCTGCTCGGCGCCGCACTGGCGGGAGTCGCGGCCGGCGCCGGCCTGCCGGTGCCCCTCCCCCCGCGGCTCGCCGTGACGTCGGACGGACGGATCGTGCTGGGCTCCTCGATCGCGGCCGCCGAGAAGCGCTATGGGCGCGAGGTCCGCGACCACCGCGTGGTGCCGGCCTGGTGATCCCACTTTCCCTTCCCTGCGAGGTGATTCAGGGCCGGAGGGTGTCACGGTGGTCACACCGCACGTCCGGTGACCGCCCCGGGACGTGTGGGTGAATGTCCACGCTGACCTGCGAAGTGTCCGATTCGACGGCCATTGATAGCCCCATCCAATCTATGGAATAGGTCTCATAGATTGGACCTATTCCAATCTGCTGGATAGCCTCGTCGCTGTCGGCTTCCAGTCTTACGAATAGAGGTTCCAATGGCCCTGATCAACACGCAGATCAAGCCCTTCGCGGCGTCCGCTTTCAAGGACGGCGCGTTCATCACCGTGTCCGCGGACGACATCAAGGACAAGTGGGCTGTCTTCTACTTCTACCCGGCCGACTTCACCTTCGTCTGCCCGACCGAGCTCGGCGACCTCGCCGATCACCACGAGGAACTGCAGCGTCTCGGCGTCGAGGTCTTCTCGGTGTCCACCGACACCCACTTCACGCACAAGGCGTGGCACGGATCGTCCGACACCATCGGCAAGATCAAGTACGCCATGATCGGTGACCCGACGCAGGAGATCAGCAAGAACTTCGAGGTGCTGCGCGAGAACGAGGGACTGGCCGATCGCGGCACCTTCCTCGTCGACCCCGACGGCGTCATCCAGTTCACCGAGGTCACCGCAGAAGGCATCGGCCGCAACGCCGCCGAGCTGGTCCGCAAGGTCAAGGCCGCTCAGTACGTCCGGTCGCACCCGGGCGAGGTCTGCCCCGCCAAGTGGGAAGAGGGCGAAGAGACCCTCGCTCCGTCGCTCGACCTCGTCGGCAAGATCTGACGTAGCCCAGTCGACCGTAGGCACGGGCTCAGATCTTCTGAGCCCGTGCGCGCGGTTCCCGGTGCTCCGCTCCCGTGGGGGGCAATCGGTATCGCACCAACACTTTCCGGACCGCCCAGAGCTGGTTTCCGGTTTCCGATCCCTTTCCTCCCCGATCGATGGAGTAGATCCGCATGCTCGAAGCCTCGCTCGCCGGCCAATTGAAGTCCCTGCTCGAACGGCTGACCCTGCCGATCGAGCTCGTCTCCTCACTCGATGACGGCCCCAAGTCCACCGAACTCGCCGAACTGCTCACCGAGATCGCGGCGATGTCGGACAAGGTCACCTACGAACGCCGCGACGACGACGCGCGACGCCCGTCCTTCGCCGTCCGCCGCAGTGGCACCGACATCGAGGTCCGCTTCGCCGGGATCCCGCTCGGCCACGAATTCACCTCGCTCGCACTCGCTTTGCTCCAGGTCGGCGGTTACCCGTCGAAGGAGTCCCCCGAACTGCTCGAGCAGGTCCGCAACCTCGACGGCGACTTCCACTTCGAGACCTACTTCTCGCTGTCCTGCCAGAACTGCCCGGACGTGGTGCAGGCCCTGAACCTGATGTCCGTGCTCAATCCGCGCATCAGCCACGTCGCGATCGACGGCGCCCTGTTCCAGGACGAGGTCGACGGCCGCCAGATCATGGCCGTGCCGACGGTCTTCGTCAACGGCGAGCTCTTCGGCTCCGGCCGGATGAGCCTCGAGGAGATCATCGGCAAGCTCGACGTCGGTGCCGCCGACCGCGCCGCCACCGCGATCGCGCAGAAGGACCCGTTCGACGTGCTCGTCGTCGGCGGTGGCCCGTCCGGTGCCGCGGCCGCGGTGTACGCCGCGCGCAAGGGAATTCGCACCGGTATCGCCGCCGAGCGCTTCGGCGGCCAGGTGCTCGACACCATGGCGATCGAGAACTTCATCTCCGTTCCCTACACGGAGGGCCCCCAGTTCGGGTCTGCGCTCGAGAATCACGTCCGCCAGTACGGCGTCGACATCATGAACACCCAGAAGGCCGCGAAGCTCGTGCCCGCTGCCACCGAGAACGGTCTCGTCGAGATCGAACTGGAAAGCGGTGCCTCCCTTCTCGCACGGACCGTCATCCTGTCGACGGGTGCACGGTGGCGCTCGATGAACGTGCCCGGCGAGGACCAGTACCGGAACAAGGGCGTCACCTACTGCCCGCACTGCGACGGACCGCTGTTCAAGGGCAAGCGCGTCGCCGTGATCGGTGGCGGCAACTCCGGAGTGGAGGCCGCGATCGATCTCGCCGGACTCGTCGAGCACGTCACGCTCATCGAGTTCGACTCCGTGCTCCGCGCCGACGAGGTGCTGCAGCGCAAACTGCGCAGCCTCCCCAACGCGGACATCCTCCTGAGCACGCTCACGACGGAGGTCGTCGGGGACGGCAACAAGGTCACCGGTCTGGCGTACCAGGACCGCACGACCGATACCGCTCACACGCTCGACGTCGAGGGGGTATTCGTCCAGATCGGTCTCCTGCCCAACACCGAGTGGCTGGCCGGGAGCATCGAGCTGTCCGATCGCGGCGAGATCGCGATCGACGACCGCGGCCAGACGTCGGTCCCCGGCGTGTTCGCCGCCGGCGACTGCACCACCGTGCCGTACAAGCAGATCGTGATCGCCGCCGGTGCCGGCGCGACGGCAGCGCTGAGCGCATTCGATCGGCTCATCCGAACGGGTGTGCCTGCCGAGGATTCCGCCGCCGCAACCGTCGGCTAGTTCGGTCACCCACCCGGGTGCGTGGCACGCACGCCACCGCCCGGGTGGGTAGGGAATGCTGGGGCGGTGCCGACTCACCTGTCCCACCCGCCGACCTCGCACGAGCAGCCCACCGCGATCGTGCGGATGGCCGACGCCGGCGACCTGTACACGTCGTGGCGGTGGACCCACGACTCCCACCCCGGCGGTGTCGGCGTCGCCCCCGCCGCGCAGGTGGACGAGGCCGTCGCCGCGCTGGCCCGGGCCCTGCCCGACCTCACGGACCCGCAGGGGCTGCACCGTTCACTGACGACGGGCGCCTTCGCCGGCTACGAGTCCGAACACGATCTGGCTCAACTCCTCTCCCGCACATTTCTCCCGTTCGGCCTCGCCCGGCAGTTGCACGAGCTGTTCACCCGCGGTGTGCGCCCTCATCTCCGAATCCAGCCGTCACCCCGGGTCGCGCAGGTGCCGTGGGAACTGATCGCTCCCGACGCCGGGCTGCGTCTCGTCGACATCGCGGACGTCAGCCTGCTGGCCCCGCTCAGCATCGTGCACTCACCCGGTCGCCCGGTCCGAACCTGGACGGACGGCCACCGGCTCCCCGTCGTCGCGGTCCTCGACCCCCGGGTTCCGGGGTTCCGCGCCGATTCGGTTCTCGGTTCCGTCCTGGGGCGGATGGCCGCGGACAGCCCGCTGTCGCAGCGGGTCGCGACGTACGCCGGCGAGGACCGGCTGCTCCCGGCCGTGGACCGACCACTGGACGTGTTCCGCCGCGAAGACGTCGACCGGGCATGGCTCGGTGCGGCGTTGCGCGAGGGCGCGGGCCGGCTGGTGTACGTCGGGCACGTCACCGCGGCGGCACCCGAATCCGGTCAGAGCGAGCACGCCGAACTGCACCTCGCCTGCTCCGCCGACGCCATCGGGTTCGCGGAGCCGACGCGCGCGCACCGGCCGTTGTCCGCGAAAGACCTCCTGCTGGGAACGCACACACTCACCGACGAACCGATCCGCGGCGCCGACCTGTGGCCGATCCCGAGCCGGGTTGCGCTCATCGCCTGCGAGAGCGGCGGCGACCTGCGGTTCACCGAGGCCCTCGGACTGGTCTCCGCGATGATCGCCGGCGGGGCGGAACTCGTCACCGCGAGCCGCTGGGCACTTCCCACGGACCTCGCGTTCCAGCGCATCGCCGGCGCCGCACCACACGCCCGCCCACTGCAGGACGCCATCTGCTCGATCGACGCGGCACACGAACTGCCCGACGCGGTCGGCGCGCTCTGCGCGTGGCAGCGCGACCGGGTCGCGACCTGGCGGGAGGAACGGACGATCGAGCATTCACCGGTGCTCTGGGCGGCGTTCGCGACCGTCGCGGTGCCCTGAAACACCTGGTGCAGTACCGAGCTTTGCGTTCCCCACATCGTGTCGGTCGGTCGTTGTACCGTCGTTGCTGTCGGTTCCGGCACCTAGAAGGAGCATGCCTCATGACCTCTCGTCTCAACCCCTACATCAGCTTCAACGGCAACGCTCGGCAGGCGATGGAGTTCTACAAGGACGTCTTCGGTGGCACCCTGGCGGTGAGCACATTCGGTGAGTTCGGCGCCCCGGACGCCGAAGGAGCCGACAAGATCATGCACGCCATGCTCGAATCCGACAACGGGTTCACCCTCATGGGGGCAGACACGCCGCCCGGCATGGAACACAACCCGGGCACCAACATCGCAGTGAGCCTGAGCGGCGACGACGGCGACCTGCTCCGCGGTTACTGGGCCAAGCTCTCGGATGCCGGCTCCGTGTCGGTGCCCCTCGAAAAGCAGATGTGGGGAGACGAATTCGGTGCCTGTACCGACCAATTCGGTATCTCATGGATGGTCAACATTGCCGGGACGCCCAGCTGATCGCAGCGCCGGGTAGTCCTGCAGGTCGATGTCGGTGGCGAAGGAGTCGGTCAGCTTCATCATCAGGCCGAACAGGGCCTTGGACTTGAACGTCCAATTCCGCAGCCTGATGCGAGTCGGCGACTTCGGCGCGAGAAACGGTCCAGCGCTGGCCTTGCGGGCGACCTTCGCATACCTGTGCATCTGCTCGTTGTAGCATCCGAACGCCACGCGGTGGTCGCCACCGGCGACGGCGAGTTCGCCCGCGAGCACATACGCACCGACGAGGGCGAGACCGGTTCCGAAGCCGCCCAGCGTGTTTCCGTACGCGGCATCGCCGAGTAAGGCGACACGTCCGGCGGTGTAGGTATCGGTCTCGACCCTCGCGATCGAGTCGAGGTAGAAGTCGGGCGCGTCGTCCAGGTGCCCGAGCAACGCGGGCACGCGCCATCCCGCACCTGCGTACGCGGCGGCCAGCAGTCGCTTCTGCTCGGTGATGTCGCCACGGTCGTAGTCGATCGGGTCGGAGGCGAAGACGAACAATTCGGGAGCCTTCGGTCCACCGACGACGGCCATCCTTCCCGGTTCGTTGTACATCCATCCCGTCGCGCGTTCCCGGTCGGGCGACGCCGCAGTCACCGCGTCCGTGGTGCCGACGACGGCGTAGTAGTACCCGAGGAATCGGACGAAGTCCTCCTCCGGCCCGAACCGGTGTTTGCGCACGGCCGAGTGGATGCCGTCGGCGCCGAACACCAGGTCGAAACGGCGTGCGTGCGATTTCTCGAACATGACCTCGACACCGGACTCCGTGTCGGTGACCGCGGTGACGGAATCACCGAAGAGGTACTCGCACGAATCCGCGGTCCGTTCGTAGAGGATCTCGGTCAGGTCGCCCCGCAGGATCTCGACGTCCCCGCCGATGAACTCACCGGGCATCGTCGCCAGGTGCTTGTCGCGCTCGTCCACGATCCGGAGGTCCGTCTTTCCGGTCTGCCTGCGGCGCACCTCGTCGAGAATCCCCATCCTCTCCAGCACCCGCCGGTGCACCTCGCCTTCGAAGTCGACGGCCTGGCATTGGTAGACACTATTCCGGTTGACTTCCTCTCGGCAGTGAACGACCGAGATTCCCCTCGGGACTCGCGTCTCGAGGTTCCTGTTTCACCGACAGTCGCCGCCCCGCACTTTAGGTGCGGGGCGGTCTCACACCGTCTCCGCAGGCTGCCACCGTCAGTCCGACGGCCAAAATGTTCCTTGCCGCGTTCACGTCCCGATCGTGGACGGCGCCGCACCGGCATGTCCACACCCGCACATCCAGCGGCATCGTCGACGCGATCTCCCCGCACACCGAGCAGGTCTTCGACGACGGACAGAACCGGTCGATCACCACCACCCGCCGCCCGTACCAGTCGGCCTTGTACTCGAGCATCGACCGGAACTCGGACCACCCCGCATCCGAGATCGCCCGAGACAACGACCGATTCTTGACCATGTTCCGCACACTCAGATCCTCGATGGCGATCACTTGATTTTCGCGCACCAGCCGAGTGGAGAGTGTGTGCAGATAATCGCGGCGCCGATCGGCGATCCGACCATGAATCTTCGCGACCTTCAGTCGGGCCTTGGCCCGGTTCCGGGATCCCTTCTGCTTCTTGGCCAGCATCCGTTGCGCCTTCGCCAGCCGCTCACGATCCGTGCGCTCATGGCGCGGGTTGGTGATCTTCTCCCCCGTCGAGAGCGTGTACAGGCTGGTGATCCCGGCATCGAGCCCGACCACCCGACCCGTCGACCCGAGTTCGGTGATCGTGTCCTCTACGAGGATCGAGATGTGGTACTGACCACGAGCATTACGCGACACCGTCACCTGCGACGGCGTCGCCCCCTCGGGCAACGGCCTCGACCACCGAATATCCAGGGGTTCGGACTGCTTGGCCAACCGGATCTGCCCATCCCTGAAAATGAAGCAGTTCGAGTAGTAGGTCGCCGAATCCTTCGACTGGCCCTTCCTCTTGAACTGCGGGTAGCCGGCCTGCGTGCGCCAGAACCTCTCGAACGCACCCTGCAACTGCCGCAGCGACTCCTGCAACGGCCCCTTCGACGGCTCCGCCAACCACTCCGTCTCAGCGTCCCGCTTCCATCCGGTGAGCATCTTCGACGTGTCGCTGTAGGTCACCCGACGCTGCTCCTGCGACCATGCCCGCGACCGCTCCGCCAACGCCCGGTTGTAGACATACCGGGTGCACCCGAACGTCCGAGCAAGCTGTTCCGCCTGCACCACAGTCGGATAGAAACGAAACTTGAACGCCCGCTTCACCACCCTCCCCGCCATGACCCAGACACTAGCCCCACAGTCCGACAAATCCAGATCGGCCATCCCGGCCCTGAAGGACCCGGTTTGCGCCGAAAGACTCACGGATCAAGAGTCGGCCGGAGGAGCGCAAGATGGTCACCCAGCCCCGTACCGCCGAGCTGCTCTGGGGATCACCGGACAGACCGAAGCGCGGCCCCAAGCCGGCGCTGAGCCTCGAGCGGATCGTCGCCACCGCCATCTCGATGGCCGATGCGGAGGGCCTCGCCACGCTGTCGATGCAGCGCCTCGCGGAGGACCTCGGGTTCACCAAGATGTCCCTCTACCGCTACACCCCGGGGAAGGCCGAGCTGACCGCCCTCATGCTCGATGCCGCTCTCGGACCCGCACCCGACCTGTCCGAGATCGACGGCGTTGGCGCGCAGCGCTCCACGAGTGGGCACTGCGCATGTGGGCGGGTCTGCGACGGCATCCGTGGGTCGTGGACGTCGCCGTCGGCCCCCGCGTGATGGGACCGAACGAACTGGGCTGGCTCGAAACCGGCCTCTCGGCACTGAGCGGCACCGGGCTCACCGGCGGAGAACGACTGGATTCGGTCGTCCTGATCACCGGCCACGTCCGCAGCCTCGCTCAGCAGTCGACGGCCCCCGGCGCCGAAACCGACACACCCGAGAAGGCCCTGAACGCGCTCATGACGGGAATCCTCACCGACAACTCCGAACGCTATCCCGAGGCGGCGGCCGCCTTCGCCTCCGCCCGCTCCTCGTCCGGGCAGGACGACGCGCTCGAATTCGGCCTGGCCCGGATCTTCGACGGCCTCGCCGCACTCGTCGCGGAGCGCGCCGAATAGCGGGCCGCGGCCCGATCAGGTGGATCGAGGCCTGAGCAACACGGCGATTGTCACAGCCAGGACGCCGCCGCACAGAAGTCCGGCAAGCGCTGTGGCCCAACGCTGCCCCATCGATGCATCCGTGGAAGTCAACGCGCTCACCAGCATCGTCGCCGCACCTGTCACTGACAGGGTGACATTCCAGCTCAGAAGGTGACTGGTTCCGGTGTGGACACGCAGAAGGGACGGGGGGATCAGCACGTTGGAGACAATGAGAAGCACAATGCCTGGGTAGAGCAGAGCGTTCATTGCTGTCCTATCACAGAGCGGTGGACGGAGAGGACGAGTTCATCCGCGGGACTTTGCATTGGCGCTGTTTCTGCACGCTGAGCTCAGCTTTCCACCGATGCCCGGGTGCGGGGACAGTAGCCATTTACCAAGATTTTCCACCGGTTGAGCAAATATCGCCGATGCTCTCGCTGCCGGGCACGGATATCGTGGTGATCGGTCACAAGCCCTCCATCTCCACTACCCTCAATGCGAGCGCGACATCCAGGCGCAGAATGGGATCCGTCGTGAACGGGCCGACGATGCTCTCCAACTTGCCGATTCGGTATCGCAGCGTGTTGTAGTGGAAATGCAGGACGCGTGCAGTCTCGGCGACGTTGCAGTTGGTGTCCAGGAGTGCCTGCATCGTCTGGCGGAGATCGATCGCCTCGTCTGCGTCGCCGGCCAGCGACCCGAGGATCTCGGTGGCGAACGATCGGAGCTCGGCGCTGTCGTCGACCAGGGAGAGCAGTCTGTGGACGCCCAGGCTGTCGAAGTGTGCGACAGAACCGTTCCCGCGCATGCGCCGCCCCACCGTCACGGCCTTACGTGCCTGGTCGTACGCCTGCGGAAGCTCGGCAGCCGAACCGATGACCCGGCTCACGCCGGTGCAGAAGGAATGCCTGCCGCCTCCACGGTCACCGGTGACGGCCGCAATCAGATCGTCCACGACAATTCTCGCGTCGTCGTCACCGACCGGCATCAACACCACCACCTCGTGGCTGAACCCGACCACCGGTGCGTACCGGTCCCTGCGCCGGACCACTTGTTTCCAGGCAGCAGTGAGTCTCTGTTGCGGCATCCGTCCGGCACCCGGCGGCCGTATCCCAGGGCCGGCGGTCGAGCGAGCGGGGTCCGGGTCGAGCTCCGCGACAACGACCACCATGGCGCGGTTCACGTCCCATTCGAGCTGCGCGCAGTGCTCCGTAATCTGTGCAACCGTACCGGCATTCCCGTTGAGTACGTCGCGCAGAAAGTCGCCGTGAAACCTTGATTCGACCGCCGACACGGCGAGTTGCTTGGTCACCGCCAGCGCGACAACGGTTGCGGCTCGCTCCAGCGCTTGTACGGCGACGGAGCCCAATCCGCCGTCGCCCACGAAGGCGACGATGACGCCGTGTTCGGTCCCGCCCGCGTGAACCGGTGCGACGGCGATCTGGCCGGCTTCCGTGCCCGGCGCCGGCTGCAGGCCGTGGCGCAGACGCTCGGTGCGAAGCCGGCCGGACGGGTCGAACAGCGGCAGCCCCTCCAACACCTGCAGATTGGCCGTCGTACCCGCTGACGCGTTGACCCGCCCGTCCGGTGTGCAGATCAGCACCGCAGCGTCGAACAGCGCGGCGACCTCGTCCGCAATCTGCGGCAGGTCGCCACCTTCGAGGACGATCTTCGTCAAGGCACGGTGCATGCGATCGGCAACGTCGAGGGCGAACGCCTGCCGATCGACGAGGTGTGTGAACACCTCGGACATCACCTCGTCGAAACCGATGTCGTGCGGGATGAGAAACAGCGGGATTTCGAGACGGTCCGATGCCTCGAGCATCGCGGCAGGGAGATCGCCGAGGTACCGGCCCTCCTTGACACCGAGTGCGGCTGCGCCGCACCGGGCGAGGCCCTCGACGAGTTCGACCAGCGCGAGGGGGTCGAACGGCTCGCCCGAATCTGCATGTCGCAGAGGGAACCCCGTGGTGATCAACAGTTCGTTGGGTTTCACCCACGGCAGGATGTCCGGCACCTCGATGACGTTGACCCGCTGAACGGTCTGCTCCAGTCCGCCCGCCCCCGCGATGAGAGTGGAGCCGGCCAAGCTGGGGAGGGTCAGCACCTCCCGAATCGTCAACGCGTATCCGGCAGGTGACGGCAGATCGACTGCGTCCACGGGTGCAGCTCAGTTCGAGAGGAGTGCCGGCGGAAGCACACGCTGCGTCCACTTCGTCTTCTGCTCGTACGCGTGGGCGAGTTGGAGGACGGCTCGGTCAGCGCCGTGTCGGCCGATTATCTGAATTCCCATCGAGAGCCCGCGGCCATCGAAACCGACCGGCATCGCGGCAACCGGGAGGCTCGTCATCGTCCACGGTGCGACGGTCTCCATCCACCGGTGGTAGGTGTCCATGGGCCGGCCGGCGATCTCGGTGGGCCAGTGTGTGGACTTGTCGAAGGGGAACACCTGAGCACTGGGCGCGAGGATGTAGTCATACGTTTCGAACATCTTCGTGAGTGCGGCCTGCCAATCGTTGCGGGCCGCCGCGGCCTTGGTGACGTCGAGCGCGGACAGTGCGATTCCGTGTTCCATCTCCCACACGAATTCGGGCTTCATCTGCTCGCGTGTCTGCGGGGCGTCGTAGAGGTCGACCAGGCCGAGCTGTGCCCACCAGCGCCATCTCAGAAAGAGCTGCCAGATGTCTTCGGGCTTGTAATCGGGAAGCGCCGCCTCGACGTGGCAGCCGATGTTCCGGAATGCGTCGAACGAGGACTCGCACAGCTCGAGAACTCCGGGTTCCGTCGCCAGGTACCCGTCCCAGTCGCCCACCCATGCGATCCGCGTTCCGCGGAAGTCCCGCTCGAGGTTCCGCGTGAAGACCTCGGGATCCTCGCCGATGCCGAGCGGGGCGCCTGCGTCGGGCCCTGCCATCGTCGACAGGAGTTGCGCCACGTCGGCAACCGACCGACCCATCGGGCCGACCACCGCGCCCTGAGCGATGAAGCCTGCCTCGGGGATGCGTCCCCAGGAAGGACGAAATCCCACAACATTGTTGAAGGCCGGCGGATTTCGCAGCGACCCCATGTAGTCGCTGCCGTCGGCAACCGGGACCATCCGCAATGCCAGGGCCGCGGCGGCACCGCCGCTGCTTCCACCTGCGGTGCGTGACGTGTCGTACGGTGTCGCCGTCGTACCCCATACCGGGTTGTACGTCTGGGACCCGAGTCCGAATTCGGGGGTGTTCGTCTTGCCGATGACGATGGCACCCGCCGCCTTGATCCGCGCGACGAACAGATCGTCCGCGTCGGCGATCCGGTCGGCGAAAATGGGTGATCCGGACGTGAACGGAAGCCCCTTGGCCGCCGAGAGATCCTTGACGGCGTGCGGGAACCCGTGCATCCAGCCGAGGTAGTGCCCGTCGGCGAGCTGATGGTCCCGTTCGCGCGCCTCGGCCAGCAACTCGTCCCGGCCCCGCAGGGCAACGATGGCGTTGACACTGCCATTGTGCCGTTCGATGTGGTCGAGATAGGCAGTCATGACGTCGACGCACGACACCTCGCGGCTCTTGATCAAGCCGCTGAGCGTCAGCGCGTCGCACATGACGAGATCGTCGTATCCTCCTGGACCGCCGAAGGGTTCGACGTCAGTCCGGGGCGAATCGCCCGCGTCGACGGGATCGATGACGTGTGACACTTGTGAACCTCTCCACGGTTTCGGAAGCGATTGCCGGCGATCGAGGGTGCGCAGCGGCCCGGTGGCGGCCACGCACCCTCGTTCACGGTGCGACCAGGAACTACTGGCCGAGGTCGACGATGGCGGCGACGGGGCCGCCACCCTCCGGGCCCTGATGTGCGGCCGACACGGACACGAACACCGCCGGGTCACCGGTGACCGACGACGCGACACCGCCTACGCACGACTTGATCTGACGGTGCCAGTGCACGTCCGAGTCGTCGAGCATCGCGTTGCGGCGGCCGCGCACCGTCCCGTCTTGACTCGCCTCGCACTTGAGGAAGACATTGACGAGCCGGCCCCCCAGGTCGCTCGTGTGGGGCCGCTCGGGCAGCTCGAGTCCCGCATCCCGGATCGCCGACCAGATGCCGTCCTGATCGAGCGGATCCTTCATCACGCTGTGCCCGATCCGGTAGCGGCCGCCGACACCGCGCGCGTTGCCCACCACCACGATCTGAGCCCGGTCCAACTCGACACCCGAGGAGCAGGATGCGACCGACGAGTAGAGGTCCCGGCTGTGCATGACGTCGGCATCGCCCGGCATCTCGATCTCGCCGAGGGCGACGGCAATCCCCAGTGCCGTACCACCGTTCGACAGGTCCATCGACTCGTGCGTCTGCTCGGTCCACACCGTCTCGCCGCGGCTCTTGGCGTCCCGGATGGTGTGGATCGTCAGCAACGGCGTCTTCGTCTGCACGTAGTGCACGTCGGCGGGGTCGGTGATTCCGGCGTTGTCCATCGCCATCTTCACCGCTGCTGCCACCTTGGTGATCATCGCCGTGCGACCGATGTCTTCGGGGAGAAGCTGCTCACTCATCGCGACACCGACGGTCAGTCGCGGCTCGTCGGTCTTCACCGCCTTCTCCGCCGGCACGGTTGCGAAGATCGTTGCGTGCGGGCTGATCACACCGTCGGTACCGCCGGACCAGACGATGGGCACCCCGGCCACCTCGTCCGCGCTTCGGCTGCCCTTGGCGGAGAGGACCTCACGGAAGGCCCGGTCCGCGATGATGCGCGTGTAGTCGTTGACGCCGCCGTTGCCCTCGGTCTTGCCGATGACTGCGACGACGCGGTCCGCTTCGAACACACCGTCGTCGATGAGCTTCGCCAGCTCGCCGGCGTCGGACACGCTGTGCAGGGGAACCTTGCGGACCTCGATTGCTTCGGGCATTGACATCTCCTCTATACGTGGCTTGCGGGTAGTCGAGATCAGCCGGTGGCGATCGGAACTCCAACGCAGCCCACGCTATGAGGGCGAGCACCTTCGGACATTGGCAAAGTTTGCCCAAACCAGAACTCACATTGGGCAGAGTTGGCCAGTGCCGCTGGTGACAGGATCAGAGGGTGCTCGTCTGGGCTACCTGGCTGGTCACGTGATCGGAGTGACCGGCGCCGAGGGGGTCGGGCCACCCCGACCACGTGTCGGGACCAAAGTCGATTTCCGCGGTGGTGAGGAGACAGATGTCGAGCTGATGCCGAAGGGTGTCGGCGTCGATGCCTTGGCCGATGAAGACGAGTTCCTGTCGGCAGTCACCGACCGGTTCTTCCCATTTGTCGAGAATTCCGTGGCGGCGGTAGTCGTCTTCCGGCCAGTAGCTGTCGGGAAGGAACTTCCACCACCGTCCGACGTACCCGTGTCGGATCACGTGACCGGCTTGGGAGATGCTGCCGATCTCGGTGAACCGGCCGGCATTCCAGAAGTACCCTTTGGCGCGGAGAAGTCTGCCGTTCGTCCAGTCGCCGGTGAGGAACCGGTGTAGCCGCCCCGGGTGGAAGGGGGCGCGTTCGCGGTAGACGACCGAACCGATTCCGTATTCCTCGGTCTCGGGGGTGTGCTCTCCCTGGAGTTCCTGCAGCCAGCCGGGCGCCTGGGCTGCCCTGTCGAAGGAGAACAGGCCGGTATCCATGATGGCGTCGAGTGGGACGTGTCCGTGAGATATCGCGTGGATGTCCGCGGTCTTGTTCAGCGATCGAATCAAGGCGGTCAGCTCGGCGAGGTGCTCGGCGGAGACGAGGTCGGCTTTGCTGATCAGGACCACGTCGGCGAACTCGATCTGATCGACCAGAAGATCGGAGATGTCGCGTTCATCCTCGGGAGCGTCGGCCCCGACGGGACCGCCGGACCGGTAGTCCCGGAGAAAACTGTGGCCGTCGACGACGGTCACCATGGTGTCCAATCGCGCGATGTCGGCAAGCGCGTGCCCGTCGGTGTCGATGAACGTGAATGTCTCGGCGACGGGCAGGGGCTCGGAGATGCCGGACGATTCGATCAGGAGGTAGTCGAATCGTCCGTCGGCGGCCAGGGTTCTGATCTCGTCGAGGAGATCCTCCCGCAAAGTGCAGCAGATGCAGCCGTTGGTCATCTCGACGAGCTTTTCCTGTGATCGACTCAGCGAGATCTCTCGTTCGACCTCGGCACTGTCGATGTTGATCTCGCTCATGTCGTTGACGATCACCGCGACGCGCCGGCCTTCACGGTTGCGCAGGATCTGGTTCAGGAGTGTCGTTTTTCCTGCACCGAGGAATCCGGACAGCACGGTGACGGGGAGGCGCGTGTCATTCATTGGTCGGTTCCTTCCGGAGAATCTGGTTGTACTCGACGACAGACCGGCGGCGGAGGCGCGGAGTTCCGGGCAGGCTTTCCACCGCCGGTCTGTGTTCATCGTGTCGGATGTGTTCAGGCGGCTACCTTTTCGAGGTATCCCTCGAAGAGGTCGACCACGACACTGCCTGCGTCGGTGTCCTCGCCGAAGAGATCCTCCGCCGCGAACTGGACGTGATAGGTGGATTCGGCACCGGCGTCGTCGCGCCCGTGGCCTATCGAGTCGGGGAACGGCCATTTCTCGGTGGTGCGGTGGGTGATCGTTCCGACCCGGCCGCGGCAGTATGCCGGCATCCGGATGTGCCCGGGCACGTGCTCGTCGCGGACCCGAACGCGCTGCCCCACCTCGAAGGTGATGCCGTCCGTCCGCGCCGGCCGGCCTTCCGATTCCGCAGGAAGGGACAACGGGAACGGGCCGCCCGCGAGCGCCTCGAGCTCGTCGTGGGTCAGGATTCCCTTCTCCACCATCAGGGTTGCGACGCCGATGACGTACCGCTCGTAGTACGGCGTCATCATGTAGTGGCGTGGTTCCATTCGTTCGACGACGTGTCTGACTTCGTCGACACTGAACGCCCCCAGGTCTGCGGCGCCGAGGAACAGCAGACTGTAGGGGAGGTGCTCCCACTCCGCGTGAAAGGGTCCGCCGATGTCGGCGTTGACGGTGTGTGGGACCTTACCGAACCCCTGGACACCGGCGAGATCGTGTACTCCATCCATGGATCTGTTCCTTCTCTTCGGGTGCTCAGGCGCTCGGAACCTGCGGGATCGCGACCCCGATCAGGCAATCTTTGGTGACGATCTGCTGGAGTTGCTCCCGGCTCCACCCCTCGGTGCCTGCCGGCCGCTGGGGCAGGACGATGTAGCGTGTTTCGGCGGTGGTGTCGTACACCCGGATCTCGACGCCCTCCGGAATGTCGGTGCCCATCTCGGACAGCACTTTTCTCGGTTCACGAACCACGCGGGCGCGGTACTCGAAGCTCTTGTACCAGGTCGGCGGCAGGCCGAGGATCGGCCAGGCGGTGCACGAGCACAGAGAGCAGACGATCACGTTCTTGAGTGTGGGCGTGTCCTCGAGCGCCACGATGTATTCGCCCTGCGGTCCCAGGTACCCGTACGTGCCGACGGCCTCGGTACCGTCGGTGAGCAGAAGTTGCCGGAACTCGTCGTCGGTCCATGCCCGGGCGACCAGTTCTGCGCCGCGGTGGGGGCTGAAGTCCTCTTCGAACGTCTTCTTCCAGCCTTCGACGTATCCCTCGGGAACCAATCCCTTGCCGTCCAGCGCCCGGAACAGCGCCCAGGCGCGGTCGGCGGCCGGTGCCTGTGCGGGAGTCGCGTTCTCTGGTGTGTGTTCGATCGTTACCGACATTCTTCACCTTCTCTGTAGGGGCTGAAAATTGCGAATAGCTCTACTGCGGCGGCTGCGCATCACGCAGCATGCCGGTCTGCGGATGGCAATTGATGTACTCGTATCGCTGGTCGCGCGCGTCGAATACCGAGACTTCATGGTAAAGGCGAAGTTTCGACAAGCTGGCTGCGACGCGGAAGAAAGTGGTGAAGATTCGCAGGTGGGTGGGATGAGATTCCGCCCAGCGTTCGAGCTTGTCCAGCGAACCCCAGTGGCCGATGTTGTAACTCTGGTCGAGAAAATTTCCGTCCAGATCGATGTTGCGCACAAACCTGTTGCTGTAGCAGCCCACCGATTGTCCGTTGTCGCGCAGAAAGTCCATGCCGTCCTGCAGAGTGGGCAGAATCTCGTCGAGATACAAGTTGCGTTCCGCCGTTTCGGCCTCGGCCCAGTCCTGCCCGGAGCGGATCAGTGCGATGTTGTCGTGACCCTGAACCACCACGCGGCCACCTGCGGCGGGATCACCACTGAGTACGCGCAATTCACCCGACGGCTGGATCCAGTCGGTCTGGGAGATCGGGAAGCGCTCGCGCATCGAGCCCCAATAGCCGTGCTCATTGATCTCGCCGCTGATACCGCCCATGACGGCACCGACACCCGGAAGGGCGTCCTGGAACGCGTACAGCGTCTCGAACTGTTCGGCCCGCGGGGCCACGATCTCACGGAAGTACCCCAGCCCCTCCGACAGCCTCCCGTCCGATGCCCACCAGTCGGCCACCTCCGGAAACTGGAGCCAACGATCATGGGCAGCAATATCTTTCCAATAGCCCACGACCATCAGATTCTCATGACTCTGATTGTCGACGTGATGGGTCAGGTCATAGTGCAACGGGCCGTCGGGCAGATCGAAACCAGCCACCATGTCGCGCATGGCGCGCAGCGCGGCCGGGCGTTGCGCGTCACCGCGGAACTGCACACCGAGGTATCCCATCACCACCTGCTGCACTTCTTCGGCGGCACGTCCCACCCACATCGGAAAGGGTGGCTGGTAGCCATCCGGGACGCGTCGGGTCAACGTGCGGGGGCAGGTGAGGTGATCGCTGATTGCAGATTCCATGAGGGCTCCTGGTTCCGGTTCATCGCGTGCGGGCCGCCGCGTCGGCGGCTGAAAATCCCGGCAACACAGAAGTTACCTCCCCGACCGACGGCGAATCTGACCGAGAGAGACAGGTATTTGGACGAGAGGGACAACTCGAGTTGCGTCCCGACGTCAGGTCCGCGGCGCTGCCGCCGTCGCCCGGTACTGGCGCGGGCTCATCCCGTACTCGCTCTTGAACGTGCGGCTGAACAGTGAGGGGTCGGCGAAACCCCAACGGCGAGAGATCTGGCCCAGCGAGCGATCCGGGGTCGTGCTCTGGGCCAAGTCGCGGCGACACTGCTCGAGTCGCCGCACTCGGATGACGCGCGATACCGTCGTGTCCTGCTCGGCGAATACCCGGTGCAGGTGCCGGGTGGAAATGCCGAGGGCCGAGGCGATCACGGACGGCGAGAGCGATGGATCTCCGAGGCTCTCGTCGATCATCGTGATCGCTGCGCGGTAGGTACTCGAACGTGGCGCGCCGACCGGCCGGCCGACGGCCCGCAGGACGGCAGTGACCAGGTCGCCGACCTCGTCCACGATTGCGTTCCCCGCTCCGGCATCGGATGCGATCCGGCTCGTCACGATGTCGTGAAGGAACCGGCCCACAAGCCCACTGGCTCCGGCACGGCCGTCGAAGGCTATCGCGGTGAGGTCGTGAATCTCCGCTTCGCTGAACGACAGTGAGCTCCTCGGCCACGTGAAGACCTCGAGCACCCACGAACCGTCATCCGGATGCCCGTCGATCCGCCAATCGAAAGGGCGAGACGTGTCGTACAGGACGAAGTCGTCGTGATCGAGTACGCACTCCCGGTCATCCTGGGTGACCACGGCACGCCCACGACGGATCCGCCCGATCTGGAGGTAGTCGGCACGGTCGGCTCTGGCCAGGCTGCCGCTGCGGGCGATCCGTTGCTCGGTCGATTGGACTGTGGACACCTTGAGATGAGCAAGTTCGGACGACCGCACCGCACCGGTGAACCGGGGGCGGTCTTCGATGCCCGAGACACTGAGGGCGACGAAGTGCTCGCGCAGCATGTCCTCCCAGTCGGAGGCCCGTGTCGTCCGCACGGGTAATGCAAACCCGGACCTGACAAGCATCGGTACCTCTCTTCGGTCTGATCGCGCAACGCTCCCCCGGGAGCCTTCGGTTACCGGTGCAATTCCCGGTACCTGCTCGGGCTGACGCCGTATCGGGTGGCGAACGCTCGGCTGAATACCGACAGATCGATGAATCCGAACTGCGCGGCGATATCGGTCAGCGAACGGGAGGCGTTGCGCGGTGACAGCATCGCGTCACGGCAGACCTCGAGTCGGTGTGCCCGGATCGTGGCTGCCACGGTGTTTCCGAATCGAGCGAACACTCTGTGAACGGTTCTCGTGGAGATGAAGAACGCATGGGCGATGCGCTGCGGGGACAGGTCCGGGTCGTCGAGATTCCGCTCGATGTACCGGAGCATGTTCGCGTAGAGGTCGCGTGCGGTGACATCGGGATCGTCCGGCTCAGCCTCTTCCTGTGCGGCGGTGATTGCCAGGTCTGCAATTCCGTCCGCCAGCCGCATCGCACCGCTTGGCGACGGTTCCTTCTCGACTGCGAGAAGTCCGGCGAGCATCGGCGACAGTAGCTGTCCTACTGCCGAATTGGATCGCACGGTCCGTGCCGTCAGTTTCTGCGACTCACCCTCGGTCAGCGAGACGGCACCGCGCGGCCACGTGAATACCTGGAGGTGCCATTCCGGTCGCAGGTTCCAGGTGAACGGGCGGGAGGATTCGTAGATGGCGAAGTCGCCCGGCCGCAGTGTGCACGTTCGTCCGTCTTGGACGAGTTGTCCCTCACCGGCGACGACCATGCCGATCTGCATGAGGTCGAGCGGATGCCGGTCGGTCAGCTGCGGCGTCCTGTGAAAGGTCTGCGGTGTGGCCAGGACGTCGGCGGCCAGCAGATGCGCGAATCGCCGGGTGTGGACCGCCCCCGCGAAGCGATCGGATTCGCCCGGGCTGATCTTCAATGCCACGAAGGTCTCGCTGATCACCTCGACCCAGTCTCGGAGGGCAGCTGTCCGGATCACCTCCGTGCGGCGGTGCTCGCCACCCGGTGCGAGCGACAACGGCATGAGCAGCCCCTTTCCCTCGCCTGCACGTCACGCTAAGAGCAATCCGGCGTCACTGTCAATGACAGCTGACCACTGTTTCCGCTGGAGACAGGCCTCGGCGGCGAAGTTGGCACTGAGCGCAAAGCGGGCTGTCACTCTGAGACAAACGCTGCGGTTCGGCGGCTTCTACGGTTCGTAGAACACCGGGAAATGCCGGCGGGTCCTGCGTCGCATCCGGACCGACAGCCGGCCCTCGACCAGGTGCCCGCGGGCGCCACTGCACAGCTGAGGAGCGCACCTTCATGACTTCGTTGCCTGCACCCGATTCCGCCCGATTGGCGGCGTTGAACGAGCATTTCCGATTCGGGTTGTCCGCCGCCGACCTCGACGAGTTCGCCCCCGCCGTCGAGGCCACCCTCACTGCGCCGATCGCGGTCGAGCAGCTCTATCGGCGTGCGGCGTCACCGGCCCCCGAGCGATCCTGGGCGCCGCCGGCACCGGAGCACAACCGTCTCGGAGCGTGGTACGTCACGACCTCGATCGACGGCTCCTCTGGGGGTCCGCTGGCCGGCCGCACCGTGGCGGTCAAGGACAACGTCGCGGTCGCGGGTGTTCCGATGATGAACGGATCGCGCACCCTGGAGGGGTTCGTCCCGCGGCAGGACGCCACGGTCGTCCGCAGGCTGCTCGATGCCGGCGCCACGATCGCAGGAAAATCGGTATGTGAGGATCTGTGTTTCTCGGGCGGGAGTTTCACCTCGCAGCCGGGACCGGTGCGCAATCCGTGGGATACGACCCGCAATTCGGGTGGATCTTCCAGTGGCTCCGGCGCTTTGGTCGCCAGCGGTGAGGTCGATTTGGCCGTCGGCGGAGACCAGGGCGGCTCCATCCGCATTCCTGCCGCATTCTGCGGGATCGTGGGTCACAAACCGACGCACGGGCTGGTCCCCTACACCGGTGCATTTCCGATCGAGAGGACCATCGACCATCTCGGCCCGATGACCCGGACCGTCGCCGACGCGGCCACCATGTTGAGTGTGCTCGCCGGTACGGACGGGGCCGATCCGCGGCAATCACGCCAGGTCGAGCCGGTCGACTACCTGGCGGCGCTCACCGAAACCACCTCCGGGCTGCGCGTCGGAGTCGTGGCCGAGGGCTTCGGCACCGCAGTGTCCGACCCGGAGGTCGACGCCGCCGTCCACGCCGCGGTCGACATGCTGCGCAGCGCCGGACTCACGGCGGAGCACGTGTCGATTCCGTGGCACCTCGACGCGATGCACGTCTGGAACGTGATCGCGACCGAGGGTGCCGCGTACCAGATGCTCGACGGCAACGCCTACGGCATGAACACCGACGGATTCTACGACCCGGAACTGATCGCGCATTTCGCCGCTCAGCGCCTCGAGCGCGGTCACGAGTTGTCCGAGACGGTCAAGCTGGTGGGGCTGTCGGGCCGGTACACCTTCGAGGTCGGCGGCGGAAAGTACTACGCGATGGCGCGCCGACTCGTCCCGGAACTGCGCGCGGCCTACGACGCCGCGCTCACGGACTACGACGTGCTGGTCATGCCCACCGTCCCCTACACCGCGAAGAAGATCCCGGCAGCCGATGTGGCATTGGGCGACTACCTCGACGTCGCGCTGTCGATGGTCGGCAACACCGCCCCGTTCGATGTCACCGGTCACCCGGCCTGCTCGGTTCCCGCGGGGCTCGTCGACGGCCTGCCGACCGGGCTGATGATCGTCGGCAACACGTTCGACGACGCCACGGTTCTACGCGTGGCACACACCTATGAACAGGCCGTCGGCGGTTTCCCCTCCCCGCCGGCCTTGATGAGTTCCGCTCGATGACACCACCACGCTTGTCTCTGGACGACGAGATTCTCGATCTCGCCGTCATGTGGCTTCCCATCGGGGATCCACCGGCCGACAAGATCAGGCGCGACTTCGGCGTCGAGCCGGCCGAATATCGCGCGCGTCTGGCGCGCGCCATCGACCGTTACCTGCAGACCTCGAACGCGAGAACCGCCGCACCACTCGACCGATTCTTCGAGACGTCGATGCTGACAGCCCTGAGACCGAAACAGTCACCACCAGGTGACGAACGGTCCGGTCGCAACTTGTGTCAGAGGGGTGGTGGTCACCCGCTCGACGCTCGTAGCGTCGTAGGTGGGTGTACGCGAGTCGGAACGAACGAGGAGGAGACATCGTGACGATCGACAGAGGAATTCTGGCCCTGCTCGAGGCCAAGCCGGGCAAGGGCGAGGAACTGGCTGCGTTCCTGGAGCAGGGGCGCGCCCTGGCCGCGGCGGAGGAAGGCACCGTCACCTGGTACGCGTTCAAGGTCAGCGACACCACGTACGGCATCTTCGACACCTTCGACAACGAGGACGGCAGGCAGGCGCACCTGAGCGGAGCGATCCCCGCCGCGCTGGCCACCGTCGGCCCCGACCTGCTGGCCAGGGACCCCGACATTCGTCCGGTCGACGTGGTCGCCGTCAAGTAGGGCGCCCGCCGGGTTTCCTACCGTACGGTCAGTCGAATCCTGCCCGTAAACCTACCCGATCGGGTAGGGCCCCGACTGTCCGCGCCGCGGCATACTTGCCCGGCTCGGGGGTTTCCGAAAACGATACGGAGAAACTGATGCTCGACCGGCTGTACGCCGCTGTCCTCGCCGTCGCCGGCCTCGGCTACGGCGGTTACATCCTCCTCGACGAACTGACCGGAGCGTCGGACACACCCGGCGAGGACGACCATCTTCTCCACGAAGTCCCCTCGGGAGCAGGTGTCCACGCTGTGACGTCCCCCTGACACCGCCCTGAGGGCACTGACACCGCCGGCTCACTGGTCGACGGTGAGACCCTTCGCCTCGAGCACCTGGGCGAGGTTGCTGACCTGGATCGGGGTTTCGCCCTTCTTGTACCGCTCGATGTAGGCGGCCTCGGCGGCGTCCCGCTCACGGGAGGCGTCGATGGCGACCTGGACCTCGTCACGCCGGACCACGACCACACCGTCGCAGTCGCCCTTGATGACGTCGCCGGGATAGATGATCTGGCCGCCGAACACCAGCGGCTGATTGACGGGACCGAGGGATTCCTTCACCGTTCCCTCGATGCACACGTGCTTGGAGAAGACGGGGAACCCGAGTTCGCGGATCTCCCGGCTGTCCCGCACGCCACCGTCCGTGACGAGTGCGCTGATGCCCCGCGCCACACACGCATTGGCCAGCACGTCGCCGAACTGTCCCGCCGGCTGGTCGCCGGAGGACACGATGAGCACGTCACCGGGCTGCGCGTAGCTGATGGCGACCTGGAGCATGATGTTGTCGCGCGGATGGCACACGACGGTGAAGGCGGATCCGCAGAACGACATGTCGCGGTCGATGGGCTTGATCCCCGAATCCAGTGCGCCCTTGCGGCCCTGCGCCTCGTGGATGGTGGCGGCCGAGAAGGCGCCCAGGCTGTCGATGGCGGCCTTGTCGGCGCGATCGATCTTGGTCGTGACGTGAACCATGATGTCTCCGTAGTTCTGTGATGGCGGGTGGGTCAGCTGAGCGAAGCGACGGCCTTCTCGACCGCGGCTGCCGCATTCCTGAGCACGTCCTCGGACGTGGCGAAGGAGACCCGGAAATAGGATTCGGCCCCGTACGCAGAGCCCTGGATGGTGGCCACCGACGCGTGGTCGAGGAGGAACAGCACCACGTCCTGGTCGTTCTCGAGCAGTGTGCCGTCGGGTGTCCGCTTGCCCACGAGGCCGGCGCACCCGACGAACAGGTAGAAGGCGCCCTGCGGCAGTACAGGTTCGAGACCGTCTATGCCGGAGAACAATTCGAACGTGACATCACGCCGGGCGCGATAGCTCGCGACGGACGTGGTGACGAAACTCTGATCTCCGGTGAGGGCTTCGGCGGCGGCGGCCTGACTGATCGACGACGGGCAGGACGAACTCTGCGACTGCAGCTTGTTGATCGCGCCGATCAGGCCCTTGTTCCCGACGCCGTACCCGAGGCGCCAGCCGGTCATCGCGTAGGCCTTCGACACACCGTTGGTGACCAGGATCCGATCGCGCAGGTGCGGCGCGGACGACAGCAGGTTCGGAACGGGTGAATCGGTGAACACGATCTCGTCGTAGATCTCGTCGCAGAGCACGTTCACGTGCGGGTTCCGGTCGAGGACCTTCGCGAGTTCCGCCAGTTCGTGCTCGCTGTACACGGCGCCCGTCGGGTTCGACGGCGCGTTGAGGATGACCCACTTCGTCGCCGGGGTGATGGCGGCCTCGAGCTTCTCTGCGGTGAGCAGGAACCGGTCGGATTCCGGGCAGTCGACGACGACGGGTGTCCCGCCGTGCACGGTCACCATGTCGGGGTACGACACCCAGTACGGGGCGGGCACGATCACCTCGGTGCCCTCCTCCACCGTCGCCATCAGCGCGAGGAAGATGACCTGCTTGGCGCCTCCGCCGACGGTGATCTCGTTGTCCGCGAACTCCACCCCGGTGCGGGTCAGCATCTTCTTCGAGATCGCCTCCCGCAGTGCGGGAATGCCGTTGACGGGGGTGTACTTGGTGAGACCGGACTCCATCGCCGCCACGGCCGCGGCCTTGATGTGCTCCGGGGTGTCGAAATCGGGCTCTCCGACCGTCAGGTCGAGGATCTCCCGCCCCGACGCCCGGAGTTCGCGAACCCGTTGCGCGGCTGCCACACTCGGCGACTCACGCATCTGGTCGACTCGCGCTGCTGGAACGAAGGTGGACATAGTTCCTCCTGGTAGAGGGCGTGGGAACGAAAGAAGCCGGGAAGTCGGGGGCGGTATCTCCACACCCACGCTATCGGGTGGGGACCACACCTGTACAAGACCGATTGTATGTCGGGTGATAGCCGTTCGGCATGGCTGAGATCAGAACGCCAGCAACACCTTCGCGGACGCGGACGCGTCCTTCGCGACGGCGAACGCCTCGAGGCCGTCCTCGATGCCGAACTCGTGACTGATCACCGGTTCGACGTTCAGGCTGCCGTCCGCCAGAGCCTCGAGCACCGCATCGATCTCGTCGTTGAACCGGAAGGAACCGACGAGTTCGAGTTCCCGCGTGATGACGAGCGACAGCGGAGCGGGCTGAAGCCCGGTGGGGAGCAGTCCGAGCATGACGATCCTGCCGCCGCGCGTCGCGCCGCGAATGGCCGATTCGAGTCCGAAGCGGTTGCCGGAGCACTCGACGACGACGTCGGCGTCGACGGCGGCGATGCTCACGGCGTCGGCGGCGTCCAGCGTCGTGTCCGCGCCGAGCGCCTTCGCGACCGTGCGGGGATAGTCGTGCACGTCGACCGCGGTGATCTCGCTCGCACCGGCCCGGCGGAGGACGGCCACCACGAGGGCGCCGATGGGGCCGCACCCCACGACGAGCGCGCTCTTCCCTGCCACGTCGCCCGCGCGGGCCACGGCGTGCCACGCCACGGCGGCGGGTTCCGCGACGGCGGCGGTGCGCAGCGGCAGGTTCGCCGGCAGTCGCCGCAGCATCCGCGACGGCAGCACCGCGTACTTCGCGAATGCCCCCTCGGTGTGCGGGAATTGCGCCGCGCTGCCGAGGTAGGTGCATCCCGGCGAGAGGTTCGGGCGGTCGTCGGGGAACCTGGCGCCGCGCCCGCCGGGGGTCGCGGGGTGCACGGCCACGGTGTCACCCGCGGCGGGGCCGGTCCCGTCCGCGGCGGCCTGCACGACCGTTCCCACCACCTCGTGGCCGAGCAGCATGGGCGCCTTCAGGATCGACTCGCCGGCGGCGCCGTGCGTCCAGTAGTGCAGGTCGGATCCGCAGATCCCGCCGTAGGCGATCTGGACGACCGCCTCGGACGGTTCGGGCCGCCGGAGGGGCACCGATTCGATACGCAGGTCGCCTGCGGCGTGCGCCACCACCCCGAGGGTCTCGGTGGGCAGCGGGGCGGAGGAGTGGTGCGGCGCAGTGGTCACGGCCGGCCTCAGTCGTTGCGCCGGACGAAGTCGAGACCACCCGGTACCTGGAAGGTGGGCATGATCTCGATCAGGCCGAGGTTGACGTGGCGCGGGGCGTCGATCGCGAACTCGATCGTGTCGGCGATGTCCTTCGTCGTGATGGATTCGAAGCCTTCGTAATACGTCTCCCACGCCTCCTTCATCGCCTCCGGGGAGCCGCCCAGGTTGCGTCCGAAGATCTCGGTTTCGACCCGGCCCGGGCAGATCTCGGTCACGCGGATGCGCTTGCCGATGGTGTCGTTGCGCAGTTGCCGCGAGATCTGGTGCACCGCGGCCTTCGTGGCGTGGTACGCGGTGTGACCGTAGAAGTTGTACAGGCCGGCGATGGAACTGATGTTCACGATGTGGCCGAGGTCCCGCTCGACCATCCCCGGCATGAGCAACCGGCACAGGTGCAGCACCGCACGGAGGTTGACGTCGACCATGGCGTCGACCGAGTCGGCGGACGCGTCCAGGATGTTGCCGGTGGCCGAGACTCCCGCGTTGTTGATCAGCACGTCGATCTCGAGGCCCTCGACGGCGGCGCTGAGGGCGTCGATGTCGGTGATGTCGACGGCGAGCGGGATCATGCCCGTCTTCTCCGCGATCTCGTCGAGCCGTTCCTTGTTGCGGGCGACGCCGTAGACGGTGAGACCCCGCTTGGTGAGGATCTCGGTGACCGCGGCGCCCATTCCGGTGTTGGCGCCGGTGACGAGTGCGGTCCGGTAGTCGTTGAATGGCATGACGCTCCCTTGCCTTGCTGGTGGTGAAAGTTGGTGCAGCCCGGTGGTCTTCGAGTGGTCAGGAGACCACCGGGCCGAGTCTGGATCCGTCAGAGCGTGTCACGGAGCGGCACGTGCGCCCGGTCGGTGACGGTGCTGACGGCGATGAGGGTTCCCAGTGCGGTGACGACGGCATAGACCGCGGGGACGTAGATCCCGAACTGCGGAATCAGCCAGGTCATCAGCAGGGGCGCGGTGCCGCCGAACACTGCCGAGGAGATGTTGTAGCCCAGCCCGTACGCCGAGTACCGCACCCGGGTGGGGAAGAGTTCGACGATGAGGATGTGGATGACGGCGGTGTGGCCGGCGAAGATCACGGCCATGATGCAGGCTCCGAGCACCGCGAGCGCGAAGTTGCCGGTCGCGATCAGGGCGTAACAAGGGACGGCGCCGACGGCCATGGCGATCGCCGCACCGGCGATGACCCTCTTGCGGCCGACGCGGTCCGAGAGTGCGCCCATGAAGGGAATGGCGAAGCAGATCGCCACCAGGCTCGCCGCGGTCACGAGCAGTGCCGCGCCGGTGGAGAAGCCGATGTTCTCGCCCTTGAGGAACGTCGGCATGTAGGAGAAGAGCACGTAGTAGCCGGAGCCGTTCATCAATGGGATGAACAGCGCGAGCAGCATCGCCTTGCGGTGTTCGGGAGTCGCGAACGCTTCCTTCAGCGGGTTGCGGGACAGTCCGCCTTCGGCCTTGAGCTTCTCGAAGTTCGGGGTGTCACTGATCGCCCGCCGGATGTACCAGCCGATGATGCCCATCGGGATCGCGACGAGGAACGGGACGCGCCACGCCCAGCTCGCCGGTCCGCCGCCCTCGATCGCGGCCTCGTTGAGCCAGGGCGACATCGCGAACGCGACCAGCGTGCCGGTGAGCAGGGCCAGGAACGACGCGATCTGTGCGTAGCTGGTGATGAGTCCGCGCTTGCCCTCCGGTGCGTGCTCGGCGAGGAAGGTCATGGCGCCCGCCGCCTCACCGCCCACGGAGAATCCCTGCAGGATGCGCAGGAGAATCAACAGCGCGGGAGCGGCGACGCCGATCGCGGCGTACGTGGGGAGAACACCGATGCCCGCGGTGGCGACGCTGATCAGCATGATCACGAAGACGAGCATCTTCTGCCTGCCGATCCTGTCGCCCAGGATGCCGCAGACGACCGCGCCGAGCGGTCGCACGAAGAACGAGATCGCGTAACCGGCGAAGACGAGCATCAGCGCGTCGCTCGACTTGGAGACGTCGAAGAAGACGATGGCCAGGGCGGTCGCCATGAAGGCGAAGATGCCGTTGTCGTAGAGCTCGACGAAGATGCCCACGCACCCTGCGAGAACGACCTTGCGTAGCTGGCGGGGTTGCACCTCGTGTTCGGGCGTGTGCCCGGCCGTGTCGGGTGAGATCGCGTTGGTCATGCTGACTCCATCTGGGCTACAGAGTGGTGCTGGGCGGATGTCGTTTCTGGGTGAGTGGGGATCCGAAGACTGGCGAATGCGCTCGCCACGCGGGACCGCAGCAGCGCGATCGAGCGTCGTTGGCTCCGGTAACCGTCCACGGCTTCGGGGACGCTCACCTTTCGGAACCGCACCTCCTGGCCGGGGCGCGCCTGGCCGAGCTGTGACAGTGCGGTGGCGGTCACCACCGCGAGCACCGGATATCCGGCCGTCACTCCCCGGCCCCGGTGCAGGACGAGGATCTCGTTGCCTGCGGGAACCTCGACGGCGCCGATCGGTACCCCGCGGGAGAGCACTTCCGTCGACCGGTCCCGCCGGGGAACGTCGCTCCCCGGATCGGTCGGCGTCAGGCGGAGACCGATGTGGTTCGTGTCGGCACCGATGACGAAGGGGGTGTCGAACAAGCGGGCGGCGGACGCGCCGAACTCGTGCACGTCGGGACCGTCGGTGACGTCGATGGTCCAGCGGCCGGTGAAGGTCGCGGGCTCGGCGCCGAGCCGGAACAGCGGGACCCGGAAGTAGGGGTGGTCGATCGGCGGTCCGTCGACGTCGATGGCGACGGACTCGCCGACCGTCAGTTGCCGGCCGAAACCGAGAACCGAGTCGGGGGCGCAGCTGCCGAGCAGGGACGGCGCGGCGATCGCGCCGTGCACGGCGAGGTACACGCGGAGCCCGTCGTGGATTCCGCGGACGGTGAGTTCTTCGCCCGCGGTCCAGACGAACGGCTCCCACTGGGGGCGGGTGACACCCCCGACCTGGACCTCCGCCGGTGCGCCGGTCACCGCGACGAGCAGGTCGACGCTTGCGACGGCGCCGAAGTCCATCGCCACCATTTCGAGCAGCGGCGCGGTGCGGTGACTTCCGACCAGGGCGTTCGCCACGTCGGCGCTGTACTGGTCGGAGGCTCCCCCGGTCATCTGCCCGAACCGGGAGCCCCGGAGTCGTCCGAGATCCTGGATCGAGGTGAGCCCGGGTGTCGTGACGGTGATCGTCTCAGCCATGCCGGACCCCCTCGTACAGCGGCCACTCGGCCGCGGTGATCGGCACGAAGCGGAACGTGTCGCCGGGCCGGAAGTCGGACAGCGGTTCCGTCGACGGATCGACGATGGTCAGGGGCGTGCGGCCGATCACCGGCCAGCCGCCGGGCGCCGGTCGCGCCGAGATGACGGCCTGCCTGCCCGCGACCGCCACCGCGCCTGCCGGAACGTGCGGCCGCGGAATGGTGCGACGGGGAACGGGCTGCGGGAACGCGGGGCCGTCGAGCATGGGGGCGCCGCCCGGGGACCCGAAGCAGCGCATGGTCAGCGGGCGGGCGCTGTGCAGGCGGATCACCTCGGCCGGGGAGAGTGCGAGGTGTGCCGCCACGTCGTCGAGGTCGGGTCCGAATTCGCCTCCGTAGACGACCGGGATCTCGAATTGTCGCGAACCGCGCGTCGCGGGTTGCGCCGGAAGCTCGATCAGCCGTTCGACCAGCGCGCGAATGGCGTCATGCGTCGTTGCAGCACAGTCGAATTCGACCAGCAGTGAGTCGTAGGTGGGGATGATGCCGGTGACCGCGACGTCGTCGCCGCGTGCGTCGAGCGCGGCGGCGACCGTGTGGACGGCCTGCCAGCGCTCCTCCGCATCGGGGGACAGCGACGTCAGGCGGACCGCGGAGTCCCCGCAGTCCGCGAGGACGAAGTCGCGGTGCGGCCGGGTGCACGTCACGCCGGACACGACGCGGACTCCTTCTCGGCCCTGGCCTCGAGGACCTCGGTGACGGGGGCGATGACGACGCCCGCGCGCAGCAGGGCCTCCCGGATCGCCCGCGCGTTGCCTACCGCGTCGGCGCCGTCGCCGTGCAGCAGTACCGTGTCTGCCTCGATCGGGATGCGCGTGCCGTCGACGGCGTCGACGACCCCTTCGGTCACCATCTGCACCGTGCGCGACACCAGAGCGTCCCGGTCGTGAATCACGGCGCCGGCCTCGGACCGCGGTACCAGGGTGCCGTCCGCCCGGTATGCACGGTCGACGATGGCGACGATGGCAACCCGGAGCCCCCGCGCACGGGCGTGGTCGGCGAGTTCCCCGTCCTGGGCGAGCACGATGAGCCGCGGGTCGAACGCCTCCACCGCATCGACGACGGCGCCCGCGTAGTCGGCGCGGGTCGCGACGAGATTTCCCAACCGACCGTGCGGTGCGATGTGCGAGAGCGATGTGCCGTGGGCCGTCGCGAAGGCGTGCAGTGCGCCGAGTTGGTACAGAACGTCCGTGCGGACCTCGTCGGCGGTGAGGTCCATCGCGCGCCGGCCGAACCCTGCGAGATCGGGGAAGCTGGGGTGTGCGCCGATGCCGATTCCGCGGGCGACGCACCCTCGGACCGTCGCATCCATGGTCCTGGGGTCGCCGGCGTGAAAGCCGCACGCGACGTTGGCGGACGTCAGCACGTCGAGCAGTGCGTCGTCGTCGCCCATCGTCCAAGCGCCGAAGCTCTCGCCGAGGTCGGCGACGAGATCGATCTTGACAGTCACGGTGCCTCCAAGGGGGGCCTGCAGTGGAACCGCGGGTGCCGTTCCAGTGAACTTTCGATGTAAACGGACGCTACGCAGGTTCCGGTTCAGGCGGTTAATACCTGTTTTACGTGAGGCGATAACGAACGTCTATGGTGTTTGAACAGCGACGATGCAAAGACGGAAGAATCGGGCCCCGCACTTGGCTACAGCGGTGTTTCCGCCCGGCAACCTTCTCGAAACCGCGGCGTGCTTGCGTCGCCGCATCGTCAGAAAGGCAGATCGCTCGTGGATACCCGACGCTTGTTCTCATTCGTCCGCATCGTCGACGCCGGATCCATCACGCGGGCGGCGGACATACTGCACATCGCGCAGCCCGCGCTCAGCCAGCAGATGACGGCGTTGGAGACGCACTTCGGTCAGCAACTGCTGATCCGCAGCAAGCAGGGAGTGGAACCCACCGACGCGGGGCGCGCGCTGTACCGGCACGCACAGGTGATCCTGCGACAGGTGGAGAGCGCTCAGGCCGAGGTGAGCGTCGTCGGCCGGGAACTGGCGGGCGGTGTCTCCGTCGGACTCGCGCCGTACAGCACCGTCAGCTCCATCGCGCTGCCGCTCCTCACCGCGGTGCGGTCGCGGTACCCCAGCATCCTTCTGCACATCAACGAAAATTTCGGCGGTGTGCTCAGCGAGGCCATGATGACGGGCCGGATGGACATGGCCCTGCTGTACGACGCCGGGCCGATCAAGGGCGTCAACTTCGAGCGACTGCTCACCGAGGAACTGATGGTCGTCGCCCCGGCGGGCACCGGACTGCCCGGCGACACCGGGACGGCCGTCGCCATCAAGGATCTCGTCGATCTGCCACTGCTGCTGCCGGGTCCGATGCACACGATCCGCAAGGTGGTGGAGCAGGCGTACGAGCACGCCTTCGAGCACGCGCGGGTGGTCGGCGAGGTGGAATCGGTGACGCTGATGGCGCAGGCCGTCCGAAACGGTCTGGGCGCGACGGTATTACCGTTCTCGGTGGCACGCCGGATCATGAACGTGGAGAACCTGGAACTCCGCCGCATCGAACCGTCGATCGAAGTCCAGGTCTCCCTCGGGACACCCGCCAATCAGCCGCTGTCCGGACCGGCGGAGGCGGTGCGCGAGGTGCTGCGCAGTGTCGTGGCCAACTACATCAGGACCAGTTCGGAAGCCGAACGCGGCCCTCAGTAACCCCGGGCCGGATCGATCGGCGCCAGCAGGGGCGCGCCCGCGGCGAAGCGTTCGACGTTGGTCGCGACGTGATCGGCGAGCAACCCGGTCAGTCCGGTCGCGGGATTCGCGACGTGTGGGGTGATGATCGCATTCGGCAGGGTCCAGAGCGGATGCCCGTCGGGCAGCGGTTCGGGGTCGGTGACGTCGAGCGCGGCGCCGCCGATCGACCCGGCGCGCAGCGCGCGGACCAGACCCTCGGTGTCGATGAGGGAACCGCGCGCCACGTTGACGATCCACGCCGTCGATTTCATCTGTGCGAGCGCGGCCTCGTCGACGAGGTGGGCGGTGGCCGACGTCGCCGGTGCGGCGATGACGAAATGGTCTGCTCTGGACCAGATTTCCGAGGTCCGGTCGGCCGGCAGCGTCTCGGACGCACCCGGGACCGGGGTGCCCGACCGAGTGACCGCCAGCACGTCGGCGCCGAACGCGGCGAGCAGCGGGATCATCGCGCGACCGATGCCGCCGCAGCCGACGATGGCGACCCTCGCCCCGCGCAGCGTGCCCACCTGCGGGTCGAACTCGGCCTTGCGCCACGACGTCGCGCGCACCTGCTCGGTGAGGGCCCGAACCCCGGCCAGGAGCAGCAGGACGCCGTGTTCCGCGACGTTGCCGGCGTAGGCGCCGGCCGCGGACGTCCAGGCCCGGTCGGTGTCGACGATGCCCGCGGAGATCCAGGGCTCCACACCCGCCGAGGGCAGCTGCACCCAGCGCACCGAGTCCGGCAGTTCCGCCGGAAACGTGTCGGGGCCCTGCGCCCAGACGACGGCCTCTGCGTCGTCGAGCGGGGCGAGTACGCCGCCGCCCCTCTCGATCCCGCGTATCAGGGCTGCGTCGGGGTTCGGTCCGAGGTGGATGCGGGGCGTTGCAGTGTTCGGCATCTTCGTCTTTCGAGTCGGTCGGATGGGGATCAGACTACGGCGGTCAGTCCGCCGTCGACATACAGGATCTGGCCGTTCACGAAGTCCGACGCCGGCGAGGAGAGGAAGAGCAGCGCACCCACGAGTTCGTCCGTGCGTCCCCACCGTCCGGCGGGCGTGCGTTTCGTGAGCCACGCACTGAACTCGGTATCGTTCACGAGCGCCTCGGTGAGCTGGGTGTCGAAGTAGCCGGGTGCGATGGCGTTGGCCTGCAGTCCCAATGGTGCCCAGTCGGCGCACATTCCGCGGGTGAGCATCTTCAGCCCACCCTTGCTGGCAGCGTACGGGGCGATGCCCGCCCGGCCGAGTTCGCTCTGCACGGAACAGATGTTGACGATCTTGCCGTGCCCGCGTTCGACCATCGCCCGCGCGAACTCGCGGCCGACGAAGAAGGCGCTGCTGAGATTGGTGTCGAGAACACGACGGAAGTCGTCGTCGCCGAACTCGAGCAGGGGGCTGCGGTGCTGGACGCCGGTGTTGTTGACGACGATCTCGACGGGGCCGATCTCGCTCTCGACCCGCTTCGCGGCGGCGGCGACCTCCTCGGGAGCGGTCACGTCGAAGGCGCAGGTGTGGACCGTCGCGCCGGTGGCGTTCACGATCTCGTCGCGACTGCGCGCGAGGGCTGCCGCGTCGCGTCCGTTGAGCACGACCTCCGCGCCCGCCTCGGCGAGCCCGTTGGCCAGTGCGAAACCGATTCCCCGGCTCGACCCCGTGACGAGCGCGATCCTGCCCTCGACGTCGAAGCTCCGATGCGAACTCACTGTGTGGCGACCTTTCGTTCTTCGTGCAGGTATTCGACGGCGGCCCGGGCGATCAGGTCCGGTGCGGGTGCGACGTCCAGGGCGACACCGAATTCGTCGGCGTCGAGCGGTTCGAGGAGCGCGAACTGGGAATCGAGCAGTGCAGGCGGCATGAAGTGCCCGCTCCGTGCCTGCATCCGCCCGCGGATCACCTGCTGGTCTCCCGTGAGGTGCACGAACAGCACCGGGTCGGAGACGTCGCCGAGGATCGTCCGATAGCTGCGCCGCAGCGCCGAGCACGCCACCACACCGCGGCGCCCCTGCCCGGACAGCTCCTGCAGCCGGTCCCGGACGACTCCCAGCCACGGGGCCCGGTCGTCGTCGGTCAGCGGGATGCCGGCGGCCATCTTCGCGACGTTCGACTGCGGGTGCAGATCGTCGGCATCGAGGAACCGGTGGCCGGTCAGTGCGGAAAGTTGCTGCGCGACTGTCGTCTTCCCGCAGCCGGTCACCCCCATCACCACGATGTGGGGTAGCTGATCGCCACTCATGAAATGTTCCTGTCCGCCGGTGTGGAGAGATGCAGTTCGAACATGCCCGACCGCACGACGGCTTGGCAATGGCGGAGGGGATACCGGTTGACGTTGCCGTCATACCGAAGCGCGAGGGATGCCGGTGCTAGCGGCTCACGAGTGTGATCGCCGCGGCCTCGACGGTGTCCTCGGACAGCAGCACCTCGAGCGCGGCGTCGCCGAGTGGGATGAAGCTGTTCTCGCTCGTCACCCGCGCGAGCGGCCCGGTGAAGCCCTCGTCGACCAGTGCTGCGACCACGCCCTCGGACACACCCCCCGACTTGCGGGTCTCGTCGACCACGAGCACCCGGCCGGTGGCGTGCGCCTCCCGGACGACGTCCTGCACCGGCAGCGGTGCGAGCCAGCGCAGGTCCACCACCCGGGCGGCGATGTGCGCACGCTCGAGCTTTCGCGCGACTCGCAGGCTCATCCGCAGACCGTTGCCGTAGGTGACGATCGTCAGGTCGGTGCCGTCACCGTAGGTGCGGGCCGAGCCGATCGGGACGTGGTTCTCGGCCTGCGTCGCGGGGTCCGGATACGGTGCCAGCCACAGCCCGTCGCCGTCGTCGTGCAGATCCCGGATGTGGTACAGCGCAATCGGTTCCAGGAACACGCACACCGCGCCGGCGGTGCGCGCCGCCGCCACACAGGTGTGCATCATGGCCGCGGCGTCTTCGGGGCGGGACGGCGACGCCACCACCACGCCGGGGATGTCGCGCAGTGCGGCGACGGCGTTGTCGTTGTGGAAGTGCCCGCCGAAGCCCTTCTGATACCCGTATCCGGCGATCCGCACCACCATCGGATTGCGGTATTGCCGGTCGGAGAAGAACTGCAACGTCGCACCCTCCCCGCGGATCTGGTCGGCCGCATTGTGCAGATACGCCAGATACTGGATCTCCGGGATCGGCAACAACCCGGACACCCCCGCACCCAGCGCAAGACCCAGGATCGCCTGCTCGTCGAGCAGGGTGTCGAATACGCGCGCCGACCCGGCCTTCTTCATCAGACCCCGGGTCACCCCGTACACCCCGCCCTTGCGGGCCACGTCCTCACCGAACACCAGCGCCTCGGGGCAGCGGGCGAGCACGTCGAGCAGGGCACGGTTGATCGACAGGGCGAGCGTCAGCCTGCCTTCCTCCTCCGGCAGCGGCGATCCGACAAACTCCGCGCGCTCGGCCGGGTCGACGCGCTCCGGCACCGCCGCGGTCGCCTGCTCGGCGGTGTCGATGAGGGGCCTCATCACCGCCGCGGGACTGTCCAGTTGAGATAGCTCGGCGACCTCCCGGGCGAGACCGAGAACCTCCGCGCGTGTGTCCTCGTAGCGCGCGAGGATCTCGGTGGGGCCGAGGTGTCCGCCTTCGATCAGAAGTCTTGCGGTGCACAGCACCGGATCCCGGTCGAAGTCTGCGGTGATCTCGGCGGACGTCCGGTACGCGGACTCGAGATCGGATCCGGCGTGACCCATCAACCGGACGGTCCGCAGATGCAGGAACGCCGGCTTGCGGTGCCCGCGCACCCAGTCGGCGGCCCTCTTCGCGGTGGCGTACGCCGCCGGCAGGTCGGAACCGTCCGCCTCGAAGTACTCCAGACCCGCCCGCTCACCGAAATTCGCGGCGATCCATCCCGTCGGTGTCTTGGTGCTGATCCCGATCCCGTTGTCCTCGCAGACGAACAGCAACGGGAGCGGCAACCCCTGGTAGGCCGAGTGGACGGCGGTGTTGATCGCGCCGACGGCGGTGGAGTGGTTCGCCGACGCATCCCCGAAACTGCACACGGCCACCGCGTCGGCGGGCCACGGCGAGGGCAGGTGGAGCTTGTGTGCCCGGGCGATCGAGAAGGCGACACCAACTGCCCGCGGCAGATGCGAAGCGACGGTGGAGGTCTGGGGAATGATGCCGAGATCGTGGCGGCCGAACACCTTGTGCCGTCCACCCGAGATCGGCTCCTCCGTCGCGGCCACGACACCGAGGAGGACGTCGCGGAGCGGATCACTGCCGTCCACCTGCTGCGCCCGCGCGAGGAAGAATCCACCGGAACGATAGTGCAGCAGAGCGGGATCGGTCGGACGCAGCGCTGCTGCGACGGCGGCATTGCCCTCGTGCCCGGAGGAACCGATCGTGTAGAAACCCATACCCTGCGACCGCAACCACCGGGCCGCCAGATCGAGATGCCTGCTGCCGAGCTGGGCGTCGAAAAGGTCCAGAGTGCCCTGCACCGACAACGGGGACGGGGGCCGGATCGGATCCTCCGGGCGGACCCCGGTGCTGCTTTTCCCGCGGACAAGCCCCGACACGACAGAGATGAAGTAATCGTCGATCTGTTCGGCCATCCCCCGATCATCCTGTGACGCCGAGCGGCGGGCAAGGGTCACCGGACCGGAGTGTCGCGCTCCATGCCGCAGGTGACCGTCGTGTTCAGCTCACCTTCTTGATCAGGTCGGCGAGTTCGGCCAGTTCGACGGCGTCGAGGTCGGTCAACGGTGCACGCACGGGGCCTGCGGGCCGGCCGATGACCTTCATGCCGGCCTTGATGATGCTGACGGCATATCCCTGCTTCTTGTTGCGCAGGTTGCAGTACGGGATCACGAACTCGTTGAGGGCGTTGACGACGAACGCGTTATCTCCGCTGCGGAGGGCGTTGTAGAAGTCGAGTGCGAACTGCGGGACGAAGTTGTAGATCGCCGAGGAATACGTGGTGACGCCCAGGGCGAGATACGGCAGGGCGAACATCTCGGCGGTGGGCAATCCGCCGACGTAGGTGAGGCGGTCACCGAGGCTCGCGTAGATGCGCGTCATCTGCTCGATGTTGCCGACACCGTCCTTGAAACCGACCAGGTTCGGGCAGCTGTCCGCGAGTTCCGCCACGGCCGACTCGGTGTACACGGCGTTGGCGCGACTGTAGATCGTCACACCGAGAGTGGTTGCGGCACATACCCCCTTGACGTGCGCCACGAGGCCGTCCTGGCTCGCCTCCGTGAGGTACGGGGGAAGCAGCAGGATGCCGTGCGCGCCGGCGCTCTCGGCCGAGCGGGCCATCTGTACGGCGGTCGCGGTGCCGTAACCGGCGGGGGCGATGACCGGAAGTCCGTCCGGTGCCTCCTGCACGGCGGCCCGGACCACCTGCTCCACCTCGGGTGGGGTGAGCGAGAAGAACTCGCCCGTGCCACCGGCGGCGAACAACCCGGAGGCGTCGAACTGCCCGAGCCAGCCGATGTTCTCGCGGTACGCGGCCTCGTCGAACGAGTGGTCCTCCGTGAAATGGGTGACCGGGAACGACAACAGACCGGAGCCGAGCTTGTGGGCAATCTCTTGGGGCGACGCTGTGGTCATGGGTTTCGTTCTCCTCGTTCGCAATCGCGTCACTGTCGGTGCGCTGTGTTCACAAGGCTAGGAGCGCTTTCGATTCAAGTCCAACACTTGTTTGGGATCTTTCGATACCTGAACGGTATCGATGGCGCGGATGCTGCAGCGGTGGCGTGATCGTCGAAAGCCCACCAGTGTCCGTCCTTATCCGGACAAGAACGTGTTCCGGCGTGAGAATGTCAGGACGGAGGTGGGGTTCGATGGAGTTGGACGTGACCGGGGTGCCGGAACGGGTCTCGACCGGAGCTCTGCCCGGCTGGGACGACGTGGAGTCGCTTCTGCACGGCGCGTACGAGCGATCTGCCGCCGCCACCGACGGTGTCGTGGCGGATTACATCCCGATTCTCGCGGCAGTCGACCCCGACCTGTTCGGGATCTGCGTCGCCGAGGTCGACGGGGGTGTGCACGCCGTCGGCGACGCGGTGCACGAGTTCTCGATCCAGTCCATTTCCAAGGCCTTCACGTACGCGCTCGTCTGCCAGGAGATCGGCCACGAGGTGGTGGGCGTACGGATCGGGGTGAACAACACCGGCCTGGCGTTCAATTCCGTCGTGGCCCTCGAACTCAACGACGGCCATCCGATGAATCCCATGGTCAACGCGGGCGCCATCGCCACGACCGCACTCGTTCCCGGGGTCACTCCCACCGCGAAGTGGGAGTTCGTCCAGGACGGTCTCTCCCGCTTCGCCGGGCGCCGGTTGACGCTCGACGTCACCGTGTACGAATCGGAGGCGGCGACGAACCTGCGCAACCGCGGGATCGCCCAGCTTCTGGAGAGCTACGGCCGCCTGGACGTCGACCCGTTGGACGCCGTCGACGTCTACACCAAACAATGCTCACTCCGGGTGAACACCCGGGATCTCGCAATCATGGGCGCGACTCTCGCCGACGGCGGCGTCAACCCGGTGACGGGAGAACGCGTCGTCGACGAGTCGATCTGCCGCGACACGCTGTCGGTGCTGGCCGCCACCGGGTTCTACGAACGTTCCGGGGAATGGCTGTTCGAGATCGGCGTGCCCGGCAAGAGCGGCGTGTCCGGCGGCATCGTCACGATCGCCCCGGGCAAGGCCGGACTGGCCACCTTCTCCCCGCGGCTCGATTCCGCGGGCAACAGCGTTCGGGGGCAGCGGGCAACTGCCTACCTGTCCCGGACTCTCGGATTGAACGTCTTCGCGTCCGGGCCCCACCCTCCGCGTGAAAGCAGGTCAGCATGACGATCCCCGCCGATACGTCCCGCCCGCATGATCCCGGCGAGCAGGTGAAGGCGTCGTGGCGTCCGATGATCGGACTCGCCCTGGCGCAGGTGCTCATGTCGTTCAACGTCGCGGCACTGCCGGTCTCGCTGGGTGGCATGGTCGAGGATTTCGGCGTGCCCCCGACGACGGTGAGCACCGCGATCGTCACCTACGGCCTGGTGGTCGCGGCGCTGGTGATGGTGGGTGCGAAGCTGGGACAGCGAGTCGGCTGGGTGCTGATCTTCCGCATCATGGTCGCCGTGTTCGCTGTCGCGGAACTGATGATGGTTCTCGCACCGAGTATCGGCTGGGTGATCGCCGCGCAAGCGCTCGCAGGGGCCTCGGCCGCGATCATCGTGCCCGCCCTCGTCGCCCTCATCGCCGAGAACTATCGTGACACCCAGCAGGCCACCGCGATCGGATCACTCGGATCGGCACGTGCGTTCTCCGGACTGTCCGCGTTCCTGATCGGTGGCGCACTGGGAACTCTCGTCGGCTGGCGGCCCGTCTTCGCCATCCTCATCGTCGTCGCCGTCGCGGTGTTCCTGCTGAGCTTCACGCTTCGCTCCGATCGCGGCAACGACGCCATCAGCATCGATATCGTCGGCGCATTCATCATCGGTATCGCCGTCGTGTCGCTGACGCTGGGTTTCAACAATCTGAACTCGTGGGGTCTGCTGACGGCATCCCCCAACGCGCCCTTCAGCGTGCTCGGCGTCTCCGGCGCCCCGGGCTGATCGTGCTGGGAATCATCCTCGGGCAGGCGTTTTTCGTCTGGACCAGACGGCGCGCCGACAGTGGCCGAGTGCCCCTGATCAGTCTCGAGGTGGTGTCGGCGCCCACCGAGCGCGCGGCCGTGTATGCGATGTTCGTGGTCGTCGCACTCGAAGCGGCCCTGAACTTCACCGTGCCCCTCTACATTCAAATCGTCCAGGGCCGCACCCCGTTCGACACCTCGCTGGCGATGATGCCGTTCAACATCACCGTGTTCGTCACCGCCATGCTCGTCGTCCGCTTCTACGGCCGGTTCAGCCCCCGCGTCATCGCACGCTTCTCCTTCGCACTGACCACCGGTGCCTTGATCTGGCTCTCGTTCGTGGTGACCAACAACTGGGAGACCGTCCCGACCATCCTCGGGCTCATCGTCTTCGGCATCGGACAGGGCGCCCTCGTCACCCTCGTCTTCAACGTGCTGGTCACGGCTGCCCCGAAGGAACTGGCGGGCGACGTCGGGTCGGTACGCGGCACCACCCAGAACCTCGCATCCGCCGTCGGCACGGCCTTCGCCGGCGCGCTCCTGGTGACGCTGCTGTCGATCGGCGTCGGGCAGGCAGTGGCCGGCCACGTCGACCTACCCGAAGACCTCGTTGCACAGGTCGACCTCGACAACATCAACTTCATCAGCAACGACCGCCTCGAGGAGATTCTCGACGCCACCACCGCCTCCGACGTGCAGGTCGACGCCGCCGTGCAGATCAATATCGACGCCCGCCTCGACGCCCTCAAGATCGGGTTGCTCACCCTGGCAGGGCTCAGCGCGATCGCCATGGTGCCCGCGAGCCGGCTCCCGAACTACCGCAAGGACGAGATCCCCGACCCCTCCCCCCACGAGGACTAGACCCACCCGGCAACGGGGTTGTCCCCCGATCGGAGGACAACGCATTCACCCCGGAGAAGGCCCCGTCGGCGGACAGACGTCCGAGCGGCGAGAAGCCATTGTTGTCACATGCCGCGAACACCCGGACGGCGGACAACGAGGGAGCACCATGCAGAACACCCGGAAGTTCTACATCGACGGCGAGTGGGTCGAGCCGATCGGCACCGACACGCTCGACGTCGTCAACCCTGCGACGGAAATGGCCATCACCACCATTGCGCTGGGCGACGAGAAGGACGTCGATCGAGCCGTCACGGCCGCGCGCACAGCCTTCGACAGTTACGCGTCGACGACACGTGCCGACCGAATCGAGTTGCTGAGCAGAGTCATCGAGGTTTACGGGCGGCGAATGAACGACCTTGCCACGACCATCACCCAGGAGATGGGCGCACCTGCCGGGCTCGCCGCGACCGCTCAGGCACCGTGCGGCATGGCACACCTTGCCGCCGCCCTCGATGCGCTCCGCAGGTTCGAATTCGAGGAGAAGATCGGCACCACGACCGTCGTGCACGAACCGGTCGGCGTGTGCGCGTTCATCACACCGTGGAATTGGCCCGTCAATCAGATCGCCGCGAAAGTCGCGCCCGCGCTGGCCGCCGGCTGCACGATGGTGCTGAAGCCGTCCGAGATCGCGCCGCTCAATGCGATCATCTTCGCCGAGATACTTCACGAAGCGGGTGTCCCGGCCGGGGTGTTCAACCTTGTTCACGGTGACGGACCTACGGTCGGAGCCGCCCTGTCGAGGCACCCGGACGTCGACATGGTGTCGTTCACCGGATCGACCCGTGCCGGTGTCGAGGTCGCGCGGAATGCTGCACCGACCGTGAAACGCGTTGCGCAGGAACTCGGCGGCAAGTCGGCGAACATCGTGCTGGTCGACGCGGACTTCGACGAAGTCATCACCCGGGACGTGATGGGCGTGGTCGTCAACGCGGGCCAGTCCTGCAACGCCGGCTCTCGTATCCTCGTCCCGTCGGACCGCATGGACGAAGCCTGCGCGATCGCGAAGGCGGCTGCCGAGAAGATCGTCGTCGGGCCTCCCGACGCCGACGGGACCACCGTGGGTCCCCTTGTGTCACAAGCACAATTCGACAAGGTCCAGCGTCTGATCCAGACGGGCATCGACGAGGGCGGCACACTCGTCGCAGGCGGTGTCGGCCGTCCGGCCGGACTCTCCGCCGGATACTTCGTCCGGCCCACCGTCTTTGCGAACGTCACGAACGATATGACCATCGCACGAGAGGAGATCTTCGGCCCCGTCATGATGCTGATCGGCTACGAGGACGAAGCCGACGCAATCCGCATCGCGAACGACACCACGTACGGGCTCTCCGGAATGGTCTCCTCGCGCGACCCACAGCGCGCACGGAACGTCGCCCGGAAGCTGCGGACCGGAATGGTCCACCTCAACGGAGCACCGCTGGCGTTCGATGCGCCCTTCGGCGGCTACAAACAATCAGGCAACGGCCGCGAGTTCGGCAAATTCGGCCTCGCCGAATACCTCGAAGCCAAAGCCATCTTCGGCGACAACGAGAACTGAGCGGGAGCGTTCCGCATTTCTGCACGACTGCTGTACTGGAGGGACGGATCGTGAATCCGATTATGTGGATGGGCATCGCCGGGATAATCGGCACGGCCGTCTCACCGTGGATCGCGGAACGACTACGCAGCAAGAATGCGAGGAAAGACCAGCTCATGAAACTGCGGCTCGCCATCTATGCCGAGTTGCTGGGAGCGACGGCTCGCCTCGCAACACAAGCACACGCGGGGGCGCCGAATCCCGCTGCCGAGGTGGAGTCGATCGACACCGAAGAATTGGACGGCCTGCTCAGCCAGGCGAAGGTCGTCGCCGGCCCGGACGTGTTGCGACAACTCGAGGAGCTGTCGCAACACACCGAGTCGCTCAACCGAAGCGCAGATCTCGCCGAGATGGCGGGCAGCATCGCCGCAACTCGGGGAAGGTCCAGGACGCCATCCGTAGCGAGATGGTGCGCTGACCGCCTTACCTGGTGGGGGCGCCGCGCCGGGGAACGATCATCACCGGTACCTGCGTGGAACGCGGGGCACAGCCGCGTGGCGCGATTGCCCCGAAGGCAGTCCGCGCTCGATGACCGCAGCGGCGATGATCGTCACTACGCATTCTCTTCTTGTCTCACCGGCGTGGCCACCACATGGGTCACCGGGACTGCCGGGTGTTCGGCCCGTGCCCGATCGACCACATCGAAACGATGCCAAATCGACTCGTCCGGCGGCAGTGTCGCGATCACGATTCGATCGGGATGAAAGTCGTCCACGGACTCCGCGAGCGCGCGCAGCGGGCGGTAATCACCCAGTGCACCGTCGACGTCGAGATCGTCGGCACGCAGTGTGGTGAGTGTGTAGTCCAACCGGCTCTGCGCCGCCGATTGTGTTGCCGCTCGTACGTCGAGCGGACCGTGCGTTGCGGCGACTCCGGTCTCGATCGGACTCTCGGGCACGGTGACGAAGTACTTGGCCTCGCGGTCGGCGCCGATCCGGCGCAACTCGTCCAACAGTTCCGCGGAGTTCGCAGTCTCGTTGGCCATCACCAGCACTCGATGCGGCCGCGCTGTCCCGACCACTTCCTCTGCCACCGGGCGACGTGCGACATACCACTTGTTGAGGAAGTAGAAGCCGACGACGACAGCCCACGACAGCAGGCTCAGTACGAGTTGTGACCGCGATTCCTTCTGCAGGTACATCTGAAGCAGAACGCCCAGGATTGCCAGGACGGTGACGATGGACAGTACCGGGAACAGCCACATCCGAACCCGCAGGTGCGACGATCCGGACCGGAACCTCAGGATGATCTGCGATACGCCGATCAGGGCGTACACGAAGAGAATGACCGCACCACTCGAGTTCAGCAGGAACGCGAAGACCGTTTCGGGCGATATCGCTGCGGCGACGACACACAGGAAACCGACCACCGAGGAGGCGAGGATCGCGACGGCGGGTACCCCACGTCGCGTCACGTTCACCAACTTCGCAGGGGCTTCGCGTCGGGCTGCCAGCACGAACAGCATGCGCGATGCGGTGTACATCCCTGAATTGAGGCAACTCAGCACGGCCGTCAGCACCACGGCGTTCATGATGTGGTCGGCGTAGGGAATCCCCATCTCGGTGAATGCGGCGACGAACGGGGACACGGAGACGCTCTCGTCGTTCCACGGCAGAATCGTCGCCAGCAGGAAGACCGAGGTAACGAAAAAGATCGCGATACGGATGATGACAGAGTTGGCGGCCTTGGCCACGGCCCGCTCGGGATCTTGCGATTCGGCGGCCGCGATGGTCGCGACCTCGGCGCCGGTCATCGAGAAGATGACGGTGACGATACCGGCGGTGATCGCCGCGGCCCCGTAGGGCATGAGGCCACCGTGGCTGGTGAGGTTGGAGAAGTCCATCGACTTCCCGGGCCACAGCCCGAACACGAATGCGCTTCCGAGAGCGAGGAACACGATGATCGCGGCGACCTTGATGCCGGCGAACCAGAATTCGAACTCACCGAAGGAGGACACCGAGAAGAGGTTGGTCGCCGTCATGGCGATCAGCAGCACCAGGGCGCACAGCCAGAGCGGTACGCCCGGCAGCCAGTACTGGACGATCTTCGCGCCGGCGATTGCCTCGAACCCGACGATGATCACCCAGAAGTACCAATAGAGCCATCCGACCGAGAACCCTGCCCAGTCCCCCAGCGCCCGGCGGGAATAATCGGCGAACGACCCCGTCGAGGGGTTGGCGACAGCCATCTCCGCGAGCATCCGCATCACCATGATGACGACGGCCCCGCTGATCGCGTATGCGATGAAGGCCGCCGGTCCGATGTCTCGAATGGCCACGCCTGAACCGACGAACAATCCTGCGCCGATGACGCCGCCGATGGCGATCATCCTCAGCTGACGGTCGTTGAGCCCCTTCTCCAACTTGCCGGGAACACCACTCATCGCAAACCTCCAGTACTACACCGAGGGTCGCTGCGGAATATTGCGCGTGCGGTCCCCCTCAGGCCTTCCTTGGCTGGTGCACACGATCTCCGGAACATGGTGAACCTCCGTTGGCGGTAACGCACCGGCAGATGCCGGCTCTTGATATATAACTGATATAACACTCACCTGTCGGGTGTATGTCAAGAGCTGAGATGGCGTTCTCATCAGTTCGTCATCAGCAGAGGAAGATCGACCACGCTGCGGCCGTCGGGCCGGGCTGATCGGTACGACGTGGACGGGACACACGCGCGCTGGGCAGCGAGGGGGGGGCGGGCGACAGCCCGGACTCGCGATCACCGAATTGAACTCTGCAGCACTGAACTCCGCAGTGGCGGACTCCGCAGCGGCACGCCTCGGGCACGTCTGCGGTGCGCGGACGCACTGCGGTGGGGCATCGAAGGCCCGGCGTACCGACCGTCAGCCGTCGGCACTGCGAAAGGTGAGACGAAAAGCGCGACACCCCTGCAGGGGTGAGCTCCCGCAGGGGTGCCGCGCAGACTCGTCGAGGATCAGACGAGTTCGAACCGGTCGAGGTTCATCACCTTGTCCCACGCGGACACGAAGTCGCGCACGAACTTCTGCTTCGCGTCGTCGGCCGCGTAGACCTCGGCGAGGGCGCGCAACTCCGAGTTCGACCCGAACACCAGGTCGACGCGGGTTCCGGTCCACTTGACCTCACCGCTGACGCGGTCCCGACCCTCGTAGATCTCGGAACCCGAGGACGCCGGCGCCCACGTCGTCCCCAGGTCGATCAGGTTCGCGAAGAAGTCGTTGGTCAGCGCGCCGGGGTTCGAGGTGAAGACACCCTCTTCCGACGTGGTGTTGTAGTTCGCGCCCAGCACCCGCAGGCCACCGACGAGAACCGTGAGTTCGGGTGCGCTCAGGTTCAGCAGGTTCGCCTTGTCGACCAGGAGGAACTCCGCCGGCAGGCGGTTGCCCTCGCCGAGGTAGTTGCGGAAACCGTCCGCCGCCGGTTCGAGCGCGGCGAAGGACTCCACATCGGTCTGCTCCTGCGTCGCGTCCGTGCGACCGGGCGTGAACGGCACCTCCACGTCGTAGCCGGCATTCTTCGCGGCCTGCTCGACAGCAGCAGCACCACCGAGCACGACGAGGTCGGCGAACGAGACCTGCTTGTTCCCGGTCTGTGCCGAGTTGAAGGACTTCTGGATGCCTTCGAGGGTCCGCACCACCTGGGCCAGCTCGTCCGGGTTGTTGACCTCCCAGCTCGCCTGCGGCTCGAGGCGGATCCGGCCGCCGTTGGCACCGCCACGCTTGTCGCTGTTACGGAACGACGAGGCCGACGCCCACGCGGTCGAAATCAACTCTGCGACAGTCAGTCCGGACTCGAGAATCCGGCTCTTCAGGGTCGCGATGTCGCCGGCGTCGATCAGCTCATGGGTGAGCGCGGGGATCGGATCCTGCCACAGCAGCGTCTCCTCCGGCACCAGCGGGCCGAGGTAGCGCACGATCGGCCCCATGTCACGGTGGGTCAGCTTGTACCAGGCCTTGGCGAAGTCGTCGGCGAGCTGATCCGGGTTCTCGAGCCAGTTGCGGGTGATCTTCTCGTAGGCCGGATCGATCCGCAGCGACAGGTCCGTCGTCAACATGACCGGCACGTGCGTCTTCGACGAATCGTGGGCGTCGGGCACGGTGCCGGCTCCGGCGCCGTCCTTCGGGATCCACTGGTACGCACCGGCGGGGCTCTTGGACAGCTCCCACTCGTAGCCGTAGAGGGTCTCGAGGAAGCTGTTGTCCCACTGCGCCGGGGTCGGCGTCCAGGCGCCTTCGAGGCCGCTGGTGATCGTGTCGCCACCCTTACCCGTGCCGAACGCGCTCTTCCAGCCCAGACCCTGCTCCTCGAGCGGAGCGGCCTCCGGCTCGGGTCCGACCAGATCGGCCGGGCCGGCACCGTGCGTCTTGCCGAAGGTGTGACCGCCGACGATCAGCGCGGCCGTCTCCACGTCGTCCATCGCCATGCGGCCGAACGTCTCTCGGATGTCCCGTGCTGCCGCGACGGGATCCGGGTTGCCGTTCGGTCCTTCGGGGTTGACGTAGATCAGACCCATCTGGACCGCACCGAGCGGCTTGTCGAGGTCCCGCTCTCCGGTGTAGCGCTCGTCTCCGAGCCAGGTCAGCTCCGGACCCCAGTAGACGTCTTCCTCGGGCTCCCACTGATCGACACGGCCGCCGCCGAAACCGAAGGTCGTAAAGCCCATCGACTCGAGCGCGACGTTGCCGGCGAAGACGATCAGGTCGGCCCACGACACGGTCTTGCCGTACTTCTTCTTCACCGGCCACAGCAGCAGGCGCGCCTTGTCCAGGTTCGCGTTGTCGGGCCAGCTGTTCAGCGGCGCGAAGCGCTGCATCCCGCCGCCGGCACCACCGCGGCCGTCGGTGATGCGGTACGTGCCCGCGGCGTGCCACGCCATCCGGATGAACAGCGGTCCGTAGTGTCCGTAGTCGGCGGGCCACCAGTCCTGCGAGGTCGTCATGACCTCTTCGATGTCCCGCTTCAGGGCCTCGAGGTCGACGCCCGCGAATTCCTCGGCGTAGTCGAAATCCTCGTCCATGGGATTGCGCACGGCGGGGTTCTTCTGCAGGATCTTCAGGTTGAGCTGGTTCGGCCACCAGTCACGGTTTCCACCACCCCGGGTGGGATGCGCGAGCCGGCCGTGTGCGACGGGGCAACCGCCACTCTGTGCGGGCTCGGTCTGAGCCTCGGCGATCGGCGGGTGTTCTTCCGCGAGAGTTTGGGTGGAGTCAGACACGACTTTCCTTTCACAAGGGGCTGTTTCGGGCTGGGCTGTTTCACGTGTGCGTGTGAAAGTGTGGGGTTAGTTGTGAGGCGAGCAGTCGGGGCACAGTCCCCAGAAGATGACCTCGGCCTCGTCGACCAGGAATCCGTACCCCAGCGACAGGTTCAGGCACGGGGTCTCGCCGATACTGCAGTCGATGTCTGCGATGGCTCCGCAGGACCGGCAGACGGCATGATGGTGGTTGTCACCGACCCGCGACTCGTAGCGCGCCACCAAACCCGATGGCTGAATCCGCCGTACCAGGCCGGCAGCAGTCGCCGCGTGCAGTATGCCGTACACCGACTGCCGGGACACACCCGGCAGAACCGAGCGCACCTCTCCGAGAATCGTCTCCGTGTCAGCGTGCGGATTCGCCTGTACCGCTTCCAGTACCGCGACCCTGGGCCGGGTCACGCGCAGTTCAGCCTCACGCAACTGTTCTGCGTACTTCGATGTCACGGACACTCTCCTACTATTGCCTACAAATCTGGAACGAGTCAAGAGTTTGTGAAAATCTTTGCTGGATGGCGGAACTCGAGCAGTACGAGAAAGCCTCTCGAACACGTGCCGTTCGGTACCACTAATTGCCGCCGCCCGCTTCTGTTGGCACCCAATGACATAACTGAGCCGGCACCTGTCCGGTCCACACAGGCCGGCCGCAACCGATATGTCCCATTCAGCCGCCGATCGCTCCCATGCTGCGCACGGGAGGCGCGAATCCGTCGGCTTCGATGCCGTGCCCCACCCACTTGTTCCACATCGCACCACGCCACAACAGCGCCAGTTCCTCGTCGCCCGCGCCCGACCGCATCGGGCCGCGCAGGTCGATCTCGGAGTCACTGAACAAACACGACCGGACGGTACCCTCGGCGGTGAGCCGGGTCCGGTCACAGTCGGCGCAGAACGACCGCGAGACCGACGCGATGATCCCGACCGTCGACGGACCGCCGTTCACCCGCCACTTCTCCGCGGGCGCCGACGGGTCGTCCCGACCGATCTCCCCGAGGTCGAATCGTTCACCGAGCACCGCGAGGAGCCGGTCCGCCGGAACCATGTTCTCGCGCGCCCACTCGTGGTCGGCATCGAGCGGCATCTCCTCGATGAATCGCAACTGCACGCCCTCGTCCAGGCACCACTGCAGCAGATCCGGTGCACCACCGAGCGTTTCGGGCATGAGCACGGCGTTGATCTTCACCGGCGACAGCCCGGCGGCGACGGCGGCGCGGATTCCGGCGAGCACGGAAGGCAACCGGTCCCTCCTGGTCAGCTTCGCGAACTGCCCTCGCTCGACAGTGTCGAGGGAGACGTTCACGCGGGTCAGACCGGCGGCGGCGAGCCCGCGTGCCCGGTGCTCGAGACCGACCGCATTGGTCGTCATCGCCAGCGGGACACCCGGGACCCGCGCCGCGCAGCCGGCGACGATGCGCTCGAGGTCGGCGCGCATCAGCGGCTCGCCGCCCGTGAACCGCACTTCCCGGACCCCGAGGCGACGCACGGCGACGACGACGAGCCGGACGATCTCGTCCGCCGTGAGCAACCGCTCCGCCGGGATGGCGGGCAGGCCCTCCTCCGGCATGCAGTAGGTGCACCGCAACGAGCACTTCTCGGTGATCGACACCCGCAGGTCCCTGGCCACCCGGCCGAAGCGGTCCACCAGGTGCGCGACGTCCGGCCTCCCCGCCGAAGAGGCCGGCGTCCGTACCGTGGGAATGCCCATCTCCACCGTCGTCATCGCGCTGCCCTTCCCTTCATCAGGGAGCGGAACCCACGAGCGGCCTCGTCACCACGACGTCAGTGAGCGATCTTCGCGCGCAGCCAGTCGTGGAACTCGCCGATGTGATGCTCGCTGGGAACGAGCACACCGCCGTCGCGGTAGCGTCGCGAATCCATCGCAGGCTGGCACCGCTCGCAGGCGTCGAAGTCCTGCTGGTTGACGCGATGGAAGAGTTCCACGGAGCGATCGAGGTCCTTACCGGTCGCCACCACCTCGGGCAGATACAGCCAGTCGCACTCGACGATGGTGTGGTCGGCGGCGAGCGGGAACATCCGGTGGACGATCACGTGGTCGGGCACGAGATTGACGAACACCGTCGGCCGCACGGTGATCGCGTAGTACCGGCGGTCCTGCTCCTCGGCGATGCCGGGAATCACGTCGTGGCCTGCGGAGCCGTCGACGGTGAACCCTTCGACACCCTCACCGAACTCGGCCCCGTGACCGACGTAGTACTGAGCGGCGTATCCGTCGGCGAACTCGGGCAGCACCTCGGTCAGTTCCGGGTGGATCGTCGCGCAGTGGTAGCACTCCATGAAGTTCTCGATGATGAGCTTCCAGTTGGCCTTGACGTCGTACACAATTCGACGGCCGAGGTCCAGGTTCGCGATGTCGTACCGATCGATCGACTCCACGTCGCCGAGCCGGTCGCGGATGTCCTGAACGACGGTGGTGTCGAAGGACGTCGGCTCGTCGGCCAGGTTGAGCCAGACGTAGCCGATCCATTCCTGGACCGCCACGTTCTTCAGCCCGTACTCGACGCGGTCGATGTCGGGCATCTTGGTCAGGTTCGGTGCCGCGACGAGCTTGCCGTCGAGGTCGTAGGTCCATGCGTGGTACGGGCACTGGAAGGAGCGCTTGACTTCTCCGCTCTCCTCCGTGCACAGCCGGGCGCCGCGGTGGGCGCAGATGTTGAGGAAGGCCCGGATCTCACCTGTCCGGGATCGAGTCACGATGACGCTTTCCCGCCCGATCTGGACGGTCTTGAATGCGCCGGGCTTGTCGAGGTCCGCGGCCCGCACAGCGCAGAACCACATCTCCTCGAAGACCTTCTCCTGCTCGAGCTTGAAGATGTCGCTGTCGGTGTAATAGTTTCCCGGGAGCGTGGAGATGAGGCTCTCAGGCAGGTGCGTGGTTGTCACTGGGGGTCTCCCTTAGTGTGTGATCTCGTGGATCCGTGGGCTGAGAAGGTTGTTCAGATCGGGGTCGGCTGAGCGGAGATTTGGCGGCGCCAGCGGGTGAAGAGACGAACCTGATCTACGCCGAGGACCGCAACCGGGTTCCCGTCTCGCCGATAGACGGCGAGGAAACTACCCGCGTCGAGGCTGCCCTCTTCGATGGTGAATTCTGCGTCCGGTCCGGCGATTCCGGCGAACTGGATGCGCGCGCCGTACTGGTCCGACCAGAAGTACGGTGGCTTGACATGCTGGCCCTGGTACTCGCCGGAGAGGAGAGTCGACACCGCGATCGCCGGCCGTTCCGAGGCCCCGGTCCAGTGTTCGACGCGACGGTGAGCGCCCGAGGCGTCCATCCATGCCGCGCAGTCACCGACCGCGACGACATGCGGAATCGACGTAGCGCCGCCCCGGTCGCACAGCACACCGTTGCCGAGTTCGATGCCGCTTCCCTCGAGCCATTCGATGTTCGGTATGCCCCCGATCCCGACGACGACGACGTCAGCGGGAACGTGGCGACCGTCGGCGAGGTCGACGCCGGTCACCCGGTCGGTACCGGTCAACCCTGCGACTCCGACACCACAGTGGAGGGCGGTGCCGTTGTCGCCGTGGAAGCGGGCCACAGCCGTTCCCAACTGCGGACCGAGCGGGCCGATGAGCGGTGACGGAGCGGCTTCGACGACCGTGACATCCAGTCCCAGCTTGCGCGCTGTGGAGGCAACCTCGGCGCCGATGAAACCTGCACCGATGACCACCAGTCGGGCGCCGGAGACGAGGTCGGCGCGCAGCCGGTCTGCGTCCTCGATCGTACGGAGGACGTGCACACCGGCGAGATGCTCGGTCCCTGGCCACGGCCGCGCACGCGAACCGGTCGCGAGGACGAAGCCGTCGGCGCTCAGCTGGGAGCCGTCGCTGAGCGTGACGCTACGGGTGCCGGCATCGAAATTCGTTGCGGACAGTCCGAGAAGCCAGTTCGCCTGCAGGTCTTCGTCATCCGGTTCGAGAGTCAGAGAAGCCTGGTCGATGTCGCCGGCCAGATACTCCTTGGACAGCGGCGGACGATCGTAGGGCCGGTTGCTCTCCGCTCCGACGATGTTCAGCTCACCGGCGAAGCCCTGCGCGCGCAGGGCACGCGCAGCACAGAGACCGGCGAGCGATGCGCCGATGATGGCAATGCTCTTCATGCTTTCCCCTCCGCGTCGAGACGGCTCCGGATGTCGGGTGGCAGGTTGGGCGCTTCGGTGCTGAGCTCGACGTAGATCACGCCGTCCTCGATCACGACCTCATGAGTCCGCACGGGAAGCTTCGCGGGCGGCGCATCGACCGCCCCGGTCCGAAGGTTGAACTTCGAGGCATGCAGCGGGCACTCGACCTCGCAGCCTTCGAGCCAGCCATCTGCCAACGAAGCGTCCTGGTGCGAGCACGTGTCGTCGACGGCGAACACCTCACCATCGTCGGTGTGGAACACCGCGATGGGCGGGGAGGCATCAACACGGCGTGCGTCACCGCGAGGGAGGGACGCTAGTGGGCAGACCTCGAGCATTGAAAGCCTCTCTGTTGTGCAATGCGAAACACGTCGTGTGTTACGCAACAGTGTGACAATCGCCATAGGGCAGTGTCAAGTGGAGATGCACCATCGAAATCCGACGCGTCGCAGCCCTGCCCGGAGGGCGGGCGGGAAGCAGCTTCGGCGCAGCGCATCCGTCGAAGAGGTTGCGCCACAGGATCATCACTCGATCAATCCGCTCGGAAGATCCCGAGACAGACGGCTCGGCGTCGAACGAAGCAAGGCCGACCCTGACGCCGAGAAGACATCCACCCCCACTCGGCGCCCCCGGTCGCCATCAACGTCGGCAGGCCGAGAACCTTTGACCAGCCGCGCCTGGTGAACTACACTCCTTCCATTCTGATATATCAGTTGTCGTCAGACAGTTCCCCATCCTGCACAGACCCGGTTCGGGTCAGCCGTCCCGTGCTGTGACCGCAGACCTACGGCATCGGCTTACATGCACCATTTCGGCGTTCCAGAGAGGGCGTATCCCATGGCAATCGCGACGTTGATCGACGGCAAGGCCGTGAGCGAGCAGATCAAGGATGATCTCGCCGACCGAATCGCCATGCTGCAAGTGCAGGGGATTCGGCCTGGCTTGGGCACCATCCTCGTCGGCGACGACCCCGGCAGTCATGCCTACGTCGCAGCGAAACACCGCGACTGCAGGCGCGTCGGTTTGAACTCCATCCAGGTTCGCCTGCCGGCAACCGCGTCTCAGCTCGACATCGAGGCAGCTGTCCTGCGACTGAACGCCGACAGCGCCTGCACCGGCTTCATCGTCCAGCTCCCGTTACCGAAGCACATCGACACCCACCGGGTCCTCGCGCTGATCGATCCCGCCAAGGATGCGGACGGATTGCACCCGACGAATCTCGGTCGACTCGTGCTGGGGATGGCCGGACCGCTGCCGTGCACCCCGAGAGGAATCATCGAACTTCTCCGCCATCACGATGTCCCGATCACCGGCGCTCGGTTCTGCGTCCTCGGATGTGGCGTCACCGTCGGCCGGCCTCTCGGTCTGATGCTGACGCGCCGAAGCGAACATGCGACCGTGACCCTGTGCCACGAGGCCACCGTCGACACGGCCGCCCACACGCGTAACGCCGACGTCGTGATCGCTGCGGCCGGTGTCGCCCACCTGGTGCAGCCGGATTGGATCAGCCCCGGTGCCACCGTGTTGTCGGTCGGCATCACGCGCACCGTCGAGGGGATTCTCGGTGACGTGCACCCATCTGTGGACCGCGTTGCCGGGAAGATCAGCGGTGCAACCGGTGGCGTCGGCCCGATGACGCGGGCCATGCTGCTCACGAATGTCGTCGAGATGGCCGAAGAAATCGCGGGGTACTGAGGACCCTCGACGAGCTCAGGCGCTGGGTGTGTACGACTCCCGGAAGCCCATGCGTTCACTGATCTCTGCAGCCGCTGCAATGACGTCGGGTACCACGTCCCGCATGCGCTCTTCGCTGAAACGGTAGACCGGTCCGGACACGCTCAATGCTGCTGTGGTGCCGCCTGCGTAGTCCCGGATCGGTGCCGCAATAGCGTTCAACCCGTCTTCATACTCTTCGACGACCACGGCATAGCCGAGGCTCCGCGCCGCGTCCAGTTCCTCGTCGAGTCGAGCGAGCGTGGTGATCGTGTGATCGGTGAACTGCTCGAGCACCGACGAGCTCAGGATTTCGTGTCGTTGCCGCTGATCGAGGTTGGCGAGGAGAACTTTTCCACTTGCCGTCGCATGGAGCGGGGTGGGCTCGCCGATCCAGTTGTGCGTGCCGATAGCCGCGGGCCCTCTGGCCTGATCGAGGTGGACGGCAAAATGCGAACGCAGAACTGCGACGTTGACCGTCTCGCCGAGTTTCATGGCAAGCCGTTCACACACGGCGTGGCCCTGCTCCGTTATCTCGAGCCGTTCGGGCACTGCCGCGGCCAAGCGCAGGATCCCCAGGCTGAGGCGGTACTTTCCCCGGTCATAGGTTTGCGTGACCATTTCGTGCTCTTCCAGGGAGCCCAGCAGTCGAGACACCGTGGACTTGTGCACACCGATTTCGGCGGCGATCGCACTGACCCCGACCTCACCGTTGCGGGCCAGGACCTCCAGCACTCGTACCGCGCGGTCGACCGACTGCACACCGCCGTCGTTCGACCTCACTCCGTCGCCTTTGGTCATGAGGCAACTATACGAAAGTTTTACTGGCGCCGACGCCGCCCTCCGTGTAGGGCCAACGCTCCGTCAGTATCGCGTGAACATCAGTTCGACTCACTGACCCCAGGTGAGTGGCGCGGTGTGCGGGAGCACGCTGTGCCACTCACCTCAGGTGATGCGGTCGGGGTGGGTGTAGAGGTTCATGGTGGTGCCGCGCAGGAACCCGATCAGGGTCAGGCCGGTGTCGTGGGCGAGGTCGATCGCCAGCGACGACGGCGCGGACACCGCCGCCAGGATCGGGATCCCGGCCATCACCGCCTTCTGCGCCAACTCGAACGACGCCCGACCGGACACCAGCAGCACCGTCCCGCGCAGTGGGATGCGGTCCTGCTCGGTGGCCCACCCGATCAGCTTGTCGACCGCGTTGTGCCGGCCGACGTCCTCCCTGACCGCGAGCAGCTCCCCCGTGCGGGTGAACAACCCCGCCGCATGCAAACCCCCGGTCGTCTCGAACACCTTCTGCGCCGCCCGCAACCGGTCCGGCAGTCCCACGATGGTGGCCGAATCGACCCGCACCGTGTCCGCCGCCGGGGAATGCTTCGTGCGTTGCCGGATCGCGTCCAGGGACGCCTTCCCGCACACCCCGCACGAGGAGGTGGTGTAGAAGTTGCGTTCGATCCCCATGTCGGGCAGGAACACCCCGGGTGCGAGATCCACGTCGAGGACGTTGTAGGTGTTGACGCCGTGCTCGTCGACGCTGTTGCAGTACCGGATCGACGCGATGTCCGCGCGGCCGGCGATGATGCCCTCGGTCAGCAGAAACCCCTGCGCGAGTTCGATATCGGAGCCGGGGGTCCGCATCGTCACCGCCAACGGGGTGCCGTTCACCCGGATCTCGAGGGGTTCCTCCACCACCACGGTGTCCGGCCGGGTCGAGTGCCGGGTGTCGGTGATCCGGGTGACCGGGGTCCGGGTCGTCACCCGCCCCACCGGTCAGCCCCGCCTCTCGAGGCGGATCGTGACCGCCTTCGACACCGGCGTGTTCGACTTTTTCGCGACGTGATCGAGCGGGATCAGCGGATTCGTCTCCGGATAATACGCGGCCACGTTCCCGACCGGGGTGGGGTAGGGCACCAGGCGGAAATCCTCCGCCCGCCGCTCCTCCACGCTGCCGTCCGGGGTTTCCCATTCGGAGACCAGGTCCACCCGATCCCCCGCCGCGTACCCGAGGGCGGTGATGTCGAGTTCGTTGATGAACAGCACCCGCCGTCCGCCCTTGACCCCGCGGTAGCGGTCGTCGAGACCGTAGATGGTGGTGTTGTACTGATCGTGCGACCGCATGGTCTGCAGGATCAGCCTGCCGTCCGGCACCGGCACCCAGGACAACTCGTTGACCGTGAAATTGGCCTTCCCCGTGTCGGTGTCGAAGCGGCGCTCGTCGCGGGGTGGGTGCGGGAGTCCGAATCCGTCGGGTTGGCGCACCTTCCGGTTGAAGTCCGCGAACCCCGGGATCACCCGGGCAATGCTGTCGCGGATGCGGTCGTAGTCGGCCGAAAATTCCGCCCACGGCACCGCATGCTCCGGCCCGAACAACGCCTGCGCGATCCCGCAGACGATGGCGACCTCGCTGCGCAACTGCTCGCTCGCGGGGGTCAGGCCGCCGCGGGACAGGTGCACCATCGACATCGAATCCTCGACCGTCACCTGCTGCTTGCGACCGTTCTGCACGTCCTTGTCGGTGCGGCCGAGCGAGGGCAGGATCAGCGCGGCCCGCCCGGTCACCAGGTGCGAGCGGTTCAGTTTCGTCGACACCTGCACCGTCAACGCACAGTGGCGTAGCGCCGCCTCGGTGGTCTCGGTGTCCGGGGTCGCGGAGACGAAGTTGCCGCCCATCCCGACGAACACCGACGCCGTCCCGTCCCGCATCGCCCGAATCGAATCGACGGCATCGAGGCCGTGCGTGCGCGGGGACCGGATCCCGAACTCCGCATCCAACGCGGCCAGGAACGCTTCGGGCATCTTCTCCCAGATGCCCATCGTCCGGTCACCCTGGACGTTGGAGTGCCCGCGCACCGGGCACACCCCGGCCCCGGGTTTGCCGATCATCCCCTGCAACAGCAGCAGGTTCACCGCATCCTGGATGGTCGCCACCCCATGCGTCTGCTGGGTCAATCCCATCGCCCAGCAGATGATGGTCTTCTCCGATCCGATCAACGCGTCCGCCGTGGCCCGGATCTGGTCGAGCGTCAACCCGGTCGCCGCCACCACCGTCCCCAGATCGACCCGCCGCAGGTGCGCCGCGCACGCCTCGAACCCGGCGGTGTGCCGGTCGATGAACTCCCGGTCCAGCACCGTCCCCGGTGCCGCGTCTTCGGCCTCGAGCAGCAACCGGCCCAAACCTTGGAACAGGGCCTGGTCGCCGCCGATCCGGATCTGCAGGAACTCGTCCGCAATGGCCACCCCGTCCCCGACCACCCCGTGCACCTTCTGCGGGTCCTTGAACCGCAACAACCCCGCCTCCGGCAACGGGTTGATCGCGATCACCCTCGCCCCATTCGCTTTCGCCTTCTCCAGGGTGGACAGCATCCGGGGGTGATTCGTGCCCGGATTCTGGCCGGCGATCAGGATCAGATCCGCGTTCTCCAGGTCGGGGACCGACACCGACCCCTTCCCGATCCCGATCGTCTCCACCAACGCACTACCCGACGATTCGTGGCACATGTTCGAACAATCCGGCAGATTGTTCGTCCCGAACGCCCGGATCATCAACTGATACACGAACGCCGCCTCATTACTGGTGCGCCCGGACGTGTAGAACACCGCCTCGTCCGGCGATCCCAGACCCCGCAGCTCCCCGGCGATCAGCGCGAACGCCGCGTCCCACCCGATCGGCTCGTAATGCGTGGCCCCCGGCAGCAGCACCATCGGATGCGTCAGCCGGCCCTGCTGCCCCAACCAGAACTCGGTGCGGCCCAGCAACTCCTGCACCGAATGGGTGGCGAAGAACTCCGGGGTCACCGTCCGGGTCGTGGCCTCCTCCGCGACCGCCTTCGCCCCGTTCTCACAGAACTCCGCATGCTTACGGTGCCCCGGAGTCTCCGGCCACGCACACCCCGGACAGTCGAACCCGTGCCGCTGATTCAGCCGGAAGAAGGTCCGCGCCGTGCGCACCGGACCCATCTGCTCCAAACCACGCTTGAGCGAAACCAACACCGCAGGAACACCCGCCGCATAGGACTTCTCGTGCGTGACGACGACATCGTCCTCGTCGAAGGTGTACCTGTCGGTGGCCTCGGGGCGGTCGGTGGTGTCGGTCATCGAATCAGTGTCCTCGGGCAATCCACTCGGCGAGATGCGGGGCCTCGGTACCGATCGTGGTCCCGTCCCCGTGCCCGGTATGGACGAGCGTGTTCTCGGGCAACGCGAACAACCGGTCCCGGATCGACCCGATGATCGTCGGGAAATCCGAGAACGACCGACCCGTCGCACCCGGACCACCCGAGAACAGGGTGTCCCCCGAGAACAACGCCCCCACCTCCGGCAGATACAGGCACACCGACCCCGGCGAATGCCCCGGCGCATGGATCACCCGGATCTCGGTGCCCGCGATCGCGATCCGCTGCCCGTCCTCGAGGTTCCAGTACTTGCCGTCCGGGTGGCTCATCTTCCACAACACGTCATCACCCGGATGCAGCAACACCGGGGCGTGCAACCGCTCGGCCAGCTCCGGGGCGACGGTGACGTGATCGTTGTGACCGTGCGTGCAGATCACCGCGTTCACGTGCCGGCCCCCGACCGCGTCGACGATCGGCTGCGCACTGTGGGCGGCGTCCACGATCACCACATCGGTATCGTCCCCGACCAGCCAGATGTTGTTCTCGACACTCCACTCCCCACCGTCGAGGGCGAACGTGCCCTCGGTGACGACCCGCTCGATCCGCAACCGCCCGCTCACAGCACGACCACCGAACGCAGCACCTCACCGGCATGCATCCGGTGAAACGCCTCTTCGACCTCGTCGATCTTGATCCGCTCGGTCACGAACTTCTCCAACGGCAACCGGCCCTGCTGGAACAGATCCACCAGCATCGGGAAGTCGCGTTCGGGCAGGCAGTCGCCGTACCACGACGACTTCAACGACCCACCGCGGGAGAAGAAGTCGATCAACGGCATCTCCAACCGCATGTCGGGGGTCGGGACCCCCACCAAAACCACGGTGCCGGCGAGGTCGCGGGCGTAGAACGCCTGCTTCCACGTCTCCGGACGGCCGACCGCGTCGATCACCACGTCGGCACCGAAACCGCCGGTCAGCTCCCGCACCGCCTCGACCGCGTCCACCTCGCCGCCGTTGACCGTGTGCGTCGCACCCAGATCCTTCGCCCACTCGAGCTTCTTCTCGTCCCGGTCGATCGCGATGATCTTGTTCGCCCCGGCCAGCCGGGCACCCATGATCGCCGCATCCCCGACCCCGCCGCAGCCGATCACCGCCACCGAGTCGCCGCGGCCCACATTGCCGGTGTTCACCGCCGCACCGAGGCCGGCCATCACCCCGCACCCGAGCAGCCCGACGACCGCCGGGTCCGCGGACGGGTCCACCTTCGTGCACTGTCCGGCGTGGACGAGGGTCTTGTCGGCGAACGCGCCGATCCCCAGCGCCGGGGTCAGTTCGGTGCCGTCCTCGAGCGTCATCCTCTGCGCCGCGTTGTGAGTGTCGAAACAGTACTGCGGGCGACCACGCTTACACGCCCGGCACTGCCCACACACCGCCCGCCAGTTCAGCACCACGAAATCGCCGACCGCCACCGACGTCACACCCGCGCCGACACTCTCCACGATCCCGGACGCCTCGTGCCCGAGCAGGAACGGGAACTCGTCGTTGATTCCGCCGTCGCGGTAGGTCAGGTCCGTGTGGCACACACCGCACGCCGCGATATCCACCACCACCTCACCCGGACCCGGATCCGGAATATTCACGGTCGCGATCTCCACGGGGGCACCCTTGGATCGGGCGATGACGCCTCGTACCTGCTGCGGCATGGAAGGCACTCCTACATTTCTGGGCCTGTCGGCGCCACGCGGTGCGCTCCGAGGCTGTCGTACCAAGTTGTCGATAACTAATATATCAATACTCGAATGCGAACGGAAGACATTGGCGCATTTACCCGCGCGGACGCATAACCGCTGGCCAACCGGCCGGAGGCACACCTCCGTGCACGACGCGCGTCCGCCGACCACGACGCGGCGGCCCCGCCCGGCGGCGACGCGGTAACCGCACTCGGCGTCGTCGAATCTTGTTGCACAAAAGCCATATCCGCCGCAACATAGCCGACTCACACCCAGCCGGTCGACCCGCCCGGCACCTGCATGACTACGTCGATCACGGGTGGCGAAACTGTGGATATGAGCTGGAGCATTCTACCGTCAGCACTTGACATAGATCACAGTTGCGCTCACTCTTGTTCCCCGTGGAACACCTCGTTGCGTATTAAGCAACAGAGGCCAACCGGGATGATCTCCCGCACTGGCACTCCGCACTCCGTCCACACACCTACTCAGCGACACGCTGCAGGGAGACTGATGTGACAACACAAGGAAACCCAATCGAAGCGGAAACCGAAACGCGGCCTCATCAACCACCCGATCCCGACGTTACCGACCCCCTCGCCGTCAACGAATCGAAGGGCACGACCCCGCACGGTACCGATCGGGTGGTGTTCGGCGTCACGGCCGCCATCGTGGTGGCGATCCTGGCATGGGGACTGCTGTGGCCGGCGAGCCTGACCACCGCGACGTCGTCGATCCTGGACTGGGTGGTGACCAACCTGGGCTGGCTGTTCATAGTCTCCGCCACCGGGTTCGTGCTGTTCGCTGTGTGGCTGGCGCTGAGCCGGTACGGGCGAATTCCACTCGGCGGGGACGGGGAGAAACCAGAGTTCAGAACGGTCAGCTGGGTTGCGATGATGTTCAGCGCCGGCATGGGGATCGGTCTGATCTTCTGGGGCGTGACCGAACCTCTGACCCATTTCGTTCAGCCACCACCGGGAATCGGCGATTCCACGGTGGGCACCGCGATGGCGACCGCACTTTTTCATTGGGGACTGCACCCGTGGTCGATGTATGCAGTGGTCGGTCTGTCGATCGCATACGGCACGTATCGAATGGGGCGGAAGCAGCTCATCAGCTCCTCGTTCATTCCCCTCATCGGCCGCCGCGCCGAGGGACCGATCGGCAAGGTAATCGACATCCTCGCGATCTTCGCGACCATGTTCGGCACCGCGGCGTCACTGGGTCTGGGAGCACTCCAAATCGGTTCGGGAATCAAGGTTCTCGGCTGGATGAGCCAGGCCGGGACGCTTCTGCTCGTCGCGATCGTCGCCATACTCACCCTGGCGTTCGTGGCCTCGGCCGTTTCCGGTATCTCGCGCGGAATTCAATGGCTGTCGAACATCAACATGGTGCTCGCGCTTGTTCTGGCCGTCTTCGTCTTCGTCGCCGGTCCCACCGTGTTCATCTTGAATCTGCTGCCCACCACGTTGGGTGACTACGCCGCCGAAATTGCCAGTATGTCGGCACGCTCGGCTGCATCCGGCGATGCCTCGACCGAAACATGGCTCTCCTCGTGGACCATCTTCTACTGGGCGTGGTGGATTTCGTGGACCCCCTTCGTCGGGATGTTCCTGGCCCGGATCAGCAGGGGCCGGACGATTCGTCAGTTCGTCGTCGGCGTCATCCTCATTCCGAGCTCGGTGAGCCTGGTGTGGTTCGCCGTCTTCGGCGGGGCAGCGATCGGCGAACAGAGTCAGGGCACCGACCTGTTCTCCCGAGGAACCCCGGAATCGCAGCTGTTCGGCATGCTGGATCACCTGCCGCTTGCGGGCGCATCGTCGATTCTGGTGATGGCTCTCGTCGCGATCTTCTTCGTCTCCGGCGCCGACGCTGCTTCGATCGTCATGGGGACGCTGTCCCAGCGCGGCACGTTGGAACCTTCCCGCCGGACTGTCGCGTTCTGGGGTGTGGTCACCGGAGGCGTTGCGGTGCTCATGCTGTGGACCGGAGGAACGGACGCACTGAACGGCCTCCAAACCATGACCATCATCGTGGCAGCACCATTCGTGATCGTGATGATCGGCATGTGTATCTCGCTGTATCGCGACATCACCCGAGATCCCCTGGTCGCGGACAAGCAGAAGACGCCGCGGATTCCCACTTTCCGCCGGTAGCCCGAGCGACGGCGAGGTCCTGTTTCCTATCCGGTGGATATGAAGCAGGACCTCGCCGTTTTCCGCGGCCCGTCTGCGCCGACGCGGCTTTGTCCTATCGATTCAGGAAACCGCGCCGCCGCTTCCGAAGGATCGCCGTCTGCAGCCCCTGACGACGCCCGGTGGCCGGATCGATTGTTGCCGTGGTGTTTCCACCGAACTTGCGCTCCGACGCCGTCTCCGGCGCGTCGTCCGTGGTCGCCTTGAGGTACTTGTTCGGCAACGACAGCTTGGCGATGGTGCGCCACGACTTCGCGTACTGCACCAGGAACGGGCCGGTCGTGTACGGCAGGTCGTATTTCTCGCACAGCGCCCGCACCCGGACGGCGATCTCCGCGTAGCGGTTGCTCGGCAGGTCGGGGAACAGGTGGTGCTCGATCTGGTAGCTCAGGTTGCCGGACATGAAGTCCATCAGCCTGCTGCCCTCGATGTTGGCGCTACCGAGCATCTGGCGCAGGTACCACTCGGGCTGCGTCTCGTTGTCGATGTCGGCCTTCGTGAACTTCTCGGCGCCGTCCGGGAAGTGCCCGCAGAAGATGATCGCGTTCGCCCACACGTTGCGGATGGTGTTCGCCGCGAAGTTCGCCGTGATCGTGCTCTTCCATGCCGGGCCGGTGAGGGCCGGGTAGATCACGTAATCCTTGACCAGCTGCTTGCCGATCTTCGTGCCGACCTCGCGGGCCTTCTGTTTCGTCTCCGGGCTGAGGTCACCCCGCTTGACCACCTTGCCGAGCTCGAGGTGCTGCACAGCGACGCCCCACTGGAAGAACAGCGTCAGCAGGGTGTTGTAGACGAGATTGCCGGTATTGAACGGCCGCCACCGCTGGTCGCGAGTGACCCGGAGCAGGCCGTATCCCACGTCGTCGTCCATGCCGAGAACGTTGGTGTACTTGTGGTGCAGATAGTTGTGCGTCTGCTTCCAGTGCGCGGATGGATCGTGGATATCCCATTCCCACGACGTGGAGTGGATTTCCGGATCGTTCATCCAGTCCCACTGCCCGTGCATCACGTTGTGGCCGAGTTCCATGTTCTCGATGATCTTCGAGACACCGAGCATGCCCGCCCCGAGCAGCCATGCCGGCCGTCTGCGACTCCCGAACAGCACTGCGCGGCCGCCGATCTCGAGCGAACGCTGCAACCTGATGGTGTTCCGCACGTAGCGCGCGTCGCGCTCCCCGCGAGATTCTTCGATATCGCGGCGGATCGCATCCAACTCGCGCCCGAGCGCCTCGACATCGGCTTCGGTGAGATGTGCGTATTCCTTGACATCTGCAATCGCCATGGCAACCCTTCCCGGCTTGGCATGCTCGAACGACGCATGTCGCGTCGTCGGCTCTTCGCGATTCGTAACCTACGGTACCGTAGGTAAGTGTTACCTTACACACCCGAAGCCGGGATCGCGAGGGGGCGACGACGCGAATCCCGCGACCCGGCCACAGCACCCGAAGAGCATCGGAGTGTGAGATACACTGCAAAGGAACAGCTTTGATGCCGATTCGTGTGGTCCACTCCGGACGATGCAGGCCTGGCGCCGCCGCCCGCCGCACACGAGGCCAACCCGCGCCCTCCCGTCGCGGGTACAGATCAGCCTGAGCCCAGTCGGCCGACACCATCCACTACGCGTACAACTATGGAGTCGAAATGTCGCTGCAGAACTTCACGGCAGTCGTGGCACAGCCGGATGGAGTGGACTGGCGCCTACGAGCACGATGCCGATCCGAGGGCATGGACGTCTTCTTCCCTCCGGACGGCGAAAGCAAACCCCGCCGCATCGAACGCGAACGCGCAGCCAAGGACATTTGCGCCACCTGCCCGGTGATCGACCTGTGCAGAGATCACGCACTGGCATCGAAGGAATCACACGGGGTATGGGGCGGGATGTCGGAGTCCGACCGCCGCAAGAGCGCCTCCATCGGGCGAGAAATACGACGTCGGAGTCTGCAACTACTGCAGCGCTACCAGCAGGATTGACGGGCTCCGACCGGCTTCGCCCCTCAGTCGACCTCGACGACGATCTCCACCTCGACCGGCGCATCGATCGGGAGCACGGCAACCCCGACCGCCGAACGGGCATGCACCCCGGCGGCGCCGAAGATCTCCGTGAGCAACGTGTATAGCAGGTCATCGAGCGAGGGTTGACCCGCTACGTGACACACACTACAGTGCTTGATATATCAGTTGTCGACACCGCTCTTCCCGCTTGCCGATCATCCGTTCCCGCTCGCACTTGTCGCGTGTACGACCAAGGCGCAGTGTGCAATACGGACGATCCGCGGAGTGCAGGCGATCGCACATCCACTTCAGGAAGGACCATCATGGGTTCACCGCGCGTCGTGATCATCGGAGCCGGCATCGTCGGTGCGAACCTGGCCGACGAGCTCACCGCTCGTGGCTGGGACAAGATCACCGTCCTCGACCAGGGGCCGCTGCCACTGACCGGCGGCTCCACCTCCCACGCGCCGGGGCTGGTGTTCCAGACGAACGCCTCGAAGACGATGACCGAACTCGCCCGCTACACCGTCGAGAAGTTCCTCAGCCTCGACGTCGACGGCCAGTGGTGCTTCAACCAGCTCGGCGGCCTCGAGATCGCCACCACCGAGGAACGGTTGGCGGACCTGCACCGCAAGCAGGGCTGGGCCACCTCCTGGGGCATCGACGGCAGCGTCCTCGACCCGGCCGAGTGCGCGAAGCTGCACCCCCTCCTCGACCAGAAGCGGGTCCTCGGCGGCCTCTACGTGGAAACCGACGGCCTCGCCAAGGCCGCCCGCGTCGTCGTCGCCCTGGCCCGCCGCGCCGAGGCCCGCGGTGCCGTGTTCCAGGGTTCGACGAAGGTGATCGGCATCGAGCACGCCGGCGGCAAGGTCACCGGCGTCACCACCAACCACGGCGTGATCCCCGCCGACATCGTCGTCTCCTGCGCCGGATTCTGGGGCCCCGAACTCGGCGAACTCGTCGGCATGGACGTCCCCCTCCTGCCGCTGGCGCACCAGTACGCCACCACCGACCAGATCCCCGAACTCGTCGGCCGCAACACCACCCTCGCCGAGGCCGGCTTCCCGATCCTGCGGCACCAGGACCAGGACCTCTACTTCCGCGAGCACGTCGACCGCCTCGGCATCGGCAGCTACGCGCACCGCCCGATGCCGGTGAACACCCGCGAGTTGACCGACAGCGCCGACATCTCCGACTCCGCCATGCCCTCGATGCTGGCGTTCACCGAAGAGGACTTCGCACCGTCGTGGGAGCAGTCCAAGCTGCTGCTGCCCTGCCTCGAGACCGCGAAGATCGAGCACGGCTTCAACGGGGTGTTCTCCTTCACCCCCGACGGCGGCCCGCTGATCGGCGAATCCCCCGACATCACCGGATTCTGGATCGCCGAGGCCGTGTGGGTCACCCACTCCGCCGGCGTCGCCCGCGCCGTCGCGCAACTGCTCGTCGACGGCCGCTCCGAGGTCGAACTGCACGGCTGCGACGTGCACCGGTTCGAGGACATCCAACTCGACCCCGACTACGTCAGCGAAACCTCCCAGCAGAACTTCGTCGAAATCTACGACGTCATGCACCCCCTGCAACCGAAGCAATCCCCCCGTGGCATCCGGGTCAGCCCGTTCCACGCCCGCCAGAGCGAACTCGGCGCCGTCTTCCTCGAGGGCGCCGGCTGGGAACGCCCGCACTGGTACGAGGCCAACGCGCACCTGCTCGACCAGCTTCCTGCCCAGTGGCAGCCGCCGGCCCGCGAACCGTGGGCCGCGATGTTCCACTCCCCCATCGCCGCCGCCGAGGCCTGGAAGACCCGCACGTCGGTGGCGATGTACGACATGACCCCCCTCAAACGGCTCGAGGTCTCCGGGCCCGGCGCCCTGGCCCTGCTCGAACCGCTGACCACCGGCAAGATGGACAAAACCGTCGGCGCGGTCACCTACACCCTCGCCCTCGACACCGCCGGCGGCATCCGCAGCGACCTCACCGTCGCCCGCCTGGCCGACACCGTCTTCCAGATCGGCGCCAACAGCAACCTCGACCTCGACTACCTGCGCCGCCACGCCCCCACCGACGGCACCGTCCAGATCCGCGACATCACCGGTGGCACCTGCTGCATCGGCCTGTGGGGGCCCCGCGCCCGCGACCTGGTCCAGGCCATCAGCCGCGACGACTTCTCCAACGAGAACTTCAAATACTTCCGCTCCAAGCAGGTCCGGATCGGCGGCATCCCGGTCACCGCGATGCGCCTGTCCTACGTCGGCGAACTCGGCTGGGAGCTCTACACCACCGCCGACAACGGCCAACGCCTCTGGGACGTGCTCTGGGCGGAGGGACAGCAGTACGAGATCATCGCCGCCGGCCGGGCCGCGTTCAACAGCCTCCGGATGGAGAAGGGCTACCGCTCCTGGGGCACCGACATGACCACCGAACACAACCCCTACGAGGCCGGACTCGGGTTCGCCGTCCGCCCCCAGAAGGGCGACTTCGTCGGCCGCGACGCACTCGACGGTGTGTCCGACGACACCGTCACGCGGCGCCTCGCCTGCCTGATGATCGACGACCGCACCTCGGTGGTGCTGGGCCACGAACCCGTCTACCTCGACGGCCAACCCGCCGGCTACGTCACCAGCGCCGCCTACGGCCACACCGTCGGCGCCCCCATCGCCTACGCCTGGCTACCCGCCACCGCCGGCACCGGCAGCACCGTCGAGATCGACTACTTCGGCACCCGCATCCCCGCCACCATCGTCGCCGAACCCCTCGTCGACCCCGAAATGAAAAAAATCCGAGCATAAACCACACCGGTGCCGGCCCGCTCCGCGAGTGGGCCGGCACCCTGTTCGGTCATTGCAGCGCCCGCCCACAGAAGAGGAAGACCACGCTGATGCAACAGGAAACCATCAGTTCATTTCTGGACTCACTCGCCGCACGGGTTCCCGCGCCGGGTGGCGGCGCAACTGCCGCGCTGCACGTCGGGCAGGCCGCGGCCCTGGTGGCAATGGTCGCCCGATATACGACCGGAGACCGGTACGCGGAGCACTCCGCTCTGGTCGAGCGGGTGTGCACCAGCGCGGATGCGCTGCGGGGCAAGGCGTTGCAGTTCGCCGAGGACGACATGGCCGCCTTCACGTCCGTGATCGATGCTTACAAACTTCCCAAGGGCACAGACGAAGAGAACGCCGCGCGTTCCGCAGCGATCGAAGGTGCCCTGGTGAACGCGGCTCGGGTTCCCGTCGAGGTGATCGATGCAGCAGCGGCGGTGGTCACGCTCGCCGAAGAACTCGGTCCCGTCGCAAACCGCAATGTCGTCAGTGACGTCGCGGCCGCGACGGAGGCGGCCCGGGCCGCGGCCACGACCGCACGGGTCAACGTCGAGATCAACCTGCCGGGCATCACCGACCCGGCCATCCGACAATCGCTCATCGACAGCGCCGCCGGCGTCGACGCACTCGCCGACCGTGCCGACGCAGTGACTGCCCAAGTGAGAAAGCAACTGAACTCATGACCAGAATTCTGGGTGGCTCCGATCTGGCAGCCGCAATCCGCAACGATGCGTCGGTCGCGGCGGCCGCGCTCACCGAGATCGGGATCCGGCCCAAGCTGGCGGTCGTGCTGGCCACCGCCGACGAGTCCACCGCCTGGTACGTCCGATCCATCGCCGGCGCCGCCCGACGCACCGGAATCGAGTGCGACATCGTCGATTTCGGGCCGGAGGCGACGACCGAAGAGATTCACGCCGTCCTCGTCGAACTCGGCCACGACCCGGATGTGCACGGCATCATCCTGCAGACCCCGCTACCGGACGGCACCGATCTCGACCTTCTGCGGGAAGCGATCAATCCCGGCAAGGACATCGACGGCACGAACCCGGTCAGCCTCGGTCGGCTGATCGCGCACCTGCCGGCCTTCGCGCCCGCCACTGCACAGGCAGTGCTCGCGTTGCTCGACCACCACGGAATCGATCTGCGCGGCAAGACCGCCACCGTGGTGGGACGGTCGACGGTCGTCGGGACCCCCGTTGCGCATCTGCTCGTGCAGCGTGACGCGACGGTGACCGTGTGCCACCGGCACACCGCCGATCTGGTGGCGGGCACCCGTTCTGCCGATATCGTCGTCGTTGCGGTGGGGATTCCGAGACTGATCACGGCGGAGCACATCAGCGATGGTGCGGTGGTGATCGACGTCGGTACGACTGCCACCGACGACGGGCTACTCCTCGGCGACGTCGACGCAGACTCGGTGGACGGGCGCGCCGGTGCGCTGACCCCGGTTCCTGGTGGGGTGGGACCGGTGACGACGGCGCTGTTGCTCAATCACACCGTCGATGCGGCGTCGACCCAGAGCGCCGTGAGGCGAGCCGCGAGCCTCGTCGGGCTGCAGAGCAGCCGCTGAAAGTCTTGGTGGGTAATCGGTCTTTCCGGGGAGGGTTCGCCCGATTACCCACCATCCTGTCGGTGCCGCGCCGCGGCCCGGGTACTAGATGATGGTGCGTACTGCCTGCTCGAACCCGGTGACATGCCGGCGTGCGATATCCGCAGCGAGGTCCGCCTGCCCGCCGGCAATCGCGCGCAACAGTTCTCCGTGCTCTCCGACGTGCTGGGGAACCGACGGCAGCCGTTCGAGAAAGAGGCAGAAGATCCGAGTCGCGAGATTGTCGTACCGGACGAGGACATCTTCGAGGTGTGGGTTGCGTGAGGCCCGATATATGGTCCGGTGCACGGTGAGATCCCACCGCATCAGTTCGTGCCGCTCGATTCCGAGAACGTCGAGCTCGTCTGTCTTGTCGGCCATGTCGAGGAGCAACTGGCGAAGAGTCGGCGAGGCCCCTTCCGCCGCTCGGCGTGCCGCCACGGGCTCGAGGTGGGCTCGGATCTCGGAGATGTGGCCGAGGTCGGCGACGTCGACGCCGGTCGCGAAGGTTCCACGACGAGGAAATGACACCACGAGGCGTTCCGCTTCGAGTCGCTTGAGAGCTTCTCGGACCGGGGTCCGCCCGACACCGAGCTGTTCGGCGAGGTCACCTTCGACGATCGCGTCGTTGGGGCGGATGTCGAGCATGATCAGCTTGTCCTGGATCGCCGTGTAGGCGCGGTCCGCGAGAGAAGTCACGCCGTGCTCCGCTGATACCGCCTCCAGCCTCATGAGCGTCATCCTAGCGTTTCCCTTCTCCAACTCTTGACCCGTTCTTCTACACCTGAAATACTAGTACCAATCTGATATATCAGTCTAGTAGGACTGGGACTCCAGAAGAGCGCATGTGATGCTGACGTCGCCGGCAACGGAAGGTGGGGCGGCGACAGCACCGAACCGATATCCCCCGAACACCGATGCTGCCCGGCAGCGTCCAGCCCCGAGGAGACGCACATGACCGAAACCTTCACCTTGACGCTCAGCAGCGCTCAGCGCCCCGGAATCGTCCACGCCGTCAGTTCCTTTCTGTTCGAGCAGAACTGCGACATCGCCGAGCACCAGCAGTTCGACGACACGCAGAACGACGCCTTCTTCCTCCGCACGTCGTTCGTCTCCTCCGGCAATCTCGACATCGATCGACTGACGAGCGAGTTTCGCAGTGTCGCCGACAAGTTCGGCATGACGTTCAGCTTCAACGGGTGCAGCGTGCCGCGTGTTGTCGTGATGGTCTCGAAGATGGGGCATTGCCTCAACGACCTCATCTTCCGGTGGCGCGCCGGCAATCTCGGAGCAGAGCTGGTCGCTGTCGTCTCCAACCACGAGGTCCTTCGTCCCATGGCCGAAGCGGCCGGCCTGCCTTTCATCCACATTCCCGTGACGGCCGCGACGAAGCCGCAGGCCGAGGCGCAGCTCCTCGACCTCGTGGACGAGTACGACGCAGACCTGGTCGTCCTCGCGCGGTACATGCAGGTGCTGTCGAACGACGCATGCCGCAAGCTCCACGGCCGCGCGATCAACATTCATCATTCCTTCCTGCCCGGTTTCAAGGGCGCCAAGCCCTACCACCAGGCCTTCGACCGGGGCGTCAAGCAGGTCGGCGCCACCGCCCACTACGTCACACCGGACCTGGACGAAGGTCCCATCATCGAGCAGGAAGTCATCCGCATCGATCACAGCCACGACCCCGCACGTCTGGCCACCGTCGGCCAGGATGCCGAAGCACTGGCATTGTCCCGCGCCGTGCGCTGGCACTGCGAGAACCGCGTCCTTCTGCACGGGCACAGGACCGTCATCTTCAGCTGACGAGCTACCGAAAGATTCCACGATGAGACGATTGTCAGTACAGCACGGCGCGAGAACCGACGAGTACTCGACCGGTTTCACCGCTCACGTACTCGACGGCGGCATACTTCGGATCCTCGCCCCGGACAAGCAGATTTCCGCGTCGTATCCACCGGCCAGCTGGACCATTCTGGCCTGTCTGCCGGAAGTCCGTTGAAAACGCCTGCCGGACTTCGACTCGGCGGTTCACGACGGAACCAGAAATGACTGCAGGCCGCCGCTGATGTGCGGCGGCCTGCAGCGTCGGAAGTCGCCTCGTGTGCTGCCTACGTGCGGGACCCGACGAATTCCGCGGGTACGAGCGCCTGCAACCCACCCGACGGAGTGAGGGCATGGGTCATCCGGATGTCGTGCGGCTCGTCCGGAAGCGCATCGACCAGCTCGGCGTCATTGACCACTGCGATCAACGGGACGTCGCCGTCGACCATCGCCAGGCTGCGGTCGTAGTAGCCGGCCCCTCGCCCCAATCGGACTCCCCGACAGTCGACCGCAAGCGCCGGCACGATGATCGCATCCGCGCGGGCCAACCCTCCGGGCCCGAGATCCGGACCGGTTGGTTCACGCAGCCCGAACGCAGCAGGGCTCAGGTCGGCCGGTCCGGTGTACAGGGCCCACGACAGCGGGCTGTTCACGACGGTGAAGGGAAGCAGCACCTGAACCCCCGCGTCCACCAGCGCATCCAGCATCGCAACGGACCCTGGTTCGCTGTCCATCGGAACATAGGCGGCCACAGCCTGTCCCGGCCGCGCCACCTTCCCGATATGGTCGGCGATGCGCCAGCTCGCGCGGTCCCTGTCGTCGATGGTCTGTTGCTTACGCACGTGGAGAACTCGTCGCCTCCATGCGTCCTTGCCATCGATGTCGTGAAAAGTCATGTCGAATTCCACCAGTCGTAGTAAATGATCGGCCTCGGCTACGGCTTCGCCGCCCGTGCGCCTTTTTGGTAGCGGGAACAACCAGAAAGGCGCACGGGCGCGGAGCGCCTACAGCAGGTTTCGGATAGCCGCTTCGAAACCGCTGACGTGCCCGAGCGTCAACGACGTGGCGGTGTCCTCGTCGCCGTCGACGATCGCCCGCAGAAGGGTGATGTGCTCGCGGACGTGGCTGGCGACGTCGGGGAGTCGGTCGAGGAACAGGCACCAGATGCGGGTGGCGTGGGCGTCGAGGCTGACGAGGATGTCCTCGAGGTGCGGGTTGCCCGAGGCCCGGTAGATCTCGCGGTGCACGTGGACGTCCTTGCGCAGCACCTCGCGGGGGTCCTCGGTGTCGGAGATCTCGGCGATGTCGGCGGCGAGCGCGGCGAGTCGGGCCCGGGCGTCCTGGGTCGCGGAGCGCGCGGCGCGGGCGGCGGCGGTCGGTTCGAGTCGTTTGCGGATCTCGGAGATGTCGGCGAGGTCGGTCATGTCGACGGCGGTGGCGAAGGTGCCGCGGCGGGGGTAGGCGACGACGAGGCGTTCGCGTTCGAGGCGCTTGAGGGCCTCGCGCACCGGGGTGCGGCCGAAACCGAGTTCCTCGGCGAGGCGGTCGTCGTTGATCGGCTCACCCGGCCGGATATCGAGCATGACCAGGCGTTCGCGGATGATCTCGTACGCGCGTTCAGCGTTGGTGCCGCCCGCAGATGCGATCTCGATTACCGCCGATTGCGCCATGCTCATATTCGTCTCCGGAAATGTCGTTCGAGCCTTGACTGTGATCCACTACTGATCATACTCTACCTTCAGTTTGATATATCAGTAATTCGGCACTGGTCTCTCAGAAGGGCGAATCTCTTGACTCTCGACATTGACGGCCGCACCGCAGCCGCACCCGTCTCCAATCCGACGTTGACTCGGCGGTTGGTGGATCTCGATCCGGCCGTGCATGCGGCGATCGGGGCCGAGTTGGCGCGGCAGCAGGGCACCCTGGAGATGATCGCCAGTGAGAATTTCGCGCCGCTCGCGGTGATGCAGGCGCAGGGGTCGGTGCTGACCAACAAGTACGCCGAGGGCTACCCGGGCCGCCGGTATTACGGGGGGTGTGAGCACGTCGACGTGATCGAGCAGTTGGCGATCGACCGCCTGACCGCGCTGTTCGGTGCGGGGTTCGCGAACGTGCAACCGCATTCGGGGGCGCAGGCCAACGCCGCGGCGATGGCGGCGCTGCTGACCCCCGGTGATTCCATCCTCGGGTTGGATCTCGCGCACGGCGGTCACCTCACGCACGGGATGAAGCTGAACTTCTCCGGCAAGCTCTACGACGTCGCCGCGTACCACGTCCGCGAGGACGACCACCTCGTCGACATGGACGAGGTCGAACGCCTGGCCCGCGAGCACCGCCCGAAGCTGATCATGGCCGGCTGGTCCGCGTACCCCCGCCAACTCGACTTCCCCCGGTTCCGGGCCATCGCCGACGAGGTCGGCGCCTACCTGATGGTCGACATGGCGCACTTCGCCGGCCTGGTCGCCGCCGGACTGCACCCCTCCCCCGTCCCGCACGCCCACGTGGTCACCTCCACCACCCACAAGACGTTGGGCGGGCCCCGCGGCGGCGTCATCCTCACCAACGACGCGGCGCTGGCGAAGAAGTTCAACTCCTCGGTCTTCCCCGGCCAGCAGGGCGGCCCGCTCGAGCACGTGATCGCCGGCAAGGCCGTCGCGTTCAAGCTCGCCGCCGAACCCGAATTCGCCGAACGCCAGCAGCGCACCCTGGCCGGCGCGAAGATCCTCGCCGACCGCCTCCTGCAAACCGATTCGCGGGCCGCCGGGATCAACGTCGTCTCCGGCGGCACCGACGTGCACCTGGTGCTGGTGGACCTGCGTGAGTCCGAACTCGACGGCAAGCAGGCCGAGGACCGGCTGCACCGGGTGGGGATCACCGTCAACCGCAACGCCGTCCCGTTCGACCCCCGCCCGCCGATGATCTCCTCCGGGGTGCGGATCGGCACCCCGGCGCTGGCCACCCGCGGTTTCGACGAGGCCGCGTTCACCGAGGTCGCCGACATCATCAGCCACGCGCTGCGCCCGGCCACCGACGAGGCCGGCCTGACCGCGCTGCGGGCCCGGGTCGACGCCCTCGCCGCCGCGTTCCCGCTCTACCCCGACCTCACGGAGACGAACTGATGACGACCCTGAGCTCCGGCACTGCAGCGACCCCGCCCGGTGCGCACCTGCCCGATCACCCGGACTTTCTGTGGCGTAACCCGGAACCGAAGAAGTCCTACGACATCGTGATCGTCGGCGGCGGCGGCCACGGCCTCGCGACCGCGCACTACCTCGCCAAGAACCACGGCATCACCAACGTCGCCGTGCTGGAGAAGGGCTGGCTCGCGGGCGGCAACATGGCCCGCAACACCACCCTGATCCGGTCGAACTACCTGTGGGACGAGAGCACCCGCATCTACGAACACGCCCTCAAACTGTGGGAGGGCCTCGAGGAGGACCTGGACTACCCGATCCTGTTCAGCCAGCGCGGCGTCCTCAACCTCGCCCACAGCCTCCAGGACGTCCGCGACAGCGTCCGCCGCGTCGAGGCCAACAAACTCAACGGCATCGACGCCGAATGGGTCGGACCCGACGAGGTCAAAAAACTCTGCCCCCTGGTCAACATCTCCGCCGACATCCGCTACCCCGTCCTCGGCGCCACCTACCAACCCCGCGCCGGCATCGCCAAACACGACTACGTGGCGTGGGGATTCGCCCGCCGCGCCGACCAAGCCGGCATCGACATCATCCAGAACTGCGAGGTCACCGGCTTCGTCACCGACGGCAACAAGGTGACCGGGGTCCGCACCACCCGCGGCGACATCGCCACCGGGCAGGTCGCGCTCTGCGCCGCCGGGCACACCTCCACCCTCACCGACATGCTCGGCATCGCCACCCCCCTGCAGTCCCACCCGCTGCAGGCTTTGGTCTCCGAACTCCTCGAGCCGGTGCACCCGACGATCGTGATGTCCAACGCCATCCACGTCTACGTCTCCCAGGCCCACAAGGGGGAACTGGTGATGGGCGCCGGCGTCGACTCCTACAACGGCTACGGCCAACGCGGCGCCTTCCACATCATCGAACGCCAGATGGCCGCCGCCGTCGAGTTGTTCCCCGTCTTCGCCCGCGCGCATCTGCTGCGCACCTGGGGCGGCATCGTCGACACCTGCCCCGACGCCTCCCCGATCGTCGGCCGCACCCCCTACGACAACGTCTACCTCAACGGCGGGTGGGGCACCGGCGGCTTCAAGGCCACCCCCGGGCTCGGCTGGTGCCTGGCCGACACCCTCGCGAACGACGAACCGCACGACTACATCGCCCCGTTCAGCCTCGACCGGTTCGTCACCGGCGCCCTCGTCGACGAGCACGGCGCCGCCGCCGTCGCCCACTAACCCCAATGCCGCGCAGTTAGGGCGGCGGGTCTGTTGTCAAGTGTGCTGGTATGAGGATGCTGATGCTGATCTCGGCGTGGTAGTTGGTGCGGTCGATGTCGCCCTTGGCTCGGTGTTTGGAGATTGCACGCTTCACTACGCGGGGGCTGACTCGTGTTCTGCGCGTGGGCATTAGATCGGTGAGTACGGCGCGGCCGATGGCGCCGACCAGGTCGATGACGGTACCGGCGATGACGCCGGCGGCGTGGATGAGCTGGTCGCGGGCGGCGTGGAGAGCGACGGTGAAGCTGGCCCGGTCGGGGCTGGCGGTCGGGTCGGTGGCGGTGGCGTCGGCGATGGCCAGACGGAGGGCTTGGTAGGTGGTCAGCAGGGCGTAGACCTCCTGCTCGATGCCGGCGGGGGTGCGTGCGCGCAGCACCCGTCCGCCGAGGATGCTGGACTTCAGCTCCAGGTAGGAGGTTTCGATCTCCCAGCGTTGGTGGTAGAGCTCGACGATCGCCGATGCCGGAAACGCCTGGTGGTCGGTCAATGTGGTGATGAGCCGGTAGCGGCCGACTCGACGTTTGCGCTGGTGATCGCCGGTGCCGGTGATGGCGATCTCGGCGTCGATGACTCGAAGTGTCACTCCGGCGATCACCGTCAGGTAGGACCGGTCCGGGCAGCGCCCGATCCGCGGGAGTTTGCGGTTGTCCTTGCAGCGAATGAGCAGGTCAGCACCTGTGTCGGCGATGCCGGCGATGATGTTCTGTGCGGCGAAGTTGCGGTCGGCCAGTAGCAGCATGCCCGGCCGTAGGCAACCGAACAGGCGTGGTGCGTAGGTGGTTTCGCCGATGAGGGTAGAGCCGAACACGGCGTCGATGACGGTGCGGGTGCCGCACGCGACGATGGTCAACATCCGCATCAGCGGGTATCCGGAACCGCCGTGGGTGCCGCTTTGGCGACTGAAGCAGCGCAGGTTCGCCGCGCTGTCGGGCACCGACATCGTGGTGCCGTCGACCGCGCAGACCAGCAGCCCACGCCAACGCGTCGCCCCCGCCGCCGGCCCGGCGAGCAGCTCGAACAGCGCCCGCAACGGTTTGGCCCCGACCCTGCGGCGAGCCTGGGCGAGCGCGGAACTGCCCGGCCGGGCCGGCGTCAGCGCGTCCAGTCCGGCGGTCAGCCGTGCCCACACCTGCTGGTAGCCGCCCTCGGCGAACAGTCCGGCCGCGAGCAGCAGGTACACCACCACCCGCGAGGGCAGATCGCGCACCCGTTTCTGCACACTCGACGTCGACGCGAGCGCGTCGTCGACCATCTCGAACGGCACGATCTGGGTCAACTCGCCGAGGTGACCGGGCGCGAACCGGCCTACGGCAACCTCGACGGGGCGGCGGATGACAGACTGTGTGGACAGCGGAACTCCCAAGGTAAAGGGTTGTCTTGCGAGGACAAGCCCTCGATACCGGGAGTTCCGCTGTCCCACACGCACCGACACGCCCTTTCCTCACGTGTGTCCCATTTGACCCAACAGTCACACGCCTAACTGCGCGGCATTGCCACTAACCCACCCCCGCACACCAACCAGGAGTCAGCATGCAGTTGATCGAATGCCCGTGGTGCGGGCCGCGTGAGGAAACCGAGTTCCACTACGGCGGCCAGGCCCACGTCGACTACCCCCCGGACCCGGCCGCGTTGACCGACGAGCAGTGGGCGCAGTTCGTGTTCTTCCGCGCCAACCCGAAAGGCCTGTTCGCCGAACGGTGGTCCCATGCCGCCGGCTGCCGGCGCTGGTTCAACGCCGTCCGCGACACCGCCACCTACCGATTCCACAGCGTCTACCGCGTGGCCGAGCAGAAGCCGACGATATCGTGAACGCACCCTTCCGCACCCGCCAGGGCGGTCGCCTCGACCGCACCACCACCCACACCTTCACCTTCGACGGCCAAGAGTTGACCGGCCACCCCGGTGACACCCTCGGCTCCGCGCTGCTCGCGAACGGCGTCCACCAGGTCACCACCAGCATCAAACTCGGCCGCCCCCGCGGCATCACCGCCGCCTGGGCCGAGGACACCGGCGGCCTCGTGCAGATCGAGGAACCCTTCCCCGAGCCGATGCTGCTCGCCACCACCATCGAGTTGTTCGACGGCCTCGTCGCCCGCGGCATCCCCGGCCAGGGCCGGCTCGCGACCATCCCGGACTCGGCGAAATACGACGCCACCCACCACCACACCGACCTGCTGATCGCCGGCGCCGGCCCGGCCGGGCTCGCCGCCGCCCTCACCGCCGCCCGCGCCGGCGCCCGGGTGGTGCTGCTCGACGAGCAGAGCGAAGCCGGCGGCGACCTCCTCGGCTCCACGGATCTGATCGACGGCGCCCCCGCCCTGGACTGGGCCACCGCCGCCGTCGCCGAACTCGCCACCTACCCGGACGTGCTGCACCTGCAGCGCACCACCGCGTTCGGCCACTACGACGACGGCTTCGTCCTCGCCCTGCAGCGCCGCACCGACCACCTCGGTGGCCAGGCCCCGGCCGCGGTCAGCCGGCAGCGGGTGTGGCGGATCCGGGCCCGGCACATCCTCGTCGCCGCCGGCGCCCACGAGCGCCCCGTCGTGTTCACCGACAACGACCGCCCCGGCATCATGCTCGCCCACGGCGCCCGCACCTTCCTGCACCGCTACGGCGTCACCGTCGGCGCCCAGGCCGTCGTGTTCACCACCAACGACAGCGCCTACCAGGCGGCGATCGACCTGCACGACGCCGGGGTCCGCATCAACGCGGTCGTCGAGGCCCGCGACACCGCCCCCGCCCGCTGGCAGCATGAATGCGAGGCCCGCGGGATCCCGGTCCGCACCGGATCCGTCGTGTCCGGCACCCGCGGCAACGGCCGGGTCAGCCACGCCCTCGTCACCCAACGTGACACCACCGGGGAGACGGCCATCCCGCTGGCGTGTGACGCCCTGCTCGTCAGCGGCGGCTGGAACCCGGCCGTGCACCTGTTCTCCCAGGCCCGCGGCACACTGAAGTACGACGACACCCTGGGTGCGTTCGTGCCCGGCGAGACCCTCGACGGCGTCACCGTCGCCGGCTCCGCCAACGGCATCTTCGACCTGGCCGGGTGTCTGCGCGACGGGCAGGTTGCTGCGGCCGCCGCCCTCCGCGATCTCGGATTCACCACCCCCGCAACCGATATCAACCCTGCGGAGGTTGGTGCCGACAATGCGGGTGGTCTGGCGCCGCTGGTGCTGTGGCGGGTCCCCGACCCCGCCGGGCAGGACACCCAGTTCGTCGACGTCCAACGCGACGCCACGGTCGCCGACCTCGCCCGCGCCGTCGGCGCCGGCATGACGTCGATGGAACACATCAAGCGCTACACCACCATCGGCACCGCCCACGACCAGGGCAAAACGTCCGGGGTCATCTCCTCCGGCATCACCGCCGAACTCCTGCACCGCCCGATCGAAACCCTCGGCACCACCACCTTCCGGCCCCCCTACACCCCGGTCCCGTTCGCGGCCCTCGCCGGCCGCGCCCGCGGCACCCTCTTCGACCCCGAACGGGTCACCGCCCTGCACGACTGGCACCTCGGCCGCGGCGCGGTGTTCGAGGACGTCGGCCAATGGAAACGCCCCCGCTACTACCCGCACCCCGGCGAGGACATGGACACCGCGGTGCTCCGCGAATGCGCCGCCGTCCGCGCCGGCGTCGGCATCCTCGACGGCTCCACCCTCGGCAAGATCGACGTCCAGGGACCCGACGCCGGGGTGCTGCTCGACATGCTCTACACCAACATGATGAGCACCCTCAAGGTCGGCATGGTCCGCTACGGACTCATGTGCGGCGTCGACGGCATGGTCATCGACGACGGCACCATCATGCGCCTCGCCGAGGACCGCTACCAGGTGTTCACCACCACCGGCGGCGCCGCGAAAATCCTCGACTGGATGGAGGAATGGCTCCAAACCGAATGGCCGCACCTGCAGGTCCGGCTCACCTCCGTCACCGAACACTGGGCCACCTTCCCCGTCGTCGGACCGCGCTCCCGCGACGTGATCGGGGAGGTCTTCGGCGACCTCGACGTCACCAACGACGCCTTCCCGTTCATGGCGTGGCGCGACACCACCCTCGCCGGCGTGCACGTGCGCATCGCCCGGGTCAGCTTCTCCGGCGAGCTCGCCTACGAGGTCAACGTCGGCGGCTGGCACGCCCCCGCCATCTGGGCCCGCCTCATCGCCGCCGGCGACAAACACCACATCACCCCCTACGGCACCGAAACCATGCACGTCCTGCGCGCCGAAAAGGGCTACCCGATCATCGGGCAGGACACCGACGGCACCGTCACCCCCCAGGACCTCGGCATGAGCTGGGCGGTATCGAAGAAGAAGGCCGACTTCATCGGCAAACGCTCCTTCACCCGGCAGGAAAACCAGAACCCGCTGCGCAAACAGTTCGTCGGCCTGCTACCCCTCGACCAACACACCGTCCTGCCCGAGGGCGCGCAGATCATCGAACACCGCCCCGACGGCACCCTGCCACCGCCGCCCGTCCCGATGCTCGGGCACGTCACCTCCAGCTATATGAGTGCCGAACTCGGCCGCCCGTTCGGCCTCGCCCTCGTCAAGGGCGGCCACACCCGAATCGGCGACACCCTGCACGTCCCCGTCGACGGAAACCTCGTCGCCGTGCAGGTCACCGGCACCGTCCTCGTCGACCCCGAAGGAGCACGCCGCGATGGCTGACACCCTCACCCCGCTGAGCCCCCTGCACAGCTGGAACCACACATTCTCCCACCTCCCCGAGTCGGTGCGCATCACCGAGGAACCCTTCGCCACCATGATCGACCTCTGGGTGAACCCCACCGGACCCGGTGCCTCCGCCGCCGCCGCCGTCCTCGGCGTCGACCTGCCCACCACCGCATCCACCGCCACCACCGGGGACACCGCCACCGCGATCTGGCTCGGCCCGGACGAATTCCTGATCACCACCCACACCCAGGCACCCGAAACCCTCGAGGAGACGCTCCGCAAAGCGGTGACCCCGCACGGCGGCGCCGCCATCGACGTCTCCGGACAACGCACCACCCTCCGGCTCACCGGAGCGCACGCCCGCGACATCCTCGCGAAGGGCTGCTCGATCGACCTGCACCCCACCGTGTTCCGCCCCGGAACCGCCGTGCAGACCATGCTCGGACTCGCCGGCGTCGTCCTCACCGCGCTCGACGACACCGGCACCGACTACCGCATCCTGGTACGAGCCTCCTTCGCCCGCTACCTCGCGGCGTGGCTCATCGACGCCGCCGAGGAATTCGGCGTCGATCCCGTGTAACGCGACAGTTCTCGGCCCCGGGGGACGACATGACGGCGTCCCCCGGGCCGATCTCTGCAATAAGGTTCGCACCACCTCACGTCCCGAGGTGATGCGCGAGGCAGTGACGAGCGCGTTCACACAAGAATTCCGACGGACTGCCGATCCTCGACTCCGAGTACCTTGCACGACGACGCCGCCTTGACCAAGATCTCTTCGTACTCCTCCGCCGGATCGGACAGGGCGGTAATCGCTCCGCCGACGCCGAAGTGAACGTGCGTGTCGGTGACGACCATCGTTCGGATCGCCACCGACAAATCGGCGGTACCCGACAACGAGAGATATCCGATCGCACCGGAATACACTCCGCGCGCGGTCCCTTCGAGTTCGTCGATGATCCCCATGGTCCTGATCTTGGGGGCTCCGGTCATCGATCCCGCCGGAAACAGCGCCCGAATCGCGTCGACGACAGTCGCATCTCGGCGCAGACTGCCCCGAACCGTGGACACCATCTGGTGCACCGATGTAAACGTCTCGATTCCGAAGAGGATCGGTACGTGGACTGTCCCCTGCTCGCACACTTTCGAGAGATCATTGCGAACCAGGTCGACGATCATCAGATTCTCGGCCCGGTCCTTCTCGCTCCGGGCGAGAGCACGGAGCAGTGTGTCGTCCTCGTCGGCCGTGGCGCCGCGCGGGCGTGTTCCCTTGATCGGTTTCGATTCCACTGTCCGGTCGGCCCCGACCCGGAGAAACCGCTCCGGGGAGGCGCTGACCACCGACAGTTCCGGGAACGACAGCAGAGCAGCATGCGGCACCGGGTGTAGTCGCTTGATATTGGTGAAGATTCGTGGTGCATCGACGCCGAACTCGACGGTTGCCCTATTGGTGAGACATACCTCGTACGTTTCGCCGGCGCTGATGAGTTCGAGGCACTCGCCGATCAGCGACTGGTACTCCGCCTCGCTGTTCCTCAGTTGGAATTCCGCTCCCGTCGGCCGCTCCGAGACAGCCGGTGGGCACACCGGGTCGACGGCCGCGTCTCGGCTTTCGATTGCGGCGGTGGCAGTCTCGAACCACGCATTGCTGCGCTCGTCGTTCGGGGCGGTGCTCAAACTCATGACGTACACACACCGTTGATCGTGATCGATCACCACGGCCCGGTCGGCAAAGATCAGGGCCGCATCCGGATGCCCGGACCGGTGTGCGCGAACTCCGCCGGTCTCCCCTTTCAGCTCGTAACCGAGGTAGCCGACGTAGCCGAGGTTGAAGTCGAAGGGAAGAGTGCGGTCCGGTTCCACCGCGCGAAGGCGCAGTTGTGCGTCGAGGTAGTCGAAGAGCGATCCCGCAATCTGCTCGTCGGGCAGCGACTTCCGGCTGATGCGCACTATCGAGGCGTCGACGTCGTAGGTGATGTACTCGGCGTGGGGACCGGAACAGTCCCCCATGATGGTGAAGCGGGAGCCCGGTTCGGGTTGGGCGCTGCCGTCGAGCCAGAAGGTTCCCGAACCGCTTCCGAACAGGGCATGGAACAGTTGTTCGGGGTCCGGGTAGCGGTCTATCCGTCGATACTCGACGGCAAAGCACGGCTGGTGGCCGCGAGGTGGCGGAAGCTGTTCGCGTTCCCCGCACTGGGTGTGCGGTTCGACCGCACTCGGTGCCGTGAGATCCCGGAAATTGGCGAACAGTTCCTTCCCGTATTCGCTGGAGATCGATTCGGGATGGAATTGGACTCCCCAGAGCGGCCTGCTCCGGTGCCGCACCGCCATGACCAGACCGTCTGCCGTCGATGCCAGCACCTCGAGGACGTCGGGCAGGTCCACCGCAACGAGCGAGTGATATCGCACCACGTTCATCGGCGACGGGAGTCCGCGGAATAGGTCGTGGCCGGTGTGCACGATCGGCGAGAGTCTGCCGTGCACGGGCTGCGGCGCCCGCACGATGTCGGCCCCGAACAACGCGCACAGGCCCTGGTGTCCGAGGCAGACCCCGAGGACCGGCAACCCTGCCTCGGCGATGACGCGGGCGCCGATCCCGAAATCGGACGGCTCGGTCGGCGTGCCCGGACCCGGCGAGATGACTACGTTGTCATAGGCCGAGAAGTCGATCGATTCCCACGGCGCATCGTTCGGTACCACGGTCGGACGCACCCCGTTGACGGCAGTGAGTAGTTCGACCAGGTTGTATGTGAAGGAGTCGTAGTTGTCGACCAACAGGGTTCTGACAGACTGCACCATCCATACACCTCCGCTTTCGATGCGACGGACGGATCGCTGGAATACTTTTAGTATACCGTGTATTAACTACTAGTATATCACTAGTTGGGAGTACGGCCATGACCCACTCGATTCCACGTCTGCATCCCGGACGCTCCTTCCGTGACGCCACCGACTACCTCTACCGACTGCCCCGGGGAGCAAAGAGCAGCGGCCTCGCCCGCGCAGGCGAGTTCTACGACCGGTTGGGGACGCCTCAGGATGCGGTGCGCACGGTGCACGTGGCGGGGACTGCCGGTAAGGGCTCGGTGAGCACCTTCCTGGCGTCGATCCTGGACGCCCACGGCTGGCGGGTCGGCGCGCACCTGTCGCCGCATGTCCGTTCGATACTGGAGCGTTTCCAAGTCGCCGGCGCACCGATCACCGAGTGCGCGTTCCTCGACCTCGTCGACCGCATCGCCCCGGTCGCCGAGGGCATGGCCGATTCGGACGTCGGGATGCCGACATTCTTCGAGGTGGCCAATGCCATTGCGTTCGCCCACTTTGCGAGCGTGCCAGTGGACTACGCGGTCATCGAGACCGGTATCGGCGGACTGCTCGACGCCACGAACACCATCCGCCGACCCGACAAACTCGCCGTGATCACCCGAATCGGGTTGGATCACACCGACATGCTGGGAGACACCGAATCCGCGATCGCCCGGCACAAGGCCGGCATCCTTCCGCGCGGCGGTCACGGCATCGCCCTGCGCCACCCCTCCCGTGAGGTGCGGCGCACAATCGCCACCGTGGCGCAGGAGCGTCGGTGCGTGCTCGATCAGCTCGACGATCGGGCGATCTCCTGCGACATCTCCGCCGCAGGCACGCACGTTCGATTGCACGACAGCGAGCCGATGAAACTCGGCCTGGAGGGCCGCCACCAGGGCGTCAACGCCGCTCTCGCGCTACGCGCCGCCGAGTTCCTCGCGGCCCGCGACGGCTGGTCTCTCGACCCCGCCGGGGTTCGAGACGGCTTGGCCGATGCCACCCTGCCCGGCCGGTTCGAGCGACGCACGACCGTCGACGGACAGCAGCTCGTGCTCGACGGTGCCCACAACGCGGTGAAGCTTGCCGCCCTCACGTCGACGCTGCAGGACCTCTATCCGGGGCAGCGCTCGACCTGGGTCCTCGCCTTCAAGGACGACAAGGATATCGACGCCGCTCTTGCCGCACTCGCGCCCTCTGCGGCAGGGATCGTGGCCACCGAGTTCCGCGAGACCGGCGGCGGAACCGGCGCGGCCTCCTGCATGCCCGCACGGAAAGTGGCGGAACGCGCTCGCACGCACGGCTTGCGCTCCATCGCCGTCGAATGCCCCATCGAGGCGGTGACGATGGCGAGACTGGTCGCGGGCGACGCACCGGTGGTCGTCAGCGGCTCGTTCCTTCTTCTCAGCGCCGTCACGTCGGTGCTCGAACCGGCGCGGAGCGCACACCGCTGACACCGTCGACGAACACTTTCCGGAAGTTATCCGGACAATACTTGACCACACCCCCAACCTGACCTACCGTGGTGCACATCACTGATATATCAATCTGCTGATTTGCCACTCCGGTGGGTCGGCTTTGTCCTGCGAAGACCGCCTCACTCCCGCTCAGTACACCGAGGAACTCGGCGAAGCGGTATGAGCGCGCAGTCTTCCTGCTGCCTCCGCTGCTTCCACCGCGTGCCCTCGAGGTGCACAGACACAGGATTGTGATTCCATGACCATCAGCGTGTTCGACCTGTTCTCCGTCGGCGTCGGCCCGTCGAGTTCGCATACCGTCGGACCCATGCGAGCCGCCGCGCGATTCGTCTCCGACCTCCACACGCTCGGCGCTTTCGATGAAGTCGTCGACGTGCGAGTGGACCTGTACGGATCACTCGCGGCGACCGGCGCCGGGCACGGGACGATGTCGGCCGTGCTGCTCGGACTGGAGGGCTACCGTCCCGAGGAGATCGAGACCGAGAAGATGGAACAGCGGCTCGAGATCATCCGCAGCACCCGCCACATCTCGCTGGGCGGATCCCGCGACATCGCGCTCGCCGAGGACGAAATTGTTCTGCGCCCGTTGACCGTTCTTCCGTTCCACCCCAACGGGATGACCCTGACCGCCTACGCCGGCGGGAACGTCGAGGTCCACAAGGAGACCTACTTCTCGGTCGGCGGCGGCTTCGTCGTCACGGAGGCGGAGAGCACCGCGACCACCACCGCCGAGTCCCGTGGCCTGACGTACGGGTCCGCGAAGGAACTCCTCCAACTCTGCGACCGCTACGGATACAGCATCAGCGAACTCATGCTGTCGATCGAACGGGAGTCGCGGTCCACCATCGAAATTTACGACGGGTTGCTGCACATCCGCGACGTGATGGTCGAGTGCGAGCAGCGTGGCATCTCCCGCGACGGATACCTGCCGGGTGCACTGCGGGTTCGCCGACGCGCCCGCGACTGGTTCCTGCGTCTGGATGGCGAAGATCCGGATCGTGCACCGGAATTCGCGGAGGACTGGGTCAACCTCGTGGCGCTTTCGGTCAACGAAGAGAACGCCTCGGGCGGCCGGATCGTCACCGCGCCCACCAACGGCGCCGCGGGCATCATTCCCGCCGTGTTGCACTACGCCGTGCACTACACCCCGGCGGGTAAGGCCGACCCGGACGGCACCGCGATCCGGTTTCTCCTCACTGCCGGTGCCATCGGGTCGCTGTACAAGGAGCGGGCCTCGATCTCAGGCGCCGAAGTCGGGTGCCAGGGCGAGGTGGGTTCGGCGGCGTCGATGGCCGCGGCAGGTCTGGCCGAGATCCTGGGCGGCACACCGGAACAGGTGGAGAACGCGGCGGAGATCGCGATGGAGCACAGTCTCGGCCTGACCTGCGATCCAATCGAAGGTCTGGTGCAGATTCCGTGCATCGAACGGAACGCGATCTCGGCGGGCAAGGCCATCAACGCCGCCCGGATGTCGCTGCGCGGTGACGGGACCCACCGGGTCAGTCTCGACCAGGTGATCGAGACGATGCGCTCGACCGGCGCCGACATGCTCTCGAAGTACAAGGAGACCTCCACCGGCGGCCTCGCGGTCAACGTTCCCGTCAACTATGTCGAGTGCTGACCGGAAGGCAAGTTGCTTCACCCGTTCCGCGTTGACGAACCTGCTCATCACGCTCGACGCAGTTCTGTATCACCAGAACGCGACCCGGGCCGCCGAGCAACTCGGCGTCTCGCAGCCGGCCATCTCGGCAGCCCTTAGCCGACTGCGCAGGCACTTCGACGACGAATTGCTGCGGCGGGTCGGAGATCGGTTTCAGCTGACGCCCCTGGGAATGGAACTGCGCCTGCACACTCGACTCGTGCTGGACGGCGCCGAACGCGCGATTGCGGTTCGTCCCTGCCGCACCGGATCATCTGCCGCCGGCGGAGCAGATCTTGACCGCACTGGACTTGATGCTGGTGCCGGAAGACCTCGGTCGAGACCTGCCGAGTGAGGAATTGTTCCACGACGAATGGGTGATCGTGATGGACCGGCACCACCTGTCCGCACCGCACGGACCCTCGATCGACGACCTACAGGCCCTCCCGTGGGTGCTCGTCCGGCACAGTCGGACCCCGGCAGATTCCGCGGCGCAACTGTTGCGACTGAGGGGGATCGAACCCTGGGTGCAGGTCAGCACGGAGACGTATCTGACGGTGCCGCCTCTGGTTGTCGGCAGCGACCGTCTGGCACTGGTCCCCACACGCCTGTTCGACGCCGCCGTCGACAGTCGTGGGCTGGTGAGCCGCCCGTGCCCCGTCCCCCTCGCACCCCTGGTCCAGCGCATGTGGTGGCATCGGTCCACAACTACAATCCGCAACACCGCTTCCTCCGGCACGTCGTCATGACGACTGCGCAGGAGATGGGTGGTGGCCGTCACCCGCGCATCTGCGGGTGACGGGCACGGGGGGCCGGCGGTCGCCGGTGCTCACATTCGCGGGGAGCCGTCGCGGATTGCCCGGTACCACTGCACGATCGCTTCGGTGGAACTGTCCACTCCCTCGGCGACCCCGTCCCCACCGACTGCCCGGTGTAGTTGCAGGGCTTGATCCTTGCCGAGTTCGACGCCCCACTGGTCGAACGAATTGATGTTCGACAGCACACCTTCGGTGAAGACCTGGTGCTCGTAGAGCGCGATCAGCTGGCCGAGCACGCCGGGACTCAGTTCAGGGGCGAGAATCGTGGTCGACGGACGGTTCCCCGCCATCACCTTGTGGGGAATCAGGTCTTCGCGGATCCCGTCGGCGGCGAGATCCGCCGGGGTACGGCCGAATGCGAGCACTCTGCGCTGGGCGAGCAGATTGCTGACCAGAACGTCGTGCATGCTGCCGCTGCCGTCGCTCAGCGGCAGGTCGGCGGCCGGTGCGGCGAATCCGAGGAAGTCGACCGGGACCAGGCGGGTGCCCTGGTGCAGGAGCTGGTAGAAGGCGTGCTGCCCATTGGTGCCGGGCTCACCCCACCAGATCGCCCCGGTGGAGACGTCGGTCGGCGTCCCGTTCAGCTGCACGGACTTGCCGTTCGATTCCATCGCCAGTTGCTGCAGATACGCCGGCAGGGCTGCGAGGTCGTTGGCGTAGGGCAGGACCGCCCGGGTCTCGGCGTCGAAGAAGTTCGCATACCAGAAACCCAGCAGAGCGAGCAGGACCGGTGCGTTCGACTCGAGCGGCGCCGTCGCGAAATGCCGGTCCACGGTGTGCATGCCGGCGAGGAAGTCGCCGAACGCACCTCGTCCGATCGCGAGCATCACCGGCAGGCCGATCGCCGAGCCGATCGAGTAGCGGCCACCGACCCAGTCCCAGAACTCGAACATGTTGGCCGGGTCGATGCCGAACTCGGCCACCTTCGCCGCGTTGGTGGACACGGCCACGAAATGCCGGTCGACCGCGTCCTCCCCGAGCGCGCCGGTGACCCAGGACCGGGCCGCGGTGGCGTTGGTGAGGGTCTCGATCGTCGTGAAGGTCTTCGACGCGACGACAAACAGGGTGGTCGCCGGGTCGAGGCCGTCGAGGGCAGCCAGCAGGTCTGCCGGATCGACGTTGGAGACGAACCGCACCGACAGTTCGGGGTGGGAGTAGGGGCGCAGCGCCTGGCACACCATCCGCGGGCCGAGGTCGGATCCGCCGATCCCGATGTTGACGACGGTGGTGATGCGCCGGCCGGTGGCTCCCCGCCACCGGCCGCTGCGCACCCGGTCGGTGAAGGTGGCCATCCGGTCGAGCACGCGATGCACGTCGGCGACGACATCGTGCCCATCCACAGACAGTTCCGCAGATGCGGGCAGCCGCAACGCGGTGTGCAGGGCGGGCCGGTTCTCCGTGGTGTTGACCGGGTTTCCGCGAAGCATGCAGTCGCGGTGGTCCTCGAGGCCGGCGGCACGGGCCAGCGCGACGAGCAGCGGCAGCGTGTCGCGGTCGATGCGGCTCATGCTGTAGTCGATGGACAGATCACCGGCGGTGACCGTCAGATCCCTGCCACGCCGGGGGTCGGCGCCGAACAATTCCCTCAGATGCACCGAGGCGATGTCACCGTAGTGGTCCTGCAGGCGCTGCCATTCGAGAAACGCTGTGATGCTCGGTGATACGGACGTCGCGGTCACGGGTTACGCGACCTCGACAGGCTCGGCGCTGCGGACGGCGTGCCCTCCGAACTGCCGGCGCAGCGCGGAGACCGCCTTCATCGCCGGGGAGTCGTCCTGACGGGACGCGAACCGGGCGAACAGAGCCGCGGAGATCACGGGGGCGGGGACGGCGTGGGCGATCGCTTCCTCGACCGTCCACCGGCCTTCACCCGAGTCCTCGGTGTACCCGGAGATCGAGCCAAGCCCCGGGTCTTCGGACAGGGCTTGGACGAGGAGGTCCAGCAGCCAGGAGCGCACCACGGTGCCCTGCGACCAGGCCCGCAGCACCGCCGGGACGTCCGCGATGGACTCCTCGGCCGCGAGGAGTTCGTAGCCTTCGGCGTACGCCTGCATGAGCCCGTATTCGATCCCGTTGTGCACCATCTTTGCGTAGTGCCCGGCTCCGATGCCGCCGGCATGGACGAACGAGTACGCACGGTCCCCTTCGGGACGGAGGGCGTCGAAAATCGGTAGCAGCCGGGCGATGTCGTCTTCGTGGCCACCGGCCATGAGCGCGTACCCGTTCTGACGTCCCCAGACGCCGCCGGAGACGCCGCAGTCGACGTAGCGGACGTCGTGTTCGGCGAGCAGGGCTGCGTTCACCTTGTCGTCGGTGAACCGGGAGTTGCCGCCGTCGACGACCACGTCGCCGGGGGCGAGGAGCCGGGAGAGTTGCTCGATCACCTGGCGGGTGGGCGCGCCGGCGGGCACCATCACCCACACCGCCCGCGGTGCGGGAAGGGCCTCGACGAGGGCCTCGAGGCTGCGGACGTCGCTGACATCGGGATTCGGATCGTAGCCGACGACGTCGTGCCCCTTCTCACGCAGACGTTCGCGCATGTTCGATCCCATCCGACCGAGCCCTACCACACCGAGTTTCATCGTCACCGTTTCACTTTCGCCGTCGATCCGTCGAGTACCTGCTCTATGTGTAGTGCCGCGCGACGCCTGGTTCACCTGACCGGATGGGGAGCCGCTACTGGTCACCCGGCCAAGTGCTTTCGCCGCTCGCCGCTCCGACACTGATAGCCGACGCATTGTCCGAATGCGCCTGTCGAGGAGCGAATGTACGGAGTGCAGCAGAAGTGACCGTGTCTGAAGTGCAGCAGAGCGTCCCGCTCACAAGCGAGGTCGGTGGCCGCGTCGGCGGGGAACTGGTGATCGGTGACATCGGCCCGGTGGCCGACTTGTCTTCGCTGGTGATCTTCGGCATCACCGGTGATCTGGCCCGCAAGAAACTGGTTCCCGCAATCTACGATCTCGCTCATTGTGGTCAGCTACCCGCGGGGTTCGATCTCGTCGGATTCGCCCGCGACGCCGCGAACAGCGAGCCGGTGTTGCGGGAGTCGGTGATCGCCCACGCCCGGCGGCCGTTCGACCCCGCGGTCTGGCAGGCCCTGACGCAGCGCATCCACCTGGTCGAGGGGTCGTTCGACGATCCGGGCGGGTTCACGCAGCTGGCTTCGCTGTTGGCCGTCCTCGATCAGCGCCGCGGCAAGCCGGACAATTACGTCTTCTACCTGTCGGTCCCGCCGTCCGCTTTCGCCACCGTGTGCGGCCGGCTCGCGGTCGTCGGGTTGAATCGTCCCGCACGCGGGTGGCGACGGGTGGTGGTCGAGAAGCCGTTCGGTCACGACCTGCCGAGCTCCCGTGCACTCGAGGTCGTACTGGCACAATATTTTCCACCGTCGTCGATCTACCGGATCGACCACTATCTGGGCAAGGAAACGGTACAGAACATTCTCGCGCTGCGGTTCGCGAACGGGATGTTCGAACCACTCTGGAACAACCGGCACATCGACCACGTGCAGATCACGATGGCCGAGAGTGTCGGGGTGACCGGACGGGCCGGGTATTACGACGGCGTCGGCGCCGCCCGCGACGTCATCCAGAACCACCTGCTCCAGTTGCTGGCGCTGATCGCCATGGAGGAACCCGTCGGCTTCGACGCCGACAGCATCGCCGCCGAGAAGGTCAAGATCCTCTCCGCCACCGAACTACTCGGACCCCTGGATCAGACGTCGGCCCGCGGCCAGTACGGGCCCGGCATCGACGACGACGTTCGGCTGCCCGGACTGACGGAGGAGGACGGGTTCCCTGCCGACTCGTCGACGGAGACCTTCGCCGCCCTGACCGTCGGAATCACCACTCGCCGCTGGGCGGGAGTGCCGTTCTACATCCGCACCGGAAAACGGCTGGCGCGCCGGACCACCGAGATCGCGGTCACGTTCACGCCACCCGCTCACGGGTCGCCCGCGGCCCGCGCCGCCGGGGTCTCGAACGTCCTCGTCTTCCGCGTCCAACCCGACGACGGGATCGAATTGCACATCGGCGCCAAGCGCCCGGGGGGTGGCATGCAGATCCAGCCGGTGAGTTTGGGCATGGACTTCCGGTCGGTGTTCGACCCGGCGCCGGAGGCGTACGAGCGGCTGATCGGTGACGTCCTCCGCGGGGACGGGACACTGTTCCCCCGCCGCGCGGAAGTCGAGCACTCCTGGCGGATCATCGACCCCCTCCTACAGCACTGGGCCACGGCCGGCCGGCCGGGCACCTACCCGGCAGGCACCTCGGGCCCCGCGTCCGCCGACGACATCCTGAGCCGCTCCGGCCGGGTGTGGCGCACGCTCTAGTTTCAGCCCCACGTGAGTGCCAAAGTGTGCCCCGGCACGCTTTGCCGCTCACCTGTCCCCCGCAGTTCCCGGACACGCGAAATACCCTGAGCAGCGATCCTGCTCAGGGTATTTCGGGTGCCGGAAGACTACTTGACGAGTGCGTCCTTGAGGGCCTTCGCTGCAGCGGCGGGGTCGGCGGCGCTGTAGATGGCGCCACCGGCGACGGCGACGTCGGCGCCGGCGTCACGGACGGCGGTGATGGTGTCGACCTTGACGCCACCGGCGATCGAGAACGGGACGCCGGCGATCTTGCCGTCGTCGAGGAGGGTCTGGATCGAGTAGCCGGGCTGGGCCTGCTCGTCGAGACCGGCGTGGATCTCGACGAACGCGACACCGAGCTTGGCGATCTCGCGGGCCCGCTCGACACGGTTCTCGACACCGATCAGGTCGGCGACGACCTTCTTCCCGTGCTTCTGACCGGCCTCGACGGCACCCTTGATGGTGGCGTCACCGGCGGCACCGAGGACGGTGACCAGGTCGGCGCCGGCCGCGAACGCGAGGTCGGCCTCGAGGAAGCCGGCGTCGGCGGTCTTGAGGTCCGCGAAGACCTCCTTGTCGGGGTGCGCAGCCTTCACAGCGCTGATCACACCGAGGCCGGCGCTCTTGATCAGCGGCGTGCCCAACTCGATGATGTCGACGTACGGGGCCACCTTGTTGGTCAGCGCCAGCGCGTCCGCGGTGGTGAGAAGGTCGACTGCTACCTGCAGCTTCGTCATGTATTTCTCCTGTTTCTTTCTTGGGGGGTTCAGGGGTGGTGCTAATTCAGCCGATGTTGGCGTGGCGTTCCCACAGCCGTTCGGCGGTCTGGTCCGCGTGCGACCACAGCGCCTGGAACAGCGCGTCGAAGGCGAGGAGGACGGACTGCTCGAACAGGCTGCCCGCGTACTGCGCGGTGATGGCGGCGCTGTGGTCCTGTTTGTCGGCCGCCGGGAGCACGAGGATCTCGTCGGCCCGCTGCGCGAGCGGCGACTCGGCGGCGGTGGTGACCGCGACGACGGAGGCGCCGACCTTCCGGGCGGTGTCGGCGGCCCCGATCACCGAGGCGGTGGTCCCGGATCCCGACACGGCGATCAGGACGTCGCCCGATCCGACGGCGGGGGCGGTGACCTCGCCGGCCACGTGGACGCGCAGGCCGAGGTGCATCAGGCGCATCGCGGCCATCTGCACGGCCAGGCCGCTGCGTCCGTTGCCGATCACGAACACCGCGCGGGCGGAGGTGATCAACGCGCCGGCACGGTCCCACTGTTCGGCGGCAACGGAATTGAGCAGCCGTTCGTTCTCGTCCAGCACGATGCGACGCCCATCGTCGAACCGTGTTCGAGTGTCTTCGATGGTGACGGTCATGATCCTCCTCGGTATAGCGGGTCCGGTCGTGGAGACAAGATTGCCGAGCCCGCACCCCGACGGCACCCGGTCGCTCGACGAGTGCGCGCTGGCCGGATGGCCAGTGCCGCCCCGCACCGATCGGCCCTACGGTGGATGCCGTGGTAAGCGTCGAGGACACCGATCGGAAGCAAGCGCAGTCGTGGGCGGACATGCGCGCCGTGATCGCGGGCCCGCTGCCGGACATCGCGACGCGCTTCTCCCGGTATCTGACCTCACTGTGGTCGCATGACGCGCTGGTGATCTTCACGTGTGAATGCACCGGGCGACCACGGAAGGTCGCCGGGAACCGGGAGATCGTCGACCGCGTCACCATCGACGAACTCGACGCCCTGAAGAAGTCGGCCGACCTCGGCACGGTTTTCGACGGGGTCCAGATCCTCGGAGGGGCCCGGCGCCCGCTCTGGGTGGTACGCGATGCCACCGACACCCTGCTGGTCGTCGTACCCAAGCGGGTCCAACCCGAGCCGCCCGACCCGGACCTGATCGTGGCGCTGTTCGGGATCGTCGCCACCTCGATCCGTCAGCAGGTCGCCCAGGCCAGCCCCGACTACCTCGCCGAGTCCCGCGCCGCGTCCAGTGAACGGGCCCGCACCATCGCCGAACTCACCGAGATTCACGACGCCACCCTGTCCTCGATCCTGGGGACACTGCGATCGAACGACCTCGACGATCGCCGCTCCCGCATCACCGCCAGCGAGACGGCGTCGGCGGCGTTGATCGCGCTGCGATCGGCGGGCGATGCCGACCGCGCCCTCTCCGAGGAGGCGGTCACCACCGCGTTCGCCCGGCTACAGGGAGAACTACGTCCGCTGCTGCGGCATTGCGAGGTCGAGATCGACTACGTCGAACCCCCGGCGGACGGGCGACCGCTTCCGGGCGAGATCGCGCATGCGGCCAGGGCGATGGTCCGCACCATCGTCCTGGCGTTCGGGGCGCAACCGGTGCTGGCCCGGCTGCGGGTCGCGTGGGACTGCGACGGCGACAACGTGCTGCTCGAGGTCCGAGATCAGGGCTCCGGAGCGATCGACGGCAGCGCCCTCACCAGGCAACTGGCCGGGCGGCTGCACACCCTGCGCGGGCGCGTCGACATCGAAAGCATCGCCGGATGGGGTAGCCGGGTGTCGCTCGTGATTCCGCTGGATCCCCCGGCCGCACGCCCGGACGAGCACCTGCTGTCCACCCTCAATCCCCGGGAACTCGAGGTCCTCGCGCATCTGACGGTCGGCAAACGCAACAAGGCCATCGCCTCCGAACTGGGCATCAGCGAGAGCACGGTCAAGTTCCACGTCGCCAGCGTCCTGCAGAAACTCGACGTCACCAACCGCGGCGAAGCCGGTGCGATCGGAATTCGCGCGGGCATTTCGCCCGACGCAGCGATGGTCACCGGCGCGCGACGGTAGCGGGAGGCGCTCCCACCTCGGGATCGGAAAATCCGGATCGGCGGTCGTCCGTCTCGGGTCGCCGCGCGGGTTGGCGGACTATCCTGGGTGAAGCGTGTCAGAGGTGGTGCAAGCCTATGGCGGATGATCGGTGGGCCACGCAGCGCGAGCCGGATATCGCGGTGGAACTGTCCGCCGCCGGCTTCGACGACGCCGTGGAGATCGGACGGGGCGGGTTCGGGGTCGTCTATCGCTGTGTGCAGGAAGATCTCGACCGCACCGTTGCCGTCAAGGTCCTCACCACCGACCTCGATCGCGAGAATCTCGCCCGCTTCGTGCGCGAGCAACGCGCGATGGGCCGCATGTCCGGGCACCCCAATATCGTCGATCTGTATCAGGTGGGCATCACCCGGAGTGACCGCCCCTTCCTGGTGATGCCGTACCACGAACACGGATCCCTGGACGCACAGATTCGCACGACGGGTCCGATCGGGTGGGAATCGACCGTTCGGCTCGGGGTGAAGATCGCGGGCGCACTCGAGACCGCTCACCGTGCGGGCACGTTGCACCGGGACGTCAAACCGGCGAACATCCTGCTGACCGAATACGACGAACCGCAACTGACCGATTTCGGTATCGCCCGGGTGTCCGGTGGCTTCGAGACCGCCGCCGGGTCGATCACGGGTTCCCCGGCATTCACCGCGCCCGAAGTGCTCGAGGGCCGCCCGCCCACCGTCGCCTCCGACGTGTACAGCCTCGGAGCAACACTGTTCTGCGCACTCACCGGACATGCCGCGTTCGAACGCCGCAGCGGTGAACAGGTCGTCGCCCAGTTCCTCCGGATCTGCTCGCAGCCGGTCCCGGACCTGCGCGACACCGGCATCCCGAACGACGTGTGCGGAGCACTGGAACGGGCGATGTCCCGGTCCGTGGAGAAACGTCCCGGCAGCGCCGCCGAATTCGGCGACGAACTACGCGTCACCGAACGCAAACACGGGATGGCAGTCGACCACATGCATGTGCCCGCCCAGAGAACCCCGCGACAGCCACCCGGCCAGAACGCCGAGGCCACCGAGGCCGCACCGTCGCGCGCACCGAAGCCGACACCGCGTCCCTACCCGGTGCAGACGCCACGGACGCCACCGGTCCCGCTGACCAAGTTCCGCCCACCGACGACCACCCGGAAACTGGTGCGGCGCCACCGCCTGCTCGACGAACTCCGCGCGGGCCGCGGCTGCCGGCTGACCCTGGTCCACGGTCCCGCCGGGTTCGGCAAGAGCAGCCTGGTCGCGCAGTGGCGGGACGAACTCGTCGCCGGCGGAGTCGCTGTCGCGTGGCTGACCGTCGACTCGGACGACGACAATGCGGTGTGGTTTCTCTCGCACCTGATCGAAGCGATCCGGCGGGTGCGGGCGGAAGTGGTCGGCGATCTCGGGCAGGCACTCGAGGAGCAGGGGCAGTCGGTCGAGCGATTCGTGCTCACCTCGCTGATCAATCGACTGCACGAGAGCGGGGATCCACTCGTCGTCGTGATCGACGACTGGCATCGGGTCACCGCGCCGACATCGATCGCGGTGATGGAATTCCTCCTCGACAACGGCTGTCACCACCTGCAGATCATCGTGGCCAGCCGCAGCCGGTCCGGACTGCCGTTGAGTCGCATGCGCGTGCACGACGAACTGAAGGAAATCGATTCCACAGCACTGGGATTCGACTTCGCCGAATCCAGGGACTTCTTCGCCGAACGAATGCAGACACCCCTGACCGACTCCGACGTCGAGGAGCTCCGCGCCTCGACCGACGGATGGATCGCGGCGCTCCAATTGGCGTCGCTGTCCCTGCGGGAATCCGGCGGCCCGGACACTCTGCTCGAACGGTTCCGCGCCGGAACCGACACCCTGGGTGAGTATCTCGCGGAGAACGTCCTCGACGCACTCGAACCCGACCTCCTCGATTTCGTTCTCGCAACCGCAGTTCCGGAACGGGTGTGCGGCGAATTGGCGTCGGCCCTCGCCGACGTCCCCGACGGCGCAGCGCGGCTCGAGCAGGTCGTCGCCCGCGACCTGTTCCTCGGCCGGGCAGCGGAGGACCGCAGGTGGTACCGCTATCACCACCTCTTCGCTCAGATCCTGCGCCAGCGTCTCGAGCGCGATCACCCCGACCGGATCGCGGCGCTGCACCGCAGAGCAGCCACCTGGTTCCGGGAACGGCACCTCCTCGGAGAGGCCCTCCACCACACACTCGCGGTCGGTGACCGAACCGCCGCGGTCCAGCTCCTCGAGGACGACAGCCTGTACCTCCTCGACCGGTCGCAGATGTCGACGCTGCTCGGCCTGATCGACAAGCTGCCCGCCGATTGGGTGCTGTCCAGTCCGCGATTGCAGCTGACGATCGGGTGGGCGAACACCGAGCTGCAGCGGCTCGATGTCGCAGCGAAGGCACGGCGCCGCACGCTGGAGCTCCTCGACACTCTCGACCTTCCCGACGACGAGCGTGCCCAGCTCCACGTGGAAGCCAACGTCCTGCAGGCCGATATCAGGATCACGGCCGATCACGCGGCGGGAGTCAAAGACCTTGTCGCCGAATGCCTGACCCACGCCCACGACCATCATCCGTTCGTGGTGTCGATGGCGGCACTGATCGCCACCATCGTCGACACGTACGAATTCCATTTCGACGAAGCGTACGACAGGCAGACGTGGGCTGCCCCGTACCACCGGAAGGCCACCGGGCCCTACTCCGTGGCGTACGGGTACTGTTTCGCCGGCATGGCGAGGGCGGAGCAGCTCGATATCGCCGGGGCGAGCGATCTGTATCACCGGGCGTTCGATCTCGTACGGGAGGCCGGCAACACCCAATCCCAGCACGCGCGACTCACCCGTGCGCTGCTCGCCGAGGAACTCTATCTGCAGGACAGGATCGAGGAGGCGGCCGAGCTACTCGGCGAGACCTCCGACGCCGCGTCACTGGGTGGTGCGTCCGACTTCATGATTCGCCATTACTGCCTGGGCGCACGGATCAGATCGGTACGCGGCGACCACGCGAGCGCGGGATCCCTACTCGACGAAGGCATCCGCACCGCGCACATCCTGTCCCTCCCCCGACTGCGCGCAGCGGTGGACGGTGAACGGGTGCGGCTGGGATTGCCGCCTCGGCCCCGTTTCGTCCCGGTCACCCGCGGAACGCGCCGGGAACCGGTGGACGGCATCGAACGCGTCACCGCCGAACTGGAGGACGAGTCCGCAATCCTGCTACTCGTCCGCAGTGGCGACGCCGAGCAGATCCGTATCTCCTGCGAGTGGGCCGGCGACTGGTTGCGTGCCCTCGAAGGAACCGAACGCGCCATGGCGCGACTCCATGCCGGCCGGCTGCTCGCCACGTGCCTGTGGGCGGCCGGGCGGGCGGATGACGCCCACGAGGCGCTACTGCCCGTCGTTGCGCACTGTGCCCGGCACGGCCTGATCCGCTTCCTCCCCGACGGCGGACCGGAGACGGTCACCGCGCTCCGATCCCTCCGTGAACGACTGAGTACGGTTGGTGTGGAAGAGCATCCGGAGATCACACCGAGTTTCGTCGACAGAGTACTCGGCTCGTTCGGCTGACGGAGCGCATCACGGGTCGGCGGTGAGGCGCGGAATCGGGTTCAGTCGGCCGCCGACGCAACCAGATAGCTCGGCGGCGCGATTCCGTCCAGCGCCAGCGCGACCGCGGCCCGGGCGGCCACGGGCCCCACCAGGTTGCCGGTTCCGTTGTACCCTCCGACCGCGAAGACGCCGGGCCGCACCTCGCAGCACAGGGGGCGACCGTCGGGAGTGAAGCCGACGGACGCCGCCCATCTCCGCGTCACCGACACCGGCCGCCCGGCCATCCGTTCGGCCACCCTCTCGATGTGGGACTGCACCGGTCGGGTCGGCTCAGTGTCGGACGTCCACTCCGCGTCGGCGAACAGGTCGCGGCCACCGCCGACCAGCAATCGGCCGTCGGCGGATTGCTGCGCGTAGTCGTAGCCCCACCGCCCGTACACCGGGCACGGCAGCCGCGGCGGCAGTCCGGGTGCGGTGCCGAGCATCTGCAGTCGCGCGGTGCGGACTCGGCCGGCCAGCTCCGGAAGTACCTGCTCGAGTCTCCCGTCCACGGCGACCAGAATCACCGGTGCGCTCACCGTGCCGTGCCCGGTGTGCACGACTCCGGGCTCGAGCGAGGTGACCGGCGAATTCTCGTACAGACTGGCCGAATTGCGCAGTATCGACGCGAGACCCAATGCTCGGCGCGACGGATTCGTCGCCGCGTCGTCGGGCAGGAATATCCCCTGCCCCAGCTCCCCGTCGTAGGGTTCGACGGCTATCGCATTGTCCCGCAGTGCCTGTGCGAGCGCGTGACAATCCTCCAGTTCTGCTGCCCGCTCGGCGGCTTCGGCGTCGCCGACGGGATCGCCGGGAAGTCCGGCCAGCCGAATCGACCCGGTTCGCGTGATCACGTCCGTACCCAGCATGTCGGCGAGGTGGCCGAGTTCGGCGAGCGTCGCCCGGTACAGATCCACCGACACCGCACCCCACGCGGCGACCGACGAATGCAGGAACGCCGCCGGACCACCCAGCAGGAATCCGCCGTTCCGTCCCGCCGCGCCCGAGGCAACGCGACCCGAATCGAGGCCGACGACGGTGAGCCCGCGGGCCGTCAGTTCCTCGACAGCGGCGAGACCGGAACCGCCGAGTCCGACGACGCACGCATCCGCGGTCAGGCGTGATTCCAACCGCGGCAACCCCGACCATGCCGCCACTACCGGGTCGTCATCCCACGCGCACCGTGAATCCATGACGGACACGGCAGCTTTCAGTCGGTGAGGTCGAGGGCGGCGCGGACGATGCTGTCAGTGTCGATGCCGTGGTAGCGGTAGACGTCGTCGAGGGACCCGACCTGCCCGAATTTGCTGACCCCGAGCGCGGCACCGGGCACGTTGTTGATGCCGGTCAGGAACGCGAGGGTGTGCGGGTGCCCGTCCAGGACGGTCACCATGGGTGCCGCCCGGTCGGCGGGGAACACCTGGTCGAGGATCCACGAGGGACCGTCGGCGAGTCCGCGGCGGGCCTGGACCGCCTCGAACAGCAGTCCGGGGCTGGTCACACACACCACATCCGCGGCAATCCCCTGCTCGGCCAACCGGTCTGCGGCGGTGAGGGTTTCGGTGATCATCGCACCGACCCCGACCAACGTCACCACCGGCTTGTCGGTGTGCCGCAGCGTGTAGGCCCCCGCGACGACCTGCCGGCGGCGACGCTCCCGCGCCGCCGGATCCGACGGCACCGCGGCGAGGGTCTGATCCACCGGGCGGGTCGACAGCCGCAGGTACGACGAGGAACCTTCCGGACGGCCCAGCCGGGAGATGCTGTCGAGCAGGGTCCATTCGACGTCGATCGCGAAGGCCGGTTCGTAGCTCACGCACCCGGGCTGCTCCAGCCCGATCGACGGCGTCTTGATCGACTGATGCGCCCCACCCTCCGCGGCAAGGGTGACGCCGGAGGGAGTGCCGACCAGGATCGACTGCCCGCCCGCATAGATCCCGTACGACCACGGCTCGAGGGCACGTTCGACGAACGGGTCGTACATCACCCCGATCGGGAACAGCGGCTGCCCCCACCGACTCCAGGTGGCACCGAGCTCCCCCATCAATCCGACCAGATTCGTCTCCGCGATGCCGAGTTCCATGTGCTGCCCGGTGGGCTTCTCCCGCCAGTGCATGATCGTCTCGGCGTCGTCGTCGAACCAGTTGCGGCGCTCGTTCGGCGACCACACCCCCACCTTGTTCAGCCAGCCCGCCAGATTCGTCGTCGACGAGACGTCGGGGCTGACCGTGACCACCCGCTTCGCCGCGTCCGGGGCCTGACGCGACAGATCCAGCAACGCCCGCCCGAGCGCCGCCTGGGTCGTGGACGTCCCGGACGGGGTGCGCCCGATGTCGGCGGGGACGGCGGGCGGTGTGGCGAGTTCGACCTTCTTGCGCGTCAACGTCTCCGCGGTGGCCGCGCACACCCGGCCCGCGGTGCTGTCCGCGGCGAACCGTGCCCACGGATCGTTCGGATCCATCCCCAGTTCGGTGGCCAGCTGTTGGTACTGCTCCACCGTCAGCAACGACGAATGATTCTGCGGGTGCCCCTGCGTGGGCAGGCCGCGGCCCTTGATGGTGTAGGCGATGATCACCGTCGGCCGGGTGTCGTCGATCCGCGCATACGCAGCCCGGAGGGCATCGAGGTCGTGCCCACCCAGATTCCTGATCGCCCGCAGCAGGGTGGCGTCATCCAACTCGGCGATCAGCGAGGTGATCGCCGCGGCGTCGGGGCCGTCGCCGGGCAAACGACGACGCAGCTCCTCGGCGCCGCAGCGCAGCAGCCGCTGGTATTCGGGGTTGGGCATGTCCAGGATCCGCGACCGCAGCGCCGGACCACCCGCCCGGGTGAACAGCGACTCCAGCAGTGTCCCGAACTTCACGGTCAGCACCTGCCACCCGGCGGCGGAAAACATCGCCTCGAGCCGGCCGGCGGCGATGTTCGGGACCACCCGGTCCAGGGACTGCCGATTCAGATCGACGATCCACACGATCTCCCCGAGCTCGGACACCGAAGTGTCCAGGATCGCCTCCCACACCGCACCCTCGTCCAGTTCGGCGTCGCCGACGAGGGAGTACTGCCGGCCCGTCCCGGCGCCGCCGATGGTGGTGTCGACGTAGCGTCGGGCGATGGCACCCCAGATCGGGGCCGTGGCACCGATCCCGACGGACCCGGTCGAATAGTCCACCGGATCCGGATCTTTCGCCCGACTGGGGTAGGACTGCAGGCCACCGAACTCCCGCAACGTCGTCAGATACTTCTCGTCCAACTCCCCCAGCAGGTAGTTGATGCCGTGCAGCACCGGCGAAGCATGCGGCTTCACCGACACCCGATCCCCCGGCCGCAACTGCTCGAACCACAACGACGTCATGATCGACACCATCGACGCACACGACGCCTGATGCCCACCCACCTTCAACCCCGTCGGATTCGGCCGAACCCGGTTGGCGTGATGGATCATCGACGTCGCCAACCACAACACCCGCTGCTCGATCTCCACGAGTGCTTCCGGAGTGCTCGAGCGCGGGGCGAGTTGGTTCGTGTGGGCATCGATCGTGCGGGCGTCGTTCATGGTTTCGTCCTTGCCTGTGAGTTCCGGGCACCGAATCCGATCCTCCTCGGCCCAGTTCGTGAGCGAGGCGGATCGGCGGTGACGGGCAGGCGGACCTGTGGGAACCGGCCTCACCGCATCTTCGAGGTCTCATGTGCAGATCTCTCACAACAGTCGACCATCGGAACGCACTTTGAGCAATACCGGTGACCAAAGTTAAGCATCCTGCGCATTCACAGAGCGGACGCCGCGGTCGACGGTTGGCAAAATGCCCAGCACGACCGCCGTCGCCACCGCCCGGCGCTACCCTGACCGGAAGGGCTGTTCACCGCGCACACCAACTCAGGGGGATCGATTTGACCACCACACCAGACCGCGTTCGCACGGCGTTCCCGGACATCAGTTCGCGTGCGTGGGAGCACCCCGCGGACCGGGCGGCGCTCGTCACCCTGCGCACGCTGAAGGGGTTCGACACCGTTTTCCGGACCATCTCGGGTCTGCTGCAGGAGCGCCAGCACCGGCTGATGTACCTGGCCACGTCGGTGCGCGTCGACGAACGGCAGTTCAGCGATCTCCACGACCTCCGCAGCGACTGCGTGCGGATCCTGGGTGCCGACGAGACACCTGAGCTGTTCGTGCTGCAGACCCCGGTGGTGAATGCCTTCACCATCGGCATGGACCGGCCGTTCATCGTGGTCACCACCGGGTTGCTCGACGTGATGAACTACGAAGAGCAGCGGTTCGTCATCGGTCACGAACTCGGTCACGCCCTGTCCGGGCACGCGGTGTATCGCACGATCCTCATGCACCTGATGCGGCTGGCCGGGACCATCGGCTGGATGCCCATCGGCGGGTGGGCGCTGCGGGCGATCATCGCCGCGCTCATGGAATGGCAGCGTAAGTCCGAACTGTCCGGCGACCGTGCCGGATTGCTGTGCGGTCAGGACGTCCACACCGCCCTCCGCGTGCAACTGAAGCTGGCCGGCGGTTCCCGGGTGAGTGAGATCGACACCGACGCCTTCCTGGCCCAGGCCGCGGAGTACGACGCCAGCGGTGACCTCCGCGACGGCGTCCTCAAGCTCCTCAACATCGAACTGCTCGCCCACCCGTTCTCGGTGCTGCGGGCCGCCGAGTTGAAGAAATGGGTGGACAGCGGCGCCTACGCGGCAATCCTGCGAGGAGAGTACCCACGCCGGCACGAGGACGACGACGCCAAGATCAGCGAAGAGTTCCGCAAGGCCGCGAAAACGTACAAGCAGAATTTCGACGCCTCCAACGACCCGCTGATCCGCATGCTCCGCGAGATCGGCAGCGGACTGGGCACCACCGTCGACGCCGTCGGCAATGGTGTCGGCGACGTCGCGGCGGACATCAAGGAACGCTTCACTCACTGGCGCCGGAACTCCGACGGCAAGAAGGATTCCGAGGGCAAGCGGGATTCCGACGACAAGAGCGACGGCGACAACTGACCGGAAGCCGACGGTAGGCCGGGCGCCGCAGCCCGCGCCCGGCCTTCCCGTCAGTCGGCCATTGCCTCGGCCAGCTCCTCGACCTCCTGGATGACCGGTTCGGGTACCCGCACCGGTCCGGGGGTGTAGGTGACCGACCGCAGTCGGCCGGTGAACCGGAAGGTCCCTCGCCGTTCCCGCAGATCCCACACCACCGGTCCGCGGGCGTCGACGCCCACCGAGATCCCTGTCCACGGCGCCATGCCGACGAGCTGGAACTGGTCGTCGAGGGTGGCGACATCGGTGGTCACCCCGGCCCCATCGGTGAGCGCGACGGTGAAGTTCCACCGGACGGATTCGGTGGCCTCGGCCCGCACCTGCACACCGACAACACCCTCGCCCAGGGGCGCCGACGTGTGTGCGACACGGCCGTAGCTGTTGACCGCGAACATGATCCGGCCGTCCTCGACGTAGAGCACATAACCGCCGTGCGGATCGCCGTGCGCGACGAGCACTCCCTCGTCGCCTGCGGCGATCTCGTGGGTGGCGACGTCGATGGTGAAGTCGCGGTACTGGATCAGCACACTGGACCGATAGCGTTCCAGCGTGGGTGTGCCCGCGAGGATCTTCACCGGTTCCGCGAGCCGGCGCTCGTCGGGCCGGCGCTGCACGGCCTTGCGGTCGTTGAGGATCGGGAACACGGTGTTGTGCCAGGCCGCGCGATCCCATGCCTCGGCCAGTTCCTGCACCTTCTCGGGGAAGAGGTGTGCGACGTCCGTGGTCTCGGCGGGGTCGGATTCGACGTCGAACAGTTGCCACTGCGGATCGTCGACCCGGGTCGGATCCGTGTGCAGCGACAGCAGTTTCCAGCCGTCCCGGTAGAACCCGCGGTGACCGCCGAACTCGGCGTACTGCTCCGTGTGCGGGGTCGGCTGCGTCGCGTCGCGCAGGACCTCGGCGATGCTGACGCCGTCGCGCTCCTGCGCGGGAAGCCCGTTCCGATGGGTCGGCGTCTCGAGTCCGGCGAGGTCCAGGAGGGTCGGGGTGATGTCGGTGACGTACGAGTAGTGCTTGCGCAGCCCGGTGTCGCCGTCGGCGCGCCGGAGCCCGGCAGGCCAGGACAGCAGGAACGGCACCCGGACACCGCCGGCGAACGTCTGCCCCTTGTAGAACCGGAACGGCGTGTTGGACGCCTGGCCCCAGCCGCGCGGGTAGTGGACTCCGATCTTCTCCGAGCCGATCAGTTCCTCGTCGTGCGGGACGTCGCGCACCCAGTCGGACGGCACCGGCCCGTGCACGAATTGACTGAAGTACGAACGGGTTCCCACCGCACCACCTTCGGCCGTGCCGCCGTTGTCGGAGGTGAACACGATGATGGTGTTGTCGGTTTCGCCGAGTTCGTCGAGGGTGTCGAGGACCCGGCCCACGCTCTGGTCGATGCTGTCGACCATGGCGGCGTAGACCTCCTGGTACCGGGCGAACCGTAACTGCTCCTCTTCGGTGAGCTCGTCCCACGGCGGGGCGTCGTAGCCGGGTTCGGTGTTCCGCTCGGCGATCGGCGTGCCGGGAGGGAAGAAACCGGACTCGACCTGGGCATCGAACCGGTTGCGTCGCACGGCGTCCCAGCCCTCGGTGTAGCGGCCTCGGTACTTCGCGAGGTCTTCGGGCTTGGCCTGGTGCGGCCCGTGCATGGCGATGTGCGAGAAGTACAGGAAGAACGGCTTGTCGGCGTCGTGTGCGCGCAGGCTCTTAATGCGGGCGACGGCCTTGTCGGTGATGTCGTCGGTGACGTAGTAGTCCGACGGGTACTCCTCGACGTCGACCACCGAGTTGTCGGAGATCAACTCGTTCGGGTAGTAGAACGAATTCAGCCCCTCGAGGGATCCGTAGTAGCTGTCGAAGCCGCGTTGCAGCGGCCAGGAGTCGCGGGTGCGCCCCGGCGCGAGGTTGGTGTCGCGCGCGAGATGCCACTTCCCCACCGCGTGCGTGGCGTACCCATTCGCGCGGAGGATCTCGGCGAGGCTCAGCGCGTCGTCCGCCAGTTCCATCCGCAGCCCGGGGAAACCGGGATCGAAGTTCGCGACGCTGCCGTACCCGGCGCGGTGCGGGTTCAGCCCGGTGAGCAGCGCAGCGCGGGCCGGTGAGCAGACCGAGGTGGTGTGATAATTCGACAGCCGGTAGCCGCTGTCGGCGAGCCGGTTGAGGTTGGGGGTGTCGATTTCGGAGCCGAACGGCCCGATGTCCGAATAGCCCATGTCGTCGATGAGGATCACCACGATGTTCGGCGCGCCGGCCGGGGCCTTCGTCTCCGGCTTCCACCACGGCGTCGACTCCGCGCTCGTCCGCCCGATGCGCCCGCCGAATCCGTCGTACCCTCGCGCGCCCGACGGGATCTGCTGCTGACCGTCGACACCACCGGTTCCGTTACTTCCCACTTCGGGCACGCGCGCAATCCCTTCACTCACGGAGAATGGATTTCCCCGCACATGTGGGGGAATCGTACGGATGCTCACGACCCCGGCGAGTGGTTTGAATCACGAAGATTCCAAACCGCGTTCACCCGCTGTGACCTGCATCGCCCGAAACCGGTGGCAGAACGTGATCTGCGCAATGAAAGGGGCCACTTTTACACGCGCGTAAGAATTTCAGGACAGGATTTGCGGTGAACGTGCTCCTGCCCGCGTGTGATCGTCCAGAAAGCTGTACCACTGTGCTCCAGCTCATCTCGATACTCGGCCTCCTCCGACGTGCCGGCTCCACCGCGTGGCCGTCGCTGCGCACCGCGTTGCTTCGCTTCGCGGGGTACCTGGTACCGATTGCGCAGACGGCGGTCACCGCGGGGGCGGCGTGGTGGGTGTCGGTCGAGGTGGCCGGTCACGAGCAGCCGTTGCTGGCCCCGCTGGCCGCGGTCGTGTGCCTGAGCGTCGCGCGTGGCGCCCGCAGCCGCCGCGCCGGTGAACTCATCGCCGGTGTCACCATCGGAACGATCGTGTCGGACGTAGTCGTGCGGTATATCGGCAACGGCCCGTGGCAGATCTGCCTCGTGGTGGCGGTGGCCATGTCTTTCGCGGTGCTCCTCGACGGTGGCTCGGTGATCGTGCTGCAGTCGGGTTCGTCGGCGGCGTTGGTCGCGGCGATGGCGTCCGCGACCGCCGCGCACCCGTTCGATCGGGTCGTCGATGCGTTGATCGGGGGTGCGCTCAGTCTGGTGGCGCTGTCCGTGTTGCCCACCGACCCCGTGCGACGGACGCGCCGGTGTGCCGCCGCGGTGCTGGACAGCGTGTCTGCGGCCCTCCGGCAGACGTCGAAGGGGCTGGCCGACGGTGATGTCTCCGCACTGGAGGACGCTCTCGCGCTTGCCCGTTCGACGCAGTCGACCATCGACAGCATGCGCGTCGAACTCCGTTCGGGTTCCGAGGTCGCACGCATCTCGCCGATTCACTGGCGGGGACGTCGCCGCATCGGCCGGCTCGCGTCGATCGCGGACCCGATCGACAACGCCGCACGCAACACCCGGGTTCTGGTGCGGCGAGCCCTGATCGCCACGTACGACGGCGAGCGGGTGGACCCGCAGTTGGCGGACGCCGTCTCCGAACTGGCGCACCTCGCCGACCGGATGCGGCTCATGATCCTCGCGACTCCCGCGACGAAGCCCAACGAAATCCAGCTCAGCGACGAACTCGAACGGTTCGCACGCGCACTGCCGCAGCAGGAGATCTCGGCCGGGTTCTCCGCGGCGGTCGTGTCCGCACAGGTCCGATCGATTGTGATCGACTTCTTCGAGGTGTGCGGCATCCCGCGCGCCGTCTGCCGGCCGATGCTGCCCCGCCCCGCCCAGTACGCGAAAGCCGCGTAGCCCGGTAGCTCAGGACAGGTCGAGCCGGCACTCGTCGGGCGCACGCGAGTTGTCCATGACGCAGAACCGGTTGCCCTCGGTGTCCGCCAGCACGACGAAGTCCGAATCCTCCGGATACCGGTCCCACGGCACCCGCTGCGCGCCGAGACCGACGAGCCGTTCGATCTCGGCGGCCTGATCTTCGCTGTCGCGGGCGTGCAGGTCGAGGTGCAGCCGTGGCTCGGGTTCCGCGTCGTGTTCGCTCTGCTGGATCGCGAGCACCGGCCGGCCGTCGGGCCGGGTCAGGTTGGTGAAGCCGTTGTCGCCGACCGGCGGGCGCGCGGTCAATCCGAGTGCCTCGGTCCAGAACCTGACTGCGCGGTCGACGTCGCGTGCCCCGATCACGGTCGTTCCCAGGATGAGCATGATCCGAACTTATCCGCTGCGCCGGGCCGGGGTGGACGATGTGGGGTGTGGAATTTCAGGATGCGGTGTTGCGGCCCCTCGCCGGGCGGTTGTGCCTCGTCGACGGCGTCGTCGGCGTCACCCTCGGCGGCAGCCGCGCCCGCGGCACGCACACGGCGGAATCCGACTACGACCTCGGCGTCTACTACCGCGGGGCGCTCGACACCGACGGGTTGACCGCGCTCGCGCAGAAGTGGGCGGGCGCCGGGGCGTCGGCGACCCGCACCGGCGAATGGGGTCCGTGGGTCGACGGCGGGGCGTGGCTGTCGTACGACGGCCGGGCGGTGGACTGGCTGTACCGCGACCTCGACCGGGTGGCCTCGGTCTGGCAGGACTCGCAACAGGGGGTGTACGGGCTCCACGCCCAGACCGGTCACCCGTTCGGGTTCGCGGACTTCGCGTACGCCGGCGAACTCGCGTCGGCGGTGATCCTCGTCGATCCGTCCGGACAGCTCGCTGAGTTCCGAACCGCCATGCAGCACTACCCGGACGCGCTGCGCGACGCCCTGGTGCGGCGGGGGCTGTGGGAGGCGGAGTTCGTCACCGCGCTGGCCCGCAAGGCAATCCCGCGAGCCGACACCACGTACGTGGCGGGGTGCCTGTTCCGCGCGGTATGCCTGTGCGCCCACGCCCTGCACACCCACGCCCGGCGCTGGCTCATCAGCGAGAAGGGCGCCGTAGCCGCCGCCGGCGCCCTGCCGAACGCACCGGCCGACTTCGGCGCCCGCGCTCACGCCGTCCTCGGCCGGCTCGGCGCGACACCAGACGAATTGACCGCCGCTCTCACCCTGGCCGAACAGCTCGCCGCGGACACCCGCGACGCCTGCCCGCTCACCTGAGCACGCGCACCCTCAGCCGTCCGCCCCGAACCGCCCGCGGGCCTCGACCGGAATCAGCGGCTTCTCCGCCCGCGCCCTGATCTGCTGGACCGCCCATGTATTGCCGTCGGGATCGGCGAATCCGAAGAACGTTCCCCCGTCACGCTCGTCGAACACGGTGATCTCACTGACCTCGACATCTCGATCGAGCAACTCCTGGCGGGCCGCGGCGGCGTCGGCGACCACCAACTGCAGTCCCCTCATCGACCCCGCCGCCATCTCCGTGTGCGACGGGAGGTCGCCGATCACGATCGAGCAGCCCGAACCGGTGGGGGTCAGCTGAACGACGTGCATGTGCTCGTTGGTGGTGTCGTGATCGAGATGAAAACCGAGCTTGTCGCGGTAGAACGCGACGGAACGATCGATGTCACCGACGGGCAGAACGACCACTTCGAGTGTCCAGTCCATGATGCGAGTTCCTCCGTAGCTGGGCGGTGTACCTGGGGAGCGAAACTGCTCCGCATCAGATAGTGGCACCGTTCCGCATCGCGTGGTGGCGCATCGACGACGCCGCGCTCAGCCGTGCGTGTGGAGCGGCTTCCCCGACAGCGCGAGCATCGCCTCGCCCAGCGCCTCGTTCTGCGTGGGGTGCGCGTGGACGAACGGCGCCACGTCGGTGGGCAGGGCTTCCCAGGCGACGGCCAGTTGGGCCTCGCCGATCAGTTCGCCTACGCGGTCGCCGACCATGTGCACACCCACCACCGGGCCGGTGTCCCCGGCCCTGACGACCTTGATCCCGCCCGACGTTCGCAGGATCTGGCTCTTGCCGTTGCCCGCGAGGTCGTACACCACGGACGTCGCGTCGCCGTGCCGTTCGCGGGCGGCGGCCTCGGTGAGACCGACGGACGCGACCTCCGGGTGCGAGTACGTCACCCGCGGAACGAGATCCTCGGCCACGGGGACCGGATCGAGGCCGGCGATCTCCTCGGCGACGAAGATTCCCTGCTGGAAACCGCGGTGCGCCAATTGAAGTCCGGCCACGATGTCCCCGACGGCATACACGCCGTCGACGGGAGTGCGGAGCCGGTCGTCGGTGACCACGAACCCGCGGTCGAGGGCGATGCCGTGTTCGGCGAATCCGCAGTCTCCGGTGCGCGGTCCCCGCCCCACCGCCACGAGCAGGATGTCCGCCTCGGGGGTGTCGCCGCCGTCGAGTTCCACGAGGACGCCGTCCGCGGTCTCCTTCGCCGCGGCGACCGTGACGCCGGTTCGGGTGGAGATACCGCGTTTGCGGAACGCGCGTTCGAGTTGCTTCGAGCACCAGGGATCCTCCGCCGCGACCAGGCGAGGAAGTGCCTCGACGATGGTCACGTCCGCGCCGAACGACGCCCAGACACTGGCGAACTCGACACCGATCACGCCGCCGCCGAGGACGATGGCCTTCTTCGGGACGAACCCGAGGTTCAGGGCGTCGTCGCTGGTGACGATGCGCTCACCGAGCTCGATGGACGGAACGGTCCGGGCGTAGGAGCCGGTGGCGAGAACCACGGACGTTCCCGTGTAGCGGGTGCCGTCCACCTCGATCGTCCTGTTCCCGAGATACTTTCCGTGACCGGTCACGACGGTGATCTTGTGGTGGGCGACCAGGCCTCGGAGCCCCTTGTGCAAGCGATCGATCGTGCCGTTCTTGTACCAGTGCACCGCGTCGATGTCGATGCCGTCGAACGTCGTTCGCACCCCGAACTCCACACCGGTCCGCGCGGCGTCGGCGATCCCGGCGGAGTGCAGCAGCGCCTTGGTCGGGATGCAACCCCGGTGCAGGCAGGTTCCGCCGATCTTGTCCGCCTCGATCAGCGTGACCGACAGCCCGAGTTGCGCGGCCCGGAAGGCGCAGGCGTAGCCGCCGGAGCCGCCGCCGAGGATCAGGACGTCGCTGTGCGCGCCTGTCATCTACAGCCTCCCCAGGACGGTGATCGGGTTCTCGATGTAGTCGGCGAACAGCCGGAGGAATCCTCCGGCGACACCGCCGTCACACACCCGGTGATCGAAACTCAGCGACACCTGCATCACCTTCCGAACGGCCAACTGCCCGTCCACCACCCACGGTTTGTCGACGATACGACCCACACCGAGGATCGCCGCCTCGGGATGGTTGATGATCGGGGTCGAACCGTCCACACCGAACACACCGTAGTTGTTGAGGGTGAACGTGCCCCCGGTCAGCCGCGACGGCGGGAGTGCTCCCTCGCGGGCCAGCGCCGTGGTGTCCCGCAGTTGCCGGGCAAGGTCGACGGTCGTGAGCGAGTCGGCCTTCTCGATCACCGGGACGACCAGCCCGCGTGGGGTTTGCGCCGCAATGCCCAGGTGCACATGACCGTAGCGCACGATCTCGTTGCGGTCGGTGTCAACTGTGGAGTTCAGTTCCGGGTACCGCGCGAGCGCCGCGAGCGCCAGGCGGGCGAGCAGGGCCATCAGACCGACCTTGTCGTCCTCGGGCAGTGCGGCGTTGATCGTGCGGCGGGCCTGCACGACGTCGGTGGCGTCCACGTCCACCCACGTCGTGGCGTCCGGAATTTCGCGGCGGCTCGTGGACAGCTTGTCGGCGACCGCCTTGCGCACGCCCTTGATCGGTATCCGCTGCACGTCAGTGGAGTCGGGCGTGGTGTCGAGCGCCCGCTCGACGTCGGCGCGGGTGATCACACCACCGGGACCACTGCCCGGCAGCCGCGACAGGTCGAGGTCGTTCTGCCGCGCGAGGTTGCGGACGACCGGCGAGATGACCCGCGTCGCAGAAGCCTTGGGGGCCTGCGCGATTTCGCGGTTCGCGGCGACACGACGCCGGCGCCGACCGGTGTCCTCACTGGTGCCATACCCGATCAGGACGTTGCCGCTTCCGGACTGTTCCGCCTCGCGGTACTGCTCGTGCGCGGCGGGGGTACCGCTCACGGTGATCAGTGGGGTGCCGACCTTCAGTGTCGAGCCTTCGTCGCCGTGCAGGGAGATCACCGTACCCTCGAACGGAATCGGCACCTCGACCGCGGCTTTGGCGGTCTCGACCTCGACGACCACCTGGTCGATGGTGACGGTGTCGCCGACGCGGACTCGCCACTCGGCGATGTCGGCCTCGGTGAGTCCCTCGCCGAGGTCGGGGAGCAGGAAGACTTGGCCGCTCATGCTGTCACCGCCCAACGGGTGTCGGCGGAGTCGTTCCACTGCAACCGGTCGACGCTGTCGAGGACGCGGTCGATGTTCGGCAAGTGCAGGCGTTCGAGTTTCGGCGCCGGGTACGGGATGTCGAATCCACTGACCCGCAACACCGGGGCGTGCAGGTGATGGAAGCAGCGTTCCTGGACGCGGGCGGCGATCTCGGCGCCGACACCGGCGAAACCCTGCGCCTCCTGAATGACGATGCACCGTCCGGTCTTCCGGACCGACGCCATGACCGTCTCGTCGTCGAACGGCACGATCGACCGCAGGTCGATCACCTCGAGGTCGTGACCCTCCGCCGCGGCGGCCTCGGCGGAGTCGAGCGCGACGGTCACCGACGGACCGTAGGCGACGAGGGTCGCGTCCCGGCCGGCACGCCGGACGGCCGCCTTCCCGATCGGCGCGCCCACCGCGAGATCGACGTCGGCGCGGGAGAAGTACAGCCGTTTCGGCTCGAGGAAGATCACCGGGTCCGGGTCGTCGATGGCGGCGCGCAGCAGGGTGTAGGCGTCCTCGACGGTGGACGGGGCCACCACCTTCAGCCCCGGGGTGTGCGCGTAGTAGCCCTCACTGGAATCGCAGTGATGCTCGACGCCGCCGATGCCGCCGGCGAACGGGATCCGGATGACGATCGGCACCGACAGCGCGCCCTTGGTGCGGTTCCGGATCTTCGCGACGTGGGAGACGATCTGCTCGAACGCCGGGTACGCGAACGCGTCGAACTGCATCTCGACGACCGGCTTGAACCCGGCCATCGCCATGCCGATGGCGAAACCGATGATGCCGGATTCGGCGAGCGGGGTGTCGAAGCAGCGGTCGTCGCCGAAGTCGCGGGTGAGTCCGTCGGTGACCCGGAAGACGCCGCCGAGCGTGCCGACGTCCTCACCGAAGACGACGACGTTCTCGTCCGCGGCGAGCGCGTCGCGCAGTGCGGTGTTCAGGGCCTGAGCCATGGTGAGTGTGGGCATGATTCAGTGCTCCTCGGATTCGGCGGCCAGTTCGGCCTGCACCTGGGCCTGCTGTTCGCGCAACTGTGGGGTGGGTTCGGCGAAGACGTGCCGGAACAGATCGAGCGGGTCGTGGGGCCGGTCGACGTTCATTCCGGCGCGCAGGGCCGCGGCGGCGGTGTCGGCCTCGGCGGTCAGGGCGTCGACGGACGCGTCGTCGAGCAGGTCCCGGCCGCGCAGGTACTTCTCCAGCCGGGTCAGCGGGTCGCGTCCGAGCCACTGCTCCACCTCGGACGAGTCGCGGTAGCGGGTGGCGTCGTCGGCGTTGGTGTGCGCGTCGATCCGGTAGGTGTGGGCCTCGACGATGACCGGCCCGTTGCCGGCCCGGACGAAGTTCGCTGCCTCGTCCATCACGGCGAGCATGGCGACCGGGTCGTTGCCGTCGACCTGCTCGCTGCCGATTCCGTAGCCGACGCCTTTGTGCGCCAACGTGGGTGCGGCGCTCTGCCGGGCGAGCGGCACGCTGATCGCGAATCCGTTGTTCTGCACCAGGAACACCACCGGGGCCTTGAACACGGCCGCAAAGTTGAGGGCCTCGTGGAAGTCGCCCTCACTGGTCGCGCCGTCGCCGCAGAACGCCAGCGCGATCGCGTCTCGGCCCCTGCGGTGTTCGCCGTACGCCACACCGGTGGCGTGCAGCAATTGGGTGGCCAGCGGGGTGCACTGGGGTGCACTGCGGTGCCGCGCCGGGTCGTAGCCGCAGTGCCAGTCGCCGGCGAGCATGCTGAGGATCTCGACCGGCTCGATACCGCGGGCGGCGAGCGCCACCGAGTCGCGGTAGGTGGGGAACATCCAATCGGTCGGTCGCAGGCTCATCGCCGCCGCGATCTGGCAGGCCTCCTGGCCACGCGAGGACGGATACACCGCCAGCCGGCCCTGCTTGGTCAGGGCCGTCGCCTGCTGATCGAAGCGCCTGCCCAGCACCATGTTCCGGTGCATCTCCACCAGACGGTCGTCACTCGGCCTCGGGTACCGGGCCTCGCTCTCGGTGAGCGCGCCCGCCGAATCCAGATACTGCACCGCACTGTCGGCGGGAAGGAACTTCCGATACGGCCTCGCCGGGGGCTGCTCTACGAGCGTCACGTCTACCTCCATATGCATTGTGTTCGTCAATGCTCGCAACTGAACGACCTATCGACAACGACTGGGAGGAATCAGAGACAAATGGCCTAGAATCGGCCTGTCGGGGGCAGAATGTCTCACCGAAGTGTGAGCGACCACAGCAGGGATGGACAGATGGCCGAGGGCACAACGGACACGTACGAACTCGACGCGATCGACCGACGCATCATCAAGGAACTCGTCGCCGACAGCCGCATCTCGATGCGAGCGCTGGCGGAGAAGGCGCACATCTCCCGCGCCCACGCGTACGTCCGCATCGAACGGTTGCAGGAAGCCGGGATCATCGAAGGATTCACCACCCGCATCTCGCACTCCAAAGCGGGCCTGGGCTCCTCCGCGTTCATCGCCCTGTCGATCAGGCAGGACTCGTGGCGGGGAATCTCCACCCAGCTGCGGACATTGCCGTTCGTCGAGCACTTCTCACTACTGGGTGGCGATTTCGACGTTCTCGTCCTCGTCCGCGCACCGGACAACAGCGCACTGCGTCACGTCGTCCTCGAACGGTTGCAGAGCCTCGAAGGTGTGCAGGCGACCAAGACGTGGCTGATTTTCGAGGAAGCCAGCGGGCCCGGTCCGGAATGGGTTCGTTGACGCGGCGGATACGATCGCAGCATGCGCAGCGACCTGATGAAGAACGCGGAACGCAATGGACTACCGGGCACCTTCGTGCTCCAGAATCCCCGAATGCTCAAGGTGGACTTGACCGGAACCGGCGGCCACTTCTTCGCCCGGCAGGGAGCGATGGTCGCGTACCAGGGTGACGTCGACTTCTCGTACGAGGGCAGCGGCGGCGTCGGGAAGTTCTTCAAGAAGGCGTTCACCGGTGAGGGCATGTCGCTGATGAAGGTGTCCGGCAGCGGCGACGTGTTCCTCGCCCGCGACGCCGACGAGATCTTCCTGCTCGAACTCGAGGACGAGTCGGTGACCGTCAACGGTTCCAACGTCCTCGCGTTCGACAGTTCCCTGAGCTGGGATATCCACCGCGTCGAGGGCGCGTCGATGCTCAGTGGCGGACTGTTCAACACCACGTTCACCGGGCGCGGCGTTCTCGCCGTCACCGTGTACGGCACCCCCGTCGTCCTGAACGTGGACACCCCCACGTACGTCGACATGCAGAGCGCAGTGCTGTGGTCGACCGGCCTGCACTCGTCGATCCGCAAGACGGCGAAGATGGGCGCTGCGATCGGCCGAGGATCCGGTGAGGCATATCAGCTGTGCCTCACCGGAAACGGATTCGTCGTCGTGCAGGCCTCGGAGGGGCACCCGGTTCCCAAGCCGTGACCGCGCGGGTGCCCCTGTCGATCACCCCGCCCGGGTACGGCCGAGGGCACCGACCGCGACGTCGACGAGCAGGAACGCGACGAGGCTCAGTCCCAGAAGCGGGACGAACCAGCCGACGAGGACGACGCAGGCGACTCCGGTCACGGCCGCGACCGGGTGGATTCGACGCCACGTGCCGCGCGCCGGCGGCCTGCCCACCGCCCGGGCAGTGCCGCGGGTGGGCCTGCGCCGCCACCAGAGGACGTAGCCGCGGACGATGACGGCGAGCAACGCCACCGCGAGAGCGGCCAGGATCAGCTGGTTGAGCAGACCGAACAGCAAACCCATGTGCAGGGCGATGCCCCAGGACGTCAGCTTCGCGGCGAGCGGCCAGTCGGCGAATCGCGACACGTCCGTCACGGTGCCCGTGGCCCCGTCGACGGCGATCGAGTCGTTCGAGAACTGCCATGGTTCGCGGGTCTGGGTGACGGTGAACGCGGTGCCCGTGTCCGCGGGAACGGTCGCCTCGACGGCGCCGGTGACACCGCTGCGCCGGGCGACGTCGAGGACGGTGTCGAGTTCGCCCACGTTCGTGTCGAGGATTCCCGGATCCGACGCGGGAGTGTGCCCGGCGCCGTGCCCGTCGTGACCGCCCGAGGCAGCGCCGCCGGTGTTCGGAGCCGAGTCCAGTTTCTTGTCGATCTTGGGGGTGGTCCAGCTCAGGGCGGTACGGAGTTCGCCGACGTTCTCGCCCGCGTACCGCGACCAGGTCAGGCCCGTCGCCGAGAGGAACACCAGACCGACCGCGATCCAGACCCCGACCACCCCGTGCCAGCTCAGGGTACGGTTGCGGCCGCGGCTCGACCGGTCGAGCGTCCACAACCTGGCGGCGTCCGCGTTCCGGGCGCGGGTCGTGCGATACCGCTGCACCCACAGGTACACGCCGCCGAGCGCGATGACCCACAGCCACGACGCGGCGAGCTCACTGTAGATACGTCCAGGCTCACCGAGGTGCAGGTGCCGGTGCAACTGCGAAATCCAGGTCCGCATCGGCAGCGCCCCACTGCTGCCGTACACCACCAGTTCGCCCTTCGACTGCGCGGTGGCGGGGTCGACGAAGACCGCGAGTCGTTCGGATTCACCCAGCCCGGGGTCGGTGAACATCACCTGCGTCGTCTCACCCGGTTCGGTCGCCGGGCGCACGGCCGCCACGGCGAGGTCCGGGCGAACCTGCTGCGCGGCCCGCACCTGTTCGGACATCGGCAGATCGGGCCCGGTCGAGTCGACATGCAGGTAGTCGCGGTAGACCAGCTGCTCGACGGACGGCGCGAGGGCGTAGAGGCCGCCGCTGACGGCGGCGATCACCAGGAACGGGGCCACCAGAATCCCCGCGTAGAAGTGCAGACGCAGGATCAGTGGCCGGAGACTGCGCGGCGGCGACGCCGACGAGGACGGGGCGGGCGCGACGGGTTTGTCGCGTTCGAGTTCGGGAATGGACATGACGGTCTCGATTCGAGTTCGGGTGAGGCGGGCACCCAGCGCCGTCGAGGCCGCGCACGTCAGGGGTGCGCTGGGCAACGCGAGGTCAGGGATGTTCCGACTCGGGAAGGGATCGGCACCGGGACTCGCCGGGAGTCTGCTGGTGCCGTGTGAGAACACGCCCGACCGGCGAGCGACACGTCTTTCCGTGTGCGCCGGGAGGGCGGTGAGAGGTTCGACTAGACGAGTGCGGGTGGTCCGCGGGTGCCGGCGCCCGCGGCGACCAGCAGCCACAACGACAGCTTCGCGCGGTAGACCGGGGTCGCCGACCAGGTGCCGGTATCGACCTGCAGCGGGGCCAGGACGGCGAGAACGATGCGCGTCAGCGCCGCCAGGGCGCGCAGACAGGCGCGTTCGGCCGATCGGACCAGCACCGCGGCCACCGCAATGGCGGCGATGTGCGCGGCGATCATCGGAGTGGACAGTCCCAGGCCGTGCGCATGATCGGCCGCCAACGCCAGCGTGGTGTGGCCGATCAGCTGGCCCACTGCGAGCACCGACAGCACGAACAACCATTCGCGGCTGGCCACCCGGATGGCGGCGACCGACGCTCCGACGGCGGCGCACGCCGCGAGAAGCAGCACCACCGAACCGTCGCTCGGGGGCATTCCGCCGCCGGCGATACCGTGCGCGGCGATGCTGACCGCGCCGGACAGTGAACCCACGACGGAGCCGCGCACCCGCGCGACCACATCCAACCGTGAATTCACCCCGCGAGGGTACCGCTCCCACGATCCCGGCACCGGCCGCGGTATGCGAAACGGGTCAGGCGGACGCCCCCGCCGCCGGACGCAGACGCGCGAGGACGTCCGTCAGCGTGACGACACCGATCAGCTGCCGGCCGTCGGTGACGATCACGAGATGGCTACGGGTCTCGCGCATCGTGTGCAACGCCTCGTACACGGCGGCGTCCGCGTCGAGGGTCAGCACCGGGCGCATCAGGTCGGCGGCAGTGACTCCCGCGCCTGCCCGCAGACTGTCCCGCGCGTGCACCACGCCCCTGATCCCGTCCTCGTCGCGCACGAGCAGCCGGAGGTGGCCGCTCCGATCCGCGGCCGCTTTGATCGCCGCGGCGGTCGCATCCGGGGCGACGCTGCTCGGGGAGGTGTTCGGCCGCACCATGTCCCGCACGGTGAGCGACTGGAGTGCCAGGGCACTGGTCAGCTGGCCGTGGTACCGCTCGTCGAGCGTGCCGACGGTCGCGGAGTGCTCGACGAGGTGACGCAGCGCGTCGGGATCCTGGCCCGCCCCGACCTGGTCGACCGGTTCCACGCCGAACAGTCGCAGGCACCGGTTCGCCATCCGGTTCAGCACCAGCAGCAGCGGGCGGGTGGCCCACATGAACGCGCGCATCGGGATCGCCAGCAGGGTCGCCGATTTCTCCGGGTGCGCGATCGCCCACGACTTCGGTGCCATCTCGCCGACGACGAGGTGCAGGAACGTGACGATGATCAGGGCGAGGACGAATCCGAGGACGTCCGCGAGCCACAGCGGCGCACCCCACCCTTCGAACGCCGGGGTGAGCCAGTGATGCACGGCCGGCTTCGTGACGGCACCGAGTGCGAGGGTGCACACGGTGATGCCCAGCTGGGATCCCGCCAGCAACACCGACAGCTCGGATGCGCTGCGCAGAGCGGCCCGCGCCGCCCGACTGGTGGGGGCGGCGTCCTCGAGCCGGTGGCGACGGGCGGCGATCAGTGCGAACTCGATCGCCACGAAGAACGCGCTGGCCGCGATCAACCCGACGGTGACCACCAGAACGACCCAGGGATTACTCATCGGTCGAGTCACTCTCCACGATGCGGAGCCTCACGAACAGCGAGGACGGAACGTGCTTGTCGACCGCCCGCACCTCGGCGTCGAGGTTGCGGACGGGCGGGTCGGCGTCGGCGATCAGGTCGGCCGGATCCGGGTTCAATCGGATCGCGACGACATCCCCGACGACGGGGAGACCACCGAACTCCGCGATGACGGCGCCGGCGAGCGTCTCGAAGTCACCGGACGGGAGGTCGTGTCCGAGAACGCGCTCCACCTCGTCGATGTGCAGGTCGCCGGGCATCGTCCAGCCCTCGGACTCCGAGCCCGTCACCGACGCCTCGCCGTCGGGATCGTGTTCGTCGGCGATCTCACCGACGAGTTCCTCCGCGAGATCCTCGATCGTGATGACCCCGGCGAAACCGCCGTACTCGTCGACGACGAGGGCCATCTCGTCCCGGGCGGCTGTCAGCTGTTCCAGCACGTCGGGCAGCGGCAGCGACGTCGGCACGACGACGGCCGCGCGGGCCCGGGACGCGGCCACCCCGTCGGGTTGTTCGCCGAGCAGGTCGTGGAGGTGGATGACGCCGCGCAGGTCGTCGGAGGAGGTCCCGACGACGGGGTAGCGGGTGTGTCCGGCGCCCATCTTCTCGAGCACGCTGCTCAGGGGTTCGTCGGCCCGGACGGTGTCGACGTGGGCGCGGGGAATCATGGCGTGCCCGGCGGTGCTGGTGGGGAAGTCGAGGATCCGGTCGAGCAGGGTCGACAGTTCCCGCGGCAGCTCACCGGCGTCGCGGGACTCGGCGACGATGTGCTCGAGGTCCCGTGCGGTCGCCGAGTGCTCGACGTCGTGGACCGGCTCGATCCGCAGCGCGCGCAGCAGCAGGTTCGACGACTGGTCGAACAACCAGATCAACCAGCCGAAAAGTTTCAGGTAGACGGTGGTCGACAGCGCGAGCCATCGCGCCACCGGTTCGGGACGGGCGATCGCCAGGTTCTTCGGGAACAGTTCACCGAACAGCATCTGGACGAAGGTGGAGAACAGGACGGCGAGGACGGCACCGACACCGACCCCGACCGCGGTCGGGATGCCGACGCCGCCGAGAAGTTCGCCGAGACCGCGCCCGATCAGGGGTTCGGCGACGTAACCGACGAGCAGACCGGTGACCGTGATGCCCAACTGGGCGCCGGAAAGCATGAACGAGGTGCGGCGCGTGACGGCCAGCGCGCGTGCGGCGCCCATGTCTCCCGCCTCGGCCCTGGCCTTGAGCCGCGAGCGGTCGACCGACATGTACGCGAATTCCTGCGCGACGAAATAGCCGGTCAGGGCGGTGATCAGTAATACGACGACGACGCCGAAGCCGATGCTCAGGACGGTCACCACGGTGTCACCCGCGTCGTGCGTCCGGGACTGCGGTGACCACTCTGGGGCGGGCTGGGTCTTCGGGGGCGCGAAGCGCTGGTCATGGCTCTCTCTGTAATCGGAGTACGAGCCACCCATAGTAAAGGACTCTTTACCTTTTCGGACGATGGGTGCGCAGGGTCACGCTCTCACGGCGGATGAGCCGCCGAGAACGCGCGCATCACCGCTGCCGGGATCCGCCCCTTCTCCGACACCTCGATCCCCTGAGCCCGAGCCCAGTCGCGGACGACCGCGGGGCGCTGCACGTCGACTTTCGCGGGCACCACGGACGGGGCCGTCGCGAACGTCGTTTCGAGATCGCTCGTCGCCCGAGCCGATTCCCACTCGTGCAGGCAGGCGCCCAGCCAGCGATAGGTCCACTCCTGGCCCAGTTGCCGCGTCTCGCAGAACGTCACCGGCAGCGCCGGAAACCGGGCCTGCAATTCGGCCAGCGCCTCGGCGACCCTGGCTCCACTGACGTGTTCGAGCTTGAACAGCCGGCTGTACCGGTCCTCGACCACCACGGCGGCCCGAGGCAGTGCGCTCAACTCGGCCGCCGCGTATGTCATCCGCCCGGACAGCAGGCTCGCCGCAAGATCCTCGAGCGTCTTGCGTTCCACCACCGCCACGATCTCGTCGCCGACCTCGACCGCGTAGTCACCCGCGGACAGCCGTCGGCGAACCGTGGTCGCCTGCTGCTTCCCGAACGTGTACGGATATTTTTCGGCGGTGTCGACGACGATGTCGAACACGCGGCCGTGGGCCCGCGCCGTCGGCACCGTGACCGCGGGCCTCGCCTGCTTCGCGGTGCGCGGCGACTGCCAGAAGATCATCTCCCGGCCCCGCGCACGGGTCATCACCAACTGGGAGCGGTTCTCCCGGGCACGGGTGAGCACCAGGTCGATCGCGGGGCCTCGCCGGGTGCACGAACGAACCTCGAGCCGCTCCAGGATCTCGGCGTCGGCGGGCCATTCGTCGGCCCGGTGGCAGTAGACCTTGGATTCGCGGGGCCAGGGCTGCTTCGCCTTGACGACGATGCCGCCCGGTCCCAGCGGAACCCGCACCAGATAGGGAAGCGTCGAGCCGGCTTCCGGATTCCGCGCGATCAGCAGGTCGTCGGGCATATCGCCAGAATAGGGGACCAGACGCGGGACACACCCGATTCGCGGCCGGTCAGTCAGCGCTCTTGATGGTCTTCATCGTGATCAGCGACGTCACCCGCGACACCGCCGGGAGCCCGCTGAGCTTCGTGGCCATGAAGTTTTCGTACGTCGCGAGGTCGCGGACCGCGACCCGGATGAAATAGTCGGGGATCCCGAACAGCCTCCGGCATTCGATCACCTCGTCGAAGGCGGCGACCCGGGACTCGAACTGTTCGATGGTCGCCTGATCGTTCACGCCGATCTCGGCGGTGACGATCACCTGGAATCCCCGATCCAGCGCCTCCTGGCTGACGATCGCGCGGTAGCCGGTGATGACGCCGTCCGCCTCGAGTTTCTTGACCCTGCGCAGACACGGGGAGGGAGTCAGACCCACGAGATCCGCCAATTCGGTGTTGGTCAGACTGGAGTCGTTGCGCAGGTGGTCGAGAATTGCGTGATCGATATCATCCATCGCACTATTATTGCGCACAGGGCCAATTATGGGCATTCGCTCGCAATCGCGCACCGGGATAGTTGCTATAAATTTGCGTGGTGATCGATCCAGCCCCCTTTGCCGCGACCGCAGTCGTCGACCCCGACCACCGGCACACGCCGGAATGGCGTCGGGCCCTGCAGGCATCCCTCCCCGTCGGGATCGGACTGATTCCGCTGGGGATCGCCCTCGGGGTGCTCGTGGTCCAGCAGGGACTCAACCCCTGGTGGGCGATGGTCTTCACCTCGCTGATCTACGCCGGTTCCCTCGAATTCATCGCGGTCGGCATGGTCGCCACCCTGACGCCCCTCCCTTACATCGCGCTGACCGCGCTGCTGGTGAACTTCCGGCACGTGTTCTACGCCTTGAGCTTTCCCCTCGACAGGGTCAAGGGCCGGCTCGCCCGGTTCTACAGCATGTTCGCGCTGACCGACGAGGCGTACGCCATGTCGGTCACCGGCGACCGGAGGTCGATGACCGGACGGGTCATGGTGTACTCGCAGCTGTACCTCCACGCGTACTGGATCGGCGGGGCGATTCTCGGAGCGACTGCAGCGCAGTGGATCCCGGAGAACATCGTCGGACTCGACTTCGCGCTGACCGCACTGTTCGTCGTGCTGTCCATCGAGGCGATCCGGGCCCAGAGCGGTTTCGCGGTTCCCACGATCGCCGTGGCATGCGCCCTGACCGCGCGACTCGTCGACGCCGAACACATGCTGCCGATCGCGATGGGCGCATTCGTGAGCCTGCTCGTCGTCCGATACTTCGTCACGCGGAGAAAGGTGCCCGCCGATGCCTGACCCCGGTTACATCCTCGCGGCCGTCGCGATCATGGCGGTGGTCACGTTCGCCCTGCGGGCGGTCCCGTTCGCGATCGTCATGCCGTTGCGGTCGTCCGCACTCGTCGGCTACCTAGGTGTTTACATGCCTGCCGGGATCATGCTGATCCTGGTGGCGTACTCGCTGAAGAACGTCTCCGTCACCGCGCCGTCGCACGGGATCCCCGAATTGATCGCGGTGGGGGCCACGGCCGCGGTACAACTGTGGCGTAAGAACGCGGTGCTCTCGATCGTCGTCGGGACCGGTCTGTACGTCGTCCTGATGAACTGGGCATTCGCCTGAGCCCGGCGCGCCTCACGTTCTACGATGCAACCACACGGGTAGGCAGGAACCACAAGACAGTCGGCCGTTTCTCGGGAAGGACGCACTGATGAGTGAACAAGAAGTTGGTTCGGTGACGGGTCTACGGGACAAGGACTACAACCTGATCTGGTTCGTCGAAGCGTCACTGAGCAACGCTCTGCGTCTCGAGGGCTACATCTCCGACGCCGACATGGACGGCGATGCCGAGTTGGCCGACTTCTTCCGCCGCGCCCAGGCCGTGAGCCGGAAGGGCGGCGATCTGGGCAAGGCGATGCTCGCCGCCCGCCTCGGGAAGGAAAAGAAGGAACAGTAAGGTCCACCGCACAACGAAAACCGCCGGCACCCGAGGGTGCCGGCGGCTTCTGCGACGGTGCCGTCATATCGCCTCTCGGCAAGTGGTCGCTCTCGGCGACGAATTTAATGTGGTACCCGGGGTATGTCCGACACCGTCAGCGTGTTCAACAGTACCGTCCTCGGAGATATTCCGCGATATTCCGCGCCCCCGGAATCACCCCGACTCCGGAACAAGCGTCCGACTACCCGAACCGGGAGCGAACCATGGTCATCGTCGCCGGACACATCACCGTCGAACCGGAGCAGCGCGAGTCCTACCTCGCAGGCTGCGTGAGCGTCGTCGAACAGGCGCGCGGCGCGGCCGGCTGCCTCGACTTCGCCATCTCGGCCGACCTGATCGACCCTGGCCGCATCAACATCTTCGAGCGCTGGGAGTCGCAGGCGGCGGTCGACGCCTTCCGCAGCAGCGGCCCCAGCGACGAGCAGGGCGCGGCAATGCTCACGGCGTCGGTAGCCGAGTACGACGTCGCCGACGAGCGGGCGTTGTTCGGCGAATGATCGCGCATGATCGCGATCCGGCAGTCGTCGCGGCGTAGACCTGGCACGATGGCGGGGTGACCGATTCCGATCGCGTCCTCGTCCTCGTCCTCGGCTCGGGGTTCGCCGGTTTGTGGGCCGCGCTGGGAGCCGCGCGGCGGCTCGACGAACTCGGCGCAGCCGGCACCGTCGATGTCACGGTGATCAGCGCGACGTCCTTCCACGACATCCGGGTCCGCAACTACGAGGCGGACCAGAGCGCGTGCCGCATCCCGCTGAGCGACCTGCTCGACCCCGTCGGCATCGGGGCATCGCCGCCGAGGTGACCGCGATCGACACCGCGGCGCGCACCGTCACCGTCTCGGGCGACGGGGCAGGGGCACGCAGCGGTACGACCGCCTGGTCCTGGAGCTGGGCTGTCGGGTAAGGAAGCCCGACATCCCCGGTCTGCGGGAATTGGACTTCGACGTCGACACGTACGACGGCGCGATGAAGTTGCAGCGCCACCTGGCCACACTGTCCAACGGCCGAGCGGGCGTGGGCGCGGCGACCGCGGCGGTCGACGACTATCTGCGCGTGATCGGCTCGCCCGGAGTGTTCGCCGCCGGTGACGTCGCCGCGGCGCGGGTGGACGAGGGCCACCTGTCGGTGATGTTGTGCCAGCACGGGCGCCCGATGGGCCGCTACGCGGGCTACAACGTCGTCAGCGATCTACTCGGGGAGCCGATGTTGCCGCTCCGGATCCCCTGGTACGCCACGATTGATTCTCGACCTCGGACCGGCCGGCGCGGTGTACACCGAGGGGTGGGATCGCCAGGTGGTGACGCGCGGCGCGCAGGCCAAAGCCACGAAGATCACCATCAACACCCAACGCGTCTATCCCCCGTTGAACCGCGACCGCGACGCGCTGCCGGCCGCCGCCGCGCCGACGCTGCAGGCACGGCCTGATCCCGGACAGTGACCGTCCGGACCTTCCGAGGACTTCGCCGCAGCCATCGCCGATTGACCCGGCCGCTTCCTGACCAGCAGCTTTTCAGTCGATAGCCACTGCATGGTGCCGCGCCATCCCCGTGGTGAGCCACTTAGGCCTTGCGTTGATGCCATCATGGTGCCATAGTGGTGCCATGCACTTGATCTCGTATGAGAGACATCGCGACCGCACCACCGGCTGAGCCGATCGAGGATGCGGCCAATGCATCCCGCTACACCACGTCCCCGACCTGCGAGACGTGCCACCTACCCACGACGAAGGGGACAACCATGCCCAATTTCGAGACACCCGAACCGATTTCCGTCACGCTCGGCCTCGGCGTCGGCAATGTGCGGATCACCGCGAGCGACCGGACCGACACCGTCGTCGATGTGCATCCGAGCGACGACTCCGACGAGTCGGACGTCCAGGCCGCCCAGCACGTCCGCGTCGACTACGCGGACGGCGTTCTTCAGGTCACGGGACCGAAGGCGCGCGCCTTCGACTTCTCCCGCAAGACCCGGTCGGTGAACGTGTCGATCGAATTACCTAGCGGTTCACGGGTATCCGGCTCGTTGCAGGTGGGAAACCTCAGTGGCACGGGCCGGCTCGGGGAGTGCACGTTCAAGACCTCCGCCGGGAACGTCCGACTCGAGCGGACCGGTTCCTTGCGCGTGAACACCGCGGCCGGTGACGTCACCGCGGACGGCGTCGCGGGCAACGCCGAGATCCGCACCGGCTCCGGGAAGGTACGCATCGGCGAGACCGCGGGCTCCGTGGTCGTGAAGAACTCCAACGGCGACACCACGATCGCCGCGGTCACCGGGGACGTCCGCGTGCGCTCGGCGAACGGCGCCATCTCCGTCGACCGGGCCGGCGCGAGTGTCGAGGCGAAGACGGCCAACGGCAGCATTCGCATCGCCGAGGTGGCCCACGGCTCGGTCGAGGTCGGGACCGCGATGGGCGACCTGGAGATCGGCATCGCCGAGGGCACCGCCGCTCGGCTGGACGTGAAGTCCAAGTTCGGGCGGGTACACAACGCGCTGGACGACATCACCCGGCCCGCGGCGTCCGACAGGACGGCCGAGGTGCGTGCGCACACCTCGTTCGGCGGCATCACGATCCGCCGTTCCTGATCCATTTCCGACCCTGGAGTACAGGAGAACCCATGACCGTCAAGCACACTCACCCGGCACGAGAAGGACATCCGATGAGCCGAACCGTTCCCGTCCCGCACGGCCTCCCGATGGATCGCGATGCGGGACCGTTCGACCCGCCCAGCGCAATCACCCGGCTGCGCGACGCTCGACCCGTCAGTCCGCTGGTCTTCCCCGACGGTCACGAGGGCTGGCTCGTCACCGGCTACGACGCGGTCCGCCGGCTTCTGGCCGACACCCGGTTCAGCTCGCGCCCGGACATCGGCATTCTGCACGTGCCGTACGAGACGCCCGGCATGCCCGCCGCCACCGAGCCGTCCCCGCAGGTCCCGGGGCTGTTCATCGCGATGGACCCGCCGGACCACACCCGGTTGCGGCGCAAGCTCACCGGCGCCTTCACCGTGCGACGCATGAAGCAACTCGAGGAGCACATCGTCGACGTCGTCGAGCGGCAACTGGACGAGATGGCGCGCCTGACCCAGCCGGTCGACCTGGTCAAGGAGTTCGCACTGCCGGTGCCGTCACTGGTGATCTGCGAACTGCTCGGCGTCCCCTACGCGGACCGGGAGACTTTCCAGGTCAACACGGCCAAGTTCCTGGTCAAGGACCAGGCGCTCGACGAGAAGATGGCCGCGTACGGTGCGCTGACCACGTACCTGGCCGAACTGGTCGCGCTCAAACGTGCCGCACCCGGCGAGGACATCCTGTCCGACCTGGCCCGCGACGACGACCTCACCGTCGAGGAGCTGATCGGCATCGCATTCCTGCTGCTGCTCGCGGGCCACGAGACGACCGCCAACATGCTGGCACTGGGCGCCTTCGCGCTCCTCGAGCACCCCGAGCAGCTGGCCGAACTCCGCGCCGACCCGGAGTTGATGTCCGATGCCGTCGAGGAACTCACGCGCTACCTGGCCGTCGCCGACATCTTCTACCGCTACGCCACGGAGGACATCGAACTCGGCGGCGAGACGATCGGGAAGGGATCGACCGTCGTCGTCTCCCTGCTGGCCGCCAACCGCGACCCCCTGCGTTTCGACAACCCCGACGCCCTGGACATCCACCGCAAGGCCCGCGGTCACCTGTCCTTCGGCCACGGCGTCCACCTGTGCCTGGGCCAGCAACTGGCCCGCCTCGAGATGCGCGCCGGCTTCGAGGGACTGCTGCGCCGCTTCCCGAATCTCGAACTCGCCGTCCCGGCGGGCGAGGTGAAGCTCAAGTCCGACATGAACATCTATGGCGTGCATGAACTTCCGGTGTGCCTTCGGCCCGTGAGTACTTATTAACGTCGGGCGGTTAATAAGTACTCACGGGGGATGCGCGCTACAGCGAGCGCGATCGCGTGTGGAGCGGAGAACCCAACGGCGCACTCGTCGACGAGATGACCGGCGCACGCCCGGGACGCGCCCTGGACGTCGGCTGCGGTGAAGGCGCCGACGCACTCTGGCTCGCCCGCCAGGGATGGGCCGTCACCGCGCTGGACATTTCGCACATCGCCCTCCACCGGGCCCGGGCCCACGCAGACAGGGAAAACGTGGACATCACCTGGGTGCTGAGCGGACTGCTCGATGCCGAGTTACCCCCGGGTGGTTTCGACCTGGTCTCAGCCCAGTACCCCGCCCTGCGCAGAACCGCCGACCGTGCCGCCGAACGCGCACTGATCTCCGCCGTCGCACCGGGCGGCACCCTGCTGGTCGTGCACCACGACATCCGCGACGCGGCCGCGGCACGCGAGCACGGCTTCGAACCCGATGAGTGGGTCACACCCGGTGACGTGGCAGCGCTACTCGATGACAGCTGGCACACCGACGTCAACGAAGTGCGGGAACGCTCGATCAGCGGCGGCGCGGGCGCACACCACACCCACGACGTGGTCCTACGCGCCCACAGGCTAACGCCCCACCGCAGCCCTTCCATCAGGCATTGGACAGCCAGCGGGCGCTCACACGATCGCACCCGCTACTGGGACCACCGACAGGCGCGGTGGGCAACCATCACACCAACCAGCCCCGAGACCAAAGGTCATCATCACTTGAATCTCGAAACCTGAGGTCCACGAACATATCCGACGCATTCGAACAGCCCGAACAGGTTCAGTCGGAGCGAAGAACGACTCCGAGGGGGTCGGCGTACCTGAGCCCGGACATCGATAGGCCGGCTGGATTGACATCATGTTCGGCCATTCTCAGTCGGTAGACTTCACGCAAGCCGTGGGCTGCCACCACCCCGGACTCGATGGCGTCGATTCGCCCCATTCAGTTGCTCAGCAACATTATTCAGTCTGCTTGGGATGTCCAGTACCCGCGTGCTTCAGCCACAAGGTGCGGTGCTCGATGTCCACTACGTACCAGACCCGACCACCGGAGGTGACCTCGTACTGCCACTGCTCCATCTCAACACCGTTGTGCACCCCGGTCGCGAGCTTGCCCTTCAACTGGTGATGGCGTGTGGTCGACTCCTGCGCGACCGCGCGGCGTCGCATCTCCTCGTACGCCACCAGCGTGTTCGCCGGCGCCTGCCGGCACAGCTCGTCCCACCCCTTTGCCGCATCGCTAGTTGCGAACCGCAGGTCCCACAACTCTCCGGCCGCCGGCGGCGCGACTCGCTCGCCTCGCTTCGGGCTCACAGCTCCGGCACCGGCACGGCCCCGAAGTCACCCTCAGTCGACGCCGACAGGATCCGGGCCAGCTCCGGATCGGCATACACCTCCGCCGTGTGGCGCCACGTCTCGATCGTGCGGGCCGGCGGAGCCGGATTATCCAGCGATGAGCCTGCCCGCAGCGAGGCGATCAGCTCGTCGACGAAGTCGGCGACCTCCTCACCCGAGAGGTAGCTCACCCACGGGAACGCCGCCGCAACTACCTTGCGCACCAGATCACGGTCATCCGAGTGCAGCAGGGCGTCGACCATCGCCGTCGCCGCCGCGAGCACCTCCCGTGCCTGATCCGCCCGCGCCGCCGTCATCAACACCAGATCCTCATCGTCGCGGCGCGTCACCCGCAGCGGCCGCGCTCCCGACCGCTGCCATTCCGACAGTGTCGCCTTCCCCTTGTTCTGGATATCCGAGAACGGCACCTCACCCACAGACATACTTTCAATGTACTTTTAAAGTGTGTGGTCGGCAAGATATGGGCAGGGGCTCCGCTGATCAGATTCGTCCAGGATCCGAATCGGTGAACCGTCGTATTTCACCTGTCTCATCGGAGCCATCGCTGTCGCGGCGTGGCCGCACCGCACACCCGGATACCCGGACTGCGCGCCCCGTCGCGCGGCCGCTGACTTTGCCGGCTCCCGGGTGACCGTGACCAGGGCACTTGTTGCCGCGATCGCGACCACGAGAGTGATGACCAGGGTCACCGAGACCTCCGAGGCGGACGTGCCCACGAAGGCGAGCGCGGCGAGTACCCAGAGGGCGCGGGCCGCCGCTGCGTGATGGGTGCTGACGACGCCGATACGGGTGGCCCACCGCAAGAAAGGACGGCCAGCGGGGGAACTGAAATACGCCGACTGCCGTCAGACGCGTTCGGCGGCGTGCTCGCGCAGGTACTCGCGCAGATACGGCATGGTGAGGTCGAGCATCCCGTGACCGACCGACGCGATCAGCTCGGGCCGTCATCCTGCGACATCACGACGAGGAAGCTGCGATCGAATCGGAGATCCCCGCGAGGCCCTACCCCCAACCGAGGGGCCGGCAGCAGGTCAGCGGCAGCTCTCATCCCCGAGCTCACGACGCCGGGGGCGACCTGCGTGGCGACGGAGCCACGCCCATGTCGAGCGGCGATCGCGTGCGCGCTCGGGCCACCCCCACCAGCGCAGTGGGCTTGGTGTCACGCGGGTCGTCCCGCCGATGTGTTACCCCATTAGCCTCTGGCGATGACCGGGTGGGTAGTGCTTTGGTGGATTAAAGGGGGGCAGACCCGATCGATCGAGGAGCCGGTCATGGCCAAGCCGTTCAGAGGTGTCGTCAATCTCGATATTCGTGATTCGATCCCGGACTGGGGTCCGTACGAGCAACCGAAGGCGCCGCCCGGTTCGCCGAACGTCCTCTACATCGTGCTCGACGACGTCGGCTACGGCGCCCTGGGCTGCTACGGCGGCCCGATCGAGACCCCGAACATCGACAAGATCGCCGCGAACGGGCTGCGGTACGGGCAGTGGCACACCACCGCGCTGTGTTCCCCGACCCGCTCTTGCCTGCTGACCGGCCGCAATCACACCACCAACGGGATGGGCTGCATCAGCGAGGCCGCCAGCGGTTTCCCAGGCGCGAACGGGCACATCCCACCCGAATGTGCCACCCTCGCCGAGATTCTGGTCGAGCACGGCTATTCCACCGCGATGGTCGGAAAGTGGCACCTGTGCGCCCAGGACGAGATGAACGCGGCGTCCACCAAACGGAACTGGCCGATCGGCCGTGGCTTCGAACGCTTCTACGGCTTCCTCGGCGGGGAGACCAACCAGTGGTACCCGGACCTGGTGCACGACAACCACCCGGTTCAGGCTCCGACCACCCCGGAGCAGGGGTACCACCTCGGCGTCGACATCACCGACCGGGCCATCGAGTACCTCGACGACGTCAAGGCGATCGCCCCTGACCGCCCGGTGTTCCTGTACTACGCGCCGGGCTGCGCGCACGCCCCGCATCACGTGCCCCGCGAATGGGCCGATCGCTACCGCGGGAAGTTCGATACCGGGTACGAGGCGATGCGCGAGCAGATCCTGGCCCGGCAGAAGGAAATGGGTCTGGTCCCGCAGAACACCGAGCTGCCCCCGCTCAACCCGGTCGGCACCCCCGAGAACCGCACCGGCCTCGACGGTCAGCCGTTCCCGCCGCTGGACTTCACCCGCCCCTGGGACACCCTGTCCGACGACGAGAAGCGCCTGTTCGCCCGGATGGCCGAGGTGTACGCGGGATTCCTGTCGCACTGCGACGACCAGATCGGCCGCCTGCTGGCCTACCTCGAGGACATCGAGCAACTCGACAACACCATCATCGTGCTGGTCTCCGACAACGGCGCCAGCGGCGAGGGCGGACCCAACGGCTCGGTCAACGAGAACAAGATGTTCAACGGCGTGCCCGACGACCTGGCCGAGAACCTGATGATGCTCGACGAACTCGGCAGCACCAACACTTACAACCACTACCCCAACGGGTGGGCGATGGCCTTCAACGCCCCGTTCAAGATGTGGAAGCGCTACACCTTCAACGGCGGCACCTGCGACCCGTGCCTGATCTCCTGGCCCGCCGGGATCACCGCCCGCGGCGAGACCCGCGACCAGTACCACCACGCCATCGACCTGGTCCCGACCCTGCTCGACTGCCTCGGCCTCGAACTCCCGGACACGATCAAGGGGTACGCCCAGCACCCGCTGCAAGGGGTGAGCATGCGGTACAGCTTCGACACCGGCACCATCCCCACCGCCAAGCACACCCAGTTCTACTCGATGCTCGGTAGCCGGGGGATCTGGCACGACGGCTGGAAGGCCGTCACCACCCACCCCACGATCAGCGGCTGGAGCCATTTCCCGGACGACACCTGGGAGCTCTACCACACCGATGTGGACCGCGCCGAGCTCCGCGACCTCGCCGCCGAGGAGCCCGGCCGACTGGCCGAGCTGGTCGGGCTGTGGTTCCACGAGGCCGGCGCCAACCAGGCGTTGCCGCTCGACGACCGCCAGCCCGTCGAGATCCTCACCACCCCACGCCCGCAGCCGGTGGCCCCACGCAACCGCTACGTCTACCGTCCGGGCGGCGCCCCGGTGCCCGAGTCGGTCGCGGTCAGTGTCCGCAACCGCTCCTACTCGATCGGGGCACTCGTCGACATCCCCGACCCGGGCGCGTCCGGGGTGCTGTTCGCCCACGGCGGCCGGTTCGGCGGCCACACCCTGTACGTCAGGGACAACCGGCTGCACTACGTCTACAACTTCCTCGGCAGCGAACAGCAGAGGATCGACGCCACCGAAGACGTGCCGACCGGTCACAACGTAATCCTGGCTGCCTCCTTCGACAAGGACGGTGAAGATCCGCCCGGCACCGCCCAAGGCGTGCTGAGCCTGTACTACGGCGACCGCAAGGTCGGCGAGGGCCGGATCCGGACCCAACCCGGCCCGTTCGGTCTCGGCGGCGCAGGCCTCACCGCCGGCCGCGGGGGCGCCGAAGCCGTCACCGACGACTACCCCGGAACCACACCCTGGGCGTTCACCGGCGGCACCCTGAACCGGGTCGCCGTCGACGTCAGCGGCGAACCCTACGTCGACCTCGAACGCGCAGCCGCCGCCATGCTCTCCCGCGAGTAGCAAGATCGAGACGACGAGGCGTCGGGCTCTGCCGACATGATGTGCTCGGCGGAGCCCCCGCTTTCCGTCGGCCATGTCCACCGATCAGCGTTCCTGTTGGGCCCCACCAACTCCGAGATGTGGGCGTCAGCGTCCTGATCGGCCGTCGCGGTATTGTCTGCTGCGCGCCTCGCCGGCCAGCGGCCCGCGCGGCTACCAGCGAGAGACGACACTCGGGTTCGGCTCGTCGCTGCCCCGAATCGCGACCGGAGTCGCCGGCGTAATCAGGAGGCGAACCGTCGAGTTCTGGCTGACGAAACCGACGAATCCGCCATTGCCGTGGTCTTCGAAGATGCCCCTGATGGCGTCCTCGAGGCCGTGGGCGGCGGCCGCATCGGCGAGCGGATAACGGACCCCGTCGTAGATCGCTTCGTAACTCATGATCCTTCTCCCGCTGGTGTCGTGGTCCTCCCAGCGTAAGAGCGCCGGGCGAGCAAGATCTCGATCGGCGAGAGTCGCTCGAAAGGCTCACACCGACGACAGTGTTTACCGCGTGTTCAATCCGTGCGGGCACGCTCTCTTCCATGAGTACTCGCCAGCAGCCGCCCCCGGAGGACCGTCCACCGAAGAGATCGACACCGACACGTCGAACCTGCCCGGATCTCACTAACCGCTCGGGCACCGACCACCGATGACGCAACGCCACCCGAACGCCCTCCGCTACTACTCCACACGAAAGGACGCCATGACCGACGGACCGGCCGAGTACACGCCCCCAGGTTCCGCACGGACACACACCACCGAGTGGATCAAGGCCCATCTCGAGCGGATGGACCGTCCCGACCCGCAGGCGGCACCGATCACCGGCGGGACGACCACCGAGCCGACCTGACTCGCACGGCCGACCACGACCAGCGGGGCCAGCAACGGTACCGCCCCGCAGGGTGGGTCAGCGCGCGAGACGCGCGGCGTCCGCCCGGGCACCGAGAGCACCCCGACCGATCTCGCGGACCACAGAGATTTGGAACCCGAATATCCGCACACACCGCCACCGGCGCACGGCGGTGGCGCTGAGCGGCGAGGAGTGCGGTACCTGTTGGCGCGCAGCCTTATTCCGATGCTCATGCACGACCAGTCACGCCTGCTCGACGTCAATCAGACGTTCGCGACACTGCTCGGATACGACCTGCCCGAGATCGCCGGCCTGCACGTCCACCAGGTGATCCACCTGAATGACACCGCCATCGGCTCGCCGCGACCGTTCGACGCACATGAGAACGCACCCATACTGTGAGAGCCCCGGAACGGCAATGCGGAAACACTGATAGGCGAAATCCAAGTGAGGACAGTCCCCGACCCGAGGCCGGGGACTGTCCTCGCGTTTGAGGGCTCGCGCGTCAGTTACCGAACCGGAACCAGAATCGGATCACCCGGCCGAGGGCGACGATCACCTTCGCGAAGTCGCGGAGACCGGCGGTGCTGCCGGTGAGGATAACAATGAGGATGGCGGTGACCAGGCAGGCGGTCACGAAGAAGACAAAGCACGCGGCAATCACCAAGGCGATCGAGACGAGAATTTCGGGTTGGGCCATGTGGACCTCCGTCTGTTGGCGGACACGCGACGACAGCGACCGTTGTGGTGCTGCCCAATGAGTGATCTCCAACAGAGGGACGGGCCCTCCCCACCCGCAGGTGGGATACCTAAATCATCGCTTGGACCTGGCACTTCCGTCAATAGAGGCATCGAAAAACGGTACGCGAGGTTGACACAGGCATGCATCACGCTCCGCGACAACTCAGGAGATGACCGAGGACGCAGTCCGCCGGTTTGCTCACGTCGTGCGGTGAGAGCGACGACGAGCCGCTGCACTGTCTCGCCGAACGCGCAGCAGATGGCTCCGCCGATACCCCGGTCCCCGCGGCGGCATCCCCGCCGGGCCGGATCTCGATTCACCGGCGACCACCCCGACGGCCGGGGAATACTGGAGGGATGCGGATCGTGTTGATTCTCGGCGCCGTCGGGTTGGTACTCGAAGAATTGGAGTCCGCGTGATCCTCGACGACATCGGTGCGCCCGTCGTTCTTGCCCCGATGGCCGGCGGACCGTCCACGCCAGAACTCACCGCGGCCGTCACCGAGGCGGGCGGGTTCGGCATCCTCGCGGCCGGATATCTGAGCGCCGGCACACTGGCACAACGGATTGCACAGACGCGGCAGCTCACCTCGGCGCGGTTCGGTGTGAACCTGTTCGCGCCGGGAAAGCCGACACCGGTCGAGCAGATCGCGCCGTACCTCGACGAGCTCGCCGCGACCGGAGCCGAAGTCGGCGAACCGCGTTTCGACGACGACGACTGGTCCGCCAAGCTCGACCTCCTCGTCGCCGATCCCGTTGCGGTGGTGTCGTTCACGTTCGGCTGCCCGTCGCCGACAGAGATCGAGCGACTGCACGCCGTCGGGTCCGAGGTGTGGGTCACCGTCACGTCGACCATCGAGGCGCAGGTCGCCGTGACTGCGCGCGCGGACGTGTTGATCGCGCAAGGAGCCGAAGCCGGCGGTCATCGTGCCACCTTCCTCTCCCGTCCGGGCGACGATCTCACCGACCCGATCGGCCTGATCGCGTTGATGCAGTTGTTGCGCGGCACCGTCTTCCCGGTCCCCCTGGTGGCCAGCGGCGGCATCACCACCGGCGCTGGGCTGGCCGCGGCGCTGGCAGCTGGTGCAGCCGCCGCGCAGCTCGGATCGGTCTTCATGCGCTGCCCGGAGGCGGGTACCTCGGCGGTGGTGCGCGACGCACTCACCAGGGGCCGGCCGACCGCGCTCACTCGTGCGTTCACCGGACGGTGGGCGCGTGGCATCCGCAACCGATTCCTCGACGAACACACCGCCACCGCACCCGCTGCCTACCCGGAGATCCATTACGCGACGTCGCCGCTGCGCCAGGCCGCGCGTGAGAGCGGAGACGGCGAAGCGGTGAATCTCTGGGCCGGGCAGTCCTACCAGCTCGTTAAGGATCGGCCCGCCGCCGAGGTGGTGCAGCGCCTGGTCAAGGGGTGCCGCGTATCGCTCGAGGCTGCGGCGAAGCGGATCTCACCGCCGTGACCTCAGTGTCGGGTCCGCGCCGAGCCACCGTCGTGTACAGCAGTTGCCACCCCGTATTTCATCGCTGAGTTAGAGCCGGCATCGCCGTGTTTCATATGCCCTTGGGCGGGTCGCGATCAGAAATGTGCTGCTCAGGCTTCGGGAGAACGCCGGCAGGCACCACGGTCACCGGATCGGACGGGGCGCACCCGCCGTTTGCTCCCCGCGCGGCGTCGGCGACGGTAGATTCACGTATCGCTGCTCCCGCAAGATTCCCGCTCGTCGAAGGGATCGTCCGTTATGAGTAAGCCGACTCACCGGTGGATGCGCGGTGCATCCGCCGCCCTTGCCGTCGCCATCGGATTCGCCACCCTCTCCTGCGGATCGGATGACACCAGCGGCGGTGGGACGGAGTCGACAGTCCCGGAATCGCCCGACGTCGCCAAGATCGAACAGATCGTCCAAGGCAAGATGACCGAACTCGACCTCTCGTCCGCCGTGTTCGGTGTGTGGCGCGGCGACGAGCAGGTCACCGTCGGCGCGCTGGGCGGATCCCCGATCGGCGTCCCCGCGACGCCCGACATGCAGCTGCGGGTGGGTCAGCCGATGGAGCCGATGCTGTCGACGGTGCTGCTGCAACTCGACAAGGACGGCGTCGTCCCCCTCGACAAGCCGATCGCCGAATGGGTCCCCGACTTCCCGCGCGCCGACAAGATCACCCCGCGGATGCTCGCCAACAGCACCACCGGCATCGCGGACTACGTCACCGACCCCGAATTCCTGAAGCAGTTCTACGCCAACCCGATGGCGGGCTTCACTGCGCAGCAGATCTTCGACCTCGCCAACGCGCGGCCGCCGCTGTTCGAACCCGGCACCAATTGGGCGTACGCCCACAGCGATCTGTGCCTGCTCGGCGTGGTCCTCGAGAAGGCCACCGGCACGACCCTCCACGATTTGATCCAGCAGCGCATCCTGGACCCGCTCGGCATGAACGACAGCGTCGTCGTCCTCACACCCCAGATGACGGAGCCGACGCTGCACGGCTACACGAATGAACGTGGCGTCTTCGAGGACTCCACGTTCTGGAACCCCACCGCATTCCTCAACAGCGGCAACATGAACTCCACCCTGGCCGACGTCTCCGTGTGGGTGCGTGCGCTCGCCGCAGGCAAGTTGCTCTCCGAGGAGCAGTTCAAGGAAATGATGGCCCCCAGCACCGCCGGCCTCGGCCCCATGACGGCGCAGAAGTACTTCGCGTTCGGGGTCGTCCACATCGACGACTGGCTCTACATGAACCCAGCATTCGGCGGCTACAACGGCGTCGCCTTCTACGACACGAAAACCGACACGACGATCGTCGTCTACTGCACCCTCGGACCGAAAGCCAACTCCGACACCAACAACGCCGTCCCCATCGGCAAAGACATCGGCGCTCTCCTCGTCCCCGACCGACCCCCGAACGTCTGATCTCCGCTGTGGTGCGTTCGGTGAGCCTAACGCGCCGGCAGGCGATACACCCGCCGCGCGGTTTCGCCGAAGAACAGAGCCTGTTCCGCCGACGACAGGTCGTCGAGGGCTGCCTGCACGGTGGACACCATGGTGTCGCTGTCCCACAGCAGATGGTCGATCGGGTAATGGGAGGCGAACATGCATCGTCCGGCGCCGAAGATTCTGAGCGCCGTCCGCACCCAGCTCCCGATCGCGTCCAGCGAAGTTCCGAAGATGAGGGCGATTCCCTGAAACTTGAGGACGACGTTCGGAAACTGACTCACCGCACCGAGGCGTTCTTCCCACCGGGAGAAGCCGTCGGCAGTGAGGTCGACGGGCCAGCCGACCGCCTCCAACACGAAGGTGGTGTCGGGAAACGCAGCAATGAGTTCGTGCGTGTCGGGTAGCTGCTCGTCGTATACGAGCAGCTCCCACACCAGCCCCGCGTCGGCGACCTTCTCGAACCCGTGCAGCCAGGCCGGGTCCGACAGGTAGTCGCCCCGCGCACCCAGACGCTTGACGGGGTCTTCCGCCCAGTACAACGGCTGACGCACCGCCTGGACCACCGGCAGATCCCGGTATCGCGCGAGAACATCTGCCAGACCATCCGATTCGAGCTGCGCGGCCGCGATGAAGGCGTTCGGAACGCCGACACGATCGGCGCACTCCTGAATCCAGAGGGCCTCCGCGACACCGTCCGCTGCTCCGAACTCACACGCGACCGAGGCCGCGACGGGTATCCCGTCGACCTGTGCCCGGTAGTCGTGCGGCAGGTATCGGCGTGCCGCGTCATAGTAATTCGACAGCAGCGCGGTCAGCGCGGGTGGGCGATTGTCGATCCACGGGTACGCGAGGTCGGGCAGATTCAAGAAATGATGGTGCGCATCGACAATGTCCACCTCACACAGCATATTTCACTTCTGCACGACCGGCCGAGACTTGGTTGAGCTCAACTCGCGTTGAAACTATCCACGGCGGCGGTGACTGCGGCGGCGAATCCTTCTCCCCCGTGCCCGGCGTCGTCGAGCACGACCAACTGGCTGCCGGGCCAGGCCCGCGCGATCTCCCACGCGGTGTCCAACGGCCCGGACACGTCGTAACGTCCGTGCACCAGGATCGCCGGGATGCCGGCGAGGGCACCCATCCCGTCGAGGATCTCGTTCGGGGCGAGGAAGCAGTCGTGTGACCAGTAGTGCGTCACCAACCGCGCGAACACGCTCCGGAATGCGGGATCGTCGTAGCGCGGGTTCGGCTGCCACCCCGGCATCAGCGAAACATGCGTGTCCTCCCACGCACACCACCTCATTGCCGCCGTCCGGCGCACCTCCGGGTCCGGGTCGGCCAGCAGGCGGGCGTAGGCGGCCGGGAGGTTTCCCGCCCGTTCACTATCCGGCACCGCCGCGACGAACTGTTCCCACTGCTGCGGGAACACGCGCCCCATGGCGCGGGTGATCCAGTCGATCTCCCGCCGGGAACCCGTGGTGACCGCACCGAACACCGCCGCAATCACCTGCTCCGGGCACTTCTGTGCGTATGCCAATCCCAGGCTGACGCCCCACGAGACGCCGGTGACGATCCACCGCTCGATCCCGAGATGCTCACGCAGGCGCTCGATGTCGTCGACCAGGTGCGCGGTCGTGTTCGACCCCAGGTCGTAGTCGGGGCCGTCCGCCAACGGCGTGCTGCGACCGCACCCGCGCTGGTCGAACAGCACCGCCCGGAACGCGGTCGGGTCGAAATAGCGTCGCGCTCCCGCGGTACTCCCCGAGCCCGGTCCGCCGTGCAGGTACACGACGGGGGTCCCGGTCGGGGTCCCGACGGTCTCCCAGTACACGCGGTGACCGTCGGAGACGTCGAGGAGTCCGGACTCGTACGGCTCTACCGCCGGATACAGTGCGTCGCCCACCGCCTCACCCTGCCACGACGCCGGACGTCCGCGCGTCACGAGATGGATTGCGGGTCCTGTCCGTACTGTGATCTCGATGCACTTCGGACTGACTGATCTGATCGACCCGCGCCTGCTGCCTCTCGTCGACGCGTCGCGGGCGTTCTACGCGAAGCGCGTCGCCGGTCGGAGTCCGAGTAGCGGGGCGGAACTTCGATCGGTCCGAGCCGATGCCCCCGCCCCCGCCCCGTCGCAACCGCCGGCTGTCGAGGAGGTCGTCGTCAGCGGTGGTCTTCGAGTCCCGCTGCGGATTCACGCCCCCGTCGGCCGGGCCGCGACGGGTGTCTACCTGGAGATCCACGGCGGCGGCTTCTACATGGGGTCGGCTGCCGGCAGTGACGTCCGCAACCGCCGACTCGCGGACGCGCTCGGCGTCGCGGTCGTCAGCGTGGACTACCGGCTCGCTCCGGAACACCCGTGGCCGGCCGCACCCGACGATTGCGAAGCCGCCGCACTCTGGCTCGTCGAGCACGCCGCGGACCGCTTCGGGACGACGAAGCTCTCCATCGGCGGCTTCTCGGCCGGTGCAACGCTCGCAATGACCACGCTTCTACGGCTGCGCGATCGGGGGATATTCGCCATTGATTCCGCCGTGCTGCAGTTCGGAACGTACGACCTCAGCGCGCAGACACCCGCCGGACGCCTGATCGCCGACGAGTACTTCCTCGACGCCTACGCGGGCGCGGCGTCGGACCGCACTCATCCCGACCTCTCCCCGATCTACGCCGACCTCACCGATCTGCCTCCGATCCTGATGGTGGTCGGGGACGCCGACATCCTGCTTCAGGACAACCTGGCAATGGCCGCACGACTGTCCGCTTCGGGCGTCGACGTCGATCTCCGTATCTACCCGGACTCACCCCACGGATTCACCGGCCACCCGACCCCGATGGCTCGGGCGGCCCACGACGACATGCAGATGTGGCTGAACGGCCACCGACGCGAGACTGCAGGAGGTGGTCGGCATCAGTGAGCACCGTTCGAATCAGTTGTCCGATAGTTCCGTAGCACCGATCGCGGCGCTCTGGGATCGCGGCGAGGTGATCGGCGCAGCGGTGCTGGCGGTCGCGGGGATCGCTTGGTTCGGCTGGGCGCAGCAGGACCCGCCCGCACCGTGGGTCCCGTACGTGGTCGCCGGGTCGGTGATCTCGGCGCTACTCCTGGTCGCGCTGGTGGTGCTGCTGGTGCGCCGACTGACGACGACCGGCTCTCCGATGGCAGACCCACGAGTCCGCCGCCGCTACTGGCTCACCGTTGCGGTGGAGGTGGTTTTGATCGTGGTCGGAAACCTCCTCCTTGCCGCGGTCGGGCATCAGGCGTACGACGCGGCGTGGACGCTGTTCGTCGTCGGTGTCCACTTCATTCCGCTGGGCAGGGTCTTTCACGCCCGGGGCCTTGCTCTGACCGGTGTCGTCGCCCCGCCCGGACGGGTGACGCCCGGTAGCCGACGCGCTCAGCAGTCGAACACCGACCAGCAGATGTCGTTCCGCAACCGCTGGTCGTCGAGGACGAGTTCGCGAATCGCCTCGGGGAGTTGGTCACGCTGCCAACGGCACTCACGTCGTCCCGCTGCGTCGCCCTCACCCGCGGGCGCGGCAGCACGTGCGGCTTTGATCGCATAGGCGGCGGCACCGAGTTCGTGCGCCGCGACGTGCGCGACCGCCCCGGCCTGCCCCGCAGCGTAGGCGGCGTGCCGAGCGGCTCCACGCAGGTCTCTGGCCGCGCCCATGGCATGGCCGCCGGCGGCGCGGGCCTCCATCATCTTGACCTCCCCACGTACCCAGGCGCGGGCGTTCTCGATCGCGTCACGCGGTCGTGGGTCGTCGGGCCGAACCGACTCGAACAGGTTCAGCACGTGCTCCGCGCACGATGCCGCCCACAGGGCCAGAAGCTGGTGATCAGCGTCGGTGAGGGTGCCACCGCGGCGGATCGTCACGAAGCGCGGGTCTCGGACCTTCGGGAGGATCATGGCTAGATCTTCCAACACGTGCACCCACCCAACCGACGTTCCCGGGCACCGGCGCTTGACCCTGACACAGTGACAAGGACTCGAATGGTCGGCGAAGGAGGTGGTTGTCGTGAACACAACCAACCAGGGTGGGCCGAATGCTCACCTCGTCGACGCTCTGGCCGCGACCGACGCGTCCGCCCGGCTGCGGGCGGCGCTCGCTGCGGGCACGCACCCCGATCCCCGATTCGCGGACGCTCTCGTCGATCGGTGTGCCGTCGAACCGGACTTCTACGTCCGCGACATGCTGACCTGGGCATTGTGCCGCCTGCCGGCCGAGGTCACGGTGCCGAGACTGGTCCACGAGCTCGGGTCCGGCTCCGCGCAGGCCCGCAGTCAGTCGCTGCACACCCTGTCCAAGATCGGGGATCGGCTCGCCTGGCCCGCGGTGTCCGCACTGCTGCACGACGAGCACGACGAGGTCGCGCGCAGCGCGTGGCGGGCGGCCGTGGTCCTCGTCCCACCCGGCGGCGAGGCTGCGCTCGCGGCCGAACTGATGATCGAACTCGGACGCGGCGACCATCAGATGCACCTCAGTCTGAGCCGTGCCTTCGTGGGACTCGGGGACGCTGCCCTACCGGTCCTCGACGCAGCCGGGGCCAGTCCCGATCCGCACGTTCGCGCGCATGCCGATGCGACGAGGCAGCTCTGCCACGACCCCGACAGCGGATTCGCCCTCTCACTCGAGATGGCGACGCGCGTCGCGGTCGCCGGTCCGGACACGTAAGGGAGGAGATGGGGATGTTGATCGGCGAGGTCTCGCGGCGGTGTGGTGTCAGCACGCGGATGTTGCGCCACTACGACAGGTTGGGACTGGTCGAGCCCACCGGCCGCACGTCGGGTGGCTACCGCGAGTACTCCGCCGATGACATCCGACGACTCTTCCACGTCGAGAGCCTGAGGACGTTGGGGCTGTCGTTGAACGAGGCCAAGCGCGCACTGGACGAGCCCGATTTCGCACCGGCCGATCTGGTGGGAGACCTCATTCGGCACACCCGCCGGCGGATCGCCGCCGAGGAGGAACTGCTCGGCAGGCTCGAAAGCGTCGACGCTGCCTCCCCCGCGGAGTGGGACGACGTCCTGAACCTCGTGACCCTGTTGCGGGCGCTCGAATCGGAGTCCGCCGCCCGGCGTCAACAGGCGATCTTGTCTGCCAGCGGGAAGGCGTCGCTGCCCGTCGAGGCGTTGGTCGAGGCCGCCCTCTCGGAGGACGACCTCAATGTGGCCGGCGCGCTGCAGTGGTCGTTGGCGAGGATCGCCGGTCGAGGACTCGCGGATCTCGCCAACGGCCTGGACGCGGCGGAGGTCGACGTCCGGCGTCGCGCCACCACCGCGATAGCGGCAATCCACACCGAGGAAGCCGTCGTACATCTGAGACGTGCCCTCGACGACTCGGACGCCACGGTCCGCGGGTACGCAGCCCTGGCGCTCGGCTCTCGCGGGAACAGCGAGTCGATACCCGTCCTCCTCCAGATGGTCGTCACGGGCCGGCTCGACGTCGAGGCCGCCGAGGTGCTGGGTCTGCTGACGACCCTCTCTCCGACGGCCGACGACATCGTCGGGGCCATGCAGGACACGCTCGACACTGTCGACGACGCGCCCACCCGGTTGCGGATCACGCAGGCCCTCGCCGAGATTCCCGGCACCGCGGCACGGACGGCACTCACCCGGCTGACCCACGACGGCGACCGGACGATCGCGTCCACCGCGGCAGCGATCATGCAGGCGCAGGATCGCGGATAATTCCTGACACAGGATGTCAGGGTCTGGGTGCGAGCATGGTTTCACCACCGACAGACAAGGACCTCCATGCGCGAAACACCCGAAGAGCTCGGTGAACTCCAGCGACTTCTCGACGCCTCGCTGTCCCGCTCGACCGCACATCTACGTTCGATCATCGACACCGAGAGAACACTGACCGCGGAGCAGCTCACCCAGGTCGTCACCGGCATGTGCACGCTTGCGCTGTCGACCGTCACAGCCACGGGCGAACCGCGGATCAGCGGAGTGGACGGGCACTTCCTGCACGGGAAGTGGCACTTCGGCACGGCGCGCGGCGCGGCCAAGGCCCGCCACCTCGCCGCCCGGCCCGCCGCCAGTGCCGCGCACATGCGCGGTGAGGACCTGGGCGTGTTCACGCACGGCACGGTGGAGATCCTCAACCCGCAGGACGGCGAGCCGGCCGCGGACTGGCCCGACCTGCTCGCCTACTTCAAAGACTTCTACGGCGAAGACTTCTTCGACTGGGACAACGACGTGGTCTACTACCGGCTGCATCCGCACTGGATGACCGTCTACGCCGCGGATTTCGCGAAGCTTGTCGCGCAGTCGGATTCACGACACTCGATCGATCCGACCGACCGCTCAGTGTGATGACGATGCCTGCATGGGATCGCCGGAACCACAGCGCGACGGGACGATGTTCCGTCGGGCGCTCGACGACAGAGTGTTGCACTGGATCGAGGGCACGGTGAAGACGCCGTACTGGGACATTGCGGCGGCCCTCTACTTCCCGCCCGGATGCGACGAGTGTGCTTCTGTGTGGCTGGCCAATTCGATCAACGCGGACCGGTAGATGTCTGTGATCGCCGCTGCGAGTTCGGGTTCACTCTCGGGGGAGGGGGATGCGAAATCGGCACTCCACACGACTTCGGCGCCCTCGGGATGGGGGTTGACGGTGAAGTTCGAGGAATAGAACGACAGGGGCAGGGGCCCGGAGACGTACTCATAGGTGTAGCTTCGCTGTGGATCGTCGTGGTGGACGATCCGCTCCGTCGCTTCGCCACCGTCGTCGGCGAAGGTCGCGTACCGCAGGTCACCGTGTTGGTGGGACTTTTCCAGCGCGGGGATCCAGTCCGCGACGTTCGCGGTGTCTCCGCCGATTTTCCACACGGCATCGGGTGTTGCCCGGATGACGTAGGTTTCAGTTACTCGCATGCGGCGCTCACTTTCTTCGTTGCGTCGTCGTGGGTGAGGAGCAGTTCGGTCAGTCGGCGGATCTCCTCCGGCCCTATACCGTTGTCCTGGAGCAGGTTGCGGGTCCCGCCGTACCGACGGTCGACGTTGCCGAGGAACCGTTCCATCGCATCCGCGGGCGCCGTCCATGCCTCCGGTGGGTAGAGGTCGGCGGCGGGGCCGTACGACGTCATCTGCCGCAGACGCCGCATGGATACGGCGACGTCGTCGGGGGCGGCCGCGTAGTCGGCGGCGATGTCCTCGCGGAGCACCCCGATGGCGTCGAGGAGCAGTGCCACCGCCACCCCGGTCCGGTCCTTGCCGACGGTGCAGTGCACCAAGACCGGGAGAACGGCGGGTTCGAGAAGCCGTGTGGTCAGGGAGACGACCCCGGCGGCATCCTCGGCCAGGTATTTGAGATAGCGGGTGACCAGCGGATCGTCGCCGTCCATCGGGGCAACCGCCGAGTCCTCGGCCACGCGGTCGCCGATGCTGAACGGGTGACGGAAGTGGCGAACCCTCAACTCGTCGAGAGGTCCTCGCCCTTCCACCGCGACCTCGTGGGGCAGCCGCAGATCGATGGTCGCCCGGATCCCGGTGTCTGCGATCAGTGCCCGCGCCGACTGCTCGTCCAGGAATTGCGGTGTCCCGCTGCGGAAGAGCACTCCGGACCGTACGTGCCCGCCGTCCCGGGTTCGCAGTCCGCCGACGTCGCGGAACCCGAGAAGCCCTGCGTAGGTCGCGGTCATGACTGTGTGGACAGGATGGTGACCACGCAGGCGTTGCCGTCCATTCCGGCCGCTCCCCCACCCATCGTCTCGACGAGCCCGACCCGGTGCCGGGCGACCTGCCGCGGTCCGGCCTGTCCGCGCAGTTGCCATGCGATTTCGGCGAGCTGCGCCATTCCGGTTGCGCCGAGGGGGTGCCCGCGCGAGAGCAGCCCTCCGCTCGGGTTGACCGGTTGCGCACCGTCGCGGGTGGTGTGGCCGGAGGGGGCGAGTTCGGCACCCTTGCCGCGGGGTGCGATGCCGAGCGCCTCGAGGGTGATGATCTCACCGATGGTGAAGGCGTCGTGCACCTCGAGCACGTCGATCTCCTGCGGGGTGCGATCGGCCTGCGCGAATGCCTTCTCGGCGGCGCGGGCGACGCTGGCAAATCCCCAGACGTCCTCGCTGCGCTGGTCCCACAGGGCACCGGAGACCATCGCGGAGGCCTCGATCCGCAGGTCGGTGCGGTTGCCGCGGTCGCCGCCGACGATGGCGGCGCCGGCCCCGTCGCTGGTGGGGCAGCACTGCAGGAACGTCAGCGGTTCGGCGATCATGCGGGAGTCGAGCACCTCCCGAATCGTGGGCACCGTGTCCCGCAGCTGGGCGCGGGGGTTGTCCATCCCGTTGGTCTTGTTCTTGACCGCGATGGCCGCGAGTTGTTCTGGGGTGACACCGAATTCGCCGACGTACCGCTGCGCCTGCAGGGCGTAGAGCCCCGGCAACGGCAGCGACGCAGCGCCTTCCGGGTCCGTCGCCTCCGGCACGATGGCACCGGAGAACAGGGTCGACATCTGGTCGACCCCGAGAACCAGCACGCACGTGAATCGACCGTGCCGCACGGCCTCGACCGCTTCGTGATAGGCGGCGGTGCCACTGGCGCAGGCGTTCTCGACGGTCCACATGGGCACGGAGGGAATGCCGAGTCCGCGTTGGATGCGGGTGGCCACCCCGGGCGGGCCGAACACGGATCCGACGATGATGGCGTCGATCGCGTCGGGCCGGATGCCGGCGTCCCGGACCGCTTCGGCGACTGCGGTCCAGGCGAGTGACTCGACTCGCTGGTCGGGGAATCGGCCGTAGAACGAGGTTCCGACGCCCCACAACATGGCCTGGTTCATCGCTGCACCTCCGAAGTGGCGACGAGGTCGCCGTCGTCTGCTCCGGTGATCTCGAGCCGTGTACCGATCTCGAGTACCGCGGGTTCGCCGAGGTGAACGAGTACCCGAGGGCCGTCGTCGAGGTCGACGTACGCCAGCCCGAACGGTGGCCGGCGGGTGCCCACGGGGATCGCGACCACGGTGGATGACCAGGTCCTGCCTGTGCGGGCGAAGCGGGCCGGTTCGGTGGAGGCGTAGCACACCGGGCACCACGGCAGATGCTGTTGCGCGGTCGGGTACCGGCACACCGTGCACCGGGAGCCGAGCACGGCATCGCCGTCGAGGACCGGCCGCGAGTCGGCGACGGGCAGTCCCCCGACGGCGGAGCCGGCACGGCGCTTGGTCGGCCGCCCCACACCCAGCTCGCTCATCGGTGATCGCCTTCCAGGGTCAGCGAGAAGTCTTCGGCCTCGATGTGCAGGTAGGCACCCACGGACGTCTCGACGAGTTCACGGATGTACTTCATCTGCTTGCTGGTCGGGGCGAAGTCGCGGTTGCGTTGCGGGGTCGCGCGCATGACGTCGATGTCGTTCTCCGGGACGAGCAGTCGCAGGAGCAATTCGTCGTCGCTGATCGATTCGCCGAACTTCTTCCGCAGGTCGCCCAGGCTCGGCTGCGGAGGCTCCCAGTTCTCGTAGCTCTTCGCCTTGGGCGAACTCATGATGGTGTCGTACACGTTCGGATCCATCGGGGCGACGGGTTTGCCGTAGAAGCCTTGCGAATAGATCATCACCTCGTCCGGAACCACGGAATACCGGGATCCCGTCACCACGTTCAGCACCGCCTGCGTACCGACCAGCTGCGAGAACGGGGTGGCCATGACGGGGTAGCCGAGTTCTTCCCGCACCCGGGACATCTCGTCGAGGACCTCCTCGAAACGATCTTCCATGCCGCGGTCACGCAGCTGCGCTTTGAAGGTGCCCGCCATTCCGCCGGGAAGCTGGTGCCGGTACTGGAACAGGGAGTACTCGGCCGGCTGGCCGACCGGCAGGTCCTCGTACTCCGCGACGCGCAGGAGGTGCTGTTCGACTGCGGCGAAGCGGGATTCGTCGAGGTCGACGTCGAAGCCGGCGTAGCGCAGGTTCGCCACCGTGTTCTCCGTCGAGGGCAGCGACACTCCCGCCGCGAGCGGGCGGCTTGCCGTGTGCACACGATCAGCGCCGGCTAGGACGGCTTCCAGGTAGTTCAGCGGCGCGAGCGCGTTGTTGCTGTGAAAATGGACCTCCACCGGCAGGTTTCCGGCCGCACCTTTGATGGCCGCGATGAGCGAGCGGGTGCGCTCGGGGGTCAGCAGGCCGGCGGCATCCTCGAGTTCGATACCGTCCGCACCGGTCGCGACCAGCTCCCGTGTGCGGGCGGCGTAGTACTCGTCGGTGTGGTACGGCGTGTCGGCGTAGAGGATGCACGGCAGCGCCTGACCACCCTCGGCCTGCACGGTCTTGACGAGGCGGCCGATCTTGTCGATGTTGAACAGCCCGTCGTAGATCCAGAAGCTGCCGACGCCGTGAGCGCTGAGCCGCTGCACCCACAGGTCCATCACGCTGTCGGCAGTGAGGCCGAATGTGACGATCCCGTTGCTGCGGGTTCCTGCTCGGACCGTCGTCTCGGGCATCGACTTCGACAGCGAGATCAACTGCTCCCACGGATCTTCCTTGCAGTGCCGCACGAGCACCTCGAAGATCGAACTGCCGGCGAGATCGATGGTGTGAAAGCCGGTGCGGTCCAGCTCGGACGCCATGGGCAGGCCCATGTCCTTGCGCAGCCGCATGCCCCACCAGCTCTGGGGGCCGTCGCGCAGGGTCTGGTCGACGATGTCGATCTTGCGCTTGCTGCCGTCGGCGTTGCGCGGGGCACTGTCGAGGAAACTCATGAGATCTTCTCCAAGTAGTCGGGGAGGCCCCGAGAGGCAATCCAGTCGGTGGTGACGGTGCCGGCGCGAAAGTCCGCATGGTCCAGAGCCACCCGCGCGAAATCCGCGGTGGTGGGAACTCCGGTCACCCCCAGTCGGCCCAGGGCGGCGACCATCCGGTCCGCGGCGACGTCCCGGTCGGGGCCGTGTGCCACGATCTTGGCGAGCAGGGAGTCGTAGTAGGGGGTGACGACGTAACCAGGTTCGCAGTGGCTGTCGACGCGGATGCCCTCGCCCTCCGGCGGTTCCCAGGTGTGCACCGTCCCGGGGTTGGGGATGAAGCCGCGGGCCGGGTCTTCGGTAGTGATGCGGACTTCGATGGCGTGTCCGGTCAGGTCGATGTCGTCCTGGGTGAACCGGAGCGGTTCGCCGGCCGCCGAGCGCAGCTGCTCGGCGACGAGGTCCACGCCGGTGACCATCTCGGTCACCGGGTGTTCGACCTGGATTCGGGCGTTGAACTCGAGGAACGCGAACTCGTGGGAGTCTGCGTCGTAGATGAATTCGACGGTTCCGGCGCTGTCGAGCCCGAGCGCCTCGGCGAACAGAACCCCGCTGCGTCGGATGTCCTGACGAATCTTCTCGGGCAGATTGGGAGCAGGCGATTCCTCGACGACCTTCTGGTGACGCCGTTGCAGGGTGCAGTCGCGTTCGCCGAGGTGGATGACGTTGCCGTGTTTGTCCCCGAGCACCTGGACCTCGATGTGGCGGGCGTTGCGGATGAATCGCTCGACGTACAGTCGTCCGTCGCCGAACGCCGATTGGGCCTCGGCCGCAGCCGACGACCAGCGGGCCCTCAGCTCGGATTCGTTCTCGACCACTGACATTCCCCGGCCGCCGCCGCCGGCGGCGGCCTTGACCAGGACGGGATAGCCGAGCTCGGTGGCCGCGGCGACCGCGGCCTCGGTGGAGTCGACCACCGGCGATCCCGACAGCACCGGGATGCCGGCCGAGCGGGCGAGTTCACGGGCGCGGGCCTTGTCGCCGGCCTGCGCGACCGCTTCCGGCCGCGGTCCGACGAAAGTGAGTCCCTGGGCGACGCAGGCGGCGGCGAATTCCGGGTTTTCCGACAGGAACCCGTAGCCGGGATGGACGGCGTCGCACCCGGCGCCGAGGGCGGCGCTGAGCACCGCGGGGATCGCCAGGTAGCTCTGCGATGCCGGGGCGGGGCCGATGCACACGGCGCGGTCGGCCATCCGGGCGGCGAGCCCGTCGCGATCCACGGTCGAGGTCACGGTTACCGTTTCGATGCCGAGGGCCCGGCAGGCCTTGATCACGCGGACCGCGATCTCCCCGCGGTTGGCGACCAGGACCCGCCGGAGTGGCGTGCGGTGCGGTGATTCGGTGGACAGGGTCGACGGGCTAGCCATCGGTCGGCCTGATCAGGAACAGCGGCTGGTCGAATTCGACCAGGTCCGCGTTGGTGGCGCAGATCTGCACGATCTCTCCGCCTTGTGGAGTGACCACCGGGTTCATCAACTTCATGACCTCGACGATGGCGATCTGCTGCCCTGCCTCGACGGTCTGCCCGACCTGGACGAACGGCGGCTCGCCGGGGCCGGGGGCCACCCAGAAGGCGCCGACGGTCTGGGCTCGCACTTCGATGCAGCCGGTGGTGTCGACGGCCGGCGGCGCCGCCGGGGCGGGCGCGGGCGCAGACGACGCTGCCACAGGGGCAGGGGCAGGGGCAGGAGCCGGCGCGGATGGAGCCACAGCGGTCGAAGCCGGTGCCGGCGGGCCGTCCTTGCCGACGGTGACGCGAATACCGTCGAGTTCGAGGGTCATCGAAGCCCATCCCGACTCTTGGAAGGTACGGAGAATCTCCTGCACCTCGCGATGGGTCACACGATCCGCCGTGGTCATGACGTGCTCCTCTGGTGTGCGATGGCTGCAAGAAGCACCGGCAGCCGATGGGTGGTGACAACCGCTTCGACCCCGGCGTCGAGGGCTGCCCGGACTCCGTCCGGAGCGCAGAACACCGCTCCACAAACGGTTTTGGTTCCGGGTGGGATGTCGGGTATGTGCTCACCGATCTCTTCGGCTGCAAGGGAGTCGGCATCGAACACCGGCTCCGCCGCCACGTCGGGACCCACTCGCAAAGAGGTGGCACTGCTCGCCCACTCGGTGAGGCGGCGCAGATCCTCGTCCTCGCTCTCGTCGACCGCCGAGGTCGGCAGTTCGCCGGCGTAGACCCGGCCGGTGGTCGCGTCCACCGTGACGGTGCGGCCGACCAGGCTTGCCACGGTGTCGGTGCCGCAGCCGACGACACAGGGGGTGTCGAGGGCGCGGCTGACGACGGCGGCGTGTGAGGTTGCGCCGCCCTGCTCGGTGACCACCGCGGCGGCCGCGATCATGCCGTGAACGTCGTCGGGGCTGGTCGATTTGCGGACCAGGATGCTTCCCGGGTTCGCCTGTGCCGCTTCGGGAGTGTCCACGACGACACCTGTGGCGACACCCGGGCTGGCGGCCACCCCGGTCACCAGTACCTCTGCGGTGTCGGCGGCACCAGGTGCGATCTCCGGGCGCAGCAGCGTGCGGATCTGCTCTGCGGTGACCCGGGACAGGGCCTCGCCCGGTTCGAGAACACCCTCGTCGACGAGTTCGACGGCGATCCGCACGGCGGCGCGGGCGGTGCGCTTCGCCGGCCGGGACTGCAGCAGGAACAGCTCGCCACTCTGCACGGTGAACTCGACGTCCTGCGCGTCGCGTCCCTCCCGGTCGAGTTGCTCGGCGGCGTCGAGCAATTCGGCGTGCACGGCCGGCCAGCGCTCCTCCAGGTCGGTCAGGGGTTTCGGGGTGACCCGGCCGGACACGACGTCCTCGCCCTGCCCGCGCTGCAGATATTCGCCGTACGGTTCGCGGGAGCCGTCCACCGGGTTACGGGTGAACAGCACCCCGGTGCCGGAGTCGTCGTCGAGGTTGCCGAACACCATCGCCTGCACGGTGACCGCGGTGCCGAGATCGTCCGGGATGCCGTAGTGCTTGCGGTAGGCGAGGGCACGCCGAGATCGACTCGATGCGAACACCGCGGCCACCGCGGCGCGTAGCTGCTCCCACGGGTCGGCCGGCACGGTGTCACCGATATCGGAGGAGATCGCCGCCCGGACCGACGCGGTATCGGGCAGATCTTCGAGTTCCTCGGTGCAGCCGAGGACGAGACGGCCGTAGAAGCCGGTGAAGCGGCGATGCACCTCGGCGGCGAAGTCGCGGTCGCCGCTTTCGGCGGCCAGGGCTGCCTCGACCTCGTCGTTGCAGCCGAGGTCGAGGATGGTGTCCATCATGCCGGGCATGCTGATCGCGGCGCCGGAGCGCACCGACACCAGCAGCGGGCGTTCGGTGCCGCCGAACGTGCGGCCGAGTTGCTTCTCCAGCAACCGGATTCCGGTGATCAGTTCGTCGGCCAGGCCCTCGGGCAGGCCGCCGTCGGCGAAGTAAGCCTCGCAGGCCGCGGTGGTGACAACGAACGCCGGTGGCACCCGCAGGCCCAGTGACCGCATCCGCCACAGGCTCCATGCCTTCCCGCCGACCAGATCGCGGCTCGGCTCGGCGGCGTTCTCGTCGGGGACGACGAGCCAGCGAAGTCCCGTTGCGGTGCTCATTCGGGGCGCTCCCGTCCGGTGAGGCGGAGGATGTGTTCGTGCATCTGGAACCACACGGTGTGGACGGAGTCGACGCGGACGCCGCTGACGTAGTCGGTCTCGCCGCCCTCTGCGCGGATCAGCGCCGCGCCGATCCGGTCGAGGAATCGATCGACCAGCGGGTTCTGCTGGGCCAGGGGCTGCAGGACCTTCTGGGTCTTCTCGTGCACGCGGCCGAGCTTCTCGACGATCTTGGCGTCGTAGTCGGCGTCGGCGTGATCGTTGCTGACGCGGGCGCCGTCGACCTCGATGGTCTGCCAATCGGTGGTCAGGGTGAGGACCTGCTTGTTGACGCCGGTCTCGAAGGAGTCCATCGCGTCGGTGACGGCCGGGTCCGCGCGCAGACCGGCGAAGGCGCGGGCGTACACGTCGTCGAGGAATTCGCGGCCGGCCGGGGTGATCATGAAGTTGCCGCGTGCGGCCATCACCGCGCCATCCGCGACGGCCTTCTCCAGCGCCGCCTCGACGTCGGCGATCGGGAGGGCGTTGATCTCGGCGAGTTGCTCGGCGGATCCGAGCTGACGCAGGGTCAGGGTGTGAACGGTGAGTTCGTTGGGGTCGAGCATGATGGGTCCTTTCGGTGTCGGGGTCACGCCTGCGCGGCGACCATGCGGTCACGCACTTCGCGGCGCAGGGATTTCCCGACCGGACTGGTGGGGATGTTCGGCCAGATCTCCAGGGAGCGAGGTCGTTTGAAACCGGCGAGTCGATCGGCGCAGAACTCGAGGATCTCGGCGGGCTCGGCGGTGGAGCGGGTGACGACGGCGGCGGCGACCCGTTCGCCCCACTTCTCGTCGGGCAGGCCGACCACCGCGGCCTCGACGACGGCGGGGTGTGTCAGCAGGGCGTCTTCGACCTCGCGGGGATAGACGTTGAACCCGCCCGAGATGATGACGTCGTGCCTGCGGTCGAGCAGGTGCAGGTATCCGTCGTCGTCCCAGCGTCCGATGTCGCCGGTGTGCAACCAGCCGTCCGGTTCGATCGTCTCGGCGGTGACGTCCGGGCGACGCCAGTACCGGCTCATCGTGTGCGGCCCCCGGGTCAGGACCTCCCCGACCTCGTCCGGTCCGAGGACCGTGCCGTCGGCGGCCCGGACCTGCACCTCGACGAAGGTGTAGGGCTTACCGGCGGAGGTCAGCCGTTCCGGTGTGTGCTCCCACGGCTGCAGGCAGGTGATCGCCAGCGGCGCCTCCGCCTGACCGTAGAGCTGCGCGAAAACCGGTCCGAGGATGTCGATTCCGCGTTGGAGCACACTGGTCGCGATCGGGGCTCCGCCGTAGCACAAGCGCTCGAGGGCGAGATCCGCTGTTGCCGTGGCGGGATCCTCGAGCAGCATCGCGATCATCGTCGGCACCATGAACGTCGACGTGGCCCGATACTTCTGCGCGGCCTCGAGGAAGGCGCCGGGCGAGAACTTCGACACGATGACGTTCGGGGCGCCCTTGACCAGGTGCGGCAGGAAGAACGCGCCGCTGCCGTGGGTGATCGGGGCGGCGTGCAGCATCACCGAGTCCGGTCGCAGGTTGGGCAGCAGGTCGACCAGGAAATTCGCCACCTCGGCAAGCTCGCTGCGCGTGGTGAGGACCACCGCCTTGGGCTTGCCGGTCGTGCCGCCGGTGTAGGCCAACCGCAGCGGTTCGTCCTGGTCGCGCCGGACGTCACACGGGCCGTCGGGCGCGCCGGCGACGAGTCCGGGCAGCTCGTCGGCGGTGATCATCAACTCGACCCGGGCAGGGGGATCCCCTGCGTAGACCAGGGCTCGCGCCTGTGAATCCTCGACCTTGTAGGCGTGCTCGTGGGCCGTCTCGCGCACGTTGAGCGGGACCCGGACCAGCCCGGCCTTCGCGAGCGCGTAATAGACGACGACGCCGTCGATCCCGTTCGGCATGAGCACCGCGACACGGTCACCGGCATCGAGGCCGCGGGCCAGCAGTGCGTGGCCGAGCCGGTCGGTGAGTTCGTCGAACTCGGCAAAGCTGACCACTCGGTCGCCGTCGATCAGCGCGGGCGCGGCACCGTACTGCCGCCCGGCGCGGCGGATCAGGTCACCGATCTGCATCGCCAGACCCCTTCGTCTCGTCCGTGGCGGGCAGGTCGGCCCGACGCAGCCCGGATCCGCGGCCCTCGATGTTCCGTGAGCCTCGCTGCGCGAGGCGATACAACTCGTCCGCCTGCGGGGTCCCGTGGTTCCACTTCACCCATTCCTCGTCGAGGTAGCGGTTGCCGCCGTCGAGCACGGCGGGAGTGAATCCCTGTGCGCGCGTGTTGTAGTCGTCGATGTCGATGCGTCCGGCGCTGGTGGCCCACAAGCCGGTCTTGCCGGGCAGGCTCGACGAGCCGGTGAACCGGTCACCTGCGGTCGGTGCGTAGTCGTCATCGGTGAGCACCGAGTAGGGGATGCCGGTGAGCATGTTGCGGTTCAGGTCGGAGTAGCGGGCCATCGTGTACTCGTTGCTCGTCTGGTGGGGCAATCCCAGCAGGCCCACCATCTCGCCGAGGTTGTCGCGTCCGTATTCGTCGTTGAGCAGAGGCTTGAACCGCTGCACTCGTTCGTCGACCTGGAACCAGTCGTCCTGCCGGTAGGTTCCGGCGAGATGAGCGAAGTCCTTGCCGACCGAGGAGTAGACCAGGGCGCCGGCGTCGATCATCTGCTCGCGTGACCAGGTCGCGATCCGCTTCCACAGGTCGGTGGTCGCCTCGTTGAGGATCTCCCGGTACTGCTCCATGGTGTCGGCCAGTCTGTCGGCGTTGTCCATGCCGACCGGAATGTATCCGTCGGTCAACGCATCCGAGGTGTACATTCCGACCGCTTCGATGTTGGCGGCGTTGTATCCGGGTTCGGCCTCGAAGGACGCCCAGTCGTCCATCAGGTGGAAGTTGGTGCCCTTGAAGACGATCGGGATCGTGAGATTGTTGAACGGCAATTGGGTCGCGATGCCGTCGAGCCACGGGTAATCGCCTTCGGTGAGGTCGAAGAAGTCCCGCATGATCATCTGCCGGTTGTTGCCGAAGTCGTAGGGGCCGCTGTTGTGCAGACCGATGCGGCACTCGCAGTGCGCGAGGAACGCGTACTGGGACAGTTGGGCGACGAGTTTGGTTGCGGCGGTGTGCAGCCGGTCACCGGGCACCACACCGTGCAGGTCGGACTCGAAGACCTGCAGGGTTCGTTCGGGCAGGAACTGGCTGCGGTCGCCGAATTCCTTGTTCGTCAGGTGTCCGTCGTTGCGGTGGTACGCCAGATTGAACCGCCGGGAGAAATCGAGCACGTCGACGACGTCGTCGACCGCGTCGGTCGGCCGCAGCAGGCCCCAGTTCATCAGCATTTCCCGGCCGATGAGGTAGAACGCGGGCATGCCCCACGCCGCGTTGACCGTGTCCACCTTCAGACTGACCTCGCGGGCACGGTCTCCGAGTTCCTCCGCCGGCGTCGCCGCGTCGATCTCGCGCAGCAGGGTCGGCAACCGGTAGAAGCTGTTGAGATAGCTCACCAGCATGTACGGGTTCATCGGGAACAGCTTCGACTCCTGCACCGTCCGCGTGATGCACAGCCAGTAGGTGGTGTCGGACAGACTCCGGAGGTAGTTGTTGGTCTCCAGCAGGGTCCGGTAGTTCAGATTCGCCATGGTCTCAGCTCTCGCTTTCGATCAGCCAGATCCGGGCATGCCCGGTGTCACCCGTCTCGTATGCATCCGCTGCCGGGGGCGCCGCGGTCACTTCGAGTTCGACCAGGTCGCCGTTCTTCAGGTCGTTGATCTTGCAGTTCATCAGCGTGGGGACGTCGTACTCCCGGGCGAGGATGCCCAGGTGCGAGCGCACGGTGCCGCCGAGGCAGATGACGCCGGCGAACCCTTCGATGATCGGTGCGGTCAAGGTGCCGCCCGAGTCGTCGATCACGGCGATCGTGCCGGGCGGGATGCCGTCGGTGAGGAATTCCATGACCTGCTCGACGGCGGAGATCAACGCGACCGGTCCGATGACCGTCTGGGACTTCTTGATCACGTTGTCGCCGATACCCACGTGACGGCGACCGTCCGAGTCCCGGTCTTCCGAGAACTCCCGCGCCTCTCGGTCGGTTCGCTTGTACTTGTGCGGCTCGGATTCGAGCGAGACCGTCGCGGAGTACTCGAACCGGTACCCGGAATCCAGGGCCTCCTGTTCGATCGCTCGCGCATCCTCCACCGAAAAGATCTCGAACTCACGTTCGAACACGCTGTCTTTCCACCGCTCGCCGGTGGCGGCGAAGCGTTGTGCCGCCAACGACCGCACAGCGGTGTTGAAGCGGCCCGGCAATGGGAGCATTTCGGTCGATCCCCATTTCGGGGGCGTAACCACGGAGTCGGACATGTCACCTCACGTTTCCTCGGGACGGACGCAGCCGCCGACGCGGCCGGAAACAGGTGGCTACCTGGTATTTTTTCTCCGGCTTCTTGGCGTTGTGACATAAAACTAGTTACGCTCCGTGGTGTGACCCAGTCCACGTTGGGGGACACTTCCGGGACAACGTCGAGTGCAAAGTCCTCGTCCCGAAACCGCTCCCCGTTCCGAGCCAACCTGAGCAAGGCCGACTACGAGCGCGCCTTCGACATCCTCGAACAGTGCTCCGGCGCGGCCTGCCTTCCCGACTTCAAGGAACGGGCCGTCGAGGCGATCAGTGAGCACTTCGCCCTGAGACATGTCTCGTTCTTCGCCGGCGCGACCTTCCACACCGTGTTCGAGGACTCAGCACCCCTGACGGCGGGCAAGACCGCCAAGATGCTGCCCGAGTACCAAGACCGGTGGGCCCGTTACGACATCTTCGGCACGCCGGCGGCGATGCGGCAACTCGTCTCCAGCGGCGTGTCGTCATTGGACGAACTGCAGTCGATGGGCCAGCTGCCGGCGGCGGCCGACGCCTACGTCAGATACTTCCTGTCCTCCACGTGGCGCATGCAGACCGCTGCCGCATTGCGCCTGGAGTTGAGCGCGGGACACACGGCACTGCTGGGAATGTTCGACCCGGAGCCCGGCAAGATCGGCACCTCCGAGGCGGCCACGCTGCGCCTGCTGAGTCAGCAGATGTCCGCGATGGCTCGCGGCCTGCCCGCGTCGAAGTCGCAGGCCGCCCTTGCACGGCTCTCCGTGCGGCAGCGGCAGGTCGTCCGGCTCGTCGCGGACGGATTGTCGAATGCGCAGATCGCCGAGATCCTCTCCCTGGCCGAGGACAGCGTGAAGAAGTACGTCACCCGAATCCTCACAACCACAGGTTGCCAGTCACGGATGGAACTGGCGCTGCTGGCGCGGGCGCAGCGGATATGAGAAAGGGGCCGCGGACTATTCGTCCGCGGCCCCGTCATGCTCCGGTCAGAGGAAGGACGTCTCCTTCGTCATCCCGTAGCGGGGATGTTCACCGATCACCATCGATTCGAAGATGCCGTACCCGACGGCGTCGCCTTCGCGGCAACGGATTACGCAGTCCCGCAACTGGTGTACCTCGCGTGCGGTGTCGGAATCGGAGACGTCCGCGTACCGTTCACCGTCGAGGTGTTCGGGTCCCTGCCATTGCCCGTGCCGCTGGCCCTTGAACCCGAAGTACAGTCCCGTGCCGAGGTGGAACCCGGTGTCACTGACGGGTTCGATCTCGAGGGTGCGCGTCTCGCCCCACCCCGCATCGAAGGTCAGGGTCCCACCGAGGAGTCGCCTGTTGTCGGGGTCGTACTTGAGGTCGTCTCTCAATCCTTGCAGCGGGCGCTGGGTTCCGTCGGGAAGATTCTCGAAGCCCGAGAAGTAGGTCACCGCACCGTCGACCCATTGCAGATAGTGGTGGATCTCGTAGCTGGACCCGTCGGGACGCTGCATCCACATCGGACTCCACGTCAGAATGAAGTCGCCATCGAGCCGCTGAGGTTTGAAGACATCCGGTGCGGGCTCACCGACGTCCATCCGCACTCCCCAGGAGTGGTCGCGGAAGCCGAACCACTCCTCGTCCCGGACCTCGATACGCTCGCCGTCGAGCCAGATCTCACCGCTGACCGTCGACGCCTGGTGGTACCGGAGCAGATCGGACTGCACCCGAAATCCCTGCGGCTCACGCTGGGCATCCTTCTGTTCGAGGAACGGCGGCAGCACTCCGGTGACGGTGAGGTCGAATCGCAGTGGGACCACGTCGTTCTCTTGCAGGACCCAGCGCACCTTCCGGAGCGGCTCGATGACCTCGTAGTCCAGCGGTCCGACACCGATTCGCTCGCCGTCGAGGTCGAGTTGGCGACTGGCTCGAACCGTCAGCTGCTCCTTCCCCCGCGAGACGCCGGCGAACATGTCCATCACGTTCCGGTTGTGGTATTTCCCGAGGCCGATGTCGACCTGGATGGACCCGTCACGAGCGAAGAGCGAAGACCAGAGCTTCTCCGTCCAGGACGTGTCGGCATGGCTGATGGTCGCGAAGGTTTCGGGCGTCTGATGACACAACAGCTCGTCGGCGTGGATGAGTTTCTGCATCGATTGGCGCATGTGAGCGCCTCCTCTCGAGTGGTTCAGCGAATGGGTGAGAAGGATCCGGGCATGTCGTGTGCCAACAACGCTCCACCGAATATGGCCGCGGCCCGGTCGTCGTCGTCGAACGGATCGGGATAGAGCGCAAGGGTCTTCGGCGACATCGCCCAGTCGACCTGATCCGTCACCCCGGCCTGGGCGGCAAAGGGGCGAAGCCCTGAGGTGTACATGGTGGTGGCGGCCATGATTCGGTCGCTCCGGTCCATGGTGGCGAATTTCTGATACAGGCCCATGTGGCATCGGCTGAGATCCGCCGCAACACCCGGCCAGTCTTCCGGCGCGATCAGCTCACGGGTGCCGTCGGCGCGATACCCGTACACGGCAGCTTCGTCGACGACGGCGAGAAGTTGATCCGGTTCGGTAAACGTCGTTCCCCAGTCGTTGATTTCGAACTCGGTGAACTTCGAGCGGTCGAACGTCAGGACCATCGTCAATCCGGTGTAGGGCGGGTCCAGATCGTCCGCCCACGGATACGCCCATGCACTGGGGCCGAGGGAGAGATAGTCCCGCACGATCGTCTGCCGGTTTCCCGTCGGCCGCGGATACGGACCGGAGTCACAGATGCCGACCCGTGAATCACAGAAGTACAGGAACGAGTATCCCGACACCGTGGCGTTCAGCCGCTTCAGGCTCTTCGCGGTGATCGCATCCAACGCTGTTGCCGCGCCGACCAGCTCGTCGACAACAGCCGTCGACAGGTACCGGTTGGTGAATCCGGCGTCCTTGTAGTCGAGTGTGCCGTCACCACGATGCGCCAGGGTGAGCCGGCGCCAGAAGTCCACGACGGTGCGAATGTCCTCCCGGTGGTCACCGGGCTCGATGGTGCCCATCTGGATCAGGCACTCTCGACCGCAGAGAAAGTGGTAGCCGATCATCCAGATCCACAGCGGGCTGACCTTGTTCGGCCCCTCACGCAACCGGCGACCCAACTCTTCCGCCGGCACAGCCGCGTCGATCACGCGAATTCGATCCACGTAGCTGTGGAAATCCTCGATGACCGACAGCGACATATAGGGCAGCATGGGAAACAGTTCGGAGGTAAACCCGGAGCGGCGGGTCAATTCGGGTTTGAATGCCCGGCCCATGTGCTGGACGAGATCGTCGAGGCGGTCGTCGGTGAGTTCCTCGGAGAGGAGTGCCTCGAGCGCAGCGCCCGAGACGCCGACCGTGAAGTCCTTGACTGCGATCTCGTCTCCCACGCGCCGGATGTATTCCCACCACGCGGCGCTCACATCCGCGGACGGGCCCGATGCGGTGTCAGGATCCGGGGAAGCAACAACCCCCGTCTGCTCTTCGATACGAAGCGTGATTTCGGTGCCGTCGAGGATGTCCTCGGACAGTTCGGTACCGACCAGACACGGGACCTCGAACTCTCGTGACACGATCGCCAGGTGTGAGCGGAGTGTTCCATCCAGGCAGACGATTCCCCCGAGCCGGCCCAGGATCGGTGACAGGAAGGTCGTACCGCCCGACGCGACCAGCGCGATCGTGGACTCGAGGTCGCTGTCGAGCGAGGCGATCACGTCGTCCGGCGACCGGAAATGGCGCACCGTTCCGGTGACCGGCGCAAAGGCGTACGACGGATTTCCCTTCCCGAGAATCGACATCGCCTAACCTCCCAGTGGACGGAAGCAACCGTCGCGGTCCTGCGGAACGAAGACGCCGCCGATCAACTGCAGCGCGAGGTCGGGATCGCTGAACTTCTGGAAGGATTCGGCGATCCGCGGCGTTATGGCCCAATCGATCTCGTCGTAGCAACCGGCGAGTCGTGCCCACGCCTTGAGCTTCCACGCGTACATCTCGGTGGCGTACAGGTTGCGTTCCTCGGCATCGGTTTCGGCCAACCGCTGGTACAGCGCTCGGTGCGCCTTGCGGATCGCTTTGGTGGCCTCCTCGACCTCGTCGGCACCGAGTGGGCGGAGGGTGCCGTCGTCGGTGCAGAACACTCGGGTTTCGATGATGTCGGCCTGGTAGTCGCTGGGTGTGAACCAGGCAGTGCCCCAGACGTTGTTGTCCATCTTCACCGTGGCGGGCAGTCGGTAGGCGATGACGAAATGATGGTAGGGCAGCGTTTCGCGGATGCCGTCGACCCAGGGGAAGTCTCCGTCACCGTCCGTGCAGGTCTCGCGCAGCGCGAGGAACGTGCCGTCCTCGAGCTGATAGGGCCCGGTGTCGCACACCGCGGTGCGTGCGTCGCAGTTCTCCAGGAATGCGTACGCGGTCAGCCGCGCACCGAATTTGCGAATCCCCGCCTTGACCTCGCCGTCGGCAGGGACCAGATGGGACCGGATCTCCGCCAGCACGTCGTCGTCGATGACATGAGAACTGTTCTCCGGCTCCGCGTCCATGTTGAACAGGACGTTGTCGGTGCGCATCGCGATGGTCGCCTCGCGCCAGAATCGGAGAACCTCGAGCTGATCCTCCAGACCATCCGACAGGGTGCTCTCTCCGAGGTCGACGAACAGCTCACGACCGGTGAGATAGTGCAGCGGGGTGGCCGCGAGGTTGATGAAGCTGCGCTTGTTGCCGATGGGCAGAGCCTTGCGCACCAGTTCGGTGGGGGTGGCGTGCTGCCGGATGGTGCGGATGCGCTCCGGCACCCTGAGGTAGTCCTCCATCATCGACATCAGGATGTAGGTGTTCATGCCGAACAGTTCCGACTCGAACACGGTCCGCGCGGACAGTTCGGACTTGTAGGCCGCACCCGCGGCGTGCACGAGCCAGTTCCATTCCTCGAGTGTGGGCTCGTAGGCCGGGTCCGTGTACAGAGCCTCCACGTTCACGGGAGTGGTCAGTTGCGCGGTCACGCCGTCACCGCCCCTGCAGCGACGGCCACGCGGGCGGTCTCGGTATCGGACAGGTCCAGCACCACGGTGTCGCCGTCTGCGATGGTTCCGGTCAGTTCGGCGGCGAGCACGCAGGGCACGTCGGACTCTCGCGACAGGATCGCGAGGTGCGATTCCCGGCTACCGGCTGTACAGACGATCGCGCGCAGATCGGGCAGGATCGGCGACAGGAAGGTCATCCCACCCTTGCTGACGAACGCGATCGTGTCCTCGAGATCGTCGTCGTCGATCGACAGCACGTCGGCCGTGTCGTTGAACCACCTCGCGGTACCGCGAACCTCCCCTGCGGTGAATAGGTTGACACCGGTCCCGACCTCGTTCAGGTCTCCGCTCATCACATACTCCGTTCGGCCCATTCGTGGGCGTGGGATTGTCTTGAACACGCACTTTCGTCGGTGTCAGGAAGGCTACGAGTGGCTGTGTCGTGCGCCACAGTCCACTTTGGGGGACAGTCTCGATACCGGTCACAGCGGCGGTACGCCCACCGAATTCCTCGCAGCTGCGGCCGATGGTCGAAAATGGATCCATGGCAGGGGAAGCAACGGAAATCGTTCTAAGTATTCAGGATCTTCGTGAGGTCACCGCGTTCGCCGCGGGGTGCGCGGAGGGGGTACTCGAGATATTCGAGGCCGATCAGCCGGACGACGCACGCCCTCGCGACGCGATCACTACCGCGTGGGATTTCGCTCGGGGTGGTGAGCGCGGGAAACCTCTGCGCGACGCGGCGTGGGCGGCGCTCGCGGCTGCCAAGGGCACGGACACCGAGGCGGCGCGCGAGACGGCGTGGGCGGCGATGGCTGCGGCGGGTGCCGCCTACCTGCATCCCTTGGCGAAGGCCACCCAGGTCAAGCACATTCTCGGAGCGGCCGCGTACGCGGCGAGAGCGACCGAACTCGTCGCCGGGGACGATCGGACCGTCGGGGCCGAACACGTCGGGCTGGCGGTCCAGCGTGCGGCACCAGTCGTCGTCGACGTGCTCGGACGCTTTCCGGCGGCACCGGGTGGCGGCGGACGGGTCGGCGAGTTGATCCGCATGCTGGACGCCGCCCTTCGCCAGTGACAGACGCGGCGGTTCTCCGACAAAGCGTGTAATTCATCAACCGTTGACCCAGGTCGCTCGGCGTGCCTAGCATCGAATATGCGCGCCATGATTCTCAAGGAATTTCGCGAACTTCGGCGGGACCCCCGCACATTGGCGATGTTGATCGCGCTGCCGCTTCTCCTGCTCGTGATCTTCGGCTACGCGGCCAACTTCTATGTGTCCTCGGTCGAGACGGCAGTCATGGGCCCCTCGGCTCAGCAGGTGAGCACGTCGTTGCCGCCGTTCTTCGACGTGACGCAGACAGACGTCGACGGCTCGACCGCCCAGGCGACGGATCTGTTGCGGGAGAACAAGGTCGACGTCGTCGTGGTGACCGGCTCGACCCCGACCGAGCAGGCGACGGCACTGGTGGACGGCTCGAATCTGTTCGCTGCCCAGTCGACGGTGTCGATCCTGAACAAACTCGGCGACCAGGTCCGCACCGAGGTGTTGTTCAATCCCGACCTGAAGACGTCGTGGGTGATGGTGCCGGCGATCATCGGCCTGATCCTCACGTTCATCGGCACGATCGTCACCAGCATCGGTCTGGTCCGGGAACGCGAGGCCGGGACCCTCGAGCAACTGGCGGTCATGCCGATCCGGCCGAGTCAAGTGATCCTGGGCAAGATCGTGCCCTATTTTCTGCTCGCCGCACTGGACATGACCGTCGTGACGGTGCTGGGCATGGTGCTGTTCGGGGTGCCGTTCAACGGCAACGTACTGGTGTTCGCGCTGGGCGCCGCGCTCTTCCTGTTCGTCGTCCTCGGTCTCGGTGTGCTGATATCGACGATCTCGCAGACCACCGGACAGGCGATCCAAACGGCATTCCTGTTTCTGATGCCACAGATTTTGTTGTCCGGCATGATTTTTCCGCTCGATGCAATGGCGGCAGGGGTTCGCTGGATCGGCTATCTGCTTCCGCTGACCTATTTCACGATGATCTCGCAGGGCGTGATGTTGCGTGATGCGCCGATCTCGTCGTTGTGGTTGCCGCTGGTCGTGTTGGCCGTGATGGCGATCGTGGTCTTCACCGGGTCGACGCTTCGTTTCCGGCGAGATCTCGCGCCGGACGTCTCGAAGGCGAGTAAGCCCGAGGGGTCGAAATCGGTCGATCCGACCGGTGCGGACGCCTCGTGATCGCCGCGACCGAGTCCGTCGTCGTCCGGTTCGGCGACCGGACAGCCCTCGACGGAGTGAGCATCGACGTGCCTGCCGGCCAGGTGGTGGCCTTGGTCGGAGGAGACGGGGCGGGAAAGTCGACCCTGTTGCGGACGTTCGTCGGGGAGGTCCTCCCCGACAGTGGGACCGTGCACGCCCCGGGTAAGCACGACATCGGATTCCTCTGCGCGGGCCCGGGGAGCTGGGCGGCCCTGACGGTCCGGCAGAACATGGATTTCGTCGGCGGCATCTATGGCCTGAGCGGCAACGAATTGGCCGAGCGGCGCGAGGAACTCATCGACCGGGCCGGGCTGGGTGATGCGGCGGACCGACTCGCCTCGGCGTTGTCCGGAGGGATGCGGCGCAAACTGGGCACGGCGATGGCCATGCTGCACCGACCCAAGATGCTGATCCTCGACGAACCGAGCACCGGCGTCGACCCCGTGAGCCGCATCGACCTGTGGCGATTGACCTCGGAAGCCGCCGCTGACGGGGCAGCAGTGGTGATGTCGACGACATACCTCGACGAGGCCGAGCGAGCCGGGCATCTCGTCGTCCTCGACTCCGGCCGGATCCTGACCCAAGGCTCCTACGACGAGGTGCGCGCCGGATTCACCGGCGCCATCACCTCGGCAGCGGAACCGGTACGACCGGAGTGGTCGTGGCGCCGCGGCCGGGAGCGTCACGAGTACTGGGAGGACGGACACCCCGGCACCGACGCGGAGACCGTGACGCCCGACCTCGAAGACATCGTCATCGCGTTGTCGCTGACACGTCGGCGGGAGGTCGGGGCATCATGACCGGTGAGGTACTACGGGCACGCTCGGTGACCCGGAAGTTCGGTGACTTCACGGCCGTCGACTCGATGTCGATGACCGTCGCCCCCGGCGAGGTGGTCGGTCTTCTCGGCGCCAACGGGGCCGGGAAGACCACGCTGATCCGGATGCTCCTGGGTCTGCTCGCCGCGACGGAAGGTGCGGTCGAGTTGCTCGGCGGTCCGCCGGACCGAACACGGAGGGCGCGCATGGGTTACGTGCCCCAGAACCTCGGTCTCTACCGCGATCTGACCGTCGAAGAGAACCTGGCCTTCAGCGCGGAGGCCTACGGTGTCCCCGTGCCCGGTGTTCCTGCCGAACTCCACGACGCGCGCAACACCCTCGTCCGCGAACTGGCCCTGGGCTCGCAACGACAGGTGGCGTTCGTCGTGGCCCTGGCACACGAACCCAACGTGCTGGTGTTGGACGAGCCGACCTCCGGCGTGGACGCACTGTCCCGGGCAAGACTGTGGGACACGATCCGGCAGCAGGCCGACAACGGCGTCGGCGTCCTGGTGACCACCCATTACATGGAAGAAGCGCAGCAGTGTGATCGCCTGTTGCTGATGTCGTCCGGGCAACTCGTCGGCGCCGGAAGCGAGGACGACATCATCGGCGACACCCGCGCGGTCGCGGTGCACACTCCGGAATGGGCGCAGGCATTCGCGGCACTGAACGATGCCGGAATCCCCGTGATCCTGGACGGCCGTGCGATCCGAGTTCCGGACACGGATCCGGCGACGATCGATTCCGTACTGGACTCAGCCGGCATCGCCGCCGACATCCGGCCCGTGCGCGCCACCATCGAAGAGCGCATGCTGGTCCTCGCGCGTGCCGGAGCACATGGATAGTCGCGCTCCCGGCCGGCCGAAGGTCGTTGCCGACTCCGCCGACAAGCGCGACACCATTCTGCGGTCGGCACGAGAGCTGTTCTCCGATCGCGGCTTCGACCGAACGACCATGCGCGCCATCGCCAAAGAGGCCGGAGTCGACCCGGCGCTCATCCATCACTACTTCGGCAACAAGAACGCGCTGCTGGTGGCCGCCCTGCAGCCGGAGGTCGACGCGAAGACCGTATTCTCCGGAATCACCCCCGAGACCGACGCGCCCGGTGAGATCTTCGTCCGACGCGTACTCGAATTCTGGGAGACGAACCCACAGCAGCGAGCACGGGCAATCGCGCTGCTGCGAGTCGCCGTCACGCACGACGAGATCGCCATGCGAGTACGAGACTTCTTCCTCGGACTCGTGCAGCGCGCACTCGGCGAGGTCGTCCGCAGTGACCACCAGGACGAGCGCTACGCACTGGTGGTCAGCCAAACGGCCGGGCTGGCGATATCGAAGTACATCCTCCTGCTACCCGACGTCGCCAATGCCCCCATAGAAGTTCTCGCTCAGCGAGTGGGGCCGAACATCGACAACTACCTCTTCAGCGACTTCGACGGGTAACTGTTCGCGGCTGCCGGGGTGTTCGATCGAGTTCCCCGGCGCTCGCTCGAGTCCGGCGCCAACCGGCTGTGCCCTGGGCGAGGCAACCGCCGGTCATGCGGCGATTACCCTGAGCTGATGGCTGCAATCCCCGATTCCACCGTGCGCACGAACACCGCGGTGCCCGGCCTCGCGAGCACGTTCGCCGACGAGCTGGGCGCCCTGACGGTGCCGTGGCAGGGCGCCCCTGTGCCGGACCCCACCATGCTCGTGCTCAACGAGCAGCTCGCGGCGTCGCTGCGGTTGGACGTCCATGCACTGCGAAGCGGGGACGGGGTCGGCGTCCTGTCCGGATCGGCGGCACCGACCGGGGCAAAACCGGTAGCGATGGCATATGCGGGCCATCAGTTCGGCGGATACGTACCGCTCCTCGGAGATGGTCGGGCGTTGCTGCTCGGCGAACTGACCACTAGTGACGGTCAGCGCGTGGATCTGCACCTCAAGGGCTCGGGGCGAACACCGTTCTCCCGGGGCGGCGACGGCTTCGCGGTCATCGGCCCCATGCTGCGTGAATACCTCGTCAGCGAGGCCATGTACGCCCTCGGCATCCCCACCACCCGCGCACTGTCGGTGATCGCGACGGGCCGGCCCGTTCACCGAAACGGTACCGAGCCCGGCGCCGTGCTCGCCCGAGTCGCGGCCAGCCACCTACGGGTGGGCACGTTCGAATACGCAGCGCGGCAAGGCGATCTGCTGCAACCGCTCGCCGACTACGCGATCGCCCGCCACTACCCGAAGCTGATCGAACTGCCGGCGAACGGTGACGGCAACCGCTACCTGACATTCCTCGAGGCCGTCGTCGAGGCGCAAGCGTCACTGGTGGCACGGTGGATGCTCACCGGTTTCGTGCACGGGGTGATCAACACCGACAACACGACCATCTCCGGGGAGACCATCGACTACGGTCCGTGCGCCTTCCTCGACACCTACGACCCGACGGCAGTGTTCAGTTCGATCGACCACAGCGGCCGCTATGCGTTCGGCAACCAACCCGCCGTCCTGAAATGGAATCTGGCGCGCTTCGCCGAAACGCTGCTCACGCTGATCGACCAGGCGCCCGATGACGCGATCACCGCGGCATCGGCAGTCCTCGACACCTTCGACGAGCGTTACGACGGCCATTACGCTGCCGGCATGGCGGCCAAGCTCGGTATGGCCGGCACACCCCTCGACCCGGCACTGATCGACGACCTATTGACGATGATGAAAGACCACGGCGTCGACTGGACCAGTGGTTTCCGTGCCCTCGCGGACGAACTACGCGGAAATTCGGCACCACTCGACGGCCTCGCACCGCGCGAGCACACCGAGCCGTGGTTGCAACGCTGGCGCAGCGCCCTGACCCACCACGGGCGCGGGGCCGCGGAGACCGCGGACGCGATGGACCGCGTCAACCCGCTCTACATCCCACGCAACCATCAACTCGACGCTGCGTTGCGGGCCGCGACCGACGGTGAACTCGCCCCATTCGAGAAACTACTGGAGGTCGTCACCCATCCGTTCGACCGCCGCGACGAATGGTCCGACTACACCACACCCGCCCCGCCGTCATTCAGCCAAACATTCCAAACTTTCTGCGGCACATAATCACTAGGACGAATACACTCGCAATCCGACAGGACCGCACCGTTCACACGGCGGCGCCGGGCCCTTGAAGTAGTTCGACGTCGCCGGCGTGCATCGACTCGCCGCAGTGTGCGCAGTGCAGGTCGGCTGTGCTGATCTCGCCGCACGCGTGGTGGCGGTAGAGGACGGGTGGGCCCGCCTCCCCCGCGAGCCAGTTGTCGCCCCAGGTGGCCATTGCCATCAGAACGTCGAGGAGTTGGATGCCCTTCTCCGTCAGGACGTATTCGTACCGCGGCCGTCGGTCGTAGGGCCGGCGCTCGAGCACTCCGCGCTCCACGAGGTGGCTGAGTCGTTCGGTCAGGACCTTGCGCGAGATGCCCAGGTCGGCCTGAATCTGCTCGAATCGGGTGAATCCGGCCCACACGTCACGCAGGATCAGCGGCGACCAGGGCTCCCCGATGACGTCGAGCGTTCGCGCGATCGAGCACGCCATCCCACCGAAATCTGTGCGTTGCATGGAACCAGTCTAACAATCGGAGTTCCCTCAAGGAACTCACACTGCTACGCTCATGGAGTCTCCTGAAGGAACCCCGAAAGGAACGGAGTCCTGGCCGCAGCCGGGGAAGCCGGCCTCGCAACCTGCGCGCCCCCACGACGTCGGCCTCGCGCCGGCAACCTCAGATGAAGGAGCAGATCCATGCTTGATCCCGACGTGCGCCGCATACTCGACGGCACCTCGATCGCTCACCTCGCCACCACCCTCCCCGACGGCTCGCCCCATACCGTTCCCCTCTGGATCGGCGCGCACGGCGACCGAATCGTCTTCCTCACCGGTCCCGGGTCACGCAAGGCACGCAACCTGCGCCGCGACCCGCGGGCGGCGCTGTCCATCGCGCCCGTGGACAACCCGTTCAAGCCCGTCGTCGTCCGCGGGCGGGTGGTCGAATGGCTCGACGGCGATGCCGCGTGGGAGATCATCGACGAGCTGTCCACGAAGTACACGGGTGCGCCGTACCCCCGAGAGGAAGAGCGCGTCGTCGCCGTGATCGAGCCCGAGCGACAGACCGTCGGCGTCGGCTGAGCCGATCACCGATACTCGCTCATCCCGGTGGTGCGCCGTCCCGGCGCTTCAGCGTCGCGGTCAGGCCCGCCAGAAGAATGTCGACCCCGCGTTCGAGTTCGGCGGCGCCGTCGTAGGACGCCAGCACCGGCGCCAGACCTCGCAGGAGCGGGAATTCACCGATCGGCAGACGGTGCAGTCCGAGGCGCAGGAGGTCGTCGGATTCGTCGGGCCGCTCGACGAGTTCCTGCAGTTCGTTGAGGATGTGGCCATAGAGGAAACCGAACAACGCCCGATAGACGTGCAGGGCGTCGGCGTCGGTGAAACCCGCCCCGGTCAGCAGGGTCAGGATGTCCTCGAGGGGGCGCAGGGTGCCGAGCGGCCTGAGCCCGAGCGGCGTCGACAGCGGCCGGGTGACCAGGAGCGGCACCACCTGCGGATGAGCGAGGGCCAGTCGGCGGAAGCCCCGCGCGACCTCCCGTAGTTGAGTGGCCCAGTCGCCGTCCCCGGTATCGACCTCCAGTTCGTCGAGTACCCGCTCGGCGAGACCGTCGAGCAACGCGGCCTTGTTCGGGGCGTGGCGGTACAGCGCCATCGGGTCGCGGCCGAGCGCCTTACCGAGGCGACGCATGGACAGCCCGTCGATTCCGTCCCGGTCGACGATCGCGAGCGCTGCTTCGAGTATCCGCTCCCGGGTGATCGGGCCGCCGTCGGAGTGGGTCGAACGACGTTCGGGCTCATCGGCCATCACGACACCTCCACCAACACTGTAGGCCTGAACTGTAGATCTACAGTGTTGACAGTCTGCAAAATGCGGCGTTCACTTCAGGGTGAGGCACGGAGCACGTCGGGAAATCGGGAGTTGAGAATGGCGATATCCGACATCAAGGAATACGCACATCTCACCGAAGAGGATGTCGAGTCGCTCCGCTCCGAACTCGACGCCATCCGGCGGGACGTCACCGATTCGCTCGGTGAGCGCGACGCCACGTACATCCGTCGCACGATCGCGTTCCAGCGTGTGCTGGACGCCGCTGCACGCCTGGTGATCCACTGCAGCCGGGAACGAATCGGGTGGATCCTCGGGACGACGGCCCTGGCCGTGGCCAAGAGCGTGGAGAACATGGAGATCGGGCACAACGTGTCTCACGGGCAGTGGGACTGGATGAACGACCCGGAAATCCACTCCAGCACGTGGGAGTGGGACATGGCAGGGGTGTCGTCCCAGTGGCAGTACTCGCACAATTATCGTCACCACGTGTTCAGCAACGTGGTCGGGATGGACGACGACCTCGGGTTCGGCGTCATCCGCATCACCCGCGACCAGCCCTGGAAGCCCGACAATCTGCTGCAGCCGCTGCGGAACCTGTTGTTGGCGTCCACATTCGAATGGGGCATCGCCCTGCACGGCCTGTATTCCGAACGGGACCGCGTCGACACCGCCGCCGAGAAGAGCGCCCACACCCGGGCACTGCTCGGCAAGATCGTTCGCCAGGCCGGCAAGGACTACGTGCTCTTCCCCGCCGTCAGCGGGCGGCGGTGGCGACGGACATTGAGGGCGAACCTCTCGGCCAACCTGCTGCGAAACCTGTGGGCGTACGTCGTGATCTTCTGTGGACACTTTCCCGACGGCGCAGAGAAGTTCACGCCCGCGGAACTGGAACACGAGACCCGGGCGGAGTGGTATCTACGCCAGATGCTGGGCACCGCCAACTTCCGGGCCGGTGCGGTGCTGGCATTCCTGAGCGGCAACCTCTGCTACCAGATCGAGCATCACCTCTTCCCCGACCTTCCCAGCAACCGCTACGCGGAAATCGCGACGAGAGTCCGCGCACTGTGTGAGAAATACGATCTGCCCTACACCACGGGTTCGCTTGCCAAGCAATACTTCCTGACCCTGCGCACCATCCACAAGCTGGCGTTCCCGGACCGGTTTCTGTCCGCGACCGCCGACGACGCTCCCGAGACCGCGTCCGAACTGAAATTCCGCACTCCCCTCACCGCGCCTTCCGACGGAGGCACCGGACGCCGAACGGGACTGCGCACCGCGTTGCGCGAGGCCCGCTCTCGAACGAAAAGGCATTGAGGCCCATCGGCTACGCGCGCTGGCCATCATCGCGGCCCATCAGCCTCAGGCGTACGTTCTGACCTCGTGCGCGCCTGCCCGTGTCGGTCGGACATCACCCGCCGCCACCACGAGTCGAGCGGACTGGGATCGGGCCACCGGATCGGCTCATCGTCGGCGTGGCCGCGAGAGTGGCTCTGGGGCGAGGCTGTGGTCGAGGGACGTTCGTCGGATTCGGTGGCGTGCACCGGCGACACCTGCGTGTCGGGTCGCGGCGGCGGGCAGGAATAGTGCATGTCAGGTGGACGACGGGTTCTCTTCGGGGGCGGCGGAACCGGGGTCATCGCGATCGGCAAACATCGCCTGAATCCGATGCAAGATCTCCGGTGTGCTCAGTACCCGGCGGGTGGGAATCGAGTGATGCGGTGCGCTCACGGACGAAGCTTGCAGGCGGGTCATGTGAATACTCTCAGTCGCACGTCGGTGGACCGAGCGGAGCGGCCACGGCGGCGGCACCCCTCCCGGTCATCCCCAGTGTGCCTATTCAGGCATCGGGGCGGGTAGAGGAGAAAGTCCTCTCCCACCAATCGGACCGAGAACCGAAGCTCCGGTGCCGACGACGAGCCGGGACCGGCCGACACAATCCGCAACCGGACCGCGGGATGCTCCCGCAATACCGCCGCGACCAGTTGTTCGGCGAGCAGTTCGGACGTGGAGGCCAGCAGCCTGACCATCACGATCCCCTGCAGCACTCCGGGATTCGGGCGGATCTCGGCCCGGGCACGCTCGAGTTCGGCCAGCACTCTCCGCGCGCGTTCGAGCATGAGCCGGCCGGGCTCGGTCAATTCCATTCCGGCACGGCTGCGCTCGAACAGGGGAACACCCAGTTCCTGTTCCAGCGTGTGGATTTGGCGTGTCACCGCCGGCTGAACGAGATGGAGGAGTTCGGCCGCGCGGGTCACGCTCCCGGCGTCGGCCACCGCAACGAGTGCGGTCAACTGCTTGACGTCCACCGGACGACCCACCTTCCCGGGCTACTCGCCGTCCCGCACCATCAGCTCGCGACATCTGACGGCGAGTTCGATAACAAGGAAGAATGTCAGTGCCCGGCGAGGAAGCTGATCGCCGCGGTGCTCGCGACTTCGCGTTCTTCCTCGAAGTAGGCGTGCCGTGCGCCGGGGAGCAATCGCACGCGCGCGTCCGGGATCCGTTCGGCGAGTAGTGGCGCGTTGTCGACCGGGGAGAGCAGGTCGTCGGTCCCGTGCAGAACGAGGGTCGGCGCGCTGATCGACGGCAACGCATCCCACGCGTCGTGCCCGTTGCTTGCCCGCAGGTGTGCGAGCCTGGCGTGCGCGGGCATGTCGGCATCGCCGAGGGTGTTGTAAGGGTCGGGATTTCGACCGAGCCACTCCCGGGTGTACATCAACTCCAGCAGGGCGCCGCGCGACCGTTCGGGATCGGGGTGTGCCAAGTTCGCGCGTACTTCGCGGCTTCGCTCCACCGCGTGGGTTCCGCCCGGGGAGGTGCAGCCGAGAATCAGGGCGCGGACACGCCGGGGATGACGCGCCGCGACCCACTGCGCCACCCGGCCTCCCATCGAGGTGCCGTAGACGTGCGCCGTCTCGATGCCGAGCGCGTCCAGCACGCACATCGCGTCCTCGGCGAATAGTTCTGTGCTGTACTTGGTCTCGGGTTTTCCGCTGGATCCGGTTCCGCGGTAGTCGATCGTGACGGTGTGAAAATTCCTGTCGAAGTCCGTGCGAACGCGGTCCCACCAGTGATGGTTGTTGGCCTGACCGGCGAGCAGCAGCAGCGCGGGTCCGGCGCCGGACTCCTGGTACGCGATCGGCGTTCCGTCGGACGCCACAGCATGGGGCACTGCGGACCTCAGACCGTCTCTGCCGTGCGGAGTTCGGAGATCGCAGCATCGGTGTAGCCGAGTTCTCCCAGGATGGCATCGGTGTGCGCTCCCAGGGCCGGGACCGGATCGAATCGCGGTTCCACACCGCTGAGGTTCGCCGGCGGCAACAGCGCCCGCGCCGGGCCGCCCGGCGTCTGCACCTCCCGCCACCGATCGCGGCCGGCCAGGGACGGGTGCGACAGGAAGTCCGACACGGTGCCCAGCCGCCCGTTGGCGATCGACACCTTGTCGAGCAGCGCGAGGGCGTCGTCGGTGCTGAGCAGACGCGTCCGCTCGGAGATCATCGCGTTGCACTCATCGCGGTGCTCCACCCGCGAGGAGTTGCGGCAGAAGCGCGGGTCGGTGGCGATCGACGCGTCGCCGAGCACCTCCGCGCAGAACGCGGACCATTCGCGGTCGTTCTGGATCGACAGCAGGACCGTGCCGTCTGCGGTGGGGAACGGACCGTACGGGGCGATCGTCGCGTGTTCCGCTCCGACGCGGCTCGGCTGCCGGCCCCCGTATTCGGTGTAGTAGGCGGGTGAGCCCATCCATTCGCCGAGCGCCTCGAACAAGGCGACCTCGACGGCGCGGGCCGTGCCGGTGGTGGCGCGCATGTACAGCGCGGACAGGATCCCGCTGTACGCGTACATGCCGGCCGCGATGTCGGCGATCGACACTCCGGCCTTGGACGGGCACTCGTCGGGGCCGGTCAGCGACATCAGGCCGGATTCGCCCTGGACGAGCATGTCGTAGGCCTTGCGGCCCGACCAGGGGCCGGTGTTGCCGTAGCCGGACACGTCGCACGGAATCAGCGTGGGGTACCGCTGCTGGAGCGACTGCGCGTCGAGGTTCATCCGGGCCGCGGCGCCGGGGGCCAAATTCTGCACGAAGACATCCGCTGTGGACAACAGCTTTTCGAGGATGCCGCGGCCCTCGTCGGATTTCAGGTCCAGCGTCAGGGACTCCTTGGAGCGGTTGAGCCAGACGAAGTAGCTCGATTCGCCGTGCACGGTCTCGTCGTACCGTCGTGCGAAGTCGCCGGCATCGGGACGTTCCACCTTGATCACCCGGGCACCGAGGTCGGCCAGTTGCCGGGTCGCGAAGGGCGCGGCGACGGCTTGTTCGATGCTCACGACGGTGATCCCTGCGAGCGGTAGGGCGGTCTGCGATGCCATGGAGTCAGCCTTCCTGGAAATGTACGGCCATTTTGCAGCCGATGCGGGCAGTAGTCAACCGCGTGGGCCCGGAGTTTTACATGCAGTTGAGGTTGGCGGCGGTGCCGACCCGCGACGCCCGGCCGTTATGGCCGTACATGACGGCCGTCAGCCGTGGTGGCGCCGGTATGCCGCGACCGCCCCCGGATGACGCGGGACGCCCGCCGTCTGGATCAGCGACCGGACGTCGAGGAACTGGGCTCCGACGGTGTCGGGAGGGATGAGGTCCTGCGCCCGATCGACGAGAAGGTCGACGAGCGCACCGCCCACGGCGTCCGGCAGTTGGGGGGACGCGACGAGCAGGCTGGGGACGCCCACCGTCGCGGTCTCGGCGGTGTCGCCGTACGTCCGGGCCGGCACCGAAACCGGTTCGTACATCGGCCCGTAGACCCTGCGCATCTCCACGTACTCGGCGGACAGGTCGAGTAGCCGGATCCCCCCGTCCGGACCGTGCCCGGGCCGCGGCACCGCCGCCGGAGTCGGCACACCCCCGGCCCACAGCGCGGCCGCGACGGTGCCGTCGGCGAGGGAGTCGAGGACGGTGGTGAGCGAGACCGGGCGCACTATCACGTCGTCGACGGTCAGCCCGCTCGCCTCGAGCACCCGCCGCCCGGTCTGCGCGGTCCCCGAACCCGGGGAACCGAGGCTGATCGTCTGCCCGCGAAGATCTTTCATCGACCGGACCGGTGAGCGAGCGGGCACCGCGCACTGGAGATAGTTCTCGTACACCCGGCCGATGGCCAGCATCGGGGTGTCCGACAGCACAGCGGAATCGGCCAACGTGAGCCCGATCAGGACCTCCCCCGACGCCAGCAGCGACAGATTCTCCAGCGAACCGGTGGTGTACCGCACCGTGAACCGGAGATCGCCACCCGAGGCGGACGGCGCGTCCGCAAGCAACTCGGCGAATTCGGACTGGAAACCGTCGCGTTCACCGGACGCGATCTCGTACGTCCCCGACGGCTGGGTCCGGGCACACCCGGACAGTGCGACCGCTGCGGCCACACCGCCGAGGAACTGTCGCCGGTTAATCATCGTCGGGCGTCTCCACGTGCGGTTCGAGCCACAAGCGTACGCGCAGACCACCGGCCGGGGCCTCGTCGATGGCGAGTCGGCCGCCGTACGCGGCGGCGACCACCTCGACGATGGACAGGCCGAGTCCCGTCCCGGCCTGATCGCTGGCCCGGAAGAAGCGGTCGGTGAGTTTGCCGCGCAGTTCCGCCGGGACGCCCGGGCCGTCGTCGGCCACCCACACGCACACCTGCGGGTGGTCCTGTGGGCGCTCCACCCCGACGCCGATCTCGATGGTGGGGTGGGGGCCCGCGTACCGGGAGGCGTTGTCGATCAGCACGTCGAGCACCTGGGACAGATCGTTCTCGGCGATCGCGACCGGTACACGGTCGACGCCGGGTGCCGCGACGGTCGTCAGTCGCGCACCACGTTCCCGGGCCGTCACCGACCAGAAGTCGACCCGGTCGGCGACCACCGAAAGGGCGTCGCAGACGGTCTCGGCTCCGAAGCGCGGCGTTTCGGCCGAGGCGAGGGAGAGCAGGCTGTCGAGGATCGTCTGCAGACGTTTGGCCTCCTCGGTGACGCTGTGATAGTCCTCGCGCGCGTCGTCCGGTATCCCGTCGTCGAGGAGGTCGAGGCGAAACTGCAACGCCGCAAGCGGGTTCCGCAGCTGGTGCGCGGTATCCGCGATGAGACGCTGCTGCGCGTCCGCCGCCCGCAGCACCGCCGAGGACATCACGTCGAACGAATGCGCGAGCCTGCGCACCTCGGGAGGTCCGCCCGCGGCCGTGGCGGGCAGGACGGACGGCGGAGGCTCGGACGCCGGGGCCGTCCCCGCGTCGGGCATGCGGCGGATGAGTTGCACGATTCCGGTGGACAGGTTCGCGAGCGGTCCGAGTACCCACCGGCTCAAGGCGATCGCGAGCACACCGAACGCGACCAACGCCAGCACCGCGCCTGCCGCGATCACGGCCCACTGCCGGAGGATGTCAGAGCGCGCCTCGGCCGTCGAGGCGCGCAGCACGATGGTGCCGTTCACCTGAGCGCCCGACCCCACGGGTTTGACGAACAGGGCCTCGTCGTCGCTCCACGGGAACAGCCGGTCGACGGTGGAGACCCGCTCGTTGCGCAGTCCGCTGCGAATCGCGGCCTCGATTCCGGGTTCGCTGCCGTCGAGGCCCACACCGAGGGTGGGCACACCGCGCGTGGAGACCACCAGAACGCCCTCGCCGTACACGTCGTCGTACGCGTCCACCTCGCCGGCGATCCTGGCGGGGTCGCCGGTCCGGACGTATTCCTCGGCGAGGACGGCGAACCGTTGGATGTCGCCCTCGCGGCCGAGAGTGAACTCCTGCGTCCGCGAGTCGGCAGTCGCGATCGCGAGGGGGATCGCGAAACTCGCGACCGCGCAGGATCCGAGGATCGCGAGGATGAGCAGTAGCCGTCGGCGCATATCGTTTCGACCTCCGGTCAGCACACCCAGCGGTAGCCGAAACCACGGATGGTGCTGATCAGCCCGGGCCGGTCCAGCTTGGCCCGCAGGGTACCGATGTGGACGTCGAGCGAGCGTGAGACCGCGACGAACGCGTCACCCCAAACCCGATCCATCAATTGCTGACGACTGACCGCGGCACCCGGGTTCTCGAGCAGAATCTCCAGGAGGGAGAACTCCTTCGACGTCAGGTCCACGTCGGTGCCCGCCACGGTGACGGTGCGGGAATCGAGGTCGACGCGCACATCCCCGGTGGCCACTTCCCGCGGTGCGCCGCCTTCGACGGCCAGGCTTCGCCGACGCACCACCTCGATGCGCGCGAAGAGTTCCGACATCCGGGCCGGCTTGACCAGGTAGTCGTCGGCGCCGCCGCGCAGCCCGCGCACCACCGACCGCTCGTCGTCGCGTGCGGTGAGAATGATGACGGGGACGCCGCTGACCTGGCGCAGCTGGCGCAGCACCTCGAGGCCGTCGCGGTCCGGTAACCCGAGATCGAGCAGCACGAAGTCCACCTCGCCGTGGTGCAGCAGCAGTTCCGACCCGAACTTCATCCGCACAGGCTGGTGCGCCTGCCGGGTCAGCCCCGCGACGAGTGCGTTGCCGACGCCGTCGTCGTCCTCGACCACCGCGATGCGCATAACCGGCATTGTCCCCCGGCCACGGTGGGCCGGGGGAACAATGCCGGAGGCGGAGGGATCAGACACGCTCGAGTTCGCGGCCGTCGCGGTCGTCCTCGCGGCCGTCGCGGGCGGGGCTGCCCGTCGCGGGATCGAGGGTGGTGCCGCCCTTGCCCTTGGGCATGAACAGTGCCGCGACGAGGGTCAGCGCGGAGCAGCCGACGACGTAGTAGAAGAACGCCGACTCGTGTCCGGCCTGCTTGAGAGCGAGCGCGAGCGGCTCGGCGGTACCGCTGAACAGGGCTGCGGTGATCGCGTGCGGCAGGCCGACACCGAGTGCGCGCACCTTCGTCGGGAACAGTTCCGCCTTGACGATCGCGCTCAGCGCGCTGTAGGCGGTCACGATGACCAGTCCGGTCATCATCAGGCCGAACGCGACGAACGCGTTGGTGGTGTTGCCGAGAACAGTGAGGATCGGCACGGTCAGCACGGTCGAGCCGATACCGAAGAACAGCATGACCTTGCGGCGGCCGATGCGGTCGGAGACGAGGCCGGCCACGGGCTGCAGCAGCATGTACACGAACAGTGCGGCAAAGTTGATCCACGCCACCGTTTCCGGGGCGATGCCCGAGGTGTTGATCATGTACTTCTGCAGGTACGTGGTGTACGTGTAGAACGCGACCGTGCCGCCGATCGCGAGGCCGAAGACCATCGCGAGCTGCTTCGGGTACTGCAGCAGCAGACGCAGGGTGCCACGCTTGGCCGACGGCGTCGTGCCGGACGCCTTCTCGGCCGCGATCCGGGCCGCCTCGTCCTTGTACTGGTCCGACTCGTCCATGCCGCGCCGGAACAGCATCACAGTCACGGCGGCGATGGCGCCGATCACGAACGGAACACGCCAGCCCCAGGAGTGCATCTGATCGAGGGTGAGAAGCTGCAGCAGAATGATCTGGACGCCGAGTGCGGCGAGCTGACCCAGGATGATCGACACGTACTGGAAGCTCGAGTAGAAGCCGCGGCGGCCGGGAGTCGCGACCTCGGACAGATACGTGGCGCTTGAGGCGAATTCGCCTCCCACGGACAGTCCCTGGATCAGTCGCGCCGTCACCAGCAGCGCCGGGGCGAGCATCCCGATCGCCTCGAAACTCGGTGTCGCGGCGATGATCAGCGAGCCTGCTGCCATCATGAGCACCGACAGCGTCAGCGCGTTCTTGCGCCCGTAGCGGTCCGCGTACCGGCCCAGGATATAGCCACCGATCGGGCGCATCAGGAATCCGACGGCGAAAACCAGTGCCGTGGAAAGCAGCTGGGCGGTCGTGCTGCTCTTCGGGAAGAACGATGCCGCGAAGAACACACTGAACGCTGCATAGACGAACCAGTCGTACCACTCCACGAGGTTGCCGATGCAGCCGCGAACCACATTCGCTACAACCCGCCTCTCGCCGGTCGACGACGCTGGGTTCGAAGTCGTGTGTCGCATGATGTCCCTTCCTCGAATGCTGTGATCGTGCGTAGCCACTGGAACCAATGTGGCCGTCACCACAGCGCGAGGGAAGGGATGAGCGGCTTTCCTTACATTCGCTTTAGACGACACCGCGGCGCGTGCCGCAGAACGGTGCCGCGCGCGCATTCGCCCCGGTCGCGGCCGTTTCCCGGCCGAGGACCGAGCAAAATGCCACGGCCCGAGGGCGCATGCCGGATCGTCATGATCCCATCACAAAACAGCCCGATCACCACCCGGCAGCAGTTCGCGAAGGTACTCGAATACATCGACCTGGCCGAGCAGGACGGCGCCCGCGCGGTGCTCGGTGGCTCGGCCCGGGCATTCCGCATGACCGAGGCGATCCAGTCGGGAACCGTGTGGGTCAACACCGGTGCCCCGTCCGGCACCCCGTTCGTCATGCGCTGACGTCGACCAGCCGGTGAGCTTCCGAACAGGGGGTGGGTAATGAGCACCCTTGGGTGGCTGTCGACCGGCTCGTTCCGGGGGCAATGTTGGTGTGGTCAAGGAACACTCGACCCCACACCAGCAAGGACTCCGCATGTTTCGCCACACCGCCATTCGCGCCGGCCTGATGTTCGCCGCAGTCGCATTCTCCGTCACCGGCGCGGCCGGAATCGCGCACGCCATGCCCGCCTCGACGGGCGGTGACGTCGCCGTCACCTCGCAGTCGGACCGCGACAACCGCGACCGGGATCGGCGCGACCGTTTCGACGACGACGCGCAGGGCGCAATGTGTGAGGGTCAAGCCGTCGTAAACCACCCCAGCTGCTCCTCGCTGCCGTACTGACCCCGATCGAGGTGACACAACGCCGCTGCCGCAGTCACTGCGGCGGCGGCGTATCGTCTGCGGCAAGGTAACCCCACGGCACTACCGGTTGTGCAGGGCCACCGATTCGGTACCGTTCGTGTCGACCCGCGACCGCGGGTCATTGGATCGGCACACATCCGAACTGTGGGAGGTTTTTCGTGGCTGGTGGACTCGTCGCCCTGTTGGACGACGTCGCGGCACTCGCGAAAGCGGCCGCGGCATCCATCGACGACATCGGAGCCGCGGCCGGCAAGGCCAGCGTCAAGGCAGCGGGAGTGGTCGTCGACGACACCGCCGTCACCCCCCGCTACGTACACGGGTTCTCCCCCAATCGCGAACTGCCCATCATCCGCAAAATCGCAATCGGGTCGATCCGCAACAAACTCCTGATCATCCTGCCGGTGGCAATGATCCTGAGCGAGTTCCTGCCCCAGGCACTGCCGTACCTGCTGATCGCCGGTGGTCTGTTCCTGTGCTTCGAGGGAGCCGAGAAGGTCTACGAAGCACTCACCGGCAATCACCACGAGGCCGCGGGCGCAACCGAAGGGCAGAGCGGACCCGAATTCGAGAAGACCATGGTCAGCGGCGCGATCCGCACCGACCTGATCCTGTCCGCCGAGATCATGGTGATCTCACTGTCCTCGGTCGAGGACGAACCGTTCCTCACCCGGCTGCTGGTGCTCGTCGTCGTCGCGATCCTCATCACCGTCCTGGTGTACGGAGTGGTCGCCCTGATCGTGAAGATGGACGACGTAGGCCTGGCGCTCGCCCAACGCGAGTCCGCGTTCAGTCAGCGGATCGGTCGAGGACTCGTCGCGGCGATGCCGAAGGTCATGGCAGTGCTCACCGTGGTCGGGATCGCCGCGATGCTCTGGGTCGGCGGCCACATCCTGCTCGTCAACATCGGCGAGGCCGGATTCCACTGGCCGGCCGATCGCCTCCACGATCTCGAACACTGGTTCGGCGATCTCGTCCACGGCGGCCTCGGCGGTGTTCTGTCCTGGACTGCCGGGACCGTGGTATCCGCACTCGTCGGGCTCGTCGTCGGCGCGATCGTCGTCCTGATCATGCACCTGATCCCGAAACGGAAGAAGCGCGCCGCCTGACCGAGGTGGCCGCCCCAGCTGCTCCTCGCTGCCGTACTGACCCCCCGGACACAACGCCGCTGCCGCAATCACTGTGGCAGCGGCGTATCGTCTGCGGCAAGGTAACCCCGCGCCCGATCGCTTCGTCCATCGGCCCGCCTACTGCGCGGGGTACGACAATGCTCGCCGACCAACAACGACGCACACCCGAACCCGGCTCGCAGCAGACACTCACGGTCTTCGTCGACGACGAGCCCGTCCCCGCGCACCGTCTCTGGCACCCCGGTGACACCGTGACCACCACACTCTCGTGGCTCGACGAACAGCACCTTCCCGCCGAGATCCGATCACTAGCCGAAGAGGGACCGAACGGTTACGGCAGAGGAGCCTTCTACGTCGACAGGTACCCGGGGTCATCGACCGCGCACGTAGCGTCCGTGCGCGGAGTGGTCGCGTCGATCGAGGTCGTCGCGAACCTCGCACTGAGCACCGACGACGGCTGGAACTTCTTGCCCGGCACCGTGCCGATGTGGTGCGTGCCCGACACGGGCACGTGGCGCATGCCGAATCTGCAATGTTCGGTACCCGGCACCACCGGCGACCTCCGGTTCATCGAGCAGCACGAATTCTTCGAGCGGTACGGTGTCGCCACACCGACCTTCCGCCGGGATTCCCGGTACTTCCGGGTGGTTCTCTACCTCACCGCGTGAGCGCCACCGCCTACCGGAGGTCGAGTCGCACGTCCCGGAACTCGAAGATGTCGACGCCCCAGTCGAACGCCGTGGGACCGTCCTTCCGCAGAGCGCGTTCGAGATCGGCGCGCACCCTGTCCCGGTTCGTCGGGTGGCACCGCTCGAGCCGCCGCCCCAGTTGCCGCGCAGTCTCCGTGTAACCGAGCGCCTCGCGGGATCTACTGCTGTTCTCCCACACGAAGTAGAAACGACCGTCCTCGGGCGTGCCGTATCCGCCCGTGAGGCAATCGGCGAAGGCATCCAGGTTGCGCCCGAAATAGCCGCCTTCGCCGCGCACTGCTTCTCCCGCCAACGTGAAGACGTCGTCGAGCGTGCGAATGCGTGCACCGTCGATCACGTACGTCACGGGTTCTCCGGTCATGGTTCGATCATTCCCCACCAGTAGATCCACTTTGATATCTATTGACAATGACTGCGCCGATTCCTCCTGGCTGGCACCCCGATCCGCAGGGTCAACCTCACTATCGATGGTGGGACGGCAACGGGTGGACCTCCGCGACACAGCCGTTCGCAGGTCCGGAGAATCCCGTGCCGCACACGCCCACCTCCGGTGCCGGCGACGTCGCGCAGACGCAACGACGGCTGTCGGTTTTCAGCGCCAAGAAGCGCGCCCAGGAACTTCAGATCGAGGTCGACAGACTGCAGCATCTGGTCGACCGTATGGGACTAGCCGGGGTTGCCGCGCTCGACGCCGAATCGACCCGCCTGACGGCAGACGTCGCCCGACTTCAGCACGAGAAGGTTGACCTGGATCAACAGATCACAGCCGCGCGGGGTTCGCTCGTCGAGGCTCATTTGCAGCAAGAATTGCAATCGGTCGGGTTGTATCGCTACCACCACCCCGCAGAAACATCTGTACAGCTCAAGGACGAGCTTCTCCGCGTGCAGTCTGCGATTAAACAAGCCGTCAAAGACAAGACGGCGATTACCGCGACCACTAACTTCACGTTCAATAACTCCGCTACTCACGGACGCAAGTTTGTATCCGACATGTCCCGAATCATGCTCCGTGCGTATAACGCCGAGGCCGAGAACTGCGTCAAGACCGTGAAGGCGGGGAATCTGCCCGTTGCGAGCCAGAGACTGTTCAAGGCCGCTGACCAGATCTCGAAGCAGGGGCAGATGATCAACTTGCGGGTCACCGATCACTACCATCGACTTCGGCTTACCGAATTGGAGTTGGCGGCAGACTTCCACATGAAAGTTCAGGAAGAAAAGGAGGCCGAGCGCGAACGCCGGGAGGAGTTGCGAGAGCAACGCAAGGCTGAGCAAGAGCTCCAGGCGGAACGCTCCAAGTTGGAGAAGGAACTCGCGCACTACCGCAACGCCCTCGCCTCACTCGAAGCGAGCGGCGATACCGCGGGAGCGCAACGCCTTCGCGACAAGCTCGGCGATGTCCAGCATGCCCTCGACAATGTCGACTATCGGGCCGCGAACATCCGGGCAGGATTCGTCTATGTCATCTCCAACATGGGAGCCTTCGGCATCAACACGGTCAAGATCGGCATGACCCGCCGCCTCGAACCAATGGACCGGGTCCGCGAACTCGGTGACGCATCCGTGCCCTTCCGGTTCGACGTACATGCACTGTTCTTTGCGGACGACGCCGTCACTGTCGAGGCCAAGTTGCATCAAGCCTTCGCCGATCGCCGCGTGAACAAGGTCAATCCGCGGCGCGAGTTCTTCTACGCGACCCCTGCGGAAGTACTCACAGTCCTGCAGCGCGAGGTCGGCGAAGTCATCTCCTTCACCGAAGAACCCGAAGCCGACGAATACCTCATCAGTATCGGGAAGAAGGATGCTTCGTTCTAGCGACGGCGTTGTGCCCGTTCACTGCCGGCGCTGCGCCTCGAAGAGATCGGACCAGCGGACTCGGGGGTGCGCCTCGAGCAGTGCCCGGCGCTGACGTTCGGTCATCCCACCCCAGATGCCGAATTCGACGCGATTGTCGAGCGCATACGCGCCGCATTCCATCAGCACCGGGCAGTGCCGGCACAGCGCGGCGGCCTTGCGCTGCGCGGCGCCGCTCACGAACAGCTGATCCGGATCACCGTCTCGGCACCGACCTCGCGTGATCCAGTGGAGTTCCGACATGTGGAGTCATTCCCCTCTCGAACACCGAACACGGTCAGGGCACTGGGAATGCGGGCACAGCCCGATGAAGCATGTGAAAGATCCAGCTGCGGACAGGTTTTCGCAACACATCGGCTCCGGCGACGAGGCACGAGACAATCGCACCGATGACAGATTAGCTGCACCCCGTGCCGATCGCGCGTCGAAGCTCGCCCGGGTGGACAGGCGGTACCCCTCCTCGCGGATCAGGGACGACGGGACGAGCGGATCGCGTAGATCACGGCCCCGAGCCCGAGGACGATCACACCCGGAATCACCGAGGCCAGGGGAAGGAACGCGGCGAGGACGATGCAACCGACGGCGCCGACGGCCGCCACCAGGCGCGGCCACGGTTTCGCGGACAGGGTCCAGGCGGACGCGTTGGCGATCAGGTAATAGAACAGCACCGCGAACGAGGAGAACCCGATGACGCCGCGCAGGTCCGCCGTCGCGGCGAGGAGCGCCACCACCACCCCCACCGCCAACTCGGCCCGGTAGGGCACCGCGAACCGGGGGTGGACGGCGTCGAGCAGACGTGGCAGGTGGCCGTCGCGCGCCATCGCGAATGTCGTCCGCGAGACCCCGATGATCAGGGCGAGCAACGAGCCGAGCGCGGCGATCACCGCGGCCACCCGGACGACCGGCTCGAGACCCTCGAATCCCGCAGCGGCCACCGCCTGCGCGAGCGGATCCGTCGCGGCCGCGAGAGTGTCGGCACCGAGCGCGTTCAGGACTGCGACCGCGACGCACAGGTACACGACGAGGGTGATGGCCAGGGCGAGGGGAATCGCCCGGGAGATTGTCCGGGCCGGATCCTTCACCTCCTCGCCGAGCGTGGCGATCCTGGCGTACCCGGCGAACGCGAAGAACAGCAGACCGGCGGCCTGCAGGACCCCGGTCACGCCGTGGCCGGAGGCGATCTCCAGGCCACCGAACCCGGTATCGGGTCCGTTCAGGCACACGATGACGACCACGGCGAGGACGGCGAGGACCGTGAACACGATGATCCGGGTGACCAGGGCCGACTTCTGCACACCGAAGTAGTTCACGGCGGTGATGGCGACGACGGCGACCACAGCGACGAGATGCTCGCGGCCGGGCCAGGCGTAGGCGCCGACCGTTAGGGCCATCGCGGCACACGAGGCGGTCTTGCCGACCACGAAGCCCCAGCCCGCCAGATACCCGAAGAACGGTCCCAGGCGTTCACGCCCGTAGACGTAGGTGCCACCGGATTGCGGATACAACGCGGCGAGCCGGGCGGAGGAGTTGGCATTGCAGTAGGCGATCACCGCGGCCACGGCCAACCCGACGAGCAATGCACCGCCCGCGGCGGACGCGGCAGGCCCCAGCGCGGCGAAGATCCCGCCCCGATCATGGACCCGAGGCCGATCATCACCGAGTCGAACACCCCCAGCCGCCGGCGCAACTGCGGCGTCGCGTCCAGGTGCGCGTTCTCGCCGTCCGAAATCTCGTCACCGGCCATGCGAGGCAGTTTCTCCTTCGAACGTGCGGATGTCGGGCAGCCCAACGCTAGCGCCCTCCGGTACACAGACGTGAACTCCACGGGGTCACACGGTTTCGACACTGCGGCACGCTCGGGGCTGCGAGCAGGGCCGCGACGGCCGGTGTGGACTGCGCATTCGAATTGCCGGTAACCACGCGAAGGGGTGATTTTCGCCGACGGCTCGGACCATAATTGTTCCATCGGGATAGATAGCCCGAAGATTGCTTGTAACCCGAGAATCATCGGCCGGTGAAAGCCGGGCGACAATCGAATCAAAGGTGACATCAGATGAACACGTTCGCATTGCGCACGGCGGTTACATCGGCCGCGATCGCCACCGCTTTTGCACTCGGCTCCGGCATCGCGGCGTCGGCACCGGCATTTCATGGAGACCCGAACACACCCGGTACGCAACTCCACGTCCACAACGACACCCCGAACGACATGAACAGCTACCAGTGCGGGGCGATCGGCGTCGGGGGTGCCGGTGTCGGATCGAACTCTCCTGGAGGCAGCGGGCAACTCAATGGCGTCTTCTTCGGCAGCGGCCCGGTGCAGGGGGGTTGCATCGGCAACGACGGGTCAGTGCATTTCCCGTCCGGACGCTCCGAGTAGTAAGGACCCGGCCTGAGGCCGCCCGAGGAGGATAAGCGGCAGGGCCCCGGGTTCCGTAGGCGAGCACATCACTGCTATCGAGTCGGGTGGTGAACTCGTCCGATGGTGACCGTGCCGCACCTGCACGGTCAGGGACGTCTTCGCGCCACCATCGAAGTCACCGGAGCGCTATATCATCATTTCACTGCAACCGATAGAGTCGCATGGATGCAAATGCGACTCCGCGCTCATCGAGCGCACCAGACCGGACAACCTTCCCGTGGCCGCTGACAGCGCTGATGCGTTCTTTGATGGCGACCAGACCGACGATCGCCTCGCCCGCGCGGTGATCGAGGCCCTCCAGGCGGGCAGGTCGTGGGCGCACATCGCCACGGATCTCGGGGTTCCACCTCCAGCCGTCCGCGACGGGCTCGGCGTGACCGATCGGGACTGGCAGGAGGCGATCGTCGCCCACGAGAATGCCCGCGCGGCCCGGCTCGACGATCTGTCCTGGTCCCGGCTCTCGTAGACGAGACACGGCCGACCGCAGTACCGGACGGTCCCACGGGGAACGTGTCAACCCGCCCGTCAGAGTTCGGCGAGAGACACCAGACCGTCCTGAAGTGCCCGGACCAACAGTCCGGACTTGTCGGTGACAGGGCGTCCGACGGCGGCGTACTTCGCTCGGATCCGGGCGAGGTGGGTGTTGATCGTGCCCAGGCTGATTCCCAGGTCGGATGCGGCAGCCGTTTTCGATTCACTCCGCAGCCACAGACGAAGGATTTCCAGCTCCCGCGGCGACAGCGCGGGCATCCGCCGCTGCCCAGCGATGGAGTCGGGCAGCGGGCCCGTGCCGGAAGTCATAGCCATCTCACCTTCTCCAGTCGCACTGGGTGCTCCCTGACGCCACACACCTGTCGTCCGACGCAGCACGCACGCTGTTTACCGCGGTGAACAAACCGTACCTGAAGCCGGTTTGTGGACGTGCCGACGCGAACGCACCTGGTGGAGATTGGTTGCGCCGCCATTGCTCATGGGCTCGCTCGAGGAAGTCGTCGACCGGTGCCCGGTAGGCGACGTTGATGCGACAGCGCGCAGGCAAAGCCAAGTCACCGGCGAAAATGTGGCAGCGGCGCTTCCTCCCGACAGCGCTCCGACCGGGACCGCAGTCCAAGCCGGCAGTTCCGCGACAAGCCCCTCCGGCGAGTCGTATCCCGGACTGTCAAAATCTCAACCCGACGGGATACGGCCCGCACCTTCCAGATTAAGTCGTCGCCGGACGGACCTCAACGGTCGATTCGATACCAGACACACGCCGCTTCCAGGGTGGAACAAATGCGCTGTAAATCAGCATTCTCGAGCGACACGAATTCGTACGCGCGGCGACGCATTCGAGCGGGGAGTGCGTGCCGACGCGGACGGGTTTCCGGATTCGGGATCACCGCAGCTGAAGCGCTGTTTCATAGGGACTGGTCGGTCCGTGACACCTGCGAGCTGATCGGCTAAAACGGAAATGGAGGTCAGGGCTCGTCGCCGCATGGCACCACGAGCCACAAATGGGTGTGACCATGTGAGGGAGTGCGCTCCTCATGGGTCGAAGGGGTCGTTTCAGCATGAATATTTCGGGGTTTTCGCAGAGTCGATCGGGCGTGTACTGGCAAGAGCAGGTCGCGGCCGAACACGATGCGGGGCACCGACGATATGTCGAGTTACCGCGAAGGCGATCTGTCGGAGACCCACCCAGCCTTGCCGACCACGTGAGCGCTTATCTGTCCGACGTGAGTGACGCGCGCGAGCCGGGGAAGTAGCACAACGTATTTCGTCGATCGCCACCGGATTCCTGTCTCACCTCGCCGGTGACCGGATCGAGGTCCGCTCCGCCGGGACCGCCCCGGCCGAGACCGTCAAAGCTACCGGGACTGGGCGCTCGACGATCCGGCAGGCAAGGGCGTCGACGCGGTGCGCCCGATCCGCGACGAGATCAAGACCCGGGTCGAAGCCCTGATCGCCGAACTCGTGACGGTCAGATCGCGGTCTCCTGCGCAGACAGTGCCATCCAGGTTCCGTTCTGCTTGACGAACACATCGGTGAAGCGTTTCACGGGCCAGCACATTGCCGGACTCGGTAAGGGTGTTGGCACCGTGGATCACGGCGGTGTCGCCGACGATGTCGACGGTCTGCTCGGTGGCGTTCATCGTGAGCGCCACCGGGACGATGCTCGCGACCTCCTCGTCGCGTCCGAGGAGTTTGCCCTCGCTGGTGATGTGTGTGAAATCGGGACCGAGGATCGATTCGATCGTGTCGCGGTCACCGGCCGTGATGGCCGTCAGCAGGTCAGGCGCGAACGAGAACCTTCAGATCCGGAAGACAACGTTCCCGCTTTCCAGGAGAATTCTCAGTCATGGCCGACCCACTGATCGAACAGCTCACCGACCGCATCGGGCAGGCCGTCGCCCGCGCCGCCAAGAATGGTGATCCCCTGTTCGGCACCGTTGAACTCACCATCGGAGAACTCATCGAATTGCTCGAACACATCGAACGACTGTCACCCACATCGGAATAGGTCCCCACCCACGATTCTGTGTGCGCCAAAGTGTTGTCGATCCGCCGGCGGCTCAGCAGTCTGGCATCCGTGCACTGGTCAGATGTCGGCGAGCTGGTTGCGGAGCGGCCCGGCCGATGCCCTCGTTGTGGTCACCCCGCTACCTCTGCCCGAGGATCGCGCTGGGTGGAGCGATTTCTGCGCCTCCCGCCGCTACCTGCCCGGTGCGCCGAAATCATGATGATGGATCCGTACATCTGGCTCATCGGGTTTTGCCAGTGCCGGGACCACTTCCACGGCTCCTGAACGACGACGCCTGCGAGGTTCGACGCAGTCGGATCGCAACCCTTGGGCGCACGTCGATGCGACCGATAACCTGCGCACCAGCCGCGCCTCGGCCGGCCATTGCAACATTCGCGATTGTGGACCCTCGAGGACGGACCTCCCATCATGCTCGCCCGAAACTCTTCGCCGCCCAGGCAAGCGCCGACCCTCGCGCGTGGGCGCGGCCCCCGCCGACAAACGATGGTTCCGGCGATCGTGTATCGGTGGTTTCGAGCAACGATGCCGTGGGCACCCTTCGTTCTTTGCGCTTTCGGCCTCATCGCCTGCATACGGGAGGGGACCCACTTCGGTGCCGCCTTCTACCTGTTGCTCGGCGCACTGCACACACGCCGGGCCCTCCTGATCCTGTGGGAGAGCGTGACATCGGTACTCCACCGAGCAAGTGTTCGGATCCGTGAGAGTAAATCTCGCACAACAGGAATAGCAGCTCTTCGAGGGAGGTTGCGTCACACATGACCAAATCTGTTGTCGCGCAATCATACGGAACATCCGAGGCCCTGACCGTGGTCGATGTGGAGGTTCCGCCGCCCGCATCGGGGGAGGTGCTCGTCGAAGTCAAGGCGATCGGCGTCAATCCCATCGACTACAAGCTCTACAGCGGCGCCTTCGGTGACGATCCCGAGAAGCTGCCGGTCAGGGTCGGCGGTGAGGCCGCCGGCGTGGTCGCGGCCGTCGGGGCCGGAGTCACGGAGATCGCGGTGGGCGACGAGGTGATTGTCAGCCCAGGCACCGGTCTCTACGCCGAGAAGGTGGTCGTTCCCGTCTCCGCAATCACTCCCAAACCTGCCGGCCTCGGCTGGGAACAGGCCGCCGGTCTGCTGCTGGTGGGCGGCACCGCGGTCGACGCCCTGGACACCATCGGGGTCGGTTCCGGCGACACCGTCCTGATCCACGGCGCCTCCGGCGGCGTGGGTGCCCTCGCCGTGCAACTCGCCGTCGCCCGCGGCGCGACGGTCGTCGGCACCGCGGGAGCGGCGAATCAGGACTACGTCCGGAACCTCGGAGCAACTCCCGTCGTCTACGGAGACGGACTCGAGGAGCGGGTGCGGGAGGTCGCACCCCAGGGCATCGACGCGGCCCTCGACACCGTCGGAACCGACGAGGCCGTCGACGTGTCGCTGGCATTGGTCAAGGACAAGACCCGGATCGTGACCATCGCCGCTTTCGGTCGGGCGCAAGAGGACGGCTTTGCGTCGGTCGGCGGCGGCAACCCGGCAAGCGCCGAAGCCCGGCTGAAGGCGCGCGCCGAACTGGTCGAGCAAGCCGGCGCCGGACATCTGACGGTCACCATCGCCAAGACGTTTCCCCTGATCGATGCCGCGCAGGCCCACAGCGAACTCGCGCAACCCCACCCCGCGGGGAAATTCATCCTGATCCCATGAGACGCGGGACCACGCCCCTGCGCGGAGACTCGAATTGTCCGTCTTCAGCGCAGGGTGCGGCGCGTAGAATTTGGCGGGTGCAGACCTGCCGCGAGCTGCTGCTCACCCGTCGCCGCACAGTCGACCTGTGTCGCGTCGGCGGTTGCTGTTGCCTTTGGCGTCGCTGACCGCGCTTCTGTGTCATTTTCGATTCGCCCTGCGGTCACGTGCTGACTTCCCTGCCTTTTCGGTGATCGACTCGATCGCGTTCCATCGCATTCCCTCGGCCATCCGACACATTCTGTGGAGCACAGTCAATGCCCACCACACCAGCAACAACACCCACCACCACCCCGACCGCGGCCGTCGACCAGGTCGACGTCCGCGGTCCCCGGTTCGCCGCCTGGATCACTACGGCGGTTCTCGCCGCCGTCCTGCTCTCGGCGTCCTTCTCGACCGTCGTCGCCGGTGTGATCCTGGCGGTTCAGACCGTCGTGTTCGCCGTCGCCGCCGTCGTCGGGCCGCGGCGCAGCCCGTACGGCCAGATCTTCGGAAAGCTGGTCGCCCCACACATCAGCCCGCCGAGCGAGCGTGAACCAACCGCGCCGCTGCGCTTCGCCCAACTGGTCGGCTTCATCTTCGCGGCGGCAGGTCTGGTCGGATTCGCGTTGAGCGCGCCCGTCGTCGGTGCCGTCTTCACCGGCTTCGCACTGTTCGCGGCGTTCCTCAACGCGGCCTTCGGAATCTGCCTCGGCTGCCAGATCTATCCGTTGGTCGCCCGATTCCGATCGTCCGCCTCCGCCGACCACCCGACCCCCAATGGAAAACCCCGGCAAGTTCTCAGTGAAGGAAAGAACATGGCTCGCTCCGACGTCCTGGTCTCCACCGACTGGGCTCAGCAGAATCTGAACGCGCCCACCATCGTGTTCGTCGAAGTCGACGAAGACACGTCCGCCTACGACGGCGGCCACATCGAGGGCGCCATCAAGCTCGACTGGAAGAAGGATCTGCAAGATCAGGTCCGCCGTGACTTCCTCGACCGTGAGCAGTTCTCCGATCTGCTGTCGACACGCGGCGTCGCCAACGACGACGAGGTCGTCCTCTACGGAGGCAACAACAACTGGTTCGCGGCGTACGCCTACTGGTACTTCAAGCTCTACGGCCACGACAACGTCAAGCTGCTCGACGGCGGGCGCAAGAAGTGGGAACTCGAGCAACGCCCCCTCTCCGAGGACACCGTCACCCGCCCGTCCACCACCTACCGGGCGGCCGAGCCCGACCTGTCGATCCGCGCGTTCCGCGACGAGGCCGTCGACGCGATCGGTGTGCTGAACCTCGTCGACGTCCGATCGCCCGACGAGTTCACGGGCAAGATCCTCGCGCCGGCGCACCTGCCGCAGGAGCAGAGCCAGCGTCCCGGCCACATCCCGGGTGCACTCAACGTTCCGTGGAGCAAGGCGGCGAACGAGGACGGCACGTTCAAGTCCGACGAGGAACTCACCGCGATCTACGGCGCAGCCGGTCTCGACGGCTCCCGGGACACCATCGCCTACTGCCGGATCGGCGAGCGCTCCAGCCACACCTGGTTCGTCCTCAAGGAACTGCTCGGCCACAAGAATGTCAAGAACTACGACGGCAGCTGGACCGAATACGGCTCGCTCGTCGGCGTGCCGATCGAGCTGGGCAAGTAGCGGACCGCGGGGAACAAGCACATGAGCGCAGCATCAACGCAAACCCACACCATCCCCGCCGGCGTCGACCTCGGCAGGGAAACGGCCATCACCGGCAAGGTCGTCACGGGCGACGGAGAACCTGTCGGTGGCGCCTTCGTTCGACTCCTCGACGGCACAGGCACGTTCACCGCCGAGATCGTCGCCTCCGGCAGCGGAGACTTCCGTTTCTTCGTCGCACCGGGCGACTGGACCGTGCGGGCCCTCTCGCCGGTCGGCAACGGCACGGCATCGGTGAAGCCCACGACCAGCGGCATCCACACCGTGGACATCACCTTGACCGCATAGCATTTCGCCTCCGAACACCCCAACAAGCCCAGCTCAGGAGCCCTCACCCTGCGATTCCACGACCCACGCCGCGATCTGCGCGCGTGAGTTGAACCCCAGTTTCGTCAGGAGGTGCTCCACGTGCCCCTGCGCGGTGCGGGGCGAGATGACGAGCCGGGCGGCGATCTCCTTGTTGGTCAGTCCCTCGACGATCAGGGCGGCAACTTCACGCTCCCGCTTCGTCGGTTTGGGGGACTGGCCGGCGGAGGTAGACGAGGCCGAGACCTGCTCGCCCAGTGCGTAGGCGACGGCTGCGTCGAAACCGAGCGACTCGCCCTTTCGTCGGGCGGCGGCGAACGCGGGTTCGGTCATCGCCTGCCGGGTCGCGCGTTCGCACTCGTCCTGGTACACGCTCAGTCCAGGCACCAGCACCGCCGAACTGCCCACCGACCGGGTGAGCGCCTCGGCCGCCCCCATCAACACGACGGCCCGCTCCATGTTCTGCTCCTCGGCGGCGATCCACGCGAGGGCCTGCAGGCACACACTGGAATTGAGCCGGTCGTTCACCCGGCGATCCACCTGGAGCGCTCGCCCGAGGAGTCGCACCGCTCGGGCTCTCTCCCCCTTCTGCCACACGGCGACGGCCAGCGCCCACATCGAATACGACCGGTACACCGATTCGCCCTGAGCTTCGGTGATCGCGAGGATGCGCTCGTGGCATTCGACGGCACGTTCCGTGTCGTTCAACAGGTCGTACATCATGCCGAGACCCACGACCGCGGCCACCTCGAAGACGTCGTTGCGTGCCGTGAACACAAGGACGGCCTTCTCGAGATGCGCGCGCCCCTCGGGGAGGCGGCCCGCGAACAAGGCTGCGTATCCGATTGCGTGGTCGAGGTGCGCGCGCACCTCCGGGTCGGGCGTCCGGGCGGCGAGCGCCCGCGCTTCCTCCGCCAGGGTGTCCGACACCGAAATGTCGCCCTGCACTCCGGCCAGCACGGCGGCGCCGTAGAGCGCCTTGGCCCGATCGATCGTGGGCTCGGAGACCTGCCGCGCAAGGAGGCGATCGAGCCACCGTCGCCCCTCGACGAACAGCCCCCGGGCCAGCCAGTACGGGTATAACGCGGCCGCGATCCGAACTCCGATGCCCGGGCTGTCGGACACGCAGAAGTCCAGCGCTTCGCGGATATTCGGCAGTTCCCGTGACAATTTGGCGATCAACGGAAGTTGCCGGGAGCTGATCCATTCGGATTCCGCTTCGACCGCGAGGCGGTCACACCAGTCCCGGTGCCGACGGCGCAGTTCGGTGTACACGCCACTCTCCTGCGCCTTTTCGCGCCCGTAGGCTCGCACGGTCTCGAGCATCCGGAACCGCACCGCGGCGCCCGACTCCTCTCGCGTCAGGATCGACTTGTCGACGAGGAAGGTCACCGTGTCGAGAAGATCGTCGACGTCGTCACCGTCGCAGACCTGTTCGGCCGCCTCGAGTTCGAATGTGCCCGCGAACACGGACAGCTGCGCCCACATCCGTTGTTCCACAGGAGTACACAGGTCGTAGCTCCAGTCGATGCACATCCGCAGTGTCTGCTGCCGCGAGGGCGCGTCCCGGCTGCCGCGGGTCAGCAGCAGGTACCGATCGGTCAGGCGCTGCAGGATCTGGTCGGGTGTCATCGCACGGAGCCGGGCCGCAGCCAACTCGATCGGCAGCGGCAAGCCGTCCAGCCGCTGACAGATACGGGCGATGGTGACCTTGTTGTCCTCGGTGAGTTCGAACCCGGGGACGGCGGCGACACCGCGTTCGACGAACAGGGTGACTGCATCGTTGCGGGGCAGCCCTTTCGGGAGATGGTCGGGATCCGGGACGGGCAGCGGAGGGATCAGCAGCGCCGCCTCCCCGCCGATCCCGAGCGGTTCGCGACTCGTCGCGAGAATCCGCAATTGCGGGCATGCGCGAAGCAGGATCTCGGCGAGCTTCGCGGCCGCGGCCACCACCTGCTCGCAGTTGTCCAGCACGAGCAGCAGGTCTCGCGGGGCGAGGAACTCGACGAGCATCTCGTGGGGGTGTCGCGTCGACTGACCCCGCAACCCCAGGGCAGCAACCACCACCCCCGCCAACAGCGAATCATCCAGTAGCTCACCCAGTTCCACCAGCGTCACGCCGTCCGCGAAATTCCGTTGTGCCTTGGTGGCAGCACGAATGGCGAGCCGGGTCTTCCCCACCCCTCCGATCCCGGTCAACGTCACCAGCCGCGACGTCGACAGCAAGTTCGTCGCCTCCGCCAGTTCCGTGCGGCGGTCGACGAAGCTGGTCAGCTCCAGCGGGAGTCCACCTGTCCGGCCCGAGTCCGCCGGCGCTCCGGCAGGCCGGCTCCACGCACCTTCTCCTCCGGGACCGGCGCCCGGTTCTGACGTGCTGCCTTGCACTGCAACTGTTCCCGCATACATCGCCATCTCGTCGACCGGGAAGCCGTGACGCAGTTGCGCGTCGCGGAGTTGCCTGCCCAGTTCCACGGCGGACGGGCGGGCCCCGGGTTCGGACGACATGGCACGTTCGACGACCGCGCTGATCTCCTCGGATACGCCGTGCTCGCGCGGGTTCGGGACCGGCTCGGACGCGATCCTCAGGAACTGCGCCACCAGCTGTTCACCGCTGCGGCGTTCGAACGCCGCGTGACCGGTGATTGCCGCAAACAAGGTGGCGCCGAGCCCGTAGACGTCGGCGGCAGGACTCGGGGCCTCGCCGGCCACGACCTCGGGGGCGGTGAACGCCGGCGACCCCGTCACGATGCCCGCGCTGGTCTCGAACCCGCCCGCGATGTGGGCGATGCCGAAGTCGGTGAGTGCGGGCTCGCCGTAATCGGTGATCAGGATGTTCCCGGGTTTGACGTCGCGATGGAGGATCCCGAGCCGGTGGGCGGTCTCCAGGGCGCCTGCCATCTTCACCCCGAGACGCAGCGCTTCGTCCAGCGGGAGCGGCCCGTGGCGGCGGATCCGTTCGTCGAGCGAGCCCTGCGCCTGGTACGGCATCACGATGTAGGGCCTGCCGTTCTCGGTGACGCCGGCGTGGAGAACATTGACGATGTTGGGGTGACCGGTCAGCCGGCCCGCAGCACGCTGCTCCCGCAGGAATCGGGCTCGGTTCTCCTCGTCGAGGTCGGCGGTGAGGACCTTCACCGCCACAGTGCGGTCGAGCGCAGTCTGGGTGCAGCGGTACACGACCCCGAATCCGCCGCGGCCGATCTCCTGAGCGTCCTCGAATCCAGCCGCCGCCAACTCCGCCGTGACCGAACCGGACACGTCGCGCTGGGTGGCGAACGGATCGACATCAGTCATCGACTACATCGATTCGTCCCATTCGAAACACGGTCGACGCATGCCACACTGCCCACCTCTCGACGTTGTACCCCAGGATATCGCCGACCGTCCCCTCCGATGGCCGACTTGCGTTCCACCCGAGTGTGGGACGGGGACGCGACGCGATAACCGGCCGGTCGGTTCGATCGGCCGGCACTTCGGGTTTCCGCTACAACTGGACACTCGCCCAGTCGTTTTCGAGGATCGACCCGGACGAATCGTTGCTCCCCGCGGTGAATAGTCCCGCACATATCGGGTACCCACCACCTACGCTGATCCGCGGGCCCGGCGGCCCCACGGACCAGCGAGGCCCCCTGACCGGTCACCCCTCGGCTGGAGGGCCACAGCCGCCCGCGGCCGGGGAGCCCCCCTCTTCCTCGCCTGCGGGCGGCACCATGCCGTCACACGCCATACCCTCTCCTCCACCCTGCCAAAGGGACACAGCTGAATGCTCTCGATCAACTGTGGCTGTGCAGCGGGGTTCCCGCGAGTGCGAGGTGCGCCTCGCCGAGCGCCTCGGCCTGGGTGGGGTGCGCGTGAACGAGTGCGGCGACCTCGTTCGGGTAGGCACCCCAGTTGACGATCAATTGTGCCTCGCCGATGAGTTCACCCACGCGTTCTCCGACCATGTGGATACCGACGACCGGTCCGTCCGTGGCTCCGGCGCGGACGAGTTTGACGCCGCCGCTGGTTCCGAGGATCTGGCTTCTGCCGTTGCCGGCGAGGTCGTAGACGACGGTGGCGACGTCGCCGTGGCGTTCGCGTGCCTGTTCTTCGGTGAGCCCGACCGACGCGACCTCGGGGTTCGAGTACGTCACCCGCGGAATTGCGCTGTCCTCCAACAAGGTCGGGCTCAGACCGGCGATCGTCTCGGCGACGAAGATGCCCTGCTGGAATCCGCGGTGCGCGAGTTGAGGTCCGGCGACGATGTCGCCGACCGCGTACACGTCCGGCTGCGAGGTGCGCAGGGAATCGTCGACCGTGACGAATCCGCGGGGGTCGACGTCGACGCCCAGCTCGGTGAGTCCCAGGCCCGCGGTGCGGGGTCCGCGGCCGACCGCGACGAGCAGCAGGTCGGCCTCGAGCGTGTCGCCCGATTCCACGGTGACGCTGACCGTCCGCTCGTCCTGAACGGCTTTCGCGAATCGGGTGCCGGTCATGACCGTGATGGCGCGCTTGCGCAGGGCCCGGGTGAGTTGCTTCGAGGCCCATTCGTCCTCGGCGGCGATCAGCCGGGGCAGCGCCTCGACGATCGTGACGTCCGCGCCCAGGGACGCCCAGATGCCGGCGAACTCGACGCCGATGACACCGCCGCCGAGCACGACGACGCGCCGCGGAAGCTCGGGGAACGTCAATGCTTGGTCGCTGGTGAGGATTCGGCCGCCGATCTCGAGTCCGGGGAGACTCCGGACCTCCGAACCGGTCGCGAGGACCAGTGCCGCGCCGGTGATCGTGCGGTCACCGACGTGGACGGTGCGGCCTCCGGCGTAGCGACCGGTGCCGTGGACCACTTCGATCCGGTGACTGCGGACCAACCCCTGCAGACCCTTGTAGAGGCGTTCGACGATCGCGTTCTTGTACGCGTGGACACCGTCGAGGTCGATCCCGTCGAGTGTCGCACCGATCCCGAGGGCCGACGCGTGGGCGACGGTGTCAGCGACCTCGGCGGCGTGCACGAGCGCCTTGGTGGGAATGCACCCGCGGTGCAGGCAGGTGCCGCCGACCTTGTCCTCTTCTATCAGGGTGACGGATTTGCCCAATTGCGCGGCACGGAAGGCGCAGGCGTATCCGCCGGATCCTCCGCCGAGAATCAGGACGTCGGGTTGGTCAGACATGGGGAATCTCCCTCGGTCGGGCACGTCATCGGACGTGCCGGAAGGTCGGATCGAACGGAGGCTCAGCTCAGCGCGATCAACGTCATCGGGTCGGACAGGATCTGGCCGATGGCGGCGAGGAATCGCGATCCCTGCTCGCCGTCGACCAGTCGATGGTCGAACGACAGGCTCAAGGTCGTCACCGACCGCAACGCGATCTCGCCCCGGTATTCCCACGGCTGCCTGCGGATCGCCCCGAAGCACAGGATCGCCGCCTCGCCGGGGTTGAGGATGGGTGTGCCCGAGTCGATGCCGAAGACACCGACGTTGGTGATCGTGATGGTGCCGTCCGCCAGGTCGGCCGGTCCGGTCTTCCCCTCCTTGGCGGTGGTCGTCAGATCCGACAGGGCGATCGCAAGGTCGCGCAGACCGAGGGTGTGTGCGTTCTTGATGTTGGGCACCATGAGTCCGCGCGGCGTGGCGGCCGCGATGCCGAGGTTCACGGAGCGTTTGACCACGATCTCCTGCGCGCCTTCGTCCCAGAACGAATTCAGGGTCGGGTTGGTGCGCAGCGCCACGAGCAGGGCCTTGGCCACCAACGTCAGTGGTGTCAGGCGCACGTCGGTGAAGTGCTTCGTGTCCCGTAGCTGAGCCAGCAGTTCGATGGTCGGGGTGACGTCGACCGTGACGAACTCGGTGACGTGCGGGGCGGTGAACGCGCTGCGGACCATCGCCGCCGCAGTGTGCTTGCGGACGCCCTTGATCGGGATGCGTTCCTCGTCGGCGTCGGGCACGGGCGTGGCCGTCGGCGTCGTCACCGGGGTGGCGGTGCGATGACGTTCGAGGTCATCCCTGGTGACCTCACCGTGCACCCCGGTGGCAGCCACCGCGGTGAGGTCGACCCCGTGTCGCTTCGCGACGAACCGCACGGGCGGCGAGGCCAGCGGACGCGTCGGGTGCGGGGCGGGCACCTCGTCGACGCGAGCGACCGCGGCGGTTGTGTGCCTGCGGCGGCGCTTGCTGGACGAGTCCTCGGCCACGCCGTAGCCGACGAGGACCGGAGTCCGCTCGGCCGGGGGCGCGGGGTCCACCTTCGGTTCCTCGCCGGCGACCTCGATGTCGATGAACGGGCAGCCGACGTCGACGGTCGTCCCCTCCGCCGCGTGCAGCGCGACCACCGTTCCGGCGTACGGGGATGGGAGTTCGACGGAGGCCTTCGCGGTCTCGACCTCGGCGATGTTCTGGTTCAGCGTCACGGTGTCACCGACCGCGACCTGCCAGGTCAGCAGTTCGGCGTCGGTGAGGCCCTCGCCGAGGTCGGGCAGCAGGAATGTCTTGACAGTGGGCACGGGGGAACTCCTGATGCTTACGCGGTGAAGGTGCGGTCGACGGCGTCGAGGATGCGGTCGACGTCCGGCAGGAAGTGCTGTTCGAGTTTCGCCGGCGGATAGGGGACGGTGAAGCCGCCGACGCGGGCGACCGGCGCCTCGAGGTGGTAGAAGCAGCGCTCGCTGATGCGGGCGGCGATTTCGGCGCCGATGCCGAGGAACACGGGCGCCTCGTGGGTGACGACCAGGCGTCCGGTGCGCTGCACGGACGCGGCGACGGTGTCGACGTCGAGCGGGGAGAGGGACCGCAGATCGATCACTTCGACCGAACGACCCTCATCCGCAGCGACCTTCGCCGCCTGCAGGGCCGTCGTCACGAGCGGCCCGTACGCGACGACGGTGACGTCGGTGCCCGGGGCGACCACCCGGGCCTTGTGCAGTGGCCCCGTCGCGGCCGGGTCGATCTGCCCCTTCTCCCAGTAGCGGCGCTTGGGCTCGAAGAACAGCACCGGATCGTCCGAGGCGATGGCCTGCTGGATCATCGTGTGCGCGTCGGATGCGTTGCTGCAGGTGACCACCCGCAGTCCCGCGGTCGCGGCGAAATAGCCCTCCGGGGACTCGGAGTGATGCTCGATCGCGCCGATGCCGCCGCCGTACGGGACGCGGATGGTGATCGGCATCGTGACGTTGCCGCCGGTGCGGTAGTGCAGTTTGGCGACCTGCGAGACGATCTGGTCGAAGCCGGGGTAGATGAACCCGTCGAACTGGATCTCACACACCGGCCGGTAGCCGCGCATCGCGAGACCGACTGCGGTGCCGATGATCCCGGACTCGGCGAGCGGGGTGTCGATGACACGGTTGGGGCCGAAGTCCTTCTGCAGTCCGTCGGTGATGCGGAAGACGCCGCCGAGTTTGCCGATGTCCTCACCCAGGAGCACGACCTTCGGGTCGTTCTCGAGGGCGCGGCGCAGGCCGGCGTTGAGGGCCTTGCCGAGCGGAAGCGTGGTCGGGGCGGCCGCGGAGATGGATGTGCTCATGCGTCGGTCCCTTCGAAGCTGTCGAGGTAGGAGGCGAACTGGCGCCGCTCGTCGTCGACGAGGGGATGGGGTTCGGCGTAGACGTTGTCGAACAACGACATCGGCTCGGGCTCGACGGTCTCGAGGCACCCGCGGCGCAGCGCCGCGGCGGTGTCGTCGGCGCGCTGCTGCACCGCGGCGAGATAGTCGTCGTCGATCGCGCCCGCCGACTCGAGGAGCGCACGGATGCGGTCGAGGGGGTCCTTGCGTTTCCATTCCTCGTCGAGCGCGGCCGGGCGGTACCGGGTCGGGTCGTCGGACGTGGTGTGCGGGCCCATCCGGTACGTGACGGCCTCGATCAGGGTCGGTCCGCTGCCTTCCCGTGCCCGTTCGAGCGCGGCCCGGGTCACGGCGATCACGGCGATCACGTCGTTGCCGTCGACGCGCACACTGGGAACGCCGAAGCCCCGGCCCCGCGCGGCGATGCTCACCCGCGACTGCAGACTGACCGGTTCGGAGATCGCCCACTGGTTGTTCTGGCAGAAGAACACCACCGGTGCGTTGAAGCTCGCGGCGAATCCGAAGGCCTCGGAGATGTCGCCCTGACTGGTGGCGCCGTCGCCGAAGTAGGTGATCGCGGCGCCGTCGGAGCCGTCGAACTGCAGCCCCATCGCATACCCGGTGGCGTGCAGCGCCTGCGCGCCGACGATGATCGCCGGGGTTGTCATGTTGTAGTCGAACGGGTTCCAGCCCGAGTGCGTCGACCCCCGCCAGAACCGGAGCATGTGGGTGGGATCGACGCCGCGGCAATACGCCACCCCGTGTTCGCGGTAGCTGGCGAAGACGAAGTCGCCGGGATCGAGGGCGCGAGCCGACCCGACCTGCGCCGCTTCCTGCCCCAGCAGCGGCGCCCACAGGCCCAGTTCGCCCTGCCGCTGCAGCGCAGTCGCCTCCGCGTCGATGCGCCGCACCACGACGAGGTCTTCGTACAGCGCGCGCACCGCGGCGACGTCCACGTCGTCGACGTACCGGGAGTAGTCGGGATGATCCACTCGCGCACCGGTTTCGGTGACCAGCTGCACCACATCATCGTTGTCGAACACGAAACCTCCGAATGGGGATGGAACGGGAAACACCGCCGCCCACGTGTGACCGTTTCGGTCAGAATGATGCACTTATGCAAACATCGGGATCCAGCATGCGCAAGTGCTGTCTATCAAATTAAGCAAAATGCCCAACTCCCAGCACGGAGAGTGTGGGATACTGCGCTACATGACGAGACTCGATCGAACCGATGCCCGCCTTCTGCTCGCCCTGTGCGACGCCCCCCGCGCAACCGGCGTCCAACTGGCGACCCTGCTGGGGATGGCACGGAATACCGTGCAGGCACGAATGTCTCGCTGGGAGGAGCAGCGCGTGCTCGCGCCCGTGGACCGCTGCGTGTCACCCCGCGACCTGGGATACCCCCTGCAGGCGTTCGTCACCGCGGTCGTCGACCAGCACCGCCTCGAGGACGTCATCGAACACCTGCGGGACATCGCCGAGGTCGTCGAGGTCGTCGGCATCTCCGGAGCGGCAGACCTGCACATCGGCGTGGTCGCCGTCGATGCCGACGACCTGTACCGCGTCGCCGGCCTCATCCTCGCCGTGCCCGGGATCGAGCGCACCACGGTGTCCGTCGCCATGCGTGACGCCATCCCCTACCGGACCCGCCCACTGCTCGAGCGGATCGCCGAGGAGCGCTGACCCCGGGCGCATGCTCAACGACTCGCGGTGACCACGCGGGTCTCTGCGTCTTCGGTACTGCGCGTGGCACTTACCCGGGATCTGAGGATGAGAACCAGCATCACGGCGACGAGCATGACCGCCCCCACGACCCACAGGCCGGCGCGCGAGTTCCCGGTGGCGTCGAACAGCCACCCGGTGACGTACGGGGCCCCGAAACCGCTCAGGTTGCCCACCGAGTTGACGACGGCGATGCCTGCCGCGGCGCCGGCACCGGTCAGGAATGTGCTGGGCAGGTACCAGAACACGGGCAGTGCGCAGAACACACCGACCGCGTTGACGGTGACCGCGATCATCGTCGTGAGCGGCGACTGCATGTACAGGGCGACCGGGATGGAGACGGCTCCGATCAGGGTGGGGACGGCGACGTGCCAGATCCGCTCACCCGTCCGGTCGGAGTGCCTGCTCCACAACACCATTGCGACGGCGCCGACCGCGAACGGAACCGCGACGATCAACCCGGTGGTGAACAGCGAGAAATCGGTGGCGAACGTCTTCTTGAAACCGGCGACGATGCTGGGCAGGAAGAAGCTGAGCGAGTACAGCCCGTAGGTGATCCCGAAGTAGACGAGGCCCAGCATCCACACGCGGGAATCCGTCAGCGCCCGGCGCACCGACCCGTGGGAACCGGATTCCGAAGCCTCGGATTCGAGTTCGCGAGTGAGCCACACCTTTTCGTCCTCATCCAGCCACGTGGCCTGCGACGGCCGGTCCGTGAGGTAGAACCAGGTGACCACCGCGAGCAGGACGGCGGGTATCCCCTCGATCAAGAACATCACGCGCCAACCGGACAGTCCGAACAGGCCGTCCCAGTATTGGATGATGGCGCTCGACAACGGTGCCCCGAGCGCCGACGACACCGGGAGCGCGAGAAGGAACAGGCCCATCAGCCGGACCCGGTAGGCGCGGGGAAACCACAGGGTCAGGTAGAGCAGGACCCCCGGGAAGAAGCCGGCCTCGGCGATACCCAGCAGCATGCGCAACCCGTACAGCGATCCCACATTGGGCACGAAGGCCATGGCGGCCGCGATGATCCCCCACGTGAGCATGATCCGGGCGATCCAGCGGCGTGCCCCGAACCTGTGCAGCGCGAGATTGCTCGGCACCTCGAACAGGAGATACCCGATGAAGAACAGCCCGGAGGCCAGGCCGAACATCGTCTCGGTGAGGCCGAGTTCCGCGCTCATGGTCAACTTCGCCAGCCCGATATTGGTCCGGTCGAGGTAGTTGACGAAATAGGCCAGGCCGAGGAACGGAATGAGCCGCCGGGCGACCTTCCGGACCACCCTCGCCTCGATCTCGGGTTTCTGCAGTACAGGCGACATGAATGTCTCGGCTTCCTGAAGAGTGGGCGCGCCCGACCGGGCGACGTGACGTGACGTGACGTGGACCACTCTATGAGTCGGATCAGCTCGAAACTATGGAGAAACCACACATGCGACACCGCGATGAATGGAGGGATCCTCAGCCGAACGTCTCCCCTGGGAAGCGGGTGTGGTGTCCCACCCGGACGGGGTTGTCCCCTATGCTGACCGGTGCAGCTGGTTCGCCCGGCACGGTCATGAGGAGCCCCGAAGACCGCACCAGGCGTCGAAGCACCGCGAATCCCTCCGGGGGTCTCGGGGTGTGAGAGGGAACCCGGTGAGAATCCGGGACTGTCCCGCAGCGGTGAGTGGGAACGACCGCCGTCATCATGCACTGGGCATTTTGCCTGGGAAGCGACGGCCACTAGGTCCGGTGGATGCCACCGGGTGCCCGCGAGTCCGAAGACCTGCCGACTGCGTCGGGCACGCCGTGCCCGACGGTCCACCGCCTCGGGGAATGGGCGTGTAGGCCTCCTCGTGTCGCAGCATGCTTTGTCTCGGGCTCGAGAGGTGTACTCGTTTCTGCCGGTGGTGGTCCTTCCCTGCATGCAACTGGAGAAACACCGTGACCACCCTCTTCACCGCGACCGTACTGGGATCACCTCGTATCGGTCGGAACCGCGAACTCAAGAAGGTCGTCGAGGCCTACTGGGCGGGCCGCGCCGACGCCGCCGCCCTGGCCGCGGTCGGCGCCGACCTGCGCCGGCAGACCTGGACCGACCTGCGCGATGCCGGGCTCGATTCGATCCCGGTCAACACGTTCTCGTACTACGACCAGGTCCTCGACACCGCCGTCCTGCTCGGCGCCCTGCCCGACCGTGTCGCCGGCATCGACGACGACCTCGACCGGTACTTCGCCGCCGCTCGCGGCACCGACAGCGTCACCCCGCTGGAGATGACGAAGTGGTTCGACACCAACTACCACTACCTCGTCCCCGAAATCACCCCGTCCACCTCGTTCGCCCTGGATGCGTCGAAGGTGCTCGGCGAACTCGGTGAGGCCCTCGAACTCGGCATCGCGGCCCGCCCGGTGATCGTGGGTCCGGTGACGTTCCTGCTGCTGTCGAAGGCCGTCGGCTCGGAGGCGCCGCTGCTGGATCGGATCGATGAGCTGGTGCCGTTGTATGCGGATCTGCTGACCCAGCTCCACGACGCCGGCGCCGAGTGGGTGCAGATCGACGAACCGGCCCTGGTCGCCGACCGCACCCCGGAGGAGATCGCCACCGCCAAGCGCGTCTACGACCAGCTGTCCGCCGTCGAAACCCGTCCCGCGATCCTGCTGGCGTCCTACTTCGGCAGCCTCGGCGACGCCCTGCCCGCGATCGCCTCGACCGGGGTCGAGGGCATCGCCGTCGATCTGGTCGCCGGATCCGACACCCTCGCCGCGGTTCCCGAACTGACCCGCAAGCACGTCGTCGCCGGTGTCGTGGACGGGCGCAACATCTGGCGCACCGACCTCGAAAACGCCCTGACCACCCTCGGCACCCTGCTCGGCAGCACCGGATCGCTGGCGGTGTCCACCTCCTGCTCGCTGCTGCACGTCCCGTACACCCTGCAGGCCGAGAAGAACGTGGACAAGGCGCTGCGGTCGTGGCTGGCGTTCGGCACCGAGAAGGTCCGCGAGGTGGTCACGCTGGCCACCGCGCTCACCGAGGGCCGGGAGACGGTGGACGAGGAGTTCGCGCTGGCCCGGGCGGCGGCCTCGACCCGCACCACCGACCCGCGGCTGCGCGACAACGCAATCCGCGCCCGGCTGGAAACGATCCTGGCCTCCGACCCCGGCCGCTCCCCCGCCGATCAGCGCCGCCCGGCCCAGGCCGCGCTGGAGTTGCCGCTGCTACCGACCACCACCATCGGCTCCTACCCGCAGACCACCGCGATCCGGGTGGCGCGAGCCGCGCTGCGCAAGGGTGAGATCGACGACGCCGAGTACCTGATCCGGATGCGCGCCGAGATCGCCGATGTCGTTGCGCTGCAGGAGGAACTGGGCCTCGACGTCCTCGTGCACGGCGAGCCGGAACGCAACGACATGGTGCAGTACTTCGCCGAGCAGTTGGACGGGTTCTTCGCCACCGAGAACGGCTGGGTGCAGTCGTACGGGTCCCGGTGCGTCCGTCCGCCGATCCTCTACGGCGACGTGCGCCGTCCGAACCCGATGACCGTCAGCTGGATCACCTACGCCCAGTCCCTCACCCAGCGCCCGGTCAAAGGCATGCTCACCGGTCCGGTGACCATCCTGGCGTGGTCGTTCGTGCGCGACGACCAGCCGCTCGCGGACTCGGCGAACCAGGTGGCCCTCGCCATCCGCGACGAGACGGTCGACCTGCAGGGCGCCGGGATCCGGATCGTCCAGGTCGACGAGCCCGCACTGCGCGAACTCCTGCCGCTGCGGGCGGCCGAGCAGACCGCCTACCTGGACTGGTCCGTGGGGGCGTTCCGGCTCGCGACCTCGGGGGTCGCGGACTCGACGCAGATCCACACCCACCTGTGCTACTCGGAGTTCGGTGAGGTCATCGACGCCATCGCGAACCTGGACGCGGATGTGACGTCGATCGAGGCGGCCCGCTCGCACATGGAGGTCCTGGGTGACCTGAACGCCGTCGGGTTCGATCTCGGCGTCGGCCCGGGTGTCTACGACATCCACTCCCCGCGCGTGCCGAGCGTGGAGGAGATCGCAGCCTCGCTGAAGGAGGCGCTCGAAGCGGTTCCGGCGGAACGGTTGTGGGTCAACCCGGACTGCGGATTGAAGACCCGCAGTCCGGTGGAGGTGGAGGCGTCGCTGCGTAACCTCGTCGACGCCGCGAAGCTGGTCCGCGCCGGCCTCTGACACACCCCCTGTGAGTACTTGTTAACCGCCGGCGGTTAACAAGTACTCACGGGCCCGGGGCAAAGACCTTTCCCGGGTTCAGGATTCCGTGCGGGTCGAGGGCGTTCTTCACCGATCGGTGCATGTCCAGCACGACCGGATCGAGTTCCTGGGCAAGACCTTCCATCTTCAGCAGACCGACACCGTGTTCACCGGTGACGGTGCCACCGAGTTCGAGTGCGGCGTCGATGATTTCCGCGAAGGCGGCCTGCGCGCGGGCGCGGGCAGGCTCGTCGTCGCGGGGTGTGATGAGCAACGGGTGCAGGTTTCCGTCGCCGGCGTGTGCGATGTTGGCGATCGTGGTCTCGTGGGCGATGCCGATCTGTTCGATGCGTGCAAGCATCTCGGGGACAGCCCGTTTCGGAACGCACACGTCTTCGGTGAGAACCGGTCCGAGCCGCTCCATCGCCGGGTAGGCCAGGCGGCGCGCGGCGAACAACGCATCCGCCTCCTCCTGGTCGGTGGACACGGCAGACCACGTGGCTCCGGCCTCGTCGAAGCACGACAGCATCTTCTCCGCCTCCTGGTCGCCGATGACGCCCGCGGTGTCGATGCGGCCGAGGAGAACGACGTTCGCCTCCACCGACAGTCCCATCTTCTTCCACGCATCGACGGCGATGAGGCACTGCCTGTCCACCAATTCGAGCGCCGACGGGGTGAGCCCCGCCGCGGCCACCGCGCTGACGGCCCGGCCCGCGTCGACGATGGAATCGAAGTAGCCGGCCACCGTGCGCTGCGGGTCTTGCAGCGGGCGCAACTTGACCGTGATTTCGGTGATGACGCCGAGCGTTCCTTCGGACCCGACCATCAGACCCGCCAGGTCGTAGCCGGCCACCCCCTTGGCGGTCTTGCGTCCGAGGCGCACGAGTTCACCTGTGCCGGTGACGATCTGCATTCCGAGCACGTAGTCACGGGTGACGCCGTACTTGACGCAGCACAGTCCGCCCGCGTTGGTGGCGACGTTCCCTCCGATCGTCGACCACGGCGCGCTGGCCGGGTCCGGCGGATACCAGAGTCCGTGTTCGGCGCACGCTGCCCGGAGGTGATCGTTCACCACGCCGGGTTCGACGACGGCGTACCGCTCGAGGGGATCGATCTCCTTGATCGCGTTCATACCCTCGAGCGCGAGGACGACGCAGCCGTCGGTCGCGTTCGCCCCGCCGGACAGGCCGGTGCCGGCGCCCCGCGTAACGACGGCGGTGTCGTGCTCGAGGCAGGCGCGCACGACGGCCTGGACTTCGAGCGCCGTTCGGGGCCGGACGACGGCGAGCGGCGCCGCGTACGGCGCCCACTCCGCCTCGTCGTGCTGGTACCGGGCGACGACGTCGGGGTCGCGCACGACACGATCCGCCGGAAGGGCTGCCAACAGTGCATCGATCAACATGACGAAAACCAGTCCTTTGCGGGCGAGAAGGTGATGGTTCAAACGTAGCTGTGATCTGGATCTCGGCCAATGTAGATTCCATCTATCAAATCCAGGAATCCATGGATGGAGACACCAGTGAGTACTGCCGATCGTGGCTGGATGGAACTGCTGCTCGACGACGCACCCCTCGACGAACTCGAGACCCTCCGGCGCACGCTGATCGACGGCTCCACCCCGTCCGACCGGGCGACGGTCGAACGGGAGGCCAACGCCGCGCTGCGGCTGCGGGCACAGCTCGACCAGCGCCGGCAGCGCAGCAGGGAACTGGCGGCGCTCAACGACATCGCGGTCCGGCTGACGACGGTCCGCGACGACCGGGCGCTGCTGCAGGAGGTGGTCGACCAGGCGCGGCAACTGCTCGGGGTGGATCTCGCCTACATGGGATCGGTCTACGACGAGGAATTCGTCATCGAAGTCACCAGCGGGGCGCTGACCCCGAATCTCGTCGGCATCCGGCTGGCACTGGACGAAGGACTCGTGGGCCTGATCGTCCGCCGGTCCGCACCGGAGTGGACCCCCGACTACCAGAGCGAACCGGCCTTCCGGCACATCACGGGAGCCGACAGCGCGGCGCGGTCGGAGAACATGCGCGGCCTGCTCGGGGTCCCCCTCCGCGTCGCCGACCGCGTCATCGGTGCGTTGTTCGCGTGCAAGCGTCAGGAGCGGGCGTTCACCGAATCCGAGATCGCGCTGTTGTCGGCGCTGGCGGCGCATGCGGCGATCGCGATCGAGAACGTGCGCTCGCTGGAACGCGACCGAGACACTGTCGCACGGCTCGAAGCGGTGAACGCCGAATTGTCGCAGCGCACGAACGAACTCGAGCAGATTCTGCAGTGGGACCGGACGCTGACCCAGGTGGTGCTACTCGGCGCGGGAGTGCAGCGCCTGGTGCAAGAGGTCGCTCAACTCTCCCGGCAACCGGCATATTTCGTGCTGGACGAATCTGCGTTACCGGCGGAACTGATGCCGCACGCGGACGATGTGACGGCGGCGGTCCGCGAATTGCGCGCAGGCGGGAAGGACCACATCGCACGACGCGGGGTGCTGGCGCAACGCGTCGCGGCGGCCGGGGAGATGCTCGGCGCGCTGCTGTCCCTGGGCGCGGAGCAGCCGACCACGCGTCTGCTGCTCGAACGGGCCGCACCGGCGATCGCACTGTCGCTCGCCGAGGAACGCGCGGCCGGTGAGGCGACGCGTCGCGCACGGGACGCGTTTCTCGTCGACCTGCTGACGCATCCGGCCGCCACCGAGCAGGACGAACGCAGGCAACTGCGGTTGGCCGGTCTGAACCCCGACACGACGTACTGCATCGCGGTGGCGACCGCCGCCGGGCCGGACACGTCCATCCGCACTGCCCTCGAAAACTTGCCGCTCCCACCTGGAACCGTTGCGGCGGAACACGGCTCCCGCGCACTGGCCGTCGTCCCCGCCAAGAACTCCGCGTCCGTCCAGGCGGTGTTCACCTCCGGGCGGCTCGACGCGACGATCGGTATCGCGGAACCTGCGCGCGGTGCGAAGGCGCTCGCCCACGCGTACGTCGAAGCGCAGCAGACCGTCGACGTGCTCGACACCCTCGGACGCTCGGGGGAGGTCTCCTCCGCGCGCGGTCTGGGCATCTACCGGATCCTGCTGAGCCACCTGGCGCGTGAGCACCTCGACGAACTGACGGAGGCCCAGCTGGGGCCGTTGATGGCGGAGCAGTCCAAACGCGGGGTGCCGCTGCTGGAAACGCTGTCGGAGTATCTGGCGCACGGCCGTCACCACGCGGCGACCGCGTCGAGCCTCGGCGTCCACGTCAACACCCTGTATCAACGCCTCGACGCGATCGATCGCCTCCTCGGCCCGGACTGGCGCGACCCCGACAAGGCACTCGACCTGCAGGTGCTGATGCGGTTGCGGAGAACGGCGGACCTACTCGGCGCGCGGACTCGGTGACCCGGCTCAGGCGCTGATGCCGCCCGTGAGGATGGCGGCGAGTTCGGCGTACGCGTGCGCGTCGTCGAGCCCGGTGCTGTCGCGGACCCCGCGTTGCTGGATGCGGACCATCATGGTGGCGGCGAGGTCGGCGGCGAACGCGGCGTGCACGTCGCGGAAGTCGCCGGCGGCGACGCCCTCGGTGATCAACTCCTGGACCCGACCGGCCGCGAACTGCGTGTTCCGTTCGTAGACCTCCCGTGCCGGGGGGAAGGCGTCGAGGTCGGCCATGAACTGGTCGGACGCGGCCGCGAGTGCGTTGCCGACGGCCGACAGGTACGCGGTGATCCGCTCGCGGGCCCCGCCGATCGGCTCGATGCGCGACTCGACGTCCTCGGTCGCGCGGCGGAAGAAGTGCACCGTGGCGGCCCGGACCAGCTGCTCCTTGCTGCCGGCGAGGGTGTAGAGCGTCGACTTCGAGCAGCGCAGCCGGTTCGCGATCTCGTCGAGCGTCAGGTGTGCGAACCCCTCGACCAGAAAGAGGTCGACGAGGGCGTCGAAGAGCTGGGTGCGCCGTCGGGTGGCGAAACCGGGTCGGGGGGGCTGCTCCATGACAGAAATAGTACTGGGAGGTGCCTTGCAGTACTATTTCGCAATCAGTACTCTGGGCCGTAATCCAGTACTGCTTTCCGTAGCCTTCCCGAGGAGACACTGTGGCCGTCGATCGTTTGCTGCCTACTGACGAAGCCCGTGACCTGATCCGGCTCACGCGCGACGTCGCCGACAAGGTCCTGACGCCGATCGTCGACGAGCACGAGAAGTCGGAGACCTACCCCGAAGGCGTGTTCGCCACCCTCGGCGAGGCCGGACTGCTGAGCCTGCCGTACCCCGAGGAGTGGGGCGGCGGCGCGCAGCCGTACGAGGTGTACCTGCAGGTGCTCGAGGAGATCGCCGCCCGCTGGGCCGCCGTCGCGGTGGCGGTCAGCGTCCACAGCCTCGCCTGCCACCCGCTGATGGCGTTCGGCACGGACGAGCAGAAGCAGCAGTGGCTCCCGGACATGCTCGGCGGCAACACCGTCGGCGCCTACAGCCTGTCCGAGCCCCAGGCCGGATCCGACGCCGCCGCACTGACCTGCAAGGCCGCCGCGACCGACGGCGGGTACGTCGTCAACGGCGCGAAGGCCTGGATCACGCACGGCGGCATCGCCGATTTCTACAACCTCTTCGCCCGCACCGGTGAGGGCTCGAAGGGGATCTCCTGCTTCCTGGTCCCGAAGGACACCGAGGGACTCACGTTCGGCAAGCCCGAGGAGAAGATGGGCCTGCACGCCGTGCCGACCACGTCCGCGCACTACGACGACGCCTTCGTGCCCGTGGAGCGGCGCATCGGCGCGGAGGGTCAGGGGCTGCAGATCGCATTCAGCGCACTGGATTCCGGCCGGCTGGGCATCGCCGCCGTCGCCGTCGGACTCGCGCAGGCGGCCCTCGACGAGGCCGTGGCCTACGCCCAGGAACGGACCGCGTTCGGCAAGAAGATCATCGACCACCAGGGCCTCGGGTTCCTGCTCGCCGACATGGCCGCCGCCGTCGACTCGGCGCGCGCCACATACATCGACGCCGCCCGCCGCCGCGACGCCGGCCTGCCGTACTCCCGCAACGCGTCCGTCGCCAAGCTCGTCGCCACCGACGCCGCCATGAAGGTCACCACCGACGCCGTGCAGGTCCTCGGCGGTTACGGCTACACCCGCGACTTCCGCGTCGAGCGGTACATGCGCGAAGCGAAGATCACCCAGATCTTCGAGGGCACCAACCAGATTCAGCGACTGGTCATCAGCCGCACCCTCGCCGCGAACTGACGAACCCACCCCCGAAAGGCCTTCCGCACATGACCACCTCCGTGATCGTCGCCGGCGCCCGCACCCCGATCGGCCGGCTGCAGGGCTCACTCGCCGGATTCTCCGGCGCCGACCTCGGCGCCATCGCCATCGAGGGGGCGCTCGGCAAGGCCGGTGTCGCCCCGGACCGGGTCCAGTACGTCATCATGGGACAGGTCCTCACCGCCGGCGCCGGGCAGATGCCCGCCCGTCAGGCGGCCGCGAAGGCCGGCATCCCGATGAACACGCCGTCGCTCAACATCAACAAGGTGTGCCTGTCGGGGGTCGAATCGATCATCCTCGCCGACCAGTTCATCCGGTCCGGCGCGTTCGACGTGATCGTCGCCGGCGGCATGGAGTCGATGAGCCAGGCACCGCACCTGCTGCCCGGTTCGCGCGGCGGTTTCAAGTACGGCGACGTCACCCTCGTCGACCACATGGCCCTCGACGGATTGCACGACGCATTCACCGACCAGCCGATGGGACTGCTCACCGAGGCGGGCAACGACAGGGACGTCATCGCCCGCGAGGACCAGGACGCGTTCGCCGCCCGCTCGCACCAGCTCGCCGCGAAGGCGTGGGACAGCGGAGTCTTCGACGACGAGGTCGTCCCCGTCGAGATCCCCGCACGCAAGGGTGAGAGCACCTGGCTGCGCCGCGACGAAGGCATCCGGCCGGACACCACCGCCGAAACCCTGGCGCGGCTGCGGGGCGCATTCCGAGCCGGCGGCACGGTCACCGCGGGCAACGCGTCGACCATCAACGACGGCGCCTGCGCCGTGGTGGTGATGAGCAAGGAGCGCGCCGAGGCGGAAGGCCTGACGTGGCTGGCTGAGATCGGCGAGCACGGGATAGTCGCCGGGCCGGATTCGGGACTGCAGTTCCAGCCGTCCGGAGCGATCGCGAAAGCCTGTGATGCAGCCGGTATCTCACCGACCACATTGGATCTGATCGAGATCAACGAGGCGTTCGCCGCGGTCGGGATCGCGTCCACCCGCGAACTCGGCGTCGACCCCGAACGCGTCAACGTCAACGGCGGCGCCATCGCCCTCGGGCACCCCATCGGAATGTCCGGCGCCCGGATCACCCTGCACCTCGCGCTCGAGTTGCAGCGCCGCGGAGGCGGCACCGGCGCCGTCGCCCTCTGCGGCGGTGGCGGACAGGGCGACGCCCTGATCCTGCGCGTCCCCTGATCTCGCATCGCGGCCGCACCGCTCAGCGCGGCTCCGTTGACGCGATCCGGACCGCGAGGAGGAGATTGACGACGTCCTCCACCCGCCGAAGGTCCTTGCCGGTGCGCTCGGCAATCCGACCCAACCGGTAGTACATCGTGTTCACGTGAATCTGTAGCGCGGAGGCGGCCTCCTTCGCGTTCATGTCGTGGGCGACGTACGCCGTCAGCGTCTCGATGTAGATCGCGCCCGCCGACAGGTCTTCGGCGATGAACGCGCGCAACTGGGGCTCGACGAGTCGGCGCGCGGTCGGGTCCGCGCGCCGCACCAGGTAGTCCAGCGGCGAGAGATCGTCGAAGATCTGGACCTCGCGCCGGCCTCCCAGGTGGTCGCAGGCGACCTGAGCCTCCAGCAACGCTTCGGCCGTCTGGTCGAACCCGCGGTGCGCCGAGCTGATACCGATCGACGCCGTGGTCCGGGTCGTCCCGAAGTCGGTGGCTGCGCGAGCGACCTTCTGCGACAGGGCGCCGGGGCTGAGTCGTTCGAGCGGGACGAGTCCGACGAGTTCCTGCCGCCACGGCACCAACATCCCCGACAGATGCCGGGAGAGCACCCTGCGTGCGTCGAGGATCGGATCCGCGTCGTCCGCCTCCGAGCTTGCCCGGCAGACGATGACGACGAACCCGGCGCCGTCCGCGAGCCCGGCCCGGCGCATCGCCTCCAGGCGGACCGGTACGGCGGGCACGTTCCCCGCGAGCAGATCCTCGAGACAGTCGAGTGCGATGCGCTCCTGGTCGGCCACGAGATATTGCTGCGCCTGCAGGTAGGTGGTCGCGGCGGCGGAGCAGCCCGCCTCGATCGTGCGCATGAGGTGCTCGACCAGGCTCAGTGCCGTTTCCTGCTGTCCCTCCGTCGATCGGACGAATTCGAGAACATACGACCAGAGGACGATCTGCCCGATGCGAAACGCGTGAAGGAAGTCGATCAGGGAGATGCCGTGCGCGACGCGCTCCGAGGCGTGCCCGGACGTGAACGCGAAATCGTCGAGGCGCGGATTCCGTTGTTCGATGACGCTGGTCGTGAACACCCCGAAGACGGCGGTGACGTGGGCGACCACATCGTCGTACAGTCCGGTGGCGCGGTAGGACGGCAGTTCCGCCCAGATCGCGTCGGTGGCGGCTCGCGCGATCTCCGGATGGCGGTCGTGCACCCACTTCGCGAGATCGATTGCCGCGTCGTCGAACGGCCGCATCGCGCCGTGTGCTGTGGTCATCCCCACGACCTCCGATACTGTCCACCCGCTGTGGCCAGGCTACAGCCAGAATTCGGACCTTCGACACATTCCCACCAGGGGACTGTGGGCCGACCACAAACATCTTCGGTGTCGCACCACGATGAAGTGATGGCTGTCACGGCCTATGGTTGCCCGGACGACCCACGAGGCTCGCCGCCATTCGCGCGTGGGAGCCCGCCGCAATCTTCGAGGGAGTGACCCACGTGAGCTTCAAGAGCCCGTTTCCGGACGTCGAGATCCCAAACCTCAGTGTCTACGATTTCCTGTTCGGTCGGGTCGACCCGGCGGATGCGGAACGGCCCGCACTGATCGACGGCGCCTCCGGTGCGGTCACCACCTACCAAACCCTGGTCGCGCAGATCGGCGGGGTCGCCGGGGCGCTGGCCGCCCGCGGCCTCGCGGTCGGTGAGGTGGTGGCCCTGCACTCACCGAACGTGCCCGCGTTCGCCGCGGTGTTCCACGGCATCCTGCGCGCCGGCGGCGTCGCCACCACCATCAACGCCCTCTACACCGCCGAGGACATCGCCAAACAGCTCACCGACTCGCACGCGAAATTCCTGTTCACCGTCTCCCCACTGCTACCGCAGGCCCGGGCAGCGGCCGTCACGGTCGGAATCCCGGCCGAGAACGTGATCGTCCTCGACGGCGCCGACGGGCACCCGTCACTGGCGGATCTGCTCACCGAGGGCCACCCGGCCCCGGAGGTGTCGTTCGACCCGGCCACCCACCTCGCGGTGCTGCCGTATTCGTCGGGGACCACCGGCCGCCCGAAGGGGGTGATGCTCACCCACCGCAACCTGGTCGCGAACGTGTGTCAGATCAACCCGCGGATGGGCATCGGCGCCGACGACAAACTGCTGGCGGTGCTGCCGTTCTTCCACATCTACGGGATGACGGTGCTGCTCAACGCCGCCCTCTACAACCGGGCCGCCCTGGTGACGATGCCGAAGTTCGACCTCGTCGAGTTCCTCAGCATCGTCTCCGCCCAGCGGTGCACGTATGTGTTCATCGCGCCGCCGGTCGCGGTGGCGTTGGCCAAGCACCCGTTGGTCGACGACTACGACCTGTCCTCGGTGCATTCGATCTTCTCCGGTGCCGCCCCGCTGGATCAGGAACTGGGCAGGGCCGTCGCCACCCGGCTCGGCTGCCGGGTCCGGCAGGGCTACGGGATGTCGGAGATGAGCCCGGTCTCGCACGCGATCCCGTTCGACCGCGACGACATCGCCCTCGACTCGGTCGGCCCGACGATCGCGAACATGGAATGCAAACTCGTCGACCCCGCCACCGGGCAGGAGGTCGCCTACCCGGCCGAGGGGGTCAGCGCGCCGGGGGAGTTGTGGTGCAAGGGCCCGAACATCATGGCCGGGTACCTCGGCAACGACGAGGCCACCGCCGAAACCCTGGACGCGGACGGGTACCTGCACACCGGGGACATTGCGACCGTCGACGCCGAGGGGGTGGTGACGATCGTGGACCGGATGAAGGAGCTGATCAAGTACAAGGGGTATCAGGTGCCGCCCGCCGAACTCGAGGCGCTGCTGCTCACGCACCCGCAGATCGCCGACGCCGCCGTCATCGGTGTCCTCGACGACGAGGGTGAGGAGGTGCCGAAGGCGTTCGTCGTCGCCCAGCCCGGTGCCAAGGATCTGGACGAGGCCGCGGTGATCGCGTTCGTCGCCGCCCGGGTCTCCCCGCACAAGAAGGTCCGCAGGGTCGAGTTCATCGACCTCGTCCCCAAGTCCGCCGCAGGCAAAATCCTCCGCAAAGACCTGCGCACGCGGGAAACGGCGGGTAAGTAGACCGCGATTCGACTCGCCAGGAGTGCCCACCTCCGGTGACGGTGAGTGCAGGTGCCGCCCAATCAGCAGCTCGGGCAGCACCTGCACTCCACCCCTCGCGTGAATCGCCTCATATGCCTGAGACGTGCGCGTTGTCATGTGACCACCATGACGGCCCCGACGCTACCAGAAAACAGGCCAATCGGTTTGTTTCATTCGCCAGGGGCAGACCAGCACGGCGCGGGCACGCGGGCTGAGGTCAATCTGCCGCGTACCAATTCGTTGACACCCCTGAGTCGTCACACACCTCAGCCGACCACGACCGAGTCACCCTGAACGGAGACGCTCCGTGGGGCGAGCGGAACGGACGCCGGACCGTTGTGCACGGACCCGTCGAGATTGAACTTGCTGCCATGGCACGGGCAATTGATGGTGCCACCGGAGACGTCGGATACGGTGCACCCCGCGTGCGTGCATGTCGACGAGAACCCGCGGAAGTCACCGCCGCTGGGCTGTGTGACGACAACATCGCCGAGCACCACGCCGCCACCGACGGGAACATTGCCGGTCGGCACGGTTGCACTCGCAGCCTTCACAGCTGGGCTACCGCTGCCGCCGGACGCAGACGACGCGCGAGTTCTGCTGAACAGAGCGCTACCGGCGGCCAAGGCGGCTGCAACACCCATACCGGCGATAACCGTACGACGCGGAAACGCCATCTGGTTGATCCGCAGGCTCTGCTCCTGGTTGAGTTCGTCGGACTGCATGGCGGTATCTCCCTGTCTGGGCTGGGGTCACGCGGGATCGATCACTGCGGCTCTCTCAATGGTTCTAACGCAGGACACACACGACTGGTTCAATGCGCGACGCCGGGCAGGCTGTGTCCGGCGGATGCCTGCGAAACCCTTCACCGTGCGCGGTCGGTCCGCCTTGCGGACGGCATTAGCGTCGCCGAAGTCGGCGACAAGATCAGCGCGACCCACCAGCAATGGAGGCGGCGCGGAGCCTCGCCGAGTACCGGCCACCGGTGGGATAATCCAACTAGGAGGATCGTCCACCCAAATGAAGCGATGCCCCTACAAAAACGTCGACCCCGGCCCAGGGCCTCAGGACCGCCCGAGTGCGCCGGGGTCGGCCCAAACGGACGGGCGCGGTCGTGCGGCAACCGCAACAGTCCTCTGACATGCGGTAACGAATCGGAGCCCGTCACCGACAAACCAGATGACGAAGCCTACGATGACGGACCCGAACAGCGGGCGCTGGACTCGGAAGCGAGCAGGCTGATGAACGAACCGCTGAGCACGCTGCCGACGAAGCACCGGGAGATTTTGATCCTCCAGCTCGTGGTCGGTACGTCAGCCGAGTAGACGGCCCCAATCGTGGGTAGTACCGCAGGAGCGGTCCGTGCGGCTCAACACGAAGCCATCGCATGTGACGAGGGCAGGTGAGAGGTTTGGTTAGGGGCATCCAGCGCAACGGCAATCCCGATGCCGATCTCCCAGGAGACGACGCACCGGTGGACGTCGCGGCTGTGCGCCGCGACGACGCACTGATCGACGCGATCGCCGGTGGCGGTCCCGTCGCAACGGATTCGCCGGAACAGGACCAGCTCGCGCTTCTGCTGACCAATTGGCGTGCCGACATCGTGTCGACGCCGATGCCGACCGGGCCGCTACTCGACGACGTGATCGCGGCGATCGACGCCTCGGACAACGCCCGTTCCGCACGCAGCGCCGCCCGCGGCAAGCTCCGGCTGTTGCGACCCATCGCAGGCGCTGCCGCCGCGATCGCGGTCGTCATGGGCGGCGCCACCATCTTCTCGTACAACGCCGAACCCGGCGATCCGCTGTGGAGCGTCAAGTCGGTCGTGTTCAGCCAGCAGGCCGATTCGACCGTTGCACAGATCGACACCACGTCCCAGCTGCAGGAGGCCGAACGGCTGATCGCCGCGGGCGACGCGGAGTCGGCGAAGAACCTGCTCGACGGCGCCGCCGACCGTGCCGGTGGGGTCCGCGACGCTGACACGCGCAACGAACTCGACGCGTGGCGGGCGAAGCTGGCCGCGGAACTCGAGAAGATCGCTCCCACCCCACCCCCGGCGACGACAACGCCGGGAACCACCACCACCGGCGCGTCGACGCAGACCACCCAACTGCCTGCCACCGTGCAGGGAACACCCGGTTCCACGACGGTGCCGGGAGTCGGGCAGTTGCCGGGAACCCTGCCCACGGATCTACAGATTCCGGGACTGCCGCCCACTTCACTGCCGCCGCTACCCACCTTGCCGCCGCAGCAGCTTCCGCTTCCGCCCGAGACGTTGCCATCCACCAGCCCGGAACCCCCCATCACGGTGGTCCCGCCTCCGCAGCCGCCCCTGCCTGTCCCTTCCGACACCCCGACCACACAACCACCCCCGCCTGTGCCGCCGGACAACCCGACCACACAACCACCCACCCAGCTGCCGCCGCAGGAGCCTTCGTCGGCGCCGCTCCCGCAAATACCGCCGGAAAACCCGACCACAGAACCACCCACCCAGCTGCCGCCGCAGGAGCCTTCCTCGGCGCCGCTCCCGCAGCCGGTCCCGACCAGCTGACTCGCTCCGCACTGACCATTCGATTTGATGCGCAACCCACGGCGAACCCCAAACCTACTGTGCACCAACGCTTCCTGATGCATCAACCTCACGGAAACGGGAGGGGCCGGAGGAATCCGGTCAGGAGCTTTGCCCAAGAGCCCGCCGGGGCGGCACCAGGCCTCGAGATCGGCGGCAACAGCAGCCGGATCAGAGTGCATCCCCGAGCGGGTGGGCGATATCCGGATCGACGCGCTCCGGTGATCGCAACGAGTTCGGCGGTCACCTGGCACCGAGCGAACTCGTTGGATTCACCATCTCCGGCGCATGTCGTGGGCGGTTGCCCTGCGCTAGCCGTGTCACCTCACCGTCGGAGGTATCCCGACGGCACCTTGGGTGTTTCGCAGCACGATTGCCGCGAGATTCATCACGGCCGTGTTGCTGCCTATGCGGCCGGCGCCTTGGCCTGAGCCAGATGAAAGGCGTCTACGATCTCCGCCGAGATCCGGCCACGGGCCGATATATCGAGGCCCTCGCCGATCGCCCACTCGCGAATATCCCTGGTCGTCCTCTTCACCGGAGCCTTGCTCGCCGCCGCGCTGTTCAATGGAGCCGTCCTCGCGGCTGTCTTCTTCGCGGCCGTCTTCTTCGCGGCTACCTTCTTCGCGGCCGTCTTCTTCGCGGCGACCTTCTTCACGGCCGGCTTCCCCGCGGCGACCTTCTTCGCCCGAACCGTCTCTGCCTGAACCTTCTGTACCTGAGCGTCATGGAAGGCCCGCTCGACCTCGGCCGAGATTCGGCCACGGGAAGACACATCAAGACCGGCACCGATCGCCCACTCGCGAATATCCCTGGTCGTCTTCGCCGCCGGAGCCTTCCTCACGACAGGCTTCTCCGTATCTACCTTCTTCACGGCCGACGTCTTCACAACCGACTTCTGCGCGGCTATCTTCTCAGCAGCCGGCTTGCCCGCAGCGACCTTCTTCGCCGGACCCCTTGTTGCCTGAACCTTCTTTGGCTGACCCTTCTTGGCCTGAGCGCCCTCGAAGGCTTCTACGATCTCAGCCTGCTAGCGGACATGCCAACCTCCCTGTAGACGGACACGTTCGTCCCTACTGACGGACAGCTGATCTCCCTGTCGATGGACAAGGGGCCGGCGGTGTGTCGGTCCTGACACCGACGCCCCTCCGGGGTTTTGCTCGAGGTCTTCGACCACCTACGAGCGACTCCCACCGGAGGGACGCATGAAGAAGTCTGACAGGGACATCATGGAAATTCTCGAGGCCTACGACACCACCGGCACCGCGCACTCCGCGGCGCAGCTGGCCGGGGTCGATCCGAAAACGGTCCGACGTTACGTCGCCGCCCGTGACGCCGGGATGCCGGTGACCGGCCCGTCGCGGCGACCGCGCATCATCGACGAGCATTTACCCCAGATCGAGCAATGGGTCGAGCGCAGCAAAGGCAAGGTTCGTGCCGACATCGTCCACGAGCGCCTCGTCGCTCTCGGCTTCGACGGCACCGAACGCACCACCCGACGCGCCGTCGCGGAGGCGAAAGCCGCATGGCGGGCCGGGCACCGCCGCACCTACCGACCGTGGATCACCGAACCCGGACTGTGGATGCAATTCGACTGGGGTGCGGGCCCGAAAGTACCCGGGCCCGGTGGGATCCTGCGCTCGACCCTGTTGTTCTGCGCCTGGCTGGCATGGTCACGCTACCGGGTGGTGATCCCGGTGTGGGATCAAACATTGCCGACGTTGATCGCGTGCCTCGATGCCACGGTGCGCCGCTTCGGTGGGGTGCCGACCTACGCGTTGACCGACAATCCCCGTACGGTCAGCATCGACCACGTCGCCGGGATCCCGGTGCGGCATCCGCAGATCGTCGAAACAGCCCGCCACTATGGCATGGCCGTGCACACCTGCGTGCCCTTCGACCCCGAATCGAAGGGCGGCAGCGAAGCTACCGTCAAGATCGCCAAAGCCGATCTGGTGCCCACCGACGCGAACCTGCTGCCGGACTACGCCTCGTTCGCCGACCTCGAGGCCGCGTGCGAGCAGTTCTGCGCCACGGTCAATGCCCGTCGGCACCGCGAAAGCGCCCGCATCCCGGAGGAGGCCCTGGCCGAGGAACGCGCCCGGCTGCACACCCTGCCGACCGCCCCACACACCCTGGCATTGGGCACCACCCGCAGCGTCGGCACCGATCAGACGATCCGGTTCGGGTCGGTGCGGTATTCGACGCCACCGGGGTTGGTCGGCACCGAAGTGTGGGTGCGCGCTGCCGGCACCGACCTGGTCGTCGTTGCCGACCTCGACTCCCTGCCGCGGACCCCGGACTGGGCCGGTGACCGTCGTGGTTTGACAGAGATTGCGCGGCACCGTCTTTCGACACCCGGCAATCCGAGCATCGACCTGGCGCATTACCCCGGCCACCCCCAAGAACCGGACGGGGCACCACGCCCACCACGACCGAAGGCCCGTTCCGCGGCCGAAGCCCGGTTCCTCGACCTCGGACCCGGGGCGCACACCTGGTTGGTCGCCGCGTCGGCGGCCGGCACGGTCCGGATCCGGGCGAAGATGACCGCCGCAGTCGAATTGGCCGTATTCGTCGGCGCCGAGACCGTCGACTCGGCACTGTCGAGAGCAGCCGAAGCGGGCCGATTCGCCGAGGGGGACCTGCCGGCGATCGTCGCGCACCACACCGACACCACAGCCGGCGCGGTTGTCGTCGCCGACGAGGAGCATTCGGTCCAACCCGGCACCGCCGCCTGGGCCGGATTCGGCAGCACCAGTGCGCAGGCAAGCTCATGAACCCCGCACCGCCATTGCCCGACGACCTCCTCGCCGTCCTCAAACGGATGCGTCTGCCCTACCTGCGGGCTGCCGCACCGGAGGTGCTGGCGACGGCGAAAGCGCAGCGGTGGGATCCGACCGAGGTCCTCAAGGTCCTTCTCGACGAGGAGGTCCACGGCCGGGACGAGGCAACGAAGGCGATGCGCCGCAAAACCGCCGGGCTTCCCGCCGGCAAGACGTTTTCCTCATGGCGGGAACAGGATTCATCGATCCCGGCTCCTACCCAGCAAGCCCTGAGCACGTTGGAGTGGGTGCAGCGCGCCGAGAACCTGGCGGTCAGCGGACCGTCGGGGACCGGCAAGACCCATTTCGTCGAGGCGCTCGCGCATGCGGTGATCGACGCGGGCATGCGGGTGTCGTGGTTCACCCTCGAAACGTTGACCGCCGCGATCGGGCGGGCGGCGGTGGACGGGTCGATCACCAAGACCATCACCAAGATCACCCGCGCCGAGTTGATCGTCGTCGACGACATCGGCATGCTGCCGTCCGGTCAGGCCGCCGCCGAGGCGTTCTACCGCCTCGTCGATGCCGCCTATGAGCGCCGCAGCGTCGTGGTGACCAGCAACCTGCACCCGTCCGGGTTCGACACGATCATGCCGAAAACGCTCGCGACCGCCGCGGTCGACCGACTGCTCCACCATGCGCATGTCGTGATCACCGAAGGCACCTCGCTGCGATTGCAGGAGGCCACCGCCGGACGCGGGGTGATGCCCCTGACCTGATGGTGCGGGAGATCAGCTGACCGCCGACAGGGAGATCAGCTGTCCGCGCATAGGGACACCACCTGTCCGCCTACAGGGACGCTCCCATGTCCCTTGACACTCAGCCGGAATCCGACCACGGGCAGACACATCAAGACCCGCACCGATCGCCCACTCGCGAATATCCCTGGTCGTCTTCGCCGCCGGAGCCTTCTTCGCGGCCACCTTATTCACGGCTGCCTTCGTCACGGCCGCCTTCACGGTGGCCGAATTCTTCGCCTGAACCTTCTTCGCCTGAACCTTCTTCGCCGGAGCCGTCTTCGCCTGAACCTTCTTGGCCTGAGCGTCCTCGAAGGCTTCTACGATCTCAGCCGGAATCCGACCACGGGCAGACACATCAAGACCGGCACCGATCGCCCACTCGCGAATATCCTTGGTCGTCTTCGCCGCCGGAGCCTTCTTCGCGGCCACCTTATTCACGGCCGCCTTCGTCACGGCCGCCTTCACGGTGGCCGAATTCTTCGCCTGAACCTTCTTCGCCTGAACCTTCTTCGCCGAAGCCGTCGTCGCCTGAACCTTCTTGGCCTGAGCGTCCTCGAAGGCTTCTACGATCTCTGCCGGAATCCGACCGCGGGGCGACACATCAAGACCCGCACCGATCGCCCACTCGCGAATCTCTCTGGTCGTCTTCGCCGAACCTTTCGAACCATTCGGTGACTGGGCCATCTTGTTCTCCTTCTTCGCGGGCAATCGTCGAACGCACACAGTAACGGCAAACTTCTCTCGGTAGTCAAAAAGCTCACCTGAGCTAACTTTTCGACGTCTCCAGCTATTACCTATCTGGGCAGGCCAACACGATACTCTGGGCTCCACAGCGCGACTCGCCCCCCGAAAGCCGCTTCCCCACCACCCCCGAAAATGCTTCGCCCGCTGCAGCATCAAATGCGTAAGCTTTGACGCATTCGGCGATGTGGGGTTTCAGCAGAGCGTGTGCCGAGTCACACCTGCACCGAGTCGTGAGGTCTGAAACTGTAAGCACACCATAACCGATGCAAATTACGTTCCTACCCTCACCAGTTGATTACCAAACACACACCCCAGACGTCGGCGAGTCACTATTCGCCCAAAGCCCCCCGCAGGCGACCCCAGGGGGCTTGCCCCAACCCAATGAACGTCCGCATTGCCCTCACCCCAGCCACGACGGTGATACGCGGTGATCGTCGTCTTCAGGACCTGCCCGCCATCGGCATCATCACCGCATCATTTGGTGCCCACCCTGGGCGGGTGATCCCGGCGGACCTGCTCGAGTCCATTCCGCCAACCTGGATGCATTGGCGACGTCGATCATCACCGACAGCCGTGATCCCCTAGCGCCCGGTTGGCGCTCGATGGGCGGCGGTGGTCTCCTTACTCAACAGGTAACTCGCGTGCTCGACGAACTGCCCGGTCATCGGATGGCGATCGTTCCGGGGCCACGTGAGGTACACCTCCACCGGGGCGACATCGGGTAGCGCGGTGTAGCTGACGCCTGGATGCGGATGGCTGTATTCCGTGGCGACACTGGTTAACCCGATCGCTTCACCTGTAGCGATCGCGGTCAACCACTCGTCAACATTTGCAACGACCACCGTACTTTCAGGACGCTCGTTCGCTGGCCACAAATCCAAGTCAGCCGTTCCCGCGGTGGAGCACAGTGCAATGCGTCGCCTCGACAAATCGCTGAGTGACAACGGACCTGTCTGATTGAGCGAATCGTCCTCGGCAACCGCAACCATGCGATCTTCATACCCTAGGAGCACGTGTTCGAACGTGTCCGGACTGGGGAACGACGACCGGAAGAACGCAATGTCGACCTCGCCCTTCCTCAGGGCAAGTTCGGGGTTGTCGACCTGCCTGACAACGAGCGCCGCATCGGGATTTTCGTCCTTCCAGGTTCGTAGCAATGTCACCGTATGCCGCCCCAGCGCCGACCATGCGTATCCGACCCGCAGGGGAGCTGGTCCGGCCGTGGCCTCGGCGATGGCGTCGTCGACGCTCTGAAGTATGCGGTGCGCCCTTTCCCATAACCGCCTGCCTGCCGCGGTGAGTTCCAAGCTTCGTGTGGTTCGTTCGACCAACCGTGTTCCGACCCGATCCTCGAGTTGATTGAGTGTGCGCGACAACGCTGGTTGCGCCGTGTGTAAGGCGGCAGCAGCAGCCGTGATACTTCCCTCGTCCCCGATCGCCGCAAGCGCACGCAGATGCCGCAACTCGATATTCATAACTTTCAAGCATAACCGGTCGTCAAGAAGTATTTCTCTTCCTACTATCGGTGTCGATAACTTGGCCGCATGAACATCCTGCTTATCGGATCCACCGGCCGACTCGGATCTGCGGTCTACACCGCACTCGCAGATCGTGGCCACAAAATTGTCACCGCCAACCGCACTGGAGGCGACTTCCGTGCCGACATCACAGACCCTGGAGCCGTGGCCGCACTCTACGAGAAGGTGGGTGTACTCGACGCCGTCGTGAGCGCTGCAGGCGTCGTACCGTACAAGCCCATTCAGCAGATGACCGACGATGACTACTCCGCCGCGTACGCGGGTAAGGTCCGCAGCCAGGTGGAGTTGGTCCGCCAAGGGATCGACCGGGTCTCGCTTACGGGATCGTTCACCCTCATCACGGGCATCCTCGCGCGTACCCCCATTCCCACCGGGACCGCCGCGTCCCTCGCGAACGGGGCGGTCGAAGCCTTCGTTCGGGCCGCCGCGATCGAAATCGCCCCGCAGCGCATCAACGCCGTCAGCCCCACCGTGTTCACCGAGGCACTGGATGCGTACGGGGACTACTTCCCAGGCTTCTCCTCCGTCGATCTCGCCGACGTCGCGCAGGCCTACATCCGCTCCATAGAAGGCGCACAGACCGGTCGAATCTACAAACTTGACTAAGTCTCCGTGCTGAGAAACCCAGTCGTTCAGCGAAATCTCACCATTCCCTGTCAGGAAGCGATCCCGCCCTATGAGCACCACTTCCCCCATCCCGCAGCAACCCACGCAGGACGCGTACGACGTCGTCATCATCGGCGGCGCCACCAGCGGCTCTGCGATCGCCTGGTACCTGAGCACCAACCCCGACTTCACGGGCTCGATCCTGGTTGTCGAGCGCGACGCCGGGCTGACGCACTCCGCCACCATGGCAAGCAACAACTGTATGCGTCAACAGTTCGCCACCCAGATCAACGTCGAGATCGCCCAGTACGCGGCTGAATTCGTGAAGAAGTTCCGGGAGAACCTGGGTGGAGACCTCACCATCCCGCACATTCCGATCCGGAACTTCGGGTACCTGTACCTCGCCGACAACGAGGAGTTCGCCGAGACACTGCGTGAGGATCAACAGCTTCAGGCATCATGCGGGGCCGGCACCGCGATTCTCGCGCGTGACCAGATCGCCGAGAAGTATCCCTTCTACAACCTCGACGACATCGTTGCGGGAAGCCTCAACACAGTCGACGAAGGCGCCTTCGATGCCCTGGCCATGGTCGAGTGGCTCCGCGGCAAGGCCCGGGAAAATGGTGCCGACTACATCGAGAACGAAGTCGTCTCCATGACCCGCTCGGGTGAACGCATCGACAGTGTCACGCTCGAGACCGGTGAGGTGATCAGCGCGGGAACGGTTGTCAATGCTGCAGGCACCCGCGCGGGACTCGTCGCGCAATTGGCGGGCGCGGATCTGCCGATCGAAGCTCGACGCCGCTACACCTACATCTTCTCCGCAGAGACTCCGCTGGATCAGGACCTGCCGCTGACCATCGATCCCACTGGCGTCCACATGAGGTCGTTCGGGGACGACAACTACCTCGCAGGGTGCCCGCCGAGGGATGGCGATCCTGCAGTGGGTTTCGATGATTTCGCCTATGAGGAAGGCATCTGGGAGACGAAGATCCTCCCGGTCATCACGAACCGCGTGCCGACAATCGGCGAGGTCACGGTGATCGATTCCTGGGTCGGCCACTACGAATTCAACACCTTCGATCACAATGCGATCCTTGGTCCCCATACCGAGGTCACGAACCTACTGATGTGCGCTGGGTTCTCAGGTCACGGTAGCCAGCAAGCACCCGCCTGTGGTCGCGGTGTCGCCGAGCTGATCACTTACGGTGAATTCCGGACTCTCGACCTGTCCCCGCTCGCCTACGAGCGCATCGCCAAGAACGAGCCGCTGGTGGAACGGGCCGTCATCTGAGACCCAACGGCGCCACTTCTACTGTGCCGGAGGGAGCGACTACGTGGGCCGGGTTCTCGCTCGGCGCAGATTTGCGGGGACGGTGTCGCGGGCGCACGCGGGCGTCATACGAAGGCGCTGTGTCCGGTCAACGACCGTCCGACGATCAGGGTGTTCATCTCCCTGGTGCCCTCGTAGGAGTAGATCGCTTCCGCGTCGGCGACGAATCGGCCTACGTTGTGTTCCAGTAGTATTCCGTTGCCGCCCATCAACTCCCGCGCCCATCCGACAGTTTCACGCATTCGGACTGTACAGAATGCCTTGGCGAGCGATGAGTGCCGGTCTTCGGCGTGCCCCTGATCCTGCAACTGGGACAGCCGTGCACACAGGGCCAAGGACGAGGTGATGTTTCCGAGCATCCGCACCAGCAGGTCCTGCACGAGCTGGAAGCCGCCGATCGGCCGGCCGAACTGTTCACGAGCGCAGGCATATCTCAGCGCGTTCTCGTATGCGCCGCGCGCGCATCCGACCGCCATCCAGGCCACGCCCGCGCGTGTCAGTCGGAGCACCTCGGCGGTGTCCTTGAATGTGTTCGCGCCTTGTAGGCGGTTGTGCTCCGGAACCCGCACGTTGTCGAGCGTGATGAGCGCGTTCTGCACGATCCGGAGGGCGATCTTGTGCTCCTGCTTGTCCGCCGTGAATCCGGGCGAGGAGTTCTCGACGACAAATCCCTTCACCTGGCCGTCGGCGACATCCTTGGCCCAGATGACCGTGAGATCGCCGAACGTCGCGTTGCCGATCCATTTCTTCTGCCCGTTCAGGGTCCAGGTGTCACCGTCGCGTTCGGCGGTCGTGGTGAGCCCGCCCGACGCACCGGAGCCGACGTCGGGTTCGGTCAGCCCGAAGGATCCGATCTTCTCGTACCGTGCCATCGAGGGGAGGAAGCGTTCGCGTTGTTCGTCCGAACCGCACAGGTATATCGATCCCATGGCGAGGCCGCCATGCACGCCGTTGAAGGTGGCTATCGAGGAATCCGTGCGGGCCAGCTCCATCGCAATCATCCCGTCGAGCAGGTAACTCCGTCCGGCACAGCCATGGCCCTGGTAGGGCACGCCGGCGATGCCGAGTTTCCGGAGTCCGGGCACGATCTCGAACGGGAAGGTCCCGGCATTCCAATGTGTGTTGATGATCGGGTCGACCTCGGTGGTCATGAAATCGCGCACGGAGTGCAGCATTGCGCGCTCAGAGTCGGAGAGCATCTGTTCGAATGCATAGAAATCCGATGTGTCGATGTTCGGACTGGGGCTCATGGGCTTACTCCTGGGTCGTGAAGGAAGGTGGTGATCACCGGCGCGAGTTCGGTGGCATTGGTGACCAGGTCGATGTGTCCGCCGGAGTGCAGATGGATGGTTGAATGTGGCAACAGCTGATTCATGATGCGGGCGTTGACCACGGGCACGATCGGGTCGTCGGTGCCCGCGACGAGGAGGGTCTGCTGCCTGATCGCGGGCAGCAGGGGCAGGCTCGTCCACACCGCTCCGGCGAGCAGTTGATGGAAGTAGCCGATCTTCGATCCGGCGTGCAGCTGCTGGAGGAAGAGCCCGGCAACGTCGTCGCCCTGCCGGCGCGTGGTGCCGCCGTACAGGTCGCCGGCAATCGAGGCCGCGTAGGCCGGGTCGCGGAACCTGCGCGGTGTCAGCATCTTGGCCAGCACCCGAGGGTTGCCGGGAACCATCACTGCGCCGGTGCCGGTCGCGGCCAAGACCAGTCGCCGGCACCGGCGCGGATTCTGGACGGCGAACTGCTGTGCCAGCGCCCCACCCCAGGACAACCCGAGCACGTCGACGACGCCGAGGTCGAGTTTGGTCAGCACCCGCCCCAGCATCCAGGCCAGGTAGGCAAACCCGTAGGGGGCAACGGACGCGGGGGATCCGCCGGTGCCGGGAACGTCGAACCGAATCACGGTGATCTCTGGATCCAGCTGCGCCACCAACGGATCGAGCACCTCGTAGCTGGCCCCGATTCCGTTGCACAAGACCAGCGGCACACGTCGGGTGCCGGCGGATCCGGGCCGGATGCTGACGCGGATCCGCTGACCGGCGGTCGCGACGAATCTCTCGGCCTCGATGTCCGCGTTCATCGGTACAGCACCACGACATCGGCGATGCAGGCCGGGCGTTCGGTGCCGTCGACCTCGTAGATCAGTCCGAAGACGACCTCGACGCCGGCGGGCTTGTGCTGGGCCGACGTGACGGTCACCGTTGCCCGGAGTTTGGCACCGACCGGCACCGGCGCCGGGAACCGCACCCTGTTCAGCCCGTAGTTCAGCGCGGCCTGCACGTTGTCGATGGTCAGAACGTCGGCGAGCACTCGCGGGGCCAGCGAGAGCGTCAGGTAGCCGTGCGCGATCGTCCCCGTGAACGGCCCCCGGGCGGCGCGTTCGGGGTCGGTGTGGATCCATTGATGGTCGCCGGTCGCGTCGGCGAAGAGGTTCACCTGGTCCTGGCCGAGTTCGTACCACGCGGTGGTTCCGAGGGTCTGTCCGGTCAGGTCGAGCAAGTCCGCCGGGTTGGCGATATGTGTGGTCATCGTCGTCTCTCAGGTGGTGTCAGTTCTGGTGCACGTAGGTGCCGGGCGCTGGGGCGAGGGGTGCATAGCCCGGGCCGCCCAGGGTTTGCGGTGCGTCGACTTCGGGGCCGCTGCGGTCGGCCAGCCAGCTGATGTAGTCCGGCCACCACGAGTCGGTGGCCTGCTCGGCCGTGTGCACCCAGTCTTCGGCCGTGTCCTGATCGACTTGGCCGATCCGGAACGACGCCCTGGGGTTGCCCGGCGGGTTGACCAGTGCCGCGATGTGGCCGCTCGATGACAGGACGAACCGATTGTCCTTGCTGCCGAGCAGCCGGGCACTGCGGTAGCAGGCCTGCCACGGGGAGATGTGATCGGCGACACCGCCGATGACGTACGAGTCCGCGGTGATCTTCGACAGGTCGACCGGAGTTCCCAGCATGCTCACCGCCCCGGGGATGGTCAGCGCGTTGCGTAATCCCATCAGCACCAGGTCGCGGTGCAGCGCGGCCGCCATCCGGGTGGTGTCCGCATTCCAGAACAGCACGTCGAAGGCCGCGGGCGAGCGGCCCTGCACGTAGTTGTTCACCCAGTACCGCCACACCAGATCCGTCGGTCGCAGCCACGCGAACACCTCGGCCATCGCCCGTCCGTCGAGGTACCCCTTGGACCTCGACGCCCGGATGGCGGCCTGCGCTGCGCGCTCGCTCATTGCGGCCGACGCGAAGCCGGCCCTGTTCTGGTCGAGCACCGTGACGGCGAGCGTGAGTCCGGCGATCCGATCACCCTCACCGATCTCAGCGAGATGGGCCGCGGTCATGGCGGCGAGGATGCCACCCGAGCAGGTCGCCAGTAGGTGCGCGCTGGCGGTCCCGGCGATCTTCTGCACCGCATCGAGCGCCTCGACGATCGCCGCGCCGTACGTATCGACATCCCAGTCGCGATGCCGAGCTTGGGGATTGCGCCACGAGATCGTGAAGACCTGCTGGCCCTGCTGCAGGAAGTACTCGATCATGCTGCGACCGGGAGCGATGTCCATGATGTAGTACTTGTTGATCACGGGCGGGATCAACAGCAGCGGGATCGAGCGCACCTTCGGTGTCTGCGGTGCGTAATGGATCAGTTCGAACGCCCGGGTCTGCAACACCACAGCCCCCTTGGTGGTGGCGACGGTCTCGCCGACGGCGAACGCGTCGGGATCCACCATCGCCGGAATTCTGGGCTGGGACAGCATGTCACGGGCGAAGGCCTTCAATCCGCGCACGGCGCTCAGCCCGCCGGTGTCGATCATTGCTTTCCAACCGACCGGGCTGATCAGGGGGTTGTTGGTCGGCGCCAACCCCTCGACGATGTTGTCGAGAACGAACCGCATCTTCTCCGCGTCGCGCCAATCCAACTGGGCATCGTCGAACAGCTTGTCGGCCGTCTCCGCTGCTGCCAGGTACGCCTGCATGGTTCGCTTGAGCAGGGGATTGCCCTGCCATGCCGGATCGACGAAGCGTTTGTCACCCCTCGCGGGGGCACGTTCGCAGGTCCCGACGGCAATCGTGCCCAGTTCGCGGGCCAGGGTAGTGCCGCGACGAGCGAGTGTGCGCTGCCGTTTGGTGAGATTGACCGCCGACCGGGCCCAGGCCCCATTCGGGAGCATTCGGCCGAAAAATCCTCGGGTGGAGCTGGTCAGCAGCAGGTCCAACGGCGCGGCGAGCTCGTCGGGGCTCGTGGTCGGGCTCTTGGTCGGGTTCGTCATGACTACTTGGTGCTTTCGGTTGTAGGAACGGTTACCTCGCGGCGGAGGATCTTGCCGGTCGCTCCCTTCGGGAGACTGTCGACGATCCACACGCGGCGCGGGTACTTGTAGGCGGCGACTCGCTGCTTCACGAAGTCGCGCAGTTCGGTGGGATCGACCCGCGCGCCGTCCTCGAGGACGACCGCAGCGCCGATCTCCTCGCCGAGTGAGTCGTGCGGAAGACCGATGACCGCGGCCTCGACCACCACCGGATGCTCGTAGAGCACCTCCTCGACCTCCCGGGGGTAGACATTGAAACCACCGCGGATGATCAGGTCCTTCTTGCGGTCGACGATGTAGAAACAGCCGTCTTCGTCGACCTTGCCGACGTCACCGGTCGAGAACCAGCCATCGACCGAGAGTGCCGACGCCGTCGCGTCCGGCAGGTTCCAGTACCCCTTCATCACGTTGTGGCCCCGGATCTGGATCTCGCCGAGCTCGCCCTGCGGGACCTCGTGGCCCACCAGGTCGACGATCCGCATCTCGACACCCTCGACCGGGGTACCGATCGATCCGGGCTTGCGCTCGCGGTGCAGGTGGTTGAAGGACGCTACCGGGGAGGTCTCGGACAGCCCGTAGCCCTCGAGGATCGTGGCACCGAACATCTTCTCGAAGTCGGTGAGTACCTGAACCGGCAGGGAGGCGCCGCCGGATACGCAGACGCGGAGGGACGCCGTCGCCGAGGAAGGAATCCCCCTCGCCTCACCGAGCAGCGCCGAGTACATCGTCGGCACGCCCTCGAACACCGTGACTGCGTCGCGTTCGATCACGTCGAGGGCCGTGTGCGGGTCGAATCTGGGGATCAGTGTGAGCGTCGCCCCCGCCGACACCGAGGTGTTCAGCCCGCAGGTCAGTCCGAAGACGTGAAAGAGCGGCAGACACCCCATCACTACGTCGTCGGGCCCCAGTTCGATCAGGGTGCGCGCGGCGACGTCCTGGTTGCGGTCGAGGCCGCCGTGGGTGAGTTCGGCCCCCTTCGGCTTGCCGGTCGTCCCCGACGTGTGCAGGACGACGGCGGTGTCTGTACCGGCACGGTCGACCGGACTCACTTGTTCGGGTAGATCCGCCGTCAGCCTCACCAGATCGGCATCGTCGACCAGCCAGCATTTCGCTCCGGCCGCCGCGGCGGCCGCGGTGGCCTCCGCAGCGAAGGCCGGTGTCGCGAAAAGAGCTGTCGCACCCGTGTTGGAAAGGTAGAACTCGATCTCGCGGGACTTGAGCAACGGGTTCATGGGCACCGCGATGGCACCGCTGCGCAGGATGCCGTAGAAGGCCAGCGCGAACGCCGGCGTATTGGGCAACATCAACCCGACCCGATCGCCGGCCGCGATTTCTTCGCGGTCGAGGAAGGTCGCGACTCGCGCGGCCGCCGCGTCGAACTCGGTGAAGGTAAATTCCTGATCGCCGCAGCGAAGCGCGATCTTGTCCGGGTATTTTCGCGCTGAGGCAACAAGATTCAAACTCATATTGGACAAGAGGACCTCCGGTGACTGTTGGCGTTTTGCCGTTGATTCAAGGGTGACTCCTGGCGCCGCCTCAGTCGATGGCCGCGGGAACAACGTCCATCGGCCGCCGGTGTGTGCGCTCACAACCGGCGTCGATTCGGCCTATCGTGTCGGTATGGAGGGACGACCAGATCCACCCATCGTCGAACTCGCCGACGCGATGCTGGCCCGTGCCGACGAGTTCGGTGCCGCGCTGGCCGCGGTCATCCGTCGCGACATCGACTACTACCGGTCGAACACCCTCGTGAGCACCGACGAGATCCAGCGCAGCTGCAGCGCGAACATGACCTTCGTCTTTCGTGCGCTGGCCGGAGACACCGATATGGACGTCTCCGCAGCGGAAGCGACCGGGACCTCCCGGGCGCTGGCCGGCGTCCCGTTGCCGGCGGTGATGGCGGCGTACCGGGTCGGCTTCCGCTTCATGTGGGAGAAGACGGTCACGGAGGCGAGAAGTAGCGGGGTGCCGCTCGCCGCGATCCTGAACGCCACCTCGCAGATCCTCATCGCCCAGGACATGTTCACCCAGGCGATGACCGACGCGTACCGGCACCAACAAACGATTCAGGTCCTCAACCACGAGGAGGAACGTTCGGCGCTCGTGGAAGCGTTGTTGTTCCGCCGCATCACCGACATACAGAGTCTGTGGGAGACAGCCGACCTCTTGCGGTTGCCGACAGCTGGCCCGTATGTCGTTGTGGCAGCGCAGGTTCCCGCCATCGGCAAACTCGGTCTCCCGGAAATCGCAAGCAAGCTCGACGTCCGTGACATCCGCTCAGCATGGCGACTGCTACCCGACCTCCAGGTCGGCATCGTCTTCCTCCGCCGCCCCGACATCCTCCACGAGCTGATCGACGTCCTCGACACCGTTGCCACCTCGCGCGTCGGCATCAGCCCACAATTCGACGACCTCAACGAGACCAGCGAAGCACTTCGACTCGCCCGGATAGCCACCGGCGAGAGACCGTCCGGCGACTCCTTGATCACGGTCTTCGACGGGTCTGCGCTCGCGTTCGCCGCCGTCAGTGCACCCGAGGCCATGAAACGGATCGGGAAGTCCGTGCTCGGACCGATCGATGACCTGCCACCCGAGGAGCGCAAGATTCTGGTGGACACCTTCGCGGCGTGGCTCGATACAGGTGGTTCAGCGAACGAGACCGCTGCGAAGATCTACTGCCATCCGAATACCGTCCGGCATCGACTCCACCGCATCGAGGAGTGGACCGGTAAATCGCTGTCGCGGCCAAGAGATGTCGCCGAACTCTGCCTGGCATTCGAGATCGACCGACTACTGCCCTGAAGGCACCGCGTTCAGCGCAGGCGCGATTGCAAGGCCGACGAACGACTCTTCCGTAAAGCTCTCGACCAGGCAGTGCCTGGCTCCTCGGGTGCTGGTCACCGACAAGCTCGCCAGTTACGGGATGGCGCATTACTCGGCGTCCTGATCGCCAACGTCTTCGCGTCCTGTCTTCTCAGAGCATTGGCTGGCGGGTCAGGGTGCCGCCATCGACCGTGATGGTCTGCCCCGTGATGTAACTAGCATCGTCGGAGACGAGGAAGGCCACCACTGACGCGATCTCCGACGGCGTACCCAGTCGGCGCATCGGTACGTACCGCGCGATGACCTCATCGGATAGATCGGCGACCAGCGGATCAACCATCGGTGTTCGTATGCAGCCGGGCGCAACGCAGTTGACCCTGATGTTTTCATCGGCCCACTCAATGGCGCTGGTCTGAGTCAGCGATATCAGTCCGGCTTTCGACGCGTTGTAGGGCGCAAAGTTGGCCTCCGCCGCCAGCCCGTTGACCGAGGCGATGTTGACGATCGATCCGCCGCCGGTGGACCGCATGGCACGGGCCGCCGCAGCAGAAGTGAGTGCCGCACCACGCAAGTTGTTGTGCAAAGTGGCGTCCCATCCCTGGGCCGTCATGTCGACCATCGCGATCGACTCATAGATGCCGGCGTTATTGACGAGATAGTCGACCCCGCCGAATAGATCGAGGCACCGATCGACAATGCTGTTACCCACATCTGGATCCGCCAGATCCGCAGCCATTCCGGCAACTTGACCGCTGTGCTGACTCAGCTCCGCGGCCACCGCATTGGCCTGGGCTGCATTGCGTGAGCAGATCAGCACACGATAACCCCGTCGTGCAAATAGCTTTGCGCAGGCGTAACCGATCCCCTTGGTACCTCCGGTGATAATGACGCGGCGGTCCACACCGGCTTCCGAGTTGTTCACAGTCACTTCCCTTTCCTCGCTCAGATGAAGTTGGCCGACCGCCGGCACAGGCCGCGTTGGTAGCTGCCCGCGCCGTGCTTCTCGCGTGTGGGCCCCTTTTCGTACACCGGATCAGTCGTCGTGGTCGGTGAATGCCTTTACCGGCCGCACGCTCGGTTCCTGGCTCTGCCGAATAGTGCACAACCCAGCGTTATTGGCTACCTCCTCGTGGACGGTCCCAGCACCCCTGGTCACGCGCATCTCGAGCTCGAGGGCGAGAGCGTCCGCGCCCTCGGGCATGGCAGGAGCCGGGAGTCGCCAGACCAATGGAAGCTTGTCCTGGACGACGCGTCGATAGACATAGAGCACGACCGAGAACAGCAAGATACCCACTGCCAGCAGAGATTCCCTTGCGCCGCCGTAGCCCAGAAGCTCGGGATTGAGGACGCCGATCACGGTGATGAACACGTTGAACACCACCAGGACGGCCACGACCGGAATCCACGCGTTACTCCGCCGAATCGGCCGCGGCCAGTTCGGGCGATCTTTGCGTAGCAGGATGAAGGCCGCCAAACCCAGGATGATCGCCAGCAGGTAGCCGAGATTGCTCGCCAGCAGGATGCTCACCGGATGCCCCACCAGGACCATGACGGTCGCGTTGAGGAGCACGTCCAGGGTCAGGGATCGGCCGGGCACACCCCACCGGTTGACCCAGTCGAGTTGCTTGATGGTCATCCCTTCCTGGGCAAGGCCGAACAGCGCGCGGCCCCCGTCGGCGGTAGTGGAGATCATCCCCACCAGCAGCGAGAAGGCGATCACGAGGGTTCCGATCCACGACGCTCCGCCGAACGCGTGGTCGAACGCCACCGCGACATAGGTCACCGGGTTGTCGCGAATCGTTCCCTCACCAAGGCCGCCGGCCAGGGCCAGCGGCACTACGACGAACAGCACGATCATGAACAGCGAAATTCGCGTCATGGCTTTGGAAGTGTCGCGGGATGTGTCCTTGTATTCGGGTGCGAAAGACGCAACGATCTCGCCTGTGTACACCGCCCACGCGGTCACGTAGAGCACGACGACCACGGTTTTCCAGTCTCCGTCAACCGACCACGACAAGTTGGCCGTCGACCAATGGATCGACGGGCTGACCAGGCACGCCACCGACACCACGGCTAGACCTGCGATCACGAGCAGGCCGAGCACCTTGTTGACCGTGGCACCGAATTTCAAGCCGAAGTAGTTGAATGCCCAGGCGAACAGCATGGCACCGAGAGCGAAGACGTGCTCGAGCCCGAGGTGATTGCCAAGGACGTCGATGTCGAGTGTGTTTCCTTCAAACCACGTCGCCTCGATCAGTTCGCCGAACACGACCGAAGCCATGGAGATTGTCAGAGACCAACCGATCCAGTACCCGAACGCGGCGATGGCACCGATCGGGGCGAAGTACTTCTTCCAGCCCTCGATTGCGTAGCGCGCTACGCCCCCGGAGTCGCGCGGAAACATCGATGCCATCTCCGCGAACACCCGACACTGGAGATAGCTGACAACTGCACCAACGAACCAGACCGTGATTGCAACCCAGGCGCCGACGACCCCCAGAAGATAGCCGAATGTCACGAACAACCCAGTAGGTAGGGCAAGCGCAAGGGCCATTCCGTCGCGCCAGGTCAGTGTCTTGGCGAGTCTATGTTGGTCAACACTGTCGCTCATCGTGGTGCTCCTCGTAGTTGGTCAGTACATGCTGGCGACGTGGTGTTCACTCTCCGGCGAAGGTGCCGCTGCGGCGGCGGGCTGCAATGTAGAGGACCACGCTGATGACCGACAGAACGGCGGTGTAGACGGGGAAGGCCCACAACAAGTTGCGGCTCTGCAACCAGACAATCAGGTAGGACGCGGTGCCACCGAAGGCGGCGACGGCGATGCCGTAGCCGAGCCCGGTGCCGGTTGCCCGGCAGTACTTGGGCATCAGCGACGTGGACACGACGTTGTAGAGCGTCATGTTCGCTGCCAGCAGTACGCCACCCAGCAGCAGGACCACGGTGAAGGTGCTCAGACCGTCGCCGGCGTACAGCAACATCAGGAAGATGCCGGGGACGACCGCGAGGCGAGTGACAACGAACGCCCGGGACAGGCGCACCCGGTCGGCGATCCGGCCGGTGATGATCGATCCGACCAGCATGATTACGCCGAGGATGCTGGTTACGGCGAAGATCGTGGTCGGATTCTCGCCGTAGGTGCCGCGGGCCAGGCTGGGCAGACCGACGTTCCACGCGTAGTTGTAGGCCTGCGCGGCGCCGACGACAAAGATGATCGCGGCTAGGCCGAGCCAGTGCCGTCGGACGCCCTCCCAGGTGCCCGACGTGCGTTCGGCCTTCTCCTCCTCCGACAGTGTCTCGGGCAGCGCACGCCGCAGGTAGAGCACGAAAAAGCTCATCGCAGCACCGACCAGCATCGGGACCCGCCAGCCCCACGTCGACATGGCGTCGCCGCCGATGGTGTAGCTGGTCGCGAAGCTGACCACGGAGGCGAGCAGGATGCCGAAGTTCTGGAAGAAGCTGATGTAACCGGCCGCCCTACCCTCGTGTCCGGCCGGCATCAATTCCACGGCGTACGCCGTGGACAGCGGTGCCTCGATGCCGGTGGACAGGCCCTGGAGCAGCCGGCATGCCAGCAGTAGGATCCCGGCCCAGACGCCGATCGAGTCGTAGGACGGCAGCAGCGCGATGCCGAGGGTGGTGGCCGCCATGATGCCGACCGACCAGAGCATCACCCGGCGACGGCCGATACGGTCGGCGACATTGCCGAGCAGGACTCCGCCCAGCGGCCGGACGCAGAACCCGACCGCGAATACGGCCAGCGCGTCGAGGGTGGACGACACAGGGTCTTGCGACGGGAAGAACTGCGGCCCGATGAACGCGGCGAGGAGGCCGAAGATCATCCAGTCGTACCACTCGAGGGTGTTGCCGAGGCCGAGGCCCAGCATCGCCCTGCGGGTGGACGGTGGGGATGCGTTTCCGCGTTGCGTCGCCGACTCGACGGTCGCCGTGGGGTCCTGGGTGCCGGTCATGACGAATTCTCCGGGGATGTCGGGAGGACCCGTTTTGGGTGCCTCGGTGGAGCGCTGCGTGGACGGTTGGTGGCGCCAATCGCTTTGCAAGGTTCAAAGCGACTGCGCACCTATGTCATTCAGATCGACTGAGCGCCGTCGACGACCAACGTCACGCCTCGCATGAACTCGGCCGCCGGTGAGGCCAGGAAGCCGACCGCCTGTGCGATGTCGTTTGGCGTCGCCAGCCTGCCTGCCGGGATGCCGGATCGATAGGACGTCAGGTCGCCGACGACCTGTCGGTCCTTCGGGACACCGAGCTCCTCCCATTGACGGCGCTGCATCTCGGTGTCACAGGAACCGGGAGCGACAGCGTTGACGCGGATTCCGTCAGCTGCGAGTTCGAGTGCGAGGCATTCGACCATCATTTTGGTGGCGGCCTTGGTGGCGCAGTAGGCGCCGAGGTCGAGGCGGGGCTTGTGCGCACAGTTCGAGGTGATCGCGATCAGTGATCCACCCCCTTCGGCGCGCATCTGGGAGATGTGGGGGCGGAAGGTGTTGAGCACCCCCAAGGTGTTGATCTGAAAGTGGTTGACGAGGTTGTCGACCGGGTCGCTCGCCAACCGGCCGGATACGCACCTTCCTGCATTGGCGACCACCGTGGTGGGCGGCCCGCCCAATGCAGCTGTCAACGCCACGGCGGCCTGCTCCATAGCCGCGGCGTTGCTCACGTCGCACTCGGCGAAAGCGACTCGGTCCTTCAGTCGCGCCGAGGGCGCCTGCCGGTCGATTACGGCGACAGCAGCTCCATCTGACAGGAGTTTCTCGACGATGGCCTCGCCGATGCCTTGGCTGCCGCCGGTGACGATGCATCGCATCGGGTGATTAGTCATCACTGTTTTCCTTCCACGCTTGGGTGAATGCATCGCGCACGGCAGCGGCCAACTCACCCGGCTGTGCCGCGTCGCCGATCTTGATGGTGCGAGCCCCCGGAATGCGGGTCGGCTCCTTCCTCCGGGGGTTGCGCAGGTCGTAGAGCAATATGTGGTGGAGCCGGTCGCTTTTCATCAGCCGCTTCGGCAGGGGTACGCGGGACAGGACTCGGATGAGGATGCGGACGAGGGGACCGAGGTTGCCCACGTACGTGGCGCCTCTGGCGTCAGCGACGACGTCGACGTTCGTACGCCATTCGGGCGGTGGTTCCCGCTCCCCTTCCGGGGCGATGTGAACCCCGGCCTCGACGGCCTCCCTCCACAGTCCGTCGAAGTAGCGGCGCATCCGCTGTCGATCCGGTCGGTAGCCGTTGAAGGTGGGTGCTGCCGCCGCCTTCCAGGTGCGGTCCCGCGCGATGACGTACACCTCGTGTCCCGCTCGAGCCGATTCCACTGCGTAGGTCAGGCCGGCCGGCCCGGCACCGAACACGAGTCGGCGCTGCGCAACGGTTCGAGTGGCGGGCCGGTCGGTGGTCGTCACGGTGGGGTTCACCGCGCAGGCGAGCTGTTGACCCGATCGCATGGTCCGCACACAGTGATTGCACGCCAGGCACTCTCGCACTTGCAGGTGTTGCTGCGTCTTGCGCGCCCAGTGCGGATCGGCGATCTGGCCGCGCCCCACCGCGACGAAATCCGCCCACCCCTGTGCGAGAGCGTCCTCGGCCACAGCCGGGGCATTCACCCGCCCAACCGCGATGACGGGCAGGCGCGTGCGCGCCTTGACCGCCCTGGCCGCGTCGAGGAATACGCCGTCCTCGTACGGCATCGGCGGAATCATGATCTCGGGATCGACGGACTTGTAGTGCCCGCCGGTCACCGAGACGGCGGAGACGCCGGCGTTCTCGAGGTAGGGAAGGAACGCGAGCGAGTCGTCCACGGTTTGTCCGGCGGAGTAGTAGTCCTGACCGCTGAGGCGATAGCTCAGGGGAATTCCGACAGCTTCGACGATGCGGCGCACCAACGACGCGAGGAAGTCGTACCGGGCCGCAGCGTTCGGCAGCACCTGGTTCTCGTCGGCGCTGATCAACTGCGCCAGAAGGTATCCGTGGGCGCCGTGAAGCTCGATCATGTCGAACCCCGCCTCCTCAGCCCGTCTGGCCGCGGCGACGTGATCCACCACGAGCTGCTCCAGAGAATCCTCGTCGAAGAGCTCGGGAAAGTTCACGAAGCGTGCCGTCTCGAATACCGGAACCGGCCCCGCAGTCGAGGCCAGGGGGCGGCCGCCGAGTTCCGTCGGCAGCGCCCTCGCTCCGCCGTGGCCCAGTTGGATGCCGGCCCGAGCCCCCTGCTCGTGGATGGCCGCGACGAGGGAGCGCAACCCGGGTATGTACTCGTCCGAGTCGATGCCCAGCTCGCGCCCTCGGTGCCGACCACGACGCTGCGGCGAGGCCATCTCCACGATCACAAGACCACAGCCACCCCTGGCCCGTTCCTGGTAGTAACTCACGAGCTCCGGCGTGACCTCTCCGGAGGGGGTGGCCAGGCGAGTGGTCATGCTGGGCAACACGACCCGGTTGCGCATCTCGACGCCGCCGATCGCGCTCGGACTGAAGAGGTGGGCGTAGGACATGAGCGTTACACGAGCCCAGCGGCGACGCAGGCGGCCTCGAGAGTGGCGAGCTCAGTGTCGTCGACCTCCACCAAGGGGCGCCGCACATACGTGGCGTCGCTCGGGATTCGCCCCAAGATGCCCAGGGCCGCCTTCATCCGATTGTGCTGGTCGAAGAAGGGATCGGCGTAGCAGGCAACGGCAAGGGGGTAGATGCGATCCCAGGCCTTTCGCGCCCCGGTCAGGTCGCCGGCCTGCATTGCGGCGAGGAGTTCACTCTGCAGATCCGCGACGATACTGCCGTGACCGCTCAGCACCCCGTCGCTGCCCACCAGAAGGGATGCAAAGAGGGCGCGGCTGAAGCTGCTCAAGACCGAGACGTGGGGCGCGTCGGCCTTGATCGCCCGCCAGGTGTCCTCGTACTCGACGATGTCGTAGGACCATTCCTTGATGGCCGCCACGGTCGGGATGGTCTGACAGATTTCCAGGGTGGTCTCGAGCGGCAGCGTGAGAGGGTTGCCGACCGGATACTTGAAGATGATCAGGGGCACGTCCACAGCTTCAGCGACCGCTTCGTAGTGGGAACGCTGCGATTCCGAGCGCTGCTGCGACCCGCCGGCGAAGACTCCCGAGGGGAAGACCAAGAGCGCCTTCGCTCCAGAGTCGACCGAACGTCGTGCCTCGGCCGCGGCTCGGGCACTGCCGTCGTCGTAGACGCCGGCGACCACGCCGACGGATTCCGGAACGACGGAGACGGCGTGCTCGATCATGCGTTGGCGTTCGTCGGTGGTCAGGGTCGCGACCTCCGAGGCGTGGGCGGTGGTGGTGATCCATTCAACTCCTGGTATTGCCGCAAGCCACCGGAGATGGGTGGTGAGTGCGTCCCAGTGAATCGCTCCTCCCCTCGACATTGGAGTGAGGTGGGCTGGAATGAGACCACGAACTGACGAGACCGAGTCGCTCTGGACCATGATGTCCCCTTTCTGATGCGGTTAGAAGAAAGGTAGGAACGAGCGTGTGGACGAACAAGGGACAGTCCTGCACGCCGATATGCATTTGTGCAGAAATTGCAGGTCAGATGAATTCCTGGTCCGCGCCTCCGCGTTTGCGGTCAGAGACAAGTAGGGCCCGCTCCTCGACCTCCAGATCTGCGCGAGAGCCTTCTGCGCCCCGAAACGGTCGATTTATACAGTGCCGCTGAGTTATTCGCGATATCTCGAACTCGGCGTCATTCGTCGCGCGGGAGAAAGCGCCCAAAACGACCTCGGCAACGCCCTTTTCGTGGGCAGCGATCCATCGGCAGTCGCGGCTTCTCCAAATTCCTCGGAGAAGACGTATCAAGCGCCACCGAGTGTGGGCATGCACAGACAGTTCATCCTTGACTGTGCACACGCATATGTTGCCACCTGAAATTAGTGATTAAGTTCATTGTCACTCGATCCAGCCGGACGGATCACCTTACCCATCGGAACGGTCGGCCAGCGCTCACTCCGCATCCGACGAGCGAGGTGCGACCGACGATGCCCCCGAAATTCCCCCACGATGGAGACAACGACATGACCACCGCCCCCTCTCCCGCACCCCCTCAGCTCGACACTTCGGTTGCCCGAGTCGATCTGTCGGATCAGACGTTCAAGCAGCTGATCGATGGGCAATTAGTCGAAGGAGCGACTAGTCAGCCGGTCCGCGACCCGGCAACTGGCGAGGTCATCGCGACGGCGCCGGTCGCTGATGAGAAGCAGGCCGATGATGCATACCTGGGTGCGGCCCGCGCATTCGGAGAGTGGCAGAACACCACGGTGGAGGAGCGGTCACGAATCCTGCACCAGCTCGCGCAGCGCATCGAGGCGCGGCGGGAGGAGATCTCGCGGATCATCACATTGGAAACAGGCAAACCGGCTGCCTCGGCCGACGGTGATGTCGACTCGGCCCTCATCTGGATGCGCCACATCGCCGACCTGCGCCTCGACCCCGAAGTGGTGCGTGACGACGAGGACTCGAGGATCGAGATCCACCGCAAGCCCATCGGCGTCGTGCTCGGGATCATCCCGTGGAACTTCCCCTTTTTCCAGACCATCTACAAGGTGGCGCCGGCATTGCTCGCAGGCAACACGATCGTGATCAAACCCGCACCAACCACACCGCTCAACGCGATGCTGATCGGTGAGATGCTCCAGGATCTGGTTCCGGCCGGAGTGGTCAACGTGGTGGGCGACGGCGGCGACCTGGGCCCCTACCTGACCGCCCACAAGAAGGTCGACAAGATCTCCTTCACCGGTTCCACCGTCGCAGGCCGCAAGGTGATGGCCAGCAGCGCCGAGACTCTCAAACGAGTTGTCTTGGAGTTGGGCGGGAATGACGGAGCCGTCGTGCTCGACGACGCAGACGTATCGAAGGTCGCCAAAGGCATCTTCGAGTGGGCATTCTGGAACTCCGGTCAGGTTTGCATCAACATCAAGCGGATCTTCGTGCACGCTTCGCAATACGACGAGTTCTGCGATGAGTTCGCCAGGTTGGCCACCGACGCCAAGGTCGGTCACGGACTCGACCCGGACACCGAATACGGTCCGGTGCAGAACCCCAAGCAGTTGGAGGCTGCCAAGAAGGCACTCGAGATCGCAGCGCGTGATGGAAAGATCATCGCCGGCGGCGACGTGTTCGACGGCCCCGGCTATTTCGTGCAGCTCACCGTCGTCCGCGACATCGATCACGCCAGTCCACTCGTCGCCGAGGAAACCTTCGCGCCTGTCCGCGCCATCGTGAAGTACGACGACCTCGACGAGGTGATCGAGCAGGTCAATGGGACCGAATATGGCCTGGGCAATTCGGTGTGGGGCACCGACGTGGAGCGCGCCACCAGGGTCGCGCAGCGCCTCGAGAGTGGCACGGTCTGGGTGAATACGCATTGTGCCGTCCTGCCTGACGTTCCCTTCGGCGGACGCAAGCAATCGGGTCTCGGCGTTGAGTTCGGCATGGAAGGGCTCCTGGAATTCACCGACACCAGCGTCCTTCACATCGTCAAGAAGAGCGACTGAAGCTTCGCAAGAGAGGGATCGGAAAGAGGAGCGCTTATTCGAGCCGAGCGACCGTGGAGACAACCGGAGGACAGTAGCCCCAATTCCGGGGACTTTACTTCGTTCCGAAGGTGACCGAATCAAATTGTCACCGACAAATAATTCTTGACTATCAGTGGATGAGGACATGGGAAACAATCAGTCATGTGATGTTGTGATCATTGGAGCCGGCTTCGCCGGCATCACCGCTTCTCGGGAACTCAGTCGCCGGGGGTACGACGTGGTCGTGCTCGAAGGCAGGGATCGCATTGGCGGCAGAACCTGGTACAAGGACGACGCTCTGCCGGGGCACTCGTTGGAGTTGGGAGGTACGTGGGTTCATTGGTTCCAGCCACATGCGTTCGCGGAAATCTCGCGCTACAACCTCGAGCTTGTCGAAACCATCGGAGTGTCCGCGCCTGAGATCGCGGCCACGGTGACCGGAGGCCTGCGGAAGAGCGTTCCCTACGAGGAGGCCTCGGCGGCTATCGAGTCCCTCATGGAGATGGTCGTTCAGGACGCTCGGGAGGTTCTCGAGCGACCGTTCGAGCCCTTTTACCATCAGGATGCGCTGGAGGTCGTCGACAAGTTGTCGATCCAAGATCGGATCGACGGACTCGACCTGACTCCAGAAGAGAAGGACCTGGCCAATGGCTTGTGGACAGCCATGGGCTCCGCTCCCTGTGGAGACGTCGGTCTGGTTGCTGCGCTGCGTTGGTATGCGCTGAGCGGATTCGATATCAATGCAGTATTCGATACGGTTGGGCGCTACAAACTCAAGAACGGAACACGCTCTCTGATCCAGGCCATAGCCGACGATTCCTCAGCCGAAATTCGGCTGAGCACCCCCGTTGCCGCGGTGGAACAATCGGATGACGGTGTGGTCGTGACCACCCGGCAAGGGGATACCTTGCGGGCTCAGTACGTGGTCGTCGCGGCACCATTGAATACCTTCGGTGCCATTGATTTCAGTCCCGCACTGTCCGCCGCAAAACAAGCGGGGATTTCTGAGGGCCAGCCCGGCCGTGGTTCGAAAGCGTGGGTGCACGTTCGAGGGGACTTGCCCAAGCCGTTCTTCGCTGTTGCTCCGGAGAACCATTTGATCAACTATGTCGTCACGGACAAGGTTCTCGATGACGGCCAGTTGCTGATCGCATTCGGCCCCGAAGGGGCTGATCTGAACGCCAGTGACGTTGACCAGGTCAGTGCAGAACTCCAGAAGCTATTCGGGGATCTGGAAGTCGTCGCCACCACGGGACATGACTGGGCAAGCGACGAGTTTTCGCGCGGCACCTGGTGCATGTTCCGACCGGGCCAGACAACGAGGTTGCTCGCGGAGCTGCAGAAGCCCGAGGGCAGGGTCTTCTTCGCTGGTTCGGATCTCGCGAATGGATGGAACGGGTTCATCGATGGCGCGATCGAATCCGGAATCCGGGCTGATCGAGAGATTCATGCACGGATCTCCGGGAATCCCAGCTGAGCCCGGTCACAGGTTGCACCCCCTTCGCGCAACTCGGATGCACGCGAATTCCGGGGTGAAGACCTAGACATGCAGGGCCGGGACGCTCGCCGCGGCCTGGCGTCCCGGCCTGCCGTCCACACAGATCACCAGAAGGTGCCGATCCCGACGATCGCGTCGACCTAGCTCGGGGGGACAATAAAAACGAAGGACGAGACATGACCGAAAACAGCATGGGCGATCGAAGACTCGCCAAGAAGCTCACCTGGCGCGATGGCATGGCCATGGCGCTGACCCTGCCAGTTGGGTTGTTCGTGACCTTCGGCTACCTACTCGGCGTAGTCGGTGCGTGGACCGCAATTACGATCTGGTTCATCGGAGCGGTGATCAGCTTCCTGCAATGCCAAGTCTTTGCGGAGATGGCGGCAATGTTCCCCCGCGACTCCGGAGGGGTCGCACGCTACGCAATCGAGGGCTGGAAGAAATACTTCGCCCCACTGGGAGCTATCGCCGCATTCGGCTACTGGCTCGGTTGGTCACTGTCCATCTCCATGGCCTCCGTGGTCTTCGGCGAATTGATCGAGGCGACCTGGTTTCAGGACAACACTGTCGCCTTCAGCATCTTCGGCAACCAACTCGGGCTCGAACACCTCTTCGCCCTCGGTGCCATGCTGTTCGCCTGGGCCTTCAACTACTTCGGCTTGAAATTCGGTGCCACGGTCAACAAGGTGCTCGGATTGCTGGTCGTCGCAGGTCTAGCCGTAATAACGGTGGCGTGCCTGGTCAGCCCGTCGATCCATTGGTCGACGGCCAACCTGTCGTGGTCGGTGGCCGGCGACTGGCGAACTGTCGCCGTCGTGTTCTACGTGACCGCGTGGACGATCTACGCGGGCGAGATCGTTGCGTCTTTCGCACCCGAGTACAAGGACACCGCCCGCGACACTTCCAAGGCCATGTCGCGAATTTCGTTGTTCATGATCGTGTTGTTCGTCGTCGTCCCGACCGCTCTCGCGGGTGGTCTTGGCGAGGGCGTGGTCCGGGACAACCCGGTGAACTATGTCGCGGTGGCGTTCGACCACGCATTCGGTGGCGCGGCCTGGATCGGAACGATCGTGATCGCTTCGGCCCTGCTGATCTCCATCATCTCCACTACCGCCGACGGGGGCCGCGCGCTGTTCGGCCTTGCCCAGGAAGGGATGACCATCAAGCAACTCGACTGGGTCAACCGGTGGGGTGTGCCCGGCCGATCCCTGACGCTGGACGTGCTCCTCAACGCGACCGTCATGGTCCTGGTGGGGCATCCGGTGAGCATCCTGCTGGCGAGCAATCTCGGCTACCTGCTGGCGATCATCCTGGGTTTGGCGGCCTTCATCCTGCTACGCAAAGATCGCCCGAACTGGCCGCGGCCGATTCGGCGGAGTAACGCGTGGATTCCGGTCGTGGCCGTCCTGGTGGTGTTCAACGTATTCATCACCGTGATCGGCGTCCTCAATCCCGAGCTTCTGGGCTACGGCGGCGCCCGGGAGTCCCTCGTCGCGGTGGCCGTCCTGCTGTTCTCGGTCGTGCTCTATGCGTATCGACGTGTTGTTCAAGACAAACTTCCAATGCTCTGGCGGCTCCCCGCTCCGGCGATGCCCCAGGGTGCCGACGCGCTCGCCCTCGAGCACGAGATGAAGCAGATGCGTTCCTCTCCTACCCGCTCGACGAACCGTGACCCGATGACGCCAACCGAACTCGAGAAGGGACGTCTGTGAGGATCCTGCGCGGACGATGACCGACCGGCAGGTTCCGGGCCGATACCGCGCTGGCCACGATTCCAGCCTCGGCATCGGGCGTGAGGTCACCAGTAGCTCGTAGAGGACGGTGCCCTCGCCATCGGGGTAGGCCCCGGTGGCGAGGGCACGCATCGAAGTGAAATCGACATTGAGGGACCGGATGAGAGTGGATGCGGAAGACGTGAAGTACTTCCACGTCGTAGCCGAAGCCAAGACCCTGGTCCGCGCCAGCCAGGAGCTGGGGGTTGACTACACAACCGTCAGCCGCCGAATCGGTCGGCTGGAAAAAGCGCTCGGAACCCGGCTGTTCAGCCGGAGTGGAACTGGCTGGAAGCTGACACCCACGGGCGAAGGTCTCCTGCCGGCAGCGCGCATGGTTTCCCTCGGTGTCGATGTGTTCGCGGACGGCGACCCGATCGTGTCGGGTCCGGAGGAATGGACCATCCTCGCTCCGGACGGGTTCGCCGCGGCCGTCCTGGCACCGCGCTGCGGACGCTTGATCGCCGAGAGCGGGGTCATCCTGCGTATCGTGACGGCCGATTCCCTGGCGAGCCGGGACGGGGTGTCCTTCGACGCGGCGGTGGTCCGCACCAAACCCACATCTACCCGGGTCAAAGTCCAAGAACTCGTTGCCTACGAGATCGGGCTCTACGCCACCGAGGACTACCTGCACACACACCCCACGATCGGACAGATCGAGGATCTGCAACAGCACGTCCTGTGCTGGTACGCGGAGGACCCTCTCGCAGCCGTGCCCGACTTCGCGGCTCTCAGACCGATGCTGCCCAACATCATTCGGTTACAGTCCAACAATCTCCTGGTACACGAGGAAGCCGCACTGGCCGGTGTGGGGATTGCCGTCATGCCCACCTACATCGCACGTAGACGCCCGTCCCTGGTCCGAGTTCTCCCCGAGGACGTCACATTTACCGGGCACTACTGGACAGTCCTGCCGGCCGCTCAGCTCCGTTGGGAAATCACCCGGAAGGTCCTGCAATTCCTTCGCGATGCCGTCGTCGACTCCGGTCTCGCCCCGTCCCCGGAAGAACAGCCACGTCGAGCGAACGAGAAGTAGACTCCGTCATGCGCGGCGCTGAGCCACTTGTGCATGGGATTGCACGCTCCACCGCCCCTGATCCCGGCAACAGGCTCGCCGGTTGGGCGAACATCGGCAGCTCGTGGAGCGCATTTACTTCCGGATCCGCGGCGACATCGACTCAGGTGACCCACGTGGCCCAGTGCGTAGGATGCACGGTATGACGTCGGCCGACCCTGAACTCGCCGACCACCGGATCCTGGCCGACACACTGACCGCCGAACGGCCACTGCATGCACTGGTGAACGCGCTACACGGGATCTCGGCCGCGCCGGTGGCCGTGATCGACCTACGCGGTGGCGTATTGGTCAGTGTGCCTGCGCGGACCGAGTGGCCGGCCGAAGAACTGGTCGCTGCCTCACCCCCGACCGGGGACGTGGTCGCCGACTGCGTGCTCCGGCCGGTGGAGCTGGAAGGCGAGCCGGTCGCCGTGCTGTGCGCGCGAGGACAGGACGTGCCCCCGGCGCTGTTCTCGTTCGCCGCGACGCTGGCCGGTATCGAACTGTCGCGCCGCCACGCCGTCTTGAGCGGACGACGGGAGCTACTCGGCCAGATCCTCGAGGACGTCATCGCCGGTCAGTCCAGCGAACAGGAGACCGCACGGCGGCTCGGCGAGCACGGCCTGGACGCCGGCAAAGCGCACGAGGTCGTCATCGGTTCGGTGGCCTGTCCGCCTCGGCGGCTCCGCTCCTACCCGTGGAACCTGCACACTCTACTGAGCCAGCAACACGACCCGCACCTGCGAGCAATCGTGGACGACCGCGTCGTCCTGGTCGTCCCGGAGGGAGCCGGACTGTTCGTGGCGCGGCTGTGCCACGACCACCTTTCCAGCCTGGGGTCGGATGCCCGTGTGGGGGTCAGCAAAGCGCGCGTCGGAGTACGTGGACTGCGGTTGGGCTACTTCGAGGCGCGTAACGCCCTCGCCGAGGGCTACGGTGTGCACGTGCACCGGATCCAGGACCTGGCTACAGCGCTGCTGATCGCCGGCATCGAAGCCGGTCTGCCACTGCGCGATCTGGCGGCCGAGGCACTGGCCCCGCTCCTCGAGTACGACCAGAAGCACGGCACCGCACTGGTGGACACACTCCGCCGTTACCTGGCCGAGGACGGAGCACCGGCGGCAACCGCCACGGCACTGTTCGTGCACCGCAACACCTTACGCAACCGGCTCCGACTGATCGAGGAGCTCACCGGCCGTGACATCGATTCGCCGAGCAGCCGCACCCATTTCTGGCTGGCCACGACCTGCTGGGAGCTAGGCTCCACCGCAGATCTGTCGTCACTTCTCGACGGGCGGGGACCACAATGACAGGCAGTGTCGGGATCACCTCGGACACCGTACTTTTCGTGGGCGGCGACACATCCGGCGGCCGGGCGTTCTACGCCCTGGCCATGGACCACGGGCGTGGCAGTGACGGCCCTGGGCAGCGTATCTCGTTCGTATCGGCTGGTGATGTACCCGTGCCACCGCAGGGATGTTGGGTACCCTGCTTCGGTACCGACGACCACGTGGCCGCCGGTCGCCGAGCACTCGACCTCGGGGCACGTCCGGCCGGCACCGTTCCCGTCGACGGCCGGGACCAACCCGTGTACTCCGCGCCCGACGGGGCGCTGTTCGGGCTGACCGACGTTCCCGGTTCCCGACCGCACAGTCAGCGGCTGGGAGACGTGGCCTTCGTCGACTTGTACACGCCGCTGGCCGAAGAGGCAGCAACCTACTACGCCCAGACGCTGTCCTGTCATTTGATCGACGAGCCGGCGCCCAGCCCGGGCAACTACCGCCTACTGGTGTCTGCGGATCGACCCGTGGCCGGTGTTGTGGACATGTTGGACGTCCTGCCTTCTGCCGTTCCGCCACACTGGATCCCGTTCCTACGGGTCCTCGATCTGGAAGCGGAGGTCGCACGCCTGAGCGACCTCGGTGCACGAGTCCGGGTGCCGGCCACCGACTCTGCGATGGGCCCGTTCGCCGTGCTCGTCGACCCGTTCGGGGTTGCCTTCGGGCTGCAGACCCCGGTCTCCGACGAACTCCTGAGGACATACGCCACCATCCGGAGATAACTGTGACCGTGCACAGAACGTGCGGCGCGAACTGTGCACGAGAATATGTTGACGGTCCGAAATAGTGATTAAGTTCATTGTCATCCATTCCAGCTCCCCCAATGATGGAGACGATGACATGACCACCGCCCTCCCGCCCGCACCCCTCACCGCTGATGCGCTGGATTGTGTGCTCCAGGAACACCTCTCCGACGCACGAACGCTTCCGGCGGAGGCCTACCTTTCACCCGAGGTCCTCGACTGGGAACGCAAGCACCTCTTGGAAGCTGCGTGGGTCTGCGTGGGGCGCAGCAACGACGTCGGCAAGCCCGGCGACCAGCGCGCCGTGCGGGTCGGGACCCAGGGCATCCTCCTGACCCGCGACGGTTCCGGCACCCTTCACGCCTTCTACAACGCGTGCCGACACCGGGGACACGAACTGTTGGCGGTGGACTCGTGCACCAACAAGCGTCTGGTGCAGTGCCCCTACCACTCGTGGGTCTACGAACTGGACGGCGAACTCCGCTCCGCGACGCGGTTCACCGGCACGGACAACTTCGCAACGGACGAGTGGCCCCTCATCGGGTTGCGCGCAGTCGAGTGGTTCGGCTGGATCTTCGTCAACGCCTCCGACGATGCCCCCGACTTCGGTGAGTGGGTAGGCAATCTGACCGATGTCGTCGCCCCCTGGGATCCCACGGACATGGTCGTCGGCGAGTCTCACAGCTATACGCTCCAGACCAACTGGAAATTGGTGATCGAGAATTACCTCGAGTGCTACCACTGCCCCTCGATCCACCCTGAGCTCTGCCGGGTCAGCCCGCCGGAGACCGCAATGGGTCTGCGGCACACCGGCATGTGGCTGGGTGGACCATTGGAACTGCGCGATGACGCGGAAACCATGAGCCTCGACGGCCGCAGCGGCGGGGAACGCATCGCCGGGATCAGCGACGAGCAGGCCCGTCGGACGATCTACTTCATGCTTGCACCCAACCTGCTACTGACCCTGCAGCCGGACTACGTAATGACCCACCGCCTGGTGCCGCTGTCTCCCGGTGAGACGTTCGTGGAGTGCTCCTGGCTCTTCCCACGGGAGGTGGCCGAACGCCCCGGCTTCGACCCCTCGTACGCCGCAGGGTTCTGGGACATCACCAATCGGCAGGACTTCGCAGCCTGCGAGTCCGTGTACCAGGGGCTGTTGGGCAACGGCTACCGGCCCGGGCCATTCGACGCGCGTGAGGACGGCGTCCGCGCCTTCCAGGCCCAGCTTGCTTCCGCATACCTCACCGGGCGCTGGGACATCGCGCAAACCATCACCTTCGGCGGCCGTGATGACCAGTGACGCCGAGTTTTCGCTCCAGGTCACCGCCGTCGCATCACCGGCATCGGGTGTGCGACAGGTGCGCTTGGAGCGTCACGACCGAACCGTGCTGCCCGAGTGGGAGCCCGGCGCACACATCGACGTGATGCTGCCGAACGGAGTTGTGCGCCAGTACTCGCTGTGCGGCGACCCGCAGGACCCGTCGGTCTACGAGATCGCGGTGCTGCGCGCGCCGCAGAGCCGCGGCGGCTCCGAATACGTGCACACCCGCTTGCGCGTCGGCGACGTCATCCCCGTGCGGGGGCCGCGGAACAACTTCGCCTTCGCTGCCCGGCGCCGGGCCCTGTTCATCGCCGGCGGAATCGGGATCACCCCGATTCTCGCAATGATCAGACGAGCTGAGCGCGAAGGCATCGATTGGACACTCGTCTACGGCGGGCGATCCCGTGACACGATGGCGTTCGCCGACGAACTCGAGCGCTACGGCGACGGCGTGCAGCTGGTGCCCGAGGACGAGTTCGGGCTGGTGAACCTGCCCGGGCTGCTCGGCACACCGCTGCCGGACACCGAGGTCTACTGCTGCGGTCCCACCGGCCTGCTCGACGCCGTGCAGGCGCTGTGCAAGCCGTGGCCCGCCGGATCGCTCCACCTGGAACGGTTCTCGGGCACAGTCACCGACGGTCCGAACGATGCATTCACCGTGGTCGCCGAACGCAGTGGTGTGGCCTGCTCGGTGGTGCCGGGCCAGTCGATCGTGGAAGCACTGGCCGACGCCGGAATCATCGTCCCGACCTCCTGCGGAGAGGGCCTGTGCGGCACCTGCGAGACCAAGGTCCTCGACGGGGTGCCCGACCACCGCGACCTACTCCTCGGCGACGACGAGCGGGAGGCGGGCACGTCGATGATGATCTGCGTGTCCCGCGCCAAAGGCGAACGGCTGGTCCTCGACCTGTAGCGAGGTTGGGCGAGTTGGTTCGGCCAGCTACGCAGGCGTGGCCGGGCGAGGAATCGCGCGGCCACGCCTGCACTCCCGTTTTGTCATGCTGGAAAGAACGGAGACGACGTGACCGAAGACGAACTGACCATGCTCGACTTCGCTGTCAAATGGGCACCTTTCGGAGGCGGAGACGACCACATACTTCCCGAGTTCGGCGTCCTCCCCACCGAGTTCTACCGGCGACTGCAAGCATTCCTCGCCTACTACCCCGGCGTGAACGACAGCGTCCGACGCCGGCTCGCCGAGTTGTGCACCCTCAAACTCCGCGCGGCACCGTCGCCGGCTCGAACACTCTGGCACCTCGGTAGATAGCAACCTCGGCGTACACACCCCGATCGAGACCCTGATGGTCCGCGCCGACCGCCTAAGGACTCGCGTGTGCTATTGGCTAACCCACAGCCGACGAACCCGGCAGACCTCGAGGGTGTAGCCGTGGGACCGTGCCGACCCAGTCTGCGCCAGACTCTGTCAGGTGGGAACAACGGAGATCCGGGGCGCCCTGGCCACCAGGCTCGTCGTCGCGCCCGAGATGTCAACCAGGCGTGGTCGGGATTCGGCAACATTGTCAGTGGGCGGGTTCGAAGCCCGCCAGCATCTGTTCGAGCGCGAACTGGTCGGGCCCGACGAAGGGATCGGCCTGCGGGGCCGCGGCGAGCATGTCGAGGTACTCGGCGGTGCGCCCCTCCGCCGGCGGCAGGTGAGTACTGAGTATTCGCCGGGGGTCGAGGTCCCGCAACGTCGACACGGTGGCCGAGAATTTGGCTTCGTCCACCGTGTGCACCCAGGGACTGTCCACGGTGGCCCACAGGTGCTGGGCGGCGCGGACCACGCTGGGAACGCAGTAGCCGACGTCGTCGGCGGTGGCGAGTTCGGCGGTCTCCATCGGGGCCCCGAAGCAGTCTGACGAGAAGTAGGTTCCGCTGCGGTCGTCGTAGCAGCCGACCGTGCTCGGATTGTCGAACAGCGGCGGCCGCAGCGCGGTCAGCCGGCGATCGCCGACGTCGAGGGATTGCCCCGGGTTGAGTAGGTACACCCGGTCCAACGGGACGGACCGTTCGCACGACATGATGCCCACAGCGGCGAAGGTGGTGATCAGGCGCGCGTGCGGCGCCTGATCGAGCAAGTCGAACAGCGCGCCGGTGTGATCGCGGTCCGGGTGGGTCAACCACACCCATTCGACGTCGGCGGGGTCGAGCACGGTTCCGAGCGCGTCCATGAAGTCCCGGCCGGGCAGACTCAGTCCGGTGTCGATGACGACGGGCTCAGAGGCCAGCAGGACGTAGGCGTTCACCGGCAGATGTCCGATTCCGGGCACTTCCAACGCATCACCGAGAACCGCGATGTCGTGTCGTATTCTGTTGATAAGCATGAGATTTCTCCTCACTGATCGTAGTCGACGCGGATCAACGACCTGGCGATCCCGGCCAGGTCGGCTGCGGAAGGGACGTATCCACGGGAAACCTTCAGACCCAGTTCGAACGGCGAGGCCCCGTCGTCGAGAGCCGCCCGGAACGCTGCGCCGGCTTCGGCGGGCGTGACGTCGAGCAGCAGGGCACGGCCCCGTCGGACGCGGCCGTGTCGGGTCACCGTCACGGTTGCACCACCGGCGAAGTTGAACCGCCACGGCCGTTCGGTGAAGATCAGCGTCTCACCGTCGATGTCGTGAAGGCACACCGGTACACGCAGGGTGCGGCCGGTGCGGCGCCCGGTGAACTCGATCAATCCCTGGCGTCGAATTCGCCGGCCCGACCACCGGGTCGTGAGCACACGCCGCACCACCGGATTCACGAGCCGCATCAGTGCGGGCGGCGGCGGACTCAGACGTACGGTCGCGGTATCGGACTTGGACATGTCACCGACGCTATGCGCGGCGCGGCAGGGGTGCCATTCCATAAATGTGGTATTCCCGGCGGCCGATCCGGACTCGTACCATTGACGGGTGAGCGTGGATTCCATGCAGTGCGCGGCGGACAAGATCACACAGTTGTGCGCCGCACCGCGCGGCCTGATCGCGTTGTGGCAGGACGCGTCGGAAGTCGTTGCCGGGGTTGTCCCCTACTTCTGGACACCCTGCTGGTTCACTCTCGACCCGGTGTCGTTGCTGATGACCAGCCATCACCACCTCGGCATGGACGAGTTCCCCGGCGAATGGCTGGCCGCCGAGTACTACGAGGACGACGTCCAGTCGGTACCCGGCGTGATGCGTTCGGCTACTGGGCTTTCCACGCTGCACGATGCCGCCGGGGGTGATCCGTCGCGCAGCCCGCGCTGGCGCCGGAACCGCACGCTCGGCGGAGATCAGGAGTTGATCGCCCGCCTCCGCACCCGCTCGGGCGAGACCTGGGGAGCGCTGTCCCTCTACCGTGCCGAAGGCATGCCGATGTTCACCGAATCCGAGAAGTCTTTTCTCGCAGAGGTTTCGCCGACCCTCGCAGGCGGCGCCCGCCGCGCGCTGCTGTGCGGGCAGGCCGCGGAGCCGGAGTACTCCGATTCGCCGGGACTGATCGTGCTCGACGACCAGTGGGACGTCGAATCGGTCACCCCGGGTGTCGACCGGTGGATGGCGGACCTCCCCGGCGGAAACTGGGACCGAGGCGAGCTGCCGCCCGCGGTGATCACCCTCGCCGCCCGTGCGCTGCGCTCGGCAGAAGACCGCGATCACCTCGGCGAGGTCGCGCTCTCCCGGGTGCTCTCACGCTCAGGATCCTGGGTGGTGCTTCACGGTGCGTGCCTCTCCTCTACCGGGCGACGGCGGATCGCCGTGATCGTCGAGCCCGCGCATCCGAGTCGGCTCCATCCCCTGTTGATGTCGGCGTACGGGCTGACCGAGCGGGAGAAGGAAGTCACCACTCTGGTGCTGCAGGGGGCGTCGACGTCGCAGATCTCCGCCGAACTTTCCGTGTCGGCGCACACCGTCCAGCAACACCTCAAGAGCATCTTCGAGAAGACCGGCGTGCACAGCCGACGAGACCTGGTCGGCACGGTGTTCTTCCACCACTACGAACCACGGTTCCGTGACAACGAGACGCGAGCGCTCGCCGACCGGCCGCTCCGGGGTGGGCCCTGGCCGACGGATCGTCGCCGCTGAGAGGGCTTCCTCAGATCCGCCGCATCACGGAGACCACCTTGCCCAGGACGACCGCGTCGTCGCCGTCGATGACGGTGTAGGCAGGGTTACGGGGCTCGAGGAAGACGTGGCCGTCGCGGCGCCGGAGCACCTTCACCGTGGCCTCGCCGTCGATCATCGCGGCGACGATCTCACCGGAATGGGCCTCGTCCTGGCGGCGCACCACGACGACGTCGCCGTCACAGATCGCGGCGTCGATCATCGACTCGCCGCGCACCCGCAGCCCGAACACGGTGCCGGAGCCGACGAGTTCGCGCGGGAGCGTCAGCATCTCGTCGGCATGCTCCTCCGCGAGGATCGGCGCGCCGGCCGCGATGTCGCCGACCACCGGCACCGTCACGTTGTTGTCGGACGAGCGTCCCTGCTTCGCCTCGGACAGGAACGGGCGCACGTCCAATTGCCGGGCCATCGCCGAGCCTCGCTGGAGAAAGCCCTTTTCCTCGAGACTCTTCAGGTGCTTGGACACCGACGACGTCGACCGCAGGCCCACGGCGTCCCCGATCTGCCGGGTGCTCGGCGAGCATCCGTGTGCCGCCACCCAGTCCCGGATCGTGGCCAGAATCCGCTGCTGGCGCGGTGGCAGGGTGGAGGCGTCGAGGCCACCGAACATGTCGAGATCGTCGTAATCGGTCACCCGAGGAATCGTAGGGGGTGACGACAACCCCTTCGGCAGGGTGTGGGCGGGCGACCAGGAGCGCTGTCGCGCTCAGTCACCCGGGGCCGGCGTGCGATCAGCGTTACTCGCCGCGCTTCTGCTCGATGCTCCACGCCGCGATCTGCGCACGGGAGTTGAAGCCCAGTTTGGACAGGATGTGTTCCACATGCCCCTGCGCGGTGCGTTGCGAGATGACCAGCCTGGCCGCGATCGCCTTGTTCGTCAGGCCCTCGGCGACGAGTTCGGCGACCTGTTGTTCGCGTCGCGTGAGACTCGTCGCCCCCGGCTCGGCCGAGCTGTCGGAAGGTCCCGTCTCCTCGAGGGCAAACGCCGCGGCGTCGTCGAACCGCGTTCCGAGGCCCTGCCGGAACTCCGTCTCGAATCCGCGGTCACCGATCGCCTGCCGGGCCTCCTGCTCGAACCGGGCGTGCTCGACGTGTGCGTTCGGGAAAATCGTGCTCTGCCTCCCCACCGTGCGGGCAAGGGCCTCGGTGGCACCCATCAACCTGGCCGCGCGCCGCGGCGCCCCGTCGTCCACCGCAATCCACGACAGGAGCTCCAGACACCCCATCGCACTGATGCGGTCGTCCACCAACCGCGCGAGCTGCAACCCCCGCGTCACCAGATCCTTCGCACGGGAACCCTCGCCCCGCCGCCACGCCCCCATCGCCGCACCCCACAACGACCAGCCCCGGTACACCGATTCGCCCCGCGACTCGGTGACCGCCAGAATCTCCCGCTGACACTCCTCACTCCTTGCACGGTCTCCGGCCGCGTCACAAGCGAGCGCGAGCCCGAGCAGCGACCACATCAGATACAGCGGGTTGCCGTGCTCCCGGAACACGGGGAGCGAGGATTCGAAATACTCGCACGCTGCCGCGGACTCGCCGGTGAACAGCGCATGCCAACCGGCGGCATCGGCCATCAGCGCCCCGCCGAGACGATCACCGAGCTGCGCCGCCATCGCGGCTCCACGCTCGGCATACAGCGCCGACGCATCCGGGTCGCCGTTGAGCCCGGACAGCACACTGAGCACGTACAACGCCTTGATCCGCTCCACGTCGGCCGTGCCGCCCTGAACGGCCAGAAGCTGCGCGAGCCACCGCATGCCCTCCCGCAACCGGCCGCGCACCCGCCAGTACGGGTACAACGCCGCCGCCATGCGCAGCCCCGCCCCCGCCTCGGTCGGACCGGTCAGGCAGAACTGCAGCGCCGCACGAATATTGGGCAGTTCCGCGTCCAGACGCACCAGCCAGCCCACCTGCCGCGAGCTGATCCATTCCGACTCCGCCCGCAGCACCAGGTGTTCGTACCAGTCCCGGTGCCGTCGCAACAGCGATGCGAACTCCCCGGTCTCCTGCAACCGTTCCGTACCGTAATCACGCAGCGTCTCGAGCAGCCGGTACCGCACCGTTCCCCCGGCCTCTTCCCGGATCAGAATCGACTTGTCGATCAACGACCCGACCACATCCACCACCTGGTCCGCCGCCGAGGTGTGGGCGCAGATGCCTTCGACCGCGTCGAGCGCGAAGCTGCCGAAGAAGACCGCCAGCCGGCCCCACAACTCCCGCTCGGCGGGCGAGCACAACTCGTGGCTCCAGTCGATACACCAGGCCAGGGTCTGCTGCCGGACCGGCGCGCCACGGCTGCCCGTGGTCAGCAGGCCGAAGCGGTCCGTCAACCGTCGCAGGATCTGATCCTCCGACATCGCCCGCAGCCGGACCGCCGCCAGCTCGATCGCGAGCGGCAGGCCGTCCAGTCGACGGCAGATCCGCGCCACCACGTCCTGATTGTTCTCGGTGATGGCGAAGCCCGGGACCGCCATCGCCGCGCGCTCGGCGAACAGACTCATCGACTCGTAGTGGTCGAACTCCCCGGCGGCCTGGGTCTGGCGGTTGGGGTCCGGCATGGTCAGCGGCGGCACCCGGAACACCGCTTCTCCCCCGATGCCGAGAGGTTCCCGGCTGGTCGCGAGAACCCGAAGCTCCGGGCAGGCGCGCAGAAGAGGACGGGCCAGGTCGGCGGCCGGTTCGACGAGATGCTCACAGTTGTCCAGGACGAGCAGTAACTTCCGGGGCTCGAGATACTCGACGAGCAATGCCTCGGGTGCGACGCCCGCGCCCTCGCGCAGCCCCAACGCCGACAGCGCCGCGTCGACGACCGCACCCGGCTCGTACACCTCCCCCAACTCGACCAACCACACGCCGTCCTCGAACGCACGAGCAGAATCGGCGGCGACCCGCAACGCGAGCCTGGTCTTCCCGACACCCCCGATACCGGTCAACGTCACGAGCCTCGACACCGACAGCAGACTGCGAACCTCGACGACCTCACGGCGACGGCCGACGAAACTCGTCAGCTCATGGGGAAGATTTCCCGCATTCGTCCTGTCACCGGGAGCCATGGAGCCGTCACTTTCATCTCACGCGCGCCTCCGACCAAGGTACCTCCGCAGAATCCGGATTCGCAGCGACGCGATCGAGGCGGCAGTGGGTCGAACCCGAAATCGGATCACTGAAAGTAGGACGCATAGTCACTGAAAGGAACCTGGCCGGTGGGGCTCGACCGTACGGCGTCGGCAACCGCCGCAGGAATTGGAGCCCAGTAGGCGGGCATCGCGGCCGCCAGGGACGGCTGCAGCACGTAGAGCAGTGCGAAGTTCACAATCCACAGCGGCGGCGCCATCGACATGCCGACCTCCGCGCTCACACCGCCCTTGGTGTTCGTCACCAGTTGAGCTTCGCCCGACATCTGTTGCGCTGCAAAGCCAAAGGCCGCTTGCACCGTGTACGCCGACTCGTACAGCGCTATCAGGGTGTGGGTCGCACCGTTGTTCCTCAACCAGGTGCCCACGAAACCGCCGGGAGAGATCAACGAGTTCACCTGCCTCGTCGGCGCGTCGGCGTTGGCCGGACTTTCCAGCAGTCCGCTCGGGTTCACGTAGAGCCCGTAGCTGGCCAGAACCGACGGCGTGTTGCGGCCGTCGACGTCGGAATAGAGGGGACGGCCGTTCGTGTTGGTGAGGATCCGGGCGCACGCATCGATCACCTCGGCGGCGTCGCTGCTGCCGCCGACTCCGCCGCCGGTGATGAGGTCGCGATACTGCTGCTCGGACAGCGCGTCGGACCGGTCGAGCCCGATCTGCCTGGCGATCTCGTCCGCCACCTGCTGACCGAGCGGCGCGTTGAGCTGACCCGGGCTCGTCACCTGCGTCGGCGCCAGACCCTCGTAGCCGGGGTCCCCGGAGAAGGGGATCGCGAACCCGGTGCCGACAGCCGGTTCACCGCCGGCCGTCCCGGCAGTTGCCAGGGAGAGAAGGCACACGCCCACCAGTGCCAGTACCGAGAACATCCTGCGGTGGGGGGTTGCTCCGCGTCGATGTCCCGCCAAACCTGTGCCGCGCATACGTCAACCTCCCAGAGCACCATCCGGCGAGATAACCTATGACCAGTCAAACGTCGCGGCTGACGCTGTGTCAAGACTTGCGTCACCCACCGCGGTGGCGGTGACCTAGTCCGGGATCAGGACCGCGGGTCCCAGCCATTGGCACACGAGCAGTGCGAGTTCGACGTCCAGCCGATCTCCGGTGAAGTCCTTACCCCGCACTTCGGCTGCCCGTTTCACTCGGTACTTCACCGAGTTGTGGTGGAGATCAAGCTCTTTTCCGGCAGCGACGTTGCTCAGGTTGTGGGCGAGATAGACCCGCACGGTCTCGCGCAACCTGGCCGAATTCTCGTTGTCGGCAGCGAGTCCGCGCAGAACGCCGCGCACCCAGGCGCGGGTGGCCACCAAGTCCTCGATCAACAGGGCAACCGTCGATACTCCGGGTTCGTCGTATGCGGTCACGACCGGTGCGCTCCGCCCCGCCGCAATGGCCACGGCTCGCGCACGTTGCGCTTGACCGTGGGACTGCCGGAAACCGTCGATTCCCGCGGCCGCGGCACCGAGCGCCACGACCAGTCCGGGATGCCTCCGCTCGAGGAAGTCGCACATATCTTCCTGCGCCCGCTCGGGACGTGCCCGTGAGCCGAGCGGAACCCACACCCAGCCGGTCACCCGGTCTGCGGCCACGAACAGCGGGTCGGCTACCGCGCCCACATGGCTCGCGAAATCGTGTGCCGCAGATTCGATTCGGGACAGCATGTCGGACGCATCGGAGTCGGAGCTCCAGACGATCGCGGCCAAGTGACTCTGCTGCAGAACATAACCCAGGGCGGCCCCTGCATCAGGAAGTGCGTTGCCCGCCAGAATCTCCTGAACACGCACGGCGCGGACACTGCTCCGATGAGCGAGCCACCGTTCCCTTTCGCGCTCGTACACGGTCACCACCTGCTGTGACACCCTGTCGATGTAGACAGACATGACCGTGATGATGCGTTCGAGCACCGGCATGCTGAGTTCCGGCTGCACCGAAGCTGCACGCAACTCGTCGAAAACCAGCCCGAGCAGATTGGTTTGCCCCAACCGATATGCGCGAACCAGTGCGTTGACGGGAACGCCATGCTGGGCGAGCCTTCTCGCATACTCCAAGGCGGCGGCCGGTGCGTCCAGATCCTCGGGAGCGATGTTGTGCTGCAAGGTATGGAAGATCGTGTCGAGGTTGCCCTCCACGCTCGCCCCCAGCAGATCGAACAATTGGCGGTCCGCCCGCAGATCCGGGATCTCCGCGTAGAGCACGCTGGTGATGTCCGCCGTCAGCGACACCAGCCGCTCGTTGAGCGAACGCGCGATTCTGGCAACAAGCAATGCGGCTCGTTCCTCGTTCGATGCCATGCGAAGACAATATCGGTCTTCGGTGCCAATGGACGACGAATCCCCCAACCATCACCTCAGGCGTTCCCTACCTGGATATTTGCGAATCAGCGAACCCAATTTCCTCGACACCCGACTGTCGCGCTATTTGTCCTTACCGGACAAATAGGCGAGCATTCTTGATTTCTCCAGGACGTCGCCACGGTCTCGAATGCTCCCTATCGTGGAGTCGTTCGGTCAGCCGCCACTCCGCACGGGCCGCCACAGACGAAGGAATCAACCTTGAACGACCCCAGCAATTTCCGAGGAAGAACCACAGTCATGTCCGGAGGGAGCCGCGGCATCGGTCTTGCGATTGCGCGCGCAATCGCACGCCGGGGCGGGAACGTCGTCCTGCTGGCCAAGTCCGGCACTCCCGACCCCCGGCTACCGGGAACCATCCATACCGCGGTCAGCGAGTTGACCGAACTCGGCGGACACGCCCTTCCCGTGGTGGGAGACGTCCGCAATGACGACGACATCGCGGCGGCCGTCGATCTCGCCGTCGACCGCTTCGGCGGCATCGACATCGTGATCAACAATGCGAGCGTGCTCGACCTGTCACCGACCGAAGACCTCACACTCAAACGATTCGATCTGATGCAGCAAGTCAACGTTCGCGGCACTTTCGCCTTGACTCGAGCCTGCCTGCCCTACCTTCAGAAGTCCGCCAACCCGCACGTGATGACATTGTCGCCTCCCCTGAATCTGTCACAGCAGTGGCTGGGCGCGCACCCGGGCTACATGCTCGCCAAGTACGGAATGACGTTGGCAGCGTTGGGTATTGCAGCCGAGTACCGGAACACGAACCTATCCTGCAACTGTCTGTGGCCGCAGACCACGATCGCCACCGCGGCAGTCGGCAACCTGCTCGGCGGCCGGGACGGCCTGCACCACTCTCGGTCACCCGAGATCATGGCCGACGCGGCAATCGAACTCCTCAGCCGCCCCGCCGGCACCGACAACGGTAGAACCCTCCTCGACGTCGAGGTCCTCGCAGAGGCCGGGGTATCTGACTTCGCGAAATACGGCGGTGAGCAACCACTGACGGTCGACATCTTCGTCGACGGACCGGATCTCGCACACCACATGTGAGACCGACAAAGTACCGAGGCAAGTTACTTAGCAAAAAGAGCTAGCACTCACGCGGCATGAGTGCTAATTTCTTGGTGGGGTCTACGTCACAAACCGAGCCCGCCGACCCGATGCGCCATCCGTACGAAGGAGGATCATGACCGCCGCCGTCCCCCACAGCCCCCGTGCCGACAACTGCATGTCTTCCTCCGTCGACACCGACGAGACAGGGAAACAGCACGGTTCGCGGTTGCCTGCCGTCTCGATCGCCTTGGGGGCTGTGTCCGTTGCGTCGTTCTGGGTGGTCGGTCTCGGCTTCATCTTGGGAATAGCCGCGGTCGTCTGCGGCGCCGTCGCAACGTCGCGGTCCGCGGATGTCGACGACGAGGCAGCGTCGTTGCGGGCCCTGTTGGGCGTCGTCGCCGGGGCAGCGGGCATCACCGTCTCCGCGATTGCCCTCTTCCCCATGCTGGCGCAACTGTGAACCGCGCTCGTGGCTTCTGCATGCCCGGTTGATGTCGGGTAGGAGCAAGTGTTCGGAATCTTCACGGGCACCGCGTCGGCCGTATGTGGCGGGCCGGGATCGGTGGGCGCTACCGCAGTTGGTCGCGGCGTCGTGTCAGGTAGGCAGTCTCGGCGGTGTTGCCGGCCAGATCGATGGCTTTGTCGTAGGCGGCGCGCGACTGCTCACTACGACCCAATCGGCGTAGCAGGTCGGCGCGGGTGGCGTGGTAGGCGTGATAGCCGGCCAACTTGTCCTCGAGACGGTCGACGGTTGCCAGTGCCACCTCCGGGCCCTCGAATTCGGCGACGGCGACGGCCCGGTTGAGTGCGATGATCGGCGAGGGGTCGATGCGGGCCAGTTGGTCGTAGAGGGCGAGGATCTGCGACCAGTCGGTGTCGCGCATGTCGCGGGCGGAGGTGTGGACGGCGTTGATCGCGGCGAGGATCTGGTAGCGACCCGGAGCCACCCCGGCGGCGGCAGCGGCCAGGCGCTCGCGCACCAGCCGGTGCCCCTCGGCGATCAGTGCCGCGTCCCAGGCCCCGCGGTCCTGCTCGTCGAGAGCGACCAGTTCGCCGCTCGCCGACACCCGGGCGGTGCGGCGGGCCTCGGTGAGCAGCATCAGCGCCAGCAATCCGGCCACCTCCCCATCGTCGGGGAGCAGGTCCCGGATCAGGCGGGTGAGCCGGATCGCCTCGGCGGTCAGGTCGTCACGTACCGGATCGGCGTCGGCGCCGGTGGTCAGGTAGCCCTCGTTGAACACGAGGAACAGCACAGCGAGGACACCGGACACCCGTGCGGGGAGATCGTCGGCGGACGGCACTCGATAGGGGATACGCGCCGCCTTGATCTTGTCCTTCGCGCGGGTGATCCGCCGCCCCATCGCACTCTCGGTTACCAGGAACGCGCGGGAGATTTCGGGCACGGTCAGACCGCCGACCATGCGTAACGTCAGCGCCGCGCGGGTTTCCATCGCCAGCGCCGGGTGGCAGCAGGTGAAGATCAGCCGGAGCCGGTCGTCGTCGATGGCGCCGAGCGGCTCGGGCGGGTCATCGTCAAGCACCACCTGAGCCTCCTTGTGCTTGTCGTCGCGCTTGTTCTCGCGCCGGATCCGGTCGATCGCCTTGTGGTTGGCGGTGGTGGTGAGCCAGGCTCCGGGGTTGGGGGGCACGCCGTCAGCCGGCCATCGCTCGACGGCGGTCGCGAACGCCTCGGCGGCCGCGTCCTCGGCGATGTCGAGGTCACCGAAACGCCTGGTCAGTGCGGCGACTACCCGGGCCCACTCCTCGTGGTGGGCCCGGGTGACCGCCTCGCGGGCGTCGCTCAGTGGAATGGCCGCACCTCGATCTTGCGATCGCAGATCTTCGACGCCTCGGTGGCGAGCGCGAGCGCCACATCCAGATCGGGGGCCTCCCAAACCCAGACGCCGGCAAGGTACTCCTTCGACTCCACGAACGGCCCGTCGCTGAACACCGGTTGCTCGCCCCGGTTGTCGATGACCGTGGCCGTGGTGGTGTCTGCGAGTCCGCCGGCGAAGACCCAGTAGCCCTCGGCGATCAGTCGTTCGTTGAACGCGCTGATGCCAGGCTGCCGGTCGGTGCTGCCGGGATTGCTCTTGTCGTCGATCACGGAAACCAGATATTGCATCGGAAGATCCTCTCCTGTGGTGGTGTACCGGTTGGGGGACGTCACGCCGTCGCGTACCGGGGGCGCCCGGCCGGCCGGAAGACCTGGATCGTCACGCCCTTCGAGTCGACTCGCGACTCCACCAGTTCGAGTGCAAGGTCCGGTCCGGCCTGCGGGAACAACCGCGCGCCCTGGCCGAGGACCACGGGAACGACGATCAGGGTCATCTCGTCGACCAGATCGTTCTGCAGCAACCACCGGGTCAGTTCGCCGCTGCCGTGCACCTGCAGCTCACCGCCCGGCGTGGCCTTCAGGTCCGCGATGGCGGTGGCGAGGTCGTCGGACAGGACGGTGGTGTCCGGCCATTCGGGATCGGCGAGCGTGGTCGATGCCACGTACTTGGGCTGTGTGTTCAATGCCCGCATGACGGGCTCCCAGCCGGGGACGTCCTGCTCCGTCAAGGACCCCCAGGAGCCGGCGAACAGCTCGTAGGTCCGGCGGCCGAGCAGGAACGCGTCGGCGCGCTGGTAGGTCTGGTTGATGAACGCGTGGGTCTCGTTGTCGCCCTTGCCCCGGGCCCATCCGCCGCGCTCGAATCCGTTTCTGCGGTCCTCGTCCGACGCGCCGCCGTTGCCCTGCATCACTCCGTCGAGGGTGACCTGGGTCATGGTGGTGAGCTTCATGGTCGCGGTTCCTTTGCCTCGGCGCCGCCCCTCGTGGGCGGCCTCACCCCGTCCACGAACGCCACCGCCCCGATCGGACACCGCGTCCCGGATTTTTTCGAGGAACTTTTCCGACACCGGTGCTTCGGGCGCATGCTTCATCGGCGACCAGGCGATCTGCGCTCGACAAAAGCGCGCCGGTTCAGATGCGTATTTCGTGCGGCAGCGCGGCGGTATCGGCTGCCGCGTGCAGGCCTTGCAGCGCCGCTTTCCCAGGTGCGCGCGCGCCGCTACCGGCAGGATGGCTCAGCGGCGTGGTCTCCGGACAGTTTCGGCGTTGCGCGGGGGGAAGGGTTCGCAATTGTTGTACCTGCGTTCGAGAACGGCGAGGTAGTGGGTGAGGGCTTCGTCGACGAGGTCGGACCAACTCTGGGGGGCGCCGGCGATGTGGCCGATGGCGGCGACGGCGTCCTTGCCGTGCTCGACCCTGGCGGTCTCGATGGAGACGGAAACCTGCTTCTTGCCTGCGGGGGCCCGTTTCGCGGTCATCTTTTCCTCGCCGAGAGCTCCTACTTGCGCGACGTCCACGCACTGTTCGACGAGGTTCGGCAGCCGCCGCTTACGGCGTTCGAGGGGGTTGCTCACGAGTCCGGGCTCACGTGTCACGCCCACCAGGAGGTCCTTTCGACGCGTCCGCGAGTACGTCCCGTCCGGGTGGGCGCCTGCGCGGGCCTGTTCGCGGCGTTCGAGGGGGTTGCTCGCGAGTCCGGGCTTACGTGTCGCGGTCATCAGGGCATCCTTTCGACGAGTTCTCGGGCGGCGTCGCGGTAGGCGCGTGATGCGGAGGAGGACGGTGCCCACCTGACGACGGGTTCTTCGGCGCTGTAGCTTTCGCTGACACGGACGGACTTCGGGATGATGGTGCGCATCGTCTGGTCGGGGTAGGTCTCGCGGAGCGCGGCGAGGACCTGCTGGTCGATGACCTGGCCGAGTTCGACGCGGCCGCACAGAATGTGATTGAGCCGCGCGGTGGGGTTGAGCAACTCGACCTGCTGGGTGATGTAGTTCTCGATCCGCATGAGCGCTTCGAGTTCCATGGCGCCCGTCATGACAGCGGCGAGCACTTCGGTGCAGGCGACGAGTGCGCTGATCGTCAGGTGGTCGAAGTCTCCGGGGCAGTCGAGGAGGTTGAAGTCGACATCGGGGGCGCCGGCGAGGGCCTTGCGCAGGATGCCGTGGGCACCGGGCTTCTTGAGGAAGTAAGGCCCGACGGAATCGAGTTCCTTGGTGGCAGGAACGAGGTGGATCCCGGACGCGGTGATGGTGGTCGCTTCCTCGATGCTCGCCACCAGCATGAGTACCGACAGGACATCGTTGTCGACCGCTTCGGGCGTGGCGCCGAGCCAGGTAGTGGCGTTGCATTGCGGGTCGAGGTCGACGACGCGGACGGTGTAGCCGGCTTCGACGAGGGCCTGGGCGAGGTTGACCGTGCTCGTGGTTTTGGTCGAGCCGCCCTTATGGTTGACCACTGCGATGGTGCGGGTCATGGTGTCCCTTCGGTTCAACATACTGAGGTATCTCAAGATACTTAACTTCGGCGCGACACGCGGACGAGCCGCCGATCTGAGCCGCGTTGCCGGGGACCCGGTCTACGCACCGCATGGTTTCGGGTCGAGTGGCCGCGGCTGATCATCGCCGGCGCTGTCTTCGAGGGTGTCCTCGACATCGCGGCACTGGTTGATATCAAACACCGGCCGGCAGACCAGATCAGGGGATCGAAGTCGGGGGCAGTACTTGCGTCGGACCAGATTCGAACGTAACCGCACTTGCCGGCGCGCGGGCCGTGCTGTCCCTAACCCTCCGGCGCCTGCTCGAGGAGGGCGGGGTGGCCGTCATTCCCGGTGGGCACCGGGTAGTACGTGTGGCCGGTGGTGGGGTCGACGATCACGACGTGTGCGCCGTCGGCGAGGTGCCCGGATCCGACCTCGGTGAGGTGCTTGTCGTGTTGGTCGAACACGCTGACGGTGCCACTTTCGGCGGCGACGTAAAGGCGGTGCGCGCCTTGGTCGTAGGCGAGGACGTCGGGTTGCTGGCCAACGGTGTTGCTGCAGGCGGTCTGCCAAGTTGCGAGGTCGACGGTGAGCAGGGTGGCGTTGTCCTCGCAGGCCACGAACGCGAGCCGAGCCTCGGAGTCGAGGGCGAGTCCGTGGCCGCTGCGGCAGCCGGGCGTCGGAACCCTGCGGATGACGTCCAATGTTTCGGGGTCGATGGCGGCGAGATCACCCTTCCCTTGCACGGCGACGAGCATCTGGTCGGCGACCGGGTCGTAGGCGACGTTGCAGACCTCGCCGCCGAGGTCGACAGTGCCACGTACTTGCGCGGTGCCGGCGTCGACGACCGTTTCGGTGCCGCCGGATTCGTTGGTGGTCCACACCGCACCGCGTTTCGGGTCGTACGCGATCCCGTCCGGATAGTCACCGGTGGGAGCCTGTCCGATCACGGTTCCGGTGTCTTCGTCAAGGATTACCAGGCGGTTGTCGCCGGTGGCGGTGACGTAGACCCGGCGCAATTCGGGGACGACGAGGACTCCATGTGCCTGGGACAGGTTCGGAACCGTTCGGACCACCTGTCGGGTGTGGACGTCGACTTCGATGACCTCGCTGGCGCCGAGGTGGGCAATGAACAGCAGTCTACGCTCGGGGTCGAGGCTCTCGTAATCGAAGCGTGAATTGTCCCCGGTGAGGACGATTTCCGCGACCGGGCGCAATGGCAGCGGGCTACCGCCGGGCGACGATGCCTCGGAGGAACACGCGCCGACCAGGATCAACGCGATGATGAGTGCGGGCAGCAGCCGGGATCGATTGTGATGCATCGAGCACCTCTTCGTCGTCTCTACAGCCTCCCGAACGGCAGCCGCTTTCACGGTAACCACGGTTACAGTACGGTGTCCAGGCGCGCGCCCCGAGTTGCCAGACCGGCGCGCTGACCACGGATGGACATCGATATGAAACCGTGGTTACATCAATGGTGTGGATCTGGAATCGACCTCGGATGAGCGTCCCGACGAGTGGGTGATGCTGGTGTATCGCATCCCCCGCGAGCCGTCGACGCCGCGGATCGCGGTGTGGCGCAAGCTCCGCAAGTACGGGGTGTTCCAGCTCGCCGACGGCGTGGTGGTGCTGCCGGCGTCACCACGAACCCGGGAACAGCTCGATTGGGTCGCTGAGGAAGTCGTCGAGGCGGGCGGGCAGGCGGAGGTCTGGACCGCCGCCCCCACCACCCGAGACCAGCGGGACCGGATGCGGGCGAAGTTGTCGGCGGATCGGGGCGCCGAGTACGACGAGATCACCGACGCCGCCGAGGTCGCACGAGCGTTGCCCGATCCCGCTGGGCGGGCCAAGAAGCTCGCCCAGCTGCGTCGCCGGATGCGGGAGATCGACAAGCGCACCTTCTTCCCGACCGCGCCGCGCGACGGGGCGGAGGCGGCGCTCACGGAGTTAGCGGCCGGCCACACCGTGGAAGCGCAGGTGCCGCGATGAAGTGGGCGACCCGCGCCGGGATCCACATCGACCGCGCCGCGTGTGCGTGGTTGATCCGCCGCAACATCGACCCGGACGCGGAGTTCCTGTGGGTCACCGACCCGGCGGACGTGCCGGCCGAGGCGACCGCATTCGACATGCGCGGAGTCGAACTCTCGCACCATCACGGGGATTGCAGCTTCGAGACGATCCTGCGCCGCTACGAGCTCACCGACCCGGTGCTCTGGGTGCTCGCCGAGATCGTGCACGAGGCCGACATCGACGACGGAAAGTTCGACGCCCCCGAGGCCCCCGGCCTGGATTCGGTGCTGCGTGGGCTGTCCCTGACCGGTACCGACGACGACACTCTCGCCATCGCGACCCGGATCTTCGACGGGTTGTACGAGTTCCATCGCCAACGTGTCCTGTCCGGCCGCGAACCGTCCTGACCATCGAGCGGGGCCCGCTCTTCCTGCCGCACTTCAACTTTTCATGTTTCGGAGACCGACGTGAGCAGTAAAGAACCCTCCACCCGCGCCACGCCGACCAGCTCTGGCCGCCGCGACCTGATCTCGCTGCGGCAGGCGAGCTGGGCGTGGTTCCTGATCTCGCTGCAGACCTTCGGTGGCCCGGCGGGGCAGATCGCCGTCATGCAGCGCACCCTGGTCGACGAGAAGCGGTGGATCGGGCAGAAACGGTTCCTGCACGCGCTGAACTACTGCATGCTGCTGCCCGGCCCGGAGGCCCAGCAGCTCGCCATCTACACCGGCTGGCTGCTGGGCGGCACCCTCGGCGGTCTGATCGCCGGGGTGCTGTTCGTCCTGCCGGGGATGATCGCGATGCTGGGTTTGGCGGCGATCTACGTCGCCTTCGGCGCCACCACCATCGTGCTGGCCATCTTCGCCGGCATCGCCCCCGCCGTGCTGGCGGTGGTGGTGCAGGCCGTCACCCGGGTCGCCAAGCGCGCATCGACCCGGCCCGCCCACTGGGTGATCGCGGTCTGCGCCTTCGGTGCGCTGGCGCTGTTCGCGGTCCCGTTCCCGATCGTCATCGCCGTCGCCGGGTTCGCGGGCTGGCTCATCGGCCGCACCCATGGCGCCGACCGCAGCAGTAAACCCGCGAGCGACAGCGACGAGGCGCCGCCGCTGATCGCCGACGACGCTCTGCACGCCGACGCCCCCAGCCTGCGACGCACGATCCTCGTCCTCGGTGTCGGCGTGATCGCCTGGGCCATCCCGATGGTCGCGGTGGTCGTGTTCACCGGCCGCAGCAGTGTGTTCACCGAGCAGGGGCTGTTCTTCTCCGGCACCGCGCTGGTCACCTTCGGCGGCGCCTACGCCGTCCTCGCCTACGTGGCGCAGAAGGCGGTGGAAACCTACGGCTGGCTCGCCCCCGGTGAAATGGTCCGCGGCCTGGGTCTGGCCGAGACCACCCCCGGCCCGCTGATCATGGTGGTGCAGTTCGTCGCGTTCCTCGGCGCCTACCGCAACCCCGGTGAGCTGGATCCGTGGGTGGCGGCCACCATCGGCGCGCTGCTCACCACGTGGGTGACGTTCGTGCCGTGCTTCGTGTTCATCTTCCTCGGCGCCCCCTACGTCGAGCGGCTCCGCAACAACACACAGCTGACCTCAGCGTTGAACGGGATCACCGCCTCGGTGGTCGGGGTGATCGCGAACCTGGCCCTATATTTCGCCGTCCACACCCTGTTCGCGGACGCCACGATGCTGCACTGGGGACCGCTGCATCTGCTGGTGCCGGAACTCGGCTCGTTCCGCCCGCTCGCCCTGGTCATCGGTGTACTGGCCGGGGTGATGATCTACCGGTTGAACTGGTCGGTGCTGCGCACCCTCGGGGTCTGCGCTCTCCTCGGCCTCACGGCCGGGCTGGTCGGTCTCCCCGTCACCTAACCCTGAGCCGTCGTCGCCGCACACCACCGACACCACAACCCCGACGAGTTCTCCGACATCGCCGGGCGCTACAGATCGAACCGACACGAGACCCCGGCACGGCCGCAGCCGGAACCGCTCGGTCATCCCCTCGTTCGCATCGACCCTTGCTGACGGCCGAACACAAGGCCATCGCGGTGGTCGTCGCCGGCGGAGGGATAGCGTTCGCACTCCGTCCGCAAGGCAAGCGATGCGGGCTCAGGGATCAACGTTCCGGGTAGAATTGCAGGTCAGCGAGGGAGAAGGTGATGGGTTCACCATCGAGTCTCGAGGTCGAGGATCTGCGGTGGAGCTGGGCCTTCGCCGGATTGGTCCTCGGCTGCGGCGCGGTGCTGATCTTCACACCGATCTATCTGGTGCTGGCCGCTGCGGCCCTCGGACTGACCGGGCCGGCCGTGTTCCAAATAGCCGGTCACCGCGCCACCGGGGCCCGGTTCGCCTCGCTCGGACTGGGCGTGCTGATCCCCGCCGCCGTCGGCGCGGTCCTTGTGGGCATCAACTCCTTCTGACCATCAAACCTTCTGCCCACCGCAGGGGGCGACGGCAACGGCTTCCTCGTGCGTCACCGCGAGGTCAACCTGCCCTTGCCGCGCAGCCTTCGCCACCTTCTCCGCGCAAGGAACGGCCGACGCCGCTGAGCAATCGAGCTGACCGCGTGTCGTACGCACTCGTGACCGGATTCCATTGCTTCCCACCGAGGATTGGACTACCCAACATCGTCAACGATCTCGGGTGAGGGGTTCGGATGCGTCGAGCAGTGTGTCGAAGACGAGCATGTGACCGGCGAAATGGGTGATCGCGTAATCGAGGTGCGCCTCCGGTATGGCGAGTTGCGGTGTCACTCCGCAGGCCCAGAACACCGGTACGGCGTGCTCGCCGACGCCGGGGTAGACCCCGAAGTCGGGTCGAGCGAGGTCGGCGATTCCCAGTGCCGATGGATCGCCGACGTGCACGGGGACGCCGTGGCCGGTCGGATACCGTCCGGTGACCTCGATTGCGGTGTCGACCAGCGACGTGGGCACGGGGCGCATGCTGACGGCGAGGGGTCCGGCGAAGATCCCGGCCGGCACGGTCTCGCGATCGGTGACGTACACCGGGGGTGCGGCATGGCTGACGGGGATCCCGGCTCGGCGGAGCGGGGCGTCGAAGGTGTGGCTGCATCCGAGAGCGAAGGCGACCGCGTCGTCGCGCCAGTGTTCGGTGAGGTCGGTGGGTTCGGCCACCAGGGTGTTGCACTCCCAGACCCGGTAGCGCGGGAGCATGGTGCGCACGTCGACCGTGCAGTTGTCGTAGGTCAACTGTGGGTCGCCGGGATTCGTCCTGGCGAGCAGCGGACACACCTCGGGGTTGCGGCGGCAGTACTCCGCGAAGTCGTCGGCGGCGGCGGACGGCACGACGACGAGGTTGGCCTGCTGGTAGTCGTCGAGGATCCCGGCGGTCGGTGCGGTCCACTGCCCCGCAGCGACCAGTCGGCGCAGATCCTCCGGGTGCGTCGGTGACGGCAGCGTCATTGCAGTGTCTCCTTGGCTGATTCGCGCACGGTGCGCAGGGTGATCAGGGCGAGCACCACCGCGGCCATCAGCAGGAACCCGGGGGCCAGGAGGTTGTCGGTGCGGGAGATGAGATAGGTGGCCAGGTACGGGGTGAGCCCACCACCGATGATGGTGCCGATGTTGAAGGCGATCGACAGGCCGGTGTACCGCACGCGGGTGGGGAACTGTTCGGCATAGGTCGGGTAGGTCACCGATTGCACGATCGGCATCGGCAGCGCGAGCACCACCATGGCACCCACTGCGAGGGCGAAGCTGCCCTGATCCATCACGATCATGGCCGGCAAGACCAGGATCGCGTAGCCGAGGAAACCGATCGTGATGACCTTCTTGCGGCCGACCCGGTCGGACAGTCCCCCGAAGAACGGCATCAGGATCGCGACGAAGAAACTGATGGCGCCCATGATCCAGAAGGTGTTCGACTTCGGGTACCCGAGGTAGGTGGTCAGGTAGATGTTCATGAAGATCAGGCCGACCCAGTATCCGGCGTTGGATCCGATCGACAGGAAGATGACCTTGAAGACCGCCGCGGTGTGCTCGGTGAGCACCTCCATGAGCGGAGACTTCGCGGGCGCGTGCTGCTGGGTTTCGGCGACGAACGCGTGCGAGTCCTCGAGTTTGCTGCGAGCGATCAACGTGATCGCGATCAGCGGGAGGGCCAGCAGAAATGGTATGCGCCAACCGAAGTCGCGGAGTTGATCGTCAGTCAGTGCCGTGGTGGTGATACCGGCCACGACGGCGGCCGTACCACCACCGAGGGCGACACCGACCGGGGTGAAGGCGCCGAAGAATCCGCGGCGGCCGGCGGGTGCTGATTCGGACAGATACGTCGCCGATCCGGTGACCTCGCCGCCGGCGAAGAAGCCTTGTGCCAACCGCACGAGCAGCAGGGCGATCGGGGCGGCGATACCGATCGATCCGGCGGTGGGAAGCAGCCCGACGGCGGCGGTCGCCGTTCCCATGCCCACGATGGTCGCGATGAGCACTGGCTTGCGTCCGACCCGATCGCCGAGGCGGCCCAGGACGATTCCACCGAGTGGGCGCATGACGAAGGCGCTGCCGAAGACCGCCAACGTGGCCAGGAGCGAGGCGGTCGGGTTGTCGTTGGGGAAGAAGAGGGGCCCGATGATGACGGCGAGGTAGCCGTACACGCCGAACTCGTAATACTCGACGGCGGTACCGGCCGCGGCCGCAACGGCGGCGCGGCGGGGTTGCATGGGGGGCGGGGCGGGCAGGTGATCGCCCGTGTGGGGCACGGAGGCAGGTACGGTGGTCATGGCGAACTCCAACGAAGAAGTGGCGGAGGTGCTGCGAGGAGGTCCCGATCGCGGGGTCGGAAAACGTGGCACCGCGGCGCTGGGGTGCCCAAGCGGTCATCGGCAGGATGGCAGTCCTGCCGATGACCTGTGTCCGCGGACTCAGACGGCGAACAGTTGGTCCAGGTCGGCGAAAGCCTTGAATTCCATAGCATTTCCGGCGGGGTCGAGGAAGAACATCGTCCACTGTTCGCCCGGCTCGCCCTCGAATCGCACGTACGGTTCGATCACGAACTCCGTCCCGATGGACGTGAGTTTCTCTGCGAGAACTTTGAACTCGTCGACCGGCAGAACCAGCCCGAAGTGAGGAACCGGAACATTGTGTCCGTCGACCGGGTTCGTCCCGGCCACCCCGTCGCGGGGCGTCGCGCTGGGACCGTCACCGACCTGATGGGTGACAACCTGGTGTCCGCCGAAGTTCCAGTCGATCCACTTGGTGTCGGACCGACCTTCGCTGAATCCGAGTACACCGCCGTAGAAGTTGCGGGCGGCGTCGATGTCGTCGACGGGAATGGCGAGGTGGAAAGGAACAAGGTTCGTCAGTTGGGCGGTCATACTTTTCCTCTTCTGTGATTCGTGAACTCGGAGATGGACGGGACGTGCGGGGTTCGGGTCAGTCGTGTCCCCTCGGGAGCGCTGCGAGTCGGATCCGGGTGCCTGGTGCTGCCTGCGCCACGAGGTCGACGTCACGTTCGATCACCACCCCGATGACCGGGTAGCCCCCGGTCACGGGATGATCGGCGAGGAACACGATCGGTTCCCCGGACGGTGGAATCTGGATCGCCCCGAGAGCCATGCCTTCGCTCGGCAAGTCCACCGACCCGACGGTCAGCGGCGGTCCCGTCAGCCGGGCGCCGACGCGGTCGCAGTCCGCACTCACCGTCCACGTCGTGGCGGTCAGCGCGGCCCGATCCTGTGGCGCGAACAGGCCGTCCCGGGGGCCCCACCGGAATCGCACCTCTGCCGCCCCGACCGGAAGTCGGGGCACAGTCAGCTCGAGCGGGATGTCGTGGGGTACCGGATGACCCGCCCCGAGCGCGAGGGTCGTGCCGGACCGGACCTGTGTCGGACCGACCCCGGACAGGCAGTCGGTGGCGGCGGAACCGAAGACCCGATCGGTGTCGATTCCGCCTTCGACCGCGACGTAAGTGCGCAGTCCCGTGACGGGACGGCCCAGCGAGAGAATCTGCCCGGCCCGCAGCAGGATTCGCCGGCCCTCCGCCGGAGCGCGGCCGTCGACACGAATCTCGACGGTGGCACCGGTGATCGCCACGTACCGGTCCGCGGACACGGCGATCGCGAGCCCGCCGAAGGTGTTCTCGAGCGCGGCGGCGCCGTCCGCGTTGCCGACGAGGCGGTTCGCCAACGTCAGGCTGGTTCGGTCGGCGGCACCGGACGCGGTGACCCCGAGGTGCGCGAATCCGGGCCGGCCCAGATCCTGGAGCGTCGTGCTCCGTCCGGCGTCGATCACCGACACCTGCGCGCACACCGTAGTACCGGAAGGTAGTCGAACGGGCCTGGTCAGCACCGAGGTCATCTACTCCACCGCCTCGAAGACGACGCGGTCACCCACGGACAGCCGGTTGGGATTCACCGCGTCGATGTCCCACAGGACCTCCGACGTCGAGCCGATCAGGTGCCAGCCACCCGGTGTGCCGCCGGGATAGACAACGGTCTGGGTGCCGGCGATGGCGACGAGTCCCGCACCGACCCGTCGGCGCGGCGACGTGCGGCGAGGCAACTCGAGCGCGTCGGGCAGGCCGTCGATGTAGGCGAACCCGGGGGCGAAACCGAAGAATCCCACGCGATGCTCGGCGGAGGTGTGTGCAGCGACAACCGCCGCCGTGGTCATGCCCAGTCTCCGTGCCACCTCCTCGAGGTCCTCGCCGTCGTAGCGCACCGGGATGACTACCGGTTCGCGTTCGAGGAATGCCGCCGACGCGTCTGCGCCGGCAGTGTCCACAAGGTGACGGACATGGTCGGAGAGCAGCCGCATGTCGGATGAGGTGTTGGCGCGGAACATGATCGAACGCGCGGCAGGGACGACGTCTTCCAGCAGAGCCGACCAGGTCTGAGCACGCGCCGCGGCCACGACACCGGCGATCCGCTCGGGTGCGACATCGACGAGCCAGGCACGATCGCCCGCGCGGAGGAGGTTGCCGGATTCAGTCATGGCGTCCACCCCCGATCCCGACCAGAGCCACGTCGTTGCGCCCGAGCAGTTCCCGGGTCTGCCGGGCGATGTCGACCGCACCGGGGGTGTCGCTGTGCACGCACATCGCGATCGTCGCCGCCCCGTCCGGCAGTACCGTGGCCGTCCCGCCGTCCACCGCGTCGACCGAACCGGTCACGACCATGTCCACGGCCCGTTTCGCGGCTGCGGACGGGTCGACGACCAATGCGTCCGGGTGCGACCGTGGTACCAGCAGCCCCTCATCCGTGTACGACCGATCGATGAATACCTCCGCCTGAGGGGTCAGTCCGGCGTCGAGAGCGGTGTGCCACAGCACCGTGTCGTACTGGCAGAGCACGGGCAGGTCCGGGTCGACCAGTCCGATCGCTTCGGCGATGGCGTGCGCCTGGCCCGGATGCCGTGCGGCCGTGTTGTACAACGCCCCGTGCGCCTTGACGTAGGACACGACCGTCCCGGCGATCCGCGCAAAGGCCTGCAGGGCGCCGATCTGATACACGATGTCGTTGACGAGCGTCGGGGTGGGCACGTCGATGAATCGGCGACCGAAGCCGGCAAGGTCGCGGTACGACACCTGCGCGCCCACCGAAATCCCACGGGCGGCGGCCATCTCACAGGTGCGGCGCAGGATGTCGGGATCACCGGCGTGGAAGCCGCAGGCGATGTTCGCGGCGGTGACCTGATCCATCAGCGGCGCCTCGTCACCGACACCCCAGACGCCGAACCCCTCACCGATGTCGGTGTTGATCGAGACCGTCCGAGTGCCCATCAGCTGCGCTCGGCCCAGTAGGTGCGCATGTCCTCGGCCGAGTTCTCCCAGGCGCGGTGCAGACCGGTCTGCCCACCGTCGATGTGCAGGATGATCTGCCGAGCCAACTCCTCGGAATTGCCGTCGGCGAGCGCCTGAACCATCGCCTTGTGCTCGTCCTGGACCCGGTCGTACGCACACGTCCCGTGCACGTAGAACCGGGAATAGGGCTCGAGCCGGTGATACATCTGGGCGATGATTTCGTAGCGCATCGGCAGGCGCGAGAGCCGGTACATGTCGAGATGGAACGCCAGGTTGGTCCGCGACCACGCTCCGGCGCCGGTGTCGGCCACCTGATCCATCTGCTCGGCCATCGTCTCGAAGCGGCTGATGTCGCGCCGCGAGACTCGCTCGGTGACGTGCTCGGCGAAGCTCGGCTCGACCAGGCGGCGCAGGTCGTAGATCTCGTCGATCTCGTCGAGGTCGAGCGCGGTGACGAACGTGCCGCGGCCCGGGACCGTGCGCAGCAGGCCCTCCCCCGCGAGGGTCCGCATGGCTTCGCGCAGCGGAATCCGCGACACCCCGAACCGGTCGGCGAGTTCCTCCTGCACCAAGCGGTGGCCAGGGGGATAGATGCCCTCGACGATGGAGGTTCGGAGCCGGGACGTCAGGTCCCCTTCCGGAGACCCGAACTCGTGTGACGTAGGCGACATATTCACTGTATACAGTGGATCCGGTTGCCCTGTCCAGCCCAATTCGCCCTGGGAGTGGATGTTTTACAGAACCGAAGCATCACGAAACACACCGATAACCGGATTCGATCGGCGCCCTGACGAGGGCCTACCGGTACCCGGGGCGGACCCAGCCCGGGAAGATGTCCGGAAGATCAGAGGTGACTTTGCGGGTGAACCGGGGTGGGCGCTTTTCCAGGAAGGCCGTCACGCCCTCGTAGGCGTCGCTGCTGGCGCCCTGTGCGCGCATACCCCGGGACTCCGCGATGTGCGCGTCCATCGGATGTGCGGCGCCGAGCATCCGCCACACCAATTGCCGGGTCAGCGTCACCGACACGGGTGCCGTGTTGTCGATGATCTCCGCCGCGAGAGACCGAGCGGCAGCGAGCAACGTTTCCGGCGGATGGACGGCACTGATCAGGCCGCCTTCGTGCGCCTCCGCTGCGGTGAACAGCCGTCCCGTGTACAGCCATTCCACCGCCCGCTCGACCCCCACCAGACGCGGGAGAAACCAACTCGAGCAACTCTCGGGAATGATGCCGCGGCGGGTGAAGGGAAACGCGAACTTCGCCCCCTCCGAGGCCAATCGGATGTCCATGGGGAGGGTGATGGTCGCGCCGACTCCCACTGCCGGACCATTGATCGCCGCGATCACGGGCTTCGTCGAATCGTAGATCCGCAGGGTCATCTCACCGCCGCCGTCGCGGGGCACTCCACCGTCGGTCTCCTCCGGCGCGTCGAATCGCGAACCCCCTCCAGAGAGGTCGGCGCCGGCGCAGAACGCTCTACCGGAGCCGGTCATGATCACCACGCGGACCGCATCGCTGGCGTCGGTGTGATCGAAGGCTTCGATGATCTCCGATTTCATTTCCGTCGTGCATGCGTTGAGCTGATCGGGACGGTCCAGCGTGATCGTGGCGATGCCGTCGTCGACCTCGAGGCGAATGGTATTGAACTTCATCGGGAACCTGTCTCTTCGGACTTGTCGAGTACGTCGGCTTCACCGTCCTCGATTCGGCGGCTCGGGTCAAAGATCCGTTGCCTTCCAGAGCAATCGGCTTCACGCATGTCTCTCCCCGGGGGCCGAGCCGGTGGCGAGAGCGGCGAACGCTGCGGCCGCCGGTGACAACGGTCCCGACCGGAACACCACACCGTAGTCGTGTCCCAACTCGGGCTCAGTTCGCATCACCCGTACTCCGCGACGCTCGGCTCGACGGGCCTCGGAGTCGGTCAGGAAGGCCGCGCCCGCTCCGGCCTCGACGAGTAGATACACGTTGTGTTCATGTTCGACCTCCACCGCCACGTTCGGGCTGAAACCGTGTTGAGCGCAAGCACGTTCGACCTCGTCGCGAACAGCTGTACCCCTCGGTCCGGCGATCAACGGTAGCTCGGACAGTCGATCGATCGGGAAGGTCGCCGTCTGCGTGTGGAGTGCCTCTGCCGGTAGCCCCAGCAGCAGTCGGCGACGGCCGAGCACACGGGTCGACAGCTTGTCGTCGTCGGCCGGGAGGTAGTCGATGCCGACTTCGCATCGAGCGGTTCTCAGGAGAGTCTCCACGCCGGCGTTGGGCCCCGGATCCATCAGATTGACCCACACGCCCGGGTACTGTGCCCGAAATTGTGCCACCAACGAGGCGAGCGGTTCCACCGCGAGGTCCGGCGGGCTGGCCACATCGAGCCAGCCGTTCTCGAGCGTGGCGATCCCCCGCACGATCTCGTCCGCACGGCGGGACGACTGCAGCACCTGGCGCGCGGGCCCCAGCAATGCCGCACCCGCATCGGTCAACTCCATTCCTCGTGGCACCCGCCGAAAGAGTTCGACCCCCAGTTCACCTTCCAGCGCCCGCAGCGACTGCGACAGCGCTGGCTGGGCCACGTACAGAACCTCAGCTGCCCGGGTCACGCTGCCGTTCTCGACGACAGCGAGGAAGTAGCGCAGTTGACGTGAGTCCACTTCCCGACCCTACCCAACGTGACGTGGGCGATAAGGTGACACTGGCGAAGCAGTGGTCTTCGCGTTTCGCGCTCTGGACGGCGGTCACGTCCCTCACGCGCGGGCCACGGTGGCATGGAGGTGGACATGGAGTTCCGGCAGGCCGAGCATTTCCTTGCCGTGGTCGAACACGGCGGTGTGGTCCGCGCGGCCGCCGCGCTCCACCTCGCGCAGCCCTCTCTGTCGCAGTCGATCCGCGTCCTCGAACGTGATCTGGGCACCCCCCTTTTTCATCGCGTCGGCCGTGGGCTCGTTCCGACGACGGTGGGTGCGGCGCTGGTTGCTCCTGCCCGGCAACTACTCCGGGACATGGCCACCGCGCAGGCCTCCGTTGCCGAACTCTCCGGCCTCCATGGTGGACACGTCGATATCGGCACTACCGCGGGCCTCTACGAGTCCCCGCTCCCCGACCTGATCGGTGACCTGAGGCGGGCGTACGGCACGGTTACCGTCCGCATCAGGGAGTTTCGGTCCGAGAACGACGTCGCCGGGGCGGTGCGCGACGGCACCGTGGAGTTGGGATTCGGGTTTCTCGAACCGGCCGACTCCACAGAAGTCACCGACCGCCGCGACCTCGACACCCACAGCTTGGGCACCGACGAATTGTGTATCGCCCTTCCGCGGGTGATCGCGGACGGTCTCCCCGATCCCCTGCCGTTCGAGCAGATCCCCGATCTGCCGGTGATCGCGGTGACCGGCGGCGCGCAGGGGCGGGTCTCGGTGGAGTCCGCGTTACGCCGTGCATCGCGACGGACCACGCTCGGTGTGGTCACGGCGCATCGCCAGGCCACCGTGCCACTGGTTGCTGCCGGTGCCGGAATGGCCTGGGTCACGAGGGCAGTCGTCGACAATGCCGGTGAGCCGGGCGTGGTGGCACGGGCAATGGAGCCGCCGGTGATTCTCACGGTCGCGGTCATGCATCGGCCGGGTGTGCTCTCCCCCGCTGCGCGCGCGCTCCTCGACGCGGCCCTCCGCCGACGGGACCGGGACGATGGAACGACCCGGTAACGGGTCAGTTGAAGGTTCTTCCTTCCTTCGCCAATCTCGTCAACAACGGCGCGGGTTCGGTGCTTTCGTCGAACCTCCGCAGCGCTTCTTCCACTCGGTCGAGCCCGACACCGTCGGCGTGGAACATCGGTCCACCGCGATGGCGCGGAAAGCCGTAGCCCGCGAGATACACCACGTCGATGTCGGAGGCACGCAACGCTATCCCCTCGTCGAGAATCCGTGCGCCCTCGTCCACGAGCGCGAAGACCAGTCGCTGCACGATCTCCTCCGCCGAGAAATTCTGCCGCCGAATGCCGGTGTCCCGGTAGTGCGACTCGAGCAGCGCCGCCACGACCGGACTCGGGATCGCGTCACGCCGCCCGGGCTCGTAGTCGTACCAGCCCGCTCCCGTCTTCTGCCCGAATCGGCCCATCTCGCACAGCCGGTCGGCCAGTTCGTTACGTGGCGCGGCGGGATTCTCAGCATAGCGCCGCTTGCGAATCGCCCAGCCGATGTCGCCGCCGGCCAGGTCGCCGGCCCGATACGGGCCCATCGCATATCCGAAACCCTCCATGGCGGAGTCGATCTGCTCCGGCGACGCCCCCACCTCGAGGAGACGATCCGATGCCCGTCGATATCGGGCCAGCATGCGGTTGCCGATGAACCCGTCGCACACGCCGGCCACCACCGTCACCTTGCCGACGCGTCTCCCGAGAGCCGACGCCGTCGCCAGAACGTCGTCGGCGGTCTTGTCCGCTCGAACGATCTCCAGCAGTGTCATCACGTTCGCGGGGCTGAAGAAATGCATCCCCACCACATCGGCAGGCCGACCGGTGAACTCGGCGATGACGTCGACATCGAGCGTCGAGGTGTTCGACGCCAGGATTGCACCGCGCTTCATCACCTCGTCGAGTTTCGTGAATACCACGCGCTTGACGTCCATGTCCTCGAACACGGCCTCGATCACCAGGTCGCAGTCCGCGAGGTCTGCGTAGTCGACGGTCGGATCGAGCAGTCCCATCCGCCTCTCCAGGGCCTCGGGCGTCAGCTTTCCCCTGTTCACCTGCGACTGATAATTGCGGCGAATCGTGGCCAGACCGCGGTCGAGCGGTTCCTGCGACGTCTCGAGCATGGCGACCGGGATGTCGGCGTCGAGGAAGTTCATGGCGATGCCGCCGCCCATCGTGCCTGCGCCGACGACCGCGACTTTCTGTACCGGCCGTGCCACCGTGCCGGCCGCCATTCCCGGGATCCTCCGTGCAGTCCGTTCAGCGAAGAACGCGTGCCGCAGCGCCGCCGATTGATCACTGCCCACCAATTCGAGGAAGGCCGCCTGCTCGGCGTCGAGCCCCTCGGTGAAGGGGCCGCGTGCCCTCTCCACGAGGTCGAGGGCGATCAGGGGAGCTGCGAACCCTCGACTCCGTTTGGTCAGTTGCGTGTGCAGGGTCCCCAGGTCGTCGCCTTCGGCGGCAACGAGGTCACGTATCCGCGGACGCCGGCCGCTCGCGGCCATCCGGGTTGCGAAACGAGTTGCGGCAGTCACGGTATCGGCGTCCACGACGAGATCGAACAGCTTCTGCCCGGGGATGGCAGCGAGCGAACCGGCGGTGCGGGTCGATCCGCCGGTGATCATGTCGGCGGCTGTCCGCATGTCGAGCGCCCGCGGCAGTCGCTGGGTGCCACCGGCGCCGGGTACGAGCCCCAGCTTCACGTCCGGCAGAGCGACTTTCGCCGTCGTTGCCGCGACACGATAGTGCGCGCCCAGAGCGAGCTCGAGGCCGCCGCCGAAACAGGTGCCCTCGATTGCCGCGACAACTGGTTTGCTCGAGTCCTCGAAGGCCTCGATCAACTCACGCAGCGACGGCCCGGCAGCGGACCGGGGTGCGGCGACTTCGGAGATGTCCGCACCGGCCGAGAAGTCGGCGGCATTGCCGGTCAACACGATCGAGTCGATCCCGGGTGCGTCCAGAGCGCGGGTGAAGTCCCGCAGAATCCCCTGCCGGGTGGAGAGCGAGAGCCCATTCAAAGGCGGATTGTCGAGGTGAATGATCGCGACACTGCCGACGACGCTGTACTGCGTGGACACAGCGTCACGATCCTTCTCTGGTTCGCCCGGATTCCTCGCCGTGGGTGGCGGCGTACAGCTCCTCGTCTTCGGCCGAGCCGTCGGCGTTGGTCAGCGGATCGATCGCCGCGATCCGCGCCCGGTCCCGCTCCGGGTCGATGGTCAAGAACATCACCACCGCACCCACGATCGCCACCACACCGAGTATCTGGAACGCCGAGGTGTACCCGTCCGCTGGGGTCGGTGCCGCGTCCACCAGGTACCCGGTGAGCCACGGGGCCAGGATCCCGGAGGCCTGGAACAACGCGACGAACACTCCCAATGTCGACGCGACCTGACGATCCGGGCTGATGTAACTCACGGCGACGAACATCAGCGGGAGGGTGGCGACTCCGACGCCGTAGCCAGTGACCACCAGCGCCACGGCGATCCACGATTCGGTGACGAACGGGATCACTGCGAGGCACACACCGCACAAGACCAGAGCGACCACCGTCACGAGCCCGCGCGACACCCGCACCGTCGTTCCTCGTCCTGCCAGACGGTCGGTGACAAACGAACCGAGCAACATCGCGGTCATTCCGGTGACGCTGGGCAGCGCGAACAGCAATCCGGAGTTGATCCGGGTGTAGCCGAGGCCCTCCTCGAAGTATGACGGCAGCCAGGTCAGGACGACCGCGACCATGCCGTAGACCGCAAACATGCCGAGCACTCCGCCCCAGAACGTGGGGAGCGCCGCGATCCGGAGGATGCTTACCCGCGTCACCGTGTCCGTGTCGCCGGTCTTGGCGCGCTCGCGGGCGCTGTTCACGGAGTAGGGGCCGTCCTTGCCGACGACCAGCCAGACCGCGGCCCAGACGGCGCCGATGATCATCATGGTGATGAACGCCGCCCTCCACCCGTATGCGGCCACGATGAGGGTCAGCGCGGGAGCCATCAGAATCTTCGCCAGAGAGGAGCCGGACGAGACCACGGCGGACGGCAGCCCACGTTCTTTCTTGGGGAACCAGCCGAACACCGCGACGTTCACGAGCGATGCAGCCGGGCCCTCGGCGGCGCCGAGGAGAACCCTGCTGACGAGTAATGCCCCGAATGTTCCGACCAACAGGATCGGGATCTGCACCAGCGACCAGAGCAGTGCCATCACCAACAGCACCCAGACGATCTTCACGCGGTCGGCGATGAATCCACCCAGGAGCCCGGTCACGACGAACAAAACGTAGAAGACGCTGCCCAACAGACCGATGTCGGCGTTGGACAGGCCGAGATCCTCCGACAACGGTCGGGCGACAATCCCCAACACGGCTTTGTCGGCGAAGTTCACCGTTTGCAGAATCATCACGAGAAAGGTGATGCTCCAGGCGGTGCGTGCGGTCCGCGCGCCCACAGGCGTCATGGCCTCGGGCATCGTCCCCGCGGAATTGTCCGCACGATGTGGGCCGTTCGCGACAGTCATGGGTAGGCCTCCGCCTCAACAGTTGTGATTGTATTCAGTGAAGTCAATTCAAAATTGGAGCGACCGATCGGTCCCCTACTTCGGCAGGCCCAGGATCCGCTCACCGATGATCGTGCGCTGAATCTGATTCGAGCCACGTGCGATCCGGCGTCCCCGGCTCTCCAGGAACACCCGCTGCAGGGGGTCGAGTTGATAGCCGTCCCCCTCGGGGCGGTTCAGAGCCGAAGCACCGAGAAGTTCGAGGCTGGTCGAACCGAAGTTGCAGTGATATTCCGACCAGTTGATCTTGTCGATCGCGAGCAACTCGTCGACGGACTGCCCCTCGGCGATCCGGGCGCTGATCACGGACCCGACGGCGCGCATCAGTTCGACCTCGATCACGAGTTCCGCCAACTGCCGGCGCACGATCGCGTCGTCGAGTCGCGCGTTCTTGTCCAGCCGCTCCACCAGGACGTCCCATTCGTGGCGATAGCCGACGTACTGCGTGGCAGCCTTACCGGCCCGCTCGGCGCCGAGTGTGGTCATCGCGACCGCCCAACCGTTACCGAGCCCACCCACCACATTGCTCAGAGACGTTCGGGCATCGGTAATGTGTTCCTGCGCAAACCCGCTGGCGCCCGACGCCATCCGGATCGGATCGACGGAAACGCCGTTGTCCGTCATGGGAACGAGCACGAACGAGATGCCGCGGTGTTTCGGCGCGTCGCGGTCGGTGCGGCACAACAGGAACATCATGTCGGCCTGATCGCCGTGGCTGGTCCAGATCTTGTCGCCGGTGATCCGCAACTCGTCGCCGGCCACGGTTCCGGTGGTTCGCAGGGAGGCGAGGTCGGATCCGGTCTCGGGTTCGGAAAATCCTTGGCACCACGTGTCTTCGCCCGACAGGATGCGCGGCAGGAATCGCCGCTTCTGATCCTCGCTTCCATGCGCCAACAGGGCAGGCGCCAGGAGGATCTCGCCCATGCCGAGTTGCGGGCGACGCAGTCCCGCGCGGGCGAACTCCTCCTCCACCACAAGCGTTTCGACCGGACCCAGGCCCCGCCCACCGTGTTCCTCCGGCCACGACAGGCACAACCACCGCCCCTGACGCAGCAGGTCGATCCAGCGCTTCTCGGTGTCGGTGTCTTCGTGCCCGAACGGTTCCTGCGCGTACTCGAGTGGCATCCCCTCGGCGCCATGCTCGACCAGCCACCCGCGGACCTCGGAGCGCAGTTCCGCCAGCGGCGCGGGTTCGTCGGTCCGCACACGGCCCTCGACCGCAGCGGCGGAGAGGGCTCCGGCGAGTAAGCGCTCCCGGTGCCACGTCGACGATCCGAACATCAGTTGATCCGTTTTCGCCCTCTTGAGATGGATGTGAGCCCAGTGCTCCCAGGTGAAGCCGATCGCGCCGTGCAGTTGAATGGCTTCTCCGGCGATCTGCAGATACCTCTCCGGCCCCGCAACACACAACAGGCTCACCAGTGTCGGCAGCTCCGGGGAATCGGTATCCGCGGCGTGAGCGGCAACGTCGACCGCAGCGGCGACCGGTTCCAGCGCGCGGATCAGATCGGCGAGCCCGTGCTTGACGGCCTGGTTGGCACCGACCGGACGACCGAACTGGTTTCGGGTCTTCGCGTATTCGGTTGTCAGATACAGGCACCGGCGAGCTCCGCCGACCCTCTCCGCAGCCTGCACGACGAGGGACTTGTCGAGTGCCCTCGACAGCGCCTCGGAGATGTCGACGGCACCACTGATCCGTTGCGCCGCCGCCCCGGCGAAGGTGAAGGTCGTCAGTGGTCGAGTCAGGTCCAACGCCGGGCACCGGACCCGCCGAACATTCGGATCCGATGGATCCACGAGAAACAGTCCGGTCCCCTCTTCGGTGCGGGCGGCGACAACGACGGTGTCGGCGCAGTGACCGAAGAGCACGTGGTGGGCCCGTCCGTCGAGCCGCCAGCTGTCGCCGTCCGGGTGTGCACGCACCGCCTCCGCCCCGGCCTGCCACCACCCGTCGGCATCGGCGAACGCGAGGCACCCGAGCCGTGTGCCCGCAGCGAGACCCGGCAGCAACTCGGTGCTCCACGCTTCCTGGGCGCAGTCCGCGATCGCGAGCGTGGTCAGCACGGAACTCGAGAAGAACGGACTGCACACCGCGGAGCGCCCGAATTCCTCGGCGACGACGACGAGGTCACGGATCCCCGCGCCGGAACCGCCGCGCTTTTCGTCGACGAGCATTCCCTGCAGTTCGAGTTGTTCCGCCATCGTCGCCCACATCTCGGGGCGGTAGCCGAGTTCCGAGTCCTGAACGAGCAGGACTTCGGTCGGCCCACTGGTGTCGGCGAGAAAGTCCCGAACCGCCTCGCGAAGTGCGCGGTGTTCCGCGGTTGTCGCTATTCCCATTCGATTGTCTCCTTCGCGATTCCCTCGAGCGCGATGATCGCTTGTTTCATCGCGATTCCCCCGCCGTGGGGGTAGGCGGCCACTTTCTCGGCGAGTTCGGTTGCCCGTGCCAGAACCCGGTCGTCCGGCACCATGTCGTAGGCGAAATTTCGGCGCAGCAGCGCCGGCCCGTAGTGGCGTTCACATCCCAATGTGAGTTGCAGTGCCTGATTCAGGTCGTACTTCGCGAGCAACCAACGCAGGTTGTTCGGGGCCGCCACTCCCATCTCCGCCTCGCCGACCATCAGGAACGACGTCTGCCCCACCACGAGCAGGTCGCAGGCCAGCGCGATCGCCGCAGCGCCGTTGACAGCGGCCCGCTGCAGGGCACCTATCAACGGCTTGCCGAGGGCGGCGAGGCGTGTGTGCAGTTCGGTGATTGCGGAGGAAATCTCCGGGTCCCCCGGGCGCACCTCGGCGAGGTCCAATCCGGAGCTGAAGCATCCGCCTGCCCCGTGCAGCAACACTGCCGTCACGGTGTCGTCGCCTCGGGCGTCCGCGAGGGCGTCCGCTAGTTGGATCACCATCGGGACAGTCAAGGCGTTCTTCCGCTCGGGGCGGTTCATTTCGATGTCCAACCGCCCGCTCGGATGGTGCCGGAGGAGCACCGAATCGGTCTCCGGGTGACTCACAACACACTCCCGATGACCCGATTTGCGTTGCAGCCCAGTAGAGAAAATGTATTCACGGCCTTCCTTCCAGAATCGCGAGCGACAGGTTTGCCGTTCGGGCCGGCTCTCACCATCAGGAGTCGACGAGGACGGCCTCACTGCGATCACAGAGACCGGCGAGCCGACCCTGGATCAGGTCTGCCGCCTCGGCGACGATCCGCGTGACAAGCTCGTCAACCGTGGGGATGTCGTGAATCAGGCCCTGCGACAGGCCTGCCGACCAAATGCCTGCCTCGGGGTCGCCGAGTTCGTACACCGTTCTGCCGCGCGCACCGGACACGAGGTGCCGGATATCGTCGAACGCACCCCCGCCAGCGAGCGCACTGACCACTTCCCGGCTGACGGTGTTGCTCGCGACGCGGGCCGTGTTCCGCAGCGACCGGAAGATCAACTCGGTGTCGAGTTCGGTAGCGTCGACAATCTGCTGTTTGATCGTCCGATGGATCGGCGACTCCGCCGTGCACATGAACCGGGTTCCCATGTTGACACCCTCGGCGCCGAGCGCCAACGCGGCCGCCAGCCCCCGCCCGTCCGCGAAGCCGCCCGACGCGATGACAGGAACCCGCAATGCCCGCGCTGCGGCGGGAATCAGGATGAGACCCGGAACGTCGTCCTCACCGGGATGTCCGGCGCATTCGAACCCGTCGATGCTCAGCGCATGGACGCCCAGCGCCTCGGCCTTCACTGCATGTCGCACGCTGGTGCACTTGTGCAGCACCTTCACTCCAGCGGCCAGGAACGCCGGCATGTGCTCTGCCGGACTGTTCCCCGCGGTCTCGACGATCTTCACACCGGAGTCGATGATCACGTCGCGATACTCGGCGTACGGCGGCGGAGTGATCGAGGGAAGCATCGTCAGGTTCACACCGAAAGGCATGTCCGTCATCTCGCGACAGCGGGCGATCTCCGCGGCCAACGCGTCCGGAGTGGGTTGGGTCAACGCGGTGATGAACCCGAGCGCTCCCGAGTTCGCCACCGCCGCGACGAGTTCGGCACGCCCGACCCACTGCATGCCACCCTGCACCACCGGGTGGGTGATCCCGAACAGCTCCGTAAATCGTGTACTCAGCATGAATTCCCTACTCCTACAGACCCAGCGACTTGCTGACAATCGACTTACACACTTCGGTGGTACCGGCGAAGATTCGCGTCACCCGGGCATCCGCATACATCCGGGCGATCGGGTACTCCATCATGAACCCGTAGCCGCCGTGCAACTGCAGGCAGCGGTCGATCACCCGGGACTGCAGCTCGGTGCAATAGACCTTGGCCTTCGCCGCGTCCGCCGCGGTCAGCGTGCCCTCGTCGAGTTCGTCGAGCGCCCTGTCCACCATCGCGCGACCCGCCTCGATTTCGATCGCGCACGACGCCAGTTCGAACTTGGTGTTCTGGAAGCTGCCGATGGTTGTCCCGAAGGCCTTGCGCTCCTTGACGTACTCGACGGTCAGATCCAAAGCCGTTTCCGCGCTGGCCTGAGCATTGATCGCAGTGGACAGCCGCTCCTGCGGGAGGTTGAACCCGAGGTACCCGAAGGCCTTGCCCTCCTCACCGAGCAGATTCTCCACCGGAACCCGCACGTCGGTGAACGACAACTCCGCGGTGTCCTGCGCTTTCAGACCCAGCTTCGTCAGGTTCCGGCCCCGCTCGTACCCGGGCATGCCGTTTTCGACGATCAGCAGGGACAGCCCGTCCCGACGGTCGGCCCCCTTGTCGGTCCGGGCCACCACGACGACAAGGTCGCAGTTGATACCACCCGTGATGAAGGTCTTGGCGCCGTTGAGAACATAATTGTCGCCGACCCGCCGTGCGGTCGTGGCCATGCCCGCCAGGTCCGAGCCCGTGCCGGGCTCCGTCATCGCGATCGCGCCGACGATGTGGCCGCTGGCCATGCCGGGCAGCCAGCGCCGCCGCTGCTCCTCGGTTGCGTACTCGAGGAAGTAGGGGAGCAGCACATTGGTCTGCAGTGCGAGACCACCCAGAGTGACGCCGGATCGAGCCAGCTCCTCGGCGACGACGGCGTTGAATTTGAAGCTCTCGATACCCGCGCCGCCGTACTCTTCGGGTATCTGGAGGCCGGGAATGCCGATCTCGCCGGCTTTGTGAAAGACAGTCTTGTCGACCCTGCCCGCCTCGGTCCACGCCTCATAGTGCGGTTGGACGTCGCGAGCCAGGAAGTCCTGGACCACTTTGCGGAATGTCTCGTGGTCCTCGTTGAATACGGTTCTCTTCATATCAATCAGACACCTTCTGTCGGGTGGTCAGAGCAATTCGACGATCGTGGCGTTGGCCATGCCGCCACCCTCACACATCGTTTGCAAGCCATATCGAATGTTGTTGTCTCGCATGTGATGCACCAGCCTCGTCATCAGAACGGCACCGGAGCCGCCGAGAGGATGGCCGACGGCGATCGCGCCGCCCAGCGGGTTCACCAGGGCCGGGTCGGCTCCCGTCTCCGCGAGCCAGGCCAGAGGCACCGAGGCGAATGCTTCGTTGATCTCGAATGCGCCGATGTCGGCGATCGACAATCCGGAGCGCTCGAGGACCTTCGCGGTCGCCGGGATCGGTCCGGTCAGCATGATCACCGGATCGTCACCCACTGTCACGGCGGTGTGGATTCGGGCGATCGGTGTCAGACCGAGCTGACGTGCCTTCTCGGTCGTGGTCACGAGCAGGGCTCCGGCACCGTCCGAGATCTGCGAGGCGTTGCCGGCGTGGATCGCTCCGTCCGCCTTGAAGGACGTCTTCAGTCCGGCAAGTGTGTCGGCGGTGGTACCGCGCCGTATGCCCTCGTCCGAGTCCAACACGCCGGGCAGAGCGGCGACCTGGCCGGTGAACACGCCCGAATCGGTCGCAGCGGCGGCCTTCTCGTGTGATCCTGCGGCGAACTCGTCGAGTTGCCGGCGTGAGAGCGCCCATTTTTCGGCAATCATCTCGGCGCCGATGCCCTGGTTGAACGCCTCGACTCCGAATCGGTCCAGTACAGTCTGTCCAAACGGCTGTCCCGTGTGGCGACTGGTCCCCATGGGAACCCGCGACATCGACTCCACTCCACCGGCGACCGCAACGTCGTACTGACCGGCAATCACGCCCGCCGCGGCGAAGTGCAGCGCCTGTTGACTGGAACCGCACTGGCGGTCCACTGTGGTCGCCGGAACCGATGTCGGCCAACCTGCAGCGAGTACGCCGCTCCTGCCGATGTTGTTCGCCTGATCCCCGACCTGACCCACGCATCCCCACACGACGTCGTCGACGACACCCGGATCGATATTCGTTCGCTCGACGAGAGCGTTCAACACGTGTGCGGACAGATCCGCTGGATGAATCTCCGCCAGCGATCCGTTGCGTTTTCCGATCGGTGTCCGTACCGCATCGACGATGACTGCGTCCCGCATGTGTGGCTCCTTTGCGCCCTTGTTCAACTCACACTCAAATCAATCAGCGCCATGCACGTCACACAAAGACGCGAATGCGCATTCTGCAATCGGATCGGCTTATGGGTTTGGACAGATCACACGGGCCCGCAGGACACGCTCTACACCGCGATCGACGCGATGCCGGCCACCGCCACGAGAATCGCACATCCCCCGAGAACCACGCACTCCATCACACTCGGAGTTCCTGCGCCGAGCTGAAGTTGCCGGATCCGGCCGGAATGCGCCGCACGAGAACGGATCAGTGTGGCCGAGCAGAACATGATCACCGTCGCGGCGGCCGGCACCGTGACGACGGGGGGACCCAACCGCAACAGCAGCAGTGTGGGTACGGCCAGCGCCGCGGTTGTCCGGATCCACGAGAGCGCGGTCCGCTCAGGTTGCAGTCCCGGGTCGTCGTGGGTGATCACACACCCACGCCGTCCGTCGCGCGTCCGGTCGTCACCTGATCAGCACCACAATTGCGGTGGAGCCGGCACCGGCAACCAGAAGGGCCACCACGACAATCGATCCCGGTAGCGGCAAGCTCTGCCGGCGGCGAAGGGCAATCTCGATGCGGAGCCAACGCCACAATGCCAACCCGACAACCAGGACAGCACCGATCAGTATCGTGATTGCTGCGGGTAGACGAATCGTCGTCGGCACGACGGTTCCCCCGAAGGCTTCGAGCGCCAATGCGGCCGCAATGAGTGCCAGCGCAGTCCGGATCCAGGCGAGATAGGTTCGCTCGTTCGCCAACGTGAATCGCGGGTCGGGGTCGACGCCCTGGCGAAGACCGGCCAACGAGATCGGCCTGGGTCCCACTGTCATGCCGGTGTCCCGACCGCACTCGACTCCTTGCACGAGAGAACGCCCGCCTGCAACAGTGCGTCCAACTCTTCTGCGCTGTAACCGATTCCGGTGGCAATTTCAGCGGAGTGCTCGCCGAGGGAAGGCACGCGTCGCATCGTTCGTTCGCATTCACCACCCAGGCGAAACGGAACTCGGACGACGTCGAAGGCTGATCCGTCGAAGTGCTCTCCACGGGTGAACATCTCACCGGCGATGACATCGTCGGATTCGCGCACCTGATCGTAGCTACGGACAGCCCCGACGACGAGGCCATTGCTCGCCAGCAGTTGAACGCATTCCTCGCTGGTACGGCCACCGAGAGCGACCGCCAGCTCGCTCAGGAGTTTTTCGCGATTGGCCACGCGCGCTTCGTTGTCGGCGAAGCGTGGATCGGTGGCGAGATCTGCACGCCCGAGAACCTCACACAGTCGCGGCCAATGCTGCGCCGAGTAACCGGACAGCACGATGTACCCATCCGACGTTTCGATCAGATCGGCCGCCGGCGCGACTCCTGGCTGACCGTTGCCACGGCGACACGGCGTCGACCCGGTGATCGAGTAGCCGGTCCAGTCCGCCGACTGTAGGTGCAGAGCAACCTCGAGCAGGGAGACCTCGACAGCTGCAACCCGCCCGAAACGCTCACGCTCGAGCAGCGCCGCGAGGACGGCTTCGGTCAGTACGTGCGCCGTGGCCGCATCCACGATGGTCGTTCCCACCCGCAACGGCCGCCCGCCGAGCTCACCGGTGATGGCCATCAACCCGCTTTCGGCCTGCGCCGCGATATCGAGTCCGGGCCGGTGGCGCGAAGGTCCGTGGAGACCGAAGCCGCTGACCGTCGCGTAGATGGCACGCGGGTTCAACTCCCGGACCCGGTCCGGGCCGAGCCCCAGCGCCTCCACCGCACCTGGACGCATATTCTGGATGACGACGTCGGCGTCGGAAACCAGGCGCTCGGCCACCTCCAGGCCACGAGAGTCTTTGAGATCGAGTGCAATCGATCGTTTTCCTCGGTTGTACGCGCGCAGGATGGATTCACCGAACGATGTGCCCGAGCGAACCCAGTCACCCTCCGGCGGTTCGACCTTGATTACCTCGGCGCCGAGATCGACGAGAGATTGTGATGCGCCGGGCGCGGCGACGAATTGGCCGAAGTCGACAACGCGGATTCCTTCGAGTGGGCGGTGAATCATCAGCGGGTCCGATCGCGAGCAGGGTTCAGGTCAGATGCATGCACGGCGGTGTGAGAACACCGATCCCGCAGCACATTGGGGACCATCCGCGGTACGCGGCCATCCCTCCATGCACCTTCGACCCTACGATCGATCCACACAGAGGTATAGACGCAATCACCCGATACAAAACATAGGTACCACTTATGCCTTGCCCCGGCTGAGTCACGCCACCGTCGACTCCCGCACCAGCGCGACGAACGCACGCGCAGCCGGCGACAGTTCGTCGGAGCGGTAGTACAGCGCATGACCGGTCGGGAGACTCACATCCAGCGGCCGAACGACGGCGCCGAGCCGCGCCGCGAGATCCGCCTCGGTCCCGTGCAGAATCGTGCCGCCCACCCCAGCCAGGATGAGCGGTATCACCGCGTGCCGATGCGCGGTCTCCAGCACAGGGACCAAGTTGCCCAATCCGCGGGCAGCCAGCAGCCGGTTCATGTGCGCGCGTCCGATGGCACCGGGAAAGGGTGCGGAGATGACGTCCCGATCGGCCAGTTCCTCGATCCTCATCGGACGATCGGCGAGTGGCGTGCCCGGCGGGAACACGGCGACGAGCGGGCGCTCCCCGAATGGAACCTCCTGATAGCCGGTCGCCGCCGGTGGATACTCCGTCAGGAGCAGTTCGACGTGACCGCGGGCCAGATCGTCGAACCCACGCGCACCGACGTGCACCCGGCGAATGTGGATCGTCACTCCCGGATGGCGGGCCCGGTATCGCTTCACCAGATCGACGAGCGGGTCGACCGCGAGATTGACGACACTGCCGATGTCGAGTTCGCCGGACTTCAACTCCGAGACGTCCTCGATCGCCCAACGCGCCGTGTCCAGAGCACGTAACGCCGACCGCGCCGGTCCGATCAGCGCGCGCCCATTCGACGTCGCGCTCATCCCGCGGCCGCGGGTGAACAGCGTGCACTCCAGCTCCCGCTCGAGTTCGTGGATCGTCTGCGACACCGAGGGCTGACTCAAACCCAATTTGCGAGCGGCAGCCGAGATGGATCCCTCGTCCACGACGGCGAGGAAATGCACGAGGTGCCGCCTATCCATAAGCCTTGATTATATTCGGCCTCGGAAGATCCTGGAATGTCGATATTCGGCCGATGTTGCGGTGGGAGTCGAGACGCCCGATGGAAGCGGTGCTACTCGCCTGTTCGCAATTCACCGTCGGCCAGTCCGCATCGCACGTCTCTGGCGAAAGCAACGGCTCGCTCCTGCTCGGGTGTGGTGGCGCCGTTGAGGATCGCCGAGATGTCGATATTGGGGGGTCTCGTCGATCGGAAGGTCCCGTGAATCGACAGGCCCATCCCGCCGCCCATGCAGATGCCGTCGATGAGCGAAATGAACGGGACCGGGTAGTCGGCGATGCGGGCGTTTGAGGCGGTACTCGGTGGCGAAGAACCGCTCGCTCGCCTCCGGGTCGCCGGCCAGGCTGTTCTGCCGAACGGCGCGGATGTCACCGCCCGCGCAGAACGCCTTCGGGCTGGCGCTGTCGAGCACCACGGCCCGAAGGCCGGCGTTCTCCCACTCGGCCAGCACCATGTCGAGGGTGTCCACCATCTCGGTGTTCAGGGCGTTGAGGGCCGTGACCCGGTCGAGGGTGATGACGCCGATGTCGCCGCGCCGTTCGGCGCGGACGGTGTCGGCGAGAGCGGCGGTGGTCACGGTCGCTCCGTCACTCATGGGTGGGCATGGAAAAGTCGGCGCGGACCTGGGAGTCGTTGGGCCAGCGGGTGGTGGCGGTCTTGTTGCGGGTGTAGAACCGGACGCCCTCGGGGCCGTGGATGTGGTGGTCACCGAACAGCGACCGCTTCCAGCCGCCGAAGGAGTGGAACGCCATCGGCACCGGGATCGGGACGTTGATACCGACCATGCCGGCCTTGAACTGCGCGAGGTAGGTGCGGGCGGTGTTACCGTCGGCGGTGAAAATGGCGGCCGTTGCCGAATTCGTGGTCGTTGACCAACTGCATTGCCTCCTCGAAGGATTGGGCGCGCACGACGGACAACACCGGCCCGAAGATCTCCTCGAGGTAGATCCGCATGGTCGGGGTGACGTGGTCGAACAGGGTGCCGCCGAGGAAGAACCCCACCCCACCGGCCGCCGGAATACTCTTCCGCCCATCGACGACCAGCTCGGCGCCCTCCTCGACCCCGATGTCGATGTACGAGGCGACCTTGTCGCGGCGCACCCCCGTCACCAGCGGACCCATCTCCACCTCGGGGTCGGTGCCGGGCCCGACCTTCAGATCGGCCAGGGCGGCGATCAACCGCGCGCAGCGCGTTCGCGGTGCCCTCCCCGACCGGCACGGCGAAGGAGATCGCCATGCACCGTTCCCCGGCGGAACCGTAGGCGGCCCCCATCAGCGCGGGCACGGCCTGGTCGAGGTCGGCGTCGGGCATGATCACCATGTGGTTCTTCGCCCCGCCGAGGGCCTGAACGCGTTTGCCCTGCGCGGCGGCGGTGCTGTGGATGGACTCGTCGATCGGGGTGGAGCCAACGAAGCTGACCGCCTCCACCTGCTGGTGGGCGAGCACGTCGACGGCGATCTTGTCGCCGTGCGCGACGTTGAACACCCCGTCCGGCAGGCCGGCCTCGGTGAGCAGCCGGGCAAGTTCGACACTGAGGGTGGGGTCCTTCTCGGACGGCTTCATCACGAACGTGTTCCCGCAGGCGAGGGCGACGGGGAACATCCACATCGGGACCATGGCGGGGAAGTTGAACGGGGAGATCCCGGCGACGACGCCGAGCGGTTGGCAGAAGGTGACCCCGTCGACGGCTCGGCCGACATTCTCGGAGAACTCACCCTTCAGCTCACGTCCTCGACCTGCACGACCATCCGCTGATCGGGTACGTCGACTCCCTGCTCGACGTTCCGGCGCTGCGCATCCTCGACGAAGTCCTGCCCGGGCACCGCACACGCATCCAGACCAACAACATCACCGGCCAGTGGACCGCCACCGCCGCCGGCCTCGGCGTCTCCGCCCCCCTCTACGTCGGCGACCCGGACCCGACGCTGGTGCGGATACTGCCCGAGGAGGTCACCGTACTGCGCAAGTACTGGCTGATCGTGCCGCGAGAACTGCAACGGCGCGCCAGGGTCCGAACCACCATCGCGACACTGCGATAATCGACGCGAACCACGACAGCTTGATCACCCGCGTCGGATGACCGGAGCCGAAGGACAATCGCATACCCGAAACGTTCAAACGCCCGCTCCCCTCAAAGGGATTCCAGTAGCGCCGCCATAAAGTACCTGTTCATCCGGGCCCGCGATGAGCGACCGGCAGACTTCAGCGACCGTCGAGTGCCCGATTCATCATCAGTTCGAGGCGAGCCTCGATGAGCAATTCGGTCTCGTGTGCGCCGTGAGCTATGGCCGTTTCCTGGGCGCGGAATTCGTCGCCGTCGGTGATGGCTTCGAGAATGGCGGCGTGGGCGGTGGCGGCATCGGTGGTGTCGACCCCCACGTCCGAAGGCGCCCACAGTAGCGGTGCGAGCTCGCCTTGGATCTGCACCGTCGCGGTGGCCAGGCGCCGCGACTGGGCGGCGATCGCCAGTCCGATATGGAAACGGCTGTCGGCTCGGCGCAGATCCTGTACGCTCTCGGCTTCGCGGAACTGAGAGGCGAGCAGCTCGAGACGGTCGATCTCGGGGCCGTCGGCCCGGGCGGCAGCGAACCGGGCCGCCGCTCCGGCCAGCGATCCGGACAGATCCCCGAGGTCGCGCAGTTCCTCGGTGCTACGTTCACGCAGTCGGCGTTCTACTTCCTCACGGCTGACAGCGGAGGTATCGCAGACGATGCTGCCGCCGCCGCGTCCGCGTCGCGTTTCGATCAGACCGCGGTCGCGCAACGTGGCCAGGGCGTGGCGGATCTGCAGCATGGTCACGCCGAGCTGCGCAGCAAGTTCCCGCTCGGGGGGCAGTCGTTCGCCGACCCCGATGAGTCCGACGGCGATTGCGGTCTCGAGCTGATGCATGACCTGATCCGGTCTGCTCGCACCGTCGAATTCACTGGTCCGCAGAAGCGCTACCAGAGCAAAGGGGGCTCGAGTGTCGAGATGCTCGAGACCGGTCACTGATTCAGAATAGGACAAACCCGGAAGCATCTGAGTCACACCTGGTCAGTCATGAGTTGTCCAGCACCAGTAGTCGCCAGCGCAGCCGCTCGGGGTCCGGGGAGGGAACGGGGACGGTGCGCACCACTGTCGTGTTGGGCCGCAGGCGGGATCCGGTGACGTATCGCGCACTGTTGGAAACGATGACACGGTCGTTCGCCGCGACCAAGGCGATCGGCGGGCGCAGGGTTCCCAGGCTCTCGAGCAGGAGATGTTCCATCGCCGGTATGGACAGGTCTCCGCCCACCACGCTCACGTCACCCGTGGCGAGCGGCAGAGGCATCGTCAAGGTAACCGTGCAGACCTCGATGCCGCCGGCATCGACGTACGGTCCGATAGCCAGGGGGCGTTGCTGTTCGATCGGGTGGACGAACCATTCTCGTGACTGGTAGTCGTAGAATCCGACCGCGTCGGGGTTGAGAATGTGCCGGACGAAGTGACTGCTGTCCGCAGTGTCTCGTCGCCACCATTCGAGCCATCGCGGGGTGTCGACGAGGGCTTCTCGCCCGACGGCCACCCCAATCCCTTCGAGGAGCGGTTCGTCGCGCTGGAGGATGTTCTGCACCAGCGGGCGGATGGTGGCGAGTGCAGTGCGGTCGAGTGGCTTGCGGTGCTCGGCCGCGCGGGCGGCGACGTCGTCGACCCGGGCACGTACTTCGGCGACGAACTGGAAGAGGCCGTCGATCCTCTTGCCGATCGCGGCAGCGGTCGTTTCGAGCAGTGCGTTCAGCTCCTCGTCGTTCACGTCTGCGCTCCCGCCACCATCATCGCCGATCCTGTACACGGGGAATGTACCTGCACACCCATGTCGACTTGCTTCGATCGCGGAGGCGGCGGTGCCACCGACCGATGGCACCGCGACCCCCACGTTCCGCTCCCGCACGGCGCCGTGACTCAGACCCGCTGCACGGGTTCGACCGGGTCGACGTCGCTGGGCTCGGACAGGTCCGTTTCTAACGGTGCCTGCGAGGCCGGCCCGCTCGAGGCGGGCGTGACGACCGCGGCGTGCTCTGCCAGAATCCCGGTCCGGTGCCGGATCCGTACCCGGTAGAGCACCAGGCCACCCACGGTGAGCAGCGCCGGAATCAGAACTCCCGACCACTGCAGGTACCAGTGGAACGGCGCGGCGGGGTTGTAGACCTCGGCGCGAGGCCAGACCAGATTCACGATCATGGCGGCACCCCAGACCACAGCGATGGCGTTGACCACCAGGCCGAGGGGCCGTCCGAGCGAGAACTCGTCCTGTGCGGGTGCGCCCGGCAGCGGCCACCGGCCCCGCAACCGGTTCCGCAGCATCGGACCGGTGACCAGCAGGTACGCCGCGTAGATCAGGACGATGCCGATCGCCGAGAGCACGACGTAGATCTGCGGCTGGGTGATCATCAGCACCAAGATCGCAATTGCCAGCACACCGACGGTGATCGACGCATTCGCCGGCGTCTTACGCTCGGGGTGCACGTGAGCGAGCCAGCGACCGCACGGCAGATTGTTGTCCCGCGCCATGGCGAACACCATGCGCACCGCGGCAGCTTGAATAGCCAACGTGCACACTGTGATTGCCACCGCAATGCAGATCAGGAACAGCTTGCCCAGGGTCCCACCGAGCAGCGAGAGGATCACGTACTGCAGACCACCGGACGGCGATCCCAGCTGCGGATCGCTCAGATCGGGTGCGGCGAGGATGCCGAAGAACAAGATGGCGCCACCGAGCAGGAACGAGGCGGTGATGGCCCGGATGATCGCGCGGGGCGCGGTCTTCTTCGGGTCTTTGGTCTCTTCGCCGAGCGAGCTCGCCGTGTCGAATCCGTACATGACCCACGCCGAGGCGAGGGACGCGACCAGGAATACCCCGAAGTAGCCGAGCGAGTGGCCTTCTCCCAGTCCGTGTGTCTCGAGGAGTACACCGGGTCCCCGGACGACGTGCACACCGAGGATGATCACCAGCAGCACCGCCGCGATCAGCTCGACGAACACACCCACGCTGTTGATCAGCGCGGTCAACTTGACTCCGAACGCGTTCACCAGGGTGGTGAACACGATCAGCGCCCCGGCCAGCAGCACACCGTTGAGGGAGAAGTCGTGTTCGCCGGTGCCGTCGCCGACGATCTGGAAACCGGACCAGATCTGCGGGAGCGTGATCTGGTACGCCAGCGCGACCGCGCCGACGGTCACGATCGAGGAGGTCAGTAGCAGCCAGCCCGCCATCCACGATGTGGTCGGTGAGGCAAGCTTTTTCGCCCAGTTGTAGACCGACCCGGCGACCGGGTAGCGGCTGGCGAGCTCGGCGAAACAGAGCGCGACCATGAGCTGGCCGACGAAGACCATCGGCCACGACCAGGCGTAGGCCGGGCCGCCGGTGCCGAAGCCGACGTAGAAGAGCCCGAAGACACCGGTCAGGATCGAGATGTAGCTGACGCCGGCGGCAAAGCTGGCGAACTTGCCGATGCTTCGGTCGAGCTTCTGGTTGTAGCCGTACTCGTCGACGCCGCCCTCGTCGGAACCATGGTGTGACGGTTGCGTAGTGGTCATGACGTAGTCATCCGTCCGGTTAGCCTACGAGGGAACGCAGATTGTCGTTGAGGAAGACGCCGTCGGGGTCGAACTCTCGGCGCACGGCGACGAACTTGTCGTATTCGGGGTACATCTTCTCGATGCGGTCGCGGGTGAGGAAGTGGATCTTGCCCCAGTGCGGGCGGGCATCGAAGTCCTCGAGAAGCGCGTCGAGGTCGCGTAGGTAGGGCCAGTAGTCCGTGCCGGGGGCGCCGGAGACCGACAGCACGGTCGTGTCGCGCTTGTAGAACGGGGACAAGTAGGCGTCGTCGCCCTGGACCCAGCGGACCTCGATCGGGTAGCGCTCGGCGGTGTGCTTGGTCGTCAACAGGTTCTGCACGGCTTCGACTGCGGCCAAGCCCTTTTCGGCGGGTACGTAGTACTCGAGTTCGTGGAAGGGGATCATGTACCCGCCGGCGTAGATCTTGTATGCCCGGTCGGCGCGACGGTTCTCGGTGGTGACGATCTCGCCGGCCTCGTCGAGGTTCGCGGCGACGTACTTCTTGGTGTAGGTGCGGTTGACCATCGATTCACCGGCCGGGGTGGGCAGTTCGTACAGAGCGGCCGAGTCGTCGGCCTGGCACCAGATGAACGAGTAGTGCCGGTAGTCGGCGATGTTCTGGTCCCACCCGGCTTTGGTCTCGTCCCACGTCGGGAAGGTGATCTCTTCCTTGATGTGGTAGCGCGGCGACACCTCGAGTTCGACCTCGGTCATGATGCCGAGAGTGCCGATCGCGACCTGGGCGGCGCGCAGGGTGTTCAGATCGTTCTCGTCTACTTCGACAACCTCGCCGTGGCCGTTGATGATTCGGGCCCAGCGGAGACGGGAGGAGAAACTGCCCAGGTTGATGCCGGAGCCGTGGGTGGCGGTCGCGATGGCACCGGAGATCGACTGCTTGTCGATATCGCCCTGGTTCGACAGGGACAGCCCGGCGTCCCACAGGGGTGCGCCCATGTCGCTGATACGGGTGCCGCCGAGGACGCGGGCACGGTTCTTGGTGGTGTCGGTTCCGGTCACGCCGGTAAGCAGTTCGGTGTCGATGAGCACACCGCCGGTCTGCACGATCGGGGTAAAGGAGTGGCCGGCGCCGACGGCGCGGACGGGCAAACCCTCACGGATTGCGAAGCGGACGACGTCGAGGACCTCCTGCTCGTTCTTCGGGCGGACCGTGAATGCGGGCGTACAGGCCTGGTTGCCGCCCCAGTTCGTCCACGGCTTCTCGGTGACGTACGGGATCGGCGGGGTGGCGTAGAGCTTGGTAGGCATGTCTGTGTGAACCTTTACTCGAGAGGTGTGGGTGGACTATCGGGGATGGTCAGCGGTTGTGGTTGTGCATCACGTGCTTGGTGCGGGAGTAGTCGTCGAGTGCGTAGATCGACAGGTCGCGGCCGTAGCCGGACCCCTTGAAACCGCCCCACGGCACTTCGTTGGCCAGGACGAGGTGGGAGTTGACCCAGACCGTCCCGAAGTCGAGTCGGGCGGGCAGGTCGTGACTGCGGCGGGCGTTTTCGGTCCACACCGAGGCGGCGAGACCGTAGGGCACGTCGTTGGCGCGGTCGATGGCGTTGTTCTCGTCGGTGAAGGTTTCGACGGTGACGACGGGGCCGAAGATCTCTTCCCGGGAGCATTCGGCTCCGTCGGGAACGTCGACCAGGACGGTGGGCGGCACGAAGTAGCCGGGGCCGTCGATCGGGGCGCCGCCGAGTGCGGCACGGATACCCTGTTCGCTTGCCCGCGTGAGGAATCCGGAAACCCGATCGAAGTGCGCCTTCGAAACCAGGGGGCCGATCTCGATGTCGTCACCGGCGCCGGGCTCGCCGACGACCAGTGATCCGACCTCGCGGACCAGGTGCTCGGTGAATTCTTCGGCAACCGATTCGTGCACCAGCACCCGGCATCCCGCGCCACATTCCTGGCCGGAGTTCCAGTAGCCGGCCGCGCGCAGGGACGTCGCGGCCTCCTCGAGGTTGGCGTCGTCGAAGACTATGACCGGCGCCTTGCCGCCGAGTTCGAGGTGCACGCGTTTGAGGGATTCGGCTGCCTTCTGCGCCACCGCCTTTCCACTGCCGACGGATCCGGTCAGGGCGATCATGTCGATCTGGGGATGCCCGGACAGCCGGTTTCCGACGACGGGACCGTAGCCGGTGACGACGTTGAACACACCGGCGGGAAGCAGGTCCGCGACCAGTTCGGCGAACTTGAGGGTGGTCAGCGGCGTCTGCTCGGACGGCTTGATGACCATAGTGTTGCCGGCGGCGAGGATGGGGGCGATCTTCCACGCCGCCATCAGCAGCGGGTAGTTCCAGGGCGTGACGACACCGACGACACCCAGGGGTTCACGGAGGATGACCGACAGGTGCCCTTCGGCATAGTCCGCGGCAGCCTGGGAGGTGATGGCCCGGGACGCCCCCGCCATGAACCGGAACGTATCGATCGATCCGGAGACATCGTCCTGCGAAACCATCAGCGGCTTACCGGTGTTCGCCGATTCGAGCCGGGCGAGGAGGTCTGCGTTGCCGGCGAGGCGATCGGCGATCTTGTGCAGGATCTCGGCGCGTTCCTTCGGGACCAGCCGCGCCCAGCCGGCTTTCGCGGCAAGGGCTGCGTCGACCGCCTTGTCGACGTCGTCGGCGGTGCCTTCGAGAACCGTGGTGAGCACCGAGCCGTCAGCCGGGTTGACGACGTCGATGGATGCACCGCTAGCGCCGGTGACAAACTCGCCTGCGATGAAGTGCCTGCGAGGTGCAAAGTCTTCGGCCGACACGAGTGAGGTGCCGTCACCGCGACGGACCTGGGTGGGGGTCGACGCGACAGTCTGGGTCATGAAACTTGCCTTCCGCAGTGGGTGATTGTCGTGGATTCCGAAGCGCGATCCACGGGGAGTTCTACCGAGGGGAGCCATGAGGAACGGATGCGTTCCTCATCCGCCAATAAAAGATTCGAATTAAAGTTTCATATGAGCATCTTTCACTGTGATGGCGGCCACGTCAACGTTTTGCTGCAAGATCATCTTGAAAAGATCCCTTGAACTGGGAAAATTCGCTCCAGCCGAGGGCCCGACATGATGACAATCGCCGTGCGGTGCCACATTCCCCGGTTGCGCAGTAGCCCGAGCGCCTGTCGACAGAACTGTCCGGTTCCGCCCAAATCGGGCAGTTCCCCTATGCCGACGCCGGCATGGCAACACCCGTCGGCCGCGGTGCACGACCCGGTTATCAGTGGGTATCAGAGCGTCGCCCAGCCCACCCATCGGTCCACGGCGTCGAAACGGTTGGCGTGAGAAGCGCGCTCGGGTGAGGTTCCCGGCAGCCATAGCCCGGTCTCGTCGGCTGACCCGCCGCGATGCTCGTCCCGACCATGGATCTCGACCATCAGGCAGGACGAACCCCGCAGAACCGACTCGACGCAACTATCCCGATAGGAAGCGGTCTCGCGGCGCAGGATTACCGAACCCCTCCCGCAGATTGCAGATGGCGGGCTGGCCGCACCCTTCGCGCAGCTTCGCCCCTCGCGCCATGAACACCCGCCACGGAGAGAAACTGCGTCTGGTTCTGGGAGCCGGCAATGGTCAGGTGCCAGCAATCACGATAGCCCTTCTTACGGACCCGTTTGATCCGGCCGTGAACACCGAGCCGCAGCAGTAGCATCGCGACATCGTCGACCAGGCGACGGCTCGTCGACGCCGCGATGGTCGTCCATGACAAGCATCCTGAGTCGATTAATTGCTTGTTGCTACAACATGTTTCGCGATTCAGCGGCCACACGGTGGCGAGACGATTTACAACGCTGCGAAAAAGGAAACTCCGAGTACAGAACCGACGACGCACTCCGAATTCCCACGCGAGTTCGCCACGTGCTGAAGCGCTCGCAATCACAGCGGCGGCGCCACCCCAAGAGCAATGGCGCCGCCGCTCGAACTACGGCTTCGGCTACTGGTGCTTGACTTGCTGCTGCGGGTTTCGGGATCGACGGGCCTCGGTGCCGGAAATTTCAACGTCGAGAACCATACGAACGATGAGCCTTCAGCGGCGAGGCCCACCGAATACACGACGACGCCCGGGAGAGCAGCCACTGCTCGGCCCGGGCGTCGCAAACCTACGGCAACGCCGGTCAGCCCACGGACATCGCATCAGCGGCGTCGACCGCGGGGTAGATGGGGTACTCCACACCGGACAGGTACTGGACAGTGCGCACCACCTGGCACGAGTATCCGAACTCGTTGTCATACCAGACGTAGAGGATGGCGGTGTCGCCGTCGACGATCGTCGCATTCGCGTCGACGATGCACGCGGCGCGCGAACCGATGAAGTCACTGGACACGGCATCGGTTGCAGCGGTGTAGTCGAGGTTCCGGCTCAGCGCTCCGGTGAGCGACTCCTGGCTGAGATGCTCGAGCACCTCCTCCTTGGTGGTCTCCCGACCCAGCTGAAGGTGGAGGATGGCGACGGACACGTCCGGAGTGGGAACGCGGATCGAGTTGCCAGTGATCTTGGCCTTCAGCTCGGGGAGCGCCTTGGCGACCGCCGACGCGGCGCCGGTCTCGGTGAGCACGAGGTTGAACGGCGCGGAACGACCACGACGGTCGGCCTTGTGGTAGTTGTCCAGGAGGTTCTGGTCGTTGGTGAACGAGTGCACGGTCTCGACGTGGCCTCGCGACACACCGAATTCGTCGTCCATCGTCTTCAGCGGCGGGACGATGGCATTGGTGGTGCAGGATGCGCACGACACGATCTGCTCGTTCGGGTCGAGGTCGCGGTGATTGACGCCGTGCACGATGTTCGGGACGTCTCCCTTGCCGGGTGCGGTGAGCACCACCTTCGCGACGCCGGGGCGGAGGTGCTTCGACAGTCCGTCGCGGTCGCGCCAGATTCCGGTGTTGTCGATCAGGATGGCGTTGTCGATGCCGTGCTCGGTGTAGTCGAGGCTCTCCGGGTCGTTGCTGTAAATGAACTTGATGACGTTGCCGTTGGCGATCAGCGTGTTGTTGTCGGTGTCGACCTTGATCGTGCCGTTGAACTGCCCGTGGACCGAGTCACGGCGCAGCAGCGATGCGCGCTTGGTCAGATCGTCGCTGCCACCCTTGCGGACCACCACGGCACGCAGGTTCAGCCCATTGCCCGAGCCGGCCTTCTCGATGAGCAGTCGAGCGACGAGGCGACCGATACGCCCGAATCCGTACAGGACCACGTCCTGCGGCTGCGCGGGGCTCGTCTGGGCGCCGCCGACCAGGTCGGCGAGGCTCCGTGCAACGAACTCTGGGACCGATGCTCCGTCACCGTTGGCGCGATAGGCCATCACCAGCAGTCCGAGGTCGATCTTCGAGGGCCGAAGATCGAGGTGAGTGAGCGCTTCGAGGAAGGGGAACGTCTCCTCGACCGACAGTTCATCGCCGCTGATCTGCCGGGCGAAACGATGGGTTCGCAGGATACTGATGACCGATTTGTTCACCAGGGAGCGACTGTGAAGCAGAATGGTCACCGAGTGTCTACGGTGTAGACCGCCGATGATCGGGATCATTGCCTCCGCGAGAGCTTCCTCGGAGTTCCACTGGGCCAGTTCCACTGTGCTCACTGCGCTTGTCTGCCTTCCCGGCTCATGTGGCGTGTCCTTGCGTCGGAGGCCGGCAAGCGAACACCGCTCCACCAGCGGTGACCTGGATCACCGGACCCGGTTTCGCGGCTCGCGGACACCGGCGCGCCCGACGCACACATCATATGGAAGCGTTTCGTCGGGCCGACAAGCCGGTCGCCGAAACGTCCGGTGGGACGAGACGCCGGCAGGCAACAGGCCGAGTGTAGGAGGAGGGGAGTGTGGCGGCAGCAAGCAGGCAAGCTGCCGACTGCTTGCTGCTGTAGGTTCCCGATCTGGTGGTTCGTCAAGCAATCGGGGCCCGACAAAGTCGGTACTCGGTCCACGACCGGATCGGTGACTCACGACCGGATCAGGAGCAAACCGAGTTTTCGGTTCGGCACGAGCATTGCGCCCCGCATGTACGCCCCGATCGCTGCGTTCGGCCCTGCATGACTGCGGTGATCGGTGCCGTTCACCGCGAAGTACCGCAACGCCGTGAACCGAAGACTCGATCCAGTTCAACCACGACCCGTAGGTCGGTAAGAACACGAGTTCGACATCGTTGCCGGCCACCGACGCACGGCCGGATGTCGGTGCGGGGAGAAGTTATCGAGCGTCCAACGGGCGCGAAGAGACTTCGGAAACTCAAGGAACTCGCCCGATTGCTTACGCGGCCTGATCCGGTAATACATTCTGCCGCTGCCCAAATCGAGGGCAGCGAGCATGTGCATCACTCCGTCGTAACGGTGATACGTCGCCCGCAAGCGCCCGTCGGTCGGCGGGTCGTCGTAGAGAGCGAGGATCGTGTGCATCTTGGACCGTCGGCAACTACCCACACGGCGGAAAGGTCGGCGAACCGGGATTCGAATGGCTCAGGCACTTCGAAGCATTCGTGCCGTTCACACATCCACTTCCCCGACGGGGCGATCCTGAACATCATGAACGCCGCCTCAGCGATGTCGGCACGCGAAACCCGCGTGTTCGCCCCGATCGCCCGAGGACTTTCCCCTCGACCCGAGACTGGAGGTCACTATCCCCGCCGACCGCAGCTCCGGTGCCTACCGCCGCGCACTCCACAGCATGGGCCTGAGCGAATTCTTCACCGCCTGACCGGGTGGCACTGCGGGATTGTCGCCGAGGGTGGGGCCGGGCTCGGGGGACCGGGTGTGCACTGGACGTGTGGTAATCGACCGGTCGGTGGCGAACGGTTCCCGAGTCGGCAAAGGAAGCTTGATCGGGTCGGGACTGAATGTAGTGTTTACCTCATGGCGACACGCACGCTCGCTCGATTCCTGTGTACGGCGATGCTGGCGTTTGCGGCGCTGCTTGTCGTACCCGTCGAACCCCCGCTCGCGTCCGCCCAGCCATGTCCCGACGTCGAGGTGGCGTTCGCCCGTGGTACGGATCAACCGGACGGCGTGGGCATCACAGGACTTTCATTCGTCGAATCGCTGCGCTTGTTCGCGGGCGCGCGGTCGATCGGGGTGTACGCCGTCAACTACCCTGCCGGTAGCAATTTTGATGATCGGCAAGCGTTCGTCCGCACCTTCGTCGACGGGATGCGGGACATGCATTCTCGGATTCAGTTCATGGCGACAAATTGCCCCGGCACGAGGATGGTAGTGGGCGGTTACTCTCAAGGTGCGGCTGTGGCAGGGTTTGTCACCGCAGACGGAAATCCAGCCGGATTACCCACGGAGTTAGGCCTACCCGGGCCGTTATCGCCGGATGTGGCGAGCCACGTTGCCGCGGTCGTCTTCTTCGGAAAACCGTCGGAGCGGTTTATGCGTGATGCAGGCAGTCCGCCGATCGTTATCGGGCCGCTGTACGGTCCTAAGGCAATCGATTTGTGCGCTCCCGGCGACAACATCTGCGATGGTGCCCCTCTGGGGCGCCCCAATGCCGTGCACGCGTTGTATCCCGTGAACGGGATGACCATTGCGGCTGCACAGTTCGCCGCCGCTCGCCTCTAGTCGGTCCGCGGGCTTGGTGCATCGCCTCAGATCTCGAGGATGGGCTGGCGCGCGTCGGACGCGCCTCGATGGAGATCACCTGATCGCGGACAGGGAGATCAGCTGTCCGCAGGCGGGGGATCAACTGTCAGCCCGCCGGGACGCCCTCCTGTGCCTTGGCGTGAGACCCCGCGTTTCGCGCGCGAGAGTCCGCTGCCCGCGAGCCGCCAGGCGTTCGTGGGCCGGGTCGCGCCGGAACCGCGGGGTGAGTGTCCGCGTCAGGAGGAGCCGAACATCGGCGGCGGAGACATCCTGAAGGGTGCCGGCGGGTTATTTTGCTCGCGGTTCCGATCCCGTTGCATTTGGCCGCCATTGTTGCCGCACATGTTCATCTGCTGCTGAATTTGGTCCGGCGGCAGCAGCCAGTTGTTGTTGGGATCGCACGGGTCCTGCCCCGGCGGGGCGGTCGATGCGGCGGCGGACGCCACCGCGGGTGCGGCGACCGAGGCCACCGCGGGTGCGGCGGCGAGTCCCGCCGGTAACGTGACGATCGATCCGGCCACCGCTAGCCTGATCAGAAGGCTTTTCGTGCGTGCCTTCGTGGTTGTGTTCATTGTCGGTGCTCCATCGGCATGAATTGAAGCCGTCGGATACGGCACCCCGCGAGTGACGCCGTTCGCGCGTTGATCGTGAGCCAGCATCGTGCCGTGTCGCGCTGCTGTTGTACGTGACCGCCTCGGTTGCCCCGGATGCCCGCTCAGTGTGGCGCTCCAAGGCAGCCCGATTGCGAGTCCATTCCCATCATATCTTTTGAGCTGTCGCGCGGCCCGCGGGGATTCGCGCATTTCGATACGACTGGAACGGCCGCCCCGGTCGACTCCTGGGCCACTAGTAGCCGATCGACGGCAGCCACGCGCCTTGCGGCTCGTTGTAGAGCCCGGTCGTCATCAGCGTCGACTGCTGGACGAGCTGCAGCCCGGCATCGAAGCACCAGGCCATGAGGCGGGTATTGCGTGAGGGCACGAGGAACCCGAGTCCGGTGAACTCGTCAGCGCCGGCCAGCAGTGCGATGACGTCGTCGTCGGCCTGGCCAACCGCATGCCAGATGTAGCCGAAACCCGTCGCATAGCCGGTGATCCGGCCGCCACGCTCGACCACGCGGGCGGTTCCCGCACCGACCCACTGCTGCAGCTCGCCGTGGCGGTCGTGGCCGTGCACCTGCCGACAGATCTCGTCGCAGGCGGCGATGTCGTCCGGTGTCGCTGCACGTACGACTGCGCCAGGTATAGCGGACCCGTGTGCTGTTCCCTGGAAGACGGACAACAGCTCACGGACGGCGAAGCCGAGCTTGGCGTACAGGGAGAAGGACCGGTAGTTGTACGTCGTCTGTACCAGCCGCACGCCCGCGACCTCACGCTCTCGCGATCGCTCGAGCAGAGCATTCATCAGCGCACGGCCCGCCCCCGCATCCGATGCCGCCGGGTCGACAGTGACGGGTCCGATGCCGACGATCTTTCCGCGCTCGTCCTGTAGGGCACTGCCGACGATGTGGCCGTCACGCTCGGCAACCAGGCCGTAGATGCCGTCGGTGTCCAGCATCGCCTTGATCTGGAAGTCGGCGAGTTGGGGTGTGCCCGCTTCGATCGGAAAGTGATGGCGCGTGGCGAGCGCCTCGAAGGCGTCGAACATGATGCGCCCACACATCGGGGCATCGTCTGGCGTCGCCTCGCGGATCTGCAGCTCGGTCATTGACCTATTGTCGCGCGTGCGTTGCCGACGGTGACCGCTAATGGCGGCTTCAGGGGTGGGTTCATCTGTCGAGGCAACGGCCCGACGCTCCACGGGGCGCGCACGCCATACGTTGTGGGCTGTGCCCGTCAACGGTTGTCCGTTGTGCGGCAATGGTGCTGGGGTTGATCGGTCGTCTATCGCAGCGGTGGTCTCCCTGGCGTATCGGCGCGATTCGTGGCGGCATTGTTTGATCCCGGACGGGGATCGGATCAGTCCTTGGCTGTTATGTGGGTTGGCTAGCGTGGGGGTTTGTGACAGCAGGTAGTGCGCGGCGTGCGCACAAGATGGCGCCCAGCCCCGAGGTTGCGCTCGACTTCGCTCGGGAATGGGTCGAGTTCCTCGATCCCGACGACGCCGAGCATCTCATCGCCGCGGACATGACGTGGCTGCTCTCACGCTGGACCTGTGTGTTCGGCACCCCGGCCTGCCAGGGCATCATCGCGGGCCGACCCGACGACGGCTGCTGCTCGCACGGCGCGTTCTTGACCGACGAGGAGGATGTCGAGAGGTTGCACGAGTCGGTGAAGCTGCTCAGACCTGAGGATTGGCAGTTCAGGAAGGAGGGTCTCGGGGAGACGGGGTACATCGAGGAGGATGAGCTCGAGGACGAGCCGGCGCTGCGTACCCGCCGCTACAAGGGCGCGTGCATCTTCCTCAACCGTCCCGGCTTCGAGGGTGGGATCGGGTGCGCGTTGCATTCGATGGCGCTGCGGCGTGGGATCGAGCCGCTCGAGGTGAAGCCGGACGTGTGCTGGCAGCTGCCGATCCGGCGGACCCACGAATGGGTGGAGCGACCCGACGGTGAGCAGGTCCTGAAGACGACGATCACCGAGTACGACCGCCGCGGTTGGGGTGAGGGCGGCGCGGATCTGGACTGGTACTGCTCCGGCTCGCCGGATGCGCATGTCGGCGCCAAGGCGGTGTGGGAGTCGTATGCGCCGGAGCTCACCGAGTTGCTCGGTGAGGCCGCGTATCGGGAGTTGGCGCGGCTGTGCAAGCGACGCGAAGGTCTCGGCCTGATCGCCGTGCACCCGGCGACCGCGGTCGCCGAGAAGAATTCCCGGTAACGGAGCGGCGAACCCTGAGGATGGCGACCCCGGTCACCCCGGGTTGACGTACCGGCGGACACTCTCGGCGTCGCGTCACAGATGGGCTCCGGCGGCGGGGGGAACTCGGCGCCGGAGCCGGCGGGGTCACATCCAGGGCATGTCGGGGTCGAGGGAATGGGAGATCACGCCGTCGTCGGGTTCGAGGGGGTAGTTCGCGGCGTGGTACGGGGCGCTGGAGGACCCGAAGAGGTCGACGCCGCCCGGCTCGGTGAGTGTGGTGCCCGGTTCGTAGAGTTCGACCTGCTCGGGAACGTCCTCGTCGGGGGCATCGCAGGCGACCATGGGCCACGCGTTGGCGCATCCGATGCGGTCGCGCACCTGGACGGCGTACGGGACCTGCGGGGCGGCGCCATCCGCGGGTGCGGCGGCGGCGGTGGCGCCCTGGGCCAGCACGGCACCGAAGCCGAGGGCGACGCCGATCGCTGCTGAGGCTGCGGTGCGTGTTGTGATCGAGGACATTCTGTGGCTCCTGAAGTTCGGGGGTGGTTCTCGGACGACCACTAGTTTTCGCCGGAAGCCGCCGTTCGATAACACCCCCGAGGGGGTGATCGGCGACCCGGCAGGGGGTGGAAGATCACCCCTGGGTGGCGGTTCCGGGGGTACCGCACGACCTCGTTTTCGACTACCCGGAACAGATGTGGCCGACTTCTCACAGGGCCACAGGCAGTCGCTGCACCGAAGTCGGACAGATCGACCCCCCGCCCGTGAGCACGACTCCGCGCGCACCCCCGCCCGCCGTCGAGCCGAATCGCTCGTCATCGACCATGTCGAAAATGCAGAGGGCTGGACCACGGGGGCGATGTCGCGGATTACCGGTTCAGCGCAGTGGACCGCCCTCATCCTCTGTGCAGCGGAGGGCGGCGTCTGCAGCGGAGGGCGGCGCCTCAGATGGCTGCTGCCTAACCTCTCGCCATGTCCACGAACTTGGACAGGTGAAGCTGGTGCGCCACAGTGATCGTCGCGGTCGGGCCGTTTCGGTGCTTGCCGAGGATGAGGTCGGCCTCGCCGCCGCGGGGGTCGTCGCGTTCGGTCGCGTCGGGGCGGTAAAGGAGGATCACCATGTCGGCATCCTGCTCGAGCGATCCCGATTCACGCAGGTCAGCAACCTGCGGGCGCTTATCTTGCCGCTGCTCGGGACCACGGTTCAGCTGGCAGATCGCGACCACGGGAACTTCGAGTTCCTTCGCCAAGAGCTTGAGGCTTCGGGAGAATTCGGAGACTTCCTGCTGACGCGACTCAACCTTCTTACCCGAGCTCATCAGCTGCAGGTAGTCGATGACGATCAGTTTGATGTCGTGTTTCTGCTTGAGCCGCCGCGCTTTTGCACGGATCTCCATCATGGTCAGGTTGGGGGAGTCGTCGATGAACAGCGGCGCCTCACTGATCTCACTCATACGGCGAGCGAGTTTCGTCCAGTCGTCGTCGGTCATCTTGCCGGAGCGCATGTCGCCGAGTTTGATCTTCGCCTCCGCCGACAGCAGACGCATGACGATCTCGGTCTTGCTCATCTCGAGGGAGAACATGACGCTGGCCATGCCGTGCTTCACCGAGCAGGAACGCAGGAAGTCCATGCCGAGCGTGGAGTTGTGGGTGGGCACCATCGAACGACCCGCCAGATACAGATGGTCGGCATTGTCGACCTCGACGCACCGCACTGCGACACTGTCGATCGGACGTACCGCGACGATGCGGCGGAAACCACTCACCTCGCCGCGAAGTTCCTTGTGCTGGATGGCCTTCCGATGAAGCTGGAACACCTCGTCGTCGGCGTAGAACGTGACCCCGCCGTCGATCGGACGGCAGTCGTATCCCAGGCTGACGACGAGTTCGGCGAGATCCTGCGACAACGGGGGATTCCCGGTCTGGAACCGCACCGCGCCGTCGTCGGCGACCGACCCTGCGGCATCGAGCAGGCCGGCCAGCAACTCGCGACGCTCCGATTCCGACCCACGCAACAGTTCCGCCGGGATTCGCTTGCCCCCGACAGTGAGCGAGGCGCCCAGGGCGTAGGGGTCGACGTGCACGGTCGACGTCGGCAGCTGCAACGCGCGTGTGTGCGCGACCTTGTGCCCGAGGTCGATCGATCCGGCGATCTGAGCGGTGGTGCGCACGGCGCCCCGCCCGTCGACGCCCGTCAACCACTGATGCTGCTCGTCGGCGACGAGGACGGTGCCGTCGGAGAACTCCACCTCGTAGCAGGGCCGGCCGACCATGACGTCGGTGGCGGCAACGACGCGGGTGGGCTTGCCGTCGGCGTCGATGAGGTGGTCGCCGACCTGGACGTCACCCATGGTGGTCCAGCCGGTGGGCGTGGCCAGGGGAGTGTCGAGGGCGAGCGCCTTACCTACACCGGGCCGCGCCGCGACGATGATCATCTGCCCGGGGTGGAGGCCGTTGGTGATCTCGTCGAGTTCGACGAAGCCGGTGGGCACGCCGAGGGAGATGCCGCCGCGGCTGGCGATGGAGTCGATCTCGTCCATCGTGGGCTGCAGGAGCTCCTCGAGGGGGACGAAGTCCTCGGTGGTGCGGCGTTCGGTGACCTCGAAGATCTCGGCCTGCGCACGGTCGACGACCTCGGCGACGTCCTGTCCGTCGGCTCCGGTGTAGCCGTACTGGACGATGCGGGTGCCTGCGTCGACGAGGCGACGCAGGATGGCCTTCTCCGCCACGATCTCGGCGTAGTAGCCGGCGTTGGCGGCGGTGGGCACCGTCTGGGTGAGCGTCACCAGGTAGGGCGCGCCGCCGATGCGACGGAGCTCACCGCGGCGATCCAGTTCCGCGGACACCGTCACCGGGTCGGCGGGCTCACCGCGACTGTAGAGGTCCAGGATCACGTCGTACACCGACTGATGCGCGGGACGGTAGAAGTCGCCGGGACGGAGCACCTCGAGCACGTCTGCGATGGCGTCCTTGCTGAGGAGCATGCCGCCGAGCACCGACTGCTCCGCCGCCATGTCCTGCGGGGGCTGCCGACCGAACTCTTCACCGGGCTCCGCGTCGGGCGGACCCGGGTATTCGGAATGGCCCCGATCGTCTACTACAGCCACTCGACCGACCTTCCCCATCACTGTTGCGCCGCCCCGGGAAAAGCTTCCCGGTGTTGGTGCTACGAACTCTTTGTACTCGCCCCCACCGACAACCTTCGCAGGCTCTTCCTGGCAGCCGGCGTCGTGATCGCGAGACACGCCGGGACGACGTTAGGGATTAGCTACCCGGTGTTCAAACCAGCCTGTGTACACAGCTGGGGACAAATTGTGTAAACCGCTGGGTACGTTTGTTAACCCCATGGGGACAACCTGAGGATAAGTGCATATCACAATCCCAAGTACCCAGCTCAGAGCCGTTTTTTGGATTCTCACAACTGTGGATGAAAACCCGTTCGGCGTGTCTTTCGCGTTGACGACTCGGGCGTGTTGAGTTGGTCGCCCCCGGGTGGCAATATGATTCACCTCACAGATCTCCGGCGCGGGCGGCTAACTTCCAGACACACCTGGAAGCCGCTCCTCTGCATGCTTCACACCCGCGAAAACGGGCCGGAGAGGGCGGCTGAGAGCCGGAATCGACAAGCGCAGGCCCCCCGCACGCCAAGGCGTCCGGGGGGCCTGTGTGTGAACGGGTCGACTAGGCGCCGACGACGTTCAGGTGGAACTTCGCAACCACGTCGGGGTGCAGGTTCACGACGACGGCGTGCTTGCCGGTCGCCTTGATGTGAGCCTTCGGCAGCTCCAGGCTGCGCTTGTCGACGACGGGTCCACCGGCAGCCTTGATGGCAGCGGCGACGTCGGCGGCGGTAACCGAACCGAAGAGCTTGCCCGAGTCACCGGCGGTCTTGACCGTCAGCGAGATGTTCTCGATGCCCTCGATGGCGGCCTTGAGCTCCTTGGCGTGGTCGAGACCGCGCACGGCGCGGGCTTCCTGCGCACGACGGATGCCTTCGACCTGCTTCTCGGCGCCACGGGTGGCGACGATGGCCAGGCCGCGGGGCAGCAGGTAGTTGCGGCCGTAGCCGTCCTTGACCTCGACGGTGTCGCCAGGCGCACCGAGGTTGTCCACGTCAGCGGTGAGGATGAGCTTCATGTCTTTCCTCCCTTTCCTTAGCGAGCCACGGTGGCGTAAGGCAGCAACGCCACCTCACGTGAGTTCTTGACGGCAATGGCAACGTCGCGCTGGTGCTGGACGCAGTTGCCGGTGACACGGCGCGCACGGATCTTGCCGCGGTCGCTGACGTACTTACGCAGCAGCGTCGTGTCCTTGTAGTTGATCTGCGTGTTCTTCTCTTTGCAGAAGATGCAGATCTTCTTCTTCATTACCTTGTCGCGCAAGGGCGGCTTCGGCATTTGTTTGCTCTTTTCTGGATGTTCCGATCAGGTACGGATCAGAACGGGGGTTCGTCGCTCCCACCACCAGAGCCTCCGAAGGAGCCGGACGCCTGCGGCGCGCTGCCCCACGGATCATCTCCGCCGGTATTGGATTGCGGACGTCCGCCGCCCGATCCGCCGGAGGAACCGAAGCCTCCACCGCCGCCGCCACCACGGTTGGCCTTGTTGACCTTGGCCGTGGCGTACCTCAGCGAGGGGCCGATCTCGTCGACCTCGAGCTCGACGACAGTGCGCTTTTCACCTTCACGAGTTTCGTAGGAGCGCTGCTTGAGCCGGCCGCTCACGATCACTCGCGAGCCACGGGTCAAACTCTCCGCGACGTTCTCGGCTGCCTCGCGCCAGATGTTGCAACGCAGAAACAGTGCTTCGCCGTCTTTCCATTCATTGGTCTGACGGTCGAAGGTGCGGGGCGTGGACGCGACAGTGAAGTTCGCGACCGCGGCACCCGCGGGGGTGAATCGAAGCTCCGGATCAGCCGTCAAGTTTCCGATGACGGTGATGACGGTGTCGCCTGCCATATGGTTCCTCCTGCAGAATGTGGAGTTCGGTTGGGCACGAGCCTAGGGCTGGTGACCGACAGAAATCACTTGTTGTGGCGCAGAACCTTCGTACGCAGCACCGACTCGTTCAGACCGAGCTGACGATCGAGCTCCGCGACGGTGGCGGGCGTAGCGCTGATGTCGATCACCGCGTAGATGCCTTCGCTGTGCTTCAGGATCTCGTAGGCGAGACGACGCTTACCCCAGACATCGACCTTGTCGATCTTGCCGCCGTCCTGGCGAACAACATTGAGGAACGTATCCAGCGAAGGAGCAACAGTGCGCTCGTCCAGGCTGGGGTCAAGGATGACCATCAATTCGTAATGACGCATAAGACCTCATCACCTCCTATGGACTAGTGAAAACGGCCACGGACTGTCCGTGGCAGGAGGGTCGTTGCGTCAGCAACCTTTGCAGGGTACACGACGAGCCCCTGACCAGCGAAATTGGGCAATGCCCTGTGCGCCTTTTTGGTAGTTGTGGCTACCAGAAAGGCGCACAGGGCGCGGAGCGCCCTAGTGTGGATTCATGCATATCGGAGCTCGGCAGCGGTCGCCGATCACGGCGGTCGTCGTCGGGTTGGCGGGCCTCGCCATGCTCGCCGGCTACCTGCAGAAGGCACGGTGCGCGGGGGCGCCGTTCGACGGCGTCGGGCGCAGCCTGATCTTCGACCGCATCAAGGACACGCAGGTCTGCTATTCCGACATCCAGTTCCTGTGGCTCGGCCGCGACGTCAACCTGCACGTTTTCCCGTACATCACCGGGGGGATCAACGCCGACGGCGTCCTCACCGGCGGCACCGTCGAGTACCCGGTGCTGAGTGGCGTGCTGATGTGGCTCGGCGGCATCGGTTCGCACACCGACGCCGACTTCCTGCTGCACTCGGCGCTGATCCTCGCGCCGTTCGGCCTGCTCACGGCGTGGATGCTGGGACGGCTGGCCGGCTGGTGGGCGCTGCTGTGGTCGGCGACGCCGCCGCTGGTGCTGTACGCCTTCCACAACTGGGAACTGCCGGTGGTCGCGACGTCGGTGGCCGCGATCTTCGTCATGACACTCGAACGGATCCCGCTCCGCACCCGCGGTGTCCTCGCGGCGGTGCTCCTCGCCGTCGGGTTCTGCCTGAAGCTGTATCCGGGTGCGTTCGTGCTGCCGCTGATCGCGTACGTCCTCACCCGGAACGGCACCGCGGAGCGACGCTACGACGTGCGCGGCGCGGTGCTGGTCGCGGTCGCCGCGATCACCACGGTGGTGGCGGTGAACCTGCCGTTCGCCCTCATCTCCTACAGCGGATGGCGGGCGTCGTTCACGTTCCAGGAGAACCGTCAGGCCGATCTCACCACCAACTCCATCTGGTACTGGGGGCTGCGTCCGCTGTTCGGGCCGGTCGCCGACGACGTCCCGCTCCCCGCGTACGACCAGACGGTGAGCCTGCTGTCGCCGCTCCTCGTGTGCGCCGCGTTCGCGATCGCCCTGCGACTCGGCTGGTTGCGATTCCACCGCGACGGCGTGTACCCGTGGATCGCCGTCAGCGCCGCCATGCTGTGCGGATTCCTGCTGCTGCACAAGGTTCATTCGCCGCAGTACACGCTGTGGCTGATCCCGTTCTTCGTGCTGCTGCGCGTCCCGTGGGGGCTCGTCGCCGCGTATCTCGTGGCCGACCTGTCGATGGGGATCGGCGTCTTCAAGTACTTCGGCGCCCTCGCCGCCCAGACGGACGCGTCGACGTTCGAGGTGCTGGTGAAGTTCGGGGTGTGGGGTCGGGCGGGACTGCTGGTGGTGCTGTTCTTCGTGTTTCTGCGCGCGACTCTCCGGCATCCGCCCGTCCGCGGGCGCACCGGCCCGGGGTCCGGCCGGCGGCCGATGCTGAAATCTCCCGAGCCGGCGCGATGAGCGAATCCTGGTTCGCGCATCCCACTCTCACCGGACGGCACGTACGCCTCGAACCGCTGGGCGAGAACCACGTCGACGGCCTGCTGGACGCGGTCGACGACCCCCGCATCTTCCACTGGACGTCCGTCGCCATCGCCGACCGTGACGACGCCGCGGCGTTCGTCCGCGGCGCCGACGAGGATCCGACCCGGTTGGCGTACGCGCAGATCGACGTTCACGCCGGGCGGATCGTCGGTTCGACGTCGCTGTATCTGATCGACCCGAAGAACCGCAGTCTCGCGATCGGGCACACCTGGTTGTCGCGTTCCGCGCAGGGAACGCTGATCAACCCGGAATCGAAACTGCTGTTGCTGCGGCGGGCGTTCGAGGACCTCGGCTCCGTCCGCGTCGAATGGCACACCGACGAGCGCAACGCCCACTCCCGCGGCGCCATCGCCAAGCTGGGGGCCGAGTTCGAGGGCATCCTGCGCAAACACCGGCGCCGCCGCGACGGATCGTGGCGCAACACCGCTCTGTTCTCGATGGTCGACGACGAATGGCCGCGCGTCTGCCCCCGACTCGAGGCGCGAGTCGAGGGCTGACGCGGCCGGGTCACGTCATAGAACGGGTGCGGCGGCCGTCACCCGCTTCACGAACTCGACGACGGCCGAGCGCATTTCGCTGCTGCACGGAACCGCACCGGACATCCAGAACGCGCCGTGGAGGAGTCCGTCGAAGCGGATCGCCTCCGTGTCGACACCCGCCTGCCGCAGCGCCCCGGCGTACGCCTCGGCCTCGTCGCGGGCCACCTCGTTCTCGGTGGTGAGCACGAGCGCGGGCGGAAGTCCCTCGAGGCTCGCGGCGCGGCTCGGGACGGCGTACGGATGAGTCGCGTCCTCGGGCGAGCGCAGGTAGTTGCTCCAGAACCAGTCGAGGTCGCCGGCGCCGATCACGTATCCCTCGGCGAACTCCCGCCGGGAGGGGAACTCCGCGTTCGGGTCGATCACCGGATAGATCAGCACCTGCCCTCGCAGCCGCGGTCCGTTCTCGTCGCGTGCGCGCAGCGCGGTGACCGCCGCCAGGTTGCCGCCGGCGCTGTCACCCATGACGACGACGTTGCCGGGGTCACCGCCGTACGTCCCGACGTTGGCCGCCACCCACTGCAGGGCGGCCGCCGCGTCGTCGGCGGCGGCCGGGAACCGGTGTTCCGGGGCGCGCCGGTACGTCGCGGCGACGACGATCGCGCCTGCGCCGTTCGCGACCGCGCGTGCGGGTTCGTCGACGACGTCGAGGTCGCCCGCGACGAATCCGCCGCCGTGGAAGTACAGGACCACCGGGTGCGGCGCCTGCCCCTCGGGGATGTAGACCCGCAGCGCGATCTGCGCTCCGCCGCTCTCGTAGTGCGCGTCCACCACGCGGGCGACGGGTTCGGGCGGCGCCTGCAGTCCGGTGAACGTCGCCACCACCGCCCGCACCTCCTCCACGGTGCTGTGCTCGAAAGCCTTCAGCCCCTGCGCCTGTAGTCCGGCGATCAGGTCGGCTGCGTGTGAATCGAGTGCCATGTCGGTCTCCTCTGTCGGGGTTCGGGGTCAGGACACTGTGGAAGCCCGGCGGACACGCTGCCCGGCGGCGGAGGCGACGCGGGCCCCCGCCCGGGTGAGCGCGAAGCCGGAGTAGCCGCCGGCGACGACGTCCTCGCACGTGGCCCGGTAGGTGGGGGCGCCGCCGAGATAGACCATGCAGGCGCGGGGCTTGCCGGGGATGTTCGCGCCCATGTACCAGGAGTTCGTCTCCGGCAGCAGGGTCTGGTTCGCGATGTCGTTGGTCAGTGCGCCCCACTCGCTTTCGGCCTGCGGCGTGGGCTCGATGACGTCGAGGCCGCGCCGGTCCAGGTAGCCGATCGCATCGGTGGCGAAGTCGACGTGGTCCTCGATGGCGAGTGGCATGTTGTAGAGCACCGACGGCGACTGCGGCCCGGTGATGACGAACAGGTTCGGGAACTCGTTGACCATGATGCCGAGGTACGTCCTGGGTCCGTGCTCCCACTTCTCGGCCAACGGCAGACCACCCCGACCGCGGATGTCCATCGCCATCAGCGGGCCGGTCATGGCGTCGAATCCGGTTGCGAGCACGATGGTGTCGACCTCGTAGACGCGGTCACCGACCCGGACTCCGGTCGGCGTGATCTCGTCGATCGGCGTGGTCTTCACGTCGACGACGCTCACCGAGTCGCGGTTGAACGCCTCGTAATAGTTGGTCTCGAGCGGTGGCCGCTTGGTGCCGTACGCGTAGCCGGTCGGGGCCAGTGTCGCCGCCTTCGCCGGGTCCTGGACCCGCTCGTGGATCCGGTCGCGGATGTAGTCGGCGATCGTGTCGTTGGCTTCCTTGTCGAACAGGATGTCCTGGTAGGAGTCGATGAACAGTCGGAACCCTCCGGCGTTCCAGCGCTCGTCGAACGTGCGGCGGCGCTCCTCGGCGTCGACGGCGAGCGCGGACGGCTGCACCTGAGTGAACGGGACGCCGAGGAAGTGGTTGCGCGCCGCGGTCCGCACGTCCGCGTAGTTGCTCTTGATGTCCGCGACTTCGTCCGGGTCGATCGGACCGTTGCCGAGGGGCGTCGCGAAGTTGGGGGTGCGCTGGAAGACGACCAGTTCGGCGGCGTCCTCGGCGATGAACGGGATGGCCTGGATGCCGCTGGCCCCGGTCCCGATCACGGCGACCCGCTTGCCGGTGAAGTCGGCGCCTTCGCGCGGCCAGTTGCCGGTGAGCAGCACCTCCCCGCGGAAGTTGTCGATGCCGCCGAACTCCGGCGTCTTCGGCACGGACAGGTTGCCCGCCCCCGAGATGAAGTACCGGCTGCGGACGACGGCGCCGTCGTCGGTGCGGACCGTCCACACCGAGTTCTCGTCGTCCCAGTGCACGCCGACCACGCGGGTGTCGAACGTGATGTCCTTCCGCAGGTCGAAGCGGTCGGCGACGTGTTCGAGGTAGCGGAGGATCTCCGGTTGGCCGGCGAACCTCTCACTCCACTGCCAGTCCTGCTGCAGGTCCTCGTCGAACGAGTACGAGTAGTGGACGCTCTCGATGTCGCAGCGGGCTCCCGGGTACCGATTCCAGAACCAGGTGCCGCCCACGTCCGAACCGGCCTCGAACACCCGCGTCGACAGCTTCATCGTGTCGCGCAATTTGCGGAGCGCGTAGAGGCCGGCGAACCCGGCACCCACGACGACGACATCGACGTCGGCGGAAGAATTGGTCTTTGACATGTGTTGGGCTCCTCGGGGCGATGGGTTTCGGCTGGAGTCGAGCGGGCAACCGGGGTATGCCAACGACAATGACCCACGTCACAGCACCCCCACACGGGGTGAAACACCCCCTTGATTACCTGTGTTGTCCGTCACAGCAGGTGGGAGTAGGTTCGTGCCACACCTGGCCGACCGGACACGGGAGACATCCACTGACTCGCTCGAGAGAACTCACCAGGTCGATGACCAGCTTCATCGGCCGGCGCCGCGAGATCGAGGAAGCCCGCGCCCGACTCCAACAGTCCCGGCTGGTGTCGCTGCTCGGCGCGGGCGGCGTGGGCAAGACGCGGTTGGCCGAGGAACTCGCGGTCCGCTCGGCGCGCGCCTTCCGCGACTCGGTCCGGTGGATCGACCTCGCGCCCGTCCGCGACCCCGGCGCGCTGCCCTCCACCGCCGCGGCCGCCCTCGGCGTCACCGATCAGTCCAGCCGCGCGGTGATGGACAAGGTGATCGACCACCTGCAGTCCCGGCACCTGCTGATCGTCCTCGACAACTGTGAGCACCTATTGTCCGCCGCAAGCGAATTCGTCGGCACCGTCCTCGCCTCGGCACCGGAGGTCCGGATCCTCACCACGAGTCGCGAACCGCTCGGAATCGCCGGCGAATTCACGTACCTCCTTCCGCCGCTGAGCACTCCGGGTGATATCGAGGGCTGCCGCGCAGCGGACATCGCCCCGTTCGAATCGGTGTCGTTGCTCGTCGAGCGCGCGCAGGGCGTCGTCGCCGACTTCCGCCTCACCGACGCGAACGCCCCCGCCATCGCGCAGTTGTGCAACCAGCTCGATGGGATCCCGCTCGCCATCGAACTCGCCGCGGCCCGAATGCGGTCGCTGTCCGCGTCGCAACTCGTCGAACGCCTCGACCAGCGTTTCGCGCTCCTCACCGGCGGCGACCGGGCGGCACTGCCCCGTCAGCAGACGCTGCGCGCCCTCATCGACTGGAGTTACGAACTGTGCTCGGACACCGAGCGGTTGCTGTGGTCCCGGCTCGCCGTGTTCCCCGGAAGCTTCGATCTCGACGCCGCGGAGGCGATCAGCGGGTTCGGTGCGCTGTCGGACTCACCGGTCATCGACGTCCTCGATCGGCTCGTCGGGAAATGCCTTGTCACCGTCGACCGTTCGACCGAGCGACTCCGCTACTCGCAACTGATGACGGTTCGGGAGTACGGGCACGAGCTCCTCGAGCTGAGCGGGGAGCGCGACGAGATGTACCGGCGACACCTCGAGCACTATTCGGAGCGCGCCCGCCGGTCGTCGCTCGACTGGTGCGGGCCAGGACAATCCGCGACCCTCGCGGGACTGCGGATCGACCACCCCAACCTCGTCGCCGCCCTGGACTGGGCCCTGCACGACGACTCGCAGCGGGCCGCGGCCGCCGAACTGGCCGTCGCCCTGCGGTATCACTGGATCGCCGGCGGCAACCTGTCCGACGGGCGGATCCGGCTCGAGCGGATCCTGCAGCGGCTCACCGAACCGACCCGGGAGCGGGGCGACGTGCTGTGGGTGACCGCGTGGACCGCGCTGATCCAGGGCGACCGCGACGCCGCGCGGGAACACCTCGACGAGTGCACCGCGATCGCGACGGCACTCGGCGACGAGCGACTGCGCGCGCACGCCGATCACTGGGCGGGGATCCACGCGGTGTTCTCCGGCCGCCCCGCCGACGCGATCCTGCTGTTCCGTGACGCGATCGCCGTCCACCGCGCCGTCGGCGACACGGCCTCGGCTCTGACGGCGTCGTTCGAACTGGGCATGGCGCAGACCTACGACGGCCGCCTCGACGACGCACTGGAGACGTGCCGCGACGTGATCGCGGTGGCGGACAGGCACGGCGAGAAGTGGAACAAGGCCTACGCCCTCTGGGTTTCGAGCGTCGCGTACTTCCACCTGGGCCGGGCCGACGACGCCGTCGACGCCGCCCAGCAGGCGCTGCGGATCCAACGCGACTTCAAGGACAAGATCTGCACGGCCCTGTCGATCGAGGTGCTGTCGTGGGTGGCGACGTCGAGCGGCGACGCGAACGCGGCGGCGACCCTGTGCGGCGCCGCGAAGGGGGTGTGGCATCGGCTCGGCACGTCGGTCGCGGCGTTCGGCCCCCAGATCACCGACGACTCGCAGTCGTCCGAGCGGGACGCCGCCCGCATGGTGGGGCCCGGCGAATTCGCCCAACTCGCAACGCCCGCGATCCGGCTCACCATCGAGCAGGCGGTCGATCTCGCGCTCGGCACCCGGACCGAGGACGCGGCGGCGCCCGTTGCCGAGGCGTCGCCTCTGACGAAACGGGAACAGGAGATCGCCGAACTGCTCGCGCAGGGTCTCAGTAATCGGCAGATAGCCGAAAGGCTGGTGATCTCGCGGCGCACCGTCGACGGGCACGTCGAGCACATCTTCGACAAGCTGGCCGTCAGCTCCCGCACCCAGGTGGCGGCGTGGGTCGCGGCCCGGGCGCATCCGCCCGCCGTGGAGACCGGCCGGTAGCCGGGCCGTAGCCGCCGGCCACGCGAAAGGCACTGCACAGTCGGAGATCTCGACGGTCTATACTCCACGTCGTCGCCCACGGTCGTGGGCACCACCACGGGGAGGCAACGCATGACGTCGCAGCAGCAGGACACCGGGGCGGACTACCGCGGGCCGCTGGCACCGCCGCCGGCCAGCAGTCTGCCGCTCGCCGTACTTGCGATTGTCGCGTTCGTGCCGTTCGGTATCGTCGCGCTGCTGCGTGCGCGCACCGTCCACCGGTTGTGGGAGCGCGGCGAGTACGACCTGTCGGTGCGCGCCGCCGCCGACGCCCGCCAGTGGTCGATCCGCGCGATCGCCCTCGGTGTCTCGATCGCCGTGTTCGCGGTCGGGGCTGTGCTGGTGCTGTCGAAGCCCTAGCCTGGCGAAACACCGTGAGCGGGAGACGCTTCTACGGGTGGCCGCGGGCGTAGCCAGGCAGGCAGCCACCGCGGCTGCGCATCGGGCGCCTGGTCGAGCACCCCGCCTACCGGATCGTCGATGAAGCCGTACCGCACGAGGTCCTCGTCGGGCCGGTAGATCTGGCGGAGTATCAGCGCACAGATGACCACGACCGCGACGTCGCGGACCACCACCGCGGCGGTGAACCACTGCTCGGGGAGCCCCTTGTTGGAGACGCCGAGGTAGTAGAACATGCGCGGCACCCACACGAGTGCGTCGATCGTCATCCAGGCCAGCAGGATCCGCCGGTGCGGGAACGCGAGCACGGCCAGCGGCACGAGCCACAGCGAGTACTGCGGGCTCCACACCTTGTTGGTGAGGAGGAAACCCGCGACCAGCAGGAAGCACAGTTGGGTGAGCCGCGGCCGTCTCGGCGCCGTCAGCGCGACATACCCGATCCCGACGCACACGAGCGCGAACAGCAGGAACGACACCGCGTTGAGCACGGTGGGCGCCTGACCGGCCGCCAGGATGCCGTCGAATCCGGTCCAGCCCGTGAACGAGGAGATGACGTTGTAGACGGAGTCGGGGTCGGCGCCGCGTTCGGAATTGAGCCGGAAGAACTCGGCCCAGCCGCGCGGGAACAGCACGGCGATCGGCAGATTCACCGCGATCCACGCGCCGACCCCGGTCAGTGCGGTAACCGACCAGTCCCGCACCCGGCCCGTGCGCAGACACAGCACCAGCAGGGGTCCGAGGAGGAGCAGCGGATACAGCTTGGCGGCGCCGCCGAGCCCGAGCAGGATCCCGGCGAGCACCGGCCGTTTCCGCGACCACGCCAGCAGCCCGCCCGCGGCGAAAGCCGTTGCGAGGGGATCGAAATTCGTGAACGCGTGCACGATCACGAGCGGGGACGCGGCGATCAGCGCGGCGTCCCAGATCCGGCGTCCGGCCAGCAGCGCGCTCGCCCAGACGGTGACCAGCCAGGCCAGTGCCAGACCGAGTGCGACGACGTTGAAATAGATCGCGACCTGCAGGGCACCGGGCAACCAGTGCACCGCATCCCACGACTTCGCGATCGTCATCGCGCCGTACTGGTAGAGCCCGGAGATCACCGGGTATTCCATGTAGCGACGCTGGATCTGGCCGTTGCCTGCGCTTTCTTCCCACCACTTCTTGTAGGGGAACGCGCCCTCGTTCAACCGTTCCGCCCCGTACAGGGGCACCGTGTCCGAGTAACACATCGCGACGTACTGCCTGCTGCCGCTCCAGTCGAGCCCGAGCGCACCGTTCTCACCGACGGGAGCCTGCTGGATGCACGGCGCCTTCGCGAACCAGCCGAGCGCGAGAAACACGATCGCCAGCAACAGAATGGCGCGCATCGGCGTGAAGAACCGGCTGCGCCCGACGACCGCGTGCCGTCCGACCGGACCGCCGATCACGCCGGACAGATCGGCGGTCAGAGGGTCGGTGCGGCCCGGAAGGTCCCGCCAATCCGCGGAACGCCGGTCTTTCGCCAGCGGCGCGGGCGAGACGAAATCCGTCTCGCCCGCGTCTCGGACGGCGTGCGCGTCACGGTTGTCGGCCACTCCGCGAGGCTACCGGTCGCCGTTAACGGGTCGGAACCTGCTGCTGGCCGTTGCCGTTACCGGCGTTCGGCGGTGTCGTCGTCTCCGGTTCCGCCGGAACGGCCGGGGCCGGGGTGGTCTGCCGCGGTGCCAGTCCCGGGATCGGGATGGTGATGCCGGGCAGGATCTCCACCGGCGAAGGCGTCACGACCACCGGCGGCACGAGTTCCGTCGGCAACTGGAACGTGCTCGACGGCGGCGCCGACGTCTTGGTCGGTGCGGGCGCCGAATAGGCCGGGACACCCGACTGACCACCGATCGCACCCGGCTTCGGGAACTTCTCGACGTCGGTGCCCTCGAGGGCGCCGTCCATCGTGTCCTTCCAGATGTCGGAAGGCAGACCGGAACCGTAGATCATGGCGCCGCCGCTGTTCTCCAGCGCCTGACCGTCGGTGGTGCCGACCCACACCGCCGTGGACAGCGACGGGGTGTACCCGACCATCCAGGCGTCCTTGTTCTTCCCGGTGTCGCCGAGCTGCGCGGTACCGGTCTTCGCGGCCGACGGGCGTCCGCCTGCCAGGTTGTGGCCACGCGAGTACCCGGCGATCGGCTCCATCGCCGACGTCACGTTGTCGGCGACGTCCTTGTCGATGCGGTCCTCACCGGTGTCGCCGCCGCGGTCGAGCAGCACCGTCCCGTCCGCGCTCACGACCTTCTGCACGAAGTGCGGGGCACGGTACGTGCCCGACGCGGCCAGTGTGGCGTAGGACGACGCCATGTCGAGGACCCGCGACTGGTACTGGCCTAGCACGATGCCGTTGTTCGGACCACTGCCGTCCGGCTCGGTCAGCGAAGGCCCGACGCCGGGGATCTCCTGCGGGATGCCCGCCTTGTGGGCCATGTCGGCGATCGCCTGCGGTCCGCCGTCGAGTTCGAGTTCCTGACGGTAGAAGCTGGTGTTCAGCGACCGCTTCAACGCCTCGGCGATGGTGCAGGTGCCGCAACCCTCGCCCTCGACGTTGCTGATAGTGATGCCGTTGACCGTCAGCTCCGAGCTGTCGTACATCTGCGACAGCGGGATGCCCTGGTCGAGGGCCGCGGCGAGACCGAACACCTTGAACGACGAACCGGTCTGCAGGCCGGCGTTCGCGAAGTCGTAGCCGCCGCCGTCCTCGCCGCCGTAGTACGCCCGCACCGCGCCCGTCTTCGGGTCGACCGACACCACACCGGTGCGCAGGTTCTCCGGCTCACCCTCCATGTTCGAGCGGACCGAATCCACGGCCGCCGCCTGGGCGACCGGGTCGATGGTGGTGGTGATCTCGAGGCCCTCGGTGTTGAGCAGCTGCTCGCTGATCCCCGCCTCACCCAGCTCCCGCAGAACCTGGTTCTTGATCAGACCCTCCGGTCCGGAATCCTGGTTGCCGTTGTCGACCTGAGCGATCGGCACGTACGGCGGATACTGCATCACCGACCGGGCCGACTGCTGCAGCGTCCCCGCCGACACCATGCCGTCGAGCACGTAGTTCCAGCGCGCCTGCGCGCCCTCCGGGTTGGTCTCCGGATCGAGCAGCGACGGCAGCTGGATCGACGACGCCAGCACCGCGCTCTCCTCGACCGTCAACTGGTCGACGGGCTTGTTGAAGTACGCCTTCGACGCGGCCGCGATGCCGTACGCACCACGCCCGAAGTAGATGGTGTTCAGGTACGCGGCGAGGATGTCGTCCTTGGACCACTCACGGGCCATCTTCGACGAGATGACGAGTTCCTTCATCTTTCGCGTCAGCGAACGCTCGGAACCGACCATCGTCTTCTTCACGTACTGCTGCGTGATGGTCGAGCCACCACCGGCGCTGTCCTTGCCCAGGACGTTGTCGCGGGCGGCACGCGCGAAACCACCGATCGAGAAGCCGGGGTTCGAGTAGAAGTCCCGGTCCTCGGCAGCGAGCACCGCGTCACGGGTGTGCTTCGGGATCTGGTCGAGCGTCACCTCGGTGCGGTTGCCCTCCGGCGGCACCACCTTGCTCAGCACCGACGTGCCGTCGGACGCGTAGATCGTGGCGACCTGGTTGGTCTTGAGGTCGCCGGGACGCGGAACGTCCTGGACGACGTAGGCCGCCATGAACAGCAGGATCGGGATGATCAGACCCAGCGCGACACACGCGAACGCCGTCCGGCGCACGATCTTCCACCGCGACTTCTTCACAGCCGTCTTCTTTCCACCCTTCGGCGGTTCACCACCGCGGCCGCCACCGGTCTTGCGGCCGTTCGACGGCGGCGGTCCCGGCGGGCGCCCACCGGGGCCCGACTGGTTACGCGCCACCGGGGGCGCACCCGCGGGACGTCCGGGCGGGGGACCGGGACGGCGCGGCGGGGGACCGGGCGGCCGGCCACCACCCTGCGGCGGCGGACCGGGACGACGCGGCGGCGGGCCGGGGGGACGGCCACCACCCTGCGGGGGCGGAGGCGGCATCCGGCGCGGCGGGGGACCACCCGCAGGCTGTCCGCCGCGGGGTGGTGGACCTCCGGGGCGCCCCTGTGGCGGGGGGCCACTCGGTCGTCTCGGTCCGTTCGGTCGATCACCCGGGGCGTTGCTGCGGGGGGAACTCACGTACAAATCTCCAGTGGTTGTGGACCGGCTTCAGTCCTGCGTTACGTCTGTGGGCATTCTTCGGCCCGCGTCCGTGTTCGGGCGTGTCTACTCGCTCGCGGTGCGACGGCTCGGAGGCCGAGGCCGTGGCGACGACCGCCTGGGCCGTTTCGGTGCGGGCACGGTACCGAGAACATAGGACTGAACCAAATGGTTCCAGCTGCATGTCCGGCACACCTCGACCACGTGAACCGAGAACTCCTCCTGAGTGGACGCAAGACGCACCAACTCCTCGGCCGTACGAGCCGAACCCGACACCGGGCCCAACTTGTCGCCGAAGACCCAGGAAACCAGAGTCAACTGCTCCTTACGGCAGATCGGGCACACCACGTCACTGCCCTTGCCGTGGAACTTTGCGGCACGAAGCAGGTAGGGGCTGGCGTCGCAGACCTCCTTGACACCCGTCCTGCCCGAGTAGACCTCGGCCAGGAGAGACCGGCGCTGAAGCGCATAGTCCACCACCTGCCGCTGTATCCGCACGGAGACCAGAGTACGTGCGTCGCGTTCGGAGAGAAGGGGTCGGTCGAGTGACGCTGGTCAAACACGGTTACCGCACTACGATGCCGATGTGGCCTCAGGACCGTCCTCGCAGACTCGCGCACGTGACCTCGACCGGGTCAACGCATGCAGCCAACTCGACGCCGCGTACGCCGACGGCCAGCTCGGCGCCGGCGAGTACCACGACCGGTCCGCCCAGGCCATGTCCGCGAAGACCCTGGCCGAGCTGAACCTGCTGATCAGCGACCTGCAGCTGCCCTCGGCGGTCACGGAACAGGCACCCGTCCGGACCCCGGGATCACCCCGGCGGGCGCTGCGGATCGCGGTCGCGTGCGGGGCGGTGATCGCGGTCGGCACGATCGGTCTCGCGCTCACCGGGCAGGACGGCCCGGACCCCGTCGTCACACCGGTCCCGGCGCAGGTCGAGAAGCCCCTGGCCCAGCCGGAGGTCGCGGTGCCCGCCGTCGAGCCGATCATCGTGGGAGCGGCGCAGCCCCTCACCCAGGACGGGATCTACGCCCTCTTCGAGCAGTACCGGCAGACGTTCGGCGACCTCACCGTCCACGAACTGGGGTTGTACGACAAGTACGCGATCCTGTCTCGGACCGCCCCGGACGCCCCCGAGAAGGTCGACCGGTACGACTTCCGCGGCGGTTTCAAGAGCTCGGGCATCCGCACACAGCGCCTTCCCGGAACCGGTGAAGTCGACCTCGCACAGGTAAACGTAGGGGCACTCGTCGCGCTCATTGCCGACGCACCGCGGCTGGTCGGAGTCCCGGACGGCACCATCGGGCACGTTCTCCTCGCCGACGGCGGCAAGGGACCCACCATCAACGTGTACGTCTACGACAAGGCCCAGACCGGCGGCGGCTACCTGCGGGCGACCCTCGGCGGCGACGTCTGGCAGGTGAACCCCGCGAACTAGGGGTTTGCGCTCTAAGATCCTCGGGTGGCCAGCCGATACCCGCCGAACACGCGGGCACGTGACATCGATCGAGCCAACACGTCCGCACTGCTCGATGCCGCATTCGGCGACGGCCAGATCAACAAGGCCGAGCACCGCGCGATGTCCGAACTCGCCTCGGAGGCCCGCACCCTGGCCGACCTCGACGTTCTGGTCGGCGACCTGCAGCGGCCCGCCGACGCACCGCCGGACGCCCGGCCCCCGCGCGACACCGCCAGGCCCTGGTTCCCGCTCGCCGTCGCCGCGGTCGCGGTCGCGGCGGCGGTCGGCGCCTTCACCCTCGCCGACGGCGACGACGCAGAGGCCACCGTGACGCCCGTCGCGCAGCAGATCGATTTCGATGCCGTCGAACCGCTGGTGGTCGCGACCCCGAACCCTGTATCCCCCGAGGGCATGAAGGTGTTCCTCGACCGGTACCGCGCCAAGTTCGGCGACCTGATCGTCGACGACCTCACCCTCTACGAGGGCGGCCACGCCAGCCTCGAACGCGCGCTCCCACTCGAACCGAACCGGATGGTGAGCTACGCCTACCGCGGCGGGTTCACGCCGTCCGGCACCCCGACCACCCGGAAGGTCGACACGCCCGTGTTCGACCTGACGACGCTGAACCTGGACAGGATCGGCGGAACGGTCGCGGGCGCCCCGGTGAGCCTGAACGTCCCCGACGGAAAAGTCAGTCACATCTCGTTCCAGACCGACAGCGCCGGCCCCACCGTGTCGATCTACGTGAACAACGAGTTCAGCGAGAGCGGATACATGGAACTCACCCCGTCCGGTGAACCACTGAGCGTCCGCCCCTTCGGCCGATAGGACGCAGATGCCCAGGACCACACTCGCCGGTATCCGCGCCCGCGACTCCGACCGCGCCGACGCGTGCGGGCTGCTCGACGCCGCCCTCGCCGACGGTCAACTGTCCGCCTCGGAACACGCCTCCCGCACCTCCACGGCGATGCGGGCGAAGACGTTCGACGAACTCGGACGCCTGATCGGGGACCTGCAGATCCCCAGCCGGCTCGCGGCCAGCCCCGTCGTGTCGCCGCGCCGCCGCCGATCGCCCCGGCGATGGGTGTACGCGGCGATCCTCGTTTTCGCCGCGGCCGCCGTCGGCGGCATCGCCGGAGCCGTCGCGAACAGCGACCTCGGCCCGTCGAAATCGGTGCCGAACCTGACCACCGGCGCGGGCCTGCACTTCTTCCTCGAGGAGTACCGCGCCGAGTACGGCGACTCCGTCGCCGACGACGTCGGCCTCTACCCGGAACACGCCGTCGTCGACCGGCCGGCCGCCGGCAACGCGAGGCAGTCCGATTCCTACCTCTACGACGGCGAGTTCGACGACTGGGGCAGTTCCTCGAGCCGCGCCGCCGATGAGAGGTCCTTCGACCTCGGCACCGTCGACCAGGTCGCGATCGCCGGACTGCTCGCCGGGGCACCCGAAACCCTGCGCGTCCCCGACGGTGCTGTGGAGATCGTGTCCTTCGGCTACGAACCCGGCTCCGACGACGGACCGCCGACCATCTCCATCCACGTGAAGAACGCCGACGGCGACAGCGGGCACATGGTCGTCGGATTCGACGGCGAGCCGTTCGACATCTACCCGTACGAGGGCTGAGCGTCCGGGCGGCTGTCCCGCCCCCCTGAAACATCGTCGGCGCTTGCGTGCGCCCGGACCAGGGTTGACAACCTGTGACGGCTTGTCTCATGTATCGAGCGGGCGTATCGTCGTATATATCGGTGCGATATAGTTTTGAATCGCATCACACGGTTAGGTCGGGCGACTCAGGGGGTGGACATGCTCGAATTGGCAATTCTCGGGCTGCTCCACGAGTCACCCATGCACGGATACGAGCTACGCAAGCGGTTGACGGGACTCCTGGGTGCATTCCGCGCCTTTTCGTACGGTTCCCTCTACCCGACGCTCCGACGCATGCAGGCGGACGGATTGATCGCCGAGGACGCAGGTCCTCCGGGGACCGTCAAGCGTCGCGCCCGCCGCGTCTACCAGCTCACGCCGATCGGCAAGGAGCGGTTCAAGGAACTGGTCGCCGACACGGGTCCGCAGAACTACACCGACGATGGATTCGGCGTTCATCTCGCCTTCTTCAGCCGCACACCCGCAGAGGCGCGGATGCGGATTCTCGAAGGCAGACGACGCCAGGTCGAGGAGCGCCGGGAGGCACTCCGCGACGCGATCGGAAAAGCGAGCGGCACGCTGGATCGCTACACCAAGCAGCTCCACCAGCTCGGTCTCGAGTCCAGCGAGCGTGAAGTGCGCTGGCTCAACGAGCTGATCGCCGCCGAGCAATCGACAGCAACACCTAAGAAAAAAGGAGAACCCGACCATGGGTGAGAACAGCACCGCGGTGCGCGTAGCCATTGTGGGCGTGGGGAACTGTGCCTCGTCCTTGGTTCAGGGCGTGCAGTACTACAAGGACGCCGACGAGACGGCGACCGTTCCCGGCCTCATGCACGTCAAGTTCGGCAAGTACCACGTGCGCGACGTGCAGTTCGTCGCCGCGTTCGACGTCGACGCCAAGAAGGTCGGATTCGACCTGTCCGAGGCCATCTTCGCCAGCGAGAACAACACCATCAAGATCGCCGACGTCCCGCCGGCCGACGTTCCGGTGCTCCGCGGCCCCACCCTCGACGGCATCGGTAAGTACTACGCCGAGACCATCGAGATCTCCGAGGCCGAGCCCGTCGACGTCGTCAAGGCTCTGAAGGACGCCAAGGTCGACGTGCTGGTCTCGTACCTGCCCGTGGGTTCCGAGGACGCCGACAAGTTCTACGCCCAGTGCGCCATCGACGCGGGTGTCGCGTTCGTCAACGCCCTGCCCGTCTTCATCGCGTCCGACCCCGAGTGGGCCGCGAAGTTCAAGGACGCCGGCGTCCCGATCGTCGGCGACGACATCAAGTCGCAGGTCGGCGCCACCATCACCCACCGCGTGATGGCGAAGCTATTCGAAGACCGCGGCGTGCAGCTCGACCGCACGATGCAGCTGAACGTCGGCGGCAACATGGACTTCAAGAACATGCTCGAGCGCGACCGCCTGGAGTCGAAGAAGATCTCCAAGACGCAGGCCGTGACGTCGAACCTGACCCGCGACCTCGGTCCGGGCAACGTGCACATCGGCCCGTCCGATCACGTCGGCTGGCTCGACGACCGCAAGTGGGCGTACGTCCGCCTCGAGGGCCGCGCGTTCGGTGACGTTCCGCTGAACCTGGAGTACAAGCTCGAGGTCTGGGATTCCCCGAACTCGGCGGGCATCATCATCGACGCCGTCCGCGCAGCCAAGATCGCCAAGGACCGCGGCATCGGCGGACCCGTCTACCCGGCGTCCGCGTACCTGATGAAGTCCCCGCCGGTCCAGATGGCGGACGACAAGGCTCGCATCGAGCTCGAGGCGTTCATCATCGACGCGGAGTAATCCACACAGCTTTACGGGCGAATGCACCTTTCGTCGTCTTCACGGCGACGAAAGGTGCATTCGCCTTTGTGTTCGACTTCTTGTCAGACCCTCCCTCTACGGTGACACCCAGGATTCATCGAGGGAGGCGTGATGTCCGACAACACTTTCGATCGCGAGATCGACGACGCCTGGACCGAGCTCCAGGACCGTCTGACCGGCTATGTGCACGCGATGGAGGACGACGACGAACTGGTGCTGCAGTCGCAGTACGACAGCGTCGACGAGGGCCTCGTCGAGACCGCCGCGTGTGTGCGGTTCTTCGCGTGGGCCGGCGACAGGGTGCGGTGCGAGGTGCCGTCCAACCGCTTCCTGCACCCGGCGCGGGCGCTCACCGCGGAGGAGCACGAACGGCTGATCGAACTCGGCTGGAACCGCCCCGACCTGTGCGAGCACGTCGACGAGGGCAACGGCTCCGCGTCGTACTACCTCGACGCCGACCGGGACGACGCCCACCTGCTGGCGTCGATGACGGTCACCGTGTTCCGCGAGATCTGGGACCTTCTGCACCCCTCGTTCCTGAAGGCGATCACCGGCGGCCGGGACGAGACCGCCGAGTTCGGTACCGCCGACGTCCCCGCCCAGCTCCGCGACGGCACCGGGTTGCGCGACCGTGTCGACGCCGCGGTCGAGGCCATGCTCGAGCAGGAACCGGGCAAGGACGCGGACGGCGACATCCTCGTGTGGGTCGGCGACCTCCCCACGTATGTGCGGGTCATCGAGGAGGACGCCCGCGTCGAGGTGTTCGCCCGCGTGGTCCACACGATCAGCGACCGCACGCGCACGGCGGAGGCGCTGGCCGACCTCAACCGCCAGTGGCCCGACATCAAGTTCCTGCTCATCGTCGACAACGTGGTCGCCGTCATGCGTGTCGACGGGTCACCGTTCGTCGCCGATCATCTGGTGTCGGTGTTCCGGATGTTCGAGCATTTCGTGGACACCGTCGACGACGCGTTCGCCGAAAAGCTTGGCGGCAAGATCAATTCCACACCCGAGGCCACCGCCTCGTCCGCCGAGCACGAATGTGCGGACGAGTTCCCCGCCGCCCTCGTGACCCTGATCCACCTCGACTCCGAGAGCGGTCTCGACCCCGACGACGTCGCGGAAATCTGCGGACGCGACCGCGACACCATCCTGGAATTCCTCCGCCTCTGCTCCGAGCAGGAGATCGAGTGGCGGCACAACGGCGAACTCGCCCGCGAAGAGGACGCCGAAGAGGCCGACATGTGCGAGGACGAGGCGCGGGCCTGGGCCAAGACGAAGGAAAGCCTCCGCGCCGCGCTGCGAGTTGTGGTGCTGCCGCACCGAACTCCGCCGCGCGGCGGGTTCCAGAACCTCGGCTAACCCGGCAGCGGGATGATGACGCCCGGCAGGATTTCGATCTGGGTCGGCGCCGGGACGGGTGCGGGCACCGGTGGGACGGGCGGCATCGGGACGGTGGCCGGCGGTGGAACCTCGACCGGTGCGGGCGTGGGCGCGCCGGGTGGTGGGACGGCCCCACTGGTGCCGGGAGCCGTTCCGTCGCCGCCGGTCTGACCGCTCCACGTCGGCACGCCGGCCTGGCCGCCGATCGGGTCGGGCCACGGGAAGTCTTCCCAGTCGGTGTCGTCGAGCGCGCCGTCCATCGTGTCCTTCCAGATGTCCGACGGCAGACCCGAACCGTAGATCAGCCCGCCCCAGGTGTTGTTGATGGCGGTGGCGTCGGCCTTACCGATCCACACCGCCGTCGACAGCGACGGCGTGTAGCCGACCATCCAGGCGTCCTTGTTCTCACCGGTGTCGCCGAGTTGCGCCGTGCCGGTCTTCGCCGCGGACGGGCGTCCCCCCGCCAGCGCGTGGCCCCGCGAGTACGAGGCGATCGGCATCAGCGCCTGGCTGATGTTGTCGGCGACGGCCGCGTCGAGTCGCTGCTCGCCGGGGCTGGGCGCGCGGTCGAGGAGCACGATACCGTCGGCGGTCACGACACGCTGCACGAAGTACGGCTGGTGATACACCCCGGACGCCGCGAGCGTCGCGTACGCGGACGCCATGTCGATCGGCCGCGACAGGTACTGGCCGAGGACGATGCCGCCCTCCGGTTCGCCGCCGTCCTCACTGAGCGTCTTGCCCTGCACCCCGGGAATGAAGTCCGGGATGCCCGCCTTGTGCGCGGCGTCGGCGATGGCCTGCGGGCCGTTGTCCATCGACATCATCAACCGGTAGAAGCTCGTGTTCAGCGACCGCTTCGTCGCCTCCGCGATGGTGCACGTGCCGCAGGACTCGCCCTCGACGTTGCCGATCTGCACACTGCCGACAGTCAGGGGAGCACTGCTGAACCGGGCCGAGAGCGGGATGCCCTGATCCAGTGCGGCGGCCAGGCCGAAGACCTTGAACGACGACCCCGTCTGCAGCGGCGCCTGCGCGTAGTCGAAGCCGGCGCCGTCCTCGCCGCCGTAATATGCGCGCACACCGCCGGTGCGCGGGTCGATGGACACGACCGCGGTCCGCAGCGCCGGATCCTCACCTTCGAGGTTGTCGTGGACGGCGTCGATCGCGGACTGCTGCGCCCGCGGGTCGATCGTGGTGGTGATCTGCAGGCCCTCCGTGTTGAGGGTCTGCTCGGAGATGCCCGCATCCGACAACTCGCGCAGCACCTGGTTGCGGATCAGGCCGTCGGGGCCGGGCGCGGAGTTGGCGTCGGTGGGCCGGTTGGACGGCGCCGTGACCGGGAACTCCGCGGCACTGCGGTCCTGCTGGCTCAGCACACCCATCGAGACCATGCCGTCGAGCACGTAGTTCCACCGCGCCTGCAACTGGTCGAGGTTCGCTTCGGGGTCGAGGTAGGACGGGCTCTGGATCACCGAGGCGAGCACCGCGCCCTCGGCGACGGTGAGGTCGCCGACCGGCTTGTCGAAGTACGCGCGCGACGCCGCCTCGATGCCGTATGCGCCGCGACCGAAGTAGATGGTGTTCAGGTAGGCGGCGAGGATCTCGTCCTTCGACCACTCGCGGGCCATCTTGGTGGAGATCACGAGTTCCCGCATCTTCCGGTACACGTTGCGGTCCGCGCCGACCAGCACGTTCTTGACGTACTGCTGCGTGATCGTCGACCCGCCGCCCGCGCTTTCCTTGCCGAGGACGTTGTCGCGGGCGGCACGCATGAACCCGGTGACGGAGAACCCGGGGTTGGAGTAGAAGTTGCGGTCCTCCGCCGACAGGACGGCGTCGCGGACGTGCTGGGGGATGGCGTCGAGCGCGATCTCGGTGCGGTTACCCTCCGGCGGGATCACCTTGGTCAGCTCGGTGGTGCCGTCGGCGGCGAAAACGGTCGCCACCTGGTTGGTCTTCATGTCCGACGGCCGCGGGACCTCGGCGCGAATGTAACTGACGAGGAAGACGACGAGCGGGATGACCAGCAGCAACGCGATCACGACCAGGCTCACCCGGCGGACCGTGCGCCACCGGGTGCGCTTCTTCTTCCCGTCCGGTGGTGGGGTGGTCGTCTCGGCCGAACCGTCGTCTGCGGGCGGTGTGTCTCCCGGATCGGAGGCACGATTGTCCGTCGCGTCGTTGCCTGAACTCACTTACACACTCCCGGTCAGTTATCCGGTCACGGAGGATCGTCGCACCCACCCGTACGTATGTTATGTGAACGACCGGAGGCGTGGCGTGCGGCGCGCTATCGCTCAGCAACTATCCGTACCGACCGGACGGTTTCAGCGCATCCGATTCCGGGCGGTGATCGCCAGCCCCGACAGCACCAGGCACCCGAGCAACACCAGCGCGGGGGTGACGCCGGGGTCGCCGCGGAACACCTCGACGACCGCGGCGACGAACGCCATCACCGTGAAGAACCCGAGGATCCCGATCAGGACTTCGAGCCGCTGCCGCTTGGCCACCGGATGCACGACCGACCCCGCCTAATGGGAGTCGATCGGCGAGCCTTCGACAGGTGACTGCCCGTCCACGACAAGCTGATCACTGAGCCGCCGGCCGGTGAGCACTGCTCTCGCCTGGAGTGAGGTTGACTCCTAGAGTTAGATTGTGCCCCGGCCGGTCGGTGAGGTCGCCTATAGCGCTGATGGGATGTCGTGCCGTATGAGCACTGATCCATTAGGTCGATGCCGGGTGCCTCTGGGCTCGAACAGGTTTCATCAAGAATAGGAGACCAAAGGAGGCGATCGATGATCTTCGTCGGAGACGACTGGGCCGAACAACATCACGATGTCCATTTGATGGACGACACGGGCAGGCGACTGTCGTCGCGTCGGCTGCCGGAAGGACTCGCCGGCATCCGCACATTGCACGAACTGATAGCCGGCCACGCCGACGAGCCGGGTCAGGTCGTGATCGGCATCGAAACCGACCGCGGTCTGTGGGTACAGGCGCTGACCGCCGCCGGCTATCAGGTGTACCCGGTCAACCCCCTCGCGGTCGCCCGCTACCGCGACCGTCACCACGTCTCGGGCGCGAAGTCCGACGCCGGTGACGCCAAACTGCTCGCGGACCTGGTACGCACGGACCGGCACAATCATCGCCCGATCGCCGGCGACAGCCCGGACGTGGAGGCGATCAAGGTCCTCGCCCGCGGACACCAGAACCTGATCTGGGCCCGGACCCGGCAAACCAACGCGCTGCGCTCGGCGCTGCGCGAGTACTACCCGGCCGCGCTGGAGGTGTTCGACGACCTGCACGACCGCGACACCCTCGCCGTACTCGGTCGCGCCCCGACTCCCGCCGAGGCCGCGCACCTGACCCTGCCGGCGATCCGATCCGCGCTCAAAAGGGCTGGTCGGCAACGAAATCTCGATACCCGGGCCCGCGAAATCCGGGCCGGGTTGCGGGTCGAGCAGCTCGCCGCGCCGGCGCCGGTCGTCGCCGCGTTCGCCGCCACCACCCGCGCGGCGGTCGGTCTCATCGTCGAGTTGAACCGGCAGATCATCGAACTTGAGTCCACACTGGCCGACCATTTTGAGTCACACCCGGACGCCGACATCTACCGTTCCCTGCCAGGACTTGGTGTTGTGCTCGGCGCCCGGGTGCTCGGTGAGTTCGGGGACGACCCCGACCGCTACACCACCAGCAAGTCTCGCAGAAACTACGCCGGCACCTCCCCGCTGACGATCGCGTCCGGCAAGAAACGTGCGGTACTCGCCCGCCACGTCCGCAACCGGCGTCTCTACGACGCTATCGACCAGTGGGCGTTCTGCGCTTTATCGTCCAGTCCCGGTGCCCGGGAGTTCTACGACCAGCGACGCGACGCCGGCGACCTGCACCACCAAGCGCTCCGCGCCCTCGGCAACCGCCTCGTCGGCCTCCTCCACGGCTGCCTCCGCCACCACACCCACTACGACGAACACATCGCCTGGGATCACCGCACCATCCGGGCGGCTTGACGTCCTACGGCCCTGGGATGTCTAACTCTTCACGCCGCCGGCCGTCAGGCCCGACACGATGCGACGCTGGAACAGCAGCACCATGATCACCAGCGGAATGGTGACGATCGTGCCCGCCGCCATGATCGCCGCGTACGGCACGACGTGCGGGTCGTTGCCGGAGAACCGGGCGATCGCGACCGTGACCGGTTCGGTGGCGTCGCTGGAGAGCTGGCTGGCCAGCAGGTACTCGTTGACGGTCGCGATGAACGCGAGGATGGCGGTGGTGAACAGGGCGGGTGCCGCGAGCGGCAGCATCACCAGCCGGAACGCCTGACCGCGGCTGGCGCCGTCGATGCGGGCCGCCTCCTCGAGTTCCCAGGGAAGTTCCTTGAAGAACGACGTCAGCGTGTAGATGGTGAGCGGCAGGACGAACGAGATGTTCGGGATGATCATCGCCTGGTACGTGCCGATCCAGCCGATGTTCGTGAACAGCTGGAACAGCGGGGTGACCAGGGCGACGACGGGGAACATCGACGCGCCGAGGACGATGCCGACCACCACGTACTTGAACCGGAACTCGATGCGGGCCAGCGCGTAGGCGGTGAAGATGCCGACGGCGAGGGCGATGACGGTGGTGATTCCGCCGATGATCATGCTGTTGACGACGGCGCGGGTGAAGTTGTTGCCGCTGCTCGTCGACAGTGCGTTCTGGAAGTTCTCGAGCGTGACGTGCGTGGGCCACGGGGTGGTGTCGAACGTGTAGTCCGGGTCGCGGAACGCCGTCACCATCATCCAGTAGAACGGCGCGAGTCCCCAGACCAGGATGATCGCGACGCCGATGTAGATGCGGGAGTTCTTGAACGCGAGCCGCTTCGGACGGTTCCGGGTGGGGGGTTTGCTCGGGAGTTCGAGCTCCGGGGCGCGGTGGGTCACGGCTTCGGGCCCTTTCGCTGGGCTTCCTGAGTTTCGACGGCATTGGCGCCGAGGAATTTCACGAGCACGAATGCCACCGCGAAGATCAGGAGGAACGTGATGGTCGAGAGTGCGGACGCGCTGTTGAATCCTTGCCGCACCTGGTCGACGACGAGGATCGACACCGTCGTGGTGGCCGGGTTACCGCCGGTCAGGATGGCGGGCAGGTCGTACATGCGCAGGGCGTCCATGGTGCGGAACAGGATCGCGACCATCAGCGCCGGTTTCACCAGCGGGAGCGTGATCTGCCGGAACCGCTGCCACGCGGAGGCGCCGTCGACCCGCGCCGCCTCGTACACGTCCTGCGGGATCATCTGCAGCCCGGCGAGGATCAGCAGGGCCATGAACGGGGTGGTTTTCCAGACATCCGAGATGATCACCGCGAACCGGGCCGGCCAGGCGTCCGAAGTCCACAGGATCTCGGTGCCGAGGAGGCGGTTGGCGATGCCGTCGTAGGCGAAGATGAAGTACCAGAGCTTGGCGGTGACCGCGGTCGGGATGGCCCACGGGATCAGGACCGCCGCGCGCAGCAGGGCGCGGCCCTTGAACGTCTTGCCCATGATGATCGCCATCCACAGGCCGATCGCGACCTCGAGAGTCACCGTGACGACCGTGAAAAACGCGGTGTTCCCGACGGCCGACCAGAACTGGGAGCCGAGCGTGCCGGGCGGGCACGCGACCGCCACCCCGCTCGGGGACGTGCACTGCTGCAGGATCCAGTGCGTGTAGTTGGTGAATCCGGCCCAGCCGCCCTCGACGAACATGCCGGTCGTCGGATCGAGTCCCGCGTCCTTCTGGAACGACATCACCACTGCCCGGACCACCGGGTAGCCGATGACGACGGCCAGCACGACGAGCGTCGGTACGACCAACATCCACGCGCGACGACCGCTCAGCCCGGAGCTTCGCGTGTTCTCGCTCTTCTCACGCGAACCGCGGCCGGGGTCGGAACCCCCGGCCGCGGTACCGGCCGGCGCTCCACTGGTGGTCCCAGTCGGAACGGCCATGTTCACTCCTGTGCTCTACGAGCCTGCGGACTGGATACCGGACTGCATGTCCGTGATCGCCTGATCCACCGACTTCTCACCCTTGATGGCAGCGTAGGCGTTGTCCTGCACGGCCTTCGACACCGCCGGGTAGAACGGCGTAACCGGGCGGGGGACGGCGTTCTCGATCGACACCTTCAGCGTCGGCATGAACGGGAACGCGGCGATGATCTCCGGGTCGTCGTACAGTGCGGCGCGGACCGGCGGCAGCGAGCCCATGGCGATGATCCGCTGTGCCTGCTCACCCTGCAGGAAGGTGAGGAAGTCGCGGGCCGTCGCCTTGTTCTCGGAGTACGCGCTGATGGCCGCGTTGTAGCCGCCGAGCGTCGAGGCGCCGATGCCGTCCTTGCCGGGCAGCGGGGCGACCGCGTACTTGCCCTTCACCGCGGACGAATCCTTGTCGGCGGTGCCGTACACGTAGGGCCAGTTGCGCAGGAACAGCGACTTGCCGTCCTCGAACGCCTTCTGGCTCTCGGGCTCCTTGAACGTGGTGTCCTGAGCCGGGATGTCGCCGTTCTTGAAGTTGTCGACCAGAACCTGCAGGCCGGCGCGGGCCTCGGGGCTGTCGACCGTGGGGGTCTTGCCGTCTTCGCCGACGAACGAGCCACCGTAGGCGTTGATGACCTCGGCGGTGTTCACCGTCAGGCCCTCGTACGGTGCGAACTGACCGGCGTAGCAGTCGATGTTGTTGGTCTTCGCGACCTCACACGCGGCGGCCAGCTCGGTCCACGTCTTCGGTGCGGCGGGCAGCAGGTCGCTGCGGTAGTACAGCAGGCCGCCGTTGGTGTTCTTCGGCGCCGCGTACTGGGTGCCGTTGTAGGTGGCGCTGTCGACCGTGGCGGGGAGGATTCCGGTGTTGTCCACCGCGAACTCGCCGGTCAGCGGCTGCAGCCACCCCTTGGCCGCGAACTCCGCGGTCCAGGGGACGTCGAGTGCGACGACGTCGTAGTCGGACTGCTTGGCCTGCAGGTGCTGGACCAGGTCGTCGTGCGCCTGATCGGCGTCGTTCGACTGCTCCTTGAACGTCACCTGCTCGTCCGGGTGCTCGGCGTTCCATGCGTCGATGATCTGGCGGACGACACCGGTCTCGGTGGTGTCCTTGCCCTCGACGTACGTGATGGGTCCGCGACCGTCGAGGTTCTCCGACGTGGAATCGCTGCCGCTGTCGCTCGAGCAAGCGGTGAGCGTGACCAGCGAGGCAGCGGTGGCAAACACCGCGGCGCGCCGAACCGCTCTCGAAATCTGAACCATGGAGTCTCCCCGTGGGTAAAGGTGGATGACCCCGCCACGGTGCGACGAGATTTCGAGGCACCGCTGCGGCGTCGGAACATACTGTGGCATGGAACACCGCCACTGTCCGGCATTACCCCCGACCTGAATCGGTCAGGAGACGCCGCGATCAGCTGAGCCGGTACCCCTCGGACGCCGAGAACAGGTGCACCTGCGACGGGTCGACGTGCAGTTTCACCAGGTCACCCTTGCGGGGCGGGTTCCGCCAGTCGGCGCGGGCCACCAACTGCTGCGTCTCCCCGTTGACGGTGCTGCGGCCGTAGATGTAGGCGTCGGATCCGAGTTCCTCCACCACCGCCACCTCCATCGGAATGCCGGTGGTCGACAGTTCCAGGTGCTCTGGGCGGATCCCGACGACCACCTGACGCTCGTCGGAGTCGGCACGCAGCTGCCGGGGCAGCGGGATGGTCGCGTCGCCGAGCAGCACCCCGTCCGGGGTGATCGGCAGCGTGAAGAGGTTCATCGACGGCGACCCCATGAAACCGGCGACGAACACGTTCGCCGGCCGGTTGTAGAGGTCGCGCGGCGACGCACACTGCTGCAGCACCCCGTCCTTCAGTACGGCCACCCGGTCGCCCATGGTCATGGCCTCGACCTGGTCGTGCGTCACGTAGACCATCGTCGTCTCGAGGCGCCGCTGCAGCTGCGCGATCTGGGTGCGCGTCTGCACCCGGAGCTTGGCGTCGAGGTTGGACAGCGGCTCGTCCATCAGGAACACCTGCGGCTGCCGGACGATGGCGCGTCCCATCGCGACGCGCTGCCGCTGACCGCCGGACAGCGCCTTCGGCTTGCGGTCCAGGTACGGCTCGAGGTCGAGGAGTTTCGCCGTCTCCTCGACCCGCGTGCGGATGTCGTCCTTCGCGGCGCCGGCGAGCTTCAGCGCGAAACCCATGTTCTCGGCGACCGACATGTGCGGGTACAGCGCATAGTTCTGGAACACCATCGCGATGTCGCGTTCCTTGGGTTCCTGGGTGGTGACGTCGCGGTCACCGATGAGGATTCGACCGCTGTGGACGTCCTCGAGCCCGGCCAGCATCCGCAGCGACGTCGACTTGCCGCAGCCGGACGGGCCGACGAGGACCAGGAACTCGCCGTCCTCGATCTTCAGGTCGAGCGTGTCGACGGCCGGCTTGTCCGAGCCGGGGAACAGGCAGGTGGCACCGTCATAGGTCACTGTGGCCATGAACGTCGAAGTCCCTTCTACCCGGCGCCGCGCTCAGGTGCGTGAAAATGTACCTGTTGACACACTTTCTCACTCACCTGTGGGTTGGTCCGGTACGAATTCCCCTCGGTCCGAATCATGTTGGTCGGATTCATGTACAGGTTTCTCCACAGCTGGGGATGAACCCCGCAATGAAACGGGGGCGTGAATACCGTGTGAACACAGGGCGCTTCGCGCCCCGTGCGCCTTTTTGGTTGTCCTAGCTACCAGAAAGGCGCACGGGCGGAGCCGCCTCGAACCGGTCCGGGCTGTCCACGACACCGGCGCTGCAGGCGGTCAGGCGGGGTTCGGCGCGGGTCGTGCGGACCCGGACCCGGTCGGTGCCGCCGGGGTGCCTGACCAGGACGTCGGTGTCGCCGTCCTGGCGTGGGACCGCCGACAGCGGGATCACGTCGTCGAGTCCGAGCAGCGACCGCTCCGCCCGGACGGTGTGCTCGGCGAACTGCAGCACCGGGTCGTCGGTGCACCGGCCGCGGTAGTGTTCGAGCACCACCCGCCCGCGATCGTGCTCGGCGACAATATGTTCCGCGACCCCGGCCGTGACCCTCCCGTAATAGATGCCGGACGGCAGGCACACCATGGTCGCGGCGAACCGGTCGCCGCCGACGTGCGTCGACTCCCAGACCCGGCCGCCGCGATGGCCGAGGCCGGTGACCACGGGGCGTCCGAACGACGCGCAGCAGGCGTCCTTCTTGCCGTGGGTGCAGACCAGGAACAGTGATTCGGTGGCGTCGAGACGATCCCCGAGCCCGGGTGGCGCGTCGACGGTGAGGTCCAGGTCGAGCAGTTCCCGGTCCTCGCGCACCAGCAGTCGTTCCGCCCAGCCGTCGGCGCGGCCCGGCCGGGCGAGATAGACGTGCCGTCCGGCGGCGAGGTCGCGGCGCTGCCGGGTGCGGATCAGCGCCGGACGCACCCCTGCGTCGGCGCACCGGGCGGCGAGTGCGTCGCCGAGGACCGGGTCGAGGCGGCTCTGCCGCAGTCGGTCGCGGCCCCACGGTCCGGGCTGCTCGATCAGCAGCCATCCGCTCACCCGGGGTGCGGTGCCGCACAACGGCTCCTGCAGTGACTGGGAGAGCGCCGCGCAGGCCGGTGGCGTCCACCCCTCGGGCGGCGTCGTCGTCTGCACACTCACACACGGACTGTATAAGGTTAGGTTCGCCTATCTTCCACCCCCTTCGAGATCGAGGTCCAGGATGCGTTCAGCCACGTGCTCCCCGAATGTCACCGACGTCCAATGGCAGGAAATCGTCGACGCCCTGACGCGACGACAGTTCGGTGCCGGGCTGGGAGCAGCAGCGCTGGCCGCGTTCACCGCCGCGTGCGCGGGACCCGACGCGGCGTCGGACGGCGACGGCGGCGGCCGGCGGACGGTCACCCACGCGATGGGAACGACGACGGTGAGCAACCGGCCCAGTCGCATCGTCGCCCTCGACAGCCTGCCCATCGACACCGTGGTCACGCTCGGGAAGATCCCGGTCGGCGCGGCTCAGGCCGGTTCCGCCGACGCGCTGCCCGCCTACCTCGGCGGCGGACTGGACAGCACCACCGTCGTCGGGTCGATCGCCGAACCGAACCTCGAGGCGATCGCCGCGCTGCAGCCCGACCTCATCCTCAGCAGCAAGCAGCGGCACGGTGACCTGTACGACGCGCTGTCGACGATCGCACCCACCGTCTTCTCCGTGTCGCCCGCCGTCGACTGGCAGGGGACGCTGCGGCTGTTCGCGGAGGCCATGGGCGAAACGCAGGCCGCCGAACAGAAACTGTCGGAGTTCCACGCCCGCGCCGCCGCGCTGAGCGAAACCACCCGGGGCCGCACCGCACACGTCATCCGCGTGATGGACGACGGACTGCGCCTCCACGGTCCCGGCACGTTCTCGGGTTCGGTGCTGACCGCCGCCGGCTACACCATCACCGGGCAGCCGTGGGACGCGAAGAACGACATGTCCGAGATCTCGCTCGAGAACGTCGCCCGGATCGACTCCGACATCGCATTCGTCGCCAACACGGCCGCACCCGGTGACCTGGGCATCGACCCCGTCCTCGTCGGGCAGATGGGGCCGTCACGACGCGACGGCGTCCGCCAGACCGACTACCGGGTGTGGATCACCGGCATCGGTCTCACCGGCGCAAACCTGATCCTCGACGACCTCGAGCGGCTGTAGGCGGCTTCGCCGCCCGTGCGCGGTCAAGGAGTGTCAGGACTCGTCAACCACTCACGGGCGTAGCCTGCCCTGGTGAGTTCCGACAAGATGCTGACCCGCATCGGTGGGCTCCTCCGGCAGGCGGAATCCACCGACAACCCGCACGAGGGCGAGGCCTTCATGGCGGCGGCCCAGCGGCTCGCCACCGCCTCCTCGATCGACCTCGCGGTGGCGCGCGCCCACGCGGCAGGCCGGGAGAAGCGGGCGACGCCCACGCAACGGCTGATCACGATCGGTGAACCCGGCAAGAAGGGTCTGCGGACGTACGCGCAGCTGTTCCTGGCGATCGCCGCCGCCAACGACGTGCAGTGCGACATCGCCCAGACGTCGGCCGTCATCTACGCGTACGGGTTCGCCGGCGACATCGACATCTGCGAGGCCCTGTACGCGAGTCTGCTGATCCAGATGGTCCGGGCGTCCGACGCCTACATCAAGTCCGGCGAGTACCGCGACGAGACGACGGTCCGGACGCAGGTCGAGACGCGCGGACGCCGCCGGGTCGCAACCCGGGTGCGACGCCCCGTCGCCGGCGTCACCGCCCGGTTGAACTTCCAGCTCGCCTACGCCGCGCGGGTCGGGCAGCGCCTCGCCGACGCCAAGAAGGATGCCGAGGAGCAGGCGGTGTCGGTGCCGGAGTCGTCGGCGGAGACGGCGCTGGTCCTGCGCGACAAGCAGCTCGAGCTGAAGGACTACTACTCGGAGAACTCGCAGGCCCGCGGCACGTGGCGCGGCGGCCGGGCGTCCGCCGGACATTCGTCGAGTGCACAGCGGGCGGGGGATCGCGCCGCCCGGACCGCACGGTTGAGCAATTCTCCCGAACTGTCTGTCGCACGCAGACAGATCCCGTCGTGAAGCGACCCCGCGACACTCAGCGCACCGCCGTCTACGACGCCGAAGCGTTGGTGCGCATCATGTTCGACCGCGCCGACGAACGCGGCCTGCGGGTCGTCGACGTCCTGGGTTCGCAGGTGACGCTGCCGGTGGAACGCAAGTTCGCGTCCATCGATTCGGTGCAGGACTACGTCGACCGCGTGCTCGCACTGAACTGGGTGCGATCCACGTGGACGCGGGCGGCCACCCCGATCCACGTCCGGGCAAGGTCGGGTAACAAGGCCGCGCACTACGAAAGCGATTGCGCGACAATCGCCGTACCCGAGCACCGGAACGGCAACGCCTGGGCGTTCCGCGAACTGGTGGTGCTGCACGAGATCGCCCACCACCTCGACCCGTCCGATCCCGAATACCCGACGGTCGCGCCGCACGGACCGGAATACGTGGACCGCTACCTCACCCTGGTCGGGGAAATCATCGGCCCCGAGGCGGCGTTCGTCCTGCGGACCATGCTCCTCGCCGGCGGGGTGCGGCTGAACTGACGCCCGGACGGCCGGGCGAACGTACCTTTCGGCGCATCCGAGGCGACGGACGGCACATTCGCCCACTCAGGGGTGCCGCGGGGCCCGAGTTGCGCGGCCGAATTCGCAGCGCCGGCAAGGCTTTCGCGTGCCCATTCCGCCAGCTCACCGGGAACGTCCGGGGCGATGGCCAGCTGGGTGCGGTACACGAGCGCGCCGAGACTGCCCACGACGGCGAGCCCGATGGCGTACCCGAACTCGGCACTCGTCTCGGATATCGCGGCCGCCGAGCCGACTTTCGCGCTGGGCACCGAACCGACGACGATCCCGGTGCCGAGTATCGGAGCCCCACCGAAACTCACGATCGCCGCGAGCGCCGCCGGCAGCATCGCGAACCCCGCCTGCAGCGGTGTGAGACCGGCGACGAGTTGCAGGAACTGGGCGGTGAAGAACATCAGCGATTCAATGACGAACAACAGGGCCATCGCCGGCACGCCGAGGAGGAACACCGAGCCCCACCAGAAGTGCTCGAGCATGAATCCGCCGACGACGGGTCCGGCGGCGCCGCCCATGAACCCGATCATCCACAGTCCGATCGCCACCGACCGCTGTCTGGCGTCGCGGAACATCGTGCTGATCAGGCCGAGTGTCGACGGCGCCAGCGTCGCCCCGGCGATGCCGAGCAGGGCGCGTGCGGCGATGAGCATCTCCGGACTCATGGAGAAGGCGGCGACCACCGACGCGGCGGCGAACCCGGCACCGCCGAGGAGCATCAGGGTGCGGCGTCCGATCCGGTACCCGAGCCTGGGTCAGACGAGGGGACGCAGCCTGACGAAACGGATCTCGCGGCCCGCCGCCCGGAAGTCGGACGCGCTGCCGTCGACGTCGAAGCCCATGCCCCGGGCGATCCGCATCCCGAGTTTCGGATGCTCCGCCGCGTAGTGCGCCATGAAGTCCGCACCGGTCTCGGGATCGAGGAATTCGGCTGTCACGGACAGTCGCCGGCGGCCCACCTGGGCCGTCGCGTTCGGCTGCGCCCGCAGGTTCCGGTACCAATCGGACTTGGGACCGAACCCGGCGGCCAGCACGTACCCGTCGCCGACGGCGTCGTGGTTGACCACCTCGAGCACGACCTGCCTGCGGGCGCCGGTCTTGCGCCCGACGTGTTCGAGGAGCAGAAACCGGCCGCCGAGCAGGAACCCGAGGTGGCAGCGGTAGAGGTAGATCGGCGCGCGGAAGAACGCCCGCCGGAAGCCGGTGGGCGGGTCGGGCCGCTGGGTGACCTTCACACGCCCAGTCTTCCACGGCGACCGTCCGCTCGGCGGTTCGTTGTGCGCCCGGCCGTCGCGCGAGCAGTATGGATCGAGAAGGCCCACCGTCTACTCCGAGGAGCCAGAATGACTCGTCCAGTTCGCATCGGCGTCCAACTTCAGCCGCAACACGCGCCCGACTACGGGATGATCCGCGACGCGGTGCTGCGGGCCGAGGACGCCGGCGTCGACATCGTCTTCAACTGGGATCACTTCTACCCGCTGTACGGCGACCCCGCAGGCGCCCACTTCGAATGCTGGACGATGCTCGGGGCGTTCGCCGAACAGACGGAACGGGTGGAGATCGGCGCGCTCGTCACGTGCGCCGGCTACCGCAACCCGGACCTCCTCGCCGACATGGCCCGCACCGTCGACCACATCAGCGGCGGACGCCTGATCCTGGGCATCGGCTCCGGCTGGTTCGAGCGCGACTACGACGAGTACGGCTACGAATTCGGCACCGCCGGGTCGCGCCTCGACCTGCTGGCCGAGTACCTCCCGCGGATCACCGCCCGGTTCGCCAAGCTGGAACCCGCGCCCACCCGGCACATTCCGATCCTCATCGGCGGCGGCGGCGAGAAGAAGACGTTGCCGCTGGTCGGCAAATACGGCGACATCTGGCACAGCTTCAGCGACATGGACACGTACCAACGCAAGTCGGGGATCCTGGCCGGGTACGCACACGATGCGGGACGCAGCCCGGAAAGCATCCAGCACTCGACGTCGTGGCCGGGTGTCGACGACGCGGCGGCCCATGTCGACGCCGGTGTCACGCTCTTCACCGTGGGTGTGGGCGGTCCCGACTACGACCTCGGCACGCTGAAGGAGGCCATCGCCTGGCGCGACGAGAACACCCCGCCGCCGCTGTCGGGCCTGGCCTAGGCGCTTCGCGCCCGTGCGCCTTTCTGGTTGTTCTGGCTACCAAAAGGCGCACGGGCGGCGGAGCCGCCTACAGCCGCTCGAGGACCATGGCCATGCCCTGACCGCCTCCGACGCACATGGTTTCGAGGCCGAACTGCTTGTCGTGGGTGGTCAAGTTGTTGAGCAGGGTGGCGGTGATGCGGGCACCGGTCATGCCGAAGGGATGACCGAGGGCGATCGCGCCGCCGGAGACGTTGAGCTTGTCCTCGTCGATGTTCAGCTCCCGCGCCGACCCGATCACCTGCACCGCGAACGCCTCGTTGATCTCGACGAGGTCGATGTCGGAGATGCCCAGCCCCGCGATCGCGAGGGCACGCTTGGACGCCTCGATCGGGCCGAGTCCCATGATCTCCGGCGACAGCCCGGACACCCCGGTGGACACGATCCGGGCGAGCGGGGTCAGGCCGAGTTCCTTGGCCTTGGTGTCGGACATGATGACCAGGGCGGCGGCGCCGTCGTTGAGCGGGCACGCGTTGCCGGCGGTGACGGTGCCGTCCGGGCGGAACACCGGCTTGAGCTGGGAGACGGCCTCGTAGGTGGTGCCGGCGCGGGGACCGTCGTCGGTGGAGACGACGGTGCCGTCGGGGAGTGTGACCGGGGTGATCTCCCGTGCGAAGAAGCCGTTCTTGATGGCCTCCTCGGCGCGGTTCTGGGAGCGCACCGCCCAGCGGTCCTGCTCCTCGCGGGTGATGCCGGTGACCTGGGCGACGTTCTCCGCGGTCTGGCCCATCGCGATGTAGGTGTCCGGGACCAGGCCCTCCTGCCGGGGGTCGACCCACTGCTGGCCGCCCTGGGCGAGCTTCTCGGTGCGGGTCTGCGCGTCGGCGTACAGCGGGTTCTGGGTGTCGGGCAGCGAATCGGAGTTGCCCTTGACGAATCGGGAGACGGTCTCGACGCCGGCGGAGATGAACACGTCGCCTTCCCCGGCCTTGATGGCGTGCAGCGCCATGCGGGTGGTCTGCAGCGACGAGGAACAGTACCGGGTGATGGTGGTGCCGGGGATGAAGTCGTAGCCGAGCTGGACGGCGACGTTGCGGCCCATGTTGAAGCCCTGCTCACCGCCGGGCAGACCGCAGCCGAGGATGAGGTCGTTGACGTCGGTCGGGTCGAGTGCGGGCACCTTGTCGAGGGCCGCCTGCACCATCTGCGCGGCGAGGTCGTCGGGGCGCATGCCGACCAGCGACCCCTTCATGGCACGACCGATCGGGGAACGGGCAATGGAAACGATGACGGCCTCGGGCATGGGTAACTCCTACCGATTGACGTGGTGGACGGCAGTCGGCGCGGACCTGCAGCCCCTCAGTTCTAAGCATCTGCTTATTTTCTAAGCATTTGCATATATTGACCACGGCCGCGGCGCGGTGTCAACCCCCGGCCCCCTGCGGTTGTGCTCAACCGACAACGCGGCGTCCGAACTCGAGCCCCCGAGACCGTTTCCCACCCCCGAACCCGCCGATAGTGTCGTACATCACACCACCACCGAAGGGGATCGAAATCGTGTCGCACATCGGCTATTTCGCTTGGGACCGCGCCGCACAGCGCGCTGATGCGCCGTGCCTGCGCGACGACCGCCTCGACCTGACCTACCGGCAGTTCGCGGAGCGGGTCGACGCGTTCGCCGCGCAGTTGTCCGGGCACGGCGTCGGTCGCGGTGACGTCGTCGCGATCATGCTGCCCAACCGCGCCGAACTGCTCGTCGCCCTCATGGCGTCCTGGCGGATCGGGGCGGCCGCGACCCCGGTCAATCCCACCTTCACCGCGACGGAGGCGGAATATCAGATCGCGGACGCCGCCGCAGTTCTCGTCGTGAACGAGGGACCGGACGCACCCACCGGCGGACGGCCGACGATCGCCGTCGACGACATGGCGGCCAGCCCCGACCCCGACTGGGCGCCGGGCCCGACCGCCGGCGCCGGCGACCTCGCGCTGCTGATCTACACGTCCGGTTCGACGGGACGCCCCAAGGGTGTGATGCTCTCCCACGAGAATCTGCAGTTCATGAGCTCGTCGATGGTTCAGCACTTCTCGCTGACCGCCGACGACCATTGTCTGCTGATCCTGCCGCTGTTCCACGTCAACGCGATCTGCGTCAGCTTCCTTGCTCCGATGCTGGCCGGCGGTCAGCTGAGCGTCACCGGACGGTTCTCCCCGGCCCGGTTCTTCGACGACGTCGCCCGACTGCGCCCGACGTACTTCTCCGCCGTCCCGACCATCTACGCCCTGCTGGTTTCCCAGGACGCCGACACCGACCTCTCGTCGCTGCGGTTCGCGGTGTGCGGGGCCGCCCCGATCTCGAAGGAACTCCTCGACCGCGCCGAGCAGCGTTTCGGTCTCGTCATCGTCGAGGGCTACGGGCTGACCGAGGGGACGTGCGCGTCGGCGTGCAACCCGCCGGGCGGCGTCCGCAAGCTGGGCACGGTCGGGCCCGCGCTGCCGGGTCAGACCATCGCGATCGTCGACGAGTCCGGCGCACCGGCACCGATGGGGACCGTCGGTGAGGTGGTGATCCGGGGCGCGAACGTGATGCGCGGCTACCTCGGACGGCCCGACGAAACCGAACGCACCGTCGTCGACGGCTGGCTGCACACCGGCGACGTCGGACGCCTCGACGAGGACGGCTACCTCACCCTCGTCGACCGCATCAAGGACATGATCATCCGCGGCGGCGAGAACATCTACCCCAAGGAGATCGAGAACGCCCTCGCAACCCACGACGACGTCCTCGAGGCCGCCGTGATCGGCGCCCCGCACGACGTGTACGGCGAGGTCCCGGTCGCCTACGTCGTCGCCTACCCCGACAGCCCGGTCACCGACGATCAGCTCGACGATCATCTGCGCGACCGGCTGACGAAAGCCAAACTGCCCGTGGCCATTCACATCGTGGACGCCTTGCCCCGCAACCCCGTCGGCAAGATCGACAAGCCCGGTCTGCGCAGCCGCCACCGGCCCGCCGCCGTCAACTGATCCAGCACCACCCCAGACCTCGGGCGCCACCCGAGGCGATGACCCCTACCCGCAAGGAGCCTCCCCATGGGATTCAAGACCGGGAACTTCCCCGAAGTCGACCCCGCCACCTTCCTCGACCTCCCGTTCCGCGACCGTCTGCGCGCCATGTCGACGCATTGGGTCGACTACGGCTTCGGGACCCCGAAGATGGTGCACACCATCTACATTCTGAAATTGCTCGTCCTCTACCTCGGCGCCGGACTGTCGATCGCGACGTTCACCTCCGGGTACAACGTGCTCGACGTCGGCGCGTGGTGGAACGCACCGATCGTGTACCAGAAGCTGATCCTGTGGACCCTGCTGGTCGAGACGATCGGCCTGGGCGGTTCCTGGGGTCCGCTCGCCGGCCACTTCAAGCCGATGATGGGTGGCGCCCTGTTCTGGCTGCGGCCCGGCACCATCCGGCTCCCACCGTGGCCGGGGAAGGTACCGCTGACCTCCGGGGACACGCGCACCGTGTTCGACGTCCTGATCTACGCCGCGATTCTGATCAACATCATGCTCGCGCTCGGGTTCGCCGGCGTGCACACCCCGTCCATCGACGCGGTACTGCCCGGCAACCACGGCCTGGTGAACCCCACACTCCTGTTGCCGCTGATCGCATTGCTGATCGTGATCGGGCTGCGGGACAAGGTCATCTTCATCGCCGCCCGCGGCGAGCAGTACTTCCCGGCCGTCGTCTTCTTCGGCGTCCTGCCGTTCGTGGACATGATCATCGCCCTCAAGCTGCTCATCGTGTCGGTGTGGGTCGGCGCCGGGATCTCCAAACTCGGACACCACTTCTCGATGGTCGTCCCGCCGATGCTGTCCAACACCCCGTGGATGCCGTTCAAGAAGATCAAGCGCGCCCACTACCGCAGTTTCCCCGAGGACCTGCGACCGTCGATCGTCGCCGGTGGTGTCGCCCACGTGCTCGGCACGGTCGTAGAGGTGGTGACCCCGCTGGTGCTGCTGTTCTCCACCAACCGCACGCTGACGCTGCTCGCGGTCGCGTTGATGGTGGCATTCCACCTGTTCATCCTGTCCACGTTCCCACTCGCGGTGCCGCTCGAATGGAATCTGCTGTTCGCCTACGCGTCGATCTTCCTGTTCGTCGGATTCCCCGCCTGGGACGGGTACGGCATCGCCGACATGTCGTCGGTGTGGCTGACCGCGGCGATCGTCGCCGCGCTGGTGTTCTTCCCGATCCTCGGCAACCTGCGCCCCGACCTCGTCTCGTTCCTGCCGTCGATGCGCCAGTACGCCGGCAACTGGGCGTCGGCCACTTGGGCGTTCGCGCCGGGCGCCGAGGAGAAGCTCGACCGATTCGTGAAGCGGCCCAGCCAGAACACCCGCACCCAGTTGCTCGCCACCTACCCGCCGGAGGTCGCGGACGTGGTGATGCACCAACTGCTCGGCTGGCGGTCGATGCACAGCCAGGGCCGCGCGTTGTACTCGCTGCTGATGAACCACCTCGGCGACGACATCGACACGTACTCGCTGCGGGAGGCCGAGTTCAGCTGTAACTCACTCGTGGCGTTCAACTTCGGAGACGGCCACCTGCACAACGAGTTCCTGATCGCCGCACTCCAGCGGCGCTGCAACTTCGCGCCCGGCGAATTCGTGATCGCCTGGATCGAATCGCAGCCCATCCACAAGGGCATCCAGGAGTACAAGGTGATCGACGCGGCGCTCGGAGTCATCGAGCGGGGCACCTATAAGGTGTCCGACGCGATCAACGAGCAGCCGTGGCTGCCGAACGGGCCCATTCCGTTCGACGTGCAGTGGAGACTGGAGGGAGACATCGAGGAGCGGGAGAGCGAGTTGCCGAAGTCGAACGTGGCGGTGCGGCCGTGACGACCGCGGTCGTGGTCGGTAGCGGGCCCAACGGGCTCGCCGCCGCGGTCCACCTCGCCCGGCACGGCGTCGACGTCCAGGTCCTCGAGGCCGCCGACACCATCGGTGGCGGCACCCGCTCCGCCGAACTCACCGTGCCCGGACTGCTGCACGACGAATGCTCCGCGTTCCACCCGATGGGCGCCGGATCGCCGTACCTGCAGACCCTCGACCTCGAACGGTTCGGGCTGACCTGGAAGTGGCCGGAGATCGACTGCGCGCACCCCCTCGACACCGGCGACGCCGGGCTGCTGCACCGCTCCGTCGAGGACACCGCCGCCGGCCTGGGCGACGACGGAACACGCTGGCAGCGGATGTTCGGCGGACTCGCCGACGGCTTCGACGACCTCGCCGCCGACCTCATGCGCCCGATCGCGAACATCCCCCTGCACCCGATCAAGCTCGCAAGCTTCGGCCCCCGCGCCCTGTTGCCGGCCACCGTCACGGCCCGCTGGTGGCGCACCGAGAAGGCCCGCGCACTGTTCGGCGGCGTCGCCGCGCACGCGTACTACCGCCTCGACCGGCCCGCGACGTCCGCGGTCGGGTTGATGATCGTCGCCGCCGGGCACCGCTACGGCTGGCCGGTCGCAGAGGGCGGGTCGCAGTCGATCACCGCCGCGCTCGCCGCGATGCTCACCGACTGGGGCGGCAAGATCACCACCGGCACCCGGGTCCGCAGCCCGCGGGACATTCCGCCTGCGGACGTCGTCCTCCTCGACCTCGCGCCGTCCGCCGCCGCCGACATCCTCGGCGACCGGCTGCCGCCGCGGGTCGCCAAGGCCTACCGCCGGTACCGGCACGGACCCGCCGCGTTCAAGGTCGACTTCGCCGTCGACGGCGGGGTGCCGTGGACCGACCCCGCCTGCGGTCGCGCCGGAACCGTGCACCTCGGTGGAACTTTCGCGGAGATCGCCGACGCCGAACGCGACGTCGCGACGGGCCGGATGCCGCGGCGGCCGTTCGTCCTCGTCGGACAGCAATATGTCGCCGACCCCGGCCGATCGAACGGGAGCCTGCACCCGCTGTACGCGTACGCCCATGTCCCGCACGGATACACCGGAGACGCGACCGAGGCGGTGATCACGCAGATCGAACGGTTCGCCCCCGGTTTCCGGGACCGCGTCGTCGCCACCGTCAGCAGTGGACCCGTGCAGTTGGCCGAGTCGAACGCGAACTACGTCGGCGGCGACATCATCGGCGGCGCCAACACCGAAACCCAGGTGGTGCTGCGCCCCCGGATCGCCCTCGACCCGTACAGCACCGGGATCCCGGGCACCTACCTGTGCTCGGCATCCGCACCGCCCGGCGCCGGCGCGCACGGCATGTGCGGGTACAACGCCGCCCAGTCCGCGCTGCGCCATCTACGCCGCGCCGGAGGGGACGTGCTGTGAGCAGTCCCGCCCCCGGCGACCGCCGCGCCGGTGCCCGTCGCCGGATGGCGCGGGTGCCGGCGATGGCGGAGACCGAGGTCCTCGACATCGTGGCCGGCATCGCACGGAAACTCGATGCGCGGCAGGCGGAGATCACCCACGCGATGAGCGCGCTGCTCGCGCACGAGATCGACCAACTCGACGAGGACCCGCAGCTCGTCGAACTGCTCGAGGCCAGTGTGCACGGCAACGTCTCGACGATCGTCCACGTCCTGGCCAACGACATTCCCGTCGACCATCTCCAGCCCACCACCGCCGCCGTGGAGTACGCGCTGCGGTTGGCGCAACGGGACGTGACGTCGAACTCGCTGGTGCGCGCGTATCACATGGGTCAGGACGATCTGATGAAGATCTGCTACGACGAGGTCAGCGCCCTCGACCTGCCCGGACCGCTGACTCTCGCGGTGCTCAAACATATCTCGGAGGTCGTGTACAGCTACATCGACTGGATCACGCTGTACGTGTTCGACGCCTACGAGCAGGAACGGCGGCGGTGGCTGGGTGCCCGCGGCAACGTGCACTCGTCGACCATCCACACCCTCCTCACCGGGACCGGGAACGACGGGTCCGCGTTCGAGGCCGAGACGCAGTACCGGCTCGACCAGACGCACGTCGCGATGATCCTGTGGTCCACCGGAGCCGACACCGAGGCGAGCCTCAACGCGCTCGACCACTACGTGCGCGACCTCGCCCGTCACCTCGCCACCGACTCCGCGCCCATCGTCACCGCCATCGACCGCCGAACCCTCTGGGCCTGGCTCCCTTTCGGTCGCCGCAAGCCCGCTCTCGACACCACCGAACTCGCCGCCGCCCTGCCGTCGAAACCGGGCATCCGGACCGCGATCGGCCTGCCCGCGCCCGGGGTCGCCGGATTCCGGCGGTCGCACGAACAGGCGCGGGCCGCCTACTCCGTCGCCACCGTGCCCCACACCCAGGTCCGGCCGATCGTCGGTTTCGGCGACCGCGGCGTCGCCGTCGTGTCCCTCCTCGCCGAGAACCTGGACTCCACCCGGGCGTGGGTGTGGGAGGTCCTCGGCCCGCTCGCGGAGAACACCGACCAGGCCGCGACCTTGCGGGCCACGCTGAGCACCTACTTCGCGACCGGCGAGAGCCACCTCCACACCGCGCAGCAGATGAACCTGCACCGCAACACCGTCAAATACCGCATCACCAAGGCACTCGGCGACCCGGCCACCGGCACGCACAGCAAGCTGGATCTCGCACTGGCCCTGCAGGTGTGCGAGTTCCTGGGCCCGACGGTGCTGCGGTAGGCCCTCCGGGCTTGTGCGCCTTTCTGGTTGTCCCAGCTACCAAAAAGGCGCACGGGTGGCGGAGCCGCCTCAGGTGTTGCGGGCGAGTTTGTCGCCGATCACACGTGCGCCCTCGGGGAAGGCGCCGGGGTTGGTGCCGGAGTAGTTGAGCCGGATGAACGGCCCGGCGGGTTCGGCGGGGAACCACTCGGCGCCGGCGGCGATGAGCACTCCCGAGGCTTCGCAGTCTGCGACGAGTTTCGGGAGGTTCGTTGCGTCGGGCAGGCGCACCCAGAGGTTGAGTCCGCCTTTGGGGACGGTGGTGAGGTGGGCGCTCGGGACGTGCTCGCGGAGGCTGGTGACGAGCAGGTCGCGGCGTGCTCGGAGTTGGTGCCGGAGATTGCGCAGGTGGGTCTGCCATCCGGGCTGGGTGACGACGTCGAGTGCCGCGGCCTGGAGGAGTCCGCTGACAAACATCGACGCGGCGCCGCGGTCGGCGAGGATGCGGTCCCCGGCCGGTCCGCGGGCGATGACCGCGGCGATGCGGATGGACGGTGACACGCTCTTGGTCAGCGAGCGGAGGTAGATCACGTGGCCGGCGTCGTCGTGCGCGGCAACGGGACTGGAGTCGGTGTCGATCCCGAAATCGTGGGCCCAGTCGTCTTCGACGAGGAAGGCCCCGTGTGCCCGGACCACCTCCACGATGTTCTCGGACAACTGGTTCGACCATTGCGCACCGGTGGGGTTGGCATAGTTCGGTTGAGCGTAGAACACCCGCGCGCCGGTCTCCTCGAACGCTCGGGCCAGCTCGTCCGGGTCGGGACCGTCGGGTCCGCTGGGGACGGGAACGACGCGCACTCCCGCCTGGGCCGCGGCCAGGATCGCCCCCCAGTACGTGGGCGACTCCAGTAGCAACGGCTGCCCGACCGGAACCAGGGCCCGGAAAACCGAGCTGAGCCCGCTCTGACTTCCCGGCAACACGATGACGTCGCTCGCCGTGGGCGGCGTGACGCCGACCGGTGTCGAGCGGCCGAGCTCATTGGCGAACCACGACTGCAGCTCCGGTAGGCCCGCGGCGGGAGAGGGCGACAGCGCGGCGTCGCTGCGCGCGACCCGGGTCAGCGCGGATCGGATCAGGCGCTCCGGTAGGAGTTCGCGATCCGGATAGCCGGCGTGCAACGCGATCGCATCGTTGGGGGCCCGGCGCATCGGAGTCGACGACGACGGCAGGCGGCTCTGCGGGGATCGGAGAGCAGCAGTCTGCCATCCGTAGTCGAGCGGCCGTGCCGTCCGAACGGCGCGAACGAACGTGCCGACGCCGGGCCTGCTCTCGATCAGCCCCTGCGCGGTGAGGGTGCGCAGGGCCTTCTGCACGGTCACCGGACTTGCCGCGTATTCGGCGACCAGCGCACGGGTAGATGGGAGCCGCGCCCCGGGTGGCGCCTGGCCGATCCACTTGCCCAGTGCCGCGACGATGCGCGTACTGCTATCGTTGACCATGACGGTAGATAGTAGCGCTACTCAAATGCGCCCAACAGTGATATCGCCTTCTCGTGCCGGTCTGGGGTGGGGCCTGCTCGGGGTGGCTGCGTTCTCGTTCACGGTGCCGTTCACTCGGGTGGCGGTGGGCGGGCTGTCGCCGCTGTTCATCGGATCGGGCAGGGCAGTGCTCGCGGCGTTCCTCGCGGCGGCGGCTCTGACCCTGACCCGGCAGCGCTTGCCGCAGGGTGCGCAGTGGGCGCGTCTTGCCGTAGTGGGGGGTGGAGTCGTCGTCGGCTTTCCGTTTCTCACGTCCTTCGCCCTGACGACCGCGCCTGCCATTCACAGTGCCGTCGTCATCGCGCTGCTGCCTGCGGCGACGGCGGTCGCGGCCGTCGTCCGAGGCAAAGAGCTTCCGCCGCTGTCGTTTTGGATCATGGCCGGGGTGGGCGCCCTGGTGTGTGTCGTGTTCGCATCCCTGCAGGGCGGCGGGGCCGGTCGGTTGCACTGGGCGGATCTATTGCTGTTCGGCGCCGTCATCGCTGCCGCGATCGGATACGCCGAGGGCGGCCTCCTCGCCCGCGAACTCGGTGCATGGCAGACGATATCCTGGGCTCTGGTGGTCGCCGCGCCGCTGATGGTCGTCCTGACAGTCGTTTCGGCGATCCGGCAGCCGCCGACCGGCTCACCGACCGAGTGGGCGGCATTCGCGTACCTGGGCGTGGTGAGCATGTACCTCGGCTTCTTCGCCTGGTATCGCGGGCTCGCGATCGGGCCGATGGCGCAGGTCAGCCAAGTCCAGCTGGTCCAACCCGTATTGACCATCTCCTGGGCGGCCCTGCTGCTGGGTGAACAAATCACCTGGGCCACCGTCGTCGGCGGCGTGGCCGTGATCGTCTGCGCGGGGACCGCCGTCCGGGTGCGCTTCGCGCCCGTGCGCCCTTCTGGTTGTTCCAGCTACCAAAAAGGCGCACGGGTGGCGGAGCCGCCTACGCCCGGCTGAGGATCGCCTGCAGGTCGGCGGCCGGGGCGAGGGTGCCGTATTCGTGGCTGCGGTCGGGGCCGAGGCGGGCGTCGACGAACGCGTCCGCGACGGCGCCAGGTGAGAACCGGGTGAGCAGCGACGCCTGCAGGGCGAGGGCCATCGATTCGACGACGGTGCGGGCACGACGTTGGGCGTCGGCGGGGTCGAGTCCGGCGAGTTCGCCGAGCTGACGCCGGACCCGGTCGAGGTGCGCGTCCAGCACGGTGTTGGCGCCGCGGGCCAGGTTCACCTCGGCGTCGAACGCGGCGACGCTGTCGGGTTCGCGGGTCATCGCGCGCAGGACGTCGAGGGCGATGACGTTCCCCGACCCCTCCCAGACGGCCATGACGGGCTGTTCGCGGTAGCGGCGGGCGAGCGGGAAGTCTTCGGTGTACCCGTTGCCGCCCAGGCATTCCAGCGCCTCGTAGGCGTGGTGCGGGCCGCGCTTGCAGATCCAGTACTTCGCGACGGCGGTCGCGAGACGGCGGAAGCTGCGCTCCTGCTCACTCGCGTCCTCGTCGTGGGCGCGGGCGAGCCGCAGGGCGGTGACGGTGGCGGCCTCGGACTCGAGCGCGAGGTCGGCGAGCACCGACGTCATGGCGGGCTGGTCGGCCAGGACCTTCCCGAACGCCGAGCGGTGCCGGGCGTGCCACACGGCCTCGGCGACGGACTGCCGCATCCCCGACGCGCTGCCGAGCACGCAGTCGAGCCGGGTGCGCGCGACCATCTCGATGATGGTGCGGACGCCGCGCCCCGGTTCGCCGACCATGACGCCGACCGTGCCGTCGAGTTCGATCTCGGACGACGCATTGGACTTGTTGCCGAGCTTGTTCTTCAGCCGCTGGATGCGGAAGATATTGCGGGTGCCGTCCGGGAGGATGCGCGGCAGCAGGAAGCACGACAGTCCTTCGCCGCCTTCACCTTCCGACTGTGCGAGTACGAGGAACGCGTCGGACATCGGCGCGGAGCAGAACCACTTGTGACCGGTGAGAAGGTAGTCGGCGCCGGGACCGCCGCGACCCGCGGGTTTCGCGACGGTGGTGTTGGCGCGGACGTCGGAGCCGCCCTGCTTCTCCGTCATCGACATGCCGAAGATCGCGGACGCCTTGCCCGGTGCGTCGAGTTCCGGGGTATAGCTGCGGGACAGGGCGCGCGGCTTCCAGATCGCGGCGACGTTGGGTTGCAGTTCGAGGGAGGGGATGACGGCGTTGGTCATCGAGATCGGGCAGGAGTGGCCCGGCTCGATCTGCGCGAACAGCATGAATGCGGCTGCGCGAGCGACGTTCGCGCCGGGTTTCGGATCGGCCCACGCGGAGGTGTGCGCGCCGTGTGCGACGGCCGCGGAGATGATCCGGTGGTAGGACGGATGGTACTCGACCTCGTCGATCCGGTTGCCCCAGCGGTCGAACGTCTTCAGTTCGGGGATGATCGTGTTGGCGAGTTCGGCGTCGTGCTGGAACGTGGCGCTGCCGACGAGCTCACCGATGTCGGTGAGTTCCGCAGTGGCCCAGTCGGCGTCGTGGCGGCGCACGCCCTCGGACAGCACGGTGTCGAGCGTGAACTCGTTGACGTCGGTGCGGGGCACCGACTGGTTGAGCACGGTGTGCGTCCGGTGGGGCGCGGGATGGGTGACATTCGTTTCGGAAAAGGTAGTCATGGCAGTGTCTTTCGTGAGTCAGCTCGCGGTGCGGATCAGGTGCTTCTGAATCTTGCCGGTGGGAGTGCGGGGCAGCACGGTGGCGAACACGTAGTCGCGGGGAATCTTGTAGCGCGCCAGCTTGTCCGACAGATAGTCGCGGAGGTCGTCGGCTCCCACGACATCCGCTTCGCGCCACACGACGTGCGCGACGACGGTCTCGCCCCACTCCGGGTGCGGGCGCCCCACGACGGCGACGTCGACGACGTCGGGGTGGCCGGAGATGGCGTCCTCCACTTCCTTGGAATAGACGTTCTCGCCGCCGGTGATGATCATGTCTTTCGCGCGGTCGACGATGAAGAGATAGCCGTCGTCGTCTTTGCGGGCGAGATCGCCGGTGCGGTACCAGCCGCCGTCGGCGAACACGGCCGCGGTGGCGTCGGGGTCGTCGAGGTAGCCCTGCATCACGGTGTCGGTGCGCAGCCAGATCTCGCCGATCCCCCCGGCAGGCACGTCGGCGCCGTCGGGGCCGGCCAGGCGCATGTCGACGCCGGCGAGCGCCGCCCGGCCGATGGAGCCGGCCTTCGCGAGCTGCTCCTCCGGATACAGAACGGCCCCCACGGGACCGGTCTCGGTCATCCCGTACACCTGGTAGAAGCGGGTGGTCCGGTACGACTCGACGAGCCTGCGGGCCACGTCCGCGCCGATCGGCCCGCCGCCGTACAGCCAGGCCCGGACACTCGACAGGTCGTAGTCGGCGAAATCCGGGACCGCGTTCAGCGCCTTCGTGTAGATGACCGGCGGCCCGAAGCACAATGTGATGCGTTGCTGCTGAACCGCTTCCAGGAAATGGACGGGGTGGTACTCGCGCAGGAGCACCACGGTGCCGCCCATGTACAGCGTGGCCATCAGCCAGTTGTTGAGCGGGGACGCATGCCAGATCGGGACGGCCATCAGCAACCGCTCGTCGCGGGTGACGGACAGGCCGAGCGCCGCCGTGGTCGCGACGCGCACCACGTTGCGGTGGCTGTGGACGCAGCCCTTGGGTGCGCCGGTGGTGCCGGATGTGTAGAGGATTTCGGCCGGGTCGTTCTCGTCGACGTCGATGCCGTCGATCGGGTCGAGGTCCGCGATCGCGTCGTCGAAGAAGGTGCACCCGTCCACCGCGGTGTCGGTGGACAGCAGCACCACCGGCGTCTGCAACCGCTCGATCACGGGCGCGAGTTCGCCGTCGAAGACGCACACCGTCACGTGCGCGTGCCGCAGGATGTAGTCGACCTCGGGCGCCTGCATCTTGTGGTTGACGGGCACCACCACCGCCCCGATGCGCCAGGCGCCGAGCATGGCGTAGACGAAGCCGGGGGTGTTGAAGCACATGAGGGCGACGCGGTCACCGCGCCCGACCCCCAGTTTCCGCAGGAGTGCCGCGGCGTGACGGCTGCCGTCCTGCACGGAACCATACGTATGGTTCCGGCCCTGGAAGTGGAGAAACGCCTTGTCGGGCGTCTTCCGGACGTTGCTGTCGAATACGCGAACGATGTTCATCGCACTCCTTGAAGAGGGGGTCAGTCGATGGAGGTGTTGAGGACGGTCTCGGGAATCTGCAGGTTCGCGAAGATGACGGCGACGGCCTCCTCGAGCGAATAGCCGAAGCTCTCGCCGGTGGCGGTCTTCTGGATCACCAGTCCGAAGATCGCCGACCAGAATGCCTTCGCCTCCACGTCGATGCCGGCGCGCAGTTGCCACCCGGTGCGCATCAGGGTGCGGATGAGCGCGTCCTCGCCCGAGGAGTGCAGGGTGCGGAGGGTGTCGGTGATGAGGTCGCGGAGTTCGCCGCGGCGGCCCGTCATGAGCATCGCTTCGACGAACAGTTCGACGCTGGGCGCGCCCGGTCCGAGCAGGGAGCCGACGAGTTTCTCCGTGTAGTCGCCGACGGTCTCCGCGGTGGCGGCGTCGTCCTCGGCCCGCTTGCCGGCGCGCAGCACGGCAGCGCAGGCCACCTCGACGAAGAGCCGTTCCTTGGACCCGTAGTAATAGGTCACCTGGTTGGGGTGGGCCCCGGCGGCGGCACAGATCTGGGTGATCGCGACGCCGTCGCCGTGTTCGAGGAAGAGTTCGGTGGCGGCGGTGAACAGGGCGTCGCGGGTCTGCCGACCGGACTCCCGGGTTGCGCGCGCTGCTCGGCCCGTCTGCGACGCCATGGCTGCCTCCAAGTTGTTTGTACGACAAACAATAACTTCTCTTTGTTTGTATGACAAACAAGGAGAGTGACGGGCGTCGCCCGAGGCGTCCTCCGAGCCCGGAAAACCCGCCTGCCAGGGTTACGCTGCTCACCATGTTTTCTTCCGTCGGAGCGAAGATCCGTGTGGTGGTGGCGTTACTGCTCACCGCCCTGCTGGCGTTGACCCTGTCGTCCTGTTCCAGCGGCGGCGACACCTCGGGGTCGGCGCCGCAGGATCTGTGTTCCCCGCCGGGAGTCGGCGCGGCCACGGCCGCCCCGACCAACCTCGCCGCCGCGGGCGCCGCGGCCGAAGACCGCTACACGACGCCGTCGACCACCCCGCTCGACCAGATCGACACGTCGAAACTGAACCTCATCACCCCCGGGGTGCTCACCGTCGGCACGCTGTCCGACGCGCCACCGAGCATTTGCGTGAACTCGGACAACCAGTTCACCGGCTACGACAACGAACTGCTGCGGGCCGTCGCCGACAAGCTGGGCCTGCGCGTCGACTTCGTCGGCACCGAGTTCGCCGGGCTTCTCGCCCAGGTCGCCGGGCGCCGCTTCGACGTCGGGTCCTCGTCCATCACCACGACCGACGAGCGCCGCAACACCGTCGGCTTCACCAACGGCTACGACTTCGGCTACTTCTCGCTCGTCGTTCCCAACGGCGGACCGATCCAGAGCTTCGACGACCTGAACGCGTCGACCCGCATCGGCGTCGTCCAGGGCACCGTCCAGGACGACTACGTCGTGAACACGCTGAAGCTGAACCCGGTCAAGTTCCCCGACTACGCGACCGCATACGCCAACCTCAAGACCGGGCAGATCGACGCCTGGGTCGCGCCGTCGCAGCAGGCCGAGGGCGCCATCGCACCCGGCGATCCCACGTCGATCGTCGAGAACACCTTCAGCGTCAACAACTACGTGGGCTGGGCCGTCAACAAGGAGAACCAGCCGCTCGTCGACGCACTGAACTCCGGGCTCGACGCCGTCATCGCCGACGGCACCTGGGCCCAGCTGTATTCCGACTGGGTGCCCCGCGAACTGCCCGAGGGCTGGAAGCCGGGCAGCAAGGCGGCGCCGGCGCCCGACCTTCCGGACTTCGCCGCGATCGCCGCCCAGAACGCGAACGACACGACCGAAACCCCGGTCGCCGAACCCAAGTCGACACTCCAGCAACTGAAGGACACGTTCTTCGACTGGGACCTCTACACCCGGGCCTTCCCCGACCTACTGAAGACCGGTCTGCCGAACACGCTGATCCTGGCGTTGGCGTCCGGCATCGTCGGCACCGTCCTCGGCATGCTGCTCGCGATGGCCGGCATCTCCCGCACCCGCTGGCTGCGCTGGCCCGCCCGCGTCTACACGGACGTGTTCCGCGGTCTGCCCGCCGTCGTCATCATCCTCATCGTCGGACTCGGCGCCGGACCCGTCGTCAAGGGACTCACCGGCAACAACCCGTACTGGCTCGGCGCGGCCGCGCTGTCGCTGCTCGCGTCCGCGTACATCGGTGAGATCTTCCGGTCCGGGATCCAGAGCGTCGAACCCGGACAGCTCGAGGCGTCCCGGGCGCTCGGCTTCAGCTACCGGAAGTCGATGACACTCGTCGTCGTCCCGCAGGGTGTGCGGCGGGTGCTGCCCGCGCTGATGAACCAGTTCATCTCCCTGATCAAGGACTCGTCGCTGATCTACTTCCTCGGCCTGCTCGTCAGCCAGCGGGAACTGTTCGCCGTCGGCCGCGACCTCAACGCACAGACCGGCAACCTGTCACCGCTCGTCGCCGCCGGCCTGTTCTACCTGGCGCTCACCATCCCGCTGACGCACCTCGTCAACTACATCGACAACCGTCTGCGCACCGGCCGTGCCGACACGTCCGGCACGCTCGACCCGGTGGAACAGTCCATCGTCGTGGAAAGGGGATAGGGCGATGGCCGTCTCTCTCACTGGAACCAACCTGCACCTCGCGTTCGGCACCAACCAGGTGCTGCGCGGCGTCGACCTCCACGTCGACGCCGGCGACACCGTCACCGTCATCGGGCCGTCCGGCTCCGGCAAGTCCACGCTGTTGCGGGTCCTCAACCGGCTGCACGAACCCGACCAGGGCGACGTCCTCCTCGACGGCAAATCGGTGCTGCAGGACAACCCCGACAAGCTGCGGCAGCGCATCGGCATGGTGTTCCAGCACTTCAACCTGTTCCCGCACAAGACCGTCGTCGACAACATCGCCCTCGGCCCCCGCAAGCTCAAGGGCATGTCGAAGGACGAGGCGCGGTCGGTGGCGCTCGAGCAACTCGAACTCGTCGGCCTCGCCAACAAGGCCGACTCACGCCCCGGCAACCTGTCGGGCGGGCAGCAGCAGCGCGTCGCGATCGCCCGCGCCCTCGCGATGAAGCCCGAGGTGATGTTCTTCGACGAGGCCACGTCGGCACTCGACCCCGAGCTGGTGAAGGGCGTCCTCGCCCTGATGGCCGACCTCGCCAAGGGCGGCATGACGATGGTCGTCGTCACCCACGAAATGGGCTTCGCCCGCGAGGTGTCCGACACCGTGCTGTTCATGGACCACGGCGCCGTCGTCGAGACCGGCAAACCGGACCAGCTGTTCGACAAGCCCGAAACCGAACGGCTGCAGCAGTTCCTGTCGCAGGTGCTGTAGGCCGCTCCGCGGCCCGTGCGTGGTTAGCGAGTCCAGAGACTCCTTGAGCACGCACGGGCGCGAAGCGCCTACCGCGTCATCGCCCGGATCCGCCTGGCCGCGACGGAGATCAGCGCCAGCGTGGGTTCGGTGGCGACCTCCGACTCGATCTCGGTGAGCAGCGCGCGCGCGCGGGCGAGCCGGGCGGCGTTGTGCTGCTCCCACTGGTCGACCTTGTCGGCCGCGGCGTCGCCGGGTTCGCTGACGGACAGCGCGTCGAGGGTGATGGCGCGCAGCGAGCTGTAGAGGTCGTCGCGCAGGGCGAGGCGGGCGAGGGCGTGCCACCGGTCCAGCCGCGGGAGCGCCGTGACGGCGGTCAGCGCGGTGTTGATGTGCAGGTGCGCCGACAGCGCGAAATACAGTTCCGCGACGTCCTCCGCGCGGTGCTGGGAGATCTCCGCGATGTCCACGATGTCGAGGAGGCAGTACGTGTGCAGGAGGTCCGCGACGTCGGCGGCGATCCCGGCGTCCGCGCCCCGCGACGTCAGGGCCTCGGTTCGGCCCTCGACGGCGGTGATCTCGTCGCCCTGCAACCATTCCCGCACGCGGGGTCCGAGTTCGCGGACCACCGGCCGGTAGCGGGCGATGGTGGCCTCGAGCGGCAGCGGTTGCGGCCGGTGCGTGGTCAGCCACCGCGACGCCCGGTCGATCAGCCGCTGGGTCTGCACGGTCAGCGCGTTCGTCCCGGACGCCGGTGTCGTGTCGGCCGCCGCCCGGATCCGCGCGAAAGTCGCTCCGAGGTCGAAGATCTCGGTGACGGCGGTGAAGGCGTTCACCGCCTCCGCCGAGTCGGCGCCGGTCTCCTCCCGCAGCCGGAAGGCGAACGTCATCCCGGCACGGTCGACCATGTCGTTGACGACCGACGTGGTGACGATCTCCCGGCGCAGCGGATGCGCGGCGACCGTGTGCGCGAACTCGCGGCCGAGCCGCGGCGGGAAGTAGTCGTGGAGCCGGCCGGCGTAGACCTTGTTGTCGGGGAGCGTGGTGCCCGACAACTCGCTCTTGATGAACCGCTTGACCTGCGCGGTGAGCTGCGCCAGTTCCGGGCTGGTCAGGCCCTTCTGCTCGCGTTCGAGGGCACCGAACTGGGCGGACGTCGGGAGCACGTCGATCGCGCGGTCCACGTGGCCGCGCCGTTCCAGGTCGTCGACCATGCGGGAGTGGAAGCTGACGAGCGTCGCCGCCTGCGCCCGGTTGAGGCTCATCATCTCGTTCTGGCTGCGGTTGTCGGCGAGGACGAGCCTGCTGACGTCTTCGGTCATGTCGGACAGCAGTTCTCGACGATCCTGCGCGGTGAGCGTGTCGTCGGCGGTGGCGCCCGCGAGGGCGATCTTGATGTTGACCTCGTGGTCGGAGCAGTCGACACCGGCCGAGTTGTCGAGTGCGTCGGTGTTGACACGACCGCCGTGGCGCGCGTATTCGATTCGGCCGAGTTGGGTGAGGCCGAGGTTGCCGCCCTCGCCGACCACCCGGACGCGCAGCGCGGGCGCGTCCAACCGGACGGCGTCGTTCGACTTGTCGCTGACGTCCGCGTGACTCTCCGACGTGGCCTTGACGTACGTGCCGACGCCGCCGTTCCACAGCAGGTCCGCGGGCGCACCGAGGACGGCGCGGACGAGTTCGACGGTGGTGAGCGCCCGATCCGTGTCGATCCCCAGCGCGCGCCGCGCCTGCGGTGTGAGCCGAACCGACTTCGCCGACCGGTCGACGATCATCGCGCCCTCGCTGAGGACCGCCCTGTCGTAGTCCTTCCAACTGGACCTGCCGAGGCCGAAGAGCCGCGCCCGCTCGTCCCAGGACGTCTGCGGGTCGGGATCGGGGTCGATGAAGACGTGGCGGTGGTCGAACGCGGCGACGAGGCGGATGTGGGGGCTGAGCAGCATCCCGTTGCCGAACACGTCGCCGCTCATGTCGCCGATCCCGACGACGGTGAAGTCGTCGGTGCGGGTGTCGACGCCCATCTCACGGAAGTGCTGCACGACGCTCTCCCACGCGCCGCGGGCGGTGATGCCCATCGCCTTGTGGTCGTAGCCGACGGACCCGCCGGACGCGAAACCGTCGCCCAGCCAGTACCCGCGCGCGAGCGCGACGGCATTGGCGACGTCCGAGAACGCCGCGGTGCCCTTGTCCGCGGCGACCACGAGGTAGGTGTCGTCGCCGTCGCGGCGGACGATGCCGTCCGGCGCGATCACGTGCCGGGTCGCGATGTCGAGGTTGTCCGTCATGTCGAGGAGGCTCGAGATGAATTCGCGGTAGCAGGAGATTCCGGCCGCCAGCATCGCCTCCCGGTCGGCGGCGGCGTCGCCGGTCGCCGCGGGCGGGTTCTTGACGACGAAGCCGCCCTTCGCCCCGGCGGGGACGATGACGGCGTTCTTGACCGCCTGCGCCTTCACGAGTCCGAGGATCTCGGTGCGGAAGTCGTCGCGCCGATCGGACCACCGGAGGCCGCCGCGGGCGACGTCGTCGAACCGCAGGTGCACGCCTTCCATCCGCGGCGAGTACACGTAGGCCTCGTATTTCGGCCGGGGCAGCGGCAATTCGTCGATCGACGAGGAGTCGAACTTGAACGCGAGGGCGCGCCCGGGCCGGGGGTCGCCGGCGTAGTAGGTCGTGCGGGTGGTGGCGCGGATCAGGGACAGCAGGGCCCGCAGGATCCGGTCGGCGTCGATTCCGGCGACGGCGTCGATCGCGGCCGAGATGCGGTCTTCGAGCGCGCTCTCCGCGGCGGCGTCCCGTTCCAGGCTGGGGTCGAGCCGGAGTGCGTGCAACTCGACGAGGAGTTGGGTGATGCCGGTGTTGCCCAGCAGGACTCGTTCGACGTTGCTGCGGCTGTACGGGAGCCCGGCCTGCCGCAGGTATGCGGCGTACGCCCGCAGGACGGTCACCTGACGCCAGCCGAGCCCGGCGTGCAGGACAAGGGCGTTGAACCCGTCCACCTCGGTCTCACCCGTCCACGCCGCGCGGAACGCGTCCGCGATCCGGCCGTCCCGAGTGGACCCGTGGCCGTCCGTGACGGCCGGCAGGTCGACGGTCAGGTCGTAGATCCAGGCGCGACTGCCGTCCGGCCGGGTCAGCGCGGCCGGACGTTCGTCGAGGGCGTTGACGCCCAGGCTGGACAGGATCGGCAGCACCTCGTTGAGCGGTGCGGGTTTCCCGACGGCGTAGATCTTGAGGTTCTCGTACGGCGCGGACGCCTCGGTGGTGGTGAACGTCAGCGCCACACTGTCGACGTCGAGACGTTCCACCGCGGCGACGTCGCGGATCGCCTGTGCAGGATCGGTTTCGGTGGCGTAGCTGATCGGCAGCGCGGACGCGTAGTGGCGCGCGACCGCGGTGCCCTGACGGTGCGGTTCCGCGAGCAGCGTGTTGCGCCACGACTCGTGGGACCAGGGTGTGTCGAGTTCCGTGCCGATGCTGTTCATGGCGATGGGGTGATCTCCTGTAGTGGGATCGGCGCGCAGCCGATCACGCAGTGGTGAAGCGAATCAGTTGGCCTGGGCGGGCCTGAGCGATCCGGTCGATGTCCTCGTCCGCGACGACGCCGATGACGGGGTAACCGCCGGAGATGGGATGGTCCGCGAGGAACACGACGGGCTGCCCGCTCGGCGGAACCTGGATGGACCCGAGTGCGACGCCCTCGGTGGGGAGTTCGGCCTCGGACGTGCGCTGCAGGGCAGGTGCGCCGGCGTGCCGGTTCAGCCGGGCGCCGATGCGGTCGGTGTCCGGGGAGACCGCCCACGCACCGGTGGTCAGCGCGTCCGGGTTGGTGAACCAGTCGTCGCGGGGACCGCCGATGACCCGCACCGACAGCGGTCCGGGGTCCATCGCAGGGAGGGGTGCGACGTCGACGTTCGGGAAGTTCCTCGTCCACGTGCCGACGGGCAGGATGTCGTTGGGCTTCAACGCTTCCGGGCCGATGCCGGAGAGCGTGTCGGTGCTGCGGGAGCCGAGCACGTCCGGCACCGCGAGGCCACCGCGAACCCCCACGTAGCTGCGCAGCCCGACGTGCGCGTACTGCAACCGCAGCGTCTGCCCCGGCTCCATCACGATGACGCTCGCGTGACCCATCGGGATGCCGTCGAGCAGCGCCGCGGCGGGGGCACCGGTGACGGCGACGGTCGTCACCGCCCGCGCGCGCAGGGCGAGCCCGCCCATCAGCACCTCGATGCACGCGCCGTTCTCGTCGTTCCCGACCAGACGATTGGCGAGCCTCGCGGACCCGCGGTCGGCGGCGCCGGACACGCCGACACCCGAACTCAGGTAGCCGGGGCGGCCGAGATCCTGGATCAGGCTGAGCGGACCCGTTTCGAGTACTTCGAGTTCACTCACAGCGTTTCCTCGTCGACGAATCGGACGCGACGTCCCGGCTGCAGCAGCGCCGGGGGTTCCGCGTCGAGGTTCCACATCGGGGAGTCCGTGGTTCCGATGATCTGCCATCCGCCGGGTGAGGACCGCGGATACACCGCGCCGTAGCCGCCGGCGAGGGCCACGGACCCGGCGGGCACCACGGTGCGTGACTGCGCGCGCCGGGGCACGGTGAGCCGGTCGTCGCCGCAACTCAGGTAGCCGAAACCCGGTGCGAATCCGATGAATACACAACGCCAGGTGGCGGCGGTGTGGGCGGCGATCACGTCCTCGCGGCTCATCCGCAGAAGGTCGGCGACATCGGCGAGATCGGCGCCGTCGTAGCGGACCGGGATGGTGATCGGTTCCGATTCGGGGACGCCGGTGTGGTCGTGCACCTCGAGGTCGACGGTCAACGTCCGCAGCGCGCGGCGCACCTCGTCGAGGTCGGTCCGCGGTGTGGTGGTGACGAGCACCGTGCGCGCCGCGGGCAGCACGTCCTCCATACCGGGAACCGGTGTCCGGCGCAGGCGTTCGGTCAGCGACACGACCAGGGGTTCCGAGTCGAGTTCGACGAGCAGGGCCCGATCGCCCGCCGGGAGGATCCGGGTGGGGGTGGTCATGTGAAGGATCCGAGCGTGACGTCGGCACTCTCCAGCGCGTGACGGACCCGGCGCGCGGTGTGCACGGACCCGGGCGTGTCGCCGTGCACGCAGATGCTGCGCACCGCGACCGCGACGTCGTCGCCGTCTATCGACTCCACCGTTCCGGTCGACACCATCCGCACGGCCTGGGCGGCGGCGACGTCGGGATCGTCGATGACGGCGCCGGGCACCGAGCGCGGGGTCAGCGTGCCCGCGGCGGTGTAGCGGCGGTCGGCGAACCCTTCGGCGACGAACTCGATGCCGTGCGCCTCCGCGGCCCGCTGCAACTGCGATCCGGGTGGTCCCATCAGCGTGAGCGGCTCGGCGAACTCGTCGATGGCGGATGCGACCGCATCGGCCCGCTCGAAGTCGAGTGCCGCGGAATTGTAGAGCGCACCATGCGGTTTGACGTACGTCACCGAGGATCCGGCGGCGCGGGCGAACCCGGCGAGCGCGCCGATCTGGTACAGCGTCTCATCGCGAAGATCCGCAGGCGACACCGCGAGTTCGCGCCGGCCGAATCCGGCCAGATCCCGGAAGCCCACGTGCGCCCCGATCGCGACGCCTCGCTCGGCCGCGCTCTCGCAGGCCTTGCGGATGATCATCGGATCGCCCGCGTGAAACCCGCACGCGATGTTCGCACTGGTGACGACGTCGAGGAGGGCCTCGTCGTCGGCCAGCGTCCACTGCCCGAAGCCCTCGCCGAGGTCGCAGTTCAGGTCAACGCGCATCGGGGACCTCCAGGACGTACTCGCTGTCCGGGGTGTCGGTGATCAGCATGTACCCGGGTGCGTGGGTGATCGCGAACGGCAACCGGGACGCCATCACCGCCGCCTGCGGGGTGACCCCACAGGCCCAGAACATCGGGACGTCGCCGGGCTCGAAGTTCACCGGATCGCCGAAGTCGGGGGCCGCGAGATCGGCGATGCCGAGTTCCGCGGGATCACCGACGTGCACGGGGCCACCGTGGACGGCGGGCATCCGCGCCGAGATCGCCGCCGCGAGCGCCACCTGGTGTTCGGGGACGGGTCGCATCGACACCACCATCGGCCCGCTGACCCGGCCCGCGGGCCTGCACTCGCGGTCGGTGACGTACATCGGGACGTTGCTGCCCTGCTCGACGTGCCGGAGCGGCACTCCGGCAGCGGCCACCGGGTGTTCGAACGTGAAGCTGCACCCGATGTGGAACGCGACGAGGTCGTCCCGCCACAGCGAGGACACGTCCGTGGTCTCGTCCGCGAGTTCGCCGTCCTTCCACACCCGGTACAGCGGCAGATCCGTTGCGATGTCGGCGCCGGGGGCGAGCATCGTCGTCCGGGAGCCGGCGTCGCCGACGTCGAGGACGGGGCACGGCTTGGGGTTGCGCTGGGTGAACAGCAGCACGTCGTATGCCCAGTCCTGCGGAACCGCGATGAGATTCGTCTGCGCAAATCCGGGTGCCAGACCGGCGGTCGGGGTGACGCGTCCCGAGCGGAACGCGGAGCGGAGGTCGGTCGGCGAGTCAGGCAAGTTCGCTCCCGCGGGTCTCGGGGAGGAAGAACAGGGCGAACACGGCGATGGCGTAACCGAGCGCGCCGAAGATCATCGCGCCTCCGATGCCCAGCTGGGTGGCGGCCAGGAAACCCACGACGGCGGGGAACACGGCGCCGACCGCGCGGCCGAAGTTGTACGTGAAGCCCTGGCCGGTGCCGCGGGACTGCGTCGGGTACAGCTCGGACAGGAACGATCCGAATCCGCTGAAGATCGCCGACGTGCAGAAGCCGAGCGGGAAGCCCAGGATCAGGATCAGCATGTTCGCACCCTCGGGCACCTGGGTGTAGCCGACCATGAAGATCGCCGACAGGAACGCGAACAGCTGCATGGTCCGCTTGCGGCCCAGCTTGTCGGTGAGGATGCCGCCGCTGACGTAGCCGAGGAACGCTCCGGAGATGAGGATCGCCAGGTAGCCGCCGGTGCCGACGACGTCGAGTCCGCGCGAGGTCTTGAGGAACGTCGGCAGCCAGGACGCCAGCGTGTAGTAGCCGCCCTGCACACCGGTGGCGAGCAGCGACGCGAGCACGGTGGTGCGGAGCAGTCCGCCGCGGAAGATGGCCGCGAACGAGCCCGTCTGCTTGCCCGCGGACTCGCGGCGCTCCGTGACGACCTCGGGGTCCTTCAGATTCCGGCGCACCCAGATGATGAGGAAGGCGGGCAGCACACCCGTGAAGAACAGCACGCGCCACGCGACGTCGGGGTCGAACAGCTGGAAGACGACGGTGTAGACGATCACGGCCAGCGCCCAGCCGACGGCCCACGCGCTCTGCACGAAGGCGACGGCCCGGCCACGGTACTCGGCGCGGGCGTATTCGGCGACGAGGATCGCGCCTGCCGCCCACTCACCGCCGAAGCCGAGGCCCTGGAAGGCGCGGAAGATCAGCAGCGTCTCGAAGTTCTGCGCGAAGCCGCACAGCACCGTGAAGATCGTGTACGTCGCGACGGTGACCTGCAGCGTGCGGACCCGGCCGATCTTGTCGACGAGGATGCCGGCGAGGGCTCCGCCGAGCGCGGACACCACCAGCGTCACGGTGGTCAGCAGGCCTGCCTGACCGGTGGTGAGGCCGAAGTAGGCGGCGATGGCCGCGAGGCCGAGCGGGAGGACCTGGAAGTCGTAGGAGTCGAGCCCGTATCCGCCGAACGCGCCGATGAAGGCTCTTTTTCCCTTCGGCCCGAGGGTGCGGAACCAGTCGAAGGGGCGCGCCTGCGCGACCTCGGTCTGTGTATCTGTGGTCATGGCACCTCGCCTGAAGAAGGGATGTAACTGCTCGAAGAATCCGATGTAACTCCCATCACGGTACAAATCGTTCAACGATCCTGCAATACCTCGAGGGGATTGTTATCCTGGAAGAAATCGCGGAACCGAGCTGACAACTATGATTGCGGTCGAGATCGAAACCTGAGGAGTGGACTTGACCAGCTCGAATGCCCTTCGCGGCGATGCGCATTCCCGCCTGGCCGCTCACCGCGGCCTGCTCGAACGCACCAGCAGGACCACGCGGGTCGCCGGCATTCTGCGGGACGCCATCATCGACGGAACGTTCCAACCAGGGGCGCGACTGTCCGAACCCGACATCTGCGCCGCCCTCGACGTCTCCCGCAACACCGTCCGTGAGGCCTTCCAGATCCTGATCGAAGACCGGCTGGTGGCGCACGAACTCAACCGCGGCGTCTTCGTCCGCGTACCCACCGCCGAGGACATCACCGAGCTCTACATCTGCCGGCGCGTCGTCGAATGCGCCGGCGTCAACGGATTCGACCCCGCCACCGGCGACCTGTCCGGCGTCGCCGAGGCCCTGGACCTGGCCGACGAACGGCACGCCGTCGAGGACTGGACCGGCGTCGGCACCGCCGACATCCACTTCCACAGCGCCCTCGCGAGCCTCAACAACAGCAACCGCATCGACGAACTCATGCGCAGCGTCTGGAACGAGGCGCGGCTCGTCTTCCACGTCATGGACGACGCCCACCGATTCCACGGGCCGTACCTCACCCGCAACCACGAGATCTACGACGCCCTCGTCGCCGGCAACACCGAAGCCGCTGGTCAGCTGCTCAAGACCTACCTCGAAGACGCCGAGGCGCAGATCCTGGGGGCGTACTGAGGCGCTTCGCGCCTAGCGGATCAGCCCGTAGAAGCCCTCGATGTGCTCCCGCACCAGGCCGGCGGCCTCGGCGCCGTGTCCGCCGCGGAGGGCGGCGACGATGCCGCGATGCTCGCAGCGCAGGTGGGTCGCGACCGCGGGCCAGTCGTCGAGCAGCGGCACAGCCTGCATGACGTAGCCGTGAATGGAGTCGCGGAGCGAGACCATCATCGCCTCGACGAGAACGTTGCCGGCCAGCCCGGCCATCGCGACGTGCAGGTCGGCGTCGAGACGGTGGAACGCCTCCGGAGAGAGGTCCTCGTCGTCCATCGCGTCGAGCAGCGCGTCGATGGCCGAGAAGTCGAGGTCACCGGACTGCCCGGCGGCTTCCTGCACCGCCCACGACTCGAGCAGCGTGCGCGTCTGGACGACGTCGCGGATCGGCAGGGTGCGCGTCGCCATGTGCAGCCGCAGGGCCGCGCCGATGGACGCGGCCGGGTCGGCGGCGACGATCGCGCCTGCGTCCGGTCCGGAGCCGACGGCGGTGCGGACGATGCCCATCGCCTCGAGCACCCGCATGGCCTCGCGGACCGACGAGCGTCCGACGCCCAGTTCCTCGGCGAGTGCGCGCTCGGCGGGCAGACGACCGCCGACGGTGAGTTTGCCGGCCGCCAGATCCTGCTCGATGCGGTGCAGGACGACCTCGTGTGTGCGCACGACCGAAGTTTACCTGGTGTGGTCTGACCACAGTGCGCTACTGTGGTCAGACCACAGCCCAGCCCGGTTGGAGTACCCGATGAGAATCGCCCTGTTCGCCACCTGCCTGGCGGATGCCCTGTTCCCCGAATCCGCCACCTCCACGGTCCGCCTCCTCGAGCGGCTCGGCCACGAGGTCGTGTTCCCGCCGAAGCAGACCTGCTGCGGGCAGATGCACGTCAACACCGGCTACCAGGCCGAGGCGCTGCCGCTCGTCCGTCACCACGTGGAGGCGTTCGAGAGCGGACCGTCGTGGGACGTCGCGGTGGCCCCGTCCGGTTCGTGCGTCGGATCCGTCCGGCACCAGCACGCGATGGTCGCCCGCCGGTACGGCGACGAATCGCTCGCGACCCGCGCCGAGGACGTCGCGTCCCGGACGTACGAGCTGTCGGAACTGCTCGTCGACGTCCTCGGCGTCACCGACGTCGGCGCCTACTACCCGCACCGCGTGACGTACCACCCGACGTGCCACTCGCTGCGGATGCTGCGCGTCGCCGACAAACCGCTGCAACTGCTGCGCGCGGTGCGGGGGATGACCCTGATCGAGCTACCCGCGGCCGAATCCTGTTGCGGCTTCGGCGGAACGTTCGCGCTGAAGAACTCCGAGACGTCGACCGCGATGCTCGCCGACAAGATGGGCAACGTCCTGAGCACCGGCGCCGAGGTGTGCAGCGCCGGCGACTCGTCCTGCCTGATGCACATCGGCGGCGGGCTGTCCCGGCTGCGCAGCGGGGTCCGCACCGTCCACCTCGCCGAGATCCTGGCGAGCACCGAGAAGATCGGGAGCAACGCATGACCACGTTCCTCGGCTCACCCACCTTCCACGCCGGCACCGGAAACATCCGGGGCACAGAATCTTTCCCCGACGCCGCACGGAAGGCACTCACCGACACCCAGCTGCGCGCCAACCTCGGCGCCGCCACCACCACCATCCGCAACAAACGGATCGCCGCGGTCGCCGAGGTCGACGACTGGGAGGAACTGCGCCGGGCCGGCAGCGCCCTGAAGGCGGACGTGATGGCCCGGCTCCCCGAACTGCTCGTGCAGTTCGAGGAGAACGTCACCGCCCGCGGCGGCACCGTCCACTGGGCGCGCGACGCGGAGGAGGCGAACCGGATCATCACCGACCTCGTGCGGACCACCGGCTCCGACGAGGTGGTGAAGGTCAAGTCGATGGCCACCCAGGAGACGGGCCTGAACGAGCATCTCGAGGAGAACGGGATCGCGGCGATCGAGACCGACCTCGCCGAACTCATCGTCCAACTCGGCGAGGACAAACCGAGCCACATCCTCGTTCCCGCCATCCACCGCAACCGCGCCGAAATCCGCGAGATCTTCCTGAACGCGATGCCGGGGGTCGACAAGAACATCACCGACGACCCCCGGGCGCTGGCGATGGCCGCGCGGGCACATCTTCGGCGAAAGTTCCTGTCCGCCAAGGTCGCGATCAGCGGCGCGAACTTCGGGGTCGCCGAGACCGGAACCCTCGCGGTGGTGGAGTCGGAGGGCAACGGACGGATGTGCCTCACCCTCCCCGACACCCTCATCACGCTCATGGGCATCGAGAAGCTGGTCCCCACGTTCACCGACCTGGAGGTGTTCATGCAACTGCTGCCCCGGTCGTCCACCGCCGAGCGCATGAACCCGTACACCTCCATGTGGACCGGGGTGCATCCCGGCGACGGCCCGCAGAACTTCCACGTCGTCCTCCTCGACAACGGTCGCACCAACGTCCTCGCGGACGAGGTCGGGCGGTCCGCGCTGCACTGCATCCGCTGCAGCGCCTGCCTGAACGTGTGCCCCGTCTACGAGCGGGCGGGCGGGCACGCGTACGGGTCCGTCTACCCCGGGCCGATCGGCGCGATCCTCAGCCCACAACTCACCGGGACCACCGGCCACGACGACCCGAACGCCTCACTGCCCTACGCCTCCACCCTGTGCGGCGCCTGCTTCGACGCCTGCCCGGTCCGCATCGACATCCCCAGCATCCTCGTGCACCTACGCGCGGAACAGGTCGACTCCGAACGGCACGGACTTCCCGGCGGCCAGGACCTCGCGATGAAAGCCGCCGGCTTCGTGATGGGTTCGGAGAAACGGTTCGCCGCCGCCGAGACGGCGGCCAAGGTCGGCCGGGTGCTGGGCGGCCGGTCCGGACGCATCACGTCGCTGCCGTACCCGGCATCGAAATGGACCGCGAGCCGCGACCTGCCCGCCCCGCCGAAGGAAACGTTCCGACAATGGTGGGCCCGCACACACGAGGACACGACACGATGACCGCACGCGCAGAGATACTGTCCCGGATCCGGTCGGCGCTCGCCGACGCGCCGGCCCCCGACCCCGTTCCCCGCGACTACCACCGCGAGCCCGCGTCCGGCCCCGGCGACGTCGAGTTGTTCGCCCACACCGTCGACGACTACCGCGCACAGGTCCACCGCGCCGACGAGACCACCGTCGCCGAGATCGTCACCGGACTGATCGCGGAGGGGAAGCGGGCCGTCGTCCCACCGGACCTGCCGCAGTTGTGGCGGCCGCGATGTGACGTCGTCGTCGACGGCGCCCCCGCCGAACTGTCGACGCTCGAACTCGACGCCATCGACGTGGTCGTCACCGGCTGCACCCTCGGAATCGCGGCCACCGGCACCATCGTGCTCGACGGCGGCGCCGGTCAGGGACGCCGGGCGCTGACGCTGGTCCCGGATCACCACATCTGCATCGTGCGCACCGACCAGATCGTCGACACCGTGCCGCAGGCCTTCCAGACCCTCGACCCGACCACACCGCTGACGTTCATCAGCGGTCCCAGCGCCACCAGCGACATCGAACTCAACCGCGTCGAAGGCGTGCACGGTCCCCGGACGCTGGACGTCGTGATCGTGCGCTGACGCCCCCGTGCGCTGACGCCCCCGTGCGCCTTTTTGGTAGCTGGAACAACCAAAAAGGCTCACGGGGCGCGGAGCGCCCTCGCGGCGAGTTCGGCGGTGGCGCGGACGATCTCCGGGCCGCCGAACATCATGTCGTCGTTGTGCCCCGCGCCGGACAGCACGACGGTGTCGACGTCGCCGAGCGCGGCTTCGGCGACGCGGGCACTCTGCTCCGGCGGGACGATGGTGTCCGCCGTCCCGTAGACCACGGTGACAGGCACGTCGATGCGTGCGACGAACTCGGCGACGGGAAATCGGTCGCGCAACAGCAACCGAACCGGCAGGAACGGGTAGTGCGCCCTGCCGACGGCGGCGAGGTCGGCGAACGGCGACCGCAGCAGCAGTCCGGCGGGCGGGTGCTCGGTGGCGAGTTCGGTGACCACACCGGTGCCGAGGCTCTCCCCGAAGTAGAGCAGCCGCCCCGGCGGCACGCGACGTTCGTCGACGAGGTGCCGGCGAGCGGCCCGGACGTCGAGTGCCAGCCCCTCCTCGCTGGGCTGACCGGGGTTGCCGCCGTACCCGCGGTAGTCGAAGAGCAGGGTGGCGAAACCCGCGGCGGCGAGGTCCGAGGCCAGCAGTGCCCGGTCGGCCCGGTTGCCGGCGTTCCCGGCGGCCACGAGGACGGTCATGCGCGGCCCGCCGACCGCCGGCGGGACGTACCAGGCACCGAGTTCGAGGCCGTCCGACGTGGTCAGCGTGACGTCCTCCGCCCCGGCGATCAGCCGGCCGGCGGGGGGCACCGGGGTGGTGTCGGGGTAGTAGATCAGTTTTCGCTGCAGCACCCACGCCGCGGCGATCAGCAGTGCCATCACCGCGGCCGCGATCAGCACGACACGGATCATTGCCGAATCGGCGCGCCGGTCCACTCCAGCAGCTCGGCCACGGGCAGGGTGTTGATCACATCCGACGGCTCGACTCCGCGCTCCGCGGCGCGCTCGCAGGCGTAGCCCTGCCAGGCGAGGTGCCCGGTGGTGTGCGCGTCCGTGTCGATGGAGAACTTGCAGCCGCTGTTCAGTGCGAGGTCGATCAGGCGTCCCGGCGGGTCGCGGCGCTCGGGTCGGGAGTTGATCTCCACCGCGGTGCCGTACTCGCGGCACGCGTCGAACACCCGTTCCGCGTCGAACTTCGATTCGGGCCGCGGTCCCCGCACCCCCTCGACGAGGCGGCCGGTGCAGTGCCCGAGCACGTCGACGTGCGGAGACTTGACGGCCTGCAGCATCCGCTTGGTCGTCGTTGCCCGGTCGGTGTCCAGATGCGAGTGCACGCTCGCGACCACGATGTCCAGGTCGGCGAGCACGTCGTCGTCCTGGTCGAGGGTGCCGTCGTCGAGGATGTCGACCTCGATTCCGGTGAGTACCCGGAACGGCGCGAGTTCGACGTTCAGTTCGGCGACCACGTTCAACTGGACGAGCAGTTGCTCCGAAGACAGCCCGTTCGCGACCGTCAGCCGCGGCGAGTGGTCGGTGATCGCGCAGTAGTCGTGCCCCAGCGCAGCCGCCCGTCGCATCATCTCCCGGAGCTGGCACCGGCCGTCCGACCAATCAGAATGGGTGTGCAGGTCGCCGCGGAGCGCCTCGAGCAGTTCCGTTCCGCCGAGCCCGATCGGCTCCGCGGAACCGCGCAGATACGTCAGGTACAGCGGCACCGCATCGGCGCACTCACGGATGATCGCGGCCGCCTCGGAGCCGATGTCGGGCAGATATACCCAGCCGTTCGCCGCCAGGGCTTCCCGCTCCTCGGCGGTCGACGACTCGAGCACATCGGCCGCCCGGCGGAAGGCGCCGATCCTGGGTCCCTCGTCGCGCGAACGCTCGAGCCAGAACGCAATTTCCCGCAGCGCATCGACGGCGTCCATCTATCCATCGTGCACGCCGTCCGGGCTGCTGGCTAGACGTAAATCACTCCAGACTTAGGGTCGCCTCGTTGTCCGCGCGTTCACACCTACGTTCCCTTTCCCTCGCTTACGACTTCTACGGTGCCGGAGTTGTCCGCATTCGAATCGGGAGCCACGGTGAGTTTGAAACCCCTCGCACTGTTCGTCAACCATGACGGCGCGTCCTCACGCGCCTCCGTCACCTGCCAGTACAAGTGCGGAAACGCGTGCTCCCACGACGTGCCCAACACCTCGCACGGCGAATACTTCCGTGACATCGCCCGCACCGCCCTGTCGCGGCGCGGGATGCTGCGCGGGACCGGGATGGCCGTCCTCGCCGTCGGCGCGGGCAGTGCGCTGGCCGCCTGCTCGGACGACTCCGGCAGCGGAAGTGTCTCCGGCACGGGGGGTTCGGACGGCGCCACACCGGCGGGAACGAACTTCGGTGCCGTCGCCCCCAACACCGAGGACGCCGTCGTCGTCCCCGAGGGGTACGAGCAGGCCGTCGTGATCCGCTGGGGCGACCCAGTGCTGCCCGGGGCCCCCGCATTCGACTTCGACAACCAGACCGCCCAGGCGCAGGCGCAGCAGTTCGGGTTCAACAACGACTTCGCCGGACTGCTGCCGGTCGAGGGGCAGCCGAACACCTTCCTGCTGGTGGTCAACCACGAGTACACCACCGAGCCGTTCATGTTCAAGGGATACGACGCCGAGAACCCGTCGCCGGAGCAGTTCCAGACGGCGCTCGCCGCCCACGGACTGTCCGTGGTGCAGGTGAAGGGTGAATCCGGCTCGGGCGCGCTCACTCCCGACTTCGGGCCGTACAACCGGCGCATCACGGCGACGACGGAATTCGTCGTCACCGGTCCCGCCGCGGGCAGCGACTTCCTGAAGACGTCCGCCGACCCGACGGGCACCAAGGTGCTCGGCACGCTCAACAACTGTTCCGGCGGCGTCACCCCGTGGGGCACGGTGCTGTCGGGGGAGGAGAACTTCAACCAGTACTTCGCGAACGCCGAACTGGTCACCGACCCCACCGTCGCCCCGCGACTGAAGCGGTACGGCGTGGAAGGTGCTGCATCCGAACGCAAGTGGGAGCGATTCGACAAGCGTTTCGACCTCGCCCAGGAGCCGAACGAGGTCAACCGCTTCGGCTGGGTCGTCGAGGTCAACCCGTGGGACGCGACGTCCGCGCCCGTCAAGCACACGGCGCTGGGCCGGTTCAAGCACGAGGCCGCCACCATACACGTCACCGACGACGGCACCGTCGTGGCGTACAGCGGCGACGACGAACGCTTCGACTACATGTACAAGTTCGTCTCCAGCCGGAAGATGATGGACGGCAACAGCCAGGCCGCCGTCCGCAACAACATGACACTGCTCGACGCGGGCATCCTGTACGTCGCGAAGTTCGCCGGCAACTCCGCGGACGAGATCGACGGGTCGGGGGCGCTGCCGACGAGCGGCACGTTCGACGGCACCGGGGAGTGGATCCCGCTGCTGCGCACCGGCGAGGACGGCCGGGGCGAGTCACTCGTCGACGGCATGAGCGCCGAGGAGGTGGCGGTGTTCACCCGTCAGGCCGGCGACAATGTCGGTGCCACCAAGATGGACCGCCCCGAGGACTTCGAGCCCAGCCCGACAACCGGCAAGGTGTACGTGGCGCTGACCAACAACACCAAGCGCGGCGTCGACGGCGCCGCGGCCGCCGACGGGGCCAACCCGCGGAACAACAACAAGAACGGCCAGGTCCTCGAACTCACCGACGACCACGCCGGCACCGCGTTCACGTGGAATCTGCTGCTCGTGTGCGGCGACCCGACGGCGGCCGACACCTACTTCGGCGGGTTCGACAAGGAGAGCGTCAGCCCGATCTCCTGCCCCGACAACCTGGCGTTCGACCCGCACGGCAACCTGTGGATCTCCACCGACGGCAACGCGCTGAAGTCGAACGACGGCCTGTTCAGCGTCGTCCTCGACGGCGCGAACCGCGGGGAGACCAAGCAGTTCCTCTCCGTGCCCAAGGGCGCCGAGACGTGCGGTCCGATCGTCAGCGAGGAACGGGTCACGGTGTGCGTACAGCACCCGGGTGAACTGGACGACGCGAGCGCCGACAACCCGGCGTCGCACTGGCCCGACGGCGGCGACACGCAGCCGCGTCCCGCCGTCGTGGCGGTGTGGAAGTCGGGCGGCCGGATCGGCGTCTGACCCCATGTGAGTGGCAAAGTGTGCCCCGGCACGCTTTGCCGCTCACCTGGGTGGGCGGCCCAGCAGCGACTCGAACACAGCATTGCCCGCGGTGAAGCCGTGCCGGTCGTAGAACTCGAACATCGCGGACAACCGGGCGCGACCGTCGTCCGTCAGGTCGCGCCCGTGCCGCGACATCCACTCGTCGACGGACACCTGCTTCACCGACACCAGCCCGGCCGCCCGGTCGCACAGTTCCCGCACGGTGAGGGCCTCCGGGCCACCGAGTTCGTAGGTGGCGCCGTGGTGGATGTCCGGGCCCTCCATCAGCACTCGCGCGGCCACCGTCGCGACGTCCGCGAGCGCGACGAACGAGAACGCCGCGTCGGGGCTGTACGGCACGTCGACCTCGGTGGCCGTGCCGTCGAGGACCGACGCGAAGTTCTCGGCGTACGCGCACGGCTGCAGAATCGTCCACCGGAGCCCGCCGAACGTCCGGAGCATGTCCTCGCACCGCGCCTTGTCGACGTGGTGCGGCATCGCCGGGGTGTACGGCCACGCGACCGAGTGGTAGACGAAATGCTCGACACCCGCGGCGGCGGCCGCCGACAGCGCGTTCCGCAGCAGCGCCGGCTCGTCGGGATGCACATTCGGGGCGATGAAGTACACGCCCCGGCACCCCGACAGCGCGTCGGCCAGTCCCGCACCGGTTTCGAGGTCGACGGCGAAATCGCCGGAACGCCGGGCGGTGTGCACCACCCGGCGTACGTCGGCGAGTCCCTCGAGTGCCGCGACGACGGCGGCTCCGGTCTTCCCCGCGGCGCCGACGACGGCGATGCCGGCGCCGCGGGAGAGTGACTCGGTCATCGGATCACCGGTCGATGAAGTCGAACTCGGCGAACTTCGCACCGCCGGAGAGGCGTTCGTAACCGGGACCGCGGTCGAAGAACGGCTCGTCCAGTCCGCGGCTGTCGCGCATCTGCTCGCGCAGCGCCTCGGTGGCGTCGGCGTCCGCGACCGGTTCCTCGGTCGACGACGTCAGCACCACACCGTAGTCGGCGCGGGCACCCTCCGCGGACACCTTGCCCCACAGCACGTCCCGGACGACTTCCTCGATCGGACGGTCGAGGGGGTCGCCCCAGCCGCCGCCACCGGTGGTGCGGATGCGCACCACCTCGCCGGCCTTGATCGGTTCGGCGTCGGTCAGCGCGTCGAACTCGCGCTCGTTCGGGCCGCCCGGGTCGAGGACCACGGAGAAGGGCCGTCCGGCCTTGCCGCCCTTGACTCCCCAGCAGGAGAGGATCGAGCGGTCGGCGATGGACATGAAGTTGGCGTCCTTGAGCATCCGGATGTGCTTCTCGTAGCCCAGGCCGCCGCGGTAGCGTCCGGCGCCGCCGGAGTCCTTCGCCAGGCCCAGCTTCTCGACGATGAACGGGAACCGGCTCTCCGTGAACTCGGTCGGCAGGTTCCGTGAGTCGGGAACGACGTGGATGGTGTCCTCGCCGTCCGCGTAGTGCCGACCGCCGGACCCGCCGCCGAGCACCTCGCGCATCAGGTACGAGTGCCCGTCGAAGTCCTCGCCGTACACCCCGGTGTAGCGGATGGTCTCCTGGTCGGCGGGCATGTTCCCGTCGACGGCCTTCGCGACGACGCCGGCGAGCACGCCGAGCAGCCGCAGGATCACGAACGTCCGGGCGTTGGTGGGCGCCGGGAAGATCGGCGTGATCAGCGTGCCCTTCTCCGGGAACTTCATCTCGATCAACGGCACGACGCCCTCGTTGACGTCGAGTTCCGCCATCCGCTCGGGACTGTCCGCGAGGTTGCGCAGGATCGGTGCGAGCCACTTGATCAGGAAGTTGCCGTCGGCGTAGTCACCGCAGTGGTTGATCGGACCCTTGGCCTGCGGGCCGGTGCCGTTGAAGTCGAGGATGAGGCGTTCGCCGCCCTCGTCCTCCGGTCCGGTCTTGGTGAGCGTGATCCGCTGGCGGTGCAGCATGGGCTCGTCGACGCCGTCGTGTTCGGCGTAGTCCTCCCACGTGTATTCGCCCTTGGGGATCTTGCTGAGGATCTCCCGCCGGTACGTCTCGGTGGTCGCGTCCATCATCGCGTCGAAGCAGGCCTCGACGGTGTCGCAGCCGTACCGCTCGAACAGCTCGGTGAGGCGACGGGCGCCCATGAGGCACGCCGAGCATTCGGCGTCGAGGTCGGCGGCCAGCGCGTCGGGCATCCGCGAGTTGCGGGTCATGATGCGCAGTGCGGCCTCGTTGGGCACACCCTGATCCCACAGCTTGATCGGCGGGACCATCAGGCCCTCCTCGTACACCGTGGTCGCGCCGGACGGCATCGATCCCGGGCAGCAGCCGCCGATGTCGTCGTGGTGGCCGAACGCCTGCACGAACGCGACGACGGACGGTTCCTCCTCGCCCGGCCGGGTCGCGAACACCGGGACGGTGACGCAGAGGTCGGGGAGGTGGCCGATGCCGCCTTCGGACAGGTAGACGTCGTTGTGGAAGTAGACGTCGCCGGGCTTCATGGTGTCGAGCGGGAAGTCCCGCGCCACCGGATGCACGAGCGCCGAATACGAACGGCCGGTGAGCTTCCGGAGGTTGCGGTCGTGGATGCCGGCGCGGAAGTCGTGCGCGTCGCGGATCATCGGGGAGCGGGAGGTCCGCGAGATCGACGTCTCGACCTCCATCTCGACGCTGGCGAGGTAGCCGGCGACGATCTCCACCAGCACCGGGTCGGGCGTCGTACCGTCGACCGGTGTCAGCCTGTAGGGCTTGACCGGCTGCACTGCAACGGGTTCGGTGGTGACGGTCATCGGTTCGCTCCGTTCGAGTCGGCGATCTTGGTGATGCGGATGTTTCCGAAGGTGTCGATCCGTGCCCGGAATCCGGGGTGCACGGGAATGGTGGAGCTGAATTCCTCGATCACCGCCGGGCCCTCGAGCACGTCGCCGGCGCCGAGCTTGGCCCGGTCGTAGACCTGGGTGGTGACCCATTCGTCGAAGTACGCCGGGCGGGTGCCGGTCACGGCGGACTCCGCTCCCGTGCCCGCCGCGATCTCGTTCAGCGTCGGGCGCTTGATCGGGCCGATGCCGCTGACGCGCAGGTTCACCCACTCCACGTGCTGATGCGGATCGCCGCGGAAGTCGTACCCGTACAGCTCCTTGTGCGCCTGGTGGAACCGCTCCGCGGCCTCGTCCATCAGCTCCCGGGTGACGGGACCGTCCCCGACGGGCACCCGCACCTCGAACGCCTGGCCGAGGTATCGCAGGTCGGCCGAACGCGCGTACTTGCGCTCTGCCTCGCCGAACCCCTCGTCGGCGAGTGCGATTTCCGCCTCGGCGGCGAGCGCGTCCAGCCCCGACTGCAGGTCGGCGATCTCCAGCCGGTCGTGCCGGCAGACGTGGGTCTGCACGTAGTCGTTGCGGACGTCGACGGTGAGCAGTCCGAACGCGGACACGTTGCCCGGGTTCAGCGGGACGAGGACGTCCTTGAGGCCGAGAATGTCGACGAGCCGGCAGGCGAGCAGCGAACCGGAGCCGCCGAACGTCACCAGGGTGAAGTCGCGGACGTCGAGGCCCCGCTTGACCGTGATCTGCCGCAGTGCGTTGGCCTGGTTCCACGCCGACACCTCGAGGATGCCGGTGGCGCAGGCCTCGAAGTCGAGCTTCAGCTGGTGTGCGAGCTGCTCGACGCCCTTGCGGGCCAGTTCGGTGTCGAGGGGGATCTCGCCGCCGAGCAGGTGGGGTGGGATGCGGCCGAGCAGCACGTGGGCGTCGGTGATGGTCGGCTCGCTGCCGCCCTTGCCGTAGCAGAGCGGGCCGGGGTCGGCGCCCGCCGACTGCGGTCCGACGCGCAGCGTGCCTTCGGGGGTCTGCCAGGCGATGGAGCCGCCGCCTGCGCCGACGGTGACGACGTCGATCATCGGGATCTTCGACGGGTACGCCCCGACCCGGCCCTCGGTGGTGAGCGCGGGCTCGCCGCGGACCACGACGGTGACGTCGGTCGACGTTCCGCCGCCGTCGCACGTGAGGACCTGCTCGACACCCGCGACGCTGGCGATGAGCGCCGCACCGAGCGCGCCTGCCGCCGGGCCGGACAGCACGGTCGTGATGGGCTGGTGCACGACCTCCTTCGCGGACAGCACGCCGCCGTTCGACTTCATCACGTAGAACGGGATGTCGCGGGCCTCGCCCTCGTCGGAGGAGAATTCGCGCAGCCGGTTCGCGATGTTGTTCACGTAGTTGCGGATGTTCGGCTTCACGGCCGCGTCGACGAGCGTGGTGATGGACCGCTCGTATTCGCGGTACTCGCGCAGCACCTGGCTGGAGATGCTCACCGTCGCCTCGGGGTATTCCTCGAGCAGAAGATCCCGGACGCGGTTCTCGTGGCTCGGGTTGGCGTAGGAGTGCATCAGGCACACGCCGATGGTGCGGATGCCGCGGTCGGCGAAGAAGCGGGCCGCCTGGCGGACGTCGTCCTCGACGAGGGGGCGGATCTCGCTGCCGTCGAACGCGAGCCGGCCGCCGATGGTGCGGACGCGGTCGGCGGGGACGATGCGGTCGGGCTTGACCCAGAAGTAGGAGTTGCCGTAGCCGTCGGGGACGGACTGGCGGGCGATCTCGAGGACGTGCTCGTACCCCTCGGTGGTGATGAACCCGAGGTTCTCGACCTTGCCTTCGAGGAGCTTGTTGGTGGCGACGGTGGTGCCGTGGCTGACGGCGCCGATCGCGTCGCCGGTCTCGCCGAGCTTGGCGAGCACCTTCTCGATTCCGGTGAGGAATCCCTGCGCCGGGTCGGCAGGCGTCGAGGGTGTCTTGGTGGTGACGACGGCTCCGGACTCCTCGTCCACAGCCACGACGTCGGTGAATGTTCCGCCGGTGTCGATACCGACCCGAATCTTCCTGGATTCCACGATTCCTCCTGGGCTCGTCTCTGTAAGGCAATTGCACCGTTTCCGCCGCCCGGTTTCTTTGTCACATATCGCCGAACTCGGCGGTCCTCGTTCGGCGCTGCCCGCGCGGCCGCACCCCTGGACAGACGACAGCACCCCGAACCGGGCGGTTCGGGGTGCTGTGTCGAGGGTGTGCGCGGGTTATTTCGAGCAGGTGCCCCGCACGAGGATGCCGCCGACGAGGACACCGGCGAGGGCGATGCCGGCGCCCAGTGCGGCCGACGCGAGAACAGTTGCCGTGGACGCCGCCTCGGGTGCCCGCAGCCGGGCCGCGGCCGCCGTGGGGACCGGGGCTGCCTGCGCGACACCCGCGACCGCCGGGGCCTCACCCGCCGCGGCGGCGACCTCGGCCGGTGGGATGCCGTTGGCGATGACGCCGTCGATGCCCTTGAAGAACACCCCGGCCATCTTCTTCGCGACGCCGGTGATCATCCGCTGCCCGACGCCGCCGACCATGCCGCCGACGACGGCGTCCGCGTCGTAGCTGAGCAGGGTGCCGCCGTCGCGTTCCTCGAGCCGCACCGTCACGTCGGCCTTGACGGTGCCGGGCGCACCGGCTCCGGACGCCGTCATCACGAACGACTGGGGCCGATTCTGCTGCGACAGAATCACTTCGCCGTCATAGGTGCCCTTGATGGATGCGACGCCCGCGGTGATGGACAACTTGTAATGGTTGTCGCTGACCTGCTCGAGGGACTGCACCCCGGGAATGGTGGCCGCGAGGACCTTTCCGTCCTGCAGGTTGTCGTACACGGCCTCCGGCGGTGCGGTCAGTAGGGCGGTGCCTGCGATTCTCATTCGTTCTCCTTGCTCTGTGACGACGCGTGCGCGAGGCGAAGCTCGAACAACTCCGAAGGGGATATCGGCATGGATGTGATCGGGATGCCTTCCGCGTCCTCGATCGCGGCGGCGATGACGGCGGACGTCGGAATCACGCCCGCCTCGCCCGCACCCTTCATACCGAGGGGATTGAGGCCGGACGGGGTGACGGTGTGGTCCATCTCGAGCGAGTCGGGCATCTCGGTGACGAACGGCATCAGGAAGTCCATGTACGACGCGTTCAGCATCTGGCCGTGCTCGTCGTAGACGATCTTCTCGTACAGCGCGCCGCCGACCCCCTGCGCGACCGCGCCCATGACCTGGCCCTCGACGATCCGCGGGTTGATGACGTTGCCGCAGTCGTGGATGACGGCGTACCGCCGGACGTGGATTTCCGCCGTCACCGGATCGGTTTCGACGATCGCCGCGTGCACGCCGGACGCGAACGTCGACGTCGGGGGCGAGTAGTAGCCGGTGGCCTCGAGCCCGGGTTGTTCACCTTCCCGGACCGGCGGAATCGTCATGTCCGTGTCGGCTTTCGCGAATCCGGTGGCCTGCCGCGACGCGTCGTCGAATGCGTAGCGCAGCGGGTTCGACAGCACGGCGACCACGCCCAGCGAGATGGAGGTGCCCTCGGCGCCGGGCAGCGTGCCGATCTTGCACACGTGCCCACCGCGAAGTTCCAGTTCGGCGGGATCGAGGTTCAGCGCGTCACCGGCGATCTTGCGGGCCTTCTCCGCGACCATCTGCGCGGCCACGTGGAACGCCGACCCGGACATCACGGCGCCGCGGGACGCGAACGTGCCGACGGCATAGCCGAATCGGCGGGTGTCGCCGGTGACGATCTCCACGTCGGTGACCGGCACGCCGAGGTCGTCCGCGACGATCTGCGCGAACGCCGTCTGGTGGCCCTGCCCCTGAGTGGTCAGACCCGTTGCGGCCTTCACCTTCCCGGACGTTTCGACGAGGACGTGGGCGCCCTCGTACGGGCCCGGCCCGGTTCCCTCCACGTAGGCGCCGATCCCGATGCCCACGGCCCGGCCCTCGGCTTTCGCCTGCTTCTTGTACTCGGCGAACCCGTCCCAGTCGATGAGCTTCTTCAGCTTGTCGATCCCGGCCTGGTAGTTGCCGGTGTCGTAGATCAGCGGGCGGCCGTCCTGGAACGTGAGATGGAAGTCGTACGGCATCTCCTCGGGCCGGATGAAGTTGTGCTCGCGGACCTCGATGACGTCCTTGCCGAGATATTTCGCGATCGCGTCCATCGCCCGCTCCATCGCGAACACGGCCTGCGGGCGCCCGGCGCCGCGGTAGGGCGTCACGATGACGGTGTTCGTGTACAGCGAATACGCGTCCACCCGGAACGACTTCGGCTTGTACGGCCCGAGCACCTGCGTCGACGTGTTCAGCATGACGATGATGCCGTACGGCAGGTAGGCGCCGTTGTCGTGCCAGAACGTGAAGTCGAACGCGAGGAGGGTGCCGTCGTCGTCGAATCCGACCGTCACCTCCTGGATCTGGCCGCGTTCGTGCGCGCTCGACACGAAGTGCTCGCGCCGGTCCTCGACCCATTTGACCTCGCTCGAGATGCCCGCCGTCCCGAGCTGCCGCGCGGCCCAGGTGACCATGACCTCCTCCGGCCACGGGTGGACGATCTTGACACCGAAGCCGCCACCGACGTCGGGGGCGATGCAATGGACCTTGTTGTGCGCCATCTTCAGCCGGGCCGCGATCGCGGCCCGCGCCGACGTCGACGTCTGAGTCGACGTCCAGAACGTGAGCGCCTGCTCGTCGGTGTCCCAGCGCGCGTAGACGCCCTTGCCCTCCATCGGCATCGACGCCGACCGCTCGATCTCGAGGTTCAGCGTGAGCCGGTGCGGTGCGTTCGCCAGTTCCGCGTCCACGTCGCCGAATCCGTGCTGCAGGTGCGCCGCGACGTTGTCGGGGACGTCCGCGTGCACGGCGTTGTCCGCCTGCCGCGCCACGTCGATACCCACGACCGGCGGGAGCATCTCGTACGTGACGTCGATCTTGGCGCACGCGTCCTCGGCGATGTACCGGCTGTCGGCGACGACCATCGCGATTGCCTCACCGACGTGGTTGACCTCGTCCTTGGCGAGCGGATATCCGTTGCGCGGGGCGGTGATCGCCGGATGCGGGATCAGGAGGGGCAGGTTCTCCGCCATCTCCGGGGAGTCGTCCGCGAGGTCGTCGTACGTGTAGATCGCGTGCACGCCGGGCAGATCCAGGGCGGCGTCGATGTCGATCCCGGTGATCCGGGCGTGCGCGTGCGGTGATCGGACGAACGCGGCGATGAGCGCATTGTGGCCCAGGTCGTCGAGGTAGCGGCCGTTGCCGGACAGCAGCCGGGCGTCCTCGGTGCGGGGAATCGGTTTGCCGAACAGCTTCTCGGATTCGGCGGTGTCCCCGCCGGTGTGCTTCGTGCCTGCCGGCGCGGTGCGGGGTTTCGTGACGCTCATGCTCTCCCTGCCCTTCCCCCGACGGGGTTGGTGGTGCCGCGGACCTTCGGATCGAGTGACGCGCGGGCCGACTCGTCGTCCTTGCCGAGCGGGAATTCGCCCGAACGCTCGCGCTTGATCTCCGCGGCGCGCAGCACGGCCGCCCGGATGTTCTGGTAGCCGGTGCACCGGCAGAGGTTGCCGGCGATCGCGTCGGTGGCCTCCTCGCGGGTGGGCGAGTCGTTCTCCTCGAGGAACGCCGCGATGGTCGTGACGAACCCGGGAGTGCAGAACCCGCACTGCAGGCCGTGGCAGTCGATGAACGCCTGCTGCACCGGATGCAGCGTGCCGTCGGGTTCGACGAGTCCCTCGACCGTGGTGACCTCCCTGCCTTCGAGGCTTGCCGCGAGTACCAGGCACGACCGCACCGGCTTGCCGTCGAGCAGCACGGTGCAGGCGCCGCACACGCCGTGCTCGCAGCCGACGTGGGTTCCCGTCTGGCGCAGATGGTGCCGGATCGCGTCGGACGCGAGCGTCCGCGACGGCAGCAGCACCGTCTGCGTCACCGCGTTGAGCGTGAACGTCACCGCGACGTGCTGTTCGCCCGTCTCCTCCTGTAGCTCGGCGAGTTGCTCGTCGATGCTGGTCGTTGCCTTTGCCATGGTCATCTTCCTCCCGCCGACGCGTGCACGGCGGCACCGTCGAGCACTGCATCCTGCGCGGCCGCGAACCCAACCCGTGCGGTCAGGGCCGCCACCAGTTGCGACCGGTACCGCGCCGTGGCGTGGATGTCTGGTTCGGTGTCGATCCGTTCCCGCGCGAACTCGGACAGATTCCGCCACAACGGGTCCCGGTCGTCCGTCGCGGACGCGCCCTGGAGGATGTCCGTGTAGTCGACGACCTCACCGAGTTCGCCGGCCGACACATACGTCATCCGGGCCTCCGCGACCGCACCGTCCTCGACCCGCACCTGCGCCGCGACCCCGACGAGCGCGTAGTCGCCGTGCCTGCGGGCGATCTCGTCGATCGCCGTCCCGACACCGGGCTCGGCCGCCGGGACCGTGACACTGGTCGCGATCTCGTCCGCCTCGAGGGTGCTTTCGAGCGGCCCGGCGAACAGGTCGGTCGAGCGGATCTCCCGGACCCCGCGCACGGAACGCACGGTGATCGAGCCCCCGAGCAGCGCGAGCACGGCCGGCATCTCGGCGGACGGGTCGGCGTGAACGATCGAGCCGACCGTCGTGCCGCGATTGCGGATGGTCGGGTGCGCGACGAGACGCAGCCCGCGGCCGATCAGCGGCTGCACCTGGGCGGCGCCGCGGTCGGCTTCCAACATCGAGTGCGTGGTCAAGGCGTCGAACGTGACACCGAGGTCACGTGAGGACGACACCGCGTCCAGCCGGGGGATCGACCCGATGTCGACGAGGTGCGCCGGCGCGGCCAGCCGCATCGAGAGCAACGGGATCAGCGACTGCCCGCCCGCGAGCACCTTTCCCTCGTGAGCCACGTCCGCGAGGATCTGACAGGCCTCGTCGATCGACCGAGGTCGGTGATAAGTCAGTGGCGACGGTTTCATTCCTCAGATCCTGCCCGTATCGTACGCTCGACGTTTCGTGAACTAGTGACAAACCTCACGTGCTGACGCTGGCAGATCACGTGAGCTGACCGACCCGGTCCGGGACCGTTCCGTCGTCGGTGGTCGGCTTCGGGTGGTGACGGCCGGTGCCTGCGTCGTCGGGGTTGTCGGCGTCCTTCGGGGCGATGACGCGGCACAGGTGGTACATCCCGATCACCACGATCGTGCCGAGCGCGATGCCGCTGAGGGAGAAGCTGTCGCTGAACGTCAGCTCCACGTCACCGATCGCGATGATCAGGCCCGCCGCGATGGGCATCAGGTTGAGCGGATTACCGAAGTCGACGCCGTTCTCCTTCCAGATCTTCGCGCCGAGCAGGCCGATGATCCCGTAGAGCACAACCGTGATTCCGCCGAGCACGCCGCCGGGGGTCGCGGAAATGACGGCACCGAACTTGGGGGAGAAGCCCAGCAGCATCGCGATCACCCCGGCCGCGGCGTACGCGGCGGTCGAGTACACCTTGGTCGCGGCCATGACGCCGATGTTCTCCGCGTACGTCGTCGTGGGGGATCCGCCGACGCTGGTAGCAATGGTGGTGGCCAGGCCGTCGCCGATCAGGGCGCGTCCCATCATCGGGTCGAGGTCGGTCTTGGTGATCTCCGCGACGGCCTTGACGTGTCCGGCGTTTTCCGCGATCAGGGCGATGACACCGGGCAGCACGAGGACGATGAACGTGAGACTGAACGACGGCGCGTGGATGCCGACGATGCCGTTCGCCTCGTCGGAGAACGGCGGAAGCCCGATCCACGACGCCGAGGAGACGCCGTCCCAGTTGACGCGGAAGTGCTCGGTGACCGCGCCGGCGACCGGGTCGTACGACGTGATCATGCCGGTCGTCAGGTCGAGCACCCACGACAGCACGTAGCCGAACAGCAGGGTCAGGAAGATCGCGACCCGCCCGAGGAATCCGCGCAGCGCGACGCTCGCCACCACCAGCACGACCATCACCGTCAACGCGACCCACTGGTCCTGGGGCCAGTACGTTCCGGCGACCACCGGGGCCAGGTTGAACCCGATCAGCATGACGACGGCGCCGGTGACCACGGGCGGCAGGATCTTGAACACCACCCCGCCGCCGAGGAAGTGGATCAGCACGCCGATCCCGGCGAGCACGAGACCCGACACCAGGATCGCGCCCGTCACCTGCGCGGACGTGCCGCCCTGGGCACGGATCGCGGCGATGCCGCCGACGAATGCGGCCGACGTCCCGAGGTAGCTGGGAATCCGGCCCTTGACGACGAGCAGGAAGAAGAGCGTGCAGAATCCCGACATCATCACGGCCAGTTGAGGATTGAGGCCCATGATGATCGGGAAGACGAACGTGGCCCCGAACATCGAGACCACGTGCTGCCCGCCGAGCCCGATCGTGCGGCCCCAGCTGAGCCGTTCGCTGGGGGTGACGACCTCCCCGGGTGCGATGGTCTTGCCATCTCCGTGCAGTGTCCAGATAGGCATAGGGGGACCTTTCAGACAGGTGGCGGTGCAGGGGTGCCGGCGGGCCGCTTCTGGCGATGTGCCGCACGTCACAATTACACCTCGATAGGAGGGAAACGTTATTACAGCGTCAGCCACCCGGCGTGAGAAGAATCTGCCAGGGCGTGCCCGGCGAAATTGGCAACTTTAGGAATTGATGCCGCGCATCGCCATGATCTTGAGGGCGAGCGACAGGTCGAGGCGCAATTCGGGGTGATCGGTGAACGACCCGAGCATCTTCTCCAGCTTCACCACCCGGTACCGCAGTGTGTTGTAGTGAAAGTGGAGTTGACGTGCGGTTTCGGCGATGTTGATGTTGGTGGCGAGCAGCACCTCGAGGGTGCGCCGCATGTCCTGCGCCTCCGCTGTGTCCGCGGTCAGTTCGCGCAGCGTCTCCTGCGCGAACGACTCGAGTTCGCGGTCGTCCTCGACGAGGCTCAGCAGCCGGTACACGCCGAGGTCGTCGAAATGCGTCACCGCCCAGGCGCCGGTGATCTGCCGTCCCACCTTCAGCGCGGTCCGAGCCTGACCGTAGAGGGCAGGGATGCCGTCCACCGAGTCCGTCGGCCGGGACACCCCCACCCCGAACGCCCGGCGACCGCCGCCGCCGGCGCCGCGCACGGTGGCGACGAGTTCGTGGACGAGGTTCATCGTGTCGGTGCCGACACCCATGAGGATCACCGTCTCCGTCGCCAGTGCGGTGACGGCGGCGCCCTGGTCGCGGCCCGCGACGGCGCTGGTGAACGCCCGCGCCTGCCGCTCGACGAGCGGCATCCGGGTGGGCATCGACGGTTCGTCCTCGCCGACCGGATCGGGTTCGATCACCACGACCACCACCGGCCGGTCCAGGTCCCAGCCGAACGTCTTGGCGTGCGCGACCACGTGCTCGTGTTCGCCGCCGCGGCCGAGCAGCAGGTCGCGCACGAAGTTCGCCCGGTGCTTCTCCTCCACCGAGGAGACGACCAGTTCGCGGGCCACCACCAGGGCGCACACCGCGGCCGCCTGCTCGACGAGGTACAGGTCCTCGCTGCGCAGCGGGTGCCCGGTGGTGAAGTGCACGAGCCGCCCGTGGTCGATGCCGTTGGCCGAAATCGCTGACACCGCGATGGACTCGTCGCCCAGCCGGTGCAGGCCGAGCCCGCCCTCCGTCGAATCGGTGCGGACCCGCCCGGTGGAGTCGAGCGCTGCACTCGACGCCAGCCGGCTCAGTTCCGACTCGTCGCCCGCCCGGCACAACTGACGTCCGTCGGGTGTCGTGATCAGCACGGCCCCGCCCAATTCGGCGGCGACAGCGACGGCGAGTTCGGCGAACCCGCCGCCGGCCATCACGACGTCGACGAGCACCCGCCGCAGCCGGTCCGCCTCGAACACGGCGTCGACCTGCCGGGCCGACAACTCCGCGAGAGCAGCCGCCAGCGGATGTGCCTGCGAGTACAGGTCGGCGACCACGACGACCGGAAGCCCGAGTTCGTCGGCCGCATCGGACATCTCGGCCGGCAGCGGCGCGGTGGGGTCGTCGAGGCGCACGGCGAGCCCAGCGACACCTCGCCGGTCGAGCCGGGCCAGGAACGCGTCGATCGGCTCGACCAGCCGGCCGAGAACCGCGGTCGTGGTGATCAGCAACTGTCCGGTCCGGAGCCACGGTCCGATGCCCGGCACCGCCATCACGGCGATGTTCGACACCTCACGCGAGGTGCCGCTCTCGCCGGCGACGAGGGTCGGGGAGACGAGCAGATCGGATGCCAACACGTCGGCGAGCGGTTGCGGCGCAACGCCCGGACCAGGCCCGTTGCCGGTGTCGGCGGCTGCGCGGAACCCGGGAGCGGAACTACCGGCATCCCTCGTCGTCACTGCAACACCCTGCTCACCTGATCCGACACTCGCCCCGGATGGCGCGAAAGCCTGACCTTAAGTCTCGACCCGAATACCCGTCAAACGTCGCTCACGCGGTGCACTCGAGCGGACGGCCGGTCCCGGCGGGCGCGTCACGGTGGATCGGACCGCTCAGCTGCTGGAGCTCGAGGCCCGTGGTTCCGCGGGTCGTCTTCATCATCTCGGCGAGGATCGACACCGCCGTCTCCTCGGGGGTGCGGGCACCCAGGTCGAGGCCGATCGGCGAATGCAGCCGCGCCAGCTCCGCCGCGGTCGTCCCCTGTTCGCACAGCAGCGCGACCCGGCGCTCGTGTGTGGCGCGACTGCCCATCGCGCCGATGTACGCCGCGTCCGATCGCAGGGCCAGTTTCAGCAGCGGGATGTCGAATTTTTCGTCGTGGGTGAGCACGGCCAGGACGGTCCGGTGGTCGACCGGTGCGGTCTCGAGGAACCGGTGCGGCCACATCACGACGACGTCGTCGGCGTCCGGGAACCGGGCGCGGGTCGCGAACACGGCGCGGGCGTCGATCACCGTGACGTGGTAGCCGGCGAACGCGCCCAGCGTGCACATGGCGGCGGCGAAGTCGATGGCCCCGAAGATGTACATCCGCGGCGGCGGCGCGAAGATCTCGACCATGCACACCGTCTCCGACCGCAGCTGATACACCTGCGACTCACCGGCCTCGAGCCGCCGGCGGACGCTGTCGACGTCGGCGCCGGGCAGGTCGAGGTCGCCCACCGGCCCGTCGCCGGTGATCACGCAGCGCCGGGTCCGCGATCCGTCGCCGGTTTCCGTCACGACGGCGATCGATTCGCCGCCGCGGATGCGCCGCGCCGCGTCCGCGAAACCCGGGAAGTCGTGCCGCCCGATGCGCTGGACGAACACCTCGATGGTGCCGCCGCACGTCAGTCCGACCCCGATCGCGTCGTCGTCCGCCACACAGAACACTTCCGTCCGGCTCCGCCCGTCGGCCAGCACGTCCCGCGCCGTCTCGTACAGCGTGCTCTCGACGCACCCACCGGACACACTTCCGAGCACCTCACCGGATTCCGACACGGCCATCGCCGCGCCCGGCGCCCGCGGGGACGACTTCCAGGTGCGCACCACCGTCGCGAGCGCGAACGTCTCGCCGCGGTCGAACCACGATTCCAGGCCCGTCAGGATGTCGCGCATCGTCTCGTCCTCCTCGGGTGCTTCTTCGGGTAGCTCACGCTAACCGGCCGTGACCTGCCGTCGCGGCACACAATGCGCCGAAATCCCCAGCGGCCGCTTGTGCATTCTCGCCATCGCTATCGACCGGCGAGTCCGCAATTCTCGGACGGTCCCCTTCCTTCTCAGAGAACCGAGGATCCACCATGAACCAGTTGCTCAGCGGGATCCGGGTCCTCGACCTCACACGAGCCCTCGCCGGACCGCTGTGCACGGCACTGCTGTCCGATTTCGGCGCCGACATCATCAAGGTCGAGACCCGTTCCGGTGGCGACAGTTCCCGGCAGTGGCCGCCGTTCGACGGCAGCGACAGCCTCTACTTCACCTCCGTCAACCGTGGCAAACGTTCGGTCGCTCTCGACATGCGTAGTGAGCAGGGCCGGAAACTGCTGCGCCGCATTGCCGTCGGCGTGGACGTCATCGTGGAGAACTTCCGTCCCGGCGTTCTCGCGGAGATGGGACTCGACCAGGAGTCGCTCGCCGCGGACAATCCCGGGGTGATCGTGATGAGCGTCAGCGGTTTCGGCCCGACCGGTCCCGAGCAGTTCTCGCCGGGACTCGATCAGGTCGCGCAGGGCATGTCGGGGCTGATGTCGGTGACCGGCGCCGGTGACCACACGCCGATGCGCGTCGGGATCCCGATCATCGACACGGTGTCCGGTATCTATGCGGCGCTGGGCATCACGGCGGCACTCGTGGCCCGGGGGCGGGACGGTGCGGGTCATCACGTGCAGACGTCCCTGCTCGAATCGGCGCTGTCGATCATGTCGTTCCAGGCCCAGGACTACCTGAGCACCGGACGCGTCGCGGAGCCGAACGGGAACACGCACCCGACGATCACGCCGTACGGCACGTTCGACACCGCCGATTTCCCGATCATCATCGCGACCGGCTCGGACAAGCACTGGGACTCGCTGTGCCAGGTCCTCGGGGATCCCGCCCTCGCCGACCGGCCCGAATACCGCACCGGCCAGTCACGACTCGCGCACCGGGACCAGCTCACCAAGGAACTTCTCGAACTGCTGTCCGTGCGGCCTGCCGCCGAATGGGTGACGAAGATTCGCGCGGCGGGCATCCCGTGCGGCCCCGTCCACACGATCGATCAGGCGTTCGCCGACCCGCAGGTGCAGGCCCTGAAGATGGTGCAGCCCGTGGCCACCCCGGACGGCGGTGAGGTGCCGCTGGTCCGGAGCCCGTTCTGGGTCGACGAGGAAACCCTGCCGATCCGGAATGCGCCACCGATGGTGCTGGGGCAGGACACGGCGGAGGTGCTGGGCGAATTCGGGTTGAGCGAAGCAGACATCGAGGGTCTGCGTCGCGACCGGGTGATCTGACACCTGGCCGTGGTCGCCTCACAACCGGGCGGCCACGGCCAGCGCGACGTGCTCGCACCACGGCCGCGCGACGACCTGCACGCCGATCGGCAACCCCGACTTCGTGATTCCCACCGGAACGACGACGGATGGCAGACCCGTCACACTGATCGCGCGGCAACTCGCCAGGGCCTGAGCCCACGTGAGCGACTGCCCACCGACGTCGAACAGTTCTTCGCCGAGCGGCGGCGCCGGAATCGAGGCGACGGGAAGGACGAGGACGTCCCCCATCTCGCCGAGCAACCGGTGCACCAGTTCCGATCGCCGCGCCCACAGCCGCTCGACCGACCGGCGGTCCACGTCCCGCCCGTCGGCGAGCATCGCGGTGATGTTCGCCCCGAAGCCGGTGCCGAGTTCTTCGATGTCGGTGTGAGTTTCGACGGACCGCAACGTCCCGAACAGGTCGTTCCCCTCCGCCAGCGCCGCACCCCGATACGGGCGGGCACCGAGTTGCCGGGCGACACCGGCGACGGCCGCGACGATCTCCTCGTCCACCGGGACGGTCCCCTCACCGGGTGCCCACGTGACGTCGAGACGTGGGAGGTCCACCGTGCCCGGGTCGGTCCACCGATATTGCCGGGACGAGAGCACCCGCAGCACGAGGGCCGCGTCGTCCAGCGTCCGCGCCATCGGACCGATCGTCTGCAGCGTGCCGTGCATGGTCGCCGGATTGGTCAGCAGGTGATCGCCCGACGGGACACCGGGATACTGGCCGTCGGGGTCGACCCGACCGACGGTCGGGCGGACGGAGCGCAGTCCTGTGCAGTGCGCGGGCCAGCGCACCGAACCGCCGAAGTCGGTGCCGAGGCCGACCACGCTCATCCCGGACGCGATCGCCGCCGCCTCACCACCGCTCGACCCGCCGGGTGAGCGGGGTACGCCGTCGGGCCGGAGTGGGTTCACGGTGTACCCGAACAGGTCGTTGTGCGTGAGGCCGCTGGCCCCGAACTCCGGGGTGTTCGTCTTCCCGACGAGGATCGCGCCGGCCGCCCTCATCGCGGCCACCGCGGGGGCGTCGACAGAAGGCACGTTGTGCTCGAGCGCGCGCGATCCCGCCGTCGTCCGGACACCCGCGGTCGCGATCAGGTCCTTCACCGTGAACGGCACCCCGGCCAGCGGACCGACGTCCTCACCTCGGCCGATCCGGCTGTCGAGGTCGTCGGCGGCCCGGATCGCCTGGTCCTCGGCGACGGTGACGACGGCGTTCAGCTCCGGGTTCCGCGCCTTGATGTGCGCCAGGTGGTCGTCGAGCACCTCGCTCGCGGACACCTCCCGGCTCGTGACGGCGCGGGCGATCGTCCGCGCGTCCGAGCCGACCCAGCTGCCGTCGTTACCCCACACATGTCCTCCTCGGCTCGTGCTCAGGGGTCGACGCTAGACATCCCCGGACCCGCCGCACACGGCCAGTGTCCACAGGAATGCGGAGCCCGACCTGTGAAGAGTTGATACTTCGCCGCGCTACCGGCTCTGGGAGGATCGGATGATGCTCTCGCCCTGGGTCCGCCTTGCCGTCGCGCTGTTCGCGGTCAGCTGGGGAGCCAACCAGTTCGCCCCGATGCAGCTGGTCTACCGCGAGCATCTCGGTCTCGGGAGCGGTTCGTTCACCGCGATGCTCGCGTCGTATGTCGTTGGTCTGATCCCTGCGCTGCTGTACTTCGGGCGCGTGTCCGACCGGTTCGGCCGGCGCGCGGTGATCCGTCCGATGATCCCCGTCGGCATCGTCTCCTCCCTAGTCCTGATCGCGGGAGCCGCCGTCCCCGACCTGCTCTATCTGGGACGGGTGCTGGCCGGACTCGCCTCCGGCATGGCGTTCGGCGCCGGCACCGCCTGGATGAAGGAACTCAGCTCCACGTCGCCGGCCGGGGCGGGTGCGCGCCGCGCCGCCATGTCGCTGTCCGCGGGATTCGGCTGCGGAGCGCTGTTCGCCGGCGTGATCGCGCAGTGGCTCCCCGCGCCGGAACTGCTCCCGTATCTGGTGCACATCGTGTTGATGGTCGGCGCCCTGGCACTGGTGTGGTCGGTGCCCGATGCGCGGGTCCGCGCGACGGACCTCGTCGCCAAGCCCCTGTCGGCGCTCGCGACCTCCCGGTTCCGGTGGGGCATCGCGCCCTGGGCGCCGTGGGTGTTCGGGGTGGCGACCGTGTCGTTCGCGACGCTTCCGCCGCTCGTGTCCGAGTCACTGCGCTCCACCTCGGTGGCGTTCACCGGTCTCGTCGCGGCACTGACCCTGATCACCGGGGCGGTGATCCAGCCGTGGGCCAAACGGTGGTCGCAGCAGGACGACGCCACCGGGATCCGGGTCGGCATCGTGCTCGGGGTGCTGGGTTTCGGGGCCGCGACCGTCGTCGCGTATACGCACGGTGCGCTGCCGGTGGTCGCGATCGTCGTCGCGGCCTTCCTTCTCGGATCCTGCTACGGGATCCTGCTCGGGTCCGGTCTCGCATCCGTCGAGAAGCTGTCGCCGGAAGACGAACTCGCGCAGACCGTGGCGGTGTTCTACTGCCTGATCTACGTCGGCTTCGCCGTCCCGTTCGTCATCTCACTCCTCGCCCCGCACGTCGGCTACGCCGCGTGTTTCGCGGGGGCGGCGCTGCTGATGCTGCTGTCCGTGGCGGTGGGCCGCAAGGCGAAGGATCCGCACCTCACCCCCACGTGAGTGGCAAAGTGTGCCCGGGCACGCTTTGCCACTCACCTGGGGTTAGCGCGACCGGACGGGAAGCAGCGCCGGTGACGAGTGCGACGCGGTTCGTGAGACGGTGGGAAATTCCATTGCCGGAGGTAGGCACGAAAAGTCCTTTCGGTGGTGGGGTCGGGGACGGATCACACGACTCCTTGCGCGAGCATGGCGTCGGCGACACGGATGAATCCGCCGATGGCGGCGCCGGCGACGTAATTGTCTGCGTCGTCGGTGTAGGTGGCTGCGGTGGCCCGGGTGTGATCGTGGATGTCCCGCATGATGTTTTCGAGGCGGCTCTCGGTTTCCGCCCACGTCCACGACGTCCGGGCGGCGTTCTGCTGCATCTCCAGGGCGGAGGTGGCCACACCCCCGGCGTTCGCCGCCTTGCCGGGACCGAAGAGGACGCCGGCGTCGCGGAACAGTGCGACCGCCCCCGGGGTGCACGGCATGTTCGCACCCTCGGAGACGGCCTGAACTCCGTTGCGGATCAAAGCCGTTGCGTGCTGTTCGCCGAGTTCGTTCTGGGTGGCGCACGGGAGGGCGACGTCGCAGGGCAGGTCGAAGACGGAACCGGTCGTGACGTAGGTGGCGGACCGGCGTTCGGCGGCATACGCGGACAGCCGGGCCCGGCGGACCTCCTTGACGTCCTTGAGCAGGTCCACATCGATGCCGGCGTCGTCGACGAGGAAGCCGCCCGAATCGGAGCAGGCGATCACGGTGGCCCCGAGTGCATGGGCCTTCTCGATCGCGTAGATCGCCACGTTGCCCGAACCCGAGACCACCGCGCGGCGGCCTTCGAGCGTCCCGCCGCGGGTGGCCAGCATCTCGCGCAGGAAGTACACGGCCCCGTACCCGGTGGCTTCGGTCCGCGCATGGGATCCGGCCCACCCGACGCCCTTCCCGGTGAGCACGCCGGCTTCGAAACGGTTCACGATGCGCTTGTACTGTCCGAACATGTAGCCGAGTTCCCGGACACCGACGCCGATGTCGCCGGCCGGCACGTCGGTGTGCTCGCCCAGGTGGCGGTAGAGCTCGGTGACGAACGACTGGCAGAACCGCATGATCTCGGCGTCGCTGCACCCGGCCGGGTCGAAGTCGCTGCCACCCTTACCGGCGCCGATGCCCTGCCCGGTCAAGGCGTTCTTGAAGATCTGCTCGAAGCCGAGGAACCGGATGACTCCGAGGTCGACGGTCGGGTGGAAGCGGAGTCCACCCTTGAACGGCCCGAGGGCGCTGTTGAATTCGACCCGGTATCCGCGGTTGACCTGTACCTGTCCGGTGTCGTCGACCCACGGAACGCGGAACATCACCTGGCGTTCGGGTTCGCAGAGCCGTTCGAGGATCCGCGCCTCGACGTACTCGGGATGCCGGTCCAGGACCGGTCCGAGGGCGGCGAGGACTTCCTCCACCGCCTGATGGAAGACCGATTCCCCGGGGCTGCGATGACGAACGCTACGGAGAACCACTGAAACGTGATCGGTGGAAGGGAGAGTGTCGGTGTCCAGGAGTGTCATTGCTTCCTCCGCAACGAAGTGTCGATAGGGGGTCGGGTTCTACGAGGCGCCGTTCGGGCCGGTGAGGGTGGTGCCGGTGGGGAGGTCCGCAGGGGTCGCGGTGGTCTGCGCCGCCGAGGCCAGCGACTGGTTGCGGGTCTCCTCGGCCCAGAAGAAGCTGATGACGAAGCCGAGGAGGGTGATTGCGGCTCCGATGAGCATGGTGGTGCCGGTGCCCAGCGTGTCCAGCGACACCGGCACCAGGAAGGTCCCGGCCGCTGCACCGACGCGACTGATCGCGGTCGCCAGCCCGACCGCGCTGGCACGGATCTGGGTGGGGAACAACTCGTTCGGGTAGATGAACACCAGGATGTTTCCGGCGCTGTTGATCAGGGTGAACAGGAAGAAGAACACCATGACGAACCAGGAGGGGGCACCGGGCCACACGCCCAACGGCACGAGCGCGAGGGCGCCGAAGAAGAAGCTACCGAGGATCAGGGGCCGCCGTCCCCGCGTCTCGACCCATCGCATCCCGGGAAGTGCACCGAGAACGAAGCCCAGATTCAGGATGATCTGGCCGAGAGTTTCCGAGGCACCGTTTCCACTGAAACCCATGTGCGAGAGAATGATCGGACCGTAGGTGAACAGCGCGAACTGCGGGATCGCGAAGCACATCCAGAACAGTCCGCAGAATACGACGCGTCGCAGGTAGTCGCCACGCAGCAGTTCGGTGAACCGGCCCGGGCCGGGGGAATCTTCGTCGGCGGCCAGGGTCGCGATCTCCTCGAGGGTGACATTGCGGCCGAGCACGTCCGACACGTGTTCGCGCGCCTCCTCGAGTCGGCCCTTCGCAACCAGCCATCGGGGCGACTCGTGGGCACCCATGCGCAGGAGCAGGACGATGACGCCGAACACGGCGCCGCTCGCCAGCATCCACCGCCACGACTCCGGTCCGTACACGCTCGTCAGCGCGAAGCCGACGAGGTAGGCGACCACCGCACCGACCAACCAGACCACCGACAGCAGGCCGATGATCGCGCCGCGGGACTTCTTCGGAATCCACTCGGTCAGAAGAGATGTCGCGATCGGATAGTCGGCACCCACCGCTGCGCCGATGACGAACCGCAGGGCGATGAGCTGCCACCCGGTTTCGATCCACAGGCAGGCCACGGAGGCGAGGATCATCACCAGCAGGTCGGCGGTGTACATCACCCGCCGGCCGATCCGGTCGGTGACGGGGCCGAAGATCAAGCTTCCGAAGAACAATCCGACAAGCGAGACCGCGCCGGCGAATCCGAGCGTGCTCGCGTCCAGGTCGAGGTCGGCGCTCGCACCCGCGAGGGCGACGCCGACGATACTGAGTAGGTAGCCGTCCAGGAACGGGCCACCGGAACACGCGACGATCAGCTTCTTGTGGTATCGCGTCAGCGGACTGTCGTCGATGAGATGAGTGGTCATGGTGTGTCCTCGGGGAGGGGAGGTCAGGGGGTTGGCACAGCGTCGGGATGCGCGGTCGCGACGGTCACTTGCCGATGCGGGCGGCGTCGCCGACTGTCGCGGCGTAGGCGTCGAGAAGCCGTTCGGTGTCGGCGATCTGGTCGTTCCAGATGTCGCGGGGGATGTCGATGCGGTCTTCGGCCTCCTGCAGTCGCGCGACGTAGGCGGCGACGTCGGCGCCACCCGGCCCGGCCTGCTCGTGCAGGGTGATCATGCGTTCGGCGATCTCGGACTGCCGGCCGTAGACGGGGATCTGCGGGCCGCGCGGCGCGGCCATTCCGATGTAGTACAGCTTTTCGAGGCCCTGCGGGATGATGCCGCCGGCGTAGCGCAGCGGTCGCTGGTTGCGGCGGGCGATGAGGGCGTCGTCGACGAACGGCACGCTCGGGTGGAACCCGGTGGCCCACAGGATGGTGTCGTACTCCCTCGCCGATCCGTCCGCGAAGTGGACGGTGTTGCCGTCGAATCGGGAGATGTCGTGGCCGACGACGCCGACCCGGCCGTGGTGGATCCAGTACAGCAGAAGGTCGTTGACGACGGTGGCACCGTCCGCGAGCGTGCGGTGCTTCGGAACCGGCAGCCCGGGGTAGTCGGCGTTCTCGCCGATCGACACCCGGGCGAGCAACCGGGCGATCAGGTCCTGTTCGGAGGGTGAGAACTCGGCCATGAACGGCAGTTCCTGGCGCGGGCGGCCGAAGTACATCTTCGGCTGGAAGTACGAACCGTGCCGCACCACGATGTCGGCTTCGAGACGGTGCTGGGCGACGTCGACGGCGAGGTCGCAGCCGGAGTTGCCGGCCCCCACGACGAGCACACGGTTGCCTTCGATATCCCCGACGTTCCGGTAGCTGCCGGAATGAATCTGCTTGCCCGCGAAGGTGCCCGGAACGTGGGGCACCTTGGGGTCCCACAGGTGTCCGTTGGCGATCAGCACGCCGTCGTAGGTGCCGGCGCCGCTGGTGGTCGTGACGTTCCACCCCGCCGATCCGGTGGGGCCGTCGGTGTCCACGGGGGTGACCGACAGGACCTCGGTGTCGAACGAGATCCGCTTGTCGTGCCCCCGGGCACGGGCGTAGGAGGCGATGTAGTCGCGGATCTGGTCGCGCCGCGGGAAGTGCGGGTACTCCGCGGGCATCGGAAAGCCCTCGAAGTGGGTCATGTCGCGGGAGGTGATCAGGTGCAGGGCGTCGTAGTCGGTGTTCCAGTGGCCGCCGACGCGATCACTCTTCTCGTAACAGTCGACCTGGTAGCCACGCTCGGTCAGCACGTTCAGGGCCGAGAGTCCGGCCGCGCCGGCGCCGATGACACAGTAGGAAGTCATGGTGTTCCTTTCGAAGAGGGATCGGACGTCAGCGGATGACATCGCCGCCGGAGAGGACGATGGTTTCGCCGGTCATGAACGCGGCGTCGGGGCCGGCGAGGATGGACACCCAGCGGGCGATTTCCTCGGGTTCGGCCACCCGGCCCAGCGGAATGCCTGCGGCCGCGGCGGCCATCCGGCCGGTTGCCGCGTTGCCGGGTGTGTTGACCCAGCCGGGCGCGATGGCGTTGACGCGAATTCCCTTCGGCGCCAGCTCCAGTGCGAGTTCCTTGGTAATCATCACCACCGCTGCCTTCGAGGCGCCGTAGAGCATCTGTCCCGGCGAGACCGTGAAGGCGTCGACGGACGCGAAGTTGACGATCGCGCCGCGCTGCATGTGCGTCACCGCCTCGGCCGCGACGTTGAGCACGCCGAGGACGTTGACGTCGAACACCGTGCGGTACAGGTCCTCGGTGAAGTTTTCGAGGGTGCTGGGCGGGTAGATGCCGGCAATGTTGGCTACCAGCTCCAGGGACCTCGATCCGTCCGCGAGGTGATCGGCGATCGCGCGGCCGACGGCCTCCCGCGACGTCACGTCGACCTCGACGGTCCGCACCGTCGCACCGGGCGCCTCGAACTCCGTCGCGACGCGGTCGAGGGCGAGGACGTCCCACCCCTCCTTCACCAGAGCGGCCGCCGTGCTCTGTCCCATCCCGCTCGCCGCACCGGTGACGACCGCTGTCTTCACTTCGCCCAGGCCTGCCATCGTGAACTCCTTCGATCGACTTTCGCCGGTGTGTTCCAGCCCACACTAGACTTGCTGTTTCCCCAGTCTGTGCGACGCCTGGGGGCTCGTAAACGGCATAGTCACAGCGCCAGTTCTAGGTTTTACCTATAGATACCGGCGAATGTTGAGCGTTGGAATCGGCGAGGTTACTGCCGTATTTCGCGGGGAGCGGGATGTGTCACAGCGATGCCACGACGGGCGGAGGGGCGGCGGTCTCAGCGCCCGTTCTCGTTCGCCGCCGTCCGGGTGGGCCGTCGGCCGCTCCACCCCGAGGCCACACTCTGCAGAGCGGAGATGTGACGGTGGGCCAGGGACATGAACTGCCGGGTCGCCGGGGACAGGCTCCCGCTCGCGTGGGTGACGAACGCGAAACGCTCCTCGTAGGGCGGGTCGAGCGCAACCCACGTCACCTTGTTCGCGCTCTCGTGCGACCGGGCGACGAGATAGGAGACGAGGGTGTCACCGATTCCGTCGGCGGCAAGCTCCATGGCCGCCGACTGGAACTCGACCTCGATGGTCGGCGCCACGTCCACCGACGCCGCCTCGGCGCGTGCCGCGATACTGCGGCGAAGCGGGTCGTCGGCCTGCCACCGGGCCTCCGACAGGATGAGCGTCGCCCGGGACAGATCCTCGATGGAGATCGGCTGCCCCGTTCGATTCGCGTCGGCGCTCACGTACACCACCTCGTCCACCAGAACGGGGTCGCTCACGGCGAGGCGGGTCTCGTCGATCGGCAGCTGGACGAGTCCCGCCTCGAGATCGCCGTTGCGGACCGCGTTCGCCACCTCGGACGAGTTCAACCCGACGATCTTGACCTTGACCTGGGGGTGCAGCGACCGGAACTCCGTGATCAGCGGTGTGAGGAGGTAACGGTGCGCGCTACTGAACGTGCCGAACGAGACCTCGCCGCCAGTCAGCGTGCGGGCCTCGCGGGCGGTGGCCGCGAGGTCGTCGGCACTGCGCACGGTCTGCCGGGCCAGCGGAATGATCATTCGGCCGACGTCGGTCAGCTGTAGCGTCCGGTTCGTCCTCGTGAACAATTGCGCGCCGATGTTGCGCTCGAGCCGTCGGATCTGCTCGGACAGGCTCGGCTGGGCCACGTGCTCGGCCGCGGCTGCGGCCGAGAAGGATCCGGCCTCCACCGAGCGCAGGAAGTACCGCAGCTGACGCAGAGTCGGCCCTTCGGACATCGGCAGAAACCTTCTCGATAGGAGCTTCCTTGGTCTGGAGTCCCAGTATGCCGCACACCGGCCGGCGCCGACGCGCTGAATCGACACCATCGCAACACCTTCGACGCGCTCCGGAACCACCGATACGGAACGTCGAGAAGGAATGTGCAATGACCGTGATCGAGCCGCGTGTTCCCGGTTACGGGCGTAAGAGGAATTCTCCGGCGAGCCGGATGGCTTCGCGTTTGGTGTACCCGGGGTGGTCGGCGACGATGAAGTGGCGGCCGATGGCGAGCCCGAACATCAGGGTGCTGCGCGCCTCGATCTCGTCGGGGTCGGTGACGAAGGTGCCGAACATCGTGCGCAGGAACTGCATCCGCTCGTTGTCGATGCGCTGCAGGCGTGCCGCGACGGACCGGTCGTGGTGCGCCCAGGCCCGGATCGCGAGGTCGATCCGGTGCAGGTCCTCCGAGTAGGTGAGTTGACCCACGCGCCGGATCCGCTCGGCCGCGTCGCCGCCTTCGGCGTCGGCCTGGGCGATGACGGCCTTGGTGCAGCGGCGCTCCCACTCGTCGAGCATCTCCGTGAGCAACGCGGGACGGCCGTCGAAGTAGCCGTAGAACCCGCCCTTCGTGACGCCGAGTTCGGCGGCGAGTGCCTCGACGCGGACGGCGTCCGGTCCGCCGCGCGCGAGGGCGTCGAGCCCGGCCTCTATCCAGCGGGCTCGTGTGGTGCGGGCGACGGCGGGAATCGGTCCACCTCCATTGATCGCGGTCAATTTGTACGGTACCGTATAGATGAAATATACGGTACCGTATAGATCGGGGACGACAGTGCTACGAATAGCAGAGGCCACCTACACCGAGCAGCCCTGGCGCATCCACGAATTCACGAGCGACTTCGACGTCGAGGACGTGTGGTCGTATCGCACTCCGGGAGCCGGTCCGGACGACTTCCCCACAATGCTCGCCGCGATGCGGGCCCAGGGCGGACTCGGGAAACAGCCCCGGGTCGTGAGATTCCTGTTCGCCGTCCGGTGGAAGCTCGGCGAACTGTTCGGCTGGGACGATCCGTCGGCGGGCGTCGGCGAACGGGTCGCCTCGCTCCGCGACCGCCTGCCCGACGACCTCCGCGACGCTCCCCGCGGCCCCGACGACGCAGGCATGCCGCTCACAGCGGTGTACGAACTCGACACGGAGGCCGCCCGCGAACTGGCGAACACCACCGTTCACACCGTGATGCATCTCGGCTGGGTGCAAGCAGCGGACGGCGACTACGGGCTCCAGATGACCGTCCTCGTCAAACCCAACGGCCGGTTCGGGCGGCTCTACATGGCCGCCATCGCACCGTTCCGGCATCTCCTCGTCTACCCGGCCCTGACCCGGCAATGGGAACGCGCCTGGCGTGACTACGCCGCGAGGTGAACAAATCACTGTTCCCGATAGGAGACGGCCCCAGCCGGGTACCTTCGTGGCATGGGTGACGAGGCCATCGACCCCGTGACGGCGTATGAAGCGCTCTCCGCCGGCGCGCGCCTCGCCCTGCTGCGAGACCCCGAAGGCATCATGCCGCCGCAGTTCATCGGGCAGGTGATGGCCGTGTGCGGGCACGCGTGCGTCGTGGGCATCACCGGTGGACCCGATCCGGTTCCGCAGATGGCGATGCTCCAGGGGCCGCTCTCGGAGTACCTCGCCCAATGCCGGTGCGTCCTCGACTCGTGGTGGAACTCGCTGACGCCGCGAACCCGGGCGGGCATCAGGTGCCGCGAAGCGGTACCCGAATCGCTGGCACTGCAACTGCCCAAGCACATTCCGTGGACGGCAGTGTCCACGCCCGGTTCTCACCTGCTGGTGCGCGACTATCTGGAGCTGCAGGCGACGGGCTACGAACTGATGTAGATCGCGCGGTCAGTCGGGGGTCTTCTCTCCTGAAATCGCGTCCGGTTCGTATTCGTCATGGCGGCGCAGCCAGCTCATGAACGGGTCGTCGCCGCGGCGCGGTTCCGGTTCCCAGTCCTCCTGACGACCGCGCGCGGTGAGGTCGAGCCAGTGATAGGTGCCGACGAGCATGTCGGTGGAGCGCGCGTAGCCGGAGTAGGTGTGGAAGACGCGCTCACCCTGGCGGAGGAAGGCACTGACGCCGTGCTCCTCGCCCGACCAGCCCTTCCACGCCGGGTCCATGCGCTCGAGTTCCGCCTCGTCCTTGTAGTTGTATTCGACCGGCGCGACCGACGCGTCGATAGTCACATGGAAGTCGTAGTTGAAGTTGCTCCCGAGCGAGGAGTACCAGGGGATGGTCCAGCCCATGCGCTGCCGGTACTGCTCGAGCTTGTGCAGGGGTGCGCGGGACACGGCCGCGAACGAGGTGTCCCGGGCGTAGAGGTGGTGGAGGTCGCCGACGTTGTCCATCGTGAACGTGCAGGACGGGCATCCCTCGTCGGCGTCGGGTTCGAACATGAAGTGGTAGATCAGGAGTTGGCCGCGGCCGTCGAACAGGTCGACGAGCCGGGCCCTGCCCCCGGGACCGTCGAACTCGTAATTCTCGGTGATCTCGACCATCGGTAGCGCACGCCTGGCGGCGTTGACCCGGTCGCGGTGGCGGGTCAGCTCCTTCTCCTGTGCAAGTAACTCGCGCCGCGCGACGAGCCATTGCTCGCGGGTGGTGACCTGTGGATCGGACGCTGTCATCGTTCGTCTCCTCTCGAAGGGCACCTGTAATCCTCGCAAGAGACTCTCTGCGATGGCTCCCCGACCGCGCGCGCTACCTCGCCTCACGAATAATTCGCGTCGACGCGAACTCGCGCGGGTCCTATTCGAAATGGGCCGGTCTACACCCGTAACTTTGTGGCATCCGGTACCAAGGACTGTGCCGAGCGATTTCACCACACGCCGAACACCTGATGCGCCGCGGCTCGTTCACCACCAATTTGTTTCCGACGAACGTATGCACGATGAGCGACTTCGAGTGGCTCGCGTCCACCAGGCCGGTGAAGACGAAGTCGTACATGGTCAGCAGCCGTCCGCAACTTTGACAGGACAGTCTTTCGAGGTAGTACTCGTCACCGGCGAGCATGCCCGGCCGCAAGTCCAGGAGCCGCTCCATCTTCGCTATGTCGACTGCATCGGATTTCGTCGACTTGGTTTCGTCGTCAAGTTCCGCCTGGCTCGGCCCCGACTGCTCGAATTCCTCACGGGACAACGAAACAACGCTGTTGTAGTCAGCCATTTCTCCACTCCCACTTCCCAGAATTGCCCGCCTTCGAACACGACCGGTTGGTTCTCATCCTTGTCGGCGGCCTCGGGATTGTCACTGGTGGTTCGCTTCTCTAAACGAAACCACCGCGGCGACGCCAGGAGCTCGTGAGGATGACGAGTCGCTGGGTGGCCCGGGTCATGGCGACGTAGCGGTCGACGGCACCCTCGATGCCCTCGCCGAACGACTCCGGGTCGACGAGAACGACGAGGTCGAACTCGAGCCCCTTCGACAGCTGCGGCGACAGCGACCGGATGCGCGAGGTTGCCTGGAACGTCGGATCGCCTATGACGCAGGCGATCCCGTCAGAGTTCGACGCCAGCCAGGTGTCCAGGATCGAGCGCAGATCCGAAACCGGGCCGTGGACGACAGGAATGCCGCTGCTGCGGATGGAGGTCGGCACATTGGCGTCCGGGAGCGCGGCCCGGATCACCGGTTCGGCTTCCGCCATCACCTCTTCCGGTGTCCGGTAGTTGATGCTCAGCGCGGCCAGGTCGATCCGGTCCACCCCGATCCGCTCGAGACGTTCCCGCCACGACTCGGTGAACCCGTGCCGGGCCTGGGCCCGGTCGCCGACGATGGTGAAGCTGCGGGACGGGCAGCGCAGCAGCAACATCTGCCACTCCGCGTCCGTGAGTTCCTGGGCCTCGTCCACCACGACGTGCGCGAACGGTCCCGCCAGCAGATCGGGGTCGGCACTCGGCAGAGCGGTCTCGTCGACCAGGGACTGCTGCAGGTCCTGGCCGCGCAGCATCGACATCACGAGCAACTCGGAGTCATCGGCCGCGATCAGATCGTCGACGACGGTGCTCATCCGGGCGCGTTCGGCGGCGACGGTGGCGTTGTACCGGCGCTGCCGGAGCGACGCCTCCGGGTCCCCGAGCCGCTGCCGTGCCGCGTCGAGGAGCGGCAGATCGGACACCGCCCAATTCTGGGCGTCCGCGCGCTGCAGTGCCCGAACCTCGCCGGGGCTGAGCCAGGGCGCGCACTTGCGCAGGTAGGCGGGCACCGACCACAGGTCGCCGACGAGATCGGCGGCCTCGATCATCGTCCACGCGTTGTCGAGGGTTGCGCGCAGTTCGTCGTTCTGCAGCAACGACTTCCGAATCTGGGCCGCGGGAGCGTCGCCGTCGTACTTGTCCACCAGGATCGTGAGCAGCAGCTCCCAGATCTGTTCGCGCGCTTCGTTGTGCGGGGTACCGGGCTCCGGCGCTTCGAACGCCTCGGCCCAGTCTTCGGCGCTCAGCCAGATGTCGGACCAGTCGGTCGCGACCGTCATGCCCTTGGCAGGCGGCTCCTCGTAGAACTTCACGGCCGCGTCGATCGCCTTCACCAGATCTGCCGACGACTTCAGCCGCGCCACCTCCGGATCCTGCTCGACCCGGGCGGTGGCACCCTCGGTGACGAGGTCCCGCAGCGTGCAGAGCTGCACGCCCTCCTCTCCGAGACTGGGCAGCACGTCGGCGACATACGCCAGGTAGGGCTCGTGCGGGCCGACGAACAGCACGCCGTGACGGAGCCGGGGATCGGAGTACAGCAGGTACGCGGCGCGGTGCAGCGCGACGACGGTCTTGCCCGTACCCGGACCGCCGTCGACGACGAGGGCGCCGCCGGATCCCGCGCGGATGATGGCGTCCTGATCGGCCGCGATGGTGCCCAGCACGTCACGCATCCGGGCCGACCGGTTGCTGCCCAGGCTGGCGATGAACGCGGACTGGTCGTCGAGCGCGGCGTTCCCGTCGAACCCGTCCGGGGTGAAGACCTCGTCCCAGTAGTCGCTGATCCGGCCGCGGGTCCAGCGGTATCTGCGTCGGCTGGCCAGGCCCATCGGGTTGGCGTGGGTCGCGCCGAAAAACGGCTCGGCCGCGGGGGACCGCCAGTCGACCAGCAGCTGATTGCCCGCGCTGTCCATGAGGCCGAGGCGTCCGATGTACACGGGCTCGGAGTCGTCGGCACCGACGATGTGCCCGAGGCACAGGTCCAGGCCGAATCGGCGCAGGGCGCGCAGCTGAGCGCTCAGGTCGTGAACCATCATGTCCCGCTCCATCGCCTCCTGACCGAGGCGCCGGGGCGCCTTGCGCTCGGAATCGATGCGGCGGGACAGATCGGCGATGGACTGCTCGAGGCTCTCCTCGATCGCCGCGAAGTGCCGCTCGTCGCCGGCGATCAGCGCCGGGTCGGCCTTGGGTGCGAGGTGGTCGGGAAGGTCGAAAGCGCCGGCAGTAAGGGGTCTCACGTCAACAACTCCGATCTGTCGTGGGTGTTGTGGATTCAGATTTTCGGCGCGCACTCACGACTCCCATTTCGGCAGGTTCCGGGTCAGGCCGGTAATTCTGCGACACCACCCGGGCCTTGCCGCAAGCCCCGGGGTGCGCTATATATTGAAAGTGGAAGAGAGTTGCACTCATTCCTCCCCTCGTCCGATTCGGACCGTCAAACCCCTTTGCGCAGTAAACCCCCGTCGATTCGACGCGGGCAAGGTCCGCCCGAATATTCGAGACGCGCATACTCGCGTTCGGAAGTCGAATCAGGTGGACCGTCAGTACATTTGACGATGTTCGTCAGCGTCGCGATGAGTTTCGGCCGGATCGCGAGTCCGTACTGGTGACCGCCTTGGGACGCCGCACGACGCTGCCCGGCACGAGACACCACGGAGGACACCATGACGACCACGCCGAACGACCCGACCGCCGCGCTGCCCGGACGTCCGCCCGTCGTCGACCGAGCCACCTGGCAGGCCGCCCGCGACGAACTCATGGTCCGCGAGAAGGCCTACACCCGTGAGGGCGACGCCCTCGCCGCGGCCCGGCGCCGGCTGCCGATGGTGGAGTTCGACGGGACCGTCGAGGTCGTCGGACCGGGCGGCCCGGTACCGTTCCTGGACCTGTTCCAGGGCCGCGACGAACTCGTCGTCTACAAGCACATGTGGCACGACGGCGCGCCCCACCAGGGGCAGTGCGAAGGCTGCACCACCACGGCGTGGCACGTGAAAGACGCCGCGTACCTCAACGCCCGCGGCGTCTCGTACGCCGTCCTGACCACGGGCCGGTGGGACGAGGTGGCCCCCTACGTCGAGTTCATGGGCTACACCGAACCGTGGTATTCGGTGCGCGACCTGGACGCGCCGGTCGGCGACAGCATGGGTTCCCTCACGTCCTACCTGCGGGACGGCGACCGCGTGTTCCTCACCTACTCCACGACGGGCCGCGGCAACGAGCGGATCAACAGCTCCCTCGGCCTGCTCGACATGACGCCCTACGGCCGCGGCGAGGCGTGGGAAGACAACCCCGAGGGCTGGCCCGAGGGCAGGAACGCGTGCTGGTCCTGGCGTTCGGACGCGGACGGGAACGCCACCTGGGGCCCGACCAGCCGTCCCGTGCCGCAGTGGACCCGCCCCGGCGCGACCCCCGTCGAGACCCTCGGCCGGAACGGCCACCACTGACGCGCGCTGGACCGAGCAGTCCGAGCGACGGTATCGATCACGGCAAGCGGAACTCTCGACGCGAACTCGAACACTTGATCCACTGAGAACGTGGATCTGACCCAACTCTCCGACGACGTCGAGCACGTCTCACAGGTATATGCCGCGAGGTTCGACATCGAGCGTGATGCAACGTGGTTCCTTCTGAAGTTGCAGGAAGAGGTCGGCGAGCTGACCCAGGCTTTTCTGATGATGACAGGCCAGGCACGGGAGAAAGGACGATCACCGGAAGAACTGGACGAGGCTTTCCGGCACGAAGTCGCCGACGTGTTCTGCCAGACCTTGCTGCTCGCCCGCTTTCACGACATCGACCTGACGAGTGCAGTGAACGACAAATGGCTGGTGTGGGCGGAACGTGGAACGGCCGTCGATCGCATCAGCGCCCGCGACTGAACGCCGGCGGGTCAGGGAACGCTGATGAAGTTGGTGAAGCCCCCGTGCCTGGCTGGGAGGTCTGCGAGTGCTTCGTTGATCTTGTCGAGCGGGAAGCTGTGATGTTCGAATACCGACAGGTCGAGGATACCGGCGCCGGCGAGGTCGGCCATGTCCTGGGCTTCGGCGGTGGAGAACCACAGGCTTCCGAGGACACTGATCTGCTGGCACATCAGCGAGAACATATCCAGCGGTGGGCGTTCCATCATTCCACCGATGTCGACCGCCACCCCGCCGCGGCGCAGGGCGGTGATCGCGTCCAGGAATGATTCGGCCGGTGCTCCGGGACCGAGTGAGTCGATGACGATGTCAACGCCGTCACCATTGTTGTGCTCACGCACCCAGCTGCGCAGATCCCCCTCGCCGGCGGGCAGCACGTGTATGCGGTCTGGGGCGATCGCACGGACGTCCGCAAGGAGATCGGCATTGCGACCGGTACCGAAGATTCGGCTCGTACCGAGCGCGAGGGCGCTCAGGCAGGTGCCCAATCCCAGGGTCCCGGAGATGCCGTCGATCAGGACTGTCGAGCCCGGTCCGGCTCCGGCCTTTCGGAGAGCCGAGTATCCGGTACCGAGGTATCCGAATCGGGCGCCTTCCTCGAAGGTGACGGAGTCGGGCAGTTTCACCAGGTTGCGTTGCGGCGCAGTCAGATACTCGCCGAGTCCGCCATAGGGGTACGCGTCGAAGATCGTCTGGCCGTCGGACCCGAAGGAGAAGTAGCCCATGAAGGTGTATTTGTCGCAGTTCTGGTCGTGGCCCTGCCTGCAGGCGCGACAGCCCCCGCAGCCGATGCCGGGATTGACGTAGACGCGGTCGCCGACGGCGACGTCGGTGACGTGACTGCCGACTGCCGCGACGACACCGGCGGAGTCGAGGCCGAAGATTGCGGGAAGCTTCGGTAGCGGCAGGTACGGGAACCATTCGCTGTAGGTGGCGAGCACGTTGCTCAGGTTCGGTACGACGTTGCAGGCCTTGACCTGAATCAGCACGTCGGTCGCCCGCGGTTCGGGGGTCGGGAGTTCCTCGATCTTCATCGGCTGGTTGATCTCGTGGAGGCGGGCGACGCGCATGGTCGACTTCATGAAAGGAAACTCCTCAGTGGGGTTGTTCTTCTGGCTGGGTTGCGCGGTGGAGAGAACACGGAGTAGTGGTGCGGGCAAAGGGGTTCGGTTCGGGTGGGATCAGGCGGTGGTGCCGACCGATGCGGTCAGGGCGGTCCGGATGGCGTCGGCGGTCGCGATCTCGGCCAGCAGTCCGAGTGAATTGATGCTCGCTTCGTGCGCCTCGGGAGTGGCCGCCGAGCACGCGTCCTCGACGATTACGACTCGGTATCCGAGATCACTTGCAACGCGGGCAGTTCCCTCGACGGAGGCGTTGGTGGCGACACCGGCGAACAGGAGCGTGGTGATGCCCTTGTCGCGGAGGATGGTGTCGAGGTCGGTTCCGGCGAAGGCTCCGATCCGTTGGTGAGTGAGCACGGTGTCGTCTCCGTGCGGCTTCAACGGTTCGACGATCTCGGCCAGTTCGCTGCCCTCTTTGAGGCAGCCGGATTGGGCAACGATACCCAGCAGCGGTGAGTTGACGTCGAGGTCGGAGAAGTCCGGCTTCCACGCGACCCGGGTGTAGACGACAGTGCCACCGGCCTCGCGTACCGCGCCGAGGACAGCGGAGACCTGATCGATGACGCGGCGTTCGGTCACCTGCTGATAGAAAAAGTCCACGAAGGCGCCAGTGGGGCCGATGACATCGCCCTGGCAGTGAACGGCCATGGCGGCGGTGGTTCGGGGATCGAGTTCCATGAAGAAGCTCCTGACTGTGAGGTGGCCGGGCACGGCGAGGACGCAGTAGCCGATGTTGTTGATGTCGCGGCCTGCGATGATGTGTTGAACGGTGAGCAATTCCGTTGAAGCGGAATGGCATTGAACCGCACGCTTGTGGTCCCAGTTGGCTGCCGCCCAACCGTTGCGCCGGTCGATTACGCCACGCACCAGAATTGGAATTCTAGCGTTCCAGACAACAGTAGCCCACAGTGATGCGGACCACAAGTACTAGAATGCAAGTTATTGTAGCGAGCGCCGCAGACGAGGGGATTCCATGATCAACGCGCCCGACGAAAGCGTGAACGTATGAGCACCACCAGCACCGATCCGGGGGCTGCGGCCCTTATCGCGAATGTCCGGACCTCGGGCGCGCGGCTCTCGGCCACCATGTACGACATCCTCAAAACCAGACTGCTCGAAGGACGCTACGCGGCGGGGGAGAAGATCGTCGTCGAGTCGATCCGTCAGGAGTTCGGGGTCAGCAAGCAGCCCATCATGGACGCGCTACGCCGACTCTCCAGCGACAAGCTCGTCTACATCTTCCCCCAGAGCGGGTGCGAGGTCGTCTCCTACTCCCAGCGTGAGGTCGAGGACTTCTTCACCCTGTTCGGGGGCTTCGAGGGAACGATCGCGGCGGTCGCCGCCGCCCGCCGGACCGACGCGCAGCTCATCGAGCTGGACCTGATCTCATCCCGGATCGATGCACTGCTCACCTCCCACGACCCCGACGTGCGCGCTCACGGTTACCGCATCCACAATCGCGAATTCCACGCCGCCATCCACACGATGGCGCATTCGCGGATCATGGCCGAAACCAGCCAGCGGATGTGGGACATGTCCGACTTCCTGATCAACACCACCGGGGCCACGAACCCGCTGTCGAGCGCGTTGCCCGAGCGTCAGGACGATCATCGCGCGATCATCGAGGCGATTCGGGATCAGGACGAGGCGGCCGCCCGCAAAGCCATGGAACGACACATCGTGGGGACCATCGCAGTCATTCGCAACGAAGCCGACGACTTGGCCGGCTGAGACGCCCCGCAGCGGCCCGCCCTCGCAACCACGCGTTGCACGGGGCGGGCCTTTTCTCTGCCCGCTGCCGGGCGAAACGGACGACCGGGGCTTCGCGTGGGTGAGTACCGCGGGTCGCATCCTGTACATGGAGAGACTTGCATCACCTTCTACGACGGCGTAGCTTCGCTTCTAGACGTCTAGCATTCCAGTTGCGAATGTTTCCTTCATTCCCCTCAGAGAAAGGAGCGGCCATGGCGACCACTTCGCGCAGGTTGGTCCACGCGGCGGAAGCATGTTTCGGCCCGCGGATCGGAGAAGCCCGACCGTGAGCAACACCTCCGTCTCCTCGACGACGCCCGCAACCACCTCGCCGCTTCGAGTCGCGATGGCCAGTTTCATCGGCACCACGGTCGAGTACTACGACTTCTTCATCTACGGCACCGCCGCCGCACTGGTGTTCCCAAAGCTGTTCTTCCCGGACGTGTCCCCGGCAATCGGAATCTTGCTGTCCTTCGCGACCTTCGGGGTCGGGTTCCTCGCCCGCCCGCTCGGCGGTATCGTCTTCGGTCACTTCGGTGACCGAGTCGGCCGCAAGCAGATGCTGGTGATCTCCCTGGTCGGAATGGGCTCGGCCACCGTCCTGATGGGACTGCTGCCCGGTTACGCCCAGATCGGCATCGCCGCCCCGATCCTGCTGACCCTGCTGCGCCTGGTGCAGGGCTTCGCGGTCGGCGGCGAGTGGGGTGGGGCCACACTGATGGCCGTCGAGCACGCCCCGACCGCGAAGAAGGGCTTCTTCGGATCCTTTTCCCAGATGGGCGCCCCGGCCGGGACCAGCGTCGCGACCCTGGCATTCTTCGCGGTCTCCCAATTGCCGGACGAGCAGTTCCTCAGCTGGGGCTGGCGATTGCCGTTCCTGCTCAGCGCCGTACTGATCGTGATCGGGCTGTTCATCCGGCTGTCGTTGACCGAGAGCCCCGACTTCGCAGAGGTGAAGGCGCAGAGCGCGGTGGTGCGGATGCCGATCGCCGAAGCATTCCGCAAGCACTGGAAGGAAATCCTGCTCATCGCGGGGACCTACCTGTCCCAGGGCGTGTTCGCATACATCTGCATGGCCTACCTCGTCTCCTACGGCACCACCGTCGCGGGAATCAGCCGCACCTTCGCCCTCGCCGGGGTGTTCGTCGCCGGCCTCGTCGCCGTCATCCTCTACCCGGTCTTCGGGGCGCTGTCCGACACCTTCGGCCGCAAGACGATGTATCTGCTCGGGGCCGTGTCCATGGGGGTGGCGATAGCGCCGGCGTTCGCGCTGATCAACACCGGCAACCCCTGGCTGTTCATGGCCGCACAGGTACTGGTCTTCGGGATCGCGATGGCACCCGCCGCCGGCGTCACCGGATCCCTGTTCACCATGGTCTTCGACGCGGACGTGCGCTACAGCGGTGTCTCGATCGGCTACACCCTCTCCCAGGTCGTGGGCTCGGCGTTCGCGCCGACAATCGCCACCGCCCTGTATGCCTCCACCAAGTCCAGCACCGCGATCGTCGTTTACCTGCTGGCAGTCTCGGCAATCTCGGTGGTCTCGGTGATCCTGCTGCCCGGCGGCTGGGGCCGCAAAGGCGCCGCGCGCCAACTCGTTCGAGACGAAGCCGGCTCCGCCCAGCCCACCCCTGCGGCGACCACAGTCTCAACCCCGGACACGGCCACGGACCTACGTGTCCTCGACAAGTGAAGTGATGACAGACATGAGTGACCACGACCGAACCTCCTACGACACCGACGTCGTGATCGTCGGACTCGGGCCCGCCGGTGGCACGGCGGCGCTCGCCCTGGCTACCTATGGCCTGCGCGTCCACGCCGTCTCGATGTTCCCCTGGGTGGCGAACTCGCTGCGCGCGCACATCACCAACCAGCGCGCCGTCGAAGTGCTCCGCGACCTGGGCGTCGAAGACGAGGCCCGCAGATACGCCACACCGTGGGACCAGATGGGTGACACGCTGTTCACCACGAGCCTGGCCGGCGGGGAAATCGTCCGGATGCAGACCTGGGGAACCGGCGATACCCGCTACGGGGACTACCTGTCCGGCAGCCCGTGCACGATGCTCGATATCCCCCAGCCGCTGATGGAACCGGTGCTGATCAAGAACGCCGCCGAACGCGGCGCGATCATCAGCTTCAACACCGAATACCTCGACCACACCCAGGACGAGGACGGGGTGACCGTCCGGTTCCGCGACGTCCGAGCGGGCACCGAATTCACCCAGCGGGCCCGCTTCCTGCTCGGATTCGACGGCGCCCGCTCGAAGATAGCCGAGGAGATCGAACTTCCCTTCCACGGCGAACTCGCCCGCGCCGGCACCGCCTACGTCCTCTTCAACGCCGACCTGAGCAAGTACGTCGCTCACCGGCCCAGCATCCTGCACTGGATCGTCAACTCGAAGGCCGGTTTCGGTGAGATCGGCATGGGCCTGCTGCGGGCGATCACACCGTGGAACCAGTGGATCGCCGGCTGGGGATTCGACATGGCCGAGGGGCGGCCCGACGTCTCCGACGACGTCGTCCTCGAACAGATCCGAACCCTCGTCGGTGACCCGCACCTGGACGTCGAGATCGTGTCGCGGTCCTTCTGGTACGTCAACCAGCAGTACGCCGAGCACTACCAGTCCGGCCGGGTGCTGTGCGGCGGCGACGCCGTGCACCGGCACCCCCCAAGCAGCGGGCTGGGATCGAACACCTCCATCCAGGACGCGTTCAACCTGGCGTGGAAGGTCGCGTTCGTCGTCAAGGGTTACGCCGGGCCGGGCCTGCTCGAGTCCTATTCCCCCGAACGGGTCCCGGTCGGCAAGCAGATCGTCGCTCGCGCCAACCAGTCCCGCAAGGACTACGCCGGGCTGCGCGAGTGGTTCGACCAAGACAGCGACGATCCGGTCGCCGCCGGCCTGGCGAAGCTGAAGGAACCCACCCCCGAGGGGGTCGCCCTGCGCGAGAAGCTGTACGAGGCGCTGGAGGTGAAGAATACCGAGTTCAACGCCCACGGCGTCGAACTCAACCAGCGCTACACCTCTTCCGCGGTCGTCCCCGATCCAGAGGCGGGCGACGAGGTGTGGTTACGAGACCGGCAGCTGTATCTGCAGGCCACCACCAGGCCCGGCGCGAAGCTGCCGCACGCATGGCTGGTCGGCGAGGGCGGCACCCGCATCTCCACTCTCGATGTCACCGGGAAGGGAATGATGACTCTGCTCACCGGAATCGGGGGCCAGGCGTGGAAGCGTGCCGCCGCCAAACTCGACGTGCCGTTCCTGCGGACCGTGGTCGTCGGTGAACCTGGCACCATCGACCCCTACGGCTACTGGCGGCAGGTCCACGACATCGACGAGGCCGGTGCCCTCCTCGTCCGCCCAGACGGGTACATCGCGTGGCGGCACAGCGCCCCGGTCTGGGACGACAGCGAAGCGCTGACGAGCCTCGAGGACGCGCTCACCGCGGTCCTCGCTCGCTCGGCGGGCAGCAGCGAACCGGCCTCGGGCGCCACGCAGGAGCCGCAGTACAACACCCAGGCTGTGCCGATCACCGTCCCGCACACCACCCCCGCGGACGCAGCACCCGCCTCCGCCACCACAACTGAGGGAGTAGACCGATGACCCGCCCGTACACCAGCGTCTGGAACGATCTGAACCAGGTCGAATTCCGCCAGGGCTTCATCCAAGCCGGCCCCTACCGGACCCGATACCTACACGCCGGAGACACCTCCAAACCGGCACTGATCCTGCTGCACGGCATCACCGGCCACGCCGAGGCGTACGTACGCAACCTGGCCGTGCACGCCGAACACTTCTCGGTATGGGCGATCGACTTCATCGGGCACGGCTACAGCAGCAAGCCCGACCACCCCCTCGAGATCAAGCACTACATCGACCACGTCCTGAAGTTCATGGACGCGATCGGCGTGGAGAAGGTCTCGCTCTCCGGGGAATCGCTCGGCGGCTGGGTCACCGCCCAATTCGCACACGATCACCCGGAGAAAGTCGGCCGAATCGTCCTCAACACCATGGGCGGCACCATGGCCAACCCGAAGGTGATGGAACGCCTCTACACCCTGTCCATGGAGGCGGCGAAGGAACCGAGCTGGGAACGTGTCCAAGCCCGGCTCGAGTGGCTGATGGCCGACCCGGCCATGGTCACCGACGACCTGATCCGCACCCGGCAGGCGATCTTCCAACAGCCGGACTGGCTCGAGGCCTGCGAAGCGAACATGGCCCTGCAGGACCCGGAAACCCGCAAGCGCAACATGATCACCGACGCCACACTCGAGGGCATCACGGTGCCGGCGCTGGTGCTGTGGACCACCAAGGACCCTTCCGGTCCCGTCGACGAAGCCAAGCGGATCGCCTCCCACATCCCCGGCGCGAAGCTCGCGATCATGGAGAACTGCGGGCACTGGCCCCAGTACGAGGACGCAGAGACGTTCAACCAGCTGCACCTCGATTTTCTGCTCGACCGCGCCTGAACGACCGTGGCCGCATAGCCCCCGATCACCTCACGCCCCCGCCGGACCGCGCGAGAACCAGAAGGAAACCCAGATGCCCGTAGCGCTGTGCACGATGTCGCATTCACCCCTCATGGGACGAAACGACCCCGCCCAAACCGTGATCGACGACGTCGATACCGCATTCGAGAATGCGCGCACCTTCATCGCCCACTTCGCCCCCGACCTGGTGGTCATGTTCGCCCCGGACCACTACAACGGGGTCTACTACGACCTGATGCCCCCGTTCTGCATCGGTGCCGCCGCCCAGTCGGTCGGCGATTACGGCACCGAAGCCGGGCCGCTGGACGTCGACCGCGACGCCGCCTACACGGTCGCCCGGGAGGTCCTCTCCAGCGGTGTCGACGTCGCGTTCTCCGAACGGATGCACGTCGACCACGGCTTTGCTCAAGCCCTGCAGCTGCTGGTGGGCTCGATCACCGCGGTCCCGACCGTGCCGATCTTCATCAATTCCGTCGCCGAACCACTCGGCCCGGTCAGCCGTGTCCGGTTGCTCGGCGAGGCCGTCGGGCGGGCCGCGGCGAATCTGGACAAACGGGTGTTGTTCGTCGGATCCGGTGGGCTGTCCCACGATCCGCCGGTACCGCAGTTCGCCACCGCCCCGGCGGAGGTGAAGGAGAAGCTCATCGATGGGCGAAACCCCACCGAGGCCGAGCGCAACGCCCGCGAGAAACGGGTCATCGACGCCGGACGTGACTTCGCTGCAGGCGTGGCGACCATTGCGCCTCTCAACCCGCAATGGGATCGCACACTGCTCGACGTTCTCGCGTCGGGCTACCTCGAGCAGGTCGACTCCTGGACTAATGAATCGTTCGTCGAGCAGGCGGGCCACTCCTCCCACGAAGTGCGAACCTGGATCGCCGCGTACGCGGCAATGAGCGTCGCCGGGAAGTACCGCGTCACCTCGACCTTCTACCGCGAAATCCCCGAGTGGATAGCCGGATTCGGCATCACCACCGCCGTCTCCATCGACGAATAGGCCGAGGCGCACCTGGAAGAAAGGGGCACACGAATGACCTCCGCCTCGGGATGACGAACCAGGTGCCTGATGCCGACGAGTCGACCCCGCGTCGAATCCGGTCCGCGCGCGTATTCCCCGGTGTTAATGTGGGAATACTCGTCCTCACCGAAAGGTGCACCTCGATGAGAAGATTCGCTCGAAGAGCCGGTGGAACCCTCGTGGCAATGACGCTCACCGCGGCCGCTTTCGTCGTGTCACCGCCACCGGTGTACGGATTTGCCGAGGATATTTGCTACACCGAGGACGGTGCCCCGCCGCACAATTGCGCACCACTGCCCCCCGAATGTCTACTCGACGATCCCAACTCGCCGATCTGCGGCGCCGAGGCGTTCCTCCGCTACGGGTTCACGTTGCGCCGCCCGCTCGGCGGACGGAGTCTCGTGCACTCGGACTCGACGTACATCATCGCCCGCACTGTCGGCTTCTCCGAACAGGATGCGTACTGGATCGCGGCGTACGACGAGGCGACCGACCTCGGCACGTTCGTCCCACGCGACATCTTCGGCCGGCCTGCCCCCGGCGCCGACGCGCTGACCACCAAGGACATCAGCGGCCTGGTGCGCACGCACTTCGACACCGGCGGGTTCCTCTTCCACTTCCTCCCCACGTTGCGCGGGCCGGCGGATCCGCTGCCCAACGGGTTACAACCGAACGTCGACGATCCGCGGCACGAGATCATGCTCACGCACCTGCGGACGTGGGCCATGGCCGGTCCGGGAAGCAACGCGCCGTTGTGCACGGGAGGTTTCACGAATCTCTCCGTTAACGGCGACTATGGCACGGGCGCAACGTGTTACGGAGACGCGAACCCGGTCCCGATCAACGGCACGTACAGCCTCGAGACGCCGGCCGCCATCCCGTTCACCAACATGACCGGGCAGCAGGTCATCACCGATAACGTCCTGTCGTCACAGTTCGACTCGTGGATCGGCGAGAATTCCTGGAACGCCCGGACCGGCATCTACCTTCACGCTCTCGGTGACCGCATCTCGCACCACGTGTGCACCGACGCCGGCACGATCACCCCGCCGGGCCCTGCCGGGCAGGACTTCCGCATCGACCTGAATCAGCCCACCTGCGACCAGGGTCCGCACGCGGTCCGCCACGAATACGAGACGGGCGTGGACTTCGCCGGCCTGAACCCGGAAGACCAGACGACCGAGGCTGCGTTGTCGATGGTGTACGACGAACTCGTCAACTTCGCGCGAGCACGCGGAACGCTGGATGCGCGCGCCACGGCACCCGCGACGAAGAACGCCCTCCTGAACGACGGCCTCCTGCCGGCGCTCGAGATCCGCGAACCGGTCGAGCGGCTGACCGCCGTGACCGACGTCGGCTGCCGCGCGGGCGTTACCCCGTTCCCCGGAAATCCGGCCTGCCGCTGATCGCGCCCGTCGGCCGTCAGCTACCGAAGGGGGACGCGCTGTTGGAGTACCGCGCGAAGTCGCCCTGCGCCCCGCTGTAGACGTTGAGGTCGACGTCGCCGTTGACGCCGGGGATGCGACCGGTGCTGGTGTACTGCCAGAACGTCCAGTTGCTCCAGCCGCCGGGGAGGGGACCGGGCGTGTTCTGACCGTTGTAGTCGGCGATCCACAGGGGGTATCCGGCGAACTCGTTGGTGTTCGCCATCGCCGTCCGCCAGAAGGTCGGGTACGTGTAGATGATCGGCTGACGGCCGGTGAGCGATTGGACCGTGTTGAGGTAGCGGTGCGTCCAGTCGATCAGCGCGGCGGGCGGCAGCCCGGCGGAGTGCTCGATGTCGAGGACCGGGGGCATGTCACCCGGACCGTTGATACCCAGGACCACGGTCGAGTAGAAGGCGGCCTGCGCTTCGGGAGACTGGGTGGGGTCCGCGTAGTGGTAGGCGCCGCGGGCGACGCCGGCGACGCGCATGGCGAGGCAGTCCTGGACGAAGTACGGATTGACGTAGTTGAGGCTCTCGGTGGCCTTGACCATCGCGAAGTCGTGGCCTGCGTTGCGGACGGAGAACCAGTCGATCGGCGACCCGCCAGGGTGTTGCCACGACGCCACGTCCGGACCTCGTACGGGTTCGGCTGCGGCATGCCCCGGCACCGCGGCCGCGAGTGCACCGGCGAGCAGTAGCGGTGCGATCTTGGAGAACCTTCGGACCTTCACCCCGATAGCCATGCGCCCGAGGGTAGTGGTTGCGGCGTCCCAGTTCCGGTCAATGACGAGGGTTGCCGGGACACGCGAACGGGAAACGATCCCCCCGGTCTGTTTTGTCCGAAAATTTGACCATCGCGGTAGGTTATGCGACTCTTCCTTAGTCAAATCCATAGGTTACCCAAACCTAACTAGAGCTTTTCCGTAGTCGGTCCCCGGAGCACGAGTCGTCACCCGCTGCTCCCAGCAGATAAGAGAACGACCCTTGGAACCGGCAGAATTCGCGGCTGGTAGCCCCGCCCGCACCGAGACCAGTGGCAGCGACGACGCTGCGCGCCCCTTCGCACTGACCGCCGCTCAGCGCGGGATCTGGTTCGCCCAGCACCTCATGGGCGACGTGCCGATCACGATCGCGCAATACGTCGACATCGAGGGCGAACTGAATGTCGACGCCCTGCGACGTGCAGGTCAGGCCGCTGCCCGCGAGATCGGCAGCGGCATGCTCCGCATCATCGAGGTCGACGGCGAGCCGCTCCAGACGGTCGACTTCACCCTCGACGACGGGGTGGAGCATCACGACTTCCAGACCGAGCCGGACCCCCACGCCGCCGCCCTGCGCTGGATGCGCGCCGACTACACCGCCCCGCTCGACCTGCTCTCGGACCGGCTGATCCGCGGCGCCACGCTGCAGATCGGCGAGCACCACCACCTCTGGTACTGCCGCATCCACCACATCGCGCTCGACGGGTACGGCGCGATGAAGTTCATGAACCGGGCCGCCGAGTTGTACACGGCCGAGGTCCGGGGCGTGGAATCCGCGGTGTCGGTGGCGGGCGACCTCCGGGACGTCTCGGCCGCCGAGGACGTGTACCGCGGTTCGTCCCGGTTCCTCTCCGACCGCGACTACTGGGCCACCCGCTCCCGGGACCTTCCCGCGCCGACCGGGCTCGCGGGCCGCAGTGCCCCGGCGCAGGCCCGGTCGCGATGGCACGGCGGGCCGGTGCCCACCGGCATCGCCCGGGCGGTGGATGGGGCCGTCGAGCGTCTCGACTCCGCCTTCGCCGCCGTCGCCGTGGCGGCGACCGCCGCGTTCGTCGCCCGGATGACGGGTTCCGACGACGTCGTTCTCAGCCTGCCCGTGTCGGCCCGCACCAACGCGGTGCTGCGCCGGTCGGGCGGCATGGTGTCCAACGTGGTGCCGCTGCGGGTGTCGATCACCCCGGACACGACGGTCGCCGCGCTGGTCTCCGCCGTCCAGCTCGAACTCACCGGCGCGCTCCGGCACCAGCGGTACCGCAGCGAGGACATCCGGCGCGACGCCGGCGCCGCCCGGGATCAGCGGGGCTTCTTCGGGCCCGCGATCAACATCATGAACTTCCACTCCGAGATCACCCTCGGCGAGCTCACCGGGCAGTTCCACGTGCTGTCGACGGGACCCGTCGAGGACCTCTCTGTCAACCTCTACCCGAGTGTCGCGGGGAGTTCGTCGCGCATCGATTTCGAGGCGAACCCGGCCCTGTACGGCGACGAGGAGCTCGCCGGGCACCACGCGCGCTTCCTCGACCTCCTGGCCCGGTTCGCCGACGCGGACCCGGGCGCAAAGGTCGCCGCCCTGGACGTGCTGACCGTGGACGAGCACGCGCAGCTCGTGCCCGCGGCCGGCCCGCAGGCACCCGCCCCGGCGCTGCTGGCCGACCTGTTCGAGGCGGGGGTCCGCGCGAACCCGGACGGCACGGCACTGATCCTCGGCGGCACCACGATCGGCTACCGCGAACTCGACGAGCGCAGCACCGCGCTCGCACGTCTGCTGCTGGACCGCGGGGTGGGCCCGGGCGACTTCGTGGCCGTGTCGTTCACCCGGTCCGTCGACTCCGTGGTGGCGGTGTGGGCCGCGGGGAAGTCGGGCGCCGCCTTCGTCCCCGTCGACCCGGCCTACCCGGCCGAGCGCATCGCGCACATGCTGTCCGATTCCGGGGTGACCCTGGGGCTGACGGCGACGGCGCACCGCGACGTGCTCGCGGGAACCGACGTCGACTGGCTCGCCCTCGACGACCCCGCCCTGGCATCTGCGTGCACGGAAATGGCGGTGGCGCCGGTGACGGACGCCGACCGTCCGGCAAAGCTGATGCCGCAGCATCCGGCGTACATGATCTATACGTCCGGCTCCACGGGCACGCCGAAGGGTGTGGTGGTCACGCACACCGGACTGGCCACGTTCGCCGCGTCCGCCCGTCCCGAACTCGGGGTAACGTCCCGGTCGCGGGTCCTGCGTTTCTCCTCGTCGAGCTTCGACGCGTCCGTGTTCGAGATGGTGCAGGCGTTCAGTGCGGGCGCGGGGATGGTGATCGCACCTGCCGACGTCTACGGCGGCGACGACCTCGCGGCACTGCTCCGAGCGCAGCGGGTCACCCACATCATCAGTGCGCCCGCGGTGCTGGGCACCGTGGACGCCACCGGTCTCGACTCGCTCGAGGCCGTGGTGGTCGGCGGCGATGTGTGCCCGCCGGATCTCGTCGAGCGCTTCGGCAGTCGCTGCCGCCTCTACAACAGCTACGGCCCCACCGAGTCGACGATCGTCATCACCATGACAGATCCGCAGACCGACCCCGCGGCGATCACCATCGGCGGTCCGATGCAGGGTGCACGCGCACTCGTCCTGGACCGCTGGCTGCGGCCGGTGCCGCGCGGAGTGACGGGAGAGCTGTATCTCGGCGGCCCCGGACTCGCCGAGGGGTATCACGGCCGATCGGGTCTGACGGCGTCCCGTTTCGTCGCCGACCCGTTCCCCGCGGCCACGGGCGACCGCCTGTACCGCACCGGCGACCTCGTGCGATGGAGCCGCGGCGACAGTCCCGTGCTCGAGTACGTGGGGCGCAGCGACTTCCAGGTGCAACTGCGGGGACTGCGCATCGAACTCGGCGAGATCGACGCGGTGCTGTCGGCACACGAGTCGGTGGACTTCGCCGTGTCCGCCGTGCACGAACGTGACGGTGGCACGCCGGTGCTGGTGTCGTACGTGCGAATCCGGCCGGATCACCGTTTCGATCCCGCCGCGCTGGCCGCGTTCGCCGGTGAATTCCTCCCGGCGCACATGGTGCCGTCGCTGACGGTGCCGCTCGACACCATTCCGCTGACACCGGCGGGCAAGGTGGACCGCAACGCACTGCCCGCACCCGAATTCGACATCACCGCAACGCCGTTCCGCGCACCGTCGACGCCGATCGAGCAGATCGTCGCCGACGCGGTGGCCGAGGTGCTGCACGTCGAGGCCGTGGGCGTCGACGATTCCTTCTTCGCGCTCGGCGGCGACAGCATCGTCGCGATCCAGCTGGTGTCGCGGGCCAAGGCCGCCGGTGTGGTGTTCACCCCGCGGGACGTGTTCGAACGCAAGACCGTTGCCGGCCTCGCCGAGGTCGCGGTCGACCTCGCGGCGGCGCAGAAGTCGCGTCTGCCCGAGCTGCCCGGCGGGGGAGTAGGCGTCCTGCCCCTCACGCCGATCGGCCGCGATGTCCTCGGTCGCAGCCGCGGCAACCGTACCAACCTCGATGCCTTCTATCAGGCCGTGACGCTGACGGCGCCCGCCGACCTCGACCTGCCACGGCTGCACCGGACCGTCGCCGCGATCCTCGACCACCACGACGCGTTGCGCTCCCACCTCCCGGCGGACGGCCAGGAACTGATGGTCGAGCCGGCCGGATCCGTGAGCGCCTACAGCGCCGTCACATACGTACGTACCGATTGCGTTCCGGGCAACGCACAGTTCGACGCGGTACTCGACGCCGAGTGCCGGGCCGCGGCAGACCGTCTCGACACGGCCGCGGGTGTGATGCTGCAGTTGGTGTGGATCGACCCCGTCGATGCGCGCGGAGTACTCCTGGTGGTGGCCCATCACCTAGTGGTCGACGGAGTGTCCTGGCGAATCCTCGTGCCGGACTTCGCCACCGCCTGGGCACAGGTGGCCGCCGACCGCACCCCCGAACTGCCGCCCGTCGCGACGTCGGCCCGCCGTTGGGCCCATGCCCTCGTCGAGACGGCCGAAACCGACTCGGTGCTAGACGAACTCGACGCCTGGCGGTCCATCCTCGACGGCCCCGTTCCGGCACTCGGTTCCCGCCCGCTCGATCCCGCCGTCGACACCGGCGCGACCACCGGCCGGGTGTCCGCCGAGATCGGACCCGACGTCACCGCCGACCTCCTCACGACCCTGCCGACCGCGTTCCGCGGGAGCGTGACCGACGGCCTCGTGACGGCACTCGGTCTCGCGTTCGCCGCGTGGGGCGGCGACCGCACGCTACTGCTGTCCCTCGAGGGCCACGGCCGCGACGAGGCCCTCGTGCCCGGCGCCGACCTGTCGCGCACCGTCGGCTGGTTCACCACCGCCTACCCGGCCCGGATCGCACTGGGCGCGCTCGATATCGCGGATGCACTGGCCGGCGGGCCTGCCGTCGGGCGGGCCGTGAAGACGGTCAAGGAGCAGCTGCGTCGTATTCCCGGGAACGGCACCGGTTTCGGGCTTCTACGCCACCTCCGCGACGACAGTGCCGAGATCCTGAACTCCCTGCCCTCACCGCAGGTCAGCTTCAACTACCTCGGACGCGTCGGCGCGGGCGACCTCCCGGACGCGGTGCGCGAGAACGGGTGGATTCCCGACGCCACCCGGATCGACGTCAACGCGTTCAGCGGCGCCGGACTGTCGACCGCCTTCGTCCTCGACATCAATGCGTCGGTCGGCGACGACGGCAGGCTGTCCGCTACGTTCGACTTCCCGTCCGGTGTGCTCACCGCGTCCGACGTCGAGCGGTTGGCGGAACTGTGGCGGACGGCGCTCGAGGCGCTGGCTTCGCACGTGCGGGGTGGGGGGCCCGCCGGACTGACCCCGTTCGACGTTCCGCTGGTGTCCGTGGACCAGGATCGGATCGAGCTGTGGGAGAACAGTTACGGACCGCTCGACGACATCTGGTCGTTGTCGCCGCTGCAGTCGGGTCTGCTGTTCCACGCCGGGCTCTCGGCCGGCGCGGTGGACGTGTACACCGCGCAGATCGTGCTGGAACTCGGTGGCGACGTCGACGCGAGCCGGTTGCACCGCGCGGCGCAGCGCCTGCTGGATCGGCACGCGGCGCTGCGGACCGCGTTCGTCTACGACACCGACGGCGTCCCAGCCCAGTTGGTCCTCGATTCGGTGACCGTGCCGTGGCGCGAGATCCACGTGCAGGGGTCCGGCGGATTGGACGAACTCGTCGCCGCCGAGCGCGCGACGCGGTTCGACATGGCGGCACCACCGCTCCTGCGATTCGTGCTGGCACATTCCGGCGACCGGTCGACGCTGGTGATCACCAACCACCACATCCTGTTCGACGGCTGGTCGATGCCGCTGTTCGTCAAGGACTTCCTGCTGCTGTACGCGTCGGACGCGCCGATCGCGGCACCCGCGCGCCCCTACCGCCGGTATCTGTCGTGGCTCGCCGGACAGGACCGCGCCGGCGCGCTCGACGACTGGGCCGCCGCCCTCGAGGGAGCCACCGAACCGACCGTCCTCGCCCCGCAGCACACGGGCCAGGGGTCGACTCCCCGGGACGTCGACATCCCGGTCACTGCTGAGGTGGCCGAACAGCTAGTCCGCATCGCCCGCGAGCACGGCGTGACCGTCAACACGGTGATTCAGGCAGCGTGGGGAATCCTGCTGGGCGGATTGCTGTCCCGTGACGACGTGGTGTTCGGCGCCACCGTCTCCGGACGTCCGGCCGACCTCCCCGGCGTCGAGGAGACGCTCGGGTTGTTCATCAACACCGTTCCCGTCCGTCTGCGCCTCGATCCGGACGAACCCGTGTCGTCCCTCCTGCGCCGGCTGCAGGACGAGCAGGTGCGGCTGCTCGACCGGCACCACGTCGGTCTCACCGAGATCCAGTCGGTCGCCGGTCCGGGCAGCGTGTTCGACACCCTCACCGTGTTCGAGTCGTACCCCGTCGACCGCGCGGCACTGGACCCCGATACCGACATCGACGGACTGCGGATCCGTGGTATCGACGTCACCGACGCCACCCACTACCCCCTGGCGCTCGTCACGGTGCTGGAGCCGGAACTGCATTTCACGCTGGAGTATTCGGCGGATGCGTTCGGCGCGGACGACGCCCACCGGGTCTCGGAGCGGTTCGCGCGGGTGCTGACGGCGATGACCCGGCCGCACACCCCGGTCGGCGCCGTCGATCTGCTCGGGGACGCCGAACGCGCTCGCACCCTGCAGGCGTGGAACGCGACCGATCACGCGATCGACGCCCTCACCCTCGTCGATCTCCTGGGCGACGCCGCGCTCCGCACACCCGACGCGGCGGCGGTCACGTTCGGGCAGGAGACGCTGTCGTACACCGAGTTCGACTGCCGGGCGAACGCCACTGCTCGCCATCTGATCTCGCAGGGGGTGGGCCCCGAATCCATCGTGGCCGTCACGCTGCGCCGGTCGCTCGATCAGCTCGTCACCCTCCACGCCGTCGTCCGCGCGGGCGGGGCCTACCTGCCCGTCGACCCCGACCATCCGCAGGCCCGCATCGCCCACGTACTCGGCAGCGCCCGCCCTGCGCTGGTGCTCGCGACCGCGGCCGACACCGGGGTCGTCCCCGACGGCCTGCGCACGGTGCGGGTGGACCGGCTCGACCTGTCCACCGTCGCGACGACACCGCTGTCCGACGCGGAGCGTCTCGCCCCGCTGCGCCCCGGCCACCCCGCGTACGTGATCTATACGTCGGGTTCGACGGGACGCCCGAAGGGTGTGGCAGTGTCGCACGCCGCGATCGTCAACCGGCTGCTGTGGATGCAGGACAGCTACCCCCTCGAAGCGCAAGACGTGGTGCTCCACAAGACCCCGGCCACGTTCGACGTATCCGTGTGGGAACTGTTCTGGCCGTTGCTGACCGGCGCCCGCACCGTGATCGCCGAGCACGACGGGCACCGGGACCCGCACTACCTGTCGCGGCTGATCCGCGACGAGGGTGTCACGACGCTGCACTTCGTCCCCTCGATGCTCGACGTGTTCCTCGAGCACGCCGACACCGCGCTCTGCACGACCGTGCGGCAGGTCTTCGCCAGCGGTGAGGCGCTGCCGCGCACCACCGTCACGCGCTTCCACCGCCGGTTCGGTGCCGCGCTGCACAACCTGTACGGGCCGACCGAGGCCGCGGTGGACGTGACGTTCCACCGCACCGATCCGTCGGCGACCGGTCCGGTGCCGATCGGCGCCCCCGTGTGGAACACCCGGGTGTACGTCCTCGACTCCCGGCTCCGCCCGGTGCCCGTCGGTGTTGCGGGCGAACTGTATCTGGCCGGCACCCAACTCGCCCGCGGGTACGTCGGACGCCCCGACCTGACATCCGACCGGTTCGTGGCCGATCCGTTCTCCGCAGGCGGTGCCCGCCTGTACCGGACCGGCGACCTGGTGCGCTGGACCGACGGCGGGGAGCTGGAGTATTTGGGCCGCACCGACTTCCAGGTGAAGCTGCGTGGACAGCGACTCGAACTCGGCGAGATCGAGGCCGTACTCCTGAACCATCCCGACGTGGCGCAGGCGGCCGTCCTGGTGCGCGGGGAAGGTTCTGCCGAACGGCTCATCGGCTACGTCGCTCTCCGGTCCGGAAGCACCGCGGACCCCGAGCGGCTGTCCGCTCACGCGGCTGCGGAGTTGCCCTCCTACATGGTGCCGTCGGCGTTCGTCCTCCTCGACGCGCTGCCCCTGGGTCCCAACGGCAAACTCGATCGCCGGGCACTGCCCGAGCCCGCACTCGCGACCGCCACATTCGAACCGCCGGCGACGGCCGCGGAGATCGCCGTCGCCCGGATCTTCGCCGACGTCCTCGGCGTCACGGACGTCGGCGCCACCGACAACTACTTCGACCTCGGCGGCAACTCGTTGACCGCCACCCGGGCGGTCGCCCGGATCAACGCCGAACTGGGTTCCGCGCTCGGTGTTCGGGAGTTGTTCGATGCTCCCACCGTCCGCGCTCTCGCGGCAGCGTCGACCGCGGATCCCGGGCACACCCGTCCCGCCCTCGTCGCCGGCAGGCGCCCGTCGCGGCTGCCGTTGTCTCCGGCGCAGTACCGGATGTGGTTCCTCAACCGTTTCGACACGACGTCCGGCGCCTACAACATCGCCGCCGCGCTGCGGCTCACCGGAGAGCTCGACGTCGACGCGCTCGGCGCGGCCGTCGGCGACGTCATCGCGCGTCACGAGGTCCTGCGCACCGTCTACCCCGATTCCGCCGACGGACCGCACCAGGTGGTGCTCGACAGGACCACCGCTGACCTGGCGCCGGCCCCGACCACGGAGCAGGAACTTCCGTTCGCCGTCGAAGACCTCGTGACCCGTGGCTTCGACGTGACGGCGAACGTTCCGCTGCGCGTGGCCCTGCTCCGCGTCACGCCGGACGAGCACGTGCTGGTTCTGGTGACCCACCACATCAGCGCCGACGGCTGGTCGATGGGACCCCTGGCCCGGGACGTCATGTCCGCGTATGTCGCCCGCGCGGCGGGCACCGCACCCGAGCAGCCACCGCTGCCCATGCAATATTCCGACTACGCCCTGTGGAAGCTCGACGTCCTCGGCGACGAGGGCGACGCCGGATCGCTCGCCGCCCGACAGATCGACTATTGGACGAACACCCTCGCCGGGTTGCCGGAACGGATCGAACTCCCCACCGACCGTCCGCGACCGCACGTCGCGTCGCACCGCGGTGACACCGTCGACTTCGCCCTCGACCCCGAGACGTACGGCGCGATCACCGCACTCGCCCGCACCGTGCGGGCGACCCCGTTCATGGTGCTGCACACCGCCCTGTCCGTGTTGCTGTCCCGGCTGTCCGGTAGCACCGACGTCGCCGTCGGCACCCCGGTGAGCGGCCGCGGGGAGGCCGCACTCGACGACGTGGTCGGCATGTTCGTCAACACTCTGGTCCTGCGCACACAGGTCGACCCGGCGCTGACGTTCGGCGCGCTCGTCGAGCAGACCCGCGGCACCGACCTCGCCGCCTACGCGCACGCCGACATCCCGTTCGAGCGCCTGGTGGAGATCGCGAACCCGGCCCGCTCGACCGCCCATCACCCGCTGTTCCAGGTAGTGCTGTCGATCGACGACGTCGCGCCGCCGAGCATCGACCTCCCTGGACTGACCGTCGCGGCTCTTCCGCTCGACGAGGCCGTCGCCAAGTTCGACCTGCAACTGTCGGTGACGGAGAACGCGGACGGGTCCGGCGCCCGGGGCAGGTGGACGTTCGCCACCGACCTGTTCGACCTCGCGACCGTCGAGGCGTTCGGGCGCAGGCTCGTCCGGATTCTCGCCGCCGCGGTGTCGGAACCCGCCCTCGCGGTCGGTGACATCAACCTTCTCGACGACACCGAACGCGCCGCTCTCGTCACCCGCACCGCCATCCGGAACCCCGGAAGCCGCACGCTTCCAGAGATTCTCGCCGACGGTGCCGCTGTGGGCGGCACGGCGCTGGTCACCGAGGACGGGGAACTGTCCTATGCGGAACTCGATGCCCGCTCGAATCGCCTCGCCCGGGCTATTCTCGCGCGGGGCGCGGGCCCCGAAACGGTGGTCGCGGTGGCGCTCACCCGCTCCGCGCTGTCCGTGACCGCGGTGTGGGCGGTGGCCAAGACCGGTGCCGCGTTCGTGCCCGTCGACCCGGACTACCCCGCGGATCGCATCGAGCACATGCTGACCGACTCCTGCGCGGCTCTGGGCCTGACCGACTCCCACACGTCGGCGACCCTGCCCGGAACCACCGACTGGCTCCTCGTGGACGACCCGGAACTGGGTGCGGGCGCATCGGCCGATCCGATCACCGATGCCGACCGGACGCTGCCGTTGCGTGCCGAACACCCCGCCTACCTGATCTACACGTCGGGTTCGACGGGAATCCCCAAGGGTGTCATCGTCACCCATGCCGGTCTCGAGGCGTTCGCAGCCGAGCAGGTAGAGCGATACGCACTCGACCCTCTCAGCCGGACGCTGCATTTCGCGTCACCGAGTTTCGACGCGTCGATTCTCGAACTGCTGATGGCGTTCGCCGCAGGCGCGACGCTCGTGATCGTGCCGACCGCTGTGTACGGCGGGGAGGACCTCGCATCCCGGATCCGCGACCGGCGGGTGACCCACGCCTTCGTCACTCCCGCCGCGCTCGCCACCCTCGACCCGAACTCGCTGCCGGATCTCGGGACCGTGGTGGTGGGCGGCGACGCCTGCGATGTGTCTCTGGTGGAGAAGTGGGCACCCGGCCGCCGGATGTTCAACGCGTACGGGCCCACCGAGTCGACGATCATGGCAACCCTGTCGGGTCCGATGACGGCGGGCGACCCGGTGCGGATCGGCGCGCCGATCCGGGGAACCACTGCGCTGGTGCTGGATTCGCGGTTGCACCCCGTTCCCGACGGTGTCGTGGGTGAACTCTGTCTGGCGGGGCCCGCGCTGGCCCGCGGCTACCACGACCGTCCCGCGCTCACCGCCGAGCGTTTCGTGGCGAACCCGTACGCCCCCGGGCGCCTGTACCGCACCGGCGATCTGGTGCGATACACCCCGAACGGTGAACTGGAGTACCTCGGCCGCGCCGATTTCCAGGTGAAGATCCGCGGCTTCCGCATCGAACTCGGCGAGATCGATGCCGCGGTCGCGGCGCACCCGAGCGTCGAATTCGCGGTCACCACCGCGGTAGCCGTCCGAAACGACGCGACGGCGCTGGTTACCTACGTGCTGCCCGCCGACGGATCTGCTGTCGACCCTGTCGAGGTGGCGGCGCACGCCGCCGGCCTCCTGCCCGGCTACATGGTGCCGTCCACCGTGATGGTGCTCGACCGGGTTCCGCTGACCCCGGCAGGCAAGGTGGATCGCACGGCCCTGCCCGAACCCGTCTTCGCGGTTCGCGCGTACGTGGCCCCGCGCACCGACACCGAACGGCTGGTCGCGGCCGCCTACACCGACGTGCTCGGTGCCGAGATGGTAGGAGCCGAAGACGATTTCTTCGACCTCGGCGGCAACTCGCTGAGTGCCACCCGGGTGATCGGCCGGGTCAACGAGTCGGCGGGCACGTCGCTGGCAGTGCGGGTGATCTTCGAGGCGCCCGGCGTCGCCGCCCTCGCCGCGGTGATCGACACGGCCGAGCGCGGGGACCGCCCGGTGCTCGCCGGCATTGCACGGCCGGATCGTATTCCGCTGTCCGCGGCGCAGTCCCGGATGTGGATCCTCAACCGCTACGACCCCGAGTCGGTGGCCTACAGCATCCCGCTCGTGCTGCGCCTGTCCGGCGACCTGGACACCGCCGCCCTCGATGCGGCACTGCGGGACGTCCTGGAGCGCCACGAGGCGCTGCGGACCGTGTACCCCGAGTCGGCCGACGGTCCGTACCAGCGGATCGTTCCCCTGGGCGACCTCGTCGTGGATCTCGAACCGCGCCTGGCCGAGGACGAAGACCAGCTGTTCGCACTGCTGACCGCCGAGCTGTCGACCGGATTCGACGTGACGACGGCGGTCCCGTTGCGCAGCAGCATCTTCCGACTGTCACCGGACGAACACGTCCTCGTCGTGGTGGTGCACCACATCAGCGCGGACGGTGCGTCGATGGGGCCGCTCGCCCGCGACCTGATGCTGGCGTACACCGCACGCGCCGGGCACCGGGAACCGGAATGGTCACCGCTCGCGGTCCAGTACGCCGACTACAGCGTGTGGCAGCGGCAGCTTCTCGGCGACGAGACGGATGACCGCAGTGTCGCAGCGCGTCAGGCCGCGTACTGGCGTCAGCAGTTGCGCGGTGCCCCGGAGCTGCTCGAACTTCCCACCGACCGGCGACGCCCGGCCGTGGCGTCGCTGCGCGGGGAGGTCGCGACGTTCCGCCTCGACAGCGCACTCGTCGAGCAGGCCACCGCATTCGGAGGCAGCCACGGCGCCACCCTGTTCATGGTGGCGCACGCGGCCCTCGCCACCCTCCTCGCGCGCCTCGCCGCCACCACGGACGTGGTGGTGGGCACTCCCGTCGCGGGCCGCGGCGAGCAGGCGCTCGACGATCTGGTGGGCATGTTCGTGGGGACACTCGCGCTGCGCACCCACATCGATCCGGCGCACTCGTTCGCCGAGGTGCTGGGACATGTCCGGGAGACCGATCTCGCGGCGTACGACAACGCCGACCTGCCGTTCGAGCGGCTGATCGATCTGCTGCAACCGGCTCGCTCGCAGGCGTATTCGCCGATCTTCCAGGTGGCGCTGTCGCTCGAGGACCAGACCGTAGACCAGCTCGCCCTGCCCGGGTTGTCCGTGTCCGCCATGGATCTCGGTGTGGTGCCCGCGAAGTTCGATCTGCAGTTGACCCTCCGTCCCGACGGCACGGGGATGGCGGCGTCGTGGATCTTCGCCACCGATCTCTTCGACCGCGCCACGATCGACTCGTTCTCCGTCCGCTTCGAGCGGATCCTGCGGGTCGCGATCACCGAACCGGGGCGCGCGGTCGGCGACCTGGACCTGCTGGACGCCGCCGAACGCGCCACACTGACCGTGCTGCCCGCACCCTCCGCCGTGGCCGCGCGGACGTTGCCGGACATCTTCGCTCGCGGAGCCGAACACGGCGGGATCGCACTCGTCTCGGAGGAGGGCGAACTCTCCTACGCCGACCTCGACGCGCAGTCGAACCAGTGGGCGCGCGTGCTCATCTCGCACGGCGTCGGGCCGGAAACGGTGGTGGCGCTGGCACTTCCGCGGACGGCGCGGGCCGCACTCGCCGTGTGGGCCGTGGCCAAGACGGGCGCCGCGTTCGTGCCCGTCGATCCGAGCTACCCGCGCGAACGCATCGAGCACATGCTCGCCGACTCGGGTGCGACGCTGGGGTTGACCGACACCGCCACCGCGGCGGTGCTGCCCACCGGCGCCGAGTGGCTGTTGCTGGACGACTCCGCACTCGTCGCGTCGGCCGCGCCGGTCACCGACCGCGACCGCACGACGCCGCTGCGCCTGACACACCCGGCGTACTTGATCTACACGTCCGGCTCCACCGGAACTCCCAAGGGCGTCACGGTCACCCACACGGGTCTGAGCGCGTTCACGGCGGAGGCGCGCCCCGAACTGGGTACCACGCCGCAGTCCCGCGTGCTCCGGTTGTCGTCGGCGAGTTTCGACGCCTCCGTGTTCGAGATGATCCAGGCGTTCAGCGCCGGGGCCACCCTCGTGATCGCACCGCCGTCCGTGGTCGGCGGCGAAGACCTCACCGCCCTGCTCCGCGACCAGCGCATCACCCACGTGCTCACCGCCCCGGCGGCACTGAGCACCGTCGACGCCCGTGCACTCGACGACCTGCGCACCGTCGTCGTCGGGGGCGAGGTGTGCCCGCCGCAACTGGTCGAACAGTTCGCCCCGGGTCGTCGCTTCTTCAACAGCTACGGACCCACCGAAACCACCATCGTCGTCACCATCGGTGAACCGCTCACCCCGGGCGACGACATCACCATCGGCAGCCCGCTCGACGGCGCACAGGCACTCGTCCTCGACTCCCGGCTGCGGCCCGTGCCGCGCGGTGTCACGGGTGAGCTGTACCTGTCCGGCCCCGGCCTCGCCCGCGGCTACCACGCCCGGCTCGGCCTGACATCGGAACGGTTCGTCGCCAATCCCTTTGGATTCCAAGGATCCCGGATGTACCGGACCGGCGACCTCGTGCGGCTGCGCACCGACGGGCAGCTCACCTATGTGGGCCGCGCCGACGCCCAGGTCAAACTGCGGGGCCTGCGCCTCGAACTCGGCGAGGTCGAGGCCGCGCTGTCCCGGCATCCCGATGTGGTCGCCGCGGCAGCGTCCGTCCACCACCACCCTCGGCTCGGCGATCAACTCGTCGGCTACGTCGTGCCCGCGCCGGGCACCAGCCCCGACGTCTCCGGCATCCTGGCGGCGGCGGCCGAACTCCTGCCCCGCGCGCTCGTGCCGGCGACCGTCACACTGCTCGACTCCATTCCGGTCACCCCGGCCGGCAAGATCGACCGCCCGGCGCTGCCCGCCCCGACGTTCGCGGCGCGGACGGAGTTCCGGGCGCCGTCGACCGCGTCCGAACTACTGGTCGCGCAGGTGTTCACGGATGTTCTCGACGTCGAGCGGGTGGGCGCCGACGACAGCTTCTTCGAGATCGGCGGCAACTCCCTGTCCGCCACACAGGTGATCGCCCGCCTGCGCGCTGCCACGGGCACGTCCCTGTCCGTGCGGTCGCTGTTCGACGCACCCACCGTCGCGGCGCTGGCCGCCGCCGTGGACACCGCCGGACAGTCCGACCGTCCTGTCCTCGAGGCACGTCCGAGATCCGATCGGATTCCGCTGTCCCCTGCGCAGGCGCGGGTGTGGTTCCTCAACCGGTTCGACCCGGCCTCTGCCGTCGACAACCTGCCGCTCGCCCTCCGCCTGACCGGAACGCTCGACGTCTCCGCGCTGCGGACAGCTCTCGGCGACGTCCTCGAACGGCACGAGGCGCTGCGCACGATCTACCCCGATTCACCCACCGGGCCGCACCAGGTCCTGCTGTCCACCGAATCGGCGCTCCCGGACCTGACCGTGCTCGCCGTGAACGAGGACGAGGCACTGCAGCGGGCCCTGGAGTTCGCGACCACCGGATTCGACCTTGCCATGGAAGCACCGCTGCGCGCGGGACTGTTCGCGGTCTCCGAGAACGAGCACGTTCTCGTCGTGGTGGTCCATCACATCGCCGCCGACGGATTCTCGCTCGCGCCGCTGGCCCGCGACGTGATGCTCGCCTACACCGCCCGCGCGCAGCAGGACGTGCCCGCGTGGTCGCCGCTCCCGGTCCAGTACGCCGACTACAGCCTCTGGCACCGCGAACTGCTCGGCGACGAGCACGACCCCACGTCGCTCGCGTCCCGCCAAACCGACTACTGGGCACGCACTCTCGCCGATCTGCCTGACGAGCTGCCCCTGCCCACCGACCGGCCGCGCCCGCGTCGACAGTCGCACCGCGGCAGGGAACTGACGTTCACCGTCGACGCCCACACCCACGGGTTGCTGCGCGAACTCGCGGCCGCCCGCGACGCCAGCCTGTTCATGACCGTGCACGCCGCATACGCACTGTTCCTGAGCCGGTTGTCGAACACGGCGGACATCGCGGTGGGGACTCCGGTCGCCGGTCGCGGCGAGCAGGCCCTCGACGACGTCGTGGGCATGTTTGTCAACACCCTGGTCCTGCGGGCACAGATCGACCCGGCGGCCACGTTCGAGGAACTGGTGGAGCGCACCCGCGACGCCGACCTCGGCGCGTTCTCGCATGCCGACGTTCCGTTCGAGCGGTTGGTGGAAGTACTCGATCCCGTCCGCTCCCAGGGGCGGCACCCGCTGTTCCAGGTGGCCCTGTCCTTCCACAATCTCGCCCCCGCCACGTTCGACCTGCCGGGACTCGAGGTCTCGACCGTCCCGGCCGAGCTGCAGACCGCCGAGTTCGATCTGCATCTGACGCTCACCGAGCAGGCCGAGGGCGGTATCCACGCGTCGTTCACCTACTCCACCGACCTGTTCGACGCCTCGACCGTCGCCACGTTCGCCGAACAGTTCACGCGCATCCTGCGGGCCGTTGCCGCCGACCCGTCCACAGCGATCGGTGATGTGTCGTTGCTCGATTCGGGTGAGTACGACGAGCTGGTCGACATTCGCAACCGCACGGTCCATCCGCTGCCCGAGGCCCTGCTGCTCGATGCCTTCGCCGATCAGGTTCGCCGGACCCCGGACGCAACGGCGATCGTCTTCGAGGGCGAATCGCTGACCTACCGGGAGTTCGCGGCCCGGGTCAACCAGGTCGCGCGGGTCCTGATCGCCGAGGGTGTGGGTCCGGAATCGTTGGTGGCGTTGGCCATGCGCCGCTCCGTCGACCTGGTCGTCGGCATGTACGCGGTCCTGACCGCCGGCGGCGGCTACGTGCCCGTCGACCCGGACCACCCCACCGACCGCATCGGCTACATCCTCGACGCCGCCGACCCGACCTGCGTCCTGACCACCACCCGGGACGCCTTCACGAGCGACAGGCCCGTCCTCCTTCTCGACACCCTCGATGTCGACGGCGTTTCCTCGGCGCCGCTGACGAATTCGACGGTGCACCCGGACGGTGTGGCGTACGTGATCTTCACGTCCGGTTCCACCGGCAAACCGAAGGGCGTAGCAGTCACCCACCGCGCCATCGTGAACCAGATCGCGTGGATGGCGAACCAGTATCCGCTGGGCGCCGGCGACGTGTACCTACAGAAGACGGCGACGACGTTCGACGTGTCGCTGTGGGGCTTCTTCCTGCCGCTCCGGGTCGGTGCCACCCTCGTGGTCGCGACCCCGGACGGGCACCGCGACCCGCAGTACCTCGCCGAGTTGATCGACCAATACGGCATCACCGCAACCGACTTCGTCCCGTCCATGCTCTCCGTGTTCGCGGGGTCCGTGGATCCACAGCAGATCACGTCCCTGCAAGACGTGTTCGTGATCGGGGAGGCCCTGCCCGCCGCCACCGTCCACGACTTCACCGACATCTCACCGGCCCGGGTCCACAACCTCTACGGACCCACCGAAGCCGCCGTCTCCATCACCTACGCCGACGTCACCGACACCCCCGAGGGCGGCGCCGTCACCATCGGCACCCCCGAATGGAACAGCCGCACCTACGTCCTCGACTCGAGACTGCACCCCGTCCCCGCCGGAGTCCCCGGCGAGCTCTACCTCGCCGGCATCCAGTTGGCCCGCGGCTACCACGGCCGCGTCGACCTCACCGCCGACCGCTTCGTCGCCGACCCCCACGGCGCACCCGGCGAACGGATGTACCGCACCGGCGACCTCGTCCGCTGGACCACCACCGGCGAGTTGGATTACATCGGACGCACCGACTTCCAGGTCAAATTCCGCGGCCAACGCATCGAACTCGGCGAAATCGAAACCGCCCTCCTCACCCACACCGGCGTGTCGCAGGCCGCGGTCCTCGTCGTCCCCACCCCCACCGGCGACCACCTCGCCGCCTACATCGTCCCCACCACCGGCACCGACCCCGACACGAACACTCTGCGCACCCACATCGCGCACTCCCTGCCGACCTACATGCTGCCCGAAACCATCCTCGTCCTCGACAGCTTCCCCCTCGGCACCTCCGGCAAACTCGACCGAAAAGCCCTACCCACACCAACATTCCAGACCCGCACCTTCCGGGCCCCGACCACCCCCGCCGAGACCTCCGTCGCTCACACCTTCGCCGACGTCCTCCACCTCGACCGCATCGGCCTCGACGACGACTTCTTCGCCCTCGGCGGCAACTCCCTCATCGCCACCCAGGTCGCAGCCCGACTCGGCCGCGCCCTCGACACCCGCATCCCCGTCCGCGAACTCTTCGAAAACCCCACCGTCGAAGCACTCGCCGCCCGCGTCGCCGGGCTCGCCGGCACGGGTGGCGGGACGGCACTCGAGGCGGCCCCGCGTCCCGAGCGAATCCCGCTGTCGCCGGCACAGAACCGGATGTGGTTCCTCAACCGCTTCGATCCCGAGTCGGCCGCCTACAACCTTCCGCTCGCCATCCGGCTGACCGGAATCCTGAACGTCGCGGCCCTCGACACCGCCGTCCACGACGTGCTGGAGCGTCACGAGTCGCTGCGTACCGTGTTCCCCGACGACGGGGACGGCCCCGTGCAGGTGATCCTGCCCGCAGACCGGGTCGACCTCGATCTCACCCCGGTCGACGTGACCGCCGACGAACTTCCGGACGAGGTTCGCCGCACCCTGCACGGCGGCTTCGACGTGACCGCGGGAATCCCCATCCGGGGAAGGCTTCTGCGCACCGCCGTCGATGAATACGTGCTCGTGATCGTCGTGCACCACATCAGCGGCGACGCCGTGTCCATGGGCCCGCTCGCCCGCGACGTCATGGTCGCCTACACCGCCCGAAGTGCGGGCCGGGCGCCGGACTGGTCACCGCTGCCGATGCAGTACGCCGATTTCGCGATCTGGCAGCATGCGGCACTCGGCTCCGAGACCGACCCGGAATCGTTGTCCGCACAGCAGATCCGGTACTGGACCGAAACGCTGTCCGGGCTCCCGGACCTGCTGGAGCTGCCCACCGATCGTCCCCGCCCGGCCGTGCCGACGCAGCGCGGCGACACTGTGCGCTTCGACATTCCGGCGGCGACCACCGTGGCACTCGAGCAGACGGCCCGCGATCACGGCGCCACCGTGTTCATGGTGCTGCACGCGGCGCTGGCGATCGTGCTGTCGCGGCTGTCGTCGACGTCCGACATCGCCGTCGGCACCCCGGTCGGGGGTCGCGGCGAGCAGCACCTGGACGACCTGGTCGGGATGTTCGTCAACACCCTCGTCCTGCGCACGCACGTCGCGGCGCACGAGAGCTTCACCGAACTCCTGACACGGGCGCGGGACACCGACCTCGGCGCGTACGGGCACGCGGACATCCCGTTCGAGCGGCTCGTCGACGTCCTGGCCCCCGCCCGCACGCAGGCCCACACACCGCTGTTCCAGGTGGCGCTGTCATTCGAGCATCGCGGCGTCACGCGATTCGAATTGCCGGGTGTGACCGTGGAACCCGTTCCGTTCGAGGCGGACACCGCCCAGTTCGACCTCGCGTTGGTCGTTTCCGAGGGCGAGTCGCCGGCCGGATTGTCGGGCGCGTTGCGCTTCGCCACCGACCTCTTCGACCGCACGACCGCGGAGGACTTCGCCCGGCGGTTCGTCCGTGTCCTCGACGCCGCCGTGTCCGACCCTGGCGCGATCGTCGGCGACATCGACCTCCTGGATCCGGCCGAGTGGGCCGCGGTCCCCGTTCGAGGTGTGCCGTCGGCGCCCCCGGCCACCCTCGCGGGCCTGATCGACGCCGCCGTCCGGACCGATCCGGAGTCGTCCGCGCTGAGCTGGAACGGTCGGGAGTACACGTACCGCGAGGCGGACGAGTGGTCCACGCGGCTGGCCCGGGTGCTGCTCGCGCACGGTGTGGGCCCGGAAACGTTCGTGGCCCTGGCCCTCCCGCGTTCGCTCGAATCGGTGCTGTCCGTGTGGGCGGTCGCCAAGACGGGTGCCGCGTACGTGCCGGTGGATCCGACGTACCCGGCGGATCGCATCGCGCACATCCTCACCGACTCGGGCGCCACCCTCGGTGTCACGCTGTCCGGTGAGCGGGCCGCGTTGCCGGACACCGTTGTCTGGCTGACCCTCGACACCGCCGACGTGGCCGCCCGGCACGAGTCCGCGAGCTCCGAACGGATCACCGACAGGGACCGGATCCGCCCGGTCCGCGTCGAGAATCCGGCGTACATGATCTACACGTCGGGCTCGACGGGTCTGCCCAAGGGCGTCGTCGTCACCCACGGCGGCATCGCGAACCTCGCCGCCGAACGTCGCGAGCACTACCGCATCGAACAGTCGTCCCGGTTCCTGCACAAGGCGTCGCCGAGCTTCGACATGGCGGTCGGCGAGATGGTGTCGGCACTGAGCGCCGGCGCCACGCTGGTGATCACACCGACCGAGATCGTGGGCGGCGACGAACTGTCCGGCCTCCTGGACCGTCAGCGGGTCACGCACGCGCTGATCACCCCGGCGGTGCTGGCCACGATGGATCCGGGTGGACACCCGCAGTTGCGGGTGCTCGGTGTCGGTGGCGAGGCGTGCACTCCCGAACTGGTGGCCCGCTGGCAACCCGGCCGCACCATGCTCAACGGCTACGGGCCCACCGAGGCCACCGACATCTCCACGGTCGGCGACCTCGTATCCGGTGCACCCGTCACGATCGGGCACCCGGTCCGCGGCTTCGAGATCATGGTCCTCGACACCCGGCTGCGCCCCGTCCCCGCAGGCGTGCCCGGCGAGCTGTACGTCGCGGGACCGGCACTGGCCCGCGGCTACCACGCCCGGCACGGCCTCACCGCCGAACGGTTCGTCGCCAACCCCCACGGCGCACCCGGCGACCGCATGTACCGCACCGGCGACGTCGTCCGCTGGACCGGAACGCACGGACTCGAGTACTTCGGCCGCGGCGACAGCCAGGTGAAGATCCGCGGCAACCGGATCGAGCTGGGGGAGATCGAGTCGGCGGCGACCCGGCACGACACGGTGGCTCAGGCCGCCGTCGTCGTCCACGACACCCCGTCGGGTCAGCGTCTCGCGGCCTACCTCGTGCCTGCCGCCGGTCAGGCACTCGATACGGACACGATCCGCCGCCACCTCGAGGATGCTCTGCCGGCGCCGATGATCCCGGACGCCTACGTGGTGATCGAGGCGCTGCCGGTGACGGTGAACGGGAAACTCGACCGCGCGACGCTGCCCGAACCCGTGTTCGTCACCACGTCCGCGCGGTTCCGGGCACCGGTCACCGACACCGAGAAGGTCCTGGCGGCCGTGTTCGCCGAACTTCTCGGCGCCCCGACGGTCGGCGTCGACGATTCGTTCTTCGGCCTGGGCGGCGACAGCATCGCGTCGATCCAGCTGGCATCGCGGGCGAAGGCCCACGGTCTGGTCATCTCGCCTCGGGACGTGTTCGAGCACAAGACCGTTGCCGCCCTCGCACAGGTCGCGGCCCGGGCCACCGACACCGAACCCGTCGTGCTCGAGGAACTTCCGGGTGGCGGTGTCGGCCCGCTGCCGCTCACCCCGGTGATGCGGCTGGTCACCGAACGGGGTGGCACGCTCGACCGCTACTCGCAGTCGGTCGCGCTCGAGTTGCCGGTGGGCATCGACCGGGCAGGTCTGCTCGCGACGCTGTCCGCCGTGATCGATCAGCACGACATGCTGCGTGCCCGTCTCGTCGGCGAAAACACGCTGGAGGTGGCACCGGCAGGCGCCGTCGACGTCGCCTCCCTCGTGCACCGGATCGACTGGGATCCGCGTGTCGATCCGACGGAACCGGCACGCCAGGAACTGGATTCGGCGCTGGGCCGCCTGAATCCGCGGGCCGGCATCATGCTGCAGTTCGTCTGGCTCGATCCGGTGGGCACACCGGGACGCAGCGGCCGTCTGATCGTCGCCGCCCATCATCTCGTGGTCGACGGCGTGTCCTGGCGCATCCTGATTCCGGATCTGATCGCCGCCTGGGCGCAGATCTCGTCCGGTGGAGCCGCGACGCTCCCGCCGGTCGGCACGTCGATGCGGCGATGGGCGCACGCCCTCACCGAGGATGCACGCAGCACGGAACGTGTTGCGGAACTGCCTCTCTGGCAGCGGATTCTCGACGGTCCCGATCCGACGCTCGGAACCCGGCCGTTCGACCCCGCCGTCGACGTCCTGGCGACGGTCGACCACGTGCGCGTCGAACTCGACGCGTCCGTGACGCGATCACTCGTGACCTCCGTTCCGGCTGCCTTCCGCGGCGGTGTGGGCGACGGGCTGATCGCCGCGTTCGCCCTGGCCGTGAGCGCCTGGCGACGACGCCGGGGCATCGAGGAGCCGTCGCTGCTCCTGCAACTCGAGGGCCACGGACGCGAGGAGCAGGCGGCGCCCGGCGCCGATCTCTCCCGCACGGTCGGGTGGTTCACCAGCGTGTATCCGGTCCGTCTCGACCTCGGCGGCATCGACGTCGACGCCGCCCTGGCGGGGACGGCCGACACCTCCCGTGCCGTCAAGGCCGTCAAGGAGGACCTGCTCGCGGTGCCCGCCCGCGGACTGGGCTACGGGCTGCTGCGCCATCTCAACTCCGAGACCGCCGCCGCGCTGCAGCAACTCCCGACCCCTCAGATCAGCTTCAACTACCTGGGCCGGGTCTCCGAGGCCGACATCCCGGAGGAGTTCGCGCACCTGGGCTGGACCCCCGCCACGGACATCGACGACCTCCGGGGCGCCGGCAACGACGACATGCCCGCCGCCGCCGTTCTCGACGTCAATGCGATCGTCACCGGCGTGGACGGCGAATCCCGGCTGACCGCCACGTTCTCGCATCCCCGGGAACTGCTGTCGGATACGGACGTCCGGGAACTGGCCGACCTGTGGACGCGCGCGCTCACCGCGGTCGCCGCGCACGTGGACAGCGGGACCGCGGGCGGGCTCACCCCGTCGGACGTACCCCTCGTCCTGGTGGGGCAGCGCGACCTGGAACTGTGGGAAGAGCAGTTCGAGGCGCTGTCCGACGTCTGGTCGCTGTCGCCGTTGCAGCACGGGCTCGCGTTCCACGCACAGCTCGCGCAGGACACGGTGGACGTCTACACGACGCAGACGGTGCTCGAACTCGGCGGCGTCGTGGACGCCGACCGGATGCGTGCGGCGATCTCCGCGCTGCTCGATCGGCACCCGAACCTGCGCACCGCGTTCGTCGGCGCGAGCACCGGCGAGCTCGTCCAGGTGGTCCTCGACCGCGTGCAGATTCCTTGGCGCACCATCGATCTCGGGGCCATGGACGAGGCCGCCCGGGTGGCTGCGCGGGACGAGGCGCTCGCCGCCGACCGCGAACGCCGATTCGACCTCGCGTCGCCCCCGCTCCTGCGGTTCACGCTGATCGACGACGGCGACGGCCACCACGCCCTCGCCGTGACGCTGCACCACATCCTCGTCGACGGCTGGTCCATGCCGCTGCTGCTGAAGGAACTCCTGGTCCTGTACGCCACCCGGGGTGACGCGTCCGTGTTGCCACGGGTGCCGTCGTACCGCGCGTTCCTGTCGTGGCTGGCGTCGCGCGACCGCGCCGCGTCCCGGCAGGTGTGGGCCGACGCGCTGACCGGCGTCGAGCAGCCGACGCTCGTCGCCTCCGACGGTCCCGGACTACCGGGACCCGCAGAGGTGGCCGCGGTGGACGCGGACGCCGGACCCGGCCTCTCCGCGCAGCTGACCGCGCTTGGCGCGGAACTCGGTGTCACGCTCAACACGCTCGTCCAGGCCGCGTGGGGAATCCTGCTGTCCCGCATGCTCGGCCGCGACGACGTCGTGTTCGGGGCGACGGTGTCGGGCCGGCCGGCGGAGCTCGAGGGCGTCGAGTCGATGGTCGGCCTGTTCATCAACACCCTGCCCGTGCGGGTGCGCGTCGACCCGGACGAGTCGGCGGCCGGCCTCCTGATCCGCGTGCAGCGGGAACAGGCCGCCCTGCTCGATCACCACTACCTCGGCCTGAGCGACGTGCAGCAGACCGCGGGCAGCGGCGCGCTGTTCGACACGCTGACGGTGTTCGAGTCGTATCCCGTGGACACCGCGGCGCTGGCCGAGGTGACGTCGATCGACGGTATGACCGTCCTCGGCGTGTCCGGCGAGGAAGCCACCCACTACCCGCTCACCCTCACGGTGTTCGACGAAAAGGGGTTGCGGTTCACGCTGAGGTATCGCACCGACGTGTTCGACGCGACGTACGTGACCGCGCTCCGCGCACGGCTGTTGAAGGTGCTCGCCGCGCTGGTCGCCGACCCCGCCGCAGCGATCGGCGGGATCGAGATCCTCGACCCCGAGGAACGCACTGCCCTCGCCCCGGTCCGTGGTCTGCCGACCGCAGCGCCGGCCACCCTCGCCGGGATCATCGACGCCGCCACGACTTCCGCGCCGGACGGGATCGCGCTGTCCTGGAAGGGTCGTGACTGGACGTACCGCGAGGCGGATGCCTGGTCGAACCGTCTGGCGCGGCTGCTGCTCGCGCAGGGCGTGGGACCCGAAACGTTTGTCGCGGTCGCGTTGTCGCGGTCGGTGGAATCGGCGCTGTCGGTGTGGGCGGTGGCCAAGACCGGTGCCGCGTACCTCCCGGTCGATCCCACCTACCCGATGGACCGCATCGACCACATGCTGTTCGACTCCGGCGCCCACCTCGGCATCACCGTCGCCGGGGAGCGGGACGCCCTGCCGGACAGCGTGTCCTGGATCGTCCTCGACGAACTCGCGGACGCACTCGAAGCCGCGCCGGCCACCCCGGTGACCGACGCCGAACGCGCGCGGCCCGTGCGCGTCGAGAATCCGGCGTACATGATCTACACGTCCGGCTCCACCGGGCGGCCCAAGGGCGTCGTGGTCACCCACGGCGGGCTGGCGAACCTCGCGACCGAACGTCGCGAGCATTACCGCGTCGAACAGTCGTCGCGGTTCCTGCACAACACCTCACCCAGCTTCGACATGGCGGTCGGCGAGATGATGTCTGCCCTCTCCGCTGCAGCGACTCTGGTGATCACCCCGCCGAGCGTGATCGGTGGGGACGAACTGGCGGCCTTCATCCGCGGTGAGCACGTGACGCACGCGCTGATCACCCCGGCGATGCTGTCGTCGATCGACCCTGCGGGCCTGGAGGAACTGCGCGTCCTCGGTGTCGGCGGCGAAGCATGCACCCCCGAACTCGTCGCCCGCTGGCAGCCGGGCCGCATCATGCTCAACGGCTACGGACCCACCGAGGCGACCGACATCTCCACCGTCGGCGACCTCGCAGCCGGGCAGCCGATCACCATCGGGCACCCGGTGCGCGGATTCGAGGTCATGGTCCTCGACGCGCGACTGCGTCCCGTCCCCTCCGGGGTTTCCGGCGAACTGTACGTCGCGGGACCGGCACTGGCCCGCGGCTATCACGCCCGGTACGGCCTCACCGCCGAACGGTTCGTCGCCAACCCCGACGGCGCACCCGGCGACCGCATGTATCGCACCGGCGACGTCGTCCGCTGGAACGCGGCGGGAGAATTGGAGTACTTCGGCCGCTCGGATCACCAGGTGAAGGTCCGGGGCTATCGCATCGAACTCGGCGAAATCGATGCCGCCGTACTGGAACACCCCGACGTCGACTACGCGATCACGCTCGGCCGCCGCGGCCCGTCCGGCGACACGGTGCTCGTGTCGTATGTGGTGCCTGCCGCGGGATCCGCCCCGGATCCCGCGCGGATTCGAGCGTTCGTGTCCGAGTTCCTCCCGACGCACATGGTGCCGTCGGCGGTGGTGTGCATCGATTCCGTCCCGCTCACGCCCACCGGGAAGCTCGACGTGGATGCGCTGCCCCGCCCCGATTTCGTTGCCGCCAAATACCGTCGGCCTGCCGAGGGGCACGAGAGCGCGATCGCGACGGTCTTCGCCGAAGTCCTCGGGGTCGACCGGGTCGGCGCCGACGACAACTTCTTCGACCTCGGTGGCACGTCGCTGTCCGCGATGCGGGCGGTGAGCCGTCTGCGGGCGAGCAGCGACGTGACCGTGTCGCTGCAGTGGCTGATGACCGAACCGACACCGGCCGCGATCGCCGCGCGCATGGACGCGGCCGACGGCGACACCGCGGACACCGCCCTCGACGTGGTCTTCCCGATCCGGGCCGACGGCGCGGGTACGCCGATGTTCTGGATCCACCCGATCAGCGGACTGTCGTGGTGCTACACGGGATTCGCCGAGCACATCGACAACGACCGGCCCGTCTTCGGCATCCAGACCCCGGCCGTCGCCGGGGAGGTGCTGCCCGGCTCGATCGAGGAACTCGCCGCCCGGTACCTCGCCGAGGTGCGGAGGATCCAGCCGGACGGTCCCTACGATCTGGCCGGCTGGTCGATCGGCGGCGTCATCGCCCACGCGATGGCGGTGCAACTGCAGGAGTCCGGACACGCGGTCGGCTCACTGGTGATGCTCGACAGCTTCGCGGAAACGCAGCAGTCGCAGGAGATCACCGAACAGCCGGCACCCGGGGACGGCGAGGACACGGCCGCCGTGCTGTCGGCCCTGAGCCCCGAGCACGTGCGCCGCCTGACCGCGGCCGCGCACCACAACGCGGGCCTCATGCGCGACTACCGGCCGGGACTGTTCGACGGGGACGTGCTGTTCTTCACGGCGGCGCACGACGACCCGACGCTGCGGCGAGCGGTCGGCACCTGGCGTCCCTGGGTGAACGGGCGGATCACGAATCACCCGGTTCAGTCGAATCATTGGCAGATCACCGAACCGGCCGCGGTCCGGGTGATCGGCCCGCTGCTCGCCGACTACCTCACCGACGGCGCGAATCACGTTTCGAGAATGGAGATCGACCGATGAGACTGTTCACCGCGGGCGTGGCCACCGTGGCCGCAGCGTTGCTCCTGGGCCTGCCCGGCCCGGTGGCGACGGCCGAGCCCGCCGACGGCGGTGCGGTGGTGGCGCCGAGCGCGTCCGGCAGCCTCGACCGGATCGAGAAGATCGACGATCGTCGCTGGAACGTCTTCGTGTACTCGCCGTCGATGAACGAGGTCGTGGAACTGCAGGTGCTGCGCCCCGCCGACACCAGCGTCCCGCGTCCCACGCTGTATCTGCTGAACGGGGCCGGAGCCGGTGAGGACGGCGCCAACTGGATTCGGCAGACCGACATCGTCGACTTCTTCGCCGACAAGAACGCGAACGTCGTGATCCCCGTCGGCGGCTACATCAGCTATTACACCGACTGGCGGAACGACGACCCCGTCCTCGGGCGCAACAAGTGGCAGACGTTCCTCACCGAGGAACTGCCGCCGGTGCTGGACACCGCGCTCGGCGCCAACGGTGTGAACGCGATCGGCGGACTGTCGATGTCGGCCGGCTCGGTGATCGACCTCGCGGTCCAGGCACCGGGCCTGTACCGGGGTGTCGCGTCGTACAGCGGTTGCGCGATGACCAGCGACCCGATCGGTCAGAACCTGGTCCGGCTCGTGGTCGAGGTGGTCGGCGGCGGCAACACCGAGAACATGTGGGGCCCCACCGACGACCCGGCCTGGACGGCGCACGACCCCTACGTCAACGCGGACAAACTCCGCGGGCTCGAGTTGTACATCTCCAACGCCAGCGGACTGCCCGGACCGTACGAGACCCTCGACGCCGTCCGCCCCGCCGCGGCGCCGCCGCTCCCGGACCAGATCGTGATCGGCGGCGTCATCGAGGCGGCGACGAACTACTGCACGCACCGGCTGGTCGACCGGCTCGACACCCTCGGCATTCCCGCGACCGTGAACTTCCGGGACACCGGCACACATTCGTGGGGCTACTGGCAGGACGCCCTGCACGAATCGTGGCCCGTCCTCGCCCGGGCCCTCGAACTCACCTGACACCAGCCGTATGTCCTCGTCGTCGAGCGGAGTATCGGCGGCCATGCACTGTGTGAACCGACGGCGAAGACTTGGTGCCCGAGTTGCACTTCTGATGGCAGGCTTTTGCGCGAGCACGAAGCCGCCGAATTGCGGCTCGGACTCGACCCCTTCCGGATCTCTGGACGTCGCTCGAGACTGCTCTGCATTCCATTGACGGACTATTCCATCAATGGAATACTCTGTGGGTGATCGTCGACATGCCGGAAGACTTCTTCGCCTACCTCGATCGCCTCGAGGAGCAGGCGGAGCGTGGGGACGCTCACGCGGGGCAGGTGTTGGCACATGTGACAGCCGCGTTGGCGGATCTGGCCACCACCATCGGTGGATCTGCCGGGATTGAAGCGGGTGCGTCAGTCCAGGCGGTATCCGGTGTGGCGGACCTCGCACCCGTTCGACGAGGGTGTCGCGGTCCGGGTGATCTGCTGGTTCCCGCTGGGCACCGACGTCGTGGTGGTGGCGCTGTTCGCGGGGGACAAGGCGCAGATGGGGGATGTGTTCTACAACAGCGTCGGTTCTCGTGCCGATGCGGCGATCGAGCAGTGGCTCTTCGAAACCCGAGGTGAGGATCATGACCGACAAGCGCACGTTCAGGCGGGCGAACGAGAGGATCGCAGAGCTGACGGCGCACTCCGCCATCACCAGTGAGGTGGAGCGTGTCCGTGCGGAGACGGCGGAAATGAACCGGGTCTACGTGCAGACTCTCGCCGACATCCGTAGGGCCGGTGATCTCACGCAGACCGAGGTGGCGAAAGTGCTCGGCGTGGAGCAGGCGGCGGTGTCGAAGATCGAGCGGCGCGACGACTTGCTCCTCTCGACGCTGCGGCAGTACCTAGCGGCGACCGGGGCCGAGCATCCGCGGATCGTCGTGGAGAAGAATGGGATCGAGGTCAGCCTGGACCTGGACACCTTCTCGGGCACATAGCCGTGCAGTTTGTGGCGAGGTTGTCCTTACACATACGTTGGCCCCCGCGCCTGCCTCGAACAAGCAACTCGAATTAGTCCAACACGGTGAGTCCGTCCCGCGGGGACGCGTCTTGGACCATTACTCTCGCCGTCTGACGAAAAGGCGAAAGCGGCAGTGCTGCAACCCTGGCCAGACGAACATCTCGGCGAACGAGTACGGCGTGGCGACGGGTATGGAATGCGCTTTTCGCACCGTTCGAGTACCCGACCGGATTGCCCCGGTTGACGCTCGCGCGATTGACCGGGGCCGGCGGCGTCACTTCGTCACATACGCCGCCTGCCGGAGTGCCTCGCCGCGGCCTGCCCGTCCGGGAGCCGACGACGCGTTGATCGCGAGCACCGACAGCAACTCGTACGCGACGTGCGCTGCCGCGATGCCGGTGATCTCGGCGTGGTCGTATGCGGGCGCGACCTCCACGATGTCGGCGCCGACCACATTGAGGCCGACGAGTCCGCGCAGCGTGTTCAGCAGTTCGCGGGACGTCATGCCGCCGGCCTCGGGTGTGCCGGTGCCCGGCGCGTGCGCGGGATCGAGGACGTCGATGTCCACGGACACGTAGACCGGACCGCCGTCGAGCCGTCGACGCATCCGTTCGACGATGCTGGCGACGCCGTCCACCTCGTAGTCGTCGGACCGGATGACCTGGAAGCCGAGAACGGCATCATCCTCGAGGTCCTTCTTGCTGTACAGCGGGCCGCGGATGCCGATGTGCTGCGACCGCTCGAGGTCGATCAGCCCCTCCTCGCTGGCCCGCCGGAACGGGGTGCCGTGCGTGAAGGGGGCGCCGAAGTAGGTGTCCCACGTGTCGAGGTGCGCATCGAAGTGCAGGACGGCGATCGGACCGTGGTCGCGGGCGAGGGAACGCAGGATCGGCAGGGCGATGGTGTGGTCGCCGCCGAGCGTCAGCACGGTCGAGCCGTCCTTGCGCAGGTCGGTGACGGCACCGTCGACGGTGGCCAGGGCTTCCTGGATGTCGAACGGATTGACGCCGATGTCACCGAAGTCGGCGACCTGCTGCGCACCGAAGGGGTGCACGTCGAGTGCGGGGTTGTACGGGCGCAGGAGCTTCGACGCGGCGCGGATGTGGCCGGGGCCGAAGCGTGCGCCGGGACGGTAGCTCACGCCGGAGTCGAACGGAACACCCAGCACCGTGACGTCGGCGCGGGAAACCTCGTCGAGCCGGGGGAGGCGGGCGAACGTGCTGGGTTCGGCGTAGCGCGGGGTGCGGGTCGCGTCGACGGGGCCCTTTATTGCGTCGTGGTCTGTAGTCATCGGAATCCTTCGGTGTGTGCCGGAGACGTGGCTTCGTCGTATCGTTTCCTTGGAACGCATTCTTGTCAACACCTGTTTCCTATACGAGACACAACGAAGGATCGATGCATGGCGAACGACCTCGCAACCGAAGGTGCGTCGGGCGTCGACGCGCCCAGGATCGGCCCCCGGCTCAAGGCGGCCCGGCAGGCACAGCGCCTCACGCTCGACGAACTTGCCGCGAGCTGCGGCATCACCAAGGGCTACCTGTCGAAGATCGAGCGGGACCACGCGAGCGCGTCCGTCGCCACGCTGGTGCGGATCTGCGCCGCCCTGAACATTCCCGTCGGGTCGCTGTTCGAGAGCTCCGCCGCAGGTGAGGTGGTACGCGCCGACGCCTACCCGCCGATCAGCTTCGGCGGGGAGCGCATGGCCGAGTTCCTGTTGACCCCGTTTGGTGAGCGCCGCGTCCAGTCGCTCCTGAGCCGGATCGAACCCGGCGGCGGGAGCGGCTCGGAAACGTACGAACTGCCGGTCGACGTCGCCTTCGTCTACGTCGTGTCGGGCGAGATCTGCATTTCCTTCAACGGCCCGGGGGCAGGCGAGGACGTGTCGCTCGCGACCGGGGACGCGTTCACCTTCTCCCCGCAGTTGCCGCACAGCTTCCGCGCGCTCGGCGACGACACCGCGACCGTTCTGTGGATTCTGGCCCCAGCACTACCGGACGACGTCCGGCCCACCTCCCGCTAGGAAACTGTCAAGCGGTTTAGGAAACATGTGTTGACAGTCACGGCTCGCCCGTTCATTGTTGTGCGCATCACTCCACCGCTCAGGAGCTCAACGTTGGACATCACCAAGATTTCTCCGCGCCCGCCCGGACTCGCCGGCGCACTGCGCGCCCGCAAATCGGTCGACGCTATCGTGGCGCGCAACGACCAAGAACCCGGTCACGGTCTCAAGAGGTCGATGGGCCTGGTGCACCTCACCGCACTGAGCATCGGTGCGTCGCTGGGCACGGGCATCTTCGTCATCCTCGGCGAGGCGACACCCAAGGCCGGCCCCGCCGTCGTCCTCGCCTTCGTGCTCGCGGCGTTCACCGCCCTCTTCTCCGCCCTCTCCTACGCCGAACTCGCGGGCAGCATCCCCGTCTCCGGCAGCTCCTACTCGTACACCTACGCGACGATGGGCGAACTGTTCGCATGGATCTGCGGCTGGTGCCTGATGCTCGAGTACGGTGTCTCGGTCGCGGCCGTCGCCGTCGGCTGGGGCGAGTACATCAACGAACTGCTCCACGGCATGTTCGGCATCGCGCTCCCCGCCGCGATCAGCGAATCACCGGGAGCGGGCGGCATCGTCAACGTGCCCGCCATCGTCATCGTGCTCGTCGCGGTGGTCCTGCTGACCCGGGGAGCGTCGGAGAGCGCCCTGGTGAACACGGTCATGGTGGCCCTGAAGATCCTCGTGCTCGTGTTCTTCTGCGCGGTCGCGTTCACCGCGTTCCGCGCCGGGAACTTCGCACCGTTCATTCCCCTCGGCGCCGCAGGCGTGACGGCCGCGGCCTCGCAGGTGTTCTTCGCCTACATCGGGTTCGACGCCGCGTCGACCGCCGGCGACGAGGCGAAGAACGCGAAGCGCGACCTTCCCCGCGCCATCATCCTGTCGCTCCTGATCGTCACGATCCTCTACTGCCTGGTCGCGATCGCGGCCGTCGGGGCGATGCCCTGGCAGGACATCGCGGGTGAGGGCGCCGCACTCGCGACCATCCTGAATGCCGCCACCACCAGCACCTGGCCCGCCATCTTCCTGTCCGCGGGCGCGGTGATCGCCATCGCCAGCGTCGTCCTCGCCGTGATGTACGGGCAGACCCGCATTTTGTACGCGATGTCGCTCGACGGCCTCGTTCCGCGGATCTTCTCCCGCGTCAACCGGCGCACCCGGGTACCCGTCGTCAACATCGTGGTCGTGGGAGGCATCGTTTCCGCGCTCGCCGGGTTCGTGCCGCTGGGCGAACTCGCCGACGCGACGAGCATCGGCTCGCTGTTCGCGTTCATGCTCGTCAACATCGCCGTCATCATCCTGCGCCGCCGCCATCCCGACCTGCACCGCAGCTTCCGGACCCCGCTGTTCCCGCTGATGCCGGTCCTCGGCGTCGTGTTCTGCGCGCTGCTGCTGTTCGGCCTCGGCGTCTCGACGTGGGTGGCGTTCGCGCTGTGGATGGCAGTGGGGCTCGCGATCTACTTCGCCTACGGCGTCCGCAAGTCCGAACTCCGCAGCAGGCCGGAAGAGGTCGAGGCGCGATGAGGGCGGCGCTGTTCCAAGGTCCCGAACTTTCCTTCGACGTCGCGGCGAACCTCGCCGCCATCGCCTCCGCCGCGCAGACGGCAGCGGGCGCCGGGGCGTCCATCCTGGTCTGCCCGGAAATGTCGGCCACCGGCTACAACATCGGATCCCTCATCGCTGAGCGGGCCGAACACGCGGACGGACCGATCGCGGCACGGATCGCGGAGATCGCTCGCGAGTCCGGGATCACCGTCGTCTACGGCTACCCCGAGGCGGACGGCGACGTCGTCTACAACAGCGTGCAGGCTCTCGATCCGTCCGGGAACTCGCTGGCGAACTACCGCAAGACGCACCTGTTCGGCGACCTCGACCGGTCGCACTTCGCGGCCGGCGACGAACTGGTGGTCCAGTTCGACCACGACGGCATCCGGTGCGGACTCCTGATCTGCTACGACGTCGAGTTCCCGGAAGCCGTTCGCGCCCATGCCGACCGGGGAACCCAGTGGCTCGTCGTCCCCACCGGTCTGATGAGTCCGTACGAATTCATCGCGGAGAGCGTCGTCCCCACCCGGGCGTACGAGAGCCAGATGTTCGTCACATACGTCAACCGGTGCGGCACCGAGGCCGACCTCGACTACTGCGGGTCCAGTTGCGCGATCGCACCCGACGGCACCGAACTCGCCCGGGCGGGCCGCCACGAAGAACTGGCCGTCGTCGACCTCGAACTCGACGTCCTCCGCCGATCCCGCCGTGAGAACACCCATCTCGACGACCGACGCGTCGACCTCTACCCCTTCCCGCAGGAGAAGACTTCATGACGATCCCCGTCACCCCGGACAGCACCGCCACGGACACCGACGTCCCGCCGCTGACGATGTTCGGTCCCGACTTCCCGTTCGCTTACGACGACTACGTCACCCACCCGTCGGGCCTCGGTGCGGTGCCCACCGGCCGGCACGGCACCGAGGTGGCGGTCATCGGCGGCGGACTGTCGGGCATGGTCACCGCGTACGAGCTGATGAAGCTGGGCCTGAAACCGATTGTCTACGAGGCGGATCAGATCGGTGGCCGGATGCGGTCGCAGCCGTTCGAGGGACACCCCGGTGTGGTGGCCGAGATGGGCGCGATGCGGTTCCCACCGTCGTCGACCACCCTGTTCCACTACCTCGACGCCACCGGGCTGCGGACCGAGGCGTTCCCCAACCCGCTCGCCGACGCCACCCCCAGCACGGTCATCGATCTCAAGGGCGAAAGCTACTACGCGCAGCACCTCGACGACCTGCCGCCCGTGTTCCGGGAGGTCTCCGACGCGTGGCAGCGCACGCTCGAGGACCACGCCGAACTGATCCCGCTCCAGCAGGCGATCCGCGACCGTGACACCGCCGAACTCAAGCGCATCTGGAACGACCTGGTGGTCCGGTTGGACGATCAGACGTTCTACGGCTTCCTCGCGTCGTCGAAGCACTTCGCGTCGTTCCGGCACCGGGAAGTGTTCGGGCAGGTCGGTTTCGGAACGGGCGGCTGGGACACCGATTTCCCCAATTCGATCCTCGAGATCCTGCGCGTCGTCATCACCGCCGCCGACGACCATCACCGCGGCATCGTCGGCGGGTCGCAGCAACTGCCGCTGCACCTGTGGACGGACACCCCGACGGGGATGGCGCACTGGCCGGACGGCACGTCGGTGCGCTCGCTGAACGGCGGGGAAACCCGTCCCCGCGTCACGGAGGTCCGGCGCACTGCACCGCACCAGGTGACGGTCACCGACTCGTCCGGCGAGATCCGCACCTACCCGGCCGCGGTCTTCACGGCGCAGAGTTGGATGCTGCTCAACAACGTTCACTGCGACGACGACCTGTTCCCGATCGACCACTGGACCGCCATCGAACGCACCCACTACATGGGTTCGACGAAGGTGTTCGCCCTCGTGGACCGTCCGTTCTGGAAGGACAAGGACCCGGTCACCGGCCGCGACCTCGTCAGCATGACGCTGACAGACCGGATGAGCCGCGGCACCTACCTCCTCGACCACGGCGACGACAAGCCCGGCCTGATCTGCCTGTCCTACACGTGGTCCGACGATTCGCTCAAACTCCTGCCGCTCGACGCGACGGAGCGGATGAATCTCATGATCAAATCGCTCGAGGAGATCTACCCGGGCGTCGACTTCCGCAGCCACATCATCTCGACACCCGTCACGCTGTCGTGGGAGACCGAGCGCGACTTCATGGGCGCGTTCAAGGCGAACCTGCCCGGCCACTACCGGTACCAGGAGCGGCTGTTCAGCCATTTCGTGCAGGACGAACTCGACCCGCGGCATCGCGGCATCTTCCTGGCCGGCGACGACATCTCGTGGACCGCGGGCTGGGCGGAGGGCGCCGTGCAGACCGCGCTCAACGCCGTCTGGGGAGTGATGCACCACCTCGGCGGCGCCGCCCCCGCCGACAACCCCGGCCCCGGCGACCGGTACGCCGAACTCGGCCCGATCCGCTTGTGCGACTAGCGCCCGTGAGTACTTATTAACCACGGGCGGTTAATAAGTACTCACGGGGGCGTCAGCCCAACCAGTCCAAAACCGCAGCGGCCGTCCACGACTGCTGCATGCTGCCGAGGGGCTGCCCGGTGAACGGCTCGTAGTATTCGGCGAAGCTGCCGTCGCTGGCCTGCCGCAGCCCCTCGGATCGCAGCAGGTGGGCGCGCTCGGCCCACCCGCGCCGGGCGAACGCCCAGGAGAACAGCCACGTCATCACCGGCCACACCGGACCGCGCCAGTATTCACGCGGACGGAAGTCTCCCGAGACCGGCGACGTCGACGGCGGCACGGCGTACCGGAGGTCGGGGTGGCCGCAGAATTTCGGCCCCTCGAACGTGCGGATCAGGGCACGTTCGGCGTCGCGGCTCAGGCCTCCGCACAGGAGCGGGGAGAACATGGCGAGGGTTTCGGTGGAAATCCACCGGCCGCTGCGCAGATCGAAATCGCGTGCCGCCCCCGACCTTTCGTCGGTAGTCGTGAGGACGCCCTGCCGGAACCGGGCCGCCCACCCGTGCAGTTCCCGGACGTCGGAGTTCGGCATCGAATGTTCCTCGCCGATGGTCGCGAGCACCTCGCACGCCATCGAGAACACAGCGCTGACGAACACGTCCTCCACCGCGAAGCTCATCGCGGTGGCCAGTTCCGCGTCGTCGTAGCGGACGGTCTTCATCTCCTCGAGCAGCCACAGGTAGCGGTCGTACTCGCCGTTCGACGGCCGCTGTCCCGTGTCGGCGACGTGGGACAGGTCCTCGCGCAGATATGCGGGCATCGCCCCGGCCACGACGTTGGCGTACGAGTGGTCCCAGCGCGGCGAATTGTCCATCCCGGATTCCCAGCCGTGATACAGCGCGATCCGGCCGTTGCCGTCGAGGTCGCGGGCGTGGGCGAGCCAGCGGTGCCAGCGCACGAGGTCGGGCCAGCGCCGGTCGAGAAACTCCTCGGCGACGGCGCGGGTGCTGCGACCGTGCCTGCGCGAGTGGTCGAGGATGCGCTGCACGGCGATGGCGTGCACGGGCGGCTGGGTGATCCCCGACGTCTGGGTGCCGCTCGGCGCGTGCGCCGCGAGGGTCCCGCACTCCCACCGCCCGGGGCCGGGGAAGTATCCGTCGACGCCGTTCGCGAACACGATGTGCGGGATCATCCCGTTCTTCCACTGCGCCGACAGCAGGGTGTCGAGTTCGACGACGGCCCGCTCCACGCTCAGCGGCGCCAGTCCGACCGCGACGAACGCGGCGTCCCAACTCCACATGTGCGGGTACAGGCGCGGCGCGGCGCTCGTCATCGTGCCGAGGTCGTTGCCGCGAAGCAGGTACGCGGCACGTGCCGCGAGCTGTGTGGGGGTGAATCCGCGGTCCGCCATTGCACCATTCTGCTGCGGGTCGGCCCACACCGCTCGTCGGATGGGGTTCAGGGGCGCGGTCTCGACCTAGCCGGAGTGCGCCTCGAGGTACTCCTCGACCGCCTCGCGCATGACGTCGCTGGGCTTCCTGTGCTGATTCTCGGCGAAGCGATCGAGTCTCTCACTCAACGGACGCGGCAGCCGGACCTGCCGGCGAGGCGATTCGCCGCTCACACCATCGGCCTGCCCCAAGGACGGACGGCCCGCCCCGACCCGGTCCAGCAACTCCCTGCCGTCTGCGGCAGCGTCCTGGCCTCTCTTTGCGGTTGCGGAGTTCTCGGGCAACTTCATGTCACGCTCCGCCCACTCGGCGAGCCGGCCGAAATCGGGCTCCTCGTTTTCAGTGTTCATCTGTGTCATCCCTCCGGGTATGTTGCGCTGCGGTCACCTCTTCAGCGGCCCACATTCGGTCGGCCCCACACTAATTTTGTACGACATAATTGGTCGACCGCATCTATAACATGGCGCGCCTGGAGCACTAAGCCTGCAATCGAGAGTGCGAGCGTCCACTGCGTGCACTCAGCCCGCGAATCCGCACAGAGTCAGCGTCGGGCGCGAGTCGCGCAGCGGCCGCAGATCCGACAGCCGGCGGAGGAAAGCCGAACCCCACAGGCCCCGGCCGAGCGGTAACGCCACCTCGCGGGTGAATGCGACGTCCGGGATCCGTGCGGGCAGTTCCGCGGCCTCGCCTGCGGAGAGGTGGAACGGCATCGGCGGGACGGTGTAGTCGCCGTGGATCCGCAGGCCCTTCTGCGTCTTACGGCTGAACCATTTCGGCACCGAGTCGAACATCATCCGGCCGCCGGGGAAGCGCCGCGCGCACTCGCCGATGAGCGACAGCGACTCGTCGGGTGGCAGATACATCAGCAGGCCCTCCGCCGAGACGAACACACCCCGGCCGGTGTCGACGTGGTCCATCCACGACCGGTCCAGCGCGGACACCGCGAGGGTGGTGACGTTCGGCTCGTCCGGCAACAGTTGCCGGCGCAGCGCGACCACCTCGGGCAGGTCGATCGACAGCCACCGGACGTCGGGGTCGCCCATACGCCAGTAACTGGTCTGCAATCCCTCACCGAGCGCGACGACGGTTCCGCCGGGGTGGCCGGCGAGGAACGCCCGGATCTCGACGTCGAAGGCCTGCGCGCGCAGGGCGTGGGATTGGCTGGGTTTCCCGAAGTTCTCGTACGGATAGTCGAGGGTCTCGTAGAGACCCACGGCAAGCGGGTCCGCGAACGCGGTGTCCGGGCGCGCCGCCTCGACGGCACGGTTGCGGAGCGTCCACATCATCGTCGCGGGAACACCGGTCAGGGTGGTGGCGTCCACCCGTTTCCGGCGGTCGTCAGGCATTGCGCACCGGGTCGGGGTTCTCGGTGAGCGGTGTGCGGCGCAGCGTCTGGGTGCGCAACGTGTCCATCGACATTGCCAGGCTCCGTTCCCGGTGAGATGCGGTACTCGACTCAATCACCTTTTCGGGCCCGCGTGGGCGAGGGAACACGGACTCGGCACACGCTTGCGGGAATACGGTAGGGGGGTATGGTAGTTCTCAGAGAAGACATCGATACCCCGAAGAGAGGCGAACCCCCGTGAGCACCTCCAGCGTCACCGTCACCGGCATGACCTGCGACCACTGCGTGTCCTCGGTCACCGAGGAGATCAGCGAACTCCCCGGCGTCACCGCCGTGAACGTCGATCTGGCCACCGGCACGGTCGTCATCGAGAGCACCACCGACCTCGACCCGGGCGCCCTCGCGGATGCCGTCGAGGAAGCCGGATACTCAGTCGCCGGCTGAGCCGGCAAACTCCAGCACAGGAGCCCCATCATGAACGCAACCGGCAAGTTCGCCGGATTCACCGTCGGCCTCGTCGTGATCTTCGGTGCCGCGCTCGCCCTCGGGTCGGTTGCCGGCCCGGACGTGGCCGAGCCCGCCGCGCACACGGCCGGGGACGACGCGCACGGCGCGGCGGGTCATGACGCCGTCGCCGACTCGACGCCGGGCGGACTGTCGCCGACGGCGGACGGCTACACCCTCGAACTGGCATCCGACCAGGTCGCCGCCGGTGCCGCGGTCCCGGTGCAGTTCCGGATCACCAACCCCTCGGGGGTATCCGTCACGGACTACACCCCGGAGCACGAGAAACTGCTGCACCTGATCGTCGTCCGCCGCGACCTCGCCGGGTTCCAGCACGTGCACCCGACCCTCGACGCGACCGGAACGTGGAGCGTCCCCCTCGATCTCGGCGGCGGCGGCGACTATCGCGTGTTCGCGGACTTCACCCCGGCCGGCGGAGAGGGCGTCACGCTCGGCACCGACCTGCGCGTCGCCGGCACCTACGACCCACAGGAACTGCCCGCACCCGCGCCGACCACCATCGTGGACGGCTACACCGTCACGCTCGACGGCACGCTGCGACCGGGCGAGACGTCGAACGTCACGCTCTCCGTGAGCCGCGACGGATTACCCGTCACCGATCTGCAGCCGTACCTCGGCGCATACGGTCACCTGGTGGCGCTGCGCACCGCCGACCTCGGCTACCTGCACGTCCACCCCGACGGACATCCCGGCGACGGCGTCACCGCGGCCGGTCCCGGGATCGACTTCGCCGTCACCGCACCCAGCGCGGGCGACTACCGGCTGTTCCTGGACTTCCAGCACGCCGGCGTCGTCCACACCGCGGAATTCACCGCCACCGCCGGACCGGAGGAGAAGTGATGACCCACGCGGCCGACATCGCGGCACCGCCCGATTCCCAGATCGAACTGGCCATCGGCGGGATGACGTGCGCGTCGTGCGCCAACCGCATCGAGCGCAAGCTGAACAAACTCGACGGCGTCACCGCGACCGTCAACTACGCGACGGAGAAGGCCCGCGTCCACTACGACGCCGCCGACGTCTCGCCCGAGGATCTCGTCGCGACGGTGGAGCAGGCCGGATACACGGCGCGACTGCCCGAGGTGAAGCCGCCGGCCCCGGAGGAAGAGGACCCGGCGGCGGCACCGCGGCAGCGGCTGCTCGTGTCGGCGGTGCTGACGGTCCCCGTCATCGCGATGGCGATGATCCCGGCGCTGCAGTTCACCAACTGGCAGTGGCTGTCGCTCACGCTCGCGGCCCCGGTCGTGGTGTGGGGTGCGTGGCCGTTCCACCAGGCCGCGTGGACGAATCTGCGGCACGGCACGGCGACCATGGACACGCTGGTGTCGATGGGCACGCTGGCCGCGTTCGGCTGGTCGCTGTACGCGCTGTTCTGGGGCACCGCCGGCATGCCGGGGATGACGCACCCGTTCGAGCTGACGATCGCGCGGGTCGACGGCACCGGCAACATCTATCTGGAGGCCGCGGCGGGCGTCACCACGTTCATCCTCGCCGGCCGCTATTTCGAGGCCCGCGCCAAGCGGCGGGCCGGTGCGGCGCTGCGGGCGCTGCTCGAGCTGGGCGCCAAGGAAGTGTCGGTGCTGCGGGACGGCACCGAGCAGCTGATCGGGATCGACCAGCTCGACGTCGGTGACCTGTTCGTGGTCCGCCCCGGCGAGAAGATCGCCACCGACGGCGTCGTCGTCGAGGGCTCGTCGGCGGTGGACGCGTCGATGCTGACCGGCGAATCCGTGCCCGTCGAGGTCTCGCCCGACTCCGAGGTGGCCGGCGCGACGGTCAACGTCGGCGGCCGGATCGTGGTTCGTGCCAGCCGAATCGGAGCCGACACCCAGCTCGCGCAGATGGCGTGGATGGTCGAGGACGCGCAGACCGGCAAGGCCGAGGTGCAGCGCCTGGCCGACCGGATCTCCGGCATCTTCGTCCCGATCGTGATCGCGTTGTCGGTCGCGACCCTCGGCTTCTGGATCGGAACCGGCGGTGCGGTCGCCGCCGCGGTCACCGCCGCCGTCGCCGTCCTGATCATCGCGTGCCCGTGCGCGCTCGGACTCGCCACCCCGACCGCCCTCATGGTCGGCACCGGACGGGGCGCCCAGCTGGGCATCCTGATCAAGGGCCCCGAGGTTCTGGAATCGACCCGGCGCGTCGACACCGTTGTGGTCGACAAGACCGGCACCGTCACCACCGGCACGATGTCGCTGCACGACGTGATCGCCGCCGACGGTCAGGACGAGGAACAGGTTCTCCGGTTCGCCGGGGCACTCGAGGACGCGTCCGAGCACCCCATCGCCCGGGCGATCACCCGCGGCGCGAAGGAGCGACTGACGACCCTCCCCGACGTCGAACAGTTCACCAGCGTCGCGGGACTCGGCGTCCAGGGCATGATCGACGGTCACGCGGTGGTCATCGGCCGCGCGAAACTGCTCCGCGACTGGTCGCTGCACCTCACCACCGAACTCCAGCGGGTCGTCGAGGCGGCGGAGGCGGACGGCAAGACCGCGGTCGGGATCGGCTGGGACGGACAGGCGCGCGGCGTGCTCGTCGTCGCCGACACCGTCAAGCCGACGTCCCGCGAGGCGGTGGCGCAGTTCCGGGAACTCGGCCTCACCCCGATCATGCTCACCGGCGACAACAAGTCCGCGGCCCGGGCCATCGCCGATCAGGTCGGCATCGGCGAGGTGATCGCGGAGGTGCTGCCGCAGGACAAGGTGGACGTGGTCAAGCGTCTGCAGGCCGAGGGCAAGGTGGTCGCGATGGTCGGCGACGGGGTCAACGACGCCGCCGCGCTCGCGCAGGCCGACCTCGGTCTCGCCATGGGCACCGGCACGGACGTGGCCATCGAGGCCAGCGACCTCACGCTGGTCCGCGGCGACCTCCGGGCCGCCGCCGACGCGATCCGGTTGTCGCGCAGAACGTTGAGCACGATCAAGGGAAACCTGTTCTGGGCCTTCGCCTACAACGTCGCGGCGCTGCCGCTGGCGGCGGCGGGTCTGCTCAACCCCATGCTGGCCGGTGCCGCCATGGCATTCTCTTCGGTGTTCGTCGTGAGCAACAGCCTGCGACTGCGCCGGTTCCAACCGCTGACCACTCCCACCCGAGGGGAACAATCATGACCGAGCAACCGCACACCGACCACGAATCCGGCCACGGATACATCAGCGCCAAGGACGACTACCTCAAGCGACTGCGCCGCATCGAGGGCCAGGCGCGGGGACTGCAGCGGATGGTCGAGGACGAGAAGTACTGCATCGACATCCTCACCCAGGTCTCGGCGATGACCAAGGCGCTGCAGGCGGTGGCGCTGGGTCTGCTCGAAGACCACATCAGCCACTGTGTCGTCGACGCCGCCGTCGCGGGCGGCTCCGAGGCGGACGCGAAGATCAAGGAAGCCACCGACGCCATCGCACGACTGGTGCGTTCCTGAAAACCTGACCACGAGAGCAGCTTCCGAGGGAGCAGGCATGTCTCACGATCATCAGAAGGAAATGGAACAGGTCCGGCACACCGGACACGATCACGACGCCCACACCGATCGGCACGCCGGCCACGGCGCGCACGGTGAGGTGTTCCGGCAGAAGTTCTGGATCAGTCTCGCGCTGTCGGTGCCGGTGGTGGTGTTCAGCCACATGTTCGCCGACCTCCTCGGCTACACCGTCCCCGACTTTCCCGGGGCGTCGTGGATTCCGCCGGTGGTCGGTACCGCGATCTTCTTCTACGGCGGCGCACCGTTCCTCACCGGCGCGTGGAGCGAATTGAAGTCGCGGCAGCCGGGCATGATGCTGCTGATCGGGATGGCAATCACGGTCGCGTTCCTCGCGTCGTGGGTGACGACCCTGCAGATCGGCGGGTTCAACCTCGACTTCTGGTGGGAACTGGCGCTTCTCATCGTCATCATGCTGCTCGGTCACTGGCTGGAGATGCGGGCACTGGGGTCGGCGTCCGGGGCCCTCGACGCGCTCGCCGCGCTGCTCCCGGACACCGCCGACAGGGTCACCGACGACGGCGTCACCGAGGTGCCCGTCTCCGAACTCGCCACCGGCGACCTGGTGCTGGTGCGGGCCGGCGGTCGCATTCCCGCTGACGGTACCGTCGAGGACGGCCGCGCGGAGGTCGACGAATCGATGATCACCGGCGAATCCACCCCCGTCCCACGGTCGGTCGGCGACCCCGTGGTCGCGGGCACCGTCGCCACCGACAGCGCGCTGCGGATCACCGTCGGCGCCGTGGGGGAGGACACCGCGCTCGCCGGCATCCAGCGACTGGTCGCCGACGCGCAGTCGTCCTCGTCCCGCGCCCAGGCCCTCGCCGACCGCGCGGCCGCGTTCCTGTTCTATTTCGCCTCGATCGCAGGACTTCTCACGTTCGTGGTGTGGTCGCTGCTCGGCAACGTGGACGAGGCCGTGGTGCGGACCGTCACCGTTCTGGTGATCGCCTGCCCGCACGCCCTTGGCCTGGCGATCCCCCTCGTGATCGCCATTTCCACCGAGCGGGCCGCGAGGGCCGGTGTGCTGGTGAAGGACCGGCTGGCTCTCGAACGCATGCGCGGCGTCGACGTCGTGCTGTTCGACAAGACCGGCACCCTCACCCAGGGCAGGCACGCGGTGACGGGCCTCGTCGCGACGGCCGGTGTCACCGACACCGACCTGCTCGCGCTCGCCGGCGCCGTGGAGGCCGATAGCGAGCACCCGGTCGCCCGCGCGATCGTCGCCGAGGCTGCCGCGAAGGTTCCCGCCGAGTCCCGCCGCACCGCCACCGAATTCCGGTCGTTGCCCGGACGCGGCGTCCGCGCCGAGGTCGACGGCGAGGAGGTCGCCGTCGGCGGACCGGCAATGCTCGCCGAACTGAACGTGACGGTCCCCGACGACGTTGCGGCGCACACGAAACGGTGGGTCGAGCGCGGCGCCGCCGTCCTCCACGTCGTCCGCGACGGGAAGGCGGTCGGCGCGGTGGCGCTCGAGGACGCCGTCCGCGAGGAGTCCCGGCAGGCGATCGACGCCCTGCACGCACGGGGCGTGAAGGTCGCGATGATCACCGGCGACGCCCGGCAGGTCGCCGACGCCGTCGCCGCCGACCTCGGGATCGACGAGGCGTTCGCCGACGTCCTGCCCGAGAACAAGGACGCACAGGTGGCGGCACTCCAGGCCCGCGGCCACCGCGTCGCGATGGTCGGCGACGGGGTCAACGACGCCCCCGCGCTCGCCCGCGCCGACGTGGGTGTCGCCATCGGAGCCGGCACGGACGTCGCCATCGAGTCGGCGGGGGTCGTCCTCGCCGCCGACGACCCCCGTGCGGTTCTGTCGATTATCGATCTATCGCAGGCGAGCTACCGCAAGATGTGGCAGAACCTGGTGTGGGCCACCGGTTACAACATCATCGCCGTCCCGTTGGCCGCGGGCGTCCTCGCGTTCGCCGGGGTCGCGATCTCCCCCGCGGTCGCGGCGATCCTGATGTCGATCTCCACCATCGTCGTCGCCCTCAACGCGCAGCTGTTGCGACGACTCGATCTGGATCCGGAACGGCTGAGCCGGCACTGACCGGGGTCTGCGTCCATTCCCATTCTCCTCCGTCTGTTCGGGTACCCATCCCCACGGATCAAGGAGTTCACCATGAGCAACCCGAACGAGTTCGAGACCCCGGCGACGGATCGGACGGACACGACACCGCAGGCCGCGGCGCCGACGTGTTGCAGCACCGAACGGCAGACCACCTGCTGCGATCAGAGCGAGAAGTCGACGTGCTGCGGTCCGGCGGCAACGGCCGACGGCGGGTGCGGCTGCCAGTAGTCCTTACCCGGCGGTGCGGTGCGAGCGTTGGGCTCGCACCGCACCGCCGTCTGTGCGTGGTGTCGCGCGATCTAGGGGCGCCTCTCGAGCGGGTGTGCCTGCCTACTGGTCCGTCGTGGGTGTGGCTCCGCAGGCGCAGGATCCGCCGCTGCGGGGCTGGTAGTCGTGCACGTGCCCGGCGCGATCCTGGCTGATCTCACAACACGCGTGCAATTGGGCCTGAAGGGCGGCGCGGCCTCGCTGGACCCGGGATTTCATCCCGGACACCGAGATTCCCGCCTCACCCGCGGCCGCGGCGTGGGTTCGGGCGTCGAGGTCGACCATCTTCACCGCCGCGGCCTGCTCGGCGGGCAGCCCGGAGAGCATCGGCACCAGACAGGAGGCGAGTTCCTTCTCCGCCGCCTCGTCGACATCCGATTCGCCGTCCGGTGGAGTGTCGGGGACGGCGTCGACGACCAGCTCACGCCGGTGCGGCGCGGAGCGGTAGAAGTCGGTGATCGCGTTGCGGGTGATGGCATACATCCATCCGAGGAGGCGGTCCTGATCGCGCAGATTGTCCAGGCTCTTGGCCATCCGCAGGAACACGATCGACAAGATGTCGTCGGCGTCCTCGGGGCGCGAGACCCGGCGGGCTATGAAGGCCCGCAAATCGCTCGAGAAGCTGCGCCAGAGCTGTTCGAGATCAGCTGGCTCCTGATGGGGTGCGGTCGCGGTGGTGGTCGATTCCTCGCTCATGATCCGTGGTTCCTTTCCGTTTCCAGCATCCCCGTCCGGCGGCGCGGTGGCGACCCCTGGGAACGACCTCTCCGGTACCGACGGCGGCGGCCGCAATCGGACGCACCCGCGATAGAACGCAGTCTGCGTCCGAATCCGGTTTGCCTCGTCTGTATGGGTGTCGATGTCGATGACGGGTTCTCCGATTCGACGTACCAGTAGAAGCGCGGTGAGGAGGTGAGAGCAATGTTGACCACACACCTGTTTTCGGGTCTGACCAGCGAAGAGGTCGATCTGATCGTGGCGGAGGAACTGCATCTGCTCGACGCCGCCGCATGAGCGCCGTCGACGCCCGCACCGGGCGTATCCGCTGACCACAGCGCTCTCCCAGCCTCTACCCCCTCTGCGGGTAGGGGCCAGAAGGGTGCCCGGCTCCGGGTAGGCGCCGCACACAAAGCCTGCCCTGTCCCTCTCCTTACTCGGGAGGGACAGGGCAGGTTCGTCGTTGTTCAGCGGCCGCGGGCCGACCGAATCAGGCGGGTGAGGACGGGGACGGCGGTCACCGCCGCCCACAACCCGACCGCCGCGACCAGGGCGGCGGCGGTGTCACCGGCGGTGGCGGTGCCGAGGACGTGCCCGCGCAGGGCGTCGGTGGCGTGCGCGACCGGATTCACCGTGGCCATTGCCTGCATCCAGCCGGGCATGGTCTCGATCGGGGCGAACGCACTCGAGACGAACATCAGCGGCATCATCACCATCATCCCGGCGAACTGGACCACGTCCGGGCGCCGCAGCCGATCCCCGATCAGTCCGAACAACGCGCTCATCGCCCCCGCCAGCACCACCAGCACCACGACCGCGGACACGACATCGACGGCACTGCCGTGGAACTCGAAACCCAAAGCCACGGCGGCGATCCCGAGCAACGCAGCCCGAGCGAGTGTGAACACGGCCTCATTGATGGTGCGAGCGATACCGGGTAGGCCTGCGCGCATCGGCAGGGCCGCGAAGCGGTCATGCAGGCCGTTGGTGTGATCGATCGCGGCGGACACTCCGGCGTTGGTGCCGGCCATCACCGTGGAGACGGCGAGCATCGCCGGGGTGAGGAAGACGATGTAGCTGACCCCGGCCGGAAAACCGGGTCCGGCGGCGACGCTGCGAAACACCTGGCTGAACAGCACCAGCATCGCCATCGGCATGGTCAGCGAGAACATCAGCAGCTGCGGGACGCGGGCGCTGGTACGCAGGTTCCGGACGGTCAGGGCGGCGAGCTGGTCCAAGGCCGTGGGGCGCCCGACCAAGGCGGTGACTGTGGTGGTGCGGATGGTGGTCATCGGTGTGCTCCGGGGGTGTGGGCGAGGTGGGTGAAGACGTCGTCGAGGCTCGGGGAGGTCACGTCCAGGTCGGTGACCTCGATGCCTCCGCGGTGCAGGCCGGCGACCAGGGCGGTCGCGGCGGGGGCGTCGTCGACGGTGACCGACACCCGAACCCGGTCGCCGTCGACCCGGTCCGTGTCCGGGATGAACGGCAGACTTCCCAGTTGGTGGGTGGGGACGGTGGCGGTCAGGACCTTGCCGCCGACGATCCGTTTCAGCTCGGCGGGGGTGCCACGGGCGGCGACCCGGCCCCGGGCAAGGACGACGATGTGGTCGGCGAGCCGGTCGGCCTCCTCCAGGTATTGGGTGGTGAGCACGACGGTGGTGCCTGCGGTCGTGAGTTCGTCGACGACGTCCCACAGTCCGGCGCGGGCGATCGGGTCCAGGCCGGTGGTCGGCTCGTCCAGGAACAGCACCGACGGGGATCCGACGAGGCTGGCGGCCAGATCGATTCGGCGGCGCGAGCCCCCGGAGAGTTCCCCGACCCGTCGGGTCGCGTACTCGTGCAGCCCGAGCCGGTCGATCAGCGCGTCGGCCCGCGCCCGAGCGGTGCGGCGCAGCCCGGTCAGTCGGCCGATCAGCTCCAGATTCTCTCGGGCGGTGAGGAATTCGTCGAGTCCGGCGTATTGGCCGGTCACCCCGATCCGGCGGCGCACCCGGTCGGCGTCGGCGATGACGTCGAGGCCCTCGATCTGCACGCGGCCGACGGTGGGGCGCACCAGGGTGGTGAGGGTGCGGATCAGGGTGGTCTTGCCGGCACCGTTGTGGCCGAGGACCCCGAGCGTGGTCCCGGCGGCGGCTTCCAGGTCGACGCCGTCGAGGGCCCAGGTTGTGCCGTAGGCGACGTGCAGGTCCTCAACGAGGACGGCGGGGGCGGTCATTTCACACCCCCGCCGTGGCCGCCGGCCGCGTGGCCGGTTCCGGGGGGAGAGAACGGGTGGGTGGACATCGGAGGATTCCTCTCGAAGAAGGGCGTGCTCCCACCCGATGTGGATGGGAGTTACCTCCTCAGACGAACCACCCGCGAGAGGGACGCACCCGCCGTCGAATCAGCTCCCTATCGGACGCGGCTGAGCCTGCTCACCAGGTGGTGGGAGTCGCGGCCCACCATGCGCAACGACGCCGATGACAGCGAGCGTTGCCACTCCAAGACCGACCCAAGTTTTCAAGAAGGATTGGCGGCCTTGCTGTGGTGGGGGATGCTGGCGGCCCCGATGAGGGCGGCGACCACAGCAAGTGCGGCGAGGATGAGGTAGGCGTGGGCGTAGCTGCCCGTCCACGCCGACAGGGCGGTCCCGGCCCAGGGGGCGAGGGCCATGACGATGACGACCGGCGCGGACATCAGCCCGTTCAGGCGCCCGTAGTGGGTGGCGCCCCACCGGTCGGTGATCGCGGTGGCCTGAATGAGGGTGAAGATCCCGCGGACCAGCCCCGCGCCGATGGCGACAGCAATCAGCGCGACCACCGAGGTCACGATCCCGAGCAACGCGGTGCTCGCGGCGGTGGCGGCGAGGATCACCACGATGCGGGTGCGGGCGGTGGTCCGGGCGGCGATCGGGAGGTAGCCGAGGCGGCCGAGAACCTGCCCCGCACCGCCGAGTCCGAGCGTCAGGGCGGCCAGCGCCGGGGAGAAGCCCTGCTCGATCAGCAGCGGCACCAGGTTGAACACCCCGGCGAACGCGGTGAACGCCCCGAGACTCAGGGCCGCAACGAGGGCCGCGAAGGCGAGGCTGCGGGAGGCGTCCCGGTGATCGACCGGATGGTCCCCGGCCGGGGCGGGTGGGTGCGGCCACCGCCCCCGCAGCCCCAGCAGGTGCCCGGGCACGGTGATGATCGCCAGGATCGCGGCGAGGACGAGATACGTGGCCCGCCAGTCGTACCGGTTGACCAGCGCGGCGGTCAGCGGGGCGAAGACGGTGCTGGCCAACCCGGCGGCGAGGGTGAGGATCATCAGGGCTTTGACGTATTTGTCGCCGTACCAGCGGGTCAGCGCCGCGAACGCGGGCGGATACAGCACCGCGCCCATCGCGACCCCGGCGGCGAGCCACCCGGCGTAGAACACCGGCAGGTTCGGTGCGGCCGCGACCACCAGCAGGGACGGCACGGCGAGGACGGAGCCGGCGGTCATCACGACCCGCGGCCCGATGCGGTCGATGATCCGTCCCACCGGGATTCCGGTCAGGGCTGCGGCGAGTTGGGAGAGGGAGAAGGCGGCGGTGAGCACCGGCAGCGACCACCCGGTGTCCGCCGAGATCGACACCGAGAGCACCGGAAACGCGTAGTAGAGGATGCCCCAGCTGGTGATCTCGGTCAGGCACAGTACCGCCAGCACCCGCCGCAGACCGGTCTCGTCGAGGGACGCGGTCTGCGGCAGGGTCCGGGTGCCGGTCACCGGGTTATCCGCCCGCGCGGGTGGACAGGGTGATCAGCTGCGGGTCCGGGGCGGCGCAGCACCCCACGGAGTCTTCCGCTGCCGCGGGTGTGTCGGGGTCGTCGAACACCCCGGCGCCGCCGCAGACTCCGGTCTCCGGCAGGGTCAGCTCGACCCGGGCGGCGGCCTCGTGGTCCCCGGCCAGGGCGGCGGCCTCGTGGTCCCCGGCCAGGGCGGCGGCGATGCTGCGGACCTGCTCGTACCCGGTCATCGCCAGGAACGTCGGTGCCCGCCCGTAGCTTTTCATCCCGACCAGGAACACATTCGGCTCCGGATGCGACAGTTCGGCGACCCCGTGCGGGTAGACGGTGCCGCAGGAATGCACGTTCGGATCGATCAGCGGCGCCAACTCGGTGGGGGCCTGCAGCACCGGATCGAGGCCGAGGCGGATCTCCGACAGCCAGGACAGATCGGGCCGGAACCCGGTCAGCACCACCACCCGATCCACGTCCTCGATGCGGGCTCCGGTGTCCGACACCAACACCACCCGACCGTCCGCACCGTCGGGTTCGATGGTGGCGGTGCGGAACCCGGGAACCACCGTCAGCAGTCCGTCGTCGACCGCGGCCTTGGCGCGCAGGCCGAGGGCGCCGCGGGCGGGCAGCTGGTCGTCCTCGCCGCCGCCGAAGGCTCCGCCGACGTCGCCGCGGCGCAGCACCCAGCTGATCCGGGTGCCCGCCGCCTGCTTCTCGAGATTGGCCAGGGCGACGATGGCGGTCAGCGCGGAGTGCCCGCTGCCGGCGATCACGATGTGCTTGCCCGCGTACCGGGCGCGCACCTCGGGGTCGTCGACGTTCGGGACCCGGTATTCGAGGACGTCGGCCGCTGCTTTCTCGCCGAGCGCGGGCAGGCCCTCGCCGCCGAGCGGGTTGGGGGTGGTCCAGGTCCCGGAGGCGTCGATCACGGCCCGCGCAAGAATGCGGTCCTCGGTGCCGTCGGCACGGCGCAGGTGCACCGACAACGGTTCGGTGTCGCGGCCGGCGTCGACGACCCGGTCCCGCCCGCGACGGGCCACGCCGACCACTTCGGTGCCCAGTTTCACGATGTTGCCGAGTGCGGCGGCCAGCGGGACCAGGTAGTCCTGGGTCCAGTCCTGGCCGGTCGGATACGCCTCGTCGTCCGGGGCCGTCCAGTCGGTGGTCTCGAGGAGGCGGCGGGCGGCCGGGTCGATCAGCTCCCCCCACCGGGAGAACAGCCGCACGTGGTTCCACTCGGCGATCGCGGCACCGGCGCTGTCACCGCGTTCGAAGACCAGCGGGGTCAGGCCGCGTTCACGCAGCTGGGCGGCGGCGGCGAGGCCGATCGGTCCGGCGCCTACGACGACTACGGGCATGGTGGTCATCTCGAAAATCCTTCCATCGACGTTCATCGATCTTCTGCTATCGGAGAGTATCGACGTGCGTCGATGAATGCAACCATCGATGGATATCGATATAGTGGTGGGCATGACTTCCCTGGACATGCCCACCGTCCGCACCCCCGGCGAAGTGGATGCGTTGGCGCCGGAGGACGCGGCCACCTACGCCGGGTGGTTCGCCTGCCTGGCCGATCCGACCCGGGTGCGGCTGCTGCATCAGGTCGCCTCCCGTCCGGCCGGGATCACCGTGGGCGAGCTCGCGGAGGCCTTGGGGATCGGGCAGCCGACCGTCTCGCACCACGTCCGCAAGCTCGCCGATGTCGGTTTCGTCTCGGTGCACAAGCGGAGCACCAGCACCGTCGTCATGGTCAACCCGGCGTGCTGCACCGGGTTGCCGCACGCCGCGGACGCGGTGATGGGGGTGCTGACCCCGCGCCCGTGCTGCCCGGACGACCTGCCCGACGACGTCACCGTCCGCCCCATGGCCGAGCAGGATTGGGACGCGGTGCGCCGGATCTACGGCGAGGGCATCGCCACCCGCACTGCCACCTTCACCACCGAGGTCCCCCTCCAGACCGCTCTGGACGCGCAGTGGCTGCCGGGGCATCGGTGGGTCGCCGAGATCGACGACATTGTGGTCGGCTGGGCCGCGCTGTCCCCGACCTCCGGACGGGACTGCTACGCCGGGGTGGCCGAGAACTCCGTCTACGTCGCCGACGGCATGCGCGGGCGAGGCGTCGGAAAGGCACTGCTGCGTACCCAGGTGATCGCCGCGGACGAGGCCGGGTTGTGGACGCTGCAGACCTCGATCTTCCCGGAGAATCGGGCCTCCATTGCCCTGCACCACTCCGCCGGGTTCCGCACCCTCGGAGTCCGTGAACGCATCGCCCAGCTCGACGGGATCTGGCGGGACACCGTCTTCCTCGAACGCCGTTCTCCTGTCGCCGGATAACCTCTCGAAACAGTTGGGGCACATGATGTCCGAGCCGCCACCGGTTGATCGGGCCGCGATCGCCGCCGATCTGGAGCGGGCCCGGGTCGCGTTGCACGAGTTGGTCGACGGCGCGAGTACCGAGCAGCTCGCTCGGCGCTCGTCCGGCACCCGCTGGACCAACGAGCAGCTGCTGTTCCACATGGTGTTCGGCTACATGGTCGTCCGGCGGCTGCTGATCCTGGTCCGGGTATTCTCCCGGCTGCCCGACCCGGTCGGCCGAGGGTTCGCCCGCGCCCTGAACGCCGCGACACCGGTGTTCCACCAGATCAACTATTTCGGCTCGTGCGCGGCGGCCACCGTCTTCAACCAAAGGCGGATGGGCCGCCAATGCGACCGCGTCATCGCGAAGCTGCAACGCTCCCTCACCCGGGAATCCGAGACGAACCTACGGCGCAGCATGGCGTTCCCGGTGCGCTGGGATCCGTTCTTCACCGAGACCATGACCCTCGAGCAGGTCTACCGATACCCGGGCAAGCACTTCGACTTCCACCGCGCCCAGCTCACTGTCGGCTGACGCATTCCGCCGAAAATCAGCTTGCGTGCGTCCTTCCGGGCCGGCCGTCGTCTATTGGTATGCCGACATCCGGCACCCACCATCGAGGACGAGGAAACGACATGACCACCATTCCCACCGATACAGGCACCGACCGCGCGCTCAAGGCCAAGCACCGGGCGTTGTGGGCCTCCGGCGACTACCCGACCGTCGCCGCCGAGCTGATTCCGACCCTCGGCGAGGTGCTCGTGGAGGCAGCCGATATCCGCGCCGGCCAGCGGGTGCTCGACGTCGCCGCCGGCAGCGGCAACGCCGCGATCCCGGCCGCAGCGCGCGGCGCCACCGTCGTCGCGTCGGACCTGACGCCGGAACTGTTCGACGCAGGGCGAGCGATCGCCGCCCAGCGCGGCGTCGAGCTGGACTGGGTCGAGGCCGACGCCGAGGCATTGGCGTTCGACGACGACAGCTTTGACGCGGTCATCTCGGTCGTCGGGGCCATGTTCGCGCCGCACCATCAGCAGACCGCCGACGAGATGCTGCGCGTCTGCCGACCCGGCGGCACCATCGCGATGATCAACTGGACACCGCAGGGTCTGATCGGCAACCTGTTCAAGACCATGGCACCCTACGCACCGCCCCCGCCGCGCGGTGCGACCCCGCCGCCGTTGTGGGGCGACGAGCAACACGTCCGCGACCTGTTCGGCGACCGGGTGACCGCGCTCGACGCGCACCGCCAGTCGCTCGCGATCGACCGCTTCGCAGACCCGACCGAGTTCCGGGAGTTCTGGAAACGCAACTACGGCCCGACGATCGCCGTGTACCGCCACAATGCCGCGGATCCGGATCGGATCGCGAACCTCGAGCGGGACTTCCTGCAATTCCTCACCGCGTGGAATCGGGCCGATGCGCCCGGTCGGACACACTACGACGCCGAGTACCTGCTCGTCACCGCGCGCAAGCGGTAGCCCGCATCGGCCCTCGGTCACCGGCAGCGCATCGCCTGTTGGGTTGCCTCCTGATTCGACACCTGTCAATATCGACGTATGTCGAATCAAAATTCGGAGAGCGGTGCCTGTTGCTCACCCCTGGCACGCGAACCGTTGACCGAGGACTGGGCCGGGGATCTGGCCCGGATGTTCAAGGCCCTGGGTGATCCGGTCAGGTTGCGCCTACTGTCGCTGATCGCCTCCCACGCCGGGGGTGAAGCCTGCGTCTGCGACATCTCCGAAACGTTCGACCTGTCGCAGCCGACGATCTCGCATCACCTGAAGGTGTTGCGCTCGGCCGGACTGCTGGATTGCGAACGCCGCGGCACCTGGGTGTACTACTGGGTGATCCCCTCGGCCCTGCAGCAACTGTCTGCCGTGCTGCTTACCGAGGGCGGACCGGTCGTCCCGTCCGAGGCCTGCACCACCACGGAGGTGCCGGCGTGAGCGAGGCCACCACCGCACACCAGCACCCGGCCGTCGTCGGCAAGCTCTCCACCCTCGACCGGTTCCTGCCGGTGTGGATCGGCGTCGCCATGGTCGCGGGTCTGCTGCTCGGCCGGATGATCCCCGGCCTCGGCGACGCCCTGAGCGCCGTCGAGATCGACGGCATCTCGCTGCCGATCGCCCTCGGCCTGCTGATCATGATGTATCCGGTGCTCGCGAAGGTCCGCTACGACCGACTCGACACCGTCACCGGCGATCGCCGCTTGCTGATCGGTTCCCTGGTCCTGAACTGGGTCCTCGGCCCGGCGCTGATGTTCGCCCTGGCCTGGCTGCTGCTGCCGGACCTGCCGGAATACCGCACCGGCCTGATCATCGTCGGCCTGGCCCGCTGCATCGCCATGGTCATCATTTGGAACGACCTCGCCTGCGGCGACCGCGAGGCCGCCGCCGTCCTCGTCGCGATCAACTCGGTGTTCCAGGTGATCATGTTCGCCGCCCTCGGCTGGTTCTACCTGTCCGTGCTACCCGGCTGGCTCGGCCTCGAGCAGACCACCATCGACACCTCGCCGTGGCAGATCGCGAAGTCGGTGCTCATCTTCCTGGGCATCCCCCTGCTCGCCGGCTACCTCACCCGCCGTTTCGGGGAAAAGGCCAAGGGCCGCGAATGGTACGAGTCGACATTCCTTCCCCGCATCGGGCCGTGGGCGCTGTACGGTCTGCTGTTCACCATCGTGATCCTCTTCGCCCTCCAAGGCGACCAGATCACCTCCCAGCCGTGGGACGTCGTCCGGATCGCGATCCCGTTGCTGGCGTACTTCGCGATCATGTGGGGCGGCGGCTACGCCCTCGGCGCCGTCATGGGTCTGGGCTACGAACGCACCACCACCCTGGCGTTCACCGCCGCCGGCAACAACTTCGAACTCGCCATCGCCGTGGCCATCGCCACCTACGGCGCCACCTCCGGGCAGGCCCTGGCCGGTGTCGTCGGACCGCTGATCGAGGTCCCCGTCCTCGTCGGCCTGGTCTACGTCTCGCTCGCGCTGCGCTCCCGGTTCCGCACATCCGCCACGGAAGGTTCGCTCTCATGACCACCCCCAGCGTGTTGTTCGTCTGCGTCCACAACGCCGGCCGCTCCCAGATGGCCGCCGGATTCCTCACCCACCTCGCCGGCGACCGGATCGAGGTCCGCTCCGCCGGGACCGCCCCGGCCGAGACCGTCAACCCGGCCGCCGTCGCGGCAATGGCCGAACTCGGCATCGACATCTCCGGCCAGTCCCCGAAAATCCTCACACCCGACACCGTCGAAAGTTCCGACGTCGTCATCACCATGGGCTGCGGCGACACCTGCCCCGTCTTCCCCGGCACGAGCTACCGGGACTGGGCCCTCGACGATCCGGCAGGCAAGGGCGTCGAGGCGGTGCGACCGATCCGCGACGAGATCAAGGCGCGGGTCGAAGCCCTGATCGCCGAACTCGTCCCCATCGCGCCTTGACGGGAAGTATCCATCTGCGCCCTCCCCGGCTGGCGAGAGGAATGGCGCCCCTCTACGACGCCCGAGGCGAGGACATGGTCGGTGCGGCCGTCGCACTCAACGTGCAGCTGTTGCGAAAACTCGATCTGGATCCGGAACGGCTGAGCCGGCACTGATCACGTCGACGACGGGTTCGGTGATCCTGTGCAGCGCGGACACCAGCCGGTCGACCGTGTCGGTGACCGCCGCGACGTAGGCGTCGGGGCGGATGACCCACACCTCGCCGGGTTTCGCGTCCAGCGCGGCGGTGAGGACACCGGTGGTGTCGATCTCCGACAGCCGGACCAGACGGATCGGTGTGTGCACCGCGCCGAGGGCCGCCGTGCGCATCTCGTCGGCGTCCACGCCGTCACCGAGCAGCAGCAGGATGCCGTTCCTGGCGATGTCGCGGAGCCGGGTGCCGCCACCGTCGCGCAGCATTACCGGGGTGTCGGGCACGAGGATTCCCGGCGCCGCGGCCGGTGTGCATCCACGATCCGGACGCCCGGCGAAGATTCGTCCCGGATCGTCTGTGGTCAAGGGTGATTCGACGTACCAGAACGGCTCGGCGAGGCGGCCGCTGTCGACCTGCGCCCGCGCCTGCGTGTCGGTGACCGCCGCGGTAAGCACGTCGCGGCGGTGCCGGTGCTGCTCGTCCGACTGCGGGACGAGGAAGTCCATCGTCGCCGTCGTGACGGCGATGTTCTCGACCGCCGCCGCGTGCCGCTCGGTGTGATACGTCTCGAGCAGCGACTCGTCCGCCCAGCCGCGCAGGACGAACGCCAGCTTCCAGGCGGCATTCTCGGAGTCGGCAACACCCGAATTCAGACCGCGGGCGCCGAACGGGGACACGATGTGCGCGGCGTCGCCGGCGAGCAGCACCCGGTCGACGCGCATCCGGTTCGCGACCCGGGAGTGGAAGCGGTACACCGATTTCCACACGATGCGGTAGTCGGTGTCGCCGATGATCTTCCGGATCCGCTCGTCCAGCGCCCCCGACCGTTCCTCGGCCTCGAGGTCGTAGTCGCCGGGCACCTGCCAGTCGATGCGGAACGTGGAATCGGGGCAGGGGTGGATGAGCACCTGCCTGCCCGGGTTCCACTCGGGGTCGAAGTAGAAGCGGCGCTCGTCGGCCCAGCCGGGGATGTCGGCGGCGATGTCGCAGATGAGGAACTTGTCGTCGAACGAGCGGCCGTCGAACGTGACCCCCAGCTGCTGCCGGATCGCGCTGCCCCGCGACCCCACCGCGACCACGGCGTAGTCGGACTCGACCACCCGGTCACCGTCGTCGGTGCGGCATGTGATGGTCACGCCGGTCTCGTCCTGGTCGACCGACGTGGCCTCGTGTCCCCACCGGACGTCGATCGACGGTGTGGCCGCGATCCGCTCGTCGAGCAGTTCCTCCGTGCGGGCCTGCGAGATGTTGACGAACGGCGGGAACGACGAGATGCCGCGGTCGACGAACGTCTGCGCGAACAGTTCGTGGTCGCGGTGGAACGTGCGGGCGCACCCCCACGTCACGCCCTCGTCGGCCAGCTGACGGCCGACGCCGATCGCGTCCCACACCTCGAGAACGTCCCGCTGCTGGCAGATGGCCTTCGACCCGATCGGATCGCGTTCGGCCCGGGCGTCGAGCAGCGTGACCGGTATGCCCCAGCGGGCCAGCAGCAGCGCCGTCGTCTGCCCCACCGGGCCGTTGCCGACGACGGTGACGGTACCGCCGCGGGTGTGTCGTCTTCCCATGATCCTCGCCTTGTCAGTGTGAAACGGTGACGGATTTCAGCCCTGCAACTGGTCCCAGACCTCGCGGTCGCGCTCGGCGGTCCAGATGACGGGCCGTTCGATGCCGGAGAGTTCGTCCCACACGCGGGAGACGTCGAACGGGAGGCAGTGCTCGAAGATCGGCCAGTGCCCGTACTTCTCGTTCAGTGCGGCGTGGGTGGCTTCGAACGCCTCCTTCAGGGTGCCGCCGCGCTGCTGCACCGCACCGACCTCGGCGAGCATGACCTCGATGAAGTGGCGGGTCTGCTCGATCGCGGCGTCGACGGCCTCCCGGCCGTGGGAGACGGCGCCGCGTCCACCGATCAGGACCTCGGCGCCCAGCGCCTTGATCCGGTCGAGGGTGCCGGTCGACCAGTCGCGGTGGAAGGCGTCGCCGGTGTAGAGCGCGGCCTGCGCCTCCACGAGGTCGCCGGCGAAGAGGATCTTCTGCTTCGGCAGCCACGCGGTGATGTCACCTTCGGTGTGCCCGCGGCCGAAGTGCTGGAGCACCAGGTCGCCACGCCCGCCGCCGAGGTCGATGGTCAGCTTGTCGGCGAACGTCAGGGTGGGCCACGTCAGTCCGGGCACCGAGTCGGCGGCCTTCGCGAGGCGCGGCATCCGACCGAATTCGCTTGCCCAGTCTTCCTTTCCACGCTCCTCGATGAGGGCGCGGGTGGTCTCGTGCGACACGATGGTCTCGGCGTCGAACGCGGACGCACCGAGCACGCGGACGGCGTGGTAATGCGAGAGCACCAGGTAGCGGACGGGCTTGTCGGTGTGCTCGCGCAGCTTGCGCAGCCAGTCCTGAGCGGCCACGGGGGTGGCGAGCGCCTCGAAGCAGACGACGAAGTCCTCGCCCTCGATGGCGCCGATGTTGGGATCACCCTCGGCGGTCAGCGCGTACACGCCTTCGGCGAGAACTTCCAGGGTCTGTTCCTTCTCGCCGAGGTCGGCCGAGGACGCGAAGCTTGTCGGGCTCATGCGATGCACCTAACTAATCAAAGGTTTGATTGATGGTGACCACAGTAACCCGGCTCACAAAATAATGAAAGCCTTGATCAAAATTTGTCCGGGATTTCTCCGCCCTACCCCAACCCGCCGCGACGAACGGGACGCTCGTTGCATCTGACGCAACGAGCGTCCCGTTCGTCGCGGAAGGGGAGGCGGTGGGGACGTGCTCACCCCGCGAGCAGCACGCCCACCAGCGCGATCGAGGCCACCCAGACGGTGGAGATCGTGGCGAGGACGAAGGGGCGGGCGCCGACCTTCTTGATGGTGGCGATCTGGACGCCGGCGCCGAGGGCGAACATCGCGGCGGTGAGGAGCGCGGTCTGCAGGATCTTGGCGTCGGCGAGCAGACCCGCGGGCAGCAGGCCGGACGACCGGAGGCCGACGCAGGCGAGGAACGCGACGACGAACAGCGGGACGAGCGGCGGGCGCTTCACGTCGGCGTCGTTACCGGCGAGGGAGCGCTGCCGCACGCTGAGCACGGCCATGACCGGTGCGAGCATGAGGACGCGGGCCAGCTTGACCACCGCGGCGACGCCGAGGGCGGCACCGCCGATCGCTCCGCCGGCCGCGACGACCTGCGCGACCTCGTGGATCGACCCGCCCGCCCACAGGCCGGCGTCGGTGTCCGAGAGCCCGAGCGCCCGCGACAGCAGGGGGATCGCGGGGATCATGAGGGTGCCGAAGATGACGACGAGCGCGACCGCGGTGATCACCTCTTCCTCGTCGGCGTCCACGACCCCGTCCACCGCCGCGACCGCGGCCGCACCGCAGATCGAGAATCCGCAGGCGATGAGCAGCCGTTGCGTCCAGCTGAGGCCGAGCAGTTTGCCCGCGAACATCGTGCCGACGATGCCCAGGCAGACGATCGAGACGACCACGACGATGACGCCCCAGCCGAGTCCGAGGATGTCGCTCAACATCAACTGCAGCCCGAGGAGGGCGATGCCGACCCGGAGCAGTTTCTTGGCGGAGAACTGCAGTCCCGGGCGGAGGCGCTCGGGCAGTCGCGCGACGTTCGACAGTACGGCGCCGAGCACGATGGCGATCAACAGTGGGCTCACCGTCGGCAGGAACCTGCCGATGCCCATCGCGAGGGCGGTGGCGGCGGCGCACAGCGCCAGGCCCGGGAGGAGAGTCGCCGTGGCGGTCTGCAGTCGCGGCAGCGTTCCCGTGCTCTCGACGCGCTGTTCCTCGGACTTCGATTCGCTCAGTTCGGTGCTCATACTCCTACGGTCCGTCACTGCGGCGCTTTGCGATAGCCGTCATTTCGGCATGAACACATATCAATCAGATATGTCTTGCGGCAGGGTCATATACTCGGTGCATGTCCCGCAAATGGCCGGAGTTTCCGGTGCTCGAGTTGCTCGTCGGTGTCGACGACCACGGAAGCCTCAGCGCTGCCGCCAGACTCGCGGGCATGGCGCAGCCGAATGCGAGTCGCGCCATCAAGCAACTCGAGCGCCAGTTCGGCATGACCCTGCTGCAGCGCAGCCCGACGGGTTCGATACTGACGCCACAGGGCACGGTGATCGCGCACTGGGCGCGCCGGGTGCTGTCCGATGCGTGCAGGCTGCTCGATGTGGCCGAGGGGCTGCGCGCGGAACGCTCGGCCGAGTTGACGGTGGGCGCCAGCATGACGGTGGCGGAACATCTGATGCCGGGGTGGCTGGGACAGTTCCGCCGGTTGCACTCCGACGTCACCATTCATCTGCAGGTGCACAACTCGACTCAGGTGTTCGAGCGCATCAACAACAGGATCTGCGACGTCGGGTTCGTCGAGTCGCCGACGGTGCCGCGTCCGTTGAAGAGTCTCACGGTGGCGCGCGACCGGCTGGTCGTCGTCGTTCACCCCACCCATCCGTGGGCGCGGCGGCGAAAAGCACTGTCCGTCAGCGAGTTGGCGCTGACGCCGCTCCTGGTCCGGGAACCGGGATCGGGCACCCGGACTACCCTCGACGTGGCGTTGCAGGAATACGAACGGGCGGCACCACTTCTCGAACTGGGCAGCGCCGCCGCGATTCGCACCAGCGTGCTGGCCGGGGTCGGACCGGCGGTGATGAGCACCCTCGCGGTCGCCGAGCAGGTCGCCGCCGGGGAGCTGAAGGTGATCGACGTCGACGGCCTCGAACTCGACCGGGTTCTGCGGGCCGTGTGGCGGGGCGCGCGTCAGCTCGACGGTCCCGCAGGCGAACTGGTGCGCCTGGTCCGCCGGGTCGGGGCGGAGAACTGACCGGCGCTCAGCCGAGCAGGAACGTTGCCGCGCCGGCCGCGATCACCAGCACGATGACGGCGGACCGAAACACGCCCGGCGGCAGTCGCCTGGCGATCGCCAGTCCGGCGACATTGCCGATCACCGCCGCCGTCACGAAGATCGGGAGACGCGGCCAGAACATCGACTCCGTGATCTCGTCGTGGAACCACAGGACACCGAGCGCCATCACGTTGGCGACGATGAAATAGCCTGCGAGATCGGCGATGAACGCCAGCGGTGGCAGCCGCGCACGCATCAGCAACAACACCGGGGGCGGTCCGTTGAGGGAGGTCGTGGTGCCCAGATAGCCGCCCACGGAGCCGGTGAGGACATGTGCGGTGGTGGAGGGGGTCCGGGTGGTTTGGGTCCGGGTCGGGAGTGCCATCGCGACCCCGCACAGCATGACCACGACTCCCGCCGCCGGCTTCAGATACTGTTCCGGCACCAACCCGAGGGTGACCGCACCCAGCCAGGCGCCGGGCAGACTGCCCCCACCGAGCAGTGCCACTCGTCCCCAGCTGATGTGTTCGCGCAGGTGATACGCCGCGCCGATGCGGGTGATCAGCCCGGCGACGAGATTGACGAATACCACTTCGGGAACGGCGAATCCGATCATCAGCATCACCGGCGTCGCGATCAGGGCCGTCCCGAACCCGGTGGCCCCTCCGATGACGGAGGCGATGCCGATGCACAGGGCACCCACGAGGAGCATCGTCATCGCGACTCCCTTCTCGATCCGGTGGCACGGTCCCGTGCCTGGTCCGCCGCTCAGATGGCGAGGGATTGGACTGCGCTCACCAGCGCCATCAATTCGATGTCGCTGCCGGTGCATCCGCGGGACAGGTCGTTCCACGGCGCGGCCAATCCTTGCAGGATGGGCCCCAAGGCTATTGCACCGCCGAGCCGCTGGGCAATTTTGTACCCGATGTTGCCGGCGTCGAGGTTCGGGAACACCAGGACGTTCGCGCGGCCGGCGACCCGGGACCCGGGCGCCTTGGACGCGCCGATCTCGGCCACCAGCGCGGCATCGAACTGGAGGTCTCCGTCCACGTGCAACTGCGGGTCCCGGACGCGCACCCGTTCCGCGGCCTCGCGGACCTTCTCCACGCGCGGATGGCTGGCGCTGCCCTGGGTGCTGAACGACAGCATCGCCGCGATCGGGGTCTGCTCGGTGAGCTGGAAGTGAGTGGCACTGGCGGCGAGCGCGATGTCGACCAGTTCCTCGACCGTCGGGTCGGGGACGACGGCGCAGTCGGAGAACGTCAGCTGCCTGCCGTCCGGCAGCAACATCAGGATCGCACTGGACAGGGTGCTCGAACCCGGTGCGAGTCCGACGATGCGCAGTCCGGCGCGCAGCACGTCGGACGTCGGTCTGCTCGCACCCGCGACTCCGGCATCGACCACCCCGGCGCGCAATGCCGCCGCGGCCAGGCACACCGGGTCCGACAGCGCCGACTCGATCCGGTCCGGATATTTCGCGAATCCCGATTCGACGGCGTCGCGGATCGCGGGGTCGGTGGCGGCCTCGTCCAGGTCGACGACGAGTTCCTCGGCCAGCGGAATGCCTGCGGCCTCCGCGATGCGCCGGATGACGTCCCGCCGCCCGAACAGGCGCGGGGCGACGACACATTTGTGGTGCAGATGGTGGGCCGCACGGATCGCGCGTTCGTCCTCTCCGTCCGCGAGCGCGACGGTCCGGTTCCGGCCGCTCAGGGTGGCGGTCCAGTGGTCGATCAGAGACGAATCATTCAGTCGTGCAATGTCGGTGAGTGGTGCAGTGGTGGCGCCCGGGGCCATGGCCTCGCTCTCCCGTCGATACGAAGAGGGGTGGCGGTCGTCGATCACGACGACCGCCACCCGCTGGAACTCGGGGAAGGTGCCCTTCCCTACGGCTGGATTGCCTTCTCGATGTCGGTGAGCATGCTGTCGATGCCGTGCAGCAGTTCCGACAGCACCTCGTCGTCGGCGACGAGCGGCGGGGAGATCATCAGCATCGTGGCACCGCGATCGTCGCCGCGGAGGATCACCTTGGTGCGGGCGAACGCCTCCGGCAGCACCTTGCGCAGCACCGTCAGCGACTCCTGTTCGGTGAACTCGCGGCCGCTGTTGCTGTCCGCCATCAGTTCGATCGCGTAGAAGAATCCGGTGCCGCGGACGTCCTTCACGCAGCGGTGCGAGCGCATCAGCGAATCGAGTGCCGTCTTCAGCTTCGGGCCGCGTGCGGTGACGTTGCCGAGCACGTTCTCGTCGCGCATCGCGGTGATGTTCGCGACCGCGACCGCCGTCGACACCGGGTGCCCGCCCCACGTCGCGCCGTGGGTGAACACGCCGCCCTTGGGCGAGTCGTAGAGTTCGCGCACCAGCTGCTCACGCACGATCAGACCGCCGAGCGGGGCGTATCCGGAGGTGGAGCCCTTCGCGAACGTGATCATGTCCGGCACCACACCGGTGAGCCCGTGTCCGAACCAGTGTCCGAGGCGGCCGAACGAGCAGATCACCTCGTCGGAGACCAGCAGGATCCCGTGCTTGTCGCACAGCGCGCGCAGCGCAGCCCAGTATCCGTCCGGCGGGACCAGGGCGCCGCGCCCGTTCTGGACCGGCTCGGCGAACACGGCGGCGATGGTCTCGGCGCCCTCTTCCTCGATGACAGCCTCGATCGCGGCGATGCAGTCGAGTTCGTTCGCCGGGCCGCAGTCACCGAGGTAACCGAGCGTGTTGGGTACGGAGCGGACCCCGGGCAGCAGCGGGCCGAACGGATCCTTGATCTTGGGCAGCTGCGTCACCGAGAGGGCGCCGAGAGTGGTTCCGTGGTAGGCCATCTCGCGGCTGATGATCTTGGTTCGCTGCGGGTTGCCCTGGCTGCGGTGGTACTGCCGGGCGAACTTGACGGCCGTCTCCACGGCCTCGGAACCCGAGTTGACGAAGAACGTCGTTCCGAGGTCACCGGGCGCCAGATCGGCGATCAGCGCGGACGCCTCGATCGCGGGAATGTGGGCGCTGCCCCAGTTGGACGCGTACGCCAGCGTCCCGATCTGCTCGCTCGCCGCCTTCGCGATGTCGTCGCGGCCGTGACCGATGTTCACGCAGAACAGACCAGCCAGACCGTCGAGGAAACGGTCTCCCTCGGTGTCGATCAGATAGCTACCCTCACCCCGAACGAACACCGGAAAGTCGCTTTCCCAGGTGTCCTTGCGGGTGAAATGAGGTCCGAGGTGCCGACGGGCCCGTGCTCGCAATTCGGTGACGTCCACGACCATCTCCTTCGTTGTCGAATGGCTGTGATCCACACCATACCGACGAGGCGGACCGCAGGTCAGAACCAGAAGCGCGGTATTCGATGGGTCCAGACTGGTCCCCGCAGACGGTCCCCAACTGGTCCTTCTGGTCCCATGCCAGAGTGATCCAGACTTCGGTATCGCTCGGCACCACGGCATGTGGCCGGAGCGGCGAACAGCCCCAGCTAACGGAGGTCTCAGATGAGGATCGGTATCCCCAAGGAAGTCAAGAACCACGAGTACCGGGTGGCGGCCACTCCCGCCGGTGTCCACGAGATGGTTGCCCACGGGCACGACGTGTTCGTGGAACGCGGTGCGGGGGAGGGCTCGTCGATCGGCGACGACGCCTACGGCGCAGCCGGCGCGAAGATCCTCGACAGCGCCGACGCCGTGTGGCAGAGCGCGGAACTCCTGCTGAAGGTCAAGGAGCCCATCGCGGAGGAATACCACCGGATGCGTTCGGACCTCACGCTGTTCACCTACCTGCATCTCGCCGCCGGCGAGGAGTGCACCCGGGCCCTGCTCGCCGCCGGTACGAATTCGGTTGCGTACGAGACGGTTCAGCTTCCCGACGGTTCGCTGCCGCTGCTGTTCCCGATGAGTGAGGTCGCCGGCAGGCTCGCTCCCCTCGTCGGTGCGCAGGCACTCATGCGCCCGGAGGGTGGCCGGGGTGTGCTGATCGGCGGCGTGTCCGGTGTGTCCCCGGCGCGGGTCGTCGTGATCGGTGCCGGCGTATCGGGCATGAACGCCGTCGCCGTCGCCGCAGGCACCTGGGCCGACGTCGTCCTGTTCGACAAGAACGTCGACAAGCTGCGCGCGGCCGACCGCATGTACCAGGGGCGGATCCGGACCCTCGCCGCCAACGCCTACTCCATCGAGCAGGAGGTCATGCAGGCCGACCTCGTCATCGGCGCCGTGCTCGTCCCGGGCGCCAAGGCACCGAAGATCATCTCGAACTCGCTGGTCTCACGGATGAAGCCGGGCAGCGTCCTCGTCGACATCGCGATCGACCAGGGCGGCTGCTTCGAGGACTCGCGGCCCACCACCCAAGCGGACCCCACGTTCAAGGTCCACGACTCGGTGTTCTACTGCGTGGCGAACATGCCGGGAGCGGTGCCCCACACGTCCACGTACGCGCTCACCAACGTGACCCTGCCGTACACGCTGCAGATCGCGGAGAAGGGCCTGGCCCGCGCGGCCCGGGAGAACGCCGCACTCCGCGCCGGCGTCAGCACGATCTCCGGACGCCTCACCAACGATGCCGTCGGTGCCGCACTCGGGATCGAGTCGGTCGGCGTCGACGACGCGCTCAACCTGGTTTGATTTCGCCGCCGGCCCGGCATACTGAGAAGTGCTCGTTCGGGAACTTCTCGGCGTGCCGGGTCGGCCTACATCTGGCCACTCTTGGATCCACAGGAGGCGATGCGTGCCGAGAACACTGATCGAGGTCGACCGCAATTCCGCCGAACCGCTCTACCGGCAGGTTCGACGGGCGATCGAACACGGCATCGCCAACGGACTGTTCGATCCACGCCACCGCCTCCCCAGTTCACGGGAACTGGCGGTCGATCTCGCGATCTCCCGGAACACGATCAACCTGGCCTATCAGGAACTGATCGCCGAGGGACTCGTTCAAAGCCACCAGCGCTCGGGCATGTTCGTGAATCCCGACATGATCGAGACGCTTGCGACGGACGCCCGCGCCACCATTCCGCGCATCGACTGGTCGTCCCGCATCCGGCGGTACCCCGACGCCGACGTTCCGCACATCGAGAAGAACGTCGACTGGCACAGCTACCCGTATCCATTCCTGGCCGGGCAGATCGACATCCGCAGCTTCCCGGCCCGCGCGTGGGTCCGCTGCCTGCGCGACGCGCTGTACCAGCCGCATGCCTACGCCAGCCTGCAGGACAGTGTCGGCGCGGACGATCCGATGCTGATCGACATGATCCGCCAGCACCTGTTGCCGTCGCGCGGCATCGAGGCCGGTGCGGACGAGGTTCTCGTCACCGTCGGTTCGCAGCAGGGACTGGACCTCGTCGGCCGCGTACTCCTCGGACCCGAACACCGCGTCGCGATCGAGAACCCCGGTTACCTCGATGCGCGACACATTTTCCTGCGCACCGGCGCTCAGGTGTACGGCATCGACGTCGATGCGCACGGTCTGCGCCCGCCGGAGACGCTGCGCGGCACGGACCTGATGTATCTGACCCCGAGCCATCACCATCCGACCAACGTGACGCTCGGCATCGACCGCAGGCAGCGTCTGCTGCAGCTCGCCGCGGAATCCGGCACCGTGATCGTCGAGGACGACTACGACAGCGAGTTCCGCTATCACGGCAGTCCCAGCCCGGCGCTCAAGGCCCTCGACTCCAGCGGCGATGCCGTGTACCTCGGCACCTTCTCGAAATTCCTGGCCCCCGGTCTGCGCCTCGGCTACCTCGTCGGACCCGCGGATCTGGTGCGTGAGCTGCGCAAAGCCCGCCGGTACGTGCTGCGCCACCCACCCGGTCATCAGCAGCGGGCGCTGGCGATGCTCATCGACAGCGGCGAGTATCACCGCGCGCTGCGCCATCACCGCACCCAGATGAAACACAAATGGGAACGCCTGTGCGCGGCCGTCGACAAGTACCTCCCCTGGCCGCAGGAGCCGTACCCGCCCGGCGGGGTCAGCCTGTGGATGACCGGTCCGGAGAATCTCGACTGCCGGGTGCTCGCGCGGGAGGCCGAGGCCCGCGGCGTCCTCATCGAACGGGGCGACATCTTCTTCACCCAGCCGGTACCGCCCCGCAACCACTTTCGCATCGGCTACGGGGCGATTCCCCTGCGCTCCATCGAGGAAGGCATCGCCCTCCTCGGCCAGGCGTGCCAGGCGAGTTTCCGCTTTGGCAGGTAGACCCCGACAACACCCGCGGCCCGGCCGCACCATTTGACTAACGATGGCCGGCACGTCCCGAAAGTCGGCCGTTGCCGGAACGAGCTGCGCCGCAGAGGTCCCGATAGCTCCGTCCGGTGACGAATCCCGAATCGGGGCGACAAACGGGACATCAGACGATCTGCTCTGGATAGTTGTGCGCTGTTTTGGGTGTCTCCCATTCGACGGTTTCTGATCCATGGCCGACCTATCATCGAAACAACCGAACGGATCCGATGAGTTCGTCGCCCGCGGCCGGTCCAAACTCGTAACACCCGAGGAAAGGACACCGCCATGTCAGAACTTCTCGTCGACTTCATCACCTCCCTCGACGGCAACGCATCGGGAGAGGGCTGGCCCGGGTTCTGGGGCCTCGAGGGCCCGGAGTACCTCGCTTGGCTCGGCGAGCAGCCCGAGGTCACCTACCTCATGGGAGCGAACACCTACCGCCTCATGTCAGGCTTCGCCGCCGGCGAGGTCCCGAATGGCCAAGATGAGTTCAGGGCCGAAGAAGAGGCGTCCGTCGACGAGCTCACGCAAGCGTCCAAGGTGGTGTTCTCCTCCTCGCTGGAGGAGCCACTGACGTGGGCCAACTCCACGCTCGTCCGCGACGACGCCGTCGAGACGGTCCGCGCCATGAAGTCGAATGGCTCGGGGCTCCTCAGCACGATCGGCAGCCTCAGCCTGTGCCGGTCCCTGCTACGGGCCGGACTCGTCGACCGCTTCCGAGTCGTGATGTTCCCGGTGATCACCGGGGCTACGGGCGCAGAACGCATCTACGAGGGCTACCCGGACGTCGCCCTCGAGATGATCGCGCACCGGACCTTCGACGGCCGCATCCAGCTGGTCGAGTACAAGCCACGCGTGCTCGAGCACCCGCCGCTCGGCGCCCCTGCGTGACGTCGCCCCGTCCGCTTCGTACGAACACCTGGCCTTGGCCGAGCTATGAGTCCACTCGACAAGGGTAGGTGATCGCACGCTCCGACTCCGTCCTTCTCCGCAATGCCGAGAAGGTTGGGACCCGCTGACCAGCGGACTGAACAATGTGGCAACGCAGCCCGGCGGTGTTCCTTCCATATTGATGAGGCGGGCAGGGCGTATAGCGACGTACCCGGGTCCCGGTAGTAATGGCGCAAAAAACAACGAAGTTCGCGTAGTGCCTGGTCGGCGGCGATTTCTCGGTTCGGGCTGCGAGCCGGGGTGGTTGGTGCTTGGCTTGGCTGCCGATGAGGTTGGTCGGCGTGTTGGAGGCTGAGGTTCGTGGCGACGCGGGTATTCACGAACGAGGAGTTGCAGCGCCTGCGGGAGTTCCCGGAGATCAGTCGTGAGGAGTTGTTCCGGTACTTCACGCTGACCCCGGCGGATCTGGCGTTCGTTGCTCCGCAGGGCAGGGGCCCTGCGGTCCGTCTGGGCCTGGCGGTGGCGCTGTGCACCTTGCCGTGGCTGGGGTTCGTGCCGGACAAGGTGCCGTCGGCGCCGCCGGTGGCGGTGGCCCGACTGGCGGATCAGCTGAATATCGATGCGGCGCAAATTCGTTCGTATGGCAAGCGGGCGCAGACACGGACCGAGCATGTGCGGCTGGTGGCCCAGTATCTGGGGTGGCGGCCTGCCGGGGCGATGGGCTGTGCGTGCTGCTGGGGCTGCGCGACGGGTTGCGCAGCGGGGATGTGTTCGTGCCGGGGTCACGCCGCTACGCCGACCCGGCCGCGTACCTGCTGACCCCGCAGGCGTGGGAGCCGCAGCGCGACGAGTTCTGTCGCCTGGTCGGCAAATCCGCTGATCCCGCTCGCGCGCTGGCGACCGCCACCGACGAGCTCGACGACGCTATGGGCGAGTTGGAGAAGGTGCTCGCCGACGGCGACGGGCCGGTCCGTCTCGATGAAGCCGGTGACCTGGTGATCTCACCGCTGACCGCGGAAGACGTACCGGCGGAGGCGACGGCGCTCAAGGCCGAGCTGACGGAGATGCTGCCGTTCGCGCCGATCGTGTCGCTACTGATCGAGCTGGACAAACGCACCGGCTACCTGGACTGCTTCACCCACGCCGGCGGCAAGCAGGCCCGCAGCCCGGAGGTGAAGCGCAACCTCATCGCCGTCCTGCTGGCCTACTCCACCAACCTCGGGCTGACCCGAATGGCCGAGGCGTCGGGCCTCTCCTACGACATTCTGGCCTGGACCAGCGAATGGTATGTGCGGGAGGAGACGCTGCGGGCGGCGAACCTGACGATCATCGACTACCACCAAAGGCTGCCGCTGACCCCGGTCTTCGGCGCCGGCACCCTGTCGTCGAGTGATGGGCAACGGTTCCCGACCCGCGGGAAATCGGTCACCGCCAGAGCGTTGAGCCGCTATTTCGCGACCGAAGGACTGAGCACGTATACCCATGTCACCGATCAGCACGCCACCTACGGCACGAAGGTCATCGTCGCGACGAGACGTGAAGCTCACTACGTGCTGGACGAAATCCTCGGAAATGCAACGGATCTGCCGATCACCGAGCATGCGACCGACACGCACGGCGTCACCCTGGTGAACTTCGGGCTGTTCGACCTGCTCGGGTTGCAGCTCTCGCCCCGCATCCGGGACCTGGGCCGGATCACCCTGTACCGGGCGGCGCCGCGGGCCCAGGTCGAGTCCGCGTCCCCGCACGCCGGGCCGCTTTTGACCCGGAAGCTGAATCTGGATCTCATCGCCGAGCACTACGACGACCTGCTCCGGCTGGCCGGGTCGCTGAAGTTCGGGCACGCCACCGCGTCGCTGCTGGTCGGCAAGCTCTCCGCGTCGGGCCGGCAGAACGCCCTCGCGGCGGCGCTCAAGGAATACGGGGCGCTGCGGCGCACGATCTACGCCGCCCGGTATCTGTCCGACCCGGACTACCGGCGCAAGATCTCCCGCCAGCTCAACAAGGGCGAATCCCTGCACGCGCTCCGCCGCGACCTGCTCTACGCGCACGAAGGCGCCGTGCGCGCGAGGCACCTGGAGGGACAGACCGAACAGGCATGGTGCCTCACATTGGCGACCAACGCCGTCATCGCCTGGACCACCGAGTATTACGGGCTGGCGACCGAACAAATGCGGCGGGCCGGGCGGCGGATCGACGACGAGGTGCTGGCGCACATCTCCCCGGCCCACAGCGAGAACATCAACTTCTTCGGTGCCATCGAGGTCGACATCGACGCCGAACTCGCCCAGCTCGGCCCCACCGGGTACCGGCCGCTGCGCGTACGTGACACCTTGTTCTGACCGGGGGAAACCGAGTGATGCGATGGACCCGATGGCCCCGGCCGCGAGCCTGAGTCACCCCGTCGCGCCCGATTCCGAACGCCTCGACACCTTCCGGGTTCTCGCCGACCCCACCCGGATGCACTCGCCGCCCGCACCGCACACCCGCCCGACTGACACCGGCGGCGGCCCAGGGTCATTGGCCCGAGATTTGTGTCGGCGCCGTCCTTGACCTCACCGGTAACAGCACCGCCCGAGCCGGGAGCGGAGGGAAACCATGGTCGCCGCCATGCCGATGCTGCCCGGGAAATCCTGGGCCGAGGGTTTCAATCAGGTCGAGGCCGGTTGTGGTGGTCAGGTATTCGCTCTGCTCCTACGGCGCAAAGAGGCGCTGCCGGGGTGCTCAACTGTCGCGAGCAATGATGCCGGCTTTTGCCGACTCGACGAGCGTTCGACCCGGGGACGACATTGTCCTCACCGCGCCTGCTGCTTGCCTGACACCGGGCCACTTGATCGCCCAACTCCCTTCTCTCACAAGGTCATCGCCAGCGGGGGTAGGGCGGAGCAGGATCGCCGTCCGATACAGGTTCGTGGCGTGGTCGCTTTCGGCGTGAGATTCAGGTGGAATCCGATGCTGTTTGCCGCTTCTGGCGGGCGGTGGTGTTCCACCAACGGCGGGCGTACCTGCTGAGGGTTGCTTGGTTGTCCAGCCCTATGGTCGCGGCGATCTGTGTGAGTGGCAATCGGGTCTCGGTGAGGAGGGTCGCGGCGCGTTCGCGTCGGACGTCGTCGAGGATTGTGCCGTAGTTCGTGCCCTCGCTATGGAGGTGCCGTTGAAGTGAACGTGTCGACATGGCAAGGAGGTTCGCGGTCGCCTCGATGCTGAGGTGGCTGGTGCCGAGGGACTGACGCAGGAGGGCCTTGGCGCGCGTGGTGACGGTTAGGTCGGGAGGGCTGAGGTGCTGTTCGAGGTAGGTCAGTGCCAGGTGTCGGGTGGTGCGATCGCCACCGGCAATGGGTTGTCGGGACAGCGACCGGGGGACACGCAGCACGGCGGCGTCGCGGTTGAATGTGACGTGGGTGCCGAACAGCGACTCGTATCGGGCAAGGGGTGCGACCCCAGCATGGGGCAATTCGACGCTGCGGAGTCCGTAGCTGCCGCCGTTGAGGTAGAGGAGCGTGCGGTGGAGGAAAAGGAGTCCCATGTCGATGCTCTGGGGTGGGGCGCTGACGCCGGGCGGGTATCCGTAGCGGCAGCCGACGACACCGCGGACGCCGCGCGGGTCGGGGACGAGTGCGACGCTGAGGCCGCGCGCGTGGACGAAGAGGTATTTGGCAGTGCAGTCGAGTGCTTCAGCGATCGATCGGGAATTGCGAACGGCGATTGCCAGGGGGCCGAGCAGGTTGAGATCTTGGCGCAGCGCTACCCGCAGTCCCATATCGGAGCAGTTCAGTTTCTGGGCCGCGAGTTCGAGCATCGCGGCCATGGCTGTGTCTCTGACCAGGAGTTCGTCGCTGTCCAGGGAGGCAAGGGGGAGTCCTGCACGGGTCGCGAGTTCATCAGCGTCGCCGCCAAGTTCCTCGATGACGTGGCGGACGCCACGCAGGCCTGCAGATCTCACCCACGCCATAGCGAAGAGTGTCGCGGCCGTTGGCGTGATCAGTCAAATTGTTGGCGCGATTCGTCAAGTTCGATGGACGGCGCGTCCATACGTTGGGGCCATGGATTTCACACCTTCGGCACGCGCCCAGGAGCTGACCGAGGCGGTCTCCGGGTTCATTGCCGAGCACATCGCCCCGATCGAGCACGAGTATCACCAGGAGGTCGCGCAGCTGCGGGCCGGCGGTGGCGACCCATGGATCCCGTTGCCGATTGTGGCGGAGTTGCGGTCGCGGGCCCGGGCGGCGGGATTGTGGAACTTGTTTCTTCCCGCGGGGCATGAGCGGGACTATGCCGAGCGGTACGGCACCTGCGGTGGAACCGGCCTGAGCAACGTCGACTACGCGCCGGTCGCCGAGACGATGGGCCGCTCGTTCCTGGCGCCGTACGTCTTCAACTCCAACGCGCCAGATACCGGCAACGCCGAGGTACTGCTCAAATACGGATCCACTGAGCAGCAAGCGCGGTGGCTCGATCCCCTGCTCGCGGGAGAGATCCGCAGTGCGTTCTGCATGACCGAGCCGGGTGTTGCCTCGTCGGATGCGACGAACATGGAGCTTTCGGCGGTCGTCGACGGCGACGAGGTCGTCTTGAACGGCCGTAAGTGGTGGTCGACGGGTGTCGGTCATCCGGACTGTCAGATCTTGCTGGTGATGGGGGTGACTGCGCCCGAAGCCGACCGCCACCGCCGCCACTCGATGGTCCTGGTGCCGGTCGCAACGCCCGGCGTGAAGGTGGAGCGCCTGTTGGACACCATGGGCTTTCAGGATGAGCCCTACGGACACGGGGAGGTCAGCTTCACCGACGTCCGGGTGCCGGTCGAGAACATCATCGCCGGGCCGGGGCGCGCTTTCGAGATCGCCCAGGGGCGACTGGGTCCGGGACGGGTGCATCACTGCATGCGCCTGATCGGTTTGGCTGAGCATGCACTCGAGCTCGCATGTCGCCGTGGATTGGAGCGCACCGCGTTCGGAAAGCCACTGGCGAGCTTGGGTGGCAACCGCGAGCGCATCGCCCAGGCCCGGATCGCGATCGACTCGGCACGCCTGCTGGTGCTGCACGCCGCGTGGAAACTCGACCGAGGCGGGGCACTGCACGCGCTGTCGGAGGTCTCCCAGATCAAGGTGGCGGTGCCGAACATGGCCCAGCAGGTCATCGACTTCGCCATTCAACTGCACGGCGGCGCCGGTCTGAGCAGCGACTTTCCGCTGGCTGGCGCCTGGACCGCCGCCCGAGCGGTCCGGCTCGCCGACGGCCCCGACGAGGTGCACCTGGGCATGGTGGCGCGAGTCGAGCTCGGCAAGTACGGGGCCAGCCGATGAGGGCGGGGCAGCAGCGGCGCGGTTCGATCGTCATCACCGGCGCCAGTTCAGGTTTGGGGGCGGAGATGGCCCGCCAGTTCGCCGCCCTCGGCTACGACCTCGGGTTGGCGGCGCGGCGGGTGGAACGACTCGCCGAACTTCGTCAGGAGATTCTCGCCGCCCATCCCGATCGTCGAGTCGAGGTTGCCGCGCTCGATGTCACCGATGGTGACGCGGTGCATACCGTCGTGGCCGAGCTCGATCGGCGCCTCGGCGGTATCGACCGACTGATCGCGAACGCCGGCAGCGGCACGGGGGCCGCGCTCGGCACCGGCGGCTGGAACGCCAACAAGATCACGGCCGAGACCAACTTCGTCGGAGTACTGGCTCAGGCCGACGCCGCTATGGAGGTCTTCCGGAGGCAAGGGCGTGGACACCTGGTACTGATCTCATCGATGTCGGCGGTTCGAGGTATGCGCCGGGCAATGACCACCTACGCCGCCAGTAAGGCTGGCGTCGCCGTGGCTGCCGAGGGGCTGCGCGCCGAAGGACTCAGCGGCATCGATATTTCGGTCATCTACCCCGGCTACATCGCCTCGGAGATGAACGCACATGTCCGCGACCGCACCCCGTTCCTGGTTGACACGGCCACCGGCGTCCAGGCGATGGTCACCGCGATCGAGAAGCGCCGCAAGAAGGCTTACGTACCGGTCTGGCCGTGGGTTCTCGTGGGTGCCGCGATGCGGTTCCTGCCGCTCGCGGTGGTCAGGAAACTGTCATGAGCAGGCGCGCCCGCGAGCACACGCAGCACCACCGCCGACCCGAGGCCGCCGGCGATGTTCGCCGCGAGGATGCTTTCGACGTCGACGCCCTCGCCGGTTGGCTGCCCGAGCATGTCGGCCCGCAGTGGGCGACGGAACTGTCGGGCACCCCGCGGGTCACGCAGTTCTCCGGGGGAGCCTCGAACCTCACGTATCTGCTGAGGTTTCCGTCAGGACGAGAGGTGATCCTGCGGCGCCCGCCTGCGGGAACTAAATCCGACGGGGCCCACGATATGGGGCGGGAGTACCGGCTGCAGACCGCACTGCGTCCACATTTCCCGCTCGCTCCGGAAACTATCGCTCTGTGCGAGGACTCGGGCGTGATCGGGAGCCCGTTCTACCTCATGGAGCGCGTCGATGGGCCGATTCCCCGCAGGCATCTTCCCCGAGAAAACGCGGAGGCACCGGAGCAGGTGAGCAGGCTGTGTCACCGGGTGGTCGACGTGCTCGTCGATCTGCACTGTGTTCCGATCGAGGGGACCGAACTCGCGGCACTGGGCAAGGGGGATGGCTATGTGAGTCGGCAGGTCGAGGGCTGGGCCAAGCGCTACACCGCGGCCCGCACCCGCAACGTCGGGTCCTTCGCCCGGGTCATCGACTGGCTGCGGGTGAACCAACCCGCCGACCGTGCCGCGGTACTGATCCACAACGACTTCCGACTCGACAACATCGTCCTCGACCCGGCGGACCCCACCGTCCCGGTCGCGTTGCTGGACTGGGAAATGGCCACCATTGGTGACCCACTCATGGACCTGGGAAGCGCGTTGGCGTACTGGGTCCAAGCCGACGACGGCTGGCTGTTCCGGCAGTTCCGCCGCCAACCCACCCATGTTCCCGGCATGCTCACCCGACGCGAGGTCGTCGCCCACTACGCCGAACGGACGCGAATCGACGTCACCGAGGAACAATGGGCGTTCTACGAGGTCTTCGGCCTATTTCGACTTGCCGGAATCTGTCAGCAGATCTACTACCGCTACTACCACCGTCAGACCACCAACGCCGCCTTCCGGACCTTCGGGATCGCCGTCGTCGCCCTCGAACTGCGCTGCCGCCGAATCATCCGCGAGATCGAACGCCGCCGTCGAGCCGGAACCGCTGCACGGCGCATCGGGTTGGAGCGGTCGTGAGCGCGCCGCGATCCCCCGGCCGAGTGCCTATCCCACACACAGATGGTCGTCGCAGTACCGCGGCCCGTCGGCCAGGTCGGCATCACCGAGGCGTCCGACCGAATGCAAACAGATCAACGTCCGGTATGCCCTCACAGAGTTGACTGCCCCGACTGATCGTCGCCTCAATTCGGCAAATGAACAGGTGGTGTCAGGGCTGTGCGGCGGGCGGGGCTGCGAACGAGCCCGACGCCCCGAGGATCGCGTGGACCGCGGCGCGGACTCGCTCGGCGACGGCCCCGGTGGAGATGGCATCGAACTTGCCGTCGAGGTGCAAGAACGCCAGACCATGCACCAGCGCCCACACCGCATCAGCCATCGCATCCGGGGCGGCAGTGGGAAATGTCTGCTGCACAATAGATTTGACGTACTCGTGAATCGCCGTTGTCGCGGCTACCCGTTCAGGGTTGGTCGGGTCGCACGGTTCGGCGAACATGACACGGAACAGTCCGGGGCGTGCGAGCGCGAACTGGACGTAGGCGATGGCGATCGCGGCGAGGTCGTCTGCGGTGGTCGGGGCGGGATGGGCTGCGGTCAGCCGGCCGGCCAGGTCTTGGTAGCCCACCGCGGCGACGGCGGACAGCAGCGCATCGCGGTCGGAGAAATGCCGGTAGGGCGCGGCCGTGGACACGCCGGCGCGTCGAGCGGCGGCGCGGAGCGAGAGTTCGGCGGCTCCGTCTTCCTCGAGGAGTTCCACCGCCGCGCGCACCAGCGCGTTGCGCAGATCGCCGTGGTGATACGGCTGGGTCGTCGTTGCCATAATCTCAATTTAGCAAGTGTTGACAACGCTTACATACCCGCCTGGTGTTAGTGACGCAACGCATGGTGTGATCATCGTCAGCAGGGCGCTGGCAGGTAGCGTGTCCTCGAGGCGCGGCACAGGCACGCGGCAGCCTCGGTGCCGTGATCGCGGTGGACGGTGTCGTGACCGCGGCGGCATCTGTCGGAGCGGGCGCGCCGGGCAGAATCCACCGATGAGCGCCCCAGCGCTCACGCAGGATCCGGTGCCAAGGTCCGAAGCCGATGCCGGTGACCTGCATCCCTCTCTCCTGCGCCGCGTACTCAGCTTCGCGCGCCAAGTCCTTCCGGACGACAACATTGTCTATCTCCTATCGGCGAGTAGGGCCGAGGCCGTCCAGTCAGATGCGCGCGAGGCCGACCTCGGCGCAGGCGGCGGGGAACTCGTCAGCGCCGAGTCCGTCGATCGGGCCGACGACACCGGGGGTTCGTCCCAGACCTAGAGCCAGGCGGTGTGCTGCCATTGCCATGAGTTCGGCAGTGACCGTGTACGGGGATGGGCCTTCCACCTCCACTTCGGCCAGGACCTTCCCGGACGACGCACGGGCGACTGCGACCGCGAGTCCCCGGGTCTTGGCGCGCTCTGCCGCGTCTGGACCGCCGGCCGGGCCGGCCATCCGTGCAAAGGCACCGTCGAGCACGCGGCGTCCGAGGGCGGTGCGGGACAGGGTGGTCGCCAGGAGCGAGGCGGCCTGCATGGGTCGCGCGAGCTCGGGGAACCATCCGTTGAACACCCGCACCTGGCGAAGCCCCGGGTACCGGGCCGGCAGCTGCAGCACCTCGGTGCCGGATGCGAGGATTGCGTTCCGCGTGGCACCGCGCACCGTGAAGCGCCTGACGTCCTGGGCGGCGCGCCGGTCTGCCAGTGCCCCGTCCCGGTACATGGTGACCGGGAGGGTCATCCCCTCTGCGACCGTCTTCCGGGTTCCCTGGCTCAACCCCTTCCACAGAGGTCCGGTTGCGAAGTAGCCGATGTCGAGGGACCACGTTTCCGCGCCGCCTTGTTCGGCGGCGAGCGCACCGGCGAGCACCCCGGGAACGTAGTCGTAGCCGAAGGCGGGAAGCATTACCGATCCGGTCTCGCGGGCAAGGGCGTCGTGGCGGCGGTGGAGTTCGCGCACGAACCCGATCTCGCCGGTGGAGTCGACGTAATGCGCGCCGGATCGGGCGGCAGCTTCGGCCGCGACCCATCCCACCCGCTCGAACGGTCCGACACCGGTTACCAGCACCTCGCCCGGCTCGATCAGTGCCTGCACGCTGGCGGGGTCGGAGACGTCGGCGACCCGGTACTCGAGGCCGCCGTGCGCGGCCGCCAAGTGTGCGAGCTTGTGTTCCGATCTGGCGGCGAGCACTGGTCGCAGGCCTCGCCGCACGAGCGCCTCGACGGCCAGGCCACCGGCGTATCCGGTGGCCCCGAAGACGACGATCCGGGTTGGCGCGTTCTCTGTCATGGTGGAGTCTCCTTCGAGTTCGGGTCGGTGTGCCTGGCCGTGCTGGGGTTGGTACCTCGGGCGGCCCCGGTGTTCGGTGTTCAGCTCAGCGAGCCGAATTCGGTCCGGTCCAGGCGTCCGCGGTGATCCGCAATCGTGCGGCCCCGGCGGCGTACGGACGACCGCCAGTCGGCGCTCCCCGGGCGGCGGTCCTCCTTTCCTACCGGCGCAGGTAATACCGGTGATTGCCGGCTGCTCTCAGGCGGTGAACTGGTGCACCTCTGTGCGCTGAGCCTTGTCGACGCTGCGAGACGCACCGTCGTCTGGAAGCCGGGTGAAGGCTGGGAAGCGGTCGAAGACGCGGGTCGCTATCAGCCCGGTCGCGATGCTGATCGCGGCAAGCACCAGTAGGTACCACCAGGCGGGCTCCATTCCTGAGCCAGGCGTCGAGTCGAAGTAGAGGATCGAGCGCAGTCCGTTGACTACTGCACGCATCGGCTCGAATGGGGCGATCGCACGGAAGAAGTCCGGGGTGGCTTGCAGTGGGATGGCCCCACCCGACGACGTCATCGCCAATGCCACGAAGAAGAAGGTGTTGACGAGCGGACCGAAGGATCCGAACAGAGCGAAAACGGTCAGCCCACCGACGCCGACCGCGGCGACGGTAGCGGTCGCGAAGAGCCATAGTGTGAGCGGTGAGATCAGCGGCATACCGAGCCACGGCCCGGCGACGAGGAGGATCGCGGCCGTCGTTGGTGGAGTGGCAGCCAGCATCACGAGCCACTTGAGGATCAAGGTGCGGGTGCGGGAAAGATGGCGGTACGGGTTGCGACGGACACGGGGGCCTGTCTCCTGAGGGATGAACCCGATCACGGTGTCAATGAGTGGATGTACCGCGGAGGCGCCGATGAATGCCACGATGATCAGGACGATTGCCAGGTAGAAGACGCTGGTGCCTAGGCCGGTGTGGGAGGGCAGCGGATCGAGTGGTGCGATGGCAATGGCGAACGGAGTCGCCAGGGCGGTGGCGGTGGCGGTGTCAACAGGTGCTCCACCAGTGGCCATGAGCTGCCGGCCGAGTGCAGTGCGTACGCCCTCGACAACCGGGCCGACGTTACCGGTGAACAGGCCGGCGGTCATCGCACCGGACCGGGACGTGGTGTCCAAGTGGACAACCGGATGTGTCGGCGCACCCGGGCCGGGACGGGTCAGCGCGCCCACCTGGGCATTGAAGTCATTCGGGATTCGGATGATGCCGACGATGTGCCCGTTTCGCATCTGGTGGTCGGCTTCATCGGTGGACATCGACGTCAGCGTGATCTTGTTGTCGTCGACGTGTTGCTCGATGCCGTCGGCCACAGCGTCGGCGGGGCTGGCGGCTCCGAGTTGCACGGTCTGCGGCTCCACGACCAGCGCTACGGGAAGGTCCTTCAGGTCACCCTGCGGGTCGATGGTGCCGCCGAGGTAGACGGCGGGGAGCGTGAACCCGAGGAGGATCAGGATCGTTACGGACGCTATCCAGGTACGCGGGTGCCAAAGGAATCGCCGCGTGACGGGTTCGGCGACTACCGAGGGAGATACTTCGGGCACTGCGTGTTTCGTGGTCCGGGCTGCTGGGCTGGGTTCGCTCACTGCGCGACTCCTCGGTCATTCGTTGAGTAGGTGGTGACGCTGAATGGGATCGGACGCCGCGTTGCGCGCGCCGAAGCCGAAGTCGGTCGAAGTTGCGCATAGGGCGACTTCAGACGCCTACGAGGTATGCGGCTGACTGATCTGTGCCCGGATCAGGTCTTTCGAGGGAGGACGGCGGCACTGAAGTCGAGCTGTGCGGTCGGTGGGTTTCCTTGCGCGGTGGTGGTGCGTCTGTGGCGCACATTCGACCGGTCGGGTGCGGGCGTGACCGCGGAACCTCGCCTTGACGCCGTGTGTCGCGGACGGGTTATCCGGGCGAGCTGGGTACAGGGCCGCACGAGATTGTCTGATGTGGCGGTCATTTCGGCCCCGGACGTACGAGGTGGACGCGGGACTCCGCGTGACTGTCGATGCGGATCGGTGAAACAGCGGATGCCGCGGTGCAGCGGTTTGGTGGTCGCTCGACAGGACGGCGAGCGACCACCGGTAACCGATCAGTGCAGGGCGGTTCGGAGAGTGTCCTGCGCCAGCTTGATGGCGGCGGCCGCACCCTGGGTCGAGCGAAGCGCGTTGAGCATCATGAAGTCGTGGATGACGCCACCGACACGAACGTGGGTGACGGGGACCTCGGCCTCGCGGAGCTTGGCGGCGTAGGCCTCACCTTCGTCGCGAAGCACGTCGGCCTCGGCGGTGATCACCAGGGCTGGGGGCAATCCGCGCAGTTGGTCGACGGTCGCGCGCAGCGGAGAGGCGTAGATTTCGGCACGCTGGGACTCGTTGCTGGTGTACTGGTCCCAGAACCACTGCATGCCTTCGCGAGCGAGGAAGTAGTGCTCGGCGAACTGGTGGTACGAGGGGGTGTCGAATGCACCGTTGGTCACCGGGTAGAGCAGCACCTGCTGCGTGATGTGCACATCGCCGCGATCCTTGGCCATCAGAGTCAGGACGGCGCTCATGTTGCCGCCCACCGAGTCGCCGGCGACCGCGAACCGGGTGGCATCGAGCCCCTTTTCGGCGCCGTGCGCGAACACCCACTGGGCGGCGGCGTAGTTCTGTTCGATCGCCGTCGGGTACTTCGCTTCCGGGGACAGGTCGTAGTCGGGGAACACCACCGCGGCGTCGGCGCCGACGGCGAGCTCACGGACCAGTCGGTCGTGGGTGTGCGCGTTGCCGAACACCCAACCGGCCCCGTGGATGAAGAACAGGACCGGAAGGGTGCCGGTGGCGCCTGCCGGTTTCACGATGCGCACCTTCACCGATCCGGTCGGACCGCCCTCGACGGTGATCCACTCTTCGTCGATCGCCGGTTTGTCGATCTCCCCGGACTGGACCTCGTCGACCGTTTTGCGCCCCTTGGCCGGTGGAAGCTGGAACAGGAACGGGGGCGTGTCGGTCGCCTTCGCGAATTCGGCGGCCTCGGGCTCGAGGACGGGCTTGATGTCGGTCATGTCACTCTCCTGTCGCGGGTTCCGGCGCTGCGGGGTGCACTGCCGGTATGCGAATCACCGTGGGGCACGGCCCCATCGTCGGTGCTACCTGTTTCGGCTCGACCAGTAAATTCTGGGCAAGCCGGGATGGTTCCTGCCTCCTTTCTTCGCGAGAAGTCCTGTGCCGTCGGTGGTCGGTGCATCCTGCCGTCGACGGCACCAGTTCGTGGGGGTCAGGATTGGGTGGGAAGCAGTAGCACCTTGCCGACCGAGTCCTTCGAATCGAGCATCGCCTGTCCGCGTTCGGCGTCGGCCAGTGGCAGCTTGGCCGAGATGACCGGCCGCACGAGCCCCTGGGTGACCAGTGGCCACTCCTTCTCGGCCACCGCGGCGACGATCTCGGCCTTGGATCCGGGACCGGTCAGCGGCCGGTTCCGGACGTTGAGGCCGATCACCCGGGCGCGCTTGCCGATGAGTGCTCCGACGTTCAGTTCGCCGGTGAGGCCGCCCTGCATGCCGATGATCACCAGTCGTCCGCCGATCGCGAGCGCGTCGACGTTGCCGGGTACGTACTGGCCGCCCATGATGTCGAGGATGACGTCGACCTGTCCGGCGAGCTCGGTGGCGAAGTTCTGCTCGCGGTAGTTGATCACGATGTCGGCTCCGAGCTCGCGGCAGCGGTGCGCTTTGGCCTCCGAGCCGACGGTCACCGCCACCGTGGCGCCGAGTGCCTTGCCGACTTGGATGGCGTGGGTGCCGATGCCGCTGCCGCCGCCGTGCACCAGCAATGTTTCCCCGGCCTTCAGGCCGGCGTCCATGACGATGGTCGACCACACGGTGCTCGCCACCTCGGGCAGCGCGGCCGCGTCGACGAGGGAGAGCCCGTCCGGGATCGGCAACAGCTGGGCAGCCGGGACGACGACGTACTCGGCGTATGCTCCGCCCGCGATGAGAGCGCACACCTCATCGCCCGGCCGAAACCCGTCGACTCCCGCGCCGACCGCGCCGACGGTCCCGGAGGCCTCCATGCCCATGATGTCGGTGATTCCGGGCGGCGGCGGGTAAAGGCCCTGGCGCTGCATCAGGTCGGCGCGGTTGATGCCGGCTGCGGCGACCTCGAGCAGGACCTCGCGAGCGGCGGGGGTCGGTGTGGGGACCTGCTCGATGTTCATGTTCTTGTCATTGTCGACGACGATGGCCCGCATGGTGTCGGGAACGGTGTCGGGGGTGGTCATGTCAGTGCCTTCCGTGCAACCGCGGCGGCAAGGCCGGGGAGGCCGGGCGCGCTGCGACTGCGATGAATAGTTGGGTCGTCCGATGACCGGCGGATCCCGATGTGCGGCAACAGGATGCGTCTTGGTCCGGATCGCGGGTTCTGAGGGATGAGGGATGCGGAGAGCGGTCAGCGGGCGCCGATCAGCTTCCAGACGCGCAGTACCGCGGTCAGCGCCGGCACCCATGTGGTCCACGGGATGCGTGCGGGCGGGGTGAAGCCGAGGGCGCGTTGATGGGCGACGGTCTGCGGTTCGGTGTATTTGAGGATGCCGTCCTTGCCGTGGCGGCGTCCCACGCCCGAGTCACCCATTCCGCCCATCGGGGAGTCGATGCTGCCCCACGCCGCGGCGAAGGCCTCGTTGACGTTGACGGTGCCGGCGTGCACCCGGGCAGCCACCGCACGTCCGTGGGCGCCGTTGCGGCTCCACACGCTGGCGTTCAGCCCGTATGAGGTGGCGTTGGCCTGCGCGATGCCCTCCTCGACGTCGGCGAAGCCGTAGATCGAGACCACTGGACCGAAGGTTTCGTGCGCGTGGAGGGTCATCTCGGGGGTGACGTCGGTGAGGATGGTCGGCTCGTAGAACAGCGGACCGAGATCGGGGCGGGCGTGCCCGCCTGCCAGCACTGTGGCGCCCTTGCCGACGGCGTCGGCAACGTGCGTGGTGACGGTGTCCAGCTGGGACGCAGTGGTGAGGCTTCCGACGTCGGTGCTGTAGTCGTAGGCCGCGCCGAGCTTCAGTTTCTTCGTCCGCTCCACGAACTTGGTGACGAACTCCTCGCGCACCGATTCGGCGACGTAGATGCGCTCGATCGAGACGCACAGTTGCCCGGCCGACGGGAACGCGGCGGCGACGGCGCCGTCGGCGGCACGATCGAGGTCGGCATCGTCGAGCACCAGCATCGGGTTCTTGCCGCCCAGCTCCAACGAGGCTCCGATCAGACGTTCGCCGGCGTCCCGGGCGATCTGGCGGCCGGTGGCGGTGGACCCGGTGAACATCACGTAGTCGGCGTTATTCATCAGCGGCTCGCCTATCGAGCTGCCACGGCCGACCACCATCTGCCACACGTCGGCGGGAAGCCCCGCCTCGTACATCAGATCCATGGCCCACAACGCGGTGAGCGCGGTCTGGGTGTCGGGCTTCTGTACCACGGCGTTACCGGCCAGCAGGGCGGGAATCGCATCGCCGGCGGCCATCGACAGGGGGTAGTTCCACGGCGAAATGATCGCGACCACGCCCTTGGGATGGTGCAGCTCGGTGGTACGGGTCAGGATCGGGATCGCTCCGCGCCGGCGCTGGGGGGCCAGCAGCTTTTCGGCGCTGCGCGCGTAGTACCGGGAGGTGATGGCGGTGTCGGTGATCTCCAGGAACGCGTCGCGACGGGTCTTGCCGTTCTCCGCCTGCATCAGGTCCAGGCCTTCGTTCTGGCGTGCGAGGACCAGGTCGTGGAACCGCAGCAGCACCTTGCGGCGCTCACCGATCGGGGTGGCTGCCCATGTGGCCTGGGCGCGACGAGCCCGGACGAAGGCTTCCTCGACGTCGCCCGGGGTGGAGACCGGGAATTCGGCGAGTGGCCCGCCGGTGTAAGGGGCGGCGGTGGCGACGCGGGTGGCGTCAGCACTGGCGGCGACCCGACCGGTCAGACGCTCCCGCAGCTGGGCAGTCAGCGAGGACGGGAGGCCGGCGGTCGTCGTCACTTTGTCGGGGGTGTAGATGGACATGGTGGGGACTCCGTTGAGGGTGTCGGATGTCGGCGTGGAGGCGTGGCCGATTACCGGCTGCGGACCGAGAACGGGACCGGCATGTGCAGCGCGGCCTGCGCTTCGGTGCTGACGTCGAACGCGATGGTGCGGATCGGCTTCAGTGCGCGCAGGTCGTCGGCCATGCGTCCGGTGCCGACGGTCAGGTCGACCCCGCGCGGGAACATCGAGGTTCCGCTGGCCAGCACGTTGGTCTGGTTCAGGGTGGAGTACCAGGCGTCGTCGACCTTCGTGTAGGAGGTCAGGGTGGATACCTTCTCGCCGCTCCGGGTGCGCTTCTGAGTCGGTGTCGGGGCGGAGAAGGCGAGGTCGACGCCGCCGTCGGCGTTGGCGATCCGGGCGGTGGTCCGGCGGTCGTCGATGTTCACGTCCAGCTCGGTGACCCATTTCGGGAAGCCGTAGCCGTGGCGGCCACGCACCTGGGCGATGTCGGTGTTCACCGGCAGCGAGAGCACGTACGAGTGGAGGTGGTCGTTCGCCAGCGCGGACGCGACGTCTGCAACGGGAATTTTGCCGTGCCGGGCGGGGCGCACCGCAACCCCCACCGCAGCCTCGGTGTAGAAGTCGATGTCGCAGACGTCGTAGCGGAAGAACATCACCGACACCAGGCCGAGACCGGGAGCGATCTCCAGTGGGGCGAGCTCACCCGGGATCCGGTTCCGGATCGCCTTGCTGGGCGCGATCATGGTCAGACGTGCCGACGACATCGCGTAGTAGAAGTTCGGAGTCAAGGTGGGCCCGATCCGGGACTCGACCCGGGTCTTGGGAAGGGTCCGGAAGAAGTCGACTCCACCGACCCGCGGATCGCGCGCCACCTCGTCCAGGTCGGTGTCCATCCGGAAGCGCTCGAACAGGCCGCCGGCGGGGACTGTGACGGTGTGTCCACCCAGGTCGACCTCGATGGTGTTCTGCTTTGTTGAAGTCATGTGTCGGTCCTTCGCCATCGGTATGTGTGCACTGCTTACATGAGGCTAGACCGATGATGTAAGCAATGTCAACACCTCGTGGGTTCTTGGGGTTGGGGTGAGCGTTCTCGATGCGGGCCGAGCGTGGCGTGCACGACCCCACGAATCCGGGCCCTGAGATCGGGGGTCGAGCTACCGGCGTACTTGCCGTCCAGGTGCAGGAACGCCAGGCCGTGCACCAGCGCCCAGACTGCGGTGGCCATCGCCGCGGGGTCGGCGGACGGGATGGCGCGCTGCACCAGCGTCTGCAGGTAGCCCTCGATCTCGTCGGCGGCGCCCTGCCGCTCGGCGTCCGCCGGATGGCACGGTTCGGCGAACATCACCCGAAACAACGCCGGCCTGGCAAGCGCGAACTGCACATATGCCACCGCGATGTCGGCAAGGTCGCCCGGGGCCTCGGGCGCCGGGTGCGCCCCCTCCAGGGTGGTGACGAGTTCCCGGTAACCCACGGCGGCCACTGCGGATAGCAGTGAGGTGCGGTCGCTGAAGTGGCGGTACGGAGCCGCCGCCGAGACGCCTGCGCGGCGTGCGGCCGCGCGCAGCGACAGGCCCGACGCGCCACCGTCTTCATCGAGCAGTTCGATGGCGGCACGCACGAGCGCATCGGGTAGGTCGCCGCGGTGATAGGGCGTGACAGTCATGTACTCAACCTCCTCGGTTGTTGACGCCGCTTACATTCCAGCTTAGTGTAAGCGGCGCTTACTTGCTTTCGGGGTCGCCCGGAAGCCTTTGACCGAAAGGGTTCGAGGTGTCCAAGGAAATATTCGCCACCGACTTGTTCCAGCCGATCACGTTGCGGTCCGGGCAATTGCTGCCCAACCGGATTGCGAAGGCCGCGATGGAGGAGGGGATGGCCGCCATGGGGCAGCTGCCCACCGAGGGGCTGATCGAGTTGTATCGCCGGTGGGGCGCCGGCGGGGCCGGCGTGCTGATCACGGGGAACGTGATGGTGCACGCGGAGGCGCTCACCGGCCCCGGGGGTGTGGTGCTCGACGAGGGTTCGCCGCTGGGACCGTTTGCCGCCTGGGCGAAGGCGGGGAAGGCCGGCGGTGCCGCCATGTGGATGCAGATCAGCCACCCCGGTCGGCAGATCCAGGCGAACATGCCCGGTGTCATCTGGGGGCCGTCCGACAAGGCGGTGGACGTCGGCAAGCACTCGAAGAACTTCGGTCGTCCTACCGCCATGACACCGCAGCAGATCCACGACACCGTGGCCCGCTTCGCGACCACCGCGCGGCGAGCGGAAGCGGCCGGGTTCGACGGTGTCGAGATTCACGCCGCACACGGCTACCTGCTGTCGCAGTTTCTCTCGCCGCTGGTCAACACCCGCACCGACGAGTGGGGTGGTTCGCTCGAGAATCGGGCGCGAATGCTCCTCGACATCGTGCGGGAGGTGCGCTCACAGGTCTCGCCCACCTTCGCGGTCGCGGTCAAACTCAACTCCGCCGATTTCCAACGCGGCGGGTTCGACGCCGCCGACGCCCGCACCGTGATCGCCATGCTGGCCCCACTCGGCGTCGACCTGGTCGAGATCTCCGGCGGTAGCTACGAAAGCCCGGCGATGTCCGGGCGCCCGGTGGACGGGCGCACCGCGGCCCGGGAAGCCTACTTCCTGGAACTGGCGGCCGAACTGGCCCAGAACAGCCCCGTACCGCTCATGCTGACCGGGGGAATCACCCGCCGCGAGACCGCGGAGCACGTACTCGCCAACAACGTCGCACTCGTCGGCATCGGCACCGCCCTCGCCGTCACACCCGATCTGCCGGCGCGCTGGCGCGCGGGAACCGACGCCACTGCGTCGCTCGAGCCGGTCACGTGGAAGGACAAGCCGCTCGCGTCCCTCGCCGGCATGGGCATGGTGCGCTATCAGCTGCGCCGGTTGGCCCGCGGGAAGCAGCCCGCGGTCGGCGTCGGCCCGGCCCGCGCTCTCGTCGCCGATCAGCTGGTCAAACGCCGCGCGCTCCGGCAGTACTCGAAGTGGCTCGCTTCCCAGCCGCGCAGCGAGACCGGCGCCTCCCGCGTGTGATCCCGCGCTTACCTCTCCATCCAGCGCGGCGAACCTTCCACTACTCCGCGCCCTGCCCCTCGCGGCAAAGGCATCCACCTGTTGACGCGCGCACACCACCCGCATAATGTAAGCAGTGTGCACATTCGGCGGTGTGCCGAGACCGAAACCATCCCACGTGGCCCGGTGACGCCCCGTTCGAGAGGAACACATCATGACGAAGGTCCTATTCGTAGTAACCGCAGCCGACCGGTGGACCCTCAACGACGGCACCGTGCATCCCTCGGGATACTGGGCCGAGGAGCTCGCGGTGCCCCACCGCATCTTCACCGAAGCCGGATGGGACATCACCGTGGCCACCCCCGGCGGCAAGGCACCGACGCTCGATCAGCTCAGCCTCGGCATTTCCGGGGGAATGCCGTGGAAGCGCCGCGATGTGAAGAACTACCTCGACAGCATCGCCGACGTACTCTCCCACCCGGCGTCGCTGAATTCGGTGGATTCGGACGAATACGACCTGGTGTTCTACCCGGGCGGACACGGCCCGATGGAAGATCTCGCCTACGACAAGACCTCCGGCGAACTGCTGACCCACCGTCTGGCATCGGGTAAACCGCTGGCCCTGCTGTGCCACGCGCCGGCCGCGGTCCTGGCCGCAACCAACCCCGACGGCACCTCGGCCTTCGCCGGTTACCGAATGACCGGGCTGTCCAACCGCGAAGAACTGCTGAACCGATTCGCCAAGAAGGCGCCGTGGCTGTTGGAGGACAAACTGAAAGAAGTTGGCGCCGAGTACTCCAAAGGACTGATCCTGCTGCGCCCACATGTGGTCGTCGACCGCAACCTCTACACCGGTCAGAACCCGCAGTCCTCGGAGAAACTGGCCACCCAGCTCGTCGACGTTGTTGTCGGCGCCGCGAAAGGCTCCGCGACCGGGTAGGGCCGTCGTGCTCGCATCTCGGTGTCGGCCTGGTGCCGAGCATTTCCCGACTGCCGCGGAGCGATTGTGGGCACTGGCGTCATCGTGCATCCAGTCGCCGGTGTGTGCGCCGCCGATCTCGAGTGCTGCGTTCCCCCCGGCACCACCAATGGGATCGGCTCGCCCGTGCACCGGCCGGGGGATCGGTGCGGCGCTGGTTGCAGCCGTCCCCGAGGCGTTCTTCACTCGTCGTCCATGGTTTCGCCCAGCGGCTCCTTGAGCGCAATCAGGCAGGCCGTGCTGACGACGGCGAGGGCAGAGAGGAACCCGGCGATGCCCGCCTTGCCGAAGGCGTCGACCAACCGGTCGGCGAGGAGCAGCGGCACGGCACCGCCGAGGATGCCGGCCAGGTTGTATGCCATGCCGGCACCGCTGTAGCGGTAGCGGGCATGGAACAGCTCGGGCAGGTAGGCGGCGGCCGGACCGTAGGGGATGCCGAGGGTGATCATCAGTACCGCCATCGCCATGAAGAACGAGACCGCGTTGCCGGGCTGCATGACCGCGAAGGCGAGCGGTCCGGCGACGATGCCGAAGCAGGTGCCGGTGAGCAGGACTGCACGGCGCCCGAACCGGTCGGACAGGATCGCCGACGCGACGACGACAACGCACATGACAAGGGCAGCAAGGATATTGACCACGAGAATCGACCGCTGAGGCAGACCGAGGACGCCGACCTCCGGCGCGGCGCTGGCATAGCCGGTGAGGAAGACGATCGAGATATAGAAACAGCCGAATGTCATCGACAGCATGCCACCGCCGAGCAGAATCTGCCGCCACTGATCGCGGATCGCGTCGAGGAACGGGAGCTTGAGCTGCTGCCGACCCTCCACGACCTTGGTGAACGACGGCGTCTCGGCAATATTGAGTCGGACCCACAGGCCCACGCAGACGAGCACGGCACTGATCAGGAACGGAATCCGCCAACCCCACGCCGCAAACGCGGCACTGCTCATGGTCAAGGAGGTCAGCAGGAAGGTCGCACTCGACAGCGCGACGCCGATCCCGGGGCCGAGCTGCGGGAACATGCTGTACTTCCCGCGCTCGCCGGAGTCAGCGTATTCCGAGGTCAGCAGCGCCGCTCCCGCCCACTCGCCGCCGAGCGCAAGGCCCTGCAGAACGCGCAGAAACACCAGCATCAACGGCGCGGCAACCCCGATGGTGTCCGCGGTCGGGACCAGACCGATCGCGAAGGTCGAGCCGCCCATGACAACCAGGCTGGTGACCAGCGTGCGCTTGCGGCCCAGCCGATCTCCGTAGTGGCCGAACACGATCGCGCCCAGCGGGCGCACCACGAACGCAATTCCGAAGGTCGCAATCGCCGCCACGGTCGCCGCGCCCGGACCGAACGAGGGAAAGAACAGCGGGCCGAACACGAGAGCCGCAGCGGTGCCGTAGATCAGGAAGTCGTAGAACTCGATCGTCGTACCGACCAACGAGGCCGCAGCGATGCGAGCCATCGGACGTCGGAGGGCGGAAGACTGCCCCGGGGCCGCGCCCCGGCTGGTTCTGATCGTCATGAATGCCTCACTGGTCGAGCCGCTGCCGCGGCGTTCAGTCATCGGCGGGCTCAGTCGAGCTCCCGCCGTCCCTCAGAACAGAACTGTCCTCGGACGTGACCCCGGACACACGATGGGCCAGTCACAGGATCTTCCGAAAACCCTTGTGGTCGAACCACACACAAAGTGAGTGAGCGAGTGTCGTGAACGTGCCAGCAACCTCCCCAGCCGACCCGCGGGTCGTACGAATCGCCGAGCGGGTGCATGGCTCACTCCAGGAGATCGTGGAGTCGTCCGTGCAGCGCACCTGGGACGAAGTGGGGGCATATTCCGCAAGTCCCGACGCGAGTCTGCGGGACGACCTTCACCGCCACATCGACGCGGTCTTTCGGGTGGTGCTCGACACCCTGCGCGAAGGCCGCGCCGCGAGGCCCGAGGACTTCCCGATGACCGCCTCGCAGGCCACGCGGCGGGTGCGTCAGGGCGTCGGCCTCGCCGACTTCCTACGTGCCTACCGACTCAACCAGGAGAATCTGTGGCACGGCATCGTCACGGCCTGCGGCGGGGATCGGCAACTGCGCGACGCGGCGCTCGGTCAGGTCTCGCACGTGATGCAGGTAATCGAGGCCGGAGCCTCGGTCGCCGCCCAGACCTACCTGAAGGCCCAGCAGCTGGACGTCGCCGACGGCGACCGGGCGCGCCGCGACCTGCTCGAGGATCTGCTGGCCGGGCGGGAGCCGGCTGCGGGGCCCCGACGGGGCCTGCTTCGCGAAGTCGGCCTCGAGACCTCGACACGCCTGGTCGTAGCCTCTGCCGTGCCGGCGCAGTCGCTGGCCCCGGGCCAGAGCTTGCGCGAGGCGCTGATTACGCTGCACAGCGCCTTCGGAACCGGAAACCGTGGACTCACCGTCGTCCGCCAAGACGAGTTGATCGGTGTCTCGCCCGTGGTGGGCTCGGTCGACGCGCTCATCGATCGGCTCACTCGCGCGCACGCGCAGCTGAAGCGTGCCGGCCTGAGCTTGTGCCTCGGTGTCTCGACCGAGCACGCCGGCCACGGCTCGGTGTCCGACGCATACGCCGAAGCGTGTGTCGCCCGCGACGGATTGGCCCGCGAGCCCGGGATCCGGGCTATGCCGCGGCTGTCGACCTTCGACTACCTGGTAAGCCGACCCGACCCGACAGTGCACCGCCTGATCCGCCCAAAGCTACGGATGTTCGTCGAGGACGACCTACGTCGTGGCGGTGTTCTGATCGCGACACTGCTCGCCTACATCGACGCGGACCTGAACGCAAAGATCGCGGCCGAACGCCTGCACACCCACGTGAACACCATGTACTACCGACTCGACCGTATCGCCGCGCGCACCGGATATGACCTGCGGCGAATTGTCGACGTCCAGGAGTTGCTGATCGCGGTCCGACTGCTGAGCGGCGCCGACGGTGGCCATGCGGGCTCAACCGTGGCCTGACGCCCAAGGTTACAGTGCAATCACACTGCCGACTTCGCTCTCAAGCTGTCGAGAATCCACGTCGACCACGCGGGCGGGGCGAAAGCGTCACGCCCTCAACTCGATCTGGTGCTGGCGCGGCTCCGCGCCGACGACGTCCTGGTGATCACCCTTCAGCCCGATGCCGCGCTCGCGCAGGTCGGCGCCGAGGGTGATCAGGTGCAGCGTTGACCGCCCGAGCCGGTCGAGGCGGTGATTTGGCTCCATCCCGATCCCGACCACCGCGGAACGGTCATCGGCCGACACCACTGTCGGCATTGCGAACCCGGGCAACCGGCATTCGACATCGCCTGCAGAATCTGCGGCGACGGCCCCATCCTCGCCGGCAGACTCGCTGAGCTGGCCGAAAAAGGTGATCTGACCAAGCCGGTCCAGCGATGGCTCACCGCCGCCGGATGGACCGTCACGCCTGATCTTCTATGCCCGGACCACGCGTGAGACGGGACCCGGAGCCGCTGCGGTGGGGGATGGAATACGACACCTTTCGAATATCGCACCCCACCAGTCTTCCGTGCCGCCAGCCTGCCCGGACCCTCGCGCCGTGGCACCGTTCCCGCGCATCTGTTCGCGTACCAGCTCGAGTACGGCGTCATTCCGCGGCTGGGGTGGTCCGGCGCCGACGACGCGGTGCTGTGCCATCAGTGCGATTTCGCCGGCTGCGTCAACCCACAGCACATGCGGCTGGGCACCAACACAGTCAACCGCACCGAGTACCACCTGCGGCGCCGCAATCTCGCCAGCCCGCTTTCCGACGTCCGCGGCCCGGGCGGGCGCATCCGCGCAGTCGCGGCCGCCATCCGCACCGGCATCGGGCGCGGCGACGACACCAACAGGATCGAAGAGCGGATCCGGTGTGCCGAAGCGGCAGGCCTTCCGCTCACCCTCTGGTAACTGGTCGGGTAGCGCAAAACTGTCGCGACCCAATGCCTTAGCAGGACCTGCGATAACCGTGTGGCCTGCGAAGGTTGTCGCGAGTGGGTGAGAGACTGCTCCGCGTGCATGCGTTCATCGACGAATCCAAGCGGGGTGAGTACGCCCTGTGCGCGGTGACCGTGGCGACCGGCGATCTGGCGGCTCTTCGGAAGCAGATGAACGCGCTCCGCCCGCCCGGGCACTCCCGCATTCACATGACCGGTGTCGGGAAGAAGTTGGCACCGAAGATTGTCGCCGAGGTTGCCCGGCTGGAGGCGACCAGCCGGATCTATGTGATGAGCTCGCGGAAGGTCAACGAACGCCAGGCCCGCGACGTCACCTTGGCTGCCGCGGTGCGGGATTTGGCGCAGATGCCGGTGACGAACCTGGTCATCGAGTCGTGCGATCAGGACCACGAGGACAACCGGATCATTCGCGACGAACTCGGCGCCGGGGCCCCGTTCCGGTACACCCACGACCGACCCTCGAATCCACTCTTATGGTTGCCCGATGTCCATGCCTGGGCCTGGGGCCGAGGCGGCAGCATGCGGGCAAAGATCGCGCACCGCATCACCGTCGTGCGGGTGTAGAAACACGAGAACGCCCCTCTGCGAGGGGCGTTCATCGTATGTGGGTGGGCGCGCAAGGCTGGAAACCGCTGGGTGGGGCTGCCTACAGGGGTACTTACGCCCCGGAGACCTCCTACACGAACCACTTCCCTCGGCTACTGCCTCAGGCACTCACATTATGTCGGTGCCGGTTGCGTCGACGCAACCGCGATCCTCCTGGCCTGCACGGAAGGTACACACCCGACGCCGAGGGTGTGAGCGGATCCGCATGCAACGGATGCCGCCTCATCCCGCGGCGGGGTGGAAGCCCCCGCTGACTAGGCCGGTTGGGCAGCGCCTGTCAGTGTGCCGCCACGCTCAACTCGAACCTGGCGGCACGACTCTGATCATTCGGAAGCCGGGCGAGTTCAGGCGGAGATGAGCCCGTGCGGGTCGAGGACGAACTTCGTGGCGGCACCGGAGTCGAAGTCGGCGTAGCCCCGGGGGGCGTCCTCGAGGCGGATCGGCTTCGCGTTGACGGCTGTGGCGATGTGGACCTTGTCGTGGAGGATGGCCATCATCAGCCGACGGTGGTAACTCATCACCGGGCACTGACCGGTGGCGAAGGACAACGACTTCGCCCATCCCGTGCCGAGGCTCAGGGAGAGGGCGCCGACCTTGGCGGCCTCGTCGACGGCCCCGGGATCGCCGGTGACGTAGAGGCCCGGGATGCCGATCGCGCCTCCGGCGGCGGTGAGTTCCATGAGTGAGTTGAGGACGGTCGCCGGTGCCTCCGCCGCCGCACCATGGCCGTGGCCGCGGGCCTCGAAGCCGACGGCGTCGACACCGCAGTCGACCTCGGGCACGCCGAGGAGTTGCTCGATCTGATCCTTCGGGTCACCCTGGCTGACGTCGACGGTTTCACAGCCGAAGCTGCGCGCCTGAGCGAGCCGGTCCTTGTTGAGGTCACCGACGATCACCACCGCGGCGCCGAGGAGTTGCGCGCTGGTGGCGGCCGCGAGGCCGACCGGGCCGGCACCGGCGATGTAGACGGTGGACCCGACTCCGACGCCGGCGGTGACGCAGCCGTGGAAGCCGGTGGGGAAGATGTCCGAGAGCATGGTCAGGTCGAGGATCTTCTCCATTGCCTGGTCCCGGTCAGGGAATTTCAGCAGGTTCCAGTCGGCGTAGGGGACCATGACGTACTGGGCCTGCCCGCCGACCCACCCGCCCATGTCGACGTAGCCGTAGGCGGCGCCGGGCCGGTCGGGGTTGACGTTCAGGCAGATCCCGGTCTTGCCCTCCTTGCAGTTGCGGCAGCGGCCGCAGGCGATGTTGAACGGGACCGAGCACAGGTCGCCGACCTTGACGAACTCGACATCCGGTCCGACCTCGATCACCTCACCGGTGATCTCGTGGCCGAGGACCAGGCCCTCGGGTGCGGTGGTGCGGCCACGGACCATGTGCTGGTCGCTGCCGCAGATGTTGGTGGAGACGACCTTGAGGATGACGCCGTGCGGGCACTCGCGTCCCACACTGGCCGGATTGACTCCGGGGCCGTCCTGCAGGGTGAAGGAGGGGAAGTCGACGTCGACGACGTCGACCTTTCCGGCGCCGGCGTAAACGACTGCTCTGTTGTCGGACATGCGGGGATGACTCCATTCGAGAGAGCGAGCAAAGACTTGACGGTGGCTGCAGTGCGGGCGCGGACTCGTGGGTCGGTTCACGATCCGGCCGGCTCCGTTCCTGTGGTCAGGGAAGGCCGAGGCTGACCGTTCCCCTGCCCCCGGAGATGCGGGAGACGCACGAGCACAGCTTTTTCGAGCGTTCCTTCTGCTGTTCGCTGAAGAACACGTCGCGGTGATCGACGGTGCCGTCGATGGCGAGGACGTCGACTTGGCACAGGCCGCATTCACCTTTGCGGCAGTCGAACATCATGTCCGCGCCAGCGCGCTCGAGGGCGTCGAGCAGGGTTTCACCCGATCCGACGGTGGTCTCGATACCGAGCTGCGGGATGGTCACCGTGAACTGCTCGGCCTGGAACCAGCCACTGTTGCCGAATGTTTCGTAACGCAGATTCGGTAGCTGGAGGTCGCGTGCCATCCAGGCCCGGCGGACGGCGTCCATCAGCCGGATCGGCCCGCACATGTACATCTCGGTGTCCGTGTCGATCCCCGCGACGAGGGCCTCGACGTCCAGCCCGGTGCCTTCGTCGTCGATGTGAACGTCCAGGCGGTCCCCGTGCAATGCCCGCAGTTCCGGGAGGAACGCCATCGCGGCTCGGCTGCGTGCGACGTAGACGAAGCGGTAGTCCGCGCCGACTCGGCGCAACACCGCGGCCATGGCCGCCATCGCGGTGATGCCGATGCCGCCGGCCAGCAGGACATAGCGCGGCGCACCGATGCGGAGAGGGAAATTCTGCAGGGGGGCGGTCAACTCGATCTCATCACCCGGACGCAAGGTGTGCATGTACCGGGATCCGCCTCGGGAGGTGGGCGACAGGTGGACCCCCAGGGTGACGCTGTGCCCGTCGGCTCCTGCGGAGACGATCGAGTAGGACCGCACGGCACCGCTGTCGACGCGGACGTCGATGTGCGAGCCCGGGGGCGCGCGGTGCGCTCGTTCGGTGGCGATCTCAATCTTGGCGATACCGTCGGCTGCGGCCACGACGGACGTGATCCGGCCGCGCTGCCACACGATCTTGTTGTCCGTCATCTCAGCTCACCGATCCGTCGGCGAGGGCGTCGATGTTCGCGGTGTGGGTGCGCTCGGCCTCGATCATGCGCTGGATGATGCGGCGAACCCACATCCCGCCGGCGTCGATGTTGAGGTTGTAGAACTCGTGACCCGGATTGGCTTCGATCGCGGCCTGTTGCGCGGTGAGCATCGCCTCGTCCTCCGCGAACACCCCGTGCACGCCGTCGCGCAGCTGGGTGGTGATCAGCTGACTTTCGAGGCGGTAGTTGCGCTGGAATGCCCAGAAGTACAGCGCCGTCTTCTCGTCGACCGGGCTGATGGTGTTCATCACGAAGCCGTTGACACCCTGGCTGCGATCGCCCTCGGGTGCACCGGTACCCGCCTTGGCGACACCGACGTCGATACGGATCGTGCCCGGTGCCTGGAATTCGATGATCTGCCAGCGATCGACCTTGCCCTCGAAACCAGGAAACTTGTCGCGCATGTTCTTCAGCCAGAACGGCGGCGCGTCGATGTTGTGCATCCACCGGGTCACGGTGACCGTGCGCTCGTCGTGGGTGACCACGAAGTCGGACTCGCTGAGCTCCTCCTGCCCGATCGACGACGAATGGACGAATTCCTCGTGGGTGAGGTCCATGAGGTTGTCGAGCACCAGCTGGTAGTTGGCCTGCACGTCGATCGTGCGACCATCGCCCGCCCACTCGGGTGAGTCCATCTGGAACATGTCCGGGATCAGATCGGGGTCGGCCAGGGTGGGATCTCCGGGCCACACCCACAGGTATCGGTGACGTTGCTCGACCGGGTAGGACGCCACCATGGCCGAGGGGTTGATCGTCTCCTGGGCGGGCATCTTGGTGCACCGCCCGGCGGAGTTGAACCGCAGGCCGTGGTACGGGCACTGCACCTCGTCTGCACCGACCCGGGTGCCGAGCGAGAGCGGGGCGAGCCGGTGCCAGCAGGCGTCGGCGAGGGCGACGGGACGGCCCTCGGTGGTGCGGTAGAGGGTCATCGGCTTGTCGGCGATCCTGCGGGCAAGGAGTGTCGCGGAGGTCACTTCGTAGTCCCACGCCGCGACGTACCAGGCGTTGAGGGGGAAGGCCATGTTCTTGGCGGTCGCGCCGCCCGGTCCGAGATCGGTCATGCGATGTCCTTGGGATCGTCATTTACAGAGATCCTCAATAACTATGCCCATAGCTATTGGGTGATGTGACGCACACTCTATCTATGGATATAGTGATTGGCAAGATCGGCCCGACGGACGAGGAGACATGAGCCTTCGCTACGCACTGCTGGCCCTGCTCACCGCCGGCCCGCTCACGGGATACGACGCCGCCAAGCGGTTCAACGGTTCGGTCGGGCATGTGTGGCATGCCCCCGACTCGCAGATCTATCCGGAACTGCGCCGCATGCAGAAGGACGGGTTGATCGAGGGGCAACAGGTTCGGTGGGGGCCGCGGAGCACGAAAACGCAATATGAGATCACCGACGGCGGCCTCGCTGCCTTCCGGACGTGGATGAACACCCCGCTCGACCACGCCCCCGAACGCGACGCCCACCACATGCAGGCCGCCTACTTCGAGTGGGCCGACCCCGACCGGGCGCGGGAAATCCTGCGGCGGCACATCGAGTACTACACCACCCAGGTCGAGTTGCTCACCGCCGTCCGGGACGGAATCAAAGCCGGCACGGATCCGGCGATCGTGCGGCGTCTCGCCCACTACCCGGAGCGTGAGCACGCACGGATAATCGCGTACAAGGCATATACCTACGGCGGGATGATTTCCCGAAGTCAGGTCGAGATCGATTGGGCGGTAAGGGGACTCGCGCTTCTGGATGAGATGTCGCTCACCGGGGAGCCGAATTTGTGCCCGTGACCTCTCGCGGGACCGCGGGCAGGAGGGGATGCCGGTGCATCGGCGGCCGGTGGTTCTCGATGACGGGCGGCGGGTTGTCGCCGATCGATGATCTCACCGTTGATCCGTCACCCCGCAGCTTCACAGCGAAATAGGGCACGCCCCCTGGGGTTCCGCCACCTCGCGCGGATGTGTGCGATCGAGACCGGGCACCGACCCCGCGACCGTGGAACGTCACGCCCGCGAACACCACTCGTGGTTCGAGATCGTGCTGTGCGGGGAGACTGCTCCACAGTCGCGGACGCCGGTAGGCCGCGCCGATGTCGGATCGGTGGTCGTGCCTATTCGAAGAAGCGGTACACGGCCTCGACCACTACCGCGGGACGCTCGCTGCCCTCGAGTTCGATCTGCCCCGCGACCGTCACCTGGACGCCGCCCTTGGGCAGCTGTTCGACGGACTGCAGCGTCGCGCTGAGCCGGACGCGTCCCTCGGCGGGCACGGGGTTGGTGAACCGGACCTTGTTCAGCCCGTAGTTGACGGCCATGGTGACGCTGTCGACGGTCAGGATCTCGTCCCACATGGGGATGATCAGCGACAACGTGAGGTAGCCGTGGGCGATGGGTCCGCCGAACGGGCTCTCGGCCCGGGCGCGTTCGGGGTCGACGTGGATCCACTGGTGGTCGTCGGTGGCGTCGGCGAACGTGTCGATCCGCTGCTGCGGGATGTCGATCCACGAGCTGGTGCCCAGCGGCTGGCCCTCGAGTGCGGCGAGGTCGGCGAGGGTGGCGACATGGGTGGTGGTGGCGGTGGTCACGATAGGTCTCTCCTGGTGTTCGGTGGGGCCGGGTCAGTGTTTGATGCCGAGGACGCGCAGCGCGTTCTGTTTGAAGATCAGCGGTTCGACCTCGGGTTTGATGTCGAGGTGTGCGAAGTCCTTGATCCAGCGGTCGACCTGGATGACGGGGAAGTCGGACCCGAACAGCACCTTGCCGCGGAGCATGCTGTTGGCGGCCTTGACCAGCTGCGGCGGGAAGTACTTCGGCGACCATCCGGACAGGTCGATGTAGACGTTGGCCTTGTGGGTGGCGATGGAGATCTGCGCGTCGACCCACGGTACGGCCGGGTGGGCCATGATCACGGTGAGGTCGGGGAAGTCGGCGGCGACGTCGTCGAGGAGCATCGGGTCGGAGTAGCGCAGTTTGATGCCGTGGCCGCCGGGCAGGCCGGCGCCGATCCCGGTCTGGCCGGTGTGGAACAGGGCGGGGACCCCGGCCTCGGTGATGGCCTCGTAGAGCGGGTAGAACCGGCGGTCGTTCGGCTCGAATCCCTGCATGCTGGGGTGGAACTTGAACCCCTTCACCCCGTAGTCGTCGACGAGGCGGTGGACGCGGCGGACGGCGGCCTTGCCCTGCCAGGGGTCGACGGATCCGAACGGGATGAGGACGTCGTTGTGGCGGGCGGCGCCCTCGGCGATCTCCTCGACGGAGTTGGCGGCGTGTCCGCTGGCGGAGGCCGCGTCGACGGTGAACACGACCGCCGCCATGTTGCGGGCACGGTAGTGGTCGGCGATCGCGTCGATGGACGGGGTGCGTTCCTCGCCGGACTTGAAGTACTTCTCCGAGGCGGCCATCAGTTCGTCGTCGAGGGACCGGTGCCCGCAGCCGTCGATCTCGACGTGGGTGTGGATGTCGATGGCGTCGATCGTGTCGAAGTCGATGCCGTACTCGTAGCGGCTCACTTCGCCACGACCTCCTCGGGGAACTTCTCGCCGACGCTCTCGAGCGCTTCGCCGAAGGTGGTCGGCCATTCGGCGGCGATGTCGTCGGCACCGAAGCCGCCGTCATGGAAGGCGGTTGCGGTCAGCTGCGGGTGCGACCACAGTGCGAGTCGGTCACCGCCCACCGAAAATGCCTGGCCGGTAACGTCCTTGGCTTCGTCGGAGGCAAGGAACGTCACGATGCCCGCGGCGTCGTGTGGATCGCCCATTCCCACCTCGCGGCGGATGACGGGGGGCAGTGTGCCGGTGCGCTTGGCCTCGTCGATGAAGGGGGCGAAGATCGGGAGTGTCTCGGTCATCGCCGTGACCGCGACCGGGCAGACGGCGTTGGCGGTGATGCCCGCGCGCTGGAGCTCGAGCGCCCAGGTGCGGACCATGCCGACGATGCCGGCCTTCGCGCCCGAGTAGTTGGTCTGCCCGAAGTTGCCGCGCTGGCCGGCGGGGGAGCCGATGCAGATGATGCGACCACCGTCGCCCTGCTCGCGGAACCGCAGGACCGCTTCGCGGACGCACGTGAACGTGCCGCGCAGATGCACGCCGACGACGGCGTCGAAGTCGTCGTCGCTCATCTTCCACAGCACCTTGTCGCGGAGGATGCCGGCGTTGGTGACCATGACGTCGAGCCGGCCGAAGGCCTCCACCGCAGCGGTGACCAGTGCCTGCGCGGTCTCGGTGCTGCCGACCGGGGCAACGACCGGAACGGCACGCCCACCGGCGGCGGCGATTTCGGCGACGGCGGCGTCGGCGGCGGTCGCGTTGACGTCGTTGATCACGACCGCGGCGCCGTGGCGTGCCAGGTCCTTGGCGTAGGCGAGCCCGAGGCCCTGTCCGCTGCCGGTGACGACGGCGACTTTGTTGCTGAGATCCACGAGAGCCTCCAGAAGAGATGTAGTCGGGACGATTCCCTGAAAACAGGTGACCACCTATCGTTGAAAATGTCAATCGTTGATGATTTCAGAAAGGCTGTCATGGTGCGCCCCACCGTCGACCACGAGCTCGGCTTTCTCCTGGCGCGGGCCAGTGCGATCCTCGTCCGCTCCACCAACGCGGCACTGAGCCGGCATGGGCTGCGGGTGCGCTCGTATACCGCCCTGTCGCTCGTGTGTGACGCGCCGGCCGGTGTTCACCAACGACGGGTCGGTGCCGTCATGGGACTCGACCCCAGCCAGCTCGTGCTGCTGCTCGACGAACTCGAAGGCGACGGATTGGTGGTCCGCACCGCCGATCCGAGCGATCGCCGGCACAAGCTCATCGTGGCCACCGAGGCCGGACACTCCGTGTGCGCGCAGGCGCGGCACAGCAGCGATCACGCATGCCGGCAGCATTTCGGAGGCGAGGACGAGGATCTCGCACACCGGATGCGGGAGGTTTTGCATCGCGCCGTATTCAGCGCCGACCCGGCCGGCACGAGCCGACACGGCGGCGGGGAATTCGGGTAGGCGGGGCGGCGAGCAGGCGCCTGCGGGACACCCCTTTCGGGCCGCTGACGGTCCAGGCCCGGCGAAAGCGATGCGACCGGGGCGTGTTTGTCCGTTAACCGAGCCGGCCCGTGCGTTTTTCGGATAGAGCCACTCCGGCGTCGTGGAATGTCCTGGTCAAACGGTCGCGGCGTGACCGTGGCGAATTGCGCGTTTAACGGATTGCGCCGTTCTCGTGATGGGAGTCACAATTGATTCATCAGGAACCCTGATCATCTGGATGGGTTCCGGCACCGCGATCACCGGTCGCGAACGCCACGTACGCCCCGCACTCGGGGCATTTCGATTGAGGAGTGAGCAGAACATGGTGCGTACCCTTCCCCCGGGCGTCTCCGAGCAGGACTTCGATGCCGCTCTGGCCCGTTTCCGCGATCTTCTCGGGGACAAGTGGGTGCTGTCGACCGCAGACGAGCTCGAAGCGTTCCGCGACCCGTACCCGGTCGGCGCCGCCGAGGCCAACATGCCCTCGGCCGTCGTCTCACCGGAGTCGACCGAGCAGGTTCAGGGCATCGTCCGGATCGCCAACGAGTACGGCATCCCCCTCTCCCCGGTCTCGACCGGAAAGAACAACGGCTACGGCGGCGCCGCTCCGAGGCTGTCGGGTTCGGTGATCGTCAAGACCGGCGAGCGGATGAACAAGATCCTCGAGGTCAACGAGAAGTACGGGTACGCACTGCTCGAACCCGGGGTCACCTACTTCGACCTGTACGAGTACCTGCAGAGCCACGACTCCGGCCTGATGATCGACTGTCCCGACCTGGGATGGGGCAGCGTCGTGGGCAACGCCCTCGACCGCGGCGTCGGGTACACCCCGTACGGCGATCACTTCATGTGGCAGACGGGACTGGAAGTGGTTCTGCCGCAGGGTGAGGTGATGCGCACCGGGATGGGCGCACTACCCGGCAGCGACGCGTGGCAGCTGTTCCCCTACGGGTTCGGCCCCTTCCCGGACGGCTTGTTCACCCAGTCCAATCTCGGGATCGTCACCAAGATGGGGATCGCCCTGATGCAGCGGCCGCCCGCATCGCAGTCGTTCCTGATCACCTTCGACAAGGAGGAGGATCTGGAGCAGATCGTCGACATCATGCTGCCGCTGCGCATCAATATGGCTCCGCTGCAGAATGTTCCGGTGCTGCGCAACATCTTCATGGATGCGGCCGCGGTGTCGAAGCGCACCGAGTGGTTCGACGGCGACGGGCCGATGCCGGCCGAGGCGATCGAGCGGATGAAGAAGGACCTCGACCTCGGATTCTGGAACTTCTACGGCACCCTGTACGGCCCGCCGCCGCTGATCGAGATGTACTACGCGATGATCAAGGAGGCGTTCGGCAAGATTCCCGGTGCCCGCTTCTTCACGCACGAGGAACGCGACGACCGCGGTGGACACGTGCTGCAGGACCGGCACAAGATCAACAACGGCATCCCCAGCCTGGACGAACTGCAACTGCTGGACTGGGTGCCCAACGGCGGGCACATCGGATTCTCCCCGGTGTCGGCGCCGGACGGCCGGGAGGCGATGAAGCAGTTCGAGATGGTCCGCAACCGCGCCAACGAATACAACAAGGACTACGCGGCGCAGTTCATCATCGGGCTCCGCGAGATGCACCACGTGTGCCTGTTCATCTACGACACGGCGATCCCCGAGGCCCGTGAGGAAATCCTGCAGATGACGAAGGTCCTCGTCCGCGAGGCCGCCGAAGCGGGCTACGGCGAATACCGCACCCACAACGCCCTGATGGACGACGTGATGGCGACGTTCAACTGGGGCGAAGGTGCACTGCTGAAGTTCCACGAGAAGATCAAGGACGCCCTCGACCCGAACGGGATCATGGCGCCCGGCAAGTCCGGTATCTGGCCCCAGCGATTCCGTGACCGTTAACTCCGGCTCCATCGCGGCTCCGGGCGGCGGCCACCGCCGCCGCCCGGAGCCGGTGCGGCGCTCAATGCGCCGACGTCTCGGCCAGCCCGGTACGGCAGGAGTTGAGGTACTGGCGCAGGGTCTCACGCTGGCGGACACTGAGCCGGCCGACCATCTGGCTCTCGAGGGCAACGAACGCGGGGTCGTAACAGTCGAGCAACTCCAGCCCGGCCCCCGTCACGCTGGTGAGCATGCGCCGGCGATTGTCCGGATCCACCCGGCGGCTGACCAGGCCACGACGCTCGAGGGCGGCGATCATCTCACCCATGGTCTGCGCGGTGACGAACGAGTTGCGGGCCAGCTCGGCCGACGACAACCCGTCCCGGCGCCGCAGCACCGTCAGCGCGGTGTACTGCAGCGCGGTGATGCCGGTCGGCCGCAGGATCGTATCCATCCGGGCCCGGATCGCGAGTTCGACCTGCTTGATCGCGTAGAGCAGGCTCGGGCCGACCGTCTCGGGATCGGCCTCGGTGGCCAGGGGGATCATCTGCTCGCTCAACGACGGCGCCTCTCCAGAATCGACCAACCAGCCACAATCTCAGGGTTCCTGATCATTCTAGAAGGTGTCGGACCGCATCCGCACCACCCGCCACCGCCGAATCGCGTGGGCTGCCGCCAGCTCTGACCGACATCCCCGTTTCCCCTCCGCCGGTTGCCGACCGTGACCTCGGCCCCGACGAACACGACGAATCGAGAAGCCATCATGACCGTCACCGACGACCACACCACCCTCACCCGCCCGCACCTGGGCCCGCGTCAGCTGTTCATCGACGGGCAGTGGCGCGAATCGGTGAGCGGGGCGCGCACCGACATCGTCGACCCGTCGACCGGCGAAGTCATCACCTCGGTCGCGGACGGCGACGTCGCCGACCTCGAGGCCGCGGTCGCCGCCGCCCGCACCGCCTTCGACGACGGCCGCTGGTCCGCACTGCCCGGCCGTGAGCGGGCCCGGATCCTGCACCGGGTCGCGGATCTGGTGCGCGAACGCGCCGACGAGCTGGTCGCCGTGGAAAGCGTCGACGTGGGCAAGCCGATCTCGCTGTGCCGAGCGGTCGACATCATCACCATCGCCGAACAGTACGAATACGCCTCCGCCCTCGCGCAGACCCTCGGCGGCGCGAACCGGGAAACCCCGCTCGACGCCCACGCCTACACCCGCCGCGAACCCCTCGGGGTCGTCGGCGCGATCACCCCGTTCAACTTCCCGCTCATCCTCAGCAGCTCCAAAATCGCCCCCGCCCTGGCCGCCGGGAACACCGTGGTCCACAAGCCGGCCGAGGACACCCCGCTCAGCGCGCTGCTGATGGCGGAGATTCTCACCGAGGCCGGTGTCCCCGCCGGTGTCGTCAACGTCGTCACCGGCAAGGGGTCGACCGTGGGAGAGGCGCTGCTGCAGCATCCCTCGATCGACAAGATCGCCTTCACCGGCTCCACCGGCATCGGCCGGCACGCCGCGAGTGTGGCCGGGCAGAACCTCAAGCCGGTCACCATGGAGCTCGGCGGCAACGCCGCGCACATCGTGTTCGAGGACGCCGACGTCGAGAAGGCGATCGGCGCGATCATCAAGGGTTTCGTGTTCAACACCGGCCAGTTCTGCATGGGCGGTCCGCGGTTGCTGGTCGCCCGCCCGCTGTACGAGACCGTGGTCGGCATCCTCGCCGACGCCGTTCCCGGTGTGCCGGTGGGTGACCCGTTCGACCCGGCCACCGTCGTGGGGCCGATGGCCGCGGACAAGCACGTGCGGAAGGTCGAGGAGTATGTCGAGATCGCCCGCGCCGACGGTGGCCGCATCGTCGCCGGCGGTGAGCGCCTGGACCTGAACGGCGGCTTCTACTACAAGCCCACCGTAATCGCCGACCTGCCCAACACCTCCCGCGTCGTGCAGGAGGAAATCTTCGGACCGGTGCTGACGGTGCAACCGTTCGACACCGAGGACGAGGCGATCGAGCTCGCCAACGGCACCGAATACGGGCTCGCCTCGGGCCTGCAGACGGCGAACGTCGCACGGGCCCACCGCGTCGCGGCCCGGCTGCAGGCGGGCATCGTGTTTGTCAACGACTGGGCCATGCTCGACCCGGCGGTCCCCTTCGGTGGGGTGAAGAACTCCGGATTCGGCCGCGAATACGGCGCCGAGGCGCTCGAGTCCTACACCAAGGTCAAGTCCGTGATCATCTCCCTCGCCGACTGACCTGACCTGGCCCTGCCCGCCACCACTTCTCTCATCCCGAAGGGAACCCGTGATGACCAGTACGACCACCACCACGAACGCCGCCGTCGTCGAATCCGGTGGTGCCAAGTTCACCCACGCCGACGTCGACCTCGACACCCCCCGCCCCGACGAAGTCCTCGTACGGATGGTCGCGGCCGGGCTCTGCCACACCGATCTCGGCGTCGCCTCCGGTGCCCTGCCCTTCCCCCTGCCCGGGGTGCTCGGACACGAGGGCGCCGGGATCATCGAAGCGGTCGGCGACGCCGTCACCCGGGTCACGGTGGGAGACCAGGTGCTGTTGTCGTTCACCTCCTGCGGACACTGCGGCAACTGCCGCGACGGGCACCCCGCCTACTGCGGAAGCTGGCTGCCGCTCAACCTGATCGGCGGCGGACGGGCCGACGGCACCAGCCCGATCAGCCGCGACGGCACCAGCCTGGGCGGGCACTTCTTCGGCCAGTCCTCCTTCGCCCGGCACGCCATCGTCGACGAACGCTCCGTGATCAAGGTGGCCGCAGACGCCCCCCTCGATGTGCTGGCGCCGCTCGGCTGCGGCGTGCAGACCGGAGTCGGTGCCGTCTGGAACGAATTACGCCCCCGCCCCGGGCAGAGCCTCGTCGTCACCGGCGCCGGCGCGGTCGGGCTGTCGGCGATCATGGCCGCCACCCTCACCCCTGCCACGACGATCATCGCCGTCGACCGGGTACCCGCCCGCCTCGAGCTGGCCCGCGAACTCGGCGCCACCCACGTCATCGACGCCACCACCGAGGACACCGCCGCGGCGATCGCCCAGATCACCGGCAATGCCGGCGTCGACGGCGCCATCGAGACCACCGGCAACGTCGGGGTGCTGCGCACCGCCGTCGACGCCCTCGCCGCGCGCGGCACCGCGGTGATCGTGGGAGCCCCCGCGTTCGGCACCGAGGTCGCCCTCGACGTCAACGCGATGATCCCCGGCCGCCGCGTCGTCGGCCTGACCCTCGGCGACAGCGAAACCGAAACCCTCATCCCGGTGCTCGTCGACCTGGTCCGATCCGGCCGGATGCCCCTGGACCGGTTGATCACGCACTACGCGTTCGAGGACATCAACACCGCCGTCGCCGACATGATCAGCGGAGCGGCGATCAAACCGGTCCTCCGTTTCTGACTCACACCAACACCATTGCACCGCAACGAATTCAGGAGCATCTGTCGTGAACATCATCAGTACGCGAGCGAAGGCATGAACGCCGACGTCGGCCTCGGGAGTTGGCCGTGGCGGCGCGCCCGCATCACCCCCGAGCGCATCGCCCTGACTCGCGACGACCGCACCCTGACCTACGCCGATCTCGCCGCCCGCACCGAGCGGCTCGCCGCAGCCCTGATCGGTGCGGGCGTACGGGCCGGCGACCGGGTCGCCTACCTCGGTCCCAACGACATCGAGACGTTCGAATCGCTGTTCGCGACCGGACTGCTCGGGGGTGTGTTCGTGCCACTGAACACCCGGCTCTCGGCCCGCGAGATCGCCTACATGCTCGACGACTGCGCCGCACGCGTGCTCGTGGTCGCCCCCACCCATCACGAACTCGTCGCCGCACTCCCGTCCGTTCCGGGCGACCTACTCGTGGTGGCGCTCGAGGCCCCGACCTGCCCCATCGCGTGCACCGGCTACGAGCAGTTCCTCGGCGCCGGCGACGACTCGGCGGAGGTGTTTCCCCCGGTCGGCCTCGACGATCCGTGCCTGATCCTCTACACCTCCGGAACCACCGGAAAACCCAAGGGCGCGATCCTCACCCACGGCAACGTCACCTTCAACACCATCAACCAGCTCGCCCACGTCGACGTGCTCAGCACCGACAAGTCCCTGTGCCTGGCCCCGATGTTCCACGTCAGCGGACTCGGGCAGATCACCCTGCCCACCCTGTTCAAGGGCGGGTCCGTGCAACCGGTACCCCGTTTCGACGCCGGCGAGGTCCTGGCCGCCATCGACCGCGAGCGCATCACCGGCTTCTCCGCCGTCCCCACCATCCTGCAGATGCTGTGCGAACACCCGGACTTCGCGGGCACCGACCTCAGCTCCCTGCGGTACATCGTCTACGGCGGTTCCCCCGTCCTCGAGCGAGTCGCCACCGCGTGGCTCGACCGCGGCGTGCAACTGCTGCAGGGCTACGGGATGACCGAGGCCGCCGCCGGGGTGTACATGGCCATTCCCGACGGCGCCGCCGAACACCCGGTCTCCGTCGGGTTCCCACACTTCTACACCGACGTCGCCCTCGAGACCGGCGACCACACCACCCCGATCACCCCCGGAACGACCGGCGAATTGCTCGTCAGGGGCGCCAACCTCTTCGCCGGCTATTGGAACCGTGACGAGGACACCGCGGCCAGCTTCACCGCCGACGGATGGTTCCGCACCGGAGACGTCGTCGCGACCGGCGAGGACGGCTGGGCCCGGGTCGTCGACCGCGTCAAGGACATCATCATCTCCGGCGGAGAGAACATCTACCCCGCCGAAGTCGAAGCCGTCCTGACCCGCCACCCCGGTGTCGCCTCCGCGGCCGTCGTCGCCATCCCCGACAACCAATGGGGCGAAGTGGGCCTGGCCTACGTCGTCACCACCGGCGACACCAACCTCGACGCCGAGACGATCACCAGCTACCTCGCCGAACACCTCGCCCGATACAAGATCCCGAAACACTTCCGGTTCGTCACGGACCTACCGCGCAACGCCACCGGGAAGATCCAACGCGCCCAACTCCGGGAACTGGCGGCCACCACCCCCGACACCAACCCCGTGACGGCCTGACCGGGCAGCGAGACCTGCTACGGGGGCGATGGGCCTGTTCCCCTCACCGATCGCACCCGTAGCACCCCTCAAGAAAGTAAGGATTCCTTGCATTTGTAGCGTGATGCTGGTCTCATGGAAGGGTGAGCAATGCAGCGATCGAACCTCGAGTGTCGGTACGTAGCCGGGACGTCGACGAGGCACGCGAGGTCGGGAGCGCGATCTACCACCCCCACGGCGTCCAGGTCTTCGGTGACCGGGGCGACTTCGAGATGAGACTCGACGCCGCACGCATCGGCCCGCTCACCCTGGGATGGATCGACTACGACACCGAAGTGCGCATCGAGACCGGCGAACTCGGCAACGCCTACCAAGTCAACATCCCCTTCGCGGGCACCCTGGACACCGGATCCGGCCCGGAACGCACCCTGGCGACCGAGCGCCGCGCCGCCGTGTACCGGCTCGACCGCAACTCCTATCTGCGCGGCTGGGGAAACGGCGCACGCATCCTGGGCCTCAAGATCGACCGCCTCGAACTCGAAGACCAACTCGCCGGCATGATCGACCGACCCGTCACCTCGCCCATCGAGTTCGAACTGTCGATGAACCTCGGCACCAAGCACGGCGCCCAATGGCTCGACGTGGTCAAGGTCCTGGCCGCCCACCTCACCGACAGTGACTCCCTCGTGCGGCACCCACTCCTCGCCGCGCCCCTCGCTCAAAGCGTGATGGCCGGCCTGCTGCTCGCCTCCGAACACAACTACAGCACCGACCTCAGCCGGACCCCGGCACGCACCCGTGGCTCCGTCGTCGACGACGCGATCGACTTCATCACCGCCAACGCCGACAAACCCCTCACCGTCGACGACATCGCCCGCCACGTCGGAATCGGCCCCCGCGGGCTGCAGCAAAGCTTCCACGCTGCGCGCGGCATCAGCCCCATGCGGTACCTGCGCAACATTCGGCTAGAACGGGCCCATCAAGAACTCCTCGTCAGCGAACCCCGGGCCGGAGCGGTGTCCGACATCGCCCACCGGTGGGGCTTCGTCCATCTCGGCCGCTTCGCCGAGCAATACCACCAAACCTACGGCGAACACCCCTCCGTCACCCTCCACCAATGACCCGTCTGGCGCCGGCGGACTGCACCCTGCCGTGGATAGTCGGAGACGCCGTCGACTTCTGGGACCGCGTCGGTCAGTCCTGTGCCCCCGACTGTGTGTCGGGGTGCTCGTGTGCGGTCAGGAGTAGGTGGTCGAACCGGGCGCGAGACGACGCGGGGAGGGCCGCCTCGGCGGTGAGGGCGTCGACGAAGTGCTCGGCGAGGACGCGGAGTTTGGTGTTGGTCTGCTGGGAGCGCCAGGTGAGGATGCCGAAGGCGCGCTCGGAGGAGATGCCGTAGACGAGCATGAGCGCCCCCTTCGCCTGCTCGATCACCGCCCGCGATTTCTCGAGTTCGGCGACGGCCTCGTTGAGCGCCGCGTTGAATTCGCGGGGGTCGGTCTCCAATGATTCCGTGACGTCGATGTAGTACCCGGATGTGCCGATGACCTGGCCGTTCTCGTCGACCATTCGATCGCCGACCACGATGACGTGGTGGATGCGGCGGTCGGTGTCGATGATGCGGTGTTTGCTGCTGAACGGTGCACCGGCGTGGATCATCTTGTCGAAGAGTGCCGCGACCTGCGCGTGGTCGTCGGGATGTTTGTGGGAGAGCAGAAGATCGGTGGTGGGGGTGATTTCGCCCGGTTGGTATCCGTGCATGCGGGCGACCGGGTCGGACCATTCCCAGCGCTGGCCGTCGAGGTAGAACCGGAAACTTCCGCCCTGTGGGGGTGCATTCGAGCCGAGGAGCTCATCACTGTCCACCGCTACACCCACTGCCCTCTGCACTGGGGCACCCTCGGCTCGGATGCCATTGCCACAGTATGCCGAGCACTCACATCGCAGTACGCACAAATCCGCGAACGCCGCTGCGCTACCGACTCACCCTCAACGAGCCCCCCGAAACGGTCCACAAGACCGAGGCATGTGACGGAAATCGATCCTTTCTCGACAAGCTGGTCGAGACCGTGTTTACGCAGGTCAGTGACGTCGAAAACTCGCGTCGGGAAACTATGTTGAAAAACCTCTGCCGAGGTATTGTCGACACATGCTGATCGGCTACGCACGGGTCTCCGGACCAGACCAGAACCCCGACCACCAGGTCGATGCGCTGCGCCGCGCCGGGGTGGCCGCCGAGAACATCCACATCGACCACGCGGGCGGGGCGAAAGCGTCACGCCCTCAACTCGATCTGGTACTGGCGCGGCTCCGCGCCGACGACATCCTGGTGATCACCCGGCTCGACCGGCTCGGACGGTCCATGCTGCACCTGATCACGCTCGGCGCCGACCTGCGCGAGCGCGGCATCGGGTTGAAGGTGCTCGAGCAGGGCATCGACACCGCCACCGCCGAAGGCCGCGCGATGTTCGGCATGTTGTCGGTCCTGGCCGAATTCCAGCGCGAGTTGATCGTGGCGAACACCCGCGACGGGCTGGCCGCGGCTCGGGCCCGCGGCCGTAAGGGTGGCCGACCGTCGAAGCTGAGCTCGGATCAGAGCGAACTGGCTCAACGCCTGTACGACGCAGGCGATCACACCGTCGCCCAGATCGCCGACATGCTGAAATTGCCCCGAACCACCGTGTATGGGCACCTGAACAAACGAGCCGTGAGTCATCCGGACAAGCCGGCAACCGCTGATGTTGCGGATCCTCCTGCAGTGGTGAGGGCGCCACGAGCTTGTCCCACCTGTGGGCATGAACCGACCACGCGCGCCGAGGCCGCGCACCAACGCGCCGACCTCGCAGTCACCTGGCTCCACCCGAACCCGGACCATCTCGGGACGGTCATCAGCCGCAGCCATTGCCGCCATTGCGAACCCGGGCAGCCAGCATTCGACATCGCTTGTTCGGTCTGCGGTGACGGCCCCATCCTGGCCGGCGCACTCGCCGAATCCGCCGACAATGGAGGCCTTCCCGAGTCAGTCCAGCGATGGCTCACCGACGCCGGATGGCGCACCACCCCGAAACTCCTCTGCCCCGACCACTCTTGACGGCCGTCGTCGGGTGCATCGCGAGACCACACAGCATGACCATGTGCTGCCGGGCGAGCCCCGGGTACTCGGCACCCAACCGCCACCGCCGTCGCCCGCGGCCGGTCCTGCCGTAGTCCGGTCGCATCCTCTACGGCCAGTAGGCCCGCGCCGTGCCGATGCCGCCACCGCGACGAATGGGCCCGGCACCGGTCGGGATCTGCACGAACTTCGGCATTCTGGCCTGACGCATGGCGAGGCCGGTGTCAGGTGGAGCTGATGACAAAGTCCCGCCACCGCAACCCGAGAACCTACGTCCGCTACTTCAAACCTCACCGGCAGCCATGCGCGGCATCACCAGCCTCATCGGCCCCCGACCACAGCCACCAACAACGAGCATCCGTCTACCCGCTGACCAGGCACTACGCGAACTTCGTTGTTTTTTGCGCCATTACTACCGGGACCCGGTACCCTCCACCCGAAAACGCTCGGTTGTCCTGACTGTCGACTTCAACTTGATTACAAGGAACCCGAACTTGCCCAGGCGCTTTGGCAATGCCTCAGACGTGTAGGTTCCGACGCTTCGTGTCGGTTGCTCAGTCCGGTGCGTCGGATTCCTCATGCGCCAGTACAGGAGCCGCTCTGCCATCCAGTCTTTGACCTGCGAAAACGTGCCTGGTTCGGGTGTCCTACCGACACGAAATGTGGAAACCGACACCGAAACGTGGAACCTGCAAGACGCTGTTCCGGAGCACTCTCACAGCCCCCTTGGCGGCTTACTTCCGGTTTGTGCGCGCGGTTGGTGACGAGAATTCCGCTTCCCGCACCGCCTTCCGGGAAGCCGGTAGGTCAACGTGATACGCCGCGGTGAGTATTTCCTGTTGTCGAGTTCTCGGGCACTGCACGCGATGCCCGGCCGCGAGAAATTCTGGGGGGGGGTGCGGTGTGGCGGTTAGGTCGTTCGACTTTCTGGTCCCAGAATTGCGGGTATGGCCGAGATCGTTGCTTCCCGCCGCCGAGGGCGGCCCAGTAAGGGAACCCGTGCTGTGGTCAAGGCGCTGGTGCCTCCGGAGCTCAAAGAAGCAGCTGCCAGCGCCGCGAAGGCACATGGCATGACCGCGAACGACTACATCACGGCGCTTATCGCGGCCGACACCGGACTGACCGAGCTGCTGGCATCGATTCGGGAGAAGCAGACCACCACACAACGATCCGCGGAATCCTGCAGATCAGGACCGTGACGGATCACCGGTCTGGGCAGTGAGTGGCGACCTGTGTGCTCGTCGCGATAGTGACAGTAGATCGTCCGCCGTCAGCGATGATCGCAGGACTCCGCCGGAACGAGAAACGTCAACGCGACACTGAACGCCCCCGACGGATCAGTGCACGTTACGGCACTATTTATTGCACGAAGGGACAGGCCCATGACCCGCACCATCGCGGTGGTCAACCACAAAGGTGGTTCCACCAAAACCACGAGCACCGTCAACCTCGCCCAAGCCCTCGTCGAAGCCGGCTACACCGTCCGTGTCGTCGACCTCGACCCGCAATGCAACGCCACCACCTGGCTCGGCGCCACGCCCGAGGCCGTCGACAATGATGTCCTGTCGGTACTCATGATGGTGGCGAGCATCGAGGATGCCACCACCATCACCGCGTCCGGGATCCACCTCGTTCCTGCCACCAAGGAACTCGATTCCGTCGGGCCCTACTTCCTCAAGAAGCCCGGTGCGCACGGCGTCCTGCGCAAAGCCCTCGCCGGCGCCCCCGACGTCGACTTCAACCTCCTCGACTGCCCCGGAGACTTCGACCACCTGACCATCAGCGCACTCGTCGCCTGCACCGACGTGCTCGCCGCTGTCATGACGGGAGCGATGGAACTCGAAGCGCTCATGCGGATCGAGAACTACATCAGCGAGCAGGTCGAGTTGCTCAACCCCACCGCGCGGCTCAATCACATTCTGTGTGGCCGCGTCGAACTCGGCCAGATCATCGACCAGCAGGTCCTCGCCGCGCTCCGCGAGACCTACCCCGATCAGACGATGCGCACCATCATCCCGAAGTCGGTCCGTGTCAGCGAAAGTTACAGCGCCGAAGAACCCGTCGTCAGGTGGGCACCGTCGTCGTCGGCGGCACGCGCCTACCGCGACGCCGCCCGAGAACTCGTCGAAAGGATGTCCTGATGAGCGCGACACGTAAACCCGGCCTCGCCAGCAACCCCCTCGACCGACGTCCCCAGCCTCGCGCAGGCGCCCATCAGGTCGGGACGTGCTCGAGAACTCGTCGAAAGGATCTCCTGATCAACGTGACCCGTGAGTCCGGACTCGCCAACAGCCCCGCCGAACGCAAGCGGCGGCTGCCGAACCTCGTCGAGCAGGGCGTGGACGTCGCACGAGAAGCGGCCACCAACGGCGAAACCCAGCAGGGGCCGGTGGCCCTCGACGAGGAAACGACCACCAAACGGGTACCCGCGGACAAGACGCTGGAATCCATCTATATCAACCGCGCCAAGGTCGAAGGCGGCAAGAATGCTGTCGCCGCGATCGGCCATATCGCCGGCGCCCCCGACAGTTGGTCCGACCTCGTCGACGAGGCCCTCACCCGCTACCTCGCCGTTCTCGAACGCGAATACAACGATGGCGAACCCTTCCCGCCGCGCAACGCCGAACGCGTCCGGGGATCACGCATCAACTAGCCCGCCCAGGCGATCGGTGCGCTCGGTTCTGCATGGCCTTAAGCGCATTCGTGACGCCCAGAGCGTGCCCGCCGGGGCGCATCGTTGAACGGTACTGACAAGCAAGGTTTTCCGATTGGGCAATATATTGGGTGAACCAATGGATATCGAATCGCAGGGTCTGCGAATGCGAGTCTGCCACGACAACGGCCACACCCACGCCGACAGCAAACTCGACGCCCTCACCAAGGCGACGGCGGTCCTCACCGAGGTATCGAGGCCGATTTCAACGGCCTGTGTGGCTGCTTCACCGGTAACGGCGCTCCCAATGCTATGGGTGTGCCAGGATTTATCCGAGTAGATACTCGGACCGAGCCCGAACACAAGGTTCGGGCGGTCGCCATTCAGGGTGGTTGACATGCGGTTTGTGAACCAAGTAACGGCGATTGCGTTTGTCTCGATTCTCGTCAGCTCGGCGTGTGGCAGCAATTCCGATCCGTCCGGTTCGCCACCGACGACTGTGGCTCATCCGCCGGCGGAGTTTGTCGAGGGTCCGTGCGCGCAGACGCCAAATCCGGTCCCACTGCTGGAGAATGCTCGCTGCGGGGAATTGGTGGTACCGGTGAACCGCACCAGAGAAGACAGCGGATCCTTGCGCTTGGCAGTTGCGATCGTTCCGTCGGAAACGCAGCCGCCGGCCAAGGCTCCGATCGTCTTTCTCATGGGCGGGCCCGGTCAGGATGCAGTCACCGATCCCCCGGTCAACCCAGACGTGCCGCTGAACCGTGATCGCGATCTGATCCTGATGGGACAGCGCGGCAACATCACGTCCAGCTCGCCGTTGCCCTGCCCGGAGATTTTCGAGTTTTTTGCCCACCGGATCGGAATGGCGTGGAACGCTGAGTCCACACGGGATGCGTACGTAGAAGCGGTGAAGGGCTGCCACGACCGCCTGGCTCCCACCGTTGACCTCTCGGCGTTCAATTCGACCGAGAGCACCTATGACCTGATTGATTTACGCAAGGCACTCGGCCTCGAGAAGTGGAATGTGTTCTCCCACTCGTACGGTACCGACCTTGCGCTGATCTACATGCGTCAAGACGCCGACGCCATCGAGTCGATCGTGTTCGACGGAGTGACGCCTCCATCGGCTGGTGCCCTGGGGTGGACCTGGGCCAGCGCTCGCCAAGCATTCGACAACATGGTCAAGGCGTGCGAGGACCAGCCAGCATGCAAAGAGCGCTATCCCGACCTGGGGGCAACGTTCATCCGGCTGGTCAATGAGCTTGAAGCGAAGCCCATTACCACGACGGTCAACGTTGCGGGGGTAGGAGAGACGAAGGTTGTCGTCGACGGCGGAATGCTGCTGAACTGGTTTGTCCCCGTGGCTACCCATCTACCGAACGAGTTCCCGTCAACGGTCGATGAGCTCGCACACGGGAATGCGCAGCCCATTGCGTCGCGGTGGGCCGAGGTGTGGGGGCATCCGGAGAGGGGCGTCCTCCATTGGGGCCTCACCCTGAGCATTTGGTGCCGTGAATGGATCCCGTTCGAGACCGTCGAGCAGTCACTGCAACAGGCGGAACAGGAATTCCCTGGACTCCCGGAGTCCGTTCGGGCCCAAGCGCCACAGCTGCCGTTCCTGCGCGACGCCTGCGAGGTGTGGGACGTGCCGAAGGCCCCTGACTCGATCCGGGACATCACTGTCAGTGACATCCCGTCGCTTGTGCTGTCGGGTACCTACGACGGGCAGACCGGAGCGGTGTGGGGCGACTACATCGCGAAGGATCTCTCGCAATCCATAGTCGCGGTAGTGCCCGGAGCTGCACACGGTGTGTATGCAGAGCCACCGTGCGGAGCCGAGATAATCGCGTCGTTTTTCGACAATCCGGAGAAGCCGGACACATCCTGCACGGACACGACGCCACTGCCGGCATACGACATTCTCCCGCCACGCTGATGACGACCGAGGTGTTCGCCGTCGGTGGCCCCGAGGTGTCGCGCCGAGCGGTGCTTGGCGGGGCGGTCGCCGGGTTGGCGGTGCTCGTGTCGCCGGCATGTTCGTCGGAGGAGTCGACCTCCACAGCGACGAGCGTTCCGGCGAACGCGAAGGACGCGTTCAACGAGCTCGACGCCAAGATCGACAAGGCGATGCGGGACTACGCGATCCCCGGGGTTGCGGTCGGCGTCATTGCCGACGGTGACGAGTACATCAAGGGGTACGGGGTCACCAATGTCGACCACCCGACCCCGGTGGACGGCGACACCCTGTTCCGGATCGGCTCCACGACGAAGACGTTCACCGGAACGACCGTGATGCGCCTCATCGACGAGGACAGGGTCGATCTGGAGGCACCGATACGCCAGTATCTGCCCGATTTCGCGGTCGCCGATCCAGACGCCAGCGCCACGGCGACGGTGCGACAACTGCTCAACCACACCTCGGGTTGGCTCGGTGACGATCTCCAGGACTTCGGTCGAGGTGACGACGCGATAACCAAGTTCGTGGCGTCGATGACCCGGCTCCCACAAAAGACCCCGCCGGGCGCGGTCTTCGCCTACAACAATGCGGGGTTGGTTGTGGCGGGCCGGATCGTCGAGGCCGTGACCGGATCGGTCTACGAGGACGCCGTCCAGAAGATGCTGCTGGACCCGCTCGAGTTGAGTCACACCCGCTTCTTCTCGGACCAGATAATCGGCCAAAATATCGCCGCCTCACACAACGTCGACGACGGAAAAGCCGTTGTGGATCCGGGCTTCTGGTTCTTCTCGCGCAGTTGCAACCCGACCGGATCGTTGATTTCCAGCGTGCGGGATCAGTTGCGCTACGCGCGCTTCCACCTCGGCGACGGCACTACACCCAAGGGAGATCGGTTGATGAGCAAGGACTCGCTCATCGCCATGCGTTCGAATCCAGGCGTCGGCGGCACGCTTCAGGTCGAACTCACCGGCGTAGGAGTGACATGGATGCTGCGGCCGTCCGCGGAGAACGAGACGATCGTCCAACATGGCGGGACCTGGGCGGGTCAACGATCCGGGTTCTTCATGGTGCCCAGCCGTAACTTCGCCATGACCGTGCTCACCAATTCCGAGGGTGGAGGGAAACTGCTCAACGAACTGTTCGCCGAGGACTGGTCGCTTCGCCGCTTCGCCGGAATCAGTAACCTGCCCGCGACGCCCCAGAAGTTGAGCACGGCCGAGTTGGCGCCCTACGAGGGGGTGTATGCCACTGACGACATCGATCAATCGGGCACCCTGGGGACCGTCGTGATCCACTTCCGCGGCAAAGACGGCCAGCTCGTCGGCAACATGAGCGACGCCCCGGATGGTACCTACCTTCCGGATGAGCAGACAGTCCCGAATCTCGGTCTTGCGCTTTACAAGACCGACTATGGGCTTGACCTTGGCCCCGACCTCGAACCCACCGGCACCCGATCCAACTTCGTTCGGGGGTCCGATGGGAATGTCGCCTGGTTCAGCAACCACGGACGGCTCTACCGGCACCTGCAGTAAATAGCCACCCCGGGAACGCCGGTGGCGCAATGCGAAATTTGAATCAGTGCCGGCCCGAAGCCCACGCCGATCCGAGGGTGGGTACTCAGCGCCTGGTCTCGTACCTGGTCAGGACCACGCCGTCAGGGAACGTCCCGGTCTCCACCAGGGTCAGGCTCACCCAGTTGTCCAGGGCCGCAAAGAACGGCGTGCCGCCACCTACCAGGACCGGGTGGGTGACGATCGCGTACTCGTCGATCAGCCCATCACGCATGGCCACTGCAGCGAGTGTGGCGCCGCCGATATCCATGGGGCCGCCGTCCTCGGCCTTGAGCCGGGCAATCTCGGTGACCGCGTCGCCGGTGACCAGGCGGGTGTTCCAGTCGACCGTGCTGGTCGTCGAGGAGAACACCACCTTCGGCATGTCCCGCCAGCGGCGGGCGAACTCGATCTCCGCCGGTGTGGCACCCGGCTGCTGGTCGGCGGTCGGCCAGTGGGAGCTCATCGTCTCCCACAGTTTGCGCCCGTACAGCGCTGTGCCTGTCGCCCTCACCCGGTCGGACCACCACTGGAACAGCTCGTCGCTCGGCACACTCCAGCCGAGGTCGTCGCCGGGTGCGGCGATGTAGCCGTCCACGCTCACGTTCATGGCGAAGGTCAGTTTCCGCATGGTGTCAGCCTCCCGTGAGTCGGTACTCGGTGTACAGACCAGCACGGCGCGAAGCAATCATCGGTCAGGCCACACCGAGGGCAGTTCCACCACGCCAAGCGGATGTGCGTACGGAGTCCGGCGGCAGTTCCTGCGCGAACATCCCGGCCACGTGCTGGACAGCTGGCCGCGGCCAGCCGATTGATTTCCTACAAGAACGACAGCTCACGACACGCTAAATTTGGGGCACCCCAAAGCAGAGGAGCGCCCCATGGGCAAGGTGGTCATGTACAGCTCGGTGTCGGTGGACGGCTTCATCGCGGACGAGAATGACCAGCCCGGACCGCTGTTCGACTGGTTGTCCAGCGGTGACGTCCCGGTGGACGAGAGCGGCGAGGTGAAGGTGTCACAGACGTCCTACGACTACACCCGGCCGTACTGGGACCAGATCGGGGCGACACTCGTCGGCCGCCACGTCTTCGACATGACCGACGGCTGGGACGGAAAGCCTCCGAGCGGGATCAACCACGTGGTCGTCGTGACGCACCGGCCGGAGCCCGAGGGCTGGGACCCCGAGACGCCGTTTCACTTCGTCGACGGCGTCGAGGCAGCCGTGGCCAAGGCGCAGGAGCTTGCGGGTGACCGCATCGTCGAGGTCGCCGCTGGCGACGTCGGTGGCCAGGTGCTTGCCGCGGGCCTGGTCGACGAGGTGCGCATGGACGTCGTACCCGTCGTGTTCGGGTCCGGCAAGCGCTACTTCGGGTCGGTCCACGCGCAGCACCTGTTGGAGGATCCTGATGTGGTGATTCAGGGCAACCGGGTCCTTCACCTGCGCTATCGGGTGCGCCGTTGAGCGATCTGAGCGGGTACGCGAGGAGCCCCCTGCGAACGGTGACAGAAGATCGGGCCCCCGACTGCGTTTGCGCATCGCTGTCCCTGGTCGGGCAGCCGACGCCGATCCGCCCCGGCACCTCAACTGCGGCAAGTTCAACAAGATCACTGGTTGCCGGTTTCCGTCGTATCTTGGCCGACCCCCGATAGGTTTGTGCGGATCGGGTTCGTCACGACGACCTGACGAATCGGCAGGTTATGAGGAAACTTCATTGAAGCCGGCAGACGAAGCAGCCATCCGTGCAGGTCAGACCAACTTCGGGAGTCCGGGGCCTCATCGGCCGGACTCGGTAACAGCTGACTGGCGAATAGCGGGATTGTCGGCTACTGCGTACCGCGGGAGTGGGTGACGCGGACACAGTCGATGGAACGTGACGGGTGTCGTCGGACGCGTTAATCCAGGTCAAGGAACTGCCCAACACCAGCGCCCGGTAACAGCGTGGCGGGGGTGCCAGGGTAACCGGGCGCACCGCCCGCGGTGAAGAGGGCAACCACTTTCCCGGAGCCAGTCTGGGCGACCCCCTGGAAGGTCCGCACAAGAGGTCCGCAGCGCCACTCGCGCCGGTCGATATGTTGCGCCAGTGGACGACAAAATCGCAGTAGAGGAATGCGCCGCAACGGAATCGAGTGATCCCCGGCTCGTCTGGGTCTGTCCGGACAGTGATATCCGTACTGGACGGCGAGTTGGTGAATCCAGTCGGTCCGTTGGTCAGTCCCGCGAACGGGATCGCCAGGACCGTGTCGGTCGGGGCTGCGCTCACCGGCGGAGCGGCGAGCAGCAGCACTACGAGTGCAGTCCCGGCGACAGTAGTCATGCTGCGGGGCATCAAAGCGGTTCGGAACATGGGTCCACCTCCTGCAAGGCGTCGAGCCGAGCCGAGCCCCGGACGGATCCGCTGAGGGTGTCCGCGCGCAAAACACCTGCGCCGTCGCGGGAAATGTAGGTTCCACGGCTTGGCGTCACTTCTCTGAATCTTTGACCTGCGGGGTTCTCAACATCGTGTCAGTGCCCGATTCTCACGAGCTTGTCGGAATCCTCAATTCGGTCCCCATCCCGTCAGCGGGATCGTTGACCGTCGCCGATCCTGCAGAGTGCCTGGCGTCCTTGATGTGTGGGGCTCGGTTGACAGGGCCGGCTAGCTGGGCGAACGTGGACGTAGGTCGGGTGGCCGCGAGCACTTGCCGTGCGATCGACGAGAGGATTCCCGATGTCCCCTTCCCCGATGTGGTACTGGCTCGGTGACCATTACTGGTACACGGTGTACCCATTGGTAACGATCTTCGGCCCGATCTTCGGCTGATGGTGATGGCCGGATTCGGTGACGGTACACCCCCATGCCGTCCCAGATCGCAGACCTCAGATGGAGGAAGTCGCACCGTTACAGGATCCATGACCGGCGACAACGAGTCGTCTATTGGATCTGTCAGATTCATCAGACGCATAGGCTCTGAGAATGGCGCGCAGAGCGGTGTTCGATCCTACCGACAGGGACCTGTTCAACGAGCAACGACAACGCTTCGACTGGAGTCTGCTGCAGAACGGCGCCGTGTTCCGGTACGACACCCGATTCCAACTGGATAGCGCCTGCGACCGACTCACCGGGCTCGGCTACCTGATATGTACGCCGGTTTGTCAAGGGCGCAGGGTGAGGCGGCGTCCAGGACCGTCGTCGTGGGCGCCGCCTCTGTGGGCCCGGTCGATCTGGGTGGTGGCGAGCGTGTCGGTTTCGACGCGTGGTCAACTCTGATATGCGCGGGTTGGGTACCGCAGGACGGTTGTTCGGCTGGAGTGGGTCGCTGTCTAGTGTCGAGCGTGATCCCAACGCGCAGTTGAGGATTGCTCATAGGTAGCTCGCGGATCACTCCCAGGCGCTGCCGTCACCACCGCGTGATTCGTCCGGACGTTGTGGGTTTTCCGTTCCGGCCCTTGCTCGCCGGTCGTCGGCGATGAGGGGCAAAGTGGAGTCCCCGCAGCGCAGCGAGGAGAACCGACCTTGCCACCCGACGAGTGGACGACCATACTCGCAACCGGATGCGGAACGGGGAACCGGCTTTTCAGGTATCCAGCATGGCCAGCGACCAACACCAGCCGGCGAGTTCGCGGGCGATCGCGGTATTGGCCAGCGTGGGGCGTTTACGACGGGCGTCGAACCCGGCCCAGCGGGCGTGCAGGCGCCGGTTTGCTTGCTGACCGCGAGCCCGAGCCGCAGGACTGGCCTGCTCCCACCGGCGCCGCAGATCCGCTCCGGGACGATACCGGGGTCGATGGTGCCAGGCGGCCTCGACCAGAAGCCGCCGCGCGTGGCCGTTGCCGGTCTTGGTGATCGATCCCTGCGAGCGCGTCGCGCCGGATGAGTGTTCGGTGGGCACGAGCCCGAGGTAGGCGCCGATCGAGCGTCCGGTCAGGCGCTGCCAGTCGCCGATCTCGACGGCCAGCCCGAACGCGGTCAGCGTGGACACGCCGCGCAGGCAGCCGAGCCGAGTCACCACCGGGGTGTAGTCGCTGTCGGTGGCCATCGCCGCGATCGCCACATCCAGCCGATCCCGCCGGTCCACCGTCGCGAGCATGGTGTCGTAGGCGGTCTCGTACGCCAGCTGCAGACCGGGTGCGTCGAAGTGCTGGGTGCGTAACCAGGTGTCGTGCACCTTCGTCCACGCGTGGCCACCGTAGTAGACGATGCCGTGCCGCAGAAGTAGTTTCGACACGCGGTGGCGGGCCGCCATGAGATCCCCGCGACAGTCCTCACGGGCACGGACCAGATCACGGGCCGCCTCCTGCTCGACGCTGGGCACCGCCACCTCGACGATCTGCCCGAGGTGCAGCAGTCGGGCCAGATGCCGCGCATCGCGCGCGTCGTTCTTGACCCGGTCGCCGGGCGGGCGCTGCAGCTTCGACGGTGCCGCCACCAGACATTCGATGCCCGCCGTGGCCAGGAACCGGGCGAGCCCGAATCCGGTAGGTCCGGCCTCGTACGTCACTTTCACCGGATCCGGCAGCGACCGGATCCACTCGAATATCTCGCGATGAGCGGGCGTCAATCGGCGCTCGAACAGCTCACCGGTCCGACCGTCGAGACCGCACGCGACCACCGATCGTGCGTGCACATCCAATCCGATACTCGTACGCTGATTCATTGCTGGGGCCTCCCACATCTGTGGCTCTACCGGCCAGGACCCGTTTCCTGTCCGGCAACCCCACGTTCACATGTGGGAGGCCCCAGCCCAAGCCCCTCATATCGTCTAGTGCAACGGATCGACGCGCACGAATGGTCCTCGGTGGAAGACATGTTCGATGCCTTCGCCGAGGCGATGGGATACCAGCGGGCCTACGGCGGCAGCACCAGCGCGTTCAGTGATGTGTTCGCCGACGTGGGCACGTTCGATTTCGGCAGTGATCCCGATTCCACGGGAACCGTCCTGGCGATCGCCGGGTTCGACACCTTGATGAGCCTCGACGACCGCACCGCGCACCTGATACTGGACCACTTCGCCCGTGAGGCCCGATTGGCAGGACTGTATGCCCATCCGATGCTGTGCCTGATCGAATCCGCTGCCGACCACCGCCTAGAACCGGTCGGCGGATAAAACGTCCTGCGCGGAAGTGTGTGGGACAGTGAGCCAGACCTGCCGTGGCCATTTCACGACACCGACATCGTCGAATACGTGTTTCGGATCTACGCAACAGACGCCGGCGCCGTCGAGTACATCGCCGCCCTGCGCGCCCTCTTAGCCGACGCGCTCGCAGACATCGGGCGCTGGCAGATCCTTGGACCCAGCCCGGCATCCGAGGCCGCCGCAAAACTCAGCGAGGAACACCGTCCCGAGCCACTTCCCGCCGGAACGCACCTGCTGGATGTATCGATTGGCATCCGAGGAGAAGGGGACCATACGACCCTCGGGGATTCGCTGGTCCACCTTCTCCAAGAGGTCGGCGGCCTTCGTTTCGACTACATGTTCTCGGCCTTCTATCCCGCAGGCACCGAATCACGAGAGAAAGCCATGCGGCGATACCAGGCGCTGGCCGACTCACCGGACCAATAACCGAACCCTCACCCGGGCTCGTTCCAATTGCCGTCCTGTGACTGGAACTCGCTGACCTGCGACGTCCCGTAGAGGTCGTCCGATGAAGAATCCCGAATTGGAGCGTCAAACGGTGCAGAAACCTGCGGGTCGCTGCGCTCAACCGACGAGTACCGGAATCCGGAATCCACAGCACTCCGCGGATTGCGTTTCCTCCTCCAACACTTCCATGAATCTCATCAGTCTCTGGGGGAGATTTCGAAACTGGTTTGCAGACTGATTCCCTCGACCGAGGCCATACCCTCCACCAGCAAGGGCTCGACACGACGGCGGTGGTCAATGGTCAACTCAGAAGTGTGGCTACAACGCACCCTCCATCCCGGAATTTCTGGCGGTCTCCAGAATGACGGCACCGTCCACTCCTTCCCAGTGCGGCAAGATCTGCACGGGCACGCCGACCCCGGGCAGCGCGTGACCGAGGTCGGAGAGAGCTGCACGGCGCTCCAGATACGGCGCCGCCATCAAATCGGAACCGTCGGCAGAGAGAACGTCGAACGGAAGGTAGGTGACCGGCCCCTGACCGCCGCCGAGAGGCGGCACCCGTCGTACTTCATTTCCGCCGCCCAGTCGCCGCTCAGTGCCTCCGGGAGCTCCCGGAGCTTCCGCCGGCAACGGGAACCCGCCCTCACCTGATCGGCGAAGACGGGTTCCAGTTCCATTGCAGCTGAATCACTTACACCCGGGCTGGGTGCATGTCTGCCGCTTCTCCGTCGATCATCACCATTGCCGGACGGGGTGTGTCGACGGTGCCGTCGCCGAGATCGCCGAGGCTGCCGTCGAGCGCCACCAGGTCCGCGCGACGGCCGGCGGTCAGGGTGCCGACGCGAGTCTCGTCGTGGACCAGGTACGCGCTGTCGACGGTCATCGCCCGAATCGCGCGATCCACTCCGATCCGCTGGTTCCCGCCGAGCACCGTGCCGCCCCGTGTCATCCGGGTGACCGCGGTGCGGATGGTCGCCAGCGGGTCCATCGGGGTGATCGGACAGTCCGAATGCAGCCCGAATCGCAGACCCAGTTCGTCGGCGCAGGCCAGGGGATCCATGTCGGCGGCCCGCTCGGCGCCGAGGAAGCGGTCGCGGTGGCGATCGCCCCAGTAGAAGACGTGGTTGACGAAGAAACTCACCCCGAGTTCGGCGTCCCGGATCGCGGCGAGGTCGCTCGGTGCGCTCACCTGGCAGTGTTCGATGCGGTGCCGTCCCACCCGGCCGTCGGTGGCCTGCGCCCGCCGCAGCGACGTGATCGCAGCGCCGACGGCCGCGTCGCCGTTGGCGTGCACGGCGACCTGACCACCCGCGCGGTGCACCCGCAGGATCATCTCGTCGAGTTGCTCCTGCGGGTAGAGCAGGTCGCCGTGATGAGCGGGGTCGCAGGCGTACGGGGCGCGGAGTGCGGCGGACAGTCCCTGGATCGATCCGTCGGCCCAGAATTTCGCGCCGGCCAGCCGGAAGTGCGCTCCGGCCGCGGGTGCGTGCTCGAACGTGACTCCCCGGTCGTCGACGGCCTGCAGCGCGAGGTCGCCGCGGAGGAACCCGACGACGTGGACCGGTAGCTCACCCGATACGTCCAGTGAGCGGTAGGCGGCCAGCTCCTGCTCGCCCGCCGACAGACCCACCCCGAGATCGTGGATCGTGGTGATTCCCCGTGCCCGCGCCGACAGCAGGCTGCGGAGCAAGGCACCGTTGACCTCCTGCTCGGTCAGCGCGGGAACCGCCGCGGTGAGCCTCGACACCGCATCGATTTCCCACGCCATCCCGGTCAGCCGGCCGTCGTCCCCGCGGGGGAAGAGCGGGTCGTCCATCGGCACCGTCGACTCGTCGATGCCCGCCGCCGCGAGTGCGGCGGTGTTGGCGACGGCGAAGTGCCCGCAGATGTGCAGCACGATGACCGGCCTGTCGATGCTGACCGCGTCGAGATCCGTCCGCGTCGGGTGCCGTCCCTCGGCAATCTGGGTGTCGTCGTAACCCCACCCCCGGATCCAGCCGCTGCCGCCGGCCGAGGCACGCAGCGCCTGCTGAATGTCGGCGATCGACCGGCACGGTGGCGTCCGGCAGTCCGCCCAGCCGTCGGTGAGACCGGCGTACGTGGGGTGGATGTGCGACTCGATGAGTCCCGGGATCACCGTGGCGCCGGGCAGGTCGACGCGGCGGGCGCCGATCCCGGCGCAGTCGGCCATGTCCTTCCTGGTGCCGGTCGCGAGCACGCGGTCGTCGGCTATGACCAGCGCTTCGACGGTCGGCGACGACGGGTCCTGGGTGTGGATCGCATCGGCGGTGAGCAGTGTTCGGGACATTCAGGCACCTACTTGGCTGGGAGTGGCCGTGGATTTCACGGCGGCGGGTGTGCGACCTTCGGTGCGAAGGCCGCGGACGGGGTCGGTGGCCGGCCAGAACAACCTCGTCGCCACCACGAACAGGATGTTGAGGACCAGTGCGGCCGCGCCGAGGTTGACACCGTGCTCGGCGAGCCACACGGACACGGGGCCGTGCTTGTCGAGATACAGCCACAGCACCACGACGTCACCGAGCACCACGCCCATCGCGAGGGCGGAGGGGCGCAGTTTCCAGCCGAAGACCATCGTCGCGAACACCACGGCGGCCTGTGTGACGCCGTAGTACGCGGTGTTGACCAGGGTCAGCAGGAGCTGAGGTGTCGCGAGGGTGAGCAGGAGCGAGATCGCCAGATACGCCACGACGACTCCGCGCACCCAGATCCGTTGGCGGGATTCGGGGATCCCGGGAATGATGTTGCGCGACACGATCGCACCGATGCCGAGGGCCGCCCCGCACAGCACCACGATCGCGCAGAGGGCCGCGCCGCCGGCGACGACGCCGGTCAGCCAGTCGGGCAACAGTTGTCGCGACAACTGCAGGAGCACCTGGTCGGATTCCGTGCCCTCGAGCTTCGTCGGCAGCAGCGTGATCGCCCCGAAGGCGGCAGCGACGAGGAACGGGTACATGAGCATGTACAGGGGATTGAACTTGGCGACCCGCTTGATCGTCGCCTCGGACTTCGCCGCGAGCACGGCCTGCACGATGATCGGGAAGATGAAGAACCCCACCGATTGGAACACGATCGTCGTCAGTACGAAGGTCAGTGACGACCCGGTGACCGTGGAGTGCGAGGTCGAGCCGCCACCACTGGCCGCCGCCGCGGCGAACAGCTTCTCGGTGCCACCGGTCTCGATCACTGCCGCCAGTCCGATCAGGACGGCGCCGAGCAGCAGGGCGGTGTCCTTCACGTAGGACACGAATGCGGGGGCGCGCACCCCGGACAGCATGAGGAACAGCAGCGCGAGGGCCGCGCCTGCGAATACGGCGACGGTGGGATCGATGGAGATCCCCAGACCGGTCAGCGCGATCTGCAGACCGGCGAGCTGAAGCTGACCCCACGGGATGAGGAATACGACCGACGCAATGGCGATCGTCAATTCCAGCCCCCGCGACCGGAAGTGGCGTCCGGCCACATCGGGCAACGTCATGGCGCCGTACCGCTTGCCCGCCCGCCACAGGTAGGGCGCGAAGAAGTACCCGATCGGGTAGGCCAGCAGGATGTACCCGATGAACCAGACGCCGTAGCTCGCGCCGTGCGCGTACACGCCGCCGGGGAACCCGATCAGGGTGCCGATGCTGTACGCCTCACCCGCCCCCAGGATGAAGACCAGCAGCGGACCGAACGACCGGCCACCCACCAGGTAGTCGGAGATCTCCTTCTTGCTGCCGCGCCGCGACAGCACGCCCGCCCCGAGGGCGAGGATCAGCACGAGCGTGAAGAACGCCGCGGTCATGACTGTTCTCCGATCCCACTGCCCGCAGCGGCGGATTCGGCACGTTCGGCAGCTTCGAAGTCTTTGCGGTCGAATAGCTTCCAAGCGAGATGGAGGCACAGCGAGGTGAGCGGCATCCACAGGAACAACCACGCGAACAGGATCGGAACTCCGAAGACCGCGGCCGTGGATCCGGACAGGACCACGATGCCGCCCAGAACCCCGGCGAACGGGACACCTATCGCGAGTAAGGCGCTTTTTGCCTCGTTGGACATGATTGTTGGGCTCCTATTCTGACTGCGTCGACCGGCGTCGCGGTGTGGTCCGGTGCCTGGCGACGTGCACTCTGGCACTAGTGTGGTCCGAGTCACTCCCCGCGGGCCATGGGTGAATCCCGGAAAACGCCGAAGCGGTTCGTGAATTTCACGGGAGTGTGGAATGCGAGGGAAAGTGCCCGAGTCCGCGGGTGAAGACACGATCCAGCGGTTGTGCCGGCAGGTCTCGGAGGAGATCGAGTCGGTGACCGACCGATCGGTGCGTCAGATTCGCGCCGAGTTGCAGTCGTACGCTGCCGTTCCGATCGACGAACAGCACGAGTACATCGCCCGGCAGCTCGCGGCGACGCTGCGCGCCCTCGCGGAGAGCGAACCCCTCGCCGACGACGTCCTCGAGCGTTCACGTCAGCTCGGCCGGCGCCGGGCGATGCAGGGATTACCCCTGTCCGATGTCATCGAGACGTACCACATCGCGTCTCGCGAACTGTGGGACACGATGGTCGCCAGAGCGGCCGAACCGACAACCGACCTGTTGCGTGCAGGCGGAATGATGTGGGATCTCGTCCACACCGCCACCAGCGCGGTCGCCGTCGGACACACCGACGCGACCCGAAGCGAACAGGCCATCCGCGCGGGCGTGCGGTACCGGTTCTTCGAGGCACTCGCGAGGTCCACCGACGGCGACGACCGTGACGTGCGGGAGCTGGCGGAGGCGCTCGGGTTCACACCGCAACACGGGTTTCGGGCGGTGTGCGTCGCCGCGGAGGAGTGGTCGGAAGCGCAGCTCGAGCGGCTGCAACGCACCCTCGACACGATCCCGGGCACCACTCAATGCAGCGGGCACGGCACCGTCATCGTCGCCCTGAGCCAGCACGCACCGGTCGACGACATCATCCGCGAGGTCCGGCTCGGTCACCCGGGCACCACCGTCGGTGTCGGATTGGACCGCCCCGGCCTGGCCGGTGCGGCGATGAGCATCACCGACGCGCGGCGGGTGCTGCAACTGGCGTCCCCCACCGGCGCCGTGGTCCGATTCGCCGACGAATGGGTCGCCGCCACGCTGGCAGACCATCGCGCCGAACTCACCACGCTGTTGGAACCGGGGGCCACCGTCGCCGCCGACCACCCTCACCTCGTCGAGGCGGTGTCGGCATTCGCCCGCAACGGCTTCTCCATCAGCGCGGCCGGCCGGGACATCCACCTCCACGCGAACTCCATCACCTACCGGCTCGACCGCTGGCAACAGTTGACCGGCTGGGATCCCCGGACCCTCGACGGCCTGCAGCTCTCGGTGTTGAGTCTCGGACTGTTCCACCGCGATTCGGGCGACACGGCCCCCGACACCGCGGGGGAATAGCGGTCTACCGGCCCGAACTGCGACGAGATCTGGGCCTCGGTCATCGGCCCAGCGGGTAACATCGACTCGCCGGCAGGTCGGACGAAGATGGGATTGCGTGGTGAGCGAAGAACTGCCCGCGGGCACACAATCCGTCGGACGTGCGCTGGCCGTGCTCAAGTTGCTCGCATCGTCACCCGACGAACTCACCGGCAGTGCTATCGCGGCGGAACTCCGGTTGTCGTCCGGTACGGCCAACAGACTCATCCGAGCCCTGATCGCCGAGGGTCTCGTAGCGCGGAATCCGATGTCCGACAGCTACTACCTCGGCAGTGGAACGGTACTGCTCGGCCAGGCCGCCCAGCGTGGGTTCGGCATGGACAAGGCGCTACCCATCCTGGAGCAGCTCAATTCCGAGACCCAGGAATCCGTGAACCTCTCCATCCGTCAGGGGTCCGAATCGGTGGTGATGATGCGGGTGCAGTCGATGCTCCCGTTGCGGTTCGAGCAGCACACGGGCGCCCGGTTTCCCCTGTACACGACGGCGTCGGGCAAGGCGATCCTGGCGTTCTCGCCACACGCCGAGACGTACGTCGAGTCGCTTCCGGCCACGCTCGCCAAGGTCACCCCGCACAGCTTGAGCACTCCCCGTGAACTGTCGGAGCAACTCCGGGAGATCCGGGTCCGCGGGTACAGCATCGACGAGCAGGAGAACGTCGAGGGTGTGCGTTGCGTCGGCGCACCCATCCTGGACGCGGACGGGTACGCGCAGGCAGCGCTGGTGATTCAGGTCCCCACCGTCCGCATGCCCAAGTCGAGGGTACGGACGCTCGGAGACCGCATTGTCCAGGCGGCGAAGGAAGTATCCCAATTCGTCCCGGTCAACCGGGCGATGTCTCACTGACCCTAGGCCCACGGCCCGGGTGTTTGTCACGGCCTCCGTTCGGTGGCGTCGCGATCCGCTCTGTGCTGGATCCCTCGAATTCTTCTTGTGAGGCACTTCACATATCCACGTTGCTGGCCTATCGTCGGTTCACAGTGTGGGGACTATCCCTACATTGTGACAGCGAAGGAGTCTCAACGATGTATCGATCGAACGAGAACGAGAGCGTCTTCACCTGGGCAGCACCCCCATTGAAATTCGGTATCGGCGCTTTGGACGAGGTCGGGGCCGAGCTGTCCGCACTGGGATCGGAATCCTGTTTGGTGATCACCGACCCGGGCGTTCGAAACACCGGGATCCCCGACCGCATCCGCGATCAGCTGATCGCCGCAGGCATCAAGTCGGACGTATTCGACGGCGTTGCAGTGGAACCCACAGATCAGAGCATCGACGAGGCCGTCTCTTTCGCCCGCGAACGGGAGTGGGACTCCTACATCGCAGTCGGCGGAGGTTCCGCGATCGACACCGCGAAGGCTGTCAACCTCCTCACCACACACCCCGGGGAACTTCTCGACTACGTGACCCCGCCCATCGGCGGAGGTACGGCACCGTGGCTTCCCCTCAAACCCCTGATCGCCATACCGACCACCGCGGGCACCGGATCGGAATCGACGACGATCTGCGTCATCGACTTCCTCGGCCTGCACCTGAAGGCCGGGGTCAGTCATGCCAAGTTGCGACCGACGCTCGCAATAGTCGATCCCCTGACCACCGTCACGCTGCCCTCGCAGGTCACCGCCGCGAGCGGGATGGATGTGCTCTCCCACGCTCTCGAGAGCTACACCAGCGTCCGGTTCGACGCCAAACCTGCGCCCGAAGACCCGATGAAGCGCCCCGCCTTCTGCGGTTCCAACCCCATCAGTGACACCTGGTGTGAGCAGGCACTGTCGTTGGTGGGGAAGTATCTGCGACGCGCGGTGATGAACGGGCGGGACCTGGAAGCTCGCTACCAGATGGCGCTGGCCTCGACCTCGGCCGGAACCGGGTTCGGTAACGCGGGCACCCACCTGCCCCACGCCAATGCGTACCCGGTCGCCGGCGCCGTCGAGAACTACCAGGCCGAGGGTTATCCTGCGATGCCCATGGTGCCGCACGGGCAGGCCGTATCCGCCACTGCCGCGGCAGTTTTCCGATGGACCTACCCGAGCGACCCCGGCAGACACCTGCGGGCGGCCGAGCTCCTCTCCGGCCGGACGTTCACAGCCACCGATGGAGCGGACGCGCTCGCGCACGTCCTGAGCGAGCTGATGGCCGACATCGAAATGCCTTCGGGATTGCGAAGCTTCGGCTACGGGGAAGAGCACCTGGCAACGCTGGTCGATGGCACGATGAAGCAGACGCGTCAGCTGGCGGTCGTGCCGCGGCCGGTGACGAGGGACGCCCTCACACACATATTCCGGGAGTCGTTGTGACCACTCCGCGAGACACCGACAAGGAACCCTCGAAGTCCGAGATCCGTACCGTCGTCGCCTCGAGCATCGTCGGAACGACAGTGGAGTGGTACGACTTCTTCCTCTACGGCATCGCCGCCGGCCTGGTGTTCGACAAGCTGTTCTTCCCCAGTTCGGATCCAATCGTCGGCACCTTGCTCGCGTTCGCCACGTTCGCGATCGGATTCATGGCCCGGCCGTTCGGCGGTCTGATCTTCGGTCACATCGGCGACCGCATCGGCCGGAAGAAGACCCTGGTCGCGACCATGATGATCATGGGTGTGGCGACCTGTTTGATCGGACTGGTCCCCACGTACGCGACGATCGGAATCGCCGCGCCGATTCTGCTGGTGGTGCTCCGGCTCGCGCAAGGAGTCGCAATCGGCGGCGAATGGGGCGGGGCCGTCCTGATGGCCGTCGAATACGCACCCCGCGGTAAGCGCGGATTCTACGGAAGCCTGCCGCAGATCGGTCTCGCAATCGGCCTGATGTTGGGCACGGGTGTCTTCGCCGCACTCAACTCGACCCTGTCCGAAGCCGCATTCCTGGACTGGGGTTGGCGGATCGCCTTCATGCTCAGCGCGATCCTGGTGGCGGTCGGCCTGTTCATCCGCCTCAAGGTCATGGAGACTCCGGCCTTCCGGAAACTCGAGACGGTGGAGGAGAAGGCCACCGTGCCCGCTCTGGAACTGATCAAGAGCCCGCAGTCACGGCGAAACATGGTGCTGGGAATGGGCAGTCGATGGGCCGAGGGTGTGGCCTTCAATACGTGGGCGGTATTTGCGATCGCCTACGGCACCGGCACGCTGCACCTCAGCCGTCAAACCCTGCTTCTGGCAGTGATGGCGGCGGCCGCGACCATGATCGTCTTCATTCCCGTCTTCGGAAAGTTGGCCGACCGATACGACCGCAGACACATGTTCGCGGCGGGCAGCGTGATCCTCACGGCTGCAGCCTATCCCGCTTTCGTGCTCATCGGCACCGGAGATACCGCCGTCATCGTCATCACGATCGTGCTGGTTCTCGGCGTCCTCTATCCGATCGTCTACGCCCCCGAGTCCTCGCTGTTCGCGGAACTCTTCCCCACCCGAGTCCGCTACAGCGGAATCTCCGTCGTCTACCAGCTGTCGGGAATCGTCGCCTCCGGTCTGACGCCGCTCGTGCTCGCGTCCCTCCTCGGCTCGGCGAGCGGAGGACTCTCCCTGATCATGGGATACATCGTTGCGGTGGGCGCCGTCAGCACGCTGTGCACGCTCGCAATCCGCCGCCGGGACCTCTACACGGAGGACCAGGACGGCAGTTCACACCCTGACAACGCCGCCATGTCGCACACACCCGCGACCTGACACCAAAGCTGCTGTGGCCCCGCCTCGGTCTTACCGGGAGCGGGGCCTCGGTCTACCGCAACGCCACCTGCACGAGGACGGCGGCGCCGAGGAAGCCGAGCAGCCACAGCACGCGCTGGCGGACCTGGTGGGCGGTGGTGCGGTCGAACATCCATTTCCCCGCGGCGGCGCCGAGCATGCAGAGCGGTGTGAACAGGGCGATCTGTGCGAGGACGGGCAGCGTGAGGAGGCCGCCGGCGGCCGAGCCCGCTGCTCCGAAGGCGTCGATGACGAGGAAGAACACGACGAGCGAGGCGCGTCCGGCGGCGACGTGGGTGGACGCGGAGAAGTACATGAGAACGGCGGGCGGGCCGCCGAGGGCGAAGCCGCCGTTGAGGAGTCCGGACGCCATGCCCGTCGCGGCGGTGACGCCGGGGCCCGGCAGCGACTGCCGGTCGGGGACGGCGGCCATGGCCACGGCCGATCCGATGATGGCGACACCGAGCAGTACGCGCACCAGGTCACCGGACAGTTGCGTGAGCGCCCACATGCCGACCGGCATTCCGATCAGGGTGCCTGCGAACAACCAGCGCAACGACTTCCAGTGCACCTGTCGCCACACCTGCGGCAGCATCGCGGCGCTGGCGACGACCTCGAGGACGAACACGGTGGGAATCACGGACGTCGGCGGCAGCAGGACGACGAGTCCGGCGACCCACACCATGGCGCCACCGAAACCCCCGAAGCCGCGGACGACGCCGCCGGCCACCACGATGCCGAGGGCTAAGAGGAGGGCGGGCAGCGACAGATCCCACACCGTTGCCGCCATACCCTGTTGCACCGCTTCCGTTCGTCGTGGTCTCCGTCAGAAGTGTGGGGGTCGCGGCGGTGAAGCGACAGATCCAGACCGCGTCGAATCGTCGGTACCAGGACCGCACGGGACGTGGCCCCCGGCGTGATCGCCGGAGGCCACGTGCTCGCCATAGTGGAACTACACGTAGTCCTTGTACTTGTCGAGCAGGCGCACGGGCTTGGACAGCGCGTCGCGGCGGAAGGGGTCGCCGAGTTCGCGGGTGCACATGATCTCGATGACCGTGGTCTTGCCCTCGTTCATCTGTGCGGCGACCGCGCGCTGCAGCGCGGGACCGACCTCTTCGAGTTTGTCGACGACGATGCCCTCGGCACCCATCGCCTGCGCGATTCCGGCGAAGGATTCGCTCTCGAGTTCACCGGCGACGAAGCGGCGGTTGTAGAAGTCGACCTGGTTCTTCTTCTCCGCGCCCCACTGCCGGTTGTGGAACACGACGGCCGTGACGGGGATGTCGTGCCGGACGGCCGTCATGACCTCGCCGAGGCTCATGCCCCAGGCGCCGTCGCCTGCGTAGGCGATGGCGGGCCGTTCCGGTGCCGCGGCCTTGGCGCCGATGACGGTCGGCAGTGCGTAACCGCAGTTGCCGAAGCTCATCGGGGCGAGGAAGCTGCGCGGCTTCTCGAAGCGGAGGTAGCTGTTGGCGACGGAGTTGATGTTGCCGATGTCGGTGGAGACCATCACGTCCTCCGGCATCGCCTTCTCCAGCTCACGCAGCACTTGACGCGGGTGCAGCCAGTTGCCTTCCTCGCCTTCCTGTTCGGCGATCATGTCGAGGCTGAACGGGTCGCGCTCGTGGGTCCACTCGTCGAGTTCCTTCTCCCACGCCGCCTTCTCGGCGTCGATCTTCTTGCTGCGCTCCTCGCGGTTGGCATCACACGCGAGGGCCTTGCCCTCGAGCCGCTCGGTGAGTGCGACGGCCGCGGCCTTCGCGTCGCCGCAGATTCCGACGGAGACCTTCTTGACCAGGCCGAGCATCTTGTGGTCGGCGTCGATCTGGATGATCTTGGCGTTCTTCGGCCAGTAGTCCATGCCGTGCTGCGGGAGGGTGCCGAAGGGGCCGAGGCGGGTGCCGAGGGCGAGCACGACGTCGGCCTGGCTGATCAGCTTCATCGCGGCCTTCGAGCCCTGGTAGCCGAGCGGTCCGGTCCACAGCGGGTGGCTGGCGGGGAACGAGTCGTTGTGCAGGTAGCTGTTGACGACGGGGGCACCGAGACGCTCGGCGAGCGCCTTGCACTCGTCGACGCCGTCGGCCATCACCACGCCGCCGCCGGAGACGATGACCGGGAACTTGGCCTGCGCCAGCAGTTCCGCCGCCTCGTTCAGGCTCTTCTCCCCGCCGGGGCCACGATCGAGGCGGGTGGGCTGCGGGATCTCCGTCTCGATTTCGCCGTAGAAGAAGTCGCGGGGAATGTTCAGCTGCGTGGGGCCCATCTCGGACATCGCACGGTCGAAGCAGCGGCCGGTGAACTCGGCCATGCGCTTGGGGTTGTTGACGTGGCCCTGGTACTTCGTGAACTCCTGGAACATCGGCAGCTGGTTGGCTTCCTGGAAGCCGCCCAGGCCCGTTCCCATGGTGCCGGCCTCGGGGGTGACGATGACGACGGGACTGTGCGCCCAGAATGCGGCGGCGATCGCCGTGACGCAGTTGCTGATGCCTGGGCCGTTCTGCCCGATGACCATGCCGTGACGTCCGCTGACCCGGGCGTATCCGTCGGCCATGTGTCCGGCGCCCTGCTCGTGCACGACTGGGACGAGCCGGATTCCGGCGGGAGCGAAGATGTCCATCGCGTCCATGAAGGCCGATCCCATGATGCCGAACATGTCGGTTACGCCGTTCGCGACCATCGTCTCGACGAACGCCTCCGACGGTGTCATCTTCTGTACGCCGGAAACAGCGGTGCGATCGGCACCGTTCTTCTTCTTGGTCATGTGTGATCCTCCTTCAGGGGCGCGCCGGAACCGGCCGAGAATGTCAAAAATCGGAACGTTTCGTTCGTGATTTTGTGATCTGCAGTGACAGTAGGCCACGTCACACGGTTCGTCAATGAATGTTCCTAAAACCGGAACCAGATGTATGATTTTTCGATACATGATGCGAATGCGTCGCCGTTCTGCCTAGGAGGAACCGTGGGTGAGATTCACCGGATCGACGAGTCGAACGGACACCCGACGACGGAGCTACCCGGAGACACACCGACGCTCCGCCTGTTCGCCCTGCTCGAGATGATCGCGTCCAAGGACCAGCTGTTCACGTTGCAGGGGCTCGTCGAGGAGACGGGCATGGCCAAGCCGACCCTGCACCGCATGCTGCAGCAACTCGAGGGGGCCGGACTCCTCACCCGGCAGAACAACGGCAGGCACTACGGCACCGGTGTGCGCCTGCGCCGCTTCGCCGAGAACCTGCTGCTCAACGACACCCACCACGGGGCGCGGCACGCCATCCTCCGCAACCTCGTCGCCGAACTCGGCGAGAGCTGCAACGTCACCACCCTGTCGGGTAGCGAGGTGGTGTACCTCGACCGCGTGGAAACCTCCGAACCCCTTCGGTTTACACTCCATGCGGGGTCGCGGGTGCCCGCGCACTGCTCGGCGAGCGGCAAGATGATCCTGTCGCAACTCAGCCCCGCGCAGCGCCGGCGACTCCTCGGGCGGATGCCGCTCGAGCGGTACACCAACAAGACGGTCACCGACGTCGAACTCATCGAGACCGAACTCAAGCAGGTCCGCCGCGACGGCTACGCCATCGACGACGAGGAGTTCCTGCCCGGCCTCGTGTGCGCCGCGGTGCTCGTCCCCTGCGCCACAGGTAATTCCAATCTCTGCATCGCAGTCCAGGCCCCGGTCATGCGACTCACCCCCGACAAGGCGCTCAAACTGCTACCCGCGTTGCGGCGGGCCGCCGACGCCATCGGTGAGATCGAGAACGAGGTCCAGGACGACGGAACGGCAGACCTGAACTGAAGGAGGGCGCATGCCCGAAATGACCACTGCGGCACCCAGCCACGTGCTCTCCGCGCGTGAGCTGTTCGGACTCGACACCGACCTGACGGTTCGGGCCTTCCGGGAACCGGTCGACCACGTCCCCGACGTCGACCACGCGTACCGGTTCGATCACGCGGTGACCACCGCCCTGCTCGCCGGGTTCGACCGTAACCGCCGGGTGATGGTGCAGGGACTGCACGGCACCGGCAAATCCACGCACATCGAGCAGGTCGCGGCGAGGCTCAACTGGCCGTGCGTGCGGGTCAACCTCGACGGCCACCTCAGCCGGCTGGACCTGATCGGCAGGGACGCGGTCGTGCTGCGAGACGGCAAGCAGGTCACCGAATTCCAGGAAGGCATCCTGCCCTGGGCGCTGCAGCGTCCCGTCGCCCTCATCCTCGACGAGTACGACGCCGGCCGCCCCGACGTCATGTTCGTCATCCAGCGCCTCCTCGAACGCGACGGCAAACTCACCCTGCTCGACCAGAACCGGGTGCTGTCTCCGCATCCGGCGTTCCGGTTGTTCGCCACCGCCAACACGGTCGGACTGGGCAACCTCAACGGGATGTATCACGGTGCGCAGCGGCTCAATCACGCGCAGATCGACCGCTGGAACATCGTCGCGACGCTCGATCATCTCCCCGCGGAACAGGAGATCGAGATCGTGTCCGCGCGGGTGCCGTCCGTGGGGCGGTCGCTGATCGCGTCGATGGTGGCCGTGGCGAATCTGACCCGCAACGGTTTCCGGCTCGGCGACCTGTCGACGCTGATGTCGCCGCGCACGGTGATCACCTGGGCCGAGAACATCGAGATCTTCCACGACCCGGCGCTGGCATTCCGGTTGTCGTTCGTCAACAAGTGCGACGAGGCCGAACGACCCATCGTCGCCGAGTACTTCCAGCGATGCTTCGACGAGGAACCCGAGTGGTCGGCGATGCTCGCGGCGAGCACGGCCTGAGCGGGCGGTCATGGCAGAACTGCCCGTGTGCCCCGAATCGGTCCGTCGTCGGCAGGAGGTTCGTGAACTCTGCGCCACCAGCATCCGCGCTCTGACCGGTCAGGGTGAGTTGCATTTCCGCGGAACGGAACTTCATCGCGGACATCGGCGCGTGCCGATGCCCGCCCCGCACCTGCACCCGTCGTTCGGCCGCGCCGACGTCGCCTCCTTCCGCGGCGCGGGCGACGGCATGGCGCTGCGACTGCTCCACACCGATCCCGCCCTGCACCGGAGCCTGTGCCCGGAAACCACGCCGAGTCGGCTGATCTTCGAGACCCTCGAACAGTTCCGCGTCGAATCGCTGGCCGCCGGCGCGTGGGACGGGGTGCGCGCAAATCTCGCCCACCGATTCTCGCGGTGGTCGCAGGAGTTCGTGGCGTCCGGCCTGACGGAGACCGTGCACGGCATGCTGCTGTTCACGGTGATACAGATGTGCCGGGCGCGGATCACCGCCGAGCCGATACCCGAGTCCACGCAGGATCTGATCGAATCGACCCGGTTCGGCCTCGCCTCCGTTCTCGGTGACCAGCTTCCGCAGCTACGCCGAACCCGGCACTCGCAATCGGATTTCGCGGTGCATGCGCTGGCAGTCGCCGACGTGATCGGCCGACGGTTGGAGCAGGCCGCGGACGCGGACGAGTCGGACGACACGAGGCGCGACGACCGCGCCGCGACCTTCTCCCTGCTCTTCGACTTCGAGCCGGACGAGAACGACACGTTCGCGACGGCCGCGTCGGGGCACAGCCGCGCGCTGGGTGACGGCGGAGACGGCTACCGCGTGTTCACCCGCGCCTACGACGAGACCCGGCAGATCACGTCCCTCGTCCGGCCCGAACTGCTCCGGGATTTCCGCCTGCGCCTCGACGTCGGCATCGACGACAATCGTCTCAACGTCCGAAAGCTCGGACGGCAGCTGAAGACCCTGCTGTCCGAGCCCGACCGCGACGGCTGGGAGGGCGGGCGCGACGAGGGTTACATCGACGGTCGCCGGCTCGCGCAGCTTGTCACCTCGCCCACCGAACGCAGACTCTTCCGGGCCGAACGCACCGAACCGCGGAACGACGCGACGGTGACGTTCCTCATCGACTGCTCCGGTTCGATGAAGAAGTTCAGCGAACCGGTCGCCGTCCTGGTCGACGTGTTCGCGCGGGCGCTGGAACTGGCCGACGCCCGGTGCGAGATCCTCGGCTTCACCACCACCGCGTGGAACGGCGGCCGGGCCCGCAGGGACTGGCTCCGGTCCGGCCGTCCGGACGATCCGGGACGTCTCAACGAGGTCCGGCAGCTGGTGTTCAAGGACGCCGAGACCACCTGGCGCCGAGCGCGTCCCGCCATCGCGGGACTGCTCAAGGACGACCTGTTCAAGGAGGGCGTCGACGGCGAGGCCGTCGACTGGGCGTGCTCACGGATGCGCGACCGCGGCCCGGGCAGGAGGCTGCTGTTCGTGATCTCGGACGGCAGCCCACTGGACGGCGCCACCGCGCTGGCCAACGACGAGTTCTACCTGGACCACCACCTCCAGGTCGTGGTCGAACGGCACGAGGACGAACGCGCGGTCGAGGTCTACGGCCTGGGCGTCGGGCTGGATCTGAGCCCGTACTACGACCGTTGCCGGACGCTCGATCTGACGCACGGAACCAACAGCGACGTCATCGCCGACGTGCTGTCGATGATCGCCCACTGACAGGCGCGCCTGTGAGTGGCTCAACTGTGAAGGAGTCACCCCCATGACCGAACCCCGGGTTTCGCTGGTTACCTTGGACATTGCCGGCACGAGCGTCGACGAGGGCGGCGCCGTGTACGTCGCGTTACGCGACACCGTCGAGAAGCACCTCGGCGAGCCGCTTCCGGACGACCGCTTCGACCGGTGGAAGGGCACGGGCAAGCGGCAGGCCATCGAGGGACTGCTGCGCGAGAGCGGAGCCCCGGCCGACACGGCCGTTCTCGACTCCGTCGAATCCGAGTTCACCGCAATGCTTCTGGACGCGTACCGGAAGACGCCTCCGACCGCACTGCCCGGGGTTCACGACGCGTTCGGCACCCTGCGGCAGCGCGGCGTCAAGATCGTTCTCCAGACCGGATACTCGCGCGAGATCGCGGAACCGCTGCTCGAGCAGGTCGGGTGGGAGATCGGGCGGGACATCGACGGTGTGATCACCAGCGATCAGGTGCGGATGAGCAGGCCGTCGCCGTATCTCATCTTCCGTGCGATGGAACTGGCGGGCGTGCAGAGTGTCGACGAGGTCCTGGTCGCCGGCGACACCCCCAACGATCTGCGCGCGGGCACGAACGCCGGGGCGCGGTACGTGGTCGGCGTTCTGACCGGCGCCCACGACGCCGCGACGCTGCGCCCCGAGCCTCACACGCACATCCTGGAGAGCGCCGCGAAGATTCCCGAACTGCTGGGCTGATCGACGAGTGCGGTCCGGTCCTGCCGCGCAGGACCGGCCCGTGACCCGTCAGTCCCGGTAACTCGGCGCCGGTGGACCCGCCGTCGGCCCCAGCAGGCCCAACCACCGGTCGTACAGGCGATTCCACGTCCCGTCCTCGCGCATCCGTTCCAGGGTTCCGTTCACGAAGCGCACCAGAGCGTCGTTGTTCTTGTTCGCGACGACGCCGTACGGCTCCAGTTCCAGATTCGGCCCGACGATTTCGAGGTTCGGATCCTGCGCCGCGAGGCCGGCGAGGATGGAGTTGTCGGTGGTCGCTGCGTCTGCCTGGCCCAGTTGCAACGTGGTCAGGCAATCGTCCCAGTCGGGGACAGCCACGATCGTGGCTTCGGGTGCCACCCGCTGGATCGTGGCGAGGGACGTGGTGTCGATGAAGGTGCACACACGTTTGCCGGCCAGGTCCGCGGGAGAGGTGATGCCGGATCCCTCCGGTACGAGCAGTCGCTGGAACGCCTCGAAGTACACGGACGAGAATCCGACCCGGGTGGCGCGCTCGCACGTGATGGAGGTGGCGTGAACAACCAGGTCCACGTCGTTTCGTTCCAGTGCATCGAAGCGGCCGGCCGACGTCAGCAGACGGAATTCCACCTTGTCCGGGTCGCCGAAGAGGTCGCGGGCGATCTCGCGCGCCAGGTCTACGTCGAACCCCGACAGCGTGCCGGTCGACGGGTCCCGGAAGCTGAACAGGTTCGTGTTCTGGTCGGTTCCGACGATCAGCCGTCCCCGCGCGACGATCGCGGCCAGCGCCGACCCCGGCGGCGCCGTCTCCGGCCGCAGACCGGGATCGGGCCGCAGACTCGACAGCGCGCCGCACGAGGAGGGATCCGGTGGGAGCGGCGGAACGACAGCCGTGGGCGGCAGGATCTCGGCACCGTCCGGGAGCGAGTAGTGCGAATAGTCGCCGGCGAGGGGTGGGGGCAGCGCCGAGGGGGCCGCGCACGCCACACCCATCACACACAGAGACACTGCCGCGACGAGCGCCGCCCGGCACCGCAGGAGCGGGCCGGCCGGGGTTCGTCTCCACGATCTCGTCATCGGCCGTTACAGTTCGATCAGGTCACCGCAGGGGTGTTCACGACTGCCTCCGGTGGTGGCGATGAGAATTCGTCTCCTGTTGCGCCGCTGCGGCCAGCTCGATGTCCGAGCCGCCGAGCGTCTCCACCGACTCGATGCGCTTCTCAGCCTGCGAGACGGACTCGTCCGCCGAACCGACCAGGGGAGCGGCGGAGAGCGATTCGTCGTCGACACCTGCCTTGCCGAGCCACTTGCGCACCTCGTAGCTGATCAGGATGGCGATCAACGTCAGACCGCTCATGAGGAACTGCGAGCGGGTGCTCGGGAGGAAGGCCATCGCGAGGATGACCGTGGCCATCAGCGCGATGGTGGCGTAGCTCAGCCAGGGGAACAACCACATCCGGAGTTGCAGTGCCGCGGGATCTTCGCGCTCGAGGCGCCGGCGGAGCACCACCTGGGAGACGGCGATCAGCAGGTACACGAACAGCGCGACGGCGCCGTAGGAGTTGACGAGGAAGTTGAACACGATGTCGCCCCACACGTACGTGCAGGCGACGGAGATGTAGCCGATGGTCGTGCCGAGCAGAATCGCGCGACGCGGCACGCCGTTGCGGGAGAGCTTGGTGAAGAACTTGGGCGCATCCCCGTTCCGGGTGAGCGCGAACAACATTCGCGACGTGGTGTACAGCGCGGAGTTGAGGCAGGAGAGTACCGCCGTGAGGACGATGAAGTTCATGATCGTGGCGACGCCGGGAATCCCGAGCACCTCGAGCACCGACGCGTACGGACTGACACCGACACTCTCGGTGTCCCATGGCTGGATCGTGACGACCACGAGAATCGACCCGACGTAGAACGTCACGATCCGCGCCACGATCGACCGCATGGCCCGGGCGACAGCACGTTTCGGTTCCTCCGACTCGGCGGCGGCGATCGTCACGATCTCGGCCCCGGTGTAGAAGGCGACGCAGGGGACGACCGCGGCGAGCACCGCGCCCCAGCCCAGCGGGGTGAATCCGCCGTGACTGACGAGGTTGCCGAGCCCCGGCGTCGAATCGGGCCACAGCCCGGTGATCCAGAGGGCGCCCATCCCGAGGAACAGGACGATCGCGACCACCTTGATCGAGGAGAACCAGTACTCGAACTCGCCGTAGGAGCGGGCGGACACCATGTTGGTGGCCGTCAGCAGCAGCATCAGCCCCAGGCTCAGCATCCACAGCGGCACCATCGGGATCCAGAGTTGCAGGATCCGGCCGCCGGCGATGGCCTCGACCGCAACGACGATGACGAAGAAGTACCAGTACATCCACCCCGTCGCGAACCCGGCCCGACGCCCCAGCGCCTGGCGGGCGTAGACGTAGAACGATCCGACCACCGGCCTGGCCACCGCCATCTCCGCCAGCATCCGCATGATCAGCAACGTGATGATGCCCGCGATGAGGAAGGAGATGATCGCGGCAGGTCCCGCACCGCCGATGACGACGCCGCTGCCCACGAACAGGCCGGCACCGATCACGCCACCGAGGGCGATCAGGTTCATGTGCCGGCGTTTCAGGCCTTTTCCGAGACCGGAACTGTCGGTGTGTTCGGGAACGGTACTGTCCACATTTCCTCCAGAGGGCGTTGACCGAGCGCGCCGGCTGCCTGCGGCCGTCCGACGCCGGACGGTGGTGCAGGGCGGGCACCGAGCAGGTGTGATCCACATCACTCATTTGGTGAGTCACCTCACCTTACGACTCGGAAACAGCGACCGCCCAGAGCCAGATTTGCGGGGAGGAGAGGGACCAGAGGTTGTACGGATCCGAGGTCGGCGGTGGTCGGGCCCGGGTCGCGCGGAGCGCATAACGCCCCTCCCGACGGGTACTACTTCGGTACCGATCCACGTCGCCGCGGGAGGCGCCATGACCACCGACAACCAGGGCGACCGAACCGACGTCGACAAGGCGTTGCTCGGACACTCGACGTACCGCAGCCTCGGCGAGCAGCACCTCTCGCCCGCGGAGGAGCGATTCGAGAAGGGCCGCCGCACGATCGGGCTCTTTCTCGCCCCGCTGATCACGATCGGATTCCTCGCGCTTCCCCTCGAGATTCCGCCGAACCAGCAGACGCTGGCGGGCGTGCTGCTCGGCGTCATCGTGCTGTGGGTGTCCGAGGCGGTGCCGATCCCGATCGGCGGGCTGCTCGGTGTGGCCGTCGTGGTGTTTCTGGGGGTGGCGCCTGCCGACGAGGTCCTCTCGGCGTTCGGTTCGTCGACGATCTTCACGTTCATCGGCGCGTTCATCCTCGCCCAGGCGATGCTCGAGCACGGCGTGGCGCGGCGGTTCGCGTTCCGGATCCTGACGCTGCCACGGGTCGGCCAGTCCACCACCGGGGTCATCGTCGCGTTCGGCGTCATCACGTGCGGGCTGTCGGCGTTCGTGTCCAACACCGCGACCGTGGCCATGCTGCTGCCCACGGCCCTGGGCATCCTCGGCGTCATCGCCAAGGTGATGCAGCACCGCGGTGTGGTCGCTCCGGACTTCGACCCGTTGCGGCTCCGCGTCGGCGCCGCGATCATGCTGATGCTCGCGTACGGCGCCAGCGTGGGCGGCCTGCTGACGCCGGTCGGGAGCCCCCCGAACCTGATCGGACGGGGGCTCATCGAGGAGGCCACCGGGGAGCGGATCACCTTCGGGCAGTGGGTGGCCATGGCCGTCCCGATCTGCTTGGTGATGTTCATTGCGCTCACCTTCATCCTGCTGCGCCTCAACAAGCCGGAGATCCGGCGCATCGAAGGCGTCTCCGACTACCTGGCGGAGCAGCGCGCCGACATGGGCCCCCTGTCCCGTGCCCAGAAGAACACGCTCATCGCGTTCGGGGTCACGGTGTCGCTGTGGATCCTGCCCGGCGTCGTCGCGGTGATCGCCGGCAACGACTCCGACCTCTACGCGACGATCAGCGACCGCCTCGACGAAGGCATGGTGGCGGTGTTCGGGGCGGCGCTGCTGTTCCTGCTGCCGACCGACTGGGAACAACGCGAGTTCACTCTGCGCTGGCGGGACGCGGCGCAGATCGACTGGGGCACGATCGTCCTGTTCGGCACCGGTATCATCTTCGGGTCGCTGCTCGCCGACACCGGTCTCGCCGAGACGATCGGCACCTCGGTCGCCGATTCGCTGGGCCTGACGAGCGTCGTCGCCATCACGATCTTCGCCGTGCTCCTGGCCATCGCCGTGTCGGAGACGACGAGCAACACGGCGTCCGCGGCGGTCGTGGTGCCGATCGTGATTCCGGTGGCGATCGCGGCCGGGGTCAACCCGTTCGTCCCGGCCCTCGCGGCCACGTTCGCCGCGTCGTTCGGCTTCATGCTGCCGGTGTCGACGCCGCAGAACGCCGTGGTCTACGGCTCCGGCGCGGTACGGATCACTACGATGATCCGAAGCGGGATCACGTTCGACATCATCGGCGGAATCCTCATTATCGTCCTGCTGCCACTGATGGTCGCCGTGGTCGGTCTCGGCGCCGGCTGACGCACGGACGCGGTCGCACATCCCGCTGCGGTGGACGAGATCTGAGAGACTGGCCGCGGAACGATCGCGAGACCACGAGGGGGCAGCGGGAGTATGCGGGGGATCTTCGGACGAGCGGCCCTGGCCGTCGGCATCAGCGTCGTCGTCGCGGCGGGGGTCACACCGATCGCCGCCGCGCAGCCGGCGCCGAGCGACGAACTCGACTGGGGGCCCTGCCCGGCCGAATACGAACTCGATCCGGCGTCCGAGCAGTGCGGGTCGGTCACCGTGCCCCGCAACTATGCGGATCCGGCCGCCGGCACGATCGACGTCCTCGTCACCCGCCACCGCGCCGAGGATCCCGCCGCGCGGCGAGGCGTGCTGTTCACCAATCCCGGTGGGCCGGGCGGAGACGCGATCGGCTCGAACAGCATGTTCGTCGACGTGCTGCCCGACGCCGTCCGCGCACAGTGGGACGTGATCGGTGTGCAACCGCGCGGTCTCCCGTACGCCGGTGCCGTCGACTGCGCCCTGTCCCCCGAGCAGACGACGGCGATGGGCCTCGGCTTCGGCGGCGCCGCAACGCGTGCCGCGTGCGAGTCCGCGGCGCCGGGCACCACGGCGCACCTGACGACCGAGAACACCGCGCGGGACTGGGAGCAGGTCCGGGCGGCACTCGGCGAGGACGTCATCGACATCTACGGCCTGTCCTACGGCACCATCCTCGGATCCACCTACGCGACGCTGTTCCCGCAGCACACCGGCCGGATGGTCCTCGATTCCGCGGTCGACCAGAAGTGGCTGTGGAACGACGTGCTGTGGCAGCAGAACGACGGTTACAAGGAACGCTTCTACGACCTCATGGACTGGGTCGCCGCCCACGACGACACGTACGGGCTCGGCGACACCCCGCTGAAGGTCTACCAGCGGTGGTCGGACCGGATCGTCGAGGAGGCGGGCGGCAACCCGACGCTCGCGCCGCCGCCCGCCCAGGTCGGTGACGTACCGCCCGGCCTGGAATCGCTCGCCGACGCCTACCGCGGCGGGGTCGATCTGACCGGGCCTGCCCGGGTCCAGTTCGAGGCCTTCATCCGTGGCATCGCAAATCCGTCGCACACCCAGACGTCGTCCAGCATCTACGTGATGACACGGCAACTGCTTCCCGCCCGGAACAACTGGCCGCTCCTGGCCCGGGTGGTCCGCGACGGACCCGGCGCGATCCCCGAGGGTGCCGGGCTGAACGACCTGACGGAGCAGGAGTACGCGCGACTGCTCCAGTCCCAGACGATGCAGACGCTCGTGCTGTGCAACGAGAACACCGTCGCGGCGCGGCCGGACCGCATCCCCGGCTGGCTGTTCTCCACGTTCGTCACCGGAGATCTCTTCGACCTCATCGGGTACGGCTACAGCTCCGGAACGTTCTGCGCCGGCGCGCCGCCCGTCGTCGCGCCGCCCGCGTTGAGCAACCGGGGGCTGGCGACGCCGCCGCTCGTCCTGCAGGGCCTGCGCGACCCGCAGACGCCCTATCAGGGCGGAGTTCGACTCGCCCACGACATGGGGGCGAACCTCGTCACCGTCGGGGGTGGAGATCACGGCGCCGGGATCCAGGGCGGCAACGCCGTCGTCGACCAGGCCGTCACCGAGTACCTCGAGACCGGGCACACGAACGTCACGGAGGCACCCGAGGCGCCGATCACCGCACCGCTGTGAACCCGGTCCGCGTCCGGACTGTCAGCGAACGTAGTCGGCTCCCGTGATGTCGACGGTGGCCCCGGTCGCGTGACGGGCACGACCGGACGCGAGGAACGCGATCGTCTCGGCCACGTCCTGCGGCGGTGTGACCTCGCCGAGGGGTAGCGCGGCGGCGGCGCCGCTGGTCACCGCGTCGTCGGCGAGATCGGTGGCCACCCATCCCGGTGCCACCGCGTACGCGAGGATGTCGTCGCCGGCGAAGCCGCGGGCGACACCTCGGGTGAGCGCCAGGATCGCGCCCTTCGCGGCACCGTACGCCAGATGGTCGGCGTCGTCACCCCGATGGGAGGAGCGGCTGGCGACGGTGACCACGGCGCCGCCGCCGTGTTCGCGGAAATGCGTGATCGCGTACCGGGTCAGATCGGCGGGCGCGGTGAGGTTCAAGGCGAGGTTGCGAGTCCACCCCTCGTTCCACTCGGACTCGTCGTCGATCGGGGACGCGATCCAGGCACCGGCGTTGTTGACCAGCACGTCGATCCGCCCGCACACACGCACCGCCTCCGCCCACACGTCGCGGGTGGCGGCGGGGTCGGTGAGGTCCCCCTGGACGAGGTGCACCCGAGTGCCGCCGAGTTCCTCGGCAAGGTTCTTCGCAGCGCGCTCATTCGACGCGTAGTGCACGACGACGGTGCCACCGTCACGGTGGATCACGCGGGCGGTGGCCGCACCGATACCCCGGGACGCACCGGTCACCAGGACAGCCCTTCCTGCGAGCGGACCTGCCGCGAGGATGTTCACGAGACAGCCTGCGCGCCGGTGATTTCCACGGCCGCACCGCAGAGGAACGGGGCCTCGTCCGACGCGAGGAACGCGACGAGCGCGGCGACCTCCTCGGGTCGCCCGATCCTCCCGAACGGGACCTTCGCGTCGAGATCGGCGACCGTCAGGCCCTTGCGGGCCAGGCCTGCCTCGAGCATCGGGGTACGAATCTCTCCGGGGCACACGGCGTTGACCCGGATGTTGTGCGGGGCGTAGTCGCGGGCGAGGTTCTGGGTGAAGGAGACCACCGCGGCCTTGGAGACGTTGTAGGCGACGTGCCCCGGGGCCGGGTACAGGCCCCACTGGGACGCGGTGTTGACGATGGCGCCCCCGCCTGCCCCGATCATCGTCGGCAGGACTGCGCGGCACAGGTGGAAGAGGGCGTCGACGTTCACGGCGAACGTGGCGGACCAGTCGTCCTCGGTCAGCGACAGAAGGTCGCCGCGGCGGTTGATGCCCGCGTTGTTCGCCAGGACGTCGATCCGGCCGTGGCTCTCGACGACGTCCGCGGCGAGTGCCGCGCACGCGTCGGGGTCGGTGACGTCGAAGACCCGGGCCTCGGCGAGCAGACCCCGCCCGGCGAGTTCGTCGGCGACGGCCTTGGCAGCTGCGTCGTCGGCGTCGCACACGAGGACGCGAGCGCCCTCGCCGGCGAACCGGGCGCTGATCGCGGCACCGATGCCGCCGCCGGCGCCGGTGACGATCACGACGTGGTCGTCGAACCTGCGAATGGTCTGGGTTGGGCTCATGGTCTAGCGGCTCCCGTTCGATCGGAGTGTCGGGGGGTGGTGCGGTCAGAACCGGACGGCGTCGATGAACTTGTTCAGCTCTTCGTTGTCGGACCTGGTGAACGCGAGTTCCGGCGTGGTGTTCACGGCGATCTCGCCGTCCTGGAAGAACACCAGGCGGTCGGCCGCCTTCGACGCGAAGGCCATGTCGTGGGTGACCAGTGCGATGGCGATGCCCTCCTCGGCCTTCAGGCGCCGCAGCACCTCGAGCACCTCGGCGGCCACCGGCGGGTCGAGCGCCGACGTGATCTCGTCGCACAGCAGCAGTCGCGGCTTCATCATCAACGCGCGGGCGATGGCGACGCGCTGGCGTTCACCGCCGGACAGCTGGGTGCACCGGCTGAGGATGTGCTGCTTCATCCCGACCTCCGCGAGCGCGGACTCGGCGCGGTCCCGTGCCTCCGAGCCGGACATGCCGAGCCGTTTGCGGGGCGCGAGGGTGAGGTTGTCGAGGACGTTCATGTGCGGCCAGAGGGTGTACGTCTGGAACACCATGCCGACGTGAAAGCTCTTGTCCGCCCACGCCTCGGTGCGCTGCTGGTCCTCGAAGACGCGGACGCCGTCGAAGTCGATGGTTCCCTCGTCGGGCTCGGTGAGACCGGCGAGCGCGCGCAGCATGGTGCTCTTGCCGGATCCGCTCTTGCCGATGATGACGGTGATGTCGCCGGCGTGCATGTCGAAGTCGACGTTGCGCATGATGGTGCGGCCGTGGAAGCTCTTCTGCAGGCCGCGGGCGGAGACGAGGACGCCGCCGATTTCGGTGTGGAACGGTGCGGTGGATTCGAGGGTTTTCATCGCTGGCCTCTGGTTCGGTTCGTGCGATCGGTGGGGGTGCGGTGGTCTGTCGTCATGCCGTCGCCACCCGTCGCCCGGGAATCATGCGGCTGAAGAAGCTCTGGCTGCCCGTTGCCCCGCGTGCCGAGTTCTGCTGCATGCGTCGTTCGAGATTGCTGGTGGCCAGGGAGACCGGGAACGCGACCGCGAAGTAGATCACCGCGGCGAGGGTGAAGACTTCCAGCGAACGGTACGTCTCGGACGAGATCGTGTTGGCGACGAACATCAGGTCCGCGACCGCGATCGTCGACACCAGGGCCGAATCCTTGAAGATCGAGATGTTCAGCGAGAGGATGACCGGCGTCTGCTGCCGAATCGCCTGGGGAACAATGATGTAGCGCAACTGCTGCAGTCGCGTCAGGCGCAGCATCTTGCCGGCTTCGACCTGCTCGACGGGCACTGCCTGGAATCCGCTTCGGTAGGCCTCGGCCATGAATGCGGTCAGGTTCGCCGACAGTGCGATGATCGCCGAGGTGAATCCGGAGATCGTCAGACCGGTGAGGGCGGGGAGTGCGTAGAAGATCCAGAAGAGCTGGACGAGCATCGGGGTGCACCGGAACACTTCGATGTAGGCCTGCGCCCCCCAGCGGACCAGTTCGATCTCCGACATCCGCGCGACCGCGACGGGCACGGCGAGGACCATGCTGATCGCGATGGTGACGACCGTGAGTTCGAGCGTGACGACCAGGCCCTCGAGCATCAGGGGAAACGCGTCGGCGACGATGGTCCAGTCGAATTCGTAGTTCATGGCTGCCGCCCCTACTTCTTGACCAGGTCGCCGAGATCGTCGATCTCGTGGTAGTCGACGTCGGCGTAGGCGCGGGCGAGTTGTCCGCTCTCGCGTGCACGCTCGATGGCGATGTTGATGATCTGCAGCGACCGCGTGTCGGTGTCGGCGGGGATACCGTACGCGGCCGACGCGGAGTAGATCGGCGGATTGGGCACGACGATCTTCAGGCTGGGATCGGCGAGGGTCTGGGCCTCGGCGGTCGGCAGATCGGCGAACTCCGCGATCACGCGACCTGCCTGGAGGGCGGAGAGCGCGTTGGAATAGTTGTCCACCGGCATGACGGTCAATCCTGTTTCCTGAACCGCCTTTTCAGGAGCGGAGCCCTGCGCGGTCGCGACGGCACCCCCGTCCGCCCTGATCTGTTCGGCGGTGGTGTGCGGCGAGTCGGCCTTCACCACGTACACCGCCTGGTACTCGTAGACCGGATCGGTGAACTGGATGGCCAGCGACCGTTCGACGGTGTAGTCGAGGTTGGCGGCGAAGTCGTAGCGATCGGCCTGCAGTCCCGCGACGATGTTCTTCCATTCGGCGGCCACCGGCTTCAGTTCCACCCCGAGTTGGTCCGCCAGCGCCCGCAGTGGGATGAGGTTCGGTCCCCCGAGCGTTCCGTCGGCGCCCTGGACGGTCATCGGCGCGGCGATTGCCACACCTACCCGCAGTTCCCCCCGATCCTTGATGTCGTCGATGAACGAGCCCTGCGGACCCCCGACGCCGCCGGACTCCGATCCGCTGCTCAGGCCGGCGCCGACGTAGCCGGATGCCGCGGCGACGACGCAGATACCGGCGACGCCGAGAACTCTCTTGGTGCTTTTTTGCATGACTGCCCTCTTCGTGTGCAGGGTGCAGGCGCCGTGGGGTGCGGCGGCACTGGGTCCGAATTCCGAGTTCGGTGAGGCGATTCGAGCGAAGCGCGTGTGTCTCCATGGCTCGGCTGGTGCGGAAGTCGGCGAAAGTGTGATCCACGCCGCATTTCCTCCTACGTAAGATTGTCAAACAATCAGACGGAGCGCAAGAGGTCGCGGAAGGTTTTCGAGACTTCGGTCGATCGGCGTCACCCGGACGAAACAAAACCATCGTGCGCAGAGGAGCCCACGGGCAGCTGAGCTGGGGATTGTCCGGTCGCGCCTGCGCCGGTGCGCGTCAGCCGACGGTGTGTAAATTTCGGGTTATCTCGGCGGCCGCAGCCTTCCGAAGGGGCCCGAAGCTCAGTCCGAGACCTCGGCGGCCGCCATCAGTGCGACGAGTTCTTCGGCGCTGTCGATGGTGTGCGCGACGAAAGCCGCCCGGATCTTGTCGAGGTTGCGCGTGCGAATCGCGTCGACCAGCCGCTCGTGGACCTCGAAGGCACGCTGAGGGTCCGACCGGGTGAACTGGTCCTGCGCGAGCGCGATCGTGATGTGGGCCTCGGTGACCGGCCACAGCTTCAGCAGCAGGTAGTTCTCCGACGCCGCCCAGATGCTGCGGTGAAATCGCAGGTGGGCATCGTGCTGGACGAGCGGGTCGGGGTCGAAGGCGAGCCGCGCGTACTCGCGCCAGCTGGCCATCACCATCTCGAGGCGTCGGCCGGAGCCGTCGGCGAGGATCGCGGTCATCGCCTGCATGTCGATCGCGACGCGCGCCTCGGCGATGTCGAGGAGGGCCTTGGCGTCGAGAGACGCCACCCGCAGGCCGCGGTACGGCTCCTGCACGAGCAGCCCCTCCTGGGCCAGCTGGTTGAGGGCTTCGCGGACGGTAGGCCTGCTCACGCTCAGCGAAGACGACAGCTGGGCCTCGGTGAGCTTCTCGCCGGGCTGCAGGGCGCCGAGCACGATCGCGCGCTTGATCTCGGCGATGACGCCGTCGCGGCGGGTGGTCGAGGCGACCGGCAGCAGCGCCGAGGCACTGCTCGGTGCGACTGCCGCCGTGCCGTCGGCCGTGGCCGGTGACTTCGCCATGATCCGCCTTGTCGAGTGGGGACTTCCTTGAAACCCATTATGCATATTGCCTGACAATCCCGGACCTGGGACCCATATGGACGTAGAGAAGCCCCGTTCGATCACGGGAGGGACGCCAATTTTCCCCAGCCGTTGACAGCGGGTCGACGGAGTGCTTAGTGTTGCCCATCACAAGCGCAGATTGTCTGACAAACTGCATCTCACATTTTTCGCGACCCACCGGTTGCATCGAAGCGCCGGTCGGCGCTGTCAGGAGGCTGAAGACATCATGCGAATCGTTGTTGTCGGAGGTGGTGTCGTCGCCTTGGCGAGTGCGTACCGTCTCGCCAAGGCCGGCTGCGAGGTCGTCGTACTGGAAGCCCGGACCGCGGGGTCGGCCGCCACCCACGGGAATGCCGCGAAGATCGCGCTGGCCGAGAGCGGGCCGGTCCCGGCGCCGGGCGTCATCCTGCAGGGACTGCGGTGGATGCTCAAGCCCGACAGCCCGCTCTACGTGAAGCCTTCGGTGGCACCGGATTTCATCAAGTTCATGCTGACGATGGCGCGGCACTGTAACGCCCGGGACTTCCGTTTCGGGCTGGAGACACACCTGCGGCTGGCGTCCGACGCGAACGACCTGCTCGACGAATACACCAAGGACGGCATCGAATTCGAGATGCACAAGGCCGGTGTACTGCTGGCGTTCGAGACCCGGGAGCGCTACGAGGAGCACTGCGGATCCCTGCAGATCTTCGAGGGCTTCGGCATGCACCCGACCCACCTGGACAGCGACGGCGTCCAGGAAACCGAGCCCGCGCTCAACCACCGGATCAAGCACGGCCTCTTCTTCGCCGACGACCGCCAGCTCGAACCGGACTCCCTCACCCGTGCGCTGGTCAAGCGCTGCGAGGAACTCGGGGTGCAGATCCGGGAGAACACCAAGGTGGGCCGGTTCCTGCGCCGGGGCTCCACCGTGACCGGTGTCGTCACCGACACGGGCGAGCAGATCGACGGCGACGCGCTGCTGCTCGCGGCAGGCGTGTGGAGTGGCCCGCTGTCGAAGGAACTCGGCGCCCCGATGCCGATCCGTCCGGGCAAGGGCTACAGCGTCGACTACAGTCCGGCGCCGATCAAGCTGAACACCTCCCTGACACTCGAGGACGCCCGCGTGGCGGTCACCCCGCTCGACGGCATGATCCGGCTCGCCGGAACCATGGAGTTCGGCGGCTTCGAGGAGAGCGTGAACCAGACCCGGGTCGCCGCCATCCAGCGTGCGGCCGCCGAGAACTTCGACGGCTGGGACAACCCGCCCGGAGCGGCGGCGCCGTGGGCGGGACTGCGTCCGATGACCCCGGACGGCCTGCCGATCGTCGGCAAGTTCGGGAACCTCGACAACGCCTACATCGCCTCCGGGCACGGCATGCTGGGCCTGACTCTGGCGCCGGGTACCGCCGAGATCATCACCGAAACCATTGTCAATCATCGTGTTCCGGAGATCGCCACCTCGATTTCGCCCAACCGCTTCCTATCCCGGCGCGCCCTGCGCCGCGCCTGATCGGCCGTCTCGGCAGGCGCCTTCCGAGAAAGAAACCTCACGCCATGACGATCGCACAACCGGCTACCGGCACCGGCGTCGTCCGCGGTCTGCAGCCGATCAGCAGCGGCACGCGCCGGGAAGAAGTGGCCGACTCGATCCGCCGGGCCCTCCTGACGGGGGAACTGCAACCCGGCCAGCGGATCAAGGAAGTCGAACTCGCCGCCGTCCTCGGCGTCAGCAGGCCCACCCTGCGCGAAGCAGTGCACGTGCTGATTCACGAGGGAACCCTGATCCAGGAGCCGTACAAGGGGATTCGGGTGGCGCAGACCAGCCCGCACGCGTTGCTCGACCTCGCCGAGGTCCGTGTCTCGCTGGAGACCACGGCGGCGCAACGGCTGGCCGCCGACCCCACCCGCGGCGGACTCGACACCCTGCGGCAGGCACTCGACGCCCACCGAACGGCGATCGCCTCCGGCGACGTGGTGGCGTCCGACCTGACGCACCTCGAGTTCCACCGCACGCTGTGGCTGGCGTCGGGCAACGAGATGCTGATCAAGATCTGGCCTCTCGTGGCGGCGCAGATCCGCATGGCCATGACGGTCGACCAGGCCACCCGTTACGACCCCGACCGCGACCTCGCCATGCACGCCCGGCTGGTCGACGTCATCGAACTGGGGGACCCCGACATCATCCGGGCCGAAGTGACCCGGCACATCCGAAGCAGCGCAGAAGAAGTCGTCTCGATCATCGGCGACTCCGACCACCCCTGACACACAAGGAGACAATTCATGAGCACGCAGTTCAGCGGAATCCTCGCCGCGGTCGTCACCCCGTTGACCGCCGACGGATCGGCCGTCGACCCCGACGGCATCAAGCGTCAGGCCGAGCACATCATCGGCGGCGGTATCAACGGCCTCGTCCCCGGCGGTAGCACCGGTGAGTTCACGACCCTGTCCACCGACGAACGCAAGCGGGCGACGGAGCTGTACATCGAGGCCGCGGCGGGCCGGGTCCCCGTCGTCGCCGGCACCGGCGCACTGAGCACCGCCGAGACCGTCGAGCTGAGCAAGCACGCCGCCGACGCCGGCGCCGCCGCGGTGATGATCGTCCCGCCGTTCTACGACACCCCGTCCTGGGACGAACTGCTGACGCACTACAGCGCGGTGTCCGACGCGGTCGACATCGACATCATGTACTACAACCTCCCCTCCGCCACCGGGGTGGACCTGGCGCCGGCGCAGTTCGCCGAACTGGCACGCAAGACCCGCGTCAACTCCTACAAGGACACCGGCGGAGACGCGGCGAAGTTCGCGTCCGTGCTGAACCACCACGCCGCGGACATCACCGCGCTGAACGGCTGGGACACCCTCTCGTTCGCCGGGCTCGCCGCAGGCGCGAAGGCGTCGGTGTGGGGGACCGCGAGCGTCATCCCGCAGCTGTGCGCGGACTTCTTCGACGCCCTCGCCGTCCGCGGCGATCTGGTTGCCGCCCGGGAACTGTGGACGAAGATCTTCCCGATCTGCGAATTCCTCGAAACACACAACTACGCTTGCGCTATCAAGACCGGCCTCGAGCTCGTCGGCCAGGACGCGGGCCCGACCCGCCGCCCGGTGCTGCCACTGGCACCGGAGTTCCGGGACGAGTTCCGCCGCCTCCTCGTCGCGGCCGGCGTCAGCGTCGTCGAGAACTAGAACCGAAGGACGAGACCGTGATCCCCAGGCAGACCATCAACGCCGTCGACGTCCACGCCGCCGGCGAGCCCGGACGGGTGCTCATCGGCAGCCACCTGCACGTCAAAGGCGCCACCATGGCCGACCGGCTGCAGTACTGCCGTGAGCACCTCGACGATCTGAGGTTGCTGATGCTGCACGAGCCGCGCGGCTATCCCGGACTGTGCGCCGTCCTGGTGCTGCCCCCGGTCAACCCGGACAGCGACTTCGGCATGGTGGTGCTCGAACAAGGGGGATTCCGGCCGATGTCCGGGAGCAACCTCATCTGCGCCGTCACCGCGCTCCTGGAGACCAGCACCCTGCCGGTGCAGGAGCCGGTGACGAAGCTGAAGGTCGACACCGCCGTCGGTGTCGTGCACGTGCGCGCCGACATCGCCGGCGGCAGGGTCGTGCGGGTCACCTTCGACAACGTCCCCGCGTTCGCCGTGGCCATCGACCATCCGCTCGAGTTGCCCGAATACGGCACCGTCCCGGTGGACATCGTCTTCGGCGGGCAGTTCTTCGTCCAGGCCAAGGCCGCCGACCTCGGTGTCGAACTGGTGCCCGGCGCCGCGAAGGACCTGGCCCGCGCCGGGGCCGTGCTGCGCACCGTCGCGCAACGCGATGTCGCGGTCCGGCACCCGTTCAACCCGGACATCGACCACGTCGCACTGACGATGATCCACGGCCCGTCCCCGACCCCGGGGGTCTCCGGGCGCAACACCGTCGTCCTGCCCAACGGCACCGTCGACCTCGACGACCCGACGACGTGGACCGGCGCGCTGGACCGGTCGCCGTGCGGCACCGGCACCTGCGGGCGGATGGCCGCCAAGCACGCGCGCGGCGAACTGGCGCTCGGAGAGCAGTTCGTCCACGAGAGCCTGCCCGGCACCACGTTCACCGGCACACTCACCGACATCACCGACGTCGGACCGCACCGGGCGGTGCTGCCGTCGGTCAGCGGTCGCGGCTGGATCACCGGGTTCAACCAGTACGTCCTCGACGCGGACGACCCGTTTCCGCGCGGCTACACCCTGGGCGACCTGTGGGGCCCGGAGTCCCAGGGCGACGACGCCCGGCAACTACTCGACCAACTCGATCTGGAGAATTGATGACCACCCACGAGAAGCTGCAGTTCATCGCCGGGGAACGCCGGCACGGCAGCTCCGACACGGAGCTGACGATCATCGACCCGTCCACCGGTGAGCCGATCACCACCGGCCTGGCCGCGGCCACCGGGGATGTCGACGCCGCCGTCGCGGCCGCTCGCGCCGCGTTCCCGGGCTGGTCCCGCACCACGCCCGCCGAACGCTCGGACATCATGCTGCGCTGGGCCGAGGTCCTGCGGTCCCGCAGCACGGAGCTGACCGCCCTGGAGAGCCGCAACGGCGGCAAGGCGATCAAGCTGGCCGACGGTTTCGACATCCCCGGGGTCATCGATAACGTCACGTTCTTCGCCACCACCGCCCGCAATCTGGAGGGCAAGGCGAGCGGGGAGTACTCCGGCGATCACACCTCGTCGATCCGGCGCGAGCCGATCGGCGTCGTCGGGTCGATCTCGCCGTGGAACTACCCGCTGCAGATGGCCGCCTGGAAGATCCTGCCCGCGGTCGCCGCAGGCAACACCATCGTCCTCAAGCCCTCCGAGCTCACCCCGCTGACGTCGCTGCTCTTCGCCGAGACCGCGAAGGAAGCCGGCGTGCCGGACGGCGTCGTCAACATCCTCACCGGAGCCGGACGGATTGCCGGACAGGCTCTGATCGAGCATCCCGATGTGGACATGGTCTCGTTCACCGGGTCGACGCCGGTCGGCAAGCAGGTCGCCGCGGCCGCGGCCGGCAGCGTCAAACGGGTCCATCTGGAACTCGGCGGCAAGGCACCGTTCGTGGTGTTCGACGACGCCGACATCGAGGCGGCCGCCCGCGGCGCCGTCGCCGGTTCGCTGATCAACGCGGGCCAGGACTGCACCGCCGCCACCCGCGCCTACGTCCAGCGTCCGCTCTACGAGAACTTCGTCCGGCGGGTCGCCGAACTGATGGACGAGGTGAAGGTCGGCCCCGCCGACGACACCGACACCGACATGGGTTCGCTGATCTCCTTGAAGCAGCGCGACCAGGTCGCGGCGATGGTCGACCGGGCCCGCGACTCCGGCGCGAAAGTGGTTCGCGGCGGCCGTATCCCGAAACACACCCCGACCGCGGGCGCGTACTACGAGCCGACGCTGATCGTCGACGCGACGCAGGACTCCGAGATCGTCCAGCAGGAGATCTTCGGCCCCGTCCTGGTCGTACTGCCGTTCGACACCGACGACGAGGCCATCACCCTCGCCAACGACACCCCCTACGGCCTCGCCGCATCCGCCTGGACGCAGAACGTGTACCGGGCGCAGCGGGCCACCCGGGAAATCCAGGCCGGGTGCGTGTGGGTCAACGACCACATCCCGATCATCAGCGAGATGCCGCACGGCGGCTACAAGGCCTCCGGATTCGGCAAGGACATGTCCACCTACTCGTTCGACGAGTACACCAACGTCAAGCACGTCATGTCCGACATCACCGGAGAGGCACACAAGGGCTGGCACGACCTCATCTTCGGCAGACACTGACCCCGAACACTTTTCAGCAACCCACCGGGGCGGGGTCGATCTCTTCTGCCGAGGAGGTCGACCCCCGGACACGATGGTCCCCGGCGCCCGCCGAAACCTCACGCCAATGAGAGCGGGCACCTGAATCCCCAAGGAGGATTCACATGAGCACATTACCGGATTCACCTTCTGCGCCCGGGTCCCCGGACGCTCCCGATCACAAACTGAAGAGAACCCTCGGGCTCTGGCAGCTGACGTTGCTGGGGGTCAGCACGCAGATCGGCTCCGGCTGGTTGTTCGCGGTGCTGTCGTCGGCGTCGGTCGCAGGCCCGGCCGCCATCCTGTCGTGGATCCTCGGCGCGGGCCTGTTCATCGTCGTGTCGCTGACCTGGATCGAACTGGGCACCCTGTTCCCGAGATCGGGTGGGATCGTGCGCTATCCGGCGCTCTCTCACGGTGCATTCGCCGGGTGGATCACCGGCTGGGGATACTGGATCGGGACCGTCTGCCTGCCCGCCATCGAAGCGCAGGCCGTCCTGACCTATCTCGGTGGCCGCTTCCCCCATCTCGGCCTGGTGAAGGTGGAGCAGGGCACCACCATCCTCGCCTGGCCGAACGGAATACTCTGTGGCATCGGCATTCTCGCGATCTTCTTCGTCCTCAACCTGTTCGGCGTGAAACTGCTGGCGAAGGTCAACACGTATGTGACGATGTGGAAGCTCGTCGTCCCGTGCCTGACGTTCCTCCTGTTGTTCTTCGCGTTCAACTCGAGCAACCTCACCGTCGGCGGCGGCTTCCTCCCCACCGGCGCGGGCGGCATCGTGCACGCTCTCGCGATCGGCGGGATCGCGTTCGGCTACCTCGGCTCCCGGCAGGTGCTCGACTACGGCGGGGAGGCGCGAAACCCCAAGCGCGACATCCCCTTGGCGATCGTGCTCTCCATCCTCATCCCGATGGTCGTGTACATCGGCCTGCAGATCGGCTTCCTCGGCGCACTCGACTGGTCCGACGCCGGGATCTCCGTCGGAGACTGGGCGGGTCTGCGGACCAGCGACTGGGCGTCGGCCCCGCTGTTCCAGGCTCTCGGCGCGGCCGGATTCGGCGCCTTCGCCACCGTCCTGCTGATCGACGCCGCCATCTCCCCGGCGGGCAACGGCTGGGTCACCCTCGGCAGTGCCGCCCGGGCCTCGTTCGCGTTCGGCATAGACAAGTACGCGCCGAAGGGTCTCGCCAAGGTGAACCGGTACGGCATCCCGTGGGTGTCGCTCGTGGTCGCGATCGTGGTCAGCGCGCTCTTCATGCTCCCGTTCCCGAGCTGGTACCAGCTGGTGTCGGTGGTGTCGGTCTGCCTGGTGCTGAGCTACCTGATGGGCAGCGCGATCGCACCGGTGCTCCGCAAGACCGCACCCCACGCGGACCGCACCTGGCGGCTGCCCGCAATCGGTTTCTGGGCGCCCGCCGGCTACGCGGCAGGCCTGTTCATCGTCTACGCCGCAGGCTTCGCGTCCCTCGCGCAGCTCCTGGTCATCGCATTCGCCGGGGTGAGCATCTACGGCGCCTACACGTCGGTGAACCACGGCTGGGTTCGCAGGCCCGCCGGGTGGTCCATCTCGGCGGTGTTCCTGGTCGTGTGGATCTACGTCAGTTCCCGCGGCGGATGGTTCATGAACACCACCGAGGTGCAGCGGGCCGGCAGCTGGTCGTTCCCGGTCTACTTCGCGGCGATGACCGCGGCACTGCTGGCCTTCGTGCTCGCGCTGCGGGTGGTGAGCACTCCGGCCGGCCGTCGTCACCTCGACGCCGGTGTCTGGCTGATCGCCACCCTCCTCGCGACGCTGCTGGTGTCCTACTACGGCGAATTCGGTCCTCTCGACGAACCGCCGCTCGCCGACTACTGGGACCTGCTGGTCGTGATCACGCTGGCCCTGGTCAGTTACGTGTGGGCCGTCCGCAGCGGTTTCCACACCGAACAACTCGACGCCGCGCTCGCCGACTCCGGATTAGCGGTCGAACCCGCCGCACCCACCCGCACACCGGCACACCGGGCGACACCGGTCGCCGCCGTGCACGGACAGGAGGTCAACTCGTGAAGGTTCTCGTCGTCGGAGGCACCGGCCGCATCGGCACGGCGGTGGTGGACGCCCTGACACCCGACCACGACGTCGTCGTCGCATCCCGCTCCACCGAGGTCGCGGTCGACCTCCGGGATGCCGCGTCCGTCACCGCGCTGTACGAACGGGTCGGGACGGTGGACGCGGTGGTCAGCACCGCGGGTGTCACCCCGTTCCCTGCCTTCGGCGACACCACGACCAGCGACTTCCGGCAGGGTTTCGACGACAAATTGCTCGGGCAGATCGAACTGGTCCTGCGCGGGCTGCCGTTCGTCGCCGACGGCGGCTCGTTCACCCTGGTCACGGGGGTGCTCGCCCGCGAACCCATTCGCTCGGGTGTGGTCGCGTCGACCGTCAACGGGGCCCTGGAGGCGTTCGTGAAAGCGGCCGCAGCCGAACTTCCGCGCGGCATCCGCATCAACGCGGTCAGCCCGAGCGTCGTCACCGAAGCACTCGACGTCTACGGCGACTTCTTCCCCGGATTCGCGCCCGTTCCCGCCGCCGACGTCGCGCGCGCGTTCGTCAAATCGGTGGCCGGGATCCACACCGGCCGCGTCTACGAACTGGGGTAACGGCAGCAGCCGTCAAACCTCACAATCTGGACCTCAGAGGCGCTCCGGAACTGGCACTGTGCTCCCCACCGCACCCTCCATACAGTGTTGTGCATCACATCAACAGTTCAGTTCGCGGTGGATCGTCTCCTCTTTCTCCGCCGGCACTGTTCTCCGTTCCAACCGCCGGTGATCCGACCCGGATCGCGATGGCGACCTGACGTTTCCGGTCAGCGCACAGTGGAGGAAAACGTGACTGCAACACCACCCCCGGCCCAATCCCAGGACTCCGGTCTCGGGAAGGGTCTGAAGAAGCGGCACATGAATCTCATCGCCCTGGGCGGCGTGATCGGTGCCGGATTGTTCGTCGGCAGCGGTGTCGTCATCGAGAGCGCGGGCCCGGCGGCGATCGTGTCGTTTCTCATCGCGGGGGTCATCACGCTCCTGATCATGCGGATGCTGGCGGAGATGGCCGTGGCCAAGCCGGTGGTCGGATCGTTCTACGTGTACGCCAGGGAAGCGCTCGGCAATCGCGCCGGATTCTCCGTCGGCTGGATGTACTGGTACTTCTTCGTCATCGTCGTCGCCGTCGAAGCCATCGCCGGTGGCCGAATACTCCAGCTCTACCTGCCGTCCGCGCCGCTGTGGATCCTCAGCCTCGGCCTTCTCGTCATCCTGACCTGCACCAATCTGGTGTCGGCCCGGTCGTTCGGCGAGTTCGAGTACTGGTTCTCGTCGATCAAGGTGATCGCGATCGTCCTCTTCCTCGGTCTGGGTGCCCTGTGGATCACCGGACTGTGGCCGGATTCGACCCCCGGGGTGGCGAACCTCGTCGATCACGGCGGATTCGCTCCGCTCGGCTGGGGCGCGGTACTCGCCGCGGTCGTTCCCTGCGTCGCCTTCTTCACCGGCGCCGAGATCGTGACCATCGCGGCCGCCGAGTCCGCGGAACCCAAGAAGGCCGTCGCCCGGGCGATGCGCTCCATCGTGGTCCGGATCATCACGTTCTACGTCGGATCCATCTTCGTGGTCGTCGCCGTGGTGCCGTGGAGCGCCGAAGCCGTCGGCGTCAGCCCCTACGCGGCGGCCCTGTCCGCCCTGCACATTCCCGGGGTGGCCACGATCATGAACGTCGTCATCCTCACCGCGGTGCTGTCCTGCCTGAACTCCGCCCTGTACACGTCCTCGCGGATGCTCTTCGCCCTCACCCGCAACGGCGACGCCCCGCACATGTTCACCCGCCTGTCGGGTGGCGGAGTGCCCCGGCGCGCCATCCTCGCCGGGACGGTGATCGGATACGCCTCGGTGATCGCCGCGTTCGTCTCCCCGGATCTCGTGTTCTCGTTCCTGGTCAACTCGTACGGCGCCGTGGCGCTCTTCGTCTACCTCATGATCGCGATCTCCCAGGTCGCGCTCCGCCGGAAGCTGGAGGCGCAGGATCCCGGGGCCCTCACCCTGAAGATGTGGCTGTTCCCCTGGCTCAGCTACGCGACCATCGCGCTGATGGGGACGGTGATCGCGGCCATGGCCGTGCTCCCCACCACCCGTTCGCAGTTCTGGCTGAGTGTGGTGACTCTGGCCTTCATCCTGATCGGCTACGAGTTCCGCCGGCGCAGCCGCACCAGCGCCGAACGCCTCGACACCGTCACCCCGCCCGCGGAACCGGCCGCCGAACCCGCCGCCACGGGTGTCGAAGCGGAACAACTCGTCGGAATCGTGACGCGCGAACAACACTGACACACGCCTTGTCGAAGAGGGGCAGGGACCGCACCGGCGGTCCCTGCCCCTCTTTTGTGCCCCCGATGCCACATCGGCTTTTTCCGGCACGACCCGCCGCGAATCGGGGCACACTTGCAGAAGACCTCGGCGGAGGAGGACACCGTGTTCCACCGCGGAGACGACGTCGTCACCGAAGAACACTCGCTCGACGAGTCGCTGCTCGTCGAGCCCGACTCCCGGCGCCGGCCGTGGCGGGAATTCCTCGTCTCGACCCCGGGACGGCTGTCCGTGCTGGGAATCGTGCTCGTCACCGCGGCGCTGGCGACCGGGGCGGTCACGTCGGCGGCGATCGGCGCCCGGCAACAACGCATCGAGACGCTGCGGACGCACACCGAACCCCTCACCTACGCGGCCGAACGGCTCTACAGTTCGCTGTCCATCGCCGACGCCGCGGCGGCCACGTCGTTCATCTCGGGCGGCGTCGAGCCGATCGCCGTCCGCAATCGGTACAACCAGGCGATCGGGGACGCGTCGAATGCGCTGGTCACCGCGTCGAACGGGGTCGACTCGACCGACGCCGCCGCCCTCGCCCAGTTGTCCGAGGTGTCCCGGAACCTCGCCGCGTACACCACCCTGGTCGCGACGGCCCGCGCCAACAACCGATCGGGCAACCCGGTCGGCGTCGCCTATCTCAGCGACGCGTCCTCGATGATGCAGGACACGATCCTGCCCGCCGCCGAGCGTCTGTACTCGGAGCAGTCGAGGGCCGTCGCCGACACTCAAGTCCTCACCGGGCGGCTCCCCAGAGTCGCGTTCGCCGCCACCGTCGCCCTGCTCGTCGCGCTCCTCCTCGCGCAGGTGTACCTGGCGCGCAAGAGCAAACGCCGCATCAACCCCGGCCTCGTCGTCGCGTCCCTGCTCGCCGCCACCCTCCTGGTCTGGCTGGCCGGCGCCACCCTGGTCTCCACCGCGGCCACTGATCGGGCGAGAACCGAAGGGGCGCAACCACTCGCGACGATCACCCAGGCGAGGATCCTCGCTCAGCAGGCCCGGGCGGACGAGACCCTCGCGCTGCTGCAGCGTGGCTCCGACGAACAGTCCGAGATCGACTACGCCCACCGCTCCGCCGCGCTGGCCGAGGTCCTCGCGGGCCTGCAGGGCGGTTCTCACGAACCGGACGCCACGCAACCGATCGACGAGGCGGTGACGGCACTCGGCGACTGGCGGCACGCGCACGACATGCTGGAGCAGAGGCTGGAGGTGGGGGACTACCCGGGGGCGACGGCCGTCGCGATCGGCCCCGCGGACTCCGCGTCTCCCGCGACGTTCGCGGCCCTCGACGAGGCGCTGCAGCACGGTATCGACAGCTTCCGCGGCGAGGAAGTCGACGGAATGACCGAGTCCTTTCGCTCGTTGTCGCTGCTCGCGGTGGGTAGCATGGTGATCGGCGTGCTCTGCGGGTTCGCCGTCGGTGGGGGGATCTGGCCCAGACTGAACGAGTACCACTGATGACGCGGGTGAGGCGACCGAGACGGCGCACGTGCCCGCGCGCCCTCATCCTTTCGGCCGCCGCGGCCACCGTTCTCGCGGCCGGATGCGCCGCCCCGCAACCCCTCACTCCCATCGCCAGCGGTGATTACTCCGAACAGCCGTTGACGAACGGGCTTCAGATCCATCCGCCGACCGGCGACGTGCCCGCGGAACCACCCGCACCCGACTCCTGCGGCGCGCTGGCGAGCCTCCGCCCGGTCACCGCGCCGGACGTCCGGGCGCCGGGAAGCGCGCTGGCCGAGATCACCGCGCGCGGCAGGCTCGTCGTCGGGATCGACCAGAACACCAACCTGTTCAGTTTCCGGGACCCGACGACCGGCATGCTGATGGGATTCGACGTCGACGTCGCGGGTGAGATGGCGCGGGACCTGTTCGGCGACCCCGGCAGGGTCGAGTTCCGCCTGCTCACGTCCGGCGACCGTTTCGACGCCCTCGAGAAGAAGGCCGTGGATCTCGTCGTCAAGAGCACGACGATCACGTGTGAACGGTCCGAGCGCGTCGCCTTCTCCACCGTGTACTTCCAGGCGTACCAGCGACTGCTGGTGCCGAAGGTCTCCGGTATCTCCGGCCCGGAGGATCTGGCGGGCAAGCGCGTCTGCACCGTCGCCGACACCACCTCACTGGACACCGTTCGCCGGGTGCAGCCCGAGGCCACGATCGTGACGGTGCCCGACTGGGACGACTGCCTCGTGACGCTCCAGCAGCGTCGGGCCGACGCCGCGAGCACCGACGACTCCATCCTGGCCGGGCTCGCCGAGCAGGATCCGAATCTGGAGATCGTCGGCCCGCCGCTGCAGTCGGAGCCGTACGGTATCGGGGTCAACAAGGGCAACGAGGATCTGGTGCGCTTCGTGAACGGGACGCTGGATCGGATGCGCGCAGACGGAACGTGGATGAGGCTCTACGACAGCTGGCTGACGGTACTCGGACCCGTCACGGGACCGCCGACCGCCACCTACCGGGACTGAGGTGTCACCGACCGTGAGCGACGAGACCAGGCGAACCCCGATGGACGAACCGGAATCCACACGCGGAGTGCGGTTCGATCCGTTCGCGGACGACGACGAGGACGAAGTCCCCTCGTCCCGCACGGTGCCGGACGCCGCGCACACCTCCGACCTGTCGATGCTCCTGACCAATCCCGTTCTCGCCGAGCACAAACGGTACTGCGACCGCTGCAAGCGGCCGGTCGGACGCTCCACCGCGGCCCGGCCGGGCGACACGGAGGGGGTGTGCACGCACTGCGGGACCGTTTTCTCGTTCGCCCCCCAACTGGAGGCGGGCGAGTTGGTGGCGGGTCAGTACGAGGTCCTCGGGTGCCTCGCCCACGGCGGCGTCGGCTGGATCTACCTCGCGCTCGACCACAACGTCAGCGACCGCTGGGTCGTCCTCAAGGGCCTGCTGCATTCGGGCGACCCCGAGGCCCAGGAAGTGGCGCTCGCCGAACGCCGGTTCCTCGCCGAGGTGACGCACCCGAGCATCGTGAAGATCTACAACTTCGTCGAACACCCCGGGATGGACGGCAATCCCGTCGGCTACATCGTCATGGAGTACGTCCGGGGCCGGACCCTGCGGGACGTGCTCACCGAACTGAAGGAGGAGGCGGCGCCCGACGACCCGAAACCGAGGCTGCCGGTGGAGCATGCCATCCGCTACCTCCTCGAAGTCACGCCTGCGCTCGGATACCTGCACTCGATGGGGCTGGTGTACAACGACCTCAAACCCGAGAACATCATGATCGGCGACGACTACGACCAGCTCAAGCTCATCGACATGGGCGCGGTCGCCAGGATCGGCGATCACGGATACATCTACGGCACACAGGGTTACCAAGCCCCCGAGATCGCCACCACCGGGCCCACCGTCGCCTCGGACATCTACACCGTCGGGCGGACGCTCGCCGTGCTGACCCTCGACATGCCCACCGCCGGGGGCTGTTACGTCGACGGCCTGCCGACTCCGGAGGCGGCGCCGCTGCTGGCGGAATACGAGTTCTACCAGCGGCTGCTACTCCGGTCCATCCACCCCGACCCGGCCAAGCGTTTCGCGTCGGCCGACGAGATGTCGACGCAGCTCCAGGGTGTTCTGCGAGAGGTGCGCGCGCAGCGGACCGGAAACCCGCAGCCGGGACTGTCCCACCGTTTCAGCCCGCAGCGCACGACGTTCGGGACCGACCTCACGATCAGCCGCACCGACGTCTACGTGGACGGGCATCGCCGGGACGAACGCATCAGCGCGATGAGCATCGTTCGGGCACTGCCGATTCCGCTGGTGGACCCGGACGATCCGGCCGCCCCGCTGTTGTCCGTCGTGCACAGCAGACCGCGGGAACTCCTCGATTCGCTGCACCGGGCGAAGGAGGTGGCGGCGAAGGAGGGCGTGGAGTCCACGAGCATCGAGATCCCGCTCGCCGAGGTGCGCGCGCACCTCGACCTCGGGCAGCCGCGTGATGCCACCACCATCCTCGAATCCCTCGACCACGAACTCGAGGACACGTGGCGCGTCGACTGGCACACCGGGCTGTGCGCTCTGGTGGGCGGCGACTTCGAGGAGGCGTTCACCCGCTTCGATTCGGTCCTGACGGCGCTACCGGGCGAGGAGGCCCCGAAACTCGCGCTCGCGGCGACGTCCGAGATGTGGTGCGAATACCGCGCCGCCGAGAACCTCGGGCGGTGGCGCGGGACCGCCGAGAAGTACTACCGCACGGTGTGGCGCACCGATCACGGCGCGGTCAGTGCCGCGTTCGGGCTGGCACGGCAACTCGAGCACCGCGACGACCGGGTCAACGCGGTGGAGGCGCTCGACGAGGTGCCGCCGACGTCCCGGCACTACGCCGAGGCGCGGTTGACGAGTGTGCTGATGCTCGTCCACGATCGGCCCCTCGCGGAGGTGAGCGAACTGGATCTGCAGGAGGCGGCCCGCCGCGTCGAACTGCTCGCCCACGACGAGCGACGCGCGCTCCAGACCCGCGTGCTCGTTCTCGGGGTGGCCGTGGACTGGTTGCATGCCGGCGGTGTCCCCGAGGCGACGAGGATCCTCGGTGTGCCGTTCACCGAGCGCGGTCTGCGCACCGGGGCAGAGGCGGCGCTCCGTGCCCTCGCCCGCAAGGCGCCCGAGCGCAGGCACCGGTACACGCTGGTGGATCTCGCGAATCTGATCCGCCCGACCACGTGGCTGTAGCGCCGGTGTCAGAGGCCGCCGAATCCGACGGATTCACGGCCCCACCGGGCATTCCACGCCATCACCTGCATCCGGTCGCTCAAAGCGTCACGACTGCGCACTGTTTCGGCGAGCTGCCCCATGAGTTCGATGATGCGACGCCGGGCATCCTCCAATTCCGCGGCCAGGCGCTGCTCCTCCCTCGACCTCGCGGTGCGGTTCCTGCCGGCGACCATCGTGTTCATGCCTGCTCCCATCGTGACGTCGCGGCGTGTGCCACTCAGCTCATCTGACCGACAACTCTGCGGCATCTGGTACGGGTCCAGAAGATCCAGAAGAACGGCGGCGCAGGGGTCCAATCTGGACCTATGACACAGCACACAAGTGGCTCTGACGTCGGAGACGGTTCGACCGTACGGTTCGAGTACTCAACCCGATCGGAGAGGTACCTATGCGCAATCACACCGACGCACTCACGATCGCGGGCCGGGACTTCTCGTCGCGGCTGGTCATGGGTACCGGGGGTGCGGCCAACCTGGCCGTTCTCGAAGAGGCGCTGATCGCCTCCGGCACCGAACTGACCACGGTCGCGATGCGCCGGGTGGATGCCGTGGGGAGAACCGGCCTGCTCGAACTGCTGGATCGGCTGGGCATCGCGTTGTTGCCGAACACCGCCGGCTGCCGCGGCGCCGCGGAGGCGGTCCTGACAGCACAGCTGGCCCGGGAGGCACTGGGCACCAACTGGATCAAGCTCGAGGTGATCGCCGACGAGCGCACCCTCCTACCCGACGGGATCGAACTCGTCTCGGCAGCAGAACAACTCGTCGACGACGGCTTCGTCGTGCTGCCGTACACCAACGACGACCCGGTCCTCGCGCAGCGTCTGGTCGACGCCGGGTGCGCCGCCGTGATGCCCCTCGGGTCGCCGATCGGCACCGGGCTCGGCATCTCCAATCCCCGCAACATCGAGATGATCGTCGCGCGCACGGACATCCCGGTCATTCTCGACGCCGGGATCGGCACCGCGAGCGATGCGGCGCTGGCGATGGAACTCGGCTGCGACGCCGTCCTGCTCGCCTCCGCGGTGACGCGGGCGTCGGACCCGCCGCTGATGGCGGCGGCGATGGCCGGGGCGGTCACGGCCGGACGCCGCGCCAGGACCGCCGGGCGGATACCGAAACGGTTCTGGGCGCAGGCGTCGTCCCCGGTCGCGGTGTAATCGGGCGCCCGCGAACGCCGACTCGGCTAGCGTGAACGCCCATGCGGGTACACCACCTCAATTGCGGCTCGTTCTCCTCGGCGCTCATCGGGCGGTTGGTGTGCCACGTGCTGGCATGCGAAACCGACACGGGCATCGTGCTCGTCGACTCCGGTTTCGGACTGGCGGATGTCGCCGACCCCACCGGTCGCGTCGGCAAGTACGCGAAGTTGACCGGCGCCCGGTTCCGCGAGTCGGAGACGGCGGTCCGCCAACTGGGCAAGCTGGGGCTGGATCCCTCGGACGTGACCCACATCGTCGCGACGCACCTCGACTTCGACCACATCGGCGGGGTCGCCGACTTCCCGAATGCCACCCTGCACACCACCGCCGCGGAAGAGGCTGCGTCGGAAGGACGTTCGTCGTTCCGGGAGAAGGTGCGGTACCGCCCCGCCCAGCTCACCCCGCGGCCGAGGACGCACACCTATTCGGGGCCGGGCGAATCCGTGCTCGGTTTCTCCGGCGCCCACCCGATCGACGGGGTCGGCGACCGCATCGTGCTCGTCCCGATGCCCGGGCACACCCGCGGTCACGCGGCGGTGGCCGTCGACACCGGCGACCGCGGTTGGCTGCTGCACGCGGGCGACGCGTTCTACCACCGCAGCACCGTCGCCGCCCCCGGGCAGGTGTCGCCGGGAACCGCCGGTCGCGCGCTGCGGGTGATGGAAGAGCTGATCGCGGTGGACCGTTCGAAGATCCGCGGAAATCACCGCCGGCTCCGGGAACTGAACAATCAGGTGGCCCCGCGGGTCCGGGTCTTCTCCGCCCACGACCCGACGCTGTTCGAGGAACTCGCCGCCGAGCGGGGCTGACTCAGCCGCCGGTCTTCACTGCCGTCAGGTAGGTCGCGCGGTCGGCCAGGTCCGCGAGTTCCTCCGGGAGTTCGGGCGCGGGCCTGCCGTACGACTCGGCCAGCGCGAACGGAGAATAACTCCGCACCGACCAGCCGTGCTCGGTCAGCCAGTGCTCCGGGTCGGCGCGCTCGTCGCCGTAGAACAACTGGGTGATGTCGAGGTCACCGAACGGGTCCTTGTCGAAATACTTCTTCCTGATCTCGTCGAAACGCTTCGCGTCGGTGCCCGGCGCGAAGTTGTCCACAGCGATGTGGCTACCCGGGCTCGACAGTTCGTCGATCCGCTCGAACAGCGCGTCGTGCGCCGCGCCCGGCAGGTACGCCAGCAGTCCCTCGGCCGACCACGCGGTGGGCTTGCCGCGGTCGAGGCCTGCGGCGTCGAGGGCGGCCGGCCAGTCGTCCCGGAGATCGACCGGCACCGCGCGGCGATCGGCCTTCGGCCGCGCACCGTGCTCGGACAGCACTTCCCCCTTGAACTCCAGCACCTTCGGCTGATCGACCTCGAACACCGTCGTGCCCGCAGGCCAGTCGAGGCGATACGCCCGCGCATCCAACCCCGCTGCGAGGATCACCGCCTGCGACACTCCGTCCGCCGCGGCCGTCAGGAAGAATTCGTCGAAGAACCGCGTCCGGAACCCCATGAACCCGGAGAACGGTGTGTCTCCCAGCGAGGACGGGTCGGCCAGCAGCCCGGTGAAATGCGGTTCGCCCGCCGCCTCCACGAACCATGGCGCATAGTCGTCGCGGATCAGGGCATCGGGACGGCCGGTTTCCAGCGCCCGGAACGTCGCCACCCCCAGGGCCGTGAGCCCCACGCTGCTGACAATGTCCCAGGAATCACCGTCGGTGCGCATGAATACCTCCCGATCGTGCCGAAGTGTCGGACATGACGACCGACCAGGCTCCCCGGCGATTCTACGCCGCCACACTCACTGCATCTATCATGTTGCCGTACAACCCGTTTCGACGTCTACCTCTTCACAAGCGCACGCAGCGCGTCGACGATGTCCCCAGGCGCTTCCTCCGCCATGAAGTGACCCGCGGCGAGGGTGTCGTGCACCAGGTCGGGTGCCCAGGCCCGCCAGAGGCCCGCGGCGTCGTAGCCGAGCACGCTGCCCCAGTCCTGCTGGACGACGGTGACGGGCATCCGCAGGTGGTTCCCGGCAGCCCGGTCCGCCCGGTCGTGCTCGACGTCGATGCCCGCCGACGCCCGGTAGTCGGCGACGATGGACGGCACGGCGTCACGGGACGCCCGGAGGTACTCGGCACGCACGTCGGCGGGCATCGCGTCGGGATCAGCGGTCCAGGCGTCGAGGAAGTGGCCGAAGAACGCGTCGGCGCTCGCGCCGATCATCTGCTCCGGCAGTCCGGGTGGCTGCGCCATCAGGTAGAGGTGGAACGCGACCGCGGCGTCTACTCCGTGCAGGATGTCCCACATGTCCAACGTGGGCAGCACGTCGAGCGATGCGAGATGGCTGATCGCATCGGGGTGGTCGAGTCCGGCGCGGATGGCGACCAGCGCGCCGCGGTCGTGCCCGGCCAGCGCGAACCGGTCGTGGCCCAGTTCCTTCGCGAGCGCGACGACGTCGGCGGCCATCGTCCGCTTCGAATAGACGGTGCCGTCCGTCTCGGCAGGTTTGCCGCTGGCGCCGTAGCCGCGCAGGTCCGGGCAGATGACGGTGTGGTCGGCGGCCAGGTCGGTGGCGACGTGCCGCCACATCAGGTGGGTCTGCGGGAAGCCGTGCAGCAGGACGATCGGGCTGCCGGAACCGCCGACCGCGACGTGCAGGTCCACGTCGTCGGCGACGGTCACGCGCTGGTAGTCGAATCCGGGGATGACTGGGGTCATGGGTGGTGGCCTTCCGTGCTCGGGGTGGTTCTCGTCCAGTCTCGGGGCGGTCGATGAGCATTCGATGAGCGCTATACCGTGGCGGAGTGACTCCTACGTTCGGTGTGCTCGGGCCGGTGGTCGCGTGGGACGAGGCGGGGGTTCCCGTCGAGCTGAAGGGACCGCGTCACCGGGCGGTGCTCGCCCGCCTGATCGTCGCCCGCGGACGGGTCGTCCCGGTCGGCGTCATCGTCGACGACCTCTGGGTCGACCCACCCGCCGGAGCGAAGGGCGCAGTCCGGACGTTCGTCTCGGCGCTGCGGCGTGCCCTCGAGCCGCAGCGCGCGGCCCGTACCGCCGCGAGGCTGCTCGTCACCGACGGTCCCGGGTACGCGCTCCGGGCCGGCCCGGAGTCCGTGGACGCATGGCGGTTCGAGCACACGGTCGCCGAGGCCGCGACCGCCGCACCGGGGCGGGCACTCGAGCTGTTGGAGGAAGCGCTGGGGTGGTGGCGCGGCCCGTCGTACGCGGAGTTCGCCGGGGAGTCGTGGGCCCACGCCGACAGGACGCGGCTCGAGGAGTTGCGACTGTCCGCGGTGGAGCGGCGGGCGGAGGCCCGGCTGGCCGTCGGGCTCGCCCCCGAGGCCGTACCGGACCTCGATGCCTTTGTGGCCGAACACCCTTGGCGGGAAGGGGCGTGGCGGCTGCTGGCCCTCGCCCTCTACCGCTGCGGCCGCCAGGGTGAGGCACTGGCCGTGTTGCGCCGGGCGCGGGAGCTGCTCGCCGAGGAACTCGGAATCGACCCGAGCCCGCAGCTGACGTCCCTCGAGACCGACATCCTGCGCCGCGACGACCGCCTCGAACTCGACCCCGACCGGATGTGGGAGCGCGCGGCCGCCGCCTACGACCGCACGGTGGCGTCCGGTGCCCGGGCGCGACTCGAATCGACGGTCGGGCTGCTGCGCAGCCTCGCCGTGGCCGGCGGCAGCGGTCTCGCGGCGGCCCGGGAGCAACGGCTCGCGACGATCGTCGCCGCCGAACGACTGGGCGACCCAGAGCTGACCGCCCGCGTGATCGGGGCCTACGACGTTCCCGGCATCTGGACCCGGTCCGACGACCCGCAGCAGGCGGCGCTGATCGTCGCCGCCGCCGAACGCACCCTCGCACGGCTGTCGCCCGGCGTCCACGACACTGCCCGTGCTCGGTTGCTGGCCACGATCGCCCTGGAGTCCCGCGGGACACCGCGCGACCGCGGGTTGCGGGCCGCCCGGGAGTCCGAGGCGATCGCCCGCGCACTCGACGACCCGGCGCTGCTCGCATCCGCGCTGAACGGCGTCTTCATGCACACGTTTCACCGCTCGGGCCTCGCTCCCGAGCGGGACGCGATCGGCCGGGAACTGATCACACTGTCGGTGCGACACGGGTTCGTGAACTTCGAGGTACTCGGGCATCTCGTTCGGCTGCAGGCGCTCGGGGCGCTCGGCGACTTCGCCGGCGCCGACGAGCACGCCGCCGCCGCGGACGACCTGGCCGAGCGGCACGAGCGACCGCTCGTCGCCGTGTTCACGACGTGGTACCGGGCGATGCGCGCGGCGGCGACGGGTGCGTCCGACGCGGACGCCGAGGCCGGCTACCGGGCGGCGGCGAAGCTCCTCGACGGCAGCGGGATGCCCGGCCTCGAGCACGGGATCCTCCCGCTGGCGCTGCTGTGCCTGCGGGTGTCGCGGGGCCTGCCGGCGACGTTCGACGCCGACACCGAGTGGGGACCGTACGAACCGTGGGCGCGGCCCCACCTCCTGCTGGCGGACGGTCGCCCGGACGACGCGGCGGCCGCCCTGCGCCGGGCACCCGATCCGCCGCGCGATCTGCTCGTCGAGGCGCTGTGGTCGCTGATCGAACACGCCGCGGCCGCCGTCGGCGACGCTCGGCTGATCGAACGGGCCCGAGACGAATTAGCAACCGCCGCAGGCGAAATCGCGGGGGCGGGGAGCGGGATGCTCACGATGGGCCTTCGGCCCGTGCGTGGTTGACGAGTCCCTGCACTCGCTAGCCACGCACAGGCGTCACTTGGCCCACTCCAGCAGGTCGTCGGCGGACCACGTGTTCACGACGCGGTCGGCGTCGACCCCGCACCGCATCGCGCGCTCGCATCCGTAACCCTGCCAGGCGAGTTGGCCCGGGGCGTGCGCGTCGGTGTCGATGGAGAACAGACACCCCAGATCCATGGCCAGATCGATGAGCCGGCTCGGGGGGTCGCGGCGCTCGGGACGGCTGTTGATCTCGACGGCGGTGCCGTGGTCGCGGCAGGCCGTGAACACCTGCTCGGCGTCGAACGTCGACTCCGGCCTGGTCCCGCGCCCGCCCTCGACGAGCCGGCCCGTGCAGTGACCCAGCACGTCCACCAGCGGATTCTCGACGGCTCTGACCATCCGCCGGGTCATCGCCCCGCGCTCCGCCCGCAACTTGGAGTGCACGCTGGCGACGACGATGTCGAGTTCGTCGAGCAGGTCCGGATCCTGATCGAGCGAACCGTCCTCGAGGATGTCGACCTCGATGCCGGTGAGGATGCGGAACGGCGCGAGTTCCTCGTTCAGCTCGGCGATCACCTCCAGCTGAGACCGCAGCCGCTCCGCCGACAGCCCGTTCGCGACGGTCAACCGTGGGGAATGGTCTGTCAGAGCGCAATATTCGTGGCCGATGAGGGCCGCGCTGCGCATCATCTCGTCGATCGGGCTGCCGCCGTCGGACCAGTCCGAATGGGTGTGCAGATCGCCCTTGAGCGCCTGACGCAACGCGCCGCCGCCGATCGGCTCCGCATTCTCTCGCAGTTCCGCCAGATAGACGGGCACCCCGTCGAGCGCCTCCCGGATCACCGTCGCCGTCTTCGGCCCGATGCCCGGCAGGTCCTTCCAGCTGTCGGTACGCCCGCGGACGTCCCGCTGCTCGTCGGACAGTTCGGCGACCACGTCGGCCGCCCGCCGGTACGCCTTCACACGGTGCGTCTCCGCCCGCGACCGTTCGAGCCAGAACGCTGTCTCTCGCAGGGCCTGCACCGGGTCCATCGGGCTGTCGGCGTCCATGACTCCAGTGTTGCGCCCACCCGGACGTCACCGCAACGCTTCGCGCGCCCCGTCCCGGACCGCGGTCGTGAGCGCCGCGAGAATGGGCGAATCCAGCTTCCACCGCTGCCAGTACAGCGGAACGTCGATCGGACGGGACGGGTCGAGTTCCACGAGACGGTGGTCGTCGCCGGTGTGCAATTCCGGCAGCAGTCCCCAGCCCAGTCCGTAGCGGACGGCGTCGGAGAACGCCGAGGACCCGGGCACGAAATGTCGCGGCGGCTGCAACCGGCGCCGGGTGAATCCGCGCAGGAACCGGGCCTGCAGTTCGTCCTTGCGATCGAAGTCGAGCATCGGTGCCACCGCGAGGGCGTCCGCGGTCGGGCCGTCGGGAAGCCAGCGTTCGGCGTAGTCGCGGCTGCACAGCGCGCGGTACCGCATCGACCCCAGCTTCTCGACGGTGCAGCCCTGCACCGCCTCCGGAACGGACGTCACGGCGGCCATCACCGTGCCCTCCCGCAGCAGGGTGGTCGAGTGGAATTCGTCCTCCCGGTGCAGGTGGAACAGCGCCCGGTACTCCGGCGCCAGCCGGGCGAGAGCCGGAATCATCCACGTGGACAGCGAATCCGCGTTGACGACGAGCGGCAGCGTGCTCGTCGCCGCCTGTTCGGGATTGAGCGAAGACATGGCCTCACGCTCGAGGTGCGCCATCTGGCGGGCGAGCGTGAGCACGACGTGCCCGGAGTCGGTGGCCCGGACCGGCTTGGCCCGCTGCACCAGGACGCGTCCCACCTGCTGCTCGAGCGCCTTGATCCGCTGGCTCACCGCTGACGGCGTGATGTGCAGTACCCGGGCCGCGGCGTCGAAGGTGCCTTCGTCGATCACGGCGGCGAAGGTGCGGAGAGCGGCCAGGTCCAGATCCATATGAAGCGATGCTAATGGCAATGAAGGATAATTAGCTGGATTGATGACGGTGGGGTTCGTAGCGTGGTTCCCATGCACCTCACCCCTGCCCTGCTCACGGCGGCGGCCGGCTTCGGCACCGGCCTGTCGCTGATCGTCGCGATCGGCGCGCAGAATGCGTTCGTCCTGCGACAGGGGATCGTCCGCAGGCACGTCCTGCCGGTGGTCGTGCTGTGCGCGGTGTCCGACGTCGCACTCATCGCCGTCGGGATCAGCGGAATCGGGGCCGTACTCGCCCACGCTCCCGCCGCCGTCACCGTGATCCGCTGGGCGGGAGCGGCATTCCTCGTCTCCTATGCCGTGCTCGCCGCCCGTCGCGCTCTGCGCCCCGGAACGCTGGACGCCACGATGGAAGTCGGATCGGCGACCCTCGCGACGTCGATCCTCACCTGCCTCGCGCTCACGTGGCTCAACCCGCACGTCTACCTCGACACGGTGCTGATGCTCGGCTCGGTGGCCAACAACCAGGGCGATTCGGGGCGGTGGCTGTTCGGTCTCGGCGCCGCCACCGCGAGTGTCATCTGGTTCCTCGCACTCGGCTACGGCGCCCAGTTCCTGCATCGCGTGTTCGCCCGCCCGAACGCGTGGCGCGTGCTCGACGCCGGGATCGCCGCGCTGATGCTCGCCCTCGGCATCACCCTCGTCACCAGCTAGTCAACTTTTTGTTGACAGAGCACATCTGTCAACCAATACTTGACAGATGTCGGATGTCGCGCTCACCCAGCTGCTGTCGGACGCGATCGCCAAGGCGGACCCCCGGATCGACCCGGGGCTCGACCACGACCCCGCCGCCTACCTGGCCCTCGTCCGGCTCACGTCGCAGGCGCGGGACTCGGTCGACGAACTGCTGATCTCCGCGATCTCCGCCGCACGCTCCGCCGGCCACAGCTGGGACACGGTCGGCGCCGCCCTCGGCATGTCGCGGCAGGCGGCGCAACAACGCTTCGGCAAACGGATCGGCGACGCCCCCGACCCGGACCCGGACGGCCGCACCCGCCGGCTCACCCCACTGACCGCGTTCAACGAGATGCGCATCCTCAACCGCGCCGGCTCGTACGGCTGGCACTCCGTCGGATTCGGCACCCTGTTCCACACCGTCCGCAAGTCCGACGAACAGTGGGAGCACACCCGGGCGTCGGCGCTCGCGAGCCGCGAGAAACTCGAGGCCGACGGCTGGCAGAAGGTCGGGACGCTGTGGTTCCCGTGGGCGTACTTCAAGCGCCCGCTGGGCATCCCCGCGCTCCCCGAACCGGTGAGCGGCGACTACCTGATGGAACCGTGATGGACGCCGTCGCACGATTCGCGGCCGCCCGCGTCGCCCGGCTCGCCACGGTCGGGGCGGACGGGGTGCCGCACCTCGTCCCGCTCGTCTTCGCGCTCGACTCCGACGCCATCTATTCCTGCGTCGATCACAAACCCAAACGCACCACGGCCTTGCGGCGCCTGAAGAACATCTCCGGCAACCCCGCCGTCACCCTGCTGGTGGATCACTACGACGAGAACTGGGACCACCTGTGGTGGGTGCGGGTCGACGGCCGGGCCCGGATCCTCGACCCGGACTCCGACGAGGGCGCCGCCGCGCTCGACGTCCTCGCCGCGAAGTATCCGCAATACGTCGACCGCCGCCCGGACGGGCCGGTGATCGCGATCCGCGACCTGAGGTGGCATCACTGGTCCGCCCTGTGAGTACTTGTTAACCGCCGGCGGTTAACAAGTACTCACAGGGCGATAGCCTCTTCCGCATGCCCACAGCCCTGATCACCGGCGCCAGCCGTGGCCTCGGAGCCGCCATCGCCCGCGAACTCGCACCGACCCACGACCTCCTGCTCGGCGCCCGGTCGGCCGGGTCGCTGACCGGCATCCTCGCCGAGCTGCCGGGCGCGAAACCCTGGCCGGTCGAGCTGACCGACTACGACGCGGTGGCGGCGGCGTGCGCACCGATCGACCGGCTCGACGTCCTCGTCCACAACGCCGGCGTCGCCGACCTCGCGACCGTCGCGGAGTCGACCGTCGAACAGTGGCGGCACACGCTCGAGGCGAACGTGATCGCGGTGGCCGAACTGACGCGACTGCTGCTGCCCGCTCTGCGCGCCGCAGGCGGCCACGTGGTGCTCATCAATTCGGGTGCCGGCATCCGCGCGAACGCCGGCTGGGCGTCGTATGCGGCGAGCAAATTCGCGCTCCGGGCGTTCGGGGACGCGCTGCGGCTCGAGGAGCCGTTACTGCGCGTCACATCTGTTCACCCCGGTCGGATCGACACCGATATGCAGCGTGCCATCGTGGCCGGCGAGGGCGACGAGTACCGGCCGGAGAAGTACCTGCAGCCGTCGACCGTCGCAAAAGCCGTGCGTACCGCGGTGGAGACGCCGCGTGACGCGCACCCCACAGAAGTCGTGCTGCGGGTGCGCTGACAGCGGAGAAACCTGCGTGAGATACATCACAGATTGATCTCACAGAAAGGCTTTAAGCTGCTCACAATCAGTCGCCCTACAGTTCTTCTCATCAGCAGAGATCGCAAACGCGAGTCGGCCGCAGCGAGCTGACTCCCAGGAGGTATCCCCACGATGAACACCGAACAGCGTATGCACAGCGACACCGTCGTCGCGGTCGACGGCGACGTCTTCGCGACGATGTTCACTCTCGATCTCGGTGATGGCGAGGTCGATCGCGACGCGGTCGAGCGGATTCACGGCGGCGACTTCGACGAGTGGATCGAGGCGGCAGCGCGGTCCGGTCTGTTCACGCCGCAGGCGGTCGCGGCCCTGGTTCAGCAGTGGCAGGAGAACCCGAAGTCCCTGTTCGACGCGCTCCTCGTCGATGCCGACGAGATGACCCACAAGCGCTACGCGATCATCTGGGACGCGCTCGACGACGTCGACACGTTCGAGAGCGTCGAATACGCCTGACGGTCAGAACGGCCACGCGGGGACGGGCGGCAGGCCCTCCCGCGTGGGGCGTCCGACGACCCAGGCCAGCAGTTCGGTGCGCGGAAGTTCCGGCGCCCGGACCTCCGGATATCGGACGGCCAGCTCGGGCAGCTCCGATTCCAAGGTGTGCTCCACGAAAAGTTCCGGCCAGTCGGCCGCCGTGTAGTCGAGGCCGAGGTCCACGTGGTGGATCTCGAGTTCACGCCATCGCAGCACCGGCACCTGACGCGCCGGCACCCGCTGACGCCAGTTCACCGGCGTCTCGTACAGATCTTCGGTGATCCCGCGCAGCGACTCGATCACCCGCCGTCCCGCGAAGCGGAAATCGGCCACCAGTAGTTCCGCCGGACGCCCGGCTCCCTCCTCGATCGCCGCGGCCCGTGCGGCCGGACCGCCCGGGTACATCTCGGGCGCGGCCTCGCCGGTGAGCACCCCGACGGCGAATCGGTGGAGCGCATCGGCGTTCCTCGCGAGGTGCGTGACGACGTGTCCCCGGCTCCATCCCGGCAGCAGCGACGGCCCCCGCGCCTGATCGTCGGTCAACCCCGCCAGCGCGGCCTCCACCGTCCGGTGTGATTCGGCAACAGCATCGAGCAGTTCGGCATACGACAGTGCGGGCCCCGGTGACGTCATGCAGACGATGCTCCCACAACTCGACCACGGCGAAGTCCCAGGATCCCGATAACGGAACGGTGACGATCGGCTTCCGGCGGGTGCATCTGGGACAATCGTACTGATACTGAGATCGACTGTCGGACAACGTGGTTGAAAGGTGGTGTGTGATGTACAACGAATCCGCTACGTGGGGGATACCGAGTGAGACCTTCCTGGTGATCTACATCGCCGCCGCCGTGCTCTCGGTCGAGCTGGCTCTGTTTCTCCGTTCCCACGGCAACCCTCCCGCGCCGACCGCCGGTGTTCGCCTCGACCCGGTGCAGACCGGCATGCTGACCAGCGACGATCGCGCCGTCGCCGCATCCCTGACGCTGTTGCGGGGAGCCGGCATCATCTCCGACGACGGCACGATCCTGCGGGCGTGGGGAGTCCCCGACAACGCCCTCGGGTGGTTCACGCGCGCCGTCTACGACGAACTCGCCTCCGGGCGCGGCGCCCTCGGCAACCTTCGGCTCCCAGGCCGGTTGCGGGCCCCACTCGACGAGTTGCGGACCATCCTCGTCGCGCAGGGACTGCTCACCGGAGCCGAGCAGAAGGCGTGGAACCGCCGGGCGACCATCCCGATCCTCGTCGTCGTGGCCATCGGCGTCGCACGCCTCGTCGCCGGGTTCGCCGCGGGCAAGCCGATCGGATTCCTGCTGGTCGCGGTGGTGCTGCTCTCGGCCTCACGTGAGCTGGTTCGACGGACCGGCCGCAGGACGCGCCAGGGGACGGCGGAATTGCAGCGACTGCGCCGCGAACACTCGTACCTGTCGCCGCGGATGCGCCCGTCCCTGTCCGCATACGGTCCGACGCCGATCGCGTTGTCGACGGCACTGTTCGGGATGGGTTCCGTCGCCCTGTTCTCGCCGGGGTTCGCCAGCGCGGCCGGCATCTCCGACAGCAGCAGCGGCGGCGGCGACAGTGGCGGCGGGGACAGCTCCTCCTCCTGCGGCGGTGGCGGTGGCTGCGGCGGCGGAGGCGGGTGCGGGGGATGACCGCCCTGATCGAGCCGGGCCTCGGCATCGGCTGGCGGCCGGAGATCTGTGGGATCATCGACCGACTGGACGGCCTGCGGTTCTGCGAGGTGGTCGCCGAATCGCTGCCCACCCGCCGACGCGGGGTCGACGTTCCGGACGAGCTGCGATCGCTGGGGGTTCCCGTCGTCCCGCACGGCATTTCACTGTCGCTGGGTGGCGCCGAGCCCGTCGAGCAGCACCGGATCGAGCACCTCGCGCGGTGCGCCGACGCGCTCGGTGCGCCGCTCGTCAGCGAGCACGTCGCGTTCGTGCGGGCGGGCGGTCTCGAGGCCGGGCATCTGCTGCCGGTGCCGCGCTCGGCGGAGGCGCTGGACGTGTTGGTGCGCAACGTCCGGCGCACGCAGGAGTGTGTGCCGGTGCCCCTGGCGGTGGAGAACATCGCGGCCCTGTTCGACTGGCCGGACGACGAGTACTCCGAGGGTGAGTTCCTTGCCGAACTGGTCGAACGCACCGGGGTCCACCTGCTGCTGGACGTCGCGAACGTCTACGCGAACGCCCGCAACCGCGGCCGCGACGCCGCCGAGGAACTCCGGCGGCTCCCCCTCGAACGCGTGGCGTACTGCCACGTCGCAGGCGGATCCGAACGGGACGGCGCGTACCACGACACCCACACCGACCCGGTGCCCGTCGAGGTGCTGGACCTGGTCCGGGAGTGGGCATCCGGGGGCGCCCCCGCGATGATGCTCGAGCGCGACGGGAACTATCCGCCCGCCTCGGAGTTGTTCGGCGAACTGGATGCGATAGCGGACGCGGCCGGTTTCGAGCGGATCACCCGGGGCGCCGAATGGAGCCTGTCGTGACAGGGCTGGCCGATCGGCAGGCGGCGCTGGTGCGGGCTCTCGTTGCGTCGGGGGAACCGCCCGAGGGATTCGACCGCGACGCACTCGGCATCGCATCGAAGGCATTGCTGCGCAAGCGGTCCGGCGAGGTGGGTGAGTGCATTCCGCACGTCCGCGCAGCATGCGGCGAACGATTCGTCGTGCTGTTCACCGCCTGGGCGGAGGGCAGGCCGAAGGTGAGCACGCGCGCCGACGCCGCGGCGTTCACCGCGCACCTCGAATCGATCGGCGAACTGCCCGCACCGACGCGGCGGCGCCTGTTCAGCCTGCGGCGAAATTGAGCAGCAGCTCGTTCACCTCTTCGGCCCGTTCCAGCTGGACGAAGTGGCCGGCGCCGTCGAGGAGGTGCACGCCGCGCAGGTCGGGGACGGTGTCGCGCATCCGGTCGAGTGCCTGCGCACCGCTCATCGCGACGACGGGATCGTTCGCACCGGCCACGAACAACGTCGGCACCTCGATCTGGGCCACCCCGACTCTCGCGGCGCGTTCCCAGTTGGCGTCGTAAGCCCGGTACCAGTTCAGGCCGCCGGTAAATCCCGTCCGGGTGAAGACCTCCACGTAGTGCGCGAACTCGTCCTCCGTCAGCCACGACCACGGCAGGGGTGGGGCGTCGGGCAGCACGTCCAGGTACCCGTTGCCTTCCGACGGGTGCTGCCAGATGTCCAGGTAGCGGTAGTCGCCCGACAATGCGTAGAACACTCGCTGCAGGAAGCCACGGGGGTCGCCGTCGAGTTCGCGGTCGGCGACACCCGGTTCCTGGAAGTAGTGGATGTGCAGGAAGTGCTTGCGCGCCAGCGACGCATAGAGTTCCGACGGGCGCAGTGGGAAACGATCGGGCATGTAGGGAACGGACAGCAGCACCAGCCCGGACACGCGTTCGCGGTGACGCAGCGCGACGGTCCAGGCCACCGGAGCGCCGAAGTCGTGGCCGACGAACACGGCACGGTCGAGTCCGAGGGCGTCGAGCAGACCGATCAGTGCGTCCGACACCCGCTCGTTGGTGTAGTCGTCGATGTCGCGGGGCACGTCGGTGCCGCCGTAGCCGGGCATGTCCGGGGCGATCGCGCGGTACCCGGACGCCGCGAGGGCCAGCATCTGGTGCCGAAAGCTGTAGCCGAGGCCCGGGAACCCGTGGCACAGGATCACGGGCGGACCGTCACCCAGTTCGCTGATTTGCCAACGGAATCCGTCGACCGTGATCGATCGCTCCGTCGACGTCGCCATGCTCCGAATCCCTCCACCGGCTGGAACGCGTTCTCGCAGTGTACCGTAACGGCGACGCCACTAGAATGCACTTGATTCGCAGTGGTAACCGTCGACCGACCGGGGAAGTGGAGTGATGCGCAATGGTGGAGGCACGCTCCCGCCATGAGTTCGTCGCGGTCCAGCTCCGGCAGCGCATCATGCAGCGGCAGTACGCGGTGGGAGAGTCTCTGCCGAGTGAGAGCATGCTGTGCGCAGAATTCGAGGTGTCGCGCGGCCCGGTGCGCCAGGCCCTCGCGACGTTGAAGAACGAGGGGCTCATCCAGCTGTCCCAGGGCAAGCCGGCCGTGGTCCGCAGCCACGACATCACACAGACGCTGGACACGTTCACCCCGTTCACCCAGTGGGCGCGGCGCACCGGCCGCACCGCGGGGAGCCGCACGCTCGAGATCTCCCGCCGCCGGGTGTCCGAACCCGCCGCCGCCGCATTGGGAGCGGACCCGGACGACTTCGTCGTCGAGGTTCTCCGCGTCCGACTGCTCGACGGCGAACCGACGATGCTCGAGCGGAGCACGTTCACCGACCGCGTCGGCTCCCTGCTGTTCGAGTTCGACATCGACTCCGGGTCGATCACCGACTACCTCACCTCCCGCGGCGTCCGGTTCGAATCGATGGAGCACGTACTCGACGCCGTCGCCGCCGCCGAGGCCGAGGCCGAACATCTCGGCATCGCCCCCGGCAGCCCCTTGCTGCGGGAACGCCGGACGTCGCGGGATCAGCACGGCGACATCTTCGAGTACGCCGACGACCGGTACCGGCCCGACCTCGTCGCCTTCAGCATCGTGAACGCCCGGACCGTCGACCCGCGGGTCCCGCCGGGCGACAGCAACGGCCTCTAGTCGGCGGCCGGCAGGCGATTCCGGTGCGACGAACGGGACGCTCGTTCGATCTGACGCAACGAGCGTCCCGTTCGTCGCGGAGGCGGGGGCGGATCAGGCGCTGCGCAGCCGGTCGAGCAGACCGGGCAGGTCCGCGACGCTGTCGAGGACGTGGGTGGCCCCGGCCTCGGACAGCTGGGTGGCGTCGTGGGCGCCGGTGAGCACACCGACGGAGGCGCGGGCTCCGGCGCGCAGGCCGGTGGTGATGTCCGACGTGGTGTCGCCGAGCACCACCATGGACTGCACGGACGGGGCGCCGGCGCGCATCAGCGCGGTCAGCGGCATGTCGGGGAAGGGGCGGCCGCGGACGCCGTCACCGGGACAGAGCACGACGTCGGCGACGTCCTCCCAGCCGAGCGCGCGGATGATCGACATCTGCGTCTCGTGGGCGAACCCGGTGGTGAGCGCCGTCTTGATGCCCTGCTCCCGCAGGGAGCCGAGGAGTTCCTCGGCGCCGGGAACGGCGCTGCACCGGCCGTCGTCGACGAGTTGCGCGTAGCAGCGTTCGAATTCCTTGTTCGCCGCCTGCGCCTGTTCCTCGTTTCCGCCGCTGAGGTGGCGGAAGACGACGATCTTGGACTGGCCCATGGTGTCGGAGACGTACTCGAGCATCCGCCGCCGATCGTCGTCCGTCTTCGACAGCCCGGCATGCGCGTCCGCGGCGAGGAAGGACTGCTGCACCAGCCCGCTGTCCTCCACGGTGGTGCCTGCCATGTCGAAGACGACGAGGCTGATGTCCCGGTGATGTGTTCCCATTGTCGTGGTCCTCTCGAATCTCGGTGAATGTGCTTGTGGGATAACTTGTTCAGTGCTCTGATGCGACTTCGCGGCCGAAGAGGTGGTCGATCCGGTCCTTCGCCAGACCTATGCCGGTCGTCATGCCGATGCCGGTGGTGACGGTGACGATGTGCACCCCGTCGAGGGGCTCCTCGATCAGGAACTCCGAGTCGGGGGCCGAGCTGTACACGCCCTGCCAGCGCGCGGTGACGGTGACGTCCGGGACGCCGAACAGGGCGGCGGCCTCGCGGATCAGCACCTCGAACCCCTGCTCCGCCTGGAACGGCTCCGCCGAAATATCACGGATGTGGGTGTCTCCCAGCAGGGTCGAGCCGTCGGGCTGTGGGGTGTACATCTGGTGGAGGTCGAGGTCGGCGCAGTCGGGGTGCTCCGCGCGCAACCGCGCCGCGAGTGCCGCCGTCGTGGGCAGTTCCGCGAAACCGCTGTACCGCACGAGCGACCAGCCGGTGAACAGCGGCCCGGGCAACGGTGCGGGCAACGGCATCCTCGCGCGCAGCATGTGGAGCCGGCACCGCAGGAGCCCCCGCCGCTCGGCCTGCTCCGGGAACAGGCGGTCGATGTCGTGGTTGACGGTGACGAACACCGTCTCCGCATGCAGATCGCCCCGCGAGGTGTGGACCACTCCGGTGCCGAATCCGGCTGCGGCGGTGCGCCAGAAGAAGTCGACGCCGGACGCGTCGAGCCACCGCGCGATGGCGGGGGCCGCCTCCCTCGGGTCCACCTGGAGGTCGCCGGCCAGATACATGCCTCCGACGACGCGATCGCCGGAGACGGGGAGCGCGGCGAGGATCCGCTCGCGCGGCAGCAGTTCCACCTCGGCAGGTCCGCGCCTGTCCGCGAACTCGGTCATGACGGCCATTTCGTCGTCGTGCCGTGCCACACAATATGTTCCGGACTCGGAGATCCAGAACCCCGCCTTGCGCGACAGGTCGAGCCAGTGCTCCCGGCCGGCCAGCGCGTAGTCGCGGGCGACACCCGACTGGGCGGTGATGCAGACGTGGCCGAAGTTCTGGACGGATGCGCCGGCGACGCGGTCGGCATGATCGATCACCGCTACCGACAGGCCGCGGTCGAGCGCGTGGTAGGCGTGCGCGAGACCGAGGATTCCGGCGCCGACCACCACCACGTCGTAGCGTCGTTGTTGTGTCATGAGTTCCACCTTGACCCCCGGACATTCAACTTGTCAATACAAGTGGTTCGAATTCACCACAGGTATAGATAAGTTTCCGTCCGTTCACCGTCCGTTGCGAGTCTGTGCGGGCGCGCCGGGTGGCACCGGCAGGCGGTTGCTGCGAAAATTGCCTCTCGCGTCCACCCACCGCAGAGGGGCGAATATGAGTGGTGCTTCCGGATCCAGCGCAGCCCCCGTCTACGAACCGGCGTCGCCCGGCGACCGCTTCGGACCCCTGATCGAACGCCGCGACGACACCGACTTCCCGTTCTACAACGGGACGCCCACAGCGCTGTCGACGCGGCAGTGGATCCTGATGTGGGTGTCCGTCGTTGTCGGATTCGCGGCCCTGGTCCTCATCCCGCAACCCGGCAATCTCGTGGCGCTGATTCCGCGGATTCTGTTCGTCGGCATCCCACTCGTCGTGCTGGCGATGGTGACGCGGGAGCACTGGACCGCACTGTTCCGGAAGGTGCACGGCCGGGACGTTCTCACGATGATCGGCTTCGCGGTACTCAACCTCGTGGTCACGTCCGCGCTGGCGCTGATCGTGCAGGCCCTGTTCGGGGTGGCGTCCAACGAAGCCGTCGAGGATGCAGGCAAGGGTGGCGTGCTCGACACGGCCGCGTTCTACGTGGGAACCGGGATCCAGTTGGTGGGCGAGGAAGTCTTCACCATCGTCCCGTTCCTCGCGTTGCTGTATTTCCTGTACGCCAAGGCGAAGCTGTCCCGCAAGACGGCGATCGTCCTCGCCTGGCTGCTCAGCGCGGTCTGGTTCGGCGCCGCGCATCTGCAAACCTACGACTGGAACTTCGCTCAGGCGTTCATCGTGATCGGCGGGGCCCGGCTGGTGCTCACGCTCGCGTACATCCGCACCAAGAATCTGTGGGTGTCGACCGGCGCGCACATCATCAACGACTGGACGCTCTTCACCCAGGCGATCGTGATCAACGCCGCGCTCGTCACCCTGTAGGCGAGGTCGTCAGTTCGGAATCGGGATGACGATCGGCGGCAGACCCGGTATCTGCACCTGAATCTGTTGCGGCGGAGCGGGCACCGGCGCGGGAGCCGGCGGCGGGTTGTACACCGGCGGCTCGGGTGCGGGCGGCGGCACGGCGACGGGTGCCGGCGGCGGGGGAGGTGGTGGCGGCGGCGGTGGCGGAGGCGCGGGTTCCGGGGAGGGGACAGGCGCGGGCCGGGGAGCGGCCTGCTGCACCACGGCGGGCGGCGAATCGACCACCGGCGCCTGGGCTTCCACGGGGGCTACCGGATTCGGGCGCTCCGCGGGCTGCTGCGGACCGGAGCCGATCGGCACCGACGACAATCCGCCGGTCATCAGGTCGACCACGGCCACTTCGGTCATCGCCAGGTTGGAGGGCTGCACGACGTACAGCCGGTCCTGCTGGAAAGTCGGCCACGGATCGCCCTCGAGTTTCGCGTCCTGGTTCACCACCGGGGACAGCAGCGGGCTGCCGCGCATGCACCGGACGCGGGGAACGCCGTGGTCGTCGATCAGCACGATGGTCCCGGCCTGGAGCACCGACTGGAATGCCGTCGCGTGGCCGTCGTCGAAGCCGTGATTGGTGACGCGGGTGTCCGCGCGGAGCAGGACGGGGGTGAGGGTCCGGACGTAATTGCGCACGTCATCGACCTGGAACACACTCGACCAGGCCTCCAACCTCGCCGGATCCCCCTCGAGGTCGTCGACGAGACGCTGCCGGTCGCAGAGCACCCGGTCGGGGCTTCCGCCGTAGAGTCCGGCGCGGTCACCGATCACCCGGATACCGGCGGCCCGGGGCTCGCCCGGCAGGTCGGTTCCGGGCGGGCCGAACGGGACCGTCGTCGGCGTCTGCGGCGGGAGCAGCACCTCGGTCCACGGAAGTTGTCCCTGGTCGGTGGCCCGATCGAGGTCGATCGGGTCGGGGTTGCCCCCGGAATCGGAGGAGCATGCCACGGTCACCGCCGCGGTCAGGGCTCCGAGCACCGCCAGCCAGCTACGCGGTGCGCGCCCGGGGCGCGTACCGGCTCGAACGACTCGTCTGCGTCGGGCACGCCGTGCAGCCGGCCCGGCGTCGTCGGTGGCCACCCCGCCATCGTAGGCACAGTCGCTGATCGGCCGGGCCGTATTGCGGTGTGGTTGCCGGCCCGGCCGTCGGTCAACCGGTGATCATGTCCTCTTGCGACCAGAACGCCCGCATCGACGTGATCTTGCCGTCGTCGTCGAAGGTCATGACGTCGATCGGCGCGATCTCGAGCTTCTGCTCACCGAGGTCGGTGACGAGGGAGAAGTGGAACGCCGCCGAGTTGCCGGCGATCTTCAGCGTCAGGAGTTCGCCGGTCTGCTTCAGCGGTTCGATCACCCCGTAGAACTCGTGCAGCGATTCCACCGAGGTCCGCGGCTCGGTGCCCACCGGGTCCTCCACGGTGGCGCCCTCGGCGTACAACGCGACGACGTCGGCGGCGGTCCCGGTGGCCACCGCCTCGATGTACCTCTCGACGGTCTTGCGGATGTCTTCTGCGGACGGTGCCATGATGCGACTCCTCAGTCGAATAGAACGTGTTCTAGCCGAGAGAGTAACGCAGCACTGCGCCGGTGGGGAGCCCCTTCTCCCAGGCAGCGGGACGTGACCGCGCAGGGGTCCGCCCCTGCCGACGGGAGCGAAGGTCGGCAGGGGCGGAGGAAGGCGATCTCTCAGGTTCGCGGCGCGGACGCCTCCTCCAGCTTCTCCAGCCGCGGAGCGCTCCTCCCCGTCACCGGCGCCGCGGACACGGACGACACCTCCTCCAGCGACTTGCCCTTGGTTTCGGGCGACATGGAGAAGCAGATCACGAACGCGACCGCCGTCAGGACCGCCCCGAACAGCATCGTGGTGCCGGTGCCCAGCGAGGAGATGCTCAGCGGCAGCAGGTAAGTGCCGGTCGCAGCGCCGAACCGGCTGACGGCGGTGGCGATTCCCACGGCCGTAGCCCGGAACTCCGTGGGGAAGAGTTCGTTCGGGTAGATCCACACCAGGATGCTCGGGCCGCCGGAGATGAACGCGTACGCGCAGAAGGCGGCGACGACGAACCAGAGCGGTCCGTCCGCCCACAACCACAGCCCGGCCAGCGGAATCACCATCAGCGCCAACGGGACCACGGCGATCGGGCGCCGGCCCCACTTCTCGACCAGGAACAGCGCGGGAATGGATCCGGCGACGATGAGCCCGATGATGACGGTCTCGACGATGAGCCCCGCGGAACCGTCGCCGGAGATCGAGAAGCCGGACAGGATCGTGGGCAGGAACGTCAGCAGCGCGTAGAGCGGGGTGACGACCGCCAGATACAAAGCGCTGCACATGATCAGCCGGGCGAGGTACTGGCCCCGGAAGTAGATCTTGATGTCCGCCTTCGGCTTGTCGGCGGTGTCTTCGACGGTGACGGTGCTCAGATCCAGCTTTTCGCCGTAGATCTGCTCGACCACGGCCTCCGCGTCCGCGACCCGGCCGTTCTTCAGGAGCCACCGCGGCGACTCCGGGATTCCGCGCCGCACGAGGATCACGATCAGACCCAGAACCGCACTCGACGCGAGCAGCAGACGCCAGTGGTCGTTGCCGCCGGAGATTCCGACGACGAGCGCCCCGACCACGTAGGCGGCCACGGCGCCCGCCGACCATGCGACGGCGGACATCCCGACCATCGCGCCGCGTTTCCTGGTGGGGGTGAACTCGGTGAGGAGCGAGGTGGCGATGGGGTAGTCCGCACCGATGGCCGCGCCGATGACGAACCGCAGCACGATCAGCTGCCACGGCAACTGGACGAACACCGACAGCACGCACGCGACAACCAGCACCACCAGGTCGAGGGCGTACATCTTCTCCCTGCCGACCCGGTCGGTGAGGAAGCCGAACACGGTGGCGCCGAAGAAGATACCGATCAGCGAGGCCGCACCGATCAACCCCGCCTCGGCCGTCGTCGGGTGTAGCTGCTCGTGCACGCCGAGCAGGGCCACGCCGATGATGCTCATGACGTACCCGTCCAGGAATGGTCCGCCACAGCACGCGATCAGGAGCTTGGTGTGGAACCCGCGTTTGGCGGGTCTGTCCATCACGTCGAAGGAACTCATGTCGTCTCCACTACGTAGATTGGTGCCGTCACCCTCGGGGTGGCGGTCGAGTCGGCCGTACTCGGCCGGTACCGCTAAGGGGTTGTCTTGTTCAGCGCCGAGTAGGCGAGTTGCTCGAGCAGCAGCGACGCGTGGTGCGGGGCGTCCGCACTGACATCCAGCACCTGCTTGGTGATGCTCAGCGCCAGAGGCGAATACGCCGCGAGTTCGTGCGCGATGCTCAGGGCCTGCTTCACGTGCTCCGCCGGAGGGGCGATCTCGCTGACGACGCCCCAGCGTTCGGCGTCCGCGTGATCGAAGCGCCGACCGCGCAGGACGAGGTCGCGGGCACGGCCGGCCCCGACGATGCGGGTGATGCGGGTGACGCCGCCGGAGCTGGGGAGGATCCCGATGCCGATCTCCGGGAACCCGAAGACCGCGGCCGGATCGGCGACCCGGATGTCGGTGGCGAGGGCCAGTTCGAGGCCGCCGCCGAGGCAGTAGCCGGTGATCGCGGACACCGTGGGCTGGGGGAGCGCCGCGAGCGCCTCGTACACCGACCCGGAGGTCCGGTAGTACTCGGCGATCGCCTCCGGCGTCATCTCCCGCAGTTCGGTGACGTCCGCGCCGGCCGAGAACACCGAGTCGCCCCCGGTGACGACCACGGCCCGACTGGACTTCACCTCGGGTGAGCCCAGCGCGGCGAGCAGTGCGGCTTCCATGTGCGTGGACAGCGCGTTCCGCTTCTGTTCGCGCCGGAGGGTGACGACGGCGACGTCGCCGTCCCGGCGCACGTCGACGGTTCCGATGTTCTCGGTCGGCATCGTGTTACTTCTCCCCGGCCTCGTAGCGGAAGGACAGCAGGTTCTCGAGACCCCGCTTGTTGGCCTCGTTCGCGATGACCAGGCGCTGGATCTCCGACGTGCCCTCCCAGATGCGGTCGACGCGCAGTTCGCGCCACAGCCGCTCGACGGGGTAGTCGCGGATGTAGCCGCGGCCGCCGAAAATCTGGACGGCCCGGTCCACCACCCGGTTGGACGCCTCGGAGGCGGCGAGCTTCACCGTCGCGGCCTTGGCGTGCAGGGTCTTTCGCAGATCGGCATCGTTCGGGTCGGCCTGGTCGAACTCCCACGCCACCTGGTGGGTGAGCGCCCGGTTGGTGGTGATGTCCACGACGGAATCGGCGATCATGCCCTGGATCAGCTGACGGTTGATCAGCGGCTCGCCGCCCTGCACCCGCTCCCGCGCCCAGTCGACGGCCAGGGTCAGCGCCCGCTCGGCCGCACCGATCGTGCGTGCGCCGATCATCAGCCGCTCCTCCGTGAACCAGTCCCGGGTGAGGTCGTGGCCCTGCCCGATGCCGCCGAGCACGGCGTCCGCGCCGACGCGCACGTTCTCGAACGTGAACTCGGGGTGCTCGTAGACGAACGTGTGCGTGTAGCGGGGGATGTGCTTGATCTTCACGCCCGGCGTGTCGACGTCGATCAGGAAGATCGTCGCGGCGTGATCGGGTTCGACGTTGGCCAGCACGATGAGGTAGTCGGCGACGTCACCGACCGTGACGAACCACTTCTCGCCGTTGATGATGTAGCCGCCGTTGCCGTCGGGGGTCGCGGTGGTGCTCGCCGCGGAGAAGTCCGAACCGGCGTTGGCCTCGGAGATCGCGACGGCGTCGCGGCGGTCGCCGCGGGCGCCGGGGATCAGGTAGCGCTCCCGCTGTTCGGGGGTCGCGTGGGTCAGCGGGTTCGCCGGCCGCCACACCGTGTCCCACAGCGCATTGGTGAGCTTGCCGAGTTCGTCCTGCACGACGGCCTGCTCGAGCACCGTCAGTCCGGCGCCGCCGTATTCGACGGGGGTGTTGATCGCCTGCAGTCCCGATGCGAGGACGGCCGCCTTGATGGTGGCGTGGGATTCGTCGGAGATCCCGTTGTTGCGTTCGCACTCGTCCTCGAACTGCATGATCGTGTCGGTCAGGGCGCGGGCGCGCTCCTTGAGGTCGGCGAGGCGGGGGCTGTATGCGAATTCCATGGTTCAGAACTTCCTTGTGTCAGTTGGTTTTCGATGAGTTCAGGACGATGCGCGCGTCGAGTCCGAGGGCTTGCTTCGGGGTGACGAGCAGGGGGTTGATCTCGAGTTCCGCGATCTCGGGGTGTGCGGTGGCCACGGCCGTGATCGCGGCGACGGCGTCCGCGGCGGCGTCGATGTCGATCGGCGGCCTGCCGCGTACCCCTCGGAGCAGGGCGGACGCCCGCAAGTTGTCGAGCAGACCGCGGGCGGTCTCCGCGTCGACCGGCGCCAGCGCGAAGGACACGTCGGCGAGGACCTCGGTGAAGATGCCGCCGAGACCGACCATGGCGACGGGACCGAACCGCGGGTCGGTCTGGACCCCGACGATGAGTTCGACGCCCTCGCTCAGGTCCGCCATCGCCTCGACGCAGTAGGCGGACGCTCCGAGCGAGGCGTCCATGCGGGTGAACGCGTCGGCGAGTTGTTCCGCCGACCCCAGACCCAGGGCGACCCCGCCGGAGTCGGACTTGTGCAGCAGGCCCATCGCTTTCAGGACCACCGGGAATCCGACGGTTTCGGCCGCCGCCACCGCCTCGGCGCAATTCCGCACCAGACGTGCCGCGGGGAATTCGACGCCGGCGCCGCGGAACAGCTCGCGCGAATCCCAGTACGCGTCGCTGGTCACCGGCGCGGACGGCAGACTGTCCGTACTCGACTGATGTTGCGGCGCAGTGGTTTCGGCGATGACACCGAGCGTCCCGGCGGCATCCTCCACCGCGCGGAAGACGGGGACCCCGCTGTCGGCGAGCACCCTCGCCGCGGCACTGTCGGGATGCATCGTGTGCACGACGACCGGCTTGCCGTGGGCGCGGGCCGTTTCCGCCATCGCGCGGGCGGTCTCGATCTCCTTGCGCGCCAGGTTCTCGCCGTAACTCCCGTAGCCGCCGAAATATCCGGTGAGAAGCACGGAATCGACCGCCGGGCTCTGCAGGATGATGTCGAGGACCGAGACGAACGAGGTGATGTCCTGTTCCCCGGCGCCCGCGAGGTCGACCGGGTTGGTCACTCCGGCGGACGGCGGCAACAGGTCGCGCAGTGCGCCGCTGATGTCGGCGGGGAACTCCGGAACCGTGAGTCCGGCCGCCTCCACCACGTCGGACGCGACACCCGCGTGCCCGCCGCCGTCGGCGACGACACCGACCCGGCGCACCTCCGCCGGTCCGTACCCGAGGAGTGTCGCGGCGACGTCCGCGAGTTGCCGCGGGCTCGACACCCGGTACACCCCGGCCGCGCGGCAGGCCGCGTCGATGACCGCGCTGTCGGAGGTCAGCGATCCCGTGTGGGACTGCGCCCCACGGATGGAGGCCTCGCTGCCGCCCACCGTCAGCAGCAGCACCGGCTTCCCTGCCCGCGACGCCTGAGCGGCGGCATCGACGAACGCTCGCCCGTCGCCGAAGTCCTCGCAGTACACGGCGATGAGTTCGGTCTCGTCGTGCTCTACGCACGAGCGGATGAGGTCGGCGGCGCCGAGGTCCGCCTGGTTCCCCAGCGAGGCGAACCGGGAGAACCCGTGTCCGCGAGCCTCGAGGAACTGGCTGAGTTCGAGTGCCATGTTGCCGCTCTGCGAGAGCAGCGCGACCCGTCCGGCGGGCAGCGGGTTCGACGCCAGCGTCAGCGCGGTGCTCGAATCCAGCACACCCAGGCAGTTCGGCCCGAGCAGGACCGCTCCGGCCGCCCGCACCCGCGCCACCACCCGATCCTGCACCGCCTTTCCGGCAGCGCCGAGTTCGGCGAAGCCGGCGGTGACACCGACGATCGCGGTGGCGCCCGCCGCGAGGGCGTCGTCGACGGCCTCCTCGAATCCCTGTGCCGGAACGGTGATGACGACGAGGTCGACCCGTTCGTCGAGTTCCGACAGGCTCTGGAGCGACGGCTGACCGAGGATGCGCTCGCCGCGCCGGTTGACGAGGTGGACGGACCGGTGGCCCGTCATCCGGAGCGCCTGGACGCTGATCCAGTTGCCGTACTTGGTCTCGTCGTTGCTCGCACCGAGGACCGCGACCGAGCGCGGATCGAACAGTGCCGTGAGGTCGCGGCCGGTGATCGTGCTCATCGGGTCTCCTCGACCTTCGGTGCGGGGTGGCCGGTGCCCCAGGCGTCGGCGCCGCCGTCGATCACCAGCGTGGTCCCGGTGACGTAACTGCCTGCGGGCGAGGCGAGGAACGTGACGACCCCGGACACGTCCTCGGCCGTGCCCAGGCGTCCGAGCGGCACCGCCGACGTCCACTGCGCGCGGGCCTCTTCCGTGTAGTTCTCCTCCATGCCCTCCGTGGCGATGGTGCCGGGGGCGATGCAGATCGACCGGATTCCGTACCGGCTCCACTCCAGCGACAGTCCGGAGGCGAGATTTTCGAGGGCCGCGCGGGCCGACGTCGCGTGGACCATCGATGCGATCCCCCTGCGCGGGGAGAACGCCATGAAGAAGATGCATCCCGACCGCTGCGGAATCATCGCTCGGACGGCGACCTCCCGGGTGACCGCCCACGTGGCGTCGACGGCGAGACGGTGAACGGCGCGCCACCCCTTGCTCGTGATGTCCTCGGCCGGCGCCGCGAACTGACCGCCGGCGTTGTTGACCAGAATGTCGATGCGTCCGAACCGCTCCAGGGCCCGATCGACCAGGGCGGTCACCTGCTCTTCTTCGCGAATGTCCGCGGGCACGGCGAGCGCCCGTCCGCCCAGTGCCTCGATCTCGGCGACGGTCTTCTCGAGGGGCTCGGGCCTGCGGCCGCTGATCACGACGTCGGCTCCACACCGCGCCATGTCCAGTGCGATCGCGCGCCCTATCCCGGTGCCTCCACCGGTGATCAGTGCCACCCGCCCGCGATGGACGTCGGGGCGCAGCACCTGCCCGGCGCCTCCACCTGGGTTCTCACATTCCATCGAGCGTTCGCCTCTCGTCGCTACTGTTCCGACCAATGGGGTCTGACTGATGCATCAGTTATACCGTGATCCAGCCCACAGATGTCAAGGGTTGCGTCGAAACTGATCCGACGATCAGATGTGAATTTAGCGTGATTACCACCATTTACCTGCTCTTATGCGCGTTCAGATCGGCCGTTGGCGATTTCCGGGTCCGGATAGAGCGGTCTGACTGATGCGTCAGTTTGCGGCGTATGATTTGATGGATCAGTCAGATGACAATCGAAGGAGGGACAGTGACCGCTCAACTCACCGAGGACGCGCGCCGAACGGCGATACTCGATGCTGCGGCTCAACTGATCGCCGAGCGCGGATACCACTCGGTCCGCATCTCCGACATCGCCCAGGTCGTCGGCACCAGCACCGGGGCGGTGCACTACTACTTCCCCGGCAAGAGCGACGTCCTGACCGCGGCCCTCCGCCACGCCATCGACAATGCCTTCGACCGGCAGAGCCGTGAACTCAAGGCGATCGACAACGCCCACGAACGACTGCTCCGCCTGATCGACATGCAGTTGCCCCGAGTCGGGCCGCTGCGCGACGAGTGGTCCATCTGGTTGCAGTTCTGGGCCGAGGCAACCCTCCGGCCCGAACTCCGCCCCTTCCACAACACGTACTACGCGCGCTGGCACGAGACCGTCGTCAAGATCGTCCGGCGCGGACAACGGCAGGAAATCTTCCGCACCGACGTCGACCCGGAGACGATCGCGCAGCGGCTGACCGCGCTCACCGACGGGACCGCCATCCAGGTCCTCACCGGCGCACCGAACATGACCGTCGCCGCGATGAAAGAGGTACTCGTGCAGTTCGTCCACGACGAACTCGTCGCGCCGCGCACATGGTGACCCGGCCTCCACGGGCCGCCCGGCGCGTTCGGGCCCATGGTCGCTAGCACCACGGAACGGCGGACGCGCGGCGGCGGTGCGGTCGCCTGGGGATGCGGTGCGGCCTCCGCGATCGCGTACGGACTCACCCCCACGTTCGCCGCGATCGGCTACGCCGGCGGCGTGTCACCGGCCGTCCTCGTCTGCCTCCGCAGCCTCGTCGGTGCCGCACTGCTGTTCCTTCTCGCCTGGTCCACCGGAAGGCTGAAGGGCGTCACCTGGAAGTCCGCCGTCGGACTGTGCTGCGTCTGCGGCCCGCTGTTCGGCATCCAGTTGCTGTGCTTCTTCGCCGCGGTGCGGGTCACCGGTGCCCAGATCGCGGTCGTGATCGTCCACATCTACCCGCTGTTCGTGATGGCACTCGTCTGGGTGGTCACCCGGAACAGGATCAACCGCGGTCAGCTGGTGCTGGCCGTCGCGATGTCCGGCGGCATCGCACTCGTCGCGGGTGCCGGCACCTCCGCGGTCGCCGTGAACGGGGCGGTGCTCGCCCTCCTCAGCGCCGCCGGGTACGCGCTGTACCTGGTAGTCGGGGAACGGTGGGTGCACCAGGTCAGCCCCGTCGCCGCGGGCGCACTCGCATCACTCGGCGCCGGAATCGCCACCGGCGCGATCGCCGTCGTCGACGGACAGTCCTGGACGTTCGCACCCAGCGGGTGGGGGTCCATCCTGGTCCAGGGACTCCTCTTGATGCCCATCGGGATCGGCTGCTCCTTCATCGCCGTGCGCGCACTCGGATCGGCGTCCGTCGCCCTCCTCGGGCTGCTCGAACCGGTGGTCGGGGTGCTCGCCGCACAGGCTCTGCTGGGCGAGCAACTGTCCCCACCGCAGTGGGCGGGGATGGCCGTGGTCCTCCTCGCATCCGCGGCCCTGCCCGCGTGCGCTCCGCGCCCGTGAGTACTTATTAACCGCCCGTGGTTAATAAGTACTCACGGGGGCGAAGCCCAAACTGGCACGACAGGCGACCACCAGACGCGCGGTGGCCGGGCTGCCACCGTCACCGCAGGCCGGGCAGACCATCGTGACCGTCCGGGTCACCTCGTCCACGGTCACCGTGAGCGGCACGGCGCATCGACGGCACCAGCGGTGCCGGGTGATTGCGTTGACGTGGACCGGCGAGGCGACGCACTGGTGGATCCACCGCCGGTGCAACGGACACGTCGTGCGGTCGTCCGGGGACAGGCGCTGCGCGTCCTCGGCGGCGTCCTCCCGCGCGAGTTGATCATTCAGTGTCGCGTGGCGAAGGCGCGGGGCCGGCCGGATCGTGCAGGGGGTTGTCATGGGGTCACCTCGACGAGATCGAACCGGGAGTGCAGTTGCGCCCACGTCGTGCGACGCCGGCCGTCGGGAGTGCGGTAACCGCTGCCCGGCTCCGGAACCCAGGTTCGCATGAGATCGTCACGTACGGCGGGACGGTCGGCGGGTTCGGACGTGTGCGCCAGCCCGGCGACCAGCCACACGCGGGCGGTCTTACAGTGCGATTCCGAGCGGGTCACTGCGCCAAGCGGATTCGTGTTCATGGGTCGTCCTAGTCCACTCCGGCCGCGGATCCGTACCCGAAAGGGGTTGCTCGTCGACGAGTCGAGATCCGCGTGGGTTTTTCTGTCTGACCTCATGTTCCGCCGACTGCGGCGCGGTGACTGTCTCATTTCCTGACACGAACGGAGGGATGACAATAGGTTGTCTGACGAACGGCGCGTCACACGTCGATGCCGAATTCCTTGATCTTGCGGTAGATCGTGGCGCGCGAGATGCCGAGAGCTGTTGCCGCGGCCTTCTTGTTGCCGTGGTTCTCTTCGAGGCTGCGCACGATAGCGTCGCGTTCGAGGGCTTCGATCTGGGTGAGGGTGTGCCGGCTCAGGGCCCGGCACATCGGGGGCAGCTGCTCGACTTCGACGACGCCGGAGCGCTGACGTTGGACGACCTCGTGCAGGACCTGCCGGAGTTCGGTGACGTTTCCGGGCCAACTGTACTTGCAGAGTTGGCGCATCGCCGCAGGCGAGAGGGACAGCTCCGCGCCGCGACCGAGTTGTCGTAGCAGATGCGGTACCAGACTGTGCAGATCGTCGATGCGATGCCGCAGGGCCGGCATCGTGACGGTGTGGCTGAAGTGGGGAAGAAGCAGTGCATCGAGATCGGTGTTGTGATCGGTGCCGCCGATGGTCGCGCCGATCCATCCGGCATGTTCGCGCCCTTGGATCAGGCCGGCGACAACCCGCTGCTGTGGCTCGCTGAGCAGGTCGATGTCGCGCAGGATCACGCTGAATCGTTCCTGGTCGAGTTCCTGTTCGAGGGCCGGCAGCGCGGTTCCGTCGTCGGAGAGCTCGGCTGCCGTGAAGATCCGGGTTCGAATGGGAATATGCTCGACGGCAACAGCTTTGAGAGCGGATCCGCGACCACTTCCGGGCTCACCCGACACGATGACCCACTGCTGCTCGCGTGCGCAGCGAGCGATCTGCTGGCAAGTGCGGCGCCAGGACGCGCTAGTGCCGGTGACGCCGGGAAGCACGGCGCTTGCCGGTGCAGAGGCGACAGATGATGTGGGGACGTCGAGGAGATGTACGTAGAACAAGGCCATCGGCCTGCGGGCTCCGAGCCCGAAGTCCTCGATCGAGGACAACCTGGCCGTCTGACCGCTGGGCAGGGCGACGATATGCCGATAGGTGGCGTTTACGCTGCTCAGGTCGACGGCGTGTTCGAGTAGCGCTGCCTGATCCTGGGCGTCCAGCGCCACCCGAAGTCGTCGGTTGACGAGGACGACATCGTCTCCGAGCGCAAGCACCCCGGTCTGCGGCGATCGGCGACACGCCTTGAGATACGCGTTGAGCAACGAGGTCTGGTCGGCGCTGGCCTGCGCCAGGAGACGGCCTTCGATCTGAGCCGTGGCGGATTTGGCGAGCGTGGCCAGCAACGGGCCCCCGTCCTCTACCCAGCCGGTGAGATCGAGTGCACCCACGAGAGTGCCGGACATCGGATGGGTGATCGGGACACCCGCGCAGGCCAGTTGTCCGAGGCAGTCGGCATAGTGTTCGGCGCCCGTGACGAGGGTGGGCTGGCGGGTTTCCAGGGTCGTGCCGATGCCGTTGGTGCCGGCGAACTCTTCCGAGTAGCTGTATCCGGGTATCAGTTGGACGTCGTCGAGGGTGCGATTGAGTTGCCGGCTGGCGGTGATCCTGGTCAGGATCACTCCGTCAGCCGACGTCAGGATCACGCTGACCGGTTCGTCGACCAGGCCGTCCGCTAGTTGTCGCAACACGGGTTCGGCGGCCGCGACGAGAGGACAGTCCAGATTCGGCTCTCGGACGAACGGGAGGTCGAGCTGATCGGGGCTCACCTTGAGCGACTTCGATCGTTGCCAGGAGAACGAGATGGGTTGGCGAACGGAGCTGTCGAGATCGTTGTCGGCGAGAAACAGCTCTCGCGCCTTCTGCAGGTCCTTGGTGGTCATGCCGTGTTTACGCCCCGTTTCTCCACAGGTCTATGAACCTGAGCGTACGTCGTCTCGATGTGAGACGCGTCTCAATATGAGACGGTCCGTCGGGGGTGTTCGACCGCTGCCCGGGTACCGGTCAGTACTTCGAGGACGCTGGCGAGGTCGGCCGGAGTGAGGGTGCCCGGAACCGGAGGAGGGCCGGGTTCAGTGCGGGGACGGCCGCGCCGCCGTCCGGGGTGCGCTGTCATGGTCGGGGCCTTTCGTCGCGGGGTGGGGCGGATGATCGATCTGCTGTAGGCGCTCGGCGCAGACGGCGAGAAGACGGTGCCGGAGTGAGGCGTCGAGGGGCGAGAACCGGCGCCCGGCCAGGACCTGCAGTCGTCGGAAGTACCGCGCCTCCGTCCAGCCGAAGGTCACGAAGATGTCTTCGGCGCCGCCGCCGCCGAACACCGCCCACCGTGTGCCGAATTCCAGGACCAGGTCGTCGTCCCGCGTCGACCGGGCATGCAGGGTCGTGGTCGTCATATCGCGCGGCCCGGGTTCAGAATTCCGGTCGGGTCGAACGCCGCCTTGATGCCTGTCATCAGGGATCTCTCCACCGAGCCGATCATGGGTTCGAGGTAGCGGCGTTTGAGGCTGCCGACGCCGTGCTCGCCCGTGATCGATCCGCCCAGCGCCAGACATCGGGTCACCATCTCGTCGAAGGCCCGATGGGCCCGGTCGGCGGAGTCGGGGTCGGCCGCGTCGAACACGATCGTGGGGTGGAGGTTCCCGTCGGCGGCGTGCCCGAACGTGCCGATGAGCAGTCGGTGGCGGTCGGCGATCCGGGTAATGGCCTCGAGCATGTGCGGTAGCCGGGGGACCGGCACGGCCAGGTCGTCGAGCAGGGTGCTGCCGCGGCGTTCCAGGGCGGTCAGTGCCACACGGCGCGCCTGCATGAGGGCGTCACCTTCGGCGGCGTCGGTGCTCACGTACAACTCGGTGGCCGCGGCGGCGCGGCAGGCGTCCGCGCTGCGCTGGGCTTCCGCCTCTGCGGCGTCACCGTCGCACTGGATCAGCAGCAGCGCGCCGGCCGTCTCGTCGAGACCCATGTGGGTCATGTCGTTGACGGCCGCGATGGTGGTGCGGTCCATGAGTTCGACCAGGCTCGGGTCGGCCACCGCCTGAATCGCCAGCACCGCGTCGACCGCCTGGACGGTATCGGGGAAGGCGGCGGCGACGGTGGCCGTGTGCACCGGCGTCCGGCGCAGCCGCATGGTCGCCTCGACGATCACCGCCAGGGTGCCCTCGGACCCGACCAGTAGTCGAGTCAGGTTCAAACCGGCCACATTCTTGCGGGTGACGGCGCCGGTGTGGATGATCCGGCCGTCGGCGAGGACCGCCTTGATCCGGGCGACGTGGTCGCCGGTGACCCCGTATTTTGCACAGCAGGCGCCGCCGGCGTCGGTTGCGAGGTTCCCGCCGATCGTGGAGATGGCGCGACTGCCGGGGTCGGGGACGTACCACAGTCCGCGCGCTGCCGCCGCGGTCGCGAGGTCACCGTTGATCACTCCCGCCTCGACCGTGGCGGTGCGGGACTGTTCGTCGACGGCGAGGATGCGGTCGAGTTTCTCGGTACTCAGCACGAAGCAGCCGTCGATCGCGTTGGCTCCGCCGGCCAGCCCGGTGCCCGCACCTCTCGTTACGACCGGAATACCATGTCGGTGCGCTGTTTTCAGAGTCGCGACGACATGGTCGACGGTCCGGGCGCGGACGACGGCGAGCGGAAGCCCGGACGGGCAGAGTAACGCCTGATCGCGGGTGTAGGCGATCATGGTGTCGCTGTCGGTTACCGCGGCATCGCCCAGTTCCGCGATCAGATCCGCGACGGGGCCGCTCGTCACGACCGTCATGCCTTGTCCTTCCCTGCCGGCCGGATGTGATGCGCCGGCTCGGATCGATTACGAGGTGATTTCCAGTTCGCCCATGCGGGACCAGTCGGTACCGGGTAGGTCGGTGTGGATGATGCGCGGTGTCTCACTCAGCGCGGGACGCATCGCGTCCAGTCCCTTCCGGAAGTGGTCGGCGGCGACGTGGTCAGAACCGGCCTGCCCGTCCCGGAACGCCTCGATCAATACGAATTCGGCGGGGTCGTCGGCGCTGCGGTGCCACTCGAACCACAGATTGCCCGGTTCGGATCGGGTCGCGTCGGTGAACTCCTTGGTGACGAGCAGCCAGTCGTTCTGATGCTTGTCGAGGACCTTGAACTTCACCACGATGAAAATCACGATGCTTCACTTTCTTTCGGGCATACGGGCGCCGGAGGGGTGGGTTTGCGCGAGCAGGGAGAGCGGGTCACCGCCTCGTCAGACGGTCGTGGCGGCGACCCACTCGGCTGCGTCAGTAAATGTTCGACGGGCGGACCATGCCTTCGGCGAGATCGCCGAAGCCGGGCGCCATGATGGCGCCGGGATTGCCGATGATCTCCTCCACCACAGCGGTTTCGGTGGTGATCAGCAGTGCCGCGATCGAGGCCGCACTTTCGAGTGCGGCGCGGGTGACCTTGAACGGGTCGATCACCCCGTCGTCGAACATGTCTCCGTATTCACCGGTGAGCGCGTTGAATCCGTGCCCGAGCGGGAGACCGGCGACCACCTCGACGACTTCGTCGCCGTCGAATCCGGCGTTGATCGCGATCCAGCGCAGCGGTTCGGCGAGGGCGCGCCGTACGACGTCGCACCCGATGGCCTCGTCTCCGGACAGGTCGAGGTCGGAGAGTGCCCGGTGTGACTGTGCCAGCGCGGTGCCACCACCGGAGACGATGCCCGCCTCCACCGCCGCGCGGGTGGCGGCCAGGGCGTCCTCGACGCGCAGCATCCGCTCCTTGAGTTCGACACTGGTCGCGCCGCCGACGCGGATGACGGCGACCCGCCCGGTGAGCCGGGCGATACGCAGTTCGAGGCTTTCCTGATCTGCCTCGATCTTGGCGCGCTCGAGCTGGGACTCCAATTGCGCGATGCGCGCGTCGAGGAGGCGCTGGTCGCCGTGGCCACCGACGATCGTGGTCTCGTTCTCGGTCACCGTGATCCGGTCACACGAACCGAGATGCTCGACGCTGACCTCGGACAGTTCGATCCCGGTGTCCTTGGCGATCACGTGCCCACCGAGCGCCACCGCGAGGTCTTCGAGCTCGGCGACCCGACGGTGCCCGAAACCGGGGGCCCGAACGACCACCGACTGCATCGTCTTGTGCATGTTGCCGCCGACGAGCAGTTGCAGGGCCGGTCCGTCGACCTCCTCGGCGAGCACCACCAGCGGCCGGTCGGCGCGCTTGGCGACCTCGACGGCCGGCATGATCTCCTGGACCTGGGTGATCTTCTTGTTGGTCAGCAGGATCAGCGGATTGGTGTGGACCGCTTCCATCCGCTCCGGGTCGGTGACCATGTACCCCGAGGTGTAACCGTGGTCGAACTCGATGCCGTCGACGATGTCGACCGACAACCCGAGGGTGTCGCTTTCCTCGGTGGTGACCACTCCGGACTTGCCGACGTAGTCGACGGCCTTCGAGATGGCGTGTCCGATCACGTCGTCGTCGCTGGCGGCGAGCGTCGCGATGCGTTGCAGATCGCTCTGGCCGCCGATCTGCGAGGCCTGCTCGCGGAGGGAGTCGACGACGACGGACACGGCTCGTTCGATGCCGCGTCGGACCCGCATGGGGTTGGCTCCGGCCTCGACGGAGCGCAGCCCCTCACGGACCATGGCCTGGGCGAGCACGGTTGCGGTGGTGGTGCCGTCGCCGACGACACCGTTGGTCTTCATCGCCACCTCCTTCACCAGCTGGGCGCCCATGTTCGCGAACGGTTCGCGGAGCTGGATCTCGCGCGCGATGGTCACGCCGTCGTTGGTGATGGTCGGCGGCCCGGTGAGTTTCTCGAGCACCGCGTTGCGCCCCTTGGGGCCGAGGGTCACCTTGACCGCGTCGGCGAGGGCGTTGACGCCGTGTTCGAGTCGGGCTCGGGCGTCCGTGTTGTACCGCAGCTCTTTTGCCATGGCTGATGGTCCTTTCCTACTTTTCTTGTGCGGAGAATGCGGCGTGCTACGGGACGAGAATCGCCCGGCCGCGCACCCGCCCGGCATCGAGATCGTCGAGGGCTTGCTGGAAGTCCTCGAGCCGGTACCGGGTTGTGTGCAACGTGACCTTGCCCTGGGCGGCAAGGGTCATGAGCTCCTGGAGGTCGTTGTAGGAGCCGACGAGGTTTCCGATGAAGTTGATCTCGGTGGAGATCACATCGATGGTCGGGACGTCGATGTTCTCGCCGTATCCGACGACGTAATAGTTCCCGGCGCGGCGCAGCATCGCGATGCCTTCCCGGGTGGCGCCGCCTTCGCCGACGAAGTCGACGACGGCCTCGGCGCCGTGTCCGCCGGTCAGGTCGAGTACCTGCTGGATGTGGGTGCCGTCGGCGACGATGCCGTGGTCGGCACCGATCTTCACGGCCAGTTCGACGGCTTCGGGGTTGCGGTCGAGCACGACGACGGTGACGCCGGAGATGGCTTTGAGGACCTGGATGCCGATGTGGCCGAGGCCGCCGGCCCCGATCACCACGCAGACGTCCCCGGGCCGGGTCGTGTTCGCGGCCTTGGCAACCGCGTGGTACGCGGTCAGGCCGGCGTCGGCGAGTGCGGCGACGTCCGCCGGTTCGAGCGTGTCGTCGATCTTCACGACGCTACGGGCGGTGGTGCGCAGGTACTCGGCGTAGCCGCCGTTGACGTCGATACCGGGGAACTGGCTGTTCTCGCAGTGGACGTCGTCACCGAATCGGCAAGCCCGGCACAGCCCGCACGTGATCAGGGGGTGCAGGATCACCTTGTCGCCGACCGCGACGTTGGTGACGGCATCACCGACAGCGTGGACCCAGCCTGCGTTCTCGTGGCCGATCGTGTACGGCAGCGCGACACCGGATTTCTCCTCCCACTGCCCCTCGAGGATGTGCAGATCGGTGCGGCACACGCCTGCGCCGCCGATGCGCACGACGACGTCGAGGGGGCCCTCGACCGTGGGTTCGGGAATGTCGGTGAGCTGCAGTTTGGTGTGGTATCCCACCACTTGCACGGCCTTCATCGCGGGCTCCTGGTTCTGAGGTTGGTGATTCGCGGTGCGGCGCCGACGGATTCGGTGTCGGCGTAGCGGGTGGCGAGCAGGCCGCGGCAGAAGTGGGCGTTGCCCTCCATCGAGATGCGCACCGACTTGGCGAAGCGCAGTCGCAGCGGCACCGATTCCGGGGGGATGCGCTTGCCGTCGTCGTCGACGAACACCCGACTGGCCGGGCAGATGCTCAACCCGATGCCGATCCGGCGGCGCAGCAGCGCGGCCTTGGATTTTCCCGAAGCGAGGTCGCTGAGGGTGAGCCGGTAGATCTCGTTCACACCCAGATCGGTGGTCTTCAGGTGCGCCTCCACGCAGCGTTCCATCGCGGCGGCGTGCGCCTTGGACCGGAACGTTCGACGCAACTCGTGCAGACTGTCCTCCGCCTCGGAACCGAACGTCCCGACGTATCCGGCGTCGGCGGCGAGGCCGGCGTTGATCTTGTCGCTGTCGTGATGGTCGTCGAGCAGCACCCGCACCTCACCGATGTCCTCGATCAGACGCAGCGCGTCGAGGGAATCGGAGGCCATGAGGTAGGCGAAGTTCGGCGAGCAGAACGCGGTGGGCAACCGCAAGTGCACGGTGACCCCGTCGTCGTCGAGGGTGACCGACCGGACGAACCCGAGATCGGTGATGGGTTCGTCCAGTTCCGGGTCGGTGACCGTCGACAGGGCCATCAGGACATCCTCTTCGGTGCAGACGACGGTGGCGGTCATGACGGCACGGATTCCGGCTCTCGCGCCCCGGCGGCGGCCTCCACACCTTCCTGCCCGGCCGGTTCGGCAAGTTGCAGGTCGGCGGGAACGTCGATGTCGTACAGCGCTGCCGCGTTGAGGCCGAGAATCTTCTGCTTTTGCTCCACGGTGATCGGGGCGTACTCACTCTGCATGTCCTCGGGGATCTGGAAGTCGACGAACTTCTCGATCAGCCACTTCGGGGTCCACAGCGCGTAGTCGCTGCCGAAGAGGATCTTGTCCTCGCCGATCCAGTAGAGCAGTTCGCCGATGATCTGGGCGAAATAGCGGGGCCGGGTGTGGATGAACGGCAACGCCACTGCCAGACCGCCGTACACATTCGACTCCTGGGTGGCGATCCAGCAGAAGTCCTCGAGCCGCGGCAGACCCACGTGCTCGACGACGAATCGCAGGTCCAGGTAGTCGGTGGCGACCTTGTCGACGTCGGAGACGTCGAACGCATCGCGGTCCAGGGGACGGATCGTCGGGCCCTTGTGGACGTGAATGTTCTTGATCCCCAGCGTGATGCACTCTTCGAGGTAGCGCCGCGACCACGGATCGTCGAGTTTGTAGCCGCGGGAGTCGCCGTGCCATTCGGCGGTGTAGAGCTTGACGCCCTGCAGGTTCATCCGGTCCGCGTCCCTGCGGAGCTGTTCGAGACCGGCTTCCTCGTGACGCGGGTCGTAGGCGTGGTTGTAGGTGAGCTTGCCCGGATTCTTGGCGACCAGGGCCAGCGCTTCGTCCGTCTGCCCGAATCCGTTGTGGTAAAAGTCGCTCAGCAGGGTGGCCTGGAAGATCGCGTGGTCGACGTATCCGTCCACGAAGAGGTCGCGCTCGAAGCGTTCGCTGCCGTAGTACGTGTAGGTGTCGTAGTCCCACACGACCTCTTCGGGGCTGAGGTTCTTGTGGTAGTCGTAGAAGCAGTCGATGAACTGTTTGCCGTGCACGTTCTTCTGGTTCGACTCGCGGCCGTCCCAGATATGCACGTGCCCGTCGACGATGAAGTATTTTTCGCCGTTCTTCTCATACATGCTGGAGTCTCCAATGCTCGGGAACTATTGGTACAGAACTGACTACGGAACTCCCGTAGCGGCATTCATCGGCTGATGGTCACCTTCAAGGCATCGTGTGAGTCCGCGTGCGCGAAGACGTCGTACGCGTCGATCATCTGGTCGAGACCGAAGGAATGAGTGCTGAAGGCGCCGGCGTCGAGTTTGCCGTTGGCCAGCAGGTCCAGCAGGGTCGGAATGGTGGTGCCGTTGACGAGTCCCGTGGTGATCGTGATGTTGTTGATCCACAGGTCTTCGAGATGCAGGTCGACGGGTTTGCCGTGCACACCGACGTTGGCAATGCGACCTCCGGGACGCACCAGCGTTGTGCACAGTTCGAAGGTCGCGGGAATTCCGACCGCTTCGACCACCACATGTGCGCCCAGACCATTGGTGAGTTCGAGAACTCGGGCGCGGACGTCCTCGGTGCCGCTGTTGATCGTCTCGTCGGCACCGAAACTCAGTGACCGCTTCAGTCTCGCCTCGGAGAGATCGACCGCTACGACGGTGGCGGCGCCGTAGAGACCAGCGGTACGGATCGAGGCGAGCCCGACCGGTCCGACACCGACGACGACAACGGTGTCACCGGGTTGTACGTGACCGTTCTGCACACCGATCTCGAATCCGGTGGGCAGGATGTCGGCCAGGAAGATGGCCTGCTCGTTGGCGACGGCGTCGGGCAGCACGTGGACACTGGTCTCGGCGTACGGCACGCGAACGTACTCGGCCTGCGTGCCGTCGATGAGGTGTCCGAAGATCCAGCCGATACCACCGACCGAGGCGCAATGTGAGGGCATGGCGGTCTTGCAGGGACCGCACTTGCCGCAGGAAGTGATGGCCGGCACCAGTACTCGGTCCCCGATCGCGAGCGACGTCACCGCCGACCCGACTTCGGTGATGACGCCGACCGCCTCGTGCCCGAGCACGCGGCCGGGGATGACGGCGGGCACATCTCCCTCGAGAATGTGCAGGTCGGTACCGCAGATCGTGGTGGTATCGACGCGGACCACTACGTCAGTGGGGTCGATCAGGCGTGCGTCGGGCACATCGGTCCACGACATCGCGCCCGTGCCTTGGAACACAAGTGCTTTCACAGTGATCTCATTCTCTGAGGGGTTGGCGAAGCAGCCACCGCTTCCCGGGTTGCCTCTCGGTCAACCGGCGCCGCCCACCACTGTTCGGTCGGCGGCGTCGGCCCCGGACAGCTGCGGTCTAGTGCTCCGTGAGGTCGAATCCGATGTACTCGGCGGCATCCTCGGGGCTGGCGAACAGCAGGGTCTTCTCGTCGAGGTGGACCATGCGCCCGTAGTGGGTGGAGCTGATCTCCTCGAAGATCGAGCCGTCGAAATCCTGCCCCAGGGCGTCGGTCAGTTCCTCGTAGTCGAAGTCGAGCAGCTTCTGGCCGTCGACGCGGATCATCGACGGGTACTCGGTCAGCTCCACACCGTCCTTCGCGCCCATCACCTCCGCGACGACCCGGCCGATCGGGGTGTTCATCAACGTGACGCCGCACATGTTGGAGAACTCGGTGGACGATCCGAATTGCATGCTCACTGGTCCAACTCCTTGGGGATGTCGAGCCCGATCTCCTCGAGCAGGGAACGGAACTTCGCCGTGGCGGCGTCGAGACTGTCGGCGAAGGTGACGGCCTTGTCGGCGGGCTGCGACCAGATCGGTTGCAGCGCGCGGGCGGCGTCGAGGCAGCGGGGCACCCAGGTGGCCAGCCACGTGCCGAACAGTTCCTTGTTCGACTCACCGTGCTCGGGGTCGCGGGTGAGCAACCGGAACAGGTTACGGGTGTATGCGAGGTCGCGGTCGTAGTCGTGCTCACCGGTGCCGACGATCGTGGGGGTGATGTAGTCGCCGTTGCCTGCGGCGATCTGCATGACCAATTCCGTGCGGAACAGCGAACCGACCAGCTGTTCGAAGACGATGTTGGAGCCGAACAAAAGCTCACACCAATCCGGAACGGCGGTGAGCCGCTCGACGACCTCCCGGGTCGGCTGCCACTCGGGCGCCGACTGCCAGACGGCCTTGTGCGCGTCGCCGTCGAAATCCTCGGTGGCCTCGGACAGGTCCAGGTTGAACAACGCCAGGTCCTGGGCGAAGCGCATCTTGTGGGCGGCATTCACCGCGACGGCCGTGTTGATCATGTTGGTCGGCCCGGACCGCTGGATGGACGTGAAGACATGCAACGCCAAACCGTTCTCGGCATGCATCCACGCGCCGAGATTGCGGGAGATGAACGTCAACCAGGGGGTGTTCCAGGCGTCGTAGACGCGGGCGCGCTTGGCGTTGGAGAGGCACAATTCGACCTGGTGGACGACCTTGGAGTTGTTGCGAAAGATCGTCTGGTCCCACTCCTCGTTCGGGTCGAGGAAGGCATGCCAGTTCGACGACTTCGCGACGGTCCAGTCCTGCGGATATCCGCCCGGTCCATTGCCGAATCCGTAGATCCACCCCTGGGAGAGGTGGCGGTCCGGGTCGGGTTGGACGTCGACGGTCACGTCCTCGTACATCGTGGACCGCTTCTTGGCCGGCGTGTAGTAGTTGAACGTGCGGCTGCGGGAGCTGGGGAACTCCAGCGCACCGGCTTCGGAGTCGGTGAACTCGATCTTCGGAAAGCTCCGCTGCTTGGGCTCGGAGGTTGCGGTCATCTCGTTTCTCAGTTCTGTCGGGGAAAGAGGGCTGTGAATTCCTGTGGTGGGCTACTCGAAGGCGGGGCTGGTGAACTTGTCGTAGAAGATCTGATCGCTCGGGGTGCCGGTGGCCTCGAGCAGGGCGAGCGCCGCGTCGACCATCGGTGGTGGTCCGCAGAGATAGACCTCGGTCTTGCCGATGTCCGGTTCGCGGCGGCTCACGACGTCGGTGACATTGCCTTCTTCGACGACGATCGACCCCGCCGGCTGTGGGACCATCGATTCCGACAGGCAGGCCACGAACGTGAAATCCGTGAGTCCCTCTCCGAGTCGGAGAATCTCGTCGACGTAGAACAGGTCGGCGGGCGTCCGGGCACCGTAGTAGAAGTGCACCGGTCGGGTATTGCCCGTCTCGCTCATGTGCCGCAGGAGTGAGAGGACGGGGGCCATTCCGGCTCCGCCGCCGATCAACACGATCGGCAGGACGTGACCTTCCTTGAGGGTGAACGACCCGTAGGGACCGGTCAAGCTGATCTCGTCGCCGACCGAGATGGCATTGTCGAGCAGCCCGGCGAACTTTCCGCCCGGATACTTCTTGATGAGGAATTCGATATGGCCGGGTGTCGACTGTGTCGTTGCCATCGAGAAGGACCGATGTTCCTCGGTCCCCGGGATCTTCAGGTCCGCGTACTGGCCGGGCCTGAACTCGTAGGCGGCGGGTTCGACGGGCTGCAATCGCAGCGAGACGATGTCCTTGGTCATCGACTCGATCCCGGTCACCTGGGTGCGTACATCCTGGATGGGGACACCGCCGAGGAGTTCGTCCTCGTCGAAGTTGAGCAGCTCGATCGTGCAGTCGCTGTATGCGGTTGAGCGGCAGAGCAATACCATCCCCTCGTCGACCTCGGATTCGTTGCACGCAAATGTCGAGTAGTTCTCCATCTGGATGTCGCCGTCCAGGACGAACGACTTGCAGGCCGAGCACCGCCCCTCGCGGCAGCCGTGCATCAGGTGGATGCCTTGCCGGAATGCGGCGTCGAGGATGTACTCGTCTTCGCCAACTTCCATCTCGATGTCGACGGGCTCGAAGTTGATACGGTGCTTGTCGGCCACGGGGGATTCTCCTGGGCTTGTGAAGTGAATGGTGAAGCGATGGGTGGCGCCGGAAGTGGCCGCGGCGCCACCCACCGAGCCTGGATCAGGCAGGAACGGTGCTGCCTGCGCGGTACGCGGCGATGTGAGCGTCGCGTTCGGCGTCGGACATCTGGTTCAAGAGCACGTTCGGGCTCTGGAAGGTGTTGCCCCGCACGTCGTCGAGGGTCCACAGCTTCTTCGGGTCGTCCAGATCGAGGTGCGGCTGACCGACCAGGGTCTTGCCGTCGTCGCGGACGTAACCGAGATCGGAGACGATGTCGGCGAGGTCCTTGCCGTGGTGCAGGGTCTCCCATTCACGGAACCCGGTGAGCCGTCCCATGTTCGGGGTCGGCTTACCCTGGTATTCCTCACGGAACGCGACGGCGTCGGTCCAGTAGCAGGTTTCCGAGCAATAGGTCCGCCACTGGTTGTCCACCTTCTCGACGACCATGTCTTCGCGGATGAGGGCGGGCACCATGCAGGTCCAGCACCGGTGCGGGTACTGGTACCCGACCTCTTCGAATGCGATCGGCTTGTTGCGACCGGGGTAGGCGAGCCGGTTGTACTCCTCCCACCACTTGCCGTACTTCGAGTACCAGCCCGGGTACTTGTGCTCGAACCACTCGAAGTCCTTGTCGGTCATGGCATCGATACGCCAGTAGTTGACCGGCCAACCGGTGGCGAAGAACCGGGCCACCTCGTGGACGTAGCCCTTGTCCGTGATGCGCTTCCACGCCTCCTCGACCAGGTCGTGCGGAATCGTCAGGCCGTACTTCTCGAGCGGGATGAGGTAGCTGCGGTAGTAGTCGTCGTAGATCCAGCGACGCCACATTTCGGCGTAGCTCTCCCGGTCCTTGCGGCGGTCCTTGGTGCCGTATTCGATGAAGGTGCCGATTGCGGCGTCGACGACGCAGTGGTTGTTCCACCATGCGTACCGCAGGTCGCGTTCGAGCAGTGGGCGATTCCGCTCGTCGGCGAGGGCCATCAGCAGGATCGAGTAACCGTTGGAGATGTGCCGCGACTCGTCGGACTGCACCGAGTGGAAGACGGTCGGCAACAGGTAGTCACCGTTGGCGGCGGCCTCGTCGGGCATGGCGACGAACAGGGTGTTCGTGAACGCGGTCTCGGCGACCACGGTCAGGTAGATGTTGGCCGAGGTGATCGCGTCACCGGTGATGAATCCTTCGCCGAACTGCCGGCCGATGGTGCCCGCGTAGTTGTTCGCGAACGCCTTCTCCGTCATGTCGAACCCGGCCGGGTCGATGTAGTTGTTCATGTACAGCTTCTTGAGGTTCATCTGAATCGTCGAGTGACGCACCTCGTCGATCATCTGCACCGCGAGACCGTTGTGGATCTCCGGGTTGGGGACGGCGTCGATGGCCATCGGCATCGCTCGGGCGGCCGAGATCTCGGGGAACGGAATGATCGACAGGAACAGCTTCTGCCATTCGAGCCACCGTTGCTGCACCTGGCGGAACATGTTGCCGCGGATGGCACCGTCCATGGCGCCGTACACGCGGTTGTCCTTCTCCTCCTCCATCGGGAAGTAGGACCGCATGATCTGCTTGAGAGGATCCTTCTTCGGAGCCTTCTCGAAGGTGTAGTCGGTGCCGAACCGGGTGGCCGGGGTTGCGAATGTCGGATCCCAGGACAGTTCGGTGATCTTCGCGTGGGCCTTTGTCAGGCTTTGCCTACTCAATGTGCGCCTCCTGGATCAAGAGCCGGCCGGGTGCCGGCTGCGGGGGACGTTGTGCAATGAATTGAACCGTGTGACCCAGCTCTCGACCGTCTCAGTGTGAGACGGCTATCACATCCAGGCGTGGCGGGTGACGGGCGACGGGCGACGATCTACCGCACGATCCGCGAGTTCGGCATCGTGTTCCGAACGGGCTCACCGGGGGATGTCAAATTGAGACGCCATCGCGCTCGGTCCTGAGGGAAGCTCTCGCCGAACCACATTCACCCGACCAGCGCCGGGTGACAGACAGGAGAAATCGATGACCAACCCGAACGGACTCACCACCGTCGCCGGTGCACCGGTACCCGACAACCAGAACAGTCTCACCGCCGGCGCGCGCGGTCCGATGCTCTTGCAGGACGTCTGGTTCCTCGAGAAGCTCGCGCACTTCGACCGCGAAGTCATCCCCGAACGCCGGATGCACGCCAAAGGCTCCGCCGCCTTCGGCACCTTCCGCGTCACCCACGACATCACCGCGCACACCAATGCCGACGTCTTCTCCGAAGTCGGCAAACAGACCGAGATCTTCCTGCGATTCTCCACCGTCGCGGGCGAGCGCGGCGCCGCCGACGCCGAACGCGACATCCGCGGCTTCGCCGTCCGCTTCTACACCGCACAGGGCAACTGGGACGTCGTCGGCAACAACACCCCCGTCTTCTTCTTCCGCGACCCCCTCAAGTTCCCCGACCTCAACCACGCGGTCAAACGCGACCCGAAGTCCAATCTTCGCTCGGCGCAGAATAACTGGGACTTCTGGACCAATCTCCCCGAGGCCCTGCACCAGATCACCATCGTGATGTCCGACCGCGGCATCCCCGACGGCTACCGGCACATGCACGGCTTCGGCTCACACACCTACTCGTTCGTCAACGACGCCGGGGAACGCTCCTGGGTGAAATTCCATTTCCGCACCCAGCAGGGCATCAAGAACCTCACCGACCAAGAAGCCGCCGTCGTCGTCGCCGGCGACCGCGAGTCGGCGCAGCGCGACCTCTTCAACGCAATCGAGGAGGGCAACTACCCGAAGTGGACCCTCTTCGTCCAGATCATGCCCGAAGCGGACGCCCAGACCTACCGCTACCATCCCTTCGACCTCACCAAGGTGTGGTCGAAGAAGGATTACCCCCTCATCGAGGTCGGCGAACTCGAACTGAACCGCAACCCGGAGAACTACCACGCCGACGTCGAACAGGCGGCGTTCTCCCCGGCGAACATCGTTCCCGGCATCGGATTCTCCCCGGACCGCATGCTCCAAGGCAGACTGTTCTCGTACGGCGACGCCGCCCGCTACCGCCTCGGCGTCAACCATCACCAGATCCCGGTCAACTGCCCGAGAGGCGCAGCGCACGTCAATTCCTTCCACCGGGACGGTGCCATGCGAGTGGACGGCAACCAGGGCAGCATCCCGAGCATCGAACCCAACTCCCACGGCCGGTTTGCCGACCAGCCCAGCTACGCCGAACCGCCGCTCGGAGTGGGTGCCGTCGCCGACCGGTTCGACTACCGCGCAGACGACGACAACTACTTCGAACAGCCCGGGAACCTCTTCCGCAGCATGAACGCCGAGCAGCAGACTGCGCTGTTCGAGAACACCGCCCGCGCCATCACCGGGGCGTCGGTGGCCGTCATCGAACGCCACATCGCCCACTGCACCCAAGCCGATCCCGCCTACGGCGAAGGTGTGCGCCATGCGCTCCGCGCCCGTGAGTACTTATTAACCGCCCGTGGTTAACAAGTACTCACGGGTGCGAAGCACATCGAGGGCGATGTCGGTGATCATGTCTTCCTGTCCGCCGACGAGGCCGCGCTTGCCGACTTCTTGGAGGATGGTGCGGACGTCGATGCCGTAGTTCTTCGAGGCGGTTTCGGCGTGCCGGAGGAAGCTGGAGTAGACACCGGCGTAGCCGAGGGTGAGGGTTTCCCGGTCCACGCGGACGGGCCGGTCCTGCAGGGGCCGGACGAGGTCGTCGGCGGCGTCCTGCAGCGCGAACAGGTCGGACCCGTGCTCCCAGTCGTGGAGGTTGGCGACGGCGATGAACGCTTCGATCGGGCAGTTGCCGGCGCCGGCGCCGTGCCCGGCGAGGGAGGCGTCGACGCGGGTGACGCCTTCTTCGACGGCGACGACACTGTTCGCGACGGACAGCGACAGGTTTTCGTGGGCGTGGATGCCGATCTGGGTGCCGGGGTCGAGGATGTCGCGGTAGGCGCGGACCCGGTCGCGGACACCGTTCATGGTGAGCCGGCCACCGGAGTCGGTGACGTACACACAGTGCGCCCCATACGATTCCATCAACTTCGCCTGCTTGGCGAGGTTGTCGGCGGGGGTCATGTGGCTCATCATCAGGAACCCGGAGACGTCCATGCCGAGTTCGCGGGCCTTGGTGATGTGCTGGGCGGCGACGTCGGCCTCGGTGCAGTGGGTGGCGATCCGGATGGAGCGGACCCCGAGCTTGTGGGCCTGTTCGAGTTCGGCGATGGTGCCGATACCGGGCAGCAGCAGGGTCGTCAGGGTGGCGTGGGTGAGGTTGTCGGCGGCGGCCTCGATCCACTCCCAGTCGGTGTTGGAGCCGGGCCCGTAGTTGAGGGAGCCGCCGGCGAGACCGTCGCCGTGCGCGACCTCGATGGCGTCTACCCCGGCGGCGTCGAGGGCGGCGACGATCCGGCCGACGTCGCTTGGGGTGATGCGGTGCCGGACGGCGTGCATGCCGTCACGCAGGGTGACGTCCTGGATGTAGAGCTTGGTCATGGTGCGACCTCCGCGGGGATCGTGTTCTGGATGCGTCGGGCGATGGATTCCGCGGTGCGCAGGGCGGCGGAGGTCATGATGTCGAGGTTGCCGGCGTAGGCGGGCAGGTAATGGGCGGCGCCCTCGACCTCGAGGAACACCGACACCTTGGTGGTGACCGGTCCGGTGCCGTCGGGGAGCAGGGTGTGGACGGGTTCGCCGTCGGGGATCGGGGTGAACTGGACGTCCTGCTTGAGCCGGTACCCGGGCACGTACTCCGCGACGCGGGCGGCCATCTCGGTGATCGAGGCGCGGATGGCGTCGTGGTCGGCGTCGCCGATGAGGGCGAGGACGGTGTCGCGCATCAGCAGGGGTGGTTCGGCGGGGTTGAGGACGATGATCGCCTTGCCGCGGGCCGCGCCGCCGACCTGTTCGATGGCGTGCGACGTGGTTTCGGTGAACTCGTCGATGTTCGCCCGGGTGCCGGGGCCGGCGGACTTCGACGCGATGGACGCGACGATCTCGGCGTAGGCGACCGCGGTGACGGCGGAGATGGCGGCGACCATGGGGATGGTGGCCTGCCCGCCGCAGGTGACCATGTTGACGTTGTCGACGTCCCCGTCGAGGTGCTGCTCGAGGTTGACCGGCGGCACCACGTACGGGCCGATCGCGGCCGGGGTGAGGTCCACCAGCTTCTTCCCGTAGGGGGCGAGGGCGGCGACATTGGCCCGGTGGGCCCCGGCGGAGGTGGCGTCGAAGACGATGTCGATGTCGGCGAAGGTGTCGAGGGCGATCAGACCCCGGACGCCGTCTGCGGTGGTCGGGACGTTCAGGCGGGCGGCGCGGGCGAGGCCGTCGGAGTTCGGGTCGATGCCGACCATCGCGCCCATCTCGAGGATGTCGGAGTTGCGCAGGACCTTGATCATCAGGTCGGTGCCGATGTTGCCGGAGCCGATGATCGCGACCTTGATCGTGGGGGTCTCGCTCATGAGTGGGTGCCCTTCGAGAAGGTGGCGGTGACGGTGCCGAGGGTGGACAGTTCGGCGCGGACGGTGGTGCCGGGTGGGGTGGGGACCATCGGGCCGAGGGCGCCGGAGAGGATGACCTGCCCGGCGCGCAGCGGTTGCCCGTACTCGCGGGCGGTGCGGGCGAGCCAGGCCAGGGCCTGTAGGGGGTCGCCGAGGCAGGCGGCGCCGGTGCCCTCGGAGACGAGTGCGTCGCCCGAGTACAGCCGCATCACGACGTCGCGGGGTTCGAATTCGTCCAGGGTGAGCCAGTTCTCGCCGAGGACGTACAACCCGGAGGAGCCGTTGTCGGCGACGGTGTCGGTGATGGTGATGTCCCAGTCGGCGATCCGCGAGTCGACGATCTCCAGCGCGGCGGCGGCGCGGGCCACGGCGGCACGGATCTGGGTGTCGTCGAGGTCGCCGTCGATCAGGTCGGCGCCGAGCACGAACGCGATCTCGGCCTCGGCCTTCGGTTGCAGCAACCGGCCGCTGGGCACCTCGGGCAGGGCGGTGACGTCCATGTCGGCGAACAGCACCCCGAAATCGGGCTGGTCGACGCCGAGCTGCTGCTGCACGGCGGGGGAGGTCAACCCGATCTTGCGGCCGGTGACCGTCCCCCCGGCGGCGAGACGCCGGTCGGTCAGCAGCTGCTGCACGGCATACGCCGCGCCGATGTCGGTGGTCCCGAGCAGGTCCCGCACGGGCGCACACGGTCGTGCGGTCGCGGCCGTGAGCCGCTCCGCGGCGGCCTGAATCGACGAATTCGGGAGGGCCGTAGAGGTAGTGGGTGGCATCGATGACCTCGCTGTGGGCTGGTTCGAGTGGGACGTTGCGCGCGTTGCTGCTTGTACTGTGCTGGGCCGAATGGGGATACTCAACGAATGAGTCCCGTAGAACGGAACACTTCGGCAGCGGGTGACGAGCCGACGTCGGTGGTCCGGCGGATATCGGATCTGCTCGCGGCGTTCGGTCCCACCGACACGACGCTGGGTGTCAACGAGTTGACCCGGCGCACCGGGATCCCGAAGGCGACGGTGTCGCGGCTGGTGAAGGAGATGGAGGGCGTCGGGTTTCTCGAGCGCAGCGGCGTCAAGGTAGGGCTCGGACTGCGGCTGTTCGAACTCGGGGAACGGGCGTCGCGGCGACGTTCGGTCCGGGAGGTGGCGCTGCCGTTCCTCGCCGACCTGCGGGAAGCGACACGGCAGACGGTGCACCTGGCGATCCTCGACGGGGCCGAGGTGGTGTACGTCGAGATCCTCCCGGGGCGGGATGCGCCGTGGCTGCCGTCCGGCGTGGGTGGGCGTCTCCCCGCACACGCGACGGGGGTGGGCAAGGCTCTGCTCGCGGGATCACCGCCCGCGGCGTTCGAGGCCGTGGTCGCGGCCGGGCTGTCGCGGGTGGGTCCGCGCACCATCACCGCGCCCGGAGCGCTGGTACGTCAGTTGCGGCGGATCGCGTCGACCGGCATCGCGTACGAGCACGAGGAGTCGGCACCCGGCGTCGCGTGTGTCGCCAGTGCCGTCCGCGTCGACGACGGTCCGCCGGTGGCCGCTGTCTCGGCGTCCGGGTGGATCGGCAAGGTCGACATCCGGCGTGTCGGGCCCGCCGTGCACACCACCGCACTGAGCATCACACGAGCGCTCACCGAGGTCGGGGATCGAAGTACCGGTCGGTGAGGTCGGCGCTGGAATCAGCCGGCCGGCGACAGCAGGACGAGTAGGGCCCTCATCCCTCGGCCATATCGAAGTGCGCCTGTGTCACTTCCGCCAGAACAGGTGGTGGGTCACGCCGCTCGGGCTGGGCACGACGTCGCAGTGGAACCGGCCGAGCAACTCGTCGGGAGATTCCCAGAGTCGCGCCCCGGATCCGAGTTCGATCGGTGACACCACCACGTGCAGGGTGTCGACGAGGTCGGCGTCGAGGAACTCCCGGATGGTGGTGGCCCCGCCGCCGAGCCGGACGTCCTTACCCTGCGCCGCCTCCCGCGCCTGCTCGAGGACCGTGGCCGGATCGGTGTCGACGAAGTGGAACGTGGTGTCGGAGAGCGTGAACGACGGACGGACGTGGTGGGTCAGCACGAATACCGGGGTGTGGAACGGGGGTTCGTCGCCCCACCAGCCGCGCCACTCGTAATCCGCCCAAGGCCCGCGATGCGGACTGAACTTGTTACGGCCCATGATCTCGGCACCGATATTGCAGTCATAGTCGCGGATCAAGTAGTCGTCGAGGCCGCGGCTCCCGCCGGGGCCGGTGCGCATGTGCCAACTCGCCGTGGCACCCGCCCACGCGAACAGGACACCAGGGTCGGCGTGACCGAACGGCCTCTCGAAGCTCTGGCCGTCACCGGCACCGAACCCGTCACGCGACACGTTGAAGTTCTGGACCCTCAGCAGTTGACTCATTCGGTTCCTCCTGCGCTCTCGACGATGGTAACGAGGAAGAGACTCCGAGGGCAGGACAAACTCATCGGCGCGGGTTCCTGGGGCCTGGTTCAGTGGACGTCGTCGGGGTGAGGTCCTGTTCGCTCGTTCCGGTCCAGTGCCGTGATCTGCGCGATCTCGTCGGCGTCGAGCGCGAAGTCGAACACGTCGATGTTCGCGCGCATTCGTTCCGGTGAAGACGATTTCGGCAGAGGGATTGTGCCGCGCTGCAGATGCCACCGCAGCACGAGCTGAGCGAGGGACACGTCGTGCCGGCGTGCGAGTTCGGTGAGTACCGGATTCTCCTGCAGCCGGCCACGGGCGAGTGGTGCCCATGCCTGGGTGTGGATGCCCAGGCTCCGGTGCAGTTCCACCATCGGCTGCTGGGGGAGCAGTGGATGTATTTCGATCTGGTTCACCATCGGACGCACGGCGGCGACCTCGAGCAGCCGGTCCAGGTGATCGGCCTGGAAGTTCGAGACTCCGATCGCCCGGATCCGTCCGGCGGCGTGGAGTTGTTCGAGTGCCCGCCACGTGTCGAGGTACGCCCCACGAGCGGGGGCGGGCCAGTGGATCAGGCACAGGTCGACGTAGTCCAGGCCGAGGCGGGCAACGCTGCTCTCGACGGCGTCGAGGGTCGACTGGTAACCCTGGTCCTCGTTGGAGACCTTGGTGGTCACGAACAGTTCCTCGCGGGGCACACCGGAATTGGTGAGAGCACGACCGAGGGAGCGTTCGTTGCCGTACATCGGAGCGGTGTCGAAGGCCCGGTACCCGGCCGCCAGTGCGTGCCGGACGGTGGTGCACATGGCGTCGTCGGGAATCTGAAACACCCCGAATCCGATGGCGGGCATCACGACCCCGTTGCTCAGGGTGACCGACGGAATCGTCGTTGCCTCGGTCATGTGATCGAGTACCCGCCGTCGACGGGCAGCACGACGCCGGTGACGTAGCGGGCGGCGCCGGAGACGAGGAAGAGCACGACATCGGCGACGTCGTCACCGTCGGCGAACCGCTGCAACGGAATCCGGCTCAGCTTCTGGGCGCGGAACTCCTCCTGGCCGAGCACCTCGGCGGTCATCGGGGTTTCGATGTAGCCCGGCGCGATCGTGTTCACGCGCACGCCCTGCGGCCCCAGTTCGACCGCCAGGCCCTTTCCGAGTTGGGTGAGCGCCGCCTTGGTCGCACCGTAGGGCACGATGCCGGGCACCGCGCGGTCGGCGGACAGCGAGGCGATGTTGACGACACTGCCGCCCGACGCGATCAGCGATTTCATCGCCTGCCGGGTCAGCCGGTACACGGCCGACAGGTTCACGTCGACCAGCCGCTGCCAGCCGTCCTCCTCCACATCGATCGCGGGGGTCCGCAGCTGGATGCCTGCCGCGTTGATCAGAATGTCGAGGCTTCCGGCCACTTGCTGGGCGAGGTCGACGGCGGATGCGCTGAAGGCTGGATCGGTGAGATCCCCGCACAGCCCGTGCCCGCCGATCCCGTCCATGACCTCGGTGATCTTCGGGTCGGCGTCGACTCCCACCACCACGACGCCCTGCGCCGCGAGCGCCCGGGCGATAGCGGATCCGATCCCTCCGGCCGCGCCGGTGACGATGGCGGCCTTGCCCTTCAGTTCGGTGACCTGTGTTGATGCGCCCACGGTGTGGCTCCCTTCGGGTGGCGCGGCGACGGCAAACTGCTGACCCAGTCGCGCCGGAAAATGCTTTCAGTGAGTGAACTGAGACCCAATACGGTCTAGACCTTGCTATTCATCACAGTATATCGTGATCCATACTTCAGCAAGAAAGCGATTTCAGGAGATTTCATGGCCTCGATTGTTCTTCCCGACCTCGATCGTTCGACCGGCACGCTCGTGCTCGGTGAGCCCGCCCGGCTGGACACCCGGTCCGCGGCTCCGACCAGCAGGGCGGTGTACGCGGCCTCGCACGTGGTCGCCGATCCGCTGCGCGCGTCCGCCGAGAACGCCGCGGACCAGATCGACTGGGACGCCACCCTGCAACTGCGCCGCGACCTGTGGTCGCTGGGACTCGGGGTGGCCGAGTCGATGGACACCGCGCAGCGGGGCATGGGGCTCGACTGGGCCGGCGCGCGCGAACTCGCGGTCCGCACCCTCACCGAGGCGAAGTCGGTCGGCGGCCGGGTAGTCGTCGGTGTCGCCACCGATCAGTTGAAGACCGATTCGCCATCACTGGAGGAGATCCGCGACGCCTACCTCGAGCAGGTCGAGGCGATCGAATCCGCCGGTGGCGAGGTGGTGCTGATGGCCAGCAGGCACCTCGCCCGGGCGGCGAGCGGCCCCGACGACTACCTCTCCGTCTACGACGCGGTGCTGTCGGCGGCCACCCGGCCGGTCGTGCTGCATTGGCTGGGTTCGGTGTTCGACCCCGCACTCGACGGCTACTGGGGATTCTCCGACCCGTCAGCGGCGATGGACACCGTTTTGCAGATCATCGACAACCACCGCGAACGGGTGCGTGGCATCAAGGTGTCGCTGCTCGACCCCGCCCTCGAGATCGCCCTGCGGCGGCGGATGCCCGACGGTGTCCGGGTATTCACCGGCGACGACTACAACTACGTCGACCTGATCGCCGGCGACGGCACCCACACCAGCGACGCGCTCCTCGGTGCGTTCGCCGCGCTCGGCCCGTTCGCGTCCGCCGCGTTCGCCCGCCTCGACGACGGCGACGAGCAGGGCTTCCGGAACATCCTCGGCCCCACCGAAACCCTGAGCCGGCTGCTGTTCGCCGCACCGACGCAGTACTACAAGGTCGGGGTGGCGTGGCTGGCGTACCTGGGCGGCAAGCAGGACCATTTCCGGATGATCGGCGGCTTCGAAACCGGCCGCAGCCTGACGCATCTCGCCGAACTGGTCCGCGCCGGCGACGCGATCGGCCTGTTCACCGATCCGGACTTCACCGCCGCACGCGCCTCTGCGTACTTCGCGGTGCACGGGATCCGCTGACATGGACCTCGCGCGGTGCAGCCTGAATTCCGTCACCGTCAAGGGATCGGGATTCACGGAGGTGGCCGACCTCGCCGAGATGTGGGGGTTCGGCGGCGTCGGCCTGTGGCGGGACGTGCTCGAGGACCTGGACCTGACCGCGGCGGCCACCCGGCTGCGGCAGTCAGGCCTGCGGGTCAGCAGCGTCTGCCGCGGCGGGATGTTCCCGCAACCGACCGCCACGCTGCGGCGAAAGACCATGGACGACAACCGGGTCGCCGTGGATCAGGCGCACGCCCTGGACGCGGAATGCCTCTACCTCGTGTGCGGCGCCGCCTACGGCGACCTCGCAGGCGGCCGCAGGCAGGTCTCGGACGGCATCGCCGAACTCGAGCCCTACGCGCGAGCGGCCGGTGTGCGGCTCGCCGTCGAACCGATGCACCCGATGATGGCGTCGAGCCGATCCGTCATCACGTCGCTGCAGGAGGCGAACGATCTGGTCGAGTCCATCGACTCCGACCTGGTGGGGATCGGGATCGACTCGTATCACGTGTGGTGGGACGCGGCGCTGCCGGAACAGATCGCCCGGGCCGGCGACAAGCTGTTCTCGGTCCAGCTCGCCGACTGGGTGACCCCGATCCACGGGGAGTTGAGCAGCCGCGGCATGCCCGGCGAGGGCTGCATCGACATGACCGGATTCGTCGCCGAGTGCGAGCGCGCCGGTTATCGGGGACTCGTGGAGGTCGAAGTCCTCAGCGACCGCTGGTGGGCCGAGACCGCCCTGGCAGCCACCGAGGCCGCCACCGAAGGCCTCGCCCGCATCTGAGCGTCCGAGCGTCGGCCTCGGGTGAGGCCGGCGCTCGAACCGGTGTCACTTCGCCGGGCCGGTGGAGTCGCGGATCACCATGTCGGCGGACAAAAGCGGGGGCGAGGTGCTGGGTGCGGACGCGAGTGCCGCGTGCATCAAGGCCCACGCCTGGTCGCCGAGCCGGGACTTCGGGCTCACCACGGTCGTCAGGCGAGGGTCGATGTGCCGGGCGACGGCGATGTCGTCGAACCCCGTGACCGAAATGTCTTCGGGCACGGAAAGTCCGAGCCCACGTAGCTTCGAGATCGCCCCGAGGGCCGACAGGTCGTTGAAGCAGATCAGTGCGGTCGGCTCATGGGTGAGCGCCTCGTCGACGGCGGTGTACGCGCCCTCGATGGTGCCGTCCGAGGCCACCTCGACCGCGTCGATCCCGAATGCCCTCGCCATCTCGAGGCCGCGCCACCGTTCCCGGTTCTGCCACGACAGTTCCGATCCCGCGAGGTAGACGACCCGGCGGTGACCGAGCCGGGCCAGGTGCCCGCACAGCTGCATCATGGGGGTGAAGTTGTCGATCGCGACCATGGGCAGGTCGATTCCGCGTTCGATCCGATTCACCAGCACCACCGGAGCCGGCTGCCGGGCCAGTTCCGTCAGTCCCGCCAACGGAATTCGCGAAGACAGCAGAACGAGCCCGTCGACCTGGCCGAGCAGGTCGAGGGCGGTGGCGTATTCGTCGGCCGCCGTACCGGAGTAGTCGGCGACGAGCATCCGGTATCCGTCTTCGGTGGCGCCGTGATGCATCTGCTTGACCACGTCGAAGAAGTACGCGTTCGCCAGGTCGGGCAGGATCACACCGACACTGCGCATCGACCCCAGCACCAGGCCCCGGGCGGCGCTGCTCGGGCGGTAGGACAAGTCGTCGGCGGCCTTGTGCACCCGAGCAGCGAGATCCGGTGTCACAGCGGAGCTTCCACTCAGCACCCGGGAGACAGTCGCGGTCGACACCCCGGCGGCCTTCGCCACCGTGATGATCGTCGGACGACGGCTCGCTGACGCTCGGGTCCGCTGTGCCACCGGATTCCCCTGTTCTTCGACGGGTCGCGTCGTACGGTCAGTTGCGGGCGGCAGAGACCGCGTCGAGGGGGTCGTCGAGGTCGCGGTTGATCGGGTCGGGGGTGATGTACGTCGTGCCGATCGTGATGAGGGTGAGGATGCACAGGTATCCGGCGATGAACACCCACGATCCCAGCCCTGCGCCGGGCACCTCCTTGCCGCCGTCGGCGGCGACGACCATCGCGATGATCCAGGCGCCGATCAGCGGTGCGATGCCGCCGGAGGGTACCGCGGAGACCTCACGGGCCACCGACACGCCGAGGTAGCGCTGACGGGACCCGAACAACTCACTCATGAAGGCGCTCTGGGATCCGAACATGCCCCACGTGCCGATGCCGAGCGCGAGGGAGATCACGACGATCGTCAGCACCACGCTGCCCTGGCTCAGTGCCCACCAGATCGGGAAGGCGGACACCAACTGGAAGTAAGCGAAGGCGCGGTAAGTCTTGACCCGGCCGAAACGGTCGGAGAGTTTGCCGGCGATCGGAATGACGATCGATCCGAGGGAGGCGGCGAACACCAGCGAGAGGGCGCCGATGGGGCCCTTGATGCCGACGGCGGCACTGGTCACGTATGCGACGGCGAGGGCCTGGTACATCGAGGAGGACCCGTTCTCGGCGAGCCGCAACCCGATGCCGCGCAGCAGGGAGGGACGCGAGTGCTTCAGCAGGTTGTGCAGCGGACGCTCGTCGATCTGGTCCTTGGCTTCGAGTTTCTTGAACGTCGGCGATTCCTTGAGGTTGACCCGCAGGTACATCGCGACGGCGAGGATGACGACGCTGGCCAGGAACGGCACCCGCCAGAGCCAGGTGTCGGTGATCTCGCTGTGCCCGCGGTAGACGAGGAAGTACACCAGGGCCGCAACGACCGTGCCGACCTGCACACCAAGGAAGGGCAGCGAGGCGTAGAAGCCGCGTTTCTTCGGCGGCGAGTACTCGGTCATCAGGATCGACGCACCAGCCATCTCGGCGCCGGCCCCGAGGCCCTGGGCGATGCGCAGGACGATCAGCAGGATCGGCGCGAGCATTCCGACACCGCCGGAGTACCAGTCGCCCTCGCTGCCGTAGTAGGTCGGCAGCAGACCGATGCAGGTGCTGGCCACACCCATCAGGATGATGGTGGCCATCAGTACGAACTTTCGGCCCAGCCGGTCTCCGAGTCGGCCGAAGAACACCCCACCCAGCGGGCGGACGGCGAAGCCGATGAAGTAGGTAGCGAAGCTGAGCACCAGGCCCGTCGCGGGATTGTCGGTCGGGAAGAACAGGGGCCCGAACACCAGCGCGGACGCCAGGCTGTAGAGGGCGAAGTCGTAGTACTCGAGCGCGCTGCCTGCGGAGGCGCCCCAGGCGGCCTTGCGGAGGTCTTCCTTGGTGACCACCGGGACCTGGGTGTCTGCGTCGGGGTCTGCCGCGGGGTGAGGATCAAGGGTCATGGATCTGCCAATCCGTTCGAGGGGATCGCTGCGGGAGGTGCGGGGGTCAGGAGTTCGTGAAGGTGGGGGTGGTCTTGTTCTGGAATGCCGTGACGCCGATCGCGAAATCGTCGGTAGCCGCGGTGAACCCACTGGCGAGCGCCTCGAGGATCGAGGACGGGGCGCCGGCGGCGGCCGCGTCGACGAGTTGCTTGCTCACCTGGACGGCGGTGGGGGCGCCTTCGAGGATGCGGTCGACCATCTCTGTCGTCACCGTGTCGAGGTCGTCACGTTCGGCGACCGCGTTCAGCAAGCCCCACCCGAGGGCGGTGTCGGCGTCGAGTTGGCGGCGGGTGAAGATCAGTTCCTTGGCACGGGCCGCGCCGACCACTGCGGTGAGCCGTTCGGTGCCGCCCCACCCGGGGATGGTGCCGAGGCTGGTTTCCGGCAACCCCAGGCGCGCCGTGCCGGCGCCGACCCGCAGATCGCATGCCAGGGCGAGTTCGAGTCCGCCGCCGACGGCAATCCCGTCGACGACGGCGATCGTCGGCTGACGCAACCGGGCCAGGTAGTTGAATACCCGGTGCCCTTCGGCGATCCACCGCTTCCACATGTGCGCGGGCGTGAAGTGCGCGAACTGAGTGATGTCCGCTCCGACGCAGAATGCCTTCTCGCCCGCGGTCTTCACCACCACCACCCGGGCGTCGGAGTGCTCGATCGCCCGCAGTTCGGTGTAGAGGTCGTCGAGGAGCTCGAGGGTGAGGGCGTTGAGTTTGCGGGGGCGGTCGATCAGGACGGTCGCCATCCGGCCCTCGTGGGAGTAGCGGACGGTGATCCGGCCGGTGTCGGTGCGGACGTCGGTGGGAGTCATGTGATGGTCCTCGGTCGGGGTGGTTGCGGTCATGCCCACACCGCCTGCACGCGCGGGTGCTCGGGCAGCGGGGCCAGGGTCAGGTTCTGCGGCTGCGGGCGAAACAGCTCGGCCGCCATGGTTTTCAGGTTCGGGTCGACGCGCAGCTCGAACTCGGATTTGTCGAGAACGTCCCGCTGCAGGTCCACACCGGGGGCGATCTCGATGACGGTCAACCCTTCCGGTCGCAGTTCGAGCACTGCCCGCTCGGTGACGTAGAGAACCTTCTGCCCGGTGGCCAGCGCTCGCTTTCCGGAGAAGGTCGGGGAATCGACCTCCTTCACGAATTTGGTGTGCGGGCCGTCGGCCCGGATCTGCAGGGCGCCGTTCTCGATGCCGATGTCGCGGCGGCCTGCCGTGAACGATCCGACGAACACGATGGACGGGGCGGCGGAGGTGATGTCGGCGAACCCGCCGACTCCGGCGGTGACGTGCCTGCGCTTGGGCAGACTGTGCACGTTGACGTTGCCGTGCTGATCGATCTCGAGGAACGACAGCAGGGAGTGCTCGAACCCGCCGCCCTGCAGCAGGGTGAATTGATCCGAACTCTGCATGATCGCATCGGGGTTCTGCGCGACACCGAAGACGAAGTCCAGCAACGGTACTCCGCCGACGGGGCCCTGTTCGATCACCCAGGACACCGCGTCGGCCAATCCCTCCTCGACCAGAACGTGCGGCACCAGCGCGGAGACACCGAAGCCGAGGTTGGCGATCTCCCCGGACTGCAACTCGGCCGCGGCGCGGCGGGCCATGATCTTCTCGAGGGTGAACGGCACCGGCTCGAGGGTGCTCAGCGGACGTCGCATCCCCCCGGAGATTGCCGGGTCGTACTCGGTCTGGGTGGTCTGCAACTGATCCGGCGCCAAGACCAGGGCGTCGACGAGGATTCCGGGCACCTGCACCGCCTGCGGGCTCAGGCTGCCGCCCTCGGCGAGGTACTTGACCTGGGCGATGACGACACCGCCGTTGTTGTGGGCCGCGTAGGCCAGGTCCAGGGCGCCGAGCGGGGACGCCTCCTCCTCGAACGTGAGGTTGCCGTGGGTGTCGGCGGTGGTGGCGCGGATGATCGCCACGTTCGGGACCAGAGCGTCGTAGAACAGCCATTCCTGGCCGTCGAGTTCGTGCACGCGGACGAACGCGTCCGGGGTGACGGTGTTCATCCGGCCGGCGCTGATCCGCGGGTCGACGAAGGTGTCCAGACCGACCTTCGAGAGCACACCCGGCTGCTTCGCGGCGGCGGCCCGGTGCAGCTGATACAGCACCCCGGACGGGAAGTTGTAGGCCTCGATCTCGTTGTTCTCGATCATCTGCCAGATCCGCGGCGGCTCCGCCGACGACGGCCCGGACGGGTACGACCCGGCCACCACCCGGGACAGCAGACCGGGCCGAGCGATGTGGTCGATCCCCTTGATGCCCCACATGTCGCCGGCGGCGATCGGGTGAATGCTGGTCAGGTTCTTCGGCGACCGGGTTTCCTCGTACCGCTGTCCGAGACCGGCGAGCACGGCATCCGGGCAGCCGAGCCCGGACGACGAACTGACGGTGACGATGTCGCCGTCGTGGACGAGGTCGGCGGCCTGGCGGGCGGTGAGTACGCGAGGGGTGTGCATCGGAAAATCTCCTTGAAAGCGCTTACTTGGCGGGTATAGTTGCAGCGGATCCGTGCTGGTCTACGCGGAAGGGGTCGCGCTACGGGCGACGAGGCCGCCAGGCAGCGGTGGAGGCACGCACCCGAAGTGCGGGGGCGACGAGGTGATGGCTGTGCGCGGGCGGGGAGCCGGCACCGTTCGGTGTCAGCGATTGGCCGATCCGGTCGAGGATCAGTTCGCCGCACTTCTCACCGATCTTGGTCGGGAAGGTGGCGACGGTGGTCAGGGGTGGGGTGCGGTGCGCGGATCCGGCGATGTCGTCGAAGCCGCCGACGGCGATGTCGCGGCCGGGTTCGAGTCCCCGGCGGGTGAGTTCGGCGTATACGCCGACGGCGACGATGTCGCTGTACGCCACGATCGCGTCGGGAATCTCGCCGCGGTCGAGAAGCCGGCGGGTGGCGTCGGCGCCGCCGTCCGGGGTGGCCTCCCCGAACAGGCCCTCGGTCGGGGACATGGTCATGTCCGACCCCGCGATCGCGTCGAGGAAGCCGTCCTCGCGCTCGCGGCGAGCCGAGGTGTGCTGAGGACCGCCGACCATGGCCACCGTCCGCACGCCCATTGCCCGCAGATGGCGGCCGAGCAGGCGTCCGGCCTCGACGTTGTCGGCACCGACGTAGTCGTGGCTGAGATGGAAGTGCCGGGCGAGCAGCACCAGCGGGATGCCACTGGACGCGAGTAGTTCGTCGATCTCAGCGGCCTGTGTGTCCCCGGCCGGGAGCAGGATCAGGCCGTCGATGCTGCGTTCGACGAAGCGGTCGAGCAGTCTGCGCTGTCGAGCCGGATCGTCACGGCTGTAGCCGATGAACACCGCGTAGTTGCTGCGATCGGCGACGTCCTCGAGCGTCATCGCGAGTTCGGCGAAGTAGGGGTTCTGCACCTCGGTGACGACCAGCCCCAGGGTCATCGACCGCTGATTGCGCAGCATCGCCGCGTGCCGGTTGTAGACGTAGCCGAGCGCTTTCATCGCCTCCCGAACCTTGCGGGTGGTTTCCGGTGCGACGCTCGGGCTGTCGTTGAGCACCAGGGACGCGGTCGAGCGGGACACTCCGGCATGCCGACTGACGTCGGTGAGGGTGACTCGGCCCATGTCCGGCCCCTTTCTGCTGATCGGTGTGAGCTGCGATACAGACCATACCGCACAACGCTGGATCGATCCAAGAGGCAAATGGACCACGTCAGGCGAAGATATGCCGATTCAGGTCCCCGAAACTGCGGCGATCAGGGAAAACATTGCTGGATCGATCCAAAACATTTTGTCCGGTCCGTTCCGAAAACAAGGGCCCGACGACGAGGGAACTGGGTGTTGGAGCCGACCAGGCGCGCATGACCCAGGCATGTTCCTATCCGGAGGCCTGCACCGCGGCGCGGGCGGAGCAGCGAAATCGACTTCCTCCGAATGCCTTCCGGCGAGACGCTGATGAACCGACTCGGCCACTCGGCCTCACCGCACCGCTCGAAGGCGCAGCGCTCTGCCAGACGGGTCGCTGCTCAGCCGTCCGCGTCGTCGCTCGGGCTTTTCGGCGTGCTCTCGAGTAGTCGTTCGAGGTAGTTGAGGTCCTGCCGGAGCAGTGCGATCGCCCGTGCGGGTCCTTCGAGCCCGGTCGGGGTGGACTCTTCGTGAACGACGGCGCGCAGTGCCATGTCCGCGAGTTGAGCGGCGACGGCGCGGTCGTCGTCCTCTTTCCCCGGCTGGTGCCACCAGGCGATCCAGTTGAGCATGCCGATGATGCCGAGTGCCGAAGTCCGCGGATCGACCGGACGCATCTCGCCGGCTTTGATGCCGTCTTCGATGACGGTGATGAATTCCTTCAGCACGTGCCGTCGGCTCTGCTGGTACCTGCGCGCGATGTCTTCCGGAAGTTCCGCTTCGGATCGGATGATCAGCCTGAACCGGTCGGGGTTCTCACCTTGGTGCATGGCGATGGCGACCGCCATTTCGCGCAGTTTCTCGGTGGGGCCGAGTTCGGTGCGCTCGTTGATCTCGTGCAGCAGGGCGGCGGGAGTCTCGGTGCTCTCGCTGACGAGCCGTGAGAGCAGTTCGTCCTTGTTGGCAACGTAGTGGTAGAGGGCGGGCCGGGTCAGACCGGTGGCGTCGGCGATGTCCTGCAGGGTGGTGCTGGCGAATCCCCGCTCGGCGAACAACCGGGTGGCCTGCTCCATGATCTGCTTCTCGACCAGCTCGCGGCGGGGATTGCGACCGGCTGCGCTGTCCTCGGAGGGCTGCGCTGCCGGGCCTGCCGATGCCTTGCCGCGGCCTCGCCGGCTGGGCGTGGCCTGCTCACGTGTCATGTCCGAAGGATAGTGGGAGCCGGATGCGGTCCGCGCGGTCATGTCGGCGCTCCGGTGCCGGACATGACCGGCTCGGGTTCCGCGGACGCCGGTTCGGTGAAGAACGCGAGGTGCGCTCGTGCGCTCGCCAGGCCGGCCGCCACATCGGCGCGGTGGGTCTCGGGGGCCTCGACGACGACGGTCGCCGAAGTGGCCCGGAGTAGACGTTCGGCGAGGTCGAGACGGTTCAGCACGGCGACGCGGGAGTCCGGTCCGGTGAGCCAGAGGATCTCCGCCTGCGGTGCGTTGTCGACGACGGTGTCGGCCTCTGCGTCCCAGGCGGCGGTCGATACGACGTCGAGCTTCGCCGTCGTGGGTGCGTCGCGCAGGTCTGCCGGCGCGATCCTGGTGGCGAAGTCCGCACCGTGGTGGGCCAGTGGTTGTGCGAGGATCCAGTCCGTGATGTCGGTGGGGGACACGGTGCCGGCGGGCCGGCTCGCGTAACTCGCGAGGCCCTGGGACACGACGGTCGGCGCCGACTCGGCGAACCGGTCCAGACCGACCTTTCCCGCCCGGGTCATGTACGCGATCATCAGCTGGTCGACGGGTAGGTCCATGCGCTGCGGGAACGATTCCCACCAGAGTTCGCTGCGGTGGGCGATCTGCTGAAGGTGTTCGACGGCGGGGCGACGGATCCGCTCGTATTCGGTGAGGGCATCGTCGAGGTTCGCCGCGCTCGTCAGGGCGTGGTCGAGCGCGATGGCGTCCTCCATCGCGAGTTTGGTGCCGGACCCGATCGAGTAGTGCGCGGTATGGGCGGCGTCGCCGAGGAGCACGACGTTGCCACTGTGCCAGCGCGTGCAGCCGACGGTGCGGAACCGCATCCACTTCGTGCGGTTTCCGATGAGCCGATGATGCTGCAGGGTCTCCGCGAACGCGTCCTGGAGGTACTGCAGTGAGACCTCGTCGCTGTCCTGGGGTGCGGTGCGATCGGTGGACGCGTCGAATCCGGCTCGCCGCCAGGTGGCTTCATCGGTTTCGATGAGGAAGGTGCTGCGGTCCGCCGCGTACGGGTAGGCGTGGGCGACGAACGTGCCGTGTTCGGTGATGACCGGGACGAAGATGGCGCTGGGGAGAGCGAAGTCGGTCCCGCACCACAGATACAGTCCGGCACCGGTGTCGATTCGCGGTTCGAACTCGTCGGTGAGCTGCGTGCGGGTGGCGCTGTTGATCCCGTCCGCCGCGATGACGAGGTCCGCGTCGAGATCTGCGGCCTCGCGCCGTTCGCCGAAGCGCAGGTGCACGCCGGCATCCTGGGCGTGCTGTTGCAGCACCGCGAGCAGCGTCGTGCGCGCGATCGCGAGGAGATCGCCGTGCGCGAGCCGGGCGACCTCGCTCCCGACCTGCATCGACATCTCGTGCGGGTGAGCGGCGGCCACGATCGCGTCCAGCGACGCGGCGTCGGCGTCGCGGAGGTTGCGCTGGGTTCGGGAAGCCAGACCGACACCGAATCCGAATGTCGTGTCCGGAGAACTCTGTTCGTAGACGGTCACTTCGGCGTCCGGGTGGCTTCGCTTGAGCAGTCTCGCGGCGTAGAGACCGCCGGGGCCGCCGCCGATCACTGCGACTCGCTCGAGGTTCATGGGCTGACTCCAGTCTGTGTGACGTTTGTGTTGATTATTCTACGTATATGTCGATTGGTCAATCCAGTGGCGACGAATAGGGGTGAACGACTTTCGGGGCACACCTGTGCAGGCATGCCCCGAAAGTGGTGATCCGCAGTCGATTCGCGCTGCGGTCCCTACACGACCGCGCGGGGCGCGTCCGCCTCGGCGAGGAGTTTCGCCGCGATCTCGGCACGCAACCGCTTCTTGTCGATCTTGTTCACGTTCGTGTGGGGCAGGGAGGGTACCCACTCGAGTCGTTCCGGCCACTTGAACTTGGCGACGCCGAGTTTCGCGAGGTGCTCCTGAATCTCGGTGAGCGGCACATCTTCCCCATCCCTCGCGATCAGATACGCACACGTCTTCTCCCCGAGGCGGGGATCGGGCATGGCGACGACCGCGACATCCGCGATGCCGGAATGCTCGAGAAGGAGTAGTTCGAGTTCCTCGGCGTTGACCTTCTCACCGCCCCGGTTGATAAGGTCCTTGATGCGGCCCTCGATCGACAGATAGCGCCCGCCGTCGACGACGGTGATCGCGGCGAGATCTCCGGTGCGGTAGAAGCCGTCGGGAGTGAAGGCGGCCGCGTTGTGGTCGGCCGCGTCGAAATAGCCGGGAATGGTGTACGGCCCACGGCAACACAATTCACCCACCTCACCGTCGGCGAGTTCCCTCTCGCCGCCGGGTTCGAGGATGCGAATTTCGTCGTCGGAGGCGATCGGTGTGCCCACCGTGGTCAGGCGGGCCCGCGCGGGGGAGTCGAGCGGGGTCACCGTGAACAGTCCCTCGGACATCCCGAACAACTGCCCCGCCCAGTGGCCGGCACCGTCGTCGACGCGGTCGAACAATTCGGCGGGGACCTTGGCACCGGACAGGACGACGCGACGCAGCGTCTCCCGTGCCTTGTCGAAGTCCGGGCCCAGCACCGCCTGGTAGTGGCCGTGTCCGATGAGGACTTCGGTCGCCTGCGCCTTCGCCATCAACTCGAAGGCCGTCGGCGCATCGGCGGTGGCCAGCACCAGGCACGCGCCGACCGAGTGCGCCGCGTGCAGCCCACACGAGATTCCGGCGTTGTGGATGATCGGAATCAGGTGCGCCACCCGGCTGTCCTGGTCCCATCCGAGCCGCTGCGCGTACATCCGGGCGTTGTTCCAGTACTCGGCGTGGATCCGCGGAATGACCTTGGGGACACCGGTGGTGCCCCCGGACAGCTGGAACGCGGCGACGTCGAGCGGATCGGTGTGCGCCTCGATCTCCTCGACGGCGGCCCGGGCCGCACCGGGATCGGCGCCGGCCCCGAGATCCTCGAGTCGAATCACGTCCGGCCCGCCGGAGCCCGCCCCGTCCCCGACGGTGATGACGTGCCGGATGCTGGGGTGGCCGTCGGCGTGCTCACGGGCGAAGTCGACGAGGTCGAACGTGGGCAGTCCGGCCTCCACGACGTGGGCGACGGCGCCGACCGTGCGGCTCACGTGCCCGATCTCGTGCATGCGGTGCGCGGCCAGGGTGGCCACCGGGACCAGCCCGGCCTTGATGCATCCGTACCACGCAAGGACCGTCTCGAGCCGATTGGTCAGCTGAAAGATCACCGGATCCAGTCGGCGGAGTCCGAGCCCGATCAGCCCGGCCGCGATCTCGTCGGTGCGCCTGTCCAGCTCGGCGAAGCTCATCGAGCCTTCCGCGCTGATCACCGCCGGCCGATCCGGGAACCGGATGGCGACCTGATGCAGCCGCCGCCCGGTGGGGTCGTCGCTCCACGCCCCGCTGTCGCGATAGCGGGCGGCCCGGTCGCCGGGGAACGTGACGAGGCGTCCGCCCCAGTCCGAGAATGTCACCGCGGTCCTCCTTCCCTCCATTGTGCGATTACCCGGAAAGTCACCGCTCCGCCACCGCGGGCAGGAGCCGGGCCACATCGAGGGCGTGATCGGGGTGATCGGCGGGCACGATGCCGGAGTAGACGGCCGTCCAGCAACCGGGGCAGCACAACTGCCGGAAGACGACCGGGGCGTCCACGTACTCTGCCGGATCGGACGTGACCTGCGGCCCGGCCGTCGACGACGGGCCCTCGAACCGCGCCAGATCGAGGGAGGTGCTGTTCTTCTCGTCGCCGAGGAGGCGTCCGCACTGGGCGCACGCGATCACCCGGGTGTCTCCGACGGTGACCTCGGCCAGGTTGTCGTCGAGCCTGCGCGCCCCGGCGAGGTCGACCACGGGGGCGTCCGGCAGGGTTCCTCCGGAGCGATTCCGGCGCTCTGTGCGCATCGCGTCCCGCCGATCCGAGGTCCGGATCTCATCGGCGTCACCGTCGGCGAGGACGACACCGTAGACGGTCTCGGCACCGTGCTCGGTGACCTTGCCCTCGCGGACGTCGGCGGCCACCGCGGCCGGATCGCGCAGCAGGGGGTCACCGTATCCGCCGCCGCCCTGCCAGTGCATGTAGAGCACTTCGCCTGGGGCGACATAGCTTTCGGCGTAGCAGGCACCGAATTCGCGACCGCCGCCGAGGTCGTCCAGCGAGCCCGGGATGCGGCCGGCAGCGAACTGCTCGACCACGCCGGTGTCGCGGGCGAGGACTTCCACCCCGGTGTTGCCGGGGTAACCGCCTGCGAGTCCGTTGTTCTGGGCGACGGCCTTGCCCGCGGACGCCAGGACCAATCCCATCGGCAGGCTGGTGCCGTACGGGGTGACGGCGATCGAGGCACTCACACCGCCGCGCTGGCGTCCCGGCCCGCCGGAGTCGGGTTCCTCCCGGCGCCACAGCGTCAGCAGCGGGTAGAGGAATTCGGTCATCTCGGTGTCCGGGATCCGGCCCATCGGAATACAGAACAGGCCACCGGTGTCCATGCCGTCGGCGGTCGGGCGGGCCCCGTACCCACCGGACATGGGTTCCATCATGATGTTCAGGAACGGCACCGACTGCTCGGGCCGCTCATCGAGACCGGCGATCACCGCGGTGTCCCACGTGCCGCAGCACGCGGCCTGAACGCTCTTGCCGAGATCGACGGAACGGTCGAGCATCTGGGACAGGCACTCGGCGATCAGCGTGCCCGTCAGCCAGGCCGGTCCGATCGGTCCGCGGCTGACCGCGGCGGGGAACGTGGCGTTGTTGATCGTGCCCTCTTCCGAGACCAGATCGAAGCAGCGCATCAGCCCGCCGGCGGACCACGGGATGTCACCCGCGAGGATCGGCAGGAGGGCGAGCATCACGCCGCCCCGCATGCCGGCGTACGTGCAGTTGATGACACCGGTCTGCGGATCGGTGCCGGTGAAGTCGAAGGTGAGATGGTCCGCGGTCTTCGTCATCGCCACGGTGATCTTGTGAATTCCGCGGTCACCGGTATGGGACTGGTCCTGGTAGCCGGTGGCCTTCCACGTGCCGTCCGGCAACGAGTCGAGTTTGCCGCGCAGACGCCCCTCGGCGTCCGCCATCATCCGCTTCATCACGGCCTTGACGGTGTCGGCGCCGTACTGCTCGATCACCGCGAGCAGACGGTTGCGACCGACGGTGTTGGCGCCGATCTTCGCGCGCAGGTCGAGGCCGACGAGCATCGGCACCCGCGACCGCCGCACCCAGGCGTCGGCGACGTCGCGCTGCAGTTCGTAGTCGCGGACCACCTTGATCGGCGGGGTGGGCAACGACTCGGAGAAGACGTCCTTCGCCGACGGGTCGAACGAACCGAGCCCGGACCCGCCGAGGTCGGGTTCGTGGCAGATGGCGCTGGTCCACCCGAACAGCTTGCCGTCGTAGAAGACCGGCTGGTAGACGATCACGTCGCTCTGGTGCAGGCCGCCCCCGACCCACGGGTCGTTGCACAGGAACATGTCGCCCTCGGTGATGCCCGGGTTGGTGGCGCGGTGCCGGAGGGTCCAGTAGATGGCGAGGTCGACGGCGCCGACGAGCATCGTGTTGTACAGGCCGACCTGGACTTCCTGGCCGATCTCGTCGCTGATCGCGAAGTCGAAGTCGTTCGCGTCGGTGACGATGGGGGAGCCGGACATCCGTTTGAGGGCCTCGCCCATCTCGTCGGTGACCGACCACAGCCGGTGCCGGATGACCTCGTAGGTCAGCGGGTCGAGTTCGTCGATCTGTTCCTGGGTGACGCTGTGGACGGGCAGCGACGGCGGCAGTGAGCGTGAGAGTTCGTCGGGGTCGATCGGTCGGCTCGAGAAAATTTCGGCGCCGGGAATTTGCATGGTCATCTTCGGGTGCTCCTACTGGGCGACGATGTTGAGGTTGCCGAGGCGGTCGACGGTGCCGGTGGTCTCGTGCGGGACGACGACCGTCGTGGTGGGGACCTCGACGATCGCGGGGCCCTGGAGGACGTGTCCGGCGAGCAGTTTGCTGTAGTCGTAGACGTCGGTGTCGGTGTAGCCGATCCGCCCGTCCAGGCACACCTTGCGGGTGCCGATCTTCGCGGCGGACGCGTCAGCCGAGTCCGCAGATTTCAGTTCGGGCAGGGTGGGGGAGAAGGGCAGGACGCCGGTGACGCGCACCCGGTAGGTGATCGCCTGGATCCCGGCCTCCCGGAATCCGCTGTCCTGTCCGTAGAGTTCGGCGTAGCGCTGCTCGAACAGGTCCGACGCCCGGGCGACTCCCTCGGCGTCGAGGCTTCCGGCCGGAACCGGTGTCGCCACCTCCGCCAGCTGCATGGTGTAGCGCATGTCGATTTCCCGTTCGACCTCCACGCCGGTGAACTTCAGCCCCTGCCGGTCGAGCGCTGCCCGGACCTGGTGCTCGAGTTGGTCGAAGTTGCGTTCGGCCCGGACGGGATCGAGTGGCATCGCGGCCGGGTCCGACAGCTCGGCGGCGAGCACGATGTTCGACGACGCCAGACCGTAGGCGGAGAACGCGGAGGCCACCTGGCCGAGCGGGACGACGACCTCGCGGACCCCGACCTCGCGGGCGTAGGCGGCGCAGTGCGCTGGGCCGGCACCGCCGAATGCGTAGAGCACGAAGTCGCGAGGATCGTGTCCGGCCTCGACCACGGTCTTGCGGAGCAGGTCACCGGTCTGGGCGTTCTGCACCGCGTAGATCGCGGCGGCGGCGTCCTCGATCGACAGGCCCAGGGGTTCGGCGATCCTGGTGCGGATCGCTTCCCGTGCGAGTTCTTTGTCGAGTGGTTTGCGGCCACCGAGAAGGCCGCGTTCGGGCAGGATCCCGAGCACCAGGTTCGCGTCGGCGTTGGTGGGTTCGGTGCCGCCCTGCCCGTAGCAGGCAGGCCCGGGCACGGCCTGCGCGCTGTGCGGGCCGATCTGCAGGTTGCCGCCCTGGTCGACCCAGGCGATCGCGCCGCCGCCGGATCCGATGGCGTGCACCTCGAGGGTGGGGACGTTGATCGGGTGATGGTTGATGATCGTGCTGGACGCGCGCACGGGCTCACCGTCGACGACGAGTCCGACGAGGAAGGTGGTGCCGCCGACGTCGGTGGCGATGATGTTGCGGTGCCCGAGCTGGGTGCCGAGCGACACCGCTCCGACGACGCCGCCGGTGAGCACCGATCCGACGGTGCTGATCGCGTTCTTCGGCGCCTCGGCGGCGGCGACGGCGCCGCCGTTGCTCTGCATCACCAGCAGCGGTCCGGCGAGCTTCCGGTCACGCAGCTTCGTCTCCAGTTCGCCGAGGTAGTCCCGCAGCCCGGGGCCGATCTGGGTGCTCATGATGGTGGTCGCGTTGCGGGCGAACTCGCGGATACGCGGGCTCACCTCACTCGACAGGGACACGAACATCGTCGGGTCGATCTCGTGGACGAGTTCGCGGATCCGCTGCTCGTGCGCCGGGTTGCGGAACGACCAGAGCAGCGAGACCGCGATGCCCGACACTCCGTCGTCGACGAGGGCGTGAATCGCCTCGCGGGCGGAATCCTCGTCCAGTGCCACGACGATGTTGCCGTCGCGGTCCAGGCGCTCCGTCACCTCGAGGGCATGCTTCTTCGGTACCAGGCCGTGAGACTTGCTCTGCCCCATCACGTTCTGCAGCTGCTCCGGGGAGCTGCCCAGATACCGCCCCTCGACGTTCATGATGTAGATCGAGTCGCGGTGACCCTTGGTGGTGAGGAACCCCACCGGCGGCACGTTCCCCATGACCAGGGCATTGAGCGAGGACGTGGTCCCGTGCGCGATGTGGTGTGTGTTCGCCAGCATCTCCTCGACCGGACACCCCAGTTGCTCGGCGAGCACGTCGAGGACGTCGATCACGCCCTGCGAATAGTCCGGCGGGGTCGAGGGAGCCTTCGCGGCGAGAACTGTGCCGGCATTGTCGTCCAATACCGCATCCGTGAACGTGCCACCGACGTCCACTCCGATCACATATGCCATTACCTCTGCGCTCCTTCGAAATGAGGTGGAAGTTCCCGACCGGTGCGAGGTCGTCCTCCAACACCGTCTTACGTCAATGTCGAGTATTCGACGTGTCTGATGACATGTCAAGAGCAGGCTGTGAGAGCAGTCACGTCCCGGGCGCTGCCTACGGGCCCGGACGTGGGGGCTTGACGAATTGTCGCGAACGTCGAATACTCGGCATGAGCGTAAATCACCGCGCGCCGGGGTGCTCACTCCCCCGCTTCGCGACAAATCGACATCAGAAGGGCACACCATGGGGATTCATCGCATCGGACTCGTCGTCCCGAGTTCCAATGTGACCGTCGAGACGGAGATGCCGGCGCTGCTCGGTCAGCACGCCGACGCACAGTTCTCGTTCCACTCGAGCCGGATGCGCATGCAGGCCGTCTCGCCCGAGCAACTGCGGGCGATGAATGCCCAGCGTGAGCGGTGCATTCTCGAACTCGGCGACGCCGGAGTCGACGCCGTCCTCTACGCCTGCCTGGTCGCGCTGATGTCGGTCGGACCGGGTGAGCATCAGCGCGTCGAAGGGCTGGTCGCCGAACAACTCGCCACCGGCGGCTCCGAGGCGGCGGTCCGCTCGAGTGCCGGCGCGCTGATCGAAGCGCTCCGGGCGATCGGGGCCGAGCGCATCGCGCTCGTCACCCCCTACCTGCGCCCCCTCGCGGAGCAGGTCGTCGCGTATATCGAGGCCGAAGGCATCCAGGTCCACGACTGGCGCGCACTCGAGGTCGCCGACAACGCCGAGGTCGGATGCATCCCCGGCGACCGGGTGATGGACGCCGCCCGATCCCTGGACCTGCAGGGCGTGGACGCACTCGTGATCTCCGCCTGCGTGCAGATGCCCTCGCTTCCCCTGGTGCAGGCCGCCGAGGACGAGTTCGGGTTGCCCGTCCTCTCCGCCGCCACCGCCGGCGCTTACAGCCTGCTGCGCGCCCTCGACCTCACCGTCGACATCCCCGGCGCCGGCAGTCTGCTCCGCGCCGACGCACCGGCCGCCGCCCGTCAGTAACCCCGAACCCCTTGGAGTTCACCATGTCCGAACTGCAGCACACCGTCAAAGGCGTCGATCACGTCGCCTATCCGACCTTCGATCCGGCCGGCACCGTCAAGTTCTACCGCGACGTGCTCGGGTTCCCGGTCGTCCACTCGATCTGCGCGGCCGGGTGGGGACCGGAGAAGCACCCCGACTTCATCCACTTCTTCTTCGACATCGGCAACGACGACCGGCTGGCCTTCTTCTACTACTTCGGTCTCGAACCCTTCGACGGCGGACCGCAGGGTGACTCGTACTCCCGCTTCGCCGAGGACGTCCCGATCTTCTTCATCCGCTCCCGGCACCTCGCCATCCACGTCGACAGCGAGGACGACCTGATGGAATACCGCCACCGCCTCGACGGCAGCGCGTGGCCGGTGGAGATGCAGATCCAGCACGAGACGATCGAGTCGATCTACACCCACGACCCCAACGGCTACATGATCGAGATCACCCGGGCGCTGCGCCCGGTCACCCCGCAGGAAGACCTCGACGCCAACCTCACCATCGACGCCCTCGTCGACGTGGTGACCGGGCCCGACCCCAGCATGGACGCCCTGCTGACCCGCAAGGCAGAACTGATCACCGAACGCGCCGCCGCCTGGCAACAGCAACAGGAATCGAAGGAGATGGCGACCCGATGACCACCCTGTTCGTCCTCGACGTCCCCGAGAACACTGCGGTCGCGGAGGTCGCGGGCCGTGATCCGGCGGTCACCGTCGACCACGTCGGACCCTACTTCCGGATCGTGTCCGACTCCGACATCGTCATCGACCGGCGGACCACCGGCTGCCGTCACGCCGTCTGGTACAGCAGCGTCGCCGGACTGGCGCAGTCCCGGATCACCCAGTGGGACAAGGACGCCATGCGGATCGAGCCGCGATGAGCGCGGACACCCGGCGGCTCGGCGCCGGCCGGTACATCGACGCCGCGCAGGCGCCGGACAGCACCGTCACGTCGGTGCACGAACTCGCGACCGCGGACGGGGCGAAAATCACCGGTGTGCTGCGGGTCGTCCCCGGCGCCCGTACCGTCGTCGCACTCATGCACCCCCGCCAGGACCTGACGCACCACGTGCTTGTGCCCGAACTGCTCGCCCGCGGTTACGCGGTGTGGACGCAGGGCACCCGCTCGGTCAACAACGACGTCGCCCTGGTGCACGAGCAGGCTCTGCTCGATGCGGCGGCCGGTCAGGTCTTCTTGCGCGAGAAGAGTTTCGAGCACGTCGTCACCCTGGGGCACTCGGGCGGCGGCACCTTGTTCGCGTTCTATCACCAGCAGGCCGGTCTGCCCGGGGCGGAGCGGTTGGCCCACACTCCCGCCGGACGACCGATCGATCTGGCCGGGGCACAGATGCCGCTGCCCGACGGCGCGGTGTTCATGGCCCCGCACCCCGGGCAGGGCGCCCTGCTGCTCCGATTGATCGACCCGTCCGTCGTCGACGAATCCGATCCGTTGACGGCCGATCCCGAGCTGAATCCGTTCGATCCGGCCAACGGATTCGCCGAACCCCCACACAGTTCGGCGTATGCACCCGAGTTCGTCACCCGCTACCGGGCAGCGCAGCACGACCGCGTCGCCCGCCTCGACGAGATCGCCCGGCAGCGTGTCGACGAGGCCGCCGACGCGCGTCGCCGGTACAGGGGCACCGCCGAACCGGCCGACCGACGCGCCGCGCTCGTGCCCCGCGTCCTCACCGTCTACCGCACCGACGCGGACCTGCGGTTCACCGACCTGTCCCTGAGCCCCAACGAGCGCCCCTACGGGTCGCTGTTCGGCCGGCGGCCGGATCTGACCAACTACGGTCTCGTCGGCTTCGGCCGCTTCGCCACCCCCGATGCCTGGCTGTCGACGTGGTCCGGACTCAGCACCAACGCCGACTTCCTGCGCTGCGCGCCCGCCGTGACCGCCCCCGCCCTGTTCGTCGAACTCACCGCCGACCAGGCCTGCTTCCCCGACGACGCCAAAACCATGTGCGATGCCCTCGGGTCGGCGGACAAGACCCACGTCCGGGTCGCCGGCACCCACTTCGGCGGACCCATCGCCGAGGGCGCACCCACCGGGGCAGCCCTCGCCGCGGCCGACATCGGCGCCTGGCTGTCCGACCGATTCTCCTGACCCCCTTTACATCCGGGCACCCGATACCGCGTCGCGGTCGTCGGGCGCCCGGTCGAGCGGAGTACACATGACTGCCCGCCCCACCACCGCCCCCGTCATCAGTCTCTGCCTGTTGGCGCTGGTCCTCGAGGGGTACGACCTGCTGATGTACGGCACCGTCGTTCCCTCCCTCCTCGCGTACGCGCCCTGGCAACTCGACGCCACCGACGTCGGCATGCTCGGCTCCCTCACCGGCGTGGGAATGCTCGTCGGCGCGCTGGTCGCCGCCGGCGTCGCCGACCGCTGGGGCCGCCGCCGCACCCTCCTCGCCGCGGTCCTGGTGTTCTCCGCCGCGATGGGTGTCTGCGCACTCGCGCCCACCCCGGCGGTATTCGGTGTCGGCCGGATGGCGGTCGGAGTCGGCGCCGGCGTCCTCATGCCGACCGCTGCCTCCACCTTGATCGAGTTCTCCCACAGTCGAACCCGGGCACGCTCGGTCGCGATGGGATTCGTCGGCACCAGCATCGGCGGAATTCTGGCCGGCGTGCTGTCGCTGTGGCTCGTGCCCACGTTCGGATTCCGGGCGATGTTCGTGGCCGGGCTGGTTCCGGCACTGCTGTTCCTGCCCCTGATGCTCCGGTATCTCCCCGAATCGCCCGCATACCTGACCGCCCGCGGCCGCACCACCCCGGCCACGGCGATCGCCGCCCGGTACGGGCTCGAACCCGAGCCCGCCACCTCGACCGGTCCGCACTCCGAACACCGACTGCGTGCACTGTTCGGCAGCGAACGGACGACCGCGACACTGCTGTTCTGGGGCATGACCCTCGTGTGTCTGCTGGTGCTCTTCGGTGTCGCGACGTGGCTGCCCGCCCTGATGAAGTCGGCCGGATATCCACTGGGGGCCGCGCTGTCCTTCCTGCTGACCCTGAACGTCGGCGGCGCAGTCGGAGCCCTCGGCGGCGCCGCACTCGCCGACCGGTACGGGATCAAACCCGTCACCGCACTCGGATTCCTCTGCGCCGCAGTCTCACTGATCCTGATCGCCACCGGTCCGCCCATCGCCGTCGTCTACCTGCTGGTGCTGCTCGCCGGCGTCGGCACCACCGGAACCCAGATCCTGCTCAACACGTTCATCGGCGGTCACTACCCCGCGGCATGCCGGACGACCGGCATCGGAATGGCACTCGGAGTCGGACGCATCGGGGCGATCATCGGACCGACGTACGGCGGCTTCTTCGTCGCCGTCGGAGCGGGCACCACCTGGCAGCTGCTGGCCTTCGCCGCCCCGGCCGTCGTGGGCGCAGCACTGGCCGCACTCGTACCACTGCGAAGGGACGACGTGAACCCGACACCGGCCGTGTCGGCCACCGACCCCACCGACCGCGAAGCTGTGCGATGACCCTCGGCGCGATTTCCGGATTCGTTGCCGCGCGCCACGGTTGGCGACTGATGCGATCCATCGAACCCGTCAGCTCGAACACGAAGCCGCCACGCCATTCAAGTCGGAAGCTGACAGGGCTTGTCCCCGACTTCGCTCGAAACTGAGGGATTCCCTGAGTTCCGACTGGAAATCCGCGTGGTGTTCATCGGCGCAGTGTATGGGAGGGCGGTTCGCCGAACTTTTGCTGGTAGAACCGGGCGAACCGGCCGAGGTGGTTGAAACCCCATCGGTAGGCGATGTCGCTGACGGTGGCCGTGTCGTCGGTGGCGGTCAGAAGGTCGGACCGCACGCGTTCGAGGCGTACACTCCGCACGTACACCGAGGGGCTCATGTCGTATCGGTCCCGGAAGAGTTTTTGCAGTTGGCGTGCGCCCACACCGGATACGCGAGCCAGGTCGGTGATGGTGTGCTGGGCGCCGGGGGTGCTCTCGATCAGTTCGACGACCTTCTGCAATGCCCTCGGATTCTCCGGGGTGTCGTCGGCGTGGAGTGCTTCGGTCAGGGAGTGGCTGTGGTTGAGCAGCAGCCCGGTGATGAGAGCGCGTTCGAGGAGGTCGACCTGGGCGGCGAGGACCCGACGGGGGATCGGGCCGGGGTCGTTGATGGTGTCGACGAGAATCTGCAGTGTCGACCACCACCGGCGTCCCGGTGGTGTGGTCAGGTCGAGACCGATGTCGAACTTCACTCGCCGATCGAGGGGCCGCCCCAGGATGTGGGTGAGTTCGGTTTCGAGTGTTCCGCGGTCGATCTTGATGCAGATCTGGGTGGCGTCTGCGCTCCACGAGGGCAGGATGGTGTGCTCGTTCGGGGTGAAGACGGCGGCATGTCCTGGGGTAGCGATGGTCTGCTGCGCACCGCATCGGGAATCCACTGCCCCGGACAGGGGGATGTTGATGTGGTAGCCGCCCACATCGCCGGGGTCGATGAGTACCTCGGCGCCGAAGTGCACGATTCCCAGGGTGAGGTGGCTCAGTCGCACGGCGGAGAGCCGGGCGTGCGTCAGGTGTGTATGCGGCCTGACCAGGTCGAGGCGAGCGGGGTAGAAAACACTGTTGACGCCGGCCCGGTAGACGTCGAGATCGTCCGATCGGTACACCGTGCCGCCCGGCAGCTCGACAGGGAAGACCGGCGCCGTGTCCGGTGGGTCCTGAGGATCGATCACACGCATTACGTCCTTTTCTCACTGTTCGAGCACCCTCGGCGCCGGGTTCCGAAGGGTCCGCGTCGGCACCTGGGTGTGGGTTCGCAAAGCGGCCAGGCCCTCTCCGAAAGGGGATTTCCGCCCGCCGCACACACCTCTACCGTCGGATTTAGCACGACAGAGTGACCTACGCAACAGACCCATTTGCGTGGTGTTGCGAGCCACCCCACCGAGGAGCACTCACATGACTACCGCACCTGGCCGTGAGCCGACCGCATCCGCCGCTGGCATCGACCCGAAGAACTTCCGGGATCTGATGTCCCGGGTCTGCGCACCGGTGACGATCGTGACGACTGCCGACGACGACGGCCCTCATGGAGCTACTGCCAGCTCGTTCGCCGCGCTGTCGCAGGACCCGCCGCTGATCACGGTCGCCTTCGATCGTCGATCCGCGCTATTGCAGCGCATCCGATCCAGTGGCCGCTTCGGGATCAACCTGCTCGGGCACGGACAGGACGATCTTGCGATGGTGTTCGCCAGCCGCGGTGCCGGCGCCGAGCGATTCAACAGCGCCCCCTGGCATCACGACACCGGCCTGCCACGCATCGACGGCGCCGCCGGCTGGGTCGCCTGCGAGTTGTACGACACCGTCGAGGGTGGTGACCATCTGCTGCTGTTCGGCCTGGTCACCAAGGTCAGTAAGGCGGAGTTGCCTCCGCTGGTGTACGCGCACCGCACCTTCGGCACCCATTCCCGCTACGCCGAACGTCCCCGCCGACCGATCGTCGACCAGATTGCCGCCTGCGCGTCGAGCTGAATCAGCCTTCCTGCCTGCATCCACCCCATTTTCTGAAAGGTTCCATCATGACAACCGTCACCGAACGCGCTAGCTCCAGCGCATCTGTCCCCACCGCCACCGACCTCGTCGGCCGTGTCCGCGAGATCGCGCCCATCTTGACGAAGAACGCCGCCGAGGGTGAGCGCAACCGCCGCGTCGTCGAGGAATCGATCCAGGCGATGACCGATGCCGGGCTGTTCAAGCTCGCGGTACCGAAGCGGTACGGCGGTTATGAGACCTCGATGCGCACCATGCTCGATGTCTCCGCCGCGGTTGCCGAGTCCGACGGGGGCACCGCGTGGGTGCTGACGCTGACCAACGTGTGTGCCTGGCTGACCGGGTTGTTCCCGACCCGCGCTCAGGACGAGGTGTTCGGCGCGGACCCGGACGCGAAGGTGTCCGGTGTTCTGACACCGACCTCGGAGACCACCCGGGTCGACGGTGGCTACCGGGTCACCGGCCGCTGGTACTACAACTCGGGATCCTGGCATGCCACCTGGGCGGTCCTGGGGATCCCGATCACCAACGACGCCGGTGAGGTCATCGATCAGGGGCTCGCTCTCATCCCGACGAGCGAGATGCAGCTCGAGGACACGTGGTTCGTCGCAGGCATGAAATCCTCCGGCAGCAATTGCCTGGTGGCGACGGATGTGTTCGTGCCCGACCACCGCGTGATGGCGGTACCGCCGGCGATCGAGGGAACGTACCCGTCGGAGAATCTGGCCGACGAGCCCTTCTACCGTTCCGCATTCGTCCCGATTCTCGCGCTCGTCCTGGTCGGGCCCCAGCTCGGTTTGGGGCGAGCCGCCCTGCAGCTCGTGCAGGCCAAGGCGAACAAGCCGATCGCCTACACCTACTTCACTGCGCAGTCCGACTCTGTCGCCTTTCAGTTGCAAGTCGCCGAGGCCGCGATGTTGATCGACACCGCCCATTTGCACGCGTACCGGGCGGCGGACGACATCGACACCGCGGCAGCAACCGGCACCTACCCGGACTTCACGCAACGCGCCCGGCTGCGCGCCGATACCGGCTTCGTCGCCGAGAGCATCGTCAAGGCCATCAACATCCTGCTCAGTGCGCACGGTGCCGGCAGTTTCGCCGACGTCAATCCCCTCCAGCGGATTTGGCGGGACTCCTCCACCGCCGCCCGCCATGCCGTCGTCGCCCCGGCGGTGGCGTTCGAGTCGTACGGGAAAGCGCTTCTCGGTGTCGAGGAACGGATCACACCGCTGATCTGAGCACGCGGAGCAATCCCTCGTCCACCAATTGCTGTGGCCAAAAGATGTTTCGCTCAGCACTATTCACACCCTTCTGTAGGAGATCAGTTTCATGCGTATCGCCAACATCGATGGTCAAGCCGCCCTCGTGATCGGGGAAACCGGCGCGGAGCGGGCCGTCGACATCGCCCACGCCTCCCGCGGCCGGTTCGGCCCGGGCCTGCAGGCTCTCTACGAAGCCTGGGACGACGTCACCGAATGGGCCGCAGTCCAAGACCTCTCGGCTCTGGCCGACGACAGCGTCCCGATCGACCGGTCCCACCTCCGGGCACCCTCACCGGCTCCCCGGCAGGTGTTCGCCGTCGGCCTGAACTACCACGCCCACGCCGCCGAATCCGGCTTCGAATCCCCCACCCACCTGCCACCGGTCTTCACCAAATACGCCTCCAGCTTCACCGGCCCCGACACCGACGTGATCATCCCCACCGGCGGCAACGTCGACTGGGAGGTCGAACTCGTCGCCGTCATCGGCCGCGAAGCCGGCAACATCGACGCCGCCGACGCCTGGTCCCACGTCGCCGGACTCACCGCCGGACAGGACATCTCCGAACGCATCACCCAAACCCGTGGTCCCGCACCACAATTCGGTCTCGGAAAATCCTACGCCGGGTTCTCCCCGCAAGGACCGTGGCTGGTCACCCCGGACGAGTTCGCCGACCCCGACGACCTCGAACTCGGCTGCACCATCGACGGCGAACAAGTGCAGAAAGGCCGCACCCGCGACCTGATCTTCCCCGTCTCCACGCTCATCGCCACCCTCTCCCACACCGTCACTCTCTACCCCGGGGACGTGATCTTCACCGGCACCCCCGCCGGCGTCGGTGTCGGCCGCAACCCGCAACGGTTCCTGCAGCCCGGCGACACACTCGACAGCTGGATCGACGGCATCGGCGAACTGCACCAGCGATTCGTCGCCGAACCCGACGCGCAGTAGAGGACACCGATCATGGCACTACACGGACTGGGCAAGGTCACCATCGGCGTCCCCAACGTCGACGACACCATCGCCTACTACACCGACTTCGGACTCGAACACCACGGACACGGGGTGTTCGCCACCCGCAACGGCGGCGAACAACTCCACATCGTGCACGCACCGACCCGGCGACTGGTCGAGCTGACCGTCGCCGCCGACGACCCCGACGACATCACCGCCACCACAGCGCGGCTGACCAGGCTCGGTACCGCGATCCAGCACGACGGCACCTCCGTCAGCGCCGTCGAACCGATCACCGGCACCCTGGTGCACGTCGCGGTGCGACCCCGGATCGTGATCGAGCCCGCGGTGTCGCCGACGCCGTACAACGGTCCGGGCCGGATCGACCGGTGGGGGCGGGCCCCGTTCCTCACCCGCACCGACCCGGTACGCCCCCGCAAACTCGGACACGCGGTAATCGGGTCCACCGACCTCGAGACCACCATGAAGTTCTTCACCGACGGCCTCGGCTTCAAGGTCAGCGATTACATGGGCGACAAGGCCGCGTTCCTGCGCTGCTCCGTCGAGCACCACAACGTCCTCGTCATGGCCGCACCGGTGAACTTCATGCACCACACCAGCTGGCAGGTCGACGACATCGACGAGGTCGGGCGCGGCGCCCACACCATGCTCGAGAACAACCCCGAACGCCACATCTGGGGACTCGGCCGCCACCACGCCGGCGCGAACTTCTTCTGGTACCTCAAGGACCCCGCCGGGAACTTCTCCGAGTACTACTCCGACATGGACACCGTCCCCGAGGACGAACTCTGGTCCCCGGAAGTGCTGCACGGACTCCAAGGCCTCTACGCCTGGGGACCGCCGCCCCCGCCGTCGTTCCTCGAACCCGACGACCTCGCAGCCCTGATGACCGGAGCGCATTCCGCGAAGGGGTGATCGGGTTGGAATTCGCGCGATACGCGCACTCAACCCGCTAGGAACGGGTCCGTGCCACGACCGGAGCGCCTCTTCACCCGCAGGCACGGACCAAGGGGCACGGTCCGGGGCGTCGGTGGTCGACGCCCCGGACCGTGCCCGTCACCCGCTCGTTGCTGTTGTACGACTGAGAGATACTGATGACCTGCGCAGCGAATCCCGTCCGACCGGCACATGACACGTGGGCGTGGCGTCTGCACGCCCTCTGCCGATCGATGGACCCCTACCTGTTCTTCGCCCCCGAGGACGAGCCGAAAGGGCCCCGAGTGCGACGCGAACGGGAGGCGAAACGCATCTGTCTGCGCTGCCCGGTGCTCGACCAGTGCCGCGAGTATGCGCTCTCGGCCCGCGAAGGATACGGGGTCTGGGGCGCAACCTCCGAACTCGACCGCCGAACCGCTTTCACCACCACCAACTCTGCCCAGAACACCGCCCAAGGAGCCCCATCATGGCCATCGGCCACGTCGTCATCTTCACCTTCATGCCGGACCTGCCCACCGCGACACTGACGGCGCTCGCCGAGTCCCTCGACGCTCTGTCGGCGGCGACCGCCGGCATCGAGTCCTACCAGCACGGACCCGACCTGCGGATTCGTCCGGGAAACGCCGACTACGCGGTCTCCGCGGTCTTCACCGACCACGATGCCCTCACCGCGTACATGACCTCGCCCGAACACCAGCGCATCATCACCGAACTCATCGTGCCCCACCTACGCGACAAGAGCTCGGTACAGTTCCCCGTCTCCTCCCACTGATACCGGAACAACACCGTGTCCCGGATCAGTTAACGCCTCCGTCTTTGACCGCGAAGTAGTCGCCGATAGTCGCAGAACATCGTTCGGCCGGAGGCACTCGCACTCAGCACTCGAACCCCGAAATACCGACGTAACTACAAGCAGGAGCCATCCGTTTCTCTTTCGGGTGCGCAGTGTCACCGAACTGTCCGCGATCTCACCTGGAAGTTCGACGGACGCGACTCGTCGTTTACTCGAATCGTGCACAAGATGTGGAGAATGGTGCGCATAGTGCGTCTTACGGACGTCCGAGCGGGGCGGCACTCTGGTCTACAGCTACAAGACGAGTCCCACCCGAGAGAGCTCTTTACTCCGCAGGCAGGGCACGTCGACAGCGAACAGGTGCTTTCCGTGAAGCTTGAAGGAGCTAGCCATCATGTCGTTTGTTCTCAAGCCCGCCGCTGGTGAGCCGACGCAGCGTACGAGCAACCCGGCTGTGGTCGATACTGTCGCATCGGTCATCGCCGACGTGCGCACCAACGGCGACGATGCGGTCAGGAAGTACTCGCAGCAGTTCGACGGGTGGTCCCCGAAGTCGTTCCGCCTGAGCGAGGACGAGGTGCGCTCCATCGTGTCATCCATTCCGGAGTCGACACTGGACGATCTTCGATTCGCGCAGCGTCAGATTCGCGGATTCGCTCAAGCGCAGAAGGACTCGATCCAGGACTTCGAGACCGAGACCCTGCCGGGAGTTTTCCTGGGACAGCGCAACATTCCAATCGACGCCTCGGGCGCCTACGTTCCCGGCGGCCGGTACCCGCTGACGGCCTCGGCGCACATGACGGTGCTGACGGCCAAGGTGGCTGGTGTCGAGCGGGTGGCCGCGACTACTCCTCCCAACGAGGGACTTCCGCCGCAGATCAGTGTCGCGGCGATGCACCTCGCCGGAGCGGACGAAATTCTGGTGCTCGGTGGAGTGCAGGCCATCGCTGCGCTGGCACTGGGAACAGAGACCATCGCGCCGGTCAGCATCCTGACCGGGCCTGGCAACGCATATGTCGCCGAAGCGAAGCGTCAGCTCTTCGGTGAAGTCGGAATCGACCTGTTCGCGGGCCCCACGGAGACCCTGATCGTCGCCGACGATTATGCCGATCCCTTTACCGTCGCGGTCGACCTGCTCAGTCAAGCCGAACATGGGCCAGACTCACCGTGTGTCCTGATCACCACCTCCGAGGCAGTCGGCCGTGCGGTGCTCGATCACATCGATGCGCTGCTTCCCGGGTTGCAGACCAACGCCATCGCCGGACCGGCGTGGCGTGATTACGGCCAGATCCACGTCACGGACACCCTCACCGAGGCGTATGCGCTGGCGGATCGGTTCGCGTCCGAGCACGTGCAGATCCTCACCGAGGAGCCGCGGCAGGCGCTCGAATCGATGCGGAACTATGGGGCGTTGTTCCTCGGTGAGGGAACCTGTGTTCCCTATGGGGACAAGGTGATCGGCACTAACCATGTGCTTCCGACATTGGGGGCGGCGCGATACACCGGTGGTCTGTGGGTGGGTAAGTTCCTCAAGACCCTCACCTACCAGGAGGTGCGTGATCCTGCTGCCAGCGCCCAGCTCGGCGAGATCTGCGGACGTCTGTCACGGCTCGAGAAGTTCGAAGGCCATGCCAGGTCGGGTGATCTGCGGGCCGCGAAGTTCGGTGGCGCCGACCTGCTCTGGGGAGAGATTCCCACCCGCGCCGTGACCGAACAATGACCCGGATCGAGCACGATCTCCTCGGTGACCGCGAGGTTCCGGCGGGCGCGTACTACGGCGTGCATACGCTGCGGGCCATCGAGAACTTCCCGATTACTGGTGTTCCGATCTCCGCGCATCCGGATCTGGTGTCGGGGCTTGCCGCGGTCAAGCAGGCTGCGGCGCAAGCGAACGCCAACCTCGGATTGATCGGACTGCGCGAGGCGGGGGCGATCACGAGGGCGTGCGAGGAGATCCGCTCGGGTGCCCTGCACGACCACTTCGTCGTCGACGTCATCCAGGGTGGGGCCGGCACATCGACCAACATGAACGCGAACGAGGTCGTGGCCAACCGCGCCCTCGAGTTGCTGGGGCATGCAAAGGGGGACTACGAGTTCCTTCATCCGCTCGAGCAGGTCAACCTCGGCCAGAGTACGAACGATGTCTACCCCACTGCAGTCAAGATCGGTCTCCAGACGGCGTTGGTGCATCTACGTCAAGCCATGGGGGAGTTGGCCACCGCATTCGCGGGCAAGGCCGCCGAGTTCGTCGATGTCCTCAAGGTCGGTCGTACCCAGTTACAGGATGCGGTGCCGATGACCCTCGGGCAGGAGTTCGGAACGTACGCGCTCATGCTGGACGAGGACGCGGAGCGGCTCGCCGAGTCGGCGGCCCTGATCTCGGAGATCAACCTTGGTGGCACAGCCATCGGCACGGGGCTCAATGCCCACCCCGAGTACGCATGGCGCGTCCGCGCGCATCTCGCCGCTATCACGGGGTTGTCCTTGATCACCGCGTCGGATCTGATCGAAGCGACCCAGGACGTCGGGGCGTTTGTTCAGCTGTCCGGGGTGCTCAAGCGCACCGCGGTGAAGCTGTCGAAGGTCTGCAATGATCTGCGTCTTTTGTCCTCGGGACCGCGTGCGGGACTGGGGGAGATCACGCTTCCGCCCGTGCAGGCGGGTTCGTCGATCATGCCCGGCAAGGTCAACCCCGTGATCCCGGAAGTAGTCAATCAGATCGCATTTCGTGTCATCGGAAACGATCTGACCGTAACGATGGCGGCCGAGGGCGGGCAGCTTCAGCTCAACGCGTTCGAGCCGATCATCGCGCACAGCCTCTTCGAGTCGATCGAACTGCTGACCCGGGGTTGCAGAACGCTCGCGCAGCGCTGCGTCGTCGGTATCGACGCGAATACCGAACACCTGCAGCAGATGGTGGCTGCCTCGATTGGAGTCGTGACCGCACTCAACCCGTATATCGGGTACACCGAGGCCACGACCATCGCCGCGGACGCACTTGCGAGCGGCCGCACGGTCGTCTCGCTCGTCCTCGAACGTGAACTGCTCACGCAGGATCAATTGGACAAGATCCTCGATCCGCAAAACTTGACGCGAAGTGTCGATCCCATCGACGGGTACGCGACCGTCGCCGACCGTGCCGACAGCAAGCATCGAGTCCCCGGCCCCATCTGACATCGATCCGACGTCACTGCACAGTGTGGGCAATCAGTTACCTCGAGCGTGCACGCAACGCCGCTCGTATTGCCCCCGAAACAGATCTACCGTCGAAGAAGTACACGAGCTGGCGCCGCGCAGGTGGCGCCGACAACCAGGAGCAGCTCCCATGCCCGACCTTTTCGCCCCTGACCAACCTTCGGTCATCACCAATCCACCCCAGGTGGTCGATTGCGATGTCGCCATCATCGGCTCCGGCATGGGCGGCGGCACCCTGGCCTACGCCCTGCGTGAGTCCGGGGCGCGCGTGCTCATCATCGAACAGGGCGACTTCCTGCCCCGTGAGCGCGAGAACTGGTCGATCAAGGCGGTAGTTGCCGAGGGGCGCTACAAGAATTCCGCACCCTGGTACGACGAAATCGCCAAGAAAAGCTTCATTCCTGGGAATTACCACTACGTGGGAGGCAGCACCAAACTCTATGGTGCCACGCTGCCCCGATTCCGGGAGCACGACTTCGGCGAGGTCGAACACCCCGACGGTATCTCCCCAGCCTGGCCGATTTCCTACGCAGACCTCGAATCCCACTACGGTGAGGCCGAGCACATGTTCTGGGTGCACGGCAACAAGGGCGAAGATCCCACCGACCCGTGGCGCTCGACCGACTACCCCTTCCCCGGCATCGCCCACGAAGGAGCCATGGCCCGGCTGGCGGACGGCGCGCGCCGACAAGGCCTCCACCCATTCGCCGCACCACAGTCCCTCGACGTCCGCCCCGGCGGCGCCTGCGTGCTGTGTCCGACGTGCGACGCCTTCCCCTGCATGATCGACGCGAAAGGCGACGCCGACGTCTCCGCGGTGCGGCCAGCTCTCAAATCAGCCACGGTCAAACTCCTCACCAATGCCGAGGTGACCCGCCTGAACACGGACCGCACCGGTCGTCAGGTCACCGGCGCCCAGGTGCGACACAACGGCAGCACGATCACCGTGCAGGCACAACGGTTCGTGGTCGCCGCCGGTGCCGCGAACACGGCCGCACTGCTGCTGCGCTCGTCGTCGTCCACACACCCCAACGGGCTGGCGAATTCCTCCGACCAGGTCGGGCGGAACTACATGGCGCACGTGACGACGTTCTTCCTGGCGATCGACCCCCGTCGCACGAACGACGCCGTTTATCAGAAGACCATCGGTATCAACGACTGGTACACGGCCGGTGCCGACAACCGGTATCCGCTCGGGAACGTGCAGGGTCTGGGCAAGCTGCGCGGCGAGATGGCAAAGCGCGCACGCCCACTCATCCCCACCCCGATCCTCGAGGGGGTCACCCGGCACACCCTCGACCTGTTTCTGCAAACCGAAGACCTCCCGCTACCGGAAAACCGGATCGCGCTCAACTCGAACGGAGACATCACGGTGAGGCGCACAGCCACCAACATGTCCTCACATCGAGAACTGATCAGGCGGATGAAGAAACTCGTCCACCGCGCCGGGTTCCCGATCACCTTGCACGAAGGTCTCGGTGTCGAGGCGACCTCCCATCAGTGCGGTACCGCCCGCATGGGTGACGACCCTGCGACGAGTGTTCTCGACGCGGATCTCAAGGCGCACGATCTCGACAATCTGTGGATCGCGGACAGCTCCCCCTTCCCGTCGTCGGCTGCGGTCAACCCGGCGATCACTGTGGCCGCCCTGGCCCTCCGGTTGGGTCACTCCGGTGCACTGACCGCCTGAGGCCGATCCAGAAGGCGTAAACGGAGGCCGCCCGCGGCCGTCGACGAATGACAGTCGATGGCCGCGGGCGGTCGTTGTCGGGTGCCCCTACCGTTGGATCTGCTGTGTCAAAGCAGTATTCGACCCTGGATCCGAACGTGTCGGATCCAGGGTCGGTTTGTCAGAGCCAGCGGTCGCTCGGCGGCGCCATCCGCTCACCCGGAAGTCCCGCGTAGAACGAACCACCGGGGCACGAGGTGAGTTCCATGTGCATGCCCCACGGTGTGAGGAAGTAGAACCACCGCTGTCCGGCAACGGGGGAGTCCGGCGCGACACCGTTCGGGCCTGCCATGACGACCACGCCCGGAATCGAGCGGACGTAGTCGTAGCCTTCGTCGATGTCGTCGACGTAGAGGGCGAGGTGATGGCCGCCGATGTCACTGTTGCGGGGAGGCTGGGTGGTTTGGTCGGGCGCCGAGTACTCGAACAACTCGATGTTGGTGGTCAGCCCGAGGCGGACCATCGCGAGACGGCACTTGGCGTCGGGGTGGACGTTGAGGCGGCGAGCCATGCCGTTCTCGCTGTCGGAAAAGGGGCCGTCGAAGAAGATGCATTCGCCGGCGAAGTGGTCGACGAAGAAGGCGACCGCGGCATCGAGATCGGGCACGGTGTAGGCGACGTGATCGACCGAGCGCACGGTGGGAATCTTCGGATTTCGTGAAACATGTTCAGACACAGTTGTTGTCCATCCATTATGGGGATTCGAGTGGGAGGCAGAAGTTCGGGTTCTGCACCGATCGTGATCGGTCTGCCGAGGACGGCCCGAGGATACGGAGCGCTACCGATCGCGCATTCTCACTTTACGGCCGGCCCGCCCTTCCCGCGCTACCTAGCGTGTGCATTTCTCGCCCAGAAGTTGCGCAATTCGTTCAATTCAGCACTTGTGCATGAGATCGTGCCCGCGGACCGCAAAGATCAGTGCCTGACGTACGTCGGGGTCGTCGAGTTTTCTTTTCAGCAACTGGTTCAGTCGATCGATTCGGTAGTACATCGTGCGTCGCTGCACGAACAGCGCTTCGGCCGCATGGGTCTTGTTCCCGTCGTACGTCAGGAACGCACGTAGAGTCGGGAGCAACGGACTGGCGGAATTCGCGTCGTGCTTGAGGACGGGACCGAGTTCGTCCTCAACGTAGCGGGCCAGTTCTGGGCCCTGGGCCAGGGAAACCAGGAGCCGAAGCACGCCGAGTTCGTCGAACCGCAGCACTCGTTCGTCGTTTCGCGCAGCCGCGACGGAGGCTGCGCTGCGCGCCTGTTCCACCGCTTGCGGGACCTGACTTGCCGCCACCTGCCTACTGACGCCCGCTCGCACCCGGAGCGTGGACAGCTTCTCCACCAAGGTTTCTTCGGGGCACTGACGCGACAGGCCGATGATTGCCAGTGTGTGATCGCCGATGTCGGCGACCACGGAGGGGACGTGCAGTGTGCGGCACAACTCCTCCAATGCCTCGTCGAGCGGCGAGGCGATCGACGACCGTTTGCTGACGAAGACCACGACCAGTGATCGTTCTCGCAGATCGCGGCCGATTCGGAGGGCACGGGTGACGAAAGCTTCGCCCGAGATGTCGCCCAGGAGCAGCCGATTGACCAGGGCATTCTGTCGCTGAGCCGCCTTCGCGCCGCTCTCGCGGGCACCCAGGAGAGTGATGGCGACCGCATCCGCCGCACGATCGAGAGCGTAGAGGTCAGCCCGGTCGAGCGGTTCGGTGCCGTGGAGTATGTGCAACCATCCCCACCGTTCGCCACGCAGGATGACCGCCCGTCGCGTGCATTCGGATGGCTCCCCCGCCGCGTGCGCGGCACCGTGTGCGTTCGTCGCAGTATCGTGGAGGACTCGCGAGTGTCGTTCCCAATCAGTCAGTGTGACATCGGCTTTCGCGGTGGCGCCGGAGTATGCGACGACCTGGTGAAGGGTGTCTTCCAGGACCACAGGATGATCTACCTCGGCGGCTAGCTTCTCGGCAAACGAGACGTGGTCGCGACCTTCGAGCAGCGACTGCATGAACACATCGTTCAGTCGTTCATATGTGGTGAGTTCTAGCACGCGTTCATCGACCAGCGATTCGTGAACCTGCGCCGACACCTCCACGAATGGAAGCTCGCCTCGCAGACCCACCAAGGGGAAGTTCCTCGATACAGCCTCGTCGACGAGAGCGTCGGGCATGTCACTGTAGGCGCGGCCGCTCAGTTCGAGAATGAGAACGGAGGCGCCTGCGTCGGAGATCTCGCGGATGAAACGCCGTTGCTGCTCCGGGTCTCGGGCGATGCCGAGGCCGGCGGTGAGCAACATTTCTCCACCGGTAAGGAAGCGCGCGATATCAGGTACCTCGACCGGGTGCACCCATCGTATCGATCGCGACAGGTTGGTTTCGCCGGCGAATATCGTCAACGGTATCCGCCTGAAGACCTCGAGTTTCAGCGCCGATTCGATTGTCAGCGGCTTCTCGCTCATTCTGGACCGGCGCGCGGATGAATCGGCAAATGCATGGTGTGCGATCGTGGATGACGTCATTTTCTAGCCTTGGCCTTGTGCCGCGGCGCGTGCGGCCACCAGCTGTTCTGACACGGGCGTGCTTGGAACCGTTGCGCGACTGGGTGAAAATGAGGCATTCGGGACCAGTTGCTCCAGTTGCCGGCGAAGGTGCTGGCTCGTGATGTGTGTGGATGAGAGAGCGCTGTGTATCACGATGCCCTCGATCAGCGCATTCACCGCCTGCGCGGCTTCCTCGTCCATATGGAGCTCGAAGAGCGCTTGCGTGACTCGGACCCAGTCGTCCGCGATGTCGAAGAACGCTGCCTTGCGGGTTGCGAGGGCGTACAGCTCGATCGTCACGACGAGCCCTCGCTTGTCTCCGGTCAGATCCTCGATGACGAGATCGACGAGAGAGTCGAGCAACTGTTCGCGATTTCTGACGCCCTCGAGCCGAGCCTGGAAGACGCCGAAAATGTTCGCGGCATGTCGCGTGATCGCTTCGGCGTGAAGATCTTCCAGAGATTTGAAGTAGTAGGTTGTCGATCCGAGGGGCACGCCCGCAGCTTCGGCAACTGCACGGTGCGTGGCACCTGCGACTCCGCGCTCGGCGATCACCTCGACGGCAACATCAACCAGTCGATCGCGCCGACCCGGGTCGCGTTGTCCTTGCTTGCTCACTGCTGGGCGCGTCGTCACACGCGGTTCCTTCCTCATCGTCACCACTCCTCGATGCCTGGGGACGTCGCTCGGTTCCAGGTCCACCAGGCTCGCCCTGGATCCACACGATTGACACGTGTACAAACGTACACCCATAATGTACAAATGTACATGTACATATGTACACGGATGTGAAGTGCAGACGGCTCCCGCAGTCGGAGCCGCCCACTCGCTCAGCGCCGTCATCGCACCGGATTCCTACTCACCATTGGAGTACTGACATGACACATGGTCACCTCGTCGTGATCGGCGGAAGCGTCGCAGGCCTGATGGCCGCCGCCGCCGCAAGCGACCGTTTCGAGCGCGTCACCGTGGTCGAGCGCGATCAACTTTCGGGCAGCCCCGAGCCCCGAGCAGGTGTTCCCCAAGGAAATCAAGTTCACGTGATCCTCCCGCTCGGCCTCGAACGCATGGAAGAAGTGCTTCCCGGCATTCGACAAAACTTCGTCGAACGCGGGTGCCTCGAGTTCGATCAACTCGCCACAGTGCCGATGATGTCCGAATCCGGTTGGAAGGTGCGGGTAGACAGCGCGAATGCCGTCGCATTCCGCCGCCCACTTTTCGAGCTGGTCATTCGAGAGCGTGTCCTGGCACTCGGCAACGTCAGCATTCGGCACGGGTCTGCGCGCGGATTCCTGTTGTCGGATGATCGTTCGCGCGTCCTCGGCACTCGCCTCCGGGATGGATCCGAGATCGAAGCAGACTTCGTCGTCGACGCCTCGGGCAGACGCACCAAGTCCCCGGCATGGTTGCAAGACCTCGGCTTCGGCGCACCCACCGAAGTCCGCGCGAACGCCTACATGGGTTACGCGACGCAGTTCGTTCGCATCCCGGAAGGAGTTCTCGACGGCGCTCTCGGTCTCGTAGTGCATCCCGCGCCCGGGCACCACCGGGGCGGTGTGCTTTTGCCGGCCGACAACGGGGTTCATTCCCTGAGCGCGATCGGGATGATGCGGGACTACCCGCCGCGAGAAAGAGAAGGCTTCCTCGATTTCCTCGACGATGCCCGCTCGCCGTTGCTCGGCGAGATCGCGCGTCGATCTGTTCCCGTAAGTGATATCAATACCTACCACCAGGATGGCAACCTGCGGCGGCGCTGGGAGGACGAGTCCCTTCCGGACAGGCTGCTCGTCGTCGGTGACGCGTCCGCATCGTTCAATCCCATCTACGGTCAGGGCATGACCCTGGCGGCATCCGGGGGACGTCTCCTCAAAGCCGCGCTCGACACGAGATCGTCGCTCGACGCTCTGGCACACGACGTACAAGGCGATCTGGCGAGAGTAATCGACGCCGCGTTCTCGATGTCCGCGGCAGTCGACTCGATGTTCGAAGGCTCCGAATGCACAAACTTCACCCCGCCCTCACCCGAGGAGTGCGCCTACGCCGCCGCAGTAGAGGAATTGGCGACCGTCGACCCTGAAGTGGCCCTCGCCGCCGGAATGGCAGCGTTCTACATCGACCCGGAGGTTCTGCGGACCGAAGCAATCCAGCTCAGGGTCGAAGACTGGATCGACAGCGAACGCACCACAGGTGGCGCGGATCCAGGCCGTTACCCCACCGAGGTCCGGTCCACCGATTCCACCGCGGCGGCCGCCACTTTCTAGTTTCCAACTGAACTCGGCAGAACCGGAACGATTCTGTACCAACACTGTTCGTTCTCGTGCCGGGCCAGTGCGCGCAAGGAGGATTCAGATGTCCACTATTCAATTCGTCACTCCACAGGGCGAAGCCCACACGCTCGAGGCCGAGCCCGGAACGTCGGTGATGGAAATCGCCGTTCAGGACGGTGTGCCGGGGATCGTCGCCGAGTGCGGCGGCGCAGGAGCGTGCGCAACCTGCCACATCTACATCGACCCGGAGTATGCCGACCGCGTCGGTCCGCCCGGTGATCTCGAAGACGACATGCTCGACGGCACGATGGCCGAACGGAGAAACACCAGCCGGCTGGCCTGCCAGATCGAATACCACCACGGCCTCGACGGCCTCCGCATCGAGATCGCACCGGAGCAGTCATGACCGGCACACTCATCGTCGGCGGCGGCCAGGCCGGAGCGCAGGCGGCGTTCTCATTGCGGGAGATGGGTTACACGGCGGACATCACCATCGTGGGCTCGGAGCCGCACCTCCCGTACCAGAGGCCACCGCTGTCGAAGGCGTTCCTCGCGGGAACCGCCGATCACGAAACCCTTCAGTTCCGCAAACCTGCGTACTACGACAAGATACGTGTCGAAGTCCTGTGCAATCAGCGGGTCACCGACATCGAATTCGATGGCGGGACTGCCGATGCCGCAGGCACCGCGCAGCTCCATGACGGTACGGAGAAGTCGTTCCACCACCTGATGTTGGCGGTGGGAGGCCGACCCCGCCGCTTGACGGTCCCGGGCTCCGACCTCACAGGCGTGTGCTACCTACGGACCATCGCCGACGCGGTACAACTCATCAGCCACCTCGAGCACGGGGCATCCGTCGTCGTCATCGGCGGCGGGTTCGTGGGACTCGAGGCCGCGGCCATGGCACGCGGGCGAGGCAAAACCGTGACAGTGGTCGAACTCGCAGAACGACTGCTCTCGCGCACCGTAGCTCCCGAGATGTCCGCCTTCCTCACCGAAGCCCACCAGCGTCGCGGAACGCACATCCGGCTGGGGGACGGCGTCACCGCGATCGAAGGCAACGACGGACAGGCCACCGGTGTCCGCTTGTCCGACGGAAGTCTGCTGCCGGCGGACGTCGTTATCGTCGGGGTCGGCATGACACCCCGCCTCGAGCTGGCCGAACGCCTCGGACTGGAGACCGCCGGCGGCATCGTCGTCGACTCCTTCGCCCGGACGAGCGATTCCCGGGTCGTCGCCGCAGGAGATTGCACCGTCGGGCCGAATCCGATGACAGGTTCCGGCTTCGTCCGGCTCGAATCGGTACAGAACGCAGTCGACCAGGCCAAGGTTGCCGCTGCATCTATTGCAGGGCAGCCGTTCACGCACTCGGCGCTGCCCTGGTTCTGGTCAAACCAAGGCGATCTCAAGCTCCAGATGGCAGGTCTCACGGAGGGCTACGACCACGTCGAGCTCCGTGGTGAACCTGCGGCCGAGAAGTTTTCGGCGTTCTACTACCGAGACGGACGGCTCCTGGCCGTCCACGCCGTCAACAGGCCGCAGGATTACATGCTCGCGAGGAAGGCTCTGTCACAGCGCATGACCATCCCACCGGACAGAGTCGCGGACGGCGCGGCAGCCCTCGTGGCTGTTCCCTGACATCGGGGTGCATCCGCGAACAGGGGCCGACCGCTGTGGTCGGCCCCAATGTCTCGCAGAATCCTCACGGCAGGCTTGATCCGCTGCAGCCATCAGCGTTCAGGTGGGAGAGTAGGCGTGCCCAGTCGTTCGAGGAACGTCACCCGGAGTGGGCGCATCCGCACGAATCAATTCGGCGGCACGCAAGTCTGCCCACAACTCGGTAGGGATGTCGTATTCGAACAACTCGGCATCGAACTGTTGTTCCTGCTGATTTCCCGCGCGGACACACACACTCGCCACTGCAGGGTGCGCGATCGCGAACTGAAGCGCCACTGCACGAAGCGGCACGTTGTGATCCGAGCAGATCTTTTGAATCCGTGCGGTCTTCTTCCGCACCGCTGGTGGTACGGGTGCATCGTTGAATGTCGCGCCCTTGACCGGTCCTGTTGCGAGGATTCCGCTGTTGTAGACCCCTCCGAGAATCAGCCCGACGCAGGCCTCCTGGCACGCGGGCAAAAGATCGTCGAGCGACTCCTGCTCGAGGAGGGTGTAGCGACCGGAGAGCAAGAAACAATCCGCGTCGGTGTTCTTGAGCGCGCTGTGGCAGACGTCCACCTCGTTGGTCGCGAACCCGAGCGCCTTGACGACGCCCTGGCTTCGCAGAGACTCCAACGCCGGGTACGCCGAGGAGAGAGCTTGACGGAATATCTCAGGCTGATCGTGACCATGAGTGTGGCGGTCGCAGTCGTGGATGAACAGGATGTCGAATCTATCCGTCAGCATCCGGTGCAAGCTCTGTTCGACACTGCGCATCACGCCGCCGTAGCCTGTAGTCGAAGCTCGGCTCGAGCGGCGCGGTGTCCATGCATGATGCGCGTCGCGAGGACAAGGATGACGGGGAGATGCCCCTGCCGACTTTGGTGGACAACACATACGAGTCGCGATCACGCTCACGCAGACCATGGCCCAGCCTGTATTCGCCCAGCCCGTTGCCGTACAACGGAGCGCTGTCAAAGTATCTCGTCCCCAGATCCCATGCCGAGGAGATCAATTCGTGTGCCTCGTCGTCGGTGACGCGCCCGAGAACATTGCCTATGGGCGCGCCGTCGAAACTCATCACACCGAGCGACAGCCCGGACCTGTCCAGCTGCCTGGTATCGGTGATCTTCATCGTTCGCTTTCCGGGGTTCTGGGATTGTTCGCCTTCCGGCCGCGCGGAGCCGCCCCCGCCGGCGGCTCCGCGCGGTGGACGCTCCTACAGGTGCTGTTCCTTCGCGCGCATGGACGAGTATTCGCCCTGGCGTTCGTCGTCGATATACGCGGGAACCGGGAAGTCCCACCAACCCGGAACCCACGGTCCGGCCGCGTCGCGGTCGGTGGGCACCTCGATCAGGGCCGGAGCCTTCGATTCGAAGGCTTTGCGATAGGTCGCCTCGAGATCTGAAGGATCCTCGACGCGGAACGACTCGAGCCCGAATGCCGTTCCGAGGGCCTTGAAATCGGGGCTGTACGGCGTGCCGTCCGGTCGGTTGAATTCGGTACCGATGTGCCGACTGGTCTGCTTACGCTGGCCGCCGCGGATCGACATGAACCCGGAGTTGTCCTGGACGACGAAGACAACCGGAATGTCATGGGTGACGCAGATCCCGATCTCCTGCGCAGTCATCAGGAAGTCCCCGTCACCGACGACACACGCGACCTGACGGTCGGGGGCGGCGAGCTTGGCTCCCATGGCGGCGGGAATCGCCCAACCCATCGAGGAGAACCCACCGGAGGTCAGGTGCGTGCGTGGCTGGTAGACCGGGAAGGTCTGCTTGACCGCGCCCTGGGTGTTGCCGGAGCCGGCGACGATGATTCCGTCTCGCTCCATTACATTGCGTAATCCGCCGAGGGGACGCTGTGACGTGAATGGGTACCGATCCGAGTCGCGGCGAGAGGCGAGTTGTTCCTCCCATTCCTCCTTCAGACGCCCCAGTTCGGCGAGGTACTCGCCACGCTGCGGCGAGGCGGAAGGCAGTGCCGCGGTAATGGCATCGACTGTCGGCTTGGCGTCGGCGACGATGCCGACCTCGGCCGGGTAGTTCTTACCGATTTCGTGCGGGTCGATGTCGATGTGGATGAGCTTGGCCGGCGGAATGGAGAAGGTCACCCCCTGGGCGTAACTCGATGCCGACCAGTCGGTGAACCGGCACCCGACGGAGATCACCACATCCGCTTTGGATGCAATGGCGTTGCCGACGATGGTGCCGGTCTGTCCGACGCTGCCAGCGAACAGGTCGTGGTCTTCGGGGAAGGCGCCCTTGCCGTTCCATGTGGTCACCACGGGGATCTGCCATGTTTCGGCGAGCCGCAGGACTTCCTGAGCGGCATCGGCAGTGATCGCGCCGCCGCCGACAACGATCACCGGACGCGCCGAGTCCACGAGGACGCGGGCAGCTCGATCGACCGCCAAGGGGTCGGGCTGCTGCAGCCCGACCGGCAGCCGCCGCGCGAGGTCATGCAGGGATACCTCGGCTGCCTCTGCCTGCACATCCATCGGAACCTCGATGTGGGCGGGGCCCGGACGGCCGGTCAGCATCGTGTTGAACGCCCGGTGCATGATGAACGGCAGTTCCTCGACGCGGGTCGCGACCCAGCTCCGCTTCGATACCGCGTCGGTGACCTGCGGGAAACCGTTGTCGGTGTGGCGGTCGAGTTCCTGCAGCAAGCCGTGTCCCCGCATGTGGGTCGGCGGGCCGCCGGTGATACAGAGCAGGCTCGTCGAGTCACTGTACGCGGTGGCGAGGCCGAGAACGGTGTTCGCGGCGCCCGCACCAATGGAGGTCACCGCTGCCATCGGCTTGCCGGACGCCCGATAAAAGCCGTCCGCAAGGTGCACGGCGCTCTGCTCGTGGAACACCTGGATGAAGGGGATCTCGGATCCCTTCTCCAGAAACGCATCGGTCAATGACCAGATCCCGTGGCCGGGGATGCCGGCGACGTACGGAACTCCGTACTGTTTCAAGACCTGTGCGACGACCTGGCCGCCTGTCAGCTTAGGCATGGGTGGTCCTTTCCTGCTCTGCAGAATCAAGGGAATCGGTGTGGTTGTGGTGCGCCCGGAGGAGTTCGGCGATCTCGATGGCATCGCCTTCGGGGGCGTTCGAGGCTTCGTGAGGTTTCGCGATGATCCCGTCGCTCAGCTCTGCGATCGACACCGGCAGCCTGCTCTGCCGAGGCTCCACCGTCCCGCGGGGCTCCAGCCGCGAGGCCTGGCAACGCACACGCCGCGGGATCGACGCCCGCTCATGCGACGAATATTGCTTCTGGTAGAGAACATGAATCTCAGAACTTCCTCGCGTGACGTTGTTCATGTTCAGTCTGCAGCGAGACAACTGAGATAGTTAGACCCATAGTGTGCATATGACGGCTCCACTGCTTCGCCTTTTGTGCAGCAACGCTGCATTCGCGAGTGAGAGGTCTCCGATCCACTGGGAATATGGGAACCACCCGGCCGATGCCGTTACGAGTGCGCCTCAGCTTGGGTCTGAACCGAATTCAGAGCCTCAAACGGCCAACCACTGTGCCGGTACCTGATGGCGCCGACGCCTGGGGCACGTCACAGACTGGTTGCCATTCCGGAATTTGGGGAGAGGCCTTCATATCTCATTGATCTGTTCGACCATCCACGCCGCGATCTGGACCCGCGACGCGAATCCGAGTTTGGTGAGGATGTGCTCGACGTGCCCCTGGACCGTCCGCGGGGAGATGCCGAGCTCGGCAGCGATCGCCTTGTTGGTCAGCCCCCGCGCCACGAGTTCGGCGACCTCGTGCTCGCGCTTGGTGAGAAGAGATGGCTTGGGAATCTTGCCCGCTTGGTCGGAGGATTGCCTGTTGAGCGCAAAGGTAACCGAGGCATCGAGGTCGAGAGCATTCCCCTCATGGCGTGCGGCCTCGAAAGTTTTTGTGCCCAGAGCTTGCCGCGCCCTCCGCTCGCAGTCGTTGTGGTAGTCGAGGAGGTTCGGAAGATATGCGGAGGAACTGCCTACCGCACGGCTGAGTACTTCGGCAGCCCCCATCAACACCGCGGCGCGGCGAGGCTCCTCGTCGCTCGCCGCAATCCATGCGAGTGTCTCCAAACAGGTCGTAGCCCCGACCTGGTCGTTCGCGACCTGTGCCAATCGGAGCCCCCGCTCGAGCTGCTCCGTTGCGCGACGCGGTTCGCCCCGCCGCCACCAGGCAACGCCCAGAGCCCACAGCGAATAGGCCTGCAACACCGATTCCCCTCGCGATCGGGTGATCTCGTGGACCTCTTCGAAGCGGGAAATCGCAAGGTCGGTATCGCCCCGCCATTCGTAAGCGATACCGAGCGACATCAACGCCTCGAGCCGGAGGGAGAGATCGCGCGGATCGACGAAAGCCGACACCGAAGCCTCTAGCCGAGAGCACGCCTTGGGCAGGTCACCACTGAACAGTGCGCAAAGCCCCTCCGCATGGGCGGCGAGGGAATCGATCGTCGAGTCCTGCGTCTGCTCGGCGAGCTGGAGTGCCTGCGCCACCAACCGGGCTGCGACCGAGAGGTCCCCCTGCATTTCCGCCAACACGCTATCGGCATACAGCGCCTCGACCCGTTCGATTGTCGGCTGCCCGCTGTGGCGATCCAGAATCCGGTCGAGCCAATACCGTCCTTCACTGAACAGCGACCTCGAGTTCCAGAATTGGAAGAGAGCGCTCGCGATCGTCAAGCCGATGACGGGATCTTCGGAGGCGCAGAATTCCATCGCCTCCCGGAGATTGGGTTGCTCACGTTCGATTCGCTGGAACCATTCCAGCTGTCTGTCACCAATCCACTGTGTATTGGCATCCTCAGCCAACCGGCGGTACCAATCTCTGTGTCGCACTCGCAGGTCGCGGTATCGGCCGCTTTCCTGTGCTTTCTCCGCGCCAAAGCCTCGAAGTGTCTCGAGCATCCGAAATCGAACCACGGGGCCGGATTCCTCGCGAATGAGGATCGATTTGTCGAGCAGAGAGGTCACAACGTCGACCACCCCCGATGGTGAGAGGTCGAAGCCGCAGATTTCCTCTGCCGCATCGAGTTCGAAACTTCCTGCGAAGATCGCTAGCCTTTCCCAAGCCAACTGCTCGGGCGTGGTGCACAGCTCGTAACTCCAGTCGATACACAAGCGAAGCGTCTGCTGTCGGGTCGGCGCGCTTCGGGTGCCACCGGTCAGCAATTCGTAGCGATCGGTGAGCCGTCGAAGAATCTGCTCCGGCGACATGGCGCGCAGGCGGGCGGCAGCCAGTTCGATCGGCAAGGGCAACCCGTCGAGCTTTCGACAGATTTCGGCGACGGCCGCTCGATTGCTGTCGTTGAGTTCGAAGCCCGGGACAGCGGCCGCGGCACGCTCGACGAACAACCGGACTGCGTCGGATCGGGGCATGCTCCTGGATGAGGAAGGACGGTCGGACTCGGGGACGGTGAGCGGGGGAACACGAAGGACTGCTTCGCCGCCGATGGCGAGGGCCTCTCGACTGGTGGCGAGTATGCGGAGTTCCGGGCAGCTGCGCAGGAGGATCTCGACCAGTTTCGCGACGGCGTCCACCAGCTGTTCGCAGTTGTCGAGAACGAGCAGCATCCGCTTCGAGCCGAGGAATTCCACGAGCAGGTCCTGAACCGGCCGTGCCGACTGTTCCCGCACTCTCTCTACCGCGCCATCCGGACCTACGGAATCGCCGTCACGCCAACGGGACGCGATCAGGTGCTCTCGTAGTTCTCCACCGCCCGCTCGAGGTGTCTGCGCATCTCACCCTGCGCACGATCGAGGTCGGCGGATCGTAACTCGCCCAGGAGTTTTCGGTGCTCCGTCGCGAGATCTCGGGGATTCGGGTACGACTTCTGGATCTGCGCCAGGCACAACTGCATTTCGTCTTGCAGTGTCGAATAGATTCGGCTCAGTCGATTGCTGCCGACCGCGTCGATGATGGCGACGTGGAACGCCGAGTGGACTTCGACTCGGTCCGCCCAACTGGCGTCGGCCGGCATCTGCTCCATCTCCTCGAGATACCGCTCGGCCTCACCGAGCGGGATGCCGTTCTCGACGATGACCCGGACGCCTTCGAGTTCGAGTGGAATCCGCACGAAGTACAGATCGCGGACGTCCTCGTGATCGAGAACCGGAACGATCAGCGACCGACCCTGGGACTGCTGGGCGAGGTGACGGCTCGTCAGCACCTGCAGCGCCGACCGCACCGTGGGGCGAGCGACGTCGAACATGGCCGCCAGACCTGTCTCGGTCAACGGGGTACCGGGCGCGAGGGCACCCCCGAGGATCTGGGCACGGATCTCCGCCACCAGCGCGTCGCGGGTGGTCTGGGTTTGCAGCACTGGACTCATACCGTCCTCCTCCGGGCGCAGTATATCTGCTATACCGCCTACCACTCCCGCCCTCCCTGTTGTACTGTATAACAGTAATACCGAGTTACCGCCTGATCAGGGCACTGCGACCACACCGCAAGGAGAACCACCATGAATCTGGCCGACTACGACGCCTTGAGCTTCGACTGCTACGGCACCCTGATCGACTGGGAAGCCGGCATCGCCGCTGTCCTCGCGCCCTGGGCGAAGGAAGTCGGACTTGCGTTGACCGACGAGGAACTGCTCCTCGCCTACGCGGACAACGAGGCCCGGGCCGAACGCGACACCCCCGACGCGCTGTACTCGGCCATCCTCGCCGACGCCTTCCGCCGCACGGGGGAGACGCTCGGCAAAGACGTCGGCGACGAATGGGCAGCCAGGCTCGGCGCATCGGTCCCCGACTGGCCGGCGTTTCCCGACTCCGCCGAAGCGCTTGCCTCCCTGACGAAGGACTACAAGCTGATCATCCTGTCCAACGTCCACCGTGCGGGCTTCGCCGGCAGCAACGCACGCCTGGGAGTCGAGTTCGACAAGATCATCACCGCCGAGGACGTCAAGGCCTACAAGCCTGCGCCGAACCACTTCGAGGCCCTCGACGGCGCGCTCGAAGAACTCGAAGTTCGCCGCGAGCGTCTTCTGCATGTGGCGCAGAGCCTCTTTCACGATCACGTGCCCGCCAAGCGCCACGGTCTGCCCTCGGTGTGGATCAACCGCCGCCACGACCGCCCGGGCTGGGGCGCCACCCCCGAACCCTCCGCCGAGTACACCTACGCCCTCGAATTCCCCACCATGGCGGAATTCGCTGCCGCCGCACGCGTCGCGAAGGAGGCCGGGCGGAACGAATGACTCACCGCGGGGCCCCACGCGGCCAACCGTCAGCGACCGAAGCCCATCGCCGTCACGACCTTCCGTGACGGCGATGGGCTTCCGGCTGTGCGGTACGCGGGACCGCGGTACGCGTCAGAGGACGATGTTGACCATCTTCCCGGGCACGACGATGACCTTGCGCGGATCCTTACCGTCGAGCAGTGCGACGATCTTGTCGTCGGCGAGCGCGATCTTCTCGATCTCACCACGCGGCGCGTCGGCGGCGACGGTCACGCGGCTGCGGACCTTGCCGTTGACCTGGATCGGGTACTCGACGGTGTCTTCGACGAGCCACTTCTCCTCGGCGACCGGGAAGGGTCCGTGCGCCAGCGACTTCTCGTGGCCGAGCCGCGACCACAGTTCCTCCGCGAGGTGCGGGGCCAGCGGTGCGAGCATGAGCACCAGCGGTTCCACCGCCGAGCGGGGGGCACCGGTCGGGGACGCCTTGGTGAGGTGGTTGGTGTACTCGATCAGCTTGGCCGCGGCCGTGTTGTCGCGCAGTGCGGTGTAGTCCTCGCTGACCCCGGCGATCGCCTTGTTCAGCGCGCGCAGCGTGTCCTCGGTCGGGGCGTCGTCGGTGACGCGCACGGCGCCGGACTCCTCGTCGACCACCACACGCCAGGCGCGCTGCAGGAAGCGCTGCGCACCGACGACGTCCTTGGTCGCCCACGGACGGGACGTGTCCAGCGGACCCATCGACATCTCGTACACGCGGAGCGTGTCGGCGCCGTACTCCTCGCAGATGTCGTCCGGCGACACGGAGTTCTTGAGGCTCTTGCCCATCTTTCCGTACTCGCGGTTGACCTCGGCGCCCTGGTGGAAGAACTTGCCGTCCTTCTCCTCCACCTCGTCGGCGGGCACGTACACGCCGCGCGCATCGGTGTACGCGTAGGCCTGGATGTAGCCCTGGTTGTACAGGCGGCGGTACGGCTCGCTCGAGCTGACGTACCCGAGGTCGAACAGCACCTTGTGCCAGAACCGCGAGTACAGCAGGTGCAGCACCGCGTGCTCGACACCACCGACGTACAGGTCGACGCCGCCGGGGTCGTTCGGCCCGTGGATCTCCGGACGCGGACCCGTCCAGTACCGCTCGTTCTCCTTGTCGCAGAACACGTCCGGGTTGGTGGGATCGATGTAGCGCAGCTGGTACCACGAGCTGCCCGCCCACTGCGGCATCACGTTGGTGTCGCGGCGGTACGTCTGCAGTCCGTCGCCGAGGTCGAGTTCGACGTTGACCCAGTCGACGGCCTTCGCCAGCGGGGGAGAGGGCTCCGAGGACGCGTCGTCGGGATCGAACGACACGGGTGCGTAGTCCTCGACCTCCGGGAGCTCCACGGGCAGAGCCGATTCCGGAAGGGCGTGGGCGTTGCCTTCGGCGTCGTACACGATCGGGAACGGCTCGCCCCAGTACCGCTGCCGCGCGAACAGCCAGTCGCGCAACTTGTACTGGATGGTGCCCTTGCCGGTGCCGTCCGCCTCGAGCCGCTCGGTGATGGCCTTCTTCGCGTCGGCGACGGACATGCCGTTCAGGAAGTCGGAGTTCACGATCGTGCCGTCGCCGGTGTACGCGTCCTTGGAGAGGTCGCCGCCGGAGATCACCTCGACGATGTCGAGACCGAACTCGGTGGCGAACTCGTAGTCGCGGTGGTCGTGGCCCGGCACGGCCATGATGGCGCCCGTGCCGTACCCGGTGAGGACGTAGTCGGCGATGAACACCGGCAACTTGTGCCCGTTGACGGGGTTCAGCGCGTACGTGCCGAGGAAGACGCCCGTCTTCTCCTTGTATTCCTGCCGCTCCAGGTCCGACTTGGCCGCGATCGACTTCCGGTACGCCGCAACCGCTTCAGCGGGCGTTGCGGCACCGCCGGTCCAGCGCGAATCCACACCCTCGGGCCACGCGGCCGCGACGATCTCGTCGACCAGTTCGTGCTCCGGCGCCAGCGTCACGTACGTCGCACCGAACAGCGTGTCCGGCCGTGTCGTAAACACCTCGATGTCGTGAGCAGAGGATTCACCCTCGCTTCGCTCGACCACTGCCTGGAACCGCACCTGCGCACCGTGCGAGCGCCCGATCCAGTTGCGCTGCATGGTCTTGACCTTCTCCGGCCAGTCCAGGTAGTCCAGGTCGTCCACCAGACGGTCGGAGTACGCGGTGATGCGCATCATCCACTGCTGCAGGTGCTTACGGAACACGGGGAAGTTGCCGCGGTCGCTGCGACCGTCGGCGGTGACCTCCTCGTTGGCCAGCACCGTGCCCAGACCGGGGCACCAGTTGACCATCGAATCGGAGTGGTACACGAGGCGGTAGGAGTCGAGGACCGCTTCCTTCTCGGTCACGGACAGCGACGCCCAGTCCCGTCCGTCTTCCAGGGCGCGCGCCCCCGACACGAACTCGGCCTCGAGCTCGGAGATGCGGCGGGCCTTGCCGGCCTCCTTGTCGAACCACGCGTCGTGGATCTGCAGGAAGATCCACTGCGTCCAGTGGTAGAAGTCGACGTCGGTGGTCGCGAATGTGCGGCGCTCGTCGTGGCCGAGCCCGAGGCGGCGCAGCTGGCGCTTCATGTTGCCGATGTTGGCCTCGGTGGTGGTCCGCGGGTGCGTGCCCGTCTGCACCGCGTACTGCTCGGCAGGCAGACCGAACGCGTCGTAGCCGAGGGTGTGCAGCACGTTGTGGCCCTGCATGCGGTGATAGCGGGCGAACACGTCGGTGGCGATGTAGCCGAGCGGGTGGCCCACGTGCAGACCCGTCCCCGACGGGTACGGGAACATGTCCTGCACGAACAACTTGTCCGCGGGCACGTCGCCGGCGAGGGGGCCGACCGGGTTGGGCGCGTCGAACGTGCCCTCCTCGCTCCACCGGTCCTGCCAGCGCTGCTCGATCTGGCCGGCGAGCTCCGCGGTGTAGCGGTGCTGCGGGGTCGCGTCGGACGGGTTGGCGGGCTGCACGTGCTCGGTCACTGTGGTCGCTATCTACTTGGCTGACATTCTGGATCAGGGGGATACCGACAACCAGGGTAGAGCCTCACCCCACCCGGGCTCACCTGCGCATCCGGGTCCGCCGTATCCTGGTCACGTGTTGATTGCCTCCGTCGTGCTGTTCGTGCTCGCCGTCGCCGTCTCCGGTGTCGCCGTTGCAGGCCTCGCCGAGCGCCTCCCGCGCAACCGGTGGGCGGGTGTCCGCACCCCCGAGACGATGCGGGACGATCAGACGTTTGCGCTGGCCAACAAGGTCGCGGGGCCCACCCTGCTTGCCGCGGCCGGGCTCCTCGTCATCGGCGGAATCGCCGGAATCCTGATCGGCGGAGTCTTCGGAATCGGCGCCGTCCTCGTCAGCGTCGTGGCCGCCGCGCTCACCGCGGCGACGGGCGGATCGCTCGGTGCCCGTGCCGCCGCGTCGGTGCCCGCCGCCGACACCGGTGGATGCGGCAGTTCCTGCGGCGCGTGCTCCCTGAAGGGCGCCTGCCAGCCGTCCTGACCGGCAGGCGACGGCCCTCCGGTGAACTCCTCGCGCGTCGTCGACCCCGCAGGCGCAGTCTTCGGTCTGCTGCTCCCGGTGATCGCCGCGCTGTCCGGGGTGATCCTCACGAAGGTCTGGGAACCGCGGCTTCCTGCGCAGATCGCGACGCACTGGACCACCACCTCGCCGGACGGCTTCTCCACCCCGATGTCCAGCGCCTGGACGTTCGCCCTGGTGACGGTCTTGTTCGGCGGCGGATGCTCCGCGATCGCCGCCCTCGCCCAGGCAATGCTGATGATGCGCCGCACGATGCTCGTCGTCGGGCTGTCCGTGGTCGGCCTGATCCTCACGGTGCAGGTGCTGCTGCTCTACGTCCAACTCGACGTCACCGACCCCGCGGACACCGAACTCCCGCTGTGGTCGCTCGGCCTCGGTGTCGTGATCGGCGCCGTCGTCGGCCTGATCGGCGCCGCCCTGCTCCGCGACTACCGGCCCCGGGTCGCCGCGACCGGTACTCCCGACCCACGGTTGCCGCGCGCCGACGACCCTGCGACCGTCGCGGACACGGTCGGGTTCGGCACCGTCGGCTCGCTGGTGCTGCTCCTGCTGCTCGGTGTCGCGCCTGCTCTCGCGGTCTGCCTGCTCGTCGACGGATGGTGGCCGCTCGCCGTGTTCGTTCCGGTGGGGCTGCTGATCGTGAGCCTGCTCCGATTCCGGGTGATCGTCGACCGGACCGGCATCCGGGTGGTGAACATGGGCATGACCGCGCTGCAGTACGGGATCGAGGAGATCGAGGGCGCCCGCGTCGACGTCATCGCACCGTTCGACGACTTCGGCGGCTGGGGACTCAAGGTGAAGGGCAGGCGCAACTACGGCGTCGTGACGAGGACCGGCCCCGCCGTGATCGTCACGACCGCGTGCGGCGACCGCCTGACCGTCACCAGCGCGCGGGCCGAGGAGATGGCCGGCGCACTCAACGCGTTCGCCGACAGGCGGCTCCGCCGCCCGTGAGTGCGCAAAGAGTGCAGGGACTCGCTAACCACTCACGGGCGGGAGGCTTGGTGCACCGCGTCGAGCACGCGGTCGAGGTAGCCGAGGGCGGCGCGGACGGCGGCGTCCTCGTCGCGGGCGGCGATCGCGTCGACGACGGCGTGGTGGTCGTCGGTGGTCAGCGACGGCGGGTGGACGCCCTCGGTGAAGTCGTAGGTGGCGCGGGTGGGTTCGAGGATCCCGGCGAACAGGTCGGACAGCACCGGATTGTGCGCGGCCTCCACGACCCCGAGGTGGAACGCGAGGTCGGCGTCCGCGAATCGGGATGCCTCGTCGGCGGTGCGCTGCCGTTCGTCGAGTAGCGCGGACAGCGACCGCAGGTCGTCGTCGGTGCGCCGCCCGCACGCCAGCCGGACGGCCTCCGTCTCGAGGGCCCGCCGGACCTCGAAGACGTTGAGCATCTCGGCGACCGCGACCTGCCGCCCGAGCAGCCCTCCGATGTCGGTGCGTGCCCGCACGAACGTCCCCGATCCCCGCCGGATCTCGAGGATGCCCGTGGACGTCAGGGTCTTGATGGCCTCGCGCACGGTGTTGCGCCCGACCCCGAGCAGCGTCATCAGCTCGGGTTCGGTGGGGATGCGCTCGCCCACCTTCCAGTCGCCCTCGGCGATCCTGCCGCGCATCCAGTCCAGGGACTGCTGATACGCGGACTCGCGCCGAACCACCGTCATGTACTCATCCTCACACCTCGTCGGCTCGCTCGTCCCGACCGGCCCGTCTAAACTACGTAGGACGTCCCATGTATTTGGACAGCTTCACATATTCGGACAGCCCGAGGAGGCGACCCCACACGTCCACGTCAACCGCTCGCGCCGGCACCCTCCCGACCGCCACCGCCCGCACCACCAGCCGCCACTTCCACGGTCTGAACTATCTCCTCGTCGTCCTGCTCCTCGGCTCCAACATGCCCACGGCGCTGTACTCGCTGTACCGCCACGAATTCGGTTTCACCCCGCTGGTCCAGACGCTGATCTTCGCCGTCTACGTCGCCGGTCTGCTTCCCTCGCTGCTGTTCTTCGGCCCGCTGTCGGACGCGCTCGGACGCCGCTTCGTGTTGCTGGCCGCGATCTTCTTCAGCGTGCTGGGCGCCGTGCTCCTCGCCTTCGCCGATTCGACCGTCTGGCTGTTCCTCGGCCGGATCTCCCAGGGGATCGCCGTCGGCGCGTGCTCGGCCGCCGGTTCCGCCGCCCTGATCGAGCACGAACCCGCCCGGAACCTTCGCCGCGCCGGTCTCGCCGCCACCCTCACCACCGCCCTCGGTGCGGCGCTCGGCCCGCTCTTCGGCGGCGCCGTCGCGCAGTACCTTCCGCACGCCCTGGTCTTGCCGTACGTGCTGTTCACGCTGGCTCTCCTGCCCGCGCTGATCCTGGTGCTGCTGCTCCCCGCACCCACCGGCGGACAGTCACGCCCCACCCAGTTGTTCCAGGTGCCGCACGTCCCCGCACCGCTCCGCCGGGTGTTCTGGCTGTCCTCCCTCGGAGTGGCGCTGGCGTGGGGCGCCGTCGGCCTGTTCCAGTCGGTGGTCCCGACGTGGATCATCGACCTGCTCGACGTGAGCAACCTGGTGGTCGCCGGCGGTGCCGCCGCGCTGGTCATGGTGTGCTCGGTGTCGGCGCAACTCGTCGCCAACCGGCTCGGAACGGTGCTCTGCCGAACGCTGGGCATCGGCGCCGTCGGCGTCGGCATGGTGGGTCTGCTCGTCGTCGACTTCGCGCCGTCCCTCGCCCTTCTGTGCGCCGTGACGGTCGTCGTCGGTGTGGGACACGGACTCTCGTTCGCCGGTGCGATGCGCGCGGTGGGCGCCGCGGCCGCCGAGCACGCCCCCGATGCCCAGGGCGGGACGCTCGCCGCGTTCTTTACCGTCGGCTACGTCGGTCTCGCGGTGCCGTCCATCTGCGCGGGCATCGCCATCACCGTCCAGGGCATGCACGTGGCCGTCCTCGAACTCGCGATCATCGGCGCCGTCCTGTGCGGCGTCGTCGCCGTGCTGGGCGTCCGCACGAAGGGTGGGGACCGGGCCGAGGCGGCCAGTACTGTGGCCTGAGGACGTGAAATGCCGATGCCCGAACCGCTTCGCCACTGCGAGTTCCGCTTCTACGAGGAGCTGAACGACTTTCTGCCGCCGGTGCAGCGCAAGCGCACCTTCGAGCACCGATTCGACGGCACACCGTCGGTGAAGGACCGCATCGAGGCGCTGGGCGTCCCGCACACCGAGGTGGATCTGATCCTCGTCGACGAAGTGTCCGTCGATTTCGCGTATCTCCTGCGCGGCGGCGAACGCGTCGCGGTGTATCCCGTGTTCGAGCGTTTCGACCTGACCGGGGTGACGCAACTGCGCCCGCGACCGTTGCGGGACCCGACATTCGTGCTCGACGTGCACCTCGGCCGCCTCGCCCGCTACCTCCGCCTGCTCGGCTTCGACACCCGCTACCGCAACGACTTCGACGACACGGAACTGGTGGACATCTCCCTCGCCGAGCACCGCATCGTCCTGACCCGGGACACGGGACTGCTCAAGAGGTCGGCGGTCACCCACGGGGCGTTCCTGCACGAAACGGACCCACGCCGGCAGCTGCGGGAAGTGTTGGACCGCTTCGACCTTCGGTCGCGGATCACGCCGTTCACGCGGTGCGCGCGATGCAACGGGTTACTCGCGCCGATTCCCCGCGACGACGCGCTCGCCGAGGCGCCGCCGGGGGTCGCGCGCAACGAACACCAGTTCAGCCGGTGCCGGGACTGTGCGCAGCTGTACTGGCCGGGCAGCCATCTCCCGAAGCTGAGCCGGCGATTGTCGGAGGTCGGGGTGACGCTCGAGGTGGATTCTCAGGAGGCGTGACGCAACTGCTCGGCGAACTCCGCCGAGCACCCGCAGTCACCGAATTCGTCACAGTCGATGATCAGTGCGTGCCGGACCTCGGACAACTCGACGCACGACTCGTCGGTGCATTCGGCTCCGTAGAGCGTGTGCACGATCAATGTTCCGTGACAGGTGTCGATCACGTGTGCTGTCCTCCTCACTTCTCGTTCCCCACCTCTGTTGATACCACCCGTCCCCGACAGCCCAGGGACGTGCGCGGGGTGTGTCGGCTAGTTCCGCTCGACGTCGATCGGGTGGGTGGCGAGGAGGGCGAGGGGGAGCGGCTGCCTGCGCAGCACCTGCGCCCACACGTCGACCCGGGCGGGGGCGACGACGTCCGACGCGAGCGCCGAGATGACGATCCAGTCGTCGCGCTGGAGTTCCGAGTCGAGCTGACCGTATGTCCAGCCCGAGTAGCCGGCGAAGATCCGGACACCCTCCACCAGCGGGGCGACGACCTCGGGGTCGGAGTCGAGATCGACCATCACCACGCGGCCGTGGACCCGGCGCAGACCGGGGAGGCCGTCGGCCTGCGCGCCGGTGCGCAGCGTCGCCAGGCACAGTGCGGCGTCACGTTTGACGGGACCGCCGACGTACAGCGCGGACGGGCGCGCGGTGAGCGGCGCCCACTGTGGCAGCACGTCGTGGACGGCGGTTTCGCTGGGACGGTTGATGACCACACCGAGGCTTCCGGCCTCGTTGTGCTCGATCACATAGATCACGGTGCGACGGAATGCGGGTTCGACGAGATCTGTGGACGAGACCAACAGGCTGCCGGGCCGGACCACCGGTTCCGTCGACGCCGTTCGATCTTCGGGTTCTTCTGCGTGCGCCACCTGAACATCATCCCACCGCGGCGAACGCGATGTGACGGAGGACGCGACCTGCGTCCGGTTCGCCGCTTTACGCCGCGGGCAGCCCCGCCGTCTCGGCAAGTACGGCGAGGTGGTGCTCGAACAGTGCGCCCGGTGTGGTGAACGTGTCGGCGCCGTACTGCCCGAACACCTCGAAGTTCACGGCCCCGAACAGTGCCGACCACACCAGCACGCCGCGGGCGAGCAGATGATCGGGTGTGGTGAGGCCGAGTTCGGCGCGAACGCGGTCGAGGTCGGTGGCGAGCCGGTCGTCGATGGGCGCCGCCGCGTCCGCCTCGAGCTTGCCCGCCCGGAACGCGTTGTCGAAGATCCCGACGAGCGCGTAGATCACCCGCGTTCCCGGAGTCGTCGTCTGCTCCCCGGGCGCGTCGTAACCGGGAACCGGGCTGCCGAACAGCAATCCGTAGCGGGCGGGCTCGCGCAGCGCCCACTCCCGCACCGCACGTCCGAGCGCCAGGAACTGCTCCCGCGGTCCGGCCGCGGACGCCACTGCGGCCTCCACGGCGTCGCCGAGTTCGTTGTATCCGTCGACGACGAGCAGCGTCAGCAGTTCGTCGCGGCTCTTGACGTACCGGTACACGGCGGACGACACCACGCCGAGGTCCCTCGCGACGGCCCGCAGCGACAGGGCCGCACCCCCGACCGAGGCCAACTGTTCGCGACCGATCCTCGTGATGTCCTGCAACGTCTGCTCGCGGGCGCGCTCGCGTGGTGTTCCTGGCATGGGGTCCAGCGTCGCAATTTCAGAGAGCAGTGTCAACAAACGAGAGCACTGCTCTTGACATTGCGGACCGGAGGGAGCATTCTCGAATAATAGAGAGCAGTGCTCTCGAATCACCGAAATCGACTCACTCAGCGGGAGCAGGAATGTCGAACCTCGAGATCGTCACCGGAGCAGGACCCGTCGGCTGGACCGTCGCCCGGCAGCTCGCCGAACAGGGCCGACGGGTGCGGGTCCTCACCCGCTCGGGCAGCGGCCCGGACCATCCCCTGATCGAGCGGCGGAAGGTCGACGTCTCCGACGCCGCCGCGCTGCAGGAGGCATTCGACGGAGCGACCGCCGTCTACCACTGCATCCACGCCGCCTACAACGCCGACGCCTGGGAGCGCGAACTCCCCGCCGCCGAGCAGACGGTCCTCGAGGCCGCCGGACGCGTCGGCGCGGTCGTCGTCTTCCCCGAGAGCCTCTACTCCTACGACGCGTCTCGGCAGCCGATGACCGAACACACGCCGCGGTCGGCCGACTCCGGTAAGCGCGGCATCCGGACCCGGTTGCTGAAGGCCCGCGCCGAGTCCTCGACGCCCACCGTCAGCGTCGTCGCGTCCGACTTCTTCGGACCGCGGGTGCTGAACGCGCACGCCGGCGAGCGCATGGTGCCCGTCGTCCTCGCGGGCAAGACGATGCGCGTCCTCGGTTCCGCCGACCTGCCCCACTCGTTCACGTACATCCACGACTTCGCGGCCGCGATGATCGCCGCGGCCCACGACCCGGCGCTGTGGAACTCGGTGCTGCACGCACCGACCGCGCCGGCCGTCACCCAGCGGCAGATGGTCGAGGCCTACGCGAAGGCCGCCGGGGTTCCCGCCCCGAAGGTGGGCACCCTGCCCGGCTGGGTGATCCGCGGCGGCGGGCTCGTCCACCAGGGGACCCGCGAACTCGCGGAGATGCTGTATCAGTTCGAGGAGCCGTTCGTGATGGACTCGTCCGAGAGCGAGGCCCGCCTCGGACTGGCCCCGACGCCACTCGGCCGAGCTGCCGAGGAGACCGTCCGGTGGTGGCAGGACAGGTCGGTCGCGGCCGCCGGATAGGGTCCTGTGAATGGCGAAACAGCTCGGGGACCGGCGCGAGGCGTGGCGCAGAACGGCGTACACGCTCCGGCGGTCGCCCGGACTGGCCCGTCTCGCCACCGTGCGATTCGCCAGCCAACTCGGCGACGGCATGTTCCAGGCCGCACTCGGTGGCGCGATTCTGTTCAACCCCGAGCGGGAGACGGATCCCGTCGCGATCGCCGCCGGCTTCGCGGTGCTGCTGCTGCCGTACTCGGTGATCGGACCGTACGCGGGCGCACTCCTGGACCGCTGGGACCGCCGCAGCGTGCTGCTGTGGGCGAATGTGCTGCGCGGACTGCTGATTCTGGTGACCGCCGCGCTGCTGGAGACCGGGACCAGCGAATCCGCGCTCCTCGTGCTCGCCCTCTCCGCCATCGGTGTGAGCCGGTTCGTTCTCGCGGGAGTCTCGGCGGCGCTGCCGCGCGTGGTGCACCGTTCCTGGCTCGTGGCCACCAATTCGGTGCTCGCCACCACCGGTTCCGTCGTCGCCGCGCTGGGGGCCGCGACGTCCGTCGCCATCATCTCGTTCGTGGGCGCCGGTGACCGCGGCTCCGGAATCGCCGTGGCGGCCGCCGCCTGCGGTTCCGCGGTGGCCGCGTTCGCAGCGTCGCGCTTCCACCATCGACTTCTCGGTCCGCACGCCGACGAGAAACCCGAATACGGGGCGGTCCGCGCCGTCGCCGCCGGACTGCGCAACGGGGCGCTCGCCGTGTGGCATTCGCCGGGCGTCACGACCGCCATGATCGGGATCGGCACGCACCGGATCGTGTTCGGCGTCAACACGTTGATCATGGTTCTGGTGTTGCGCGACACCGCCACCGTCAGCGCCCTGCCAGGCGGCCTCGCCGGTTTCGGTGTCGCGCTCGGCGCCACCGCCACGGGCATGCTGCTGGCAGCGATCTCGACACCGTTCCTCATTCCGCGCATCGGACGGTCCCGCACCATCGTCGGCGGCCTGATCCTCGCGCTCGTCGTGCAGTGCACGTTCGTCGCGACCCTCACGCAGGCGTCGCTGCTGTGCGGCGCGCTGCTGCTTGGATTCGCCGGGCAGTCCATCAAACTCAGCGGCGACGCGGCGATGCAGATCGAGATCGAGGACGACCGCAGGGGACAGGTGTTCGCGCTTCAGGACACCGTGTTCAACGTCGCGTTCATCGGGTCGATCGCCGCGGCGTCCCTCGTGATCGCCCCCGACGGCCGATCACTCGCACTGGTGCTGGCGGGTGGGGCGTTCTACGGCCTCGGACTGGTCGGCGTGCTGTTCAACACCCGGCGCGAACCTGCCTGAGAACCGGGCTATTCCGACCCCGGCATCGGCACGTTCTGCAGGCGGACCTGACCGCGAGCCACCTCCTTGCCGGTGTCGGACGCCGTGATCACCACCGACCACAACTGCTGCACGCGGCCCTGCTGGATGGGCACCGCGACCACGTCGACCCGCCCCTCGGTGCGGGCCCGGAGGAAGTCGGTGCCGTTGTGCACGCCCACCGCGAACTGACCGCGATCGGCGACGGCCGTGCTCGCGCCGATGCTCGCGGCCGATTCGACCGCCGTCGTGTAGACGCCGCCGTGCACTACTCCCCACGGTGTGTGATGGTCGGCGGACAGGTCGATGTGGCCGACCACCTTCGTTCCCGACACTTCGTCGAGTTCCAGTCCGGCTGCGACGACGAAGGCGCTCGCCGCCTCGCGGGTCAGATCGGTCATCGTGTGTTCTCCTCGTCGAACCCTCGGTAAGTTTGAAATCCCAACCCACCTTGCCCGGCTTGGGCGCCGGCGTCAATGGTCCCGGCCGTGCCGACCACCGGATCGGGGCGCCACGTGTGCACCGCCGCGATCACCGGTGGCTCGCGCGGAATCTCGGCGTTCCACGTCCCGTCGCCGGAAGGATCGGTGAAGTAGCGGGACTCGTCCTCGGCGTCGTAGTCGAGCACCGAACGATCGGCCACCCCGTCGCCGTCCGAATCCCACATCGCGTCGTCGAGAAGTCCGTCGCCGTCGAAGTCCAGGCGCACCGCGTCGACGCCGCCCGACGGTCCGAGGTCGAGGTCGGCGGGCGACGTCCACGCCACCGGGGCGTCGGCACCGGTTCCGAACGAGTACTCGAGAGGATCCATATGAAGGTTGGACGCAGCGGGACCGCATCCGGTTCCACCGAATATCCGCGAATTCCGCTGCGACGGTGAAACCGCACTGTGACCGGACCGCAACCGGGCGGGCCGGGCGCGTGCGCCGCGGATGCCGTCCCCCGGTGTTATCTTCGACCCCGCGCGTGCAGGTCGGTCCACCATCACTCCGACCACCGATGTGGAGGGGTCCCGTGGTCGACAAGTCCTGGTCTGTGCCCGGAGTGCCCCTGTGCGTGGCCGCCGCCGTCGCCGCGACGATCGGTTTCACCGCCGCACCCGCGTCGGCCGAGACCCTGCCGTGGCTCCCGGTGAACGCCTGCGGCGAGACCGGATTCAACCCGGCGAAGGAGCCGCCGAGCCCGGGCGGGCCACTGCTGCCCCCGATCCCGCCGACCGTGAGCATCCCGATCCCGTACCCCGACTTCGTGCCCGTCCCCGTTCCCGGACCGCGCGTCGACCAGACCCGCGTCGCCCAGGACCTACCCGCCGATCCGTGCGCGGACCCGTGCCCCGACCTCACCGACGACGTCGACGAACCGGAAACCGGCCCGGGTTCTTCGGGTTCGGCAGGGTCATCGGGGTCGTCGGGCTCGAGTGCGCTGACCATCCCGAAGATCTCGATCGATCCGCGGCCCGAGACCATTCCCATTCCCGTTCCCGGCGGTCCGGGACCCGAACCGCAGCCGGCGCCGCCGGTCGAGATCAACCCGGCCGTACGTGGTTCCCTCACCGCCGCGATGGCGAAGCCGGCCGTCGGCGACGTCCGGCTGGTGTCGCAGCTGACCGGACAGGGTTCGGAGAACCGGACGGACAAGCGCTGGCAGGTGGACGGCACCGACCTCGGCATCACGTGGGAGACGAGGCCCGGCGAGGTGGCGGTCGCGTTCGGTGACACGTTCGGCAAGGACTGGACCCCGCCCGGCGCCTTCGGCGAGGACTGGCGGAGCAACGTTCTCGGCCACAGCACCGACACCGACCTGTCCGACGGCATGACCATCGACAGCATGGTCCAGGACAGCCGGTGCCACGCCGCCGAGATCATCGACAGCAGGCACATCAACAACTTCGAGACGACCACCATCCCCACGTCGGGGTTCGCGATCGGTGACCGTCAGTACCTCAGCTACATGTCGGTGAAGCGCTGGAGCATGGTCCCCGGCATGTGGTACACGAACTACGGCGGCATCGCCTACTCCGACGACAACGGGCAGACCTGGATCAAGGACCAGCACGCCAAGTGGGACAACATCTTCGGTGCCCGGTTCCAGGTGTCCGCGATGGTGCCGCACGGCGACTACGTGTACATGTTCGGCACCCCCAACGGGCGGATCGGCACCATCGGCCTGGCCCGGGTACCCGTCGACCAGGTACTCAACACCACGTCGTACCAGTACTGGTCGGACGGCACGTGGACACCCGTGTCCCAGCGCCTCGCGACCCCCATCGTCGGTGGGGTGGCCAGCGAGTTGTCGGTGCGCTACGACGCGGCCGCGGACACGTGGCAGATGAGCTACCTCGAACCCGTCGGCGGTTCGATCATCCTCCGGCAGTCGTCGAGCCCGCAGGGTGCATGGTCGGACGCGGCGACGCTCGTCGACACGGCCGACTATCCGAAGGCGTACGGCGGCTTCATCCACCCGTGGTCGACGGGCGAGGATCTGTATTTCACGATCTCGGAGTGGGACAGCTACAACGTCTACCTGATGCATGCGTCCCTGCACCCGTGAGTACTTCTTAACCGCCCGACGTTAACAAGTACGCACGGTGTGAAGCGCAACTTCGGTGGCCTTGACCACGAAGTACACGTCCAGGCCCGGCACCAGATCGAGTTCCGCGACGGACGCCGCGGTCACGTCGGCGCTCAGCTCCAGCCGGCCTCCGGCTTCGGCGGCGCGCACCCGGACCGTCGGCCCGCGCACCTCGATCTCCGAGATGGTCACCTGGAAGACGTTGCGTGGACTGCCTTCCGGAGACCGCCTGTGCACGGCCACCGAATGCGGTGCGAACACCGCGACGGCCGGCGCGCCCCCGACGAAGTCGGCGTCGAGCAGACCCTGCATCCGAACACCGGTCTCCGTCTCGAACCCGTCCTGCGCCGCGAACACGGGGACGAGGTTGAGTCCGGCGATCCGCGCGGCGAACGCACTGCGCGGGCGCGTCAGCACGTCGCGCACCGAACCGGATTCGACGACCTGTCCGCCCTCGACGACGATCACCCGGTCGGCCAGTGCCAGCGCGTCGAGAACGTCGTGGGTGACGACGACCGCGGTCCGGTCGCCCTCCCGCAGCACCCGCCTGAGCAGCACCCGCAGGGCGGGGGCCGCAGCGACGTCGAGGGCGGACATGGGTTCGTCGAGCAGCAGCGCCTGCGGTTCCGCGGCGAGTGCCCTGGCGACCGCAACCCGCTGCGCCTGCCCCCCGGACAACTCGTGCGGACGGCGATCGGCGAACTGCGCCGCATCGACTGCGTCCAGCCACTTCTCCGCGACCGCCCGCGACTCCCGGCGTCCGCGGCCCGAACTACGCGGCGCGAACGCCACATTCGCGGCCACCGTCAGATGCGGAAACAGCAGTGCCTGCTGCGCGAGCAGCGCGATACCGCGCCGGTGCGGCGGCACCGCGATGCCACGCTCGGTGTCGGTGAGCACGCGACCGTTCAGTTCGACACGTCCGGCGTCCGGCCGGACCAGGCCCGCGACCACCGACAGCACCGTCGACTTGCCTGCGCCGTTCGGTCCGAGGACCGCCAGCACCTCACCGTCGGCGAGGTCGAATCCCACCTCGACGCCGCGCGCCGCGACCCTGGCCTCGACGCTCAGGCCGGTCACAGCGCCGCCCTCGACGCCCAGCCCCGCGAACCCACCACGATGACGACCGCGACGATCACCAGCACCAGCGACAATGCCACGGCCGCATCCGCGTCCGTCTCGCGCTGCAGGTAGATCTCGAGCGGCAGGGTCCGTGTGACGCCCTGCAGACTGCCCGCGAACGTCAGCGTCGCCCCGAACTCGCCGAGCGCCCGCGCGAACGCCAGCACCGAACCGGACACGAGTCCGGGCAGCACCAGGGGGAGCGTCACCCGCCGGAAGACGGTGGTGGGACTCGCACCGAGCGTGGCGGCGGCGTGCTCGTACCGCCTGCCCGCGGTCCGCAGCGACCCTTCGAGGCTCACCACCAGGAACGGCAGCGCGACGAAGGTCTGTGCGAGCACCACGGCCGTGGTGGTGAACGCGATGTGGATGCCCGCGACCTCGAGGTGCTGCCCGATCAGACCCTTCCGGCCGAACGTGTAGAGCAGGGCGATGCCCCCGACCACCGGTGGGAGTACCAGGGGCAGCAGCACCAGCGAACGCAGCACGTTGAGTCCGCGAAAGCTGCTGCGGGACAACACCGCCGCCATCGGGACGCCCAGCAGGATGCACAGGGCAGTACTTGCGGCGGCGGTGCGCAGACTCAGTTCCAACGCCGCGAGTGAGGATTCCGACGTGACCAGTTCGAAGAAGCGCGTCCAGTCGACACTCGCCAGCATCGCAAACAACGGCAGGACGACGAACAGGCCGCCCACCGCTGCGGGCACGAAGATCCAGCCCGGAAGCCCGGACGGAACCTTCACGCGCGGCGCTCGGATCACGGCTGAGCGAATCCGGCCTTCGCCAGCACCGCCTGGCCCTCGGGTCCGGTGACGAGGTCGAGGAAGCCCTGCGCCGCCTCCGGCTGCTTCGAAGCGGACAGCGCGGCAATCGGATAGGTGTTCACGGCCTGCGCCGCCTCCGGGAAGGGCACGGCGGTCACCTTGTCGCCCGCACCTGCCGCGTCGGTGACGTACACGAGTCCGGCGTCCGCCTGACCGGCCGTCACCTTGTTCAGCACGTCGGTGACCGACGACTCCTCGCTGACGGGGGTGAGGTCGACACCCGAAGCCGTCTCGACCTTCTGTGTCGCGGAACCGCACGGAACCTGCGGGGCACACGTGACGACGAGCGTTCCCTCACGGTTCAGATCCGCGAACGACGTGATGCCCTTGGGGTTTCCGGGTGCCGTCACGATGGTCAGCGTGTTGGTCGCGAAGTTGACGGGGGTTCCCGCGACGAGTCCGGCGTCGACGACCTTCTTCATGTTGTTCGTGTCGGCGGACGCGAACACGTCGGCGCTAGCGCCCTGGTCGAGTTGCGCGGCGAGGTCGGACGAACCCGCGAAGCTGAACTCCACGTGGGATCCGGGGTTCGCGGTCTCGAACATCTCGCCGAGTTCGGTGAACGTGCCCTTCAGCGACGCCGCGGCGAACACCGTGATGTCGCCGCCCGATGCGGCCGCGGACGTCGACTCGGCCGAACCCGAGGCACCGCTGTCGTCGTTCGAACCGCAACCGGTGAGAAGGCCCAGACCGAGCGCGGCCGCAGCAGCCCCCGTCGTGACCCGGCGCCAGGACATTTTCATGAAATTCCTCCAGGAGTTTCGACGATCACCGTGGTCGACTTGACGACGGCTACCGCGACCTTGCCGGGCTCGAGCCCGAGGTCGCGAACGGCTTCACTGCTCATCAGGGAAACGACACGGAAAGGCCCGCACTGCATCTCGACCTGGGCCATCACCTTGTCCATCACGACCGCGGTGACGATGCCGGTGAATCGGTTACGTGCCGAGGATTCCGATCCGAGCAGGTCGGGCGACTTCGACGCGTTGGCGCGCGCGAACTCGGCGAGGGCGGGACCGTCGATCACCTTGCGGCCCGACTCGTCCTTGTCCGCCGCGAGGCTGCCGTTGTCGATCCACCGCCGGACCGTGTCGTCGCTGACGCCGAGGAGTTCCGCGGCCTGTCGTATCCGGATACCCGTCATCCGGAGGTCGTCCGCGCATGCGTCATGACCGCCATACTATGTCGGCATATACGGACCGAACAAGTAGAAACCGCCGAAGATGCGGATCAGTACACGTCCCGCACGTAGCGCTTGTCGCTGGACAGCTGCTTCATGTACAGCTCGGTGTCCTCCTCGTCGAGGCGACCGTGGGTGCGGACGACTTCACGAACCGTCTCGTCGACGTCCTTGGCCATCCGGCTGGCGTCGCCGCACACATAGAGGGAGGCACCCTCCTGCATCCAGCCCCACAGTTTGGCGCCGTGTTCGCGGATGCGGTCCTGCACGTAGATCTTCTGCCGCTGGTCCCGGGAGAACGCCGCATCGAGGTGGGTGAGAAATCCGTCGCGGTGCATAGCTTCCATCTCCTCGCGGTAGTAGAAGTCGGTAGCCTCGTGCTGCTCACCGAAGAACATCCAGTTCTTGCCCGTGTGACCCAATTCCCTGCGTTCGTGCAGAAATCCGCGGAACGGTGCGATCCCGGTGCCGGGACCGACCATGATCATCGGCGCATCGGCGGCCGACGGGGGACGGAAGTGCGCCGACTTCTGCACGAAGATCGGCACGTCGACGTCGTCGCAGTGATCGGCGAGGAACGTCGAGCACACCCCGGAGCGGTTCTTGCCCTCGTGGTTGTAGCGCACCGCGGAGACGGTCAGCTGCACCTCACCCGGGTCCACCTTGGGGCTCGACGAGATCGAGTACAGCCGCGGCTGGAGGCGCTTGAGGACGCCCAGCCACTCCTCCGCGTCGGCGTCGACTTCGTACTGCGCCAGCACGTCCATCGACTGCCGTCCCCACAACCACTGCTGGAGCGCGATCTTGTTGTGCGGGCGCAGCAGTCGCGCCAACTCGGTGTCCTGCGTGCGACTCTGCACGAACCGCAGCAGTTCGGGCGTCACCTTGGTGATCTCGAGCTTCGTGCGCAGCGCCTCCCGCAGTGTCATCTCCGGCAGGTCCGGCAGCGTGACGGGTGTGTCCGGGATCGACCGGGTGACCTTCAACCACTCGTCGACGACGCCATCGCTGTTGGTGGGCCACACACCGAGCGCGTCGCCCGCCTCGTAGGAGAATTCCGGATCGTTCACCTCGAAGCCGAACTGCCGCACGTCCTTCGACGAACCGGCCGCGCTGAGCGGGATGTTCCTCGTCAACCGGGTGACGAGGGGAGACTTCCGGGTGAACGTCGCCGCCTTCTTCGCCGCGGGCCTGGCAGGCGCTGGGGCGGCCTGGGCAGCACCGCCGGCCGCGCGCTCACGGACCAGGTTCTGCACCTGGGTCAGCCACTGGTGCGCCTGGTCCTCGTAGTCGGGTTCGCAGTCGACGCGCTCGGTCAGCCGCTTCGCCTCGAGTTGCTCCAACCGGGCGTCGATCCGCTTGCCGTGCCCGCAGAAGTCGTCGTAGTTCGAGTCTCCGAAAGCCAGTACGGCGTAGCGGGTCTGCGCCAGCCTCGGTGCCTCGTCGCTGCTGAGCGCGGACCAGAAGCTGCTGCCGTTGTCGGGGGCGTCGCCGTCCCCGAACGTGCTGGTGATGATCAGGAGATCGCGGACGTCGGCAAGGCCCGCGACGTCGTAGTCGTCCATGCTGGTCAGGTGCGTGCCGTGGCCGGCTTCCTCGAGCTGGCGGGCGCATTCGGCGGCAAACTCCTCCGCGTTGCCGGTCTGCGACGCCCACACCACGACCACGGGGTGCTGGACCGATTCAGCGGTCGCGGGACTCGTGTCCGGCGCCGCGGAGCCGTCCGGTACGGCGGAGCGGGAGAACAGCCCCGCCATCAGACCGTCCAGCCACACCCTCTTCGACCCGGAGATCGGCGCGGTGCGCGGAAGAACCGGAACGCCCTGCAGTTCGGTGGACTGCAGACCCGCCAGAAGTCCGGCGAGGTACGTGCGCTCGTGTTCGTCGAAGCTGGGGGATGCCGAATCATCCAGTCCGAGAATGCGGCTCATCTCCGCGGCGGGCGAGCCGCTCGCGAGGGTGAGAGCCCCACCCGATTCGGGAACCTCGGGCTCGGACACCGGGGCCACCCGGGTCAGGGAGACGGCACACACCTTGAACTCCGGCTGGAAGGACGTGGGGTCGACGGCGTCGTTGGTGACGGCGTTGATGCTGAGGTATTCACCGAACGAGTCGTTCCAGTGGAACGGGGCGAAACAGCCTCCTGGCAGCACGCGGTCGCTGACGACGGCGGGAAGCACCGCGCGACCGCGCCGGGACGCGACCTCCACTTTGTCACCTTCGGAAATCGACAGCTTCTGCGCATCGGCCGGGTTGATCTCGACGAACGGGCCGGAGTTCAACTTGTTGAGCTTGGCGACCTTGCCGGTCTTCGTCATGGTGTGCCACTGGTGCTGCAGGCGCCCGGTGTTGAGGACCAGGGGGTAGTCGTCGTCGGGCATCTCCGCGGGCAGCATGTGCGGGCGCGGGAAGAAGGCGGCCTTGCCGCTCGCGGTGGCGAACGCGAGGCGGGGGAGTGAACCGTCGGGAGCGGACAGCAGGTTCTGGCTGACGCCGTCGTTGACGTAGCGGATCGGGTTGCGATCGGTACGGTTGCCGGGCGGGCTCGGCCACTGCACCGGCGTCTCCCGCAGCCGGCCGTAGCTGACGCCGCGAAGGTCGTAGCCGGTCTTGGGATTCCAGGTGCGCTTGATCTCCTCGAACACGTCCTCCGAGGATTCGTAGGTGAACGCGTCCGCATATCCCATCTCGCAGGCGACGCGGGCGATGATCTGCCAGTCGGGCAGCGCCTGGCCGACCGGGTCGACGGCCTGCTGGAGCAGGGTGAGGTTGCGCTCGGAGTTGATCATCACCGAATCCGACTCCGCCCACAGCGCGCCGGGCAGCAGGATGTCGGCGTACCCGTTGGTCTCCGTGTCGAGGAAGACGTCCTGGGTGATCACGAGATCGGCGGCCTCGAGGCCCTCGATCACGGTCCGCCGGTTGGCCACGGTGGCAACGGGATTGGTGCAGATGATCCAGCACGCCTTGATGTCGCCCGCCACCATGCGCTCGAACATGTCGACGGTGCCGGTGCCGACCTCGGTGCGGATGCTGCCTTCGGGCAGCTCCCACAGATCCTCGATGAACGCCCGGTCGTCGGCGGCGAGCACGGACCGCTGGCCGGGCAGACCGGGACCCATGTATCCCATCTCGCGGCCGCCCATGGCGTTCGGCTGACCGGTGAGGGAGAACGGGCCGCTGCCCGGACGGCAGATGGCCCCGGTGGCCAGGTGCAGGTTGCAGATCGCGTTGGTGTTCCAGGTGCCGTGGGTGCTCTGGTTGAGGCCCATCGTCCAGCAGCTCATCCAGTTCTCGGCCTCACCGATCCACTGGGCGGCCTGCCGGATGTCGGCCTCGGGGATGCCGGTGATCTCCGCGACCTTCTCGGGGGTGTACTCCTCGAGGAACTCGGGCATCACCTCCCAGCCCTCGGTGAACTCGGCGATGAACGCCGGATCGGTGTGCCCGTTCTGCACGAGCAGGTGCAGCAGGCCGTTGAGCAGTGCGAGGTCGGTGCCCGGCGCGATCTGCATGAACAGGCCGGCCTTGTCGGCCGTCGCGTTGCGGCGCGGGTCGACGACGATCAGCTTGGCGCCGGCCTTGATCCGGTCCATCATCCGCAGGAACAGGATGGGGTGACAGTCCGCCATGTTCGCGCCGATCACGAAGAACACGTCGGCCTTGTCGAAGTCCTGATACGAGCCGGGCGGGCCGTCGGCGCCGAGGGACTGCTTGTAGCCGGTGCCGGCGCTGGCCATGCACAGACGCGAGTTCGACTCGATCTGGTTGGTCCCGACGAAGCCCTTCGCCAGTTTGGTGATCAGGTACTGGGCCTCGATGGACATCTGGCCGGAGACATAGAAGGACAGGGCGTCGGGACCGTGCTCGTCGAGTTGTTCCTTCAGCCGGCGGGCGGTCTCGCTGATGGCGGCGCCGACGTCCACCGCGGTGGGCGCCTCCCCGCGCTCGTCCCGCACGTACCCGGTTTCCATGCGGCCACCGGCCACGAGCATCTCCGCGCTCGTCGCGCCCTTGGTGCAGAGCCGCCCGAAGTTGGTGGGATGGTCCTTGTCGCCGGACGCCTTGAGCACCCGGCGGGCATTCGTCTCGGGATCGATCCCGACCTCGAGCACCATGCCGCAGCCGACACCGCAGTACGAGCAGGCGGTCTTCACTGTGGAAGTCCCGGCTTTCTGCTGCTGCATCGACTCGCTCCTCACCTGCACGGTCGCCGCGTGTCCACCTGGCTCACGACCTGTATCAATGGTGCCGACCGGCGTGTTTCGTCGGGATTAACCCCGGTGAGCGTTCGATGACGTCTCTCGCACCCGGCCGCGGGCGCGGTGGTGATGTCGGCACCACGGCAACGGCCAGTTCATGTGACCGACGTCACTCGATTCGGGTGTGCAGGGTGGCTGAGCAGGGGAGGAACCGGCGGATCGGTCAGGCCTGCTGCGCGGCCCACCACGACAGGAGTTCGGCCTCGGCCTCGTCCCGGCTGAGAGGACCGCGGTCGAGCCGGAGCTCCTTGAGGTACTTCCAGGCCTTCCCGACCTCCGGCCCCGCGGGAATGCCGAGCAGTTCCATGATCGCGTTGCCGTCGAGGTCGGGGCGCACCCGGGCGAGGTCTTCCTGCTCGGCGATCCGGGCGATCCGCTCCTCGATGTCGTCGTACGTCGCCTGCAGCGCAGCCGCCCGCCGCTTGTTGCGGGTGGTGCAATCGGCGCGGACCAGCTTGTGGAGGCGCGGCAGCAGCGGACCGGCGTCCGTCACGTACCGGCGCACCGCGGAATCGGTCCACTGCCCCTTGCCGTAGCCGTGGAACCGCAGGTGCAGGAACACGAGCTGCGAGACGTCGTCGACCATCTGCTTCGAGTACTTCAGGGCCCGCATCCGCTTACGGACCATCTTCGCGCCGACCACCTCGTGGTGGTGGAAACTCACGCCGCCACCCGGCTCGTTGCGCTTCGTGTCCGGTTTGCCGATGTCGTGCAGCAGCGCCGCCCAGCGCAGCACCAGGTCGGGGTCGCCGTCCTCGAGGTCGACGGCCTGCTTCAGCACCGTCAGCGAGTGCCAGTACACGTCCTTGTGCTGGTGGTGCTCGTCTATCTCGAGCTTCATCTGCGGCACCTCGGGCAGCACGAAATCGGCCAGACCGGTCTCGCACATCACGTTCATGCCGTCGATGGGGAACTCGCCGAGGATCAGCTTGTCCAGTTCGGCACGCACGCGTTCGGCGGTGATCCGCTCGATCTGCGAGGCCATGTCGACGATGGCCCGATGCACGCGCTCCTGCAGGGTGAATCCCAGCTGGGACACGAACCGGGCGGCCCGCAGCATGCGCAGCGGGTCGTCGTTGAACGAGTTCTCCGGCGCCGACGGCGTGTCCAGCACCCCGGCCAGCAGCGCGTCCATGCCGTTCAGGGGGTCGACGAAGTCCTGCGAGCCGTCCGCACCGATCCGGACGGCCATCGCGTTGACCGTGAAATCGCGCCGCACCAGATCGTCCTCGAGTTTCGTCCCGAACTGGACGACGGGATTGCGCGACACCCGGTCGTAGGCATCGGCCCGGTACGTCGTGATCTCGATCTGCTGACCCGCCTTGGCGGCGCTGATCGTCCCGAACTCGATACCCGTGTCCCACTGGTTGTCGACCCAGCCGGACAGCAGTTTCTGCACCTGCTCCGGGCGGGCGTCGGTGGTGAAGTCGAGGTCGGTGCCGAGGCGACCCAGGATCGCGTCCCGGACGCTGCCCCCCACCAGGTACAACTCGTGACCGGCGGAAGCGAACTTCTCACCGAGCGGCGTCAGGACTTCGGACAGCTCGCGCAGCGTCACCGCGGCGCCGGCAAGCAGTCGCGTACGGCGCTCGTCGTCGAGAGAAGGGGCAGTCACGTCCAGGAAGCTTACCGAGGTGCGCAAATAGCGGGATACGCATACACGCTGTCACCTCGCAGTTCGGTTCACCACAGGTGTGTCACGAAGCGTCTCGGTTCGGGTGCGGCGTTCCGGTGGAAACGGCAAAGCCAACTACTATCGATGGGGTGTCTGCTGCCGAACGTGCGAACAGGAGTCGCCGCAACTCGCGGCGGCGCGGCGCCGTCGGCAAACCCGCGAAACCCCACATGAGGACGGTGCGGGAAACGTCGGCGGGCGGGCTCGTCGTCAACGGACTCGGCGGACCGCGGGAGAATCTGTGCGCCGCGCTGATCGGGCGCACCGACCGTCGCGGGCGGCTGCTGTGGTCGCTACCCAAGGGGCATATCGAGCAGGGCGAGACCGCCGAACAGACCGCGATGCGTGAGGTCCAGGAAGAGACCGGCATCCAGGGCACCGTCCTGGCGTCACTCGGCAGCATCGACTACTGGTTCGTCACCGAAGGCCGCCGGGTCCACAAGACCGTCCATCACTATCTGCTGAGATGCCTCGGCGGGGAACTGTCGGACGAAGACGTGGAAGTCACCGAGGTAGCGTGGGTGCCGCTCGCCGAGCTGGGATCACGCCTGGCCTACGCAGACGAACGGAAACTCGCAGAAATCGCCGGTGACTTGATCTCCAAGATGACTACCACTCCGCCCACTTCCGACCTGAAGCTCCAGAAGGGGCCAGACGCCGGATGAGGATGGCTTTGCGTCGGGTCGGTGCCGTGACGTTGACCGCACTCGCGGTCGTTCTGGCTCCCACCAGCACCGTGGTGGCGTCGGCCCAGGAACCCGTGCCGCCGGAGAGCGCCGGGACCCAGCTCGTCGACGAGGACCCCGAGTTCCTCGAACTGCACATCGACAACGTCACGCCGTCCACGGTGACCACCACCAGCGACCCGATCGTCACCGTCACGGGCTCGGTGAAGAACATCGGCGACCGCACGGTCCGCGACGTCAGTGTGCGACTGCAACGCGCTCCGGCCGTCGCGAGCAGCGAGGGTCTCCGCACGTCCCTCACCCTCGATCAGTCCCGCTACGACACGGTCGGCATGTTCGACACGGTCGCGGGCCGCCTCGACGAGGGCCAGAGCAAGCAGTTCGCGCTGTCGCTGCCGCTGCGTTCCGACACCGACCTCTCTCTCGACATCACCGAACCCGGCGTGTACCCGCTGATGGTGAACGTGAACGGCACCCCCGAGTACGGCGGGGCCGCGCGCCTCGACGACGCCCGCTTCCTGCTGCCCGTGTTCGGTGTCCCGGGCAGTCCGGCGGTGCCCCCGGACATCTCCAGTCCCGTCGCCGTCACCATGATGTGGCCCCTCGCCGACCGCCCCCGGCTCGCGGCGGGTGTCGCCGGCTCCGTCACCGAACCGGTGCGTCTCGTCGACGACGACCTCGCGACCTCACTGGACGACGGCGGCCGGCTCGACGAACTGCTGGGGGCGGCGGAGTTCGCCACCCGGGAGAGCGTCGACCGCGACCACACGCTGCGGGACAGTCTGTGCCTGGCGGTGGACCCGGACCTGCTGATCACCGTCGAGAACATGACGCGCGGCTATCTGGTGGTGGACGACCCGTCCGATCCCACCGGTTCCGCGCACGAGGGTGCGGGCAAGGATGCCGCGTCGGCGTGGCTCGAGCGTGCCCGGACGCTGGCCGCGACGATGTGCACCACGTCGGTGCCGTTCGCGCAGGCCGACCTGTCCGCGATCACCGAGGTCGGGAACGCCGACCTCACCGCGACCGCCGTCGACGCCCCCGCCGACATCGTCGACAATGTGCTGGGTGTCACGTCGCTGCGCAATTTCGTGTGGAGCGACGCCGGCGTGCTCGACGACGCGACCGCGCAGATGCTCCGCGGAGACGACGCGACCACCGCGCTCGTGGCCGCGAACTCCGTCGACACGACCACGCCCCGGGACAGCGCCCACGTCATCGAGGCGACACCGCCGCCCGCAGCCCCCGTCCCGGCGAACGGGGAGACCACCACCCCGGCGGCCACCGAGACGCCCGCGGCCACGGGGAGCGTCGACGCGCTGCTGTTCGATCCGTCCGTCGGCACGGCGCTCGCCGCGATGGGAACGACTCCGCAGACTCCGTCCTACACACCCCAGCGCGCCCGGTACGACCTCTCGGACGATTCCCAGACCGCCCGGCTGCAGGACGCGCTCGGTGCGGTGTCGTGGTCGGCCCTCGAACCCGAGGCCGCACGGGCCGCCGGTGTCCCCCGATCGCTGATGGTGGTGCCGCCGCAGCTGTGGACGGCAGGCGCCGACGACGCGAAGACGCTGCTGTCGACGGTGTCGTCGCTGATGCGCTCGGGGCTCGCGACGCCCCGGCCGTTGCCCGCGTTGCTCGGACGTCAGCCCGGATCACCCGAGGTCGCGAGCCTGGACTACCCGGATCAGGCCGCCGAGGACAGCGTCCCCGCCCACATCCGCGACGCCGCCGCCACCCAGATGCCCCGGATCGAGGCACTGAACGCGGCGCTGGTCGACGACCCGCAGGCCCCGCTCACCCCGGAGCGGTTCACCGCGCCGCTCCGCGAGGACCTGGTGCGGTCGATGAGCCTCGCGCATCGCCGCGACGACGAACGCCGGTCCGCGGAAGAAGCGTCCGACACGCGCGCCGACGAGGTGGCCGAAACCATGGACGACATGTTCGGGGCCGTCACCGTCGTGTCGCCGGGCGGTGTCTACACGCTGGCGTCGGAACAGAGCCCGCTGCTGCTGGTCGCCAGAAACGACCTCCCGGTCGGGATCACCGTCCGTCTGCAGGTGGACGCGCCTTCCGGGATGACCATCACGGACATCGGCCCCACCACGCTGCCTCCGCGGGGCAGTCGCACCCTCACCGTTCCCACCGAGGCCAACGACTCCCGCAAGCTCGTCGTCAACTTCTCTCTGACCACCGCCGATGGACAGCAACTGGGAGAGCCGACCAGCGTGACGGTACGGTCCAACGCGTACGGGCAGGCGTTGGCGATACTGACAGCATGCGCGGGTGCTCTGCTGCTGTTCCTCGCCGGCCGCCGGCTGTGGCATCGATTCCGCGGCCAGCCGGATCCAGCTGACGAAGGGTACGAACGTTCATGACCGGGAACTTGCCCAGTAGGGGCCAGAGGCTTCCCGATCGCTCTCATCCCCGGGTCGCGCCGTGGGAGCGGGACCACTGGGCTCGGGAGATCCGGCCGGACGAGGCGCCGACGGTGCAGTTCGCGGCCATCCGGGTCGACCCTCCGCCGCCGCCTCCGGTCCAAGACTCGGGGCCGTCGACGGCGCCGCAGAAACAGAGCAACTCCCGCCTGCTGGCGTCGACCGGGTCGATCGCGGTGGCGACGCTCGTCAGCCGCATCACCGGATTCGCCAAGCAGCTTCTCGTCCTGACGCTGCTGGGCGGGTCGGTGGCCAGCTCGTTCACCGTCGCCAGCCAGATCCCGAACATGATCTCCGAGCTGGTGCTGGGCGCGGTGCTCACCGCCATCGTGGTGCCCGTCCTGGTGCGCGCCGAACGGGAGGACCCGGACCAGGGTGCCGCGTTCGTGCGCCGCCTGTTCACCGCCACCTGTGTGCTGCTCGGAACGGCGGCGCTGCTGGCGACCGCCGCGGCGCCCGTGCTCACCACCCACGTCTTCCTCTCGGCCGACGGCAAGGTGAACACGTCCCTCACCACAGCCCTGTCCTATCTGCTGCTGCCCGCGATCCTGTTCTACGGACTGTCGGCGCTGCTCACGGCGATTCTCAACACCCGGCAGGTGTTCAAACCCGGTGCCTGGGCCCCGGTGCTGAACAACGTCGTGATGCTCACCGTGCTGGTGATCTACTACGCCACGCCGGGGGAGATCACCCTCGACCCGGTCCGGATGAGCGACCCGAAACTGCTGGTCCTCGGCGTCGGCGTCACGCTCGGTGTCGTGGTGCAGGCGATGAGTCTGGTGCCGGCGATCCGGCGCGAGGGCATCTCGCTGAAACCGCTGTGGGGCCTCGACGACCGGCTCAAGCAGTTCGGCGGCATGGCCGTCGCCATCATCCTGTATGTGCTGATCAGCCAGGCGGGCATGATCGTCGCCACCCGCATCTCGTCCCACGCGGACGCGTCGGGTCCCGCGATCTACAACAACGCGTGGCTACTGCTGCAGCTGCCGTACGGCGTGCTCGGCGTGACGGTGCTGACGGCGATCATGCCGCGGCTCAGCCGCAACGCCGCCGCCGACGACACCCCCGCCGTGGTCGACGACCTGTCCGTCGCCACCCGGCTGACGATGATCTCCCTGATCCCGATCATCACGTTCCTCACGTTCGCCGGACCGGAGATCGGTCAGGCGCTGTACGGGTACGGCAACTTCGGGTCCGGTGACGCCGAACGTCTCGGCGAGGCCGTCAGCTGGTCCGCGTTCACGCTCATCCCGTACTCGCTCGTGCTGATCCAGCTCCGCGTGTTCTACGCCCGCGAACAGGCGTGGACTCCCACGTGGATCGTCCTCGGCATCACCGCGGTGAAGATCGCGCTGTCCGCGCTCACCCCGATGATCGCCTCGAGCGACGACCAGGTGGTGATCCTGCTCGGCGTGGCCAACGGCCTCGGCTACATCACCGGTGCCCTCGTCGGCGGGTACCTGCTGCACCGCAGTCTCGGCAATCTCCAGATGGCGAACGTCGGCAAGACCGTGTGGGTGGTGGTCCTCGCATCCCTCGCGGGCGCCCTCGCCATGCTCGGCGCCGACCGGCTGCTGCAACTCGACCGGCTCACCGAACTGTTCGGCGGACCGGGTTCCATGGTCCGCGTCGCCATCAGCGGCATGCTGATGCTCGTCGTCACGTTCGCGATCCTCTGGTTCGCGAAGATCCCCGAAATCGTGTCCATCACCGTCGCCGTCACCCGCAAGGTCCGCGCCCTGCGCGGTCGCGGCGCCGCACCGGAACCGGAGGTCGACCCGCTCTCAGACGCCGAAACAGAACTGATTCCCGTGGTCCGCGCCACACCGCGCGACACCGGAGGACAGCCGCGTGGTATCGAACGACCCGGTGGACTCCCGTACCCTGGACACGAGCGGGTCGGATCGCCGCCCGGTACTGGTCGGAGTTGGGCATTCGAAAATGAAGGAGTGAGGGTGAGCGACGACGACGTGGCCGGCAGCAAGAGAGCCGGAGGTTCTACGGTGCAAGCGTCCGAACGCGATTCGGCCGCCGCACCCAACGGCGTCGACGCCCCGACGACCCGGATCTCGTCCGAGTCGGCCTCCACCGACTCCGCGAAGTCCGACAAGAAGGCCGGCGCCGACGCACCGCAGAAGAAAGACGCGGACACCTCGCAAAAGAAGGCCGCCGACGCGTCCGCGGCCTCTGCCGGCACTCCGAAACCTGCGCAGAGCAACGAGACCGGGGCGAACGCCGAGAAGAAGGCGGCGCCGAAGACTCCCAGCGAAGACTCCGGCGAGTCGCCCGCCGACGAACGTCGAGACACACGTCACATGGGCTCCGCACCCGCACGGGATCTCAGCTACGACACCGGCGTGATCCCGATCACACCCGCGCCCGGTCGTGACCCCGGAGCGGGCCCGCGTCGTACTCCCCGTGGCCCCAAGCTCATTCCCGGCGCCTCCGTCGCCGGTGGTCGATATCGCCTGCTGACCCCGCACGGCGGTTCGCGGGGACTGCAGTTCTGGCAGGCACTGGACGTCAAGCTCGACCGCGAGGTGGCGCTGACCTTCGTCGACTCCGAGCAGCGCTCCACCTCGGCCGGTCCCGAAGGCCCGCAAGCAATTCTGTCGCGCACCCTGCGACTGGGCCGGATCAATTCGCCCGGTCTCGCCCGTGTCCTCGACGTGGTCCGGGGAAGCTCCGGCGGCATCGTCGTCGCCGAGTGGACTCCGGGCCGGTCGCTGCGGGAGATGGCCGACACCAAGCCGTCTCCGATCGGCGCCGCCAGCGCCATCCGCACGCTCGCCGCGGCCGCCGAGACCGCGCACCGGGCCGGCGGGGCACTGTCCATCGACCATCCCGACCGCGTCCGGATCAGCATCAACGGCGATGCCGTGCTGGCGTTCCCGGCCACGCTCGCCGACTCCGACTCGAGTTCCGACGTGCGCGGGCTGGGCGCGATGCTCTACGCGCTCATCACCGCCCGCTGGCCGCTCGGCGACCCGTCCGCTCCCGCGGGTGAGCCGTCGGGTTCGAACCGCCCGGGCAGCGTCGGCGGCATGCGACTGGCCGACCGCGACTCCAGCGGGCAGCCCATCGGTCCGCGGGTGATCCGGCCGGAGGTCCCGTTCGAGATCTCCGCGGTGGCCCTGCGCTCGCTCGAGCCGAACGGTGGAATCCGCACGGCGGCCACCGTGCAGCACATCCTCGATCAGGCGGCCGTCGTCAACGACAAGACCGAGTTCATCCCCGTGCTGCGGCTCGGGCAGCGGGGCCCCAGCCCGTCCGGTCACGCTCTCGCCGACCCGGAAGCGCTGGAGGCAGAGAAGAAGAAGTCCAACCGGATGATCGCCGCGCTCGTCGGCCTGGCGGTCGTCACGATCATCGTGCTGGCGCTGCTGGGATTCTGGCTCGCCACGTTCCTCACGGGCAGCAGTTCCGACGCGCCGCTCACCGAACAGGACTTCGGACTCACCACCTCGGCCGAGGCCCCACCGAACCCGGAGTCGCCCGCCGCCGCGCCCGCCCCGGCGGCGAACGTCGCTCCGATCACCCCCTCGGGCGCGACGGTGTTCTCGCCGCAGGGCACACCCGACTCCGCCGCCAACGCCCGGCTGGCCATCGACGGCAACACGTCCACCGTGTGGAGCACCGACTCGTACTTTCAGCCGTTCCCTTCGCTGAAGAACGGTGTGGGCCTGATGGTCACGCTGGACGAGCCGGCGACCCTGTCGAGTGTGTGGATCAACTCGCCGACCCCGGGCACCAACGTCGAGATCCGCAGCGCCCCGTCCGAGAATCCGACGCTCGACCAGACGCAGGTGCTCGGTTCGAAGGTCCTCGGCAACGGCGTCACCGAGATCCCGGTCAAGTCGGAGGGACCCACCAAGAACGTCCTGGTGTGGATCACCGGCCTGAGCAATTCCCGCGGCACGAACCAATCGTCCATCGCCGACATCGGTTTCAACGCCTCCACGTAGTCGGCACCCGGTGCTCGCGGGCCGGCGAACTGAGCTAACATCCGCCGGTGCGAATCTTCCGGGGGGATTCCGAGGGTGAGCCCTCGGACGTCGACCTGTTGGCTGCGCACGTCGCCGGCGATCGGCACGCCTTCGAAACCCTGCTCGGACGGCACTACGACCACCTGTGGCACGTCGCCAAACGCACCAGCTACACCACCGAGGACGCGGCGGACGCCCTGCAGGAGGCGCTGCTGTCGGCCCATCGCAACGCGGGCTCGTTCCGCCGGGACGCCGCGGTCCGGAGCTGGCTGCACACGATCGTCGTCAACGCCTGCCTCGACCGCATCCGCCGGAACAAGGCCCGCCCGGCGGTGTCCCTGTCCGCCGACGAGGACGACGAACCGCGCGACACCCGCGATTACGTCTCCGAGGTGGAGCTCAGCCTGGTGGTCGAGCGCGCGTTGGCGCAGCTCCCGCCGGATCAGCGGACCGCGATCGTGGCCGTGGACCTCGAGGGCCGGTCGACCAGCGAGGCCGCGGCTCTCCTCGGGGTTCCGGAGGGCACCGTGAAGAGCCGCTGCGCCCGCGGCCGGAAGAAGCTGGCCGCTTCTCTCGAATATTTTCGGGTGGAGGGGAACCGATCATGACTCCGCAGCGTCAAAACCTAATAGGAGCGGGGAAGTGTCCTGACGTCCCGGACCATGTCCCGGACCACGATGATTCGGTGAGGAGGTGCCATGGCCGACCGTGAATCCGAGCCGTCCGATGCCGCACTGCCCGAACCTCCCTATTCCGAGGACCTACTCGCGGATCTGCATGCCGGGGTGCTGCCGGAGTCGGTCGGCGATCGTCTGTGGCCGCTCGTCCGCAGCGACCCGCAGGCGATGGCCGTCATCGACGCCCTCGACCGGGTCACCGATCAGCTCGGTGCGCTCGGCCGCGATCACTCCGTCTCGACCCCGATTCCCGCCGACATCGCCGACCGCATCAACCGCGCGCTCGCCGCGGAACGCGACACCCCCGCCGAGGCCACCGTCGTGCCGATCGCCCGGCGCCGGAAGTGGGCTGCCGCGGCCGCGGGAACGTTCGCGGCGGCAGCAGCGGTCGTGGTGGCCGTTGCGGTCGTCGTACCGGACGGCCGGGAATCCGAGCCGCCGCCCGTTGCCCTGCCCAGTTCCGAGACCTCGCAGGCACCGGAGGTTCTCGACCTGGGCTCCGATCTCGATTCCGGACGCCTCCTCACCGTGATCGGTTCGCGGCAGCTCGGACCGCTCGAGGATCCTGATCAGCTGGCAGAATGCCTGCGCGCCAACGGTATCGATCCGGCCCGTGCGCTTCTCGGTTCCGGTGAGGTCCGCCTCGACGGCGTGCCCGGGGTATTGCTCCTGGTGGCCGCGCCGCGCCCGCCGCAGATCACCGCCCTGGTGGTGGGCCGCGAGTGCGGCGCAGGCGACCCGGCAACGATCGCCGTCACCGACATCGGTTGACCCTCAGTTCGTTTCGGGTTCCGAATGGGCGACCGGCATGAGCAACTCGAGGATCTTCGCCCGCAATGCGGGAGTGTCGTCCTCCACGGCGATCAGGCTCGTGAACAGGGCCGCGCCGGCGGCGAGCACCAGCACGGCGGTCGCGGTGCTCGACTCCCCGGAATCCGCGCTTCCGAACAGTTGAGTACTCGGCCCGCTGAATCCCCGCCAGAGCGCGGTCCGGAGATCGTCGTGGTCCCGTATCGCGGCCAGCAGTCCCGGCGTGGCCGCCCGCACCTCGGGTCGTGAGAACAGTTCGGCGCTGCCGGTCACCACCCAGCGGATCCAGCCTTCGCGATCGGTGCCCTCGAACGGCGACAGGTCGGGTGTCGCGCCGAGGATGGCGTCGAGAACCAGGTGTGCCTTCGACGGCCACCGCCTGGTGATGGACGCCCTGCTCACCCCGGACCGCGTCGCGATGGCTCGCATGCTCAGTTGTTCCCAGCCCGACTCCACGAGCATCGCGCGGGTGACCGCGAGGACGTCGGTGTCGATCCGCGGGTCGCGGGGGCGGCCGGTTCCGGTTGCATTCATTGGTTCGAATTGTGGGACAGAAGTGCCGTCCGCGCTATATCGTACCTATTACGAGCCCAGTGGCACCGTAATTCGAACGAGGCGGATACATGAAGATCGCGGTCACCGGCGGCACCGGCTACGTCGGCGCCCACACCGCGCTGGCGTTGCTCGCCGACGGGCACACGGTTCGGCTGCTGGTCCTCCCCACCGAAACTCCCGACGCCCTGCTCGCGGCGGCCGCCGGTGAGGCCGCGCGGATCGAACCGGTGGTCGGCGGCATGCAGATGATCGACGTGCGGGACGTGGCCGCCGTCCATGCCGCCGCGATGCACCCCGGCCGTGGTCCACGCCGGTACGTCTGCGGCGGTGAACTCGTCGAGTTCAATCAGCTCAACGACGTCCTCGAACACTCCTCGGGTCGTCGCATCCGGCGCATCCCACTGTCGGGCAGCGCCTTTCGCATGATCGGGCGGATCGCCGACGTGATCGGCAGACTCACACACCTCAGCCCCGGGCTCGGTTACGAGGCGGCCTGGCTCCTCACCTCGGCCACCCCCACCGACGACTCGAGAACCCGCGACGAACTCGGGCTCACCTGGCGACCGGCCCGCGCGGCGCTGGCCGCGACCTTCGCCTGAGCACCCAGCACCCAAGAAGGCAGACCACCATGACCGTTCCACCACCCCAGCCCGATATCTGGGAGCCGGCCCGCCTGGGCCCCCTGACGCTGCGCAACCGCATCGTGAAGGCGGCCACGTTCGAGGGCGTCATGCCACGCGGCCGCGTCACCGACCGGCTCGTCGACTTCCACGCCGAGGTCGCCCGCGGCGGCGCCGCACTGACGACCGTCGCGTACTGCGCCGTCTCACCCGGCGGACGCGTCCACGCGAACACCCTGGTGCTCGACCGCGCCCGCGTCCCCGACCTGCGCCGGCTCACCGACGCCGTCCACGCCGAGGGGGGATTGGCCGCGGCCCAGATCGGTCATGCCGGTCTGGTCGCGAACACGCTGTCCAACCGCACCAGGACGCTCGCGCCGTCCACTCGGCTCAGCCCGCCGGCGATGGGTCTCGTGCGAGGTGCCACCCGGGAAGAACTCGACGAGGTCACCCACGACTTCGAGAACACGGCACGCAACGCCGTCGACGCCGGATTCGACGCGATCGAGGTCCACCTCGGCCACAACTATCTGCTCAGCTCGTTCATGAGCCCCAATCTCAACCGGCGCACGGACGAGTACGGGGGCAGCCTGGAGCGACGGGCGGCGTTCCCGCGCCGGGTGCTCGAGCGGGTGCGCCACGCCGTCGGCGACTCGGTGGCCGTCACCGCCAAATTCAACATGACGGACGGTGTTCCGAAAGGGCTGTGGCTCGACGACAGTCTCCGCATCGCCCAGCTCCTCGAGGCCGACGGGCACCTCGACGCGATGCAGCTCACCGGCGGCAGCTCGCTGCTCAACGGGATGTACTTCTTCCGTGGCGAAGTCCCGATGGCGGAATTCGTTGCCTCACAGCCGAAGCTGGTGGGCTGGGGACTGAAGGTGTACGGGCCGCGCATCTTTCCGACCTACCCATTCGAGGAGGCCTTCTTCCTGCCGATGGCCCGGCAGTTCCGCGACGCCCTGTCGATGCCGCTCATCCTCCTCGGCGGAATCAACCGGCTCGACACCATCGAGAACGCGCTCGGCGAAGGATTCGAGTTCGTCGCGATGGCCCGCGCACTGCTCCGCGACCCGGACCTCGTGAACAAGTTCCGCGACCGGCACGTCGCCGAGGGACTGTGCATCCACTGCAACAAGTGCATGCCCACGATCTACACGGGGACGCGCTGCGTCATCCGGGAGACTCTGCGCTGATCACGTGGCCTGCCGGGGGAGCGACCGGTATCACCTGCAGTCCGGGAACAACACCCTTTAGTCTTGTGTTGATCCATACGACTGAGCACCCCTCACTACTGGAAGGCCCGCATGACCACTCCATCGACGGTTCATGAACTCATCATCGTTGGTTCGGGACCTGCCGGATACACCGCTGCCGTCTACGCGGCGCGCGCGGAACTCGAGCCGCTGCTGTTCGAGGGGACCCAGTTCGGTGGCGCCCTCATGACCACCACCGACGTCGAGAACTTCCCCGGATTCCGCGAGGGAATCATGGGACCCGACCTGATGGACCAGATGCGCGAGCAGGCCAAGCGCTTCGGTACCGACATCCGCACCGAGGACGTCGAGGAACTCGACCTCACCGGCCCGATCAAGAAGGTCGTCGTGAACGGCGAGACCTACCAGGCTCACGCGGTCGTGCTGGCGATGGGTGCCGCAGCCCGCTACCTGGGGATTCCCGGGGAAGAGAAGTTGCTCGGCCGCGGCGTCAGCGCCTGTGCCACGTGCGACGGATTCTTCTTCAAGGATCAGGACATCGTCGTGGTCGGCGGCGGCGACTCCGCCATGGAGGAGGCCACCTTCCTCACCCGCTTCGCCCGCAGCGTCACCGTGGTGCACCGCCGTGAGGAGTTCCGCGCGTCCCGCATCATGCTCGAGCGCGCCAAGGCGAACGCGAAGATCCGGTTCGTGACCAACGCGGCGCCCGTCGAGGTGCTGGGGGAGAACAGCGTCACCGGCCTCGTGATCCGCGACACCGTCACCGGTGACACGTCCACGCTGGACGTCACCGGCATGTTCGTCGCCATCGGTCACGATCCGCGCAGCGAACTGGTCAAGGGTCAGGTCGACCTCGACGAGGCCGGCTACGTGATCGTCGAGAACCCGTCCACCGCCACCTCGGTGGACGGCGTCTTCGCCGCCGGCGACCTCGTCGATCACATCTACCAGCAGGCGATCACCGCTGCCGGTACCGGATGTTCCGCGGCGATGGATGCCGAGCGCTGGCTGGCCGAGCGCGGCGACATCACCGCCAACACCGTCGCCGCCGCCGGCTCACCGGTCGACGCCTGAGCCGGCCACCCCCACCCACCTACCCATCTCGAGTAAGGGAAATCCCCGTGTCGAATACCGTCACCATCACCGATGATTCGTTCCAGCAGGACGTCATTTCCAGCGACAAGCCCGTCCTCGTCGACTTCTGGGCCACCTGGTGCGGCCCCTGCAAGATGATCGCCCCCGTCCTGGAGGAGATCGCCGGTGAGCACAGCGACAAGCTGACCATCGCGAAGCTCGACATCGACGCCAACCCGGGCGCTGCCCGCGACTTCCAGGTCATGTCGATCCCCACGCTGATCCTGTTCAAGGACGGCAAGCCGATCAACACGATCGTCGGCACCAAGGGCAAGGCTGCGCTGCTGAAAGAGCTCGCCGACGTTCTCTGATCGACACCCGAACACCCAGCGCGATTCCCGATTTTGTGGGAATCTCTGAGACAATCGATCGATGTGCTCCAGTCGCATCAGCTAGACCGACCGGGCACATCGATCGTTTTGTTTGTACCGAGATTCGTATTTCTCGTTGATTCGGACTGAGAGGCCCTGAAACATGCACCGACTCCGTCACGGCGACCATGGTCCGGCCGTCGCTGAGATTCGGGGCACTCTGGCCGGTCTCGGTTTCCTGCACAACGGTGTCCCCGGCACCCGGCGTGAGAGCGCCAACGGATCCCACTGGATCGCCCCCGACGCCGTGTTCGATCATCACCTGGACAGCGCCGTACGGGCCTTCCAGCAGCAGCGTGGGCTCCTCGTCGACGGAATCGTGGGTCCGGCCACCTACCGGTCCATGAAAGAGGCGTCGTACCGCCTGGGCGCGCGCACGCTGATCTACCAGCTGTCCGCACCGCTCTACGGCGACGACGTCGCCACCCTGCAGACCCGCCTGCAGGACCTCGGCTTCTACGTCGGACGGGTCGACGGCTTCTTCGGCCCGCAGACCCACGACTCCCTGTCCTCGTTCCAGCGGGAGATCGGCATCGCCGCCGACGGCATCTGCGGTCCCGCCACCCTGCGGTCGCTCGAGTTGCTCGGCACCCGCGTCACCGGTGGGTCCCCGCACGCGATGAGCGAAGAGGAAATGGTCCGCAGCTCCGGGCCGCAGCTGAGCGGCAAGCGGATCGTCATCGATCCGGGCCTCGGCGGCAACACCTACGGAACCATCGTCCGTTCCCCGTACGGCACGATCTCGGAGTCCGACATCCTGTGGGACCTCGCCAGCCGACTCGAAGGTCGCATGGCCGCCACCGGGATGGAGACGTTCCTGTCCCGCCCGCACCACGAGAACCCCACAGACATCGAACGCGCATCCACGTCGAACGCCTTCGATGCCGACCTGATGATCTCGCTGCGCTGCGACGGAAACACCAGCCCCTCCGCGAACGGTGTCGCCAGCTTCCACTTCGGGAACTCGCACGGTTCGACGTCGATGATCGGTCAGGTTCTCACCGGATTCATCCAGCGGGAGATCGTGGCACGCACGCCGCTGCAGGACTGCCGCACCCACGGCCGCACCTGGGATCTGCTGCGCCTGACGAACATGCCGACCGTGCAGATCGACCTCGGGTACCTCACCAACGACTTGGACGCCGCGGTGCTCTCCAACCCGCGGGCGCGCGACGCCATCGCCGAGGCGATCCTCATCTCCGTGAAGCGCCTGTACCTGCTCGGTCAGGACGATCAGCCGACCGGAACGTTCACGTTCGCGGAGTTGCTCGCCGAAGAGCTGTCTTCCTCCGAACGTTCCTGATCTCCCGCCGAGCGCTCAGTGCGCTCCGACGGGCGTGCGTTCTCCGATGTCGACCATGCTCACCGAGGCGGTGTGGATGAGACGCTCCAGCGCGGCCTCCACGTCTTCCTTCCATCCGTGATCCCGGTTCAGTTCGAGCCGCAGTCGCGGGAACCGGTGGTGGGGCGCGACGATCTCGAAACCGTTGTCCTCGAGGAAGGTCGCCGGAATCATGCACTCCTCGGGGGAGCATTCGCGAGCCGCGGTCGCCGAGGCCAGTCCCATTGTGTCGATCGGCCCGGTTCCCTCCGTGTTGCGGATCCCGAACGCCTCGAGGGCACGAACACCGCGGCGCACCAGATCGGCCACGACGGCCTGGATCAACGTGGTCCCCAGGTTCTGTTCTTCGCCGGCGGGCTCGAGCCGGAGACTCGTGAGGAGGACGGCGTCGGCGCCGACCGGAGCGGTCGGGAGTAACTGCGCGCGGGGCACGGTCCGCGGGGGAGCGTAGAGGGCGCTGCCGACCGGCTTCCCGTCCATGACGGCAACCTGCCCGCACGATCCCCATTCGAGCATGACCATCGACAGCCAGGCTTCCTTCTCGAATTCCTGGTCGCAGAATCCGCGCGAACTGTGGATCGCCGCCGGATCCATCTCCCAGAAGACACAGCGACGGGCATGGGCGGAGAGTTTGTCCAAGCCGTCGAGAGTGAGCGATGTGACGTGAGTCGACACTGGCTAGCTCAGCCTCCAAATGTCACTACCGCAGATCATTCGACATCCTCTGGTATTCAATGTGTTTCGCCCCCGATAGTTCTGCTGGAATCGGTCCGCCGGCGGCCGCTGTCACAGTGACGGATCATCCGCGGGTCCTTCTACCTCTCTCAGGCGCTCACGAATCGGCCTTCTGTGCCTCCATCATCCCAACGATCCTCTGAAGATCGTCCACCGAACCGAACTCGACCACAATCTTGCCCTTGCGCTTACCGAGGCTGACCGTGACCCTCGTGTCGAACGAATCGGACAACCGCTCGGCGACGTCCTGCAGGCCCGGCATCTGGATCGGCTTGCGTCGCTGGACGGGCTGCGCCTGGTCGTCGCTGCGGTTGGCGAGCGTCACCGCCTCCTCCGTCGCGCGCACCGACATGCCCTCCGCGACGATGCGGGCCGCCATCACTTCCTGCGCATCGGCACCCGCCTCCAGGGACAGGAGGGCCCGAGCGTGACCGGCGGACAGCACACCCGCCGCGACGCGTCGTTGCACGGGAATCGGCAACTTCAGCAGTCGGATCATGTTCGTCACGACGGGACGGGAGCGGCCGATCTTCGCCGCCAGTTCCTCGTGGGTCACCTCGAACTCTTCGAGCAACTGCTGGTACGCCGCAGCCTCTTCGAGAGGGTTCAGCTGGACGCGGTGGATGTTCTCCAGCAGCGCGTCGCGGAGCATGGCGTCGTCGCCGGTCTCACGGACGATGGCCGGGATCGTCTCCAGCTCGGCTTCCTGGCTGGCACGCCACCGACGCTCGCCCATGACGAGTTGGAACTTGCCGTCCTCGAGCGGGCGCACCACGATCGGCTGCATCAGACCGAACTCGCGGATCGAATGAACGAGTTCCGCGAGAGCGTCGTCATCGAACACCTGACGCGGCTGCTTCGGGTTCCGCTCGATCAGGTCGGGAGCGATTTCCCGGTACACCGCACCGGTGGGGGAGGGGAGGGGTTGGGCACCGTTGCCGGATGCGCCGTCGGCGCCCTTGCTAGCTCCCTTGCGCCTTCCGTTGTTTCCCGTGGACGCGGGAGCAGATTTCTCGTCGGTCGCAGAGTCCGACGAGTTCGGTGCGGGCGCGGTCAGCACGTTGCGCCGGTCCGTCCCGATCACGACGTCGGCGGCGGCGTTGCCCAACCCCGGTCCGGTCGTGGTCGGCCCGGTAGGAATGAGCGCAGCCAGTCCACGGCCAAGTCCACCCTTACGCGTCTGACTCATCGCTGCTCCTGCTTCGTGATGTGCGCGGTGCGTGCTGCGAGTTCACGTCCCGCATCGAGGTAACTCATGGCCCCCCGTGAACCGGGGTCATAGTCGAGCACAGTCATCCCGTACCCGGGAGCTTCGGACACCTTGACGCTGCGCGGAATGACAGCGCGGAGGACGGCGTCCCCGAAGTGGGTACGAACCTCCTCGGCCACCTGGTCCGCCAACTTGGTGCGGCCGTCGTACATCGTGAGGAGAACCGTCGACACGTGCAGGTCGGGGTTGAGATGCGCCTGCACCAGTTCGATATTCCGCAGCAGCTGTCCCACGCCCTCGAGTGCGTAGTACTCGCACTGGATCGGGATCAGCACCTCCTTGGCGGCGACCATCGCGTTCACCGTGAGCAGTCCGAGCGACGGCGGGCAGTCGATCAGGATGAAATCGGCATCCACCTCGCCGAGCGCCTTCTCGGACAGCGCACCCTTCAGCCGTCCCTCGCGGGCGACCATGGAGACCAGTTCGATCTCGGCGCCGGCGAGGTCGATCGTGGCCGGAATGCAGAACAGCCGGTCGTTGTGCGGACTCTTCTGGATCGCCTCCGCGGCCGTCACCTCACCGAGGAGAAGCTCGTAACTGGACGGCACACCGGAGTGGTGGGCCACCCCCAACGCGGTGCTGGCGTTGCCCTGCGGGTCGAGGTCGATCACCAGAACAGTCAGCCCCTGAACCGCGAGAGCGGATGCGAGGTTGACGGCACTCGTTGTCTTGCCGACGCCGCCCTTCTGGTTGGCGATGGTGAGGATCCGCCGTTCGGGTGGTTTCGGCAGGCCCACCGAGTGCGGGTGCAGCACCTGGCTCGCCCGGTGCGCGGCGGCACCGATCGGAGTCTCCTCGACGGAGATTCCGTTGTAGGGGGCAGTGAATCCGTCGTCTCCGTTCCCGGAGCTAGTCGCCTGGTCGGATTGATGGTCGGTTTCACGTGAAACGGTTTCACGTGAAACGGCGGATTCAGGCCCACCCGACATTGACTACTCCTTCGATTGGGAATCGCTCGTTACTCGACATACTCACTCCCTGGTCCAGTGTGCTCATCGTCATCGACGCTGACGGCGTTTCGGTAAACGTTCTGCCCGAACGACAACGGTGGGGACAGGAAGCAGGCCCACTCCGCATTCCACGATATCCAGCTTGCCAGCACCCAACCGAGTCAAGGAAGCGCGATCACGGGAAATCTCTTCGGCGGCGCTCGAACCCTTCAATGCGAGCATTCTCCCATGCTCATGAATCAGCGGCAGCGACCACTTGGCCAACTTCTCCAACGGGGCCACCGCGCGGGAAGTGACGACATCCGCGCCACCGGCTTCCTTCACCACCCCGGACTCCTCGGCGCGACCCCGGACGACGAGCACGTCCAGACCGTTCGACTCCACGAACTCCGCGAGGTACACCGACCGTCGCAGCAACGGCTCGACCAACGTGATCCGGAGATCGGGCCGGGCGATCGCGAGGGGGATACCGGGCAAACCGGCACCGCTTCCCACGTCGACGACCGACTCGCCCTCAGCGATCAGCTCACCGACGACGGCACAGTTGAGGAGGTGACGTTCCCAGAGTCGCGGAACCTCTCGCGGTCCGATCAACCCCCGCTCGACACCGTCGGTCGCCAACGATTTGTAATAGCGCTCCGCAATATCGAATCGTTCACCGAACACCTGGCGTGCCGCCGCTTGTTCGTCCCATTCGGCCGGCTCTCCAGCATTCGGTTCCACGTGAAACATCCTCCCGCGAATAACGCGAAATCAACAAACACAGCCTCTCCATTATCCGCCCTCGCCCGCGAGTATGTCCCTCAACTCGAACGCGCAACGCCGGACAGTGTCGAGCCGCACCCCTTCCGGTGGGGGAGGGGAGGGGTTGGGCATTCCAACGGCGACGCGACGTATCGCGCCGCGGGCGGGAACGGTTGTCTCGTCACGACGTGACGTCTCGATACGGGACGGATGAGTCTGGCCGCGGGAGCCATGACGCTCGGTGCGCATCCTCCCAACGGCGCGCTGCCTTCGGCGGTTAATGGCGCGACACCGCATCGGGTCGCCCACGGGATGTTTCACGTGGAACCGCAGCGGCGAGCGCGGTGTCGCGGCAAGGTCACGTCGCCGCGCCCCCGATGGCACTGATTCTCGTTCCTACCCGGCCGGACCCGTGTCACCTCGACGAGCAGAGTTCACCGCGCCGGTCGAGTCGCGAGCGGTTTCACGGGGAACATCGGGGCGGTGTTTCACGTGGAACACACTCTGTGGGGATCGATGCCAACCGTCTCGCGAACGTTACTCGAGCCGGGCGCGCCCTTCTATCGAAATTTCGCTTTCACACCTACGATTCCGATTTCGTAATCATCACAGTGACGAAACTCCCGGGTGTGGTTGGGTGGGTGAAACTACAACCTACTTTCGCCCGAAAAGGCCCCAAAGAATGACTGTCGCCGACCCACATCGATCGCCCGTCAGACACTGGTGTCCGGAAAGGAATGATGCTCGTGAGCGACGAGCCAACGACCGTCTTCCTTCCGCAACCCAACGGTGAGCCGAAGACGGTTCTCCGGATTGTCGGCGAGTTCCGCTTCCGTTCCACACCGGAGGAGCGCGTGGGCGAATGAGACATCCTCGCCCGCGGTCACATCCAATGACACCAACTCGAACCTGGCACCACTCGACTGCCATTCGAAGAATGACGGCCATGTCTCGCGATACTCATCGATTCCGCGAGCGCCCTCGTAGGGTGGTGGCACGTCGAACATCACGATGTCGTCGGTGTGGTCCCTGAGAACCCCAGCCATATCACCACCGTGGACAGCCTCGGCCCAACCTTCGATCAGATTCCGGATCTGCTGTTCGTCCTCGCTCATCTGTCACTCCATCCAGTCGACGGGCCCCGGTTCGGCCCCTTGGAAGGTGTGGACTTCGGAACGCGTCGAAACTCACCGCCGGCGCGACGTTCGGCCCGCAATTCATTTCGAGGAGTTACATCGACGGCGCCCATCGTCTCGAGCGGGACTCGAGCACTTACCGGGGCCGCTCGACTTCGGCGCACCGGCAAGATCCACCTGACGATCGGGCTCGCGATCCGTGCCTGTCAGAGTGACGCCGACTGTTGTTCACGACGGTTGCATTGAGGTCTCGCGTCTGGTCGACCTATCCCACTACCGGAACCCGAATACCGACCCCCTCTTCGGCGACCGAAGATTGCCCTTCTCGGTTGGCGGTTGTGGTTGGGGGCGCCCCCGCGGGAAAGTCGTCGGTGACTTCGATCCGCCGGTGCGCAGCCTCTGCCCGACCTTCCACGGACAACATCCCGGCGCCCCTCCTGGCCGACTCGAGTCGGGATCAGCAGGCACCGGAACTTACTCGAGATCCGATACCTCGTCGTGTGCCGCCCACTGCGCCCGCTGCACTGTCGGCGTTCTTCACTGCCACACTGCGTTCAGTTCTCGGGTTCCGCCGCGTCTGAATTCTGCTGCGCGATGGAGGCCGGGCACGGACCCCTCGGTGGGGGAGGGGAGGGGGTCTGTGTTTCACGTGAAACGAAACGCACCCAAAGTGACGGGGTGGGACCAAAAAGGCGGGGCTCCCGGAAGTGAATCCGGGAGCCCCGCCTTGGTGCGTGGGTGGATCAGTCCTTGATGACGACCACGCGACGTGACGGCTCGGCGCCTTCGCTCTCACTCGACACGCCGTCGACCTTCGCGACTGCGTCGTGAACGATCTTGCGCTCGAACGGCGTCATCGGAGCGAGCTCCTCGCGTTCACCGCTCTCGAGTACGCGACGTGCCGCCGAGGAACCCAGCTCGGTGAGTTCGGCGCGACGGCCGGCACGCCATCCGGCGATGTCCAGCATAAGTCGACTGCGTTCGCCCGTCGCCTGCTGCACGGCGAGGCGAGTCAGTTCCTGCAGTGCGTCCAGCACCTCACCCTTGCGCCCGACCAACTTGGTGAGATCGTCTCCACCGTCGATGCTGACAACAGCGCGGTCACCCTCGACGTCCAGGTCGATGTCGCCGTCGAAGTCGAGTACGTCGAGCAGCTGCTCCAGGTAGTCGCCGGCGATTTCCCCTTCCTCGATCAGGTAGTCGTCAGAATCGGAATCCACCTCGGTGTCCGGGTTCTGCGTCGGTGCAGTCACGTCTGTCTCATCTCCGTCCACTGCGATGTCAGGCTCACTAGCCATGCTCGTTCTCTTTTCTGAATCAGCGCCGCTTGCGCTTGGGGGACTTTCCGCGGTTGGACTGGGGGCGGGCACCGGGCTTCGGCTTCGACGCCGAACCGTCACCATTCGGCTGATCGGAGATGTCGCCTTCGACGATGCCCTCGACGATCTCCGGTTCGTTGTCGGCGTCGGAACCGTCCGTTGCGGTCGCGGCCTTCTTCTTTTTCTTGGTGAGATCGGGCCGTGCGCCGGGCTTCGGAGCATTGTCCGCCCGGCGTGCGATGGCAGCCTGCTTCTTCTCTTCCTCTTCCTCGTCGATTTTGCGGAAGACGATGTGCTGCTGCCCGTACGTCCAAATGTTGTTACTCACCCAGTACAGGAGGATCGCGATGGGGAGGAACGGGCCACCGACGAGCACACCGAGCGGGAAGACCCACAGCGCGAGCTTGTTCATGATCGCCGACTGCGGGTTCGCGGCCGCCTCGGGGCTCTGGCGCCCGACGGAGGCACGCGAGTTGAAGTGCGTTGCGATGCTGGCGATGATCATCAGCGGAACCGCGACGACGGCGATGTTCAGCACCGTGGGGATGGGACCGTATGCGGCGAACGCGTCGAGCTGAGCCTTCGGCATGGTGATCCAGGCCGAGATGGGGGCACCGAACAGGCGGGCACTCAGGAAGGACTGCACGTCCTCGACGCTGAAGAAGTAGTTCGGTGTGTTCGCGTTGGCCTCGACCGACATGCCGAGCTGACCGATACCGGTGCCGGTGCGGTTGAACGAGCGAAGCACGTGAAACAGGCCGATGAAGACCGGCGCCTGCGCGAGAACCGGGAGGCAGCCCATGATCGGGTTGAACCCGTGCTCCTTCTGGAGCTTCTGCATCTCGGTGGCCTGACGCTGGCGGTCACCCGAATACTTCTTCTGCAGAGCCTTGATCTGCGGCTGAAGTTCCTGCATCTGGCGCGTCGTGCGGACCTGCTTGACGAACGGCTTGTACAGCACGGCACGCAGCGTGAACACGAGGAACACCACGGAGAGCGCCCACGTGATGCCGCTGTCCGGACCCAGGAAGGGAATGGCACCGAAAACCTTGTGCCAGACCCACAGGATCCCGGACACCGGATAGTAAATGAAGTCGAGCACGGCTCTATGTACTCCTCTGTTCGTCCACGTTCGCCGGACAGCAACGACGGCTACCCGCATGACGGTCGTGACGGGCAGGGACCGGGTCCCACCCTCCAGGGTGCCAGGGGGCACACTTCGCCAACCGAACCACCGTCAAAAGAAGGCCTTTGATCGCCCCGTGGGTACGCAGGGATTCCACCGCGTACTCGCTACAGGTCGGCATGAACCGGCAGGTCGGCAACCTCAGGGGCGACACATACGTCCGGTAGAGCTCGATGAAGAAAATGAGAGTGCGCGCCGGTAACGCACGGACCGACTTCCACGCGGAAGAGGCCGAGGAGCTGCCCTCGGCCGTGTCGGTGCGCGACTCGTGGAGTGCGCGTTTCATGTGGAGTTACTCACGGGCGCAAGAAGGTCCAATCGAAGGAGACCTGCACGAAGTTGCTTCTCCAGGTCCCGGCTACTTGCAGTCGCAGCTCCCGGAAGAGCGCGAATCACCACATCGGTTCCCCGTGGAACCACGTCCACGAGGTCGATGCAGATATGACGAAGCCGGCGTGCGACTCGATGTCGAATCACCGCCGGCCCGACAGCCTTACTCACAACCAGTCCGAATCGCGGACCGCCGCTACTCACCAGCTCATCTGCCTGCACACGGTCGAAAGCGTGCACAACCAGGTCGCGTCTTCCCATCCGACGACCACGTCGCACAGTCAACGAAAAATCTGAATGACGACGCAATCGGTGCGGCTCAGGCAACACCCCGAGCTCCCGAACCCAGTGTCGGGATCAGGCGGTGAGGGATTCGCGGCCCTTACGGCGACGCGCCGAAACGATTGCACGACCCGCACGGGTCCGCATACGAAGACGGAAGCCGTGAACGCGCGCGCGGCGTCGGTTGTTCGGCTGGAACGTCCGCTTGCCCTTGGCCACGGTCAACACTCCTCGAAGTTCATCGACGCCTCCCGGCGTCATGGATCTAACATTGGCGAAAACTCAGGTGTTCATCCACAGGGTGGGGATGAAACGACTTCGAAACTGGACTCGAGCCAGCACGAAACCGCCACCTCACCACAGGGTGACTGTTCGAGAGTACTTACCACTCCCGGTCAGGTCAAACTCGCTCACCTGCGATTCCCCCGCGAATCGGCTGACCGACACGCCGAGGATCGACAAATGCTTGCACCCCAACTTCCAATGTGCCAAACCGCTGTGAGGTTGCCGACACTGTTGCTAGCGTCTATGCATGGTCTCGCCGATGAACCCTGATCGAGTGCCCAGCTCTCGACTTCAGCGTTCTCATCTGCACATTCACCACAATTCATCCACAGGGCACAGATGGTGTCCCGCTTCGGATCATCACGAGGGTTCCTGACACCCTTCACTTCTCGGGTCCCCACACCCGCTCATCCAGGTTTCGCATGCATATGCGCAGGTCAGCGCGCTCAATCTGGACTCCTCACCGTCACACGACGCCGCGACAGCAGGCGTCTGCGGTTTGTCCACATCTGTGGATAATTGTGTGGAAACACAGTTCAGATGGCATATTCGTAGGTCCGTACGGGGTCCATCCTCAGGTCGGGGAAGCTCCCATTTCCGCCTCGACGACGGCACCGACACTGGACTCGGCACAGCACCCGCCGAGTCCGCGAACACACTGGGGAGGAACCACGTGAACGACGATCCGAATGCGCTCGCACGGATCTGGATCGACGTCGTCGCCGACCTCACATCCGATTCGCCCGGCGGCGATCTGCCGCCGTTGACGAGGGGACAGAAGGCGTGGTTGGCGCTCGTCAAACCGCTGACACTCGCACAGGGCTTCGCGCTCCTGTCCGTTCCGTCGCCCTTCGCGCAGGAAGCGATCGAACGGGATCTGCGTGAGCCGATCCTCCACGCGCTCGGCCGGCATCTCGGTGAGCAGGTCGAGGGTCTCGGTGTGCGCATCGCCGCCCCGGTCGACGACGAACCCGAATCCGAGGCCCCGAGCCGGGAGCGCAGGCCGGACCCGGAACCGGTCCACACCCCTCGCCATCTCGAGCCTTCCGTCACCAGTTCCGGCACGTTCCGCAGGCGCCGCTTCGGCTCCGGAGAAGACCAGCCCTACTCGGACACCACGGACTTCGAGGAGGTGGACGACGACACCGAGGCCCTCGCCAGCGTCCACGAATCCTGGCCGTCGTATTTCACGAAGCCGCCCGCGGGCCCGGCACCTGCGGCGACGGGTGGGAACAGCCTCAACGCGAAGTACACGTTCGACACGTTCGTGATCGGCTCGTCCAACCGGTTCGCCCACGCCGCGGCGGTCGCCATCGCCGAGGCACCGGCGCGCGCGTACAACCCGTTGTTCATCTGGGGAGCGTCCGGCCTCGGCAAGACGCACCTGTTGCACGCCGCCGGCCACTACGCCCAGCGGCTGTTCCCGGGGATGCGCGTCAAATACGTCTCCACCGAGGAATTCACCAACGACTTCATCAACAGCCTCCGCGACGACCGCAAGGTGGCGTTCAAACGCCGCTACCGCGAGACCGACGTGCTGCTGGTGGACGACATCCAGTTCATCGAGGGCAAGGAAGGTATCCAGGAGGAGTTCTTCCACACCTTCAACACCCTGCACAACGCGAACAAGCAGATCGTCGTCTCCTCCGACCGGCCGCCGAAGCAGCTGGCGACACTCGAGGAACGCCTGCGCACCCGCTTCGAATGGGGCCTGATCACCGACGTTCAGCCCCCCGAACTCGAAACCCGTATCGCCATCCTCAGCAAGAAGGCCCGAATGGACCGGCTCGAGGTGCCCGACGACGTCCTCGAGTTGATCGCCTCCCGGATCGAACGCAACATCCGGGAACTCGAGGGTGCCCTCATCCGGGTGACGGCGTTCGCGTCCCTGAACAGGCAACCTCTGGACCTCACGCTCGCCGAGGTGGTGCTGCGTGACCTGATGCCGGACTCGTCGAGTCTCGAGATCAATGCGGCGACGATCATGGCGGTCACCGCGGAGTACTTCAACATGTCGATCGACGACCTGTGCGGGCCCGGCAAGGCGCGTCCGCTGGCGTCCGCCCGCCAGATCTCCATGTACCTGTGCCGGGAGCTGACCGATCTGTCCCTTCCGAAGATCGGGCAGACGTTCGGCCGCGACCACACCACCGTCATGTACGCGGACAAGAAGATTCGCAAGGAGATGACGGAGCGGCGGAAGGTCTACGACCAGGTCCAGGAGCTCACCGCCCGGATCAAGCAGCGTTCCAAAAGGTAGTCACCCGCCTCTGCCTCTCCTGTGCCCCTGGTAGCTCGCCTACCGGGGGCACAGGTCGTTTTGCGGGCGTGATGGTCCGACTCCGCCGCCGCAAGCAACTCGAGGGACTCCTCGAGCGGATCCTCGAGGTACCGCTCGAGCGGGTCCTCGAGGTACCGCTCGAGGGTCTACTCGAGGCTCGCGCAAACCCCCGCCGGCGCGACACACCGGGGCAACACGCCGACGCCGGGACCTGGGATAAAGCATGCACACCTGTGGATAAATGTGGGGATGAGGTGGAATCTCTGTGGACAGAACGTGCAGAACTTTGAACAACCTCGAGTAGTCCACACGGGTGCCGGATCGGTCCTCGAGTTTGTCCTCGAGAATTCCCCATACAAGTACGCGGAGGGACCAGCGTCTACAGCTGTTCGTCCACAGATTCCACAGGACCTAATAGTACTTCTCATTAATTCTTATAAAAAACTCTTTGAAAACAGGGTTGGGGATCGCGTCCGTTCACAGGCCTCCGTCGGAGACTCGAGGACGGAGGCGTTCCGCTTTCAAGTTCGTCCTCGAGGGCATACGGTTATGCATCGCCGCTCTGTGAAAGACTGCAGTGCTGTGGTCACGGCCCGACCGTGGCGAACAACCGTGCCTACCGAGAGGAACAACCCGGCGATGGAGCTTGGAAGCCTGAAGTTTCGTGTCTCCCGGGAAGAATTCGCTGATTCAGTGGCATGGGTCGCTCGCAGTCTGCCGTCGCGGCCTCCCGTGCCCGTCCTCGGCGGAGTTCTCCTGGACGCGACCGAGCAAGGGTTGACGGTTTCCGGATTCGACTACGAGGTGTCGGCCCAGGTCAGGGTCGGGGCCGAGGTCGGTAGCGCCGGTCAGGTCCTGGTCTCGGGCAAGCTTCTCGCCGACATCACGAAGTCGCTTCCCAACAAGCCCGTCGACGTGACGCTCGAGGGCACTCGTGTGCTGATCACCTGCGGTAGCGCCAAGTTCTCCCTGCCCACCATGCCGGTCGAGGACTACCCCCAGCTTCCGCAGTTGCCGCAGCAGACCGGCTCGATTCCCGCGGACCTGTTCTCCGAGGCGATCAGTCAGGTGGCTGTCGCGGCGGGCAAGGACGACACCCTGCCGATGCTCACCGGCATCCGGGTCGAGATCGAACGCAACGCGATCGTGCTCGCGGCCACCGACCGGTTCCGTCTCGCGGTTCGTGAACTCGAGTGGTCGCCGGCGAACCCCGACACCGCCGCGGCCGTCCTCATCCCGGCCAAGACCCTCTCCGAGTCGGCGAAAACGCTTGCGGGAGATGCCACTTCACCGGTCGAGCTGGCTCTCGGCTCGGGCTCCGCGGTCGGAAACGACGGCCTCCTCGGCATCGTCAACGAAGGCCGTCGCACCACCACCCGACTGCTGGACGCCGAGTTCCCGAAGTTCCGGCAGCTGCTGCCGTCCGAGCACACTGCACTGGCCACCGTGGAGATCGCTCCGCTCGTCGAGGCCATCAAGCGTGTGGCGCTCGTCGCCGAGCGTGGTGCGCAGGTCCGCCTGCAGTTCTCCACCGAGGGGCTGCTGCTCTCCGCCGGCGGCGACGACGCCGGTCGGGCCGAGGAAGGCTTGAACGCGGTGTTCCAGGGCGAGCCGCTCACCATTGCCTTCAACCCCGGCTACCTGATCGACGGGTTGTCCTCGCTGCACAGCGAGCAGGTGCTGTTCGGCTTCACGACCCCCAGCCGCCCCGCGGTGCTGCGTCCGGCCACCGAGGAAGAGATCGAGCCCGACGATTCCGGCAATTTCGCGGCACCGGAGAGCGCGTACACGTACCTGCTGATGCCGGTGCGTCTGCCGGGCTGACGATTCGCGGAAGCGAAACCAGTACTGCCGTAAGAAATCTCACGAGTGGACGGAGATCACGATGCAGATCGGGTTGGTCGGGCTCGGAAAAATGGGATTCAACATGCGCGAGCGGTTGCGCGCGCACGGGCACGAGGTGGTCGGCTACGACCCCCGCCCCGAGGTCACGGATGTGGCGTCACTGGCGGAACTCGCCCAGCGACTCGAGTCTCCGCGCGTCGTGTGGGTGATGGTTCCGGCAGGAAAGATCACCCAGGACACGGTGACCGGGCTGGCGTCGGTGCTCGAGAGTGGCGACCTGGTGATCGACGGCGGCAACTCGAGATACACCGACGACAAGATTCACGGTGAGCTGCTCGGATCCCACGGCATCGGCTACCTCGACTGCGGTGTGTCCGGCGGGGTCTGGGGACTCGAGAACGGCTACGGGCTGATGGTCGGCGGGTCGGCCGCGGACGTCGAGCGGGCGCTGCCGATCTTCGACGCACTGCGCCCGGAGGGTGAGCGTGCGGACGGGTTCGTTCACGCAGGCCCGATCGGCGCCGGCCACTACGCGAAGATGATCCACAACGGCATCGAGTACGGACTGATGCAGGCGTACGCCGAGGGCTACGAACTGCTCGAGGCCGAAGACCTCGTCACCGACGTCCACGGTGTGCTGCGCGCGTGGACCAACGGCACCGTCGTCCGGTCGTGGCTGCTGGAACTGCTCGTCAAGGCACTGGGTGAGGATCCCGATTTCGCCGAGATCTCCGGTTACACAGACGATTCCGGTGAGGGCCGCTGGACCGTGCTGGAGGCGATCGACCACGCCGTGCCCGCGCCGGTGATCTCGGCCGCGCTGTTCGCGCGGTTCGCGTCCCGTCAGGACGATTCCCCCGCGATGAAGGCCGTCTCGGCGCTGCGCAACCAGTTCGGTGGTCACGCCGTGAAGAAGGCGGCAGGCGAGGCAGAAGCCGGTTCTGGAACGTAGGTGTTCGTTCGCGCACTCTCGCTCAGAGATTTCCGTTCCTGGGACGCCCTCGGTCTGAACCTGCGTCCGGGCTGCACCGTCTTCGTCGGACCCAACGGGCACGGCAAGACGAATGTGCTCGAGGCGCTCGGCTACCTGTCGACGCTCTCGTCGCATCGGGTCAGCTCCGACGCCCCGCTGATCAGGACGGGTACCGCTCAGGCGTTCGCGGGGGCCACCGTCGTCAACACGGGCCGGGAACTGACCGTCGATCTCGAGTTGAACGAGGGTAAGTCGAACCGCGCGCGGATCAACCAGTCGCCCACCCGGCGGCCGCGGGAGATTCTCGGGATTCTGCAGACGGTGCTGTTCGCGCCGGAGGATCTGTCGCTGGTCCGCGGAGATCCGGGGGAGCGACGCCGGTACCTCGACGAACTCCTCACGTCCCGGATCCCCAGGATGGCGGCGGTGCGCGCCGATTACGAACGGGTGCTGCGCCAGCGGTCGGCATTGCTCAAGACCGCGGGCGGCGCGTTGCGGCGGTCTTCGCGGGGCAGCGGTCAGCCGGGCGAGGACGGTGCGAGTGCCCTTGCCACACTGGAGGTCTGGGACGGACACCTCGCCGCGCACGGCGCCCAGCTGCTCGCCGGGCGGCTGCATCTCGTCCACGACCTCGCGCCGCACCTGGCCGAGTCGTACCAGTCGCTGGCACCCGAGTCGAGGCCCGCGAGCATCCGCTACCGCTCGAGTCTGGGGTCCTCGCTGCCGCCGGAGTTCACCGAACCGGCGCGAGCGCCCGAGTCCGGCGACATCGCGTTCCTCGAGGAGCGGTTTCTCCAGGAGTTGTCCGTGATGCGCTCGAAGGAGATCGAGCGGGGTGTGTGCCTCGTCGGACCGCATCGTGACGATCTGGAACTGCAACTCGGCGACACCCCGGCGAAGGGATTCGCGAGTCACGGCGAGTCGTGGTCGTTCGCGCTGTCGCTGCGGCTCGCGGGATTCGCCCTGCTGCGGTCGGAAGGCAGCGATCCGGTCCTCATGCTCGACGACGTGTTCGCCGAACTCGACCGCAAGCGTCGCCGCGCCCTCGCCAAGGTCGCATTGGACGCCGAACAGGTGTTGATCACGGCCGCCGTGCCGGAAGATGTACCGGAAGAACTCGACGCAGTCCGGTACGGCGTCGAGGCCCGCGACACCGATCGAGGAAGAATCTCACACATCCTGGAAGAGACGGAGGACCACCGTGACGGATGATGCCGAACCCACCGTGCCCGCGGCGACCCCCGAACCGGAGGTGAAGGGAATCGATCTCGCCCGGCGTGCCCTCGAGGAGGCGCGGGCCGCGGCGAAGGCGAGCGGAAAATCCGTCGGGCAGGGCCGCCGGTCCGGGACCGGTGTGCGGGCGTTGCGCGCCCGGCGCAGGCGAGGCTGGTCCGGTCCGGGGCCCGACGACCGTGATCCCCAGCCGTTCGGTGCGCTGACCAGCGCGCTCGCGAAACAACGCGGCTGGTCTCCCAAGGTGTCCGAGGGAACGGTCCTCGGTCGATGGGTGCAGGTGGTCGGTGAGGACATCGCCGCGCACGCCGAGCCGACCGGGCTGCGGGACGGGATTCTCAGCGTCTCCGCGGAGTCGACGGCCTGGGCGACCCAGCTTCGGATGATGCAGTCGCAGATTCTCGCGAAGATCGCCGCGGCCGTCGGCGACGGCGTCGTGAAGTCGCTGCGGATCACCGGTCCGACCGCGCCGAGCTGGCGAAAAGGGGAACGGCACATCCGGGGGCGCGGCCCCCGCGACACCTACGGATAGGCCGGAGCGGGCGTTCGGTCCCTAGTTTTGTCTATTACCCGGTGTTACAGTTACTCCAAGTCATCGAGTGAACTGTGCCACAAGCCTTCGTCGTGGCGCAGCCGCCGGCACGAAGGAGTAATGAGATGTCCGCCCCGACTGCGCCCCGGAACGCGATCCCCGAACCGGACCACATCCTGTTGCAGGCCAGAAACGTGGAGTTCGACTGGTCGAACCTCCCGATGCACTGGATCCCGGGCGACCCGTTCAGCACGCACGTCCTCAATGTCCTGCACCTCCTCCTGCCCGCGGGCGAGGAGTGGTTCGTCGAGACGTTCAAAGAGGCCCTGCCGCTGATCGAGGACGAGCAGCTCCGCGACGACGTCGTCGGGTTCATCGGCCAGGAAGCGATGCATGCCAACGCGCACACCGGCGTGCTGGTGCACCTGAAGGAGAAGGGGCTCGATCCGACACCCTTCACCGAGCAGATGGAATGGACCTTCTCCAAGATCCTCGGACCGCGACCGCTGACCGGTCTGCGCGAGAAGAACTACCTGATCGAGCGGCTGGCGGTCATCGCCGCCATCGAGCACATCACCGCGTTCCTCGGCGACTGGGTCCTGGGCGCCGAGGGCCTCGATCGGGTGGGGATGCACCCGACGATGCTCGACCTGCTGCGCTGGCACGGCGCCGAGGAGGTCGAGCACCGGTCGGTGGCGTACGACGTCATGCGGTACTTCGACAAGCGGGAGTCGCGGCGGATCCGCACCCAGCTGATCGTGACTCCGGTCATCGTATGGCTGTGGGTACGCGGCACCCGATTCCTCATGCGGAACGATCCGGAGCTCGCGCAGTGGTCGGCGCACCGGCGTAAGCCGCACCTGACCGATTTCTTCGCGGCGGGCAAGCGCGGCACCCTCCCGACGGCCCGCGAACTCGGCAAGCGGATGTCGACGTACTTCACGCGGTCGTACCACCCGAGCAACGAGGGTTCGACGGCGCAGGCCGTGAAGTACCTGGCGTCCTCGCCGGCGGCTCAGGCGGCCGAGCGATGAAGCTGTCCCAGGTGCGGGAGGTGTTCACCGGGCAGGGCCTGCCCCGGTACGACGCGCCGCCGGACATCAAGGGCCGCTCGCGTCCCGACCGCGCCATGCGGATCACCGAGGCCGTGGCCGCCAAGTACCTTCGTGTTCTCACCGCGTACGAGTACGACCCCGGCGTCGCCGGTCACAACCCCGATGTGGCGATGAAAATGGTTGTCTCCCAACGGGACGTCGTCGCGTTGGACGACAACGTCGTGCAGTTGCGGTTCGAGGCCGAGGACGGCGCCGAACTTCCTGCGTGGCAGCCGGGTTCGCACCTCGACTTCCACCTGCCGTCCGGGCTGCGACGTCAGTACTCGCTGTGCGGGGATCCGTCCGACCGCACGGGCTACAGCATCGCCGTCCGCTGTATCCCCGACGGAGGTGGCGGATCCCTCGAGATGCATGCCCTCGAGCCGGGGGCGTCGGTGACGGTTCGCGGACCCCGCAACGGATTTCCGTTCGTGGGCGAGGGGAGCGCGCTCTTCGTCGCCGGCGGCATCGGCATCACGCCGATCCTGGCGATGGTGCGCGCCGCGCGCGATCTCGGGATGGACTGGCAGTTCGTGTATTCCGGCCGGTCCCGGGAGTCGATGCCGTTCCTCGACGAGATCGAAACATTCGATCCGTCACGGATTTTCATCCGCCCCGACGACGAATTCGGACTGCCAATCGCAGAGGAATTGCTCGAGCGTGCCGCGCCCGGCGGCGCCGTCTACTGCTGCGGGCCGACGCCGATGCTCGAGTCGGTGCGCCGCGCCTTTCCCGGAAGCCCCGCCACCGCGTTGCATTTCGAGCGATTCGGTGCGCCGCCGGTCCGGGGCGGCACCGAATTCGAAGTGCAGCTCGTCAGCACGGGTGAGGTGCTCACCGTGCCCGCCGACGAATCCGCGCTCACGGTGATCAAGAAGACGATGCCCGGAGTGGGGTATTCGTGCCAGCAGGGATTCTGCGGCACCTGCAGGGTCAAGGTGCTGTCCGGCACCCCGGACCACCGCGAGACGCGGCTCACCGACGCCGAGCAGGAGAACGAGATGCTGATCTGCGTGTCCCGCACCGACGGCGGCCGCCTCGTCCTCGACCTGTAATCCACCGATTCCCGAACCCGAACCCAGAGGACACCCATGACTCCATCCACGTCCGGTACCGCCCGGCGGATCACCAACGGTTCCGTCGACCTCGCCGTGTTCGAGGAAGGCAACCCCGCCGGCGAGACGATGGTGCTAGTTCACGGCTGGCCCGACACCCACGAACTGTGGAGCCGGGTGGTGCCGTTCCTGAAGGAACGGTTCCGGGTGGTCAGCTACGACAGCCGCGGCGCCGGCGAGAGCACCGTGCCCACCCGGGTCGAGGACTACCGGCTGCCCGCCCTGGCGGGCGACCTGTTCACGGTGATCGACGCCGTCAGCCCGGGCAGGCCGGTGCACGTGCTCGCGCACGACTGGGGGTCGGTGGAGGCGTGGGAGGCGGTCTGCGAACCGGGCGCCCGTACGCGGATCGCGTCGTTCACGTCCGTCTCCGGGCCGAACCTCGACCACCTCGGGAAGTGGATGCGCCGCCGCATCTCCGACCGCCGGTTCGGCGGGCCGCTCGCGCAGGCCGTCGCGTCCGGCTACACCGTCCTGTTCCAGATCCCGGGCCTGGCGACGCTGCCGCTGCGGCTGTGGTTCTCCCGGCACTGGCCGGCGTTCCTGAAGTTCTTCGACCGCCTCGACCCGGCCCTGGTGCGTCCGGCGCCGACGCTGGCGGACGACATGGTCAACGGTCTCAAGCTGTACCGGGCGAACATCCGGACCAGCCTGCTGCGGCCGCGTGAGCGGTACACCGACGTCCCCGTCCAGCTGATCCTGAACGAGAACGACAAGGCGGTACGGCCCGTCGGGTACGAGGACACCGAGAAATGGGCACCCGATCTGCGCCGTCGAGGGGTCGACGCCGGTCACTGGTCGCCCATCTCCCACGCCGCGGACATTGCGCAACTCGCCGCGGAGTTCGTGCTGGACGTCGAGGACCGGCAATGGGGAAATGCCCCGGACGGGCCGTCCGAGAGCGCGTCAGCCTAGGTTTTCACTCCCGAGGCGCCCTGAAAATTCGTCTACGGGGCGCTCAGGGGTGTCATAGCCCGCTCCTGGGCCAGACGTACCAGTAAGATGGCCGAGGTAACTAGCGGCAAGATTCCCGATTCTCGTCTCCCGCGTGCCCGACCAGGGCGGTGGGCGCCTGCGTCGGGCATTGGACGGAGAAGGAGAGCTACCCACCCGTGGCTGCCCAGAAGTCAGACAAAAGCACCTCCAGCAAGGACTACGGCGCTTCTTCCATCACCGTCCTCGAGGGACTCGAAGCCGTCCGTAAGCGACCGGGTATGTACATCGGTTCCACCGGTGAACGCGGTCTCCACCACCTGATCTGGGAAGTCGTCGACAACTCCGTCGACGAGGCCATGGCCGGCTACGCCAGCAAGGTCGAGATCACCCTTCTCGAAGATGGTGGCGTCCAGGTCGTCGACGACGGCCGAGGCATCCCCGTCGGGATGCACGCCTCCGGTGTCCCCACCGTCGAGGTCGTCCTCACCCAGCTGCACGCCGGCGGCAAGTTCGACTCCGACTCGTATGCCGTGTCCGGCGGTCTGCACGGTGTCGGTATCTCCGTCGTCAACGCGCTGTCCACCCGGCTCGACGTCGACATCAAGCGCGACGGCTTCCGCTGGAACCAGACCTACACCGACTCGAAGCCGGGTGAACTCGTCAAGGGCGAGGCCACCAAGGAGACGGGCACCACGGTCACGTTCTGGGCCGACCCGAACATCTTCGAGACCACGGTCTACAGCTTCGAGACGGTCGCGCGCCGCCTCCAGGAGATGGCCTTCCTCAACAAGGGCCTGACGATCACCCTGACCGACGAGCGCGTGAGCGACGCCGAGGTCACGGAAGAGGTCGTCAGCCAGGTCGCGGACGCCCCGAAGTCCGCCGAGGACGAGCACGCCGAAGCCGATGCGCCGGCCGTCCACAAGGTCAAGACCCGCGTCTACCACTACCCGGGCGGACTCGAGGACTACGTGCGGCACATCAACCGCACGAAGCAGCCGATCCACAACTCCGTCGTCGGTTTCACCGCGAAGGGCACCGGCCACGAACTCGAGATCGCGATGCAGTGGAACTCCGGCTACTCGGAGTCGGTCCACACGTTCGCGAACACCATCAACACCCACGAGGGCGGCACCCACGAAGAGGGGTTCCGGTCCGCTCTGACGGCGACGGTCAACAAGTACGCACTCGACAAGAAGCTGCTCAAGGAGAAGGACCCGAAACTCACCGGTGACGACATCCGTGAGGGTCTCGCGGCGATCATCTCCGTCAAGGTAGGTGAACCGCAGTTCGAGGGTCAGACGAAGACGAAGCTCGGCAACACCGAGGTCCGGTCGTTCGTGCAGAAGGCGAGCAACGAGCACCTCTCGCACTGGTTCGAGGCGAACCCGGCCGACGCGAAGACCATCGTGAACAAGGCGGTGTCGTCGGCGCAGGCCCGCGTCGCCGCCCGCAAGGCCCGCGAACTGGTTCGGCGCAAGAGCGCCACCGACCTCGGCGGCCTGCCGGGCAAGCTCGCCGACTGCCGGTCCAACGACCCGAGCAAGTCCGAGATCTACATCGTGGAGGGCGACTCCGCAGGCGGCTCCGCGAAGTCCGGCCGTGACTCGATGTACCAGGCGATCCTGCCGCTGCGAGGCAAGATCATCAACGTCGAGAAGGCACGTATCGACCGGGTGCTGAAGAACACCGAAGTCCAGTCGATCATCACCGCGTTCGGCACCGGCATCCACGACGAGTTCGACATCGCGAAGCTGCGGTACCACAAGATCGTGCTGATGGCCGACGCCGACGTCGACGGCCAGCACATCGCAACGCTGCTGCTCACGCTGCTGTTCCGCTTCATGCGGCCGCTCGTCGAACACGGCCACGTGTACCTGGCGCAGCCCCCGCTGTACAAGCTCAAGTGGCAGCGCGCCGACCCGGAGTTCGCCTACTCCGACCGCGAGCGCGACGCCCTCGTCAAGGCCGGCCTCGAGTCGGGCAAGAAGATCAACAAGGACGACGGCATCCAGCGCTACAAAGGTCTCGGCGAGATGAACGCCAAGGAACTGTGGGAGACCACGATGGATCCGACCGTGCGTGTCCTGCGTCTCGTGACGCTCGACGACGCGGCCGCAGCCGACGAGTTGTTCAGCGTCCTCATGGGCGAGGACGTCGAGGCCCGGCGAAGCTTCATCACCCGTAACGCCAAGGACGTCCGCTTCCTCGACGTCTAGGTATCCGGCACAACAGAATACGGATCGCGTGCAGCCACCGGTGGTCGGAAGACCCCGGTGGCTGCACCCGTCTGGGCCGGTTGCGGGAACGGATGACGCAGAATTCCGTCCTCGACTGTGAACGGCGATTCTGTGTAGCCTGGTCGGCTGATCCACCCCGCGGCGGCAACGTCTGGGATCAGTGGTGCGGATGTTACTTGGAAGTAAGGATCGGGGAATTTCTGTGGTAAGAACGTTCCCCATGGGGATGTGATGAACTCGTTACATTCGGAAATCGGTGCGTCGGGCAGCGCTGCGCACAGCGCAACTGATCGATCACTTTCCTCTGTCGACGCGTGTCGTCCGATCCGGTACGGCTGCCCTCTCGCGGGCGGGGTCACGAGCACAGAGCGACAAGCTATGAGTGGTTGGAAAGGAAGCGTGGGATGAGCGACGATTCGCCGCCCCGGGCAAAGTTCTGGGATATCGAGGGCTGGGGCCTGCGGTGGAAGGTCACTGCGGTACTCGCAGTTCCCGTCACCGTCGCCATGGTGCTCGGCGGGCTCCGCGTGCAGGGCGAGCTGAGCAACGCCGTCCACTTCACCGAGGCCGCCGACCAGATCGTCGTCGTCCCGGACATCGTGGCCCTCGAGGCCTCGATGGGTACCGTGACCAGTGGTTACGCCTCGGGCACCCTCACCAAGGAAGACCGTGCGGTCGCGGAATCCCTGATGAACGACGTGTCCGAACAGGCCCGGAACCCCGAACTGGATCCCGCCGTCGCGAGTTCCATCAACCAGACCGTCTCGGACGGCCGGGCCCTCCTCAATCTGATGGACTCCCCGGGTGTCGCCACCGATCTGCTCGCGGAACGCCAGCGCGCGTTCGCCGCGGACTTCATCCGGGAAGTCGACGACATCGTCCGCCCCATCGAGGACAGCGAGGTCGTCGACAAGGGCTACCAGCTGACCAACGCCTGGCAGGCGCAGCGTCGCCTGTTCGAACAGGCCATGGGTCTCGTGATCGTGAAGGACGTGTACGCCAGTCCCGAAGGACGGGAGAAGGCCCGCACGGGCAACATTCCCACCTCGGCCGTCGTCGCGGCCGCCGGCGCCGAATCGAGCCTCCTCGACGTCCTCGACCGGTACTACCCGAAGGGCGACGAGCGCCTCCAGACGCTGCGGAACAACATCAACGACCGCAACGCCCTCATCGACCGGGGTCTGGCCGACGCGGCACGCGGCGGGGTGCTGCCCATCCTGCAGCTGCGTTCCTCGCTCATCGCCAGCCGCGACATCTACCAGGACCTGACCAGCGAAGTGGCGAAGGACATCGCGTCCACCGTGCAGATCCGCGCCGCCGAGACCCGGTCCGCCGCGCTGCGTGACACGGCGATCGTCCTCGGAACGCTGCTCGCCGCGCTTGTTCTCGCGCTCCTCGTGTCGCGGTCGCTGATCGGCCCGATCCGCCGACTGCGGTACGGCGCGCTGAAGGCCGCCCGCCGCGACCTGCCGGACGCGATCGAGCAGATCAAGGCCAGCGACGATCCGAGGGGGCTGTCGTTCGAACCGGTGGCCGTGCACTCCTCCGAGGAGATCGGGCAGCTCGCCCGCGCCGTGGACGACATCCACGGGCAGGCACTCAAGCTCGCCGGTGAGCAGGCGCAACTGCGTCTGCAGATCAACGACATGTTCGAAACGCTCGCCCGCCGAAGCAAGTCGCTCGTCGACCAGCAGCTCGGCCTGATCGAGAATCTCGAGTTCGAGGAGAAGGACCCGAAGCGCCTCGAGAGCCTGTTCCGGCTGGACCACCTGGCCGCGCGTATGCGCCGGAACGGCGAGAACCTGCTGATTCTGGCCGGCACCCGCGTGCGTCGGTCACAGGCGGCGCCGATCCCGCTCGGTGACGTGCTGCGCGCCGCGATCTCCGAGGTCGAGGACTACCAGCGGGTCCAGATGGGTGCGACCCCCGAAGGTGCGCTCAGCGGCACCGTCGTCACCGACGTCGTGCACCTGCTCGCCGAACTCGTCGACAACGCGCTGCGCGCCTCGCCGCCGGACACGGCGGTGACGTTCAGCTTCGCTCGCGCCGTCGACGGTGGAGTGCTGCTCGAGATCGCGGACCGCGGCATCGGTATCCCCGCCGACGACATGCGCGCCGTCAACGAGCGTCTGGCGTCGGGTGGCGAGGTCGGTCCCGAGACCGCCCGCCACATGGGCCTGTTCGTCGTGAGCCGGCTCGCGAAGCGTCACGGTCTGACCGTGCGCCTGCGGTCGACGTTCGACACCGCCCGCAACCCGGGTGTGACCGTGAGCATCCACATCCCGAACGCGCTGATCGTGTCGCAGGCGGCGCGGCAGGACACGGGATCGCAGCGGAAGATTCCCGCGGCACCGGTTCGGACCGCCATCCCGGCGCCCGCGGCCCCGGCGCCGCGCAAGGACACCCCGCAGTTGCCGGCGACCCGCAACGGATTGCCGACCCGCACCCCGTCCACGCCTCCGCCGGCGCCGAGCCCGGCTCCCGCGGGTGCGGTGACGACGGCGTCGGGCACCAGCCTGCCCCGACGGCAGCCCGGTGCCAGCGGTATCGCGGCCGGCGCGGGATCGTCGGCCGCTGCCCCGGCCGCGCAGTCCCAGGACACCGTCAACGTCCGCGGATCCGGAGCGATGCCGAAGCTGCCCGTGCGGCGGCCGCAGGCGGCGACCCCGGCATCGCGGCCGGAGACGGCGCCGGCGGAATCGCAGCCGCAGCACGCACCGCACGCACCCCGCAGCGAGAACCGCATCGAGGCGCGGACCGCGGAACAACCGGCGCCCCTGTTGTCGAACGGCGACGACCAGGCACCGGTCCGGCACCGCTACCGCACCAACTCGGCGAAGACCGCGTCGTTCTTCCAGTCGCGGATCGATCCGCCCCCGGCCGCGGCGACCCCGCGGCCCGGCGGCGGCACCCCGATTTTCTCCGACATGGTGTCCGACTGGCTGACCGATCCGACCGGCGCCGAGGGCGCACCCGGCGTCTGGCACTCCGCCGGCGACGCCGGATGGTCCGCCGCGGAACGGGTCAGCGAGACCCCCGTCGAGGTCGACCCGGAGATCGGACTGCCGAAGCGGCGCCCCGGTGACCGGCTGGTTCCCGGCACGGTCGAAGGCGCGCACAATACGGGGACCCTGCGCCGGGTGCGCGACCCCGAGACGATTCGCGCCAATCTCAGTCGTCACCAGCAGGGCGTCCGAAACGGCAGGGCCACGAGGCTCGCGGAACGTAACAGCATTGAAGGAGACCGATGAACACCGCTCATGGATCCGACGTCACGCGACCTCTCGACTGGTTGGTGTCGAACTTCGCCAGTGACGTCCCCGGTGTCTCGCACGCCGTGCTGGTGTCCGCGGACGGTCTCCTGATGGCGGCCAGCGCCCACCTCCCGATCGACCGGGCCGAGCAGCTGGCCGCGGTCACGTCGGGGCTCGCAAGCCTGTCGGCCGGCGTGTCCCGGCTCTTCGAGGGCGGCGGCGTGCTGCAGTCGGTGGTCGAGATGCAGCACGGGTACCTGCTGCTCATGAGCGTCGGCGACGGCTCGCACCTCGCGACGCTCACGGACGCCGAGTGCGACATCGGGCAGGTCGGCTACGAGATGGCGATCCTGGTCGACCGCGTCGGCGCATCGGTGCAGGCCACGGCCCGTACCCCGCAGGGTCTCTGACCAGCCCATGCCCATGAACGACCACCACTCGGAGCAGCGGGGCCCGAACATCGTGCGCCCGTACTCGCTGACGTCGGGCCGGACCCGGCCCGCGGTCGAGCTCGCGCTCGAAGCGTTGATTCAGGCACTGCCGCAGTCGGTGGACCGGCAGTGGGAACTCGACGACGTCAACGCGGCCATCGTCGCGTTGTGCCAGCAGTCGCCTTCGGTCGCCGAGATCGCCGCCCGGGTGGGTGTGCCCCTCGGAGTGGCACGCGTCCTCGTCGCAGACCTGGTCGAGGCCGGTCATCTTCAGATCCTGGCCACCCTGAAGGAAGACTCGACCGACTCCGAACGTCGTGAACTCATCGAAAGGGTCCTCAGTGGACTTCGCGAAATCTGATCCCCGCAATCGGGTGACCTCGACCAAGATCGTGATCGCCGGCGGGTTCGGCGTCGGAAAGACCACGCTGGTGGGGGCGGTCTCCGAGATCGTCCCGCTGCGCACCGAGGCGCTCGTGACCAACGCCAGCGACGGCGTCGACAACCTGGCTGCGACACCGCAGAAGGGCACGACCACCGTCGCCATGGACTTCGGTCGGATCAGCCTGGCCGACGACCTGGTGCTGTACCTGTTCGGCACGCCCGGTCAGCACCGGTTCTGGTTCATGTGGGACGACCTGATCCGCGGTGCGATCGGCGCGATCGTCCTGATCGACACCCGTCGGCTGGACGAGAGTTTCGCGGCGGTCGACTTCTTCGAGGCTCGGCAGCTGCCGTTCCTCGTCGCGATCAACGAGTTCGACGACGCCCCCCGTTACCCGATCGAGGACATTCGGGCGGCCCTCGCGATCTCCGAGGACGTGCCGATCATCCCGATCGACGCGCGTGACCGGGAATCGGCGAAACGCGCCCTGGTCGCGATCACCGAATACGCACTGACCAAGCTCCACACGGCCGCGTACTGAGGATTCGAAACATGTCGGACGAGTTGCAGCACTTCTCCATGGGCACGTGGATCATCGGCCTCGCCGCGGTCACGTCGTTCATCGGCGTCTTCGTCGGTATCGCCAGCGCCCGCAAGGCGGTGACCGCGCCGAACCCGAGTCAGCGGTACCTGTGGCTGGCGTGGGGCGCGCTGTCCATCGGCGGTATCGGCGCGTGGCTGCCGCACTACATCGCGATGGTCGGGTTCGAGGTCTACGGCAGCGTGGTGCGCTACGACGTCCTGTGGATCGTGATCTCGTTCGCCGTGCCCGTCGCGGCCGCCGCGGTGGCGTTGCTGATCATCAGCCCGCCGCCGACGAAGCACCGGCTGCCGAGTGCAACGGTGGAGATCGGCCGCCTCGCAGGTGGTGCGGTGCTCCTCGGCATCGGGTTCACCGGAATGGACCTCGCGATCGTCGCCTCCCTCGAGATCCAGGGTTCGGTGAACTCCGACATCCTGCTGACCTCGGCGTCGGCGGTGATCGGCCTCGTCGTCGGCGCCGGAATCATGTGGTCCATCTCGGCCCTCGAGTCGCGCACGCTGCGGCTGGTGGCGTCGGTGGTCGTGGCCGCCGGACTGGTGGCCATGCACTACACCGGGGTGTTCGGGCTGAGCGCTGCCGTCGACCAGGCCGTGGCTCGTCCGGACGGCCTCGAGGTGTTCTCGATCCTGTTCCCCGTCTTCGTGCTGGGCATGCTGGTGGTCACCATCCCGATCACCGCCCTGCTGATGGCGCCCGACCGCGTCGCCGCCGAGCTCGAACTCGAGGCCGACATGCTCGCCGCCGAATCCCTCGCCGCCGAAACGCAGGGCAGGGAGCTCGAACTCCAGTAGATCGGGCGACTCCTGCGGCACCGATTCCCGGGCGCACCCGAGTCCTTCACCCTCATAGCTGACCTGCACCTATAGACTCGGGTGGTTGCGCGACGTCGTGCTGGACCGCGAGTCCGCGAGGAGACGTCAAGCCGAGTAGAAGAAGGAGCTCATGACCGACACAACGTTGCCGCCGGAGGGACCGGGGCACGACCGCATCGAGCCCGTCGACATTCAGCAGGAGATGCAGAGCAGCTACATCGATTACGCGATGAGCGTGATCGTGGGCCGTGCGCTGCCCGACGTGCGGGACGGCCTCAAGCCGGTGCACCGCCGCGTTCTGTACGCGATGTACGACAACGGGTACCGGCCCGATCGCGGTTATGTGAAGTCTGCGCGACCGGTCGCCGAGACGATGGGTAACTACCACCCGCACGGCGACGCCTCGATCTACGACACGCTCGTCCGCATGGCCCAGCCGTGGTCGCTGCGGTACCCGCTCGTCGACGGCCAGGGCAACTTCGGTTCCCGCGGCAACGACGGCGCGGCCGCGATGCGGTACACCGAGTGCCGGCTGACTCCGCTGGCGATGGAAATGCTCCGGGAGATCGACCACGAGACGGTCGATTTCACCCCGAACTACGACGGGCGTACGCAGGAACCGTCAGTTCTCCCCAGCCGTATCCCCAACCTGTTGATCAATGGTTCCGGCGGCATCGCCGTCGGTATGGCCACCAACATCCCGCCGCACAACCTGCGCGAGGTCGCCGAGGCCATCTACTGGGCCCTGGAGAACTGGGAAGCGGACGAGGAGTCCACCCTCACCGCGGTCATGGAACGCGTCAAGGGTCCCGACTTCCCGACGCACGGCCTGATCGTCGGCGGCCAGGGCATCCATGACGCCTACACCACCGGTCGCGGTTCGGTCCGCATGCGCGGTGTGGTGGAGATCGAGGAGGACGCCAAGGGGCGCACCACGATCGTCATCACCGAACTGCCCTACCAGGTGAACCCCGACAACCTGATCACGTCGATCGCCGAGCAGGTGCGTGACGCGAAGATCGCCGGCATCTCCGACATCCACGACGAGTCCTCGGACCGCGCGGGTATGCGCATCGTCGTCACCGTCAAGCGTGACGCGGTCGCGAAGGTCGTGCTCAACAACCTGTACAAGCACACCCAGCTGCAGACCAGCTTCGGCTGCAACATGCTGTCCATCGTCGACGGCGTGCCGCGCACCCTGCGCCTCGACCAGATGATCCGCCTGTACGTCGCGCACCAGGTCGAGGTCATCCGCAGGCGCACCGAGTACCTGCTCCGCAAGGCCGAGGAACGCGCTCACATCCTGCGCGGACTGGTGAAGGCCCTCGACGCCCTCGACGAGGTCATCGCGCTCATCCGGGCGTCGCAGACCGTGGACATCGCGCGGGCAGGCCTGATCGAGCTGCTCACCGTCGACGAGATCCAGGCCGATGCGATCCTCGCGATGCAGCTGCGCCGCCTCGCCGCCCTCGAGCGTCAGAAGATCATCGACGAACTCGCCGAGATCGAGCGGGAGATCGCCGACCTCAAGGACATCCTCGAGAAGCCCGAGCGTCAGCGCGGGATCGTCCGGGACGAGCTGAAGGAGATCGTCGACAAGCACGGCGACGACCGCCGGACCCGCATCATCGCGGCCGACGGTGACGTGGCCGACGAGGATCTGATCGCCCGCGAGGACGTCGTCGTCACGATCACCGAGACCGGGTACGCCAAGCGCACCAAGACCGACCTGTACCGCTCGCAGAAGCGCGGCGGCAAGGGTGTGCAGGGCGCCGGGCTGAAGCAGGACGACATCGTCTCGCACTTCTTCGTCAGCTCCACCCACGACTGGCTGCTGTTCTTCACCACGAAGGGCCGCGTGTACCGGGCCAAGGCGTACGAGCTGCCGGAGGCGAGCCGCACGGCCCGCGGACAGCACGTCGCCAACCTGCTCGCGTTCCAGCCCGACGAGCGCATCCAGAGCGTCATCCAGATCAAGACGTACGAGGACGCGCCCTACCTGGTTCTCGCCACCCGCAACGGTCTGGTGAAGAAGTCCAAGCTGACCGACTTCGACTCGAACCGCAGCGGCGGCATTGTCGCGATCAACCTGCGCGGCGAGGACGAACTGGTCGGCGCGGTCCTCTGCTCCTCCGACGACGACCTGCTGCTCGTCTCCGCGCAGGGACAGTCGATCCGCTTCTCCGCCACCGACGAGGCGCTGCGCCCGATGGGACGCGCCACGTCCGGCGTCCAGGGCATGCGATTCAACGGCGACGACGAACTGCTGTCGCTCAACGTGGTGCGCGAGGGGACCTACCTGCTGGTGGCGACGTCGGGCGGCTACTCGAAGCGCACCGGCATGGAGGACTACCCGGTCCAGGGACGCGGCGGAAAGGGTGTACTCACGATTCAATACGACAAGAAACGTGGCACCCTGGTCGGAGCGCTCATCGTGAACGACGACGACGAGCTCTACGCGATCACGTCGGGCGGTGGGGTCATCCGCACCGCCGCCAAGCAGGTCCGCAAGGCGGGTCGGCAGACGAAGGGTGTTCGTTTGATGAACCTCGGGGAAGGCGACACCCTGCTCGCGATCGCGCGCAATGCCGACGAACCCGACGAGACCGACGACAACGCCGAGAGCAGCGGCAAAGGAGCTAAGGAGTCCTAGTGAGCACTCCCAACCAGCCAGGCAGTGACCGGCAGAACCCGGGTTCCGCCAATCAGGCGCGACCCGACCAGCAGGCCTCCCGGACTCCCGAGAACGGGTCGGCGCGACCGAACCCGCAGCAGGGTTCCGCGCCGCAGGGGCCGCAGGCGTCAGCCGGTCGTGGCCCCGCTCAGGCGGGGCCGGCTGCCCGGCCGGGCGGTGCTCCCGATGCGAGACCGGATCGGCAGGCTCCGGCCGATCCGACCCGGTCTCCGTCGACGCCCCAGCATCAGGGTCCGCGTACGCAGACCCCGCAGGGCCGGTCCGTGCCACCGCAGCAGGGTCAGGCTCCGAACCAGCAGGCCCCCGGACATCAGGCCCCGCCGCAGCAGGCTCCCGGTAACCGGGCTCCCGCGGGTGGTGCGCCCACCGAGTCCATCCGGGGAAATCAGGCACCGCCGTGGCAGCGGGGAATGCAGCGTGAGCCGCAGACCAACCTGAAGCGGCCCCTGCAGGGCGGGGCAGGAGCCAAGCAGGCCTCGCACCCGGAGGGGCAGCCGAACCCGGCCAACGGTGCGGGAACGGCGGCCGCGGGTGCCGCGGCAGCGAAGGCCCCGGGCGGTTCGCAGACCACCTCGCCGCAGAAGTCGCAGCCCGAGGGTGCACCCCAGGGGCAGCGACCGCAGGGCGGACAGAACCCGGGTGCTCCCACCCAGGCCGTGCCCACCCAGGCGGTGCCCACGCAGAAGTCGCCGGCAGCGAACTCGTCCGCACCCGCCAAGGGTCAGCCCGCGCAGAAGCAGGAGACCAATCGCGCAGCGTCCTCGACGGCTGCCACCGCGGCGGTCGGTGCGGTGTCCGGCGCAGCCGCGGCGGGGGCCGTGACGCAGCGGGAGGCCGCGAAGGCGAAGGCGTCCGCGATCGACGGACCCACCCGGCACATCAACCGGGACGTCCTCCCCAAGGACATGCCGGACCTGTCCGAGGCCAAGCACCCCCTGCCGGGGGCGGCGGCCACAGGTCAGCAGCCGAAGATCGCCGTGGCCCCGCAGCGGGTCGAGGAGGGTGAGGCCCTCCGCGCGTCGGTGCAGGTCCGCAAGATCGACCCGTGGTCGACGCTGAAGATCTCGTCCGTGATCTCGGTGTCGCTGTTCTTCGTGTGGATGGTGGCCGTCGGTCTGCTGTACGTCGTCCTGGACGGGATGGGCGTGTGGGACCGGTTGAACAACGCGTTCACCGATATCGTCGCGGAGTCGAGCTCTGACGGGCTCGTGACGGCCGGGCAGGTCTTCGGATACGCCGCCGTCATCGGTCTCGCCAACATGGTGCTCTTCACCGCGCTGGCGACGATCGGCGCGTTCATCTACAACCTGTGTTCGGACCTCGTCGGGGGCGTCGAAGTGACGCTCGCGGACCGGGACTGAACGCGAAAACCGATAGGGACTGAGCTGGGAAAAGAGCGTCTCGCCGGACCGGTTTTGGTAGTTGCCGGTCCGGTGGGGTAATCTTCCGACTCGGTTCAGGGAACTGTGCGAGATGAGTTTCCGGACTTCAGGGGCCTATAGCTCAGGCGGTTAGAGCGCTTCGCTGATAACGAAGAGGTCGGAGGTTCAAGTCCTCCTAGGCCCACTCCTGGTGCCGGTGAAAGGTCAGTCGCATGAAGGTCCTCCTGTTCGTGGGAGCCGGAGTGCTGGTGGCAATCGGACTGACCAAGTTGCTCCGCGGCAACGAGGTGTGGCACGAGGTAACGGGGCCTTAGCTCAGTTGGTAGAGCGCTGCCTTTGCAAGGCAGATGTCAGGAGTTCGAATCTCCTAGGCTCCACAAGTTGAAAGAAGTAACGGTGTGCCCCGGATTCGGAAGAGTCCGGGGCACACTGCTGTGTGGACCCCATTACGAGTGAGGTTACCCTTACTTCATGACCGCCCTCGATCCCGCAGCCCGTGACCGTCTCGATCCGCGCAGCCGCGTGGCGTCGCACCACCGGACGGGGGAGGGAACCGCGCGCATCGGTTACCCGATCGGAGTCCGCACGGTCACGGTCCGAGCGCGCGAGTACCTCACGCCCCGCATGGTGCGCCTGACGATCGGTGGTCCCGGACTGGACGGGTTCCACACCTATCAGGCCGACGATCACGTGAAGATCGTGTTCCCCGATGCGGACGGCACCCGCCGCATCCCGGTCGCGAACGACGCGATGATGCTCGACTGGCCGCGACCGCTCCCGACCAGCCGGAAGTACACCGTCCGGCGCTACGACGCCGACGCCCGCGAACTCGACCTGGACTTCGTGCTGCACGAGGGCGGGCTCGCGTCGTCCTGGGCGACGACGGTCGAGATCGGCGACGACGTGACAATCGCCGGCCCGCCCGGCGCGAAGGCGTTCGCCCACAACTTCGACCACTACGTCTTCGCCGTCGATTCCACCGCGCTTCCCGCGGTCGCGCGGTGGCTCGACGAATCCCCGGCCGAAGTGTCGGCGCACGTCGTGATCGAGACCGACGACGCCGTCGAGCACGGCTACCCGCTGGCCGCGCGCGACGACGTGGACGTGACGTGGCTCGTTCGCGACGGCAGCGAGTCCACACTGGCGTCGACGGTGCAGTCGCTCGCGCTGCCCGACGGCCGCACGTTCCTGTTCGCGGCCGGCGAGGCGAACGACATCAAGCCGTTGCGCGCGTGGAGCAAGGACCGGATGGAGTCGCTGTTCACGGGCTACTGGAAACGCGGAGTCGCCGGTCTGGACGACTGACCGGCCCTACACTCGCACCATGACGACGGCCCGGCCCGCACTCGCCCGCCGAGCGGTCCTGGCCGCGGCGATGCTCGGAATGCTGACGGCGGCCGGTGCCGCGCCCGCGAATGCGCAGACCCGCCCGCTGCAACCGATCGCCCTGGCGGTGTCGCTGCGCCTCGCCACGGCGGACACGGTCGCGGCCGCCAAGTGGGGCACGCCGTCGCCGATCGACGATCCCGCGCGCGAGGCGCAGGTGCTGGGCGCGGTCGCCACCCAGGCCGCCGACGAGGGCCTCAGCGCGCCGCGGGTGCAGCAGATCTTCCGGGATCAGATCGAGGCCAACAAGGTTGTGCAGCGCGCGCTGTTCTCCTGGTGGAGTGTCGCGCCGGGCGCGGCGCCGACCGTCCGGCCCGACCTGACGCAGGTCCGTCCCATCATCGACCGCCAGAACACGGACATCCTCCTGCAGTTGCGTGAGCAGGAGGATCTGCTCGCGGGTCCGGGCTGCGTGCCCGCTCTCGTCGACGCCGCGGTCGCGGTGGCGGCCGAACAGCGCCTCGACGCACTGCATCAGGCGACGCTGGCCCGCGCGCTCGTGTCGATCTGCGGCGCAGTCCGCGAATGACTGACCGTTTCGACATGGTCCGGCAAGATATCGCCAACTAGACTGGGGGCATGATCTCCAAGGTCGCGACACTCCTCCTCGACCGGGTGTCGATGTTCGAGTTCGGTGTGGTCTGCGAGGTGTTCGGAATCGACCGCACCGAACACGGGGTGCCGGCATTCGATTTCCGGATCTGCGGGATCTGCCCCGGCGAACCACTCGCATCGATCACCCCGGGGCTGACGCTCTCCGCCGAGTACGGGCTGGACTCGCTGCGCGACGCGGATCTCGTCGTGGTCCCGCCGCCGGGGGCGCAGTCCGGCTTTCCGGACGAGGCGCTCGACGCCGTGCGCGCGGCCGCGGAGGCCGGTGCCACGGTCCTCAGCCTGTGCTCCGGTGCGTTCCTGCTCGGCGAGGCGGGACTGCTGGACGGGCGCAAGTGCACCACTCACTGGGGGTACGTCGAGGAACTGGCCGCCCGGTTCCCGACCGCGGTGGTCGACCCCGACGTCCTGTTCGTCGACGAGGGCAACCTCGTCACCAGCGCAGGCACCGCGGCGGGCATCGACGCCTGCCTGCACGTGGTGCGCCGGGAGCTCGGTTCCACGGTGGCCAACACGATCGCCCGCCGGATGGTCGTGCCGCCACAACGCGACGGCGGGCAGCGGCAGTTCATCGAGCAGCCGGTGGTCGCGTGCACGTCGGACAGCCTGAGCGAAACGATGGCGTGGATGAGCGAAAACCTCGAGTTGCCGCACACGATCGACGAGCTCGCGGCCCGCTCGTCCATGTCGACGCGGACGTTCGCGCGCAAGTTCGCGGCCGAGACGGGCACCACCCCGGTGAAGTGGCTGACGACGCAGCGCGTGCTCTACGCGCGGCAGCTACTCGAGGGCACCGACCTCGGTCTCGAGGCGATCTCGAGACGCACCGGATTCGGTTCCGGTGCGCTGCTGCGCCACCACTTCAACCGGGTGGTCGGCCTCGCGCCCGGCGATTACCGTCGCCGGTTCGGCTGCCACACAGCCGAATTCACGCAATGAACGTTCCGATGGCCGGGTTCGCCTGGCAGATCGGGCTGCTGCCGAAGTTGATCGACCCGAACGCCGTGGCCACCACGTTCCCGACGCCGGTGTTCACCGTCGCGGACAGGAACGGGTAGACGCCGCCGAGGTTCACGATCCCCGAACGTCCGCTGTCGGTGTTGACCCAGGCGACGGTGACCTGCGCGGCCGCCGGGATCGGTGGCGCGGCGGGGTGCGACTCGAACCGGATGTCGCCGTCGGCGATCGGCGGGACCGCCTCCGGTCCGGACTGCCCGGTGAGCGCCGTCAACGACATCAGACTGCCCTGGTTCGGACATCCGATGGTGAGGGCCGGTCCGCCGAAGGGGTGGGGTGGGTCGGCGCCGGCGGGCCCGGCCGTGAGCAGGGCCGCGGTGGCGGCGAGCGGAAACGCGACGACGGCGATGCGGTGGGCGATACGTGTGGCGGCCATGTCTGCTCCTCGGAACGGATCCTCGCGCTGGTGCGCATCTACCAGCGGGATACCCCTGGTACAAGCCGTGAAACGAAGACATGACCGCACGCCAGACGACACCGCACGAGCGCGCGCCCTGCCGGTCGGGGAGGACGGATCAGTTGGCCGCGAGGGGCTTCGTCGCCGTCGGCGGCGTGGCCTCCTGCGTGTCCGCGCTGTCGATATCGCTCAGGTTCGGGGGAGCGGACGCCACCCGCGGCTGCTCCCGGCGGCGGCTCTTGAAGAACACCGCGCCCCCGGCGACAGCGGCACCGATCAGCACGATGATCGCGACGCGACGGCCCTTCCGCGACTTCTTCTCCTCGACCGGCGCAACAGTCGAGGTGAGGGGACGAATGACGTCCTGGGCGACCTCTTTCACCGGTGCGGTCCGGGCGCGTTCGTACCCCTTCTTCGCCAGCGACGCCCCCTGCCTGCCGAGGAACACACTGACCTGCCCGGCGCCGCGGGCCGCGGCGAGCGCAGCCGAGCGCGCGCAGCGCAGGGCCTGATCGACAGCCTCGGATTCCTTGACCCGAACAGCCGAATCCTCGACGTGGGCCAGCGCGGTCTCGACTCGTTCGGACACCTGCTCCTGCAGGTGCTCGGCGCGTTCGGTCGGAAGCAGGTGCGTGAGGGACTCCGTCGCTCGTGTCATGACCCCACTTTGTCACAAGAACCGGCGGCACGAACCGATCCGAAGTACTCGAGTCACGGCGGCGGAACCACGCGGAACCGCACAATGGCAACATGGTGGTGTGACTTCACCTCATCAGACCGCAACCGCAACGCTGCACACCAACCGCGGCGACATCAAGATCGCGCTGTTCGGCAACCACGCGCCCAAGACCGTCGAGAACTTCGTCGGCCTGGCCGACGGTTCGAAGGACTACAGCACCGCCAACGCCGGTGGCACCGACTCCGGACCGTTCTACGACGGCGCCGTCTTCCACCGCGTCATCGACGGATTCATGATCCAGGGTGGCGACCCCACCGGCACCGGCGCCGGCGGCCCGGGCTACAAGTTCGGCGACGAGTTCCACCCGGAACTGCAGTTCGACCGCGCCTACATCCTGGCCATGGCCAACGCGGGCCCGGGAACCAACGGTTCGCAGTTCTTCATCACCACCGGCCCGACGCCGCACCTCAACCGTCGCCACACCATCTTCGGTGAGGTCGTCGACGAGGAGTCGAAGAAGGTCGTCGACGCCATCTCGACCACGGCCACCGATCGCGCGGACCGTCCGCTCGAGCCGGTCGTGATCAACAGCGTCACCATCGCGTAGGGAACCGCAGCACATGACCAACCCCGGCTGGGGCGGTGCCGCGAACGAGGGCACTCCGCCCCAGCCGCGGTGCGTCCGCCACCCCGATCGCCCCACTGCACTGTCGTGCAATCGGTGCGGTCGCCCCGCGTGTCCCGAATGCCTGCGTGAAGCCGCAGTCGGCTACCAGTGCGTCGACTGTGTCGCCGCCGGGCAGCGTGACGTCCGCGCGGTCCGCAACGTCGCAGGCGCCGTGACCACGCAGCGTGCGGTGCCGCTGGTGACGTACATCCTGATGGCCGCGAACGTCGGCATCTTCCTGATCACCGCGGCGCAGTCCCGCAGCATCATGCAGAACCAGGCGGGATCGACGCTCTTCGCCGACTGGGCGCTGTTCCCACCCGCTGTCGTGGACGGTCAGTTCGTCCGCGTGATCGGCAGCGGATTCCTGCACTTCGGTCTCATCCACCTGGCCGTCAACATGTTCGCGCTGTGGATCATCGGCCGCGACACCGAACTGGTCCTCGGCCGCGCCCGCTACGCCTTCGTGTACTTCGCGTCGATCCTCGGCGGTTCCGCCGCGGTGATGCTGTTCCAGCTGCACGCGGTCACCGCGGGTGCGTCGGGCGCCGTCTTCGGGCTGATGGGCGCGCAGGCGGTCATCCTCCTGAGGCTGCGACGCAGTCCGGCGCCGGTGATCTCGGTGATCGCCATCAACGTGATCATCAGCATCACCATCCCCGGCATCTCACTGTGGGGGCATCTCGGCGGCCTGGTCGCCGGAGCCGCGGCCACTGCGGCGATCCTCTACGGGCCTCAGCTGCTGGGCGCCGGGAACAACCGGGAGAAGGCCGTCACCGTCGGCTGGGTCTGCCTCGGCGTCGTGGTGCTGGTGCCGCTCGCCGTCATCGCGGTGCGCACCCTGCAGCTCCGCGCGAGCTTCGGCTACTGACCCCGGCCCACCAGACGGTGCACCGCGAGGGCATCGAACACGTCCTCCGGATTGGTGCCGAGATCCCAGCGGCCGAAGATCAGGAGGCGTTCGGTGCCGTCCTCGGTGCGGACGTCGATCTCGAGCATCGGCACCCGACGGCCCAGCCGTGGGTACCGCACCAGACGCGCCCGGTCGATCTGCGAACGGGTGTACCCGTGGCGGCCCGTCAGCCGGTGCACCACGATGCCGCCGCCCTCCTTGTCGACGGCCAGGCGCGGGCGCTGCCGGAGCGCCGACGCGGCGGTCAGCAGCAGCCCGAGGGCGGCGACGCATACGAGGACACGGCCCGCCGGCTCGATCGACACCGACAGTCCCGCGACCCCCAACACGAGCCCGCCCGCGGCCAGAGCGATCACCGCACCGAGCGGCGTCGACCACTCCAGCGGTGCCTCGTCAGCAGACATCGGCACTCGACCTGCGGCTATCCACAGGCGTTGTCCACATTGGGGATGAATGACATACGTGTAATTGTGATCGTCAACGCCAGCGCATTGTCATGATCAGCCCGACCACCATGAAGCCGAATCCGATGAGGAAGTTGTAGGCACCGAGGTTGTTCATCCACTCGAGCTGGTCGGCGGCCAGGTAGTAGACGAGCAGCCACACCAGGCCGACCAGCATGAACCCGAGCATCACCGAGACGTACAGGGTGCTCGAGGGGCCTGCCTTCACCTTCACCGGGGTGCGGCTCGCAGGGTTGATGGTGTAATCGGTCTTCTTTCGGACCTTCGACTTCGGCATGACGTCCTCGTTCGTGCGGCTCTGCGGGAATGTGGGCAGGTAGATTCGGAAATACCTGCGTGTGTACACGCTAACGTAGCCGCGATTCGCGCGGCGAGGACGAGGGGACGGAAACACCGGTGACCAGGTCGATCTTCTGGCGGATCGCGGTGCTGGTGGTGTGTCTCGTGGCCGGCCTGCTGGTGGCCACCACCCGCCAGGTGTCGCACGGCAACGAGATTCGTGCCGGTGATTCCACCCGGTTGTCCGACCTCGTGCGGAACGCACAGTCCGAGACCGATCAGGTGGCCGAGACCCGCGACAACCTGGCGGCGCAGGTGGAGTCGCTGCAGCAGGACGCGGCGGCGTCCGACAGTGGCGTCGCGCAGGCGCTCGCCGACAGCAAAGCGCTCGCCACCGATGCCGGACTCACACCGATGACCGGCCCCGGTGTCACCGTCACACTCACCGACGCCCCCCGCGACGCGGACGGCAAGTACCCCGTCGACGCGTCGCCGGACGATCTCGTCGTCCACCAGCAGGACGTCCAGAGTGTGCTGAACGCGCTGTGGGTGGGCGGCGCCGAGGCCGTCGGCATGCAGGACCAGCGGATCGTCAACACGTCCGCGCCGCGCTGCATCGGCAACACGCTGCTGCTGCACGGCCGCACCTACAGCCCGCCGTACGTGATGTCGGCGATCGGGGATCCGGCGCGACTGGAGGCGGCACTCGCCAACGAACCCGGAATCCGGGTGTTCAAGCAGTACGCGACGCGATTCGGCCTCGGCTACTCGGAGGCCGCGTCCGGCCAATTGTCCGTGCCCGGGTACGCGGGCCACTGACGTGAACGGTCCCCGGCCGTGCGGGGCTCGGGGCGAGCAGAATACCCTGCTCCCATGAGGATTCTCGTCGTCGACAACTACGACAGCTTCGTGTTCAACCTGGTCCAGTACCTCGGACAGCTGGGAACCCGGGCAGTGGTCTGGCGCAACGACGATCCGAACCTCACCGGGCCCGACGCGATCGCGGCCGCAGCGGCCGAGTTCGACGGCATTCTCCTGAGCCCCGGCCCCGGCACACCGCAGCGCGCCGGAGCGACGATGGACCTGGTCACGGCATGCGCCGCGGCCGGCACGCCGCTACTCGGGGTGTGCCTCGGACACCAGGCGATCGGCGCCGCGTTCGGCGCGACCGTCGACAGGGCGCCCGAACTCCTGCACGGCAAGACCAGCATCGTCCACCACACCGGCGAGGGTGTTCTCGCGGGTCTGCCCGACCCGTTCACCGCCACGCGCTACCACTCGCTGACCGTCCTGGAAGACACCATCCCGGACGAACTCGAGGTCACCGCGCACACCGACAGTGGCATCGTCATGGCGATGCGGCACCGGGAACTGCCGATCCACGGCGTCCAGTTCCACCCGGAGTCGGTGCTCACCGAGGGCGGGCACCGGATGCTTGCCAACTGGCTCACCGTCTGCGGCGACGCCCCCAAGGAATCCCTCGTCGCCACCCTCGAAGCCGAGGTCGCGCAGGCATTGGGCGCATAGCACCCGTGAGTGGTTGACGAGTCCAGAGACTCCTCAACCACGCACGGGCGGCGGAGCCGCCTACCGCGGGATGCCGAGCGCGCCGACACCGACCGAGACGACAGCGTTCTTGGTGATTTCCGATCCCGGCGGCTGTTCCTGGCTGATGATCTTGCCGACCATCTCCGGGTCCAGCGTGGACGTCTGCGTCTGATTCAGCGAGGCCGACGACCCGCTCCAGCCGGCGCTGCGCAGCTCTGCGAGTGCCTGCGACACCGTCTTGCCCGTCAGGTCGGGCATCTCGATGTTGTTGCCGTTCGACACCCGGATCTGGATGGTGTCGCCCTTGGCGGCGGTGGAGCCGCCGACGGGATCGGTGGAGACGACCTGTCCCTTGGGCACACCGGAATCGATGTTCTGGATCTGCACCTTGAAGCCGGCGCCCTCGATGTTCGCCTGCGCGACCTCGACCTTCTGGCCGGTGACGTCGGGGATGCGGATCTGCTCGGGTCCGGTGCCCAGCGTGACGGCGACCTCGGAGTCGAGGGAGATGCTCGCGCCGGAGGACGGGTTCTGCTGGATCACCTTGTCGACGTCGGAGGCGTCGGACGGTGCGCGGGCGACGGCGGTGTCGAGCCGCAGACCGACCGCGTTCAGTTCCTGCTGGGCTTCCTGCTGGGTCAGACCCGCGAGCCGCGGGACCTTCACCTGTTCGGGGCCCGACGACACCTCGAGGGTGATCGTGCTGCCCTCGTCCACCTGCACACCGCCGACGGGCCGGGTGGTGATGACGTTGCCGGTCGCCACGACGGCGTCGGGTTTCTGCTGACGGGAGACGCGGAAGCCGAGGTTCTGCAGCGTGGTCTCGGCGTCGTCGGCCGCCTGGTTCGTGACGTCCGGCATGGTCACCTGATCAGCCTTCGAGCCCGGGCCCACGGACCACAGGAACGCGCCGACGATGCCGACGACGATGAGGGCGCCCAGCGCCATCAGTGCCAGCCGCATCGGGTTCTTCTTCTTGTCGGGTTCGCCGCCGTCCGTCTTCGTCGCCGTCGCCTGGGTGGCGGTCTGCGGACGCCGGTAGTGTCCGGCGCCGGAGTCGACGGCACCGAGGATCGTGGTGCGGTCCTCGTCGCTCATGACCATCGGCGCGCTGGGGCGCTGCCCGCCGAGAACCCGGACCAGGTCGCTGCGCATGTCCGCGGCGGTCTGGTAGCGGTTGGCGGGGTTCTTGCTCATCGCCTTGAGGATCACCGAGTCGAGCTCACGCGGAATGTCCGGGTTGACCACGGACGGCGTCTGCGGGTCCTCCCGCACGTGCTGGTACGCGACCGCGACCGGGGAATCACCCTTGAACGGGGGTTCGCCGGTGAGGATCTCGAACAGCACGCAACCGAGCGAGTACACGTCCGACCGGGCGTCGACCTGCTCGCCGCGCGCCTGCTCGGGCGAGAGGTACTGGGCGGTGCCGATCACGGCGGCCGTCTGCGTCATGGGGCTGGACGCGTCGGAGATCGCCCGCGCGATGCCGAAGTCCATCACCTTCACCGCGCCCGCACGGTTGATCATCACGTTGGCGGGCTTCACGTCACGGTGCACGATGCCGTTTCGGTGGCTGAAGTCGAGCGCCGCGCACACGTCCGAAATGACTTCCATCGCCCGGCGCGGCGCCATCGGACCCTCGCCGCGCACGATGTCCCGCAACGTGTCGCCGTCGACGTACTCCATCACGATGTACGGCAGCGGTCCCGCGTCGGTTTCCGCCTCGCCGGTGTCGTAGACGGCCACGATCGCCGGATGGTTCAGCGCCGCCGCGTTCTGCGCCTCGCGGCGGAACCGCAGGTAGAACGTGGGGTCGCGGGCCAGGTCGGCACGCAGGACCTTGATCGCGACATCGCGGCTGAGCCGGACGTCCCGGGCGAGGTGGACCTCGGACATGCCACCGAAGCCGAGAATCTCACCCAGCTCGTAGCGTGAGGAGAGGTTGCGCGGTGTCGTCATGGCTGTCCTTGTGGGGTCGGAGTAGTTGACTCCTCCGACGTGGTCGTCGTGGTCGTCGTCGTGGGTGCGGTGGTGGTCGTGGTGGTAGTCGTCGTCGGCTCTGTCGTCGTCGTGGTCGGCGGCTGGGTGGTGGTCGTCGTGGTCGGCGGCGGCGGGGTGGTCGTCGTCGTGTACGTCGGCTCGGTGGTGTACGTCTCTTCCTCGGTCGTCGTCGTGGTCGTCGGCCGCGGTGTCGTCGTGATCGTCCGCAGCGAGGATGTGATCGCAGGCGACGTCGGGTCCTTCGTGTCACCACCGTCGAACAGGACGAGTGCGAGCGCGATGATCGCCGCCAGCAGGATCAAACCACCTGCACCCCAGGCCACGGCCTTCTGGCCGCTGGTCAACCCGCCTTTCTTGCCGTCACCGTTCGCGTCGTCCGGCGGCACCTGCCCGGTGACCGGTCCCGCGTACGCGGTCTGCGAAGGCGGCATCATCTGGGTCGCACCGGTCATCGGCGGGGGCAGCACCCGCGCCGCCCCCGTGCCCGACACACCCGGCGGCGGAGGCCGCCTGCCGGCCCGGACCGCCGCGACCGCGTCGGCGAACTCTCCGCCGCTGGCGTAGCGGGTGCTCGGATCCTTCGCGATCGTGATGTCGATGAGCTCGCGGATGTTCGGCGGCAGGTCGTTCGGCAACGGTGCCGGCGCCTCCTGCACGTGCTTCATCGCCACCGTGATGGCCCCGTCGCCGATGAACGGGCGCCGTCCCGACAGCGCTTCGTAGCCGACGATGCCGAGAGAGTACACGTCGCTGGCCGCGGTCGCGTCCTGGCCGAGCGCCTGCTCGGGGGCGATGTACTGGGCGGTGCCCATCACCATGCCGGTGCGCGTGACCGGCGAGTTCTCCACGGCCTTGGCGATGCCGAAGTCGGTGATCTTCACCTGACCGGTGGGGGTGATCAGGATGTTGCCCGGTTTCACGTCGCGGTGCACGACTCCGGCGTCGTGCGCCACCTGCAGCGCCCGCCCGGTCTGCTCGAGCATGTCCAGTGCGTGCGGCACCGCGAGACGGCCCACCCGCGCGAGGACGGCGTTGAGCGGCTCACCGTTGACGAGTTCCATCACCAGGTAGGCGGTGGAGTCGCCAGTGGCGTCGCGGACCTCGCCGTAGTCGTAGATCCCGGCGATGCCGGAATGGTTCAGCTGCGCGGTGGTGCGCGCCTCGAAGCGGAACCGTTCGACGAACTCCGGGTCGGAAGAGAACTCGGACTTCAGAACCTTCACCGCGACACGACGGTTGAGCCGGTTGTCGGTCGCTTCCCAGACCTGTCCCATTCCGCCCGTGGCGATGAGCCGGATCAGGCGGTATCGATTGGCGATCAGCGCGCCGTTGTTCAGTGCCACAATCAGCCCCCTTGTAGTCCGGCTGCGATGACGGCACGGCCGATAGGTGCAGCCACCGAGCCGCCGGTTGCGGCCAGTGCACGATCTCCGCCGTCCTCGACGATGACCGCGATGGCCACGGTCGGGTTCTGGGCGGGTGCGAATCCGATGTACCAGGCGTGGGGCGGGGTGTTCCGTGGGTCGGTTCCGTGCTCGGCGGTGCCCGTCTTGGACGCGATCTGGACGCCCGGGATCTTGCCCTCGCCGCTGGTGTTGTTCTCGGAACCGATCATCAGATCGGTCAGGGTAGCCGCCACCTGGGACGACATCGCCTGGCCTTCGGACACCGGGTTGGTGGTCGCGAGGTTGGACAGGTCCGGGCCCTGCAGTTCCGACACCAGCTGTGGTTGCATGCGCACTCCACCGTTGGCGACGGTAGCCGCGATCATCGCGTTCTGCAGCGGGGTGAGCGCCACGTCACGCTGGCCGATGCTGCTCTGGCCGAGCGCGGCGTCGTCGGGGATCGACCCGATGGTGCTGTCGGCGACGGGGAACGGGACGCCGGGCATCTGCCCGCCGATGCCGAGTGCACTGGCCTGGTCGCCGACTGCGTCGGCTCCGGTCTTGATACCGAGTTCGACGAACGCCGTGTTGCAGGACCGCGCGAACGCCTCCCGCAGCGACGCGGTGGGTGCGCCGCCACACGTGGAGCCGTTGTAGTTCTCGAGCGTCGTCGACGTGCCGGGAAGGGTGATCTGCGGGGCCGCGGTCAGCTGGGTGTCGGGGGTGGTTCCGGCGGCGAGCGCGGCGGCGGTGACCACCACCTTGAACGTGGAACCGGGCGGGTACGTCTGCGACACCGCGCGGTTGATCAGCGGCTTCTCCGGGTCGGCGTTCAGGGCCTCCCACGCCTGCGTCGTCTCGGTGCCGTCGTGGCTAGCGAGCGAGTTGGGGTCGTAGCTCGGGGTGCTCACCATCGTGAGGATGCGTCCGGTGCTCGGCTCGATCGCCACGACCGAACCGGTGTAGCCCTTCGCGGTCAGTTCGTCGTACGCCACCTGCTGCATCACCGGGTTGATGGTGCTCACCACGTTGCCGCCGCGCGGGTCGCGTCCGGACACGAGGTCGAAGAAGCGACGCCCGAACAGCCGGTTGTCGGAACCGTTGAGGACCGGGTCCTCGGACCGCTCGAGTCCGGTGCTGCCGTACTGCATGGAGTAGAAACCGGTGACCGGTGCGTTGGCCAGCGGGCTCGACGGCGCCGCCGGGTTCGGCGGGTAGGTGCGCAGGTACTTGTAGCGGTCGTCGGTCGGCACGGATGCCGCGAGCACCTGCCCGGCGGCCGAGATCTGGCCGCGCTGACGCGAGTACTCGTCGAGCAGCACGCGCGAGTTCCGCGGATCGGCCCGCAGGTTGTCCGCCTTGATGACCTGGACGTAGGTGGCGTTGGCGAGGAGGGCGACCACCATCACCATGACGGCGATCGCGACACGACGCAGCGGTGTGTTCATGAGCGCGGCACCATCTCGGTCGGGGCGTCGGCGATGGGTGCGGGGCCCTTCTTCTTCGGGACGGCCGGCTCACGGGCAGCGTCGGAGATCTTGATGAGGATCGCGAGCAGGAGGTAGTTGGCGAGCAGGGACGACCCACCGTACGACATGAACGGCGTGGTCAGACCGGTGAGGGGGATCAGTTTGGTGACGCCGCCGACCACCACGAACACCTGCACCGCGATCGTGAACGACAGACCGGCGGCGAGGAGCTTGCCGAAGCTGTCGCGGACGGCGAGTGCGGTGCGCAGGCCGCGGATGACGAGGATCAGGAACAGCATCAGGACGGCGGCGAGACCGATGAGTCCGAGTTCCTCGCCGATCGTCGCGACGATGAAGTCGGTCTTCGCGAACGGCACCTGGGCGGGCCTGCCGCTGCCGAGCCCCGTCCCCGCGACGCCACCGGTCGCGAGCCCGAACAGCGACTGCGAGATCTGGTAGCCGGTGTTGTTGTAGTCGGCCAGCGGGTCGAGCCAGGTGCTGACCCGGACCCGGACGTGGCCGAACAACTGGTACGCGAAGAAGAAACCGATGCCGAGCAGTCCGACACCGATGAGCAGCCATCCGACGCGTTCGGTGGCGATGTAGAGCATCACGAGCACGGTGCTGAACAGCAGCAGCGACGTGCCGAGGTCCTTCTCCAGCACCAGCACACCCACCGACACCATCCACGCGACGAGGATGGGCCCGAGGTCGCGGGCACGGGGAAGGTCGATGCCGAACACGTGCTTGCCCGCGGTGGTGAACAGGTCGCGCTTCGCGACGAGGACGGAGGCGAAGAAGATGATCAGAAGGATCTTCGCGAACTCGCCGGGCTGAATGCTGAAGCCGGGGAGGCGGATCCAGATCTTCGCGCCGTTCACCTCGGAGAAGCTCGACGGCAGGATCGCCGGGATGGCGAGGAACACCAGTCCGGCGAGGCCCAGGGTGTAGCTGTAGCGGGCGAGGAGGCGGTAGTCCTTGAGCAGCACCAGCACGGCCACGAAACCGGCGATGGCCAGCGTCGTCCACAGCACCTGCTGGTTGGCGTCCGGCGACGGGACGGGCAGCCCGAAGTAGGCGGCGGACTGTGCGTCGGCGAGGTCGAGCCGGTGGATCAGCACCAGGCCGAGTCCGTTGAGCAGCGCGACGATCGGCAGGATCAGGGGGTCGGCGTACGGCGCGAACCGGCGCACCGCGAGATGCGCGATCAGGAACAGCGCCGAGTAGGCGGCGGCGTACTTGGCGAGGTCCCAGGTGATGCTCTGTTCCTGGCTGGCCTCCACCAGCACCAGCGAGATCGTGGTGATCAGGATCGCGAAACCGATCAGGATCAGCTCGGTGCCCCGGCGCGTCGACTGCACGGGGGCTGGCGCGAACCCGCCGGGTGGACTGGGAAACTGCGCCCCCGGTGATGCACTTGCGACCGACATCAGCTAGCCGTCCTGCAGTTCTGACCGGGAACCTGGGTCACGGTCGGCGCCGGGGTGGCGGTCGGGGTCTGGGGTGCAGGTGTCTCCGGTGCCGGCAACGCTGCCGGGGGAGCGGGAGCGGGTGCGGGCGCGGGCGCCGTGGTCTCCGGGACGGGCGCGGGTGCCGGCGTCGGAACTGGACTCGGTGCCGGGGTGGTCGTCGTCGTGGTGGCCGACTCCGACTCGCAGACCGGAAGCAGATCGTTCTGCGCGAGCCGCGTCATCTGGTTGCGGACGTCGTCGAGCTTGCCCGAGGGCAGCCCGGCACGCACCTGTTCACGGGCGGACGGCTGGAGGTCGTCGACCTCGAGGATGGTGCACCCGTTCGGTGCCTCGGTGGGCGACATCAACGTCAGGTCGCCGGAGTCGCTGACACAGCCGACCAGGTTCGCCTCCTGTAGCGAGTAACCGAGCACCGAACCGGGAACTCCGCGCAGCACGGTGACGCGTTCGCCGTCGGCGCCGACGTAGTAGTTGTTGCGGACCAGAGCCCGCCCCACGAAGGCAGCGACGGCGACCACGACGATCAGACCGAGCGCGAGCGCAGCCCACCACATGCGGTGACGCTTCTTCTTCGTCGGCGGTTCCTCGACCTGCGGGACCACCCGCTTCGGCGTCGCACGCGGCGGACGCATCGCCGCGGCACGTCCCGCAGCCGTGTTGGGTGGCGGCGCGTCCTCCTCGTCGTCGGCGGAGGCGGCACCGGCCACGATGGGATGACTCTGCCCGTAGTCGAGGTCGATGACGTCGGCGACGACGACCGTCACGTTGTCCGGGCCGCCGCTGCGCAGGGCGAGTTCGATGAGCCGGTCGGCGCACTCGTCCTGCGAGCCCTCCCGCATCGTGTTCTCGATGGTCTCGTCGCTGACCACGTCCGACAGTCCGTCGGAGCACAGCAGATAGCGGTCGCCGGCGCGGGCCTCGCGGACCGTCAGCGTCGGTTCGATCTCGTTGCCGGTGAGGGCGCGCATGATGAGCGAGCGCTGCGGGTGGGTGTGCGCCTGCTCGGCGGTGATCCGGCCCTCGTCGACCAGCGACTGCACGAACGTGTCGTCCCGGGTGATCTGTGCGAGGGAGTCGTCGCGGAGCAGGTAGGCGCGGGAGTCGCCGATGTGGACCAGCCCGAGCTTGTTGCCGGAGAACAGGATTGCGGTGAGCGTGGTGCCCATGCCGTCGAGTTCGGGGTCTTCCTCGACGTGATCGGCGATGGTGTCGTTGCCCTCGCGGGTGGCGGCCTCCAGCTTGCCGAGCAGGTCTTCGCCGGGCTCGTCGTCGTCGAGATGCGCGAGGGCCGCGATCATCAACTGCGACGCGACCTCACCGGCCGCGTGACCGCCCATGCCGTCCGCGAGCGCCAGCAGGCGGGCCCCGGCGTACACCGAATCTTCGTTGTTGGAACGGACGAGGCCACGATCGCTGCGGGCGGCATAGCGGAGTACGAGGGTCACGGGCGCAACTCGATTACCGTTTTGCCGACCCGTACGGGGGTACCGAGCGGCACGCGGACAGATGTGGTGACCTTGGCGCGATCCAGGTACGTGCCGTTGGTCGAGCCGAGGTCTTCGACGTACCAGTCGGCGCCTCGCGGGGAGAGCCGAGCGTGGCGGGTGGATGCGTAGTCGTCGGTGAGGACGAGCGTGGAGTCGTCGGCCCGGCCGATGAGGACGGGCTGAGTGCCGAGAGTGATGCGCGTGCCGGCGAGGCCGCCCTGCGTCACCACCAGATACTTGGCCGTCTTCGTCTTCCCCAGCGACGGCAGAACATTGCCGCTGCGCGAATATCGGGGCGGCACACGGACGCCGGAGCCGGCGTAGATGTCGCCACGCAACGCCCGCAGGACGGTCCAGACGAACAGCCACAGCAGGAGCAGGAAACCTGCTCGTGTGAGTTGCAGAATCAAACCTTGCACGGCAGTCCACCTCCTTCTGTGGCCGGAACAGTCGAGATTCCGGCGTCTTTTTCTCGCAGCATCATAGGGGCAACCCGCACCCTGCGATCAGGATACGGACAGCCCACAACGATACGGAGTCCCCACCGTGTTACGTCCGACACGGGCTCCGACGCGATGTCGGTCCAGTATCGAAGCCGTCTCGGTTGTGTCTCGGCGAGGGAGTTCGGGTTCGGGTCTCGGCGATGTGTCTTCGGGGTCCCAACTCGGTGGAGCCTCAGAGGATTCGGACCAGGATCTCCGAATGACCCGCCCGGATGATGTCTCCGTCGGCCAGCTGCCAGTCCTGCACCGGCGCACCGTTGACGGTGGTGCCGTTGGTCGAGCCCAGGTCGGACAGCATCGCCACCTGACCGTCCCAGCGAATGTCGATGTGGCGGCGCGACACACCGGTGTCGGGCAGGCGGAACTGTGCCTCCTGGCCGCGGCCGATGATGTTGTTGCCCTCACGCAGCTGGAAGTGGCGTCCGCTGCCGTCCTCGAGCTGCAGGGTCGCCGTGAACGTGTGCCCGTCCGGTGCGTACGCCTGCTGGCCGTAGCCGCCCTGGTCGTAGTCGGCGTACCCCTGCTGGTCGTACTGCTGCTGGTCGTAGCCACCCTGCTGGTAGCCGCCGCGGTCGTAACCCTGGTCGTAGCCCTGCGGCTGCTGGTAGCCGGCGTCGGCGTAGGAGCCGTCCGGGTAGCGCGCGGGAGCCTGCTGGTCGTAGCCGCCCTGGTAGTCCTGCTGGTAGCCGCCCTGCTGGTAGTCGTAACCGGCGTCCGCGGGCTGCTCGTAACCGGGGGCCTGCGCGCCCTGGTCGTATGCCTGACCGTAGGCCTGATCCTGGGGGTACCCGCCGCGCTGGTCGTCGGGGTACTGCTGCTGGTCGTAGCCGCCCTGCTGGTAGCCGCCGCGGTCGTAACCGTTCTGGTAGCCCTGCGGGTACCGCTGGTCCTGACCCGCATGGGCATGACCGTTGCGCGCGTACTGCGGGTCGGGATTGCGGTTGCCCGCTGGTTCGCGGCTGGGGTCGTAGCCTGAGTTCTGCGTCATGGGGCCAGCTCCTGGATTCGACGTGACGGGTACAAACGGTGCCTGTGGTCGCGGTGCGGGACCGCGTGGCGGTTCGGGTCGCCCCGGCGTGGCCGCACCCTGGCGGCCGGCGTCCGGATCCACCGAACCCCGGGTGCGGAACTGCCCGGTGTGCAGTGACGGCGACGGTTCGAACGCGACATGAATGGGACCATACGTCTGCCAGCCCTGGTCGCGAATGAAGTCTTCGAGGTGTCGGGCGAAGGCCTTGACCGTCAACTCGCGGTCGGCGGCAAGTTCTTCGTGGTCCGAGTTGTTGATGGCGATGACATAGCTGTTCGGCGCGAGCAGGTGCCCACCGTCCAGTTGCTGGATCCGGTCGGAGGCTTCCTGCTGAAGCGCGGCCTCCACCTCCTGCGGCACCACACCACCGCCGAAGACCCGGGCGAACGCGTCACCCACGGCTCCCTGGAGCTTCCGCTCGAAACGTTGAACTATCCCCATCGGAACCTCCTCACGGTGCCTGTCGGTCGGGCCTTCTGTCCTCGGTGCGCGGCAGCCGTGACAAGACACGTCCGTGTCGCGCCACTGCCATGCGTGGATCCCACGGTACTGTCATTGCCTCGAGCCATGACACGGGTCTACGCCCTTGCATGATATCGGTCTTTGCCTGGACGGGTGTTTTTGTCGCCGTTTCGGGTCCTGACCTGTACGAATCGTGATTTCTGGCGACCTCGTGTTAATGTTTCCGGGTCGCTCGGGCGAGTGGCGGAATGGCAGACGCGCTGGCTTCAGGTGCCAGTGTCCTTCGGGACGTGGGGGTTCAAGTCCCCCTTCGCCCACCACAGGCGATTCTTCGGAATCGCGAGAACGAGGCCACGAACTCCACGGAGTTCGTGGCCTCGTTTCGTTGGCCGTACCGGTGCCTACTGGGGGCGGATCGGATTGCAGGCGACGCTGACGTACGTGACGATCCCTTCTTGCAGTCCGCAGGTCGTGTAGGCGCCCGTCGAGACGCCGACCTCCCACCACGGGGCGCCGTAACCGGCGACGCACGATCCGGTGGACGGTGTCCCGGCCGGAACCCACACGCCGTCGCGGCGGTAGCCCTGGATCCAGGGAATGTGCGACACACCTCCGGGGCCGGGAATCGCCCGCGGCGTCAGGCCGAAGCACTCGACCGTCCCGATGTGCACGGCGGTCCTGCCGGCGGGCACGTCCTGCGCCGTGCAGTGCGAGGTGCCGGACGTGGGCGTGGTGGCGGTGTGACAGTCGGCCGTGGGTTCGGCCTGGGCGGGTGCGGCGCTGACGGTGACCACCGTCGCGGCGACGGCGGCCGCTCCGGCGAGAATCGTGAGGAACCTGTGGGTCATCGACTACTCCTTCGGGTCCGTACGTTGCTCTTGTCGGTACGGCACCGGAATCCGTTAGCCGACGGGCCCGCCGGGGTGGTGTCATCCCCACCCCAGGGTGCCTACCCGGGTGGTCGGCGCAGCCCGACGATGGAGTGGAAGCCACGTCGCGACCCTCCGGCCCATCCGGACCGAACCCGTCCCCCCGGCGGTTCGTGACGAATGACTCGAGTGTGAACCTGCCGTCCGGCTTCTTCCGCTCGGTTTCTGCGAACGTCGAGAGTGGGTTGTAGATGAGCATCAGCCAGGTCCGGGCCACCAGCTCGGCGAATGTCGGTGAGTACGTCGGTTCCGTCGCGACGATGGTGGAGGCCCTGTCGGTCGACTGGTGGTTCACCCCAGCGTTCGACGTGGTTGTGACCCTTTCCAGCGAGATCCCCTACTACCGCGGCCGGAAGGCGGTCCTGGCCTGGAACCGTCACTTCGGGTGGTCGCTCGGGGTCCACGGACTCTCGCAGGGCAACGTTCTGGTGGTCGAGGCGCTCGGGTTGGGACCGGCCCCGGATCCCGCACTGTGCTCGGATCGGGTCGCCGAGATGCTCACCGAACTCGCCGGCTGGGCCCCTCAGCGGGCGTCCGGACAGCCCGCCCCGCGAATCGTGCACGGCCCCGGCGCTCCTCGCGGGTGACCCAGTTCGCGGGAACCCGTGCGGCCCCGGCGTCGACCGGCTTGGATAGCGAATATGGACGGCAGGAGAGCCCCCGATCCGCTGCACCTCGCGGTCGGCGCCGCCGCGAGCGCCGGCGGCGCGCTGCAGCGCGTGATCGGATTCGGCATCGACACGGCGCGACGCCTGCCGGGAGTCGACCCCGTTCTGGTCACCCTCGAGGAACGCGGCACCGAGACACTCCGCGGCGCCGACGAACTCGCGGACCGGGTGCTGCACGCGGTGCTGCGGAAGGTCGTGCAGGTCGCTCTTCAGGAGGTGGACCTCACGACGATCGTGCGTGATCACGTCGACCTCGACGTCGTCGCCGAGGGAATCGACATCCAGCGGATCATCGACCGGGTGGACGTGGACGCGATCGCCGCCCGGGTCGACATTCCGCAGATCCTCGATCGCGTCGACATCGACGCCGTCGCCGCGCGGGTCGACGTGGATGCGATCGTCGACCGCGTCGATGTGGATTCCGTCATCGGACGCGTCGACCTGGTCGTGCTCGCCGACACCGTGATCGAGGGCGTCGACCTCCCGCGCATCATCCGTGAATCGACCGACTCGATGTCCAACGAGGCGGTCCGCGGGGTGCGCACCCAGGGCATGCAGGCCGACGACGCCGTCGCCGGGTTCGTCGGCAAGTTGTTCGGGCGCGGGCACGAACCGGACGATGCATGAGCGCCCCGGCGCATCGCGCCGCCGGGATCGTCACCCGGGGTCTGGCCTGCGGCATCGATCTGGCGATCGTCATGGCCGTGATGGGCGGAATCTACGTGGGCGCACTGTTCGTGCGGTTGCTGTTCTCCCCGCAGGAGTTCACGTTTCCCGACGCCAGTGCCCTGCTCTCCGTCAGCATGTTCATCGGCGTGGCCGTGCTGTACCTGACCGCGTGCTGGGCGGTGAGCGGCCGCACCGTCGGCGCCGTGATCATGGGGCTGCGGGTGGTCAGCCGCAACGGTGAACTGATCGGCTGGCTGCGCGCCCTTCTCCGCGCGGTGCTGTGCGTGATGTTCGGGTTCGGGTTGCTGTGGGCGGCTGTCGACGGCCGGCGCCGGTCGCTGCAGGACATTCTGCTGCGGACCGCCGTCGTCTACGACTGGGAGCCGGATCTGCACGTCGGCGAGCCGGGCGCCTGACCGCGCACCCCGGCAGATTGTCGTAGGGGCTGCCTAGCATGGGGTCATGTATACGGAGCGGCGGTCGGTGTTTCCCGGCGCCGTCGTGTGGCAGAAGACGGCGGCCGGCGGTGAGGCGGCGATCCTGCCGGACGGCTGCATGGACCTCATCTGGATGAACGGCGACGTCGTCGTGGCCGGCCCGGACTCCCGCCCGTATCTCACTCGCAGCCGAGCGGGCGACCACTACGTCGGGTTACGTTGTTCCCCGGGCACTCTGCCGGATCTTCTCGGAACCCCGGCCGAGGAGTTGATCAATCAGCGGGTGCCGCTCGGCGACGTGCTGAGCGACCGCGCCACCGCAGAATTCCTCGGCAGGATCGCCGACGCCGCCGACCCCGGCCGGGCACTCGAGGAGTTCGCGCGGTCACGCCGGCTCCTCGGGCCGCCGTCGGACGGCAGAATCTCCGTGGTCGTGCGACTTCTGCAGCAGCAGGCCTCCGTCCGCGACGTCGCGGACGGAATCGGTGTCGGCGAGCGTCAACTGCACCGCCTGTGCCGACGGCAGTTCGGTTACGGGCCGAAGATGCTGGCCCGGATCCTCCGGTTGCAGTCGGCGGTCGGGCTGGCGGGGTCGGCCATTCCCGCTGCGCAGGCGGCCGGCATGGCCGGGTTCGCCGACCAGGCCCACCTGATCCGGGAGGCCCAGGAGTTGACGGGCCGCACCTTCGGTCAGCTCGTCACGGCGTGAGCGCGGCGAAGAGGTCGACGGAGTTGCCGTCGGGATCGTCGACGGTGGCGTAGCGCTGCCCCCACGGTGCGTCCCACGGCTTCTTCTTGCCGTTGTACCCGGCGCCCGTGATCTCGTCGAAGAGATTGTCGACGCCGGCAGCGGTCTCGCAGTCGAAGGCGAGCGCGATCCGATGCCCGCCGGAAGGTTCGGTCCAGTCGGGGGTGAACGAGTGGATGGTCTCGATCGTGTCCCACAGCAGGCGGACCCCACCCGGAAGTTCGAATTCGACGTGCGGCGCCTGATCGGCGTCGGCGGGAATGTCGAGTCCGAGCCGCCGGTAGAACGCGAGCGACGTGGGCAGGTCGCGGACGACCAGTTCGATGGCACTGAATGTTGCGGTCATGTCCAGAACGCTAACGATCTCGGGCGGACCCGCATTGAAGGTTTCGGACATCGCGCACCCGGGGGTCCGATTTCTTCAATCATCCGGGTCGTGCAGCGGGGATGCTGGGAGTCATGACCACCGAATCAACCCATGTCAGTGTGTTCATCGCCCGGACCGCCGCCGACGTGTACGCGTACGCGAGCGACCCCGCCAACCTCCCCGCCTGGGCGGCCGGCCTCAGCAGCACCATCACCCGCGACGGCGACCGCTGGCTCGCCGACTCCCCGATGGGCCAGGTCGCCGTGACCTTCGCGCCTGCCAACGACTACGGCATCCTCGACCACGACGTCACCCTCCCCGGCGGCGACACCGTCTACAACCCCGTCCGCGTCATCCCCGACGGCGACCACAGCGAAGTCGTCTTCACCATCCGGCGACGCGACGGCGTGAGCGCCGAAGAATTCGCGCAGGACGCCGCAACCGTCACCGCCGACCTCCAGAAGCTGAAGGAATTGCTGGAGGCATGAGGCGGTCGCGCTGTAGTCGCTTGTTGTTGCGTTTGCACACCGATTAGCCAGAATCTCACGCAATTGCGGGCGCAAATGGCAAATTCGTGTGCGGATGTCTCGCGCGGCTCAGCTCGAACCGAATGGAATCACTTGGCGGTGAGACTGGCGCGCATCTGAGCGAGAGGGACCTCTGTCGATCGCTCGACGTCGAGTTCGTCCTCGATGGTAACCGCTTGGTTTTGCATGTCGATCAGCATGTTGAAGGCATTTAGTGCGATTTCGCGAGTTGAATTCGGCCCGGGATGAGGAGCAGCGCCGAACGGGTTCCCCCAAGACAGCCCCCTGATGTCGAATGTCCTCCCGGCCCGGAAGGGTACTGGACGTGCCGCGCTCAGACTCGTTCCTTACGACCTTCGGCCACGGCCGTTGCCGCTGCGGCGACGCGCTGGTACGCCGCCCGGGTTTCGGGTGCGAGCTTGCCGTGTTCGATGACGATTCCCATGCCGAGGTGTTCGTCGTAGGGGATGGTCTCGACGCCCCATACCTGTCCGCCCAGGTATTCGCGGAGGAGGTCGAGATCCACCTGCCAACCGGTGGAGTCTTGATTGGACACGGTGACGACGGTGCGGGCGAGTCCGGGTTCGCCGAGCGTGTCACCGATCGACTGCAGTGCGGACCGGAGGCGGTTGAACGCGTCGGCCCGGCACGGCACGACGAGGACGATGGGCGACGGGGTGGCCAGCAGCGGCGCGAGGTACGCGGCACGCAACCGGTGGCCGAGATCGTGGACGGCACTCACCCTGCGAGCACGCAGTGCCACTGTGAGAGTGTGGAGTTCACGGTCGGCCGCGATCTGATTCCCGATGCGGTTCAGGATGCGGGTCCCGGCGCTCGTGCGGGAGCAGTATCCGTCGAACACGTCGTCCGCGACGGGGCCTGCGGCGGCGGACGCCACCAGCTGCTCCAGGCCACTCACCGACAGCACGGCGTCGGCGCCGCGTTCGGCGACATCGCCGCCCGCGGGAGTCGCGTCGACGGCGACGACCGCACCGCCGCGGGCCGCCTCGGTGTTGGCGAGCCCGAGCGTCGTCGTGGTGGCGCCTGCTCCTCCGCACGCCCCGAGAACCAGGGTCGACACCGGAAGTGCTTGCTGCAGTGGGTCGGTCACTTCGCGTCTCCAATGGATGTGATGTACGTGCGACCGTCGCGGTCCGCGGTGGTCACGACCTGCTCGTACCGTTTCGTCGACCCGTCCGGTCGCAGTTCCGACAGCGTCACCGCGTAGTGGCCGGGTTCGGTTTCGGTGATGGAGAGGCAGTGCTCGGTGCCTTCGGGCAGCAGCGAGTCGATGCCGCCCTGGATGGTCTCGGCGGACCCCAGCGGCGCGTCGGGAGCGACCACCTCGCGGGCCTTCGCGCCGCTTCGTGCGACGTAGTAGGCGTGATCGAAGGCCAGGATCGCGGCGACGCCGTCGGAGGTCCCGCCGGGACCGTTGCCGACCACCGTCGCACCGTCGCGGGATGCGGTGCACCATCCTGCGGCGACCGGGTTTCCGCGCGCGTCACCGGAAGTCGAGGTGAACACGGCGACCCCACCGGCGACGACGGCGATCACCGCTGCGGCGGCTCCGGCGACCGCGAGTTTCCGCTTGCCGCGACCGTCCCGGACGGGCGGGGTGGGATCGGGTTCGTCGCCCGGCGCCAGCCATGTCGGCGCGGGGGGAGGGGGCAGCTGTTCGGGTTCGGGCTCCGCGACGGGAACCGTCGGTGCCGCGGCCGACGGGAAGGGCGGGTACCAGTGCGAGAAGCGGTCGAGGGCTGCCCTGTTCGGCGGTTCTGTCACAGTTGAATCCTCCACACCTCATTCCCCCGCGCGGAGCCCACCCCTGACGGCTCCGCGCGGGGGAATCGGATCACACGTGCAGCGTCGCCTGGCTGCGCACGTTCACGCCGCCGATCGTGGTGGTCGCCGGACCGCTGTCGGTCGACTGCAGCTGCGGGAGCTGCGGTGCGGGCAGGGACGCGATCGTCTGCACCAGCTGCCCGAACGCCGGGGACCGGTCGGCGGCGTCCGCGATCACGGCGGCGACTTGTGTGACGTCGACGGGTGCCGACCAGTTCGTCGGGTGCTCGGCGTTGGAGTCGGCCGAGAACGCGGAGACGGTGGCGGCGGTCGGCGAGGACGGGTCGACGGCGACGCCCGCGGTGCCGGTGGCGTCACCGACGCGCCAACCGATGGTCCCGACGTACCCCTCGGGGTTGCCGTACTGGCGGCCGTTGACGGCCACCGGCACCGCGCCGACCAGCGTGTCGGCGGCCGCGTTCACCTCGACCACCGGCTTCGGCACGGGCAGGGCGGGGGCGACGGGTGCCTGGTGCGACTTCGGCATGTCGTCGGGGTCGATCCACACGGTCGCGGGCTGGGCGGCCTGCTCGGCGGGCACGGATTACGCCGCGGGTGCCGGTTCCGCCGGAGCCTCGCCCTGTGCCAGGTCGGGTGCTGCGGGGGCGGCCGTCTCGGCGCCCGGGACCGCCAGCGGGGCCTGCGGGGGAGCGGGCGGCGTCGTGGCCGGGGCCGCCGGGTCGGTGACACCCGGCTGGGACGTGCCGGGCGGTGTGGACGGGACCGTCACGCCGGGTTGCGATGTGGTGGGCGGCGTCGAGGGATCGGTGACGCCAGGCTGCGACGTCGACGGCGCTGTGGCCGGAGCGGCGTGTGCCGTCGCGGCCCCGAGCAGAGCGGCGGCGGACACCGAGATCGCGGCGGCCAGAGCGTGCATGCGGATTCTCAAGTCGTGACTCCTGAAGTCGAACGGACATGGTTGATCGAACGGACTGGCGCTGACGAAGCAAACGCAAGAGAGATGCAGATCAGAGGCACCGAAAGAGGGAAGCGAGCACAGCAGAATGCCTCCACCGACACGGTGGATGTGTTGTTTCCCCGATGAGATCCGTCCGTGCTGCCGGCGCACTGCCGCAGCCGTCGTTCACCGCCCCCATGACCGCCCCCGGTTCTTTCTCTTCCCCCTACCGCGGCAAAGTACCAGACGGGCAACCGTTCCCGCGCCCCCGGATTCCGGTCAGGCCAGGCCCGCGGCCAGCCTCACCGTCAGATCGCGCAGCGGACGGAGGCGGCCGGTCATCGCGACGGCGGACATGGCGCGCGATCCACGCACCAGCCGCCGGGTCGCGGGCCGCCGCGTGCGGTCGTAGCGGCGCAGCGCGGTGTGAATGTCGGTGTCGGCGGTGAGGAATCGGCCGAGCGTGACGGCGTCGACGAGGGCCTCGCACGCGCCGCGGCCGAGGTTCGGCGCCATCGCGTGGGCGGCGTCGCCGAGTAGCGCCGTGGTGCCCGACACGTACGACGGGAGGGCCGGCGACTCGTACAGGTCGTGGTGGAGCATCGCGTCGGGGGTGGCCGCATCCAGTACTGCCCGCACGTCGGCGTGCCAGCTCCCGAACCGGGACCGGAGGAAGTCGAGGCCGCCGGGGTGCCCGGCGTCGGTGCGGATGCACGCGAACCAGTTGACGAGTTCGCCGTCGCGCGGGGTGATGCCGAAAAGTGCGTCTGTGTCCCAGGTTTCGCTGACTGTGTCGCGATGTCCGGGCACCCAGCCGCGCCAGGCGGTGGCTCCTACATACTGTGGCTCGAATTTCTCGCCGAACAGTTGCGTGCGGGTGGGGCTGCGCAGACCGTCCGCGCCGATCACGACGTCGCGGTCCGTCAGCGCGTCGAGGGTGGGAGCGGGGGTGCCGAACGAGATCATGCCGTCGGGCAGCGTCTCGGCGAGCGTGGCCAGCAGGGCGGGCCGCGACAGCAGGTAGGCGGTGCGGTCGCGGTTGTCGATGGTGCCGATCAGGGATCCGTCGGGGCGCAGGAGCGAGCCGCGGTGCTGCGGCGATCCCAGCGTGCGCACCCGATCGCCGGCGCCGATCGCGTCCAGCGCGTCGAGGGCCTGCGGCCACATGCCGAGTGCGGTGCCCGACGTGGGCAGGGTGTCGGCACGCTCGAAGACGTCGACGTGCCAGCCCGCGCGGGACAGGTAGCGGGCGACGGCGAGCCCGCCGATGCCGCCGCCGAGGACTGCTGCGGAGTGCGTCATGACCATCACGTTACTACGGGTGTAGTGAATTTACTACCGATGTAGTGTCGGTGTCATGGCAGACAAACGGGAGCAGGTGCTCGACGCCGCCATCGCGCTTCTCGGCACGAAGGGGGTACGGGCCCTCACGCACCGCGGCGTCGACGAACTGGCCGGAATGCCGCAGGGGTCCACGTCCAACTACTTCCGCAGCCGGGGCGCACTGCTCGAAGGGATCGTCACCCGGCTCGTCGAACGGGACCGGGAGGACTGGGAAAAGTTCGCGCATCTCCGCCCCGACAGCAAGCATGCGCTGGTCGACGCGCTGGTCGCGTTCGTGAGATTCTCCACCGGTCCGGACCGGGTCCGCACGGGCGCGCGATACGCGCTCTTCGTCGAGGCCTCCGTCACGCCGGGGCTCGACGCGAAGATCGGATCGGCACGGCGCGCCCTCGTGGAATGGGGCGCGGACATGCTGGAACTCGTGGGTTCGAAAAACCCCGCCTCGGACGCCGTCGTGATCACCGACTACCTGGACGGTCTCATCCTTCACCAGCTCACCGTCCCGGATCTCGATTTCGATCCGACTGCGGGAATTACAGCGGTCCTCGGCGCGCTCACTTAACATGTACTCAGTGCAGTCGGACGAGGTCCGCCCTCGACAATGCCCAGTTCAGAGGGTAAATAGGCCAACCTAAGTTGTGTTTCGTCAGGGGTTCTGAATTATCGTTTTCGTTACACGTTGGACCCACGAAAGTCCGACCCGACCGAAAAGCCACGTCGCCTGGTGCGAGGACCACACCCAGCGTGCTGCAAAAGGGCGATAGCCGATCGGTGGTGCCGAGCACGTCGTGACGGCACCTGCATTGCAAGTTGATGGCCATCAGCGCTGCTGGTCGTCGGTGCATCTTTTGGCATACGAAGGCTAGGTATGAAGCAACTTCCAGGCCCCCAGGGGCTGTATCACCCGTCGAACGAGCACGACTCCTGTGGTGTCGCGTTCGTCGTGGACATGAAGGGCCGCCGCAGCAGGGACATCGTCGAAAAGGCGATCACCGCGCTGGTGAACCTCGAGCACCGTGGTGCCGCGGGCTCCGAACCCAACACGGGTGACGGCGCCGGCATCCTCCTCCAGGTCCCGGACAAGTTCTTCCGCGCCGTGGTCGACTTTCCGCTGCCCGCGGAAGGCACGTATGCCACCGGCATCGCATTCCTGCCGCAGAGCAAGGCCGACGCGCAGCGCGCCGCCGAAGCCGTCGAGAAGATCGTCGAGAGCGAGGGCCTGAAGGTTCTCGGCTGGCGTGAGGTCGCGACCGACGACTCGTCGCTCGGCGCCCTGGCCCGCGACGCCATGCCGACGTTCCGGCAGATCTTCATCGGCAGCGAGAACAACGCCCTCACCGGCCTGGACCTCGAACGCCGCGCCTACGTCGTCCGTAAGCGCACCGAGCACGAACTGGGCAGTGAAGGCGCAGGCAAGGACGGCCCCGGTCGCGAGACCGTGTACTTCCCGAGCCTGTCGAGCCAGACGTTCGTCTACAAGGGCATGCTCACCACCCCGCAGCTCAAGGGTTTCTACCTGGACCTGCAGGACGAGCGCCTCGAGTCGGCCCTCGGCCTCGTGCACTCGCGCTTCTCCACCAACACGTTCCCGTCGTGGCCGCTGGCCCACCCGTTCCGGCGCGTGGCCCACAACGGTGAGATCAACACCGTCACCGGCAACGAGAACTGGATGCGTGCCCGTGAGGCGCTCATCGACAGCGACATCTTCGGCGGTCGCGATCAACTCGAGAAGATCTTCCCCGTCTGTACGAAGGGCGCCAGCGACACCGCGCGGTTCGACGAGGTGCTGGAGATGCTGCACCTCGGTGGCCGCAGCCTGCCGCACGCCGTGCTGATGATGATCCCGGAAGCGTGGGAACGGCACGAGAGCATGGACCCCGCACGCCGGGCGTTCTACCAGTACCACTCGTCGCTCATGGAGCCGTGGGACGGACCGGCGTCGGTGTGCTTCACCGACGGCACCGTCATCGGCGCCGTCCTGGATCGCAACGGCCTGCGCCCCTCGCGTCTCTGGGTCACCGACGACGACCTCGTCGTCATGGCCTCCGAGGTCGGCGTCCTGCCGATCGACCCCGCTACCGTCGTGAAGAAGATCCGGCTGCAGCCCGGCCGCATGTTCCTCGTCGACACCGCCGAGGGTCGCATCATCAGCGACGACGAGATCAAGTCGGAACTGGCCGCCGAGCACCCCTACCAGGAGTGGCTCGACCAGGGTCTGACCCACATGAACGACCTGCCGGACCGCCCGTACACCTACATGTCGCACGAGCGCGTCGTTCTGCGTCAGCAGATGTTCGGGTACACCAACGAAGAGGTCAACCTCCTCGTCAAGCCGATGGCGATCTCCGGTGCCGAGGCTCTCGGTTCCATGGGTACCGACACCCCGATCGCCGTGCTGTCCTCGCGGTCGCGGATGCTGTTCGACTACTTCTCGCAGCTGTTCGCGCAGGTCACGAACCCGCCGCTCGACGCCATCCGCGAGGAGGTCGTCACCAGCCTCGGCGGCACCATCGGCCCCGAGCACGACCTGCTGCACCCCACCGCGGAGTCCTGCCGGCAGATCTTCCTGCCGCAGCCGATCCTGCACAACGACGACCTGTCGAAGCTCATTCACGTCAACGACGACGGTGAATTCCCGAACTTCCGCAGCGTCATCGTCCGCGGTCTGTACCCGGTGGCCGAGGGCGGAGCGGGTCTGCGCAAGGCCCTCGACGACGTCCGCTACCAGGTGTCGGAGGCCATCGCCGGCGGTGCGCGCCTCGTCGTCCTGTCCGACCGTGAGTCGAACGAGACGTACGCGCCCATCCCGTCGCTGCTGCTGACCTCGGCCGTGCACCACCACCTGGTGCGTGAGAAGACCCGCACCAAGGTCGGCCTCATCGTCGAGGCCGGCGACGCCCGCGAGGTGCACCACATGGCGCTCCTCATCGGCTTCGGTGCGGCAGCGGTCAACCCGTACATGGCGTTCGAGACCGTCGACGAGGCGGTGCAGAACAACGAACTGCAGGGTGTCAGCCTCGACAAGGCCATCCAGAACTACATCAAGGCCGCGGGCAAGGGTGTGCTCAAGGTGATGTCCAAGATGGGCATCTCCACCCTCGCGTCCTACACCGGCGCCCAGCTGTTCCAGGTCATCGGCCTGTCGCAGGACCTGGTCGACGAGTACTTCACCGGCTTGCAGTCCAGCCTCGGCGGCATCGGTCTCGACCAGATCGCCGCCGACGTCGCGGTCCGCCACTCCAACGCGTACCTGGACCGTCCCGAGGAGCGCGCGCACCGCGAGCTCGAGGTGGGCGGCGAGTACCAGTGGCGTCGTGAGGGCGAGTACCACCTGTTCAACCCGGACACGGTGTTCAAGCTCCAGCACTCCACGCGCACCGGGCAGTACGAGGTGTTCAAGGAGTACACGAAGCTGGTCGACGACCAGTCCGAGCGCCTCGCAGCGTTGCGCGGCCTCTTCGAATTCAAGAAGGGTGTGCGCGAGCCCGTCCCGCTGGACGAGGTCGAGCCCGCCACCGAGATCGTCAAGCGCTTCTCGACCGGTGCGATGAGCTACGGCTCCATCTCCGCCGAGGCGCACGAGACGCTCGCGATCGCAATGAACCGCCTCGGCGGTCGTTCCAACTCCGGTGAGGGCGGCGAGAACCCGGCCCGCTTCACCCCGGACGAGAACGGCGACTGGCGGCGGTCCGCGATCAAGCAGGTTGCGTCGGGACGCTTCGGTGTCACCTCGCACTACCTGACCAACTGCACCGACATCCAGATCAAGATGGCGCAGGGAGCGAAGCCCGGTGAGGGCGGCCAGCTGCCGGCGCACAAGGTGTACCCGTGGGTGGCCGAGGTCCGGCATTCCACGCCCGGCGTCGGACTGATCTCGCCGCCGCCGCACCACGACATCTACTCGATCGAGGATCTCGCGCAGCTGATCCACGACCTGAAGAACGCCAACCCGCAGGCCCGGATCCACGTGAAGCTGGTGTCCGAGGTCGGTGTCGGCACCGTCGCCGCGGGTGTGTCCAAGGCACACGCGGACGTCGTGCTGATCTCCGGTCACGACGGTGGCACCGGCGCCACCCCGCTGACGTCGATGAAGCACGCGGGCGCCCCGTGGGAGCTCGGCCTCGCCGAGACCCAGCAGACGCTGCTGCTCAACGGTCTGCGCGACCGCATCGTCGTGCAGGTCGACGGCCAGCTCAAGACGGGCCGCGACGTCATGGTCGCCGCGCTGCTCGGTGGCGAGGAGTTCGGTTTCGCGACCGCCCCGCTGGTGGTGTCGGGTTGCATCATGATGCGGGTCTGCCACCTCGACACCTGCCCCGTGGGTGTCGCGACGCAGAACCCGGTGCTGCGCAAGCGGTTCAACGGCAAGCCGGAGTTCGTGGAGAACTTCTTCCTCTTCATCGCCGAAGAGGTGCGCGAGCTGCTGGCGGAGCTCGGCTTCCGCACCCTCGACGAGGCGGTCGGGCAGGTGGACGTCCTCGACACCACGAAGGCGCTCGAGCACTGGAAGGGCAGCAAGGCCGGTAACCTCGACCTGTCGCCGATCCTGCACGAGACCGAGTCGGCGTTCATGGACCAGGACCTGTACTGCACGGGCACCCAGGACCACGGCCTGGACAAGGCGCTCGACCAGCAGCTGATCGTCCAGAGCCGCAACGCTCTCGACAAGGGCGAGAAGGTCACGTTCGAGTCACCGATCACCAACGTCAACCGCACGGTCGGCACCATGCTCGGCCACGAGGTGACGAAGGCGTACGGCGGCGACGGACTGCCGGACAACACGATCGACATCACGTTCACCGGTTCGGCCGGTAACAGCTTCGGTGCGTTCGTCCCCAAGGGCATGACCCTGCGCCTGCACGGCGATGCCAACGACTTCGTCGGCAAGGGCCTGTCCGGTGGACGCCTCGTGGTGCGCCCGCCGCTGGAGACCGCGCCCGGGTTCGTCGCCGAGGACAACATCATCGGCGGCAACGTGATCCTGTTCGGTGCCACGAGCGGTGAGGCTCTGCTCCGCGGTGTGGTGGGCGAGCGATTCGCGGTCCGCAACTCCGGTGCCACCGCCGTCGTCGAAGGTGTCGGCGACCACGGTTGCGAGTACATGACCGGCGGAAAGGTCGTCATCCTCGGTGCGACGGGACGCAACTTCGGTGCCGGCATGTCCGGTGGCGTCGCGTACGTCTACAACCCGGACAAGGCGTTCGAGGACAACCTCAACACCGAACTGGTGGATCTCGAGGACCTGACGGGTGACGACTTCACCTGGCTGAAGTCCGCCATCGAGCGTCACCGCGACGAGACGGGCTCCGAGGTTGCCGCGCGCATCCTCTCCGACTGGTCGCAGCAGGTCAATCATTTCGCGAAGGTCATGCCCCGCGATTACAAGAAGGTGCTCTTGGCCATCGAGGCCGCGAAGAAGGATGGAAAGAACGTGGACGAGGCAGTGATGGAGGCAGCTCGTGGGTGATCCAAGCGGCTTCCTGAAGCACACGTCACGCGAGCTTCCGGTTCGCAGGCCGGTGCCGTTGCGTCTGCTCGACTGGAACGAGGTCTACGAGGAGTTCTCGTCGGACACCCTGAAGACTCAGGCCAGCCGGTGCATGGACTGCGGTATCCCGTTTTGCCACAACGGCTGTCCGCTGGGGAACCTGATTCCCGAGTGGAACGACCTGGTGTACAAGGACCGGTGGCACGACGGCATCGAGCGTCTGCACGCGACCAACAACTTCCCGGAGTTCACCGGGCGGCTGTGCCCCGCACCCTGTGAGGCGTCGTGCGTCCTGGGCATCAACCAGGACCCCGTCACCATCAAGCAGGTCGAGGTCGAGCTCATCGACCGCGCCTTCGACGAGGGCTGGGTCAAGCCGGTGCACCCGACGCGTTCGACGGGCAAGAAGGTCGCCGTCGTCGGTTCCGGTCCCGCGGGTCTCGCTGCAGCGCAGCAGCTGACGCGCGCCGGGCACATGGTCACCGTGTTCGAGCGGGCCGACCGCATCGGCGGGCTCCTGCGGTACGGCATCCCCGAGTTCAAGATGGAGAAGCGGCACATCGACCGCCGTCTGGACCAGATGAACTCCGAGGGCACCGTCTTCAAGACGGGTGTCAACGTGGGCGTCGACATCACCGCGGACGCACTGCGCGAGCAGTTCGACGCCGTGGTCCTGGCCGGCGGCGCCACCGAGGCCCGCGACCTGCCGATCCCCGGCCGCGAGCTGGACGGCATCCATCAGGCGATGGAGTTCCTGCCGATCGCCAACCGCGTGCAGCTCGGCGATCTGGAGCAGCCGACCATCACCGCGGAGGGCAAGAAGGTCGTCATCATCGGCGGCGGCGACACCGGCGCGGACTGCCTGGGCACCTCGCACCGTCAGGGTGCCGAGAGCGTTTACCAGTTCGAGATCATGCCGAGACCGCCCGAGACCCGCGCCGAGCACACCCCGTGGCCGACGTACCCGTTGATGTACCGCGTCGCGTCCGCTCACGAGGAAGGCGGCGAACGCCTCTTCTCCGTGAACACGGAACGGTTCGTCGGTGCCGACGGCAAGGTGACCGCACTGAAGGCCCACGAGGTCGAGATGAAGTCGGGTCGCTTCGAGAAGGTCGAGGGCTCGGACTTCGAGCTCGAAGCCGACCTCGTCCTGCTGGCGATGGGCTTCGTCGGACCCGAGAAGCCGGGCCTGCTCACCGATCTCGGCGTCGACCTCAACGAGCGCGGCAACGTCGCCCGCTCCGCGAAGTGGGCCACCAACGTCGACGGCGTGTTCGTGGCCGGCGACATGGGACGCGGACAGTCGCTGATCGTGTGGGCCATCGCCGAGGGTCGCTCCGCGGCCGCAGCGGTCGATGCGTACCTCGAGGGCAAGACGGCGCTGCCGTCTCCGATCGAGCCCACCACCGCCCCGCAGCGGTAGCTGTAACCGCCAGTTCAATCCGCACCCCGGTAGGTTTTCCTACCGGGGTGCCGGATTATCGTGCGGGGGTCACGTTCGGTCGGTAACGTTCATTTACCGATCGTGCATCTTTAGGTCACGTCGTCCTGGCAGCATCCCGTCTGCCGGACGGCGAAGGGGAGAACAGGTTGATGCCATGGCAATGAGACGGGTTATCGCATTCTTGACCGCAGTGGCCGCTGCCGCGGCCATCCCGGTGGCGTCGGGGGTGATGGGTACGAGCGCAGTAGCCACCGCGGACCCCTGCCCGAGCCTGTACGTGGTCGCCATTCCGGGGACGTGGGAAACGTCCACCAACGCCAATGTCAGGCCGACTCCGGGTCTGCTGTCCGCGGTGACGAACGGCCTGCCGTCGTCGATCCGCACCGACTACGTCACGTACGCCGCCACGGCCTTCCCGTGGGAGTCGGACGTGTACGGGCGCTCGAAGGCGCAGGCGGTCACCAATGCCAAGGGCATGCTGTCGTCGATGTCGCAGCAGTGCCCCGATACCAAGCTGTCGATCATCGGCTACAGCCAGGGCGCCGACGCCGCGGGTGATCTCGCCGCCGAGATCGGCACCGGACTCGGTGTAGTCCCGGCCGACAAGATCGCGGCCGTCGGACTCGTCTCCGATCCGCGGCGGTCGCCGACCGACGCCCTCGTCGGCCCCGCCGTCGCCGGCAGCGGCGCCGGTGGTCCCCGCATCGGCGGGTTCGGCTGGGTCAGCCAGAACACACGCACCTTCTGCGCGTACGGCGACCTGTACTGCTCCACGCCGAAGGAAGACTTCGTGACGCGGCTCGCCGGGTTCCTCGCGCAGACGTCGGATCCGACGCCGAACCTGTTCGGCCGCTACCAGCAGGAAGCGCTCGCGATCTGGAACGACATCCTCGCGGTCGGCGGTGTGCCCGCGCTGATGGCTCAGCTGGACGAGCAGCACAACGAGAAGCGGATCGACGAGCTGGAGCAGTTCTACAAGTCGCAGGCCCACCAGGACTACACCAGCTACGCGGTCGACGGTTCGGGTACGCCGGCCACCACGTGGCTGAGGAACTGGTTGCGCGACAGCGCGTGAGTTCCACCGACGGCGGCAGGGGATGATGTCCATCGTGACCGACTCCCCTGCCGCCGTCGTCGGCTACGACGCCTTCGTGACCGTCCGGTGGTCCGACATGGACGCCTTTCAGCACATCAACCATGCGCGGATGGTGACGTTGCTCGAAGAGGCCCGGATCGACTGGCTGCTCAGCGAGGGCAGCGAGAACTCGTCGCTCATCACGAGCGCGTTCATCGCCGACATCCACGTGCGGTACCGGGGACAGTTGCGGCATTCCGACAGTCCGCTCCGGGTCACGATGTGGATCGCGAAGCACCGGGCCGTCGACTTCACCATCGGCTACGAGGTCCGGGGCGCGCGTACGCCGATCACCGACCCGCCCGCCGTCACCGCGACCACGCAGATGGCCGTTGCGGATGTCGACGCCCAGCGGCTACGCCGCATCACTCCCACCGAGCGCGAGTACCTGGCCCGCTGGTCCCGTACGTGAGCGGCAAAGTGTGTTCCGGCACGCTTTCCCACTCACGTGCGGAAGTCGTCGGGGGCCGGCCGGGTGCAGGCGCCCACCCCCTGACGTCTCGGATCAGCCGAGGTCGAGGCGGGCGCCGAGCCGCATGCTGCCCGGGGTGAGGCGGCTCAGCAGGCGCCCGAACTTGGCCTCGGGCGTGACGGGGACGACGGCCTTGTTGGACTTGACGGCCTTCACGATCTGGGTCGCCACCCGGTCGGGGGTGAAACCGCGTTTGCGATAGAGCTTGTCGGTCCGGTCGCGCATCTTCGCCTGCTCCTCCGGGGTGGCGCCGGCGAAGTCGGTGGCCTGGATGATGTTGGTGTGGACGAGTCCCGGGCAGATGGCGCTGACGCCGATGCCGTGATTCACCAATTCCGCTCGGAGACAGTCCGACAGCATGAACACCGCGGCCTTGCTCGTCGCGTACGCCGTGAGTCGCTTCTGCGGCGTGAACGCCGCGGCGGACGACAGGTTCACGATGTGCCCGCCGGTTCCGCGTTCGATCATCTGCTCGGCGAACGCGCGGGAACCGTAGACGACTCCCCAGAAGTTCACGTCCATCACCCGTTCGAAGTCCTTCTGTGGCGTCTGCGTGAACGTGCCCGAGTATCCGATTCCGGCGTTGTTGATCACGACGTCGGGGGTGCCGTGCTCGGCCTGCACCGTCTCCGCGAAGCGCTGCACCTCGTCCTCCACCGCGACGTCCACCTGATACGCGTGGGAGCCGCCACCGAAGATGGCGACGGCGCCGCCGCCCTTCATCTGGGCGGAGTTGATGAGATCGGAGGTCTGCTGCGCGGATTCGAGATCGCGATCGGCGACCACCACCACCGCGCCCTCGGACGCGAACGCCAGCGCGGTCTCGCGCCCGATCCCGCTGCCGCCGCCGGTGACGACGACGAGGGTGCCGTCGAGATCCCGCAGGCGGTGATGCTTCCGTGCACCGCTGCGCCAGCCCCTGAATTCGCCGAGAAGACTCATGTGACCATCTTGTCCGAGTACGGTCGTTCGTGTGCTGATCTGGTACGTCAGCTATGGATCGAACATGGCTGCGACGCGTCTGACCTGCTACCTGAGTGGTGGGCGCCCGGCCGGGGGCAACCTCGTGCACGCGGGCGCCCGCGACGCGCGTGCTCCACGGGCGTCGATGCCGGTGGTGATACCCGGCACGGTGTTCTTCGCGGGAGAGTCGCGGATCTGGGGCGGCGGCCGCGCGTTCTACGACCCCGACGCGCCCGGCACCGTCGCGGCCCGCGCCTTCCTGGTGACGCGGGAACAGTTCGAGGACATTCACGCGCAGGAACCCGCCTGCTACGACCGCCTGGTCACACTCGGATCCCGCAACGGCGTCCCCATGTGCACGTTCACCACCCGCGCCCGCGGCGACGTCGTCGCCAGGAACGCGCCCGCGCCCGCCTATCTCGCGACCATCGCGGACGGTCTCCGCGAGGCGCACGGCTGGGACGAACCGAAGGTCGCCGATTATTTGACGCGACTTCGGGTTTCCTAGCCGACCCAACTGTGCTTACGTGAGACGGGCCACACGAGGTGGCGTTCACGAAAGGGAGTCGATGTCCGATCTGCATGTCGTAGCGACCATTCCTGCCAAGCCCGGCTCCGAGGACATTGTCGGCGGCGGACTGTCCGCGCTGGCCGCGGAGAGCCGCAAGGAAGAGGGCTGCATCTCGTACGAGGTCTTCGAATCAGCCGCGGTCGCGGGAACCTTCGTCACCGTGGAGGTGTGGACCGGCCAGGAGGCGCTCGACGCGCACATGCAGTCGCCGCACTTCCAGGCCGCGCTCGGGAAGTTCGGTGAGCACCTCGCCGGGGCACCGGGAATCCACCCGCTGAAACCGGTTTCCTAGAGTCGTATTTCGTGACCACACCACTCACCGTCATTGCCCCCGAAGGTCCGGCCCGCGGCGGCGTCGTCGTCATCCAGGAGGCGTTCGGCGTCACCGATCACATCGTCGACGTCTGCCGTCGTTTCGCCTCGGCCGGGTATCACGCCGTCGCGCCGCACCTGTTTCACCGCAGCGGCGATCCGGTGCTGAACTACGACGACCTTCAGGCGGCGATGCCGCTGATGGGTGAGCTCACCGCGGCGAACATCGACGAGGACGTCGACGGGGCCGTCGCGGCTCTGTCGGCGGCCTCGATCGACCCGTCGAACACCGCGATCGTCGGGTTCTGCATGGGCGGGACGGTCGCGTTCCACACGGCGACACGGCTCGAGCTCGGGGCGGCGGTGAGTTTCTACGGCGGTGGCATCGCGAAGGGGCGGTTCGGGTATCCGACGCAACTCGACGCCGCCGGCCTGCTGCGAACGCCGTGGCTGGGCCTGTTCGGTGACCGCGACAAGGGGATCCCGGCCGAGGAGGTCGAGGAGTTGCGCACCGCCGTCGCGCACGCCCCGGTGGACACGGAGATCGTCCGCTACCCCGAGGCCGAGCACGGCTTCCACTGCGACGACCGGCCCGCCGTGTACAACGAGGCGGCCGCCCGGGACGGATGGGCGCGAACCCTGCAGTGGTTCGGCACCCACGTCGACGGCACACGAACAGCCGGAACCGACTGACTGTGGCCGAATCCCCTCGGGTGGACGGAAACGCGATATTCGTCCACCAACGAGACACGTCACGGCGTGTTGCGTTCACCGCGTTTCGGGCGTTGCATTTCCGCAGGTTTCGACGCCGACGGGTCGCCGGGAATACGATGTGCGTCACAGGAGTACGTCGAAAACCCGCCTGACGTGGCCTCCGATCTCCTTCCTGCGCGAGACCCGTAACCGAACCGTTATAGTCGGCGGCATGACTTCAGTTCTCGGTGTATCCGTCGGCGCCAGCGCGGTGCGCTTCGCGTGCCACGACGCCGTGAGCCTCGAAACCCCGACCTTCCAATCGCGGTCGGTGACCGCAACACTCGAACGGCCGGCGGAGCTCGCCGCCGAATCCATCGGGACGGTGCTCGCCGAGCGGGACGAGACCGACGTGGTGGAGGCCATCGGCGTCGCGTACCAGGACGACGCGCAGGCCGGTGCCATGCAGGCTGCGATGGCCCGGCTGCAGATCGGCAACTTCCAACTGGTCCCCGAAGTCACGGCCGCGCTGCAGATGCTGGAGATGTCCGGGGAACTCGGCGACCACTCGACGCTCGTGTTCTACGACCTCGGCAGTTCGGGTCTCACCGTCACCGTCCTCGACCGCGACACCGGCATGGTGCTCAGCAGTGCGCGCTCGGATCAGATCAGCGGCGACCTCGTCGACCGGCTGATCTGCGACAACCAACTCGAACTGCACCGCTTCGCGCATCCCGCCGACGCTGCGGCCGCCTTCGCGCTCGCCGCGCGGTGCCGCGACGCGAAAGAGCAGCTGTCCACGAACGGCGCGGTGTGCATGCCGGGCGAGGGGGGTCTGCTGCTCCTGTCGCAGGACAGCTTCGATTCGCTCATCGTGGGCCCCGTCGAGACCTCGGCGCGCCTCACCCGCGAGGTCATCCGCCGATCGGGACGCGCCCCCGACGCCGCGGTGCTGATCGGCGGCGGCGCGCACATTCCGTTGGTCGCGTCGGTGATGGAGTCCTGGCTCGATCTTCCCGTGATCGTCCCCGCGCAACCCGAATTGGTGGCGGCGGAGGGTGCGGCCCTGCTGGCGCTCCCGACGTTCGACGAGTTCGTGGCACCCCTGCCCCAGCCGGTGCCGGAGCACGAACCTGAGCTGGAGCTGGAACCCGAGACGCAGGCCCTGTGGCATTCGTCCTCGCACTCGTACTCGGACGAGGCGATCGCACCGGCCCGGAAGCGTCGTGGCCTCGTCCTCGCCGGCGTTGCCGTGGTCGCCGCGGTCGGTCTCGGACTCGGCTTCGGCACCGACCTTCTGCAGGGTTCGGAGGAGGACGCCCAGCCGGCCGTCACACAGGCGACGACGGAGGCGCCCGCCGCGCAACAGGCCGCACCGCCGCAGTCCACGACGACCGCGGAAGTGCCCCCGCCGGTGGAGGCGGCTCCGTCGGTCGTCGACGAGCAGCCGGTGATCCCGCCGCAGACCGAGGTGCGCAGCACGTATCAGCCACGGACGCAGACGCGGACGCAGAGTCCGACGCAGGCGCCGGTCGCCCCCGATACGCAGAGTGTCGCGCCGACCGACACGTCGGCTCCGCCGACGACGACGGAACCCGCTCCGCTGATCCCGGGTCTGCCGCAGTTCCAGATGCCGACGATTCCGCCGCCCGCACCGCTGGAATTGCCGCGGATCCCCGGGCTCTGAGCCGAATAACGACGGCGGTCGCAGTGAGGCCCCGGCACGCCTGTCGTGACCAAACCGTTATAGTCTTTCCATGGTTTCAGTTCTCGGTGTATCCGTCGGTGCCAGCGCGGTGCGCGTGGCGTACCCGGACGACGAGGGGGCCGTATTCCGGTCATTTCCCGTGGATTCGGCCCACACCCAACCGGAATTGCTGGTTGCCGACTCCATCGAAACGGTGATGGCCGAGCGCTCCGCCGACGACGACGTGCAGGTCTTCGGTGTCGCGTATCGGGACGAGGCGCAGGCCGCTGCCGTGGAGGCCGCGATCGACTGCCATCTGGTCCCGGAAGTGACTGCGGCGCTCTGGATGCTCGAGGCGTCGGGACAGCTCGGCGACCATTCGACGCTCGCGTTCTACGACCTCGGCAGTTCCGGCCTCACCGTCACCGTGGTCGACCGATTCACCGGTGCGGTGCTCTCGTCGGCGCGTACCGACGAGATCAGCGGCGACGGGATCGATCGCTTGATCCGCGACCACCAGCTCGAGCAGGAACGCATTGCCCACCCGGTCGACGAGGCCGCGGATTGGGCGCTCACCGAACGCTGCCGGCGGGCCAAGGAGGAACTGTCGACCAACACCGCGGTCTGCGTACCCGGCGACGGCGGTCTGCTGCTGCTCTCGCAGGACAATCTCGATTCGCTCATCGTCCGTCCCGTCGAGGCGTCGGCGCGTCTGGCCCGCGAGGTGATCGAATCGTCCGGGCGTGGTGCCGACGCGGTGGTTCTGATCGGGGGCGGCGCGCATATCCCGCTGGTCGCGTCCCTGATGGAATCGTGGCTCGCGCTCCCCGTGATCGTGCCGGTGCAGCCCGAACTGGTGGCCGCGGAAGGCGCTGCGCTGCTGGCACAGGACCGCGCGGACTCTTCGGACCGCGGCGGCGCCGAGAGGTTCGCCAAACCCGTGATCCGCGGTGGTGCGCTGGCAGGCGGTGCGCTGGCCGTCGTCGCCGTGATCGGTCTCGGTCTCGGCTTCGGTGGTAGCCAGAGCTCCGACGGTGACGCACGTCCGGTCGCCACTCAGCCGAGCTCCGAGGAGACGTCACCGTCGCCCGCGCCGTCACCGGCGGCGCCACCGCCGGCCGCGGTGTCGATTCCGGAGCCGGCCCAGCAGGAGGCGAGCGTGCCGGAACCTGCGCCCGCACCGGCCCCCGCCCCGCGACCCCTCATTCCCGGTCTGCCGCAGATTCAGCTGCCGACCCTCCCGCCGCCCCCGCCGCTTCCTCCGCTGCCCCGGATTCCCGGCCTCTAGCGGATCGGAGCGGGTTCTACCGACGCAGCATGTCCCGGACGTGGCCGGTCTCGTTGACCGACGCCACCCGTCGCTCACCGCTGCGGGAGACGAGCACCCGCGTCACGGACACGTATTCGATCGGGAACACGAGGGGCCGGTCGAGGCCGAGAAGCTCCTGCAGGAACACGTTGATGACGCCGCCGTGGGCGAACACCGCGACGGTGTCCTCGTGACCGGACTCCTCGACGATGCGGCCGAGGGATTCGAACACCCTGGTGCGGAACGCGTCGGCGTCGACGGACTTCGGGAACTCGCCTGCCCGGATGCGGGCGTAGGCCTCCGGCGCGTGAGCTTCCGCCTCGTGGAACGGGATGTAGTGGTCGAGGTCGTAGTCGTATTCCGCGAGCCCGACGTACTCGGTGACGGGAAGGTTGAGCGCCTCGGCGACCGGCGCCGCCGTCTCGAGTGCGCGGCGTTGCGGGCTGCTCACGATCCGGGCGATGCGGTACGGGGCCAGAGCGGCGGGCAGCCGCTTGGCCTGCGCGTGACCTTCCTCGGTCAGTGCGGGGTCTGCGCGCCCGCCGGACGTGGTGACGAGCTCGGGCAGCGCGTGGCGGATCAATAGCAGTTGCACGCAGCTCAGCTTGCCAGCTCCCGCACCAACGCCGCGATCTGGCCGGGCTGATCGATCATCGCGTGGTGGTGCGCGGGTCGCACGACGCGGAACGCGGCGCCGAGGAATTGCGCGAACTGCCTTTGCGTGCGGATCCACGCCGACCCCCAGGGCGTCGTGCGGCCGGTGTGGGCGGCGGCCACGACGACGGGCGCCGTGATCGTCGTGGTCTCGCGCAGTGCGGCCAGTTCCTGGGCCAGCGCCGGGTACGACGCGTTCTCGACGATCGAGGATTCGAGGTAGGCGGGCTCGCGGTAGATTCGCTCGACCCACTGGCGGGTGTCCGGGGCGAACCCGTCGGGTGGTGTCGAATGGTTCAGGATCCGGCGGACCGTGGGGCCGAGGAGTTTCTGCAGTCCCACCGCGCTGGCCGCCCGGGCCACCCGCCTGCCTGCCGTGACGCGCCACCGGGTCGGGATCACGCGGTGCGGGCGGGTGGTGACGGTGGCGTCGAGCAGGATCACGCCGCCGGTTCGCTCGGGGTACAGCCGCGCGAACGCCTCGACGTAGATGCCGCCGAGCGAGTGGCCGACGAGCACGGCCGGGGTGGTCACCCGAAGCGCGTCGAGGACGCCGGCGATTCTGTCGGCCTCGCCACGAGCGGACGGCCGATCGCCGGAGGGGGGACTGAGTCCGTATCCGGGTCGATCGATCCGTACGACGAGGCAGATCCCGGACAGCAGTCTCACTACCTCGTCCCAGTCGAACCAGTTCCCGCCGAGGCCGCCGTAGAGGACGACGGGTGGGCCGTCGCCGTCGACGACCACATGCACTCCCGCCACCATTTCCCCAGGACGTTTCACGTGGAACCATCCCTTTCCGGGGTGACGTGAATCACGCTGAGCGCCACGAAGATCAGCCAACCGCAAAACGCGAGCAGTTGGACGCGCTGGCCGAGTCCGAGCCAGGCGTCCTGTTGGCCGCGCAACCCGGCGGCCGTCAGGGTCCACACCGTGCCCCCGACGAACACCGTCGCCACGGCCACGCCGGTAATTTTCAACCACGTCGGCCAGCGGTAGCGGAACGCGGCCAACAGGAACGCCAGGCACGACACCACGGCTCCCGTCGACGCGGACGCGCTGGTCATGGCGTGTAGATCATGGGTGAGGGGCAGGTGTCCGCCGGCCTCACGCGCGGCGCAGACGGGGTCGTTGGTGGCCGCGCAACTCATCGGCAGGCGCGAATCCGCGACGGTCGCGAATGCGAACACGATCAGTGCGATCCACCCGACCGCCGTCACCCAGCCCTGCGAGTACCGCGACAGTCCGAGGACCCCGGCCACGGCGACGATACATCCGGTCAGCAGGTCGCCGGTGCGGAACCAGAATCCGTAGGGCTGGTCCGCGGCGGCGAGTTCGCTCGCGAACCCCCGCAGCGGATCGATGCCGGTGTCGAGGACGAATTCGAGCAGCCACGACGCGTAGCCCACGGCGCCGAGGATCAGCAGAGCCGCGACGGCCACCCGGCCACGGGCGGTCATTGCCTCGGCTTGGCCAGGGGGAAGGCGAGGGTTTCGCGGATGCTGCCGCCGGTGATGAGCATGACCACCCGGTCGACGCCCATGCCGAGCCCACCGGTCGGGGGCATGGCGTGCTCGAGGGCCTGCAGGAAGTCCTCGTCGAGTTCCATCGCCTCCTCGTCGCCGCCGGCCGCGAGCATCGACTGCTCGGTGAGCCGGTTCCGCTGATCCACCGGGTCGGTGAGTTCGCTGTACGCGGTGCCGAGTTCGATGCCCCACGCGACGAGGTCCCACTTCGCGGCGACCCCCGGGATCGTGGGATGCGGCCGCGTCAGCGGTGACATCGACGTCGGGAAGTTGGTGTAGAACGTGGGAAACTCGGTGTAGTCCTCCACCAGGTGCTCGTACATTTCCTGCGCCACGGCGCCGGCGTCCCACGCCGACTGGTACGGGATCTCGTGTTCGTCGCACAGTCGCTGCAGTTCCGCGAGCGGCGTCTCGGGGGAGACGTCGACGCCGAGTTTCTCGGCGACGGCCTGGTGCATCGTCTTGACGGGCCATTCGCCGGAGATGTCGACCTCCACCAGCGCGCCGTCGGGGCCCGGCCGCATGATGATCTCGCGTCCGTACGCCGCGACCGCCGCCGTCTGGATGAGCTCTCGGCACAGGACCATCATCTTCTCGTAGTCGCTGTGCGCCTCGTACGCCTCGAGGATCGTGAATTCCGGGTTGTGCTTGAAATCGACGCCCTCGTTGCGGAAGACGCGGCCGATCTCGAACACCTTCTCCATGCCTGCGACGCACAGCCGCTTGAGGTACAACTCCGGCGCGATCCGCAGGTACAGATCCAGGTTGTAGGCGTTGATGTGGGTGAGGAACGGGGCCGCGTTGGCGCCGCCGTGCACCTGCTGCAGGATCGGGGTCTCCACCTCGAGGAAGCCGCGGCCGCCGAGCGAATCGCGCAGCGACTTCACGACGGCGCTGCGGGCCTCGAGCAGGCGGCGGGCGTCGGAGTTGATGGCGAGGTCCACGTACCGCTGCCGCACCCGGGTTTCCGGGTCGGACAGGCCCTTCCACTTGTCGGGCAGGGGGTGCAGGCACTTGCCGGTCATGCGCCACTCGTTCGCGAGCAGCGACAGCGCACCACGACGGCTGTATCCGATGACGCCGGCGACCTCGATGAGGTCACCGAGGTCGAATTCGGCGGCGAACGCCCGGATTCGATCGGTACCCACCCGTGCCTCGTCGACGAGGATCTGGATGTCGCCGGACCAGTCCCGGACCACCGCGAACACGACGCCGCCGTAGTCGCGGATCCGGAGCAGGCGGCCGGCGATGCGGACGGTGGTCCCCTCCGGCGACTCCACGGCCTCGGTCACCGTGTGGGAGGGCGGATATGCGACCGGGTACGGGTCGATGCCCTGTTCCGCGAGGCCGGCCAACTTGTCGAGCCGGACGCGGACCTGTTCGGGACGCTTCGGTCCGGTCGCCGTCGGCGCGAGCCCCTCGCCGGGTGCGCTGCCGTCGGAGTGAAGTCCCTCGGCGGCGACGAGTGCGGCGGGGACCGCGGCGTGGTGGCCGGTGTGCGCGATGGCGTCGTGGGTTCCGGAACGGCCGAACCGGGGCAACGTCACGAATCCTTCCGCGACGGCCGAGGCGAAGCCGACGCGCAGCAATTGCCGGTTGTCCTCGAAGCAGAGGAACCGCGGCACCCACTCCGGCTGGTACTTCACGTTGGACCGGTAGAGCGCCTCGAGCTGCCACCAGCGGGAGAAGAACACGAGGATCGAGCGCCAGATCCGCAGGATGGGTCCGGCACCGATGCGGGAACCCTCCTCGAAGACCGAGCGGAACACCGCGAAGTTCAGCGACACCCTGGTGATGCCGAATTGGTCGGAGGTGGTGGCCAGTTCGGACACCATCAGCTCGACCACGCCGTTCGGGGAGGTCGGCTTGCGGCGCATCAGGTCGAGGGAGACGCCCGTGGGCCCCCACGGAACCAGCGACAGGATGCCGTCGATTTCGCCGTCCTCGGCGATGGCCTCCACGAGCAGGCAGTCGCCGTCGAGGCGGTCACCGAGCCGGCCGAGAGCCATCGAGAAGCCGCGCTCGGTATCGGTGTCGCGCCAGGCGTCCGCGAGCCGGATGGCCTCGGCCATCTCCTCGGGGGGAACGTCGCGGTGCCTGCGGATCCGGACGGTGACGCCCTGGCGGCGGACCCGGGTGACGGCCTGGCGGACCTGCCGCATGTCGCGTCCGCTGAGGTTGAACTCGCGGGTGCGGAGGATCGCTTCGTCGCCGAGTTGGAGGACGGTGAGACCGGCCTTGTTGTAGGCGGTGGCCCCGGTCTCGCTGGCGCCCATCACGGCGGTGGCCCAACCGTATTGGGACGCGAGCGCCTGCCACGCCTCGATCGCGTGCGGCCACGCCTCCGGATCGCCGATCGGATCGCCACTGGCCAGGCACACGCCCAGTTCGACACGGTACGTGATGGCCGCTTTCCCGCTGGGGGCGAACACGACGGCCTTGTCGCGGCGGGTGGCGAAGTAGCCGAGGGAGTCGTCGGCGCCGCACTGCAACAGCAGTCCGCGCAACGCCGATTCGTCGTTGCCGGTGAGCGCGTTGTGGGAGCGCTGGGCGCGGAACAGGGTGATGACGGCGGCGAGGAGGGCGATCGCGCCGAACAGGCCGAGGAGCGTGTTGACGAATCCGTGTGGTCGACCGCTGAACTGTTCGTTGTCGGCGGCGGCGAGCGCGGTCACGCGGTTGAGCGCCCACAGGAAACGCTCGCCCTGCGGCAGCGTGCCGGGGAACAATTCGACGAGTCCCCACCCGACGAGGGTGCCGATGGCGAGTCCGACGATGAGCACGCCCAGCGCTTTCCAGCCTGCACCGCGCCGGACCCGGGTGTAGAACTCGGGCCGGGCCGCGATCAGGATTCCGATCAGCACCACCTGGACCACGGCGGCGACCATCGCGTTCACGTTCCGGTCGGTGATGCTCACGATCACGTTGGTGATCAGGATCAGAGTCAGATAGATCGTCAGCAGCCACCAGGCGATGCGCTTGCGGCTCGCCAGCGCCGCCGCGAGCAGCGCGACCACCAGCGCCCACGACAGGCTGGTGTCGGGAGCGTCGAAGTAGTAGGTGTCGACGTACTCCCGCGGCACGTGCACGTAGTAGCGCAGTACCGGCGAGATGCTCCACAGGAATACGAGCACCGAGAAGACGCCCAGGATCAGTCCCGCGATGTGGGGAACCTGGTGCAGGCGCCCGTTCTTCGAGCCGAGTGCGGGTCGGGGCCGTGGTGCGGTGAGGTCGGCCTCGGACGCGTGGTGTGTCTCGGTGCTAGCTGACATCGAGCGTTTCCTTCCCGGCAAGAGATACGTACCGATCACGGGAGACAGATGTTCCAGTGTTCAGTGTGAGCCGTTGGGCCGCGATTTGGGTGAAGAGGGAAGATAGAGGCATGTCCGACATTCACGACGCCGTGCCGATCCGCGACGAATCCATCCGTCTCGGCCAATTCCTGAAGCTCGCCAACCTCATCGAGTCGGGGGCCGAGGCGAAGGAAGTGATCGCCGACGGACTCGTGTCGGTGAACGGTGAGGTCGAGGTGCGGCGGGGTCGGCAGTTGCGGGACGGGGACGTCGTGGAGATCGGTGGGATGACGGCTCGGGTGAGTTCTCAGTCCTGACGGCTCGCGGTCGCGAACCGCTGCAGGAACAGTGCGTCGGCGACGGAACCCGACGCGAGACAGGCACATTCGAGCGCGGCGGGGCCGGTCCGGCACGCCTCGCGGCGGGTCGGTCCCGATGGGGACCGATCCCGCCGCTCAGGTTCCCGGCGGGATCAGCGGACGACGACGCCGTCCTGATCGCTGTACACGGTCTCGCCGGGGTTGAACGTCACGCCGCCGATCTCGATCGGGACGTTCTTCTCACCGGAGCCGGTCTGGGTGCTCTTGCGGGGGTTGGTGCCGAGTGCCTTGACGCCGATGTCCAGGGTCTTCAGGATCGCCGAGTCGCGGACCGCGCCGTTGACGATCACGCCGGCCCAGCCGTTGTCGACGCCGCGGCCGGCGATGATGTCGCCGACCAGGGCGGTGTGGATGCTGGCGTCGCCGTCGACCACGAGGACGCCGCCGTTGCCGGGCTCGCCGAGGGTCTGCTTGACCAGCAGGTTGTCCTGGAAGCACTTGATGGTGGTGATGGGGCCGGAGAACACTTCACGGCCGCCGAACTGGATGAACTGCGTGTCGCAGCTCCGGATGTCGGGTCCGATCTCGTCTGCCAGGTCAGCGGTTGCCACGGGTTCAGTCATACGCGCCAGGATAGAGGGCCGGCGCTGGGAGAATTCGGGCCATGACCATCGCAGTGACAGGAGCCACCGGGTCCATCGGCGGCAAGGTGCTCGAGCGGCTCGGCGGCGGCGCCGGTGTGCGGCTGATCGGGCGGAACGCGCAGCGGCTGGGGCCACTGGCCGAGCATTTCGACTCCGGGTTCGCCCTGGCCACCTACGCCGACGGTCCGGCGATGACGGCCGCGCTGGACGGCGTCCGGTTGCTGTTCCTCGTCTCGGGTCACGAGAGCGCGACCCGGCGCGAAGAGCACCGCACCACCGTGGACGCGGCCCGTGCCGCCGGGGTGGAGCGGATCGTCTACCTGTCGTTTCTGGGTGCGGCGCCCGAGTGCACGTTCACGTTCGGCCGCGACCACTACTTCACAGAGCAGCACATCCGGGAGAGCGGCCTGAAGTTCACGTTCCTGCAGGACGGCTGGTATCAGTCGATGATCCCGCTGATGGCCGACGATCAGGGAGTCATCCGGGGACCCGCGGGGAACGGCCGGGTGAGCGCGGTGGCGCCCGACGACGTCGCCGACGCCGTGACGGCCGTCCTCACCACCGGTAACGGCGACCACGACGGCGTCACCTACCGACTGACGGGACCGGACGCGTTCACCCTCACCGAGGCCGCGGAGACGATCACGAGGGTGACCGGACGTTCGGTGCGTTTCGAGAACGAGACCCTGGACGAGGCGTACGCGTCCCGGGCCCACTACGGGGCGCCGGAATTCGAGGTCGCAGGGTGGGTGACCTCGTACGCAGCGATCGCGGCCGGCGAGTTGGCGGTGGTGACGGGCGACGTCGAGGCGCTCACCGGGCGCCCGCCGCAGACCTTCGCCGACTACCTTTACAGCTACACTTGACCCGTCCTGGCATAGCGAGCGGTAGATAGGTCTTTGATGGTCAGCTCATCCAAGGGTGCGACGCCGCCCATCGAGGTCGGCAACGCGGCAGACTGGCGCCGCCTCGAACCCACGAAGTTGACGCCGATCCTCAGCGCCTCCCTCGACGCGTTCTACGAACACGGCTTCCACGGCACCTCGGTGCGCGACATCGCCCGCCGAGTCGGTGTCACGGTACCCGCTCTCTACTACCACCACGAGAACAAGGAAGCTGTTCTCCTCGCGCTTCTCGAGCTGTCCACCAGCGACGTCCTCGAGCGGGCCCACGCCGCGAGCGCCGACGGCGGCGACGATCCGGTGCAACGGCTCGCCAATGTCATCGAGGCGATCGTGCTGCGGATGACCATGAGGTCCCGGCTGGCGGCACTCGAGAGCGAGGTCCGGTACCTCAGCCCGGAGAACCGGCAGCGGTACCGCACCGTCCGCAAGGGTGTGGAGGAACTGGTCCTCGAGATCGTCAAGGAAGGCAAGAAGCGGGAGCTGTTCGACGTTGCGGATGCCGCGGAGACGACGCGGGCGCTTCTCGGTATGTGCCAGTCGATTCCGCGCTGGTATCACGCCGAGGGCAAGCTGACCCCGGACGCCGTGGCCCGCAAGTATGTCGAGATCGCCATGAAGACGGTCGGCTCCACCGAGCTTCCCGTCAAGCCGAAGAAGAGGCGCACCGCCGACGTCTGACCGGCGATGCGCCCCGGCAGGGTGCGGTCGTCAGCTCCCCAGACCCGATGACGCGACGACGTCGAACTGCGCCGTCGCCTCGGTCGGCTCGCCGTTCGGTGGGGCGAACGTGAAGACGGCGGTGTAGCGGCCGGCCTCGTGGGTCCGGATCGCGGCCGTCCCGGCGCCCAGGGTGAGGGGGATCGACCGCGCGGTCACGTCGCCGGAGGGGTCGGTGAGTTCCAGCTCGACCGGGGTGGATCCGTCCGTCCCCGTCGGGGTGGGGGTGACCAGCGCGCCGAGCGTCACCAGATTGTTGGCGCGGACGGTGCCGATCGGCGGAATGACGGTGATCTGGTAGGTGGTGGCGGCGGTTGCCGTGGGCGCCAGAGCGAGTGAGGCCGCTCCTGCCAGTGCGGCAATGGTCAGGGTCCCTCGCGAGAAGTTCACAAAATCCCTTCCTGTCGACGGTCGCTACGCGCAGCCACGTTACGGCAGAACCGGGAGTTACCCATCCCCATTCGCCGTGTGTCCGAGAATAGTTCGAACACACGGCTTTACGTCGATCAGGCGTCCAAAGCGGTTCGGGATGCGGTGTTTTCCGGCGCGACCGTACCGTTGGTGTGCTGCACGGGGCAGGTTCGGGGGAAGGTGCCCAGTTTCTCCACTTCGTACCCGTTCGGGTAGCTGCGAATATTGGGCAGGTCGCGAGCGAACTTGGGCACGGTGCGCACGGGATAGAACCGGACGAGCCGGGCGCGGGCCTTCAGCGCACCCCGGGACAGCGTCCGCGCGAGGCGAGACGGCCGACGGTAGGCGAACGCGTCGAGAAGCGGATCGTCCATCAGGGCCCAGGAGAACCGTTTGATCAGGGCGGCGGGTGCGAGATTGTTCGGGGGGAACGTGCAGAGGAGGTCGAGCGTGGAGTCGGCGACGGCGCGGCCGCCCGAGTCGAAGAGGAAGTGTTCCCGCTCGTAGTCGTCCAGGAACTTCTCGAACGCCTCGAAGGTCTCGGGAATCTCCTTGATGCCCATGTACTTGCCGAGCGCACGGTAGTAGTTGGTGGTACCGACGATCTCGTTGCGGGTGAGCTTCCGCCAGCCGAAGTCCTCGATCCAGCGCTCCGGGATCACCACGAACGTCGACAGCACGTACCGCATGTCGTCGTTGGAGATGTCGTAGGAGCCGTGCATCTGGTTCATCCGTCGGATGCCGGCGCGGCCGGGGTCGCTGGTGAGGCCGTTTTCGAGGACCGCGTCGAGGATCAGGCCGGTGTCGTCGTAGCGTTTCTGCACGCGTTCGGTGAATTCGCCGGTCTCGAACAGCAGCCTGCCGATGGTGGGCACCGCGTATGTCCGGAACAGCGCGAAGCTGAGGGCTTGGTTGATGTCCCAGGGAAATTCCTGCGTTGCGAGAATCCGGGCGATCTCTTCGTACTGCGTCTCGGGGTCGAGGCGGTCGGTCCGGCGACGTAGGTCGAAGCGTCTCATGAGTTTCACTTCCTGCAGCGGCTGTGACAGATGGCCAGGCAATTTAGCGATCGTTCAGATGGCTCGACTGTATCCCCTGTCACAGTGCGACACCAGAGTGGCATTATGCAAACACATGGCACGAAATTCACCCCAGACCGACCGCATCGTGATGCTGACGGAACTCCTCGCCGACGAGCCGGAGACGCCCCGGAGCCTCGCCGACATCGCCCGGCACCTCGGCGTCGCGAAGGCCACCTGCTATCCGATGGTCGTCGCCTTGACGGAGGCCGGCTGGCTGATTCGGCACCCCACCCGCAAGACCTACCGACTCGGTCCCGCGCTGATCCCGGTCGGGCGGGCCGCGGAGGCAGCCACGGACGTCGTCGATCTCGCGCGGTCGGTGATGCACGAACTGGCCGACGCGTCCGACATGGCGTCCATCGCGTTCGTGCAATCGGGAAGCGACGTGGTGGTGGCGGAGGTGGTGCAACCGGTCGGCGGGCGCCGGGGAACCCTCGGGTTGCGCCTCGGCGACAAGGTGCTGCTGGTGCCGCCGATCGGTTCGGGGATCGCGGCCTGGTATCCGCAGGAGCAGCGCGACGAGTGGTATGCCCTCGGCGGGCAGAGCCTGGGTGTCGACGTGGACGTGCTGCGCGCGACGTACGAGCCGGCTCTCGCGCTCGTTCGGGAGCGCGGATACGCGATGGAATGCATGCAGCAGCAACAGCATTCGCTAGCGGATGCGGTATCGGAACTCCGCGGTCGCGGAGTGGGAGGGCACCGGTCGACCGTCGCGCTGCGGGAGGCGCGCAAACTGCTGTCGGCGGATGCGGTGGTCGGTGACATCGACCCGGAGGGCAGCTACCAGCCGCTGTCGATCAACGCGGCGGCGTTCGACCGCGACGGTGAACCTGCGGTCGTGCTGTGCGTCGCCGATGCGTCCCGGCCGATGTCGGGGGTGCGCACGGCGGAAATCGGTGAACTGGTCCGCGACGCCGCGGCCCGGGTGACGACCGCCATGCACGGCCGCCACCCGTGAGTACTTGTTAACCGCGGGCGGTTAACAAGTACTCACAAGCTACTTGAGCTCGGCGAGGACGGTGCCCTGGGTGATGGCGGAGCCGGGTTCGACGGCGAGGCCGGTGACGGTGCCGGCCTTGTGGGCGTTGACGGGGTTTTCCATCTTCATGGCCTCGAGGACGGCGATGAGGTCGCCCTCTTCGACTTGCTGGCCTTCTTCGACGGCGACCTTGACGACGGTGCCCTGCATGGGGGCGGTGACGGCGTCACCGGAGGCGGCGCCGCCGTGGGCGCCGCCGCGGGTGCGGGCCTTGGGCTTCTTACGGGCCGCCCCGGCCGGGGCGCCGCCGGTGCCGAGGGTGAACTGGCCGGGCAGCGACACCTCGACGCGGCGGCCGCCGACCTCGACGACGACGTTCTGCCGGGGCAGGGTGTCCTCGTCGTCGAGCGGGGCTCCGCCGGTGAAGGGTTCGATCTGGTTGTCCCATTCGGTTTCGATCCACTTGGTGTAGACGTCGAATGAGGTGCCGTCGCCGATGAAGGCGGGGTCGGAGACGATGGCCCGGTGGAACGGGATGACGGTGGCGAGGCCTTCGACCTGGAATTCGGCGAGGGCGCGGCGGGCCCGGGCCAACGCCTCGTCGCGGGTGGCGCCGGTGACGATCAGTTTGGCGAGCATGGAGTCGAACTGGCCGCCGATCACCGATCCGGTTTCGACGCCGGAGTCCATCCGGACGCCGGGGCCGGTGGGGGGCACGAACTTGGTGACCGGTCCGGGGGCGGGCAGGAAGCCGCGGCCGGCGTCCTCACCGTTGATGCGGAACTCGAAGGAGTGGCCGCGGGGGGTGGGGTCCTCGAGGATGTCGAGGGGGTCGCCGTTGGCGATCTTGAACTGTTGCAGCACCAGGTCGATGCCGGCGGTTTCCTCGGTGACGGGGTGCTCGACCTGCAGGCGGGTGTTGACCTCGAGGAAGGAGACGGTGTCGCCCTGGACGAGGTATTCGACGGTGCCGGCGCCGTAGTAGCCGGCCTCCTTGCAGATGGCCTTGGCGGAGCTGTGGATGCGGTTGCGTTGGTCGTCGGTGAGGAACGGGGCGGGGGCCTCCTCGACGAGTTTCTGGAAGCGGCGCTGCAGGGAGCAGTCGCGGGTGCCGGCGACGATGACGTTGCCGTGCTGGTCGGCGATGACCTGCGCTTCGACGTGCCGGGCCTTGTCCAGATACTGTTCGACGAAGCATTCGCCGCGGCCGAACGCGGCGACGGCCTCGCGGGTGGCGGAGTCGAACAGTTCGGGGATTTCCTCGATGGTGTGCGCGACCTTCATGCCGCGGCCGCCGCCGCCGAAGGCGGCCTTGATGGCGACGGGGACGCCGTATTCCTTCGCGAAGGCGACGACCTCGTCGGCGTTTTTGACCGGGTCCTTGGTGCCGGCGGCCATCGGGGCCTTCGCCTTTTCGGCGATGTGGCGGGCGGTGACCTTGTCGCCGAGGTCGCGGATCGATTGCGGGGAGGGGCCGATCCAGATCAGGCCGGCATCGATCACGGCCTGGGCGAAGTCGGCGTTTTCGGAGAGGAAGCCGTAGCCGGGGTGGATGGCGTCGGCACCGGACTTTGTGGCGGCGTCCAAAATTTTGTCGAACACCAGGTAGGACTCGGCGGAGGTCTGTCCGCCGAGGGCGAAGGCTTCGTCGGCCAGGCGCACGAACGGGGCGTCGGCGTCGGGTTCGGCGTAGACGGCGACGCTGGCCAGGCCGGCATCGGCGGCGGCCCGGATCACCCGCACTGCGATCTCACCGCGGTTCGCGACGAGCACCTTGGAAATACGTGCACTACTCATCGAAATGTCTTCCCTTTTCTACAGTTTCAGTAGCCTGCGTTGACCAGGACGGCAGCGGCGGCTACTTGCCGACGCAGAATGAGGGCGGGGGTGCCCCACGAATCGTCATCGGACGAGGGCGTTTCCGCTGCGGAACCGGACGAGGCGATCGCAGCGAACACTGCGAGCACCGCGGCGATGTCCGTGTCGCTCGGGTTGCCCGAGAACGTCACGGCCGGCGCCGCCGGCGGCTCTTCGGCGATGCCGGAGCCGAGCGCGATCTCGTCGAGCACCTCGTCGACCGCCAGTTCCGCGGTCATAGCGGGATGTTCCCATGCTTCTTGGGCGGGAGGGTGACCATTTTGCGTTCGAGTAGGCGCAGGGCGGCCACGATCTGCCCGCGGGTGTGGGACGGGGGGATGACGGCGTCGACGTAGCCGCGTTCGGCGGCGACGTACGGGTTGACGAGGGTGTCCTCGTACTCCTGTTGCAGTTGCAGGCGCAGCGCGTCGACGTCGTCACCGTTCGTGGCGGCCTCGAGCAGGCGTTTGCGGTAGACGAACCCGACGGCGCCGGAGGCGCCCATCACGGCGATCTGGGCGGTGGGCCAGGCCAGGTTGACGTCGGCGCCCATGTGCTTGGAGCCCATCACGTCGTAGGCGCCGCCGTAGGCCTTGCGGGTGATGACGGTGATCTTGCCGACGGTGGCCTCGCCGTAGGCGTACAGGAGTTTGGCGCCGCGGCGGATGATGCCGTTGTATTCCTGGTCGGTGCCGGGCAGGAAGCCGGGGACGTCGACGAGGGTGATGATCGGGACGTTGAACGCGTCGCAGGTGCGCACGAAGCGGGCGGCTTTTTCGGAGGCGTCGATGTCGAGGCAGCCGGCGAAGACGGTGGGCTGGTTCGCGACGATGCCGACGGAGCGGCCGTCGACGCGGCCGAAGCCGACGACGATGTTGCCGGCGCGTTCGGCCTGGACCTCGAGGAATTCGTCGTCGTCGAGGATGCGGCGGATGACCTCGTGCATGTCGTAGGGCTGGTTCGCCGAGTCCGGGATCAGGGTGTCGAGTTCGAGGTCCTCGGCGGTGAGGGAGTCCTCGATGGCTCCGGTGATCGGGTCGGTGGGCAGCATCCGGGGGGCGGCGGCCTGATTGTTCGACGGCAGGTAGGAGAGGAGGTCCTTGACGTAGTCGAGGGCGTCCTGTTCGCCGGAGGCGACGTAGTGGGCGACGCCGGACTTGACCATGTGGGTGTGCGCGCCACCGAGGTCTTCCATGGTGACGTCTTCGCCGGTGACGGTCTTGATGACGTCGGGGCCGGTGACGAACATCTGGGAGGTCTGGTCGACCATGACGACGAAGTCGGTCAGGGCGGGGGAGTAGACGTGGCCGCCGGCGGCGGGGCCCATGATCAGGGAGATCTGGGGGATGACGCCGGAGGCCTGGACGTTGCGGTGGAAGATTTCGCCGTAGAGGCCGAGGGAGACGACGCCTTCCTGGATGCGGGCGCCGGCGCCTTCGTTGATGCCGATCAGGGGGCGCCCGGTTTTGAGGGCGAGGTCCATGACCTTGACGATTTTTTCGCCGTAGATTTCGCCGAGGGAGCCGCCGAAGACGGTGGCGTCCTGGGAGAACACGCAGACGTCGCGGCCGTCGACGGTGCCGTAGCCGGTGACGACGCCGTCGCCGACGGGGCGGTTGTCGGCGAGGCCGAAGTTCACCGAGCGGTGGCGGGCGAGGGCGTCGAGTTCGACGAAGGAGCCCTCGTCGAGCAGGGCGGTGATGCGTTCGCGGGCGGTGAGCTTGCCCTTGGCGTGGACCTTGTCGACCGCGGCTTCACCGCTCGGGTGCTGCGCCTCGGCCTGACGATTACGCAGGTCGGCGAGCTTTCCCGCCGTCGTGTGAATATCGGGCGTGACCGCCGAATCTGTGACTGTCATCTATGACTGCTCTTCCCGTCGAGGCTGTCGGAACCTGCGCTGCACCCTGTGGGGTACGCGGTTCGTGGGAGTACCCACTCGGACGCCGCCACTTTAACGCATTACTTATCGATCGTTCACGTGCGCTGCATCACTCTCGACGAGGGGGTGTGATGCGTCACGCTGCTGCTACCGGTCCTCGGTGCGGCCGTGGCGGCGTTCGTAGTCCTCGCGTGTGCGGTCGGCGCGGCGCTGCGCTTTCTCGCCGACGAGGTCCGGATCGAGGCCGTGGCTGAGCAGACGGTGGCGACGGTAGATGTTCATCAGCGCGACCGCAAAGTAGAGCAGCGGGAGCAGCAGCAGGGCCATCATCGCCAGCGGAATCCAGATCGGACCGGGGATGAGGAGGAACAACGCCAGCACCGCCGCGACGGGAAGCATGAAACGGAGGACGTACCGCACCGAGGCGCCCGGCCCGACGAGGTCGTTGCGGACCCAGTCCTGCATCGAATCCGGCAGCGTCCGACCGAACAGATACCCGACGTACTGACTGGGACTGGGACGCTGCGAATCGGACATGCGTTTCAGGATAGTGCTACTGCTTTTCCGCATTCGCGACGATGACGTCCCGCACGTACTGCGCCAGGCCCGGGGCGACGTCGTCGTAGTGCCTGCGGAAGCGGTCGTCGGCGAGGTACATCTCGGCGAGGTTCACCTGCATCGCGTGATCGCAGTCGTAGAACCGCTCGATGCCGGCGCGGTGCTGCTCGGCGAGTGCGTTGGCCCGATCGGATCCGGGTTCGACGCCGTCGGTCATCGCCTGTGCGAGTGCGGCTTCGACTGCGTCGCCCTCGGACTTGATGCGTTTCCAGTCGTCCTTGCTCATCTTCGCGGTGCGCTGCTGGGACTGCTTCCACGCGTCGGTGTCGCCCCACCGCTCCTCGGCCTCGGCCGCGTACTCCTCGCCCGGCCAGTTGTCGCCGAAGATGTCGTTCTGCTCTTCGGGGGTGAGTTGAATGCCCATGCTTTTCGCCTCCATCATCTTCTCCACGGCTGCAGCCATCTCGTGTAAGCGATCGATCCGTTCGCTCAGCAACGCGTGCTGTCGCCGTAGATGCGCGAGGGCATCGACGTCCGGGTCGTCGAGGAGGGCTGCGATCTCCTCGAGGGGGAATCCCAGTTCGCGGTACGTCAGTACGCGGTGCAGACGTTCCACGTCGGCGTCCGAATAGCTGCGGTACCCACCGGGGGTGCGGTCGGACGGGGTCACCAGGCCGATCTCGTCGTAGTGGTGCAGGGTGCGCACACTCACTCCGACCAGTCTGGCGACCACGCCGACCGTGTGTTTCTCACTCACGTCCTCTACCGTGCAGCCTTACGTCGCGTGAGGGTCAACTCAGGTGTAGAGATTTTCCAGTTCGCCGGAGAAGTTGGTCATCACGACCTTGCGCTTGAGTTTCATGCTCGGGGTGATCTCACCGTTCTCGACGGTGAGTTCCCGTTCGAGGATGCGGAACTTCTTGATCTGTTCCCACCGGTTCAGTCCGGCGTTGAGTTCCTCGACGTAGCCGCCGATCAGGTTGCGGGTCTCCTGGGCGTTGGCGATCTCGGCGAGAGATTTGCCGCCCAGGTTGTTGTTCTTCGCCCATTCTTCGATCGATTCGGCGTCGAGGGAGATCAGGGCGACGCAGTACGACTTCCCTTCGCCGTCGACGATGAGTTCACCGACGTAGGGGCAGATGCCTTTGAACGTGGCCGCCAGCGCGGACGGTGCGACGTATTTGCCGTTGGACGTCTTGAACATGTCCTTCTTGCGGTCGGTGATCCGCAGGTAGCCCTTGTCGTCGAGTTCGCCGATGTCGCCGGTGTGGAACCAGCCCTCGTCGGTGAGCGCTTCGGCTGTGGCTTCGGGGTTCTCGTGGTACCCGCTCATGACGCCCGGACCCTTGATGAGGATTTCGCCGTCGTCGGCGATCCGGGTCTCGGTGCCCGGGATGGGCCAGCCGACGGTGCCGAACTGGTATGCCGACGGGCGGTTGACGAACGAGGCGGCGCTGGTCTCGGACAGTCCGTACCCTTCGAGGACGACGATGCCGACGGCGTCGAACCATTGCGCGACATCACGATTGAGTGCCGCGGACCCGGAGATGAAGAACTTCAGGCGTCCGCCGAAGCGTTCGCGAATCGTGCTGTACACCAGCCGATCCGCGACGGCGTGCTGCACCGAGTCGAGCAGCGACGGGCCCTTGCCGGCCTGCTTCGCCTTCGACACCCGCAGGCCGACGCCGATGGCCCAGTCGAAGATCTTCTCCTTCGGCCCGCCCTCCGCTCGGACGGTGGAGACGATCCGCGCGTACGCCTTCTCGAAGATGCGGGGGGCGGCGCCCATGAATGTGGGCTGGACGACCGCGAGGTTCTCGACGATCTTGTCGACGCGACCGTCGACCGCCGTCGCGAAACCGATCTGCAGCGGCAGCGTGAGCAGGACCTTTCCGAACACGTGGGACAGCGGGAGCCAGAGGTATTGCAGGTCGTCGGCGTCGAGGATGCCGGTGGCGTCGATCGCTGCGGCCTCGTACGTCCACGCCGAGTGCGACAGTCGCACACCCTTCGGCCTGCCGGTGGTGCCCGACGTGTAGATCAGGGTGGCGAGGTCGTCGGGATCGATCGCCTCGATCCGGTCGTGCACGGCGTCGGGTGTCTCGGCCAGCAGTTCTTCGCCGAGGTCGTGTAGCTGGTCGAACGTGATGACCCAGTCGTCGTCTCCGGGGGTGCCGTCGATCAGGACGACCTTCTCGACGTCGCCGAGTTCGCTGCGGTTCTCGCGCAGCTTGGCGAGCTGCACGTCGTCCTCGGCGAAGACGACGCGGCTGCCGGAGTTGGCGACGATGTAGGCGACGTCGGCGGCCGTGGTGGTGGGATACACGGTGGTGGTGGCCGCGCCTGCGCACATCACGGCCAGGTCGGCGAGCACCCATTCGTAGCGGGTGGCGGAGGCCAGCGCGACGCGCTGTTCGGCCTGCACGCCGAGGACGATGAGACCGGCCGCGAGGTTGCGCACCCGGTCGCCCGCCTCGGACCAGGTGACGCTGGCCCACATGGTCGGGTCGTCCGGGTCGACGTATCGGAACGCTTCGCGACCGGGCGAGTGGGCCACCCGATCCACGAACAGTGCGGCTACCGACGGAGCCCGATTCTCGATCTTGGAGCGGTCAATGACTTCGTCCGACGCGCGCTGAGCTGCCATGTACCGATCTTAGGAACCGGGAGCGTTCCGGGGAGTGGTTTCGGCGCAGGTCAGCCGATCCCGGACGCCACCGTGCGGGGTTTCGCGACGATGGCCAGAGACATCACGGCCGCGATCGCGCACAGCCCGCCCGCGACGTAGAACGCGGCGTCGTAGCCGCCGAACTGGTCGCGCACCAGTCCCGCGAGGAACGCCACCAGGCCGGCGCCGATCTGGTGGGACGCCAGCACCCAGCCGAACACGATGGGGGCGTCGCCGCCGAAGTGTTTGCGGCACAGCGCGACGGTCGGGGGCACGGTCGCCACCCAGTCGAGGCCGTAGAAGATGACGAACGCGATCATCGGCGGGTGCACGGTGTTCGCGAACAGGATCGGCAAAAGCATCAGCGAGATCCCGCGCAGCACGTAGTAGATGCCGAGGAGCTTGCGTGAATCGAACCGGTCGGTGAACCAGCCCGACGCGATGGTGCCGATCACGTCGAAGATCCCGATCACCGCCAGCAGGGTCGCCGCCGCCGTCACCGGCATGCCGTGGTCGTGCGCGGCCGGGACGAAGTGGGTGCCGACGAGTCCGTTGGTGCTGGCCCCGCAGATCGCGAACGTGCCGGCCAGCAACCAGAACACCCGGGTCCGCGCCGCCGACAGCAGCACCGTCACGGCCCGGCCCGCGGCGCCGCCGCGACCGGTCGGGGCGGGTGGTTCCGCGACGTAGTCGGGCCCGGCGCCGTACGGGACCGTCCCGACGTCCGACGGCCGGTTGCGCAGGAACACGAGCACCAGCGGCACGACGGCGAGGGCGGCGAACGACACCGTCAGCGCCACGGTCTGCCAGTTGTAGTGCTCGGCGACCATCGCGAGGATCGGCAGGAACACCAGCTGTCCGGCGGCGCTGCCTGCGGTGAGGATGCCGGTGACGAGGCCGCGGCGGGCGACGAACCAGCGGTCGACGACGGTGGCGACGAAGGCGAGCGCCATCGAGCCGGTGCCGAGACCGACGAGCACACCCCACAGCAGTACGAGTTGCCAGGTGGCGGTCATGAAGACGGTCAGTCCGCTGCCGGCGGACACCAGGACCAGCGCGGCGGTGACCACCCGGCGCATGCCGAAGCGTTCCATGAGCGCCGCCGCGAATGGCGACGTCAGCCCGTAGAGCACCAGGTTGATCGACACGGCGGACGAGATGCTCGCCCGTGACCAGCCGAAGTCCTCGTGCAGGGGGTCGATCAGGATCGAGGGCGCCGCCCGGAAGCTGGCGGCTCCCACGAGGGCGAGGAACGCGACGGCCGCGACGAGCCAGGCGTAGTGCAGGCGCGGCGGGGCCGTCTGGGCAGGAGGTGCCGGGGGCGCGATGTCGGACGTCACGACGGTAAGTCTGCGGGACGGCGCCGCGCCGGAACAGTTGCCGGAATGACAACATATGAAAGAATCTGGCCATGGTCGTTCGTCATCGTGTGGTCGTGCTCGCCCTGGACGGTGTGATCCCGTTCGAACTCGGCATCCCGTCGCGGGTCTTCGGACGGGCGCACGACGCCGCCGGGAATCTGCTGTACGACGTGCAGACGTGCACGGCCGACGGACGGCCGGTCCGCTCGGACGCCGACTTCTCGGTGTCCGTCGACCACGGCCCGGAGTTGCTGGCCGAGGCCGACACGGTCGTGATCCCCGCGTCCTACGAACTCGGCCCGGCGTACGACGAAGGCCATCTGCCCGCCGACCTCGAGCGGGCCCTCGCATTCGTCCGGCCCGGCACGCGGTACGTCTCGATCTGCACCGGTTCGTACATTCTCGCCGCGGCGGGGTTGCTCGACGGCCTGCGCGCCACCACCCACTGGCGCAACACCGAGCACTTCCAGCGCACGTATCCGCAGGTCCGGGTCGACCCCGACGTGCTGTTCGTCGACGAGGGCCACATCCTCACCTCGGCGGGCGTTGCCGCCGGGCTGGACCTCTGCCTGCACATCGTGCGCCGCGACCACGGGTCGGACGTCGCCAACCGGGTGGCGCGCCGATGCGTCGTCCCACCGTGGCGCGACGGCGGGCAGGCCCAGTACATCGAGCGGCCGATCCCGGAGACCACGTCGGAGTCGACGGCGGCGACCCGCGAGTGGGCGCTGCATCGCCTCGGCGAACCGCTGGCGCTGAACCGGTTGGCGGCGCACGCGAACATGAGCGTCCGCACGTTCACCCGGCGCTTCGGCGAGGAGGTCGGCACCACCCCGAACCGCTGGCTGACCACCCGCCGGGTCGACCGTGCGCGCGAACTCCTCGAGACCACCGACCTGTCCGTCGACGTCATCGCCCGTGAGGTCGGGTTCGGAACCGGCACCTCCCTGCGGCAGCACATGGGTGCGGTGCTGGGGGTTCCGCCGTCGGCGTATCGCAGAACCTTTCGAGGCCAGGCCGTCTGAACGAGTCAGTCTTCCGCCGGATCCCCGGCGCTTTCGGCCCGGTCGCGGAATGCCTCCACCGCGGAGTCGACGGTCGGGTAGAAGTGCGTGGCGTCGAACCTGTCGCCCACCCCGAACCGGATGAGCCGATCCTTGATCGGGCCCTTCATCTCCGCGAACGCCAGCTGGATTCCCTTGCCTTCGAGGTAGGTGTCGAGGTCGACGAGTTCGTCGACGGCGGTGGTGTCGAGTCCGGTGATCGGCTCGGCGGCGATCACGACCCACTCGACCGGGGTCGGCGCCTCCGCCACCACCGAACGCACGTACTCGTCGAAGATCTCACCGTTCGCGAAGAACAGGGGGGCATCGAAGCGCACCAGCACCAGTCCGGGGATGCGGTCCCCGCCGGGGTGGCGCTCGACGTCGTGGAAGCCCGGCCGGTCCGCCGTCCGGACGAGTTCGGTGCGGTACGGCTGCCAGGCCTGCGCGACCACGGCGACGAACGACAGGCCGATCGCGACGAGGATGCCCTGCAGCACACCGACCAGGGCGACCCCGAGGAACGCGGCGACGGCGAGCCCGAATTCCACGCTGCTCATCCGCCACATGCGGACCATGCCGTCCACGTCCACCAGCGCCGTGGCCGCGACGATCACCACGGCGCCCAGCGTCGCGTCGGGGAGGTAGGCGGTGACACCGGGGGCGACGAGGACGAAGATCAGCACCGCGACGGCGCCGACGACACACGCCAATTGCGTTCTGGCGCCACTCTGTTCGGCCACCGGCGTGCGGGACCCGCTGGCCGAGATCGGGAAGCCGCCGAACAGCCCGCCCGCGATGTTGGCGACGCCGACCGCCTTCATCTCGGTGCTGCCGTTCACATCTTCGCCGCGCCGGGCGGCGAACGTGCGCGAGAGCACACCCGTGTCGGCGAACGCGATCAGGGCGATTCCGGCGGCCGGTCCGACGAGTTGTCCCACGTCGCCCCAGTCGACGCCGCCGAACGACGGCAGCGGCAGGCCCGCGGGGAGGGCGCCGACCATCCCGATGTCGTCGGTCAGCCCGAGCGCGGCCGACAGGATCATCGCCCCGACCACCGCGACCAGAACGCCCGGGATGCGGGGAATCCAGATGCGGAACGCCACGATGACGGCGAGGGAGCCGAGACCCACCGCGGCGGCGACGGGGTCGATGTCGCCCCCGAACACCGCCTTTCCGATCCCGCCGATCTCCCCGATGAGTCCGGACGCGTCGACGTCGAACCCGAGCAGTTTGGGTAACTGGCCGACCACGACGATCAACGCGATCGCATTCAGGTACCCGAGCCGGATGGGCTTCGACAGCAGTTCGGTCACGAAGCCGAGATGCAGGAACCCGCCGACCAGGAGGATGAGGCCCATGAGGACGCCCAGGATGCCTGCGAGAGCCAGGGCGCTCTCCGGATCGTCGGTGACGGCGAGGGGCAGGACCGCCGCGGCGATGAGCGGCGCGAGCGACGAATCAGGTCCGAGAACAAGGATTTTCGACGGGCCCACCACCGCGTACGCGAGGAGCGGGACGATGGTGGCGTACAGCCCGGCGTAGGCGGGCAACCCGGCGGCCTCCGCGTATCCCATCCCGGCGGGGATGAGGAGCGCGGTGAGGACGAGTCCGGCGGTGATGTCGGGTCGGAGCCACTCGCGGCGGTACGCCCGTGCCGTCACGATCCCGGGCAACTGCGCGAGGCCTCCTGTCCAGGACATGGTGCCGGCCTCAGCGCGCACGTTGCGGGTCGACCGCGGCTGCCGCGGAGATCGGAGTGACCGGACGCGCGTGCCGCCTGCGGCGCAGAGCCTTCTCCGCCTCCACGACCACCGGGATGATCAGCGACCACCCGAGGCAGGCGAGCCACTGCCCACCGGTCAGCGACGTGGTCATGAGGAGGTCCTGGAGGAAGCCGATCTCGACCGCGAACACGGTGACGACGACCGGGATCGACAGGATCTTCAGTGCGCCGAGGATCGGTGCGGTGAGGCCCGATTCCGGGTCGCGCCGCATGACGAGTCCGGCGAGAATCGACCCGAGCGACAGCACCACGAATGCCGTCGTCATCGGAACGCTCGCCTCGGTCGTGCTCATGTCGCCCGGTGCGAGCAGCATCGCGGCGAGGGTGACGGCGAACTGCAGGATGCCGTACGCCAGCCACTGCCCGAACGCCGTCTTGTTGGCGATCGGCGTGTGCTGGTCGCGGGGCGGCTTGTTCATCAGGTCCGGCGGCGCCGGATCGAGCATGATGACCGCGACGGGGAACAGCGTGATGAAGAAGTGCTGGAACAACACCATGAGCGGGGTGAGCGCGACCCCGTCGTTGATGTCGAAGATACTCGCCACGAGGAACAGCAGAACCAGCGAGAACAGTTTCGACATCTGGTACCGGATGTACGACACGATCTTTTCGTAGATGTTGCGGCCCAGTCGGATCGCGGTGATCAGGGTTCCGAAGTTGTCGTCGGTGAGCACCATCTTGCCCGCCTGTTTCGTCACCTCGCTGCCCGAACCCATGGCGACGCCGATGTCGGCCTTCTTCAGTGCGGCGGCGTCGTTGACGGCGTCGCCGGTCATCGCCACCACCGCACCGCTCCGCTGCATGATGTCGGCGAGACGGAGCTTGTCCTGTGGGGTCACGCGGCCGAACACATGCAGGCGCGGGAGGGCCGCAGTGAGGTCCTCGTCCGTCATGGCCTGGAGTTCGGGACCGCCGATCGCGCCGGGGCCGAGGCCGAGTTCGGCACCGATCGCCGACGCCGTGATCGCGTGGTCGCCGGTGATCATGCGGACCTCGATACCTGCTGCGTGGGCGGTGCGCACGGCGTCGATCGCCTCCGGCCGCAGCGGGTCGATGATGCCGACCATCCCGACGAACGTGAGGTCCTCGACGAACGACATGGGGTCGGCCGCCGCGGCGTCCTCCTGCCCGTCGAGTCTGCGGGCGGCGAACGCCAGCACGCGGAGACCCTTCTCGGACAACTCCCGGTTTGCCGCGGTCAGTTCGTCCCGGACCTGGTCGAGTGGCACCGCGTGCCTGCCCGGCAGGAAGGCGGTGGCGCAGCGGGCGAGGACCACGTCGGGGCCGCCCTTGACGAGTTCGACGAACTGGGTGCTGCCGTCGACCTGGAGGTGGTGGAACGTCGCCATGAACTTGTACGCGGAGTCGAACGGCACTTCCGCGACGCGGGGATACGTGCGCCGGGTGAGCGGAGCGTCGACGCCGATCTTGGCCGCGAGCACGACCAGCGCGGCCTCCGTCGGATCGCCGACGACGTCACCGGTGTCGGAGACGGTGGCGTCGCTGTCGAGGCACAGCCCGTAGGCGAGCAGGGTGAAGTCGGGGGCGGCCTCGCCCGCGGTCTGGGTGATCCGGCCCGTCTTGCTGTATCCCTCGCCGTCGACGGTGTACCACCGGCCGTGGAAGTACAGCGACCGGACGGTCATCTGGTTCATCGTCAGCGTGCCGGTCTTGTCCGAGTTGATCGCGCTGGTGGCGCCGAGGGTCTCGACGTCGGTGAGGTTCTTCACGACGGCTTTCGCCTCGGCCAGTTGACGGGCACCGAAGGCCAGCATCGCCTGCACGAACGTGGGCAGGCCGGTCGGGATCGCGGACACTCCCATGGAGATGCCCAGCAGCAGCACCGTCGTCAGGCTCTGTCCGCGGATCACCCCGAGGATCACGATGAGCGCGACCGCCGTCCACGCGATGATGCCGAGCACCTTGGTGAGCGAATTCAGTTCGCGCTGAAGCGGAGACTTGCTCGGAGCGACGGCCGACAGCATCGACGCGATCTGGCCCATCTGGGTGTTCATGCCGGTTTCGGTGACCACCATGGTCGCGGTGCCCCGGGTGACCGACGTGTTCTGGAAGACCATGTTGCTGCGGTCGCCGAGGGGGACGTCGGCGGCGCCGAGGGTCTGGGTGTCCTTCGGGACGGGTGCGCTCTCACCCGTCAGTGCCGCCTCCTGGGTCTCGAGGGTCGCCGACGTGAGCAATCGGCCGTCGGCGGGGACGACGTCGCCGGCTTCGAGTTGCACGATGTCGCCCGGTACGAGGCCGGTGGCGGCGAGTTGCAGGAGAGTCCCGTCCCGGGTCACCCGCACCTGCGGTGTCTGCATCTTCGCGAGCGCGTCGACACTGGCGCGCGCCTTCAGTTCCTGCCGCGTGCCCAGCACGACGTTGAGCACGACGAGTGCCGCGACGATGATCGCGGTCGAGACCTCGCCGATGACGACGCTGACGATCGCCACAGCGACCAGCATCAGGTTCATCAGATCCTTCAGCTGTTGCAGCGCGATCGCCCACGCGGACGGGCCCGGCTCCGAGGCGATCTCGTTGGGACCGTGCCGTCGGCGCCGTTCGTCCACCTCTCCGGCCGTCAGGCCTGCTTGCCGATCGGATGCTGTCGCGGCGACGACGGCATCGGCGTCCTGGGCGTACCAGGCCGTGTGCGTCTGCGCGGATTCCGTCGAGACCATGACCGCTCGTCCTTTCCGGCTCGGATCCTCAGTACGGGGTGGGGATCCAGTGCAGGGGTTGCCCCGGTTCCTGATAGCCCTCCGCCTTCTGCCGCTTCGGCAGGGTGAGGTCGGGGCGGTCCAGCGGCTCGTACGGGACCTGGCTCAGCAAGTGGCTGATGACGTTGAGCCGTCCGCGTTTCTTGTCGTCGTTGATCGCGACGTACCACGGCGCCCAGCCGGTGTCGGTGAGATGGAACATCTCGTCCCGCGCGCGGGAGTAGTCGTACCAGCGGCTGTACGACTTCAGGTCGAGCTCCGACAGCTTCCAGTACTTCCGGGGGTCGTCCATCCGGCTCTGCAGGCGCATCGTCTGCTGTTCCTCGCTCACTTCCAGCCAGTACTTGAGCAGGATGACTCCCGAGTCGACGATCGAGCGTTCGACCGTCGGGATCAGTTGGAGGAAGTGCTCCGTTTCTTCCTCGGTGCAGAAGCCGAGCACCCGTTCGACCCCCGCGCGGTTGTACCAACTTCGGTCGAAGATGACGACCTCTCCGCCGGCGGGCAGGTGCGGCAGGTACCGCTGCACATACATCTGCGACTTCTCGCGCTCGGTGGGGGCCGGCAGCGCGACCACCCGGAACACCCGCGGGCTCACCCGTTCGGTGATCGCCTTGATGACGCCGCCCTTGCCCGCGGTGTCACGGCCCTCGAAGACGACGCACACCTTCGCGCCGGATGACTTCACCCACTCCTGCAGCGCGACGAGTTCGGCATGGAGGGGTTTCAGGAGTCGCCGGTACTCCTTGTTCTTCATCGGTGCGGACGGCTCGGCGCCGTCGGGCCGGGACAGCTCGGCCCCGGCCCTGTCCTTGCTCTTCTTTCCCACGGTTTCTCCCGCTTTGCCGGGTGATCAGACCTGTTCCGGCTTCCAGGTCGACACGGCCCAGATGACGACGACGTCGAGTGCGATGATGAGCAGCGACCACCACGGGTAGTACGGCAGCCACAGGAAGTTGGCGAGAATCGACACGGCCGCGACCACGATCGCCGACACCCGCGCCCAGCCCGCTCCGGTGAACAGCGCGAGGCCGACCCCCAGGATCACGATGCCCAGCACGATGTGGATCCAGCCCCACGTCGTCAGGTCCAGCTTGTAGACGTATTCGATACCGACGACGAAGACTTCGTTCTCGGCGACCGCGGCGACCCCTTGGAAGAACTGGATGATGCCGACCGTGACGAGGATGATGGCTGCCCCGATCGAGGTGCCTGCCGCGACGCCCTGTTTGACCGATGATGTCTCGGACATGACAGTCCCTTTCTCTACCGCGAGTTCTCTACCGCGAGCCGGCGGCCCGGTACCCCCATTGTCCGCCGTTCCACCCCCGCCGCAGTCGTGAAACGATATTTCCGGACGGAGTCGGATACTGGATTCATTCCAGGATCCCGCACATGCGCGGAGCGGAACCGAACCGCGTTGTTCGAGAGTTCATTTCGTGTCTTGACGGTAGCCGCCCGCCGGGATGACGATTGATCGATGACGGGGGACGACGAACTGCTTCAAGTCGAAAAGGTCATCGAGCGCCTGATCACTCGATACCCGTCGGTCTCGTCGGTCGACATCGAGCACATCGTGCGCACCGTCCACAAACGACTGGCGGAGAGCCGCGTTCGCGACTTCATCCCCCTTCTCGTCGAGAAGGCGGCTCGGCGCGACCTCGCCGCCCGTGCGACAGCGACGGAATCGGTCGGGTGACTTTGTACTCTAGCGGTTCCGCACCGGCTCATGGATACTGAGCGCAGGCCCGTGTGGCTGCCGCTGCTGTCTTCAGAAGAGAGGTCCTGCGGTGAACGACAACGATCTGGATGTACTCGGGCCCATCGACTATCTCGTCGTGGAGTTCCCCGCAGACCGGAAACCCGACGGTTCGGCACTACCACTGCTGATCGATCTCGTCGATCGGAACATCATCCGGGTACTCGACCTGATCTTCGTCCGTAAGGAACCCGACGGAGCGCTGTCCGGTATCGCGATCGAGGACCTCGGGTTCGAGGGCGGAGTGGACGTGACGCTCTTCGCCGAAGCGGCAACGGGCCTGATCGACCGCACCGACCTCGAGGAAGCCGCGGCCGTGCTCGAGCCCGGGTGTTCCGGGGCGATTCTCGTCTATGAGAATTGTTGGGCCGCACCGTTCGCCTCCGCTCTGCGGCGCGAAGGGGCCCAGCTCGTGGCATCCGGGCGCATCCCCGTCCAAGGCATTCTGGCGGCGCTCGACGCGCTCGACGCCTCCAGCTGACAGGCTGCCGAATCCAGAGCTGAGGAGCACATCATGCCAGGACTTCTGCGCGGGATCGCTCGGACCGCCGTCGTGGCGGGTACCGCGACCGCCGTCTCCAACCGGGTCTCCCGACGACAAGGGCAGCGGTGGGCGGGGAACCAGCCGGCCCCGCAGCAGCAGGCTCCGCCTCCGCCTCCGCCGCCTCCGCCGCCTCCGCCGGCGCAACCCGCACCGCCGGCCGTTGGCACGGATCGTATTGCGGCCCTGAAACAACTCGGTGAACTCCGCACTCAGGGGGTCCTCACCGAGGAAGAATTCAACGCAGAGAAGGCCAAGATCCTGGCTTCCTGACCGCAACACCGAGTGGACGGAGCACTGAAAATGGAAGGCTTCTGGGAGTTTTTCTGGTTCATCTTCGTCTGTTTCGCCTTCGTGGCGTACCTGACCGTGCTGTTCTCGATCATCACCGATCTGTTCCGGGACCGCGACACTTCGGGGTGGGTGAAGGCGATCTGGATCTTCTTCCTGTTCTTCGTTCCGTTCCTGTCGGCGCTGATCTACCTGATCGTCAACAGCGACGGCATGGCGAAGCGGTCGATGGCTGCCGCCCAGCAAGTGAAGCAGGCGCAGGACACCTACATTCGGGATGTCGCCGGGCAGTCTCCGGCTCAGCAGATCTCGGATGCCAAGGCGCTCCTCGACTCCGGCGCGATCACCGAGGCCGAGTTCCAGTCGATCAAGGCGAAGACGCTGGCATAGCGTCCGTCGCCGCGGCTGCCCGAAGCCGCGGCGGCTGCGCTGCGCCTTCACTAGTGTCCCTGTGGGCGCGGCGACGCAAGACCGCTGCAGGTTTGGCGGTACGGTCGCGCATCATCCTTGCTGCTGCCGATGGTGGATCGAATACCGAAGTGGCGCAGAGGCTGGGGTTGAACCGAGGACGATCGACGACGACAAGATCAAGGATCTGATTACCTCGACCCTCGAAACGACACCGAAGAACGCCACACACTGGTCCACACGCTCGATGGCCGAGCATTCCGATATCTCGCAATCGACGGTTTCGAGGTGTGGCGCGCGTTCGGTTTGGCCGCGTTCGCCGAGTGCCGACGTCACTCAGTCGATCAAGGCGAAGACGCTGGCATAGCGTCCATCGCCGCGGCGGAGGTGCGGGCCGGACGGATGAGCAACTCGATCGCCACGAGTGCCAGCAGGCCGATGATGACGATCCACAGCACGACCAGTCCGGTGGGGTAGCGCCAGAACATCAGCAGTACTGCGGCGATACCGATCACCGCGCAGCGCAACGGAATGCGGAGCTGGTAGGCCCACCGCTCCACCTCGTTCGGTGGCCGGCCGCTGCCGGACCGCCGAACGAAGTCGAGTGCCTGCCCGTAGCCGCGACGCACGGCGGTCGCCGAGGACGAGCCACCGATGAGGTAGGCGCCGAGTGCGATCACCAGGCCCAGTACCGCGACCGCGCGCAGGCTCGTCCGCAGCGGGACGAGGACCGTGTCGATGACGGCCGTCGCCGCATCGGGCGACAGGATGTCAGGTGGGACGCTGTCGAGATAGATGGCCCGTCCGATGAGAATGCCGATTGCGAGAGCGAGCATTCCGAGAGCGATCGCGAGTCCCGCAAGGGCGAGAGCACGGAGCCTCCTGCCGGTGGGTGCGACGGCCACGGCAGCGGCGGCACAGGCGATGCCCAGCCACGGCAGGATGGCCGACGCCTTGTCGAGTGCGCGGACGGCGCGCTGCGCCTTCACGAGTTCGGGAGATTGGAAGAGCACGAATTGCTTGTCCACCGACGGGATCTTGTCGGCGAACGCGAAGCCGCGGCCGGCGAGTTCCGATTTCACGCGGTCGATGACGGTGCCGAGGGAGATGCTGACGGTGCCACTCTGGTCGACCTCCACGGAGCTGAGGCCGTAGTTTCCGGTCATCACTGCCACGAGTGCGTTGTGTGCGGCCCGGTTCGCCTGGATCCACAGGTCTTCGAACTGCTGGGATCGCACGAGCGAGCTGACGGTGTCGTGGACGAAGTTCTTGGCCTGGCTGGTGAGCACCGGTGCGAGGCCGACGACCGCCTTGTCGAGGCGCGGCGCGTTCGCGGCGAGATTCGTCATGTCGGTCAGCGCGGTGAGGGCTTCGGTGGTGAGACCCTCGACGTCGACGCGCGCGAAGATCTCGTCGGTGATCTGGTTGGTGATGTCAGCCTGCAGTGCGGGATTCGAGCCCAGCGGCGCGACCGTGCTCACGTAGCGGTCGGTGTCGAGGATCTGGCTGCGGGTGAAGCGGGCGGTGACCGACGCGACCGCGAGGACGGCGACCAGCACGAGCAGGATCGTCACCGCGGTCCAGCGCAGCCCGTTGTGGGGTGGGCGGGAAACCGGTTCGGCGGGAACACCGGCAGCTTCACCTGCCGCCTGGGCTCGCAGTGTGGTGACTTCGTCGCGCAACCGGAGTAGTTCGGCGCGTTCGTCCTTGCCGAGCGCGTCCGCGCTCGAGGCCTCGTTCATGGTCGGTCAGGCCTCGTCTGGGTTCCAGGTGGCAACCGCCCAGATCACTACCGCATTCAACGCGATGATCGTGATCGCCCACAGGGGGTAGTACGGCAGCCAGAGGAAGTTGACGAAGATCGAGACGGCGCAGAGCACCATGGCTCCGACGCGGGCCCAGGTCGCTCCGGTGAACAACGCGATGCCGACGGCGGCCACGATCACGCCGAGTACGAGATGGAACCATCCCCACGCGGTGACGTCGAATTTGTAGGTGTACTCGACGCCGACGACGATGACGTCGTCCTTGGCGATTGCGGAGATACCTTGGAGGAATTCGAGCGCGCCGACGGTGACGAGGAGAACCGCCCCGCCCATCGAGGTTCCCTTTGCCACACCTTTTTTGACCAGTGATTCCTCGGACATGACCGTTCCTCTTTCGTCAACGTACGAAATGAACTGGTATAACGAGTATCCCCCGTCGGATTGCTGCTGTCAGCGAGATTCCGGTACCGGGCGTATGTTGACCTTGCGCGACGCGGCGGCAGACAATGTCTGCATCCCACCGCATATCCGGGGAAGGGGATCGTCATGTCCGATCAATCGTTGGCCAAGCAGGGGGTCGCCGCCGCCACGTCCATGGTGGCAGCGATAGTTTTGCTCACTATCGGAATACTGCATGTGCTCTCGGGTATCTCGGCGCTGATGAAGGACGACCTGGTCGTGGCCGGGCCGGAATACGTCTACCAGTTCGACACGACGGCGTGGGGGTGGATCCACCTCGTGCTCGGCGTGATCGTCGCGCTCGTCGGCGTCATGCTGTTCACCGGTGCGACGTGGGCCCGTGTCGGCGCAATGGTGATCTGCGCGTTGTCGATACTCGCTAATTTCCTGTGGCTGCCCCACTACCCGTTGTGGTCGATCGTCATCATTCTGCTCGACGTGTTCGTGATCTGGGCCGTGGCGACGTGGCATCCGGGCTACGAGGAGAGCATTTAGGTCGTTGTTCCCAACGCGGCACGAGGGAATCGTCGCGTCCGCCCCGTCACGGAGAGGATGAGATGACCGACGAATCCGGATCGTCACGACCGCCCCAGCAGTACCGTCGCTGGCTGCCGGACCGGTATGCGTTCGGGGGACTGGTCGTTGCCGTGCTGTTCGTGTGGCTGTCGTTGACGCCGACGTTGCTGCCGCGGGGTCCGTTCTTCCAGGGATTGGTCACCGGTGTTTCGGCGGCGGTCGGCTACGCCCTCGGATTTCTGGGTTCCGTTCTGGTTCGTCATCTCGTGCGGCGGGAGCCGTCGGCGCGCGTGAAGACCTGGGTTCGGCGGGGGGCGTTGGTGATCGGGCTCGTCGGCACCGCGGCGATGCTGGTGTGGTTCGCGAATTGGCAGGATCAGCTTCGGGCACTCATGAGCGCCGCATCGTTCCCGTGGACGGGCTACGTCGTGACGGTGATCGTGGCGGTATTGATTTTCGTGCTGCTGGTTGCGATCTCCCGGTTGCTGCTGCGGGCGGTGCGGTGGGTCGAACGCAAGATCAGCCGTGTCGTGCCGCGACGGATCTCGGCGACCGTGATCGGCGTGCTGGCGATAGCGCTGTTGTTCGCACTCCTCAACGGGGTGGCGGTCCGCGTGATCATGACCGGTCTGAACAATTCGTTCGCCGCGGTGAACCAGGAGACCAAGGCCGGTGACGAACCGCCGACGACGACGCTGCGTTCGGGCGGACCGGAATCGCTGGTCACGTGGGATTCGCTGGGAAGGCAGGGTCGGTCGTTCATCTCGCGTGGCCCGACCGTCGAGGAACTGTCCGCCTTCAACGGTGGACGGCCCGCACTGGAGCCGATCCGGACCTACGCCGGGCTCGCCAGCGGTGGCGATTCGATCCGGGAGAGCGCCCAACTGGCAGCGGACGAACTCGAACGGGCCGGCGGGTTCGATCGCGCGGTGATCGGCGTGGCGACAACCACCGGCACCGGATGGATCAACGAGAGCCTCGCCTCCTCACTCGAGTACATGTACAACGGCGACACCGCGATCGTCGGGTTGCAGTACTCGTATCTCCCCAGCTGGCTGTCGTTCCTCGTGGACAAGGAGCGGGCCCGCCAGGCGGGGGAGGCGCAATTCGACGCGGTGTACGACAAGTGGAAGCAGTTGCCACCGGAGACCCGTCCGAAACTCGTCGTGATGGGGGAGAGCCTGGGCTCCTTCGGCGGCGAGAGCGCGTTCGGCAGCGTCGACGACGTCGAGGCGCGTTCCGACGGCGTTCTGTTCACCGGACCGCCGAACGCGAACGAGATCTGGACCGACGTGACGACCAACCGGGATCCCGGCTCACCCGAATGGCTTCCGATCTACGAGCAGGGCGAGACCGTGCGCTTCGGTGCGCGGGCGCCGGAGGATCTGCCCCGCCCCGACACCCCGTGGGGGAAGCCACGGATGGTGTACCTGCAGCACGCGTCCGACCCGATCGTCTGGTGGTCGCCGGAGCTGCTGGTGAGCGAGCCCGACTGGCTGAAGGAGGAGCGCGGGTACGACGTCCTGGACAGCACGCAATGGTTCCCGTTCGTGACGTTCCTCCAAGTTGCGGCGGACATGGCGGTGTCGACGGGCGTCCCCGACGGGCACGGGCATACCTACGTCGTCGACATCGCGGATGCGTGGAGCGCGATCCTGGCGCCGGACGGCTGGACCCCGGCGGACAACGAGCGATTGCGGACCGTGCTCGCCGAGATGGGGGCGGACGGCTGACCCGTCGTCACGGTTGCGGCGGCGCGGGGTCCTGTTCTCGTCTCATGCGGAACGAGTTGAGCAGTCCGGCGAGACCGGCGAGGAGGGGTACGAGCAGCGCCACCTGCAGGGCGAGTGGCCGTGCGTCGGTGTTGATTCGGACCACCTCGTCTCGTATCTCGGGTGGCTGGCCGACGAGGAGTTGTTCGAGTTGGGTGTTGCTCATGACCTCGGCGTCGTCCTCGAGTACCTGCGCCACGTGCTGCTGGTCGGCCGGCGGGAGGACGGTGCTCGATTGCGCCATGGCGGTGAACGTGATGGACAGTGTCGCCAGCATGATGGCGCCGGCGAACGCCAGTCCGAACGACAGCCCGAACGATCCCGCTGCGGAGTTCGCGCCTGCCGCCTCGCTGACGTGCTCCTCCGAGATCGGGGCGAGCGTGTAGTTGTTGAGTTGGGATACCAGCAAACCCAGCCCCGAGCCCGCGATTGCCAGCGGGAGCAGCAATGCCCAGCCGAACTCGGCCCGCGGCACGATCGGGATCAGTATTGCGACGCCGATCGTGACGAGGACGAATCCCCAGCGGATGATGCTGCTCGGACTGCGATCTCCCGCCTTCTTGCCCGCCAGCAGCGCCACGCCGAACATGCTGAGCGAGAGGGGGGCGAGTGACAGTCCCGCCTGCATCGCGTTGTACTCGAGCACCATCTGGAGGTAGATCGGAAGGGCGATCATCGTGCCGCCCAACGCTATCTGCTGGAGCATCTGCTGTGAGATTCCCAGTCGGAACACTGTGGAGCGGAACAGATCGGGGTCCAGCAGCGGCGGTTCCCCGCGACGCTTCCGGCGGACGAGCCAGTACCCCAGTCCGGCCAGCGCCAGCGCACCCACGACCAGCAGGGCGGCCACCGCTTCGCCGCCTTCCTGCCACACGAGGATTCCCAGCACGATGCCGCCCATCCCGAGGACGGAGAGGCCCGCACCCACCGGGTCGATTCCCCGGGGCCCGGTGTACGGCACGTCGCGGACGAGTCGGATCCCGGACAGCACGATCGCGATGATGACGACCTCGAGCACGAATGCGACGCGCCACGACAGGAAGGTGGTGATGAAACCTCCGAGGAGCGGTCCGACTGCGGCGGCGATCGCCGCCGCCGCGCCGACCAGCGCGTAGACCTTCTTCTGCGCAGCACCTTCGAAGTTGCCGTGGATCAGGGACTGCATGGCGGGCAACAGCAGTGACGCACCGATTCCGCCGAGGATCGCCCAGAACACGATGATCGCGGTCAGGCTCTGCGCGAGCGCCATCGCGGATGCGCCCACGGCATACCCGAGCAGACCGATCACGTACGCCCGTTTGCGTCCGATCAGGTCGCCGACCTTGCCGCCGATCAGGATGAACGCGGCCGACACCAGTGCCTCGAGTGCGATCGCCGCCTGGACGCCGCTGACGGTCGTGTCGAGGTCGCGGACCACGGCTGAGATCGACACGTTCATCAGTGAGGTGTCGACGACGAGCACGAACATCGCCATCGCCAGCAGCAGGGCGAGCAGCCGCTGCGACCCCTCCAGGTTGGTACCCGAGCTGTTGGTTCGGTCTTCGGACACGGGCGCCTCCTGTGCCGACCGGCCACTGCGGTGTCGCGCCGAGCGGTGATTCCCAGACCCGAGTCTCCCACGTGCAGGGGGTGTCCTACGTGGATTCACCCGTTTCCGGGTGTGCGAGGAACCCGGCGACGACCGGTGCGAGTCCGGATGCGTCGGTGACGATGTCGATGTGCCCGCCGGCGTGGATGTGCAACGTCGCGTGTGGCAGCAGTGCGTTCATGATGCGCGCGTTCAGGACGGGAATGATCGGGTCGTCGGTGCCCGCCACGACGAGCGTGGGCTGCCGGATCAGCGGCAGGACGGGAAGGCTCGTCCACAGGGCGCCCGCGAGGAGTTGGTGGAGATAGCCGACCCGGGAGCCGGCCTGCCGCTGCTTCCCGAAGATCCGCGCCACGTCACCGTCGCCGCCGGCGCGGCGGGCGGCGCCGCCGTACAGGTCGCCGGCGACGGCCGACGCGTAGGCGGGATCGGTGAACCGCTTCGGGGTCAGCATCTTCGAGAGCACGCGCGGATGACCCGGAATCATGAGGGCGCCGGTGCCGGTGGCGACGAGGACGAGACGACGGCAGCGCCGCGGGTGCTGCAGGGCGAACTGCTGGGCCAGCGCTCCGCCCCACGACAACCCGAGGACATCGACGGTGCCGACCCCGATCTCGTCGAGCAACCGGCTCAGCCCGTAGGCGAGGGCCGGGATTGCGTACGGAACCGGGGAGGCAGGCGAACCTCCGGTGCCCGGGACGTCGAAGCTGATGATCGTCGCGGCCGGATCCAGTGCGGCGACCAGCGGTTCGAGCACTTCCAGGCCGGCCCCGATGCCGTTGCACAGCACCAGGGGCACCCCGGTGCCGGTGCGGATCCGCACTCGGATCCGCAGCCCGCACACCGGAACGACCCTGTCCTCGAACCGGTCGCGGCCGCCGAACAGTTCGGTCACCGTCACGTGTAGAGCACCACGACGTCGGCGACGCACACCGGACGGGTTCCGCCGTCGATCTCGTAGGTCAGCCGGAACACTGCTTCGACGCCGGCCGGCTTCTGTTCGGCTGCGGTGAGAGCCACGGTGGCGCGCAGGACGGATCCGACCGGAAGCGGCGCCGGGAACCGGACCTTGTTCAGTCCGTAGTTGAGGGCGGCGTCGACGCCGTCGACGGTGAGTGCCTCCGCGAGGATGCTCGGCGCCAGCGACAGCGTCAGATAGCCGTGTGCGACGGTGCCGCCGAAGGGTCCGTCGGCGGCGCGATCCGGATCGGTGTGAATCCACTGGAAGTCGCCGGTCGCCTCCGCGAACAGGTTCACCTGGTCTTGCAGGACCTTGTAGGGGCCAGTGGTTCCGATGGTCCGGCCGACCGACTCGACGAGTTCGGCGGGATGGGTGAGATGCAGGGTCATGGTGTTCCTCTGTCGGTGACGAGCGGGTCAGGAGTGGTGCACATAGGTGCCGGGGGCGGGCGCCAGCGGCGGGTACTGCCGGGCACCGAGGGTGTGCGGTGCGTCGACGTCGGGTCCGCTGCGTTCGGCGAGCCAGTGCGCGTAGTCGGTCCACCACGAGTCCGTCGCAGTCTCCGCGGTGGCGAGCCACGCGTCCGGCGTCTCGGAGACGGGTTCGCCGAACCGGTACGACGCCCGCGGGTTGCCCGGCGGGTTCACGAGTGAGGCGATGTGTCCGTTCGACGACAGCACGAACCGCGCGTCCTTGCTGCCGAGGAGGCGAGCGCTGCGGTAGGTCGACTGCCACGGGCAGAGGTGGTCGGCGGACCCGCCGACCACGTACGAATCCGCGGTCACCGTGCCGAGGTCGACGGGCGTGCCGAGCATGGTGGCGGCACCGGGGATCGTCAGCGCGTTGCGCAGGCCGAGCAGCACGAGGTCGCGGTGCAGTGCCGCCGCCATGCGGGTGGTGTCCGAGTTCCAGAACAGCACGTCGAACGCGGCCGGAGACCGGCCCTGCACGTAGTTGTTGACCCAGTACCGCCAGACCAGATCGGTGGGACGCAGCCATGCGAACATCTCCGCGAGCGTGCGACCGTCGAGGAATCCCTTGGCGGCCGAGTCCCGGATCGCCGCGGCAGCGGCACGCTCGCTCATCATGGCCGACGCCGTTCCGGCGCGGGTCTGATCGAGAACGGTCACGGCCAGGGTGAGGCCGGCGATACGGTCGCCCTCGCCGATCTCGGTGAGGTGTGCGGCGACCATGGCGGCGAGAATGCCGCCCGAGCAGGTGCCGAGGACGTGCGCGCTCGTGGTTCCGGCGATGCACTGCACCGCGTCGAGAGCCTCCAGGATCGCGGCACCGTACGTGTCGGCACCCCAGTCCCGGTGCCGGGCGTGGGGGTTGCGCCAGGAGATCGCGAAGACCTGCTGTCCCTGCTGCACGAGGTGCTCGATCAGGCTGCGGCCCGGTGCGATGTCGAGGATGTAGTACTTGTTGATGACGGGCGGGACGATCAGCAGCGGTGTGGCGTGGACCGTCTCCGTCTGCGGCGCATAGTGGATCAGCTCGAACGTGCGGGTCTGGAAGACCACGGCACCCTTCGTCGCCGCCACGTGCTCCCCGACCTCGAACGCGTCGGGTTCGACCATGGCAGGCACCCGCGGACTCGACTGCATGTCGCGGAGGAAGGCCCGGACACCGCGTACCGCACTGAGTCCGCCGGTGTCCACCATCGCCTTCCACCCGAGCGGGCTGAGGAACGGATTGTTGGTCGGCGACAGTCCTTCGACCAGGTTGTCGAAGACGAACCGCATCCGTTCGTGATCGCGCCAGTCCAGGTCGGCGTCCTCGAGCAGGGCAGTGGCGGTGTGCGAGGTGGCGAGATACGCCTGCATGGCCCGCCGCAGGGCGGGATTCTGCTGCCACGCGGCATCGCCGAAACGCTTGTCCGCCTTGGCGGGAGCCCGGTCGGACGTGCCGGCGACGATCGCACCGAGTTCACGGACGAGGGCGCCGCCGCGCAGGGCGACCGTGCGGGGCCTGCCGGCGAGGCTGATGCCGAACCGGCTCCAGGAGCTGTCGGGGAGCATGCGGGCGGCGACGCCGCGGGTTCCGCGGGTGAGGAGGAGGTCGAGGGGAGCGGTCAGCTCGTCGGGGGTCGTCGGAGTGGGGGACGACGTACTCATGGGCGGAGCTTTCGATGGAAGTGTGCTCTGAGATGTCAGAGTGCGGAGTGAGTCAGAGCGCGGCCGGCGTGCGGCCGAGTTCGCGTTTGAGGATCTTGCCGGTGGCGGTCATCGGCAGGGAGTCGACGAATTCGACGGTGCGAGGGTATTTGTAGCTCGCCATCTGCTGCTTGGACCAGGCGATCAGCTCGCCGGGGGTGATCTGTGCGCCCGGTTCGAGGATGACGTAGGCCTTGACCTCCTCGCCGTGGCTGTCGTCGGGGACACCGACGACGGCGGCGAGGGAGACGGCGTCGTGCCCGATGAGGACGTCCTCGATCTCGCGGGGATAGACGTTGAAACCGCCGCGCACGATGAGGTCCTTGGCGCGGTCGACGATGTAGTAGAAGCCGTCCTCGTCGACCCGCGCGAGGTCGCCGGTGCGGAACCAGCCGTCGCGCAGCACTTCCGCGGTGGCCTCGGGGCGGTTGTAGTAGCCCTTCATGATGTTGTGACCGCGCAGCGCGATCTCACCGATCTGATCGGTCCCGGTGACGGTGTTCCACTCCTTGTCGACGAGACGCGCCTGGATGCCCCAGACGGGAACGCCGATCGATCCGGGCCGGGGTTCGAGAGCGGGGTCGCTGAACGTCGCGAGCGGCGACGTCTCGGACAGCCCGTAGCCCTCGAGGATCTGCACGCCGAACCGGTCGGCGAACCGGGTGAGGATCTCCACCGGCAGGGCGGCGCCGCCGGAGATGGCACGGCGCATGTTCCGGGCGATGCGGTCGATGTCGACGGGATGTTCGTCGAGGGCGCCGAGCAGCCCCCAGTACATGGTGGGCACACCCGCGAAGACGGTGATGTCCTCCCGCTCGATGAGGTCGAGTGCGGCCCGGGCCTCGAACCGGGGCAGCAGCACGAGGGTCGCGCCCACCGAGATGCCTGCGTTGAGGGTGACGGTCTGGCCGAACGAGTGGAACAGCGGCAGTGTCACCAGATACCGGTCGTGGGTCGAGGGTGTGCTGTCGAACAGCCGGTTGGCGGTCAGCGCGTTCAGCGCCATGTTGGCGTGGGTGAGTTCGGCGCCCTTGGGTTTTCCGGTGGTGCCGCTCGTGTACAGGATGACGGCGGTGTCCCCGGGTTCGCGGACCACGGCGTCGAAGTTGCTGTCGTGCCGCGCGAGGGCGTCGGCGAGCGTCCCGACGCCGTCGATCATGGCGGGGGCGGCCGGGTCGGTGGTGATGCGGAACAGGGCGCGGCAGCGGGGACTCTGCGCGAAGCCGGACAGTCCGTACTCGCCCATCGGCAGTTCGGGGGTGCCCTCGAAGCAGAAGTAGGCCTTGGCATCGGAATCGTCGAGGTGATACGCGATCTCACGATCCTTGAGCAGAACGTTGAGCGGCACGACCACCGCGCCCGCCTTGAGGATGCCGTAGTAGACGACGGGGAACTGCGGAATGTTGGGGCACGACAGCGCGATCGTGTCGCCGGGTTCGATGCCGGCCGACACCAGCAGGTTCGCGACCCGGTTCGACTGGGCGTCGAGGTCGGCGTAGGTCATCCGCTGGTCACCGAGCACCAGGGCGACGCGGTCGGGGAATCGGCGGGCCGAGTCTTCGAGAAGTACGGAGAGGTTGAGCACGGTGAACTTTCTCGTCGGGGGAACAGTGCCGTCGCGCTACGCGAACGACGCGGCGGTGGCGGCGGTCGAGTTGATCAGCTCGCGGAGCAGCTCTTCGGCGTACGGCCAGTACCCGTAGCCGGCGGCCGGGTTGAGGTGACCGACGGCGCCGAGGTCGACGAGCTTGCTGCCCCACGATTCGGCCATCCCGGCGACCCGGCGGAACCGGGCCAGCGGGTCGTCGGTGCTCGCCGCCACGATGCTGGGGAACGGGAGCCGGCGCCGGGGGACGGGGTTCCAGCCGTTCGCGTCGAGGTCCCCGCGTGCGGGGTAGCCCGCGGGGAGCGGCTCCTCGAAGTCCGGTGGGGTGGCCAGCAGGGCGCCCTGAACGGGACGGGACGCCTGCTGGGCCCAGTGCACCGTGATCGCCACGCCCGCGCTGTGCGCGACGAGCACCACCGGACCGTCGATGTCGGTGAGAACGGTGTCGAGGGCGGCGATCCGCGCGGCGAGACTGAGCTTGTCCCGCTCGAGCGGCGGCACCGTCCGCACGTTGTCGAGTCGCTCGGCGAGCAACGTCTGCCAGTGGTCGGCGACGTGATCGCGCAGTCCGGGCACGATCACCACGGTCGGTTCGGTGGAGGTGGTCACGGTCGGCTCCAGTTTCCTAAGAGATGGCGGTAAGGGCGGCGAGCTTGCGGCGTCCGGCCGGGTAGGCACGTTTGCCGAGAATCAGGGCGACGATCGCGACGACGTAGATCAGGGGCGCGATCTGCAGGGCGGTGACGAGGCCGAAGCGGTCGGCGAGCAGTCCGACGACGAACGGACCGAGTGCCAGTCCGAGAAGGTTGTTGGCGAGTGTGAGGGTGCCGAAGGCGGAGGCACGCACCGAGGAGTGGGTGAGGTTCGCGACCATCGCGGCGATCGGACCGGACGAGCCGGCGGAGAAGAAGGCGCCGATGCCGATCAGGATCAGCTGGGTGGAACCGGACGGCATCTGGAAACCGGCTCCGAGGAACACGAGCGAGAGCACGCCGTACACGACGGCCGTGGTCCATTTCTTGGTGGGATCGTCCCGGCTCACACGGTCGGTGATGATGCCGCACACCACCATGCCGCTGCCGACGGCGAGGACGAAGATCGACGCCATCGCGCCGGCCTTGTCGGGGGCGAGGCCGTATGAGCGGTTGAAGAAACTCGGCAGCCACGCCAGCAGGACGCCCGCGGTGAACATCTGCAGACCGCCACCGATGTACGCCAGCACGACGGCGGGTGTGGAGAAGAGGCTCGAGAGCGGTGCCCGGAAGCCGGTGGGTGTGTCGGCGGGGTCGTCGAGGACGGCGGCGTCCGTCAGTTTCCGTTCGGATACGAGGGCACGGAACAGGGCGACGAGGATGAGGCCGAAGACGGCCATCGCGGCGAACGACCAGCGCCAGCCGAGGTTGACGGCGATGACGCCGCCGAGGGCGACACCGATCACGGAACCGAACGATCCGCCGCCCATGAAGGCGCCGCTGAGCGCGGAGTGCACGCGCGGGGCGAACACGCTGAGCACCACTGCGATGCCGACACTGCCGTAGGCGGCTTCGCCGACACCGACGAGGAATCTGGCGCCGAGCATCTGCTCGTAGTTGGTGGCGAGCGCACAGAGCAGCGTGGCAGCGCTCCACAGGACGGCCATGAGAAGCAGGCTCTTGACCCGGCCCCACCGGTCGGCCAGTAGCGACAGCGGGAGAGTCAGCAGGCCGACCATGAGTGCGACGACGCTGCTGAGCGAAGCCAGCTGTGAATCGGACAGCGCCCATTCGGTTTTGAGGAGCGGGAAGACGGCGCTGAGAACCTGCCGGGACATGTAGTCCGACAGCAGCAGTCCGAAGGTGAGCGCGAAGACGATCCAGGGGTAGACCCGCGACCGTCGGGCCGGCGCAGCGGTCTCGCCGACAGTGTCCGGGGCGGTGGTGGTGTTCGGTCCCATGAGGCCTCCTATGGCCGACAGGATTGGTAAAGGGTGTGGGGAGGGAGCCGGGCGTGCTCGGCAGGAGCAGCGAATCCTCCGGCTCCCTCCCCGTTCGTGACGAAATCCCCTCGGGTGCGGGAACTCAGGCGTGCTGGGTGAATCCGACCTGGCCGGGACGGCGGTTCGGGGCGTAACCGAGCTTGGCGAGGGTCTCGTCGGCGTCGGCGTAGGTCTGACCGATCCGGTAGATGTCGCGGGCCTCCTTACCGGTGGCCACCTCCCGGCCCAGCTCCCCGGCCACCCGGACCAACTGCTCGACCTGCGCGACCGACGTCATCTTCTCGCCCTTGCGACCCCAGATCGTGTCCTCGTTGCCGCACCGCGGATGCAGACCCATCGCGATCGCCATCGCGTTGACCGGCAGCACACTGCGCATCAACGTCTCGAGGGTCAGGCACGCACCGTCCGGCACCCGCTGCACGAAATTCATGATGTTGTACGGATTCGGGCCGTCGAAGCCGCCACCGATACCGACCCAGGTCAAATTCAGCGGACCGGTGTAGACCCCACGCCGGATCAATCGCTCCACGGTCTCGAGCTGCGGGATGCTCGACAGCTGGAAATGCGGCTGGATCCCGGCCGCCTGCAGACGACGCAGATGCTCCTCCACCCACGCCGGACCGGCCGGGACCGTCATCTCCCGGTACGCCTCGGCCAGCTCGGGCCGCTGCATCGAGGTGCCCGCGATGTCGTCGGCGGTCATCAACTCCATGATGTTCATCTGCGAGGTGTTGATCGCGATCGTCACCTGATCCGGTGCCGGATCGAGGTCGGCGAGCATGTGCCGGGTGTCGTCGGAGAGCCACTTCGCGTCCGCACCCTCACCCTCGGGGGCGAACGAGATGGAACCGCCGACCTGCAGGATCATCTCCGGCACCGCCTGCCGCAGTCCGGCGAGCAGTTCGTTGAACTTCGACAGCCGCTTGGAGCCCTTGCCGTCGAGTTCACGGACGTGGATGTGCAGCACGGTGGCGCCGGCCTCGTAGCAGTCCACCGCCTTCTGCACGTGCTCGTCCATCGTCAGCGGCAGGTCCTCGCGGAAGTCGTCCGGCTCCCACTCCGGACCGTACGGGGCACACGTGATGACCAGCTTCTCCTGGTTTTCGGGGAAGAGGGCGTCGTCGTGGAAATGCATGGGTGTTCTCCGTTTCGAAATCGGAACTGATGACTAGTGGAAGTGAGAAATTCAGAAGGGCCGATCGCCGACGATTCCGGCGCGTTCCATCTTGCGGACGGCGGGCCAGTAGTCCTGGACGGCGTAATGCTGTGTGGACCGGTTATCCCAGATCGCAACACTGTTCGGGGTCCACCGCCACCGCACCTGGTACTCGGGGATCGAGGCCTGGCTGATCAGGTAGTTGAGCAGGTTGCTACTGCCGGGCGCGTAGTCGATGCCGTACCGGATGTTGTCCGGGGTGTGGTAATTGACGAAGTGGGTTGCGAAGGAATTGACGAACAGGATCTTTTCGCCGGTGTCCGGGTGGGTGCGCACCACGGGGTGCTCGGCATCGGGGAACCGATCGTGCAGGGCGTGCCGCTGCTCCAGCGTCTGGGCCGCGCCGAACGAGGCCTCGATGCTGTGCCGGGCGCGCAGTCCGCCGATCTGCTCCTTCACCCGGTCGGGAAGTTTCTCGTAGGCCAGCGCCATGTTCACCCAGATGGTGTCGCCACCCACCGGCGGCGTCTCGACGGCGCGGAGCACGCACCCCATGGGCGGGTTGTCACGCCAGGTGGCGTCGCAGTGGAAGGCGTTCTCGTAGTGCTCGGCCGGGCTGTCGAGGTCCTTGTAGATCCGCACCAGCCCGGGATGCTCGGGGTCGCTGCCCGCGACGGGATGATCCTCGAGCGGGCCGAAACGCTCGGCGAGCGCCACGTGCTCCGCGCGGCTCATGTCCTGGTCGCGGAAGAACAGAACCTTGTACTCGAGCAGCAGTTCCCGGAGTTCGGCGAACAGGGCGTCGTCGCGAGAGACGTCGCCGAGGTTCACGTCGAACAATTCGGCGCCGAGAGAGCAGGTCATCGGCGTCAGCCGGAACGAACCGGAGGGGGAGAGGATCGCGTGCCGCTCGGGCGAATACGTCAGTTGCGCGGTGTCGTTCATGATGGTGTCTCCGTCGTGGTGAGGGGTGGCGCGGCTCAGAGCCGGAACACCGAGGAGCCGATGCTGGTGCCGGATTCGAGGTCGCGGTGCGCCTGGACGGCGTCCTCGAGTCCGTAGCTCTGGTTGATCTCGATGCGGATCCGGCCCGCCTCGACGTGGCCGAACAGTTCACCGGCGAGTTCGGCGCGCTCCGCCGGGTCCGCGATGTAGTCGGCGAGCGCGGGCCGGGTGACGAACAGCGAACCCTTGACGGCCAACTGCATCGCGTTGATCGGCGGAATCGGTCCCGACGCCGTGCCGAAGCACACGAGCAGCCCCCGCCGGGAGAGGCAGTCGAGCGAGGTCTCGAAGGTGGACTGGCCGATGCTGTCGTAGACGACGGGAACGCCGGCGCCGTCGGTGATCTCGCGGACCCGTTCGGCGACGTTCTCACGGGTGTAGACGATCACGTGCTCGCAGCCGTGGTCGCGAGCGATCGCAGCCTTCTCGTCGGTGGAGACCGTCCCGATCACGTTGACGCCCAGCAGCTTCGCCCACTGGGTGAAGATGAGTCCGACGCCACCGGCGGCCGCGTGGAGCAGCACGGTGTCGCCGGCCTTCAGCGGGGCGATGCGGCGCAGCAGGTAGGCCGACGTGAGCCCGCGCATCGTCATCGCGGCGGCCGTGTCGAAGCCGATCGCGGACGGCAGCGGAATGAGCGGGGCGGCAGGCATCACGCGTTCGGTGCTGTACGCGCCGAGCGGACTGCCCGTGTAGGTGACGCGGTCGCCGACCTGCACGTGGGTCACTCCGGTGCCGACCGCCTCGACCACACCGGCGCCCTCGACGCCCATGCCCGCGGGCAGTTCGGCCGGGTAGAGGCCGGTGCGGAAGTAGGTGTCGGCGAAGTTCAGGCCGACCGCCTCGTGGCGGATCCGGACCCCGTGCGGGCCGGGTTCTCCGACCTCGACGGACTCCCACTGCATGACCTCGGGTGCGCCGTGCTCGTAGAACCGAACAGCCTGTGCCACAGTATTTCTCCTCTTCGACGTGATGATCGGCGCGGTACCGCTGCGGAACTGCTCGCGGGGCGGGCCGGGGTGATCCGGTGCCGTGGGGTAGCTCTCCGCGCCGTCTCTCTGTGATGCACCTAACAGTAGGGGCGCGTCCGGTCGTATGCTTATCCTGACGGGACAGGACGCCTATCATTTCGGGACACGGCCAGGTGTCGGGAGAGGGCAGGGACGGGATATGAAACCTCTCGCGCGTTACGCATCATTGAACGGGTACGTGGAACTGTGCCGGTCGCTCGGACTCGAGCCGGCACCGCTGCTGCGCGCCGCCGGCCTCGACCCGTCCGGGCTCGGTCTGCAGGACCGCTGGATACCCGCCGCAGCGATCGCGCGACTGCTCGAGCAGTCGGCGGACAGATCCGGATACGCGGATTTCGGGGTTCGCCTCGCCGAACGCAGGCAGTTCTCCAACCTCGGACCGCTCAGCCTCGTCGTCCGCGAGGAACCCGACGTCCGCAGCGCCCTGCGTGTCCTCACCCGCTACGACCACACGTACAACGAAGCGTTGCGGACCCGGATGTCGGAGCGCGGCGGGCTGGTGACTCTGCGAATCGAACTCGATGTGGGGGAGGCCACCGACATCCGGCAGTCGGTGGAACTGGCGGTGGGGGTGCTGCACCGGCTCCTGCGGGGCTTCCTCGGCGGCGGCTGGAAACCGCTCGCCGTCTGCTTCCCGCACCCGGCCCCGGCCGACGCCGCGACGCACCGCCGGTTGTTCGGGCCTGCGATGAAGTTCGACCACGAGTTCGCAGGCATCGTCCTCGAGGCCGGCGACCTGAACGCGCCGAACAAGATGTCCGATCCGCTGCTCCGCCCCTATACCCAGCAACTGCTCGAATCGTGGGAGCCGTCGGACGACGTGACGATCGTGAGCCGGGTCCGCGAGTTGATCGAACTGCTGCTTCCCACCGGCCGCTGTTCCGTCGAGCAGGTGGCCCGCAGCCTGGGGGTCGACCGGAGAACCGTGCACCGCCGTCTCGCCGAGAGTGGAGAGTCGTTCTCCACCGTCCTCGACGGCACCCGCACCGAACTCGCCGAACGGATGGTCGCGAATCCGCGGCTGAACCTCACCGAGATCGCGGACATGCTGGCGTTCTCGGCGCCGAGCAACTTCTCACGGTGGTTCCGCGGCCGGTTCGGGGTCAGCCCGAGCAGATGGCGAGCCGAGCACGCGGACGTCAGACCCTAGTGGGATGCCAGGCCGCCACAGCCCAGATCACGACCGCGTCGAGCGCGATGAGGGTGATCGCCCACATCGGGTAGTACGGCAGCCACAGGAAGTTGACGACGATCGACAGACCGCAGATCACGAAGGCGGCGCCGCGGGCCCACGTCACCCCGGCGAGCAGAGCGACACCCGCCGCGGCGACCAGCGCCCCGAGCACGATGTGGGTCCACCCCCACGAGGTGACGTCGAATTCGTACGTGTATCCGGCCTCGACGACGAGCACCTCGTCCTTGGACACGGCGGAGAGGCCCTGCAGGATCTCGAGCACCCCGACGGTGACGAGGAGGACCGCCGCGCCCAGTTGCGGTGAGGTGCGGGCCGGACCCGCTGCGGACGTCATGAGCGGATACTCGCGTAGTTCTGCAGGAACCGGGCTTCGACCAGCGACATCGCCGCGATCTCCGAGGGGTCGACACTTTCGTTGGGGGCATGGATCAGTGCCCGGGGTTCCTCGACGCCCATCAAGATGATCTCGGCGTCCGGGTACGTGTCGGCGAGGACGTTGCACAGCGGAATGGAGCCGCCCTGTCCCAGCATGACCATGGGCCGGCCGTAGGCCTCCTCCATGGCCGAACCGAGGGCCCGGTAGGCAGGTCCGTCGGTGCGGGTCCGGTACGGCGCCCCCGAGGCCTCGACCTCGACGTCGACGGCCACCCCCCAGGGCGCCGCGGAGTGCAGATGGTCGATCAGCGCTCGCTGTGCCTGCGCGGGTTCGAGCCCGGGCGGTATCCGCAGGTTCAGGCGGGCGCGTGCCCGCGGTGCGATCGCGGCCGCCGATCCGACCACCGGCGGGCAGTCGATGCCGAGGACGGTCAGCGCCGGACGCGCCCAGAGCATGTCGGAGACGGTGCCGTCGCCGAGAAACGATTCGGTGTCGAGCATTCCGGCGTCGGTGCGGAACTGTTCCGGCGGGTAGAGTTCTCCGGTCCAGGTCTGGGTGTTGTCCACACCGTTGACGGTGGTGTTGCCCTTGGCGTCTCGCAGCGTTGCCAGCATCGCGATCAACGCGGCGAGGGCGTCGGGGGCGGCGCCACCGAACATGCCGGAGTGCAGATCTGAGGTGAGTGCTTCGACGGTGACGACGACGTTGACCAGTCCCCGCAGGCTGACGGTGGCGGCCGGCAGGCCCACATCGGCGTTACCGGTGTCGCACACGAGAATCGCGTCGGCGCGCAGGAGATCGGCATTTTCGCGGACGAAGCCTTCAAGACCGCCGGTGCCCTGCTCCTCCGACCCCTCGACGACGAGTTTCAGGTGCACGGGGAGTTCGGCTCCGAGGGCTCGCAGCGCCGTCAGGTGGACGAGGATGTTGCCTTTGCAGTCGGCGGTGCCGCGTCCGTACCAGCGTCCGTTCCGCTCGGTGAGCTGGAATGGTGGTGTTTCCCAGGCGGTGTCGTCGAGCGGGGGTTGGACGTCGTAGTGGGCGTAGAGCAGCACGGTGGGGGCGTGCGGGTTCGGGGAAGGGCGTGACCCGACCACGGCGTGGCTGCCGTCGGACGTTTCTTCCAGACGGGCGTCGGTGAAGCCGTGCTGCGCGAATTTCGCTCGCACCCATTCGGCCGCACGGTGGCATTCTTCGGGAGGGTACCGGCGGGGGTCGGCCACCGATTGCATGGCGACGAGTTCGGTCAGTTCTTCTCGCGCCTGCGGCATCAGGTCGCTGATGCGTTCTCTCAGGTTCATCGCTCACTCACCCGCCACGTCGCTGGTCTCGAGGTCGCCGACGAACTGTTGGAATTCGGGAAGTTTGTCGGGGCAGTAGATCTGGATGACCAACAGTTCCCCCTTCACCACCCGTTCGTCCACGACGACGGGCCGGGTTCCAGGCCCGCCTGCTCCGTTGGCCATCTGGGACAGCAGCGTGGCCCGGGCCAGGGGAGCGTTCGGGTTGGCGCAGATCGCCCCGCCGTCGTCCCCTAGCACCCCGACGATCTGGTCGTGCGACGGTGTCCGGGCACCGGCCTGGTCGAGGGCCGCGATGAGCTGATCCGCCTTGTCGTCGGCTTCTCGGTTCGACGAGACATAGGGGAAGAGGAGCAGGGCGATGATCGTGAGGATCACGATGATGAAGGTGACGAGACCGTAGATGATCATGCGGTCGCGTCGGCTCGAGGCTTCCTTCGCGGTGGTCATGACTCGCTCTCCTCGGGTTGCTTCCACGAGGGCTTCCGGGCCCTGTAGAACAGATAGGGCACGAGCAGGCCGAGGCCGAGTGCTCCCGCGGCGACGATCAGGACGTACACGCCGGCATTGCCGGAACTGAACTGCGACGGCGGGATGAAGCCGATGAGGAGAGCGGCGAGTGAGGCGGCGAACCCGACCCCGCACAATCCGACCAGCATCGGTGCCCGGTATCCACGCGGGTGGTCGGGGGCCTTGCGGCGCAGCTGAACCGCGGCGACGAACATCAGCAGGTACATGATCAGGTACACCTGCGTGGTGATCACCGAGAAGATCCAGTACGCGCTCGACACGTCGGGGATGAACGCGTAGAGCAGGGCGATCACGGTGGTGACCAGGCCCTGCGTGACCAGAATGTTCTGCTGCACGCCGTGCTTGTTGACCCGCTGCAGGAACGGCGGCAGGTAGCCTTCCTGCCGGGAGATGAGCACCAAGCCCTTGGACGGGCCGGCGAGCCAGGTCAACATGCCACCGAGCGACGCCGCCACCAGCATGATTCCGATCACCGGTGTGAGCCATTGCCAGCCGAACTCCGCGAAGACCGCGTCGAATGCCTGCATCACCCCGGCGGTCAGGGACAGCTGTTCGGCCGGTACCACCCAGCTGATCGCCAGCGCGGGCAGGATGAAGATCGCCAGGACCAGGCCCATGGACAGGAACATCGCGCGAGGGAATTCCTTGCCCGGGTTCCGCAGGGACGACACGTGCACCGCATTCATCTCCATGCCGGAGTAGGAGAGGAAGTTGTTGACGATCAACACGAGGCTGGCCAGGCCGGCCCACGCAGGCAGCAGGTGGTCGGCGGTCATCGGTGCGGCGGAGGCATTGCCCTGGCCCAGGAAGACCGTTCCCAGAATCACCAGCAGTGCACCGGGCACCAGGGTGCCGATGATCAGGCCGGCGCTGGAAAGACCTGCCACACCCTTCGTTCCGCGGGAGGAGATGTAGACCCCGGACCAGTAGGTCACCATGATGACTATCGCGGTCCACACTCCGTTGCTCGCGAGGGCCGGGTTGATGACGTAGGCGAGCGTGCTTGCGACGTACCCGAGCAGACTCGGATAGTAGAAGATCGTCATGGCGAACTGGCACCACACCGCCAGGAATCCCATCGGCTTGGAGATCCCGCGGGAGACCCAGTTGTAGACGCCGCCTTCCCATCCCGATGCCAGCTCGGCCGACACCAGCGATGTCGGTAGCAGGAACACCAGCGCGGGGATGAGGTACAGGAACACGCACGCCAGGCCGTACACGGCCATCGTCGGCGACGGACGCAGGCTCGCCACCGAACTGGTGGTCATCAACGCCAGGGCGAGCCAGGAAATCCACGACCCCGCCGGACCGCGGGTGCGGGCCTCGGCCTGGGCGGGCGGCTGGTCGGCGGGTATGTCCGGTGCACTCATGACATCCACCTGTCCCGGAACCGGCGATCGGCGTTCCCGGCCTCGCTGCTGCGTGTCATCCCACTGCCCTCCTAGTCGACAACCCGCAGGTCGTGGCTGGTGTTGTTCAGGCGGCGTCCGCCGTCTTCGGTGACGGTGACGATGTCTTCGATGCGGATCCCGAACCTGCCCGCGAGGTAGATGCCCGGTTCGATCGAAAAGCACATGCCGGGGACGAGGAGCTGTTCCTCGCCCTCGACGATGTACGGCGGCTCGTGGGTGGTGACCCCGATCCCGTGTCCGGTGCGGTGAATGAACTGCTCGCCGTAGCCGGCGTCGGTGATCACCGACCGCGCCACCCGATCGATCTGCTGGCAGCTGATCCCGGGTCGGACGGCCTCGACGGCCGCTTGCTGCGCCCGCCGGACGATGTCGTGCACCTGCTGCACTTCGGGTGCCGGCTCGCCCACCGCGACCGTGCGGGAGGTGTCCGAGCCGTAGCCGAACATCAGGCCGCCGAAGTCCAGGACGACGGTGTCACCGCGTTCGATCTTCCGGTCACCGGCCTCGTGATGAGGATTCGCGCCGTTGGGTCCGGAGCCGACGACGGTGAAATCGACCTGCTCGTGCCCGAATCGGCGCAACAATCCGGCAAGTTCTGCCGCGACCTCGTTCTCTCGCCGACCGGCGAAACGTGTCTGCACGATCTGCTCGTACACTGCATCGGCTGCGGCGCCGGCCGCGGACAGCCGAGCCAGCTCGGCGGGGTCCTTGACGGCACGCAACATCGGCATTCCGTCGGTCAGTGCCACATACGACGAGCGCGGTAGCTGTCGCTGCAGGCCCAGCAGGTGCATCGCCCAGGCGGAGTCGGAGACGCCGTATCTACCCGTGGGGTCGAGCAGTGCGCCGGCCACCTGGTACGGATCGGTGCCGTCGGACCACTCGACGAGCGACACCGCAGCCGTCCCGTCCGCACCTTCGGCGTCGGGTCGTTCGAGCGCGGGCACCACCATGGTCGGCTGCCGATCCGGGCACAGCACCAGAATCGTGAGTCGTTCGGTGATCGCGGTCGGCCGATACGCCGTCAGCCACACCAGGTCCGGTCCCGGCGTGACGAGCAGACCGTCCAAGCCCGCGGCGACGGCGTCGTGAACGACTCGTGCCATTCGGGCGGCGTAGTCTTCGCCGGTGAACGGCGTGGGCGTCGGATGCGCGATCGATGTCATCGAGCCCTCCGGTGAGTGTGGAGATCTTCGACTGCCACCCGAAATTCGAGACAAAGAAACCGAATTCGCATTGCGAACTCGCCGCGTCCATGACCGCATGACGACGGTTGCTCAGGGCACTCCGCTCGATCGGCACCGCATCGCCACGGTCCACCTCCCACGGGCGCGTGAAGGCCCGCCAAATCGAATTGTGCGCCTGCCCGGACCGAAACCGCAGCAGAATTCCGGTAAAATTCAATTGCCATCTTGGTAACGGGGACGAGGCCGGCACAGTTCTCCAGTTGGACATCGGACTGATGCGACCGATCTCGGCCCTTCGCAGACGTGGCGGTTGCACCATGAATGACATGGACGACATGGCCCGTGAACCCCTCGACGGACGTGACTCCGGCGAGGGTGCCCCCGCGGGCGCTCAGGCCATGACCGTGCGCGGCGCCGCGTTCCTCGGCGTCGGCTCGATGGTCGGTGCCGGCATCTTCGCCCTCCTCGGGGAGGCCGGGGCCGTGGCCGGCTCCGCGGTGTGGCTGTCGTTCCTCCTTGCCGGCGTGGTGGCCACCTTGCAGGGCTATGCCGTCGCGAAGTTGGGGGCGCGCTACCCGTCCTCGGGCGGCATCGTGACATTCCTGCTCCAGGGGTACGGCCGCGGGCACATCACCGCAATCACGTCGTGGCTGCTCTACTTCGCGGCGCTCATCGTCACCGCCATGGTGGCCGTCTCGTTCGGGAGTTACGGCGCCGCACTGTTCTTCGACGATTCGGGTGCGTGGAGTCGCATACTCACCTCCGGCGTGGTCGTGCTCGTGGCGGCGATCAACATCGCGGGCACCAAGTTCATCGACCGGGTCCAGACCGCGATCGTGGTGATCCTGCTCGCGGTGTTCGCCGTCTTCGTCGTCGTCACACTCGCTCAACTCGACCCGAGCCTGCTGGCACCGTCCACGTACCCGCCGACACTGGACATCGTCGGCAGCGTGGCGCTGACCTTCTTCGCCTATCTGGGCTTCACCGTCATCAGTTTCACCGGCGGCGACCTTCCCGACCCGCGTCGCAACCTGCCTCGTGCGATGTACCTGGCCCTGGGCATCACGATCCTCCTGTACGTGCTGATCGCTCTCGGAGTCTTCGGAACCCTGACCGTGCAGGAGGTCATCGACAACGGCGATACGGCCCTCGCCGTTGCGGCCCAACCCGCTCTCGGCGACGCCGGGTTCGCGATCATGGCTCTCGCGGCGCTGCTGGCCACCTCCTCCTCGGTCAACGCCAACGTCTATGCGGCGGCCGGCTCCACCGCCAAACTCGCCGAATCCGGGACCTTTCCACCGGTGTTCGGTAGTCGAGCCTGGGTCGGGGGCACACGCGGGTTGACCATCTCGGTCACGCTGATCCTGCTCCTGGCGAATCTGGTGGATCTCACCGCCATCGCCTCCCTCGGCAGCGCCGTGGCTCTCGCGATCTTTCTCGTGATGTCGATCGCGGCCTACCGGCTCCGCCACGAAACGGATTCCCGCGCAGGCATCCTCGTCGCCGGAATCGTACTGACCGTCGTCGTTCTCGTCGTCTTCGCCGTGCAGACGCTGCTGACCGCCCCGCAGACGTTCGTGGCGATGATCGGGATCGTGGTGCTGGCGGTTGTGCTCGAGTTGTTCTGGAGCGCGGTGCGCGCTCGCCGGGCGTCCCGCACGCGGTGAGGGGAGTGGGGCGCGGTCTCAGCGGACGGGTGGGACGGGCATAAACGGCCGGATCTCGTCGTCGCCGGGGCGGATGACCCCGGCATGGGACTCGGGCACCTCCTGCCACGCGCCCTCGAGGTCGCGCAGCGGTTCGGACACCACGAACCGGGTTTCGTCGCCCAGTTCGCGCAGTACCTCCACCTCGGGGTGCAGGGCACGGACCTTGTCCATCGCGGTGGAGAAGAACAGCGAGCGCGTCTGCTGTTCGGTCGAGTACCGGAACACCCAGACGGAGACGCCGTCGGTGGTGGCGATCGTCGCCTGCACCGGGTTCTCGACCCCGTGCCGGGCGCCGACGTCCTCGACGAACCCGACGGCGCGGGCGACGGCGGTGAACGGGTCGTCGGTGAGTCCGAACGTCAGCGCGAGGAAGAACAGTGTCTCGGAGTCGGTGGATCCTTCGATCTGCGGGTAGAGACTCGGGTCGACGGCCAGGGCCAGTTCGCGCTTCATCTCGGTGAATCCGCGCAGCGCGCCGTTGTGCATCCACAGCCAGTTGCCGTGCCGGAAGGGGTGACAGTTGCTGCGCTGCACGGGAGTTCCCGTCGACGCGCGCACGTGCGCGAAGAGCATCGGCGTCCGGATCTGGCGGGAGATCTCCCGCAGGTTGCGTTCGTTCCAGGCGGGTTCGATGCATTTGAACAGGGCCGGGGTGGGGCCGTCCCCGTACCAGCCGATGCCGAACCCGTCACCGTTCGTGGTGGTCGCACCCATGCGGGAGTGCAAGCTCTGGTCGATCAGGGAATGGACCGGCCGGAAGAGGAGGTCCTCGACGAGGATCGGATCGCCGGAGTATGCCATCCACCTGCACATCTTCTCATTCAAGCAGGTCGAGTCTGCTGACGTAGTGGCTTCCGTCATCGATCGGGTTGTCGGGTGGGAGATAGCCCTCGCCGACGCGTCGGAAGCCGGCCTTCTCCAGCGCCCGCCACGACGCCCGGTTGGGGACGACGACGGGGACGACGATCGCGGTGGCGTCGGGTAGGTCGGCGCGGCACTTGGCGACGAACGCCCGGATCATCGCCGTTCCCAGCCCTCGGCCGATACGCCCGGGGTCGCCGACGAAGTAGTCGATGGAGATGCTGCCCGGTGGGATGTCGACGAGGGCCGTGAGGAGCGCGAGGTCCTCGGGATAGTCGGCGATCCGGTACCGCTGGATGAAGCCGAACGGCACGCCGCCCCGCAGCACGAGGAAATCCTCGCAGGGTTCGGTGCCGTCGATGCTGCCGCCGAAGTCGCGCTCGATGTCGGCGTCCGCGGTGTCGTGGTTCCAGAACCGCGCGACGTGCGGTTCGCGGAGCCATCGTTGCAGTTGAGGGAAGAATTCGCGGGTAGTGTGGACGAACTCGAAGGTGACTGCGCCGGCGCTCACGGTAGGGAAACTAGCACCACCCGAGTCGATACAACTTCGGTATCGATAACGAGAATCTTTGACTTGGACATGTATCGAACATCCCTCTAGCGTGATTCCTATGACTCAGGTCACGCTTCCGGATCGGGGCGTGATCAGAGTCCCCCAACTTCGTCACCCCCCGAATCCAGAGAGAGGAGTCACCGATGACCCTCCCCCTCGCCGTCTCGCCGGCAGTCGACAGCGCGGTCTCCAAGATCTTCCGCCGTGTCGTGCCGCTGTTCATCGTGATGTTGATCTGTAACCAGCTCAATCGCTCGAATATCGGCTACGCCCAGACCCACCTCGAAGCAGATGTGGGCATCGGCGCCGCGGCGTACGGATTCGGCGCGGGTGTCTTCTTCATCGCCTACGCGATCTTCGAACTGCCGTCGAACGTGCTGATGGAGAAGTTCGGCGCCAAGGTGTGGCTGACCCGCATCATGATCTCGTGGGGCCTGGTGTCCGCGGCCATGGCGTTCGTCAACGGCCCCGAGATGTTCTACGCCCTGCGGTTCCTGCTCGGTGTCGCCGAGGCCGGCTTCTTCCCGGCCATCATCTTCTACTTCACCCGCTGGCTGCCGAACAACCACCGCAGCCGCGCCACCGCCCTGTTCATCGCCGGTTCGTCGATCGCGGCCGCCATCTCGGGACCGATGTCCGGACCGCTGTTGTCCCTCGACGGACTCGGCGGGCACCACGGCTGGCAGTGGATGTTCGCCCTCGAGGGCCTGCTGTCGGTGGTCGTCGGGTGCATTGCCTACCGCCTGCTCGACTCGAAGATCGACGACGCGAAGTGGCTCACCGGCCCGGAGAAGCACGACCTGCAGGCCGTCATCGCCGAGGAGGACGTGCTGCGCAGCGAGGCGTCCGCGAAGCGCGGCGAGTCGGGCTCGCGCTGGAAGCTGCTCCTGCAGCCGCGGATCCTGGTGTGCTGCGGCATCTTCTTCGCGATCACCATGGCGATCTACGCCAACACGTTCTGGCTGCCGTCGATCATCCGCCGCATCCCGGGCACCACCGACGTCACCGTCGGGCTGCTGTCCTCGCTCCCGTGGATCTGCGCGATCTTCGCGATGTACTTCTCCAACCGCTCCGCCGACCGCACCGGACGGCACAAGCCGTACCTCGTCGCCGCGCTGCTTATCGGCGGTATCGGCACGATGGCCGCCGCGTTCGTCACGCCCTGGCTGGCCCTGCCGCTGCTGTGCGTCGCGACGATGGGGTTCAAGAGCGCGAGCCCGCTGTTCTGGTCGATTCCGCAGCGTACGCTCCACCCGATGGTGCTGGCACCGGCGATCGCGATCATCAACTCGCTCGGCAACCTGGGTGGCTTCGTGGCCCCGTTCGGCTTCGGTGTCATCAAGGAGCAGACCGGCACGGTGACGATGGGCCTGATCGTGCTGTCGCTCTTCGCCCTGGCCGCCGCCGCGGCGGTGACTTACTTCCGGCGCGACAAGGAAGACATCGACGAAGTCGCGAACGTCGCAGAGGTGGCGTCCGACGACACCCTGGCCACCAAATGACCCGTCACCGGACCATACGAAACGCAGACGAGAATTCGAGGATCGCATCATGACAGCAACGGTGAACCGGACCGACGTGACCGGACAGATGATCATCGCGGGCAACCCCGTCCAGGGTTCCGGCACGACCATCCACGGCATCGACCCCGCCACCGGCCACCAGCTCGAGCCCGGCTTCGCGCACGGTGACGACCGGGACGTCGACGCCGCCTGCGCCGCCGCCGCCGAGGCGTTCGCGCCGTACCGCGCCACGACGTCCGAGGAGCGCGCCCGGTTCCTCGAGACGATCGCCGACAACATCGAGGCGCTCGGCGACACGCTGATCGCCCGGGTGTGCGCCGAATCCGGACTCCCCCAGGGCCGCGTCACCGGCGAGGTGGGCCGCACCTCCGGACAGCTGCGGCTGTTCGCCGGCGTCCTGCGCGACGGCGGCTGGAACGGTGCCCGCATCGATCCTGCGCTGCCCGACCGCACCCCGTTGCCGCGTGCCGACATCCGCCAGCGGAAGGTCCCGCTCGGACCGGTCGCGGTGTTCGGCGCCAGCAACTTCCCCCTCGCGTTCTCCGTCGCCGGCGGCGACACCGCGTCGGCGCTGGCGGCGGGCTGCCCCGTCGTCGTGAAGGCCCACGACGCGCACCCCGGCACGTCCGAACTCGTCGGACGCGCCATCGCCGACGCCGTCGCGAGCACCGGCATGCCTGCGGGGACGTTCTCCCTGCTGTTCGGCTCGGGCCGCGGGCTCGGCACCGCGCTGGTCACGGATCCGCGCATCAAGGCCGTCGGCTTCACCGGATCCCGTTCCGGCGGAACCGCTCTGGTCGCGGCCGCCGCGGGACGCCCGGAACCGATCCCGGTGTACGCGGAGATGAGTTCGATCAACCCGGTGTTCCTCCTCGAGAACGCGCTCACCACCCGCGGCGCCGAACTCGGTCGCGCCTTCGTCGGGTCGCTGACCCTCGGTTCCGGGCAGTTCTGCACCAACCCCGGTCTCGTCATCGCGGTCGACGGTCCCGGCCTCACCTCGTTCGTCGAGTCCGCGCGCGCCGCGGTCGCCGAGAGCACGCCCACCCCGATGCTCACCCCGAACATCGCCGGCTGCTACGCCGACGGCGTCACCGCGCTCAGCGGAGCTGCGACCGTGGAGGCCCGCGGCACCGAATCCGACGCACCCAACACGGGCCGGGCAGCGCTGTTCAGCGCCGCAGCCGACACGTTCCTGGGCTCGGAGGTGTTGCAGCAGGAGGTGTTCGGCTCGTCCAGCCTGATCGTCCGCTGCCGCGACGCCGAGCAGGTGCGCGCCGTGGCGGCGAAGCTGGAAGGCCAGCTGACCGCGACCGTCCACGTCGACGACGCCGATCTCGACGAGGCAGGCCGCCTGCTGCCCGTCCTCGAGCTCAAGGCCGGGCGGATCCTGTTCAACGGCTGGCCCACCGGGGTCGAGGTCGGTCACGCGATGGTGCACGGTGGTCCGCACCCCGCGACGTCCGACTCGCGCACCACGTCCGTGGGTTCGCTGGCGATCGAACGCTTCCTGCGACCCGTTGCCTACCAGGATGTTCCGAGCTCGCTGCTTCCCGCCGCCATCGCCGACGGCAACCCCGACCAGTTGTGGCGTCGCATCGACGGCCGACTCACCCAAGCCTGATTTTTCTCTCGTGAAGGAGTTCCCCATGCTCGACGGCGTCCTGTTCTTCCCCGTCACCCCGTTCACAGCATCCGGCGACGTCGACTACGACCGGCTCGCCGAGCACGTCGCCAAGGGTGTCGACGCCGGCCCCGGAGGCGTCTTCATCGCTTGCGGCACAGGCGAATTCCATGCCCTCGGGCTGGAGGAGTTCGGCAGGATCGTCGCCAAGGCGACGGAGGTCGTCGCCGGACGGGTCCCCGTCTTCGCCGGCGCAGGCGGTTCCGTGCAGCAGGCCAAGGAGTTCGCCGCCAGCGCGAAGACCAACGGCGCCGACGGTATCCTGCTGCTCCCGCCGTACCTGGTGACGATGCCGCAGGCCGGACTGGTGGAGTACACCCGCGCGGTCGCCGAGACCACCGACCTGCCGCTCGTCGTCTACAACCGCGGCAACGCCCGCTTCGACGAGGCGGCAGCCGTGGAGGTCGCGCAGTTCCCGACCGTCGTCGGGTTCAAGGACGGCACCGGTGACCTCGACAAGGTGGGCCGCATCGTCCGTGCGGTGAAGGACGCGCTCGCCCCGTCCGGCAAGCAGTTCCTGTTCTTCAACGGCATGCCCACCGCCGAGGTCACCCAGCAGGCGTACCGCGCGATCGGTGTCACGCTGTACTCGTCCGCCACGTTCGCCTTCGCGCCGGAACTCGCACTCGGCTTCTACGACGCACTCGAATCCGGCAACCAGGAACTCACCGACGCACTGCTCCGCGACTTCTTCCACCCCCTGGTGCGCCTGCGCGACCAGGTGCCCGGATATGCGGTGTCGCTGATCAAGTCGGGTGTCGCGATGGAAGGTATCGACGCCGGGCCCGTGCGGCCGCCGCTCGTCCCCACGAGCGACGTGCACCTGCGTGAGCTCATTCGGATCACCGCGGCCGGCCGCGCCGTTCTCGCCGACGCTCTCGCCGTGCAGGCGGCGGTCTGATGACTGCCGCACCGATCCGGATCACCGGCGCGCGGATCACGCCCGTCGCGTTCGTCGACCCGCCGCTCCTCAACACCGTCGGCGTGCACCAGCCCTACGCGCTGCGCGCGATCATCCAGCTCGACACGGACGGCGGTCTCGTCGGACTCGGTGAAACGTACGCCGACACGGCCCACCTGCTCCGGCTCGAGGCGGCCGCCGAGGCGATCGTCGGGCTGGACGTGTTCGCGCTCAATGCGATCCGCGCGGCGATCGACGCGAAGATCGCCACGCTGACCGTCACGGGCGGCGACGGCGTCGCGGGCATGATCACCACGGCCAGCACCACCGACCGCGTGTTCTCCCCGTTCGAGGTGGCGTGCCTCGACGTGCAGGGCAAGGCGCTCGGCCGTCCGGTGTCCGATCTTCTCGGCGGCAAGGTGCGCGACGCAGTTCCGTTCAGCGCGTACCTGTTCTACAAGTGGGCCGGGCACCCCGGTGCCGAGCCCGACGAATGGGGCGAGGCGATCGACCCCGACGGTCTGGTCCGTCAGGCGCAGAAGATGATCGGCGAGTACGGCTTCGAGGCCATCAAGGTCAAGGGCGGCGTGTTCTCCCCGGACGAGGAGATCGCCGGCATCAAGGCGCTGCGGGCCGCGTTCCCCGACCTGCCGCTGCGCCTCGACCCCAACGCCGCGTGGACCGTCGACACGTCGATCAGGGTGGCGTCGGAACTCGACGGCATCGTCGAATACCTCGAGGACCCCACACCCGGTCTCGACGGCATGGCCGAGGTGGCGCGTGAGGCGAAGATGCCGCTGGCCACGAACATGTGCGTCGTCGCGTTCGATCAGCTCAAGCCTGCGGTGCTGAAGGATTCGGTGCAGGTCGTGCTGTCGGATCACCACTACTGGGGTGGCCTGCAGCGGTCGCGGCTGCTCGCCGGGATCTGCGACAACTTCGGCCTGGGCCTGTCGATGCACTCGAATTCGCATCTCGGCATCAGCCTGGCCGCGATGGTGCACCTCGCCGGCGCCACCCCGAACCTCACGTACGCGTGTGACACGCACTGGCCGTGGAAGACCGAGGACGTCGTCAAGCCGGGTGTGCTGAAGTTCGTCGACGGCGCGGTCGCGGTGCCGACGACGCCGGGGCTCGGCGTCGAGATCGACAAGGACGCGCTCGCCGCCCTGCACCAGCAGTACCTCGACTGCGGGGTGCGCGACCGCGACGACACCGGGTACATGAAGTCGGTGGACCCGACGTTCGAGAACACCTGCCCTCGCTGGTAGCTGTCTCACGGAAGACGCCGACCGCGAACTCGGTCGGCGTCTTCCGGGTGGGCTAGATTGAGCTTCGGGCTCGGGCCCACCTCGAGGCAAAGGAGTGGATCGAATGTTCTCCCTCGCACGGCTGTCGTGTTTCATCGCCGTCGCGGAGGAGCTGCATTTCGGTCGCGCCGCGGAGCGCCTGCACATGACGCAGCCGCCGCTGAGCCGTCAGATCCAGCAGCTCGAAAGCGAACTCGGGGTGCAGTTGATCGACCGCACCAGCCGATCCGTCACCCTCACCGCGGCCGGGGCGGCGTTCCTGCCCGACGCCCGGCGCATTCTGAGTCTGTCGGAGAGTGCCGCCCTGACGGTGCGGCGGGTGCCTGCCGGTGATCTCGGCACCGTCGTCGTCGGGTTCACCGGCGCGTCCGCGCACGCGGTGCTGCCGAGGTTGCTCGAGGCCGCACGCGACCGGCTGCCGGACGTGAAAATCGTTCTGCGGGAGATGGTCACGTCGGTGCAGATCGAATCGCTGATCAGCGGTGAACTGGATCTCGGACTGATCCGCCCCATCCTCACCCGCCCCGGCATCGACACCCGCCCCATCCACCACGAACGTCTCGTCGCCGCGCTACCTGCGGGTCACCCCCTCGCCGACGCCGGCCAGTTGGCGGTGGAGGATTTCGACGACCAGCCCGTCGTCATGTATTCGCCGGTCGATGCGCGGTATTTCCACGAACTGCTCATCAGCACGTTCACGATCGTCGGGGCCTCCCCGCGCTACGTCCAGTACGTCACGCAGGTGCACACCATGCTGGTGCTCGTCCGGTCCGGGCTGGGCCTGGCCCTCGTCCCGGAATCCGCGCAGACGATGCACCCGGAAGGGGTCGTGTTCCGGCCCGTCTCCGCGATCCGCGACCGGCCCGTCCAGATGAACGCCGCCTGGCGCTCGGACAGCCGGAACCCCGCGTTGCGCAGGCTCATGGAGGACGTCCTGCCGCAGCGGGAATGGGAATGAGGGCCGGCACGCTCAGAGCGTGAGCTTGCACGTCTGACCGATGTCGAGCACCCGCAGCACCCGGCCCGTCCCCAGCCACAACGCACACGACAACGCCAGGTCGGTCAGGATCTCGTCGGTGAAATGCTCGTGACACCGCGCCCAGAAGTCCTCGTCCTCGCGCAGCGCCGTGTGATCGGTGGCGAACCGGTGCGCGAACTCCGCCGCCGTCCGCTCCTCCGCGCTGTACCCGGGCCACGACTCCCACTCGAGGACGTGATCGTAGAAGTGCTCGTCGATGCCCGCGTCGGCGCCACTGCTGTCGCGGGTGCCGAGGCACACGGCGCACTCGTTGGCCTCCGCGACCGCCATCCGCGCGATCTCCCGCACGCGTAACGGTAACCGGTTCCGGTTGTAAACCGCGTCCGTGAAGGCGCCGAGCGCACCACCCAGTTCGGGTGAGATCGACAGCCAACCCGCCACGTCATCGTCACTGTAGCTACCTACTCGACTCATCCCCGAATGCTACAGCGAGAGCCGTCGCGGGCGATAGATCTGACACGTGTTCTACGTAGCAGTGGCCTCGGCGGCGGTGGTCATGTCCGCCTCCGACGGGGTGCGGGTTCGCGTTCGTTGTCCGATCCGCCGAGCAGCTCACTGAGCGTTTCGCCCACGCCCTCGAGTACGCCCTTGGTCTTGGATTTCGTGCTGCCGCTGCCCTTGACGTCGGAGACGAGATCGGTCAGGCCTTTCGGTTCGCTGCCGATCGCGAGTCGGTTCGCCGCCTCGGCAAAACGCAGGTAGGTGTCGACGCTCGCGACCACGACGCGGGCGTCGATGGTGAGTAGTTCGATGCCGACCAGCGAGACCCGGACGTAGGCGTCGATGACCAGGCCCTTGTCCAAGATGGTGTCGATGACATCGGCCAGGCTGCTCGAGCTCGGGCCTCCACCGGCTGTGGTCATTGCCGTGCACCTCGCTTTTGCTCGTGCCGCCCGTTACCGCATGCCCTGCGACATGGCGGAAACTGTGAATATCGTGCGGCTACCGGACTACCCGGAACCGAGGGAACCTAATCGGTCAAAGACGGGAATTGACTAGGTAATTCGTTCGTCGTGCCCGCCGGGAAACGGTCCGGACGGTCGGCTCTTTCGGTGCTCGGGTCGCCCCGGGGCCCGCAGGTGCTTATGCTCCTGACCAGGTTCGCCGAACGAAGAGGTGCACGATGGGCGACGCAAGCGATGACAGGTCGGGGCCCGGCCCCGAGTTGACCGTCGGCACACGGGTGCTGGTCCGCAGGAAGGCCGAGGCCGACGCGACCGGTGAGGTCGTCGAGGACTACGCGGCACTCACCGAGCCGGGTGGTGCCGGGCACGACTGGGCGCCGGCGCATCGGTGGGCGATCGCACTCGACGACGGGCGCCTCGTCTTCGCCGACACGGACGAGGTGACCGTCGATCCGAGCCCTCGATCCGGTCGGCGGGGGACGCACCGTCGTGAGAGTTCCGACGGGTAGTCAGATCCAGGACACGGTGTCGGCCGGGTCCAGGCGGGGGAGCCGATCGAACCACGGGTTCGCGCCGGGGTGCCCGACGTTGACGACGAGAATGGAACGGAAGCGGCCGTCGGGGAAGAACTCGGCGTCGATTCCGGCGGCGTCGAAGCCTGCCATCGGGCCTGCGGCCAGGCCGAGGGATCGGACGGCGAGGATGAAGTAGCCGGCCTGGAGTGCACTGTTGAATTCGCCCGTTCGCTCGCGCATCTTCTCGTCGCCTTCGAAGACGTCGCGCAGCTCCGGCCGGAACGGCAGCAACGCCGGGATGTGGTCGTGGAACTGCGTGTCGACGGCCAGGATGGCGACCGCGGGCGCCGACTCGGTCTTTGCCTTGTTGCCCTCGCTCATGTGTGGCAGCAGTCGCGCGCGACCCTCGTCGGTCCGGGCGAAAACGATCCGCAGGGGCTGGGTGTTCGCCGCGGTCGGTGCCCACTTCGCGAGGTCCCAGATCTGGGCGAGCTGCTCGTCGGTCACCGGGGTGGACGCGAAACTGTTGGCCGTGCGTGCCTCGCTGAACAGCAGGGCGCGACCCGCCTCGTCCAGTTCCGGTCGCGTCTGTACGTCTGAGCTCATGGTTGCTTCCCTCTCGATGACTAGCAACAAAAATGTTACTAGTAAAAAACTAGTTGACAGTTGGATGCTAGCACCTTGCTATGGTCGAGGTATGAGCTCAGGCGTCGAACAGCACGATCCGCGCGCGTGCGACGGCGCGCTCGCGAGAGCGTTCACGTTCCTGGGCAAGCGCTGGAACGGCGTCATTCTGGCGACGCTGATGTCGGGCCCGGCGACGTTCTCCGGGCTGCGACGATCGGTCGGGAGCATCAGCGATTCGGTGCTCTCCGACCGTCTCGTCGAACTGGCCGGGGCCGGTTTGGTGACGCGGGAAGTCTGCGAGGGACCGCCCGTGTCGGTCACCTATCAGCTGACCGAGGCCGGCCAGTCACTGATGCCGGTCCTCGACGAACTGGCGGAGTGGGCGAAGACGCATCTCACGGTGCAGTGACCGGCGAGTCCCGACCTGAACTGCCGCAACCGGGGATCAGGGTGCGCGCGTGGAGTCGTCGAGCGCGGGTCGGGTCCACGTCTGTTGCGAACCTGCACCTTTCGCTACGAGGCCGAGCTCGCGCAACTTGGCGATCGTCATCATCGTGTTGAACATGGGGTTCGGATTCGCACCCGATACGCCCAGCTCCTGGGATCGCGCGATGAAGGCGTGAACGAACGCCGGTAGATCGTCGATGCGATCGGTGAGCAATGCCTGTGCGGCGCCGTCGAGCGCCGAAGCCTGATCGAGTAGCGACGCCAGGCGCTCGGCTGCGGCCGGGCGATCGAACACCTCGAACGCGTGGCCCTCCGTGACGACGTCGACGGCGCCGGTCTCGACCAGCGTCAGCGCCAGGGCGGCCGCGGCGAAGATGTTCATCTGGTTGGCGTCGTGCATCGCGCCGCACGGCCCGTTCGGTTCGTCGGACAGGTGCAGCAATCGTGCCCCGGGAAGGTGGACGACGACCTGGCCGGCGCAGTGGCCGTGGGTGCGGACGACCTGGACGGCACCGTCTCCGAACGACCAACCCGACACGTGTTGAGAGCCGATGACGAGGTGCTCGAGCGGGAGTTCCTCATAGGTCCGGGTGACGTCGGTGACGGGAACGTAGGGCCGGTACATGGCAAGGAGCCGGCGCGCTGCGTCAGCCGGATCCTCGAACCCCGGCACCAGTCCGGACACGCGCTCGAGACTCGTGATCCAGTAGGGAAGACCGTCATCGCGGTACTGGCTCGCGTCGTGTGCGCTGACGAAGTGCTGCACGTTCGAGCGGTCGAGTCCGTCGCCGAGGTCGTTGACGAGGTCGTTGTTCCCGACATGGTCGGGGTGGCCGTGGGTGGTGAGCAGCAGGATCTTCGACCACGGGGCGAGGTCGTCGGCGGCGGATCGGATCGCGTCGCGGAAAGCGGTGGTCACCCCGCTGTCGACGAGCACCAGGAGATCTCCGGCCCGGTGGACGATCACGTTGCCCACGTCCGGCTGGTGCGCGGCCATGTCGAGCGCTTGACCCACGATCATGCGCGTCCGAGCGTCGATCTCGATCTGTTCGCCGAGTGCCACTCGTTCGTTCTAACACGCCACCCGACTCGTCGGTGACGGTTCACCCGAAGTAATCCGCCTCCCCGGCTGGGTACGGCCGCCCATACTGGAAACAGTGTTCCACGCAAGCTTCGAGCAGGTCGAGATTCGAGACAGCGATGGGAGAGCGGGGTGGCACGAACATCCTCGGTGCGGCGACTGGTCGCCGTTCTGGCGGTCCTCACGACGGGACTGGCGGGATGCGGTGAATCGGACGATGCACCGGTCCTGCCCGATGCACAGCTCACCGAAACCATCCCGACGGCGATGGAGAACGCCTCGGTTCCGGGGGCGATCGTCGGTGTCTGGCAGGACGGCGCTGCACCCTACGTGCAGGCGTTCGGGGTACGCGACACCGCGACCGGCGACCCCATGTCGCCGGACCTGTTCATGCGCGTCGGCAGCCTCACCAAAACTTTCACCACCACCGCCGTGCTGCAACTGGTCGATGAGGGAAAGGTCGGCCTCGACGATCCGATCGACAGGTATGTGCCCGACGTCCCCAACGGCGAGGCGATCACCCTCCGCCAGTTGGCGGCCATGCGCAGTGGGCTGTTCGACTACTCCGAGGTGGTGATTCCGGCGCTCCCGAGTCAGCCGCAGCGCCAATGGACACCCCAGGAACTGCTCGCGATCAGTTTCAGCCGTCCACCCCTCTTCGCGCCGGGAACCGCGTTCGACTACTCCAACACCAACACCCTCCTCTTGGGTCTCGTGGTCGAGAAGGCATCCGGCCTGCCGCTGAATACCTACATCGCCGAGCGGATCACGGAACCCGAGAATCTCGACGACACCTCGGTCCCCACCACTGCGGCCCTTCCGTCACCGCACGCCCGGGGATACGCGAAAACACCCGACGGCGCGACGGTGGACGCGACCGACTGGAGCCCGTCGTGGGGATTCGGCGCGGGAAACATGATTTCCACGCTCGACGATCTGCGCGTGTGGGTGCGCGACTTGGCAGAAGGAACGATGCTCTCGCCCGCCACCCAGCACGAACGGGAGCAGTTTCAGCCGGCGCCGTCGGAAGGCACGGGTTCGCTGTACGGACTCGGGGTCGAGAACCAGAACGGCTGGATCGGCCACAACGGAAACATCGCGGGCTTCCAGACCTATGCCTACTACCTTCCCCCCGAGGGCAAGACGGTGGTGGTGTTGGTCAATTCGAACGCCGACCCGCTGGGCGTGTGGAACTTCTTCACCGAGATCGTGAAGATCGTCAGCCTCGACCACCCGTGGCCTGCGCCGCCGTCGTAGCGATCCGACGAAACCGCGGGTCGGCGGAGCGGCGCGGCCGGATCCACCCTGGGTGGCGGGACGGTCACCCGCGGGTGATTACGGACAGCACTCGGGGTGCTTATTTCCCGAACCTGCGCGATGGACAGTAGAACCTGTCATCGCGAGGAGGAGGGAGGCCGGCATGTCGATCGAGAGCACCACCCAAACCCCGGTCCAGCGCAGGACCACTGTCTCGGCTGACGACGGTGTTTCGCTTGCGGTTCGCGAGTACGGCCCCACCGACGCCCCCATGACGATCGTCTTTCTGCACGGCCATTGCCTGAGTGCCGAATCGTGGATCCTGGTGCGGGACGAACTGATGCGGCAGTACACCGACGCCAGGATCGTCAGCTACGACCACCGCGGTCACGGCGATTCCGACGTGGCGCCCGCTGCGACTTACACCCTCGAGCAGTTGGGCCGCGACCTCCACGCGGTACTGGACGCCATCGCCCCCACCGATCCGGTCGTTCTGGTCGGACACTCCATGGGTGGGATGACCGCACTGACCTACGCGCGCCGGTATCCGCACGAGATCGGCACCCGCATCGTCGGGATCGGCTTGATCGCAACCGCCGCGAGTGGTCTGGCCGACGCCGGATTCGGCCGACTGCTGCGCGCCCCGGTCCTGTCCTGGGTCCAGGAGGCCGTGCGCCGAGCACCGACATCCATGGAGCAGGTGAAGCGCCTCGGGTGCAAGGTATTCGCACCGGTCATCCGCGGGGCCGAATTCGGTGACCGGAAGGTCAGCACACACGTCCTCGAGCTCGCCATCGCGATGCACGACGAGACCCCGATCGTGACGATGACCAGCTTCCTGGACTCGTTCACGACCTACGACGAGTCCGAGACGTTGCCGGCGCTCTCGGCGATTCCCACGCTCGTGCTGTGCGGTTCCGCGGACCTGATGACGCCGCCCACCCATTCGGTGGCAATCGCCGCGCAGGTCGAGGACGCCGATTTCGTCTGCGTCGACGGCGCCGGCCACTCGGTGATCCTCGAACAACCGACCGCGGTTGCCGATGCGATTGCTCGCCTCGTGACCCGGATACGCGGTTCGGAGACCGCAGAATCCGCGAACCTGGTGCTGACTGCCTGATCGGTGCACAGTTCGCGCACGATCAGCATGTCCAGGACTGGTGCTTCGGGGCCCGCTGAACTCAGCCCTGCGTGAGCCGGGCTACCAGGTCGACGTAGCCCTGCTTGGCGTCGGCGCTGCTCGTACCGGTCAACTTGGCCCAGGCGTCGTACTTGGCGCGTTTGACCATGTCCAACCGACCGGGCCGCTTGCCCTCGACATCACCCTTCGACCCCTGCTTGAACAGCGCGTACAGCTGCAGCAGCTGATCGTTGTCCGGTCGCGAGGTGAGCTTGTTGACGTTCTCCTGTGCATCGGCAAACGCCTGATCCAACTCCGACATGGCACCCCTGGCTCTCGGACGGACGATTCGACACAATCGTAGCGGCCGGAGCAGATGACGGCTGGTTGATGTCAGTCGAGATGGCCGAGTTGTCCGACCATGTAGGTCACCGCGTTGTCGATCTTGCGGCGCCAGAGCCGCGTGACCTCTTCGGGATCCTGGGCCTCGAGAGCGAGGAGTATCGCGGTGTTGTCGGCGACGATCTCATCGACCGAGTACGCGTATTCGAGACCGAGAATCGAGACGAACATCCGCAACTGCAGCGAGAGACGGACGAACATCTTCTCGATTCTCGGCATGTCGGCTGCGGCAGCGAGGGTGTCCTGCCACCGGATGTCGGCGTCGCCCGTGCCGGGAACGTCGCGCATTTCGGCCTGCTGGACGAGGTCGTCCAGCGCGTCTTTCGCCGCGGCCAGACGGGATGATCCGTTCGTGGCGATGCGGCGCAGCAGCAGGGCTCCGAGGGGGCCTCGGGCGGTGTAGGTGTCGTAGACGTCGCGCCGAGTGGGGAGGGGCACGTACGCGCCGCGGTGCGGTTCGAGTTCGATCAGTCCGTCCTCGGCGAGGATTTTCAGGGCGTCCCTGATCGGCCCGCGGGAGACACCGAGCCGAGTGGCGAGAGGCTGTTCTGCGATGCGCTGCCCCGGCCGGAACGCGCCGGTGGCGAGGGACTCGCGTAGTGCTTCGACCACTGCCGATGCCAATATGGGTGAGGGGGAGCGTGACCGGTGGTCTTCGGTCGCGGGCCGGCGAGAAGCGCGGGTGGGTGAGGCGCGGACCCAGGAAAATGGTGTGCTCGGTTGCTCCGCCCACCGGCGCACCCTGTGTTCGAGATCGAGCAGTCCCGGCGATTGGCGAGGGTCGAGGACTGCGGTGATCGAGTTCAGTTGCGCGAGCCACGAGTCGGGATCGACTTCGTACACACTGAATCGGGGATGCCCAACAAGCCAACGGTCCACCCGAGGCGGTATCGGACGATCGACGAGCGCGGTAACCGGCCAATTACGCGGCACCGCGGCGTCGACCTCGCCCAACGTGGTCAGCAGCGTCGGGGAGATGTCGTTCCCGGTGGCCGGGGTTTCGCGAGGGAAGGCGAACTGGGCCGAAAGCAGGACACGGACGGGTTCGGTGAGCTGACTGGTCTGTCTGCTGTGCGGTCGCGCTGCGGGCGTTGCCGGCTGGTGGAAGACGAGGACCCGCACGCCGGGATCGATGACGACAGCCGCGAGCACCATCGAGTTCGGCGAGTCCAGGACCGAATGTGAGATGAGGTCGGGCCGATCTGCGAACCACCGACGCCGAACCCGGCTCACCGCTGCCTGGTTGGTGCCGAGTGCCTCGGCGATCGTGCGTGTGGTCCACCCCCGGTCCGGCGGTCGCTGCAGCGGAATACGCAGGATCGCACGGTGCAAGTCGTCCCCTGAGGCGGTCGGACGACCCGGCCTCGGCAGATCCTCGAGCCCCTGCAGACCGTGGGTGCCGAATCGGGTCCGCCATTTCAGTGCCGTGTTGCGTGAGACCCCAAGGGCGCGAGCAACAGTGGAAATCGACTCCTCGGAACTCGCCAGAACGATGCGGGCGCGGAGGGCCAGCGACTGGGGGGTGCTCGGTGCCGACACCAGCCGCTCGAGTGCACGTCGTTCCGCCTCGGACAGTGGCACGTCTGCCTCCCCTTCCTCGCGATCGACTCACAAATAGTAGAGCAGGCACCGGCTCGGGTGAGCTGGCATGTTGTGCCTTCAGTCTGCTCAGGTACTTATGAATCAAATCCCAACAAGGTGACCGTTTCGACTCGAGTCGATGGTCAACAAACAGGCGGCGCATGCATACTCACCGAGGCGCAGGCACAGGGCGCGCGCGGGTTCCCTGTGCGTGACGACGCGCCCGTCGTCATGCGAGCCCGGATACGGCCCCTGTGGCCGCAATCAGCTCAGGAGAAACTCGATGGACCAGCCACCTCACGCCCGGACAGAAGCGTTCCTCGTCGACGATGCCCCGCTGTTGCGCTTCCACAAACGACTCGCACTCCACGCCGGCGGGGGACCCTTCCTCGACGGATACGTGCTGAGCATCATCGGCATCGCCATGGTGCAGATCACGCCGCAGTGGGGTCTGAATTCGGCGCAGCAAGGCCTCATTGCCGCGTCGGCAACGATCGGTATCTTCCTCGGATCGTTCCTCGGCGGACGGCTCACCGACCGCTTCGGCCGCTGGCGTCTCTATACATTCGACTTGATCGCCGTCGTCGTCTTTTCGGTCGCGCAGTTCTGGGTGGACGGCTTCTGGTGGTTGTTCCTGCTCCGGGTTCTGATCGGAGTGGCAATCGGGGCGGACTATCCCGTGGCCGCCTCACTTCTGACCGAGTTCACCCCGAAGAAATATCGTGGCCCCTTCATCGGTTCGCTCACCGTGATGTGGTTCCTCGGTGCCGCGTCCGCCTATGTCGTCGGTGACCTCGTCAGCGGAGTTGGTGATCAGGGTTGGCGGTGGGTGCTGGCCAGCGCCGCGGTACCGGCTGCCCTGACCGTGCTCGCCCGCACCGGCACACCGGAGTCACCGCGCTGGCTCGCCGGCAAGGGGCGCGTCGCCGAAGCCAGTGCGATCATCACGAAAATCTTCGGCCCACACGCCACACTCGAGATCGAGTCCGGCAGCTCCGCCGGGGCAATCGGCCCGCTCTGGAAGTCGGGCTACCTCGGACGAATCGTCTTCGTCACGACCTTCTGGACCGCGTCGGTCGTGCCGCTGTTCGCGGTGTACGCCTTCGGGCCGAGGATCCTCGCCGGTCTCGGCCTCGACGGGCGAGTGGCGAACATGGGTTCGGCCGTCGTCACGATCCTGCTCCTGGTCAGCTGCGTCATCGCGCTGACCGCCATCAACAAACTGGGTCGCCGCACCCTGCTGATCCACAGCTTCGCGTGGTCCGGACTGACCCTGCTCCTGTTGGGATTGTTCCCGGGCAGTCCGGTACCTGTCATCCTGTGCCTGTTCGCGACGTACGCGATCTTCACCGGAGGCGCCCAGGTCCTTCAGCTCGTGTACCCCAACGAACTGTTCCCGACCGAAATCAGAGGCAGTGCGGTGGGATTGGCCTCGTCACTCAGCCGAGTCGGTGGCGCCGTCGGTACCTATATGGTCCCGATCGCCCTGGACCGCTGGGGCATCGGCCCGACCATGCTCGGCGCTGCCGCGATCGCCCTGATCGGCCTCGCTGTCAGTGCCGCCTGGGCGCCCGAGACGCGTGGTAAGTCCCTCGCCGACTCCGCGCGAATTTGACGTCGGAGGCGGGCTCGACGACGCTCTCGCGTTTCGGTTCGTCTATCTGGCGTTGGTCACCGAACGTCGCGCGAGGGACAAAAGACTTTGTCCGGTCCTCGCGCCCGTCCGGCTGGGGCCTGCCGCGCTCAGATCTTGGCGGGATCCCAGGTCGCCACGGCCCAGATGACGACGGCGTTGAGCACGATGATCGTGATCGCCCACCACGGCTGGTAGGGCAGCCAGAGGAAATTGACGACGATCGACAGGCCGCAGATGATGGGCGCGGAGATTCGCGCCCAGATCACCCCGCTGAACAATCCGATGCCGGTGGCCGCGACGACCGCCCCGAGGACGAGGTGGATCCACCCCCATGCGGTGACGTCGAGTTTGTAGGTGTATTCCACTCCGACGAGGATCACCTCGTCCTTGGCCACCGCGGAGATGCCTTGCAGAAATTCGAGTACACCGACGGTGACGAGGAGAACCGCTCCACCCATCGCGGTTCCTTTTGCCACACTTTGCTTGACCAGCAATTCCTCGGACATGCGCGCCCCTTCCTCGGCACGGTGTTACGTGGTCTGTGCTCTTGCCATTCTTCCCGGGCGTAGTACGCGGTTGCAGGTACGTGGCGGTGTCGTGTCGGCGAAATTCCGGTGCACGAATGTCCGTGCTCAGCCGACGGGTCCGGTTCCGCCGAGCTGTCATTGGTCGGGAATTTCTCCTGTGACCACGAAGATGACGCGCCGCCCGATCTCGACGGTGTGATCGCAGAAGCGTTCGTAGAATCGGCCCAGCAATGTGATGTTCACGGCGGACGCGGCGCCGTGCAGCCACTCGTCGCTCTTGGTGGCGGCGAACAGTCTGCGGAGTAGTTCGTCGGTTCGTTCGTCCGCCCAGATGAGGTCCAATGCGGCCGCCTCGTCGCGGGTGTGGAGGACTTCTCGTGCCGCCGCGGCCTGTGCGGTGGCGGCGACGCCCATGTCCGAGATGATGCCCCGTAGCTCGTGGGGAACGACCGGTTCGGGATGGTGCAGCCGGGCCACCTCGGCGATGTGTGCCGCCAGACTGCCCATCCGCCGTAGATCTGCGATGTTGTGCATGCCGCCGATCAGGGATCGCAGGTCCAGTGCCACCGGTTGTTGGCGGGCGATCAGCGTGAGTGCTCGATGGTCGAGTTCTGCGGCGCGGGCCTCGATGTCGGCACTCAGTTCGGTGGCGCGGTCGGCTGCCGGGAGGTCGGTATCGAGCACGGCCCGGGTCGCGCAGTCGATCGCGGGCTCGGTCAGGGTGCACAGTTCGACCAGGTCGTCCCTGATCTGTTCGAGTTGCTCGTCGAATTGTTCCCGCATCGTCCCGGAGTTCCTCTCGCGATCGACTGGCACCAGGCTCGAGACCGGGCGGGCCGGATGGCGCACAGCCCGGGGATACCCACTCCGGGGGGAAATCAGTCATGCCGCTCACAGTCGGAGAACTCTAGGTATACAGGCGCGGTGGATTGGCCGGATGCCCTGTGAACAGTCGGCAGCGCAACAATCGACTGCCGATCCGATAAGTAAAGGGTGCAACGCCTTTCGTGCCTATCCAGGATCCTTCCCGGTCGTGCGGGTGTGGCGCGGTTGTGTTCCGTTCCGGTCGGCGCCCGGATAGGCTGCCGTCTGCGGGCCTGGGCTCGCACCGTGCTCGATCGACCATCACCCCGTCGTCTTCTCCGCCGTCCGAAGTCAAACCGGGAGTCATCGTGTCGTCCACCTCGCTCCGCATTGCCTCGTTCAACGTCGAGAACCTTTTCTCCCGTCCCCGCGCGATGGGCAGCGCGCCGGACGATGACGGGCGCGACATCCTCGAGGCACACGCCCAGCTCGGCGAGCTGATCGCCCAGGACACCTACACCGACGACGACAAGAAGCTCATCCTCGACCTCTTGGTGGCCCTGGATCTCGACCGATCCGACACCACCACCTACGCGGTACTGCGGCAGGTCCACGGACGACTGGTCAAGCGTTCGAAGGCCGCGGTGTCGGTCGTTGCCGACGGGCGCGGCGACTGGGTCGGGTGGGTGGAGCTGACCAAGGAACGCATCGATGCGCTGGCGATGACGCACACCGCCCAGGTGTTGCGCGAGGTGGACGCCGATATCGCTGCCGTCGTCGAGGTCGAGGGCCGGATCGCTCTCGAGCGTTTCGCCGAGGCCGCGATCGTCGACCAGGACCGGAATCCGCTGTTTCCGCACGCGATGGTGATCGACGGCAACGACGATCGCGGCATCGCTGTAGGAATCCTGTCGAAGAACGCCTATCCGTTGCGGGGCATCCGCTCGCACGTAGACGACCGCACCCCGACCGGTCGACCGGTCTTCAGCCGCGACTGCCCCGAGTTCACCTTCGACTTTCCGGGCGCCAGCACGCTGGCCGGCTCGTCGTTGACGGTGCTGGTCAACCATTTCCAGAGCAAGGGTTACGGCACGCCTGCCGACAGCAACGCGCGCCGCCTTCGGCAGGCCGAGCGGGTCGCCGCGATCTATTGGCAACTGCGCGCCGACGGCGCGGAGTTCGTGGCCGTCGTCGGCGATCTCAACGACACCCCCGACAGTGCGTCGCTCGAGCCGCTGCTGGTCGGCACGGATCTGCGCGACGTCTCGGAGGTGGCCGGGTTCGATGACGGCGGCCGGCCCGGAACCTACGCCAATGGCACCGCGAGCAACAAGATCGACTATGTGCTGCTCTCTCCTGCGCTGTTCGATCGGGCGACGGGTGGGGCGATCTTCCGCAAGGGTGTCTGGGGTGGCAAGCACGGCACGCTGTTCGAGCACTTTCCGACCATGACGGCACCGGTGCACGCTTCCTCCGGCCACGCCGCGATCTACGCCGACATCGACCTCAGCTGACCCCACCACCTCACTGGGGCCGTCCGGGATGCGATCGGGGCCTACCGTGCTTCACCCGGATCGGCGGTCAGCAATGGCAACCAGGACGTTGTCGGACTCATGCGACCCCGGCGGTCGACAGTAGCGAGGACGATCCGATCAGGTCGCACCAGCACCTCGGTGAGGTGATTGCGACGCATCCAGCGGTTGATTTCACCGGTCGATCCCGCGAGGGAGCCGCTGGTGACGACCTTCGCGTCGAGTCGGCGGCCGACATCGGCGAGGGCGTGCGGCGGCTCCCCGGCGCAGACGAGTGCGAAGCCGGGGCCGAGCACACTGTCGGTTCTCGCGGTCCCGGTCTCGCCGTCGAGGACGTCCTGCGGGATCGGTGTGCCGACGGTCCTGGTCCGGTATGACGGCAGAGCGAGGACGCTGGGGGTCAGTGCACTTCCGCGCAGCGGTGGTGCGAGGACGCGTGTCGCCAGTGCGTCGGGTCCCGGTAGCGCCGATGCTCGGCGCAGCACAGCGTGTCCGGCTCGAACGGGACGCGTGGGGCGCGTGGCCATGATTCGGCCGATCGCGGTGGCGGCGCGGATGGCCCGGACGACATGTCTGCTGCGTTCGGGCTCGTAGGTGTCGAGCAGTCGATCGTCGGCGTGGCCGTCGAGGACGGCGGCAAGTTTCCAGGCGAGGTTCACGGCGTCGCGTTGTCCTGCACCGAGACCCTGCCCGATGAATGGCGGCGTGAGGTGGGCGGCGTCGCCGAGCAGAAGGAGCGGTCCCCTGCGCCAGGTGCGTGCGACCCGGGCGCGGTGAGAATAGATGGTGTGCCGCAGCACCCGCAGACCGGTGTCTCCTGCCGGCACCCATGGTTCGAGCAGGTCGCGCACATCGGCCGGGCTGATGTCGTCGTCGGAGTCGAATCGGCACTCGTCCGGGAGGCGAAATTCCCACCGGTATCTGTTGTCACCGATCTGCATGAACGTTGCAGATCCGACGCCGGCGCAGACCTGGTGGACCCCCGGCCACATCCCGAGATCGTGGTCGTACTCGGCATCGACCACCAGCCATCGTTGTGTGAACCCGAGATCTCTTGTGCCTGTGCCGATCGCGGATCGGACCATGCTGTTCGCGCCGTCGCACCCGAGCACGTACCGGGCTGTCGTGACGGTCTCGTGTCCGGTGCGGGTGTCGCGGATCGTGACATCGACGGTGCCGTTCGGCCGTCGTTGCACCCGGACGGCCTCGCATCCGGAGACGAGGGCATTCGCCGCGCGCTCTTCAAGGTTCGTCCGTAGAACCTGTTCCAGGTCAGGCTGATCGAACATGTTGGTCTCCGGCCAACCGTGCAACCCGACCGGGCGGTCACGCCGGATCTCGACCAGTGTCCGTAGCTCGGCGTCGACCAGTCTCATTCCGAGTGCGCGGCGCGATATTCGGGTGATCTCGGCGGCAGCGTCGACCGTTTGCAGGATCCGGAGGACCTCGTCGTCGAGATGGACGGCCCGCGGCAGTGGATAGGGGCCGCGGTGACGTTCGAGGACGATGCTCTCGATGCCATAGCGGGAGAGGAGGTTCGCGGTCGTCAGACCGGTGGGTCCGCCACCGACGATCAGAACCGGAACGGTGGGCGGAATCCGATTGGTGGTGGTGATCGTCGGTCAGCTCCTGCTCAGCACGATCGCGAACTGCACCTGTCCGGCATCCTCGACGACGATGTTCGGGAAGAGGGTCGGTTTGTTGATCTGGTAGTCGGTCCAGATCGTGTCGATCGCGCCCGCCGTCTCGATATTCTGTCCTGACCTGCGGATCTGGAAATTCGTGGTCACGTCGCGGGTCTGGTCGCGCAATGTCAGTGTGCCGTGGACGGGGACGGTGACCGTGGTGCCGTCGGCCGGCAATTCGGAGAGGTCGACGGGTTGGGAAATCTCGAACGTCGCTGTGGGTTGACCGGCTGTGTTCATCACCAGGGTGCGAAACATGTTGTCCCGGCGGGTGTCGTCGGTGGCGATCGATTTCACGTCGACCGTCACGTTCCCGGTTGTGAGTACGGAATTCTCGACAGCTGCGGTGCCGGTGACCTGATCGGTCTGACCGCGCACGAAGGTTCGTTGGCCGCTCAAGGTTTCCCAGACTTCGTACCCGGCGTGCGAGCCGGGAGAAACGGACCACGTGCCGTCGAGGGGGCCTGTCGCGGCGGCCGCCGGGTCGTCCGACAGGTGCAGCGCATCGGGCTGATCACCGTGCAGAAACTTCGCATACGCCCAGGGCCCGACGCCGACAACCAGCACGATCACGGCGACGACACCCGCAATGATCCACCACACCCGTTTGCGCATGGAGTGAACCTAGCCGACCGAACCTGATCGCGCGCGACCTATGATCACCTGCGAGATCGATCTGGTTGCGTCGAGTTCGGCCAACTCGGCAGCCAATTCCTCGGCGCGGGTCCGGTATGCGGGATCGCGGAGAACGGTCTCGACAGCCCGGCGAATCCGGGCCGGGCCGGGGCTGCCCGAGCGCAGTCGCACGCCTGCACCGGATCGCGCGAGTCGCGCACCCACCTCCGCTTTGTCCTCGGTACTGCCCGCGACGACGAGGGGGACGCCGTGCGACAACGCGAAATGCACCCCTCCCCAGCCGCCGTTGGTGACCATGACGTCGACGTGTGGGAGGAGGAGGTCGAAGGGGACGAATTCGGACACGATCAGATTCGGAGAGTCACGCCGCACCGCCGCGATCGGGCGTCCCCCGGTAGTGGCCACGATCAGCGCACCGGTGTCGGCGAGGGCATCGATGGTCGGCTCGACGAGGCGGCCGAGGTCGTGATTGTCCAGGGTGCCCTGTGTGACGAGGACGACGGGCCGATCGGTGTTCAGGCGGTCCCACCACGGCGGCTTCGGTGCGTCGCCGGGGGCGGCAGGCAGAATCGGGCCGACGAAGGTCAGGCGCTGTTCGATGTCGCTTCGCGGATACTCGAAGCCGGGCGTGGTCAGGATGAAGGCCGTCTCGGCGTGCAACACCCAGTCCAGTAGAAAGCACGGGGGCTCGGCCCCGGTGCAGTCACGTGTCGCTGCCGCGGCGACCTGCTGGGCCCGGCGCAGAACGACGCCCCGCGCGCCGGCGTTGAGTACCCGGTTGCGCAGACGTCCGAGCCTTCCGGTCGCCGGGGACAGTCCCGGACCGAACGGCGCGGTATCGACGCTGGTTGCCATCAGCGGGGATGTGCACACGCCGAACACGCGCGGGCGAGTGCCCGGGCTTCGGCCAATCAGCGGAAGCATGCCCAGGAACAGGTTCTCGGCGAGGATCGTGTCGGCGTCCACCCGCTCGAGCGCCTCGAGGACGGCACGGTACTGGTCTGCCAGCGGCGCCGCGAACATCCGCTCCGCGTCGAACCGGGACCGGAGAAACGCCGGCCGCCGGGCGCGACCGGCGAACCGTTCGTTGAGCGAGGCTTCGTCGTAGTCGCAGCTGTCGGGGAGCGCGATGAACCGGATCCCGGCACGTTCGGCGTGGGGCCGAAACTTGCGCCCCGTCAGGATCGACACCTCACACCCGTCCTGCACCAACTGTCGGCCGATCGCAATCATCGGCTGCACATGGCCGGTCAGCGGGGCGCTGCACAGCAGGATCGACGACATCGCGTTCCTCCTGCAGAGGCTCGACGGAACTTGCATGACGTTGCGACCGTACCCTCGAGTGGCGACCGACGGTGCTCTTGCAGAGCGGCGGAACGCGGTCTAACGTTCTCGCCGTCGTCGGTTCAGCGATTGCACCCACACTGCCTCCATCGGTTCCTCATCCAGTTTCGGAGCACCCCGTCATGGTTACTGCCTTTGTCAATCGCATCAGTACGGTTGTTCCGGAGCACGATGTCCATCAGGCATTCGTCGACTTCGCCGACGGCACGTTCAGCCAACGTCGCAAGCAGTTGCTCTTCCGCCGGATGGCCGACAGGTGCCAGATCTCGCACCGATGGGCGGGTATCGCCTCACCGGAATCCTTTTACGGTGACGATCCGAACAAAGTGGACACCGCGACCAGGATGGTCGAATTCGAACGTAACGCACCAGATCTCGCCGTCCGGGCCGTCGAAGGTCTCGAACTCGGCGACCGTGCCGCCGAGATCACCCACCTGATCGTCGTCACCTGCACCGGGTTCTATTCCCCCGGAATCGACTTCGAGCTCATCAAACGGTGCGGAATCAGCTCGTCCGTCGAACGCACCCAGATCGGCTTCATGGGCTGCTTTGCGGGCATCAACGGACTCAAACTCGCCCATCACATCGTGCGGAGCGAACCCGGTGCCCGCGTGCTCGTCGTCAGCCTCGAATTGTGCTCGCTTCACCTGCAGCGGTCCGAGTCGCTCGAAACGATGCTGTCGTTCCTCGTATTCGGTGATGGATCCGCCGCGGTGCTGGTATCCGCGGACGAGGAAGGCATCGCTCTGGACTCGTTCAACGCCGTCATGGTTCCGGACACCTCCGAGCTGATCACCTGGCGCATCGGAGACATCGGCTTCGACATGGTGTTGTCCGGAAAGGTCCCCGGCGCCCTCTCGCGAGCACTCGACGAGAAGAATCTGAAAACCATCCTGGCCGGCGCCGACAAGGATTCCATCGACCTGTGGGCCGTGCATCCCGGTGGACGATCGATCCTCGACGCCGTGGAAGAGTCTCTCGGACTCGACCATCGAGACCTCGCACCGTCCCGTCATGTCCTCGACAACTACGGCAACATGTCCTCGGCGACAGTGCTCTTCGTTCTCGCTGAAATCATGGAACGAGCGAAGAACGGCGGACCCACAGGCTCCGGTTGCGCCATGGCATTCGGCCCGGGCCTGACCGCAGAAACGATGCTGTTCCACATCTGACCCTCACGCGTCGTCGCCGATCTCCGATGCAGAACGTGCAGTGTCGCTTCGGAAGTCATGATCGATTCTTTCCCAGGATGGTGCGCGTCTACCCGACGGTGCCGGTGGACCCGGTCGGGTGGACGCGAGGGTGGTGTTGTCGCGGGAGGCGATCAGGAGCGTAAACGATATCGCTATGCTGCAGCGAGATTCGTGGATGGAACGGTGTGTCTGTGCCAGGCGGGGTCGTACACGTAGGCCAACCGGCCGAGGGTGAGTGCGCCGAGCATCAGTCCGAAGTCGCGCAGTGCGATGTCGTAGAAGCCCGGGTAGGTCAGCAGGTTGATCACGATTCCGGCGAGCCAGGCGGCCACGATATAAGCGGCATATCGTGGTTTGATCGCGACGGCGATCCCGGCGACGATTTCGATGACTCCGACAACGAGCATGGTGTCGTGCGCATCGAGCGGACTCAGGTCGACGATCCACGGTGCCAGGTAGTCCTCCCAGGTGGTGAGCACGTTGGTGAACTTGTCGAGGCCCATGGCGATCGGGAGCACGGTGAATCCGATCCGCAGCAAGAGGAACGCGCTGTATGCGGGGTCGCTGCGGGCGCGTTCGAGAGGCCCGGGTGAGTGTGCAGGCGTTGGGGTGGCCATCAGAAAACCTCCTTGTAAAAGTAATGGGATGTGTTTTTAGAATCGTCCGCCGCGCCCTATTTGTCAATACTGTTTGGTGTTACAGTCGGGGTATGTCCGCATCCGGGTCCGCAGCCCCAAATGCATTGGCGGCGTTGAGCAACCTGGACGATCCGTTGCGGCGCAGACTCTATGATTTCGTGGCCGAAAGCGACACGCCGGTCTCGCGGGAGCAAGCGGCTGCCGCCGTCGACATCGGCCGAACCCTCGCGGCCTATCACCTCGACAAGCTGGCCGACGCCGAGCTGTTGACGGTCAGTTACCAGAGACCGGCCGGTCGCGGCGGACCCGGCGCCGGGCGCCCCGCGAAGCTCTACACCCGGGCGACGACGGAAATGTCTGTCAGCGTGCCTCCCCGGGATTACGAATTGCTTGCCCGGTTGCTGGTCTCCTCGGTCGAACATGACACCAGCGGAGTCGTCAGGGCGGCAGTGAACGAGGCAGCGCTCGACGCCGGCAAGCGGGCTGCGGCCGACGCCGGCGGAGACCTCCTGGCGGCGCTCCGCGGCTGCGGATATCTCCCTCAGATCGACGCGGACGGCCGTGTCGACCTACGCAACTGTCCGTTTCATCGGGTTGCCCGTAACCACCTGGAGGTCGTGTGCGGGTTGAATTTACGACTGGTCGAGGGAGTGATCGCCGGCAGCGGCCGGAGCGGAGCGCGCGCCGAACTGGCCCCCGAGCCGGGTCGATGCTGTGTGGTACTCCACGATGCAGCACCGGTCACTTCGGACTCGCGCCCCGCTTGAGACATCGCCCACCCTGTCGTCATCGCTCGAGACGATCCCGATCGGCCGAAGGACCGGGGTCAGTCGTGACCGTTCTTGTTCCAGAACTGGTGGGTGAGCCCGCTGGGGGAGGCGACGGTCTCGACGGTGAAGCGGTCTTCGATGCCGTCCAAGCCCTCCCAGAGGGATACGCCGCGCCCCAGGGTGATGGGCACGATCACCAAGTGCATGAAATCGATCAGGTCGGCTTGCAGAAACTGCCGCACCGTCGAGGGGCCTCCGCCTATGCGGACGTCCTGACCGTCGGCAGCGTCCTGGGCCATGCGCAGCACCTCATGGGGTGACGCATCCACGAAGTGGAAGCTGGTTCCGTTGGGAAAGTCGATGCTGGGGCGTGGGTGATGGCTCATGACGAACACCGGTGTTCGAAATGGCGGCTCGTCGCCCCACCAGCCTCGCCACCCGTCGTCGGGCCAATCGCCGGTTTGGGGCCCGAACTTGCGGCGGCCCATGATCTCCGCGCCGATGCCCTGGCCCCACAGGCTGGTCACGGCGCGGTCCAGGGTGATCGGGTCGTCTACCCGGTCGACCCCGTGGATGACGCGTCCGTCGAACGAGGCGAACAGCCGTTCGGCACCGCCGATCGGGGCGTCGAACGTCACGTGCTCGCCGGCGGCGTAGCCGTCGAGGGAGATGTTCATGTTGTGGATCCGGGTGCGGGGCATGCGCGACTCCTTCAATGAACGGATGGACCGGGATACGAGTATGCAGACCGCAAGAGGCGGCCGAACTCATCGCGGAACGTCGAACCTCGTGTTCCGTCGGCCCGCGGGGGCACATCCGATCCGTCAGCCAGCGCGGATGCCCTCGATCGCCTGCAGCATCCGTTCCCGCAGCGCCGCGTCACGACGTCGCGTCCCCGCGCCCGCCGAGCAGTTCCACTGTCACCGACAACCAGGTGCGTGCCACCCCCCGAGGATGGCACGCGGACCGCGGCGCTGTCCGGTCATCGCCGCAGACGCGCGCATCGGTGTTGTCAGACGCAGTCCCGGCAGATCAGCTGCCCACCCGGGGCGAGTCGGCTGCGGTGATGGACCAGGAAGCAACTGGTGCAGGTGAATTCGTCGGACTGCTTCGGGATGACGCGGACGGTGAATTCTTCACCGGACAGGTCGGCGCCGGGCAGGTCGAAGGATTCGGCAGGGTCGGTGTCGTCGATGTCCACCGCGGGTGATTGGGATTCTTTCCTGCTGGCGGTCAGCTGTTCGAGCGACGTGTCCGTCGACTCGTCGGAATCGGTGACTCTGGGTGCGTCGTAATCGGTGGCCATAATTTTCAACCTCGTGATCTGCGTGTTCTGACCCGCCAGGTTAGAGCCCCCGGCGGCACGGGATGCGCCCGGGGGGTGTGACGGTGCTCGCAAAGGGCCAGGTCAGGGGTGGCTGGGCTCGGCCGCGTCGATCGGGCACGCGTGTGGCGCGGCGTGTGTCGGGATTGGATACCCCCGGTGGTGGCTGCTATTCCGTTGGGGGCGACGCGCGGTCGCAAGTTCGGTCACGATCGCGGACGGATCTGTCACGATTCTCTCGTAAATGATCTTGCTGTGCTCGATGCCCGGTCAGATGGGACCGCATCGGAATCGTCATTCGAGGGGGAAGGGTTCGTTATGCATCGCTGTCGCCAGCTGTTCCTTGTGGTCGGGTTCGTGTTGTCGATTCTGTTCGCCGAAGGGGCGGTCGCCGGTGCGGCGCCGGGTTCGTCGGCAGGTTCGAGTGATCTTCTCGGCGGGCAGGGTTGTTCGACGGAGTTGTTCGACGGTGACCGGAGGCTCGGACCGCAGACGCTGTCGGATCTGTTCCCGGTTGCCGTGCAGCTTGCCGGATACCAGCGCACCGGCGATCTCACGGCCGATCAGTTTCTGAGCAAGTACTGGGATCCGACGGTGGTTCCGGCGGGTTCCTACAAGTACCCGCCGAAGAACGGTTACGTCCTCGACGGCAGCGGGAACCCCCGGCGGGTGCAGGGGCAGTTGGATGTGGGCACGCTGATCGACCGGTACGGCAGCGAAGGCGGCAACTTCCTGGCCCCGGCCGGCGCGAGTTACACCTCCCGCGCGCTTCCGCCGGTGAACCTGGTGTCCGATCCCGCGGACTTCTGCAACTACCACGTCTACGTCGTGACCAAGCCCCTTCCCCTGTACACCGGTCCTATTGCACCGTGGTTCGAGCAGCAGGGGTTCGGTACGCAGTTCGAGGTGGTGCCTGACTTGCTGCCGCAGGTCGCCGAATGCGGGACGAAGGTCGATGTCAGCTGGCTGCGGTGCGCCGGGTATGTGCGCAGCGTGTACCCGCTGCAGTGACGCGTACATGGTTGATCCGTTGAACGACGACCTGCTCGATCACGACATGCGCCGGCGGATCCTGGAGGTGACGGGGCGGATGGGTGCGCGCCCGGAGGATCTGCCGGCGCTCGGGCAGGCGCACGAGGACGCGCGTCCGTTCTGCTGGAGTGCGCCCGAGGGCGGGTGGCATCTGACCGTCCGGGAACGCGATCGGTTGCTGTCGGACCGGCACACCACCGATCCGGACGAGTTCGTGTCCTGGGTCGCGGAGTCGGTGGCCGAGCGCATCGCTCTGCGCCTGCATCCACCGGAACAGCCCGGATTCCGGGCCGCGTCCTGGCACGCGCAGTACCAGTTGCTGCGCGGCATCGAACCGGCGTGGGCCGATGCGTGGCTCGCCGCGACCCGGTCGGCGTTGACGGCCGCCGGCGCCGAGCGGGCCGTCCTCGACATGCTGCCGGCGCCTCCGTAGGTCGTCAGTTACCGGTCGCCGTCGTGGTCACGCTCAGGTCGAGGGTCCAATTCTGGCCGACGAGGTCGTGGCCGAAGCTGTGGTGTGGTTCTTCGTCGGTGAGGACGAACCCGGCACCCTCGTAGATCCTGCGGGCCGACGCCAGCACGTCGTTGGTCCACAGCGTGACCTGCCGGTAGCCGGCGTCGCGGGCGAACGTGATGCATCGCTCGACCAGCCGGGACCCGACGCCGAGACCGCGGGCGCCCGGGGCGACCAGCAGGATCCGTAGTTTGGCGACTGCGCGTTCGTCGCCGGCGACGCAGAAGATGCACCCCACGCGCTGGCCGTCGACCTCGGCGATCCAGGCGCCTTCCCGGGCCGGGTCATGGTCGGTGGCGTAGTCGGCGACGATCTGTGCAACCAGCGCCTCGAAGCCGGCGTCCCACCCGAACTGCTGGTGGTAGATCTCGCCGTGGGCCATCACGGCCCAGCCCAGATCGCCGGGACGATCGGCCGGGCGCACCACGACTTCCGGTCGCTGGGGTGATTGCGACGACATGGGTTTCCTTTCCCGGAGCGCGTCCCTGGCGGGTGATGCTCTGCACTCACTGACACGACTGTTTCAGTGGAGGTAGGCTACCGCCGTGTCCCCGGAAACGACAACCCCGTCCGCGCGGCAGACCGAGTTGCTCGACGCCGCCTACCGCTACGCGCTCGAGCACGGGTTGGCCGATCTGTCGCTGCGTCCGTTGGCGGCGGCGATCGGCTCGAGCCCACGTGTGCTGATGTTCTTGTTCGGCAACAAGGACGGCTTGGTGCGCGCCTTGCTGGCGAAGGCCCGCAGCGACGAGCTGACGATGCTGGACCGCCTCGGGCAGGACGCGGGCGCGGAGCCGATCGGGCTGCCCGCGGCGGTCGAGCGGGTATGGGAGTGGCTCGCCGCCGAGGAGCATCGTCCGTTGCTGCGGTTGTGGACCGAGGCGTACGCCCGCTCACTCGTCGAACCCGACGGTGCGTGGGCCGGGTTCGCCCGGTCGACGGTCGACGACTGGTTGGCCGTCCTCGCCTCGTGCCAACCGCAGCCGGAGAGGGACCGCGAGGCCGGTGCGGTCCGTCGCACCGCGGCGTTGGCGGTACTGCGGGGCGCCCTGCTCGACCTCCTCGCCACCGACGACCGGCAGCGCGTCACCGCCGCGGTTCGGCACCAGCTCGCCGCGCTGTCCTCGGATGCGGCGACGTAAGGCGAAGTCGGCTGGCTGTCCGGGCCGGTCGGATGGCTGGTGGGGTCAGGTCGCCGGTGACGAGGTGTGAGGAATGTCAGTGTGCAGGGCCGTCTTTCGTTGGGCTGCGATCGGGACGAACTGTGCAAGCGCGTCGGCGTCGTCGAGTGCGGCCGGGTTGGCGACACTCGATAGTGCGGCGCCCTGGAGGACTCGCTTGATGGGGACTTCGAGGCGTTTGCCGGTCATGGTGTGGGGCAGTGCGGGAACGGCGATGACGTCGTCGGGGACGTGGCGGGGGGAGACTTCGGACCGGATCCGGCCGCGAATTCGGGCGATGAGGTCGGGGTCGAGGTCGTGTCCGTCGGCGAGGACCACGAAGAGCGGCATCCAATAGCCGCCGTCGGATTCCTCGACGCCGACGATGACTGCGTCGGCGACTTCTTCGAGTTGGTCGACGACTTCGTAGATTTCGGCGCTGCCCATGCGGACGCCGTACCGGTTCATGGTGGCGTCGGAGCGGCCGTGGACGATGACGCCGCCGCGGGTGTTGACCGTGACCCAGTCGCCGTGGCGCCACACGTCGGGGTAGGTGGAGAAGTAAGCGTCGCGGTATCGGGCTCCGTCGGGGTCGTTCCAGAAGTACAGCGGCATGGACGGCATCGGGCGGGTGACGACGAGCTCGCCGACCTCGTCGGTGACGGGTTGTCCGTGCTGATCCCAGGATTCGAGGGCCACGCCGAGTAACCGGGCCTGCATCTCGCCGGGGTACGACGGGAGGGTGGGTACGCCGCCGGCGAACCCGGAGGCGATGTCGGTGCCGCCGCTGGCGGCGGCGAGCCAGGTCGTGGGCAGGGTGTCGTGGATCCATTGGGCGGTGCCGGCGGGCAGTGGTGAGCCGGTGCTGCCGAGGCCGGTCAGCTGGAGGTCGTAGGCCGCGGCGAGGTGGGTGCCGTCCTTGTGGGCGGCGGTCAGGTAGGCGGCGCTGGTGCCCAGGAATGTCAGCTGCTCGTCGGCGGCCAGCTGCCACAGGGCGCCGGGGTGTGGCCAGCCGGGGCTGCCGTCGTAGAGCACGATCGTGGCGCCGAGGAGCAGGCCGGAGACCTGGATGTTCCACATCATCCAGCTGGTGCTGGTGTACCAGGCGAAGCGGGAGGAGGCGTCGAGGTCGAGGTGGAGGCCGAGGAACTTGAGGTGCTCGAGGGTGACGCCGCCGTGGCCGTGCACGATGCCCTTGGGGCGGCCGGTGGTGCCGCTCGAGTACAGCACCCACAGCGGCTGGTCGAACGGCACCGGGGTCGTTTCGAGCAGGTGGTCGCCCTGGGTGAGGGTGTCGAAGTGCTCGGTGCCGGGTGGCTGGGCCGCGCCGAGGTGCGGCACCCACACGGTGGTTCGCACCGAGGGCAGCAGGCGCCGGAGTTCGTCGTTGTGGGTGGAGCGGTCGTGTTCCTTGCCGGCGTAGCGGTAGCCGTCGGCGATGAACAGCACGGTGGGTTCGAGCTGGCCGAGGCGGTCGGCGGCGCCGTCGGGTGAGTACTCCTGGGAGCAGGCCGACCAGGTGGCGCCGACGGCGGCGGTGGCGAGGAACGCGACGACGGTGGCGGTGATGTTCGGGAGGTAGCCGACGACACGGTCGCCCGGGCCGATGCCCTGGGTTCGGAGCCAGTGTGCGAGGGAGGCGACCTGGTTGCGGAGCTCGTCGCGGGTCACCTCGTGCCGGTGCCCGCCTTCGGAGACGGCGACGATCGCGGTCCTGTCGCCGGTGTGGCGCAGCGCCTGGTCGGCGTAGTTGAGTGTGGCGGCGGGGAACCACTCCGCGCCCGGCATCGCGTCGTCGGCCAGCACTCGCGTTGCCTGCTGGCGGAAGCGCACGTCGTAGAAGTCGGCGATCGCCTGCCAGAACTCCTCGAGTTCGGTGGTCGACCAGCGCCAGAGCTCGTCGTAGCCGCCGAACTCACCACGTCCTTCGGTGGCCAGCCACCGCCCGAACGTGCTGATCTGTGTTCGGGCGGCGGCGTCCGCTGTCGGGGTCCACGCCGGCACGGGGACGTGTGCACGGTCATTAACCGGCATTGTGGGCCCCGGTCATCATCGCGGCGACGTCCTCGGGCATGAGGAAGGACGGCGGCGGGGGCGGGCCCCAGTTGAACAGGCCCTTCACACCTTCCCAGGTGCCGGGTGTCCAGAGCGCGTCGTCGACGATGCAGTCGATGTCGGAGTAGTACTCGGAGAAGTTGCCGGCCGGGTCTTTGAGGTACCAGAAGAAGTTGGATCCGACGTGGTGGCGACCCAGGCCCCAGACGTGCCGCTCGGGGTTCTCCTCGAGCATCGCCATTGCGCCGCGGCCGATTTCGTCGATGTCCTCGACCTGCCAGGAGGTGTGGTGCAAGAAGTTCACCGGTGCCTGCTGAACCAGCACGTTGTGGTGGTCGGTCGAGCACCGCATGAACGCGGCGATGGACGGGACGACGTCGCTGACCTTGAACCCGATGCCCTCGGTGAAGAACCGCTGGGTCGCGGCCTGGTCGGTGGACCCGATGACCACGTGCCCGAGCTTGCGCGGGGCCACCGGGCCCTCGCGCACGATGCCCGGCGCCCGCACGTTGGCGCGGTCGATCCGGCCGGGCCCGTTGTACGGGGTGGGCTCGGTGCGCTGCTGCTCGATGCGGGGTGCCACCGAGACGACGGCGCGAAAGCCCGCGATCGGCTCCTCGGTGACCAGCGCGTCGGCGGTCCGCTCGACCGGCAGGTCCAGGGTGCGGAGCTGACGGGCGATGCGGTCGAGGTCGTCGGGATTCTCCGCGCCGATGCCGATCTCGACGAGGCGCCTGCGGGGTGCGTGGGCGAGCTTGAACTGCTCGCCGCCGTCGGTGGTGGCGAACGCGTTTCCCCCGAGCGGTGTGAGACCGAAGTCGGTGTAGTAGGCGGCGGTTTCCTCGACGTTGGGGACGCCGACGGTGATCGAGGTGAGGCGGTGCAGAGCCATGGCGGGTCTGTCCTTCCCTGTCAGGTGTTACGAGGCGGAGGCGGTGGTGTGCGGGGTGCCGGGCACGCATCGTTGACGGAGTGCACCGATGCCCTCGATCCAGGTGACGACCTCCTCGCCGGGGACGAGGAACCGCTTCGGGGTTCGTCCGCCGCCCACGCCGCTGGGTGTGCCGGTGAAGATCAGGTCACCCGGCTGCAGCGGCAGGACCGCGGAGAGTCGCTCGATGAGGACCGGGATCGAGAAGATCAGGTCGCTGGTGCGGGCCTTCTGGACCTGTTCCCCGTTGATGCTGCAGCCGATCTCGAGGTCTGCGGGGTCCGGCAGCTCGTCGAGCGTGACGACGACCGGGCCGATCGGCGCGAAGCCGGGGAACGACTTGCCGAGGCTGAACTGCGGTGCGGGCGCGACGAGTTGCCGCGTGCGCTCGGAGTAGTCCTGCCCGGCGGTCAGGCCGGCGACGTAGTCCCACGCGTCTGCCGCGGCGACGTGACGGGCCTCGCGGCCGATGACGACGACCAGCTCGGCCTCCCAGTCGACGGTCTCGCCCGGTAGGGCGAGGTCACCGACTGGACCGGTGATCGAGGTGCGGAACTTGGTGAAGACCGGCGGCTCGACCGGGAAGTCGAACCCGCTCTCGGTGGCGTGCGCGCGGTAGTTCAGACCGATCGCGAACACCTGACCCGGCTCCGGGACCGGTGCGCCGAGTTCGGCGTCGTCGTAGGGTCGGCCGGACGGAAGCTCGGCCGATTCGGCCCAGGCGGTGAAGTCGGGCCACCGGCGGTAGATGGCGGTCGGGTCGGGCCCGAACTGGCCCCGGCTGGCCTCTTCGACGTCGACGGCACCGGTGTCGGTGACCAGGACGAGCCGTCCGGCGAGGTTGGCGATACGCATGGGGGATTCTCCTTGTGAGATCTAGGTCAGCGGAGCTCGGTGGAGAGCACCTGGGACAGGGCGTCCTCGAGCGCGGCGTGCGGGTCGGCGACGCCGTCGCTCGACCGGAACGCGACGTATCGGTCGGGCCGCACCAGGACGGCGCCGGTGGAGGAGATGCCGCGGTTCTTCAACCAGGCGCAGCGCACGTCGATGAAGTCGGAGTCGAGGACGCCGACGGTGCCGGCGACCAGCGGGAGGTCGTTCTCGGCGGCGATCTTGTTGGCGGCCTCGACCCAGGCGTGGCCCTCCTCGCCGGCGAGGAGCAGGAACTTGCCGCCGTGGACGAGGGTGCCGAGCGGGATCCGCTCGCCTCGTCGCTCCACGAACGCGTGCGGCATCGGGTGGCCCGGCTGGGTACTGGGCTCGTAGAGGCGGACCGGGTCGAGCGGCACGTACTCCGGGCTCCCGTCGGACACGATGGCGGTGGAGTCGTAGCGGTAGCCGAATTCGACGTTGTGGTGGCGGAACTCCATGGTCTGTGAGCCGATCGCCCGGTTGAGGGCGTGCCGCTTGGCCGCCGACTCCGGAAGCTCGTGCCACAGCGGGGCGAGCTCGGCCCAGTTCTCCTCCGGGGTCTTCTCGGGCGAGAGGCCCAGGGCCTTGTCGATCGTGAAGTGGTTCATCGCGTTGGCGATTGCGTTGTCGATGTTGTTCTGGTCGACGGGCTTGCGCTCGGCCTCGTAGGTGTCCAGCAGGCCGTCGCCGGCGCGGCCGGCCAGGACCGCGGCCAGCTTCCAGCTCAGGTTGTAGACGTCGTGGATCGCCGAGGTCAGGCCCAGGCCACCGGTCGGGGGGTGACGGTGCGCGGCGTCACCCGCGAAGAACACCCGGCCCTGGCGGAACTTGTCCGCGATGACGCCCTCCATCACCCACTGGCTGATTCGGTGCACCGTCGGCACCAGGTCGGGCGGAAGGCCGAGTGAGGCGCGCATCCGAGCGAGGACCTTCTCCTCCTGCATCGCGTCCGGGTCGTCGGTGGCGTACTGCATGTGGAAGACCCACTCCTCCGATTCCGGGCCCCAGTGGTCGGGTCCCATCGGGACCAGCACCCCGCTCCACGAGCCCCCGAAGTCGGGGTTGACCAGCCAGCGGATCAGCACGTCGTCGTCGGCGGCCCACGGGGAGAGGTCCGCGGTCATGTGGATCGAGACCATCTTCATGATGTCCCGCGGTCCGTTCATCTCCACCCCGACGAGCTTGCCGACCGTCCGGCCGCCGTCGGCAGCGATCAGGTACTGCGAGCGCACCTGGTAGGTCGCGTCGGCGTCCTTGTCCCGCACGGTGGCGGTCACACCGTCGGCGTCCTGGACCAGATCGATGAGCTCGTGGTTGAACCGAATCCCACCTGGGTTCAGCTTCTCGGCGTGCCCCTTCAGGACCGGCTCGAGCCGGATCTGCGGCAGGTTGCAGGTCCGGCAGGGGCTCGCGGCCACGTAGTCGGGGTCGGTGTAGCCGCCGCCCCACGCCTCGAGCTCGCCGAGCTTGCGTCCGTAGCCGTCGTGGGCGCCGGCCAGGCCGGCGTACCAGCCGTTCGCCCGCATGTTCGCCGCAGGGGTGCTGCGCTTGTAGATCTCGGGAGCCACCCCCACCTCGGTGAAGATCTCCATCGCGCGCTGGTTGAGCACGTGCGCCTTCGGCAGCGTCGACGTGCCCGGCAGACCGCTCACCAACAGCGAGTCGACGCCGAGGTTGGACAGCGACATCGACGCCGTGAGCCCGGCGCCACCGCCGCCCACGATGAGAACGGGAACCTGGATGTCAGTCATGGAATGTCTCCTTTATCGGGACCGCCGAACGAGTGGACGAGAGGGTTGCCGACGGCCCGGCGCTGAGGCCCTGGCAGGTGTATTGCCTGGATCACAGTGTGCTCCAGGTCTCATCGATGTGTCAACAAAAAATCGATTATTTCTTCCCATACCGATATTTCGGTGGATTCCGTAGACTGACCGCATGACCAACACTCCCGCCAAGCCCACCCGCGTCCAGGAGGTCTACGACCGCATCCGCGGCGACCTCCTCAGCGGCGAGCTGGCGCCTGGGAGCAAGCTCAAGATGAACGACTTCACCGAGCAGTACGGCGTGAGCCTCTCCGTAGTCCGGGAGGCCGTGATCCGACTGGCCGGCGAGGGCCTCGTCGAAGCAACACCCCAGCGCGGCTTCGCCGTCACGACACTCACGATCGACGACCTGCAGGACCTGACGCGCACCCGGGTCCTGATCGAGACCCTGGCCCTCGCGGAGTCGATCAAGCACGGCGACTTGGCATGGGAGGCTTCGGTCATTGCCACGCACCATGCGCTGGCCCACACGCCCATGATGACCAGCGAAGGGCACGTCGACCCGGCCTTCACCACCGTCCACCGCGACTTCCACCGCACTCTGCTCGTCGGCTGCGGCAGCTCACGGCTCGCCGCCATCGCCACCGGCCTGCGCGACTGCGCTGAGCTTTACCAGCACTGGTCCCAGGAGTTCGCCCGCGACGCCACCCGCGACATCGCCGCCGAGCACAAGACCATCGCCGAACTCACCGTCGCCCGCGACGAAACAGGCGCGACCCAGGCGCTGCGCGAGCACATCGAACGCACCACCGCCGCGCTCGTCCGGTACGCCGAGCAGCTCGACGGCAGGGACGACCAGCGCGCCCTCGCCTGAGCAAAGCTCTAGCACCACCTGGCGCAGCTATCCGACATCGATCTCGAGTCTTACGCATCGCTCTCGCAATTCGTGCTTGCCGTGCAGTGGAATCGCTACCCGGAGGAGAACACTTGATGGTCCCGAGGATCTTGTCGCGGCGGGGTTGGCCGTGACGGCGGCCGGCGTGGGGGCGCTGGTCGCTCGCGACTACCGGCAGTGGAAGGCGCTCGGCGAGGGGGGTATCATCGCACCCCACCCAGTCGGCATGATCGAACCGCAGGTGCGAATCCGCGGAATCGCCGAGGCTTCTTCGGCGCCGGAATGCCCTCCAGCGCAACGCATCGGCGACCTAGGTGACGATCGGAACGGGCTCCGTCAGGAGATGCCCTCGAATTGCCTTTGGCGGCGCCGACCGTGAAACCGATCGCGCTGCTCGTCGAGGAGTATCAGGCCGTGATGGTCGCGCCTGCTGTTTGCGCGCGTAATCGCCTCTCGCACAGCGGCCGTATGCCGGTGCAGTTCGGTGGCGCGCCTGTCCGCATTGTGATCACCGAGCAGTTGGGCGGCGGCGCGATCACATTCGATCAGTACCTCTTCGTAGGCGAGCCGGATCGGCGCCTGTTCGTCGAATCGGGTCAGCACCGCTTCGACGAATCGCAGCGGGATACGCGACAGCCGGTAGTTGATTCGCAGGAGGCGCATCGTCGTGCCGCGCAAGGTGACCACGATCGGCTCTGCGGGGGCAGTTGGTGATTGCGTCGGAGCTCCAATCATCAGGGGATTTCGGTCAACCTGCCCGAGTATGTACGCGGCGCGCTGTGAGGACGCTGAGAGACGGCGTCCCCCTGGGTGCCGGGCGACGCCGGTCGCGCTCTCAGCGCTTCCACAGCAGCCGGCGCCGATACTGCGAACGTGAAACAGGCACCACCACTTCTCTTGCTTTCGAAGGCATCCGCGTATGGACACCACGACAATCTGATCGGACGAGCCCACGACGCCGCCGCCGATGTACATCAGAGCACCGGCGCCGCCCTTGCATTCTCGCTGCTGGTGGCCGGAGCGGCTGTTTTCCTGGCCGCAACCACCTGGCGGGCGGTGGCGGGGACGAACCGGCGTTCGGCGACACCACCGCTGATCGGCCTGCAGATCCTCGGGCTGACCGTGGCGTTGAGCGCGCTGGCCTACCAGGTCAGGGTCGGCGCGTGGGTCACCACCGCGGATCCCGTTGTGCTGGGCTGGTTCGCCGATCACCGGACGGAGTGGGTGACCGGCCCGGCAATCGCGATCACCGACGCCGGTGGCCCCGTCGGCACCGCCGTCATCGCGGTGGTGCTGGGGGCGCTGTTGTCCCGGCGGGCACGATCACTCGTCCCGGGACTGATTCTCATCGGGACCGTCGGGGCTGCCGCGCTCGCGTCGACCGTCACCAAATCCATTGTCGGGCGGTCGCGCCCGCCGATCGTGTCCCAGGTACTCCTCGAGACTGACCACTCGTTCCCGTCCGGGCACGCGACGGGGGCGATGGTGCTGTCCACCATGGTCGCGGTCATCCTCGGATACGGGTCGCCGGCTGCCCGGCGCGGGCTGCTGCTCGCCGCGGCGTTCGCGGTGACCGTGGTGGTCGCGGTCACCCGCCTCTACCTCGGCGAGCACTGGCTCACCGACGTGATCGGCGGAATTCTCCTCGGCGGCCTCGCCGCCCTGATCGGTTCCGCGCTCTATGGCATCTGGATGCGGCGAGCCTCTGATCGCGTGCACAGTGCCACACAGGTTGATCCCCCACACGCGGTCTCACCTGTCGATGCGGCGACGACGGGACGAGCGGCATGACGTCCTGGCGCGCCGTTCCGGCTTCTCGCCCGCGGGTGTCCGGTGGCGGAGGATGGCCCCATGAACAGCGCACCTGTGTGGCTCATTCCGTCGCGGTGGGGGCTTGCCCTGCGTTCGGCCCTGAGCGCCGGAGCGGTGGTGGCGGTCGCATTGGTGCTCGGCGCCGCAGCCCTGTTGTTCGTGCTGGACCGGACCCTGTTGTCGGCCCTGGACGACGCCGCGACCGGCCGCGCCGCCGACCTCACCGTTGGATTGCGCACCGATTCGCCCGCTGATCTCGACAGCCAGCTCTTCGACACCGACCAACGCATCGCTCTGGTGCAGGTCGTCGACAACGCCGGCGCGGTGGTGCGCTCCTCACAGGATGATCTCGGGCTCCCGGTCACCGTGGTGCGGCCACCGGTAGGCGGTGCACCGGTCCGCAGTCTGGTCTCTCACGAAACAGGCGGCGCAGATCTGCGGACCACCGTGCAAGGGGCGAACGGGGTCGGCGGCGACTACACCGTGATCGTGGCCGCGAGCGAGGAGTCGGTGGAAGCAACCCTGGCCACGGTCGGCGGGCTCGTCGCCGCCGGAGCACCGGTCATCGCCCTCGTCGCGGCGGGAGTGACCTACAAACTGGTGCGCCGATCGCTGGGCTCGGTCGAGCGCATCCGCACCCAGGTCGCCGCGATCTCGACCACCGACCTCGGTGAACGGGTCCCGGTGCCGCGTCCACGCGACGAGATCGCCGCGCTCGCCCGCACGATGAACGACATGCTTGCCCGCATCCAGGCTGGGCACGCGGCCCAGCGGCGGTTCATCGCCGACGCCTCCCACGAGCTGCGCAGCCCGCTGGCCACGCTGACCACCGCCCTCGACGTAGCCGATGCGCGGCCCGAAGTCCTGAACCGCGACCTGGTCCGCGGGACCCTGCGTCCCGAGACCACCCGCATGCAGCTTCTCGTCGACGACCTGGTGCTGCTCGCACGGGCCGACGAGCACGGATTGCCGCTGCGGGTCGCCGACGTCGATCTCGACGACATCGTCGACACCGAAGTCCGCCGCTCCCGCGCCGACACCACCGTCACGGTGACCGCAACGCTCACCCCGGTCCGCATCCGCGGTGACGCCGCCCAGCTGTCCCGGGCGGTGCGCAACCTCGTCGACAACGCCGTCCGATTCGCCGCCACCACCGTGTCCATCGGGGTGTCCCGATCCGGCCGCCAGGCGTGCGTCACCATCGACGACGACGGACCCGGCATTCCCGAGTCCGATCGTGCGCGTGTGTTCGAGCGTTTCGTGCGACTCGACAGCGCCCGCTCCCGCGCTCACGGGGGTTCCGGACTCGGACTGGCGATCGTCGCAGAAATCGTGTCGGCGCATCGGGGTTCGGTGCGCATCGACGCGGCCGAGCACGGCGGGACACGAGTGGTGGTCACGCTTCCGGTGCAGGAGGTGCGTCCGGACAGCCGGTCGTGAGTCGATAACCGACCCCGCGCACCGTGTCGATCGTGCGGGTACCGAACGGGGTGTCGATCTTGCGACGGAGATACCCCACATACACCTCGACGACGTTTTCGTCCCCCGCGTAATTCGCGTCCCACACGTTCCGCAGAATCTCGTTCTTGGTGAGCGCGGTGTCCGGGTTCCGCATCAGGTACTCGAGCAGTCCGAACTCGCGGCGGGTCAACTGCAACTCCTCGGTCCCGCGGGTGACCCGGCGGCGGCCGGGATCGAGGCTCAGGTCCCCGGCGGTGAGTACTACCGGCCGCATGGGTGCGCCGCGCCGGACCAGCGCCCGCAGCCGCGCGACCAGCACGACGTAGGAGAATGGCTTCGTGAGATAGTCGTCGGCGCCGAGGTCGAAGGCGTCGGCCTCGTCGTACTCGCCGTCCTTGGCGGTCAGCATCAGGATCGGCGTCCAGTTCTGCCTGGCCCGGATTTCGCGGACGACCTGATACCCGCTGATCCCCGGCAGCATGATGTCGAGCACGATCACATCGAACGATTCCTCGGTGGCGCGCCAGAGCCCGTCGGGTCCGGTGGCGGCGGTGACGACCACGAATCCTTCCAGCTCGAGGCCGCGACGGACCATCTGGGCCAGCCTGGGTTCATCCTCGACGACCAGCACCCTCATTGCACAGACCTGTGATCGAACACGTGACCACCGTATCCCGGCCAGGCCCCGAGATGTCCGAGAGGCCTGATGCCGGAGAAATTCCGGACGCCGAGCCGTTCGTCGAGGTGGCTTCGTGTGCCGCGTTCACGTGACCGTCCTGTTTCTCAACTCCGTTGCCGCGAAGCAGAATTCGGGTGAGTGAGTCCCGTGGGGAGGCAGCGCTGTACCGCGAGCGGTGTGTGCCGAAACTGTGTGGAGAGAAGGCATTTACTGCTCGCGGTGGTGGTGGGACGGTTCCGATATGCGTCTGTTGTATCCCCTCTGTCGGTTGGGTCCTTCTGTCAACTGGCGAGTATGCACCCGGCATCCTGTGGGAACGCTGAGAGGCGCCGGGCTCGCCCGTCGGAGTCCGGGCGTGTCTGAGACCCCGCTGAGAATCGGCGCTCAGTACTTTCCGGACAACGTTGCGGTGGAATAGCATTCGGATGCTGATGATGATCGATGCAACCGATACGTCAGTGCACCGGGCCCTCATTCCCAGGCGAGAGATGAGCTCCGGTTCGTCGGCTCCCGCCGGCCGCGACCCCAGAGGCCGGCGGGAGCCGTCGGTGTGCGCGCAGGCGGGGTGATCCCTGCCGTTGTGGCCAGGATTTGCGGTTTTCCTCGTATCCCGAGCAGCAGGCCAAATCGCCGGTTACCCTCAGCTCCTACGCATTTCGTAGAAAATTCCGAACGAATGGGGTCGGTATGACGAACATCAGCAAATCTCGCTCGAAGTACACCGGTCTTACCCGCGCCCTCGCGGTCGCAGGTGTTGCGGCGCTTGCGATGGTGCTGGGCAATGGGACCGCGTCTGCGGGCGTGGACAATTCGAGTTCCGTCGTCGATGCGAGGGGCAATCGCGTCGAGGTCCTGCAGGGCGACACTCAGTTTCAGGTCGTTCCGCCGTTGGACGGTGTGCCCACGTCGGTCGAGTTCTTTCACAACGGCTACGCCGGGGTGAATATCACCGGGCCGAATGCCGCGGAGTTCAAGGGCACCACACTCACCATCGGTTACCAGATCGGCTATCCGATCGCTCTGTCCGGCGCCACTGTGGTGCTCAACTCGCCGGGTCTCGGCTTCGTGATCGGCGCAAGTAACGGAATCGACCTCGGCCTCGTCCCGACACCCTCGCTGAGCCTGAATGCGTCGAACCACGCTGACCTCGCCGGCGACATCATTCCGTCCCAGGAACTGGACATCGATCTGGCGCCGGGTGGCATTACCACAGTTCCGCTCCTGGAGAACCAGTCGTTCGACGGTCCGGCGGCATCGGTGCGATTGCAGGGCATACACGGTTCCATCTCGGGCGCGCTCGGGGCAGTCACCATCCGGCCGTACGCGACAGCTGTGACGGCCCGGGGCGATACCGTCACGACCTACGGGGTGCCGCAGAAGCTCAACTAGCAGTTCACGCTTCGTGGCAGACGTTTCGGCCCGCTGCCCGACACCGATCCGCGATCGGTGCCGGGCAGCGGTGTCTGTGGTGACGCCTGCCTACGCGTCGCCCTGCTCTCGGCGAAATCGTCGGGCCGTGTCGGCGGGCGACCAGGTGCCGGTGCGGGCACGGGTCAGCGGGTAGCAGCACAGGCCGATGAGAACGGCGGCGAAGTGGCCGATCGCGGTGAAGGTCAGATGCACGAAGAGGGGTACCGCGAAGAAGGCGAGCACGCCGGCGAGGTAGAGATAGCGCCAGGGCGCCGCGATTCGGTAGGTGAGGATCGCGACCACCCCGGCCAGTCCGTAGCTGACGCCGACGTCGAGGGTGTCGACCGCCGAGGCAGGGACGCGGCCATGACGGATCGCGGCATACAGTGCACCTTCGCTGATGTAGGTGGCACCGATGTGCGCGATCGCCACCACGCACAACCATCGAAGTGTTCCCAGCCACCGCTCCGCCGGCACGTGGAAGATGTTGTAGACGATGAAGTACGTGATCCATCCGCCGCCGGCGAGCCAGAAGGCGCTCGCGATCAGGACTCGAACGGGGTCCTCGGCGAGGTGGTGCAGGTTGGTCGAGCGGTTACCCAATACGTCGTGGAGCACATCCGGCGACAGGTGCCTCGCCACCACAGTCGTGACCAGCAGTATCGCCAGCCAGACGTAGGTGCCGGGTGCCCGCCGGATGTACGTCCAGGCTGCCCGCGGAAACGATCGAAGGTGCGACGAGATGGCGGCGTCCACCGGGGTAAGTATGCGCCGGGTGGTGGTATCGGCGCAGGCACGCCGCTCGACCTCGTTCCGCATCGCGACCCTCCTCATCATCGTCGCGATGGTGGCAGTCGTTCGCGGGGGATGCCGATCTCGCGCAATTTCTGCAGGGCCCGATGCTGGTCGAGCAGCACCTCGGCGGATGTGCGCCCGAGGGAGGTCGCGGTGTCGTCGACGCTCAGTCCCACCACGAGTCGCAGGATCAGGACCTCTCGTTGGGTGCCCGGTAAGGCCGCGAGCGGTCCGGGTTTCCGGGAGGTCGGGTCGGCCGCGCCGGTGCGGTCGATCATCGAGTTCGTGGTCGCCTCGAGGACGCGCAGCAACGGCTGCTGGGGTGGCCTGCGGTGCGGAAATGCGCGCAGCGCCGTCGATGACACCGCTGTCGCGACGGAATCAGCTGTTGTGCTGTCGAGTTCGGCCCGGCAACGTCGGACCAGGATAGGCCAGACGATGTCGAGCAGGTGCCTGGCGGCGTCCCGATCTCCGGTGGCTGCCGTGTCGGCCAGGGTGTCGAGCGCACCGAACGGTGATGATCTCATCGGACCTCAGCTCACTTTCGTGTTCCACTTACCCGGTGTCAGCTGGACCCGAACAACCCGGCGAAGGGGTTGGTCGCGAGCAGCCCGGCGAAGGGGTTGGTGGTCGGAGCGGGGGTCTGATTGTCGGTCTGCGGGGGCCAGGGGTCGGTGTCCTGCCAGTTCTCGTGCTGTTTGTCGTGGTGGTTCCCGTCGTGCCAGCCTCGGTCCACCTGAACTTGCGCTGGTGTGGTGGTGGCAGCGAATGCCGGCGCGGTGACCGCGGCCAGCGGAATGGCCGTGAGTGCCGCTGTGACGGCGATTCTCGACAGACGTCGCCGTGTTCCCGTCGTCGTGGAGTGTGTGATCATCATCGATCCTTTCACTGGCAAACCCACCGGGGAGGTGGGTTGGTGCACCCCTGGTCGAGGAGTGCACAATCCCAGTGCAGGCCCGCATCCTGGCGGTCGGCTGGCATGAACCTGTGAATCTCCTGGCAGCATTTAGGGCGTGCGAAAAATATAGTGGCACAACGTATATCCGCTGACGTCAATTAGGCGGAGGGTTCGACTCGGGTCCAGTCGCGAGTGATTCGTCCCCGGTCGTGGACTCTCCAGTGCGTGCCGATCCGGCGGCGGGGGCAGGTGACGACTCGACTGAGCATCCACTCGCCACCGGTGTTGTCGAGTTCCGCGTCGACGGCGAGGACGAGTTCAGCGGTGCACCGGTCGACGAACCGATGGCCCAGAATGCCGGCGCGTACGAGGATCTCCCCGCTGCGGAGTGCGAACCCACGCGAGCTGATCGCATTGGTCGACAAGGACACCCGGCCGCCTTCGAGGCTGCGGATCCGCCAGGTCGGCACGTACACCCGGCGCCCGCCGACCGCGGCCACGATTCCGGTTACCGGTGGGGACTCGGTGCCGCCGTCGACTCGGACGACGATGTCGTCGACGCGACCGACAGACCGGCCGGTACGGGCGATGATCGATTTACCGAGCAACCGCGCCACAGTCACGACCGTCCGCGCCGACCCCGTGGTGGGCGCCGCCGAGGAACTGCGCCGATGGGCATTCATTGCGGTCTACTTCTGTTTCATGCCTTGCTGTTTCGTCAATTCATTCTGCGAAATACTGCCGGGGTGATGCGACCCCATGTGACCAGGCTACGCACGGTCGCCGGTCGATGATCCTGCCCTTCCTGAGTATTCGCTGAGGATCTGAAATGAATGGTCTTGCGTCGGAGTATGTTCGATATGTGCCCCGCTTCGCCCAGTGCTGGGAGCACCCCTCGGTCACGCCTTGCGGCAGGCGGAAGTCCCACATGTGGTTGGCGCGCCACGCCGAGGTGGTGTGGGACAGCGGCAGCAACCTCGAAAGGTCGTCATGAATATCGTCAAGAATGTCATCGTGGTCGGATCCGTCGCGGCGGGCTTCGCCCTGGCTGGCCCGGGAATGTCTCTCGCGTCGGCGGCGACGCCCGCGCAGACGGTCGTCAATCAGCCGTCGGCGCCGTCCTCCACGCCGCCCAAGGAACCGACCTGTGGTCCGTTCCAGGACGCCCCGCACTGGGATTTCGACGCGCCGAGCAATCCCCTCGGTGACTGGTGCACGCAGTGGCAAGGGCAGCCGCGGGACACCACCAAGGACGGTGGCGGGGGCACCGTCTTCATGAAATGACGCCGAACCCGCCCCCGGTGTGAATCCTGTTGTGAGGCATGCCGGCGTTTTCACCCGGCACGGGTGATGGCCGGGTGGGCGCCGCGGGGGCACCGTGTTCGGATGGGTACTTCGTTCGACGACGTCGCCAGAGGGTTCACGCCCGCACACGCCGGGCTGGCCCGGTCTGCGGGGGTTCCTGCCGCACTGGCGGGTGAAAGCTATGTGGAGGCCCTCGCCCGCGTCGTCTACTACTGGGGATACCCGGCGGTGGACACGTTCGGCCGCACGTCCATGTGGGACCTCATGGAGGGCAGGGCCGGACTGCAACTCGGCATCCTGCCCGGCGCACCGAAGAACCGCACCGGTGCGCTGGCCGACTACATGAGTCCGGCGCAGCGGTGGGTGGTCTCGCCGAACAACGACACGATCTACGGTGTCGGGTTCGCCGATCTGACCCGGGACGCCGTAGTCGTCCAGACGCCGACCGACGTTCCCGCCGGACACTACTGGACCGTCCAGATCGTCGACGTACTCACCAACGTCATCCACCAACTGGGCTCGGCCGCAGGCACACCCGGCGGTAAGTTCCTGCTCGTCGGACCCGCCTGGGAGGGGCACGAGGCCGCGGAATTCGTGAGCGTCCTGCGGATGCCTACCAACGTGGCCGCGGTGATTCCGCGCAGCTTCGCCGCGCACTCGGAGGAATCCAAGCAGCAGGCCCGCGTCGTCCTCGACCAGATCGGGATGTATCCCCTCGACGAGGATCAGCCCGGGCAACGATCGTTCGGATACGAGGCCGACGCCGCCACTGCCATCTTTCCCCCGGGCCTCACCGCCGAGATGCTCGCGGCGAATCCGGACGCCAGCAGGCCGCAATGGGTCAAGCCGGAATCGTTCTGGGCCGATCTCGGCGCGATGCTCGACTTCAATCCCCGGATGAGTGACTCCGACACCCCGATGGCCGATCAAGCGCGCACACTCGTCGCGTTGCACCGATCCGACGAGTCGTACCGCGCGCTCCTCGACCGTGCCGCGCTCAGCGCCGACGTCGCCCTCCATGCGTCTGCGACCTACGTCCAGGTCGGCGTGGACGTCGGCAACGGGTGGCAGCGCCAACGCAACGGCGGTGTGTGGGGTACCGACTGGTTCGGCCGGGCCCTCGCCTCGGTGATCTACATCTACGTCAACGACTTCCACGAGGCGGTCTACCTGATCCGGGGCACCGACAGCGCCGGTGGTCTCCTCCACGGCCGCGAGCAGTACACGATGACGTTCGCCGAGAACGCCCTGCCACCGGTCGACCGAAGCCGTGGCGGGTTCTGGTCGTTGACCATGTACGACAAGGACGCTTTCATGCTCGCCGGTGCCCCCGGTGGGCGTGTCAATCTCGGCACCGTCGACCTCGACGCCGGCGACCTCGTGTTCCGCGACGGGACACTCACTGTGCACCTGTCGCACGAGGAGCCCAGTGACCCTGCTGCACGGGCGAATTGGCTCCCCGCGCCCGACGGTGAGTTCTGTCTGATCATCCGTGCGTACGTCCCCGACCGGACCATCCTCGACGACTCCTACCAGTTCCCGGACGTCATCCGAAAACAGTAGGCGGGTTCGGGTTCACCCGTGTCGGGTGAGGTGTGTGAGCGCACGAGTGTCGAGGCTGTCAGCAGGAGTGTAGGCGAGGAGAGGCGCATCATGGTCAAGCCATTTCGCGGTGTTGTCAACGTCGATATCCGGGATTCGGTCCCGGATTGGACGCCGTTCGAGCCCCCTCGGGCCCCTGACGGAGCGCCGAACGTGCTCTACATCGTGCTCGACGACGTCGGATTTTCGGCAATGGGATGTTACGGCGGGCCGATCGAGACGCCGAACATCGATCGGATCGCTGCGAAGGGGGTTCGGTACACGCAGTGGCACACCACGGCGCTGTGCTCGCCCACGCGGTCCTGTTTGCTGACCGGGCGAAACCACACGCGTAACAGCATGGCCTGCATCACGGAGGCGTCGATCGGATTCCCCAATGCGAGTGGCACGATCCCGCCGGAGAACGGCATGCTCTCGGAGATCCTCGGCGAGCGGGGTTGGAACACATACATGGTGGGCAAATGGCACCTGTGCCCGACGGACGAGATGAACCTGGCGGCGACCCGCCGAAACTGGCCGAGCGGGCGTGGTTTCGAGCGCTGGTACGGGTTCCTCGGTGCGGAGACCAACCAGTGGTATCCGGATCTGGTCTACGACAACCACCCGGTCGACCAGCCCAGTTCGCCGGAGGACGGTTACCACCTCACCGACGACATCACCGACAAGGCCCTCGAGTTCATCAAGGACGCCAAGGTGATCGCGCCGGAGAAGCCGTTCTTCCTCTACTACGCGCCCGGTGCGTGTCACGCTCCGCATCACGCCCCGGAGGAGTGGATCGCGAAGTTCGAGGGCAAGTTCGACATGGGTTACGACGCGGTCCGTGAGCAGACCCTTGCCCGGCAGAAGGAGATGGGCATCGTCGCGGCGGACACCGAGCTGCCGCCGATCAATCCGATCGGCACCCCCGACACCCGGTCGGGACCCGAGGGGCAGCCGTTCCCGGAACTCGACTACACCCGCCCGTGGGACACGCTCAACGACGACGAGAAGCGGCTGTTCGCGCGGATGGCCGAGGTCTACGCGGGTTTCCTGGCCCACACCGATCATCACATCGGGCGGGTGCTCGACTATCTCGAGCAGAACGACGAGTTGGAGAACACCGTGATCGTGGTCGTCTCCGACAACGGCGCGAGTGGTGAGGGCGGCCCGAACGGCTCCGTCAACGAGATGAAGTTCGCCAACGGCATCCCGGACGACCTCGCGGAGAACCTCTCGAAACTCGACGATCTCGGCGGACCCAAGACGTACAACCACTACCCGAACGGTTGGGCGATGGCGTTCAACACCCCGTTCAAGATGTGGAAGCGCTACGAGTTCAACGGCGGCACCGCGGACCCGTGCATCATCTCGTGGCCGGCCGGAACGAAGGCGCGGGACGAGATCCGTGACCAGTACCATCACGCGATCGACATCGTGCCGACGCTCCTGGACCTGATCGGCGTCGAACCACCCGAGACCATCAAGGGCCATACCCAGGCCCAGTTCGACGGCGTCAGCATGCGGGGCACGTTCGAGGACAAGTCCGCGCCCTCGGCGCGCCGGACCCAGTTCTACTCGATGCTCGGCTCGCGATCGATCTGGCACGAGGGTTGGAAGGCCGTCACGACGCACCCGACCATCGCCGGGTGGGGCCACTTCAACGAAGACGAGTGGGAGCTCTACCACACCGATGTCGACCGGGCAGAGGTGAACAACCTGGCGTCGGAGCACCCGGACAAGCTGCGGGAATTGGTGAACATCTGGTTCGCCGAGGCAGGCGCGAACCTGGCGTTTCCACTCGACGATCGATCGGGTGTCGAAATCATGGGCACGCCCCGCCCCCAACTGGCCGCTGCCCGCGACCGGTACGTGTACTACCCGGACGTGGCCGCGGTGTCCGAATGGCAAGCGGTCAACACCCGCGGGCGGTCCTTCGTGATCGGGGCGCTCGTCGACATCCCCGAGCCGGGCGCCGAGGGCGTGCTCTTCGCGATCGGATCCCGCTTCGGCGGGCACGCACTGTACGTGAAGGACAACCGACTGCACTACGTCAACAACTTCGTGGGCAGCGACGAACAGATGATCGTCGGCTCCGAGGACGTCCCCACCGGCACCGACCTGATTCTGTCCGCGTCCTTCGACAAGGACGAGCAGGAACCTGCCGCCACCTTGGGAACACTGTCCCTCTTCCATGGGGATCGGAAGGTCGGCGAGGGCCGGATCAGAACTCAGATGGGGGCGTTCGCGATCGCCGGTGCGGGGCTGTACGTCGGCAGGCACCCGGGCGAGCCGATCACCGACGACTACCCCGGCGAATCACCCCATCGTTTCACCGGCGGCACGATCAACCGGGTCGCGATCGACGTCAGCGGTGAACCGTACCTCGACCTCGAGCGGGAAGCCGCCCTGATGCTGATGCGGGAATAGAGGACTTGACCGCATTCATGCGAATTGCAGCACGATACGGCCGTCGACCGTGCCCTGGCGCAACTCGTCGAAGACGTCGTTGATCTCGTCGAGTCTGCGGGTGTGCACGGTCGGATGAATCTTCCCGCGCGTATAGAAGTCGAGTGCCTCGCGCATGTCCTGCCGAGTGCCGACGATCGACCCCCGAATGGTCAGCCCCTTGAGGACGGTGTCGAAGATCGGAGCGGGAAAATCCCCGGGTGGCAGACCAATGAAAGTGATCGTCCCACCCCGCCGGGCCATTGCGATGGCCTGCCCGAACGCGGCAGGATGCACGGCCGTGACCAGCACGCCGTCGGTTCCGCCGGTCGCCGCTTGAATTCGAGCGGCCGGATCCTCCTTGGTCGCATTCACGAGGACTTCCGCGCCGAGGTTCCGGGCGAGTTCGAGCTTCGAATCCGACACGTCGACGGCGGCCACCCTGAACCCCATCGCCACCGCGTACTGGACCGCGACGTGACCGAGGCCTCCGATTCCCGAGATCGTCACCCACTGACCCGGCTCGAGGTCGGTGACCTTCAGTGCCTTGTACACCGTCACACCGGCGCAGAGTATCGGCGCCACCTCCACCGGGTCGGAACCGTCCGGAATGCGCGCCGCGAAGCGCGAGTCCACCAGCATGTATTCGGCGAAGGATCCGTTGATCGAGTATCCGCCATTGATCTGCTTCTCACACAAGGTTTCCCAACCCGTGCGGCAGTACCGGCAGTCCAGACAGGCCGACCACAGCCAGGCATTCCCGACCCGCTCGCCGATCTCGAGGTCGGCCACACCCTCGCCCAGTTCAACGACCGTCCCATAGCCCTCGTGGCCGGGGACGAACGGTGGGGCGGGCTTGACCGGCCAGTCTCCGTCCGCGGCGTGGAGGTCGGTGTGGCAAACACCGGTCGTCTCGACCTTCACCAGCGCTTGATGGCGGCCCGGCGTCGGAATCGGCACCTCTTCTATGGTCAGCGGCCGTCCGAATTCTTTGACGACCGCGGCCTTCATCGTGCTGGTCATGGGGCCTCCTTGCGTCTGTGGTGCACACTACGAGCGGGGGTGCCACTACGGTGGGTCGGCTGCGCCGGATGCCACGCGGAATACGCGGTTCAGGCGCCGGATCTCAGGATTTGGACGCCTCGTCGATCTCCTTGCCGACCCGCTCCGTGTCCGCCTCGAGCTGCTTCTTTGTCACCTTGGATGCGCGTTCGAGCGCCTTCTCGACCCGCGCCTCGAGGTCCGTCGCCGCAACGACGATCAGTCCGCTGTCCCCGTCGTCGAGTAGCTCACCCACGTCCTTGAGGTCGGAGCGGCTCATCCCGGCGGCGACGTGCCCGCCGAGTGCCCCGAGACCGGCGCCGCCGGCACCGCCCAGCAACAACCCGGCACCGAGCCCGACGGCCGGGAACAGGGCAACCAGTGCACCTCCAACCAGGCCGATGCCGAGCCCACCCCACGCTCCCTGCCGGGTCGGCTGCTCATGTTTCTTGACGATCTTGACCTTGCCAGTTTCGGTCCGGGTGATGACGGCCGCATCGTATGTATCGATCAGGTCCGCCTCGACGTAGAGATCGTGCACGGCGTCGTAGTCGGCGATCGCTGCGTCTTGCGAGTCATAGACCGCCGCGAGCAGGGCGAATGTATCGAGGGCCATGATTTCCTCCGATGGGTTGGTTGACGGTGAACCCGCTTCCAGCCTCGGCACTCGCGGTCCCGCTCGCATCGCCCAAAACGGGTGATCACCAGCGTGTCGTCGCCGCGCAGCGAGCGCTCACGATGTCTCCGGCGCGCAAACGTCACCGCTGTTGCCCGTCGTCGGCGATATCCTGGGGAGGCGTCCTCGAGAGGTAAGTGGTGCTGAACCGGCGACATGGCTCGGATGAATCGACCTAGCAGTGGCCGATGACGATCCGTTCGAGACCCAACGCGATGTGGACCCGACGGCCACCGCGCAGTTGAGTGCGGACGGATTCGACGACGCCCGGGAGATCGGGCGCGGCGGCTTCGGCGTCGTCTACCGGTGCACGCAGGCCACGCTCGACCGGACCGTCGCCGTCAAGGTTCTGACCACGGATCTCGCGAAGGAGAATCGGGAACGATTCTTCCGGGAACAGCGGGCGATGGGTCGTCTGACCGGCCACCCGAACATTGTGACCGTGCTCGAAGTCGGCATCACGGGAAGCGGTGATCCGTTTCTCGTGATGCCCTACCACCCGCAGGGCTCCCTGGACACTCGTATCCGACAGCACGGTCCGCTGTCGGTGGACGAGGTGCTGCACCTCGGGGTCAAGCTCGCTGGTGCACTCGAGACCGCACACCGGCAGGGCATCGTCCACCGTGACGTGAAACCCGCAAACGTCCTCCTCACCGAATACGGCGAGCCGGCTCTCACGGACTTCGGGATCGCCCACATGTCCGGGGGCTTCGAAACCGCGACGGGCATCGTCACGGGTTCGCCCGCGTTCACCGCGCCCGAGGTCCTCGGCGGCGCGTCCGCGAGCCCGGCGTCGGATATCTACGGGCTGGGTGCGACCCTGTTCTGTGCGATCACCGGGCACGCAGCGTTCGAGCGGCGCAGCGGCGAACAGTTGGTGGCCCAGTTCGTCCGCATCACCACCGAACCGACACCGGACCTTCGGGAGCAGGGGATCGCGGACGACGTCACCGCCGTGATCGAGCAGGCAATGGCCCGCCGACCCGAGGACCGGCCACCCTCTGCCGCCGCATTCGGTGAGAAGCTGCGCGACGTCCAGCTTGGCCGTGGTGTGCCCGTCGACGTCATGGCTCTGCACGCATCGCCGACCACCGCCGCCCCGGACCCGGCGGACACTCCACGGCGAACACCGCTCGGTCCCTCCGCTCATCGGACGGGAAATCTCCCGCTGGAATTGACCAGCTTCGTCGGGCGCAGGCACGAACTCACCGAGGCGAAAAATCTACTGGCAGCATCGCGGCTGCTGACGTTGACCGGAATAGGCGGAGTCGGGAAGACCCGTCTGGCGATACGCGTCGCTACGGCAATGCAGCGCGAATTCGCCGACGGGGCATGGCTCGTCGAACTCGGGGAGGTCCGCGACCCGTCTCTGGTGATCGACGTCGTCGCCACCACCCTCGGATTGCGTGACCAGACGGCTCGGTCTCTTCGTGAAGTCCTGCTGGACTTCCTCTCTTCGCGAGAACTTCTGCTGATACTGGACAATTGCGAACAAGTGGTCGATGCCGTGGCGGACCTCGCGACGACACTGTTGCAACAGAGCCCCCGCCTGCGTGTTCTCGCGACCAGCCGGGAACCCCTGACAATCGGCGGTGAAGCGACCTTGCGCGTCCCACCGCTGGCGGTCCCCGACCCGGATCGCGAGCCGTCACTCCAGGGTCTTCCCCGCTACGACGCCGTGTCGCTGTTCACCGAACGCGCCACCGCCGCGGTACCGGCCTTTGCCCTGACCGAGACGAACAAGACCGCGGTGACCCGAATCTGCCGCCGACTGGACGGGTTGCCGCTACCGATCGAACTGGCGGCGGCGCGGTTGCGGGCGATGTCGCCCGAGCAGATCCTGCAACGCCTGAGCGACCGCTATGCGTTGCTGACGCGCGGAAGCCGCGGGGCACCGTCGCGCCAGCAGACGTTGAGGTTGTGCCTCGATTGGAGCTACGAACTCTGCACCGTGCGAGAGCAACGCGCATGGGAACAACTGTCGGTATTCGCGGGTAGCTTCGAACTGGATGCGGCAGAACAGGTATGCGGTGCAGACAGCGACGCAGAGGACCTCCTGGACGCGGTGGCATCGCTCGTCGACAAGTCGATCCTGAACCGGGAGGACCAGGGCGTCACGGTGCGATACCGGCTGCTCGAGACTCTCCGCGACTACGGCCGGGAAAAGGCTCAGCAGACCGGCGACTATTCGGACCTGCGTCGTCGGCACCGGGATTGGTATCGCCAGCTGGCCCGGACCGCTGAAGCCGAGTTCATAGGCCCTCGGCAGATCGAATGGCTCTCCCGGTTCAGTCGCGAGCAGCCGAACTTGCGGGATGCCATGGAATTCTGCCTGACCGAGGGCGACGTCGAGGAAGGTTTGCAGATCGCGACCGCCTCGTCCCTGCTGTGGAGTACGCGCGGTCTGCTCAGCGAGACACGGCGCTGGCTCGACCGATTCCTCTCGTCACCGAATCTGCCGCCGACGATCGTGACGGTCAAAGCGCTCTACGCCAACTGCCTGATGGCCGAACAGCAACGGGACCATCAGCGAGGTGCTGCCCTCGTCGAGCAGGCGCATGCCCTTGCCGACCATGTGCCCGATCCCGTCGCGCGCGCCATCGTCGATCACGCGGACGGCGTCTTCGGGATCTTCAACGGTGATCTCGTGCGCGCGTGTACCGGTTTCGAGCGGGCCCTCACTGTGCTTCGAGAAGCGGAGCGCGAGTTGGTCATACACGTCGAGACGCTCACGTTGCTCGGTCTGACCTACGAGCTGCTCGACGACGATCCTCGCCGGGCGGTCGACTGCTACGAGGAAGCCCTCTCGATCACCGATCGCCACGGCGAATCCGTGTACCGGGCCTACGTCCTGTGGGTCATGGCGGTTGCGCAGTGGCGACAGGGCGAACGGCGTCGTGCAACCGAATTGCTCGCGGAGGGGCTGCGGCTCAGCCGTCTCGTCGACGATCCGGTCAATTGCGCAAACAGTCTCGAAGCTCTCGCGTGGATCGCCGGCGGCAGTGATCCCAAGCGCGCCGGCATTTTGATGGGAGCCGCCGAAGCCATCGGTCACGCAGTGGGAAGCTCCTCGGTTTTCGTCCCCGACCTGCTCGTTCATCACGACGAGTGCGAACGGGTCGTCCGCGGAGCGCTCACAAAGAACGATTACGAGCAGGCGCTGCAACAAGGCCGGAACATGGATCTCGACTCGGCCGTCTCGTACGCACTCGGCGAACGGCTCCAGAAAGATTCCGGACCCTCCGGATCGGTGAAACTGACGAAACGTGAACGACAGGTCGCCGAGCTGATCGCCGAGGGGCTGACCAACAAGGCCATCGCCGCCCGGCTCGTGATCTCACAACGCACCGCGCAGGGACATGTCGAACACATACTCACCAAACTCGGATTCAACTCGCGAGCCCAGGTCGCGGCCTGGGTCGTGGAGGAGCGGCAATCGACCTGACCTCTGCCTCCACCGTGTCGACGACGAATGCGATCACTGCGTTCGGCCCACTGCTGCACGATCGCGTCCGGTGGCCGGTCAGCGGCGGTTCACCAGCCGAATGGGTTACGGTCCGTGCCGGGCATCCACGGTCGAATGGCCACACCGAGCAGAGTGCTCGAGTCCCAGGCCGAGACGGGATCACCAGCTGCTTGCTACGGCGGCCGACTCGGTGCGGGCGTGTGGACGCAGTACGGTGCCGCCCTGTCCGACCCCATCGGGCGTGTGCACCGGGCAGGCGCGGAAACCTGCGACACCTGGAACGGCTACATGGACGGGGCGATTCGGACCGGCTACCGAGCCGCGGCCGAAGTGCTGGCACAACTGAACTCGTGAGGCCGGCCGGGATTGCCGGTCAGGCCAGTGATGCCGCGATCGCCTCGGCGGCCGCGAAGCTTGCGTTGTCGAGTTCGTCGTCCACCGGTGTCGGGCACGACGACAGTTTCACCACCACGACGTCTCGGTCGAGGTCGACGTAGATGGATTGGCCGTAGATCCCCAGGCACAGCAGCACTTGCCGATCGGCGTGCGGTACCCAGAACTGGTTGCGGTACATGCCACCCGGCAGCGGTGTCGCGGTCGGTGACTCGGCATACGCTGCACGAGAATCGGGCGCGCCGCGCAGGGCGTCCTCGATCCAGGACTGCGGCACCACCTGGTCGGTGCCGTTTCGTCCGCCGCAACGGAGCATCTCGCCGAACCTCGCCACGTCGCGGAGTGTCGCGGCGAGCCCGCCGTCCGCGAATACCGCTCCCGCGCGGTCCACTCCGGCATCCATGTCGTCCGAGGCAATTCGGGACCAGATCACACGCGACAGCAGCGACGGCATGCGCTCACCGGCGGCGCGTTCGCAGACCCATCCGAGTACGTCCGTTTCGCAGGATCGGTATTCGAACGGGCCACCGTGTGGGCGAGCCGCTTTCAGCATCGGAAGGAATCCATACATCGACTGCGGGACCCAATCGTCGACGCGCGGAACCCAGCCGACGGCCTGGTCGAGAAGGCGTACCTCGGCGCCGGGTTCGAGGTACTCCTCCGAGAATCGGATACCCGACCGCATGTCGAGAATGTGCCGCACGGTGGCTCCGGCGTAGCCCGAGTCGGCGAATTCCGGAACATACGCGGTGAGTGGGGCGTCGGGATCCAATGTGCCGGTCGCGATCAGGTTCGCGGCCACCGTGCCGACGATCGACTTGCTCACCGAGAACAGCATGTGGGTCCGGTCGGGGTCGAGATCGCCGGGATACAGCTCGGCGAGCGCGGTGCCGCGGTGCAGGACCATGAAGCCGTCGGTGTAGGTGCGCTCGAGGACCGAGCGCACGGTCTCGTTGCCGACGGGAAGATCGAGGTCGAGTGCGCCGTCCTCGGGTAGCCGCAACGGTGCGGGGCCTGCCGCGACTCGTGCCGTCGGCACCATCTGGCGCATTCGGCCGAAGGTGTACCGGTTGTGCGGGGGACTCTGCCAATCCGCGAGTGTGACAAGTGGTTCGGTTCCGATCATCATTTCCGGCCCTCGCTGATCTGTGCGGCGGCCACGACATCCTGCTCGTGGGTGAGGTTCATTTCGGGTGTCGGCCGGCGGAATCCGCGAGTGAGCCATACCAGGTAGACGATTCCGACGGCGAGCCAGGAGATGCCCGAGATCAGTGCGTGCTCGCTGAGCTGGGTGATCATGCCCAGCGTCACGGCTGCGCCGATCGCCGGCATCACGACGAAGCGAATTCTGCTCAGCGGCCGGGTCGAGCGATGGCGGACGTAGTAGGCGATGACGCAGAGGTTGACAGCGGTGAACGCCGAGAATGCGCCGAAGTTGATGAATCCTGTTGCAGTTTCGAGGGGCATGTTCATGCCGACGAAGCACATCGCGCCGGTCACCAGCACGCAGAAGATCGGAGTGCGCGTGCGGGCGTTGAGCTTCCCGAACAGGCGACGCGAGAGCACACCGTCCCGGCCCATGATGTACAGCAGTCGGCTCGAACTGAGCTGGACGGCCAGGCACGACGCGGACCCGGCGACGATGCCCGCGAGGTTCGTCCAATCGGCGTAGAACTGGCCACCGACGTCGACCGACATCGTGTACGCCACCGCCTGCGCGTCCTCGAAGACACCACCGGGGTGGACCAGCTGCATCACGTACGCGACGGTGACGAAGATCAGGCCGCCGATCGCGACGATCCAGATTATGGCTCGCGGGATGTTGCGGGCGGCGTCCTTGGTCTCCTCGGCGAGAGTGGTGACGGCGTCGAACCCGAGGAACGAGTACGCCGCGATGGCCGCTGCGACCGAGATGCCGGACATCATGCTGTTCGAATTCCAGAACGGTTCCGTGTAGGACGCGACGGGGTTGCCCGCGACGAATTTGACGCAGTAGGCGAAGAACAGCAACACGAGGAACACCGACACGGCGAGCAACACCCGGTTGATGCGGTCGGCGAGCGCGATGCCGATCACGTTCACGGCCGTCGTCAGACCCGCGTTGATCAACATCCACACCCAGATCGGGATGGCGGGGAACTGGGCGTTGAGCAGGATCGACTGTGCCAGCCACGCGACCATCGGCAGGAACAGGTAGTCCAGCAGGATGGCCCATCCCACCAGGAATCCGACCGACGACCCCAGGTTGCGGCGCGCGTAGAAGTACGCCGAACCCGACACCGGATAGATCCGGGCGAGGCGGGCGTAGCTCAGTGCGGTGAGCAGCATCGCCACCGTCGCGACGAGGAACGCGGTGGGCGCCGTGCCCGCGCTCGCCACGGCGATGATGCCGAAAATGATCATGACCAGGCTCGGCGCCATATACGACAGGCCGAATGCCACGACGGACGGAAGCGTCAGTCGCGGGGTCAATCGAGGTTCGTCCGTCGCTGTCGCGGCCTGCGAATCCGTCATGTGAATTCCTCCGTGGAGTGCTGTGATCGACCACACTAAACAGGCATCGCATCAGTGTTGTCAACAACGTTGGCAGTTGTGTTGGTAACGCGGTCGGAAACAGGGATTGCTACGGTGGACGCGGGAATCGAGGGGAGAACGATGGCAAAGGACTCTGCACCTGCGACGACGCCGCGGCCCTCCCGGCGGGAACGCAGGGGTGTGCAACAGGAGGCGGCCGTCGCGGCGGCATTCGAACTCGCCCGACGTGAAGGCGTCGGCGGGCTGACGATGCGACGGCTCGGCGAAGCGCTGAACGTGGACGCGAGCACGTTGTACAGGCTTTTCCGTGACAAGGACGAGTTGCTGCTCGCCGTCTACGATCACGCGACCGCGATCGAACTCGACGAGATCGGCGAGGTGAACGAGGACGAACACTGGCAGGACACGCTGCGGCGGATCGCCGACCGGATCTGGGCGACGGCGGCCCACTCACCGGCGATCGCCGCGCTGACGTTCGCGCGCACGACCGGCGGGCCTGCGGAGCGCCGGATGGTGGAGCTGATTCTCGACACGTTCTCGCGGTCCGGTCTGTCCCGGAGCGCCACCGTCCGGTACTACCGGGCGTTCGTCGACGCCGCGCTCGGGCTCGCGGGCCAGGTCGCCACACTCGCCACCCTGGACCCCGAGATCCAGGCGAAGGACGCGTCGTCGTGGACCCGCATCTACGCCCAGTTGCCCGACGGCGAGTACCCCACCGCCCGTGCCCACATCACCGAACTGACCAGCATCGATCGCCGCGCCGTCTTCGACGTGGTGATCGAGGCGATCCTGGCGGCGGCCGAACGCGAGAGCCGCGAATCCGGTCTGTGAGGCGCTGAGCGACGAGCTATGCCCGCGCGATCTCGCGCAGGTGCAGGCACACCTCGTCGATCGCCTGTTTCGCCTGCGCGAACACGCCGATCTCGGTGACGAAGCCGTGGAAGACGCCGGCATGGCGGGTCAGCGAGACGGGGACGCCGTCGCGCCGCAGCCGTCCGGCGTATGCCTCGGCGTCGTCCCGGATCGGGTCGACCTCCGCGGTCAGAATCAGGGCAGGCGGCAGGCCGCGCAGCGATTCGGCGCGCATGGGGGCCGCGAGGTGGTCGTCCGCCCGATGCCCCGGGCCGACGTAGTGGTCCCAGCACCAGCGCGCGTCCACGGTGCTCAGTAGCGGCGCATCGGCGAATTCCGACCACGACGGCGTAGTGAATGTCCCGTCGACGGCGGGGTAGGCAAGTACCTGAGTCGCGGGTAGGGGGCTGCGCTCGTCGCGTCGGTGCAGGCAGAGGGCGGCGGCGAGATTGCCGCCGGCGGAGTCGCCCCCGACCGCGATCATTCCCGGATCGATACCGAACTCTGATGCTGTCCGGGTCAGCCACGCGTAGGCGTCGAGGCAGTCTTCCAGGGCTGCCGGGTAGGGGTTCTCGGGAGCCAGCCGGTAGTCCAGGGACACGACCGTCCATCCGGATCCGGCGGCGATCGCACGACACAGCTCGTCGGCTCCGTCCAGGGTTCCCAGGACGAAACCTCCGCCGTGCAGATAGACGAGGGCGGGCGTGTCGCCGTCCGGAGCGGCACTGTTCGCGCGGTACAGGCGAGCCCGGATCGCACCTGCGCGGGTCGGCACGGTCAGTTGTTCGACACGGTCGAGCGGCGTGATCGGCTCGGCAGGTGGAGTCGTGTTCAGGAGCGCCCGGGCCTGCTGCGGTCCCAGCTCCCGGATCGGTTTCTGCAGGGCATGGGCGATCATCCGGGCCGCGGCCTGCGCATCGCCGTCGAGCAGATTCCACCAGGTGGGCGCGTCGTCGTTCATCTCGGAAACCTCGCAAGTCATTGACAACAAGTGATCTGTGCCTCACCATCATAGTCACGTGACCAAGACGTTTGACTGTGAAGGTCGCATTCCAACTGGGATCCGCTGCTGACGGTGTACCGCGCACATGATCTCGTCGAATCGAAAGGACTGAAGGATGACCGAAACGACGATCGGCCACGCGACATGCGAGGCCGACGCGGTCGACGGGGTCGACATCCGGATCGAGGACGATGCGAGTCCGATCGTCCGGCTGATCGGCCGCACGATCACCGATTCCGTCCGCGCGAACCGTGCGGATTCCGTCGTGGAGGGGGTGGAAGGAATTGTCGCGGTCCGCTCCCACGACACCCCGCAGGCTGCGACGATCAGCATCTCGAACGGTGTCGTCGCGGTGTCCAGCGGCGTGTTCACCTCACCCGACGTCACCCTGACCGTCGACCTGAACGCGCGGCTCGCTCCGGTCGGCGAGCCCGCGGGCGAGCGCGACCTCGCCGCAACGTCGCTGGCACTGCTGTCGCCGCCGCTGCCGGACTGGCAGGTTGCCGCGGAGACGTTCTGGGCCGCGGCCCGGTCGGTACCGGGGATCCCCGACGTGCTCGTCGCGGTCGCGGACGGCCCCGACGGATTGGCCCAGCTGGTCGTCGGCGAGGGTGAGACGCACTATGTGATCGCCGGCCCCCCGGAGCTGCTGGCCGGGATCTTCTCGGGCGCCGACGATCTGATCGCCGCCCTGTCCACCGGTCTGATCGGCGTGCGCGGCACGCTCTCTCAGCTGTCGGTGCTCGTCGCCGCATCCTGGAAGGTTCGATACGATGTCTGAAATCACCGCCACCGCAACGGATCGCGATGCCGCCGTCCACACGGTCCGGCTCGAGGCCACCAATCACGATGGCTCGTTCCTCGGAAAGAACGTGGCGCCCAAGAAGTTCGCCGCGAGCGCGGGGTCGGGTTTCGCGTTCGCCGATCTCCTGTTCGGCCTCGATCTGGGCAACGACCCCACGTTTGGATTCGCCTACCCCGACTGGCGTGGGCACCTGGCCGACGTCCAGTTCCGGCCCGACATGTCGACGCTCGTGCAGTGGGAGCCCGGCCTGCAGTCCGTGATCGGTGACTACTGGCAGACCGACGGCACCCCGGTCGGGACCTGTCCGCGTAACCTGGCCCGAAAGCTGGTCGACCGACTCGCAACGCATGGTTTCACGGCCACCGTGGCGGTCGAGATCGAGGCGACCCTGTTCCAGGAGTCCATTCACGAGGCCCGCGCCAAGGGATATCGCGACCTGACGCCGCTCGGCGGTTCCGCTGGAACCGCGTACCACCTCGCGAAATCGAAGGACTGGGTCGACTACATGTCGGCGGTCGCCCGTCGCCTCGAAGAGATCGGCATCGAGTGGGAGGCGTGGAGCGACGAGGACGCGGCAGGCCAGGTCGAACTCAACCTGGTTCCCGGTGACCCGATCTCGGTGTGCGATGCCTGGGCTCGCGCCCGGCAGGTGATGCGCGAGGTGGCCTTCGAACTCGGTCACACCGTGACCTTCATGGCCAAGCCGACGGCCGGATACGGTCAGGCCTCGCACGTCAACCTGTCCCTGCAGCGCGACGGGGTCAACGCGTTCTACGCCGAGGACGGACCCTCGCCGACGATGCGGCACGCGATCGGCGGACTCCTCGCGACGATGCAGGGCGCGACGTCGATCGTGCTCCCACAGATCACCTCGTATCGCCGCCTGGTCGACCTGAGCGGCCCGCCGACGACGGTCACCTGGGGCATCAGCAACAAGACCACCGCGGTGCGTGCGGTGTGCGGGCATCCGGCGTACTCCCGCCTCGAGTACCGGGTTCCCGGTGCCGACGCGAATCTGTACCTCGCGGTCGCGGCCATTCTCGCCGGGGTGATCGCCGGCCTCGACGGCGCGATCGAGCCGCCCGAGCCGGTCAACGACATGGCGTGGTGTGCGCCCGATCTCGAGCGGTTGCCGAACACCATCACCAAGGCGGCCGCCGCTCTCGAGGCGGATCCGATCCTGCGCGAACAACTCGGGGACGAGTTCGTCGACTACTGGGTGGGTACCCGCCGGTGGGAGTGGATGCAGTTCCACACCGCGGGGGGCGATCCGTTCGCCGAACTCTCGGAATGGGAGTCGGCGCGATACTTCGAGTTCCCGTGAGCACGGAGAACGCGACGCCGGGCACCATCCGGCCGCTGATCGGCATCACCGGCCGGCGGTTCCGGCTGGGGCTGGTCGATGGACTCGACAAGCGTTACGGCCACCTGTTCGCCGACGCCTTCATGTCCGACTTCTCGGACCGGATCGCCAAAGCCGGTGGCATTCCGGTGAACCTGCCTTACGATGCCGACCCGGAGGCACTCTGCCACTGGCTGGCGGGCGTGGTCGTCACCGGAGGCCAGGACGTTCATCCCGCGCGCTGGGGTGGCGACCCGTCGGTGGTCCGGGACGTGGATCCGCGGGACGATCCGATGGTCCACGACCCTGATCGGGACGAGTTCGAGATCGCTCTCGTGCGTGCCGCACTCGCCAGGCACATTCCGGTACTCGGGGTGTGCCGCGGCCTGCAGATCCTGAACGTCGCTCTCGGTGGCACGCTGATCGCCGACCTCCCGCCCGGCTCCGTCGAGCACCTGTCGGTTTCGCCCCCGCTCACCGACGGTGCCGACGACCACAAGGTGACGTTCGAGCCCGGTTCGATCGCGGAACGGCTGTTCGGTGCCGGCGCGGTGACCAACTCGTGGCACCACCAGGCGGTCGACCGTTGCGGTACCGGCCTCGTGGTCACGGGTCGCGCGGCCGACGGCGTCGTCGAAGCGGTCGAGCTGCCGGGGGCCGCGGTGCTCGGTGTCCAGTGGCATCCCGAGTGGATGGAACGCGACGATCCGGCGCTGAGCTGGATCGTCGCCGAAGGCAACCAGCGGATCTGACCACAAGAGACTGTCGGCCGCCACCGAAAGGGGCGGCCGACAGCTGTCTTTCGGATCAGTGCGGTATCACTCCACGCTCACCCAGGACACGAGCGAGCGCAGGGTTGGCTGGGAGGAGACCGTCGACGCTCGGCCCACCGGCACGGAGGAAGCGCCGAGGTTCGTGGCCATCCACGCGTCGAGCACGCCGAGGGTGAGCTCGATCTGCGGCTCTGCCGATGTGCGGTCGGTAACCAGCCAGTTGAGCGCGAATCCGTCGGACAATACGGACACGATGTACGTCAGTTCGTCGATGGTTCTCGGGTCGACCGGCTGGCCCGCAGCGGTAGCAGCGGCGTCGAGGATCGGCCGCATGGTCGCGAATGCCTCGTTGTACACCATCTCGGCCAGCTTGGCCTCCTGGCGCTGGGCCCAGCTGATCAGCTCGACGATCGCCGCGCCGAGATCGGGATTTGCCACGTACCACTCCATTACGCCGCGCAACAGAGCGCGGGCCGTTGTCGCCACGTCGCCGTGGACATCGTTGCGCGTCAACACCTCTCGATACTGCGCGTTGACGTACTCGAACACCGCCGCGAACAGCACCTCCTTGGAGGAGAAGCAGTAGTGCAGCGTGGCCAGCGGAGCGTTCGCCTCTTCCGCGATGCGGCGAGTGGTGGCGCCGTCCACCCCGTGGGCGGCGATTACGCGTACGGCTGCCGCCACCAGTTCGGCGCGACGTTCGGCGGCGGGGATGCGAGCCATGCGTTCTCCTGTCTGGGCAGAGCTGAGCAGATGATCAAGTCGGTTCCCACGTTAGCAGTCGGATCGGAAAGCGAACTGGCGTATCGCCGAGGAGGGCCGCCTCGAGCTGCAGGTAATGCCATCAAATTTATGAGTCAAACATCTTGATCGTATGACTGACTTGACCTACGGTATGAGCCGGATCACACAGTCGTCGGCGTCCCTTCACTGCGACCAGCCCACTTTCGAAGGAACAGGCCCCTCATGACGACGAACGAACTCCCGCGCCTGATCACGAATCGGAGAAACCTATGACAGAGATCCACCCGCAAGCCGGACTCGCCAGTGAGGTTGTCGGTCGCCCTGCGCCGAACAAAGGAGTGCTCATCGGTGTCGGCACGCTGCTGATCGTCCTGACCAACGCCGTCATCTTCATCCTGCCGCCGCTGCTGCCGATCATCCAGGCGCAGTACGGCCTTGCCACAGTGGCCGAGACGACGTGGCTGTACACGGCGCTGACCCTCGGCGGGGGAGCGGGCTTCATCCTGCTGCCGCGCCTCGCCGATCTGTACGGCGACCGAAACGCCTCCGTGGCGGCGTCCGCATTCCTGGCGGTCGGCGCGCTCATTCCGGCTGTCGGCGACTCCTATCCGACCCTCCTGGTCGGCTGCATGCTCATGGGCTTCGGTGGTGCGGCGCAGCTGCTTCCGCTCGGCTTCCTGCGTCGCAATCTCGGCGAGGAGGGCATCACGGTGGGCGTCGCGGTTCTGGTCGTCGCCACCGGTGTCGGCATCGTCGTGGGCATGATCGGCGGCGGCTTCATCGTCGAGAGCCTGTCGCTGCGGAGCTTCTTCGTCATCCTCACCGCAGTGTGCGCGGCCACGACCATTGCGTGCTTTGTCACGATCCCACATGCCCCGCCTGCCGAGCGTAACGGCCGCATCGCAGTACTCGGCACGGTGTGGATGATCGCGTGGGTCGCGGCGATCCTGCTGACTCTGACGCAAGGCCTCGTGTGGGGCGTCGCGGCACTCGTTCCGTTGGTGGTCGGCATCGTCGGTGGCATCGCATGGGTGCGCGTCGAGCGCCGGTCGACCTCGGCGGTGTTCGACGTCGCAATGATGAAGACGCCTCTGGTCACCGCGTCGTGCCTGTGCATCGCGTTGTTCGCAGCGGTGAACTCGGCCTTTCTGTTGCTGCTCAGCACGTACGCCCAGATCTCTCCCGAGAATCTTCGGCCCGAAGACTCCTACGGACTCGGGCTCAGCGCGCTGCAGACGGGCTGGCTCATGGCACCCTTCGCGGCGGCGTTCCTGGTCCGCGGAACCGTGCTCGACCGCGCCCTGCTCAACGGCCGTGGTGTCCCCGTCTTCGTCATCGGAGCGCTCACCAGCGCATCGGGGCTGGCCTGGCTCGCCCTGGCGCACGACCAGCAGTGGCAATACCTCGTGGGCGCTGCCGTCATGGGGCTCGGGACCAGAATCGGCTACGCAGCCGGCTTCACCATGGTGCAGATGGCAGTGCCCGAAGAGAAGGCCGGGATGGCGGCCGGTGTCGCCGGCACGTCCATGGCCGTGGGTTTCGCCCTCGGCACGGCACTCATCAGCGGCGACCTCAGTGCCTCTTTGGTTCCGGTGGTCGGCACCGGCCTCGAGGTCGCGGCAAAGGGCCTCTACGGCACCGGCTACTGGCTGTCGGGAGTTCTCGCCCTGCTCGTCGTGGTGACCGTGCTGATCTCACGCGCCCGGTCCGGTCGACGCGTCGACAGCGCCGTGTCCTGAATCAGTCCCACGCCTGTCTCCACGCTCGGCGTCGAGGGTGCGTCACTCCACGCTCACCCAGGACACCAGCGAACGCAGGGCGTCTTCGGGTGACGCCTTCGCGGCCGGAGCCGCCGGTCTGGGCACATCGCCGACGTTGGCGGCCATCCACGCGTCGAGGACACCCAGGACGAGCTCGATCTGCAGCTCGGCCGCTGTACGGTCGGTGAACACCAGCCAGTTGAGCGCGAATCCGTCGGACAGTGTGGACACGATGTAGGCCAGTTCGGCGATCGTTTTCGGGTCGACCGACTGGCCCGCATCGGTCGCGGCGGCCTCGAGGATCGGCCGCATGGTCGCGAATGCCTCGTCGTACACCATCTCGGCCTGCTTGCCCTCCTGGCGCTGGGCCCAGCTGATCAGCTCGACGATCGCTGCGCCGAAATCCGGATTCGCCAGGTACCACTCCATCACGCCGCGCAACAGGGCGCGCGCGGTGGTCTCGACGTCTCCTTGGACATCGTTGCACGCCAGCACCTCTCGATACTGCGCGGTGACGTGTTCGAAGACCGCGGCGAACAGCACCTCTTTCGTGGCAAAGCAGTAGTGCAGCGTGGCCAGCGGAGCGTTCGCATCCTGCGCGATGCGGCGTGTGGTCGCACCGTCCACTCCGTGGGCGGCGATCATGCGCACGGCCGCCGCCACCAATTCGGCGCGACGTTCGGCGGCGGGAATGCGGGCCATGCATTTCTCCTGTCGATTCAGATGTGAACGACTGATCAAGTCAATGCAAACGCTACCAGTCGGCTGGGCGGGCGAGCTGCCTCATCGCCGAGATGGGAACCTCACGACTCGCAGCGTTTATAGTCATACGATCATTTGCCTTGATCATATGACTATGTTCTTCTACGCTATGACTGAGCCCACTGCCCGGCGCCATCGCGATCGGAGGGGCACGAGCGCACCGCGAAATGCGCCGTCACGACATGAGATCGCGAGCAGCACCCGCATCAACGCCGCATCGCACCCGACAAGTCTGAAGAGGATGACCATGACCGGAGTCGACTCAGTTCGACTGGAACGTGTACCAGCCCTGGCCCGGTTGGCGCAGGACCCGCCGATCGACACCCTCGTCGGCCTGCTGGCGATCCAGGCCCTCAGGTATCCGGACCGCGAGTTCCTCCGGTTCACGGAAGGGTCGTGGACCTTCGGCGAGATCGACGACTGGACGTCACGCCTGGCGCAGCGACTTGTCTGCGAGGACGGGGTCCGCGAAGGCGACCGGGTCGCGATCATGCTGCCCAATGTGGTGCAGTGGCCGGTCGCCTGGCTCGCGATTCTCGCGGCCGGCGGCGTCGCGGTGCCGATCAATTCGTCATATCAGCGCGCAGACCTCGAATTCGTGCTGCGGGATTCCGGCGCCCGGGTGATGGTCACCGACGCCGAACACACCCCACTCGTCGAACAGGTGCGCGCCGCGAACGCCGATCTGGCCGATGTCCGGATCGTCGAAGCCGCCTCGTGCGACGAACTCGCGCAGTATCCGGCGGACAGGCCGGGGGTCGCCATCTCCGGCGAGACGCTCGCGAATCTCCAGTACACCTCGGGCACTACCGGATTCCCGAAGGCGTGCATGCTGACCCACGACTACTGGGTTCGGTTGGGGTGGGTCTGCGCGAGCGCGGCAGGCCTCGGGGCCGACGACGTGGCGCTCACCTCGCAGCCGTTCTCGTACATGGACCCGCAGTGGAACACCTCGCTGTGTCTCACGATCGGCGCACCGCTGGTGGTACTGCCCCGGTTCTCCGCCTCGGGTTTCATGGCGGACGTCCGCAGGCACCGGGCCACATTCTGCTACGTGCTCGGCTCGATGCCCACGCTGCTGTTCAAGCAGGAGCCGAGTCCGCAGGACCGGGACAACTACCTACGCCTCGTGCTGTGCTCGGCAATCCCCGTCGCGCTGCACGCTGAGCTCGAACAGCGTTGGGGTGCACCGTGGCGGGAGATCTTCGGAATGACCGAAAGCGGGGTCGACCTGGTCAGCTTCCCCGAGCGCTCGGCCGACGTCGGCAGCGGGCGGCTGGGGCAGCCGGTTCCCACGAAGCAGGTCCGGGTGGTCGATCCGCAGGGCGCGGAGGTTGCCGAGGGAGAATCCGGCGAGCTGATCACCTCGGGCAGACCGATGATGCTGGGCTACTGGAACCGGCCCGAAGACACCGCGCAGGTCCTGCGCGACGGCTGGCTGCACACCGGCGATGTCGCGGTCCGCGAGGCGGGCAGCTACCGCCTGGTGGGCCGGATCAAGGACATGGTCCGCCGCGGCGGCGAGAACATCGCGAGCGCCGAGGTCGAACGCGTCCTGGAGCGCGACGACACCGTCGTCGCGGCAGCGGTGGTCGGCGTCCCGGACGAGCTGTTCGGCGAGGAGGTCAAGGCTTTCGTGCAGCTGGCCACCGGCGTCGACGAGAGCCGCGGAACCGCAGAGCGAATCGTCGACGGCGCGCGAGCCCAGCTGGCACGTTTCAAGGTTCCGCGCTACGTCGAGTTCGTCGCCGATTTCCCGCGCACCCCGTCGGAGCGTGTGTCGAAGCCGGTCCTGAAGGCGCGCTCCGCAGAACACCCGCGCACCACCTACGACCTGCAACCGCCGCGCACCGTCCGCAGCGGTAGCTGAGGAGCCGGACATGACCGAGAACTACCTGGACGTGCACATCGACCGCGACGTCGCCGTGCTCACACTGAACCGTCCGGCGAAGCTGAATGTGATGGACGTGGCCACCCGGGTGAGGTTCGCGCAGACGATCCGCCGGTTCGGGACGGGTGACGTCGTCCGCGGGATCGTGCTCACGGGTGCGGGGCGGGCCTTCTCCGCCGGTGAGGACCTGCAGTCGGTGCCGACCAGCTACGACGAGATTCACGAGGCCTTCGCGACGTTCCACGACATCACCCGCGCGATTCTCGAGACGAAGGTCCCCGTGATTGCGGCCGTGAACGGGATCGCGGTCGGCGGCGCCTCGGAGATCACGTTGTGTTGCGACTCCCGGATCGGCACTCCCGCCGCCGAGTACTACCAGCCGGAGAACCACCGCGGGATCATCATCTCGAACGCCTCGAGCTTCCTCCTGGGTCGCCTGGTTCGGAACCATGCGATGCGAATCATTCTGGCCTCCAGCCGGATCGATGCGGACGAGGCTCTGCGGATCGGGCTGCTCGACGAGATCGTGGCCCCGCAGACACTGGTGGACCGCGCGGTAGAGGTGGTCGGGCAGTGGAACTCCGATCCCCGTACCACCGCACTGCACCTGGGTCTGCTGCGGCCGCGGCCCGAAGACATCGAGGCCGCGTTCGCCCGCGAAGACGACGCCGCCCGCCACTCGTGGGAGTCCGGCGCCTTCACCGAGGGCATCGAGGGCTTCTGGGCATCGAAGAACGCGGCGCCGACGGCGCCCACGACGAGCAATTGAGATCGGAGACAAGAGTGATCACCACCGAAGCAGCACTTCTCACCGCGGTGAACGAGCCGCTGGAATTCACCGAGATCCAGGTCGACGACCCGGAGCCCCACGAGGTCCGCGTCGCGGTCTCCAACGTGGGCCTGTGCCACAGCGACCTGCACTACATGACCGGAACCGTGCACGCCGACCTGCCGGTGGTGGTCGGGCACGAGGTGGCGGGCATCGTCGAGTCGGTCGGCTCCGCGGTGACCTCGTTGCGTCCGGGCGACCGCGTCGTCGGCGCCCTCACGCCCTCGTGCGGGTTGTGCCGCAACTGTCAGGCCGGGCACTCGACGCAGTGCCAGCGCGCCTCGCAGATCCGGCAGCGGCCCCGGCCCGCTTTCCAGCGGCCGGGAGGCCGGGTCGTGGAGCGGCTCGGCGACATCGGCGCGTTTTCCCGCCACACCCTGATGCGGGAGAACTCGCTGGTGACGGTGCCCGACGAGGTGGGGCTGCACGTCGGGTGCCTACTGTCGTGCTGCATCATCACCGGCGTCGGTGCCGTCTTCCGCGGCGCGCAGGTACGCCCCGGCGCCACCGTGGCCGTGATCGGTTGCGGCGGTGTCGGGTCGGCCATCATCCAGGGCGCGCGGCTCGCCGGTGCCTCGGCGATCGTCGCCGTGGATCTCGACGATGCGCGGCTCGCGGCGGCGCGGACATACGGTGCCACGCACACCGTGAACGGCGCGGCCGATGTCCCCACCGAGATCCGGAAGGTGCTCGGCGACGGGGTGGACTACTCGTTCGAGGCCGTCGGCTCCGCGCGCACCGCGGCCACCGCGCTGTCGGTCTTGCGCGCCAGGGGTACCGCATGCCTGGTGGGCATCGCACCGGACGGCACCGACCTCACCGTTCCCGCGTCGGATTTCTTCTTCGGCGAGAAGCGCCTCATCGGCTCGTACATGGGCTCCGGCCAGGCGCACGAGGACATCACCCAGTTCGCGCGTCTGTACCTCCAGGGCAGCCTGCTGCTCGACGAGATGGTCAGCGACGTGATCCCGTTCCGCGAGATCGACAAGGGCTTCGAGGCGATGAAGTCGGGCGAGGTGACCCGCATCGTCGCCGACCTCACCGTGTGACCGCACCGACCCCAACCATACCCACGCACCGAAGGAAGACGCGGATGTCGAACCCTCAACTGCCCCAGCCGATCAACTACATCGCCGACGAGTGGTCCGAGTGCCGGACGATCCCGGACGCGTGGAATCTCGACCCCAACACGGGCCGGCCGGTCCACCGCGCCGTCACCACCGGCCCGGACGACGTGGAGCGCGCACTGCGGCATGCCGAGCGGGCATACGGCTTCGAGCGCTGGGACGACGCGGCGAGCGAGGAACGCGCGGCGGTCATCGAGCGTGCGGCCGACGTCGTCGAGTCCCGGATCGAGGACATCGCTCGAACCGATGCCCTCACCAGCGGCGTCCCGATCGCGAAGGCTCGGATGGTCGCGCAGTTCCTTCCGCACCGGATCCGCTCGTCCGCTGCGGATCTGCGCGCCATCCCGCGTCGCACGGCGTTGGAGGCCGGCGGCCGCGACGTGCGGCTGTACAAGGTTCCGTGGGGCCCCGCCGCCGTCCTCACCCCGTGGAACGGTCCGAGTTTCATCCCCGCCGCGAAGATGGTGAGCGCCCTCGCCGCCGGTTGCCCCGTCATCCTCAAGCCGTCCGAGCACGCGCCGAGCAGCGCCCAGATCATCGTCGAATGCTTCGTCAAGGCCGGGCTGCCCGACGGTGCGCTGCAGCTCGTCCACGGCGCGGGCGACGTGGGCGCGGCGATCACCGGCGATCACCGCGTGAAGATCGTCTCGTTCACCGGCGGCCCGAACGCCGGCCGCGCGATCGCCCGCGCGGCCGCGGAGGACTTCAAGGTGCTCCAGCTCGAGCTCGGCGGCAACAACCCCGCCCTCGTGCTGGACGATGCCGACATCGACGTGGCCGCCGACGGGATCCTCGACGGGATGACCAAGCTCAACGGTCAATGGTGTGAGGGCCCCGGAAAGGTGCTGGCGCACAAGAGCCTCGTCGAGCCGCTCCTGGAGTCGCTGCTCGATCGCATCGCCCGCATCGGCATCGGGCACTCGCTCGACGAGAACACGCAGCTGGGCCCGATCTCGAACGCCCCGCATTTCGCCACGCTGCAGAGCCGGATCGAAGGGCTGCGGGCCCACGGCGGGACGATCCATCAGCCCGCAGAGCTCCCCGCACTCGACGGGTTCTTCCTTTCCCCCACAGTCGCTTCGGGAGTCGACGCGTCGATGGCGACCGCCGAACTGTTCGGGCCGCTCGTCAGCCTGCACGCCGTGGAGTCCGACGAGGACGCGTTGCGCGTCGCCAATGCGAACCCTTCGGGCCTCGACGCGTACGTGTTCGGTGGCGACCTGGACCGCGCCATCGAGGTCGGATCCCGGGTGCGGTCGGGCGAGGTGCGGGTGAACGGTGCCAAGATCGCCGATCTCGCCGACGGTTCGGCACAGAGCTTCTGGGGTGCTTCCGGAATCGGCGGTCATGCCCCCGGTGAGTCCGTCCGGGTGTTCTGCGGCGATCGCGTGGTCGGCGTCGATTCTCCCGACCTCCCTCTGTAGCGATCGCGTCTACTTTCGCGTCACCCCTTGACTGTGACCGGGACCACTGGTCTACTCAACTAAGTCAGTTGATCGAGTCGTTTGACCAATACAACGAAAGCGACAGCATGAACTCCACCTCCACCTCAGCCAGCGGGATCGTCGATATCATCGGCGTCGGTGCCGGCTTCTCCGGCCTCTACCTCTCGCACCGGCTCACGAACGCCGGGTGGACCTTCGCGGGTTTCGAGGCCGGACCCAGCGTCGGCGGCACCTGGTTCTGGAACACCTATCCGGGCGCCCGCTGCGACGTCGAGAGCATCTACTACTCCTACTCGTTCGACGAGGCACTCCAGCAGGAATGGACGTGGAGCCAGCGATTCGCGCCGCAGGCCGAAATCCTCAGCTACATCGAACACGTCGCCGACCGCTTCGACCTGCGCAAGCACTTCACCTTCGACACCCGCGTGGTCGGCGCGACGTGGAACGCGGCCGACCGGTTGTGGGAGGTGCGGCTGGACAACGGCGAGACCCGACGTAGCCGCTACCTGATCTCGGGTGCGGGTGGCCTGTCCACCCCCAAGGACTTCGACCTGCCGGGCCTCGGGAACTTCACCGGACTCCAGGTGTCCACCAGCAGGTGGAACATCTCGCTCGACGACCTCGAGGGCAAGCGGGTCGCCGTGATCGGCACCGGATCTTCGGGCGTGCAGGCCATCCCACTGATCGCGGAGGTCGCGGAGCACGTCACGGTGTTCCAGCGCACCCCGAATTACGTGATGCCTGCCCGCAACACCGAACTGTCCACGGAGCAGATCGAATCCATCAAGGTCGACTACCCGGCGATCCGTGAGGAATGCAGGCACTCGCCCGGCGGCATCCCCGACCGCCCAGTGGCCGACAAGGCCTTCGACGTGTCGGAGGAGGAGCGCCGGCGGCGCTACGAGGCGGCGTACGAGCGCAGCGGCTTCCAGGGCGTCGGCGCCGAGTTCGCCGACCTCCTCACCGACGCCGAGGCGAACCGGACCGCCTCGGAATTTCTCCACGACAAGATCCGCGAGATCGTCGAGGATCCGTCCACCGCCGAGCTACTGGTGCCCAGGTACCACCCGCTGGGCGCCAAGCGCAGTGTCTTCGGTACCGACTACTACGAGACCTACAACCGGCCGAACGTGTCGCTGGTGTCGCTGCGCGACGAGCCGCTGGAGACGATGACCGCGAACGCGATCGTCACATCGGAGGGCACGTACGAGGCGGATGCCGTCGTGCTCGCCATCGGGTTCGACGCCTTCACCGGCCCGCTGTACGGGCTCGGTCTCACCGGTGCGTCCGGCACGAAGCTGCAGGAGGCCTGGCGCGACGGTGTCCGGACCTACCTCGGGATGATGACCACGGACTTCCCGAACTTCTTCATGGTCGGCGGCCCCCAGAGCCCCGCGCTCGCCAGCAACGTGGTGATGACCATCGAGCAGGCCGTCGACTGGATCGCCGACCTCATCGAGCACGCCCGCGACTCCGGAGCGACGCTCGTCGAGACCACCGTCGAGGGTCAGAACGACTGGGTCGACATCACCGAGGAGACCGTCGCCCAGACGCTGTACGCCACCACCGACTCCTGGTACCGCGGCTCCAACGTCCAGGGCAAACCCAACACGTTCATGGGCTACGTCGGCGGTGTCGGCAAGTACCGCCGGATGTGCACCGAGATCGCCAAGCGCGGCTACCCCGGCGTCGAAATCGACGGTGAGGCAGAGTCCCGCCACCTCGGCGCGATCCATCAGGAGATTTCATGAGTAAGGCGGTCCACCGGCGCTATGTCGCCTTCTCCGACGCGCACTACGCGGGCAATCTGGTCGACGGCGCCTACGCCCTGAAACTTTTCGGGGACGTCGGCACGAACCTGTCGATCGAGCTGGACGGTCACGAGGGCCTGTTCGCCGGCTACTCGTCCGTCGAGTTCCTCGCCGCTGTTCGTGGCGGCGATGTCGTCGAGGCCGAGGCCACGCTGGTGAAGAAGGGAAATCGCAGTCGCACGGTGGATTTCGAGCTTCGGGTGATCTGCCGCGTCTCCGACGACACGGGCAGCTCGCACGTCCTGGAGCCGCCACTGGTCGCGGTGCGCGCTCGCGGCACCGCGGTCATTCCCGCAGACGAGACGGAGGCGTAACCATGGAGCTGATCTACGACACCGGTTGGGCCGCAACGCCCACCACCGCCGAACAACCCCTGACCGGTGACATCGACTGCGACGTGGTCGTGATCGGCGGCGGCGGGGGCGGCATGTCGGCCGCACTCCGCCTCGCCGAGAAGGGCGTCGACGTGGTGCTCCTCGAGACGCAGACCCTCGGTTGGGGCGCCAGCTCCCGCAACGCCGGATACGTCACGAATTCGATTGCCGCCGATCCGGAGTTGCTGGGCTTTCTGCTGAAGAGCGAGCGGCTGCGCGACCTCTACCGGTACGCCGAGAACGCGGTGCACTTCGCCGAGGACGCCATCGCCCACCACGGGATCGACTGCGGCTACGAGCAGGCCGGCATCGTGATGGCCGCCGTGTCCAAGGGGCAGCTCCGGCATGCGCGCCGCAACGCGAAGGTCATGGCCGAGGCCGGATCGTCGGCCGAATTCGTCGAGGGTCGGGAGGCGGGCCTTCCGGACGGCTTCCTCGGCGGAATGCGCGAGGGCGTCGGTGGGACCCTCAACCCGGGTGAGTTCGTCCTCGGCCTGCGGGCCGCGACGATCGCATCCGGCGTGCGGGTCTACGAGCACACTCCCGCGCGCGACATCACGGACACCGGCGGCGGGGTCTTCGTCGAAACTCCGGACGGAAGGGTTCGGGCGCGCAAGGCGCTGCTGACCACCAACGCCTACAGCGCAGGCCTGTCCAGCGCGCCGAAGAACCTCGCCACCCCGGTGTGGACGTCGCTGGTCGAGACCGAACCCGTTGCGCCCGAGCGACTCGACGAGATCGGCTGGACCAGCCGTGCCCCGATGGTCACGCTGCACATGATCATCGAGAGCTACCGTGTGACCCCACGGGGCACGATCGTGTTCGGCACCCGCCGCGTGCAGACCGGGCGGAATCCGCTGCCGGACCGCACCCCTGCCCGGAACGTCGCCGACGACCTCGTCCGCGGATTCCGCGACCGCTTCCCCGGCCTGCGCGACATCGAACCGCAGAAGGCCTGGGGCGGCTGGATCGGCATGAGCTCCACGTGGCTCCCCGTCGCCGGCGAGGCCTCCGGCAACGTGCTCTACTCGCTCGCCTGCAACGGCCACGGCTTCGCCCAGGCGCAGTACGTGGGCCACCTGCTCGCGGACCGCATCGGCGGCGCGCCCTTACACGACGACCTGGCCGCGATCTGGCACGGCCGGAAGCGCTTCTGGCCCAGCCTCGTCAGCGGCCCCGCGCTGCACGCGGCCTGGCTCGCCGACCGTGCCTCGGATCGCCTGGCAGCCCTCACGAAATAACCATCGGCGTAAGCCACCCTCCAAGGAGAAAATCATGTCCATCCGAGAACTGCTCTTCGCGGTAGCGGACATCTGGATGATCGCCGTCGGATTCACATACGGGATCAAGTTCATCCGGAACTACAAGAACTACCTGCTCGGCCTCGAGTGGATCATCGTTGCAACGTCGGGTTCGAACTTCCTCGTCTACGGCATCCTGAAGGCCGGTCACGACAGTCCGATGTACACCGGCGCAGCCTTTCTGGACGCCTTCTCCCGGTCGGTCGGCATCACGCTGATCCTGGTTCTGGGGCTGATGAAGGTCACCCACCGATACAAGCCGTCCGTCGCGGTGGACATCGGCGCGTTTGCACTCGCCGCGGTGGTGGGCTTCCTCCTCCTCGGGTACCAGTACCACATCGGCACCCCCGCCAAGATCTTCTTCATCGTCGTCAACGTGCTCACCACGTTGTTCCTGATCTACTTCGTCAAGCGCCTGTGGGGTATCGGCGAGCACGGTCACGCCGTGTCGGTCGCCCTCGCCACCGCCTGCGGATTCGTCATCGCCTCGACCTACGACTTCGTCCACATTCCGGGCGACGACGCGGAGCACACGATCTTCTACATCTTCGCGCTGTCCACGTGGGGCCTGCAGATGTTCACGTACTTCCGTGCGTACCGGGCGTTCGACGCCCACAACAAGCGCGTCGACGCTCAGGCCGTCAGCGGCGCTGAGGTCACGGCCTGAGCGGCCGGACCTTCTCTTGTGATCGATCGAGAGTCAGGAACCGAAATGACAACGCACGTACAGGAAGAGACCACCGAGGTGGTCGTCGTCGGCGCCGGAATGGCGGGTTTGACGGCGGCGACGTCGCTGTCGCCCGAGACCGACGTAGTCGTGCTCGAATCCACCGACCGCGTGGGCGGCCGAGTCGAGACCGTTCGGAAGGGCGACTACTGGATCAACGTCGGCACTCAGTTCACCGAGGGCACAGGCACACTGATCGATGCCCTCGACCGGCACGGCATCGAGATGGGCTCACTCGCAGGCAAGAGCGTCGCGCTGTACCTGAACGGCGAGGTGATCGACACCTCGAATCCCGTCGCACTCATGTTCCGCACGCGGATGACCCTGATGGACCGAATCGGCATGGCCATCGTCGGTGCACGCATCCTCGCGGTCACGCCGTTCCTGGAGTCGCAGAGCCGTATTGCACAACGGGTTCGCGCCAACCTCGACACCAAGCTGGCGTCGTACCTACTGAAGGGCGTCCGGTCGAAGCTGGCCGCCGACGTCGTCCGGTCGTGGTCGGCGCAGTGGATGGGATGCGAGGTGGAGGAGACGGCCGCCACCCAGTTCGTCACGTCGGTCGGCCTCGCACTGGCCGACCCGGAGAAGATCCCGAACTTCTCGCTGCCGGTGGGTGGCAACCAAACGCTGACCGACGTGCTGGCGGAGGATCTCGGTGACCGGATCCGGCTGAACTCGGCGGTGCACTCGGTGCGGCGCGACGGTGACGGCGTGGTCGTCGACTACCACGACGGTGACCGACCGGTGCGGCTGCGGGCGAAGCGCGCGATCGTGACCGCACCCGCCGATATCGCCGAGCGGATCATCCCGGACCTCCCGCAGCAGCACCGGAATGCGTTCGACGACATCACCTACGGCCGGTACGTGATCGTCGGATTCTTCACCGACGAAGTCGGGCCGCAACGCTGGGACGAGTACTTCGCTGTCTCGACGCCGCAACTGTCGTTCCAGGCGATGTTCAACCACGCCGCGGCGATGCGGAACGGCGACGACCGCAAGCCCGGTGGAGCACTGGCCTGTTTCGCCGGCGGCGCTCACGCCGACGCGTTGTTCGACCTCCCCGACGAGGAGATCGTGTCGCGATACCGGCAGGACCTGCTCGCAGTGTTCCCCGAGCTGGAAGGGAAGCTGGGCGAGGGCATCGTGCGGAAGCACCATCGGGTCGTGCCCTTCTGGGCGCCCGGGCGAAGGAACTCGCTTCCGACGTTGCGTGATCCGCTCGGCACCATCTACCTCGCCGGCGACTACCAGCTCGATCTGCCGTCGCTCGCCGACGCAGCCACGTCGGGCGAGCGCGCGGCGAAGGCCGTACTGGCGAGCCTGAGCCGGCAGCGCTAGACCAGTCCCCGAACAGAAGAACGAGGAAGCGCATGTTCACCAACACCTTCACCGAGACCTTCGGGATCGAACACCCCATCGTGTGCGGCGGCATGACCGCCGTCGGCACCGCAGACCTGATCGGCGCGGTGGCCAACGCCGGGGCGCTCGGATTCCTCACCGCCCTGACCCAACCGACCCCCGAAGCGTTGGTCAAGGAGATCGCCCGCTGCCGCGACCTCACCGACAAACCGTTCGGCGTCAACCTCACCATCCTGCCGACCATCCAGCCGGTGCCCTACGACGAATACCGCGACGCCATCGTCGACAGCGGCATCACCATCGTCGAAACCGCCGGGGGCAACCCGACCCCACACCTGCCCACCTTCAAAGCCGCGGGTGTCAAGGTGATCCACAAGGCGGTCTCGGTGAGGCACGCCGTCAAGGCCGAGCAACTCGGCGTCGACGCGATCAGCATCGACGGCTTCGAGTGCGCCGGGCACCCCGGTGAGGACGACGTTCCCGGGCTCGTGCTGATCCCCGCTGCGGCCCGGGCACTGTCGATCCCGATCATCGCCAGCGGCGGACTCGCCACCGGCGCCGGACTTGTCGCCGCCCTCGCGCTGGGAGCGTCGGCGGTGAACATGGGCACCCGATTCATGGCGACCACCGAGGCGCCCATCCATCACAACGTCAAACAACAGATCGTCGACAACACCGAACGCGACACCGTCATCGTCTTCCGCGAGTTCCACAACTCCGCCCGTGTCGCCCGCAACTCGGTGTCCGAAGAAATCGCCACACTGTCGCGGCGACCGGGTGCCACGTTCGACGACATCGCCCACTTGGCCAGCGGTGTCCGCGGCCGCGAGCAGGTGTACGGCAACGGAGACGTCGAAGGCGGCATGTGGTGGGCGAGCCAGGCTCAGGGGCTGATCCACGACATCGGCAGCTGCCAGGACGTGGTCGCCTCGATCCTCACCGAAGCCCAGCAGATCATCACCCGCACACTGCCCGATCAGCTCCGCGACTGAATCAGCCCGGCAACCGGACGCTTCAGAATTCGATCTTCAGCGTGAGACTGGTCGGCTTCGCCTGGCAGCCGAGGATGTAGCCGTCGGCGACGTCGTCGGGATCGAGGGCGTCGGTGACCCCGGGATCGACGGTCCCTTCCAGGAGGGTGCAGGCGCAGGATCCGCATTCGCCTTCGCGGCAGGAGTACGGGGCGTCGATCCCGGCGCCCACCATCACGTCGATCAGGGTCGCGTCGGCCGGCCAGGACAGGGTGTGGGTGTCGCCGTCCAGGGTGACGTCCACGGTCGACGACCCGGCGGCGTCGGCGGTGACCTGCTTGATCGGCGCGAAGGGGTCGCCGTCGAGGGACCGGAATTCCTCGATGTGAATCCGGTGCCGGTCGTACCCGATGCTGGTCAGCGTCTCCTTGACCATGGCCATGAAGGGTGCGGGTCCGCAGACGAAGACGGTGCCGTCCTGGCCGCCGTCGGCGAATTGGGTGAGATTGTCCGGGGTCGGTAACCCCGCCTCGCTCTCGAGTCGGTGCTCGACGGTGAGCCGGTCTGCGTGCTTCTTGGCGAGGTCGGCGAGTTCCGCGTCGAAGATGATCGATTCCCGGTCCCGGTTGGCGTAGTACAGGGACACGGTGCCGGTCGCGGACGCCAGCACGGACTTGAGGATCGACATCACCGGGGTGACGCCGCTGCCGGCGGCGAACAGCTGGAAGTCGCCGTCGAGACTGTGCGGGGTGAACGTGCCCGACGGTGGCAGCACATGCACGTCGTCGCCCGCGGTGATGTTGTCGCACAGCCAGTTCGAGCCGTATCCGTCGACGGTGCGTTTGACCGTCACCTTGATCCGGTCGTCGGTGGTGGGCGAGCTGGCGATCGAATAGCAACGCGCCACCGAACCGGTGCGTTCGCTGGGGATCCGGACGGTGAGGAATTGCCCGGGCCGGTACGCGAACCTGTCGGCGATCTCCTGCGGGACGTCGATGACGAGGGAGGAGGCGTCGGGTGTCTCGGCGATGACGTCGGCAACACGGACGGTGTAGCCGAGAGAATCGGGTGCGACGTTGGTCATGGGTGCGTCTTTCGTTGCAGCTCAGGATGGGGAAGCGACACGTGTCGGCCGTCGGCGGCCGAAGGGAGCCGGTGGAATGTGGTCAGTGCTCGGACGGCAACGCGGCCGGGGGCAGCGCCCGGAACCAGACCTCACCGAGGGCGCGGCCGAGTTCGTCGATGCGTTCGCGTTTGGGGGTGGAGGCGGGGAGACCGACGTGCACGTAGGCCATCTGCTCGGTCATGCAGCCGAGCGACTCGGCGAGCAGGTCGAGGTTGGTGTCCCCGATCTCCCCGCGGTCGTGCAGTTTCTCCAGCCAGCGGCGGGTGCGTGCGATGAAGTCGTCACGCAGTTGCAGCCACAGCTGCTGAAAACCCTCGTTGGCGCTGGCGGCGGCAGCTTCACGCAGCAGTCGCAGGATGTGCCGGTGCCGGGAGTAGGCGTGCAGGTAGGTGCTGTTGACCTCGATCAGCGCTTCGAGTTCGCCGCTGGTGGTCGTCTTGCGGCTGGTGGCCTCGGACAATTCCTGGAGCCCGGTGTGCATGGCGGCGAGGAAGACGTCGTCCAGGTCGGTGAAGTGCCGGTAGAAGTTTCCCTGCGCGGTCTTCGCGCGGTGGGTGATGTCGGAGACCCGGGTGCGGGTGTACCCGTACTCGCTGAAGCATTCGATCGCGGCCTGCACGATGCGTTCCCGGGTGAGCTCCCCGCGGCGGTTGGGACGTTTCGGGGTGGCCGCACCGGGTTCGACGAGGCCGACGTGGGTGTAGACGTCGTCGAGCGTGCGTGGTGGGACCTGCCGCTGTGTGGTCATCGCCGCCCCCTCTCCGTCGCCCGAGTTTGCGAACAAGATATCACTGACCGTGGATGTCGCATCGTTCTGACCTCGCGTTATGCCCGTTCCAGGTGCGCAGAGCGCAACTGTGCGAGCGGATGATCCACCGGGACGGTGCCGGGCAGGTAGCCGAGGAGTTCGGTGAGGTACTCGTCGACGTCGCCCTCGTCCGGGGTGTGCAGGGCGTCGCCCTCGTAGACCGCGCCGGTGGTGCCGTCGACGGTCACCGTGAGCCCGGTCAGTTTCGCGACGGTGCCGACTCCGGCGCCGACCACGCACGGCAGCCCGATCTCCCGGCACACCAGCGCCGCGTGGGAGGTGCTGCCGCCGAGTTCGGTGACGACGGCGACCGATTCGAACATCGCGGGCACATCGTCCGGGGCGGTGGAGGGACGAACGAGCACGACGGGTGTGCCGGCCGCGGCGAGGTCGAGGGCCTGGTCGAGGTCGCTGACGGCCTGCCCGACGGCGACACCGGGGCCGGCGCCGAGGCCGCCGGCCAGGACCGTCCGGTCGGCGTGCACCGCCTGCGTTTTCGCCAGGCTCGCGGCCTGCTCGGCCGAGACGCGGGAGACCGCCTCGTCGGCCGTGATGAGACCTTCGCGGACGAGGTCGACGGCGATCCGGACCGCGGCGCGCGGAGCACGCTTCCCGGCCCGGCACTGCAGGACGTACAACCGGCCGCTTTCGACGGTGAACTCGATGTCGACCAGGTCGCGGTGCTCACGTTCGAGGACCTCGGCGATGCGCTCGAGTTCCGGGTACACGTCGGGCAGGATGTCGCCGACGGTGACGAGCGGGTTCGGGGTCTTCTCCCCGGACACGACGTCCTCGCCCTGCGCCTTCGCCAGCCATTCGCCGTAGAGAGTGTTCTCGCCGGTGGCCGGATCCCGGCTGAACAGCACCCCGGTCCCGGACCGTTCGTCGCGGTTGCCGAACACCATGGCCTGCACGGTGACTGCGGTTCCGGCGCCGGCGCCGAGGTTGTGCCGGGCGCGATACGCCTTCACACGCTCGTTGGTCCAGGAATCGAAGACGGCGCCGATCGCCGATCGCAACTGGTCGAGCGGATCGCTCGGCGGCGCGGCACCGGGGTCGCCGGCGACGATGTCGGCGTAACTGTGACAGAACCGCTGCCAGGTGTCCGTCGCCCACCGCTGATCGCCGGTCTCGGCGGCGAGCGCCTCACACAGTTCGGGGGTCAGGCCGAGGTTGAGGACGGTGTCCATCATGCCCGGCATGGACTGCGCGGCGCCGGACCGAACGGACACCAGCAGCGGGGACGGACCGGCGCCGAACCGGCGGCCGGTCTCCGTTTCGAGTCGTCGCAGGTGTTCGAGGACCTGCTGCCAGATCTCGTCCGGCAGGGATCGGCCGTTGTCGTGGTAGACCGCGCAGACACCGGTGGGCAGCGCGAACGCCGGGGGGACCGGCAGTCCCATCGCCCGCATCTTGTTGACGCTGTAGGCCTTGCCGCCGAGTACCTCGCGGGTGCTGGGGTGGGTGCCGTCGAGGGTGATGACGTGCTCGGCCGGACTGCTGGAGGAGGTCATAGCGAGAGTCCTTCGAAAACGGGGGATTTGGCGGCCGCACGGGTGGCGAACAGGCCACCTTCGACCGGGATGTCGATGCCGTTGAGCCACGACGCGGCGGGGGAGAGGGCGAACGCGACGACCGCGCCGATCTCATGGGGGTAGCCGTGTCTGCCGACCGCGTCGTGGGATCGTGCCATCGCGTCGGCGCCCATGCTGGCTTCGAAGTCGGCGAGGATCGGTGTCTCGACCGGTCCGGGGCTGACCGACAGCGCCCGGATGTGGCGTGCCGTCAGTTTCGCCGACAGCAGTTGCGTCCAGTCGACGAGGGCGCGTTTGGAGGTGTCGTAGGCGGCGGGCCCCTTGACGGGGTGATCACGCAACCAGGCGTGCAGGTCCGCGCGGTCGCGGACCCGCAGCAGTTCGTCGATCGACTCCGGGGATTCGGTGTTGCGGTACGCGGCGACGGAGGCGACGTTGACGATCGCCGCTCCCGCAGTCATGCGGGGGAGCAGAAGTTCGGTGAGCAGGCGCGCCCCGAGAAGATTGACCGCCAGCACGGTCTGCGCGGCAGCGGTGCCCGGGACACCGGCGACGTTCGCCAGCCCGGTGACCTCACCGGGGAGGGCCGCGACGGCGTCGCTGATCGAGCCGGGGTCGGAGAGGTCGCACAGCAGGGTGCGCACCGGTCCGATCGGGCAGTCGCGCCGGTCGAGGGCGTAGACCGTGGCGCCTGCCGAGCTCAACTGGCCGGCGAGGGCGAGTCCGATCCCCGATGCCGCGCCGGTGACGACGATGTTTCCGCTGAAAGTGTTGCCGGTCATGACATTACCGCCGTCACGTCGGTGAACTCCTCGATGCCGAGGTGGCCGAGTTCGCGGCCGTAGCCGGAATTCTTGACGCCACCGAAGGGAACTGTGGGCCGATTGCGGGTGCGGACGCCGTTGATCTTGACCTGGCCGACGTCGAGCCGTCCGGCGACGGCGCGGGCGCGCTCGACGTCGCCGGACCACACCTCCGCGGACAACCCGTACGCGCAGTCGTTGGCGATGCGGACGGCGTCGTCGACATCGGTGTAGATCTGCACGGCGATGACGGGGCCGAAGATCTCCTCACGGATGGCCCGGGCGTCCTCGGGCAGTCCGGTGATGACGGTGGGATCGACGAAGTACCCGGTCGGGGACGCCTCCGACGGCTTGCCCGTGCCGGTGAGCAGGTGCCCGCCGGCGGCGACGGCGTCACCGATGTGGTCGAGGACGCGCTCACGTTGGCGCGCCGAGACGAGCGGCCCCTGCCGCGTCCGGGGGTCCGCGGGATTACCCAGGACCTGCTGCGCGACTGCATCTTCGATGATGTCGACGGAGTCGGCGGCGAGGTGTTCCGGGATCAGCAGGCGGGTGGTGGCGTTGCAGGCCTGACCGGAGTTGACCAGACCGGATGTGACGACCCCGGTGAGCGCGGTCTCGAGGTCCGCGTCCGGCAGCACCACGGCAGGTGACTTTCCGCCGAGTTCGAGGGTGCAGCGGGTCAACGTCTGCGCCGCCAGGGAGGCCACCGTGCGACCGGCGACGACGCTGCCGGTGAACGAGACGTGCGCGAGGCCCGGGTGCGCGGCCAGTGCGGCTCCGGTGACCGCACCGGTTCCGGTCACGACGTTGAACACCCCGGCCGGAAATCCCGCCTCGAGGAACAGCGCGGCGAGCGCGTTCGCGTCGTACGGGGTCATCTCCGACGCCTTGAGCACCACGGTCGATCCGGCGGCGAGTGCGGCCGAGACCTTGGCGACGATCTGATGGACCGGCATGTTCCACGGCGTGATCGCGCCGACGACCCCGCTGCCGCGTCGGACCAGGGTGGCCCCGTCGATGTCCTGCGACCACGGGAAGTCGCGGGCGGTGCGGGCGGTGGCCCGCAGCACGTCGGCGGGGAGCTGGGCCTGTGTGACCTCCGCGAGCGAGATCGGCATACCCATTTCCCGGCTGACCAGTGCCGCGATCGCCGAGCCGTCACGGGTGAGCAGATCCGCGGCACGGTCGAGCAACTCCGCCCGCTCGGCGACGTCGGTGCGCCGCCACGCCGGATGGGCTGCTGCGGCCGACCGCACGGCGTCGTCGACGACCTCGGATCCGGCGTCGACGACCTCACCCATCACGGACTCGGTGAACGGGTCGATCACCTCGATCACCGGCCCGGCCGGCACGAACCAGTCGCCGTCGATCAGACAACCGGCCCGGTCGAAGGTGTCAGCCATGGCGCGGCTCCAATCGCACGGGCAGGGTCTTGATGCCGCGGAAGAAGTTGCTCTGCAGTCGCTTCGGGGAATCGGCCACGTCGATGTCGATGCCGCGTTCGACGAGCTTGGTGAAGAACAGCTTCGCCTCGAGGCGGGCGAGGTTGGCGCCGAGGCAGGCGTGATCGCCCCACCCGAAACCCAGGTGCTCGTTCGGGAACCGATCGGCCCGGAACGTGTCCGGCTCCTCGAACACCCGCTCGTCCCGGTTCGCGGAACAGAACCACATGACGACCTTGTCGCCGGCCTTCACGGTCTTGCCGTGTATCTCGACGTCCCGGGTGGCGGTGCGCCGCATCGACAGCACCGGCGACACCCAACGCACCATCTCTTCGACCGCGGAGCGGATCTTGCCCGGATTCTCGCGCAGAACGTCCCACCATTGCGGGTTCTCGTGCAGGGCGAGCACACCGCCCGACAGCAGGTTCCGAGTGGTTTCGTTCCCGGCGACCATCAGGATCAGGTAGTAGGCGTCGAGGTAACCTCGGCTGAGCGGGACCCCGTCGAGTTCGGCGGCGGTCAGCACGCTGACCAGGTCGTCGGCCGGGCAGGCCCGACGCTCGGTCTCGAGGGCCCGGAAGTAGGCGAACACCTCGTCGCGGGCGCGCACGGCGGTCTCGGGGCCCGCGGAGTAGTCGGGGTCCTCCGAGGCCATCTGGTTCGTCCACCGCAGCAGGTTCGGGCAGTCCTCGAGCGGGGCGCCGAGCAGTCGACCGATCATCACCAGTGGCAGTTGGGCGGAGATGTTCGCGACCAGGTCGATCGGCCCCGCGCCGACGGCCTTGTTCAGCAGGTCGTCGATCACCGCCTCGATGTCCGGGACGAGGGCCTTCACCTTGGCGGGTCGCACGTGCGGGGTGACGATCTTGCGCAGCGGACCGTGCTCCGGTGGGTCGACGTGGTGAATGCTGCGGGCGCCTTCGCCTTCGGCGCGCCTGCTCGCGATCTGCGTCCCCTGGGTGACGGTGAACGTGTCGTGGTCCGCGGCAACTGCTTTGACGTCGGCGTATCGAGTCACCGACCAGAATCCCGGGCCGTTCGGTTCCTCGTTCCAGTGCAGAGGGTCCTCGTTGCGCAACTGCGCGAAGATCTCGTCCGCGTAGCCGGAGGCGAATGCCCGCAGGTCCATCAGGTCGATACCACTGCTGGTGGTCATTTGGATGTCTCCCGTCACGGTCACGTTCGTTTGTGACATTGGTGTCACTAAAGCACAAATCGCCGGATTTGCAAATACCCCTTGTAAGACGAGTCAAATCGCTTGTAGCCTGACCTAGATAGTGACGAACAATTCACAAAAAGAGGTCACGTGTACCCACCCGCAATCGCCACCGAGCATCCTGATTCTCTCGCGTTCGTGATGGCCGCCTCCGGTTCTTCGCTCACCTACCGGCAGCTCGACGAGCAGTCCAACCAGCTCGCCCATCTCCTGCGCAGCAGAGGCGTGACAGCAGGCGATTCCATCGTCCTGGTGATGGAGAACCGGATCGAATGGCCGGTGGTGGTCGCGGCCGGAATGCGCGCGGGCCTGTATGTCACACCGGTGAACTGGCACCTCGGCGCCGCCGAACTCGCCGCGCTCCTCGCCGAAGCGACACCGGCCGCGGTCGTCACCAGCGGCTCGCTCGCCGGAGCGGTCGCCGACGCCCTTCCCGGCGGGCACACCGCGCTGACCCTGTGCACCGATCCTGCTCCCGGGGTCGAGCACCTCGCCGCGGCGATCGCGAACCACCCGAGGACTCCCATCGCGGACGAGCGCTTCGGCGCCCGCGTCCTCTACAGCGGCGGCACCACCGGCCGTCCGAAGGCGTTCCGGCAGAAATTGCTGGACATCCATCCCGCGGACGCCCCCACCCGTCACGCGGGCCTCGCCCTGAAACTCGGCATCGACTCGGACACGGTGCTGCTCTCGCCCGCCCCGAACTACCACGCGGCGCCGTTCACCTTCCAGCTGATGACGATGGCCGCCGGCGGCACGGTCGTGTGTATGGAACGCTTCGACGCGTCCGCGGCCATGACGGCGATCGCCGCCCACGGGGTCACCCACTCGCAGTGGGTGCCGACGATGCTGCTGCGCATCCTCGCCCTGCCCGACAGGAGCGCCATCGCGCTGTCGCCGACGCACACCACCGCCGTCACCTCCGGCGCGCCCTGCCCGGTGGAGGTCAAGGAACAGATCAACGCGTGGTGGGGGCCCGTCCTGCACGAGTACTACGGCGCCTCCGAGGGCTACGGGCACACGTACATCTCCGCCGCCGAATCCGCCGACCACCCCGGGTCGGTCGGCCGACCCCTCGGCGGCACCCGTGTGCACGTCACCGACGACGCGGGCACCCCGCTGCCGACGGGTGAGATCGGCAAGGTCTGGTTCGAACCGCCGGCCGCGGCGGCCTACGTCAACGCGGGAGACACCGCGACGAGTGCCGGCTGGAAAAGCATGGGCGACCGCGGCTACCTCGACGAGGACGGATTCCTCTACCTCGCCGGGCGGGAAAGTTTCATGATCATCTCCGGCGGGGTCAACATCTACCCCGAGGAGATCGAGGCCGCCCTGGTGCGCCATCCCGATGTCGTCGACGCTGCGGTATTCGGCATCCCCGACCCGGAATTCGGGGAACAGGTCAAGGCGATGGTGGAATTGCGCGAGGGTGTACCGGGTGACGCCACCACCGCCGCCGACCTCATCGATTACTGCCGCGGCTGCCTGGCGACCTTCAAAGCGCCCCGCTCGATCGACTTCGTCGACCGCCTGCCGCGGCTGCCTACCGGAAAACTCAACAAGAAGGCCCTGCGCTCGCACTATTTCGCGAATTCCTGACGAAGACACAATCTGACCACCGATCACCCGAACAGGAGCCAGACATGGTTCACGCCCAGCAAGATCAACACACCTTCGACGTCCTGCATTCGCTCCGCGTGAAGGGACTGGCCAACGACAACGTGCTCAGCGCCCTGTCGGGCGTGCCCGTCGAGGACCTGCCGGCGGCCCTGGATCCGCTCGTCGAGCAGGGTCTGGTGGTGCGCCGGGAGGGCCGGATGCCGGGAGCGATGCTGACCCCCGCGGGCAAGGCCGAGCATCTGCGGCTACTCGCACAGGATCCGGCCACCACGGGCGCGGCCACCGCGCTGACAGCCTTCTACGACCGATTCCTGCCGATCAACTCCGACTTCAAGATGGTGTGTCAGCGCTGGCAGATGCGCAGCGACGACACCCCCAACGATCACGGCGACCCGACCTACGACGGCGAGGTCGTCGGCGCGCTGGCGCAGACTGACGAGCAACTGCGGGCGTCGCTCCCGGAACTGGTCGATGCGCTGCCGCGGTTCGGTCGCTACCTGCCGCGCCTCTCCGCGGCGCTCGACCGCATCCGCGGCGGCGACAACGCCTCGTTCGCGCGGCCGATGTACGACAGCTACCACGACATCTGGATGGAACTGCACGAAGACCTCATCCTCAGTGCCGGGCGGACCCGGGGCGCCGCCGACGAAGGCTGAACAAGCGCACAACACGGGAAGGGTCGGGCCGGTCGATGACCGGCCCGACCCTTCCGTGTTCGATATACGTTGCAGCGCCAGGGAATCCTGCGCCTAGGACTCGGCGGCCACCGGGAACGGCAGGCACGCCTCGACGTGCGCCGCGACGCCTGAGCCCTCGGAGTTGGCCGCCACGGCCGAGATGGCGCTGATCGACACGTAGCCGTCACGCACGAGAGCGGAGTCGGTTCCGGTGCCGAGGCGTTCGGTATTGGCGAATCGCAACAGCCGCACCGTGTCCGGGGTCTTGTCGAAGGTCAAGCCGAGCAGTCCGCGTGGCGCCAGCGGTGCCATTCGCACACCCTTGACCTCACTGATGTCGAGATCGGGCACATTGACGTTCAGCACGGCACGGTGGGCGCTGTGGGCGAGCATCCACTGTGCCGCGGACACCGCGATGCGGCCGGCTGTGTCGAATCGGTGCTCCGGCGGAAACCCGCAGCTGACGGCGAGACCGCGGACGCCGAGGGTCGACGCGGTCAGCGCGGCCGCCACCGTACTCGAATTCAGAATCATCCGGCCGGTGTTCGGGCCGGGATTGATGCCGCTGACGACCAGGTCCGGCGGAGGGCCGAACACCCCCGCGCACGCCGCGAACACCGCAAATGCGGGCGGGGCGTCGAAGCTGAGCGCCTGGACTCCCGGCAGGTGCTCGAAGCGGCGCTCCGTGTAGGCGATCTCCGCTCCGTGCTCGAGGGTGCCCAGCGAAGAGCCGCTGCCGCTGCACTCGCCGCGCGGCGCGGCGATGGTGATCTCGTACCCCTCGGTTGCCAGAGCTGTCGCCACCGCATGCAGTCCGGGTGCGTCGATGCCGTCGTCGTTGGTGACCAAAATGCGCATGTGAGCGCTCTCCTTCCCTGCCGACCTCCACAAACCAGACGCCAGCTCAGACCTCGTATCCAAGGATTGTGACGCAGTATTCACACTTTTGTCTACCGGCAAGCGTGGAAACTCGTCAGACGTGAGGTCGGTCAAGGCCCGGGAGTCTTGACAGAGTGACGCCACTCACATAAGAATGTGAATTCACAGTCGCTAACACGAAAGGCGACGTGCATCGTTCCGGAATGAAACCGGCACTCCAAAACATTTGTCTGAAAGAAGGCATCGCATGGCTGAGTGGCCCATCAACGACACTGTGTCGAAGGTGTTTCCCCTGTACTCCCGCGCGAACGTCGGGGAGATCTTCCCCGACCCGATCAGTCCGTTGAACGCCTCCGCCGGCTTCCAGCACAATCTCGAACCGGGCTGGCGGGACGCCTTCGTCGCATGCAAGGTCTGGGACCACGACCTCTACGACGCCACGGTCGACTACAACATCCTCCCGGCCTTCGGCAGCTACCTGTACATCAACATGTCGCTGATGCGGCTGTTCGGCGTCCGCGTGCCGGGGATGTCACCGGAAGCGGTCGACCTGCAGTACTTCGGTGACATGCCCGGGATTCCCAGCTACGAGAGCGAGAAGCGGGACTTCGACGAGAACCCGGAGTTCGCCGAGCGCGCCGGCGCCTGGCTGGTCGAAGAAGTCATCGGGGCCACCGGGCTGCCCGAGTACGACGCCGACCGTCAGGACGTGGTGCGGATCCGCGCCGACCGGCCCGACATGACCGCGTTGACCGATCAGCAGTTGCGCGAGCGCATTACCTCCTTCGACTACATCCTGCGGCCGCTGTTCCAGCACCACATCGAGGCCAGCCTCAAATCGGGTGTCGGGCTGGGGGCCGTCGCGCAGATCGCCGCCGCCGTCGGCAGGCCCGAGCTCGCACTCACCCTGGTCGGCGGCATCGGTGACGTCGACTCCACCGGACCCTCCAAGCGGATGTGGACCCTCAGCCGCACCGCCCAGGATCCGGCGGTGGCCGCCGTGTTCGACGAGGGCGTCCCCGGCCTCTACGACCGGCTGTCGGCGAGCACCGACCCAGCCGTCACCGCGTTCCGCACCGATCTCGACGCGTTCCTGTCGGACTGGGACTTCCGCGGCCCGGCGGAATGGGAGATCCGCGCCCAGACGTGGGGCGTCAAACCGGAACTGGCGCTGGCCACCGTCGACCGCATGCGGCGGGTCGGTGACGACGAGGCGCCGGAAGGTAAGGGCGCCATCCGAAGTGAGGAACGCGAGGCCGCCGCTTCGGTGGTCCGTGAGCTCCTCGCCGGGGATCCCGAGACCTCCGCCCAGTTCGAGGCCACCCTCGCCGCCGCCGCTCTCTGGCTCCGCGGCCGCGAACGCGCTCGCACCACGGCGGCCATGGTGATCCACGAAATCCGGCTTCCTGCAAGGGAGCTCGGCCGACGCGGGGTCGAGGCGGGAGCCCTCGACAGCGTGGAGCAGATCTTCATGCTCTTCGCCGACGAACTCGATGCCTACCTCGTCGATCCCGCTGCGTTCACCGACATCGTACGCGAGCGGGAAAAGAGCTACATCGCGCTCTTCGACGTCAAGCCGCCGTTCGTGGTGTCCGAGGAAGTTCCGCCGCTAGAGGGTTGGTCGCTCCGCGCAGGCGCCGCCGGTGCTGCGCTGGCCGCGGGCGAGTCTGTGGTCGGCGTGTCCGGCTGCACCGGCACCGCCCGGGGCATCGCCCGGGTCCTGACCACCCCCGACGACCCCTCCGCGCTCGAGCCCGGAGAGATCCTCATCGCCCCGATCACCGACCCGTCCTGGACACCGCTGTTCGTCGCCGCCTCCGCGGTGGTCGTCGACGTCGGAGCCCCGTTCTCGCACGCCGCGATCGTCAGCCGGGAAATCGGTATCCCGTGCATCGTCTCGGCCACCGACGCGACCAAGCGCATCCCGAACGGAGCACTCATCGAGGTCGACGGCACGACAGGTGTCGTGACGGTGCTCGAGATCTGAGTCGGTACCGGCCCTCGATAAGGAGAAGACATTGCACGCAGCTGATATTTGCGCGAGCTGGCTGGATCGAGTGTTGCGCGACAAGGGAATACTCGCCTCCGGTAACCGCGTGACCGACACGGCAATCGAACCGATAGGCACAGGTCTGGTCGCCGACAGCTATCAGATCACGATCTCGTACTCCGACCCTGGCAGCGGCCCCGTGTCGCTCGTCGCGAAACTGACCTCCGACAGCGAGCAGAGCCGCGCCGCCGGACGCAGCGAGCTCAACTACGCCCGTGAGGTCGGCTTCTACACCGAGATCGCGCCGCACCTCCAGGTCCGCGTCCCGTCCTGTTTCCACGCCGAAATCGATTCGAACAATACCGAATTCGTTCTCATCCTGGAGGATCTCACTCCCGCACGTCCCGGAAACCAGCTGACCGGCTGCACGGTGGCCGAAACGCGGCTCGCCGTCGAACAAGCCGCGCGGATCCACGCGCCTTACTGGGGTTCCGAAGAACTCAGGGGCAACCCGTGGATGGACATCTCGTCGAGCTACTGGCAGCGATTCGCCGAGATGATGCCCGAATGGTACGACGGATTCCGTCAGCGCTACGCCGGCCGGCTCAGCGAGGCCGACATCGCACTGGGGCAGGAATTCGTCGACAACATCGCCGGGTACTACCAGGCGCTGGAGAGGATGCCCTACACCGTCCAGCACGGAGACTACCGACCCGACAACGTTCTGTTCGACGCGCACGGCGGAGAAGTACCGCTCGTTGTACTGGACTGGCAAACAGTGGTGTACGCACCGGGAGTCGTCGACGTCGCCTACTTCATCGGTGGCGCGCTGGACGCCGCGACACGTCGAGCGAACGAGGACGAACTACTCCTCCACTACCACTCGGAACTCGTCGACCTCGGGGTCGAAGGCTATCCGTTCGAACGTCTCGTCCAGGACTATGCGTGCGCGACCTTCCACAACTTCATCATCGGGGTTGCGGCTGCGATGCTGGTGGAACGAACGGAGCGCGGTGACGACCTGTTTCTGTCCATGGTCACCAATTCCCTGACACATGCACGGGACCGCGACGGCGCCCGCCACATCGGGATCCACCCACTCGCCGCGGTGAACCGTGGGTAGGTCGGCGCCCGACTGCGGTTCTCACGAAAGGCACACTCAGTGAACGATTCGATGCCTGAACTGGGCTTCTACGCACTCGGCGGACACGTCGAGTCTCCCCGAGAGATGTACGGCGAACTGGCACTGGCCGAGCGCCTCGGCCTGGGCACCGCGTTCTTTTCCGAACGGTTCAACGTCAAGGAACTCGGGTCGTTGACGGGCGCGGCCGGTGCGGTGACCGAACGCCTGAACATCGCCACTGCTGCGACCAACCACAACACCCGCCACCCGATGGTGACAGCAGCATGGGCGACGACGATGCACCGGCTGACGAACGGCCGCTTCGTCCTCGGCCTCGGTCGTGGGCTGGCACCGCAACTGAAAGCCTTCGGCCTCCCGCCGGTCACCACCGCGCAACTGGAGGATTTCATCGGTCTGATGCGCCGATTGTGGAAGGGAGAGACCGTCGAGGGCCATAGCGGCCCGGCCGGAAACTATCCGGCGCTGCGCCTCGACCCGACATTCGACGAGAACATTCCGATCGGGCTGACCGCATTCGGGCCTGCGACCCTGGCCCTGGCCGGGCGAGCCGCTGACGTCGTCGTTCTCCACACGTACTTCTCGGACGACACTGTCGTGCGGTGTGTGAACGCGGTCCGCACCGCCGCGGAGAAGGCCGGTCGTGATCCCGCAGCGGTCAAGGTGTGGTCCTGCTACGCAACGGTTCCCGATCACCTGCCCGTCGAACTGCAACTGAAGAAGACCGTGGCTAGACTCGCCACCTACCTGCAGGTGTACGGAGACCTGATGGTGAAGACGAACAACTGGGACCCCAACGCGCTCCAGCGGTTCCGAGAAGATCCGGTGGTCGCCGGATTGAACGGCTGGTGCGATGCGGTGGCGACCCCGTCCGAGATCGAGCACATCGGCACAGTGCTGCCCGCCGAGTGGCTCGACGCAGCCGCCACAGGATCAGCCGAGGCCTGCGCGAAGAAGGTCTCCGCCCAACTCGATCTCGGTGTCGACGGTGTCATCCTGCACTGCTCGACCCCGGCAGAACTCGAGCCGGTCGTCGAGACGTACAGGAGTCTCCGGTGAGAACCCCCGTCGAACTCGTCGAACAGTATGTGTTCGAGATCTACAACAAGCAACGGGTCGAGCTCATCCACGAAATCTGCGGAGACCCGGTCATTCGACACGAAGCGGGTAACACCGTCGCGCTCAGCCGGAATCAGCAAATCGAGCGCATTCGTGCCGACCTGGCGTCGAACCAGCCGACATTTGAGGTGACCAACCTCTCCGGCAACGAGGAATTCGCGACGCTGACGTGGAACGCGATCCGCCTGTCCACCGGAGAGCGGCTCTGCGGAATCGAGGTCTTCAAAGCGACCGCGGGACTCATCACGGATGTGTGGAACTCCAACTACTTCGAAGGGTCCTGGTCATGAATCACCCGACTCCCAGAGTGCTCGACGTCGCCACCGAGATCGACACCGCATGGGTGCAGTCCGTGCTACGGCAGGCAGGCCACACTGGGGTCGAGGTCGCGTCGATCTCGGCGCAGCCGATCGGCGCAGGCAACGTGAGCGACACCGTACGAATCGGCATCGAGTACGCACGAGCCGAATCGGGTTCCCCCGCCGCGGTCGTGGTGAAGTTTCGTCCGAGCGCACCGGGTGCGCACGCGCACGGACTGCGGAGCGGTGCATACCACCGCGAAATCGGCGCTTACCGGGAAGTCGGTGGCCGACAGGCTTGCCGGATTCCGCGGTGCTTCTGGGTGGCCGGCGACGAGACGAACATCAACCTCGTCCTGGAGGACTTGACGGCAACGACGACGCCCGGCAATCAAGCCGCGGGGTGTGGTGTGGCCGAGGCGGAATCCCTTGTCGCGGAACTCGCTCGCCTGCACTCCAGCTTCTTCCCACTGACAGACGAGGCAGCGCCAGCGTGGTTGGTGCGCATGTCCGAGGTCTCCGACTACTGGTGCGATGCGGCGGAACGCGGGGCCGCGGCCGCGCTGACTCGCTTCGCCGGGGACCTCCCGCCGGACTTCCTCGCCGCCGTTCGAGATGCCGTCGCACTCGTTCGCACCTGGTACGGGCTGCCGCAGCAACACCTGACACTCACTCACGGCGACCCTCGCGTCGACAATGTTCTCTTCGAGAGGTCGGAGGCGGGAGTGTCGGCCGTGCTCCTGGATTGGCAGTTCACCGGCTTGCGCAATCCGATGTACGACTTCGCGTACTTCATGTCGGGCAGTGTCGACGTCGCCGAACGCCGACTACACGAAACACGATTGCTGAAGACGTACATCGACGTGTTCGCGGAGAAATCCTCCGGATACGACGAGGGGCAGGCGACGGCCGACTACAGGATCCAGCTACTCAGCGGCCTCTACGTCACACTCGCCGCGGTCGCGGTTCTCCCCGACAACGATGTGGTGAACCAGCTGATTCTCGCGCTGCTACGGCGTAACTGCGCAGCCGTGGTCGATTGGAAATCCGTCGAAGCGCTCGGCGACTTGGCCGCATCTCGCCACTGACAGACACCCAGAGACCCGGGCGGTGTGAGCCGACAGACAGATCCGGAACCTACAGCTTCCGCCGTAGGTTCCGGACCTTGATGACGTGCAGATCTACTCCAGTCCGTCAGAGGACGTAGAGCATCTCCTGGTACGTGGGCAGCGGCCAGAGGTCGTCGGCCACGATGTCCTCGAGGCTGTCTGCTGCTGCGCGAACGGCAGCCATCGCGGGCAGGAGGGCGTCCTTGGCATGCGTTGCCTCCGCCAATGCCTCCGATTCACCCTGAGCGGTGAGCGCGGACTTCAACTCGGCGAGCGCGACCCTGAGGTTTGTCAGGAGTGCCGACACGGCTTCGAGCGCGGACAGGTCCGCGTCCACGCCTGCGGCCTTCAGCGCCGCAACGTTCTGCGCCAACTCGGTCTGGTAGCGAATCGCGGCGGGGAGGATCGACGTCTGTCCCAATTCCAGGGTCAGCCGTGCTTCCACACCGATCGTCAGCGCGTACTGTTCGAGACCGATCTCGTAGCGAGAGTGCATCTCCCGGTGGTTGAACACCTGGTACTTGCCGAACAGTTCGACCGCCGATTCGGTGATCAGTTCGGGCAACGCGTCGAGGGTCGTGCGCAGGTTCGGCAGTCCACGCGCGGCCGCCTCGTTCTGCCAGTTCTCCGAGTACCCGTCACCGTTGAACACGACGTCACCGTGGTTGGTGATGATCTCGGTGAGCAGGTTCTGCACCGCGGTGTCGAAGTCGGTGCCGTTCGCGACCGCGGTCTCGAGTTCGGTCGCGATGTAGTCGAGCGACTCGGCCATGATCGTGTTGATCGTGACGATGGGTCCGCTGACGGTCTGCATCGAACCCGGCGCCCGGAACTCGAACCGGTTGCCGGTGAAGGCGAACGGGCTCGTGCGGTTGCGGTCGCCCGGATCGGTCGGGAGCACGGGCAGGGTGTCGACACCGATCTTCATGGTGCCCTTCCCCTTCGACGAGGTGGCCGCACCCTTCGCGATCTGCTCGAACACGCCGGCGAGCTGATCTCCGAGGAAGACGGAGATGATGGCCGGGGGAGCCTCGTTCGCGCCGAGACGGTGATCGTTGGTCGCCGACGCGACGGAGGCGCGGAGCAGGCCGCCGTACTTGTGCACCCCGCGGATGACGGCAGCACAGAAGACGAGGAACTGGGCGTTGTCGTGCGGGTTGTCGCCGGGAACGAGGAGGCTGCCGAGGTCGGAATTGCCGAGCGAGAAGTTGACGTGCTTGCCGGACCCGTTGACACCGTCGAACGGCTTCTCGTGGAACAGGCAGGCCATGCCGTGCTTCTTGGCGATCGTCTTGAGCGTCGTCATCAGCAGTTGCTGGTGGTCGGCGGCGATGTTGCCGCGTTCGAACATCGGTGCGATCTCGAACTGGCCGGGGGCGACCTCGTTGTGCCTGGTCTTCGCCGGAATGCCGAGCTTGAACAGCTCACGTTCGGTGTCCATCATGAAGCCGAGAACGCGCTCCGGGATGGCGCCGAAGTAGTGGTCGTCGAACTCCTGGCCCTTGGGCGGCTTGGCGCCGAACAGGGTGCGGCCGGAATTGAGCAGGTCCGGCCGGGCGAGGAAGAAGTGCCGGTCGACGAGGAAGTACTCCTGTTCCGGTCCACAGAACGAGACGATGTTCTCGACGTCGTCGTGGCCGAAGAGCGTCAGGATGCGTTCCGCGTGGACACCCATCGCCTGCTGCGACCGCAGCAGCGGTGTCTTGTGGTCGAGCGCGTCCCCGGTCATCGACACGAACACCGTCGGAATGCACAGGGTGTTGCCGTTCGGGTTCTCGAGCACATACGCCGGGCTGGTGACGTCCCACCCGGTGTAACCGCGCGCCTCGAACGTGTTGCGTAGCCCGCCGTTGGGGAAGCTCGACGCGTCGGGCTCGCCCTGGACGAGCGTCTTACCTGCGAATTCGGCGAGCGCCGACCCGTCACCGACCGGGTCGAAGAAGCTGTCGTGCTTCTCCGCGGTCAGGCCCGTCAGGGGGTAGAAGACGTGCGCGTAGTGCGTGGCGCCCTTCTCGAGTGCCCAGTCCTTCATCGCCGACGCGACCGCGTCGGCAACCATCGGGTCGAGAGGCTTGCCCTTCTCGATCGTGGCGATGACGGACTTGTAGACCGACTTCGGCAGACGCTTCTGCATCACGGTCTTGCTGAACACGTTCTGACCGAAGATCTCGCCCGGCTTCTCGTCGTCGACGAAACTGACGGCCGGGGGCACGTATGCCTCGACGTCCTTGATCGCCTGCAGACGGACGGCATTCCCACTCATGTGTTTCTCCCTCGCGTGTACCCCGCGGATGAGGTGGGGGTGCGTCGGGGCAACACTGTACGAACGGAACGTAACGTGAATGTTTCGTGCAGATTTCTCGGCCGTGTCAGACCGCCGTGACGGTGCTCACGCGGAGTCCCCTGAGGATAAGGCCCACAGCAAAACTACACCGTTCGGATTCGGTCCGTCGGTTGAGGCTGCCGCCGGCCGGCAGCGGCGGGAACGTCGAGCCCTCGACGAGCTTTACTTGCGCTTTACCTTATTTCGCGATAGCGTCCAATCAGTTGCAGGCGAAGCGAATCGCGAATTCGCCACCTCCAGACCTAGGTGAGAGTCCGCCCATCGAGGGATCGGGCGGTGTGCCCGTACGCAGCGCGCCGACGTCGAATCGAATTCCGTCGGACGCCGCTACACGGGCGGTGGACCCCACCGGTCAGCTTTGGGCGGCCGGGACCGGTGGGGCCATACCGGCGACTGGGCGTGATCGACTGCGCTGTGTGGCGGTGCCCCGCACCGGGCATTCTCGAAGTATGGGATCGAACGCGGGCAGCCCCACCAGTTCGTCGGCCGCGGCAGTCGGCGGCCGGCTGATGCAACTGGTCGGTGACCGCGACGTCGTCCGGTTCTCGGGCGAGATATCCCGGGTGTGCGCCGAACCGCCGGCTGTCGGAGAGCAACCGGAGTACGGCGACGTGCTCGCCTGGGTCGTCGATGCCATCGTCGGCGTTGTCACCGCGCGTTTGGGCGCCGCGCGACCGGGGGAGAGGTTCATCCTCGACCTGCGCTTCACGGACGGCGGGTTCGTCGACGTAGACGCCCTCTCGGCGTCGGAGCGTTGGGTGCTGCGGACGGTGTCGGCGTTCCTCGCCGAGGATCTCGCCGAAGCGCAGCGGTCGCTGACCGCTGCCGAGCAATTCGACGTGACCATGCGGGCGGAGACGCTCTCCGATGCCCTGATCTGGCTCGACTTCGTTCTCGACGTCGACCTTCCCGACCCTCCCGACGTCACCACCGCATAGCGGGGCGGTCAGTCCGGTGTCCTCGCCTCCGCCGGTAGAGGGCACGGCAACGCCGTGAATCCGCGATCTCGTTCAGCGGACTCTCACAGCGCTCCCCGGATCGGATTCTGTGGTGTTCCGCTTTGGAACACCCGCGTCGTGGGGCGGTGGTCGATCCTGGAGTCACCATGCCGGGTAGCCGGCACCGAACGCTCCGTCTGCGGCGTGCGGTCCATCATCAGGAGAATTTCACGTGACCTCAATTGTGACTTCGACGGCGCGCCGGGACCTTCCTCTCGACGGGATCACCGTGGTCAGCTTCGAGCAGGCGGTGGCCGCCCCGATCGCCACCCGGCACCTGGCCGATCTCGGAGCCCGCGTGATCAAGATCGAACGTGTGGGGGAGGGCGATTTCGCCCGCAACTACGACACCGCCGTGCACGGCCTCGCCTCCCATTTCGTGTGGCTCAACCGGGGCAAGGAGTCGGTCTGCGTCGACATGAAGTCAGCGGAGGGGCTCGAGGTGATACGTCGGCTCCTCGACCGGGCCGACGTCGTCGTCCAGAACTTTGCTCCCGGCGCGATGGAACGTCTCGGTCTCGGCGCCGACGCCTTGCGCCGCGACCGCCCCGAACTGATCGTGGTGAACATGACCGGCTACGGCACCGCAGGCCCACTGCAGGCACGTAAGGCGTACGACATGCTGGTGCAGGCAGAGACCGGTTTGTGCTCGATCACCGGCACCCCCGAGACGGCAACCAAGACGGGAATTCCAGCCGCCGACATCGCCGCCGGCATGTATGCGCTGACTGCGGTGCAGGCAGCACTGTTTCGGCGCGAACGCACCGGTGTGGGGGCCGCGGTGGATGTGTCCATGTTCGACGCGACCGTCGAATGGCTCGGGCACCCCATGTACCTGCAGATGTACCAGGACACTCAAGTCGAGCGGATGGGTCTGAGTCACGCCTCGATCGCACCGTACGACGCGTACCCGACCGTTGATGGGCAGATCCTGATCGGGGTGCAGAACGACCGCGGCTGGCGGGCGCTGGTCACCGAGGTGTTCGGCAGATCCGATCTTGCGGAGCATCCGAAGTTCGCGACCAACATCCTGCGGGTGGAGCACCGACCCGAAACCGACCAGGTCGTCGCCGAGCACACCCGCCGTTTCGACACCGAGGAACTGGACAAACGACTCGCCGCGGCAGGCGTGCCCGCCGCCCGCCTGAACGGAATGAGAGACCTCATCGACCATCCTCAACTGTCCGAGCGTGCCCGGTGGCGGGAGGTCGACACCGCCGCCGGGCCAGTGCGAGCGGTACTGCCGCCGATGACGTTCACCGATGTCGAACTGCCCATGGGACCTGTTCCCGCCCTCGGTGAGCACACCGACGCCGTGCTCAGCGAACTCGGCCTCACCGACACCGCGATCGCTGGACTTCGCACCGGAGGCGCCGTCGGTTAGCCTCCCGTCCCGCAGCTGAGATCGCATGGCTCAGCGCATCGACGAAGGCAGATCCGATGGCGGCCACAGAGGTCTCGTGGCCACCAAAGGCGTTGTCGCGCTGAGGCGGTCTATCGTTGCTCTCGCCCTACAGCACAGATCGGTACCCGCGCGTAAGTTCGGTGACCGAAGACACAAGCGTGTCGATGTCCGATGAGTGATGGGCGAAAGACGTCACGAACCGAACGACTCCCGGCTCCCAGCGGTCGCCGTAGAAGGCGTACCCCTGAGCCCTGAGATCAGCCGACAGGTGATCGGGGAAGTGGCAGAACAGAATGTTGGCGCCGCTCTTGCTCAGGATCTTCACGCCGGGGAGGCCTGCGAGGCCGTCGCGCAGTCTCGTCGCCATGTCGTTCGCGTGGCGTGCATTGTTCAGCCAGAGGTCGTCGTCGAGGTAGGCGCCGAGTTGCGCTGTCTGGAAGCGCATTTTGGAAGTGAGTTGACCTGCACGCTTGTGGCGGTATTGCAGTTCGGTAGCCAGCCGGCCGTCGAACGAGATCACGGCGTCCGCGGTCATCGCGCCGTTCTTCGTGGCACCGAACGACAGGATGTCCACTCCTGCCTTCCAACTCATTTCGGCCGGGGTCGCCCCGATGGCGATCAAGGCGTTGGCGAAACGGGCACCGTCCATGTGGACACGAAGACCCGCTTCGTGCGCGATCGACGACAGTTCCGCGAGTTCGTCCAGACTGTATGCGCTGCCGGACTCGGTTGCCTGCGTGAGGCTGACGACGGAGGGCTGCACGCTATGGACATCTCCTCTCCTCCGGCCCACTGCTGCGCGGAACAAGTCCGCGTCGATCTTGGAATCCGGGCCGTCCACCAGGATTGATCTCGCACCATTCGTGAAAAACTCCGGTGCGCCTGCCTCGTCGTTGTTGATGTGAGCGTCCGGGTGGGACAGGACTGCGCCCCACGGAGGCGTCAGAGCGGACAACGCGAGTCCGTTCGCCGCCGAACCGGTGCCGACCGGGAATACGTCGACGTGATGGTCGAAGACGTCGGCGAACTTCGTCCGCACCGACTGCGAAAGCTCGTCATTGCCGTACGGCGCGGCCAGGCCCTCCGCTGCTGCCGTCATCGCGGCGAGGATCTGGGGGGACGCGCCTGCAGCGTTGTCACTGAGGTATCCCTGCAGGGGTGTGGCGGCCGAGGTCATGGATGACCTTTCAATTCGATACTGGAACAATGAATGTCACGGTCAAGTCAACTGGCTCGTTCGACGTGACGTACACGTGCGGCGCGTCGCCGGCAAAGGCGAGTAAGTCGCCCGGTCCCAGCGCGGTGGGGTTGTCCACGGGTCCTGCACGAAGGTGCCCAGACGAGATAAAGAGCTGCTCGACTGTGCCGTCTGCGTGAGGGAGGCCTGTGCTGGAGTGGTTCGCGGGTAGTCGCATCCGCCATATTTCGACCGAATGCCCGCCGCTGATCCTGCGGAGAAGTTCACGCTTCACCTCGCCCGACTCGACGCCGGTTCCTCGCAGATGGAGTGGCCCAGGGTCTCGATCGCCGGAAATGAGGTCCGTGAGCGGAATTCTGAGTGCCACCGCAAGCGAATCCAGGGTAGTGATCGTCGGGTTCCCCGTACCTGATTCGAGTCCCGACAAGGTCGCTTTGCTGATCCCTGCGCGGCGTGCGAGCTCAGCTGCGGACATTCCGCGTTGGGTTCGCCGCATCACGATCTGTTCACCGATGGCGGCGCACCTGTCGTTCACCGATTGCCCCTCGGGTCCGGGCATACTCACACCTCGATCTGGCAACCGTCACTTGGACTCGGCTCACCATTGCGTTCGGTAAAGTGAACTATTCGTTCAGTGTAATGATCGTCGCGCTGGCGGGCAACCCGTCGCTGAGCTGCATTGCGTGGCGTTCCCGGAGCGGATGAGGGGCCGCTGACACCGGAGAAGGTGCCGGCGGCCCTCTTCATTTTGCCCACCGGATGGTTCCGCTGTTGCTAGCCGCCGTCGTCCACGCGAGGACGGACATCGCCCGGCCTCTCCCCGGACGCTTCGATGTGGAGGGTCTCCGGCCGGGGATGCCCCCGGAACCAGGCCGCGTAACGATCGGCGAGCGGCGCGGCGGTGAGTCCGTGGGCGAGGACCGAGACGCCGATGGTGACCAGCGCGGTCGTCAGCAGCAGGTTTTCGTGCGGGAGTTCGCCCGACTCCTCGACGATCAGGACCACGAAGACGATGGTGGCGAGCCCGCGCGGGCCGAACCAGCCGAGAAAGGCGATGGTCGGCCCCCGTGCGTGCAGGCCGACGAGGGAGAGCGCCACCGGCACCATCCGCACGACGGTGAGGCTGAGCGCCGCGTAGACGAGCACCTGCCACGACAGGTGACCGAGCGCGGGGCCGAGCAGCACCGCACCGAAGACGATGAAGGTCACCGCGTTGAAGAGATCGCCGGACTCCTCGATCATGTGCGAGAGCTCGCCCCCCGCCCGCCGCCGAATGGCACCGAAGGCGAGGCCACCGACGAACGCCGCGATGAAACCCGACCCGCCGAGCGGAACGGCGATCGTGTACGCGAGCACGGCGGCGGCGACCGGGACGATCTGGATCCACAGCGGGTCGATCGCATCGCGCCGGCCGGCGACGACCACGATTGCTGCCGCGACCGCTCCGGCGCCCAAGCCGGCGAGGATGCCGTAGCCGATCTGCTCGGCGACCAGGATCGCGGCCGAGCCACCGCCGATCGCCCCCGATTCGGCGCGGGCGATCGCGAGGACGATCAGGAACAGTGGCACGCAGATGCCGTCGTTGAGTCCGCTCTCGACGTTGAGGCCTTGCCGCACCCGCGTCGGTAGAGAGGGCAGCGTCACGACCGCCTGTCCGAGCGCCGCGTCGGTCGGCGCCAGGATCACCGCCAGCAGCAACGCCTCCGGCCAGCCGAAATCGTCGAACACGAGCACCGCGGCGCCGAAGCCCGCGGCGATCGTCAGCGGCAGTCCGAATCCGAGAAGTCGTGCCGGGAGCGCGATCTCGGGACGGAGCGCGGTGAGGTCGACGTTCGACGCGTCGGTGAAGAGCACGAGCGCGAGCGTCACCTCGGCGAGCAATTTGATGATCTCGCCCGTGACGTCCACCTCGATCAGGCCCACCCCTTCCGCACCCAGCGCGAGTCCACCCACCGTGAAGGCGATCGGCGCGGTGAGCGGGGTACCCGCAACTTTCCGGGAGATCGCGGCGAAGGCGAGCAGCATCGCGGCGATCGCCGGTATCGCCCAGGTCATCGCGTCCCTACCCCGGCAGGGCGGGGCGGCGAGGCCACCGCGGCGGATCCCACTTCGTCGAGCGCGGGATCACCAGTGAACGGCTCGTTCATGACCTTGGCTCCTCATCGGGTCTCGTGCATCCAGCCAAGCACGACGAACCCCGCGTTCACCATGGTTTGACCGGATCGCTGCGCTGGTCCAGCCGTGAGGGCCAGAGGACTACCTCGCGGCCGGAGCGCGGGCCATGTACGAACACGAACACGATCTCCTGCGGCGACGTGAGAGCCGTCCTGGCCCCCCTTCAGCCTCGCCGGCATCGTGTCCGCACCGAACGCCGCGTCCGGCGCGAGATTCGCGTAGTCGACTACTCGGTCCAACCGGCGCAGGTCGCCGTACGGTCGGTCCTGTATCGCATTCGCGAATCGACGAAAGGACACTGAAATGGCTTGGTCGACAACGCCGCAGGGGCTTTTTCTCGCCGCTGGTCAGGCGAATCAATTCTCCTTCTCGTTCGGGGACATCTGGAAGGGGCCGCAGTTGGCGACGCCGAAACTCGATGCCAGTCAGGGTGGTGGCGGCACGAAGGTCCTGGTGACGCAGTGGCAGGGCACCGCCAACGAACCGGTATTCGGCGGCCCCAGCAGGCAGTGGTACGCGCTCGGCATTCATAACAGCTCGAATTCGGGCATCTGGTTCCATCTCGAAGGAGGCGTACTCGCATGACGACACAGGAATCACCGAAGGTGTCCCACGTGCAGGTCCTGGCGGACGACAGCGGCAGCATTCTGGCCGCCGTCATGCGGACCGCGGGGGCGGACTCGATCCCGGACTCGGGTGAGGACGTTGCACCCCAGGTCTCGCTTCTCGCCTCGGAAGGGCAAGTGTTGCATGAAGTCTCCGTCTCCGGAGCGTCAGGGGAGGAGATGTTCGAGTCGCTCGATCAGTGTGTGATTCGGGTCGATGCCGGCGTCCCGACGCTGGTGCGACGCGCGGACGCATAGCCGTCGAGGAAGGCGAGGGGAACGCTGGTCCGGGGGCCGGCGGTCCCCGCCCTGCGCCGAGCGGAAACCCATCAAATTCCCCTCGAGAGCTACTTTGTCCGCACAAACGGTTGACTTCGCTGCCGGCGCACAGCACTGTCGTAGAGACACCCGCCGCGCCGAGTAGTTCCGGAGTCGACCTTGACCAACGCCCACCCCACCGAGATCGCAGTTGCAGTGGCCGGATTCGGCTGGATGGGCCGAGTGCACACGAACGCGTATCTGCGGCAGCGCCACCACTTCCCGGAAGCCCCGACGATCCGGCTGGGCGCCGTCGCCGACGAGGTACCCGGTCGCGCCGAGGAAGCCGCCGCCCAGTTCGGGTTCGGCGCAGCGTTGACGGATTGGCGCGACATCGCCGCCGACGAGAACATCGACGCGGTCAGCATCACCGCACCCAACTTCCTGCACCGCGAGATCGGCGTCGCGATGGCCGAAGCGGGCAAACACATCTGGATCGAGAAGCCGGTCGGGCTGTCGTCGGAGGACGCGAAGGCTGTTGCCGCCGCCGTCGAGAAGGCCGGCGTCCAGTCGACCGTCGGGTTCAACTACCGGCACGCACCTGCCGTCGCGATGGCACACGATCTCATCGCCTCGGGCGAACTGGGCACCATCACACATTCACGGTTCCGTTTCCTCAGCGACTACGCCGCACATCCGGACGGCGCGCTGAGCTGGCGTTACGAGAACGCGCGCGGTGGGTCGGGCGTGCTGGGCGATCTCGCCTCGCACGGCGTCGACCTGATCCGGTACCTGCTCGGGGACATCGACGCCGTGGTGGCCGACACTGCCGTCTTCATCCCGCAGCGCGCCGTCCCGACGGGGGCCACCAGCGGGCATGCGCGCGCCACCGGCGGCAAGTTGGGAGCGGTGGAGAACGACGACTTCGTCAGCGCGCTGGTCCGTTTGGCATCGGGCGGACGGGTGACACTGGACGCCAGCCGCGTGGCCGTCGGCGAGCAGAACAACTACGGGTTCGAGATCCACGGCACGAAAGGTGCGGTGTACTGGGACTTCCGCCGGATGAACGAACTCGGCACGAGTCTCGGCAGCAGGTACCAGGACCAGCCGGTCACGACGGTCTGGGTGGGACCCGACGCCGGGGCATACGCCCGCTTCCAGCCGGGTTCCGCGTCCTCGATGAGCTACGACGACCTCAAGGTCATCGAGGGAAACAACTTCATCACGTCGATCGTCGACGGAAAGCCCCAGGGCGCAACGATCGCCGACGCCGTCGCCGCGGCCGAAACCCTCGACGCCATCACGGCATCGGTCGCATCGGGTGCGTGGGTCGGGGTGCGCTGATCCGATCCGCGCCGTGTGGTCGCGGGGTTACGCTTGATCGGTTGGCGGGTCGTTCCCGTACGCGCCCCTTCTCCGCGGAGGTTGGTATGAATGCCAAACCGTTCGGCACAGGCATTGCGATTCTCGCGTTGACGATTTCGGTGGTTTCGTGTTCGTCGGATACTTCCTCCGACAGCGAGGACAGTTGCGTCCGCGCGAGTGACAGTGAGCTGGATGCGCTTTTCACGAGTTGGAACGATGCACTGGTCTCCGGCGACGCGAGCCGGGTGGCCGCGCTGTACCGGCCGGACGCGATACTGCTGCCGACTCTATCGGTGCCCATCGCCGACACCCCGGAGGAGATAACGGAGTATTTCGTCAATCTGATCAAGGCCGATCCCACGGCCCGGATGGAAGAAAGCTACAAGTATTCGGACTGCGACCTGGCCTACAACGTGGGCCGCTGGGTGATCAACGCCAACGGCCAGGACGTGGCAGCGAGGGTCACGTGGGTGTACCGGTACGAAGACGGAAAGTGGCTGATCGCCAACCATCATTCGTCGGTGAACCCCAGCTGAGGCGACGCGGTGGTGGCCGACCCGCAAGGCCGGCCACCACCGTCGGTTCAGGACGACTTGGCGCGTTTACCCGCGACGTACACCTCGGTGATGGACGTCTCGCGGATCCCCATCAGCAGCGCGAACAGGGTCTGATCGCGGGCGAGTTCGGGGTCGGCGGACCGAAAGGCGTTGCGCAGCAACCCGTCGAGTGCGGGTGTGCCCGCCGGGTCGACGACGACGAAGTCGGCTTCCTTCCCGAGGTCGAAGTTGCCGAACCGGTTCTCCATGTCCAGTGCCCGGGCGCCGCCGAGGGTGCCGACGAACAGCATCTCGGCGGGATGCATCGACACCCCGTCGTCACCGGGCTCGGTGATGTGCACCTTGAACGCGTCGCCGAGCACCCGCGGAATCAGCCATTCGTCGCCGCCGCCGAAATCGGTTCCCACGGAGATGGTGACACCCGACGCGACCGTGCGCTTCCACGGCATCGTTCCGGATCCCAGGAACAGCTGCGAGATCGGACAGTGTGAGACCGACGTACCGGTCTCGGCCATCCGCTCGAGCTCGACGTCCTGGCAGTGCACGCAGTGCGCGAGGATCGTGCGCCTGCCGAGCAGGCTCTTTCCGCCGACCGCCGAGCCGGGCAGGAACTTCCCGTCGTAGGTGTCCAGGTACGAGTTCACCTGGTACGTCTCCTTGGTCGAGTCGACCTCGCCGGTGCCGGGACGGTTGTTCTCGTTGAGATGCGAGTGCACGTACACCCCGCGGTCGCGCACCTCGTCGTAGAGTTCCCCGAGATTTTTCAAGGTCTCCGTCGTCACCGACAGCGAGAACCGCGGGATGATCGCCACGTGCAGCAGTGCGGTGTCGACGTCGCCGGTGTCGGCGCCGTGCCACTTGTCGATCTCCTCGCGGGTGAGCCGGATGGCGTCCTCTTCGGACGTCATCAACGGCTGGGCGGTTTCGTCACCGACGGTTTGAATTCCGCGGCCACTCACGATGCGCAGGCCGGCCTTCTGCGTCTCGGTGAACAACGCGTCCTGGGCGTGCGGAAACGCCGAACCGAACACCATGGCGGCGGTCGTGCCCGCCGAGATGCGCCGGTTGGTGAACTCGACGGCCGCCTGCTGCGCGAACTCCGGGTCGGCGAACTTCGCCTCCGACGGGAACATGCACAGGGTCAGCCACTCCAGAAGTTGCCCGCCGCCGTAGGAGTCGCCGGCGTACGTCTGAGGGAAATGGACGTGGGTGTCGACGAATCCGGGCAGCAGAAACCCGGGCCGGTGGTCGTACACGGTGCCGGACTCGTATTCGAACGGGAGCTCGGCGCGGTCACCGCAAAACACGATTCGCCCATCGTCGTCCAGCACCAGGGCGCCGTCGGGTATCGAAACCAAGGCGGCCGCGGCTTCGGTCACTTTCGGCGCGCCTGCGATGTGGAAGATGTGTCCGAGGTGGAGGTGCGTGGCCATGCGTGAACTCCCGTCGAGTGGTAACGGATCATGCGATGAGAAAACAGCCCACACCTACAATGCCACCGATCAGACCTGGATCGCGGCCGAACAGACCAAGCCGTCTGCGTCGGATTCTGCGCGCCCGGCGGTCACCGCAACGGTCAGCGGGCCTCGACGAATCGGCGGATGACCTTGTCCCATCCCAGCGACTCGAGGAGTTCCGCGGCGGCCGCCCGCGAGGTGAGTGGCCGAAGAGCGTCGATGTCGAGGTCGCCGCTGGTGCCCAGGACGTCGTCGAGGCGCAGGCAGTCGACGTATCCGTAGTCGGACCAGGGTTCCACGTGCCCGTCCCAGTCCGCGACGTCGGCGTACGGGCCGCCGAGTCGTAGCTTCCCGCTGCGGTGGATCATCACGTACCGGGGCACCACCTGCATCGTCTCGTCGGCGGTGGCGAGGGTCGTTGCGGGGTCGGCAGCAGGATCCGCGCCCGCGAGCCGACGGTCGTAGGAGGCCGTCTTGACGGTTGCGACCTCGACCAGCGCCCGCACGTAGATCCACCGTGCTCGTTCGACCGAGCCTGCCCACGCCGATTCCTCGTCGGCGCAGGAGAACACGTTCTCGGCGGGGGTCCGGATCAGCAGCCGCGTCCCCACCCGCTCGTGGTCGACGACCAGGTCGCCGTCGACGAGCAACTCGCCGTCGTACTCGCGGACCCCGGTGATCGTCGCGACCGCCAGCACCTCGTCGTCGGGCGCGGTGACGAACAGTTCATGTTCGGAGAAGACGCTCCCGGCGTCGCCGGAAAAGGGGCCCCGACCTCTGGTGAAGGCCTCCTGCTGGGTCAAGCCGGCCCGGAACCCTGCTTCGGTCGTCCCCAACGGATGATCGCGCATCTCCCGCAGGTCGCCGAGTCGAAGCCTCAACGTCACAGGTAGTCCTCCCCGTTCATCTCCGGCGCACCGCAGGCCGACTCTATGATAGCCGTTGACCTGCGGTGATTCCTCACCTGCGCAACCGCTGGTCGCCCAGTAGGGTCGCAGTGACTGTTCGACCGACCGAGGGGGACCGGTGACGGGTTCTGCGTCCGAAAGAATCATCTCGCCTGCCACACGCGTGTTCTGGGACCGCAGCTTCGCGGATCGTCGCGCCCTGTTCGAGGGGCTTCGTCAGCGGTCGCCTATCGAGTTCCACACCGAAACGGACGGTCCGGGTTTCTGGTCGGTCGTCGGCTACGACGACGTGCTGGCGGTGAGCCGGAACCCGGAGGTCTTCTCCTCGGCCAAGGGCTTCACCATCGACGACGTCCCTGTCGAGATCCTCGAGTTCGCCATGTCGATGATCGCGATGGACAACCCCCGGCACCAGCATCTGCGGGGGATCGTGCAATCGGCGTTCACCGCCGCGTCGGTGCGGGGCATCGCCGAGAGGGTGCGCGGTTACGCCGCGCAGATCGCCGCCGACCTGCCCCGAGATACGGTGTTCGACTTCGTCCCCGAGGTCGCGACCCGGTTGCCGGTGCAGGTCATCTGCGAGCTGCTCGGGATCCCGGAGCGCGACCGGCCGATGATCCTGGCGGCGGCCGCCGACGTCATTTCCGGGGGTGGGGATCAGGAGTTCGTCACCGCCCCCGGCGGTGCGGCGGGTCTCGGTCAGATCTACGGGTACGCCCTCGAACTGGGCGAGAAACGCAAGGCGGACCCCGGCGACGACCTGACGTCCCGCCTGGTGTCGACGATGGTCGACGGGGAGACCCTCACGCCGACGGAGTTCGGGTCGTTCGTCATCCTGCTGATCACGGCGGGTTACGAGACCACCCGGCAAGCGCTGGCGTGGGCGCTGCACCTGCTCAGCGAGCACCCCGGCCAGAAGGAATTGCTGCTCGCCGACTTTCCCGGCCACATCGACAACACGATCGACGAGGTGATCCGCTTCGCGTCCCCGGTGCCCTACATGCGGCGCACCGCGACCGTCGACACCGAGATCGGCGGGGCCCACATCGCAGCCGGGGACAAGGTCGTCATGTGGTACCTGTCCGCGAACCACGACGAGCGCGTCTTCGACGATCCGGACCGGTTCGACATCACCCGCCCGAACGCGGGCAAGCAGCTCGGTTTCGGTGCGAAAGACATCCACCACTGCCTGGGCGTGAACCTCGCGAAGCTCGAGCTGCGGGTCATGCTCGAGGAACTGTTCACCGCCCACCCCGGACTCCACACGGTGGGCGAGCCGGAGCTGCTGCTCTCCGCATTCGTCAACGGCATCGCGTCACTGCCGGCCCGGGCAGGCGACCGACCGTGACGTTCACGCCGGCCGGCGACCGGAAATCATGACGAGCGGCATGTCGGTGATGCGCGCTACGGTCGCGTCGTCGAGCTCGATCCGGTCCGCGAGGTCACGCGCCTCGTCGAGACTGATCGAGCGCCCGGCGATCCAGGTGTGGAAGATCGCCAGGTTGACCGGACCGAGAATGCGCGGCGCCTTGTAGTCCTCGACGAACTTCTCGGCGTCCTCGAACCTCGTGCTGCGGTCCGCATCCGTGATCAGCAGCGGTCCGCCCGGCTTCAGGACGCGCACGCACTCGGCGAGGCCGGCCTCGCGCGACGACCAGTGCTTGATGGAGCCGTAGCTGATCACGCCGTCGAATGTCTGATCGGCGAAGTCGAGCTTCGTGGCGTCGCCCACGTCGAAGCGCACCCGGTCGCCGTAGCTGCGCATGCGTTTGGTGGCGCGCTTGATCTGCGCCTGCGACAGATCGAGGCCCAGAATGTGCACGTCGGGGCGCTGGTCGGCGATGTACTTGGTGAACAGCGCCCCACCCGATCCGACGTCCAGAATGCGGGCGTTCGGGGGGAGATGCGGCAGGAAGTACTCGTCGATGACGCGGCGTGAGCGGTAGACGGCCGGTGCCACGATGGTCTCGTACATCCAGGCGTGCGCCGGTGTGTAGATCGCGGTGATGGGGTCGAACGGTGCCAGCGGCATGGTCGCGCTCCTAGGTGTCCCGGTTTCCCACGGCGCCCGAACCTGTGCGGGTCGACTGTCTGCGCCGTTGTCGCTCATAGAGTAAGGGTTACCTGGCGAACACGCGGTCCGTCTATACGGTTGTCCACCTACACGCGGGCGGGTGTCCAGTCGGGGGTTTCGGTGAGCACCACCTGGTTCAGCAATTCGGCCGCCCGGCCTACGCCCTCGATCGAACTGACGAGCGCGTCCTCGTGCTCGATGTTGAGCGTGCCGTCGTAGCCGACGGACCGGAGGTTGTAGACGAAGTCGGCCCAGAACTGCTGCCCGTCCGGATGTCCCAGGCCGAGGGTGACGTAGTTCCATGCGCGGTCGTGCGGGGTGGTGATCGGAACGGTGTCGAGCAGTCCGTCGTTGTCGGCGTTCCACCGGTTGATCCGGATGTCCTTGGCGTGGACGTGGAAGATGGACTCGCCGAGGGATCGGATGACGGCGGGGATGTCTGCGCCCATCCACATGAGGTGTGAGGGGTCGAGATTGGCGCCGACGACGTCGGCCCCGGCGCTGTCGATCAGCCGGTGCAGGGTCGACGCGTTGTGGACGAGTTGGGCGCCACAGGCTTCGACGGCAAGACGCACGTTCGCGTCGCGCGCGAAGGCGGCGAGTTCCTTCCAGTACGGAATTGCCACCTCCTGCCATTGGTAGGCGAGGATGTCCAAGTTCTCCGGCGGCCAGGACGTGGTGATCCAGTTGGGCGACGAGTCACCCTCGGCGCCCGGCAATCCCGACATGAGGACCACTGTCGGGACTCCGAGCGCACTGGCCACCGTGATGGTGTCGCGGACGACTTCGGCCTGCCGCTCCCCGGTGACGGGGTGGAGTTGGTTGCCGTTGGCGGTGAGAGCGCTGAGGGTCAGACCGCGGGACGTGATCTTGCCGAGGAACTCCTCCCTCGCCCCGTCGGACGACACGAGGGCGGGTAGATCGGCATGCGGACTCTCCGACCAGTTTCCCGTGGCGACCTCGACGGACGACAGTCCGTGGGTGCGCGCCAGGTCCAGTGCAGCGTCGAAGGGCAGATGGCTGACCGAGTCGGTGAGTAGTCCGATTTTCATCGCTGTGCACTTCCTGTCGGGAGACGTCGTACACAACTAGTACGTTCCAGTATCCCTATTTGTCAAGACATATGGCCGGCGGCGACGGCGAGCCGGGCAGGCTCGCCGACGCGTCCGCCGCTGCCGTTCACCCGCTCAGGACGTGAAGCTGACGCCCCGGGTCAGGGTGCCGATCTCCTTGAGCACGCGTTCGCCTTCGCTGCGTTCGCGTTGCCAGATGTTGCGGCCGACGATGATTCCGCGGGCGCCGGCGCGCAGGGTCTGCCCGATGGCGTCGACGGTGTCGTCGACGTCGCCGGCCAGTGGTCCGCCGGCGATGACGAGGGGGACGCGGAGTTCGTCGACGAGGCGGGCGGTGCGTTCCTCGCCGGGGAAGGCGATCTTGATGATGTGGGCGCCGAGGTCGTAGGCGATGCGGGCGACCTTTTCTTCTTGGATGACGACGTCGTCGGTGCGGGGTGCGCCCATGATGACCGGTTCGAGGACGAGGGGGATGTCCCAGGCGTCGCAGGCGGTGACGATCTTGCCGACGCGGGCGCACATGGTGGCGCGTTCGCTGCGGGAGATGTTCCAGGGGAAGAGCATTTTGACGGCGTCGACGCCCATGCGGACGGCTTCTTCGACAGTGGTGATCAGTTCGTGGGAGCCGCCGCCGTCGAGGGTGGTGACGTCGTAGTAGGTGTCGATGGTGAGTACGCGGCTCAGGTGTGGGTGTTCGGCGAAGAATTTTTCGGTTTGTTTGACCTGTCCGGGGGTCATCATGAATCCGGTGACGTCGGTGTCGGCCCAGGCGGCGAACGGTGCGGAGGGGGTTTCGAGGCCCTTGATCCTGTCGCATAAGATTATACGTATCGTACGTACAATCTGCACTCTATTGGGTGGGTCGCGAATGGACAAGGGGCAAGGTCGTGGACAACGCCTGGCCGTTCAACACCTACGATCGAGACATCAGTGAGCCGAAAGGAGCCGCTCCGTGACTACGAGTACCGAGGGTTCGATCGATCGGCAGTCGGTTGTGCCGTACTACCAGCAGCTGGCGTCCGTGCTGGAGGGTCGGATCTCGTCGGGGGCCATCGCCCGCGGAGCCAAGCTGCCCAGCGAGAACGAGCTTTCCGTCCAGTTCGAACTGTCGCGGGCCACCGTCCGTCAGGCTCTGCAGTTCCTGGAATCTCGCGGGGTCGCTCAGCGAATCCCGAACCGCGGAGTGTTCGCCAGCGCCCCCAAGGACGGCACCGGTTGGGTCATCCAGGGCAAGGAAGGCTTCCTCGAGAATGCGATGGGCCACCAGAACCGGTCGGTGAGCACCCGGGTGCTGCGCTCGGGAACTGCCACCTTTCCCGACCACGTCTGCCAGGCGCTGAATCTGCCGAGCGAGACAGTGGGTTTCGAGTTGGTGCGGGTTCGCTCCCTCGACGGCACGCCCGCACTGTTCAGTACCAATTACAGCCCGCCGATCCTGACTCCGGTCCTGGCGTCCGCGACCGACGTGCTCGCCGGCGAGGCGTCGCTGACGACACTGCTGACGAACGCGGGATTCAGCCTGGGCGGCGCCAACCGCATCATCCGCGCCGCCAGGCCGACGCCGGAGATCGCCGAGGCGCTGGCGATCGACGAGAACGAACCCATGTTGTGCATCCGCTCGACGTCCTGGACGCCCGAAGGTCTCCGGTACGACGTCTACGAAACCTGGGTGCGCAGCGACATCATCCCGCTGGAGGTCGACGTGAGCACGGTCGACCTCGGCAACGCGGTCCGCTGATCCGGGATCGGACGTCAGACGCCCACGGGCGCCCGGACGATATCGAAACGCGCTCGCGCCCAGGAGCGGTCGCCGAGGCTGCCCGGCGCCGCCGAGGTGTTTCCTCGTCGCTGTGGCACCTCGTGCGCCATGCGATCAGTCCCCTGTGGGGGTGGTTCGTGGTGCGCCTCGGCGTGGCCCACCCCAAGCTGATCGACATCCTCGGCCCCCGGGCCGCCCGCGACCTGCGCAAGGGCGTGGACAGCGGAAGCTTCACGATTCCCGATGTCGAGATAGCCACGGCGTGCGTATTCGGCGCTCTGCTGTCGACCCTCCATCACGTGGTGCCAGTGCCGGCACAGGACCGCACCGACGAAGTCTTCGCCCAGGCGATGCTGTGCATGGTCGGCGTCGCCCCGGACGAGGCACGGGACGTCGCATCCCGGCCGCTGCCCTCACTCCCCGAGGTTTCGGCCGTGCAGTAACAGCGCTGACCGGCCCGCCACATGCGTTTCTTCGGTGAGAGGCGCACTCCGGGACGCTAGTGCGGGTGCGTCTGGGTAAGGAAGGACTCCGGGATGGACGGCCATTCGGGCCGCCAGCGGCCGTGGCGTTGATCGTCGGCGATCCCGGTGAGGAGTGCGGTGACGAGTTCGCCGCCGTCGGCAACCAGTCGGGGCAGGCCGTATTCGGCGCAGTCGGCGGCAACGGGAATGAGGACTTGTTTCGCGTCCATGACCCTTCCCGCGGCGGCCAGGCACTGGGCGTGCAGCATCCTCGCCTCGAGGAGGGCCCGCGGTCGCCGCGCTGTTTCGAGTGTCCGCACCACCGCCTCGACTCGGGTGCAGGCTTGGGCGTAGGCGTGGGCGGTCAGGAGCAGCCGGATCTGGGAGTCTTCGTCGATTTCGGTCGTTCGTCTGCCGATGACGGTGGGTTGGTTTCCGGGCGTCGACCGCTCTGTCCGAGAGTGGAATTCGGTGCCCGGTTCCCATCCGCAGCGAATCCGCTCGTTGTCGATCCGCGCGGCGAGCCGCGGCAGTGACAACTTCCGGGCGGTGTCGGCGCCCTCGTCCAACCGCTGCGCGGCCGCGGGCATGTCACCGCGCAGGGCCTTGATCCGGGCTCCGGTGCCGTAACTGGCGAGCATGAAATCCACGACGCCGCCCTCGGCGCCGAGGCGGTAACTGGCATCCAGCAGGCGCTCGGCCTCATCGATCGTGCCCTGCTGATACAGCAGGTCACCGAGCAGGGCCCCGGACAGCTGTGCCGCATACGAGTGGACACCGACGGTGGAAACGGCGAGGTCCCAGGCGGCCCGGAAGTGATCCTCGGCGGCGGTGATGTCGAGGAGTTCGTTGGCGGCGATACCGGCGAAACAGTGCCCGATCATCCCGAAGTGCGGGCCGCGGGTCTGCTGGTGGTAGGGCCGTGCCCAGTTCTGCAGTCGACGGGCGGCGTCGAAGTCGAAAGTGCAGATGTCGGCGAAGGAAGTGACGTCGGCTGCCGCGGCGACGACGAAGGGCGGCAGGGTGTTCGGCCGTGTCAAACATTCGCGGACCTGCTCGCCGGCCCCGTCGATGACGTCGGCGTGGCACCGACCGACGTCGGCGATGACTGCCGCCTCCACCCGCAGATCGATCACCTGCGCCTCGGTCAGGGTGTGCTCGTCGAGGGCAGCCTCGACCCGCGCCAGGGAGGCCTGCATCGGCTCGAGCCGATGCAGCAGGACGTTGGCCCACGCCACGATCAGCTGGAGCCGGGCCCGGTTCTGTGCGAGCAGTGCGGGAAGTTTCGCGACCAGAGCGAGGACCGTCCCCATCTTCGAGCTTTCGATCAGGTTCATCGCGTGCGACTCGATCAGGTCGACGGCACGGTCGTCATCGCCGGCGGCCAGCGCATGATCGACCGCCTCGCCGAGCGCGTGATGGTTGGCGAACCAGTCCGACGCTCTCCGGTGCAACCGTGCGAGTTGCTCGGGTGCGTCGCGCTCGAGCCGGCGTCGGAGAAACTCGGCGAACAGATGGTGATAGCGGAACCAGTCCCGGTCGTCGTCGAGGCTGCGCAGGAACAGATCCCGCTCTTCGACCTCCTCGAGTAGCGCCTGCCCGCGGGTCGTGTCGGCAAGGACCCCCGCGAGGTCGCCGCAGATTCGTTCCGGAATCGAGGTGGCCATCAGGAAGTCGAGAAGTTCGGGTTCGAGTGCGCTCAGCACATTCTCGGCAAGGAACTCGCCGATGGCGTGATGTCGCCCGGACAGGTGGGCGATCAATTCGCCCGCATCGGATCGGCCGCGGAGCGACAGGGACGCGAGCTGCAGAGCGGCCACCCACCCGTCGGTGGAAGTTGTCAGCGCGGCGAGCTCGGAATCGGCGAGCGCGAGTCCGTTCACGTCGACGAGAAACCGGGTGGATTCGTCCAGGTCGAAACGCAGGTCCGCGGCGGCGACCTCGACCAGTTCGTCGCGAACCTTCATTCGGCCGAGCGGCAGTCCGGACCGGGTCCGGCTGGTGACGATGAGCTGAAGGTGGTGGCAGCCGTTGTCGAGCAGGTAGCCCAGGGCGGCGAGGGTCGCGGAATCGGTGACCCGGTGCCAATCGTCGATCATCACCGCCACCGGTAGCCCTCGGTCGTGCACCTCGTCGACCAATGAGGTCAGCACGTAGCGGTCGGCGTCGGCCCCGCGGTCCTCCAGTACCTGACCGAGATCGTGACCCAGGGTGGGCTGCACACGCCGGATCGCCTCGATCAGGTGCGCGAGAAACCACACGAGGTTGTTGTCGTCGTTGTCGACGGAGAGCCACGCCACCGCAGTGCCTCCGGAGACGAGCACCTCGCGCCACTGGGCGGCAAGGGTGGACTTGCCGTACCCGGCGGGCGCATGGATGAGTACCAGTCGGCGCCGCCTCGCGGCCCGCAGAGCCTCGAGCAGCCGTGCCCGGCGCACCAGGGCCTTCGGTGCGGTGGGTGGCCGGAACTTCGTCGCCGGAGTCGGCGGCGCACGCCGCACACGTTGCGTGCCGGCGGGTGTCTCGGTCGGCACGGGCACCGATTCCGGCGCGACCGTGGGCACGTCGGCGAGTGCTCCGGCCCGGGCCTGAGTGTCGCGCAACTCGTCCCCGAACTCAGCCGCAGTGTGTGGGCGAGCCGTCGGTTCGGCGGCCATGGCGTGCCCGATCACCGCCGTCACCGCAGCGGGAATGGCCGGATCCCGCAGATCCGGCACCGGCTCGGTGGTGATCCGCACGAACTGGGCCACGAGTTGCTCGCCGCTGCGCCGCTCGAACGCTGCGTGCCCGGTAAGCGCGCAGAACAAGCTCGCGCCCAGGCTGTAGATGTCCGACGCCGGGGTGGGGCTCTGCCCGGCGAGGACCTCGGGGGCGGTGAACGCGGGCGAACCGGTGATCACACCGGTACCGGTCTCGAAGCCCCCGGGAATTCGGGCGATCCCGAAATCGGCCAACTGCGGGTCGCCGTACTCGGTCAGCAAGATGTTGGCCGGTTTGACGTCGCGGTGCACGACCCCGGCCCGGTGGGCAGCCTCGAGAGCCCCGGCCAACGCGATCCCCAGATTCAGCGTATCGGCCCAGTTCAGGGGGCCGGTGCGGCGGATCGTGGCGTCGAGCGAGCCGTACCGGTGATACGGCATCACGAGG
>NZ_FNSV01000006.1 GCF_900105905.1 Rhodococcus koreensis | reverse complement strand
GAGTCGCTTCGCTCCCCGCCAGGGAGCCGCTGCGCGGCTCGCAGTGGGTCCAGTCTCCGTTGCCGTCGATCGAGTCACTTCGCTCCTCTGAGTTTCCAAAATTAGGTTCTCACCTGCTCTTCTTGTCGGTATGTTCGATTCGGTCCCCCACACCGCAACGAGGCTGGGGGGTGTGCCCGACCCGCCCGCGACTCGCCTTCCCGCGCCACCTGGTGTCATACCCACAGCATACCACCCACCCCTCATGCAACCCGAAACAGTTGAAAATCTCAAAATCTCTAATCTTGCTGATTCGCAACATATTACGAACCTTACAATCTGGGATCTGTGCATAACTTATGTAAAAACTTATTTGCCAACCGATTACTCAAATATATTGCTACTAAACAACTTTCAAAACTAGCTCAAAACCGGATGAAACGGGTGCCCGCGCGCCTGCCGGCATCCGGCGCCGGCACTCCCCCGGCCTGTCGCCGGCACCCTCACATCACAAACCGGGGACATGTCATCACACCAGGTCACAACGACATTACGGCCTCACGCAGCACATGGCCCGCACCCCGGGAAGTCGGGTGCGGGCCATGTGCCGAGAGCGGCGATCTAGGAGACTGCTGAATTACGCGAGTACGAAGCCTGCATTCTGGTGATCGGGCTTTGGCACGCGATTGAGGTGTGCACCGAAAATCTGGGTCGGGCTGTGTTTTTCGACGCCAGAGACTCGGATCGGATCGCTGAACGAGGGAGTGAGCGCCCCGGTAGCACCGGGCGGCGCCCCGGGTCGGCTATCCCAGCGCCCAAACCCCGTCCTCGACACCGAGTCCGAGACCGGTGAGCCGTTGCAGGTTCACCGCGGCGGTGGTGCACCGGGACCGCAGCGGACATGCCGTGCAGGCCGTCCGGAAAGTCGCCGTGCGCGTCGTGTTCGCGAACGACGCGGTCACCCCGTTCGGGCAGGTCACCGTCTTCTCGTCGTGATCGACGAGGAACTCGTCCGCGGTGAACGCCTCGACCAGGCCCGCCGGGGTGGGGACGGGTTTGGGTTTGATCACCGCATCGTGGCCGGCTGCGGCGAGATCGTCGAGGAACCGCCCACTGCCGTAGGCGGAATCACCGAGCACCTCGGCGGGGCCGTCGAGGGTGTCGTCCCCGGCGATCAACTGCCCGCCGACCTCGGCGTCGCCGCTACCGGCACCGGCGGCCCTGGTCAGTGTCGCGTTGGTGATCAATCCGGTGTCGGGTTCGGCGTTGATATGGCCCTTGTAGCCGTCCCGGCGGTGTGAGCGGGTCTTGCGGGCGTGCCGGGTGTCGGTGTCGACGGTGGAGATCACCCGGTCGGCGGCGACCTTACGGGCGATCTGCCACCGCCCCCCGCTCACGTCGTTCCCGCCGCCCCGGTCGTGGTCGTCGTCGGGGATCCATTCGACGTCCTGGCCGGCGACCAGCGCGAGTAGCGCCAACGCCTGTCCCGCCGGGGAGTCCGGATCGAGGTCCTCGGTGTCGGGTCCGGTCAACGCGGCCACGATCGCCAGCGCGTCCCGCACCAGGGCATCGACCAGCTGTTCCCGCGCGGTCTTGTCGTCCCAGGCGATGTCGGGTTTGCCGGGGATGGAGTAGTCGCAGGCAGCACCGAGCCGGGCCACCGTCTCCGCGCCGCCCGGCGCGACCCGGGCGACCCGGCGGATCGCCGCGACCAACTGGGTGACGGTGTCCTGGCTGGCGACCGCATCGTTGAGGATGGTCGAATCCAGGGCCCGTCGGGTTCGTCCCTTCAGCACGCCGGTGTCGGCGATCACCTCCTTGACCACCTCGAAGATCCGGTTCGGGCGCTGCGAGGCGGCCAACCGTCGACGCCAGTACGTCAGGACCGTGGGGTGGAACGCCTGCCCGTCGATCGGGAGCCCGCACGCCGCCTTCCACCGCAGATCGAAGGTGACCGCCTCGGCCGCCGCCCGGTCCGACAGCCCGTGCAGGGCCTGGAGCACCAGCACCGACGCGACCACCTCCGGCGCAATCGAGGGCCTTCCCCGGTTCGAGGGAAACAGGTCGGTGAACATCTCCGGCGGGAACAACTCGCATCGGTGCTCCGCCAGGAACGAGAACACACTGCCCTGCGGGAGCAGATGCCCCGCCACCGACGTCACGTCCCACAGATCACCCTGCGAATCCGAATCACCCTGCACACCAGCATCATCGCAGGTCAATCACCCGAAACCGAGGTGACACAGCGGCGGTCGGCTGCCGGATTGTTCAGCAGTCTCCTAGGCTGCAGGGTCCAGCCAGGGCCGATCGTCGCGGCCCTCGACATACTGCCCGCCGGGCGGACCGTCGAGCAATGTCAGCAGCAACTCCCCGCGCCGACGGAGAGGCACCGGCGAGCATGTCGTCCCGGTGCTCGCACCAGTCCTCCCAGTCCCAGCCCGCACCGGCATCGATGCAGCTCTCCACCGCTTCGACCGGCTCACCGTCCACGAACACCCACACGTGTTGCGGCCGTACATATATCTCCTAAGCGGGCATCGAACCAGCAACCTGCCCAATAGACGAGTGCGGCCCCAACCCGCGCAATGGGGGTGGGGCCGCATTTCATATGTGCCGGCGATCAATCGATAGTCCTAGACCTCCACGTCGCCCGATGTATCGGCCATAGCCCGTTGCACTCTCTCGAGCACCTCCGGGTTTCGGTGTAGTCGTTCCTCGGCCGCTGTGACGATTCGCGCTGGTTGCAAGACGATCGTTCCATCCTCTTCGGAGTGGGCGAGGAAGCGGGCGTTCTTGCTGAACCGTCCAAGGTTCGCACGTCCGCGGGCGTCAAGTTCAATGAGGACGTCACTGATTTGTGTGGTCATGAGCCCTTTCTCCTTCGCTGGTTTGCTTCCTCGGCACAGGAGGCGCGACAGAAAGCAAACGAGTGGGTGTTCAAATCTTGGTAGGGGTGTCTGTTGGTTTCGCTGGGTGGTGGATCTATTTCATTCGCTTCGTTCCGTTTGGATCATGTTGCCGGAATTTCCTGTCAAGTATGTACCCAAACCGCCATTTCGCCAAATTGTGGCATCCGCCCACTGGGGTATGTGGGTGTCGTGGCACCATGGTAAGCTCCGTACTCGAAAGTAACATCCGATCGAGTAGGAGGCCCGAGTGGCAACTGTGAGGTTGAGTCTGGACGCGAATGAGGTATACGTCCGGCTCAAGAATGCGTCGAACGGGATCGACGCGTACGTGTTCAACGAGGTCTCCAGGGTGATTCAGGGTCTGAAGGACGATCCCGAGCAGGACTGGCTGACCCGGATGAGGAACTTCGGTGAGGCTGTGCCCGGCATGTTCGGGGTAATGATCGGCACCCCCGTCGGAGTGGAGCGCGATGTCATGGTCTGGTGGAAGTACCACCCGTACGACGTCGGGCCCACCGACGTCGTACGCATCCTCGACATCACCCTCGACTACAAGCGCTAAGGGGCGTTCTCGTTCGAGGCCCGAACGACGAGAGGGGGCGTCGAGCTAGCTACCGCATCGGCAGGCTGAGGTAGCTAGCTCGACGCCTGTTCAAGAACAGAGTTTCACTCAAGAGTGAAACGATGATCCCCCAAGAGGGTTCAACCGAATTCGGAACACCGGTGCATGAAGCATGCTGCGGCCGATCGAGTGCCGATCTCAGCGTGCGATGGCGGGCAGTGCGACGACCATCATGAGCACGCCGGCGGCCAAGATCTCCCCGAGCGCGACTGAGCTGACTGGACGTTGTGGACAGTATCGCGTTGCGGGCGTGGGTCCTTCGAACCTCATCGGGACGTGTCATCCGCCCAGTTCAGTGATAGGAAGGCGCGGTGACCGATGCGCACAACCGATGGCCCGACGGCGAGAACGCCACCACACGTTTCTTCGACGGCATCGACCGCTGGAAGGCCGCTCACCCCCCGCCCGGACCCCGGGTTCGTGCCGCGGCGCGTCTGCAGCTCGGCCACTTCCGGCGCCCGCACCAGGGGCGCTGGTGGGCTGCCCTGGCACTGACCATGCTCCTCGCCGCCGGCATCGCGGCGGCACCGGCCACCGTCGCGCTCGCTGACATCCCCGCACCCATGGTCCGGCTCGGGGCAATCGCAGTCATACCGGCCGGGATGCTCGTGTACGTCCTCTACGCGCTGCAACTGGCGACCCGGGCCCGCGCCTACCCCCTCACCCGATGGCGGCACCGGTCTCGGGTGATGTGGCTGACGAACGGCACCAGCACGGTCGGAGCGGCGCTCACCGTCTACGTCCGCCGGGGCGGCGCGGTCACCTTCCACAACCACTTCCGATGGCCCACCATCACACCCCAGCAGCCGCCGCTCGCGGGCCAGCTGCGGCTCGAACTCCTCACCATCGCCGCCGAGGCAGGCCAGGTCGTCATCACCTTCACGACCGATGAACGCATCGCCACCCGGTACAACCGGGACGGGTGGCGCGCACCCACCCCCGCAGAACGTCACCAGTACACGATCCCGGAAACGACGAACCGACACCGCGAACTCACCCGCTGGGATCTGCTGTTCGATCCCCGCGACGAAAAGTGCGTTGCCATCCTCACCGCGCCACGAGCCGAACCCGCCACCTGAGCCGGACGGCTGCCGGTGGCAATGCGCCGCGACGGCGCGGGCGCCCTCCACCACCGACCGCCGCAGCACCCAGGTGGTGTGCTGTGGCTCGGCGCGCAGCTGTTCGGCGCCTACCGGCACCGGGTGTGGGACTCACCCCTGGCCCGACTGGTATTCACCCGCGTTCCGGGCCTGCGAGTGCTGAACCCGCAGCGCCGTCGGCGGCGCTGCTCGAAGCCTGACCGCCGGGAGAGCGTCGATCGGTGACCGGGGCGGATCGGCTGGAATGAGAGCTCGGGCGTCGCATTGGCGCGCCTAAATGCCCATATGGTGCATAGCTGCCCATATGGGCTATAGGTTCTCGCGGGGTGTCTGTTCCGATCCGTCTCTAACTGGCGAAACAGACTCAGTTATCGGACGTCCTGGAATTCCGCTACAGGCGGGATTGGCTGATTCCCCGCTCTTCTCCTCGCGCAGGTGTCGCACCGTCCGCATTCTGTGTTGTCGTCGAGGTCTGGGTCGTCGAGTTGTCGACGAAGGAAAGCCATGCGGCAGCTATCGGTGTGTTGGTAGTCGATCATGGCTTGTTGCTCGGCGTTCCGAGCGTCCTCGAGTCCCTCGTAGCGTTCCCGGTCGTACGTCCACCGTGCTCCAGTGTCGATCCACCCGCCGCGTACTCGCCGCACTACGCCGTCTACCTCGAGGACGCGCAGGACCATCTCCGTCCTCCGGCGATGAAGTTCGGTTTTCTCCGCTAGTGCCTTGATCGTGTGGGGCTTCTTCTTGTCGAGTGTGTCGAGTAGTCGCCGGACAAGCTCTTCGCGGGGGAATGCGAGGGACCCGAAGTAGTCCCAGATTTCCTGGTCCTCTCGGCCCGGAAGCAGGATCACCTCTGCTCGGTCCGTGGCGCGGCCGGCGCGGCCGATTTGCTGGTAGTACGAGATCGGAGACGCTGGTGCGCCCACATGGATGACAAACCCGAGGTCGGGCTTGTCGAAGCCCATGCCCAATGCGGATGTCGCGACAAGTGCTTTCACTCTGTTGGCCAGAAGATCCGCTTCGAGCGTGACGCGCTTGTCGGCGTCGGTTCTCCCTGTGTAGACGCAAACACTGTGTCCGCGCTCCGAGAGTGCGGTCTCCAGTTCTCGAGCCGCGGCGATTGTCAGGGCGTAGATGATGCCCGAGCCTGGCAGGTCACCGAGCCGATCTGCCAGCCAGATTCCGCGGTCGACGTGATCGTCGAGGTGAGTTACGGACAGGTGCAGCGAGGGTCGGTCCAAACCGCCCCGCAGGACGATCGCGCCGTCGTTGCTGGCGCTGGCTCCAACGCCGAGTTGGACGGCAACGTCGGCAATCACCCGGTCGTTGGCCGTGGCGGTGGTCGCTAGGACTGGAATGCCGGCCGGCAGCTGAGCGAGGAGGCCGGCGATGGCCCGGTACGAGGGCCGGAAGTCGTGCCCCCAGTCCGAGACACAGTGCGCCTCATCGATGACGACTAGACCCGCGGTCGCGGCGAGGACTGGCAACACCTCCTCATGGAAGCGTGGATTGATCAGGCGCTCGGGGCTGATCAACAGCACATCGACCCGATCGGCGGCTATATCGGTGCGGATGCTCTCCCACTCGCTGAAGTTGTCGGAGTTGATCGTCGCCGCGAGCACTCCCCCACGCTGCGCTGCTCCGACTTGGTTTCGCATCAAAGCCAGCAACGGTGACACGATCACCGTTGGGCCCATCTTTCGCGATCGCAGTAGCCTCGCGGCCACGAAATACACCGCGGACTTTCCCCACCCTGTCCGCTGCACCACCAGGGCACGTTTGCGGTGCACGACGAGCGCTTCGATAGCTGTCCATTGGTCTTGATGCAATGTCGCGTGCGGTCCGGCAATGTCGCGCAGCAGCTCTTCCGCGTGATCGCGGAGATTCAACGGCGGAGTCAGGGTGGGGACGTGTCGTTCTTGCTGGCAATTCACTTGTTTCCTCGTCATTCTGGGTTCTGGCGGGGTCGCTACTGGGTGCAGTCGATGTGCACGGACAGGTAGACCCGGCCGGTGCCGTAGGGAGAGTTCCAGTCCTGTGGGGCCGCGGCGGTGGCGGCGATGTCGAGTTGGTCGGGCTGCGACCAGTCCACCGATCTCAGGCCGTCGAGGTACACGTTCGTGGTGTCGATGTCGCCGGAGAGTCCCTGGTCGGTGTTCTCGACGGTCAGCACCTGCGACGGGTGTGAGGTCCTGATGTTCCAGCCGTGGGGGGCGCTGATTTCGACGGCCAGGTCGTCTCCGTTGCCGAAGCATCGGGCGGTGACGTCTTCGGGTTTGGGTGTGGTGATCTCGTTGTCGGAGTGCTGTTCTCCCCAGCCGATGATGATGCTGCCGAGGTCGTCGCTGGAATCGGTGACGACGGTGCCGCTTTGAGATGCGGACACGCTGGCCGCGGCGCGGCCGTCGTCGCCACGGCACGCGGTCAGCGCAGCCAACGCGCCCACGGCCACGGCGGTGGCGGCTGTGGATCTGCGGATGTGGTGCACGCTCATCTGTTGGTCCTCTCCGGGATCGCGAAGGCGGCCGGCACGTGGCCGGCCGCCTTCGATGCGTGTGACGGTGTTTAGGTGATGACGTCGACGAACCAGCGGCCGTCGATCTGTTTGGTGGTGATGGTCTGGGTGAACTGGGTCGCTGGTTGACCGGGGCGCATCTCGGAGAGGACCACCGAGTAGTGGCCGCCGGAGATGGTGATGGTGCGCAGGCAGTAGTTGGTTCCGATCGGGACGGTGTCGATGCCGGCCTGGATCTTCTCCGGTGCCGGGAGCGGCGAGTCCGGGGCGGCGAGGGCGCGGGCGGCCTGCCCGGATCGGGTTACGTAGTAGGCGTGCTCGAACGCGGCGATCACCCCTTCCCCGCTCTTCTGGTCTCCGCGGTCGGTGCGACACGCGTCGCCGACGTTACTGGCGGCTGTGGGGCTCTGTGTGGCCTCGGGCGCCTGAGTGGGGGTGGGAGTGACCAGCTCGTCGAGTGCGGCCGCCGACGGGGCTGCTGGCGTGGTTGGTGCGGACTCGTCGGGCTGCAGCACGCTCCAACCGACGGCACCGGCCGCGGCGATGGCCACCGCGCCGACGACGGTTTTCTTGCCGCCCCGCAGGGCCACCTTGCGTGCTCGTTTCGGTGGGGTCGGGTGCTGCGCTGGTGCGGTCAGGTCGGCGCGGCCGCCGGCCGACGCGGTGCTGCGTCGGCCGGGCGTCGCCGTGGTGGTGGGTGCGGCACCGAGAGTGTCGATCACTGCCGGATGCCGGGTCGACTTGCGCGGTGTGATGCTCGGCCGGTTCACGGCCACCACCCCTTTCCTGGTTAAGCTGCGGCGTTCTCGATGGTCGACAGGAGCGTGTTGACCTCGTTCGGGATGGCGGTGCGCAGGTCGGCACCGGCCTCGAGGAGTTGGTTGCCGCCGGGCTGTTCGGCCACCCAGGAGGCGGCCTGTGCCCCTGCGTCCTGGACCTGGTCGACGGCCGGGGTGGCGGCCGGTGCGGCCTGGTCTGCCCAATCGGCGGCCTGCTCGAGGACTGCGCTGCCGGTGGAGCTGGCGGTGGCGGTGGCGGCGAACTGTGCTGCGGCCTGGGTGTTCTGCTCGACGAACGCGGCCGCCGGCTCCAGGTCGATCACCGGCGCGGGCTCGGGAGCGGGCGCCGGGGCGGACTCGACTGCCGGGGCCACGGGGGCCGGTGCGGGGGCCTCGCCCATGTTCTCGCCTGCGCCGTATGCGGCGCCGATGGCACCACCGATAGCGCCACCGACTGCGGCACCGGCAACAGCAGCCGGGAGCCCGACGACGGCGGCGCCACTTGCAGCACCGATACCCGCGCCGGCGGCGCCGCCGGCGACCGCGCCGGGAACCGCGCCGACGATGGGCACCGTAACCGCGCCGACCGGTCCCATGATCGATGCTCCCGCGACCGTGCCGATGACCGCGCCACCGGCGGCACCGAGAGTTGCGGCGGGCACACCGGCGACGACCGCACCGGTTGCCGCACCGAGGACGACACCGGCGGTGGTGCCTGCGGCGATCCGGTCCGAGCGGGTCGTCTCGATGCCGAGCGAGTTGAAGAATGTCGCACCCTGTGCTTCGAGAATGGACGAGGTGTTGTTGAGCTTGTCCGCCTCCTCCCGGGGGAGCCAGTCGGGCCGCGGGCCGCTGAGTGCGCCGAAGCGGTAGGTGTCGGGAGCCGCCTGGATCGGGGCGACGGGCTTGCCCGGCTCGGGGGCAGGTTCCGGTGCCCGGTACGCCTCCGGGACCACCTGCTCGTCGGACTCTGCCGACGGCGCCGGGGCGTAGTAGTAGGTGGGCTCGTTGTAGGTGGGCACCGAACGGGTCGGAGCGTTCTGGTACTCCACCGGGATCGGGATGTAGGTGTCCCAATCCTCGGTCGTGCCAACGCCGTTGTCGGCTTCCTGTGCGGGGGCGGCGGGCTCGGGGGTGGGGGTGTTGACGCCGGCCTGGCCGCCCTCGTTGGTCACGCCGGCCTGGCCGCCGTTGTCGGTGATTCCGGCCTGACCGGGTGCGGCGTTCGCCGAGGGGGCGAGGGACAGACCCGCGGCGATGCAGGCGGCCACGACCGCCGCGGTGGCTCCGATCGGGACGGGGTGCTTACGGTGCCGGCCGATCTGTCGGCGTGCGGCGCGGTTATCGGGAGTGCTCATCTCGGTTGCTGCCTTTCGTGGGTGACGGAAGATTCGGGGGCGGAGGGACCTGGGCGGGCGGGTGCGAGGGTGGCCGGATCAGCGCGCGGCGGTCATCAGTTCGACGACGGTCGCGGCGATCACGGTCAGCGACGTCGTGGTGGCGGGGCGGAGTCTGGCGGGGACGATCCGTTCACCAGAGGCGAACAACGGCTCGAAGGGCATCCGCAACACCGGCACTGCGTATTCGCAGAACGCCTCGACGGCGTCGTGTTCGACGATCGGCGCGTCGCCCGGACCGTCGGTGATGACGACGACGGTGCGGCGCAGAATGTCGCTGTCATTGGCGGCCAGGTGCTGCAGCAACCGTTCGCCGGACGAGGCGGCGTCGAAGCGCAGCGGGACGGGGACGACGAGCACGTTGGCGGCCGAGATCGCCCACTGCCAGCTGCCGGCGAGGGGATTGTTGCCGGTGTCGGCGACGAGGATGTCGCGGTGCTGGGCGAGGATGTCGGCCAGTTTCGCGGCGTCGTCGTAGCTCAGTCCCGACTCCGCGCCTCGGCGGCCGGCGACGATGTCTTCACCGGACGGCTGGCGGGTCATATACCGCGACAGTGCCGACGGCCGGATCGCGGCCGCGGCATCGGTGTGGGAGGCCAGCAGTCCGACCACATCGCGCCCCTCGGCCGGAGGAACACCGACCCGATCGGCGAGGCTGCCGCCGATCTCGGCGAGATCCGCGCACGCGACCGTGCTGCCGCCGCGCACGGTCGCCAGCGTCTGGGCAAGGGCCACCGCAAACGGGGTCTTGCCGACCCCACCCTTGCAGTTGGCCACGGTCACGACCGAGAAGTCGGGAATCTGGCTGATGATCGTCGCTTCGGATGCGCGCAGCCGCATCTCGGCCGAGTTCCTCTTCGGAGCAAGGCTGAGACCGAGGACCGCGTTGAGCCGGCCGCGCATCCCCAGACGCGCAGGTTCCCCGGCGCCCGGGGTGACCTCGGGCGCCACCAGCGCCGACACCGCCCGGCGGGGCGTGCCGGTTGCGGGGCCGCGCGGGCGTCCCTCGTCGGGGGCCCGGCGAGCCGAGTGGCCGATCGATTCGACCGTGACACTGACCGGCTCGGGAACGGCGTCCTCATACGGTTCCGGCGTCGCCGAGACCGTGGGCACCACCGGTTCGATGGGTCCGGTCGGGGCGGACCGCGACGCGGTGCCGTCGGGTGCGACCGTGATCTGGGTGGAATGTCCCGAACGCTGCACCGCAACCTCCACCGGCCCGCCCGCTTTCACCGCACGCGCCTGGCTGTATTCGTAGATGCGGGTGTGGATCGGCTTCCCGTCGGTGGCGACGATCTCCTCGTCGGTCCCTGCGATACGCGCGGTGGTATCCGAGAGGATCTCGACAGTGAATGCGTTCATCGAAGTCACCCGCCGAATGCGCCGACGGACAGCTCGGAGTCCATCTCGGCCACGGTCTTGTCGGCGTTGTCGAGAGCGGCGAGCGCGTCCGTGCGTGCCTGGGCGTCCGGGAGCACCTCGATGATTTGGCGGCGCAACGTGACCGCGGCCTTGAACTCGTCGAGCCGGGAGCGGGTGAGTTCCTGATCGTCGGAGAGCTTGGGCAGCCAGGTCGGCACCGCGTCCTTGAGAACCCTGCGCAGTTCGGTGATGACGGGGTCGTTTCCGCCCTTCGTCGCGAACGGCTCCCGCAGGATCGTGACGTCCTCGGTGGTGGGGGTGATGGACTGGGAGATGCGGCGGCTCATGACTGGGTCCTCCTGGCGTGGTTGGTGCGATGGGATCGGCGGGTGAGGTTCAGAGGTGGGGGGTGGTGATCGGCCTGAGAAGGCCGCCGATCGCGCCCCCGGCGAGGGTCGCTGCGGCGGCCATGCCCGAGATCCCTGGTGCTCCTGCGGCGAAGGCAGCGTCAGGAGCATGCGAGCGGGTGTCGGATGCTTCGTCGTAGCGTGTGGGGTCGAGGACTGTGCAGATGTCCTGGGCGTCGGTCTTGTCGGTCATTGCGATTCCTTTCGGTGGGGCCCGGTGGGCGTGTCAGACGGTCGTGAGGATCCGGTCGGGTTCGGGAAGGAACACCACATCGATGGGTCCGTAGGTGACGTTGGTTTTGAGTCGGCCACCGGTGTTGATGGACAAAGTCGTTTCGACGACGTCGCCGGTGTCCTTGTCGCGCATGACGGTGATCGCGTCGACGGTCACGGGCACCTCGTTGCCCTGGTCGTCGTCGAGGAGGATGACCATCCCCTCGGTGACGGCGGAGGCCGGAATCGCGTCGGCTACATCGTCGTCGGTGTCCGGGTGCGAAGAGATCGGGCTGTCGCCGAGCGCAACGGGTTCGGGGGCGTCGCCGTACTCGCGGGCCCGGGCGGCCAGAGCGCGCTCGGATTCGACGAATTCACGCAGTTCCTTTGAGTAGAACTGCAGCGTCGGCGCCTGGTCCGGGGCCAGCCCTCGCACTATGGCCCTTTCCTCGTCCGAGAGTTGGTTCCATTTGTTCGGGTGCGGGTCGACATTCGGGGTCCACCACATCTGCGCCGGAACCGGGGAACCGTCGAGGGAAGTGACCACGCCGCGGCCGGGAACGGAGGTGTCGACCTCGCGGCCGACCGTGGAGTCGCCCCACATCATCAGTGCACCGTCCTGGGAGAGTGTGCCCAGGCTCATACGGGTCCCGAAGTTGTCGCGGGCGTTGCCGGACGCGCCGCCGAAGAGGGAGGCGTCCGGGCGCTGCACCCCGAGCAGCAGCCGGATGCCGGCCGATCGGGCGAGCACGGCGAGGTCGGCCCAGGCGCCGAGCGGGTCCAGCTGGGCGAGCAGCGCGCGGGTCTCCTCGTCGGCGGTCTTGGCCAGGCGCTGCCACTTGCCGGAGAGGATGAAGAACTCGTCGAGCACCGCGATCATCAGCGGCAGCTGGGACGGTTCGATCTTCCTTACGTGCACGTAGTGGTTGCGGGCCATCATCTCCGCGTGCAGGGCACGCACGAGCATCGCTGCACGGACATAGTCGTAGACGATGGCCGCGCATCCGGGGTAGCCCTCGAGCCCGTCGAGTTCGATCATCTTCGGATCGACACCGAGGAACGGAATTCCGCGCCGGGCGGCCTCGGTGAGCAGGGTGCGGATCACCGAGGTCTTGCCGCCACCGGTGGGGCCCACGATGAGGCAATGGGGCTTGTTCGACTTCGTCGAGATATCCCAGAACAGATTCAGGTCCGCGGCCCCGGTCGCGTACGGCAGGTGCCGCAGGTTCTCGTCGACCAGCTCGAGCGGGTGATCGACACGAGTGGGCAGCGGCGCCCGCAGGCGCATCACCAAGAACCCTTCGGACGGGGTCCAGTGAGTAGCCCAGGTACGGCCCGACTCGTGGTCACCGGCAAGGGAGGCGAGCGCTTCCTCGACCTTGGCCTGGAAGCCGCGTGCCCCACTGTTGAGCGAGGGGGTGAAGGTGATCATGTAGCCGGTCTCGACACCGTTCTCGTCGCGGGTGTCGACGGTGACGACCGGGTCCTTGAGCGGGCCGTCTTTGAGTGCCAGTTCGAGCGCCTTGTGACGCGCCGAACGGGTGTCCGCCTCGGTCAGCTTGCGGGTAATCAGGATCCGGTCGCGGTGCGCGTCGTGGCGGACGGTGTAGGTGTACTTCCCAGTGCGCGACCCAGCCGATCCGCGGACTGCGGCGGTGAATTCGTCCATCTCCTTCGGGCGGATGATCGCACCGCGCGGCAGCTTGATCTTCGCGGTCCGCAACGCGCCGATGCCGGGCGGGAACGGCACGCTTACTTTGACCGGCAGGTGCCGGGTGGTCTGGCGGGTATGAGCCTCAAGCATCATCCGCTGGCGGTGGCCACGGAACCGGGCGATGTCGACTGCGGACCAGGCTGCGCCGAGTAGTGCGAGCGGCAGCGTGTGCTCGTGGAGTGCGGCAAGGATCTCGCCCATCCCGTTGACCGAGCCGACGACGGGGGTCTCCGCCAATTCGGGTGCGTAGAAGGCGAGGCCGGCAGCGGCTACCGGAATGGGAGCGAAGGTCCGGTAGGGGGCGACGGCGGGCTTCGCCGCGGCCGCCTGCTCGGCGCGAGCGTTGCGACTGCCCGGTCCCGGACCGAACAGCTCGACGAGGAAGTCCTTCAGCGGATCTCGCTGCGCCATCGCCTCGCTCCTCTCGTCGTGTCGAGCCCGGTGCCTGTGAGGTCGGGCGTTGTGGATGTGCACCTTGGCAGGACTGCACGGTTTCGCCCAACCAGCCCTGTGGATAACTTTTTTGTGCCCGTTCGGAGGGCCTGGCTGCGGCACCGTTGAGGAGGGTCGTTGCGGCGCGTGCGCTGGATGCGTCGGGAGCTCTGAGGCATCCACGCCGGAGCCCGTGTCCGGAACCTCGAAGCAACCATGCGGAGGTGGTCCCAGAGGCCTCCTGGGACGGTGTCCACGACCCCCATTTCGAGAGCCGTGTCGGAGGGTCCGCCACGGCTCGCGCGGACCGTCAGCGAAGCGTCCGAACGAGAGTGCGGAAATACTCTCACGGGTGGTGCGCAGTGGCCCGAAACGGCGTCCGCTGGGGCTACCGTGCTGGCCGCTGGGCGTCGTCCTCGAGCCGCTGATCGACCCCGCTTCCTGTGCCCCTTCCGGCCGTCTCGCACAGCTTCTGAGCTGCACTCTCCGAAATGGGTTGGCGCGGCGGGATTTCCATAGGTACACTCCCCCCTAGGCCCGAAGGGCCGGGGGGAGTGACCCCGAAGGGGAGGGCGTTTTCGCCCCTCTTTCGGAGCGGTCCGAAGCACCCCCTGTGGCGCCGCCTGATTGCACTCCTCTGAGCCAGGCCTTCTCATCGCTCGCTGACCCCCTGCCTCGGAACCCCGTCCGGGCATAGCTCACGCCGCGCTGCCGGCACGGTCTCCCTCACCTCGTCAGCGCTTGTGGCGCAGGCCCTTTTCCGGAGTCCGAAACGGACAGCGAACAAGACCCCTGCGCAGCGTGTGCCGATGCACCACGGAAGACCCCTGCGAAGGCACCCTCTCGAGCATCGCCGTCACCGGGTTTCACCGTGCAGGCCGCGGGCCATCACACGGGCCCCAAGGACGAGGCCGAGCCGTGACGATCTTCCGCCCGGTGCGGGTGCCTACGCCCACTCAGCGGAGGCTGTTGCCCGACCGGCCTTGCCGACGGCCCGAGCGGGGTCCGTTGCGGACCGGTCTCCGGCGGGCACTCCACCTGGCTCGGGCCCTTGTGTCGATGCCCGGGACAAAGTTATCCACAAGGCTGGTTGAGAACTTTCGGTCACTTCTCCTACGGTCTCGCGCAACCACATTCGTGGCATCGGTTCGCAACCTGTTGGAGAGGCATCATGTTCACTATCGCTTCCACCGTCGTCGACTTGTCGAACGCGACGGCCAACCCCCTGCACGGGCCCGACGTCACAACCCTCGCCCAGGAAGCCGAGGTGAAGACCGACAACCTCCAGGCATGGATCAAGAACAACGTTGTTTTCACGATCCTGATCCTGCTCGCCTGCGTCGTCCTGACCGGCGGTCTGCGCGGGAACCTGTCGAAGGTCTTCACAGTCGGCGGTCTGGGCTTGGTGGGGCTGGCCTATGTGGGGATCGCCTCCTCACAAACCGCGGCCACCGGAATCGGCAATTTCCTCCTCGGCCTCGTCGGAATCAGAGCCTGATCACGTGATGTGCCGCGCGGCGAAAGGAGCGATCGGTGATCAACAATGACGACCTGCTGTATCGAGTGGACCGCCACTACCTCGGACCGACCGGATACACCTTCCCGGTCCGGATCCGATACACCGCACTGGCGGTCGGCATCTTGGTCTTCGTGGCGGTGTTCCTGATCGCCCGCGCGATCGTCCACGTTCCGCTCGGGTTCAGGCCGCTGATGATGATGCTCCTGGTCACCGTGTTCATCACCCATCACATCGCCAAGTACGTCACCCCGGACCGCCCACTGCGGTCGGTGCTCAAGGCGGCGTTCAACGATCTCAACGCTCCACGGCCCCCGAAGACCGGGGAGACGGTCAGTGTCACCCTCCCCAACCGGCTGACCGCTTGCTCCCGACCTGACACGGCACGCATCGACGGCGAGGACTCACACCGATGACCACGTACGACAACGACATCGCATCATTGTTCGACCCTCAGCTCGAAGATCCGGTGCCGGTGATCCCGCCGGGAGCGTTGCCGCCGTCGTGGGCGGCGGGGCGGCAGAGCCCGTCCCCGCAACCGGGTCCGCGGGCGTGGTCGGAAGTGGAGTTCCCTCCGCACCCGGTGGTCGAGGTGTCCGAGGAGGTTGACGACCGGGAAAGCAGCCCGGCCACTCTGGCCGAGGACACCCGGACGCGGGAGCGTCCCCGCAAGGGCTCCAAGCGTCGTGGGAAGACGCCCACCGATCGGGGCAAGGTCGCGGCGAAGAAGTGCGCCGATCGTGCCCGGAAGTCGGTGCGGCTGCAGCTGACCGGGACCTCCGGCCACATCACCCGCACTTCACGCACGTCGACGGCGTGGTTCGTGCAGAAGCAGGGGCCGTGGAACTTCCGCACCGTCGGCAAGCAGCGGCGCTTCATCCGGGACGAGGCGATGGTGTTGACCAACCTGCAACAGGCCGGTGTTCAGCGGCTGCACCGGCGGTTGGTGCGCACGCCGTTCCCGGTCGAGCAGTGGGCCAGGGACCACGACCAGTGGGCCACTCCGATCGACAACGTCCCCGGTGCCCTGTCCTGGGCGGAGTACCTGCGCGGCCAGCAGCACGCGATGCTGTGGTCCAACGCGACGATCAAGGGCCGCTACTGGGGCATCGAACTGCCGGAGCGGTCCGTGCTCGGGATCGGGCTCGACTACCTCGCCCACATCCTTGGTTACGTCGCGAGCTGGCCTCTGCTGGGTGCGCTCTCGTCTCTGATCATCGGGTGGGCCGACGACGCCTTCGCCCGTGAGGAGACAGCTCTTGCCGATCATCTCGCCGAACTGGAACGGATCATGTCCGGCCGCGGCGTCAACGCCGCACCAGCGTCACCCGCTGCGGTCGACTACCTGCTACGCCGGTCGGCGACGATCGGTCTGCCCTTGGCGGCAGGCGGCGCGGCGGCCGGCGGCGGCGACTGGGAAGAGGGTGATGTCGCCGCCCTCGAGGACCTCACCGACCTGTCCCTGACCCCCGGCGATGGTTACACCACCGTCTCCGGCGTCGTCGAGGGCCGCCGCTACACCGGGGCGGTCATCGTCCTGACCGTCGGACGCATGGCACCGCTGCCGATCCCGGAGCGGATGCTGCCCTGGCAGGTCATCGGCGACCCCTCCGGCGAACCGCTGGAATGGTCCGATCGGATCGAGCTGCACGACAAGGCGAAAACCATCCGCACCATGCGCTCCCTGACGGGCAAGATCGAGAACCAGTTCGACCACTACACCGTCGAACACGATCAGTCACCGCCTCAGGAGCTCGCCGAGCAGCACGCCCGCGTCCAGGACGTCATCTCCGACGTAGAGGAAGACCACTCCGGGCTCTCCACCCGCACCTCCGGTTGGTACCGGGTCGCCATCGTCGGAGCCACCCCGGACGAAGCCCGCAAGAAGGTGGCGGGCCTGCGGGAGATGTACAAGCCGCACATCGCCCTCGAGCAGGAGCACGGACAGTTCCAGCTGCTGCGCGAATTCATCCCCGGAGAGCCGCTCGCGAACATCGCCCACACACGGCACATGGATGTCGAAGCCGTCGCCGCGGGCATGGCCACCGCCGGTGACCGGATTGGTGACCGCCGCGGAGTGGTGCTCGGGGAGACCTCGTCGATCGCCCCGCGCCCGGTGATCTGGGACCTGTTCGCAGCGCACGAGATCAAACACAAATCGGGGCTGACCCCCATCGTCGCGGTCCCGGGCTCGGGCAAGACGTTCCTGGCCGGGATGATCGTCTACCAGGCGGTGCGCGCCGGCGCCTACGGAGTCGTCCTCGACCCCTCTGGACCGCTGAAGGAACTGGCGAATCTGTCCGAGTTCCGGGACATCGCCCGGGTCTACGCGCTCACCGGCCGCGACTCGCGTCCCGGGGCGCTCAACCCCTACCGGGTGATCATCGACCCGCGGCGCGAGGACCCCGAGTACGACACCGGCCACCCGGACTTCGCGCGGGCGGCCGACCCGTTCGCCGCGGGACAAGCGAAGTACGACGCGGACACACGCGCGGCGGCCGCCGAGCGGGTCGAGGTCGCGGTGTCGGTGCTGAAGATGATGCTCACCGAACGGCACCTGCACCTCGAGCACACCGAATCGGTGCTGCACCTGGCCGCCAACCGGGTCGGCGGGGATCGCGACCACAATCTGGGTGAGGTCCTCGACGCCATCAAGGCGATCGGTGAGAGCGATCCCGATCAGGCCGTGCGCACCTGCGCCAATGGCGTGTACCAGCAGCTGGAGTTGATGTCCCGGCTCGCCGAGGCCCGGGTGCTCTTTCCCGAGGCCGGCACGGTCGGCAGCGGTATCGACGACTTCGATGCCGATATCCGGCTGACCATCCTCACGATGCCCGGTCTGCAGCTGCCCCCGGAGGGTGTTCCCTCCTCGCAGTGGACGCCGCAGCAGCGGATGACCGCCCCACTGATGCACATGGCCGCGTGGCTGGCGAACCGGCTCGTCTACGAAAAGCCCAGACAGGTACGCAAAGTCTTGTTCCTCGACGAGAACAAGTACCTCGAATCCACCGGCGCCGGCCGCACCCTGAACCTGCGGATCGCCCGCGACTCCCGCAAATTCAAGGTCCGCGCCCTGGTCTGCTCGCAGCTGCCCGACGACTTCCTCGGACTCGACGGCACCGACGACAAAACGGCCCTGACCTACGAGGTGTTCGTCGGCGACGTCGGCGGCGACCCGCACGCCATCAACGGGGCACTCAAACTCCTCAAACTCCCTACCGGGCAGGGTTTCGAGGCTTTCCTCGCCGAACTCGGCAGCGGCGGCGAGGACACCCTCGACGAGGACACCGACACCTCCTACCAGGACCAGGCCCGCCGGTGGATGGTCCGGATGGCCGACGACGTCGAACTGGTCCGGTCGAGCTGGGTCCACTTCGTGCACCTGTCCCACGTCTTCGCCGCGTTGAACTCGAGCACCGCGAAGAACGCCCTCGGAGGTACCGCATGAACGCGCGGCGCTCCCCCATCCCTCAGATGACCTCGAATCGGCGGCTGGCGGGGCGACTGGGGCGGCTTCTGGCCGTCTTGGTGCTGGTGCTGGCCCCGTTGCTGATCGGCCCGAACTCCCCCATCGCGGCGGCCAGCGGTTTCGCATGCGACGAGGTGCCCGCCCCGGAGTACCCGAAAGGGGCGTTCCCCGCTGTTTTCGACGCGACCAGCACGGACCGCCCCGACAACGGGGGCACCGGATACACGGACTACGGCTGGGCCGGCCTGCAGTGGTACACCTACGACCTCGGCTGCGGCGCGGACCTGGTGCGCGCCCCGGGAGCGGTGACCGACACCAATTGGGGCAACATCTTCCTCGGGGTCGGGAAATCCCTGGCCGCGGCCGCATTCTGGCTCGACGATCAAACCAAGACCGGTCAGGCCGCCGAAGACGCCGGGATCGCACCCGCAATGGAGCAGTTCGACCAGGTCGTCTCCTCGATCTCGAACGGCATGCTCGGCATCTACGGTGACTGGCTCGGTATCGGATTGATCGCGGCCGCCGTGATCGTGCTCTGGCACGCACTCACATCGAACGCGGCCGGCGTCACGAAATCCCTCGCCGTCGGCGGGGCAGCTCTCACCCTCGGCGCGCTGCTCGTCGGCGCACCCCAGCAGGCCATCCGACTCGCCGACGACACCTTCGGGGCCGTGATCACCGATACACAGAACGAGATGCTCTCGGTCTCCGGCAGCGGCGGCAAAGGACCCCGGGACGTGCTGCTCGACGACATCTTCCTCGACGACTGGCGCAAGGGCTGGTTCGGCCCGAACTATGACGATGAGGAGAACCAGCTCGGTCCCAAGCTGCGCGACACGCTCGCGTTCTCTTACGAGGAACAACAGCAGATCCAGAACGCACCGGACTCCAGTGTCGAGAACGACCTGAAGGCCAAGAAGGAGAAGGCTTTTCGCGAGGACATCGTCCAGCCACTCAGTGACGACTACGGACTGTCCTACTACACGTTCCAGGGCAAGGACTCCGGCCGCCTCGCAATCGGCTTCATGGCGATGGTCAAAGTCGGTATGCCGTCCATCCTGTGGATCGGTGCATCGGTACTGAAGCTGATTGCGCTGCTCGCGATTCGCCTGGCCATCTTGTTCGCACCGATCTGGGTACCGCTCGCCGCCGCGCACGCGGGAACGTTGATGCGGGTGTGCCGCATGCTGGCCAGCGCCTACATCTGGGGGGTGGCCGGCGCGATCATCGTCTCGCTCTATTTGCTGGCCCTGGTGAAGTTGTATGTCACCGATAACGGGCAGATCGACGGATCGTGGCGACTGTGGTTCATGGTCATCCTGACCTTGGTGTGCTGGTTCATCATGCGCCCGTTCAAACGGGTCTCACAGACCTTCACCCAGAACCGCGCCGGCGCCCTCAACCGCAAAGCCCGTCACGCGCAGACCTCGATGAAGCAAAAGTTCTTCAAAGGCGCCAGCGCGGTCGTCGGCGGTCCGGCCGGGGCGATGGTCGAGGAAGGCGTCGCGGCATTACGCAGAAGGACCCCGGGCGGCGGCACCGACGAGGACAACTCGGGCAGTAACTCAGCTGCCCCGTCCCGTCCGGAGGGGCGCGAACTCAACCAACGGCGTCGGCACGAGGCCGACCAAACTCGGATCGCAGCCCGCAAGAAGATGGATCTCCTGCAGCGGCTGACGGACGCACGCAAGGATTCCCAGAGCCGCACCGGGGCGGGCAGCAAGGGCGACGACCACGAGCAGAACAACAGCCACAGCCACACCCGCGGCCGCCGCGGCCGCAGCGCAGTCCTGAGTGCACTCGGCGACGGTGGCGGTGACGGTGGCGCCAACCGTTCAGGGGGCGGAGCGAGCCACGGTAGCGCGCCGCGAGTCAGTGAGACCTGGGACGGCGGAGCGGGTTCTGCCATCGCCCCGACGAAAGTCTTCACCCCGGCCCACAAGGACGTCTCACCCGAGAGGGTGCCCGCCATGTCGGCAGCCTCCGGCAATTCGACTCCGCCTCGGTCGAACGCCCGCCTGTATGAGCCGTCCCTGGCTCCCGAAGTGCGCAAGCACCCGAGCGAGAGGTACAGCTGATGGCCCGCCCCGCCGGGAACCCGGTCCTCGCCCCGATCCGTCGGTGGGTGCTGTACTCGCGCACCAACCTCACGATCAGCGTGGCCGCCGTCCTCGCAGTCCTGTTCCTCGCCGGCACCGTATTCGGGGAACCCCTCACGCCCACAAATACGTCAACCACAGCGGCAACGACCGGCTCAACGACCACCACCACCGCGGCGCCGTCAGACGAGATCACCTACGACCTCGTCGAGGTGACCGAGTCGGCCATCGCAGGCCTAACGACGGCCGCGGCCGGGAAGAGCGCGCCCGCCACAGCGATGGCTTATGCGCACAGCTACGTGGACATCACACAGTCGAATACCGAGTGGCGAACCAAACTCGGCCGCTACACCATCGACACCCCCGGTGACACGATCGTCGCCGCACGTCCACAGGTGCCCGTCGCGATCACCGGGCCCACGACTAGTGAGATCGTCACTGGCGCCGGTGGCGCGCGGCGGGCAGAGGTCACCATCCCCACTCAGGCCGGCGACCTGCGCGTGTCCGTGCAGGTGGCCGAGTCCCCGAGCGGGGCGAAATGGCAGGTCCAGAACCCGTTTCCCACTCTCGACCGCGACGAGGTCAGCAAACTCGGCGCCGCGCCGACCCTAGTGAGTGTCCCCTCAACCTCCTCGCACTCGACCACGCCCCAGACTGCAACGCAGCCGATCACCAGCCAGCCGAAACCGTCGACGACGACCTCGGCCCCCGAATCTGTCACCGCACCGCCAGCGATGTCCGAGCCCGAACCGACACCCGTGCCGGTGCCCGTTCCAGAGCCCGGGCCTATCCCGATCCCCGAACTCGACACCCCGATCCCGGGAGCCCTGTGACACTTCGCCAGCGCGGGACAGCGCTGCTACTCGCGGCCGCAGCCACCACAGTCGTCAGCACGACGGCCTGCGCCCCCCAGCCGGTCATCCCCCACGATGGATGCGAGGCAACCTCCACCGATAGCGATCCGGGCACGCCCGCCGGTGGTCAGCTGCGCGCCTCCGGACCGATCACTGCACCGACGAGGGCCGGGACCACCACGTTCACCTCCGGCTTCGGGCCACGGTGGGGTACCGAACACCAGGGCGTCGACTTCGCCGGTCCCATCGGCACCCCGATCTATGCAGCCCTCGACGGCCTCGTCGTCCGTTCCGGCACCGCCACCGGATTCGGACACTGGATCGTCATCGACTCCCTCGTCGGCGACACACCGGTCTCCACCGTCTACGGACACATGTTCACCGACGGGCTAATCGCCCGCGAAGGCCAACAGGTCAGGGCCGGTGACCACATCGCCACCATCGGCGACGACGGCCAAAGCACCGGCGCCCACCTGCATTTCGAGTACTGGGAAGGCGGCCGTTTCCAAGGCGGCACCGCCGTGGACCCGATGATCAAACTGGGCAGCACGGCCTCACCTCCTGGCGCGCCGGACGGCGCGGACGTGCGGCTGGCCTCCTTGTCGTCGCCGATCAACTGCGCGGGCTTCGGGACCGTCGGCGGCGGTGAGCTGGCCGCCGGCTCGGTGCCGGCCGAATTCGATCCGTGGATCCGCAAGGCCGGCAGCATCTGCCCCGGCATTCGGCCCCCGGTCCTGTCCTCGCAGCTCCACGCCGAGAATCAGTTCAGGCACGGCGCCAACGCCCCCACCTCCCCCTCCGGTGCTCTCGGACCTGCACAGTTCATGCCCGGAACCTGGGCGACCTGGGGCAAGGACTACGACGGCGACGGCAAGGTCGACCCCAATTCGATCGGCGACGCCGTCATGGCTCAGGGGCATTTCATGTGCGCCCTCAACAACCAGGTCAACGCCGCACTCACGGCCGGCACCGTCACGGGAGACCCGGTCGAGCTGTCACTGGCCGCGTACAACGCCGGTTTCGGTGCGGTGCAGTCGCACCGCGGCATTCCCCCCTATCCCGAGACCCAGAACTACGTCGCGAATATCATCCTCGGCCAGGCCAAGTACACGTCCCTGAGTTCCACCGGCCGCCTGGTCCCGAACGGGTCGAAGGACGGCGGCCAGGTCGTTGCGGCCGCGCGGCAGTATCTCGGCACCCCCTATGTCTGGGGTGGAGGTGGCACCGGCGGACCGTCCGGCGGGGGCTTCGACTGCTCCGGACTGACCAGCTACGCCATCTTCACCGGCAGCGGTGGCAAGGTCACACTGCCACGGACCTCGGAGCAGCAGTGGACTGTGGGCGTCGAGATCCCGATCGATCAGGCCCAACCGGGCGACCTCGTCTTCGGATCCTGGGCCGCTTCCGGACCGGGTCACGTCGGCATCGCGCTCGGAGGTGGGCGCATGATCCACGCCCCGACCACAGGAGACGTCGTAAAGGAAGCGTCATTAATGAGCGAGATGAAGGCACGGAGGGTGATGTGATGAGTGGACTGCCCGCAACTGCCGCAGGAGGACCGAGATGAGCGTGCGTCGATTCCTGGCCGTGGTGGTGCTCCTCGGCGCCCTGGTCGCCGTCCTCGTCTATGCGTGCCGGCCGAACGGAGAAGATCCGCAAACCTTGCCTGCAGAGACTTCAACGAAGTCCGCCCCTGCGCCGTCGATCACCGTTGCTCCAGTACCTCCGCCGACCGCTGCGACACCGGCGCCAGGCGCCGCGGCGGCGGAGGAGGCAGCCCGCCAGGCCCTGGCTGTCGCGTTCACCTGGTACCCGGCGACCGACCAGTCCCCCAATGACGGCTTCATCCGGGCTCGACAGTGGCTGACCGACAGCCTGGCATCGCAAGTGGCCGTCCCGGTCACGACCGAACGCGGACCCGGCGTGCAATGGGGACAATGGGCCACCGCGAACTCGAAGGTCGTCGCCGACGTATTGATCGGCTGCTCCGGGTGCCCGCCCGATACCGATACCCTCATTCACCGAGTCGCCACCATCCATCAGACCGCGATCACCGGTGACAACGCCGTCCCCGTCGCCCCCGACACCACCGTCTGGGTCACCCTCACCAAGGCCGGGGACAGCTGGCTCATCGACACCATCCGGTACTGAAACCAGTAGTCACCGCACCGAGTTCGACAACGCCGCCCTGCGGCAACAGGAGGGGAAACTAGATGTCCAACCGCAGCCGCACGCTCGTCGGCCTCGCTCTCACCAGCATGATCGCCGCCACCCTGACCGCATGCTCCGGCTCGTCGAGCGATGACGGTCGGCCCGGCACCGTCACGCCCGCCGAATCGTCAGGCGGATCCGACGGTTGGGACGGCAACATCGCCATCGGCGTCGGCAACCGCAAAGGCGTCGACCTCGTGACCCTTCCCGCCCCGGACCAGGTCGATGTCCAGTGCCACGGCGAGGGTGACAATCTCACCGTCGACATCACCGCACCGAACGGGTGGCACGCCACCCTCACCCACGGATCCCAGACCATCACGGTCGACAACGAGACCCTCAACTACCCAGCTCACGACTTCGCCGAATCCCCGGGGGCGATCGAGGCCGTCAACCGAACACGACCGAAGGGCAGCACGAAGCAGTATCCACTCGGCGTTACCTGGGACAAGCCATCGGTCGGAGAGGTCGAGATCCAGGTCGACGCCGACACCCCACCGCACTGGATGGTGAACTCCCCGTACGAGGACTTCGACATGTACATGCACATCAGCTGCGGCCTGAAGTAGGAGCCGACGCGTCGCACCTTCCGCGGGGACGTGTCGTCTGCGCAGTTCAGAACGACAACTGAGCGGCGCCAGACCGCGACCTCGGCACCCGGGCACTTCACCACCAGCAGCTTTACCAAGCGTCCGATCGGACGCCCTCCTTACTGATGCGTAAGATAGTGTCGCGCCTTCAGGTGTGAAGGTTTCCCGGTTCTTGACGACTTCGGTTCCGGATGTGGCGGCCGGCATGGATCAGTGCCTGGTCACACCTGCCTATTTGCCCGGTGGTGCTAGCTATGTCTGGTGTTCGACGTGTCCATCATCTGAATTGCGGATCTTTCGATTCGCTCGCCAGCGGTCCCCTGGTCTCGCATGTCCTGCTGTGCGAGACAAAGGACGGCTTGGTCCTAGTCGACAGCGGAATCGGCCGATCAGATATTGCCTCGCCGAGAAGTCGACTCGGCCGCGTGGCCCTGGCCCTCGGGCCGGCGTTGCGTGTGGAGGAGACGGCCGCACATCAAATCGAAGCCCTCGGCTACCAACTCTCGGACGTACGTCACATCGTGGCGACGCACCTGGACTACGACCACATCGGTGGCGCACTCGACTTTCCCCACGCAACGGTGCACACGACGGCCGCCGAACTCCGCACCGCGCGAGCGCGGCGCCGCCTTCCCGAGCGTCTCCGGTATCGCCGCCCGCACGTCGAGGCGATCACCTCGTTCCAGACGTACGACGGCACCGGAGAAGAGCTACTCGGCCTTCCCGCCGCACACCCGATCCTCGGAGTCGAAGACGTGTGGCTCGTCCCGATGCCCGGACATTCCATCGGTCATGCCGGTGTCGCGGTCCGAACCAGCAACGGTTGGCTGTTTCACGCCGGGGATTCCTTCTACCATCGAGCAGCACTCTCCTCCAGTCGATCTGCACCAATAAGTCGAGCTGCGATGCTTTGTGCGATCGAGCTGACTCTGGCCTCAATTCCCGCGAAAGTCCGTGCAAATCACCAGCAACTCCGCAAACTTGCGCACGACCCCTCACAACGAGTTGCCGTCTTCTGTGCGCACGATGCGGCTCTGTTCGATCGGCTTCGCGCAGAACAGAGCCCGATTTTCCCTTGACCCAACGCTTACATAGGGTTGAGGTTGATGGAGGGGAGTTTTGCGTGACTGACGTACTCGAAGGCCACCAACAGAATGGTGCCCCAAAAACCGGCGATCAGGGCTGGGTAATTTTCGAAACTCTCGGTGTCGATGCAGGTCAGGAGCCTTGTGTCGTCTCCGAAGGCGGTCTCGCGCGCGACTTCGCGAGCCGGATAAAAAGGAGCTGGAGCGTCGCGACGAACCGTGGCGACGCCGCCAAACTCCGCGAGGCAGCACAGAAGGCCATCAGCGCCGTCCTCAAAGCCCGTAAACCACTTCATGATCGGGTTTGGTTGTCGCAGAACCGAACCGCGGTATCTTATGCGGCCCCCATCCTATCTTCGAGTGGGGAAATCTTTGGCGTGCAGGTATATATCGCAGCGGCCGGAGAGGCGCCGCCCCCTCCACGTACTGTCGGGACCTTCGAGTGGGATTTCGCCACGATGCGGTCCGAGCACACCCTTATCGTTGAGGAGAAGATCCTCGGTATCGACACCACCCAGCCCAACCGCAGCCTTCCCGAGATCTGGCGCTTCTTCACCGCCTTCGACAAACGCGACGCCTACACCGTGTATGTCGGTCAGATCGGCCACGGGCAAATAGAACCAAGCCAGCCTTTTGCGGCCGAGATCAGCCTGGAGGGCGACGACAAGGTTCTACGGTGCGTGCACATGACAACCCGGGGCCGCGAGATCGGCGGCCGGAAGACTATCGCCGGCCTCATTCACGACCTCTCCGACGAGACACACCCCAAGCGGGATTTCCACCGCGAGTACAGCAAGACCCAGGCCATGACGATCGAGAAGTCGCTTGCCGAGCCGATGGGCATCGGATACCTGGAGCTGATCACGGGCCTGTTCCTGGAATGGGATGTCACACCTACCGGACCGCTCGCTCGCTGGCGCACCGAGGTCGCTGAGATCCACGAGAAGAGCCGAGATGCCTTTCTGCATGCCCGGGAATCACTTCGGAACGGCGACGCCCTCAGCCTCGACGTGGTGCTGTTCGTCCGGTTCTCCGAGTCGGAGGAGTGGACACCCGCCGAGCTGACCATCACCGGAGTGGCTACAGCCAGCGCCGAGCACGGTGTAACGGTGGTGCAGGCGATGGTGCTGGTACGCCCCGGCACCGGCCCGCTGTGCTGGTAGTACACCATTCAATAACAGCGGCAATCGATCTCGTCCGCCCAGCGTGATGGGCGAGATCGACACACCGCTCGGATCGTTCGGTTGCAGAGTTCCTGAGGGCTGCTAATCTGATGTCCGCGCTCCCCACCCGGGAGTTTCCTGAGGCTTGTCGTAGTCGGCTTCAGAAGAGGCAAAACAACGTGTGGCACACGTGTATCTTCTTGCGCCACACCGTTCCCGGGGGGTGGGATCATGTCGATTCGAGCAACCGAGCTACTTTTCTCAGCGCTCAGCGTTGCGAATAAGTGGGACCTTGGGGTGTCGACGCAGAAATCGCCCTTTGCCGGCCGATCGTTACGCCTCAGCAGCACTTCCCCGGTAGCCCTGCGCCCGACTGCACAATCCTCAGTCGAGTGGCGGCCGGGCGCGCCCACGCTCGTACGCCGCTCGAATCTCGGTAACGGACACTCCGAGTTCGCCTGCAAGCCGGTCAGCGACAGCATCGCCGAGCTTGGCGTGTCCGCGTTCGAGAGCGGCAAGGAGGGATGTCGACACGCCGATGATCCCGGCGAGCTGCGCTTGGGTTCGGCCAGTCAGCTCGCGCAGCGTGCCAAGTTTGCGTTCCTCGACGGGGACATCTATCACCTCGTCCATTCGCAGTCCGAGAATTTCCACAACCCTCATCAATCGATCGACCTGAGGGGTCGATCGACCCACTTCCCATGCCGAGATCGTGGCCGTGCTCACATCGGCACGCAGGGCGAGTTCGCCCTGCGCCAAGCGCTTGTCGATACGCGCCTTGGAGAGCCGGGCAGGCACGAACCCATCCAGTGTTCGCCGGCTCATCCTGGGCAACCTCGCATAACGAGTCATGCTGCCCGACCTCCAGGACTGTTGTCACAAAAAAGTACGATAAACAAGAGCGGTGAAGTGGAAGACTATATTAGAGTCCTTAGGGGGATGAGTACCTGACTTCCCCTACACAACAAGAAACCCCCCGATCGCTACCAACGATCAGGGGGCCTCGACCGGAGCGGGGCTGCAACCCCTAGCCGGTCATAGCAGATTGGAACCTCTGCAATGAACACGTTAGCTGGCGCTTTAATGGAGCGTCCCAAGAAGCACCTATCCGCAACCCGATCGTTGGCAACCACAAGTGTGGCTGACCTGGTACGCATCACGTCCCTGCACTCGACAATGGATGGACGCTGCACCAGATGCGGCTATGAACCGACCATCATCAAACCGCTGTGCCCAGAGGCTGCGGCGGCACTACGCGAGCTGACACAGCGTGATACGAAACCGGGTCCCCGCGGAGCTCAGTTTTCGCACTCCTCGACCAGCGATCTGCTGGCCGCAGCGCTGCAGCACCGCCCAACCTCTACCGGTCGGTGCCTGCGCTGCGGATTCACCTACGCCGCCGGGTGCGAGGACTGCCCAGCTCTCCGTGCCATTCGCCGGGAGCTTGAGAGCCGCGGCGTCACACCGGTTCGACCGGAGGCCCAGGACGCAGCGCTCTGCTCAGGTCGCGCGCAGGCATGGGAGATCGAGGGGCAGAGCGCAGCCCAGTTGCGGCGCTCAATTGATGCATGCAGGCAGTGCCCGCTCCTCACCCAATGCCGCACCGAGATCGAACAGGCAATCGCACAGGGCGAGCCGCCGCGAGGAATGGTCGTAGCTGGCGACGCCTACGACCTGCGTGGAAACCGGATCGAACACCGCCACCTGGCGCGTTACGGAGCAGTGGCCTCGGGCTCTCGAAGTCGATGGGACACGACCCGGGCTGGAGTCGCAGCATGAGCGCCCCCACGCCCTGCTCGATCGACCCTGAATCCTGGGACCTGGATGCAGGTTCCTACCGCGCCGGCCTCGACGCCCAGGCCGAGTGCCTGCGGTGCCCGCGACTTGCCGCCTGCCGGAGAGAGGTCGCGGAGTTGACCAGCGCGGGTACTCCCCCGCAGTCGATGATCTGGGCGGCAGTTGCGTACCGCCACGACGGCGGAGCCATCCTGACCCGACGTGACCTGCGCGCCTACTACAACCGGAGCGAAGGCCAGCGTGAGGCCGCCAACCGGGGGGTGGCGGCATGACATCACTCGTCGATCGCGTCTACTTCATGGCCACTGGTCAGCTGGAATCCCCCGCCACAGAAGGCCCCTCAGCCGTTCGCTGGGGTTGGTTCGCCGACCTCTATGCCCACCCGCAGTGGGGTCTCGTCACGGTTCCCGGGTTCTCGCAGGCCGAGGCGCAGACTGTCGCCTCCCTCTGTCGCGCCACTCCGATCGGCTCCGTCAACTCGATCTCCGCACGCTGGAACGTCTTCGAGCAGCTGGCGGCGATCAAGCTCAATCGTGCGCCGTCCGATTACGCATGGGCCGCGGTAGCCAACTCGTCGATCGATGCCCGGGACTACTTGGCCGGCGGCGACTTCAGTGGTGTCGAGACGGTCACCAGCGCCTTCTGGGCGCATCTCGCCGTTCATCCGACGGCGGTCGCCGAGAACCGGATCTCAACGGCAATCGAGGCGTGGTCCACCCGTTTCCACAGCTCAACAAGAGGGGCAGCCGCATGACCAACGTCACCGCCACCGACCGCCACGGACACGAGTGGGAACTCCTCCCGATGCAGGAGATGGTCTGCGCGCGACGGGTCGCCGATGACGACACCGTGCTCAACGCCGAGGACCTCATCCACAATCACGGTCCGCTCCTGCTCTCCGCAGGTCAGTCCGGATTCGGGGTTGGAACACGCGACGCGCTTCTCGATGTGATTGATCTCGTCGTATCGGACCCGGAAACTGCCTCGGTCGACCAGGTCCGCGAAGTCGCGACCATCGCTCAATGCATGCTCACCGCCCGACCTGCGCCGAAGCCGGTACACCGAGAGCAGACGCCGACGTTCTCAGCCGCTCCCCGGCGTCAGTCGTCACAGAGCCGCAATGGTCTCGGCCGCCCGTGGTGACCACCTCAGTCGCACGCGACACACCTCACGGCGTCGAGTTCGGCGGCATCGAGACCGTCACGACGGTGTTCTGGGCGTTTGGCGGTCAGCCTTCTGGCGTCACGGCAGTTCGGGCTGCAATCGCGGCATCGGACACCCTCTCGAGCCCTGAGTCGCAGGAGCTCGCAGCGTGAGCAGATTCGTCACAAACGCATCACGCGTGCCTAACCGATCGGCGCCAGCAGGCGTGGTGAGATGGTCGATGACCTGTGTCCAGAGAGAAGGAAGTGATGGCTGTGACTGAGTAACGAAATGAACGTCCTCGATACCTAATTTCATCAGCGCAGACCCTCAGAAAACGAAAAAACCCCCTGGTGGGGGTGGTTTCAAGTCAGGAACCGCAACCGCGGATTTCGTCGAGGAGGACTTGGCAGGTCCTCCTCACCAGGAGGGTGAAGGCCTTGGCAGGGCCGTCACGTTCTCTGAGGTGAGTTTCGAAAGCGCGAACTTTCGAACTCGTACTGCAAACCCCGAAGGGCTTCTACCTGTGACAGGTACGGTCCAGGGTAACCCATACCCTGAATCAGCATCGCTAACTCGATCATCGACGCTCGGCGTGTCGTCCGACACCCCGATGCAAGCAGTCGATCCTGCTCCCGATCCGGAGTGGGCCGCACTCGTTGACGCCGCGCACCGCAACGTCAACGAACTCGAACACTTCAACCACACGAGTGGTCAACGTGGCAGCTCGTGGGCACTACCCGTCCCTGACGGCGCATATCGGGATATCCCGGTGTGGTCAGGTAAAGGCGCGTGGCTACGACAGGTTCGCCATGTGATAACCGACACCGACATCGGCAGGACTGCGGTCAAACAGCACCGCATCGGCGTTGAAACGATGATCGCGGTCGCGGCTACCCACGCACGATTCGCCGACTCCACAACCGGACGAGACGTCACTGCTGCGGTGGCCACGATCGGACGGGCGGCAGGGGTATCCGAATCGGCGGTCCAACGTGCGCGGCGGGTTCTCCGTGACGTGGGTATGGGCCACGAAGTAGCCCGCGGCCGCCACCTCCGGGGCAACGAGTTCATGGCCGCCGAGCTGCATCACGGTGGCCATCAGCGGCGGGCCGCGAGTGTCTGGGCCTTATCCAGCCCACGATGGGTCATCGAGGCCACTCCTCAACCAGCAGCCCCTCAACGGCGCACCCCCGCACGCTCAGTACACCGGGCACAGACGCATCAGCAGCGCCGCCAACGCCAGCAGGCAGCAGCCGCCAAAGCCGCGGCGAGTAATCCACAGCTCAGCGGGCATGACACCCTATCTTTTGGTTCTAAAGTCCTTGAGAAGTTCTCTCGTAAGAGAGAACTCACCAAGCGCGCGCAAACGCGCGCAGGAGCAACTACCACCAACACGAACCGGCCCCTGCATACCCAACGCGCGGCCGCCCAGCTCGCCCAGCTCGCACCTGCACTGACACCGGATGGACACATCGGCCAGCTTGTCGACGTGCTCGTACGCACCGGCGTCGACACCACACGCTGGACTGGCCGGGACATCGCAGACGCCCTCACACGCGACACTCAGAACCGTGGTTGGACGTGGCCGGACGCGAAGATCTGGAACACCGGCGGCTATTCGGTCCAAAACCCCGTCCGATACGCCCACATGCGGCTCTCACGCATCGATTTCACTGGCCCTTCCCCGAGTGAGCAACGAGCCAGAATCGATGCCCAGCGACGAGCTGAGCAGGCAGCACGCGCTACCGAGGCTGCGGAGGCCCGGTCCCGGGCAGCAAGTGCTGAACACCGCTCGGCTATGCGCGCGAATTGGCGCACCCTCGCCACTCGCGCGAGCAGCACACGCCCCGGAGGGGTTCAGGAATGATCACCGCCACCACCGAGCAATCCTGCGCGTTCAGTGCACTGGCACAGAAAGGTTCCTCGGTGAAGGCCAGACTTGATCGCCGCCTGGCCGACTTAGCTTTGACAGCGTCGCTCGGAAACGGCACGAGGAGCGTTACCGCGCGGGTTCCTGCTAACACGGAAAATTCGCATAAGGTGCTGGAAACGGCAGCGTTCACCCCGCCTACTTCGAGGACGGAGCCCCACGTGTCGACAAGCCAGACGAAGACGCCAGCCAAACGGCACCGCTCCCCCGCTCGACAGCAACGAACGGAGCAGGTCAGCAGAAACTCCGACTCGGTCCGCGAACGGCTACGCACCGGGGCCACCACCGTGGTCGTCGACACCACCGGCAGCGAGATCGAATTCGACGACCGCACGTTCGCCAAAGCTAAGACGAACGAGTGGACCATCCGCATCATCGGTACCTCTCTAGTCCGCATCCACCTCGACACTCCGCTCCCGGAGACCGCGCACATCGTCGCCACGGACGCCGCCCGCCTCCAGGTCACAGGCCGGGTGCGGCTCTACGCCTACACCAACACCGTTGTCGACGCCTTTGACGAGTGCATCGTGATTGCGCGCAACCATGCCGCCATCAACGCATGCGACAGTGCCCAGGTCAACGCCACGGACAGCACCTTCGTCAATGCCTATGACAGCGCGGTGGTCTACGCAGAGGGCGATGCGGTGGTCCATGCAAGTGGCAACGCGCATCTCGTTCTCAGGGACGGCGCGCGGGCGACCACTGAGCGCGGTGTCACGGTTCATGGACCTTCCCGCAAGAATGTCTGCGTCCGACGCTGAGAGTCCATGTAGGCCGATCTGTCTCCATGGGAAGCAATCGAATGGACATGCTGGGTTTCTGGATACCGCGAAGTCGTGAAGGTCGCGAACACCGACATACACGTATTAGCGCGCTGCTCCCCTGCTGTTGAGCGTCTCTGCGTATGACGACCACGGCGCCACCAACCGTCATCCGTGATGCAGATGGGCTCCGGGCAGAGGGCCGATCGTCTGCATCGTCAGACGTGCCGAGGAACGAGAACAGCCGTGATGAGCACTGCCGGATCGGGCGGAAACCCGAGCGCCGTGACGGACCGCGGGCATCGCATGGTGCCGGCGTATGACGATCACAGCCAATGACTCCGCTCATGGTGGGACTGCCGGGGCGCGGCGGCCAGGTGGGGACACGGGCGTGCCCGCACCGTCCGCTCGGTGGGCGAGACGACCCTGACCGTGCGCCCACAACGGGTGCGCTGCCGCGACTGCGACGCCGCCACGCACATCCTGTTGCCTACCGCCCTGCAGGTACGCCGGGCCGACACAACCGAGATGATCGGGAATGCATTGGCTTACAAGGCGAACGGCATGGGATTCCGGAGCATCGCCGAACGGATGGAACGCCCGGAATCGACCGTGCGCCGGCGGCTACGCCGCACGACTGGTGAGCATCTGTAGCGGTTGCTCGCCGGGGCAACCGAGCGACTGGCCCTCGTCGCCCGCGAAGCGTTCGAAACCATCCGATTCGTCGGGAATCCGCTCGGGGACGCGCTGTTCGTCTTCGGGTTCCCCGATCCGCCGTGGGATCTGATTGGGATCTACACACAGGGATGTCTGCTGTCCCCACCCCGCAGCGGCTGACAGAACCGTCCCGTCCGGTCTTGCCGTGCCGTGCCCGGGTGCGTCCGTCATCGTGCCGATCGTCGGCGTTCACAATGACGCACAGCAGTCACCGTGCCGACGAGCCCGTCAGCCTGCCGAGGAACGGCGACACCTGCGTCGGCAAATTCCGTGACGCCAGTCGTCTGCATCCTCAGCGACGGCCAACACCTGCTGAGGGTGCGCTCCGCTTGCGAAGCCTGCGCCTGGAACAGCCAAGGCGTGGGGAGATTTCTGCGCGAAGGATGCCCCTACAAGACGGCGGCTTCTGAAGCGGTATCTGACCTGGTGCTCCGCATCGTCTGAAGATCTCCGATGAGCAAAGAGCAGCCGTAGTCAGCTGCTGTTTTGTGAGATTCCGGTAGCTGAGCAGAGCTGAGCAGAGCAGAGCTGAGATTTCCTTACGTAACCGCATGTCACTGCAGGTGAGCAAAGAGTAGCTGCTGTTTTGTGAGATTCCGGTAGCTGAGCAGAGCAGAGCTGAGCTGAGCTGAGCAGAGCTGAGATTTCCTTACGTAACCGCATGTCACTGCAGGTGAGCAAAGAGTAGCTGCTGTTTTGTGAGATTCCGGTAGCTGAGCAGAGCTGAGCAGAGCAGAGCTGAGCAGAGCTGAGATTTCCTTAGGTAACCGCATGTCACTGCAGGTTATATGCCCTTGCGCTACATATGATCTGACTAGTCAAGGGAAGCAAAGATATGGGCACTAGTTATAAGCTAATATAAGCTTATATAAGTACCCATATGGGAATAGGAGAGGGGAGGAATATGACGATCACTGCGATCGCAAACCTCAAGGGCGGAGTCGGAAAAACCGTGGTCGCTGGCGGTCTCGCTCATGCCGCTGCCGCCACCGGCCGGACGGTGCTGCTGGTTGATGCGGACATGCAGGGCAACTCCACGAAGCACCTCACCGGCTACACAACATCTGAGCCGTCGCCTCATTCGCTCGCGGATGTCCTCGACCGCCAGACGGATCTGGCGATGCGGGATGCGATCGTCGCCGCGCGACGGGATGGAATTCACGTCGTCCCGTCAGGCTTTGCTGAACTTCAAGCAGTCTCGGACCAGCTCGGCACCAAGCCCGGCGGGGAGATGTCCTTTGCACGGGCTCTTAAGCCAGTGTCCGGCGACTACGAGCACATCCTGATCGACTGCCGCCCGGCGATTGACCTCGTTTCCCGGAGCGCCCTGTACGCCGCCGACAATCTCCTGATCGTCGTCAATCCGGAAGACGATGCAGTCGACGGCCTCAATTCGATCCAGGCAGCTCTCGAAGACCTGGCCGAATACATGGACAAGGTTCTCCCGGTCGCGGGGATTGTCATCAACAAGCTCGACGGCCGTCGCAAAGATCACGCGGAGGTCATCGACTACCTCAAGGAATACGGAGAAGCGGACGGCATCGCACTGCTTGGCGACCCGATCATGCACAGGGGAGATATCTCCAAGCTGACCAACGTCGGTATGGGTTTCGACGAACACCCAGCTAATCCGGTCTGGTCCCGCAACCTCCACAACAACTTCATCGAGATCCTGGAGAAGGTGGCACTCTGATGAGCAAGATCCCCCAACCTGCCCGACCCGTCCCTCGCAGTACGCGCAACACGTTCGCTCAGGCCGCGGCAACGACGACCGCAACGCCAGAGGCCGTTGCGTCAGAGTCGACCGCAACGTCGTCTGACTCGCCCGCAACAGTCACTCGCTCTGCAACATCGCCTGCAACGCCACGGCAACGCAAGGCCGCATCGGCGCCAGCGAAACCGGCAACAGAGAAGAAGCGCAAGGCCCAGACCACCGACATTCTGCTGTCGTTGGAAGAAGAACTGAAGGACCGCATGGTCGCCGCACTCGAACACACCCGTCCCCGCACCGGGATCAAGAGCCAGCAGGTGTTCATCCGCACCGCGATCGATCAGCTGTGCACCAAGCTTGAAACCCAGTACAACAACGGCGAGCCCTTCCCTGCGCCCGCCGACGAGATCGCCATATAACCCCTATGGGCAGGCAGCGGCCATATGGGCTATATGGCGCAACGTTGCGCCGAAGCGAATATGGCATCTGCCAGCACAAACAGCATTGCGTAGCAACGGCCGCAACGGCCGCAACGAGAGAGACCCCGCCGGGGCCTAGCCGGCGGGGCCTCATCGACCGGGACCCCGTGGAAGGAAACCCCGATCTATGAATGACCTTAATCTCAAGGCCGCACGAATCCAGCTCCGCGCCCTGATCGCGGCCCTGGTCGTTGCGATCCTTATTGCGGTGGGCATCACGGCAGGTGCCTTCGTACTGTCCTTCGCCGTGCTTCGCGACCTCGCGTTGCAGGCCACCTTGCCATACTGGCTCACCTGGATCTTCCCCGCGATCGTCGACGGCGCAATCTTCGGCGCAACGATTGCCGTCGTTGCACTCAGCAAGATCAGCGGCAGCTCGGCAGGCAAAAGGTTCTTTCTGGGACTTGCGATCGCCGTCGTCCTGATCAGTGTGATCGGCAACGCCGTCCATGCGTACAAGGCGGCCGAGATCTCCGCACGCAACGTTGCGGCCGGCATCAACCTGGGCTACTTACCGCTCGCACCCACCGGGGCCGCTCTCATTGCGATCATCCCGCCCCTGTTGGTTCTGGCCTTCACCCACGGTGTGGGCATCCTCATCAAGGCAATCGGCACCGCCCACAGCGAATACGCAGAGGTCGTCAACGCAGCCCGGCTAGTGCCCACAATCGCCGACAACACCCCGGAGTGCAACGTGGAGACCGTCCACAATCCTGCCTCGGTGCGCTACCGAGCAGAATCCATTGCGCGCGACCACGACGTTGCGCAGGCATCGGCCGTTGCGTACTCGCCGATTGCTGAGGCCGCCGACCCGGCGGCGCTAGCAACATCGGCCGATGCCGAACTGTCGGTCGAGGACCAGACCACCATTGCGGCCGACACGCAGCCTGTTGCGCAGGTCTCCGAACCGATCGTTGCGGACGTTGCGGACGTTGCGGACCTGGGGGAGTGGGGCGTTGCAGGCAATGCGCTGGACGGGGGCTCCCAGGAAATCTTCGTGTTGCCGGACGAGGAGCAGACCATCGAGAACCTCCTCAACTTCATCAACTCGTGCGATGACTTCGAGCCCGTCGTCAAGGAGACAGCGCGTCTCAGGATCACCGAGAACCTCAGCTACGCGGAGATCGCGACGATTACCCGGGCCAAGGCGGCATCCACCGCAATGCGCCGCTTCGTCAAGGTCGAGCAACGCGCTGTGGACGCCGGATTCCGAACCCCGCCGCTGCCCGAGGTCGACGACGCGACCGATACCCGCAATGCGGCAACGCCCGAGCAGCAGTACACGTTGGTGGGCGCACGCTGATGTCCCACCCGGGCAAAGGCGGCGACGATCAGTTCACGCTGTTTGACCTGACCGTCGGCGAGGCGGGCGAGGAGGAGATGCCGACGGACGTCGGTGCAGCAACAACGAGCACCGAAACCGACGTTGCGGTGCAACATTCACCCGTTGCGGACGCAACACGAGCCGACGTTGCGCTCCAAGAGGTCGGCGACGAAGCAGCATCGGAGGCGGACGCAACGGACGCCGGTGTTGCCGACGATGCAGCCGAGTCGGTCGCAACGCCGATGCCAGTGTGGGAGGCGTTGCCGGTGGGGGAGGAGGCCGACGGGCATGCGTTGATCGTGACCGCGGCGGGAACGTACACCCCGTCCGGGCGGGAGTTGACCGGGCCGGTCGATTCGGTGGAGAAGCTGGACAAGCTGATCCGGTGGGCCGCCCTGGCCCCGTTGGGGGCCCCGCCGCAGGTGTGGATCGTCGGGCAGGGTGCGTGCGAGGCGTTGGGGTGGGTGATCGACCCCGGCTCCGAGGAGGACTTCGACGACATGGAGGCGCTGCGCGTGCGCGCCGCCGCGGAGTTGACCGCGGTCCTGCAGGCCACGCTGACGCCGATGCTGAATGCGGGGTGGGAGCTGCGCGGGGATCCGGGACATGTGGTGCACCTGTCCCGCACCGTCGGGAAGTTCACGACGATGGTCGATGTGGTGATCGAACCGTATGTGTGGACGTACTGGAACAAGGACTTCGGCTGGAACAACCGGGTCGGCGAGATGGGCATCCTCGGCTCACCCACGGCCGGAACGTATCTCTCGGACGACGACCTCCCCGCGGCACGGGAACTCGGCCGCCGGATTGCGTGGTCCGCGAAACACCTCGGGGTGCTGCCCGGGCCGACACCGGCCAGGACGGGGGCCGCGATCGTCGACAAGATCAAACGGGAACGCACCCGTACGGGGAAGGGCCTTCTGGTGGCGACCGCGGGCCCGGTGCCACCCCTGGACGGCGCCCCACGCGGGGATCTCGAACCCGCGGTCGGCTGGACCCGGATCCCCGACGAGCAGGACCTCGACGGCACGAGTCGGTTGGTGTCCATCGACCAACGGGCCGCGTACCTGGCGTCGGCCGGGATGCTCGAATTCGGCTACGGGCAACCCACCCACCTCACCGGCGGGGCGGCGGCCGCCGCGGCGGTCGGGGACAGGGGTGCCCCGTTCGGGCTGTGGCGGATCACCCTGCCCGCGGGGCAGACCCTCTCGCCGCCGGAGAAGTTGCCGTTGCCGCACCCGCACATGCTGCCCGATCAGCCGGTGCAGACCTGGGTGACCTCGGTCAGCCTCGACGGCCTGTGCGCACCGGTCGCGGACGGCGGTATCGGCGCCGACCGGGGCGACCTGGACATCACCGAGGCGTGGGTGTTCCCGCGGCAGGGCCGCGTGTTGGACAAGTGGGCGAAGATCCTGCGCGAGGCCCGGAAGGTCGCGGTGGACACCGACGACGCCCCGATGAGACGGTTCGTCGGGTCCTGCTACAAGGGCTACATCGGGCGGATGGTGAACCCGGACATGTGGACCGCCACCCGAATGGCGCATCATCACCAGCCGGTGTGGCGGGCGGCGATCATCGCGCACTGCCGGTGGCGGGGCCGGCGGGTGGCGATGCGGATCGCCCGCGAGAGCGGTCGGTGGCCGGTCCGCACGATCACCGACTCCTGGGCGTATCTGCTGGCCGATGGTGAGGACCTCGCCGACCCGAGCGAGGCGTTGGGGAAGATGTCGGTGGAGAAGGACACACTCCTGTCCGACACCCTGCTGGCCGACCTGACGTCGGCGCAGGATGTGCACGAGGTGAAACTGGTGATCAGGTCGGCGTTCGCCGACGGCGACGAGGACGAGGACGCGTACTGATGGCCCTGCACCTTCCGAAGCCGCGCACCACGAAACCGCCGCAGCAGGCGGTCGGTCTCGACGGCCTCAAGGTGACGGTCGCGGCCGCGGCGACCACCGGGGTGGAGAAGTCGAAGCAGGTCAAAAGCGGGGGACTGGCCGGGCTGACCAGCAAGGTCTCCGTCGCACAGTTACGTAAGGAGCTGGGCAACGAGGGTTTGCGGCAGGCGGCGATCGATGCCGGCCGCACACCCCCGTCCGATAGGACGTTGCGGCGGTGGGCGCAGCAGGGCCGCATCCCGCATGCGGATGTGCTCGAGCGTGCCCAGCGGCGGGCGGCGATCGAACGCCTCGGCGGCATCGACGCCGTTGCCGCGAAGATCGGCCGGTCTCGCTCGGCGGTGTCCCGGTACCGGTCCGGGGACACGAACGAACTGCGGGCGGACGCGAGCAAGAAACTGAAAACCGTGAAGGCGCAGGACATCATGAAACGGGCCGGGGTGTTGCGGCCGGACGGAACCCCGAAGCGGGCGGTGATCCGGGTCAGGGGCGGGGTGATGGTGCGTAACGGTGCCGATGAGGGTTACGACTACCGGGTCCGGACCCTGGACTTCGCGAACTCCGACACCCCGTTCAGCAGTGACGAGTCCCGGGAACTCGCCGCCGCCCTCGCGAACGACGATCACGCTCGGGTGGTGGCCCTGCTCGAGCGGCACGCCACCCTCGACTACCCGGAGAACAAGGGCTTCAACACCTACAGCGACCAGTTCGGATTCCACTTCGACCACATCGATTCCGTCCACATCGACTGGATCTAATTTCAGCCGCGGCCTCTCAGGCTGGGCAAACTGAGTTATCCACAGGGCTGCTAGAGATTTCCGCGCCAACTCACGACACTGTGCCCCTCACCTCGACGTGGGCGTGGCCGGCTGGGACAGGCGGTACTGCCTACCGACAGGTGAACCACCACTTGTCCGCCGGGTAGATGAGGTGTCGATGCCTGCCACACGTCCGACCGCTCGCCGCGTACTCGCCGCACTGGTGACCGCGACGGTCGCCACCGGAACGGCCGCGCTGACCGCCCCCGCCGTCGCACACGCCGACCCGGCGGGGTGCGCCGCCACATACAACCTGTTCATCCCCGGAACCTGGGAAACCAACGAGAACGCGGATCCTTCGGTGCCGGTCGGCATGCTCAAACCGATCGCCGACGCCATCACCTCTGCCCAGGGCGACCGGGCCGAGGTCTACACCCTCCCGTACATGGCCCGCGCGTTCGACAACGGCCACACCTACGCCGACAGCAAGTCCGACGCACGCGCGAAGGCGGACAACGTGCTGTCCGAAGAGGCAAGCAGGTGCGCGCGAACGAAGTTCACGATTACCGGCTATTCCCAGGGCGCGGACGCGGCCGGCGACCTGGCCTCCGCCATCGGCAACGGCAACGGCCCCATCCCACCCGAGCGAGTACTCGCAGTCGGGCTGTTGGCCGACCCCGGTGCCGGCACCAAAGGCGCCGCTGTCGTCGGTCCGCGCTCGACCGGGACCGGCATTGCCGACCCGCGCCCGCAGGGGATGGGCAAGCTCTCGGGGCGCGTCGCCTCCATCTGCTACTCCGGCAAGGACCTGTATTGCTCGATCCAGAAGGGCTCGAACCCCCTGCTCGGATCGCTCGGCTCCATCCTGAGCAAGTCACCGAGCACCGGTGCCGACACTGCGGCAGGCGGGAATTCGACCCTTGCTACCGCATTGACCTCGGATTTCTCCAAGGCCGACCTGCCCGGGATCAGCGCGAACACCACGTCGCTGGCGCAGCAGAGCAGCGCGAACACGATCGACGTCGCCCAGGTTGCGAAGTCCGCCACCTCGCTGATGAACACGCTCACACCCGTAGCCGATCTGATTGCGAGTGGCGCCGCGAACTCTGCAGCCACCACCCAACTGACCACCGCAGCGCCCGGCACGGCAGAGCACGCCGCCGGCCAGGTCCTTGGCGTCGCCTCGCGAACGGATCTGTCGAGCGCACTGACCACCGCGGCGAAACTGGCGGACACCGCGTCGTCGCTGATGCAATCGGGGACCACCACCCTGCCGTCCGCCTCACCGGACGCGACCGCATTGTCCACCGCAGCAGGAACGCTGAGCACCCAGGTCGCACCGCTGGCCGCCACGCCCGCCGACGCGCTCTCGTCCGCCTCGAGTGTGCTGTCGGTGCTCAAACCGAGCGTCGTCGTCGGCCAGGCGCTCAACGTGGTGACGAACGTGACCGCCCTCGACCTCCCGGGCATCCTCCGCAACCTGACCGTGCTCCCGCAGAAGGTCGCCGCCCTCGACGCACGCGGGGCACACCAGATCGCAGGGGAGCTGAACAACCAGGTCTCGCCGTTGGTCCGGCTGGCCGCGGGCGTCGACCTGCGGTGGGTCTCCCAGATCCTCTCTGTCATTCCGGATCCCACCGGGTACACGCAGATCGCCGCCCTGGTGACCTCGATCCTGGGGAACGTCGACATCGTCAGACTCGCCAATCTGGTCGGTCAGATTCAGGAAATAGCCTGGGCAGCCGTCGAAAAGCTGCTTCCACCCCCTGGACAGGTACCTGACCCGCTCGGCGCCGGAGCGGCAATGACCGGGCTGCTGCCGGTCGGCCTCGATCTTGCCTCCGTGGCGGTGAACATGCTCAGCGGGAAAGCCACCAAGACCGACGTGGCGCTCCTGGGCAAACAGACGAACACCGCCTCCCACGCGATCACCACCCAGGCACAGAACGTCGACCTCCCCGGCCTGACCGGATCGTTGACCACGATGGCCAGCTCCCAGGGCGCAGACGACCTCGCCGCCCTGGTCGGAGAAGGACTGAACGCCGCGAGCTTCTTCACCTCCGGTGCGCACACCGACTACGGAAATCTCGTCGTCGACAACGCCGGCCGCAGCGCCATCAAGTGGCTCTCAGACTGGCTCAACCTACAAATCGGCCGGGCCGCGTGACCCGCCTCCGACACCGATGTAGGGTCTCAAAATCGACTGCCCATTCTCGAAACGGACCGCACTTCTGATGCACTTGTGCAGTTCGAGTGAGACACGCCGACTCGGTTCCAACGGCGATGGTTGGGACGGTGGCAGCGTGCATGTCGAAGGGTTGGTAGTCGGCGAAGGGCAGCCCATGGCTGATGCAACGGTGGCCGGGTCCGCGGTGGTGAAGTTTCGTCGAGCGCTTGACGGCCAGATCGAGGAGATGGCCTGGGACGATGTCACCACGGATCGATTGTCGTCGGCAGCGCCGTGGAGAACCTTCCGATGGCATGACAACCAGCAGCATTATTCCGGCGCCTATTGGTCAGCAACCGAGCGCGGCCACGTCATCTACGAGTCGCGGCTCGAGCTCGCGCATCTTCTTTTCGCGGATTTCGATGATGAGGTCAACCATATTGTCGCGCAGCCGTTCCTGATCACGATGACGGTGGACGGTCAGGTGCGCAAGCATGTTCCGGACTACCTGCTGATCACCGATACGGGCCCAAAAATTTTGGATGTCAAGCCACGAGATCGGCTGTCCAAACCCAAGGTTCGATTCACATTCGGATGGACCCGCGCGTTGGTCGAAGGGCGGGGATGGCGGTTTGACGTCGGCAGCGAGCCACCCACCGTACAGCTCGATAACGTGCGATTCCTGTCGGGCTTCCGACGAGACTGGTTATTCGATCAAACCCTGATAGGTGAGCTTCAGGCACACGATCTACACGGCCGAACGATCGCGGATGCATGTCGAGCATTGCCCGATCACCCTGCACCGCTGGTTCGTTCGGCCATCTTCCATCTTCTTTGGAGGCGTCAGTTGTTGGTCGACCTGACTCGTCCGCTGCGCCCGTCTCGGATCCTGACGAGAAGGGAGGGGTGATGCAGCGGGCTGGCGTTCGGGTGGGTGTCGGCACCCGGTTCGTCCTCGACGGTGAGGCTGCCGAGGTTGTCGAAGTCGCCGCGAACGACCATGGCGTCAGTGTTGGTCTCCGGATCGGTGCGGGCCGGCGAATGGTGATACTCGGTTTACGTGAGCTGCTGGACTCCGGCCGGGCCCGGCCCATCGCAGATTGTGGTGATACCTCGGCGGATGAGCGCGGAGAACCCGCGAGCATCATCCTTGCCGAGCTGTCGGCAGTTCAGCGGGCGAGGGTGCTGGAGCGTGCGGGGCATATCAGGGAGGTGTTGACCGGATACCGCGCTGGGAGTGTCGAACTGGCCGCGGCCGGTGAACCCCGGACCGCATTCGATCCTTGCCTGCCGTTGACCAGACGGTATGAGGCCAAGGCCGCCGAACTCGGTGTTGGAGTCCGCACCATCAAGCAGTGGGTTTCGCTGTTCCGGTCCGACGGCGAGGCTGGGCTCGCGCCCAAGCCGTCGATGCGCAGGGGCGTGGTGGGTAACTCGGACGAGCGGTGGGTTGAAACCGCGCTGGAGGTGATGGTCGAGCATGTGGACCAGTCGCGTCCGTCGCGGACGATGGTGATCGCGCGGACCAATGCGCGGGTGGCGGCGCGGTTCGGTGAGGGGGTGGTGCGGATGCCGTCGCGGGCGACGGCGTTTCGGGTTCTCGAGCAACTGGAGCGGAGGCAACCGACGTTCCGGCTGAGTACGAAACGGAACCGTGATATCGCCGCTCGACCGGCGGGGGTGTACGGGAAGCTGCGGCCGACCCGACCGGGGGAGTACCTGCTGATGGACACGACCCGGCTCGATGTGTTCGCGGTCGATCCGGTGACATTGCGGTGGGTGCAGGCCGAACTTACGGTTGGGATGGATTGGTACACACGCTGTGTCGTCGGGATCCGGGTCACGCCGGTGTCGACGAAGGCGGTGGATGCGGCCGCGACGTTGTATCAGGCCTTCCGGCCGCGACCTGCGGGCAAGGACTGGCCCGCGCATGCGGTCTGGCCCGAACACGGCATTCCGCGGTCGCTTCTGGTCGATGTCGAGGCGATCGACGGGCCGATGGCCGGGGCGGCGTCTCCGGCGATCGTGCCCGAGACGGTCGTGATCGATCACGGCAAGATCTACGTGTCGGAGCATTTGACCAGCGTGTGTCAGCGGATGGGCATCTCGATTCAACCGGCGCGGCTGCGGACCGGTCGCGATAAGGGGCCGGTGGAGCGGTTCTTCCGCACCCTCCGGGAGGACCTGCTGCAGGCGCTGCCCGGGTACAAGGGTCCGGATGTCCATTCGCGGGGTCTGGCGCCCGAGTCGGAGGCCTTCTTCTACCTCGACGAGCTGGAGGACATAATCCGGGAATGGGTGGCGGTGGTCTATCACCATCGCCCGCATGAAGGTCTGCTGGATCCGCATCTGCCGACCTTGGAGTTGTCGCCGGCGATGATGTTCGAGCACGGCATGGCGCGCGCCGGGTACATCGAGGTGCCGCGCGATCCGGATCTGGCGTATGAGTTCCTCCGGACGCACTGGCGCACCATCCAGCACTACGGTGTCGAGATCGCGGGGCGCCGCTACAACGGCCCCGGACTCGACCCGTACCGGAACGTCACGAGCGGTTACGGCGGGGCGGCGCACGGGCGGTGGCCGATTCAGGTCGACTCCGACGACATCACCCGCGTCTACTTCCGTGATCCCGACTCGCGGCGGTGGCACACGCTGGAATGGGAACACACTCCGTCACTGCAGATGCCGTTCAGCGAGGATGCATTGGTGTTTGCGCGCCGGTTGGCGAAGGAGAAGTACACCTATCCCGACGATCGGATCGCGGTCGCCGACCTGCTCGAGCGCTGGAGCCTCGGGCTCGGGTCGAGCATGCAGGAGAGACGGATGGCGTTGCGGCTCTCCCGCGAGCACACAGACCTGGAGATGACGACCGCGGTGCCTTCCGCAGAGGTGGGCGACGACGACAGCGACGACGAGCTGGACCTACCCGGCGGCGATCCCGGTGCCGGCCCGATCGACGAGGACGACTTCTACGCCGAAGCGCTGGAGGACGTGTGAGCGGCGATGCCGACGAAATCACCGACGCCGAAAGGCGGTTGGACAACCTCACCCTTGCCCGCAAGGAGGGATGGCAGCGGTTCGCCACCGCTCCGACGCGGACTCAGCCAGAGGTGATGACCCGACAGCAGATCACAGCGCTGGGTGAGGCCGCGCGAGCAGAGTACGACCGGGCACGGCGGATCTGGCACGCCAACCTCGGCCCGCTCAAGACGCCGCAGCTGGCCGAGTTGCATGAGGACCTATGGGACATCGTCGACAGCAACTGCCAGGACGGGGACAAGGCCAAGGGGGCGGTCGGGATCGATGCCCTTCCGGGGCTCGGCAAGACCACCTCGGTGTTGGCGTTCGCGAGGGAGTTCCACTGCCGCGAGATCGGCGACTTCGGTACCCGGACCGCAGCCGGTCACGAGCGCTGGCCAGTGTGCCGGGTGGGACTGACCGGGAACACCGGGATGAAAGAATTCAACCGGGCGATGCTGAAGTTCTACGCCCACCCGGGCACCGAGCGCGGCACCGCCGCGCAGCTCGCAGACCGCGCACTCGACTGTGTACTGTCCTGTGAAACAACGTTATTGGTGGTAGATGACCTGCATTTCCTGCGGATGCGGGCCCAGAGTGGAGTCGAGATCAGCAACCACTTCAAGTACATCGCCAACGAGTTCCCGGTCACCTTGATCTTCATCGGCGTGGGGCTTGCCGCGCGTGGCCTATTCTCCGAAGGCTCCTCCTACGCCGAGGCGGTGCTCGGGCAGAGCGGGCGTCGGACGACCCCGCTGGGCATGCGCCCGTTCGTCGTGGACACCGAGGTCGGGCGCCGCGAATGGCGACAAATCCTGCTTGCCCTCGAACAGCGTCTCGTGCTGGCCGACAAACACCCCGGCATGCTCGCGGACCACCTGTCGGACTACCTGTTTACCCGATCGACCGGGCACATCGGTTCGCTGATGACACTGATCAACCGTGGCTGCCAACGCGCTGTCCGCACCGGCGCGGAGCGACTCGACGTCGAGCTGCTCAATCGGGTCCGGGGCGACGCGGCCGCCGAGAAAGCGCGCCAGGAACTGCAGGCGGCCGTCGCGGCCCGGCGCATCACCACAACCCCGATGCGGGAAGCGGTGTGAACGCGAACCGCACACTGCCCATCCGGTTCCCGCCCCTGCCGGGCGAGGCGCTCGACTCGTGGCTCGAGGCGATCGCGCACCGCACCCGCACCGCATGGGCGGACCTGACCGCCGCGGTCGCACTCACCCCGCCGACGCCCGGGGGATTTCGGCACAGCGATTGGGCCGCGTTCTTGAGCGGCGACGAAGCGGCGGGGATCGCGGCCGCCACCGGCGTCGATCCCACGACGATCGAGGCGATGACCTTGGCCCGCTTCGACGGAACCGCGGTGGACATCGACCGCGCCCGGCGCCGCGTGGTCTGCACGTTCCCCTGGAGCCGGCCGCACGGAGCGCGGTACTGTCCCGACTGCCTCGCCGAGACCGGAGGGCGATGGCAGCTGCAGTGGCGACTGGGTTGGGCGTTCGCCTGCACCATTCACCGATGCCTGCTCGCCGACGGCTGTCCCCGCTGCTTCCGGCGCCAGCGCGGGCAGCCGACCCCCGGCGACACCATCCCGGATCCCGGGCGCTGCGGGCGCCCGGCCCGTCGGCACGGCGGCGCCTCGGCGCCTCCGCGCTGCGGCGCCGATCTCACCCGCACCGACGTAGTCCGCTTCCCGGCCGGCCACCCGGTCCTGGTCGCACAACAGATCGTGTGCGACACCATCGCCGCGGGCACCGGATCGTTCGGCGTGTACGCCGAACGGCCGCTGTCGGCGCGAGAGACCCTCGCCGACGTGCGCACCCTCGCCGCACGCGCGCTGTGGCACGCACGTCATGAGGACCTCGCCGCCCGACTACCCGCCGAACTCGCCACGGCCTACCGACAAGCGAAGGCGACCAACGGATCCCGTGACTGGCCCAACCCGCCGGACAAACCCGGATCCTGGGCGCCGACACACGCTGCGCTGGCCGCGGCCGGCGTCACCGTCGCTCTGCAGGTGCTCGATGCACCCGACATCGCCTCCGCCGGTGATCGGCTGCGGTGGCTGATGCGCGGCGGCCACCACAGCGGCCTGGTCATCACTCCCAAGACCGTCCGCTCGTGGGGCCGCGACACCAGCGCAACACTAGAAGCGGTGCAGCTGAGCGCACTGACCCCGCTGCTGCAACCGGTCCACCAACTGCGGTACCGCACCACCGCCGACTATCCACGCCATCCCGAACCGGACGAGCGTCGCGCCGACCGCATCCTCCGCCGCCTACCCACCCTGCTCTGGCCACAATGGTCCCTCCGATTCGCGCTGCCCGGGTGCGGTCACACCGAGACCAGCGCGGCACTCGCCATCGCGACCCTGCTCGTCGGATCCCGACTCACCCGAACCACCGCCGCCGACATGCTCGGCGCGGCGGCAACACCGCACACGGTCTCACGGATCCTCAGCCACCTCGTCGCGCACCCGCACTGGCCCGACGCCAGTGCCGCCCTCCTCCGCCTCGCCGATTACCTCGACATCACCGAGGTGCCGATCGACTACGCCCGCCGACGCACCCTGAACTACGAGAACCTACTCCCCGACGAGCAGTGGACCGACATCTGCCGGCGCACCCTGACCCCGCCCGGGGACGCGACCAAGACCGATGTCATCCGACGCTGGCTGTTCCAACGCCTCAGCGGCCTGCCCGCCCACCGCGCACCCAGTGCCAACAGTAACTACGCAATCCCCACGAAGCTCGCCGCGCTGCCGCGCCACCTGACACCCGGCCTCGCCGCACACCTCGAGCACACGGCCCGGCAATTCCTCACCCACCACGGCCTCGGAGAGGAACCGATCACCTGGCACCCACCCCTCGACCTGATCTCTGGATTAGACTTGCCCGCAACCGATCCGGAGGCCATCGACATCACCACCCTGCACCGACTGATCCGATACGAGCGACGTTCCTACTCCGCGGCCGCCGACCAACTCGGCACAAGTATCGACACCGTTCGCCACCTCCTCGGAACCCACCCCGCCCCAGAATCGGCTGCCCAGCTCCGCATCCGGGGCCACGCATCCGCGCGAGCACGCGCCGCACTTCCCGAAAACACATTCATCGAGCTCTACCACCGCCAGAACCGCAGCCTACGCGAGATCGCACGCAGCCTCGACGTCAGCAAAGCGACCATCGCGGCCCTCGCCCGCGACTACAGAATCGAACTACGGCGACCACAACCACGACCATGCATCGTCATCGACAGAGACTGGCTCCACGACCAATACGTCACCCGCGGACACACGCTCACCCAAATCGCCCACGAGACCGGTGTCAACCGCGGCACCATCAAACGCTGGCTCACCGTCCACAACCTCCCCTGCCGAACTACCACCGACCGCGGCTGCCGTTCCGCCGCCGGAGTAGTGCCGACTCCTACCCTGCTCCGGCCGGCACTGGTCCGCCCCTACGGCCGTCAACGACTTCAACGCTTCATCACGGCAACCGAACACCGGACTATCGATGCCGCAGCGCGCACCATCGGAATCAGACCGTCCACGTTGACAATCCAGATAAGGAGGCTCGAACGAGAACTCGGTGGCGAGCTCCTGGTTCGTGCTCATGGACACCACCCGATGAGCCTCACCCCACTGGGAGCGGAAGTACTCGCCGTAGCCCGAGACCTTGAAGTACCCATACTCGCGCCGCTGTAGGAAGTGTCGCAGATCGGAGACACGCGAAGTGGTCACGTCGTGAGACAGAAATCGATCGCACCTGGTCAGTACGGCCGAGACATGCCACCAGCTTGGAGAACCTACAACCGAAATTTGCACGTAGAGAGGCGAACTGTCATGACTACCCACCGATCGCACAATCCCGCCGCACGGTGGATTTGGTGCGCACAGTGCCGACAACGCAGCTACCTCGCTCGCGGCGACGCCAAGAAGGTCCGTAAGCAGCGCCACCACGGCGCCAAAGGACTCGCGGTGTTCGCCTGTCCGCACAACCCTGGCCAGTTTCATGTCGGCCTCCGCCCAGCCGCGCTCGGCAACGGCACGCTCACGCGCACGCAGCTGCGCCGGAACCAGCTGCGCCTGTTCACCGACGGCGCGACCGCGACCAACTGAGGAGAACTGATGGCGAACAAGTTCCGGGCGCTGGCCGGCGGCTCTATTCTGGCCGCTGCGGCGCTCGCGCTCGTCGGCCAGCAGAGCGTGCTTGCCGTCGTCACAGACATGAACATCACCCTCGCTGACGTCTTCACGGTGGCCGACACCGAAGAACCTGCACCGGCCCCAACAGATGCCCCACCAGGCCTCGACCAGCTGATTGCCGCGCTGACCGTTGTCGACGAACTTCCCACAGTGCCCGGATACGACCGAGACTGCGGCAAAAGGAACGGCTGCGTCTTCGGCCCGTCCTGGACCGACAACTACACCGGCCCGGACTCACACAACGGCTGCGACACCCGCAACGACATCCTCAGAAACCAGTTGACCGACGTGCGATACAAGCCGAACACCCATGACTGCAAGGTCATCTCGGGCACACTGCATGACCCCTACACTGGTACCACGATCGCATTCTCGACCGAGAAACCATCGGCCGTGCAGGTCGATCACGTCTATCCCCTCGCGAGAGGATGGCGAGCCGGAGCCGCCACCTGGACCCCGGAACAACGCGTCTCCTTCGCTAACGACACCGCCTCGAACTTGCTCGCATCCGAGGGCAAAGCGAACCAGGCGAAATCAGACCAGGGACCGGACACCTGGCTACCCTCGAACACCGCATTCAGGTGCGAGTACGCACAGAACTACCTGGCAGTCGCCGCCAAATACCACCTGGCCGTCACCGCCGGAGACGTCGACGCAGCGCGCCGTGAGTGCACCCGATGACCCTAGGCCGCCGCCGCGCACACAGACGCCTCGCCTTCACCGCCCCACTGGCATAGCCTCCACGCAGGCAGGGGCGGTGGTGTGTGGGGGAGGCTCTCTCGACGTGCAGAGGACGCCCGCGGAGGGTCGATCCCGACTTCCCCCCGCGAAGTGGATGTGTGCCATGCTGAGAGCACAGTTCGTGAAAGCGTGGGGGAGACATGGCTGTTCAAACACTGACGCGATCCGGCGGAAGACATGGCTGGACGATCCGCTGCGATCTGCGCGAGCACCGGTTCACCGCTGCAGTGGCCAGCCAATCCGACGCGTGCAGCTTCGCGCAGACCAACGGATGGATCATCGACGGCACCACACGTTGCCCAATGTGTGCGGCAACGCAGTCGGCGGCGGCCCGACCAGGATGAACCTGCGGCCGGGCCGCAAGCGGAACTGTGGTGCGGTAGACCAATCGACAGCGAACAGGGGAGAGGCGATGGGGGAGTCCAACCGGTCGGGGCAGGTACTTGTCATGGTGTCGTTCTGGTGGAGTCGCGGCGACGAACTCGCCAACCACCAACTCGGGCAAATCCTGACCCGAGCAGAATGTTTGGACGGGGAGATCACCGACGCCGCGGCCGTCGATCGCGCCCTGCGTGCCGTCGGTGACGAGCCGACACTTGTGGCTGAGCTGGACGAATGGTGGCAAATGGTCGCGGCCCGCCGAAACGACAACACCACACAGAATCCTGGTCTCAGCCTCGGCAGTTCGATCCGGTACCTCACCGACCGCCTGGACGCGGACCGAGTTACCCCGAAGTCGATCGAGGAATGCCGCCGGCAGATCGCAGCTCTCGATACCCAGATCGTCAGCGCGAAAGACCTGCCCGAACTGGCCCACCCCGATGCCGAGATGCTCACCCTCCTCACCCGCTACATGGAGGCACGGTCACGGGTATTGGCAATTACTTCAACGTGATCCAGTCTCACGGGTAACAACTTGTGTTGAAATCGGTGGCAGCGTCGTGTTCTGTAGGCGTTGCGGGATCCTCCCCCCGAGCCCGCAATGGCCGCTCTAGCCTCAATACCGTTCAGTTAGTGCGGGTTGCGTTACGATGAGGTGTGCCTCGGAGTGGATGGGTGAAGCCGGTCTCGGATCGGCGGTTGTCGGATGTGGTGTCGGTGGGGTTGCTGACCAGGGTGTTTCCCGCGTCGTTGGTCGATGAGGTGATCGCGGCATGCGGTCGCAGGGAGCAGCGAAGTCGCACGTTGACCGCTCGCGTGACTGCGTATTTCTCGATCGGCATGGCATTGAATTCGGAAGCCTCCTACGAGGAGGTCTTCGAGCAGCTCACCGACGGTTTGTCGTGGTCGTCGGGATGGTCGCAGTCCTGGTCGCCGCCGACGAAATCGGCTATCTTCCAGGCCCGTTCACGTCTGGGATACGAACCGGTGCGGGAACTGTTCCGCCGTGTCGCCCGACCTCTCGCCGACACGGATACACCCGGATCCTGGCTCGCGGGGCGCCGGTTGGTGGCCCTCGACGGGACCTGTCTCGACCTGCCCGACACACCGGCCAACGCCGAGCATTTCGGGCGGCCGGCATCGAGCCGCGGCGAGAAGTCCGCGTTCCCGCAGGCACGGTTGGTGGCGATCGCCGAATGCGGCACCCACGCGGTATTCGACGCCGCGATCGGACCGTGCCGCACCTCCGAGCGGGAGCTGGCGCACGATCTGATGGACACCCTCGAACCCGGGATGCTGCTGCTCGCCGACCGCGGCCTCTACGGATTCGACATGTGGACCCGAGCCGCCGCCACCGGCGCCGACCTGCTGTGGAGGGTCACATCGACCCTCTCACCTCGACACCTCAAGACCCTCGACGACGGATCCTGGCTGGCACAGATCATCCCCACCTCCGGAAAGAATCGGCAGCAGCGAACACCGCTCACGGTGCGGGTGATCGACTACACCCTCGACGACGGGCGGGAGAACCCCGAGCAGTACCGGCTGCTGACCACGATCCTCGACCCCTCCGATGCACCTGCAGAAGAGTTGGCCCTCGCGTACGCCCAGCGCTGGGAAATCGAGAACACCTTCGACGAACTCAAGACCCACCAGCGCGGCCCCCGCGCCGTGCTGCGGTCGAAATCCCCACCGTTGGTTCGGCAGGAAATCTGGGGGCACTTGTGCTGCCATTACGCCATCCGCACCCTGATGCTCGACGCCGCGACCGCCGGCAGTCACGACCCGGACCGGATGTCCTTCGTCACCGCCTTGCGGATCACCCGACGATCGCTGTCCCACAGCTCTTTTTCCCCCTCATAGCCGCAACGCAGCCACCCGGTTGTGGAATCAGGGCATCGCCAAACTACTGCGCCGTATCAACCCGGTACGCCGCCACCGCGCCAACCCCCGGGTCGTCAAACGCAAGGTCCTCAAATGGGCAGCCAAACGCGCGCACCACCAACACCATCCACAACCCACCCAGCCGCCGAAATGCACCATCCTTGTTCACTAACTGAACGGTATTGAGGCTAAGCCCTCGCCACGGCGGTAGGCGTGTGATGTGCAGTGGTCAAGTTCCGGTTCGGCGCGTGTGGTGTGCACAAGGAGCGACCGCGTTGATCAACACAGCGATATCCTGGAGAGCATGCCGTAGTCAAGTGTGTCACGGTGTCAATGTGCGCAGGTCGTGCCGTCGGGCCGGTGCGCAGGAAGTACGAGCCGACGGAGTGAGTGACCGTCCGATGGGTGAAGGTGATTCGCTCGACACGCAGCGGTACCCGCCGCCCTCCCCGGCTGGGGAGTTGGCCGGCGTCGGTTTCGACGATGCCCAGGAGATCGGGCGCGGCGGTTTCGGCGTCGTCTACCGCTGCACCCAGGCGGACCTGGATCGCACCGTGGCAGTGAAGGTACTCACCGTCGAACTCGACGAGGAGAGCCGCGCACGGTTCCTGAGAGAACAGCGGGCGATGGGCCGGCTGACCGGGCATCCGAACATCGTCCACATTCTGCAGGTGGGCGCTACCACCAGCGGCCGCCCCTACATCGTGATGCCTTATCATTCGCACGATTCGCTCGACGCCCGGATCCGTCGCCAGGGTCCGCTGCCGATGGACGAGGCTCTGGGGCTCGGGGTGAAGTTGGCTGGTGCGATCGAGACTGTGCACCGGCTCGGGATCCTGCACCGCGACCTCAAACCGGCAAACATCCTATTCAACGAGTACGGCGAGCCCGAACTGGCCGACTTTGGCATCGCACACATTTCCGGTGGCTTCGAGACCGCCACCGGCGCCGTGACAGGGTCACCGGCGTACACAGCGCCGGAGGTACTGGCGGGTGATCCACCGGGTCCAGCCGCCGACATCTATGCCCTCGGCGCGACCCTGTTCAGTGCCTTCACCGGTCACGCGGCATTCGAACGCCGTAGCGGCGAGCAAGTCGTCGCCCAGTTCCTGCGGATCACCACCCAACCGGTCCCCGATCTGGCCGAACACGGAATCCCTGACGACGTGGCTGCGACGATCGCCCGGGCGATGTCACGGGCGCTCGACCAGCGCCCGGTCACTGCCGCTGATTTCGGCGAGGAACTGCAGAGGCTTCAACGCCGCCACGGGTTCCCGGTCGACGAGATGGCCCTACCCGTGGAAGCCGATACCGGGATGGATGACGAGGTCAGTGGCCCAGGACGGACGTCGCACGGCCGACGACGATCCACGTCACCCCCCACGCGGGACGCAACTGGCTGTCTTCCCCTGGACCTGACCAGTTTCGTAGGCCGTCGCCGCGAACTCATCGAAGCGAAGAACCTGCTGACCCGTTCCCGGCTGGTTACCTTGACTGGGATCGGCGGTGTCGGCAAGACACGGCTGGCGATACAGGTCGCCACACGAGTGCAACATGAGTACACCAACGGTGTTCGGCTGGTCGAGTTGGGTGACCTGCGCGACGAGTCATGGCTGGTCGACGCGGTAGCTGGCGCGGTGGAAGTGCGGGACCATTCGGCGAGGCCGTTACGGGAGGTACTTGTGAAGCACCTGGCGGCGCTGGAGCTGCTCTTGGTTCTCGACAACTGTGAGCACATGGTTTCCGCGGTCGCTGAACTCGCCAGCGCACTCTTGCGCACCTGTCCTCGTCTGCGGATTCTGGCCACCAGCCGCGAACCGCTCGGCCTCGGTGGGGAGGTCGTGCTGCGGGTGCCGCCGCTGCCTGTCCCAGCTCCCGAGGCCGAGCGATGGCCCTCACTACGGGCACTGGTTAGATACGATGCCGTGGCACTGTTCGCCGAACGCGGCGCGGCCGTTGTTCCCGAATTCGCGCTCACCGAGGACAACACGGTCACGGTGGCACGGATCTGCCACCGCCTCGACGGGTTGCCGCTGCCGATCGAATTGGCCGCCGCCCGGCTGCGAGTGATGTCGCCTGAGCAGATTTTGGACCGGCTGACCGATCGCTACACCTTGCTCACCCGCGGCAGCCGTGACGTGCCGACGCGGCAACAAACCCTGCGGTGGTGTATCGACTGGAGCTTCGAGTTGTGCACCGCCGACGAACAACTGATGTGGCGGCGACTGGCGGTGTTTGCGGGCACGTTCGATCTAGCTGCGGCGGAGCAGGTGTGCGGCGCCGACCTGAGCTCAGACGAGATCCTCGATTCGGTGACCTCCCTGTTGGAGAAATCGATCCTGATCCGAGAGGAATCCGGGCCGGTGGTGCGGTTCCGGCTGCTCGAGACCCTTCGAGAATACGGTTACGAGAAACTTGAGCAGACCGGCGAGGATCTGCCGTTGCGTCGCCATCACCGGGACTGGTGCGAAAGATTGGCGCTCGACGCGGAGGCCGAGTGGATCAGCGCGCACCAACTCGACTGGATCACCCGTCTGAATCGGGAACTGCCTAATCTGCGGGCTGCCCTTGAATTCTGCGTCGACGACGATCCAACCGCCGGGCTGCGCATTGCCGGCGCGCTCTACGTGTTTTGGGCTTCGCAGAGCCTCTTCAGCGAGGGACGTCGCTGGTGCAACCAACTGCTTGCCCGTCAGAGCGGCACACCCACCCTTGAGGGGGTCAAGACGCTTTACGGCGCCATCGTGATGGCCAGCGTGCAAGGTGACCTCCGGACAGCAGCCGGGCTAGTGGAGGTTGGGCGCACACTCGCTGCCCAGACTAACGAAGCCCTGTTGCGCGCACTTATCGACGCTGCCGACGGCACGCTGGCCCTCCATAGCGGTGATCTGCCGAACGCCTGTTCTCACCTTCAGGCCGCTCTGACGGAGTTCGGTGGACGCGGTGAACGCACCCTCGAAGTAGGCACCCTGTACCCGTTGGGATTGGCCTTCGGGCTGTCCGGCCTGACACGGCAGGCTGTCGACTGCCACGAACGTGTGCTGGCAATGACCGAAGAGTACGGCGAAAAGATGTTTCGGTCACTCTCTCTATGGGCCTTGGCCATTGCCGTATGGCGACAGCACGATTCTGATCGCGCGGCTCAGCTCATCGAAGAATCGCTGAACCTGGCCAGGCAAGTGCACAGCCCACGCGTGGCCACCTCGTGTCTTGAGGCGCTGGCCTGGATCACGGGTGACCTGGGCAGCCTGTCGCGGGCGACGGTGCTGATGGGGGCGGCAGAAGGGGTGGCTCGGTCGATCGGAAGTACTGCGGTTATACATTCCAATCTGTCTGTCTACCATCAGGAATGTGAACAGAATGCGCAGCGGGAACTCGGCAGCAGGGCGTTTGCAGCGGCATACCGCCATGGTCAAGTTCTGGGCTTCGATGCGGCGATCGCTTATGCCTTGCACGAGCAACCGCCCGGCGCCTCCGCACCCGCCACCGGCATGTCGATACCCTTGACCAAGAGGGAACGCCAAGTCACCACACTGATCGCCGAGGGTCTGACGAATCGGGAAATCGCAGAACGCCTGGTGATCTCACCTCGCACCGCCCAAGGGCATGTCGAGCACATCCTGTCGAAACTCGGATTCACTTCCCGCACGCAGGTCGCGTCCTGGGCAGTCGAACAGGATCCGAATATTATTGCGGGCCAATAGGTCAACTCGATCTTCCGGGTCGACCGCAGATTCTCGGCGAGCGCGTTGTCGAAGCGGTCCCCGACTCTGCCGGGGGACGGGGCGATGCCAGCGTCCACGAGCCACTGGGTGAACCGCTGTGCCGTGTATTGGGCGGCTTCAACCGGTCAGATGCAACCGCTGGCTGTTGCAGTGAGCGTAGCTGTTCGGCGAAGATCTCGGCCGGGGTTCGCCAGTTGCGGAGCTTGCGGGGCCGGTTGTTGATCGCCAGGGCGACGGCTTCGAGGTCCTCGGCGGACCACCTGGACAGATCGGTGCCCTTCGGGAAGTACTGGCGCAACGGTCCGTTCGTGTTCTCGCTTGTCGGTCGTTGCCAGGGCGAGTGCGGGTCGGCGAAGAACACTCTCGTGCCGGTATCGAGGGCGAACTGGGCGTGACCGGAGTATTCCTTCCCGCGCGGTCCCAGGTGAGAGACTTGCGGAGCTGTTCGCGGAGGGTGGTCATCGATGTCGTCAGTGAGGTGTTCATCGCGGCGGCGCCGTAGCCGCAGAGCGGAGGACCGTTCTTCACGGGCCCCAGCTCTCCAGCCGAGGCAGGTGCACGAGGATCGTGGATCGGCTGCTGCGCTCGACGAGCGTGCCGATTGCGGCCCGGCCGGTCCCGATCATTTAGTTTAGTGGTCGAACCGGGGCGCGGTGCCGGGGTTTGCTCCCGGTCCGTTTGTAAGGCCCGTCCTCCGCACCGGACGTGCCGGTCAGGAATCGTCGGTAGAGTTCCGTCCACGTGTGATCCGTTTGTGCAGTTTGAGCAGCCATGGGTGACCCGATGCTAGGCGAAGGCATCGAGGTAAGCCGAGGGTCGCTTTCGACACGCCGTGACGGAAATACGCACACCATTGGAGCACCGGATTGAGGCGTCCGAGGAGATCAGCAAGGCCATGATGACGTGCCCCCTTCGTCAGGCCTCGCACCCTCGCCATGATCGAAAGCAACGCTCTCTTTGACGGATGCGGTCGCGGCTACCAGGAGCGGGCCACGTGCCGAAGGTGGTCGCGAACGCGGAGGACATCGGGGTTGGTGTCGGCGCCGGGGCGCTGGACGAGGAACAGGGTGTTGAGCGGCGGCTCCTCTGGTGATTGGAGCAGTACCAAGCGACCTGTGTCCAGATATTCCTGGCATAGCGAGCGAGGCAGCACGCTGTATCCGGCGCCCGCGTTGACCGCCGAGAGGACTGCGTAGAGGTTGGGCACGGTGAGGGCGGCGCGTGCGGTGAGCTGTTTGCCGAAAATGGTGCGCCAGTAGCGGCGGGCGATGGGCAGATCTTCGGCGTAGGCGACCAGCGGGATGTCGCGCAGGGCGGCACACGGGTCGGCCGCCTCGCCCCGCTCCGAGATATGTTGGGCCCAGGTGGCCGCGGCGACCAGTACGTACTCCTCGTCGGCGAGGGGGACGGAGTCCAGTGCGCGACCGCGTGGACGCCGGGTGGTAATGATCAGGTCGTGGTGGCCGGCGCGCAGTTCCTCGAGGAGCGGCTCGGACAGCCCCTGCGCGACGCGCAGTTGCAGTCCGTCGGAGATGAGCGGCGCGAGGGCGGGCAGGACGCGGACGCACAGCAGCTCCGACGGGCCAGCCAGGTGCACGGGTGCGGTCGGCGTCCCGGTCTCGTCCAGGACAGCCAGCGCGTCGAGCGGGCCCGCAACCTGCGCGGCCAACTCGTGCCCGCGCGGTGTGGGATCGACACCGCGCGGCAGCCGGGTGAACAACTCGCGGCCAGTCTGCTGCTCGAGGGTGCGGATCTGCGCAGTCACGGTCGGCTGGGACAACCCGAGCCGCGGCGCCGCCGCCGTGAACGAGCCGGAGCGGTAGACGGCGAGGAAGGTGCGCAGCAAGTTCAGGTCCGTGCGCGGCGGGAGCTGTTTGCCGCCGCTCGCCGACATCACAACGGTGTCGAGGGGGTGGCTGTCCATGGCGTCCAGCATAGGCGAGCATTCATATCGGAATTCTGATATCAGAAATCCGCCAAGTTATTGGTATCCCGATGGCAGACCGGCCTACAGTCAGGACGTCACCAAGTGACTTCCCCTGGTAGACGCATCCATTGAAGAAGGAAGGGATCCCATGACCGTACAAAATGCGATCAACTGGCCCGAGAAGTACATGCCGGGCACCGGCGACAACTTCGTCTCCAACGAGGTGATCGTCCAGAGCCTGACCGCCGCCCAAATCTGGCGCTACCTGACCGACACCTCCACCTGGGAGTCGTACTACGACAACGTCGCCGACATATGCTTCCCGAACGGCGGCGGCCCCGACCTACGGCACGATCTCCCTTTCCGATTCGGCACCTTCGGTTTCCCACCCCTGGACGCCCGAGTTGTCGAGTTCCAGTCGCCCGGCGATGGTGTCCCCGGCCGACTGTCCTGGACGGCCAAGCAGGACGACACACCTGAGCAGCAACTCGATGTGCTGCACGCGTGGCTCGTCGAGGACCTGCCCGGCGGTCGAGTGCGGATCCTGACGCAGGAGACGCAGATTGGTCAGCCCGCCGCGGCGCTAGCGAAACAGATCCCAAACCCGATGCTCAACGGCCATCAAGCATGGCTGGACGGTCTGGTCCGCGCCGCTACCGGCAAGCGTGGCATCTGAGGCAGCAAGACCTCGGCGCCGTGGTGGAGGTCGCCGAAGGTAACTAGTGTCCCGCGCGCATCGGTGGCCGCACTCCCGCGCTGCCCTCCTGCTGGCATATTCCGACTGGGCAGACGTGCTCATCGTCGAGCCGAATCCCCGTAGGCCCGCGTCGTGGTGGTCGAACTCGCCGACACGGAGACGAACTCCCACCAGCCCGGTAATCCACCCGCAGAGGGCAAAAGGCGTCCTAGAGGTGTCGGGATGCGCTGAAGACGAGCCATATCTGCGCGGCGGTCACCCGGCCGCCGCTGTCCGAGGTCGCACACGTCCAACTCGCAGATGCATCCGTTCCATGCGAACGCTGGTGGTCTCCGCACACCAGGCCGGACAGCGGACGGATCACCGTCCGTCGAGTTGCGGGCGGAGGAAACAGCAGGTTCGAGCCCAACTCGCTCTATACGCTGCCCCGGACCGTGATAAGGACGGCCACGGAGATCCCAGTGAGCAAAACAGTGTGATGGTGATTTCCGTTGGCGCGGCGCCTGTGTGGCGGCTGCGGGCGCCGTCCGAGCGTGGCGATGGTCACTGCTGCTGCGATGCGATGCAGGCCGGCGCGATGCTGTTGAGTGCCAAGGGTTCTTGGGGTCTGAGAAGGATGATCGCCGCGTTGGCGAGGAGTCCGAAGGATGTGCGTTCCCAGGATAGTGAGGTGAGTTCGGGCTGGAGCTCAAGATCGCGCGGCGGGGTGATACTAATCATGGAATTGCCACTGCAGCGATGACGAGTGATGCGGCGGCGATCCCGGTCAGGAAGGGGCTGAGAAAGCTCGGCCTTGCGAAACCGACCATGGCCGTCGGAATCGCCTGCACCGTCTGTAGTGGCGGGCCCATCCTCACCGGACCGTTCGCTTCGCCGATGGAGATTGGTTCGCCCTCTTTAAGGCCGCGGTTGCCCGTGTTTACGCTGGAATGATCACGCCGAATCTAAGGATTAGATACCATGCGTTGGTGTGAACGCATGGTCTACTCGCGGCGCTACGGGTCGAAACCCGGGTTGGACGCAAAGTATTTTCTGTCAACTCAGTAGCAGATGGTGGAGTCTTGTCAGCGAGGGATAAAGGCCGATTCACAGCGCATCTGCGAGCATTCACGTTCTATATCGCGATCGCTTGCGTATGCGGGGTTGTCATCGGTGTCGCACAAAATGATTCCTCCTTCGTCGTGGCGGTCATGACCTCCCTGGTGGCTGTTCTCGGTGCATACCTGGTAAGGATCCACGCGCAAGGACACCGGGGCCTGTGACTGTTGACGGCCGACGAAGCTGCCGCAACCTCCGCGGGAGTTGTAGCTTGTGATGTGCCAGAGGACATTCGTTGCACTCGTCGGTAGGACGTGGTGCTGTGCGCACACAGGACACGGACACGGGCACGGAAACGGTCAGGCTGCCGGCGGCGGCTGCGTGATCGACCATCGGGGACTCGCGTCGGTGCGGGGCATGATCGAATAGGGAATGCTGTTCCGCCAGTGCGAAATACTTCGTCGTGTTCGCTCGCGAAACGTCACTTCGCCCGCGCCGCGAGCGCCCGCTACGTGTCCCAGCCGGAGCTGTCCGAGGCCATCCACAATCTCGAACACGAATTGCAGGTTACGCTCATCCGACGCGAGCAGAGATTCGAACCTCTGACACCTGAGGATGATAATGGTCCGCCATCGAGATCCACCGAAAGGACGGCTGTGTGGAATCGCCTACAATGTGGCGTGCAGGGGCGACAACGAATCAGCGCTGAGCCTCGGCCCCGCCGCACGAGCTGGGTGCTCGGTGCGGCGAGGCCCAGGAGCCAGGCCGGGCAATCGCTCGTCTATTTTGTCCTGGCTCAGGATGCCCAGATGAAGTCCAAGGACTCGATTTCTTCGATGTCCGCCTCCATGATTCCTGTCTCGACGAATGGAAGTGTGGCGATCGCCTTTTCAACGTCGGTAATGCTGGGAGCGTCGACGATCAAGTAGGCGCCCGTTCGATCGGCCCGGCGAAATGCCTGCTCCAGAACGCCCTGCTCTTTCAGTTCGCGTACGCGCCTTCTTTCGGCATCCATATGCGTCTCGTGATCTGCTTCCGGAACGAACGTGCCGGTGACAAGGAACTTCATGTGGTGACCTTTCAGGATGGATTCATGACAGTGAAACTTTGGAGAGGAGAGCCGACCCATAAAAAAGGGGTGAACAACCTGTGAGGGTTCTAACTCTTGTCCGGCCGGGTTGACTGGTACCACTCGACAATCGAAGCCGTGGAGCTGTCCAGCCCTGCCGCACTTGTGCGACCGCTGACGACGCTGTGCAGTTGCAAGGCCTGCTCCTTGCCGAGTTCGACCCCCCATTGGTCGAACGAATTTATGTTGGTCAGTGCTCCTTCGGTAAATACCTGGTGCTCGTACAGGGCGATCATCTGCCCGAGTGTGTTGGGCGTGAGTTTCGGCGCCAGGATGGTGGTCGAGGGCCGGTTCCCTGGCATGACCTTGTGTGGCACCAAGTCTGTGGGGACGCCGTGAGCTGTGATCTCGTCGGATGTGCGTCCGAAGGCAAGAACCCTGCGTTGAGCAAGTAAGTTGCTGATAAGAATGTCGTGCATGCTGCCGTCGCCGTCGATAGTCAGGAGGTCCTCGGCGGGTTCGGCGAATCCGATGAAGTCGGTCGGTACCAGCCGGGTGCCCTGGTGGAGCAACTGGTAGAAGGCATGTTGGCCGTTGGTTCCGGGTTCCCCCCACCAGATAGCGCTGGTGCTGGTATCGACCGGTTCTCCATTGGTCTGCACGGCTTTGCCGTTGGATTCCATGGCAAGTTGCTGAAGGTATGCAGGGAATCGAGCGAGATCATTCGCGTAGGGCAACACCGCTCGTGTTTCGGCTCCGAAAAAGTTTGAATACCAGAAGCCGAGTAGCCCGAGTATAACGGGGGCATTTGCTTCTAGTGGCGCCTCGGCGAAGTGCCGGTCGATTGTGTGCATGCCCGAGAGGAACTCACCGAATGCCTCGCGCCCAATCGCGACCATGACCGGCAGCCCGATAGCCGAGCTGATGGAGTACCGTCCACCGACCCAGTCCCAGAATTCGAACATGTTGGTCGGGTCGATTCCGAACTTGGCTACTTCGACCGCATTGGTGGACACGGCGACGAAGTGCTGGGGAACTGCCTGGTCACCGAGTTGAGCCGTGATCCAGGATCGTGCTGCGGTGGCGTTGGTAAGTGTCTCGATGGTGGTGAAGGTTTTCGACGCGACGATGAAGAGAGTCGTCGCTGGGTCGATGCCGTCGAGTGTGCCTAGTAGATCTGCTGGATCGACATTGGATACGAACTTCACGCGAATATCGGGGTGGGTGAAGTTCCGCAGTGCTTGACATGCCATCCGCGGTCCCAGGTCTGAGCCACCGATTCCTATATTGACAACCGTCGTGATCCGCTGCCCGGTTGCGCCACGCCACTGGCCGTTGCGTAGCCGATCGGTGAAATCGCCCATCCGTCCAAGCACCCGGTGGACGTCGGGGACGACACTGCGCCCGTCCACCAGAAGTTCCATCTCGGGGGGTAGACGAAGGGCAGTGTGCAGTACCGCCCGGTTCTCGGTGGTGTTGACGGGCGCCCCGTCCAGCATGCGGTCGCGGTACTCCTCGATGCCAACCGCGCTGGCCAGCTCGGTCAACAACCGCAGGGTACGTCGATCGATGCGGTTGAGACTGTAGTCGATGAACAGGTCCCCGGCAGTGACGGTCAGGTCACCGCCACGCGCCGGATCGCCATCGAAGTATCCCCGCAGGTGCCCTGTCGCAACGTCAGGGAAGTGAGCTTGGAGATTCAGCCACTCCAGTCGTGTAGTGATGTCCGAGTGGACGGATGTGGTCATCACTCACGCGATCCCGGCCGGTGCGGCGCGGCGAATGGCGTGCCCGCCGAATTGCTGACGCAGCGCGGAGACCGCCTTCATCGCCGGTGAGTCGTCCTGGCGGGAGGCGAATCGCGCGAACAGTGCGGCAGAGATCACTGGGGCCGGCACGGCGTGTGCAATCGCTTCCTCGACGGTCCATCGGCCCTCACCGGAATCCTCGGTGTAACCAGAAATTGAAGACAAGGCAGGATCCTCGGACAGCGCCTGGACCAGCAGGTCGAGCAACCAGGAGCGGACGACCGTCCCCTGCGACCAAGCCCGCAGCACGGCGGGCACATCCTGGATCGACTCCTCGGCGGCGAGCAGTTCGTAGCCTTCTGCGTACGCCTGCATAAGTCCGTACTCGATGCCGTTGTGCACCATCTTCGCGTAGTGCCCGGCACCGACCCCACCGGCATGCACGAATGAGTCAGCCCGCTCACCGTCCGGCCGCAGTGCATCGAAGACTGGAAGTAGGCGAGTGATGTCGGTCTCGTCGCCACCGGCCATGAGGGCATACCCGTTCTGTCGTCCCCAGACACCACCGGAGACGCCGCAGTCGACGTAGTGGATGCCGTGCTCGGCGAGCAGAGCTGCATGAACGTGGTCGTCGGTGAACCGAGAGTTCCCGCCGTCCACGACGAGATCTCCAGGCGAGAGAAGGTGGGAGAGCTGCCCGATCACCTCTCTGGTCGGCTGACCGGCGGGGACCATCACCCATACCGCACGGGGAGCGGGCAATACCTCGACCAGTGCCTCCAGGCTGGCCACGTCGCTGACCTCAGGATTCGGGTCATAGCCCACCGCATCGTGCCCTCGGTCCCGTAGCCGCTCACGCATATTCGATCCCATACGACCGAGTCCGACCAATCCCAGCTTCATCGTCACCGTTCCACTCTCGACACCGATCTTCTTTTCTGGTCTATGTCTACTGCGGGAAGGCGTCGACTTCACCTGACCGGGTGGAGAGCTGCTACTAGCCGGCTGACCAAGTGCATTACCGCCGAGTCCCTTTGACACTGGTATCTGACGCATTGTCTGAATGCGACAGGAGCGACGCGAAAAACGGAGTGCAGCAAAGTGACCGTGTCTGATGTGCAGGAGATGTCCCCACTGGTCGGCGCGAATAGCAGCCGGGCCGGCGGGTCGGTGCTGGTGGGTGAGGCGGGGAGGGTTGTAGAACCCGCGTCGCTTGTCATTTTCGGTATCACCGGTGATCTGTCCCGCAAAAAGTTGATCCCCGCGATCTACGATCTTGCGTACTGTGGCCAGCTACCCCCGGACTTCGACCTTGTCGGATTCGCGCGGGATGCCACGAACATCAAAATTCGATTGCGCGAATCGGTAATCGAGCATGCCCGGACCCCGTTCGACCCGGTGATTTGGGAAGGGTTGATTGCACGTTTGTCGTTGGTGGAGGGAAGTTTCGATGACCTCGATGCCTTCGCACGGTTAGCCGCGGTGCTCGTTGACCTCGACCATCGTCGCGGCAAAGTCGGTAACTACGTGTTCTATCTTTCGGTTCCACCCTCGGCCTTCGCCACGGTCTGCAATCAGCTCGCCGAGATCGGACTGAACCGACCTCAACGCGGATGGCGGCGGGTAGTGGTGGAGAAGCCATTCGGCCACGATCTGTCCAGTTCCCGCGAGCTTGGGCAGGTCCTGGAACAAGTGTTTCCACCGTCATCGATCTACCGGATCGACCATTACCTGGGGAAAGAGACGGTTCAGAACATCCTTGCTTTGCGATTCGCGAACGGGATGTTCGAACCGCTGTGGAACAACCGGCACATCGACCACGTGCAGATCACCATGGCCGAGACTGTCGGTGTGGCCGGCCGCGCCGGCTACTACGACGGAGTTGGGGCCGCGAGAGACGTCATCCAAAACCACTTGCTGCAACTCTTGGCGTTGGTCGCGATGGAAGAACCGGTGGCGTTTGACGCCGATAGTATCGCCGCGGAGAAGATCAAAATTCTTTCCGCTGCCGAACTCCTCGGTCCACTGGCGCAGACCTCAGCTCGCGGACAGTACGGCCCCGGGATGGCGAACGGTCACCCTGTCGTCGGGCTGACCGGGGAGGCAGGGTTTCCGCTCGAGTCGACGACTGAGACCTTTGCTGCCTTGACCGTCGGTATCGGCACCCGCCGGTGGGCGGGGGTGCCGTTCTACATCCGCACCGGAAAACGTTTGGCACGGAAAGCCACTGAGATTGCTGTCACCTTTGCGCCGCCGTCGCATGGTTCTGCTGCCGTCCGTACCACTGCGGTCTCCAACGTTCTCGTTTTTCGAGTGCAACCTGATGATGGGATCGAATTGCACATCGGCGCCAAGCGCCCCGGTGGGGGCATGGACATCCAACCGGTCAGCCTAGGCATGGACTTCCGCTCTGTGTTCGACCAAGCCCCCGAAGCGTACGAGCGGCTGATCTGTGATGTATTTCGCGGGGACGCCACTCTCTTTCCCCGGCGTGAGGAAGTCGAATACTCCTGGCGCGTCATCGATCCGTTGCTGCAGTACTGGGCCGACAACGGTCGCCCGGATGTATACCCGGCAGGATCGGCAGGACCGGCATCTGCGGACCGGATCCTCACCGAGTCGCAAAGGACGTGGCGGTCGCTGTAGTTCACGCATCACGAAGGGGGTTCGGCCGGGAGGGCAACGGCCGAACCCCCTTGTCTTGACGACGACATGGCCCTGGCCGGCCTCGACTCCGCTCACGAATGGTGCCATCGCGCAAGAAGGCCCTGGACAGGGGAGACTGTCCAGGGCCTTTACCAATCGCCTACTTGGCGAGTGCGTCCTTGAGGGCCTTCGCTGCAGCGGCAGGGTCGGCGGCGCTGTAGATGGCGCCACCGGCGACGGCGACGTCCGCACCTGCATCACGCACGGCCTTGATGGTGTCGACCTTCACGCCACCGGCGACCGAGAACGGGACACCGGCGATCTTGCCGTCGTCGAGCAGGGTCTGGATCGAGTAGCCGGGCTGGGCCTGCTCGTCGAGTCCGGCGTGGATCTCGACGAACGCGACACCGAGCTTGGCGATCTCACGGGCCCGCTCGACACGGTTCTCGACACCGATCAGGTCGGCGACGACCTTCTTGCCGTGCTTCTGACCGGCCTCGACGGCACCCTTGATGGTGGCGTCACCGGCGGCGCCGAGGACGGTGACCAGGTCGGCACCGGCGGAGAAGGCGAGGTCGGCCTCGAGGAAGCCGGCGTCGGCGGTCTTGAGGTCGGCGAAGACCTCTTTGTCCGGGTGCGCCGCCTTGATCGCGCTGATGGCACTGAGGCCGGCGCTCTTGATCAGCGGCGTGCCCAGCTCGATGATGTCGACGTACGGGGCCACCTTGTTGGTCAGCGCCAGCGCGTCGGCGGTGGTGAGCAGATCGACTGCAACCTGCAGCTTCGTCATGTGTTTCTCCTGGTTATCTTCTTGGGGGGTTTGGGATCAGGGATGCTCAGCCGATGTTGGCGTGGCGCTCCCACAGCCGTTCGGCGGTCTGGTCTTCGCTGCTCCACAGCGCCTGGAAGAGGGCGTCGAAGGCGAGGATCACGGACTGCTCGAACAGGCTGCCCGCGTACTGCGCGGTGATGGCGGCGCTGTGGTCCTGCTTGTCGGCCGCCGGGAGCACGAGGATTTCGTCGGCCCGCTGCGCGAGCGGCGACTCGGCGGCGGTGGTAACCGCGACGACGGAGGCGCCGACCTTCCTGGCGGTATCGGCGGCCCCGATCACCGACGCGGTGGTCCCGGACCCCGACACGGCGATCAGGACGTCGCCGGATCCGACGGCAGGGGCGGTGACCTCGCCGGCGACATGAACCCGCAGGCCAAGATGCATCAAACGCATCGCAGCCATCTGAATGGCGAGTCCACTTCGGCCGTTCCCGATGACGAACACCGAACGTGCGGACGTGATCAACTCTCCGGTTCGGTCCCACTGCACGGAGTCAACGGAATTGAGCAGTCGCTCGTTCTCGTCGAGCACAATGCGGCGTCCATCATTGAACCGTGTGCGGGTCTCCTCGACGGTGACGGTCATGATCCTCCTCGATTATTGCGGTAGCGCCTAAGTAAGGCTGCCCGGCGGGGGGCACAAGGTCACCTCCTCCGCCGGGCAGTCCGCACTAATCGATCGGCCAGTGCGCAAAGTGAGGAAATTTGCAGCCAAGACTGTGCGCGGCCACCTCCTTCGGTGACAGCGCACCCAACTACGCGAGCGTCCTGTGACTGGGCTGCCCACGCTGTGAGGCGGCGACGAGAATAGATCGCAAACGAAGGCCACGGGCCACCATAGCCATCACCGGGCACAGAATTGGAAGCTGATGTCGCTGTGAGTATTCCGCTCCCTGGTGTCAGCCGCCGGCGAATGGGGGCAACACGTCGATTCTGGGGCCGACTGCTCTGTCTAGGTCTCGGGTGAGTTCGGAGTCGACAATGAAGGCAGCCACCGACAGCACACGGGCCATCGCAGCGCCGTGCCGATCGACCAATAGGGCCTTGAGTACACTCAGGGTCGCAGAGTGGGGGAGATCGACGGTCTCGATTGCTATTCCAGCCGCATCCATCGCTGCGGCGAAGTACCGAACCTCGATCCCCGACGAACTGTTATCCACCGATGGCTCCCATGCTGCGTTGCGGCGGGGTGAAGTCCGCCTTCGTTATTCGGTGTCCCGCCCACTTGTTCCACATCGTTCCACGCCATAACGCCACGAGTTCCTCGTCGTTCGCGCCACCGCGGATAGCCGTACGCAGATCTGTTTCTTGATCACTGAACAGACACGCGCGCACGGTGCCTTCCGAGGTCAAGCGCGTGCGATCGCAGTCCGAACAGAACGATCGCGTCACAGACGCGATGATTCCGACAGTTGCCGGTCCATCGTTGACCGCCCACCGTTCGGCAGGCGCGGACTGGTCCTCGCGATCGGTCTCGGTCAGCCTGAACCGAGCCGAAAGCACGGTGAGCAATTGCTCTGCTGAGACCATACGAGATCGAGCCCATTCGTGGTCGGCATCGAGCGGCATTTGCTCGATGAAACGCAGCTCGACGCCTTCGTCGAGGCACCATGCCAAAAGATCCGCTGCTCCGTCGAGGGTCTGCGGCATCAGTACGGCGTTGACCTTCACAGGTGTGAGCCCGGCCGCCTTGGCCGCACGAATCCCGTCTAGGACCGAAGCGAGTTGGTCGCGCCTGGTCAGCTGAGCGAACTGCTCGCGACTGACTGAATCGAGCGAGATATTGATCCGAGTCAAGCCAGCATCTGCGAGTGCCTGGGCACGATGGGCGAGTCCTACCGCGTTGGTTGTCATTGCCAGCGGTATTCCCGGCGCTGCGTGAGAACAACCAGCAATGATGTCCTCGAGGTCGCGGCGCATTAGCGGTTCGCCACCGGTGAATCGGACCTCCCGGATCCCGAGTCGGTGTACCGCAATGGCGACGAGGCGAACTATCTCCGCGGCGGTGAGAAGTTGCTCGCGCGGGATCGGAGGCAGACCCTCTTCTGGCATGCAATAGGTGCAGCGTAGTGAGCATTTCTCGGTGATCGACACACGGAGGTCACGCGCGATACGCCCGAACCTGTCCAGCAGGTCCGGAGTGTCGGGGCGGTCCGAGATACCCGTGGCAGCCTCGGATCGTACCCCTGGGATTCCGACATTCACCGCGGTCATAGCCGATGTCCTCCATTGGTTCGTCAGTGCCCAGGATGCGTCGTCACCGCAAGGAGCGGGCAGGTAGCCGCACCGCTGACAGCGGCGGATGGCGTTCGCGGACAGCGGTTAGTCGTCTGCCGCTACGGGTGTTCGCAACACAGTGCCCGAACCATCATATGGCAGTGGGATCGCGAAGGTCTGAGGAGTAGGCGCTGTGCGTGACGTACGAGTGATTGTCCGCGTTGCTGATCACGCGAGTGATACCGTTCCGCGGTCGAAGCCTTCAAAAGGATCTCGTCGGAGAGCACCGGCCGCTGACACAATTTCCGTTCAAATCACTCGTGAAAGCACCTCCAGCTGTGAACCCACTCCGCAACGTTCCGCTCGCAGCGGACTTCCCCGCCCTGAGTCACGTCGACACGAATGGCCGGGCACGCATGGTCGACGTCTCCGACAAGGCAAACACCTATCGCAGTGCACGGGCCGCCGCCGAGCTGCGGACCACCGCCGAGGTGGTCGCTCTGGTACGTGCTGAAAAGATGCCGAAAGCCGACGTGCTCTCCACGGCGCGCATCGCAGGCATCACCGCGGCCAAGCGCACCTGGGAACTGATCCCCCTATGTCATCAACTTGCCCTGTCTACGGTGAAGATCGAGTTCGCGTTCACCGACCGCACTGTAGAGATCGAGGCGACGGCAAAGACTAAGGGCCCTACGGGCGTTGAGATGGAGGCTCTCACCGCAGTCGCAGTCGCAGGGCTGACGCTGCATGACATGGTTAAGGCAGTCGACCCGGCCGCGAGCGTGGATCGAGTGCGATTGATGTCGAAAGAAGGTGGAATGAGCGGCAGTTGGTGTCGGTGCGCATCAGATGAGACTGCTGTGGCCCCGATGACGTGGCCTGCATCCTGCGCATGTCGCTCTCCGGGGGCAGAGGAGGATCATCTGTTGGACGCCCGTGATTGAGATGCTCGGTTCACAACCCGAGTGTCACGGAAAGGCTGGCAAGTGGTGCGCAACCAGTTCTCCACCACTGCTGTCGCCATGTGAAGGAGAGACTGATGGGTACATTGCTGGCACGGATCTCTGTCGAGCCGCTCGACTCCGGTGCCGTGGCCGCCGCGGTGTCCGGTCCCGAGGCCGGGGCCGTCGTACTGTTCAGCGGTGTCGTGCGCAACCACGACGGCGGCCGAGACGTCGACTTGCTCGAGTATCAAGCACATCCCGACGCGGAAACGTACCTTCGGCGGTGCTGCGAGCGTGTGTCCGCAGTGCACGGATTTCCGGTGGCAGTGGTGCACCGAGTGGGCGCGCTCGGTGTCGGTGAGCTCGCTCTGGTGGCTGCTGTTGCCGCGCCGCACCGGGCCGAGGCCTTCGAAGCGTGTGCGGACCTGGTCGAACGCATCAAGTGCGAGGTGCCGATCTGGAAGCGTCAGCGGTTCGCCGATGGGATTTCCGAGTGGGTAGGGCTCGACGAGTGCGTGCAACCGGAGCATTCACGTCAGGATCCACCATCGCTCGCCATTCGGCCATCTCGTTCCGGCTCCTGACGCTTGAGTAATCATCGGCACAACAGGTCCCCTTTTGCACTCGCACCGTCATTCCTGCACCTGCAGTGCAATACTTGATAGCGACAGTCGACACCTGCTCCATCCGGGGCGTCACGAGGAGCGGAGAGGCATATGGCCACCGATTTGGAGCCGATCATGGATGATCCAGCTGTGGAGCCGGGCGCAGCGGACGATTCGCTCGATGAGGTGCTCCTCAGCGTAGGACAGCGGGTCCGTCACTACCGCAGGCTCCACAATCTGACACTTCAAGATCTCGCGGCGGCGACGGGGCTGAGTGCCTCGATGATCTCGACTGTCGAGCGCGGGCAAACAGGAGTGAGCGTCGCGACCATTCATTCGATCGCGCAGGCACTCGATGTGAGTATTACGGCGCTGTTCCAGGCCGCGGGCCCCGGCGATCCAGTAGTGAAACACGAAGATCAACGTCGTGATCTCACCAGCGGTGGTGCCTGTCGAACCCTTGCGATCACGGATCCAGACATGCGGCTCGAGTTCTACGTGTACGACTTCGAACCCGGTACCGCGAGTGCCAGCGCCCCCACCACTCATCATGGTGTGGAGTACGGCATCAACTTGTCTGGGAGTATCTCCGTGGAAATCGATGGGCGAGAGTTCCCGTTGGCGCCTGGCGATGCCGTTCAGTATTCGACGCAGGTTCGGCACCTTATGAAGAACACGGGTGACAGTCCTGCGAAGGCGGTCTGGCTGAACATTTCCCGTCTATGACCGCGTTGTTGCTCATTGGGCAGGGATCGCACGTGGCAGGGCCGAAATTCAGTCGGGCTGCTGTTTGAAGAGGGGGGAGAAGATTTCGGGGCGGTTGTAGTGGCCGGCGAAGTCGAGGATGAGTTTGGGGACGATGACGTCTTCGAGGTCGATGTCGGCGAAGAGCAGTTCGTCGTCGGATCCGGAGCCGTCGGCGATCACGTTTCCGCAGGGGTCGAAGACCAGGGCGCCCTTCTTCAGTGCCCGCTGCTCGGTGAGGAACTGACGCTGCTCGTCGGTCTCGGCGACGGCCTCGATGTAGCCCTCGGGGATTCGTGAGACCGCGGCCACCACGAACGACTTGAGGGTGTAGGCGCAGCCCGCGCCGGCGGTGGTGATCGCGTGGTGCATCGGGAAGTAGGGGTGGAAGTAGTACGGCCACGAGGCGACGTGCACGACCGGGTAGGACAGTGCGGCTGCGTACTGGCCGAGCGGGTTGGAGTTCTCCCCGCAGATCAGGCCGGAGACGGCACCGAAGTCAGTCTTGAACGCGTTGACGAACCCGGTGGTGCCGGGGCGGTGCACGAACCGTTCACCGGTGGTGGGCACGTACTTCTGGTGTTTGCCGGCGATCTTGCCGTCCCGGGTGATGTGGACCTGGGTGTTCCACATCGTTCCGGTGGTGCCGTTGTAGCGTTCGTTGATTCCGACGACGGCGTTGACGTTCGCGCGCCCGCACGCCTCGGCGATCGCGTGCATGTGCTCACCGTCGACCTCGACCGAGTGCTTGAACAGTTCCTTGTCGAACCCGCGTGCCTTCGGGCCCTCACCGATCGTCTCGTACCAGTTCGGGAAGGTCGGGATGTAGGCCTCGGGGAAGCCGATCAGATCGGCGCCGCGGGCGCCGGCCTGCTCGATCAACTCGATCGACTTCTTCGTCGTCGCGTCCAGATTGAGGAACACCGACTCGGCCTGGACACCGGCGACGCGGATCTTGCGGAACGTCTGACGTTCGGGAAACACCTTTGTAGACATGATGACCGACTCCTTGTGGATAGTTTACTGCCGTACTGCACGAAGAGTCGCGCGGCGGCCAAGGTTCCCTGCGGCGGTCACGCAAGAATGGCTGATCCGAGCTCATCCGGATCTGAACAGGTGACCTCGGTGAGGAGGCGCCGGGGATTTGCTCTGTGTCCGTACCGGGACAACGTCTGCTGGTGTCAGTCCCAGACGTGCCCGGGTTTTGCAGCCCGGAGGCCGGATATCGCCTGAATTATCAAGAGGCCGAGCAAGATCATCAGTACCGGACCCCAACTGTCGGTCATGTCCCGTAATAGACCGAGCAAGACCGGTCCCGCGGCAGCAACGAGATATCCGACGGCTTGTGCCATCGCTGATACAGCTGCTGTTTCGGCGGGATGCGTCGTGCGCAGGCTGAACAGCGTCAGCGCGGTGACAAGGGTCAAGCCCCCGCCTGCGCCGACAAGAGCCGCCCACACCGCGGCGAGAGTCGGCAGCGTGAGTATTCCGATGATGCCGATAGCCATGACGGCGGTGGCAACGACGACAATCGCTCGTTGGCCTGGACCGCGTAGAAGCAGGCTGGCACCGAACACCGTCGCGATCAGGCTTGCGCCCTGAAGGTATGACTGATGCAGGCTCGCATGAAGCGCGGTGATGCCGTGCTCCTGCTCGATCGTGGGGAGCCACGTGATCAGCACATAGAACACCGTCGCTTGCATGCTCATGAAGACTGCAAGGTGCCAGGCCAGTGGGCGACGCCACGGCCGGCGTCGGGCTCCGGTGCGGCGCTGCGCTGCTAGTGGTTTCCTCGGTGGGACGTGTTCGGTGCCAAAGACGCGGAGCCCCAGAAGATGCACCCTCCGATCGCAAAAAGGACGGAGGACGCCAGCGCGAGCCGCCAGAGGTCGCTGCTGATGCCGATGATTACGGCTACGGCTGCGGTGGCGAGTGCCGCCGCACCGCCCTGGACCGCGGAGTACGTCGCAGTAACGGGGCCGACGCGGTTAGCGAAGTCTCGCTTGATAAGGGCGGGCGCCACCACATTCAGCACGCCGATGCCGGCGCCCAGCAAGCCCGTTCCTACCCAGATCCAGATAGGTCCTGGAAGGGAGCGGAGCGCGATCCCGGCCGCTACTACCGCCAGGCTCATCAGCACTGTCCGGTTGATCCCGAAGACTCGGGAAATGGCAGGTGCCAGCGGCGAGAGTACTGCGTAGCACAACAGCGGGATGACGACGAGACCCGAAGACAACGCAGCGGACCAGTTCAGTTCGTTGATGATGCTCGGAAGGGTGGGGCCGACTCCTGCGGTGGAGGTGCGCATATTGACGGCGATGAGGACGATGCCGAAGAGGGCGGTGCCCGTCCCGGTTGCAGCTGCGACAGATGGAGCAGTCGTTTGAGTTTTCGTCACGCAATCACCCTCCTAAATTTTCACTATCAGTGGAAATTATACATCGGTAATGAAGTTGTGAGTTGTGATAATGACCGCATCACGAGATCGTGTGGCTGGGGTTGCGGCGTATCGGGCTCTGAGGTGAATCGCATTCGCAGCCGTGTGGGGTAGTGCTCGTGCATAACGACAGCCGAACTGTGGTGGACTCGACTCGGCTCGGCTCGCCTCGGCCGGCAAGTCTGCCGCGGCGGCATTTCGGTCGAGGGTGCCGTTCATGGGCGAGGCTCGCCGATATCGTGATCGCGACGTGCCGTTCAGGCGGGTGCGTGCGCCTCACTAGGCTGGGTCGGGCAGAGAAGAGCCTTCATGTGTGAGGTGATCTTGGTGCGCCGCACTTCGTTTCACGCCCCATGGACGTCTGGCACCTCCCCGTTCGGCTAGTTCGGGTTGATCGTTTGGCTAGTATCTATTTCACCGGCATTGGAATTATTATGTCGGGGTGATAATCGCTGAGGGTGGAGCCGGGCCACAGATTGAGGCCTGGACGGAGATGCGGAAGGTGATGTCCGGGTCCCTGCCGGATATCGCGACCCGGTTCTCCCGCTACCTGTCCCGGCTGTGCCCGCATCACGCACTGATAATTTTTACTCGCGAATGCGCTGGTCGTCCCCGCAAGGTCGCTGGCACGCCGGAGATTGTCGGACGGGTGACTATCGACGAACTGGACGTCATCAAGCAGACGTTGGCGTTCGGTGGTGTCTTCGACGGCACTGCCGAACTCGCCGGCACCAGTCGTCGAATCCTGGCGGTGCGTGACCAGGTCGACACGTTACTGGTTCTCGTCCCGAAACTTTCCCCACCAGACGGGGTGACTCTTGCCGAGATCGCCGCGATCTTCGGGATTGTCGCAACCTCGATTCGGCAACAGGTCGTGCAGGCCAGCCCCGATTATCTCGCGGAGTCGCGTGCGGCGTCGAGTGAGCGTGCCCGCACGATCGCAGAATTGACGGAACTTCATGAGGCGACACTGTCGTCGATCCTAGGAACCCTACGATCGAACGACCTTGATGACAGGCGATCACGCATCACCGCGAGCGAAACTGCCGTAGCCGCGTTGATCGCACTGCAATCTGCCGGAGCGGCGAACCGTGCACTGTCCGAAGAAGCGGTAACAACAGCCTTCGCTCGCCTTCAAGGGGAGTTGCGCCCGCTCCTACGCCACCGCGACGTTGATGTCGACTACGTAGAGCCCCCGCGGACGGGCGGCCGCTCCCAGGTGAAATCGCGCACGCAGCACGAGCAATGGTACGGACGGTCGTCCTTGCATTCGGTGCACAACCGACGCTCCCTCGACTGCGGATCGCGTGGGACTGTGACGGCAGCAACGTCTTGATAGAGGTACGCGACCAAGGACCGGGTGCCATCGATCGAAACGGCCTCATGCGCCAACTCTGCGGGCGCCTGCAT
>NZ_FNSV01000007.1 GCF_900105905.1 Rhodococcus koreensis | reverse complement strand
CGCCCGCCGTTCCCGACGAGATCCTGCAGCCGATGCTCGCGGCGGCGCTGCACCTGATGCAGGTCCTCGGCCCGCACGCGGTCGCATTGAACCAGCAGGTCCGCGAACACGACCGCGTCCATTCGGTCAGATCGGACAGCGGCGTCAAACCACCACCTCTGCGGTCGACGACATCGTGACCGTGTTGGCCGACTACACCAGGACAGGGACGCGCTGCCCGACACGAAGACCATGAGATCACCAAACGGCTGGCCGCCGGATGGTCAGCCGACGACCTACTGCTGCCCGTCGCCACCGGGATTCTCGCCAGGCAGGCCGGACGCCGCAATATCGACTCCCGTTGGTTGCCGCGACTGCGCGGACCGCTCACCAACGCAGTCGCCCGCGTCGGGGTCGAGAAGGTATTCGCTCGCGACGCCGAACAGGCGCCGACCGCCGACGGCGCGACACGGCCCTGGAGCCTGCCGCTGCACCGATCGCAGGCCGTCGCCGTGGTCGGGATCGTCCGAACAGCCGCGATCATCGTGCTCTCGGCATCATCAGGGATGCGCAGCAGCGAGTTGATGGAACTACGTGTTGGCTGCCGCCGCCCGATCGAGGAACCCATACCCGGGCTCATGCGCTACCGCATCGCCAGCAAGATCGTCAAAGGCCAGCCGCTCGGCGGCACCGACGACGAATGGGTCGTCATCGAACCGGTCCACCGAGCTGTCGAACTCATCGAACAACTGCACGACGATCCACGCGATGATGCTCTTCTGTTGTCCCGGTTCAGCTTCCGGGTCCGTTACATCTGGTTCCGCAACTGGGTCAACTCTTCGGCAGGAGAACGCCTGGGCCTGGCCCCAATTCCCGAGGGACCGGTCTCACTGCGGATGCTCAGAAGAACGATCGCGCTGGAATTGGCCTATCGCCCCGGGGGTTCTCGCAGCAAAACTGCAGCTCAAGCATATCGCAACCGCAACAACCGAAGGCTATGCGGCCCGGCCGGGTGGCGCTCAAGCCGAGTTACTGGCCGAGGTCAACAAGCATGAAGCCGACCGCAACCTTCAGCTGATACTGGCCGAGTTCCACAACTACCGCAACGGCATCCTGCCCTCCGGCCCCGGCGCACGAAACCTCACCGAGTTCTTCGCCACTGTCGACGCCGACGTGAACGCGGAATCGGCTGCGGCACCGAAGGTGCAGCGCAACGATCGCGACATCCTCAACCTGCTGTCCAAACGAGCCAAGGTCCTGCACCTGGGCCCGGCGAACTACTGCTGGTTCGTCGACCCGTCCCGCGCCCTCTGCCTCAAGCTGGCCGGCACCCCGACCGCGACGCGGCCGATGATCGGCATGTGTGACTCGGCGCGTTGCCCGCAGGCCACCCACCACGATGTCCATCGCTCCGTCTGGGCCGAGCACGCCGAACGCACCAAGATCTTCCTCGGCCAACTCGGCAAGACTCGCGCCACCGAGCGCACCCGCCTGCAAGCCGACCACGACCGCGCAGTCCGGGTCATCGCCGATATCGACACGGCCACAACCACCGCGAGCGGGGACCTGCCATGAGAATCAGTGCCGACCAACGCACCCAGAACGAGAACCGCATTCGCGCCGCCATCGACCGACTGCTGCGCGGCGAGATCCCACCCGGCGGAGGCTGCGACATCAAGACCCTCGCCGCGGAGGCCGGCGTCGATCGCACCGCCTTCTACGGCAGCAGGCCCTACGCGCACCTACGCGCCGAGTTCGAACACCGGCTTGAGCAGCTACAGAGCAACGGCGACACCCCCGACCCGAAGACTGCGCAGATCGAACGACTGAAAGCAGAGATAGACAAGCTCAAAGAGCGCCTGAACCAGGCCCATTCGACCATCGAGGAGCTCACCGACTTCCGCGGCCAGGCACTGGCGAGGCTGGCCGCACAGCACGAAGAAATCCTCCGCCTCCGCGCCGCCGCAGACCCGAACACCACCGTCACCGCCTGCCGACGACACGCCAGAAAATCATCGGGCCATGCTGACGCGAGATCGAGCGGTGACGTCAGTCACAAACACTAACGTCTTATCGCTACACAGGCGGCCACGAGCGTCGCGAACTCCGCGCCGGAGACCCTCCATTTCAAACGCAACACGAAACCCGACCGCACACGGCCTCTGCGGACACAAGGCACACCTGGGCGACCGAACTCGCCAATGCCGGAATGAGCCTGCAGGCGTTGATGGCGCTGCTCGGGCACGTCACTCCTCAGATGACTCTCCGCTACGCCACCCTCGCATCGCCGACGCTGCGCGACGCCTACGACCAGGCCATGGGCAAGATGCGGCGGCGGTTCACCCTCACCCCGGTCGGCAAACCGATCGTTCCCGACACCGTCAGCTGGCTCGGCAGCGAGATGCTCAAAACCCGCCTCGCCCATGGCTACTGTTCTCGGCACGAGGCGGCCGGAGCCTGTCCCTATGCCAACATCTGCGAGACCTGCGACAACTTCGTCACCGGACCCGAATTCCGCGACACGCTCGAGGCGCAACGCACCGACGTCCAGGCACTCGAAGCCGATGCCTGCGACCGCGGCTGGCCCGACGAAGCTGCTCGCCACCACCGCGTTGCAGACGCCCTGACCGATCACCTTCACCGGCTCGACCGCTGACCCAAATCGCGAACCTGAGGTTGACCCACACGCGAAGGCCGGTTAATCGAACGATTGAACAAGGAGATCAAACGCCGCGCCGATGTCGTCGAGATCTTCCCGAACCCGGCAGCGTTCCTCCGGTTGGCGACGGCGGTGGTGATCGAAGCGCACGACGAGTGGCAGGTCACCCGCCGCTACGTCTCAGACGTCAGCATGGACGAGCTCAAAGTCATCATCGCCGCCAAACAACGCGCCTCGACTGACGACACGACGCCGCAATCGTTGACACCCGAACTCGAAACCGCATAACCTACAAAATGACTCGTTGATCACGAACCAGATGGTTCACCGATCCGAAGTACACCACCCCATGGGACGCTGTCTTCCGAGTTCGGTGCGTACTTCACCCAAGACGCGATTGTTCGCACGGTTGCGGGCAGTATTGCGGACCTTGCGGGGGTTCCGATCGAAGACCTACCGGAGCTTGCCGAGCGGGTTGCGCGGCAGCGACTCTTCACGGCTCTGGAACTTCACCCGGAATCGGTGCTGTCCCTTCGCTACGAGTCGGCGCCGAACACATGGGCAGTCATCACTCCGACCGCCGGCACGGTGCCCTACGGCCTGGCGGAAGTGGGTCCGGCGACCGAGCACCACACACCGACCGAAGTGGAGGGGCCATGACAATGCCGTGGCAAGATCACGAATCGCAGGGGTGCCGACCCGCGATGAGCCGACCGATCCCCGCAACCAGTTGGCCCGTGGAGATCGAGATACGAGAAACCGACGCGGAGCCCACCTGCTCACGGGCCACGGCGCGCCTGCACACTCGCGATGAGACCATCGAAGGACAGGGCGAGGCCGGTTGCCGTTCCCGACACGCCGACACAGTCCAGGTCAGTCGCCAGATGGCCGCCGCACGTGCCTTGACTGACCTGGCGCACCAACTGTTCGAGCTGGCAGCCACCGACGACGCGGCTGCGTGCGCCCACGGGCACAGGGCTCGCGAAACCGGATGTGGGCTGTGAGCAACCGTCATGACCATCATTCCCACATCGCCGTCCACGAACTCGGTGAAACCGAACTTCACCGACTACGACGGTGAACGCACCCGGTTCTCGTGGTCTGACATCGAGCGTCAGCTCGGGCCCGCCCCCGGCGGCTGCAACATCGCCTACTATGCAGTCGACCGCCACGACTGCGATTCGCACCGGAACGAGATCGCCTTCCGATTCGTGGGGCCGAACACCAACGATGTCGGCGAGCTAGCCACCACGGAGATGACTTTCGGGGAATTCGCACTCCAAGTCCGCAAGTTCACCGACGTGCTCCGCGAACTCGGCGTCGGCAAAGGCGACCCCGTCGTCGTATTCACCGGCCGGATCCCGGAGCTGTACGTCAGCATCCTCGGCGCGTTGCGCAACGGAAATATCGTGTCGCCGTTGTTCTCCGCCTTCGGCCCCGAGCCGCTGGCCACGAGAATTCGACTCGGCGACGCTCACGTACTGGTAACCACCGAGCAGCTGTACCGGCGACGGGTGGAGAAGATCCGCGGCTCGCTGCCCTCCCTCCGACACATTCTGGTGGTGGGGGATTCCGGATCGACCACCGACATTCCGGACACGCTCGACTTCCACAGTGCGATGGCGGACGCCGACGGGGACTGCGACATCACCCCGACCTCCGCCGACGATGCTGCCCTGCTGCATTTCACCAGTGGAACCACCGGTACCCCGAAGGGTGCGATCCACGTCCACGGCGCCGTGGCCACACATTATGCAACCGGACTGTACGCCCTCGACCTGCATCCCTCGGACGTGTTCTGGTGCACGGCCGATCCGGGCTGGGTCACCGGCACGTCGTACGGGGTGATCACACCGCTGTTGCACGGCGTCACGTCGATCGTCGACAGCAACGAATTCGACGCCGAACGGTGGTACCGCATCCTCGAAGAGCAGGCCGTCACGGTCTGGTACACCGCGCCGACCGCGATCCGCATGCTGATGAAGTCCGGTCCGGAGCTGGCGCACAAGTACTCCCACCCGAACCTGCGGTTCATCGCGAGCGTCGGCGAACCGCTCAACCCCGACGCCGTGTTGTGGGGACGAGATGTGCTCGGACGGCCCATCCACGACAACTGGTGGCAAACCGAGACGGGCGGCATCATGATCGCCAACACACCCGGCTTCGCCATCAAACCGGGATCGATGGGTCGACCGCTTCCCGGCATCGACGCGTGCATCGTCCGGCGCACAGACGATGGCGGGACCGCACCCGTCGAAACACCGAATGTGGAGGGGGAACTCGCGATACGACGCGGCTGGCCCTCGATGTTCCGCGGCTATCTGAACAACGACGACCGGTACCGGCGTGCATTCGCCGGCGACTGGTATCTGACCGGCGACCTGGCCAAGCGCGACGCAGACGGCTACTACTGGTTCGTCGGCCGCGCGGACGACGTCATCAAATCGGCGGGTCATCTCATCGGCCCTTTCGAGGTCGAGAACGTCCTCATGGAACACCCCGCGGTCGCCGAAGCCGGAGTCATCGGTAAACCGGACCCGATCGTGGGGGCCGTGGTCAAGGCCTTCGTGTCCGTGAAGAAGGGCCAGAACCCGGACGACGCCCTGCGCCGCGAACTTCTCGGGCACTCCCGCAAGAAGCTCGGCGCTGCGGTCGCCCCCAAAGAGATCGAATTCGTGGACGTCCTCCCGCACACACGGAGCGGCAAGATCATGCGCAGGCTGCTGAAGGCACGCGAACTCGGTCTACCGGAGGGAGACACATCGACCCTGGAGGTAGGCGGATGACTGCCCCGGACTTTCCCTACGACAAGACGTTCGCGGTCGAGTTGCTGACGGACATGCTGCGCATCCGCCGCTTCGAGGAGAAGGCAGCAGAACTGTACGGTGCCCAGAAGATCCGCGGCTTCCTGCATCTGTACGTGGGGGAGGAAGCGGTCGCGGTCGGGGCCCTGCATGCGTTGTCTCCGGGCGACGCGGTGGTCGCGACCTACCGCGAACACGGCCACGCGCTCGTGCACGGTGTCCCGATGAACGCGATCATGGCCGAGATGTTCGGGAAACGCGAAGGCTGTTCGAGGGGCCGAGGCGGATCGATGCACCTCTTCGACGCCGCCACCCGCTTCTACGGGGGCAATGCGATCGTCGCCGGCGGCCTACCACTCGCGGCCGGCCTGGCGATGGCAGACAAGATGCAGGGCAAGCGCCGGGTGACGGCCTGCTTCTTCGGCGAAGGTGCCATGGCGGAGGGCGCCTTTCACGAGACCATGAATCTCGCATCCCTGTGGCAGTTACCGGTGCTGTTCTGCTGTGAAAACAACCTGTACGCCATGGGAACAGCCTTGTCCCGTTCGGAATCGCAAACGGATCTGTGCGTCAAAGCCGCGTCGTTCGACGTCCCGACGCTCAAGGCGGACGGGATGGATGTGATCGCCTCATTGCACGCGGCCCGCTCCGGTGCCGCCCACGTCCGCACGACCGGAGGCCCCTTCTTCATCGAGTTCCAGACGTACCGATTTCGTGCCCATTCGATGTTCGACCCAGAACTGTATCGCGACAAGGCGGAAGTGGAGTCGTGGAAGGAGAGGGGCCCGATCCACACCTTCTCGGCACGGCTCAAAGCGCTCCAGTTGTTCTCGGAGGAGGAGTTCCTCCGTATCGACGACCGCGTCATGTCGGAGGTCGATGCTGCGGTGACCTTCGCCGAGGCCGGTACCTGGGAGGCGCCGGAGGATCTCCTGCGCGACGTACTCACACCGGCGCAAACCGAGGAGGCGTCGTGAAAATCACCTTCCGAGATGCGATGCGGGAAGCGATCCGTGAGGCAATGCACTCCGATCCGCGGGTGTTTCTCATGGGGGAAGACGTGGGACGCTACGGCGGTACATACGCGGTGTCCAAGGGCCTGCTCACTGAATTCGGGGAGGAGAGGATCCGCGACACCCCGCTCTCGGAGTTGGGTTTCGTGGGCATCGGTATCGGGGCGGCCGTGGGCGGGATGCGCCCGATCATCGAGGTGATGACCGTCAACTTCAGCCTGCTCGCTCTCGACCAGATCGTGAACACCGCGGCATCGCTCCGGCACATGTCGGGCGGACAATTCTCCGTCCCAGTGGTGGTGCGCATGGCGACCGGCGCCGGCAGGCAACTCGCCGCCCAGCATTCGCACAGCCTCGAGAACTGGTATGCCCACATCCCCGGCATCCGGGTCCTGGCGCCCGCGACGGTGGCGGACGCGCGCGGCATGCTCCGACCCGCCCTCGCGGACCCCGATCCGGTGATCATCTTCGAACACACCCAGCTGTACAACTCGTCGGAAGACCTCGAGGGACCCGTCCCGGTGAACATCGACTCGGCAGCGGTACGCCGGGAGGGAAGCCACATCAGCCTGATCACCTACGGTGGTTCGCTGCCCAAGGTCCTCGCCGCCGCCGACGTCCTGGCGGAGAAGGGAATCGCCGCCGAGGTCGTCGACCTTCGGGTGCTGCGCCCCCTCGACACCGATACCATCGCTGCATCGGTCCGAAAGACACACCGCGCCGTGGTGGTCGACGAGGGCTGGCGCACCGGCAGTCTCGCGGCGGAAGTCATGGCGCAGATCGTCGAACGCGAATTCTACGAGCTCGACGCGCCACCTCGCCGCGTGTGCAGCGCCGAGGTCCCGGTGCCCTACGCCAAGCATCTCGAATACGCGACCCTCCCTCAGGTCGAAACCATTGTGTCCACGGCATGGAATGTGATCGGCGATCGGTAGGAACGAGGCACTGTCATGTTCGATTTCACGCTGCCTTCCCTGGGCGCCGACATGGACGAAGGAACGTTGACGGACTGGTTGGTCAAACCCGGGGACGCGGTCGAGCGCGGTCAGGCGATCGCGACGGTCGACACCGTGAAAGCGGCCGTGGACGTGGAGATCTGGCAGAGCGGCACCGTTCACCGACTCCTCGTCGAGCCCGGAACGACCGTGTCGGTCGGAACCCCGTTGGCAACCCTGATCAGCCCCGGAGAATCACCACCACCGGAGCGACCTACGGCCGATGCGGTGCCCGGCACCACTGCGGCCGCCCCCGCACCGGAACCGGCACCGCGACGCAAGGTCTCGCCCAGGGCGCGCAGGGAAGCGGAAAGAGCAGGAATCGATCTCGCCGGTGTCACCGGGACAGGCGCCGACGCTGCGGTCACGCTCGACGACGTCCAGCGCGCGGCAGCCCATGGCGTCGAGCACGGACCGGCCGAGGCCAAGACCCGCGACATGCGCGGCGCCATCGCCGCGTCCATGAGCCGCTCCAAGCGGGAGATCCCACACTACTACCTGATGGACGAGATTCCACTTCGGACGGCGACGGACTGGTTGCGCACCGAAAATGCCGCCCGCCCGATCACCGAACGAGTCCTCCTCGCCGCCGTGCAACTCAAGGCAGTAGCGCTCGCTGCCCAGCAGTTCCCGGACCTCAACGGGTTCTGGCTGGACGGCGAGTTCCGGCCGGCACCCCACATCCACCTCGGGGTGGCGATCTCGCTGAGAGGAGGCGGTCTGGTCGCTCCCGCGATCCACGACACCGCCGACAAACCCCTCTCCCAGCTGATGGTGGAACTTAACGATCTGGTGACCCGCGCCCGCGCCGGCTCGCTGCGCAGTTCCGAGATGTCGGACCCGACGTTGACCGTGACGAACCTCGGCGAACACGGGGTCACCACGGTATTCGGTGTGATCTATCCGCCGCAGGTGGCGCTGGTGGGTTTCGGGAAACCCAGTGAACGCCCCTGGGTGTTCGAGGGTGAACTGCAGGTCGCGACGGTGGTGACCGCCACCCTCGCCGCCGATCATCGTGCCAGCGACGGAACACGGGGTGCACAGTTCCTGAGCCGAATCAACGAATTGCTCCAACAGCCGGACACGTGGTGAGGACGACGATGAACGCTGAATCGATCGACTCGAAAGTTTTGCACGCATTGCGGGATATCGCTCCGGAGATCGAGGACGAGGAGGTGTCTCCGGACGTGCCGTTGCGCGATCAGGTCGATCTGGACTCGATGGACTGGCTGAACTTCCTGGTGCGCCTGCATGCCGTGTTCGACGTCGATATCCCGGAATCCGACTACGCGACGCTGGTGACCGTGGAGGACATCGTCGAATACATTTCGTCGCATACACACGCCTGACGAACGAGCGACTACGGCGCGATCTCGGCCGCCGCTCGGGTGGCGGTGCTGCGCGGTGTTCGTCGCCGGTGCCATCGCCACAGTTCGTCACATCCCCAGACGACGAATGGTAGCGGAAGGAGCCACAGCACCTGGTTCCACTGTGGGGGTACGGTGCCGAAAACCTGTCGAAGCACCGGCACTGTGACGACCAGCGCGGCAAAACACACCTCGAAGGCGATGCCCCACAGCAACAAGGGATTGGAATTGACCCCTACCTCGGTGAGCGACGCGTGTTCGGTGCGCGCGGCGAACGCAGTGCCGATCTGACAGGCAACGATACCGAGGAAGCTCATTGTCGTCGCCGATTGCCAGGTGTGGTGCAGGTTTCCGGCACCCACATCGGCACCCACATACCAGCCGCCTTCGAGAAGTGTCGTGAAGAACAGTGCCATCACCAATACTGCCGACACACCTCCGAGCAGGCCCCACGACCGGACGAGGATTCCCCGGTCGACCACGTTCTGGGTGCGCGTGCGCGGACGCCGATCCATCAGGCCCGGTTCCGCCTTCTCCCGACCCAACGCCAGCGCCGGCAAGGTCTCGGTGCCCAGGTCGATGGCGAGGATCTGCATCACCGTTAGGGGGAGGGGAACCTGTCCGCCGGAGAGCGCGTAGACGAGGAACGGCACCACCTCGGGGGTGGCGTGCGCGAAAATGTAGACGATGAATTTGCGGACGTTGTCGTAGACCCTCCGGCCCGCCTCGACGGCGCTGACGATGGTCGCGAAATTGTCATCGGTGAGGACCATCGTCGCGGCCTCCCGCGCGACATCGGTGCCCGACCGCCCCATCGCCACACCGATATCGGACCGTCGCAACGCGGGAGCGTCGTTGACGCCGTCACCGGTCATGGCGACGACCTGCCCGCTGTCGCGCAGGGCGTCGGTGATCCGTAACTTCGCCTCGGGGGAACTGCGAGCGAAGATCAACTCGACGTCGGTGGCGAGCAACCTGTCCAGATCGGGTTCGGGCATCTGCTCGAGTTCCGCGCCGGTGACGACCCGCAGACCGGCGTGCCCAATCCCCACGCTCCGTGCGATCCCTCGTGCGGTGAGGCCGTGATCACCGGTGACGACGATGATCCGAATTCCCGCCGAATGACACCTGGCGACGGCCGCCGCCACTTCCGGGCGCGGAGGATCGAGCATCGCCGCGATTCCGAGGAGGGTGAGGTCGCTCTCCGCCTCCCCCCGCGTCAGTCCCGGGTGGGTGGCCGCGTCGAGGTCGCGCTCGGCGACGGCGAGCAGACGCAGACCTTCTCGCGCCCAGTCGCGTATGAGGTTCGCGGTGAACTCCCGATCGGAACCGGTGAAGACCCTGTCCGCACCCGCCGGACAGGCGATGCGGGTACACCGGTCCAGAATCTCTTCGGGCGCTCCCTTGACGTGAACGTGCAGCCTGTCGCCGATACGATCGACGGTGGACATCCTGCGCAACTCTGGGTCGAAATGGAACTGCGACAACCGGATTGCGCCAGCGGCCTCACCTGTGACTCCCAAGGACAGCGCGGCGTGCAGCAACGCCACCTCCGTCGGATCACCGGGTTCGACACCGGAACTCGGGCGGCGGATCTCCGCGCTACAGCACGCGACGACGGCCCGGGCCGCCCGACCTGCCGGAGCATCCGGTGCCGGAACGGCGACGGAGCCATCGAATGTCACGACACCGTCGGGGGTCCACAACTTGGTGGTGCGCATCCGGTTCATCGTCAGGGTGCCGGTCTTGTCGGTACAGATGACGCTGGTGGAACCGAGAGTCTCCACGGCCGACAGGCGTTTCACGAGGGCGCCCTGTCGGGCGAGAGTGCGCACGCCCACCGCGAGAGCCAAGGTGATCGTGGGCAGCAATCCCTCGGGCACGTTCGCGACAAGCAGACCGATGGCGAAATTGACCGAATCGTCGAGCGACAATCCCGCCATGAGCGTCCCCAGCGGGATGAACGCCAGACCCATCGCTACCGCAACCGCCGCGATCAGCCAGGCCACGCGCTTCACCTGTTTCTCGAGGGGGCTTTCCTCGTGGCCCACGCGTTGTGACAGCGCAGCGATGCGTCCGAGTTCGGTATGCATTCCGGTGGCGAACACGACCGCGGTGGCATCGCCGCCCACAACGTTGGTGCCGCTGAAGACGATGTCCGGCGCCTCGATCAACGGTCCCGTGGTCGACCCGGCGTCGAAGCGGATCAGAACCGGCACGGACTCACCGGTGAGTGTCGACAGATCGACCTCGACCGATCCCGACAGAAGTCGCGCATCGGCAGACACCCGGTCGCCTTCGGACAGGAAGATCACTTCACCCGGCACCAGTGACCGCACGTCGACCGTCTCCGTCGTTCCCTGACGGGCGACGCGCGCCCTGGCCGGCAGAAACGCCGCCAGCGCCTCGACCGCCTGCTCGGCGTGCCGTTCCTGCACGAACGCAAAGGCGGCGTTGAGCAGGATCACGATGACAATCGCGACACCCAGCGGTGCCGAACCGCTGATACCGGCGAGAACGGCAGCCATCCACAAGAGCAGCGCCAGCGGATGCGTGAACTGGCGCACTAGTTGTCGGGGCCAGGCGCGACCGTGATGCCGTATCAGTTCATTGGTCCCGTAAACGAGTGTTCGCCGCTCCGCTTCTCTCGGGGACAGGCCGTCCCGTCTGGTGCGGAGGTCACGCAGAAGCCGGTCAGTCGACTCCTGAGGGTCCACCTGCGCAGTTTCGGTCGCTGTCACCATCGCGCTCCTGGTCGTCGGGCCATTCCAGCACGGATGAGGTGGGACGGGCCGGCGGAGTTCTTCTCCGACGGTGCGCCACCGATGGTCGCGAGGAAAGGGACCTTGGTCCTCACTTGCCATCGCACGCCGCCTTAACCGGGTTCGGGCTGCAACGATGGAGACACGCGTCCTCACGCGTCGACCCTCGACGAGGGAAGGTCCATGCACGACACACGAACCCACACAACGTGGAAATCGCACCTCGCGAGGCTGCCGGCCCCCACCCTGCTGGCAGTCACCTCGGTGGCGCTCGTGTCCGGCATTGTGGCCAGTTCGCTGGGTCGTCCTAGCGTTGCGGACGTGTGTTGGGCGGTCGGCACTGTGGTATCCCTGATACCTGCTGTGGGATGGGTCGTCGTGTCACTCCTTCAGCGCACGGCTGGTGTCGACCTCATCGCCGTGCTCGCCCTCCTGGGAACACTCACGGTCGGCGAATACCTGGCAGGTGCACTCATCGGGTTCATGCTCGCGACGGGACGGACGCTCGAATCCGCGGCCGAACGACGCGCGTCACGCGATCTGCGTGCCCTCCTCGAACGCGCACCACAAAGAGCACACAAACGGATCGGCGAGAACGTCGTCCTCGTACCCCTTGACGACGTCGAGCCCACCGATCTGCTGGTTGTCGCCTCTGGCGAGGTGGTCCCCGTCGACGGCGTCGTCGCCGACCGACCGGCGGTCCTCGACGAGTCCGCGCTCACCGGGGAGTCACTTCACGTCGAACGACGGGTCGGGGAATCGGTGCGCAGCGGGGTGGTGAACGTAGGATCGACGATCGAACTGCGTGCCACCGCGAACGCGGCGGACAGCACCTATTCCGGCATCGTCCGACTGGCTCAGGCAGCAGCAAACGACAAGGCACCGATCGTGCGGATCGCCGACCGCTTCGCCGTCTGGTTCCTTCCCCTGACCCTGCTGGTGTCGTCTCTCGCGTGGTGGCTGAGCGGTTCAGCCGTGCGCGCGGTCGCAGTCCTCGTCGTTGCGACACCGTGCCCGCTGCTGCTCGCCGCCCCTGTTGCCATCGTGTCGGGGCTGTCTCGCGCTTCCCGGATCGGTGTCGTCATCCGCGGCGGTGGAGCGTTGGAAACACTCGGTCGAGCGCAGACCCTGGTAATGGACAAGACAGGAACTCTGACGACCGGCAGGCCATCCGGACTCGACGTCGCAACCGCCCCCGGTCATACCCCCGACGAGGTACTCCAACTCGCCGCTGCCGTCGACCAGTTGTCTCCCCATGTTCTCGCCGAGTCGATCGTGCACTTCGCGAAGGCGCGAGGCTGCGCACTGCCACTGCCCACCGACGTCAGCGAGCAGGCCGGGACCGGGGTCAGTGGCATCGTGAACGGTCGTGCCGTCAAGGTCGGTGCGGACCACGGCGTATTGCCGGACTGGGCGGAGGGCGTCTCGACCCGATCAGCCCTGGACGGCGCGGCGGTGGCCTGGGTACAGGTCGACGGCACGTTGGTCGGGGCGATTCTGTTGCGGGACCCGCTCCGACGAGACGCACCTCGCACGTTGCGCCGCTTGCGGGCGGCCGGGCTGGACCGACTGATCATGCTGACCGGTGACCGCCGAGCGCCTGCCCTCGAGATCGGATCGATCGTCGGACTGGACGCCGTGCTCGCGGAGCAAACTCCCGTGGACAAAGTGGCGGCAGTACAAGAGGAGAAGCGCAGGGCCGTCACGATCATGGTGGGGGACGGGATCAACGATGCACCGGCCCTGGCGGCCGCGTCGGTCGGAGTCGCGATGGGCGCGCGCGGAGCCACAGCCAGTTCCGAAGCCGCCGATATCGTGCTGACAACCGACCACCTCGCCCGGGTGGCGGACGCCATGGAGATCGCCCGGCGGTCGAGGAGGATCGCCGTCCAGAGCGCCGGCATCGGTATGACACTGTCGCTGCTGGCGATGGTCGCCGCGGCGGTCGGGTGGATCGCTCCCGCGCCCGGTGCCCTGCTGCAGGAGGGGATCGATGTGGCGGTCATCCTCAACGCTCTGCGCGCCCTTCGCGGCGGCCGCTCCCGAGAGCTCGCGGTCAACCGGGAAACCGGGCTGCTGTTGCAGCGATTCGATCGTGAGCACGACGATCTGCGGGGAGCGTTGGCTCTGATCCGTGACGCGGCGGAACAGATGAGCGCCGAAACCGGACCCGACGCTCTCGCAGCGGTACGCAGGGCACACACCGTTCTGGTGGAGCGTGTCCTGCCACATGAACGTGCCGAGGAGACCCAACTGTATCCGGCGCTGGCCGATGCATTCGGGACCGTCGAAGCGACTGCTCCGATGAGCCGCGCTCATGCGGAGATCGACCGACTCATCCGGCGGTTGGACACTCACCTCGGCACGGCTGAGGCGCACGGTGGAGTCCAGCCAGATCAGCGGAACGATCTTCTTGCGTGTCTGTACGGGCTATATGCCGTCCTGCGTCTGCATTTCGCGCAGGAGGAAGAGGACTATTTCGCGCTCGCCCCGAGAGTCGAGGACGAGCACTGACAGTCGTCGGCACTATCGCACGATGAGCAGCGGACAGCGAACCGAATGCATCAGGGCCCGGCTCGTCGATCCCAACAGCATGCTGGTGAATCCACCGCGTCCGCGGCTACCCACGACGAGAAGTCTTGCGTTGTCGGCCTGTTCGCGCAGGTTGCGTACTGGTCGGTCCATGACGACCATCGTCCGGACCTTGACGTCCGGGAAATCTTCGGCGCGTCCGGCGAGACTCTCCGACAGCAGGGCCGTTTCCTGGGTGACGATCTGTTTCCACCCGGAAACGCTCCCGCCTTCGAAGTGCACGGGAAGGTCGATGTCGGACCAGGCGTGAACGGCCACCAGTTCGCACTGCCGCAGTGCCGCCTCTTCGAAGGCCATCGAAATGGCGGGCTCACTGTGTGCGGAACCGTCCACTCCGACCACGACAGACCCCTCGAGTTGGGTGACGTCGGTATCGGGAATGCTGCGGACCACCGCTACCGGGCACCGTGCGTGGGCTGCGACGGCGGAGCTGACCGATCCCAGGAAGCCGCGCTCGACGATTCCCCTCCGACTCGAGCCGACGACGATCATCGCTGCCGTGTTCGATCGCTCGAGAAGTTCACCGGCCGGGGTTCCGGTACAGAGGGTGGTGTGAATGTCGAGGGAGTAACCAGGTACCGCTCGAGTGGCGGCCTCCGCTGCGGCAGCCAGCCGATTCTTGCCGTTGCGTTCCTCGTCCTCGAAGAAGCTCGTCGGCATGCCGATCGGGACACCGTAGGCGCCGGCGACGAACGTCGTCGCGATCACGGAAAGCGGACACCGTCGCAGCGCTGCCGCCTGCGCGGCCCATGCGACTGCCTGCAAGGACGAGGACGAACCATCTGTTCCGACAACGATCGGTCGGCGGGCAGTCATGATGTTCTCCTCAGAAATCGCGAAGTCTGGGTCTCCCTCTCTATCGTTACTGTGCGCCCGTTGTCGGCGTAGGGGAGAAGGTCCCCAGCTTGGTGAGCGGGCACACCCCGAGCCCACTCAGGGTAGCGGGGCGGACCAATGGAGGGTTGTTCCGCCACCAGGTGTTGTATCGATGGTGAAGTGCCCGTTTACGTCCCGAGCTCTGTCAGTCAAATTCTCCAAGCCGCTCCGGGGAGCGTTTTCCGGAATGCCGGTCCCGTTGTCCGCCACTTCGATGGTGAGATCGTCGTACACAGAGATGCTGACCGTGACCATGTCGGCTCCTGCGTGCCGGACCACGTTGCTCAACGCCTCACGCAGAACCGCCTCCGCATGCTCGGCGAGCGTGGAGTCGATGACCGACAGTGGCCCGGAGAAGTGCACGGTGGTGCGGAGCCCGGAATCCGCGGTCACCTCGGCGACGATCTCGTGCAGCCGCCGCCGGAACTGGGTCATCCCACCCGAACCGCCGTGCAGGTCGAAGATGGCGGTGCGGATGTCCCGCACGATGTCGTGCAGGTCGTCGACCGACTGTACGAGCCGCTGCTTGACCCCGGGCGATTTGGTCCGTTGCAGGGTGCTCTGCAGCGACAGACCGACCGCGAAGAGCCGTTGGATGACGTGGTCGTGGAGGTCGCGGGCGATCCGATCGCGGTCGGACAACACGTCCAGTTCGTGCATCCGGCGCTGGCTGTTGGCGAGCTGCAGTGCGACCGCCGCCTGGTCGGCGAATCCTGACATCAACGCCAGCTGGTCGTCCGTGAACGGCGCGGCATCGACATGGCGGAGCGTCACCAGCACCCCGGACACCGATTGCGCGGCACGCAGGGGCAGCGCCAGCGCAGGACCGAACCGGGCCCCCGTCTCGAACCCGGGATCGAACGCCAGCGCGGTGACACGAAGCGGGGTCCGCTCCCGGAACGCCTCACCGGACGTCGACCGCTCGACCGGGATCGCCCGGCCGATGATCCGATCCGGCACCGTCCCCGCCGATGCCGTCACCACGAGCTCGGTCACCTCGTCCGACGGGATGTCAGGATCGTCCGGCACCGCGAGAAAGGCACTGTCGGCGGCGGTCAGGGCCAGCGCGTCGTCGGCGATCACCTGCAGCACCTCCGCGGTCTCGCTGCCGGCGAGCAACTCGGTCGCGATCTCCCGTGTCGCCTCCAGCCACGCCTGCCGCGTCCGGGACTCCTCGTACAGGCGGGCGTTCTCGATCGCGATACCGGCGGCCGCCGCCAGCGCGCGGAGAAGCACCTCGTCGTCCTCGGTGAACTGTCCACCGTTGGCCTTCTCCGTGAGATACAGATTCCCGAACACCTTATCCCGGATCTGAATGGGAACTCCCAGAAAGGTTTTCATCGGCGGATGGTGGTCCGGGAATCCCACCGACGCCGCGTGATGAGACAGGTCCTCCAACCGGACCGGCTTCGGATCCGTGATGAGGAAACCGAGGACCCCACGCCCACGCGGCAGGTCACCGATACGCTCGCATGTCTCCTCGTCGATGCCCTCGAAGACGAACTCACTCAAGCCCCCACCCGGGGCGAGCACCCCCAGCGCACCGTACCGGGCATCGACCAAATTGATCGCGGCGTGCACGATGGTGCGAAGCGTGCGGTCAAGGTCGAGCCCCGACGCGACCGACAGCATCGCATCGAGGAGTCCGTCGACGTGATCGCGGACATCGACGATCTGCGCGATACGCTCCTGCACCTCGGTCAACAATTCCCGGAGCCGGAGTTGGGATAGGCTACCCAGCAGAGGACTGTGGTCGCGCTCATCCGATTGCCCGGTCACGAGATTCATTGTCCCACCTTGTGGCATCGTGAGGAGTCGGAACTACTACGGCGCGCACGTCGGGGCGGGGCTTACCTCGTCAGGTGTCGGACGGTCGCGACTGCATCTTCGTGGCCAGCACCGCCGCCTGCGTCCTGCGCTCCACCCCCAGTTTGGTCAGCAGCCGCGACACGTAGTTCTTGACGGTCTTCTCCGCCAGGAACATCCGTTCGGCGATCTGCCGGTTGGTCAACCCTTCACCGAGCAGGGCGAGCAACGTCCGCTCCTGATTGGTCAAATGCCCGAAGATTCCGTCCTTATTGTGGGCGTCTGCCCGAATTCTTGCCATCAGTGCGCCGGCAGCGCGACTGTCGAGGAGTGATTTCCCTGCACCGACGTCGTGGACCGCCCGGGTCAGTTCCATACCCCGGATGTCCTTCACGACGTACCCGCTGGCCCCGGCGAGAATCGCGTCGAGCATCGCCTGGTCGTCCGTGAACGACGTCAGGATGAGGCAATGCAGCTCCGGCATCATCGAGTGCAGTTCCCGGCACAACTCGATGCCGTTACCGTCGGGTAGGCGCACGTCGAGGACGGCCACCTCCGGTTTCACCGCCGGCACCCGCGCCAGCGCCTGCGCATAGGAGGCCGCTTCACCGACCACCGTCAGATCCGGATCCGAGGTGAGGAGATCGGCGATGCCGCGCCGGACGACCTCATGATCGTCCACCAGAAAGACTCTGATCACTGGCAACCTCCAGTTCCTGGCTGCGTCACGTTCCGGACCTCAGATTACGCCAACAATAGATACATCAGTGGCTTCTTTGTTGACGGAGCGTGCGGTCTTCACCGTGCGGCCGGACGGAGCGGATTCCGCGACGCCGCGGCCGGTGTGGCATCAACATCGCCACCGCCAGACCGACGGTGGCGACGAGTGTCGCCGCAGCACCGACGCCTACGAGGGGAGTCGCGAGCCAGGCGCCGAGCAGAACCACCAACCCCGCGGTAGCTACCCCTGACGCAACCGCGAGCGCGAGCCCCGCCGGATGCGCATACAGGTAGTCCCCGGGCTCGTCGTCGCGCGGCCGCAATACTACGGAGCCACGCTCGAACATTCTTCCCTCATTCCCTTGCCGACGAAGTGGTTTCGATATCGTGCGCCGGCCTCATCCACAACGGTGCGACAACTGCGCGCGGGATTCCAGGGCCGAAGGTCACTGTTGTTGGGGTCCGGCGGTTAGGGCGGAGCGACATCTGTGACGGTCGGCCACCGTTTCAGAAGAGGCTGTGCTCGTGCCAGACCCTGTCATGGAATGCGTGGACTGTGGCCGCCTCCCGGTACACGGCGAAGGCCCGCCGCTATCGGCGGCGATCACCGAAACGCTTTGCAGGGCACAGGAAAGCGATCGCCGACGCGATGCCGGTGCGGCGCGCCTCCGACTGCGCCGCCCTGGACTGTTCGGACGACGGTCCATGCTGCGCCCTCGCCAATGACCTTGTGCTCTAGGACGCTGACCTCGTGAGCGTAAGACTCTGAACGAGAAGGGACGTCAGAGGAGGCTCGAGATGAACGCCGATCAGGCTCTGCGGCTGTGGCGTCTGGCGCCCTGGAGTCGGAATCTTCTCATGCGGGCCACGGATCGCTTCGACTCTGTCGCCGCGGTCGTCATGATCACCCTCATCCTGATTGCGGTCCCGTTCGCGGCCGCCCTCGGCACCGCGACATACACGGGTCTGAACGAGCAGTCGCATTCCGAACTCCAGACCAGACATGCACAATCTGCTGTGCTCATCGACGATCCGCGACTGGTGATCATCGGTCGCGCGCCCAGTCGGTCCCCGGAAACGCAAGATCGTGCGACGGCTCAGTGGACTGCACCGGACGGTGCTCTGCGCTCGACCGTCGTGGACACCAAGCCTGGCATGCACCGTGGGGACACCGTCGATGTGTGGGTCGATAGAGACGGCAACGTGGTCGACGAGCCACGGTCGGGAGTGGGGAATGCGGAGATCGCGGTGAGCGCAGCATTGTCCGCGTGGTCGGTGGCGGCGGTCTGCTCCTTCGTGCTGTACATGGGGGTGCGGTGGATGAACAGGCGAAGCCAGATGCGTCACTGGGATCAGGAATGGAAAGATTTCGGCCGAACACCCGGATGGCCGGTCAGTTGACGTGCACTACCGGTCCGGGAGCGGTGGCGCACGCACCGGACGTGTCCCTAGCCCAGACTGACCGTGCACCCCGGTTCCAGTCGAACTACCTGGTCACGACACGCGATCTCGATCGCGCGTTGATTTCCCGCGCCCGCGCTGACCTGAACACACCGGCCGCTGATCGTCAGCCACAACTGGTGTCCTCGATAGACGATCGGAAATTCCAGGACGCCGAGCGCTTCCGGCCACTCCGGGCCGAAGACGAGGCGATCGCCACGAGTTTCCAGTCCGGTGAAACAGCGCTGAAGTAGGTCGATACTTCCTGCCATGGCCGCCAGATGGATCCCCTCAGAGGTCGTGCCCCCCTGAATGTCGGTGATGTCGGACGCAAGAACCCTGTCGAAGAATTCCATGGCTTTGTCACGGTTGGCGCGAGCCAGCACCCAGGAATGCACGACGGCGCTCAGCGTCGAACCATGTGAGGTCCGCGCGAGGTAGTAGTCGATGGTTCTCGGTATAGTTTCCGGCTCGAGCTGATATCCGAGTCGTTCGAACAGATCTCGCAATTCGTCGGCGGACAGCAGATAGAACATCATCAATACGTCGGCCTGCTTCGAGGCGCGGTACCGGTTGACGTCATCACCTTCGGCCTCGAGGATCCGGTCGAGTCGTTGAATATCGGCATACCGCGCCCGGTAGCGGTCCCAGTCCAGTTCCGTCAACGCTTCATAGCCCTCGAACTGGCTGATGACTCGATCGTGGAACGGAATGAACATCCGACGGCTCACGTCCGCCCAGCGCGCCAACTCGTGCGCATCCAGGCTCCGAGAGTCGACGAGTTCGGATCGGTTCGCGGCCGGAATCGCGTCGAGCGCCTCGATCGCCCGGAGGATTACCCATACAGCCATCACATTGGTGTAGGCGTTGTTGTCGACTCCCTCGTATGGAGCCTCGGGGTAGCCGGAGTGAAACTCGTCCGGGCCCATCACGCCACGGATCGTGTAACGCCCGCGGGATCGCTCATAGGAGGAGAGGCTGGCGAAGAATCGAGCTATCTCTATCAGCATTTCGGCGCCGAAATCACTGAGAAACTCGATGTCGCCAGTGACCTGGTAGTACTGCCATACGTTGTAGGCGATCGCGATGCCGATGTGATGTTGGCGCCAACTCGGGTCCGGGAGCCAGCGGCCGGACTGCGGGTTGAGGTGCACCTGCTGACTTTCCTCCCGGCCGTCGCTACCCGACTGCCACGGGAACATCGCGCCACGGTAGCCGGCCGCATGCGCCGCCCGGCGCGCCTCCGGTAGCCGGCGGTATCGGTAACGGAGCAACGAACGGGTCAAGGCCGGCACTCGCAGGTTCAGGACCGGGAAGACGAACAGTTCGTCCCAGAAGATGTGCCCTCGATAGGCTTCGCCGTGAAGTCCCCGGGCGGGCACGCCGACGTCGAGATCGGCGGTGTTCGGCGAGACGGTCTGCAGGAGTTGCATCTGATGAAACCGTGTGATGCGCCGAGCGTCCTCATAATTTCCGAGTGTGATTCCGACACGGTCCCACAGGTGCTCCCACGCCAGAACGTGACCATCGAGCACGTCGTCGAACGCGCCGATGCACGAAAGCCACCGCGCCGCTTCGTCAGCCGGCTCGGACATCGCGTGATCACGCCCGGTGAAGACCGTCACCACCTTCTCGAACGTCACCGAGTCACCGGTCTTCAGGTCGACTGTGATGTCGTGCCCGACTCTGTGGTCGCCCTCGAGCAGCCGGAACGTGGGCTCGTGGCGTCGGCCTCGCGAGGACAGTGTGGTGCGCGCAGCCATGGCCACAGGAATACGCGACTGATTGGTTTGCACCGTCAACACAACAGAGTCTTCCCCCAAGGCGCCCGAATCGATGAGTTCGAGATGATCGTCGGCGAGATCTCGGTATCGGTCGACGAGAGTGTTTCGGACCGAACCATCGAGAGCCGAACGAAATTCGAGGGATCCGGACCAGTCCTCCGCGATAATTGTCGTCTGCAGCGCGCACACGTGGGGGAGGTGCATGGCGACGAACCGTCGTTGGATGACCGACGTGGTTCGACCGCCGGCGTCGTGGTATCGAAATCGGCGGGTGAGCACGGCGCGACGAAGATTGAGGTATTGACGATACTCGAGCAACTCGACGGCATCGATGTCGAACCACGGTCCACCCTCGACCCGGAACGTGGTGGTCAGCCAGTTCGGTGCATTGACCATGCTTTCGTTGACAACCGACATCCCTGCGCGATCGTCGTGCAGACGGTTGTACACACCCGCAAGATACGTACCTGGGTAGTGGATCGTGTCGGCGGTTGATTCCGGTGCGCAACCACGAGTGCCGAAGTAGCCATTCCCCAACGTGCAGATTGCCTCTCGTAGCTTCTCGGTCGCCGGGTCGTAGCCGTCGAAGAACAACATCCACGTATCGGCCGCGGCAGCGGTTTCCGGGTCGCGGCCGAGGAGGTCGGCGAGCCGCTGCAACAGTTCACGGACCTGAACCGGATCGTTCACGGCGAATCGCGCCGCCGACCGTCGATTCCCGATCTCTCTGCTGCGGACGACTATCCCTACTCCGGTATCTGCGACGGCGTCGAATGCGTCCTCGTCGGTGAGGTCGTCACCGACGTAGATCGGAAGCAGGGACTTCGCGTCGAGAAGGTGCTCGAGTACCCAGTTCAGCGCGCGGCCCTTGTCCCAGTCGACATCAGGACGGAGTTCGACGACTTTGCGGCCACCGGTAACTCGCAGCCTGACGTCTCCGGAAGTGGCGACGTCACGGACGGTGGCGAGGACCTCGTCCAACCGGTCGGTGGCGACGTTGCGGTAGTGCACGGCGACGGTGAACTTCTTGGGTTCGATCACCACACCTGGCACCTCGCGCAGCCGACTGGTGAGCGCGCGAGTCGCCTGCGCCAGTGCCGGCACCGCGGCGAGCGCGTCAGGGTTCTGGTAGTACTGCCCCTGCGGTCCGGCCAACTCGTATCCGTGGCTGCCCGCGTACCAGATCTCCTTCAGGCCGACCCGTGCTTGCACGTCCTCGAGGTCGCGTCCACTGATGACGGCTACAGGGCATTCACGCGTCAGTCTGGTCAACTCGGTGGCCACCCCGTCCATGAGGACGGCCTTCGGCGGATCTGACACGATCTCGGACAGCGTGCCGTCGAAGTCGAGAAACACGGCGGGGCGGCGGACGCGGAGGAGGGCGGTGAGCTCGTGACGAGACGTGAGAGCGTCGGGAATCTCGGACAGGCGGGGATCGACTGCACGGATCTGTATCTCGGAGGCGTCGGCCACGACCATATCTGCCCCGCATTTTCGCAGTTCGTCAGCATGGCGGTCACGGCCGACCCCGACTACTAGACCGAAACCGTCGCTGCGAGCCGCGGTTGTCGTTGCTCCTGATGCCGTGACGATGACCGCACCGTCAGGTCGGATACCGAGTCGATTGGCGGCGTCGACGGGCGATGCACCGTCGGCCCGCACAGCGAACAAATCGGCGATCCCTGCGGCGTCGAGGACCTGTTGAACATGTCGATGAGACGAGAAGGCCGCTGTCGCCACCCCGAGGCTCCGCAGTTGGCGGAGCAGAGTCACCGTGGAGTCGACGGGAACAACGGAGCCATGTGCGACTTTCTGGTGGAACAGGTCTGTGCTGTCCAGGTTTCCGCACCGAATGGGGGCGCTGTCGAACGAGTCCTGCGACAGGAGGTCCGGTGCTGTCGAGATGTCGGGCAACACATTGTCGAGGTCGAAGATCACCGCGTCATGTCGCCGCAGGTCGATCGCGGGCGTCGACATAGGTCAACCTCCGGTTGATGGACACGTGGAAGGCCCAGCGGGGCCACCATGCGGTTGGCGCTGGGCCAAGAGTCGTTACTTCCGAGAGGAACTGGTCTGCTGGGCGAGTGTGCGGCCCCATTGCTCGGCACGCGTCTCCTCACCTTCCTCCAGTCGCGACTCCTTGTCGACGAGGAAGCTCTCGGACTCGGCGACGAGATCGAATCCGCGCAGACGCAGTTTCCGGCAGATGCCTTTCGATGCTCTGCCGGTCAGGAGGGCAGGACCGCCGGCACGGGTGTCGAACGCCACCGCTTTCCCGTGCGATGGTGGCAGTCCGTCGAGCCATTCGCGGAGTCCCTCGCTTTCTGCATCGGGCTCCAATGTGACAGAGCTGTCCGGCTTGTGCGCTGTCACTGCCGCCCCGTGGCGGGTCGAATCGCGACTCATCCCGTGGACATGCGTCGGGCCGCCCACCATTACAAGGTCGTAACTGGACAAGTCCTCATCGCCGACTCGGGCAACCGGGACCGTTGCCACGGTTCCGGCGTCCTCGAGACCTCGGGCGATTGCTTCGGCCACGTGTCGGGTATTTCCGAACATCGACTCGTAGACCACGAGTGTTCGCATGTTGACTCCTCGGGAGTGGGCGGTTGGTGGGATGAGTAGGAAAAAGACTGTACACAAACATGTTCCGGGCAATCGTGTTGCTAGTTCGACGTGTGTGCGCCGAACATCACGCGCGTCCACCATTCGGTCAACGGGCTCGGATCGGGCCAAACAATTCGGTCTTCGCTCATGATCGGCGCAGGCTGCGATGAGTACTGCACCCTCGAGCGGGGAGCGTCGGTCGTCGCCGTCTGTGATCGGACCCCCGTCGTCGGCGGATGCCCCCTTTGGTGACGGTGGGGTGTGGGATTCATGGCGAACTCCAGGTGTCGTGGTCCTTCGGATTCAACCAACGATGTCGTCCACCGAGTAGGGTCTACCGTCACTTTCCGGTCCGTTGGAGCGTGAGTGCGGTGACCAATGCCCCTAGTGACTGCACTCCCGCCGGTGCGACCGTGGCGGTAGCGGGGTGCGACCCAGCGCAATCGGCAGCCGAACATGGACACTTCGCCAACGCGGCCGTCCGCCCGAGCAAGGAGTTGAGAAGGATGAGCGTTCTCGCACAACACCAGTCCATCATTGTCGGTGTAGACGGTTCGGAACGTGCGATGCGAGCCGCGGTGTGGGCGGCGGCGGTCGCCGGCAGAAGTCTGTTCCATTGCTGCTGGCCCATGTCCTGCCGAGTCCGGGATACCACTACAGCGAGGCGGCCCTGCTCTATCAGAACGAGTTCGCCGAGGAGGTCGAGCGCTCTGCCCACGAAATCCTGGATCGGGCAGGTCGGCGAGTGGCGAGCGCGTTTCCTGACGTCACGGTGTCGACCAGCACGCTGCCAGGACCGGCCGGACCGGCACTCGCGGGATTGAGCACGCATGCCGAGCTGGTAGTGGTGGGATCAACGGGTGCGGGAGCGATGGCGTCCCTCGTCACCGGGTCCACGGTCATGCAGGTGGTCAACCGTGCGCACTGTCCCGTCGTGGTGTTCCGATCCGAGTCCTCGTCCACGGTGCCCGACCACCGTCCCGTCGTCGTCGGGGTCGACGGAAGTGAACTAAGCTCACTCGCAATCAACACGGCCGTCGAGTTCGCGGCGACCTTCGAGGTCCCACTCCTGGCGGTACACGGCTGGGGTGCCGGTGATATTGCGGGGCGCGACACGGCCTTGAAGATGGTGAACTGGGCGGTCGTCGAGGAAGAACAATCCGTTCTGATGGCAGAAAATCTTGCGGGCTGGCGGGAGAAATTCCCGGATCTGCAATTGACCACCATCATCGAGCAGGCAAACCCGGCGGAGCTGATCCTCGAGTATGCTCGCGACGCCCAACTCGTCGTAGTCGGCAGCCACGGCCACAACCGACTGGCCGGTGCTCTTATGGGCTCGACGAGCCAGAACCTGCTCCATCACGTTGCCTGCCCGCTCATGATCTGTCGCCAGACGAACTGACGTCCGCGATGACTCGGCCGTGCCGACGGGCATGCTGCCACATCGCATTCATAATCGCCGGGCGATCGATTCCGCCTGCGCGCCCAGTTTCGCCAGACGCAGGTCGGCGAACGGGGTCAGTGCACCACCCATCCGGTTCGTCACGAATGCGACCGACAATCCGGTTTCTGGATCGGCGAACGCGCCTGACCCACCGAGCCCGTAGTGCCCGAACGCGTGTGGAGACTGGTTGCGGCTGGCGACGAACGCCGAGTGATAGCCCAGCCGCCAGTTCATCCGAATTCCGAGCACGTAGTCTCGCGCCGTCGTCTGTACCTCACCGACTTGCGCGAGAGTCTCCTCGCTGAGGAATCGGTTACCACCCACAACGCCGCGGTTCGCGATCGCCGCATACATCCGGGCGAGAGCGCGGGCGCTGAAGACACCGTTCCATCCGGGCATCACATAGTCGTGAATCGCTGGATTTCGTACAAGCTCGTCGAATCCTTCCGGCATGCCTGCGTTGGCGATGTTCCGAAGGACGGGCAGGCAGGACAGCGCGAACGACGCCGTTTCCCACGGCACTCCAAACGGATTGATCCGGGGGAACAGCTTCGCGATGCGGTGACGTTCCTCCGCAGGCACCTGGAACCAAAACTCTCCGACTCCGAGGGGTTCGGCGATTTCGGTGCGGACGAGGTCGGTGAACGACGACCCGGTTGCCCGCGTGGTGAGCTCCGCAACCAACGAACCGAACGTGACGGCGTGATAGCCCGGCATGACGGCGCGGCGCCGATCCGGCGTCGCGGATGCGAGCGCGCCGACGACGCTGTCGTGATCGAACAGAGCCGACGGGCCCGGTACCAGACCGCGCACCTGTTGCAGCCCGGCTCGGTGCGTCAACAGCTCGCGCACCGTTACCAACTCTTTTCCGGCGCTCGCGAACTCGGGCCAGTACTCGGCGACGGGCGCGTCGTAAATAATCAGTCCGCGGTCCACGAGACGGTGCAGCACCGTGCTTGCAACGCCCTTTCCGGTCGAAAAGGACACCGATACGGTGTCAGCTTGCCAGCGCGTGTCCGGGGTAGCCCACCCCGACCAGATATCGACCACAGGCTCGCCGTGAAGGTAGAGCGCGAGGGCCCCGCCCCCGTCGCTGGGCCGCCCGAAGAGCCGGAAGAACTGTCCCGCCAGCCCGCCGAAACGAGGGTCGACGAGCATCATGCGAGGCGCGGGCAACTGTGCCCGGGCCACCGCACTATCGGTCGCCGACCTCTTCGCCGATTCACGAGAGCTGGTCATGATGCACGTCTTCTACCTTCCAGCGGTCGCCTGGCGCCACCACCATCTTGTGTATACAAACACCGTATACGTGGTGTTCATTCCTCCGGTGGTACTCATGAAACGGCCGAAAGACCCTGTGAAGACCACCTCCGGTAGTCGGACACTGGAGGCAGAAGGACGGTAGATCCATTCCGGACGAACACCGCCGAACTGTCTGTAGGAGGGCCGCACCGTGATGTATGACGACTATTCCGGTGGTTGGGGGTATGCCCTGATGTTCGTCGGGATGGCGCTCTTCTGGGGGCTGCTGATTCTCGGGATCTTCTTGGTGATCCGCTATACGAGCCACTCCTTCCCGGCGTCGCCAGGCGCGTCGCCTGCACTTCGCAGCGCCGAAGCGGTTCTTGCCGAGCGGTTCGCACGCGGGGAAATCGACGAGACGGAATACAGACGAGACGGAATACAACAGTCGCCTGAGCATTCTCCGCGCAGGGAAAACACCCTGACGCCCACCACCGAGAGGAGGTAATTGTGATGGATGCGATGCAGATGTTCCACATGTTCATGATGTGGCTGCACAGCATGGGCATTCTGCCCCCCATGCACATGATGCCGATGTGACTCCGTCGCCAGGGAGCCGAAGGATCGACTCCCCGGAGGCCGATACCCGGGCCGATCGAAGGGCGAGTTGACCGCTATGAGCACGACCAACCAGCGATACATGACCCAGACGGATTTCATGTCATGGCGAATGGAGGAAGACCCGATCCTCCGCTCGACCATCGTCGCTGTCGCGCTCCTCGACCGTGGCCCGGATCAGACCCGATTCGTCGACATGATGCGCCGGGCGATCGAGATGGTACCCATCTTCCGGCAGAAAGTGATCGAAGATCCCAGGGGCCTGACCCCGCCGCGGTGGGCGGAGGACCGGGATTTCGATCTGACCTGGCACCTGCGCCGCTACACCCTCACCGAACCCCGAACGTGGGACGCGGTACTCCGGTTCGCCCGGACCGCCGAGATGACCGCGTTCGACAAGTGTCGCCCGCTCTGGGAGTTCACGGTCCTCGACGGACTGGATGACGGCAAATCCGCCTTCGTGATGAAGGTGCATCACTCCCTCACCGATGGAGTGGGAGGCATGCAGATCGCCCGGGAGATCGTAGATTTCGCCCGGGAAGGGACCCCGAGGTCAAGTCCTGATCTTCGGGATACCACGCCAAACGGTGAAGCGGCCGTTTCGCCTGGCCGTCTCACCTGGTACCGGGACACGGCGGCGGATGTGGCCCATCGGGCAACGAATGCACTGGGTCGCAACGGTATACGAGCAGTTCGAGCCCCGAGAGAGGCCGGGCGTCAGGCGGCTGCCGTCGCCGGCTCCACCATGCGCCTCGTGCGTCCCGTCCTCTCCACGCTGTCGCCTGTGATGACGCAACGCAGCACACGGCGCCACTGTGCGGTGCTCGACGTCCCGTTAGAGGCACTCGCTCAGGCAGGCACGACCGGCGGCGGCTCGCTCAATGACGCGTTTCTCGCTGCAATCCTCCGGGGAATGGCGAAGTATCACCGACTTCACGGCACCGAGATCAGCGAACTACGGATGACGCTACCGATCAGCCTGCGCACCGAGACGGACCCGGTGGGTGGCAACCGGATCAGCCTGGCGCGCTTTGCGCTACCCACCGATGTCAGCGACCCTGCCGAGTTGATCCGCCGCGTGCACGCCACAGTCGATACCTGGCGCCACGAGCCCGCGATTTCGCTGTCTCCGATGATCGCCGGGGCTTTGAACCTGCTCCCGGCCGTGACACTCGGAAACATGCTCAAACACGTCGACTTCGTCGCCTCGAACGTCGTCGGATCTCCGGTGCCACTGTTTATTGCCGGCTCGGAGATCCTGCACTACTACGCGTTCAGCCCCACGCTCGGATCGGCGTTCAACGTCACCCTGATGTCCTACACCACGCAATGCTGTGTCGGGATCAACGCCGACACCGACGCCGTCCCCGATCTCGCCGCCTTGACCGATTCGATAGCAGATGGGTTTCGCGCCGTTCTCGGGTTGTGCGCGAAGTCAACCGATACGAGCGTGGTCGTGGCCTCGTGATCGCGGCACCCCCACGTACCCGACAACCACGTCGAGGACGCGACACTGCGTCCGCACCGAACGGAGGCCGATGAACATGAACGAGAAGAAGTGGTCTGTGGAGATCGTCATCGACGAGCACGACGCCGACGAAGGCGGCTCCAGAACCCGGGCGCAGGCCCGGCTCCGAACCCGCGACACCCACACCCTGGTCGGGGTCGGGCTCGCACGCCGGAATCCCGCGGACACCGAGATCCCCGAGATCGGGGACGAACTGGCCACGGCACGTGCGTTGGCCGACCTCGCCCACCAATTGATCGAGCTCACCGCGGCCGACGTGGAAGCGGCCACGCACAGCCGCGTCCATCTCACCGAATAATCGGCCCCGCAGGGTCGGTAAAGGAGTCAGCGCATGGAAGGGCAACCTACCGCGAACACCGGTGCGAGTGTCTTGAATCGTCTCGGCCTCGACCACCTGATCGAGGTGCTTCGCGCCCGCGGCTATTGCGTCGTCGGTCCCACCGTGGAGGATTCGGCCATCGTTCTCGTCGAACTCGAATCCGGTGTGCAGCTGCCGTCCGGCTGGGGTGTGACAACCGGGGCCGGGACGTATCGGCTGCGTCGGCGAGACGACACCGCGGTCTTCGGTCACTCGGCGGGTCCGCAGTCGTGGAAACGATTCCTTCATCCGCCCCGGCAGCAGCAGTGGTCCCTCGACCGGGACGGTGCCTTCACCGGACCGGGCCACAACGAGCGGCCCTACGCATTCGTGGGGGTCCGCGGCTGTGATCTCGCGGCGATCTCGGCCCTGCGCCGGGTGCTGTGTCCGGACCCCGATTCCGACAGCGCCACAGCCCGCAGGTTCCGGCGACTGTTCATCGTGGCCGCCCATTGCACCGAGCCCGGTGAGGTCTGTTTCTGCGCCTCGATGGGCACCGGCCCGGCGGCCGGCCCTGGGTACGACCTGGCGCTGACCGAGCGCATCGACGACGACGGTCATCGGTTCGTCGTCGAGGTCGGCACAGAGTCCGGTGCCGACGTTCTGGCCGGGATCGCCCACCGCGCCGCCGCGACCGCAGAGGTCGACGACGCCCGGCACGCTGTGAGCACCGCAGCCGGCCGGATGGGACGGGCCATGCCCGAGGTCGATCTTCGTACGTTGCTCCGCGATGCACGCGGTGCCGACGTCTGGGAGGACGTTGCCAGCCGGTGCCTGACCTGCGGCAACTGCACCATGGTGTGCCCTACCTGCTTCTGCACCACCAGTGAGGACGTCACCGATCTGACGGGGGAGCACGCCGAGCGGTGGCTGCACTGGTCGTCGTGCTTCGAACCCGACTTCAGCTATGTGCACGGCGGGAACGTCCGGACATCGGGGGAAAGCCGGTACCGGCAGTGGATGTCCCACAAACTCGGCACCTGGTTCGACCAGTTCGGCAGCTCCGGTTGTGTGGGATGCGGACGGTGCATCGACTGGTGCCCCGTCGGTATCGACATCACCGCAGAGGCCGCGCGGCTGATCGAGATCATGCCGGCGTACCGGCCGAAGGATGACCGGGAGGAGCCGTGAACGCCGAAATATCGACGCTGCCACGTGCCCTCGGCCACCTCAGCCGCGAACACCGGCTCCGGCTCGCGGAACTCAGCACCCCGGTTCGCTTCGCCGAGGGAGAGTATGTCTTCCGCGAGGACGAGCCGGCGACGCGGTGCTGGCTGCTCGGCACCGGAAGTGTCGTCCTGACCACCCTGGTACCCGGCCGGGGCACCGTCGCACTCGAAACCCTGCACGGTGGTGACGTTCTCGGCTGGTCCTGGCTCGGCGCCCGGCAGGTGTGGCAGTTCGATGCACGGGCCACGGTAACCACAGTCGCTGCAGAGGTGGACATCGCCGCGCTCGAGCAGATGGCGCTCAGCCGTCCCGACTTCGGATATGCCGTCACCCGCGCGATGTCCGGGGTGCTCATAGCCCGGTTGCAGTCCACTCGCGCGCGACTCCTCGACCTCTACGCGAACCGGGGGGACCGGTGACCGCAATGGCGGACGACCGCGCGCTGCCGACCAGATACCGGGTCGTGTCCCGATCGGTGGAGACACGCGACTCGGTCACCATGACACTCGCCCCGGCCACCACACCTCCGACGCCGCTCGCGCAGTTCACCCCCGGCCAGTTCATGATGCTGTACGCCTACGGGGTCGGCGAGGTCGCGATCTCGGTGTCCGGTGACCCGTCGGCCACGGACGGAACCCTGGTCCACACGATCCGGGATGTCGGGGCCGTGAGCCGAGCACTCCACGATGCCCCGCTCGGCACGATCATCGGTGTGCGGGGCCCCTTCGGGCGGGGCTGGAAAATGGCCGGAGGCCCGGATCGCGACCTCGTGATCGTCGCCGGGGGAGTGGGATTGGCGCCCCTGCGCCCGGTAATCCTCGCCGCGCTGGCCACCAGGGAGAAGCTCCGCCGGCTCACTCTCGTCGTCGGCGCCCGCACCCCGGCGGATATCCTCTACCGTGCCGAACTCGAGACATGGCGGGCCCGCACGGACCTCGCGGTGGAGTTGACGATCGACCAGCCGATCGCGGGATGGACGGGCGGCGTCGGCTTCGTCACCGAAGCCCTGCACCGAGTGGACCTCGACCCCGAACGCACCACCGCACTGCTGTGCGGACCGGAGCCGATGATGCGGTTCTGCGCCCGGGCACTGACCGACCGCCTCGTCAGTCCGCACGACATTCAGGTGTCCGTGGAACGGAACATGCAGTGCGGCATCGGGGCCTGCGGACACTGCCAACTCGGCGAACTGCTGCTGTGCCGGGACGGTCCCGTCGTCGACTACGCCACCGCCGAACCACTCCTACGGGTACCGGAGCTGTGATGAGCGCACCACCGATCACCAAACCGAAACTCGCCGTCTGGAAGTTCGCCTCCTGTGACGGCTGTCAACTCACCCTGCTCGACTGCGAGGACGAGCTGCTCGCACTGTCCGAGGCCGTGGAAATCTCGCACTTCCTGGAGTTGTCCGACACGATCACCGCGGGCCCGTACGATCTGTCGCTGGTCGAGGGGTCGATCACCACGATCGCCGACCGGGACCGCATCCGCGCGGTGCGGGCGCAGTCCCGGTACCTGGTCACCATCGGGGCCTGCGCGACGGCTGGCGGCATCCAAGCGCTACGCAACTTCGCCGATATCGACGACTTCTTGGCGGTGGTCTACGCGAGACCTGAGTACATCGACACCCTCGCCACCTCGACCGCGATCTCGGCGCACGTCCCCGTCGACTTCGAGCTGCGTGGTTGCCCGATCGACCGGCGCCAGCTCCTCGAGGTCATCACCGGGTACCTGGCGGGCCGGCGGCCGAACATCCCGAACACCTCCGTGTGCACCGAGTGCAAGCGACGCGGACTGACGTGTGTGATGGTAGCCGACGGCACACCGTGCCTCGGCCCGGTCACCCATTCCGGGTGCGGTGCGCTGTGCCCGTCGGTCTCCCGTGGTTGCTACGGCTGCTTCGGCCCCACCACCGACCCGAACCTCGCCGCGATGAGCGGGTGGCTACGCAGGTGCGGGATGAACGAGGACGCCATAGACCGCATTTTCGCCACGTTCAACGTGGCGGCCTACGGATCGGAAGGGCACGACCGTGGCGCCGCGAAGTAGGGAACTGGTCGTACGCGCCCTCGCCAGGGTCGAGGGCGAGGGCCGCGTCGACGTGACCGTGCGCGAGGGGAGAGCAGAACGCGTCGAACTCAACATCTACGAGCCGCCCCGCTTCTTCGAGAGCTTTCTCCGCGGCCGCCACTTTCTCGAGCCCCCGGACATCACCTCGCGTATCTGCGGCATCTGCCCGGTTGCCTATCAGGTGAGCGCCTGCAATGCCATCGAGCAGGCATGCGAACTCGAGCTCGACGGCGCGGTGATGGATCTGCGGCGACTGCTGTACTGCGGCGAGTGGATCGCGAGCCACGTGCTGCACATCTACTTCCTGCACGCACCCGACTTTCTGGGGCTCCCGGATACGGTTGCCCTCGCCCAGCGTGAGCGGCAGGCCGTCGAGCGGGGACTGGCGCTCAAGAAGGCGGGAAACGCGATCCTCGATGCGATCGGTGGCAGGCCGATCCACCCGGTCAATGTCCGAATCGGCGGATTCTATCGGGTGCCCACGAAGGCCGAGCTGGTTTCTCTGTCTGACCAACTGCGGTCGGCACTCGATCACGCCGTCGCGACCGTGGAATGGGTGTCGTCGTTCGCCTTCCCCAACGTCGAACTCGAGCACGACCTCCTCGCACTGCATCACGACTCCCGCTACGCCATCGAGGACGGCGAGATCTGGTCGTCGACCGGGCTGCACTGCACCGCCGACGAATTCCCGGATCACATGGTCGAGCATCAGGTGCCGTACTCGACCGCGTTGCACGCCGAGCTCGACGGCCGCCGGTATCTCACCGGACCGCTGGCTCGGTACTCGCTCAACTCGTGTCAGCTCGGTGGTGCGGCAGCGGACGCTGCCGCTGCCGTAGGGCTGGGCGGGCAGTGCCGAAATCCGTTTCGCAGCATCGTTGTCCGCGCCGTCGAGGTCGTCTACGCCGTCGAGGAAGCGTTGCGGATCATCGACCGATACCAGCGCCCCGCTCGGCCGTTTACCGCCGGGCCACCGATACGCACGGTCGGACACGGGGTCAGCGAGGCGCCCCGCGGGCTGCTGTATCACCGATACGAGTTCGACCCCACCGGACTGATCCGCGCCGCCACCATCATTCCTCCGACCTCGCAGAATCAGGCCGCCATCGAGCACGACCTACGGCGCACGGTAGACGCGAACCTCACGCTGGCAGACAACGAGCTGACAGCGCTGTGCGAACGAACCATCCGCAACTACGATCCGTGCATCTCCTGCGCCACACACTTCCTGACACTGACGATCGACGGCCGATGACGATCGTGGTGATCGGTCTGGGAAACGATCTTCGCCGCGACGACGGAATCGGACCGACGGTCGCGCGAGCAGTGGCTCCGAAGGTCGGCCCAGACGTCCAGACCGTCGCCTCCGGAGGTGACCCCGTGGCGCTCCTGGAGCTGTGGGCCGGCGCGGATCTCACGGTGATCGTCGATGCCGTCATCTGCGACCCGCCCCGACCCGGCGTCGTACACCGGCTCACTCCGGCCGAACTCGACGCAATGCGGGCGGGGATGTTCAGCACACACGGAATCTCCCTCAACGACGCGGTGCGGCTCGGTGCGGTGCTGGATCGGCTTCCGCGCAGGATGGTCATCCTGGCTGTGGAAATCGCTGATCTGGATGATGGTCGCGGGCTTTCACCCGCGGTGGGCCGCGCTGTCGATGCGGTGGTCTCGGCGGTGCTGTCGGAGATCGGTGCGCCGTCCGAGCGAGTGGTGTGAACGTCCGTGGGGGCGATCTGTTCGTCAACTACGGGAGTGTGGGCGGCGGATCGAGAACACCGACTCGAGGGGACGTCGCGGTGTCTGACGCGGCGGAACCTTCTTCTCAGTCGTACCTATCCGGATCAGGGTTTGCGGAAAGCCGCGGGCGGGGAGCAGTTCGCGGATCATTTCCCGGCTCTGATGGAGTTCGGTCATGTGGGTCAGCGGACACGTGGCGAGACCGCCGACGGTAGCCTCCAGAAGCACCGAGGACAGGGCCTCACCGGCCCGGAGCCACGCATCGCGACCGTCGGTGTCGGTGCTCAACACCAGAACAGTCGAGCGATCGATCTCCGCGGCCGAGTCGTTGTCGCGGCCGGCGGGGAAGCGGCGCCCGATGTCGACGCGGTCACGGTTCTGCGCGGTCGCGAGGGAATCCACTGGTATACCACCCTGTCGAAGGGAATGACCCGCCCACCAATGGAGCTCGGCCTGGTAGGCGGAGTCGTATTTCCGCGCTGCCGCCGTCATTTCGGTCGCCTTCGCAAGTGCCGGGCGGGCGTCCTGCCCCAGTACCGTCAAGTGGACGCCCCTGCTGCGCACCATGTCGGGCAAGGTGGCAGGCATGGGGGTCTTCACGCTGACCGGGCCGAACGGCCTGCGGTCGGAATATCGGTGCCGGATCGCCGCCAGCAGGTCGAATTCGTGCGACTGAGGTCGCGCGCCGTGGCGGAATCGAATCGTCGCCAGGTGCGCGGAGTGCGGGCCGTCGGGGGTTCGCTGGATGTCCGCGGACCATCTCAGCCCAGTCATTGCGGTCTGGAGATGGTTCAGCGCCGCACCGCAACTGATCACCAATTGCCGGCCCGACGGGTCCGCCGACGCCAGAAGCCGGCCGCGTTCGGTGTAGAGGTCGAGTTGACCGTCGGCGTACGTCCACTGCCACGGCTGGCTGTTGTGTACCGACGGTGCACGGCAGGCGAGGTCTACGGCGATGCGGATGACGTTTTCGTCGGGAAGGGTGCTGTCCATGATCGGCTCCTCACTGATGCGCGCTCCGCCGGGGTCTGGGGCGGACAATCGGTGCGTGCAACCAGTATTCGCCACCCGCCGAACGGGAGTAAGGGCCGATGGTCACTGCCAGGACATCGCCGTCGATTCGGGTCGGAAGACCCTACTGGCGACAACTGTGCGCTGCAAGCCTGAGAACATGTCCAGCGGCATCGCCATTCGCACGCTCGACCTCACCAAGCGGTTCGGCACCCTGTTGGCCCTGGACTCGGTGGAGCTGAACATCGTCGAGGGTGAGATCTTCGGCTATCTCGGCCCCAACGGCGCCGGGAAGTCGACCACGCTGCGTCTGCTCGTGGGGTTGCTACGTCCGACTGCGGGATCGGCGCGAGTCTTCGGCCTCGACCCATGGTCGTCGGCACCCGCAGTTCATCGCCTGATCGGCTATGTCCCGGGCGAATTGGCACTCTACGACCGCCTGACCAGCCGCCAGCACATCACGTTCTTCGGGCACCTGCGTGGCCGGCCCGACGACAAAGCGGCAACGGTGATCGCCGATCGGCTCGACCTCGATCTCGATCGGCCCGTCCGGACGATGTCGAAAGGAAACCGCCAGAAGCTCGCACTGGTCCTCGCACTGATGTCCAGCCCACAGCTGCTTATTCTCGACGAACCTACCGGTGGGCTCGATCCACTCGTGCAACACGAGTTTCATGCAATGATGCGTGAGCACACCGCGGCCGGCGGAACAGTCTTGTTGTCATCTCACATACTCAGTGAAGTTCAGCAGGTGGCCGACCGCGTCGGTGTACTGCGGGAGGGTCGCCTCATCGCCGTCGAAAGCCTTCACGAACTACGCCAGAAGTCGCTGCACCACGTCACCGCCGAGTTCGCGGCGCCGATTCAGGAATCGGACTTTCGCGAGTTGGCCGGCATCCGTGACCTCACCATCAACGGCGCCACGCTGACGTGCAGCGCCCCCCAGTCTGCGCTGGACGCCCTTATCAGGCGGATCTCGCAATTCCGCATCGTTGATTTCGCATGCGCCGAGGCCGACCTCGACGAGACGTTCATGGCGTTCTACGAGATCGGGGCCCGAAATGCTGCATAGCGTACTGACCAAGACGTTGTACGACCAGCGGCGAGCGTTCCCTGCATGGGTTGCCGGGCTCGCGCTGCTCGTGGCGATGTACGTGGCGATCTGGCCGAGTGTCCGCGACCAGCCGTCGATGAATCAATTCCTCGATCAGATGCCGGAGGCATTCCGTGCACTCTTCGCGATGGCCGGTGCCGACATGTCCACCCCCGTCGGATACATCCAGATCGAACTGCTGTCGTTCATGGGCCCGATGCTGCTCCTGATCTATGCGGTCGGGGCGGGTGCGGCGGCGATTGCCGGAGAGGAGGAGCGGGGAACGCTCGATCAGTTGCTCGCCACACCGCTCAGTCGCGGGCGAATCCTCACGGAGAAATTCGGTGCCCTCACCGCGGGCACGGTGGCGCTCTCGGCGGTCATGGGCCTCGCTCTGCTCGGGGAGGGGATACTCGCCGACATGGATCTTCCGGTGGGAAACGTCGCGGCGGCAATGGTGCACCTGGCGCTTCTGGCGCTGGTCTTCGGCGCACTCGCCTTGGCGATCGGCGCCGTCACTGGCCACCCCGCGCTGAGTCGCTCGGTTCCTGCCGTAGTCGCGATCCTGGCATACGTACTGAACGGCCTCGGTCCCGTGGTGTCGTGGTTGGCGCCGTGGCAACGATATTCCCCGTTCTATCAATATGCCGCCCATGACCCGTTGCGCCACGGGTTCTCGCCTGCGGCAGCAGCGGTGTCCGCGTTGACGGTTGTGGTGTTGCTCGGGATCGCGCTCGTCGGGTTCGCCCATCGCGACGTGATGCGGTAGCCGTGACGTCGACGTGGACACCTCCTCTCGAGCCGGTCGTCGTCGGAGTCGACAACACCGCAGCAGCGAGAGCGGCCGCGCGCTGGGCCGGGGCGGTCGCGGAGCAGATGGGAACGACGCTGCACCTGGTTCACGTGCTCCCCCGGGCCCCCGCCTTCTACGCGGAACCTCGTCCTCTGCCGTCGTACGACGACAATCGCATTGCGGGAGAGACGTTGCTGGCGGGCGCGTTGCGCAGCATCAGGTCCGACCGGCATGCGCTATCGGTGGAGTGCTCCCTGCTGACCGGCTCGACGGCGGCCGACGTCCTGCTGCCGTTGGCGAACTCGGCGTCGATGGTGGTGATCGGGTCGACGGCAACCGGCCCGGTGCAGGGATACCTGAATGCGACGGCATTGCGACTTGCTCATCACTCCCGATCCCCGGTCGTGGTATGGCGGGGAACCGAAAAACACGCGGTCCCCGATCGTCGCACGGTCGTCGTCGGTGTGGACGGCAGCCGGTGCAGTGTCGCCGCCGTAGCCGATGGCTTCGATTTCACGGCGCGATTCGACGCGCCGCTGGTGGCAGTGCACTCGTGGGGGTCAGGTTTTCCACACCCCGCAGAGAACGAAGCCGACGAGGTCGCAGTCTGGCAACGGGAACGGGCAGTTCTGGCGGAAAGCCTCGCTGGTTGGGGCGAACGATATCCGGACGTGGTCGTGCGAGAAGTCGTCGAGTGCGGCGGCGCAGGCGAGGTATTGCTCCGCTGGTGTACGGACGCGCAGCTTCTCATCGTCGGAAGCCACGGGCACGGCGCGCTTGGTCGTGCGGTCCTCGGGTCGACGAGTCAGGACATGCTTCACCGGGCTCGGTGTCCGGTCATGATCAGTAAGGTTGACCGTGACGCCGCCAACGGTGCATGACGGGACAGTGGAATTCGGTAGTCGTGGACATCGCTGAGTTCCACGCCTACGGCTACGCCGCCGCCCTGCTGATCGGGCTCGGGCTGGGAATCGAGCGGGAACACACGGCACGGACCCCACCAGACGGTGAAGACCCGGGATCGTGGGAATTGCCGGGAGCCCGTACCTTTCCGCTCATCGCCCTTGCCGGCGCCATCGCGACGCATCTCGGCACCGAAGTAGTCACTGCGGCTTTCGTGGGGATCGCGGCCCTCATCGTAGGGTGGTACTGGGTGCGCACCCATATCCCGCCACGACCGGACGTCGGGACCACCACCGCGTTCGCTGCCCTGGTGGCCTTCTTGCTCGGCGCTCTCGCCTGGCACTATCCGTCACTTGCCGTCGCGCTCGGAGTGATCGTGCTCGTCCTTCTGTCCGTCAAATATCCCATGCACCAGTTCGCGGAGCGCATGATCGACGAGCGCGACATCACGGACTTCTGCGTACTGCTCGCAATCGCCTTCCTCGTCCTACCACTACTTCCGGACCGCGACGTCGGACCCTACGGTGCGTTGAACCCCGCGACGATCGGCCGACTGCTGCTCATGCTGAGCCTGATCGGCTGGATGGGCTACGTAGCCACCCGGATCCTCGGCCCCCGGTGGGGACTGCTGATCGTCGGCTTCGGTGGGGGATTCGTCTCCGGCGCTGCGACCACCGCCGTGATGGCACGGACAGCGCGCCGAGAACACGATTCGCCTGATGCCCTACCTGCGGCTCTTATTGTGAATCTGTCCACCATCGTGCTCGTCGTCGGCATCACCTGGGTCGTCAATGCCGAGGTATCGGCACAACTGGCACTGATATTCGGTGGAGCCGCCGCACTGGTTGTCGCGGAGACCGCCGTTCTCGTGCTTCGTGGATCGCACGACAGGACGCCGGCCAGCGGCGGCGAGCAGGCACAGCCGGCGACGGGCTTGCTCGACCGCCCGATCTCGGTGCCGACAACCCTCTCACTGGCAGGGATCCTGCTCGTTCTCCTCATCATGACGAAGGGCGCCGCCGACATGTTCGGTGGTGGCGGTGTGATCGCCGCATCGGCCGTCGGCGGATTCGCTGACGCACATTCCTCGTCGCTCGCCGCTGCGTCCGCCGCAGGCGCCGAGATCACCGTCGGCACCGCGACGGCGGCTGCAGTGGTTGCCGTCGGAACGAACCTGCTCACCAAGCTGGTTCTCGCCGCCGTCGCCGGTTCGTTCCGGTTCGCCGTCACGCTGGCGGTGTGGCTGGCCCCACCGGTCGCTGTGACGGCACTGACCGTGTGGGTCGTGCTCGTTCGGTGATCGGCCGAGGTGCGCCGGTGCGGTCGTTGCGCCCCGGGGTGTCGATGACCTACGGCCCTAGAGGCATCGGGCAGCGGGCGCAACACTCGAAACTACGACGACGCAGGAGACACGATGATCGGCGGAGTACAAGATAGACCGACGGGCGCGTTGTGAACACGCGAGCGGCCCCCGTGGTACCCGACCGGCGCACCGTCGAAGTAACTGTGGCGCGGGCGTGCCGTGCCCCATCCCTGCACAACAGCCAGCCGTGGCATTGGGTGATGAGCGCAACCGAGCTGCGGCTCTACAGCGATCCCGACCGACTGTTACCTGCCACCGACGGCTTCGGTCGTCAGATGGTGATCTCCTGCGGTGCAGCGTTGAATCATCTCGAGTACGCATTCGCGGCACATCATTGGCGCCCTCTGATCGAACGACTGCCGCGCTCATCCAACCGGCAACTGTTGTCGACAATCGGCTTCGCCCCGGCCCCGAACCCGACAGATTTCGTCGCCCGAATGGCGGCGGCGATCGAACGACGACGAACGGAACGACTGCCCCTGGATGCGCCGCCCGCGTGGCGGGAGACACTTGAACAGTTGGTGCGCATCACGGCGGGCACAGGCGTCGACCTCGAAGACTTGGGCGAGCGAAGCCGCCCCGCACTCGAGGAAGCATCACGCCGAATGACCGGCTTACGGCACGACGACCCTACCTATCAAGCCGAACTGCGGTGGTGGTCGGGGCGTGGACTGTTTCCGGACGGTGTGCCGGAACAGGCGCGCCCATCCGACCGGCAGCAACACGCGGTGCACCTCTCGCGAGAGTTTCCGCCCGGCCGCGCGAGCACACCCGACGGAAGCCCATCGGAAGACCGATCCGCGATCCTGCTGCTCTCCACATCCGCAGACTCGCGACTTGATTGGCTGCGGAGCGGCGAAGCGCTCTCGTCCGTCCTCCTTGCATGCACGGATCGTGGGCTCGCCACCTGTCCTGTCACCCATCTGACCGAACGTGCTTCGACCCGCACAATGTTGCGAGAGCTGTCGTCGGGGGCGGGGATGCCGCAGGTCCTGATCAGGGTGGGAGCGAGTACCAGAGCTCCGACGCCACCGACCACGCCCAGACGCCCGTTATCGGAGGTCTTGGTTCGCGAGCGGCCGGCTCCGAGCAACGCGCATGGTGAGTAGCTGCGGGCGGAAACCCTCCGCACAGTGTAGCTGTCAGCCCAACGACGTAGCTGTCAGCCCAACGACGCGAGGCACACCGTTGACATGATCGAAGCCCAGGCAATGATCGGACATCGCAGAGGAGGTCACCCATGGTCGATCCGGCGATCATTGTAGGAGTGGACGGATCCCGATCGTCGCTGGATGCGGTGCGGTGGGCCACCCGAGAGGCTACAGTTCGTGGCGATCCGCTAATATTATTGTCCTGCAGCACCTATCGAGGCACGAAAGATGGACCGCGTCTCGTCGAAGAGCTCCATGCCCGAGCCGAGCGGGCCATTTCAGAAGCGCTCGAGGCCGCACGCGCGGCATCCACCGATGCCGGCATCGACATCCGGGCCGAGGTGTCCCACCAGTACGCTCCGGGCTCCCTCGTCGACCGATCCGCCGGTGCAATAATGGTCGTGCTCGGCCGCCGGGGACTCGGCGAGTTCACCGGCGGGCTGATCGGCTCCGTGAGTTCAGCCGTGGCCCAGCATGCACAGTGCCCGGTAGCACTGATCGACGGCTGGTCGAGAGTCGCGGACGGCAGAGGACCCGTCGTCGTCGGTGTCGACGGATCGCCGAACAGTCAACGAGCCCTCGGTCTGGCGTTCGAAGAGAGTTCCCTTCACCACGCGCAACTGATCGCACTGCACGCCTGGTCCGACCAAGACCTGTCGACGCTCCCGGTCGGTGTCGAGCAGACCCTGGAGCAGTCAGTGCTCGAGACCAGCGTGGGCGGATGGTGTGAACGGTTCCCTGACGTCTCGGTGCGGCAGAAACTCGTTCGAGACCGCCCGGTGCGCCATCTCCTCGAAATGGCCGACGACGCCCAGATGATCGTCGTCGGCAGCCGAGGACGGGGCGGCTTCCCCGGGATGACGCTCGGCTCGACCAGCGCGGCCTTGATGCACATCACTCCGTGTCCGCTTCTGATTGCCAGGCCGTGCACTAGCAAATAATGGTCAATACGTTCGCCAACCATCGGATCGCGGACCGCCGTCCCGAAGATCGAGGACAGCGCGAACAAGGGCGATGACCTTGGGCCCTACATCTGCACCCCGGTCCGGCGCGACACTCGAAGGAGCAATCGCAGGAGGCCGTCATGATCGAGGAACAGACGCTGGTGGTGCGAATGTGGCGATTGAGGCCGTGGAGCGGGAACCGCCTGATGCGGGGAAGCGACCGCCTCGAATCCATGCTCGTCCTCTTCGTCGTCGCCCTGATCCTGATCTTGGTGCCCCTCGCCGCGGCCTTCGGTACCGCCACCAACACACGCCTCAATGACCAGTCCCGCGCCGACCGAGAAACTCGACATCAGATAGCGGCAGTGCTCCTCGCGGACGCCACCGTGAACCTGGCGGATACCACCCCGGCAACGGGTGCCACGGGACAGGCCCCGGCCCAGTGGGCCGCGAATGGCACCACACACACCGGAGTAGTGCAGACTGGACCGGAAACGAAGGCAGGACAAACGATCAGCATCTGGATCGACCCAGACGGCAACCTCGCCGACGCGCCGAAGACAGGCACGGAGAACGGGTTGGAGGCCGTAGGCGCCGCACTCGCCCTATGGACGATCAGTGCGACGGCCTGCCTCGCGGTGCTGATGGGAATTCGCTGGGCAGAAGCGAGATACCGTCTGTCACAGTGGGACCGGGAGTGGAGGAACCTCGGGAAAGCCCCAGGATGGCCCGTCAGCTGACAACCATCACACGGCGCGGCGCGGCAGGCCGAAGATCCGGGGTGAGACCACCGCTGATGCCGGACAGAAGAAGACGATGATAGGGAAGGGCGAGGCCGAAGGCACGTGGACGACAACCTGAGCTTCCTGGACGCGGGTTTCCTCGAAACGGAGGACTCCGACCCACACGCGAGCCTGACCATCGGAGCCCTCGCCATCATGGAGGGACCCGTTCCCGGGCACGACGAGTTTCGTGACACCGTGGCCGCACGTTTCGCGAAGCTCCCGCACGCCCGAGACAGGGTTCACACCGTCCCCCTGGACTTCAGCGCACCCTCATGGTCACCGGACCCCCATTTCGACCTCGGTCATCACCTGCGGAGGGTCGCGCTCCCGGAGCCAGGGGAGGAGGAGGACTTGTTCGGCTTCGTCGCCCGGGTCATGGCACACCGACTCGACCGCGACCGCCCCTTGTGGGAATGCTGGGTCGTAGAAGGCCTCACCTGCGACCGCTGGGCCGTGCTGACCAAGATTCATCACTGCATGGCGGATGGAATCACCGGGACGAAACTGTTCGAAGCGATGTGTGACGAAGTCGTGGCCGAAACGTCGAGCGCTGCACAGTCCGACACCGACACCGACACCGAAGTGGTGCCGACCGGCGGCACACGCCTCGAGAGAGTCGAGAGCCTCGCACACTCGACAATCGAGTTCCTTTCCCCGGCGCGGCAACTACGGCTCGTCTCCGAGACATTGGCCGTTCCGCGCCGACTCACAGCCGCCGGCATCGGCGTCGCAACCGGCCTGACGCACTTGCTGTCCGAGATGCTGACCTCGTCTACGGACACTTCGCTGATCGGATCGATCGGGCGCCAACGCCGCTATTGCGCCGCGCGAGTCCGGATGCACGACGTACGAGAAATCTGCAGCACGTACCAGGTTACTGTGAACGATGTCGCACTCGCCGCGATCACCACCGGTCTACGGCAGCTGCTCGTGAATCGGGGCGAGCGTCCCGAACCGCACACGGTCCGTACGCTTGTTCCCGTCTCCGTCCGCTCCACCGCCGAGGAACGGGCGATCCACAATCAGGTCTCGCTCATGCTGCCCTTCCTGCCCGTCGACATCGAAGACCCGGTCGAGCAGTTGGTCGCCGTCCATAACCGGCTCACAGCACACAAGGCGAGTAAGGAGGCCGAAGGGGGCAAGGCGTTCACTGCGGTGGCCCAGTACGGTCTCTTCATGCCCATGGCCTGGGCCGTACGGCTCGCCACCCGGTTCCCTCAACACAGCGTCGTCGCCGTCGCAACCAATGTCCCCGGACCGAAGGCCACACGCCATATGATGGGGCGGATGATCCTGGAGATCTTCCCGTATGTCCCGATCGCCCTGCGGCTGCGGATCGGGATCGCGATCCTCAGCTACGGCGACCATCTCGCCTTCGGTCTCACCGGCGACTACGACACCACACCGGACCTCACCGACCTCTCCACCTCGATCGAACGAGGGGTACTGACCCTTCTCTCCTCGGCACGCGCCGCCGATGCAGCAACCGAATGAAGGCGGTCCCGAAGACCCGGTTGGCAGCGGTGAAAAGCATCGAGGTTGACATACCAATCAATTCGACCCACCGTCGATGAGGAGCATATGGTGCCTGACCCCTCACCCGTTCACCGGTCTTCCCGGCATCACAGTGTCGATCGCATCGGCCCAGGCGATGTGATCGAGCTCGTCTCGGATGTCGGACCGGTGCCCCTGAATGTCGGCGCGATACTCTTCGTGGCCGCTGAGAACGGCGTGGACATTTCTGCCGTCGAGGCCACGTTCACGCAGCGGATCGAAGAGATTCGACGCTTGCGGCAGCGTCTGGTCAGGGCGCCGTGGGGCTTGGGCCGACCGTATTGGGTCGACGACGACAGATTCGAGGTCGGGGTCCATGTGTCCCGGGTGCACTGCCCGAGCCCGGGGGATCGTGACACTGCCCTCGCCTGCGCTGTGGACGCGGTTACCAGGCCGTTGCCGTGGACGCGGCCATTGTGGCGGTCGGCGATCATCACCGATCTCGTCGGTGGTCAGATCGGTCTGGTGATGGTGATGCACCATGTCCTGGCCGACGGAATCGGCGGCCTCGCCGTCCTCGCGCGCCTCGTCGACGGCACGGACGCGACGGAGCCGCCACACGGTGTCGCAGCCCCGTCTTCGGCGCCCCGACCGAGTGACCTCCTGTACGACTGCGTTGCCGAACGCCTCGACACGCTGCGCCGACTACCGGGCGCCGTCGCACGTATGCGGGGTGGCTGGTCGGAACTCGGCCGCGGCCGCGGCAGGCGTGCACCGAGGTGTTCCCTGAATGTCGCCACCGGCTTCCGCCGCAAGGTGGTGTCCCTCGACGTCCACCTCGACGAGGTGCGGGCAGTAGGCCATCGGCTGGGGGCCACCGTCAACGATGTCCTATTAGTCGCCGCCACAGGGGCTTTGGCCGCACTTCTGCGTGAGAGAAACGAGTTCCCCCTGGAGTTGGTGGTTTCGGTGCCCGTCTCAGCCCGGCGATCGACGACAAGTGGGCACCTGGGAAACCGGGTCGGTGTGATGCCGGTCCGCGTACCGCTCGCAGGAACCTTCGAAGAGCGGCTCACCATCGTTGCAGGTCGTACCCGCGCCCAGAAGACCCGAACCCGCGGTACCTCCTCGGCGTTGATCGGACCTATCCTTCGGCTCCTGGCCGCCGTACGGTTGTTTCGGTGGTTCCTCGACCGTCAGCAACTCGTCAACTCGTTTCTGACCGACCTGGCCGGCCCACCCCGACAACTCGCCATCGCTGAAACCCCGATCACAAGCATCGTGCCGATTACCGCCACTGCGGGGAACATCGGCGCCGCCTTTGCGGCACTGTCCTACGCAGACACCCTGACGGTCACGATCATTGTCGACCCCGATGTCGTGCCGGAGATTCACACCCTCGCCGAGGCTCTGCAACAACAATTCCGGACGGCTACCGAATGACTGCAGAGGCAACCTCGGCCTCATCACGGATCAGTCGCAGTAGCGGCCCGCTCATCGCCGTGACGAATGGACCCACGACCGTCCAATACCTGCGAAACGTCCGCCGCGCCCCTGCATCGGTGCCGTGGACTCGGACCTCGGTGGCCAGGATGGACGTACGAGTGTCGTATGCCAGAGCCGTGAAACTCCAAGCACCGATACCATATCCGGGAAGGGAGAACGTGCGGAAGTCTTCCGGCTCCCACTCGACGCGACCGTAGCCTTTCTCCCACCAGCGTCCGATGAACCCGAGTACGATCGCGTGTTCGGGCTCCTCCGCAAGAAGATGGAACCCGCCGTCGGGTTCCAGCAGTTGGTCGAAACGAAACTGCGACCCGCTCGGGACGTGTGCACACCGGCGTGAACGGAGTGCGTCGATCGCGATACGGGCTCGGTTCGGCAACGCGACCACAGGCGACTGGAAGAAGTCGACGCTGCGGATGGCTGAGAAGATCTCCGAGGCAGATGCATATATGACTTGCGTGCGGAGAATGCGTTGTTCATACGTCGGCAGCTGGGCTTCGATCAGACTCGAGGTGAGACCGGAGTCGTCCACCACGATGGACCTCCTGGAGGTAGTTTCGAGGCCGAATCACACCCCGCTGTCTCGACAGATATAGCTATCGAACGATGAGGAGTGGGCAGACGACCGAATGCATCAACGCCCTACTGGTCGACCCAAGCAGCATACTGGAAAATCCCCCTCTCCCTCGACTCCCGACAACGAGAAGTTGCGCGTGTTCGGCTTGCTCACGCAGGTGTCGGATGGGCCGATCCCTGACCACGATGGTGCGCACCTTCACGTCCGGGAAGTTATCCGCGTAGCCGGCGAGATTCTCGGACAACAACGCGGTTTCGTTGGCCGCATCCCGCTCCCACTCGGCATCGGTGCCGCCGTCCAAGGAGAGTTCCAGAACAATATCGGACCATGCGTGGACGGCAACGAGTTCCGACTGCCGCTGAGCTGCTTCCTCGAAGGCCATCGAGATAGCTGGTTCGCTGTGTTGAGTACCGTCGACGCCGACAACAACCGGTCTGGGGTGGCCGTTTATGTCGCGATCGGGTATTCCGCGGATCACGGCCACCGGGCATGTGGCGTGGGTAGCCACCGCCGAACTGACCGATCCCAGGACGGTGCGTTCGATGATTCCCCGTCGGTTGGCACCGACCACGAGCATCGAAGCATCGGCGGACCGTGCAAGTAGTTCACCGGCGGGAGTTCCGGTGCAGAGTGTGGTGACGATCTCAATGTTGTGGCCGGGCACTGCATCACGGGCGGCCTGCGCCGCACGGTTTAACCTCTCCTGACCGTCGCGTTCTTCGTCTTGGAAAAAGCTGGCGGGCATGCCGATCGGGACTCCGTACGTGCCCGGAACGAACGCCGTCGTGATCAGCGACAGGGGCGTGGCGCGGAGCGCGGCTTCCCTGGCCGCCCACGAAACAGCCTGCAACGATGATGGTGAGCCGTCGATTCCTACGACGATCGGGCGGTGGCCGGACATGGTGCACTCCTCGGGGTTGCTGGCGCCGAATTTCTGCCTTTGGTACTCATCGTTGCGGCCCGCGTGTGACCCCCGTAGGGGAGAAGGTCACAAGCCCGACGACCAAGGACTTGGGTGTCTCGGAACGGGCGGCTCGCGACCCGCGATTCCGCAAGCCGTGCGTCAGCAAAGCGGCAGCCCGGGAGGTGACCAAGGGCTCTGGCACCGCAGACCGGCGGTGACGACACTGAGACAATGGATGCAATCGCACCCCGCGAGATCACATATACCGGGTATCGGCCCGGCGGTATCCGGTTGATCGGGATTCATTCCGACATTTCCGAGAACGGACGGAATCCTTCGCGACCGTCGGCGGTCGCCGGCGGACCGTTCTCGGGGAAGGGATCGGACTGTGAGTGATCGCAACACCGGTGCTGCGGGAGGTGGGGCGATCTACGCCCTGGGCATCTTCGGAGCCTGGGTGTGGTTCTGGCAGCAGGCGGACGCGTTCTGGGACTACGTCCTCGCGATCGTCCAGGGGCTACTGTGGCCGGCCTGGATGGTCTACGACGTCTTCAAGACCCTCGCCGGCTGAGCGTTCCGGTCGAACGGCCACTCGGACGGCAGGAGCGAACCAGAGCTTGGTGACGAAGGTTTGAGGCCGGCGCTCGGTACACCACGCGCGCCGGGGACGAACACGGTGGTGGCCAACGTGAGCGGCGTCCTCCGCAGCGCAGCTTCCTCCGCCGCGCACACCACGGCCTGCAAGGACGACTGCGATCCGTCGACTCCGACTACGATCGGCCGGTGGTCGGTCATGATCTCGCCTCGGGTTCACGCGGATCATCCAGTCACCACAACCATCGTCGCGCAGACTTGATCGGCGCCGCAGAGGCCAAGGTCCATACTCCGCCAGCAGAACAGTCGATTCGCGCAGGCGCGCATGGTGAGCCATCTCCGTCGGCGAGCGGCGTAGCTGCACCTTCCACCGCGACCGATGGTGCTCGCGCTGGCAGGGATGCCGAGTTCGGCAGACGCCCAATGCAGCCTTGAACGATTTCGCCCAGGTCAGGGGCAAGGGGCGGCCCTGACCCAGGTGCGGACATGAACAGCATGGCTACTGTGCAGACGAAAGTGCTGGTGGTAGCGGGTGAGGGTGGCTCAGGTCGACGGACGAGTTCACCGCATTGGAGTCGTTCCGGCACTAACTCTTTCGACGAAATCTCGATGCTCAATGTCCCGTCGGCTTCGCAACTGCTTTGAGATTGCTTGCTCTGACCGGTAGTCGTTCGGGTCCGGCAGCGCGGGTGATTGCGATGAGCACCGTACCGTTGGTCTCCTGGTTGTGAAGTTGCGATGGAGGAGGCTGCGGTGCGGGTGTTGCTGGTCGAGGATGAAACCCGTCTGGCCGAGACGGTACGGCGTGGCCTGACGGCCGAGGGCTGCACCGTGCAGGTCGAACACGATGGCGTCGCCGGGTTGGCGGCTGCGTCGCGTGGCGGCTTCGACGTGGTGGTCCTCGACATCATGTTGCCCGGCAAACACGGATACGACGTAGTCCGGGAGATGCGTCAACGGCAGTTGTGGACGCCGGTCCTGATGCTGTCGGCCAAGGACGGCGAATACGACCTCGCTGATGCCTTCGACCTCGGTGCCGACGACTACTTGGTCAAACCTTTTTCGTTCGTGGTGCTGGTGGCGAGGTTGCGGGCGCTGGTGCGACGGGGGCACCGCCGCGGCCCCCGGTCCTCAGCGCTGCCGGACTCGAGTTGGACCCGGCCTCGCGGCGGGTCACCCGCGGTGAGACCCGCCTTCACCTCACGCCCCGCGAGCACAGCGTGCTCAAGTTCCTGATGCGCCACGCAGGTTCGGTCGTCACCAAACACGATATTCTGCAATCGGTTTGGGACTCCAACTACGAGGGTGACGACAACATCGTGGAAGTCTACATCGGCTATCTTCGGCGCAAGATCGATGCCCCATTCGGCACGACGAGCATCGAAACGGTCCGGGGCGTGGGCTATTCGATGCGGGCGGAGGGGTAAGTATCGTCGCCGATTGGGAGCGTGACGACGAAGTGCGCACCCCCACCGGCCCGGTCGAGGATGTCGATCGATCCATGGTGTGCGGCGACGATTTCCGCGGCGATGGCGAGCCCGAGTCCGGAACCACCGGATGCGCGGGTTCGAGGAGTGTCGAGACGGACGAACCGATCGAAGATGCGGGCCCGGTCCGTCGGGGCGATACCCGGTCCGTCGTCGCTCACCTCGATCACGGCGCCCTCCCCGCCCCTTCGGCATGTGAGGGCGATTCGGGTGCGTGCATGGCGGACGGCGTTGTCGACGAGATTGCGGACCAGCCGGGTCAGCTGCTGTGGATCGCCTGCCACCCGGATGGGGTGAACGGTGGCGGTGACTGTGACGGCCGAACGACCTCGGAGACGGGCGCGTTCGGCGAGGATCAGATCGTCGATATCGACATCGACGCGGATTCGGGATAATGAGTCTTCGTCGGCGCGCGCGAGCAGGAGGAGATCTTCGAGCAACGCATGCATCCGCCGGGCCTCGGGAAGCAACGACTCGTCCACCAGGGCGGTGTCGATCAGGTCGGGCCGGGACTGTGCGAGTTCGAGCGCGGCGGTGATGGTTGCCAGCGGGCTGCGCAGTTCGTGGGAGGCGTCGCTAACGAAGCGTTGCTGAGCAAGGTGCCCGGCCTCGAGCCGCGCGAGCATGCTGTTCATGGTGACTGCTAGATCGCCGATTTCGTCTCGCGCCGCGGGCACGGGGACCCGTTCGTCGAGTTGAGCGGTGGAGATTGCCGCCACGTGGGCGCGGATCCTCTCCACGGGGCGAAGGGCAGTGCCGATGAGTCGGTAGGTGGTGGCGGAGGCGAACCCGATGACGAGCGGGGCCCCGATCGCGAGCAGCGCCGCGACGGTGGCCAGGACACCTTCGACCAGTTCGCGGTCGGCGCCGGTGACCACGGTGACCGGCCCGTTCGGGGACGTGGTGCCGATAGCGGCCACCCAGTAATCGCGGTCGTGCCCGAAGTGGAGGTTTCCCAGGTAAGCGGACTCACCAGGTGGGAGCGGGGAGGCGAAGACCGGTGATGACGGAATCCCGACCGAGGTGGCGAGCACGTTTCCCTGGGTGTCAAGGATCTGGATGGCTCCGATCTGACCGTCGGTCGCGAGTAAGGATGCGTCGAGTTCCTGAGGCGGCTGAGTGTGGAGTTGCTCGATGATCTGGTGGGCCCGCGAGTCGGCGGCGACGCGGGCGGAGTGTTCGAGCGCGCGGTACAACACGAACAGGAGTGCACCGCTGGCCAGAAGCAGGCACACCGTGACGGCGAGGACCGCAGCCGCGGTGGACCGCACCCGCACATTCCAGCGTTGGGGGTGCAGGCTGCGGCGGTCCATGGTGTTCAGTCTGACCGACACTGCGTCCGCCGACTCGGTGTCGGAGTTCATGCGTGGCCACGGCAAGGATGGTGCGCAGCAGAGGGGACGGAATCCGGCGGTGGAGTTAGACGAAGAAGTTGGCCGTGTACACCAGTTCGCCGCCGATCCCGGCCGGGTCACCACGTCCACTGTGCGGCGGTGAAGTTGCTCACAGACAACCGACCGGAAGAACGGGTGCGGCAAGCGGGGGACCAGAACCTTCCGGCGTCGCGGTGCGGAAATCCGCCGGTTCGAGTTCGGGACGGTGTCACGGCGCTGCGTTCGAGGTGGCGACATCGCCCCAGGTGGCACGCGACCCGGACTCGCCGATGCGGTAGACCTGAACCACCGTTCCCACTGCCACCGCGATCGCGAGAAGGGCAACGATCAGCGTGAGCGGCCGTGAGGGTTCCGACTTTCGTTCGCGAAGCTGGACCAGGGCGACGGCCAATGCGGCGAGCAGAAGCGCGACGGAGAAGTAGATCATGGTGTCGCCGAGTTCGGTGTGGGTGTGCACGGAAGCTGACCGGGCGACCTGTTTCTCGAGCCACTCGCCGGCGTCGGCGGTCAGCGGGGTCAGAACTGCGGTCACCGCCGCGAGCGCGAGAGCGAGCCATACCAATCGATGTCTGGCCGCGGGCCACACGCTGCACAGGACGACCAGAAGTGCGGTCAGCGGCGCCAACACCACGATGAAATGGACAAACAGTACATGGGCGGGCAACCCGCTGACAGTGGACATGATCCAAGTATTCGGGGACGACGCTGAGAAACCACTGAAGGTTCAGCTCGGACGGCCGCGACGGTGTCCATGTGCCACCGGTGTGCCTCGGGCGAAGACGTCGCGCAGGCTTGCGACGAAAAGAGCCTCCGTCGATTCGTCGAAGAGGTCGGTGGAATTCAGGATCATGCCTGCATTCGGCCGTATCGGTCAGTTCGGTGTAGCCCTAGACGATCACGCCGGTCGCGGCTTGTCCGAACCGTCTCAGGGCCAGCACCCGGGTTCCCACTGTCAAGGTTCGAGGCTTTGGCTTCTTGTCACTCTTCTCGGGCCTGTGTATCGAACCTCCGACTCACTCGGCGGTGTTTCCGGAGCACAAGCATGACCGCTCTCTGTCCGTCGAGCGGTCGATGGCGAGCAGACCAGGGGCTCGGCACTGGGGACGATCCCGCAAACGACGACGCCTGCACCGTCGTTTCCGACAACCCCTACGGGGTAATCCAGGATTACGGGGCGAACAGCCAATGGCGCACATTGGCGAAACGAGGCTGATAGTGATCATTCTCGGACTGATTCTGCTCGTGATCGGATTCGTGGCGCACATCTCGATCCTCTCGACCATCGGGATCATCCTGCTGGTCATCGGGATCATCCTCGCGCTGCTCGGCGGCACCGGCCGCGCCGTCGGCGGCCGTCGTCACTGGTTCTAGCATGCGGGACCGTGGGTGCCAGATCCGCTCCCGCGATCGGACACGCCTTTGCTGCCGCGTGCAACACAATGCGCCGTCGGAGCGATACACCCGTGGGGCGGGGCCGACAAGGGTCGACCGATCGCGTCAGCGGAGGACACCCAGCAAACAAGGAAAAGTCGAGAACCCGGTATGAATATGTTCTGGACGGTCACGGTGCTAGCTGCCACGCTGACCGTGATCGCCGCGTCTTTCGCCGCAGCGATCACCGCCGACGTGGCGTCCCGCAAGCAGCTGTCGGAACGAACCGATCAGGCGGCATCCGACCTGCAATCACGGGTGCTCACAGCCGAGTCACTGCAAGAAGGGCGGGATTGGCACCGGGACGCGATCCGGGCGTGGACGATCTGTGTTGTCGCCTCGCTCAGTGCAATCACGTTCGTCGGTGTGCTGATCATCCTGGGATGACGCCGCCGCCGGTGCGTGGAGGCTGGCGCGCATTTCACCCTGCCGGCAGAGTAGGTCATCGACGCCGGTCCATGGGATGTCCTCTGCTGTTTGACCTCAGTATCCCCGTCGATCGGTTTGGCTAAGGGATGTTCGGGTACCGCGGTGTGCCCGGGCGAGGACGTCGCGCAGTCCTTTCACGAAGTTCGTGATCGTCGATTCGTCGAAGAGTTCGGTGGAGTACAGGATTTCGGCGTCGATGCCGCCTGGTGCGCCGGTGTCATCGCGGCGTTCGGTGAAGTAGAAGTGCAGATCGCACTTGGCGACGTCGAGCGGGCGTGGGGTGATCTCGATGTTTGCTCCGTCGATGTCGACCTCGGCGGCGGTGAAGTTCTCCAGCGACAGCGCGACCTGGAAGAACGGGTGCAGAGACGGCGACCGCGGGGGGTCGAGGATTTCGACCAGCCGCTCGAATTGCAATTCCGTATGCGCGAAGGCCCGTAGCTCACACTCGCGCGCCGCGGCCACCACCTCGTGGAAGGTCATGTTCGGTGTGACCCGGGTGCGCAGGACCACCGTGTTGACGAACATTCCCACCACGTGATCGAGGTGGGGATGTCCGCGTCCGGCGATCGGTGCTCCGATGGCGATGTCGGTGTGGCCGCTCACTCGGGCGAGCAGGATCGACACCGCCGCCCGCAGTGTCGTGAACAGGGTGGCGTGATGGATGTGCGCCGATGCGAGTAGTGCGGTGTGCACGGTGGGGTCGAGGGAGAAGGCCAGACGTGCGGCCCGGTAGGACCAGCGCGTCGGTCGTGGGCGCTCACAGGGCAAGTGCAGATCGCCGCGCAATCCTGCCAGTTCGGTTTCCCAGAAGTCGATCTGCGTCGACGCGCTGCTGGCGGGGTCGTGCTCGTCCCCCAACACGGCGTGTCGCCACACGGTGTAGTCCGCGTACTCCACCGCACGAGCCGGCCACTGCGGCGCCGTACCGGACGCCCTCGCGGCGTAGGCCAGGGTGAGGTCGCCGGCGAGGGTGGCAAACGACCACCCATCGACGCTGATGTGGTGGAACACGCAGGCGATCAGGTGCTCGTTCCGGCCGTGCTCGAACACCCGGATTCGCAGCGGCGGTTGGGCGCGAACATCGAAGGGGTCCGCAAGGACGGCATCGATGACGGCGGCGTCCTCCCGCGGGGTCGGTGTCAGATCGGGAAAGGCGTCGGCGACGTCGAGCAGGTGTTGGTAGGGGCCGGCCGGTCCGTCGGGGTAGATGGTTCGCAGCGCACGGTGGCGTTCGAGCACGTCCCCCACGGCCTGTTCGAACGCGGCGCGGTCGAACCGGCCACGGACCCGGATTGTGCACGGAATACTGTACAGGGCTGGCGCGGTGGCGGTTCGGTCGATATGGGCCTGGGCTGGGGCGAGCGGGATCTTCTCGGGTAGCTCGATCTGACCGAGTCTCGGTCGGGCGTCGTCAGGGGATGGCTCCTCGATCCGTGCTGCCAGCGCAGCAACCGTGGGGGCGTCGAAGACGTCGCGAACCCCGAGCCCGGTGCCCCACCGATCATTGATCCGTGCCACTACCCTTGTCGCGGAAAGGGAATCGCCGCCGAGGTCGAAGAAGGAGTGGTCTGCACCGATCCCGGCTGCGCCTAGTACGTCGGCGAACACCTCGGCGACATCGCGCTCCGCCGGGGTGCCGGGATTTCGGTGGGGAACGGGTCCGCCGAGGTCGGGCTCCGGCAGCGCCGCGCGATCCAGTTTTCCGGTCGGGGTGAGAGGAACCGATTCGACGATCGTGATGGCCGCGGGAACCATGTAGTTCGGAAGGAATCGGTGTGCTCGCGCGCGGAGGGCGTCAATGTCGACGGTGGCCGCCTCCGCGGCGGCGACGTAGGCCGCGAGGACGGGATCACCGGCTGGTGACCGGTGCACCACGGTGGCGGCGAACGTTACAGTGGGATCGCCGGACAGGACTGTGTCGATTTCGCCGAGTTCGATCCGCAGGCCCCGAATCTTGACCTGATCGTCTGCCCGGCCGAGGAATTCGAGTTCGTGTTCGATCGTCCAGCGGGCCTGGTCGCCGCTGCGGAACATGCGGGAGCCGGGTTCGCCGAGAGGGTCGGCGACGAATTTCGTCGCGGTCAGGGCGGGTCGTTCGTGATAGCCGCGGGCCAGGGCGGGCCCGGCCAAGTACAGCTCACCGGCGGCGCCGGCGGGCAACGGGTGCAGATTCTGGTCGAGGACCGCGGCGCGGACACCGCGCATCGGCGGGCCGAGCGTGATGGGCGACTGCGGCTGCAGCGGTTCGGTGAGGGTGACACTGCACGTCGTTTCGGTGGGGCCGTAGGCGTTGCGCATCGCCCGTCCGCCGGCCCACCGTCGAACGAGCGTCGGCGGGCACGGTTCGCCGCCGACGAGCACCAACTCGACCGTGTCGAGGTCGTCCGGGTCGACGGTGGCCAGCGCGGACGGTGTCGCGAGCAGGTGCGTCACACGGTTCTCGCGCAGGTATGCGGCGAGTTCCTGCCCGCCGAACGCGGTGGCCGGGGCAATCACAAGGGTGGCGCCGTGGATGGCGGCCGCCAGCACTTCGACGAGGGCGGTGTCGAACGTTGGTGATGCGAGATGCAGGACGCGGGAGGTCGAGGTGACATCGTACTTGTCGCGAATTTCCTGCGCGAGGTTCGCGAGACCGGTGTGGGTGACGACGACGCCTTTCGGCGTGCCGGTGGAGCCGGAGGTGTAGATGAGATACGCCGGGTGAGCGGTGTGCAGCGCCGCAGTGCGTTCGCCGTCACCGATGGGACCCGATTTCGTTGCCCGGCAGTGGTCGTCGGCCGCCAGGTTGTCGAGTGGCAGCCAGTGCACCGCCTCCGGGAGGCGCGGTCGCGATTGCGATTGCGATTGCGGCATCGTCAGGCCGAGGGCGGCGCCGGAATCGGCGAGTGTGAACGCGATGCGGTCGGTGGGGTGAGAGGGATCGATCGGGACGTATGCGGCGCCGGTCTTGGCGACCGCCCACAGCGCCACCATCGATTCGGCGGACCGCGGGAGGGCGACCGCGACGGGGGTTTCGGGGCCGGCGCCGCGGGCGATGAGGGCACGAGCTACCCGGTTGGACCATCGGTCCAGTGCCCCGTAGGTCAGCGCCCGATCCGGGGTGCGCAACGCCACCGCGTCGGGTGACCGTACCGCTGCCGTGGTGAGCAGTTGGTCGAGTGTGGTGGGCGGGCGATCTGCGGCGCCTCGTGCCGGTGCGCAGTCGGTGCGCTCGCCGGGATGGAAGAGGTTCAGGTCCGCGACCGCGGTCGACGGGTCTGCGGTGGTGAACGTGCGCAGGAACGCCATGAATCGTCGGTGGTGCGCGGTCAGTTCCGCTTCGCCGTACACGGCACTGTTGCCTTCGAAGTCGATCCGCGGCACTGACTCTGCTGATCCGGGGTAGATGTTGACCGACAGGTCGGCGGTCGGCCCGGTGGAGAGCACGTGCACCGATCCGGCGACGTCGCCGAGGGAGATCTGCTGTGTGAACATCATCAGATTGATCACCGGGCCGAACTGTGCCGGATCGTGTGAACCTGTACCGAGGTCGCGGCCGATGTCCTCCCGGCGGTACCGCTGGCGCCGCAGGGCGGCCGTGAGAGCGGCCTGGGTGTTGCGCAGTAGTGTTTCGACCGTGCCGGTTCGGACCTTCCGAAGTCGTAGCGGCAGCACGTTCGACACCGATCCGGCGGAATGGCGCAGCAGCGCAGAGGTTCTCGCGGAAACCGGCAGGGTCAGCAGGATGTCGTCGGAGCCGGTCATGAGTGCGAGGAAGGCAGCGAACGCCGCAATGATCTCCGCCGCCGATCGCAGGCCACCCTGGTTGAAGCGGGCGCCGTCACGGCGTGCGACAGGGGCGCCGACCCGGTGCGAGGCGACGCCGGGTGGGGCGCTTCCACCGCCGAGTGATGCCGGGTGCGGTAGATCGGTGATCTCGCCGAGCCAGAAGGACCGATCGCGCTCTCGGCGCGTGGACCGCGCGTACCGCAGGTCCTCGCCGAGCAGTTGGCGGGCAGTGACCGCGGAACGCTCGGGTGGTTCACGCCCCTCAACGGCCGCGACGTACAGTTCCGCGGTCCGGCTGATCAACTGCATCGCTCCGTAGCCGTCGAGAGCGATGTGGTGGGCCCGCGAGTACCAGTAGGTGTTCTCGTCGGAAAGTCGCAGGATGGATGAGCGCACCAGGTGGTCATCGTGGATGTCGAACGCACTTTCGGTGTCGGCTCGCATCCATTCGGCCGCCGCCTCCACCGGATTGTGCGCGTCCCGCAGGTCGTGGACCGCAACGGGCACGGTCACCGCCTCGGTGGCCAGCAGTCGGGGCTCCTCGTCGCCAGTCACCAGTCGGACCGACCCGACGCCGAGTTCGCGATGAGCGCGTTGGGTAGCGGCAGTCAGCAGCGGAAGATCCACGTGACCGTGAAGTTCTATGTACTGGGCGATGGCGAAAGGTACGTCAGGGGAAAGGAGTTGGGCGAACCAGATCGCCTTCTGCGCGGCCGTCAGCGGAAGGAACTGCCGCGTGCTGCGCACTGCCTTGGTGGCCGCTTCTGTCCGTTCGCCGGCACGACAGTTGGTGTGGGGCGGCGTCATTTGACCGCCCGGATGACGACGAGTTCCTCGGTGGTTTGACCGGTCGTGATGAGGCCGCGCGTTTCGAGCATGGTCCGGCGTGATGACAGGACCGGTCCGAAGTGGATCTCGAAGCGTGCGGCGATGTCGATGCTCAGCCCCTGGTCCTCGAGTCGGCTCCGGGTCTGCTCGATCCCACTGAGCGAGGACTGGGTGAGCAGCAGGACTCCGCCTGAGGCGAGGACCGCGGGGGCCTCGGCACAGATGCGATCGAGCAGGGCCCGCCCGTTCCGTCCGGCGTCCCACGCGCGTTGCGGTCCCCGGTTCGGAAGTGTGTCGTCTTGGGCGGGGACATAGGGCGGATTGGAGATCACCAGGTCGAACTGCTCTCCTTTGACGGGGGCAGTGAGGTCTCCGTAGAGCACCCGGATTGGGTCCCGGTGCATTGTGGCATTGATCCAGGTGCTAAAGACTGCACGGCGTGACAGATCGACTGCGGTCACGTGGCCCGCACCGAGAGCGGCGGCCTGAAGACTCAGGCGACCTGTTCCGGTGCACAGGTCCAGCACCTGCGATGTCGGTCCGAGATCTTCCGATGCCAGTGCTCGTGCGAGAAGCTCCGTGTCGGCCTGGGGCGGGTAGACACCGGGCAGCCGCAACAGCATCTAGGACTCCTCCGCGCGGTTCCGAGACGACAACGCCTCGCAGTAGACGGTACGGTGTGGCATCAAAGCGTGCGCCATGAGCGAGGTCTCTTCGCTCGGCATCGTTGACCTGACGAGGAACGCCACCTCGTCCGGCGGGCGTGCCGTCTCGTCACACTCCCGTGCCGCCCCCACCAGCGGACCACACGCACCACTGCAACGCAGTCCGGTTCCACCATGAGGCTATTCATGTGATCGAGTGTCACTGATGAACTCCCAGCACGAGACAGGCTCTCAGCGTTCTTTCAGCTTCGGCGCCGACGGATATGGAAAAGGTGCAGCTCAGTAGCCGCCCTGTTGTGCTCGAGCGTCAGGGCAGGCCCTGAGGGGGGTGAGGCCTCGCCGCCACCCGATCTCGGTCGACGCCGATGGTGTGAGAGTCATCGTGGCCGCCGCGACGGCTCCTGCAAGATGGTGAGGGGTCGGTCAGGAACTGGTGCAGGCGATATCATGGGCGAAGGTCATCGCGTGGCCTTGTCTCGTGCGATTGTGGAAGATCACTCGAAGTCGGGGGTTCCCCCTCGAGTGTGGACATCGTGAACACTGGATCGTGAAGGTCCAGAGGAAGAGATGTCACTGATGGTCATGAAGGCGTACTCGGCGGAGTTCAAGGCCGATGCCGTCGCGTTGTACCTGTCCGATCCAAGCCACACGTTCGAGGGCATCGGCAACGACCTGGGAGTCAGCCGCGAGACCCTGCGCAACTGGGTGCGGGCCGAACGCAAACGCACCGGTACCTCCACGGCCGAGCTCCGGTCCGGCGGGGCGGAGCGGGCGGTATCGCCGGGCGCGGTATCGTCCGAGTCCGTGTTGGAGGAAGAGAACAGGCAGCTCAAGGCCCAAATCCGGAAGCTCGAAACCGAGCGGGAGATCCTGCGGAGGGCAGCAAAGTATTTCGCGGGCGAGACGTCTTGGTGAGCAGCCACTTCCAATTCGTTGACGACCACTGCGACACCTTTCCGGTGAAGTGGCTGTGCCAGATCCTCGAGGTCTCCCGCTCGGGTTTCTACCGGTGGCGGGCCTCCGGACCGGCCCGGGCCGCCCGCGCCCACTCCGATCAGGAGCTGGCCGAGCGGATCCGCACCATCCATGCCGATTCCGACGGCACCTACGGGGCCCCGCGGGTGACCGCTGAACTGCGCGATGCCGGGATCGAGGTCAATCACAAGCGGGTCGAGCGGGTGATGCGTGAGCACGGGATCGTCGGGGTGCATCTGCGCAAACCGGTCCGCACCACTATCCCCGCCCCGGATGCGGCGGCGGTGCCGGACCTGATTCGGCGGGATTTCACCGCGAGCGCCCCGAACACCAAATACGTCGGCGACATCACCTACCTCCCGGTGGGTGACGGTGAATTTCTGTATCTGGCGACGGTGCTGGACCTGGGCTCGCGCCGGTTGGCGGGGTGGTCGATCGCCGATCACATGCGTACCGAGTTGGTCACCGATGCGTTGCGGGCGGCGGCGGCCTGTCGCGGCGCCGCAGGGCTCGATGGGGCAATTTTCCACTCCGATTATGCCGAGGTTCTCGTTAAGCCGAGGAATTGTGAGTCTGTCTGAGCTGCTTAGATGTTATGAATATTCCTTCGGTTTAACGAATGCTCACCTGGCTTACGTTTGTCGTGTCCATGCCCCTATGGGAAGGAGACGGCGATGGATACGACGATCACCAGGATCGGTGCGGTTGTTGTTGCCGAGTTGCGTTCGGTCGGCTACATGGAATCGACGATAGGGCAGTACGGAAAGTCCATCAAGGCGCTCACCGAATATGCGAGGCGACGCGGCGCAAATGTCTACACGCCAGCGTTGGGTGCCGGCTTCGCGTCGATGACGACCAGCCCGCGCACGGGACGGTTCAGCGCGCAACGCAGGTTCGACTACCAACGACTGGTGGCCCTGTTCGACTCCTACGTGACCACCGGACGGGTCGACCTGTCGATGCGTAGTCGCGGCGGTGGTGGTCCGCGGCCGACATCGGGTAAGTTTGTGGTGCTTACTGATTCGTGGGAATCGGACATGGCTGAACGCGGTTTGGCTGCGGCAACGCGTGAGGCCTATGGCCGGATGTCCCGCAGCTACCTGTGCTTTCTCGAATCGAGAGGGACCGTCGATCTCGATGATGCCGACGGTGGCACCGTTTTGGAGTTCCTGGGTTCGTTGTCACCGAGGTGGGCGAAAACGTCGCTGTTCTGTGCGGTGTCGAACCTTCGCCCGTTCCTGACCTTCCTGGGCCGGGAAGATCTGATCGACGCGGTCAATCTGGCGGGAGTGAAACGACCCCATCCGATAGTGCCGGTCCTCGATGACGACGATCATCGGCGGATCATCGCCGCGTGCACGTCCGGCGGCGTGGGCGTTCGCGATGCCGCAATCACCTTGCTGGCACTGTCGACCGGGCTTCGGGCTTGCGACATCATTGCGTTGCGACTGGGCGATATCGACTGGCAGGGGCAGACGATCCGGCTCGTGCAGCAAAAGACGGGCAATCCGCTCACCGTCCCGCTGATCGACGTTCTCACCTCGATGCTCGCCGACTATGTTGTGCACGAGCGGCCCGAAACACAAGACGATCACCTGTTCGTGCGCCGGGTGGCGCCGCATGTTCGGCTTCGTGATCACGCCTCGATCCACCGGGTGACTGCGGCGGTGTTCACCGCTGCCGAGGTGACCGATGTCAAGGGTGGAACCCGTCTTCTGCGGCATAACGCCGCGTCTCGGATGCTGCGGGCCGCGACCCCGTTGCCTACCATCGCCGCGGTGCTCGGTCACGCCAGCGAGGAATCGACCAAGCAGTACATGAATATCGATGACGAACGGCTGCTCCGGTGCGTGCTGCCGGTGCCGCAAAGCGCACGGCCATGAACGGCCACGGATTCACCAGCGTGTTCGCTATGCAGTTGGCCGAGTACATCGAGTTCAAAAGAGCTATGGGCTTCGACGGTTCCTCGCGGATCTGGTATCTGAAGAAGTTCGACTCTTATTGCGCCGAGCACGCGCGGACCTCATTCGACCAGGAGACCGTCGAGGCTTGGGTGACAGCGCAATTGGCCACCTCAGGTCGGTACCGGTCGTGGATGTCATACATCCGCGACCTCGGCCGCTTTCTGCGCGCCAATGGGAACACAGACGCCTACGTACTCTCCGACAGATGGAAGGCCGCGGTCGTGCCCGCCCGTCCCTACCTGCTCACTGCCGAGGAGATCGACGCGTTCTTCACCGCCGCGGTACGGCTGAACACGGCATCGCCGTGGCGGTGGCAGGCGAGCGCATTCTTCACTCTGATGCACTCGTCGGGGCTGCGCACCTGCGAGGTCCGCCGCTTGCTGGTCGAGCAGGTGGACCTGCCGGGCCGGCACATCGACGTGATCTGGTCCAAAGGCAGACGCAGCCGCAGACTGCCGATCACCAGCGATGTCGCCGACGTGCTGGCCGCGTGCGACGACGCCTCGAGATCGACTATTGGTGCCGGGCGGGAAACGTTCTTCACCTCCTCGACCGGTCATCCGGTCACCGCCGCTACGGTCGGGGTGATGTTCAACCGGATCTGGGACGGCGCCGGCCTGCCGCGACCGGCGAGCGGACAGCGTCCCCGGCCCTACGATTTCCGGCACTATTTCGCCTACGCCAACATCGAACGATGGATGGCCGACGGCATCGACGTCGGCGCGATGTTGCCTTATCTGTCGACCTACATGGGTCACGCAACGGTCGAGTCGACCTACTACTACATTCACACCTCGCCCGACTTCATGGACGCCTACGGGCACCTCACCGATGGCGCCGGCTCGCTGCTCCCGGAGGTCGGATTCGAATGAAACACAACACCACAACCGGTGCGCCGGACTTCTACACATTCGCGCGTGGCTTCCTGCACACATACATGCCCACAGTCCGCAGACTCTCACCGAAAACAGTCGAGGCCTATCGGATCAGCTTGGAATGCTTCCTTACCTTCCTCACTGACCACGAACACATCGACCGCGCACGTGTCAGCTTCGATCACTTCGACCGAACACATCTGAAAGCTTGGATGATCTGGCTCGCCGACGACAAACAATATTCAGCGCGGACCGTCACCCTGCGGATCAGCGCCGTCAAGGCGTTTCTCGCCTATGCCGCCGCCGAGGACGTCAGCCTCATGGCACTGAACCAGGCGGCACGAACCCTCAAGGCGCCTGCAGCCCCGAAAATACCGATCGAATATCTCACCGAAAACCAGACGCGTGCCATCCTGGCCGCATTCACCGGGCGCACCGCAAAATCACGCCGCAACCGGATGCTCCTGATCCTGCTCTACGACACCGCCGCCCGGGTCAGCGAAATCACCACTCTCACACTGGCCGACCTGTCGCTGACCAAGCCAGGGCACCTCACGCTCACCGGGAAACGTGACAAGACCCGAATCGTGCCCCTGACCGACAAGACGATCGAGCACCTACGCGTCTATCAGAAAGAATTCCACCCGAACACCGCGAGCCAGCCCGCGACCCGTCCGCTGTTCTACAGCTTCCGCGACGGCCATCCCGTCGCCCTATCGGCCGACACCATCGCGGCAGTCCTCAAACAAGCCGCAGAGACCGCCCGAACAACCTGCCCCACAATGCCGGCCAGGATCCACTGCCACATGCTGCGCAAAACCAAGGCCATGGACCTCTACCAGAAAACGTCTCGACAACCGCGGCCTTCTACGCATTCGCCACCATCGACATGATGCGCGCCGCCATCGACGCCGCCACCCCAACACCCGGCGACCCCGCCGAACACCACCTCACCGAAGACACACTGCAGGCCCTCTACAGCCTGCGATGAACCTGAATCGTTAAGCCGAAGAATCCAACATAAACAGGCAACTGACCAGACTCAACCCGGACCCCTCGGCTTAACGAAAACCTCGGCGTAATCACGGTAGAAGTCACCGTGGGTGAGCATGTTCCAGGCGGCGACGAGCATCGCGTGCTCCACCGCCACGACTGCCTTCATCGGCCCCCGATGCGCGGCGATGCGCCGGAACTTCGCCGAGAAATAGGTTCCCTTGGAGCGGGAGACGGCGAGGGCGGCGGCGGGCGAGGGCGCCCTTGAGATACCGGTTTCCGGGCCGGGTCTTCGTGGATTTCACCCGACCGGCCGACTCGTTGGACCCCGGTGCGGCGCCCGCCCACGACGCCAGATGCCCGGCGGTGGGGAACACCCGCATGTCACCGCCGGTCTCGGCGATGAATATCTCGGCGACGGTCGTCGAGAAGCCCGGGATGCTGATCAGCAGGTCCCGGGCCGGCCGAAAAGGTGCCATGGCCTCGTCGATGCGGGCCGACAGCTTGTCGATGTCGGCGGTGTGGGCGTCGATCCGGCCTGGGAACAGCCGGGTCATGAACGCGTGGTGGGCGCTGAAATGCCCGGTCAGGGCCTCGGTCAACACCGGAATCTTCGACCGCAGTCGTCCCTTGGCCAACTGGGAAAGTTGGACCGGATCGTTACGGCCGTCGATGAGCGCCTCGAGCATCAACCGCCCGGAGACCCCGGTGACATCGGTGGCGACGGAAGACAGTTTGATCCCCGTGTCCTCGAGCAGCTTTTCGAGTCGTTGGATCTCCCGGGTCCGCTCGTGGGTGATCATGGTGCGGGCGCGGGTGAGATCGCGCAGCACACGAATCGGTTCCGGTGGCACGAACGAGGCCCTGACCAACCCGTGCGCCCCGAGATCGGCCAGCCAGGCGGCATCGGAGACATCGCTCTTGCGGCCGGGCACGGTCCTGACGTCATGGGCGTTGACCAGCATCACCTCGAGGAGTTCCTCGAGCAGGTAGTAGAACGGGCGCCAGTAGTTGCTGGTGGCTTCCATCACCACGCAGGTGACCTTCCGCTCGAGTAGGTGCTCGCGCAGGGCGAGGATCTGGTTGGTCATCGCGCCCCACGTCGTCACCGTGGAGGAGGTGCGTCTGTTGCCGCGGCCCTGGATCCGCACGCACACCTTCGCGTCCTTCTTGGAGATGTCGATTCCCGCGCATCGCGGGTGCACCACGTCCATCACCGCCACCGATCCCGGGCTGGGCCCGATACGTATCTGGTTGTATGGGTGCGTGTTCCGGGGAGGGCGGGGATAGAAACAGGACTCTGACACTCGTGCTCGAAGGCAACAGACCACGGTTCCCGCGGACGACGAACTGTGCCCTCCGCCACCAAACTAATCCACAGGCTCACCGGCACCCTAGAGAATCCGAGGTCGACCGAAACACCCCTCAAGTATCCCCCAACCAGCACCGACCCCACCAGACTGCGACCGTGACGATCACCGGCGAAGCACGAACGGACGGTGACCGACCGCCGCATTTTCCCTCACCACGGCGGAGCGCAGCGGCCCTGGCGAACTAATCTCGGATTCACCGATCGACTAATGGTCCGGTGCTGAGTTTCGTTGTGCGGTAGTGAATAGGGTGCGGTCGTGGGTGATTGTCCGACCACTGTGTCGGGTTGTTCCACAGTCTCTTTCGCGTCGAGTCGGGTCAGACGCCCGATGGCTGCAATTCCGCAAATCTTCTGCCGCAGTTTGTGGTTCGCGGGTCGCTATGCTGCGGTCGCTATGGACTCGATGGTGGGAATGCGTGGTTGGGGTCGTAGCGTTGGCAGGTGGCCAGGCAGTGGTGTAGTTGTCCGAGGAATTTGCTGAACAGGTTGCGTAGGGCTGCGGCGTGCCCGTCTCCGGCGTCGCGGCGGCGGTCGTAGCGCGCTCTGGCGTGGGCGAGGCGGTCAGTGCGGCGAAGGTCCATATGTACCGAGGCAGGCCCCCACGTGCACACGGGACGGTTGTCACCGGTGTATGTATGGTCGGCGCGCATCAGGGCGTGGTCGCCAGGAGTTGCTTCCAGCGTTCCGAGCCCCGATTCCACGGGTGAAGATGGAAGTGGCCTCCGGTCTTCCGAAAACACTCAGCGCCCCTTGATATTCGGATGCCTAAGGCCTGATGATGTCGGTGTCCTTCGCGTTGTCGTAGTCGTCGTTGATCAGCAGGGTGGTGCGTTCGGGCCGGTCGATCATCGACGCGGCGACGGAGGCGCGGTAGCCGGAGGCGCAGTGCACCCAGACCTCACCGGTAGGTATCTCGCCCATACGGCCGAGGAGTTCGTGGAGGGGAATGTTGATCGCTCCGTCGATGTGGCTCTCGGCGTGCTCGTTGCGTTGGCGGACGTCGAGCACGGTGATGTCCTTCTCGCGTAGTGCCTTCGCGAGGCCGGGGAAGTCGGCCACCCGGTGGGAGCGCAGTTCGGTGCCGGCGACGAGGGTGCGGATTTCGCCGACCGCAGCGCCGGTGAGGTCGTCGATCCCGATGCGGACCAATTCGCGGCGGGCGTCGGTGACCTGGTTTTCGTTCTCGCCGATCAGGGTCAAGGGTGCACCCCACCGGTAGAGCCAGCCGAGGTAGGTGACGAACGAGTCCGACAGCTCGAAGCCGAGGGTGCCGCCGAGGTGGCCAGCGGCGAAGGCGGTGCGCTCACGCAGGTCCACCACCCATTCCCCTTCCTCGATGCGGCCAATCTCGTCGACAACGGCCCGGGCAGTCCGGGACGGCTGCTGCGCAACGTCATCGAAGCCACCGAACCGGCCCGGCAGACCCTGGCGGTACTCGGCCGGCCCACTGACCAGCTGCTGTTCTACCGCACCGCGTGTCCGTCCCGCCGCGGACAGGAATTCGCGTTCGGCATCGCCAAAAACGTGGAGGTCGGGACCGAATCGGTGAGCCTGCGCCGGTTGCGGCGCACAGTGCAGGTGCTGATCCGCAAGGAACCCGCCCAGAACGCCCACCAGACACACGACACGGTCTACATGCTGCGGGATCCGGCCAGCCGAGACGCCGCCGGCGAGACGATCACCCAGGGACTCACCGACGCCGCCGAGCACGCCCACCTCCTCGGTGCGATGCGGCTCGTCCTCGGCACCGACGCCGAGACCTTGGTCGAGTTGTCCGACGATCCCGAACTCGCGGCTGCCATCCAACGAGGCGACCTCGACACCGCCACCGCGGCCTGCGCCGATTTCACCCACAGCCCACACAACGACCCCGGCCTACCGTGCACCGCGTCGTTCCTACTGTGCTTGGCCTGCCCGAACGCGGTCGCCACCCGACGGCATCTGCCGCGCCTGGTCCACCTGCACGACGGGATGACCGAACTGCACGCCGTCCTGGACACCACCGTATGGGACCGGCAGTGGCAGCAGCACTTCGAGCGGATCTCCGCGCTGTTGGACACCCACACCACCGCAGTCGAACGATCCGACGCCCGCGCCCGGGTCACCGATGCAGACCGCACGACCATCGACCGGCTGCTCCGCAGGACCTTCGACGCATGACCACCGCGGACGCATCGAACCCCGGCTGGTACACGACGCCGATCCCTTCCTCGATCCGCATCGACTGCCCGACACCTACGACGCCGACTCCGTATCCCGGTTCGCCCGATGCTCGCGGTCTCCTACCTCGCGGGACGTGCGAACGCCAGCAAGGAGCAGGCCAGCTCCGCCGTTCGGGCCTACGGACCGCACCTGCCCGTGGCAGGCGAGGCACCGCTGGACAGCCCCATTCGGGGGCGCCTGGACGGGCGAGCGTGGCTCGAGCACATCACCTTCCACGAGGCCCCGCAGCTCATGCACCGACTGTCCACCGCCTGCCTGATCGTCATCTTGTACCTGACCGGGATGAGACCCGGTGAAGCGCTCGAACTGCGGGTCGGGTGTTGCCCGGAACCCGGACCCGACGACCCGCGCCCCCACGGCTACCAAATCCACGGCAACTACTTCAAGGGCGCCCGCGACGGCGACGGCAAGCATGTGGTCGGTGGGCTTCCCCGGGACACGCCCTGGACCGCGATCGCGCCGGTGGTCCGCGCGGTACGCGTGCTCGAGCGAATGGCGGATGGGCCGTTGTTGTTCCCCGTGAAAACTGCCTGGGCCTCGACCACGTCGGGCTCCCGGAAGCGGCGTGGAGAGGCACTGACCTGTCAGGGCGCCAACGCGCGGATCTCGGCCTTCACCACATGGCTGAACGACTACACGGCCCGCACCCGCCCCGACGAACGCATCCCCGACGACCCGGTTCACGTCAACCGCTTCCGGCGCACCCTCGCCTGGCACATCGCCCGCCTGCCCGGCGGCCGCGTCGCGCTCGCGGTGCAGTACGGACACCTGCGCGCCTCCACGGTCACCGACGGCTACGCCGGACGAGCCCGCGACGGACTACGCCGGATCCTCGACATCGAAACCGCCCGCGCCATGGCCGACTACCTCGACACCGTCGCCGACCGCCTCCACCGCGGCGAACACGTCTCCGGACCCGCCGCCCGCCGCCTGATCAGCGCCGCCACCGGAGCCCGGAACCGATTCGAGGGCATGTTCCTGACACCCAAGCAGGCGCGCGCACTGCTCGCCGTCCCGCAATTCCACGTCTACGACAACCCGGAGGCGTTCCTCGCCTGCAACTACGATCCAGCCAAAGCGCTCTGCCACCCGGACCGTACCCATCCAGCAGGGCGATCGAAATCCCCGGCGATCGACCGGTGCGATCCGGCCTGCGCGAACATCGCGCGCACCGACACCCACATCGCCGCACTGCGCAGCGAGATCGCCCGGCTCCGCGAAGAAATCGTCGAGCCGGCCACCCCGATGCCGCTGCGCGAACGCCTCGGTCAACGAGCAGCCCAACCTGGACAAGCTCGTCGAGCAGCACGAGCGGACCCGTATCACGAACCGCGAGGAGACCGACGTTGACCGATGACGACCGGCGTGCCATCACCGCGGCCATGCAACGACTGTTCGCCGGAACACCGCTGCGCTCGTCCGGCAAGCTCGACATCGTCAGCCTCGCGCAAGAAGCCGGGGTGAAACGAAACAAGCTGACCCGCAAGCACACCGACCTCAAGGATCTCTTCTACACGCAGCGACGAACCCGCGACGGCGTCCCCGACAACGAGGTCAAGCTCCGCGAGCAGATCGCCGCCCTGCAGAAGACCAACCAGTCGCTGCGAGACGAACGGGACCGCTGCCGCCTGGACCAGCGAAACGTTCGCTCGCGCGTTGCACGTGCTGACCATCGAGAACGACAACCTCTGCCGCGACTCACCCAGCCGACCGTTCGGCCCGCGGTCAGCGGCTGAAGAATGAACGCAGGGTGCGACGCTGTTCCTGGACCGGGGCGGTGTCCTGACCGCAGGTGCAGCGATCGGCGGTAGGCACAGAGCGCATGACAGCGTCTACGTGTCGGCCGCAGCCGCCCCAGCCGGTGTTGCCGCAGTTCGGGCAGGTGACGGGGTAACACACGGGGATCCTCCTGGGTACGAGTACGGGGCTCGGGTAAACGGGTCTGGTCAGGCGCCGGCAACTGCGCGTCGTTCGGCGACCGTCGCGTGGACCCGAGCCATGTCGAGGGCCTTCACCTGGCCAATCAGGTCGTCGAGGGCGGGCGCAGGCAGCATGCCTGGCTGGGAGTAGACGAGCACGCCTTCGCGGAAGGCCACGATGGTGGGGATCGACCGGATGTTCGCCATGGCGGCGAGTTGGTGCTCGGCTTCGGTGTCGACCTTCGCGTGCACGATATCTGGATACATAGCCGAGGACTTCTCGAACACCGGGGCGAAGGCGCGGCAGGGTCCGCACCAGGAGGCCCAGAAGTCGACAAGCACGATGTCGCTGTCGGCGATCGTGGACTCGAAGTCCACGAGGGTGAGATTTTTCGTTGCCATCGGTTGGGCTCCTTGTCGATCGGGACTGCGTGTGGCCTGAACGATCAGGCGGGGACGTGAGCCTCGGCCCAGGCGTTGTAGCCGCCGAGCAGGTCGGACACGTTCTCGAAGCCCTGCGCCCGCAGCAGCGACGCGGCCACACTCGACCGCCAGCCACCGGCGCAGTGCACCACGATCGGCTTGCCGGTGGGTACCTGCTCCAGCCGGGTGCGCAACTGTGCCAACGGAATCGGCACGGCCCCCGGAATCGTCCCGAATTCCCGCTCGCCCGGATTGCGGATGTCGACCAGGGTCACCGCATCGGCGGGGAGCAGCGCGTCGAGCTCGTCGACGGTAGTGCGACGCGCCACCTGCACGAGATCCGCCAGCTCGGCGGGAAAAAGTCCGTCGCGGCCGACGGTGAGGTAACCGAGCGTATCGTCCGAGCCGATCCGCGCCAGCCGCACCGCCGCGTCCTGCTCCTCGCCCGGGTAGGTGATCAGCACCAGCTTCTCGCCCACTTCGGCGACCATCCCGCCGGTTTCGGCGAACCGGCCGTCGAACCCGACATTGACCGAGCCGTGCAGATGCCCGGCTGCGAAGTCGTCCACGCTGCGCGCGTCGACCAGCCGGGTGCCGGCGACGAGTTCGGCGCGCACCCGCTCCGGCGAGAGTTCGGGGATGGCCCGGTCTTGGGCGAGGAGAGGGTGGACCCGCTTGTTCATCGCGGCGTCGACCGAGAAGTAGGACGGCGCCGCGGGTTGGCCTTCGGTGACCAGCGCGACGAAGGCGTCCTCGCTCATCGGCTGCACCGACGGATTGGTGGCGCGCTGCTCCCCGATAGTGGAGGTCAGCTCGGTCGAGAGGTTCTTCCCGCAGGACGAGCCGGCGCCGTGGGCGGGCATGACGGTGACCTGGTCGGGCAGGGTCAGCAGCTTCTCGTGCACCGTGCGGTACATCGCTCGGGCCAGGTCGGTGGTGGATCCGTGGCCGAGGTTGACCAGGTCCGGCCGGCCCACGTCGCCGATGAACAACGAGTCGCCGGTCAGCACCGCGGTCGGGGTCACTCCCGCCCGCTCGCGCACCAGCACCGAGATCGACTCCCAGGTGTGTCCCGGGGTCGACAGGATCTCAAGCTCGACCTCGCCGAGGCGGATCTGCTCGCCGTCGCGTAGGCGGCGGATCGGGTAGTCGGTCTCGGCGGCCTCGCCGAACCCGATCCACGCCCCGGTTGCCTCGACCAATTCGAGGTGGCCGGAGACGAAGTCCGCGTGGAAGTGGGTGTTGATCACACCCTCGATGCGCAACCCGTGCTTGCCGGCGTCGTCCAGGTACTCGCCGATGTCCCGGCGCGGATCGACCACCACTGCTCGGCCGGTGCTCTCGTCACCGATCAGGTATGACGCGTGCGACAGGCACTCGATGTAGTACTGCTCGAGAATCATGCGTTCCTCCATCGGGTCGATGTCGTCCTCGGCAAGAACAACCTTGCCATATACCCCCCAGGGTATGGCAAGTACCCCCTGGGGTATCTATCCGATCTCGGCACCTCTGTCCGTGGAGTTATTCGACGGCGGAAGTCGCCACCCGACTCAGGCCCGATCCCCGGTTCAACTCCCCACCCGCTCCCGTCCGGCCGCCTGCGTGAGACACCCACGGCAACGCCCATTTTCAGTCGGCCCTCGGCCCCTCGGTCCCTCGGTCCCTCGGCCCCTCGGCGCCCCGCTGCCCCCAGCCTTGGAGGAGAGGAGCTTGCGTCCCGACATACCCCCGGGGGTACAGTAGTCGGCGAAGGGGATATACCCCCTAGGGCATCAAGGAGTTGAGGATGCGTGAGACAGACCTCGGTGAAATTCGCCGTGCGCTGGGCCCGACGGAGTTCCCGTCGTGGATGTGCGCGAGCCGGTGGGAGTACGTCGACGGGCACGTACCTGGGGGCCAAAGCGCACACGCCACTACCCGCCCGAAGATACCCCCGGGGGTAAAGTGGTGAGAGGTCTAGGAAAGGAACCCGCCATGGTCGGCGACGAAGACAGCATTGCGTTGGTACTCAATCGGCTCCGCCGTGCACACGGGCAGCTCGCGGGGGTGATCGCCATGATCGAGCAGGGACGCGACTGCAAGGACGTCGTCACTCAGCTCGCCGCGGTCTCCCGGGCCCTGGACAAGGCGGGGTTCAAGATCGTCGCGACCGGCCTGCGCGAATGCCTCACCGGCGACACCGCCGAGGGCAAGGAACCGATGACCGAAGGCGAACTCGAGAAGCTCTTCCTCGCCCTCGCCTGAGAAACCGATCAACCGACAGGAAAGGCGACCATGACCGACACACTCCATGCTCGCAGCTGGACGGTCGAGCGGGTGGTCCCGTTGCTGGCCGGAGTCATGGTGCTCGCGAGCATCGCGCCCACACTGGCGTTCTCGTCGTGGTGGCTGTTGCTCACCGCCTTCGTCGGCGCCAACCTGCTGCTGTTCGGTGCGGTGGGATGGTGCCCGGCAAGCCTGCTGCTGCACCGCCTCGGCGTACCGCGCCTCGCTGCGCCGGGTCCCGCCCCATCGGGGCGATGACCGGCGCAGCTAACCGACCGATCCCATCGGTCTTCTCCGAGAGAAAGGCAGAGCACGCTCATGACGCTCGCATTGTCGACCACCCTGCACACCTCATTTGCCGACGCGGTGGACCGCACCCGTCAAGCCCTGGCCGATCAGGGTTTCGGGATCCTCACCGAGATCGACATGAAGGCCACCCTGAAGGCGAAACTCGGTGAAGACATGGAGGACTATCTGATCCTCGGTGCCTGCAATCCGCCGCTCGCGCACCGGGCGGTCACCGTGGACCGGCAGATCGGACTGCTGTTGCCCTGCAACGTCGTCGTCCGCGCCGACCCCACCGATCCGGGCACGGTGCTGATCGACGCGATGAACCCGCAGGTGATGATCCAGGTCGCCGACCAACCCGGCCTCGGAGCGGTCGCCGACGACGCCACCGCCGCGTTGCAGGCCGCCATCGAAACCCTCTCCCGGGACAGCGGCAACCGGTAACCAGACCCGACCCTGCACACATAGGTTGGTGGCGTAAGGAGTTATGTGGACATAACGGTCGCACTCGCGCTCGGGGCGATCATCGGTGTCCTGCTCGGACTCCTCGGCGGCGGCGGATCAATCCTCGCCGTCCCGGCCCTGGTCTTCGGCCTCGGTCTCGACCTCGAACAGGCCATTCCGATCTCCCTACTGGTGATCGGTGTCGCTTCTCTCGTCGGAGCCATCCCGAAAATTCGCGAGCACCAGGTGAATTGGCGCATGGCCGGGGTATTCGCCGCCTGCGGCATTCCCGCCACCTTCGCCGGCAGCGCGGTCGGGCGCCTGCTGCCGCAAGCGGTGGTCATGGTCGGTTTCGCCGCCGTGATGGTCGCCGCCGGGGTCCGGATGCTGATGGACCGGGGGGACACCGGCACCGCCTGCGAGGTCGGGGACTCGGGGATCGACTGGCGCCGCTGCGCCCCCCGATCCATCCCAGCCGGAGCCACAGTGGGCTTTCTGACCGGCCTGTTCGGTGTCGGCGGCGGCTTTCTGATCATCCCCGCCCTGGTGCTGATGCTCGGCCTGGAGATGTCGGTCGCGATCGGTACCTCGCTGGTCATCATCGTCGCGAACTCGGCGGCCGGCCTGCTCTCGCACCTGAGCGGGGCGAGCATCGACTGGGTGATCACCGCCGCGTTCGCGGGCACCGCTATCGCCGGGTCCCTGATCGCCGGTCATTTCGGCACCAAGGTCGACACGGACCGACTGCAGCGCTGGTTCGCCTATCTCGTTTTCGTCGTCGCCGCGTATGTGCTGGTCGACACGATTCTCCTCCGCTGACGCGACGGCCGACCGCAGCACCGTTTCACCTATGCCCTCCCGGGTATATGAACACCAGAGAATATGTCAGGAAGGTACGAGTCATGGTGCACCCCGAACCCTGATCGGCGAGAACGAAGACCAGGTCGCCGACGCCCGCGCGGGTCGACCTCGATCAGCTCAACGCCCACCGGTTGCTGTGTTGCGGTCATGATGTCCTTCTCCTGTACTGTCTCGGGCGAGAACACCGGGCAGATAGTTGCTGCCCGGTGTTCTCTTGTTTTCCGGGTGGTTCCTCGTCAGCGAGGGGCCGGGGTATCGGCGGCGCCGTCCGCCTGCCGTGCCATCTGCCACCCGGTGGCGAAGCCGTCGTTGAGGGTGTCGAGTTCGGCGGCCATGTAGCCGAACTCGATGCCTGCACGTTCGGCGAGCACACCGGCGGTGAATCCCTGCTCGCGGATGATGCGGACCGTGTCCTCGGTCATCTCTGGTGGTCGCACCTCGAGCGCGCGCACATCCTGTCCCAGCCCTACCCGTGGCCGCACACCCGCAACCACGCCGCCATGCTCGTGCTCGCCCTGCGCCAACACGACCGCCGAGAAGCCCTTGGCCAGGTGGTACGGATCATAGTCGCAGCCCGGGGTCCGCTCTCGGCTGTTACCCGGAAGGCAATACCGGACCCGCGCCGGCCTGATGACACCCGTGCCGATTCACGCCGACCTCGCCGAAGCCCTCGCCGTATAGGCGTGACCAACCCGGGCGCTTGAGACGCCGATCGGTCAGTCGCACGTGCGCACCCGACCCCCGGCCTATCGTTGGTTGTGACGAGGGCGGCAGGCGCGCATGTCACTGCCCGAACAGGTGCCCCGGAAGTAAATGAGGCGGCAAATGCGTTACGACAACTGTGGAGGGATGGGTGGCAGCTGGGTGTGGCTGTTCGGCGCTTTGCTGGTGGCTGGGCTGGTGCTGCTGATCGTGGTCGGAGGACTGCTGTTGTATCGCGCAACATCTCGACCCGACAGCCACATCACGGACCGCACCGGCCGGCACCCCGCGCCGCCGGCGCAGGGCCGGGCCCGCGAGATCCTCGAGGAGCGTTTCGCCCGAGGTGAGATCGACGCCGAGGAGTTCCGTGACCGGCGACGCATGCTCGACGGCGGCGATTGATGGAACCGATCAGCCGCCGCCGCGCACTGCAACTCGGCGGCCTGGGCCTGGCCGGCGTGCTGACCGGCGCGCTCGGATTGGTCTGGCAGGGTAGCCGCGGCACCCGATTCGACGCGGCGGCGGGTGCGGAACTGTCCGAACCGAGCGTGCTCTCGAGCACCGGCGGAGAACTCGCGCTCGCCCTCGAGGCGGCCGAGGGGAACCTCCCGGTTGCCGGGGGCCGGGCAGGGGTCCTCGGGTTCAACGGCGGCGTACCCGGCCCCACCCTGCGCATCCGGCCCGGTGACCGGCTCCGGGTGACGCTGCGCAACCGCTTGACCGAACCGACCAACCTGCACCTGCACGGGCTGCACGTCTCCCCGGCAGGCAACGGCGACAACCCGTTCCTGCGGATCGAGCCGGGCCAGGACTTCGATTACGAGTACCGGCTGCCCGACACGCACCCGCCCGGGGTGTACTGGTACCACCCGCACCACCACGGCCTCGTCGCCGATCAGATCTTCGGCGGCCTGTACGGGGCCATCATCGTCGACGACACCGAGCCGATGCCGGTCACCCGGGAGCGGGTGCTGGTGATCTCCGATCTGACTCTCGACGGTGCCGGGCGGATCGCTCCCGTCTCGATGATGGACCGGATGCTCGGCCGGGAAGGCAATCTGGTGTTGGTCAACGGCCAGCACCGTCCGACCATCACTGCCGCACCCGGCACGCGGGAGCGGTGGCGCATCGTCAACGCCTGCGTCAGCCGCTACCTCCGGCTTCGACTGGACGGGCAACAGTTGCAGTTGCTCGGACTGGACTCGGGCCGCTTCACCGCGCCGCGGCCGGTCGAGGAGATCGTGCTGGCCGGTGGGAACCGCGCCGACCTGGTGGTGTCCACCACGCCAGGATCTGCGCAGCTGCTGACGCTGCCCATCGACCGGGGCGCCATGGACATGATGGGCATGGGAAACGCCGACATGCGCGATAACCCGCCGCGCGGCCAGGACGCGACCGAGACGATCCTCGCCGCCCTGGAGATCTCGGGTATTGCCGGCCCACAACCTGCACCGCTACCCCCGCAGCCCACACCACGCGACCTCAGAGGCGAAACCGTCGCCGCCACCGCGACGTTCACCCTCGACGTGGGAATGGGAATGGGCGTGGGCATGGGTGCCGGTGGGATGCGGTTCACGATCGACGGCCGAGAATTCGATCCCGACCGCACCGACCACACGGTACGGATGGGCACCGTCGAGGAATGGACCCTCGTCAACAATTCCCCCATGGATCACTCGCTGCATCTGCACGTGTGGCCGATGCAACTGCTGCGCACCGGCGGGCGAGAGGTCACCGAGATCATCCGCCAAGACGTGGTCAACCTTCCCGCCCGCAGCCGGGTGACGGTCCGCGTGGCGTTCGACGACTACCCCGGCCGCACCGTCTACCACTGCCACATCCTCGACCACGAAGACCTCGGCATGATGGGCGTCGTCGAAGCTCGATAACCCACCCCACACCGAGAACGAGCTCCAACGGCGCGGGTCAGGTCAGCGGCAGGGATTCACTGACATCCCAAGCCGGGACCAGAATTCGTGCGGCGATCAACCCAGCTGGGGTCAACTCAGGTGAGGCACCCAGCGGACCTTCGCCCCAGGCGGGATTGCAGCCGGGAATTGCGCCTCGTCCGCCAACTCACCTCGACACAACACGGCCACTTTCTGGGGAAGGTGCGACACCGGCCTGCGATTTCTCGACCGCGCCTGGGCGCAGTCGGCTGCCGACGCCGTCAACAATGGCGTGCCCAGGTGGGTCTACGTCGCCGAATCGCTTCTCCAGGCATTCACCGACTCCATCGAGTTCACGACACCGCCACAGGAAGACGAGCCTGGGGAGCAACTGGGACGAACCTGAGCGACCTCCGTGCGGTCTCTGGGTTGTGTCTCCAAGAGCGACTTCGACGCTTGAACATGCCTCTCATCCCCGAGGTTGTCGTCGATCGCACACTCGCCACCTCTTCGCGGTCTGCGAAGTGCTCACGGTGTCGTCGGGGTCGGGATGGCCGGTGCCGGGCAGCGGCCGGATCTGGGTGTCGTTCCCGCCTGGGGGTGAGTTGAGCGTCTCTGCGACCACGGCGCCACCAACTGTCACCCGTGATGCGGATGGGCTCCGGGCAGCGGGCCGATCGTCTGCATCGTCACCGTGCCGAGGAACGAGAACAGCCGTGATGAGCGCTGCCGGATCGGGCGGACACGACCGCGCGGTGACGGCGGCGACTTCGTCGGCATCCGGGGTGACGGCGTGCCGCGAGAAGCGCTGCTACCAACACGAACTGGCCCCTGGTGCGATTGCATGTAGTCGTCGACACTGGTCCCACCATGAGCGGAATCATCGGCTGTGATCGTCATACGCCGGCCCGAGGAGGCCGACACCTTCCTCGACGCCGGCACCATGCGATGCCCGCAGTACCGGGGCACGGTGGCCAGGTGGGGACACGGGCGTGCCCGCACCGTCCGCTCGGTGGGCGCGACGACCCTGACCGTGCGCCCACAACGGGTGCGCTGCCGCGACGGCGGCGCCACGCACATCCTGCTGCCCACCGCCCTGCAGGTACGCCGGGCCGACACCACCGAAGTGATCGGAACTGCGCTGGCCCACAAGGCGAACGGCCCGGGATTCCGGAGCATCGCCGAGCGGATGGGGCGCCCGGAATCGACCATGCGCCGCTGGCTACGCCGCGCTGCCGGTGAGCATGTGCAGTGGCTGCATCGCCGGGGCACCGAGCGGCTGGCCCTCGTCGCCCGCGAGGCGTTCGTCACCATCCGGTTCGTCGGGAATCCGCTCGGAGACGCGCCGTGCGTCCTGGCGGCGGCCGCGGTCGAGGATCGTCGCCGCTTCGGGTTCCCCGATCCACCGTGGGACCTGATCGGGATCTACACACAGGGACACCTGCTGTCCCCACCCCGCAGCGGCTGACAGAACCGTCCGGTCCTGTCTTACCGTGCCCAGATGCGTCCGTCATCATGCCGACGATCGACCATATTCACGTCTGCAAACTCGATGACGGTAGGCGTTCCGCGGTGATTCGGCTGATCGGGGGTGCCAGGTGCTGTTGTGGGTACACCACCTTCAGCCGCCATGGGAGTCGAGCCCGTGCGCGATCGAGCACCCCGGACGTACCTCTGCCGGTGCGGCGAGCGCGCTGGGCGCCGCGGCGGTGACCATCGGCGCTCCAGGAGGCCGGCCTGCCCTGGTCGCCGGTGGTGAGGAGGAGCAGATGATCAAGAAGAAGCACCCCGACCGGGACGGCGTGCGGGACTGGCGGAAACCGGTGCGCGTGGACGGACCCGCGGCCGCGACCGAGCCGGCGTGCCATCTGGTGGTGGGGTTCGACCGGTATCCCGCCAGCCATCAGGCGCTGTCCTTCGCCATGGGCCTCGCGGTCCCGCTCCGTGCGTATCTGCATGTCGCCCACGTCGTCGACCTCGACGATTTTCCGGTCGAACCGGACCGGGACGATTGGGAACGGCGCATCGTCGAGACGGTCGAGCGGGAACGGGCGGAGGCGTGCACCATGCTCGCGTCGCTGCCCGGGAATTGGAGCTACTACTCCCACGAGGGCAACCCGGCGCACCTGTTGGCGACGATCGCCGACGCGAATGACGCCCTGATGATCATTATCGGCAGCTCACGGGGTGGGCTGGTGTCCGTCCTCGAGCGGGCGTTGGGGGAGTCGGTGTCCTCGCATCTGACCCACCACGGCCGCCGTCCGGTGGTCCTGGTGCCCGAACACATAGGCACCGCGCCACCGACTGCGGGGCGCTGAATGAGTTGCCGCAGCGAGGTCCGGGGTGACCCGCACCGACCACCGGACGCCCGTGAGTCCGCTATTCACCCAGATGGGGTCAGCCGTGGGCGAGGCGGCGTACGGCGCCGCGGAGGGTGTGTTCGATCTGGGGCAGGTCGACGTCTTCGGGGGCGGTGGCGGTGTTCTGGGTGGGGTTCCAGCTGATTCGGCGGTCGATCCCGGTGGCCGCGGCGGCGAGTTCGGTGCTCCACTCGCTCAGGGTCGGTTCGGGGTTGTCGACGCCTTCCCACTCGAGAATCCAGTGGGCGAGTGAGTTCCACTGCAGATCGGCGGCGTGGATGGTGCGGGTTGTCATCGGGTCCTGGCTTCTGTTCGGGGTGGTGGCTGGTTTCTGCGGTCGGCGATGTCGGCGAGCATGGGTGGTGGTTCCGGTGCCGTCGCGTCGGCGACGCGCCGGGGGGCGAGGGTCGGGCACGGGGATGCGAGGGAGAAGGCTATCGGCCCAAGGTTCAGGCGTGGGACCTATTCGCGTTCCGGCGCTCCCATGGTTTGGTGGCTCAGCCGTTCGGTGATCTGGTCCGGTTCCACCCGCTCGAAGTAGCGCGGGTCGGGATTGGTTCGCGCCGCGACGATGTCGCCGTAGTTGATCATCCGGGTCGCAGCGCCGAGATGGATTCTCTCGTGGGTGCCGACGTATCGGAAATGTGGCATGACCTTCCTCCCTCGCGGGCGTGGCCGGTGATCGGGCGCACCGCCGGACGGATATGGCGCCGCCACTCACATGCGTGCCGATCCAGCCTGGGTGGTTTCGCCGAGCCCCGGTTCCGCGTCGCTCGATCCGGGAGGCGCGCATACCCCGCCCAGTTCATCGTCCATTCCATTTTTTCTACTTACGAAGATTAGCAATTAATCGGTTGGTAGTGAACTGGGTGGACCCCAGGATCTGGGGTGCGCCCCGGTTGTTTGCGGGTTCAGGGGGCGGATCGGTAGCGGGATTCGTAGGAGGCCTGCTCCTGGTCGAGTCGGCGTTGTTTGGTGGCGTTGAGGAGGCGGGGGTCGAGGCCGTGGCTGACGAGGCGGTGGCGGAGGTAGATGTTCTTCAGGGCGAGAAGGAAGTACACGAACGGCAGGAACAGCAGCAGCACCATGCCGGTGCGGATGATCCAGGGGCCGGGGATGAGCAGGAGCCCGGCGAGGATCGGGATCAGCGGGATGAGGCAGCGGGTGGCGTAGCGGCGGGTGGCGCCGGGGCCGGTGGTGTCCGCCACGACCCAGTCGTGGAACTCGGCGGGCAGGGTTCTGCCCAGGACGTAGCCGAGGCGTTGCCGCGCAGTGGGCGTCGGGGTGGGAGTGGCTGCGGGGTTCTCGGTCATGGTCGGTCCTCGTTCGTGGTGGGGGTGTAGTGGTGTTCGGGTAGGACGAGCGTGCGGGCGTAGGCGATGGCGCGCGGGGTGGTGTCGAAGAGGTGCCGGTTCTCGCTGTCGGTGGTGGTGAACACCCCGAGTGCTTTCAGGGGGCGGAGGTGTTCGGGTTTGGCTCCGGAGATCAGCACGGTGATGTGCCGGTGCTCGAGCTTGGTGATGACGTCCTTGAGGACGATCGCGCCGGTGGCGTCGATCGCGGTGACCCGCGACATCCGCAGGATCACCACCTTCACGTCGGAGACGTCGGCGAGTTCGAGTAGGAACCGGTGCGCGGCGGCGAAGAACAGGGCGCCGTCGATCCGGTACGCGACGATGTGCTCGCGGAGCAGGTCGTGTTCCTCGACCAGGTGGTCGTCGGTTTCGAGCGGGACCTGTTCGATGCGGGCGGATTTCGCGACCGCGCGGAGGGCGAGGATCGCGGCGAATCCGACTCCCACGGCGACCGCGGTGACCAGGTCGAAGACGACGGTGACCAGGAAGGTGGCGACCATGACGATCGTGTCGGCGCGGGTGGCTCGGGTGATGGCCAGGATCGAGGCGGTCTCGACCATCCGCACCGTGGTCGCCAGCAGCACCCCGGCCAGGGCGGCGAGCGGGATCTGCGCGACGAGCCCGGCCGCCGAATACACGATCGCCGCGAGGAGGAGTGCGTGGGTGAGGGCGGCGAGCCGGGTGCGGGCGCCGGAGCGCACGTTGACCGCGGTGCGGGCGATCGCCCCGGTGGCCGGCACCCCACCGAACAGCGGGGCGGTGATGTTCGCCAGCCCCTGCCCGAACAGTTCCCGGTCCGGGTTGTGGCGGGTTCCCACGGCCATCGAGTCGGCGGCGGTCGCCGAGAGCAGGGACTCGAGTGCGGCCAGTGCGGCGACCGCGAGGGCGGGCGCGATCAGGGAGGTCAGTTCGCCGAGGTGCAGGAAACTCAGGGTGGGCGCGGCGAACCCGGCCGGAATGGTGCCGATCCGGGCGATGTCGAGGTGAAAGAGTTGCGCGATCAGGGTGGCGGCAGTGACCGCGATCAGGGAGAACGGGACCCGGGGGAGGTAGCGACCGCCGAGGAGGATGACCGCGGCCACCGCCAGTGCGGTCGCCGGGGTCAGCAGGGTGGGGGCCTGCGCGAACTGATGGACGGCGTCGGCGGCGCTCTGCCACACCTTCTCCCCGGCGGCGTTCGTGATCCCCAGCGCGGCGGGAACCTGCTGCAACGCGATGACCACGGCGATCCCGGCGGTGAAGCCCTCGATCACCGGGGCCGGCATGTACCGCACGGCCCGGCCCACCCCGGCGAACGCCAGGACGACCAGCACCATTCCGGCGATCAGCCCGACCGCGAGGACCCCGGTCGGCCCGTACTGACCGACGATCGGCACCAGCACGACGGTCATCGCCCCGGTCGGGCCCGACACCTGGAAGCGGGACCCGCCGAACACGGCCGCCACCGCCCCGGCGATGACGGCGGTGGTCAGTCCGGCGGCGGCGCCGAGGCCGGAACTGATGCCGAACCCCAACGCCAGCGGCAGCGCCACCAGCGCGACGATCAGCCCGGCCAGCAGGTCCGCGCCCGGGGCACCGGTCGCGGGTTTCCACTCACCCCAGCGCGGCAGCAGCGCGGTCGCCGACCGTGCCACCCGCACGAGGGTGCTTCCGGTCGCGTCGGCGGGGCCGGTGGGGGTTAGTTCGGTCATCGACGTTCCTCGGTAGTGACGGCCAGCGGGCCAAATCCTCTATAATTGCTAATGTTAGCAAGTAATCATCATGGAAAGTTGGGTGAGGCGGGTAACCTCGATCACGCCCTGCGGGGGCGGATTCTGCGCTGCACCGACTGTGGGCGGTGGTGCCGGGTGTCGGCGCTGCGGGCCGGCGAGGACCGCTGCCCGGGATGTGAGCGCTGCGGCCTGCTCGTCGCCGGCACCGGACAATGGTTTGCGCCCGAACGGCATTCGGGCTGACCCCCGCGCGCCCGACGGCCGGGGCGCGCACCGGTGGACGGTGTCAGAAGCGGGGCTGCGACCACCGGGATTCCCCGCCTCCGGGCGCTAGGTCGAGTCGGGGATCGGTGGTGGCGGCGTGGCGGGACGCGGCCGCGGCGAGCCGCTGCCGGAGGGTCGCGAGTTCCTCGCGCAGGACGTCGGGCAGCCTGTTGCCGCCGATGGTGGCGAACCACTCGTCGATCAGCCGAAGTTCGGTGACCCATTCGGTGGGGTCCACCCGCAGCGCGGCGGCGATCTTGGTGTGGTCGAACTTCAGACCGGTCAGGTCGAGGTCGCCCGGGGTGGGCAGATTGCCGAGCGGGGTCGCCTCGGCTTCGGCGGTGCCCTCGATCCGCCGCAACGCCCACTCGAGGACCCGGGAGTTCTCCCCGAAGCCGGGCCAGAGGAACTCGTCGTCATCGCCGCGACGGAACCAGTTGACGTAGAAGATCTTCGGCAACAGCTCCGGGCTGGTCGTCTCGCCGATGTCGAGCCAGTGCTGAAAGTAGTCCCCGACGTGGTAGCCGAGGAACGGCAGCATCGCCATCGGGTCGCGGCGCACCACACCGACCCGCCCGGTGGCGGCGGCGGTGGTCTCCGAGGACAGGGTCGCGGCCAGGAACACCCCATGCCGCCAACTCAATGATTCGGTGACCAGCGGGATGGTGGTGGCGCGGCGGCCGCCGAAGAAGATCGCCGAGATCGGCACCCCGGCCCGATCGTCCCATTCGGGGGCGACGGTCGGGCACTGGGCGATCGGGGTGCAGTACCGGGAGTTCGGGTGCGCCGCAGCCTCTCCGGAGGTCGGGGTCCAGTCCCGTCGTTTCCAGTCCGTCAGATGCGGCGGCGGCGTGTCGGTCATCCCTTCCCACCAGATGTCGCCATCGTCGGTGAGGGCGACGTTGGTGAAGATCGAGTTACCCCGCTCGATGGTGGCCATGGCGTGCGGGTTGGTGTGGACGCCGGTGCCGGGGGCGACGCCGAAGAACCCGGTCTCCGGGTTGACCGCGTAGAGCCGGCCGTCGTCACCGAACCGGAGCCAGGCGATGTCGTCGCCGATGGTTTCGGCGGTCCACCCGCCCAGGGTGGGGTCGAGCATGGCCAGGTTGGTCTTGCCGCAGGCCGACGGGAACGCCGCCGCGACATAGCGCACCGTGTGTTGAGGGGAGGTGAGTTTGAGGATGAGCATGTGCTCGGCCAGCCAGCCCTCGTCCCTGGCCATCTTCGACGCGATCCGCAGCGCGTAGCACTTCTTGCCGAGCAGGGCGTTGCCGCCGTAGCCGGAGCCGTAACTCCAGATGGTGCGCTCCTCCGGGAAGTGGGAAATGTACTTGGTGTGGTCGCACGGCCACGGCACGTCCACCTGACCCGGGTACAGCGGGGCGCCGACCGAGTGTAGGCATCGGACGAAGTCGGTGCCCGCGGTGAGCCTGTCCCAGACCGGGGTGCCGGAGCGGGTCATGATCTGCATCGACACCGCCACGTACTCCGAGTCGGTGATCTGGACCCCGAACTTCGGCTCGGCCGCATCGAGGGGTCCCATGCAGAACGCGATGACGTACATCGTGCGCCCGGCCATCGCGCCGCGGTAGTGCTCGGTCATCACCGTCTTCATGTCGACCGGGTCCATCCAATTGTTCGTCGGACCCGCGTCCGCCTGGAACCGGGAGCAGAGGAAGGTGCGGTCCTCGACCCGGGCCACGTCCTCCGGGTCGGAGGCGCACCAGAAGGAGTTCGGTTTGCGCTCCAGCCGCACGAAGGTGCCCTTGTCCACCAATTGGGTGGTCAGCCGGTCCCACTCGCCGGCGCTGCCATCGCACCACACCACCTCGTCCGGTGCCGTGAGGGCGGCGACCTCGTTCACCCAGGACACGACGGCGGGATGCGCGGTCGGGGCAGTGCCGGCGCCGGCCGGGCCGGGGGCGGTGGGGGTGCTCACGGGTGTTCTCCTCACAAGAATCCGACAGAATGTGCTGCGTGCGGTGCGGTGCGCTGGATCACCGATGTGGATCGCGATACGGGACGGGATGGCCGAGGGCCCGGCTCACGTGGCGGGCGACCGCGGGCACCAGCAGCCGATCATCGAGAGACGGCAGCATCCGATCGGCGGGGGTGATCAGCGCCAACGCCCGCACACATGCGGCCACCGCCTCGACCGTCACGGTCCGCACGCCGTGCCCACACAGCGCGGCGAGCAGCCCCGGCAGCACCAGCGCGCCATGGACGAAGCCGTCGGCGGGGACCGTCACCGTGCGCCCGACTGCCGCACCGTCGGGGGCGCAGCCGGCGAGATCGACCAGGACATCGTTGTGGTCCATCAACCGGCGCAGCGGGAACGCCTCGGCATCGCGCTCGTGCCAGCTGCTCAGGTCCCCGACCCTGGAGGCGATCAACACCGGCGCCAGCAACGGCGCCCACGACGCGCCGGTGATGACGACCCGGCCGGCGCGTGGCGGGACGCCGCGGCGGCGCAGGGTGGTGATCGTCGCGGCCGCCACCGCCGCCGTCAGCACGTCCAGTTCGGTCAGGACCACGGGCCCGCCGCGCTCGATCACCTCACGCGCCACCGCCGCGGAGTCCACCGGCCCCAACCCGACCACGAACACCGCCGACACCCCACCCGGGAGCCCCCGGATGCGCTCGGTCAGCACGTGCGGGTCGCCCGTGGTCACCGGAACGCAGAGCGGGCGCATCGGTGTCCGCTCTCGGATGAGCGCCGCATAATCCTCCATCGCGACCCACGGCGACCGGGTCCGCGCCGACCCGGCCGTGCGCGAGCCGGTGGTGGACACCGCGACGACGCCAACGCTGATTCCGGTCAACGCCATGCCGGGGTCGTCGGGCAGACCGCTGGCACCACCGTCGTGATTGTTCGTCACCGCCCACTTCTCCTTTTCTCTTTCCCGATCGAGGGCGTCCCATGCCACCCGTATTCGCACGATGTACGCACTTAAGAAAATTCGCAATCAACTAAGGCAATGGAGGGATTCCTGCCTTGGTGGGCCCCCGTCAGCCCCCGGTTTCACCCACCAAGGCAGGAGGTTCGGGCACGTCCTCGAGTACCTCGGCCTGCCCGGCGACCACCCCGGTCAAGATCCCCCGCGCGACCCGCAGCAGCTCGGCGATGCGGGGGGAGGTCAGCGCGTAGGACACCGATAGGCCCTCGCGGCGGGCGGTGACCAGGCCGGCCCGGCGCAGGATCGACAGCTGCTGGGACAGGTTCGCCGGCTCGATGCCCACCTCGGGCAGCATCTCGGACACGGCGTGTTCGCGTTCGCTGAGCAGCTCGAGGACCCGGATGCGCGCCGGGTGCCCCAACGTTTTGAAGAAGTCCGCCTTCATCTGGTACAGCGGTTGGCGCGAGTTCGCGGCCATGGCTCCTCCTGTCGTCCGGGTCGAGCCAGCGGCGGCGAGGTGCGTGTCGCCCTCGCCGCGGCGCCGGGTCTGTTGCCTCGCCTGCAACCTAATAACTCCGTCTATGTTGCGTTACTTGCGAATCTTAGCAATTTGCTAGAATTCGCGCTGCAGGGCCCCTTCCGGCCCCGCATCCGGAAACCCGGGCGCCCGTAAAACCGTGTCGCGGCAGGCGCCTCGCCACCGAGGGGAGGACCGGGCCGACCGCGCTGGTCCACGATCCCCACCCTGTCCGATGCCGGCGACCTACCGGTGGTGAGAGAGCCGATGAGCACAACCGATGCAGAGATGACAGCGCGACCGCGGTCCCGGCGACCGGTGGAGACGATCGTCGCGATGCACCTCGGGTTCGTCGACGCCTTCGGGTTCGTCCTCCTCGGCGGGTTCTTCGTCTCCTCGATCGATGCCACCACTACCCGGACCGGCGTCGCCCTCGGCAGCAGTTCGTGGTTCGTCCTCGGACTCGGAGGGGCCATCCTTGCCGGGTTCGTCGTCGGTGTCGTCCTGGCCGCGGTGGTCGGCCGGATGTGGCCACGCCAGCGGGTGCCGCGGGTTCTGCTGCTCGCGGCGGTTCTCCTCGCGGCGGCCGGCGCCCTCCACGCGGTCACCACCACCGCACCCCCGATCGGATTCGCCCTCGCCCTGGCCATGGGAGCCGAAGCCACCCTGCTCGAGATCGGCGGCCTGCTCGCCGAGGCGGCGCGGTCCCTGACCGATCGCCTGTTCGGCCGGGGACCCCATCGATGGGTTCGATACCTGCGGCTCTGGGCTGCGGTCGCGGTGGGGGCGGCTGCTGGCGCGGTGACGTACCGGGTGCTCGGGTTCGGCGCCCTCTGGGTCGCCGCGGGGGCCGCGACCCTCGCCGCCTACGCCTTCAGGAACAGCCCCACCGACCCGACCGACGCCGCCGGCCCGTACGGGCTGGAAAGCTAGGCGCCCCACCGCCGATCGACCAGGGGGCGACTGTCGGCCGATCCGGAGCAGACCCGCGAAGCGGATACTCTCACCGGATTAACTTGCGGTAACCAATCACGTCGAACGGTGGAACGAGTGGGAGTCGACGGCGTGATGCGCCACCATGGGCCGATGAAGCCCCAGAAGAAGACCGCGATACGGCCCTCGTGGTCGGTGGGCTCTCGGGTGACGACACACCACTCGCCCGATCCGGCGCTCGCCGCGGATCAAAGGCCGCAGAAGAGCGGGGTGATCGTCGAAGATCACGGCGAGGTGATCGACTCGGTGACCCGGCCGTACGGGCGGGATTGGGCTCTTCCGCGCCGCTGGGCGGTGCTCCTCGACGAAGGACAGCTGGTCTTCCGCGACGGCGAGGAGCTGGAGGTCGAGGGAACGAGGAGTACGGAACGACGGAAGTAGGGACGCGGCGAGACGGCCCGGCTCCCTGCGCCGAGAGTCCGGCCCAGTCGCCGCCGTCCACCGCGCGCAGAGTCCTCTGATCAGAGCCGGAGCGCCGACCACCGGCGCCGCTTACCCAGCCCGACAGAGAAACCGGGCCCGAAAACTCTGGATCGACCCCCGATGGGAGTCGGTGCCCAAACCCCGCCGGGATCCGCCCTACGGTCTCCGGCGGAGTTTCCCCTGCCGTCACCGATCCCGGCGCGGCGATCGGCTCGGCGTCCTGCCGCGGCGCGTTCTCGCGGTCTGCGCTGGTGCGCCGTTTCGGCTCTGCCCCGCCTTGAGATTCACCGTGTTCGGGTCGTTCCGGCACCGGTACGGACGGTGTGCCGGCACGTCGGCTGCGTCCGGGTCGTGTGCGGTGTGTCCGTGCGCGACACACGACCCCTCACCCGGTGCACGTACCGGGGCTTGCCGACCGGGATGCGCTGGGGCACGTCAGGGCCGGTTGACCGCGGTCTTGGGTGAGCCCGATCTCGATTGCGCGGTGTTTGACGAAGTCGACGACCACGTCCCATCCGGTCGGGTCGGTGTCGGCGGGGTTCTCCGATACCGACAGCGAGTCGGTCAGGGTGTCGAGGACGTGCCACCCGATGCCCTGCCGCCTCGGCACCCCGGGGTGTTCCATGTGGGCGGCGATCGTGATCCGTAATCGGTGTTCGGCGGGCGTAATGGTGCAGTGGAGGTCGGAGCCGGGGCGGGCCGAGGCGATCAGCTGGGTGCAGACCTCGTCGGCGGCGAGGGTGATGTCCGCGACAACCGCGAGGGTGCGTGTCAGCGCCCGCACCACCGGTAATTGGTCGAAGTCCGCCGGGACGCGGAGCCGCACCGGCTCACCGTATTTCGCCATCCTGCAGGACATCTCGTCGACCCTACTCCCACCCGCCCGGTGCGCCTTGTCTCCTGTTGTCCGCGTACCCGGTCGGGACCGGTTCACATAGTTTCGCGGCGAGCTTTCCGTTCCGGGACACGAAGTCCCGACGACAGTAACGGCTAGGGTCGGCGGCGGGATCGTGCACGGCGGAAGTCGAGGGGGATGACGTCCGCCCGGTGGGCTCGATGCCGGCCGGGCGAGGATCAGCCGGACGGCAGCGGTGTGCGCGTGCACGGCGGCGGCGCGGGCGGTGGCGCCGGGGTCGCCGAGGAGATGGGCCGCGGTGCGGTCGCATCCGATCAGGAACTGTTCGTAGGCGAGCCGGGTGGGTGCGGCCTCGTCGAGCTGGGAGATTGCGACGTCCTCGATCAGCTGCAACGGGTTGTGCACCAGCCGGTAGTTGATTCGTGCAACAGCCTTGGGAAGGACGATCGGTCCCAGCATCGGCTGAGCCTATGGCACGAGCCGCCGGTGCGGAGGGAAACGTTGCAGAGGGAAACACGGAACGGTGCCGGGGTGTGCGCCGGCTCGAAACCACCTTCGTCGCCGGGGCGGGCCCGACTCGACGATATCGGCGCGGCGCCGAATTCCCCGGCCATCATGTTTTCGGCAGTTCTCATTCCGGTGCCGGTCGGGTGTGGTCTGGTGCCGCCCGGCTGGTCTTCCGGTGGTGCGTGGTATCAGCTCGAACGCGAGACTGTCCTCGGTGCCGGGGAATCGGAACGCGAGGGCCTGCGCGTCGAACAGGGCGAACTATTGCATCCAGGAATGTGCTCGAGACCCGATCCCGGGCGCAGACCGGCGAAGTCGACCAGCAGCGTTGTCGTCGCCGACGCGGGGCGGGCCGGGAGCCGGGTGGTCGTTGCGGGCGCCCCGTGATGGTGCTGGATCCAACAGCGGATTCGTTCGTGATCGGTGGTGGGCCCGACCGGTGGATTCTTGTGTGCCGTCATGACGGCTCCTGCTCTTTCCGGTTTGTCTCTCGCGGTTGGGCGCCGCAGCGGCGGTGTTCTGTGTTCGCGCCTGGTGGTTGTTGCCGCGGGTGTCTTCCATCCTGCTCCGCGCTCCGCGGCCCGGCGACGCGGGGCAGCGTTTCGCGCGCGGAATCAGCCGAACTCGTCTTGTCCGGATCGGCGCTGGCCGCGCAGACTGAAGATGTTGCGGCGGAAGCGCCGGCCGTGCGGGCCGATCGGGTCACGCCCCCTGTGGGCGCCTGCTGCTCGTCACTCGATCAGGAGTTCCCATGCCCAGTCCCAGCCCCGGTTATTCGATCACCGTCCGCGTCCATGCACCGGTCGGCGCCGGCACCACGTCGACGTTGGCGGCCGCGATCGCGTCGGTGAAGGGTGCGATGACGGCGCTCGATGTGGCCGAGAGCCATCCCGACCATATGGTCATCGACCTCACCTGTGACGCCTCGGACGTCGCGCACGCCGACCAGATCGCGACCGCCATCGCCGAGGTGCCCGGGGTGACCGTCGGCAAGGTCAGTGACCGCACCTTCCTGCTGCATCTGGGCGGCAAGCTCGAGGTGGTCCCGACGGTTCCGCTGACACACCGCGACGACCTCTCCCGCGCCTACACCCCCGGCGTCGCCCGGGTGTGTACCGCGATCGCCGAACACCCCGAGGACGTGCGCCGCCTGACGATCAAACGCAACACCGTCGCCGTGGTCACCGACGGGTCCGCGGTCCTGGGATTGGGCAACATCGGTGCCGCGGCGTCGATCCCGGTGATGGAGGGCAAGGCGGCACTGTTCAAACGGTTCGGCGGTGTCGACGCGTGGCCGGTGTGCCTGGACACGCAGGACCCGGATGCCATCGTCGAGATCGTCCGCGCCCTGGCGCCCGTGTACGGCGGGATCAACCTTGAGGATATTTCCGCCCCACGGTGTTTCGAGATCGAGGCGCGGCTACGCGGCATGTTGGACATTCCGGTGTTCCACGACGACCAGCACGGCACCGCGATCGTGGTCCTGGCCGCCCTGACCAACGCGCTGCGCGTGGTCGGCAAGACGCTCGACCGGGCTCGGATCGTGGTCTCGGGTGTCGGCGCCGCCGGGCACGCCGTCATCCGGTTGCTCGTCGCCCAGGGCGGCACGAACATCATCGGGTGCGGGCGGAAGGGAATTCTGTCCCCGGACGACACCGCCGACGAATTTCGTACCTGGATCGCCGAGCACACCAATCCGGAGGCTCGGACGGGATCACTGCGGGACGCGCTGGTCGGGGCGGACGTGTTCATCGGGGTCTCCGCGCCGAACATTCTCACGGGCGAGGACATCGCGGCGATGGCCAACGACTCGATCGTGTTCGCACTCGCCAATCCGGTCCCGGAGGTCGATCCCGTCGTCGCCGGCGAACATGCCGCCGTGGTGGCCACCGGCCGGTCGGACTTTCCGAACCAGATCAACAACGTCCTCGCCTTCCCAGGGGTGTTCCGCGGTCTGCTCGACGCGCACGCGGTCGACATCACCGACGAGATGCTGATCGCCGCGGCCCGCGCGATCGCCGACAGGGTGTCGCCGCCGGAGCTCAATGCCACCTACATCGTGCCGAGCGTGTTCGACGCGGGTGTCGCGCCGGCGGTCGCGGCGGCGGTGCGTCAGGTGGCCGAGAGGGGGCCACAGCCGCAGAAGTGAGCTACTCGATCTTCGTCGTGCGTGCGCCCGGGCGATCACCGCAGCGGGCACGAGGTGTCCCGATGCGTCGGCACGTGGGGAATCGATCGAGTCGCAATGCTCGCCGGCCTGGCGAGGACCTTCCGGGTCTCCTCCGCGGTGACCTCGGGGGCCGCGGAGATCGGCCGGTTCGCGATCTGCCCGTGCGTTCCGTTTACCGCGTCGGGTCTTCGGATGGACCGGTGGATCAGCGGATCAGCGGGCTCGGTGTGTCGCGTCAGTCGCGGAGCTCGCCGATGTCTCCGACCCCTCCCTGCAGGTGCATCCGGCCGTCGGACAGCTTGTAGGTGACGCCGGCAATAGCGCAGGCACCACTTCCGACGCGATCGGCGATGATGCGCGAACGCTGCATGAGCAGAGCCCCGGTCTCCACGACGTGGCGGCCTTCGAGTTCGTCGACGGTGGTGAGGCCCTCTTTGCGACCCACCATGATCGACGGCGCCACCCGTTCGACGATGCTGCGGATGAAGCCGTCCGGAACCTTGCCCTTGTCCAGCGCGTCGAGCGTGGACTTCACGGCGCCGCAACCGTCATGACCCAGCACGACGATCAAGGGCGCGTCGAGGGCCTGCACCGCGTATTCGATGGAACCGAGCACGGCGTCGTCGAGGACGTGGCCGGCCGTTCGGACGACGAACATGTCACCGAGTCCCTGGTCGAAGATGATTTCCGCGGCGACACGTGAGTCTCCGCATCCGAACACTACCGCGGTGGGGTGCTGCTCGGCGTCGAGCTGCGCGCGGTCGGCGATTCCCTGACCGGGGTGGATCGAGATTCCGCTGACGAAGCGCTCGTTACCCTGGCGGAGAGTTTTCCACGCGGCAACCGGGTTGGAGTGGGGCATGCGGTTATCGTGCACCCGCCCTGTTGCGGCTGCTCGGCGGGAACATTACGGCGACGGAAACTCCGGTTCGCGCCTCGCCGACGGGACGTGTGAGGAGAAGTGACGGGCGACGCCTCGTGCCGATCAGCCGGTGCGAGTCGGAGGCCTGGAATCTCCCGCGGCGTCGTGAGGGTGTGTGACCGCCCGACACATCCTGTGAGCGAGATCATGCTGCAGCAAACGCCCGTCGTCGGGTGGCGCCCACTGGGGGGATGGGTGCAGCGGTGGCCAGTCCCGCCAGTGGCGGGCGTCGAGTCAGACCGACATCCTGCGTGCTTCCGGCGGCCCACCATCGACGGGGGAGACAGCCCTCGATAGGCCTCGCGAGTCTCGTGTCCCGACCGAACCGCTGATCCGCAACCCGAGGGCCCACCCCGGCGCGCGAATCACGGCCCAGCAGGAAGCCATGAACACGATGATGTGGATTGGGGCGGCGCCCTCCTGGTGGTTGACGGCGCGGTCAGCCTGCTGGCAGGGCACATCACCTAGTGGGTCCTCCGACGGCCGGACAACCTCGAGCAGGGCCACCACATCGATGTCCTGCGGCCACCTGGCCTCGTCCGGCCACAGATTTATCACATCCTGGCGGCCAACCTCTCGATGAGCCTCACCCGATCCGTGCCGGAAACGTCCACCCCGGAAACGACATCGCCCGCCCGCCGTCTCTCCACCCCCCGCGACCAGATCGCCCGGCCGCCGTACCACCACCGTCCGGGAACCCGCCGGGACGTCGAGTCATCACGCTCGATCGTCCACCTGGCGTTCGCGCACCCGCGCATAGCCACTGGTATCCGAGTCGGCGAACCGTCCTCGCACCTGATCCACCACGGCCGCCGCCCGGTGGTCCTCGTCCCCGCACACACACCAACACCGCGCCACCAGCAGCCGGTCGCTGAGTTGAGACGACCGACAGTCGGTCGCCGAGTCAGTCAGTGCCCCTGCGTCACCTCGTCTTCCGGAGCACATGCGCGTGAGGGGGCGCCCCGGAAGCGGGATCCGTCGGAGGCCTGCTCCTGGTCGCGCCGGCGTCGCTTGTGGAGACCGAGCAGGTGGGGGTCGAGGCGGTGGCCGACGAGCCGCTGCGGAGGTAGATGTTCTCTCAGGGCGAAACGGGAAGTACACGAAGGGCCGGAACAGCAGCAGCACCATGCCGATCAGGATGAACAGGCGGACATCGGATGCCAAAACCATTGAGCCTGACAGGAACTCGATCACCGTAACGGTAAACCGCGGTAACCAACCATTGGGCGAACAGTGGTAGGTCCCGGCAGTCGGACTGAGGCGCAAGCCTCCATGCATGGCGAGAAATCGCCTGTTGCGAGGAGGGCGGCGGAGCAAACCTGCCGATTGCTGATCGTCTCGCCACCTGGCGAAACCCCTACTGCGGCGGGCTGACCGCACACTTCGGCGAGATCGGTACACCGGCGTGGTTGCCCGCACCCTCGGCGCTGGCCGCGTTGCCGTTCCACCGTGCTCCCGCCACCCCCGCTTGTCCGCGCTTGGGGATGCGACCCGGTGAGGATCGAAACACGCCGCCAGCGCGGCATCCTGGCAATCGATATGCTCCCGCCCCGCAACGAGCCGAACACCCACCCGCCCACAACACCGTTCACACGCCGGAGAACCGATGCTGCCGTCCTTCGTGCCCCAGACGGTGCCTCCCACGTATCGCCGCCGCCCAGCGCTCTAGAATGTGACGGTGGTCATTGTTTTCGAGGTGTTGCTGGTTCTCGCGGCTGTGCTCATCACGTGGTTCTCCCTGTACGTCATCTACCGCTTGATCGACGGCGAATCGAACCGCCGATACCGGTAACCCTGCAGGGGTCGCCCGCACACGCATGATTGGGCGAGCGTCGACTCGATCGAGCGGGCCAAGGGCTGGCTGAGTTCGGCTAATCCAACCTGCCTACCCACGTCAGACGTCCTGAAGCGTCGGGCAGCCGCTGGGATCAACGAAGTCGACGCCATCGTTGAAGCGCACAGTCGCTTCGCGGTCGCGCCGATGCTCACGGATGAACCGGCCGGGATCTCCGCTGAGGCTTTCTCGCCGACCCGGGAAGCGAAGCCCACCCCACGTGCCTGACGTGACCGAAGACGATGTTGCGGTCGAGTAGATCAAGGCAGTGGGGGAGGGAATGGGTCGGCGACGTACATCTGTCGGTGTGCTGTCCCGACGCGGGCACAGTATCGACATTGCGGGTAGGCCGGGACATGCGGGCAGGCCGGGACATTCGGTGAAGGCCCGGCCCAGTTCTTGATCGACGCGGTCCTCAGCGTCGATCATCAGTGATGCCGTGCTCGGGGAGGGGAAGGCTGTGGATCGCGGTCCGGATGGTTGGTGGTTAGCCTTCGCCGGACGTTCGTCGAGCGGTTGGTGCGGGTGACGATGAGCCCGTCATCGGTGGTGAACGGGAAGTTCGGTAGATCGCCGAGGTGGGTGTTGAAGGTGGCGGCGAGGACTTCGGGGGAGCGCAACAACGACCGCGTGTCGGCCGATGTTCATGGCCATCGAAGGTCGGCCGAATCGTGCTGCGGCCAACCGGCGGCCCGGATCGATGTCGGGGACCCCTCGACCCTGTAGCAGCGAGAAGAAACGCCCCGGCATCCCCATCGGTATCCCGCGGGGCATCAATCACCGAGGGGGCCTCCGCCGACAGGTCCTGGTCATCGGCAAGCTCTACGGTGGACTTTCAGCGAAGGTGCCGGTCGCAGGGCCGGCGGACGCTTCCGTGCGGACGAGTGCGCAGCCGCGCGCAGTATCGACATTGCGTGTCACACCGGTTGGGCAGAACTGAATTTCGATACCCTCCGGATGTGGAGCTGCCTCGATCAGCCGCTCAGCGACCGGCTCGACGCCGCCAGGGTCACCCCGGAGGCGCTCGGCGAATGCCGTCGGCAGGTCACCGCGGTCGCCCAGCTGACTATCAGTGCGGAGGACCTCTCGAACTCCAGACCGTTCGTCCCCGCTGGTGATTGAACATCGGACGCAGCTCAACCCAAACCACCGGCGACATCCCAAACAGTGACCCGTTGCACCCGGTTCCTCACTTACCCCACCGGCGACGTCACCGGCATCGACCAACTCACGCTGGAGCGCTACCTGGACGACCTGGCCAACGATCGTCTCGGCCGGGGTAGGGGAAGAGGAGGATAAAAGGGTATGGCCGATCCGACGAGCATCTACCGGGAGAATGCGCGGGACGCTGAGGAGATGGTGTTGGCGCTCCGGGACCGGCTCCTGCGGGTGCGGGCGGAGATCGAGGATTGGCCGGACGCCCGCCATGGTCTGCGGAGTGTCGGGGAGGGTTCGACGACCGATCCGGATGCCTTGGCAGCGGTCGTCGCGGCTCAGATTCGGGACGCACGGGCTGCGCTCGCGCATGTCGATGCCGCGCTGCAGTATGCGTGGGCGACCGCGAAGTGTCTGCACATTTAATGATCGGGAGCGGCGACGATCCCGGCGGATTTGTTCGCGGTGCCGGCGGCTGTCGTCACGGTAGCCATTGCACGGCGGTGTCCGCGCGCCACTGCCGGTAGGGGTCGTGGCTCCGGCGCGCTGGCAGTGCACGAGTTGAACAAGGTCTGCCACGGTCGTCGATGGCCGCCACACAGAATGTGCCAGTAGTCGGCGTACCGCTGGACGGGTCGAGTGGGTGTTCACGACGTCCGACGAAGTGATGGTCGTCAATCAATAGGTGCTCACCTGACCGCCGCCGCGCAGTATCCGCGCTCGCGGCCGCCCTGAATCCATATAGGTACTTTTGTTTTTCCAGTGCGTGCCGTCGAACGGTCTCACCCGGCAGAAACCGATCAGGGCCGACGGGAGCGAAACAAGGTGGTGGCGACCTCACCCTAGGGTGGCTGCCCTTCGTCGGCGGCGGTCACGACACTGGAGGACACAACCCACCCAGCAGACGCGGACGGCGAGTGCTGCTGGTCGACCAACGGAGTGCGCCCGTGGCAATTCCGATCACGAACTGCCAGGAAATCCAGAACAGTTCGATCCTCGGACTGGGGGTGTATCGACCCTCTCGGGTGGTCACCAACGACGACATCTGCCGTCAGATCGACTCCACCGACGAATGGATTCGGGTCCGATCGGGAATTCGGGTTCGGCGCTTCGCCGGACCGGACGAGACCTTGATCGACATGGCCGTGCGCGCCGGTCGAGACGCCCTGCGCTCGTCCGCGGTGCCCCCGGACCAGATCGGGTGCGTGATCGTGGCGACCTCGACCTTCCCCTACCAGACGCCCGCAGCCGGCCCGCAGATCGCGCACCAGCTAGGGATCACCGGAAGCGCATTCGACGTCTCCGCCGGGTGCGCCGGTTTCTGCCTTGCACTCGCACTGGCCTCCGATGTCGTGCGCGGGCGCACCGCCAGCCATGTGCTGGTCATCGGCGTCGAGCGTCTCAGCGAGTTTGTCGACTTCACGGACAAGTCCACCGCGTTCATTTTCTCCGACGGCGCGGGCGCTGTGGTGGTCGGTCCCTCCGACGAACCGGGCATCGGACCGGTGGAATGGGGTTCGGACGGATCCCAGGCGCACGCCCTCACGCAACATCCGTCGCTGACGACGTTCCGCGACAATCCGATGGGCCCACCGCCCACCGTGAGGATGGACGGGCCCGCGATATTCCGATGGGCGGTGTCCGAGATGGAAAAAGTCAGCCGATCTGCCCTCGACCGGGCAGGTGTCGCGATCGACGAAGTCGATGCCTTCATCCCACATCAGGCGAACCTGCGGATCACTGAAGCGATCACCAAGCGACTGAAGCTGAAACCCGCCACGGTTGTCGCACGGGACATCGTCGAGGCGGGCAACACCTCCGCCGCCTCCGTGCCGCTCGCCATGGAAACCTTGCTCCGCACCGGGGATTCGCACGCCGGGGACACTGCACTGCTCGTCGGGTTCGGCGCCGGCCTGACCTACGCCGCCCAGGTGGTCACCCTGCCCGCCGCACCACAGCACTCCTGAGAAGCTGATCTCGAACCGCCACCACCACTTTCAGCCCTGGCGTTCCTCACCGGTCCGAGCCACGCGCCCGCCGATGCACCCGTCCCGGAATGCCGAAACGTCGACGGCCAGCCGTGCCTGCGGGCATGCTCGGCCACCGCGACGTCCGATCCGATAGACACCGGATACCGACCGGAAAACACCGACCACCTACCGGGAGGGTCGGCCTCCACTCGAGCATCCCGGTCGGTTCCCCGCGGCGGCGGGCGCGGGTCACACGCTACGCGTTGCGCCCGGTGGTCCGGGGTCGGTGAAGTCGGAGCCGACCGTCGGCCCGACCCAGCGCCGCCGCGGGCACCGTGAATGCCGGGTCGAAGAACAGGAAGCTGAGCAGGCCCCCACGGTCGGTGGCCTCGCCGCCGATGAACCGGGCCAGCACGCTCAGCTGCGGATGCCGCAGCCGCCGCAGCCCGCGATACCGTTGGCGGAACACCTCGTCCGCCAGGACCGCGAGCGCATCCGCCCGCTCGAGCGGCGGACCGGCGAATTCGACATCGATGGGCCGGAAGGGCGCGCCGCCCGGGTCGGCGTGCGCCTGTGCGTTGCGGGACTCGAGACGGTGCAGGTCTTCGACCATCCGATCGGCGAGCATGGCCCGCAGGATCACCCCGGCGGCGTTGAAAATGTCCGGTTCGCCGGTGCCGGTGTGTTGCTGCGACGGCAACCCGGTCGGCCAGTGGCGGGGCCGGGTGGAGACCATGCCCAGACGGTCGGCGCCCATCTGGACGGCCGGCTTGAGCGGCATGTTCAGCCGCAATCCGCCGTCGACGTACCAGCCGGCCCACGCCGGCGGGGTTCCGATGTGGATGGGCCGGAACAGCCCCGGCACCGCCGCGGACGCGAGCACGTGCTCGGGCCGCAGCTCGGTCTCCACGTAGCTGATGTTGCGGTTCGCGTCATACCGGGGCAGCTCGATCGAGGGGTGCTTCTCGACGAAGACCACGGTGCCGCCGGTCGCGACCGAGGTGGCGGCGACGGCGACCGCCTCGACGATCCCCCGCTCGATGTTTTCGTGCACCCGCTCGAACGGCACCAGCTTGGTGATGGTCTCGGTCATCCGGGTGGTGTCGAACGGGCTCGACAGTCGCACGTGCAGCCCCGCGAGCTGCCCCAGATACCGCAGGCCGCCGCCGGCGATGCTGCTGACCACTCCGAACACGTCGTCGAGCGCCACCGAACTCCACCGGGACACCACGTGTTCGGCGGCCTGGTCGAGGCCCAGATCGGCATCGGCGGCGAGACCGGTCACGGTCAGTGCACCGGCGCTGGTACCGACCAGAATCGTCGGCGGACGGCCGAGTCGGGGCAGCGGCGAGGTGATGGCGCCGGCCTCGTAGGCGCCGCGGGCGCCCGCCACCCGAGACGACGAGTCCCACGCGCTCGGCCACCCGCTGACGGTAGCGAGCCGCTCTGGACTGTGGGAGCGTTTGACTGGTTTCGGGCTGTCGCTGTGACGGCGCCCGTCGGAGGTGCGTTTTACCGTCGGCTGCGCGGTATCACACGACAGCATCCCTCCGGAACTCCTCCGGATGCGGCGACTGACGTCCCACCTCGGCATCCCTTCCCGAAACTCTCACGATCCATTGTCGAGGTGTCCACCCCAAGTGGGCAGTCTCAGTTTCGTCCTCGTTAACGCCGACCCGACACCATCGCTCACATGACCTGGACGGCTCATGGAACAGGGGAGGTGGTAACTGTCTGACCGGTGCGGAGATGGGCATCCCAAGGCCCGGTATCCCGCCACACCGAACTCTTTCCCGCACCGATATCGGCGGCTGCATCCCGAAGCATGCAACCCACATTTCCGAGTTGCAGGCGGATACCTCGTGAGCGTTTCGTCGCACAACTACTTCTCCAGGAGAGAACATGACCACTGCACTGGCAACCCCCGGCCTTTCCACGGGCACCTGGGTCATCGACCCGGTCCACTCCACCGTCGGCTTCACCGTCCGCCACCTGATGGTGAGCAAGGTCCGCGGCACCTTCGAAGATTTCTCCGGTCAGATCACCATCGCCGAAGACGGCACTCCGTCGGTTCAGTCCGAAATCGCGGTTGACTCTGTCAACACCAAGAACGCGCAGCGCGACGGGCACATCAAGTCCGCCGACTTCTTCGAGGTCGAGAAGTTTCCGAAGGCCACCTTCACCTCGACGTCGGTGCGCTCGAAGGGTGACGCCTTCATTCTCGAGGGTGACTTCACCCTGCACGGCATCACCAAGAAGATCGAGCTGGAACTCGAGGTCAATGGCGTCAATCCCGGCATGGGCAACGGACCGGTCGCTGGCTTCGAGGCCACCACCGTAATCAACCGCAAGGACTTCGGAATCTCGATCGACATGCCCCTCGAAGGCGGCGGCGCGGTCGTCGGCGACAAAATCACCATCAATCTCGAGATCGAGGCGGGCCTGCAGGCCTAGCTTCGCCCAGTGGAGTGCGTGTGACTACCTCTTGGCAGGTGGCCGCACCCACTCTGCGGTTCCCTTGCGGGCCCTTCCTCCGCACATCAAAATCGGAGATCGGCACTACACCCGCGGGATGCCTCGGTCGGGGGGCATCCCGCGGAAAGTCGGACCGCTGTTCGAGCTATGTGAGATGAGCGGTCGCTGGAGCACACTATGTGTAACTGGCGGGCAAGAGAGCGAAGCGTCATGCAGGAACCCAGCAAGATCGTCAAGGGGCGGGTGCGACCACCTCCCCTCCCTGCTCCGCTGGTCTCCCGACCTCGGATCGAGGGGCTACTTGCGCGACTGATCGAGGACTATCCGGTCGTATACATATACGCCACCGCGGGGGCTGGAAAAACGACCGCGGTACTGCAAGCCGCCCAGACGATCACCCGCCCGGTCGCCTGGCTGAGCGCCTCTCGCACCGACGAGACCACCGGACAGTTCTTGACCTACCTGGAGGAGGCATTGGCTAGGCAGGTACCAGGGGTAGCCGGTGTTGCTACAGGGGCCATGGCCGCTGGCCTTCCTCACACAAATGTGGCCGGTCTCCTCGCCGAAGCACTCGGTGACGCGCCGGTCGTCCTGGTCCTCGACGACGCCGAGCGCCTGGCGACCGCTGAGGCGACCTTGGTCGTGCTCGGCTCGTTCCTGAGATATCTTCCGCCGACTGCCCGGACGGTGCTGGTTGGCCGCAGCGAGCTGTCGATCGACCTCGGTTCCCGAACCATCCGCCTGGTAGCCGGCATCGGCGAAGACGATCTGGCATTCACCCGGGAGGAAGCCGCCCAAGCACTCGTCGCCGCCGGGAATCCGGATACTGACCCGGACAAAGCCATGAAGGCGACAGGTGGATGGGTGGCTGGGGTTCTCTTCGAGGCCTGGCGGTCGGCCGACCATGTTCCCGGCATGGGCGGCGAAGCCGACCCCCTGCACGGCTATCTCTCCACACAGATCCTCTCCCCTCTCACGCCTGAAGAAGTCGACTTCCTTGTCACGACCTCCGTACTGGACCAGGTGACGCCGGCCTTCGCAGAGGCGCTCGGTCCGGCAAACCCGGCGGCTCGACTGCATCAGCTTCGTGCACGCCACCTCCCGGCAAACTGGAGCCGGGACGGCCACGCATTGCGTTGCCATCCCCGATTTCGGGAGTATCTGCTCGAACTTCTCAATCGCCGCCCCTCGGCCGAGGCCCGGGAGATAAGGCACCGTCATGCCGCGTTGTTGGCACGGCACGACCATTACGAGGAAGCTGTCGCCGAGTTCCTGGAAGTCGGAGCACTCCCCGAGGCCTTGGTCGCCGCCGAGCACTGTCTCGAGGCCGTCACCGAACGGGCCGACTTGCAATTGGCCGAGCAATGGTTGGCAGCGTTGGCGCCAGTGCGCGACAGTCGACGACGGCTCGCGCCCGCCGAGTTGATGCTGGCCGTTGCCGGCGAAAACTATCGAGAGGCTGTCGAGCTGGCTGACGACCTTGCGGACGACGGTGAACGCGAAAGTTTAGCCCGGTCGTCCAGTCGCGCTGGCGCTCTCATGTCTTGGTCGTATATGCACGTCGGTGAACTGGGACTTGCCCGTTCGATGCTCGACTTCACCGCACCCGGCCCATCCCGTGACGCGATGCAATACTGTCTGACGCTGGTAGATGACGGTCCGCCACGTATCCCCCCCGCCCGCGCCCTCTGTGGCGACAGCTTCGATGCACTCGTCATGCGAGTGCACTACTACCGGGGATATTTCGGTCTGACTATGGAGCATTGGACGACTGGGTGGGCGGCCAGAGTCGGCGAATCCTGGCGTATCGGAGCCCTCCTCGATATGGGCCGCACCGAGGAAGCCGTCCGGCTGTTCGACGCGACATCCGCGGGCGCGGGTGAGGGTGTGTGGTTCTCGGCCATCCTGACTGTGAAAGTCATGTGTCGATTGGGGCGCGTCGACGAGGCGCGGCGCGCGTTGCAGATGGGGCGGACCCGTATTCGTACCAGCGGATCGATCATGCTCAAGATGTTCAGCTATCTGGAGGAAGCGGACCTGGAACTACGTGTCGGAGGCGACCTCGCGGCCGCGAAAACTGCACTCCTCCACATCCTGGACCTGCCGGAGTCCAAACAGTATCTGTTCGTCCGTGAACAGGCACTGGCCTCGCTCGGGTTGATCATGCTCCGTGATGGTGACGCCGCCACCGCGGCAAAGCATCTTCGCGAGGTAGTCGCCGCAGCCGTTCGCAGTGACCGTGTGTTCTCCCTGGCCCACGCCGGTGTCTACCTGGCCGAGGCCGAATGGCGCCTCGGTAATCCTGACGCGGCTGACCGCGCCGCCGATGTTGCGCTCGATGCCGCATATCGCCAGGGGACGAACCACCCTATTCTGCAAGCACTCACAGATTATCCGGGGGTTCTCTCACGCCGACTGGACGCTGAAGCCGACAGGGATTCGGATTGGCATGTTCTTGGGCGGGCATGGGGATCGAGCCACGGTGGGACGACGGCCACGGTCGGAGCGAAGATCGTGCTGACCGAGTTCGGTGCAGTTGCCCTCAGTGTGAACGGCGCCGATGTCAAGCCGCGCATCAAGAAGAGCTACGAACTGCTCGCCTATCTTCTCGATCGACGGGCCAGCGAGGCGACACGAGACGAACTTCTCGGTGCGCTGTTCGACGGCAGAACAAGCGACTCGAATCTGTCCTACCTGCGCCAGGCGATTCATCATCTACGGCAGGTTCTCCCCGAGGACGCACGTCTTGAAGTGGTTGCCGGCGGCGTCCGGCTCGGCTCGGAGGCACTCATCACCAGCGAATCGTTACGGTTCGAGGAACTGGTTGCCGAGGCCGCCGCACTGCGCGGTGGAGATCGGCTGGGCACGATGCGACGAGCCTTGGAGCTCGTCGGCCGCGGCCCGTACCTACCCGGTGTGAAGTCGGTCTGGGCCGAAGAGCACCGTGCGCATCTCAGAGACCGGGCCACCAGCCTGCGCTTCGAGGCCGCTGAGACTGCAGTCGGTCTCGACGAGCTGGTAGAGGCTGAGAAGTTTATTGCGCAGGTCCTGCGGGAAGATCCGTTCCACGAAGCCGCCTACCGCTTGGCGATGAGGCTTGCCGACGCAACCGGGGACGAGACCCGAGTCGTGGCCGTCTATCGGTCGTGCGAGCACGCTCTCGCAGAGATTGGGGCGGCACCATCGGCAGCTACTCGGGACTTGTTGACGAGGCTGCATCGCTAAGGATCGTCTATAGCGATCCGACGTCTCGCCTCAGGTGCCACCGATGCCTACACGAGCGGTGAAGGCCATCGAGGCCGGCGTTTCAGAATCCAACATCGCCAAGAGTGCCGGCACGGCGTCTAAGCGCAGTAGCCGTGCCGAAACCCGCCAATACCTTCCCTGGGCGGGGCGACGACCACAATCTCGACGGTCACCTCGACCGCACTGCAGAGTGCTTCGCAGCGTGAACCCCTGAGGTGCTCGGGCCATGATGTCGAACTGAAGGTGTTCTCGTCGAACCGGCCGGTCTGGCTGGCGCTGCCGCGGTTTCGAGTCGGTTAACAGTGCCCTGGGATCTTAGTCACATGACACAGGTCACCTCCGATGCGCGGGAAGGTCCACGCGGACGCCAGTTTTCGAGTCGATCAGGCGTAGCCGCGACTCGAGTTTCACGGCCCATTGCCGCAGCTCGGTTCGGCGCTGCACTCGATGGCGGATGAACGGCTGACGGTGGAGATCGTCGACGACGACAAACAGAGGGAGAAGAACGAGATGAAGACCGCCGACAGCACATTGTTCCGACGCACCATCAGTCGTTTCGCCAGCGGAGTAACGGTTATCACCACCAGCCACGGCGGCACCAACCAGGGAATGACCGCGAGCGCTGTCACCGCGCTCTCCCTGAATCCTCCGATGCTGGTCCTCTGCGTCAATCGGGAAGCTCCAACTCACGAAGCGATCAGCACGGCCGACAGTTTCGTCGTCAACGTGCTCTCCAAGAGTCAGGAACCTTTGGCGCGACAGTTTTCTCGCCCCTCCGACGACAAGTTCGCGGGAGTCGAGACGTACACCAGCGCACTGGGACTGCCGGTGATCACCGGCTGCCTGGCTAATTTCGAATGCTCGGTCACCGCCAGAACGACCGGTGGCACGCACACCATCTTCATCGCCGACGTCCGCGCCGCTGCCGCCTACGACGAACGCAAGCCCTTGCTCTACTACGCCGGCCGCTTCGGTCGACTCGTACTGGCCGAGGACGACCTGCGGGATCTCAACCGACTCGAGAAGGCCGAGTCGGGGTGGACATCGGACTGGTTCCGCATGGCCTGAACAATCGTCCCACTCTGACCCCTAAACCCGCTTCACCGGCACAACCCATGGAGGTATCTCATGTCCACATCAACAAACCCACAGGCCGACACCGGCGTGGCTTCCCCGGCCGACGTCAAAGAGCCACCCACTGGCGCTGAGTTCCTGGAATCGCTTCGGGACGGCCGCGTCATCTACTTCGACGGGGAAGAGATCAACGACGTCACCACTCACCCGGCATTCGCCACCAGTGCCCGTAGCTACGCCCGCATGTACGACTCGCTCCACGATCCAAAGCGACGGGACGTCCTGACCTACGTCACCGAGCGCAACACACGCACCCACAAGTTCTACAAGATGGCAGAAACCAAAGAGGACCTGTACCAGGCGCGAGACGCAATCGCGGAGTGGGCTCGCATGAACTTTGGGGCCCTCTCTCGTGGGCCGGATTACAAGGCCGCCCTGGTCGCATCCTTGGCCGCAGACGCCGATTTCTACGGTGAGTACGCAGGTAACGTGCGCCGCTGGTATGAAAAGGTCACCGACGAAGTAGCGTTCGTGAACCTGAGCTTGCTCAACCCAGCGGGCGACCGGTCCAAGCGTCCGGCCGAACAACGCGACGTGTACATGCACGTCGTCAAGGAACGCGAGGACGGCATCGTGGTTCGTGGCGCGCGCATGATTTCCACTGGTGCCGCCTTCAGTCAGGTCACCTACGTCAGTCAGTACATCCCCGCGGGTGGACTCGCGGACGACGAAGCCGACTTCGCACTGGGCTTCTTCCTACCCATGAACGCGCCCGGCGTGAAGTTCATCGGACGCGGATCCTATGAGAGCTTGGCCAAGAAGGTGGGATCCCCCTTCGATTACCCGCTCTCGAGCAGATTCGATGAATCCGACCTCGGCCTTGTGTTCGACGATGTCTTTGTTCCATGGGAGAACGTGACAGCGTATCGAAGCCCGGAGGCGGTCAATGGCCTGTTCTCGCGCGGCTTCGCTCAGCGCTTTACCTTCCACGCCGCAGTGCGCACGGCGGTGAAACTCGACTTCATCTGTGGTCTCCTGCTCAAGGCGACCGAAATGCAGGGCATGAGCGGTTTCCGCGGCGTACAGGCCCAGGTGGGCGAGCTGATTGGATTGCGGCACGGCATCTGGGGATTGAACGCCGGCATGATCGCCGATGCCCACCCCGGTCCGGGCGGCTACCTGCTTCCCAACACCGAATACGGGATGCAATGGCGCCAGATCTATGGAGAAACCTTCACCAAGGCCCGTACCGTCTTCCTGAACATCCTGGCTGGATCATTCATCCAGATACCCTCGTCCGCCAAGGATTTCAAGAATCCGGTGATCCGCGGCTACCTGGATCAGTACTGGAAGGCCTCGAAGGGCACCGCCGAGGAGCGGGTGAAGCTCATGCGAATCATCTGGGACATGTTCAGCACCGAGTTCGGTGGTCGAACCGAGATCCACGAACGCACCTTTGCCGGTAGTTACGAGGCCAACCGGATCGAGACGTGGAGCGCCGCCGAGCACAGGGGCCTCAGCGACCAGTTCAGGTCCATGGTCGACGAATGCATGAGCCAGTACGACCTGGACGGCTTCACCGATCCGGCGTGGTCATCGGTTCCGTGGACCACCAACGCCCCGGTCGCCATCCAATGATCGCGGTGCGAGGCCTGAATCACGCTGTGCTGTTCGTCAGTGACCTCGAGCGGGCCATCAGCTTCTACGGCACGACTCTCGGATTGGCGGTGGCTGCCCGCGAACCTCGAGCCAATGCGGCTTTCCTGCGAGCGAAGGATTCGGATAACCATCACGACCTCGGGTTGTTCGGTCTCGGGGCTGGCGCCCGGCGCCCCGCCTCGGGCCACACCGGCCTCTACCACCTCGCCTGGCAGGTCAACACCATCGACGAACTGGCGGAGGCACGCGACGCACTCCTGAGGTCAAATGCCTACCATGGTGAGTCGAGCCACGGCGCCACCAAAAGCATCTACGGCTTCGACCCCGACGGCAACGAGTTCGAAGTGATGTGGATGTTGCCACGCGAAGAATGGGGAACGTACGAGTTCGGCGCGCCCGTCGAACCGTTGGATCTCGAAGCGGAAGTGGAACGCTGGGCAGGGGTGGCAACCGCGCAGCGGTACTCGGCCCACGCGCGAGAGGAACAGTTATGACCGCCAAGCAATTCCCCGCGCCGGTCGTCGCCGAGTGGGGCTCAACGGACCCCTCGGCCCCACTCGTGGTGCTGTTACACGGGCGAGGCAGCGACGAGGCCGCCATGGGCACACTGGTGTCGTTCCTCCCACCGGGTCCGCGGTACGTGGCTGTCCGCGCCCCATTGTCGGAGGGAGGCGGGTTTGCCTGGTTCGCGAATCGAGGAATCGGCCGCCCGATCCAGGAGAGTCTCACCGCGACAATGTCCTGGTTTCGATCCTGGTTGGACTCCGTCACGACACCGAAACAACCCGTCATTCTCGTCGGGTTCAGTGGAGGCTCAGCCTTTGCCGGTGGCTTGCTGCTGGCCGACCCCAGTCGGTTCACCGGTGCCGGCCTGCTCTACGGAACCCTCCCGTTCGATGTCGGCCTGCCCCTCACCCCGGGACGTTTGACCGGAGTCCCAATCTTCCTGGTTCACGGCCTCCACGACACCGTCATCCCTCCCGAATTGCAGGAGTGGACATGGGAATACCTCGTCAAGTACAGCGGCTCCCCGCTGTGGGCGGAACGCGAACCGACCGGCCATGAGCTCACCGAACGCACCATCCGTGCCCTTGGGTGGTGGGTGTCCGAACGGTTGAACTTCATCACGCGGCCGACGGACGAACACGGCGGCACTTCCGGTAGGGAGGCGTACTGGCCGACGCTGCCGGACGGCACACTCCCGCACCGCGTTGGGCCGGCGCCGGAGATCAGCGTCACCACACCGCAGCAGCAGGAGACGCAGAACGCCCCGCCGGAACTTCAAGAGAAGCTCTTCGAGCGGATCCGGCGACTCCCCGGTGTCACCACCGCGCCCAGCGAGATCTCCGTCCCCGGTGCGCGGGCCCTGCAGCTTGGACCTGAGGATGCCCGGGGCGGCCAGGAGGCGTTCATCGTTCCGTCAGTGGGGGAGTTCGCCCACCTTCATCCTCACTTCGACGGCAGCATGCACATCGTGCTCCCGCCCGCTCTTGCAGTCGATGCCCTGCAGAAGGGGTGGGCGGTGGCCCACCCGCTGGCCGGCCTTCGACTGTCGGAGGGCATGGTCTTGATCTACGGACCCCGCGACACCGCCGAATTGGATGTGGTGACCGGGATCGTCGGCGCAAGCCATGCCTTCGCAACCAAGACCGGGCACGGGGTACACGATGAACTCCGTCCACTCTAGCAGCGCGCAATGACGTAAATCGGGTGTGGTGAAGAACTCCTCCGGTTGGAATGGCCTTCTGAGGGGCCCATCCCCACCGGAGGTCAACCGAAACTCTGGGACGACCTGGAAGGTACTGAGCAACCTCATTCAGGGATTCCGATGTCCGCCCACGCGTCCTCGCGACCTGACAGATTACTGGTCCGCCGCGCGCAGCACAGCGGTTATGACCGTGCATCATGGACGCCGCGAGACTCCATCGCTGCCGATCCCCAGTCTCCGGGTCATGTGACCGCACCCATCGACAACTGGAAGACACTGAGAGACATCGAAAGACGGGACGAGTCGACCATGACAGACCGAACGGCAGAACCGCACGGCACGGAAGGCGCCTACGTCGAATCCGGCGCCGAGTTCACGCGCGACACGCACTACATCCCCACCCGCATCACGGCCGACGGCCGCGACGGCTATCCCGTCGAACCCGACCGCTACCGACTCGTGGCCGCCCGCGCCTGCCCCTGGGCCAACCGCGCCATCATCGTCCGGCGGCTGCTCGGGCTCGAAGACGTGTTGTCGATGGGGCTGTGCGGCCCCACCCACGACAAGCGCAGCTGGACCTTCGATCTCGACCCGGGCGGACTCGACCCCGTACTGAAGATCCCGCGCTTGCAGGACGCGTACTTCGCGCGCTACCCCGACTACCCGCGGGGCATCACCGTGCCCGCGATCGTCGACGTCCCCACCGGGCAGGTGGTCACCAACGACTACCCCCGGATCACCCTGGACCTGTCGTCGGAATGGACGCGGTACCACCGCGACGGCGCGCCCGACCTCTACCCCGGGCCGCTGCGCGACGAGATCGACGAGGTCGCCGACCTCGTGTTCCGCGACGTGAACAACGGTGTGTACCGGTGCGGTTTCGCCGGATCCCAGGAGGCGTACGAGTCCGCCTACGACCGCCTGTTCGCCCGCCTCGACTGGCTCGAGGAGCGGCTGACCGACCGCCGGTACCTCGTCGGGGACACCATCACCGAGGCCGACGTGCGGCTGTTCACCACCCTGGCACGGTTCGACGCGGTCTATCACGGGCACTTCAAGTGCAACCGGAACAAGCTCGACGAGATGCCCGTCCTGTGGAGCTATGCGCGCGACCTCTTCCAGACGCCCGGGTTCGGCGACACCATCGACTTCACCCAGATCAAGCAGCACTACTACATCGTGCACACCGACATCAATCCCACGCAGATCGTGCCGAAGGGCCCCGATCTGTCCGGCTGGCTCACGCCGCACGGCCGTGAAGGGTTGGGCGGCAGGCCGTTCGGGGACGGCGCCCCGCCGCCTCCGCCGAAGCCCGGCGAGGAGGTCCCGGCCGGGCACGGCGTGTGATCGGGCGAGTCTAGGCGCCGGCGTAGGTGCCGAAACTCCAGAACACGCCCTCGGGGTCGCGGCAGGTGAATCCGCGCGAGCCGTAGTCCTCGTCCCGGAGTCCACGGACGATCGTGGCACCGGCGGCCACGGTACAACTCAACACGTGGTCGACTCCGCAATCCGATCCAGCCACACGAAGGTATTCGAACTCATGACACAGCTCGATCCGGCACTGATCGCAAGGTCCCTGCTCACCGCATATGACGACCGTGAGCCGATCGCTCACCGACATTCACCCCGACATGACGCTCGACGAGGCGTATGCGGTACAGCTGCATCAGGTGCGCCACTGGGTCGGCGAGGGTCGCCGGATCCGGGGACACAACGTGGGACTTACGTCGGCGGTGATGCAGCGTCAGCTCGGTGTCGACCAGCCGGACTACGGCCACCTGACCGACGACATGTTCTATCTGGAATCGCTGCCGATTCCGTTGGACCGCTTCATCATCCCCAAGGTGAAACCCGAGATCGCGTTCGTGTTGAAGAAGCCGCTGACCGGTCCCGGAGTCACCGCCGCGGATGCCCCGTCCGCGGTGGACTACGCACTCCCGGCGCTCGAGATCATCGATTCGCGGATCCGGGACTGGAAGATCACGCTCGCCGACACCACCGCCGACAATGCGTCGTCCGGTGGTGTCGTCCTCGGGTCGACGCCGGTGAGGCTGTCGCAGCTCACGCAGTCGGGGTTGTCCCTGCGCACCATGGGTTGCGTTGTCCACCAAGGCGGACAGGATGGTGGGCACGGGCGCCGGCGGCGCAGCGCTCGGGTCTCCGCTCAACGCCTTGGTGTGGCTGGCGAACACCGTCGGCCCGCTCGGCATCACCCTGGAGGCCGGGTCGGTGATCATGCGGGGATCGGTGACCGCGGCCGCCCGGTCGCCGGCGGTGACTCCGTGACCGCAACGTTCGCCGGACTCGGCAGCGTGACCGCCGATTTCGCGGAATCGAAGGAGAAGTAGTGGCTACAGCAGCGATCGTCGGTCCCGGGCAACATCGGCACCGACCTCCTCGTCAAACTCCAACACACCACCGAGTCGGCGAACCTCGTGAGACAGGCCCGGATCATGGACGATGCCGGTGCGTCTACGTCGTGGACTCCGCCGGCGCGTTGCTGCCCGACGGAGTGGCCGACCGCGTCGCCGTCCTCGTGGCCGAACTCACTCCGACGCGCAGGTCGGGGTGCAGGCGCACCAAATCTGTCGCTCGGTGTCGCGAACTCCATCGCCGGAGTGAAGGCGGGCGCCCGGCAGATCGATGGCACCTCGTGCGCTCTGGGTGCAGTCGCAGGACACTCGCCCACGGAGATCCTCGCCGGCGCATTCGAACGCCTCGGTGTAGCAACCAGGGTGGACACCGACGCCGTCCTCGCGTCGCCGCGAAAGTGACGAAGCCGTTCACCCCCAGACTGCCCGTGGCGGATCGGAATTCGATCATTCAGGGCAAGTGCGGGATGTGCAACTCGTTCCTCTTCCACGCCGAACGAGCCGCGGGACGTTACGGCGTCCCCGCCCACGAGATCCTCGCCCGCGTCGGCGAAGCCGGCTACGCCGGCGGGCAGGAAGACATGATCATCGACGTCGCGATCGAACTCGCCGGACAACGCGCCAACCAGAAGGAAGCATTCACCGTATGAGCACCGACACCACCGCGTGGAACGTCGACACCGCCGCCGAGGTCCTCCTCCGCGCCGAGGAGACCAGAACCGACCGCCACCCCATCAGCGACGACTGGCCCGAACTCGACGTGGACACCGCCTACCAGGTGCAGGCCGCGCTGATCGCCCGCAAGGTGACACAGGGCGAGAAGATCATCGGCGTGAAACTGGGGCTCACCTCCCGTGCGAAGCAGCAGCGGATGGGCATCACGTCGCCTCTCACCGCGTGGCTGACCGACGGCATGGTGCTCGAGGCCGGCGTCCCGATCCCTACCGGCGAGCTGATTCATCCGCGGGTGGAACCCGAGATCGTCTTCGTACTCGGCGAACGTCTCGAAGGTCCCGGGGTCACCGCCGCCACCGCGATGGCGGCCGTCCGTTCCGTCTACGCGGGCATCGAGGTGATCGACAGTCGCTTCACCGACTTCAAGTTCACCCTGCCCGATGTTCTCGCCGACAACGCGTCATCGTCCCGCTTCGTCATCGGTGGCGTCGAACGGGACCCGCGCGACCTCGACCTCGCACTCGAGGCCTGCGTGCTGTCAGTGGACGGCACGGTCGTGGACTCGGCGACGGGCGCCGCAGTGCAGGGCCATCCGGCCGAAGCTCTCGCGCTCGCCGCGAACGCCCTGGCCGATCGCGGGCTCGCACTCGAAGCCGGCTGGATCGTGCTGACCGGCGGCATGACCGACGCCGTCTTCGTCGAACCCGGCAAGCAGATCGTCGCCGAATTCACCCACTTAGGGTCCGTCGCAGTCGCTGGCGAGTGATGACAGCGATGGAGCGATGCGAAACGCCTCGTCGCATACTGCAAGAGACCCCTTGCGATCTGTGGCCGGGGCGCTATTCCGCCATGAACTTGAGTGGCAACGCTTGGCCGCCTTGGCATTGCGGCGGGACTGCACCAGCATGTCGAGCACATTGCCGTGCTGGTCGACCGCCCGCCACAAGTAGCGTTCTTCGCCATCGATCCTCATAAAGAGGGTAAGTCCCACGGCGTGGTGTGAATTCGGTGGGGCAGCGTAGCCGCAGCTCGGGCGTGTCGCTCCGAGTGTGTGGGTGGGCCATCGCGTAGTGATGAACGAGTTACCGACCAAAGTGACTCGACCAAAGGACCACGCGATGACCCACGACCATTCTGCCCTGATCACCCAGCTCGATGCACTCAGGGGCGCCGACCCGGCGAGCGTGTTCGCCGAACTGATCCGAACCGGACTGCAAGCATTGATCGACGCCGAAGCCACCGAAGCCCTCGGCGCCGGCCGCTACGAGCGCACCGCTGAGCGCACCAACTATCGCAACGGCACCCGATCCAAGACCGTCGCCACCACCAGCGGAGACGTCGAAGTGCAGATCCCGAAACTGCGGTCCGGCTCGTTCTTCCCCAGCCTGCTCGAACGCCGCCGGCGGATCGATCAGGCGTTGTACGCGGTGATCATGGAGGCCTACGTCCACGGCGTCTCGACCCGCAACGTCGACGATCTCGTCACCGCACTCGGAGTCGAATCGGGAATCTCCAAGTCGCAGGTCTCACGGATCTGCGCCGGACTGGACACCGAGATCGCCCGGTTCCGGGACCGCACATTGACGCATACGACCTTTCCGTACATCTTCCTCGACGCGACCTACTGCAAGGTGCGGATCGGCGCTCATGTGGTCTCTCATGCCCTCGTCGTGGCGACCGGTGTGTCGATCGACGGGACCCGGGAAGTGTTGGGGACCGCGGTGGGCGACAGTGAGTCGTTCGATTTCTGGCGCGAGTTCCTCGTCGGGTTGAAGGCACGGGGGTTGTCGGGGGTGCATCTGGTGATCTCCGATGCGCATTCCGGGTTGAAAGCTGCTGTGGCGCAGCAGTTCACCGGAGCGTCGTGGCAGCGGTGCCGGGTGCATTTCATGCGCAACGTCGGGTCTGCGGTGACGTCGAAGCAGGTGCCGCCGGTGATGGCGGCGATCAAGACGATCTTCGCTCACACCGATCCCGAGGCTGTGGCCGCGCAATGGGATCAGGTCGCGGACACGTTGGCGAAGTCCTTTCCGAAGGTCGCGTCGATGATGCGCGACGCCAAGCACGACGTGCTCGCGTTCCGGGCGTTCCCGAAAGCGCACTGGCAGAAGATCTGGTCGAACAACCCGAGATCGGTTAACCGGCTCTCGGGCGACACGATTCTGTCCGCGGCGTGAGGTCCGGGGCCGCCGCCCGGATGGGGCGCATGCTGACGGTGGCGGCTCGATTCACGAGAGGAGCAGACGATGGCCGTTCGGGTGCAGACGGCGGGCGACGGTTATGTGGTCGACGGCGAGTGGGAGGGTTGCGCGGCGGCGAACGCGTTCCTCAAGCATCTGGCCGGGCGGGCGTTCAGCGTGGCGACGGTGCGGGCGTATGCGTTCGATATGCTGAATCTGGCGCGGTTCCTGATCGACCGCGATGTCGGATTGGCGGCGGTGACGCCGGTGACCGTGTTCGAGTGGATCGACTGGCAGGGCGTGCGCCGTGATCCCCGACCCGGTGCAGCACCGAGGAACGGCCGGCAGCGGACGACGGCGGCGTCGACGATCAACCGGCGGGTCGCGGCGGTGCGGGCATTGTTCGAGTACCTGGTGATGACCGGGGTGCGCGCCGACAATCCGGTGCCCTCACCCCGGCGCGGGCAGGGGTTACGTCCGTCGGGGCGGGGTTTGCTCGGGCATCTCGGGCCCGGCCGGCCCCGGGCCGGAGGCCGGCTGGTGCGCCAGCCGCGGTTGCTGCCCGAGTCCCTCGACGCCGACGCGGTGGACGTGTTCGTCTCGTCGCTGCGCACCCATCGGGACCGGGCGATGGTGTGGGCGATGCTGCTCGGCGGTCTGCGCAGCGCCGAGGTGCGGTCGCTGCGGCTGGCGGAGGTCGACTTCGGTCGACGTCGGCTGCGGGTGCTCGGCAAGGGTTCGAAGGAGCGGGTGGTGCCGGTCGATGCGGTGTTCTTCACCGAACTGTCGGCCTATCTGCGCCTCGAGCGGCCACCGGGGTTGGCGACACCGGAATGTTTTGTGGTGCTGCGCGGCCCCACGCTGGGGGCGCCGGTGACCGAGGCCGGGCTGCGGTCGTTGTTTCGGCGGCACCGAGAGCTGTCCGGCGCGGGTCGGGTGCGTCCACACCGGCTGCGACACACCTACGGCACCGAACTCGCCTCCGCGGGAATCGATCTGATGGTACTGCGGGAGTTGATGGGGCACGCGTCCCCGGAGACCACCGCCGAGTACGTGCACCTGTCGATCGAGCAGCTCGCCGCCGAATACGGCGCCGCCCGGGCCAGTCTCGCCGGGGAACGGCGATGACCACCGGCTATTCCACCGTCGTCGCGCCGGGCCTACCGCAATCGGATCGCGGGTCTGCGGCAGGTGCTGTTCGAGGCCCGCATCGTCGACACACCACCACGGCGCCGCGTCTGGGCCCGCAGCTATGGCCAACGGTTCGCCGACGTTCCGATGGCCGACGCGATCCGCGAGACGCTATTGCGCTATGTCACCGTCCGGGCCGCGTGCTTCGCCCGAAGTCCGTCGAATCACTGATCAACGACCTGCTGCCATTCGCAGACTATCTCACCACACACCACCCCGAGGTCACCTCCCTCGACGGTCTCGACCGCAGTCACATCGAGGGCTTCCTCGTCTGGAACCGCACCCGCACCTGGCGCGGGCAACGCGCCGCCGCCGGCGCCGGACGCACCATCTCGATGGCGGTGATCCAATCGACGGTGCTGAGCCTGCGCAACCTGCTCGACGACATCACCGCATGGGGCTGGGAGCAGGCACCGCCGCGCCGGCTGGTCTTCGCCGCCGACGTCCCCAAACTCGACCAACCCTTGCCCCGCGCACTGGCACCCGACGTCGACGGCGTGGTGATGAACGCTGTTGCCGGGTTGGAGGATCCGTTCGCTCGCATCGGGTTGACGGTGCTCCGCGGTGCGGGGTTGCGGGTCGGGGAACTGCTCGACCTCGAGCTCGGCAGCGTCGTCGACTACGGCCCGGCCGGGACCTGGCTGAAGGTGCCGCTGGGCAAACTCGCGACCGAGCGCATGGTGCCGCTGTCGGCGGCCACGGTCGCGGCGTTGGACGAGTGGAGCGGCGGGCGCGGCGTCTGCCGGCCGCTGCCGCATCCGCGGACCGGAGCTTTGACCGATTTCCTGTTCGTCGCGCACGGCCGCCGCCTCGGCCAGACCCGGCTGCGCAATGGGCTGCTCGCCGCCGTCGAGCAGTCCGGGCTGCGCGGCGCCGGCGGCGCACCGTTGGTGGTGACACCGCATCAGCTGCGGCATATTGTCTCTGCTTAGTTCCCGTGTTGCATTAGACCCGAAGGTGAGGGCGACCTGGGGGTTTGGTTGTTGCGCCGAGCCGTGTGGTGTTTCTACTGTCAGCGCCCATGATCTTGAGCTACTTCTCGTCGCTGGACTGGCGGTCCTGGGACCTTGAGCATCGTCCCGTGATCCCGGAGGGGATGGCGTTCCTCATCGATGACGATCTGTTGTTCGAGGACGGCCCGGCCGCGCCGCGGCAGGCGTCCGTGGTGAACCGGTGGCTGCGGGAGCTTCCGGCCAGCGGGGCTCCGGCGCCGAGTTCGTGGGAGAACTACGCGCGGGCGGTCAAGGAATGGGCGGAGTTCCTCGCCGAACACGGCGTGGGGTTGTTCGATACCCGGGAACGGTTGAAAGCTGGGCTGAGTCGCTATGCGGAGCACCGCGCAGCGGGGCCGGCGCGGTCGCGGTTCGCGGCGACCACATGGGGCCAGCACATGAGCATCCTGTCGCTGTTCTACCGGTGGGCGATGGAGGAAGGGTTCGCGTCTGCCGAACCGTTCACCTACCGGTCGGCGCGGGCGGTCTTCGCCGGGACCGGCCGGGAGGTGCGGGTGAATCTGGCGGTGCGCCGCACCCCGAAACCGCATGTGACCATCAAGTATCTGGAGCCGGACTTCACCGACCTGTTCCGGAAAGGGTTGCGGGGGCTGGCGCCGGACGGCAACCGCGACACCGGGTTCGCGGGCCGGGAGATGACCCGCAACGCCGCGATCGGTGATCTCGCGCTGGCGACCGGGTTGCGGTTGGGCGAGTTCACGCATTTGCTGCCGTGGGAGATCCCGGCACTGCCGCCGGCGCGGACGGCGATCCCGATCCCATTTCCGGTGCCGGCGGGAATCACCAAGGGCCGCAAGTTCCGCACCACCTGGATCTCCTACGACGCCCTGGCCGGGCTGCACGACTACCTGCAGCTCGATCGCGCAGCCGTCACCGTCGAATCGAGCTGGCGGCCACCACGACGGTGGGGCGAGCCGATGCACGTGAGCGAACCGGACGCCCGCGGCGGCCGGATCAACGGCATCCGCCGGTCGTGGGAGTCATTGACCCCGCCGGAGCGGCGGCGGCTCGTGGCACCGGAGGGCGGGTCGTGCCTGCTGGCGGTCAAGGCCGACGGTGGACCGTTCACGGCGTGGGCGACGGTGTTCGAGCGCACCGCCGACCGGATCCGGGCCCGGTTCGAGCCGCGGTTCCCGCACGTTCACCCGCACCGGCTTCGTCACTGCTTCTCGATGCAGACTTTGGAATATCTGGTGACCGGCTACTACCGGCAGGCAGCGAAGCTGGTGCGCCACACCGATGCCGACGCGGCGCTGATCTTTTACCTGACCAAGGCCGATCCGCTGCTGGTGCTGCGAGATTTGCTCGGGCATTCGACCGTGTTGACCACCGAGAAATACCTGAAGCGTCTTGATACCACACGGATTTACCGGCAGGCCTACGAAACCGAGGGCGCGGCAGCCGGACTCATCGATGCTACCGCAGCCCAGTGGGAAGCCGACGCCGAATTCGACCATGACACCGACGGGGATCTGTGATGCCGACGAGAGTGACCGACGAACCGCTTGGCTTGAGCTGTGTGTTCAGCGACGGCAGCCGGGCGGAGTTCGACCTGGCGGGGTTGCCGAACCCTCGGTTGGCGCGTGATCTGGCAGTCGGGCTCCTGGAGCTGATTCATCCGCACGGCAGCGCGAACTCGGCCGGAACGGTCGATGCCTACGC